>NZ_CP192038.1:1562500-5357500 GCF_050951115.1 Actinoplanes sp. CA-030573 | reverse complement strand
TCCCCAAGAGTCCATATCGACGGGATGGTTTGGCACCTCGATGTCGGCTCGTCGCATCCTGGGGCTGTAGCAGGTCCCAAGGGTTGGGCTGTTCGCCCATTAAAGCGGTACGCGAGCTGGGTTTAGAACGTCGTGAGACAGTTCGGTCCCTATCCGCCGTGCGCGTTGGATACTTGAGAAGGGCTGTCCCTAGTACGAGAGGACCGGGACGGACGAACCTCTGGTGTGCCAGTTGTCCCGCCAGGGGCACGGCTGGTTAGCTACGTTCGGAAGGGATAACCGCTGAAAGCATCTAAGCGGGAAGCTCGCTTCGAGATGAGGTATCCCACCCCCTTGAGGGGGTAAGGCTCCCAGCCAGACGACTGGGTTGATAGGCCGGAAATGTAAGCCAGGTAACTGGTTCAGTTGACCGGTACTAATAAGCCGAGGGCTTAACCACACCTAAACTTTATGCTCAACGCGTCCACTGTGTGATTCACAGCAAACGAACAACCATTCACGGTTGACTCGTGCATGCTGGCAGCTGTTTCGGTGGTCATAGCGGAGGGGAAACGCCCGGTCTCATTCCGAACCCGGAAGCTAAGCCCTCCAGCGCCGATGGTACTGCACTCGGGAGGGTGTGGGAGAGTAGGACGCCGCCGGACTCAACGTGAAGAAAAGGCCCGCCCCGATGATCGGGGCGGGCCTTTTTGCGTCGGCTACGGTGCGTCAGAACTTGGCGACCAAGGCGCCGACGGCGCTGGTGATCTGGCTGCCGAACAAGGAGACGCCGGCGACGAACGCTACGGCGAGCAGCGAGACGAGCAGGCCGTACTCGACCGCCGTGACGCCGTCGTCGTTCCGGACCCGGGCACGCAAGTAGGCGGCGATCGCGTAGATGGTCGGCATGCGTGACTCCCCGGATGTCCCTCCCCGGCAGCCGCTTGTCGGCCACAGGACGTGCGCCCTAGGTATCGGGCGCGGAACCGGCGAGCCGATGTTTTCCCGGTTGCGATCGCCGGGCGTCCGGGTGCGGTCGCGTTGCGGTGCCGCGGCGGCAGCGAGCGCAGCGTCCCGGCAAGGACGTCGGTCGAGAACCGCCGGGAGGGCCGAGCAAGGCGCTACGGGCGGACGGGCGCCATCAACGTCAATTGTCCTCGGCCCGGCCGAGCCGCCAGTAACCCATGAACGCCACCGAGCGGCGGTCGACGCCGCACTCGGCGACCAGGTGGCGGCGCAGGGTCTTGATGACCGCGGCCTCGCCGGCCAGCCAGGCGTAGAACCGGCTGACGTCGGTCACCGGCTCCGGCACCTCCCAGAGGATGTCGTTGTCCACGTCCACGTCCTCGAGATCGGCCGCGGGGCCCGCCGCGACACGGCCGAGCAGCCGCCGGGTCGCGGAGCGCATCGCCGGGACGAGCAGCTCGCCGTGCGCCTTCGCGTCGCGGGGCAGCCAGGTGATCCGTACGCCGGGAGGCGCGACGAGATCAAGCCGGTCACCGGAGCAGGGCACCTCGAGCAGCGCCTCGCCGGACGCGTCCACGGGCAGGCAGGCGAGGATCGACGAGATCGCCGGCACCGCCGTCTCGTCGCCGCCCAGCAGCAGGCACTCGGTGCGGGCCGGCGGCCGGAAGTCGAGGCCGCCGTGCACGCCGTCGTGCTGCGCGTTCGGGCCCATGATGCAGGCGGTCGAACCCGGAACGGCCTGCGACGCCCACCGCGACGCCGGGCCGTGCACGCCGTGCAGAACCATGTCGACGTCGACCTCGCGCAGCTCGGCACGCACGGCGCGGACGGTGTAGGTACGGATGGGGTTGCGCCGCTCGTCGGGCAGGTTCCGCCACTCGGTGTACCAGTCGGCGCCGGTCGGCAGATGCTCGTGACCGCAGCCGGGCAGCGGCGGGATGAGCTTGATGCGCTGGTCGAACCCGTTGTCGGCGAAGTGGTGGAGATCGTCGCCGGTGAGCGTGACGCGCACGAAGCTAGGGCTGAGCCGCCGCACCTCCCGCACGGTGGTGGTGAAGAACCGCCAGGGCGGGGCAACTACGGTCTGGGTCACGAGCCCGGCTCCTTCCGTCTTATGTGAGGCTAACCTAACCTATGGCGATCTACTACGGCGGGGACTACAACCCCGAGCAGTGGCCCGAGGACGTCTGGCGCGAGGACGTCGAGCTGATGCGCCGGGCCGGGGTCAACCTGGCCACGGTCGGGGTCTTCTCCTGGGCCCGGATCCAGCGCGGCGAGGGCGAGTTCGACTACGCGTGGCTCGACCGGGTCCTCGACCTGCTGCACGAGGGCGGGATCGCGGTCGACCTGGCCACCGGCACCGCGTCGCCGCCGCCGTGGGCGACGGCGCGATATCCGGGGATCCTCCCCCGGACCCGGGAGGGCGCGACGCTGTGGCCGGGGAGCCGGCAGCACTATGCGCCCAGCTCGCCCGACTATCGGCGGCTCGCCTCCGAGCTGGTCCACGCCACCGTGCGGCGGTACCAGGACCACCCGGCCGTGGTGATGTGGCACATCAACAACGAGCTCGGCTGCCATGTCACGTACGACTACTCGGATGGTGCCGCCGTTGCCTTCCGTTCCTGGCTGCGGGACCGCTACCGGACGATCGACGCGCTGAACGACGCGTGGGGCACGATGTTCTGGTCGCAGCGCTACACCGAGTTCGACGAGATCGTGCCGCCGCGCCTCACCCCGACCAGCGTGAACCCGGCTGGGCTGCTCGACTTCCGGCGGTTCAGCTCCGACATGCTGCTCGAGCTGCTGCGGATGGAGAAACAGATCATCCGCTCGTACGGCGCCACGCAGCCGATCACCACGAACATGATGGGCGCGTTCCCGCCCGTCGACTACTGGTCGTTCGCGCCCGAGCTCGACGTGATCTCCGACGACAGCTATCCCGACCCGCGTGACCCGGGGTCGTTCCGGCCGGCGGCCTTCGCGCGGGACCTGATGCGGTCGCTGAAGCCGGGCACGCCCTGGATCCTCATGGAGCAGGCGGCGAACCAGGTCAACTGGCGGCCCAACAACGCGCGCAAGGCGCCGGGCCAGATGGCGGCGCTGAGCATGCAGGCGGTCGGGCGCGGGGCCGACGGGATCATGTTCTTCCAGTGGCGGCAGTCGTCACGGGGGTCGGAGAAGTTCCACTCGGCGATGCTGCCGCACGCGGGCCCGGAGACGCGTACGTTCCGGGAGGTGTCGGAGCTGGGGGCCGCGCTGAAGTCGCTGGGCACGCTGCCGCCGGCCGGGAGATCGAAGGTCGCGATCGTGCTCTCCTGGGACTGCCAGTGGGCGCTCGACCAGGCGAATCACCCGGCGCGCTTCGACTATCTGTCTCAGGTGAGGGGGTGGCACGCCGCCTTCCACGCGCTCAACATCCCGGCCGACCTCATAAATGCCGAAATTTCGGGCGCGGACGCGCCCGGAGGGGACGGCTACGACCTGATTGTCGCGCCAAGTCTCTACCTGATGCGGGACGCCACCCCGCTTGTCCGGTTCGTCGAGGAGGGCGGCTGCCTGTTCACCACCGCCTTCACGGACGTCGTCGACGAGTGCGACCGCTTCCTGCCCGGCGGCTTCACCCGGCGCCTCGGGCCGGTGCTCGGCCTGGCGGTGACCGACTTCGAGGGCGTGCAGGGCACCGAGGCCGCCGTCTCCTGGGGCTTCCCGGGCGAGCACCTGCGCGAGGTGCTGACCCTGGACGGCGCGCAGGTGGAGGCGACCTTCTCCGACGGCGAGCCGGCGCTCACCCGGCACGCGTACGGCGCCGGGGAGGCCTGGCATCTGGCCACCCTGGCCGGCGAGGCGGGCCGGACGGCGCTGGCCGCCCACCTCGCCGCCCGGCTCGGGCTCGAGCCGGTCGTGGCGGGCCTGCCGCCGGGCGTCGAGGCGTGCCGGCGCGGCGACATGATCACGATCATCAACCACAACCCGTCGCCGGTCGAGGCCGGTGGCGAGGTGCTGGGGCCCTACGAATATCGGGTGAGGAACTGAAGCAGCGGGCGCAGCGACGGCGGGATGTCCGGGTCGCCGACGGTGCCGTGCCAGCGGTGGCCGCCGCGCTCGACGGTCAGCTCGTAGCTCATCAGGTCGGCCCCCGCCGTGCTGACCGGCCTCTCCCGCAGAACGGACAGATCGGTCGACGCGACCAGCTGAACCAGGCGGGCGGCGTCGGCCGGGGGCAGGTCGGCCGAGTCCACCCGTACGTGCACCGGCCGCCCCGTGAAGCCGCCGGATCGCCGCAGCTCCGCTCGCACATGTTCGATCATGCCGGCCACCAGGGTAAGAGGGGGAGATGACGATTTCCGAGACGACGCCGGATCAGCGGGTCGTCGAGACCGACTGCTGGTCGTGCGGCGCGCGCCTGTCCAAGACGGTACCCCGCCGCCGCCGCGGCCCCGGGCATGTGCTCTGGGCCTGCGACGACTGCGAGGTGACCTGGACCGCCCCCGCCGGAGGATGACCCGGCCGGTCAGACGACGCCGACCTCGTGGAAGGCGGCCCGCACGGTCTGGGCGGCGTTGCGGCCGACCTTGCCGTCGCGGGCGAGGATGCGCGCCTGCTCGGCGCAGATGTAGGCGCAATCGGCGAACTGCGCGTTCGGCCACAGGTTGAGCAGCGTGTTGAACCAGACGCGGGCGGCCGGGAACGTGCCGAGCTCGATCGCGGTCAGGTAGAACGCCCGGTTGATGATGCCGGAGTTGACGTGCGGGTCGCCGCCCGGCACGTACCCGGACATGTCCGCGGCCTGCGGGTCGCGGCCCAGCACCGGGTTGTCGTACGCGGTGCCCGGGTGCGCCATCGAGCGGATCGCCTCGCCGTAGAGCTGGTCGGCCATGACCTCCTCGCCGATGAGCCAGTTGTGCTCGCCGGCGTCGACCTTGTGCACCATCTGGTCCACGCACGAACCGAAGATGTCGGAGAACGCCTCGTTCATCGCGCCCGGCTGGTCGGTGTAGTACAGCCCCGCCGTGTACTGGGTGACGCCGTGCGTGAGCTCGTGCGCGCACACGTCCACGTCCTTGGTGAAGTCGGTGAAGATGACCCCGTCACCGTTGCCGAACACCATCTCGGTGCCGTCCCAGAACGCGTTGTCGTACTGCACGCCGTAGTTGACATTGCCGAGCAGAGTGAGGCCGGCATTGTCGATCGAGTCGCGGCCGAGAATGTCGCGATAGAAGTCGCGGGTGGCGCCGAGTCCGTCATAGGCGGCGTTCGCATTGGCGCCGGCGACCGCGGCGTCCCCTTCGCCGCGGACGAGGGTGACGCCCACGTTCCACTGGTTCTCGTCGTCGAAGATCTGCCGGTCGCCCTTTCCCGGCCGCGGCGGCGTGAGGGCGGCGAAACCGGCGGCCGCGGCGCTGTCGTTCCTGCTCTGCCGCTGTGCCCGGTCGGCGACGGCGGTGCGCTGGGCCGGCTCCGGGTCGAGCCCGAGCTGCCGGGCGTTCTTCGCGATGTGATCGATGATGTGGGCCGGAACGTAGAAGCAAACGTGAGACATTTTTGAAGCCCCCTGCCGAATTGACCTGCGACAACATTGGTCCTCGGCGCGGTTTTCGGCAGTCAGTTCTTGAACAGTCGGCCGGCCCGGTCGGAGATCGAATCCGCATCGGACGAGAAGGAATTGTTACCGTCGATGGATGGCGGACAATGAGCTGGGGCTGTTCCTGCGCAGCCGCCGCGAGACGATCTCGCCGGCCGGGCGGCGTCGCACGCCCGGGCTGCCGCGCGCCGAGGTGGCGGCGCTGGCCGGGCTGACCGTCGACCGGCTGACCCGCCTCGAGCAGGGCGCCGACCGCTGCCCGCCGGCGCCGGTCCTGGCCGCGCTGGCCGGCGCCCTGCGGCTGAGCGCGAGCGAGCGGGTGCACCTGTACCGCCTGAGCCTCGGCTCCCGGCCGCCGCCCGGTCCCGCCCGCGAGGTCCGCGACCGGGTGCGTGCCATCCTCGTCCGTCTCGAGCCGTCGGCCGCCGTACTGGTCAGCCCGCTCGGCGACCTGCTCGCCTGGACCAGCGGCTTCGCCTGGCTGGCCGCCTCCTCGGGGCTGCTCGACGGCGACCCGCCCAACCTCAACCGGTACGTCTTCACCGACCGGCGCGCCCGCACGACGTTCCCCGACTGGGACCGGGAGGCCGACACCCGGGTGGCCGATCTCCGGCAGGGCCGGTTCGACGTCGACCGGCATCGGGCCGCGCTGGCCGACGAGCTCACGATCACCGCGGGGGAGCCCTTCGAGCGACGCCTCCGCTCGCTGCCGGAGCGGCCCCGGGGCGGCGGCGTCCAGCGCTGGAACCATCCGCGGGCCGGCGAGCTGCTCATGGCGTACGAAATCCTGATCCTGCCGGAGGACGACGGCCAGCGCCTGATGATCCACCTCCCGGCCGACGCCGCGACCGAGGCCGTGCTGGCCGCGCAGCGCCCCAAGACCTTGCGGCTGGTGGCAGGCTGAGCGTCGTGCGTGCCAACGACTGGACCTCTCCGCAGTGGCGCTCGTCCGCCCACGACTGGATCACCGCGCGGCTGACCGCCCTCGGCACCCCGCCGGCCGGACCCATCGAGGAGGTGCGCGTACGCCCCTGGTCGGTCACCCATCGCGTGTCCACCTCGGAGGGGGTGCGGTGGTTCAAGGCCAACACGCCCGCCTGCGCCTACGAAGCCGGCCTCGCGTCGGCGCTGGCGAGCTGGCTGCCCGGCCGGGTCCTCGCGCCCCTCGCGGCCGACACCACGCGCGGCTGGCTGCTCACCGCGGACGCCGGACCCACGATCCGCGATCGGATCAAGCCGGGCGATCAACTCACGGTCTGGACCGCCATGCTGCAGACGTACGCGTCGATGCAGCGCGCGCTCGAGCCGAGGTGCGACGCGATGCTGGCCCTCGGCACGCCCGATCTGCGCAAGCCGGCCGACGTCCTGGCTTCATTGCGGTATGAACCTGGGATCCGGGACCGGAACCGTTCGCCCGCGCCCGGCTTCGCCGACTGGTGCGCGGAGCTCGCCGCCGACACCGTGCCCGTGACCCTGCAGCACGACGACCTCACCGACGCCAACGTCTTCCCGGCCCCCGGCGGCGGCTTCGTCTTCTTCGACTGGGGCGATGCCAGTGTCGGCCACCCGTTCGGCTCCTTGCTGGTGGCCCTCGGCTTCGCGGCGGCCATGCTCGACCTGAAGCCGATGGCCCCCGAGCTGCTGCGCCTGCGGGACGCCTACCTCGAGCCCTGGACCGACGTGGCGCCACCCGCCACCCTGCGCCGCTCAGCGTCCCTGGCGTTCCGCGTGGCCCGCGTCTCGCGCGCCGCGGCCTGGCGGCGGGCGGTCGAGAACGCGGCGTTGCCGGTCGACGAGGACTTCCGCACGGCGTCCGCCTATTGGCTGTCGGAGATCCCGAAGCCGGCGTTGATCTGAGCGCCGGGCGGCGGCTTTGGGCGGCGGCTTCGGCCGGCGGCTTTAAGCGGCGGCTTCGGCCGGCGGCTTTGGGCGGCGGCTTTGGGCGGCACCAGTGTCACGGCTGCAGATATCCGGCGACCGGCCCCAGGGTCACCAGGCCGCTGCCGGCTCCGGCCCACTCGCCGGCGGCCGGCCGCAACGCTTCCCGGGCTCGCTCGACGATCATGCCGGGCGCAACCCCGCCGTCGTCGCCGGGTGCCATCGCGCTGCTCTTGGTCGGCACATCGTCACCGCTCTCGCCCAACGCCCGGGCAGCGTGTGCGACCAGCGCCCACATCGCCTCGCTGAGCAGGTCGTGCGGGGGCTCCGGCGCTTCCCGCAGCGCCCGCCGGGCCTCCTCGTCCCGGCCCGCACCGAGCAGCATCACCGGTCGCGCCCACGGCTCGTACGGCCCGAAGTCGCCGCCGTCCTCGGCGCCGGTCGGAAGCTCCCACCGCAGCCGGTGCGTGAGCAGCGCCAGATCGCGCAAGCCGCTCTCCAGCCCGGGCATCCCGGCCCCCTCGAGTGGCACCGTGCGATAGGCGCGCTCGCCGGCCTCCGGATCGGCCAGCGAGGCCCGCAGCGCCCGATGCCACCCGGTGAACACCGCCACCAGCGGCAACTCGTGGGCCGCGGCCAGCTCATCGGCGGCGTCCGCATGCCGCTCCGCCTCGCCCATGTCACCGAGCCCGCTGAGCGCCTGCATCCGGATCAAATGCCCCAGCACCTCGTACGTCACCAGGCCGTGCCGCCCCGCTAGCGCGACCAGCTCGGCGCCGATGCGGTCGCGTTCCGGGGCCAGTCCGGTCCGGTGGACGGTCTGCATGAACAGGCCGTTCAGCGCGAACGCCAGCAACCCCGGTTCGCCCCGCTCCCGCGCGATGCCGACCGCTTCCCGCGCGCAGCCGAGCGCGTGCGGCCCGCCGTCCGCCCCGCGGGACTCGATCGCGATCGTGGCCAGCAGCCGGGCCCGGGCCTCGCCCCGGGTGGCCGGCAGAGCCCGGCCGGCGGCCGCGACGATGGCCGCCGCCTGGGCCGGGTCGTCCGACCGGGTCCAGACCGCCGGCACGTCGTAGGCCCCGGCCACACGGGCGACGAGGCCGGGGTCGCCGAGCTCCTCGGCCGCGGCCACCGCCGCGGCCCGGTGCCGGCGCGCGGCGACGAGCCCGCTGCCGCCGGTGACCGCCAGTTCGCGCATCAGGTGGACCGTCGAGTCGAGCCGGGTCCGGGCCACCGTGATCCGCTCGAGGTCGGCGCCGGCCTCGGCCCAGACCCGGGCGACCGGATCCGGGGCTGGATCGTCGCGGAGGACGGCCGCCTCCAGACGCGCCAGCTCCGCACCGGGGTCGAGGCCGAGCTCACCGGCCAGGCGCGCCCGGGCGCGGCGCAGCACGGCCAGCGCGTCGGGACGGCGGCCGGCGCGGTGCAGGGCCAGGGCGAGCAGGCGCCAGGCGGGCTCACGCCACGGGTGGTCGGCCACGTGGGCGTCGAGGTCGGGGATCGCCTCGGCGGGGCGGCCGGCGGCGATGCGGGCCTCGGCGAGGAGCTCGGCGGCCTGCAGGCGGAGCTCGGCCAGGCGGGAGCGCTCGCCCGCGGTCCACGGCTCGCCGGCCAGCTCGGCGTAGGCGGGACCGCGCCACCAGGACAGCGCCTCGGTGAGGGCGGAGGCGGCGGAGGTGGCGCTCGCGGCAGAGGTGGCACCGGCGGTGAACGCTGCGCTGGCGGTGGAGGCGGCGCTGGCGGTGGAGGTGGTGCCCGCGGCGGAGGGCGGATGCCCGACGGCGGCGCGGGCGGTGCGGACGGCTGCCTCGAAGCGCCAGGCGTCGACGTTGTCGGGGGCGGTGCGCAGGGCGTACCCGGCGCCCTCGGTCGTCAGCGTGGCGGCCGGCGCCCGGCGGGGCCGATCCGGCTCGATTGCCTTGCGCAGGGCCGCGATGAACGTCCGTACGGCGGCAATCGACCCTGGGGGAGGGACCACCCACAGGTCCGCCACCAGGTCGCCGAGCGGGACCACCCGGCCGTTGGCGGCTATCAGCCGCGCGAGGACCGCGCGATGACGCGGACCTCGCAGCGCCAGCGGGGCGCCGGTCTCGTCCCAGGCCGCCACCGGGCCCAGCACACCGAACGTCACCCGCACCCGATCACGGTACTCAGTCGCCGCCCCTCGGCGGGGCGCGGGCGAAAGCTCACGACGCGCCGCTTTTCATTGCCCACAAATGCGGGTAAACCGGTCGAAAGCCGCTAGCTTAGCGGTGGCGGTCCGGCCGTATGGGGGTGGCGGATGTTCTGGCGAGGCGTGGGTGTTTCGATCATGGCCGGCGCGACGGTGGCGAGCCTGGCCGGGGCGGCGTCGCCGCGGGACGGTCTCGTGCAGCTCGGCCTGCAGCTGGCCAACCTGAACAGCCGCCAGTGCCTGACGGTCACCGGAGGCGGCCTCGACGACAACGCGATCGTGATCCAGCAGCCGTGCCGGCGGGACGCATCGTTCCGGTGGCGGTTCGTGGCGGTCGGGCGCGCGGGGACGTTCCTGATCGAGAACGTGCGCAGCGGCCGGTGCCTGACGGTCGCCGGCGACAGCGTCGAGGACAACGGGTTCGCCGTGCAGTTCCGGTGCGCGAACGCCGACCCGTCGCAGCAGTGGCGGGTGCGGAGGCCGGCGGGGGCGCTGCTGACCGTGCCGGCCGGTCAGGCGCTGCTGGAGAACGGCCGCAGTCACCGCTGTCTGACGATCGCGGGCGGGAGCGTGGCGGCCGGTGGGGTGGCCGTGCAGTACGCCTGCGATCAGCAGCGGTCGCGGCAGTGGTCGGTGCGGATCGTCGCGGGGCCGGCGCTGGAGTAATGGCTTTCGGTCGGCCGGTCGCTGTTCCCGAAGCGGTCGCTGTTCCCGAAGCGGTCACTGTTCCCGAGGCGGTCACTGTTCCCCACCCGGTCACTGGGTGGGGCGGACTCTAGGCGGCCGGTACGACAAATTCCGCCCGTCATCCACAGGGCCGGTATCGTCGCCGGGCATGAGTCAGCGGATGGTGATCACCGGGGCGAGCGGGCATTTCGGGCGGGTGACCGCGGTGCGGGCGGCGAAGGCCGGCTGGGACGTCGTCGGCACCTATCTCACGAACGCGACCGACGCGGCGGAGCGGCTCGACATCCGCGACCGGGACGCCGTCGACGAGCTGATCGCGCGGGTCCGGCCGGGCGTGGTCGTGCACACGGCGGCCGGCCGGGACGATTGGCAGGTCATCGCCGACGGCGCCGCGCACGTCGCGGTCGCCGCCGTCCGCCACGGCGCGCGGCTCGTGCACCTCTCCAGCGAGGCGGTCTTCTCCGGCAAGGAGATCACGTACGACGAGGACGCCCGGCCCGACCCGATCTATCGGTACGGCGCGGCGAAGGCGGCCGGCGAGACGGCGGTCCGGGCCGTCGACCCGCGGGCGGCCGTGGTGCGCACCTCGCTGATCGTCGGTCACGGCCTCGGCGGCCACGAGCGGCTCACCCACGATTTGGTCGCCGGGCGTGCCGGCGGCCTGCTGTTCACCGACCAGATCCGCAAGCCGATCCACGTCGACGACCTCGCCGACGCCGTCCTGGAGCTGGCGGTCAACGGCTACGCCGGGGTGCTCAACGTGGCCGGCGCCGACGTGATCAGCCGGTACGAGCTGGGCGTGCTGGTGGCGCGCCGGGACGGCCTCGACCCGGAGCGGATCCCGCACGGCCCGATCCCGGCCGGCCTGGCCGTCCCGGCCGACCTGCGCCTGACCATCGACCGGGCGGCCGCGCTGCTCGAGACCAGGCTGCGCGGCTGCCACGAGTTCATGCGGCTCTGAGAGCGGGCCATGCGGCCCGGAAACCGGTTCATGAACCTCTGAGGACCGAGGCCAGCCGGCGCATGCCCTCGGTGATCTCGGCCGGCGTGTGCGTGGTGAACGAGAGGCGCAGGGTCGCGGTGTCCGGGTGGCCGGCGAAGAAGGGCGCGCCCGGCACGAACGCCACGTCGCGGGCCAGCCCCGCCGGCAGCAACGCCGCGGTGTCGGTGTCGCCGGGCAGTCGCAGCCAGGTGAACATGCCGCCGTCGGGGTCGGTCCAGGTGCTGCCGGGCGGCGCGGTCTCCGGCATGGCCGCCATCATCGCGTCACGTCTCTGCGCGTACGCCCGCCGCAGCTGGAGGACATGGGCGTCGAGGTCGGTGTCCGCCAGATAGCCGGCCGCCGCGGCCTGGTCGATGGTGGAGGTATGCAGGTCGGCGGCCTGCTTGGCGACGGTAAGCGCGGGCCGGATCGCGGCCGGCGAGCGCACCCATCCCAGCCGCAGCCCGGGCGCGGCCACCTTGGAGAAGCTCCCGAGGTGCAGCACGTTCTCCCGGGCCGCCGGCTGAGCGGCGAGCGGCGGCACCGGGGCGCCGCGGTAGCGCAGCTCGCCGTACGGGTCGTCCTCCACCACCCACACCCCGTGCGCCGCGGCCAGCTCCGCCACCTCGGCCCGGCGGGAGAGGGAAAGCGTGCGCCCGGTCGGGTTGGCGAAGGTCGGCACCAGGTAGAGCAGCGCGGGCCGCTCCGTCGCGAAGACCGAGGCCAGCGCGGCCGGGTCGACGCCGTCGGGGTCGGAGGCGACCGGCACGATCCGGCACCCGGCCAGCTGGAAGCACTGCAGGGCGGCCAGGTAGGTCGGCTCCTCGACCGCCACCACCGCGCCCGGGTCGAGCAGCGCGGCCGCGATCAGCGTGAGCCCCTGCTGGGATCCGGTCGTGATCAGCAGGTCGCCGGCGCCGGTCGGCAGCCCCCGGGCGGTCATCCGGGCGGCGACCAGCGCTCGCAGATCCGCGTTGCCCTCGGTCGGCGCGTACTGCAGATGCCGCCGGCCGTCGGGCGTGGACAGCACCCGGTCGAACGCGGCCCGCAGGCCGTCGAGGTCGAACAGCTCGGGCGCGGGCAGGCCGCCGGCGAACGAGATGACGCCGGGGCGGTCGATCAGGGCGAGCAGGTCGCGTACGGGCGAGCTGGCGACGCCGGCCAACCGCCGGGCGGGCAGGGGCGTACGCAGGGTTGATGCGGTCACGGCGAGACTCCAGGGAAAGGACAGGCAAGGCGAGGCGCGAGGCGCGGGCACGGGTGGAGGCCGGCGCGGAAGGCGCGGGAAGGGCTGCCTGATCGAGGAGCCAGGAGAAACCTTAGCGCCTGTTAAGGACTTAATGAAGGTTAAGGCGGGCCGGTCCCGATGCGCGGGACGACCGGGCCGCGGAAACGCCCTAAGCTCATGACCATGCATGAAGCCCGGTCGATCCTCTCGTACAAGTCCGAGAACTCGGTGCTCAGCCTCTGGTCCAAGAACTCCGTGCTGTCGATCGCCTCCAACGGGTCGGGGCTGTCGATCGGGTCGATCGGCTCGTGGGCCTCGGTCGGGTCGATCGGCTCGTTCTGCAGCGTCGGCTCGATCCTCTCCGCCGTCTCGATCGGCGGCGTCATGGCCTGGCGCTACCGGCGTGCGCGGCGCTGACCCGATGGCCGGCATGGTCGACGACGCCGAACGGTGGCGGGACACCTGGGTGCCCGTCGAACGCCGATGGCTCGGCCTCGACAAGCGCACGCTGCTTCCGGCGGGCGTGGTGGTCGCGCTCTTCGCGATCGCGGTCTGGCTTCTGCCGTACGCGAACGAGTCGGTCAAGGTGGACGATCCGATCCGCCCCGGCGACGTCGTGCAGGTCGGCCCGGCGGTGCAGTTCGTGCCGGCGGTCGGCGCCAACCTCGTGCGCGGCCTGCGACAGGGCCAGGCGGGCGCCGCGGGGTACCCGGACACGGCCGTCGTGACGTACGAGGGAATCGGTCTGCAGGTCGTCGCGGACACCTATCAGGGCTCGCCCGAGCAGCTGCTCGAGCAGATCCGCCGCAACGACGAGGGCCTGCGCGACAACGGCGGCCTGCGGGTCACCAGCGAGCCGGCCACGATCACCAACGACGCCGGCGAGCAGGGCGTCATCGCCCGCTACGAGGGCAACGGGTCGATCGGCGCGATCGCGGCCTACGTCTTCGGCACCACCGGGGTCGAGATCGTCGTGCTGGGACCGCCCACGGTCGACGACGCGGTGCCGCCGGCAGTGCTCGCGATGATCCGATCCGTACGGGAGGTGCAGCCGTGACCGCCACCCGCGCGGAAGCCATCGCCGCCACCGGCTGGGGCAACCGTTTCCACCTCTGGCAGCCGCGCAACGCCTGCTTCTGGGTCTACCTGGGCATCGTCGGCTACGGGCTGTGGAACGCGTTCGGCATCGTCAACGGCGAGGTCCGGGTCTACGGCCCGGCGCTGGCCGCGGCCACCGTCATCTTCGTCGTCTACGGCGCGCTGTTCTGGTGGTTCACCACCCGCATCGACCGCTACTCGCGGCAGCCGCTCCCGCTGGTCGTCGCCGCCTTCGTCTGGGGCGCGTTCGGCGCGACCTGGACCATCGCGCTCTCCGGCAACACCGCGCTGATCGGCCTCTACACCAAGCTCGGCGGACAGGCCTTCGGCCTCGACTGGGGCGCCGCCCTGTCCGCGCCGATCTTCGAGGAGCTCGGCAAGGGCGCCGGCGTGCTGCTGCTGATGTACCTCGCCCCGCGGGTGATCCGCACCGCGTACGACGGCTTTATCGTCGGCGCCTTCGCCGGGCTCGGCTTCGAGATCCTCGAGGACATCTTCTACGCGCTCAACTCGGCGCCCGAGCAGTTCGGCTCGCACCAGCTGCAGACCAGCCTCAACACCGTGCTGCTGCGGCTGGCGACCGGCTTCACGGCGCACATCCTCTACTCGGCGATCTTCGGGGCGGGGCTGGTCTATCTGATCGGGACGGTCGCCCAGCGCCGCCGGCCCGTGCTCGGCATCGCGCTGATGCTGACCGCGATGCTGCTGCACGGGCTGTGGGACAGCGACGTCGCGATCGCGGGCGGGAACGGGCTGCTCACCATCCTGCTGATCGCCGGCATCACGCTGGCCGCGTTCGTGGCCGTCGTCGCCGTCTTCCACCTGACCGTCCGCCCCGAGCGCGCGGCCATGCGGGCGGTGATGGCGCCCGAGGTGGACGCCGGGGTGCTCACCGAGGCCGAGCTGGACGCCCTGGCCGGCGGTTGGAAGCAGCGCCGCCGCTACCGGCGGGCCGGCGGGCTGCGCGAGCGGCGGCTGCGCCGGCACCGGCTGGAGGCCGCGCACGACCTGGCCGACCAGATCGCGTACGCCGGGGGCGAGGAGACGCCGCGGGTCGCCTTCGCCCGCGCCGAGCTGGCCCGGCTCGGCCGGCCGGGCATGCTATGACTTCCTGATGCTGGTTGACTTCGCCGCGGGCGTCGCGGCCTCGCCGATGGACGTCGAGCGGGCCGCGGCCCGGGCCGAGCGGGACGGGTACGACGGCTTCGGCGCCGCCGAGAGCAGGCACGACGTGTTCTCGTCGCTGACCCTGGCGGCCCGGGCGACCGAGACGATCACGTTGCAGTCGGGCATCGCGGTCGCCTTCGCCCGCAACCCGATGAGCCTCGCGATCGCCGCCAACGACCTCCAGCTGGTCTCCGGCGGCCGGTTCCAGCTCGGCCTCGGCTCGCAGGTGCAGGCGCACATCGAGCGGCGGTTCGCGATGCCGTGGGGCCGGCCCGCGGCGCGGATGGCCGAGTTCGTGGCGGCCGTGCGGGCGATCTGGGAGGCCTGGCGCACGGGCGAGCGGCTGGCCTTCCGCGGCGAGTTCTACCGGCACACGCTGATGACCGACTTCTTCAACCCCGGACCCAACCCGTACGGCTATCCGCCGATCCTGCTCGCCGCCGTGGGGGAGCGGATGACCGCGGTGGCCGGCCGCGCCGCGGACGGGCTGCTCGTGCACCCGCTGACCAGCCCCGCCTACCTGCGCGAGCGCACCCTGCCGATCCTGCGCGAGGCGCGCGGCGACCGGGGCCTCGACGGGTTCACGCTCGGGCTGTCCGCCTTCGTGGTGCTCGGCGCCGACGAGAAGGCGCGGGCGCAGGCCGAGGCCGCGGTGCGCGGGCAGATCGCGTTCTACGCCTCGACGCCCGCCTACCGGCCCGTGCTCGAGCTGCACGGCTGGGGCGAGCTGGCCGACCGGCTCAACGGGCTCTCCCGCCGCCAGGCCTGGGCCGAGATGGCCGGCCTGATCACCGACGACGTGCTCGACACCTTCGCCGTCGGCGGCGACGTCGCGAAGGGCCTGCGGGAGCGCTTCGGCGACCTGATCGACCGGCTCTCCTTCTACACGCCGTACGGGGTGGACGCCGCCGAGCTGAATGCGCTGCGCGCCGCCGTTGCCGGATCGTGATTTCACGTTTGCCCGAATAGGGCGGTAAGCACCAGGTGCGGTGATTCGATGGCGTCGTGCCCACGGATCGACCGATCTTCGTGGTGGGCTGCCCGCGGTCGGGCACCACCATGCTCCAGCTCATGCTGCACGCCCACCCGCGCATCGCCATCCCGCCGGAGAACCGCTTCGTGCTGCCGGCCTACCGGCGCCGGCACGAGCTCGGCGACCTCCGCGTGGCCGGGAACCGGCGCGAGCTGGCCCGCTGGATGATCGGCACCCGGCAGTTCGCCGACCTCGGCCTCGACGCGCAGCGGGTGATCGACGCGGTGATCGGCGCGCCGCCCACGCTCGGCTCGGCGATCGGCACGGTCTTCCGGCTCTACGCCGAGCGGTTCGGCAAGCCGCGCTGGGGCGACAAACGGCCGGCGTACCTGCGGCACCTGCCCGAGCTGCTCCGGCTCTTCCCGGACGCGCAGATCGTGAACATCATGCGCGACGGGCGCGACTGCGTGGCCTCGCTCAAGGAGGCGGCGTGGTGCTCGGCCGGCCTCGACGACCTGATCGACCGGTGGGCACGGGCCGCCGACGCGTCGCTGCGGGCGGCCCGCCGCTACCGGCCGGACGTCTACCACATGGTGCGTTACGAGGATCTGGTGGCGGATCCGGCGACCCACCTGCGCGCGCTGTGCGACTTCCTCGGCGAGGAGTACGACGCGGCGATGGTGCGGCCCCAGGAGGTCGCGGCGGTCGCCGTTCCCGATTACAAGACCTGGCACACGCGTACGCGCGAGAGCGTGACGACCTCGCGGGTGCGCAGCTGGGAGCACCGCCTCACGCCGGCCGAGGTCGCGCGGTGCGAGGCGCTGTTCGGCGACCGGCTGGCCCGCTTCGGCTATCCGCCCGCCACCACCGGGGTGCCGACGCCCGCCGACCGGGTGGCGCGGGCCCGCCTGGCCGTCCGCGACCGGCTCGGCCCGATGCGCGGGGTCGTGCACGACGCCCGGGCCGTGGTGCGCTCCCGCCGTCTCGGCCCGGCCGTGGCCGCCCGCCTCACGAGCGGCCAGCGCCTTTAGCCGGTGCCCTTACTGGTGCGTGATCTCGATCGAGTCGACCCGGTTCGGGTAGAACGCGACGTGGTCCTTGATCTGCGCGACCGCCTCCCGCGGTTCCCGGTACTCCCAGATCGCGTCGACGGCCTTGGTCCCGCCGGCCGGGATCGAGTAGTAGTTCGCGTCCCCCTTGTACGGGCAGTAGGACTGCGTCCCGGTCGGCTCGAGCAGCGACTCGTCGACGTCGGCCAGCGGCACGTACTGCACGGCCGGGTAGGTCGACTCCTGCAGGGTCAGCGCGGCTCGGGTGTCGGCCACCACCTTGCCGGCCACCGTGACGACCACGCGTCCCTCGGTCGGGGTGATGGTGATCGGGTGGTCCGGACCGGGGTAGAGAACGGGCCTGTCGGCCATGACGCCTCCTCGATGATGTGCGGTCGCTTCCCAGGCTAATGTCGATCTCATGCCGGGACCCGCCGAGACAGCAGCCATCGACCTTGGCGTCGATCAAACGATCCTCCGCCACGGGCCGGTGAGCAGCGTGGCCGAGGCCGCCGCCGCCCAGGGCGTCGAGGTGCGCGACCTGGTGAAGACCATCGTCGTGCGCCGCGCCGCCGACGACTACGTCTTCGTGCTCGTGCCCGGCGACCGGCAGATCTCCTGGCCCAAGCTGCGGTCCCTGCTCGGCGTCAACCGGCTGTCGCTGCCGGACGCGGCCACGGCCAAGGAGGCAACCGGCTACGAGCGCGGCACGATCACCCCGTTCGGCTCCGCCCGCCCGTGGCCGGTGATCGCCGACGAGTCGGCCCGCGGCCGCACGATCAACCTCGGCGCCGGCGAGCGGGGCGTGGGCCTGCAGGTCGCGGCCGACCAGGCGGTCGCCGCGCTCGGCGGCAGCTTCGCCGACGTGACCGAGCCTGCGGTAGGTTTCGAGGCGTGACGAGCGACGATCCGATCCAGCCCTCCGTACCCCCGTCCGGCACCGGCTGCGCCGAGTGCCTCGAGGCCGGCGGCTGGTGGTTCCACCTGCGCCGGTGCGCCCAGTGCGGGCACATCGGCTGCTGCGACAGCTCGCCGGCCCAGCACGCGACCGCGCACTGGAAGGCCACCGGCCACCCGATCATCCAGTCCTTCGAGCCGGGGGAGGACTGGTTCTGGGACTTCTCGAGCGAAGAGGCCGGCGGCGGGCCTCGGCTCGCTCCGCCCGACAGTCACCCGCTCGACCAGCCGGCTCCGGGGCCGGCCGGCGCCGTTCCCGAGGACTGGCGGCAGCACCTGCACCGGTGAGCGGTCGTCGCGGCCGGTTTCTGACGACCGGTTTCCCGCGGCCGGTTTCCCGCGGCCGGTTTCCCGCCGCCGGTTTCCGGCGGCCGGTTTGTGGCGGCCCGCTTTCTCGCGGCCGGTTCTGACGGCCGGGTTCCCGCAGCCGGCCTGACTGCCGGCCGGCCGGTGGGTCGCGCTCGGGGTCGGGCGGTCGGCCGTCCCGGCGCGAGCATCCCGGCACCCCGCACGGTCAGCTCGTCGCGGTCGTTGTGGATAACGCGCGGAAAGTGTCGTACCCCGCTCGTAATCTCCACCCCACCCAGTGAACGGGGTGGGGTTCGGTTACGCCTGCGCCGCGGTTTTCGCTCGCGTCCGGCGTGCCGTGCGGCTGACATGGCTGAGCACATGACGGAACAGTCGAACGTCGCCCCCGATGGGATCCGGCAGCGCGACATCGGCGGCGAGGCGACTCACCGCTGGACGAGCGCCCTGATGGTGCAGATCGAGTGACTCCACCTGCGCAACGCGCGGAACTACTCGCCGGACAGCAGGCGCGGTGAGGGGCGCCTGTGGCGCGGCCGCCTGTGCGACGTGTCGGGCTGGACCGCGGGCGTCTCGGCCGCGGACTGAGGATCCGCGTCGGCCGGGCCTGCGTCGGCCGCGCCTGCGTCGACGGGGCCAGCGTCGAGGGGGCCAGCGTCGAGGGAGCCAGCGTCGAGGGGGCCAGCGTCGAGGGGGCCAGCGTCGACCGGGCGAGCGTCGACCGGGCGAGCGTCGACCGGGCGAGCGTCGACCGGGCCAGCGTCGAGGGGGCGAGCGTCGGCCGGGCGAGCGTCGGCCGGGCCTGCGTCGACCGGGCTTGCGTCGACCGGGCTTGCGCCAACGGGGCCCGCATCAACCGGGCTGCGGTCGAACGAGCGCTCGGGGCCCCGACCGGCGAAGAGGTCGACCGTGTCGCGTTCGACCGGCGGGAGGGGATCGAGGTCCGGCACGTCCAGCTTGATCTTGTCGGGCGACCAGGCGAAGGCCAGCGCGCTGCCGACGATGCCCAGCAGCAGGCCGACGACGAAGCCGCCCAGGTTGGACGTGAGCCAGCTGGCCAGGCACATCACGACGGCGACCAGTGAGTAGAAGACGTGCTGGGCGGGCTGGACGATCAGCAGCACGCCGAGCAGCGCGATCAGGATCGGCAGCAGGTAGCCGATGAAGCCCTGCATCCCGACGTGCACCACGACCGGCAGCGGCGCCTTGACGGTCAGGAACATCTCGAAGCCGCCGAGGAAGACCAGCAGCCCGCCCCAGAAGGGACGGGCGTGCCGCCAGTGCCAGAACTTGGAGCCGCGCGCCACGGTCAGCAGCCGTTGCTCGTGAACTGCATGCGCAGGTGCGGGAGCGTGAAGCGGGACGCCGTGGTGGCGTAGTTGTTCTGCCGCAGGTTGTCGATGTCGACGGTGTCGGCCTGCTGGCCGAAGACGCCCTCGCCGCCCTTGATCTGCTCGCCGGTCCTGGGGTCCTTGACCTTGTTGAACGTGCTCGCGTCCTGGCCGACGTTGATGCTCTGGAAGTCGGCGTCGCCGTTGATCTGGTCGGAGTCGACGACCAGGGCGGTGGCGGAGACCGGGGTGCCGTTGTCGCCGGCGGTGATCTTCAGGTTGACGCCGCCGAGGGAGACGCTCTGGCACAGCTTGGTCAGCTCGGCCTTGTTGATCGCCGACACGATCAGCACCATCTGGCCGCCGGTGTCGCCGGCGTTCGGGCTGTTCGGGATCATGTTGTCGAGCGTCGCGTACTGCTCGAAGCCGTCGCCGTGCAGATGGGTCGCGGTGACCGTGAACGGCATGCCGGAGATCGAGAAGTTCGCGGCGAGCACGCCGTTCGCCGTCAGGGCGACCAGTCCGGCCGTCACCGCGCCGGTGATGCCGAGCATCGCGCCCGCCCGCTTCCAGCGGATGCCCCCGGCGGTCTCAGGTGCGCTCATGCGATTTCTCTCCCTGTTTGTGCGTCGTCGACAAACGGCGGAATTGTCGTTGTCGCTCGGGAACAATGGAATTCAATTAGGCGTCAATCGATGCAGCAGACTGAAGTTACCGCTCGGTATCATGCAGGTCAAGGCCAATCCACAAGGGATTTCAGGACGCGTACGGTGGAGTTACCGACGGGTTGACTTAGGCTCCGAAGTCGGGCTATACATCGACGTCGTTCAGTGTTTTATCCCATTGTTGAATGGTGCCCGGCCGTCCGCCCGCATCCCCCCGCAGGTGGCGCCCCGGGTCCTGGATCGAGGGAGGAACGCCATGCGCGTTTCCAGAAGCGTCCCGATCGCCGCGCTCGCGGCCCTGGCGCTGGCCTTCTCGGCCTCGCCGGCCCGGGCCGACGACGACCCGCCGGCCGCCGACCCGGTGGCGGTGCTGACCACCGGCAGCGCGGGTGGCCCGAACGTGGCGGTCGGCGACGTGCTCAACGCCACCGTGGCCGCCGGCACCACCGCCAACTTCGCCACCGCCGCCGGCGGCTCGACCGGCGTCAAGTGCGCGGTCTCCGCCTTCACCGCGACGGTGGCCGACAACCCCGCGGCGCCCGGCGTGGCCACCGAGTCGACGACCGCGCACACGTTCTCGTCGTGCACCGCCAACATCTTCGGCGTGACCCGGGTCAACAGCGTGACGGTCAACAACCTGCCGTTCGGCACCACCGTGGACAGCGCCACCGGGGCGGTCACGGTCAGCGGCACCGAGGCGGCGCCCATCCAGACGACCCTGTCGCTCGGCACCATCCTCGGCTCGGTGACCTGCGTCTACCAGGCCACCAACGGGTCGATCACGGGCGTCTCGTCGAACACCGACAACTCGATCGCCTTCACCGACCAGGCGTTCACCAAGACCTCGGGGCCGATCACCTGCCCGGGCTCCGGGTTCTTCACCGCCACGTACGCCCCGGTGGTGGACACCACGGTCGAGGGAAGCCCGGTCGTCTTCACCAACTGAGCCGACCTGAGCGGCCGACCTGAGCGGCCGACCTGAGCGGCCGACCTGAGCGGCCGACCTGAGCGGCCGGCCGGGAGACCGGCCGGCCGTTAACGGGTGTTTGACAGCATGTGACGGCGACATCAATATGTCTGCATGCCTGTATGGGAGCGCTCCCGAAAGATCTCCGTCCTTGCCGCCGCCTCTCTGCTCACCCTCGGCGTGGCCGCCCCGGCCAGCGCCGACGAGGTCGAGCAGGTGAAGAACGGCGGCTTCGACGGCACCACCGATCCCTTCTGGTCCACCACCGGCATGCCCATGACGCTCACCGATGGGCAGGCCTGCGTCGACGTACCCGGCGGCACGGCCAACCGCTGGGACGTCGCGATCGGGCAGAACGACGTGCCCCTGGTCGCCGGCCAGTCCTACCGGTTCAGCTTCGACGCCTCGGGCGACGCCGGTCATGTGGTCCGGGCGATCACCGGGCTGGCCGTCGCGCCCTACGACACGTACTTCGAGCAGTCGCCGGTGCTCGGCGATCTCACCCACTACTCGTACACGTTCACCGCCTCCACCGACACCGCCCAGGGTCAGGTCGCCTTCCAGCTCGGCGGCAGCCCCGACCCCTGGCACTTCTGCCTCGACAACGTCTCCCTGGTCGGCGGGGTGCCGCCCGAGGTCTACGTCCCCGACACCGGTCCCCGCGTGCGGGTCAACCAGGTGGCGTACCTCCCGAACGGTCCGAAGACCGCGACGGTCGTGACCACCGCGACCACCGCGTTGCCCTGGACCTTGAACGACCGGACCGGCAAGATCGTCGCCCGCGGCTCGTCGGTGCCCCGCGGCGTCGACGTGTCCTCCGGGCAGAACGTGCAGACCATCGACTTCGGCCGGTACGCGAAGGCCGGAACCGGCTTCACGATCACGGCCGACGGCGAGACCAGCCGGCCCTTCGACATCGGCGCCGACGCGTACCGGGCGCTGCGGGCCGACGCGCTGAAGTTCTACTACACCCAGCGCAGCGGCATCGCGATCGACGGCGCGCTGCGGCCGGGCTACGCGCGTGCGGCCGGCCACGTCGACGTCGCGCCCAACCAGGGCGACGGGAACGTGCCCTGCCAGGCCGGCGTCTGCGACTACCGGCTGGACGTCCGCGGCGGCTGGTACGACGCCGGCGACCACGGCAAGTACGTGGTGAACGGCGGCATCACGACCTGGGAGCTGCTCAACGAGTACGAGCGCTCGCACGCGGTGCGCAAGGTGTCGCTGACCATCCCGGAGAGCGGCGACAAGACGCCGGACATTCTCGACGAGGTGCGGTGGGAGCTCGAGTTCCTGCTCAAGATGCAGGTCCCGGCCGGGGAGACGTACGCGGGAATGGTCCACCACAAGATCCACGACCAGGCCTGGACCGGGTTGCCGCTGCTGCCCGACCAGGACCCGCAACCGCGCGAGCTGCACCCGGTCTCGACCGCCGCGACGCTGAACCTGGCCGCCGTGGCCGCCCAGGCCGCGCGGATCTACCGCGCCTACGACCCGGCGTTCGCCAAGCGGGCGCTGGCCGCGGCGCGCACCGCCTACGCGGCAGCGAAGGCCAACCCGGCGTTGTACGCGCCGGAGTCGGACGGGGTGGGCGGCGGCGCCTACAACGACAGCACCGTGACCGACGAGTTCTACTGGGCGGCGGCCGAGCTCTACATCACGACGGGGGAGAAGCAGTTCGCCTCCGACGTGCTCGCGTCGCCGCTGCACACCGCCGACATCTTCGGGGCGGGCGCCTTCGACTGGGCGGCGACGGCGGCGGCCGGGCGGCTCGACCTGGCGCTGATCCCGAACCGTCTGCCCGGTCTCGCGGCCGTGCGCAAGTCGGTGGTCGCGGGAGCCGACAAGTACCTGGCCGTGCAGAAGGCGCAGGCCTACGGGATCCCGTACGCGCCGGCCAACAACATGTACGACTGGGGATCGAACAGCATCGTGCTCAACAACATGGTGGTGCTGGCCGGCGCGTACACCCTGACCGGCGCTCGTCAGTATCGCGACGGGGTGCTGACCGGTGTCGACTACGTCCTCGGCCGCAATGCGCTCAATCAGTCGTACGTGACCGGCTACGGCGAGGTGAGCTCGCAGAACGAGCACAGCCGCTGGTACGCGCACGAGCTCGACCCGGCGCTGCCGCACCCGCCGAACGGGACGCTCGCCGGCGGTGCGAACTCGTCCATCCAGGACCCGTACGCGCAGAGCAAGCTGACCGGCTGCGTCGCACAGTTCTGCTACATCGACGACATCCAGTCGTGGTCGACGAACGAGGAGGCCATCAACTGGAACTCGGCCCTCGCCTGGGTCTCGTCCTTCGTAGCCGATCAGGCATAGCCTCGTGCCTACGTCTTCCCCACCCCGTTCACTGGGTGGGGAAAACGTAGGCCCGGGGTACGACATTTTCCCGCCGTCGTCCACCGGCCCGCGCCCGTCCGGAAATCGGATGCGCGCGGGCCGCCGCCGTCTCTAGCGTGGACGCATGTCTGCCTCCGCGTCCGCCGACGCCGCCCGCGCCTCCGAGGTCCTCGCCCAGCTCGCCGTGCCGGCCCGCCTGGCCGCCTTCGCCGAGCTGGTCCGCCGGGGGGCGGAGGGCGCCACCCTGGCCGAGCTCGCCTACGCGCTCGACGTGCCGGTGCAGCAGGCCGGCGAGGCGTGCGCCCGGCTGACCGGCGCCGGCCTGGCCACCGGCTCGGGCAACGGCATCTACCGGGCTCAGATCGGCGCCGTCCGCGAGGCGGCGCTGGCCGTCGACCGGCTCCAGCCGGTGACCCCGCTCCTGGCCGAGTACCCGCAGTTGAAGAGCTTCTTCGCGCACGGGCGGCTGACCTCGTTGCCGCCCACGCTGAGCGACCGCTACCAGCTGATCGGCGAGATGCTGGCGCGCTTCCTGGCGCTGGAGGGCGTCCACGACGAGGACGAGATCAACCGCCGGCTGTCCGCCGTCGCCGACGACGTGGCCGGCGTGCGCCGCATGCTGGTCGAGACCGGTTGGCTGGAACGTGACCGGGCGGGCGCCAACTACGGACCCGGCCGCACCTTCACGTCCGCACCACCAGCTCGCTGACGTCGCGCACCCGGCGCAGCGGCGACAACACCACGAAGATCGGGGCGAGCGTCAGGCCGGCGCCGATCACCAGCATCGTCGGCCGTACGCCGATGAGCCCGCCCAGCGTGCCGCCCAGCAGGCCACCCACCGGCAGTGCGCCCATCACCAGGAACCGCATGGTGGCGTTGACCCGGCCCAGGATCGCCCGCGGCACGACCGCCTGGCGGTAGCTGAGCTGGGTGATCGCGTAGACGAGCTGGCCGCCACCGCCGACCGTGACGGCCAGCACGAAGAAGGCGATCCGCCAGCCGGGCTCGGTGAACGGGATGAGCAGGTTGAGCGGGCTGGTGACCGCCACCGACAGCCAGATGATCCGGGCCGAGCCGGCCCAGCGCGCGAGCCGGGTGGCGGCGACCGCGGCGACCAGGCCCGCCGCGGCGGCCGCCGAGAACATCAGCCCGGCCGTCCCGGCGCTCAGCCCGACGGTGTCCACCAGGAACAGCACGTTCAGGGCGCTCGCCGCGGTGAACAGCAGGTTCGACAGCGCGCTGGTGGCGGCGATGGCCCGCAGCACGGGGTCGGCCAGCACGAAGCGCACGCCCTCGCGGGCCATCCCGCGGCGTGCGGTGGTGGCGGCCGGCTTCTCCTCCTCGGCCGCCACGCGCCACAGGCAGAACGCGCTGACCAGGAAGCTGACCGCGTCGGCGAGCAGCGCGTTCGCGGCTCCGGCCAGCTGCACCAGCCAGCCGCCGACGCCCGGCCCGGCGATCTGGCCCCCGGCGCGGACGGCCTCGACCGCCGAGTTGCCGCGGACCAGGTCCGCACCGTCCACGACGGACGGCAGATACGTCTGGTAGCCGATCTCGAAGACGACCCGCATGACGCTCATCACCAGCGCGACCACGAACAGCAGCCCGAAGGTCAGCGTCCCGGCCCCGGCGGCCGCCGTGACCACGATCAGGGCGAGCGCCCGTACGAGGTCGGCGCCGATCAGCACCGGCCGCCGGCGCCGCCGGTCGAGCCAGACTCCCGCCGGCAGCCCGACCACGAGGAACGCCGAGGTCTGCGCCGCCACGAGCAGGCCCAGCTGGAACGGCGTCGCGCGCAGGACGAGGACGGCCGTCAGCGGGAACGCGACCGCCGTGATGTCGGTGCCGAACTGGGTGACGGCCTGCCCCGCGGTGACCAGCCGGAAGTCCCGCCTCCGCGTCATGCGCCGTTCAGCCGGCGTGCCGCCGCGCGATACGTGTCGTCCGGGGTCTCGTTGAAGGCGATCGCCGCGCCCGGCGCGTGCCGGCGCACGAGGTTGATGACATCCTCGAAAAGCTGTCCCTCGGCCCGCCGGATGCCGCCGCCGACCACGACGACCTCCCAGGGCCGCTCGGTGAGCGCGGCGGTCAAGACCGTCTCGATGTCGTCGCTGCCGTCGAGCCCGACGAGACAGCTCCGCGCCCCGACGCCGGCCGCCTCGAACTGCGCCATGCCCGCCTCGATCTTGTCCGCGACCGGCTGCGGATCCCACGGCCCCGGCACGCGGAAGGGATCGAGGCCGAGGACGAGTACGCGTGGCTCGCTCATCGCCTCAGCCTAAGGTTCCGGCGTGCGGCTCGCCCGCCACGGCCGGTTCGTGCGACCTCTCGACGCCGGCGCAAAGGAGGGACGCCCTCGCCGGGGAGAATGCGCCCGGCCGCGGGGACCAATGATGAAGTCGGGTCCGCCTTCCGCCGGTGGGAGACGACAATGTCGAGATGGCATGGGAATGGGTCACGCCGGTGTCGTCGTCGGTCGTCGCGCTGTCCGGTCTGGCGTCCGGCTACCTGATCGCCCGCCGGAGCGCGATCACTCAGGTCAGGGTGATCGAGCTGCAGGCGGAGCGCGCGAACCGCCTGGCCGAGCGGCAGGAAATCCGCGTCGCGATCGTCACCCTGCTGAACCGTCTCACCGAGTTCGAGCACTCCTGTTCACTCGTACAGCACCACGCGGAGCCGATCATGGTGATCTCGGAGGCGCGGGCGGCACAGCGCGACCTACTGCGCGCGATGGACGAGATGATGCTGCTCTGCGGCGACGAGACTGAGCACCAGATCCGGGAGGCCGAGTCGGAGATCGCTATGTTCTTCGCGCTCGTCCTGAAGCGGCCGGCCGACGCCGACCCGCTCCAGCTGAGCCGGGTCCGCGACCGGCTCGCACACGCGCTCAAGAACGAGTTCCGGGCCCTGGACGGGCGGCCGCCGCGTGACGGCGTCGTGCGCGCCCCGAGCCCGGAGGCGATGCTGCTCGCCGACCGTCTGCTGCACGGCGACACACCCTGACGCGGTCAGCGGTTCGTCACGCTGAAGTGCATGTAGTCCTTCAGGCTCCGCCAGGCGCCGCCCCAGAAGTAGCCGTTCTCGGTGAACGCGCGGCCCGCGCCCTCCGGGTGGATCATGCCGATCAGGTAGCGGTCGCGGTTCAGGTACGCGCGGCTCGCCGCCGGCACCGCGCCGTTGCGGACCATCGGGTTCTGCAGCGGGTTGATGTCGATGGCGGTGCCGAAGGCGTGCTCGGACCAGACGTCGGTGCCGCCGACCGGGCGGCAGTTGTAGCCGGCCGTCACGATGCCCATGTCGGTGGCGCCGGGCATGTTCACCGACATCGGCGCCATCGCCATGATGCGGTAGCGCCAGCGGAAGAGCGTGAAGAAGATCCGCTGGACGCGGGCGACCACGTCGCGGTGCACGATGATGCTGCCGTCGTGGTACGCGCCCTGCAGGTCGATGTACGACACCCACACCCTGCGCAGCGACGCCGGCGCCACCGGGCACCGCAGGGCCGGGTTCCAGTTGACCGCGGCCGGCGTGACCAGCTCGACGTGAGTGTGCCAGGGCGGCAGCGGCGACGCCGGCGGGGTCAGCCGCAGCGTCTCGTCGATGTGCACGGGGTAGGGCGCGACGATCTGGTTCCAGCGGCCGATGTCGGCGGCGCGCAGGCCGAAGCGGGCCGCGATGCTCGCCATCGTCTCGCCGGGGGCGACCACGTGCCAGACGGTGGCGGCCGCGGCGGGCCGTCCCGGGAGGACGGTCACCGGGACGACCAGCGCGAGCAGGAGGGCGAGGACTCTCTTCAGCACGGTTACCGACCGTACGAAGGGCCGTCGGCGTGTCGCAGCCAAACGCGAAAATGCTACGACTTTTCCCGTAGGTACAGATTCGGACGAACCTCGTGTCGTTCGATCGGGTGTTCCGGGGCCTCGCCGGTCGTGCCAGGCTGATTCCGCCCATCCGGTCGGACACTACGCATCGAGGACGCTACATGACGGATCACGCCGCCACGCTGGACTTCCTGGTCTCCGCCGCCGACGAGCCGGTGCCGGACAGCAAGAGCATCTTCAGCCGGGGCGACCACGACGTGGCTCGGTGCGAGATCAGCGTGGATGCCTTCCAGGCGAACCTGGAATCGACCATCGCCAAGCTCCGGCGGGCGTTCACCGGGCTGGCCACGGCGGGCGACGATCTGCCGCTGACCAAGGTCGAGGTCACGTTCGAGGTCACCGCCTCCGGCAAGATCTGCATCCTCGGCACCGGGGTGGAGACGAGCGGCACCGGAGGGTTCAAGCTGGTCTTCGAGCGCAAGTGAGCCGGCCGCCACGGAAGGCGCTGCTCATCGGCGTGACCGATTACGACGACACCAACATCGCCCCGCTCCCGTTCATCGCCGACGACCTCGACGACCTGGGCAAGGCGCTGAAGTCGGTCGGCTACGAGGTCGAGCAGCCGCCCGCGCACAACGGCGACCGCGACCGCATCGACACCGCGATCGAGCAGTTCTGCCGGCGCGCCCAGCCCGGGCAGCAGCTGCTTATCTTCCTGAGCGGGCACGGCATCCACTGGGACGGCAGCGACTACCTGGTGCCCTCGAGCGCCGACACGGCGAGCCGGAAGTTCGTCTCCCGCTGCCTGAGGATCGACTTCGACGGCCACATCGAGGACAGCCGGTGCGGTGACGTCCTCGTGGTGATCGACGCCTGCCGCGAGGGCGTGGTGCTGGGCGGCAAGTCCGGCTACAGCCACATGCGCGGCTGGGGCGTGCAGCAGAGCAGGCGGTCGGCCGAGCGGACGATCGCCTACCTCTACGCCTGCTCCAGCGGCGAGCTGGCCCGCTGGAAGAAGACCGCCGACGGCACCTTCAGCCTGTTCACGCGCGCCTTCAGCCGGGCACTGATCGACATCTCCGTCCCCGGCGCGCTGACCGAGGTGCGCGACGCGGTCCGGGTGCGTCTGGAGAATCTGAGCGCTGAGCTCGGCGTACCGCTGCAGAAGCCGCACCTCGACGGCGAGCTGGACCGATGTGCCCGGCTGATGCTGGTGGACCGCTCGGTGGCGGCGGTGACCTCGCGCGGGGCGCCCGGGTGGGCCGAGCGCGCCCGCAACCACGAGGTCTGGGATCTGGTACGCCCGGGGCCGAATGAGATGCCGGTGCTGGCGCGCGCCTTGCAGGACGCCGTCGTCGAGTGTGTCGAGGCATGGTCGCGGCGGTACCGGGAGCTGCGCGCCGGGCTGAGCGACGATCCGTGGTGGGACGACGAGCTGGCCATCCGCATGCACGACCGGCTGTCCTGGATCGTCAAGCACGTGCTCAACCCGGGCAAGCTGGCGGAGGGCGACCGGCCGCCGCTCAGCCCGGCTGAGGCGGCCGTCCTCGTCCTGGTGCCGTACGCGCAGCAGGTCCACCGCGCGCACTGTGCCGTCACGTCACGCGCGGTGCTCACGTCCGATGACGACGCCGCCGCCGAGTTCCGCCGCTTCGTCGGCGGCCGGCGCCGCATCCAGCGCCGCCTCGACCGCCTCGAGGCGTCGGGCGACAGTGTCCATGCCGCCGCCGTGCGATGGGGCGCCTACCACCGCTGGCTCGCTCAGCGCCCGCAGGCCTATCGACCGGCGGTGGTCGCCGGGTGCCTGCTCGGCGACCTCGAGCCGCCGCGCAACGACGCGGAGCGACTGCTCCGGGAGCTGATCTCGGAGGAGTCCCTCGCCCGGCACCTGCGCGCGCTGCGGAGCGACCCGGAGTCGTCCGGGCCGACCGGCGCCGCGAACGACGACCTCGACGGGGCCGCCATCCCGGCCGGCGCCCGGACGGTGGCCGGCGGAACACCGAACGAGCAGCAGGTCCGCGACCGGTTGATCGCCTTGATCCTGCTGGTGGCGGAGGAGTTCACCATCGACGCGTCGGCGCTGCCGGTGGTTATCACCGATCACGTCGGCCTGACCGGCGGCGTCGAGATCGGCGAGGTGCTGCGGGCGGTGCAGACCGCACGCTGGTCGGCGCGGGGACGGACCCGCGTGCTCGAGGCGGAGTGCCCGCACCAGGCCGTGCAGCTGGCCCTGGACGAACACACGCGCGGCATCGCGGAAGCCCTGCGGCGCATCGACGCCGCGGCCGAGGAGGACCGCACCCTCGGGGCGCTGCGCGACCTGCCGACCCACGTCGCGGCCGACGGTCTGCGGCCCCTGACCGGCCCGGACGGGAAACCGCGCTACGAGGACGTCGGGTTCCGCTTCCGCCTGGACGACGACCGGGTGCAGGAGCTGCTCATGGGCGAGCAGCTGTACGGCGATCCCGCGCTGGCGATCCGCGAGCTCTACCAGAACGCGCTCGACGCGTGCCGCTACCGCCGGGCGCGTACCCAGCACCTGCGCCGGACCAGGCCATGGCTGGCCGAGTGGGAAGGCCGCATAACCTTCAGCCAGGGCGTCGACTCCTCGGGCCGGGCGTGGCTGGAGTGCACGGACAACGGCATCGGCATGTCGGAGCGCGAGCTGAGCAGCGTGTTCTCGCACGCCGGCGCGCGCTTCGCCGACCTGCCCGAGTTCCTCGAGGAGCAGGCCGCCTGGGACCGCGAGGAGATCGAGTTCTACCCGAACAGCCGCTTCGGCATCGGCGTCCTGAGCTACTTCATGCTCGGCGACGAGATAACCGTGTCGACGGCCCGCTTCTCCCGCGAGGGCACCCTGAGGCCCCGCCTGCAGGTCAACATCGACGGACCGGGCTCCCTGTGCCGCATCCGCAACACCGATTCCACCGGGGAGTCCGGCACCACCGTACGCATCTACTTACGGCCGGACGTCTCGGTCTCGTGTGTGGACCTGCTGACGCGGTTGCTGTGGGTCGCGGAGTTCCCGGTCACGGCGACCGACGGCTCGGCGGAGGCCGGCTGGGCTCCGGACGTGTTGTCGTCGCAGGCCCCGATAGGAACGGGCGATCCTCTCGACGGCCGAGCCGCGAGCTCTGCCGCCGTCATGTTCGCCGACGGCAAGATCACCGTCCTCCGGTCCACCGTCCGCAACGTGTGGTGGTGCGACGGGCCCGGTGGGATCCTTGCCGACGGACTCTGGGTGGGTGAGGCTCCGTTCGGCCGCATCGTCAATCTGTCCGGGCCGGTCGCTCCGCGACTGAGCGTGGACCGGCGCCGTGTCATCGCGGTGGACGGTGACCGGGTCCGCCGCCTCCTGGAGGCGGCTGTTCCCGATCTGATCGCCGGGGTGGATCAGCTGGACATCCTCGACTGGCTGGGGATCCTTGCTGCGGACGACCTCCGGCTGGCCGACACGATAGCTCAGTCGGTGATCGATGCACGGGTCATCTGCGCGGCCTCGGGCGGCTCCACGGTGGACACCGGTCTCGTGGGTGTTTTTCCGTTGGACGCCATACTCTTTGCTACCAAGCGATCGGGCGCGCGGCAGTCCCGCCGGGTGGGCTCGGTGGCCCTCGGCGAATGGCGGCTGCGGTCCTACCTTCGCGCCAGGCTTGTCAAGGCTCTGCGACTCGATGCCGACAACTCGGCCGCGTACCTAGCCAAACCGTCCGACGGGGTCCTCGTGTCACGGAACCTCGACGGTAAGGAGCCTTGGCTCGATCCGTCGGAGCAAGTTTCCGCCGCCCACGTGCTGGTCGCCGGCGTGGTGCTGGAGTGGCCCCTGCCGCGGGTCGTCGACCGGCTACGGGAAATCGGCGTCCGAGTGCCGGATCACCCCTGGACCACTGCCGCGCTCGAGGGCGACGACCTCCGGCTCCTGGCCGAGGGCCGCGAGGGTCGCGGCCCGTGGCTCGATCTCACGAGCCCGGTTCCCGCTCAGCATGTGGTTCGCGCGGCGGCGTTGCTGGGCTGGTCGTTCGCGAAGGTGGCCGGCCGGCTCCGCGACCTGGGGGCGACAGTGACCGGCTCGTGGTCCTCTTCACCCGTCACCGCCGACGACCAACGTCTTCTCCGGATCGAGCCGGACGAAGGCCGGTCCATCGTCGGCCCCGACGACCTGGACCGGTGGCTCGATCCGGCGTCGCGGGTCGATCCGAGCCACGTGATCGGAGCCGCGGCCGCGCTGGGCTGGTCGCCGCGGCGTGTGGTGGACCGGCTGCGTCAGCTGGGTGCCGAGGTGCCGGAGCTCGCGTGGCCGGACAAGCCGTTCCTGGAGGACGACCGGCGGTTGATGTCGCGCAACGGGAACGGCAAGGCTCCATGGCTCGATCTGTCGGCGCCGATACCCTCCCGGCTCGTGCTGTCGACAGCGTCGTCATTGCGATGGTCACCGCGGAGAACGGCGGATCGCCTGCAGGAGCTGGGGGCACAAGTCGCAGCCCTCTCCTGGGCGGCCGACCCGCTCAGCGCCGAGGATCGGATCCTGCTCACCCATGCCGGCTTCGGCCCCGGCATGTGGCTCGATCTGTCGGATCCGGTTCCGGCCGGCCACGTCGTCGTGTGCGCGGCAGCCCTGCTGTGGTCGCCTCGTCAGGTGATCGATCGGTTGGAGGCGCTGGGCGCGCACGTCGCGGATTTCGTCTGGCCGGACATCACCATCTCCGCCGAAGATCGGCAGATCGTCTCCAGCCCGGATCGCCGACACAGGTCCTGGCTCGATCCCTTCCGGCCCGTGCCCGTCGAACATGTCTTCTGGGCCGCGGCGATGCTGGCGTGGTCGCCCCGGCGGGTGGCCGACCGGCTGCATCAGCTCGGGCTGACGGTGAGTGACTTCGCCTGGCCCGGCGTCCCGCTCGACGACCACGACCAGCGGCTTTTCCAAGCGGCGGTGTTGACGGCCGAGCAGCAGCTCTACCGCCGCGCTCTGGATGACCGTCCCGGTCCGGGGGAGTTGTTCCCTGCCACGAATGTGGTGGCGGCCGCCGTGGCGACGGGATGGCCGCCACGGCGCGTCGTGGATCGCCTGCGTGAGCTGGGCGGCCACGTCGTGGAGTTGACCTGGTCGGAAGAGGCGTTGACCGATGCAGATCAGCGGCTCCTGTCGTCGGGCCGTACTTTCTACGCGTCGTGGCTCGATCTGTCACAGCCGATCTCCGGCTCGCATGTGCTGGCCGCAGCGGCCGACCTGGGCTGGTCGCCACGGCGGGCGGCGGCTCGCCTGCGCGAGCTGGGCGCCCAGGTGCGGGAACTGGCTTGGCCGGATGCTCCGCTGAGCAGCGACGATCAGCGTCTTCTGCGGTGGGAGGAAGACTCTTCCCGTCCCACGTTCGGGCTGACGAAGAGCGACCGATGGCTCGATCTGTTCGAGCCGATTCCGGCCGAGCACGTCATCGCGGCCGCCGTGGCGCTGGGCTGGCCGCCGCGCCGGGTCGTCGATCGGCTCCGCGAAATGGGAGGCCAGGTGGCCGAGACCACGTGGCTGTGCACCCCCCTGACGTCGCAGGACCAGCGCATCTTCAGTCATAGTCCCGGAACCTCGGATCGGTGGCTCCGGCCCGGTGAATTGGTGAGCGCCGGACGGCTTCTGCCCGGCATCAACGGAACGTACCTCTCGATCGCCGGAGTGGCTCGGCGGCTGGAGGAGCTCGGAGCGGTCCTTCCGCCCGACATCGAGGTCGTCGAGGAGGACTCGCCGACGTGGGAGCGGCCATCCCGATGAAGGCGGCGCCGCACCGGCCGTTGCCGGCTGGTGCGGCGCCGCCGCGGGGGGTGAGTGAAGATCAGTACTTGAAGGCGCCCACCAGGTTGCGCAGCTCCTCGGCCGTCTTCGCGACCTCGTTCGCCGCCTGGCGGGTCTGCTCGACGCCCTCGGCCGACGTCGCGCTCGCCGACGACACGTCCGCGATGTTCGCCGCGATCCGGTTGGAGCCGCTCGCGACCTCGCCGATGCTGCGGCTCATCTCGCCGGTGGTGGCGGTCTGCTCCTCGATCGCCGACGCGATCGTGGTCTGGAAGTCGTTGATCTGGCCGATCACGTCGGAGATCCGGGAGATGACCTCGACCGCGCCGCTCGTGTCCTGCTGGATGGCGGCGACCCGGGCGCCGATGTCCTCGGTCGCCTTCGCCGTCTCCTGAGCCAGGTCCTTGACCTCGGAGGCGACCACGGCGAAGCCCTTGCCCATCTCGCCGGCGCGGGCCGCCTCGATGGTGGCGTTCAGCGCCAGCAGGTTGGTCTGCTCGGCGATCGCGGTGATCAGCTTGATCACGTTGCCGATCTCGGCCGAGGAGTCGCCGAGCTGGCGGATGGTCTCGGTGGCGCGGGCGGCCTCGGCCACCGCGACGTTCGCGACCTGGGCCGACTCGCTGGTGTTGCGGGAGATCTCGCGGATCGCCAGGCCCATCTCCTCGGAGCCGGCCGCCACCGACTGCACGTTGCGGGAGATCTCCTCGGCCTCGGCCGCGGCCGACGCGGTCTGCGTGTTGGTGTCCCCGGCGGCGTCGGCGATGGTGCCGGCCACCGCCGACAGCTCGGCCGACGCGCTGGCCAGCATGTCCGCGTCGCCGGCGATCGTGCGCATCGACTCGCGCAGGTCGTCGAGCGTGCGGTCGAGGTGGGCGGCCATCACGCCGAGCTCGTCCTGGCTGGTGATGCCGCTGCGCAGGGTCAGGTCGCCCTTGGCCAGGCCGTCGACGACCTCGGCGAGCCGGCGGACGGGCTTGAGGATCGAGCGGACCAGCGGCACGGCGAAGGCGATCATGAGGATCAGGCCGAGGACGGCGACGATCAGGGCCAGCATCCGGGAGAAGCGGACGGTCTCGTCCATCTTCGCCTGCTCGGCCTGCGCGGCGGCGGTCGCCCGGTCGGTGAGCGCGCCCAGCTCGTCGTCGGTCTTGTGGTTGCGGTCGGCGATCTCGCCGATCCGCTTCACCGCGGCCGACCGGTCGGACTTGGCGTCGTTCGCGAAGTCCTTGATGAACTGGCTGAAGTCGACGAAGTCGGGCCGGATCGCGGTGAAGGCGGCCAGCATGTCGGGGGAGAGGCCGGAGGCGGCGACGGCGTCGGCGGCCTCGGTCGAGGACTGGATGTCGTCGGCGACGTCCTGGGTGACGTCCTGGCCGAGCAGCGAGCGGTACGCGTCGACCTTCAGCTCGCTCTGCCGGGTGTCGAGGTGGTGCAGGGCGGCCAGGCCGTGCTCGAAGCCGGAAATGATCTTTCCTTGAGCGGCGAGCTTGCTCTGGCTGTAGAGGTTGATGCCGGCCAGCGAGGTGAGCAGCACGGCGCCGGTGCCGACGATGAGTCCGAGCCGGGAAGCGACTCCGATGTCTTGCAACTTCCGCATGGTCTCTGCCTCTGCCTCTGCTGACGTTGTCGTGGGTGGTTGCCACGACGATCGGCGGGAGAGGCAGGTCACATGAGGCGGGCAACCCTAAAGCAACCAGCCGGCCAGGATCTCGTCGACGGCCGCCTCGACCGGTGCCGACGGGGCATCGGGCGGGGTGCGGGCGAAGCGCGGGGCCGGTGCCGGCTGCGGGACGCCCCCGACCTCGACGAAGGTGTTCCGGGCGCGGTGGTGCGGGTGGGCCGGAGCCTCGCCGGGGGAGAGCACGGGGGCCACGCACGCATCGGTGCCGGCAAAGACCGAGACCCATTCCGCACGCGTACGGGTGGAGAACACCGCCTCGAAGCGGGCGCGCAGAACCGGCCAGCCGTCCCGGTCGTGCTGCGGCGGCAGGCCGGCGCCGGCGAGACCGAGGCCGTCGAGCAGCGCCGCGTAGAAGGCGGGCTCGAGGGCGCCGACCGCCACGAAGCCGCCGTCGGCCGTCGCGTACGTGTCGTAGAACGGCGCCCCGCCGTCGAGCAGGTTCTCGCCGCGCGGCCGCGGGAACAGCCCGGACCCGTGCAGGAACGCGGTGAGCAGCGCCGAGCCGTCCACCATCGCGGCATCGACCACCTGCCCGCACCCGGACCGCTCCCGTTCCAGCAGGGCGGCCAGCACCCCGACCGCCAGGAGCATGCCGCCGCCGGCGAAGTCGCCGATCAGGTTGAGCGGGGCGTGCGGCCGCTCCCCGGCCCGGCCGATCGGCTCCAGCGCCCCGGCGAGCGCGATGTAGTCGATGTCGTGCCCGGCGCGCGGGGCCAGCGGGCCGTCCTGACCCCAGCCGGTCATCCGCGCGTACACGAGCCGGGTGTTGATCTTCTCGCAGACACCGGGCCCGAAGCCCAGGCGCTCGGCGACGCCCGGCCGGAAGCCCTCGACCAGCACGTCGGCCCGCGCCGCCAGCCGCAGCAGATCGGCCACCCCGGCCTCGGTCTTGAGGTCGAGCGTGACCGTCCGCCGCCCGCGCCGCAGGGGGCTCGGCGGTGCGCCCGATCCCCCCGGCCGATCGACCTGCACCACCTCGGCCCCGAGGTCGGAAAGGATCATGCAACCGAACGGGGCCGGGGCCAGCCCGGCCAGCTCCACCACCCGGATGCCGGCCAGGGGACCGGTCATGCCGGCGCGAACCGCTCGCCGTAGCGAGCCGCCAGCTCGGTGGCCCGCCCCGGGAAGTCCGCGTGCTGGCGCGCGAACCGCAGCACACCGCCGGTCCAGGCCGGGTAGCCGATGCCGAGGATCGACCCGACGTTGCCGTCCTCCTCGGTCCGCAGCACCCCCTCGTCGAGACAGCGGCGCGCGTCCAGCGCCTCGGCGAACAGGAACCGGTCCTGGAGATCTTCGAACGGCACGGCGCGGCCCTCGTCGGTGGCGAGCTCGGCGAGGCCCTCCCACAGACCGGCGCGCTTTCCCTCCGCGTACGCGTAGAAGCCGCCCCCCGCGGCGCGGCCGGCCCGCTCGTGCTTGTCCACCATGGCGTCCACCAGGTCGTCCGAGGGCAGCCGGACGAACGAGTCACCGGCCGCCGCCTCGAACTGACGGCGGATCCGCTGCACGAGCGACAGGCTGACCTCGTCGGCCAGCGCGAGCGGCCCGGTCGGATAACCGGCCTGCAGCGCCGCCTGCTCGATCGACGGCGCCGGCACGCCCTCGGCCAGCATGCCGATCGCCTCGTCGATGAACTTGCCGATCACCCGGCTGGTGAAGAAGCCGCGCCCGTCGTTCACCACGATCGGCGTCTTGCCGATCCGCCGGCCGAGGTCGAAGGCGCGGGCCACCGCCTCGTCCCGGGTCCGCTCGCCGACCACGATCTCCAGCAGCGGCATCTTGCCGACCGGCGAGAAGAAGTGCATGCCGATGAAGTCGGCCGGGCGGCTCACCGACGACGCGAGGCCGGTGATCGGCAGCGTCGACGTGTTCGAGGCGAGCAGGGCGCCGGGCGCGAGCACGGGCTCGACCTCGGCGAACACCTTGGCCTTGAGCGCCGGGTCCTCGAAGACGGCCTCGATCACCACGTCGCAGCCGCGCAGGTCCTCGATGTCGGCGGTGGTGATGATCCCCGGGCCCGCCGCTCTCTCCGCGAGCGAAGGGGTCACATCCTTGACCACCACCGCCAGGCCGGCGCGGGCGCAGGCCTGGGCGATCCCGGCGCCCATCATGCCGGCGCCGAGCACCGCGATCCTGGTCGCCGGCAGCACGTCGACCCGGGGCCGGGCCAGGCCGCCGTTGACCGCGCGCAGGTCGAAGAAGAGCGCGCCCATCATGTTCTTGGCGATCGTCCCGGTGAGCAGCGTGATCAGGTGCCGGGTCTCGATCAGCTGGGCGGTCTCGAAGTCGACCTGAGCGCCCTCGACGGCGGTGGCCAGGATCGCCTCGGGCGCGGGCAGCCGGTTGCCCTTGAGCTGCTTGCGCAGGGTGGCGGCGAAGGCGGGCAGCTGGGCGGCGAGCTTGGGGGTGGCCGGGGTGCCGCCGGGCATCCGGTAGCCGGGCCGGTCCCAGGGCTGGGCCGCTTCCGGGTTGGCGGCGATCCACGCGCGGGCCTTGGCCATCATCTCGTCCGGCGTCGACGCGACCTCGTCGACCAGGCCGTTGGTGCGGGCGTCGGCCGGGCGCAGCCGCTTGCCGGTCAGCAGCCACGTCGTCAGAGCGGGAGCAAGACCGAGCAGGCGTACGGTACGGGTCACCCCGCCCGCACCCGGCAACAGTCCCAGGGTCACTTCCGGAAAACCGAGCCGGGTGCCGCGGGCGTCGAGGGCGATCCGGTGGTGGCAGGCGAGCGCGATCTCGAGGCCGCCGCCCAGGGCCGCACCGTTGACCGCGGCGACGACCGGGCGGCCGTACGTCTCCAGCCGTCGCAGGTCACGCTTGATCCGGCCGAGCAGGTCGAAGAGGGCGGGCGCGTCGTCCGGCGTGGCGGTGCTCATCATCGGCACGTCGCCGCCGGCGAAGAACGTCGTCTTGGCGCTGGTCACGATCACGCCGGTGACCTCGTCGCGCTCGGCCTCGAGCCGGTCCAGCGCCGCCGACATCGCCTCGACGTACGCGGTGTTCATCGTGTTCGCCGACTGGTCGGGGTCGTCCATGGTGAGCGTGACGACGCCGTCCGCGGCGCGCTCGTAGCGGATCATTCAACCGTCTTTCTGTGGAGTGCGGCGATGCCGCCTTGACTAGCCGAGCCTCTCGATGACGGTCGCGACGCCCATGCCGCCGCCGATGCACAGGGTGATCACGGCCCGGCGCTGGTCGCGCCGTTCGAGCTCGTCGAGGGCGGTGCCGAGCAGCATCGCGCCGGTCGCGCCGAGCGGATGGCCGAACGCGATGGCGCCGCCGTTGACGTTCACCTTCTCCGGGTCGAGGCCGAGGTCGCGCTCGTACTTGAGCACCACCGCCGCGAACGCCTCGTTGATCTCGAACAGGTCGATGTCGTCGACGGTGAGACCGGCGATCGCGAGGGCCTTGCGCGTCGCCGGGATCGGCCCGGTCAGCATGATCGTCGGCTCCTCGCCGGTGACCGCCGCCGAGACGATCCGGGCGCGGGGGACGAGTCCCGCTTTTTCGCCGGCGGAAGCCGAGCCGATCGCCACCAGGGCCGCGCCGTCCACGATCCCGGACGAGTTCCCGGCGTGGTGGACGTGCTCGATCCGCTCGATCCAGTGGTACTTCTGCAGGGCGACGGCGTCGAACCCGGCCGCCTCGCCGATGCCGGCGAACGACGGGTTGAGCTTGGCCAGCCCCTCGCGGGTGGTCTCCGGTCGCGGGTGCTCGTCCCTGGCCAGCACGACCAGGCCGCTCGGGTCGCGGACCGGGACGATCGAGCGGTCGAAGTGCCCGGCGGCGACCGCCTTGGCCGCCCGCTCCTGCGACCGCAGCGCGTACCCGTCGACGTCGTCGCGCCCGAAGCCCTCGACCGTCGCGATGAGGTCGGCGCTGATGCCCTGCGGCACGAACCCGGTCGCCAGGGCGGTCTCCGGGTCGAGGAACCAGGCGCCGCCGTCGGAGCCCATCGGGTTGCGCGACATCGACTCGACGCCGCCGGCCAGGATCAGGTGCTCCCAGCCCGAGCGGATGCGGGCCGCGGCCTGGTTGACCGCCTCGAGGCCGGAGCCGCAGAAGCGGTCGAGCTGGACCCCGGCGACCGTGTGCGGCAGGCCGGCCAGCAGCGCGGCGCTGCGGGGGAGCACGCCGCCCTGCTCGCCGATCGGGGTGACGATGCCGAGCACGATGTCGTCGACGGTGGCCGGGTCGAGGCCGGGGTTGCGCTCCCGGACGGCGTCGATCAGGCCGGTGACCAGCGAGATCGGCTTGACCCCGTGCAGCGCGCCGGTCTGCTTCCCGCGGCCGCGCGGCGTGCGAACCGCGTCGTAGACGAAAGCCTCAGAGGACACGCGCGATCAGCTCCTTCATGATCTCGTTGGTGCCACCGTAGATCTTCTGGACGCGGGCGTCGGCGTACATCCGGGCGATCGGGTACTCGGTGGTGTAGCCGTATCCCCCGAAGATCTGCAGGCACTTGTCGACCACCTCACACTGTCCCTCGGTGAGCCACAGCTTGGCCATGGCCGCGGTCGCCACGTCGAGCTCGCCGCGGGTGTGCCGGCCGATGCAGTCGTCGAGGAAGATCCGCGAGGCCCGGGTGCGGGTGGCGCAGTCGGCCAGCACCATCCGGGTGTTCTGGTGGCCGATCAGGGGCTTGCCGAAGGCGGTGCGCTCCTTGGCGTACGCGACGGCGAGCTCCACCGCCCGCTGCATCGCGGCGACCGCACCCACCCCGATCACCAGCCGCTCCTGCGGCAGTTGCTCCATCATCTGGAAGAACCCGCCGCCCTCCGATCCCAGGAGGTTGCCGGCGGGCACCCGCATCTCGTCGAAGAACAGCTCGGCGGTGTCGTTGGCGTGCAGGCCGATCTTCTCGATCAGCCGGCCGCGCTGGAAGCCCGGCGTGTCGTCGCTCAGCTCGCACACCAGCAGGCTGATCCCGGCCGCGCCCTGGCCGGTGTCGGTCTTGACCGCGAGGATGAGCAGGTCGGCGAGGCCGCCGTTGGTGATGAACGTCTTCGACCCGGTGACCACGTAGTCCTCGCCGTCGAGCACCGCCCGGGTCCGGATCGCCTGCAGGTCGGAGCCGCCGCCGGGCTCGGTCATGGCGATCGCGCCGACCAGCTCGCCGCGGCACAACCCGGGCAGCCAGCGCCGCTTCTGCTCCTCGGTGCCGTAGCGCGCCAGGTAGCCGGTGACGATGCCGCTGTGCACGGCCAGGCCGAGGCTGCCCTCGCCGCACCGGGTCTGCTCGTGGATCAGCACCGCCTCGTGGGTGAAGTCGCCGCCGCCCCCGCCGTACTGCTCGGGCACGCTCAGCCCGAGCAGGCCCAGCTCGCCGGCCCGCAGGTAGTGCTCGCGGTCGGGATGACCCTGCCGGTCCAGGCGGCCGGCGTGCGGCAGGACCTCCTTGGCGAAGAAGTCGCGGGCCAGCTCGGCCAGGTCGTCGTGCTCGGGCTTCAACCACGGCGGGGCGTAGCCGTCGAGTCCGGGAGTGGGCATGCTGTCACTCTCCCGGCATTGTTGGCAGTGTGTCAACAACGCCGTTGCCGTAAGGTCCACTTCGTGAGTGTGGACGCGGGCCAGCGCCGCCGGCTGGAGCCGGATGCCCGGCGGGAGCAGATCCTGGCGGTCGCGGTGCGGCTGTTCGGCGAGCGCGGCTACGCCGACGTCTCGACCGGCGACGTGGCGCGCGGCGCGGGGGTCGCGCGCGGTCTGGTCAACCACTACTTCGGTACGAAGAAGGAGCTCTACCTCGAGGTCATCCGCGTGATGCTGACCGTCCCCGAGGTCGCGCTCACCCGCTTGCCGGCGGCCGGCCTGCCGGCCCGGGTCGACGCGATCGTCGCCTGGTTCCTCGACGTCGTCTCCCGGCACAGCACGTCGTGGCTGGGCGCCATCACCGCCGGCGGCATGGCCGGCGACACCGATGTCGACCGGGTGATCGCCGAGGCAGTCGACGTGGCCGCCGACCGGGTGCTGACCGCCGTCGGCCTGCCGGTCACCGGGGGAGCGCTGCACGCGATGGCCCGCTCCTACGTCGGCCTGGCCACCTCGACCGCCCGCGAGTGGCTGCAGCGCGGCGAGCTGACCCGGGCCCAGGTCCACAAGCTGCTCACCGCGACCCTTCTCACCATGGTGGACCAGGTGTTCCCCGACGCGTGACCGTTCGGGTGACGGTGTGTGCGGGCCCGGACCGAGACGATGGGTATCTGCGCGCCCGGTCGGGCCACCTCTGCGGTGACCGACGCCCACGCCACGCCTGGAGGCGGACCCATGCGCATCAACTCCGACGACACACTCCTGTTCGTCCCGCCCACCGAAGCCCTTCTCGAGGATGCCGGCGAGGTCGAGTCCTTCGCCCCCATCGAGTCGATCAAGCCCTTCGGCCACGCCGTCGGCCACGACCTCATCAAGCCGTGGGGCCACCTTGCCGGCGCGGCGATCCAGCACGTCAACACCGTGCTCCGCCGGCACGGCAAGGCGGCCTCCCTCGACGAGGGCGTCTACCTCGGCGGCCCGGCCGGCGTCGTGCCGGTCACCGGGGTCGTCGACGCCGGTGAGGTGCTGGCCCTGCTCGAGCTGGAGGAGCGGGCGAACTGGGTGCGCGACCCGATCCACTTCGACGGCACGTTCGTGTCCGCCAGCAAACCCTTCGGCCACGGGCTCGCCTTCGCCGAGGTGACCACCGAGCAGCTGCCGACACCGCCGTGGGAGCCGCTGCCGGCGGGCCTGCGCCGCCCGGTCGTCGCGGTGCTCGACACCGGCGTGCGCGCCCACGCGTGGCTGCCGGCCGCGCCCACCACCCATCCGGTGCTGATCGATGCCGAGCAGCAGAGCCCGCCGTGGGCGCCGGAGCTGACCCCGGGCCAGGTCAGCGTCGACAGCGAGCCGGGACAGAGCAAGGCCGGGCACGCCACCTTCATCGCGGGCATCATCCGGCAGGCGGCGCCGAGCGCTCAGATCCTGTCCGTACGGGTGATGAACGACCGCGGCGAGGCCAACGAGTCCACGGTGTGCCGCGCCCTCGACTGGCTGATCGCGTACCGCCAGAACCACCCGGTCGACGTCGTCTGCATGGCGTTCGGCCGCCCGGCCGGCGACGACGCCGGCGGGCCGCTGGTCGACGTGATGAAGGCCAAGCTCAAGGCGCTCGCCGACGCCGGGGTGCAGCTCGTCGCGTCGGCCGGCAACGACCACAGCGACGGGCTGGTCTATCCCGCCTCGTTCGACACGGTCACCGCGGTCGGTGCCGGCTTCGGTGGCTACCACGCGAACTTCAGCAACTTCGGCGACTGGGTCGACCGCTACCGGGACGGCTCCGACGTGCTCGGCATCATGCCCGGCGGCAAGTGGGCGCGGTGGAACGGCACGTCGTTCGCGGCCGCCGCCTTCGCCGGCGACCTGGCCCGGCCCCAGGTGGACCACGCCCATGTCACCGGCTGACGTAGGCGGCCGGGTGCCGCCGCCGCGACCGCACCCGGGTGCTCGCCGTGTCGGCGCCTGACGCGGTCGACGCCGACGCCCATCTCGGCGCGCTGCTCGAACGGGCCCGCGACGGCGACCGGGAGTCGCTGCGCGAGCTGGTGCGGGTGCTCGACCCGGTCCTCTGGCGGGTCGCCCGCGGCCAGGGACTGAGCCCCGAGGACGCCGCCGACGCCGTCCAGACGTCCTGGCTGGAGCTGGTGCGCCGGCTCGGCGAGATCCGCACCCCGCGGGCCGTGACCGCGTGGCTCATCACGGCCACCCGCCGGGAGGCCTGGCGGCGCCGGGAGCGGACCCGCCGCGACGTGCCCGACGGCGCCGGCGTGCTGGACGCCGCCGTCGACCCGGCGCCGGCGCCGGGCGAGCGCCTGATCGCCGACGAGCGCGACCGGGTGCTGTGGACCCACTTCGAGCGTCTCTCCGAACGCTGCCGCAACCTGTTGCGCGTCGTCGCGCAGGTCGACCGCCCCGACTACACGGTCATCGCCGCCGCGTTCGGCATGCCCCACGGCAGCATCGGCCCCACCCGCGCCCGCTGCCTGGCCAAGCTGCGGGCGATGCTGCTGGACGACCCCGCCTGGAGCACCCCATGACCCCCGGCTTCGACGACCTCGACCGCGACATCCTCGCCCGCATCGCCCGCGACGACCCTCCGCCGCCCGACCTCGACGAGCGGGTGCTGTTCGCGCTGGCGCTGGCCGACCTCGAGGCGGAGGTGGCGACGCTGGCCGAGGCCACGCCCGCGCTGGCCCGGGCGGGGGAGCGGGCCCGGACGATAACCTTCGACTCCAGCAGCCGTACGGTGATGATCACCATCGTGGAGCGCACCGACAACCTGGTCCGCGTCGACGGCTGGCTCGCACCCGGGGCCGCGCTGCGGGTCGAGCTGCGCCTGCCCGAACCGGCCGCCCCGCGAGTGGTGACCGCCGACGAGACCGGCCGCTTCGTCTTCGACGAGGTGCCGCACGGCCTGGCCCAGCTGCTGATCCACCCCGCGGCGACCGAGGCCACCCGGGTGGTGACGCCATCGCTTCAGCTCTGACCCCGCCCGGGGAACTCCCACCCCGGGCCGAGGCGCGCGGTCTCCCGCCCCGGGCCGAGCGAAGTGTCCCGGCCCGGGCTGAGGCGCGCGGTGTCCCACCCCGGGCCGAGGCGCGCGGTCTCCCGGCCCGGGCCGCCCGGTGGTACTCCGCCGGGCTCGCCGCCAGCGACGACGGCCGTCCGGCGCTGGCCGTCCGCCGGATGCGGGCCGCCCTTCGCGCGGCCGACCGGGACGGGGCCGCCGACCCCGCCGCCCGCGGCCGGCTGCTGGTGAGCCTGGCCTGGTCCGAATCGGAGCGCGGCCGGGTGGCGCTCAGCTTCCGCCTGCTCGACGAGGCCGAGCCGCTGCTGCCACCCGGCCGCCGCCCCGTCCTGCACGCCCAGCGGGCCGCCCTCCTGTGGCGCAACGGCCGCCACGACGAGGCGATGGCCGAGTTCGACCGGGCGATCGGCGGCATCCCCGAGCGGGACAACCCCCTCGACCTGGTGAAGGCCCTCAACAACCGCGGCATCCTGCACCTGGACGCCGGCCGCGTCGGCGCCGCCCGCGACGACCTGACGCGGGCCCTGCGCCTGGCCCAGCGGCATGACCTGACCCTGGGCGCCGCCCTGCTGCGCATCAACCTGGGCTGCTTCGACGTGGTCTCCGGCGACCTGCCCGCGGCGCTGGGGGCGTTCGCCGAGGTCCGTCCGGTCTACGAACGGGTCGCGCCCGGCCGCCTGCCCGCGCTCGCCGTCGAGCGGGCCCGGGCCCTGATCGCCGCCGGCCTGTTCGGCGAGGCCGACCGCGAGCTGGCGGCCGCCGTCGCGCAGATGGCCACCCAGGGCCAGGACCACAACCGCGCCGAGGCCCTGATGACCCGGGCCGAGGCCGCCCTGCTCGCCGGCCGCCCCACCGCCGCCGCGTCCTGGGCGGCCGAGGCGCGTGCCGGTTTCGTGCGCCGCGGCAACCGCCGCAAGGCCGCCCTCGCCGACCTCCTGACGCTGCGCGCCGCCTTGCCCGCCGCCACCGACCTCCCTCGCGCGCCGGCCACGCCGGCGCCGGCCACGCCGGCGCCCGCGCCTGCCGCACAAGCGCCCCCGCTTGCCCCACAGGCGCCCGCTCCCGCGCCAGCCGCGCCTGCGCCTGCCGCGCCTGCGCCTGCCGCACCCGCGCCTGCCCCAGCCGAGCCTGCGGTGGGCGTCCCTCCCGCGCCCGCGTTGTCCGAGGTGGCGGAGCGGGCGCGCCGGCTCGCCGGCCGCCTGCGGCGCCTCGGGCTGTTCGAGGATGCGCGCGTTGCCCTTCTCGTTGCGGCGCGCGCGACGGTACCCCGGTCGCCGGCGACGGCCGGCCGGCTGATCGAGCGGGCCGGGCCGCCCGGTCGGCTCGATCGGCTCGACACGCGGCTGCTCTGGCGTCTGGCCCGGGCCGAGGTGGCGACGGCGCAAGGGCGCCCGGCCGCGGCCTCGCGGGAACTGGCGGCGGGGATGGCGACGCTGCACCGGTATCGGGGGCGCTTCGGGTGCCTCGACCTGCAGACCGGCGCGTCGGCACACGGGCGCGACCTCGCCCGGGCGGGACTGGCCGGGGCGATCGCCTCGGGGTCGGTGGCCGCGGTGTTCCGGTGGGCCGAGCGGGGACGGGCGCAGGCGTTGCGGCTGCCGCCGGTGCGCGCGCCGGAGGATCCCGAGGTGGCGGCGGCCCTCGAGGAGCTGCGGCAGACCCGGCAGAACCTGCGCGCGGCCGAGGTGGCGGGCCGGGCCACGGCGGGGCTGCGCGGGCGGGCCGAGGCGCTGCAACGCCGGATCCGGGAAAGCGCCTGGTCGGTGCCGGGCGCGAGCCGGGAAGCGGACGGCGGGGCGGAAGTGGCGTCCCTCGCCACGGTTCGGGAGGAGCTCGGGGACGCGGTGCTCATCGCGTACGTGGGCGACGGTTTTGATCTGCATGCTCTTGTCGTCGATCGCCGGAGGGTGACGCTGCGGGGTCTGGCGCCGATGGCCGCGGCCGAGGAGGCGGTGCTGCGGCTGCGCGCCGACCTGGACACGACCGCGGGGCGCGCGATGCCGGCCCGGCTGGCGACGGCGGTGGCGGAGGCCACCCGGCGGGACGCGGCGGCCCTGCAGGCGCGGGTGCTCGATCCGGTGCTCGGGCTGGTCGGCGACCGCGACCTGATCGTCGTGCCGACCGGCCTGCTGATGACGGCGCCGTGGGGGATGGTGCCGGCCTGTGCGGGGCGGGCGGTCACGGTGGCGCCCTCGGCCGCGGCCTGGCTTGCCGCTCGGCGCCGGCCCCGGCGGTTGTCGAGCACGCTGATGGTGGCCGGGCCGGACATTCTCCGCGCGGAGGAGGAGGTCGCGCTGATCGGGCAGATCCGGGAAGGGGTGACGCTGGCGGGGACGGCCGCCACCCCGGCGGCCACGCTGGCGGCGCTGGACGGGGTGGACGTCGCGCACCTCGCCGCCCACGGGCGGCATGAGGCGGAGAACCCGCTGTTCTCGGCGCTCGATCTGCACGGCGGGCCTCTTCTGGGGTACGACCTGCCGCGTCTCCGCCGGCCGCCGGCTCTCGTCGTGCTGGCCAGCTGCGAGCTCGGGCTCACCGAGGTGCGGCCCGGCGGCGAGGCCTTCGGGATGGCGTCGGCGCTGCTCGCGGCCGGGACGGCGACCGTGGTGGCGAGCGTGGGCCGGGTCGCCGACGAGGCCGCCACCGATGTGATGGTGGGCTTCCACCGCGCGCTGGCGAGCGGCGACTCCCCGGCCGCGGCGCTGGCCCGGGTCGGCGCCGGAACCGGCTTCGTCTGTTTAGGAGGTTAGGTTGCTCCGAGCCCCCACACACCCATCACGCCCCACATCGGCCCCGCGCCCTCGGTCAGCAGGCTGAAGCCACCGAGAACGGCGGCGGCGATGCCGAAGGCGATCAAATGCCGGATCCACTGCCTTCTCTCGTACGCGGCATGCTCGCGCCCGGTCCGCGGCGGCTTCACCGGCGGTCCGCCCGCGAACCGGTGCGCGAACCGCTGATCGGCCCACGCGATCATCCGCGATCCGAACACCACGGTGACGCCGAGGTAAACCGCCGACAGGCCGTGGGCGGTCTCCGCCGTACCCCCTCTCCGGAGGTCGGCCGGCGTCACGCCGAGCAGCGCCGAGCTGCTCGCCTTCGCCTGCGAGGAGGTGATCGCCCAGGTCACCGACCGCATCCAGGGCATGACCTTGCCGGCCGGCATCCGCGAGGCGGCGGCCGAGGTGCTGCTGGAGACCATGCCGGCCGACGAGCGCCGGCACACCGAGGCGGCGATCGCCTTCTCGTTCCTGGCGCTCGGCCTGCGCGATCCGGCGCTCGCGCGGGTGCAGAGATTGCACTTCACCAGCATGTACGAGCTGTGCGCCCGCCTTGCCCCGCCACCGTCGGCCCGGCGGCTGCATGCCATCGTCGACGGCCTCACCGTGCACGTGCTGGCCGGCCATCTGACCGTCGCCGAGATGGTCGCCGAGCTGGGCGCCTACCTGGACGAGCTCTTCCCGCCCGGAAGCTGAGACGCGGAGGCTGCCATCATGCGGATATGCCGCTCCTCGCCGCGCTCCTCGACCCCGCCGACCTCGGCGCCGCCCTGACGACGCCGGAGGGCACGTTCGCGCGGCACGACCTGCTCGGCTGGGCCGCGTCGATCGCCGCCGACATCGCGGGCGCGCGCCTCGTGGCCGTCGACGCCCACCCCGGCGCCCCGACCATCGCCGCCGTCGCCGGAGCGCTGCTGGCGGGGGTGCCGATCGTGCCCGTTCCGCCCGATGCCGGCCCGGTCGAGCGCACCCACATGCTGCGCGACTCGGGCGCGGAGATGCTGCTGACCGACGATCCCGGGGGTGCCGATGAGGGTGGCGGCGGCCGGCCCTCGAAGGGCGCCGGGCCCGCCGGGCCGTCCGTGGCTGCCGGCGGCTCCGTGGCCACACCGCTGCCGGTCGTGCCGATCACGCGCGCCGGGCGGGCCACCGCCATCCCCGCCGAGCCCGACCCCGCCGCGCCCGCCCTCGTGCTCTACACCAGCGGCACCACCGGCGCGCCCAAGGGTGTCGTCATCTCCCGGGCCGCCATCGCCGCCGACCTCGACGCCCTCGCCGACGCCTGGAACTGGACCGCCGCCGACACGCTCGTCCACGGCCTTCCCCTCTACCACGTGCACGGGCTGGTTCTCGGCGCCTTGGGCCCGCTGCGCACCGGCGGCCGGCTGATCCACACCGGAAGACCGACCCCCGACGCGTACGCCGCAAGCACCGGAACCATGTACTTCGGCGTTCCCACCGTCTGGTCCCGGATCGCCGCCCGCCCCGACGCCGCGCGCCGCCTGTCGGCCGCCCGCCTGCTCGTCTCCGGCAGCGCACCCTTGCCCGGCTCGGTCTTCGACACCTTGCGGTCGCTCACCGGCCAGGCGCCGGTCGAGCGCTACGGCATGACCGAAACCCTGATCACGGTCAGCGCCCGGGCCCACGGCGAGCGGCGTCCCGGACAGGTCGGGCTGCCGCTGACCGGCATCACGACCCGGCTGGTCGACGAGAAGGGCGAGCCGGTGCCGCACGACGGCGTCACGATCGGTCATCTGCAGGTCGCGGGCCCGACCCTGTTCGACGGCTATCTGCGGCCGGGCGGCGTGGAGCCGTGGCAGACCGATCTCCGGGCCCGGGAAGCCGGGGGCGCCGCCTTCTACCCGACCGGCGATGTTGCGACGATCGCGCCCGACGGGTGGCACCGCATCGTCGGCCGCGCCTCGACCGATCTGATCAAGACCGGCGGCTACCGGGTCGGCGCCGGCGAGGTCGAGGACGCCCTGCTGCTGCACCCCGCCGTCCGCGAGGCCGCCGTCGTGGGCGTGCCCGACGAGGACCTCGGCGAGCGCATCACCGCCTTCGTCGTCGGCGATCCGGTCCCCGAGCGCGAGCTGATCGACTTCGTGGCCGCCCGGTTGGCCGCCCACAAACGCCCACGCCGCGTCGTGAAGGTCGAGGCCCTCCCGCGCAACGCGATGGGAAAGGTCCAGAAGGCCCGGCTCAAGGGCTGATCCGGTCGCGGCGGCCGCGCGGGTCGCGGCGGCCGCGCGGGCTAGTCAGGCAGCAGCGGGCGCATGAAGGTTCGCTCGTAGCGCAGCACGCACCCGGACTCGTCGCGGATCCGGTCGGCGGCGACGAACTCCGGGTCGACCCCGAACCGCTCCCGGTACGTCTCGTAGGCCGCGAGGCTCGGGAAGCTGAACAACGCCTCGGCCCGGTCGCTGGCCCCTTCGGCCGGCAGGAAGTACCCGTGGTGCACGCCGCCGTGGTCGGCGACGAGCCGCATCCAGGCCCGCGCGAACCGCTCGAAGGCGTCGATCTTCGCCGGGTCGATCGTGTAGTGCACGACGCAGGTGATCACGACTCCACCATGCCCGCCAAGCGAGATTTCCACCCCTTCATTCCGCGTACGCGTGGAGCCCGGTCAGCAACGCCGCCAGCCCCGCCTTGGCGTCGGCGAAGAGCATCGCCGTCCGCGGGTCGGTGTAGAGCTCGTTGTCGATGCCGGCGTAGCCGTGCCCGAGCGACCGTTTGAGCACGATCACCGACTTGGCCTTGTCCACGTCGAGGATCGGCATGCCCGACACCGGGTTCCCGGGCCGCCGCGCCGCCGGGTTGGTCACGTCGTTCGCCCCGACCACCAGCACCACGTCGGTCCGGGCGAACTCCGGATTGCTCTCGTCGAGGTCGCGCAGCTGCGGATAGGGCGCGTTGGCCTCGGCCAGCAGCACGTTCATGTGTCCCGGCATCCGCCCCGCGACCGGGTGGATCGCGTAGGACACCTCCACCCCGCGCTCGCTGAGCGCCTCGGCCAGGGCGACGGCCTCGTGCTGGGCCTGGGCCGCGGCGAGCCCGTAGCCGGGCACGATGATGACCTTCCCCGCGTACGCGAGCTGGATCGCCGCGTCGTCGGGCTTGATCTCGCGTACCGGCGCCGCTCCCGCCCCCGCACCGACCGCGACCGCGTCTCCGGTGCCGTAACCACCCGCGATGATCGCGCCGATCGGCCGGTTCATGGCGTCGGCCATCAGCTTGGTCAGGATCGCGCCGGCCGCGCCGACCAGCCCGCCGGCAATGATCAGCGGGGTGCTCCCGAGGACGAACCCGGCCATCGCCACCGCGGTGCCGGTGCACGCGTTGAGCAGCGAGATGACCACCGGCATGTCGGCGCCGCCGATCGGCAGGGTGACCAGCACGCCCGCGGCCAGCGCCAGCACCGCGACCCCCACCAGCAACGCCGGCTGCTGATCGCCGGCCACGAACCAGACGCCCAGCGCCACCGCGACCACCGCCAGCCCGGCCGAGATCGGCCGCCCGAACGGCACCACGATCGGCCGGCCCGGCACCCGCCCGGCCAGCTTGCCCGACGCCACCAGCGAACCGGTGAACGTGACCGCGCCGATCGCCACGTCGAGCACGCCGGTCACCGCGGCCTGCGCCGACGCCGCCCGGTCGCCCAGCGCGATGAGCGCCGCCGCGCCGCCGCCGACCGCGTTGAACAGGCTCACCAGCTGCGGCATCGCCGTCATCAGCACCCGCCGCGCCGCGATCAGCCCGGCCGCCGCTCCCGCGACCGCCCCGATCGTCAGGGCGATCACGGCGCCGGTCGTGGCCACCCCGTCGTGGGCGAGCACGACCGCCGTGGTGAGGATCGCCACCGCCATGCCGGCCGCCGAGATCCGGTTGCCGCGGCGGGCGGTCGCGGGCGCGTTCATCAGGTGCAGCCCGATCACGAAGCAGACCGCGCACCCGAGGTACACCAGGTGCACGACGGTGTCGAAGGCGGTCACCGGCGGCCCCCTCGCTCGCCGGTCCGGGTGCGGAACATCGCCAGCATCCGGTCGGTCACCAGGTAGCCGCCGGCCACGTTCATCGCCGCGCAGAAGGCGGCCACCGCCAGCAGCACGTACCCGCCGACGCTCGTCACCGTCGCGGCCAGCAGCATCACGCCCACGATCACCACGCCGTGGATCGCGTTGGCGCCGGACATCAGGGGCGTGTGCAGCGTCGCCGGCACCTTGCTGATCACCTCGAAGCCGACCAGCAGGGCCAGCGTGAACACCGTCAGATCGGCCAGCAGCATCGGGCTCATGCGTGATCCTCCCCGTCGTCCTCGCCGTCGCCGCGCTCCGGCACGAGCACGGCGTCCGTGATCTCGTCGCCCGGGTCGAGCACCACCTCGCCCCGCGGCATCAGGTGGGTGAGCAGCGCGAGCAGATTCCGCGCGTACGCCGTGGACGCCGCCGCCGGCACGGTGGACGCCAGGTTCGCCGCCCCGATCACCGCCACGCCGCCGTCGGTGACCGTGCGGGTGTCCGGAATCGATCCCTCCACGTTGCCCCCGTCGTCGGCCGCGGCGAGGTCGAGAACGACCGAGCCCGCCCGCATCCCCTTCAGCGCCTCGGCCGTGACCAGCAGCGGCGCCCGCCGCCCCGGCACCTGCGCCGTCGTGATCACGACATCGAACCGGGGTATCGCCGCGGCCAGGCCACGCAGCTGAGTCTCGGCCTCGTCCTCGGTGAGGCCGCGCGCATAGCCGCCCTCGGCGTCGGCCGCCGGCCCGCTCAGGTCGAGCACGGCGGCCCCGGTCGACGCGATGTCGCCGCGCGCCGCCGCCCGCACGTCGTAGCCGGTGACCTGCGCGCCCAGCCGCCGCGCCGTGGCGATCGCCTGCAACCCGGCGACGCCCGCGCCCAGCACCAGGACCTGCGCCGGCCGCGTGGTGCCGGCCGCCGTCATGAGCAAGGGGAAATAGCCCGGGTAGGCCTCGGCCGCGAGCAGCGCCGCCTTGTAGCCGGCCACGTTCGCCTGCGAGGTCAGCGCGTCCATGGCCTGGGCCCGGCTCAGCGTCCGGGGCAGCCGGTCGAGGCTGATCGCCCGGACCCCGGGGGCGAGGGCCGGCGCGCGGCCCAGCAGCCCGATGACCAGCTGCCCGGGCCGGGCCGCCGCCGCCAGGTCCTCGGGCGGATGCAGGCACAGCAGCACGTCGCTGCCCGCATAGACCAGCTCTCGCGTGACCACGGTGGCGCCCGCATCGGCGTACCCGATGTCGTCGAACCAGGCCCGCCGCCCGGCCCCGGCCTCGACGAGCACGTCGACCTCCCGCTTGCGCAGGCGCCCGGCGACCTCCGGCGTGAGCGCGACCCGCCTCTCCCGCCCGGCCGTCTCGGCCAGCACACCGACCGTAGTCATGATCACCTCATTGTCGATCCGCACGGTTCACCCACGATGCTGTCCCACACAAGCCCACGAAGCCACCCGGCGGCAACCGTCCCCTTTCCCTCCGTTGCCGGGTCCCACCCTGGGGTCGGCCCCCGGGGGAGAGTCAAGTCCCTTTTCCGGGCGATAAGGTCGGCCCATGGCGCAGCGCCTCGGTCCCGGCACGTGGTCGATCCAGGGGGAGACGGTCACGCTTCCGGTGACGATCACCGACGCGACGCTGACGGCTGCCGTCTTCACCGCCCCGGCCGCCGCCGCCCGCCGCGTGCTCGAGGGCGTCCCGCTGTCGCCGATCGTGCTTCTCGGCCGGGCGATCACCCTGCTCATGACCGTCCACTACGGCGAATGGGCGCTCAAGAGCTACGACGAGGTCGGCGTCGGCCTGCTCGTGCGCGGCCCGCGCGGCCGTCCCGGCCTGCACATCGTCGACCTGCCGGTGACCGGGGCGTTCACCCGCGAGGCGGGCCGGGACTTCTGGGCGCTGCCGAAGTGGCTGATGGAGGCCGACCTGACGTTCGGCGACTCGACCGAGGTCACCGTGCGCGACGGCGGGGCCGAGGTGATGCGGGCCTCGATCGGCAACGGCCGGGTGCGGCTGCCGTTGCGCACCCGGCTCTCGCTGCCGTCCTGGTCCTACCTCGACCACGGCGCGCAGGCGGGGCGCCTGCTGCGCGGCCGGCTTCCGATGCATCTGTCCGGCATGCGGGTGGGTCGCGGCGCTTATTCCGTACGGCTGGGGAAGCACCGCATGGCGGACCGGATGCACGCCCTCGGGATGTCCGGCCGGCCGTGGCTGACCGTGACCGGGGCGCGCATGACCGGTCCGCTCGGTGAGTTCCGTGAGGTCGCTCAGGGCAACCGCAGCACCATGCCCGGCCGGATCTGATCCGGGTTCGGGCCGATCACGCCGCGGTTCAGGTCGTAGAGCGGCCGCCACCCGCCGGCCAGGTGCAGCCGGTTGGCGATCGCGGAGAGGCTGTCGCCGTTCTTCACCGTGTACTTGCCCGGGTTGTGCGGCGCCGGCGCCGGCTTGTGCCCGAGAATCTCGCGGCGGGCCCGCGCCAGCATGTCGTCGGCGTCCGCCGGCGCACCCATGAACTCGAAATGCATCGGGTCCTTGTGCTTGCCCTTGTAATTGCCGCCCCAGGCGAACCCGTACCGATTCCACAGCGGGACCACCCACGACGGAAGATCGGTGTGCAGAACGCCGTGCCAATTCTCCGGATTACGGTGCCAGTTGAGATCGACGGCGAGTCCCCAGGAATGGTTGCTCGGCTTCCTGCTCTTGCGGGTGGCCCGGTTGGCGTACCCGCCGCAGGTGTGCGGATCGAGCCGGTAACCGCGGCGCTCGGTCTCGTCCAGCAGGATGTCGACCAGCGGCGCGACCCGCCGGTGCACGTTGACCCGGGTGCCGGAGCGGTCGGCCTTGACCCGGGCCATGTCCTTGGACCGGTTGGCGGGCCAGCCGTCGCCCCAGCCCTTGCCCTTGGCGCTGACCGAGTAGTCACGAATCGAGAACCGCATCGGACACCTCCTCGGGCTCCGGCTGGTCCGATTCCTCGACCGCGTCGTACTCGTCGGGGTCGTCGCTTTCCGGCGGCACGGGCAGAGAATCGTCCATGTCCGCGAGGCGCCGGTCGTCGCCGGCCTGAATGGTGTCGCTCATTTTCGCTCTCCTTTCCGCAAGCCAGAATGGAAAGCGGAAAGGGAGGGGTCAACGCACCCGTCACATGCGGGACGGAATGTATCTGGGCGCCTTCCGGCGTCCCGCCGGCTCAGCCGATGGCGCGCGCCAGGCGCAACGCTTCGGCCTTCAAGCGAGGATCATCGGCCCGTACGGCGAGGGCACCGAGCCCGGCGAAGTCGGCGCGCGGCCCGAGGGCGGCGATGTCGGCACGCCCACCGAGGTCGGCACGCCCACCGAGGTCGGCACGCCCACCGAGGTCGGCACGCCCACCGAGGTCGGCACACGCAGCGGGCCCGGCGGGTGCGCCGATCGCCTCGGCCGCCTCGGTCGCGACCGCCAGCAGATCGGCGAGACCCGGGCACGGCGGGTCGAGGCGCAGCAGGCCGGGCACCAGCGAGCAGATGACCGCCCACCCGGCGGGCCAGGCCCCGGCCCGCCCGATCCCGGCGAGCGCGGCCGCCGCCGGCCCGGCGCCGCCCATGCCCGCCGTCAGCAGCAGCCGGATCTCCCGGCCGAGCAGCCCGGCGTCGAGGCTTCCGTCGCGCGCGAGCTGCAGGACGGCGTCGATCGCGGTCCGGCGGTCCCGCTCCCGGCCGGCCGTCAGCCCATAGGCGAGGGCGGCGGCCATGGCCGCCCCGAACGGCCCCGACGACCGAGCCAGCCGCGGCAGCACATCCACCGGCCGCCCGCCGCGGTCGCCGGCGTCACCGTCGCCGCCGCGGTCACCGTCGCCGCCGCCGTCATCCCGGCCGGCGGCCAGGTAGGGCAGACAGTGCGCCGCGATGATCTCGCGATGGCCGGGCAGCACCATCGGCCAGCACCGCATGTCCGGCATCATCCGGGCCGCTCCGCCGTCACCGGCCGAGCCGGCACCGCGGGCGTGTTGCTCAGCGGCGCGACCGCTTTGCTCAGCGGCGCGACCGCTTTGCTCAGCGGCGCGACCGCTTTGCTCAGCGGCGCGACCGCTTTGCTCAGCGGCGCGACCGCTTTGCTCAGCGGCACGATCGTCGGCGGTTTGGTCATCGGCGCGGGTCGCGGGGGTGTCGAAGCGCACGGCGGCCGGTGGCGTGGTCAGCAGTCCTGCCAGTGGCTCGGCCGGGGCGTCCGGGGGCTTGGCCAGGGCGATGACCCGGGCCCGGGCGGTCGACGGGTTCGGGCCGTGCGAGCCGGTCCAGTCGAGGGCCGCCCGCCGGTGGCGGTGGGCGCCGGGTGCGGTGGCGACGGTCGTGAACGGGTCGGGCAGCCCGCCGGCCCGGAGCCACGCGGCATAATGCCGGCCGGCCGGTGAGGTCAGGCGGGCGGCCGCCTCGATGACGGCGGGGTCGACGTCCCGCGGCAGGCGCAGCAACGCCTGCGTGAGGTCGTGCGGGCCCGGCTGCCAGCCGTCGCGTTCGGCCTCGATCAGGCGGAACAACACTCGCGCCGGGTTCACGTGACCGTCCACTGTGGCTGGCGTGGCGAGCAGGACGGGTGCGCCGCCGTCCGACGACAGCAGGTGGGCCACCTCGCCGATGCGGGCCAGCAGCAGGGCCTGTGGTGGCGAGGGCCGCGGAGCCGGCGGCGGGGTGAGCGCGCCGGTCCCCGGCCCGGGAAGCAGGACATCGAGCGGCGACGGCCCACCGTCCACAAGGGAGGCAAGAGCGGCGGCCAGGTCGGCGCGGTCGGTCCGGGCGAAGGAGACGAGGGCGGCGAGGAGGCGTTCGAGGGCTACCGGTTCCCACCGGTCGGCGCGGGCGGCGGCCATTTCGGCGGCGAGCTCGGCGACCGAGGCGATCGGCGGGGGCATGGCGTTGGCCGGCCGCGGCGAGGAGGCGTGAGGAGAGTGCGCGCGGGCGTGCCGGGCCACCGGCTCGGCCGGGGCGACGGAGCGCTCGACGTCGGGTGGAGAGATGGCGGCGTCGCTCGAGGCAGAGGTCGGTCGGGCGTCGGCGGTGGCGATGGATGGATCGGCGGTGGAGGCGTCGGCGGCGGTGGCGGCGTCAGCGGTGGCGGCGGTGGCGGCGGTGGAGGGGTCGGTGGTGGCGGCGTCAGCGGTGGCGGTGGCGGTGGAGGCGTCGGCCAGGGAGGTGTCAGCGATCGAGGGGCCGGCGGTGGAGGGGGTGCCGGTCGCGGCTTCGGCCTCGACCGGGGAACGAGGCTCGGCCTGGCGGGCCAGGGCTTCGCGCACCAGCGTGACTATCTCGGCGGACTCGTTCCGGAGTCCCTCGGTCATGGCCTCGCGCAGGCGGGCGGCCCGCTCGGGGTGGCGGGCCATCGAGCGGGCCAGTCCGGCCAGGTGGGTGCGGACCAGCTTCTTCTCGCTGCGGGCCAGGACGGCGCGGGTGGCTGCCTCCTGGGCGGCGAGCTCCAGCTGGCCGGCCTCGTCCAGGGTCTCGAGCGCACGCTGCGCCACGGCGGCCACCGACGAGCTCGGGGCGGCTATGAGGCGTACGGGATCGGCCTGGTTCTGCACCAGTTCTTCGGGGGTGGGGGAGAGGAGCCGGAAGCAGGCGATCGCGGTCCGCGGGGAGCCCGGGCGGTCGGGATCGGCCATCCGGTGCAGGGCCAGGCGGATCAGGGTGTCGCGGGGGAGCCGGCCGTCGTCGGCCAGGGCGGCCAGCGCGTGCGGCCAGCGGTCGTCGAGGACCACGCCGCCGGGTGGGTCGAAAATCTTGGGGAGCATGCGGTCCAGCCACTCGTCGGCGGCCAGGAGCTCGGGCAACGAACCGGGGCTTTTCCCGTACGCGCGAAGCCAGTGCCGGGCCACCGCGTCGGTGCCCGGTGGCGGGACGCCGGCCGCGCGCAGAATGGCCTCGGTGACCGGCCACGACGTCCGCGACCGCAACTGCTTGGCCAGGCCGCTCGCGACCGTGGCGAGCGGCGGGCGACCGGGCGCCGACAGCACGCGGACCACGTGACCGACGGTGCCGGCCGTGGGTTCGTGGTGGAAGCGGCTCGAGCGCAACCAGGCGACGACCCCGTCGGCGCTGGGCAGGCAGGCCGCCCCGGCGACCAGCAGCACCGCCTCGCGGGCCGCCGTCGGGGCTCCGGGCCGGGGCAGCAGCGCGGCCAGGGCCCGGCGGCCGCGCTCGGTCAGCATCAGCAGCGCGTCGGCCATGTCCTCGGCCGTGCCGTCGTCGAGCAGGGCGCGGAACTCGTCCGCGCCGAGCCTGCGCTCCGGAGGATCGGCCCGCCCGGAGGCCAGGGCGCCGGAGGCCAGGGCACCGGAGGCCAGGGCGCCGGAGGCCAGGGCACCGGAGGCAAGGGCGCCGGATGCCAAGGCATCGGAGGCCGAGGCGCCGGAGGCCGAGCCGCCGGACGTCGAGGCGCTAGACGCCTTGGCACCGGACGCCCTGTCGCCGGACGCCGAGGCACCGGGCGCCAGCCGGCCGCCGAGCCGGGAGGCGACGGTCTCGTTAACCGCCTCCATGATCGCGACCGTACCGGTCGCGACGCGCGACTCGCGCGGTTTTGGCCCGGTTCCCCTGAGGACAGTAGCCTAGCCTCCTAGGATGCCGAAGGCGGGGCGCCCGGCGCCACGGGACGGCCAGTGCCACGGGACGGCGCGACCGCCGAACGCAGGGGCGGCGCGAAAAGGCCGCGGCGGCGCGAAAGCTCTCAGTACCGGAAACCGGAAACCAGCTCGCTGAGCTCGGTAGACAACCGGGCCAGGCCCACCGTGGCCTGCTCGGTCTCCACGGCACTCCGGCTGGTGACCCGGGCCGACTCGGCGACGCCGGTGATGTTCTGGGCGATGTCGTTGGTTCCGGTCGCGGCCTCGTCCACGCTGCGGCTCATCTCGGACGTGGTCGCCGTCTGTTCCTCCACCGCGGACGCGATCGTCGTCTGGAAGTCGCTGATCCGGGCGATCACCCGGGTGATCTCCTCGATCGCCACGAGTGCGCCCTCGGTGTCGGCCTGGATGGCGGCTACCCGGCGGGAGATGTCCTCGGTGGCCCGGGCCGTCTCCTGGGCCAGGTCCTTGACCTCCGACGCCACCACCGCGAAGCCCTTGCCCGCCTCGCCCGCCCGGGCCGCCTCGATCGTCGCGTTCAGGGCCAGCAGGTTGGTCTGCTCGGCGATCGACGTGATCGTCATGATGACGTTGCCGATCTCGGCCGACGACGCGCCGAGCTTGCTCATCGTCGTCGACGTCTGGGCGGCCAGGCCGACCGCCTCGCCCGCCACCTGGGCCGCCTCCGAGGCGTTCTGCGAGATCTCCCGGATCGACGCGCCCATCTGCTGGCTGCCGGCCGACACCGAGTCGACGCTGCGGGAGATGTGTTCGGCCGCGGCCGAGGCGGTCTGTGCCTGTGCCGCGGTGGACTCGGCCGAGGCGGCGATCTGGGCCACCGTACCGGCCATCTGCTGGGTCGCGTCGTTGAGCCGGCCGGCCGAGCCGTCGATGGTGGCGACCGTCGTGCGCAGGCGTTCCATCGCCACGTCCAGCGCGCGGCCCATCTGACCGGGCTCGTCGCCCGACGTCAATCCGGACGTACGCGTGAGGTCGCCCTCGGCCAGCCCGTCGCACACGGTCTTCACCCGGGCCAGCGAACCGACGATCGAGCGGGCCACCACGATGCCCAGCGCGAGGGCGATCAGGGCCCCCACGACGACCAGCACGATCGCGCGGATCCGGCTGTCCCGGGCGCCGGTACGGGCCGCGGCCGCGTCCCCGGCGGCGTCGGCCGACTCGGCGGCGCGCAGCTTGTCGACCACGTCCCCGGCGGATTGCATGATGCCGGTGACCTGCGTGTCGCGTACGGACTGGTAGTCCCGCAGGTCGTCGTTCCGGCCGAGCGCCAGCAGCTTGTCGTTCGCCGCCTGGACCAGCGCGTTCCACTTGGTCTCCAGGGCGGCCACGAGCGCCGGGTCGCCGGCCGGTCCGTTCGCCCGGTAGTCGGCGAGGGCGGTGGCGAACTCCTTCTGGTCCTGCTCGAAGGCGTTCCGGTACGCCTCGCCGGTCGCCGCGTCGACCGAGATGGCCGCGTTGGCGAGGTCGAGCTGTCCCTGGGCGAGCGCGGCGTCGACCCGGCCGATCGCCAGCACGCTCGGCACGTTGTTCGCGTAGAGGCTCTGGGCCGAGGCGCTGGCCGTGCCGAGCGAGACGATGCCCGCGACACCGACGACGACCGCGACGGCGACCGCGACGCAGACCGCGGCGGTGATCTTCAGGTTGACTCCGGCGTTCACGAGCACAAGTTATGCCGCGGAACCGGAGGAAGTCCGCGGAACGGTCAGTATCGGGAAGTAGCTCATCCCCGGGGCCGAGCGTGCCGATCTTTCCTGTGCGAGATGCGACAGAGAGGCGCGGGCATGGGACTGGCGAAAGCGTTCGACAACCGGTCGCTCCGGACGAAGATAGGCACGGCGGTGCTGACCGCCACGGTCAGCGGCCTCATCGTGGGCGGCGTCGCGATCGTGACGCTGCGCGGGCAGAACGCCGACGCGGCGGCGGCCCAGCGCAAGACGATCGCGCTCGAGTCGGCGGCCGGGTCGTTCGCGAAGAACGTCGAGGCGTACGGCGGCAGCGTCTCGGCCCTGCAGCTCTACCCGAGCATCGCCGACCAGATCAAGCAGGGGCTGCAGGCGTCCCAGGCGGCGATCGACGACTCGCTGGCCAGCCTCGAGCGGGATCTGGCCGGTGACCCGGCCGGCGCCGCGGCGGTCGCCAAGGCGAAGACCGACTGGCAGGCCTACCTGGACTTCAACAACACAGATCACTCCAAGGTGACCAGCAAGGCGGACTTCGACAAGCTCGTTCAGCAGTACAACCAGGTCTACGGCGCCGTCGTGGCCGACGAGAGCGTGCTCCAGGAGCGGGCGGAGGCGCTGTCGAACGCGAGCATCTCCGCCGCCGAGCACAACACCCGCAACGCGACCTGGGTCGTGACCGGGCTGCTGGCGCTGGGCGTCCTGCTCAGCCTGCTGATCGGCTTCCGGGTGGCGGGCCGGGTGCGCGGCGCCGTCCGCAACGTCTCGCACCTGGCCGAGGGCCTGGCCGAGGGCGACCTGACCCGCACCTCGGGGATCGACATCGAGGACGAGGTCGGCCGGATGGCGGCGGCCCTGGACAAGGGCATCACCCGGTTGCGGGAGGACCTGGTGCAGCTGGCCGGCAACGCCAGCACGCTGAACTCGGCCGCCGGCCAGCTCACCGCCGTCTCGGGCGAGGTCGACGCGGCCGCCTCCGAGGCCTCGGCCCAGGCCGGCTCGGTCGCCGCGGCCGCCGACGTGGTCTCCAACAACCTGCAGGTGGTCAGCGCCGGCTCGGAGGAGATGGGCTCGGCGATCCGGGACATCAGCGTCTCGACGACCGAGGCGTCCGAGGTCGCGGTGCAGGCGGTCGAGGTGGCGTCGCAGACCAACGCGATCGTGGCCCGGCTCGGCGAGTCGTCCAGCGAGATCGCCTCGGTGGTCAAGACGATCACCGCGATCGCCGAGCAGACCAACCTGCTGGCGCTGAACGCCACCATCGAGGCGGCCCGGGCCGGCGAGTCGGGCAAGGGCTTCGCGGTCGTCGCCGGCGAGGTCAAGGACCTGGCCCAGGAGACGGCCAAGGCCACCGAGGACATCTCCCGGCGGGTCACGGCGATCCAGGCCGACACCGACGGCGCGGTCAGCGCGATCGGCGAGATCTCGGCGATCATCGAGCGGATCAACGGCATCCAGCTGGCCATCGCCTCGGCGGTGGAGGAGCAGACCGCTACCACCCAGGAGATGAACCGGACGCTGTCGGAGGCGGCGGCCGGCGCCGGCAACATCGCCCAGACGATCGGCACCGTCTCGGACGCGACCCGGCGCACGTCGGGGGCGGTCGGCGAGACCCGCCAGGCGGCGGACGAGCTGGCGATCACCGCGGGCCAGCTGCAGACGCTGGTCTCCCGCTTCCGGTACTGAGGTTTTCCGGAGAAGGCCGCCGCGACCGCGGCGGCCTTCTCCACGCCCGGCTAGCGCTCGAAGGCGTGGGCCATCGTGGCCTGCTCCTCGAGCACCTCGCCGATCCGGGCCTGTACGGCGTCCATCTGCCCGATGGTCTCGCTGGTGGTCCGGATCCCGGCCGCCACCGACTCGGCGCTCGCCTGGAGCGCGGCGATCTGCTCGCTGACCCGCTTGGTCGCCTCGGCGGTCTCCCGGGCCAGCTCCTTGACCTCGCCGGCGACGACCGCGAAGCCCTTGCCGATCTCGCCGGCCCGGGCCGCCTCGATCGTCGCGTTGAGCGCGAGCAGGTTGGTCTGGTCGGCGATCGACGTGATCACCTTGATGACGTCGCCGATCGAGTTGGACGCCTCGCCGAGCGCGCTCACGTCCCCGGTCATGTCCGACGCGCGGGCGACCGCCTCGTCGGCGACCCGGGAGGCGTCGCCGGTGGCCGAGCGCAGCCGGTCGACGGTGTCGAGCAGGGCCCGCGCGTTCTGGGCCGAGGTCTCGGCGTTGCGCACGATGTCCAGCCGCTGCGAGACCAGCTGCTGCACGTTGCGCAGCGCGGACGCCCGTGACTCGCTGAGCTCGATGAAGTCGGTCGTGAAGAAGTCCATGGTGCCGACGATCCGGTCGCCGCTGATGATCGGGAAGCAGACGCCCGAGCGCACCCCGGCGCGGGTCGCGGCCGGCGCCCGTACGCAGTCGGTCAGGTCGCCGATGTTGCGCACGAAGACCAGGTCGCGCTGCCGCCAGGCGCGCCCGGAGAGCCCGACCCCCTCGGCGAAGGTGGCGGCCAGCGTCACCTTGCGGAACTCGTCGCCGGCCGAGCCCGACTCGACCTGGAACTTGAGGACGTTCTCCTCGTCGTCGATCTGCCAGTAGGAGCCGTAGGCCCAGCCGAAGGCGGTGCGGACGGCGTCGAGCGCCGATCGGATCGCCACCGACGAGTCGCTGGTGTGCCCGAGCGCGCTGACCACGTTGGTCACCGCCAGCCGGTCGTCGGCGAGCAGCCGCGTCACGAACGCGCCGAGGGCACCCTGCCGGGCCTGCTCGGCCACCCGCATGATCGCGCCCCACTTGCCGATCAGGGCGCTGTCCACGGCGACCCCGGTGCGGCCGTACATCTCCAGCACCGCCGTCACCCGCCCGTGCGCGATGACCGGCAGGGCGAACGCGGCCCGCGCCCCGGCCCGGAACGCGGCGGCCGCGCGGGCGTCGGCGTCACGCTGGTCGTCGGCGGCGTAGGCCACCTGCCGCGCCCGGATGGCCTGGTCGACCAGGCCGGCCTGGCCCGCCGTGCCGGCGAGCGCGGCCTGGATACGTCCGACCTCGAACTCCAGACGCGGCTGGCCGGCCTCGATGCACCAGATGGCGCCGTACTCCATGTCGTAGAACTCGACGTAGGTGGACACCAGGATGCGCCAGGTGCTCGCCTCGTCGGTGGCGCCCTCGAGGTTGGCGACGAACTGCTCCAGCGCCTCGATGTCCCGAGGGGTGCGCGCCCGCGCCTCGGGCGTGACGGCGGCGCGATTCCCGAACAGACCCATACCGGCAGCGTACGGAGCGTAGCGAACATCAGGATCCGGTTCGGCGCAAACGCCCCGCCGTTCGGCGCAAGCCGACTGGACGCGGCCGGGTAAAGGGTGCTGACTGGCAACCATGGGCGAATACCAGCGGCAGTACGAGCGGAGCCTCGCCGATCCCGAGGGCTTCTGGCGGGACGCGGCCACCTTGATCGACTGGGTGACGCCGCCCGGCCGGATCCTCGACGACGACAATCCGCCGTTCTACCGCTGGTTCCCGGGCGCGGAGCTGAACACCTGCTTCAACGCGCTCGACCGGCACGTGGAGGAGGGGCTCGGGGAACAGCCGGCGCTGGTGCACGACAGCCCGGTCACCGGCGGGCTCCGGACGTACTCCTATCGGGATCTGCGCGACGAAGTCGCCGTTTTCGCGGGGGCGCTGCGGCGGCTGGGCGTCGGCCAGGGCGACCGTGTGGTGATCTACATGGCGATGGTGCCGGAGACGGTGGTGGCGATGCTGGCCTGCGCCCGTCTCGGCGCCGTCCACTCGGTGGTGTTCGGCGGGTTCGGCGCCAGGGAGCTGGCGGCCCGGATCGACGACGCGCAACCGGTGGTCGTGGTGGCCGCGTCGTGCGGGGTCGAGGCCGGCCGGGTCGTGCCCTACCTGCCGATGCTGGACGCGGCGCTGGCGGCGGCGTCGCACCGGCCGCGTCACTGCGTGGTGCTCCAGCGCCCGCAGCACCCCGGCGAGCTGCGCGCCGGCCGCGACCTGAGCTGGACCGACGCGATCGAGGGTGCGTCACCGGCCGAGTGCGTGCCGGTGGCGGCGACCGATCCGCTCTACATCCTCTACACGTCGGGAACCACCGGGAAGCCGAAGGGCGTGGTGCGCGACAACGGCGGGCACGCGGTCGCCCTGCGCTGGTCGATGGAGGCGATCTTCGACACGGCGCCGGGGGAGGTCTTCTGGGCGGCGTCCGACGTCGGCTGGGTGGTGGGCCATTCCTACATCGTGTACGCGCCGCTGCTCACCGGCGCGACGACGGTGCTCTACGAGGGAAAGCCGGTCGGCACCCCGGACGCGGGCGCGTTCTGGCGGGTCGTCGCCGACCATCGGGTCACCACCATGTTCACGGCGCCCACCGCCATCCGGGCGGTGAAGAAGGAGGATCCGGCCGGTCTGCTGATGCGCGGGCGCGACCTGAGCTCGCTGCGCACGCTCTTCCTGGCCGGGGAGCGGCTCGATCCGCAGACGTACGCGTGGGCGGGCGAGCTCCTCGGCGTCCCGGTGATCGACAACTGGTGGCAGACCGAGACCGGCTGGCCGATCGTGGCCAGTCCCCGCGGCATCGAGACGCTGCCCACCCGCCCCGGCACGCCGTCGGTCCCGGTTCCCGGCTACCGCGTCCGGGTGGTGTCGCCCGCGGGCGAGGACATGCCGGCCGGGTCGGACGGGTCGATCGTCCTCGGGCTGCCGTTGCCGCCGGGCTGCCTGCCCACGCTCTGGGGCGACGACGAGCGGTTCGTACGGTCGTACCTGTCGGCGTTCCCCGGCAACTACCTGACCGGGGACGGCGGGCGGTTCGACGAGGACGGCTACCTGTACGTGATGGGCCGCACCGACGACGTCATCAACGTGGCCGGCCACCGCCTGTCCACCGGCGCCATGGAGGAGGTGCTGGCCGGGCATCCCGCGGTCGCCGAGTGCGCCGTGATCGGCGTGGCCGACCCGCTCAAGGGTCAGCTGCCGCGCGGCTTCGTGGTGCTCAAGTCCGGTGTGGACGCCGACCCGATCGGGCTCGAGGAGGAGCTGGTCGCGATGGTCCGCGCCCAGATCGGCCCGGTCGCGTCGCTGCGCCGCGTCGACGTGGTCGCGGCCCTGCCCAAGACCCGCTCCGGCAAGATCCTGCGGCGCACCATGCGGGGCATCGCCGACGGCCGGGACGAGCAGCCACCGTCCACGATCGACGATCCGGCCGTGCTCGACGCCCTGCGGCCGGTCCTGCTGGACCGCCGGACGAGCTAGCTCTACCCTTGCGCCGCATGGGCATCCGAGACTGGTTCTCCTCCTCGCGCCGCGGTCCCCGCAAGGCCGGTGACAAGATCCAGCGCGGGGTCCTGGCGATCGCCGTGGTCATGCTGCTCGGCATGATCACGGTGTCGATCTGCCTGACCGTCACCACCGGCAGCGGCGGCGCCGGCGTCACCGCGTTCGTGCTGTTCGTGGCGGCCGCCGCCGTCGGCGCGGTGCTGGGCTTCCTGTTCGGGCTGCCGCGGGCCCGGGTGGCCGAGAGCGCCGGCCCGTCCACCTTCTACCTGACCAACTCCAACCTGATCAAGGTCTCCGACTGGCTGACCACCATCGTCATCGGTCTCGGGCTGGTCAACCTGGGCAAGGTCGTGCCCGGCCTGCGGTCGCTGGCGCACGCGCTGCAGGAGCCGCTGGGCGGCGCCGCCTACTCGGGTGCGGCCGGTGTCTCGGTGCTCGTCGTCGGCGTGCTGGCCGGCTTCGTCCTCGACTACCTGTGGACCAGCATCCGGGTGCGGGAGCTGCTGGAGGAGGCCGAGCGGCAGAACCAGCAGACCGTTCCCGAGCTGCGCAACCAGACGCTGGGCGAGGCCCGGGCCACGGCGAGCCGCAACAACGTCACCCTGCTGGTCCCGGAGGACGCCCCCGACTCCTCGCTGGTGACCCGGCAGGCGGTCGCCCCCGGCACGACCGTCCCGTCCGGCACGACGGTCGCCGTGAGCACGGTCGACCCGCCCGGTCGTCCCTGAAATTCGCTCGCGGCCGGCGGCCCGGTCGCGGTAGAACGGCCCGATGACCGAGGAACGGCTGCCCGGCGGCCGCAGCTTCGGGGCCGTGCTCGCCGGTGGCGAGGTCCGCCGGCCGGCCCAGCCCTGGACGGCGACCGTCCACACGGTGCTGCGGCACCTGGCGGACGCCGGCTTCGACGGCGCGCCACGGGCCCGCGGCTTCGACGAGCAGGGCCGCGAGCGGCTGACGTTCCTGCCCGGCGAGACGCTGGGCGGCAGCGCGGGCCCGGCGTGGCCGCCCTGGCTGCGCTCCGACGACGCGCTCCGGCAGGTGGGCGCCTGGCTGCGGCGGCTGCACGACACGACCGCGTCCTACCGGCCGCCCGCCGACGCCGTCTGGTTCACCGGCCGGCCCTGGCAGCCCGGCCTGGTGATCGCCCACCTGGACGCGGCGCCGTGGAACGCCGTCTGGTCCGGCGACACCCTCGCCGGCTTCGTCGACTGGGACACGGCGGGCCCGTCCGAGCCCGAGGGCGACCTGGCGTTCTCGGCGCTGACCTGGGCGCCGCTGCTGACCGCGTCGATCGCCGGGCCGGCCGGCTTCACCGACCCGGCCGGCCCGCGCCGGCGTTTCCACCTGCTGCTCGACGCCTACGGCTATCGCGGCGACCGGCGCGCGATCCGCGCCGCCGTGCTCGGCCGCGTCGAGCGCAACGTGGCGGTGATCCGGGAGCTGGCCGCGACCGGCGAGCCGGTCTTCCAGCGCATGCTCCCATGGGCCGCCGACCTGGAACGCTCGGGCGCCGAGGTCGCCCGGCTGCCCGACGACTTCTGGGTCACGCCCGCGGCGGCGTGACGACCCGCTCGGCCGCGATGGGTCACGGCCGCGGCGGTGTGACCGGCCGGCTCGGCCGCGATGGGTCACGGCCGCGGCTGCGTGACGGCCCGCTCGACCAGCGCCACCCGGGCCGGGAGGGGTGCGGGCGGAATTCTGACAAGGGTGAAGCCGAGCTCGAGGTAGGTCGCCTCGTGAAGGGCCTCGAACGCCAGCGAGTCCTCGAAGGTGATGCGCCGGGCGGCGGTCGGCTCGACGAAGCCCAGGTTATCGACGAAGAGGACCGACCGGTCGTAGATCTGCCCGGCGACCACCCGATCGACCTCCTCCCGCACGGCCCGGGACGGCTCGCGGCCCAGGTGCCGGCTCAGCGCGAGGGTGCAGACGGGCGAGCGGTCGAAGAACACGGCGCCTCGGTGGCAGGCGTCGGCGGCCAGCTGCCGCCGCCGCTGGAGGCGCACGATCCGGTCGGCGAAGCCGGGATCCCGCCAGGGCTCCGGATGGTCGAGCGCGTGCTGCAGGGCGATCACGTCGGTGGCGGCCTCCTCCACCACCGGGTGGCCGTCCAGCTCCAGCCGGCGCAGGATCGCGGTCTTCCCGGAGCCGGGCGCACCGGTCAGGATGTAGTGCGGCATCCATCCAGGATGCAGCGGGCGTTGCTGCCGGCGGCCCTGGTCGTGGCCACCGGCGTGGCGCGCGACTTCGATCTCGGCATCAGCGGGCCGCCGATCTCGGTGTGCATGCCGTTCGTGGCCAACGGCCTGGTCGAGCTGTGCAGCGGGCTGGCGTCGGCGGCGATCCTGTTCGGCTACCGGTGGTGGGCGGCGCCGGTGCTGGTCGCCTGCTGGCTGGCCACCCACCGGCTGCTGCGGGAGAGCACGATCTGGCGGAACTGGCGCAACGACGAGATGGTCGCGCTGCAGCGGCGGGCCGAGTACGCGTACCGGATGGCCGTGGAATCGCCGGCGGCCAAGGAGGTCCGGCTGGCCGGCTGGGTGGTGGACCGGTTCGCCTGCCTGGGGCGGGCCCCCGGTGTGGCTGCACGGGATGGCCGACCTGATCGTGGTCATTCAGGGCAACCGGATCGCCGAGGTCGGCAGCCACGACGAGCTGATGGCGCTGGGCGGCGTCTACGCCGGCCTCTACACCCTCCAGGCCGAGGCCTACCGCTGAGTTAGCGTGAACCGGTGACCGGCACCTGGCTGCTGCACGTCGACCTCGACCAGTTCTTCGCCTCGGTCGAGGTGCTGCGCCGCCCCGAGCTGCGGGGCCGGCCGGTGATCGTCGGCGGTTCGGGCGACCCGGCCCGGCCGCGCACCGTGGTGGCGACGGCTTCCCGCGAGGCCCGCGCGTTCGGCGTGCACTCCGGGATGCCGATGCGCCTGGCCGCCCGCCGATGCCCGGATGCGGTCTTCCTGCCGACCGACATGCCGGCCTACCGGGAGGCGTCGGCCCGGGTGATGGCCACCCTGCGCGATTTCCCGGTACGCGTGGAGGTCTGGGGCCTCGACGAGGCCTTCCTCGGTGGGGAGATCGCCGACCCGGCCGCGCTGGCCGGGGAGCTGACCGCGGCCCTCCTCGAGCGGACGGGGCTGACCTGCGCGATCGGGATCGGGCGCAACAAGAACCAGGCCAAGATCGCCGCGCGGTTCGCCAAGCGCGACCCGTCCGGCGTCGCGACCCTGACCGACGAGTCGTGGATGCCGGTGATGGGCGGCCACCCGGTCGGTGATCTGTGGGGCGTCGGCCCGAAGACGGTGCGCAAACTCGAGGAGCTCGGCCTCCGGACGGTCGCGGAGCTGGCCGCCGCCGACGCCGGCACGCTGGCCGCCCGCTTCCCGCCGCGCGCCGCCGCCTGGCTGATCGACATCGCCCGTGGCGGCGGCGACACCGAGCTGGCGACCGAGCCGTGGGTGGCCCGCTCGCGCAGCAAGGAGGTCACCTACGACCACGACCTGACCGACCGCGCCGCCATCGAGGAGCGGGTCGCCGCCCTGGCCCGCGCGCTGACCGCCGAGGTGGTGGCCGAGGGCCGCCGCGTGATCCGGGTCGGCGTGAAGGTCCGCTCGTCGTCCTTCTACACCCGCACCCGCGAGGCGAAGCTGCGCGCGGGCCCGACGACCGACCCGGAGGTCGTCGCCGGCACGGCCCGCACGGTGCTGGGCAAGTTCGAGCTGGACCGCCCGGTGCGGCTGCTCGGCGTACGGGCGGATCTGGAGCTCGAGGAATGACCGAGCACGCCGAGCTCTTGACCGGGATGCTGGACGACCTGCTGGAGCGGGACGCCGAGATCGCCGCGATCGTGCGCGCCGCCGGGGAGTCCGAGATCGGAGCCGCCGAACTGCGCGAGGCGGCGATCCGGCGCTTCGGCGAGGCGCTGACCGCGTGCGCGCCCGAGGAGCGGACGTTCGCCGAGCTCCGGGCCGAGGCCGACGCCGATCGGCGAGCGATCGAGCACTTCGGCGGCCTCCGCATCCTTGTGCTGCCACGACAGCGCCGGCGTTGGGCCCGCCATCAAGAGCTTGTCGCGCGGCGGGACGGCGCCGAGAAGGCGTGGCACGAGGCGCTGCGCGAGCGAGGCCTCAAGCCGCTGCTGCGGGACGAGGTCAACGCGCGGCTGCCGCGCTACCGGTCCGTGCTCGACGTGCTGCGGGTCGAGGGCCTGGCCGAGATCCGCAACCCGCTGCACGTGGTGGAGTCGACGGCGCCCGGCCAGGTCGAGCGGCAGATGAGCCTGATGCCCGGCGGCAGCATCGGCGTCTCGGGCTCCCGCGGTGTCGGGAAGACCACGCTGCTGGAACACTTCTGCGACCCCGCCTTCGCCCCGCGCGACGAGGAGCACGACACCACCGTGCGGGTGCTGTTGCCGGCGCCGGTGCGCTACGAAGCACGCGAGTTCGTGCTGCATCTGTTCGCCAGGGTCTGCTATGCGGTGCTGGGCCCGGCCGAACGGCTCGGCCTGCGCGACGAGCTCGACGGCACCAGGTCCGAGCGGCGTTCGGTCCGCCTGATGGCGATGCTGCTCGTGGCCGGGATCGCCGGCCTGGCGCTCGGCGCGTACCTCGTGATCGCGTCCGTGGCGGGCGTGAAGGTCGACCCCGGGCTGTCGGCCGGGGTCCTGCTTCTCCTCGGCTCCGTCTTCGCCGTCGTGATGGGCTCCGAGCTGTTGCGGTCGCGGGCCCCCGGAAATCCGCGCACGCCCGGTGACCCGCTCGCCGCCCAGGCCCGGGCCCTGCTGGTCGGGCTGGCCTACCAGCAGTCGGTCGCCGAGGGGTGGAACCGCGCCGTCAAGCTGCCGGCCGGAATCGAGCTCGGCGCCTCCTCGACGACGACCATGACCGAGCGGCCGATGAACTACCCGGAGATCGTCGCCCGGTTCCGCGAGTTCCTCGGCCAGGTGGCGGCCGGGCGCCGGGTCCACATCGGCATCGACGAGCTGGACAAGTTCGACTCGACCGACGACGCGCGGGCGTTCCTCAACGACATCAAGGGCATCCTCGCCGTCCGCGGCTGTTTCTTCCTGATCGCGGTCTCGCAGGACGCGATGAGCGCGTTCGAGCGGCGGGGACTGCCGCTGCGGGACGCGTTCGACTCGACCTTCGACACGGTCATCGACGTCCGGCCGCTGCTGTTCGCCGACTCCCGGCGTCTGCTGCGCCGGCGCGTGATCGGGCTGCCCGAGCAGTTCATGGCGCTCGTCCACGTGATGTGCGGCGGGCTGCCGCGGGACCTGATCCGGGTGGCGCGCGACCTGGTCGGCCTGTCCCGGGCCGAGGGCGACCACCGCCTGGACGCGATCGCGGACCAGCTCACCGCCCTCGAGGTGCGGCGCAAGCTGGCGGCCGCGCGCCTGGTCGCTCAGCGGGACGGGCCGCCGGCCGCGGCCGAGGCGCTGGCCCCGGACGAGACCCCGGGCGACTTCCGGGCGGCGGCGCACACCCTGCTGGCCGCGGCCTCCGACGGAGTGGCGGCCGAGGCGGCGGCCTATCTCTACTTCTGCGCGACCGTACGGGAGTACTTCGCCCGCCTCGCGCAGGCCGGCCGGGTCGACGGGGCCGCCATGGCCAAGGCCGCCCGCGACGCCGACCGGCTCGCCGAGTGCCGGCACTCGTTCGCGTCCGGGCAGCGATACGCCTGGTCCTTGATCTCCCGGTTCCGCGAGGCGAGCTACCTCGAACCCTGGAGCCCCGGCTAGGGCCTGTCCCGTGGATCACGCGGGGCTGCGGCGAGGCCCAGGCGGCGCCTGACGGCGTCCGCGAAACGCCCGAATCCAACACCGGGATGCGGCCGCTTCGCGGCCGACGCCAGCCACCACCTGGACCGCGCCTCGCACTCGCGTGATCCACGGGACAGACCCTAGAGCAGCTCCGCCAGCGCCGCGGCGAACACCTCGTGGTGGCGCTCGACGTCGGCCAGGGTGGTCGCCGGGGACATCAGGGCCATGTTGTGGAACGGGGTCAGCATGATGCCGCGGTTGGCCAGGTAGACGTGCAGGAAGTCCTCCAGCTCGGCGTCGGCGGTGGCGGCCGACTGCGTGCCGTTCAGCGGGGCCGGGTCGGCGAAGCGGTACTCGACGCGGGCGCCGAGCCGGCTCACCGACCACGGCAGGCCGTGCCCGCCGATGATCTTGCTGATGCCGTCGGCGAAGGCGGTCGCGGTGGCGATCATGCCGTCGAACGCGGACGGGGTGAGCACCGACGTCAGGGTGGCGCGGGTGGCGGCCATCGAGACCGGGTTACCGGCCAGGGTGCCGCCGACGCCGCCCATGTCGACCAGGTCGAGGTCGGTGCGCGAGAGCAGCGTGTCGGCGAGGGCGGCCGACAACCCGTACGCGCCGACCGGAATGCCGCCGCCGATCGCCTTGCCGATGGTCAGCACGTCCGGCTCCAGGTTCCAGGCCGCGGTCGCGCCGCCCGGCCCGGCCGAGAACGTGTGGGTCTCGTCGTTGATCAGGTACGTGCCGTGTCGCCGGGTCAGCTCGCGGACGCCGGCCAGGTACCCGGGCTGCGGCAGCACGATGCCGATGTTGGTCAGCGCCGGCTCCATCAGCACCGCCGCGACGTCGCCGTGGGCCAGCTCCCGCTCGAGCCCCTCCAGGTCGTTGAACTCGGCCACCCGGCTGGTGCGGGTCACCTCGGTCGGCGCGCCGACGTTGCCCTCGCGGCTCGCGCCCCGCCCGTCCGGGCCGACCACGATCAGCGACTCGTCCACCGAACCGTGGTAGCAGTAGCTGTTGACCAGGATCTTCGGCCGGCCGGAGACCGCGCGCAGCAGCCGGATCGCCCACCGGTTGGCGTCGGTCGCGGTCAGCGCGAAACTCCAGTAGGGCAGCCCGAAGCGCCGGGCCAGCTCGTCGCCGACGACGGCCGCGTCCTCGGTCGGCAGCATCGTGCTCGCGCCGCCGAGCGTGGCCAGCCGGTTGGTGACCGCCTCGACGACCGGCGCCGGCGAGTGCCCGGCCATCGCGCCGGTGTCGCCCAGGCAGAAGTCGGCGTACTCGTTGCCGTCGATGTCGGTGACCCGCGCGCCGCGGGCGGTGGCGACGTAGACCGGGAAGCCGCCGGCCGTCTTGTTCATCCACGTCATCGGCACCCGGCCGAAGAGGTGGCCGGCCCGGCCGTAGGCCTCGGCCGAGCGCGGGTGACGGTCGGCGAACAGGGCCCTCTCGCGGGCGGCGAGCGAGGCGAGACGGGAGCGATCAACTCCGGATTCCGTCGGCATGGCGCGACGCTACCAACGATCAGCACACCGCGGGAGGGGTCAGGCCACTGATTCCGCGTCGGCGAGAATCCGACGGAGAATGACCGGCCCGGCCGGGGAGTCAAGGGCGAGCACCACGCGTACGCGGGAGGCCGCCGTCTGGTCTTCCCGCACCCCGCCCTCGGCATCGACGCGCAGCGGCAGCTCCGGCGCGTCGGCCGGCGTCACCTCACCGACCGCGATCGCCGCCGCCAGCGGATCGTGCAGCGGGATCTCGCGGATCCCCGTGCGGGACTCGTAGGACGCGAAGTAGGCCGGGAGCATGGCGGCCAGCGTCTCGTGCAGCGGCGTGCCGCCCGCCCGCAGCGCCGCCCGGTCGTCCTCGGTCCACCGGTGCCGCATGGTCACGTCGAGCGGCACCAGCGTGACCGGCCACGGCGCGGCGAGCACCGTGGCCGCCGCCCGCGGATCGTTGCGGATGTTCGCCTCGGCCCGGGGCGTGATGTTGCCCGGCGCCCGCACCGCCCCGCCCATCACGGTCACGCTCGCGACCAGCCCCGGCAGCTCCGGCGACTCGCGCAGCGCCCGGGCGACGTTGGTGGCCGGGCCGGTGACCAGGACGTGCAGCTCGCCGGGGTGCTCGCGGGCGAGGTCGATCAGCAGCTGCCACGGTGCGCGGGGGTCGGCCGGGCCGCCCGCGGGAAGCGTCACGCCGCCGACGCCGTTGCTGCCGTGCACCGGTTCCGCGCCGCCACCCCGGCTTTCCCCGTCACCGCCGGTCTCCTCGCCGCCGGTCTCCTCGCCGCCGGTCTCCTCGCCGCCGGTCTCCTCGCCGCCCACGCAGACCGGAATGTCCGGCCGGCCGGCCAGGTGCAGCAAGCCGAGCGTATTGCGGCCGGCCTGACCCGCGGACGTGTTGCCGGCGGCCGTCCCGACGCCGGCGAGCGTCACCCGCGGGCAGGCCAGCAGGTAGGCGATCGCGAGCGCGTCGTCGATGCCGGTGTCGCAGTCCAGGTAGAGCCTCAGGATGCCGCCGCCTTCGTGCCGAACGCCGTGAAGAACCGGTCGCGGAACGCGTTCATCGGCCACTGCGGCGTGTCTCCCCGGGGACGCAACCCGTCGGCCCACCGCCAGTCGGTGATGCGCTCGATCACCGCTTTGTCCTTCGTCACGATCGAGATCGGGACGTCGTGGCTCGCGCCCGCGCCGGACGCGATCGGCGACGGCTGGTGGTCGCCGAGGAAGACCAGGACGAGCTTGTCGTCGCCGTACTTCAGCACCCAGTTCACCAGGGACGTCACCGAGTAGACGATGGATTTCCCATGCTCCGGGCGCACCTGCCTGGGGTCGGCCCACAGCGCCTTGGGCTGCTTGCCGTCGGCGACCATCGAGGCGTAGATCGAGCCGTCGCCGACCCGGTCCCAGTCGTCGAGGTAGGCCGGGATCGGCGCCCACGGGGTGTGGCTGGAGACCAGCGGCATCTCCACCATCAGCGGCTTGCGCGGCGTCTTCTTGTACTCGACGGTGTTGAGCTGCTTGAGCGTGTACTGGTCGGGCATCGGCGCCCAGCTGAACTTCGGGCCCTGGTAGCCGAGGTTCCGCGAGTCCCACACCTGGTCGTAGCCGTAGAACGCGCCCTCCGGCCAGGCCCGGGTCGCGCCCGGCATGACGCTGACCGTGCGGACGTCCTTGTTGTGGAAGGCGCGGGTCAGCGTGAGGCGGTTGCTGGAGACCAGGTTGCGGTAGCGCTGCTGGTTGTTGATCCAGAGGCCGGACTCGAACGTCGAGTGGGCCAGCCAGCTGCCGCCGCCGAAGGTCGGCGAGGTCAGCCAGCCGCTCCGGCTCTGGTAGCCGGCGCTGCCGAGCTGCCCGCCGAGGCGGTCGAGGACCGGGTCGACGACCGGCGCCAGGGTGGGGTGCTCGATCGCGCTGCGGCCGTAGCTCTCCACGAACGTGAAGATCACGTCCTTGCCCTCGAGCGCGGTGAGCATCTGGGCGGCGGGGACGGTGGCGAACGCGTCCTGCTTGACCTCCTTGGCGAACTCGGACTCGTCCTTCAGGCCCGCTTGCGCCTGGTGGGCGCGATCCCAGGCGTACGTGGCGGTGCTGCGCGCGGCGATCGGAATGCCGCCGGTGAACGAGACGCCGAGCGCGAAGGTGGCCGCCCACGCGACGGCGGTGCCGCCCGCGGCGTACAGGGCAGGCTTCGGATTGCCGGCCACCAGCTCGCCGATCCGCAGCACCGACCAGGTGGTCAGGGCCATCACCGCCCCGACCAGCAGGACGATCGCGGCGACCGCGCCGATCGCGGCGGCCTTGCCGTACGAGTCGACGACGAAGCTGTACGCGTCGTCGAACAGCACCCAGTCCAGGACCGGGTCGAACGGGCGGTTGAGCTCCGAGAAGAAGCCCATGTCCAGGCATTTCTCGACGACCAGCCAGCCGAGCAGCACGCCGAGCACGACGCCGGCGATCCGGCGCGGCCGCCTCGGGAGCAGCAACAGCGCGATCAGGAAGGCGCCCTCGACCGGGATGCGCACGAACCCGGCCGGGGTCAGCCGGTACAGCACGTTGGGGAAGATCAGGGCGGCGAAGACGACCAGGCCGGCCAGCGTCGTCAGCGACCGGGTGACGGCCGGGCTTTTCAGGTGGAGCTGCACGGGTAGTGACACGGATAGCGGGGCAGGGGAGTTCAAGTTATCCACAGGGTCGAAAGACCCTTACATGCCGGCTACCTCCCGGCATTAACTTCTAGGGGTCCCGCCCTCGTCCCGCCGCCGGAAGGAAGTCTGTTGTGAGCCTCGATGCCGCCCGCACGCTGGCCGAGCCCGACCAGGCCGACCTCGACCGTCTCGACGCCTGGTGGCGGGCGGCGAACTATCTGACCATCGGCCAGATCTACCTGCAGGCCAACCCGCTGCTGCGCGAGCCGCTGGCGGCCGCGCACATCAAGCCGCGGCTGCTCGGGCACTGGGGCACGAGCCCCGGGCTCTCCTTCATCTACGCCCACGTCTCCCGGCTGATCCGGCACACCGGGCAGGAGGCGATCTACCTGGCCGGTCCCGGCCACGGCGGCCCGGCCCTGGTCGCCGCCGGCTACCTGGAAGGCACCTACTCCGAGATCTACCCCGACGTCACTCAGGACGAGGCGGGGATGAACCGGTTGTTCCGCCAGTTCTCAAGCCCCGGCGGCATTCCCAGCCACGTGTCGGTGACCACGCCCGGCTCGATCCACGAGGGCGGCGAGCTGGGGTACGTGCTGGTCCACGCGTTCGGCGCGGTGATGGACAACCCCGGCCTGCTCGCGATCGCCGTGGTCGGCGACGGCGAGGCCGAGACCGGCCCGCTCGAGGGCTCGTGGAAGGGCGTCTCGTTCCTCAACCCGGCCCGCGACGGCGCGGTGCTGCCGATCCTGCACCTCAACGACGCGAAGATCTCCGGGCCGACCGTTCTGGGCCGCAAGGATCCGGTGCTGGTCCGTTCCCTCCTGGAGGGCCACGGCTACTGGGTGCTGGAAGTCTCCGGGGACGATCTGCCCGGCATGCACACCCGGTTCGCGGCGGCGCTGGCGTCGGCCTACCAGCGCATCTCCGACAAGAGGAACGGCCGGTCGGACGAGCCCTGGCCGATGATCATTCTGCGGTCGCCGAAGGGCTGGACCGGGCCGCACGAGGTCGACGGCGTCCCGGTCGAGGGCACCTGGCGCTCGCATCAGGTGCCGCTGTCCGGGGTGCGCGACAACCCCGGGCACCTGGCGATGCTGGAGAGCTGGCTCAAGTCGTACCGGCCGGAGGAGCTGTTCGACGACGCCGGCGCGCCGATCGGGCTGATCCGCGAGCAGGCGCCCGAGGGCGACCTGCGGATGAGCGCGAGCCCGCACGCGAACGGCGGCCTGGTCACCGAGGAGCTGGCGCTGCCCGACTTCCGCGACTACCAGATCGAGGTCAAGGCGCCGGGCACCGAGCGGGCCGAGTCGACCCGCAAGCTGGGTGAGCTGATGCGCGACATCTACCGGTCCAGCCCCGACCGGTTCCGGCTGTTCTGCCCGGACGAGACCAACAGCAACCGCCTCGGCGCCGTCTTCGAGGTGTCCGACCGCGCGTTCATGGAGACGGTCCGTCCCGAGGACGTGAAGCTCGGTCCCGAGGGACGGGTCATGGAGGTGCTCTCCGAGCACAACTGCCACGGCTGGCTCGAGGGCTACACGCTGACCGGGCGGCACGGGCTGTTCGCGACCTACGAGGCGTTCGCCATGGTCAGCGCCTCGCAGACGGTCCAGCACGGCAAGTGGCTGCAGGAGGCGAAACGGCTGCCGTGGCGGGCGCCGGTGCCGTCGCTGAACATCCTGCTGACCTCGACCGCCTGGCGCAACGACCACAACGGCTTCTCGCACCAGGGCCCCGGCCTCATCCAGGTGGTGCTCAACCAGCGCGGCGACGTGGCCCGCATCTACCTGCCGCCGGACGCGAACTGCCTGCTGTCGGTGGCCGACCACTGCTTCCGGTCGAAGTCGTACGTGAACCTGATCGTGCAGGACAAGCAGCCGCAGCTGCAGTACCTGACGATGGACGAGGCGATCGAGCACTGCGCCCGCGGCGCGAGCGTCTGGGGGTGGGCCGGCACCGACGACGGCACCACCGACCCCGACATCGTGCTGGCCTGCGCCGGCGACATCGTCACCATGGAGACGGTGGCGGCCGCCCAGATCCTGCGCGACCGGCTGCCCGCCTTCCGCACCCGGGTGGTCAACGTGGTCGACCTGATGACGCTGATCCGCCCCAAGGACCACCCGCACGGGATGAGCGGGACCCTGTTCACCGAGCTGTTCACCGACACGGTCGACGTCGTCTTCGCCTTCCACGGCTACCCCGGCGCGATCCACCAGCTGGTGCACGGCCGTCCCGACGCCGACCGGTTCCGGGTGCGGGGCTTCGTCGAGCAGGGCACGACCACCACGCCGTTCGACATGACGGTCCGCAACCGGGCGTCGCGCTACCACCTGGTCATCGACGCCATCAACAACGCCCGTCGCCTCCCGCGCGGCGCCGCCGACCTCAAGGCGTGGTGCGAGTCGCAGCTGGCGCGCCACGAGGAGTACGTGATCGAGCATCTCGAGGACATGCCGGAGGTGCGCGACTGGGTCCTGCCCTCATAGCCGTCATTTGTCAGATAGCCGTCGTTTGTTAGCTTGCCCGGGTGCCGTCTCGCCACACCCTGCTGCCGCGTTCGGCACCCTCCGCCGCGGGGGTGCCGGCGCGGGCGGTCGCCGCGCTGCTGGACCGGATCGAGGAGCTGTCCCTCGAGTGCCACTCGCTCATGGTCGTGCGCCGTGGCCGGGTCGTGGCCGAGGGCTGGTGGGCGCCGTACTCGGCCGGCCGCCCGCACCTGCTCTACTCGCTGACCAAGTCGTTCACCTCGATCGCCACCGGGATTGCGATCGGCGACGGGCTGCTGTCGCTGGAGGACCGGGTGGTGGACGTGCTGCCCGGACACGTTCCGGCCGACGTCTCGGCGCAGGGCCGCCGCATCACGGTCCACCACCTGCTGTCGATGACCAGCGGGCACCGGGAGGACAGCCTCACCGAGGCCTGGCGGCGGGAACCGGGCGACCTGACCCGGGGCTTCCTGCGGGTGCCGTTCGCCTACCCGGAGGGGACCCGGCACACGTACGACAACGCGACCACGTACCTGCTGGCCCGGATGGTGGAACGGGTGACCGGCCGCGGGCTGCCGGAGTTCCTCGACGAGCGGCTGTTCCGGCCGATGGGCGTCGAGCACGCCGAGTGGGACCGGCTGGCGAGCGGCGCCGTCTTCGGGTTCCACGGGCTGCACCTGACGACCGAGGCCGTCGCCGCGTTCGGCGAGCTGCTGCTGCGCGAGGGCCGGTGGGGCGACCGGCAGCTGGTTCCGCGCGACTACGTGCGGCTCGCGACCCGGCGGCACATCGAGACGCTGCCGGCGGAGGTCGGCGGGGGTGGCGCCGACTGGCTTTGCGGGTACGGATACCAGTTCTGGATGTCGCGGCACGGCTACTTCGGCAACGGCGCCTACGGGCAGGACTGCCTGGTCGTGCCGGACCACGACCTGGTGATCGCGATGACCTGCGCGGTGCTCGACGAGCAGCCCCTGCTCGACGCGATCGGGGAGTGCCTGCTGCCCGCCCTCGACGGGGAGCCGAGCGCCCGGGACGACGAGATCCTCGCCGCCCGGATGCGGCGTCTGTCGCTGGCCCCGGTGCCGGGTGCGGCCGCCCCCGGACGCCGAGCCGAGGCGACGATTGAGCCCGCCGAGCCCGCCGAGCCCGCCGAGCCCGCCGAGCCCGCCGGGGCCGCCGGGGCCGCGCCTTTGCCGAGCGGCACGAAGGTGGTCGTCGAGCCGGTGGAGGGTGGGTGGCGCCTGCGGCTCGGGTCGTCGTTGATCGTCGATGCCGGCCACGGCGAATGGCGGGAGAGCTCGCCGCTCGGCCGCCCGGTCGTCGCGGCCGGCGCTTGGCAGGGCGACACGTTCGTCGCCGACCTCTACGTCATCACCACCCCGCACCGGCTCCGCCTGACGGTCGACGCCGTCGAGGGCACGGCCGCCGCGGCGTGGAACGTCGAGCCGCTGACCAAGCCCGACCTGGCGCTGCACCTGCGATCGCCGCTGATGACCCGCCCCGACGTCGCGTAGCCGCCGGCGGGTGATTCCGCTCTACTCGGCCGGCTCCCAGAGCAGCAGCTGGCGGTGGTGCTCGAAACCGTTGCGCAGATAGAAGCCGACCGCCCGCCGTCCGGAGTGGACGGTCACGTGCAGCAGCCCACGGGCCCGGGCCTCGTCGAGGATCGCGGCCATCAGCGCGGCGCCGATGCCCCGGCCGCGATGCTCCGCGCGGACCATGACCGACTGGACGTCACCGTAGCGCCGGTCCATCGACCCGTTGCCGGGCACCCGTTCCGCGACAAGCAGCCACGCGACGCCGACCACGCGGCCGCCGATCTCGGCAACGAACGGCAGGTGGGTCTCGCGGTGGGCGGCGACCCATGCGGCGTACGCGGGAAGCTCGTCGGCCGCGATGTCACGCAACTCCGCCAGCGCCGCCACATCCGCCGCGCCGCCCCCGCGCACGGCCACCGGTGAGTCGATCAGCGGATTCTCCTTCGCTCGCCCGGTTCCCCGACCGGCCCGTCAGTTCCGCGCCGCAGCCCACGCCCGGCCGTCCCGCGCCGCGACGTGAGTCTAGTGCCGCGGTTCCCGCCCGGCCGTGAGTTCAGCGCCGCAGCCCTCGCCCGGCCGTCCCGCGCCGGGCCGTGAGTTCAGCGCCGCAGCCCACGCTCGGCCGTCCCGCGCCGGGCCGTGAGTTCAGCGCCGCGGTTCCCGCCCGGCCGTGAGTTCCGGCCGCAGCCCTCGCCCGGCCGTCCCCCGCCGGGCCGTGAGTTCGGCGCCGCAGCCCACGCCCCCGGTCCCGCGCCGGATCCACCGCGCCCGCCGGCTGCGCGCGAACGCCGCCGGTCTGGTTTGAGCGCGGTGGGTGAGCATGCGCGGGTGGGCACCCGCGCGGTGGGGTGAACGCGCCCGCGCGGGCGTGGTGGCCCTGGACGGTATGGGCGACGATGGATGCATGGTGGCTACGGCGGAGGTCCTCCGGTCGTTCTGCCTGCGGCTCAGGCGGCTGCGCCTCGAGGCCGGCGGGCCGACGATCGACTCGCTCGCCCGCAATGACGCTGTGCCGCTCGGGCGCAGCCAGCTCTATGCCGTGCTCAACGGGGACGTCAAAGAGCCGCCGCAATGGGACTTCGTGCGGCCCTATGTGGAGACCTGCGTGGCCTACGCGCGGCGGCACGGGAACGCGCTCAGCGTGCCGGATGATGTGCAGGTCTGGCGGGCCGAGCTGCACGCGCTGGTCGAGCTGGCCGACGCGGAACGGCGGCGGCGCGGCGAGGAGCCGGTGCCGCCGCCGGTGCCGCTGGCGACCGAGTCGCTGCCCCCGGACGTCGCGGGATTCGTGGGGCGGCAGGCGGAGCTGGCGCGGCTGCTGGGCGGCGGCGAGAAGAGCACGGACGGCGGGAAGAGCGCGGGTGGCGGGAACAGCGCGGGCGGCGGGAACAGCGCGGGCGGCGGGAACAGCGCGGGCGGCGGGAACAGCGCGGGCGGCGGGAACAGCGCGGGCGGCGGGAACAGCGCGGGCGGCGGGAACAGCGCGGCAGGCGAGAAGAGCGCGGACGGCGGAAAGAACTCGGTCTTCCTGATCGACGGGATGGCCGGCGCGGGCAAGACCGCCCTGGCCGTCCACGCCGCGCACCGGCTCGGCGACCGGTACCCGGACGGGCGGCTCTTCCTCAACCTGTGCGGCCACCGGCCCGACCGGGCGCCGCTGACGCCGGGGGAAGCACTCGCCTCGCTGCTCGGGGAGGTGGGGGTGCCGGCCGCGGTGATGCCGGCCGACGTGGACGCCCGGGCCGCCGTGTGGCGGCATCAGATGCGCGACAAGCGGTTTCTGCTGCTGCTCGACGACGCGGCGGACGCCGAGCAGGTGCAGCCGCTGATGCCGAGCGCGCCGGGCTCGCTGGTGCTGATCACCAGCCGCAACCGGATGCCGACGATGATTCACGCCCGGCCGCTGCGGGTCGGCACGCTGACGGCCGGGGAGGCGTACGACCTCTTCGTCGCCATCGCGGGGGGTGACCGGGCCGAGGAGAGCGACGACATCCGGGCCGTCGTCGCCCGATGCGGGCGCCTGCCGCTGCCGATCGCGCTGGTCGCCGCCCGCCTGCGCACGCATCCGTCGTGGACGGTGGAGCGGCTGCTGCAGGAGATGGGCGAGGAGACGGGCGCCGCGCACGCCGCGTTCGACGTCTCCTACCGGGCGCTCGATCCCACGCTGCGGGAGAGCTTCCGGCGGCTCTCGGTGCACCCGGGCGCCGATCTGGACGCCTGGGCGGCCGCCGCCATCCTGGGCGCCGAGGTCGGCGACGCCGCCGCCCGGCTGGAGGACCTCTACCGCGACCACCTGCTCGACGAGGCGCGGCAGGACCGGTTCCGCTTCCACGACCTGGTGCGGGAGTACGCGATCGGCCGCGACGACGACCCGGGGGAGCGGTCGGCGGCCGAGGGGAGGCTGCTGCGCTACTTTCTGGCCACCGCCCGGCGGGCCGCCGCGTTCCACGAGATCCGGCCGCGACCGGGTGGCGACGAGGGGACGCCGGGCCCGCGGGTCGACACGCTCGACTCGGCCACCCGCTGGCTGCGGACCGAGACCGGCAACATCGCGCTGTCCGTCGCGCAGGCGTGGGCGCGGCATCCGGAGACCACCGTCGCGCTCACCGACGCGATCTTCCCGTACGTCCGGCAGGCCGGCCCGTGGGACATGGCGCTGGACCTCTACGAGGTCGCCGTGCGTGCCGCCGGCCGCACCGGCGATCCGCGCGCCCGCTCGACGGCGCTCCTCGAATACGGCGTGGCCTGCGTGCTCGCCGATCGCTACCCGGAGGCGGTCGCCGCCCTGCGCGAGTCGGCCGGCCTCGCCCCGACCGGTCTCGACCGGGCCGACGCGCTGACCCAGCTCGGCATGGCGCTGCGCTTCGACGGCCGGTTCGCGGCGGCCATCGACGTGCTGAACGACGCGATCGGCCGCTACGCCGAGCTGGGCGACGCCACCGGGGAGACGCAGGCGACCTACACGCTGGCGGTCACCTACCGGTTCGCCGGGGACTACCGGACGGCCCGGGACCTCGCCGAGCGGGCCGTCGCAACGTCCCGCCGGTCGACCTATCTGCCGGCCCGGGCCATCGCGCTCAGCGAGTTCGGCGTCACCGAGTACCTGCTCGCCCGCTATGCGGACGCCGCGGCCTCGCTGACCAGCGCCCTCGACCTCGCCCGCGGCCTGGAGAACCGGCTCGGCGAGGCCACGGCGCTCAACTACCTGGGCGCGGCGCAGTACCTCGGCGGTGACCCCGGGGCGGCGATCGACTCGCTGACCCGGGCTCTGGCGCTGTTCCGGCAGCTGGGCGAGCGCCTGGGGTCGGCCGACGCGCTGTCCCAGCTCGGCGTCGCGCGTCTCCTGGCCGGCGAGCCGGAGACGGCGGCGGCCCTGCAGCGGCAGGCGATCGAGGAGTTCCGGGAGCTGGGCAACGAGCTCGGCGAGGCGGTGGCGCACAACGAGCTGGGCAGCGCGCTGCGCGGGCTGCGCCGCGAGGACGAGGCCCGGGCCGAGATCGTGCGGGCGGTCGAGACGCTGCGCCGGCTCGGCTACCGGCCGGGGCTGGAGGAGGCGCTGAACAACCTGGGCCGCACCGAGCTGGGCCGGGGGCGTCCGGGGGAGGCGCTGCGCCACCACGAGGAGGCGCTGGCCCTCAACGACGAGACCGGCATCCCGCTCGAACGGGCGCGCGCCCGCGAAGGCATCGGCCGGAGTCTCGCGGCGACCGGCGACGGGCGGGCGGAGGAACATCTGCGGGCGGCGCTCACCGCGTACGAGCAAGTGCGAAGCCCCCTGGCGCAAGCGCTCCGCCGCGATTTCCCCGCGCTGGGCTGAGGTTTCGATCGGGTGGGGCCGCCGCCCCAGTTCCACCCGCACATCCGGCGAGACGATCCCCGAGTGCAAGGTCGCCGGATGTGCCTTCGACTGTGCGCCCGCACGGAGATCGACCGGCGCGATCCCGGACGACACCGGACGAGACCGGAGTCAGCGGCGGCCGCCGAACTGCCACGGATGCGCCTCGACCGCGGCGTAGAGCGAGGCGTCGAGCAGGTCGGGCGCCTCGGCCAGGACGGCGGTGCCGAGCCAGGCCGAACCGTCCTCGGCGAACAACGGGCCCTGCACGATCACCCGCTCGTCGTCGAGGTCCCGCGGCGGCGCCGAACCGGGCCGGGCGTGGCCGAGCAGCAGGAAGCGGCCCTCCTCGTCGGTGCCGGGGAACTGCCACATCGTGCGTCCCGACCGGTTCTCGAAGCGGCGGATCAGGACGTCCCGGTAGACGCCGGCGCGGTAGTTCGGCTCCTCGAACGCGAACCGGCGCGCGGCCGCGGCGTCCGGCAGATCCACGATGTGGACGCTGCCGGTGGGTGCGGACCGATCGGCGGTCAGCGTGGGGCCGCGGGCGATCATCCGGGAGGCGTACGCGTCCATGAAGCTCCAGTGCTCCTCGGCCAGCTTCCACCGCAGGTCCAAGGTGCCCGGGCGGTCACGGCACCAGAAGAAGTACTCCATGGCGTCGATTGTCGTCATCCCGGCCCGGGTCAGCGGCGCCGGACGGCCATGACCAGGCCGATCACCAGCGCCATCAGGATGAGGGCCAGTCCGGTGAGGATGGCGCCGAAGGGCAGGCCGGCGAGGCGCGTCGCGGCGGAGTTCGTCCTGGCCGCCGACGCCGACGGTGCAGACGGGGACGCCCCCGACGCCGACGGTGCGGACGTGGACGCGCCCGATGCCGATGCCGACGGCGACGACAACGCCGGTGGGGGCGCTGACGCCGATCCCGCTGGTAGGAAATATCGCAGGATGCCGGGTTTGCGGCCGTCGGAGACCGTCAGCAGCGCGGTGCCGTCGGCGGTGTAGGAAACGGATTCGCCCTGCGGCTCGTCGGGCAACGGGATGGCCCGCGGCCGGCCCCGGGTGATGGCCCCGACGATGTCGTCGTCCGTGACATCGAATTCAAAGGCGTCCGCATACGTACGCAGGACAGCCCGCCGCCCGTCCGGGCTGACCGCCCCGCCGGTGATCAGCAGGTGGCCGGCGATCGAGAACGGGTTGGGCGTGCTCGTGATCGGCAGCGTCACCGCCCCGGCGCGGCGCAGCGGGGTCGTCCGACCGGCCTCCAGCGCCGCCCCCGGCACGTACACGTTGCCCTCGGCCACCCCCTTGGTGACGATGACCGGCGTCCCGGCCGCCGTGATCAGCAGCGCCTCGGCGTCGTGCGCGCCGTCCGGGTAGGCCAGGCGGTAGAGCACCGGCTTGCCGCCGCCCGGCGCCAGCCGCCAGAGGCCGATCGTCTCCCGGTCGCGCTCGTTGTCGCCGATGTCGCCGACCCAGACCGTCCCGTCCCGCCCGAGCCCCAGGTCCTCGGTGTCGCGCGGCCGCGACGGGTAGGACACGGCCCGGGTGACCGCACAGCGCCGGTCGAGGAAGAAGATCTTCCGATCGGCGGCGATGTCGGAGCCGTCGTTGACCACCACATAACCGTCGCCGGTGGCGGCCAGCCCGGAGAGCTCGGTCATCCGTTTGTCGGTGATGGTGCAGACCGTCGCCGGGTCTTTCGCCGAGGCCGCCGCCGGGGACGTCAGGGCGACCGGCGCGGCGGCGCCGGCCAGGATCGCGACGAGGGCCGTCACCACGCGCAAAGTCATCGCGTCCATTAAAGCGTGGCGGGTCTACGTTGTGGTCATGCTGGAGAACGCCGAAGAGATCGCCGCGCTGCAGCGGTTGCTCGACCGGTCGCCTGCGGGCGCGACCAGCCACCTGCGCAACATCGTGCACGCCCGCCGGACCCTCACCGCCGAGGACCTGACCGGCCTGCTCACCGGCATGAAGGTGCTCAGCGTCGCCACCGTGACGGCCCGCGGTGAGCCGCGGATCAGCGCGCTGGACGGGCACTTCCTGCACGCCACCTGGACCTTCAGCACCTCGGGCACGGCCGCCAAGGCCCGCCACATGCAACGCCGGCCGGCGGTCAGTGTCGCCCACATCGACGGCGAGGAGCTGGGTGTCTTCAGCCACGGCCGGGCGCAGCGGATGGTCCCCGGCGACGACGACTGGACCGAGACCCTCGAGCACTGGACGGCGCACTACGATAGCTCGCCGCTGAGCTGGGGCGAGGACGTCCGGCTGTACCGGCTGGATCCACACTGGATGGTCGGCTACGCGTCCGACCGCCTGGAGGTCCTTTCGCGGCGGGGCCTCACGCTGTAATCTCCGCTCCCAGTTGATCGAGGGAGCGGCGATGCTCGATGAGGTTCCCGGCGTCCGGCTGGCCCGCCGCCGCCCGGTCGTGCGGCGGTTCCGCCCGCGCGTCTACCAGGTCGCGTCGGTGCTGCTGCTGATCGCCGCCGTCCAGGCCGTCATCGTGCTGGCCGTCGACGGTGCCGAGGAACCGCTCTGGCTCTGGCTGGCCGCCCCGGCCGCGCTCGGCGGGGGCGGGATCGCCCTGGCCTACAAGTCGATCCCGTTCGAGCACGTCACCTTCAGCGAGTGAGCGCGGGGGAGAGCTGGCGGAACGCCCGGTCGAGCAGCGCCTGCGCGTCCTCGGCGCCGTCGCTGAGGGCCCAGCGCCTGACCACCACCTGCAGCGCGTTCAGCGCCAGGCCCGCCGCCAGCGCGGCGAACAGGTCGTCGCCGGGGTAGCGCGCGGCCAGCTGCCCGGTCAGGTCGTCCTGCCACTGCGCCTGCCGCTCCAGGAACCGGGCCAGCAGCGGCGGCGTCACCATCACCATCTGCACCACGCGCAGCGCCTTCTCGGCGTGCCCGCCGTACCGGCCCTCGGTCGCCGGCGGCCCGGCGCAGTCGGCGAGGGCGGCCGCGACCGCGTGCCGCAGCGCCACGGCCGGGGTCTCGCCGGCGGGCCGGGCCGCGAGTTCGGCGCACATCACCTCGCCGATGCTCGCGAGCAGCTGGACGACCACGTCCTCCTTGGACGCGAAGTAGCGGAAGAAGGTGCGCCGGGAGACGCCGGCCGCGGCCGTGATCTCGTCCACGGTGGTGGCGTCGAAGCCCTTGATGGCCAGGGTCTGCAGCGCGGCCTCGGTCAGCTCGTCGACCACGAGCTGCCGTTTGCGGTCGGCGAGCGAGGGCGACGGCTTCATGCCGACGATGGTACGGCATGCAGTAGTTGACACTGAGTGCCACGAACTGCATGATGTGCCTATGACGACGCGCTGGAACACGCCACCCCAGGACGGACGCATCGCGGTGGTCACCGGCGCCACCAGCGGGCTGGGCCTCGAGGTCACCCGGGCGCTGGCCGGCGCCGGCGCCCGGGTCATCCTGGCCGTCCGCGACACCGATCGCGGCGGCGCCGTCCGCGACTCGCTGCCCGGCCGCGGCCACCAGGCCCGGCGCCTGGACCTGTCCGACCTCGACTCGGTGCGCGCCTTCGCCGCCGCCGTCGACGAGCCGATCGACGTGCTGGTCAACAACGCCGGGGTGATGGCCATCCCGTACGCGCGCAGCGCCCAGGGCCACGAGATGCAGTTCGCGGTCAACCACCTCGGCCACTTCGCGCTGACCCTGTTGCTGATGCCCCGCCTCGAGGCCGCCCCGGCCGCCCGCGTCGTCCCGGTCACCTCGGTGCTGGCCAAGAAGGGCCGCCTGGAGGAGGGGCCGCGCTACGACCCGAAGGCGGCCTACAACCGGTCGAAGCTGGCCAACGCCGTCTTCGGGATCGAGCTGCACCGCCGGCTGACGGCGGCGGGCAGCCCGGTCACGTCGGTGCCGGCCCACCCCGGGTACTCACGGACGAACCTGCAGAGCAACGGGCCGACCGGGCTGCACCGGTTCCTCCTGGAGAAGATCGGCAATCCGCTGCTCGCCCAGGACGCGGCGAAGGGAGCGTTGCCGCTGCTGTACGCCGCCACCGACCCGGCCGTCCGGGGAGGTCAGCTGATCGGTCCGGACGGGCCGGGCGAGCTGCGCGGTCAGCCGGCCGTGGTCGAGCCGGCGCCGGCCGCCCTCGACCCGGCGGCCGGGCGCCGGCTGTGGGAGCTCTCCGAGGAGCTGACCGGGGTGTCGTTCACGATCGCGTAGTGCCCCGGGCCGCGAACGACCGCCGGTCGCCCTGCCAGGCCTCCCTCGGCGCCGCCTGCTCGAGCGTGTCCAGATCGGCCGGGGAGAGCTTCACGGCGGCCGCGGCCGCGTTCTCGGCCACCCGGGAACGGTTGCGGGTGCCGGGGATCGGGACGACGTCCGGGCCGCGGGCGAGCAGCCACGCCAGCGCGAGCTGCCCGGGCGTGACGCCGTGCCGCGCGGCCACGTCGCCGACCGCGGTGGCCAGGGCGAGGTTGCGCTCCAGGGCCTCGCCCGCGAAGCGCGGATCCGAGGCGCGGAAGTCGCCGGGCCGGAACGGGCCGGCCGGCAGCTTCCCGGTCAGCAGGCCTCGGCCGAGCGGACTGTACGGGACCAGGCCCGCACCGGCCGCCCGCGCGGCCGGCACCACCTCGTCCTCCGGCTCCCGCCACGACAGCGACCACTCGAACTCGATCGCCGCGATCGGATGCACGGCCGCCGCGGCCCGGATCTGCCCGGGGCCGACCTCGGACAGGCCGAGGAACCGGACCTTCCCGTCGCGGACCAGCTCGGCCATCGCGCCGACCGAGTCCTCGATCGGGACGGCCGGATCGACCCGATGCAGGTAGTACAGGTCGATCACGTCGACGCCCAGCCGCCGCAGCGACCCTTCGCAGTAGTGCCGGACGCGCGCCGGGTGCGCGTCCAGGCGTACGCCCTCCTCGCCCCGCACGATGCCGAACTTGGTCGCCAGCGTGACCTCGTCGCGCCGCCCCCCGATCGCCCGGCCCACCAGCCGCTCGTTGTGCCCCGAGCCGTAGCTCATCGCCGTGTCGAGCAGGGTCACGCCCGCGTCCAGCGCCGCCCGGATCGCCGCCACCGACTCGTCCTCGTCGGCCGGTCCGTAGGCCTGGGACAGCCCCATGCAGCCGAACCCCACCGCCGAGCACGTCAAACCACCGAGATTCCGTAACTCCATGCGACCCAGCCTCCCGTCGTCCCCGGTCCGGGGCCAACAGCGATTGGCGTACGGATTAATCGCCGTGGACGATGAATGAGTGGAACTACGTCAGCTTGCCACGTTCGAGGCCGTCGCCCGCCAGGGCGGCTTCACCCGGGCCGCCGAGCACTTGCACCTCGCCCAGTCCGCCGTCTCGGCCCAGATCCGCGCGCTGGAGGCCGAGCTCGGCGTCGCCCTCTTCGCCCGCACCACCCGCCGCGTCACCCTCACCCAGGCCGGCGAGCTGCTGCTCAGCCGGGCCCGCCGGATCCGGGCCGAGCTCGACGGCGCCCGCGCCGACCTGACCGAGCTGACGTCGGTCCTGCGCGGCCGGGTCACCATCGGCGCGACCGCCGTGCTGGGCCCGTTCGACCTGCCCCGCGCGCTGGCGACCTTCAGCGCGAGCTATCCGGGAGTCGAGCTGTCGCTGCGCTCCGACCTGGTCGCGGGCCTGCTCGCGGCCCTGGACGAGGGCGAGACCGACCTGGTCGTCGGGCCCGCGCATCCCGACCTGCCGCCCCGTTTCACCGCGCGCCGCCTGGCCGAGGAGCACCTGGTCCTGGCCCTCCCGCCCGGCCACCGCCCGGTCACCTCGCTCGCCGACCTGGAGTCGTCACCGTTCGTCTGCCTGCCGCCGGGCAGCGGCCTGCACCAGATCCTGCTGGCCGCGGCGCCGTTCACCCCGCGCATCCCGTTCGCGACGCACAGCGCCGCCAGCATCCGCGAGCTGGTCGCCGCCGGCCTCGGCGTCGCCCTGCTGGCCCGCTCGGCCGCCACCCGCCCCGGCCCGCCGATCGACATCGTGACGCTGCGCCCGGCGATCCCGCACCCGCCGATCGCCGTGCTGCACCGCCGCGACCGCCCGCTGACCGCCGCCGCCCGCGCGTGCCGATCGCACCTGATCCGGCTGAGCGTCACCTGAGTCACGCCCGGCGCGCCTGCTTCAAGTAGCGGGCGTCGTCAAGGCGGTCGCTCCGCCGGATCGGAGAGCTGCTGCGCGAACGCGACGAACTCGCCGCGCGCCTCACCAAGCAGGCCTTTCACGACGCGCTGACCGGCCTGGCAAACCGTGCGCTGTTCCTGCGCAACCTGAGCCGCTCCCGTTCGGCGACCGTGTTCCTCATCGACCTCGACGACTTCAAGCCGGTCAACGACCGCTTCGGCACGCCACCGGTGACCGCTTGTTGGTGGAGGTGGGCGGCTGCGCGGCCGCGCCGCATGGCGGAAGAAGAGGATGTGTCGCGAACCGGCAATTCAGTTTGGCATGATCGAATACTGACGTGGGATAGGGCGGCCGCGGAATAATTTATGCATGCGGCAGATGCAGTTGTTCACGGTGGCGAAGTTGGCCGAAATGCGTGATCCGACTGCGTCTCGCCATTATTCCGATCGTGCCCATGAGTTTCGGCGGGCGCATGAGCGACATCGCGAGTGGGGATTGGCGCGCAGGCATGCCGAGCGGCTGCTTCGTGCGCGCGGCCGGGCGAGTGCGTGCCCGGTGGTGCCCGCAAACGGGGACGGCCGCGGCGAGCGCCAGGCCGATCCGGACGGGCTTGGGTGGGATCAGATCACGGCGGCCCAGGTCGAGGCGGCCCAGGTGGGGGCGGCTCAGGTGGGGGCGGCTCAGGTGGGGGCGGCTCAGGTGGGGGCGGCTCAGGTGGGGGCGGCTCAGGTGGGGGCGGCTCAGGTGGAGGCGGTCCCGGTCGACGCGGCCAAGTTGGAGTCGACCCAGGTAGAGGGGGCCGAGGCGGAGGCGGCCCAATTGGAGCCGGCCCAATTGGAGCCGGCTCAGATGGAGCCGATCCAGATAGAGGCGGCCCACGTTGAGGCGTGCCAGGTTGAGCCGGGCGGAATTGCGCCATGCCCGGCGGAGTATCGGGAAACGGTGAACGGTATCGCCTCGCCCCGGGTGGAGCGCTGTTTTGTTTCTCCATATCGTACCTTCAAAAGCCGCTATTGCGTCAGCGGCGCCGCGGTCGGTGAATGGTCGGCAACCGTCGCCAATTGTTTCGAACATTTGCGTGTGGCGGACCAGCGTGGTGGCGGCGCGACGCCGCCGGCGGCCGCCCGGCCGGGGTCGTCGGCTGGTCGGTCGGGCTCGAAGTACCGCGGATGCAGATTGCTCCGGGAAGAGTGTCGGATCGCGAGCGGGCCGTTCGTGGTGAGGGTGGAAGCACACCTCGACGAAGGGAACCGTCATGACCGCGCTCTACACCTGGGATGTCTTCTCCACCCTCGACGGCTACGGCTCGTTCGGCGAAGAGGCCGACTGGGGCGGCTACTGGGGCAAGCAGGGTCCCGAGCTGCTCGCCCGCCGGGCCGCGCTCTTCGACACGCCGCAGCGGATGGTGTACGGGGCGACGACGTTCCGGGAGATGGCTCAGATCATGTCCTCGGGAATCAACCCCCACGCCCTCGACGAGTGGAACGTCCGGACCATGCGCTCGCCGGCCACGGTGATCTCGTCCACGCTCGCCGACACCCTCGGCTGGCCGGACGCGACGATCGCCGGCGGCGACGCCGTCGAGATCGTTCGCCGGCTCAAGGAGGAGTCCGACGTGCCGCTGCGCTCGCAGGCGAGCCTTTCGCTGAACTGGGCGATGATGGCCGCCGGGCTGGTCGACCGGGTGCAGGTGACCATCTTCCCGGTCATCTCCGGCCGCACCGGCACCAGCCCGATCTTCGGCGGCGCGGGCGACTTCGACCTCGAGCTGCTGGAGAGCCGGACCCTGGACGGTCACACCCAGGAGCTGGTCTACCGGCCCACCGCGCACTGAACGCTCAGGCGAGATTGGCACGAAGGTATCGCAGTGCCGCCTCGGCGTCGCCGCCCTCGGCGTGCGGGCGGCGCAGGGCGGCGGCGTACGCGGCGATGTCGGCCAGGTTCCACATGAGGCGGTAGAAGGCCAGCGCCTCCGGGCGGGGAGTGTGGCCGGTGGCGGCGGCGTAGCGGGCCAGCGACGCCGAATCGTCGGCGAACCACAGGTCGCGCTCGGGTGGTGCCAGTCGCACGGTGTCCCAGTCGATCAGGCGCGGGCCGTCCGGCGTACGCAGGATGTTGCCCGGATGCGGCTCGCCGTGGGTGACCACCGTGGGGGCGTCCGCGATGATCCGGCCCAGGCGGTCCAGCTCGGCCAGCCTCGACGCGATCAGCGAGGCGTGTTCCCGCAGCAGCCGGCGGGCGGCGGCGGCATACGGGCCACCGGCCCACGCCCGCCCGGCCGCCAGCGACGCCCGCCCGGCCGCCAGCGACGCCCGCCCGGCCAGGCGCAGCTCGGGCGGGGGAGCGGCCCCGGCCGGCGCCCGGTGCAGCGCGGCCAGCATGTCGATCACGGCCGGCCGGTCCGCGGGCGGATGCGGCCCGAACTCGCCCGCCACCCCGTCCACCAGGGGAAACACTGCCAGGTTGAAGGGCCGGGCCAGGGGCCGCAGGGGCGAGCCGTTGCGCGCGGGGATCGGGGCCACCACGAACGGCAGGTGCAGGGACAGGGCGGTGCGCAAGGCCCGCTCGAGCGGCGCGAACGCGGCGTCGGTCACGGTCAGGAACCAGCGGCCGTCGGCCTCCCAGTGGTAGCCGCCGGCGCCGACCGGGAGGTAGCGCAGTGTCGGCGCCCTGATGCCCCAGCCGCCGGCGAGCGCAGCGGTCAGGGACGCGGTCGTCACGCCCGCGGGCTCGTCCTGCATGAGCACATCATCTGCCCGGGGCGAGGACACGCGGCCGCAGGCGGGCGGATGCTGTCCGGATGAGACGCCTCCTGACCCTCGGCCTGGTGATCGGCGCGCTGAGCGCCGGGTGCTCGGGCGGCGGTGGCGGCGGCGATCTCCCGGCGATGCCGCAAAAGACGATCAAGGACCAGGTTCAGCTGTACGCCGGGATCACGCTCGCCGCCTCGGGGGTGGCCACCTTCACCCGGTCGGCGACCAACGTCACCGGCTGCCCGCAGGGGCACGGACGCCTCTCCGACCCGGACGAGACCTTCTACGTGCAGGGTCTCTACCTCCTGACCGTCCCGGACGGCCAGGAGGCGGCGACGCTGGCCAAGGTCGGCGACGAATGGCGGCGCGACGGCTACACGGTCGGGTCACCGGCGACCGCCGCGGCCGGCCTGCACGCCACCACGCCCGACCACTACACCCTGGACCTCGCTCCGGACCTGCGGCTGTCGATCGCGTCGCAGTGCTTCAGGACCGGCTAGCGGGCGATCAGCACCGGGCAGTCCGCGCGCCGCAGCAGGCGGGAACCGACCGCACCCAGCAGCACGCCCTCGTAACCGTGCCGGCGCGGGCCGACGACGACCAGCCGGGCCTGCTCGCACCGGTCGACCAGGACCTGGTCGGGGCGGCCCGACACGTACTCGTGCTCGGCGTGCACGTGCGGGAACTTCTGCCGCCACGGGTCGAGGCGCCCGTCGAGCTCGGTGCCGAGCGCCTCCTTCGCGGCCGAGCGCCCGCCCTCGCTGGCCGCCGTCACCGCCAGCACCGGGGCGCCGCGCATGGCCGCCTCCTCGAAGGCGCGCTTGACGATCGCCTCGCCGGCCGCGTCGGAGTCGATGCCGACCACCACCGGGCCGGTGTCGCAGTCGGGGCGGCCGCGCACGACCACCACCGATGTGCGGGCCTGGGTGGCGACCTGGCTGCCGACCGAGCCGGCCGGCTGGCCGGGGACGCTGCCGCGGGCCCGGTCGCCGACCACGAGCAGGACCGCCTCCTCGGCGGCGTGCAGGAGCATGGGAGCCGCGTACCCGGGGTGGGCGATGCCGCGTACGTCGATGCCGGGCGCCACCGACCGCGCCTGCCGCACCGCCTCGTGCACGATGGACGCCGCGCCGGCGTCGCCCTGCTGTCCCGGAACCTGCCGCTGATAGGCCGTGAGGACCCGCAGCTCGGCGTCGCGCAGTTCGGCCTCGGCCGCCGCCCACCGGACCGCCGCGATCGAGCTCGGCGAGCCGTCGGCGCCAACCACTATCCGCGTTCGAAGCATGGCCGCCTCCAGAAGGGATGCGCTTCCAGCGTTACGCGCAATCCGGGGAGTTGGCAACGCTAATCCTGCAGCAGTCCGATCACCTCGTCGGTGGTGCGGACATCGCCGTACGTGCGGTAGATCGTGTAGAGCGTCGCGTTGTGGTCCTCGTCCCGGCGGGCCGCGTTGCCGTCGGCCAGCATGATGACCCGGTAGCCGAGCGTGCTGGCGTCGCGCGCGGACGCCTCGCAGCAGACGTTGGTCACCGTCCCGGTGATCAGCACGGTGTCGATGCCACGCTCGCGCAGCAGCCCGGGCAGGGGTGACTTGCCGGGGAAGAAGGCGCTGGTGGCGAACTTCTCGACGAGCAGGTCGGCGTCGTCCACCTCGAACTCGTGCCACAGCCGCTCGCGCAGGCCGCCCTCGCCGCCGCTGAGCCGGAACGCCTCGGCGTGCTCGGGCCCGAAGAACTCCTCGGCCACCGGTGACGGCTCGCCGGCCCCGGGCAGCACCCAGACGACCAGCCCACCCGCGCTTCGCGTCGACGAGGCCAGGCGGGCGATGTTGGGGACGATGCCGCGGACGTACGCGCTCTCCTCGGCGAAGAACGGGACCATGTCGACCACGATCAGCGCCGTCGCCTCGGGGCGGATCGAGACGTACGCGTGCCGCCGCCCCCGCCGCTCCTCCTGCCGGCGGTATTCCCGGTCCTCGATCCGCCAGGCGTGCGTCATGGCGGTCACTCTGCCAGGGCGGCGGCCCCGATCGCCAGCAGCGACACGTCCTCCTGCGGCGCGTGCACGAGCGCGCTCTGCACATCGCGGAAGTGCCGTTCGAGCGGGTTCCCGCGGCTCAGGCCGGGATTGCCGAGCATCCGCACGGCGAGCGTCACCGCCGCGACCGCGTGCCGGTTGACGATCACCCGGGCCGTCAGCGGGTCGTCCGCCGTGAGCAGCAGGTGCTCGGCCGTGCTGAGCAGGGTCTCGATCTCGCCGGCCGCGGCCTTGAAGCGGTCGGTGGTGGCGACCGGTCGGCCCAGGTTGGCGGGCACCCGCTCGCGCGCGAACCGGTGGAAGTACTCCTGGGCGGCGCGGGCCACGCCGAGGTAGATGGCGGCGAGGGGGAGATGCAGGGCGGCGCTGTCCGGCCGGGTGCCGCCCAGATCCAACCCGTGGTCGTACGGGATGAGCACGTCGCGGAACACGACGTCGTGGCTGCCGCTGGCCCGCAGGCCGAGCGGGTCCCAGGTCCGGACGATCTCGATGCCGGGCGACTCCGCGGGCACGACGAAGGTGCCGATCCGCGGCTCCGGCTCGTCGGTGGCCGCCCACACCAGGAAGTAGGCCAGGCCCTCGGCGCCGGTGACGAACCGCTTGTGCCCGGTCAGCGACCAGCCGGCGCCGGTGCGCCGGGCCGTGGTCGCGGGCCGGCCACCGCGCGACGGCGAGCCGAGGTCGGGCTCGACCCGGCAGATGTTGAGCAGCGTCGGCCGGGCCGCCGACTCGTCGAGGATCCGCCGGTAGAGCCCTTCCGGCCAGATCGGGCGGTGTGCCTGCAGCAAATGCGGCAGCTGGGTCATCGAGGTGATCAGCGCCACCGACGGGTCGCCGCGGCCGAGGTCGCGCAGGATGCCGGCGAGCTCGGCCGGCCGCACCGCCGGGCCGCCGTGACGCTCGGCCACGGTCACGGTCAGCAGGCCGGCCTCGTGCACCCGGCGGATGCCGTCGTGCGGGAACGCGCCGGTCTGGTCGTGGTGGGCGGCGGTCGCGGCCAGCGCCTCGATGAGCTCCTTCACCGCTCGACCGTGGCGATCCGGGGAAGGTCCGGGCCGAGCCGCAGGCGCTCCAGGAACAGCACGATGGTGGCGGCGACCGTACGGTGGCTGAGGTCGTTGAGGACGTCGTGCCGGCCGCCGGCGATCGTCACCAGCGTGCCCGGGTAGCGCGACCGGGCCTGATCGAGCGGGCTGATCGGGTCGGCGTCGCCGTGCAGCCCCAGGGACGGGACCGTGATGTGGCCGCTGACCTCGATCGGCGCCGGGGCCACGAAGAGGGCGCCGGGGGTGGCCGCGCCCTCGCTCAGCACCCGGCGGTGGGTGGGGCACGCCGTCCGGGCCTCGATCTCGGCGTCCCAGCCCCGGTCGTCCCAGCCCCGGTCGTCCCCACCCCCGTCCGCGGCGTCGCCGACCGGGATGCCGGCCAGCACCAGCGCATCCAGGCCGGGCGCGCCCCGGGCGGCGAGGGCCAGCGCGAACAGGGCGCCGGTGTCCGAGCCGACCACCACGTGCGGGCCCGGCAGCTGGTCGTCGACCAGCAGCTTCCCGGCCTCGGCCAGCCCGGCGCCGAGGTCGGCGGTCACGTCCGGCAGCACCCGGACCCGGTAGCCGTCGGCGGCGATGCGGCGGCCGAAGCGGGCGTAGGCGGCGGCCGTCTCGCCGCGCCCGGCCGCGACCAGCACGGTGCCGCGCGGGGCGATGCCGGCCGGCTCGTCGTAGGCGTCAGTCATGGTCAGCAGCATCGCGCCGCCGTGCGACCGGTGTCCAACGACGATCCCCGATCGGAACCGATCACGCCCGCTGATGAGTGCCGCTCTGGAAAAATGGACGTTCATTCATTATTCTCGGCCCATGCAGAACCGGGCCAGCCGCACCGCCGAGCAGGTCGCGCTCTTCCGGGCGCTGGAGACCGCGCGCGGGCGTGACCGGGTCTTCGACGACCCGTTCGCGGTGCGGTTCCTGGGCGGGGGCTACCGGCTGCTGGCCCGGCTCGCCCGGGTGCGGCCGGTCGGGCTGCGGCTGTCGCGCCTGATCGACCGGCGCTGGCCCGGGCCGCGGCCCTCGGCGGTGGCCCGCACCCGGCTCATCGACGACCTCGTGCTGGCGGCGCTCGACGGCGGCGCCCGGCAGGTGCTGCTGCTCGGGGCCGGCTACGACGCGCGGGCCTACCGGCTGCCGGGCATCGAGCGGGTGCCGGTCTTCGAGGCCGACCACCCGGCCACCCAGGCGGTGAAGCGGCGGCTGCTGCGCGGGGCCGTGCGCCCGGAGCGGCGGGGACACGTTCACTTCGTACCGGTGGATCTGCTCGCCGAAGACCTCGGCGGTGCGTTGCGTAAGGCCGGGTTCGCCGTGCTCGAGCCGACCGTGGTGGTGTGGGAGGGCGTGACCAACTACCTGACCGAGCCGGCGGTCGATGCCACCCTGCGGGAGGTGGCGGCGCTCACGGCTTCGGGGTCGACGCTCATCTTCACGTACGTGGACCGCCGTGTCCTGTCCGGAGCCATCGACGCGGGACCATGGCCGCGGGCGGTGAGCCGGCAGGGGGAGCCGTGGACCTTCGGGTTCCTCCCGGCCGAGCTGCCCGCCTACGTCGGCGCCCGGGGGATGCGCCTGGCGCTCGACATGTCGACGCGGGAGGCGGCCGGCCGCTACCTGCACCCGCTCGGCCGCGACGAGCAGGCGGCGTCGTTCTACCGGGTCGCCGCCGCGGAGATCCGGTAGTGCCCAAGGTCAGCGACGCCCACCGGGCCGCCCGCCGCCGCCAGATCCTCGACGCGGCGGCGGCGTGCTTCGCCCGCGACGGCTTCCACAAGACGTCGATGCAGGACATCGTGCGGGAGTCGGGCATCAGCGCCGGCCTGGTCTACCGCTACTTCGCCGGCAAGGACGACGTGATCGCCGCGATCGTCGACGAGTGGCACGACCAGCGCCTGGTCTTCTCGTCCGGCCCGGTTCCGGAGCGGGCCGCCGCCTACCTCGACCACCTGCGCGCGGTCGGGGCGCCGGAGTCGGCGGCCCGCATCCGGCTCGGCGTGCAGATCTGGGCCGAGGCGGTGCGCAACCCGCGGATCCGGGCCCGGTCGCGCCGCAACGTCGACGATCCCCGGGCCGCGGTCGCGTCGGCCCTGGCGTCGGCGCCGCTGCCGGCGGGGATCGACCCGGACTCGCTGGCCCGCATCCTGATCGCCGTCTACCAGGGGCTGCTGGTGCAGACCACGTGGGACGACGCGCTGGACAACGAGGCGTACGTGTCGACGGTGGCCGCGATGCTGACCGCCCTCATCCCCGGCGTGTCGAACGCTTCTCACGGCCCGCCTCATGGCACTTCGACCGGCGTGGCCGGGGCCTGAGCAGCCGCTCCCTGGGCCGTCCCGCAGGCGCAGCCGGCGGCGGGAACGGCTGCCCGGCCGGTGGCCCGGGCCGGGGGCCCGGCGGTCCGGCCGCCGGCCGGGGCGGGGCGCGGCGCCGACGGCCAGACGAAGGCGGCGTCCTCGACGCACTTGATGAGCCCGGCGACCGCCTCGGCCGGTCCGATCTGGCCGAGGCCGGCCCGGATCTCCAGCGCCTCCAGCCGGGCCCGCACCGCCTGCGCGGCCGCCACCCGCTCGTCGACCTGATGGGATTTGAGCAGCTGGGTGGCGACCGTGGCGGCCAGCGAGCAGACCGCCGCGGCGGCGCACAGCAGCCGCCATGCCGGCGACGACAGGGAGAAGACGCCGGTCAGCCAGGTCGCGAACGACTGCCCGCCGAAGGCCGGCGCCGCGGTCAGGAAGGTCGCCAGCGCGGCCCCGACCAGGCCGGCGTTGATCAGCAGCCGCCGCCGCGCGCCGGCCGAGCGAAGATAGCTGTCCGTGCGCTCCCGCCGTTCCCGGATCGCGGCCAGCAGGTCCACGGAACCGGAAGACGCGGTGTTGAGGTTGTCCATCAGATCCTCCCCATGGCCCGGGCGCCGGCGCGGGCGGCGGCCACGCCACCCGCGCCGGCGGGCAGTCAACCGTCGATCACTCCTGGACGCGTGGCGAGCAGCGCCGCGTCCTCGATGTAGGGCACCGGCATCCCCGCGAGGACGGTGCGATCGTGTGAGCACATCAGCTCGGCGAAGCCGGCGGCCGTCGTGTGCACCACGGCGACGTTGGAGAGCAGACCGACGTAGGTTCCACCGCTGCCGAGGTGCGTACCCACGTGGGCGGTGCTGCCGACCGAGGCCGGGATGCGCCCGTAGTTGAGGAAGATGCCGCAGCGGACGAAGTCCTCCGGCTGCCCGAAGTACACGGCGTTCGCCTTGGCCTGCAGGACCCAGTCACCCGCCGGCAGGGGAACCGAGACGATCGTGTCGGCGGGACCGCCGGTCGTCGGTAGGACCACGCTGGTGGCCGCGCGACGGAAGATCGCGCCAGGCGACGCGGCCGCCTGGGCCGAGCTCTGGGTCGCCGAGACGACGGCCAGCGCGCCGGCGGCCAGGCCGGCGGCGAGCAGGACGCGTGTGGTGGTGGCGGAGATGTTCATGGCACGTGCTCCTTGGATCGTTCGGTGGTCCGGTAGTTTCTCGACCGTGCGGCGCCCGGGTGGCCGGGCGCATGAGCCGGGCGTCCCCGCCGGCCGGGCGGCGTGCCCGGCCGCGGGCGGGCGGCGGGCCGGGTCACGGTCCCGGGTGAGCCGGGACCATTGCCCGTCCGGTCAGGACATTCGCACTGGAAGGCGGCTCCCGGCGGGCACAGACTGACGGGGTGAGGTTCGCCCGGTCCGGTGCGGCAGCGGCGGCGACGTTCTCGGTCGTCGTGGTCGCCGTCGCGTGGCGGAAGATCGTCCGGCCGAGCGAGGAGACCTGGTTCTTCGCGCCCGAGCCGTTCACCGGGCCCGCCTTCGTCGTGGCCTGCGGCGTGCTCGCGCTGGTCTGGGCGATCACCGGCGCGGTGCTGGCCTCGGTGCGCCCGCGCAACGCGGTCGGCTGGCTGGTCCTCGGGGTGGGCGTGTCGCAGGCGGCGGCGGTCTGCATCACCGCCTACAGCGGGTACGGGCTGCTCGGCAGCTCGCCGTCGTGGGGCGCCTACTTCGGGCCGGCCCTCTACCTGCCCGGCTGGCTCGTCCCGCCGACCCTGTTGCTCGCCCTCTACCCGGACGGCCGGCTGCCGGGCGCGTGGTGGCGGTGGCCGGCCGGGGCGGCGACGGTGTCGATCGTCGTCCTGATGCTCTGCATCCCGTTCCCGGTGGTCGACCCCGGTGCGGCCCTGGGCTGGGGCATCGTGCCCCGGTTCCCCGACCGCCTGGCCGACGTCCTGGTCCCCGGCCCACGCGTCTACGACCTCACCGTCTTCCTCTCGACCGACGTGGGGGCGACCATCCCGGCGCTGCCGGCGCAGTGGGCGCAGTGGAGCCGGATCAGCTCCTGGGTGTTCACCCCGCTGCTGGTGCTGTCGATGATCGTGATCTGGGTCGGCACGGTGCTGCGGCTCTACCGCGCCCAGTTCCCCCGCCGGCAGCAGCTGGCCCTGCTGATCTGCGTGGTGATGCCGTTCCTGGCCGCGTCGTTCTTCGTCACCGCCGGCTTCGCCAACGTCCTGATGCTGCTGCCGTTGCTGCTGGTCCCGATCGCGGTGGCGGTCGGCGTCCTGCGCTACCGGCTGTTCGGCATCGAGACCGTGCTGCGGCGCGGTCTGGTCTACGGCATGTACACCTCGGCCGTCGTGGCCGCCTATCTGGGTGTCACGGCCGCCGCCGGCGCGGTCGTCGGGGCCGCGCTCGACAGCCGGCCGCTGCCCGGGGTGATCGCCGCGGCGGCGGTCGCGGTCGCGCTCGCCCCGGCCCGGGACCGGCTGCAACGCGCCGCCGACCGGCTGCTCTACGGCCAGCGAGGCGACCCGATCCAGGCGCTGACCGCGCTCGGCGAGCGGGTCGCCGGCACCGGCCAGGGCGACCCCCTGGACGCGGCGCTCACCAGCGTGATGGCCGCCGTGCACGCACCGGGCGCCAGCCTGATCGGGGTCGACGGCCGGCGGCTGGCCGGGGTCGGCGCCGAGGACGACGCCGCGCCCACGACCAACCTGCCGCTGCGGTTCGGCGGCACGGCGCTGGGCGAGGTGCGGGTGCTGCCCCGCCGGCCCGGCGAGCGCTACACCGCCTCCGACGTACGGCTGCTGGCCGTGCTCGCCCTGCAGGTGGCGCTCGTGGTCCGCGCCTATCAGCTCACCGAGCAGCTGGAGGCCGAACGCGACCGGGTGGTCACCGCGGCCGAGGCCGAGCGCGACCGGCTCCGCGCCGACATGCACGACGGCCTCGGCCCCTCCCTCTCCGGCATCGGCCTGGGTCTGGAGGCCCTGGCCGACACCGACCACAGCCCGCTGCTGCGCCGGATCCAGGACGAGGTGGCGGTCGCGCTGGCCGAGGTCCGCCGCATCCTCGACGACCTGCGCCCGGCCGCCCTCGACACGATGACGCTGGCCGAGGCGATCCGCCGGCATGCCGCCACGATGTCGTCCAAGGTGCCGGTGTCGCTCAACACCTGCGTGCTGCCCAGCCTGCCGGCCGACGTCGAGAACGCCGCCTACCGCATCACCACCGAGGCGCTGACCAACGTCGCCCGGCACGCCGGCGCCCGCCACGTGCGGGTCAGTGTCGGCGTGCCGCACGGCGCCCTGCGCATCGTGGTCGCCGACGACGGGCACGGCACCCGGTCGGCCGTCGCCGGCATCGGGCTGACCTCGATGCGCCGGCGGGCCGAGAGCCTCGGCGGGCGGCTGGAGATCAGCTCGGGCAGCACCGGCACCACCATCACCGCCACCCTGCCGCTGGAGCCGTCATGACCCATCCCGTCCGGGTCGTCCTCGCCGACGACCATCCGATGTTCCGCTACGGGCTCGTCTCCGCCATCGCCGGCAACGCCGAGATCGAGATCGTCGGCGAGGCGGCCGGCGGCCGGGAGCTGCTGAGCCTGGTCGACGACGCCGAGCCGGACGTCGTGATCACCGATCTGACCATGCCCGACCTGGACGGCGCGGCCGCCACCCGCGCGATCCTCGCCCGCCACCCCGAGACCAAGGTGCTCGTGCTGACCATGCACGACGAGAACCAGGCGCTGATCGGCGCGCTGCGGGCCGGCGCCCGCGGCTATCTGCTGAAGGGCGCGGACCGCACCGAGATCACCCGGGCGATCCTCGCGGTGGCGGCGGGCGAGTCCGTGTACGGCACCGGCGTCGCCCACCGGATCAGCGACTTCTTCATCGGCGCCGGCCAGGACCGGGCCGCGACCGTCTTCCCCGAGCTGACCGACCGGGAACGGCAGGTGCTGACGCTGGTGGCCGGCGGATGCGGGAACCACGAGATCGCCCGCCGGCTGGCGCTGTCCGAGAAGACGGTGCGCAACCACGTCTCGGCGATCCTCTTCAAGCTGCACGTGGGTGACCGGGCCGCCGCCGTGGCCAAGGCCCGCGACGCCGGCCTCGGTGAACCGCGATGAGACGGCTGACGGCCGTCGCGCTGGCCGGCGTCCTGCTGGCCGGCGCCCTGCCGGCCGCCGCCGCCTGCCGTCGCCCGGAGCCGGTCGCGTTCGACGCCGGCACCACCATGCAACGGCTCCAGCAGAGCGGCCGGATCCGCATCGGGGTGAAGTCCGACCAGCCCAGCCTCGGCTTCCTCAACCCCGCGACCAACCACTACGAGGGCTTCGACATCGAGATCGCCACCATCGTCGCCGCCGAGCTCGGCCTCAGCCGCAAGCAGATCACCTTCGTCACCACCACGTCCGGGGTCCGCGAGGAGTACCTGGTCCAGGGCCGGGTCGACATCGTGGTCGCCTCCTACTCGATGAACGAGAGCCGGCGGAAGGTCGTCGGGCAGGCCGGGCCCTATTTCCGTACCGGCCAGCAGCTGCTGGTCCGCGGGGCCGACAAGGACGTCTTCACCGGCCCCGAGCGGATCGCCGCCGGCCGGGTCTGCTCGGCCCGCGGGTCGACCTCGATCGTGCGGTGGCAGGAGCTGTACGGCACCGCACCGGTGGCCGAGGAGACCTACACCAGCTGCGTGCGGCGCCTGCTGACCCGCTCGGTCGACGGCGTCACCACCGACGGCGTGGTCCTGCTCGGCTACGTCGCCCAGCTGCCGACGAAGCTGGCCGTGGTCGGGCCCGAGTTCTCCGACGACGCGTACGGGATCGGCTACCCCAAGGGCGACCGCGCGTTCTGCGAGTTCCTCAGCCGCGTGATCACCGACGCCGAGCGGGACGGGCGCTGGACCAAGGCCTTCGACGAGACCCTGGGCAAGGCCGCGGTGCCGGCCCCGGCCCGGCCGGCGGTCGAGCCCTGCCGCGACTGACCCCTCGACGCGACGGCTCAGCGTTTCGGGCGGGCTGCGGCCTTCTCGCGGCGGCGCTCGGTCAGGCGGCGGGACTTGGCGTGCGTGCCGCAGTCGTCCATCGTGCACCACTTGCGGGACTGGTTGCGGCTGCGGTCGAGGAACAGCCAGCCGCAGCCGCCCTGCTCCAGGGGGCACGAGTGCAGGCGGGACAGGTCGGCGTTGCGCAGCAGGTCGACCAGGGCGTCGGCCAGGCGGTCGCCGATCATCGTGGCCGGCGCGGTGCCGACGACCAGCGCGAACGTGCCGCCGGCAGTGGGCGTCAGGGTCGCGCGGGCGATCGCGGCCGACCAGCGGGCGACCACGGCGTCGAGCTCGCGGCCGGCCAGCGCGGCCTCGGTCAGCGCGCGCAGCGCCAGCACGTCGGCCAGCGACTCGGGGGACGGAACCGGCGCCTCCGACGGGGAGATCACACCGGCCCGGCGGGCCCACTCGACGACCGCCTCGGGCGAATCCAGGTAGTCCTCGTGCGGGCCCGCCGGAACCCGCGGGGCCACCGTGTTGACCAGGTCCAACGCCGGGTGGCCGCCGACGATGTGAAACTGCGGCAACGCCATGCTTCCACCATAGCGCGCGGAAGGTGGTAGCGTAGCCATTAGCTACCACCAAGACTCCGTCAAGGGGGAAGCACCATGCGGAACTGGACCGTCCTGGGGGCGCTGGCCGTCTCGACATTTCTGTACGTCACCACCGAGACCCTGCCGATCGGGCTGCTGCCGCAGATCGCGGCGGACCTCGGCACGAGCACCGGCGCCATCGGGCTGCTGGTCACCGCGTACGGGCTGATGGTGGTGATCGCGACGATCCCGCTCACCCGGGCCACCCACCGGTTCTCCCGCCGGCGTCTGCTCGGCGCGCTGCTGATGATCTCGACCGTCGCCACCGCGGTCTCGGCGCTGGCCCCCAACTACGGCACCCTGCTCGCCGGCCGGGTGGTGATCGCGCTCAGCCAGGCGCTCTTCTGGGCCGTCATCACGCCGGCCGGCGCGGCGCTCGTCGCGCCGCAACACCGGGGAAAGGCGATCTCCATCCTGTACGCCGGAAGCTCGATCGGCCCGCTCCTCGGCGTTCCCGGCGGCACCTGGCTAGGCCAGCAGACCACCTGGCGCGTGCCGTTCCTGGTTCTCGCCGGGCTCGGCCTCGTCGTGTCGCTGGTGATCACCGCCCTGATGCCGGACACGCCGCCGGGCGCGGCCGAGACCGACCGCGGCACCGATCCCGACCGGCGCCGCTACCGCCTGCTGGTCGTCACCGTCGCGGTCCTGGTCACCGGCGCGTTCACCGCCTTCACCTGCATCAACCCGTTCCTGACCGAGGTGACCGGCGTGGGCGAGGGCGCGATCGGGCCGATCCTGCTGGTGCGCGGCATCGCCGGGCTGGCCGGCGTCTTCGCGGTCGGGTTCATCGCCACCGGGCGCCTGTGGCCGGCGACGGCCGTGCTGGTCGCCGGCCAGGCCGTGGCGCTGGGCGTGCTGTTCGTGGGCGGCGGGTCGCCGGTGGTCGCCGTGCTGGCGTTCTCGGTCGCCGGGTTCGCGCTCTCCGGGATGACCGCCGTGCTGGGCCGCCGGATCCTGGTGGTCGCGCCGGGCGACACCGACATGGCGTCGGCCGGCACCTCGACGGCGTTCAACGTGGGCATCACCGCCGGCGCGTTCCTCGGCAGCCGGCTGCTCGACGGCGGCGACCTGCGGGCCTCGGCGCTGGTGGCCGCGGTGATCTCGGGCCTGGCGCTGGTCAGCGTGTTTTCGGAGCGAAAAGGTTCATCCGATCGGGTCGATGCCGCGTACTCCATGCCGACACGCTGAGGGAGGGGTTCGCATGCACGCCGACGTTCCCGGCCGACTGTGGCGCCGACTCTGGGGCCCGGCGATCGCCACGCTCGCCCTGCTGGTGTTCGACCCGGAGGCGGCCCGGGCCGAGCCGGCCGTGCCGTCGCCGCCGAACGGGCTGCTCGCCGACACCGGCAAGGGCACGCTCTCGGCCGCCGACCGCGACTTCGTGGTGAAGGTGCGCCTGGCCGGGCTGTGGGAGATCCCGGCCGGCGAGATGGCCCAGGAGCGGTCGGCGGACCCGCGGATCCGCGAGATCGGCAAGGCGATCGCCGGCCAGCACGTGGCGCTGGACGCGCTGACCCGCGCCGCGGCCAGGAAGCTGAAGATCCAGCTGCCCGGCAAGCCCAACGCCGACCAGCAGAAGTGGCTGGGCGAGATGCGCGACGCCACCGGCGCCGACTTCGACCAGATCTACATCGACCGGCTCCGGGCGGCGCACGGCAAGATCTTCCCGGCGATCGCGACGATCCGGGCGAGTACCCGCAACGACACCGTGCGTAAGCTGGCCCAGCAGGCGAACCAGTTCGTGATGACCCACCTGACGCTGCTCGAGTCCAGCGGCATCGTCGACTTCCGGGCGCTGCCCACGGCGCCGGCTCCCGATGCGTCGCCGAGCAGGACGGCCGCGGTGGTGCCGGCCGCCGAGTCGACCCGGACGGCCCCCGGCGTGTCGACGCCCCTGCTGGCGCTGGCGCTGGTCGGCGGCCTGGTCGTCGGCGTGCTGGCGACGATGCGCTTCGCGGGCGGCGGCCGCGGCCGGTCGCGAGCACGCTACCGCGGCTGGTGACCGGGACGCTCCGGCTCTGATCGGCGGCGCGGGGAGGGGGACGCGTGAGGCAGGTCGGGGAGCGCTTCGGGCTGGGCGCGCCGGTGGCCGAGCCGGTGCCGGTGGCGGGTGGGCTGTCCAACGAGCTGTGGCGGGTGGCGACCGCGACCGGCGTATACGCGGTGAAGCGGATGATCGTCAACGCCGGCCGGCCGGACTTCCGGGACAACGTCGAGGCCTCCTATGCGATCGAGCGCCGCGCCTGGGCCGCGGGGGTGCCGATGCCGGAGCCGGTGCCCGACCCGGAGACGGGCACCGCGCTGGCCGAAGTGGACGGTTCGCTCTATCGCGTGCATCGGTGGGTCGAGGGCACGCCGGCGGCGGGGTCCGGCGACGAGGCGGCGGCTCTGCTGCGGGCCATCCATGCCGCCGGCCACCCGCGGGTGGAGCCCGCACCCGTGCGCGCATGGGCCGGCGGGAACGGGGCGGGCGGGAACGGGGCGGCCGGGACGTGGGGACTCGGCCGGCTCGGCGGGATCACCGGCGGCGGACCGGCGCGACTGGTCGTCGTGGACAGTCACCGCGACCTCGATCGCAAGAACATGCTGCGGACCGTGGACGGGGTGCTGATGGCGCTCGACTGGGATGCCGCCGGGCCGGTCGCGGCCGTGTACGAGGCGGCGGCGCTGGCCTTCGACTGGTCGGACGGCGATCCGGAGGTCTTCGCCGCGACCGCGCGGGCCTACGGGGACGTCCCGGCCGAGCCGTGGATCTTCGCGGGGCTGGTGGCGGGGGAGGGCGGCTGGCTCGACTACAACCTCGCGCACGGGCGGGCGGACGAGGTGGAACGGTCGGTGGCCACGCTGCGGCGGCTGCTGGCCGGCTGGGAGGAGCTGCTCGCGGCGCTCAGCCGGTGAGGACGGACTTGAGCGCGCCGGTCAGCTCGGCGCTGCTGAACGGCTTGGCCAGGATCGTGCGGCCCGGCTCCAGCGACCGGCCGTCGTCGTCGATCAGCGCCTCGGCGTACCCCGAGATGAAAATGACCTTGGTCTCGGGGCGCATGGTCAGGAACCGGTGCGCGAGCTGGCGGCCGTCCATGCCCGGCATCACCACGTCGGTGACCAGGCAGTGGATCGGGTCGCCGTGCTCCTCGGCGACCTTCAGGGCCTCGGCGCCGCCGGCGGCGGTCAGCACCCGGTAGCCGGCCTTGGCGATGAACCGGGCGGTGACCTCGCGCAGGTCCCGCTCGTCGTCGACCAGCAGCACGGTGAGGTTGCCGCTCGGCTCGGGGGCGGGGCGCGGCGGCGCCTGCTGGGGGGCGATCGGCGTCGCGGCGGCGGGCAGGCTGATCAGCACGGTGGTGCCCGCGCCGGGCGACGAGGTGAGCGTGAGCTCGCCGCCGGCCTGGGTCACCACGCCGTGGGCGGTGGCCAGGCCGAGCCCGGCGGTGCGGCTGCCGGCCTTGGTCGAGAAGAACGGCTCGAACGCGCGGGCCAGGACCTCGGGCGGCATGCCGCGGCCGTCGTCGGTCACGCTGATCGTGGCGCGGCCTTCGGGCGAGCGGCCGGTGGTCACCGTGATCGTTCCGCCGTCGGGCATGGCGTCGCGCGCGTTGCGTACGAGCGTGAGCAGCAACCGTTCGAGCAGGCGCGGGTCGATCGTGACCGCCGGGATCCCGCCCGGCCGCACGTCGAGCTCGATCCCGGGGCCGGCCGCCTCGGTCAGGGCCGCGGCCGCCTCGGTCAGGAAGGCGTCGACGTCGACGGTCGCCGGCTGGCTGATCTCGCGCCGGCCGAAGGCGAGCAGCTGCTCGGTCAGCTTGGTCGCCCGCTCCCCGCCCTTGGTCACCTGGCCCAGGTCGTCCAGCAGCGCCGCCCCGACGCCGGGCGCCAGCCGGCCGGCGTCCATCTCCTCGGTGATCTGCTCGATCGCCAGGGTCAGGAAGCCCAGCATCGCCCCGAGCAGGTTGTTGAAGTCGTGGGCCATGCCGCCGGCCATCCGGCGCAGGCTGTCCAGCCGCTCGGCGTCGCGCCGGCGGGCCTCGGCCTGCCGCTGCCGCACCTCGCGGCCGGCCCGCTTCTCGGCCGCCACCACGTCGGTCACGTCGTCGACCATCACCACCGCGCCGGCCAGCTCGGCCTCGGGATCGCGGATCGGCCGCAGGTGCACACGCAGCCAGCGCTCGTCGCCGCCGGCGCGCATCAGGCAGTGCCGGTACCGGCGCTCGACCGTCTCGTCGGGGCCGGCCCGCACGACGTCCAGGGCCTCGGCGTGCTTCTCCGGGTCGAGGCAGGTGAGCCAGCCGCGCTCGAGGAGCCGGTCGGCGTCCAGGCCGGTGATCTCGGAAAGGCGGGGATTGACGTACGTCGCATAGCCGTCGGCGTCGAGCAGAACGATCCCGACCGGGGAGGACGCCGCCATCGCCTCGAACCGCCGCTCGGTGTGCCGCAGCGCCCGCACCTTCTCGACGAGCTTGGCGTTGATGGCTCGCGCGTGCACGGTGGCGAACTCGTCGGCCGGCCTCGGGGTGATCTCGACCGGCCCGTTGCGCAGCGCCACGTCCACCGCGTCGAGCAGCTCGCGCGGGTCGGCGCTGCGCAGCACGACCTGGGAGACCCCCCACGCCTCGGCGATCGGCCGGGTCTCGGGCTCGAGGTAGTTGGCGGTGTAGAAGATCACCGGGGCGTGCGCGGCCCGCTCGTCGGGCGCCGAGCGCAGCCGGTGGACGAGCTCCAGCCCGTCGATGCCCGGCATCAGCACGTCGGAGACGACCACGTCGGGGTGGCGGCTCTGGGCGAGCGCGAGCGCGTCGGCGCCGTCGCAGGCCTCGATCACCTCATGCCCGCGATAGCCGAGCAGCATGGCCATGAGCTCCCGGTTGGCCGCCACGTCGTCCACGACGAGCACCGTCGCCACCCGCATCCCTCCTCATGCTCGGCCCCTGTCAAAATTACCGCCACGAATACCCGTTGAAGGTGATATTCCGGATATATGTCGTCGTCGCCCGCGGCCGGGGAGCGGCCCGCGTACCGGGTCGTCTCGGTCCTCGCGCAGGTACTCGGGGTGCTGACCGCGGCGGCCGGCGCCGCGCTGCTGCCGACCGCCCTGACGATCACCGCCGCGCTGCTGATCGTGCTCGGCGCCGGGCTCGTCCTGGCCGCCCGGCTGCGACCCCGGCTGCGGCGGCGGATGGCCCTGCTGCCGGGGGTGGCGGCGCCGCTCGCGGTCGCCTCGCTCTTCGGCGCGCGCCTCGGACCGGGGCTGGCGCCGGGCGTCCTGATCGCGTTGCTGGCCGCCGCCGACGCCGGCGCCGTCGTGCTGGTCGGCCTGGCCGCCGGGCGGCAGGCGCTGCGGCACGCGCAGATGGAGACGATCCTCCGGAACACACCGACCGCGTTCTCGATCAAGGGACCGGACGGCCGCTACCGGATGGCGAGCGCGGCCTTCGAGCAGCTGTACGGCATCGAGCCCGGCACCGCCGCCGGCCGGTTCGACCGCGACGTGCACACCCCGGACCGGCTGACCGAGATCGCCCGGCGGGACCGGCTCGTGGTCGCGGCCGGCGAGCCGCTGGTGTTCGAGGACGAGATGACCGGCGAGCACGGTGTCCGGACGTTCGTGACCACGATGTTCGCGCTGCGGGAGGGCGGCGGTGACGCGTACGCCGTCTGCTCGGTGACCAACGAGATCACCCAGTTGCGGATCGCCGAGAGCAAGTTCGAGGCCCTGCTCGACGCCTCGCCGGAGGCGATGCTCGGCGTCGACGCGGACGGCATCATCCGGCTCGCCAACGCCCGCGCCGCGCAGGTCTTCCGCTACGGCCGCGACGAGCTGGTCGGCATGCCGGTGGAGGCGCTGGTGCCGGCGCCGCTGCGGGAGGGGCACGTCCGGCACCGCGCGAACTACCTGGCCGCCCCGGCGCCGCGGCCGATGGGCGAGGGTCTGCAGCTGACCGCGCTGTGCGGGGACGGCACCGAGACCCCGGTCGAGATCAAGCTCTCGGCCGTGGACGGTGAGGGCGGCACGGTCGTCTTCGCCACCGTGCAGGACGTCACCGACCGGCTGGCCCAGGCCCAGTCGGACGCCCAGCTCGCCGGGATCGTGGCCGCCTCCAGCGACGCGATCGTGAGCAAGACGCTCGACGGCACGATCCTGACCTGGAACCCGGGCGCCGCCCGGCTCTACGGCTACACGGCCCCGGAGATGATCGGCCGGGACGTCACCGTGATCCTGCCGCCCGACCGGCCGGACGAGGAGAAGCGGCTGCTGGCCCGGGTCCGCTCGGGCGAGCTGATCAAGCACCACGAGACCCGCCGGGTGCGGCAGGACGGCACCACCATCTACGTCTCGCTGAGCATGGCGCCGATCCGCGACCCGGACGGCACGATCGTGGGCGCCTCGACGATCTCGCACGACATCACGGCCGAGGTCGAGGCCGAGCGGCGGCTGCGCTTCGAGCGCGAGCAGTTCCAGATGATCATGACGGCGGCCAGCGACCCGTTCATCAGCATGGACTACCGGGGGCTGATCACCGAGTGGAACCGGCAGGCGGCGCAGGTCTTCGGCTGGACCCGGGAGCAGGTGCTCGGGCAGCACGTGGTCGACACGATCCTGCCCCGCCGGTACGCGGCCGCGCTCGACCGGGTCCTCGAAGGACGGTGGGACTGGTTGCTGGACCGCCCGACCGAGATGGCGGCGGTCCGCGCCGACGGCACCGAGCTGCCGATCGAGCTGACCATGTGGCGGATCCGGCGCGACGGCCCGTCCACCTTCCACGCCTTCGCGCGCGACATCACCGTACGGCGGCAGACCGAGCAGGCCCTGGCCCAGGCGCGGGACCAGGCGGTCGAGACCGCGCGCCTGAAGTCGCAGTTCCTGGCCTCGATGAGCCACGAGATCCGCACCCCGATGAACGGCGTGATCGGCCTCAGCGGGCTGCTGCTCAACACCGAGATGGGCGAGACGCAGCGGCGGTACGCCCAGGGGATCAACAACGCGGGCGTGGCGCTGCTCGGCGTCATCAACGACGTGCTCGACTTCTCCAAGCTGGAGGCCGGCAAGGTCCTGGTCGAGCGGGCCGACTTCGAGATCTGGCGGCTGCTCGACGAGGTGGTGGGGCTGGTCGCCGACGTGTCCGGGGTCAAGGAGCTGACCGTCTCGTCCCGTTGCGACCCGCGGCTGACCGCCCCGGTCAGCGGCGACCCCGGCAAGCTGCGCCAGGTGCTGCTCAACCTGGCCGGCAACGCGGTCAAGTTCACCGCCCGCGGCACCGTGGCGGTCACCGCCCGGCCGGCGGCCGGCGACTTCCCGCCCGGCAGCGTGCCGGTCCGGTTCGAGGTCTCCGACACCGGCATCGGCATCGAACCCGAGCAGCAGGCCAGCCTGTTCGAGCCGTTCACCCAGGCCGACGCCGGCACCACCCGGCGGTTCGGCGGCACCGGCCTCGGCCTCGCGATCAGCCGGGAGCTGGTCGGCGTGCTCGGCGGCGAGATCGGCCTGACCAGCGCGGCCGGCAAGGGCAGCACGTTCTGGTTCACCGTGCCCCTGTGGCCGGCCGTCGGCGGCGCCGAGTCCGCGCCCCGGAGCCCGCTCGACCGGCTGCGGGTGCTGGTTGTCGCGGGCGACGAGGCCGGGCCGCTCACCGACCAGATGGGATCCTGGGTGGCCGGGGTGACCGTGGCGCCGGACGGGCGAGCCGCGGCCGGGGAGCTGTTCCGCGCCGCGGCGGCCGGCCGGCCGTACGACGTGGCGGTCGTGGACGATGCCGGCCTCGCCGGCATCGGCGGCGACCCCGCTGTCAAGAAGGTCCTGGTCACCGCGCCCGGCCGCCCGAGACCGGCCGGGTTCGACGCGATCCTCACCCGGCCGGTCCGGCAGTCGCAGCTCTACGACGCAATGGTCCGCCTGGTCGCCGGGCCGGCCGAGGACCGCGCCCGCACCGTCCGCGCCGGGACGCCGCCGGCCCGCGGCCACGTGCTGCTGGTCGAGGACAACGACATCAACCAGACGGTGGCGCTGGGCATCCTGGCCAACCTCGGCTACAGCGCCGACGTCGCGGCCAGCGGGCGGGAGGCGGTCGAGCGGGCCGCGGCCCGGACCTACCAGGCGATCTTCATGGACTGCCTGATGCCGGAGATGGACGGGTACGAGGCGACGGCCGCGATCCGCCGTGCCGAACGGGGCGGCCGGCACGTCCCGATCATCGCGATGACCGCCGGGGCGATGCCCGAGGACCGCGAGCGGTGCCTGTCGGCCGGGATGGACGACCACCTGGCCAAGCCGCTGATGCCGGTCGATGTGGGCGCGGCCCTCGACAAGTGGGTGCCGGCCCCGGCGGCGACCGTGCGTGACCAGATCAAGGAGCGTCTCGACCTGCTGCGCGGTGCCGGCCCGGCGCTGAGCCCGGCCGCGCTGGCCGGACTGCTGCGGCGGCTGAGCGCGCACGCGCCCGGCCACGTCGAGCAGATCAGCCAGGCGGTGGCGATGGACGACGCCGACCGGCTGCGCGAGGAGGCCCACCAGCTCAAGGGGGTGGCGGCCAATCTGGGCGTACGCGATCTGGCCGCGCTCTGCGAACGCCTGGAGGACGCGGCCCGGGCCGGCGACATGGACGCCGCCGTCGAGCCGCTGTCCGAGCTCGGGCCCCGCACCCGCGAGATGCTGGCGGCCGTCGACACGATCCTCGGCGGCCTGCCCCTCTCCGTCGGCTAGACGCTTTGTCCTAGACCGTCACGTCCACGAGGTGACGAGGGTAGACGATGTCCCGCCGGCTCTCGCGCAACGCTTCCTTGTCGGCGGCGATCGTCCGTTCGTCGGCGCCGGCCTGGACGTCGGCGGCCAGCCGCCCGGAATCGATCTTCAGGTGGATGCCGGCGATGTGCTTGGCCCACCGGGCGCCGTCCTCCCCACCGATTCGCATGCTCATCGTGGTGCTCCCTTCACTCCTCACCTGCAACCGCCTGAATCGGTTGCGGTCCGGGTGTGGTTGAGAAGAACGGGAGTGACCTGGACCACATGCCCTCTACAACCCGAGGGTATATACGCGGTGTATACCTCGGGCGTAGGGTGTCGGCATGAGTGTTCCGCTGACCCTGCTGGGCCTGCTCGAGCGGCAGCCCAGCCACGGGTACGACCTGAAGCGCGACTACGACCTCTACTTCGGCCACGGCCGCTCGCTGCCGTTCGGCCAGGTGTACGCCACGCTCGCCCGCCTCGCCCGGGACGGCAAGGTGGTGATGGACGAGGTGACCCCGGGCGAGGGGCCGGAGCGCAAGCGCTACGTGATCACTGAGCTCGGCGCCACCGAGGTCGGCGCCTGGATCGCCGAGCCGGTCGCCCCCGAGCCGCACCAGCAGACCGTGCTGTTCGCCAAGGTCGTGCTCGCCCTGATGCTCGACCGCCCGGCCGAGGAGTACCTGGACGCCCAGCGCACCGCCCACCTGGCCCGGATGCGGGAGCTGACCGAGGTCAAGCGCTCCGGTGACCTGGTCGAGGGGCTGCTGGCCGACCACGGCCTGTTCCACCTGGAGGCCGACCTGCGCTGGATCGACACCACGGCGGTGCGGCTCGACCAGCTCCGGGCCAGGGTGAGGTCATGAGCCCGGCACTGGAGGCGCGCGGGGTCGCGCTGTCCTTCGGCGAGACCCCGGCGCTGCGCGGGGCCGACGTCACGATCGACACGGGGGAGATCGTGGCGGTGATGGGACCGAGCGGCTCCGGCAAGTCGACGCTGCTGCACTGCCTGGCAGGCATCCTCACGCCGGACGCCGGTGAGGTCCACGCCCTCGGCCGGCGGATCGACGAGCTGAGCGAGGCCGACCGCAGCGAGCTGCGCCGCGACAAGTTCGGGTTCGTCTTCCAGTTCGGCCAGCTCGTGCCCGAGCTGACCGCCGAGGAGAACGTCGCGCTGCCGCTGCTGCTGGCCGGGGTGCGCCGCGACCCGGCCCTCGCCCGCGCCCGCGCCTGGTTCGAGCGGCTCGGCCTCGACGGGCTCGGCAAGCGGCGCTCGGGCGAGCTGTCCGGCGGGCAGGCCCAGCGGGTCGCCCTCGCCCGGGCGCTGGTCGGCGAGCCGGCCGTGGTCTTCGCCGACGAGCCGACCGGCGCGCTCGACTCGCTCACCGGCGAGCAGGTGATGGACCTGCTGGTCGACGCGGCCCGGCGGCAGGGCACCACGGTCGTCCTGGTCACCCACGAGGCGCGCATCGCCGCGTACGCCGATCGGGAGGTCATGGTCCGCGACGGCCGGGTCACCACCCCCGCGGTGACGTCGTGATCCGCCTCGGCCTGCGCCTGGCCGTGGCCGGCGGCCGGGAGGCGATCGGCCGGCTCGCGATGATCGGCGGCGCGGTCGCGGTCGGCGTCGCGCTGCTGCTCGCGGTGCTGGCCGGCCTCAACGCCGTCCACCAGCAGAACCTGCGCTACTCCTGGCTGAACAGCGGCATCACCGAAGCCGCCACCGGTCCCGAGGCCGCCGACCCGGCCGTCTGGGCGTTCCGCGAGGACTACGCCGGCGGCCGCCGGATGGGCCGGATCGACCTGGCCGCCACCGGCCCGGCCGCGCCGGTACCGCCCGGGCTGCCCCGGCTGCCGGCGCCCGGCGAGTTCTTCGTCTCCCCGGCCCTGGCCGACCTGCTCACCGAGCTGCCGGCGGACGAGCTGGCCGGCCGCTGGCCCGGTCGCCAGGCCGGCATCATCGCCGACGCGGCGCTGCCCTCGCCCGACTCGCTGATCGTCGTGGTCGGTCGTACCCCCGACGAGGTCCGCCGGATCGGGTACTCCACCGAGATCACCCGCTACGTGAGCGCAGACCCGGCCCGATGCGACAAGTGCTACATCGGTATCGGCAGCGACGGCATCACGCTGGTGCTGGCCGTCGTCGGGGCCGCCCTGCTCTTCCCGCTGCTGATGTTCATCGGCACCGCCACCCGGCTCGCCGCCGCCCGGCGCGAGCAGCGGTTCGCCGCCATGCGCCTGGTCGGGGCCACGCCCCGGCAGATCAGCACGCTGGCCACCGTCGAGTCGGCGCTGGCCGCCGCGGCCGGCACGGCGGCCGGCTTCGCGCTGTTCCCGGCGCTGCGGGCGGCACTCGCCGGCATCACCATCACCGGCGAGCGCTTCTTCCCCGCCGACCTGTCCGTCCATGCGTCCCAGGCGCTGCTGGTCGCGCTCGGCGTGCCGCTCGGCGCGGCGGTCGCGGCCCGGCTGGCGCTGCGCCGGGTGCGGATCTCCCCGCTCGGCGTCGCCCGGCGGGTCACGCCACGGCCGCCGCGCGCCTGGCGGCTGCTGCCGGCCGCCGTCGGCCTGGGCGAGCTGGCGTTCTTCGTCGGCAACCGGCCGCACACCACGAACGGTCAGCTCCTGGCGTACCTGGGCGGCATCTTCCTGACCATGATCGGGCTGGTCGTCGCCGGCCCGTACCTGACCATGGCCGGCTCCCGGCTGCTGGCCCGCCGGGCCCGGCGCCCGGCCACCCTGATCGCCGGCCGGCGGCTGGCCGACGACCCCCGCGCCGGGTTCCGGGCGGTCAGCGGCCTGATGCTGGCGCTGTTCGTCACCAGCGTGGCGACCGGGGTGATCACCTCGATCGTGCACTACCGCGGCGAGGGCTCGACCGGCTCGACCGTGCGCACCAACCTCTCGATGGACTGGTTCCCGGACAACTTGCCGGACGGCGCGCACGCCCCGCCGGTCTCGCAGCTGCCCGCCTCGCTGGCGTCCACACCCGGGGTGCGCAAGGTGCTCGTGGTGCGCTACCAGGGCATCCTCGAGGGCTTCCACGAACCGGGCGTGATCGCCTGCGCCGACCTGGCCGGCTTCCCCGAGCTCGGCACCTGCCCGCCGGGCGTGGCCGTGGCCGAGGTGTTCAACGACCTGAGCTCCCGGGACGGCCGGCCGTCGGTCTGGACCGCGGCCCCGGTCACCGCGGCCCGGCTCGCCACCCTGCCGATGCTGTCGGTCGTGGTCGTCACCGACGGCTCCCGGTCGGCCATCGAGCGGTCCCGCACCCAGCTCGAGGCGGCGTTCCCGAACGACCGCTTCCCGGCGACCGAGGCCGAGTGGCGCAGCGACTTCGCCCGTACGCTCGTGCAGTGGCAGCAGCTGGCCGACGTGGTGGTCGTGGCCAGCCTGGTGATCGCCGGCGGCAGCCTCGCGGTCGCCCTGACCAACGGCATCAACGAGCGGAAACGGCCGTTCGCGCTGCTGCGGCTGACCGGGGTGCGGCTGGCCGAGCTGCGCCGGGTGATCACGCTGGAGAGCACGGTGCCGCTGCTGACGGTGGCGGTGGTGGCGGTCGCCTGCGGTTTCCTCGCGGCCGGGCTCTTCCTGCGCTCCCAGCTCGGGTACGACCTGAAGGCGCCACCCGTGTCGTACTACGTGCTCGTGGCGGCCGGGCTGGCCCTGTCGCTGGCGCTGATCGCCTCGACGATGCCGCTGCTGCGGCGCATCACCGGCCCCGAGACGGCTCGCAACGAGTGACAACCACACCGCACCCGGCGGCTTCCACAAGTCGCCGGGTGCGCGGCCGAAAGAGCCGGGGTGCGTACCGACATGCTCCTCGGCCGGGCCGACGACCTGCTGCACAGCGGCCGGGCCGGACAGGCCGCCACGCTGCTCGCCCCCGTCGTCGGCGAGGAGCCCGGCAACGTCGACGCCTGGCTGCTGCTGGCCCGCGCCCACCTCGCGCTGCGCCGCCCGGCGCACGCCCTCGACGCCGCCCGGCAGGCGCTGCGCCTGGAACCGCGCGGCCTCGAGGCGCTGTACTGGGTGAGCGCGTCCTACACCGCCACCGGCCGGCACGACCTGGCGATCGCGGCCGCGGTGACCGCCGGCGCCGAGGACCCCGGCAACCCCCGCCTGATCGAGCGGCACGGCCGCGCGCTGCTGGCCGCCGGCCGGCTGACCGAGGCCGAGCGGGTCCTCGCGGCCGGCGCCGAGTTCGCCCACTACGACGCCGACCTGCAGGTCGCGCACGGCGTCGCCCTGTTCGCCGCGGGCCGGCCGCTGAGCGCCCGCGAGGCGTACGGCCGCGCGCTCGCCCTCGACCCCGGCCACGAGCGGGCGACGATCGAGCTGCGCCGGCTGACCGCCGCCGAGCAGCGCATCGTCGACGCCGAGTCGCTGGTGCGGGTGACCGACGAGTTCGCCGAGGCGCTGCGCATCCCGGCCGGCGGGCGCGGCGTCACCGAGCCGGACGGGCGCGGCGCGCTCGCCCACGTCACGTCGGTCGGATTTGCCGTCTGCCTGGCCGCCCTGCTGATCCTCGGCGTCCTCGACCGGGTGACGCCGCTCGAGGTACCGCCCCTGCTGACCGTCGCGCTGCTGTGCGCGGGCGGTGCGGCCGCCTGCGCCACCGCGATCCTGCGGGGCCGGCGCCCGCGCCCGTGACCGCCCTCAGTCGCCGGCGCCCGTGACCGCTCTCAGTCGCCGGCGGCCGTGCTGAGCTTGCGCAGCAGCCGCGCCAGATCCTCGCGCTCGGCCTCGGTCAGCGCCGCGAAGAACTGCTCGCCCTCGGCCTGACGGGCGCGCCGGATCGCCTGCGCGGTCTCGGTGCCGGCCTCGGTCAGCGACACCAGCGTGGCCCGGCGATCGTCCGGGTCGGGGTGCCGTGCCGCCAGGCCGCGCGCCGTCAGATCGTCGGCGACCTCGGTGGCCGTACGCGCGGCAATGCGCAAGTGATCCGCGAGAGTGCTCAGCCGCACCGCGCCGTGCCGGGACACCACGTTCAGCGCGCGGGCGAGCGAGGGGGAGAGGTCCCACGGCTCGAGCGCCACCCGGGTGCGGTGCCGCAGCGCGCGGGCCGCCGACCAGAACGCCTCCGACAGCGTCTCCTCATCCACCGGAATACCGTAGCAGGGGTTGCGGTTGTTACCTCATGATGAGGTAACCTCAGCTTTCGTTCTGAACACCGGATCGAGGAGTCGCACTTGGAGCGCCATCCGAAGAAACGCACTCAGGCCGAGAAGGCCCAGGCGCGCGAGGTCTCGCTGCGCCGCATCGGCGGACTGTTCAAGGACCACATCGGGTCGCTGTCCGTCGTCGTACTGATCATCGTGGCCTCGTCGATCATCGGCATGGCCAGCCCCTTCCTGCTGCGCGCCGTCATCGACGACGCGCTGCCGCACGCCGACCTGCGCCTGCTGGTCTGGCTGGTGATCGGCATGGTCGCCGTCGCCGCCGTGACCGCCGCGCTCGGCGTCGCCCAGACCTGGATCTCCACCGCCGTCGGCCAGCGGGTCATGCACCGGCTGCGCACCGACGTCTTCACCCACCTGCAGCGCCAGTCGATCGGCTTCTTCACCCGCACCCGTACGGGCGAGGTGCAGTCCCGCATCACCAACGACATCGGCGGTATGGAGGCCGTGGTCACCTCGACCGCGACGTCGATCGCCGCCAACCTCACCACCGCGATCGCCACGATCGTGGCCATGGCCGCCCTCTCCTGGCAGCTCAGCCTGGTCTCGCTGATCGTGCTGCCGCCCGCGGTCCACCTGTCCCGGCGGGTCGCCCGCATGCGCCGCGAGATCACCGCGCAGCGCCAGCGCGAGCTCGCCGACCTCAACGTCACGATCGAGGAGGGCCTGTCGATCAGCGGCGTCCAGCTGGCCAAGACCATGGGCACGGCGCCGGCACTCATCGACCGCTTCGCCGCGTCGTCGAGCCGCCTCATCGACCTCGAGCTGCGCTCGGAGCTGGCCGGCCGCTGGCGGATGGCGTCGATGAGCATCGTGTTCGCGGCCATTCCCGCGATCATCTACCTGGCCGCGGGCCTTCCCTTCACCGCCGGCCGGCTGAGCATCGGCACGCTGGTGGCGTTCACCGCGCTGCAGGCGGGCCTGTTCCGGCCGTTGCTCGGCCTGCTCAACGTCGGGGTCCAGCTGACCAGCTCGCTCGCCCTGTTCGCGCGCATCTTCGAGTACCTCGACCTCCCGGTGGAGATCGAGGAGCCGGCGACGCCCGTGCGCATCAAGGCGCCGCGCGGCCACCTGCGCTTCGAGGAGGTGACTTTCGCGTACGCCGGAAGCCCGTCGGCCGCCGTGGCCGGGGTGACGCTGGACGTGCCCGCCGGGACGTCCCTGGCGCTGGTCGGCGAGACCGGCTCGGGCAAGAGCACGATCGCCGCCCTCATCTCCCGCCTCTACGACCCGACCGCCGGCCGCATCACCATCGACGGCGTCGACCTGCGCGACCTGTCGCTGGCCGACCTGTCCGCCATCGTCGGCGTGGTCAGCCAGGAGACGTACCTGCTGCACACGACCGTCCGCGAGAACCTGCGCTACGCTCGCCCCGACGCCACCGACGAGCAGATCGAGGCCGCGGCCCGAGCCGCCCAGATCCACGACGTGATCGCCGCCCTGCCCGACGGCTACGACACCATGGTCGGCTCCCGGGGCCACCGCTTCTCCGGCGGCGAGAAGCAGCGCATGGCCATCGCCCGCACCCTCCTGCGCGACCCCCGCATCCTCGTCCTGGACGAGGCCACAAGCGCTCTGGACAACGAAACCGAGCGCGCGGTGCAGCGAGCGTTCGACGAGCTGTCCCGCGGCCGCACGACGGTGACGATCGCCCACCGCCTGTCCACGATCCGCGACGCCGACCAGATCGTGGTCGTCGACCACGGCCGGGTCCTGGAGTCCGGCACACACGAGGCCTTGGTCGGCGCCGGCGGCCGCTACGCAGCCCTGTCCGCGTAGCGCCGGCTGCGCCCAGCCCCCCGCCGGCTGCGCTCGGCCTCCCGACGGGCGCGCTCCGGCACCGCCAGCCGCGCTCCGCCCCGCCGGCTGCGCCCGGCCCCCCGTCTGCTGCGCCCGACACCGCCAGCCTCGCTCGGCCGCGCCCGCCGGCTCGCACCGGCTGCGCTTGGCCCCCCGGCCGGCTGGCGCCCCGCGGCGCCGTCGACCGGAGCGCGCCATCCGTATCCGTTGACCGACGCCCGGACGGTCCCGGCATTTGATCCTCGCGTCTGAGCAACTTTCGGCGCCCTTTGCTCTGCTCACCAATACGCGCCACGAGTGGATCAGCCGCTCGACTGCCCGCCGGAATACCCGCTCGACTGCCGGATCGCGGTCACGCGGTCGCCTGGTCGCCTGGTCGCCCGGTCCTCCACCCGGCCCAACCTGCTGCCCTGATGAATTGCCGTGCCCCGGGTCGCTCGACGCCATCAAGATTGACCGGTCGTCGCAGGCGAAACTGACAGACGCCGGGCAGCGTGATGACTTGGCGCGCTGCGGGGACGGCAGATCATCAAGGTCGACGGGTCAGGGCGTGGGCTCACGATGGGCGGGTAGGGTGACGACTTTCTGCGCTGGCAGAACACCCAGTCATCACCATCCGCCGGCGCGCGTGGGCAGCGGCGCGCGCGTGGGCAGCGGCGCGCGTGGGCAGCGGCACCCGGAGGGCAACGGCGCGGACGCCGAGCGCCGGGAGAGCAACGGCGGGGAGGCAGCAGCGCGGCAGGGCAACGGCGCCCAAGCAGCGGGCGAGCAACGCAATCACCGCTGTGGACAACGGCCCGAATTTGTCGTAGGCGAGCCGTAAGGTCACCCCACCCAGTGAACGGGGTGGGGAGGAGCACGGGGAAGAGCAGGGCAAGAGCAGGGCAAGCGAACAGGAAAACGCGCCCGCTTATCTCTCATCCCGGCGCGGCGCCGGCCGATACCGCTGGGCGTCCCCTCCAAGCGAAAGGACGCCACGGATGGCACAGTCCGCGCGTGAAATGCCCGTCCGGGCCGATGGGTGGCGGCCCACCGACCCGGTGCTCGAGGCGATCATCAAGCGCTGCGTGGCCGACGCCGAGGCGGGCGCCGCGCGTGACGGCACCCGCGAGTACATGGCCGGCGCGATGATTCTCGGCGTTCTCGCCGTGGTGCTGCTCATGGCCGGCAAGTCGGCCCAGGTCGCGATCATCGTGCCCGGCCTGCTCTTCGCCGCCGGCGCGCTCTACATGGTGCTGAAGTCCAAGCCGGAGCCGGTCGAGCGGTCCGAGGCCCTCGCGCCGATGGGCGGCGCCGGCGGTCTGCCCGCCGGCTATCTGGTGCATCCGGGCGCGTGGGCCGGCGGCATGCGCGAGCACGTCGCCTTCATCCCCGAGTCGCAGCTGCGCGCGGCCGCCGACATGTGCCGCACGTTCCCCGGCTCGGTCAACGACCTGCTCCAGTTCACCGGCACGATCGCCGCCCAGTTCCCGGTGCCGCGGCACATGACGCCCGCCGACGTCCAGCACCGCAGCCGCGACCTCGTCCGGGTCGGCCTCCCGGTGATCGAGAGCTTCAACCAGAAGTACCCGCGGGCGGCCATCGAGGCGCCGAAGAAAAAGGCAAGAAGAAATAGCGCCCGTACGAGAGGGGCCGGCACCCACCGCGGATGCCGGCCCTTCTCACGTCTCGACGCAGAACTCGTTGCCCTCCGGGTCCTGCATCACCACCAGGTCACCCTGGTCGTCGAAGACCGTCGCCCCGAGCCCCCGCAGCCGCTCGACCTCGGCCGCCACCCCGTCCGGCGCGCGCAGGTCGAAGTGCATCCGCAGTTTGGCGGTCCGCGGCTCGGGCACCCGCTGGAACCACAGGTTGGGGCCGCCCCACCCCGGCGCCTCCACGAACGCCTTGTCGGAGGTCGAGTCCTCCTCGACCTCGCCGCCCAGCGCCGCGGCCCAGAACCGGGCGACCACCAGAGCGTCGGCGCAGTCGAAGGTGACCGATTTGATGTACGTCACCGGGCCAGAATATGGGCGGCGTGTCGATTCCGCCGCCGGGCTGTTCGTCGGTGCGGTGAGAGCCAACGAGGAAAGGTGTACGACATGGCGAAGTACATGCTGCTCATCTACGGCGACGACAAGCAGTGGGAGGCGATGACACCGGAGGAGTGGGCCGCTCACGGCCGGGCCCATGCCGGCTTCAACGAGACCGGCGGCGCCCGCGTCCTCGGCGGGGAGCAGCTCGCCGCGGCCCCCGACGCCACCACGCTGCGGGCCGGCTCCGACGGCGGCGTGGTGCTGACCGACGGACCGTTCCTGGAGACTAAGGAGGTGCTCGGCGGCTTCTACCTGATCGAGGCGGCCGACCTGGACGAGGCCGTCAAGCTCGCGGCCCAGCTCCCCGAGGTCAAGGCCGCCCACAGCGGCGTCGAGATCCGCCCGGTGGTCGAGCACGAATGACCGACCCCGTCGCGGCGGTGCCGCCGGTCGGCCACTCCGCCGATCCGGTCGTCGCGGCGGTGGCGTCGGCCCATCGCCGCGACTGGGCGCAGGTGCTGGCCACCACCGCCCAGCTCACGCGCGACCTCGACCTGGCCGAGGAGTGCGCGCAGGAGGCGTTCGCCGCCGCCCTCCAGACCTGGCCCGGCACCGGCGTGCCGGCGCGGCCCGGCGCCTGGCTCACCCAGGTGGCCCGCAACAAGGCCCGCGACGAGCTGCGCCGCCGCGCCGCCTTCCGGCGCGCGCTGCCGTTGCTGGTCGTCGAGGACGCCCGCGACCCGGCCACGCCCGCCGGCGCCGCCCGCGACGGCGTGCCCGGCGCCCCGGCCGGCCCCGAGGACGACCGCCTTCGCCTGATCTTCACCTGCTGCCACCCCGCCCTGTCCCGCGAGGCGCAGGCCGCGCTCACCCTGCGCCTGGTCTGCGGCCTGACCACGCCCGAGGTGGCCCGCGCCTTCCTGGTGCCCGAGCCGACCATGGCCGCCCGCATCACCCGCGCCAAGAAGAAGATCGCCGCCGCCCGCATCCCGTACCGCGCGCCGGCCCCCGACGAGCTGGGCGAGCGCCTCGGCGCCGTCCTCGAGGTGGTCCAGCTCATCTTCGCGACCGGCCACACCGCGCCGGCCGGCCCCCACCTGGTCCGTCACGACCTGCTCGACCGCGCGCTCGACCTCGGCCGCCTGCTGCACCGCCTGATGCCGGCCGAGCCCGACGTCGCGGCGCAGCTCGCCCTCATGCTGCTCCACGACGCCCGCTCGGCGACCCGCCAGGCCCCCGACGGCCGCCTGCTGCTGCTCGCCGAGCAGGACCGCAGCCGCTGGGACGCCGCCCAGATCCGCGAGGGCGTCGCCCTGCTCACCGCATCGCTGCGCCGCGGGCGCCCCAGCCGCTACGCGCTGCAGGCCGCGATCGCCGCCCAGCACGCGGAGGCGCCCACCTGGGCGGACACCGACTGGCCGGCGGTCGTCGACCTCTACGACCGCCTGCTCGCCCGGTGGCCCACCGCGGTGGTCCGCCTCAACCGCGCCGCCGCCCTCGGCATGCGCGACGGCCCGCAGGCCGGGCTCGACGCGCTCGCGCCGCTGCTGTCCGAGCCGGCCCTGGCGACCTACCCCTATCTGGCCGCCGCCCGCGCCGACTTCCTGCGCCGCCTCGGCCGCCACACCGAGGCCGCGGAGGCCTACGCCGAGGCGATCGCCCTCACCGACAACGACCCCGAGCGCCGCTTCCTCTCCGACCGCCTGGCCGAGGTGGACGCCCGCGGAGACCGGCCCCCCGACCGCCGATGAAGGGCGCGACCGCGACGAAGGCGCGACGGCGACGAAGGCGCGACGGCGACGAAGGGCGCGACGGCGACGAAGGGCGCGACCGCGACGAAGGCGCGACCGCGCTGGAAACGCCGCCTTAAGAGAGCGAGCGGCGCGGCTAGCGGGCCTCGTACCGGTCGAAGAAGACGACCTCGTCGAGCGGCTTCCGCTTCGGCTGGGCCCACCGCCCCCGGCTCAGGTACCCGAGCGGCACCAGCGCCATCGTCAGCGCGTCCTCCGGGAGGCCGAGCAGCTCGCGCACCTCCTCCTCGTGTCCGGAGTAGAGGGTGGTGATGACCGACCCGACGCCGTAGGCCCGGGCCGCCAGCATCAGCTGCTGCACGGCGCCGTAGATCGAGGCGCCCAGCCGCGGGTTCGCCGACTTCGCCGCGCCGAGCAGCACCGGGAACACCCAGACCGGCGCCTCCTCGAGGTGCGCGGCCAGGTGGTCGCCGGCCCGGAAGTTGGCCGGGCCGGTGCCGTCGGCCGACTCGGGCTGGGTCTGCATGAACTCACGGAGCTTGCCGTAGCTGCCCTCCCAGCCCTCGCGGTAGAAGCCGGCAATGCGTTTCTTCACCTCGGGGTCGCGCAGCACGATCCAGGCCCAGCGCTGCGTGTTGCCGCCGTTGGGGCCGCGGATCGCCGCGTCGAGGATGGCGCGGATGACATCGTCGCCGATCGGCTCGGGCGACAGGTAACGCCGGGCGGGCGTGGAGTGCAGAGCCTCCAGCAGCGGGATCTCCAGTTCGGGCATGGGCATCACCCTATGCGAGCCCGCGCAAGATCATTCAAGCCTGTGGACGAAGGACGAAGCAGGGACAGCACGAGGGCGAGCGGCGGCCACCCGGCCCGCCCGCGCCGCGTCACCGCGTACGCCCGCAGCAGCACCGGCGGCGAGGTGAGCGGCAGCAGCGAGATCGACGGGGGAGCCCCCATGTCCGCGGGCAGCAGCGCCACCCCGAGCCCGGCCTCGATCAGATCCTCGACCAGCGTCAGGCTGTCGCACCGGTGCGCCACCCGCACCGAGCCGCCGTTGAGCGCGGCCAGGGTCCGTGCCACGTCCTCGTCGGCGGTGTTGCGGGAGTTGACGATCCAGTCCGCCGCCCACGCCGACGCGAGCGACATGCCGGCGGGCACCGCGAGACTCCACGGCATCGTCCACAGCGCCCGCGTCTCGTACCGGGCCGGGAACGACAGCGGCGCCAGGTTGTAGTCGTAGATCAGCGCGAGGTCCACGTCGTCGGCGTCGAGCAGCGCGAACGACTCGGCCGGTTCGTGCTCGCGGATCGACAGCCGCACCCCGGCCGGCAGCCCGCGCTGCAGCGGCAGCAGCGCCCGCCGGACGGCCGTGGCGAACCCGGCGACCTTCACCGTGCCCGACGGCTCCGCGGTGGGGGAGAGGTCGAGCCGGGCCGCCTCGACCGCGGCCAGGATCGTGACCCCGTGCGCGGCCAGCCGGCGACCGGCCGGGGTCAGCCGTACCCGTCGTCCGTCCGGCTCCACGAGCGCGGCGCCGACGTCCCGGGCCAGGATCGCCAGCTGCTGCGACACCGTCGAGGTGGTGAGCCCCATCTCCTCGGCGACCTGGCGCATCGACCCCAGCCGGTCGAGCTCGACGAGTAACCGCAGCCTGCGCGTCTCCACCTCGGGATTGTTCGTCAATCCTGAACGGTATGTCCAGCATCGGCACGTGGACGCGAACAATCGGCGCGGCTTGAATGGGCGGCATGCAGCAGGCACGCACCGGAACCGCCATGGCCATCGCCGCCATGCTCACCGTCCAGGCCGGCATCGCCGCGTCGGTCGGGCTGATCGGCTCGATCGGCGCCGAGGGCGCGGCCTGGCTGCGCCTGTCCTGGGCCGGCCTGCTGTTGCTCGTCCTGGTCCGGCCCCGCCTGCGGTCCTTCACCGCCCGGTCGCTGGGCGCGACCGCGCTGCTCGGGGTGGCCACCGCCGGCGCCACGATCCTCTTCATGGCCGCGGTCGGCCGGCTGCCGCTGGGCACGGCCAGCGCCATCGAGTTCCTGGGCCCGCTCGCGGTCGCCGCCGCCCGGGTCCGCCGGCCGCTCTGGCCGGTGCTGGCCGGTCTCGGGGTGGTGCTGCTGACCACGCCGTGGGCGGGCACGGTCGACCCGCTCGGCGTCGTCTTCGCGCTCGGCGCGGCGGTCTGCTGGGGCGCCTACATCGTGCTCACCCAGCGGGTCGGCGACGCCGTCTCCGGGCTGCAGGGCCTGGCCGTCTCGATGCCGGTCGCGGCCCTGGTCGCGACGTGCACGGTGTCGCCGCACGTGTTCGCCGCGCTCACCGGCGGCCAGGTCCTGCTGGGCCTGCTGCTCGGGGTGATGATGATGATCGCGTACGGCGGGGAGATGCTCGCCCTGCGCCGCCTGACCACCGGGGCCTTCGGCACCCTGATGGCCCTCGAGCCCGCCTTCGCCCTGCTGATCGGCGCGATCGGCCTGCACCAGATCCCCGACCTGCTCGGCGTGGCCGGCATCGCCCTGGTGGTCACGGCCGGCATCGGGGCGACCCGCACCGGAGCGCGCACCCCGGTAGCATCCCCGGCGTGAGAAGATCGATCGCCGCGATTGTCCTGCTCCTGGCGCTGAGCGCGTGCTCGGACGGGGGCGGCGCGGCGTCGGCGGCCCCGCAGTGGAAGGCGCCGGCCCCGCGGCCGACGGCCACCGTACTGCCGGCCGGCCTGGTCCTGCTCACGACCAAGGGCGAAAGCGCGAGCTTCGGGTGTACGACGTGAGGTCCGGCGCCGAGCTGCGCCGGATCACCCTGCCCGAGGCCCCCCGAGGGGCTCGTCTTCCGCGAGGACTACGCGACCGCCGCCGCGCTCGACCGGTCGCAGGGACGGCTGGTCCTCTACCGGGCGAGCGGCCGGACCTACGAGGCGACCGGCGAGGTCGACGCCGACGCGCTCGGCGCACGCGGGCTCAGCCTCTCCGGCGCCGGCTTCATCCCCGGCACGACGAGGCTGGCGGTGACCGTGGACGGCGGCGACGGCGGCCCGCACCACACGGTCACGCTCGACCCGGCCGACCCCGGCACGCTCGGCCGGTTCTCCGGCGAGGCCGGCTCCTGGGACTCGACCGGCGACCCCGGGGTCGAGGCCGACGTGGTCGAGCTGCCGGACGTCCCCTGCAGGCCTGGCGCTGACCGGCGGGCTCACGGCTGGTAGCGATAGCCCATCCCGGGCTCGGTCAGCAGATGCCGGGGCCGGGTCGGGTCGTCCTCGAGCTTGCGGCGCAGCCGGGCCATGTACTGCCGCAGGTAGTTCGTCTCGGTCCCGTACTGCGGCCCCCACACGTCCTGCAGCAGCTGGCGCTGGGTGATCAGCTTGCCCGGGTTGCGCAGCAGGTGCTCCAGCAGCTGCCACTCGGTCGGGGTGAGCCGCTGCTCGGGCGTGATCGTGTGGCCGGCGAGGTCGATGGTGTAGCGGCCGACGGTCGCGGTGGCCGAGGCGGCGGCGTCCGGCGGCTGCACCCGCCGGGTCACCGCCCGGATGCGGGCCAGCAGCTCGTCGAGCCCGAACGGCTTGGTCACGTAGTCGTCGGCGCCGGCGTCGAGGGCGGCCACCTTGTCGGTGCCCTCGGCCCGCCCGGAGAGCACGATGATCGGCACGGTGGTCCAGCCGCGCAGGCCGCGGATCACCTCGGCGCCGTCCATGTCCGGCAGCCCGAGGTCGAGCACGACCAGGTCGGGCGGGTGGGCGGCGGCCGCGCGCAGTGCTCCGGCGCCGTCGGGGGCGACGTCGACGTCGTACCGCCGCGCCCGCAGGTTGATCCGCAGCGCCCGGACGATCTGCGGGTCGTCGTCGACGACGAGGATGCGGGTCACCTCTGTGCCTCCGTGGGGGCCGCCGGCAACGACAAGATCATCGTAAGGCCTCCGCCCGGGGTGGCGGCGGGCCGCAGCGTACCGCCCATGGCCTCGGCCAGTCCGCGCGAGAGCGCAAGGCCGAGCCCCGCGCCCTGATGCGCGTCCCGGTCGCCGAGGCGCTGGAAGGGCCGGAAGACCAGGTCCCAGTCGCCCTCGGGGATGCCCGGCCCGTGATCGACCACCCGCAGCTCGACGGTCGTGCCGGCCGCCGTCCCGGAGATCGCGGGCGGCCGGCCGGGCGGGCTGAACCGCAGGGCGTTCGCGACGATGTTGACGATCACGCGCTCGAGCAGGCCGGGGTCGGCCCGGACGGCGGGCAGCTCGCCCGGCAGCCGGACCGCGACCTCGCGTCCGGGCGGGCCGAGCTCGTCGAGGGCGCGCGGCACCACGTCCTCGAGGCCGACGTCGGCCGGCGACATCGCGAGCGCGCCGGCCTGCAGGCGGCTCATGTCGAGCAGGTTGGCGATCAGGGCGGCGAGCCGGTCGAGGGACTCCTCGGCGGTGGCCAGCAGCTCGGCGCGGTCCTTGTCGTCGAGCTCGACGTCGGGGCTGCGCAGGCCGGCGACGGCGGCCTTGGCCGAGGCGAGCGGGGTGCGCAGGTCGTGACCCACCGCCCGGAGCAGTTCGGTCCGCACCCGGTCGCCCTCGGCGGCGATCGCCAGGACGCGCGCCTGGCGGGCCCGGCGGGCGGCGAGGTCGACGACCCACGAGACGGCCAGGGCGACCACGACGAACACGCACAGCGCGACCAGGTTCGACCAGGAGCCGATGGCCAGGGTGCGCAGCGGCGGCACGAAGTAGTAGTTGAGCAGGAAGAACCCGCCGACCGCGGCGAGCAGGGCGGGCCAGCGTCCGCCCACCAGGGCGACCGCGACGACCGCGGCCAGGAACAGCGCGAGGTTGCCGGTGAGGGCCGTGCCGGTCGCGTGCCCGACCACGGTGAGCAGCGGCAGCCCGGCCACCGCGAGGGCGAACCCGGCCAGCCGGCGCCGCCGGGACAGCGGCGGGCCCACTAGCGCGGCCCCACTAACGCCGTCCCACTAGTGCGGCCCCACCGCCGTGACCACGACCGCGGCGGCCCCGGCGTCGTCCGAGGCGGCCAGGTCGACGGTGGCGTCGATGCCCCAGTCGTGGTCGCCGTCCGGGTCGTCGAAGACCTGGCGGACGTGCCACGCCGTGCTCGTCGTCTCGATGTGCAGCAGGGCCGGGCCGCGGGCGGCGGGACCGGTGCCGATCTCGTCGTACTCGTCGAAGTACGGTTCCATCGCGTCCTGCCAGCGGCCGGCGGTCCAGCCCGCGTCGCCGTCCAGCTCGCCCAGCTCGTCCCAGCGGCGCAGCGCGGCCAGCTCGACCCGGCGGAACAGGGCGTTGCGTACCAGCACCCGGAAGGCGCGGGCGTTGCGGGTGACGGCGGGCGGCTTGTCGTCCAGGCGTACCTCCTCCGGCTCGGCGCCGGGGTTGCGCAGCCGCTCCCACTCGTCGAGCAGGCTGGAGTCGACCTGCCGCACGAGCTCGCCGAGCCACTCGATGAGGTCGGTGAGCTCCTCGGTGCGCGCGTCCTCGGGGACGGTCTGGCGCAGCGCCCGGTACGCGTCGGCCAGGTACCGCAGGACGAGTCCCTCCGAGCGGGACAGGCCGTAGAACGACACGTACTCGGTGAAGGTCATCGCCCGCTCGTACATGTCGCGGACCACGCTCTTGGGCTTGAGCTCGTAGTCGGCGACCCACGGGTGGCCCCGCCGGTAGGTCTCGTAGGCGCCCTCGAGCAGCTCCAGCAGCGGCCGCGGGTGGGTCACGTCCTCGAGCAGCTCCATCCGCTGCTCGTACTCGATGCCCTCGGCCTTCATCGCGTTGACCGCCTCGCCGCGGGCCTTGGTGCGCTGCGCCGACAGCACCTGCCGCGGGTCCTCGAGCGTGGCCTCGATGACCGAGACGACGTCGAGCGGGTAGTCCGGCGCCTCCCGGTCGAGCAGCTCCAGGCAGGCCAGCGCGAAGGGGGAGAGGGCCTGGTTCAGCGCGAAGTCGAGCTGCAGGTCCTCGACCAGGCGATAGACCCCTTCGTCGGTACGCTCGATGACGCCCCCGGCCATCAGGGCGCGCGCGATCGCGATCGCCCGCCGGATGTGCCGGCGTTGCGCGGCCGGCTCCTCGTGGTTGTCGGTGAGCAGGTGCCGCATCGCCGCGAACGGGTCGCCGCCGCGCGCGATGACGTTCAGCAGCATCGCGTGCGACACCTGGAACGAGCTGGTCAGCGGCTCGGGGTCGGCGCCGACGAGCCGGTCGAAGGTGGGCTGCCCCCAGCCGATGGTGCCCTCGGGCGGCTTCTTGCGGACCACCTTGCGCCGCTTCTTGGGGTCGTCGCCGGCCTTGGCCAGGGCCCGCTCGTTGTCGATGACGTGCTCGGGCGCCTGCACGATGACCGTGCCGAGGGTGTCGAACCCGGCGCGCCCGGCCCGGCCCGCGATCTGGTGGAACTCGCGGGCCTTGAGCAGCCGGGTCTTCACGCCGTCGTACTTGGACAGCCCGGTGAACAGCACGGTGCGGATCGGCACGTTGATGCCGACGCCGAGCGTGTCGGTGCCGCAGATGACCTTCAGCAGGCCGGCCTGGGCCAGGGTCTCGACCAGCCGCCGGTACTTGGGGAGCATGCCCGCGTGGTGCACGCCGATGCCGTGCCGGACCAGCCGGGACAGGGTGCGGCCGAAGCCGGCGGTGAACCGGAAGTTGCCGATGGCGGCGGCGATCGCGTCCTTCTCGGCCCGGGTCGCCATGTTGACGCTCATCAGGGCCTGGGCGCGTTCGAGGGCCGCCGCCTGGGTGAAGTGCACGATGTAGATCGGCGCCTGGTGGGTCTGCAGGAGCTCCTCGATCGTCTCGTGCAGGGGCGTCATCGCGTACGAGAAGATCAGCGGAACCGGGCGCTCGACGCTGCTCACCACCGCGGTTTGCCGTCCGGTCCGGCGGGAGAGGTCGTCGACGAAGCGGGTGGTGTCGCCGAGCGTCGCCGACATCAGCAGGAACTGGGCCTGCGGCAGCTCGATCAGCGGCACCTGCCAGGCCCAGCCGCGGTCGGGCTCGGCGTAGAAGTGGAACTCGTCCATCACGACCTGGCCGACGTCGGCGTCCGCGCCCTCGCGGAGCGCGAGGTTGGCCAGCACCTCGGCGGTGCAGCAGATGATCGGGGCGTCCGGGTTGACGCTGGCGTCGCCGGTGAGCATGCCGACGTTGTGCGCCCCGAAGATCGCGCAGAGGGCGAAGAACTTCTCGCTGACCAGCGCCTTGATCGGCGCGGTGTAGAAGGTGGTGCGCTCGCTCGCCAGCGCGATGAAGTGCGCGCCGGTGGCGACCAGGCTCTTGCCCGAGCCGGTGGGGGTGTTGAGGATGACGTTGGCCCCGGTGGCCAGCTCGATGAGCGCCTCTTCCTGGTGGGTGTAGAGGGCGAGGCCCTGCTCGGTGGCCCACTTCTGGAAGGCATCGAAGACCGCGTCGGGCTCGTTCGTTCCGGGCAGGCGGTCGGTGAGCGTCACGATTGCTGACCTTATCTTTCCGCCGTACGCGGCCACGCGGCGAGTCTGTCCCGTAATTCGGCGATCTCGGGCGCGTCCAGCCCATAGAGGGCGAAGCGGGCGTCGTCGAGGCGGTCGAGATAGCGTCCCGCGTCGGCCACGTCCTCCGGGTCGATGGCCGGATCGGCGGCCCGGGCCAGCTCGAGGACCCGGCCGAGCGGGTAGCGTTCGAGCGCGGCGGCGACGTCGATGTAGTCGCGGACCTCGCGCCGGTTGACCAGCGCGGCGACCTTCGTGGCGACCAGGTCGTCGAGGTGCATGACCGGCCCCAGCTCCATGACCACGGGCGCGCGGTGCCGGTCGAGGCGGCAGAGGGTCAGGCGCAGCGCCCGGCCGTCCTTGGTGATGAGAAACTCGCGCAGGTCCTCGTCCATGCCTTCGAAGAGCTCGTCGCCTTCCTCCCGGACGACCCGGTAGCCGGCCGCGGTGAGCGCGGAGGTGACCTCGTCGGCCGCGGCGGCCACCCCGCCGGCGGTGTCGGTGAACAGGTCGACGTCCTCGGTGGGCCGGTCGACCAGGCCGTTGACCAGCCACGCGACACCGCCGCCGAGAACGAAGCCGTGCTTCTCGGCCACCGCCAGCGCGACCCGGGCGACCTCGCGGAAGATGTCGTCGGCGGTCACCCTTCGCGCGGCGCTTCGCTCTGCTCACGCATACGCGCGAGCGGCGGCGTGGCGCAGGCGCGGGTGGCGGGTCTCCCACGCCGCGCGCACCGCGCGCGGCAGGTTCAGCTGCGGCCAGACGCGGACCAGAGTGGGACCGTCGAGGTACGCCCGCAGCTCGTCGACCCGGATCGCCTCGCGCAGGACGTTCTCGTACATCCACGCCAGCATCGTCGGCTCGCCCAGGTCGAACGTGCCGCGCGGCCCCCACCACAGCCGCAGCGGCAGCTCGACCAGGCCCTCGGTCGGCCCGGCCAGCTCGGCGAGGGTGCCCACGACCAGGACCGGCCGGTGCGGCCGGGCGAGGGGGACGACGGGAGCGTCGCGCGTCGGGGCGGGCATGTGATCAGCGTAAACCGACAACCCGCCCGAACCCTAAAACCTAGGTTCCTAGGATGCTCTACGCACGGTGCCCGAGCCGGTAACCTTTTTGCAGCATCAGTGACATATTCCACCCGTACGACCGTGGATCTTTTGGGGTTCGACGCATCAAGATGTCCCGATGCCTGGCCGACACCGTCATCTTCCCCGGACCGGTCTCGCCGTCGCCGCCGCCGCGGTCGCCGTGGTGGTGGTCGCCGGTGGGGCATGGGCGGGCTATCACGAGTACTCCGGCAAGAACTGCGCGTCGAGCGTACGGCTGCGGGTCGCCGCCGCCCCCGAGATCGCGCCCGCCGTTCAGGCCGTCGCCGACTCCTGGGCCCGGACCGACGCCGCGCGGATCGGCAGCGCCTGCGTCACGGCCGCGGTGACCGCCGCCGACCCGACCGGCATGGTCGCCGCGATCGGCAAGCAGCACGGCGTCAACCTGGTCGGCGCCGGCTCGAAGGTGGTGGACGCGACCGGCGTCGACGCCTGGATCCCCGACTCGGGCACGTGGCTGCTGCGGCTCGCCTCGGAGGCGTCCGGGTTCCAGCCGACGACCCTCGGCTCGGTGGCGTCGAGCCCGATCGTGCTCGCCGTCCCGTCGGCGGCCGCCGCCCCGCTCGGCAACGCGACCATGAAGGACCTGGTCAAGAGGATCGCCGCCGACAAGTCGCTGAAGCCGGGGATCGTGGACCCGGGCCGGGACGCGACCGGCCTGACCGGCCTGCTGGCGGTGGCCGCGGCGGCCGGCAACGACGCGTCGGCGGCCACGCTCAAGGTCGGTGCGATGCGGGCGCTGTCGGCGAACAGCTCGAGCATCCGCTCCGACCTGCTGCAGAAGTTCCCGACCTCGGCCGGCGACGGCGGCGCGGTCGGCGTGGCGCCGCTGTCCGAGGCGGACGTGATCGCCTACAACGCCGGCCGGCCGGGACTGCCGCTGGCCGCGGTGTACCCGCAGTCGGTGGCGCTGGACTATCCGTTCGCGGTGATGCCCGGCGTCGATCCGCAGAAGGAGCAGGCCGCGGCGGAGCTGCGCAAGGCCCTCGGGACGCCGGCCTTCACCGATCAACTGGCCAGGACGGGCGTACGCGGTCCGGACGGCACGCCGGGAGCGGGTTTCGCGGCACCGGCCGGCGCCCCCGCCAAGGTCGCGCCGCCTCCCGCCGCCGATCCGAAGGCGGTGACCGCGGCGATCGGGCAGCTGCTCGGCAGCTGGACGGCGATCACCCAGCCGGGCCGGATGCTGGCCGTGTTCGACGTGTCGTTCTCGATGAACGCGAAGGTGCCGACCGCGGGCGGCCTGACCCGGGCCGAGGTGACCCGGGCGGTGGCGCGGCAGGGCCTGGCGCTGCTGGACGACCGGTGGTCGGTCGGCAACTGGACGTTCTCGACGAACATGGCCGGCACCAGGCCGTGGGTGGAGAACCTGCCGATCCTGTCCTGCGCCACCTACCGCTCCGACATGCTGAAGGCGATCGACAAGATCCAGCCGAAGAAGGGCGGCGACACCGGCTTGTACGACACCGCGCTCGCCGCCTACCAGCGGGTGCAACAGGGCTGGCAGCCTGGCGTCTCGAACTCGGTGGTGATCTACACCGACGGCAAGAACGACAACCCCGGCGGCCTGACCATCGACCAGCTGGTGTCGAAGATGACCAAGGTACGCGACCCGAAGCGCCCGGTCCGCATGATCATCATCGGCATGGGCACCGCGATCGACCGGGCCGAGCTCGAGGCCATCACCAAGGCCGCGGGCTCGGGCGGCGTCTTCATCGCCACCGACCCGGCGAAGATCGGCGACATCTTCCTGGAGGCGATCGCGAGCCGGAAGGGCGCCTGACCTATCCCAGCGGGCGCGCCAGGATCCGGCGGCCCTCGTCGACGAAGCCCTTCTTCCGGTAGATCTCGAACAGGTGCGTCACGTCCTGGCCGTTGGGGGCGATGACGATCTCGAGGCGGGCCGCGCCGATGGCCGCGGCCCACCGGGCGCTGTCCTCGATGAGCTCCGCGGCGAGACCCCGCCGGCGTGCCCCGGGCGCCACGTAGAGGTCCTCGAGCTCGGCGATCAGGCCGTCCTCCAGCCCGTAGGAAGACGTGGAGATGCCGAACGCCACGATGACGCCGTCCTCCTCGACCACGGCGGCGTGCGCCGCGTCGCTGACCAGCAGGTGCGCGAGGTGGTCGGCCAGCCGGTCCTTCGGGGTCGTGAACCCGTCCTCGGCGTAGAAGTCGACGGCAAGGGCGAGGACCTGGTCGAGGTCGTCGGGTGTCGCGATGCGGACGCTCATAGGTCGAGGACGGTTCCGTCGATCTCGTCCAGCTCCTCGGCGGTCAGCACCAGGTTGTCCAGGGCCGCCACGTTGTTCTCCAGCTGCTCCACGCTGCTCGCGCCGATGATCAGGCTGGTCATGCGCTCGTCGCGCAGGGCCCAGGCCAGCGCCATCTGGGCCAGGGTCTGGCCGCGGCGCTTGGCGATGTCGTCGAGCGCGTGGATCCGGCCCATCGTCTTGCTGTCCAGGTCGCTCTCGTTGAGGAAGACGCTGGTGCGCACCCGCGAGTCGTCGGGGATGCCGCCGAGGTAGCGGTCGGTGAGCAGGCCCTGCTGCAGCGGGCTGAACGCGATGCAGCCGGCGCCGGCCTCCTCGAGCGTGCCGAGCAGGTTGTCGCGCTCGATCCAGCGGTTGAGGATCGAGTACGACGGCTGGTGGATCAGCAGCGGCGTGCCCAGGTCGCGCAGGATCGCGGCGGCGCGCGCGGTCTGCTCGCTGGAGTAGTTGCTGATGCCGACGTAGAGGGCCTTGCCCGCGCGGACCACGGCGTCGAGCGCGCTCATCGTCTCTTCCAGCGGCGTGTCGGGGTCGGGCCGGTGGTGGTAGAAGATGTCGACGTAGTCGAGGCCGAGCCGGCGCAGCGACTGGTCGAGGCTGCTCACCAGGTATTTCCGCGAGCCCCACTCGCCGTACGGGCCCTCCCACATGTGGTATCCGGCCTTGGTCGAAATGATCATTTCGTCGCGGACGGATCGGAAGTCGGCGGCGATGAGGCGGCCGAAGTTGCGCTCCGCGCTGCCCGGCGGCGGCCCGTAGTTGTTGGCCAGGTCGAAGTGGGTGACGCCGAGGTCGAAGGCGCGGCGCACGATGTCGCGCTGCCGGTCGAGCGGGCGGCCGTCGCCGAAGTTGTGCCAGAGGCCGAGCGAGATCGCGGGCAGCTTGAGGCCGCTGCGGCCGGCCCGGCGGTAGGTCATCGAGTCGTAGCGGCTCTGCGCGGGGGTGTAGGTCACATACCCACCCTAGGGTTAGCGGTTTCCGCCAAGGTCACTGGTAGTTTGGTCGGCAGCCATGCGGGAGAGTCCGGCTTCCGAACCGGCGCCGAAGGGGCAAATCCTCCCCGGAACCTCTCAGGCAAACGGACCGCGTGGGCAAGCGACTCTGAAGTACTCACCATGGGTATGACAGAGGGGGAGGCCGCCTTGTCGACCTCCGCTTCCGCTTGGAGCCCGCCATGACGTTCGCATCCCGGCACATCGGTCCCGATCCGGACGAGCAGACTCACATGCTCAAGGCCATCGGCTACTCCTCGCTGGAGGCGCTGATGGACGCGGCGATCCCCGAGGTGATCCGCTGGCACGGGCGGCTCGACCTGCCGCCGGCCGCCTCCGAGGAGGAGACGATCGCCGAGCTGCGGTCGATCGCCGCCAAGAACGTGGTCGCCACCCCGATGATCGGGCTCGGGTACTACGGGACCCACACGCCCGCGGTGATCAAGCGGAACGTGCTGGAGAACCCGGCCTGGTACACCGCCTACACGCCGTACCAGCCGGAGATCAGCCAGGGCCGGCTCGAGGCGCTGCTCAACTTCCAGACCATGGTCACCGACCTCACCGGGCTCACCACGGCCAACGCCTCGATGCTCGACGAGGGCACGGCCGTGGCCGAGGCCATGACGCTGGCGCGGCGCGCTTCCAAGAGCAAGTCTCCGGTGTACGTGGTGGACGCCGACACCCTGCCGCAGACGCTCTCGGTGCTGCGCACCCGGGCCGAACCGCTGGGGATCTCCCTGGTGCTCGTGGACCTCGACGCCGGTGATCAGCTCCCCGCCGAGTATTTCGGGCTTCACCTGCAATATCCGGGTGCCTCCGGTGCCGTGCGGGACCATGCCGCGCTCGTGGCCGATGCGCACGCGGCCGGCGCCCTCGTCACCGTCGCCGCCGACCTGCTCGCGCTGACGCTGCTGCGGCCGCCGGGCGAGATCGGCGCCGACATCGCGGCCGGCACCACCCAGCGCTTCGGGGTGCCGCTCGGCTTCGGCGGGCCGCACGCCGGGTATCTCGCGGTGCGGGCCGGGCTCGAGCGGTCGCTGCCGGGCCGGCTCGTGGGCGTGTCCAAGGACGCGGACGGCGCCCCGGCGTACCGGCTCGCCCTGCAGACGCGCGAGCAGCACATCCGCCGGGAGAAGGCGACCAGCAACATCTGCACCGCGCAGGTGCTGCTGGCGGTGATGGCGAGCATGTACGCGGTCTACCACGGGCCGTCCGGGCTGCGGGAGATCGCGCGCCGGGTCCACGGGCACGCGCTGACGCTGGCCGGGTCGCTGACCGCCGCCGGTATCACCGTCGACCACGACGCCTTCTTCGACACGGTGACCGCCGTGGTGCCGGGGCGGGCGGCCGCGGTCGTCGCCACCGCCGCCGAGTCCGGGATCGACCTGCGCCTCGTCTCGGCCGACCGGGTCTCCGTCGCTTGCGACGAGACGACCACCGACGTACAGGTGGCCGCGGTTCTGTCGGCATTCGGGGCCGACCGTGCGGAGCCGGCCACGTGCGGGGCCGAGCCGCTCGGGCGGACCAGCGAGTTCCTCACCCACCCGGTGTTCCACAGCCACCACTCCGAGACCAGCATGCTGCGCTACCTGCGCAAGCTCGCCGACCGCGACTACGCGCTCGACCGCGGCATGATCCCGCTCGGCTCCTGCACGATGAAGCTCAACGCGACCAGCGAGATGGAGGCGGTCACCTGGCCCGCCTTCGCCGACATCCACCCGTACGCGCCGGAGTCGCAGACGGTCGGCTACGAGCACCTGATCTCGCAGCTGGAGACGTGGCTCGCCGAGATCACCGGGTACGACGCGGTCAGCGTGCAGCCCAACGCCGGCTCCCAGGGTGAGCTGGCCGGCCTGCTGGCGATCCGCGGCTACCACCGCTCACGGGGCGAGGAGCACCGCGACGTCTGCCTGATCCCGTCGAGCGCGCACGGCACCAACGCGGCGAGCGCGGTCATGGCCGGGATGCGGGTCGTGGTCGTGGCGTGCGACGACGCCGGCAACGTCGACCTCGGCGACCTGTCCGCCAAGATCGACGCGCACGCGTCCTCGCTCGCCGCGATCATGGTGACCTACCCGTCGACCCACGGCGTCTACGAGCAGTCGATCGCCGACCTGTGCGCCCGGGTGCACGAGGCGGGCGGCCAGGTCTACGTCGACGGCGCCAACCTCAACGCGCTCGTCGGCTACGCCCGGCCCGGCCAGTTCGGCGCCGACGTCTCCCACCTCAACCTGCACAAGACCTTCTGCATCCCGCACGGCGGCGGGGGGCCGGGCGTGGGCCCGGTGGCCGTACGGCAGCACCTCGCCGAGTTCCTGCCGGGCAACCCGGTGCTCGCCGGCGACCACCACGCGGTGTCGGCGGCTCCGCACGGCTCGGCCGGGATCCTCCCGATCTCGTGGGCCTACCTGCGGATGATGGGCCCCGACGGCCTGGCCGCGGCGACCGGCAACGCGGTGCTGACCGCCAACTACGTGGCGGCCCGGCTGCGCGACCACTTCCCGGTGCTGTACGCCGGCAACAACGGCCTGGTCGCCCACGAGTGCATCCTCGACCTGCGCCCGATCACCAAGGCGACCGGCGTCTCGGTCGACGACGTGGCCAAGCGCCTGATCGACTACGGCTTCCACGCGCCGACGATGTCGTTCCCGGTGGCCGGCACGCTCATGGTCGAGCCGACCGAGAGCGAGGACCTGAGCGAGCTCGACCGCTTCTGCGACGCGATGATCGCGATCAAGGCCGAGATCGACCAGGTGGCGGCCGGTGTCTGGCCGGCCGGCGACAACCCGCTGGCGAACGCGCCGCACACCGCGTCCTCGGTCACCACCGACGAGTGGGCGCACCCGTACTCGCGTACGGTGGCCGCCTTCCCGCCCGGCGTGGACCGCACCGCCAAGTACTGGCCGCCGGTCCGCCGCATCGACGGCGCGTACGGCGACCGCAACCTGGTCTGCTCGTGCCCGTCGCCGGAGGCGTTCGAGTCCTGAGCGGGTCTCGCCCCGCCCGGCCCGGTCCGCCTCTATCGGAGGTGGATCAGGCCGGCCGGGGTGGGCCGGAAGCCGCAAGCTTCGAGGTAGAACGACTCCAGGTGCGGCTCGAAGTCGACGTGCAGCCACTCGCAGCCCGCCCGCCGGGCCTCGTCGGTGGCCGCCTCGACGAGCGCCACCCCGATGCCCCGGCGCTGGTGGTCCGGGTCGACCGCGGTGTCGAGCACGAACGCATGGCTCCCGCCGTCCCAGCACACCTGCACAAATCCCACCAACCGGTCACCGTCGAACGCGCCGATCCAGGTCAGCGCATGGCGCTCGAGGCGCTGCGACCAGGCCGTCGCCGGCGCCTTTGCTCTGCTCACCGATACGCGCCCGCGCGTCTCCGGCGTCTTTGCTCCGCTCACCGATGCGTGCCCGAACGCCCGCGCGTGCAGGTCGCTCAGCTCGGCGTCGTCCACGGCGAAGCGGACCACCAGCTCGATCGTCATGCGAGGTGGCCGGTGTCGTTGAAGGCGACCAGCATCGGCGGCCGGTCGCCGGTCCACTCGACGATGGTCAGGGCGGCGTTCTCCTGGTTCAGCCCGAGCCACCGCCACGCCGGCGCGTCCAGGGCGTGCCGGACGAACCAGCCGATCACGAAGTTGTGGGTGATCAGCAGCTCGTGGCGATCACGGCCGGCGACGACCCCGAAGTGGGCCACGGCCGCCCGCAGGGCCGCGGCGTCCTCGTCCCGCTCGTCCGGCGGGGTCTCGTCGAGCCAGGCGTGCCAGCGGGCCGGGTAGTCGTCGCGCGCTTCCGGCGACGGCACCGGGGTCCGGTCGGCCACGTGGTCGCAGGCGTGGCGGGGAATCGAGGGCAGATGGGCGCCGATGAGGGCGGCGGTCTCGGCCGCCCGGGTCAGCGGGCTGTGATGGATCGCGTCGAACGGGACGCCGGCGAGGCGGCGGCCGGCGCGCTCGGCCTGGTCGCGGCCGAGGGCGGAGAGGCCGCCGGTGGGAGCGCGGCTCGTGGCCGGATCCTGCTCGCCGTGACGGACCAGGTACAACCGGGTGCGAGGCAACGGCTCACCCTTCGACGGCTCGGCGGCGGAAACGCCTGGCGATCGTAGGGGACGGCGTTCGTGACGCGCTGCCCGTTTTGGGGCGGCGCCGAATCGGGACGCACCGCATCGGCATCCGCCGCGGGTCGTCGTCGCTCGCGGGGGTTTCGTGGTTTTTCGTGGTTTCCGCTGACGGTTCGCGGCCGGTCGCCCGGTGCTGAGCGTGGCGTCACGCGGCTACGCTCAGTAGCGACGGAGGCTCGCGCCGGCCAGTGGCCGGCCGCCGTGCGTCAGGCCGCGAGAGCGTGCACGGCCGGTCCGCGGTGCGGCTCGATCATGGTGCCGTCGGGCAGGATCTCGCCGGTGTCCTCGAAGACGATCACGCCGTTGCAGAGCAGGCTCCATCCCTGCTCGGGAAACGCGACGAGGATGCGGGCCGCTTCACGATCGACGGCCTCGGAGCTGGGACAGGGCGTTTGGTGCTGGCACATCGGGGGTCTCCGGTCGGGGGGCTTGTGTGTGACGATTCACAACGACGGTGACGGACGTTACCTCAATCCGAACGACGGCGGATGCCACGGGTGACGACGTCCCATCGAAAGAACCCTCGGTTCACATGGTCCACGGAACAGTGCCTGTCGACCACCCTCGGGCACCTCCTTCCGGTCCGTCGCCGGCTCCACCACCGTCCTGCCAGCGCGTCACCGTGCGTGAACGTCCCACGGGTGCCATCGCTGTGACGGTGCTGACCCCCGGAAGCTTGAAGCCGACCGCCGCCCCGGTGACGGACAGTAAGTGCGAAACAATGGCCGAACGGCCACCCAACTTCGCCCAACCGGCGCTGGCTTTTCCGCGACGCCTGTACGGTGCGTATCCGCCACCACCGCTTGCGTAATGATCGACGGGCGCCTCCGGGCGCCGCGGCGGCGACCCGGCACCCCACCCCCGATCACTCCCGGCGACTCACTCGGCGGGCTTCAACCCGTACGTCAGATAGGCGAACTCGCCCCGCCGCTCGACCGCGGAGAGCGACAACCGCGAAGCCGTGAGCCGGCGCGGCAGCAGCGGCTTGCCCGCGCCGAGCGTGGCCGGTGCCACGCCGAGGATGAGCTCGTCGAGCAGGCCGGCGTCGGCGAACGCCCCGGCCAGCTCCCCGCCGCCGACCACCCACAGGTTCTAGCCCGCGGCCGCCGCCGTCATGGCCTCGTGCACCGGCCGCACGTCGCCGGAGACGAACTGCAAGCGCGCCCCCGGGATCGGCGGCAGCTTGCGGTGCGTGAACACCCATGCGGGCACGTCGCCGTAGTACTGCTTCCACTTCGCGGGATTGCCGAGCAGGTCCTCGTGGTCGAGGACCCACTCGTAGGTCGTGGCGCCCATCGCGAAGGCGCCCACGCCGGCGAAGAAGTCGGCGAACGGGCTGCGGTCGCCCTCCGCGTCGGGCACGGCGAACAGCCAGTCGAGCGAGTTGCCGGGATCGGCGATGTAGCCGTCGATCGTCGTGGCGGTGTAGTACTGCGTCTTCGGCACGAGGTGAGGCTGCCACGAGGGTGTGACAAAAACGGATGTCACCTAACGCCTCGTTCAGACCGTCATTCCGATGAGTACTCGGAGAGGGCCACTGGTGACGGAAGACCTGCGTGCGGTCCTGCGCGCCGAGCTGGGCGCGGAACGGCCGCCGCCGCTCGGCGACGTGGTGGGCGCCGCGATGCGCGATGGCCGAAGAATCCGCCTAATGCGGCGAATCCGCACGATCGGCGCGGGGCTGCTCGCCCTGGCGGCCGTCGTGACCGCCTTCGTGCTCGTCGGTGACTGCGGTGTCGCCGACCGTCGGCAAGAACCTATCGAGGCCGTCGCCGCGTTGACTCCCCAAACCGTGCCACCCGTCGCCGCCGCCCCCATCGCCCCGGCCGAAGCGCGTACGTTGACGATCCGCAGCGGCACAGCGAGTGCCGGAGGAACGCGGAAGAAAGCGACAGCAGCGGCGATGCTTCACCTTCTGCTTCAACTAGTCCCACCCGGACGGACGAGTCACCTCGGCGTCGCGGCCGACGATGATCTCCAGGTGCAGTTGTACCTGGACGCCGGTTCGGGCCCGGGCGCGGTGCGGGTCGAGGTCGATCGGGCTCCGTTCGGCGATGAGCCCCGCGGCGGCACCGCCAGCGTGACAATCACCCACATGCCGGACAATTGCGTGCAGAGCACATCGGTCGGCGCTTCATGGCCGGACGGCACGCTCGTCCGGGTCGACGTGGCGAGCTGCCTCACCGACGGCGCCGGCACGCGACCGGCCCGTCCGGCGCTGACCGTCGACCAGGCCGTGCGCGTCGCCGCCGACCCGCGGTGGGGCGTGACCATGGACGAGCGGCTGGTGACCCTCGGTGCCAAGGAGTTCCCCCGCCTCCCGGTGTTCGCCCGATGACGCCCGACGACGAGTTCGCCGAGTTCGCGCACGCCCACGCCGAGCGCCTGCGCAACACCGCGTTCATGCTCTGCCGGGACTGGCACCTCGCCCAGGACCTCACCCAGACGGCGCTGACCAAGCTGTTCCTGAGCTGGCGCCGGGCCGTGCAAGCCGACAATCTCCTCGCGTACGCGCAAAAGATCCTCCTCCGCGCCTACCTGGACCACCGCCGCCGCCGGTCGTCGACCGAGTCCACCCCCGGGGTGCTGCACGAGCCCGCCTATCGGGAGAGCCCGGAGCTGCGCCTGACCATGCTCGACGCGCTCGGCCGCCTGCCCGCCCGCGACCGCGCCATCGTGATCCTGCGCTACTTCGAGGACCTCAGCGTCGAGCAGGTCGCCGACGCGCTGGAGATCCCGGTCAGCGTGGTGAAGAGCCAGACCCGCCGTTCCCTGGCCAAGCTGCGCGAGCTGCTGTCGGCCGACGAGCTGGCGCTGTTCGCGTAACGACCCGCTACGCTGAGAACCCATGACAGTCCGGCCCATTCGGATCTACGGCGACCCGGTCCTGCGCACCGAGGCCGACCCGGTCACCAGCTTCGACGCCGAGCTGCGCGAGCTGGTCGCCGATCTCGAGGAGACGGTACGGGTGCCGGGCCGCGCCGGGGTCGCCGCCCCGCAGATCGGGGTCAGCCTGCGCGTCTTCTCCTACAACGTGGCCGGCCAGGTCGGTCACCTGGTCAACCCGGTGCTGTCGCAGTTCGACGGCGAGCAGGAGGACGACGAGGCCTGCCTGTCGCTGCCGGGCCTGGGCTTCCCGACCAAGCGGGCGATGTCGGTGACCGCGCGGGGCTTCGACCAGTACGGCGAGCCCATCGAGATCCGCGGCACCGGCTTCCTGGCCCGGGCGCTGCAGCACGAGACCGACCACCTCGCGGGCCGGCTCTACATCGACACGCTCACCGGTGACGTGCGGCGGCAGGCGCTGCGGGAGCTGCGGCGGGTGAGCCCGTCCCCGCGCCGATGACGACGCCGAGCTGATCCTCGAGCGCCGCGATGCCCGCCGGGGTCACCCGCACCGCGCGGTCACTGCCGATCCGCACGATCCATCCCACTTCGAGGGCGTACGCGCACAGCGCCGCCGGCGCCGACCCGGCCAGGTGACTGCGGCGCTCCGTCCAGTCGAGGCACTCCCGCAGCACCGGACGCCGCCCCGGCCGGCCGAGCGGGATGCCCAGCGCGCCGAACCAGCCGACGCCGCGCGGGGTGAGCGCGAGCCCGTGCGCCCGGCTGACGAACCCGTTGGCCACCATGGCGTCCGCGATCGCCACCCCGACGAACCCGGCCAGGTGGTCGTAGCAGGTCCGCGCGAACGCCAGGTTCCGCCGCCGGTGCGCCGCCGACAGCGACGCGACCGGCGGCGCGGGCGCCGGCTTCCCGGCCGCGGCCACCGTCTCGATCAGCTCGGCCACCTGCGGTCCGGCCAGCTGCAGGTACCGATGGCGCCCCTGCCGCCGCTGCACCAGCAGCCCGCCGTCGACGAGCCGGTCGGCGTGCTCGCTGGCCGTGGACATCGCGACTCCCGCGTGCCGGGCCAGCTCCCCGACGGTCCAGGCCCGGCCGTCCAGAAGAGCAAGGCAGAATCCGGCGCGCGTACGGTCGGCAAGCAGCGTGGCCCACGAGGCGAGCGATGCGGCGGCGTCCATGCCCCGATCCTCACCCACCGACGATTCGGCGCGCGCCGAGGGACGCCGGATCGACCGCGATGAGGTCGGGGAAGCGGAGGCTTTCCCAGAACGCGCCGGGGCCGGGTTTAGATTCGAGTTCCGCTTCGGGTTCGGCTTCGGCTTGGGCTTGGGGTTCGGCTTCCGCTTCGGGTTCGGCTTCGGCGGAGCCGAGGCCGAGGCCGGCGAGCCAGAGAGTGCAGGCGAGCCCGTGCGTGCCGACGACCAAGGTGCCGGTCGTCGGGCCGAAGGCCGCGCAGTGGCGCCGGACCGCCGCGTCGAAGCGGGCGACGACCTCGACGTGCGGCTCCCACCCGTCGTGTCCGGCCCCCTCGACGTAGGAGCGGGCGGTCGCCCGGTAGCCCGCACCCCACGCGTCCGGCCGCCGCACCTCGGCGAACCCGGCGTCCGTCGCGATCGGCGCGTCCCCGGCGAGCTCCCGCAGCGTCTCGACGGCCTTCGGCTCGGTGCTGGCGACAAACCGGGCGCCGGCCGGGATGAACGGCCGCAGACGCCGGGCAGCATCCCGACCCGCGTCGCCGAGGTGCCAGAGCGCCGCCGGAACGGCCGGGTCGACCACAGGCATGGCGTGGCGGACCAGCAACAGGCGCGGGTTGTGCGGCAGCCGCTCCGGTGGACGCCGCCGCTCGGTCACCACAGCATCCTTCCCCCGTCCAGTCCCCACCCCGTTCACTGGGTGGGGTGACTCTACGGCCGGCGTACGACATTTTCCGCGGCACAATCCACAGCCTTGACTCGCCCCCTGGGGTAGACGGCAGGCTCATCCGTGCACGGCAGCCGGACCGGACGAGACGGGGGAGCAAGCATGAGCGGGCGCGAGGACACCAGACGGCTGGCCGCCGAGTCGCTGGCCGGTGGTGATGCCACCGGTTGGTTCGAGCGGCTCTACGCCGAGGCCGTCGACGGCAGGGCCGAGGTTCCGTGGGACCGGCCCGACCCGAGCGCCAGCCTGGTCGGCGCCGGGCTGCCCCGCGGCGAGGGCCGGCGCGCGCTGGTGGTGGGGTGCGGACCGGGGCGCGACGCCGAGTTCGTCGCCGGGCTGGGCTATGTGACCACGGCGTTCGACATCTCCGCGACCGCCATCGCCGAGGCCCGGCGGCGGCATCCCCGGACGACGGTCGACTACCGGGTCGCCGACCTGCTCGATCCGCCCGCGGCCTGGTGGCAGGCGTTCGACCTGGTCGTGGAGAGCAACAACGTGCAGGCCCTGCCGCGCGCCTACCGCGAGCGGCTGACCGCGACCGTGGCCGGCTTCGTCGCTGCGGGCGGCACGCTGCTGATGCTGGGCGCGGTCGCCGACGAGCCCGACGAGGACGGTCCGCCCTGGCCGCTGGTGCGGGCGGAGGTGGAGGCGTTCGCCACCGGCGGGCTGACCGAGGAAAAGATCGAGCGTGTCCGGGTCGACGACGCCGAGCGCTGGCGGGCGACCTTCCGGCGGCCGAAGTGAGCGGCGACCGCGCCCGCGACGACGGGTGGGCGGGCGGCCGAACGGTCTGCGGCGGGCGCGACGGTGGGCCGGTTGGCGGCCCGGGCCGGCGGCCCCACTGTCCGCCGCGGGCGCTCAGACGATGAGGAAGGTGGGTGGGTCGTGGCGTAGGAAGTCATGGTGGGAGATGTCCCAGCCGTAGGCGCCGGTGCGGGCGAAGACCAGGATGTCGCCGGCGCGCAAGGACCGCACGTGCTGGCCCCGGGTCAGCACGTCCCGGGGCGTGCAGAGCTCCCCGACGGCGTCGACCTCGACGTCGGTGACGGACGGGCGCGGGTAGGGGTGAGGCCAGGAGTCGACGGGGACGATGGTGAAGGGGTGGCTGTAGCCCCAGGCGGCGGGAAGGCGGAAGTGGTGGGTGCCGCCGCGGAGGACGGCGAAGGTGCGGCCGTGCGTGGTCTTCAGGTCGAGCACCGTGGCCGCGTAGAAGCCGGCGTCGGCGGCCAGGAAGCGGCCGGGTTCGAAGATCAGGTCGATGCCGTCGGGCACGACCACCCGGGAGAGCGTTGACAAGTCCATAGAGTCCGCGGAGCGATAGTCGACTCCGAATCCGCCACCCACGTTGACCACCCGCAGGGCGATGCCGAGCGCGCCGGCCGTCCGGACCGACCACGCCAGCGACGAGGTGACGAAGGCGGCGTGGGCCGGGCCGTCCAGGTTGTTCGAGACGGCGTGCAGGTGGAAGCCGACCACCGTGACGCCCGGCACGGCCATGGCCTCGCCCAGCTGGGCCTCCTCGATGCCGAACGGGGTAGGGGCGCCGGTCATCGCGTGGCTGCCGGTCAGACCGCCGCCGGGCCGGTTGACGCGCAGGCACACCGACGGCGTGGCGTCGCCGGAGAGGGCCGCTATCCGGCGCAGCTCGTGCACGCTCTCCACATTGATCAGGGCGTCCGCCGCCAGGGCCGCCGACAGCTCGGCGTCGGTCTTGCCGGGGCCGCCGAAGACGATCCGCCGGGCGCCGGCCTCGCGGGCCAGCGCCAGCTCGCCGCCCGACGCCACCTCGAGGCCGTCACAGACCGAGGCCAGAGCCGAGACGACGGACGGATGCCCGTTGGCTTTCACGGCGTACAGCAAAGTGGCGGAAGCGGGCAACGCTGCCCGGACCATCGCGGCTCGCGCGCGCAGCGCCGCGGTGTCATAGAGATAGGCGCACGCCGGCGCGGGCAGCGATCGCAGCAGCTCAGCGCGCATGCAGCGGGTTCCGCACCGGGATGTAGATGTCGCCCTCGCCGGCCAGGCGCATCCGCACCAGGGCCTTGTGCGGCACGAGCGGCGCGGTGAAGGCCGCATGGTCGTCGCCGGAGCAGCAGGCGTCGAGCACCGAGCGGATGATCTTCCAGCCGTGGTCCTCGTCGATGTCCAGCCGCAGGACGATCTCGCCGAGGTGGGCCTGGAACAGCGTGTATCCGATCTTCGCCCGGAACACGTCGAGATCGTCGGTGCCGACCACCGAGCCGGGCCAGAGCGCGATGTCGTGGCCGGCCGCCGCCAGCCGGGGCCGGTGCAGCCGCAGACCGGCGAAGTCGCGCAGGGCGAGCCGGTGGGGCCGGCCGCCGACGAAGGTGGGCAGGCAGTTCTGCAGGTGCGCCTCGAGCGCGACGCCCTGCGCGGTCAACTTCATCAACGGCGGGAGGAGCAGTTGCGCGTACGCCCGGAGCCACTCCGCCGGATCGCCGGTGACCAGCTCATCGAGCAGAAACGGGAGCGCCCCGCCCGGAATGACCCGCTCGCCGGGTTCCAGCCGGCCGGCCAGTCCGTCCCGGCGGATCGCCGACAGATCCCGCCCCGAGCCGACCGGGACGGCCGCGCCCGCCGTCTCCGCCATGAGCAGCAGCCGGTCGTCCTCGACCAGACGATGCAGCAGCTGCGACACCGCCGGGCCGTTGCGGGTCGACGCCACGCTGATGCTGCGCCGGGTCGAGGTGACCTGGATGTCCAGCGACACCTTCAGGTACTCGCCGAGCGACGGCAGCCACAACGTCCGCAGGGCCGCGGTCGGCACCGCCGGGATCTCCTCGTCGAGGATCCGCAGCGACCCGTCGGCCAGCAGGTCGCCGTAGCGGGCGGGCAGCACCATGTCCCGCTGCCAGACGTGCACCGGCTGGACGCGGTAGCCGGCCGGCGCCGCCATCGCCGGGAACACGTCGTCGCCCAGGTGCAGCTCGTCGCGTACGGCCACGAAGCCGAGCCGGGTCATCGGCGCCTCGAGATCGTGCTCGAGCACGTCGCCGGTGTCCCAGCCGAGCCGGGTACGGCCGCAGGGGTGCAGGTTGTGCCCGGCCACCGCGAGCCGTTCGAGACCGATCGCCTGCCAGTCCGGCCCGTCGCCGACCGCGGCGGCCGGGCGGGCCATCGCGATCGCCAGGTTGAGCACGGCGTTGCGCAGCTCGGCGGCGAACCCCGGGGCGTCGATGCCGTCGAGCAGCTCCACCGGGTCGCCGACGCCCGAGGAGGCGTACTCGATCCGGCCGAACGCGTGCATCGGACCGGGGCCCATGTCGCGGATGCCCTCGCGCACGAGTGCTCCGCGCAGGCGGCGTCCCACGGTGTCGGCGGCCGCCGGCAGCGCGGTGAGGAACCCGTCGACCAGCTCCGGCGCGTGGACGGCGAGGGCGGCCTCGGTGTGGGCGAGGCGTTCCGGCGAGAGACTGCGCGTCATGCGTGTGCCGCCAGCGGGTTGTCCAGGTGGGCCCAGATGTCGTCGAGCGGGTCGGCGGCCAGGCGCATGGCCGTGGTCGCCTTGACCGGCAGCGGGTCACGCAGCAGGTGGGGCACGTCGCGGGCGCCGGTCTCGCGCAGCGCGGCGGCGACGATGCCCCACAGCCGGGCGGGGTCGGCGCCGCGGCGGGTGAGCGCGGCGATCAGCTCGGCGGCGACGGTGCCGAGCGCGGCGGCGGCGAGCTTGGCGCGCAGCTCGGCCGGGTCGTCGCTGGGCAGGTCGCCGCGCAGCCGGGGCGCGTCGACGCTCGCCTCCCGCAGCCGGCGGGCACTGACCCGTACCCCGCCCAGGTCCCGGTAGAGGATCCGGACCGGCCGGTGGTCGCGCAGCACGACCAGCGTGTTCTGCCCGTGCGCCTCCAGCGCGACGCCGCGGTCCAGCACCCGCACGAGGGGCGCGAACAGCAAACCGCCGAGCAGACCCATCAGCTCGTACGGGTCGGGCACCGTCGCCTGGAGCGCCTCGGACACCCCGTACAGGGCCAGCGGCACCGCGATCTCGTTCGCGGCCAGGCGCGGCGCCTCCCGGACGAGGAAGGCCAGATGCCGCTGCGGCTGCCCGTCGACCAGCACCGCGCCCGCCGCCGTCTCGGCCAGCACGTCGATCGGCAGGTCGGCGGTCAGGTGCCGCAGCAGCGCCGACAGCACCGGCCCGTTCTCGACGGCGGCCGGTGACACTGTCCGCACCGCGGAGGTCATCTGCACGTCGACGGCGGTCTTCACGTGCGGTCCGCCGCCGGCCATCGCGACCGTACGCAGCGACATCAGCGGCAGCGCCGGCCCGGTCTCGCCGTCGTCGGCCAGCCACGGGTAGCGGTCGCGCAGCCGTTCGGCCTGCCACGGGTGGGCGAGCAGCACCGGCTCGGCCGTGCCGTGCCACCTGCCGGCCGGCACCTTGAGCCGGCGCAGGCGGATCACCGGCCGGTGCTCGGGACCGTAGGCCAGCACGTCGGCCACGCTCATCCCGCCCCGGGTCCGGCAGCAGGGGTGCAGCGGATGCCCGTCGACGATGGACTGCTCGGCCCACGCAAGCCCGTCCGGGTCGCCCGGCGCCGGCAGCGGTACGGCGATCGGCTCGCCGACAGCCGACGAGCCGGCCGCGGTGGCCGCTGAGCCGGCTCGGGCCAGGGCCAGGTTCGCGACACTGTTGTCGACCTCGGCGGCCAGATCGCTGCCCGGCCACAGCACCCGCACCAGTGTCCCGGGGTCCATGACGACCGCCCCCGGTTGCGGAGACGTCCCCTCGACCGGCTCGATGGGCCCGCCCGGCCCGGTCGCTCCCGCCTCGTAGCTGCCGGCCCGCACGAAGGCCGCCAGCCCCGCCGCAGCCGGAGCGAACGCCGTGGCGGCGCCGGCCGGATACCGCACCGTCACCCCAGGGAAGGACGCCTCACCCGGCCGGCGCCCGTTCAGCCCCGGCAGCGGCTCCCGGTCGAGCGCGCCCAGCAGCCGCGCCAGCACCGCGGCCTTGGCGCCCGGCAGCTTGGCGTCGTAGCGTCCGACCAGGTCGGGACGCAGCCCCGCCAGGTCGGCGCGGGTCTGCGCCGGGTCGGCGGTGTGCCGGAGCGGCGGAGAACTGGACGGGGGACGCGGCACGCGCCCATTGTGCGCCAATGTTCGCAACCAGCCGGTCCCGGCGGCGCCGCACGTGAGCGACAACGCAGTAACCACCGCGAGGACCGGGCACCATCGTCAACCTAGTATCCTAGGATGCCTAGCGGCTGTGCACGGTGCGACGTCACCGAACCGCTCCACGGTGCATACAAGAGGGGGAGCGCTGCCGAGCCTCGCGAACGGGACTCGCCGCGGCCGGGTCTTCGTCGACGCCCTGACGGTGGCCGCGCAGTCCGGCTCGGGCGCTGAGTGAAACAGTGAAACCCGGACGTGGCTCTCCTGGGCGCTCCGAACCCCGCCGGCCCTCGGCCCGCCCCCGAGCCACCGACCGTCGGCTCTCAAACCTCGGCGGTCAGCCCTCGACCTTCGGGGGTTAGTCGTCGCCACTTGACCCCACCGCGGCTGCCGCGGGGCATCAACATATCCGAGCCGACCCCGTACCATCCTAGGATGCCTTACGCGCGGTGCGCCCTCTCACGGCGCACCAAAAGCAAAGGTCAAGAGCAAAAAGGAATCAACGGCAGCCACCAACCAAATTTGGTTGCGGCCGATCACCGTGCGGGGCAGGGTGGGAGCAACCCAGTCCGGCGGAACAGAGGAGCGGCCTTCTCCATGTGATCTCAACTCCGACCTGCTCATCGTGGCCTCGTTCATGCGGCGGGCCACGTCGGTGTTGACCATTGGAGGCCTTCTTGCTGAAAGCTGTTTCGCTCGCTGCGACGTACGACGGTGAGCTGCTCTTCTCCGGCTTCGACCTGGTGCTCGGCGACGGTGACCGGATCGGGGTGGTGGGTCCTAATGGCGCCGGGAAGACCACCCTGCTGCGGGTGCTCGCGGGGGAGCTGCGGCCGGCCGGTGGGGCGGTGACCTACGGTCCGGGCACGCGGGTGGGTTATGTCCCCCAGCAGATGCCCGACCCGGACGGGACGGTGGGCGCGTTCCTGGCCGGCGGCCTGGGTGAGCTCGCCACGGTGACGGCCGAGTTGCGGGTGCTCGAGGCGCGGCTGGCCGGCGATGAGGCCGGGTTCGAGACGCCGCCGGCCGGCGGTGCGGATCTGCTTGCGGAGTTCGGCCGGGTGCAGGAGCGCTGGACGGCTCTGGAGGGCTGGACGGCGGAGACGCGGCTGGCGGAGGTTCGGCAGCGGCTCGATATCGCGGGGCTGCCCGATGATCTGCCGCTCGCAAGTGTGTCGGGCGGGGAGCAGGCGCGGTTGCTGCTGGCGCGGGCTTTGCTGAGCGAGCCGGATCTGTTGCTGCTGGATGAGCCGACGAATCATCTGGATGCGGAGGGCGCGGCCTGGTTGCAGGAGTGGCTGCGGGCGTTTCCGGGTGGGGTGCTGGTGGTGAGCCACGATCGGGCGTTTCTCGATGCGACGGTCGGGCGGGTGGTCGAGCTGGACGGGATTCACGACGAGCCGCAGGATTTTCCGGGGGGCGGCTTCAGCGCGAACCGGACGGAGAAGCAGCGGCGGTGGGAGCGGTTGCTGCTGGATTTCGAGGCGCAGGAGAAGGATCGCCGCCGGTGGGAGGCGGATATCGAGCGGACGAAGCAGCAGGCCCGGGGTGTGGAGACGATGTCGGGTCTGGGGGTGGCGGCGCCGCATCTGAAGCGGGTGGCGCAGTTGGTGGCGCGCAAGGCGAAGGTGCGGGAGCGGCGGTTGCGGCGGCGGATGGAGTCGACGGCGTGGGTCGCGCGGCCGCAGGCGCGGCCGCCGTTGACGCTGGCGTTTCCGGCGGATGAGGCGGAGGCGGGGGAGGTGGTGCTGAAGCTGCGGGGGTTGTCGGTGCGTTTCGGTGACCGGGTGTTGCTGGACGACGTCGATCTGGATGTACGGCGGGGGGATCGCATCCTGGTGACCGGGCGTAACGGGGCGGGGAAGACGACGTTGTTGCGGGCGCTGGCCGAGGTGGGTGGCGATGAGGTGGCGGTGTTGCCGCAGACGTCGGACGGGCTGCGGTCGGATGCGACGGTGATGGAGTTCTTCCGGTCGCGGGTGCCGGTGTATGTGGATGATGCGGAGCGGTTGCTGGCGGGTCATCAGTTCGGGCCGGATCAGTGGGAGGTGCGGACGCGGAGTTTGTCGGCGGGGGAGTTGCGGCGGTTGGTGTTGGCGGTTCTGGTGAACGGTCCGGCGCGGGTTTTGGTGCTGGATGAGCCGACGAACTTTCTGGATTTCGACGCGCTGGAGGTGGTGGAGGAGGCGTTGCGGCGGTTCCGGGGGACGTTGGTGGCGGTGACGCATGACCGGTATTTCGCCGATGCGGTGGGGTTTGGGCGTCGCTGGCATGTCGCGGCGGGTGGTGTGTCGTCGAGCTGAGACGATGGCGGCATGCAGGTGGTGCCGAGGCAGGGTGGCGGCGCGGTCGCGGGGTTGGGTGCGGCGGAGCGGGTGACCGAGGCGTGGCTGGCGAATCGGCGGTTGTCGGAGCACACGCGGGCGGCGTATCGGCGGGATGTGGCGGGGTGGCTGGCGTGGTGTGGGGCGCAGGAGAAGGATCCGCTGCGGGCGTCGTTTCTGGATGTGAACGCGTATGCGCGCGGGTTGGAGGCGCGGAAGCTGGCGGCGACCACGGTCGCGCGTAAGTTGTCGGGTTTGTCGAGCTGGTACGACTTCCTGGTGAAGATTCGCGCGGTGGAGGCGAATCCGGTGGGCGGGGCGGATCGGCCGTACGTGTCCCGGGACCATTCGGCGACGGTGGGTCTGACGCCGGGGGAGGTGGATGCGCTGCTGGTGGCGGCGGCTCGGGCGGGGGAGCGCAGCCGGGCGGTGATCACTGTGCTGGCGGATCTGGGTTTGCGGGTGGGGGAGTTGGTCGGCCTGGATTTGTCCGACGTGGGCTGGGAGCGTGGTCATCGGACGGTCCGGTTCGTCGGGAAGGGTGGCCGGCCGCGGCGGCGGGTGCTGACCGCGGATGCGGCCGAGGCGCTTGACCGTTACCTGGCCGTCCGGACGAGCGGTGATGGCCGGACGAGCGGTGATGGCCGGACGAGCGGTGATGGGCCGTTGTTCGTGACCTCCAGCGGCGGGCGCCTGGATCGGCATGCGGTGTTCCGGCTCGTACGGCGTCTGGCGTCGGAGGCCGGTATTCCCGCGGCCGATCGTCTGTCGCCGCATTCGTTGCGGCATGCTTTTGCCACCGCGGCCCGGTCGGAGGGTGTGCCGTTGGAGGATGTGCAGGATGCGATGGGTCATGCCGATCCGCGGACGACGCGGCGCTATGACCGGGACCGGCACAACCTGGATCGTGATCCGGCGTACATGATCGCGGCGGCGCGTGCCCGCCGCGCCGGGCCGTGACGGGTCCCCCTATGCTCATCCGCGGTCAGCGGTCCGGGACAAGAGGCGGTCGGTTGTGAACATCTTCGAGGCGGTGCTGCTGGGTGCGGTGGAGGGGGTCACCGAGTTCCTGCCGATCTCGAGTACCGGCCATCTGACCATTGCCGAGAAGCTGCTGGGTTATCAGATCGACTCGCCGGACATCACGGCGTTCACGGCGATCATCCAGTCGGGCGCGGTGCTGGCGACGGTGTGGTTCCTGCGCAAGGACATTCTGCGGATCGTGCCGGCGTGGGTGCGGGGGTTGTTGAGCGCGGAGGCGCGCAAGGATCCGGACTGGCGGTTCGGGTGGGCGGTGATCCTGGGGTCGATCCCGATCGGCATCATCGGGCTGGCGTTCCAGGACACGATCGAGACGACGTTGCGGAGTCTGTGGTTCGTGGCGGGTGCGCTGATCCTGTGGTCGGGGGTGATGGCGTTCGCGGATCATGCGGCGACGCAGGTGCGGCACGAGGACGACACGACCTGGAAGGACACGCTGATCATCGGTACGGCGCAGTGTCTGGCGCTGATTCCGGGGGTGTCGCGGTCGGGGGCGACGATGTCGGCCGGCCTGTTGCGGGACTTCGACCGGGTGACGGTGACGAAGCTGTCGTTCTTCCTGTCGATCCCGGCGCTGCTGGGTGCGACGGTGCTGCAGGTGCACGACGAGGCGGGGAACATCGCCGAGGGTGTGGGCTGGGTGAACACGCTGACGGCGACGGCGGTGAGTTTCGTGGTGGCGTTGTTCGCGGTGACGTGGTTGTTGCGGTACATCGCGAAGCACTCGTATGCGATCTTCATCGCGTACCGGGTGGTGGTGGGTCTTTTGTTGATCGTGCTGTTGGCGACGGACACGATCGCGGCGAAGTGAGCGCGGCCGAGCGGGCGCTGGCGCATGTGCGCGGTTTGTGTCCGCAGCCGGGTCCGGTGGTGGCGGCGCCGATCACGGTGAACTTCCATCCGGACCGGTTGCTGGCGGACGGCGCGACGGTGGCCGAGCATCTGGCGGCGGAGGGGATGTACCGGTCGCAGTTCGAGACGGGGATCTCGAACGGTGGGCTGGGTGGTCCGCGCCGGGCGTGGGAGGAGCGGATGTTTCCCGGGGTGTATGCGGGCAGCGCCGGCCGGCCGGTCTACGGTGCGCTGAATCTGGCCGGTTTCCCGGATGGGGCGTCGCCGCGGTTCGGGTCGTGTCATCTGGTGTTGCGGGCGGAGGTGGCGCGGCGGGCGACGTTCAGTCACGGCGACAGTGTCACGTTGCCGTCGGTGGTGGGGACGGCGGAGACGTTCGGTGCGGTGTGGGCGGCGTTGCTGGCGGAGGTGGCGTCGACCGGCCGGGCGCTGAATGTGGCCGCGGGTTCGCCGCGGGAGTGGGTGGATGCGCTGGCGCGGCCGCGGACGGCGGCGGGCCGGGCGATGGATCATTACGTGGAGGCCCAGGTCCACGGTGGTGTCGCGGTGGGTGAGGATGTCGCGGCCGTGGTGGCGGACCCGTCCTTCGCCGGTACGCGGTTCGAGCCGCTCCTGCGGTCGTTGTGCGGGACTTTGACGTGGTCGCCGGGGTTCCGGCTGGCCCCGGCGGGCTTTCCGGTGGAGTTGCGCGGTCCGGAGGTTCCGCCGTTGGCGGCGCGGGTGGCGGCCCGCTACGGGGTGGCGGAGCTGACCGCGGAGGTGGTGGGGCGGGCGGCCCGGGAGCCGGGCGCCGACCCGCAGTTGGTCAAGTATCTGTGGCACGTCCTGGTGCTGCGGGGCCGGCCGGCGTGAACACCGACCGGCTGTCGTTGCGGCCGCCCGGGGAGGCGGACGCGGATGCGATCCTGCGGATCCACGCCGATCCGGTCGCGTGTGAGCACAACCCGTCCGACATGATCACGGTGCGGGCGGAGGCGGTGGACCGGTGCCGGCGGTGGATGGCGCATTGGCAGCGGCACGGCTACGGCTATTACGTGCTGCGGCGGCATGGCAGCGAGCATGTGGTGGGTTTCTGCGGGGTGAAGCTGATGCGTCTGCATGAGCGGCCGGTGCTGAACCTGTTCTACCGGTTGGAGCCGGCCGCGTGGGGTGCCGGTCTGGCGTCGGAGGCGGCGTCGGCGGTGGTCGCGTCGGTGGCCGGGGTCGGGTTGCCGGTGATCGCCCGGGTGCGGCCGGGTAATGCCGCGTCGGCGCGGGTGGCGGTGCGGGCGGGTCTGCGGCGGGCGGAGCATCTGGACACGGCCGGCGCGGACGGCCTGGACTGGATTTTCGCGGACCGGCCGGTTGCGGGCCCGGCCTAGGCTGCCGATCATGCCGGTTCCGGAGTATGTCACCGCCCTGCGCGCCCACATCGGTCACGATCTGCTGCTGTTGCCGGGGGTGTCGGCGATCGTGCGCGACGAGCGGGGCCGGGTGTTGTTCGTGCGGCGCGGGGACAACGGCAGGTGGTCGCTGCCGGCCGGGATGGTGGAGCCGGGGGAGCAGCCGTCGGAGGCGGTGGTGCGGGAGGTGTGGGAGGAGACCGGCGTCCGGGTCGAGATCGAGTCGATGGCGGGGGTCGCCACGCATCCGGTGCAGTATCCGAACGGGGACCGCTGCGAGTACCTGAATGTGTGGTTCCGGTGCCGGGCGGTCGGTGGTGTGCCGGCCGCCGACGGTGACGAGTCGCTGGAGGTCGCCTGGCGGGAGTCGCCGCCGGAGGGTCTGGACGAGTGGGCGAAGCTGCGGCTGTCGACGGCGGCGGGCGAGGGCACCTGGTTCGCGGCGGCGGGCGCCGACCGGCATCCGGGTCTGTCGCGCCCGGACGCTCTTTAGAGGATGACGGCCGGGGCGTCCGGCGCCGCGGTGGTCTCGATGCGCATCAGGTCCCGCTGGTCGAGGCCCGGCGGCAGGGTGTCCGGGGTGAACCAGCCGACCTCCAGGGACTCGTCGCCGTCGGGCCGGGCGGTGCCGCCGACGGCCCGGCACCGGAACCAGACCGACAGGTACTGGCAGCGGTCGCCGTTGGGGTAGAGCGACTGGTGGGTGGCGATGCCGGCGACCCGTTGCACTTCGGCGTCGACGCCGGTCTCCTCCCGGATCTCGCGCACGATCGCGTCGGCGGGCTGCTCGCCGGGCTCGATCATGCCGGCCGGGATCGACCATTTGCCGTTGTCGCCGCGGCGCAGCAGCAGGATCCGGCCGTGGTCGTCGCGGACGACGGCGCTGGCGCCGGGCAGCAGCAGCAGGTCGTGGCCGATGTGGGCGCGCAGCCGGGTCACGTAGGGGGAGGCGGGCATGCCGCCCACCCTAGTGGGGCGCCGCGACCCGGCCGCCGGCCCGGGATGCGGCGCGCGTTGACGGCGGTTACAGGCCGAGCGCGGCGCGCACCAGCGCCAGGGCGGTTTCCGGTGGCACCCCCCACGCCTTGACGTTCTCGGCGTAGGCGGCGGCGGCCTGCTGCGCCCGCGCCGAGGTGCCGGCGGCCCGGGCGGTGATCACGGTGCCGAGCCGGCCGCGGGTCTCGACCAGGCCGGCCTGCTCGAGCTCCCGGTAGGCGCGGGCGACCGTGTTCGCGGCCAGGCCGAGGTCGGCGGCCAGGGTGCGTACCGGCGGCAGCTTCGCCCCGGCGGGGAGCGTGCCGTCGGCGGCGAGCGCGGCGATGCGCAGCCGGACCTGCTCGTACGGGGGGACGGCCGAGCCGGGGTCGACGGTGATGTCCATCAGATCAGTCTGGGGGGTGTGTTGCCGGCGGCGGTGATGGCGCGGCGCATCGGCACCAGGGCGAGCAGGATCCCGCCGACCAGGAAGAAGATCACCAGGGAGATGATGCCGAACCGGTAGCTGTTGGTGATCTGGAAGACCAGGCCGAACAGCAGCGGCCCGAGCCAGCTGGTGCCCTTGTCGCTGATCTCGTAGAAGCCGTAGTACTCGCCTTCGCGGCCGGCCGGGATCAGCTGCGAGAACAGGGACCGGCTCAGTGCCTGGCTGCCGCCCAGCACCAGGCCGATGGCGACGCCGAGCAGCATGAACGGCAGCGGCTCGCCGGCCGGCAGCCAGTAGGCGGCGACCACGACGGCCAGCCATAGCGCCAGCGAGAACAGCACCGTCTTGCGGGCGCCGACCTTCGCGGCCATGGCGCCGAGCAGCAGGGCGCCGCCGAAGGCCAGGAACTGCACGAGCAGGATCGTGATGATCAGGGTGGATTGGCCGAGGTCGAGCTCCTCGGTGCCGTACTGGGAGGCCAGCGCGATGACGGTCTGGATGCCGTCGTTGTAGATCAGGTAGGCGAGCAGGAAGAATAGGGTGAGCGGGTACGCGCGGACGTTGCGGATGGTGCGGCCCAGTTGCCGGAACCCGTCGACGAGCACGTTGCCGCGGGCGGCCGACGCCTCCGCGCCCGGGTGCTCCTTGAGCCAGGCGAGCGGGATGAGGGTGAACAGCGCCCACCACACGCCGGCCGAGACGATGCACCAGCGGGCGATGTCGAGGGTGCGCTGGTCGTCGCCGTCGACCGACAGGATCGTCACGGCGACGAGGTTGAACGCCAGCAGCAGCCCGCCGCCGAGGTAGCCCAGCGCCCAGCCGCGGCTGGAGACCTTGTCGCGTTCGTCGGGGCCGGCCAGCTGGGGCAGGAAGGAGTTGTAGACGACGATCGACGCGCCGCCGGAGATGTTCGCGACCAGGAACAGCAGCCCGCCCAGCAGGTACCGGTCGCCGGTGACGAAGACGAAGCCGATCGTCGCCGCCGACGCCAGGAACGCGGTCACGGCCAGCAGCAGCTTCTTGCGCGGGGTCCGGTCGGCGACCGCGCCCATCACCGGAAGAACGAAAACCGTCAGGAGAACCGAGAGGGAGACGACGTACGGGTAGAAGGAGCCCGGCGCCACCGCGATGCCCAGCGGATGCACCCGGCCGGTGCAGTCGTCGACGTCGGTGCTGAGCTGGCAGCCGGCGGCGACCTTGGTGATGCTGGTCAGGAACGGTCCGAGGAAGACGGTCAGGACCGTGGTGGCAAACGCCGAGTTGGCCCAGTCGTAGAAGTACCAGCCGGTGCGTTCCCGGCGGCCGGCCGCGGGGACGTCGGTGGGGGTGCCGGTGGTTGCGGCCATCGTGGCTCCAGGTCGTCGATCGGTGCGCGGGTCACTATGCCATCCGCGGGCCGCCGTCGAACAGGAGGCGCGTACTCAGTTCCGCGACCACCATTTCGCCAGGGCGGCGGTGGCCGGGTCGTCGGAGTCGGCGAGCACTGCCCACGGTTCGGCGCCGGGCGGCAGGTCGGTGGCGGCGTACTCGGCGAGCTCGGCCGGCGGCGGTGTCTGCTGCTCGCCGTCGGCCGGCGCCGCGGCGATCTCGTGGGTGCCGAGGCTGCCGGTGTCGATCCACGGGAAGCCGTCCACCGGCTCCGGCAGGTCCCCGACGTCCACCGGCGGCGGGAATACCGACTCCTGCGAAACATCCGACATGTCGGGTTGATGGGTGTCGGCCGGCGGTTCGGTGACATCGGCGTGATCGGCCGGCTCGTCGGCCACGGGTTCCTCGTGCACGCCGGCCTCGTGCACGGCGGCCTCGTGCACGCCGGCGTCGTGCACGGCGGCCGGGTCGTGGTGCGGGCCGTCGTCCCAGGCCAGGTGGTCGTCGGGTGGCTCGTAGGGCGGCGTCTCGTGCTCGAGCGGATCGTGCAGCGGGTCGTGCTGCGCGTCGTACCCGAAATCGTGATCGCCGAAATCGTGGTGATCCGTCATCGGTTCTCCTCGTCGTACGGGACGGGCGTCAGGGCCCGCGCCCGGATCAGCACGTCGTCAACAGCGCGGAGCTTCGCCCGTACGGCGTCGAGGTCGCTCTGCGCCGCGGCCCGCCGCTTGGCCCGCCCCGCCGCATCCTCGGCCGCCGCCGCGTCCAGCTCGGCGAGGTGCGCGTCCAGGTCGCGCAGCCGCCGCTCGACCGCGTCGTCCACCGCCACCGACAGCGCGTACTGCAGGTCGGTGAACCGGTTCGCGATCTCGTCGGCCAGCGCCGCGCGGGCCTCGCCGAGCACGTCGCGCAGCCAGACCCGGGCCTGCTGCCGGTCGGTCTGCACCCGGCGCCGCCACAGCACGTACCCGCCGGCCGCCAGCCCGAGGCCGATGCCGGCGACCGGCACCAGCAGGCCGCCCAGCGCGAACACCGACGCGCCCAGGATCGCCCCGCGGCCGGCCATGAAGGCGATGCCGCCGGCCGACAGGGCGATCAGCGCGTTCTCCCCGGACCCGTCGCGCGGCGGGGCGGCGGCCAGCGCGTGCCGGAGGGTGGCGTTGAGCCGGCCGAGCATCGCGGCGCGTTCCTGCTCGTCGAACACCGACGCCAGCACCTTCTCGCCGACCTCGTGGAAGGTGACCTCCAGCTGGGTGGACAGCGTCGCCGCGAGAGCCTGCAGGGCGGTGTCGACGGCGTCGGGCAGCCCGGTCAGCGCCTCGCCGCGGCCGGTGTCGATGCGTTCGGAGAACTGCTGCTGCAGGGTGGCGATGCTGGTGCGCAGCTGCCCGACGGTCTCGATGCGGGCCCGCTGCGTCTCGGTGCTCAGCAGCAGCGTCCACTGCCGGGACTCGGTGCGTTTGCGGGCGGCCAGGGCGGCCCGTTCGGCGCGCAGCTCGGCGTGGCGGGCCGGGTCGGCGCCGGCCGCCTCGACCCGGGCCGCGGCCGCGGCGGCCAGCCGGGTCAGCTCGCCGCGGGCGGCGCGCAGCACGTTGGCCAGCTGCAGCTGGTGGCCGCGGCCGGCCAGGTCGACCAGGGCGTGCTGCAGGCCGGCGATGCGGGAGGCGTCGACGAGGGCGGCCTGCTCGCCGGCCGGGGCGGCCACGGCCAGCTCGGCGAGGGTGGCCGAGACCGGGAACCAGGGTGCGTCGGCGAAGCGGGGCGCGTGCGCGCGCAGCAGGGCCCGGTTGTCGTCGGCGATGCGCCGCCACCCGGCAAACACGTCGATCTTGGTGAGGGCGAAGACGACGACGTCGACGCGTTCGCTGGCCGCGGCCAGGAACTCCAGCTCGGGCGCGGACAGCGGAGCGGACGCGTCGGCGGTGAACAGCAGCGCGGTGGCCTTCTCCACGGCGGCGAGCGCGACGGTGGCGTGCGCCGGGTCGAGGCCGCCGACGCCGGGGGTGTCGAGCAGGCTCAGATAGCGCAGCAGCGGCGCCGGATGCGACACCTCGATGCGGCGGGCCTTCTGCTCGCCGGTCGCCCACCGGCGCAGGTCGTCGATCTCGACCGGGCCGGCGGCGCCCGGCGTCCAGGCCCGCATGCCCGGCTCACCCGGCACGAACTGCAGGTAGGTGGCGGTGGCGACGGCGGCGTCCACCGGGGACAGGCCGGGCACGCCGAGCAGCGCGTTGATCAGCGAGCTCTTGCCGCGTTTCGTCTCGCCGACGACCACGATCGAGGGACGGACGAGCTGGCGGCGGCGCAGCTCGGCGAGGTCGGCGCCGGCATCGGCGTCCACGGTGCGCACGTACGCGAGGGTGTCGCGCACGGCGGCATCCAGGACGGGCGTGAGATCACCGGCGGTCGTCGGCGTGGTCATCGGCGCACCTGCTGGGCCAGGAGGTGGAAGCCGCGGTGGGCGACCTGCGCGACCCGCGACTGGGCCGGCCCGGCGCCGGCGACCGCGTAGACCCGCCACCGGTTGGCGGCCTCGACCGCGGCGGCGGCCAGCTCGTCGGCGCTCGCGCCGGGCCGGCGCAGGATCCACCCCGGGTCGTCGGAGGTGGCCAGGCGGGTCAGCTCCGCCTCCCAGGCGGCCGGCAGCGGCACCGTGCCGGTCGCCACCCGCTGGGCGGCGTCCAGCAGCCGCAGCCGGTGGTAGGCGGGGTCGCGCAGCAGCCGCTCGACCGCGTCGCGCAGCGTCTCCCGGTCGGACTCGTCGCGGGTGTGCCCGGCCATCCGCTCCACCCGGCCCAGCGCCCAGCCGGCCTTGATCGCGTCGGAGCGCCACCGGAACGTCTCCTCGAGCGTCTCCCGCAGTCTCGGGAAACCGGAGGCGGCGACCAGGCGGCGCACCAGCTCGCCGGTGCCCAGCTGCGGTTCGGCCGCCAGCTGGGCCAGGGCGAAGCCGATCCCGTACAGGTCGAGCAGGCTCAGCAGCCGCTCGCGCCGCTCGGCCGGCACCGGCGCGGGCCGGCTGCGGAACAGGTCGACCGAGGCCAGCATCAGCCGCAGCTCGGCCGCCGGCAGCCCGGCCAGCCGGCGCAGGGCCTGCCCGTCGGCGGCGGTCAGCCGGCCTGCCTCCGCCGTCTCGGCCAGCAGGCCGATCACCGGAACCACATCCGACACCGTACGGGCCAGCAGCCCCGCCTGCTGAGCGGCGAGCGGCTCGGCCACCGGCCACGGGTCGCCGGCCCCACCGACCAGGGTGTCGACCTTCGCGAACACGCCCAGCGCGTTGATCGGCGACGACGCCAGCCGGGCCGAGGCGTCCCGGAACGCCTCCAGCGCGCGCACGTCGTCGGCCCGTACCGCCTGGGTGAAGACGTAGACGACGGCCTCGGCCGCGGCGACCTCGTGGGCCGACGCCGCGTCGATGTCGGCGTCGAACGGGGCCGTCGACACGCCGACCGCCTCCTCGGCCCGCGCCGACACCATCGTGTCGGTCGACGCCAGCCCGGGCGTGTCGACCACGGTCAGGTCGCGCAGCTTCTCGCTGGTCAGCGTCACATCCACGTAGGCGACCCGGCCCAGCGGCACGCCCAGCCGCTGCGGGATCATCCCGTCGTCGTCCAGCGGCAGGCTGCGGCGCTGCCCGTCGCGGCACACCACGTCGACCCGGTCGGCCGGCCCGTACCGGAACCGGGTCACCACCCGGGTGCACTCACCGACCGCCGTCGGGGCCACCCGCCGCCCGATCAGGGCGTTGACGAGTGTCGACTTTCCGGCTTTCAGGCGACCCGCGATCGCAACCCGTAACGGCTCGCCGAGCCTGTCGCTGATCTGTCTGAGCTGGCCACCGGCCTCCGGGCCGATCCGCCCGGCGACCTCGTCACACAGCGTCGCTACGCTGGCGCTCAGCGGACCGCTCACAACGACTCGTCAGCCAGGCACACTGTCGGCGAGAATGAGGCGACCACGGCCGTCGGCACCTTGACCCTCCCAGCGCGGGGCGGGCCGGGTGCCCGCCGCAGCACAGCCTACGGACAGCCGCGCGTCACGGGATCCCGTGTTCGTGCCATGAGGACAGGGGAGGGCACCGGTGGCGGATGTGAAGGAGCCGGCCGGCGACGCTGCTGCCCTGCTCCGCCGCCCCGCCCTGGTCGTGCTGGCCGGCCCGCCCGGCTGCGGCCGCACCACCCTGCTGCGCCGCATCACCGAGCAGCTGCCCGGCCCCGTGCACGCCGGCGGCGGCCTGGCCATGCTGCGCACCACCCCCGCCCTCGCCCTGTCCCGGGCGGTGCGGGCCCGGCTGCCCGCCCACGACGTGCACCTGCTCGCCGAGGCCGTCCGGTCCCGGGTCCGCGGTGGCCTGCTGGTCCTCGACGACATCCAGTACGCGGACGCCGCCACCCTGGCCGCGCTGCCGCTGCTGGCCGCGCACTGCCGGGTGCTGGTCGCCGTGCGCACCCCGCACCGGCTGAGCGCCGAGACCACCGCCGCCCTGCACGAGGCGGCCACCCTGTGGGCCGACGTGCCGCCGCTCAGCCGGGAGGCCGCCCTCGACCTGGCCCGCCGCACGGCCGCGCAGCTGGGCGACGCGACCCTGCGGGCGGTGGTCGACCGGGCCGGCGGCAACCCCCTGGCGATCACCGCGCTGGCCCGGCAGGCCGCGGCCGGTCGCGCCCCCGGCCACCAGGGCATCGACCAGGTGGCGTACGCGATCGCCACCGCCCTGGCCGACCTGCCCCGCCCGGCCCGCACCGCCCTGGCCGCGCTCGGGCTGCTCGGCCGCCCCGCCCCCGCCGCGCTGCTCGGCCCCGGCGCCGCCGACCTGCGGGCCGCCGGCCTGATCACCACCGCACCCACCGGCGACCTGATCCCGACCTCCACCTACGTGGCCGAGACCGCCGCCGGCCTGCTCGACGAGACCGGCCGCACCGAGCTGCACACCCGGCTGGCCCAGCTCACCCCGCCCGCCGAGGCCGCACGCCACCTCGCCGCCGCCGGCGACGCGGCCGCCGCCCACCGCATGGCGCTGACCGCCGCCGACCGGTCCACCGGCGGCGACCGTGCCGCCCTGCTGCAGTTCGCCTGCGAGCTGAACACCCCCATCGACCCGCGCGTGCGCCTGGCCGCCGCCGACGCGCTGCTGGCCGCCGGCCGCCCCGCCGCGGCCGCACAGATCCTGACTTTCCCCACCGGTGCTCCCGCCGCCACCTCCTCCTCAGCCGGCGCTCCCGCCGGTGCCACCTCCTCTTCACCCGCCGCTCCCGCCGGCTCCACCTCCTCCCCGGCCACCGCACCCGCCGGCCCGGACGGCATCGCCGCGGGCTCGGCGCTCGCCGCCGAGGCCGACGTCCTGCGCGGCGAAGCCCTCCTGCAAGCCGGCCGGCCCGCCGCCGCCCGCGCCGCGGTCGCGCGCGTCCCCGACGCCGCCCCCGCACCGGTGGTCGCCGCCCGCGACCGGGTCCTGCTGCTCGCCGAGCTGGCCGCCGACCCCGTCGCCGCCCAGGACCTGGCCGGGAAGATCAGCGCCCGCCACCCCAGCCCGCCGCCGGGCGTCGCCGCCGCGCTGGCCGCCGTCCAGGCCCGCCACCGCACCGCCGGCTGGGACACCGCCCTCGCCGCGGCCGCCGCCACCGCCGACCCGCAGATCGCCCGCTGGAGCGCCTGGCTGCTTGTCGAGGAACTGGTCGCCGACGGCCGCCTCACCGAAGCCGCCACCACCGCCCGGCGCGCCGCCCGCGACTGCGCCGACGCGCTGGCCTACGGCTGGCAGACCCGCTTCGCCGCCGCCGCCGACTGGGCCATCGCCCTGCACGGCGCCGCCCTGCCGCCACCCCCGGACGCCGCCCCGACATCCCACGCCGCCGGGCCATCATCGGAGACCGACGGGCCTTCACCACACACCGCGGGGCCATCATCGGAGACCGACGGGCCTTCACCGCACGCCGCTGCACGGTCATCGCAAGCTGACGAGATGGCGTCCCACGCCGCAGCACCGCTATTCCCGCCGGCCGCAACGTCGCCGTCATCGGCCGCCCCCGAAACGCCCTCCACCGGCGCCCTTCCGGCCGGAACCGCGTCCTCCGGGGCCGCTCCTTTCTGGGCCGGCGGCTCCGCTGTGACCGGGCCGGCACCCGACGCCCCCGCACCGACCAGCATCGGCGTTCCCGCATTCGGCGTTCCCGGACTCGGCGGTGCCGCAGCGAGCGCCGCCGCGCCCGGCGGCTTCTCGGCGAGCGCGTCCTCCGCTCCCGACCACGACCGCACCGGCGACCACGGGGACGCCGACGGCGTACTGCTGCGCGCCGGGAATCTCGCCGACCGGGCCATCCCCGACGAAGCCCGCGGCTACGCCACCGCCGCCACCGCCCTCATCGAAGCCGACACCGGCCTGCTCGGCGCCGCCCGCGCCCACCTCGACGCCGCGCCGGCGCACCCGGCCACCGCGTGGGTGGCGCAGGAGACCGCATGGCTCGACGGGCAACCCGACCGGGCCATGACCGGACCCGGCGGCGACACCCACGGACTGCTCGCCGGGTTGCGGGCCATCACCGCCCGGTGGGCGGCCCACGATCTCGGCGCCACCGGCGCCCCGGCCATCCCGGCCGGGCTGCCCGCACCGGCCCGGCGGACCTTGACCGCGTGGGCCACCGGCACCGGATTCACCGCCGCGGCCGACGGGTGGCGGCCCGTCGCGCTGCGGGAACAGGTCCGCTGCCTGCTCGCCGCCGGGCTCACCGACAGTGACCCGGCCCGCGCGGTCGCCGCGCTGCTCGACGCGGAACGGCTCGCCGACGCGGCGGGCCTGACCGTCCTCGCCGGGCGGGCCCGGCGCGGGCTGCGCCGGCACCACGTGCACCGCGACACCCGCAGTCCCCGGTCGGGTGACCAGCTCACCCGCCGGGAGACCGACGTGTTACGTCTGGTCGCCGCGGGGGAACCCACCCGGCGCATCGCCGGGCAGCTCGGCATCTCGGCCGAGACCGTCGACACCCACATCCGCGCCGGCATGCGCAAGCTCGGCGCCCGCACCAGAACGGAAGCCGCCGCCCTCGCCTTCGCCACCTTCCCCTCTGACGCATCCAAGGATGGCCGGTGACCAGACAGCCCGACGCCCCTCGCCACGTCGTCGCCACGCCCGGTGACGCCGACACCGTCCTACGCCGCCTGATCCGTGACGGCTGGGTCGCCCGCGACGGCTTCGCCCTGCCCGATCCGGCCTGGGACGTGACCGGCAACCGGCTGGTGCTGCACGGCCGCATCACCGACCCCGAGTCGCTGCAACTGGCCGTGCTCGCGGCCGCCCGCGGCGCCGGCATCGTGGCCATCTGCGACGCCGACTCGCCGCTGGGCCGGGCGCTGATCGACGACCTGAACCGGCTCGGACCCGTACGGCAAGGTCCCGCGCCGGAACCGGGCGACGGCGGCAACGCGGTCGCCGACCTGGTGCCCGAGCAGCGGGCGCTGCTCGACCGGCTCGCCGCCGGGGACACCATCGCCGCCGCCGCGGCCGCCGAGTTCCTGTCGCTGCGCACCGCCAACCGGCGCATCGCCGAGGCGCGGGCGTTGTTCGGGGTGCGCACCACCCGCGAGGCCGTCCTGGCCTACCTGCGTCAGCGGGGGCCGCAGGCCTGACCTCGATCGACTAGGGTTGCGGGTCTGTCAGCCGACACTCCTACCCGGCCGTAGCCGCTACGGTCGTGGTCGGACGTCGATCGCCGTCACCGGTTCGGGGGGCCGTCGTGACCTATCCCGGGCAGCGCCCGTGACTACCGAGGCGTGGCCGCGCGTGGCCCGCCTCGACGCTCCGCGCGTCCTGGAGCGCATCGCCGAGATCACCGGGGTGCGTCTGATCCTGGAAGGACCGGCGCCCGGCGGTGAGGTCGGCGCCGCGTTCGTGCGCTGGCCGGACGGGCGGCGTTCGGTGCTCACCGCGGGACGCACCCGGAGCGGCGCGCTGGCCGACCGGGCGCGGGAGGCGGGTGTGCCGACGGCCCGGCACGAGTTGACCGCCCGCGTCGACGGGGTGCGGGTCATCGTGCAACAACGGCTTCCCGGCGCGCCGCCGGCCATCGTGGACGCTTCCCTCGTACGGCAGATGCTGCGCGTGAATGACCAGCTTGCCGGGGTGTTGTCCGCCGCGCCCGACCCGCGCCCGGCGGAGCTGTACCTGACCGGCGACGGGCCCGGGTTCTGCCTGCACGACCCGATGCGCGGGCACAGCGAGCGGACCGCCCGGCTGCTCGACTGGGTGCACGAGGTCGGCGCCGACGGCACCCACATGGTCGGCGACGACCTGACCCACATGGACTTCCACCCCGGCAACGTGCTGGTCGACGCCGGCCGGCTCAGCGGCGTCGTCGACTGGGACGGCGCGGTCCGCGGCGACCGCCACTTCGACCTGGTCACCCTGCGGTTCTTCCTCGCCGGCACCGCACCGGCCCTGCTGCCGCTGGTCGACGACCGCCTGGCCCTGGTCTCGGCGCGCCGGCGCCGCGCCTACTGGGCGCACATGAGCCTGCGCATGGTCGACTGGTCGATCCGCCACCACGACGAGGCGACCGTCGACCGGTGGCTGACGGTCGCCGAGCGCGGCCGGGCCGCCCTAAGCGCCGCCCGGTGACCAGGGTCCTGGTCGTCGGCGGCGGCATCGTCGGCGCGTCGATCGCCTACCACCTGGCCGACGCCGGCGCCGCCGTCACCGTCCTGTTCCGCGACGCCGGCGTCACCGCGTCCTCGTTCGCGTGGATCGGCGGCACCGGCACCGGCTGGCCCGGCGGCGCCGCCGACCTGCGCGACTGCGTGCTGCCCGACTGGCGGCGCCTGGCCGAGGCCGTGCCCGGCGTCGGCGTACGCTGGCCGGGTTCGCTGAGCTGGCCCGCTCCCGCCACCGTCGCACCCGGCCAGCACCTGATCGGCGCGGCCGAGACCGCCGCCCGGGAACCCGCCCTGCGCACCGTCCCCGACACGGCCGTGCACATCCCCGGCGACGGCGCGGTCGACGCCGCCGCGGCCGCGAGAGCGTTGCTGCTGGCCGCCCGGGATCGGGGCGCCCGCCTCGTCTCGGGTGCGGAGACTCCCGCGGTGACCACCCCGCCGAATGAGATCACCGTGCTGGCCGCGGGCACCGGGGTGACCGAGCTGAGCGGCGGCCGGGTCACGGTGCCCGCGTCCCCGGCGTTCCTGATCCGGCTGCGCGGCCCGGCGGGCCTGGTGCGCTCGGTGGTGGCGACACCCCATTTCGAGGTACGCGAGGACCACGCCGGTCATCTGCTGGCCACCGCCCCGCTCGGCCGCGACCGCACCTGGCCCGGGCTGCGCGCCCTGGCCGGCGACACGATGCAACGGCTGCGCGCGGCGTTCGGCGCCGACCTGCGCCTGACCGGCTGGTCGGTCGGGGAGCGCCCGATGCCCGAGGGCGGCCCGGTCATCGGCTTCCTCGACCCGTCGACGTATGTGGCCGTCATGCACTCCGCCGTCTGCCTCGCCCCCGCGGTCGGCCGGCTGGCCGCCGGGGAGATCCTCACCGGCCGCCCCGCACCCGAGCTCGCCGGCTGCCGTCGCTAGCCGGCGAGCAGCGCCGCCATCCGCTCGGTGGACAGGCACGACACCAGGCAGCGTTCCTTCGCGTCGCCCAGCAGCTGCGCCGTCCAGGTCGTGAAACCACCGTCCCCGAGCTCCACCGCGCCTCCACCCCGCTCCGCCGCGTCGTTGCCGCCGTGCGGAGCGCCGGCCGCGCCACCCCGCTCGAGCCCGCCGCCGGCCGTCATCAGCAGCGCCGCCCCCGTGTAGTAGCCGCGGCCGCGCTGCCGCCCCGGATCCTCCGGCAGCATGCCGGCCAGCCGCTCCCGCAGCACCGGATCGTCGAAGACGGTGTGCACCACCGTTCCGCCCACCTCCGGCAGGATCTGCCGCCAGAACGCCAGATGCCGGGCCAGCAGCCGCGCCTCGGTGCGCCCCGACCCGGTGTCGCGGGCGCTGGAGACCAGCGAGAACAGCCGGAAATGCGATCCCCGCCCCGGCCCGAAATGCTGCGCCCGCAGGATCTGATGGGTGGCGGCCAGATGCACCTCGCCGCCCGCACCCTGCCGGGAACGCCGGTCCGCCGCCTCCACCGCCAGCGCGTTCGTCGGGTCGCTGAGCACCTCGACCGGCCGGGTGGTGGTGACGATCCGGTTCGGGCTCTGCGGCGCCACCGACGTACACGTGCCCAGCGGCACCACCGGCGACAGGAACACCCCGTCGACGTCGGCGGGCAGCATCGCCCACAGCCGCGCCTCGAGCGCCGCCACCGCCCGCGGATCGGCGGCCGCCGGACGCACCAGCCGATCCTGCCGCCACCGTCGCAACACCTGCGCCGGCCGTACGCGATGCGCCCGCTCCCGCGCGATGCCCATCATCAGCACCTGCAGGTCGCTGCCGGACAGCCCGCCGATCGCCGCCGCCGCACCCGCCGGCAGCCGCGCCCAGACCCGCCGCTCGGCGTCCGTGATCTCGTTCACGGACGTCACCATCGCCGACACCCGGGCCAGCGGTCCACCGCATTTCGGTAGATCATGCTGGCATGCCGTTCCCGATCACCACGCTGCGAACCGCCCGCCTGACCCTGCGCCCCTTCGCCGAGCCGGACGCCCCCGACGTGCACACGGTCTGGAACGACGACGACTACGTACGCTGGGCCCCCGCCGGCTTTGCGCTGGCCGGGGCGACCGCCGAGCAGGCCCGGGCCTGGTGCGCCGAGCCGTCCCCGGCCAGCTTCGCGGTCGTACCGGCCGACGGCGGCCGCCTGCTCGGCCACGTGTCACTGTTCGACGCCGACTGGACCGCGATGACCTGCGAGATCCACTACTGGACGGCGCCGTGGGCGCGCGGCCACGGCTACGCCCCCGAGGCCGCCCGGGCGACTGCCGCGTGGGCGTTGCACGACCAGGACTTCGCCCGCGTGACCCTCAACGCCGTCGTCCCGAACACCGCCTCCCGCAAGGTGGCGACCGCCGCCGGTTTCCAGTTCGAGGGCATCCTGCGCAACGCCGCCCTGACCCGCTCCGGCCGCCACGACCTGGCCGCCTACAGCCTCATCCCCGCCGACGTGCAGGAGGAGCCGGCCCCGCGCGCATAGGTGAGCAGGGCAAAGGGGGCACGCACGCGCACCGCTGTGGACGGCCCGCGGAAAGTGTCATACCCGGGCCCTAACCTGGCCCCACCCAGTCGAGGGTGGGGTGGAGTCACCGTTACCGGCGGACCAGCCGCACACAGCCGGATTAGCGGCGCTCATCGCCGGGCTCACCGGCACACGCCCCCGGGTCAGCCGCGCGCGCACGAAGCCGGCCGTGGCCGCACCCGGGAACGGTCATCGGGACGGGTCACGTCCACAAAACGCGGCATCTCCATCTCACCCACGCGCAGCGGGGCCAGGGCCTGATCGATGCCGTCCATGATGAGCCGCGTCGCCTTCATCGCGCGCGCTCCCGGCGTGCCGGTCACCCCGCTCAGGTCGACCGGAGCGTCACCGAACCGGACGTGCACCACCGGCCGTCGCCACAACGCCCGCAGCAGCGAGCGCACGATGCCCTCCGGCGTCGTGTACGGCAGAACCGCGTGCGTGCCCCACTGCGCGACCGGCAGCACCGGCGCCCCGCTCGCCTCGGCCATCCGCGCCACCCCGGTCTTGCCGCGCTCCGGCCACATCCACGGGTCGAGCCCGATCCGCCCCTCCGGGTAGACCAGCACCATCGACCCCTCGGCCAGCGCCTTCGCGGCGGCAGGCAACGCGTCGGCGACCCGGGCCGTGTTCCGGTCGACCCGGATGTGCCCAGCCGCCCGCATCGCCGCCCCCGCCACCGGCGCGTCGAAGATCCCGCCGGTGGCCAGGAACCGCGGCGTGATCCCGACCCGGTGACAGGCCGCGGTCATCACCACCGGGTCGAACGGGCTGATGTGGTTGGCGGCCAGGATCAGCGGCCCGCGCCGCAGCGACGCCGGCACGGCCCCGCTGACCCGCAGCCGGCACAACGGCCACACCGCCACGCGCGCCAACGCGAGCATGAACCGCCACATCAGCGGCGCCCGCCAGGTGTCACTCCCCATAAGGCCGCCAATGATCGCACGCCGGCCACATCCCCGGTGACCCACGACCCACGCCGTCGCCGCACCACCCGGGCGCACCACCGGGCCGAACCACCCGGCCGCACCACCGGGCCGAACCACCCGGCTGCACCACCCGGCCGCACCACCGGGCCGAACCACCCGGCCGCACCACACGGCTGCGCCCAGGGCGGCGCCGAACCTCAGCTGCCGCCGCCCGCCTCCCCGAGCTCGGCCAGCCGCGCCTCCACCTCGGCCAGCTCGGCCCGCAACCGCTGCGCCTGCCGCTCGGCCTCGGCCCGCTCGGCGGCCAGAATGTGCTCGACCGCCTCCTGCACGCCCGGCACGTCGACCAGCGACACCATCCGCAGCGCCTCGGCCGGGCGCACCACGTACGGCTTGGCCAGCACCTTCGTCCCCTGCGCGGCCGACACCGTCCACTCGCCCTCACCGTACGCCAGCGTCATGGTCAGCGACGGCGCCGGTTTCGCCTTCGCCGGCCGGGCCGCCCTGCGCGGCGCTGCCTCTGCCACGTCGTCCCCACCCTTCCGCGGCGCAGGCGCGCCCGGCCTATCCTCGCGCGCCACCCCGTCGCCGGCCCGCACCGGCGCGGCTTTCGCCGGCTCGGTCTTCGGCGGCGCGTGTTCCACCGGCCCGGCTTCGACCGGCCCGGCTTCGACCGGCCCGGCTTCGACCGGCCCGGCTTCGACCGGCCCGGCTTCGACCGGCCCGGCTTTGACCGGCCCGGCTTTGACCGCCCCCGCCTTGACCGGCCCCGCCTTCGCCGGCACCGGTTTGTCGATCACGAACTCGGGCATCGGCGGCGCCGGCGGCGGGGGAGCGGGCGCCGCTTTCCGGGCGGCCGCGCCCCGCGGCGCGACCCGCAGATCGGCCGGGGCGAACGGCAGCTCGTCGCGGCCGAACCGCACCACCACCCACTCGTCGCCGGCGGCCGGGTCCTGCAGGGCCACCACCTGGCCGATCTGCCCGGCGATCTGCCCGGCCGACTCGGTGAACTGCACCTTGGGCCGGCGGCCCGCCGCGAGGGTGTCGCGGATCGTCGTCAGCTCCTGCGTGCTCAAGCCCGCGGCCGCCATCGCTACCCTCCCACATCGTTCGAACGCTTGTGCTAGATGTTCTACCAGGTGCCTACGACAAAACCGGCGGCCGCCCGGTCACGCAGTACTCGCGCCCGGCCGGATCCCGCAACGTCGTCCATTCCCCGGCCACCCGCCGCACCACAGTGGCACCGAGCGCCACATGACGATCAACTTCCAGGTCGACACCATCACAAGCCAGATCCAGATGTACGCCCGGAGCACCGTCACCGAGCCGTTGCAGGAGCAGCCGCAACGGCATCGCCGGCCCGCCGGACAGGAAACCGAACTCGGGATGGTCCGACCGGACGGGCGCCCACCCGGTCAACGATGCCCAGAACGCGACCTCCCCCTCGTACGCCCGCCCGGGAATGTCGAGGCTCAGCTGGTCGACCGTGCTGCTCTGCCCGCCCGCCCAGGTCACCGGCGCCGGGCGGACCGCCTCACCGTGCCACGGCACCAGGCAGAACGCGATGCCCGCCGGCGAGCGCAGCACCACCAGGTCCGCGGTGTCGACGACGACCGTGGCGCCGAACCGGACCGCCTCGGACGCCGCCGCCGGCACCTGGTCCACATGCAGATCCAGATGCGCGCCCGGCCTACCCGCCCCGGTCACCTGCACCCGCAGGCAGGCGTCACCGGCCGCCGGCACCAGCGTCGCGAACACACCGCCGTCGCGGCGCGCCGACAATGTCGTCCCGGTCACCGCCAGCCAGAACGGCTCGGCCACCCGCGACGGCGTATCCAGGAATCCGGTGATCCAACGAATCCGCACCCGCCGAACCTACCGAGAAACCTCAGATCGAAGCGCCGCCCCGCCGATCAGGCCAGCACTGATGTACGAAAGGCGGGAGTTGGGGTTCATGACGTACGGGATGCTGCGGCGAAACGCGCCCGTCGCCGCCGCAATGGGCGTGGCGGCGTTCGCGGTCGTCGTGTTCGCCGTCAACCTCGCCGCCCCGCACGGACCGGCCGCCCTGCTGTGGATCGCCGCGCCCGTCGCCGCCGCCATCCCCGCTGTCACCGCCACCCGGTTCGCCCGCATGCCGGCCCTGACGCCGGCCAGCCGCCGCTTCTGGCGGCACCTGGCCGCGACCTGCGCCCTGATGTGCCTCGGCGCCACCCTCAACGCCCGCGACGCACTGCTCGCCGACACGCCCACCCAGGACATGTCGCTGCCGACCGTCCTCGCGTACGCCGCCGCGGTCCTGGTGTTGCTCTGGAGTCTGGGCCGCCTGCCACTCGGCGTCACCGGACGGCGCGACCTGCTGCGCGTCAGCCTCGACGCCGGCACCGTGCTGGTCGGCGTCGCCGTGTTCATGTGGCACTTCCAGGCCCACCCCATGCTCGACAAGACCGGCTACCACACCACGCCGCTCCTGATGGTCACCATCACCGGCCTGCTCGAGCAGCTGACCGTCTTCGCCATCGTCAAGGTCACCCTCGCCGGCCGCGCCCACATCGCCCGCCGCTCCCTGCAACTGTTCGCCGTGGGGCTGCTCGCCGGCGGCTGCAGCAGCATCGTCCAGCAGTTCATCATCGGCCGCCCCGACCTGAACATCGCCCAGGTCGTCATCCCGGTCGTGATGATCAGCGCCACCGCCGGCATCGAACACCAGCGCCGCGTCACCGCCGCCGGCGAACCCCCGCGCATCGCCACCAACCGACCGTTCAGCCGCATGCCGTACCTGGCCATCGCCGGCATCGACACCCTGCTGCTGATCTGCATCCGCACCGGCGACCGCGACACCCTCGTCGTCGCCGTCGCCGCCGTCGCCCTCACCGGCCTGGTCGTCTGGCGGCAGGTCGCCGCGTTCCGGGAGAACGCCCACCTGCTCGACCGGCTCGACCACTCCGCCACCCACGACGCGCTCACCGGCCTGCCCAACCGGGCCCTGTTCCACGACCGGCTCGCCGCCGCCCTCGACCCGGCCCGCCCCGGCCGCCCGGTCAGCGTCGCCCTCATCGACCTCGACGACTTCAAGACCGTCAACGACACCCTCGGCCACGGCGCCGGCGACGCGCTGCTCATCGCGGTGGCCGCCCGCCTGTCCGCCGCCGTACGCCCCGGCGACACCGTCGCCCGCCTCGGCGGCGACGAGTTCGTCGTCCTGCTCGACAACGTCACCGGCGCCGACGCCGAGAACACCGCCCGCCGCATGATCGCCGCCCTCGCCGAACCCGTCCTCGCCGACGGCCACGACCTGCTCGTGCGGGCCAGCATCGGCATCGCCACCGGCCGAGGCGGCGACCACGGCGCCGACCTGCTGCGCCGCGCCGACATCGCCATGTACGCCGCCAAGAACGTCAGCGGCAGCGCCTACCAGCACTACCGGGCCGGCATGGCCAACGCCGTCGCCGACACCGCCGCCACCGGCGCCCAGCTGCAACGCGCCCTCGCCGACGAGCAGCTCTACCTGGAATACCAGCCGATCGTGCACCTCGCCGACGGCCGCCTGCGCGGCGTCGAGGCCCTGGTCCGCTGGGCCCACCCCACCCGCGGCGTCATCCCGCCCGCCGACTTCATCCCGGTCGCCGAACGCACCGGCCTGATCGTCCCGCTCGGCGACTGGGTGCTGCGCACCGCCTGCGCCCAGCTGACCGACTGGACCCTGCGGTACGGCACCGACGCACCCGGCATCCTCAACGTCAACGTGACCGCCCGCCAGCTGTCCGACCCCGGCTTCGCCGACCGTGTCGCCGCCACCCTGAGCGAGACCGGCGTCGCGGCCACCCGCCTCACCCTGGAGATCACCGAAACCACCGCCGTCGAGCTCAACGCCGGCTCCGCGGTCGCCACCCTGCACACCCTGCGAGAGATGGGCGTACGGATCGCCCTCGACGACTTCGGCACCGGCCAGTCGACCCTCACCCTGCTGCACGAGCTACCCGTCGACCAGCTCAAGCTCGACCGCTCCTTCACCCAGGGCACCACCAGCGGCCAGCGCGACACCATGCCCGCCGCGGTGATCGCCCTGGCCCGCGCGGTCGACCTCGACATCGTCGCCGAGGGCGTGGAGACCGCCGACCAGGCCACCCGCCTCACCGCGCTCGGTTACCACCACGCCCAGGGCTACCACTTCGCCCGGCCGCTGAGCGCCGACCAGCTCACCGGAATGCTCGCCACCCCCGCCCTGCAGACCTGAACGGGAGCGCCCGCCCGGTCGCCGCCCGGCTCTGCTCACCCATACGCGCCACGGACCGCTCGCCTCGCGAACCCGGGGGAGCGGCCGGCGCGCGGGCTTGACTCTCCTCCTGGGGGAGAGTCAAGCATGGACCCCAGCCGAACGGAGGGGAAGAAGGCAGTGACCGACGTACGCCTGCGAGACGTCGAGGACGGCGACCTCGACGCGTTCTACCGCCACCAGGCCGATCCCGAGGCCGCCCAGATGGCCGCCTTTCCCGCCCGCGACCGCGACACCTTCGACGCCCACTGGTCCAAGATCCGCGCCGACGGCAGCGTCACCATCCGCACCGTCGAAGCCGACGGCCAGGTCGCCGGCAACATCGGCAGCTGGACCGCCGACGGCCGCCGCCTGGTCGGCTACAGCTTCGGCCGCGAGCACTGGGGGAGAGGCATAGCCACCGCGGCCCTGACCCAGCTCCTCACCGAGATCCCGGCCCGCCCGATCTACGCCTACGTCGCCGCCCACAACGCCGGCTCCATCCGCGTGCTCAGCAAATGCGGGTTCCGCCCCGAGACGAAACAGACCGGCCCCGACGGAGTGGAGGAATACGTATACGTCCTCACCTGAACCCGGCGACCGCCCACCACACATGTCCGGCAGCCGACGAGATGATTGCGGTGACCGTCAGCGCAGGGTACGCAGCATCGCCGCCGAGATGCCGCACCGGCGGGCATCCGCGTCGGCGCGCAGCGGAGACAACCCGTCCGGCCCGGCCGTGTCCAGCGCCGTCACCAGTGCCGGATTGTTCGCTACGAGCCGTCGGTACCTGTCGATCACGTCCGTGCACGGCGCACCCACCGGCGACGACGCCGACGAAGCGGCCACCGGTGTGGCGGAGACCGACGCTGCCGGCGCCCGCGCGGCATCGCCCGCGTCCGGCTTCCCGGCGGTCGCGAGCACCCCGAACAGGCCCAGCATCGCCGCCAGCAACTGGGCGATTCCGGCGATCACCCCGACCCGCACCTCGGTGCTCATCTCCCCGCCTCGACCGTTTCCGCCTCGACAACGCTCAGCGCCTCGTCGAGCCGGGCGGCAACCGGGCCGAGATCGTTGTCGAGGGCCACCGACCGCAGCCGCTGCGCCGCCGCGATCAGCTCGGAGCCCGCCGGGGAGCCGCCCTCCGCCCCGCCGTCGTCCAGCCGCTGCGCGATCGACTCGGCGGTGGCCGCGAACGTCCACCGCCGCACCATCAACCGAGCCACGACGATCGTCGCCGCGACCCCGGACACCACGGCGACCCCGGTCGCCACCCACCACCCGGCGGCGGCGTCGCCGACCCTCAGCAGCACCACGATCGCGGTGACGGTGACCGCGATCCCGATCGCATCGAGCGCGGCCACCGTGGCGACCTGTTCGGGCCGGGCCGGGGCCGACGGGGACGAGCGGCGACCGCGCGACGCCGCCTTCCGTACCGTCGCCTGCTGCACGGGCGACTGCCTTTGGGTGGTGTCGCCGTTCACGGGTGAGGAATTACCGGCCATGGCTATCGTCCTCCCACCGCCGAGGATGCGACCAAGCCCGTGACTCCAGAACCCACCAGGCGAAGATCTGACACCGCCTACTTCGACGCCGCCTCCAGAACCGCCAGGTCCCGCTCGGCGAACGTCCGATGCCACCACTCCTCGTTGCACACGATCTCTAGACACTTACGCACCGGGAAACTCTTCGCCGGCGGCCAGCCCGGCCCCGCCACCGGCGTCGTCATCCCGTTCAGCTCGTCGTCGGTCAGCGTCGACAGATAGGCACGCACCCGCTCGAACCGGTCGGACCGCAACGCCAGCGCCTGCGCCAACGACGGCCGCGCCGACCGGTCGCGGGGGACACCCGGCGTGTCCTCCATCTCGTCCCACGGCAGGCTCAGCGCATCCCACGGCGCCGGGTCGCCCTGGATCGCCCGCAACACCCACGACTCCGTCGCGAACGACAGGTGCCGCAACGTCTCGATGAACGACCACTCGCCGTCCACCGACTCGTGCAACAACGCCGGATCCAGCCGCGACGCCCGCTCCACCGTGCCCGCCCACAGCCGGCCGAGCGTCGCCCACGCCTCCCGGAACCCGGCCGCATCCGCCGGTTTCATCTTCACCAGATCGGGATGCCGGCGCTCCAGCTCCGCCCGGATCAGCGGACCCACCTCGATCCCGTTGATCGTCACCCGGCCGACCTCGCCGCTGATGTCGACGTCATCGAGCATCCCGCCGCGCAGCCGCACGCCGACCAGGTCGACGCCGCGCATGTCGGCGTCCTTGAACTCCACGTTGCGGAATTGGGCCCCGGTGATCTCGACCCGCTCGAACACCGGGGCGGACAGTGTGGTCCGCTCGAAGCGGGCCCCGACGATGTCATCAGCCATGCCGGGACCCTAGCGACCACCTACGACAATTTTTCAGTGCCAGTCGCTGATCTGCACGTCCCGCGGATCCGGCGACCCCGCACCCGTCTCGACCAGCTCCTTGAGACTCATCAGATAGGTCGCCCACTTCGTCGAGCAGTGGTACATGAACTCCACCGGCTCCCGCCAGCCCTCATGCCGGAACAGCACGATCGTCCACTCACCCTCGCGACGCAGCTCCCACCGCACGAACGTGCCGATCCACTCCTCGGGACCGTCCACCACCTCCCAGCGCACCAGCCGCCCCGGCTCCAGCTCGACCACCTTCATGTCGAACCCGCCCGGCCGGAACCGGAACTCGATCACCCCGCCCGGCGCGACCGAACCACTGGTCTTCTCCGTCCACCAGCCGGACAACCCGTCCAGCGTCGTCAACGCCTCGTACACACGCTCCGGCTCGGCGACGACACCGATCCGATGAAGAATGTCGGCCATGACCCGTACCCCCTAGGAATTGGTCTTGCGCTCGATCGCCTCGGCGATCCGCCTGATCCGCTGAAGCCGCGCGTCCCACGCCGCCCCCACGTCCGCCATCTGCGTCACCGCCCGCTCCAGTTGTGCGAGATCGACGCGATACTGCTTCTCCCGGCCGGCCGGCGTCGCGTGCACCAGACCCACCCGGTCCAGCACCACCAGATGCTTGGTCACCGCCTGCCGCGTCACCGGCAGATGCTCCGACAGGCTCGTCGCCGTCCCACCGCCGTCGCTCAGCAGCAGGTCGAGCATCCGCCGCCGGGTCGGATCACCGACCGCCGACCACAAGTCGTCGTCGACCATCACGCGTTGCGCACCTTCACCGCATAGGCCGGCAGCCGCGGAATGAACACGTCCCAGCCGGACACGTGGTCCATGTACTCGGCCGCGACCTTCGCCTCGTCCCAGCCGCGCTCCCGGAAACCGGACTCCGTCATCTTCAGCCGCGTCCCCCCGGCGAACGGCTCGAGCTCGAACACCACCAGGAACGAGTTGCCCTCGGCGGCCTGCTCACCCTCCGCGTGCGTCCAGCGAAACGAAAACCGCTCAGGAGGTACGGCATCCACGACCGTGAACCGGACCCAGTTGCCCCCGAACGCGATCCGCCCGTCACCACCGGCCACCACCGGGTACTCGGCCTCGTCGGGCCACCACTCGCGCAGATGCTCCGGACTGCTGACCACATCGAAGACGACCTCGGGGGAGGCCGCGATGTGAATTTCCCGCTCCAGCGTGCCGAACTCCATGCCCTGCCACCTTTCGCAACCATCGGTTGCACATCAAGGTAGTCCGGCACTCAGCAATACGCAACCATTAGTTGCACGACGGTGCGGGGAGGACGCCGGAGTCACCAGTCCAGACCCACCCGCCACTCGCTGCGGGGGATCACCGCATACCGCTCACCGTCCCGCGGTGCCCGGCCCAGCGCATCCTCGACGGCCTGCGCCCGGCCACGGCGAGCGGGCAGACCGGGCCGCCGGGCCACCTCGCCGATAAGTTGCCAGGTGCCGGCGGCCGTCTCCTGGAACACGACGTACGCCGCACGCGAACTCGGCTCGGACATGCCCACATCCTCGCGCGTCCAGCCGAGAATTTCTCAGGTCGATAATTTACATTATGTAAAGTTGCCGGTGGCGTCCGGCCGGAAGAGGAGCGGCAAGCCCGCAGAGGCCCCTGCAGCCATGCGCGAATTCCTGAGAGGTACCCGCTCACCGAATCGGCGTCCCGCAGGAGCCGGCGTCGCACGGGATCACTCGCGAGAGACCCGATCTGCACCGGCGCACGCGACCGGGCGGCAGCGCCGCAGCACGCCTCAGCACGCCTCAGGCGGCCACGATCAACATCTTCGCCCCTGCGGAACCCGCCACCGCCCAACCCGCCCAAAAACCCCTAAATGCTGCATAATATTCCTTATGCAGGACGAACAGGACGTACGCGTGGCGGGGCTGGTCGAGGAGTTCCTGGCGGCGCGGGCGACGCGCAAGCCGTCCGTGCACACGCTGCAGGCCTACCGGCGGGACCTCGGCGCCGTCCTCGCGCTGATCGGCGACGGCGACGGCGACGATGTTGTCACTCTGGGTGACCTCTCCCCTCGCTCGCTGCGGGCGGCGTTCGCGCGGTTCGCGGCAAGCCGGGCCCCGGCGTCGGTGGCGCGGGCCTGGTCGTCGTGGAACGCGTTCTTCACGTTTCTGGTGACCGAGCGGGTGCTGCCGGGCAATCCGATGTCGGGGGTCGACAAGCCGCGGCCGGCGCCGTACTCCCCCAAGCCGTTGCGGGGTGAGGACACGCCGGAGCAGTTGCTGTCGGCGGTGCGCAGCGCCGATGAGCGGCAGCGTGATCCGTGGCCGGAGCGGGATGTGGCGGTGCTGGCGCTGGCGTTGTGTGCGGGGTTGCGGCTGTCGGAGATGCTGGCGCTGCGGGTCGGGGATGTGCAGGGGCGGCCGGGTGAGCGGCGGGTGGAGGTGGCCGGTAAGGGTGGGCGGCCGCGGACGGTGCCGATCGAGCCGGAGCTGGATGGGGTGATCGAGCGGTATCAGGACAGCCGGCGGGTGCGGTTCGGGCGGGCGGGTCCGCGGGATGCGCTGCTGGTGGATCGGCGGGGTGCTCCGCTGCGCCGGGGTGGGCTGCAGTATCTGGTGGAGTCGTGTTACCGGCGGGCGGGGGTGACCGATCGGGTGCCGCGGGGTGCGCAGTTGCATGCGTTGCGGCATACGTTCGCGACGCGGCTGGCGGAGGACGGCGCGAACGCGTCGGAGATCATGCGGTTGCTGGGGCATGCGTCGTTGACGACGTCGCAGGGGTATATCGAGGTGACGGCGGAGCAGCAGCGCGCGGCGGTGCGGGCGAACCGCACCAACCGCGCGTTGCGAGGGCTGTAACTCACGCGAGAGCTCAGGCGAGGGTGAGGGTGACCTCGATGTTGCCGCGGGTGGCGTTGGAGTACGGGCAGAGCTGGTGTGCCTGCTCGAGCAGCCGGCGGGCGGTGGCTTGGTCGACGCTGGGGATCTCGGCTTCGATGGTGGCCTGCAGCTGGTAGCCGCCCTGGTCGTTGGGGCCGACGCCGATGTCGATGGTGACGGCGGTGTCGGTGAGGGTGATCTTGGAGAGCCGGGCGGCGGCCTTGAGGGCGCTGTGGAAGCAGGCGGCGTAGCCGGCGGCGAAGAGCTCTTCGGGGTTGGTGAGGGCTCCCCCGGGTCCGCCCATCTCCTTGGGTACGGCGAGGTCGAAGTCGAGGACGCCGTCGGCGGAGCGGACGTGGCCGTTGCGGCCGTCTCCGGTGGCGGTGGCGGAGGCGGTGTAGAGGGCTTCCATGGTGGCCTTTCAGTCGGAGCCGGCGCGGATGCGGCCGAGCAGGGTGTGCAGCTGGTGGAACTCGTCGAGGGTGAGGCCGGCGGCGCAGGCGATCTGTGCCGGTACGCCGGCGAGGTCTTCTTCGAGGTGGCGGCCGGCGGGGGTCAGGTGGATGACGACGGTGCGCTCGTCGGTGGTGCCGCGTTCGCGGCGCAGGTGGCCGGCCGTTTCGAGGCGTTTGAGCAGGGGTGAGAGGGTGCCGGAGTCGAGCCGGAGCGCGGCGCCGAGGTCACGGACGGTGATGGGGCTGCGGTGCCAGAGGACGCGCATGACGAGGTATTGGGGATAGGTGAGGCCGGCCTCGTCGAGTAACGGCCGGTAAAGGGCGGTCATGGCGCGGCTGGCGGCGTAGAGCTCGAAGCAGATCATCTGTTCGAGTCCGGTGGTGGCCTCCATGCCGTGAATCATTGCGCACAATTGAGTTGTGCACAACCAACGTGGCGATGATCACCACTCTGTGTGATCATGCCTGGCGTGCCGGAGATTCGTTTTGTGAAGCTCTCCCCCGCGGCGTTGTCGGCCCTGATCGACGGTGATCTGGCGGCGGCGAGCGCGGCGGCGGGCGTGGCCCTGACGCCCTACCTGGTGGACGAGCGCTGGCTGTGGGAGATCCGTCTCGAGCAGATCCAGCGGGACCCGCAGAGCGCCGACTGGATCGCGCGGGCAGCGGTGGCCGAGCCCGAGGGGGTGGTGGTCGGGCACGGCGGCTTCCACGGGCCGCCGGACGCGGACGGGATCGTCGAGGTGGCCTACTCGGTGGATCCGCGGCACCGGCGCCACGGCTACGCGAAGGCGATGCTGCGGGCGCTGCTCGCGCGCGCCGACGCCGATCCGGCGGTGTCGGCGGTACGCGCGAGCATCCGCCCCGACAACGTGGGCTCGCGGGCGACGATCGCCGGGTTCGGGTTCAGGAAGATCGGTGAGCAGTGGGACCCGGAGGACGGCCTGGAGGACGTCTATCTGCGTCCAGCTGCACGATGAGCGGCCGGTGGTCGGAGACGGCCGGGTGCGGGGTGGCGACCTGGACGACCCGGCCGACGTCGAAGCGGGGGTCCGTCAGGATGTGGTCGAGCTGGGCGCGCGGTGACGGGCTGGGGAACGTGGGTGCCTTGGCCAGCGACCGCCAGCCGGTGACGGCGCGGACCGGTCCGGCCGGCATGTTCAGGTCGCCGAGCAGGATGCGGGGGCCGGGCAGGGCGCGCAGGGCCCGTACGGCGTGGCGCAGCTGCCGCAGGTTCCAGCCGGGCACGAAGGACAGGTGGGTGGTGGCGACCGTCAGCGGGCCGCCCGGGGTGTCGAGGACGGCGGCGAGCAGCACCCGGGGCTCGTCCTTGAGCATGCGCAGCCCGTCGCCGGTGTAGACCGGTGAGCGGATCGGCGCGGCGGGCAGGGCGGTGATCTGCCAGCGGATCACCGGGTAGCGGCTGACCAGGGCGATGCCGTAGAGCGGATGGGCGTTGTCGTCGGCCGAGCGCCACGGGTGCCAGGTCTCGCCCGGCGTGCCGACAACGGCGGCCGCGAACCGGTGGGTGGGCGCGCCGAGGGCCTCGGCGGCGATGGCGGTGAGGTCGAGCAGGCCGCTGCGGGGCTGGGCCCGGTCGACCTCCTGCAGGCCGAGGATGTCGGCGTCGAGGTCGGCGACGGCGTCACGGACGCGGTCGGCGTGTACCGTGCCGTCGGACAGTGACCGGCCGTGCAGCAGGTTGAAGGTGGCCAGGCGCACGAGTACCGACCCTAGCGGAAGGGGTGATCCGGCGATGGTCGCCAAGTTGCTGTGCTGCTCGGCGTTGATCTTCGTGGCGGGGGCGATGCTGGGGCTCTGGCTGCAGAAGGTCCGCAAGCCCAGGGAATGATGGGCCGATGGATCTGATCAACGAGCTGGAGCGTCAGGAGCAGGACCTCGTCCTCGACCGCTTCGACAACCAGGACGCGTGGCGGCTGGGCTCGCTGCTGTGGGAGCTGGCCGGCGACCGGCCGGTCGCGATCGACATCCGCCGGGGCACGCAGCAGGTGTTCCACGCGGCCAAGAACGGCGCGGTGGCCGACAACGACCGGTGGATCGAGCGCAAGGTGCGGGTGGTCGAGCGGTTCGGCGCGTCGTCGTATCTGGTCGGGCGGCGGCTGGCGGCGAAGAACCAGGAGCTGAACGCGGGGATGGGACTGGACCCGGCCGGCTATGCCGCCCACGGTGGTGCCTTCCCGATCAGGATCCGGAATGTCGGAGTAGTCGCCGTCGCGACGGTGTCCGGACTGCCGCAGGCCGACGACCACGCCCTCGTCGTCGAGGCCCTCACGAGGTTCTGCTCTGAGCAATAAAACCTTCCGCCGCGGCAACGCATCGGGCATCCTCGATCGCCATGAAACTGCTGATTCTGGGCGGCTCGGGATTCGTCGGGCGGGCGGTCGCCGAGGAGGCGGTCGCCCGCGGCGACGACGTCACGGTGCTCAACCGCGGCCGGCGCGACGCGGTGCCGGGAGTGCGGGTGCTGATCGGCGACCGGCTCGCCCCCGACGGACTGGCCGCGCTGGGCACGGGCGAGAGCTGGGACGCGGTCGTCGACACCTGGTCGGCCGGCGCGGGGGCGGTGAGCCGGGCGGCGCGCTCGCTGTCGGGCCGGGCGGGGCATCTCACGTACGTCTCGAGCCGCTCGGTCTATCGCTGGCACACGCCGCCGCCGCTCACCGAGAGCGCACCGCTGGCCGACCCGAAGGAACCGGGCTACGCCGGCGACAAGGTCCGCGGCGAGCTGGCGGCGGCCACCTTCGACGGGCCGGTGCTGATGGCCCGCGCCGGGCTGATCCTCGGCCCCGGCGAGGACGTGGGCCGGCTGCCGTGGTGGCTCAACCGGCTCGCCCGCGGCGGGCCGACCCTGGCGCCGGGACCGCGGATCCTGCCGCTGCAGTACATCGACGCCCGCGACCTGGCGATCTTCATCCGGAACGCGGCGGTGGCGGGCCGGACCGGGCCGTTCAACGTGGTCAGCGAGTCCGGGCACACCACCATGGGCGAGCTGCTCGACATCGCCACCGAGGTCACCGGCCGGCGCGCCGAGCTGCGCTGGATCGCGCCGGCGGTGATCGAGGCGGCCGGCATCCAGCCGTGGGTCCAGCTGCCGATCTGGCTGCCGCCCGGCCCCGACCACGACTTCCTGCACCGCGGCGACGTGTCGAAGGCCCTCGCCGCCGGGCTGCGCTGCCGGCCGGTGTGGGACACGGTCGCCGACACCTGGGCCTGGCTGCGGTCGCGGGGCGGTCAGGCACCGCAGCGCACCGACCGCGACCAGGTCGGCCTCGACCCGGCCGTCGAGGCGAAGGTGCTCAGCGACCAGATGTAGGTGAGCGGGACAGTCGGCGTGGGACGGGCGGCGGGCCGGCTCAGGCGGCGAGCAGCGAGGCGAGCCGGGCGGCGCCCACGTTCCCGCCGGAGAGGATCACGCCGATCCGGGCCGGGACCGGGCTGAGCTTGCCGGCGAGCAGCGCGGCCAGCCCGGAGGCGCCGGACGGTTCGAGGACGGTCTTGAGCCGGTCGACGGCGAAGCGCAGCGCGTCGCGGATCTCGTCGTCGGTGACCAGCACGATGTCGTCGACCAGGCGCCGGTTGACCGAGAAGGTGAGCTCGCCGGGGGTCGGGGCGGCCTGCCCGTCGGCGATGGTGCGCGGCACCGGGATGGTGACCCGCTCCCCCGCGGCCAGCGAGCGCCGGGTGTCGTCGCCGGCGGCCGGCTCGACACCGATGACCGTGATGTGCGGCTGCAGGCCCTTGGCGGCGGTGGCGCTCCCGGCGATCAGCCCGCCGCCGCCGACGGGCACGACCAGCGCGTCCAGGTCGCCGGCGTCCTCCAGCAGCTCGAGCGCGGCGGTGCCCTGCCCGGCGATCACGTCCGGGTGCTCGTACGGCGGGATCAGCGCCAGGCCGCGCTCGGCGGCCAGCGCCTGACCGATCTGCTCCCGGTTCTCGGTGTACCGGTCGTAGGTGATGATCTCGGCGCCGTAGCCGGCGACCGCGTCGAGTTTGGCGGCCGGGGTGTCGGCCGGCATCACGATCACCGCGGTGCTGCCCACCTCGCGGGCGGCCAGCGCGACCGCCTGGGCGTGGTTGCCCGAGGAGTAGGCGGCGATGCCGCGGGCCAGCTGGTCGGGGGTGAGCCGGGCGATCGCGTTGTAGGCGCCGCGGAACTTGAACGCCCCGACCCGCTGCAGGTTCTCCGCCTTCAGGTACACCCGGGCGCCGACGAGGGCGTCGAGGGTGCGGGAGCGGAGCACGGGGGTGCGATGTGCCGCCCCCGCGATCCGCTGCGCCGCGTCCCGGATGTCCTGCAGTTCCACCACGCTCACCGAAGAGGTCACGCCGCGATATTAGGCAGCCTTGCGCAAGCCCTGCGCGTCGGTGGCCGACAGCCGGGTCGCCATGGTGCTGCGGGCGGCGATCTGCGCGGCGTAGACGGCGCGGCGGCGGGCGACGCAGCCGTCCTTGGCGGTGCCGGTCTCCTGCTGCTCCATGTGGGTGGCCAGGCCGTCCTTGAGCAGGGCGAGGGCCTCGGTGCGCAGCTGCGACACGCGGGACTCGGTGACGCCCAGCTCGGCGGCGACCTCGGCGAGCGGCCGCTCCTGCAGGAAGGAGGCCTCGACGACGAACCGCAGCCGCTCGGGCAGCACGGCGACCGCGTCGTGCAGGTAGCCGATGCGCTCGCGGTGCAGCAGCATCTCCTCCGGGTTCAGCGAGGACTCGGTGACCATGTCCTCGGCGGTGCCGGCGGCGAAGCCCTGCAGCGACAGCACGGCGGCGCGCTGCACGTCCTCGTCGACGGTGGCCAGCTCGCTGACCGCGACGCCGAGCAGCTCGGCCAGCTCGGTCGGGGTCGGGGTGCGGCCGAGCTTGGTGGTCAGCTCCTGCCGGGCGGTGTCGGCGCGGCGGGCGCGGGAGCGCACCGAGCGGGTGGCCCAGTCCATGCTGCGCAGCTCGTCGAGCAGGGCGCCGCGGACCCGGACGGCGGCGAACCGGCCGAACGGGATGCCGCGGGAGGAGTCGTACGCCCGGGCGGCCGTCACCAGCGCGGTGTAGCCGGCCGAGGCGAGGTCGTCGCGGTGCACGTGCGGCGGAACCTTGAACAGCATCTCGCGGACCATGTGGCCGACCAGAGCCATGTTCTCCCGGATGAGCGTCTCCTGCTCGACGGTGACGGAACGGGTGACGGTCTTCGTAGCGGCGCTCATGTGCGGTTCCCCCCTGTGTGGTTGCGGGGAGAACTTTTCGCGTCGCCGGGTGCAACGAACGGTCACTCACGGTTGCGGCCCGGTTGCATCGGGCCCGGTTATCTCAAGACAGCAGCCAGCCGTTGTCCAGGGCCAGCCGGACCGCCTCGGCCCGGGTGCGGGCCCCGGTCTTGCCGATCGCCGAGGACAGGTGGTTACGCACGGTGCCCTCGGACAGGCGCAGGTCGCGGGCGATGTCGGCGACCGTGCCGCCGTCGCGGGCGGCCCGCAGCACGTCGGTCTCACGTTCGGTCAGCGGCGACTCGCCCTGAGCCAGCGACTGGGCGGCCAGCTCGGGGTCGACCACCCGCAGCCCCTCGTGCACCCGGCGGACCGCGTCGGCCAGCTGCCGGGCCGGGGTGTCCTTGACGATGAACCCGGACGCGCCGGCCGCCATCGCCTGGCGCAGGTAGCCGGCCCGGCCGAACGTGGTGACCATCAGCACCTTCGTCTTGGGCAGGTGTTTGTGCAGCTCACGGGCGGCGGCGACGCCGTCGAGGCCGGGCATCTCGACATCGAGCAGGGCGACGTCGACGTCGTGGTCGCGGGCGGCGGCCAGCACCTCGTCGCCGCGGCCGACCTCGGCGACGACCTTCAGGTCGGCCTCCATGTCGAGCAGGGCGGCCATCGCGCCGCGGACCAGGGCCTGGTCGTCGGCGAGCAGCAGCTTGATCATGTGGGGACCTCCACCCGTACCCGGAATCCCGGCTGGTCGTCGCGGCGACCCACCGTCAGTTTCGCGCCCAGCGCCTCGGCCCGCCGGCGCAGCCCGGCCAGGCCCTGCCCGTCGTGCCCGCGCGCGGCCGCGGGACCCACCCCGTCGTCGACGATCTCCACACAGCCGGGGGTGATCACGACCGAGGCGTGCCGGGCCCGGCTGTGCCGCACGATGTTGGTGACCGCCTCCCGGATCGTCCAGGCGAACAGCTCCCGGTTGCGGCTGGGCACCTCGTCGGCCGCGCCCGGCAGGGTCGCCTCCACGTTCGCGGCGGCCAGAGCCGCCCGGGCGGCGGCGATCTCACCGGGCAGCGAGATGCCGCGCACCCCCATGGCGGTGGACCGCACATCGGCCAGCGCGTCGCGGGCCAGCCCCTCCAGATCGGCCAGCTCCTTGCGGGCCCGGTCGAGGTCGACGTCGAGCAGCCGCTGGGCGAGCTCGGCCTTGACGGTGACCACGGTCAGCGAGTGGCCGAGGATGTCGTGCAGGTCGGCGGCGATGCGGGCCCGCTCGTTCTGCACGGCCAGGTCGGCCAGCTCCTGCTGGGTGGCGGTGAGCCGGCGCTGCCGCTCGGCGGCGAGCCGGAAGCCCAGGGTGGCCAGCGAGCCGAGCAGCACGGCCAGGCCGTAGCCGTTGTCGTGCCAGCCCGGCACCAGCGCCGGCAGCGTCTCGGCGAAGGTGGTCAGGAACACCGCCAGCGCGATGCCCACCGGCAGCGGCAGCGCCACCATGCCGAACGCGGCGATGTACACCAGGCAGGACAGCGCGTGCGCTCCGGCGCCGGGGACGGTCAGCCCGAACAGGGCGAGCATGACCAGGATCCCGGCGGCGGCGCGCAGCACGTACCGGCGGGGCCGCACCGGCGAGTGCCGCACCGAGCTGGCCAGCCGCACCATCATCAGGTAGAAGATCCCGAACGCGACCAGGGCGACGATCCCGGCCGTGCGCCACAGCAGGTCCCGGTGCCCGGCCAGCGCCTGCAGCGGCTCGGCCAGGTAGAACAGCCACACGGCGGCGAACAGCCAGCCGAAGCGCCGGCCCCAGTCGCGCTCGGGGGTCTCCTCCATGGCCATGGACGCTATACCGGCTCAGACGCGGGCGGTGTCGCGGCGGAACCGCCACATCGCGCCGACCGAGAAGACCGTCGTCCAGACCACCACGTTCAGCACGGCGAGCCCCAGGTTGCCGTCCTGGGTGAGCGGGTAGCGGGCGATCTCGCCGACCCCGTAGACCGGGGTGAACTTGGCGATGGTGGCGAAGGTGTGGCCGAAGGTGTCCAGCGGGGCGAACAGGCCCCCGGCGAACGACAGCACCGCCAGCACCGGCCCGAGGATCTGCATGACGTTCTCGCTCGGCAGCAGGTAGCCCATGAACAGGCCGAACGCGGCGAACACCAGCGCGCACACCCAGGCCAGCACGCCGCAGGCGATCCAGGCGTGAGCCGGCAGCTGGGCCCCCGATACCGACCCGACGAGGAAGGCCACGGCCACCGACACCAACCCGATGATCATCGCGAGGACGAGCTTCACGGCGATGTAGGCGACCGGCTTCAACGGGGTCAGCCGCAGCTGCCGGCTCCACCCGGCGGCCCGCTCGATGCTGACCATCGCGCCGCCGCTGGTGGTGGCCAGCATCGCGCCATAGACGGCCATGCTGACCAGGATGTAGCCGGTGACGTTGCCGCCGCCGACCGCTTCGTGCCTGGACGCGGAGTTGGTGCCGAAGAGCAGGAAGAACGCGGCGGGCATGATGAGCGTGAAGATGACGGTGCGCCGGTTGCGCATCATCCGCCGCAACTCCAGCTTGATCATCCCGAAGGTGAAGCCGCCCAGGCGGGGCAGGTTGCGCGGCTCGGCGGACAGGGTGGTCATTTCGGCTCCTCGGAGTCGGCGGTGAGCGTGAGGAAGGCTTCTTCGAGGTTCCGGGAGGTGATCTCCAGGTCGCGGGCCGCGGTCGCGGTCAGCAGGTGCCGGGCGATCGCGTCGGTGTCGCGGCCGTGCAGGTAGATCGTGTCGCCGCGCACCTCGGCCGTCTCCACGCCCTCGATGCGGGCCAGCTCGGTCTCGGCCGCGCCGGGCAGCGTGGCCCGCACGGTGCGGCCGGACGCGAGGGCCTTGACCTCGGAGGCGGTGCCGTCGGCGACGATCCGGCCGCGGCGCACGAAGACCACCCGGTCGGCGTACGCGTCGGCCTCCTCCAGGTAGTGGGTGGCGAAGATGACCGTACGGCCACCCTGGGCGTCCCGGCGGATCGCCTGCCAGAAGTCGTGCCGGCCGCCGACGTCCATGCCGGTGGTCGGCTCGTCGAGGATCAGCAGCTCGGGGTCGGGCAGCAACGCCATCGCGAACCGCAGCCGCTGCTGCTGGCCGCCCGAGCACTTGCCGACCAGCCGTTTGCCGATGTCGGCGATCCCGGCCCGCTCCAGGGCCTCGCCGACGGCCGAGGGCGGCTTGCCGAACAGCACCGCGGTCAGCTTGACCGTCTCCTCGACGGTGTAGTCCTTGAGCAGGCCGCCGGTCTGCATGACGGCCGAGACCAGGCCCAGCGCCACGGCGTCGTGCGGCTTGCGGCCGTACACCCGCACCGATCCCTCGGTCGGCTGGGCCAGGCCGAGCAGCATGTCGACGGTGGTGGTCTTGCCGGCGCCGTTCGGGCCGAGCAGGGCCACCACCTCGCCCGGGCGGATCTTCAGGCTGATGCCGTCGACGGCGGTGACCGGGCCGAAGCGCTTGACCACGCCGTCGAGGTCGACGGCCGGATCGGCGATGCCGCGGTCTCGGGTGCCAGGTGTGGCGGTGAGCGTCATGACCACATCGTGTCCCGGCCGCCGGCGCCGGGCGGGGGCCGCGCGTCATCTCGCCGCCATGACATCCGTCAGGGGCGGCAGATATCGATAATCGATAGCCGGGGCCGCGACAATGCACACATGGACGCCACCCGCAGCGCGCTGATCGTGCCGATACCCGAGGCCGAGCCGGCCGTCGCCAAGCACCGCGACCGCCTCGACCTGGCCGCCGCGTGGGGGGTGCCCGCCCACGTGACGGTGCTGTACCCGTTCCTGCCGGCCGCCGAGCTGGACGAGCACGTGCTGGCCACCCTCAAACGGATCGTGGCCGGGGTGCCCGCGTTCTTCCTGACGCTCGACGGCATCGACTGGTTCGGCGACCGCACGGTGTGGCTGTCGCCGAACCCGGCCGAGCCGTTCCGCCGGCTCACCGCCGAGGTCGTCGCCCACTTCCCCGGCTACCTGCCGTACGGCGGCGCGTTCGACGAGGTCGTCCCGCACCTGACGATCGGCGAGGGCCACCCGGTCGAGGAGCTGACCGCGGCCGGCGAGGCGATCCTGCCGTACCTGCCGATCCACGCCCGGGTCGACGCCGTCCGGCTGATCACCGGCCGCGAGGAGCCGGGCGGCTCATGGCTGACCCGGGCCGTCTTCCCCCTGGGCTGACGGCTCCTGCGGCGCATCCCGCAGGAACGCGTCGACGCCGTCCTTGGTCACCCCGGCCACCGTGACGCCCTCCTCCAGCAGCGCGAGCAGCAGGTGCCCGGTGCCGACACGCTGCTGGTCCAGCCGCAGCGCCTCCCGGAAGGTCAGCTCGAGCACCTTGCGCGACCGGGCGTCGTAGGGCACCAGGCCGGGTGCGTCCCCGGCCGGCGCGGGCAGGGCCGCCACCGCCGCCTGCCGCACGGCGCCGGAATCGGCCCCGAGCGCGGCCAGCGCCCGCGAGCCCAGACCGTCCGGCACTTCCAGCACGCCGAGCAGCAGGTGCTCCGGGCGGATCTCGCCGTACCCGCCCGCCTTCGCCACGTTCATCGACGCGACCACCGCCGCCCGGGCCGGCGCCGAGAACCGCTCGAAGCCCTGGTCGCCCTTGGCCACGAACCGCTTCTGCGCCGCCTGCTTGGTGACACCCATGCTGCGCCCGATCTCCGTCCATGACGCCCCCGACCGGCGCGCCTGGTCCACGAAATGCCCGATCAGGTGGTCGGCGAGCTCGCCCAGATGATCGCCGAGCAGCACCGCGTCCTGCAGGCGCAGCAGCACGTCGTCGGGCCGGGCCCGGTGGATGGCGGTGATGAGGTCGTCGAGCCACACCGGCGGCATGATCTGCGTCACGCGGTCAACTCTAGGTTGACGCTATCAGGGCGTCAACGTCTGGTTGACCGTGCGTCGCCCCAGGGCCGCGAAGTCCGGTTTCCGCCGCCGGTAGTAGTGCCAGGCGCCGAGCCCGAAGACCAGCGCCCACGCGCGGCCCCGCTCCCAGGTGTCGTCGTCGACGTCGCCCACCGCGTCGCGGAAGATCGGCCGGCTGGCGGCGTCGAAGACCGTCCAGGCCGCCATCAGGTCCGCCGCCGGGTCGCCGACCCCGGCACACCCGAAGTCGATCACCGCGGCGAGCGCGCCGCCGCGGCCGAGCAGGTTGGGCGGCAGCAGGTCGCTGTGCAGCCACACCGGGGGCCCGTCCCAGGCGGGCAGCCGCAGCGCCGCCTCCCACCGCGCCGCCGCGGCCGCGAGGTCGACGCCGCCGCACGCCCCGCCGGCCAAATCCCGCAGCTCGGCGCGGACCTCGCCGTCCCGGGTGACGTACGACCCGCCGCGGTAGGCCGCCGGCGCCCCGGCCGGGTCGGCCTTGTGCAGCGCCGCGACGAAACCGCCCAGCGCCGCGGCCGCCGCCGGCAGATCGGTGATGTCGTGCCGGCCGGGCAGCCAGCGGTAGATCGCCCAGGGCAGCGGAAAGTCCGGGCCCGGCGACCCCAGCCCCAGCGGAACCGGGACCTCGAGCGGCACCCGCGGCGCCAGGAACGGCAGCCACCGATGCTCCTTGCGGATCGCGGTCACCGCCCCCGGCATCCGCGGCAGCCGCACCACCATGTCCTCGCCGAGCCGGATCATGAGGTTCTCGGTGCCGCTGGCGACCGGGGTGAGCGGCAGACCGGCCCAGGCCGGGAACTGCGCCGCCAGCAGGCGCCGCACCAGGTCGCCGGTGATGTCCAGCTCGCCGTGATGCAGCTTCACCGGCCGGCCTCGCGGCGCCCGCGCTTGCCCAGCGGCACCTCGGACATGTCGACCGTCTGCGACGTCAGGTTCTTCACCGGGTAGCCGCGGGCGGCCATCCACGCCGCCGCCTTCTCCTCGGCCTCCAGCGCGAGCAGCGGGATCTCGTCCTCGCCGGTGGCCTGCGCCAGGAACCGGAACGTGAAGAACGGGCGGGCGGGCAGGTCGTACGCGAGATAGCCCTCCGGCGTGTACTCGGTGTGCAGGAAACTGTGCCGGTCCTGCTCGGCGACCAGTTCGGCCAGCTGCCCGGCGCTCAGCCCGTCGAACGACCCCTTCACCGTGACCCGCACCGTCCGGCTCATCCCACTCCACCTCACTCATGCGTGCCTGACCCGGCGGCCAGTATCGGGCCCGTGCGCGGCGTCACGACAGCGAATTACCGGACCACCGGCCAAGATCGATGCCGCTATATTCGCGGCGTGACCACCGCCAACGGGCTGCTCGGCGACGCCGCGGCCGGATACCGCCTCGCCTGGACCCACCGCCGCCCGCTGCTGACCGTGCTGCTGCCCGTGCTCGCCGCCGCCCTGATCACGCTGACCGCGCTGGACCTGCTGCTCGGCCGCGACCACGCGGTCATCATCAACGGACTGCCGGTCGTGCCGGACGACGACGCCACCGGCCGGGCCTGGGCCAAGCTGCTGGCGGTGCCGGTGTTCTGGCTGATCGGGCTGGCCGCCGCCGCGGTCACCGCCGCCGGCGCCCGGCACGGCCTGGCCGTCCGGCCGCGCCGGGCGCTCACGCTGGCGGTCACCCGGCTGCCGATCCTCGCCGGGGCCGCGCTGCTGGCCGGCTACGGCGCCTACCTGCTGCTGCGGCTGGCCGCGCCGGGCGGCCCCTACCTGGTGGTGGCGGTCCTCGCCGGCACCGCGGTGGCGGCGGCCCGGCTGCTGCTGATTCTGCTGCCGATGCTGCTCGGGCGCTCCGATCGCCCGGCCGGCGTCGCCGCCGTCCTGCTCGGCGGCCTCGCCGTCCCGCTGCTGGTGCTCGTGCTGCTCGACGAGACGCGGATCCCGTACGTGGGGCAGGCCGCCGCCGGCGCGCTCGGCACCGTGGTGGTCGCCGTCCAGGCCGGCCTGCTCGCCCACCGCTACCCGGTCACCGCCGAAGCCGCCGCCCGTCTCGGCCTGCTCGCCGGCCCGGCCGCCCGCCCGCCGTGGACCGCCCTGGCCGGCGTCGTGCTGGCGCTGCTCGCCCCGGCCGGGGTCGCCGCCGCCAACCCGTTCGCCGCCCCCACCGTCCGCTCGCACACCGACGTGCCGGGCATGACCGCCGCGCTCGCCTGGCCGGCCGGTGGCCACCCGGTCCTGGCCACCCTGGACGGCGCCCGGTTCTGCGACAACGACCCGTGCGACCGCTACGTCGACGTCTCCGGCTCGGCCACGGTCTTCGACGGGCAGGGCAGCGCCGGCATCGCCGCCGACGGCAGCGCCGTGGTCGCCGCCGTCACCTCCGGCGGCATGGGCGACGGCGGCCCGTTCCTCGACTACGGGCTGTGCACCCGGGCCGGCTGCCGGCACGCCTACCTGCCGGCCCGCGCCTCCGCCCGGGAACCGTTCGGCTGGCCCGAGTACGCCGCCGCGGTCGGCCCCGACCACGCGATCTGGTTCGCTCTCGCCTGGCCGGCCGCCACCACGTACCGGCTGGTGCTGATCCGCTGCGCCCAGGTCGGCTGCACCAAGCCCGAACGCCGCGAAGCCGGCACCGTCGAGAAGCTCAAGGACGACGGCGCCGACGACCGCAACCGGCTGCGCCTGACGATCGGCGCCGACGGCCGGCCGCAGATCACCGTCCGCACCGGCCTGGAGGCCGTCACCCCCACCGGCTCGACGCTGATCGGCGAGCCCGGCAGCGTCTGGACCACCACCCCCGCCGGCACGGCCGTCTCCTACCGGCCCGGCACCATCCGCGTCGGCGACCGGCTGCAGAACCTGCCCGGCGGCGCCGTCCCCGGCGACTCCGGCGCGGTGGCCGCGGCCGGCGGCCACGCCTACGCCACCGCCGCCGAACAGGCGCCCGCCCCCGGCTTCCACGTCACCCTCGGCGCCGCCGCCGGGCCGGCCTACTGGCGGCAGGTCCTGTGGCGCTGCGACCCCGCCGGCTGCCGCCGCCAGACCCTCGACGGCTTCCCCACCCGCCACGGCCGCGAGCTCATGGCCGCCAACCCCGACGGGCGGGTGCTCATCGTGCGCCAGGACCGCATCCTGCTGGTGTCGGCCCCGGCGTGACCCGCATGTCGTCGCCGCCGGCGCCGACGCTAGCGTGCACGGATGCAGCTTCACGTCGGTTGCGCCATGTGGTCGCTGCGGTCCTGGCAGGGCCGGTTCGTCGCCGCGTCGTTGCCGGCCGCCGAACGCCTGCGGGCGTACGCCGAGTGGTGCAACGCGGTCGAGGGCAACACCACCTTCTACGCCACCCCCGGCCGCGACACCGTGGCCGGCTGGGCCGCGCAGACCGGCCCCGGCTTCCGGTTCCTGCCGAAGCTGCCCCGCACGGTCACCCACGAGCACCGGCTGGCCGGAGCCGGCCCCGACCTCGGCGCCTTCTTCGACGCCATGGAACCGCTGGGCCCCCGGGCGCACGCGTTCTGGATCCAGCTGCCCGGCTCGTTCACCCCCGCCGACCTGCCGGCCCTGGAGACCTTCCTGCGGAGGCTTCCGCAGCAGCACCGGTACGCGGTGGAGGTCCGCCACCCGGGGTTCTTCGCCGAGCCGGACGCCTTGGAGGCCGTCCTCGGCCGGGCCGGCGCGGAATGGGTGCCGTTCGACACCACCGCCTTCTTCGCCAAGCCCCCGACCAGCGACGCCGAGCGCGACGCGTGGACCAGCAAGCCCCGCATGCCGCTGCGCACCCAGGCGCTGACCGCCCGCCCGGTGATCCGCTACCTGGGCCGCGACGACACCGCCGAGACCGTCGACGGCTGGCAGCGCTGGGTCGAGACCACCGCCGGGTGGCTGCGCGAGGGCCGCACCCCGACCGTCTTCGTGCACACCCCCGACAACGCGGACGCGCCCGCCCTGGCCCGCCGCTTCCACGACCAGGTACGCGCCCGCGTCCCGGCGCTCGAGCCGCTGCCCGAAGCCGCCCCGATGACCCTGTTCTGACCGGCGGCACGGCTGTGGGAGACTCGCGGCCGTGGGTGACGACGAGGGTGGGCTGCATGCCCAGGATCTCGTGCCCGCCGCGGGCGGCGAGTGGCACGGGCTGCTGTTCGACAACCAGGCCGTCGGGCTGCCGCCGGCGCTGACCTGGACGTTCCGGATCCCGTTCGAGCGGGCCGAGCTCACGGTCGACTGGGTGCCGCTCGACGCCGCCGGCTGGCGTCGGATGGCCGGGCTGTCCGCGGTCAGCGAGGCGTTCGCCGAGCCGGCCGAGTCCAGCGTGTACCACGAGGGCGTGCACCACCGCTACGAGCGGGTCGAGCTGCGCATCATCGAGCAGGACGGCGACCGCATCCGGGTGGCCGTCACCGTCGGCGGCGACATCGACCGGCTCGGCCCGGCCACCATCAGCGCCGAGGTGTGGCTGACCTTCACCGGCATCAGCGTGCAGCTCTCCGGCGCCGGCAGCGCCGAGGCCGCCCGGTCCCGGCTGGCCGAGTTCACCGACACCGACGGTCTCGTGGCCCGGCCGGACGCGCCCGGCGTGGCCGTCCAATTCGGACCGTCGGCCTGACGTGCTTTAGGCTCGGGTGATGGCCGACGCCGTCGTCATCCCCGGCCGCAGCGGCGGACCGTGGTCGCCGCTGCCCTGCTACACCGGTGACCTGGCCGAGCTGCGCGGCGCCCGCGTACACCGCCACCAGTGGACCGAGACGCCGCCCGGCCGGCCCGAGATCCTCGAGCCGCCGGCCCAGCGGTGGGTGTGCGACCAGGTCACCCCGCTGCTGGACACGCTGGAGCGCCCGCTGCTGATCGGCAAGTCGCTGGGCACGTACGCGTGCGGGCTCGCCGCCGAGCGTGACCTGCCCGCCGTGTGGCTCACCCCGCTGCTGCATGCCGGGCACGAGGTCGCCGCGCTGCGCCGGGCCACCGCGCCGTTCCTGCTGGTCGGCGGCACCGCCGACCCGCACTGGGACCCGCAGGTGGCGCGGCGGCTGACCCCGCACGTGTTCGAGGTCGCCGGCGCCGACCACGGCATGTACGTGCCCGGCCCGCTGACCGCGTCGATCGGTGTGCTGACCCAGGTCGTGCAGGCCATGGCCGAGTTCCTCGACGAGACCGGCCTGTCACTGGCCGGGACGAGCCCGGCGCCGCCATGACCCGCGGGCCGCGCGGCCGCATCAGGCCGGCGCCACCCAGCCGTGGTTACGCGGCCGGCAATGAGGCAGCGCCGCTCGGCGGTGGTCGCCCGGCCCGCATTGAGGCAGCATCGCTGAGCCGGTGATCGCCCGGCCCGCATTGAGGCAGCGCCGCTCAGCCGGTGGTCGCGGTCCGCGGCCGGGGCGGCGGGTCGGCCCGCTCGGCCCGGCGCGTGAGCTCCGGCCGCCGGTGCCACGCGGTGCCGTACCAGGCGGTCCCGCAGATCAGTTCCCGTTTCTCGCTCGGCATGACGTGGTTCTCCCTTCAACCAAAACGGGTGCCCGGCGCGGGGCCGCTCAAACCGGGTTTCCGGCGCCGGCCGCGGGGCATCCGCACGGCATGGACCTTCTCGTACGCTGCGCGCTGCTCGGCGCCGCAACCGGCGGACGCAGCCTGACCCCGCTGGCCGCGCTCGCCCTGCGCCATCGCAGCCGGTACGCGGCCGCGGTCGCGGCGGCCGCCCTCGGCGAGCTGGTCGCCGACAAGCTGCCCGGCATCCCGAGCCGGGTCGCGCCGGCCCCGCTGGCCGCCCGGATCGTGCTGGGCGCGCTGTCCGGCGCCGCCTACGCCCGCGGCCGCGGCGCCGGTCCGGCCCTGCCGGCGATGCTCGGCGCCGGCGGCGCAGCGGCGGCCAGCTACGCCGGCGCGTGGTGGCGGGCGCACGCCACCGGGGTGCCGGCCGCGGTGGCCGAGGATGCCGCGACGCTGGCCGTGGCCTACGCGGCAACGGCCGGCCCCCGCCGCCCGAACGGCCGGTGACCGCGCCGGTCGCGCAGCCGTCGTCCGCAACGATCGCGCGGCCGTCGTCCGCAACGGTCGCGCGGCCGTCGTCTGCAACGGTCGCGCGGCCGTCGTCTGCAACGGTCGCGCGGCCGTCGTCTGCAACGGTCGCGCGGCCGTCGTCTGCAACGATCGCGCGCCGGTCGTCCGCCACGATTGGGCGGCTGGCGTCCGCAGCGATTGCGCGGCCGTCGTCCGCAACGATCGCGCGCCCGTCGTCGCCGCGGTCGGGCGCAGCCGTCACCCCAGCACGGCCCGCACGATCTCCGGCCGGTTCAGCGCCTCCGCGCACCAGGCGAAATGCCCGTCGCGGCCCCGCGGGTCGTAGGCGGTGGCCGTGATCAGGCTGTAGGCGGCCCGGTACACCAGCAGCGTCGTGCGGTCGTAGGGCATCCGGTCCAGCAGCGCCTCCTCGGTGGCGCGCGCCCGCGGCCCGTACATGTCGAAGATCGCCGCGGTGACGGCGGCGTCGAACGCCGGGTCGCCCTCGGCGGTGAGGAAACCCCAGTCCAGCACGGCGATGCCGCTCTCGCCGGCCAGCACGTTGCCCGGGATGAGATCGCCGTGGATCACCGACCGCACCCCGGTGTCGACCTCCCGCAGCCGGGCCGGCAGCGCCGCCATCAGCGCGTCCAGCCGCCCGACCGCCGCGCCGAGCACGGGCGTCACCCGCCGGGCGGCCAGCCGGGCCAGAGCTTGCGGAAAGTCCCCGCCGCGCGCGAGCGGCTCGTCGCCGCCGAGCACCGGCAGCACCCGCGCCTCGGGCAGCGGCCCGAGGCCGGCCAGCTCGGCCACCAGCGCCACGATCAGATCCTGGGCCTCTTGATCCTGGACCTCCCGATCTTGGGCCTCGTCGCCGAGCCGGCCGGCACCGGGCCGCAGGGGCTGGCCGGGAAAACGCCGCTCGACGGTCACCACCTGCCCGTCGACGACGTCGATCGACTCGATCCGGGGCACGGCGAACGACAGCCCGAGACCGGACAGCGCGTCGTAGAAAGCCGCAATGCGGCGCAGACCCGGAACGTTTCCGGTGAACCAGCGCTTGGCCACCCGCGTCTCGTCGATCGCGTAGACCGCGCCTTCCATGCCCTCGCCAAGAAGACGGGCGCCGTGAAGATGGGCACCGAGAAGGCTCTCGCCAGGGGAAACACTTCCCTCCACTTTCAAGGTATAGCGGACCCCCGGGCTTGCGGCAAGACCCCCGTGAGCGCGCACAATCGCCGTCCTAGGTGTTCGAAAGCGACGCAAAATGGGGGCTGCCGCGTGCAGAGGACCGGAACTGACAGCGTGTTCGCGCTTCCCGAGCGGCTGTCGGCCAAGGCCGACCCGGCGCTGATCGCCGGGGACGAGGAGCACTTCGCCGACATCGCCGCCGGCCTGGCCCGGTCGATCGCCGACCTGTCCGAGCGGCTGGACGCGGCGCGGCGGGCGCCGGGCGGGATCGGCCGGCGGGCGCTGGACCGCGACCAGGAGGTGCGCCGGCTGTCCGGCCGGCTGCGGGCGCTGCGCCGGTTCGGGCTCGACCTGTGCCTCGGGCACATGGTTCCGGCCGACGGCGGCGACCCCGTGTATGTCGGCCGGTTGGGGCTGACCGACGACCGGGGGCGGCGGCTGCTGCTGGACTGGCGGTCGCCGGCCGCCGAGCCGTTCTTCGCCGCCACCCACGCCCACCCGGTGGGCCTGGCCAGCCGCCGCCGCTACCGGTGGACGGGCGGGCGGGTCACCGACTACTGGGACGAGGTGTTCACCGCGGACGGCCTCGACGGGCACCGGGCGTCGCTGGACGACCAGTCGGCGTTCATCGCCAGTCTCGGCGGGAACCGGTCGGCCCGGATGCGTGACGTGCTGGGCACGATCCAGGCCGACCAGGACGCGATCATCCGGGCCTCCTCGGCCGGGGCTCTGGTGGTCGACGGCGGGCCGGGCACCGGCAAGACGGTGGTGGCGCTGCACCGTTCGGCGTACCTGCTGTACGCCGATCCGCGGCTGGGTCACCGGCACGGCGGGCTGCTGTTCGTCGGCCCGCACGAGCCGTACCTGGCCTATGTGGCGGACGTGCTGCCCAGCCTCGGCGAGGAGGGGGTGCAGACGTGCACGCTGCGCGATCTGGTCGCCGAGGGGGCGGCCGCCGCGCCGGAGACCGACCCCGCGGTGTCCGGGCTGAAGGCGTCGGCCCGGATGGTGACGGCGGTCGAGGCGGCCGTGCGGTTCTACGAGGAGCCGCCGGTCACGCCGACGACGGTGGAGGCCGGCGACGAGCAGCTGCGGCTGACGGCGGACGACTGGGCCGAGGCGTTCGCGGCGCCCGGTCCGGGCACCCCGCACAACGAGGCCCGCGACGAGGTGTGGGAGCAGCTGCTGACCATCCTGGTGGCGAAATACCAGGGCGAGGAGACCGAGGCTTCCGTACGCCGGCAGCTCGCCCGCGACCGTGCGCTGAGCGCCGCGCTGAACCGGTCGTGGCCGCTGCTGGAGGCGGCCGACATCGTCGCCGACCTCTGGTCGGTGCCCGCCTACCTGCGCCGGTGCGCGCCGTGGCTGTCGGTCGAGCAGATCCGGCTGCTGCAGCGGCCCTACCCGCGGGCGTGGACGGTGGCGGACCTGCCGCTGCTGGACGCGGCCCGGCAGCGGCTGGGCGACCCGGAGACGTCGCGGCGCCGGCGGCGGGAGGAGGCGCTGCTGGCGGCCCAGCGGGAGAACATGAGCCGGGTCGTCGACGACCTGCTCGACGCGGTCGCGTTCGACGACGGCGAGGGCGTGTGGACCATGCTGACGGGCCGGGACATGCGCGAGTCGCTGGTCGACGAGGCGGTGCTTCCGCGGGCCGAGCCGGACCGGCTGGCCGGCCCGTTCGCGCACATCGTCGTCGACGAGGCGCAGGAGCTGACCGACGCCGAGTGGCAGATGCTGCTGCTGCGCTGCCCGTCGCGCAGCTTCACCATCGTCGGCGACCGGGCGCAGGCCCGGCACGGCTTCCCCGAGTCGTGGGAGCAGCGCCTGGCCCGGATCGGCCTGCCCCACGTGTCGATGGCGTCGTTGACGGTCAACTACCGCACCCCGCGGGAGGTGATGGAGGCGGCCGAACCGGTGATCCGGGCGGTGCTGCCGGACGCGAACGTGCCCACCTCGATCCGCGGCGGCGTGCCGGTCCGCTACGGCACCTACGCCGAGCGGGACGCGGTCCTCGCGGGCTGGCTGGAGGCGCACGCCGAGGGTGAGGGCATCGCCTGCGTCATCGGCGACCCGTCGTTCCGCGGCTCGGCCCGGGTGCGGTCGCTGACCCCGGCGCTGTCCAAGGGCCTGGAGTTCGACCTGGTGGTGCTGGTCGACCCGGCGTCGTCCGGCGAGGAAGTGGAGGGCGTCGAGGGTGCGGTCGACCGGTACGTGGCGATGACCCGCGCCACCCAGGAGCTGGTGATCCTGACTCAGGCCTGACCGCGCGCCCGCTGCCTGACCCGGGCCGCCTCCCGGGTCAGGTGGTCGCGTTCGCCGATGCTGGCCGCGGCGCGGGCCGCCGCCGCGTACCGGTCGGCGGCCCGGTCGAGGTCGCCGGCCCGCTCGAGCAGGTAGGCGGTCACCGCCGTGTACCGCGGCAGCTGCGGGTCGACGCCGTCGAGGGCGGCCAGGCCGGCCTGCGGCCCGTCCGCCTCGGCCACCGCCACCGCCCGGTTCAGCCGCACCACCGGGCTGCCGGTCAGCGCAAGCAGCTCGTCGTACCACTCGACGATCTGCACCCAGTCGGTCTCGGCGGCGCTGGGCGCGTCGGCGTGCAGGGCGGCGATGGCGGCCTGCGCCTGGTACTCGCCGAGCCGGTCGCGGGCCAGCGCCGCCTGCAGCACGGTCACGCCCTCGGCGATCAGCGCCGTGTCCCAGCGGGACCGGTCCTGCGCGGCCAGCGGGATCAGCCGGCCGCCGGGGCCGGTGCGGGACTCGCGGCGCGCGTGGTGCAGCAGCATCAGCGCCAGCAGCCCGGCCACCTCCGGTTCGCCGCCGGTCAGCGCGGCCAGCTGCCGGGTGATCCGGATCGCCTCCGCCGCCAGGTCGAGGTCCCCGCCGTACCCCTCGTTGAACACCAGATACAGCACCCGCAACACCGTGGGAAGATCGCCGGGCTGGTCCAGCGGCACCCCGTCGAGCTTGCGCTTGGCCCGGCTGATCCGCTGCGCCATGGTCGCCTCCGGCACCAGGTAGGCGGCCGCGATCTGCCGGGTGGTGAGCCCGCCCACCGCCCGCAGCGTCAGCGCGACCGCCGCGCTGGACGGCAGCGAGGGATGCGCGCACAGGAAGTACAGCCGCAGCGTGTCGTCGGTGGCCGGGACCGGCGCGTCGACCGCGGCGGCGGTGACGGCCAGCTCCCGGCCGCGGCGCGACGCGTCGGCGCGGGCGGCGTCGACGAACTTGCGCCAGGCCACCGCGACCAGCCACGCCTTGGGGTCGCGGGGCGGGTCGGCGGGCCACGTCTCCAGCGCCCGGATCAGGGCTTCCTGCACGGCGTCCTCGGCCGACGCGAAGTCCGCGCCGCGCCGGACGAGGACGCCGATGACCGCGGGCACCAGCTCCCGCACCAGCGCGTCGTTCACGGCGCGCCGGTCATTCGGTGACGGTCGGCAGGGTGCCCAGCAGCGGCCGCACCTCGAGCCATTCGAGGATCGGCTGGCCGCCGGCGCCGGGCGCCGCGGACAGCTCGGCGGCCAGTTCGACGGCCCGGTCCCAGGACTCCACGTCGATGATCATCCAGCCGGCGATGAGGTCCTTCGTCTCGGCGAACGGCCCGTCGACCACCGGCGGCCGGCCCTCGCCGCCGGCGCGTACCCACGCCCCGTCCGGGGCCAGGGCCCGCTCGTCGACGAACTCGCCGCTCTCGCGCAGCCGGTCGGCGAAGCCGGCCATGTACCGCACGTGCGCGTCGACCTCGGCCGGCGTCCACCGGTCGATCGGTGCCGCCGCGCCGCCCGCTTCGGGAGCGCCCTGGTAGTGCTTGAGCAGCAGGTACTTCATGCCGTCACGCCTTTCTCGGCCCGCCGCCGGGCCAGTTCCTCCACCGCGGTGGGCAGTGTCTGCTCGAAGTCGATCAGTTTCGCCCAGGTCGGGGTCACCACGATGCGCACCATGCTCTCGTACAGCGAACGCACCTCCCGCTCCCAGGCGACGCGCTGCTCGGCGGTCATCTGGTAGGTGCCGTTCATCTGCAGGTACTCCTGCGGGATGCCGTCGACGGTGTCGAGCTCGGCGGTGCCGCGGATGAGCAGGATCTTCGGCGGGTGCACCTCGGTGTCGATGGTCAGCGCGACGGCCGGGTTGCGGCGCAGCGACGCCAGCTTCGGGGCGTTGGTGCTGGTGCACATGACGATCTCGGTGCCGTTCCAGGTGAACGCGATCGGGATGGTACGCGGGGTGCCGTCCTTGGCGACGTAGGCCAGGCGGGTCAGGTCCCGGGCCAGCAGCTGCCGGCTGTAGGGGCGGTCGAGGACCTCGGCGACTTCGTTCGGCTGCACGGTGTGACTCCTCGTCGTTCGGTGGGTCGCCCTGGGACGGAGCCGCCACCGGCTTCTCGACACCTTCTCAGGAAAATTCCCGGAGGTACGCGTCGAGCGCCGCCGCGCCGGACAGCAAGGCCCGCCCGCGGGCGGTCAGCCGGGCCTGCCAGTCGGCGAGCATCCCGGCCAGGGGTGCGACCCCGCCGGCCGCCCGCACCTGGGCGATCACCGGCGCGATCGCGGCGAGCCGGTAGCCGCCGCGGCGCAGCTGGTGCACGAGCCGGGCGTCGCGCACGTCGGCGGCCGCGTACACCCGGTAGCCGGTCCGCCGGTCCCGGCGCGGCGTGACGAGGCCGGCCGCCTCCCATTTGCGCAGCGTGGCCGGCCGGACCCCGAGCCGTCCGGCCAGCGGACCGACGAACATCTCCCCCCGCCCACCCGCCGCCGTCATGTCCCCCGCCGTCATGTCCCCCGCCGTCATGTCCCCCGCCGTCATGTCCCCCGCCGTCATGTCCCCCGCCGTCATGTCCCCTGCCGTCATGTCCCCCGCGGCCGGAACTGTCGCTGACGTCCGTCCGGCCGGCGCCGCCATGATCCCTGCCGCCGGAACCGTCGGAACCGCCGGCACCGCCGGCACCGCGGCGAGGTCGGTGAGGGCGGCCTCGACCGCCCGCAGGGTCCGCCGGTCGCCGGCCAGCACCGTGTGGCCCTCGTCGACCAGCCGCAGCGCCTCCTCGACCATGCCGCCGTGGACCGCCCGCATGATCGCCGTCGCGGCGTGGTGGCCGTGCCCCGGCACCAGCGCCCGGAACGTGCCGAGCGCCCGCGCGTGCCGCGGCGTGTAGGTGCGGTAGCCGGAGGCGGTGCGCCCGGCCGGCGGCAGGATGCCGTCGGCCTCGTAGTTGCGGACCGCCTGCGCCGACAGGCCGTGCGCTCGCGCCAGGTCGATCGGCCTCAGCCGTACCGCCGCTTGAGGGTTTTGAGGCATGTTACCGTCGTCTGTTGCGAAAAAGTCTCCACCGAAAGTTCAAGGATATCGTTGACGGGTATGACCAGCGTCCTCGACCTGTTTCCGGCCCGGCCCACCCTGCTCGCCGTGGGCGAGCCCACCCACGGCGCGCCCGGCGTCCTGCGCGCGCGCAATGAGCTGTTCCGGGAGCTCGTCACCGACGCCGGCTACCGCACGATCACCCTGGAGACCGACTGTCTGGCCGGCCTGCTCGTCGACGACTACGTGACCGGCGGCGACGGCACCCTCGACGACGTGCTGGCCCGCGGCCTCAGTCACGAGTGGGGCGCGTTCGGCGGCAACCGCGACCTCGTCGAGTGGATGCGCGGCTTCAACACCGGCCGTCCCGCCGCCGACCGGGTCCGCTTCGCCGGCTTCGACGGCCCGCTGGAGATCACCGGCGCCGCCAGTCCCCGCGCCGCGCTCACCGCGCTGCACGGCTTCCTCACCGCCCGCCTCGACCCCGCCCTGCTGCCGTGCACCGCCGCCGCCCTCGACGAGCTGCTCGGCGACGACGCCGCCTGGCCGGACGAGGCCGCCATGCTGGACCCGGCCCGGTCCATCGGCCGCACCCCCGCCGCCGACCGGCTGCGCATCCTGGCCGCCGACCTGTCCGCGCTGCTCGACGAGCACGGCCCGCACCTGATCGCGGTGTCGTCGCCGGACGAGTGGTTCCGCGCGCTGCTGTTCGCGCGTACCGCCACCGGCCTGCTGCGCTACCACTACTGGATGGCCGACCCCGGCGCCGGCCGGCTGTCGCGGCTGCTGGGCATCCGCGACGCGATGATGGCCGCCAACCTGCGCGCGCTGGCCGGCCGCGGCCCGACCCTGGCCAACGCCCAGAACGCCCACCTGCAACGCGACAAGAGCACGATGCGGATGGGCCCGCACCTTTGCGCCTGGTGGAGCGCCGGCGCGCAGGTTTCCACCACCCTGGGCGCCGGCTACGCGTTCGTGGCCACCGCGCTGGGCACCTACCGGGCGCAGGGCGTGGACGTTCCGCCGCCGGACACCATCGAGGGCATCCTGTACGCCGGCCCGGCCGCCACCACCGTCGTCGACCCCCGCGACTTGGACGCCGGCGCCCCGGCGCGGGTGTCGCCCTGGTTCGGCTACGCCCCGCTCGACCCGGCCCACCTGCCCCGCCTGGACGGCCTGCTGTTCGTCCGTGACGCCTAGCGCCGTCGGTCACTCGGGGCGGGTCGGCGCCGGGTCCCGGCGGAGGTTGGGCACCTCGGCGGTGAGGTGGAGAAGGTCGAGGAGATGGGCCAGGCCGGCCTGCACGTTCGTGAGCCGAAGCTGCGCTTCGCCGATCCGCCGGGCGGCCGCCACCAGCACCGAGATTCCGGAGGCGTCGATGAACTCCAGCCGGGCGCAGTCGACGATGAGGTCGCGGCCCGGGGATGCCGCCTCGTCGAGGGCGGCCGCGAGCAGATCACGGGTGCACAGGTCCACCTCACCGATGAGGTGCACGGTGTGCGGGTGGGCGCCGTCGCGGTGCGCCTCAAACGGGGCTGCGGGGCGTGGTGATGGTGATGCCATCGTGGGTGATCTCGAAGTTGTGGGGCTGCGGGACGTGCCGGCTCGCCCGGGTCTTCAGGACGGTGAGCGCCCGCCCGAAATGGTCGTGGTCGCGGACGTACTGGAGCAGGATCACGTTGTCGGACAGGTGGGACACGCCGTGTTCGGACAGTGTGGTGTGGCCGTACAGCTCGGCCGATTCGAACGTCAGCAGGACGCTGATGCCGGCCCGGGAGCAATGGTTGAGCAGCGCGTAGACGAACTCGCGGAATCGTTTCTCGTCGGGGCAGGCGGCGGCGAGGTCACCGAGGCTGTCGATGACCACCCGGCACGCCCCGGCCGATCTGATGGTGTCCAGCAGGTCGTAGTACCACTGGTCGATGTAGATGTCGTTGGGTGAGTCGCAGCGCAGCACCGCGTCCGGCGCGCCGGTGCCCCAGCCGAATCCGCTGATCATCCGTTCGAGCTGGACCTGGTTCTCCTGCATCGAGGCGAAGATGCCGGGCTCCCCGAGGGCGGCCCCGCCGTAGATGAACTGCAGTCCCATCACCGTCTTGCCGGACCCCGACGGGCCGATCACCAGCGTGGCGGAGCCGGGCCAGTAGCCGTCGCCGACCAGCAGGTCCAGCGCGGCGATGCCCGTCGTCGCCCGTCGCTGGCCCAGCTCGTACGTGCCGGAGTCGATGTCGCTGAGCCGGGGGAACACCCGGATACCGGCGCTTTCGATGCGGTAGGCGTGCGCGCCGGAGAGGAAGTCGCTGCCGCGCAGCTTCAGCACCCGAAGGTCGCGGCTGCCGCGCTGCCCGGAGTCCTCGGTGGCGAGCAGCACCGCGGCGTCGGCGACGGCGAACTCCGGGCAGCCCTCCAGCTCGTCGCGCCGGTATTCGCCGAGCCACAGCGCCATCGTGCCGGTGGCGGCCAGCCGGCCGGCCAGCTGGTGGACGAAGCTTTCGAACTCCCGCTCGCCGACCGCCCGGTAGCGCAGCGCCCGGAAGCTGTCGATGATCAGAAGCGAGCAGGGCCGCCGCTCGACCAGGCCGGTGATGCGGCTGAGGATCCCGGTCAGCCCGTCGCTCTCGAGCTCGCCGCCGAGGTCCTCGAACAACACCGACCGGCCGACGCGGCCGGGTTCGAAGAACGAGAGGGCTTCCCCGAAGTACAGGATCTTGCTCAGGGGTTCGGCGACGGTGCTGAGGTAGACGGCGGGCAGTTGGTCGGTGCCGTTCGCGAACGCGTACTGCTGCGCCAGCACGGTCTTGCCGCTGCCGGGCAGACCGGCGATGAGGGCGATGGACGGGTTGATCAGGCCGCCGCCCAGGATCGCGTCCAGCCTCGGCCGCCCGCTGCCCAGCCGATGCTCAGCCACGCGGTACCTCCGAGGCAGCGCCGCTGGCCGACGGCGCGGTCAGCTGCCGCACGGCGGCCAGCACCTGCAGGGGATGCACCGGCTTGCGCAGGAACCGGCTCGCCCGCAGGTGGCCCGGCGGCGCGAGGATCGACATGGCCAGGACCGGGATGCCCGCTCGGGTGAGGTCCTCGCAGAGCGGGACGGTGTGCCCGTGGGAGGTCGTCAGGTCGACGATCGCCACCCGCGGCGGGCTCGCCGACGCGGCGCGGCCGGCCTCTTCCGATCCCGTCACCACCGTCGGGAAGCCTTCGGCGTCCAGGAACGAGGACAGCGACCGGCCGGCGAACCGGTCGCCGTCGACGATGAGCACCGCGGGCGGCGCCTCGTCACCGGCTGCCCCGCTTGCGCGCCGGGCGCGGACGGGCACCCGCATCCGGACCACCGTGCCCTGCTCGGTGTGCCGGCCCGGCTTGATGGTGACCTCGTCGGCCAGGGCGAGCACGATCCGCAGGCCGCGCCCGCGGTCGCCGCTGCTCCCACCGACTTCGAAGACTCCCTGGTCGGACACGGTGATCCAGACCCCCTGGTCGGTGTCCTGCCAGCGCACGCAGACCACGTCGGTGGCACTGTGCTCGACCGCGTTGGCCGACAGTTCGTGCGTGACCAGTACGACCCGCTCGCGTTCCTCGTCGGCGAATCCAGCCTCGTGGGCCAGGCCGGTGACGAAGGCGCGGATGTCGCGTAACACCTCGGGACTTGCCGGGAACAGGTACTCGATCGGCTCGCGGGGCTCCGAGCCCGGTGACAATGCCATGATGCGGGCCTCCTTCCGGCCCTTGCGCCCACGGTAGTCCGGCCGGCGGTCATCGCGCGAGGGGCGCAACCCGACCGGGGAGCTTCCGGTGGGGCCGGTCAGGCGGCCTCGTCGCGCACGGGGTCGGCGGTGACCAGCCGGACGTGCGGGTGGGGGAACACCCACTTGCGGTACGCCCACAGCCGGAACGCCATCGCCACCAGCGTGCCCGCGATGATCCCGAAGCCGAAGTCGCTGACCTCCTGCACCACCCGGCTCACGTCCGGCACCCGCAGGTCCAGCACGTAGCGGGCGAACCACAGCGGGATGTCGTTGACCAGGATCGCGGCCGCGTTGATGCCGAAGAACAGCGCCGCCTCGTGGTGCCGCTCGCGACCGCCGCGCGCGTTGAACGCCCACTCCCGGTTCAGCACATAGGACAGGACGGTGCTGACCAGCGTCGCGATGCTCAGCGCGGTCAGCGGCTTGCCGTCGAGCACGGTCAGCTTCAGCGCGTAGTTGATCGCCACCGTCACGACGAAGCAGGTGCCGCCGACGATCAGGAACTTCAGCAGCTCGCGGTGCTTGAGCAGCCGGACCCGCACGGGCGCGGGCAGCATGCGCAGCACGGCACGCACCGCCGCGCCGGGTCGGCCCCGGAGGCCGAGGGGTTCCTGCATCCGGCGAAGGGTACTCGCCCCCGCCCAATGTTAAGCAGTGCTGAAACTTCCCACTACCAAAACTAACTGGACCTTATCCGTACGCACGGGGCACCGTGATCGGCATGCCGCTTTCCGGACTGTTCATCCCCGTCATCACCCCGTTCGCCGCCGACGGCACCGTCGCCTGGCCGGCGTTGGAGGCGCTGGCCGTGGACCTGTTGCGCCAGGGCGCCGACGGCCTGGTGGCGCTGGGCACCACCGCCGAGCCGTCCGCGTTGTCGGCGGCCGAGCGCCGTGACGTGCTCGACCTGCTGGCCGCCGTCTGCCGCGACCACGACGCCCCCCTGATCGCCGCCGCCAACGACCCCGGCGAGCTGCGGATGCTGGCCGACCGCCCGGCGGTGACGGCCGCCCTGACGCTGGTCCCGCCGTTCGTGCGCCCCGGCCCGGCCGGCGTGCTCGCCCACTTCGCCGCCCTGGCCGCCGCGTCGCCGGTGCCGCTGGTCGTCTACCACGTGCCGTACCGCACCGCCCAGCCGCTGACCGCCGCCACGCTGCGCGAGCTGGCCGCCCTGCCCGGCGTGGCCGGCATCAAGCTGGCCACCGGCGCGATCGACCCGGAGGTGATCGACCTGCTGGCCGGCCCGCCGCCCGGCTTCGCCGTCCTCGGCGGCGACGACGTGGTGATCTCCCCGCTGCTGGCGCTGGGCGCCCCCGGCGCGATCCTGGCGTCCGCGCACGTGGCCACCGCCGACTTCGCCGCGCTGATCGCCGCCTGGCGCGACGGGAACCCGGTGAAGGCGCGCCCGCTGGGCCACCGCCTGGCCCGGCTGTCGGCCGCCTTGTTCGCCGAGCCCAACCCGGCGGTGGTCAAGGCCGTGCTGCACGCGCGGGGCCGTATCCCGTCCGCCGGTGTGCGGCTGCCCTTGGTGCCGGCCGCTGCCGCGTCCCGCGACGCGGCCCTGGCGCTGCTGCGGTGACGCACGCGCCGTCGTCCGCCCGGCGCGTAGGGCAGCGCCGCATGACCGCTTCATCTCGAGCTCGCCGGCGGCGGCGCCGGTGACAGACCCCCGCCCGACGCCTCAGGCCCGCGCATCACCTGCCCCCGGGCGCCGGAGAGCGCTCCTGCAGCCGCCCGGTCGGTGCCGCTTCACCCATCCCGCCTCCCACGGAGCCCACGCCTTAATTATCGAATTACTGTTACCGACAATCCGTTAATACCAGAAACAGACAAAACGCCGAGACACCATAATGACAGTTATGTTGTAACGAGCTGTCGCGACCGGAACCGCCGGCGGCCACAGGCCGGGCGGAGTCGAGCCCCGCCCGGCGTAGACCGTCAGTCGGCGGCCAGCACCGTGAACGCGAACCCGCTCGTCGCCCGCTTCAACGCGATGTCGGCCTTGACCCGCCGCGCGACCTCCCCCCGGCTCATCCCCAGGCCGTGCGCGATGAGCCGGTCGGGCCGGACCGGCACCGGATCCGCGAAGACGACCTCGACCCGGATCGGCCACGGCCCGTCCAGGACGACCGGCGCCGCATCCAGCCGCCAGGCGCCGGTCCAATCGAGAGCGAACCGGCCCCGCCGGGCCAGGGCCGGATCCAGCAGCCGGGACGCGACCAGCGCCGGATCGTTGACGTGAAAGCCGTGCAGCTCGGCCGGATCCAGGGCACCGACCGGGACCCGCTCGTACACCGGCAGTTTGCTCGTCCGGTCGCAGCCGGTGCAGCGGACCAGCAGCCACACGTCGAGCAGTTTGTGGTTGGCGTTGACGCGGAACCGTCCGTCGCCGCTGGTGGCCCGTTCGCCGCGGCAGTCCACGCAGCGCAGCGCCAGCAGCGGAAGCCTGGTCCGGCGCACGTACCAGGGCAGCACGATATGAAGTGGTGAAGACATGAGTGGTCGACCTGATCTCTTGAAGACCTGACACGAGGCCGGTTACGCGCGGCCTCGGACGCTGGATGACCGGGCGCACGCGGGCAGCCCGGCGGAGCCGGCGGGAAAGCCGGCTACCGGTAAGCGGTGAGCGCTGTCAGGTCTAGAGAGCAGGCGGGGTCATACAGGTGATGTCCTCGGTCTTCGGGGCCAACAAGCCACAGGCAACTTAGGGGTACGCCGACCCGCCGCTCAACCGGTTTTCGACGCCGGCCGGGCCCGGCGAGGCGAGATCAGCGGCCCGGGCCGAGAACGCAGAACTCGTTGCCGGCCGGGTCGGCCAGCACCACCCACGACACGTCGCCCTGGCCGAGGTCGACCGGGGTGGCGCCCAGCTCCCGCAGCCGCGCCGCCTCGGCGGCCGGGTCGTCGCCGCGGTAGGGCAGCAGGTCCAGATGCACCCGGTTCGGGACGATCCGCTGCTCGGGGGTGCGGCGGAACTCCAGGTACGGCCCGACGCCCCGCGACGACCGCAGCAGCGCCCGCTCGTCGGTGACCTCGTGGACAGTCCAGTCGATCGCCTCGCCCCAGAAGCCGACCAGCGCCCGCGGGTCGGCACAGTCCACGACGATCGCGGCGATCGGCCCGGTGTCCCGATAGAGCTCGCTCGGCTCGAGCACCCGGAAGACGTTGCCCTCGGGGTCGGCCAGCACCGTCCACGGCCCATCGTCCGGCCCCGCGTCGACATGCGTCGCGCCCAGCTCGACCAGCTTCTCGACCAGCTCCGCCCGATGCTCGGCCGAGGTGCTGGCCAGCTCCAGGTGCACCCGGTACTTCACCGTCTCCGGGTCGGGCACCACGACGACGTCGATGCCAGGCGCGGCCGGGTCGGGCCAGGTGGTACCGGGCGCTTCGACGTTGATCACCCCGGGCCCTTCGCTGCTGAGGTCCCAGCCGAGCGCGTCCGCCCAGAACCGGCCGAGCGCCACCTCGTCGCGGGCCTTGTAGTTGACCTGAACCAATCGCAGCGCCATGCCGGACACCCTAAACGAATCTTGCGAACCACCCGCGGGCGGCGCCGCTTCGGGCTTTCATGGGAGGAGCCGACCGTACGGGAGACGCCGTGACCATCGAACACACCGGCCTCACCGCGCCGGTTCCCGCCGCGCCCACGGTCATCGAGCTGTCGCGGCGTGCCCGGCTCGCCGTCACCGACGCGGCCGCCCTGATCGAGGCGGCGGCCGACGCCGGCTGGCAGAACCCGGACGGCTTCCCGGCCGACGACCCGCACGCCGCCGTCGACGCCGCCCTCTGGCTGTGGACGCTGCACTCCTCCGCCCTGCCCGGCGTGAACGTCCTCTCCGACGGCGGCGAGGCCGGCTTCGCCGCGCAGTAGTCGCGCCCCGCATCAGTCGCGCCCCGCATCAGTCGCGCTCCGCCCCGCCCGCTCCGCCGGCCCCGCCCGCCCCCGCCCCCACCCGTTGTGGGTGGGCCGCACTCAACCACCCGGCACCGACATTTTTCGCGGCTCATCCACAGGCACGAGACTCGGACCCCACCCGTTGTGGGTGGGGCGCACTCAACCACCTGCGACCGACATTTTCCGCGGCTTATCCACAGACGACCGGCGGGAACAGCACCGCGGCGGGAACAGCACGGCGGCGCGCTACCGGCGGATCAGATCCGCCTCCGCCGGCTCCGGCTGCGCCGGATCGGCCGGCCGCCATCGCCGCTCGCGGCCGCGGCGGACGATCAGCGCCGCGGCGACCATCAGCAGGACCAGGCCGGCGCCGACGGCGGCGATCCACAATGCCATGTCCTGGGAGTGGGCGCGCCGCGACGCCAGGGCCTCGGCGGCCGGGTCGTTCGGGTGCATCACCTCGGGGGTGACCGGCGGGCGGTTGCCGGCCACGAGCGTCTCGGTGACGGCCCGGTACGGGTTCAGCAGCCCCGCGCCGTACTCGGTGCCGCCCCCCGGCGCCGGGTCGGCCGTCGCCTTCAAGCGGCGCTCGACGTCGGCGGGGGTGGACCGCGGGAAACGCTCCAGGATCAGCGCCGCGGTCGCCGCGACCAGCGGCGTCGAGAAGCTCGTGCCGTCCTCGGCGGTGTGGCCCGCGCCGAGGGCGGCCATCGTCACGCCCTTGCCGATCGCCACCAGGTCGACATAGCGGCCCTGCTGGGAGAAAGCCGCCCGGGTGCCGTCGGCCTGCACCGCGCCGACGCCGATCACCCCGTCGTAGGCGGCGGGGAACGGCAGCGGCCCGCCGCCGGCCTGGTCGCCGTGGTTGCCGGCGGCCGCGACCACCACGACGCCCTTGGCGATGGCGCGCCGCACCGCCGCCGCGACCAGGCTGTTGTCGCCGGTCATCACCAGCGACAGGTTGATCACCTGGGCCCGGCCGGGGCCGGCCGCCCAGTCGATGGCCTGCGCGAACTGGGCCGGCGACCCGTTGTCGCCGACCGCCTTGCCGTCGATCTCCTGCTGCTCGCTGATCCGCACCGGGACGATCACCGCGCCCGGCGCCAGGCCCTGGAAGCCGGTGTCGGGCTCGGGCTTCGCGGCGATCAGGCTGGCCACGCCGGTGCCGTGGCCGATGCAGTCCTGCAGCCCGTCGGCGTCGCCGTGCAGGAAGTCCTTGCCCCGCTCAACCCGGCCGCGCAGCTGCGGGTGCTTGCCGTCGACCCCGGAGTCGATGACCGCGACCCGCACACCCCGGCCGGTCGCCAGCGGCGCCAGCCGCTTCGGCGCGTACACCTGGTCCTCGACGGGTGTGCCCTTGAAGACCGGACTCGGCTGCACCGGCTGGCGGCAGGGCTCGGCGGCCCGGGCGGCGGCCCGGGCGGCGGCGCCGGCGGGGGCGGGCACCACCAGCAGGGCGGCGCACAACGTCGCCGCGGTGGCCGCCAGTCGACGCCAGCTCATCCCGACAACACCCCCGGTTCGAACGATTCGCATGGATGGTACCGAGGGGGCGCGACCGGACGGCGGCCTACCGGACGGCGGTGATCAGCACCGTGTGCTTGCGGACCCGGAAGACCCCGTCGGCGGCGATCCGGGCCTGCACGATGTCCTGGACCGCCGAGCGTTCCGGCGCCGACAGCGGCCCGGCCGCCATGCTCTCCAGGTAGGCCAGCACCGGCGCCGCGGCCGGCACCCGCAGATCGCACGGATACCGCTCGACCCGTACGTCCCTGAACACCTGCCCGACCAGCCCCGGCCCGGTCTCGGCGCTGAAGTCGTTCTGGAACCGCCACTGGCCCAGGTCGCCCCGGCCGATCGCGGCGCCCACCTCGTCCAGCTCGGCCAGATGGTGGCGCCCGTTGGTCGCCACCGCCACCCGGCCGCCGGGCCGCAGCACCCGGGCGAACTCGCGCAGCGCGGCGAGCGGATCGTCCACGTGGTAGAGCATGTGGTTGGCGATCACCGTGTCGAAGCCGGCCTCCGCGAACGGCAGCCCCGACGCGTCGCAGCGCACCACCCGGGCGCCCGGCACCGTGGCCAGCTGCGCGCACATGGCCGGCGAGAAGTCGGTGAGGGTCAGCCGCAGCCGATCGTGTGCGACCTGGGTCCACAGCTTGCCCGTCCCGGCGCCGGCCTCCAGCACCTCACCGGCCGCGGGCAGGCGGGCGGCCAGCCACGCGAACCAGTCCTGCGGGTTGGTGCCGTAGCTGTGCAGGGCGATGCGGGCGGTCAGGTTCCCGGTGGTGCCCGCGTACTGCTGGACGGCGCGGGCGGACGGCGTCGAGGTCACGGCAGCGACCCTACCGAGATCACGCCACTAGCCCAGAGCCTCGTCCGCCCACCGGGCGACCACCCGCAGCACCGGCGCCCGTCCCGCGAACGTGTCGGCGATCCCGCGCCGGTCGTAGGCGGCCACCCCGGACGGCGGGCGCATGGCCGCCATCACCATCCGCGGCGCCAGCCAGAAGTACTTCGCCGCGCCGGTCACCGTGACCGCCCGCCGCACGGTCGCCGGATCCACCGCACCGGCCATGCCGCGCACGTACCCGTCGATCACCGCGTCCAGCACCGCCGGCAGCAGGCCGACGTCGATCAGCCCGTCGAAGAACGTGTCGAGCGCCAGGTTCGCCGCGTCCTCGCCGACCGCACCCGGCCCGGTGAACGCCCAGTCGAACAACACCGGCCCACCGGCCGTCACGATCAGGTTCATCGGCCACACATCGTGGTGGCACAACGTACGCGGTAGATCGTCGGCCAGCGCCAGCAGATCGTGCCGCCGCTCCCACAGCCGCCGCAGCCCGTCCCGCAGCGCCGCCGGCCACGCCGCCACCACCAGCGGATGATCCCAGTCCAGGCCGTCGGCGACCGGCTGGGCGAGCGTGTAGTCGCGCAGGAAGTCCGCCGCCAGCCACGGGTACGCCGGCGGCGCACCCACCCAGCGCGCCTGCCCCCGGCCCAGCGCGAACCCGAACGCGCCCAGCTCCCGCGGCCCGCACGACGCGCCGGGCCGGCCCCGCACGTCGGCCAGCCACAGCGCCACCGAACCGTCCGGACGCGGGTCGACGGACTCCAGCGCGGGGGCGGCGATCCCGGCGTACGCGCTGCCCGCCAGCCCGCCCTCGTAGGCGCAGATCTCACGCCGCCAGTAGTTGAAGTGCGAGGGCGAGTCACTCGCCGCAAGGTGCGCGGCAGCGCCCGCGCGACGCGGCGTGACCAGCTTGAGGATCACCGAGTCCCGCTCCCGCCGCACCCGCCAGACACCGCCGGTGACCTCGTTGGCGCTGCTGTGGGTCAGCTCCGTGGCCACCCACCCCGGCCGTAGAAGATCCTCCACGGCCACACCCTAACCGAACACGAAAACGGCCTGGACAACTTTTGTTTTCGGTGGGAGAGTCGGCCCATGCACGACGTAGCCGTCATCGAAGACCCCGCCGCCGCCGAGATCTCCCTCGACCCCATCCGCAGCCGGCTCCTCGCCGAACTCGCCCGCCCCGGCAGCGCCACCATGCTCGCCGGCAAGATCGGCCTCCCCCGGCAAAAGGTCAACTACCACCTGCGCACCCTCGAACAACACGGCCTCATCGAACTCGTCGAGGAACGCCGCAAAGGCAACGTCACCGAACGCATGATGCAGGCCACCGCCGCCTCCTACGTCATCTCCCCCGCCGCCATGGCCGCCGTCGCCCCCGACCCCGGCCGCGCCCCCGACCGCCTCTCCGCCCGCTGGCTGCTCGCCCTCGCCGCCCGCCTCGTCCGCGACGTCGGCACCCTCATCACCGGCGCCACCCAGACCCGCCAGCGCGTCGCCACCTACGCCCTCGACGGCGAGATCCGCTTCGCCGGCCCCGACGACCGCGCCGCCTTCGCCGCCGAACTCACCGACACCGTCACCCACCTGCTCGCCAAATACCACAGCGAAACCGGCCGCAAGCACCGCCTCGTCCTCGCCGTCCACCCCGCCACCGACTCCCTCGCACCGGAGAAATGACCATGGGCAAAGAGTTCGAGACCCACTTCGAGACCACCGTCCACGCCACCCCCGACCAGATCTGGGACGCCATCGCCACCGGCCCCGGCATCTCCACCTGGTTCGTCGGCCACACCGAGATCGACAACGGCGCCGTCCCGCACCACCTTCGGCGACGGCCTCATGCCCACCAGCACGATCAAAACCGCCGATCAACCCCACCACCTCACGTACGGGTGGCAGCACGCCCCCGACGGCCGATCCGTCGCCAACGAATACCTCATCGAAGCCCGCGACCGATCCGCCACCGTCCTGCGCGCCGTCATCAGCGGCTTCCTGCCCGGCGACGACTGGGCCGACGAGTTCGAAGCCATGCAGTACGGCAACGCCCTCTTCTTCGCCACCCTCACCGAATACCTGCGCCACTTCCCCGGCCGCAACCTCACCCCGGCCACCCAGTTCGGCCCACCCGTCACCGACTGGGACGCCACCTGGACCACCCTCCACCAACACCTCGGCCTGAGCGCCGACCCGCAACCCGGCGACCGCACCACCGACGGCGGCCACGTCTACCACCGCAACCCCCACACCCTCGGCATCCGCACCGCCCACGGCCTCCACCGCTACCTGCGCGGCTTCCACGGCGCGATGGTCACCGCCCACTCCCACCTCTAGAAAGGCACACCCATGCCCACCGTCACCTCCGCCGACGGCACCACCATCGCCTACGAGACCACCGGAACCGGCCCCGCCCTCATCGTCGTCGACGGCGCCATGTGCCACCGCGACTTCGGCCCCGCCCGCGCCATCGCCAAGGCCCTCGCCGACACCTACACCGTGCACACGTACGACCGGCGCGGCCGCGGCGCCAGCGGCAACACCCCGCCCTGGTCGGCCCAGCGCGAGATCGACGACCTGGCCGCCCTCATCGCCGCCGCCGGCGGCCACACCTACCTGTTCGGCACCTCCTCCGGCGCCGTCCTGGCCGCCGACGCCGCCGCCCGGCTGACCGGCGTCCACGCCGTCGCCCTCTACGAACCGCCGTTCATCGTCGACGACACCCGGCCGCCCCGCGAGGACACCTTCACCGCCGACACCGAGGCGCTGCTCGCCCGCGGCGACCGCTCCGGCGCCCTGAAGAAGTTCATGAAACACGTCGGCATGCCCACCCTCATGGTCAACGTCATGGCGCTGACCCCGGCCTGGAAGAAGCTCAAGGCGGTCGCCCCCACCCTCCCGTACGACCTGCACATCCTCGGCGACACCGGCCGCGGCGTGCCGCTCGACCCGGCGCGCTGGGCGGGGGTGACGATGCCGGCGCTCGTCATGGACGGGGGCAAGAGTCCGGCGTACATGCGCAATGCCGCCCGCGCCTGGAGCGAGACCCTCCCGAACGCCGACTACCGCACCCTGCCCGGCCAGACCCACATGGTGCGGGCGGCGGTCATCGCGCCCGAGATCAAGCGCTTCCTCAGTGCGGCCGGCCGAACCTCAGATACAGAAACCCGCCGAGCGGAATGACGAAGACGATCAGCAGCCGCCAGGTCTCCCGGGGCAGCACCGCCACGACCGGCGCCCCGGCGAGATCGGCCAGGCAGAACGCGACGAACCGGTAGATCAGCGCCACCGCGGCCAAGACGAGCAGCATCGCCGCCGCCAGCGCCAGCGTCACACCGATCCGGTGCGCGTCCATGCCCCCGATTATGCGCGCCACCGTCGCCCGCTTCGCATGTCACAGGCGGGTTGTCGTTGATTCCTTTTTGGTTTGGCTTTTCGGTTTGGCCCTTGCCGTGACCCGGTGGCGGCGCGCACACCGCGTAGAGCATCCTAGGATGCTGCCTTGCCGGGACCGGCGCGCCTAGGGTGAGCAGGCGATGAGCGACAACGACGCCACCACCGAGTCCGAGACCCGACCGTGCGCGCACTGCGGCCGCCCGGTGCCGCAGCGCGCCGCCGCCGGCCGCCCGTTCCGCTACTGCCGCGACAACGACGGCGAATGCCAGCGGGCGTCGCGGAACAGCCGGATGCGGCACCGCTCCTCGCCCGGCCTGGCCGGCCAGGTCGCCCGCACCTGGGAGGTCGTCGACCGCCTCGACCAGCTGGTGGTCACCCTCTCCGAGGCGCTGCACTCGGAGCTCTCCCCCGCCGGCGTCGAACGCCGGCTGGCCGAGCTCCGCGCCGAGACGTCCGGCCAGCTCGCCGCCGCCCACGCCGAACGCGACGACGCCCGCCGCGACGTCGAACGGGCCGAGTCGTCGGCCGCCACCGCCCAGCAGCTGACCGCCGCCGCCGTCGCCGAACGCGACGAGGCCCGCCACCAGGCCGAGGAGTCCGCCCGCCGGGCCGCCGCCGCCGTCGAGGCAGCGGAGGCGGCCCGGCGCGAGCGCGACGAGGCCCGCCGCGAGGCCACCGCCGCCGCGGCCCTGCAGGAGCGGGCCGAGACCGAACGGGAGCACGCCCGCGCCGAGCTGGCCGCCGCCCGGACCGAGCTGACCGCCGAGCTGGCCGCCGTCCGCGCCGAGCTCACCGCCGAGCTGGCCGCGGTGCGCGAACAGTCGCGCGACGAGCTGGCCGCCGCCCAGGACGAGCTGCGCCAGTCCCGCCGCGAACGCGACACCCTGGAACACGACCTGGCCGACGCCGTCCGTGAGGCCCGGTCGGCGACCGCCCGCGCCGACGAGCTGCGCGAGACGACCACGGCGCTGAAGACCGCGCAGCGCGAGCTCACCGATCAGCTCACGGCCGCCACCACGACCATTGCTGCCGTACGCCGGGAGGCCGCCGAGCTGACCGAGAAGCTGACCGCGGCGCAGGCCGACCGGGAGGCCCAGCGCCGCGAGCTCGACGATCGGCAGCACGCCGCCGACCGCGCCGTCCAGGACCGCGCCGACCTCGAGCGCCGCCTGGCCACCGCCCGGGCCGAGGCCGAGGCCGCCCAGGCCCGCTCCGCCCAACTTTCGGCCCAGGTCAGCGACTTGGCTTCGGCGCTCGCGTCGCTGGGCGGGGCCCGCCCGGCCACGCCACCGTCCCAGCCGGACCGCGCCCAGGCCCACTAGGGCGGAGGCGAACCGCGGCGCCGGACCCCGATCCGGGCATTGCGGGATTGCGGGGCGGCCCCCGACCGTCGACTATGGAGCGGGCGACCCGCCTCCCGGCGGGCCGACAAGCGCGCGGCGAGGTGGCATGACGGACGTTCTGCTGGTCGTCTACCGCGGTGTGGACCTTGATGAGGTGCGGGCGGCCGTCGGGGACGAGGATGTGCACTTCGTGGTGGCCACCGGGCTGGAGGAGCTGCGGACGGCGTTCGCGGCCGGAACTTTCGATCATGTGGTGATGGGCGGCGGGCTCGACATCGAGACGCGGCTCGCGGCGGTGCGGGAGGTCTTCCGGCTCAGTGCGGGAACCACCGTGCATCTGAAGGACCGGGCCTCGGGGCCGGGCGGCTATGCGGCGTTCGTGGCGGCGGTAGTGACGGGAATGGCGGGGTACTCCGCATCACCTGGGTGAAGGATGCGGAAATTTCCCTCACTTCTGGCCGGCAGCGGACGAACGTAGCCGGACGACGAGAGAAACGGCGCGGCGATTTGCCGGGTACCGCGCCGCGTGACCGGGATCGCACCAACCGTAGAACACCCATAAGCCGGTAAAGTGGACCAAGGTCCACTGCGGCGCGGGGCTGCGGTGACGGGAACGGGCCGGGTCCGGTTACGCTCGTAGCGTTAACACCGCCGTCACAACGGCGGTGCAGAGCTTTGGCGACCGTTGGAATCTCACGGCCGTCCCTTTCGTTACACCAACGAGAGCAGCACCACGAGCGAGGGGAAGCCGATCATGGGCGAACGCATGCTGCGCGGCAGCCGTCTTGGCGCAGTCAGCTACGAGTCCGACCGCAACACCGAGCTGGCGCCCCGACAGACCCGAGAGTACCTGTGCGTCAAGGGCCACCAGTTCGAGGTGCCCTTCGCCGTCGACGCCGAGGTCCCGACCACCTGGGAGTGCAAGTTCGACGGCAGCGTCGCCCGTCTGGTGGACGGCAGCGAGCCCGAGGCGAAGAAGGCGAAGCCGCCGCGCACGCACTGGGACATGCTCCTGGAGCGGCGTTCGATCTCGGAGCTCGAGGACATCCTCAACGAGCGGCTCCAGGAGGTCCGCACCCGCCGGGGTCGCTGACCGCACGAACGACGATGGCCGTCCCGCACGAGCGGGGCGGCCATTTCGTGTGCGCCGAGCGCGGTGGGAGGGGCGGGAGGGGCGCTAGCGGAGGACCTCGCCCTCGATGACCTCGCCCTCGATCGCGCCGGCGGGCGCGCGGACCGCGTCGGGCTGCTCGGGGACGACCACGACCGGGTCGCCGACCGGCTCGCCGCGGCGGACCTTCACCCGGCGGGGGCCGAAGAAGTCGCCGGCGACCGCCGCGCCGACCTGGCGCTCGGTGAACCGCTCGATGCCGCGGCGGGCCAGGGTGCGCCCGGGCGGCAGCAGCAGCACGAGGCCGATCACCGCGGTGAGGAAGCCGGGCATCGCCAGCAGCAGGGCGCCGCCCAGGCCGGCCAGCGAGTTGCTCACCTCGGGGCCGGGCGGCCGGCCGGACTCGGCGGCGGCGCGGAAGGCCCGCCAGCCGCGGATGCCCTCGCGGCGCAGCAGCGCCATGCCGGTGATGCTGAACGCCGCCAGCAGCAGCAGGGCCCACCCGCCGCCGATCGCGTGCGCCACGGTCACGAACAGCGCCACCTCGGCGACCGCCAGAACGGCCAGCACGAGCGGCAGCAGGGCAAATCCTCGACGCTGCATGGGATCCTCCGGGTCACGCCAACTCGTCCAGCATGACACGGCGGTGCCCGGTCACGGCCAGGTCGAACCCTGGCCGGGCTTGCGCCCGAGCCGCTTCATCAGGTCGTCGCGGCGCGACTGCACACCCCACACGGTGACCCTGAGCAGCTGTTCCTTGAAGATATTGCCGCTCATCTTGCTGACGCCGTGTTCGCGCTCGGTGAACGTGATCGGCACCTCGACGAGCCGGAAGCCGTGCTTGTACGACCGCCAGGCGAGCTCGACCTGGAACGAGTAGCCGGTCGAGGCGACGGTCTCCACGTTGATCGCGTCGAGCACCGGCATGCGGTAGGCGCGGTAGCCGCCGGTCGCGTCCCGGAACGGCATGCCCAGCGCCATCCGGATGTAGATGTTGCCGCCGCGGGAGAGCAGCAGCCGGCGCATCGGCCAGTTGTGCACGCTGCCGCCGGGGATGTAGCGGGTGCCGAGCACCACGTCCGCCCCGGCCAGCGCCTCAAGCAGCTTCGGCAGCTCCTCGGGGGCGTGCGAGCCGTCGGCGTCCATCTCGACGACCGCTTCGTACCCCTTGTTCTTGGCCCAGGCGAAGCCGGCCTTGTACGCGGCGCCGAGGCCCTCCTTGCCCGCCCGGTGCAGCACGAAGATGTGGTCGTCGGCCTCGGCGAGCTCGTCGGCGATGCGGCCGGTGCCGTCGGGCGAGTTGTCGTCGGCGACCAGGATGTCGACGGCGGGCACCGCGGCCCGGACCCGGCCGGTGATGGTGCGGATGTTGTCCGCCTCGTTGTAGGTCGGGATGACCACGAGGACCCGTCCCACTCCCGGGTAACCTTCGTCGCTCACCGTGCCTCCGCCTTGTAGTCGCCGTTGACGCGCCGGCCGCGCCGCAGGGCGAACGCGCCGACCAGTGCGGCCACCGTCAGCGCGACGGCCGCGATCTCGGGCAGCACGCCCAAGCGAGTCGCTAGCGTACGCGACGTACCCAGGTGCATCGCACGCACCTGGACCGCCCGGACATTGAACCCGGTGTCCTGGTGGACGCGGCCGGCGGTGTCCACGAAACCGGACACGCCGACGGTGGAGACCATCAGCGAGTCGCGGCCGTGCTCGACCGCGCGCAGCCGCACCATGGCCAGCTGCTGGCGGGCCTCGGCCTCGTTGAAGGTCGCGTTGTTGGTCTGCACGGCCAGCACCTGGGCGCCGCCGGTGACGGTGTCGCGGACGATGCCGTCGTAGGCGACCTCGAAGCAGATCACGTCGCCGAGCGTCAACGGCCCCGTCCGGATCACCCCGGGGTGGTCGCCGGCGAGCATGTTGCGCACCAGGTCGACCTTGTCGGACACCAGGCGGGCGATCGAGCGCAGCGGCATGTACTCGGCGAACGGCACCGGGTGCCGCTTGACGTACTGCTGGGCCAGGTCGGCCCCGGCGCCGGGCACCCACAGCAGGCCGGCGTTCTTGATGTCGTTCGGGTTGTCGGTACGCAGGACGGCGCCGACCAGGATCGGGGCGCCGATCGCCTCGGTGGCCGCCGCGATCTCCGACGACGCGTCCTGGTTGCGCAGCGGGTCGATGTCGCTGGCGTTCTCCGGCCACACGACCAGGTCGGGGCGCGGCTGCCGGCCGGCGGCGACGTCGGCGGCCAGCTGCAGGGTGGCCGTGACGTGGTTGTCGAGGACGGCCCGGCGCTGCTCGTTGAAGTCGAGCCCGAGCCGGGGCACATTGCCCTGCACGATCGCGACGACCTTGGCCGGGGCGTGGGCGGTGGAGGCGACCGGCAGCGCCGCCGGCAGCAGGACCAGGGCCGGCAGCACCGCGGCGAACCCGAGGACCGGACCCAGCCGGGCCCGGACCGGCCGCAGGAAGACCGGCCGCAGGAAGAACAGGGCGGCCAGCGCGCCCCCGGCGGCGGCCACCGCGAAGGTCACGGCCGGGGCGCCGCCGTACGCGGCCAGCCGCAGGCTCGGCGCGTCGCCCTGCGAGAACGCCAGCCGGCCCCACGGGAAGCCGCCGAACGGCGCCCGGTCGCGCACCGCCTCCTGAGTCACCCACAGCAGCCCGGTCAGCGGCACCCACAACGCGCCGTGCCACCGCTCCAGCAACGGCCGCAGCCAGGCGGTGGCCAGGCCGGTGAGGCCGACGAACAGCGCCTCGGCCAGCGACAGCAGCGACCACGGCAGCCAGCCGGCGGAGAAGCTGGTCCAGTGCAGCAGCGGGAAGAACAGCACCACGCCGGTGAGGAAGCCGAGCCCGAGACCGGCCCGCAGGCGGCGGCGGTGGGTGGCGACGCCGAGCAGGGCGACCCCGACCGGCGCCAGCGGCCACAGATCCCACGGCGGCAGGGCGAGCAGCAGGGCCGCGCCGGCCGCGATCGACAGGGCCACGGCCACCGGCAGCGGCAGCCGCCGCGGGGGCTCGCCGGGCACCGCGGCCTGGGGTGCGACCGGGGGCTGCAGCGTCATTTCCACCCGCGGAAGGCTACCGGCAGAAACTTGAAGGTGGGAACACGGTACGGAAGAGGCGCGGCCGGTGCGGCCGCGCCTCGTGTGCTCCACTCGTGCATCCGGGCACGGCCGGTGGGTCAGCAGGACATCGCGGACGCCTTCGGACCGACGCGCCGGTGACTGGCTGCCCCCGCCGTGCCGTTGTCTACTGGCGCCGTTCCGACCCCCTGCCCCACCCTCGGCGCGATCGGTCCGCTGCCGCCCCGCCGGCCCCCTTCCACTGGACCTGGCTGAACGCGCGACCCCTGCGAGGACTGCGGCCAGTGGAGGAGGAACGAAGTTGACGACGATCGCTTGCCGTGCTCAGGACCTGAAGACGGTACGTCCGGCCCCCGCCCGCCTGTCAACAGGGGTGCCCGTGCTGCGGCGTGTCGCGTTCCCCGGCGTGTCATGCCGCGTACTCGATCGGGTTACAGCGTGTTCAACAGCGCGGCCGCGGCGTCACGGTGGTCGATGGCCAGCAGGCCGGCCGCGGCGAGCACGTAGCGCTCGTCGACCACGGTGCGGGCGCCGGCCGGCGCGGCCCAGCCGCCGGCCGTGTCGGCGAGCACGGTGTCCAGCACAAATTTGCCGCCGCCGTGCCGCAGCACCCCGCCCGAGCCGACGACGAGCCGCACGTCGCGCAGGTCACGGCCGCCGGTGCGTGGAAGACCCGGCCCCGGAGAGTGACCGCGGGCGTGCCGGCGCAGGGCCACGACGGCGGCCGCGGCGGCCAAAGATCGATCACTCTCCGGCGTCGGCGGCAGTCCGGATTCCGGTAGTGCCAAGTTGAGTGTCAATTTCTCCGTTGTGGCGGCTGCCACAGTTCCGGGCGCACCGACCGCCACACCGAGGTCACCCTCGACGGTCCGGGAACGCCACAGCGTGCCCGCCACGTCACGCCGCGGGCCGGTCTCGGCCTCGGCGTCGGGCACCAGCGCCGAGTAGACGTCGGTGGTGGCGCCGCCGACGTCGACGACGAGCACCCCGGCGCCGGTGAGGTCGGCGAGCAGCTCGACCCCGGCCAGCACTGCGTCGGGGGTGGCCGCCCGGACCAGCGAGGCGAAGCGCCGGCCCCGGGACAGCTTCTTGCCGCCGATCACGTGCCGCAGGAACACCGAGCGGATCGCGGCCCGGGCCGGCCCCGGGTCAAGCACGCCGATCCGGGGCAGCACGTTCGAGGTCACGGTGACCGGAATGCCGCGGTCGGTGAGCAGCGCGGCGGCCGAAGGGGAAATGTCGGAGTTGCCGGCCACGACGACCGGCACCCGGATGCGGGACGTGGCAAGACGGCGGGCGTTGTGCAGCAGCACCGAGGCGTCGCCGCCGTCGGTGCCGCCCACCAGCAGGATCACGTCGGGTCGCGCGGCCCGCACGGCGGCGATCCCCCGCCCGTCGAGCGGCCCGGCGGCCACGTGCACGACCTGCGCCCCGGCCGACAGACCCACGCGATGCCCGGCCTCGGCGGTGACCAGCGACTCGTACCCGATGACGGCGAGCCGCAGCCCCCCACCGGCGCTCGAACAGACGTACCGGGGAAGGGAAGCGGAACCCCCCACCGCCGCGACCGCCTCGTCCAGGCCGTGCAGCACGTCGGTGGCGGAGGTGGTGGGGACCTCGGCCCGCGCGCCCATCTCCCCCGACGCGAGATCGACCCGGCACGCCTTCGTGTACGTGGACCCGACGTCGACGCAGACGGCGGAGGTCATCCCTTCGGCGGCACGACCACCGTGCCCGTCGCCGTCACCGCCACGATCGGCTCGTCGAGCACCGCCGCCGACGACCCGCCGGTCCCCCGGCACACCACCGCCGACGTGAACGCGATCTTCCGCGAGCGAGTGCCCATCGCCACCACGGTCGCGGTGACCTCCAGGACGTCGCCGGCCTGCACCGGCGCCTTGAACTGCACGTCGTCGTAGGAGGCGAACAGGCCCTCGTCGCCGTCGAGCCGGATGCACACCTCGGTGGCGACGTCGCCGAACAGGCCCAGCGAGTAGGCGCCGTCGACCAGGTTCCCGGCGTAGTGGGCGTGCGCGTAGGGCACGTAGCGGCGGTGGGTGACGGTGATCATGCGGGACTCCCGGCGAGCGCGTGGACGAGGTAGGAGGCGACTTCCCGCGGGGTCGTCCCGCGGCCGAAGATCCGGTCGACGCCGAGCTCGGCCGCCATCAGCTCGTCGAAGCGCGGCCCGCCGACGATCAGCAGCGGCCGCTTGCCCGCCGGCAGCGCCTCCCGGAAGGCGGCCGACATGGCCCGGGTGTTCTGCAGGTGGGCGTCGCGCTGGGTGACCACCTGGGAGACCAGCACCGCGTCGGCCTTGCGGGCGCGGGCGGTCTCGACCAGCTCCGGCACCGACACCTGCGCGCCCATATTGGTCACCGACAGCTCGCTGTAGTACTCCAGGCCCTTCTCGCCGGCGATGCCCTTGACGTTGAGGATCGCGTCGATGCCGACCGTGTGCGCGTCGGTGCCGATGCAGGCGCCGACCACGTTGAGCCGCCGCCGCAGCCGCCGCTTGATCGCCGCGTTCACCTCCTTGGCGCTCAGCAGCGGGAAGTCCCGCTCGACGACCTGCACCTTCTCGGTGTCGACCAGGTGGTTCACCCGGCCGTAGACCACGAAGAAGGTGTACGCGTCGCCCATCTGCTTGGCGTGCACGAGCATCGCCGGGTCCATGCCCATCTTGGCCGCCAGCTGCAGCGCGGCGCCCTCGGCCCGCTTGTCGTGCGGGATCGGCAGCGTGAACGACAGCTGCACCATGCCGTCGCCGGTGGTGTCCCCGTAGGGGCGGATGATGCTCATGCCTCCAGGGCCTCCGTCACCGGGTTGTAGTAGCCGTCCTCGTGCCTGGCGACGCCGTCGAGGCCCTTGCCGCGGTCGGCCGGGCGCTTCATGATCCCGAAGGTGCCGTCGGCGATCGCGTTCAGCAGGGTGTCGTCGGCGATCCGCTCCAGAAGATCGACGGCTTCCCCGAGTACGCGGTGAGCCCGCTGCTGGATGAAGCCGCCGGCCGCCGGCACGAAGTCCTCGTGCAGCCCGCCGGCGCCGTTGAGCACGTACCGCACGTTCTGCAGCGCCACGTCCCGGTCGGACAGCCACGGCGTCACCACCGCCTCGGTCATCATCCCGACCAGCAGGATGCCCTGCCCGGTGAGCGTGCCGGCCAGGTTGAAGAAGCCGTCGAGCAGGTTGCCGCGGAACACGTCGCCGGTCATGTGCTTGGTCGGCGGCATCCACTTCAGCGGCGCGTCCGGGAACAGCTCCCGGGCCAGCAGCGCATGCGCGAGCTCGAGCCGGAACGACTCCGGCAGGTCCGGGTTGATCTCGAACGCGTGCCCCAGGCCCAGCTGCCAGTCCGCCAGACCCGCCTCGTGCGCGAAGTACTCGTTCAGCAGCTGCGACACCGTGACCGTGTGGGCCGCCTCGACCGCGTCCGCGGTGGTCAGGTAGTTGTCCTCGCCGGTGTTGATGATGATCCCGGCCCGGGCGTGCACCTGCCGGCTGAACCGCTGGTCGACGAACGTGCGGATCGGGTTGATGTCGCGGAACAGAATCCCGTACATCGAGTCGTTGAGCATCATGTCCAGCCGTTCCAGACCGGCCAGCGCGGCGATCTCCGGCATGCACAGCCCGGACGCGTAGTTGGTCAGCCGCACGTACCGGCCCAGCTCCTTCGACGTCTCGTCCAGCGCCGAGCGCATCAGCCGGAAGTTCTCCTGCGTCGCGTAGGTGCCGGCGAAGCCCTCCCGGGTGGCGCCCTCCGGCACGTAGTCCAGCAGCGACTGCCCGGTCGACCGGATGACGGCGATGATGTCGGCCCCGGCCCGGGCGGCGGCCTGCGCCTGCGGGATGTCCTCGTAGATGTCGCCGGTGGCCACGATCAGGTAGATCCAGGGGCGTTGCGGCGGGTCACCGTACCGCTTGATCAGCCGTTCCCGCTCGGCGCGGCGCCGGTCGATCCGCTTGATGCCGTCGCCGGTCGCCCTCTTCGCCAGGCGCCGGGCCGCGAGGGCATCCGCCTTCCCCGCCGGTACGGTGAACCGCACCGCCCCCGCCGCCGCCTTCTGCGCCAGGACGGTGACGTCGTCGATGCCCGCCTCGCGCAGGGCGTGGAACACCGGCAGGGCGACGCCGTGCCCCAGCCCCACATCGGCCCGCACGGCGTCGACCAGCCGGTTCACCCACGGGATGCCGTCCGCATCGGCGCCGTGCACGCCGGCCAGGCGCAGCACGGCCCGCTCGACCGACACCGTGGTGTGTGACCGGGCGAGGTCGACGATCGGGCGGCCCGCCTTCGCGGCCAGCCGCCGCGCCGTGCGCACCACCTTCGGGTCCAGATTCAGTTTCCCGGCCACCTGTGCTCCTTGACTGCTCCGAAAACCCGGCCGGCTCCGCTGCCGGCCGGGGTCACGCCTCGAAGATCGTTTCGCCGGCCAGCACCGTGCGCCGGCACACCGGCCGCGCCGGCGTCACGCCGTCGACATCCGGCACCAGGGCCGGCAACCCGCCGGTGATCCCGCCCGGCGTCTCCCACACCGCGAACGTGGCCGCCTTGCCCGGCGCCAGCACGCCCGCGTCGTCCACCCCGGCCGCCCGCCAGCCGCCCCGCGACGACGCCGCGAACGCCGACCGCACGCTCATCCGGTGCACCGGGTTGGTCGGGGCCGCGGCCGCCACCACCACCGCCCACGGGTCGAGCGCCGTCACCGGCGAGTCCGACCCGAACGCCAGCGGCACCCCGGTCGCGTGCATCGTGCCGATCGGGTTGCTGGCCAGCGTCCGCTCCCGGCCCAGCCGCTGCTCGTACATGCGCCCGGGCCCGCCCCACAGGGCGTCGAAGACCGGCTGCACCGAGGCGGTCACCCCGAACTCCACCATCCGGCCGATCATCGGCTTGTCGATCAGCTCGACGTGCTCGACCCGGTGCCCGCCCGCGCGTACCCCGTCGACGCCCACCCGCTTCGCGGCCAGCGCGAACCCGTCGAGCACCGCCTCGATCGCGGCGTCACCGATCGCGTGGAAGCCGCCCTGCACCCCGACCCGCATGCACTCCAGCAGATGCTCGGCCGCCTGCTCCGCGGTCACGAACGCCTCACCGACCCCGCCGTCACCGTCGTGGTAGGCGTGCCGCAGCGACGCCGTCCGCGAGCCGAGCGCACCGTCCGCGTACAGGTCACCGGCCGCGCCGACCGCGCCCAGATCCCGCGCCCGCTCCGCGCCGCCCAGCTCACCCCAGTAGCCGAAGACGAGCGGCAGCCCCTGGCCGGACAGCGCCAGCACCGACCGCAGGTCCTCCTCGCTGGACGTGCCCGGACCGGCGCACTCGTGCACCGCGGCGATGCCCAGCGACGCCGCCCGGGACAGCGCGGTCCGCTGCGCCGCCGACCGCTGCTGCGGCGTCAGCGACTCGAGCGCGATCGCGCGTACGGCGTGATGGGCCTGCTCGCGCACCCAGCCCGACGGGTCGTACCCGGCGACGCCCTCCGCCGCCGACAACAGCGACGTCGACGCCAGCGCCGAATGCACGCTCGCCTGCGACAGATAGACCCGCCGGCCGCCGGCCGCCCGCTCCAGCTCCGCCGCCGACGGCGGGGTCTGCTCGACCCAGGTCGACTCGTCCCAGCCGTGCCCGTGCACCACCGCGCCCGGCGGCCGGGTCGCCGCGAACGCCGTCACCCGGTCCAGCAGCTCGGCCGCCGAGCGCACCCCGGACAGGTCGAGACCGTCGAAAGCCAGGCCGGTGTCGGTGGCGTGCAGGTGCGCGTCGACGAACGCCGGCGTCACCAGCAGGCCGGCCAGATCGACCCGCCGGTCGGCGGCGGGCGCGTCGGCGGCGTCGCCCAGCCAGGCGATCCGGCCGTCGCGGACCAGCATCGCGGTGGCCCGCGGATCGGCGGCGGAGTAGAAGCGGCCGTTGGTGTAGAGAACCGTCATGCGCGTCAGTGTCCCGCGACGCGGGCCTCGAACAGCCGCCGGACCGCCGGGACCCGGCGCAGCAGGTCGACCGCGAACTCGGCGTGACCGGGCAGGTACCCGTTGCCGATCAGCATCGTCACGTCGGCGGCCAGGCCCTCGGCGCCGAGCGCGGCGGCCGGGAAGCTGGTCGCCATCGAGAAGAAGATCACCGTGCCGCCGGCCGCGGTCGCCAGGATCGCGCCGTGCTCGCAACCCGGGACGTCCACGCAGACGACCGTCACCGTGGCCGGCGCGCCCAGGGCCGTCTCCACCGCTCGCGCGACCGCCACCGGATCCCGCGCATCGGCGACGGCTGTGGCGTCGGCGAGTCCGTTTCTCCGGATGTTTTCGGCTTCTTCGTCATTGACGACCACCGCCACGGTACGGGCGCCGGCCAGGCGGGCCGCGGCCAGCGACAGGGACCCCGACTTGCCGGCCCCGCCGAGCACCGCGACCGTCTTCTCCCCCTCGTACTCGCGCACCACCCGGTCGGTCAGCGCCGGAGCACCGCACACGTCGAACACGGCCAGGGCCAGCTCGGGGGCGAGATCGTCGGGCAGCACCGCCGCCACCGACCGGCCGAACAGGATCGCCGTTCCCGCGGCCGGGACCTGCTCCGACTTGCCGTCCCAGGCCGACAGCCCATCGGTGATCCGCAGCGGGGTCAGCGTCAGCGAGACCAGCGTGGCGACCCGGTCGCCGGCCTTGAGACCCAGCGGCGACTCCGGCCCGGCCTCCTCGACCACGCCGATCAGCATGCCGCCGGACCCGGTCACCGGGTTGTGCATCTTGCCGCGCGTCCCGACGATCTCCAGCACCTCGGCCCGGATCGCGTCGCCGTCACCCTCGTGTTTCTCCGCCAGCTGCCGATAACTCGCGGCATCCAGGTTCAACCGCTCGACGGCGATGCGCACCTCGTCGGCCCCGATCTCCGGGCTCGCGTCGAGGCGCCACGCCGCCTGCGGCAGCACCCCGGCCGGCTCCAGCACCCTTCCCAGACCCACCGAAACGGACATCCACCCCACCCCCACCAGAAATCAAGGCCCTATGTCGCCGTCACACCGTAAATCCTCCGGGCCAACGGTTTCTAGGCCGGAAATTATCCAGTACGTTGGTTCAGTCCGAACAGCCGACCCAGGGAGGCACCGATGACCGCACCCGCCGGTCAGCCCTACGACTACCAGCGCCGCCCCTTGGTCGAGCCGGACTGGACCCGCTTCCCCGGCTGGCGCGACGTCACCGCCGCCCAGTGGGAGAGCGCCCAGTGGCAGCGCGTCAACTGCGTCAAGAACATCAAGCAGCTGCGCACGGTCATGGGCGACCTGCTCGACGAGCGGTTCTACGACGACCTCCTGGCCGACCAGCAGCGGATGGCCACCATGTCGATGCTGGTCCCGCCGCAGATGCTCAACACCATGGTGCCCGGCGAGACCCCGTCCACGGAGTCGTTCTACGCCGACCCGGTCCGCCGCTACATGATCCCGGTCGCCTCCGACCGCGACCCGATCTGGCCGTCGCACCCGCACGCCACCCGCGACTCCCTGCACGAGCACGACATGTGGGTCGCCGAAGGGCTCACCCACCGCTACCCCACCAAGGTCCTCGCCGAGCTGCTCAGCACCTGCCCGCAGTACTGCGGCCACTGCACCCGGATGGACCTGGTCGGCAACAGCACCCCGGCCGTCGACAAGCTCAAGCTCTCGCTCAAACCCGTCGACCGGTACGACGCGCACCTCACCTACCTTCGCGCGCACCCGGGCGTACGCGACGTCGTGGTGTCCGGCGGCGACGTCGCCAACGTGCCCTGGAAGCAGCTCGAGGCGTACCTCATGGGCCTGCTGTCCGTGCCCACCGTGCGCGACATCCGCCTCGCGACCAAGGCGCTGATGGGTCTCCCCCAGCACTGGCTCCAGCCCGACGTCGTCGAGGGCCTGCACCGGGTCGCGATCACCGCCTCACGGCGCGGGGTCAACCTGGCCGTGCACACCCACGTCAACCACGTGAACTCGCTGACCCCCCTGGTCGCCCGGGCGACCCAGACGCTGCTCGACGTCGGCGTGCGCGACGTGCGCAACCAGGGCGTGCTCATGCGCGGCGTCAACGCGACGACCAAGGACCTGCTCGACCTGTGCTTCGCGCTGCAGGGCGAGGCCGGCATCCTGCCCTACTACTTCTACATGTGCGACATGATCCCGCACGCCGAGCACTGGCGGGTCCCGGTCTGGCACGCCCAGCAGCTGCAGCACGACATGATGGGCTACCTGCCCGGCTACGCGACCCCGCGGATCGTCTGCGACGTGCCGTTCGTCGGCAAGCGGTGGGTGCACATGCTCAACGAGTACGACCGGGAGCACGGCATCTCGTACTGGACCAAGAACTACCGCACGTCCATCGAGAAGGACGACGCCGAGGCGCTGTCGAAGCTCTACGCCTACTACGACCCGATCGACACCCTCCCCCAGTCCGGCCAGGACTGGTGGCGCAAGCAGTCCGCCGAGTCCTGATCTTTCCTCTGCTGGGGGTGTGAAACGGCCCGGGGCTTTTCCTCTTTTGCCCCGGGCCGTTTCACTGTCCGCTCACCGCGGCTCGTCCTAGCTGAACGCGTCCTTGACGTCCTTGCCGGCGTCCTTGACGTGCTCGGCGGCCTTGCGCGCCTCGGCCGAGGTCTCCTGCGCCTCGCCCTTGGCCACCAGGCTCTCGTTGTCGGTGGCACGGCCGACGGCCTGCTTCGTCTTGCCGGCCAGCTCGTCGGCCTCGTTCTTGACCTTGTCCGTGAAGCTCATCGTCAACCCTCCGTGGTTGTCCGTCGACAAGCTTCTGCCCGTACGCGCGAATTTCGAAACCGGGTGCGGGCGCATACCGCCTCGAGCGTCCTAGGATAGTGTCGTCGCCGTGAACGATCACGCCGCCCACGCCAACTCGTTCGGACCCGCCGCCGACATCTACGAACGCGGCCGCCCCGGCTACCCCGCCGACGCCCTCGACTGGCTGCTGCCGCCCGGCGACCCCCGGGTGCTCGACCTCGGCGCCGGCACCGGCAAGCTGACCCGGCAGATCCGCGACCGCGGCCTCGCCGTCACCGCCGTCGACCCGTCCCACGGCATGCTCGCCGAGCTCAACCGCGTCGTGCCCGGCGTGCCCACCCTGGCCGGCACCGCCGAGGACATCCCGCTCCCGCCCGCGTCGGCCGACGTGGTACTGGTCGCCCAGGCCTGGCACTGGGTCGACCCGGCCCGCGCGGTCCCCGAGATCGCCCGGATCCTCGCCCCCGGCGGCCGGCTGGGCCTGATCTGGAACCTGCGCGACGAGACCGTGCCGTGGGTCAGCCGCCTCGGCGACATCATGGGCCACAGCGACCAGGAGCGAGACACGTCCGTCGGCGCGCCGTTCGGCCCCGCCGAGATGGCCCACTTCCGCTGGTCGCAGACGATGGGGCTGGAACGCCTGCTCGACGTGGTCGCCTCCCGCAGCCGGATCATCCTGATGCCGGCCGACGAGCGGGCGGCCCTGCTCAGCGAGGTGCGCAAGCTGGTCGCCACCCATCCCGACCTGGTGGGGCGCACGGAGTTCGAGATGCCGTACGTGACCGAGTGCGTCCGGGCGTCCCTTCCCGCCTGATCGTCGCGTCAGCCGCGGTTGTGTCGCGTTTGCGTCGTCGCTACATCGCGGGTCGGCGCCGTCACAACCGCTAGAGCATCCTAGGAGGCTAGGTTGTTGCTGCTTGCCGCGAACGCAGAGGTCGACGGCGCGGACGCGGGTCAGCCGGGCGGCGACCCCGGTCAGCCGGGCGGCGGCGCCGGGCGGCGGCGCTGGTTAGTCGGGCGGCGGCGCCGCTGCCGCTGCCTCCGGTGGAGAGCCCGCGTGCGGCTGGTGGGTGCAGGCTCATTGAGCCATTTCGGCCTCGAGGCCGCTGCAGGGAAGCCCGGTGAGCTGAGCCGGCCGGGTGTGCGAGCCGCCGTGGAGCAAGGAGCGCGCAGGCCGCCGAGTGGACCTTCACCGAAGTTCGGCGCGCAGGCTGTGGACGGCAGCCCGGAAATGTCATACCCGGCCGCTAACGTCGCCCCACCCAGTGAACGGGGTGGGGTTCAAGCGGGGCAAGGCACGCGGGACGGCGCTACGGGACCTGGCCGGGCGCTGCGGGCGGGACGGCGTCGTCGGGCATCGAAGCGGGACGGCGCTACGGGCCTCCTCGGGCACGCCGCGCCGCGTCGCCGGCGCTCAAGCGCTACGGCGCCTCGTCGGGCGCGGCAGACGGCGACGAGGCCGCGGCCGGGATGGGAGCCAACCGGGGCGGCCGGTTCTCGTACGGCGTGGAGAGCACCACCGTCGTCCGGGTCGTGACGTTCGCGGCGGTGCGGATCTCCTGCAGCAGGCGCTCCAGGTCGGCGGGGCTGGCGACCCGGACGAGCAGCAGGTAGAAGTCCTCGCCGGCCACCGAGTAGCACGAGTCGATCTCGGAGAGGTGGGCCAGGCGCTCGGGGGCGTCGTCCGGCTGGGACGGGTCGAACGGGCGGATCGCGACGAACGCGGTCAGCGGCAGCTCGAGGGCCTCGTAGGAGACGCGCGCGGTGTAGCCCGCGATCACGCCGCGCTGCTCGAGGCGGCGCACCCGCTGGTGCACGGCGGAGACGCTCAGGCCGACGCGCTCCGCCAGGTCGGTGTACGACAGGCGGCCGTCCGCGGTGAGGGCGCCCACGATCGCCCGGTCGATCTCTTCCACGGGGAAACAGTACTTGGCCGGGCGGCGCCACCGGGGGGTTCGGTAGATCGACTACGGCGGATCGGACGATCGGGCCATCGACGGGGTCACGGTGTGGGCGCATGGTGTGGCGATGCGTGATCGGACACCGCCGCCGTCGTTCCGGCTCCCCGTGCAGAGCGAGCCGGGGCCGGAGGAGCGCAAGGTCACGGGGGCTCAGGCGATCCTGCTCAGCATCATCGCCATGGCGCTGGTCTGCTGCGCGGGCGGGTTCGCGATCAGCCTGTTCACCTCCGACGGCGGGAAGAGGGCGGCGGCGGTCACCCAGGTCACCACGGCCGCGCAGCCGCCGGTCACGGAACCGGCCACGGGACCGGCGACGACAGCACCGGCCACGGAACCGGCGACGACGGCACCGGCGACCACCGCGCCGGCCCGCACGGAAGCGACCACGAAGGTGGCGGCCAAACCGGCTCCGACGACGAAGAAACCGACGACGAAGAAACCGACGACGACGCGGCCGACGGGAACGACGACGCCGGCCGGGAACGCGCCGGGCGCGCCCTGCTCGCCGGTCGGCAAGTTCGGGCACAGCAGCACGGGCGAGCTGATGCGCTGCGTCCGCAAGCCCGGCGAGGACCGGGCGCGGTGGCGGAAGGTGTAGGCCTCAGCGGGTCAGCGACCGGCTGATCACCAGGCGCTGGATCTGGTTGGTCCCCTCGACGATCTGCAGCACCTTGGCCTCGCGGAACCAGCGCTCGACCGGGTGGTCGGCCACGTAGCCGTACCCGCCGAGCACCTGCACCGCGTCCGTGGTCACCTTCATCGCGACGTCGGTGGCGAACAGCTTGGCCTTGGCCGCCTCGATCGAGAACGGCCGGCCGGCGTCCTTGAGCCGGGCCGCCGCGAGCATCAGCGCGCGGGCGGCCGACACCTGGGTGGCCATGTCGGCGAGCATGAACCCGACGCCCTGGAACGCCGCGATCGGCTTGCCGAACTGGGTGCGCTCCTTCGCGTACGCCGACGCGTAGTCCACCGCCGCCTGCGCGAGCCCCACCGCGCAGGCCGCGATGCCCAGCCGCCCGGCGTCGAGCGCCTCCATCGCGATGCGGAAGCCGCCGCCCTCGGGGCCGACCAGCCGATCGGCGTCGAGCCGCACGTCCTCCAGCACGATCTGCGCCGGCGCTGACGACCGCAGGCCCATGGTGCGCTCCGGCTTCTGCGGCAGCAGCCCGGGCGTACCCGCCTCGGCGAAGAGACAGGAGATGCCACTCGCGCCGGCCCCGCCCGTACGGACGAAAAGGTGGTAGAAATCGGCGTGGCCCGCGTGGGTGATCCAGGCCTTGGTCCCGTTGACCACCCAGCCCTCGCCGTCGTGCGTGGCCCGGGTCGCCAGCGACGCCGCGTCCGAGCCACCCTGCGGCTCGGAGAGGCAGTACGCGCCGAGCATCTCCCCGCCGAGCAGGTCGGGCAGCATCTTGCGCTGGCGCTCCGACCCGTACGCGTAGATGGGGTAGCAGGAGAGGGTGTGCACGCTGACCGCCTCGGCGATCGCCAGCCAGCTGCCGGCCAGCGTCTCGAGCACCTGGAGATAGACCTCGTAGGGCTGCCCGCCGCCGCCGTCGGCCTCCGGATAGGGCAGGCCGAGCAGGCCGGACCGGCCGAGCGTGCGGATGATCTCGCGCGGGAAGCGGCCGTCGCGCTCGAACGCGTCGGCATTGCCCGCGAGCTCACCGGCGGCGAGGGAACGGGTCAGGTCGAGGAGCTCGTAGGCCTCCTCGGTGGGCAGGATCCGGTCAATCGTCACTCCCTCATCTTAACGATCGTTTGGTTTTCCGGCCGCATCACCACGACCAGTTTTCCGGCCACCCGGTTGGCCTCCATGTCGGCGTGGGCCCGGGCGATCTCGTCCAGCTCGTAGACGCGCGCCACGGGAACGGTGGCGGTGCCGGCGGCGACCGCGTCGAGGAACTCCTGGAGCACCTCCGCCCGCAGGTCGTCGGCCTCCCCGCCGTACGCGGAAAGCCGCACCCCGCGCGGCAGGTAGCCGATCGGATAGAAGTCGCGGACCAGCCACTCGTTCGACAGCATCCCGGTGAAGCAGGCGACACCGTGCACCCGCACCGCCCGCAGCGTGTCGGGCAGCGTCGGCGTCCCGACCAGCTCGAGCGCCAGATCCACGCCGTCCGCGATCAAGCCCCGGACCTGCGACGCCACCGCGCCGTCGTCGATCAGCACGTGGTCGGCGCCGATCGCGGTCAGCGCCGCCGCCTTCGCCGGGTCGCGCGTGGTCGACAGCACGGTCAGGCCGCGCCGCTTGGCCAGCACGGTCGCCGCCATCCCGACCGAGGAGCTGCCGCCCCGGATCAGCAGCGTCTGGCCGGGGCGGAAATCAAGACCGACGACCAGGCTCCCGTACGCCGTCTGCAGCATCTCCGGCACGGCACCGAGCACGGACCAGGGCAGCGCGGAACGGAACGGGATCACCTGACCGGCCGGGACGCAGGTGTACTCCGCGTACCCGCCGTCGAAGACCCGTCCCATCCCGCCCATCATGGTCATGACCTGCCGGCCGGGCTCGAACTCGCCGCCGGGCGCGGCCGCCACCACGCCGGTCGCCTCGATGCCGGGCACCCGCGGGAAGACGACGCCCTCGGCCAGCCCGAGGCGGGTGTGCAGCTCGGAGCGGTTCAGCCCGGACGCGGGCACCTCGATCAGCACCCAGCCCGGCTCGGGCACCGGCACCGGCCGGTCGCGGATCCGCAGGGCGGACGGTGGGCCGGGGGCATCGAGGACGACGGCGCGCATGTGCGCATTCTGCCGCGTGCCGGCGATGGCTAAGGTGTGCTGGTGACCGCACAGCCGCTGCTCGCCGTCGACGCGCCCAGCCTCTACTTCCGCGCCTTCCACGGCATCCCGGAGAAGGCGGCGCAGACCGCCGGCGGGGAGCCGGTGAACGCGATCCGCGGGTTCCTGGACATGATCGCCCAGCTGATCCGCACCCGGCATCCCGATCGGCTCGTGTGCGCGCTCGACGCGTCGTGGCGGCCGGCCTGGCGGGTCGCGCTGGTGCCGTCGTACAAGAAGCACCGGGTCGCGCACGGCGACGTCGAGGAGGTGCCGGCCGCGCTCGAGAAGCAGATCCCGGTGCTGCTGGAGGTGCTCGCGGCCATCGGCATCCCGGCCTTCGGCGTGGACGGCTACGAGGCCGACGACGTGCTCGGCACGCTGGCCGCCACCCAGCCCGCGCCGGTCGAGGTGGTCTCCGGCGACCGCGACCTGTTCCAGCTCGTCGACGACGAGCGCGGCACCCGTCTGCTCTACTGCGGACGCGGCGTGGCCAAGCTCGAGGACGCCGACAACGCACTGGTCGAGAGCAAGTACGGCGTGCCCGCCCGCTGGTACGCGGACTTCGCGGCGATGCGCGGCGACCCGAGCGACGGGCTGCCCGGCGTCCCCGGCGTCGGCGAGAAGACGGCGGCCCGGCTGATCGCCCGCTACGGCGGCGTCGAGCAGATCATGGCGGCCCTCGACGACCCCGGCGCCGGCTTCGCGCCCGGCGTGCGCACCAAGCTGGCCGCGGCCAAGGACTACCTGGCGGCGGCACTGCCGGTCTGCCGGGTCGCGCTCGACGTCGAGCTGCCCGCCTTCGACGCCGCGCTCCCCCGCTCCCCCCAGGACCCGGAGGCGCTGCTGGCGCTGGCCGAGCGGTGGAACCTGGCCGGCTCGGCCCGGCGCCTGGTGGACGCCCTAGCCGGCTGAGCTCGGCCGGGAGGCGAACAGGGTCAACCCCAGGCGGCGGGCCAGGTACGACGCCGCGAGCTGGCCGCGCACACTGTTCCCGTACGCGTCGAGGGGCGGCGAGAAGGCGGCCAGCGCACCCTTGCCCGGCGAGACCACCACGATGCCGCCCCCGATGCCGCTCTTGCCGGGCACCCCGACGTCGTAGAGCCAGTCCCCCGACGTCTCGTAGAGTCCGGCCGTCGCCATCACCGCCAGCGTGTAATGGCAGGCGGCCGCACCGACCAGCCGCTCACCGGTGCGCGGATGCACCCCACCGTTGGCCAGCGTGGCGCCCATGACCGCGAGGTCGGCGGCGGTCACCCGCAGGCAGCTCTGCCGGGTGTAGAGATCCACCGCGTCGGCCGGGTCACAACCGAGCAGCCGGTACGTCTCGAGCAGGCTCGCCAGGGCCCGGTTCCGGTGATTGGTGGCCGCGGCCGAGGCGTGCACTTCCTCGTCGAGCTCCAGCGGGTGGCCCGCGAACCGCGACAGCCCCTGGAGTACGTACGCCCACCTGCTCTTCTGATCGTCGCCCGGCGCGAGGCTCACCGTGGCGATCGCGCCCGCGTTGACCATCGGGTTGGTCCGGCCGTCCGGCGAGCGCTCGACGGCGGCGGCCGAGTTGAACGGCAGCCCGGTCGCGTTGGCGCCCAGCCGGCGATGCGCCTCGCGCGCGCCCAGGCGCTCGCAGATCAGCGCGAACACGAACGGCTTGGCCACGCTCATCAGCGTGAACCCGTGGTCGGCATCCCCCGCCGTGTAGACGCCGCCGTTCACCCCGGCGGCGCACAGCCCGTAGAGGTCGCGCGGTACGCGGGCCAGCGCCGGGTAGACCGCCGACGGCCGGCCGCCGTCCTCGTCGCGGAAACGTTCGTGGGCCTCGTCGACCGCCTTGCGCACGAGCGCGGGATCGGGCAGCTCGCCGGTCGACACGTACCGGGCGTCGTCGTCCATGAGACACGCTAGCCCGGTCGCCGGCCGGTCCTCGTCGTCCGCCCGGGATGGTCCGGTGACGAGGGCGACAGGACTTCGGCTAACCCCGGGGAAAGGTCGGACGATAAACGACTCTGAACGGCCGGTGACGTCCACCGGCCCGGCCTGGGGAGCGGACAGCATGAAGTCGGCGGTGGTGGAGACGGCGGGCAACGGACATCCGGCCTCCTGGTGGGCCCAGCTTCCGGAGGCCGCCGAGCGCTTCGACGACGCCACGGCGGCCGAGGGCCTCAGCGACCTGATCACGGCCAGGATCCCCTCGCCGCTGCTGCGCCGCGAGGCTCAGATCGCGGCCGACCTGGTGGTCCGGCACCTGAGCAAGCCGGCCAGCGCCGAGCTGGCCGAGCGGGCCCAGAAGGCGACCGAGCGGCTGGTCGGCACCGTCGAGCGGCTCGGCGAACGAGAGGCCGGCGCGAGCTCCGGCACCTGCGAGGCGCACGCCCTGTGCCACGCGCTGCAGGGCCGGTGGGCCGACGCCGCCGCCGAGGCCGAGCCGTTCGTCGGGGCCCAGGCGCTGTTGCGGGTCTTCGTCGGCGCCCTCCGGCTCGAGCACTTCGACCAGGCGCTGGCCGTCCGGCTGCTGGGCGCCGGCCAGGGCCCGGGTGCGGCCGTCCGGGCGGCCCAGATGATCGGCAAGCACGGGTGGTGGCCGTCCTGGCTGCTCAAGGTCGTCAACGAGCGGGCCCACGCCGGCACCCTCGACGAGGAGACGGTCGCGGCGCTCGACCGGTGCGCGTACGCCGAGCTCAGCCCGGCCCAGGCGCGGATGGCCGTGCGCCTGCTCAACGGCGACGAGGCGCTGATCGCCTCCGCGGCCGAGCGGCTCGAGGGCCTGGGCGAGGCCGACGCGGCGGTCATGCTCCGGCAGGGCGACCTGACCGCGGTGGCGCTGGCGGCCCGCTCACTGCCGCTGTGACGCGCCGGCTTCTCAGGGGGCGAGCTTCATCTCGTACGTCTGCCCGATGAGCTCCGCCCCGAAGCTGGTGTGCGGCTCGGAGGCGGTCAGCCGGAAGCCCCGCGCGAGATAGATGTGCCGGGCCGCGACCAGGGGATCGTTGGTCCACAGGCGCATCCGGGCATAGCCGGCCCGGCGCGCGAAGGCCAGGCACTGGTCGACCAGCGCGCCGCCGAGGCCGCGACCGCGGGCGGACGGGTCGACCAGCAGGATGCGCAGGACCGCGGTGTCGCCGCCGCCGTCGACGCAGAAGACGCATCCGGCGCGCCGGCCGTCGACCTCGGCGATCCACGCGGCGGAGCGGGCCGGGTCGCGGTCGGTCGCCCAGTCGGCCACGATCCGGGCGACCAGCGCCTCGAACGAGGTGTCCCAGCCGTACTCGGACGCGTACAGCTCGCCGTGCGCCTTGATCACCCAGCCCAGGTCGCCGGGCACGCCCACTTCCCTGATCATCCCGCCTCCCGTGAACTGAAACGACTGTTTCAGTCGGCATACTAGCCGGGTGGCGGCGGGCAGGCGAGAGGAGTTGCTGGAGCTGGCGTACGCGTACGTCGGCGAGCACGGCCTCAGCGACCTGAGCCTGCGCCCGCTGGCCGCCGCGATCGGGTCCAGCCCGCGCGTGCTGCTGTTCCTGTTCGGGAGCAAGGACGGCCTGGTCAAGGCCCTGCTGGCGCGGGCGCGCGCGGAGGAGCTGGCGCTGCTGCACGGGCGGGCGCGGGGTGACGGCCTGGCCGCCGCGGCCGAGGCGGTCTGGGGCTGGCTCTCCGACGAGGCGCACCGGCCGTTGCTGCGGCTTTGGGTCGAGGCGTACGCGCGAAGCCTGCTCGACCGCGACGGCCCGTGGTCCGGTTTCGCCGCCGGCACGGTCGCCGACTGGCTGGCCGTGCTGGCCGACGCCCAGCCGCCGGACGTGCGCGACACCCCCGCCGGCGAGGCCGCGCGCACCGCCGTGCTCGCCGTGCTGCGCGGCGCGCTGCTCGACCTGCTGGCCACCGGCGACGCGGCCCGCACGACCGCGGCCGTCACGCTGCGCCTGGCGTCCTTCGCCTAGCGCGCCCGCTCGCCCGGCCCCCGTGGGCTGCGGCGCGCCCAGCGCGCCCGCTCGCTCGGCCTCCGAGCGCTGCGGCGCGCTCAGCGCGCCGTCCACAGGGCCGCCGGCGACTCCGCGTCGGGAATCAGCACCGTGGGCGACCCCGACCCGTCGGCCGGCACCGACCACACGTCGGCCTCCCGGTCCCGCGCCGCAGCCCGTACATGACCGTCTTGTCGTCGTACCACGCGGCCTGGTCGTCGACGCTGCGCGTCTCGGCGAGGTGCGTCCCTCCCCACGCCCCTCCGCTCGCCCCTCCGCTCGCCCCTCCGCTCGCCCTCCGCTCGGCGCGAGGTCGAGAACGGTCAGCCGCCGGCCTTTGGCCGGGCTGCCGCCGAGGGCCTCCTTGAAGGCGATCCGCGTCCCGTCCGGCGACAGCGACGGGCACTCGACATTGGCGGCGAGGGCCCGCACGGTCCGCGCGGCCACGTCCCCGGCGACCAGATACCGCTTCCCGGCCGTCGACATCGTCGCGTAGAAGTGCCGGTCGTCGGCGAAGGTCACGCCCCAGAAGTTGAGGTCCGCCGACCGGTAGCGCCACCCGTCCACCGTCACCGCGAACGTCTCGAGCGAGTCCACGGTCGAGCCGTCGGCGATGTTCAGCATGCCGGCGCGGGTGGAGAACCGGCCGCCGTTGTAGCTGTCGCCGGTCACGAACACGGTCCAGGACAGCATGTGGCCGCTGGGCGAGACGCGGGCCCGGTTCGGCACGCCGACCAGCGGATAGAAGTCCCTCACCCGCAGATGCTCGTCGAGGACGGCGAGCTGGTAGGTGGCGAGCGGGCCGTCGGGGCGCAGGCAGATCGCGGAGCCGGCGGCGGCGTAGACGCGGTCGCAGGCGAGAGCGGAGACGGTACGCGGGCCGGTCGCATCCGCCCGGGGCACGGTGGCGACGCGGCCGTAGCTGGCGGGGGCCGTGCTGCGGAAGAGAAGCCGGTCGCCGGGGCTCGCGTCGACGACGCCGGCCGCGGCGGCCGGGGCCGCATGCCGGTGGCCGGCGACGACGACGTAGGCGGCGGCCGGGACCGACACTTTCGCGGCGTCGTCCACAGCGCCTCGGTGGAGGGCCAAGGCCGAGGCGGTCAGTGTCAGGGCGGCCAGCGCCGCCACGGCCCGGATCGCGCCGGCCGGGCCCCACCACTGCCAGGCCAGGCCGAGAAGCACCGACGAGACGAAGTAGGCGACCGCCTGTCCGGTCTGGATCAGGGCCAGACCGGTGGTGCGCAGCTCGGGCGGGAGCAGCGGGCCGGCCACCGCCATCAGCACGCCGTCGGCGGCCGCGTAGAAGGTGGGTGATCGCGTAGGACTGCGAGAAGCTCGCGCCCTGCGACGCCAGCGACTTGAAGTAGGGCGCGCTCGAGGCGGTGATCTGCGAGCTCGCCTTGTTCTCGAACATGACCACGACGATGTGGTCGAATCGGGGCACGCCGGTGGCGGCCCGGGCGGCCGGGGTGGAGGGGGCCAGGGCCGCGGCGGACACCGGCGGGCACGGAAGTTCGCCGGCAGATTAAGAATAGATAGCCGTCAATCAGGAATCCGCGCGTGCCCGAGCCCGCCGGAACAGGGCGTAGCCGGCCGCGGCCGCGATCAGCAGGACCACCACGACCGAGATCCACCAGGTGTTGCCGCCGTTGTCGTCGGCGTTCTGGGCGACCGGCACGGCGGCGCCGGTCGTGGATGGAGCGGCCGCCGGCGTCGTGGCGGACGGTGACGCCGCCGGGCTGGACACGGGGGCCGCCGACGGACCCGGCTTCAGGGTCACCAGCGGCGCCGGGTTGTCGGGCTCGTCCTGCCCGGGCTGCTGGATCTCGATCCATCGCACGACCGAGCCGTCGCCGTACGTCTCCAAGGTCTTGAAGCTCAGCCGCGTCTGGCCGTCCGGCAGCTTCGCGACCTTGACCTTCCAGACCGCGTCCTGACCGACCGGGAGCTCCTTGCCGCCGACGGTGAAGCCGTCGGCGCCCACCTGGTACGCCCATCCGGCCGGCGCCTTCACCAGCGTCACCGTGGCCGGGTCGATCCCGGCCGGCAGCACCACCCGCTCGGAGGCGATGCCGGCCTTGTCGTTCTCCGCCTCGCCGGTGAAGGTGAGCGTCACGTTCTCCGCCCCGGCCGTGGTCTTGTCCGCGCTCACCTCGACGTGGGCCAGCGCCGGGCCCGCCACGCCCAGCACCGCCAGCCCGGCGATCGTGCCCACCGTCACCATCCGCGAACCGAAACGCACCCTCTGACCCACTTTCGACGCCGAAGAAACACCGCCGCACGACGGTACGTCATCACAGTCGCGCGCCGGGCCCGGAAAGTTCCCGCGCGTTTCAGGTGGGTTGCCACCCGGTCCCCACCCGGTGAAGCGCTCAGGCCGGGCGCGCCCGTCCCGATCAAAGGCCTGACCTGCCCGGAGATGAAGAGGAGAACGGATGACGACGCGAGCCGCGCGCATGTGCTTCGGCGCGTGGATTGCGGTGCTCACCGCCGTCTACTACGCCTTTCCCGGCAGCCATCTCTACACGTGGGCGGCCATCGGGTACTCCAGCGCGGGCATGGTGCTGCTCGGCGTACGGCTGAACCGGCCGTCCCGCCCATGGCCCTGGTACCTGGTCGCGGCCGCGCTGGTCTTCTTCAACACCGGCGACAACCTCTACAACCTGATCGTGGCGCTCGGGCACACCCCGGACTTCCCCGGTCCCGCCGACCTGGTCTACCTGCTGGTCTACCCGCTGCTCACGGGCGCGTTCGTGCTCATGGTGCGCCGTCGCTCGGGCGGCGCCGGCAACCGGGCGGCGCTGCTGGACGCCTTGGTCCCGACGGTCGGGCTCGGCCTGCTCTCCTGGATCTACTGGATCGCGCCGTTCACCCGCGCGTACGAGCTGTCGCTGCTGGAGAAGCTGGTCTCGGTCGGCTACCCGCTCGGCGACGTGCTGGTGCTGGCCATGACCCTCCGCATGATCACCACGCCCGGCCGCCGTCCGCAGGCGCTGTCGGTGATCGGCGCCGCGATGGTCGGGCTGCTCATCTCCGACATCTGCTACGGCCAGTCGCAGCTCGACGCCGCCTGGTCGCTGGGCGGCCCGGTCGACTTCGGCTGGATCGTGTTCTACGTGGCCATGGGCTACGCCGCCCTGATGCCGTCGATGCACGACCTCACCGAACCGGCGCCGCACGGCGACACCCACGGCGGCCCGCGGCAGATCATCTACATGGCGTCGGCCGCGCTCATCGCACCGGCCGTGCTCTACCTCGAGTGGCTGCAGGGCGACGCCGCCGACGACCGGGTGGTCGACGCCCCCGTGATCGCCGGCGCCGCGGCGCTGACCTTCCTGCTCGTGCTGGCCCGGGTCAACGGCCTGGCCCTGGCCCAGCGCCGGGCCCGGTCCCGGGAGCGGGCGCTGCGCCAGGCCGGCGCGACGCTGTTCGGCGCGGCCACGATCGAGGACGCGGTGGACGCGACCCGCGCGGCGATCGGCACCCTGATGCCGCCGGACAAGCCGTACGAGCTGCTGTTCACCGTCGACCCGGCCGACGAGCCCCGGCGGGAGCCGCTGCGCCCGGTCACCGCGGCCGGGCTGCCGGCCGGCATGCGGGCCGCCGGGTTCGACGCCTTCCTGCTCGGCAAGCTGCCGCTGCCCGGCGACCCGCCCCGGCAGTGGGTCGGCGTGCTGGCCGCCCCGGCCGAGGTGCTGGCCGACCTGCGCGACGCGTTCGAGGCGTTGTTCGCCCAGGTCGAGGTGCTGCTCCAGCGCATCACGCTGACCGGCGAGGTCAACCGCCGCGACAGCGAGGCCTGGTTCCGCACGCTGATCCAGAACTCGTCGGACGTGATCCTGATCGTCACCGACGACGACGAGATCCGCTACGCGAGCCCGTCGGCGGCCACCGTGCTCGGCCACGACGACCTGGACGGCACCCCGCTGGCGGCGCTGGTCGCGCTCAGCCACCACCAGACCATGCGGGACATCCTGGCCGCGGTCCGGGCCGGGCGCGGCACCCACGGCGCGCCCGACCTGACCGTGCTCGGCGCCGACGGCCGGCTCATCCAGGTCGAGGTCGACGGCCGCGACCTGCGGGCCGACCCGACCGTGCGCGGCCTGGTGCTGACCATCGCCGACGTCACCGAGCGGCGGCGCCTCGAGGACGACCTGTCCCACCTGGCCTTCCACGACGGGCTGACCGGGCTCGCCAACCGGGTGCTGTTCCGCAACCGGCTCGAGCAGGCGTACGCCGCGGCCGCGCGCGACGGCAGCACGCTGTCCGTGCTGTTCGTCGATCTCGACGACTTCAAGGAGGTCAACGACACCCTCGGGCACGCGGTCGGCGACGAGCTGCTGGTGACCGTGGGCGAGCGGATCTCGGCGATCATCGGCGCCGGCAGCCTGGCCGCCCGGATGGGCGGCGACGAGTTCGCCGTCCTCGTCGAGGAGGGACACCACGCCGGCACCGCCGAGGAGGTGGCGGCCGCGATCGTGGCGGCACTGGCGGTGGCGGTCGAGGTCTCCGACGGCATCGGCGGCACCCACAGCGTCAGCGGCGCGGCCAGCGTCGGCGTGGCGGCCAGCACCGACGCGGTCAGCGCCACCGAGCTGCTGCGCCATGCCGACCTGGCCCTCTACCAGGCCAAGGGCGGCGCGAAGGGCACCTGGCAGCGCTACCGGCCCGAGCTGCACACCGCGATGGTGCGGCGGCTCGAGGTCCGCGCGGCGCTCCACGAGGCGATCGAGGGCCGGCAGTTCCGGCTCATGTACCAGCCGATCGTGGACATCAACACCGGCCTGATCGCCGGCGTCGAGTCGCTCGTGCGCTGGGAGCACCCCACCCGCGGCCTGCTCGGCCCGTTCGACTTCATCGAGGTGGCCGAGGAGAGCGGCGCGATCGTGGCGATCGGCGGCTGGGTGCTGAGCGAGGCGCTCGCCGAGTTCGCCCGGTGGCGCACGGAGGAGAACACCTCGCTGCGGTACGTCAGCGTCAACGTCTCGGCCCGCCAGTTCCGCACGGCCGGCTTCGTCGACCAGGTGCGCGACGCCATCGCGGCGGCCGGCGCCCGGCCCGAGTGGCTCCTGCTGGAGATCACCGAGAGCCTGGTGCTGCGCGACGCCGAGCAGGTGTGGGCCGATCTGCGGGCGCTGCGGGCGATGGGCGTACGCATCGCGATCGACGACTTCGGCACCGGGTACTCGTCGCTGAGCTACCTGCGGCAGATGCCGGTCGACGTGCTCAAGCTCGACAAGTCGTTCATCGACGACATCCTGAGCAGCGACCAGCAGCACACCATGGTCGACGCGATCGTGACGCTGGCCCGCAACCTCGACCTCGCGGTGGTCGCCGAGGGCATCGAGGACGCCGGTCAGCGCGCCGCCCTGGCCGGCATGGGCTGCCCGTACGGCCAGGGGTACCTGTTCTCGAAGCCGGTCTGGCCGGCCGACGTCCGGGCGCTGGCGCACGACGTGCCCGAGCTCGTCTGAGGGTTTTTGACGGATATTCACTAGCGGCGGCGGCCCGCGACGGGCACATTCGAACCGTGCTCGAAAACCCCGTGTGGGCCGCCCTCTCCGGGCCGCAGGCCTGCTTCGCCGAGGCGTCCGGTGACGCCGCCCGCTATTCCTCCGACATCTCCCCGTTCGCGGCGGTCGCCGACCTCGACGACCCGGCCGCCTGGCGCGACCTCGCCAAGCTGACCGATCTCGCGCTGCTCACCGGCCCGACGATCAAGCCCGGCCCCGGCTGGGAGGTGGCCGTCTCGGTGCCCGGCGTGCAGATGGTCGGCCACGGCATGACCGGCGTCGAGGACCCCGAGGCGGTCGTGCTCACCGAGACCGACGTGCCGGAGATCCTCGACCTGGTCGAGCGGGCCAAGCCCGGCCCGTTCCGCAAGCGCACCATCGAGCTCGGCCGCTACCTGGGCCTGCGCGTCGACGGGCGGCTGGTGGCGATGGCCGGCGAGCGGTTCCACGTGCCGGGGTGGACCGAGGTCAGCGCGGTCTGCACCGACCCCGACTTCCAGGGCCGCGGGCTCGGCGCCCGGCTCACCCTGGCCGTCGCGGCCGGCATCCTGGGCCGCGGCGAGCTGCCGTTCCTGCACGCCGCCGCCGACAACGACCGGGCCCTGCACCTCTACGAGCGGCTCGGCTTCGAGGCCAGCCACGACGTGGTCTTCGCCTCGTTCCGCCGGGTCGGCTGAGACCGGCTGTCCCGCCGCTACTCGCCCAGCGCGCCGTCCTTCTCGGGCGGCGCGTTGCCGGCGTCGGCCCAGCGGTCCTGCAGGTCGCCGATGCTCTGCAGCACGTCGGCGAGCTCTCCGCGTACGCGCTCGAGCCGGTTCTGCTGGTCGGCGGGGAGACCGCCGCCGTGATCGTGCGACGCCAGCGTCGTCTCCCGCTCCTCGAGCTCCTCGCGGCGCTCGTGCAGGCGGTTCAGCTCGGCCTCGTACGCGTCCTGGGTGATCGGTTCGGGCTGCATGCCCTCATCTCTACACCCTCCGCGGGACAGACCCTAAGCCACGTCGTCGCCGAGGTGCAGGCGGCCGGCGGCGGTCGACGGGCGCGCGATCACGACCCGGTCGATCTCCTGGCCGCGCTCGGTCACCGCCCGCACCGTCAGCGTGCTGGTGCGCCCGTCGGCGGCCGGCTGCGAGTCGACGGCCACGAACGAGTAGCCGGTGTAGCGGACCCGCGACCACGAGACCTTCTCGGCCACCCGCTCCCGGCCGGCCGCCCACACGTACGACCTGATCTCCTCCGTCTCCCGCTCGTGGCCCGCGTAGGAGTCCGGCGCCGCGAAGCGGTAGAGGTCGCGGCCGCCGGCGCCGGCGGTCACGTAGACCGTGCCGTGGCGGTCGGGGTGCACGGTGCCGCCGATCGGTGTCGTGGTGGGCACGCCGCCGCGGATGGCGTCCGTTCGTTCGTACACGTGGTTGTGGCCGTTGATCACCAGGTCGACCTGGTACTTGTCGAACAGCGGGACCCACAGGCTGCGGACGCCGCCCTCGGAGGCGTGCGCGGTCGTCGTCGAGAAGGCGCAGTGGTGGAAGAAGACCACGACGAAGTCGACATCGGACTGCGCGCGCAGGAACGTCAGGCGCTGGTCGAGCCATCGCGTCTGGGCGCCGCCGGTGTAGCCGCGGTTGTGGTCCCGCTCGAAGCAGACGTCGTTGGCGTCGAGGGCCACCACGCCGACGTTGCCGTAGATGAACGAGTAGATGCCCTTCTCCGGGCCGTTGTCCGGAAAGGACCAGCGCGCCTTCTGGCCGCCGTAGCCGTCGTGCGAGTACATCGCCTCCATGTCGTGGTTGCCGAAGCACGGCATCCACGGCACGCTGGCGGCGATCGGCTCGGTCTGCAGCAGGAACTCGTCCCACGTCCCCGGGTCGTACACGTCGGACGTGCTCGCCCGCCCGGTCTGGTCGGCGTAGCAGAGGTCGCCGGCGTGCAGGTGGAACGCGGGCCGCTGGGCCGCCACCATGCCGTCGTTGCGCAGCGCGTGCACGCTGACGCCCTGGTCGCCGAAGGCGGTGAAGGTGAACGGCTCGGCGACCCGGCGCCGGCTCGGCGCGGTGGTGAACGAGTCGATCCGGCCGAAGTCGGCGATGTCGGTCGGGTCGTAGCCGGCGTGCCCGACCGCGTAGTAGTACGTCGTGCCCGGCGTCAGGCCGTCCAGCTCGGCGTGCAGGTAGTACTGGTCGATCGGCGCGACCACGTCGTCGATCTCGGAGTGCAGGGCGCGCAGCTCGGCGGGGACCTTCTCACCCAGGTTCCAGGGCTGATCTCCGATGCGCACGTACGGCCGATGCACCCGGTACGGCGTCTGCCAGCCGACCCGCATCTGGGTCCGCGGGTTCGCGCCCCAGGCGAGGTGGCGCCCGAACGGGACGACCATGCGGCCGGGAGGCGTCTGCGACCGGGCGAACGCCGGGCCGCCCCCGGTGACGGCCGCCGCGGCGGCGCCGGCGGCCGCGGCCAGCAGCGTACGGCGGCGGAGAAGGATCTCGTGCTGCTCGGCCATGGAGAGCCGCGCGGCGAGACGGTCGGGCAGGCCCATACGGGGGATGTCGATTCCCGGCACGCGTTGAACCGTATCATCCCGATTGTTCCGTTTTGTCGCGGTGCAGCAGGTCGAGGGTGCGCGGGTCGGCCCCGCCGCACATCACGTCCCGCACCTCGGCGAAGGGCGACGGGTCGATCTCGGCGAAGAGCGTCATCGACGACCGCAGCTTGAGGTCGTCGGGGTAGCCGAAGGTCGTGTGGCTCTTCAGCGCGGCGGCGGCGCACTCCCGCAGGCGCGGCCCGAGCACCGGATGCGCCAGGTAGGCCACCGCCTCGGCGCGGTCCCGGATCGCGTACTGCCGGGCGGTCGGGCTTGAGCCCAGCCCGGCGATCTGCGGAAAGATGAACCACATCCAGTGCGTACGCTTCTGCCCCGCCTCGATCTCGGCGAGAGCCCGCTCGTAGACGCCCTGCTGGGCCGCGACGAAACGCTCCAGATCAGCCATTCGGCCAGTCTGCCGCCATTCCCGTCCGGCCGCCCGCGCACCCGGCCTACAGTCCAGGCGACCCCCCATCTTCTAAGGGGAACAGCACGATGCGCACGACATTCGGCAAGGCTCTCGCCGCGGTGCTCATCACGGGCGCCGCCATTCTCATGCCGGCCTCTCCGGCCCTCGCGGCCACCGGCGTCTTCATCAGCAGCAACGACGGACGCTGCCTCGACGCGGACATCGCCAGCCCCACGCACAACGGCACCAAGGTGCAGGCCTGGCAGTGCATCGGCGGGGAGCGGAACCAGACCTGGACCTGGTACACCGACGGCACGATCCGGACGGCGTGGGACGGCCGCTGCCTCGACGAGGACATCGCCGGCGGCACCCACAACGGCACCAAGGCCCAGCTGTGGGACTGCAACGGCCAGCTCAACCAGAAGTGGAACGTCAACGCCGACCACACGATCACCAGCCGGTGGGACGGCCGCTGCCTCGACGAGGACATCGCCGGCGGCACGCACAACGGCACCAAGGTGCAGGTGTGGGACTGCAACGGCTGGCTCAACCAGAAGTGGCACCGGTAACGCTACATTTGGGCGTTTGCCGTCCGATATGGGGTTAGTACCGTGTTGAGGAGTCACCCATGTCGGACGGCGAGTTCCACGCCTACGTCGCCCTGCTGGCGTTCAGCGGGCTGCTGCTGTCGGTGCTGGCCGTGCGCGGATTCGGCCAGCGACCCTACTCACGCGTGCTCGACGGCATCTTCGCCGCCGGGTTCCTCGGCTACGCGGCGTACCTGATCGTCGCCGACCCGGAAACCGTCATGATCCTCTACTACGCGTTCGCCGCGCCCGTGTGGCTCCTCTGGCACATGTGGCGCGAGCGGACCCGGGAGCGGCGCAAGCGGTTCGCCGCCGGCATCACCACGCAGACGTACGCGCCGCCGCCCGCACCCACGCCGCTGACCCCCTTTCCCCCACCGCCGCCTCCGCTGGGGTCGCTGCCGCCCAGGGACGACCGGCCGGAGCATCAGCACCAGCGCACGTCGTACCAGCCGAAGCCGTCCGGCCTGCCGCCCGCCGCCGCCATCGAGCCGACCGCGCCGCCCGCCGCGCCCGAGCCGATGGGTGTGACGCCCGCTTCATCCGGTCCGTCGGTTTTGTCGGGGTCGTCCGCGCGGTCGGGGCCTTCGGCGTCCTCCGGGCCCTCTGGGGTGCCGTCCGGGCCCTCCCAGGCGCCGTCCGGGTTCGGGGCGCCGTCCGGGTCCGGGGCGCCATCCGGGTACCCGGCGCCGTCCGGGCCCTCCCAGGCGCCGTCCGGGCCCTCCCAGGCGCCGTCCGGGTTCGGAGCGCCGTCCGGGTCCGGGGCAACGCGGCCGTCCGGGCTGCCGGTCGCCGTGGCTGCCGACATGCCGGCGAGTCCGTCACCCGAGTCGCGGCCCGGGATGCCGTCGGGCCTGCCGGGCAGGGCCGAGCCGTGGCCGGCGGCCGCGGCGCCCGCTCCCCTCTCGCCGGCCGGCGGGGCGCCCGGAGCCCTTCCGCCGTCCGCCGGCCCGGAACCCGGTGCGCACCACCTGGCGCCGCCGTGGGCACGTAACGACCTCGACGATCCCGCACCCGCGCGGCACGCCGAGCAGGCCGGGCACGACACCCACGGGGAACGGACGGCCGTGCACGAGACCAGCACCCGGCTGCGGCAACCGGCATACCTCGGCGAGCCCACCCCGCGCGGCCGGCACCGGGCCGCCGACGACACGCCGCCCGCGGAGCCGCCGCCCGGAGACTGGCCGCCCCGCCACTGAGCGACCTCTCCCGCCGACGGACCAGCTCCGCTGGAGGGCCAACTCGGCCGGCGGCCCAACTCGGCCGGCGGCCCAACTCGGCCGGCGGCCCAACTCCGCCGGCGAGCCAACTCCGCCGGCGGACCAACTCCGCTGACCGACCGTCACCGCCGGCGGACCGGCGGGACTCCGCCGGCGGGCCGGGCATGGCAGATTGGCGGGATGGACTATCGCCGGACCTTCCGATCGGCCGCCGTCAGCTACGTCGACCTCGTCTCGCGCATCCCGGCCAAGCGCTGGGATCTGCCCGCGCTCGGCGACTGGACGCTGCGCGACCTGGCCGGCCACACCGTCAGCTCGGCGTTGCGCCAGGTGCCGGAGGTCCTCGGCACCCCGGCCGAGGAGGTCGCCGTCGGCACGGCGGAGGGCTTCTGGGCGTACGCGAAGAACGTGCCCGACGACATCCTGGCCGCCTACACGGCCGCGTCGGGGGCGGACGCGCACGCCACCGGCCTGCTGCTCGGCGCCGACCCCGCCGCGGTGGTGGGCGAGCTGGCCGGGCGGGCCACCCAGGCGCTGGCCGCGGCCGGCGACGACGACATCGTGGCGACCCCGATCGGCGGCATGCGGGCGCGCGAGTGGCTGCGCACCCGGACGTTCGAGCTCGTCGTGCACGGCATCGACACGGCGGCGGCCGGCGGCGTACCTCATGGGATCGCTCCGGAAGCGCTCGCCGAGGCAACCACCCTGGCCGCCCGGCTGGCCGTCGCCCTCGGTGACGGTGAGGCCCTGCTGCGCGCGCTGACCGGCCGCGGTGAGCTGCCGCCGAAGTACTCGATCGTCTGACCCGGTCGCCCCGCCCTCGGGCCTGGTGTCAGTCGCAGCCGGCGAACTCGATGCCGGCGTCGGTCACGGCCGGTGCCGAGCAGAGCTCGCGGGTGATGCGCTGGGGGCCGAACTGGTCCTGGCGGGTGTCCGTCACCACCTCGACCCGGCCGTCCGCCATCGCGCGATAGGTCATCGGGATCGGGTCGCCCTCGGTCGACGGCCGGGTCACCCGCAGGTAAGCCCCGCGGTTGTCGTTCGCGGCGCCGACCAGGCAGCGGGCCGCGTCGCGCGGGAACTCCTGGCCCTGGTCGAGCGTGAACGTCCCGCAGTCGGTGTCCGCGGGCGCGCCTGCGGACACCGCGCCTGCGGACACCGCGCCTGCCGGCGCGCCGGCCGTGGCCGCCGGGCCGGCCTGGGTCGTTCCACTGTGGGCGCAGCCGGCCAGCACGGCGACGGCGAAGATCAGGCGCACGGCACGCGTCATGGCAGTCGGACGCGCCCGGGCGCCCGCCCGTTCCCCCGGGATCCCGGTTTCCCCGCCGGGGTTCAGCGGTCGGGCTCCGGCCGCACGCCTCCGGCCGGGCGCTTCAGTACCGGCACCGCAAGACTTCGAGCGCGTGGCTGTGGACCTCGATCTGGCCGCCGGCGCGGACGGTCTTGCGACGGGTCGCCAGCAGCGGGTCGGCGGTGTTGACGACGACCTCCCACGTACGGCCGAACTCGCGCGGCGGAAGCGTGAAGGAGATGTTGTCGCCCAGGGGGTTGAACAGCAGCAGGAACGAGTCGTCGGTGATCTGCTCGCCCAGGGCGTCGCGTTCCGGAATGCCGTGGCCGTTGAGGAAGACCGTCATCGTCATGCCGCTGCTGGCGTTCCAGTCGGCCTCGGTCATCGGCTGGCCGTCGCGGCGCAACCAGGCGATGTCGGGCGTCTTGGTGTCGCCGGCCGGCTCGCCGGTGAAGAACCGGCGGCGGCGGAAGATCGGGTGCTCGGCGCGCAGCTTGGTGAGGCTGCGGACGAAACCGGTCAGCACGTCCTGGTTGCGGGCGTCCTCCCAGTCGACCCAGCTGAGCTCGTTGTCCTGGCAGTAGACGTTGTTGTTGCCCTGCTGGGTACGGCCCAGCTCGTCGCCGTGCGCGATCATCGGCACGCCCTGCGACAGGAGCAATGTGGCCAGGAAGTTGCGCTTCTGCCGTTCGCGCAGCGCCACGATGTCGGGGTCCTCGGTCGGACCCTCGACGCCGCAGTTCCAGGAGCGGTTGAAGCTCTCGCCGTCGCGGTTCTGCTCGCCGTTGGCCTCGTTGTGCTTCTCGTTGTACGAGACGAGGTCGTTCAGCGTGAAGCCGTCGTGCGCGGTCACGAAGTTGATGCTGGCCAGCGGCCGCCGGCCGTCCACCTCGTAGAGGTCGGAGCTGCCGGTGAAGCGGGACGCGAACTCGCCGAGGCTGGCCGGTTCGCCCCGCCAGAAGTCGCGTACCGAGTCGCGGTATTTGCCGTTCCACTCGGTCCACAGCGGCGGGAAGCCGCCGACCTGGTAGCCGCCGTCACCGACGTCCCAGGGCTCGGCGATCAGCTTCACCTGTGAGACCACCGGGTCCTGGTTGACCAGGTCGAAGAACGCGGCCAGCCGGTCCACCTCGTGGAACTCGCGGGCCAGCGCCGCGGCCAGGTCGAACCGGAACCCGTCGACGTGCATCTCGGTGACCCAGTAGCGCAGCGAGTCCATGATCAGCCGCAAGGACTCGTGGTGCCGCACGTTGAGGCTGTTCCCGGTGCCGGTGGTGTCGTAGTAGTACTGCCGGTCGGCGTCGACCAGCCGGTAGTAGGCGGGGTTGTCGATGCCCTTGAAGGACAGCGTCGGACCAAGGTGGTTGCCCTCGGCGGTGTGGTTGTAGACCACGTCGAGGATCACCTCGATGCCGGCCTGGTGCAGCGCCTTGACCATCGACTTGAACTCCTGCACCTGGCCGCCGTGCCCGCCGAAGGACGCGTAGTCGTTGTGCGGCGCGAAGAACCCGATGGTGTTGTAGCCCCAGTAGTTGGTCAGGCCGCGGTCGATGAGCGTCGAGTCGTGCACGAACTGGTGCACCGGCATCAGCTCGACCGCGGTCACGCCGAGCTTCTGGAAATGCTCGATCATCCGGGGGTGGGCGAGGCCGGAATAGGTGCCGCGCACGTCCTCGGGAATGCCCGGGTGCCGCATCGTGATGCCCTTGACGTGGGTCTCGTAGATGACGGTCTCCCAGAACGGGATCCGCAGCGGCCGGTCGTTCCCCCAGTCGAAGAACGGGTTCACCACGACGGACTTCTGCGCGAACGGCGCCGAGTCGGCCTCGTTGCGGGAGAGCGGGTCCCCGAACTGGTACGCGAAGAGCGCCTCGCTCCACTCGTTGCGGCCGTCGATGGCCTTCGCGTACGGGTCGAGCAGCAGCTTGCTGGGGTTGCACCGCAGTCCGCTGTGCGGGTCGTAGGGGCCGTGCACCCGGTAGCCGTACCGCTGACCGGGCACGACGCGCGGCAGGTAGCCGTGCCAGACCAGTGCCTCCCGTTCCGGCAGGTCGATGCGCGTCTCGGTGCCGTCGTCGTCGAACAGGCACAGCTCGACCCGCTCGGCCACCTCCGAGAACAACGCGAAATTCGTGCCGCCGCCGTCGTAGGTGGCGCCCAGCGGATAGGGATTGCCCGGCCAGATCTTCATGCCCGCACTGCTTCCCACAAGTCCCCCCACACAATCCAGGCTTGAGACCAGGCTTACACGGATCCGGTCTCCGGCTTCCATCGCGGGTGCGGTTGAAAGGCGGCTCACACGGCCGCCCGGGGCTGAGCGGACCCTGAGCCGCCCTCAGCCGTCTCCCAGGCGCCGCCGCCCAGACTGCCGGGGTGAGGCGCATCGCGGCGGCCGGGCTGACGGTCTACGGCCTCGTCCACGCGTGGTGGGCGGTGGCCGGCCCGCCACCCTTCGCGAACGGCGCCGAGTCGCTCTTCCCCGGAGACTGGCTGCCGGTGATCCTCGCCGCGGTCGCGCTGGTCGCTGTCGGCCGCACCGGGCGGCTGCCGCTCGCCGCCGCCGGCGCCGCCCTCGGTCTCTACTCGCTGCTGTTCCCGATGGTCGCCGTCTCCCTGGTCTTCGAGGGCGTGGCCACCGACAAGCTGACCAGCCTGTCCGCCACCGGCGCCGGCGTGGCGTGCGGCGTGCTCTGCCTGGTCGTCGCCCGCCGGCGCCCGCGCGGCCGCCTGGACGAGCGCCGGGCGTACCTCGGCGCCTGGGTCGCGGTGGCCGGCTACCTGATGTGCGTGGCACTGTGGCTGGTGGATCTCGCCGGTGGCACCGGGCCGGCCATGACCGCTTTGGTGGCGGCGACGTCGCCGGCCGGTACGGTGCTGCCGCTCGCGCTGGCCCGTCGGGGCCGGCCCGGGCGCGGTCGTCCCGTTCCCCGATGGCTCCTGCTGGGCCCCGCCTTCGTCGTGGGCGGCGGCCTGACCGCGTACTTCGGCATCGCGGGAATGATGGCCTGGGTCGCCGGCGACTTCGCCGGTCCGTTCCGGGCCCTGCTGCCGGAACTGGCCGGCGGCACGCTCTGGGGATCGGGGCTGCTGCTGGCGGCGGCTTCGTACCGCACGGTGACGCGCCCGGCGCCGAGCGAGGGCGACCGCGACCACGAGCCGTCGGCTAGCCTGCCGTCATGGCGAGCGCCGAGCTGGAGGAGCTGATCGTCGCCGACGCCGGTGCGCTGCGCGCCTGGTTGTCGGCCCACCACGCCACGTCGCCCGGCGTCTGGCTGGCCCTGACCAGGAAGGGCGGCACGGTCACCACGCTGACCTGGCAGCAGGCGGTCGACGAGGCCCTGTGCTTCGGCTGGATCGACGGGCAGGCCCGCAAGGGCGACCACGAGACCTCGTGGATCCGGTTCACCCCGCGACGCCCGCGCAGCGCCTGGTCCCGGCGCAACGTCGCGCACGTCGCCCGGCTGGAGGCCGAGGGCCGGATGCAGCCGGCCGGCCGCGCCGTGGTGGAGGCGGCCAAGGCGGACGGCCGATGGGACGCGGCCTACGCGCCGCCGTCCGAAGCCGAGGCGCCGGCCGACCTGCTCGCCGCGATCGCCGCCGTGCCGGCCGCCCAGGCGATGTTCGACGTGCTGACCAAGACCAACCGGTTCGCGCTGATCTACCGCGTCAACGCCGTCAAACGGGCCGAGACCCGGGAGCGGAAGATCGCCGAGTTCGTCGCCATGCTGGCCCGTCACGAGACGATCTACCCGCAGAAGGCCAAGCCCGCGAGCGCGTCGTGACCGGCGCGTCCCGGGTGTGACGCAGGCGCCGGGGCCGAAGACTGCATCATGCAGCATCGGCGGGGTAGAACTGACGGGTGCGCCGCCCGTATCTCGTCCTCGCCATCTGCTGCATGAGCCTGTTCATCGTGGGGCTGGACGCCACGATCATGAACATCGCGCTGCCCTCGCTGCGGGAGGACCTGGGCGCCTCGGTGTCCGGGCTCCAGTGGACCATCGACGCGTACACGCTGGTGCTGGCGAGTCTGCTGGTGCTGTCGGGGTCGACCGCCGACCGGGTCGGACGGCGGCGGACCTTCCAGACCGGGCTCGCGCTCTTCACCGCCGGGTCGCTGCTGTGCAGCCTGGCCCCGGGGCTGGGGTGGCTGATCGCCTTCCGGGCGGTGCAGGCCATCGGCGGCTCGATGCTCAACCCGGTGGCGATGTCGATCATCACGAACACGTTCACCGAGCCGCGCGAACGGGCCCGGGCGATCGGGGTCTGGGGCGCGGTGGTCGGGCTCAGCATGGCGCTCGGGCCGGTGGTCGGCGGCGCCCTGGTCGGGTCGCTCGGCTGGCGGTCCATCTTCTGGATCAACATCCCGGTCGGCATCGCGGCGTTCCTGCTGGCCCGGCGGTTCGTGCCGGAGTCACGGGCGCCGCGCCCGCGGCGGATCGACCCGGTCGGCCAGGTGCTGGTCTTCCTGGTGCTGGCGACCGTCACCTACGGGATCATCGAGGGGCCGGCGGCGGGCTGGGACTCGTACCGGATCTCCGGTTGTTTCGTGGTCGGCGCCCTCGCCCTGGTGACCCTGCTGCGCTACGAGCCGCGCCGCGAGGAACCGCTCATCGATCTGCGGTTCTTCCGCAGCGTCCCGTTCAGCGGCGCCACCCTCATCGCGGTCTCGGCGTTCGGCTCGCTCGCCGGGTTCCTGTTCCTGAACTCGATCTACCTGCAGGACGTACGCGGACTGTCGCCCCTGCATGCCGGCCTCTGGACCCTGCCGATGGCCGCCACCACAGTGATCGTCTCGCCGCTCTCGGGCCGGCTGGTCGGCGCGCGCGGCACCCGGCTGCCCCTGACGATCGCCGGGGTCGCGTTCATCGCCGGGATGCTGCCGATGACCCGGATCGGCGCGGACACCCCGCTCTGGCAGCTGAGCATCTGTTACGTGCTGTTCGGGGTCGGCTTCGCGATGGTCAACTCCCCGATCACCAACACCGCCGTCTCGGGGATGCCGCGCGAGCAGGCGGGCGTGGCGGCCGCGATCGCGTCGACGAGCCGGCAGGTGGGAGGCGCGCTGGGCGTGGCGGTGATCGGCGCGGCGGTGTCGTCGGCGACGAACGCGGACTTCGCGGTGGCGTCGCGGACCGGCTGGTGGATCATCACGGGGCTGGGGGTGGCGGTGCTGGTGCTGGGGCTGGTCACTACGGGGCGGTGGGCGCGCTCGACCACCGAGCGGGTGGCGGCGGCCATCGAGTCGCCGGCGCCGGCCGCGGTGGCCGGCTGACCGGCGAGCACGCCGGGAGGGGCCGACGGCGGCGAGCGCGCGGCGGCCACAATGGCTCGGTGACAATCAAGCGGGTGGTGGCGGTCGCGGTCGCGGCGGGGTTGCTCTTCCTCGGCGCGTACGCGGGATTTCTCGTCCACCGGTCACGGCATGTGGTCGCGCTGTTCAAGGGCGGGCCGTACCCGGTCGGCCGGGCCGAGCACGAGCTGGCCGACCGGTCGCGGACCGATGAGTTCGCGCCGCTCGGGGGCAACCCGCGGGTGCTGTCGGTGTGGCTCTGGTATCCGGCGGCGGCCGCGACCGGGAAGCCGTCGGCGTACGCGCCGGGGGCGTGGGCGGGGCTGCACAAGTTCGGGCCGGCCGAGACCGCGTTCGATCGGGTCGGCACCGGCACGTACGAGGACGCTCCGGTCGCGGCCGGGCGGTTCCCGGTCGTGGTGCTGCTGCCGGGGCTGGGCTTCGCGGCCCCGCAGTACAGCGCGCTCGCGGCCACGCTGGCCAGCCGCGGGTACATCGTGGCCGGAGTGACGCCGACCTACAGCGCCAACCTCACGGTGATCGGCGGCCATGCGGTGACGGCGTCGGCGGCCGGCGATCCGTCCGATCTCGACGGTCCGCGCGGCGATCGGTTGAACGCGGTCTGGGCGGCCGACGCGCGGTTCGCGGCCGGGCGGGTGGGGGTGCTGCTCGGGACGCACGCGGACGGCGGCCGGGTCGCCTATGTCGGGCACTCGTTCGGCGGGGCGGCGGCGATCACGGCCTGCCACGAGGACGCGGCCTGTGCGGGGGCGGCGGACCTGGACGGCACGCCCTACGGGCCGGTGGTCGGGACCGGGCTCGACCGGCCGTTGCTGATGCTGAGCTCGGAGCGGGACGGCGCCGACCAGGACGCGGCCTCGCGCACCCTGTTCGAGCACAGCGGGAGTGCGGCGTGGGCGTACACGATCCCGGGCGCCCGGCATTTCGACTTCACCGACTACGGCGCGTACTGGCTGGCGGCGCCGGTGCGGGCGGTGCTGCCGCTCGGCTCGCGACGGACGCTGCCGATCGCGTCGGAGTACCTGGCCGGGTTTCTCGAGGCGGCACTGCGCGGGCGGCCCTGGACGCCGCCGGTTGTCGACGGGGTGCGCGCGGCTGACATGCTGGTCCGATGAGTTCGATCATCAACGTCTTCGATCAGGCGTCCTCGACGTACGAGAACGTCGGCGTCGGCTTCTTCGGCCCGATCGCCGCCGAGCTGGTGTCGGCGGTGGCGCCCGGGCGCGGGTGGCGGGCGCTGGACGCCGGCTGCGGCACCGGTGCGGTGCTGCTGCGGGTGGCCGAGGCGGTCGGGCCCGAGGGCCGGGTGACCGGGATCGATCTCGCGCCGGGGATGGTCGCGCGGGCCCGGGCGGCGGCGACCGGGCTCGACAACGTCACGGTGACCACCGGCGACGCGCAGGCGCCCGGCTTTCCGGACGGCTCGTTCGACCTGATCACGTCGGGGCTCGTGCTGTTCTTCCTGCCCGACCCGCCGGCGGCGCTCCGCTCGTACGGGCGCCTCCTGAAGCGCGGGGGCCGCCTCGGGGTGAGCAGCTTCGCCCAGCATGACCCGCGCTATCCGCAGGCCATGAAGATCATCGCGCGGTTCGCCGACGCGCCGCCGCCCCCGCGGAAGCTGCACCCGATCTTCGAGTCGGCCGGCAGCCTGCGGACCGCGGTGCTGGAGGCCGGGTTCACGACGGTGTCGGTGCGGGATGTGGAGGTCGCGAGCTCGTTCCGGGACGTGGCGCACCTCTACGAGTGGATCGGCTCGCACGGTGGCCGGCAGCTGGTGTCGAGGGTGCCGCAGCAGCGGCGGGCGGCGGCGATCGCGGCGATGGCGACCGAGATGCCGGAGCCGCTCGACCTCACCACCCGGATCCGGATCACCGTCGCCGAATGCTGATCATCGTGAGCGGGGCGCCGGGCACCGGGAAGAGCACCCTGGCGCACGCGCTCGGCCGGGCGATCGGCTGTCCGGTGATCAGCCGCGACGAGATCCGGGAGGGCCTCGTCCACGCCGGCACGCCCGACGACCACTACATGGCCACACTCCGGATATTTCGGGAAATGGTGCAGAGACTGGTCGGCGAGGGCGTCACGGTCGTTGCGGAGGCGGCGTTCCAGGACCGCAACTGGCGCCCACTGCTCGGCCTCGGCGAGACCCGGATCATCCGCTGCGTGACGGCGGCCGGCCTGGCTCGGGAGCGGGTGGTGATCCGGGCCGCGCACCCGGGCACGCCGATGAGCGTGGACGAGTGGGTGCCGATCGACGCACCCCATCCGACGCTGATCGTCGACACCACCGACGGCTACTTCCCCACGATGCCGGAGATCGTCGCGTTCGCGGCCGGTCACACGCCGCTGGGATAGGTCTCCGGCTCGCGGGCGTCGACGTGCACCGGATGCAGCGGCCGCAGCGCGCTGGTCTCGTCGATCCAGAGGAACGCGTCGTAGCGATCCCCCAGCACCGACGGCACGTAGTTGGCCCAGTTGTCCCGCTCGGGCCGGTAGACCACGCCGATCGCCCGGTGGTGCACCTCGTCGCGGAGCAGGCCGGGCCGGTCGTCCCCGGGCGGGAAGACGAACAGGGCGCGCTCGGGGGCCTCGGCGTGCAGGATGTCCTCGAGCGAGCCGGGCCGGGCCGGCGGCACGCCCAGCACCTGCATCGGGGCGCCCCACGCGCGCCCGGCGATCACGGTGCCGCGGTGCGAGCCGAGGCCGACCAGCACGACCCGGTCGTCGCCGTAGCGGGCCCGGGCCAGCTCGCCCAGGGTGACCTCGCCGTGCCGGGACTGGTCGGTGGCCCGGGCGTCGCCCACGTGCGTGTTGTGCGCCCAGACGACGGCCCGGGCGCCGGGACCGTACCGGGCGAGGAGCCGGGCCAGGGTGGCGTCCATGTGGCAGTCGCGGACGTTCCACGCGCGCGGGCCGCCCTCGATCATCGCCCGGTAGTACTGCTCGGCGCCGGCCACGACCTCGGCGTTCTGCGCCACCGCGAAGTCCCGGCCGCGCAGCTCGGCCAGCATCCGGACGACCTCGTCCGCGCAGCTGTGCGGGACGAAGCGGGTGGCCCACGCGTACGACTGGGGATCCTCGGCGTACGGCTCGAAGCAGTGATAGGCGCTCAGCGCGACCGGCACCGCGTCCGGGTCGTGCTCGCGCAGCCAGACCAGGATCTCGCGCATCGACTCCCACAGCGAGTAGACGTCGAGCCCGTGGAAGCCCACGTCGGCGCCGGTCCGGGCGTTGTGGGCACGCAGCCACCCGGCGAAGTCGACGGTCTCCTCGTTCGCCCACATCCAGGTCGGCCACCGGTCGTACGCCGTCAGCGCGGCCCGCGGCGCCGGACCGCCCCGGACGCTGGCCGCCACCCGCTCGCAGTCCGGCCAGTCGCCCTCGACCGCCACGAAGGAGAAGCCGCGCTCCTCGATCAGCCGCCGGGTCAGGGCCGCCCGCCAGGTGTAGTACTCGTGCGTGCCGTGGCTGGCCTCGCCGATCAGCACGACCCGCGCGCGGTCCGCCCGGTCGAGCAGCACGTCCAGGTCGCCCGGGTCGCGCAGGGGCCGGGCGATCCCCGCCACCTCATCGCCGTACCGGTGCATGACCTGCGGTTACCCGCCGGGTCGGCACCCATACGTCCGACCTCATACAGTGATCGGCGTGAGGCTCGCCGAGATTCGCCGCTACCCGGTCAAGTCCCTGCTCGGCGAGGAGCTCCCGGCGGCGGCGGTGGGCTGGCGCGGGATGGACGGCGACCGGCTCTGGGCGGTGCGCGACGCCGACGGGAAGTTCGGCAGCGGCAAGAACACCCGGCGGTTCCGGCGCATGGCCGGGCTCTTCGACCTGCGGGCGTACGGGGACGGGGACGTCCCGTCGGTGACCATGGCCGACGGCCGCACGTTCCGCGCCGACGACCCGGCGGCCTTCGAGGCGGTGAGCGCCCACCTCGGCCGCTCGGTCACGCTCGCACGCGAGGACACCGTCCCGCACCACGACGAGGGCCCGGTCAGCGTGATCACCACGGCCGGGCTGCGCGCGCTGAGCCGGCTGGCCGGCAGGCCGGTGGAGGCGACCCGCTTCCGGGCCAACCTGCTGATCGACGTGCCCGGCACCGGCTTCCCCGAGGACGCCTGGGTGGGCCGCCCGCTGCGGATCGGCCCGTCGGTGATCCTGCGGCCGCAGCGGCCGCTCACCCGCTGCGTGATGGTGGACATGGCACAGGACGGGCTGCCGGCCCGGGACGACCTGCTCAAACGGCTGGCCGAGGCGCACGACCTGACGTTCGGGCTGTGGGCGACGGTGCTGCATCCGGGCACGGTCGGCGCCGGCGACGAGTGCGCGCTCGTCTGAAGCCGCTTCCCGGAAGATGAACTTCATGTCATAGTCGTTACTTGCCAGTAACGTCGGTCACGCCGAGGAGGCCGCGGTGCTCTACGGTGTTCAGCCGGCCCGCCGCCGGGACGCGCAGCGCAACCGCTCGGCGATCCTCGAGGCCGCGTGCGAGGTGATGACGACCCAGCAGCCGACGGTCGGCATGCCGGAGATCGCCCGCCGGGCCGGGATCGGGCAGGCCACCCTCTACCGCCACTTCCCCGACCGGTCGGCGCTGGCCGGCGGGGTGGTCGCGTACCTGATCGAGCGGCTCGAGCGCTGCGTGGCGGCCGGGCGGGAGCAGCCGGCGACGTTCCGGACGGCGCTCGACGAGATCCTGCGGGCCCAGGTGACGATGCGGCCGCTCGTGCTGCTGACCCGCCGGCTCGACGCGCCGACCCGCGGGCGCTATCTGCGGCGGATCATCGCGGTTCTGGCCGAGCCGCTGCGGCGGGCGCAGGACCTGGGGCACGTACGCGCGGACCTCGTCCCGGGCGATCTCCTGCTGCTCTTCGGCATGGTCGAGGGCGTCGTCGAGGGGGCGGCCGATGCTAACGAGGCCGTAACGCTCGCGGTCCGGTCGATCGATCTGGCCCTGGATGGAGTTTTCCGGCCGATTTCGCAGCCTTCCGAGGCGAGGCTGCGGATTGGTAGGCTCTGATGTTCGACGAATAAGGTGGAATGTCGATGAGCTCGCCTGAGACCGCTGTCCCTTCTACTGAGCCCACCGCTGTTCCCGAGGCGCCGCCTCCCGCACCTCCCGCCGCGGAGATCGTTCCGCCGCCGGCGGGCGTCGCTGTGCCGGAAAACGGCGCCGCCGGTGAGCGCGTGGACGGTGAGCCCGCGGACGTCGGTGAGCCCGCGGACGTCGGTGAGCCCGCGGCTGACGACGTGCCGGCGGCCGTTGACGCGGTCGCGAGTGCGTCACCGCCCGCGGAGGACGCTGCTCCCGCGGGCGAGGACGGCCTTGCGCCTGCACCCGCGGCGGATGCTGCGCCTGCACCCGCGGACGGCGCCGCACCGGCTCCCGCGGACGGCGCCGCGCCGGCTCCCGCGGCCCCTGCGCCGGCGCCCGCGGTCGATCCGGCGCAGGCCAAGCGCGAGCAGGCCTGGGCCGCCATCGAGGCGACCAAGCAGGAAGACGGCTTCGTCCGCGGCCCGGTCACCGAGGCGGTCAAGGGCGGCCTCATCCTCGACATCGGCGTGCGCGGCTTCCTGCCCGCCTCGCTGGTCGAGATGCGCCGCGTGCGCGACCTCCAGCCGTACGTCGGCCGGGTCCTCGATGCGAAGATCATCGAGCTCGACAAGGCCCGCAACAACGTGGTCCTCTCCCGGCGGGCCTGGCTCGAGCAGCAGGGGCCGGTCAACCGCGGCGAGCTGCTGTCGAAGATCCAGAAGGGGCAGGTGCGCCGGGGCGTCATCTCCAGCGTGGTCAACTTCGGCGCGTTCGTCGACCTCGGCGGGGTCGACGGGCTGGTGCACGTCTCGGAGCTGTCCTGGCGGCACATCGACCACCCGTCCGACGTCGTGCACGTGGGCCAGGAGGTCGAGGTCGAGGTGCTCGACATCGACCAGGCCCGCAAGCGGATCTCGCTGTCGCTCAAGGCGACCCAGGAGGATCCGTGGCGGCAGTTCGCGCGCGTCCACCAGATCGGCCAGATCGTCCCGGGCACGGTGACCAAGCTGGTGCCGTTCGGCGCCTTCGTCCGGGTCAGCGACGGCATCGAGGGCCTCGTGCACATCTCGGAGCTGGGCGAGGGCCACGTCGAGCTGCCCGAGCAGATCGTGCAGAACGGCGCCGAGGTGCTCGTGAAGATCATCGACATCGACCTCGAGCGGCGGCGGATCTCGCTGTCGCTGCGCCAGGCCAACGAGACCTACGTCGAGGGCGAGGAGCACTTCGACCCCACCGTGTACGGCATGGCGGCCGCCTACGACAACGACGGCAACTACATCTACCCCGAGGGCTTCGACCCCGAGACCGGTGAGTGGCTGGAGGGCTTCGAGGCGCAGCGGGACGCGTGGGAGAGCCAGTACGCCCAGGCCCACGACCGCTGGGAGGCGCACGGCCGGCAGGTCCTGGCCAGCCGCGCCGCCGGCCACTGAGGGGCGCTACCGAAGGACGCGGTAGCCGAGCAGCAGCGAGCCGGTCGGCGAGGTCGCGGCGCGCGTCGACGCCAGCCGGGTCGCCGGCAGGTCGTCGAGCAGTCGCCGCCCCCGGCCGGCGATCCGCGGCGTCACCACCAGCTTGAGCTCGTCGACCACGCCGGCGGCGAGCAGGACGCGGGCGACCGAGATGCTGGCGTGCACGCCGATGTCGCCGCCGGGCCGCTCCTTCAGCGCCCGGACGAACGGGACCAGCTCCCCCTCGATCGCCGTCGCTTTGGCCCAGTCGCGGTCCAGCGGGGTCGAGGTCGCCACGTACTTCGGAACGTCATTGATGAAGGACGCGAACGGCTGCATGTCGCTGCCGGGCCAGAACCGCGCCCACTCGGTGTAGCTGCGCCGGCCGAGAACGACCGCCTCCTGGGTCGCGATCACCGCGGCGAGGTCGGCCTCCATCGCGTCGTCCCAGTCGAGGACGAAGCTGTCCGGGTCCTCGGCCACGCCGTCCAGCGACAGCAGCTCGTAGACGACGACCTTCATCGGGCCGTGCGCCGGCCGCGGAGGTGGCGCCGCAGGTCGCGGGTCTCGCCGGTGACCGGGCGGGCGGCCAGGATGCAGGTGTCGTCGTCGGGGTTGGCGCGGCGCAGGCGGGCCAGCAGCTGGGCCAGCGGCTGCTCGGGCGACGCCGCGACCGCCTCGTCGACCGTGCGCATCACCTGGGCCAGGCCGTCGTCGAGGCCGCGGCGGCGGTGCTCGACCAAGCCGTCGGTGTAGAGCAGCAGCACGTCGCCGGGGTGGAAGCCCATCCGGGCCGTGGGATAGACCGCGTCGTCGACCACGCCCAGGATCGGGCCCGGCGGGCGCTCCAGCGGCATCGTGCGGCCGCCCCGGTTGAGCAGCGGCGGCGGGTGGCCGGCCTGGGCCCAGGTGATCTCCTGGCGGGCCGGGTCGAAGCGGGCCACCACGGCGGTGGCCGACAGCTCCGGGTTGTCCCGCTCGAGGTCGCAGGTCAGGCGGTTGAGCTGGCCGAGCAGCACGCCGGGGTCGCTGGTGGTGACGGCCAGCGCGCGCAGGGCGTGCCGCAGCTGGGCCATCGTGGTCGCGGCGGGCGTGCCGTGCCCGGCCACATCGCCGACCGCCAGCAGCACCGTGCCGTCGCGCAGCTGGGTCGCCTGGTACCAGTCGCCGCCGACCAGGCTCTCCTGGCCGGCCGGCAGGTAGCGCAGCGCCACCTTCACGCCGGGCAGCTCGATCGGGCCCTCCGGCACCGGCTGGATGATCCGCTGCAGGTGCCCGGCCAGCTCGTGCTCGTCGGCCAGCTGCCGCTCGACCTCGGCCAGACGGCGGGCGTCGTTCTCCCGGTCGGTCACGTCCTGCACGATGCCGTAGACGCGCAGCGGCCGGCCGGACGCGTCGCGGACCGCCTCGGCGACCGTGCGCAGGTGCTTGACCCGGCTGCCGATGCGGACCCGGGTGGTGACGTCGACCCGGGTTTCGCGGTCGAACGCCTCCAGCGCCTCGAGGACCAGCGGCGCGTCGTCGGGGACGGTCAGCGCGTCCGACTCGGCGCGGCTCATCGGGCCCAGCCGGGGGTCGCGGTCGAAGATCCGGTACAGGTGCTCGGACCAGAAGACGTCGCCGGTGACCAGGTCCCACTCGCCCCAGCCGAGGTTCCCGAGCCGCTCGGTGCCGGCCATCCGCCCGGCCTCGCGGCCGGTGCCGTCGTGCCGGGTCCAGTGCAGCAGCAGGCCGACGCCGAGCCGGTGGGCGCGAATCGTGTAGCGCCCGTCGCCGTAGCGGAACGGGCCGATCGCGGCCGGGCTGCCGGTGTCGAGGACGTCCTGGTAGATGTCCCACCGGCCGCTGGCCGCCGAGCCCGGGAGCTGGACGCTGACCCGCCGGCCGACGAGCCGGGCGCCGCGGCTGCCGTCGGGTGTGCACGCCTCGGGGGTGGCCGCCTGCCAGATCAGGTCGACGATGCGGCCGCCATGGTCGCGCTCGGCCACCAGGTAGCCGCACATGCCGGGGGTGACGTCGAGGACGCGCTGGACGACCGCGAGCCAGGGCTCGAAGCGGCGGGCCGGGGCGACCGGCACGGCGGCCACCGGCGCGGTCAGCACGTCGAGCCGGGGCACGTCGCTGGACTCGGCGACATCCAGGGCGCGGACCAGGCCGTGCGCCACCTCGAGCACGTCGCGCTGCTGGTCGGCGGCCATCCGCAGCAGGTGGCGGCGCGCCTCGGCGAGCCGGCAGCGGGCCCGGCCGGCGAGCAGGCCGACCGCACGCTCCACGGTGGCCCGGTCGGTCTCGGAGCGCTCCACGGTGGCCCGATCGGTCTCGGATGCCAGCGGTGGACGGACGGACGGCCGCAGACTGCCGACGGCTTCCGCGTATGCCCCAGCCACCGAGCCCTCCTGCCTGCCGTCCGACGTTTACGGCCTCCTGCTTACGGCACCGGAACCAAGACCGTCATCCCCCGTTCATCCGGGTCGGTCCTCGACCTGCGGCGCGACGTCGCACCAATCACCCGAAGGGTCCTCAGATTTCGAACAGCTGCCGCATGGCCTCGGTCAAACGGACCATGCTCTGCCCGGTGACCATGCCGATCCGCTCCGCGCCGATCGACGCGGGAAGGCGGCGCATGCGGTTGACGACCACGACCCCGGTGATCGGATCCTGCTCGGTGAGGGCCACCGCGTACGGTGGAAGCTCGGTCGCCCCGCGCTGGCGGACGATCGGCGCGCAGAAGGGCGCCGCGTTCTTCCGTTCGTTGTAGCTGTCGCCGGAGAGCACGAGAACGCGGTAGCGAAGATCGGTGCGGCTGCCGATGGTCCAGATCTCGCCACGCCTCATCGCATCACGTCCGCAGGCACGCGCCGACTCTACCGCCGCGCGGATCTTACGCGACGCGCAGGCCGTTGCGGGCGGTTTCCAACCCGGTGGGACGACCGGGATCGAACCAAGATCGGCCCGATCCCGTAGGTAACAATGAGGTCGTTGAGAGCAGCTAGGGAAGGACGTCAATGATGTCGGAGAAGGCACAGATCGGGGTCACCGGTCTGGCGGTGATGGGTCGCAACCTGGCGCGCAACTTCGCCCGGCACGGCCACACCGTGGCCCTGCACAACCGCTCGTACGGCCGTACCAAGGAGCTGGTCGAGCAGTTCGGCCACGAGGGGAAGTTCATTCCGTCGGAGAGCGCCGAGGACTTCGTGGCCAGCCTCGAGCGCCCCCGCCGCGTGGTGATCATGGTGAAGGCCGGCGCGCCGACCGACGCCGTGATCGACGAGTTCGCGCCGCTGCTGGAGAAGGGCGACATGCTCATCGACGCGGGCAACGCGCACTACCTGGACACCCGGCGGCGGGAGGCGGCGCTGAAGGAGATCGGCATCCACTTCGTGGGCGCCGGCGTCTCGGGTGGCGAGGAGGGCGCGCTGCACGGGCCGAGCATCATGCCGGGCGGCCCCAGGGAGTCGTACGAGGCTCTCGGCCCCCTGCTCGAGGACATCTCGGCCAAGGTGGACGGCGAGCCGTGCTGCGTGCACGTCGGCCCGGACGGCGCCGGCCACTTCGTCAAGATGGTGCACAACGGCATCGAGTACGCCGACATGCAGCTCATCGCCGAGGCGTACGACCTCCTGCGTCAGGTCGGCGGGCACTCCCCGGCCGAGATCGCCGAGATCTTCAAGGGCTGGAACTCCGGGCGCCTCGGGTCGTACCTGATCGAGATCACCGCCGAGGTCCTCAAGCAGGTAGACGCGGAGACGGGCAAGCCGTTCGTCGACGTGGTGCTCGACCAGGCCGAGCAGAAGGGCACCGGCCGCTGGACCGTGCAGGCCGCCCTCGACCTCGGCGTGCCGGTCAGCGGCATCGCCGAGTCGGTCTTCGCGCGGGCGCTGTCGGGCGGGGCCGAGACCCGCAAGGCGGCGCAGGAGGCGGGCCTGCCCGGCCCGTCGGCGTCGGCCGGCGCGCACGGCGGCGACCTGCAGGCCGACGTCGAGCAGGCGCTGTTCGCTTCCAAGATCGTGGCGTACGCGCAGGGCTTCCAGCAGATCCAGGCGGCCAGCAAGGAGTACGACTGGGAGATCGACCCGGGCGCGATGGCGAAGATCTGGCGGGCCGGCTGCATCATCCGGGCGAAGTTCCTGGACTACATCAAGCAGGCGTACGACAAGCAGCCGGACCTGGCGACGCTGCTGGTCGACGACTACTTCCTGGACGCGGTGAGCGGCGCCCAGGACGCGTGGCGCCGGGTGGTGGCGACCGCGGCGGCCCAGGGCATCCCGGCGCCGGGCTTCGCGTCCGCGCTGGCCTACTACGACGGTCTGCGGGCCGAGCGCCTGCCGGCCGCCCTGATCCAGGGCCAGCGCGACTTCTTCGGCGCCCACACGTACCACCGCGTCGACAAGGAGGGCTCGTTCCACACCCTCTGGGCCACCGACGACCGCAAGGAAGTCGAGGCCTAGGAGCCCGGTTCGGGGTGGTGCGCGCCGCCGGTGTGCACCACCCGGTGAACCGATCACCCGCTTTTCCTCAAGCCGCCCCGTTCCCGGCCGACGGTCACCCCGATCGCAACCGAGAAGCTACGGAGAGGGTGCGGCGTGGGGCGGACCAGAACAATCATGAGGACCGCGGCGGCGGCGTCGCTGTCGCTGGGGCTGGCGGGAGCCGCTTCGGTCGCGCCGGCGGCCCAGGCCGGGCCCGGCGGCGGCTGGTCGGGCCGGTGGCTGAGCACGGCGACCGGCACCACCGCGTCGACCACTCTCAAGGACGTCCGCTCGATCATCGGCGCGGACACCGGCGCGGCCGCGGGGCTGACCGGCGCGGGCGTCGGCGTGGCCCTGCTCGACACCGGCGTGGCGCCGGTGGCCGGGCTGCCGGCCGGGCAGATCGTCAACGGGCCGGACCTGTCCTTCGAGTCGCAGGCCGACAGCCTGCGCTACCTCGACTCGTACGGGCACGGCACCCACATGGCCGGCATCATCGTCGGCAACGACGCCGTGAGCGGCACGAAGGGCCTCGCGCCCGGGGCCAAGCTCACCTCGGTCAAGCTGGGCACCGCCAACGGCGCCGTCGACGTCTCCCAGGTGATCGCCGCGATCGACTGGGTGGTGGCCAACAAGGACGCCGACCCGGCCAACCCGATCCGGGTCATCAACCTCTCGTACGGCAGCGGCGGCAACCCGGCCGCGGCGACCGACCCGCTGCAGTACGCGGCCGAGCGGGCGTGGAAGGCCGGCATCGTGGTCGTCGCGGCGGCCGGCAACGACGGCGCCGCGGCCCGCACGCTGGACGACCCGGCCACCGACCCGTTCGTGCTGTCGGTCGGCGCCGCCGCCACCAGGGGCACGGCGGGCACGGCCGACGACGGCCTCGCCGCGTTCACCAACGGCGGCTCGGCCGACAAGGCGGTCGACGTGCTCGCCCCGGGCGAGTCGATCGTCTCGCTGCGCGACCCCGGATCCAGCATCGACGTCAACTACCCGGCGGCCCGGGTCGGCACCACCCTCTTCCGCGGCAGCGGCACCTCCCAGGCCGCCGCCGTCACGTCGGCCGCCGTCGCGCTGCTGCTGCAGGCCCGGCCGTCGCTCACCCCCGACCAGGTCAAGAACCTGCTCCGGCGGGGCACGACGCTGGCCGGCCAGACCGCCAGGGAGCTGAACGTCGGCACCGCGCTGGGGCTGGCCCCGGACGCGAGCGCCCCGCAGACCTTCCCGGCCTCGACCGGCAGCGGCGCGCTCGACGACGCCCGCGGAGGCAGCCGGGTGCTCAGCAACAACGTCGCGCTGAGCGGCGAGTACACGATCTGGGGCCCGTTCCACAGCGCCAACTGGGCGGCCTACGCGGCGGCCGGCCGCAGCTGGATCGGCGGCACCTGGATGGGCTCGATCATCGCCGGCAGCGGCTGGACCGGCACGTCGTGGGCCTCCCGCACGTGGGGGGCGGCGAACTGGGCGGGCGTGCCGTGGGGCGGCACGCAGACCTGGTCCGACCCGAGCTGGAGCGGGAAAGCCTGGTCGGGCAAGGCGTGGTCGGCCACCGACTGGAACGGCGCCCGGTTCGCCTCGAGCGAGGACTGGGCCACCACGAGCTGGGGCTGAGGCTTGCGGGGTCGAGGGAGGAAGCGGCGGCGGGCGCCACGAGCGCCCGCCGCCGCTCGCGCGGCAAAGACCGATCAATCGGACGCCCGCGTTTCCGGGCAGACCCGGGCCGTAGAAGGCCGTCGCCACTTCCGCGGCCGACTGGTCGCCGACCGGCCAGAGCGTTCCGATCACGTGCCGAAAGCCGGCCAACTGGCAGGCGCTCACCAAGGTGTGCGCCCACGTCGCCTCGGGTGCCGGTTCGGGAACCGACGCGACGAGGACACTCGTCCCGGTCGCCGGCGCCGTGCCCGGCAGACCGACCAACGTCCGCAATGTCGGCGCGTACGACGACACCACCAAGTCCATCGCCGACGGGCCGCCCGGCGTTCCAGGGGCATGGAGCGGAAGGCCGGCCAGCAAACCGGTCGGGATCCACCAAAGGCGCCGTGCGTTCCACTCGTCGGCGGGCAGGCTGTCAAGCCTGTCGCCGCGCTCGCCGTCGCTCTGACCATTGCCGGTCCGGGTCCAAAGCTCGGTCCATCGACGCGGCCGCGACACCACCCATCACCATCTCCGTCGCGCGGGTGGTCATTCCCTGCCGAAGTCCCGCCTGAGCACGCCGGAACTCCTCGGCGAGATCATGGTCGGTCCCCTCCAACCGAGAGAGGTCACCCCCGGTGTCGAGCAGGTGCGGCAGAAGGATTCCACGGCCGATCTCCGCAACCTCGGCCGCCGCGACGGCGGCTGTCGCCGCGGACTCCGGGTCGGAAACCTCCAGTCGAGTCGCCACCGCCTCGCCGACCAGGCCGAAGTGGCCGCCGACGGCGAACTGCCGATCTCTCTCCGGACGGCAACCCGAGCCGGGTCGGCCGGATGACCCATCTGTGGATCGCTTACCGGCTCCGGTATGGCGCTACACGCGACCCGTCGGACCTGACCGCAGCGATGAGGTGGCAGCGCGAGGTTGCCGCCGCGGGCGGGGTCTGAGCGGGACCGCTCAGATGATCACCGAGACCGGGTCGGCGGCCATCAGGGCGCCGGCCTCGTCGGCGGGCAGCGGCTTGGCCATGAAGAAGCCCTGTCCCAGGCGGTAGCCCATGTCGCGCAGGCGGTCCAGCTGGGCCTCGCTCTCGATGCCCTCGGCCACCGCCGACAGCTGCAGGTACTCGGCCAGCTGGGCCACCGCCGCCGCCACCGCCAGGCGGCCGCGGTCCTCGCCGTCGGCGATGCCGTCGACGAACGACTTGTCCAGTTTGAGCACGTCGACCGGGAACGCCCGCAGCAGCGACAGCGACGACTGCCCGGTGCCGAAGTCGTCCAGCGCCAGCCGGACGCCCATCTGGTGCAGCGCGTTCAGCGTCTCGCGGACCTGCCGGCCGTCGGCCACCGACGACTCGGTGATCTCCACGACCAGGTTCTGCGGCAACAGGCCGGTGTCGCTGAGCACGGCCGCGACCTCGTCGACGAAGCCGGGCTCGCGCAGCTGGCGGACCGCCACGTTCACGTTGATCGCCTTGATCGCGCCCGCGCCGTACTGCGCCTGCCAGCGGGCCAGCTGCTCGCACGCCTCGCGCAGCACCCACGAGCCGAGCGGCACGATCAGGCCCGAGCGCTCGGCGACCGGGATGAAGTCGCCGGGCGAGACGAAGCCGCGCACCGGGTGCTTCCAGCGCACCAGGGCCTCGGCGCCGTGCAGGCGGCCGGTGACGATGTCGAAGACGGGCTGGTAGAGCAGGAACAGCTCGTTCCGGATGATCGCGTTGTGCAGCTCGCTGCCCAGGCGCGCGTGGTTGACCACGTCCTGGCGCATCCGCGGCTCGAAGCGCACCCAGGCCGCCTTGCCGCCCTCCTTCGCCGCGTACATCGCGATGTCGGCGTTGCGCAGCACCTCGTCGGTGCTGTCGCCGGGCCCGGCGATCGCCACGCCGACGCTGGCGTTGGTGAGCAGCTGGTGCTCGCCGACCCGGAACGGCTCGGCCAGGGCCGTCAGTGTCCGCTGGGCCGCCTCCTCGGCGGTCTCGACGTCGTCCGCGTCGAGCAGGACCGCGAACTCGTCGCCGCCGAGACGGGCCGGCAGCTCGCGGACCTGGCCGTTGACGCGCAGCCGCTGGGCGACCTGGTAGAGCAGCTGGTCGCCGAGGGCCGGGCCCATCGAGTCGTTGATCATCTTGAAGTCGTCGATGTCGATCAGCAGCACGGTCACGGCGCGGTGGGCGGCGAGCCGCTCGGTGAGCGCGCCGGCGAACCGGGTGCGGTTGGCCAGCCCGGTCAGCGGGTCGGTCATGGCCAGCCGCTCGAGCTCGGTCTGCTGGTCGCGGATGCCCTCGACCAGGCGCTTGTTCTCACGCAGCCCGAGCAGCTGGCGGGCGACGACGCAGACCACGATCAGCACGCCGCCGACGATCACGGCACGCTCGCGGCCGCTCATCTGCCGGGCCGAGACGGTGATGACCAGCCCGGCGGTGGCGGTGACGGCCAGGAGCGGGAGCATGTCCCACAGCGAGCGGCGGTGCTTGATCTCGTCGGTGGCGCCCTCGGCGCCGGCCGGGCGGGCCAGGACCAGGCGCTGGCGGTGGGCGGCCAGGCAGAACGACAGGGCCACCACCGGGCCGGTCAGCACCGAGCTGATCAGGCGCGGGGTCGGCGAGCCGGCGATCAGCAGCACGGCCAGCGCGACGGCCACGATCGGCGCCACCGCGAGCAGCCGCAGGGCCAGCGAGTCGACCGGGGCGCCGGGAGCGACCGCGGCCTTGCCGATGATGAAGAGGCTGAGCAGGCCGCCGACGCCGACGACGCCGGCCAGGGCCCGGGTGGTCAGGTCGGTGCCGGAGGGCGCGAAGCTGAGCACCACGTAGCAGAAGATCAGCGTGCCGGCCACGGCGACGGTGGCGCCGTCGAGCAGGATCCGGGCCCAGCCGAGCGGGGTGCGGTCGCCCAGCGGCAGCCGGCCCAGCGCGAACATGACCCAGAAGATGCCGAGCACGTTCGGGCCGGCCGTGTAGAGCGACATGCCGGCGTTGTTGTTGGCCAGCACGACCGCGGCGACGGCGCCGGCCAGCAGCAGGATCGAGGCGTGCGACAGCTGCCGCCAGAAGGCGCGGACCGGGCGGGGCACCATGATCGAGGAGCCGATCCGCTGGCAGGCGTAGATCGCCGCGGCGATCGCGATGGGTCCGCCGGTGTAGCCGGGGTAGAGACCGCCGGGCTGTCCGAGCAGCAGCCAGCCTGCCACCGCGGCCAGGCACGCGGCCGCGATCAGCAAGGGTCCTAGCCCGCTGCCGGTCCCTCGGGGCCGCGCGGCGGGCACGACACGATCTGGCATGCGCTCCCCTGGGCTCCCGAGTCGGTATGGCTTTGCGGCATACCAGTCGGCCGGGAGCCCGGCGAGCTGAGCAATTCAGCCCTTCAGTGCGGCGGAGACCACGCCGCGAGCTTCCTCCTGGATGCGGGCGAGCGCTTCCGGGCCGTGGAACGACTCGGCATAGATCTTGTAGACGTCCTCGGTGCCGGACGGGCGGGCGGCGAACCAGCCGGAGGCCGTGGCGACCTTGAGGCCGCCGATCGCGGCGCCGTTGCCGGGCGCGGTGGTGAGCACCGCGGTGATCGGCTCGCCGTCCAGCTCCTTGGCCGTCACCTGCTCGGGCGAGAGCTTGGCCAGCACCGCCTTCTCCTCGCGGGTGGCGGGCGCGTCGATCCGGGCGTACGCCGGCTCACCGAACCGGGCGGTCAGGTCGCGGTAGTGCTCGCTCGGCGTCCGCCCGGTCACCGCGATGATCTCGGAGGCGAGCAGGTCGAGGATGATGCCGTCCTTGTCGGTGCTCCAGGCCGAGCCGTCGCGGCGCAGGAACGACCCGCCCGCGCTCTCCTCGCCGCCGAAGCCGACCTCGCCCGACAGCAGCCCGGGCACGAACCACTTGAACCCCACCGGCACCTCGTCGAGGCGGCGGCCCAGGTCCTCGGCGACCCGGTCGATCATCGAGGAGGAGACCAGGGTCTTGCCGATGGCGGCGCCGGACGGCCAGTTACCCCGCTGCTTGAACAGGTAGGAGATGGCGACGGCCAGGTAGTGGTTCGGGTTCATGAGGCCGGCGTCGGGCGTGACGATGCCGTGCCGGTCGGCGTCGGCGTCATTGCCGGTGGCGATCTGGAACCGGTCCTTCTGGTGGATCAACGACGCCATCGCGTACGGCGAGGAGCAGTCCATCCGGATCTTGCCGTCCCAGTCGAGGGTCATGAAGCCGAAGGCCGGGTCGACGCGCGGGTTCACGACCGTCAGGTCCAGGCCGTACCGCTCGCCGATCTCGCCCCAGTAGGCGACGCTGGCCCCGCCGAGCGGGTCGGCGCCGATCCGGACGCCCGCGTTGCGGATGGCCTCGAGGTCGATCACCGAGGGCAGGTCGGCGACGTAGCCGTCGAGGAAGTCGTAGCCGCTGACCAGCTCGGAGGTGCGGGCCCGGGCGGCCGGCACCCGGCGCACCTCGCCCAGGCCGGCCGCGATCAGCGCGTTGGCCCGGTCCTGGATCCATTTGGTGGCGTCGGTGTCGGCCGGCCCGCCGTTGGGCGGGTTGTACTTGAAGCCGCCGTCGTCCGGCGGGTTGTGCGAGGGGGTGACCACGACGCCGTCGGCGAGCCCGCTCGTGCGGCCCCGGTTGTAGGCCAGGATCGCCCGCGACACCGACGGGGTCGGCGTGTAGCCGTCCCGGCTGTCGATGAGCGTGGTGACGTCGTTGGCGGCGAACACCTCGAGCGCGGTGATCATGGCCGGCTCGCTCAGCGCGTGCGTGTCGCGGCCGAGGAACAGCGGCCCGTCGGTGCCCTGGGCCCGGCGGTACTCGACGATCGCCTGGCTGGTGGCGGCGATGTGGTCGGAGTTGAAGGCGGTCCTAAGCGACGAGCCGCGGTGGCCGGAGGTGCCGAACGCGACCCGCTGGGCGACCTCGGCCGGGTCCGGGTGCTCGGTGTAATAGCGCGAGACCACCCTCGGCACGTCGATCAGATCACGGGCCTCGGCGGGCGTTCCGGCACGGGGGTCAACGGACATGGGTGGCCTCCTTAGCTACTCTCGCAGCCTATCGATACCCACTTGAACTTTTCCCGCACGGGATCCGAACTACGAGGTGTGATGCGGGCTCTGCGCGTGCTTGGCGTGCTCCTCCTGGCGCTCGGCGCGCTCCTGCTCCCCGCGGGACCGGCCAGCGCCCATGCCGCGCTGCTCGGCTCCACCCCGGCGCCGGGCAGCATCATCGGGTCCTCCCCGAGCGAGATCGTGGTGACCTTCAGCGAGGCGGTCACCCCGGTCACCGGGCGGGTGCAGGTGCTCGACCCGGACGGCAAGCGGATCTCCGGCGAGCCCCGCGTGTCCGGCGCGACCCTGCGCATCCCGGTCCGGCGAGCCGCGCAGCCGCTCGGCACCTACCTGGTCAGCTACCGGGTGATCTCGGCCGACAGCCATCCCGTCGGCGGCGCGATCACGTTCTCGGTGGGCGCGCCGTCGGCCGCGCCGCCGGCGGCCGGGGAGGCGGAGACCCATCGTTCGGTCGCGGTGGCGACGCCGGTCACGCGCTTCCTCGGGTACGCGGGACTGACGCTCGCCGTGGGACCGGCCCTGTTCCTGGGGCTGTTGTGGCCGCGGCGCCGCTCCCGGCTCGGCGCGACCCGGATGGCGTACGCCGGCCTGGGGTTGACGGCTCTCGCCACGCTCGCGTCGCTCTACGTCCAGGCGCCGGCGAGCAGCGGCGCCGCTCTCGGCGACGTCTCCGGAACCGAGCTGCGGCAGGTGCTGACCAGCTCGTTCGGGTTGACCCTGCTGGCCCGCCTGGCGGTGCTCGCGATCGTGGCCGGCCTGCTGCCGCCGGTGCTGCGCGGCACGGCGTCGCGGCCGCGCGCGCTGGCCGTCGCCGTGGCCGCGCTCGGCGGGCTGGTCACCTGGCCGCTGACCGGGCACGCGGCCGCCGCCCCGCTCACCGCCGCCATCGTCGCCTCCGACGTCGTGCACCTGGCGGCGATGGCGGTCTGGCTCGGCGGGTTGATCACGCTGAGTGTCTTCCTGCTGCGCCGCACCGACCCCCGGGTGCTCGGCGTGGTGCTGCCGGTCTGGTCGCGCTGGGCGGCGCTCGCCGTCGTCTGGCTGGTCGCCGGCGGCGTGGTGCAGGCCGTCGTCCAGGTCGGCTCGATTCCCGCGCTCTGGCACACGTCGTACGGCCGCCTGCTGCTCGCGAAGGTCACGGTGCTCGCCGCGACGCTCGCCGTCGCGTTCCTCGCCCGCCGGATGGTCGGCCGCCGCCAGGTCGTCACCGCCGGCCCGTCCCGGATGCGCCGCACGGTCGGCGCCGAGGTGCTGGCGACCGTCGTGATCCTCGGCCTCAGCTCGGTGCTGGTGCAGGTCAACCCCGGTCGCAGCGCCACCGTCGACCAGGGCGCGGTCCGCGACGAGGGTGTGTCGCAGACGCTGACCTGCCCGCTCTACACGCTGCAGTTCAACATCTTCCCGGCCCAGCTCGGCGACAACAACACGATCCACGCCTTCGTCTACACCCCGGCCGGGGCGCCGCTGCCGGCCGACGAGTGGACGGTCTCGTCGCAGCTGCTGGGCCGCGACCTCGAGCCGGTCACCCAGCCGCTGCTGCCCCTGCTGCCCCGGCACCACGCGGCCGGGGCGATCGCCTTCCCGTACCCCGGCACCTACGAGATCAAGTTCACGGTCCGCATCGGCGAGCTGAACCAGGCGACCGTCAAGACCACCGTTTCGGTACCGTCCGATACCGCCACGAGGTGACTTTCGGTCACCTTCTGGGCAAGAGGAAGAGCCAGCATCCCGCGCGCCTCTAGCCTTGGAGGTATCTTGCCGTGCACGTGTCCGTCGTCGGCAACCCCGACGCCTCGGTCGTGGTCACCGTCCGGGGAAACTTGGACATCGACAGCGCCAGCGTCCTGACCACCAGCCTCGACCAGGTGCTGGACCGCCCCGGTCCGCGCGTGGTCGTCGACCTGGCCGGCGTCGAGTTCTGCGACTCGACCGGCCTGTCGGCCTTCGTCCTGGGCCACAACCGGGCCCGCGCCTCCGGCGGCTGGCTGCGGCTGGCCTGCCCGAGCCCGTTCCTCGCCACCTTGCTGGAGACGGTGGGCCTGGCCCGGCGCATGGGCGTCTACCCCACGGTGGCCGAGGCCCTGGCCGACACCGCCGGCTAGGCCGGTGTCTACGCTCGCGACGTGCTGATCCTGCTGCCTCCGTCCGAGGGCAAGACCCCCGCCACCGCCGGCGACCCGCTCGACCACGACCGCCTCTGGCTGCCGGCCCTGGCCCCGGCCCGCAAGCGGGTGCAGACCCGGCTGGTCGCGCTGTGCCGGCGCACCAGCGCCCGGTCCGTGGCCGAGTCGCTGCGCGTGCTCGGCCTCGGCGACGGTCAGCGCGACGAGCTGGCCCGCAACGCGGTGCTGGCCGAGGCCCCGGCCGCACCGGCGGCGGAGATCTACACGGGCGTGCTCTACGAGGCCCTGGGCGCGGGCACGCTGGCGCCGGCCGCCCGGGCATGGCTCGACGAGACCGCGGTCGTCTTCTCCGGCCTGTGGGGCGTGGTGCGGCTGACCGACCGGATCCCGGCCTATCGGTGCTCGGTCGGCGTCACCCTGCCGGCGGTGGGCGGGCTCACCGCGTACTGGAGGAAGGCCTTGAAACCGAAGCTCGACCCGGCGGCCGCCGGCGGGCCGGTGCTGGACCTGCGGTCCGGCGCCTACGCGGGCATGTGGGCACCGCCGGGCCCGGAGACGGCGACGATGCGGGTGCTGCACGAACGCGACGGCAGACGGACCGTCGTCAGCCACTTCAACAAGGCGACCAAGGGCCGCATCGTGCGATCGCTGGCCGAGGCCGGCGCCGCCCTGGAGTCCATCGACGACGTGGTCGCCGCGCTCAAGGAGCTGGGCTGCACCGTCGAGGAGTCCGGGACCGCGCCGGGCCGGCCACGTCAGCTCGACGTGATCGTCGCCGAGCTGTAGAAGGCCCTACTGCGCGGCGAGGATGTCCACGACGAAGCGCAGGTCGCCCTGCTGCGCGCCGTACGCGAGGGCGGCCGGCACGTCGAGCTGCAGGCGCGAGCCGACCTTCTGGCCGGGGATGCCCTCGTCCCAGCCCTGGATCACGGCGCCGACGCCGATCTGGGTGGAGAAGGGCTGGCCGCGCGTCCACGAGGAGTCGATGACCTCGCCGGTCTTGTACGAGACCAGCTTGTAGTTCGCGGTGATCGTCTGGCCCTTCTGGACCGCCGGGCCGGTGCCCTGGACGATCGGGGTGATCACGAGCTTCGACAGCGTGCCCTTGCCCGCCTTCACGTCCGGCTCCTTGGCCAGCGCGGCCGGCGTGTTCACCGACGCCGGAGCCGGCGCCTCCGCGGTCGGCTGGGCCGCCTCGGACGGGGCCTCGGCCGGCGCCGACGCGGCGGGCGCGGCCGCCGGAGCGGACTTGTCCGAATTATCGTGATGCTTCACCAGCGCGAAGACGACGGCCAGGACGACGAGGATCGCCACCCCGGCGGCGGCGCCGGCGACCGCCTGCCCGCGGCGCTTCGCCGCATCGCCGGTGCTCGGGCGCACGGTCTGGGTGCTCATATGTGTCGACTCTCCTGTAACGGGCTGGGCGGAAACTTCCGACACGGTACCCGTAGCGGTGCGCAACGCCGCGGGAAACCTCCACCGAACCGCCGAGGTGGGTGATCGACCGTCCGGACGGTCACGCAAATAGGCCTAGCCCGTGACTGATCGAAGTGAGATCGTTTACCGGCTCAGCAAGCGAGACGTCATGAAAAAAGATTCACGGCCGGGCGGGGCCGTGCGAACGACCAGGGGAGGGTCGGTTTGCCGTCGACCGAAGATGGTCGCCCACCCGCGCGCTACCGGAGAACAGGTCACACCGGATTCCGCCGCGCCGCGGACTCCCCCGAGATCCAGGCACGGGACCGCCGCGGATGGAACGAGATCGCCTCGTCGGCCTCGGTGATCCTGGCCGGCGTGATCGTCGTGATCGGATTCGGCTTCATCGCGAGCCGGGCCATGCGCTCCGACCACGACAACCCGTTGCCCGACCCGCCGCCGACCGCGGCCCTGGGCGGCGCCGAGCTGCCCAGCACCGGTCCCGGCGGGCTCATCCCGCTCGGCAGCCCGTCGCCCTCGCCGGCCTCGTCCTCGCCGTCGCCGTCGCCCTCGTCGTCGTCGCCGATCCCGCCGGCCAGGAAGCCGGCCACCAGGCCGCCCGACAACGGCGCGATCGCGCTGACCGCCGGCGCCGTGCCGGGCCTGGTCGACCTGACCGCCGAGGGCCGGCGCGACTGGGTGCACTGGGGCGAGGACGGCACGTTCTCGCTCGAGCGCAGGAAGGACGGCGGCTTCGCGATCCTCGAGGGCACGCCGACCGCGCCCCGGTTCCGGCACGCGCTGAGCCCGCAGCGGTTCGCGTGGACCGGGGGCGACCCGGTCGACCACAGCGACGGCACGCCGACCGGCATCCGCACCTGCGGCGCGGGCAACGCCTTCACGATCTCGGCGCCGGCCGCCACCGGCAACCGGACGCTGCGGCTCTACCTGGGGGTGGTGTCGGCCAAGGGCACCCTGCGGGCGAGCCTGTCGGCCGGGTCGGCGACCGCCTCGGCCACGTTCGAGCAGCGGGACGGCTCCTTCCACTCGGTGGTCTACACGCTCACGTACCGGGCGCCGAAGACCGCCAGGATCAATCTGACGTGGACGACGACGCAGGCGTTCGGGGACGGCTGCGGCGGGGTGGCGCTGGAAGCCGCCACCCTGCGCTGATTTTCATAGTTGTACGGCGATAAAAGGGGAAATGGTGTTCGCGGGCTGGGGATCGTGGGTCGCCCGTCTCCGCTGGCCGGTGCTGATCGTGACGCTCATCGCGATCATCAACGCCGGCCTGTGGGGGCTGGGTGTGTTCGGGAAGCTGACCGAGGGCGGGTACAACGACCCGAACAGCGAGTCGACCCAGGCCGCCGACGTGGCCCAGGAGGCGTTCGGCGCGCAGGGCGGCGACCTCGTCGTCATCTACACCCCGGTCAAGGGCAAGATCGACGACGCCGCGCTCGGCAAGCGCATCAAGGCCTCGCTGTCGCGGCTGCCGAAATCGGCGGTCACCTCGACCGCGTCGTACTGGTCGGCGAAGAACCCGCAGTACGCCGCGAAGAACAAGCACAGCGCCGTTGCCGTGATCACCCTGGCCGGCGGTGACGACGCGGGCAAGCTCGAGTCGTACCGGGCGATCGACGACAAGTTCGCGGTCCAGGGCGCGACCGTGCAGCTGTCCGGGGCGACCGCGCTGGCCGACGCCTCATCCGCCCGCTCGACCAAGGATCTGGGCACGGCCGAGCTCATCTCGCTGCCGATCACCCTCGTCCTGCTCGTGCTGATCTTCGGCTCGCTGGTGGCGGCGTCGCTGCCGGTGCTGGTCGGCGGCGCGGCGGTGGCCGGCTCGCTCGGCATCCTGCACGCGATCTCGGCGACCAGCGACGTCAACTCGTTCGCCGTCAACGTGGCGAGCCTGCTCGGCCTGGGCATGGCGATCGACTACGGCCTGTTCATGGTCGGCCGCTTCCGGGAGGAACAGGCCGAGGGCCGGGACCCGATCGAGGCGGTCTCCCGCACGGTCGGCACCGCCGGGCGTACCGTCGTCTTCTCCGCCACCCTCCTGATGATCGCCCTGGCCGGCCTGCTGCTGTTCCCGCAGGGTTTCCTCAAGTCGCTCGCCTACGGCGGGCTCGCCGCCGTCTTCCTCGCCGCGGTCCTCTCGCTCACCCTGCTTCCCGCGTTGCTCGCGGTGCTGGGTCCCAAGGTCGACAAGATTCCGGTACGCCTGCCCGGCCGCTCCGGCAAGGAGCCGGGCTCGGGGTGGAGGAAGCTCGCCGGTGTCGTGCTCAAGCGGCCGCTGCTGGTCGCCATCCCGATTCTCGGCATCCTGCTGCTGCTCGCCTCCCCCGTGCGCAACGTGCATTTCGGCGAGAGCGACGAGCGCATCCTGCCGGCCGGCGACCCGTCCCGGACCGCGATCGAGACGCTGAAGGCCGACTACCCGCAGTTCACCGGCGACAGCGTGCAGATCGTGCTGCGCAACGCCCAGGACAGTGCCGCCTTCGCCGTCGCCCTGCGGCAGATCCCCGGGATCAGCCAGATCGGCCCGTCCCGCAAGCAGAAGGGCGTCACGCTCTTCACCGCGACGCTCAAGACCAAGGACGCGTTCAGCACCGAGGCCCGGGACGTGGTCGACGCGATCCGGGCGCTGCCGGTGCCGGCCGGGGCGACGCTGCTGGTCGGCGGCACGACGGCGCGCAACGTGGACAGCCTGGAGGCGACCGCCGAGCGCCTGCCGCTGATGATCGGCCTGCTGGTCGGGGCGACGCTGCTGCTGATGTTCCTGGCCTTCGGCTCGGTGCTGCTGCCGATCAAGGCGGTGCTGATGAGCGCGATCAGCCTCAGCGCCACCTTCGGCGTGCTCGTCTGGATCTTCCAGGACGGCCACGGGTCCGATCTGCTCGACATCAGCCCGGCGCCGCTGGAGGTCGGCATCGTCGTGCTCATGGCGGCGGTCGTCTTCGGCCTCTCCACCGACTACGAGGTCTTCCTGCTCTCCCGCATGGTCGAGGCCCGCACCCGCGGCGCGTCGACGAACGAGGCGGTCACCACCGGCCTGGCCCGCACCGGCCGGGTGATCAGCGCGGCCGCCCTGCTGCTCATCGTGGTCACCGGGGCGTTCGCGCTCTCGGCCGTGACCACCATGCGCTTCGTCGGCGTCGGCATGATCATCGCGCTGCTCCTGGACGCGACCGTCGTGCGCATGCTGCTGGTGCCCGCGATCCTGCGCCTGCTGGGCGACGCGGCCTGGTGGGCGCCCGGGCCGCTGCGGCGGCTCCAGCAGCGGGCCGGGCTTTCCGAGTACGCCGGGGAGCAGCCCGCCGACGAGCCCGCCGGCCGCCACGCGGCGCCCGACGACACCCAGGTGATCCGGTACGCGCCCTACGGCTCGGGGTCGCACGCGCTGCCGGCCACGGCGGCCGCCCGGTCCGGCGCCGCCGAGCCGATCGCCCTGCCCGGCGCGCCCGAGGCCGTCGCCCTGCCCGGCGCGCCCGCGGCGTTCGCACTGCCGGCCGCGCCGATGGACGACTCGACCCAGGTCTTCGCCCGCTTCGAGGACACGGCCGTGCTGCGCCTGCCCGCGCTGTCGCCCGACCCGCACGCCGGCGCCGACATCGAGGAGGTCGAGGCCGAGGCCGTGCCCGACTTCTCCCGGACCGCGCTGCCCGCCCCCGACGACGACACCATCCTCGACGCCGAGATCCTCGAGGACTCCCCGGTCGACGCCGAGACGTCGTGGGGCCTGTCCCCCGCGCCCGCGGAGGCGTCGATCGAGCCCGGCCGCATCCCGCCCGCCGATCTGACGTCGTTGCTGCCGGCCGTGCCCGAGTTCGAGCCCAAGGCGTCGTGGGCAAAGCCCGACCCGGACGGCTTCTTCTTCGGCGCCCCCGCCGCCTCGTCGCCGGCGCAGGCGCCGCTCTCGGGCCCGCCGTCGTCGCCTTCGACGCCGCCGGTCGAGGAGGAGGCCGTCGCCTTGCCGGCGTTCGCCGAGGCCGAAGCGGAGCCGCGGGTTCCGGCCGAGCAGCAGGTTCCTTCCGAGCCGCGGGTCCCGGCCGAGCCGTTCGCCGACGTCTCCGCCGAGCCGGCCGAGGCGTCGTCCGTCGGCACCCCCGCCGAAACCGCGGAGGCGCCCTCCTTCGACATCCCCGCCGAGGCGGAGGCCGAAGACTTCACCAGGCCCGCCCAGCCCATCTCGTCTGCTGATTCCTTCTCGCGCGCGGAACCCATCGCCGACGCGGAGCCCGAGCCCGAGGTCTTCGCCGACGCCGCGTCCGAGACCGTGGCCTCGGCTTTCGTGGACGACGACGAGGACGACGCTGAAGCTCAAGTTGAGGTTGAGGCTCGGGTGGAGGGCGAGTCTGAGGCTGAGGTCGAGCTTGAGGCCGGGGAGGTCTCCCCTGCGGTTGTGGACGAGCCGGTCGCGGAAGAGCCGGTCGCGGAAGAGCCGGTCGCGGACGAGCCGGTCGTCGAGGAGCCGGTCGCGGAAGAGCCCGTCGTCGAGGAGCCGGTCGCCCAGGAGCCGGTCGCGGAGGAGCCGTTCGTCGAGGAGCCGTTCGTCGAGGAGCCGTTCGACTACGAGGCGGCGGCGCAGGCGTTCGGTTATGAGCCGGTTCGGTATGAGCCGTTCGTGCCCAGCTTCAGCGAACCCTTCGACGACACCTATGTGCCGGCGGCGCCGCTCGATGAGCCGGCGCCGACCGTGGACCTGAGCGAGCGTGCCGGGCGGCCGGCCACGCTCGCCGACACGTGGCGCCCGGGGCGGGCGGACGGGCAGACATCGACGCCACGCGGGGCTACGCTCGGCGATCAACCGCTCCCCCGCCGGCCGATCCCCTCCCGTCCGGAGCCTCAGCCCATGACCGACTTCTCGCCGCCGGCTCCCCCGGCCGGACCGGCGACATCGACGACGGCGTCCCCGGCGCCGGGCTCGGTGCCGTCGACGGCCCCAGCCGAGCAGCCCGTGCAGAACATCGAGCCCGGGGCCTCGGTGCCCGTACATCCGGATGGTGCGCCGAGCCGGCGGCCGGCCGATCTGGCCGACCACCTCCGTGAGTCCCGCCCGGCCGATCTGAGCGACTACACCGCCGGCAAGGTCCCGCGGATGCGCCGGCCGGCCGAGCCGCCCGCGCCGGTGAGCCGCCGCCCGGCCACGCTGGCCGACCATCTGTCCACGCGGAAGCCCTCGTCGCCGACGCCGGCGTCAGCGGGCCCGGGGACGCCGGCATCGCCGCCGACGGCCGGAGACGACACGCACGACCTGCGGGACCACGCCCGCCGCGACTGACGCCCGGCTCTGCTCATGCGGGCGCGCGGTCAGCGGAAGACCAGGCCGCCGCCGACCTCGATCACCTGGCCGGTGAGGGCGCCGGCGCCGTCGGAGATCAGCAGGCGGACGGTGGCGACCAGGTCCTCGGGGACCAGGGAGCGCGGGATCGCCTGGGTCGCCACCAGCGGGGCGTGCGCCTCGGCGTCGCGGCCGTGGGCCAGCTCGGCCTCGCCCTCGGTGCGGATCGCGCCCGGGGAGAGGGCGTTCACGGTGATGCCGGCCGGGCCGAGGGCGCGGGCCAGCGAGCGGGTGAGGCCGATCAGCGCGGCCTTGCTGGCGACGTAGGCCGGTCCGGACGGGCCGCCCATCCGGACCGTGGGTGAGACGACGTTGACGATGCGGCCCCAGCCACGCTCGGCCATGCCGGTGCTCAGGGCCTGGGCCAGCAGCATGGGCGCGGTGACGTTGACGGCGAAAGTCGCCTGCCAGTCCTCGAGCGCGAGGACGCCGAAGTCGGCGTTCGAGGCACGGGCGGCGTTGTTGATCAGCACGTCGACCGGGCCGGCCCGGTCGGCCAGCGCGCGGATCGCGGCCGGGTCGGACAGGTCGGCCTCGAGCATCTCGGCCTGGGCGCCCAGGTCGCGGCACAGGGCGGCAACCTTCTCGGCCTCGTCGAGCGTCTGGAGGTGGTGCAGCAACAGCGTGTTGCCGGGGCGGGCCAGGCCGACGGCGACGGCCGCCCCGATGCCCCGCCGGGCGCCGGTGATCAAGATGCGCTGACCCATGCGATCACCCTATGCCGACATCGGCGCCCGCCTCGTCATACCGGCGGCTGGTTTGCCCCGGCCCGGACCGCCCCGGGCGGTCACGGCCAGGGCGCGGGTCAGAGGCCGAGCTCGTTGAACAGGTACAGCCAGACCTCGCTGCGGGTCGGGAACGACGGAATGGCGTGCCGCAGCCGGCGCAGCGGTACCTCGCCGACGATCGCGATGGTGGCGGCCTGCAGGAAGTCGGCCACCTCGGCGCCGGTGAAGGTGACGCCGACCAGCACGTCGCGGTCCTCGTCGACGACGAACCGGCAGGTGCCGGCGCCCCCGCCGGTGAAGGCGCCGCCCGCGTTGGCCTCGGTGCCGACGTCGATGACGCGTACGCGCAAGCCCGCCTTCTCCGCCCCGGCCGCCGTGTAGCCGACCGCCGCCACCTCGGGGTGGGTGAAGATGACGCGCGGCGAGCGCGGGCCGTCGGCCAGGTGCTCCACGACCATGTCGCGGCCCTGGATGTGCTCGGCGGCGATCGCGGCCTGGTACTTGGCCATGTGGGTGTAGAGCGCGCGGCCGTTCAGGTCACCGATCACGTAGAGCCAGTCCTTGCCCGGCACCCGCATGTGGTCGTCGACCTCGAGGTAGCCGTCGGCGTCCAGGCCCAGATCCTTCGACTGCGGCGTGCGCCCGGCCGCGACCAGCAGCTGGTCGGCGGTGGCGGTGCTGCCGTCCTTCAGGGTCACCGTCACCTGGTCGCCGGCCCGCTCGACCTTGACCGCGGACTGCCCGGTACGGATGTCGACGCCCTGCTCCCGCAGCGACTCGGTGACCTGCACGCAGGCGAACTCCTCCTCGCGCGACAGCAGCCGGTGCTCGCCCTCGACCAGCGTGACGCGGCAGCCGAGCGACGCGTACGCCTGGGTCATCTCCGCGCCCACCACCCCGCCACCGATCACGATCAGCGACGCGGGGATCGTCTCGGCCGTGGTCGCCTCCCGGTTGGTCCACGGCTTGGCGTCGCGCAGGCCCTCGATGTCGGGGATCGTCGCCACCGTGCCGCCGGCCAGGATCACGGCCTTGCGGGCCTCGAGGATCTCGCCGCCGACCTCCACCCTGCGGTCGCCGGCGATCCGGCCCCAGCCGCGTACCAGGTGGACGCCGCGCTCCTCCAGCCAGGGCAGCTGCCCGGCGTCGTCGAGGTGCCCGATGTTGTCGTCGCGGGTGGCCAGCACCGCGGCCACGTCCAGCGGCCCGGTGACCGCCTCCCGCACGCCGGGCACCCGTCGCGCCTCGGCCAGCAGCTCACCCGGGCGCAGCAGCGACTTCGACGGGATGCACGCATAGTACGAGCACTCACCGCCGACCTTGTCGGCCTCCACGATCGCCACCGACAGCCCGGCCTGGGCCAGCCGCCCGGCGGCGACCTCGCCGCCGGGCCCGGCCCCGACGACCACCACATCAAAAGTCTGCATACCTTGCATGATCCTCCACCGGAGTGCGGGGCGGCGAGGCCCGGGTACGGTCGGGCGATGCCCGAGCTCCGGCTGCTGCACGCCGACCACGCCCCGGCGGTCCTGGCCTTCGAGGTGGCCAACCGCGCCTACTTCGCCGCCTCGGTGTCCGACCGCGGCGACGACTACTTCGACCGGTTCGCCGGCCACTACCGCGCCCTGCTGGCCGAGCAGGAGGCCGGCACGTGCGCCTTCTACGTGCTCGTCGGCGACGACGGCTCGGTGCTCGGGCGGTTCAACCTGTACGACCTGTCGGACGGCACGGCCGTGCTCGGCTATCGCGTCGCACAGCGGGTCGCGGGCCGGGGCGTGGCGACCACGACGGTCCGCGAGCTGTGCCGGCCGGCGGCGGCCGAGCACGGGCTGCGGACCTTGCGCGCGGCCGCGGCCGACGAGAATGTGGCGTCCACACGGGTTCTGGTCAAGGCCGGGTTCGTCCCGGTCGGCCCGGCCGAGCCCGGGGGCAAGCCGGGCACCTGGTACCGGCGCGACCTCCAGGATCTGTCCGCGGATCACGCGGGGCTGCGGCGAGGCCCAGGGGGCGCCTGACGGCGTCCGCGGGACAGCCTCTAGCCGACCGGGACCGGCTCGGCGGCCACCGGGGCCGGCGCCGGGCGGGTCGAGAGCCAGCAGCCGGCGACGACCAGGGCGAAGCCGGCGACCGTGCTCCCGCTCAGCGGCTCGCTCAGCAGCAGCACGCCGAGCAGCACGGCCACGACCGGGTTCACGTACGTGACCAGGCCCGCCCGGTTCGAGCCGGCCAGCGCGATCAGACGGTAGAAGGCCAGCAGCGCGACCGCTGTGCAGAAGACGCCGAGGGCGGCCAGCGCGGCCCAGGCGTTCGCGTGCACCGGCCCGCTCGGCCAGGTGAGGACGGCGAACGGGGCCAGCACCACGGCGGTGATCGCGGTGGTGCCGCCGGCCAGCGCCTCGGGCGGGATGTCGGCGGCGCGGCGCTGGACCAGCATGGTGGCCACGGCGTAGCTGACGGCGGCGAGCAGGACCATGCCGGCGCCGAGCAGGCCGAGCCGGTCGCCGGAGACGTCGAGGCCGACCAGGACGGCGACGCCGGCGAAACCGAGGACCAGACCGGTGGTACGGACCCGGGTGAGGGGCTCGGTGCGCGACATCAGCAGGGCGATCACGACCGGCTCGACGGCGATCAGCAGGCCGGTCAGGGAGGAGGTGATATGCACCTCGCCGTACGTGATGAGCAGGAACGGGCCGACGATGTGCACCACCGCGATCAGCGCCACCGTCCCCGCCCGCTCGCGCAGCACGCCGAGGCTCCCGCGGGCGGCGGCCACCGGCAGCAGCACCAGGGCGGCGATCAGCCCGCGCCCGGCGACGACGAAGACCGGCGAGAGGTCGTCGATGGCGATCTTGATCAGGAAGTACGGGATCCCCCACAGCACCGAGACGAGGAGGAACAACAGCCAGGCACGTCGATTCACCCCTCGACCCTCTCGTTCCGACGTGGTAAGCGGTAGTGGTGACTTGCTGATGCCGTATTAAGGTGGGCTGATGATCGACGTACGCCGTCTGGCCGTTCTCCGCGAGGTCGCCCGGCAGGGCAGCTTCAACCGGGCCGCGGCCGTCCTGCGGCTGACCCCCTCGGCCGTCTCGCAGCAGATCAGCGCGCTCGAGCGCGGTCTCGGCACGGCCGTGGTGCGGCGCAGCACCCGCGGCGTCGAGCTGACCGACGCCGGCCGGGTGCTGGCCGAGACCAGCGACGCGATCACCGACGAGCTGGCGAGCGCCGAGGAGGAGATCGCCCGGCTGGTCACCGCCCGCACCGAGCGGCTGACCGTCGCCACCTTCACCAGCGGCGGGCAGCGGCTGCTCCCGGCGGCGCTGATCCGGTTCTCGGCCGAGCACCCGGGCGTCGAGCTGACCGTGCTCGAGAACGAGCCCGAGGACGCCCTGCCCCTGGTCCGCTCGGGCGCGGCCGACCTGGCGCTGGCCTACCACTTCGACGGGCCCGCACCGCAGGCGAAGGGCCTGGTCTGGACGCCGCTGCTGGACGACCCGATGTGGATCGTGATGCCGGCCGGGCACCCGTTCGCCGGGCGCGAGTCGGTGGCGCTGCCCGAGCTGGCCGGCGAGCGCTGGGTGCACGGCTGCCTGGCGATCGTCGACATGCTCGACCACTACGCGGCGATGGCCGGCTTCGAGATCCGCACCGCGTGCCGGGGCACCGACTACGTCTTCGCCCAGTCGCTGGTGCGGGCGGGCGTCGGAGTCAGCATGATCCCGCAGGTGGCGCTGACCGCCGACCTGGGCGGGCTGGCCACCGTGCCGCTCGCGCCGCCGTGCCCCTGCCGGTACGTCGGCATCGTCACGGCGGCGCGCCGGCCCCGGCCCCTGGCCGCCGCCCTGGCCCGGGCCCTGCACGAGACGGTCGCCGGCCTGCCGCTGACGACCGCGTAGCCGCGCAGGGCGGCCGCGCGTATCGGTAAGCAGAGCAAAGCGCGGCCGCGCCGTCGCTACCGGCCGCGTAGCTGCGCGAGGACCAGCGGGTCGATCGCGCCGGGGATCAGGCGCTCCTCCAGGTTCTCGATGCCGGCCCAGTCGGCCAGGGCCACGTCGAGGTCGGCCTGGCCGTGGCCGGCCTTCTCCAGCAGTTCGCGCACCTCCTCGGCGACCGCGCCGGTCAGCGGCAGCAGCGTCGCCGGGTCGGGGCGCTCGAAGTACAGCGTGTGCAGGTCGAGCAGCCGGCCCAGCTCGGCGACCGGGTCGGCGTGGTCGTCCACGCGCAGATCCACCCAGACGTCGCTGGTCCCGCCGTACCCCATGCCCTTGGCCACCACGTAGAGCGCCGCGCTCTGCCGGCCCCGCCGGTCGCCGCCGGCCAGGTCGCCCGCCCGCAGCGCCGCGAGCAAGCGGTGGGCGAGGCGATCGTCGGCGGCCGAGCCCGGCGCGGACGAGGACGCCCGCCACGCCACCTCCATCGCCTCCACGACCTGCGGCCCGGCCAGCATGTTGCCCTGGATCGCGAAGCCGTCGCCGGCCGTGCCGCCCGCCCACGGGACGCACTCGGCGCCGGTGAACGTGGCGCCGTCACCGGCGGCACCGACCACGCCGACCTGGCGCAGCGCGACCGGGCCGTCGTCGGCGGCGATCAGGGCCCGCACCGCCCCGGCCGCGGTCACCCCGGTGCTCAGCAGCGAAAGGGCCTGCGGCCGGTACGCGAGATTGGCGTACGACTGGGTGGCGACGGCCCCCACCTCGGCCGACGCGGCGGGAACGGCCGCACCCACCCCGAGGAACCTGCTGGCGACGGCGACGCCGTGGGCCCGCCCGTCGGCGGACCGGGCGACGATCGAAAAAGTCATGGGCGCATTCTGTAACACGACGGGAGCACACTGACCGGCATATGCTCCGCCCTGGGGGCCCGGCCCGAAGACCTCATCTCCTCCTCGCCGCCGCGCCGCCGCCCTCGGCGTGGCCGCCCGGAGCTGCGGGCGGGTTCCGGTGGTTGCCGCGACCGGTTCCCGCCCGCAGCGCCCGTCTACGCCGCCGGGCGTCCGTCTACGCCGCCGGGCGTCCGTCTACGCCGCCGGGCGTCCGTCTACGCCGCCGGGCGCCGGGCATCGGCGGCCGGCGCGCAGAGGCCCGCCAGCTCGGCGGTGAGCCGCTCCGGGTCGCCGTCGGCCGGCAGGCCCCGGGCGAGCGCCGGGTCGAGCGGTGGCACCTCGACATGCGAGATCAGCGGGTGGTACGGACGGGAGTCCGTCTCGCCCGCGCCGAAGAGCACCTCGCTGAGCTTCTCCCCCGGCCGCAGCCCGGTGTACTCGATCTCCACCGGGCGCGGCGCGAGGGCGACCATCTGCCGCGCCACCTCGGCGATCCGCACCGGCTCGCCCATCTCCAGCACGAGCGCCTCGCCGTCGCGGCCGATCGCCGCGGCCTGGATCACCAGGTGCACCGCCTCCTGGATGGTCATGAAGTAGCGGGTGACGTCGGGATGGGTCACGGTCACCGGTCCCCCGTCGGCGATCTGCGCGCTGAACGTGGTGAAGACCGAACCGCGGCTGCCCAGGACGTTGCCGAAGCGGACGCTCAGGAAGGTGCCAGGGCTGTGCCGGGCCACGTACGCGGTCAGCCGTTCGGTGATCCGCTTGGAGTAGCCGAGGACGCTGACCGGGTCGGCCGCCTTGTCGGTGGAGATGTTGACGAAGCGCTCCACGCCGGTCGCCGCCGCCGCGTCGAGGACCGCGAGCGTACCGCGGATGTTGGTCTTGACCGCCTCGCCCGGATAGCGCTCGAGCAGCGGCAGGTGCTTGAGCGCCGCCGCGTGGAAGACCACCTGCGGCCGGCGGGTCCGGAAGATGTCGCGGACCCGGGCCACGTCCCGCAGCGAGGCCAGCAGCAGCGACGGATCGCTCAGCGGCGCCTGCGGGTCGATCGACAGCTGCACCGCCTGCAGCGCGGTCTCGTCCCGGTCGAGCATCATCAGCTCGGCCGGCGCGAACCGGTGGATCTGCCGGCACAGCTCCGACCCGATCGAGCCGCCGGCCCCGGTGACCAGCACGCGCTTGCCGGTCAGGTAGCCGGCGATGGCGCCGAGGTCGGTGTCGATCTGGTGCCGGCCGAGCAGGTCGGCGACGTCGGCCTCGCGCAGGTCGCGCACGCCGAGCTCGTGGTCCATCAGCTCGCTCACCGACGGCACCACCAGGAACCCGGCGCCGGCCGCGGTGGCCAGGTCGCGGATCTCCCGCACGAGGGCGGCCTCGGCGTTGGCGACGGCGAACACCACGGTGGCCGCGCCGGTGCGGTCCACCTGCGCGGCAATGTCGTGACGGTTCCCCAGCACGGGTACGCCCGAGAACCGCATCCGTCGTTTGCGCGGATCGTCGTCGATCACCCCGACCGGCACATACCGGCCGCCGGGGTCGTCGCGCATCGACCGCAGCAGGTTGCGTCCCGCGGCGCCGGCCCCGAACAGCAGCACCGGGGTGACCTCGCGCTCGCCGGGCCGGGCCCGCACCTTCGGGCGCAGCCGCCATCGCAGCCGCGACGCGAGCCCGGCCACCCACGCCGTCGCGTCGGCGGAATGCGGGAGATATCTGTTCCCCTTCGACACGGGCGCACCTCCCGGCTCATTCGCAACATACGGGTCGTCGCTGCCGTTTTCTCAGCCTAAACGAACTTCGGGATATCGCTCCGCCTTCGGCGCCCCGCCGCCTAGTTTGAGGGCAAGCGCGGCGTCGGGAGGTGAGCGTGGAGCTACGTGACTACCTCCGGGTGGCGGGGAGGCAGTGGTGGGTGATGGCCGCCGCGGTGCTGGCCGCGCTCGCGATCACGCAGGTCATCAACCGCCGGACGCCGCCCGAGTACGCGGCGACGGCCACGTTCTTCCTCTCCACGACCGGCAAGGACGGCTCCTCGGCGCTCGAGGGGTCGATGTTCGTGGCGGGGCGGCTCAAGACGTACACCGAACTGCTGACCGGCGACAGATTCGCCCGGGAATTGGCGTCGGAAACGAATACCGGAATGACCGCGGAGCAAATAAAGAAGTCCATCACGGTGACCACCGCGGGCGACAGCGTATTGCTGACCGTAACGGTGACCAATGGAATTCCGGCCCGCGCGCAGGCGATCGCCCAGGCGGTGATCCCGCGGTTCCCCGCGCTGGTGGAGCAGCTCGAGGCGCGGCCCGCGCCGAGCGGCCCGGCGGCGGTGGTCACCCCGGTCGAGCCGGCCGCCCGCCTCAACCCCCACCCGGTCGCGCCGCGGCCCCTGCACAACGACGCGCTCGGCATGGCGGTGGGCCTGCTGATCGGCGCGGCGCTCGCCGTCGTCCGCGAGGTCTTCGACGACTCGGTGCGGACCGCCGCGGTCCTGCCCGAGATGACCGGCGCGCCGGTGCTGGCGCTGGTGCCGCGCGACCGCAAGGCCCGCCGCCGGTCCGGCCCGTTCATCTCCGACAGCCGCTCGCCGCGGGCCGAGGCGCTGCGCCAGCTGCGGACCAACCTGCAGTTCGCGTGCGGCGACCGCCCGCTGAAGATCCTGGCCGTGACCAGCCCGATGCCCGCCGAGGGGCGCTCGGCCACCGCGTGCGGGCTGGCGATCCTGTTCGCCGAGGCCGGCCAGAAGGTGCTGATCGTCGACGCCGAGCTGCGCCGGCCGCGGCTGGCCGCGTTCCTGGGCCGGGAGGGCTCGACCGGGCTGACCACGGTGCTGGTCGGCGGCGCCTCGCTCGACCAGGTGCTGCAGCCGTGGGGCACCGGCCTGTGGCTGCTGGCCAGCGGGCACCGGCCGCCGAACCCGAGCGAGCTGCTCGCCTCGCAGCGGATGGCCGACCTCGTCGACGAGCTGCGCGACCGCTTCGACAAGGTCATCTTCGACACGCCGCCGCTGCTTCCGGTGACCGACGGCGCCGTGGTGGCGGCCCGCGCCGACGGCGCGCTGCTGCTGGTGCGCTCCCGAAGGACCACCGCCGGGCAGGTGGCGGCGGCGATGCGGGCGCTGCGCGCGGTCGACGCCCGGGTGCTCGGCTGCGTGTTCAACATGGTCGCCGCCCCGCGCCGCCGGCTCGGCCTGCCGACCAGCGCCGACACCTTCGGGCCGCCGTTGCCGCCGGCACCGCGGCCGGGCGGCTGGAGCTCGGTCGCCCTCGCCCTGAGCGGTGCCTCGTGACCACGCCGGGCGCCTTGCAGACGGCGACCGAGCGGCAGGTGCCGGGCGCGATCGCCGAGGTCTTCGCGATGAGCCGCGACGACCTGCCGACCAGGCTCGCCAACGCCGCCCGCTACCTGCGCCGGGCCCAGGTCACCCGGTTCGCGGCCCTCTACGAGCTGTTCAAGCTGGCCCTGCCGGTCAAGGGTTCGCTGGTCGAGTGCGGCGTCTTCCGCGGGGCCAGCTTCATGACCTTCGCCCAGCTCAGCGCCGCACTGGAACCGACGAACCTGACCCGGCGGCTGTACGGCTTCGACTCGTTCGGCGGCTTCCCGGCGGTGACCGGGCACGACCGTCCGGCGAAGACCGGCGCGTCCGTCGGCGGGCTCGCCGCCGACAGCTACGACGAGCTGACCCGGCTGCTGGAGATCTACGACACCGACCGGTTCCTCGGCCACCTGCCCAAGGCGACGCTGGTCCGCGGCGACGTCTGCCAGACCGTCCCGCAGTTCGTCGCCGACAACCCGCACCTGGTGGTCAGCCTGCTGTTCCTCGACCTCGACCTGTACGAGCCGACGGCCACCGCGCTGCGTCACTTCCTGCCGCGCATGCCCAAGGGCGCGGTGCTGGCCTTCGACGAGCTGGACAACCCGCTCTGGCCGGGCGAGACGTCGGCGCTGCTCGACGAGGTCGGCATCGGCCGGCTGGAGCTGCGGCGGTTCGAGTTCGACCCGTACATCGGATATGCGGTGCTATGAGCGCGACCACCGCGCGGGCCGTCCGCGCGCACGTGCTCCGGATGACCAACTCCGGGCGCAGCTCGCACGTCGGCTCGGCGCTGTCCTGCGCCGACATCCTCGCCACGCTCTACGACCGCATCCTCGAGGTCGACCCGCAGCACCCGGACCGGGCCGACCGGGACCGGTTCATCATGAGCAAGGGGCACGCCGGCGCCGCCCTCTACGCGACGCTGGCCGAGCGGGGCTTCTTCGACACCGCGCTGCTGACCCAGCACTACCGCAACGGCTCCTTCCTCTCCGGGCACGTCAGCCACGTCGGCATCCCCGGCGTCGAGCTCTCCACCGGCTCGCTCGGGCACGGGCTGCCGGTGGGGGCCGGCCTGGCCTGGCGGGCCCGGCAGACCGGGCAGGCCTGGCGCACCTTCGTGCTGCTCGGTGACGGCGAGTGCGACGAGGGCAGCGTGTGGGAGGCGGCCATGTTCGCCGCCCACCACCGGCTGTCCAACCTGGTGGCGATCGTCGACTACAACAAGCTCCAGTCGCTGACGACGACCGAGGAGACGCTCGCGCTGGAGCCGTTCGCCGGCAAGTGGACGGCGTTCGGCTGGCAGGTGACCGAGGTGGACGGGCACGACCACGAGCAGCTGGCGCGGGCGCTGGACGTGCCGCGCGGCGCCGGGCCGGACCGGCCGCGGTGCCTGCTCGCGCACACGGTCAAGGGCAAGGGCGTGTCCTTCATGGAGAACCAGGTGGCCTGGCACTACCGGCCGCCGACCGACGAGGAGCTGGCGGGAGCGCTGGCCGAGGTGACGTCGTGAGGGCCCGGTTCTTCGCCGACCTGGCCGAGGCCGCGGCCGGCAACCCGGACGTCGTGCTGATCACGGCCGACATCGGGTTCGGCGCGGTCGAGGAGTTCATGACCCGCTGCCCGGGCCAGTTCGTCAACGCCGGGGTGGCCGAGCAGAACATGACCGGGCTGGCGGCCGGGATGGCGCTGGCCGGGGCGCGGGTGTTCACGTACTCGATCGCGAACTTTCCCACGTTGCGCTGCCTCGAGCAGATCCGCAACGACGTCGCGTACCACCACGCGGATGTCGTCGTCGTGGCGGTGGGTGGCGGTCTCGCGTACGGCGCCCTCGGGATGTCCCACCACGCCACCGAGGACCTCGCCATCATGCGCTCGATCCCGGGACTCGCGGTGGCGGCGCCCGGCGACGCGGTCGAGACGTCGGCCGTGATGGAGGACCTGCTGACCAACGGCGGGCCCGCCTACCTGCGGCTGGGCAAGGCCGGCGAACCCGATGTGCATCCGCTTGCGCTGCGTCTCGCGCGGGGTGAGTCGGTCGGCCTGCGTACGGGCGGGGACGTCGCGATCTTCTCCACCGGCGCGATCCTGGCCAACGTCGTGCAGGCCGCCGAGCTGCTCGGCTACGCCGGCGTGCACGCCGACGTCCGCTCGTTCCCGTGGCTCGACCCGCTCGACGTCATGGCCGTGCACGACGCCGCGCACCGCTACCGCACGATCGTCACGGTCGAGGAGCACTCGATCACCGGCGGCCTGGGCAGCGCCGTCGCCGAGATCCTGGCCGAGACGCCGGGGTCGGCCTCGCTCATCCGGATCGGGCTGCCCGCCCGCTTCTCCTCGCTCGTCGGCGACCAGGACCACCTGCGGGGCGCGCACGGCCTCGACCCGGCCGCGATCACCGCCCGCGTGCTCGAACAACTGGAGGTCAACCGTGGACTGGCGTGTCAGGTTCGTTGACTATCCCGAGCAGTGGCGCCGGCAGCGGGCCGGGCTGCTGCCGGTCATCGAGGAGACGATCGCCGCCGGCGACCTGATGCTCCGGCACCAGCTGCGCGACTTCGAGACGAACCTGGCCCGGTTCGTCGGCACGGCGCGCGGCGTCGGGGTCAGCAACTGCACCGACGGTCTGCGGCTGCTCGCCCACGCGCTGGACATCGGTCCCGGCGACGAGATCGTCAGCGTCGCGCACACGTTCGTGGCGACCATCTCGCCGTTCGTGCTGCGCGGGGCCAAGCCGGTGCTGGTCGACATCGGCGAGGACCATCTGATGGACACCGATCAGCTCGCGGACGCGGTGTCGAAGCGGACGAAGGTCATCATCCCGGTGCATCTCAACGGTCGTACGGTCGACATGGCCGCGGTTCTGAAGGTGGCCGAGTCGGTGGGCGCCGTCGTGGTCGAGGACGCCGCGCAGGCCCTCGGCGCGAGCTTCGCCGGGCGCAACGCGGGCACGTTCGGGCTGGCCAGCACCTATTCGTTCTACCCGGCGAAACTGCTGGGCGCGCTCGGCGACGCGGGCGCGGTGCTCACCAGCGACGGCGCGCTCGCCGACCGGCTGCACGCGCTGCGCGACCACGGCCGGGTGGCGCAGGCCGAGCTGGACGGCTGGGGCTACAACTGCCGGCTCGACAACCTGCAGGCGGCGATCCTGGACTGGCGACTGGGGCTGCTGCCCGAGTGGATCAAGCGGCGGCGCGAGCTGGCCCGGCTGTACACCTCGCTCCTGCACGACGTGCCCGATCTGTCGATCCCGGTCGGCCCGGACGCCGATCCCCGCCGCTACGACGTGTTCCAGAACTACCCGGTGACGACGGCGCGCCGCAGCGAGCTGGTCGCGCATCTGCGGGCGGACGGCATCGAGACGCTGATCTCGTGGCCGATCCCGCTGCACCGGCAGAAGGGGCTGGGCCTGGACCACCTGTCGCTGCCGCGGACCGAGCGCCTCTGCCGCGAGGTGGTCTCGCTGCCGCTGCACGTCGAGCTCACCGACGACCAGGTCGCGTACGTCGCGGCCAGCGTCCGCCGGTTCTTCGGCTCATGAGCCTCCCGTTCGTCAGCGTCGTCGTCCCGTGCTGGAACGAGGCGACGTTCATCGAGGCCTTCCTCGAGTCGGCGCTCGGGCAGACGTACCCGGCGGACCGGCTGGAGCTGCTGCTCGTCGACGGGATGAGCACCGATGGCACCCGCGACGTCGTCTCGTCGTTCGGCGACCGGCATCCGCGGCTACGGATGCTCGACAACCCGGGCCACAGCAAGCCGGTCGCGCTGAACAGGGGGATCCGGGCCTCGGTCGGCGACGTGATCGTGCGGCTCGACGTGCACGCGTCCTATCCGCCCGACTACATCGAGCGGTGCGTGGCCGGGCTGCGGGCGCATCCGGACGCGGACAACGTGGGCGGGGTGCGGCGGTCGGTGCCCCGCGACGACCGCCTGCTGTCGCGGGCGATCGCGCTGTCGACGACCGACACGTTCGGGGCCGGCAACTCGAGGTACCGGACCGGGTCGCGTACGCCGCAATGGGTCGACACCGTCTTCGGCGGCTGCTACCGGCGGCGGGTCTTCGACGACATCGGGTTGTTCGACGAGCACCTGACCCGGGCGCAGGACCGGGAGTTCAACAACCGGCTGCGGGAGGCGGGCGGGAAGATCCTGCTGCTGCCCGACATCGTCTGCGTGTACTACCCGCGTTCGGACTTCCCGGAGTTCTGCTCGTGGATGTTCGAGGCCGGGTACTGGCCGTTCGCGGCGTCGCGGTCGGTCGGCCGCTGGATCGGGTCGTGGCGCAACGTGGTGCCGCTCGCCTTCGTGCTGGCGGTGGCGGGCGGCGCGGTCCTGGCGCCGTTCTCCCGGCGGGCGCGGCGGGTCACGGGTGGGGTGCTCGGGGCGTACGGGACGCTGGCTCTTCTCTCCTCGGCGCGGCTCGCCCGCCGGCACCGTGACGCCCGGCTGATGGCCGCGCTGCCGCTGGTCTTCGTGACCACCCACGTCGTCTACGGCGCCGGCTCGGTGTGGGGCATCGTCGATCGGGCGCCGTGATGGAGACCTTCGACTACTACCGGGGGCGGGTGGCGCTCTACGCCATCCTGCGGGGGCTCGGCGCCGTGCCCGGGGACGAGATCATCGTGCCGGGTTACACGTGTGCCGCGGTCGTGGAGCCGCTGATCCGTCTCGGTCTCGTGCCCGTCTTCGTCGACATCGACCCGTTCACCTACGGACCGGACCCGGGCCGGGTTGCCGATGCCGTCACGTCGCGGACCCGGGCCATCATCGTGCAGCACACGTTCGGGAGCATCTCACCCGACTTGTCGGCTTTTATCGGGATGGGTTTGCCCGTGATCGAGGACTGCGCTCACGTCACCGGGCCGCACGAGGTGCGCGGCGTGGCGGCGTTCTTCTCGTACGAGTGGGGTAAGCCGATCGTCGCCGGGGTGGGCGGGACAGCCGTGGTCCGCGACCCCGCGCTCGCCTCGATCATGCGACGGCAATATGCGACATTTCGGACGCCACCGGTCTCTCGCGAGGCGATGATGTCGGCGCAGTACGCGGCGTTCTCGCTGGTCGACCGGACCGGGATGGTGTGGCGGCTGCGGTCGCTGTACCGGCGGCTCGCCGGGCTCGGGCTGGTCGTCGGATCGTATTCGGTCGACCCGTCGGCGAGCCCCGAGTACGCGTGGCGGATGACCCGGTCGGTCCGGCGACGGCTTCCGTCGCGTACCCGGACCGCCGCCCTCCTCGTCCCCCGCCGGGACGCGGTCGCCGAGCGGTACCGGGCCGGCCTCGAGCGGCTCTCGTTGCTGACGCCGCCGGCCGGGACCGGACCGCTGCTCCGGATGCCGGTGCCGGTCGCCGACAAGGCCGCGCTGGTCCGGATCGCCGCTCAGCAGCGGCTCGAGGTCGGCGAGTGGTTCGCCACGCCGGTGCACCCGCTGTCGGGCGAGGCGCTGCGGGCCGCCGGCTACACGCCCGGCTCCTGCCCCAACGGGGAGTGGGCGGCGGACCATCTGATCACTTTCCCGGTACGCGGAAACGTCCGTGACGCCGATGTCGACCGCGGCCTGCGGCTCGTCGGGGACGCCCTGGGCCGGCCGAGCGGGCTCCCCCGGATCCGGGTGCTGGGCGGGCCGTTCACCGAGTTCACCGACGAGCAGATCCGGGCCGTGGCCGAGATGCACGCCACCGAGGTGTCGCAGGGTTTCCTGTCGTCCCTGGGCGTCCCCGCGCTCGAGATGCTCTACCGCCACGTGGCCGCCAGCCGGCACGCCGCGCTGTACATCGCCCAGCGCGGCAACGAGCCGGTCGGCTACATCTGCGGCGCCCGCGACATGTCGGCCCTGCTCCGCGAGTTCGTCCTGCGCAAGTGGTGGGTGGCCGGCCCCGCGCTGGTCCCGAAGCTGCTGACCCGCCAGCGCCTGCGGCGCCTGGCCGAAACTTTGCGCTACGCCTCGCACGCCGGTTCCGCGCTGCCCGACGCCGAGATCATGAACTTCGTCGTCCAGCCCGACTGCCGTGGTCACGGCATCGCGCAGGCCCTGTTCACCGAACTGACGGGCTGGTTCGCCGCGCACGGGGAGACCGCGATCAAAATCGTCACCGGCGAGGAGCAACGCCGGGCGCAGGGCTTCTACGAGAAGATGGGCGCCACCTTCGAGGGCCGCACGTCCATCCACCACGGCGCCACCTCGCGCGTCTACCGGTACTCGCTCTCCTCGCCGCATCCCTCGTCCACGCCGCCGCCCGCGCTCCCTTCCTCGCCGCATCCCTCGTCCACGCCGCCGCCCGCGCTCCCTTCCTCGCCGCATCCCTCGTCCACGCGGCCGTCCGGGCTCCCTTCTTCTCCGCGGCTCCTCCCCTCGCTCTCGCCCTCCTCGCGCCCCTCGCCCTCGTCGCGCGAAACGGATAAATCCTCATAAGTTGGGGATAGGCTGACCGGGTGACCACGGGTTACGACCGCGCGAAACGGATCCTCGACGTGACGGTGGCCGCCGCCGTCCTGATGGCCGGGGCGCCCGTCGCCGCGTTCTGCGCGTGGCGGATCAAGCGGGAGGACGGCGGCCCGATCCTGTATCGCGGCGAGCGCGTGGGTCTCGGCGGCCGCCCGTTCAAGATGCTGAAGTTCCGCAGCATGGTCGTCGACGCCGCCCGCCTCGGCGGCCCGTCCACCGCCGACGACGACCCGAGGCTGACCCTGACCGGCCGGATGCTGCGCCGGTGGAAGCTCGACGAGCTGCCCCAGTTCCTCAACGTGCTGGGCGGGTCGATGAGCCTGGTCGGCCCGCGCCCCCAGGTGCCGTCGGACGTCGCCCGCTACACCGAGCGGGAACGCCGCCTCCTCGAGGTCAAGCCCGGCATCACCGACTGGGCGTCCATCGTCTTCCGCGACGAGGGCGGGATCCTGGCCGGTCACGGCGACCCCGATCTCGCGTACGACCTCCTGATCCGCCCCCGCAAGATCGAGCTGGGCCTGGCGTACGTCGCCGATCACCGCCTCCGCGTCGACCTGGAGATCCTGGTCCTCACCGTGCTGGCCGTGCTCGGTGTCCGCGGGGTCGACGAGTACCTGCTGCGGGTGCTGCCCACCGAGCCCGTGAACGCCTGATCGTGTGTCCCTGCGTGCCCTCGCCGCCGGCATTCCCGCCGTCGTCCGCCGCGACTACGTCGCCTCGACGGCCGCACACTGGCTGACGCTCGCCTCCGGCCTGCTGCTCTTCCACCTGGTCGCCCGCCGGGCCAGCGTGAACGGCTTCGCCTACTACCAGGTCGCCCGGGGCGTGGTCGCCACCGTCCAGCCGTTCGCCCTGCTCGGGCTGGTCCCCGCCCTGCACCGGTACCTCCCCCGCGCCGGCGACCGGGCCCGCATCCTGGCCCTGCAGGCATTCCTGGTCCAGGTCGTCGTCATGGACGTCCTCGGCCTGATCGGCCTGGTCCTGGCCGACGACGTCGGCCGCCTGCTCGGGATCCCCGGCGGCGTGAACGCGGCCCGGGCCGTGGTCGTCCTGGCCGCCGGGAACTGCCTGGTCGTGGTCACGATGGCCGGCCTGCGCGGCAACGGCCAGGTCCGCCTCTCCAACGCCGTGTCGCTGTCCGGCCTCGGCCTCCTCCCGCTGTTCGCCTTCGCCTGCACCACCCGCATCGACCTGTTCCTGGCCATCCAGGGCGCCGCCATGGCGTTCCTGGCCTTCGGCGGCATCGTCGCCGTCCGCCGCCACGCGCCGTCCCCACAGCGCCCGCCCGCAACGCCCGCGCGGCACCCGCCCGCTCCGCCCGCGGAGCACCCGCCCGCGCAGCACCCGCCCGCCCAGCACCCGCCCGCTCCGCCCGCACTGCGAACCCTGCTCCGCTTCGGCATCCGCCGCGCCCCCGGCGAGATCGCCCTGCCGGCCCTGTTCGCCTTCCCCACGTTCTTCGTGGCCGGCGCCGCCCCCGGCTCACCGGCCCCCGGCTTCATCGGCTTCGCCACGTCCGCGATAACCCTGATCTGCTCCGTCTTCGGCATGCTCACGCCGGTCCTGCTCCCGCGCCTCAGCGGCTATTTCCAATCGGCCCCGCTCCACCTACCGGGCCGGAGCGGAGGCCGGAGCCTCACCCGCGGCCTCAAGACCCTCCCCCTCGCCGCGGCCGCCCTCGCCGCCCTCGGCGTCCTCTTCTTCGCCGTGGTCGCCCCGCCGCTGGTCCACAACTTCCTCGGCAGCGAGTTCCACGACGCGATCGACGTCCTCCGCGCCGCCCTCCCCGCCGCGATCCCCCTGGCCGCCTTCTACGCCGCCCGCCCCACGCTCGACGCCCTCCAGGAGACTCCCGTCATCTCCCGCGTCCTCCTTCTCTGCCTGGGCGTGGAGATCGCCCTCACCTATGCCACCGCCGCCGTCGCCTCCCCGGCCGCCGCCGCCATCCTCGGCCTGACCGTCGCCGCCGTCCTCCTGGGCGCCCTCTCCTACGCCGCCCTCCTGCGGGCGATCCCCGCGCGTCAGCCTCGGAGGTAGGCCAGCACCGCTCTCACCCGCCGGTGGTCGTCGGCGTCGGGCGGCAGGTCGAGCTTGGTCAGCACGCTGCCGATGTGTTTGGCCACCGCGGCCTCGCTGACCACCATGCGACGAGCGATCGCCGTGTTGGACCGTCCTTCGGCCATCAGCGCCAGTACCTCCTTCTCCCGTGAGGTGAGCAACGTCAGAGGATCGCGCCGCCGCCCGATGAGCTGCCGCACGACCTCCTGGTCGACGACGGTCTGCCCCTCGGCCACCGCCACGAGGGCGTCGACGAAGTCCGTGACGTCACCGATACGGTCCTTGAGCAGGTAGCCGACGCCGGCCGACTTCCCCGAGTCGAGCAACTCGGCCGCGTAGGCGGGAGCCACGTACTGGCTGAGCACCAGCACCGGCAGCTGCGGGTCGGCGGCTCGCAGCTCGACAGCCGCCTGCAACCCCTCGTCGCTGAAGGTCGGCGGCATCCGCACGTCGGTCACCACGATCTGCGGGCGGTGCTCGATCACGGCCGCCTTCAACTCCCCGGCGTCACCGACAGCGGCTACCACCTCGTGCCCGAATCGTCGCAGCATGCCGGTCACGCCCTCGCGCACGATCAGCCCGTCCTCGGCGAGCACGACTCTCAGCCCGGCCGGTCGGTCCCCGGAGGTGGCCCGGCATTCGGCCCCGGTGGGCCGCGGCGCGGTCACGACGGCACCGGAATCTCGACCCGGACCAGAGTCGGGCCACCCGGCGGGCTGGACAGGGCGACCGTGCCGTCGACGGCCGCCACCCGGTCGGCCAGACCGACCAGGCCGGAGCCGCGAGCCGGGTCGGCCCCGCCTCGGCCGTCGTCGCGTACCTCAAGGGTCAGGCGGTTCCCGGTGACGCTCGCCGTCACCCCGGCGCGGCGCGCCTCGCTGTGCTTCGCCACATTGGTCAATGCCTCCACCACCACGAAGTAGGCCGTCACCTCCACCATGGACGGCAGACGGCCCGGGAGCCCGATGTCAACGTCGACCGGCAGCGGAGCCGTGCCCGCCACCTCGGCCACCGCCGCCTCGAGCCCGCGATCGGTGAGCACCTTGGGGTGCACCCCGCGGATCAGCTCGCGCAGCTCGGTCAGCGCCTGCTTGGCCAGCTCATGGGCGTTGGCGACCGGCTCGGCCGCGGCCGAGCCGGCGGGCATCTCGAGGCGGGCCAGGCCGAGCTGCATGCTCAGCGCGACGAGCCGCTGCTGAGCGCCGTCGTGCAGGTCGCGCTCGATCCGGCGCCGCTCGACCTCGAACGCGTCGACCAGTCGCGCCCGTGATCGTGTCACCTCCACCAGTCGCACATGCTCGTCGTGCACGCGAGGGGCGAGAATGGCGCGGGCCATCGCCGCCCGGGCGCCCGCCCACGCGGTCACCGGGTAGGCCGCGATGACAGCCACCGGGATGCCGGCGAGCGCCAGCGGCACGGTGACGCTCAGCGGCGAGTCGTGGATGTAGAACGGCCCGGCGAGCAACGAGAGGGGAACGTAGATCGCGGCGGTGACGACCACGGCGTCCATCCAGCAGAGCATCAGGCCGGACAGCATCGTGTAGCCGAGCTCGCGCCACGTCGCCTGCTCGCGCAGCCGGAACGTGACCCAGGCCCGCAGGCCGGGCCGCGGGACGGCCCGGTGCGGATCGGGCAGGACGCTCTCGTCGACCAGGCGCATGCGCCAGCGCTCGAGCCGGCCGACCGCGACGCCGGAGAGCACGGTCGCGAGGTAGCCGGCGATGCCGATCACCACGACCGACAGCACCACGCCGGCGAGCAGCAGGCCGACCACGGCGAGTATCGCGGCGAAGCCCAGCAACGCTCCGCCGATGAGATAGGCGAGCGACCGCCAGGGCCAGGCCGAGCACAGGAACTGTGTCGGCCGCATCGTGAGCGCTTCGAGCGCGTTGCGGACCGGCATAGGGGCGACGCTACCGGGGCGGCGGGCCGGTGTCGGTAGACCTGGCTATACCTTCGATTCTCCATCCAGCTCTACTGTGCCGGAGCCGCCGGGCCAGTTGGCTGAACGGCATGACGAGGGAGCAAGCACCACCGGCGGTCGAGCTGAGAGCCGTCACCAGAACCTACGGCACCGGCGAGCGCGGCGTCATCGCGCTCGACAGTGTCGACGCGGTCTTCCCGGCCGGCACATTCACGGCGGTCATGGGTCCGTCCGGGTCGGGCAAGTCGACGCTGCTGCATTGCGCGGCCGGGCTCGACCGGGCGAGCGCCGGCGAGGTCGTGATCGACGGCACGCCGATCGGCGGGCTGTCCGAGCGGCAGCTGACCAGGCTTCGGCGCGAGCGGGTCGGCTTCGTCTTCCAGGCGTTCAATCTGATCGCCGCGCTGACCGCGGCGCAGAACGTGGCTCTACCGCTGCGGCTGGCCGGCCGCAGCCCGGCACCCGGCGAGGTGAGCGCGATGCTGGCCGAGGTCGGTCTCGGCGACCGCGCCGGCCATCGACCGAGCGAGATGTCCGGTGGCCAGCAGCAGCGGGTGGCGATCGCCCGGGCGCTGGTGACCCGTCCTGCCGTGCTGTTCGCGGATGAGCCGACCGGCGCGCTGGACGCGCGCTCCGGCCGGGAGGTGTTACGTCTGCTGCGGCTCGCCGTCGACCAGCACGCACAGACGATCATGATGGTCACGCACGACCCGTTCGCCGCGGCCCACGCCGACCGGGTGCTGTTCCTGGCTGACGGCCGGGTGGTGGACGCGCTTCCCGGGCCGGCCGGCGCGCAGGAGATCGCGGTCCGCACGGCCCGGCTCGAGGAGGCCCGTCCGGCTCGGAGCGCGCGGGTGGCGTCGCGATGATCGCGTGGCAGATGGTGCGGCATCGGTTCGGGAGCTTCGCGGGGACGTTCGTGGCGATCGCGCTGGGTGTGGCGGTGGTCGCCGGCGCGACCACGCTCTACCTTTCGTCCCGGCCGGAGGCTCCGGAGCGATATTCGGCCTCCCCGGTGCTGGTGAGCTCGCCGCCGGTGGCCCACAACGACTACGGCGAGCCCGAGTACGAGTCGTGGACCGCGCCGGAGGCAGCCCGGCTGGCGGCCCGGCTGGCCGAGGTTCCCGGCGTGACGGCGGCGGCCGCCGATCCGGTGTTCTACGTGCAAAGGGTCGTGGACGGGAAACCCGCGGGCGACCCGGAGGAGGCGCGGCTCGACGGGCATGCCTGGTCGTCGGCGGCGCTGGGCGGCTACCGGCTCTCGGCGGGCGCGGCACCCGGGCGGGACGGCGAGGTCGCCGTGCCGGGCCTGGCGCCGGGCACCCGGATCGACGTCCTGACCGCCGCCGGCCCGAGCGTCTGGACGGTCACCGGCACGGTCGACGGACCCGGGTTCTACGTGGCGGATGCCGTCGCCCTGCGGATGTCGCCCGGCGTACGCGTCATCGGTCTGACCGTGGGCGGTGACGCCGGTGCCGTTGCGGAGGCGGCACGTGGGCTGGTCGGCACCGACGGTGTGGTCCTGACCGGCCGCGACCGCGACTCCCTGGAACCGGTCGGTGTGACCCGGATCCGCTGGCTCGGCGCCCAGTTGCTGATCGCGATGGTCACCCTCGGGGCGTTCGTGGCGGTCTTCGTGGTGGCGTCCACCTGCGCGCTGAGCGCCGCGCAACGGCGACGCGAGATCGGGCTGCTGCGGGCGGTCGGCGCGACTCCCGGGCAGGTGCGGCGGATGATGTACGCCGAGACGGTCGTCGTGGCCCTGCTGGCCGCACTGGCCGGGCTGCCGGTCGGCGCGCTCGCGGCCTCGCTGCTGGCCGGCCCGTTCGTGGACGCGGGTCTGGAGCCGGCCGGGTTCACGGTGACCGTGCAGCCGCTCGCGCTGGCCGGGTCGCTCCTGCTCGGCGTGGTCGTCGCCCTCGCCGGGGTCGCCGTCGTCGCGCGGCGCCCGAGCCGCACGCCGCCGCTGGACGCGCTGCGGGAGGCGGCCGTGGAGCGGCGCGCGATGACACCGACGCGCTGGATCGCCGGGGTGGCCGGCGTGGTCGCGGGGCTGGTGCTGCTGGCGCGACTGACCGCGATGCCGGTCACCGTGCGGTCCACCGCCGGTCTCGGGGCGGCGATGCTGCTGCTGACGGCGGCCGCGCTGCTGGCGCCGGTCATGATCGTGCCGCTGGTGCGCGCGGCGACGTGGCCGTGGCGGCGGGCGGCGACGGGCATGCTGGTGCGAGAGGGCACCCTGATCGCGGTGCGGCGGGTGGCCTCGACCGCCGCGCCGGTGCTGCTGACGGTGGGCTTCACGGTTCTGCTCACCGGCACGATTGCCACGATCGACAACGTGCAGGGCGCCGACGAGGCGGCCGACATTCCCGCCGCCACGGTTCTCGCGCCGGAGGGAGCTCCGGGCCTGAGCGACGCGGTGGTGTCGGCGCAGCCGGGCGTCTCACGCCTGCCGACCCGGCTTCTGGTCACGACCGGGAGCACGACCAAGGGCTACGACGCGGCCGGTATACCTGCCGGGGAGTTCGCCGATCTGGCCGGCGGAGGTGGCCCGGGTCTGGTCGTCGACGAAGCCACGGCGACGAAGATGCACGTCAAGACCGGCATGACGCTCGCGGTCGCGTGGGCGGACGGGACGAACGAGCGGCTGACGGTCCGGGCGGTCACGGCCGGGGCGACGGGGGTGGTGCTGACGCGGGACGCGGTCCGGCGTCACGACCCAGCGGCGTTGACCGGCGCCGTGCTGCTCAGCGGTCCGCCGGTGGCGCAGGCCGGGGCGCGGGCGATGACCGCGCGCGAGTACGTGCAGATCGACATCGACGACGAGGGCCGTCTGGTTGACCTGTTCCTGACCGTGCTGATCGGTCTGACGGTCGGGTACACGGGTCTCGCCGTGGCGAACACGCTGCTCATGGCGACGGCGGCGCGGCGGGCCGAGTTCCGGGCGATGCGACTGGCCGGCGCGACCACCGGGCAGGTCGTGCGGGTCACCACGGCCGAGGCGGTGCTCGCCGTGGTCGTCGGCACCGTGCTCGGCGGCGCGGTCGCGGTGGTCTCGCTCGAGGGGGTGCGGTCCGCGGTCGAGGCCGAGCTCGGCCGGGCAGTTCCGCTGGTGGTTCCGTGGGCGGCCACCACGACCGTCACCGCCCTCTGCGCCCTGGTCGCCGCCCTGGCCACGGCCGGTCCGGTACTTCGCGCAGGCCGACGAGCGAAGCAGTGGTGAAGCGGATCATGAAACAAGAGCGAAACGGAGGGTTCTTCCGTTCGCCGCGGCATGCTCGAATGAGACCCAGGCCACAGCGCGACCATGAAGGGGAACCACCGCATGCTCAACCTCTCCGTCCTGCTCGAGGACAGCGCCCGCCACTACCCGGAACGCGCGGCGGTCGTGCTGGGCGACCAGCGCCTCACCTTCGCGCAGGTGAACGCGGCGGCCAATCAGGTGGCCAACCTGCTGGTGGAGCGCGGTATCCGGCCCGGCGACAAGGTCGCGCTCTCGTGCCCGAACCTGCCGTACTTCCCGGTCGTCTACTACGGGATCCTGAAGGCGGGCGCGGTCGTCGTCCCGCTGAACGTGCTGCTCAAGGGGCGGGAGATCGCCTACCACCTGGGCGACTCCCAGGCCAAGGCCTACTTCTGCTTCCAGGGGACGCCGGAGCTGCCGATGGGCGCCGAGGGATTCGCCGGGTTCGGCCAGGCCGCCGAGTGCGAGCAGTTCTTCCTGATCACGGCGGATCCGGCCGCGCCGTCGCCGATCGAGGGGGCCGAGACGCTGGGCGCGGCGCTGGCGGGCAAGGCGCCGGTGTTCGAGTCCGTCCTGCTGCCGGAGACCGATCCCGCCGTCATCCTCTACACCAGTGGGACCACGGGGCAGGCCAAGGGCGCCGAGTTGTCCCACTCGAACCTGATTCTCAACGCTCTGACCTGCAATCGGCTGTTCGGCACCAAGCCCGGCACCGACACCCATCTGCTCGTGCTGCCGTTGTTCCACTCGTTCGGCTCGACCGTGAACATGAACGCCGGCTTCGCGAGCGCCTCGACGCTGGTGCTGCTGCCCCGGTTCGACGCGCCGGCGGCGGTGAAGCTGCTGGAGAAGGAGAACGTGACGTTCTTCGCCGGCGTGCCGACCATGTACTGGGGGCTGCTCAACGCGCTGACCGAGGACGTCGACGTCGAGCGGATCGCGGCGAACATGCGGGTCGCCGTGTCCGGCGGGTCGAGTCTGCCGGTCGAGATCATCAAGGAGGTCAAGCAGCGTCTCGGGGTCACCATCCTGGAGGGCTACGGGCTGTCCGAGACCTCGCCGGTGGCGACGTTCAGCGATCCCGACAGCGACCCGCGGCCCGGCTCGATCGGCATCCCGATCTGGGGCGTCGAGGTGAAGCTGATCGACGAGTCGTGGAACACGGTCGAGGGCGTGGACGAGATCGGCGAGATCGCCATCCGCGGGCACAACATCATGCGCGGCTACTACAACCGGCCGGAGGCGACGGCGGAGGTGATGCGGGACGGCTGGTTCCGCAGCGGGGACCTGGGCCGGCGGGACAAGGACGGCTTCTACTACATCGTCGACCGGGCCAAGGACATGATCATCCGGGGCGGCTTCAACGTCTATCCGCGGGAGATCGAGGAGGTGCTGATGACCCACGAGGCGGTGTCCCTGGCCGCGGTCATCGGCGTCCCGCACCCCAGTCACGGCGAGGAGGTCAAGGCGTTCGTGATCCTCAAGGACGGCGCCACGGTCACCGAGGACGAGCTGGTCGCCTGGGGCAAGGAGCAGATGGCCGCGTACAAGTACCCGCGGATCGTGGCCATCGTGGAGTCGCTGCCGATGACGGCCACCGGGAAGCTGCTGAAGCGCGCCCTGAGCTGAGGCGGCGGCACGGCGACGACCGGCCGTTCGCCGGGACGGCCGCGATGGAATGATCACTTGCGCGGATACCGCACAGTAGGACGCGCGGTCATCCTGCCCGACGGAGGAAGCTTGAGCACAGCCTTGGTGGCCCGGCCAGCACCGGGCACGCAGGTAACGAGGGAACCAGCCGGCGGCTCGCCCGCCGCACGACAACGCGGGCTGAAACGGCTGACCGGCCTGCGGCACACCTCGCCCGGGCGGCTCCAGCTGATCCTCGGTGGCCTGCTGACCCTGGCCGTGCTGGCCGGCCTGGTCGCCGGCATCACCGGCAGCGCCACCTCGTCGGGCACGAGCGACCTGGGCGGCCGGGCGCAGCCGCTGCTGGTGCAGGCCGAGACGATCTACTCGGCGCTGGCCGACGCCGACACCACGGCGGCGCAGGCGTTCCTCGCGGGCGGCCTCGAGCCGGCCGTGCTCACCACCCGGTACAACGAGGACCTCGACCGGGCCACCACCGCCCTCACGTCCGCGGCCCGTCTCACGCCCGACGGCAGCGAGGCCGCCGCCGCGGTACGCGTGCTCAGCTCGGGGGTCGCCCGGTACGCGGCACTGGTCGCCACGGCCAAGGCGGACAACCGGCAGGGCCTGCCGGTCGGGTCCTCCTACCTGTCGGCGGCGTCCGAGCTCAACCGGCAGACGCTGCTGCCGCAGGCCCAGGGCCTGTTCCGCCTCGCCCAGCGCGAGGTCGACGCCGGCTACGCCGGCGCGCGGAGCACCGGCTGGACGGTGCTGTTCGCGGTTTTGCTGCTGTCCCTGATCGCGGCGCTCGTGCTGGCCCAGCGCTACCTGAGCCGGGCCACCCGCCGCACCTTCAACGTGCCGCTGGTCGGGGCGACCGCGCTGACCGTGCTGCTGGCACTCGGGTCGATGTTCGTCCTGGCCGGCCAGCAGTCGCATCTCGGCACGGCCGCGGACACCGGCTCGACGCCGACCGCCCAGCTCGCCGAGGCCCGCATCCTGGCGCTGCGGGAACGCGGCGACGAGGCCCTCACGCTGGCCGCCCACGGCAGCGGCGGCGCCTACGAGCAGGACTTCAAGGACACCGACGAAAGTCTCACCCGGGCCCTGGAGAACCGCTACCTGCCGGACGCGACGCGGACCGATCACCGGCAGTACGTCGGAGCTCATCAGCAGGTCCGCGGGCTGGACGACGCCGGCGACTACGAGAGCGCCGTGAAGGTCGCGATCGGCGACACGACCAGCCGGCGGTTCGGCTCGCTCACCAACGGCATCGGGTCGGTCCTCGACGAGCGCAAGGCCGCCTTCACCGAGGAGATCGACGCGGCCGGGCGCGGGCTCGGGGTGCTGACGGTGCTCGGTCCGCTCGTCGCCGTCGCGATCTGCGTGCTCGCGGTGTCCGGCATCCGCGCCCGCCTGGCGGAGTACCGATGAGACGACACCCGATGCGATCGGCGATCACCAGGCTCGCCGCGGCGGGCACGGCCGCTCTCCTGCTCCTGCTCGCCGGGTGCAGCGGCGACTCGTCCCCCCTGGCGCGCACCACGAGCAAGCCGCCGGCCTCGGCCGCGGCGCCCGCCCACGCCGCGCCCGACACATCGTGCAACCCGCGCGCGAGCCTGCGGCCGGCCGGCGCGCTGCCCGCGCCCGGGCACATGCCCGCCGGCAGTTACATGGCCAAGATCCAGGCGCGGGGCCGGCTCGTGCTCGGCACCAGCCAGGACACGCTGCTGTTCAGCTCGCGCAATCCGTTCACCGGCAAGGTGGAGGGGTTCGACGTGGACATGGCGCGGCAGGTCGCCGCGGCGATCTTCGGGGATCCGGACCGCATTCAGATCAAGGTCATCGGATACGACAAGAGAGTCAGCTCCGCCCGGGACGGCAGCGTGGACATCGTCGCCGACACGATGACGGCGAACTGCGCCCGGTGGAAGGACGTCAACTTCTCCAGCATCTACTACGAGGCCGGGCAGCGGGTGCTGGTCTCGAGCGACTCCAAGGCCCGGACCATCCAGGATCTCGGCGGCAAGCGGGTGTGCGCGGCGTCCGGCTCCACGTCGTACGACAACATCGGCGCCGTCGCGACCAAGCCGATCCCGGTGGCGAAGCCGGCCTTCGGTGACTGCCTGGTCGCCTTCCAGCAGAACGAGGTCGACGCGATCTCGACCGATGACACGATCCTGGCCGGGATGGCGGCCCAGGACCCGTACGCGAAGGTGATCGGGCCCAAGTTCACGCAGGAGCCGTACGGGATGGCGATGTCGCAGGAGCATCCCGAGTTCACCCGGTTCGTCAACGCCGTCCTGGAGAAGAACCGGGCCGACGGCACCTGGGCCGCGACGTACAAGAAATGGCTGGGTGCCTTCGGCGCGCCCCCGGCGCCACCCAAGGCCGAGTACCGATGACCGCTCCGTCGATCGCACCGGCCGACGCCGAGCTGCTCCGCCTCGAGACCGCCATGACCGCCATCGCGTCGAACCTCGTCGACCTCGACGACAACCCGGCCCGCAAGGACCTGGACAAGACGAGGCTGACCGGGAAGACGGCGGCGGCGTGGGCGGACGCGACCGACGCGCTGACGCAGCTGTGGGACGGCTACCGCATGCTGACCGACGTGATCGCCCAGGCCCGGTCCCTGCGTGACCAGCGCAAGCTCAGCGACGCCGACCGGGCGGCGTTCGTGCACCGGGTGCTGGGCAGGTCGATCACGCTGTCGACGACCACCGTGCCGCTCGCGCAGCGGGGGCTGCTCGGGGCCGGGCAGGTGCAGACCACGTGCTCGCCGGCCGAGCTGCTGTCGGCGATGGAGGCCGCCTTCGGCACCGCCGTCACGGTCGCGGTCCAGGCCGGCGAGGCGTGGCAGCGGCTGTTGCCGGCCGCCGCCGACGCGGCCGCCGCGGTCGACAACGTGCGCGCGCTGACCCGGCAGGCGGGCGGCAGCACGGCCACCGTCGACGAGGCGGACCGGCGGCTCGGGGCGTTCACGGCGACGCTCGCCACCGATCCTCTCGGTGTCGACGGGCGCGATCTGGACGCCGTACGGGAGCTGGTGGCCCGGGCCGACGCCGAGCGCACGTCGGCCGCCGAGCTCCGGGAGGCACTCACCCAGCGTCTCGCCGACGCGCGCGCCCTGCTCGCGCAGATCGCCCAGGCCCGGACCGCCGCGGACGCGGCGCTCGACGCCGCCGCCGACCGGTTCCGGGAGCAGGATCTCGCCGGGGTGCGCCGGGCCGAGCTGGGACCGGATCTGGCCGCCATCGACGCGCTCGCCGCGGCCGGGCACTGGGCGCTGATCAGCCCGAAGCTCGCCGACTGGATGCGCCAGGCCCGGGAGCGGCTGACCGCGCTGCGGTCCGCGGCCGCCCACAACGAAGGGCTGCTCACCGCCCGCGGCGAGCTGCGCGGGCGGTTCGACGCCTACCAGGCGAAGGCGCTGCGCCGTGGGCTGGCCGAGAACGCCGAGCTCACCCCCCTGGCCGACGCGGCCCGCACCGCGCTCTACACGGCGCCGTGCGATCTCGACGCGGCTCGCGCGGCCGTCAACGCCTACCAGGACGCCCTCACCGCCACGATCGCGAGGAACGGCCGATGAAGTGCGAACGCAACTGTCCGGGCACGATCGAGGACGGCTACTGCGACACCTGCGGGATGGCGCCGGCGGCCGGCGCGGCCGGGACGGCGAGCAGGGCGGCGTCGGCGACCACACCCCGCCCGCGCGGTGCCGGTGGGACCGCCGCCACGTCGCCGTCGCAGCGGACGGGCGCGCTCTCCACGCGTACCGGCGGAAGCGGGCGGGGCGGCAGCTCCCGGACCGGTTCGCGACGCCGGTTCGGCGGCGGGCTGGTCGACGTCGCGCCCATCGTGCAGGCCGACCCCGCCACCGCGGTCATGTCCCGGGCCGAGGTGCCCGAGGAGCGGCGGTACTGCGCCAAGTGCGGCAAGCCGGTCGGCCGGTCCCGCGGCGACCGCGAGGGGCGCACCTCCGGCTTCTGCCCGGCCTGCGGCGAGCCGTTCAACTTCACCCCCAAGCTGGTCAAGGGCGACCTCGTCGGCGGGCAGTACGAGGTGGTGGGCGCGCTCGCGCACGGTGGTCTCGGCTGGATCTACCTGGCCATCGACAAGAACGTCTCGGACCGCTGGGTGGTGCTCAAGGGCCTGCTCAACTCCGGCGACGAGGACGCGCTGGCCGCGGCGGTGGCCGAGCGGCGGTTCCTGGCCGAGGTCGAGCACCCGAACATCGTCAAGATCTACAACTTCGTCGAGCACGACGGCGCCGGCTACATCGTGATGGAGTACGTCGGCGGGCAGTCGCTGAAGGACATGCTCAAGAAGCGGCGGGCCGCCAACGCCGGCAACGCCGACCCGATCCCGGTCGACCAGGCGCTCGCCTTCGTGCTGGAGATCATGCCGGCGTTCGCCTACCTGCACGACCGCAGCCTGATCTTCTGCGACTTCAAGCCGGACAACGTGATCCAGTCCGGCGACCAGATGAAGCTGATCGACCTCGGCGGCGTCGTGCACATCGACGACCTGGACGCCGCCATCTACGGCACCGTCGGCTACCAGGCGCCGGAGATGGCGACCGAGGGCCCGTCGATCGCGTCCGACCTCTACACCATCGGCCGTACGCTCGCGGTCCTCACCACCGACTTCCGCGGCTACCAGACCACGTTCAAGGACAGCCTCCCGGACCGCGGCGAGTTCGCGGTGTACCGGCAGTTCGAGTCGTTCTACCGGCTGCTGCTGCGGGCGACCCGGCTCGATCCGGCCGAGCGGTTCGTCGACGCGGCCGAGATGAGCGACCAGATGCTCGGCGTGCTGCGGCAGGTGCTCGCGGCCGGCGGCGACCCCCGGCCGGCGCCGTCCCGGCTGTTCACCGGCGAGCTGCGCACCGACCTGAACGCGAACGGCCCCCGCTGGCAGGACCTGCCCACGCCGCTGATCGACCTCACCGACCCGGCCGCCGCGTTCCTGGCCTCGGTGACCGTGACCGACCCGGCCGAGGTGCTGACCCTGCTGGCCACCGCGCCCGAGGACACGGTCGAGGTGCGGCTGCGGGCGTTCCGCGCCCGGATCGACCTCGGCGCGCGCGACGGCGACTTCCGCAACGCGGTCGCCGCCCGGGACGCGCTGCTGGCCGGCGACGGCGCCGACTGGCGGGTGGCCTGGTACGACGGGCTGCTCGCGCTGGCGACCGGGCAGCACGGGTACGCGCGGCAGCAGTTCGACGCGGTCTACTCGGCGCTGCCCGGCGAGCTCGCCCCGCAACTGGCGCTGGGCCTGGCGCTGGAGCTGGCCGGCGATCCGGGCGCGGCCGGCTACTACGACGTGGTGAGCCGCACCGACCCGGCGTACACGGCCGCGGCGGCCGGGCTGGCCCGCTGCCGGCTGGGCGCGGGCGACCGGAGCGGCGCGGTCGAGGCCTACAACCGGGTGCCGGGTACGTCCTCGGCGTACCGGACCTCGCAGGTGGGCGCCGTGCGCGCGCTGGTGCAGGCGCACCCGTCGGCGGCCGCCGACGTGACCTCGCTGACCGCCGCGGCCGCCCTGATCGAGCGGCTCGAGATCGAGGCCGCCCAGCTCGCCGCCCTGCGGGCCGAGCTGCTGGAACAGGCGCTGCGGACGGTGGCCGGCGGCCGGGCGCTGCCCGCCACGGTGCTCGGGCCGGCCCGCGGCGGCGAGGTGACCGAGAGAGACGTACGGTTCGCGCTCGAGGGCGCCTACCGCGAGATGGCCCAGGCGGCGCACGGCCGCGAGAAGATCCGGCTGGTCGATCTCGCGAACGCGTCCCGCCCGAGGACCCGCACATGAGGAACGAGGCACGATGACGATGACGGACTGCGCCTCGTGCGCCGACGAGCGCGCCGCCGGGGCGGCGTTCTGCGAGGCCTGCGGCCGGCCGCTGGCGTCGGAGACCGCCGACTCTCCGGCGGCCCCGGCCGGCGCGCCCTGCCCCAGCTGCGGCACGCCGGGCTCGGTCGCCGCCGACGGCTACTGCGAGAACTGCGGCATGCTGGCCGGCCGCCCGCGCGACCACCTGGAGACCGACTGCGGCACGGTGGCGGCCGCGGTGACCGACCGCGGGCGGCGGCACCATCGCAACGAGGACGCGATGTGGCTGGCCGTACGCGGCGCGGACGTCGACGTGGTCGTCTGCGACGGCGTCTCGGCGTCGTTCGATCCGGACGTCGCCTCCGAGACGGCGGCGATCACGGCCGGCGGGCTGCTGGCCGGGTCGCCGGACGTCTCGGCCGCGATCCTCGGCGCCAAGGCCGCCGTCGCCGGTCTGGTCACCGGCGGCGACCCCCGGCGGGCCGCCTCCAACCCGGCCTGCACGATCGTGATGGCGACCGTGCGCGGCGCCGACGTGAACATCGGCTGGGTCGGCGACAGCCGCGCGTACTGGCTGCCGCCGGACGGGCCGGCCGAGCAGCTCACCGAGGACGACTCGTGGGCCACGCACGCGATCGCGATGGGCGCCGACCCGGAGGCCGCCATGCGCGACCCGAAGGCGCACGCGATCACCGCCTGGCTGGGCGCCGACGCCGCCCCGGTGCTGCCGCGCACCGCCGCCTTCACCGTGGTCGGCGCCGGTCATCTGGTGCTGTGCAGCGACGGGTTGTGGAACTACCTCACCGACCCGGGGGCGTTCGCGGACACGGTGCGGGCGAGCTTGCGCGCGCACGGCACCCTGATCGAGGCGGCGCGCGCGCTGGCCGACTTCGCGAACGGCGAGGGCGGCGCCGACAACATCACCGTCGCCCTCGTACCCGTCTCGTCCGCCGACGCAGTCAAGGAGTAGGAATGCCGTATACCGCCGAGGCCTTCCAGAACGAGTTCCTCGCCCTGGGCGCGACCGAGGTCAACGCGATCATCACGGTCACCTCGTCCGGCGCCGAGGGCGGCCGGCGCACCTCCGGGGCCACCGAGATCATCATCGTGGACGCGTCGGGGTCGATGCAGGCCGAGGGCCGGATCAGCGCCGCCCGCCAGGCCGCGAAGGCCGCCGTCGACTGCATCGACGACGGGGTCAACTTCGCGATCATCGCCGGCGTCAGCACCGCCCAGCAGCTGTTCCCGGCGCCCGGCCAGCTCGCGGTCGCCTCGCCGCAGTCGCGGGCCGAGGCGATCCGCTCGATCGACCGGCTGCAGGCCAGCGGCGGCACGGCGATGGGCGCGTGGCTGCTGCTCGCCGCGCAGCTGTTCGCGCAGCGGCCGGGCGACATCGCGCACGCCATCCTGCTGACCGACGGCGACAACGGCGAGCGCCAGGGCTACCTGGAGAACGTGCTCGACTCGATCGCCGGCAAGTTCACCTGCGACTGCCGCGGCGTCGGGGTGAACTGGAAGGTCTCCGAGCTCCGCAAGATCGCCGAAGCCCTGCTCGGCACCGTGGACATCGTGGCCCAGCCGTCCGGGCTCACCGCCGCGTTCGAGCAGATGATGACCAAGGCGATGGGCAAGACCAGCGCCGACGTGCAGCTCAAGGTGTGGACGCCGGTCAACGCCAAGGTGCGCTTCGTCAAGCAGGTCGAGCCCGAGGTGATGGACCTGACCGGCAAGCGGGCCGAGGACGGGCCGCGGGCCGGGCGCTACCCGCTCGGGTCGTGGGGCGCCGAGAGCCGCGACTACCACGTCTGCGTCGACGTGGCGCCGGGCGCGGCCGGCGACGAGATGCTGGCGGCCCGGGTGTCGGTCGTGGAGGGCGACACCGTGCACGCGCAGGCGCTGGTCCGGGCGGTGTGGACCGAGGACACGGCGCTGTCCACCCGGATCAACCGGCAGGTCGCGCACTACACCGGGCAGGCCGAGCTGGCCGAGACGATCCAGGCCGGCATCGAGGCGCGCAAGGCCGGCGACGACCGTACCGCCACGATCAAGTTCGGCCGGGCCGCGCAGCTCGCCCACGCCAGCGGCAACAAGGCGACCGAGGAGCTGCTGGCCACGGTGGTCGAGATCGAGGACGCGGCGACCGGCACGGTGCGGCTACGGCGCAAGGTCGAGGCGGCGGACGAGATGGCCCTCGACACCCGCTCGACCAAGACGGTGCGGGTCGGGCGGTCGCAGTGACCACCTACACCTGCCCGAAGGGGCACGCGTCGGGCGAGGCCGACTTCTGCGACGAGTGCGGGGCGAAGATCGGCGGCACGGGTGCGGTCAGCGCGCCCGGTGCCGCCACGACCGCCCCGGCGCCGGTGGCCGCGGCGCCGGCCGCGGCCCCGGCCGGGGAGCCGTGCCCGAACTGCGGGGCGCCGCGGGCGGGCGGGAGCCGGTTCTGCGAGGACTGCGGGTACGACCACAGCACCGGCAAGGTGCCGACGCTGTCCGCTCCCCCGGTGGCCGTCACCCCGGTCGCCGGGCAGTGGACGGCGACGATCGCGGTGGACCGCAAGTATTTCGAGGACAACGCGATCGAGGGGGTCGAGTTCCCGGCCGGCGCCCCGTCGAGCACGGTCGACCTGCCGGCGCCGCAGGTGCGGATCGGGCGGCGGAGCACGTCGAAGGGAACCAGCCCGGAGATCGACCTGTCCGACTCCGACCCCGGCGTGTCGCACAACCATGCGCTGCTGACGCTCAGCGTCGACGGGGTGTGGCTGGTGTCCGACCTGGGCTCGACGAACGGGACGTACGTCAACGACGAGCAGCAGGCGCTGACCGCGGGACAGACGCGCTCGCTGAAGGACGGGGACGAGGTGCACGTGGGGGCGTGGACGACGATCACGCTGCACGCGCCGGCCGGCTGACTTCCGCGAACCGGCCACGCGGGCGGTGGGCGGCGGGTTACCTTGCCGATCGTGGGCAGGGTAGAAGCCACCGGCCGGACCCGGCGGTGAGGGACCGCCGGGTCGGGCACGCCGAGCGCACCCAGGTGCTCGGCCTGCTCGGCAACGCGTACGAGGCCGGGGTACTGCCGGTCGGCGAGTACGACGCCCGGGTGGCGGCGGTCGGCAGCGCCGGCTACGCCTCGCAGTTGCGCCTGCAGGTCTCCGATCTGCCCCCGGCGTACGCGTGGAAGGAACCGGTGAGCGCGGGCGCCCCGGAGAGATCGGGAACCGGGCGGATCGCGCTGATCCTCGGCATCGCGTCGGTGCCGATGTCGATGTGCGGGATCGGGCTGGTCCTGGGCGTGCTGGCCGTTGTCGCCGGCCGCACCGCAGGGCCGGCGGACGGCGGACCGCGGGTGACGTCCGCGCTGGTCGGCCGCGTCTTCGGGATCATCGGCATCGCGCTCTCGCTGGCCGGTCTGGCCGCCTTCTACCTGGCCTGGCGACAATCCTCGTGAGCGGACCGGCTAGACCGGCTGCTGGACGTCGGCGAGCAGCTCCAGCGTCGCCAGCCGCAACGCATCGCTGCGCGCGTAGAGCGATGCCCCCGGAGCCGGGCGGGTGCTGCCCGACAGGCCGCCGAACGATCCGCCGGCCTCGGTCAGGATCAGCGACGTGGCCGCGAAGTCCCAGATCTGCCCGCCGGTCTGCAGGGCCAGGTCGAGATCGCCCCGCGCCACCAGCAACCCGGGGTGCACGGTCCACGGCCGGGCGGGCGTGCGCTCCTTGATCGGCCCGGTCAGGTGCGGCGCCCACGTCTCCGGCACCGCCGCGAACCGGCTCTCCTCGATCTCGTCGGTGCCGCGGGCCACGTGCAGCCGGGTCGCGGCGACCACGCGGCCGCCGACGATGCGGCCCTCGTACGCGCCCTCGCCGCACGACGCCCAGAAGACGCTGCCCTGTGCCGGGTGCGCCGCGACGCCGGCGACGACCTCGCCGTCCTCCTCCAGGGCCAGCAGGATCAGCCAGCGGTCGTCCCCGTCGACGAACAGCGCCGTGCCGTCGATCGGGTCGATGATCCACCGCCGTCGCGCGCCGGCCGAGGTCTCGCCCTCCTCCTCACCGAGGATCGCGTCGTCCGGCCTCGCCGTGCTCAGCACGTCCCGGATCGCCGCCTCCACCGCCCGGTCCGCCGCGGTCACCACCGACCCGTCGGCCTTGAGCTCCCGCGGCAGGTCGGCCAGGGCGCTGAAGTGCGGCAACGCCACGGCCGCCCCGGTGATCACGGCGCGTTGCGCCAGCTGCAGGTCGGTCTCCACCAGCCCATCCTGCACGGTCCGCCCGGCTTCCACCCGCAGGTCCCCCTTCGCGATCATGACGTGTCCGGTTGTTCATCACATCAACCGGGCGCAAACACGCGGTCGCCGGGAGGATCAGCAGCCGGGACCCGCGGCCACCCCACCCACGATCCGGTACGCGGTGATGTCGCCCTTCACGAAGCCGGCCAGGTCGCCGATCGCCGCCGGGGGCGCGTCGTGCAGCGCCACGTAGGCCACGATCGCCGAGTCGACCGTGCGGCACGTGGCGGCGGCCGCGACCTCGCGGGCCTCCCGCTCGGCATGATCCGGGTTGAACGCAGAGTAAGAAACGCCGGCAACACTTACCGTAACGGCCGCCGACATGAGTACGTGTGTGAGGTGCACCGAAGCAATCTAGTCATGATTACTTTCGGTGTTGAGCTGGCCGAACGGTCGAGTCTTTCCCGCCGCGCGAACCACTCTGGGTGAAAGTGCTAAGAAGTCCGCAGGAAGTCGAGGATCCGGGCCGAGACCTGCTCGTAGGCGGCGTTACCCGGGTACAGGTAGTCGCCGTGCCGGCCGCCCGCAATCACGACGAACGTCTTCTTCCACGTCGGCGGGACCGCGGCGTAGGCCTGCCGGCCGGCCGCGATCGGCACGGTCGGGTCGCGGTCGCCGTGCAGGAACAGCACCGGGACCGGGGCGCCGCCGAAGGCCGACGACGGCCGGCGGCCGGCCACCGAGACGGCGCCGCGCAGGCCGGGGAGATGCCCCGCCCGCAGCAGGCCGAGCGTCGTCGTCCCGCCGGCCGAGAAGCCGACGGCGAGGATGCGGGACGGGTCGGCGTGCCACGTCGCCGGCGCGCGGAAGATCTCGTGCAGCACGACCAGGGCGTCGGCGGGCTGACGGCGTACGTCGGCCGGATCGATCTTGACCTTGCCGTTGGTGTGCGGATAGGCCGGCGCCACCACGACGAAGCCGGCCGCGGCCCAGGTCGAGGCGATCGGCGCGAACTGGGCCGGCAGCCCGCCGAGACCGTGGCTGAAGATCACCACCGGGTGCCGCCCGGTCATGCCCGCGAGCGACCAGACGGTCGTCGGCAACGGACGGCCCGCGCCCCGGGAGAAGAACGCCGAGCGGGTGATCACGGCGGGGGTGGGCACCGGGGCGGCGTGGGCGTGCGAGGGGGCGCCGCAGCCGGCGACGAGAAGCGCCGGCGCGACCACCGATACCACCCACCCGCGCATGGGACGAGCCTAGAAACGTCACGCCACCGGACATATCACCGTTGTGGGGGCGATGAGACGACGAATCTTGCTGGCCGGCGGCGTCGCGTTGGCCGGGTATGTCGGCATAGCCGGTTACCGCGCCCGAAAGGCTGAGTCCGAACCGGTCATCCCGGACGCGCCGCCGGGCGAGGAGCACCTGGAGCATCGCTGGTCGGCGGCGCGCGGGCGGACCGTCGGCTTCTACACCGCGGTCCCGGCCGGCTACGGCGACGGGCGTGGGCTGCCGGTCTGCCTCGTGCTGCACGGCGGCTCGAAGACGCCCGACGACTACGCCGCGCTCGGCCTGGGCCGGTTCCTGACCGATGCCGTACGCCGCGGGCTGCCCCCGTTCGTGCTGGCCGGAGCGGACGGCGGCCGTCTCGCCTGGCGGCCCAGCGGCGGCGACGACCCCCAGCGGCTGGTGCACGAGGAGATCCCGGTGTGGTGCCGGCAGCGCGGCTTCGACACCGGGCGGATGGCCGCGTGGGGGTGGTCGATGGGCGGCTACGGCGCGTTGCTGCTGGCCGAGGCGTTCCCGGGCTTCGTCGAGGCGGTCGCCGCGTTCTCCCCGGCGGTGCGGCCGGACGACGACGTGACCGGCGCGACCCGGCTGCTGCGCGGCACGCCGGTCGGCCTCTGGTGCGGCAGGCAGGACGCCCTCTACGGCACCGTGCGTGACCTGGAGAGCAGGCTGCCGGAGCCGCCCCGGGCGGGCGGGTACGCGGACGGGCGGCACAACTTCGGGTACTGGTCGCGGTGCCTGCCGGCCGCCTTCGACTTCGTCGCGAACGCGCTCGACAAGAGACCGTGATTTAACCCGCCGGTCAAATGGGATGCCGGACAATGAGCAGATGGTGGCCTCCACCCTGCCGGTCAACGGCATCGAGCTCTGCGTCGAGACGTTCGGCGAGCCGGGCGACCCGGCCGTGCTGCTCATCGCCGGCGGGGCCAGCGCGATGGACTGGTGGGAGGACGAGTTCTGCCGCCGGCTGGCCGCGAACGGGCGGTACGTGATCCGCTACGACCATCGCGACACCGGCCGGTCGACCTCGTTCCCGGTGGGCGCGCCGCCGTACACGGGGGTGGACCTCGCCCACGACGCGCTCGGCGTGCTGGACGCGCTCGGCGTGCACCGGGCGCACGTGGTCGGGATGTCGATGGGTGGCGCGCTGGCCCAGCGGATCGCGATCGAGCGCCCGCACCGGGTGCTGTCGCTGACCCTGATCGCCGCCTGCGCGGGGCCGTGCGACCCCGGCCCCGACGGCCCGGTCGCGCCCCGCAGCATGCCGGACTGGTCGAACCGGCGGGCCTCCGTCGACCGCCTGATCGCGACCGCCCGCGAGCTCGGCGGGCCGTTCACCGCCGACGAGCCGCACCTGCGCCGCCTCGCCGAGCGCGTCTTCGACCGGACCCGCGACATGGCCGCCAGCCAGCTCAACCACTGGTGCTGCCCCGGCGGTCCCGCCTTCGGCCGCAAGCTCGGCTCGATCACCGCACCGACGCTGATCCTGCACGGCACCCTCGACCCGCTGATGCCGTCGTCGCTCGCGGAGGCGCTGGCGGCCGAGATCCCGGGCGCGCGCCTGGTCTGGCTGGAGGGCGTCGGCCACGAGTTCCCCCCGGCGGCGGTCTGGTCGCTGGTGATCGACGAGATCATCGGGCAGGCCGCGCGGGGTCGTCAGCCGGCCTGACCGCGCCGCCTCAGCGCGTTGAGCAGGCTCATCCCGGCCGCGAACGCCCCGCCGCACATGACCAGGTAGATCAGCAGCAGCGCGGCGCTGGTGTGGAACGGCAGGGTCGCGAAGAACAGCGTGAGGACCGCGCCCGCGGCCGCCGAGCCCGCCGTCAGCGTCCAGCCGATCGCCTTCTCGGCCGGCGTGAAGTGCGGCGACGCGCTGGCCAGCAGCATGCCGGCGACCGGGCCGACGACCGGCACGATCAGCGAGCCGACGGTCAGCATGCCGACCGCCACGTACTCGGCGGCGCCGCCGGCCGGCCCGAGCGAGGCCGGCACCGGCGGTGGTGGGATGAGCGCGGGCAGCCGGATGTGCGGCGGGATCTGCCCGCGCCGGGCCGCGTCGACCAGCGACTCCGGCGGCCCCAACCGGGTGATGATCGCGGCCGCGTCGTCGAGCGGGCTGGTGGCGGCGGCCCGGCGCGCCGAGATGTAGTCGGCGACCGTGTGCATGAGCTGGTCGCGCAGCTCGGGCGACAGGTCTTCGCTCTGCGCCCAGAGCGCCGCGAGGTAGTCGAGGACGATCACGTCGGTGTGCGCGAGCGGTGCCGTTGTCATGCTCACGAGAATCGTGTCTCCGCTCCCCGCGCGCATCCCTCCGCGGACCGAATCGTCTGTCGTTCCTACGCCTTTCGGCCGATCGGCCAGAAGAACGAGCGCCCGCCCGGTCTCCAGGACGAAAGCAAACCTGTCCGCGGGAGGAGGCCGACCGCGCGGCCGCCGGGCAGGATGTCGGCATGCGCCTCGTATCCCTGCTTCCCTCCGCCACCGAGATCGTCTACGCGCTCGGCCTCGGCGACGACCTCGTCGGCGTGACCTTCGAGTGCGACGAGCCGCCACGCGCCCGTCAGGAGAAGACGGTGGTGGTCGGCGGCCGCGACACGCGCGGCATGTCGCCGGCCGAGATCGATCGGTACGTCAAGGAGCAGATGTCGGCGGGCGGAGATCTTTACACGCTGCACGCCGGGGCGCTGGCCGGCCTCGAGCCCGATCTGATCCTCACGCAGGATCTGTGCCGGGTCTGCGCGCTGCCCTCGGATCACGTCGGCGAGGCCCTCGACCATCTCGGCTGCCGCGCCGACGTGCTCTCCCTCGATCCCTACTCGCTGGAGCAGGTGCTGGGCACGTTCCTCGAGGTGGGCGCGGCCGCGGGGGTTCCCGGGCGGGCGGCGGCGCTGGTCGCGGGACTGCGCGGGCGGCTGGACCGGGTCGCGGCGGCGGTCGCGGGGCGGCCCCGTCCGCGGGTGGCGGTGGTGGAGTGGGTCGATCCGCCGTTCACCGCCGGGCACTGGGTGCCCGACCTGGTGACGGCGGCGGGCGGCGATCCGGTGGCGGCTCGCGGGGGCTTGCGCTCGATCGAGGTGTCGTACGCCGAGCTGGCCGCCGAAGATCCGCAGGTGGTTCTGGTCACCCCGTGCGGCTTCCACCTGGACGGCGCCCGCGAGCAGGCGAAGGCCGTGGTCCCGCACTTCCCCGGGGCCGACGTGTGGGCTATCGACGGGGACGGCCTGGTGGTCCGCCCGGGCCCGCGCCTGGTCGACGGCGTGGAGGCGATAGCGGCGATCCTCCATCCGGGGGCGGTGCCGGCCCCGCCGCCGGACCGAATAGCGCGGGTCGCTTGAGCGCCGGTCCGCCGGGGCGGGTCAGGCGACTGCCTGGAGCACCGGCTGCGGGGCCGCCGCCGACCAGCGCAGGCGCGCCGCGGCGCGGACCCGGGAGGCCTTGTGGAGCCAGATCGTGTCGCGGCCGAACGACCAGGTCAGGCTGACCAGGGCGACCACGAGCGCGGCCGTTGCCAGCGTCTCCGGCAGCAGGTGAGCGGTCACCAGGGCCAGCACGACGCCCTGGAGGGCGGCCACGACCTTGCGCGAGAAGCGGTACGGCAGGGCGGCGTTCAGCCAGGGCGCGGCCCAGGACGCCGCCACGAAGAGGTAGCGGTAGGCGCCCAGAGCCACCGTCCACCAGCCGAAACGGTCCCCGGCGTACACGCTCAGGACCAGGATGAGGAAGGCATCGATCTCCATGTCGAAACGGGCGCCGAGGGCGGTGGTGCTGCCGGTGCGGCGGGCGACCTGGCCGTCGACGCCGTCGAGGGCGAGTGCCACACCGGCCACCGCGACCAGGGCGGGCGTGCTGACCGGGTGGCTGAACGAGGTCACCACCAGGGCGGTCACGCCGCCGACCAGGATCGCGCGGCTGAAGGTGACCACGTTCGCCGGGCCCATGGTGCGCATGCCGTGGCGCTGGAGGCCGGTCGCGAGCAGGCCGCAGAGCACCAGGCCGTACACGGCGCCGGCGGCGAGACCCGCCGGGGTGAGACCGACCGTCACGGCCAGCGCCGCCAGCAGCAGGAGCTGGGACGTCAGGCCGGTCATCGGTCCGCGCGTGGGCGCCGCCGGGGTGGCTGCGAGTGTCACCGTGCCTCCATTGCAAGATCATTTGCGTAGGGTTGCCGCGTCAGCGCGAAACACACGCCGTCAGCGCTTAACACGCGCCGTGGCGACGATCGGTTCAGCATGTGAGGAGACAGCGCCATGTCGGGTGACGCACGGGCGTTCTGGATCGCCTCCCCCGGGCGGGGCGAGATCCGCGCCGAGCGGGTGCCGGCGCCGGCTCGTGACGAGGTTCTGGTGCGCACGCTGCACACCGGGGTCAGCCGCGGCACCGAGACGCTCGTCTTCGCCGGCCGGGTGCCGGAGAGCCAGTGGCCGCACATGCGAGCGCCGTTCCAGGAGGGCGACTTCCCGGCCCCGGTGAAGTACGGGTACCTGAACGTCGGCGTGGTCGAGCAGGGTCCGGCCGAGCTGCTGCACCGGACCGTGTTCTGTCTCTACCCCCATCAGACCCGATATACCGTCCCGGCGAGCGCGGTCACCGTGGTGCCGGACGACGTGCCCGCTCACCGCGCCGTGCTCGCGGGCACGGTGGAGACCGCGGTCAACGCGCTCTGGGACGCGGCGCCGCGGATCGGCGACCGGATCGCGGTGGTCGGCGGGGGCATGGTGGGCGCGTCGGTCGCGGCCATCGCGACGGCCATTCCCGGCGTACGGGTGCAGCTCGTCGACGTCGACGACACCCGGGCCGCCCTGGCCGCCGCGATCGGGGTGCCCTTCGCCCGGCCGGAGGACGCACGGGGCGACTGCGACATCGTCGTGCACGCCAGCGCCACCTCGGCCGGGCTGAGCACGTCGCTCGGGCTGCTGGCCGCCGAGGGCACGGTCGTCGAGCTCAGCTGGTACGGCGACAAGCAGGTGAGCGTGCCGCTCGGCGAGTTCTTCCACTCCCGGCGGCTGACCGTGCGCTCGAGTCAGGTCGGCGGTATCGTCCCCGGCCGCCGGCGGACCTTCGGTGACCGGCTGGCGCTCGCGCTCGACCTGCTCCGCAACCCGGCGTTCGAGGCGCTGGTCACCGGCCGTTCGCCGTTCGACGAGCTGCCGGACGTGCTGGCCCGGCTCGCGGCGGGTAGCCTTCCCGCCCTCTGCCATGTGATCGACTATCCCGAGCACGCGATCGACCGACCCGAGGAGTAGTCACCTTGTTCAGCGTCACCGTCCGTGACCACATCATGATCGCGCACAGCTTCTCCGGCGACGTCTTCGGACCGGCCCAGAAGCTGCACGGCGCCACCTTCGTGGTGGACGCGACCTTCCGCCGGCCGGAGCTGGACGACGACAACATCGTCGTCGACATCGGCCGCGCGAGCGAGGAGCTGCACGCGATCTGCGGCGGGTTGAGCTACCGCAACCTCGACGACGAGGCCGACTTCCGGGGCGTCAACACGTCCACGGAGTACCTGGCCAAGGTCATCGCCGACCGGCTGGCGGCGAAGGCGGCCGCGGGCGACCTGGGCGCAGGCGCGGCCGGCCTGACCGGCATCGCGGTGACGCTGCACGAGTCGCACATCGCGTGGGCCTCGTACGAGCGCGATCTGTGAGCTCTCCGCTGTGGGCGGTGCTGCCGGGCACGGTCGACGACCCGGCGGCGCCGAGCGGGGGCAACCGGTACGACCGGATCGTCCTCAACCTGCTCACGGCCGGTGACGGGCCGGACGTCCCGGCGCGGGACGTGCACGAGATCGCCGTGCCCGGCGACTGGCCGTCCCCGGCCGCACCGGCTCGCGACGCGCTGGCCCGGGCCTTGTCGGACATCCCCGACAAGGCCGACGTGCTGGTCGATGGGCTGGTCGGGTGTGGCGTTCCCGAGATTCTCCAGCCGCATCGGCATCGCTTGCGGATCGCGGTTCTCGTGCACCTGCCGCTGAGCGACGAGACCGGTCTCGCCCCCGCCGAGGCCGCCGCCCGGCGCAACCGCGAGCGCACGACGCTGCACATGGCCACGAAGGTGATCGCGACCAGCCGGGCCGCCGCCCGCCGCATCACCGACATGCACGATCTGCCGCCCGCCGGCGCCGGAGAGGGTGCGGGCGGCGCGGCGCACGGCCGCGTGTGGGTGGTCGAGCCCGGCGTATCGCCCGCCGAGTGTTCGCCGCCCGACAGATCCGGATCCAGGCTGCTCTGCGTCGCGGCGGTGAGCCCGCGCAAGGGCCAGGACCTGCTGGTGGCCGCACTCGAGGAGCACCTGGCCGACCTGCGGTGGACCTGCACCTTCGCCGGGGCCCTGATCAAACCCGTCGCCCACCGCCACCAGAACATCCGATTCGCCGGTGCGCTGCAGGGGACGGCGCTGGACTCGGCGTACGGGAAAGCGGATCTCCTGGTCCTGCCGTCCCGCGCGGAGACCTACGGCATGGTCGTCACCGAGGCGCTGGCCCGCGGGCTCCCGGTGATCGCGACCGACGTGGGCGGCGTCTCCGAGGCGCTCGGGGTCGCGCCGAACGGTGAGCGACCCGGCCTGCTGGTCCCGCCGGACGACGTGCCGGCCCTGGCCGGCGCCCTGCGCACCTGGCTCACCGACGCCGGCGAGCGCGAGCGGCTGCGCACCGCCGCGCGCGCCCGGCGCGGCACCCTTCCGACCTGGCACGACACGGCACGACGACTGAGTGAGGTGCTCGACGCATGACCGGAGAGTTCAGCGAATCGTGGCTCACGCTGCGGGAACCGGCCGATGCCGCGGCCCGCAGCCGGGAGCTCGTCGCGCTGCTGCCGGGGCCGGTGCGGACCATCCGTGACCTCGGCTGCGGCACCGGCTCGATGGGCCGCTGGCTCGCGCCGCAGCTGGACGGGCCGCAGCACTGGATCATGGCGGACCGGGACCCGGCGCTGCTCGAGTACGCCGCCGCCCACATGCCGTTCCCGGCGGTCACGGTGGAGACCGCGCTCGGCGACGTCACCGAGCTGACCGCGGCCGACCTGGCCGGGACCGACCTGGTCACCTGCTCGGCACTGCTCGACCTGCTCACCGCCGGGGAGGTGGGCGAGCTGGCCCAGGTCTGCGCGGATTCGCGGACGAGCGCGCTGTTCACCCTCTCGGTCGCGGGCGAGGTCACGCTCGACCCGGCGCTGCCCGAGGACGCGGCCGTGCGGGACGCCTTCAACGAGCACCAGCGGCGGGTCGTGGCCGGGCGGCGGCTGCTCGGGCCGGACGCCCCCGAGGCGGCGCGGGCCGCGTTCGAGAAGGCGGGCGCCACGGTGATCACCCGGGAGAGTCCGTGGCGGCTCGGGCCGGACCTCGCCGCGCTCACCGCCGAGTGGCTCGCCGGATGGACCGGCGCCGCCGCCGAACAGCGACCTGACCTGCGGCTCGACGGTTATCGTGCGAACCGGCGGGAATCCGTGCCGACGGCCACGGTCGGACATGTGGATCTTTTGGCGATCTTCGGCTGAACCCTTTGTGCCCGTCCCGGCGTACTAGGGGAAGACGGGCAAACAGAGGGGACTCTCGACGTGACGCGATCGATCTGGCCATGGCTCCGGCTCCTCGGCGGAGCGGGGATCATCGCGGTGCTGCTGTGGCGGCTCGGCACCGGGGCGTTCCTCGACGGGCTGCGCGTGATCGACGGGCCCGCGCTCGTCGCCGCGTTCCTGATCGGGGTGACCACCACGGTGTTCAGCGCCTGGCGGTGGTGCCTGGTCGCGCGCGGCCTCGGGATGCGGCTGCCGATCCGGGCCGCGATCGCCGACTACTACAAGGCGCTGTTCCTCAACGCGGCGCTGCCGGGCGGCGTGCTCGGCGACGTCGACCGGGCGGTCAAGCACGGCCGGGACGAGGGCGATGTGGCCAAGAGCGTGCGCGCGGTCGTGCTCGAGCGGACGGCCGGTCAGATCGTGCTCATCGGCGTGGGGGTGACGGTGCTCCTCACCGTACCGTCGCCGGTCCTCTCCCTGCTCGAGCAGCACGGCGCCGTCGCCGCCGTCGTCGTCACCGCGAGCCTCGCCGCGGCCGCGGTCCTGGTCCTTCTGGCCTGCCGCAAGCTGCGGCAGGGCGGCTCGAAGCTGGCGGCCGGCGTCCGCACCGGGATCGCCGAGATCCGCACCGGCCTGCTCGCCCGCCGCAACTGGCCCGGCATCACGCTGGCCTCGACGGTGGTCCTGGCCGGGCACCTCGCGACGTTCGTGGTGGCCGCCCGCGCCGCCGGATCGCCGGCCTCGCTGACCCGGCTGGCGCCGCTGATGCTGCTGGCGCTGCTGGCGATGTCGCTGCCGGTGAACATCGGGGGCTGGGGTCCGCGCGAGGCGGTGACCGCGTGGGCGTTCGGCGCCGCCGGCCTGAGCGCCACCCAGGGCCTGACCACCGCCGTCGTCTACGGCGTCTTCGCCTTCGTGGCGGCGCTGCCGGGCGCGATCGTCGTGCTGGTGCGGGCGGTGCGCCCGCTCACGGTGGCCCACACCGTACGCGCGGTGGCCCCCGTCTCCCCCGCCGTGCCGGCCTACGTGGCACCGCAGCAGCAGCGTGAGCTCGCCCGCACGGGCGCGTGATCCCCTGGTGTCAGTCCCCGAACCGCTCCGAGAGGGCGTAGCGCAGCAGCACCACGTCGCCGATCTGCCGCACCTCGGCCAGGGTGGCCCGATGGCCCGGGCCCCATGGGAACTCGCCGTCGCCGACGAACCGCGGCGCCCGCGAGTCGCCGACGAAGAAGGGCGCCACCACCAGCTGCAGCTCGTCGACGAGGCCGGACGTGAGGAACTGGGTGTGCATGGTGCCGCCGCCCTCGACCATGAGCCGGCGGACGCCCCGGCTCGCCAGGTCGGACGTCACGCGGCCGAGGTCGACCGGGTCGCCGCCGTCGATGACCGTCGCGACGTCGCCGAGCCGCTTGCGGGCGTCCTCGACGCTCGCGGTGGCACAGTAGACGAGCTTCTCCACGTCGCCGAGGGCGAAGAAGCGGGCGCCCGGGTCGATGTCGCAGCTGCCGGTGACCGTGACCTTCAGGGGGTGCGGCCGCTGGCCGCGCGCCACCCGCAGCGCGCGGCGCTCCGGCGAGCGCACCAGCAGGCGCGGGTCGTCCTGCCGGATGGTGGCCGCGCCGACCAGGATCGCGTCGCAGCCGGCCCGGACCTCGTCGACCCGGTCGAAATCGGCGTCGTTCGACAGCAGCAGCCGGTCCTGGGCGGCGTCGTCGAGGTAGCCGTCGATCGACATGCCGCAGCTCAGCAAAGTGTAAGGACGCTCGCCCACCGATGACGCCTCCAGTCGAGCGACGATCGTCACCCCGGTCGAACAGTTGCGTCCAAGATAATCCGAGCGACGATGACAAGCACGTTCGCAATCTGTTGCGTTGCGGCTACCTCGGCGGCGGGCATAAATCGGCGGGGATCCTAGGAGGAGGACCGATATCCATGGAAAAGGCCACAGTGCGACAGCAGGTGACCGTTCCGCTCCGTTTCAGTGACGGGTACACCACCAGCGCACGGGTGATGACCTTCGACGGTCTCGTGGACGGCAAGGAGCACCTGGCCCTGGGCCTCGGCGACTGGCAGCGCGCGCTGACCAAATCGGCGGCCGGCGGGCGGGCGCCGCTGGTCCGGCCGCACAGCGAGTGCCTGACCGGGGACGTCTTCGGCAGCCAGCGTTGCGACTGCGGACCGCAGCTGCGCGAGGCGGTCGAGCGGATCGCCGACCAGGGCGGGTTCCTGCTCTACCTGCGCCAGGAGGGCCGCGGTATCGGGCTGTACGCCAAGCTCGACGCCTACGCGCTGCAGGACGCGGGGCTCGACACGTACGAAGCGAACGTAGCGCTCGGCCGGGGCGAGGACGAGCGGGACTACGCCGCCGCCGCGCAGATGCTGCTGGCGCTGGGGGCCGACCGGGTGCGGCTGCTCAGCAACAACCCGGACAAGGCGGTGCAGCTCGCGGCGTACGGGATCGACGTCACCCAGCGGATCCCGACCGGCGTGCACATGTCCTCGGCGAACGTCCGTTACCTGGCGACGAAGGCCTCGCACACCTCGCACACCATCGAGCTACCCCTTGCCGAATAGGTACAAGCTCCTTTCTTCGGGCACGATGGGCCGATGACCGACGATCCCCGGCTGCTGCTGGCGGCACTGGACCAGGTGCCGTTCATCCTCGCCGTGTGCGAGGGGCCGGAGCTGCGGGTGCTGAGCCTGAGCGCGGCCACCCGGGCGGTGCTGCCGGGCCGCGACTGGGCGGGCCGGCCGATCCGCGAGGTCATCAGCGACCTGCTCGACCAGCAGATCGTCGACCGGTACTACGAGGTCTACCGGACCGGCGAGCCGGAGAACGGGCGGGAGTGGCGGGTCCATCTGGACATGCCCGACGGCTCGGTGCACGAGATGTACGCCAGCTTCACCATCACGCCGTGGCATGCGCCCTCGGGAGAGCGCCTCGGCGTGATCGGCGTCGGCTTCGACGTCACCGAGTCGGTGCGGCAGCGGCAGGCGGCGGGCGCCCTCCGGCGGCAGGTGGAGCAGTCCCGCCAGGTGATCACGTCGTTGCAGCGGGCGCTGCTGCCGACCGGGCTGCCGGTGCTGCCGGGGGTGCAGGTCGCGGCCAGCTATCTGCTCGCCGACGCGGACACGGCGGCGGGCGGTGACTGGTTCGACGCGGCTGCCCGGCCCGGCGGGCGGGTGGCGCTGATCGTCGGCGACGTGGTCGGGCACGGCGTGTCGGCGTCGGGGGTGATGGGTCAGCTGCGGGCGGTGCTGCGCGACCGGCTCGACGACGGAGCGGGCATCGCCGACGCGCTGGCGGCGGCCGACCGGTTCGCGTCGCGGACGCCGGGCGCCCACGCGACGACGGTCGGCATCGCCGAGCTCGACCCGGTCAGCGGCGATCTCGTCTACTGCATGGCGGGACATCCGCCGCCGCTGGTGGTGTCACCGTCCGGAGAGACCCGGTTCCTTTCCGGTACGGGCGGAACGCCGCTGGCCACCGGCGGTTCCTTTCCCGTGGCCACCGACCGTCTCGCGCCCGGCGAGCTGCTGCTGCTCTACACCGACGGGGTCCTGGAGCGGCCCGGCCGCACCCACGCGACCGGAGCGGCGGAGCTGGCCTCGGTCGCGGCGTCGTGCGCGGCCGGGCGGGCCCTGCGCGACCCCGGCTCGACGGCGGCCGAACGGGTCTGCACCCAGGCGGTCGAGCTCCTGGTCCGGGCCACCGGCCATCACGACGACATCACCCTGCTCGCGGCGCAGCGCGTCCCGGCGCCGTCCCCGCTGGTCCTCGATCTGCCGGTGACGCCCGAGTCGCTCGCCGACGCCCGGGGCGCGATCGGGTCGTGGCTGGCCACCATCGGCGTCACCGCGCACGACGGGTTCGTGGTGCAGCACGCGCTCGGCGAGCTGATGACCAACGCGATCGAGCACGCCCGGTCGGCCTCGATGGTGGAGGTGCGCGGGTCGCTGCTGCCGTCGGGCCGGCTCGCGCTCACGGTCCGCGACCACGGGGAGTGGCGGGCGCCCACGCCGGACCCGAACCGCGGCCGGGGGCTGGCCATGGCCTCGCAACTGGTGGACGAGCTGTCGGTCGAGCCGTCGTCGCCGGGCACCCTCGCATCGGTGACGCATACGCTCGTACGGCCGGCGCTCTTGTTGGATTTGTCGGGCTTATCCGGTTTTTCCGAGCCCCTTGGTCTCGCGGCGCCTTCTTCCGGCACCTTCCGCATCGTCGAGGAGGCGGGGGACGAGACCCGGGTGCGGATCGAGGGACCGGTCGACGCCTCGACCGCCGCCGTCGCCCGGCAGGAGCTGCTGCGGCGCGGGCGCGGCGGGACCGTGGCGCTGACCGTGGATCTCTCGGCGGTGACGCATCTGTCCAGCGCCGGCGTGTCGGCCCTGCATCAGGTGGCCGAACGGCACGCGTCCCCGTCGGCGCCGCTGTCGCTGCACGCCTCGCCGGGCACGCCGGCCCGCGAGATCCTCGAACTGGTGGCGCTGCCCTCGTTGGCGTGACGGGTTGTCCACAGGGTCGCGCAACTTGTCGGTGGGCTTCTCTACTATCGCGGGGTGGCTTCTCCCGTTCCTGCCCCGGCTGTCGATGTGCTCAACCGCGTGTTCGGCTACCCCGACTTCCGCGGCGACCAGCGCGAGATCATCGAGCACGTGATCGGCGGCGGCGACGCTCTCGTGCTGATGCCGACCGGCGGGGGAAAGTCGCTGTGCTACCAGATTCCGGCCCTCGTGCGTCCCGGCACCGGTGTGGTGATCTCGCCGCTCATCGCGCTCATGCAGGACCAGGTCGACGCGCTGCGCACGCTCGGCGTCCGGGCCAACTTCATCAACTCGTCGCAGGACCTCGAGGAGCGGCGGATCGTCGAGGCCGAGTTCGTCAACGGCGAGCTCGACCTGCTCTACGTGGCGCCCGAGGGCCTGGGCGTGCCGGCCACCCAGCGGCTGCTCGACCGGGGCAAGATCTCGCTGTTCGCGATCGACGAGGCGCACTGCGTCTCCCAGTGGGGGCACGACTTCCGCCCCGACTACCTCGGGCTGTCGATGCTGCACGAGCGCTGGCCCGACGTGCCCCGCATCGCGCTGACCGCGACGGCGACCACCGCCACCCGCGACGAGATCGCCACCCGGCTGCGGCTGACCGGGGCGCGGCACTTCACCGCCAGCTTCGACCGGCCCAACATCCAATATCGCATCGCCCCCAAGAGCGAGCCCCGCCGCCAGCTGCTCGACCTGCTGCGCACCGAGCACCCCGGCGACTCCGGCATCGTCTACTGCCTGTCCCGGGCCTCGGTCGAGAAGACGGCGGAGTTCCTGTCCCAGCAGGGCATTCCGGCGCTGCCGTACCACGCCGGCCTCGACAACCGGGTGCGCGCGGCCAACCAGTCCCGCTTCCTCCGGGAGGACGGGCTGGTCATGGTGGCGACGATCGCGTTCGGCATGGGCATCGACAAGCCCGACGTGCGGTTCGTGGCCCATCTCGACCTGCCGAAATCGGTGGAGGGCTACTACCAGGAGACGGGCCGGGCCGGGCGGGACGGGTTGCCGTCGACGGCCTGGCTGGCGTACGGGCTGCAGGACGTGGTGCAGCAGCGCAAGATGATCGAGAGCTCGGACGGTGACGCGGCTTTCCGGCGCAACGCCTCCCAGCACCTCGACGCGATGCTGGCGCTGTGCGAGACGGTCGCCTGCCGGCGCGGGCAGCTGCTGGCGTACTTCGGGGAGAAGGAGGCGCCGGCCTCCTGCGGCAACTGCGACACCTGCCTGACCCCGCCGGAGTCGTGGGACGGCACGGTCGCCGCGCAGAAGCTGCTCTCCACCGTGCTGCGGCTGCAGCGCGAGCGCGGCCAGAAGTTCGGCGCCGGCCAGTCGATCGACATCCTGCTCGGCAAGGAGACCGAAAAGGTCCTCCAGTTCCGCCACCACGAGCTGTCCGTCTTCGGCATCGGCAGCGACCTGCGCGACCAGGAGTGGCGGGGCGTGGTGCGCCAGCTGCTGGCCACCGGTTACCTGGCGGTCGAGGGCGACTACGGCACGCTGGTGCTGACCCCGTCGAGCGCCGAGGTGCTGCGCGGCCAGGTGAAGCTGATGATGCGCCGCGAGGCCCCCAAGCCCGCGCGCCCGCCGCGTTCCCGCACGACGGCGCCCGCCGTCACCGCCGACCTCCCGGCCGCCGCGACCGGCGACTTCGAGCGCTTGCGGGCGTGGCGCGCGGCGACGGCGAAGGAGCAGGGCGTCCCCGCCTACGTCATCTTCCACGACGCGACCCTGAAGGCGATCGCCGCGCTGCGCCCGACGTCGCTGGCCCAGCTCGGCACCGTCAGCGGCGTGGGCCAGAGCAAGCTGTCGAAGTTCGGCCAGCAGGTCCTCGACACCCTCGCCGCGGGCGCCGTCGCAGCCCCTCCCCCGGCCACGTCCGCACCCGCCTCCGCCGCACCCGCTTCCCCTGCACCCGCTTCGCCTGCACCCGCTTCCCCCGCACCTGCTTCGTCTGCACCCGCTTCCCCTGCACCCGCTTCCCCCGCACCCGCTTCCCCCGCACCTGCTTCCCCCGCACCCGCTTATCCCGCACCGGCTTCCCGCGCACCCGCCTCCCCCGCGTCTGCCCCCGCCGCGGCAGACCTCTCCGTCGGCGGGCCCGCCTCGGCCTCGCCGTCCGCCCGTACCGGTGCGTCGCATGCCGGTCGGCCCTCCCGCGCGCCGCAGCAGCGTTCTCCGGAGCCGCCGCCGACGATGTTCTCCGCAGATTTCGCGGACGAGGAGCCGCCCGAGGACGAATACGAGGCCTACGACCCCTACGACGACCGCTCGTTCGACTGAACCGCCCGAGGCCGCCGCTCGCGGCCGGCCGGGTCGCGCGGCCGGCCGGGTCGCGCGGCCGGCCGGGTCGCGCGCCTGGCCGGGTCGCGCGGCAGGCCGGGTCGCGCGGCAGGCCGGGTCGCGCGGCAGGCCGGGTCGCGCGGCAGGCCGGGTCGCGCGGCGCCCTGCCGGAGGCGGCGCCCTCCCCGGGGCGGCCGTCCCGTCGCCGTCGCGCGTGGTCGTGTGTTCAGGAGGCGGCGGCCAGCAGCGGGTCGGCCAGCAGCGGCGCGAAACCCAGGTCGGCCGCGCCCAGCAGGGTGGCGTCGTCGGCCAGGCCGGAGAGGCGCAGCTTGGCGCGCTCGCGGGAGACAGGCATGGCGTGCTGGGCGATGCGCTCGGCCACCTGCGGCGCCGCCGCGGCGTAGACGTCGCGCAGCATGCCGCCGAAGATGACCACGCCGGGGTTGAACAGGTTGATCAGGTTGGCCACGCCGATGCCCAGCCAGTCGCCGATCGCGGCCACCGCGGCCCGGGCCCGCGGATCGCCCGCCGCCGCGTCGCGAACCACCGCCCGTACCGCCTCGCGCCCGATCATGCCGTCGTCCGCGCGGCCGGCGGCGGCCAGCAGCGCGTACTCCCCCGTCTCCGCCTCCAGGCACCCGCGCGAGCCGCAGAGACACGGACGGCCGTTCACCGGGTTGACCAGCATGTGGCCGACCTCGCAGCCGTAGCCGCCCTCGCCGCCCAGCAGCTTGCCGTTGACCAGGATGCCGCCGCCCACGCCGACGTCGCCGTGCAGGTAGATCAGATCGGGTGAGCCGACGCCGGCGCCGCGCTGGAACTCGGCCACGGCGCCCAGGTGCGCCTCGTTGCCGACGGCCACCGGCAGACCGAGGCCGAGCGCGCGGGACAGCTCGGCGCCGAAGGCCTGGTCGACCCAGCCCATCTGCGGGCCGTAGCGCACCATGCCGTCGCCGGGGCGGATCATGCCGCAGTACGAGGCGCCGATGCCGACGCAGATCGAGGTGGCGTCGGCCAGCGAGCGCCCGAGCGCGGCCAGCTTGGCGACCACCGTCTCGAGGTCCACGCCGGCCCGCGGGCGCGCGGTCTCCCGCCGGTCGAGGATCACGCCGCCGATGCCGACCCGGGCGGCCACCAGGCGGTCCACGGCCACATCGAAGGCGAGCACGTGAAAACGGCCCGATTCCGGCCGGACCACGAGCGACGGGCGGCCGGCTCCGGTCGTACCCTCCGGATGCTCCTCGCGCACCAGGCCCGCCGCGGCCAGCTCCGCCGTGAGCGCCAGGATCGTGCTGCGGTTGACGCCCATCCGCTCGGCGAGGGCGGCACGCGACAGTGGCCCGCTCACATGCACGTGATGGAGCAGGGTCCCCAGCGTCGATCGGTGACGGTGCATCCCATCGACAACTTAACCGACCGCCGGTGCATTATCACCGGGTGACGATCAGGGGACTGCTGCTCGACTTCTACGGCACCGTCGTCGAGGACGACGACACCATCATGATGGAGGTCGCCGCCCGCGTGGCGGCCGGCGCGTCGAGGCCCGTCACCGCGGCCGAGGTGATGGCGGCCTGGAGCTGCGAGTACGAGGATCTCGCCGAGCGCACGCCGTTCCGCTCGTTGCGCGCCTGCTCGGTGGGCAGCCTGGCGACGGTGATGGCCGAGTTCGGCTGCCCGGGCGACGCCGAGGAGCTGTGCGCCGGCCAGTACGCCTACTGGGCCGCGCCGCCCCTGCGGCCCGGCACCCGGGACTTCCTGTCCCGCGTCGAGCTGCCGATCTGCGTGGTCTCGGACGCCGACCACGACGATTTGCTGCGCGCCATCGACGCACACGGGCTGTCCTTCGCCGCGGTCGTGTGCAGCGAGCGGGTGGGCGCGTACAAGCCGGACCCGGCGATGTTCGCGGCCGGGCTGGCCGCCCTCGGTCTGGGCGCGCACGAGGTCCTGCACGTCGGGGACTCGCTGCGCACCGACATCGAGGGCGCCCATGCCGCCGGCATCCGCACCGCGTGGGTGAACCGCCGGGGGCTGCCGCGCACCGCCTGCGGGCCGGCGGCCTTCGTCATCAGCGACCTCTCCGAGTTGGACGGTTGTCTGGCTTGAAGCGGCCGATTTGGGGGTTCCCGCATTTGCGTCTGCCCCGCGTCGCGCCGCCCCACACTTTCGCCGCCCCGCGCCCGCGCCCGCCCTCGGCGTCCGCACCGGCGCCGACCCGCCCAGCGCCGCGCCGCACCGAGCCCGCGGCGCCCCGCCCAGCGCCGCACCGACCCGCACCCGTGCCTGCCCTCCGCGCCCGCAACCACGCCGCACCGCACCGCGCCGCACCGCACCGAGCCTGCGCCGCCCCGTCCCAGCGCCGCGTTGGGGTCCGCGCCGCACCCCACCCGTTGTTGGGTGGGGCGAGTAAACCAGCCGCCTACGACAATTTCCGGTCGCCGTCCACAGCCGTGGCGGACAGATCGGATAAACGCTGGAGAAGCCCGCCCTCGCGATGGCATGCTGCGACCCAACTACGGGGATGAAGGGCAGACGACATCGTGGAATTCGCGGAGGCCGTGGAAGCGCACCTGGCCGCGGTCAGCGCACGGGATCTCGACGGCTATCTGAAGTCGGTGCACGACGACGTGTCACTCGTGCTGCCCAACGGGCGGCTCATCGAGGGGCGCGAGGCGATCAGCGAGTTCCACCGCGAGTGGTTCGGCGACCCGGACTGGAGCTGGGAGCTCTCCCGGCTGCGGACCGCGACCGTCGGCGAGACCGGGATGGCCCTCTGCCAGGTGGCCTATCACGACCTGGACGCGGAGGGCCGTCCCTACACCATGCGCTACCTGCTGAGCCTCACCTTCGCCCAAGTCGGCGGGGACTGGCTGCTGCTGCACGACCAGAACACACCGACGAGCTGACCCGGCAGGCGGGGGGTGCGAGTCCACCAGCCCAGCTCGGGAGCGGTCACGGGCCGACCACCTCGTCGCCGTCCCAGGCCAGAACGAGCGGCACGTCGCTGGGGAGATCGGTCGCCGTCCAGGCCGCCGCTGCGGACATTTCCCCGGGGCGCCGCCGAACTTCGCGATCCACAGCGTCATGCTCAGACCCGACCGGGCTACCGGCCGTCCCGGCCACTCATTTTTGTCGTACGGCAGGTCTAGGGTCGGCCGGTGAAAGGAAAGGACAGTCGCTCAGCCAAGGGAGTCTGACATGGCGTCACAGCTCAACCCCTACCTGACCTTCGACGGCAACGCGCGCGAGGCGATGGAGTTCTATCGGTCGATCTTCGGCGGCGAGCTGAGGATCAGCACGTTCGGCGAGTTCGGCAACCCCGATCCGGCCATCAAAGACCTGGTGATGCACGCCAACCTCGACACGCCCCAGGGTTACCGGCTGATGGCCTCCGACACCGCGCCGGGTATGACGCTCCAGCCGGGCAACAACATCACCGTGAGCTTGAGCGGCGACCCGGGCGAGGGCCTCGAGGACGTCTGGGAAAAGCTCGCGGACGGCGGCGAGGTGCACGTGGCGTTCGAGAAGCAGATGTGGGGAGACACGTTCGGCCAGTGCAAGGACAGGTTCGGCGTGCAGTGGATGGTGGACGTCGTCGGGTCCTGAGCGCGCGGAACGCAAGGGCGCGAGTGCGGGCACGACGCGAGCGCGAGGCCGGCGCAGCGAGCGCGGGCACGGCGGAAGCGGGCAACCTGGCCCACGGAAGCAAGACGCGTGGGGAGAGCGCACGCCCGGCCGGGACGGACCGGCCGGGCGCGCAGAACGGCGGGCGAGAGCGCGACGGGAAAGCGCGGGTCAGCGGTGGTCCGACCCGGTCGACTCGACGGCTGCGCGACCCGCCTCCAGGCGGGCCACCGGGACGCGGAACGGCGAGCAGGACACGTAGTCGAGACCGACCTCGTGGAAGAAGTGCACCGACTCGGGGTCGCCGCCGTGTTCGCCGCATACGCCCAGCTTCAGGCCGGGGCGGGTCGCCCGGCCCTCGGCGGCGGCGATGCGGACCAGACGGCCCACGCCGTCGCGGTCGATGGACTCGAAGGGGCTGATGCCGAAGATGCCGAGCTCGAGGTAGCGCCAGAAGAACGCGCCCTCGACGTCGTCGCGGGAGAAGCCCCAGGCCATCTGGGTCAGGTCGTTGGTGCCGAAGGAGAAGAACTCGGCCGCCTCGGCGATCTGGCCCGCGGTCAGCGCCGCGCGCGGCACCTCGATCATGGTGCCGATCAGGACCTCGACGCCCGAGTCGCCGACCACCTCGGCGATGATGCGCTCGGCCTCCGCGCGTACGGTCTCGAGCTCCTGGACCGCACCGACCAGCGGCACCATGATCTCGGGCTTGGGGTGGCCGCCCTCGGCCGCCAGCGCGACCGCCGCCTCGGCGATCGCCCGCACCTGCATCGCGAACAGGCCGGGAATCACCAGGCCGAGCCGGACGCCGCGCAGGCCGAGCATCGGGTTCTGCTCGTGCATGCGCCGTACCGCCGACAGCATCCGCTCGTCGCGCTCGTTCTCCTCGCCGCGCGCCTTGGCGACGGCGACCTGCACCGCCAGCTCCTCCAGCGACGGCAGGAACTCGTGCAGCGGCGGGTCGATCAGCCGCACGGTCACCGGCAGCCCGTTCATCTCGCGGAAGATGTCCAGGAAGTCGGCCCGCTGCAACGGCTGCAGCGCGGCCAGCGCGTCGTTCCGCTCGGCCGGGTTGGGCGCCAGGATCAGCCGCTCGACCAGCTCCCGCCGGTCGCCGAGGAACATGTGCTCGGTGCGGCACAGGCCGATGCCGTGCGCGCCGAAGCGGCGGGCCCGGGCGGCGTCGGCACCGGTGTCGGCGTTGGTGCGCACCTTGAGCGCCGCCCGCGAGTCGGCGTGCGTCATCAGCAGGTGCACGGCGGCGACCAGCGGCTCGTTGGCCAGCGCCGGGTCGAGGTCGCCCTCGAAGTACTGCACCACCTCGGACGGGCGCACCGGGACCTCGCCGAGGTAGACGCGGCCGGTGGTCCCGTCGATCGAGATGACGTCGCCCGCGCGCACCACCTGGCCACCCACGGTGAACTGGTCGCGGCCGACCTCGATCTCGTCGGCGCCGCACACACACGTCTTGCCCATGCCGCGGGCCACGACCGCGGCGTGCGAGGTCTTGCCGCCGCGGGAGGTGAGGATCCCCTGGGCCGCGATCATGCCGGGCAGGTCGTCCGGGTTGGTCTCCCGGCGTACCAGGATGACCGGGCCATCCGCGGCGACCGCTTCGGCGGAGCTGAAGACCACCTTCCCGTACGCGGCGCCGGGCGACGCCCCGACCCCGCGGGTGATCGCCGTGGGGTCGCCGGAGAGGTCGAACCGCGGGAACATCAGCTGGGCGAGCTGCGCCCCGCTGACCCGGGTGAGCGCCTCATCGAGGTCGATCATCCCCTCGTCGACGAGCTGCGCGGCGATGGTGAAGGCCGCCGCCGCGGTCCGCTTGCCGACCCGGGTCTGCAGCATCCACAGCTTGCCGCGCTCGATCGTGAACTCGATGTCGCACAGGTCGTGGTAGTGGCCCTCGAGCGTCGCCATGATCGCGAGCAGCTCGTCGTACGACTTCTTGTCGATCTTCTCGAGGTCGGCGAGCGGGAGCGTGTTGCGGATGCCGGCCACCACGTCCTCGCCCTGCGCGTTCTGCAGGTAATCGCCGTAGATGCCGCTCTCGCCGGTGGCCGGGTCGCGGGTGAAGGCGACGCCGGTGCCGGAGTCCGGGCCGAGGTTGCCGAAGACCATCGCGACCACGTTGACGGCGGTGCCGAGGTCGGCGGGAATCCGCTCCTGCCGCCGGTAGAGCACGGCGCGGTCGGCGTTCCACGAGCGGAACACCGCCTCGATCGCGAGGTCGAGCTGCTGCCGCGGGTCCTGCGGGAAGTCGTGGCCGGTGTGCTTGGCGAAGACCTTCTTGTACGCGCCGACCAGTCCCTTGAGATCGTCGGCGTCGAGCTGGACGTCGTCCTTGACGCCCTTGGCCACCTTCGCCGCGTGCAGCGCTTCCTCGAACTCACTCCCCGGCACGTCGCAGACGGTCTTGCCGAACATCTGGATGAGCCGGCGGTACGAGTCCCAGGCGAACCGGTCGTTGCCGCCGGCCTGCCGGGACAGCCCGTCCACCGACTCGTCGTTGAGCCCGACGTTGAGGACGGTCTCCATCATGCCCGGCATCGAGAACTTGGCGCCCGAGCGTACGGATACCAGCAGCGGGTCGGCCGGGTCGCCGAGCCGCCGCCCCATCGAGCGTTCCAGGGCGGCGAGATGCTCGTCGATCTCGGCGTCGAGACCGTCCACATGGGTGCCGGCGGCCAGGTACCGCTGGCAGGCCTCGGTGGTGATGGTGAAGCCGGCCGGCACGGGCAGCCCGAGATTCGTCATTTCGGCGAGATTCGCGCCCTTGCCGCCGAGCAGATCCTTGAGATCCTTGTTCCCCTCGGCGAAGTCGTAGACGAACTTGGCCATGCCGACCACCTCCGGTTTCGATTCCGCGGCTCAACTGGTTTCTGCCCCGGGATTCGTAAGGCTAAGCCGACGTGGGCCGAATAGTTAACCTGCGCGTGGGGTTTTCCACACGTCCCCGCAGGTCTCTGTTCGGGAAGCGCTTTCTTCGCGCAGTTCCGTGCAAACGGACCTGCGGGTAACGTTTCGCCGGTGAGGGGTCTGCGGTGGCGTAGCGAGCGGCGATTGCGGGGCATCCGGGTCCCGCGCCCGTTCGACCTCGACGCGTTCTGCGCCGGGGTCGCCGCCGGCCGCGGCCGCCCGCTGATCCGCCGGCCGGTCCCCGGGCTGAGCGCCGAGGCGCCGTGCGGACTGTGGATCGCCACCGACCGGGCCGATCACGTCTTCTACGATCCGGGCACCTCGCCGCTGCACGCCGAGCACATCGTGCTGCACGAGCTGGCCCACATGATCTGCGGGCACGCCGGCGCCGACGGCGCGTTCGCCCGGCTCTTCCCCGATCTCGACCCGGCCACCGTGCGGCGGGTGCTCGGCCGGGTCAGCTACACCTGCGAGCAGGAGCGCGAGGCCGAGATGGTGGCCTCGCTGATCCGCGGGCGCTCGGCGCCGCCGCCGGGCACGCCCGGCCGGGTGGCCGACGCCTTCGGCTATGCCGAGTGATCCTCGACGTCGCCCTGCTGGCCCTGCTGTGGGGCGCGTGCGTCGCGCGGCTGCCGACGCTGCTGCGTGACAAGCGGCAGCAGGCCTTGTGGGCGACGCTGTTCGCCGGCGCGCTCACCGAGACGTCGGCGTTCCCCCCGGTCGCCGAGGCGGTCGGCCGGCCGATCCTGACCCACCTGCTCGGCGCGGTGGCGGCGTTCGTGCTGCTGCGGTTCCTGGCCCTGCTGACCGGCGCCGGTGGCCTGCGCCGTCAGCTGGCGCTGACGGTGACGGTGCTGGTCACGTTGCTGGTGCTGGACGCGGTGACGGGCGGGATCGACCCCGGTCCGGCGCGGCTGGCCGGGCCGCTGTCGCCGGCGACGGTCGCCTACTGGGCGGTGCTGGAGGTCTACCTGGGCACCGTGCTGATCATCGCGACGCTGCTGTTCTGGTCGGTGGCCCGGGACGCGCCGGCCGGCCTTCCCCGCCTCGGGCTGCGCACGGCCGCGGTCGGCACGGCCATGATCTCGGTCTACGCGGCGGCCAAGACGACCCTCATCGTGCTGAGCGGGGCCGGGGTGCCGATCGACTTCGATGCGGTGGCGCCGTGGGGCCACTACCTGCAGGGCGTGGGCACGCTGCTGGCGGTGTCGGGGGGCCTCGTGCCGGCCGGCCGCCGGGCGCGGGCGGTGCTCACCGCGTACGTCAGCCTGCTGGTTCTGAGGCCTTTGTGGACCGCCATGCGCGACGCGTTCCCGGAGGTCATCCTGTTCTCGCCGCGCCGGGCGGTGATCGAGCTGGCCGGCGTCGACGAGTTGCACCTGCGGCTCTACCGGCGGGTGATCGAGATCCGGGACGGGATGCTGGCGCTGCGCCCCTACCTCGCGGACGGCTCACACGAGACGCCGCAGGCCGAGGCCATGGCCATCGCGGTGGCGCTGCGGCGCCGCGCCGCCGGATGCCCGCCGGACGACGACGGGCGGACGTTCGCGCCGGTCGGGCCGCAGATGGCCGACGAGGTGGCGTGGCTGAGCCGGGTGAGCCGCGCCTATCGCAAGGCGCGCGTCACGGCTGCCGCTGCTCCGACTCCCAGACCTTCCGGATCAGCTCGCTGATCGTCTCGCGGCCGCGCGGCGACACGTCGGCCGCGCGCAACGCGATCTCGGTGACCCCGGCGTCGCTGATCGACCGCAGCAGGTCGAGCTGCGCGTCCACCCGCCGGGTCTGTTCGTCGTCGAGGAAGTACGACACCGGGACGCCGAAGTAGGTGGCCAGCGCGGTCAGGTGCTGGACCGTCGGGTTGTCGCGCCGGCCGGTGCGCAGCTGCCAGATGTACGTGTGCGAGATCGCCACGCCCTGGCCGGCGCGGATCGCCTCGGCGACCGCCATGTAGCTCGGCTCCGCCCGGCCCGCGTCACGGACCTGGCGGAACAACCGGTCCAGCTTCTCGGCGATGGAGAAGGCGCCCACCACGCCCTCCTCCCCCTGCCGCGGCATCTGGCCGTGCCCTTTAACGGGCCGCTACGACGCCCATGAGCAGGGACGCGCTGTGCGTCCATGCACATCCCCCGATGTAGGACGTCATAAACTGTGGTTGATGAGACCGCAACGAGCCTAAAACACGACCCTTCCTCGCTCAAGCCCCGGCCCTTGTAAGGTCGTCCGGGTGGTGGACATTGTGGCGGGACCCGAGGTGTCGGCCCTGCTCGGCGAGCTGACCACGCCGATCGGCCGGGAAGATCCGTACCCGCGTTACGACCGCCTGCGGGAGATCTCGCCGGTGCTGCGCGCGGACGACGGCGCGCTGGTGGTGACGAAGTATGCCGATTGCGCCGCGGTCACCCGGGATGCCCGGCTCGGCCACATGCCGGCGGACATGCTGGCATTCGTCGGGCTGCCCGACTGGAAGGACCATCCGGCCCTCCAGCAGCTGTTCACGAGCCTGCTGGCGATCAACCCGCCCGATCACACGCGGCTGCGGCGGCTGGTGAGCTCGGCGTTCACGCCGCGCCGGGTCGAGGCGCTGCGGCCGGCCGTCGAGCGGATGGTGGACGACCTGCTGGCACCGTTGTCCGGCCCGGCCGACTTCATCGCGGCCTTCGCGTTTCCCTTGCCGGTCAACGTGATCGGCGAGCTGCTCGGCGTCCCCGCCGAGGACCGGGGACAGTTCCAGTTCCTGGTACGCGACTGGTCGCAGCTGCTCGACACCATCTCCCCGGAGGTGATCGCCCGGGCCGACCCGGCCGCCGCGACCATGCGGTCCTATCTCGCGTCGCTGGCCGCCGTCCGCCGCCGGGAGCCGCGGGACGACCTGATCAGCGCGCTCGTGGCGGTGGAGCAGGAGGGCGACCGGCTCGCCGAGGACGAGTTGGTCACGATGGCCGCGCTGCTGTTCGCGGCCGGCTTCGAGACGACCACCAACCTGCTCGCGAACGGGCTGGTGGCTCTGCTCGCGTCGCCCGCCTCGATCCCGTCGCTGGCGGCCGGCCCGGTGGCGGCGGTCGAGGAGCTGCTGCGGTTCGACTCGCCGGTGCAGCTGGTCGCGCGGGTGGCGTGGGAGGAGACGACGATCGGCGGCGTCGGCATCGCGCCCGGCGACCGGATTGTCGCTTATCTCGGTGCGGGCAATCGGGACCCGGAGCGGTTCGCCGCGCCCGGCCGGCTGGATCTGTCCAGAAGGGACAATGCGCCGCTGTCCTTCGGCGGGGGCATCCACTACTGCCTGGGCGCCCCGCTGGCCCGGCTCGAGGCGCAGGTCGCGTTTCCGGCTCTGCTGCGGCGTTTCCCGGGCATCCGCCTCGACGGGGACCCGGTGCGGCGGGACAGTCTGACGATTCGCGGCTTCACGGCGCTGCCGGTGACCTTCGCGGAAAGTTAAGACGCCGCTGAGAATTCCACGGGGGAAGAACTCTCAACGGCGCACGCCGAACATTAGACGACGCCGGGCGGGTCTGTCTATCCCACGCGCTGCACGACCGTGCCGACAAGTTTCTGCCAGTCGGTGGCGAAGCCGGGTGCGGGGGTCGCGCTGTTCAGCTGATAGATCGCGTACGCGTCGACGAGCACCACGTTCGCCGACTGCACGACGGTGACGGCGGTGTCGGCCGTGCCCGGGTGCGACGGGTCGTATTTCTTGTGCCGGATGACCACGAACCCCGTCCAGGCGCCCTGGTCGAGCGGCTGGATCTCGACCGTCTCGGTGTAGGCGGGCTCGTTGCGGTCGCTGGTCCTGGTGGCCGGCACCGAGACCGTCCGCGGGCAACCCTCGGCCACGCCCCGGAGCCCGGCGAGGGCCGCGTCGGCGCCGGTCTTGTCGCCGTAGACGATGGCGACCTGCTCGAGCGTCTGCGCGCCCTTCTCGCCCTCGTCGACGAGCGGGGCGGCGACGACCTGGCCGCCGGGCGGCACGCTGGGCGCGGGCGACGTGCCGCCGCAGATGCTCATCAGCTGGTCGGGGTCGGCGCTCTCGTCGGGGGCGGTCCAGGTCGGCCCGACCTCGGCCGCTTGGAGCAGGGCGCCACGCATCGTGGTCGTCGTGATGGTCTGCCGGTCGGGCTGCTCATCATCGCCGGAGCTGCTGCAGGCGGCCGTCACGACAAGCGCGCAAGCAGCCACGACGGCGGCCCGGGCGGCTCGGGGGGTCACGAACATCCGGCCATTTTGGCAGATGATCCGGCCCTCGCCGACTGGTCTACGGAGCGTGACAGCTCGGCTCCGGACCGGACTCTCTGGTCGCGCCGCGCCCGCGTGGCGGGTTACGTTGACCGGGGACTCGTCGGCGGTGAGGGGGTCGCGGTGGCTGTGATCGAGAGGCTCGCCGAACGGCTCCGCGCCGAGCTGGGCGCGGCGCGGGTGATCACCGACCGGCAGGAGCTGCGGACCTACGAGTGCGACGGGCTCGCCCATTACCGGGTCGTGCCCGCCCTGGTCGCCCTCCCGCAGGACACGCGGCAGGTCGCCGCCGTGGTGCGGGCCTGCGCCGAGGCGAAGGTCCCGTTCGTGGCGCGCGGCTCGGGCACCGGCCTGTCCGGCGGCGCGCTCCCCCATGCCGACGGGGTGCTGATCGTGACGGCCCAGATGCGCGACATCCTCGAGCTCGCGCCCGGCGACGAGCGGGCCGTCGTGCAGCCGGGCGTCATCAACCTGCAGGTCACCCGGGCCGCCACGCCGCACGGCTACTACTACGCGCCCGACCCGTCGAGCCAGCAGATCTGCTCGATCGGCGGCAACGTGGCGGAGAACTCCGGCGGCGCGCACTGCCTGAAGTACGGGTTCACGACCAACCACGTGACCGGGCTCGAGGTGGTGGCGCCGGACGGCGAGGTGGTGCGGCTCGGCGGGCGGGCGCCGGATCCGCCCGGCTACGACCTGATCGGCGCGTTCGTCGGGTCGGAGGGCACGCTCGGCGTCGCGACCGAGGTGACGGTGAAGCTGACCCGGCTGCCGGAGTCGGTGCGGACGCTGCTGGCCGCGTTCCACGGCACCGATCAGGCCGGCGCCGCGACCTCGGCGATCATCGGCGCGGGGGTGGTGCCGGCCGCGATCGAGATGATGGACGCCCTGGCCATCGAGGCGGCCGAGGCGGCGGTGGCGTGCGGCTACCCGGCCGGCGCCGGCGCGGTGCTGATCGTCGAGCTGGACGGGCCGGCGGCCGAGGTGGCGGCCCAGTTCGACGAGGTGAGCCGGCTGTGCGAGCAGAACGGCGCGTTCGAGATCCGGATAGCGGCCGACGACGCCGAGCGGGCCCTGTTCTGGAAGGGGCGCAAGTCGGCGTTCGCGGCGGTCGGCCGGATCAGCCCGGACTACATCGTGCAGGACGGGGTGATCCCGCGGACCGAGCTGCCCGAGGTGCTGCGCCGCATCGGCGAGCTGGCGGCCGGCCACGGGGTGCGGGTGGCGAACGTGTTCCACGCCGGCGACGGCAACCTGCATCCGCTAGTGCTGTTCGACGACGCGATCGAGGGGCAGGCGGAGCGGGCCGAGGCGGCGTCGGGCGCGATCATCGACCTCTGCATCGAGTACGGCGGGTCGATCACCGGCGAGCACGGGGTGGGCGCCGACAAGGCGAAGTACATGCCGCGCATGTTCACCGACGACGACCTCGACACGATGCAGCTGGTGCGGTGCGCCTTCGACCCGGACGGCATCGCCAACCCGGGCAAGATCTTCCCGACGCCCCGGTTGTGCGGCGAGCGGCCCGGCCGGCATCAGGGCGCGCACCCGTTGCAGGAATCAGGCGTGGCCGAGGTCTTCTGATGACTACTTTGGACGAGCTGACCCGGCCGGCCGGCGACGAGGACGTGGTCGGCGGCGTGCCGGCCCGGCTGGTGGCCGCGCCCGCGACGACGTCGGAGGCGGCCGCGCTGATCGCGGCCGCCCGGGATCTGACCGTGGTCGTGCGCGGGGCCGGCACCAAGCTCGACTGGGGACCGCCGCCCGAGTCGCTCGACCTGATCATCGACACGCGGCGGATGGCCGGCGTCGTCGAGCACGCGGCCGGTGACCTGATCACGATCGTCCGGGCCGGGACGCCGCTGGGCGACATCGCGCTCGGCGATCAGGTCCTCGCGCTGGACGGCCCGGCCGGCGCGACCGTGGGCGGCACGGTCGCGGTGAACACCAGCGGGCCGCGGCGGCTGCACTACGGCACGACGCGCGACCTGCTGATCGGCATCACGGTGGTCCGGCCCGACGGGAAGGTCGCCAAGTCGGGCGGGAAGGTCGTCAAGAACGTCGCCGGGTACGACCTGGGCAAGCTGTACACCGGGTCGTACGGGACGCTGGGGCTGATCACCGAGTGCGCGTTCCGGCTGCACCCGCGGCCGCGGGCGGCGGTGTTCGTGCGGGCACAGGCGCCGGCCTCCGAGGTGGCCCGGGTGCTCGAGGCGCGGGTGGCGCCGGCCGCGATCGAGATCGACTCGGCGTCGGGTGAGCTGGCCGTGCTGATCGAGGGGACGGCCGAGGGCGTACGGGAGCGGTCCGGGGTGGTCGCCAAGGTGCTCGGGGGCGAGGTCGCCGAGGAGGCGCCGCCGTGGTGGGGCGTCGAGCCGTGGGCGGCCGGCGGCATCGGCCTGAAGCTGTCGGTGCCGATCTCGAAGGTGCCCGAGCTGGTGGCCGAGGGCGACCCGGTGCGGGGGTCGGCCGGCACCGGCGTGCTCTACGCGGGCGCGGCCGGGATCACCGACGTCGAGCGGCTGCGGGCGCGGTGCGTGCGGCTCGGCGGGCACGCGGTGGTGCTGACCGCGCCGCCCGAGTGGCGGGACATCCTCGACATGTGGGGACCGGTGCCGGGGCTCACGCTGATGCGGCGGATCAAGGACCAGTTCGACCCGGGGCGCCGCTTCTCCCCCGGCCGGTTCGTGGGAGGGATCTGATGGTCGACGCCACCTGGGGCACCGGCGAGCCGCCGCGCGACGTGCTCGGGCCGGTCCGGTCCTCCGAGCCGGCCTTCGACGACGATCATCCGCCGCGGAAGGATCTGATCGCCGACTGCGTGCACTGCGGGTTCTGCCTGCCGACCTGCCCGACGTACGTGCTGTGGGGCGCCGAGGCCGACTCGCCGCGCGGGCGGATCTACCTGATGAACCAGGGCGTCGACGGGGAGCCGCTGAGCGACTCGATGGTCGAGCACTTCGACCGCTGCCTGGGCTGCATGTCGTGCGTGACGGCCTGCCCGTCGGGTGTGCGGTACGACCGGCTGATCGAGGACACCCGGGCGCAGGTGGAGCGGCGGCATCCGCGCCCGGCCCGGGAGCGGGCGTTGCGCTCGGCGATCTTCGCGTTGTTCCCCTATCCGCGCCGGCTTCGGCTGCTGCGGGGGCCGCTCCGGGCGTACCAGGCCTCGGGTCTGCAGAAGCTGATCGGCCGCACCGGTCTCCTCGAGCGGCTGGGCCCGACCCTCACGACGCTCGAATCGCTGGCCCCACCCCTGCGCCGCGTGCCGCGCCCACCCGAGCGCGTGGCCGCCCGCGGCCGGCGCCGCGCGGTGGTCGGCATGCTGACCGGGTGCGTGCAGAGCGCGTTCTTCCCGGACGTGAACTCGGCGACCGTGCGGGTGCTGGCGGCCGAGGGCTGCGACGTGCTGATCCCACCGTCGCAGGGTTGCTGCGGTGCTCTGAGCGTGCACAACGGACGCCGGGCCGAGGCACAGCGGTTCGCCCGCCGGCTGATCGCGACGTTCGAGCGGACCGGCATGGACTACTTCGTGGTCAACGCGGCCGGGTGCGGGTCGTCGCTCAAGGAGTACGACGAGCTGCTCGCCGACGATCCCGCCTTCGCGGCGCGGGCGAGGGCGTTCACGGCGAAGGTGCGCGACCTGTCGGAGCTGCTGGCCGAGCTCGGCCCGGTGGCGCCGCGGCATCCGCTGGAGATGACCGTCGCCTATCACGACGCCTGCCACCTCGGGCACGCCCAGGGGGTGCGGGCGCAGCCCCGGTCGCTGCTGGCCGGGATTCCGGGGCTGACGCTGCGCGAGATCGCCGATCCGGAGATCTGCTGCGGGTCGGCCGGCATCTGGAACGTGCTGAACCCGGTGCCGGCCGCCGAGCTCGGCGACCGGAAGGCCCGCACCGTGCTCGCCACCGGAGCGTCCCTGCTGGTCACCGCGAATCCCGGGTGTCTCATGCAGATCGCGGCCGCGGCCCGGCGTCAGGGCGGGGAGATCTCCCTGGCGCACACCGCCCAGGTCCTGGACGCCTCGATCCGGAACCTGGGGGTGCGCGCGCTGATCACGTAGGCGTCATCGGATGGCGAAGCTGGGGTGCGGCGGCTGGTTGTAGGCGGTGTTCTGCCAGGCGATCGCCTCGCGGTACTGGACGTCGTGCAGCAGGGTGACGATCCGGCGGTCGGTGGGCTTCGGGGTGCTGTAGATGCGCAGCGCGTTGTTGGCCGTCGTCGGCCAGATCACCTCCTCCCGCCAGTCGCCGAGGAGGTCGCCGGAGAGCGACGGGGTCGACTTGGTGCCGTTGTTGGCGTGCACGTCGGCCGCGGTGAGCAGGCGGGTGTCGCCGGAGGTGCCGTACTTGTCGATGTGGGTGCCGTCGAGCAGCTCGCGGGTGGCGTCGCCGTCCCACCAGACCACGAAGTTGGTGGAGCCGGGCTTGCGGGTGGCGACCACGGCGCCGGACGGGCTGCGCACGCCGTCGGCGGCCGCCGACCACGACTCGGCGCCGGGGCTGCCGGCCCAGATGTCGTCGCTGACGCCGCGGCCGTTGTCGCCGTTGGCCGGGGTCGTCCACAGGACCTGGCCGGTGCGGGCGTCGGCGAACCAGGAGGAGGGCTTGCTGCCGTCCTCGTCGACCTTGAACTCCTCGAGGCCGGGGCGGGACGGGTCGAGGTCGCCGACGTGCAGGGCGTCGCCGTGCCCGTTGCCGGTGTTCCACAGCTTGCCGCCGTTGTCGTCGATCGCCATCGCGCCGTAGACGATCTCGTCCCGGCCGTCCTGGTCGACGTCGGCGATCGCGAGCTGGTGGTTGCCCTGCCCGGCGTAGGCGCTGTTGCCGCTGCCGTTGGAGTCGAACGTCCACCGCCGGGTCAGGGCGCCGTTGCGGAAATCCCAGGCCACGATGACCGTACGGGTGTAGTAGCCGCGCGTCATGATCAGGCTAGGGCGGGCGCCGTCGAGATAGGCCGTGCCGGCCAGGAACCGGTCGACCCGGTTGCCGTAGGAGTCGCCCCAGCTCGAGACGGTGCCGCGGGGCGGCTCGTAGCTGACGGTGCTGGTCGCCGCGCCGGTCCGGCCGTCGAACATCGTCAGGTACTCGGGGCCGGAAAGGATGTAGCCGGACGAGTTGCGGTAGTCGGCGCCGGCGTTGCCGATCACCCGGCCGGTGCCGTCGACGGTGGCGTCGGCCGTCTTCATGGCCACCTCGGCGTCGCCGTCACCGTCGTAGTCGTACACCTGGAACTGGGTGTAGTGCGCGCCGGCCCGGATGTTGCGCCCGAGGTTGATGCGCCAGAGCCGGGTGCCGTCGAGCCGGTAGCCGTCGACGTAGACCGGGTCGGTGACGCCGGACTGCGAGTTGTCCTTGGAGTTGGCCGGATCCCACTTGAGGACGATGTCGAGCTTGCCGTCGCCGTCGAGGTCGCCGACGCTCGCGTCGTTGGCGGTGTAGAGCGAGCTGTTGGGGTTCTGGATCGGGACGTCGAGGTAGCCGTTGGCGAAGGTCAGCGCCGGCCCCTCGGCGGCCTGCTCGACGCCGTTGACCACCGCCCGGACCGTGTAGGCCGAGCCGGCGGCGGCGCCCGGATCCAGCCAGGTCGTCGAGGTGGTGAGCGGGCTCGCGGTGAGCTTGGTGGTGCCCCGGTAGACGTTGAAGGCGATGCCGGCGGGGTCGGTGCCGAGCAGGCGCCAGCTGACCAGGTTGCCGCTTCCGGAGTGGACGCTGACGACGCCGCGGTCCAGCTTTTCGACCTGTCTGCCGTTGACGGTGGCCGTGCCGCCGGCCGGCGGCGGCGTCGTGGTCGGTGGCGTCGTGGTCGGTGGCGTCGTGGTCGGCGGTGTCGTGGTCGGCGGTGCCGTGGTCGGGCCCGTTGTCGGGGTGGTGCTTCCGGTGCAGGCGGTCCCGTTCAACGAGAACGATGTCGGGGTTGCTGCCGTGCCGCTGGCGTTGAAGCCGAAGCTTGTCGTCGCGTTTGTCGCGATATTTGCGTTGTATCCGGCGTCCTTGACCTGAACATCGGCGCGCGCCTGGGTCACCACGCCGTTCCAGAGCTGGGCGATGGTCTGGGTGCCGGGCCAGGTGAAGGTCAGCGTCCAGCCGTTGATCGGGTCACCGAGGTTGGTGATGTCGACGGCCACGCCGAAGCCGCCCTGCCACTGGTTGGTGACGGTGTAGCGGACCTGGCAGCCGGCGGCGGCGTCGGCCCGGGTCGCGACGGCCGTCAGCCCGGCGCCCACGGTGGCGGCGGCGAGGACGGCGGCGATCTTTCGGCGGCTGGCCACGCTGGCCCCCTTACATTTACAGTCATGGATTGGGAGCGCTCCCAGACTGACCGGTCGCGGTCGGTTCGTCAAGCTCCGCGTTCGCCACCCACGTCCCGAGGTTCTCCGGGAGGAACCCATGCGTCGAAGAGTCGCGATTCTCGCCGCCGCGAGCACGGCCCTGGCCACGGCCGCCGTCGTCACCGCCGGACAGGCCTCGGCCGCTGCCGGCTGCCGGGTCAGATACACGATCTCCAGTCAGTGGCCGGGCGGGTTCGGCGCGGCCGTGGACATCACCAATCTCGGCGACCCGATCAGCGGGTGGACGCTGGGGTTCACCTTTGCCGCGGGGCAGTCGATCACTCAGTTGTGGAACGGTTCCGTGGCTCAGTCCGGCTCGGCCGTTACGGTGAAGAACGCCAGCTATAACGGAAATATCCCGATGAATGGGTCGGTCAGCTTTGGCTTCAACGGGTCGTGGACGGGGAGCAATCCGGTGCCTTCGTCGTTCACGCTGAACGGGGTGAGCTGCACCGGGGCCGTGGGCACACCGCCGCCGTCCACGGTCCCGACCACCCCACCGACTTCCCCGACGACGATCCCGGCCACTCCACCGACGACTTCTCCGACCACATCCCCGACGACTTCGCCCACCACGCCACCCACTACTCCGCCTACGACTCCCCCGTCCGGCGCTCCGGTCAAGATCATGGCGCTCGGGGACTCGATCACCGGCTCGCCGGGATGCTGGCGGGCGCTGCTGTGGCAGAAGCTGCCGGCCGCGCGGGTCGACTTCGTGGGCACGCTGCCGCCGCAGGGGTGCGGGTTCACCTACGACGGGGAGAACGAGGGGCACGGCGGCTATCTGGTCACCAACGTGGCCAATCAGGACCTGCTCGTCGGCTGGCTCGCGGCCACCCGTCCGGACGTGGTGATGATGCACTTCGGAACGAACGATGTCTGGAGCAATCTGCCGGCTTCGACGATCCTCACCGCGTACACGAAGCTCGTCTCTCAGATGCGCACCTCGAACCCGCACATGAAGATCCTGGTCGCGCAGATCATTCCGATGAACCCCAGCACGTGTACGGAGTGCGCGGCGCGCGTGGTCACCCTGAATGCCGCGATCCCGGCCTGGGCCGCCGGCCTGACGACCACCGCCTCGCCGATCACGGTCGTCGACCAGTGGACGGGTTTCGACGACGCCATCGACACCTACGACGGCGTGCACCCGAACGACGCGGGCAACGTGAAGATCGCCAACAGGTGGTACCCGTCGGTCGCGGCCGCCATTTCCTGATGTCTCGCGACCGGGCGGCCCTCGTCGCCCGGTCGCGAGTTTTTGTCATACCCGTCCGGCATACTCGCGGCATGTCTGATTCGGATCATCTGGTGGACACCTGGCGCAGCATCATCGCCGGGGACGGCAAATCGTGGGTGGTGTTCGAGCACGGCACCTGCGTCGTGTTCGCCGAAGCGGGCACCGGCGACCTGGCCACGCGGGCGGTTGACGTATTGCGGGAGTTCGGTCCGGTGCGCACCGGCACTCCCGCCGCCGACTTCGGCACCATCACTCTGGAGGAGACGCCGGGCTGGGTGGTGACCGGCCACCATCCCGACGTGCTGACGTTCGTCTCCCCCGACGAGGTCGACCAGCACGACACGCTGGTGGTGGGCCTGACCGGCCGGGCGAAGCGCGACCAGGACGGGAGGTCGCTCACCGTGGTGCACGTCGAGCAGCTCGCCGGCTGAGCGGCACCGGTGCGAGTTCCGCGCCGCGACCGGGAGGCAGCGAGTGGGAGGCGCCGCGGAGCGGAACTGCCGCGGGCCGGAGCGGGACCGGCGCGAGACCGCCACGGGCCGGCGCGAGCCCAGCGCGGGCCGGCGCGGGCCGGCGCGAGACCGGCGCGGGCCGGCGCGAGACCGGCGCGGGCCGGCGCGAGACCAGCGCGGGCCGGCGCGACGCCGAACCCGGCGTCCGCGGGCGTGACGCGCCGCCGGCGTGACGCGCCGCAGTGCCGACTCGCCGCGGGAGGGACGCGCCGCGGCACCGGGCTACTGGCTATCGCAGGGCGCGGACCGCGGTCAAAACCTCGGCCGGTGTCGGGTGCGGGGCGCCGTCCGGCTGGACCTTGACGTGGCGGATCGTGCCGGCGCGGTCGGCTATCACCACGGCCGGGAAAGGAAGGACCGAGCGGCGAGCACCCAGGATCACGTCGGCGCCGGGTTCGTGGAAGCCCAGGTTGAATGCGTCGATCAGGGCGTGTCGGACGTCCGCGGCCACGAAGTAGCTCAGCTCGTGGCGGCGCTTGACGTCGGCCAGCCGCTGCGGGACCTGGGGGCTGACGGCGACCAGGTGGGCGTCCGTGCCGGCCAGGGCGGGCGCCAACTGGTGCTCGTAGGCGGACAAGGTGGCATTGCACGGATCGGAGGAGGCATAGCGGAAGAAGACGAGCACGATCGAGCCGGTCATGCGCAGGCGGTCGAGGTGGATCGGTCCGAGGTCGGCCTCGAGCAGCGTGGCGGACGGCAGGCGGTCGCCGGGCTTGACCATGCGGTTCCAGATGGCGTCGCGGTCGAACTGCCGGCGCAGGGCGTCATGGTCGGAACCGCGGCGGACCGATCCTCCGCCCGCAGGAGGTCGACCGGGCGCAACCCCGTGGTCCGCCGGGCGATGGACGGCCGTCGTCATGGTGTCTCCCCACGTTAAAACCTATCTGCCCGATAGGAATACCCACCATACCCCGGCGCGCGCCACAAGGCGAACCGGCGGCGCAGACTGTGCGAATGCCGCCTCCACAGTGCTCGATCGCGGGCGCATATGCCAAATCGGCAGGGCTCCCCGGCCGGGAGTGCGGCATGGTTTGCCCGTTCCCGGCCGGTGGGAATTCCTCCACGGTCGTCGACTCAGCGCGCTCGGGACACCGCCGCCGCGTCGGGGAACGGCGCGCCCGCAGAGGTGCGATCGGCGGAACTGGCGGCATCGGCCGGGCGGGCGGGGCGGGCGTGCAGCACCTTGGCGGCCAGCATCGCGGTCGCTGCCAGCAGCGCGGCGGCGGTCAAGGACATCACGGTGAAGGCCGTGCTGTAGGCGGCGTTCGCGTGGGCCATCAGGTCTGACGCTGCTGCCGGTGGGAGAGAACCGGCGGTGGAAGCGGCGTCGGGCAGCGTGCCCCCGGCGGGGAGCGGCAAGTCGGCGGTGCCGTGGCGGTAGACGGCTACGACCAGCGAGCCCAGGATGGCAATTCCCAGGGCGCCGAAGAGCTCGGCGCTTGTCTCGGTCACGGCGGCGGCCATTCCGGCCCGGGACGGGTGCGGCTCGCCTGCGGGTGACGACGGGGCGGCGACGGCCGTGGAGACGACCAGTTCCGTGGTCAGGATGTAGACGGGGGCCAAGCCCGACGCGATCAGACACGTGCCGACGACCAGGACCGGCAGATCGCCGAAGGCCGCCGCCGGGAAAGTGGCCACCGCGGCCGGCATGCTCGGATCGGCGGCCATCGCGGCTAGGACGGCGAAACCGGCGGCCATCGCGGCCAAGCCCAGGGCTATCACGCGGCCGCGCGGGAAGCGGTGCGCAAGGGCGGGGCCGAGGAACGATGCGGCCAGGTAGGCGATCACCGAGGGCAGCGTCCACAAGCCGGCCCTCATCGGGGACAGGCCCAGCACCACCTGGAGGTACTGCGCTGTCGCCAGCAGGGAGCCGTACTGGACGAAGAACGACAAGGCGTTGGCTGCCAGAGCCACGGTCAGCCGGCGGTCGCGGAACAGGGTCAGGTCCAGCAGGGGGAAGGTGATGCGGCGCTGGCGGGTCAGGAACGCCGCGCCCAGCAGGAGGGACAGCAGGACGGCGGCCGTGGAGGGCAGGGACCAGCCCGAGGCGGCCAGGCGCTTCACGCCGTACACGAGAAGGAGGACCGCGGACAGGCTGAGCAGCGCGCCGGGCAGGTCGAAGCGGGTGGCGGCGCCGTCGCGGGACTCGGGCAGCAGGAACGGGCCGAGAGCCAGGAGCAGCGCGACCACGGGGACGGCGACCAGGAAGACCGAGCCCCACCAGAAGTGGGCCAGCAGGGCGCCGCCGATCAGCGGGGACGCGATGCCGCCCAGGGAGAAGCTGGCGCTCCAGATGCCGAGGGCGACCGTGCGACGACGAGCGTCGGGGAACATCACGCTGATCAGGGCCAGGGTCGACGGCATCAGCGACGCGCCGGCGAGGCCCATCAGGACGCGGGCGGCGATCAGCTGGGCGGGCGTGGCGGCGAAGGCGGCCAGCAGCGACGAGACGCCGAACGCGGCGGCGCCGGCCAGCAGGAGGCGGCGCCGGCCGATGCGGTCGCCCAGGACGCCCATGGCGATCAGCGCGCCGGCCACCACGAAGACGTAGCTGTCCATGATCCAGAGCTGTTGCACGCCGGTCGGCCGCAGGTCGGCGGCGAGCGCGGGCGCGGCGAGGTTGAGGACCTCGGCGTCGAGCGAGACGAGCAGGCACGGCAGCGCGAGTACGGCGAGACCGATCCAGGCACGCATCTCGTCACCTCCCTTTCCGTAACGCGATCAGGTCATCCATCACGTTACGGGTGGGCGGGACAGCTCGCAACGCGAAGAAACGGGTTAGTGCGTTATGCTCGGCGTATGGGCACGCGGATCGCGGTGATCTCGCCGGCGGAGCTGGTCGGCTTCGTCAACGAGTGGGGCACGCTGCCGCGCGCGGTCGAGGGGCGCCCGCCGGCCGCCGACGCGGTGCGCGCGGCGCTGGCCGACGAGCTGCATCCGGTCTTCGCGGCGACCGCGGCCGGCGAGCGGGCCGCGCTGGTCACCGCGCTGCTCGATCGCACGCGGGTGCGGCCGGGGCTGACCGAGGTCGACGGCGTGCTGACCGAGGTGTGGACGGTGGACGACCCGGCGCAGGCCGAGCGGGCGTCGGCGGCGCTGGCCCTGCGGCATCACCTGGCCGAGCACCCGGGCCGCATCGGGGTGTGCGCCGACGACCAGTGCGCGGACGTCTACGTCGACGCATCCCCGGCCGGCAAGCGCCGGTTCTGCTGCCTGACCTGCCAGAACCGGGCGCGCGCGGCCGCCTTCCGCCGCCGCAGCCGGGAAAAGAGCTGACGGCCGGGAAAGAGCTAGCGCAGGTACGCCAGCTCGGGCAACCGCCGCCGGTACTCCGCGACGAGCCGGCGCGCCACGGGAACCGAGTCGATCAGCGGGTGACAGGCCATCGCCCGCATCGCGACCGCGGCCGAGCCGGTCGCGGCGGCCTCGATCACCGCGCGGTCGACCGACTTGATGCGCTGCACGAGCTCGACGCCGTGACCGGGAACGACCGCTTCCGGATACGGTCGCACGCCGTCGGCGCCGACCCGGCACGGCACCTCGACCACGGCGTCGTCGTCGAGGATCGGCAGCGTTCCGCGGTTGCGCACGTTGAGGATCAGGTCGGTGGGCGTGCCGGTGGCGAGCGCCATCATCAGCGCGAGCGCGATCTCCTCGTAGCCGCCGCCCTCGGCGTCGTCGCGCTCGCCGAGACCCTCCATGGCCATGTAGGTCGCGTCCCGCTGCCGCAGCGCCGACTGCCAGATCGCGAGGGGGTCGGCGCCGGGCTCGGCCAGCGCCGCGTAGACCCCGGCCTGCTGCCGCAACAGGAACTCGCCCCGGGTCTCCACGGCGGCGAGCTCCGCGCGTACCAGATCGGGGGTCTCGTAGTAGTAATGCAGGTATTCGTTGGGCACCGCGCCGAGCTTGCGCAGGCGCTCGGGCCCGAACAGGCGTCCCTCCTCGAAGGACGCGAGGGCCGCGTCGGAGGCCAGCAGCCGCGGGAGGAGATCTTCTTCCCCCTCCCGTACGGCCGAGAGCCAGCCCAGGTGGTTCAGACCGGCGTAGGCGAGGCGGGCCGTCCCCGCCGGCCGCCCCAGCGCGCGCAGCACCCGCCGGCCGAGCGCCGCCGGCGAGTCGCAGATGCCGATCACGCGGTCGCCGAGCTCGGCCGCCATCGCCTCGGTGACCAGGCCGGCCGGGTTCGTAAAGTTGATCACCCAGGCGTCCGGGGCGACCAGCCGCACGCGGCGGGCGAGCGCGCTCGCGACCGGCAGCGTGCGCAGGCCGAACGCGATGCCGCCGGCGCCGACCGTCTCCTGGCCGAGGACACCCTGCTCGAGGGCCACACGCTCGTCGATGACCCGGCCCTCGAGCCCGTGCACGCGGATGGCGCTGAAGACGAAGTGGGCCCCGGTCAGCGCCTCGGTCAGATCGGTCGTGACGGAGACGTCCGGCGCCGGCCCCTCGGCGAAGGCGGCCTGAGCCGTCAGCACGCGCGCGATCGCGGCCAGGCGGGCGTGCGACACGTCGTACAGCGTGATCGAGGTGATGGGGTTGCCGGGGCCGAGCAGGGCACCGTAGATCAGCGGCACACGGAAACCGCCGCCGCCGAGGATCGTCAGCCTCACATGCCACCCCCGTGCGCGTCCGACAGCCGCGCGATCGTCGCCCCCGCTCGCCGCACCCTCCGCTGCTCGCGGCGCGGGATGACGTCGTCGAGGAACGCGTAGCGCGGGTCGCCGGACGTGCGCCACCAGTCGGCGATGTCGCCCCAGCCCGGCGCCGACAGCGACCCGCCGAAATGCTGCACCGACAGCGACGCGATCAGGTTGGCGAAGGCGAGGCGCCGCCCGAGCGGCCAGTCGTTGAGCGTGCCGAGGATGAACCCGGCCATGAAGACGTCCCCGGCCCCGGTCGGATCAAGAGCATCCACGGGTACGGCGGGAGCGTGCACCATCTCGCCGGTGCCCGAGTCGATGGCGATCGCGCCGTCCGCCCCGTTCGTGACCACCACCACCGGCACGAGGCCGGCCAGCCGCCGCGCCGCCTCCTCCGGCGTACCGGCCCGGGTGTAGCGCATCGCCTCGACCGCGTTGGGCAGGAACGCGTAGCAGTCGTCGAGCATGCCGAGCGCCTCGGCCGGCCACTCGTCGGTCGCGTCCCAGCCCACGTCCGCGAACACCAGCGTCCCCGCCTCGCGCGCCTTGCGCACCCACGGCAGCCGGTCCTTGGTGAGGCTCACCGACGCGGCCCGGGCCTCCGGGAGCGCCCCGACCAGGCCATCCGCGTTCAAGGGCGGCGGGTGGGCGTGCGTGATCATGCTGCGGTCGCGGTCGTACGCGAGCGACACCGTCACCGGCGAGTGCCCCTCGATGCGGGTCGAGGCCGTGAGGTCGACGTTCTCCTGGGTGCAGAGGATCTGGGCGCAGAAATCGCCGTACGCGTCGGTCGCCAGGGCGGTGCCCAGACCCGTACGCAGTCCGAGGCGGGCGGCCGCGACCGCGAGGTTCGCCACCCCGCCCGGGCACGAGCCCATGCCGTTGGCCCAGACCTCGGTGCCCGGCCGCGGAAGCTCGCGCAGGCCGGTGAAGACGATGTCGAGGTAGACGACGCCGGGAACGAAGAGGTCGAGCCCCATCCCGCGATCTTATTTCCTACCTGCCCCCGGGGGACTGATCACGGCGTGCCGGGAACGTGATCCTGCTGACGCGAACGACCGCGGCGGCCATGACGCCATCCTTCATGCTGGCGGAGTGGACGACAGACGCGACCGGGCCCTCACCTATCGCCGTCATCACGGTGGCGAGCTCGACGACCTGATGATGCTGGCCGTGCCGGCGCACCCGCCGGCGCACCGGCCGGCCGGCGTCGAGATCGTGACGGTGGGCCATACCTCGCCGGCGGCGCTGATCCGGGAAAACCTCGACGTCAACGAGCGGGGGTTCGACCCGGCGGCGGCCCCGGTCGGCGACGAGCAGGCCGAGGCGTTCCGGTACGACCTGGAGGGCGGCTGCGCGATCACCGTGCGGGCGGGCGGACGGCCGGTCGCGGCCGGGATGGTGCTTCCGGTCTGCGCCGGGGTCACGGAGATCGCCGGCGTGGCCACCTTGGTGCCGTATCGCGGACGCGGCTACGGCCGGATCGTCACCGAGGCCCTGGTCGAGGCCGCCGCGGGGCTCGGCGCGGACCTGATCGTGCTCGGCGCCGACGATCCGGCCGCGCGACGGCTCTACGAGCGGGTGGGGTTCACCCCCGTCTGATCAGCGGCCGGCCCGCGCACGCTCAGCACCTGGCCCACTACTGGTCCCCACCCGTTACTGGGTGGGGACGAACATAGCGACCCCCTACGACATTTCCAGCTCGGTCGTCCACAGGGACTCGGCGGCGGCGAGGTCTGCGGACGCACCGCCGACAATCTCGACCCGCCACGGCAGCGCGGCCCCGTCCCGGAAGGCGCGCACGGCGGTGCCGTTCCGGGTCACGGTGAACGTGCTGTCGCCCACGACGACAGTGGTCTCCCCTTCGGCCGGCTCGTAGAGGCGCAACGTCACGCCGTCGCGGTGGTCGTAGTCGGGGCGATCCGTGCGGCTGCCGATCGGCAGCACGGCACCCGGGCGGACCAGCAGCGGCACGCTGTCGAAGCCGTGCGTCTCGGTGACCCAGGCCGGGCCCTCGACGATCTCGGCGTCGCCGACGCCGGTCTCCGCGTCGCCGACGCCGGTCTCCGCGTCGCCGACGCCGGTCCCGGTCTCGAAGCGGGTCCACCGGCCGGCCGGAACGTAGTACGTGACCTCGCCGGACTCCGCGAAGACCGGTGCCACCAGCAGGTCGGGGCCGAGCAGGTACTGCCGGTCGAGATGGGTCACTGCCGGGTCGCCGGGGAAGCCGACGATCATCGGGCGCATCACGGGCAGGCCGGTGGCGTGCGCCACCCGGGCGGCGCCGTACAGGTACGGCATCAGGGCGTGCTTCAGGTGCGTGAACTTGCGCAGCACCTCGACCGACTCGTCGTCGAAGAGCCACGGCACGCGGTACGAGTGATTGCCGTGCAGCCGGCTGTGCGAGGACAGCAGGCCGAACGCGATCCAGCGCTTGAACACCGCGGGATCGGGCCGGCCCTCGAATCCCCCGATGTCATGGCTCCAGAAACCGAAACCGGACGACATCAGCGACAGGCCGCCGCGCAGGGACTCGGCCATCGACTCGTACGTGGCCGAGTTGTCCCCGCCCCAGTGCACCGGGAACTGCTGACCGCCGACGGTGGCCGAGCGGGCGAACAGCACCGCCTCGCCCTCGCCCCGGGCCTCGCGCAGCACGTCGAAGACGACCTGGTTGTAGAGCTGCGTGTAGTAGTTGTGCATCCGCGCCGGGTCGGAGCCGTCGTGCCAGACCACGTCGGTCGGGATCCGCTCGCCGAAGTCGGACTTGAACGCGTCGACCCCCATATCGACCAATGTCCGTAATTTTCCGGCGAACCATTCCCGGGCCGCCGGGTTGGTGAAGTCGACCAGCGCCATCCCGGCCTGCCAGCGGTCCCACTGCCAGACGTCGCCGTCGGCCCGGACGACCAGGTACCCGTTCTCCCGGCCCTCGGCGAACAGAGCGGACCGCTGCGCGATGTACGGGTTGATCCACAGGCACGTGCGCAGGCCCCGGTCGTGCAGGCGCTTCAGCATGCCCGGTGGGTCGGGGAAGATCCGCGGGTCCCACTCGAAGTCGCACCAGTGGAACTCGCGCATCCAGAACGTGTCGAAGTGGAAGACGCTCAGCGGCAGGTCGCGCTCGGCCATCCCGTCGACGAACCGGGTGACCGTCTCCTCGTCGTACGGCGTCGTGAACGAGGTCGACAGCCACAGGCCGAACGACCAGGCCGGCGGCAGGGCCGGACGGCCGGTGAGCGCGGTGTACTTCCGGAGGATCTCGGCCGGCGTCGGTCCGTAGATCACCACGTAGGACAGCGTCTGCCCGGCCACGCTGAACTGGGTCCGGGACACCATCTCGCTGGCCACCTCGAACGAGACCCGTCCCGGATGGTCGACGAGAACGCCGTACCCCTTGTTGGTGAAGTAGAAGGGCACGTTCTTGTAGGCCTGCTCGCTGCTGGTGCCGCCGTCCTCGTTCCAGATGTCGATGCTCTGCCCGTTCTTGACGAACGGCCCGAACCGCTCCCCCAGCCCGTAGACCGCTTCGCCCACCCCGAGATCCAATTGCTCGTGTACGTAGTGAGCACCGTCGCGGGTGTCCACGATCCCCATGCCCTTCACGCCGCTGCCGGTGAGCCGCCGGCCGTCGGCGAGGAAATCCAGCCCCCATTCGTGACCGGCCCCCTGGCCCGGGTCTTGCCGCGAAACCGCCGGGGAAGCCGCCGGGGAAGCTTTGAAGCGCGCCGTCAGCGAGCCCGCGGTGATCTCGTGCTCGGTGATCGTGACCGGGTGGTCCTCGCGGTTCAGCGCGAAGTTCGGCCCCCGCTCGACGCCGCCGAGAAAATGCCCCACGGTCACCCGGATGACGTCCGGCGCGAGCGCCTCGGCCCGGACCGTGATGATCGGGGCGTCCAGGGTGTCGCTGCGGCTCTTCACCCGGCGGGCGGTGGCGTACGCGGTGAGCGTCACGCCGTCCGACTCGGTGTCGTGCAGCTGTACCGGGTGCAGGACGGCGAACCCCTCGCGCTTCTGCCAGTAGCCGTCGGTGAACTTCATGCGTATCCCTTACTTGATGGCGCCGGCGGTGATGCCGCGGGTGAGCGTGCGCTGGAAGATCACGAAGAAGAGCATGGCCGGCACGATGCCGATGAGCGCCGAGGCGCTGGTGGTGGTCGCGTCCATGAGGCGGTCGCCCTGCAGCACGCCGAGCGCGACCGGCACGGTCTGCTTGTCGTTCGAGATCAGGAACACCAGCGGCAGGAAGAACTCGTTCCAGGTCCAGATGAAGAAGAAGGTGAACAGCACGCCGAGGGTGGGCCGGCTGACCGGGACCACGACCCGCCACAGGGTCCGCCACCTCCCGGCGCCGTCGACCGAGGCGGCGTCCAGCAGCTCGCCCGGGAACTCGGCGTACACGCTGGTCAGCAGGTACGTCCCGAAGGCGCTCTGGATGACGGTGAAGATGATGACGATCGAGATCAGGTTGTCGTAGAGACCGACCTGCTTGGACAGGTAGTACAGCGGATAGACCAGCACCTCCTGCGGCAGCAGGTTGGCGACCAGGAAGAAGACCAGGAACCAGACGCGCCCTTTGACCTTCCCGATCCCCAGCGCGTACGCGTTGAGAATGCTCAGCAGGACGCCGAGAACCGCCACGACGATGCTGGTGATGAAGCTGTTCCAGAGCTTATGGCCGAAGTCGACGCGGTTCCAGAAGGTGACGATCCCGTCCCAGTAGAGGTGGGCCGGCCACGACAGCGGCCCGTGGCTCGCGTAGTCGGACGGGCTCTTCACCGCGTTGAGCGCGACGACCAGCAGGGGCGCGATCATCAGGAGCAGCAGGACGAGAAGGGCGGCCAGGACGGCGTACCGCAGCGGGTTTCTCCGCTTTTCCGCGGTGGTCGCGGCCTTCTCCTCGGTGACGCGGGGCGGCGAGGCGGTCACGGTCATGTCAGGCACCCGCCTTCTCGGCCCGGTTCTGCAGCCGCAGGAACACGAACGCCAGCACGATGATCATCACGGTGAGCACTGTCGAGATCGCCGAGCCGTAGCCGACCTGGGCCTTCTCGAAGAAGTTCTTGTAGGCGAAGTACGAGGGCACCAGCGTCGCGTTGCTCGGCCCGCCCCGGGTCAGCACGAAGATCGGCCCGAAGATCTTGAGCGCCGCGATCGTGGTCGTCACCAGCACCACGTAGAGCTCGGGCCGGATCATGTGGACCGTGATCTTGCGGAAGCGCTGCCACCAGGTGGCGCCGTCGAGGTCGGCCGCCTCGTAGAGCGACGGATCGATGCGCTGCAGGCCGGACATGAACATCACGATCGGGTAGCCGAGCTGGAACCAGATCATGATCGCCATGACGCTGTAGAGGGCGTACCGCGGATCGCCGAGCCAGTTCTCGGCCAGCGCGCCCAGGCCGATCGAGTCCAGGACCTTGTTGAGCGCGCCGTAGTCCGGGTGCAGGATCCAGCCCCACACGATGCCGGTCACCGCGACCGGGATGACCTGCGGCAGGTAGAACCCGGACCGGAAGACCGAGGCCCACCGGTGGCTGAACTTCTTGGCGACGTAGTCGAACAGCACCGCCGCCAGCACCAGGCCGAGCAGCGTCGGCACCACCGCCATGGCCAGGATCAGCAGGATGATGTGCCCGAAGGACGACCAGAACAGGGTGTCCTCGAACAGCCGCGTGTAGTTGCCGAAGCCGATCCACGTCTGGTCGCCGACGCCGTTCCACCGGGTGAAGCTGGTGTACACCGTCATGACCAGCGGGACCACGATGATCGCCAGCGAGGCCACGACTCCCGGGATCAGGTAGACCGCGTACCCGCTCTTCTTGCTCGCCATGTGACGTCCCTTCTGTCCTCCCCGGCGGGCGGCGGGATCGCTCCCGCCGCCCGTGGGACGGTCACTTGCCGAGGTCGGCGAGGTTCTCCTGGTACGGCTTGGCGATCTCGTCCAGGAACGCGGACGGGGTCTTCGAGCCGTTGATCAGCCCCTGCACGCCGCCGACCAGCACGTCGTAGTAGCCGGGGGCCGGCCAGTCCGGGTAGAAGGCGAGGCCGTCGGCGCCGGAGATCTTGTTGAACTCCTCGATCTGCGCCTTGTTCTTGGGGTCGGTGATCGCGGCGGGGTCGGCCGCCACCGGCAGGCCACCGCTGTTGCCCAGCAGGTTCTGCACCTCGGGCTGCATGGTGATGTCGATGAAGTCGTACGCGAGGGCCTTGGCCTTGCTCTTCTCCGGCACCACCCACAGGTTGCCGCTCGAACCCGGGTGCAGCTTGTTGCCGGGGAACAGGAAGGTGCCCCACGCGAAGTTCTTGACCTCGGACACGAACCGGCCGTACCACCAGCTGCCGGAGATCAGGATCGGGAACTTGCCCTGCTCCCACGCCACGCCCATGTCCTCGGCCTTGATGCCGGCCGAGTTCTTGGCGATGTAGCCCTTCTTGACCCAGTCGGCGAACGTGGTGGCGCCGTAGGTCAGCTGCGGGCCGTGGAAGTCCACCTTGTTCTTGTAGAGCTGGTAGTCGTCGACGAACGCGCGGTCGGCCTGGGACAGGGCGAGCTCGTAGAAGATCTGCTGGGCCGGGTACTCGGCGCCGCCGACGCTCAGCGGGGTCACGCCCTTGGCCACGAAGGCGTCCATGACCTTGGTGAACTCGTCGAGCGTGGCCGGGACCTGCAGGTTGTACTTCTTGAACAGGTCCTGGTTGTAGTAGACCGTCACGTACTCGCCGTAGTTCGGCACCCCGAACCACTTGCCCGAGCCCATGATGCCCTGGTCGTCGTACTTGGCAGTGGTCTGCAGGCTGCTGCTGAGCTTCTTGTCCCACCCGTGCTTGGCCGCCTCGTCGCTCAGGTCGGTGAGCAGGCCCTGCTTCGACAGAAGCCCGGCGGTGGCGTTGCCCTTGTTGTACTCCATGATGTCGGGCGCGCTGTCGGAGTTGAGGATCATCTGGGCGTTCTGCTGGATCTGCTCGAAGCCCTTCTGCTCGAACTTCACCTCGACGCCCGGGTGCTTCTGCTTGAAGATCTCGATCGCCTTGTTCCAGGCGACGCCCATGGCGCTGGTCGGGCCCTCGTAGTGCCACAGCGTGAGGGTCTTCGCGTCGCCGCCACTCTCGTCGTCCGAGCCGGAACCGCTGCACGCGGTCAGCGCGAGAGACGTCGCCAGCAACAATGCGCCGGCGGCAGCGCCGGCTCGTTTTCTGAACATGCCGTCCTCCGGGTGGGATCCGTCGAAGCGCTTCGACACAGCGTCGTCGAAGCGCTTCGACGCGGGACTTTCCGGTGACGTTAGGGTTCGCCGCGCATGGATGTCAACGGTGTGACGAAGAGATTTCGCAACGAAGCGGAACCCGGCGCCACCGGCCGCCTGACGACCGCCCATCGGGCCGCTGAGCTCGTCGCCGAGCCACCCGACACAGAGCCACCCGTCGATGGCCCCCGGCGTCGCACCCCAGCCTAACGGCGAGCCCGCCCCGGCGCGGTCGATCGCCCGCGCGGCGCCCCCGATGTCCCCCGATCAGGCGCGCGGCGGTGCGCAGCTCTCGCGTTCGACGAGGGTGGGCGGGAGCAGGCGGACCGGCTCGGTGTGGCGGCCGTCGAGCAGCTTCATCACGGTCTCGACGGCCAGGCCGCCGACGTCGTGGGCCGGGATGTCGACCGACGTCAGCGGAAGCGGCATCGACAGGGCCACGTCGCGGGGGCAGACCGCGACCAGCGAGATGTCCTCGGGCACGCGGCGGCCGGCCGCCCCGAGCTGGTCGAGCAGGGGCCGCAGCGCCTCCTCGTTGTGGACGACCAGGGCGGTGACGCCGTCCAGCTCGGCGTCGATGTCGGCCAGGCACGTGCGCACGCCGTCCTGCCCCGGCTCGCACGGGTGGGTCATGGTCTCGAGGCCGAGCTCGGCCGACGCCTCGGTGAAGCCGGCCAGGAAGCGCTCCGCGTAGCTGGTGCCGCGGCGGTAGACCGACGGCGACGGGCCGACCAGCGCGATCCGGCGGTGGCCGTGCCAGGCCAGGTGGCGGAGCGTCTCCTTGGCGGCGGCGGCGAAGTCGAGGTCGACGCAGACGATGCCGTCCGGGTTCTGCGGCAGGCCGATCAGCACCGAGGGCTGCTTGAGCCGGCGCAACGCGGGGATGCGCACGTCGTCCTTCTCGACGTCCATGACGATCAACGCGTCGACCATGGTCGAGTGGGCGACCCGCTCGAGGCCGGTCGTGCCCTCGTCCTTGGTCAGCAGCAGCACGTCGTGGTTGTGGGTGCGGGCGGCGGTCACCACGGCGGTCGCGAACTGCATGATGACCGGCACGTTGACGTCCACCCGCAGCGGCACCACGAGCGCGACCACGTTGGTCTTGCTGCTGGCCAGCGCCCGCGCACCGGCGTGCGGGTGGAACCCCAGCTCGGCGATGGCGGCCTGGACCCGGGCCCGGGTCTGCGCCGAGATCGGCCGCCGCCCGCTCAGCACGTACGACACCGTGCTGGGCGACACCCCGGCGGCCCGGGCGACGTCGTTGATCGTCGGCATCGGCCCTCCCCACGTGACCCGATCGCTGTTCATCATGCGCCCTTCGCCAGGAATCCTAACTACCTACTTGATCAATCGGGCACGTCCGGTACGGGCACACCTCCGCGCTGTGATCCGGCGACCACCAGATGCGGGGTCGCCACGGATGACGGCTCCTCGGCGATGACGGCCATGGCCAGCGTGTTCCGGCCGTTCTGCCGCAGCAGGCCGGCGGGCAGCACGAAGTCGGTCTGCGGGCCGATCGCCGCGCCGTACTGCCCCAGGTTCCAGCCGTTCAGGTAGAGGATCACCCGGTACCGGTTCGGCGGCGCGCCGTCGAACCGCAGGGCCACCGACGTGTCCTGCCCCCGCGGCAGGTCGAGCCCGAACCCGGTGCGCAGCCACGTCACGCCCGGCGCGACGGACGAGGTCGCGGCCGGCCACGCGCGGTCGGCGTAGCCGGGCAGACTCCAGCCGTACCGCTCCCCGAACAGCCCGCCGTTGTTGAGCCCGCCCCGCACCGGGTCGACCCGCGCCTGCCCCTGGATCCGCCAAGCGATCGCTGAGACGCCGTCGACCGACGCTCCGACGAGGCCGCGCGGCTGGCGGAACCGGCTGTCCTCGGCCGTCCAATCATCGTTGTTGCCCATGTTCTGCACCACGACCGAAAGGACGGCCGTTGTGCCCGGTTCGATCAGCCCGCCGGGGATGGCGAACCGCCCCTCGCCCGGCGACGGATTGGCCGGCGCGTCCGAGTCCGCCTGCACGCCCCCGGCGGCACTGCCCAGATACCGCCCGTTCAGCCAGACCAGATAGTTCCCGCGCTTGCCGGTGATCGCGTTGAGCTGCACCGTCTTCTCGGCGCCGGTCCCGGTGAACCGCCCCCGGTACCAGACGCTTCCCGCGTGGTGGCCGTACTCGTCGGAGAACAGCACCGGCAGCGTGAGCGGCGGGAAGGTGCTCAGGCTCGTGGACTTGTCGGCCACCGTCCAGCGGGAGTCGTCGAAGCCGGGTTGGGCCTCGGGCGCCTCGGCCCGCTGCCTCCACCCGTTCAGCGCGGGCAGCACAACCCGGCGGGGCCCGGGCAGGCCGCCTTCCAGTGATCCACTCGCGGTGGTTCGGGTGCGCACGCCGGCGCCGTTGACCGCAACCCGCCGAGCATCGGCGAAGACCTCGACAGCGCCCGCCGCATCTGTGTCGGCCCGCAGCGAGGCGACGCCGTGCGCGACGGTTGCCGATCGGACCAGCGCGGTCCCCCGGACCAGGACCGGCCCGGAAGCGGTGCCGGCCCGCCAGAACTGCGCCGCCGTGTCGTCGGTGCCGAGCAGGAGCAGCAGCGGGCGACGTCCCCCACCGGTGATCGACACCCGGGCGAGACCCCGGTGCTCGTAGTCGAGGCGGAGGTCGCCGTTCGCGTAGGCGGACCGGACGGCGCCGGCGAGCACGCGGACCGAAGGGCGGGACGGATACCGCAGCACGGTCGTGCCCGGCGTGCCCGGCGACCCGTAGAGCACCGTGACGTCCCGCCCACCGACGGCCGCGGTGGTCAGCAGCTCCGAGGACGACGCCACCAGCCGTTGCCCGCCCAGGTCGGCCCCGCTGAGCAGGACCTTGGCGTCGTGACCGGGCAGCGTGAGCGCCAGCGACGTGCCGCCGAGCGGGAGAGTGGACGACACCGGCGCCGTCGAACCGTTGCGCACCAGCACGAACTGGGTGCCGGTGTCGGGATTGGTGCGCGCCGCCGTCTCCAGCCCGGCCGCGACCGGCGCCGCCGACGCGTCGGTCTTGGTCAGCGCCGGCACCGCTTGCAGGAAGTACCCCTGCCGCTTGTACTCGAAGTACTTCGCGGTCAGCTGCCGCGCCTCGGTGATGGCGGCGCCGTAGTCGTACGAGGTGTAGACGTCGTTGGGCTGCCCGAGCCAGCCCCAGTTCGTACCGCCGAAGCCCATGTAGTGGTTGACGGCGGTCGCGCCGCTGAGGATGAGGTTGCCCTTCGGGAAGTACTTGGTGTACGGGGTTCCGGTCAGGTCGCGGCAGGCGTCGTAACCGGCGTTGTCAAGGTCGATCGCCCCCGCCTGATATTCGGCCGCGAAGACCGGCGCGTCGTCGCGCACCCGCTCGGTGACCCCGGCGCCCCACGGGCCCCACGTCGTGCCGGCCGCCCGGCACTGGAAGGACTGCGGATAGTCGTCGACGCCCGGGATCGGCACGGCGCCCGGCCCCGATCCCCAGGTGGACGACCAGGATGCGGCGTCGCAGCAGTCGTTCGTCGTGATCGGCACATCGATCCCGTCGGTGCGGGCCGTGTCCTGCAGATCCTGCATGTAGGCGGCGTCGGTGTTCACCGCGTACTCGTTCTCGACGTTGTAGAGCAGGACCGAGCCGCCCCGGGTGACCTGGTGCCGGGCGATGATCGGATCGATGTGCGCGAGCCACTCGTGGTAGGCCGCCGTGTAGCCGGGATCGCTGCTGCGCGCCCGTCCCGGCACCGTCTTGAGCCAGGCCGGGAAGCCGCCGCCGCTGGTCTCGGCGTTGATGTAGGGACCGGGCCGGGCCACGACATAAAGACCCACTTCCTCGGCCGTACGAAGGAGACGGTCCACGTCCCGGACGCCGGTGAAGTCGTATTCGCCCGGGGCCGGCGAGTGGAAGGCCCAGGAGAAGTAGACCGAGATCGCGTTGAAGCCGGCCGCCTTCTCCTTCTCGAGGACGTCTCTCCAGAGGCCGGGTGACGGTAGCCGGAAGTAGTGGAACTCGGCCGCCTGAAGAAGGATGCGGCGGCCGTCGACCTGCAGCGAATATCGGTCGTACGCGACGCGGTGGGCGGGCGTCGCGGCCGACGGACCGGCGAGACCGGTCAGGCCGGTCAGGCCGGCCAGGGACAGGACGAGTGCGAGCAGAACACGGCGGATTCTCATGTGGATTCTCATGCGGGGCCTCCCGGGACCTTCGATGACCCGCCCGCCGGCTGACCAGGCCGGCGGGCGGGTTCCCCTCTCACCGAATGGAGAATGTGGAGATCCGCAGCGCGCCACCGAAGACCAGGTAGACGTCGTGCCGGCCGCCGGTCCGGGCCAGCTTCGCGGTCGTGGTGGCGTAGCGATACACGTCACCGGTGGCGGCGACCGGCGCGGTGCCGAGCAGCCGGCCGGCCGGCGAGTCGAGGCGCACCTCGACGGTCGAGGCGGTCAGCGCCGCGGTGCTCGCCGTGAAGGCCGCGGCGTGCCGCAGGTCGGCGTCCCTGAAGACGATCCAGTCGCCGGCCCGCGACGATCCGGCGGCCGTTCCCGCGGCCTTCGACTCGTCCACGAGCTTGACCGCCGGGGCGTACGCGTCGAAGTTCTCCGCCCTGGTCGTCCGCGCGAGATCGCGGGCCGGGATGGTCTCCCCGCGCACGTTCCACGTCGTGCGCCCGCGGATGTCGGTCGACGAGGCGCCGACCATGATGTCGTAGACCGAGGACTCGACCACCCAGCGGCCGCGCGTGACGTCCCAGTGCTTGAGGTCGCCGGCGGTCAGCCGCAGCGAGACGGTCCTGGTCTGGCCGGCCCGCAGGTGCACCCGGTCGAAGGCGCGCAGCTGCTTGACCGCCGTGGCGTCGCGCGAGGTGCGCTGGTGGGTGTAGAGCTGGACCACCTCGTCGCCGTCGCGCCGGCCGGTGTTGGTCACGGTGAAGGTGACCTTGCCGTGGCCCACGGTGGGCCGGCCGTACCGGAACGACGTGTAGGACAGGCCGTAGCCGAACGGGTAGAGCGGCGCCTGCCTGCTGTAGAGATAGGTCTGGCCGGACGAGATGATGTCGTAGTCCAGCAGGTCGGGCGGCAGCTGGCGGTCGCTGCGGTACCACGTCTGCGTCAGGCGGCCCGCCGGGTTGTGGTCGCCGTAGAGCACGTCCGCGATCGCGTGGCCCGTCTCCGCGCCCGCGTGCGTCGTCCACACGATGCCGGGGACGTGCTGCTGCTCCCAGGTGATCGTGTCGGGGTAGCTGGTCTGCAGCACCACGATCGTGTGCGGGTTGACCGCGCGGACCGCCTTGACCAGGGCTTCCTGGCCGGCGCCGAGGGCCGTCGTGGTGCGGTCGTGCGCCTCGCGGCCGTTGATGAACGGCTGGCTGCCGACCACGAGCACCGCGGTGTCGGCCGACTTCGCCGCGGCGACCGCCTCGTCGATGCCGCTGCGCAGCACCTCCTTGCTGAACTTGGCGGCGCCCGCCGCGTCCGGGGAACCGAGGGCCAGCTTGCCGTCGACGCCGACGGTCAGGTAGCGGTTCGGGCCGAACCAGCTCTCGGTCGTCTCGTAGCCGGCGTAGCGGACGGCGACCGTGCCGCCGGCCTGCGGCTCGAGCTTGAACTGCTGCTGCACGTACCAGCCGTTGGGCTGGTCGTCCCGGGTGATGAACGGTCCCCAGTTGTAGCCGAGGTACTTGCCGGTGGCGACGTTCTTGAGAGTCAGCACGTCCTGGCCCCAGTCGTCGGCGTCGAACTGCGCGGCCTCGGTGGCGCTGCCGGCCGTCACCGCGACGGCGTCCGCGTCCGTGCTCCCGGTCGACGTCAGGTACCTGCCGGTGGCCACGTCCTTGAGGGCGATCCGGTCGGAGCCGGTCGAGCTGACGACACTGCCCGCCTTCTCCTTGATGCCGTCGACGGCGGTCACCTGGTAGGGCAGCTTCCCGCCGTACCAGTCGCTGTAGAGGGTGCCGGCGAGGGGGCCGACCACCGCGACCTTCCCGCCCGGCTTCAGCGGCAGCGCGTTGTCCTGGTTCTTCAGCAGCACCATCGCCTTGGCGGCGGTCTCCCGGGCCAGCCGCTGGTGGGCCGGGCTGTTGATGACCTCGGGGCCGATCGTGCCGTACCGGCCGCCGCCGGGGTCGAACTCGCCGAGCCGGAAGCGGATGCTCAGCGCCTGCCCGGCCGCCACGTCGATGTCGTGCACGGTGAGCAGACCCTGGTCGAGGGCCTGCTTGATTGCGGTGACGGTCGGCGTGCCGTTGGCGTCGTCGACGGTGAAGGAGTTGAGCCCGGCCTTGATCACCGCGGCGTCGGCCTCGGCCTGGGTGGCGTAGTACTTCTGCGAACCGGTGAGGTTGTAGGGGGCGTACGCGTCGGAGACGTTGAAGAGGGGGTAGTGGCTCCAGCTCCGCTCGATCGTCGCGAGGTCCGGGTCCACCGTGGCCGGTCGCCCGTTGACCAGGTTGTAGGAGGCCATCACGCCGGTGGCGGCGTCGGCGCCGAGCGCGGGCCGGAATGCCTCCCGGTCGTACTCGTTGAGCACCCGCGGCGGCACGTTGGACGAGGTGACGTCGCGGCCGGCCTCGTTGTTGTAGGCCAGGTAGTGCTTCAGCGTCGGCGCCGTCTTGAGGTGCGCCGGGTCGCCGCCCTCGAGGCCCTCGCCGTACGCGGTCGAGATGGCCCCGGTGAGCAGCGGGTCCTCGGAGTAGCCCTCCTCGTTGCGGCCCCACCGCGGGTCGCGCAGCAGGTTGACCACCGGCGCCCACAGGTTCAGGCCGAAGACCCGCGGGTTCTTGGCGTGGAAGCCACGGGCCTCGTCGCCGACGGCCGAGCCGACCCGCTTGATCAGGCCGGTGTCTTAGGTGCTCGCGAGGCCGACCGGCTGGGCGAAGGAGGTGCCGTCGGCCTGGACCACCGCGCCGTTGTTGTCGATGTCGTTGGACCAGGCGACGCCGTGCAGGGCCTCGGTGCCGGCCTTGAAGAGGTCGATGCCCAGCCGCGGGATGGCCGGCTGATACTGGTGCAGGAGCGAGATCTTCTCGTCCAGCGTGAGCCGCCCGACCAGGTCGTCGACGCGGACCGGCAACGGCAGACGTGGATCACGGAACGGATAGGCCGGGTCCGCGTGCGCGGTGCCCGGAATGGCCGGCGCGAGCAGCAGGACGGCCGCCAGCATCGCCAAGGAACGCCTTCGCATGGGCGATTCTCCTCATCGAAGGATCTATTTGTGAGCACGGCAAATCGCCTGATCAGCGCGGTGGGCGCCGCAGCAGGCCGGTGTTGAATCGATTTGTCGAAGCGCTTCGATTATCGGCGGTATCGCTCACGATAGATGTCCCCCGATCCCGTGTCCACACCCGAGTCGAAATCCGCCGGTAACATCGACGGACATCATCTGTGGAGGTGGGCATGTACGGCGGGCTGGTCCGATTCGTGGTCAAGCCGGGAAAGCGGGACGCGTTCCTGGAGATCGTCCGATGGTCCGCGCGCTGCGCCCGGGAGTCGGAGCCGGGCACGCTGCGGATCGACGCGTGGGAGGTCCCCGGGGAGCCGGACGTGGTCTACGGCTACGAGGCGTACACCGACGCCGCCGCCTTCGAGGAGCACGCCAAGAACCCGGCGGTGCAGGAGTTCGGGAAGCGGATGGACGAGCTCGTCGAGGGCTGGACCGAGGTCATCCCGTTCGGCGACAGCAGCGCCTCCAGCGCCGAGTCATAGCGGCGCGCCGGTCGCCACGGCCGGCTCCCACTGGGCACGCGCGTCCTCGAGGCGGGCCGCCGGCGCGGCCTCGATCGCCGGGGCGGCGTCGCTGCCGAGGACCAGGCGCCGGGGCGCGGGCACGGCGTCGACCGAGGCGATCATCGCGGCGGCCATCCGGGCGGGATCGCCATGCCGTGGGTGATGCGCTCGGCGAGTATCCGGCGGACGGCGGCCGCGGGCGTGCCGTCGTGGGCGTCGATCCGCCCGGCCGGCACCGATCCGCCGTACCGGACGTTCGTGCGGGCGCCGCCGGGCTCGACGATCCGCCGGCCCCGCCCACCAGGCCGAGCCGGCATTCGAGACCACGACGTCGATGCGGCCGAGGCGCGGGGAACCGGCGGGGCCGACCGATCCGCGCCCCCGATCAGCTGCCGGTGTAGAAGGCGAACACCCGGTCCGCCCGCTCGGCCGCCGCCCGGGGATCGTCGCCGGCCTCGACCGCGACCTTCGCCCACGCGTCCGAGCTGGCCCGGTAGAACGCCTTGCCCTCGTCGGTGGCGACCCAGGCCATCAGCCCCTCCATCGACGGCCGCGCCGACGACGGGTCGTCGAGATGGCGGGCCAGGCCGTAGAGTCCGCCGTCCCAGCCGACGCCGGTCGCGCCCGGGCCGAACTGGTCCCACCACTCGTCCTTGACGTGGGCGACGTGCTCGAGCTCGAAGCGGGTGCCACCGCCCTCGGGGGTCAGCCGCACCTCGATCCACGAGACCTCCTCGCCGTACTCCCAGGTCGCGGTGTATCCGTGCGGCTTGTCGCAGGAGGTGACCGTGCCGCCGGCGTTGCCCTCGAGCTGGTAGTGGCCGCCCTCCTTGAGCTCGCCGCTGACCGGCATGAACCAGCGCTCGATGCGCTCGGGGCGGGTCACCACCTCCCACAGGTCGTCGATGCCCGTGTCGTAGACCTGGCTGATGGTGGAGACCCGGGCCTCGCCCGCCTCCAGGGTGCGGTGGCCCAGTGTGCGCCGCACGTTGCTGATCTGCTGGCGTACGTCGATCATCGGGTGTTCCCCTCGTCTGCGATACGTCGTTGGCGTTTGCCGCGCGCGACCTCGGTGGCCATCGCCGCGAGGTGCGGCGCCCAGAACCGCCGGAACCGGCCGAGCCAGGCGTCGGCCTCGCGCAGCGCGGTGTCGTCGACCGCGTAGAGCCGCCGGGCGCCGTCGGGCCGGACCGTGGCGAAGCCGTTGTCGCGCAACACCCTCAGGTGCTGCGACACGGCCGGCTGGGAGATGCCGAACTCGGCCCGGATGACTTCGGTGACCTCGCCCGATGACCGCTCACCGTCGGCGAGCAGCTCCAGGATGCGGCGCCGGACCGGGTCTCCGAGCACGTCGAACGCGTGCATGGGCGGTACGTTATCAGATCTGGCTTATATAAGTCACGCACGAAATACAGCGTTGCGGATGGCCGCGGCCATCGTGTCGGCGGCCGCCGCCCGGATCAGGTCGAGGTCCGCGCCGTCGACCTCCCCGGTGGCCAGCGCCACGACCGCGTCGCCGTCGTAGCGGGAATGCGCCGGATGAAGAGCGCGGGCGAATCCGGTATGCCCGGACTGGGCGAGCAGGAAGCAGTCGTTCTTGGCGAGGGCGGCGTCGGTCAGCAGCACGCCGATGGTGGTGTTGAACCCGGCACCGCGCTCGGACGGCAGCGCGGACGTACCGGCGAAGAGCGGCGATCCGTCGGGAGCGAGCACGTCACCCCAGGCGTTCACGACCACGACCGCGCAGACCGAAGCCGGGCCGGCGCTGCCGTACGCGATCCCCAGCCCACCCGGATCGAGCCGCGACCGCCACTTCCCCGTCGTCGCACCCGCCCCCGCCCCGACCGCCCCGGTGGTGAACGGCACACCCCGCAACGCGGCCTCGAACGCGAGCGCCCCCGAGGAGGCCGACGGCGGATCCGCGGCCACCGACCGGTCGAAGATCGACATGCCGACCACGATCGGCACCGGCCCGAGCGGCGTCGCGAACCCGCGCCCGAGCGCCCGCAGCCCGCCCACCACCCCGTCGCCGGCCGCGAGCCCGAACGCCGAACCCCCGGACAGCACGACCGCATCCACCCGGTCCACCAGCCGGTACGGCTCCAGCAGGGCGAACTCGCGGGACGCGGGCGCTCCCCCGCGCACCTCCCCCGACCCGACCGTCCCCGGCGGCGGCACGATCACGGTGACCCCGGTGCCCGATCCGGTCCAGTGGCCGGCGTGGGCCGAGAGCAGCTGCGGAGAACTCACGCCCCCATCTAACCGGTCAGTACCGGAACGTGGACACCAGGCTGGTCAGCTCGGCCGACATCCGCGCGAGCTCGGCCGTGGCCTGCTGCGACTGCTCGACCCCTTCGGTCGTCAGCCGGGCCGCCTGCGCCACCGCGGTGATGTTCTCGGCGATGTCGCCGGTGCCGGCCGCCGCCTCGCCGACGGACCGGTTCATCTCGGCCGTCGTCGCGGTCTGCTCCTCCACCGCCGAGGCGATCGTGGTCTGGAAGTCGCTGATCCGGGCGATCACCCGGCTGATCTCCTCGATCGCGCCCACCGCGCCGTCGGTGTCGGCCTGGATGGCCGCGACCCGGCGGGAGATGTCCTCGGTGGCCCGGGCCGTCTCCTGGGCCAGGTCCTTGACCTCCGACGCCACCACCGCGAAGCCCTTGCCCGCCTCGCCCGCCCGGGCCGCCTCGATCGTCGCGTTCAGGGCCAGCAGGTTGGTCTGCTCGGCGATCGACGTGATCGTGTTGATGACGTGGCCGATCTCGGAGGACGACGCGCCGAGCTGGTTCATCGTCGACGAGGTGCGGGACGCGAGCCCGACCGCCTCGGCGGCGACCTGGGCCGCCTCGGACGCGTTCTGCGAGATCTCCCGGATCGACGCGCCCATCTCCTCGCTGCCGGCCGACACCGTCTCCACGCTCCGGGAGATCTGCTCGGCCGCCACCGACACCGCCTGCGCCTGGACGGCGGTCTCCGACGCCGAGGCGGCGATCTGCCGGGCCACCCCATTCATCTGCTCGGACGCCCCGGCCAGCGAGGTCGCCGAGCCGTCGATGGTGGAGACCGTGGTCCGCAGGCGCAACATGGCCTCGTCGAGCGCGCGGCCCATCTGCCCGGGCTCGTCGCCGGAGGTGAGACCCGAGGCGCGGGTGAGGTCGCCGGCGGCCAGCCCTTCGCACACGTCCTTGACCCGGCGCAGCGATCGCACGATCGTCCGCGCGATGTAGGCGCCGAGGCCGGACGCCGCGAGCGTGCCGATGATCAGCAGCAGCACCGTGCGCAGCCGGCTCTCGTGATGCTGACGGCTCGCGTCGGCGGCCGAGTCCGAGGCGTCGGCGCTCTCCGCCGTACGCAGCTCGGCCAGGTTCTGCTTGATCTTGTCGATGATCGGCGTGATCTGCTGGTCGCGCACCGCCCGCCAGGCCACGAAGTCCTTCCGCGCACCGTTGGCCAGCTGCTCGTTCGTGGCGATGTCGACGTAGGCCGCCCAGTTCTTCTGGAAGTCGGCGATGAGCGCGGGGTCGGCGGCCGGCCCGCTCGCACGGTAGGCGGCGATCGCCTCGTCGACGGCCTTCAGATCGTTCGCGAACGTCTGCGCGTACTTCGCGGTGGTCGCGCCGTCCCCGGACAGGATCTGGTTGGCCAGGCTGAGCCGGGCCTGGGTGGTCGACGCGGCGATCATCCCGAGCGCGTTGGTGCTGGTCAGGTTGTTGGCGTAGATGTCGCGTGCGGCCGCGGCGGCGCCGCTGAGCGCGTGCAGCCCGAGGATGCCGATCACCAGCGAGACCACGACCCCGACCACGACGACAATCCCGATCTTCACCTGCACACTGAGATCGGCGAACGATCGTCCCCTGGTGATGCCGTTCATCCCGTTCCTCCCGACGCCGCACCGCTCCGGATATCACCGTACGATTCGGGCACGGGGTCATGGATCTCGTTCTCCGGATTCCGCGCTCCTGTCCCGGCAGCCAATCGACGAGGGGCATCCCATGGATCGCATCATCGCGCTGACCGCGGCCGGCGTGACCGTCCTGCTCGAGGCGCCCGGCGACGCTCTCCCGTCGATCGCCTACTGGGGCCCGGAGCTGCCCGGCCTCGACGCGACGCAGGCGGCCGAGCTGCTGCGCGCGCTCGATCCGGTCACCGGGACCAACGACATCGCGCGCCGCCCGCGCACCGCGGTCCTGCCTTCCCACGCGACCGGCTGGACGGGACGGCCGGGCCTGAGCGGCTCGGCGTCGGGCGCGGGGTGGTCACCCTCCTTCCAACCCACTTCCCTGTACGCGACGGCACCGTCGCGTGGTTCCCGAGGGGAAACCCGGGACGAGGACCTCGCGGGCGCGAGCTTCATCGCGGGCGGCCCGGGCCGGGTCGAGGCCGAGGCGGTCGACGACTCGGGACGGCTCGGGCTGCGGCTGGAGATCGAGCTGCTCGACTCGGGACTGCTGCGGGCACGCGCCGAGGTCGGGAACCGGTCGGCCGACCCGTACGAACTCCATGATCTGGTCTTGTCGTTCCCGGTGCCGGACGAGGCGAGCGAGATCCTCGACTTCGCCGGGCGGCACAACCTCGAGCGGGTGCCGCAGCGGAGCCGGTTCGGGGTCGGGACCCACCTGCGTGAGAACCGGAAGGGGCGCACCGGGGCCGACAGCGCCTACGTGCTGCACGCCGGCACGCCGGGGTTCGGCTTCGCGAGCGGGCGGATCTGGGCCGTGCACACCGCGTGGAGCGGGAACCACACCCACTACGCCGAGCGGGTCTTCACCGGAGAGCAGCGGATCGGCGGCGGGGAGCTGCTGCTGCCGGGCGAGGTGCGGCTGGGCGAGGGCGAGAGCTATCGCGGCCCGTGGGTCTACGGCGCGTACGGCGAGGGGCTCGACCGGATCGCCCGGCGCTTCCACCGGCATGTGCGGTCGAGGCCGCGCCCGGTCGGCACCCGGCGGCCGGTCACCCTCAACGTCTGGGAGGCCGTCTACTTCGACCACGACGCCGCCCGGCTCATCGACCTCGCCGGGCGGGCGGCCGAGGCGGGCGTCGAGCGGTTCGTGCTGGACGACGGGTGGTTCGGCTCGCGCCGGGACGACACCTCGGGGCTCGGCGACTGGGTGGTCTCCCCCGACGCGTGGCCGGACGGGCTGCATCCGCTGGTCGACCGGGTCCGGGAGCTGGGCATGCAGTTCGGCCTGTGGTTCGAGCCGGAGATGGTCAACCCCGACTCCGAGCTGGCCCGCGCGCATCCCGACTGGATCATGGCGGCCCGCGCCTCCTGGCCGGTCGAGTCGCGGCACCAGCAGGTGCTGAACCTGGGCATTCCGGCCGCTTACGCGCACGTCCGCGACCAGATCCTGGCGATCCTCGGCGAATACGACATCGGCTACCTCAAGTGGGACCACAACCGCGACCTGATCGAGGCCGGCAACCAGCTCGAGCACGGCCGGGCCGGGGTGCACGAGCAGACGCTGGCGTTCTACCGCCTGCTCGACGAGATCCGCGCCGCCCATCCCACGTTGGAGATCGAGTCCTGCTCCTCCGGCGGCGCCCGGGTCGACCTCGAGGTGCTCGAGCGCGCCGACCGCGTCTGGGTCTCCGACAACATCGACCCGCACGACCGCCAGTCGATGCTGCGCTGGACCACCCAGCTGGTGCCGCCCGAGATCATGGGCTCGCACATCGCCTCGGGCCGCTCGCACGAGACCGGCCGCCGCCACGACCTCGGCTTCCGGGCCGGCACCGCGATCTTCGGCCACCTCGGCATCGAGTGGGACCTGGCGCACGTGACCCCGGCCGAGCTGACCGAGCTGACCGAGTGGGTGACGCTCTTCAAGGAGAACCGCGACCTGCTCCTGGGCGGCGACCTGGTGCGGATGGACGGCTACCCGCCCGCGCTGCTGGTCCACGGCGTCGTGGCCGCCGACCGCTCCCGGGCGATCTTCGCCATGGTCACCCTGGACAGCCCCTACCCCGACCCGCCGTCCCGGCTGCGGTTCCGCGGCCTCGACCCGGCGCGGCTCTACCGGGTGCGCCCGATCCGCCCGACCGGGATCGCCCCGCCGTGGTGGTCCGACGCCCCGCCCCGGGCCGGAGCGGTGCAGCCGGGCGCCCCGCCCCGGGCCGGAGCGGTGCAGCCGGGCGCCCCGCCCCGGGCCGCAGCGGTGCAGCCGGGCGCCCCGCCCCGGGCCGCAGCGGTGCAGCCGGGCGCCCCGCCCCGGGCCGCAGCGGTGCAGCCGGGCGCCACGTTCCGGGCCGGCGCGGTGCTCTCCGGCGCGGCCCTGGAGCACGTCGGCGTGGCCTGCCCGCGCGTGCATCCGGATCAGGTGGTCCTCTATCGCGCCGACGCCGAGGGCTGACCCGGCGGGATCAGGCGCGCAGCGACTTCAGGGCGCCGGCCACCCGGGCCAGCTCGTCGAGCATCGCCACGGCGGCGGTGCCGGTCGTCTCGTTCGGCTCGAACCGGCCATCGCTGATCTGCGCGTGCACGAACGGGATGTTCACCGCCTGGCTGATCATGAACAGGTTGAGGGCGTACGCGCTGGCGTGCAGGGCCATCGCCGACCGCGTGCCGGCCGAGACGCCGCCGTAGCTGACCACGCTCGCGGGCTTGTAGCGCCACTCGTGGTGCAGGTAGTCGAGGGCGTTCTTGAGCGAGGGGGCGATGCCGTAGTTGTACTCGGGGGCCACGAAGACGAACGCGTCGGCGGCGGCGACCTTCTCGCTCCAGCGCCTGGTGTGGTCGTGCTCGTACCGGGCCAGCCGCGGGTGGTGCGGCTCGTCCAGCAGCGGCAGGTTCTCCTCGGCCAGGTCGGCCACCGACACCTGGAACCCGCCGTTGGCCTTGGCGGCGTCGACGAACCACTGCGAGACCGGCAGGCCGACCCGGCCGGGGCGGGTGCTCGCGACGACTACCAGCAGACTGAGGTCACTCACGGTGGCGATCCGTTCTCGATGGGCGGCGCAGGAAAGTTGCTGCATCAGACAACAACACTACGCCGCCCCCGGGAGGGATCAGCGATCGGCCCGGGCCGCGTTCGCGGCGATCTCGTCGATGATCGGCGTCCACAGCTGTACGGGCAGGTCGTGGCCCATGCCGGGGATCAGCACCAGCGACGAGCCGGGGATCGCGGCCGCCGTGGCCTGACCCCCGGACATCGGGATCAGCGGGTCGGCCTCGCCGTGGATCACCACGGTCGGCACGCTGACGTCGTGCAGCGCGGCCGTGCGGTCGGGCGACGCGATGATCGCCGCGTACTGACGCAGGGTGCCGGCCGGGCGGTACCCGCGGTCGTACTTGGCGGCGACCCGGCGCTCGATCTCGGCCTGCGGCACCGGGTAGCCGGGCGAGCCGATCACCCGGGCAGTCTCCACGCCGGCGGCGATCGCGGCCTCCTTACCGGTGGCCGGCGGGCGGATCAGCACCGCCTGCGCCTCGGGGGTGGGCCGGCCGACGCCGCGGGCGCCGGTGGTCGACATGATCGAGGCGAGGCTGGCGACCAGGCCGGGGTGGTCGATGGTCAGCTGCTGGGCGATCATGCCGCCCATCGAGGCGCCGACCACGTGGGCGCGCTCGATGCCCAGGGCCTTGAGCAGCCCGGCGGCGTCGTCGGCGAGATCGGCCAGCAGGTACGCCACCGTGGACGGGTCGCCGCCGATGATGGCCGGCAGGTCGGGCAGGCCGAGGGCGTCGAGCGGCGTGGAGAGCCCGGCGTCGCGGTTGTCGAAGAGGATCACGTGGAAGCCGCGCGCCGCGAGCTGCTCGACGAAACCGGCCGGCCAGTCGATCAGCTGCGCCCCCAGCCCCATGATCAGGAGCAGGGGCGGGTCGCCCGGGTCGCCTACGGTCTCGTACCAGAGGTCGATGCCGTTGGAATGGATCTCGGCCACGTCACATGTCCCTTCTCCGAGCTCCGGCGAACCTGGAGGTCGGCCGGGAACACCAGTCGCCAGTGCGGGGCGATGCGCCGCTCGACCAGGGCCCGGGTGGCGGCCGCGGCCATCTGCTCGACCGGCTGGCGCACCGAGGTCAGCGGCGGGGTCGTGCACGAGGCGATCACGCTGTCGTCGAAGCCGGCCACCGCCACGTCCTCGGGCACGCGGCGGCCGAGGTCGGCGAGGGCCTGCAGCGCGCCGGTCGCCATCAGGTCGCAGCCCGCGAACACCGCGTCGATCTCCGGATGATCGGCGAGCAGGCGGCCGGTCAGCTGATATCCGGCCTCGCGCCGGAACTTGCCGGCCTGCGATATCTCCGGCAGCCCCAGCTCCCGCACGGCGCGCTGATATCCGAGGCGGCGGCCGGCGGCGTCGTGGTTGCTCTCCTGCCCGTGCAGCGCGGCGATGCGACGCCGGCCGGTCGCGTGCAGATGCATGACCGCGGCGTACGCGCCCTCGGCGTTCTCCATGCTCACGTACGGGACACCGGGCGCCGACGGGGCCATCGAGACCACCCGGCCACAGCGGTCGTGGAAGGAGGCCGCCAGCGGGTCCGGCACATTGATCAGCAGCACGCCGAGCGAGACCGTCTCGGCCAGGCGCGCGAGCAGCGCCGCCGCGTCTCCTTCATCGACCACGTGCACGCGCAGGTGGGCGTTGGTGCCGGCCAGCTCCTGGAGGATGCCGGCCGTGACCCGCCCGTAGTAGGGGCTGTCGCTGAACACCGAGGCGTCGTCGACCACCACGAGCTCGACCAGGTCGCCGTGCCCCGACGCCAGCGCCCGCGCCACCGGGTCGGGCCGGTAGCCGAGCCGCTCGATCACCTCTTGCACGCGGGAGCGGGTCGGCGCCGAGACGCCGGGCGCGTCGTTGATGACCCGCGAGACGGCCGCCTTGGACACGCCGGCTTCGGCGGCGACATCGGCCAACGTCGGCCTCCGGTGCGGCATCGCACCACTCTAGCCGCCAGGGTTTGTCCCGTGGATCACGCGAGTGCGAGGCGCGGTCCAGGCGGCGCCTGACGGCGTCCGCGAAACGCCCGAATCCAACACCGGGATGCGGCCGCTTCGCGGCCGACGCCAGCCACCACCTGGACCGCGCCTCGCACTCGCGTGATCCACGGGACAAACCCTAGCGGATCGACCGGAGGGTACGCCTACCGGCCAGTACGGCCACCGCCGACAGCACCACGAACGAGGCCACGGCGGCGCCCAGCAACGACAGCGGCCGGGGCAGCTCCGGCAGCGGCAACGCCGGCGGATCGAGGCCGGCCAGCGGCAGCGCCCACCCGGTCAGCCGCCAGCCGAGCAGCGCGATCGCGGTGCCGGCCACGACCGCCGCACCGACCAGCACCGGGTACGTCCACAGCGTCGCCCGCCGGACGGCCGCCCGGGTCAGTCCCTGCCCGCGCAGCGCCGTCAGGTCCTCGACGCGCCGCGACCGGTCCACGGTGGCGGCCAGCACCAGCGCGCCGGCCGCGAGCGCCACGGCCAGCACCGCGACGATCACGTAGAACCACAGCGCCAGCGCCGGGCCCTGCCGGTCGAGCTGGGCCCGCACCTGCGCGGCCCGGATGTCGGACGTGACCACCAGCCCGGCCGCGCGCAGCCTGCCGACGGCGTCGGCGGGGGCGTCCGCGGACAGCCACACCTGGCCCTGCACGGTCGGGGCGGCGTCGGTGGCGAGCCGGTCGGCGTACTCGAGGTCGGCCAGCACGGCCCCGGTGCCGAGCCCGGGAACGGCCGGCACCCGCAGCGCCTCGGTCACGGTCAGCGCCCGGCCGTCGAGCCCGCGCACCGCCGAGACGACGACCGGGCCGGCGGTGGCCACCGGCAGTGGGCGCGGCGCGTCGGCCGGCTGCACGAACAGCCCGTCGGTGATGCCGTTGAGCGAGGTGATCTCGACCCGGAGGCCGTCCGGACCGGCGGTGAGCCGGCCGCCCTCGGTCGCCCGCCAGCCGTCGGCGGCCGCCAGCGCCCCGGCCGGGAGCCCCGCCGGCGCGACGTCGCCGGCGGCGGTCCCGGCCGCCGCCCGCACCGCGTGCAGCGTGATCACCCCGGTCAGATCGAGCGACCCGGCCCGGCCGGCGAGCTGCAGCGACTTGACGGCGCAGCCGGCGGCGCAGGCCGGGACGTCGGCGGTGTACGAGTGCCGGCCGGCGATCAGCTCGCCGAGGCCGACCGACTCGTCGGCGGGCCCGCCGGCCGGGGACAGCACGACGGTGGCGAGCACGCCCTTGCCGACGGTCAGCTTCCCGGCCGTGATGTCGAAGGTGAACCGCCCGCCGCGGAGCGGGACCGGCCGGCCGGCCGGCGGGCGCAGCACGGGCGCGACCCGGGCGGGGTCGTAGCCGCCCCACTCGGCGACCTTCGCGGCGCGGGCGGTGTCGATCGCGAGGACCGGCGGGCGGCCGCGCTCGGCGGGCAGGCGGACGGCGGCCATCGCGTACGCGCCGGCCGGGTCGGCTGCCCGCACCGCGGCCAGCAGGCCCTGGCGGCTGACCGACCCGACCGAGACCACCCGGGCCGCGCCGATGCCGACGCCGGCCTGCACCTCGCGGCCGCGGGCGCCGACGTCGACCGCGCCGGCCGCGTACCCGACGACCGCGATCGCGGCCGTGAGCAGCGCGAACAGGCGGGCCCCGCCGGGCCGCCGGGAGACCTGGAAGGCGGCCAGCGCGGTGGCGAGCCGGCCCACCCGCAGCTGGCGGCGGGCCAGCACGGTCGACCAGGGCAGGATCACCCGGGCCGCGACCAGGGCGGCGGCGACCAGCACCAGGGCGGCGGCGAAGGTGCCGACGCCGGTGAGGCCGCCGCCGGTGACGGCGAGTTGGGCGACCGCGACGGCGGCCAGCAGCACGACCACGGCCTCGGCGGCGATCGCCCCGGCGGCGCGGGGCGCGGGCGGGACCCGGCGCAGCAGCTCGGCGACCGGGCGGCCGAGCTGGCGGCGCTCGGCGAGCAGCGCGGTGACCACGGCGGCGGCCGCGGCGGCCGGCGCCCAGCGCAGCGCCTCGAGCCCGGGATCGGCGCCGACCCCGGGGAAGCGCCAGGCCGCGAACAGATCGACGAGCACCTGGCCGGCGAGGCAGCCGAGGACCGCGCCGGCCAGGATCGCCACCAGGTTCTCCCCGGTGGCCAGCCACCAGCGCTGACCCCAGCGGGCGCCGCGCAGGGCGACCACGGCGAGCTCGGGACGGCGGCCCTCGGTGCCGTAGCCGACGGCCAGGTAGATGGTGAGGCAGGCGAGCAGCACGAGCGACACGGCGAGCACCGGCACGATCCGGTGCGCGGCCGCCCGGCCGGCGTCGATCCGGGCCAGCAGATCGGGCATCCGGGTGTCCACCGAGATGCCGCCGCCGAGCCGGGCGACCTGCGCGTTCAGGCGGGCGAGCCCGTCCCGTACGGCCGGGAGGCGGTCGACCGAGAGCGCGGTGGCCGGGGCCGAGCCGTCGATGCTCTGGTCGACGTCGCCCCGGTCCATCCCGGTGAGGGTGGCGTTGGTGACGAACGCCGGCTCGCCGGCCCGGGCCCCGGTGTCGGCGCCGAAGTAGTTGTGCGCGCCCCAGTAGGCCTCGCCCGGGTCGGTGGCCCGGTAGACGCCGCTGACCAGCAGCCGCTTGGCGGCGCCGTCGGCGATCCACTCGTTGGTCTTGCGGTTGAAGAAGCTGTACCGCAGGCGGATCTCGTCGCCCGGCCCGATCTTCAGCCGTTTCGCGGTCTGCTCGCCGAGGACCACATCGGACTCGCCGATCAGGCAGCGGCCGGCGGTGACGGTCAGGTGGCGGCACGCCTGCTGCCGGTAGACGAGCCGGGTGCGGTAGCGGTTGTCCGGGTCGAGGCCGGTGGTGGGGAACTCGGCCGCGTACGTGTAGTCGAAGCCGGGCAGGCTCACCAGCGACGAGCCGGTGTCGCCGAGCGCGACGTCGTGGGCGGTGAGGTCGGCCCGGGTGCGTCCGGGCCGGCGGTCGTGCTGCCGGGCGATCAGGCTGAGGCTGCGCTCCTCGGCCCGCGAGGTGCCGACCTGGCCGGCGGCGACGGCCCGGTCGGCGGCCCGCAGGTAGGCGGGCGCGGCCACGGCGGCGGCCACCCCGAACAGCGTGAGCAGGGCGAGCGTCACGGCCTGGCCGCGGCGGACCCAGACCATGGCGAGCACGAGCGCGATCATCGGGCGCCCTTCCGCGCGGCCCGGGTCGCGACCCAGCCGGCCGCGCCGAACACGACCAGCCCGGCGACCGCGGCGAGGCCGAGCACCGGCGGCGACAGCACGCCCGGCGGCGGGACCACCCGCCAGTGGTCGGCGAACGGCGGTGCGGTGACGTGCGCGACCGGCCCGGCGACCAGCGCCGCGACCAGGCCGCCGGCCACGCCCGCGAGGACCAGCGCGACCATGCCGAGGTAGCCGCTGACCGCGGCGGTGCGTCGGGACAGGCCCTGCACCCGCAGCGCGTGCAGCAGGGCGATCTGCGGTTCCCGGTTGGCCGCCGCCAGCACGCCGATCAGGGTGGCCGCCAGCAGCAGCGCCATGGCCACGACGAACAGGCCGAACGGCGCGGTGACCACCGAGCCCTCGGCGGCCAGGGCCGCGGTGCGGGCGGCCGCGCTGTGGTCGGCGAGCACGGTCAGGCCCTGGGCGCGCAGCGCGTCGACGACCGGGGCCGGTGCGCCCCCGGCCAGCCACACCTGGAACGTGCCGCCGAGGTCGGCGTCGGCGGCCAGGCGGCGGGCCGCGTCGAGGTCGGTGAGCAGGCCGTTCCCGCCGAGCACGGGCAGCACCGGCACGGTCGCGACGACGTCGACCGGGGTGCTGGTGCCGCCGAACCGGGCCGACATCGCGTCGTCGAAGGTCCACTTGTCGGGCCGGGCGCCGGCCAGCACGATCGGCAGCGGGAGCGGGGCGTCGACGGCGAGGACGTCGGTGCCCGAGGAGTCGGTGGCGGAGACGGCCAGGCCCCGCTGCGCGGACAGGTAGCGGGCGGCCGCCCCGGTGTAACCGGCGTGCCAGCGGCGCACGTCGGCCAGCGCGGCCGCGTCGAGCACGGTGGCGGCCGGGCCCTGCTGGGCGACCGAGGTGATGGTGAGCCCGCCCGCGGCCGGGAACAGCTGCCAGCCGACCAGCCGGCAGCCGGGGGCCCGGGCGCAGGACGGCACCGCCGCGGTCGCGCGCTGGGCGCCGGCGCGCAGGCCGCGCAGCTCGACCCGGAAGCCGTTGCCGGTGCCCTCGTGTTGCAGGATCACGCCGAGCAGGGCCGGGCCGCCCGGGTCGCGGTCGATCCCGACGGTCAGGGTGCGGCCGGTGATCAGGGGCGCCGGCGCCGGCCGTGGCGCCGGCCGGGTCAGCGCACCGATCGGGCCCTTCCAGGTGGTGACGGCGGCCAGCCGGCCGCTGTCGACGGCGAGCACCGGCGGGTCGGCGGTGGTGTCGACGACGACCGCCATCGCCTGCCGGCCGGCCGGGTCGGCCTGCCGGACCGCGTACTCGAGCTGGGTGCGCGACTCGGCCCGCACGGTGAGGACCCGGGCCGCGCCCAGCTCCTGGGCGGCCCGATCGGCGCGGGCCCGGTGGCCGGCGGCCAGCCCGCCGGTGGTCAGCGCGATCAGGGCGACGGCGAGCACCAGCACGGTGAACACCCGGTCGGTGCCGGGCTGCCGGGAGATCTGCACCGCGGTGAGGCCGGCGCGGACCCGGCCGGCGCGCAGCGCGACCCCGCCGGCCCGGTCGGCGACCCAGCGCAGCAGCCGGGCCATCAGCAGCCCGACGGCCAGCGCGACCAGGGCCGGGGCGGCGACGCCGAGGCCGCTCGCCGGGCCGCCGGTGCGGGCCTGGTAGACGGCGCCGGCGGCGAGTGCCACGAACGCCAGGTCGACGAAGCGGGACCGCCAGTCGCGGCGGGCCAGCGGCACCCGGCGCAGCAGCGCGACCACCGGCGCCCGCTGGGCCAGCGCGTCCATCGCGGCCAGCACGAGCAGGCCGCCGAGCGCGACCGCGAGGACCGCGCCGACGGCCATCAGCAGGGCGATCCACCACTCCGAGCGCACCGGCAGCGAGCCGGCGACCAGCCAGGCGGCGAGGATGCCGAGCGGGAGCCCGATCGCGGCGCCGGTCAGCAGCGGCGGCACGTGCTGGCCGGCGGTGAGCCGCAGCAGGCCGCCGCGGGTCGCGCCGCGCAGCTTGAGCAGCCCGGCGTCGGCCCGCCGGTCGCGGCCGGTGAGCCGCCCGGCCAGCCCGAGCGCGAACCACGCCAGCACCAGGAACTGGACCAGCGCGACGAGCACGCCCTCGAGGACGGTGGCACGGTCGGCGATGACCGCGTCGAACAGCTCGCCGGTCGGGTTGTCGAGGTCGAGCTGGGCGGCGGCGAAGCGGGTGCCGGCCGCGTTGAGCACGCCGTTGAGGTCGTAGAGGGCGTCGCCGCGCAGCAGCGGCAGGGGCACCGGCAGCGCGACCGCCAGCGTGGGCCGCCCCAGCTGCGGCTGCCGGAACGTGTCGAGCGTGGTGAACACCGGGTCGAGGTCGCCCTGGGCGAGGAAGAGCTTGTCGGTCCAGTACGCGCCGACCGGCACGTAGACGCCGACCACGCGCAGGGTCAGCGAGCCGACCGCCCCGTCCGGGCGTACCGGAAAGGTGTCCCCGATCTCCAGGCCCAGGCGCTTGGCCACGTCGTCGCTGATCGCCACGGTCGACGGGGTCGTCGGGCAGGCGCCGGTCAGCCGTACGTTGTCGCAGAACCCGTCGCGGTAGGCGACCGGCATGCCCGAGGGCGCGGAACCGTGCAGCGTGTCGATGTAGATCGTGTCCTGGGCGAGACCCAGGATCGGCGTCGTGCCGGCCAGCGGGAGCAGGGCGTGCACCCGGGCGTCCAAGGCGTCGAGCGCCCGCCGGGGATCGCCGTTGGTCTCCGCCTCCGGCTGGTGCACCGTGATCACCCGCTGGGCCGCGGGCCGGGCCGCCACCTCGGCGCCCGCCGCCCGCGACGCCACGGTCAGGCCGAACCAGGGCCCGGCCGACGCCACCGCCGCGGCCAGTGCCGCCAGCACCGCGAGCAGCACCGCCTGCGCGGTGCGCCGTCGCACCGCGCCCCAGCTCACGAAGTACATCGGCCCCCGCTCCCCCGCATCACCGCAGCCGCGCCGCCCGGGTCGTCAGGTAGCGCCGCTCGGGCAGGCTGGTGGTGCGGCCCGCCGCGGCAGCGTACAGCCGCGCGGCCGCCTCCGGCTCCCCCGCCCGTTCGAGCAGGTGGGCGCGAACCGCGTCCCGGCGATGATGCCCGGCGAGACGGTCGCCGAGATCGTCGAGCGCCTTGAGCCCGGCCCGCGGTCCGTCCACCATGGCCAGCGCGACCGCTCGGTTCAGCGCCACCACCGGGTTGCCGGTCATCCGCTCGAGCAGGCCGTAGAGCGCGAGGATCTGCGGCCAGTCGGTCTCCGCGGTGCTCGGCGCCCGGTCGTGCAGGGCCGCGATGGCCGCCTGCAGCTGATACTCGCCGACCCGGCCACGGGTGATCGCGGCGTCGAGCACGGCGGTCCCCTCGGCGATCAGGGCGCGGTTCCAGAGCGTACGGTCCTGCTCCTCCAGCGGCACCAGATCGCCGCCGGGGCCGAGCCGTGCCGGGCGGCGGGCGTCGGTCAGCAGCATGAGCGCGAGCAGGCCGGCGTTCTCCGGGTCCTCGTGGCTCAGCAGCCGGGCGAGCCGGATCGCCTCCCCCGACAGCTCCGCCCGGTGCAGCGACGGGCCGGTGCTCACCGCGTACCCCTCGTTGAAGATCAGGTAGAGCACGCGCCGCACCTGGCTCTCCGGGCCCGGGCCGAAGCCCACGCCCGAGCTCTTGATCTTCTGTTTGGCCCAGCTGATCCGCTGGGCCATGGTGGCCTCGGGCACCAGGAAGGCGGCCGCGATCTCGGCGGTGGTGAGGCCGCCGGCCGCCCGCAGGGTGAGCGCCACCTGGGACGCCGGGGTGAGCGACGGATGGCAGCACATGCTCAGGACGGTGAGCGTGTCGTCCTCGGGCCAGGCCTCCCCTCCCGTCTCACCCAGATAGGCGGCCTCCTCCCGGCGCCGCCGCGCCTCGGCGTTCCGCATCGCATCGATCAACTTGCGCGAGGCGGTCTGCAACAGCCATCCGCGGGGGTTCTCCGGGACTCCGGCTTCCGGCCACTGCAGATAGGCCTTGACCAGCGCTTCCTGTACGGCGTCCTCGGCCGCCCCGAAATCCTGCGACCGACGCGCGAGCACGCCCAGCACCTGCGGGGCGAGCTCGCGCAGCAGATCGTTCATGCGCCGAGGGCCTCGAAGTCGGCGTCGGACATGACCCGGCGAACCGTGATCGGCTGCCGCAGCGGCACCCCGCCCGGCCCCGGCACCGCGGAGACCAGCGCGGCGATCTCGATGGCCCGCTCCTCCGACTCGACCTCGACGATCTGGTAGCCGGCCAGCATCTCCTTGGCCTCGGCGAACGGCCCGTCGGTCACCACCGTGGCGCCGGCGCCGTCGGAGACCACCTCCTTGCCCTGGGCCGGCGAGGTCAGCGCCTCGCCCCCGACCAGCTCACCGGTCTCGGTGAGCATCCGGTTGAGCGCCCCGTAGTAGTCCATGTGTGCCTTGATCTCGTCGGGCTTCCACTCGTCCATCGGCGCCTCGACGTCGCCCGGCCGGTAGTCGACGATGAGCAGGTAACGCGGCATGGTCTCTCCCTTCCTCACCCACCGGACGAAGCCGATCTCCGTCGCTCGACATCATCTCGTCGATTAAGTTCGTGTGCATGAGTGTGCGCTTCGGAGTGTTCGTGCCCCAGGGCTGGAAGATGGACCTGACCGAGATCGCCGATCCGGTCGAGCAGTACGAGGCGATGACCGCGGTCGCCAAGCTCGCCGACGCCGGCCCGTGGGACTCGATCTGGCTTTACGACCACTTCCACACCGTGCCCGAGCCGACCGACAACGCGGTCTTCGAGTGCTGGACGGCCACCGCCACGCTGGCCCGCGACACCAGCCGGGTCAACATCGGCCAGATGGTCGGCTGCAACGGCTACCGGCAACCGTCCCTGTACGCCAAGATCGCCTCGACCGTGGACGTGGCCAGCCACGGCCGCCTCTACGCGGGCCTGGGCGCCGGCTGGTACGAGCACGAGTGGAAGGCGTACGGCTACCGCTGGACCGAGGTGCCCGAGCGGATGGGCGCCTTCCGCGAGGCGGTCCAGATCGTGCACAAGATGTGGACCGAGGACCGCCCGGTCTTCACCGGCAAGCACTACGCCATCGACGGCCCGATCAACCAGCCGCGCCGCAAGCCCCGGTTCTGGATCGGCGGCGGCGGCGAGAAGGTCACGCTCAAGCTGGTCGCGCAGTACGCCGACGGCTGCAACGTCGGCAACAGCGACCCCGACCTGATCCGTCGCAAGCTCGCCGTGCTGCGCGAGCACTGCGACAATGTCGGCCGCGACTACGCGTCGATCGCCAAGTCCACCTCGATGGACGTCGACCTGTCCTGGTCCAACGCCGAGGTCATCGAGCGGGTCACCCGGGTCCTCGACGCCGGCTGCGACTACGTCATCTTCTACCTGCCGCGGGTGGCCTACGACCACGAGCCCCTGCAGCGCTTCGCCGAGGAGATCATCCCCCAGTTCAGCTGAGCGGAATGTCGAACTCCGGGCCGCGCTCGCCGTCGGGGCGCGGCCCGAACAGCCGCCGGTCCGCCTCGGCGATGCGCACGTCGTTGATGGAGGCCTCCCGCCGGCGCATCAGGCCGTACTCGTCGAACTCCCACAGCTCGTTGCCGTAGCTGCGCCACCACTGGCCGGCCCGGTCACGGCACTCGTACTGAAATCGCACGGCGATGCGATCCCCCGCGTACGCCCAGAGGCTCTTGCGCAGCGCGTAGTCGAGCTCGCGCTCCCACTTGGCGGTGAGGAAGGCGACGATCTGCTCGCGGCCGGTGACGAACTGGTCGCGGTTGCGCCACACCGAGCCGGCCGTGTAGGCCAGGCTGACCCGGTGCGGGTCGCGGGTGTTCCAGGCGTCCTCCGCGGCTTGCACCTTCTGCCGCGCCGTCCGCTCGTCGAACGGCGGCACCGGCGGCCTGCTCTCGATCATGCCCGAGTCTCTCACGCCCGCCGCCCCGTGCCCGCCCCGCCGACGCTCGGCAGTTGCGGTGAGCAGGCAGTTTTCCGCCCTTTGCGCTGCTTACCGATACGCGCATCGCCCACGCCCACCCGTGGCGCGCGTAGTCGGTGAGCAGGGCGACGTTCGCTTCGGTAAGCAGAGCAAAGGGCGCGGCGGAGTGGCTCGGCCGGGCGCGTCCGCACGCCGGTAGGTGGGTCCGCGAGCCGGCGGGTGCGGCCCGACCGCTGGGCGGCGAGATCAGCGCGAGGACGGCGCTGAGGTCCCGCCGGTGAGCAGCCCGAACGGCGGGAGGCCGACGGGTGAGCGGCCGGCGATGGGACCGCGCGGCGGGCGGGGACGCAGCCGGTGGGATCAGTCGACGGGCTTGCCGTCCAGGACGTCGAGGACGTGCTCGGCGATGGCCATGCTCGAGGTGGCCGCCGGTGAGGGGGCGTTGCGGACGGCCGTGACCGGTCCGAGGCGGTGGATGCGGAAGTCGTCGACGAGGGTGCCGTCGCGGTCCAGCGCCTGGGCGCGCACGCCGGCGCCGGCCCGCTCGACGTCACCGACGCCGATCTCGGGGACGTAGCGCCGGGCCGCCTTCATGTAAGCGCGCATGGATACCGACCCGTACATCTCCCGGATTCCGGTCCGCCAGTGCCGCGCCGCCATCTTCCAGGTGCCCGGCCAGGACGCGATGCCCCGGAGGTCGCGCAGGGAGACGTCGCCCAGTCGATATCCCTCGCGGGCGGTCGCGAGCACGGCGTTGGGGCCGACCTCGAGAGTCCCGTCCACGCGCCGCGTGTAATGAACGCCGAGGAACGGATACCTCGGGTCCGGCACCGGGTAGATCAAGCCGCGCACCATGCCCGATTTGTCGGCCTTGACCCGCATGTACTCACCGCGGAACGGGATGATCCGTGGGGCCGCCGTGTCCCCGGCCAGGCCGGCCACCAGGTCGGAGTGGATGCCGGCGCAGACGATGAGCTGGCCGGCGACGACCTCCCCGGCGGGCGAGCGCACGGCCAGGCCGCCCGGCACGGACGAGACCGAGGTGACCGGGAAGTTGAGACGCACCTCGCCCCCGGCCGCCACGATGTCGTCGGCGAACGCCTCGGCGATGCGCACGTAGTCGGTGATCGCGGTGCGGGGCGAGTACAGCGCGGCCAGGCCGGCGCCGTGCGGCTCGATCTCGCGGATCTCGGCCGGGCCGACCCGCCGCAGCCCCGGCACCGCGTTGTCGCCGGCCCGGGCCGCGAGCGCGTCGAGGCGGACGACGTCGTCCGGGGTCACCGCCACGACCAGCTTGCCGCACTCGTCGTACGGCAGATGGCGCTCGGCGCAGTATTCCCGCAGCATCGCGCCGCCGCGCGTGCAGAGCCGCGCCTTGAGGCTGCCGGGCTTGTAGTAGATGCCGGCGTGCACGACGCCCGAGTTGTGGCCGGTCTGGTGGACCGCGACCCGGCTCTCCTTCTCGACCACCACGACGCGCGCGCCGGGGCGCCGCCGGGTGAGCTCGCGCCCGATGGCCAGGCCCACGATGCCGGCGCCGATGATGCCGATGGTCTCGTCCGCCATAGTAGGAACCCTAGTGGCGACCCGTCTCGCGGGAACCGGACGGGGAGGGACTGAGCTCCAGCGCCTCGTGCAGCTTCTGCAGCAGCTCGCCACTGCTGAACGGTTTCTCCAGGAACGGGATGCCGGAGTCGAGCACGCGGGTGCTGCCGAGCAGCCCGTTGCTGTAGCCGGACATGTAGAGCACCGGCAGGTCCGGCTGCCGGTCGTGGACCAGCTCGGCCAGGCGCGGCCCGGACATCTCGGGCATGATGACGTCGGTGAGCAGGGCGTCGCAGCCCTTGTCCTGGAAGATCGCGTACGCCTCGGCGCCGGTCGACGCGGCCAGCACCCGGTAGCCGGCCGCGGTCAGGATGCGGTGCACCACCCGGGCCAGCGCCTCCTCGTCCTCCACCACCAGCACCGTCCGGCCGTCGCCGGACGGCGGCGGGGCGCCGCGCGAGGCGGGCACGGGCGGCCCGGCCGAGGTCGCGGCCATCGGCAGGTAGATCCGGAACGTCGTGCCGACGCCGAGCTCGGAGAAGACGTTGATGCTGCCGCCCGCCTCGGCCACGATGCCGTAGACGGTGGCCAGCCCGAGCCCGGTGCCCTTGCCGCGCGGCTTGGTCGTGTAGAACGGCTCGAAGATGTGCGCCGCCACGTCGGCCGACATGCCCTCGCCGGTGTCGCTGACCTGGATGCGGGCGTAGCGGCCGGGGGACACGGCCGGCTGCATGTTCAGCTCCTCGCCGTCGAGCTCGGCCTCGTCCGCTTCGATCACCAGAGTGCCGCCGTCCGGCATCGCGTCCCGCGCGTTGATGGCCAGGTTCAGCAGCACCTGCTGGAGCTGCCCGGGGTCGCCGTGCACGACCAGGGGGCGCTCACCGGGCCGGGCGAAGAGCGCGATGTCCTCCCCGATGGTGCGGTCGAGCATGGCCCGCACCTCGGCGATCGCGGCGTTCAGATCGACGTCCTGCGGCTGGATCGTGTCGCCGCGGGTGAAGGTGAGCAGCTGCCGGGTCAGGTTCATGGCCCGGCCGGCCGCGGTGCGCACGTGGTCGAGATCGGCGCGTACGGCCGGATTGTCCGCCGCCTCCGCCGCGAACTCGGTGTAGTTCATGATGATCGCCAGGATGTTGTTGAAGTCGTGGGCGATCCCGCCGGCCAGCTTGCCCAGGCTCTCCATCCGCTGCTGCTGGTTGGTGCGCTCCTCGAGCGCGCGCCGCCGGTCGGCGGCCTCCTTGGCCGCGGTGATGTCGCGGGCGACGACCGAGACGCCGATGATGTCGCCGGCCGAGTCGCGGACGGCGGTGATGTTCACCGCGACCTCCACCCGGCCGCCGTCCTTGCGGATCCGGCGTGCCTCGTACGCGACGTTCGGCTCGCCGGCCATCACCCGCTCGAGGAGCTCCTGCTGGTGCCGGCCGCCGGCGTCGTCGGTGATGGTCTCGATCGGCCGGCCCACCATCTCGGCCGCCGTCCAGCCCAACATCATCTCGGCGCCGTGGTTCCAGGCGTTGACCTTGCCGTCTCGCGAGACGCCGATGATGGCCGCGTCGGTCTGCTCGGCGACCGCGGTGAGCGTGGCGCGGTGGGCCTCGGCCGCGTCCCGGGCCGCGCGTTCGCGGGCGTCGGCCTCCTCGAGACGGTGCTTCTCCCACGGCGACACGTAGATGGCGCCCCGGCCGAGCAGCACGCCGTAGCTGCGGCGGAGGCTCCAGTAGTAGACGCCGACCCCGGCGGTGAACAGATCCCAGATCGCCGACGGCCAAGACCAGCCGGCCGGCGCCTCGTGCCCCGGGTGCCCGGCCACGATGGCGTGATAGGTGACCACGGCGTGCAGCCCGTGCCCGACGGCGCAGCTGAAGAAGATGAGGGCGGTCGCGACCGCGAGCTTGTTGCTGCGCAGCTGACCCGCCCGGCTCACGGGCACCACGATGGCCACCATGATCGCCGCGTACGCCACCATGATGACCAGGTTGCCGAGAAGGAAGAGCTGCTCCGGCACGATCGTCCTATCGGCTGCCCTCCCCCCGGAGCTGAGGCCGCGCCGCCGGGCACGACGGGCGGTATCCTTCGCAGCACGGCACGAGGGGCGCGTGCCGACGGCGAGCGCGAGGGCACGGACGGACATGGCGGCAGACGGCGACGGTGACCGTCGGCATGTGGGTGAGGCGCTGCGCGACGCGATCCTGTCCGGCGAGTTCCTGCCCGGTGAGCGGCTGGTCGAGGCGCAGCTGATGACCCGGTTCGGGGCCAGCCGGTTCAACGTCCGGGCGGCCCTGCAGGACCTCGCGGCCGAGGGGCTGATCGAGACCCAGCGCAACCGGGGCGCACAGGTGCGCAAGGTGTCGCTCGACGAGGCGATCGAGATCACCGAGGTACGCATGGTGGTCGAGGGCCTGATCGCGGCCCGCGCCGCGGAGCGGATCGACGCCGAGCGGGCCTCCGAGCTCGACGAGATCGCCCTGCTGATGCGGCGGGCGGTCGACGCCGGGGAGTATCGGCGCTACAGCGACCTCAACCAGCGGCTGCACGCGCTGATCCGGCAGATCGCCGGGCACCGCACGGCCGACCGGATCGTCGGCACGCTCCGCGGCCAGCTGGTGCGGCACCAGTTCGTGCTCTCGCTGCTGCCGGGCCGGCCGCAGCAGTCGCTGCCCCAGCACGAGCGGATCATCGCGGCGATCCGGGACGGCGACGCCAAGGTGGCCGAGGCCGCGATGCGCGAGCACATCGCCAGCGTCATCGAGGCGCTGCGCTCGATCGATCAGCTCGGCGGGCCGGCCTGATCGTCGCCCGGCGCGACCGGCAGCGTGATGGTCACGACCGTGCCGGCCGGCGTGTTCGGGCCGGCGGCGACGGTGCCGCCGTGCTGGGCGGCGGTCTGGGCCACGATCGCGAGCCCCAGCCCCGAGCCGGGCATCGACCGCGCCGCCGCCGCGCGGTAGAAGCGGTCGAAGACGTGCGGCATGTCCTCGCCGGCGATCCCCGGGCCGTGGTCCGCCACCGTCAGCACCCCGCCGGCCAGCACCACGGTCACCTCGCCGCCTGGCGGGCTCCACTTGGCCGCGTTGTCGAGCACGTTCACGACCATCCGCTCGAGCTCGCCGGGCCGCCCGATCACCCGCGCCGGCGCCAGCGACGCCGTGAAGACCAGCCCCGGAGCCCGGATCCGCACCCGGTTGATCGCGGCCGTCACCACGTCGGCCAGTTCGACCGGCTCGGCCGCCTCCCGCGCGGCGTCCTCCCGGGCCAGCTCGACCAGCTCGGTGGTCAGCGTCGCCAGCTCGCGCACCTGGGCGTCGAGGTCGGCGAGCAGCTTGGCCCGGTCCTCCGGCGGCAGCCGGTCGGCCAGCTCGGGGTGGCGCTCGACGGTCAGCAGCAGCTCGACGTTGGTACGGATGCTGGTCAGCGGCGTCCGCAGCTCGTGGCCCGCGTCCTCGACCAGCGCCCGCTGCTGCCGGCGGGAGGTGTCGATGGCGGCCAGCATCGTGTTCACCGAGCGGCCCAGGCGGGCGACCTCGTCCTCCCCGGTCACCTCGATCGGCCGGGTCAGGTCGGTGGTGGCCGCGACCTCCTCGACCGCCTCGGTGAGCCGCTCGACCGGCAGCAGTCCGGCCCGGGCCACGGCTCGCCCGGCGAAGGCGGCCCCGACGATGCCCACGACACAGCCGATGCCGAGCAGGATTCCGAGCACATCGAGCGTACGGCGGGACTCCTCCTCGTCGATCGCGACCTGCACCGCCCCGCCCCGGTTGATCGCGGTCGTCAGCATCTGATAGCTGTCGTCGCCGATGGTGACCCGTTCCCGGACCGACCGGCCCTTGCCCGCACCGGCCGCCACCGACCGCGCCCCGGCGGTGACCGGAAGCGGGCTGTCCGGCGCGCTGACCACCTCACCGCCGGCCGAGAGGATCTGCCAGCGCGGGCCCAGCTCCCGCCGATGGTTGCGGCCGGGCCGACCGGCATCGCCGGGCGGACCGTCCCGGTTGGCCGCCCACTGCCCCGGCGACTGCGAGATGGCGAGGGCGTCCGTGCTGAGCTGGGCCGCGATCCGGTGCTCCTGCAGCCCGCGCACGGCCACCCAGGAGGCGATGGCGAAGGCGATGAGCGCGATCGCGACCGCGGCGCCGACCAGGAACGCCATCCGCGCGTGCAGGGTCCGCCGCCGCCACCAGCCGGTCGCCCAGCCGCGGGCGAGCGGGCTCACAGCGGGTCTTCGCGCAGCGCGAAGCCCACGCCCCGCACGGTGTGCAGCAGCCGGGACTCGCCGTCGGCCTCCAGCTTGCGGCGGAGGTAGCCGAGGTAGACGTGGACGCTGTTGGAGGACTCCCCGAAGTCGTACCCCCAGACCTGCTCGAACAGCGCCGCCCGGGTGAGCACCTGCCGCGGGTGGCGCAGGAACGCCTCCAGGATCGCGAACTCGGTGCGGGTCAGCCGCAGCGGCCGCGAGCCCCGCCACACCTCGCGGGTGACCGGGTCGAGCCGCACGTCGGCGAAGGTGAGCCGGCCGCCGGACGACGGCGGCGGCCCGGCGGCGAGGGCCGAGCGCCGCAGCAGCGCGCGCACCCGGGCCAGCAGCTCCTGCAGGGCGAACGGCTTGACCAGGTAGTCGTCGGCGCCGGCGTCGAGCCCCGCCACCCGGTCGCCCACGCTGTCCCGGGCGGTCAGCATCAGCACCGGCAGCACCACGCCCGCCGACCGCAGCTGCCGGCAGGTCTGCAGGCCGTCGAGCCGGGGCATGCTGACGTCGAGGATCATCGCGTCCGGCTCGGACCCGGTGACCGCCTCGAGCGCCTCGACGCCGTCGGCCGCCGTCTCGACCTGATGCCCCTCGAAGCGGAGGGTGCGCGCCAGCGAGTCCCGCACCGCCGCGTCGTCCTCCACCACCAGGATGCGCACGCCGTTCCCCTCAGTTCCGGTGCGCCGCGTCCAACGCGGACTGCAGCGACTGCCGGTAGCCGTCGCTCGTGACGGTAGCGCCGGAGACGGCGTCGATGTCGGCGCTCTGCTTCTCCAGCGTCTCCTGCCGCAGGATCGGCAGCGCCCGCGAGTTGATCTCCACGTCCCGCCCGTTGTTCGACGGGTAGGTGGGCACGCCGACGTCGGTGATCCGGCCGCCCGACACGGTGATCGAGACCTGCACCGGCCCCCACCGGGTCTGCGCGACGTTCCCGGTGTAGGTCTTCCCGCCGCCCTGCGGCAGCGAAGCGGGAGCGGTTGCCGCGACCGCGGGACCGCTGGAACCGGCGGTGCTGGTGCGGTAGCTGAACAACAGGACGACCGCGGCGACCGTCGAGAACAGCCACAGCGTGATCCGGCGCATCTCTTCCCTTCCCGCTACCAGGAGAACAACTCGGTGTGCACCCGGGCCGCGGGCACCCCGGCCGCCCGCGCCGCCGACCGGGCCTCCGCCGCCCACTCCTCGGGGCCGCAGATGTAGACCTCGGAGGCGCCGATCCGGGGCACGACCTGAGGCAGCGTGGCGCCGGCGAACTGCGCGGGCAGCCACGACGGGCCGCGCGACCCGAGCAGGTAGACCACCCGTACCCCGCGATGCCGCGCGAACCACTCCAGCTCGCCGCGGAACGCGATCTCGGCCTCGCTGCGGGCCCGGTAGACGAGCGTCGCCTCGCCCGGCCGGTAGCGCAGCTCGCCCAGCAGCGCCAGCAGCGGCGTCACCCCGATGCCGCAGGCCAGCAGCGTCACCGGGCCGCCCGGATAGCTCTCGCCGGTGAGCCTGCCGTACGGCCCCTCGATCAGCGCCCGGGTGCCGGGCCGCAGCGACGAGACCCGGGCGCTGCCGTCGCCCAGGTCCTTCACCGTGATCCGCAGCCGGTCGCCGTGCGGGGTGGCCGACAGCGAGTAGGGGTGCGCCCGCGACCATCCCGGCCCGTCGAGGAAGCGCCACTGGAAGAACTGCCCCGCGCGTACCGGAAGGGCGCCCAGCTGCCGCCCGGCCAGATAGACCGACGTGAGACCCGGTCCCTCCGGGACCACATGCGAGACCACGAGCCGATGACGCCGGGTGCGCCAGACCGGCAGCCCCAGCCGGTACGCCACCAGGGCGCCGGCCGACACCGCGTAGAGCGTCCACCAATAGGCCGTCGCGAGCGGCGAGGCCAGGAAGTCGGCGCCGGTCCAGAGCTGGTGCGGCAGGGCCAGGCCGACGCCGAGGTAGGCGTACAGGTGCAGGAGATGCCACGACTCGTAGCGCAACCGGCGCCGGGCCGCCCGCATCGAGGTGACCACCACCATGACCAGCAGCAGCGTGCCCGCCGTGGCGAGCAGCATGCCCGGATAGTCGAGGACCAGGTCCCACAGCTCGCCCAGCACGCTGCGCGAGTCGGTGCCGGTGTAGGCCACCGTGATCAGCACGATGTGCAGCACCATCAGCCAGAACGAGGTGAACCCGGTCCACCGGTGCCAGCGGGCCAGCCGGTCCTGCCCGAAGGCCCGCTCGACGATCGGGATGCGCGCCATCAGCAGCACCTGGATCAGCAGCAGGTCGGCCGACCACAGCCCGCTCAAGCGCCCGGCGGAGAGCACGCCCAGGTCACGGATGCCCCCGTGGCCGGCCCAGAGGGCGGTCACCAGGAGCAGCGAGGTGGCGGCCGCGACGCCCCCGGCGTCCGCATGCCAACGACGAGCGGTCACCCGTCAACGATCCGCGTCCCGGGTCAAAGCTGGTAGGGCGGATCGTAAGAGTTCGCTAAGAACCGACCCGCTCCCGGTGCCGGAACATGCCCCTCAGCGCGTGCCACGTCCGGGTGACGCCCCACCCGGCCGTGTTGACCAGCCGGTCGCCCACGATCGCGAACTCGGCGACCAGCGACGCCGCCCGGTCCATCGCCCGCCGCGCCTCCTCGAAGTCCTCCGCGTCGTTGCGCAGCTCCCACAGGCGCCGGGCCTGGTCCCAGGCGTGCGCGCGGGTGACCGTGACCAGCGTCCGCTGGCTCCAGTCGTCCAGCGGGCCGACGAACTCGTCGATCTCCAGCTGCCAGCGGGTCGAGAAGCCCCGGCGCAGCGGCGGGATCTCCTCGAAGAAGATCTGGTTGACCAGCAGGTAGTCGGGGTGGATGAGGTCGTCGGCCGGCGCGCCCACCTCGTTCCAGGTGCCGATCAGCGCCAATGCCAGGTCGTGGTTGATGTGCGCGTTGACCCCGAGCATCGCCGCGGTCAGCCGGCTCATCTTCAGGTCGTGGCCGCGCTTGAAGAGGACCTCCCACACGTCGGGGGTGGCCTCGTCGTCGTTGTTCCACAGATCGAGTGCGGAGAAGTAGCGCTTGGCGAACTCGACGTCGAGCAGCTCCAGGAACTCGGGCTGGTTGACGCCGGTGTGCAGGGCGCCGTCCACCCGGCGGGTGATCGTGTTGTAGAGCGAGTTGAACGCCGACACCCGGTTCTTGGCCGGCGAGGGCGGCAGCTCGTCGAAGATGAACTGCAGCGTGTCCAGCTTCTTGATCACTTCGCCGATGCCGCCCGGCTGGGTCGCCACCACGGCGGCCATCCGGTCGCGCAGCGGATCCCAGCCTCGCCCCGGCGGTATCTCCAGCGCCGAGAGCTCGAGACGCTTCTCCTTGAGCGTCTCGGCGCTGCCGCGCACACTCTCCCGGTCGAACGTTGTCGTCATGCCCCACAGCCTGGTGATCTCCGGTCCCGGCCACCACCACCCTGTCGGCAACCCGTCGCCCGAAAAAATCGGATGACGCCGGTACGCGCGGCCGATAGCGTCGCCGTCATGTCGGTGACCTACCTGTTCCTCGCCCCCGCGCGGGGAACGCAGCACTCGATCCGTGTGCGTGCCCGGGCCTGTGCCCTGGCCCCCATCGAGTAGCGCACCACCTCCTCACGCCAGGGCCTCGCCGAGTCCACTCCGGATCGGACGGGCCACCGACGCCTGTCCGTGTTCGCCGCCCGAGAGCGCGGCAGACGGGACCACCACGGCCATGGCGCCACGCTTCACCCGGCACGAGCACGCCCGCTCGCGCCGCACCCTGGGACAGAACTTCCTGGCCGACCCGGCCGCGATCCGGCGCCTCGCCGATGCCGCGGCGCCGGGACCGGACACCCTGCTCTACGAGATCGGGGCCGGCCGCGGGCGGCTCACCACGGCGCTCCTGCCGCTCTGCGGGCGGCTCGTCGCGTACGAGATCGACGCGGACATGGCCGCCCGCCTCCCGCGCCATCCCCGCCTCACCGTGCGCACCGAGGATTTTCTGGCGGCGAGGCCGCCGGCCGAGGACTTCGCGGTGGTCGGCAACATCCCCTACGCGTTGACCGCGGCCGTCGTGCGCTGGTGCCTGGACGCGCCGGCGCTGCGCCGCGCCACCCTGCTGACCCAGCTCGAGTACGCCCGCAAGCGCGCCGGCGACTACGGACGCTGGAGCCGGCTGACCGTGCTGACCTGGCCCGAGCACTCCTGGCGGCTGGCCGGGCGGGTGCCACGCGACGCGTTCCGCCCGATGCCCCGGGTCGACGGCGGCATCCTGCAGATCGAGCGCCGTGCCGTCCCGCTGGTCCGGCCCGCCCTGATGCCCGCCTGGCGCCGCCTGGTCGAGGAGGGCTTCACCGGCGCCGGCGGCTCGCTGCACGCCACCCTCGCGCGCCGGTTCGGCGACCGGCGGGCGTACGCGGCGACGCGCGCGGCCCGGCTCGGCCCGGACGTACCGGTCGGCGAGGTCTGGCCGGAGCAGTGGCTCAGCCTGTTCCGCCTGCTGGCCCCACGGTGAGCGAGCCGAGCCCGGCCACCGCGTCGATGTCGAGCCCGCCCTCCCCGTCACCGTCCTGCAGCGTGGTGTTCCGGTCGATGCCGCGGGTGCGGTCGCCGTTGAGCGTGACCGAGCCCGCGCCGTCGCGCACCAGCACCTTGACCGGCACCTCGCGGGGTGTGGTGATGGTCCAGGTGCCGACGCCGCCGGTCATCCGGATCGGCAGCGTCTCGTCCGGCACCGGCAGCGCCATGTCCCAGCGGCCCGCCCCGCCGATCAGGTCGATGCGCCGGATCATCCCCGTGGACAGGGCGAAATCGGCGTCCCGCACCCCACCGGTCATCCGCAGCGACCAGGTGACCTTGCGGTTGAGCCGGACGGCGAGCTTTCCGGTGCCCTCGCCGGCGGACCTCACGCTCAGCCGTACGGTGCTGCCGTCCCGGCTGAGGCGGGGCGTGAGCCCGCTGCCGGCCGGGGCGCTGACCCGGACCGGGTCGGCGCCCAGGGACGCGATCGTCACGTCGAGCTCGGCGACGTCGCTGACCATCTCGAACGTGCCCGAGCTGAACGGCGGCTCGGGGTCCCTCGGCCGGGCCGGGCTGGTCGTCGCCGGGTCCTTGGCCGCCGGGGCCTCGGTCGCCGTGGACGACGACGCCGGACCCTCGGGCGCGATCGACACCGGCGGGCTCGGCGGCACCGCCCCGATCGTCCCGGTCGGAATCGGGGCCGGTGGGGCGGGGGCGGCCGTCCCGTCGTCGCCCCGCAGCACCAGCCGGCCGAGGGTGACCACGCTGCCGCCGAGAAAGACCAGCGCGGCGAGGGCACCGAGCAGGAACCGCAGCCGCGTGCGCCGGGGCGCGGCCGGCGGCCCGAAGACCCGCGCGGGCGGCGGCGCGGCCGCGCGCGGCGGCGGCTCGCCCCCGCCCTCGCCCGGGTAGTAGTCGGCCTCCGGGCCCATCCGGTGCGGCGCGTCGGGCCAGTAGTCGGAGATGTGCGGGATGCCGCCGGTGGGGGTCTCGTCCGATGCGGAGCCGTCCACGTGAAGTCCCCCTCGACACTACGTATGGAGTCGATCGGGGATACGGGCGGCAACGGCCCGCGGTTCGATTCGCGCGTGGACCGAGCCAAAGATGCGCTTAAATCTCACTCTTGCGATTCACGGTGTTCGCCGCAAGAATGCCTTTTCGAGACTTTAAGAGCACCTTAGGTGGCCGGCCGCAGGAGCGGATGTTACATGCCCCACGACGACGAGCGATTCGGCCGGCTGCCGGTGCCCTATCGCCCGATGCCCCCTCGGTCGGTGGCCGCCGAGGCCGCGCACGCCCGGCGCGTGCTGGTCGCCTGCTCGATCGCCGTCACGGCCGGCGTCGCCGGGGTCATGGCGCTCATCCTGCCGCTCGGCGGCGACGAGCCCGACCCGGTCGCGCAGCAGATCACCTATGCCTCCCCATGGGACTTCGAGCCCTCGGCGCCGGTGTCGATGCTGCCCGCGCCCTCGTCCTCCACCAGCGCTTCTCCGTCCGCGACCCGGCCACCGGCCCCGCCGCCGGGCCCACCGGCGGCGCCGGTGCGGGCCCGGACCCCCCGGCCCGGCACGACGCCGCCGGGGACCGCGCCGACCGTCGACCTCGACATCGGGTCGACGGTCGGCCTCGAGCTCGCCGGCCGCCCCGGCCGCCGGCTGCGGCACCGCGACTTCATCGGCCGGGTCGACCCGATCGGGCCCTCGAGCACCGATCTGGAACGAGCCGATTCCCGTTTCGTGGTCCGCAAGGGACTCGCGCGCGGCGGCTGCGTCTCGCTCGAATCGACGAACTATCCCGGCTATTTCCTCCGCCACCGCGACTTCGTGCTGCGCCTCGACCAACGCGACCGGCGGCGCGATTCATTGTTCGCCGAGGACGCCACGTTCTGCGCCACGCCCACACGCGACGGAACCGCCATTGTTCTGGAATCGATCAATTATCCGTCGCGGTCCCTCCGTCTCCGGGACGACGGCGTGCTGGTTCTCGAGGAGGGCTCCGGCGCCGCCTTCGCGGTGCGGTCACCGCTCTGAGAGCTCGCCGGCCTCGTCCAGGCGGGTCAGCTGGTCGCCGGTCAGCTTGACGTCCAGCGCGGGCAGGGCGTCCTCGAGCTGCTCCGGCGTGCGCGGGCCGATCAGCGGCAGCACTCGCGGCGCGGTCTGGGCCAGCAGCCACGCCAGGACCAGCTGGTTCGGGGTCACGCCGACCTCGGCCGCCACCGCGGCCGCCGCGGCCAGGCGGGCGTCGGCGTCCGGGCCCGCGTAGCTGGCCATCATCCAGTGGTCACGCTGCTTCTCCTTGCTGTCGTAGACGCCCTTGACGATCGGCGAGTACGCCACCAGCGTCTGGTCGTCGTTGTCGCGCAGATAGTCCAGCTGCTCGGCGTCCACGATGGACGCCGTGTCGAGACCGGCCCGGCGGCGCAGGTAGCTGTGCTGCTGCTGGATCGCCACCGGCAGCGGCCAGCCGTTGCGCTCGCACAGCCCGCGGATGCGCTCCAGCCGCCAGGTGCGCACGTTCGACCAGCCCAGGAAGCGCACCTTGCCCGCCTGCACGAAGCCGGCCAGCGTCTCGAGCGTCTCCTCCAGCGGGGTGGCCTTGTCGTCGACATGGATGTAGTAGAGGTCCACGTGGTCGGTGCCGAGCCGGCGCAGGCTGCCGTCGAGCGCGTCGGTGAGCGTCCGGCGCCCCGCCCCCGCGAAGGTGCGCCGGGCCAGGTCCCAGTTGGCCGTGCCGTCGGCGTTCCACAGGTCGGGCGAGTAGTGCGGCAGGGCGCTGCCCTTGGTGGCGAGGAAGAGCCGGTCCCGCTTGCCGCCGTCGCGCATCCAGCGGCCGAGCAGCTCCTCGCTCTCGCCGCCGCGGCTGTCCCGCCGGGCCCACCACTCGTAGCAGTCGGCGGTGTCGATGAACGACCCGCCGGCCTCCAGGTACCGGTTCAGGATCCGGACGGAGTCGGCCTCGCTCGTGGCGTTGCCCATCTGCATGGCGCCGAGCGCGAGCTGGCTGACCTGCTGGCCGGTGCGGCCCAATTCGATCGTCTGCATGAACCCGACGCTATGACCTGGAGCGCGCTCCAGGTCAAGGAGCCGATCGCTACCATTCCGGGCATGTACGCGCCACGCCCCGGAACCGCCCGCGAGCGGCTGCTCGCCGCGGCGCTCGACCTGTTCGCCGAGCACGGGGTCACCGGCACGTCGCTGCAGATGATCGCCGACCGTCTCGGCGTCACCAAGGCCGCGGTCTACCACCAGTTCCAGAGCAAGGACGACATCGTCGTGGCGGTGATCGACCCGGCCATGGACCGGCTCGGCGAGATCGCCGCTCACGCCGAGGCCCAGCGCGGCCCGGCCGCGAGGCGGGAGGCGGTGCTGGCCGGTGTGGTCCAGCTGGTGGTCGACTTCCGCAAGGTGGCGACCACGCTGAGCTTCGACCCGGTGGTGATGCGGCTGGTGCGGGCCCATCCCGGGCTGCGATCGCTGCAGCGGGTGCGGCGCCTGCTCGGCGGCACCGCGCCCGATCCGGGCAGCCGGGTGCGGATGGCGGTGCTGAGCGGGGGCCTGATCATGGCCGGCGCCGACCCGGCCGTCGCCGGGCTCGACGACGAGGACTTCCGCGACCACCTGCTGGCCGCGGGCCGGCGCATCCTGAAGGGCTGAGCCGGCCGGGCTTGCGTTTTCTGTTGCTTTCGCAACCGATCCTCAACCGCTGCCGCCGGGAGCCGATGCCACGGAGGACCTCTTTCCGTCCGCACGGCTCCTGGAAGGCGCTAGATGACCACCGCTACCGAACTACACACCCCGGCGCCACCGGCGACCGCCGGCCCGGGCGGCAACGGCCGCTGGTGGGCGCTGGTCGTGCTGGCGATGGCCCAGCTCATGGTGGTCCTCGACGCGACGATCGTGAACATCGCGCTGCCCACCGCGCAGCAGGACCTCGGCTTCTCGGACGCGAGCCGCCAGTGGGTCGTCACCGGGTACGCCCTCGCGTTCGGCAGCCTGCTCCTGCTCGGCGGACGCCTTTCCGACTTCTTCGGCCGCAAGCGCATGTTCCTCATCGGCCTCATCGGTTTCGCGCTCGCCTCCGCGCTCGGTGGCGCCGCGAACGGCATCGAGATGCTGATCGTCGCCCGCGCGCTGCAGGGCGCGTTCGGCGCCGCCCTCGCCCCGGCCGCCCTCTCGCTGCTCGCGACCACGTTCACCGACCCGGCCGACCGGGGCAAGGCGTTCGGCATCTTCGGCGCCATCTCCGGCGCCGGCGGCGCGGTCGGCCTGCTGCTCGGCGGCGTCCTCAGCGAGTACGCGTCGTGGCGCTGGTGCCTCTACGTCAACCTGGTCATCGCGGCGGTCGCGGTCGCCGGCGCCCTCGTCAAGCTCGCCGACGAGCGCGTCACCAGCCGCAACAAGCTCGACATGCCCGGCGTGGTCACCTCCGTCGGCGGCCTGGTCGGCGTCGTCTTCGGCCTCGGCAAGGTCGAGACCGACGGCTGGGGCGCGGCCTCGGTGCTGGTCCCGCTGTTCGCCGGCGTCGTCCTGCTCGTCGCGTTCGTGGTCATCGAGCTGCGCGTGCCGCACCCGCTGCTGCCGCTGCGCGTGGTGCTCGACCGCAACCGGGGCGGCGCCTACGCCTCGATCGCGATCTCCGGCGCCGGCATGTTCGGCATCTTCCTGTTCCTGACCTTCTACATGACCAAGTACCTGCACTTCTCGCAGATCCAGACCGGCCTGGCCTTCCTGCCGATGCTCGCCGCGATCATGACGACCGCGACCACGGCCGGCTCGATCCTCACCCCGAAGATCGGCCCCCGCCCGCTCGTCCCGGTCGGCGCGCTGATCGCGGCCGGCGGCATGGCCTACATGACCCGGCTCGGCCTCGACTCGTCGTACCACTTCGGCGTCCTGCCCGGCCTGATCATCATCGGCCTCGGCCTCGGCCTGGTCTTCGCGCCCACCCAGAACGCCGCCACCAGCGGCGTCGAGCACGGCGACGCGGGCGTGGCCTCGGCAATGATCAACACGATGCAGCAGATCGGCGGCTCGATCGGCACCGCGCTGCTGAGCTCGTTCGCCGCGAGCGCCGGCACCCACTACGCGCAGACCCACGCACCGTCGGCGCTGCTGCCGGCGCGGGCCGAGCTGGCCGGCTTCCACACCGTCTTCTGGTGGTCGTGCGGCTTCTTCCTGGTCGCCGCCGTGGTCGCGACGCTGCTGTTCCGCACCGGCCCGCTCGACGTCGACCCCGACGCCCCGCCCGCCATGGCCCACTGACCCGTCGTTCCCCGGAGCCCCCGGCCGCGCCTGACCAGGCCTGGCCGGGGGCTTTGCTCTGCTCACCCCTACGCGCCACTGCAAGCCGCGCGTACCGGTGAGCAGAGCGATTTCGCTCTGCTCACCCCTACGCGCGCCCCGGCGGTGGCCGGAACGATCACGACTTGCTTGAATGTCCGCATGCCGTGCTCCCGGGGTCACCCGCTCGAACCTCGCGAGCGGCTGCTGCCCGGCCTCTACCGCTGCCTCAGCGGCGGGCATCACGAGCTCTACTACGACGGCACGGCCGAGCCGATCGCCACCTGCTCGTGCGGCGACCTCGCGATCACGACGTGCGACCAGTGCCGTTCCCACCGCTGTCCCCGCCACCAGCCCGCGGGCCACCACCTCTGCGGCGCCTGCGAGGCCGCCCGCGGCACCGGGCAGTCCGACGCCGACCGCGAGCGCCGGCTGCGCGCGATCGCCGGCCTGCCCGACCCGGTCGAGCGGCTGCTGATCACCGCGATGATCCTGGAGACCGACCCGGCCGGCGACGTCTATGCCTGGGCGAAATGGGCGTGCCCCTATCTCGCGTACGCTCCCGGAATGCGCTTCTGGGAGCCGCTCGAGGCCGTCTTCCCGCCCGGCGAGCAGCCCCTGCCCTGGGACTCGGCGGCGATCGGCCGCTGGTTCGCCCGGCGCGCCGCCGCGCTGCGCCTCCCGGCTCCGTTCCAGCTCACCGAGGGCCGGGTCTTCACGCAGACCTGGTACGGCTGGCGCCTGCTGGCCGGCAGCAGCGTCCGCGTCGACGACGGCTTCACCGACACGGCGTTCGTCCTCACCGGGGGCGAGGTGGTGCGGGCCGTGGCCCCCGAGGAACGCCACCCCGGTCGCATTGCCACCCGCCGGACCCTCCACACGGGCCTCAACCTGCTGGCCCTGGCCGAGCTCGGCCGGACCCTCCACCTGCGCGCGCCGGAACCGGCCTAGAGTCCGAAAAATGCCACTCCCCGGGCAATGACGGGCGGCCCCGCCGGCGGCTAGCGTGATCCTCCGGCCGACAAGGCGCGACAAGGCGCGACGAGGCGTGGCGAGCGAGGGGAATCGGCAGTTGAGCGACGACAATGGCGCGCCCGCCGCGCGCTGGGGCTGGCAGTTCTGGGTGGCCACCGGTCTGCTGATCGGTTTCGCGGTGCTCGTGGTCGCGATGATCTGGCTGGCCGGCGGCGACGACGTGGTCTGGCAGCGGCGGCTGTACGTGTTCGGCGCCGTCGAGGCGATCGTGTTCACCGCGGTGGGCTGGCTGTTCGGCCGCGAGGTGAACCGCAGCGCGGTCGACTCGGCCCGCGCCGACGCCACCGAGGCGCGCGAGGCCGCAGCCGCCCAGACCGCCGAGGCGACCGAGGAGCGGGTCGCGGCCACCGAGGCCAACACCCGCCTCGACGCCGTGCGCGCGGCCGTCCAGGTCGGCACGACGCCGGCGCAGACCGGGCCGCAGGACGTCAGCGCCCGCCCCCGCGCCGATGCGGCCGCCGACCTGCGCGCCCTGATCGAGGCGATCGCCGGGCCACCCCGCCCGCGATGAGCGAGCCGGTCACCGCCCTGCTCCCGCCGGTGTGACGAAGCAGGCGTCCGAATTTCGCCGGACGCCGAAGCGTCGGTACGGCATGCTGCCCTCCATGGATCAGAGACGGGCCGCGATCGCCGCGGCCGGGGTGACGGTGGTGCTGTGGGCGTCGGCCTTCGTCGGCATCAGGGCGGCGGCGCCGTACTTCTCGCCGGGCGCGCTCGCTCTCGGGCGGCTCGGGGCCGGCGCGGTCACGCTGCTGGTGTTCCTCCTGGCCCGGCGCGAGGGGCTGCCGCCGAGGGCCGCCTGGCCCGGCATCGTCGCTTCCGGCATCCTCTGGTTCGGGTTCTACATGGTGGTGCTCAACTGGGGTGAGCGCGAGGTCGACGCCGGCACCGCGGCCATGGTGGTCAACGTCGGGCCGATCATCATGGCGCTGCTCGCCGGGTGGGTGCTGCGCGAGGGATTCCCGCCCCGGCTGCTCGGCGGCATCCTGGTCTCCTGCTGCGGCGCGGTCGTGGTCGGCGTGTCGCTGTCGGGCGGCGGCCGGTCGTCGGTGCTCGGCGTGGTGCTGTGCCTGCTCGCCGCGATCAGCTACGCGGCGGGGGCGGTCGCACAGAAGCCGGCCCTTCGGCATGCCAGCGCGCTGCAGGTCACCACGTACGGCTGCGTGATCGGTCTGGTGGTCTGCCTGCCGTTCGCCGGGCGGCTCGCCGCCGAGGTGGCCGGCGCGCCGGCGCACATCACGCTGACGGTGGTCTATCTGGGCGTCTTTCCCACCGCGATAGCGTTCACCACCTGGGCGTACGCGATGGCCCGCACCACCGCCGGCAAGATGGGCTCGACGACCTACCTCGTCCCCGTCGTGGTCATCGTGATCTCGGCGCTGGTGCTGCACGAGGTGCCCGCGCCGCTGGCCATCCTCGGCGGCGTGCTGTGCCTGGCCGGCGTGGCGGTCTCGCGGGGCGGCCGAGCCCCGGCCGCCGTGGAGCCCGTCACCCGGCGCTGACAGCACACCGGCCGGCGGTGCGCTCCGGTGTGCTGCGTCCGACGTCCCTCAGGCGCGCACCACCAGTGTCTTGGCGGCCATGTCGCCCAAGCGGCGGCGGCTGCCGGAGTTGATGACGACCAGGAAGCCGACCAGGTAGGCGAAGATGCCGTCGATCAGGCGCAGCAGCGTGCGCACGAACGCCGACAACAGGCCGGGCGCCCGGCCCGTCTGCGCGTCCACCACGCGGATGCCGGTGACCATCTTGCCGACCGTGCGGCCGGTCGTGCCCTCCAACAGCGTGTAGTAGAGGACCACGATCACCAGCAGCCACAGGCTTCCGGTGAAGCTCAGGGTGGTCAGGTTGAAGCCCGACGACGCCTTCTCGGTGCCGAAGGCGGCCGAGAGGAACGAGTTGACGACGCCGAAGATGAGGCCGTCGACGATCGTGGCGACGACACGCCGGCCGGTCACGTGGACGTCGGGCGGGGCGGAGAGGTACGTCATGATCCGATGATGCCGGTGGGACGCAACCTCATGACGCCCGATGATCTGGTGCGGGCCGCGATCGCGGTCGCCGAGGACGGCATGGCCCGGGGCGAGATGCCGATCGGGGCCGTGGTCGCGATGGGCGACGAGATCATCGCCAGCGCCCACACCCGGGACGTCGGGCTCGGCCGCCGGCTCGTGCACGCCGACCTGCTCGCGATGACCGCCGCCGACGAGCGCCTCGGCTGGGGCGCCCGGCCGCATCCGCTGCGCCTGGCCGTCAACCTCGAGCCGTGCCTGATGTGCCTGGGCGCGGCGATGGCGCTGAAGGTCTCCGAGGTCTACTTCGGACTGGAGTCACCGGCCGACGGCGGCACCGCGCTCGTCGAGGACTGGCCGGTCAGCGAGGATCTGCCGTGGTACGCGCCACCGGCCATGACCGGCGGCATCCGCCGCGACGAGGTACGGGACCAGTTCCGCCGGTTCTGCGACCGGGCCCCCGAGTCGGGCTTCCGGCGCTGGGCCCGCACCCTGCTGTGAGGCGGTCACCTCCCGCAGGCCGCGGCGATGCCCCCGGGTGCCGCGCCGGCCGCCACGAGCATGCCGAACGTCGCCGCGCCGCCGATCGCCAGCCGGCCGTTGTATGAAGCGTTCCCGACGACGACATCCGGCCCGGACGCCTCCGCGACGCCGTTCCAGACGGACACGAGGCGCTCGTCGCCGCCCCAGCGCCAGGAGACGTGCCACCCGTCGAGCGGTTCCGCGCCCACGTTGCGCACGGTGACCGTGGCGACGTAGCCGCCGTTCCACGCACTGTCGACGGCGACCGTCGCCGCGCAGGCGGGACGCGCCGCCGTCCGGGCGGTGCCGATCACGTACGGATCGTGCTTCCCATCCGCGCTGAACCGGAACCAGTACGCGGTGTCCGGCGTCAGCCCGCCGATCGTCACCGTGCCGCTGCGTTCCGGCCCGGAGACCGCCTCGGCGACCGGGTTCACCCACTGCCGGGCGTCGTCGGCCGAGGCGAAGAGCGTGATGGTGACCGGCGCGTTGTAGCCGCAGGGCGGGGTCATCAGCATCGAGTACCGGATCGTCACGCTGGTCTCGGTCGCCGCCGACATGACCCCGCCGACCGGCAGCGCCGGCGGGCACGTCAGCGTCGGCCCCGGCGTAGGCGTCCCGGTCGGCCCCGCAGTCAGCGTCGGCCCCGGCGTAGCCGTCGTCGTGGCCGGCCCGGCGGTCGGCGTCGACCCCGGCGCGGCCCCCGCCGCCCCGCCGGCCCCGACCATCAACGCGACAGCCACCCCACCGAGCACCACGCCGAACCTGTGCAGCATCGCTACCTCCCCCGTTCGCGCGCGGGACCGCGCCCTGCTCGCACCGTATATCGAACTACGCCGATGCGTGTACGCCGTCCCAGAAGGCGGTGAGCGAGTCGTCCGGAGCGATCGGCACCTCGAGGTCGGCGATCGGGGTGAGGAACACCGCGCCGACGTCGTCCGACCACATGCTGTGGTACTTCCGCCAGAACTCCCGGAAATACGGCCCGTGGAGGTAGACGAAGCGGAAGTAGCGTTCCCAGTCACCGGTGTACGGGCCGAGGACCCGTTTCGAGTTGACGCAGATCTCGGCCAGGTTGCCCATGGCCGCCGCCATGCAGGCCAGGTCGGCGCGATCCTCCAGTTCCCCCGGCGGCGCCGGCTGGTCGGCGTGGAAGTAGGGCCACAGGTGCGGCCGGTCGATCAGGAACTTGTCGAACTCGATCCACTGAACCGTGATGTTCTGGTAGAACTGCGCGTTGCTGACGTGCTCGGCGACGGCGATCTGCCGTTTGAGGAGATGGCCCTGCCACAGGGCCGCGCCGAGTGCCGCCAGCGCGACCGCCGTGCCGGCGATGCTCAGGACTACCGCGTTCATCCCCCCTCCTTCGCTGAGGCCGCCGATGGTGGCCGGCCCAACCTACCGGGCGGAGGACGCGGCGCCGTCTCGCGCGAAACTCTTGGCAACGCCGCCGCCGGGCACCTACGAACCCGGAGCGAGGCGCGCGGTCCGGTCCACTTCGGAGATCGGCCGGACCACGCGGCACGGCACGCCCATCGCCACACTCATCGGCGGGATGTCGCGGGAGACCACGCTTCCCGCGCCGATCACGCTTCCATAGCCGATGCGTACGCCCGGCAGGACCACGACGTTGCTGCCGACCCAGACCTTGTCCTCGATGACGATCGGCTCGGAGAAGCGCCGGAAATCCTCGCGCAGGTCCGGATGGATCGGGTGCCCGGTCGTGGTGAGCGTGACACTCGGGGCGATCATCACGCCGTCCCCGATCCGGATCTCGACGTCGTCGACGAACGTCAGGTTGACGTTGCCGAAGAAGTCGTCGCCGATGTGCACGTTGCTCCCGAAGCCGGCATGGAACGGCGACAGCAGCACCGTACGCTCCCCCACTGAGCCGAAGATCTTCTCCAGCAGCGCCCGCCGCCGCCCGGTGTCGCCGGGCCGGGTCGCGTTGTACTCGAAGACCAGATCGGCCCGCCGCCGCGAATCCTGGAACGACGCCTCCGACTCCGTGTAGAGAAGCCCCTGCCGGATCCGCGTCAACACCTCGTCATCCATGATCCCCATCTTCCCCGGTCCATCGGCGTGGGGTGGACCCGAGAGCCGGTGCGGCTCGCCCGACGGCCCTAGGCCGGCAGCCGCGCGGCCAGTGACGCCAGCGCCTCCGCGTCCCCGGCCAGCGAGGCCAGCCAGGACCGGGCCGACGTCCGGAACACCTCGTCGGCGCCGGCGGGCTGGTCCCGCAGGAACGTCTTGGCGTGGTGGGCGAAGAGGTAGAGGATCGCGTAGCCGTCGTGCAGGGCATCTGCGCACAGGTACGCGACCCGGAGCTCGCCCCGGTCGTCCGGGTTCCGTGCGAGCCGGGTCAGGGCGAGCTGGATCCGCCGCACCGCCGCCTCGTCGGGATCGCGGTCGAGCAGGTCGTCCACGTCGGTCAGGGGCGCATCGGCGGAACGGCCGGAAAGGGCCCGGCCGGTGGCGAGCGCGCGCGTCGTCGCGTCGGGCCATCCGGCCACCAGCGCCGCCGCCGACCCGCCGGCCGCCGCCGACCCGCCGGCCGCGGCCGAGATGCCGGCGAACGGATCGCCGTGCAGGACGTAAGCCGCTCCGACGAGCGGGTGCATCCCGGCCGCGTCGAGCGTCGCCCGCGCCCGCCGCATCGCCTCGCCGGCCGGGGCCGACCGGGCCGCGCCGTAGAAGGCCCGCGCCACCGGCACGCAGACGCTGTCGGGCACCGTCGCCAGCGCCCCGACGATGGCCGGCGCCCCGCGGTCGAGCAGCCGCAGCGCCCAGCCGCGTTGCCGGCCACCGGCCACGTGCCGCACCCGGCCGAGCAGGCAGGCGTTGAAGAAGACGAACGGCGCGCCGTCCCCGGCCGGCAGCTCGGAGGCGTTCAGTACGGCGTCGCCGGAGAGCGGCAGCAGCTCCCCGATCGGGTTGGCGAACCCGTGCCCGACGTAGTGGACCGCGGCCTGTGCGGTGAAGACGCCGAGTGCCGCCGCCGGGTCGCCGAGGTCCACCCGCTCCGGCGCCAGCCCCAGCACCCCGGCCGCGCGGGTGACCATGCCGGCCTCGGCTTCCGCCTCGCCCAGCAGCCCGAGCGCGGGATCGGGGGCGGCGGTCGCGATGACGAGCCGCGGATCGGGCCGCGGGCGGCGCGCGTTCGGGGCGAGTGCCTCGTCGAGGTACTGGAAGGACGGGCAGCGCGCGACCACGTGGGTCGTGCCCAGCCAGCCGCCGTCGTGCCGCAGCAGCTCGAACGGGATGTCGGCCACCGAGGCGCCGCCGCTCGGGAGGTAGAGGACCGTGCGCGCGCCGAGGATCGCCTCCCGCACCGGCTCCGGCAGCGACCGCCAGCCCGCCTCGGCCGCCTCGACCAGGCCCGCGGACGGCGCCGACCGCGGCATCCGTTCGCCGGTCAGCAGCGCCTGCCGTTCGTCGTCGGCCCGGGTCGCGAGGGTGTAGAGGGCCGCGTGCGCGGTGCCGGAGGTGGCGAGGTGCCACCGGTCGCCCGCGACGACCAGGAAGACCGGGGTCTGGCCCGGCCCCTCGATCTGCGGCTCGATCGCGACGAGCACGGTGTCCGGCAGCTTCCGGAGCCGCTCGCCCAGGATCGCGAACGGCCGGGTCACCCGGGCGACGACCGGGTCGGCGTCGCAGGTGGCCGCGCGCAGGATCGGACGGTCGCCGCGCAGCACCTCGATCAGCCCGACCACGTCGGCCAGGTCGTCGCCGGCCGAAGCATCGGCCCCGGCCATCTGGAACAGCAGGAAGCGGCGCGCGTACTCCAGCATCGCCATGAGACGGCCGTCCCCGCCGGGCGCCTGCGCGGCCTGCGCCTCCAGCGTCGCCACCGCCCGGCTGAGCTCGGCGCGGTCCGGCGGCTCACCGGCGGCGGCCCGGGCCAGGCGCGGCGCGAGGGCGATCACCGCGGCGTCACCGGTCGCCCCGGCCGCGCGCAGCCCGGCCAGCGCGATGTCGTACTCGTCGGCCGCCTCGCCCGCGCGGCCGAGCCCGAGCAGCGCGCGGGCCCGGTTGGCGTGCAGCTTCGCGGTCAGCGTGTCGCGCTCGTTCCCGGGCGGCATCCGGCCGGCCAGCGCCAGCCCGTCCGACGCCTGCCCCAGGCTCGCCGCGAACTGCTGCGCGTCGTCGGCCGACGAGGAGAGCGTGAGGCGGAGGCCGGCGGAGAAGCGGAGCTGGTCCCAGTCGGGGACCGACCACGACCGGGTCGTGGCGAGGGCGTCGTTGGCCAGCCCGCGCGCGGCCGCGAAGCCCTCGACCCGGGCGACCAGCCCGGTCGTCCGGGTGATGATCTCGGCCGCCTCGGTGACCAGCCGGTCCAGCCAGAGCGTCGCGGCGCCGATCTCGGCCGGGATGCCCGCCCGCGCGGCCAGGCCGGCCACGTAGTCGGCGCCGAGCGCCGCGAACACCAGGTCGGCGGCGCCCGCGCAGGCGGCGGCGAAGACCGGCGCCGCCTCGGGTGAGTCGTTCCCGAAGACCCCACCGAGCGAGAGCCAGCGCGACGACGCCCAGCGCAGGGGCGCGTACGCCCGGCCGGCCTCGCCGTCGTCCTGGAAGAGCTTGCCGCGCAGGCCGGCCAGCTCCAGCAGCAGGACCGGCTGCCGCCCGGCCGGTACCTGCTCGGCGACCCGGTCGGCGGCGTCCAGGGCCTGGTGGGCGAGGACGAAGGCGGCCGCGTTCTTGGCCCACTGCGCCTCCAGCCACAGCCGCCAGGCACGCTCCTGGGGCGGACCGCCGGCGGACTCGAGGACGGCGATCCGCTTGCCCACGGTGACCGCCGCGATCGGGCCGAGCCGCAGGTGGTCCGGCACCGAGGCGAGCACGTCGGCGAGGGTGCCCATCTCAGCGGACCGCCCAGTACGGCAGGGCCGCGGTGTCGCCCGCCGGCCGGTACGGGAGGAACCAGCGCCCGGCCGGGAACGTGTAGGACGCCGTACAGGAGATGGTGGTCTGTTGCTCGAGATGGAAGCCGGCGCCCGCCTTGCCGCCCACGTCGACCCCGATGTCGGCCTTGCGCTTGCCGGCCAGCGTCATCGCCGACTTGCGGGTGACGGCCGCGTCGTACGAGCGCAGATCGAGCGCGCCCGCCTCGTCCTCGTCGAACTCCAGCGGGTCGAGGTCGTCCCCGGACGCGCCACAGTGGACGCACGGGTCGAGCCCGACGAACTCGCGGTTGCTCCACGCCACCACGTCGGTGCGGATCCACGGCTGACCGGCCGCGTCGCGCTCGAACCGCCGCACGGCGAGCGTCACGTGCTGGCGGATCACCATGCACCGGTTGCGCTCGGGGATGTCCTCGTCGACGGCGAGGGTGAGCGTGCGGCCGCCGCCGAAGCCGGAGCCGATCGCCTTGATCGACACCTGCCGGTCACCGCTCTCGCTGCGGGCCAGGTGCAGCGCCGCCCGGCCGGCCGGCGGCACGTGCAGGCCGAGGATCTCGAACGCGGCGTCGACCTCACCCAGCTCCTCGACCGGGCGGGCGCCACGCAGCCGGTCGATCACCCGCCGGGCGATGCCGGGCAGGCCGCGCTCGGCGGGGAGCGACAGGCCGTCGGTGGCCAGCGACTCCAGGAGCCGGTCCGGCGCGTCGTCGCCGAGGTCCGCGACGGCGGCCACTCGGTCGGCGACGCCCACCACCGGCTCGTCGGCGACGACCTTCACGACCGGGCGCCGAGCACGAGCGACGGGAACGAGCAGGCTTCGTGCCCCTCCGCCGAGTCCGGCGGCAGGAACCAGCGGTGGCACAGCGCCCCGGCGTGCTGGGGGCAGGCGACATGGGCGCAGTACGCGTCCCCGCCCGTCACCGGCGAGGTCATGCGCTCGGCCGCGCCGTATGTGCCGGCCGCCGCGATGATGCGGTAGGCGAAGCGGGAGTCGTCCCCGCGCGCGAGCCCGTTGCGGTGGTGGACGAGCCCGCCGTCCCGCGACGGGTAGACGATCAGCGGCGGCTCGATCGCCCGCAGCTCGTCCTCGCCCAGCGCGAGCAGCCCGGTGGCCGGCCGCGCCAGCGTCTCGATCAGCGCCGACCGCCCGTGCAACGCCAGGGCCGCCCGCAGCGGGTCGACCAGGAACGGCGTGCCGATCGGCTCGCCGGCCACGATCAGGTCGAGGTACTCCTCGTAGTTGTCGGCCCAGCCCAGCCGGTCGAGCAGCTGGGCCGCGCTCAGGCCGGCGACGCCCTCCGCCTGCTTCGCGACGGCCGGCGCCAGCTGGTCGAACATGCCGGCCGGGTCGTCGCCGAGGAAGACCAGGAACGTGACCAGGGCCAGCAGCTCGTAGGCGGCGTCGAGCCCGGCCACGCCGGCGAAGTGGTCGAACGCCTTGCGGCGAGGCTCGGCCGGGTCCGGGTACGCGTGGTGCAGCTGCGACCGGTAGAGCGCGGCGGGCGAGCCGGCCGGCAGCGTGCCGGCCAGCGTCGCGTACGTCATCCGGGCCGACTCCAGCTCGGCCGCCGACTCCAGCAGGTCCCCGGCGGTCAGGCCGGACGCGTTCGGCCGCCGGGTCACGGCGAGCTCGGCCCGCAGCTCGGCCGGGTCGGCGCCGCCCACGACCTCCTCCGCCATCCGCAGCAGCCGCAGCCCGTGCCGGTGCAGGAACGGGCTGCCGAGCGCCTGCACGAAGTGCAGGATGCCGTGCTGGAACTGCTGGTTCGGGCCGCCGTAGCGGTACGGCACCAGCGACGTGGTCAGCTCGACCATGGTCTCGTAGTCAGTGGGCAGCACCAGCAGGCCGGCCCACGGGAAGGAGAGCTCGGCCGCCCCGCCGAGCGGATCCAGATGCCTGTCCGGGCAGGCGCATCCCGCCATCGCCATACCGTGACAGCGGGGCGCGCGCCGGGCAACGCGCCCGCCCAAACACGACAGCCCGGCCCGGCGGCCACCCGCCTAGACGTACTGCCGGTAGACCGTGCGCGCGACGCAGGCCGGCTTGGCCACACCGTCGATCTCGACCGTGAAGTCGAACGTGCTCTGCGTACCGCCCGGCACGTCCTCGACCGACACCACGGTCGCGCCCAGCCGGATCTTCGACCCGACCGGCACCGGGTGCGGGAAACGAACCTTCTCCAGGCCGTAGTTGACGCCCATCTTCACGCCCTCGACCTTGAGCAGCTCGCCGAAGAGCGGAATGACCAGCGACAGCGTGAGGTAGCCGTGGGCGATCGGGCCGCCGAACGGGCCGCTCCGGGCCCGCTCGACGTCGACGTGGATCCACTGGTGGTCGCCGGTGGCGTCGGCGAACGTGTTCACCCGTTCCTGGGTGATCTCGAGCCAGGAGCTGTGGCCGAGGTCCTTGCCGGCGAGGGCCTTCAGCTCGTCCAGGCCGTTCACGGTGATCATGCGTCCTCCTCGGGGTGGCCCAGCGGGCCGGGCGGCGTTGCCCCGAAGTTACCCGGGCTCGCCCACGAACCGGGCGGCGCGGTCGAGGGCGTCGTCGGCGTCGTCGAGACGGCCGAAGTTGTTCTGGTAGACGTGCGGCAGGCCGGCGCCGACCTCGAGGCGGACCGTCCCGCCGTCGGCGGCGACCTTCGCGGCCAGCCGGACGGCGTCGTCGAGCAGGACCTCGTCGTTGCCGACCTGGATCAGCAGCGGCGCGATCCGGGACAGGTCGGCGAACAGCGGGCTGGCCTCCTTCTCGCGGCCGGGGGCGTACTTGATGGCGTACCAGCGCAGGCTCTCGACGGTGAAGAGGGGGTCGACGCCGTCCCGGGTGCGCATGCTCTCGCCGGCCAGCGTCAGGTCGACCCAGGGCGAGAACACCACGGCGGCCCGCGGTTGGGCAAGCCCGGCCTCGCGTGCCTCGATCAGCAGCGACACCGCGAGGCCACCGCCGGCCGAGTCGCCCGCCACCACCACGTCGCCACCGCCGGCGACCAGCTCCCGGTACGCGGCGAGCGCGTCCTCGACCCCGTGCGGGTGGACGTGCTCGGGCGCCAGGCGGTAGTCCAGCGAGTAGGCCACGCCACCGGTCCGGACGGCGAGCGCGCCGGCCAGCCCCGCGCCGGTGCGGCCGGAGCCGACCACGTAGCCGCCGCCGTGCAGATAGAGCAGCACCGGTCCGTCACCGTCCGCGCGCAGCCGCACCGCCGGGCGGCCGCCCAGCGTCACCTCGTCGCGGACCAGCCGCGGATCGGGCGGCCGGGCCGCCGCGAACGCCTCGAACGACTCCCGCTCGCTCGCCACGCTTCCGCGCTCGCGGGGAACCGCGGCGAGCGCCGCCCGGACGATCGCGCGTTGTGCTTGCCGGTCCATGTCGGCCTCCATCAGGTAGGTTCCAAGGAATGCACTTCCGTAAACTAGATTCCCCGGAAGCTAATTCCAAGGATTGCTGACGTGACCGACCTCACCGCGCTCTTCACCGACCTGATCCGGGCCGAGACGCTGCTGTTCAACCTGATCGACGCCCGGGTCCGCGCCGCCCACGACATGAGCCTGGGCACGCTGGAGTTCCTGCGGATCATGGAGCGCCGCGGCCGCTGCCGGGTCTACGACATCGCCCACGAGGTGCACATCACGATCGGCGCGACCAGCAAGGCGGTGGACCGCATCGAGGCGCGGGGCTGGTGCCGCCGCGAGGCCAACCCCGGCGACCGCCGCTCGTCGCTGCTGGTCCTCACCGATGAGGGCCGGGCCGCGCTGACCGCCGCCGTGCCGACCTTCGAGGAGGCGATGACCGCGTACGCGTCCGGCCTGCCCGCGCCCGTTCTCGACCAGCTGGCATCGGGCCTCGCCCAGTGGCGTGAGCGGCTGGAGGAGCAGCCGTGAGAGATTTCGCCGTGTCGACGCTGGGCTGCCCCGGCCTGCCGTTGCCCGCGGTGGGCGCCCTGCTGGGCCGCCACGGCGTGCGCGCGGTGCAGCTGCGGTGCGCCGAGGACGAGCCGGTCCACGCCGGCATCGACGCGGCCGCGCGCCGCACCGCCCGGCGGGTGCTGGACGACCACGGCCTGAGGCTGACCGGGCTGGCCACCTACGTGAACCTGTCGTCCGGCGCCGGCGGCCTCGACGCGCATCTCGACCTCGCCCACGACCTCGGCGCCCCCGCCCTGCGCCTGATGCCCGGCACCGCCGGTGTCGAGGTGACCGCGCCCGCGCTGGCCGCCGCCGTCGCCCGCGCCGGCGACATCCGGCTGCTGGTCGAGACCCACGACGCCTACCTGCGCGGCGCCGACCTGCGCCCGCTGCTGGCGGCCGCCCCCGGCGCCGGCGCGATCTGGGACGCCCTGCACCCGTGGCGGGCCGGCGAGTCCCCGGCCGGCACCTCGGCCGCGCTGGCTCCGTGGCTGGCCGAGATCCAGATCAAGGACGTCGCCTCCCCCACCGAGCGCCGCCCCCTGGTCCCCGGCGCGGGCGCGGTCCCGCTGCGCGAGGTGCTGGCCCTGCACCCCGGCGTCCCGGTCGTCCTCGAGCACGAGGCCCGCTGGCACACCGACGCGGCCCCGATCGACGACGCCATCGCCGGCGCGCTGACGCTGCTCGGGTGACCCACGGCTCGGCCAGCTCAGGACTCGTCGATCACCGCCGCCATGCGCTCCGCGAGGGCCGGCGACATCTCGACCGCGCTGTCGCGGCTCCAGGCCGTAACCGAGCCGCGCACGAGCGAGCCGACGCGCGGGCTGGTCGCCGCCACCAACCGCAGGAAACGAAGGAACGCCTCCTCCACGCCCGCCTGCTTCTCCGCCAGCACGGCCCAGTCCCGCAGGACTCCCCGCATCCGCTCGAACGTCAAGGGGCTGTCCAGGGTCCTGGCCCAGAGCCCCGCCACCACGGAGCGCGCCTCGGGGAGGTCGCGCGTGAGGAGCAGCAGCAGGGGCCAGACGACATCCTCATCCTGGTCGGCAGCAACGGTCGCCGTGGTGGCGGCCAGGACGGTGAAGGCGAGCTCGCTCCCGGCGCTGCGGCTGCGCCCGCTGCTCCATCGGGCGAGCGCATCGATGACGTCGAGGGCATCGCGGCCGCCGTCCTTGGCGAGCTGAGCCATCGCCGCACCCACCGCGTCGGCCACCACCTCCGGGGCGTCCTCGGTCAGTCCGCCGAGCGCCGACAGGGCGCCGCCCAGGTCGGTGGCGCCGAGACCGGCGCCGTAGGCGAGGGCGGCGGTCGCCCGCGCTTCCGGACTGTTCCGGTCGGCCCGCCAGCCCGCGATGACCGCCGGTATCCGGCCGCCGACGGCGTTGTCGAGGATCGCGAGCCGGAACGCGGTGACCACCGCCTCGCGAAGACGCCGGTCGGTGCCGGTCGCCCAGGGCACGGCGACCGCGTCGACCACGAACTCGAACGACTGTGTCGCGATCATGCCGAGGGCCGTCGCCGCGAACACCCGTACCGGCTCCGACTCGTCCCGCGCCAGGTCGGTCAGCCATTCGAGGAGGGGCACCCGGATGACGTCGTACTCACGCCAGACGTGCCGGATGACCTTCGGAGCGACGCTCGGATCGTCGAACGAGACGAGCTCCACCGGTGCGCGACCGTATCGGGTTCGCACGACCGACACCTCGAGGTGGGCCCGGACGTCCTGGAGGCGCCGGCCACGCGGCGACGAGAACGCCGGCACGCCGGCGGCCCGGGCCGACCCGTCGACGCGCCGGAACAGAGCCACTGCCGCGGCGCTCACCCGGTCGTAGGGCAGGCCGCCCAGCACTGCTATCGCGATGGCCAGGGTTCGCAGGTCGGCATCGGCCAGATCGGCGAACCACGACTGGACCTCGCTCTCCGCCCGGGACTCCCACCGCCGCGCCGCCTCGTCCCGGTCGAACTCACCCCCCGGTTCCGTCGCCCGGTCGATGATCTCCGCCAGCGCCACGGCATCCCGGACGTTCGTGACCGAGGCGAGATGTTCCGTCGCCCACTGCACTCCCTCCTCGGTCGCTGCCGCGCCGAGGTGAGCCCGGAAGACCTCGGGCAGCGGAGCCGGGACGGCGAGATGCACGGTGAACGGTGCCGCCTCGATGCCGGACACATCCTCCCCGGCGACGATGAGCAGCCACGATCCGGCGCTGGTCAGCGCTGCCGCGATCGCGCCGAGAACCGCCTCGTCGATGACCTCACCGGGCGCCAGCCCGTCGAGGAGGTAGCCCGTGCCGGCCGGGCCGTGCCGCAGCCAATCGGCGAGGGCGCCGAGGCCGGCCGGCGCGTCGATCCGCACCAGCTCGCCGGCTCCGACCGCCATCAGCAATGCCAGCGCGGCCGTCGTGGCACCGACACCCGGGTTGGCGGTCATGACCAGAGTGCGCGTCGAACGGAAAGGCTCGACCCACTCCGGCCACCCGGGAGGAGGCACAAAGGTGTCCCGGACCCGTTCCCGCTCGGCTCCCGCCACCGTCACCGGACGAACCGGGCCGGCGGCGAAGACGCGGTCGGTGTAGCGGGCGGTCGCGACGGACACCAGCTTGTCGCCGTGGACGACGTCGCCGGCGAAGACGGTCCGGGCGGCCGGCGTGGCGCCCGGTTCGTCGTCGCGCGGGTAGATCGTGACGGTGACCATGCCGTCGGCCTCGCTCACCGTCGGCTCGCGGAAACCGTCCTCGCGGCACTCGTGCACCGCCCGGTGCAGCCCGGCGCCCTCGCCCTCCACCAGCTTCATCCAGCCCAGGACGTCGGCCAGCCGGAAGTTGCGGCGGCGGGACTCGCTGGTCAGCTCCCCGATCCGGCGGAGCTCGCCGGGCCCGAGGCCGCGGCCGACCCAGGCACCGGGGCTGGACACCTCGACCCGGTCGGTGAACACCCGCACGTGGACGCACTGCTCGTGCTGCTCGTAGTCGCGGTGCACGACGGCGTTGGCGACCACCTCGCGCACGGTGATCATCGGGTACGCGAAGACCGTCCGCGAGCGTGCCGCGCCCTCGACCGGCTCCTCGCCGCGGGTCGCGAGCCGCGCGACGAACTCCTGCGCCTTGACGATCTGCTCGGGCAGTGTGCCGCGGAGGGTGCGACTGTCGATCAATCCGTTCTTGTCCCGTCCCCGGATGTGGGTGCACTGGATGACGGCGGCCGGGAAGACCGCCGCCGGGCGCTCGCCGAACAGCAGCGCTCCGGCCATGGTGAGCCGGCCGTCCCGCATGAGGAGCGCGGCGTGCAGGAAGTCGGTGGCCGACAGTCGCTCGGGCAGGCCGAGCTCCGCGTCCTGCTTCATGTCCCGCCGGAAGGCGGAGAGCCGATCCGGGTGGTACGAGGTGAGCGCCGTCAGCCGGTCGAGAAAGGGCACGACCTCGGGCTCGGTGGCCGCGGCGGCAGCAGCAGCAGCAGGAGTGGCCGGCTCGTCGCGGAGCTCGCGCGCGAGTCGCCGGCGCGCGATCGGAATGACGCCCGACCCGGTCCAGATCCGGAACGGGCGGGGTCCGTCCTCGGCGATCGCGTCGAGATACGAGTGCAGGTCGTCCAGGTCGACCAGGCCGTCGCCGTCCCGATCGTCGGCCCCGCGGCGCAGGGCATCGATGAGCCATCGCGTGTACGTGCTCAGCTGCTGACCGTCCTCGGCGTCCTTGGCCTGGTGCACCGGGGAGGTCGCGGCGAGGATGTACCGGCCCCGCCCGGCGAGCCGCTCGGCGTCCGGCGGCCCCTTGAACGCCCCGCTGTAGCAGCAGTCCAGGATGAGGATCTTCGCTCTCGCACGCGAGCGGTTCAGCACCCGGTTCAGCGCGCTGTCGGGGACCGCCGTCGACTCCATGTACTTCGCCTTGGTGTCCCGCGCGCACAGGAACAACTGGCCGTCCTGGCGGTAGCCGTGCCCGCTGTAATAGAACAGCGCGACGTCGTCCGGCCCGGCGCCGCCGTAGAACTTCTCGGCCTCGTGCAGGATCTTCGACGCCGGGAACTCGAAGAGGCTCTGCACACCGTCCTCGGCGAACAGGCCGGTCTCGGGATCGGTCAGCGCTCGCACGAGGTGGACGCCGTCGGCACGGGGGCCGCGCAGCTCGGTGAAGGCCGCCGGGTCGGCCTCGTACATCGAGTTGCAGACGATGAGAGCCCGGTGCACCTCACGCTCCGTTCGACCGGCGTGACGTCCAGCCTAGATGGTCGGCTCGACCTTGATGACCACCGCCGTCGCGTTGTCGGCGCCGCCGGCCTCCAGGGTGTCCTCGAGCAGGAAGTGGGCGGCTGCGGCCGGGTCGGGGTTCGTGCCGAGCAGCTGGATCAGGCGCTCGTAGCTGAGCTGGTCGGTCACGCCGTCGGTGCACAGCAGGTAGACGTCGCCGGGGTGGAGCGTCACGTTCAGGATGTCGGGCTCGGCGTTCCCGGGGTGGCCGAGGTAGCGGGTCAGCCGGTAGCGGGCCGTGCGCGCGTCCGGCGAGTCGGGCGCGAACCAGCCGTAGAGCAGGCCGAGCCAGGCGACGGTGTGGTCGGTGGTGAGCAGTTCCAGCAGACCATCGCGGAGCCGGTACGCGCGGGAGTCGCCGATCTGGACGATCCAGGCGGCCGCGTGGGCGTCCGCGACCATGGCGGTCATCGTGCAGCCGGTCAGCTCGTCCAGGGTGCGGGCGGCCCGCCGTACCTCCTGCTGTGCCTGGTCGACCGCGACCCGCAGCGCGGCAGGAGAGCACGTCGCCGGCACATCGCGCACGAAGACGTCGACGGCCGTCCGGCCGGCGGCGGCACTCCCGGGACCGTCGCCCATGCCGTCCGCCACCACCGCGAGGAACCGGCCCGGGTCGAGGTGCACGACGTCGTAGTTGTCGCGGTAGCGGTTGCCGACGACGCTGCCGGACGCCGCGGTCAGCCGCCGGCCCGCCGCCGACCACGCGACCTTGTGAATCTCGATCTGCACGGCTTCTTTCTAGCCGATCCGGCACAGCACCGGGCCCCGCTCCTCGTGGGAAGAGAGCGGGGCCCGGCGGTTATGGGGGCGGGTTACGTGGTGCCTCTCCTACGAGAGGGGCGGGTAGGCGTTGGTCATCAGCTGCTGGAACTGGGCCGAGAACCAGGCGCCGGAGATCGGGGCGTTCGGGAGCGCGCCGGTCGGGCTGTTGCCGTTGCGGGCGTTGCCGCCGTAGGTCGGGTCGCACATCTGGTCGAAGCCCTTGCCCTCGTTGTTGGGGATGAGGGAGCTCGAGCCGTCCGACTCGCCCGGGGGCTTGACCCAGACGTAGGCGTCGATGCCGGCGGCCGGGGCCGCCTTCGGGCGCTCGCCGAGGCCGGCGCCGGACTGGTTGCACCAGTTGCCGGCGTGGTACCGGCGGTCGATGCGCGACTCGTTGACGTACGTGTTGACGTCGGTCGACGTGCTGGCCTTGGTCGGCCGGTTCGGGCCGCCCCAGCCGTTACGCGACGTGTCGATCAGCATGCCGATGTTGGAGTTGAAGCCGAGCGAGACCAGCTTCTGCCGGAACGCCTGGGCGAAGGTCAGCTCGTCGCTGTACTGGTTCCAGTCCAGCCACTTGGACTGCCGGATGTTCTGGCCGCCGACGGTGGTGCTCGGCTGGATGTATGGCTCCTGCAGCGCCGAGTAGTTGGCGGTGTTGGTGATGAAGCCGGTGACGTTGTTGACGCTGCCGGAGAGCACGGCGGTCTGGTACATGATGTCGGCGACCGGGCCGAAGTTGGAGTCCCAGCCGATCCAGCCGTGGTGCGCCGCGTCCACGTAGTTGTAGACGTTGCCGATCGCGCCGAACTTGCTCAACGCGTACGCGATGCCCTGCTGGTATCCGCCGTTGGCCTTCATCGTGTCGCACATCGCCGTGGCGCCGGCCTGGCCGCCCGTGTTGGTGACGATGTTCGGCAGCGAGTCGATCTCGACGACGTTGATGATCCGCAGGTTCTGGTACTTGGCGTCCCGCTCGATCGCGGCGATCGGGTCGATGTACTCCGACTTGTACCGCGGCAGGTCGTTCGGCCCGAGCTCACCGTTGGAGGCGAGCGCCGAGCAGTCGCGGCCCGGCAGGTCGTAGATCACGAACTGGATGTAGCCGGCACCCTGGGCGAGAGCGGCGTCCAGGTGCGCCCGTACGCCCATCGCGCCGTTGGAGCTGCTGTCGGTCGTGCCGTTGATGGCCGCGATCCGGTCCAGCCAGACGGCGGTCGGGTTGTTCGACACCCGGCTGCCACCGGGCTCGGCGTCGGCCTTGGCCTTCCACTCCGGGTTGACGTAGCCCTTGACCCCCGCGTACGGGTTGTCGACCTTCGGGCCCGGGTTGCCGGTCGGTCCGGTGGTCGGGCCGGACGTGGGACCGGAGGTGGGGCCGGACGTCGGTCCGGAGGTCGGTCCGGACGTCGGGCCCGAGGTGGGGCCGGAGGTCGGGCCGGTGGTCGGCACGCTGCCGGTGCAGGCGGTGCCGTTGAGCTTGAACGACGCCGGGGCGTTGTTCGTGCCCGAGTAGTTGGCGTTGAAGCCGAAGTTGACGCTGGCGTTCGAGCCGATCGACGTCGACCAGGAGGGGTTCGTGGCCGTGACGTTCGCACCGGACTGGCTGATCGTCGCGCTCCAGCCCTGGGTGACCGTCTGGTTGCCCGGGAACGTCCAGGTCACGTTCCAGCCGCCGGAGATCGGGTCACCGAGGTTCGTGACGGTCAGATTCGCGGTGAACCCGGTGTTCCACTGGTTCACCGAGTAGTTGACCCGGCAGCCGGCGGCGGCGCTGGCGCTGGTCGCGGCAAAGATGCCGAGCCCGGCGACCATCGTTGCCGCTGCAGCCGCGGTCAGTCCGCGGATGAGGACAGGTCTCATGTGGTGGCTCCTCGAGACATGCGAGTGGCGCAATCCCTCACGCCAGGGGGGATCGACCGGTTTCGCGTATCGAGGGGCATCGCTCCCCGGCCGTTCGCACAGCATGACATGGGAGCGCTCCCACCGCAATCACCCAGATACTCCCCGGAAACATTTGTTCCACCTCCGGGCCCAGAGGCGGTCGCCCTGGCGGGCATGGGGTAAAACGGGCGCATGCGGGTTTTCGAGCTGACCGAGGCGTTGTCCGAGGTCCCCGGGGTCGAGGTGAGTGTCCGGCGGGGCGCTCTGCACATCCACGTGCCCGCGCTGGGCGACACGGCGACGCTCGACCCCGACGACGTGACCGACGTGGCCGACGTCTTCGTGCCGACCCAGGAGCCGGCCGTCCAGCTCGACATCCGCCGCGGCCGCGCGATCCTCCCGCTGATCGTCACCACCGCCGACCTGGTCTTCACCCCCGCCTACGCCGACGACCTGATCGCCGAGGGCGCCGAGGTGCTGGTGCCGGCGATGCCCTCGATGATCGCCTACTCGGAGATGCACCGCGACGTGCGCGCGCTGGGCAAGGCGATCGACGAGGAGGGCCTCGACCCGCGGATGCTCACGGCCACGCTGATCGCGCACCGCTGCTTCCTGCGCGGCGCGATCCGGGTGGGCCTGTGGCCGGTGCGGGTGGCGGCCTGGTGGGAGTACTCGAACGCGCGCGTGGCGGGCTCGCTGACGATGCCGCCCTTCCGCGCCGACGAGGAGTGGGACGACCTGCTGGCCGACGTGGCCGAGGCGCGCAAGCAGACCATCTAGGGCCGGAAATCCGGCGGCTCATGCGTGGTAGGTCAGGGACAGCACATCCGCACGGCGCTGCCCGAGATACCAGACGGCGTTCTCCGCGAGGTCGATCCGGTGGCGCAGCAGGCCCGGCGCTCCGGCCGGAAGCTCGGCCAGCACCTCGCCGCGCGGCGAGACCAGCATCGTGGGGCAGTGCTGATCCGGATGGGCGACGTTGGCGGCGGCCAGGAAGCGCTGGTTCTCGGCGGCCCGGCTGACCAGATGGCTGCGCCAGACGCCCGGCGTCTCCCGCACGTTGGCGGCGTGGGTGAGGTAGACGAAGATCTGCGCGCCGGCCGCCGCCAGATGCTGCCATTGCTCCGGAAAGCGAATCTCCCGGCACAGCTGGATGCCGGCGGTGACCGCGTCGCCGGCCAACGGGACCAGGGGCAGCGCGGAGCCGGCCACCAGACGCCCCCGCTCGTTCATGGCCAGGTTGATCTTCCGATAGACGGCCCGGCCCCCATCGGGCGCGAACAACAGGCCCGCATTGCACCAGCCCGCCCCGGCCGGGAACAGGGACCCGCAGAAGATGTGCACGGCCCGGTCGACGGCCAGTTTCGCCACGTCGTCGGCGGCCGCGAGCACGGCCGCCGGCGAGAGGTCGTCCAGCGGGGCGAGGTCGTCGCCGTAGCCGGACAGCATGCCCTCGGGCATGACGACCACGTCACCGGCGGCCGCTTCGGCGACGACCGCGTGGACGGTGGCGAGGTTGGCGGCGACATCCCAGACGACGGGGACCTGGGCGATCATGAGGCTCATGTGCATCCGGCCATCTTGTCGGATCGGCGCACACCCTCCGGGATGCGCATTGCGGGATGGGCCGCGCGCTACGGGGTCAGTCATCCCCCGGCGCCGCATCGAGCCGCCGGGCTCGTCAGTCGTCAGCGTGGCCGGCCTTGTCGGCGCCGTCGCTGCGGTCATGGGCCGACACCGTAGGCTCCTCGACGCCGTCCCTGCGGTCAGAGGCCGGCGCCGCGGGCTCGGGGATGCCGGTCAGCGTGCGGACCGCCGGCGTCAGCAGGCACGCGGTGGCGCCCAGCGAAACGACGGCAGCCGCGCCGATCACCGCCCGCGGGCCGAGGGCGGCCGCCGCCAGGCCACCGGCCAGGGCACCGACCGTGGTGGCGCCGTAGGAGATGGTCTTGACCACGGCGTTGACCCGGCCGAGCAGGGGCGGCGGGGTGACGGCCTGGCGAACCGCGATCGAGTGCAGGTTGAAGAGTCCGGAGCCAAGTCCGGCGAGCGCGGATCCGGCCACCACCAGCGGAAGTCCGGCCGAGACCGCGACAAGAGCGACGCCGAGGGCCCCGAGCAGCGAGGCGATGACGAGGACGCGCCCGGTCCCGAACCGGCGGGCAGCGCCCGGGCTGACCAGCGCACCGCTCAGGAAGCCGAAGCCGGTGGCGGCCACCGCGAAGCCCACGGCGGCCGCGCCCCGCTCCAGCGTGCGAACGACGAACAACAGCAGCGCCGTCTGGAAGGCCTGCGCCGCGAGGTTGTTGACGGCCAGGTAGGAGGTGAGCGGCCGGACGTAACCGTCAGCCCAGAGCCAGGTCCAGCCCGCGGCGAGCTCACGCGCCGCCTGTGGACGACGGCGGAAACCCGAACCCCCCGACGGCCATCGATTGACAGCCGTAAACAGCGCACCCACCGCGAACGAGACGGCGTCGATAGCGACCACCGCCGCCGCCCCCAGCGCGGCGACCAATGCGCCACCCACCGCCGGCCCGATCAGCGACACCGCCGCGTGCGACGACTCCACCGCCCGGTTCGCGGCCGGCAGCGACGACCGGGAGTCCACGAGCTCCGGCAGCACCGAGAGGTACGCCACCTCGTACGCGACCGTGCCCACGCCGATCAGGAAGACCAGCGCGACCAGGCCGCTCACCGGAAGGGCCGCCCCGGCCAGCGCGATCGCCAGCACCAGCGGGGCCCGCGCCAGATCGGCGGTCAGCAGCAGGCGCCGGCGGGAGACGCGGTCGGCCAGCAGCCCGACGGGGACGGCCAGGAGCAGGAACGGCAGCGTCTGCGCGGCCCGCAGGACGCCCACCTCCGCGTCCGAAGCGTGCAACGTCTCGATCGCCAGCAGCGGCAGGGCGACCGCGGACAGCGCTCCCCCGGCCGCGCTTATCGTGTCGCCCGTCCAGAACAGGCGGAACCGGCGAGGAGCCACCCGCACAGACAAGCAGAGCGGGGCCGATGTCTCGACCCCGCTCCGCGCGCCGGAGGGTGATCAGTTCCCCGAGGAGTACAACTGAGCGATCTCGTCGGCCGAGAGCGCCCGGTCGTACAGGTGCACCTGGTCGACCGTGCCGTCCAGGTAGTCCACCGGGTTGCCGCCGTACTTGCCGCGGCCGATCACGGTGTTGCCGGTCGGCGCGGCCTGCGGCATGCAGGCACTGGCGGTGCCGGCGAGCCGGCCGTCGACGTACAGCCGCAGCTCGCCCTTGACCGTGTCGCGGACGCCGACCAGGTGGTACCACCTGCCGGTCTCGGGCTTGAACGACGCCAGCGCGCGCACCCCGGCGAAGCTCATCGCGAAGCGCTGGTCGGCGCCGGAGTACTGCAGGAAGAAGTCGCTGTTGGACGCGCCGTCCTGGGAGACGACCGTCTGGAACGCGCCGTCCGCCTTGTCGAGCTTGACCCAGGCCGCCGCGGAGTAGTCGGACGCCGTGTTCAGCACCGGCTTGCCCGCGTCGAGGTAGCCGCCGTTGAGGTCGACACCCTGTCCGTTATGCCCGTCCACGAAAGCGGGGGCCGGAGAACCGGCCGGGGTCAGCGAACCGTAGGAGCCGTCGAGCGGCCAGAACGCGATCCCGGTCAGGCCCGGCGTGCCGGGCGGCGGCTGCGGCACGTTGGCGCCCGACCCGTCCGCCGATTTGATGATCTTCTGGTTGATCCGGCGGACCTGCGCGAGGTCCATCTTGGTCTTCTGCCGGTCGTACGTGAAGAAGCCGTTGAGCTCCGCCTCGACGTCGGTGATCTGGGTGTAGATCGCCGCGCTGATCCCGCAGTACTTGGCCGAGGTGATCACGGCTTCCTGGTTGGCCACGTACTTCGAGGTCAACGTGGCCGAGTCGGGCTCCATCTCGTACGCCTGGCCGTCGCCGAACCACATGTGGTTGGACGTCTTGAGGCCGAAGCCGCCGTGCTCGCCGTCGATCGCCACCCGGGTGCCGGACGGCGCCGGGGTGGCCGGGCCGAGGTACTGGTGGAAGTCGATGACGTCGCCGGCGCCGGAGTCACCGTGCGAGTTGCAGCAGTTGACGCCGGAGTGCGCGTTGACCAGCCGAGACGGGTCCTGCGCCTGGACGTCGGTGGCGATCCGCCCGGTGTCCTGTCTGCTCCACTCGCCCCAGCCCTCGTTGAACGGCACCCAGGCGACGATCGACGTCCAGGAGCTGTGCTCGCGGACCATCTCGTGCAGCTCGGCCTCGAACTGGGCCCGCCACTCGGCCGGGATCGGCCCGGTGTTGGCGGCCGGCATGTCCTGCCAGACCAGCAGGCCGAGCTTGTCGGCCCAGTAGTACCAGCGGTCGGGCTCGACCTTGATGTGCTTGCGGACCGCGTTGAAGCCCATCCGCTTGTCCTGCTCGAGGTCCCACCGCAGCGCGGAGTCGGTCGGCGCGGTGTAGAGGCCGTCCGGCCAGAACCCCTGGTCGAGGTTGGCCATGTTGAACAGGATCTTGCCGTTCAACGTGATCCGCAGCTTGCCGTCGGCCCCGGGCGCCGTGCCGATCTCGCGCATCCCGAAGTACGACCCGACCGAGTCGACCGTCTTGCCCCGGTCGACCAGCGAAACCGACAAGTCGTACAAATATGGGTTGTCCGGCGACCACAGCTTGGCGTGCGGCATCGGCAGCGTGAGATCGGTGCCCACGGCGCCGGTGACCGAGCCACCACCCTTGGCCGAGGCCTTGACGGTGAGGCCGGCAGCGCCGTCGGCGGCCACCGAAAGGTGCAGCACGCCCTCGCTGACGGACGGCGTCAGCTTCAAGCCGGTGATGTTCGCGGCCGGCGTCGGCTCCATCCAGACCGTACGCCAGATGCCCGAGCTGCCCTGGTAGAAGATGCCGTGGTCGCTGGTCCGGCGCTGCTTGCCGATCGGCTGGCCGGTGGCGTCGGTGAGGTCCTCGGCCCAGACGATCAGCTCCTGCGGCCCGCTCGCGGTCAGCGCGCCGGTGACGTCCACGTCGAAGCCGTCGTACCCGCCGCGGTGCGTGGCCACCTGGGTGCCGTTGACGAAGACCTTGGCGTCGTAGTCGACCGCGCCGAAGTGCAGCTGCAGCCGGTTGCCGCTGCCGACCTTCCAGCTCGGGGGCACGGTGAAGGTCCGGCGGTACCACATCCGGTCCTCGTGCCGCTGGATGCCGGAAAGAGCGCTTTCGATGGGGTACGGGACGAGCACCCGCTCGCCGAGGCTCCGGCCGGCCGGGACGGGCTCGTTCACCGCCGCCTTGGCGAACTCCCAGACGCCGTTGAGGTTCTGCCACCGGGAGCGGGTCAGTTGCGGCCGGGGGTATTCCGGGAGCGCGTTGTCCGGCCCGACCTGGTCGGTCCAGGCGGTGGCGAGCGGCGGGATGCCCTTGTGCCAGGCGGGATCGGCGGCCGCGGCGACCGCCCCGGTCAGCGCCGGCGCGGCAAGGGCCGGGGCGGTCCGGGCCGGGGTCCGGCCGTGGCGGTCATCGGCGGAGGCGGAGGAGGCGACGCTGAGCAGGAGTGCCGTTGCGGACCCGGCGGCGAGCAGCCAGCGGCTCCGGACATGTTTTTTCACGCGCGAAAAGTCCCTTCGGAGCGGAAGAGTGCGCTCGTGTTTCGCCATGAGCCAACACAGTTCAACAAGATGTTTCAGCAAACGTCAAGGTTTCAAGCAGATCTATGTACGGCGGGGCAACGTTGCAACTTGTTTGCGACCGGCGCCACGTGGGCCGTCTCTCAAGGGCACGGCGGGGGTGCCGACTCATAGGGCCATGAGCGTCAGCAGCGGAGTGCGGCCGATGGGCGCCGTCCTGGGCACGTCGGTGGCGCACGAGCCGACCGGCGACCCGCAGGACGCGCTGCTCGCCGCCCTCGTCGCGTTCATGACCAAGGACACCCCGTCCGTCCAGCACGTCCTCGACCTGGCCGTTCCCTACCTCACCGCGGCCGGCGCGCTGACCGGCGCCGTCGTGTTCGAGCTCGACTACGAGACCGGCCTGTTCAACGAGATGGCCCGGTTCGGCGCGCCCGGCGCCCGGGAGCAGATCCTCGCCGGCAAGGTGCTGCGGGCCGCGGCCGGGGCGAAACCGCTCGTGGACGGCGAGCGGATGGCCGTACGGCTGCGGATCGGCGGCCAGACCGTCGGCGTCCTGCTGCTCACCGGCACCGAGCTCGACCGCCTGCGCCCGGAGACCCTCTCCCCGCTCGCCCTGCACTTCGCCACCACGCTGCAGGCGCTCGCCGCCGAGAAGCAGCGGCAGTTCCTGGCCCACGTGCAGGCGATCATCCTGCGCCTGTTCGAGCGGGGCATGGAGGCGGCCACGGTCGAGGAGGCCGGCCGCATCCTGGTCTCGTCGGCGGCCGAGGGCTTCCGCACCGAGTACGGCGCGCTCTGCCTCGTCGACGCCGGCGGCCGGATCCGGTACGTGCACAGCGTCGGCCTGGCCGACGGCGACGCGCGGTTCGCCCACCTGATCGACAAGCCGGTCACCGAGTCGCCGGTGTGGCGGGCCGTCGCCGAGGGCAAGCCCGCCCTGGTCGGCGACGCGAGCCAGGCGGCCGCGGCCACCGGCGGCTTCGTCCGCACGATGGGGCTCAGGTCGTACATAGCGATCCCGATGATGTCCGCGCAGGGCCCGGTCGGCATGATCGTGTGCGGGGACGCGGCCGGCACCCGCGAGTGGACCAGCCGCGACCGCGCCCTGGCCGAGCAGCTGTCGGTCGAGGGCGGCCTGATCGTGGACAGCGCCGGGATGCGGCAGGCCGCCCAGGCGCACGTCGCCCAGCTCTCCCACCAGGCTTACCACGACCCGCTGACCGGGCTGCCCAACCGCTCGTTCCTGCTCGACCGCGCATCGCAGGCGGTGACGCGGGCGGCCGCGAACGGCACCCGGGCCGCGCTGATGCTGCTCGACCTCAACGGCTTCAAGGAGGTCAACGACACCGCCGGGCACCACGCCGGCGATGTGCTGCTGCAGCAGGTCGCCGGCCGGCTGCTCGGCGCCGTCCGCGACGACGACGTGGTCTCCCGGCTCGGCGGCGACGAGTTCGCGATCCTGCTGACCCGCGACCCGGACGAGCAGGTCGCCGCCGCGGTGGCGGGCCGGATCGTGGACCGGCTGCGCGAGCCGTTCACGATCGACGACCGGGAGGTGCGGATCGGCGGCAGCGTCGGGATCGCGTTGTTCCCGGACGACGCCGGCGACTACGACGCGCTGATGCGCGGCGCGGACGCGGCCATGTACGAGGCGAAGCGCGACACCAAGACGCTCGGCGGCGGCGCCCGGCGCGCCCACCGCGAGGCCGGGCGGGAGATCGAGCGCGAGATCGAGCGCGAGGCCCACCGCGCCGCGTAGCCTCATCCGGCGCTAGGAACTGCGCACGGCGCCCTGGTCCTCGCGGCGGCCCGGGCGGCGGTCCTGGTGGCGGTCCGGGCCGTGGTCCTCGTGGCGGTCCGGGCGGCGGTTGTCGTCGTGGTCTCCGTGGCGGGAGGAGAGCACGTCGGCGATGCCGGCGATCAGGGCGATGCCGACGAAGGCGATGATCACCCAGAGCGAGGTGCGGAACGCCGCCTGCCAGTCGCCGCCGTTGCCGGCCAGCCGGTTGAAGAACACCGAGCCGACGGCGGCGATGCCGACCGCGGTGCCGATCCGCTGGCCGGTCTGCAGCACGGCGGCGGCGCTGCCGGCCCGGCGCACCGGCACCTCGGAGAGGGTGATCGTCTGGTTCGGGGCGATGACCAGGCCGCTGCCCAGGCCGGCGACCAGCAACGGAACCGCCGTCGCCCAGCCGGCGTGGCGACCGGGCCAGAGGTCCAGCGCGAGCAGCGCGCCGGCCAGGCCGACGATCACCAGGATCAGGCCGGCGACGACCAGCGGGCGGCCGTACCGGTTGACCGCGCGGCCGCCGAGCGCCGACGCGACGGCCGAGCCCAGCGCGAACGGGGTGATGGCCAGGCCGGCCTCGAGCGCGGTGTAGTGCAGGCCGCTCTGCAGTGTCAGCGTGTAGGTGAAGAAGATGGCGGTGAACCCACCGAAGTAGAGCAGGCCGAGGAGCGAGCCCAGGGCGTACGACCGCACCTTGAAGAGCGCGAGGTCGACGACCGACGTGTCGTGCCGCGCGTAGCGGCGCTCCCAGAGCAGGAACCCGGCCAGCACCAGCAACGCGGCCGGAACCAGCAGCCACTTGGCCGGGCCGTGCCACTCGCGCTCCTGCACCAGCGGCAGGAGCAGCAGCAGGACGCCGATGCCGAGCAGCACCACGCCGACCGGGTCGAGGCTCTCCCGCTCGCGCTTCTCCCGCGGCCGGGCCGGGATCCAGCGGTAGCCGAGGACGATCGCGACCAGCCCGATCGGCACGTTGATGTAGAAGATCCAGCGCCAGCCCTCGGAGGTGCCGAAGATCTGGATGAGCAGGCCGCCGAGCAGCGGGCCGACCGCGGTCGAGATGCCGATGGTGGCGCCCAGCAGGCCGAACGGGCGGCCGCGCTCGGCCGGCTTGAACAGCTGCTGGATGAGGCCGGAGACCTGCGGGTTGACCACGCCGGCCGCGGCGCCCTGCACCAGCCGGGCGATCACCAGCCACAGCGGACCGGTGGCCAGGCCGGCGGCGGCGCTGGCCAGGGTGAAGACGGCCAGGCCGAGGATGAAGACGTTGCGGCGGCCGCGGGCGTCGCCGTACCGGCCGGCCGGGACCAGCAGCAGGCCGAACGTGAGCGCGTAGCCGGAGAGCACCCACTGCAGCTCGCCCGAGCTCAGGTGCAGGTCACTGCGGATCGAGGGCAGCGCGACGTTGACGATGCTGACGTCGAGCAGGGTCATGAACCCGGCGACGAGGGCGACGGTCATCGCCTTCCAGCGGTTGACCTGCGGGGTTTCGGCACTCACCGCAGCCAGGTGCCCGGGCCGGGGGAACTTAACCCTAGGCGAACATCGCGGCGACTGTGACGCCGATCAACAGGCCGCCGGCCGCCAGCCCGATGCCGAACCTGCGGGTCTCGGGCAGGTACAGGCTGCCGCCGGCGATCAGCAGGAACAGCGGCACCCAGCCCCACACCGAGGAGAGACCGGGCACGATCGTGGACGGGCCGACCCGGGCGACGCACGGGCCGAGGCAGCCGGTGGCCAGGCCCGCGCCCAGGCCGGCGAGCAGGCCACGGTCGAGGAACGGCACCGGGAACGGCGGCGAGGCGACGGTCAGGATCGGGTCCTCGAGGCCGTGGCGGGCCAGCGTCACGACGTACCCGGCCGGATCGTGCGCCTCCAGAAGACGGCCGTCCAGACCCGCCGCGTCCTCGACCCGGCAGCCGGCCTCCCGCCACAGCTCGCCGACCACCTCGAACACCTCGTCGTCGCCCTCGGGCAGCCGGCCGCCGCGCAGCACCCGCCGACCACCCGGCGGCGTCTCGGGCGCGCGCAGGAACTGGGCCGGCAGCGGCTCGACACGCAGGCCCGGGTACGCGTGGACGGTCGCGGCCAGGCGCTGCTCCACGCCCTCGGCCGCCTCCGCCCGCGTCGGTCCCGCACTCTGCGCCACCTGCGCAGGATGTCGCAGATCGGGCCGTCAGGTGCCCGGTTCGGCCAGATCAGGCCGCCCCGTCCGCCACCTGGGCCACACGGGCGCGCAACCCGTCCCCGCCCTCGGGCCGCCCCCGGATCGCGCCGATGTCCCGGCGCAGCCCGTCCAGCCAGACGCGCAGGTCGGCGATGATGTAGAGGTCCTGGCCGAGGTCGGTGGGCCAGACCAGGCGCTCGGCGGTCACCGGTGACGGCACGACCGGCTCGTGCCGCGTCAAAGCTTCGGCGGCGTCGTCGTAGCGGGCGGCCACCTCGGCGGCGGCCGCCGTCAGCGGGGTGACCGACGGCAGCAGACCCCCGGCCGGGCAGGACCGCACGAGCGCTTCCGCCCCGCGTACGGCGTGATGCCCCGCGACCAGCGTGGCCTGCCAGTCCGGAGTGGCCTCGCCGTGCCGTTCGCTCTGATGTCGCTCGCTCTGATCTCGCTCGCTCTGATCTCGCTCGCTCTGATCTCGCTCGCTCTGGTAGAGCGCGAACGACGCCTCCGCGAGCTGACCGGCCAGCCGGGCCCGCGGCATCGCCGCCCCCGGCGCGTGACCGTCGGCCATCACCTCCACCGTCTCCCGGATGACGCCGGCCGCGGCCGCGATGAACGTGCCCGCCGCCCGGTGCAGCTCGCCGGCACCGCCGCGCGGCCACGCGAACAGGCCGATCAGCACGCCGATCGCCGCGCCCAGCACGACATCGAGCACGCGCACCTCGGCCAGCCGCCAGTCGACCGGCGTGACCTGCGCGAAGACCAGGGCGATGACCAGCGTGAACAGGGCCTGCGACCAGCCGATGCCGAGCAGCGGGCCGGCCGCGAAGCCGAACAGCATGACGATCGGCAGCACCACGGCGTAGAGGGTCGGATGCATGCCGGTCACCAGCAGCGCAGCGGCGACCAGCGAGCCGGCGACCGTTCCGGCCAGCGCCGGACGCAGGGCCGACCGGGTCTCGGCGGCCGAGGTCCGCAGCACGGTGAGGATCGTCAGCAGCACCCAGAACCCGTGCGAGAGGTCGAGGACGCCGGCGAGCAGGCGGGCCACCGCGAGCGCGGCGGCCAGGCGCAGGGCGCCCTGGAAGGCGACGGAGCGGGGGGTGAGATTTTCCTTCAGGCGGTGCCAGTAGAGCGAGGGGGTGCGGCGGTACGCGTACCAGAACGGACCCGGCTGAGCCGCGGCCGGCGTGGGATCCGGATGTCCCGGCTGCTCGCCCCCCGCGATCCGGATCGCAAAGATCAGGGTCTTGGTCCACTCCCCCAGCGCCAGCGCCAGCGCGCCGAGCCGCAGCCGCTCGGGCGCGATCCCGTCCGGGTCGGTGTTCATCCGGGCGGCCCGGAAGTCGGACAGCGCCTCGACCACGTGCCGCGTGTCCGGCAGCGGCCCGTCCCCGCGCAGCCACGCCGCCGCGGCGGCCGTGCACTCCGCGGTGCGGCGCAGCAGCCGGGTCGCGGCCGGCAGCGTCACCGCGTCCCGCTCGTCGGTGAAGAACAGATCGACGCTGCGGCCGAGCAGAAGCCGCGCGGTGCCGGCCGCGGCGCTGTAGGCCCGGTCCCGGCGCCCCGCCGAGGCCGGCCGCTGCAGGGGCGGCAGCCGCGAGGGCCGCAGCGCGTCGGCGGCGTCGGTGGCCTCCGGCAGCAACGCGGCCAGACGCTCGCGCCCGCGCGCGTCACCCGCCCACGCGTCGGCGACGGCCGCGAGGCATCCCGCGAGCGCCCCGACCGCGGCGCCGAGCTTCTCCCGGTACGGCGCCGGGGACGGGTCGGGCCAGAGGACGACCTCGGATACGGCCAGTAACAGGATCGCGAAGGTCACGCCGGCCAGGCGGTACGGCAGCGAGCCCGGGTCGTAGGGCGGGAAGCACGGCAGGATGTAGAGCAGCTGCATGCCGGCGGCCAGACCGGCCAGGCGGGGGCCGCCCACCCCCGCATAGCTGACCGCGAAGCCGAGCACGAACATCCCCGCCGTCGCCGCGACCGTGCTGAACGACAGCAGCGTGCCCAGGCTGACCAGCACCCAGACGACCGGAAGCACGGCGAGAAGCGTGCGCGACCGCTGCCGCGGCGAGCCCGGAATCTGCGAGAGGACCCCGAGCGCGACGGCGCCGAAGAGGGCATAGGGTGCCATGGCCGGGCGGTCGAGCGCGTACCGGCAGAGATAGAAGCCGAGGCAGGCGACCAGCGTGACCCGGGCGGCCCGGCGGACCGCGAGGAGCTGGGGATCGCGTCGCCGCAGCCACTGCATCGCCCGATCTTCGCATCCGGCCGCGGGTTTCGGCATGGCCGGTCGTGCGCCGCGTTGCCGGATTCCGGCATTGCGCGCAGGGCCGGTGGGGCGGCTGGTCGCCGCTGTCCGTCCGTTTCGGTCCGATCGGGGATGACTGTCGCCGTCGGCCGTCATGGGCCCCTGCCACGGTCTGCGAGGCCGTCCCAGCGGTGTCGCAGCATCACCACGGCCGACCCGAGGGTGCCGGAAGCCGAACCGGCCCTCCGCCGATGTCCGCGCCGCCACGAGACCGGGTGACCGTTTCGCACTCGACCGGCATGTTCGCCCCTCGGTAAGCGGGTCGCGCCGACGTCGCAGCGGCCCGGAGCCTACGGGCCGTCGCCGGGCGCGGCTTCCAGGCACATCTCCTACGTCATTTCCCCCGCCGTCATGCCCGTCCGTCGCCAGCACACTCACCGCCCGTCACTAGTGGGATTGCAACGCGACTGCCTTGGCGTCGATGGCCCTCGTTCAGCTGGTTTCTGCTCGTTTCTGCTTGTTTCGGCTCGGCTCAGCGATCGCCCACGCTGGACGACACCCCTCGTTCTCCTTCGCGCCGTAAGGGATGAAGAATTCGCGCGCCATACGAGCAGAAACTCTTCATCGCTTACTGGCGACGGTCCGTCCGGTAACCGCGCTAGCACGTTTCTCGGAATCGCCGGCCGTTTTCCACATCGGTGGTTCGTCCACAGGCCGGCAAGCGCGTTCGCGTGACCTTGGAATTCTTTCGCCACAATGGCGAGCGGGGGCTTCCCCCTGGGAGGGCGGGGTCGGCGATCTTGCGGGTTCGGGGTGAAACGGACCGTACTGGGCTTCGGCTGCCTCGGCCGACGTCACCGGCGTTCGGACTCGCCCGACCACTGAAGACTTCCTGCTCCCCACGAGCGGGAACTCTTCATCCCTCCCCCCGATACCGCACCGCCACCCCCCACGTCCCCACCCCCGCCGCGAGAAACATGACCGCCAACACCACCCACCCCGGCCCGCCATGGTTCACCGCCGTCGACGTCACCACGGCCGGGGCCACCGCCGTCCCCACCGCGAACCCGGTCTGGCTGATCCCCTGATAGACCCCGGCCGCCCGGGGATCGGCCAGCTCGAAGGCCAACTCCCAGCCCCCCGCCTCGGACAGAACCTCCCCCAGGCTGTGCGCCAGCACGGCCGGCACGAGGATCGCCACCGCCGCCGCGGCGACGACCCGGGAAGCGGCCGCATACAACCCGCACGCCACAACCAAGGCAACGGCGGCGGAGAGCACCACGCGACCCGCCGCCGGCACGTCACGGACCATCCGCGCGGCGCGCACCTGGCACAGCGCGACCACAACGGTGTTCAGCACCAGCAGCAGGGCCACGGTGGCGGCCGGCGCCCGGGTGTGAGCGGTCACCCAGAGCGGCATCCCGACGGTCAGCACGCCGAACTGGATGGTCATCACGGCGTTCAGGGCCGCCGCGGTCAGATACCGGCGGTCACGCAGCGGCGCGCGTACGGCGGCATCGCGCTGGTGACCGGGAAAGGGGGAACGCGGCGCAGGGCGATCACCGAGGACAGGACGAGCAGCGCGGCGGCGATCATCGCCAGGCGGTAGGCCAGCGGCGATCCGGCGGCCAGGGCGGCCGCGGCCAGCAGGGAGCCGAGGCCGACCGAGACGTTGGTGACCACGCGCAGGCGGGCGCGCACCTGCACCCGTTCGGCGCCGGTGAACTGACGCGCGAGCAGGGCGGACTGGGCGGTCCGCTGGGCGCCTTGCGCGCCGAGCGCGACGCAGGCGACCAGGACGAACGGGATGGCCGAGCGCACGATGCCGTACGCGCCGAGCGCCGCGCCCTGGCCGGCCGCGGCGCCGAGCAGGACCCGCCGGGCGCCGACCCGGTCGGCCAGATAGCCGGAGCCGAACGCGACGGCGATGCCGGCTCCCCCGGCGATGGTGAGGCCGATGCCGACGGTGGCCGGCGACAGGCCGATGACGGTGGTGAAGAACAGCGCGCTGACCGCGAACTGCAGGCCCTTGGCCAGCGACGCGGTGGCGGAGGCCCAGGCCAGAGCGGATTCGACCGGGCTCGTACGGGTGGTGAGCAGCACCCGTCAGTTGTCGCAGCCGGCGTCGGGCGGCGCGATCGATGTAGCGTATCGCTTCATGGTCATCCGATACCGGCTCGTCGGGCAGGACCTCGGCGGCGTCCGGTTCGCCATCTCGCCGCTCAACGAGCTCGCCCTGTCGCTGCGCACGTGGCGGGATCCGGGCCGGTTCCCGCTGCATCTGCCGTGGATCCGGCGGATGGAGCGGCAGCGCGGCCGGCTCGACGTGGCGACGCTGTCGCTGCTGGTCAACGACGACCTGTGGTGCCCGGACTTCGTGACGCCGATGCCGCGCTCGCCGCTGACCCGGCTCGAGGACGAGATGGCCGTGGTGGCCGCCACGCCGGCCGAGGTGGTGGCCCGCGACCTGCACGCGCTGCACGGGCCGGGAAGGCTGCCGGCCCCGCTGCGCGGACCGGGTGCTCTGCGGCGGATCGTGGACGCTCTCCACGCGTACTGGGAGGTGTGCTTCGCCCCGCATTGGCCGCGCCTGCGCGCCCTGCTCGAGGCCGATGTGACCCACCGCGGCCGGGAGATCGCCCAGCGCGGGCTGGCGGGGATGTTCGCCGGGCTGGCGCGGCGGGTGAGCATGGCCGGCGACGTGGTCGAGGTGCGCGTGCGGTCGAACGTGGACTATGCGCGCGACACGACGGGCGGGCTGACGCTGGTGCCGTCGATCTGGCCGAGCAGCGCCTCGGCCCCGATCTCGCCGCTCGAGCCGCCGATGATCATCTACGCGGCGCGCGGCGTCGGCACTCTCTGGGAGCCGCAACCGCTGCCGGCTCCGGGTGCGCTGGCCGCCCTGGTCGGCCGGCCGCGGGCCGGGCTGCTGGTGCTGCTCGCGACGCCGGCCTCGTCGACCGAGCTGGCCGCCCGGCTCGGCGTCTCGACCACGGCGGTCAACCAGCACCTGCGCGCGCTGCGCGACGGCGGCCTGCTGGTCAGCGCCCGGCACGGCCGGTCGGTGCTGTACCGGCGGTCCGATGTGGCCGACCGCCTCGTCGCCGGGTCATCTCCCGGGTGATCGGCGGCGCGGATCGCGACCGGCCTGGCGGCCATGACGTATCGTGCCGAGGGCGTAGCTTTCCGTCACCGTTCCGGGAGCCTGATGATCCGCCGCTGGCACCTCGTCGCGTTCGCCGTCCTCGCCACGCTCGCTCTGGCCTGCGAGGGCGGGGCGGGCGGGGCGACACCGTCGCCGTCGGCCACGGCCAAGGGCTATCCGGCGTCGATGGCCGCCCTGGGTGACTCGATCACGGCCGGCTTCGGCTCGTGCGGCACGTACCTGGCGTGCGGCCGCAACTCCTGGTCGACCGGCTCGGCCGACGAGGTCGACAGCCACTACCGCCGCATCCTGGCCCGGAACGGCAAGATCAAGGGGCACGCCCGCAGCTATGCCGAGCCGGGCGCGCGGGCGGCCGACCTCTCCGGCCAGGCCGCCCAGGCGGTGGCGATGAAGGCCGCCTACGTGACGGTCCTGATCGGCGCCAACGACGCGTGCGCCTCGACCGTCGCCGGGATGACCCCGGTGGCGTCCTTCCGCGACGCGGTCGACGAGGCGCTGACCCGGCTGAGGAAGGGACTGCCCCGGTCGCGTGTGCTGGTGGCCAGCATTCCGGACGTCTACCGCCTGTGGGATCTGGGCCGGAGCAATGCCTCGGCCGTACGGGTGTGGAGCCGCCTGCACATCTGCCCCGCGATGCTGTCCGCCCCGACCTCGGACGCGGCCCCGGACGAGGCCCGCCGCCGCGCCGTCCGCGACCGCATCGACGCCTACAACGATCAGCTGCGCGACGCGTGCCGCGCCTACGGCAAGCGCTGCCGCTGGGACAACGGCGCCGTGCACGGCGTCCGCTTCGGGCTCGACCTGGTCAACCACGTCGACTACTTCCACCCCGACGCCGAGGGCCAGAGGGAGATCGCCGACGTCACCTATCCGGGCCGCTTTACCTGGTGAGGGGATATTCCGTACCGGCCCCGAACACGACCCACCTAGACTTTCCAGCCATGCTCACCATGCAGGACGCCCTGGCCCGGTTGACCGCGTACTGGACGGAACAGGGCTGCCTGACCGTCCAGCCGATGAACACCGAGGTCGGGGCCGGGACGCTGAACCCGGCGACCTTCCTGCGGGTGCTCGGCCCCGAGCCGTGGCGGGTGGTCTACGTCGAGCCCTCGGTGCGGCCCGACGACTCGCGCTACGGCGAGAACCCCAACCGGTTGCAGACGCACACCCAGCTGCAGGTGATCCTCAAGCCCGACCCCGGCAACCCGCAGGAGCTCTACCTCGGCAGCCTGGCCGCGCTCGGCGTCGACGTGGCCGCGCACGACGTGCGGTTCGTCGAGGACAACTGGGCGGCGCCGGCGATGGGCGCGTGGGGGCTGGGCTGGGAGGTCTGGCTGGACGGCCTGGAGATCACCCAGTTCACCTACTTCCAGCAGGCCGGCGGCATCAACCTCGACCCGGTGTCGGTGGAGATCACCTACGGCATCGAGCGCATCATCATGGCGCTGCAGGACAAGCAGCACTTCAAGGAGATCGAGTACGCGCCCGGCATCTCGTACGGGGAGGTGTTCGGCCAGACCGAGTACGAGATGTCCCGGTACTACCTGGACGACGCCGACGTGGCCGCCAACCGGCAGCTGCTGGAGCTCTATGCGGCCGAGGCGCAGCGCCTGATCGATGCCGGACTTCCGGTGCCCGCGCACACGTACGTGCTGAAGTGCTCCCAGGCCTTCAACGTGCTCGATGCCCGCGGCGCCGTGTCGACCGCCGACCGCGCGGCCGAGTTCGCCCGGATGCGCCGGCTCGCCGCCGACGTCGCCCGGCTGTGGGTGGCCCGCCGCGATGAGCTGGGACACCCGCTCGGCCTGGTCGAGCCGCTCGCGCTCGCCGCGCCGCACGCCGCCCCGGCCGAGAAGAACGGTGTACGGCTGCTGGTCTTCGAGATCGGCACCGAGGAGCTGCCACCCTCGGAGTGCCGGGCGGCGCTCCAGTACCTGTCCGAATCGGTCACCGAGGGCATGAGGGGCACCCGTCTGTCCCACGGCGAGGTGCGGGTGTTCGCGACCCCGAGGCGTCTGGTCGCGGTGGTCGCCGACGTCGCGGCCCGCGAGGACGATCACGTACGGACGGTGCGCGGTCCCAAGATCGCGCAGGCGTACGCGGCCGACGGCAGTCCGACGAAGGCGCTCGAGGGCTTCGTCCGGGGCCAGGGTGCGGCCCTCGGTGACGTCGCCGAGCGGGACTTCAACGGCGTACGCCACGCGGTGGTGGAGAAGCACGAAGCCGGCGGCGCGGCAGCCACCGTGCTCGCCCCCGTGCTCGCGAAGGTGGTCGCCGGCCTGCGTGCCTCGAAGAACATGCGCTGGAACGATCCGCAGCTGTCGTTCAGCCGGCCGATCCGGTGGCTGGTGGCGCTGTGGGGCGACGACGTGGTGCCGGTGTCGGTGGGCGCGCTCGCGGCCGGCCGGACCACCCGCGTGCTGCGCACCTCGGCCGCCCCGCTGGTCGAGATCGAGTCGGCCGAGACGTTCATGGAGACGCTGGCGTTCAACGGCATCGTGGCCGACCCCGAGGACCGCCACGAGCTGATCGTGACCGGCGCGCAGGACCTCGTCTACCCGGACGGCCGCGTCGACGTGCGCGGCGAGGCGGCGCTGGTCGAGCAGATCACGTACCTGGTGGAGGCGCCGACGCCGCTGCTCGGCACGTTCGACGATAGCTACCTGACGCTGCCGGACGCGGTGCTGACCACCGTGATGCGCAAGCACCAGCGCTACCTGCCGGTGCGCGACGCCGAGGGCGCGCTGCTGCCGATGTTCGTGACGGTGGCGAACGGACCGGTCGACGTGGAGCTGGTCCGGGCCGGCAACGAGGCGGTGCTGCGGGCCCGCTACGAGGACGCGGCGTTCTTCTACCGCGCCGACCGGGAGCTGCCGCTCGCCGAGATGCGCTCCCGGCTGTCGCGGCTGACGTTCACCGACAAGCTGGGTTCGATGGCCGACCGGGCCGAGCGGATCGGCTCGCTGGCCGTGGAACTGGCCGGTGGACTGGGGCTGTCGTCGGCGACTCTCGACCGGGCGGCGCAGCTGCTCAAGTTCGACCTCGGGTCCCAGCTGGTTACCGAGATGACGAGCCTGGCCGGCGTCATGGCCCGCGACTACGCGCTGCACGCCGGGGAGCCGCGGGCGGTGGCGCAGGCCGTCTACGAGGCCGAGCTGCCCCGCCACACCGGCGACGAGCTGCCGGCGTCGCTGCCGGGCGCGCTGCTGTCGCTGGCCGACCGGCTCGACCTGGTGGCCGGCCTGGCCGCGACCGTGGGCCTGCCGACCGGCAGCAGCGATCCGTTCGCCGTGCGGCGGGCGGTGCTGGGCCTGATCGCGGTGCACCGGGCGCATCCGGCGCTGGCCGGCCTCTCGCTCGCCGACGGCCTGCGGGCGGCCGCGTCACGCCAGCCGGTGCCGGTCCCGGCCGGCGTGCTGGCCGCGGCGGCCGACTTCCTGGCCAAGCGACTGGAGCAGGCGTTGACCGAGGAGGGCAACCCCGTCGATCGCGTACGTGCGGTGCTCGTCCACGCCGACCGCCCGTCGACCGCCTCGGCCCTGCTGGCGCAGCTGGCCGAGGTGGCCGGCAACCCCGACTTCGAGGCCGTCGCCGAGGCGATCCAGCGGGCCCGGCGCATCGTCCCGGCGTCGACGCCGGCCGGCTACGACCCCGGTGTGCTGAAGGAGCCGGCCGAGGTGGCCCTGCACGAGGCCGTCACCGCGGTCGCGGCGGAGCTGGACGCGTCCGCGCCGGCCGGCCCTGACCTGCTCCGCTTCACCGCCGCCGTGTCCCGCCTGGTCGGCCCGCTGGCCACGTTCTTCGACGACGTCTTCGTGATGGCCGACGACCCCGCGGTGCGCGCCGCCCGCCTTGGCCTGCTCGCAACGGTCCGCGACCTGGGAAAGGGCGTCCTCGACTGGTCGGCGTTGCAGCCCCGCTAGGCGGCCGCCTCGCCGCCGGCACCGCGCCTGGTCGGCGTTGCGGCCGCGCTCGCCTCGAGCACGTCCTTCATCTGGGCCAGGCCGCGCTCGCCTCGAGAACGTCCTTCATCTCGGCCAGGCCGCGCTCGACCCGTGGCCGCACGTGGCCGGCCATCTCGTGCGGGAGCACGTCGGTCACCCAGACCAGGCGGGCCCGGTCGCCCTCGGCGAAGACCTGGAACGCGGCGTGGTGGTAGGCGAGCGGCATCCGCTGCCCGCCGACCACCGAGTAGGCCATCCGGCGCCGCTCATGGTCGACGGCGACGATCAGCTCGCGCACGACCGCGCCGTCGGGCATGGTCAGGATGCGGGTGTCACCGTCCAAGCGCGCGTCGGCCACGCGCCCGGGGAGAAGTCGCCGATGCACCGCGCCGACGTCCGCGATCGCGTCCCACACCGCCTCCGCCGGCGCCTCGACCAGCGTCTCCACGCGCACGCTGGCCATCAGCGACCCACCGCCGCGACCGCGCCGGACACTCGGCTCCCCCATCAGTTGCCGGCCAGGTCGGCCGGGGCGCGCATGTGCCACGCGTCGGTGACCAGCTCGGTGAGGCGCTCGGCCGGGCACAGCGGCAGCCGCAGCATCACCAGCGGCAGGCCGTCGTAGCCGGGCGTCGTGAAGAACAGGTCGGGCTCGCCCAGCACCAAGGCCTGCTTCTCGGCCTCGTCGCCGACGTAGAGGACCGCTATGTCGGTGCGGATCACGCGCGGCTTTCCCGGCCGGCGCTCCGGATAGGACCAGACGAAGCCCTTGTTGCCGACCCGGAAGTCGAAGCCGTCGCTGTCGATCTCCTCGACCCCGGGCAGCGACAGCGCCAGGCGGCGTACGTCATCGGCGTCGGCCACCGCGACAGACTACTCCCAGGTCGTCGCGTGCTTCTCGAAGTCCTCGCTGTGCTGGGGGATCACGCACAGGATGTGGCCGCCGGGCGCGCGCAGGATGCGGCACTCCAGCCACTGGTCGATCTGGACGGCGCCGAGCGCGAGCAGCCGGGCCGTCTCGGCCTCGAGGTCGTCGGTCTCGAGGTCGACGTGGTAGCGGGCCTCGGCGTCGACCGACTGGACGGCGAGCGAGAGGCCGGGCAGCGCGCCGGGCAGCCCGGTGAACTGCTCCTCGCCGGGCACGGGCCGGGCGGGCACGCCGAGCGCGGCCGACCAGAACGCGGCGGCGGCGGGCGCCTCGGCCACGGGAACGTCGATGAGCACGGTGGAGAGTCGGCTGCGATGCATTCCGGCAATCTACCGAAACCGCCGCGGAGCCGCCGGAGGCCTCCGAAGACCCGGCGAGCGGCTTCGGCCGACGCTTCCCGCGCCGTTTCCGTGATCGCCACACGACGGTCGCCGGCCGGTCGGACGAGTAACGTCGACTGCTGTCCGGGACCCCCGGCGAAGGTCGCCGGTGACCGAGTCCCGTGGAGGACCTCATGGCAGACCGACGTCAGGTGCTGCGCATGGGCGCCGTAGCCGTCGCCGCCCCCGCGCTCACCACGGCCATCGCCGTCCCCGCCGAGGCCGGGGCGCGCCACGGCCGTCCCGCAACGGAGGTGTTCGGGCACCGCGGCGCCTCCGGCTACCGGCCCGAGCACACGCTCGCCTCGTACGAGCTGGCGGCCCGGATGGGCGCCGACTACATCGAGCCCGACCTCGTCTCGACCAAGGACCACGTGCTGGTCTGCCGGCACGAGCCGGAGATCGGCGGCACCACCGACGTGTCGTCCCGGCCCGAGTTCGCGGGCCGGAAGAAGACCGTCCTGCTCGACGGGGTGAGCACCACCGGCTGGTTCACCGAGGACTTCACGCTGGCCGAGCTGAAGACGCTGCGCGCGGTCGAGCGGCTGCCCGCCGTGCGGCAGCGCAACACGATCTACAACGGGCTGTTCGAGGTGCCGACCTTCCACGAGATGCTGGCGCTGCGTGCCCGGCTGTCCCACGAGCTCGGGCGGAACATCGGCGTGATCCCGGAGACGAAGCACCCGACGTACCACCGCCGCCTCGGTCTTGAACTGGAAGGGCCGCTGCTGCGGGCGCTGCGCGGCTTCGGCCTCGACCACCGCGGCGCGAAGGTGTGGATCCAGTCGTTCGAGGCGGCGAACCTGCGCGCCCTGCGCCCGCAGACCAAGGTCAACCTGGTGTTCCTGACCAGCGCGTCGGGGTCGCCGTTCAACGACCCGAAGACCTATGCGGAATACCTGACGCCGGCGGGCCTCAAGGACCTGGCGCGCTACGTCAACGGCATCGGCCCGGACAAGGCGCAGGTCATCCCCCGCAACGCCGACGACACGCTGGGCACGCCTACGTCGCTGGTCAGGGACGCGCACGCGGCCGGTCTCAAGGTCATCCCGTACACGTTCCGGGCCGAGAACCAGTTCCTGCCGGCCGACTACCGGATCGGCACGAACCCGAACGACTACGGGCGCGCGTTCGACGAGCAGATCACGTACCTGAACGCCGGGATCGACGGTCTCTTCACCGACCAGGCCGACATCGGCGTGCTGGCCCGCCAGCTGCGGTAGTCAGGGGCGGGGGGACGCCGAGGCGTCCCCCCGCACCCCTCAGTGCTTGGCGACGATCGTCGGGTAGATGTGCTCGAAGCTCAGCGCCTTGCCGAAGCCGGTCGCCACGATGAACGTGATGCCGAGCAGGACGCCCAGCACGACGACGGCGAAGAGCGTGAAGCCGAGCGCGCGGCCGGCCGGGCGGGCCACCCCGCCGGCGTCGGACCAGGCCAGCGAGCGGATGCCGAGCGCGAACAGGATCGGCAGGCCGGCACCGAGCGCCAGGCCGGCGAGCAGGACGCGCCACGCGCCGTCGAGGGCGAAACCCAGGTTGTGCATGTCAGACCCTCTCGGCGACCCGCGGGCGGGCGGGCGCCGGCGTCGCCACCGGCTCCCACTCGTCGTTGACGTTGTGGCTGTCCACCGGGATGCGGCGCGAGCGCAGCCACATGCCGGCCGCGGCCGCCACCAGCAGCCCGAAGATCACCAGCGCGCCGGCCACGCCGCCGATCAGGTCGCCGACCCACCACATCGCGGCGCCGACCAGGCCGGCCGCGGGAAGGGTGATCAGCCAGGCGGTGACCATGCGGCCGGCCACCCGCCAGCGGACCTGGGCGGCGGGGCGGCCCACACCCGAGCCGAGCACCGAGCCGGTGGCCACGTGGGTGGTGGAGAGCGCGAAGCCGAGGTGGCTGGACGCGAGGATGACGGCGGCCGAGGCCGACTGGGCGGCCATGCCCTGGGCGGGGGCGATGTCGACCAGACCCTTGCCGAGCGTACGGATGATCCGCCACCCGCCGAGGTAGGTGCCCAGCGCGATGGCCACGGCGCAGGCCACCTTCACCCACAGCGGGATGCTCTTGGTGTCGGTCCAGTTGCCGGAGGCGATCAGGGCGAGCGTGATGACGCCCATCGTCTTCTGCGCGTCGTTGGTGCCGTGCGCGAGCGAGACCAGCGAGGCGCTGCCGATCTGCCCCCACTTGAAGCCGCGCTCCGCGTACCGGACCGCGATGCCTGTGGTGATCTTGAAGATGATCCAGGTGCCGGCGGCGGCGACCACGCCGGCGATGACCGGGGACATGACCGCCGGCAGCAGGACCTTGCCGACCACGCCGTCGAGCTTGGTGCGGTTGCCGTTCCAGTTCACCCCGGCCCAGCCCAGCCCCGCGATGGTGGCGCCGATCAGCCCGCCGAACAGGGCGTGCGACGACGACGACGGCAGGCCGAGCAGCCAGGTCAGCAGGTTCCAGATGATGCCGCCGACGAGACCGGCGAGGACGATCAGCAGCAGTGCCTCGCCGCCGTTCGCGGTCAGCGACCCCTTCGGCGTACCGTCCGAATTCTGGATCTTGACCACCGCGTTCGTCACGGTGAGCGCCACCTGCACCGAGAGGAACGCGCCGACCAGGTTGAGCAGACCCGAGAGGGCGACGGCGGTCTTCGGCTTGAGCGCCTTGGTGGCGATCGAGGTCGCCATCGCGTTCGCGGTGTCGTGGAACCCGTTGGTGAAATCGAAGGCCAGCGCCGTCACGACCACCAGGGCGAGGATGACCGAAGCTTGACTCACGTGGTGATGGTCGCCCGGATGGATGATCGCTGGCCAGAGGATGAACATCACCTTTTCGATGTTCCATCCTCGTTAACCGGATGTTTCCCTAATATGAACGTAGAGTAGTGAATCTTCTACGCATAGTGAACGGCCGAGGCTTGTCGCCTCGGCCGTTCACGTGAGGTTCATCATGCGGTCGGCGGGTCGGCCAGCGGCCAGCCGCCGGCCGCCAGGTGGGCCGAGACCCGGGCGACGTCCTCCGGGGTGGCCTCCTGCAGCATCGAGTCACTGATCATGGTCTCGATGTCCTCGCCGCTGATCGGGTCGTCGCTGAGGAGAGACTGCGCGGCCAGATCCTTGGCGATCTGCCGGATCTCGTCCTCGGTGAGCTTGCGGCGCAGCAGGCCGAGCAGGGCGATGTAGTCCTGCCGGGGCACCCCGGTGGGGTAGCCGGCGCGCAGCCATTCCACGCTGCGGGTCAGAAAGTTGGAACGGTCGCTCACGCGTGCTCCTGTCAGTGCTTGTCGACGATCGTCGGGAAGATGTGCTCGAAGCTCAACTGCGTGCCGAAACCACTGGCCACGATGAAGGTAATGCCGAGCGCGATCCCCGCCAACACCACCGCGAAGAGGACGTACGCGAGAACCTTGCCGGCCGGGCGCGCCCGGGGACCGGTGACGCCGTCGGCGTGCACCTGGGCCTCGTCACCGGCCCCCCACGCCAGGGAGCGGACCCCGAGCGCGAAGATCGCCGGCAGCCCGGCGCCGAGGACGAGCCCCGCGAGCAGGACCTTCCATGCCGCCTCGAACGTGAACTGCAGGTTGTTTCCCATGGTCGGATCCCCTCTCAGCCGGCCGTGCCCGCGGGAACCCGCTCCGGCGCCGGAGTGTCCTCCCACTCGTCGTTGACGTTGTGGTGGCCGACCGGCTCCCGGCGCGAGCGCAGGTACATGTACCCGGCCGCGGCGAGCAGCAGCACGAAGATCGCGATCGCGCCGGCGACGCCGCCGATCAGGTCACTCAGGTACCACATGACCGCGCCGACGACGCCCGCCGCCGGCATCGTGATCAGCCAGGCCGACACCATCCGGCCCGCGACCCGCCAGCGCACCTGCGCACCCGGTTTGCCGACGCCGGAGCCGAGGATCGATCCGGTGGCGACGTGAGTGGTCGAGAGGGCGAAGCCGAGGTGGCTGGACGCCAGGATGACCGCGGCCGAGGCCGACTCGGCGGCCATGCCCTGCGGCGACGTGATCTCGACCAGGCCCTTGCCGAGAGTCCGGATGATCCGCCAGCCGCCCAGGTAGGTGCCGGCCGCGATCGCCACCGCACAGCAGACCTTCACCCAGAACGGGATGCTCGAGGTGCTGATCCAGTGGCCGGAGGCGATGAGCGCGAGGGTGATGACGCCCATCGTCTTCTGCGCGTCGTTGGTGCCGTGCGCCAGCGAGACCAGCGAGGCGCTGCCGATCTGGCCCCAGCGGAACCCGCTCTCGGTGAATCTCGTCGCCACGCCGGCCACGACGCGATAGATCAGCCAGGTGCCGACGCCGGCCACGATGCCGGCGATCACCGGGGACAGCACGGCCGGGAGAATCACCTTGCCGACCACGCCGTCGAGCTTGGTGCCGTTGCCGTTCCAGTTGACACCGGCCCAGCCGAGGCCCGCGATCGTCGCCCCGATGAGCCCGCCGAAGAGAGCGTGCGACGAGGACGACGGGAGGCCGAGCAGCCACGTCAGGAGGTTCCAGATGATCCCGCCGACCAGGCCGGCCAGGATGATCACCAGGAGTGCCACGCCGCCGTCCGCGGTCAAGGACTCCTTAGGTGCGCCGCTCGACTCCTGCAGTTTGACGACCGCGTTGGTGACGGTCAGCGCGACCTCGACCGAGAGGAACGCGCCGATCAGGTTCAGCAGCCCCGAGAGGGCTACGGCCACCTTCGGCCGCAGCGCGCCGGTGGCGATGGAGGTGGCCATCGCATTGGCCGTGTCGTGAAAGCCGTTGGTGAAATCGAAACCGAGGGCGGTGACGATCACCAGGATCAGGATGACCGTTGACTCTGTCACACGGCCAGCCTCGCGCCGTAAAGGTCAGACTTGAAGGCCTGCAGGTCAGCGCAACGAGATTTCGACCGGCGTTGGTCAATGCACCACGCAGCGTTCGCCGACCCGTCAGCCACGGCGAGGTTTACGCCGCCGGCCGCCGGGTCAGAAGCGGATGCTCGCCAGGAAGTCGTAGCCGGCCTCGGCCGTCCTGAGCGCGTCGGCCGGGGTGCGCGGCGGGGTGCCGGCGTCGTCGCGCTCCACGATGTACTCGACCAGGCCGGCCTCCCGGGACCGGGCGAAGATGCGGCCGAAGTCGATCAGCCCGGCGCCCGGGTCGGCGAAGCTGCCGTTGACGTCGAGATCCTTGACGTGCACCTGCTTGATCCGGCCCCGCAGCTTCTCGATCAGGTCGACCGGGTCGCGCGCGCCCCGGAACGCCCAGAACAGGTCGACCTCGAGGTGGACCAGGCGCGGGTCGGTCTCGCCGGTGAGGATGTCGTAGCCGGTCCGCGAGGTCCCGTTCTGGCGCAGGAACTCGGCCTGGTGGTTGTGGTACCCGAAGTCGAGCCCGGCCCGCCGGGCCAGCGCGCCGGCCCGGTTGAGGTCGCGGGCGAAGGCGTGGTAGATCGCCGCGTCGCGGATCGGGCCGCCCGCGTTCTGCCCGAAGAACGGGTGGACGATGTACTTGTTGCCGACGATGTTGGCGTCCTCGAGCGCGGCCTCCCAGACGTCCGCGTCGAACGGCTGCGGGATGGCGACGTGGCCCGAGGTGGCGCGCAGCCCGGCATGGTCGAGCGCGACGCGGAACTGGGCGGCGGTGCGGCCGACGAAGCCGGCGTGCTCGACCCGGGTGTATCCGATCTCGGCGAGCTCGGCCAGGCTGCCCTCGAGGTCGATGCCGAGCTGGTCGCGCAGCGTGTAGAGCTGCACGCTGATCTGGTCCCGTGGCACCCGGTGCGGGCGGCCGTGCTGCCCCCCGGCCTGAGCGGCGCCGGCGATGCCCAGCGAGCCGGCGGCGCCGGCAGCGGCGGCGGCACCGAGGAGTTGGCGGCGGTTCAGTGACTGCGGCATTGCGGTCTCCTTCGAACGGCTGTCCTGGCGCAGACTAACCGCCGGTTTCGTCCACTGTGAAGGCAAGTTTCTTCAGATCAGGCAAAAGTTCGATCTGATCATGCGAAACGGGCCGGTCACGCACCGTGAGCACACAGGACCTTTTCAGATTTCTTTCGGTGCAGGTGCAACGCAATCGCGAGCCGGACGCGTCTTTCCCATGAAGACACCGGTTCCCCCGGGGGACAACTGAAGAGATTCAATTGAGGGGGACCACGAAATGCCATTGACGGGTTTCGAGGCGATCACGGCCGAACAACGGGAGGAGTTCCAGCGGGAGGGCATTCTGCTCATACGCGATGCGCTCACCGAGGAGCACCGGGCGCGACTGGAGGCGGCCGTCGATCGGGTCTATGCGGAGGAGCGCGAGGCCGGGCGGCTCAAACCGGACGGCACGCTGCATCTGCTCGGCTTCCTCGACAGCGACGAGGCGTTCGGCGAGCTGCTCACCCATCCCGGGACCTTCCCGTACGTGTGGGGCCTCGCCGGGTGGAACATCTACAGCCACCACAACCACCTCGACGTGACGCCGCCGCAGCCGGCCGAGGAGCCGCCGGGGTGGGGCTGGCACCAGGACGGCTACCGGCAGAACTCCGATCCGGAGTCGTTGTCCGGCGAGCCCCGGCCGATGCTCTCGCTCAAGGTCGCCTACGTGCTGTCCGACCTGTCGCGGACCGGGCGCGGGGCGACCAAGGTCATCCCGGGCAGCCACCTGAGCAACACGCTCGAGCGCACCGAGGCCGGCCGCGACCCGCGGGGCGCGGTCGAGATCACGGCGAACCCGGGCGACTGCTTCGTCTTCGACCGTCGGCTGTGGCACTCGCGGTCGGTCAACCGCAGCGCGGTCACCCGCAAGATGCTGTTCGTGGGATACACCTACCGCTGGATCCGCCCGCTCGACGACATGCCGATCGACCACGAGAGCGAATGGTGGCGAAATCGTACGCCGGTGCAGCGGCAATTGCTCGGCGAAGCAACCCACACGGCCAATCATTGGGGCGTGAACTGGGACGGCTACATCGACGAGAAGATCCCGCTGCGGTACGAGTTGTCGACCCGGGGCCTGCTCGACCGGGCCATTCCGTGGCTCCGCTAGCTCAATTGCTCCGTTAGCCACTCACGGAAAGTAGCCGCCGCCGGCCCCGCCCCCGGGCCGGCGGCTCACGCCTCGGGCGTCGTGGTCAGCAGATAGTCCTCGGCGTCCGGGCTCCAGCTCAGCCCGACCGCGCCGCTGGTGGCGGCGGCCTTGGTGAACTGCAGGAAGCTGCGGTAGCCGAGCTTCTTCTCGCTGAAGCCGGGCGTGACCTTGCGCACCTTGTTCTTGAGGCCGGAGAGCGCGACGGCGCCGTCGGGACCGGCCTCGTCGCGCACCACCGAGCGCAGCAGCGCGAAGGCGGCCTCACGGTCGCCGTGCTCGGGCAGCGTCACCTCGGGGTCGCCCTTGGCCGAGCCGGCCGACAGCTCGACGACGTTGTGGCCGGCCAGGTGCCGCAGCAGCTCGCCGAACGCGCGGAAGCCGTAGTCGGCCTCGTTGAAGGTCGGGTCCTTGCGCAGCAGCGCCCGCTTGAGCGACGACGCGGTGACCGGCCCGCTCGCGCTGCTCTGGATGCCGGCGACGGTCTGCGCGACCTGGGCCGCGAGCGAGTCGACGTCCTTCGGCACCTCCGCGCCGGCCGTGGGCTCCTCGGCGGGCGGCGGCTCCTCGGCGGGCGGCCGCGCCGCGATCCGCCCGTTCGGCGCCGGCGCGGACTCGGCCTTCGCGGCCGGGCGCCCGGTGGCGGGTGCGGGCGGCACGGTGTCGGACGTCGCGCCGTGGGGCGCCGCAGCGTCGGGCGCCGCAGCGTCGGGCGCCGCAGCGTCGGGCGCCGCAGCGTCGGAAGTCGCGGCGTCGGGCGTCGCGGCGTCGGAAGTCGCGGCGTCGGGCGTCGCGGTGTCGGACGGCGCGGCGTCGGGGCGGGTGGCCGGGCGCCCACGGCGGGGCCGGGGCGCAGGGGCCTCGACGCCCTCCAGCCGGTCGTAGTACAGGAACTCGTCGCACGCGGGCGGGAGCAGCGCCGACGTCGTCTTCTCGACGCCGACGCCGATCACCCGCTTGTTCAGCTCCCGCAGCTTGTCGACCAGCGGCGTGAAGTCGCTGTCGCCGGTGCAGAGCACGAAGGTCGAGATGTAGTCCCGCTCGAACGCCACCTCCAGGGCGTCCACCACCATCTTGATGTCGGCGGCGTTCTTGCGGGACGTGCCCATCCGCTGCGGTATGTCGATCAGCTCGACCCGGGCCCGGGTGAGCCGGCGCCGGTCCTCGTCGAAGAACGACCAGTCGGCGTACGCCCGGCGCACCACCACCCGGCCCCGCTCGGCCAGCGCGTCGGCGACCGGCCGCAGGTCGAACGCGGCGCCGCCGAGCGTCTCCCGGGCGCTGATCGCCAGGTTCTCGTAGTCCAGGAACAGGGCGATCCGCTCTTCTTGATCCACGGAGGTCAGCCTACGCGGTACGACGCGTCCGCCTCGGTGATGGCGTCGACCAGCACGGCCAGGCCCTCGCGCGCCTCCTCCTCGGTCAGCGTCAGCGGCGGGCCGATCCGCACGACGTTGCCGTAGAGGCCGCCCTTGCCGACCAGCAGCCCACCGGCGCGGCACCGGTCGAACACCTCCGCCGTGGCGGCCGGGTCCGGCTCGGTGGTGCCCGGGCGCACGAACTCCAGCCCGACCATGAGGCCCTTTCCGCGTACCTCGGCCAGGATCGGCAGGTCCAGCGCGCGCAGCCCGTCCAGCAGGATGGCGCCCACCCGCGCCGCGTTGGCCTGCAGGTCGTGCGACAGCACGTAGTCGAGGACCGCGTTGCCCGCCGCCGCCGACAGCGGGTTGCCGCCGAAGGTCGAGAAGCTGATCGCCGGCACCGCGTTCATCACCGCGGCCCGCCCGACGACGCCGCCGAGCGCGAACCCGTTCCCGATGCCCTTGGCGAACGTGATCAGGTCGGGCGTCACGCCGTGCGCCTGGTACCCCCAGAAATGCTCGCCGGTGCGCCCCCACCCGGTCTGCACCTCGTCCGCGATCAGCAAGATGCCCGATTCATGCAGGACCTTCTGGTACGCGCCGAGCACCCCGTCCGGAGCCGCGACGAACCCGCCGACGCCCTGGATCGGCTCGGCGATGAGCGCCGCCACGTCCCCGGAGGTGACCGTCGCCAGCACCTCCCGCAGATCGTCGACCGCCGCCTCGGCGATGTCGCCGGCCGACATCCCGGCCATCCGGCCCCGCAGCCGGTCCCCCGATGCCAGCCACGAGACGTTGAGCGGGCTGAGCGCGCTCGACGACCAGGAGCGGTGCCCGGTGATCGCCATCGTCGCGAACGTCCGGCCGTGGTAGCTGTTCTTGATCGCCAGGATCTGGTTCGAGCGGCGCACGTTCGTCGCCATCAGCAGCGCGGTCTCGTTGGCCTCGGTGCCGGAGTTGGTGAGGAAGACGCGCGCGTCCGGGATGCCGGAGACGCGGGCGATCTTCTCGGCCAGCTCGACCTGCTGCCGGATGAGGTAGAGCGTCGAGGTGTGCACGACGCCGGTCGCGAGCTGGGCGCGTACCGCCTCGTTGATCTCGGCCACGTCGTAGCCGATCATGTTGGTCAGCACGCCGCCGAAGAAGTCCAGGTAGGACCGGCCGGCCGAGTCGGTGACCCGCCGGCCCGAGCCGGAGACGATCTCGATCGCCTCGTCGCCGTAGTAGATCGGCATCCAGCCCGGCATGACCGCCCGGTGCCGCGCCAGCAGATCGTCGTCGCTCATGTCAGAAACCTCCGGTGGAGATCAGCGCCAGCCGCGCGGGTGCGGGCGGGCCCGGGCGCCGCTGCCGCGGCTGTCCAGGATGGCCGCCGACGCGAGCGCGCCGGCGAGGTCGTCGAAGCCGTCCGCGACCAGCCCGACCGTCACCCGGACGTGGTCGGTCGCGGCGGGAGTGACACAGAACGGCGTTCCGGGCGCGACCGCGATGCCGCGCGCCGCCAGCGACACCATGGCGATCTGCTGGTCGTCGACCGCCATCCACAGGTTGATCCCGTCGGCCGCGGAGGCGGTGACACCCCGTTCGCGCAGCCGGCTCAGCATCGCCTCGCGCCGGCCGGCGTACGCGTCGCGCGCCGCCGCCACCTGGGCGACCGCGACCGGGTCGGTGAGCAGGTCGAGCAGCACGGCCTGGAGCAGGCGGCTGGACCAGCCCGGCCCGAGCAGCCGCCGGTCGGCCACCGCCGCGACGATCGGGGCCGGACCGCCGATCGCGGCCAGGCGCAGGTCGGGCCCGTGGCTCTTGGAGAAGCTCGCCACGTGCACCGTCCGGGCGCTCAGGTGCCGGCCGAGGCTGACCGGCGGCGCGCCGGCGATGTCGCCGGCGTGGTCGTCCTCGACCACCACCACGTCCGGGAAGCCGGCGAGCACGGCGGCGAGCGCCGCCGCGCGGGACGGCGACATGCTCACGCCGGTCGGGTTGTGGGCCCGCGGCTGCAGGAACAGCGCGACCGCCGGGTGCCCGGTGAGCGCCGCGTGCAGCCGGTCGGGGACGATCCCGTGGTCGTCCATCGGCACCCCGATCACCGACGCGCCGACGGTCTGCAGGAGGTCGAGCAGCGGCGGGAAGGCCGGGTCCTCCACGATCACGTGGTCGCCGAAGCTGACCACCTCGCCGATGATCCGGTCGATCGCGTCGAGCGCGCCGTCGACCACGGTGAGGCCCTCCGGCGGGAACGGCCAGCGGTTGCGCAGCACGGTCTCGAGCATCGGCAGCACCGGCTCGTCCAGGTAGCTCGTGGTCAGGCGCCCGTCGCCGATCCGCTTGAGCGCGTCGGTCAGATCGGGCAGCAGGTCGTGGTCGGGAATGCCGGTGGACAGGTCCCACCGGGTGGCCGGCGACGGGCCCATCTGCGAGTAGCGCCAGCTCTGCCGGGGCACGACCGGCGGGGACACGAACGTGCCGGAGCGCCCGCGGGTCTGTATCGCGCCGGCCCGGGCCAGGCTGCGCCACGCCTCGCTGACCGTCGTCGGGCTGACGCCGAGCTCCCGCGCGACGTCGCGCACGGTCGGCAGACGGGCGCCCGCCGGCAGCGACCCGGCGCTGACCAGCCGGCCGACCGCCGCGGCTATCCCCCGGGCCGTGCGGTCCTCCACCGCGCCGGTGATGAGCGCCAGCAAGCGACCCCCTCCCCCTGACGACCGGTGACGTACGGGCGATTGTCCGCCCGCAGGTGTGTCGTTAGTGTCCTACGGCCGCGGCCGGGCAATCAAGATCATCAGAGCCGCGAATCTCTTTCGAGCTCCGCCGATCGGCCGGGCGCCCCCGACCGCTCATCCAAGAATGGCAAATCGCGTTGCCCGACCAGGTGACTGACATTGCGGCCATTTTCCGCCGCTCCCTACGGTGAGGACGCAACGCATTTATCGCGATCGGAGAGGGGCCTGACATGCGTCGTCGCGCCTGAATTCGCATAGAGGCGGCGACTCGCGAGAAATCGCAGGTCGCCGCCTCGGCATTTCCGTCCCGTTGTTCCCCCATCGCCTTTTCCGACGACTGAATGAACCGGAGCGTCAATGCCGGATGGTCGCACCCTCACCCTGCTGCGAAACCCGGACATCCGCCGGCTGCTCGCGGCGCTCGCCGCTTCCCGGATAGGCGATTGGGCCTTCAACACGGCGCTGATCGCCGTGGTCTACGAACGGACCCACTCGGCGTCGTGGCTCGCCGCCACCGCGGTCGCGCGCATCGGCCCGGTCATCCTGCTCGGCCCGATCGGCGGATCGCTCGCCGACCGCTACGACCGGCGCCGCCTGCTGATCGCCGCCGACCTGTACCGGGTGGCGCTGATGGCGGCCGCCGCCTACGTCGTCGCCGCCGGGCTGCCCGTCGCCCTGCTCCTGCTGTGCACCGCGCTGACCACGGCGGCGTCCGCGCCGTTCGACACCGCCCTGGCCGCTCTGGTGCCCGCGCTGGCCGGCGAGGACCGGGTGACCGCCGCCAACGCGGCCCGCGCCGGCGTCACCGAGGTCAGCTCCGTGCTCGGCCCGCTGGTGTTCGCCATCGGCTACGGCCACCTGCCCGACGCCGGCCCGTTCCTGGTCAACGCGGCCAGCTTCGGAATCTCCGCCGCGTTCCTGGCGCGGCTGAGCCGGGTCGCCGTGGCGCCCGCCGCCGGCGAGCCGGAACCGCGGCGGTCGCTGCTGCGCGACGTGGTCGTCGGCTGGCAGGCGATCCGGGGCCGCCCGGCGATCTGGCGGCTCGCCGGAGCGGACATCCTGGAGAGCGCCGTCTTCGGCGCCCTGACCGTGCTGCTGCTCCTGCTCAGCCAGCGCGTCACCGGCGGCGATGCCGCCTACGGCACGCTGATGGCGGCGACCGGCGTCGGCGGCGGCCTCGCGGCGTTCGGCACCGCCTGGCTCGGCCGCCGGTTCCGGGCCGTGCCGCTGGTCCGGATCGCCCTGTTCGCTACCGCGGTACCGCTGTTGCTGCTCGGCGTCCTCACCGACCGGCTCACCGTAGTCGTGGCGGCGGTCATGGCCGCGATCCTCGGCGGCGCCAACGTGGTCGCCGAGATCCAGTGCGACTCGGTCCTGCAGACCCAGCTCGACGACGAGGTCCTGGGCCGCGCCTTCGGGCTGGTGCTGCCCGCCTGCATGCTGGCGGCCGTCGCCGGGACCGCGGCCGCGCCGGCCCTGGCCGCGGCCCTCTCCCTGCCCGGCGCGTTCCTCCTGCTCGGCGTGCTGGTGATGGTCTACGTGCCGGTCGCCACGCTCCGGCCGCCGGTCGTCTCGGCGACCGACCGCGGTCGGGTGCGGGACATTGCCGACGCGGGCTGACCCTGCACGGTGTCATGCCGGGTCCGGGGGATGGGACATGACCACCACGAGTGGGCGACGAGAAGATCACCCTGGAGGCCCAGGAGCCCACCCCGCTGTTGGTCCGGACCGCGACCCAGACTGGCCGACCCCGGGTCGGGCGCCGGACGAAGCCGCAGGCGGCCGGGCCCGGCCCGGCGAAGCGCCGCCGGCGGTTCCCGCGGTTCGGCCGCCGCCCGGGACCGCCGGGATCGTCAGCGCACCGGCGCCTTCCGGCCGGAGCGGGTCAGCCGGCGGCGCAGCCATCGCTCGGCCGGGCGCTCCACGACCGCGAACAGCAGGCTCGCCACCGCGACCGAAACGGCCAGGACGCCGGCCGCGAGCGCCGGCCAGCGGCCCGGAGACAGCGGCCGGCCGCCGCCGAGGGCCGCGGCGAGCAGCTTGATGACCGACGCGTGCACCAGGTACAGCGCGAAGGAACGCTCGCCGAGCCACACGAGCGGGCGGCACCGCAGCAGGGTCCGGCGGCGATCGAGGTCGGCGCCGGCGGCCACGGCGATGAGGGCCAGGAACGCCGGCAGCAGCGCCGAGTCGGCCAGCACCCGCGGGATCTGGCCCTCGCTGTCGCGCGGCGCGAGCCAGGCGACCGCCGCGTACACCACCACGACGGCGGCCACCGGCACGGCGATCGGCCAGTGCGGCCGCCACCCGCGGCGGATCGCCACCGCGAGCCCCATGCCGAGCATGAACTCGCCGATCCGGTAGGCGGGGTTGAGGTACAGCAGAAAGCCCCACGCGGTGTCGGGCACGACCGCCACGACGGCGAGAGCGCCGATCACCAGCGCTGCCACCACCAGCGCGGCGGCGCGCCTCAGCCGGGCGGCCGGCCACGCCGCGGCGCCGATCAGGAACGGGAACAGCGCATAGAAGAACGCCTCGGCCGACAGCGACCAGGACGGCCCGTTGAACGCGTAGTGCCAGCTCGGCGGCGGAGCCCAGACATGCACCAGGAGCAGGACCAACGGCAGCGCGGCCCACACCGGACGGACACCGGCGACGTACGCCACCACGATGGCGGCGAGGGTGACGACCGCGTGCGCCGGCCAGATCCGGGCGAACCGCCGCGCGTAGAAGTCCCACCGGGAGTCGACCGGGCGGGCCGACCAGGTCAGGACGAAGCCGGACAGCGCGAAGAAGAACGACACGCCGGTGTATCCCAGCTCGGCCGCGCCGCCGACGGCGCCCACGGTCGGGAACGTCCCCTCGACGTGCACGGCGACCACACCGACTGCGGCGAAGAAGCGCAGGCTGGTCAGCGAGTCCAGCCGCGGCCGGTCCGGTTCACCGCTGACCGACAGCATGGAAGCACCCCCGTTGGCATACGCCCGATTAATACCTTATCGAGGGTTCCGTACGAGGAGAGGACGATTCCTGCCGCTGATCGGAGGGCGGACGGACCGCAGCCAGGAGGAAGAAGATCCACATCAGGCGGGAGTCGTAGTAGTCGCCGGAGAAGAGACCCGCGCACCCGATGAGGATGCCGCAGCTGGCGGCGGTCCTCGCCTCCAGGGAACGCCGCCGGTACGGGACGCGGGCGTACTCCCGGCGCAGGGCGATGAAGGCGGCGATCAGGAGCATCACGCCCACTACGCCACCCTCGGCGGCCACCGCCAGGGGCAGGTTGTGGACGTAGATCCCGGCGCTGCCCACGTTGGCGCTGACCGAGAAGCCGTGTACGCCCACGCCGAGGACGGGGTGCTCGTAGAAGACCTCCAGGCCCTTCTCGTAGAGGACGTCCCGGCCGGACGTGTAGTGCTCCTTCAACGTGGCGACAGCCAGGCGGTTCTGGGACAGGGCCACCACGGTCGGGCCGAACACGGACCACAGGGCGGCACACATGACGGCGAACAGGACCAGCGGGCGGATGAACCGGCGGGTCCCGAGGATCCGCCAGAGCCGGGGCAGGGCCACGCCGGCGGTGATGCCCAGCGCGGTCAGGCCGCCACGTGAGCCGGAGCCCAGGGCACCGACCAGGAACGGGGGCACGCCGATGAGCCAGATCAGGCGGTCGCCGTCACGGCAGTAGAGGTACACGGCGGCCAGCATGCCGAGGATCATGACGCGGACGAAGACGTTCGGTCCTCCGCCGAACGCGGCCCAGCGACCGCTGGCGGTGTGGCCTCGGCCGGACGCGGCGTACAGAAAATAGAGCCAGGCGGCGCCGTACAGGCTGGTCAGGGTGATGCGGATGACCCGATCGCCGTCCCATTCGGCGAGCGCGGCGTAGACGCACACCAGGACCGTCTCGGCCACCAGATCGGTCAGGACGTCGTTGATGACGGCGCCGGGCGGGGCCCACGACGCGGACAGCATCTGATATCCGAACAGGACCAGGACCGGATGCAGGCAGCGCCGGGTGCCGAGCGCCGCACCGAGCCTCGTCACCCGGGAGCCGGCCCGGCGGGAGGCGGCGGTGGCCTCCAGGACGAAGGACATCACCACCGCGGAGAACAGCAACACGCGCGAGTCGTTGAGCACCGGGATGGTCAGACCGAGCCGGTCGAGCGTGAAGTGCCCGGCCAGCGTCGTCACGAACGCGAGGCCGATGACCACGAGAGTCGGCCGGGGCTGGTCGGCGGCGCCGGACAGTTCGATGCCGGACGGGTGAGCGCCAGCCATTGCGCCGAGCATAACGACGCCGGCACCCCGCCGGCGGCGACTTCACGAAGTGCGAACTGCCCCCGGGCATCAGCGAGCGGCGAGGACGGTCGCCGCGAGCAAATTACCTGGCAGAAACAGTCTGTTACGTACGGGCAATTGTTCGGCTCGATGTGTGTCGTTAGGGTCCTACGGCATCTGAAGCCGACACGCAAGCCCTAGCGCAGCCGGTATGACGGGGAGTAGACACACGATCACGGGCGCTTCCACCGCGCCTGGGCTAGTACAAGATCAAAGAGAGGGGCAGCGGTCATGACCGACGTCGTTCGCGCCGCCCTCGTCCAGACGACCTGGACGGGCGACAAGGAATCGATGATCAAGGCGCACGAGGACTATGCCCGCGACGCCGCCGCACAGGGCGCCAAGGTGATCTGCTTCCAGGAGCTCTTCTACGGCCCGTACTTCTGCCAGGTGCAGGACGCCGCCTACTACGAGTACGCCGAGTCCATCCCCGGCCCGACGACCGAGCGCTTCCAGGCGCTGGCCGCCGAGCTCGGCCTCGTGATGGTGCTGCCGATGTACGAGAAGGAGCAGGAGGGCGTCCTCTACAACACCGCCGCCGTCGTCGACGCCGACGGCAAGTACCTCGGCAAGTACCGCAAGCACCACATCCCGCAGGTGAACGGCTTCTGGGAGAAGTTCTACTTCCGCCCCGGCAACCTCGGCTACCCGGTCTTCGACACCGCGGTCGGCAAGGTCGGCGTCTACATCTGCTACGACCGGCACTTCCCGGAGGGCTGGCGCGAGCTCGGCCTGGGCGGCGCGCAGATCGTCTTCAACCCGTCGGCCACCAGCCGCGGCCTCTCCAGCTACCTGTGGCAGCTGGAGCAGCCGGCCAGCGCGGTCGCCAACGAGTACTACATCGGCGCGATCAACCGGGTCGGCATCGAGGAGCTGGGCGACGACGACTTCTACGGCCAGTCCTACTTCGTCGACCCCGAGGGCAAGTTCGTCGGGGACGTCGGCGACACCCACAACCCCGAGCTGATCGTACGGGACCTCGACCTCGGCCTGATCAAGACGGTGCGCGAGCGATGGCAGTTCTACCGCGACCGCCGCCCGGAGTCCTACACCCGGACGGTGGAGCTGTGAGCATCCTGATCAAGGGCGGCACCGTGGTCACCCCTACCGGACCCATCGAGGCCGACGTGGTCGTCGAGGGTGAGAAGATCGCGGCGCTGGTGACGCGCGGTTATGGATTCTCCGAGCCGTCCGAAGGACCAGGCTTCGGCAGCAGCACAGCGGTCGTCGACGCCACCGGCAAGTACGTGATCCCGGGCGCCATCGACGGCCACACCCACATGCAGATGCCGTTCGGCGGCACCGAGGCCAGCGACACCTTCGACACCGGCACCCGGGCGGCGGCGATCGGCGGCACCACCACGATCGTCGACTTCGCGATCCAGCGGTACGGCGAGGTCGTCCAGGACGGGCTGGCCGCCTGGCACGCCAAGACCGCCGGCGAGTGCCACATCGACTACGGCTTCCACATGATCCTGGGCGGGGTCGACGACGACTCGCTCAAGGCCATGGACCAGCTCGTGGCGAGCGAGGGCATCACCAGCTTCAAGCTGTTCATGGCGTACCCGGGCGTCTTCTACTCCGACGACGGCCAGATCCTGCGGGCGATGCAGAAGGCGCGGGAGAACGGCGCCCTGATCATGATGCACGCCGAGAACGGGCCGGCCATCGACGTCCTGGTGAAGCAGGCCCTGGAACGCGGCGAGACCGACCCGGTCTACCACGGCATTACCCGGCCGCAGGAGCTCGAGGCGGAGGCGACCAGCCGGGCCATCTGGCTGGCGAGCGTGGCGGCCGACTGCCCGCTCTACATCGTGCACCTGTCCGCGTCGAAGGCTCTCGAGCAGGTCCGCAACGCCCGCGACCTCGGCCGCAACGTGTTCGCCGAGACCTGCCCGCAGTACCTCTACCTGACGCTTGAGGACCAGCTGGGCGCGCCCGGCTTCGAGGGCGCCAAGTGGGTCTGCTCGACGCCGTTGCGCAGCGGCAAGGAGAGCCACCGCGCCGATCTGTGGCAGGGGCTGCGCACCAACGACCTCTCGGTGGTCTCGACCGACCACTGCCCGTTCTGCATGAAGGACCAGAAGGAGATGGGCATCGGCGACTTCTCCAAGATCCCGAACGGGATCGGCGGCGTCGAGCACCGCGTCGACCTGCTCTACCAGGGCGTCGTCGACAAGAAGCTGTCGCTCGCGCGCTGGGTCGAGACGATCGCGACCACGCCGGCCCGGATGTTCGGCATGTACCCGAAGAAGGGCATCATCGCGCCCGGCTCGGACGCCGACATCGTGCTCTACGACCCGAACGGCCGCACCCGGATCAGCGTCGAGACCCACCACATGAACATGGACTACTCGGCCTGGGAGGGCTGGGAGATCGACGGCCGGGTCGACACGGTCATGTCCCGCGGCGAGGTCATCGTCGCCGGCGGCGAGTACCAGGGCCGGAAGGGGCGCGGCAGGTACGTCCCGCGCACGCTCTCCGAATATCTGGTGTAGCCATGGACATCGGTGTGGTGCTCCAGAACGACCCGCCGGCGAGCAAAGTCGTCGAGCTGGCCAGGAAGGCGGAGGCGGCCGGCTTCAGCCACGTGTGGACGTTCGACTCGCACGTGCTGTGGCAGGAGCCGTTCGTCATCTACTCCAAGATCCTCGACGAGACACGGAAGATCACGGTCGGCCCGATGGTCACCAACCCCGGCACCCGGGACTGGACCGTCACCGCCTCGCTGTTCGCCACCCTCAACGAGATGTACGGCAACCGGACCATCTGCGGCATCGGCCGGGGCGACTCGGCGTTGCGGGTGCTCGGAGCGCAGCCCCAGACGCTCGGACAGCTCCGCGAGGCGGTGCAGGTGATCAAGGCGCTCGGCAACGGCGGGAAAGTGACCCTGCGCGGCCGGGAGCTGCAGTTCGCATGGGCGCCGGAGAGCCGGCTCGAGGTGTGGGTCGCCGCCTACGGCCCGAAGGCGCTGGCGCTGACCGGCGAGGTCGGCGACGGCTACATCCTGCAGCTCGCCGACCCGGACATCGCGGCCTGGATGATCGGGGCGGTGCGGCGGGCGGCCGAGCGGGCCGGCCGCGACCCGATGGCGATCAAGTTCTGCGTGGCGGCGCCGGCCTACGTCGGCGACGACCTGGCCCACCAGCGGGAGCAGACCCGGTGGTTCGGCGGGATGGTCGGCAACCACGTGGCCGACATCGTGGCCCGCTACGGCGCCGACGGCACGGTGCCGCAGGTGCTGACCGACTACATCAAGGGCCGCGAGGGCTACGACTACGCCGAGCACGGCCGGGCCGGCAACACGCACACCACGTTCGTGCCGGACGAGGTGGTCGACCGGTTCTGCGTCCTGGGCCCGGTCGAGAGCCACCTGAAGCGCCTGCACGAGCTGCGCGACCTCGGCGTCGACCAGTTCGCGGTCTATCTGCAGCACGACAACAAGGAGGAGACACTGGCCGCGTACGGGTCACAGATCATCCCGGCGATGACGTGAGGCGGACGCTGCTGGTCCTCGCCGGCGTCGCCCTCTTCGCGCTGCTCTGGGAGGGCTACAAGGCGGTCGGCAACCCCGACGGCACGGTCCTGTTCGGGGTGCGGGTGCTGCCCCGCGCCGACGACCTCTCCATGCCGCACCTGTGGACGGTGCTGCAACGGCTCGGCCGCCCGGAGCTCACGGGCGGCCGGCCGGTCTGGATCGTGGTCGTACAGGCGTGCCTGTTCACGCTCGGCATCACGGCCGTCGGTTTCCTGGTCGGCGCCGCGGTCGGGCTTCTGCTGGCGATCGCGATGCAGCGCTTCCGGATCGTCGAGCGCGGGCTCCTGCCGTACGTCATCCTCTCCCAGACCGTGCCGCTGGTCGCGCTCGCGCCGTTGATCGCCGGGTGGGGCGGGACCATCATGCCGCCCTGGGCGACGGTCGCCGTGATCGCCGCCTACCTGGCGTTCTTCCCGGTCGCCGTGGGCATGCTGCGCGGGCTGCAGTCGCCGGCCGCGAGCGGCGTGGAGCTGATGCACAGCTACGCGGCGGGCTGGTGGCGGACCCTGGTCAAGCTCCGCTTCCCGGCCTCGCTCCCCTATCTCTTCCCGGCCCTGCGCCTGGCCGGGGCCGCCGCCGTGGTCGGCGCCGTGGTCGGCGAGATCTCCACCGGCACCCGCGGCGGCATCGGCCGCCTGATCATCGAGTACTCCCGCGAGGCCACCAGCGACCCCGCGAAGGTCTACACCGCGATGCTCGGCGCCGCCCTGCTGGGCCTGGTCGTCGCCGGCGCCGTCAGCCTGCTCGAGCTGCCGCTGATGCGGCACCGGCGCCACGTGGAGGTGGTGACACTGTGAGTGCCGTCGTCGTGGACAAGGTGACGAAGGTCTTCAACCAGGGACGGCCGGACGAGGTGACCGCGCTGTCCGAGGTGGAGCTGGTGGTCGGCGACGGCGAGTTCGTCTCGCTGATCGGCCCGTCCGGCTGCGGCAAGAGCACGCTGCTGCGCCTGGTCGCCGATCTCATCGAGCCGACCTCGGGGACGGTGTCGGTGGCCGGCAAGGACGCCGGCCGGGCCCGCCGCGACCAGGACTACGGCATCGCGTTCCAGCAGGCCGGCCTGTTCGAGTGGCGGACCGTGCGGCGCAACGTGGAGCTCCCGCTCGAGCTGCGCGGCATGGCCAAGAATGAGCGCCGGGCCCGGGCCGACGAGATGCTGACGCTGGTCGGGCTCCAGGATTTCGGCGGGCACTACCCGGCCCAGCTCTCCGGCGGCATGCAGCAGCGGGTGGCGATCGGCCGGGCGCTGGCCGTGCAGCCGCCGCTGCTGCTGATGGACGAGCCGTTCGGCGCCCTCGACGAGATGACCCGGGAACGGCTGCAGGCCGAGCTGCTCGGCATCTGTTCCCAGACCGGCACCAGCACCGTGTTCGTCACCCACTCGATCTCCGAGGCGGTGTTCCTGTCGAACCGGGTGGTGGTGATGTCGGCCCGGCCCGGCCGGATCGTCGCCGCCGTCGACGTCGACCTGCCGGTCCGCGACGAGGCGGCCCGGCAGTCGGAGAAGTACTTCGAGCACGTCACCGCCGTCCGGCAGGCGCTGCGCGGGGTGCCGGCCTCGAGCGCGTCATGAGGCGCGTCCTCCCGCCGGTGATCGTCGGCATCGTCGCGATCGTCGCGTGGCAGCTGACCGTGACCCTCGGCCGGATCGCCCCGTTCATCCTGCCGGCGCCCAGCGCGATCTGGTCCGAGCTGGTCGAGCAGCGCCGCAACGTCTTCCAGGCGGCGCTGGCGAGCGGCGAGAACGCGCTGATCGGCCTGGTCCTCGGCGGGGTCGCCGGGGTGCTGATGGCGATGGCGGCGAGCCGGTTCCGGCCGCTCGCCGACGTGTCGATCCCGTTCGCGGCCGTGGTGAGCGCGCTCCCGATCATCGCGCTCGCCCCGATCCTCAACAACATGTTCGAGACGACCAGCAGCATCCCGCGCCGGCTGGTCGCCGCGATCATCGTGTTCTTCCCGGTCTTCCTCAACACGCTGCGCGGCCTGCGCGAGGTCGACCCCATCCATCAGGAGCTCATGCGCACGTACGCTGCGAGCGGCTGGACCTTCGCCCGGAAGGTGCGACTGCCCGGCGCCCTCCCCTACGTCTTCACCGGGCTGCGGCAGGCGTCCTCGCTGGCGGTGATCGCGGCGGTCGTCGCCGAGTACTTCGGCGGGCTGCAGAACGGGCTCGGCTCGCGGATCACGTCGGCGGCGGCGTTCACCGCGTACCCCCGGGCCTGGGCCTTCGTGGTCGGCGCCTGCCTGCTCGGGCTCGTCTTCTACCTGACCACGCTTCTGCTCGAGCGCCTGGCCATGCCCTGGCGCGCACGCCTCATCGCCTGATCCCCCGGGAGGTTCGTCAATGCGCAAATTCCAGATATTTACCGCTATCGCCGCCACATCCACTCTCCTGCTGGCCGCCTGCGGCACGGCCGACGAAGCGAAGACGCCGGCGCCGGGCGGCAGCGGCGGGGCGCTGACCCCGATCAAGCTGCAGCTGCAGTGGTTCTACCAGGCCCAGTTCGCCGGCTACATCGCCGCCGTCGACCAGGGCTTCTACAAGGAGCAGGGCCTCGACGTGCAGCTGCTCGAGGGCGGCGTCGACATCGTCCCGCAGACCGTGCTCGCCCAGGGCAAGGCCGACTACGCCGTCGCCTGGGTGCCCAAGGCCCTCGCGTCGCGCGAGCAGGGGGCCGGCATCACGGACGTCGGGCAGATCTTCGGGCGCTCCGGCACGTACCAGGTCGCCTGGAAGAGCTCGGGAATCACCTCGCCCGCGCAGTTCAAGGGCAAGAAGATCGGCAACTGGGGCTTCGGCAACGAGTTCGAGCTGTTCGCCGGCATGACCAAGGCCGGCCTCGACCCGGGCAAGGACGTCACCCTGGTGCAGCAGCAGTTCGACATGCAGGCGCTGCTCAAGCACGAGATCGACGCGGCCCAGGCGATGAGCTACAACGAGTACGCGCAGCTGCTGGAGGCCACGAACCCGCAGACCGGCAAGCTCTACACCGCCGACGACTTCTCGATCATCGACTGGAAGCAGAACGGCTCGGCCATGCTGCAGGACGCGGTGTGGGCCAACACCGAGAAGCTGAAGGACGCGAACTACCAGGCCCAGACGGTCAAGTTCCTGCTCGGCACGATCAAGGGCTGGGCGTTCTGCCGGGACAACCCGGAGAAGTGCCGGGACCTGGTGGTGGCCAAGGGCTCGAAGTTGGGCAAGAGCCATCAGCTGTGGCAGATGAACGAGGTCAACAAGCTGATCTGGCCGGCCGCCGGCGGCATCGGCGTGGTCGACGACGCGGCCTGGAAGCAGACCGTGGACATCTCGATGACCACCAAGAACCAGACCGGCGACACCGTGCTGAAGAAGGCGCCGGAGGGTCAGGCGTACACCAACGACTACATCAACCAGGCGATCACGCAGGCCAAGGCGGCCGGGATCGACGTCAACGGCACATCCTTCCAGCCGCAGACCGTGACCCTGTCGGCGGGCGGGGCCTAGAGCGGGATGAGCCGGGCGGCGAGGGCGACCGCGATCAGGTCGCCCTCGCGCAGCTTGGCCGCGGCCTGGGGCTCGCCGAGTCCCTCCAGGCGGTAGGCGGAGGCGTCGATCAGGTCCGGCTCGCCGTTGAGCAGCCGGCGGGCCATCCGCGCCTGGGCCGGCGACAGCTCCGCGTACGCGCAGTTGTCCAGGGCCGCGATCGTGTCCTCGTCGAGCGTGCCGGCCATGGCCCGCTCGTTGACGATCTTCAGCAGCCAGGTCGGCCACCAGCCGTACTTGCCGACGATCTGACCGGTGCGGACCGCGGCCGCCGGGACCTGGCCGGCGTTGAGCAGCTTGACCGTCAGACTGATGTCGAAGTGCTCCAGGCGCAGCGCGCTCACGAAGGCCCGCAGCAGCGGTGCCGTGCCGACGAACGTCTCGGCCTCGGCCGCCGCCTCGGCCCAGTCGCCCTGAAGGCAGCGGCACAGGGCCCAGGTCTCGGCGATGCCGGCGTCCTCGCCGGTGGACCGCTCCTCGAGCCGCTCGACGGTGGCGACCAGGCGCTGGACGCCCTTCTTGGCCCGGGCGGCGAGCTCCTCGCTCGACGGCTTGTTCAGGTGCCGGATGACGATCTCGGTGGCGATCTCGGCCTCGCGGCGCAGCAGCGCCGACGCGATCTTCGGGATGATCTCGTCGCTGAGCGTCTCGGCCACCAGGGCCGCGTCGAAGCGGTCGGAGACCTCCGGGAACTGCGCCCACCAGGAGGCCGGGTGTCCCCGGTGCGGCGTCTCCAAGGTGTGCGTCTCCACGCTCATGTCATCGACCGGTCAGCCGCCGACTTGAGGGGGATCCCATGGCAACTCGGCCGCCTCCCCCACCGCCTCGACCCCGGCCGAGTGCCGCGGCGCCGGCAGGTCGGCGACGGTGTGCCAGCGGCCGCGGGTGCGGGCCGCCTCCCGGGTGACCAGGTGCACCGGCAGCGGCGGCGGGCGGAACGGGCCGGCGCCCCAGCGCACCCAGAGGGCGAGCCGGCCGGCGGCGGCCTCGGCCAGCAGCTTGTCCACGGTGCGCTGCCGGTCGAGCCGGTCGATCTCGACCGCGATCGGCTGGCCGCCGGGGCGGGCGCAGGCGACGTCGAGCACCGAGTGGCCCTTGAGCGGCGGCGGGAGCTCCAGGACGCTCGGCGCCCGCCGGTAGACCCGCCAGCCCTGCGACTCGCCCCACTCCACCACCGCGTCGACGATGCGGGCGGTCGCCTTGTCCTCCGCGAGGTCGGCGAACTGCAGAGCGGCCAGGTGGGCAGCGAGCGAGGCAGCGGTGCGGGTGCCGTCGTCCATCGCCGTACTTTAGACCGCCGCCACCTGCTGGGACGCGAGCAGCCGGGTGACGTCCGCGGCCGGCATCGGCCGGGCCAGGTGATAGCCCTGGCCGAGGCCGTAGCCGAGCTCGGCGAGCCGGTCGGCCTGGGCCTGGCTCTCGATGCCCTCGGCCACCGTTTCGAGGCCGAGCGCGCGGGCCATCTGGATCACCGCGTGGGCGACCGCCTGCCGGGCCGTCGCCTCCGGGGTGCCCGGCTCGCCGACCTCGATGCCGTCGACGAACGACTTGTCCAGCTTCACGATCGAGGCCGGGAACGCCCGCAGCAGCGACAGCGAGGACTCGCCGGTGCCGAAGTCGTCGAGTGCCAGCCGGATGCCCATCTCGTGCAGCTGGTGCAGGGTCCGCAGCACCTGGGGGCCGCGCAGCACCGCCGACTCGGTCAGTTCCAGCACCACGCGGTCGGCCGGCAGCCCGGTCTCGGCGAGGATGGCCCGTACGTCCTCGACGAAGTCGGGGTCGTGCAGCTGGCGCACCGACACGTTGGGGCCGACCTTCCGCAGCGCGTCGGGGCCGAACTCGGCCAGCCACGCCGCGGCCTGCCGGCAGGTCTCGCGCAGCACGTACCGGCCGAGCGGCACGATCAGGCCGGTGCCCTCGGCGGCCGGGATGAACTCGGCCGGCGAGACCAGGCCCCGGGTCGGGTGCTGCCAGCGGACCAGGGCCTCGACGCCGACCACGCGGCCGTGCCGGAGATCCATGATCGGCTGGTAGACGAGCCGGAACTCGTCGGTGTCCAGGGCCCGGCGCAGCTCGCCGCCGAGCCGGGCGTGGCCGAGCACCGGCAGGTCCATGCCGCCGTGGTAGCGCACGAAGTTGGCCTTGCCGCGCTGCTTGGCCGCGTACATGGCGACGTCGGCCTCGCGCAGCACGGTGTCGAGCGGGGTGCCGGCCTCGGCGGTGGCGATGCCGATGCTGGCGTGCACGAGCAGGTGGTGGGCGCTCATCGGGCCGGCGAAGGCGTCCAGGAGGCGCTGCGCGACCGCCTCGCCGTCCACGGCCGGGTGGCCGAGCAGCACCGCGAACTCGTCGCCGCCGAGCCGGGCCGGGAGGCCGTCGCGGGCCGCGATGCGCAGCGCGTCGGCGACCGCGATCAGCAGGTCGTCGCCGACCTCGTGGCCCATCGAGTCGTTCACCGTCTTGAAGTCGTCGAGGTCGACCACCAGCACGGTGGTCTCGCCGTCGGCAAGGGCGGCGGCCAGCCGTTCGCGGAACAGGCCGCGGTTGGCCAGGCCGGTGAGGCCGTCGTGGGTGACCTCGTGGCGCAGCCGCTCCTCGGAGGCGCGCTTCTCGCGCAGCAGCCGGGCGTTCTCCCGCATGGCGAGCAGCTGGCGGACCGCGACCAGGGCGTTGACCAGCACCGCGGCCACGATGACGAGCCGGCCGGGCCAGGTCAGCACGTGCCCCGGCAGCAGGGCGATCAGCGGCACGTCGACGGCGGCGATGGCGAGGTAGGGCAGCCAGGTGTTGGCGCGGCGGGGCCGGGCGCCGGTGGACGTCCACTGGCGGCGCACGGCGGCCACGGCCAGCAGCGGGGCGAACGGCATGACGACGGCCTGGGCCGGGACGGCACTGCCGTAGCCGCCGGCCACCGAGAGCAGGGCCACGGCCGCGCCGACCAGCCCGGAGCAGCCGATCAGCCGGATCGCCACCCGGTCGACCGGGCCGTCGCCGAGGTAGGAGACCTTGGTGATGCCCCCGACCGCCAGCACGAACGACAGGCCGATCAGCACCAGCGCCTGCGGGCTCCACGGGTCGGACGCGCCGAGCATCGGGACAAGGCCGAAGTCGAACAGCACCGTGGTGCAGCCGAGGAAGGCGATCGCCCGGTCCAGCCACTGCCGGCGTCGGTGGGCGCGGCCGTGGATGCCCAGCGGCACCCGCGCGACCGCCCACATGGCCAGGCCGAACGCGGCCGCGGCCAGGCCGGCGGCCGGGATCGGCATGCTCGGCAGCTCGCTCGTATCCCGGAACGCGGCGATGGCCAGGCCCGCGTAGCCGGCGGCGAGCAGCACGAAAGCGGCGAACAGCAGCCGCCAGAAGCGCCGCGCGACCGGGTCGGCCACGCGGCCGCGGATCAGGCCGAGGATGGCGTGGGCGCCGATCGCGGCGGTGACCGGCAGCGCCAGGTAGGCGATCGCCGCCGGCCCGGGACCGCCGGCCAGCCAGGCCGCGTACCAGGCGGTGAAGGCGGCCATGATCGCGGCGGTGACCACCAGGTGGCGTCGCGGTGCGCGGGAAGGTGCGGTCACCTGGGGTACATCGGCCGCGCCGGCCGCGGATGAAGCCTTCACGCCGCTTCGGCGCCCAGCGCCGCCTCGACGCGCCGCTGACCGGCGAGCATCGCCGCGACCAGCTCGGGGCTCATCGGCTCGGCCAGGTGGAAGCCCTGGCCGAGGGAGTAGCCGAGCCGGCGCAACCGCTCCGCCTGCTCCTCGTTCTCGATGCCCTCGGCGACCGTGTCGAGGTCGAGCGCGCCGGCCATCTGGATCACGGCGCGGGCCACCGCCTGCCGGGCGGCCGCCTCCGGGGTGTCCGGTTCGTCGAGCTCGATGCCGTCGACGAACGACTTGTCCAGCTTCACGATCGAGGCCGGGAAGGCGCGCAGCAGGCTGAGCGAGGACTCGCCGGTGCCGAAGTCGTCGAGCGCCAGCCGTACGCCCATGTCGTGCAGCTCGTGCAGGGTGCGCGAGACCTGCTGGCCGCGCAGCACCGCCGACTCGGTCAGCTCGAGCACCAGCATCGAGCCGGGCAGCCCGCTGTCGGCCAGGGCCGCGCGGACGTCGTCGACGAAGTCGGGGTCGTGCAACTGGCGGGCGGAGACGTTGGGCCCGGCTTTCTGCAGCACGTCCGGGCCGAACTCGGCCAGCCAGGCGGCCGCCTGCCGGCAGGTCTCGCGCAGCACGAACCGGCCCAGCGGCACGATCAGGCCGGTGCGCTCGGCGACCGGGATGAACTCGGCCGGCGAGATCATTCCGCGGACCGGGTGCTGCCAGCGGACCAGCGCCTCGACGCCGATGACCTGGTTGCGGTGCAGATCCACGAGCGGCTGGTAGACGACCCGGAACTCGCTCGCCTCCAGGCCGCGGCGCAGGTCGGCGCCGAGCTGGGCGTCGGCCACCACCGGCCGTTCCATGCCGGCGGTGAACCGCACCCAGTTGTCCCCGCCGCGCTGCTTGGCGGCGTAGAGGGCGGTGTCGGCGTTGCGCATCACGTGGTCGAGCGGGGTGCCGGCCGGGGCGGTCGCGATGCCGGCGCTGGCGTGCATGAGCAGCCGGTGCTCGCTCAGCGAGCCGCCGAGCACGGTCTCGATGCGGCCGGCCAGCTGCTCGGGGTCGACGGCCTCGTCGGTGACCAGCACGGCGAACTCGTCGCCGCCGAGCCGGGCGGTCAGACCGTCCGGGCCGGTCGCGTCGCGCAGCGCCGCGGCCACCGCGACCAGCAGGTCGTCGCCGATGTTGTGGCCGAGCGAGTCGTTGACCGTCTTGAAGTCGTCGAGGTCGACCAGGATCACGGTGGCCGGGCCCGCGGCGAGGGCGGCGGAGAGCCGGTCGCGGAACAGGGCGCGGTTGACCAGGCCGGTCAGCGAGTCGTGGGTGGCGTCGTAGCGCAGCCGCTCCTCCGACTCCCGCTGGCAGCGGATCAGGCGCTGGTTCTCCCGGTAGGCGAGGAACTGCCGCAGCGAGGCGAGCAGGGTGACGCCGACGGCGAGCAGCACGACCACGCGGCCGGGCCAGCGCATCGGGCCGAAGACGGTGGCGACCAGCGGCACGTCGACGGCGATCACGGCCAGGTACGGCAGCCAGGCGTCGCGCTGCGGCCGGGGCACGGTGTGGCGCCACTGCCGGGCGACAGCCAGGCAGATCAGCAGCGGGCCGAGCGGCAGCAGCAGCGCCAGGCTCGGGATGGTGGCGCGGTGCCCGGCGTGGGCGGCGACCATGGCGTAGCCGGCGGCGGCGAGCCCGCTGCAGGCGACCAGCCGCACGGCGGCCCGGTCGACCGGGCCGCCCGGCACGTACGCGACCCGGCTGATCCCGATCGCGCTCATCACGATGGCCAGGCCGACGGTCAGCTTGCTGCGGGCCGGCCAGTTGTCGTCCGACTCGATGAGCGGGGCGAGCGCGGCGAACCAGAGCAGCGTGAAGCAGCCGGTGAAGGCGATGGCCCGGTCCAGCCGCCGCTTCCAGCGCTCGGCGCGGGCGGTGGCGCCCAGCGGCACGAAGCAGATGGCGACGATCGCCACGACCAGCCCCACGGCGCTCAGCAGCGACGCCCAGAACGGCGGCTGGGGCGGCTGCGGGTAGGCGGCGAACGCGTATCCCGCCTGGATGCCGCGACCGAGCCCGACCGACGCCTCCAGCACCAGGATCAGCAGCCAGAACCGGCGCGCGGCCGCCTCCATCGGCACCGACCGCAGCAGCGCCAGCACCGAGATCGCGCCGACCAGCGTGCCGGCCGGCGCGGCCAGGTACGCCAGCACCGACGGTCCGGCGCCGACCGTCGCGTGCGCCAGGTACCAGACGGCCGACAGCCCGGCCACGGTGGCCGAGGCCAGCACGTAGCGACGGGGACGGCCGCGCCGGAGTTCGGTCATGCCGCAGGAATCGGCCGTATCCCGGCCGACTGTAGGAATCAGGTCACACCGGCCGGGGCAAGGAGCGCAGGATGGGCGCATGGACGTGAGCACGCGTGAGGGCGAGATCCGGGAGCGGCTGACCGACATCGGCGGCGACGATCCGGGCGCGGCCGAGCGGGCACTGATGGCGCGGCTGCTCCGGTCGTTCGCGGCCAAGACGCCGGGTGCGGTGGAACGGCTGGGCGAGCTGCTGCGCGGCGGCGACCCGGCGGCCGTACGCGACCAGGCACACGCCCTGAAGGGGTCGGCCGCCAACATCGGCGCCGCCACCCTGTCCGGCATCTTCGCCGAGATCGAGCACGACGCCCGCGACGGCGTGATCCCCGACGCCGACCTGACCCTGGGCCGCATCGGCGCCGAGCAGGCCCTCGTACTCGGCCTGCTCGACGAGGTCGCGCGGGAGCTGGACGGCTAGTCCCGGGTCTCCAGCGGCCGCAGCGCGCCCGGGATGGCCAGCACCGGCTCGACGATCTCGATCATCCGGGCGTAGTTGTCGAGGCGGTCCAGCAGCAGCGAGGTGACCACCATGCCCCGGCCGATCAGGACCAGGCCGTTGGTGGCGACGATGTCCTCGGCCACCCGCATGCCGACCTCGAGGTCGACGACCCGCAGGCCGCGGACCTTCTTCTCGGCCACCTGCCCGAGTCCCTTGACCTCGCGCAGCCGGGCCAGCACCGGCATGGCCGCGTGGTCGCGGCACTCGAGCACGGTGATCGCGTTCTCGATCTCCAGGCCGCGGCTCTCCAGCGTCTCGTAGTCGATCGCGGTGCGGACGACGTCGACGGCCGCCGCGATCACCGGCGAGGACGGCCGGGGCGCATCCGGCGCCAGCCCGCGCACGATCTCCAGGACGTCCTCGAGGTTCGGGATGCCCTGCAACAGCCGCACCGCGACGCCCGGCATGTGGTCGACCATCGCCTGCTCCTCGTCGGTGCAGGGCAGGCCCTTGTCCAGCTTGGCCAGCACGCTCGGCGGAATGGTGACGGCGCCGAGCTGGGAGGCCATGGCGGCGACCTCGATCTCCCACAGGTTGCCGAGCTGGAGGGCGGCGCAGAGCTCGGAGACGAGGGTACGGATCCGGCCGGCCCGGGCGAAGGCGACCGGGCTGGCCAGCTCGAGGCAGCCGAAGACGGCCTGGATGCTGGCCTTGAGCGTGGTGTCGAGCAGGTGCCGCTCGGTCGTCGAGCGGCCGTAGCGGGCGACCGCCTCCTGCACCGTGGCCCGCAGCTCCTCGCTCTTGACCGGCTTGGCCAGGTAGCGGTAGACGCCGCCGTCGTTGATCGCCGCGATCGCCGCGTTCAGGTCGCTCTGGGCGGTGTGCAGCACGCGGGTGGTGTCCGGGTACTCCAGCTGGACCCGGCGCAGCAGCTCGACGCCGTCCATGCCGGGCATCCGCAGGTCGCTGATCACCGCGGCGACCGGCCCGGCGTCGGCCAGCACGCGCAGCGCGTCGTCGCCGCTCCCGGCGGTCAGCACCCGGTGGTCGCGGCGCAGCTGGAGCGAAAGCGCCTCGAGGATCTCCGACTCGTCGTCGACGACCAGCACGGTCGAGCGCTCAGTTGCCATGTCCCCGCTCCCGGTCAGCGTGATGTGCCTCTCGTCACCATGATCGGACGATGGCCGCCCCCGGGTGAGCGTTTGACCGGCTATTCGCCGCCCGAGACCGGCGTGCCGACCCGGGCGGTGATGTGCGCGGGCGGCTCGATGCCGGCCGGCAGCAGCGGGTCGGCCACCGGCGTGCCCCAGGTCGCGACCACCGGCAGCCGGCCGGCCCACAGCCCGAGCGCGGCGTCCGGGCCGTCGCCGTCCTCGGGATGACCGTCGCTGATCTTCACCGAGGCCTCGGTCAGCGGCACCGCGAGCAGCCGGGTGGCGGCCAGCTCCTTGCCCGACGGGCCACGCGCGTAGTCCCACTGCCCGGGCGCCAGGTGCTCGGAGAGCAGCCGCAGCCCGTACCGCAGGTCGTCGGGGCCGGTGACCGGCTCGGGCACGCCGTAGATCATCGCGCTCCGGTAGTTGACGCCGTGCTCGAAGACCGACCGGGCCAGGACCAGCCCGTCCAGCACGGTGACCGTCACGCACACCTCGGCCGGGCCGGTGAGCAGGCTGCGGCTGGCCACCGAGCCGTGCAGGAAGATCCGTTCGCGGTCGTAGCCGTACACGGTCGGCACCACCATCGGATGCCCGTCGACGATCACGCCGAGGTGGGCGACCTGGCCGGCGGCGAGCACCGCGAAGAGGTCGGCCGGGTCGGTGCGGCCGTTCTCCTTGATGCGGCGGTGGCGGGTGCGAGGGGTGGAGGAGAGCACGCCTCACTTTAGGGGTTCAGGCGTTGACCGGTCGCCGCGCCGGGCAGTCCCCCCATTTCGGGTTCTCCGCGCCGTCCGAAGGACCAGGCGCCGGTGACGGCCCCGTGTTGTGGTGGTCGTGCGGGCCCAGGTCCAGCATCTCCTGGACGGTCGAGCGCAGCAGGTCGTTCGGACACGGCTTGAGCAGGATCGCGCAGCAGCCGGCCGCGATCGGCTCGTTGTCGCCGGGGTTGAGGTGCCCGCTGAGCATGACGATCGGCGTACGGGAGAGGTCGGGGTGCCGCCGGATCGCGCGGGTCAGCTCGAGCCCGTCCATCCGCGGCATGCCGAGGTCGGTGAGGATCAGATCGGGGCGGTCGGCGGCGGCGCGCTCGAGCGCGGCCAGCCCGTCCGGCTCGTGCAGCACGGTGTGCCCGGCGCGCCTGAGCAACCTGGTGAGGATGGCAGCGATGTCCTGGTCGTCCTCGGCAATGAGCACTACGGCCATGTCCGCTCCGGCACGCTGGTGGCTGACAGTTCCCCTCAGCATGCGCCGCGGACGTCCGGGATGTGCGGGAAACGAGTTATGTCTTGACGGCCACGCCGGCGATGATCTCGTCCCGCACGGCCGGCCCGGGATCGGGATCGCCGGACTCGGGACGCCAGTCCCCCGCCGGCACGATGCCCGGCTCGACCAGCCGCCAGTCGCCGAAGAACGCCCGGAGCTCGTCACACTCCCGCAGGATCATCGGCGAGGTCGTGTGGTTGTAGATCCGCAGGAGCGCCCGGGCGTGCGGCCGGCTGCGGTCGGCACACGCGTGGGTCAGCACCAGGTGGCTGCCGGGCGCCAGCGCGTCGCGGTACCGCTCGAGGGCGCGCCCGAGCCGCTCGGTGTCCGGGATGAAGTGCGCGACGGCCACGGCCAGCAGGCACACCGGACGATCAAGATCAAGCAGCGCGCGTACGGCCGGAGCACCGAGCACCGCGTCGGCGTCGGTCAGATCGGCCAGCACCGCGGCCGAGCCCCCGTCCCCCTCCGCCACCCGCCGGGTGTGCACCACGGCCACCGGGTCGAGGTCGACCGAGACGATCCGGCAGTCCGGGCGGATCGCCCGCGCCACCTCGGGCACGCTGCCCGCGGCCGGGATGCCGGCGCCCAGATCCAGGAACTGGTCGAGCCCGTCGCGGGCGGCGGCGGCCACCGCCCGGCGCAGGAAGGCCCGGCCCATCCGCAGCACGGTCGGCAGCTCGGGCATGGCGGCCAGCGCGATCGCGGCCGCCTGCCGGTCGGCCGCGAAGTGATGCGTGCCGCCCAGGTAGTAGTCGTACACCCGGGCGGCGCTCGGCCGCTGCGGATCGATCTCGGGCACGGTCTCGATCGCCACCGCTATCGCCTCCCCTCCCGCGAGCCTAGGGAAACCGGTACCCGGAGCGTGGCGAATCGATAATGTAGGTCCGGATATGGGGCAGACGCGCGGTTATGGGCAATCGGAACCGGACGAGCGGCCGGCAGAGGCGCCCGGCGAGCTGCTCCGGGCGATGATCCAGTCCTCGCACGATGCGATCTTCGCGGTCGGCCGGGACTTCACCGTGCTGGCCTGGAACCCGGCGGCCGAGGCGCTCTACGGCTACCGCGCCGACGAGATCGTCGGCCGGGGCGTCGACGTGCTGGTCCCCGGCGACCGCCGCGCCGACCAGCGGGAGATGTTCCTGCTGCTGGAGTCGGGCGCCCGCCTCGAGCGGTTCCGCACCCGCCGCCGGCACCGCGACGGCCACTGGCTGCAGGTCACGCTCACCATGTCGCCGCTGCACGGCCCGGACGGCACGATGACCGGCTACACCGTGATCGCACGGCCGGTCAGCGCCCGGGAACGGCTCGAGTCCAGCTTCCAGGCCCTGCTCGAGGCGGCCCCGGATGCGTTCGTCGGGGTCGGCGACGACGGCCGGGTGGTGCTGGCCAACACGCAGGCCGAGACGCTGTTCGGGCTGACCCGGCACGGGCTGCTGGGCCGGCAGATCGACAAGCTGCTCACGCCGCCGCTGCCGGGCGACGCCGTGCTCGCGCCGACGCTGGACGACGATCCGGGGCCGGCCTCGACGGCGCACCGGGCCGACGGGACGACGGTGCCGGTCGAGGTGTCGGTGAGCATCCTGCCGACCGAGGACGGGCGGATCCGGTGCGCGGTCATCCGGGACATCACCGAGCGCGTACGGGCGCAGGAAAGGTTTCTGCAGTTGCAGGCCGAGGCCGAGCGCGCGCAGGTGGAGGCGCAACTGCAGCGCACCCAGCGGCTCGAGGGCCTGGGTCAGCTGGCCGGCGGGGTCGCGCACGACTTCAACAACCTGATCGCGGTGATCAGCAACTACGCGACGTTCATCGCCGAGGCCGCGCACGAGGAGGGGCTCGCCGAGATCGCCGGCGACGCCGAGCAGATCACCAAGGCGGCCCAGCGCGGCGCCGACCTCACCCACCAGCTGCTGGCGTTCGCGCGGCGCGAGGTGGTGCGGCCTCGGGCGCTGGACCTCAACGATGTGGTGAGCGGTATCGAGCAGATGTTGCGCCGGTCGATCGGCGAGCACATCACCCTCGACGTACGCCTGGAGGAGAGTCTTCCGTCGATCACCGCCGACCCCGGTCAGCTCGACCAGGTGCTGGTGAACCTGGCGGTGAACGCGCGCGACGCCATGCCGCGCGGCGGGACGATCACGATCGAGACCTGCGAGCTGACCGTGGACCGCGACTACGCGGCGACCCGGCCGCAGCTGCGCACCGGGCGCTACGTCCGGCTGCGGGTCAGCGACACCGGCACCGGCATGCCGCCCGAGGTGATCGAGCGCGCGTTCGAGCCGTTCTACACGACCAAGCCGGCCGGCAAGGGCACCGGGCTGGGGCTGGCCACCGTCTACGGCATCATCACCGCGGCGGGCGGCGACCTCGGCATCTACTCGGAGCCGGGGCTGGGCACCACGTTCACGATCCTGCTGCCCACCACCGACGCGCGGCCGGCCGAGGCCGAGGAGCCGGACGAGCCGCCGCCGACCGGCTCCCGCCGCGGCACCATCCTCGCGGTCGAGGACGAGCCGGCCCTGCGCGACGTGCTGCAGCGCATCCTGGCCGGCGCCGGGCACCAGGTGCTGATCGCCGCCGACGGCCCGGCCGCGCTGCTGCTGGCGGCCGCGCACGAGGGCCACATCGACGTGCTGCTCACCGACGTGGTGATGCCGCACATGCTGGGCAAGGACCTGGCCGAGCGGTTCCGGTCGGTGGCGCCCGGCGCCGGCGTGCTGTTCATGTCCGGCTACGCCCGGCCGGCGCTGGCCTCGCAGGGCACGCTCGACCCCGACATGACGCTGGTCGAGAAGCCGTTCTCCAAGGCGCAGCTGCTGGCGGCCGTGCAGCAGTGCCTGGAGCACGCCTGAGCCGCGGCCGTGTCATCCTTCTCGGCGTGACCACGATCGGTTTCCTGCACACCGCCGACGTCCACGTGCCCACGTTCCGGGGCCTGCGCGAGGAGCTCGCCCCCGGCTGGCAGGACCTGCACGTCGTCGACCCGTCGCTGCTCGCCGACGCCCGCCGGGAGGGGATCACGCCGGAGCTGGCCGCGCGGATCGACGCGCAGCTGCACGAGCTGGCCGACCGGGGCGCCGACGTCATCGTCTGCACCTGCTCGACGCTGGGCGGCCACGTCGAGCGGCGCACCGCCGACCTGGGCGTGCCGGTGCTGCGGCTGGACCGGCCGATGGCCGAGGCCGCGGTGGCGGCCGGCTCCCGGATCGCCGTCGTCGCCACGGTCGCCTCGACCCTGCAGCCGACGTGCGACCTGTTGCGCTCGGCCGCGGCCGCCGCTGTCCCCGCGGTCACGCTCGTGGAAGTGCTCTGCGCCGAGGCCTGGCCGTTCTTCGAGGCCGGCGACCTCGACGGCTACGCCCGGACCGTCGCCGCCCGGGCGCGCAAGATCGCGCCCGAGGTGGACGTGATCGTGCTGGCCCAGGCCAGCCTGACGCCGGCCGCGGCGCTGCTCGCGGATCTGCCGATCCCGGTGCTGAGCAGCCCGCGGGCGGCCGTGGCCCGGGCGATATCGACGATGGCCTAGGCCCTCCCGTCGACCGCGCGTGATCGGCGAGACCGGCCCGGCCTGGCCGATCCGGCGGCTCAGCGCTCGGCCGCTTCCTCCTCCTCGGCCTCGACCCGCTCGTCCTCGGCCGACTGGCGCTGGGCCGGAACCTGCTCCTCGCCGTCCTCGGCGCCGTGCCGGGGACCGGAGACCGGGGCCTCGACCGGCTGCGGGACGACGTGGCCGTTGCCCTGCGCGGCCGGCGCCACCAGCGACTGCTCCGGCAGCTCGCCGGCGACCTGCGGCTGGTCGACCCAGAGCGCGCGCAGCTGGCCCTGCATGAAGGTGGTCAGGCGCGACCGGTACTCGCGGTCGAACTGCTCGAGCGCCTCGATCTGCTGCTGCAGCGCCTCGCGCTTGGTGCCGAGGCTGCCGACCACGTCGTCGTAGCGCTGGCGGGCCTGCAGGTTGAGGTGGTCGGCGTTGGCCTGCGCGTCGACCGCGATCTGGTCGGCCTGGGCGCGGGCGTCGGCGACGATCTTCTCCGCCGTGCGGCGCGACTCCTCGGTGCGCTGGTGCGAGTCGCGAGCGATCTGCTCGGCGGCGGCGCGGGCGTCGGTGAGGATCTTCTCGGCCTCACGGCGGACGTTGTGCGCGTGCACCTGCGCGTCGCGGGCGATCTGCTCGGCCGCGGCCAGCGCGTCCGTACGGATCTTGTCGGCCTGGTGGTGGGCGCGGGCGACGTGCTCCTCGGCCGTGCGCTGCGCGAGCGTCAGCACCTGCAGCGCCTGGTTGGGGTGGGCCTGCGGCGGCGGAACGACCGCCTGCTCGGAGGTCTGGCTGTCCGCTGACGTCCCATTGAGAAGCACTTTTACTCGATCCTTCATACGGTTGTCGGACAAGATGAAGACCTCCGGTGAGCCACCTGCGACGGGGGCGCTGGCGTGATCCGGCGGGGATGCTACCAACTTGAGCAGGCGTTTCGCGAGGGCCGAAGAGCCGCGATGTGCCCGGCTCGAGGTGGGGACTGCCCAGCTAGTTTCGGTTGTCCGGGGCTGCGCTTTAGGCCCGGCTCACCACGGGAGAGGTCACCCGTACGTCGTAGGGAGACCACACGCCCGCGTCCCACTACCCTGGGACCGTGCCAGACGACGCCGTGGCCTCCGCCGTCCGCGAGGTGCTGTCCGTCATTCCGGCGGGCTGCTCCTGGCTGCGCCCGGTGGCGGGCGACGACGGGACGATCGTCGACTTCGAGGTGGCGGCGGCGAGCGGCAGCGGTCACGACATCTACCGCCGCGGCACCGAGCGGGTCCACTCCCGGCTCAGCGCGCTCTATCCGAGCATGGTCGGCGGTCCGCTGTGGGAGCTCTACCTCGAGGTGCTGCGCACCGGCGAGCCGGGAAAGATCAACGAGTTCCGGTACGAGGAGAGCGCGGCCGGCATCGTGCCGAGCTCGCTGTTCGACGTGTCCGTCAACCGCGTGCTCGACGGCCTGCTGGTCTGGTGGCAGCGGCTGGACGAGGACCGCCGCCGCATCGAGCGCACCGAGCAGCTGGGCAACCTCGGCTGGGCCGAGTACGACATGGTGACCGGGCAGAGCCACTGGTCGCCCGGCATGTACCGGATCTTCGAGCGCGATCCCGCCCGCGGGCCGCTGAGCCAGGCCGAGCAGGCCGCCGCCGTCGAGCCGGACGACCGGGGGCTGGGCGAGGCCGCCTGGCAGACCATGGACATCGGCGGCGTCTCCGACGTGACCGTGCGTTTCCGGATCGGCTCGTCGGTCAAGTACCTGCGCGTGCTGTCGGACGTGGTGATGGACGCGGCCGGCAGCCCCATCAAGGTCAACGCCGTGGTCCAGGACGTGACGGCGCGCGAGCAGACCCGCGGGGCGATCGAGCGGCTCAGCGACCAACTGCGGACCCGGGAGCTGACCGCGATCGCCGAGCACCGCCTGGCCGCCCGCCTGCAGAACATGATCCAGCCGATCCCGGCGGCGCCGTTCCACCTGCCCGGCCTCGAGGTGATGGTCGGCTACCTGCCGGCCGAGAGCGCGGTGCGGGTCGGCGGCGACTGGTACCACGCGCAGGAGCTGACCGACGGCCGGTCGCTGTTGGCGGTCGGCGACATGGCCGGGCACGGGCTGTCGGCGGCCAACAGCATGGCCCACCTGCGGTTCGCGCTGATCGCGTGGCTGGCCATCGGCATCGACGATCCGGCCACGCTGCTGCGCCACCTCAACCAGCTGTGCGGGCGGCTGAAGGTCACCGGGACCGCCGTGATCGCCGTCTACGACCCACACGCGCGGTCGCTGACCTGGGGGCGGGCCGGCCACGCGGCGCCGCTGCTGGCCCGGGGCGGCACGGCGCTGCCGCTCGACCTGCCGGCCGGGCTGCTGCTCGGCGCCGACGACCACTCGACGTACCAGGTGCTGACGCCCTGCCTGGCCGCCGGCGACCTGCTGCTGCTCTACACCGACGGGTTGGTCGAGCGCCGCCGCCCGGGCACCCCGAGCCTGCTCTCCGAGGTGATCGAGGCGGTCGGCGCGGCGTCGGCCGAGCCTCCCGGCACCGCGCTGGCCGGCCTGGCCGGGCGCCTCAACCGCCCCAGCCCCGACGACGACACCTGCACGGTCGCGGTCCGCGTCCTCTAGCCCGCCGGCCCGCCGCCGGCCCGCCGCCCGGTCGCTGCCGGCCCGCCGCCCGGTCGCTGCCGGCCCGCCGCCCGGTCGCTGCCGGCCCGCCGCCCGGTCGCTGCCGGCCCGCCGCCCGGTCGCCGCCGGCCCGCCGCGTCGGCGGCGCCGCCTCGCCTAGCGGACCATCCCCAGCCGCACGGCGGTGTGGCCGTCGCCGTCGGAGGCGATGCCGACCTCGTCGCAGATCCGTTCCACGATCGCCAGTCCCCGGCCGCGCAGCTCGTCGGCGGCCGGCATGGCCCGCCCGAAACCGGGTGGCCTGCCCTCGTCGACCACGTCGCACCGGACCCGTTCGCCGTCGGCCCAGATCCGCACTACCCCGCCGCCGGTCGTGTGCTGCAGCGTGTTCGTGGCCAGCTCGCTGACGGCCACCGCGAGCAGGTCGGCGCGCAGCGGGGAGAGGCCCAGCGCGGTCGCCTCGCCGCGGACGAACTCGCGCACCACGGCCAGATCCCCGGGCTCGCGATACGACGACTCGGCCGGTCGCGTCGCGGCGGCGGGCGGGTCGAGCGGAGTGCTCACCAGGTCACTCCCCCGCCCGGTCGCCGTGGTGCGGGCCCTCACCGTGGCCCGGGACATCGCCCGGCGGCGCGGCGCCATTGTGCGTCCCGGCGGCCTTGCCGGTGGCGTCGCGGGCCAGCAGCGCGGCGACGCCGGTCAGGTCGAGGACCGCCGCGACCGAGCCGCTCGGGTTCTCCAGATAGAGCCGGCCGCCACGCTCGGCCGCCGCGCGGTGGGCGGCGACCAGTCCGTGCACCCCGCTGGAGTCGAGGAAGTCGACGGCGCCGAGATCGACGACGACCGCGGTCGACCGGTCCACGGCGGCCAGCAGGGTGGCGATCAGCTCATCCCGTACGGCCAAATCGCAGTCGCCGGCCAACGCAACCCGGACGCCGCCCGGTTCCTCGGAGGTCGTGGCCGCGAAGCGTGCCATCGATACCCCCTCCCCGTGCGCGGACCGAGCCATCATGTCATCCGCCGGGCGCGGTTCCAACGTCTTCCGCCCTCGGGGCGACTCATGTGGTCGACTTCTGCCTTTAAGACCCTTATATGCCCCTTAGTATGAGTTGTCGGAAACACAGCATCGCGGCGACGGGGGTCTTATGAGGTTGCGACGTTTCTGGATCCTCGCGGCGGCCGCCTGCGCCGCCCTGCTTCCCGCCGCCGCTCCGGCCCGGGCCGACGCCGTCTACACCGTCGCGTCGTGGGAGATGAACGAGCGCCCCGGATCGCGGGTGATGCACGACGACAGCGGCAACGGGCTGTACGGCACGATCGGCCGCGAGGTGATCACCGGCTCGGGCGGCTTCCGGTTCGCCCGGCTGCAGCCGGACACCCCGCCTACGCACCCGCGCCACCTGGTCGTGGTGCCGAACGCGGGCGAGCTCAACCCCGGTGACCGCGAGTTCGAGATCTCGCTGCGGCTGCGGACGGTCTACCACTTCGGCAACATCGTCCAGAAGGGACAGGCCACGGTGGCCGGCGGCAGCTACAAGCTGCAGATCCCGAGCGGCAAGGTGCAGTGCTGGTTCCGGGGCTCGGCCGGGCAGGTGCTGGTGACCGCGCCGCGGGCGATCAACGACGGCCGGTGGCATTTGGTCACCTGCACCCGCTACTCCGACGGCGTGACGCTGGCGATCGACGGGTCCCGGGTGGCGTCGCGGTGGGGCGCGACCGGCCGGATCGCCAACTCGTGGCCACTGTCGATCGGCGGCAAGACCACGTGCGACCAAGTCACGGTCGGCTGCGACTACTTCGCGGGCGATCTCGACTACGTACGCATCAACGCCGCCGACCACGACTGGTAGCGCGCGGAACACGCTCCGAAAGATCGCCGTCCGCGATCGCCCCCGAGGTTGACACTCGGGGGCGAGCCGGGCGAATGTTCGACAATGAGCGATGAGTGGCCCGGCGCGGGAACCCTGCTGGCCGCGCGCTACCGCCTGGTCGCCCTCCTCGAGACCGGCGGCATGGCGCAGATCTGGCACGCCCGCGACGAGTCGCTGGACCGCAACGTCGCGGTGAAGCTGCCGAAGGGCCCGCAGGTCGTCTGGCGCGAGGCCCGGATGGCGGCCAAGCTGCAGCATCCGGCCATCGCCGCGGTCCACGACTACCGCGAGGCGGTGCGCCCGGACGGGACCGTGTCACCGTTCGTCGTGATGGAGCTGCTGGCCGGCGAGACGGTCGCGGCCCGCCTGGTCCGCGAGACGTTCACCTGGCCGGAGGCCGCCCGCGTCGGCGCCGCGGTGGCCGACGCGCTGGCCGCCGCCCACGCCGGCGGCGTCGTCCACCGCGACATCAAGCCCGGCAACGTCATGCTCACCCCCACCGGCGTGAAGATCCTCGACTTCGGCATCAGCGCCACCGCCGGCGAACCCGACGACGACGACACCGGCGCCACCTTCGGCACGCCGGCCTACGTCGCGCCCGAGCGCCTGGACGGCATGCCGGCCGAGCCGGCCACCGACGTGTACGGCCTGGGCGTGCTGCTGTTCGAGATGGTGACCGGCCAGCCGCCGTACCCGGTGGAGACCTGGGAGGAGCTCGACGAGGCCCGCCTCTCCGGCCCGCGCACACTCCCCGAGTCGCTGCCCACCGACTTCCGCGCCGTGGTCGAGGGTTGCCTGGCCGAGAACCCGGCCGACCGCCCGCCGGCGAGCGAGGTGCGCTTCACCCTCACCTCCCTGTGGCTGGCCGACCAGCCCGATCCGGATGCGCCCGCCGCCGAGCCGGCCGCGTCCGCCGCCCGGCCGGCGCCCGCCGCGGTGCGCACCTCGGCGCGGCCCGCAGCCCGGCCCGCATCGGCCCCGCCGCCTGCCACCCGGCCGACATCCGCCCCACCGGCCACCCGGCCGACATCCGCCCCACCGGCCACCCGGCCGACATCCGCCCCACCGGCCACCCGGCCGGCATCCGCCCCGCCGGCCACCCGGCCGACGTCGCCGCAGCCCGTCCTGGCACCACAGTTCGCCGCCGGGGCCTCACCCGTCCGTCCGCGGGTGGCCGAGATGGTCTGGCCCGAGCCCGTCTCCGGCCGGGTCGCGGCCGACACCCTGCCCCTGACGACGGCGCCGCCGAAGCGCCCTCTGGCCTTCGTCCTCGGCGTCCTGGCTCTCCTGGTCGCGGCCGGCGGCATCTACGCCGTGGTCAACCGCCCTCAGGAGAAGCACGACACCCCCGCGGCCGCCCCGACCGCCACGCTCCTGTACTCGCTCGACCCGCCGGTCGCACCGCCCGCGACCAGGCCGTCCAGCGCCGCGCCCACCACCACGTCGCCCACGCCCAAGCTCAGTTTCGACGACGCCCTGAGCAACCTGCGCTCCGCGGTCGAGAACGGCCGGGCCAACGGCAGCATCCGCGGCGACGTCGCCACCGACTTCCTCAACCTCATCCGCAACCTGGGCCGCTCGGACGGCAAGGACGTGGACGCCCAGGTCGCGCAGCTACGCCGGAAGATCGCCCAGCGCACCGGCGAGGACGACGCCCTCACCCCCGCCCAGGCCGCCGTGCTGCGAGCCCGGGTGACCGATTTGGACCGCGCCGCCGGAATGTAGCCGGCCGCATCGCGCGGCCGGGAACGCCGCATCGCGCGGCCGAGCGCACCGCTAGGCGGAGCCGCGGATCACCAGGCGGGTGGGCAGCACGACCTCCCGGTCGCCCTCGTCGTCGCCGTCCAGCTTGGCCAGCAGCAGGCGCACCATCTCGCGGCCCATCTCGGCGATCGGCTGGTCGACGCTGGTCAGCGGGGGCTCGGTGTGGCGGGCGATGACCGAGTCGTCGAAGCCGATCAGGGCGACGTCCTCGGGGACGCGGCGGCCGAACTGGCGCAGCACCCGCAGCGCGCCGGCGGCCATCGTGTCGGAGGCGGCGAACACGCCGTCGACCTCGGGGTACTGCTCGAGCAGGCGGTACATCGCGGCGGCGCCGCTCTCCTGGCTGAAGTCGCCGAACGCCACCGGGCCGTCGCCGACCACGTCGCGGTAGCCGTCGAGGCGGGCGATGCCGGCGGCCAGGTCCAGCGGGCCGGTGATGGCGGCGATGCAGCGGCGGCCCTGGGCCTGCAGGTACGCGACGGCCTCGCGTGCGCCGGCCCGGTTGTCGGCGTCGACGAAGGTGCCACGCTCGGTGTTGTAGATCGGGCGGCCGACCCGGACCGTGGCCACGCCGCGCTCCTCGAGCAGCGCCGGCAGCGGGTCGTCGCCGTGCAGCGAGAGCAGCAGCGCGCCGTCGACGTGCTGGCGGGTCAGGTAGCCCTCGAGCCGGCGGCGTTCCTCGGGCGCCTGCGCGATCATGAGGACCATCTGCAGGTTGCGGGCCACCAGCACGGACGAGACGGCCTGCACGATGCGGCCGAAGAACGGCTCGGCGAAGAACCGCTCGCCGGACTCGAAGACGACCAGCGCGACCGAGTCGGTCCGCTGGGTCACCAGCGTGCGGGCCGCCCGGTTCGGCACGTAGCCGAGCTCGGCGATCGCGTCCTCGACCGCCTGCTTGGCCCGGGGGCTGACCTGCGCCGACCCGTTCACGACCCGGGAGACCGTGCCGCGGCCGACGCCGGCACGCAGCGCCACCTCTTCCAGGGTCGGCCGGCCGGTCGCCCGGCTCCGGTCCGTCGTCATCCCTCGCACCTCCTACGCGCGACGCTCGCCACGCCCGACAGCGCGACCGACGCCACGCCCGACACAAAGTACCTGCATTGCGCAGCCCCGCACATGATCAGCCCGCCACCTTCGCCTCGCCGCGCACGGTAGATCGCCGCGAGGCCGGCCGCGATCAGACCATCGTGCGAGCCGATCCACGCGGGCACGGTAGCAAGACATTGAGATGGGAGCGCTCCCATGACACGATGATGTCATTCGATGGAAACGTTCGGGGGAAATGACATGCGAGTCGATCGGCGCTGGGTCTGGGCGCTCGCCGCCGCGCTGGCGCTGACCGGCTGCTCCGGCGGTCCGGGAGACAAGGCGGCGGTGAAGGCGGGCGCGCCGGTGCGCGACCGCGTCGCCGACCTGCTGGGCCGCATGTCGCTGGCCGACAAGATCGGGCAGATGACCCAGGCCGAGCGGGACGGCGTCACCCCCGCGCAGGTCACCGAGTTCCGCCTGGGTTCGGTGCTCTCCGGCGGCGGCTCGGCGCCGGAGGACAACACCCCGGCCGGGTGGGCGGACATGTACGACGCCTACCAGCGCGGCGCGCTGGCCACCCCCCTCAAGATCCCGATGCTGTACGGGACGGACGCCGTGCACGGCGACAACAACGTGCCCGGCTCGACGATCTTCCCGCACAACATCGGCCTCGGCGCCACCCGCGACCCGGCCCTGGTGCGGCGGATCGGCACCGCCACCGCCGAGGAGGTCACCGGCGCCGGGCCGGACTGGACGTTCGCGCCCTGCCTCTGCGTGGCCCGTGACGACCGGTGGGGCCGCACCTACGAGTCGTTCGGCGAGGACCCCGCGATCGCGACCGGGATGACCACGATCGTGGACGGGCTGCAGACGGGGCCGGCGCGGATCCTGGCGACGGCCAAGCACTACCTCGGCGACGGCGGCACCACCGGCGGCGACGACCAGGGCGACACCGAGCTCGGCGAGGCCGACCTGCGAAAGATCCACCTGCCGCCGTTCGAGGCCGCGGTCGACCGGGGCGTCGGGGCGGTGATGATCTCGTTCAGCAGCGTCAACGGCCTGAAGATGCACGCCGGCAAGTACCTGATCACCGACGTGCTCAAGAAGGAGCTCGGCTTCACCGGCATCACGATCTCGGACTGGGCCGCCATCGACCAGCTCGACGGGCAGCCCGGCTTCACCCGGGCCGAGGTGGTCACCGCGGTCAACGCGGGTCTCGACATGCTGATGGTGCCGGAGAACTGGCAGACGTTCCTCGGCTACCTGCGGGCGGCGGTTCAGGGCGGCGAGATCCCGATATCGCGCATCGACGACGCCGTCAGCCGGATCCTGACCAAGAAGTTCGAGCTGGGGCTCTTCGAGAAGCCGTACGCGGATCGCGCGTACGCGGACACCGTCGGCAGCGCCGCGCACCGCGCGCTGGCCCGCCAGGCCGTGCGCGAGTCGCAGGTGCTGCTGCGCAACCAGAACGACGTCCTGCCGCTGGCCAGGTCGGGCGGCAAGATCTTCGTGGCCGGCAAGAGCGCGGACGACCTCGGCAACCAGTGCGGCGGCTGGACGGTCAGCTGGCAGGGCGCGAGCGGCGCCACGGTCCCCGGCGGCACCACCGTCCTGCAGGGCATCCGGGACGTCGCCGGATCCGGGACCGAGGTCGACTACGAGCGGTACGGCGAAGGCGTCGACGGCACCTACCGGGCGGCGATCGCGGTGATCGGCGAGACGCCGTACGCGGAGGGCGAGGGCGACGCCCCCGGCGGCCTCGGGCTCGACGACGAGGACCGGGCGACCCTGGCCAAGCTCGAAGCGGCCGGCGTCCCGCTGGTCGTGGTCATGGTCAGCGGCCGGCCGCTCGACATCGCGGCCGAGGCCGGTCGCTGGGACGCGCTGGTGGCGGCCTGGCTGCCGGGCAGCGAGGGCGCGGGCGTGGCCGACGTGCTGTTCGGCGACTACGCACCCACCGGACGGCTGCCGATCACCTGGCCCCGCTCGAGCGACCAGGAGCCGATCAACGACGGCGACGGCAAGAGCGGGCTTTACGCGTACGGCTATGGGCTCTCCTATGCCGATCGCGGCGCCGACAGCGCCCCGCCGAGCGTGCCCGGCGCCCCGGCCGCGCCCTCGGTGACCGCGACGGCGCTGCGGCTGAGCTGGATGGCCTCGACCGACACCGGCGGCAGCGGGCTCGACGGCTACGACGTGCTCGAGGACAACGCCCTGGCCGGCACCACCACCGCCACCTCGTTCCGCCTCGGCGGCCTGACCCCCGGCGCCCGCTACACGTTCAGCGTGGTGGCACGCGACAAGGCCGGGAACCGCTCGGCCCCCTCGACCCCGCTGGTGATCACCGTCCCGATCCCCGGCGGTTGCAAGACGCGCGACGGCACCTGTGCCGCCACGTAGACTCCCCGTCCCCTCCCACCCGTAGGAGCACCACATGTTCCGACGCGTCGCCTTAGCGACGGCCGCCGCCGGCGCCCTCATCGCCGGCATCGTCACCGCCCTGCCCGCCTCCGCCGCCACCGGCGGCACGGGAACCGGCTACCTGCACACCAGCGGCAACAAGATCGTGGACAGCACCGGAGCGACCGTCCGGCTGACCGGGATCAACTGGTTCGGCATGGAGACCGACAACAAGACCTTCCACGGTCTGTGGTCGAGCAACCCGTGGCGCGGCCAGCTCGACACGATGGCCTCGCTCGGCTACAACACGCTGCGCATCCCGTTCTCGGACGACGCGCTCAAGGCCGGGGCGACGGCGACCGGGATCAACGACTACGTCAACCCCGACCTGGTCGGCAACTCGCCCCTGCAGATCCTGGACAAGGTGATCGCGTACGCCGGCACCAAGGGCATGCGGGTCATCCTCGACCGCCACCGCCCGACGTCGGCCGGGCAGACCGCGCTCTGGTACACCTCGGGCGTACCGGAGAGCACGTGGATCGCCGACTGGCAGGCGCTGGCCCGCCGGTACGCGGGCAACACCACGGTCATCGGCGCCGACCTGCACAACGAGCCGCACGCGGAGGGGACCAACCCGGCGGCCACCGGCGCGTGCTGGGGCTGCGGCGACACCGCGCGGGACTGGCGGCTGGCGGCCGAGCGGGCCGGCAACGCGATCCTCTCGGTGCAGCCGAACTGGCTGATCTTCGTGGAGGGCGTGTCCTGCCCGAGCGGCGGCCTCTCCAACGTCTGGGACAACGACCCCAGCAACGACGAGGACTGCGGCTGGTGGGGTGGCAACCTCTCCAAGGCGGGCGACTTCCCGGTACGCCTGTCGGTCGCCAACCGGCTGGTCTACTCCCCGCACGAGTACGCCACGTCGGTCTACCACCAGGCCTGGTTCGACGACCCGTCGTACCCGGCGAACATGCCGGCGATCTGGGACCACTACTGGGGTTACCTCTACAAGCAGAACATCGCGCCGATCATGATGGGCGAGTTCGGGACGACGCTGCAGGCCAACGTCGACAAGATCTGGCTGCAGGAGCTGCTGAAGTACACCGGGACGGGTGTCAACGGCATGTCGTTCACGTACTGGTCGTGGAACCCGAACTCGGGTGACACCGGCGGCATCGCCAACGACGACTGGACCACGATCAACCAGGCCAAGCAGTCGATCATCCAGCCGTACCTGATCCCGCCGGTCGGCGGCGGCACCGGGCCGACCACCTCACCGACCGGGCCGACCCCGTCCGCCTCGACCTCGACGCCGCCGGCCGCCGGCGCCTGCACCGTGACCTACAAGCAGGACAACGCCTGGCAGGGCGGCTTCCAGGGCTCGGTGACCGTGAAGAACACCGGCGGCGGGACGCTCAACCCGTGGTCGGCGACCTGGACCTGGCCGTCCGGCGTCACGCTGGTCAACGGCTGGAACGCCACCGTGACCCAGAGCGGCACGACGGTGACGGCGGCCGCGCCGTCGTACGCGTCGTCGCTGGCCGCGGGCGCCTCGGTGACGATCGGCTTCACCGCCAACGGCACGGCCAGCACGCCGGCGTCGGTGAAGCTGAACGGCGCCACCTGCGCCTGACCTTGCGGTAACCCTTTCCGAGACCGAGCGGTGCGGGCCTCCGGGCGGCCCGCACCGCTCACCCCTTCCCAGGGTCGCGGGACCGTCAGGCCTCCGGCGTCAGAGACGGCTCCGGGGTGTCGGACGGCTCGGGCGTCACATCGTCCGAGGGCGACGGGCTCTCGTCCGACGGCGACGGGCTCACGGTCGGGCTCGCCGTCGGGCTCGCGGTCGGCGAGGCCGACGGCTTGCCGGCCGGCTTCTTCCCGCGGGCCTGGATCGCCGCCGCGGTGTAGACCGTCCCGGCGTGGGTGCCGGTCACGGTGACGCCGAAGCCGGCCGCGATGTCGGCCAGCGTCTTGCCCGAGCCGTTGACGTTGATGCGCGTCCCGGCCGGCACCGCGATCGTCACCGTGCCACGGCGGACGTCCTTGGTGCCGCCCTTGACCTTCACCGTGAGCGTGCCGGCGGTCGCGTCGACCGCGGTGACGACGCCGGTGGCGGCGAACTTGACCTTCGCCGGCTTGCTCGGCTTGGCCGGCTTACTGGGCTTACTGGGATTACTGGGCTTACTGGGCTTGCTCGGCTTGGCCGACTTGGCGGCCTGGTAGCCGGCGGCACCACTTCCCGGGGCGGCGACCGCGACGGTCGAGGCGGTGGGCAGAACGACAGCGGTGGCCAGCGCCGCAGCGACGGCTACACGACGGAAACGCACGGTGACTCCTTGCGATCGGGGGTGATCCGATCGTGCGCCCGGCCGGGTGCGGCACGGTTGCCGGCGCGGTTGCGGCGCCGTTGCGAAACCGGCCGCCGGTCAGGCGCAGGCCGCGCTCTGCCCCGCCCGCGGCCAGTTCCGGGCGGCCGCCACCGATGCGCCGATCACGCCGGCCGTCGCGGCGCCCAGCGCGTCGGCCCCGGCCAGCTGCGCGCCCGAGAGGTCGGCGCCCTGCAGGCAGGCGTCACGCAGATCCGCGCCGCGCAGGTCGGCCCCGCTCAGATCCGCTCCCCGCAGGTCGGCCCGGCGCAGGGACGCGAGCTGCAGGTCGGCGCCGCGCAGGGTGGCGTCCCGCAGCGTCGTTCCCTCCAGGGTGGCCCGCCGCAGCGACGTACCGGTGGCGTCGAGCCCGGTGAGGTCGGCGTAGGGAAGCACGAGCCCGTCGAGGTTCGCCCCGCCGACCCGCGCGCCGGCCTTGAGGCCGCTCCGGGGCGTCGCGGCCGTCGTCACCCCGGCCACCGACTCGGCCGGGTGGCTGCTGAGCGCCGGCCAGCCCCGGGCGTGGCCGTAGACCACGACCAGAACCGCCAGGCCGACCACGACCCCGATGCCGAGCCGGCTCCGGTCGGTGAAGAAGGTGCCACCGAGCCAGAACGCCAGCGCCCCGATCGTGGCGACGCCGGTGAGCAGGGCGCCGAACGGGCCGAAGACCTCGCCGGCCCAGGCCATCGCGATCACCGCGACGATCGGCCAGAGCCAGAGCAGCCGGTCCCGCGGACGCGGCGGCGAAGCAGTTCCCGCCGTGCGGCCGGACTGCCCGGCGCCGGCGTCGGTCGGCGACCCGGTGGACCCCGGGTGGCCACGCTGCCCGGCGCCGGCGTCCGTCAGCGACCCGGTGGACCCCGGGTGGCCACGCTGCCCGGCGCCGGCGTCCGTCACCGACCCGGTGGACGCCGGGCCGGCCGCCGAAGGCGACCCGGCGGTGAACGGCTCGGCCCGCGGAATCGGCACGGGCGGCGGGAGGTCGCCGGGGCCGCCGACATCCTCGGTCGGGAGTTCCGGCGCCTCGTCGCCCGGTCGGGTCTCCTCCGGTGACGCCATGCCCGCATCGTCGCAGCCGACGTCGAAGAACGCCAATACCCGGCGGCGTCAGGCCTCCTGCGTGTCCGCATCGGGCGACGGCCCGCCGGGCGGTGGCCCGTCAGGCGGGGACGTGGCGGCGACCGGCTCCGCGTACCGGCCGAGATTCGCACCGCCGAAGCCGAAGACGTCCATGAGCCGCTGGTTCTGGGCGTACTCGGCGTCGTGGCTGCGCGGCGACGGCAGGCGCATGGCGTCGTAGAGGGGGAAGCGGCCGAGGTCGACCAGGACGGCCATGCTGAGCCCGTACTCGTGGGCGAGCGCGACCGAGCCGCGGTAGGAGAGGAAGGCGACGGCGTACGGCACGAGGGCCAGCAGGAGCCACCATCCGTGCCACCAGAAGAAGAACGTGGTGACGACGGCCGCCAGCAGGCTCAGCAGTGCCGTGCGGATGGCCAGCTCCAGCTGCGTGCGCTGGTTCTCGAGGTACGCGATCTCGCGCTCGCCGGCGACCATCGCGAGCCGGGGCACGGTGCGGATGGCGTCGATCCCGTACGGTCGGCCGACCCGCGACTCGTACGAGCGCAGCACGTTCCCGAGGCGCGTGGGCAGGACCTGCGACGGCCGCTCGGGATAGCCGGCGGCGGCCCGGTTGTGGGTGAACAGCCGCACGGCCCGGGCCACCGTCTCCGGTGGGGCGTCGTCGTCGGCCAGGCGCTCGGCGTCCAGGTCCTTGGCGGCCGCGGTGGCCTCGCCGCGGTGGGCGGCCAGCGCCCGCCGGTGGTGCATGATCCGCATGGTGGCCAGCTCCTGGGCCAGCGGCCGGCTGCCCCAGTAGCCCTCGAAGAGGCGGATGAGCTCGACCTGCAACGGGTTGAGCGCGAGCGACAGCACGAGCGCGGCCAGGCCGACCACGACCAGTTGGGCCGGATCGAAGTCGACGACCGCCGACCAGCGCACCGGGCCGCTCCAGGCGCCGGTGCGGATGAGCACGTAGACGTACGCGAAGAAGACCGTCGACGGTAAGGCGCTGACCACCGAAAAGTACCGGCCCACGCGGCCGGCACCGCCACCGACGGCCCCCATGACATCGGTGCTCACCCGGTCCCCCGCTTCAGTTCGTCAGGCCGCAGAACTGGCAGCGCCACATCCGGTCGGCCGCGGTCACGAGCCCGATCCGGCAATGGCGGCAGGTGCCTTTCCGGTGACGATAGCGATGGCCACCCGGGCACCACCAGTACCGGTCGGCGAAGGTGCCGATGCCGGCGCAGAGCGGACAGAGCAGTCCGCGGGCGGCGTGGCCCTTCGCGCACCACCAGTTGGCGAAGTCGCTGCTGGCCAGGAGCGCGGGGCAGTCCGGCACGCAGGCGGTGTAGAGGAACGAGACCCGGCCGTCCTCGGTACAGCGTCCCCCGCGGCCGGAGTCCGACTCGAACGCCGGGTGAGCGGCCCAGCCCTGGTGCTCGGGCGCCAGGCAGGCGATCCGCCGGGGAATCGCATCCGGGTGGCCGGGCAGGCCGACGCCCGGCCCGATGTGCGGAGCGGTCAGCCACCAGATACGCAGCACCGTGACGAGACCAGCGGCGCGTGGCCGACGACCCGATCGGTTCACGGTGCCCTCCATGGCCGACAACCGGAGGGTAGGCCCGGCACGGCCATGACCACATCGACCGACCGGGCCGGAGTGAGCCGCGGGGCCGGCCACCGCCGCCGGTGGCCGGGCCCGCGGCCGGTCCTACAGGATGCCGCGGTCGCGGAAGGCGGCACGCACCTTCGCCGCCGCGTGCGGGCCGTAGAGCGCGCGGGCCGTCAGCACGGTGCGCTCGGCGGCCTGCGGCATGGTGATCTCGGGGTTGAAGAGGAACTGGGCCTCGAGGATCACCCGGTTGGCGGCGGTCCGGCCGAGCGCGCCGTTGATGTTCCAGAGCGCGTGCGACCAGATCTCGCCGTCGTCGTGCACCTCGCCGTCGAGGTCGCCGGGGTAGAGCTTCGGGCCGTCGGTGCGCCGCAGGCAGTGCGGGGTGTCGACGGTGTACGAGGTGGAGTCCCAGTCCATCACGCACGGCCATGGGGTGACGGCCGTGTCCGGGCTGGTCGCCTGGGACATGGTCACCGCCCAGTAGTCGCCGAAGCCCTCGCCGATCGCGCCGGCCTCCTCCGACTCGCCGAAGCCGGGCACCTGGTCGTCCTGGATCGCGTGGCCGTATTCGTGCCAGATCACCTCGTTGTCCTCGGCGTCGTCGACGCCGCCGGTGCCGAAGGTGATCGCGTCCACGCTGGGGTCGTAGTACGAGTTGTCGTCGGTGTAGCCGGTGGTGCTGTAGTCCTGCGGCTCGCTGTTGACGTGGCGGAACCCGAGCCGGTGGATGTACTCCTGGGCCGAGGTGATGCTGTAGTAGCCCATCACCTGCTCGAAGCCGGGCTGCGAGCGGTGGTAGAGGTAGACCCGGTACCGCGAGGTCACGGCGTTCTCACTGATGTTGTTGGCGTACCGGCCCTGCAGGGTGGATCTGCCCTTGTCGAGCTGCGTCAGCCGTACGGTGCGATAGGCCCTGGTGAACTGCGGCCCGTCGGCGTCGTCGTTGTCGGTCAGCGACTCGTCCTGCAGCCGGACCACCGGGTTGGGATCGAAGACGCGGCCGACGCCGTCCGCCTGCTGGGCCGTGTTCTCCTCGTGCAGCACCGCGCCCGAGCCGGCGTCGACCAGGGTGCGGTAGGTGCCCCGGCTGGTCGGCGTCAACGTCATCCACGCCAGCTTGGCCCGGGCGCCCGGCATGATCACCAGCGACGCGTCCGCCGGCTGCCGGCCGAGCCGGCCGGCGACCGACGACTTGGCCCGCTGCGAGGTCAGGCCGGCCGTCGGCGAGGACAGCCCGGTGACCGGCTTGCGGCCGTCGTCGACCGTGCGCACGCCGTGCGAGGTGTGCGTGGCGTAATAACCGCCGAAGACCGGGATTCCCCGATAGGTCTGTTGATACCAGGTGTGCGTGCCGAGCAGGGACTGGCGCGACTGGACCAGCTCGAGATCGCCCGGCACCGGCGGCGCGGCCTGCGCGGCGCTGCCGCCGGCGACCACGAGACCCATCGTGACCAGCGGCGCGAGCACACGAATCGTCCTCTTCAAGGACACCCCCCACGTAGTTCCTCAGAGGGAGGCGAGCCTAGCCAACGCCGCGAGCGATGGAAATATGTAAATGATCTGCGTGGGTGGCACTCAGCAGCCCACCCGGTCACTGGGTGGGGGCAAGATAGGGCCCGCCTACGACAGAACTCGCGCGCTATCCACCGGTCGGCAGGCGGATCGAGACGGCCGCGCCGCGGCCCGGGTCGCTCTCGATGGCCAGGGCGCCGCCGTGGGCGTCGACGATCGCCTTGACGATGCTCAGGCCGAGCCCGGCCCCCTGGACCTCGTGGCGCTCGGCGTCGGCGGTGCGGCGGAACGGCGCCAGCACCCGCTCCCGGTCGGCGGGACCGATGCCGATGCCGGTGTCGCGTACCTCCAGAAGTGCCTCGTCGCCGAGCGCGGCGGTCCGCACCCGGATGTCGCCGCGCGGGGTGAACTTGACCGCGTTGAGCACGAGCCGCTCGAGCGCCTGCCCCAGACGCTGCTCGTCGGCGTGCACCGGCACCGGCTCGGGCGCGTCGGCCCACAGGCGCAGGCCGCGGCCGGCGGCGAGCACCTCGTTGCGCGCCACCGCGGCCCGGGCCAGCTCGGCGAGGTCGATCACCGTGCGGCGCAGCACCAGCGCGCTCTGGCCGGCTTGCGCGGCCAGCAGCATGTCGTCGACCAGGGCCATCAGCCGGTCGGAGTTGCGGCGGATGCGGGCCAGGAACTCGTGGCCGTCCTGGGGCGGGACGTCGCCGAGCACCTCCAGGTACCCGTTGATCGAGGTCAGCGGGGTGCGCAGCTCATGCGTGATCCGGGAGATGAACTCGTCCTTGACCCGGTCGGCGTCGCGCAGCCGCTCGTTGGCCCGGTCCAGGCCGCGGGCGTACTGGCGCAGCTCGAGCTGGGCCATCACGTGTTTGGCCAGGGTGCGCAGGCCCGCGCACTCGGCCGGGTTGAGAAGCCGCGGCTCGTGGTCCAGCACGCACAGGCTGCCCAGCGGCTCGCCGTCGGAGGTGACCAGCGGGGCGCCGGCGTAGAAGCGGAGGTACGGCTCGCCGGTCACCAGCGGGTTGGTGCGGAAGCGGGGGTCGAGCAGGGTGTCGGGCACCTGCATGACCTCGGTGCCGCGCATCGCGTGGGCGCAGAACGAGTGCTCGCGGGAGATGTCGCAACCCTCGAAGCCGATGGCGGACTTCGGCCACTGCCGGTCGGAGGTGACGAGGGTGATCGCGGCGCTCGGGGTACGGCACAACTGGGCCGCGAGCAGCGCGATGTCGTCGAAGTCGGCCTCCGGCGCGGAGTCCAGCACCTCGTAGCGGTGCAGGGCGGCGAGGCGCCGCCCTTCGGCGGCCGCTATATCCGACATATGCGAATTGCTCCTTCCCATCCGCACGCTACTACCCGCCGGGAGCGCACCGAATCCGGCCGGGAAGCCAACCGAACGGCAACCGCGACTGATCTCACCCCGGCCCGGGCCCGGCCGAACTACCAGCCTGAACGACAGTGAGAGGACCGATGACCATGGCCGTGATCGTTGCCGCCGAGGACGACGCCGACGTCGCCGGCATGCTCGAGACCACCCTCAGCCGCGCCGGGCACACGGTGCACCTGGCCGGCACCGGCCCCCGTGCACTGCACATGGTCGCCCAGTTCCACCCCGACCTGGTCATCCTCGACCACACGATGCCCGGGATGACCGGCCTCAGCGTCGGCCGCCGGCTGCGCGCCGACGCCGACACCGCCGGCCTGCCGCTGCTGATGCTGACCGCGGCCGCCCCCGACGAGGCGCCCGAGGTGTTCGACCAGGTGCTGTTCAAGCCGCTCCCGCTGCGGCGGGTGGCCGACGCCGCCGGCGACCTGCTCTCGGCGAGCCGGCCGCACCCGGTCAGCGGCCGCTCGCTGACCGATCCGCAGCGGCTGAGCGCGGTGGCCTCGCTGCTGGGCGATCCCGACCCGGTGGACGAGCTCGACCTGGCCATCCTGGTCGCCAACATCGCGGAGACCGTCGGCGTACGCACGGCGGCCGCCAAGCTGGTGCTCAACGACGCCGTGCTGACGCTCGCCTCGGTGGGTATGCCCGATCTGGTGGTCGAGGCCGGCGGCATGCCGGTCGAGTGGACCCCGTCCGGCGTGACGGCCGGCTCCAACCGCCCGGTGGTGTCCCACGACCTCACGGCCGACCCGGTCTACCGCGACATCGCGATGGCGACGATCTGCGGCATCCGGTCGTACGCGAGCGTCCCGCTGCGCGACCGGGACGGCTTCGTGGTCGGCGCCCTGGCCGCGATGGACCCGGAGCCGGGCCGCCTGCCGGGCGACGTGGCCGACGTGCTGAACGCGACGGCCCCGGCCGTGATGGACCTGGTGGCCCGCCGCCGCGACGGAAAGAGCGGCCCCTATCGGAGCTAGCTGCCGCGGCGGTGCTCGAAGATCAGGTGGGTCTCGGTGCCGGCCACCAAGTGGGTGCCGCTCAGGCGCTCGGTGATGATCGAGCGCAGGTCCTCGACGTCGGCCGTAGCGACGTGCAGCAGGAAGTCGTAGGAACCGGAGACGAAGTAGACGTCGCGCACGGCCGGGATGCCGGCCAGCGACTCGGCGAACTTGCCGATCGCGTCGCGCGCGTCGGAGCGGATCCGCACGGCGATCATGGCCTGGATCGGGCGGCCGATCCAGGCCGGGTCGACGTCGGCGTGGAAGCCGCGGATCGCGCCCAGCTCGCGCAGCCGGCGGATGCGGGTCAGGCACGTCGACGGCGCGATGCCGACCCGCTCGGCGAGCGCGTTGTTGGGCATGCGGCCGTCGACCTCGAGCAGCGCCAGCAGCTCGAGGTCGGTGTGATCCAGCCCTCGAAGATCATTCGGCGAGTCCGGCATCAGCGGCGCTCGAATCGCATGTTCTTCGCTCCCTACCGTGCAGACAGAATCTTATGCGGCCATGTTGCGCCGATACTGCACATCGTTCCACCCTATCGGCACCCCCGACAACGACGTCCGAGAGGAAACCCCGATGATCGTCGGCGTGCCGACCGAGGTCAAGAACCACGAGTACCGGGTGGCCATCACCCCGGCCGGCGTGGCCGAGCTCGTCCGCCGCGGGCACCAGGTGCTCGTCCAGGCCGGCGCCGGCACGGGCTCGGCGATCACCGACGACGACTACGCCACCGCCGGCGCCCGCATCGTGCCGGACGCCGACCGCGTGTGGGCCGAGGCCGACCTCCTGCTCAAGGTCAAGGAGCCGATCGCCGTCGAGTACCACCGGCTGCGCGCCGGCCAGGTCGTCTTCACCTACCTGCACCTCGCCGCCGACGCCGAGGGCACCAGGGCGCTGCTGGAGAGCGGGACGACCGCCATCGCGTACGAGACGGTGCAGCTGGCCGACGGCTCGCTGCCGCTGCTGGCCCCGATGTCCGAGGTCGCCGGCCGCCTCGCGCCGCAGGTCGGCGCGTACTCGCTGATGCGCAGCAGCGGCGGCCGGGGCGTACTGCCGGGCGGGGTCCCGGGCGTGAGCCCGGCGAAGATCACCGTCATCGGCGGCGGCGTCTCCGGCGTCAACGCCGCGACCATCGCGCTCGGCATGGGCGCCGACGTCACCGTGCTCGACCTCAACATCGGCCGGCTGCGGCAGATCGACGCCCAGTTCGGTGGCCGGGTCAAGACGCTCGTGTCCAGCTCGTACGCGATCGAGCAGTCGGTGCTCGAGGCCGACATGGTGATCGGCGCGGTGCTGGTGCCGGGGGCCAAGGCCCCGAAGCTGGTCTCCAACGACCTGGTCAAGCGGATGAAGCCGGGCGCGGTGCTGGTCGACATCGCGATCGACCAGGGCGGCTGCTTCGAGGACTCACGTGCGACCACGCACGAGGACCCGATCTACCGGGTGCACGACACCGTCTTCTACTGCGTGGCGAACATGCCGGGCGCGGTGCCGAACACGTCCACCTACGCCCTCACGAACGCCACCCTCCCGTACGCGCTGAAGCTCGCCGACCTCGGCTGGACCGGCGCGCTGGAGCGGGACCCCGCGCTCGCGAAGGGTCTCAGCGTGCACGCCGGGCAGCTGACGAACGCCGAGGTCGGGGAGGCGCTGGGCCTCCCCTCGGTCGAGATCGCCGACGTCCTCCGGGCCGGACAGCCGTCCTAGAGGTAGTGCGAGATCTGCGACAGATCGGCCGGCGACAGGCGGTCGGTGCTGGTGTTGCGGTGGTGCCAGAACGGATAGCGCAGCGGTGAGCCACTGACGTCGTCGAGCGCGGCGATCTCGTCGGCCGACAGCACCAGGTCGGCGGCGGCCAGGTTGTCGCGCAGCTGATCAGGCGTGCGGGCGCCGACGATCACCGAGGTCACCGCCGGCTTCTGGGCGATGTACGCCAGCGACACCCGCGCCGCCGACACGCCGTGCGACTCGCCGATCTTCACCGCCACCTCGATAGTGTCGTACAGCTTGTCCTCGTCGTGGACCGGCGGCTCCGACCAGTCGGTCAGATGGCGGCTGCCGGCCGGGGCCTCGACCCCGCGGCGGTACTTGCCGGAGAGCAGGCCGCCGGCGATCGGGCTCCACACCAGGATGCCCACGCCCTGGTCGAGGCAGGCCGGCACGATCTCGGCCTCGATGTCGCGGTTCTGCAGCGAGTAGTAGAGCTGGTTGCTGGCGAACCGCTCCAGCTGCCGTTGCTCGGAGACGCCCAGCGCCTTCATCATGTGCCAGGCCGCGTAGTTCGAGCAGCCCACGTAGCGGACCTTGCCGCTGCGGACCAGGTCGTCCAGCGCGGTCAGGGTCTCCTCGAGCGGGGTGTGCCCGTCCCACTCGTGCACCTGGTAGAGATCGATGTAGTCGGTGCCGAGGCGACGCAGGCTCGCCTCGCAGCCACGGATGATGTGATGCCGGGACAGGCCCGCGTCGTTCGGCCCCTCGCCCATCGGCATGCGCACCTTGGTGGCGATCAGCCAGTCCTCCCGGGTGTCGCCCAGCGCCTGGCCGAGGATCTCCTCGGACAGCCCCGCCGAGTAGACGTCCGCCGTGTCGATCATGTTGACCCCGGCGTCCCGGGCGATCGCGATCTCCTCCCGGGCGCCGTCGACGTCGATCGTGCCGACCGGGGTGGCCCAGCCGGTGCCACCGAAACCCATGGTGCCCAGGGTGAACGTGGAGACCCGCAGGCCGGTCCGCCCAAGCTGCCGGTATTGCATGTCATCGCCCTCTCTGACGCTCTGCGAACAACTCACCCTTTACCCCGGCGCGGCCGCTTGTCCACCGAACGGGTGGGGTACTCGGCTGTGATGACGGTCCCCGCAGTCCTCGCCGCCGTGCTCGGCATCACCACCGTCGTCGCTCCGGGCGCTCCCGGCTCCGACGAGCAGTACCTCCCGGCCGACAAGGCCGGCCTCGTCACCTCGCACACCACCACCAGCCACGTCTGGGCCACCGTCCAGAAGGAGGGCGGTCTCGGCGAGATCTTCTACCCGACGATCGGCGGGCCCTCCGCCCGCGCCCTGCGCTTCGTGATCGCCGACGGCCACGGGCACGCCGTCCTGGCCGGCAGCGGCCGGGTGCGCACCGAGCAGACCGACGCCCGCAGCCTCAGCTTCCGGCAGACGTTCACCGGCCGGGGCTGGCGGCTGACCGCCTCCTACGTCACCGATCCGCACCACGACACGGTGCTCATGAAGTTGCGTCTCGACGGCCGCGGTCATTCCCTGTACGCGATCTACGATCCGGCGCTCGGCAACTCGCGCGGCGGCGACTCCGGCGCCACCACGGGACGCTCGCTGGTGGCCACCGACGGCGACGTCTCCAGCGCGCTGGTCGCCGCGCCGCCGATCCGGGCCGCCTCGAGCGGTTTCGCCGGGGTCAGCGACGGGCTCACCGACCTGCTGCCGGACGGGCGCATGGACTGGCATTACTCCTCGGCGCCCGCCGGCAACCTCGTGCAGACCGCCGCGCTCGCGCCCCGCACGACCCTCGCGCTGGGCTTCGGCACGACCGCGAGCGGCGCGATCTCGGCGGCGGCGACCTCTCTGCGGCGCGGCTTCGGCCCGGTCTCCCGGCTTTACGCGTACGGGTGGAAGCAGTACCTGGCCGGGCTGGCTCGGCCGCCGTCGTCCGTCCCCCCGCGCCTCTACGACGTCTCCGCGATGGTGCTGGCCGCCAGCGAGGACAAGACCCACCCCGGCGCGTACGTGGCGGCACCCGCCTCGCCATGGGCATTCGGCCGGGACGACCCCTCCGGGCCCTACCACCTGGTGTGGTCGCGTGACCTCTACCAGATCGCCACCGCGCTGATCGCCGCCGGCGACCGGGCCGGTGCCAACCGGGCGCTGGACTTCCTGTTCGGCGTCCAGCAGAAGCCGGACGGCTCGTTCCCGCAGAACTCCCAGGTCGACGGCGCCCCGGTCTGGGGCGGGCTGCAGCTCGACGAGGTCGCGCTGCCGATCGTGCTCGCCTACCAGCTGGGCCGGGCCGACACCTGGCCGCACGTCAAGCGGGCGGCCGACTTCCTGATCGGCTTCACCCAGGACGGCTTCGCCGCGCCGTGGACGCCGCAGGACCGCTGGGAGAACCAGTCCGGCTACTCGCCGGCCACCATCGCCGCGCAGATCGCCGGCCTGGTGTGCGCGGCCGCCCTCGCCCAGGCGGCCGGGGCCGACGCCGACGCGGCGCGCTACCTGACCGTGGCGGACCGGTGGCGGTCGAAGGTGAAGTCCTGGACCGTGACGACCACCGGGCCGTACTCGCCGAAGCCTTATTTCCTGCGGCTCACCAAGGACGGGAAGCCCGACGCCGGCACCACCTACACCATCGGCGACAGCGGACCGGCGAACGTGGACCAGCGGACCGTGGTCGACCCCGGCTTCCTCGAGCTGGTGCGCCTCGGCGTGCTGCCGGCCACCGACCCCGACGTGCGCAACACCCTCGCCGTCGTCGACGAGCAGCTCGGCGTCGCCACCCCGAACGGCTTCTTCTGGCACCGCGCCTCCTTCGACGGGTACGGGGAGAAGGCCGACGGCAGCGCCTGGGACTACGGCCTGCCCGACGGGTCGCTGATCACCCGCGGCCGGGCCTGGCCACTGCTCAACGGCGAGCGCGGCGAGTATCAGCTCGCGGCCGGATCGACCGGCGCCGCCCGCGCCCAGCTCGCCACCATGGCCCGCGCCGCCGGGCCCGGCGGCATGATGCCCGAGCAGGTGTGGGACCAGGCGCCGCCGGCGCCGGCCGTCACGCCGGGGACACCGACGTACTCGGCCACGCCGCTGGCCTGGACGCACGCCCAGTTCATCCGGCTCGCGTGGGACGTGCAAGCGGGACGGATCCTCGAGCAGCCGGCCGTGGTCGCCGCCCGCTACGCCGGTTAGAGCGACTTCCGGATGCGCCCGCGCCGGCCGCGTTTCGCCCCGGCCGGCGCGGGCACCGGGCTGGTCAGGCGGTCCGGCCAGGTGAAGACCACCTTGCCGGTCGCCTCGAACTCGACGGCCAGCTCGGCCAGCAGGGCGACGGAGGCGGCCACCTGCTCCCCGGTCCACGGGAACGGGTCGGTGCTGAACACACCCCAGTTGCGCCGGGCCCGCTCCAGGGCGTCCCGCTCGTCCTTCTCGACCGCGTCGTGCACCACGCCGGCCAGCAGCTCGGCCACCCCCAGCGACTGCTTGTTGGCCGCGAGCAGGCGCTTGCTGCGCTCGCTCGCGTCGTGCCGCGGCCGGCCCGCGACCACCCGCATGTTCTCGAAGACGCCGCCGCCCGCGATCGAGCCGAACACGCCGCCGTCCAGGCCCAGCTCCCGCTCGGTGACCGCGTGGGCGAGGTCGTGCGGAACCCGCCATTTGCGGTCGTAGCCCGGCAACTCGAGCACCACACCGTCGGCCCGCCGGATGGTCGCCAGGGTGGACCCGCTCAACGCCCGTACGAACGTGATGTGCATCAAGGCATGGTGGCCCCGCCGGACCCGCTCCGACCAGCGAATTAGTTCCGGTTCTCCAGGATCTGCCGCAGACGGGCCTTGACTATGTAGGTCGTCATACATACCGTGCTGGCATGCCGATGATCGACGTCTACGCTCCGGCGGGCACGTTCGCCGACGAGCACGCCCTCGCGGTCGCCATGGCCACCGCCGTCATGCGGATCGAGCAGGTTCCGGACATCGCGATGTTCCGCACGAACACCGCCGCCTTCGTCCACTCCACGTCCGCGTTCGCCAACGTCGACGGCGATGCCGATCACGTACGCGTCCAGGTCCTCACCAACGCCGGCGCGCTCGACCGGCCGAAGCAGCTGGCGGTGGTCGCCCGCCTGACCGAGCTGATCGCCGAGGCGGCCGGGGACGAGTCGCTGAAGGACCGCACGTGGGTGCTGCTGACCGAGGCCGCACCGGGCGGATGGGGCCTGCACGGCCACGCCCACACGAACGAGGAACTGGTCGCCGCGGCCCGGGCCGAGCTGGCCGCGCTCGCCCGGCCCGCCCCCTAGGTCGCCCTCGCCCGGCCCGCCCTCTAGGTCGCCCTCGCCCGGCCGGCCCCCTAGGTCGCCCTCGCCCGGCCCGCCCCCTAGGTCGCCCTCGCCGCCTGGCCCGCCCCTAGGTTCTGTCTCTTAGATCAAGTCTGTCGGGTACGGCTCGGAGCCAGTCGAGCATTTCGACGAGGTCGAGGGTGGCTTGAAAGTGGGCGCCGAGCTTGTCGTAACGGGTGGCCAGTCCGCGCCAGTGTTTGCGCCGGTTGAAGCCGCGTTCGACCTGGTTGCGCCGCTTGTAGGCGTGCGGGTCGAACGCGGGTGGCCGACCGCCGTTGCGGCCCTTGCGCAGCCGGTTGGCGACCTGGTCACGCGGCTGCGGGATCGTGGTGGCGATGTGTTTGTCCCGCAAGGCCTTGCGGTTGGCCCGTGACGAGTACGCCCGGTCGCCGGTTAACGAGTTCGGACGCACACGCGGGCGCCCAGGTCCGGGTGTGGCCACCCGAACCTGGTTGAGCAGCGGGATCAGCTGCTGGGTGTCGGCGGCTTGCCCGGGCGTGATCAGCGATGCCAGCGACCGGCCCCGGCCGTCGGCCAGGGTGTGGATTTTCGTGGTCAGCCCGCCGCGGGAGCGTCCGATGCCTTCGCGTGCCTGCGTCGCGGCGACGTCGAGCCCCTTTTTGCGGCCCCGGCAGCATGCTGATGGGTGCGCACGATCGTGGCGTCGACCTGGGCGTCCCAGTCGATGTCGTCGTCGAGTTCGGCAAGCGTGACGACCTGGGCTTTCAACCGCGCCCAGGTGCCATCGGCCGCCCACCGGCGGAAACGTTGGTACGGCGTCTTCCACGGCCCGTACCGTTCGGGCAAATCCCGCCAGGGTGAACCGGTGCGCTTGACCCAGCAGATCGCGTTGATCACCTGCCGGTGATCACGCCACCGCCGGCCCTGAACCGGCTGCGCCGGCAGCAACGGCGCCAGCACAGCCCATTCCTGGTTCGTCAAATCACCACGCGCCACACCCGATCCAACGATCGACGCCCATGATCGCCACGATGATCTAAGAGACAGAACCTAGGCCGCGCGGCTCACGACCGGGCCGTGACCGCTCGCACCTGGGCCAGCAGGTGGCCGGCCACCGCGTCGAACGGCTCCATCGACCGCTCGGCGCGGGCCATCACCACGGCGCCCTCGCTCGCGGCCACCAGCGTGGCCGCGAAGGCGCCGGCGTCGGGCAGGCCGCCCGCCTCGAACAGGTCACTCAACCGGGAGCGCCACGCGCGGAACACCGCGCCCGCCCCCGAGACCAGCTCGTCGGAGCGGGTCGCCACCGTGACGGCGAGGACCGCGCAGCCGGCGGTCATGCCGGTGCGTTCCAGGAGCAACCGCCAGAGGCCCAGGAAAGCCTCCGTGACACGCTCCGGCGACTGTCCCGCCAGCCCGTCGAGAACTCCGATCGCCCGCGCACCGGCCGCCTCGACCGCGGCCGCCACCAGCTGGTCCTTCCCGCCCGGGAAGTGATGATAGATCGACCCCCGCGGGGCGCCGGTCAGCTGCAGCACCTCGGCGAAGGACGTCGCCTGCAGGCCCTGCTGAGCCAGCAGGCGCACCGCGCCGTCGATCATCCGGTCCCGCACGCCGTCGGCCACGGCCGCCCCTTCCGCTATGCCGATCACCATAGTGAGTCGCCCGGCATCCCGTGGCGAGCGGCCCGGCACCGCCGCTACGGCATCCTAGGAGGCTAGGCACCTTCGGTGCCTTCGCCGACGGTCGCCATTGAGTTCGGTTAACTGTGTTTACTAATCACGGCCGAGGGGATACCTTCGGCGCATGCGGCGGGTATCGATAGTCCTCGTTGTTGCCCTGGCGCTGGGCGGATGCGGGACGGCGCCGCAACGCGAACCCACCGCGGCGCCCGGCGCGCCGGGACCGTCCGGCGCGCCCGCACCGGGCGGCGCGCCCGCAGTGCCCGGGGAGCCCGGCGCGGCCGGCATGCCCGGAGCCGCCGGCACGCCCGCAGTGCCCGGGGAGCCCGGCGCGGCTGCCGCAACCGGCGCCGGAAGAGCCGGCGCCGGAAACAGCGGCGGCCCCGCCAAGGCGGGCGCCCGCCACGCCCCGGCCGACGTCGCGTTCGTGACGGCGCTCCTCCCCCACCATCAGCAGGGCATCGGGCTCGCGCGGGAGGCGGCCGGCCGGCCCGAGGCCCGGACCCTGGCCGAGGCGATCATCGTCACCCAGCAGGACGAGATGGTGCGGATGACCGGCTGGCTCCGGGAATGGGGCGGGACCCCGCCGCCCACCGCCGGCACGGCCACCACCACGGCCCGTCGCGGCGGCGATGCCATCCGGGCGCTCATCGCGCATCAGGAAGAGGCGATCAAGCTGGCCCAGCAGGAGCAGGCGAACGGGATCAACCCCACCGCCCTCGACTTCGCCAAGCAGGTCATCGAGTCGCGGGCCGGCGAGGTGGACCAGCTCCACGGATACGTCGAGTAGAACGGTCCAGAACAAGTTGCTTTACGACACCTTTTCGGCATAGAAAATCATGCATGCGTCCGAAGGAGATCGCGCAGGCTTGGTTCGACATGTGTCGGGCGGGGGACGTGGGCACGTTCGACGCGATCGCCACCGAGGACTTCCTCTGTCACGGGCCGGGCGGCACCGGTGACCGGGACACGTTCGCCGATTGGCTGCGGTGGTACCCCTCGGCGTTCGCCGACCAGCGGGCCACGCTCGACGACGTGATCGCGGACGGCGACCGGGTCGTCGTGCGCTACACGGTCAGGTCGACGTACCGCGGCGGCTATCTGGACATCCCGGGGCACGGGCAGCACGTCGAGGAGACCGGCATCATCATCTACCGGCTGACCGGCGGCCGGGTGGCGGAGACCTGGTTCGAGGGCAACGACCTCGAGGTCGCCCAGCAGCTGGGAGCGCGGGTCCACGCCCCGGAGGACTAGCCGGCCGGGCGGACGTCCTGTTCCCGCGACGAAGCCGCCCGGCCGGAAAGCGGACGGAAAACGAACCCCTCGGCGGCGCCTTTGTCCCCCCGGCGAAGTTCGACCCGCACGCCATCCCCGCACGATCCGTATAAAACCGATATTTCTCGGTCATACTGGGCGGCGAACAGGCCGGGGGTGGGTGGGGTGACGCAGCCAGAGTGGCTGGAGGTCCGCACGCGGGACAAGCAGGCGATCGCCGAGGCGCTCAACAGCATCACCGCGCATCGGGCGCGCATCGCGATCGACGACGGGGATCGCCTCGATCTGCAGGTGAGGATGGCCAACAGCGGTGCGCTCGGCGCGGCCCGGGTGCGGCTGTGCGGGGTGAGCTACGGCGCCGACACCGATCCGGTGGACTTCCTGCTCGCCGGCAGCCTGGCCGACGGGCGCACCCGCATCCGGGCGCCGGGGCAGGAGCTCGCGCTGACGCGCTCCGACGGATACCTGTTCCCGCTGGGCGTGCCCGTCAGCGGTGAATACGGGAACAGCTCGATCGATCTGGTCACCCTTCCCCTGTCGTACGCGGCGGAGCTCGCCGAGGCGACGACCGGGTTACCCGCGGCCGATCTCCGTTTCGAGTCGCCGCAGCCGTTGTCCACGTCGATGCGCCTGTACTGGGCCGCCACCGTCGCGTACCTGGCCGACCAGCTGACCCGGCCCGAGGCGGATCTGCCCCCGCTCGTACGGGATCAGATGACCCGCCTCGCCGCCGCCACCCTGCTCGCCACCTTCCCGAACACGACGATGACCGCCCGGTTGCCGCGCGAGGGCCGGGTGGCCCCGGCCGCGATCCGGCGCGCGATCGCCTACATGGACACCCACCCCGAGCGGCCGCTCACCATCACCGAGGTCGCGGCCGCGGCCGGCGTGGGCGCCCGGGCGCTGCAGAGCGCGTTCCGCCGCCACCTCGACGTCACGCCGATGGGCTACCTGCGCCGGGTGCGCCTCGAGCGGGTGCACCGCGAGCTGCAGACCGCCGACCCCGCCGACGGAGCGACGGTGCGGGCGACCGCGCACCGCTGGGGTTTCGCGAACCCGAGCCGTTTCGCCGCCGACTACCGGGCCGCGTTCGGCCAGCCGCCGAGCCGCACGCTGCGCACGTAGCTGCACGAGCGCCGGCCGCCGCGCCGCCCGGTCACCGCCTTCGCCGCAGCGCCCCCGCCACCGCAGCGCCCGAGCCGCCGCGCCGCCCCAGCCACCACAGCGCCCGAGCCGCCGCGCCGCCCCCGCCACCACGGCCGCCTCGAGCCGGCTCAGGCGTTGGCCTTCAGGAACGGCAGCAGGAACGGCAGGACCACCTCGGCCTGCATCGCGGCCATGTGGTCGGCGCCCGGGACGACCTCGACCCGCCAGCCGCGGGCGGTGAGCTCGTCACGGCGGGCGATCAGCGGGCCGGCGATGTCCACGACCGCGTCGTCCCACTGCGGGCCGTACGCGATCACGTCCTTCTCCCCCGCGAACGCCAGCCGCGGCACGCTCAGCGGCACCGACTCGAAGGCGTCCGGATCGCGCAGGGACTCGTAGAGCGTCACGTACTGCCCGGTCTGCTCGGGGGTGCGGGTGAACGGCACGCTCTCCCAGTCGCCGGGCACGGGCTCGCCGGCCGGCGGTGGCGGCGGGTTGTCGCGGTGGGCGATCGCCATCCGGTGCGCGACCCGGGTGACGGCGAGCATCGCGTCGTAGGGACCGCCGAGCGGCGGGTAGCCGCCCATGACCAGCGCGGTCAGGCGGTCGGTGCGCAGGGCGAGCTGGAGGCCGGCGACCGCCAGCCAGGAGTAGCCGTAGTAGGCGAAACGGGGTGCGCGCGCGGCGTCGGCGATGGCGAGCAGATCGGTGCTGACGGCGGCGGCGTCGAGCGTACGCGCGGCGGGGTGCCCGGTGCGGTGGGCCTCGTAGTCGGCCGCCACCACCCGCAGGCCCGCCCCGGTCAGCGCGGAGGCCAGCGTGTGCCCGAGGCCCGGGTCGGCGCCCCAGGCCCGCAGCTCCTCGGCCGCCGGGCCCTCGATCTCGCGGACGCCGATCGGCAGCAGCACCGCGGGACCGTCGCCCAGGACCGTGACGTCGATGTGGGATCCGTCGTGAAGTCGTGCGTTCGGCATGCGAAACACTATACGGTGTAAGGACTATGTCTCCGGAAGATGTCACGGCGCACGTCCGCCGCCTCTGGCGCCACCGCGGCACGACGTTGCGCACGCCCCGCCGCGGACCCCGGCAGCAGCTCGACCTCGACGAGATCCTCGACGCGGCGGTCGCGCTGGCCGACGCCGAGGGACTGGCGGCGGTCTCGACCCGTGCGGTGGCGGCCCGCTTCGGCAAGACCGCGATGGCCCTCTATCCCTACGTAGGCGACAAGGGGCAGATGCTCGCGCTGATGCTCGACCACGCCTCGGTGCTGCCCTCGTGGACCGATCCCGGCACGTCCCCGGCCGACGACCTGTCGGCGTGGGCGCTCGCGTTCCTCGAGCTGCACCTCGCGCACCCGTGGCTGACGTCGCTCTCCTGGGCGCGGGCGGCGCCCGGCCCGCACGAGCAGGACTGGCTGGAGCGCCTGCTGGCCATCCTCGACCGGTGGGCGACGCCGGCCGCGATGCGATCCCCCACCATCACCATGCTGTACGCCACGGTCCGCTCCTGCGCCGAGACGGCCGCCGCCTACCGCACCTTCGACAGCGGCGACGCGGCCCAATGGCGCGAGGGAGCGGACGCGACCCGCCGGCTGATCCCCGACCTGGCCGAGCGCTACCCGCTGACCGCCGCGCTGCCTCCCGTCACGGCCGACTGGCGGCAGGCGCCCCGGGAAGGCCTGCTGGCGGCGGTCCGCCTGATCGCCGCCGCGCTCCCCTGAGCCGCGCGCTCCCCTGAGCCGCGCGCTCCCCTGAGCCCCGCGCTCCCCTGAGCCCCGCGCTCCCCTGAGCCCCGCGCTCCCCTGAGCCGCGCGCTGCCCTGAGGTCACGCCCGTCGCGGCGCCCTCGGTGGTCTCCCTCACCGAAGCCGCGCCACCATCCTTGCCGACTCAGGCCGCCGCCGGTACCCGACCAAAGTCGATTTCCGCGGCCGGCCGGCCGAAGTGGTAGCCCTGCAGGTAGCGGTACCCCAGCCGGGTCAGGACCTCGGCCTGCTCCGCCGTCTCGACGCCCTCGGCCACCGCCGACAGGCCGAGCCCGCCGCTCAGCCGGATCAGCGCCTCGGCGATCACCGCCGGCCGCCCGGCCTCGGTGATGTCGTCGACGAACGACTTGTCGACCTTGATGGTGTCGACCGGCACGGTCTGCAGCAGGCCCAGCGACGAGTGCCCGGTGCCGAAGTCGTCCAGCGCCACCCGCACGCCCAGCGCCCGCAGCTCGTGCAGCGTCGCCACCGCCGGGCCGCCCTCGAACACGGCCGTCTCGGTCACCTCGACGGTCAGGCACGCGGCCGGCAGCCCGACCTCGGCCAGCGTCGACGCGACGAACGAGGCGAAACCCGCGCGGGCGAGCTGCTTGGCCGACACGTTCACGCTGACCCGGCCCGGCGCCAGATCACCGAGCGAGGTGCGCCACAAGGCCAACCGCGCGCACGCCGTACGCAGGATCCACGCCCCCAGCTCGACGATCAGCCCGTTCTGCTCGGCCACCGGCACGAACGCGGCCGGGCTCACCATGCCCCGCACCGGGTGCTCCCAGCGGACCAGCGCCTCCACCGCGGCGATCCGCCCCGAGGGCATCTCCACGATCGGCTGGTACACCATGCGGAACTGCCCGCCGTCCAGCGCCTGCCGCAGCTCGGCGCCCAGCTGCGCGTACTCGACGTCGCGCTGGTCGAGGGCCGGCGTCCAGCGACGGATCGGCACCCCGCCGCGCTTCGCCGCGTACATCGCCGTCTCCGCCTGCCGCAGCAGCTCGACCGCCTCGACGCCGGCCCCGCCGGCGAGCCCGACCCCGACGCCGACCAGCAGGTCGTGCCCGTCGGCCGAGACCGGCGGGTGCAGCACCGCCACGAGGGCGCCGGCCAGCGCCTGGGCCTCCTCGGCGTTCGCGTCCGGCAGCAGCACGGCAAACTCGTCGCCGCCCATCCGGGCGATCAGCGCGCCGGCCGGGACGACCGAGGAGATGCGCAGCGCGAGCACCGACAGCACCTGGTCGCCGGCCGCACGGCCGAGCTCGTCGTTGACGTTCTTGAAGCCGTTGAGACCGATCATGGCGATCTGCGGCCGGCCGGACACGGTCGCCCGCCGCAGCGACTCCTCGACCCGGCGGCGGTTGGCCAGCCCGGTCAGGTCGTCGGTCATGGCCAGCGAGCGCAACTGCCCGGCCTGCCCGCGCAGCATCCGCATGAACTGCCACATCCGCACGCTGACCAGCACGAAGAGCACGGCCGAGCCGACCGCGAGCGCGCATCGGTCGAGGTTGTCGTGGCCGATCCGCGGCAGCAGCATGAGGCCGGGCGCGATCGTCGCGCAGGCGCCGAGGACGATCAGCCGGACCGGCCGGACGTGCGCGTCCGGGTCGCCGGCGGTCTCGACGACGGCCATCGACGGGTGCAGCGCGGCGCCCGCCCAGAAGACGTACGACAGCAGGAACGCCGCGTTGATGACGGGGACGTCGGCGGTCCAGTAGAGCGACACGACGGAGAACGCGGTGTCGGCCGCGAACAGGAGGACGGCCGCCACGCCGATCAGGCGGGTGCTGACGGTGCGTCCGCTGGGGTCGGCGAAGAGCCGGGCCAGCAGCGCCAGCAGGAGCACGTCGACGGCCGGATAGGTGGTGCCGATCAGCCGCTCCAGCATCGTGGAGCCCGAGTCGGCGGCGACCGGATGCAGGACGAACACCCAGAACGCCAGGCCGAGCCCGACGGCGGCGATGGCCGCCTCGACGAGGCCGGAGGCGCCCCGGCCGCGGCGGCGCACCAGCAGCACCAGGCCGGCGGCATTCAACGGGTACGACGCCAGGTAGAAGACGTCGGCCAGCGACGGGTACGGGTTCTGGTCGAGCACGAACTGGTAGTAGACCCAGAGCACGTCGCCGGCGGTCGAGGCGAGCTGCCCGAAGGCGAACAGGTACCACATGGCCGGCCGCGGGGGCCGGTGCAGCCGGACCGCGGCGAAGATGGCCACGCCGGAGACCAGGCCGATGGCGTCGTAGGTGAGGTTGGCGAGGAGAGACTCGGACGGCAACAGGCTGTAGGCGGCGATCACCAGGATGCCGCCGCCGAGCCACCAGCGCCACAGGGTCGTGCGGTTCATGCTGCCACCGGGAAGGATGCGAATTCGGGATCGGCCATCGGCCGGCCGTAGTGATAGCCCTGCAGGTACCGGTAGCCGAGGCGGGTCAGCGCGGCGGCCTGTTCGGCGGTCTCCACGCCTTCGGCCACGGCGGAGAGCCCGAGGCCACCGCTGAGCCGGATGAGCGCCTCGGCGATCACGGTCGGCCGGCCGGCCTCGGTGATGTCGTCGACGAACGACTTGTCGACCTTGATGGTGTCGACCGGCACGGTCTGCAGCAGGCCGAGCGACGAGTGCCCGGTGCCGAAGTCGTCGAGCGCCACCCGGACGCCCAGCGCCCGCAGCTCGTGCAGGGCGACGACGGCGGGACCGCCCTCGAAGACGGCGGTCTCGGTGACCTCGACGGTGAGGCAGGAGGCGGGGAGGCCGGTCTCGGCGAGCACCTCGGCCACGAAGCCGGGGAAGCCGGGGCGGGCGAGCTGCTTGGCCGACACGTTGACGCTGATCCGCCCGGGCGCGGACGAGCCCAGCGACGCCCGCCAAAGAGCCAACCGCGCGCATGCCGTACGCATGATCCAGGCGCCCAGCTCGACAATCAGGCCGTTCTGCTCGGCCACCGGGATGAAGGCCGCCGGGCTGACCAGCCCGCGCACCGGGTGCTCCCAGCGGACCAGCGCCTCCACCGCCGTCGTCCGGCCCGAGGGCAGCTCGACGATCGGCTGGTAGACGACCCGGAACTGTCCCGCGTCGAGCGCCAGCCGCAGCTCGGCGCCGAGCTGGGCGTGCTCGATGTCGCGCTGGTCGAGGGCCGGCGACCAGCGCACCGGCTCCCCGGCGCGCTTGGCCGCGTGCATGGCCACCTCGGCCTGGCGCAGCAGCTCGACCGGATCGACGCCGGCGCCCCCGGCCATCCCGACGCTGACGCCGACCAGCAGGTCGCGGCCGTCGGCGCTGACCGGCGAACCGAGGTCGCCGGTCAGTGCGAACGCGGTCGCCAGCAGGAACTGGGCGTGCGAGTCGGTCAGCAGCACGGCGAACTCGTCGCCGCCGGTGCGGGCGACCAGCGCGCCGTCCGGGGCGCCCGCGACCAGCCGGGCGGCGACCACGGTCAGCACCTGGTCGGCGGCCGGGCGGCCGAGCTCGTCGTTGACGTTCTTGAAGCCGTTCAGCCCGAACAGCGCAATCTGCGGCCGGCCGTCGGCCGCGGCGCTGCGCAGCGCCCGCTCGAGCGCCCGGCGGTTGGCCAGCCCGGTGAGGTCGTCGGTCATCGCGAGCCGGTGCAGCTGGGCCTGCTGGCGGCGGACCTGCCGCATGTAGCCGGCGAGCCGGGTCACCACGAGCAGGAAAAGAACGATCGACCCGATCGCGACGGCGCGCCGGTCGGACGGGTCGCCGCCGATCCGGGGCATCAGCAGCAGGGCCGGGCCCAGCAGCGAGCTGGCGGCGAACAGGGTCAGCCACAGCCGGCGGGTGCGGACCTCGGGCAGCGCGGCCGGCTGCCCGGTGACGGCCGCCGGGTGCAGGGCGGCGGCGGCCCAGAAGGCGTACGCGAGCAGATAGAGCGCGTTGACCAGCGGGGTCGTGCCACCGGCGTAGAGGGTCAGGAGCGAGTAGGCGACATCGCCGGCCAGCAGCAGCAGGGCCGCCACGGTCAGCAGCGAAGCCGCCGGCCGCCGGCCGCCGGCCCCGGCCAGCAGAAGCAGGGCGAGCGCGACCAGCACCACGTCGATCGCCGGGTACGCGGTCGCGACCCAGCGGTCGGCCAGCGTGGTGCCGGAGTCCCGGGCGAACGGGTGCAATACGAAGATCCAGAGGACCAGGCCCACGCCGGTCGCGATGATCGCCGCCTCGAGCAGCCGCTCGAGACCGCGGCCGGGCCGCTGACGCAGGATCAGCAGCATGCCGGCGGCGAGGGCCGGGTACGAGAAGAAGTACCAAAGGTCGGCGACGGAGAGAGCGGCCGGCCCGCCGGCGGCCGGCATCAGCATGTCGAAGATCGCGTCGCCGAGCACGGAGAGCGCGATGCCGGCGGCGAACAGGTACCAGATCAGCGGTCGGGACGGCCGGTGCAGCTTGGCGGCCCCGGCGATGGCCAGCGCCGCCAGCAGCCCGGTTGCGTCGTAGAGGAGCTCGGCGACGGTGGTGTCAGCCGGCAGGACGAGGTAGCCGGCGGCCGCGGCGAGCCCGCCGGTCAGCCACCACGCCCATATCCTGTCTCTGCGCACGTAGGGACATCGGCGGATCCGTCGGACGGATTAGGAAACCCGCGGTCAGGAAGCCCGGCGCAGCACGTCGAGCACGAACCATTCGTCCTCGTGCCGGACGACCGGCTCCAGGCCGGGGCGGGACGCCAGCGCGGCGTGCACGTTGAAGCCGTCGTAGTTGCCGCCGCTGCGGTCGCGGAAGTGCACCGAGACCAGGTCACCGCCCGGGTCCAGGCGCTGGGCCAGGCCGTCCAGCAGCGCCTCCAGGTCGTCCTCGGACAGGTAGTAGAGCAGGTCACCGATCACGATCAGATCGAATGTGCCGGCCGGGAGGTCGGCCGGCAGCATGGCCTGCTCGACGCGTACGTGGGGGAAGTCACGCACCTCCTCGGCCGCGCTGCGCACCGCGTCGGGCACCGCGTCGACCGCGAGGATCTCGTCGCAGCGGGGCGCCAGCAGACGGGTGAGCAGGCCGACCGAGCAGCCCGGCTCGTAGCAGCGGCGGTAGCGCCCGCGCGGCAGGCTGGCCATGGTGACCGCGTACTTGCGCTGGTCATGCCACTTGGTGGCGGTGTCCCACGGGTCGGTCTTGGCCTCGTACATCCCGATGAAGTGATCCAGCGGGACCGTCTTCTCCGGCGGCCGCGCGTCACCCTGCGCTCGTGTCACCGCCCTATTTTCCACGCAGCCCTATCTTCCCCGCAGCGCCTGGGTCAGCGACGCGGCCAGGTCCGGTGGCAGGTCCGGCTGGGTGCCGTCGAGCACGGCGTGCACCTCGCGGCTGAGCGTCTCGCTGAACGCCACGTAGTTGCGGGAGATCGGGCGCGGCCGCGCGCTTTCGATCGCGGTGAGCAGCAGGGGCGCGTACGGGCGATCGGCCTTGACCGTCTCGTCGGCATAGACCCCGGCCCGGGTCGCCGCGAAGCCGCCCTTGTCGAACAGGACGCGCTGGCTGCCGGCGCTGGTGAGGAACTCGGCCAGCGCCTGGGCGGCCCGCGGCTTCTTGGTCAGCGCCGAGATCGCCAGGTTCTGCCCACCGAGCACGCTGGGGCCGGGCAGGGCGGTGACCCCGAAGCCGATCTTCTCCAGGGCGCCGTACGCGACCGGCCAGTTCCGCATGAACATCACGCTCCCGTCGGCGAACGTGCTGGTGCTCTCGCTCTCCTGAGAGCGCAGCGCGTCCGGGTGCACGATGCCCTTCTCGCCGTCGCGGGGCGGGATCAGCGTGTGCACCGCCGCGTTCCAGGTGGCCAGGTCCAGCCGCACCGTGCCGTCCGGCCCGACGCTGAGATCGCCGCCGTTCGCCCAGACCGCCTCCAGCGTGTTGACCGTGAGTCCCTCGTACGGGCCGAGCTGGGCCGTGTACGCCGCCCGGAACTCCGGGTGCCGGGCCGCGGTCGCCTTGATCTTGGCCCAGTCGAACGGCGGCTCGGCGCCGAGGCCCTTGCGGTAGTAGAGCAGCCCGGCGTCGGTGTTGAACGGCAGCGCCCAGAGCTTGCCCTCGTAGCGGCAGGTCGAGAGCGGCCCGGCCATGAACGCCTGCTCGGGGCTCTCGGCCAGCCAGGACCGCTCGATCGGCCGGATCAGCGGATCCGGGCCGGCGGCGAACGCGGCGGTCAGCGTGACGTCGAGGTTGAAGACGTCGATGCCGGGGTTGCGGGCCTGCGCCAGCATCTCGGTGTACTGGTCGCCGGCGACCCCGTTGATCGGGATGATCCGGGCCGGGTTGTGCGGGTGGGCGGCGTTCCAGATGTCGACGAGCTGCTGACGCTGACCGCCGGCGCTGTCGTCGCGGCCGCTCAGCACGGTCAGCGGGCCCGGCTCCAGCTCGGGCTCCCCGCCGCGGGACGCGACCAGGAACACGCCGCTCACCATCACGGCGGCGCTCACGAAGCCGAGCACGAAGTCGCGGGTGGGTCGCAGCCGCACGAGAGTCCTCCTACCTGTTCCACAGGGCCCGGAACATGCCGCTGAGCACGTCCTCGAGCGCGTCGAGCCCGGCGTCGAAGCACCCGCCGCCGCTGGTCGCGGCGAGCGCCTCGAGGGCGTTGTCGGCGCAGGTCACGTCGCCGACCGCGATGACGAAGACGCGGACGCCGGCGACCTGGGCCGGTGTCGGCGGTGGGCGGCGGCTGGTGTCGCGGCCGTCGGTGAGCACGACCAGCGCCCGCAGCTGGCCGGGCCCGCCCGGATGCGACCGCAACTGGCCGGCGCCGGCGATGACGGCCTGGTAGAGCGGGGTGTCGCCGCCCGGACGCACGGCCGCGGCGAGGCGGCCGACCTTCGTGGTCAGGCCGGCGGCCGGGCGGGTGAAGCCGAGCACCGGCCGGGGCGGGGTGGCGCCCGGGCCGGAGAACGTGACGACGCCGAGCTCGTCGGCGCCGCCGACCCGGGCAGCGGCCTGGCGCAGGGCGGCCACCGCCACCTCGTACCGGGTCTCGGTCGGGTCGCCGGTGACCGTGTTCATCGAGCCGGACGCGTCGAGGGCGACCAGGAAGCGGCCGGAGCGGCGGGCCTTGGCGTAGACGGCGGCGGTCGCGCGGGCCTCCCCGGACGTCGCCTCGGCGCCGGTGAGCGCGCCGAACGGCCAGTCGGGCAGGGCGCCGTTGTCGCGGACCAGCGGCTGACCGGCGTCCAGCGAGGAGGTGCGCAGGCCCTGGCGGTGCAGCGCGGCGCGGCCGTCGTCGCCGGCCAGCCACCGGACGAGCCATCGGGCGTACGCGTGGGTCTCGTCGCTCTGGATGCCGGCCGGCCACCGCAGCTGGACCGCGACCTTGGTCACCACCGGGGTCTGCGCCGGGTAGTAGGCGACGAGGTGGTCGGCGTTGCCCGGCTTCTCGCCCGGCACGCAGTCGCCGTCGGGAAGGCCCAGGTTGAAGCGGACCAGCTCCTGCTCGGTGAGGATGACCGCGGGGGTCTTCGCCGACGGGGAGGTGCGGTGGATCTCCAGCTGGCGGCAGAGCAGGCCGGGCTCGCCGGTCAGCGGGTAGCGGCCGGCGTCGAGGCGCTGCTCGACCGCCCGCTCGACCTCGTCGTGGGCCTCGGCCGGGCTGCGCCGGGCGTAGAGCTGGCCGGTGACCATCTGCGCGGTGGTGGACAGCGTCGGGTCGCCGCGGATCACGCCCCACCGCGCCGACCCGGTGGCGAACAGCTGTGGCCAGGTTGCGCGGGCGCGGCGGAAGGCGTCGTCCTCGCCCGCCTGGGGCGCGGTGACGCCGAGCACGATCGGCGTGCGGGCCACGGGCACCACCCGCTCGATCGGCCCGGCCGCGCCGGCCGGCACGTCCCGGCCGGCGGCCGGGAACCAGACGTCGGGATGCGGTACGTGCCGGGCGGCCGCGCCCCAGCCGCCGGCCAGCCCGGCGGTGACCTGGGCGGCGTCGGCCGCGAAGAGATAGGGGTGCACCGACCGGCAGCCGTGCGAGCGGGCGGCCACGTAGCGCTCGAACTCCCCGGCGACACCCCGGTACGCGGCCAGGTCGGCCGGGTCGACCGCGATGCGCAGCTGGGTGGTGGCCGGGCACAGGCGGGTGGCGACCGGGCCGTCGGCCTGGGTCGCGCAGCCGGCCAGGAGGGTCGCGCCGGCCAGCATGCCGCCGACCACCGGCCGGGGCAGGCGGCCGCGGCCGCCGAGCTCGCGCAGGAACTTGCGGGGCCGGCTGAAGGCGAGCACGCTGCGGCGGCGCAACGGCGGGAACGGCGCCGGCTCGGGGTGGCCGGGGTTGCGCGCGATGTGGATCGGGCCGTACACGATGTCGGCCGAGTACGTGGGGGTCTGCCGCGCGCCCGCCATCCGCCGCTGGACGTACTCGAACAGCTCGCCGGTGTCGACGAAGCCGTCGCCGTCGAGGTCGGCCCACCCGTGCTCGAGGCCCTCGACGACGGCGTCGGTGAAGACCCCGCTGCGGTCCTCGTAGCTGCGCTGCACGGCGGTGGCCGCGGTCATCACGACCCGGCCGCGCCCCTCCAGCGCCTCGATGTCGGCGGTCTTGCCCCGGAACCGGCCGCGGCTGCCGTCGGCCCGGCCGAACGCGCCGCCGTAGCAGCAGTCGAGCAGGACGATCTTGGCGCGGGCCCGGCTGTGCCGCATCTCCTTGGCGACGTGGTGGGCGGCGAGCGCGGTGGCGTGCAGCGAGTCGTGGTCGGTGTCGTGGTTGATGAAGTAGAGATGCCCGTCGTCGTCGACCTCGCCGTGCCCGGAGAGGTAGAGCAGCAGCGTCGCGTCGGGGGGCGCCTTCTTGAAGAACTGCTCGACGTCGACGGCGACCTTGCGCAGGTTCTCGTTGCGCAGCACGGTGACCTCGAAACCGCCGATCGCCGCGTCGGCCAGCACCCTCTCCAGGTTGTCGGCGTCGGCCTGGGTGCCGGGCAGAGGCCGGTACTGCGGGTCCTCGTACTTCTCCGTCGCGATGATCAGCGCGCGCCTCATGAGTCTGTGTCGAACACCTTCCGCACGAAGGCGTCGACCACGCGGTCCATCTGCTCGGGGGTCGCGTTCTCCAGCGTCAGCTCCTGGCCGTCGACCCGGACCTGGAGGCGGCCGCCGCGCCGCACGACGCGGTCGGTGAGGAACTTGAGCACGGCGGTGACGGCCTCGGGCTGGCTCAGCACGGTCGCGACCAGGCCGCCGATGGCGACCAGCTCGCCGCCTTTCGCCCCGTCGGGGGCGGAGCCGTCGCCGGCCAGGGCGGTACCGGTGACCTCGTCGAACTCGCGGAGGTCGGTCAGCAGGCGGCGAGCGACCTCGTCCGTACGCTCATCGTCGCCGTCCGACACGGTGATGTGCACCACCCGTTGCGTGCTCACGCATGCACCATACTCATTGGACACCACCTCCAAACGTCAGATGATTGCCACATCGGGCTCATCGCGCGCCGTTCCGGGAGATCATGACGAGGTGACGGGCCGCACCTTCGGGATCCTGTCGCCGTTCGTCGGCGGCGACTATTACGGGGCGATCATCGAGGGCGTCAACGCGGCCGCGGTCGCGGGCGGCGACCGGGTCATGGCGATCCAGACGCTCGGCCCGGGCGCGCACAGCGCCGACCGCAGCGGCCTGCCGGACTTCCGCCGCCCGCTGGCCTGGAGCCTGCTCGACGGCCTGGTGGTGCTGCCCGGTGCGGTCGACCCGGCCTACGCCGCCGGCGCCCGGGCCGGCGGCCTGCCGGTGGTATTCGTGGCTCAGGACGCGACCGACATCGGCTGCTCGTCGGTGCTCGCCGACAACCGCAGCGGCGTCCGGGAGGCGGTCACCCACCTGGTCGGCCACGGCCACGAGCGGATCGCGTTCGCCGGTCACCTCGCCCATTTCGACCTGCGCGAGCGGCACGAGGGCTACCGCGAGGGGCTGCTGGCGCACGGCATCGTGCCCCGCGCCGAGCTGCTCTTCGACACCGGGGACAACCACGAGAGCGGCGGCGAGGCGGTCGCCGGCGCGCTGATCCGGGCCGGGATGCCGGCCACCGCGATCGTGCTCGGCACCGACCGCAACGCCATCGGCCTCACCTCCCGGCTGACGGCGGCCGGCTACGACCTTCCGGGCGAGCTCGCCGTGGCCGGATTCGACGACATCGCCGACGCCACCTACCAGCGGCCCAGTCTCGCCACGGTGCGGCAGCCGCTGGACGAGCTGGGCGCCGCGGCCTACGGCACTCTCGCCGAGCGCGCCGCGGACCCCCGGCGGGCGGCCTTCCGGCGGCACGTGGCGACGTCGTTCGTACGCCGTGACTCGTGCGGGTGCCCCGGCGACGGCCTGCCCGTCTCCGAGCCGCAGGCCCGCGCGCTGTTCGCCCAGGTCCAGCTTCTCCAGGGCACCCTGAACATCCAGTACGAGCTCGGGATCGAGCTGCTCGGGACCCACTCCCGCGACCCCCGCGCCCTCGAGTGGCTGGGCCTGACCCCGGCGATCGCGGGCTGCCTCGGCCTGTGGACGCCCGGCGACGACACCCGGCTCGAGGTGGTCGGCGACTTCCGGGCCGGCTGTGACACCGGCACGGCCCTCGCGCCCGGGGAGTTCCCGCCGCCGCGGCTGTTCGAGCTGACCGACGGGCCGGCCGGCGACATCGTCTTCCTGGTGCCGGTGCGCAGCCGCAACCGCGACTGGGGCGTGCTGGCCGCCGTCGGGCGGATCCAGTCGACCACCCCGCCCGGCCGCGAGATGATGAACCACTCCGGCGCGCTGCTGGCCGCGGCCCTCGACTACGAGGTGATGATGGCCGCCCTGCGCGAGCAGGAGCAGAGCCTGCGCGACGCCGCGCTGCACGACCACCTCACCGGCCTGCCCAACCGGACGCTGCTCGAGGACCGGATGGAGCAGGCCGCGATGCGCTCGGCCCGCCGGCCCGGCTACCGCTTCGCGATCCTGCTGCTCGACCTGGACGGCTTCAAGGCGGTCAACGACACGCTCGGGCACGCCGCCGGCGACCAGCTGCTGATCGAGGTGGCCCGCCGGCTGACCGGCCTGCTCCGCAAGTCGGACACGGTGGCCCGGCTCGGCGGCGACGAGTTCGTCATCCTGCTCGACGGGTTCGCGCCGCCCCACGGGCACCAGGCGGTCGGCCACAACATCGCGGCCGCGATCTCGGCGCCGTTCTTCCTCGACGGCGAGCGGGTCGACGTCGGCGCCAGCATCGGCGTCGCCGTCTCCGGGCCGGGCTCGTCCGACCCCGACCACCTGCTGCGCGAGGCCGACGCCGCGATGTACCGGGCGAAGTCGGCGGCCCGGCGGCCTACTTCTCGGTGAGGTTGGTCAGCGGCGTCGGCTGGTCGATGTTCGGCGGCGCGTTCCACTTCTGGATGTCGGCCGTGGTGCACGCCGCGATCTTGACCTTGCTGGTGCCGTCGCCGTGGAAGTCGTTCGCGATGCCGGTGCCCTGCTCGGTGGGCTGCAGGCAGTTCTCCCAGTGGTCCTCGATCCGGTAGCTGGTGCCGTAGTCGCCGGTGTCGTGGTAGACGGTCCAGGTCAGCGCGTCCTGCTTCTGGGTGGCGGCGTCCTTGCAGGGCACCACCGTCACCCAGGACGTGGCGGTGACGGTGCCCGGCGACTTCAGGCAGTAGTTGTTGTTGGCGCTGCTGTTGTTGGCGTTGCTGTTGGAGCTGGTGTTGTTGACGATGATCGGGCCGGACTTGGAGGTCTCGGGCAGCACCGGGACGGGATGCACCCACTGCTGGTTGAAGTCGACGAGCGCGCCCGGGTCCTGCTTGCAGAACCAGGCGATCATGTACGTCGCGCCCATGTTCTTGCCCGTCACGTCCAGGCAGCGGCTGAACTGCTTGTAGTTGACCAGCTGGTTGGTGGCGTCCCCGGCCATGCCGGCGCCGACGCCGGGCGCGGAGTACCAGACGTTCTTGGTGGAGGTGGCGCCGCAGCCGGCGAGGACCACCGCACGGTCGGCGGTGGATCCCGGTGTCCGGATGTTCATGCAGTAGCTTCCGTCGGACTTGCTGGCCGACGTGGTGGCGTGGAAGACACTGCTGCCGTCGAGCGCCCACTGGTAGGTGGTGGTGCGCGTGGCCGGGCAGGCCTGGAAGACGACCGGGGTCGTGCCGCTCACCCGGGTCGGGTTCGCGAACAGGCACATGCCGAGCGAGGCGGTGGACGAGTCCGAGTTGATCAGCTTGAGGTAGAGGTCGGGCGTGTAGCCGAACTGCTGCCGGCTGCTGCCGTTGCAGCTCTGCACGGTCACCGCCGTACCGGCGGCCGGGCTCGCCGCGGCGCCGGCGTCGAGGCACTGCTCGCCCAGGCTGCTGCTCGAGATCTTGATGCGGCCGCCCGGGATGTTGGTGTTGCTGGTGGAGAAGACGTACGTGGCGGTCAGCGTCCGGGTCACCACCCCGTTGGTGCCGGCCGACGTGACGGTCGCCTTGCTCGGCACCTCGTTGACGGCGCAGCCGGTGACGACGTTCCCGTCCTTGTCGAGGTAGGTCACCGTCACCTGGTAGGTCGACGAGATGCCGCCGTCGGTCACGCCCACGCTCCCGGCCATCGAGCACGGGGGCAGGTTCTCCAGGTAACCGTTCTGCAAGGCGTCGGAGGCGGCCCGGACGCGGGCCATCATGACGTCCAGGCCGGCCTGGGCGGCGTCGAGCGCGCCGCCGCGCTGGTCGTAGTTCTGCGTGTTGCCGATCTGGCGGACCACGACCGGGACCATGGTGGCCGACAGCGACAGCACCACGGTGATCACGAGCATGGCCAGCGGCAGGGAGCCCTCCTCGCGGCGGAGCGAGGGCGCGCGGAAAATACGGTGCCTCATGCGGCCGGCCTTCCCTTGCTGCAGTCGTTGAGCGCCGGGGTGTTGCGGTTGGTGTTCTGCGCCGTGAACAGCACGTCCAGCGGCAGCTCGACCTTGCCCGCCCGGCCGCTGAACCGGAGCCGCACCTGGTCGTGCTCGAGCTCGTACTCGCCGCCGACGCCGCTGACGCCGGGGGCGGCGGTGGCGTACGGCTTGTCTCCCGGCTCGTAGACGGTGAACGGGTCCACCCCGGGGGTCGGTGCCAGATCGGTGGCGATCGTCGTCGGCGACCCCGGGCTCGTGCCCGGCAGGGTCCAGGTCGACCGGGTCAGCACACCGTTGCGGAACGCGAGCTGCTGACAGTCGGTGCTGCTGGTGGCGTACTCGAGGTACCAGCCGTCGCCGACCTTGCCCGGCGTGGCGACCCAGGTGGCGTACCGCAGCTCCTTGTCCAGCCGGCGGAAGCTGTTGCCGACCTGGTCCCGGGCGGTGCTGATCCCGTCGGTCCGGTTGACGTCGGAGTAGATCTCCAGGATCGCGCCGGTGACGAACACCATGATCACCGCCATGATCGAGGTGGCGACGAGGACGTCGATCAGGGAGAAGCCCTCGTCCCGGCGCTCCGGCGTCTCGAGGTCGTCGCTCATGTGATCGTCCAGACGAAGGTGAGGATGCTGCTGCTGGCCGGGGCGGCGGTGGTGGCCGTCGCCGTCACCGTGTACCGGCCGGCGGTGGTCGGCGTCCCGGAGATGACACCGGTCAGCGCGTTCAGCGTCAGGCCCGGCGGCAGGCCGGAGACGGTCAGCACCGGAGAGAGGCCCAGCAGGGTCCCGTTGGTGCGCAGCGTCAGCGAGGCGGCGCTGCCCCGGGCCGTGGTCTGGTCCGGCGCGGTCAGCGACGGGGCGGTGAAGACGAGGGAGTTGCTCGTGGTCACGATGACCACCATCGGGAGGCTGGTGCTCAGGCCGCTGCCGTCGGCGACGGTGATCGTGGCCAGGAACCGGCCGGACGCGGTCGACTTGCTGGAGACCTTCCCGTTCTTGTTGCCGATCGACGTGCCGGGGGGCATGCCGGCCGCGCTGAAGGTGTACTTGCCGTCGCCGCCGGAGGCGGCCGCGGTGAAGTCCAGTTTCGAGCCCAGGTCGATCGTCTGGTCGGACACGCCGGTCAGGGTCAGGCCGGGGGTGACGGTGTGCGTGTACGTGGCGGCGCCGGTCCGCTGGTTGGCGTCGGTGACCCGGACGGTGACGGTGTAGACGCCGGCGACGGTCGTGGTGCCGGTGACGGCCCCGGTCGCCGCGTCGATCTGCAGGCCGGTCGGCAGGCCGGTGGCGGTCCACGCCGAGTACGGCGGCACGCCGTAGGTGGCCGACAGGCTCAGGTTGTAGGCGTCGCCGACCCGGCTGGCGGCACTGGCGGGCACGGCCGGGGTGGGCGGCCGGACCACCGTGAAGATCACCGAACCGGTGTTGTTGCGGTTGGCGTGGTCGGTGACCGTCGCGGTGGTGGCGAGGCCGCCCGACGCGGTCGGGGTGGTCGGCGTGCCGGTGATCACCCCGGACGGGGACATCGACAGGCCGGCCGGCAACGCGGCGATCGTCCAGGTGTTGGGCAGCTGACCGCCGCGCGCCTTCATCTGGTACGAGACGGCGTCGCCGACGTACCAGGTCTGGTTGTTGTCCATGACCTGCGGGGCCGGGCGGTTGAAGTCGAAGGTCGGCTCCGAGGCCCGCGAGACCAGCGTCGTGGCGACGTAGGCGCACGAGCCGTCCGCGCAGGTGTTGTCCGGCCATGTCTCGAGCACCACGACCCGGAAGAACTGCAGAACGTCGGTCGAGTCCGCGGGAGCCGCCGAGCCCTTCGGGTAGATGCACTCGGACGTGCCGGTCAGATAGATCTCGCACTGACCGACGTAGATGTTCTGGGTGTAGGTGGTGCCCTCGACCGTGACGTGCTGTGCCGCCGTCGAAATCGGCGCCTCGGCCCCGGCCGTCGAGGCGCTGTCCTTGATCGTCGGGCTGCCGGCCACCTGCATCTGGTCCAGATACGGCCGGACCACGGCCGGGGCGGCATCGAACTGCGCCTGGGTGGCCAGGACGCTGCGGCCGGACAGCAGGGAGCTGCCCTTGAGGCCGCGTACCTGCTCCATGGCGGTGCCGGCGAGCTGGATCGCCGCCTGCCGGGTGCGCTGCTTGTTGACGTTGCTCAGGCTGCGCACGAAGAACGGGGCGCTCGCGAGCATGGTGACGCTCAGGATGGCGAGCGCGACGAGCATCTCGGCCAGGCCGAAGCCGTCGTCGCCGGCCGGGCGGCAGGGACGGCAGCACCGCACGGCGCTCTCCTTTCGAGGGGGGACTACCTACGCCTTATCGGCAGCCCCCCTCGGAAAGGAAAGAACTTTCCGCGCCCGGTTCAACCGCCGGCCATGGCGCCGACCACCATGAACGGCTCCTCGCCGGAGACGACGCGCGCGGGCAGCGGGGCGTCCGGCGACTCGTTGGACAGGTCCTGTTCGCAGGCGAAGAAGCGCACCAGCGCCCGCCGCTTTCCGGTGCCCCGGTCACGCATCGTGCCGCGCAGCATCGGATACCGCGACTCGACCGCGTCGAGCACCACCCGCTGGGTGACCGGCGCGTCGACGGCGACCCGGACCTCGCCGCTCACCCGGGCCAGCGCCCGCAGGTGCGGCGGCAGGATCACCCGGATCACGGCAGCACCTGGGCTTCCACGGACAGCACCGCGGGCAGGTCGCGGACCAGCGGCTGCCACGAGTCGCCGCCGTCGGGGGAACCGTAGATCTGGCCGCCTGTCGTGCCGAAGTAGACGCCGCACTCGTCCAGGGTGTCCACCGCCATGGCGTCGCGCAGGATGTTGACGTAGCAGTTCTCCTGGGGCAGCCCCCGGGTGAGCGGCTCCCACTCGTCGCCGCCGCTGCGGCTGCGGTAGACGCGCAGACGGGCCTCGGGCACGTAATGCTCCGAGTCACTGGTGATGGGTACGACGTACACCGTCTCCGGCTCGTGCGCGTGCACCGCGATCGGGAAGCCGAAGTCGGTGGGCAGGTTGCCGCTGATCTCGCGCCAGTTGCCGCCGGCGTCGTCGGTGCGCATCACGTCCCAGTGCTTCTGCATGTAGAGCACGTCGGGCCGGGACGGGTGCATGGCCAGCCGGTGCACGCAGTGGCCGACCTCGGCGTCCTCGTCGGGGATGCCGCCGGAGCGCAGGCCCCGGTTGATCGGCTGCCAGCTCTTGCCCCCGTCGTCGGTGCGGAAGGCGCCGGCGGCCGAGATCGCCACGAAGATCCGGTCGGGGTCGGCCGGGTCGAGGATGATCGTGTGCAGGCACATGCCCCCGGCGCCGGGCTGCCAGCTCGGCGCCGACGGGTGGGTGCGCAGCGCCGGCAGCTCGGCCCAGCTGCCGCCGCCGTCGGTGGACCGGTAGAGGGCGGCGTCCTCGCCGCCGGCGTAGACCGTGTCGGGGTCGGTGCGGGACGGCTCGAGGTGCCAGATGCGCTTGAACTCGAACGGGCGCGGCGTCCCGTCGTACCAGAGGTGCTCGCCGGCCTCGCCGTCGTACGCGAAGTCGTTGCCGACCGCGTCCCAGGTACGGCCGCCGTCGTCGGAGCGCTGGATGACCTGGCCGAACCAGCCCGAGGACTGCGACGCCCACAGCCGGTCCGGGTCGGCCGGGGAGCCGTTGACGTGGTAGATCTCCCAGCCCCCGAAGTGGGGGCCGCTCACCGTCCAGTCCCGGCGCGTGCCGTCCGCGGTCAGGGTGAACGCGCCTTTGCGGGTGCCGACCAGCAGTCGTACGGAAGTCATGGGCCCTATTGTGACCCGGGTCACCCCACTGCGGGCAAGAGCACCCGAGCGCTGGTTCCCTGATCCGGGCCGGGCGAGGACACCGTGAGACTGCCGCCGTGGGCGGTCACGATCCGCCACGCGATCGGCAGGCCGAGGCCCATGCCCGGCACCGCCTGCCGCCGGGCGTAGCCGCCCCGGTAGAAGCGCTCGAACACGTACGGCAGCTCGTCGGACGGGATGCCCGCGCCCTCGTCGGTGACCTCGACCCCGGCCCCGTCCATCTCCACCCGGGCCGTGCCGCCGCCGGACGAGAAGAGGATGGCGTTGCGGATCAGATGCTCGACCGCCTGGCCGAGCCCGGCCGCCTCGCCGGCCACGTACACCGGCTCGTGACCGCCGCCGACCTCGAGCCGCACGCCGCGCTCGCCGGCCAGCGGCTCGCAGCTCGCGACCGCGCCGCGCACCGCCGCCGTCAGGTCGACCAGGCCGTCCTGCTGCTCCGGCGCGCCGGCCGGGCGGGCCCCGGCGAGCAGGTGGTCGACCATGCGGACCAGCCGGTCGCCGTTGCGCCGGATCGGGTCGATCATCCGCCGGTACGACGCCAGCTGCTCCTGCTCGCCGAGCGCCTCGACCAGCATCTCGAGGTAGCCCTGCATGGTGGTCACCGGCGTGCGCAGCTCGTGCGACACGGTGGCGACCAGGTCCTGCTCGCGGCCGCTGAGCCGGGACAGCTCGGCGTCGAGCGCGGCCAGCTTGGTCTGCTCACGGATCGCCTCGAGGTGGCCGGCCGCCTGCGCCGCCAGGTCGCCCAGCATCTGCACCTGCTCCGAGCCGATCGTGCGCGGCTCCCGGTCGACGACGCAGACGCTGCCGAGCACGTGCCCGCCGTCGCCGACCAGCGGCACCCCGGCGTAGAACCGGATGAACGGGTCGCCGGTGACGTTGCGGTAGCCGCGGAACCGGGGGTCGAGCCGGGCGTCGGGGACGATCAGCGGGCGAGGGTTGTCGATCATGTACGCGCAGAACGAGATGTCCCGGGACGTCTCGCTGTCGGCCATGCCGGTCTTGCCGGCGAACCACTGACGGTCCGCGTCGACCAGCGAGACGATCGCCATCGGGGTGTCGAAGATCCGGGCGGCCAGGCGGGTCAGGTCGTCCAGCACCACCGGTCGCACGGCATCCAGCAGACCGTAGCTGTACAACGCCGCCAATCTGCTCTGCTCGCTCACAGTCAAGTCCCGTCGGTGTCGCGTCGGTGAAGGTATCCCTTACGGTCGGCCGTCCGTGGCCGGATCTGAGCGAAGCCGTATCGTCGCTTCCCATGACCCGTATCCTGCTGATCTCGGGGAACACCCGGGCGGACTCGCTGCACACGGCGGCGCTGCGGACGGTCGCCCGGTTCGCGCCGGCCGGGATCAGTGCCGCGCTCTACGACGGCCTGCGTGACCTGCCCGCCTTCGAGCCGGGCGAGGGGCCCGACCCGGTGCGGTTCCTGCGGCTGCAGGTGGCGGCGGCCGACGCGGTGCTGTTCAGCACGCCCGAGTTCGCCGGGTCGATGCCGGGGAGCCTGAAGAACCTGCTCGACTGGCTGGTCGACGGCGGCGACCTGACCGGCCGGCCGGCGGCCTGGCTGTCGGTCGCGACCCCGGGGCAGGACGACGGCGCCTGCGCGGCGCTGGAGACGGTGCTCGCCCACGCCGGGGCCAAGGTGCTGCACGCCGCGTGCGTACGCATCCCGCTCAGCCAGGCCGCGCTCGACGGCGAGGGCACGGTCGCCGACCCGCAGCTGCACCAGGCCCTGCTCGACACGCTGCAGACCCTGGCCCGGGCGCTGGCCGCCCCCGCGCCGAAGGCGCAGCCGTCGTGGCAGGCCGTCTCCAGCCTCTACCCGGTCGTGCAGCGCAACGACGCGACACCGTTCCGCAGCTGGCGGGCCGAGATCTGGCGGCCCGGCGAATAGGCCCCGGCGAATAAGCCGTGCTGGACCGGCACGGTTAATCTTTCGCGCATGCAGGACGGGCGATACGAGCGGCGGCAGCTCCTCGGCGACGGGGGCATGGGCCAGGTCTGGCGTGGCGTCGACACGGTGCTCGGCCGGGACGTCGCGCTCAAGCTGCCGCTGGCCCGGCTCGCCCAGGACCCGCAGTTCGCCGAGCGGTTCCGCCGGGAGGCGCGGGCGATGGCCAGCGTCCGCCACGAGAACATCATCGACATCTACGACGTGTGCGACTCCCCCGGCGGCCCGTTCATCGTCATGGAGTACGTGCCCGGCGGCTCGGTGGCCGAGCTGCTGGAGCGGCGGGGGCGGCTGAGCGCCCGCGAGACCGTGCCGATCGTCACGCAGGCGGCCCGGGCGCTGGCGGCCGCCCACCGGCAGGGCGTGGTCCACCGGGACGTCAAGCCGGGCAACCTGCTGCTGCGGGAGGACGGCTCGGTGGTGCTCACCGACTTCGGCATCGCGCGTACGGCCGCCGGCGACCAGATCACCGGCACCGGCCAGAACATCGGGACCGCGACCTACATGGCGCCCGAGCTGTTCCACGGCGGCCCGGCCACGTCCGCCTCGGACATCTACGCGCTCGGCGTGGTGGCGTACGAGTGCCTGAGCGGGCGTCCGCCGTTCCACGCCGACAGCGTCATCGCCGTCGCCACCATGCATGTGATGCGCGAGCCGCCGCCGTTGCCGGACGACGTCCCCGCGCCGCTGCGGGCCATCGTGGCCGCCGCGATGAGCAAGGACTCCACGCACCGGTACGCCTCGGCCGACGAGCTCGTGGCGGCGCTGGCGGACCCGGCGGCGACCGCCGGGACCGGGCGCGGCCGGTTCTGGAGCGCCGCGCGTGCATCGGGGGCCGCTTCGGCCGGCCGCACCGAGCGCGCCTCTTCCGCCAGCCCCGCCGAGCGTGCGGCCTCCGCCGGCCGCACCGAGCGCGCACCTTCCGCCGGCCGCACCGCCCCGACTCCGGGCGCCACTTCAGCCGATCGCACCCCCCAGGCGCCGGACGCCGCTTCTGCCGGCCGCACCGCCCAGGCGCCGGACGCCGAATTCGCCGACCGCACCGCCCAGGCGCCGGAGGCCGCGACCCCCGGCCGGAACGGTACCCGGCGAACCCGCCGCCGCCTGGTCGCCGCCGGTGGTCGCGCTGGCCGTGGCCGGCGCCGCCGCCGGCCTGCTCGTCCGCGCCTACGCCGGCGACAACGGCGACGGCGGCACCGGCAACGCCTCGGCCCTGCCCGCCGACCTGCGCGACTTCGCCCGGGGCTGGCCGCTGGACGGCTGCACCCGGGACGGGACGCCCGGCGACAAGCAGGACGAGCGCTGGCGCTGCCCGGTCGACGGCTCGACGTCGCTCTACCTCATCCGCTACCAGCCCGGCGGCCACCGCGACACGATCCGCGAGCGGAACGACCGGATGAAGCCGCTGGCCGGCAAGATCAGGCTGGAGCGCGGCCCGGCCAGCGCCCCCGGCGGCGCGAAGGGCCTCTACCGGGAGTACGAGGTGGACATCGGCTCGGCCGGCCGACCCGACTGGAACGACCAGATCTGGTTCGACAACTACCCGGTCCAGTCCCCGCCGCTGGCCCTCATCCTGCGCACCGCCCGCACCCCCGACACCGCGCAGGCGCTGGCCCACCTGCGCGAATTGTGGGCCAAGGCCGGCTACTCGCGCCCGGCGTAGAACGAGACGGCCTCGGCGATGGCGAGGTCGGTGAGCTTCGGGTCGTGGCGGGGGCCGATGTCGCGCATGAAGGCGTGCTCGCCGCCGCGGTAGATGTGCAGCTCGAGGTCGTCGTGGCCGGCCGCGTACAGGGCCTGGACGATCTGCAGGCGGGCGTCGGCGGGCACGTGCGGGTCCTGCGAGCCGAAGACGACCATGAGGCGGCCGCGGATGTCGGCCGCGCGGGCGAGCGAGCCGGGGTCGTCGGCGCCGAGCCCGCCGTTCTGCAGCCCGGTCGGATAGAAGCAGACGGTGGCGGCCACCCGCTCGTCGAACGCGGCCCGGAACGCCAGGTGCCCGCCGATGCAGAAGCCGGTGACGAACAGCGCCGAGATGTCGTCGCGGCCGGCCATGTAGTCGAGCACCGCCGTACGGTCGGCGTCGAACTGGGCAGTGGTGGTGGCGGCCGCCCCGGCCAGTCCGGCCGCCTTGCCGGCGTCGTCGAACTCGAGCGCGACCCCGGCCAGCTCACCGTGCGGATAGATCTCGGGTACGCAGACCACGAACCCTTCCGCGGCGAAGCGCCGGGCGGTGCGCAGGGTCGACTCCGTGAGCTGGAAGATGTCGGTGTAGAGCAGCAGGCCGGGCCAGGTCCCCGGGCCGGCCGGGCGGATCACCTTGGTGCGGATCCCGTCCGCCACCCGGACCTCGTCCTCGCGTACCTTCATGCCGCCCGACCCTACCGGGCTGACCAGCGCATCTCCGGCGGCGCGCCGCTGCCGATCCCCGGCGGTGCGCCGGGTCGGCCGCGGACCGGAAAGTCAGGCTTTCACGAGCTCAGCGGTGCCGGCCTCCACCGCGTACGACGCCGAGGTGGTCACCGGGCTCTCACGGACCTCGATGGTCTCCACCGTGCGGACGCCGGTGTGCCACGCCGCGCGGTTGACCGAGCAGCGCAGGTAGCCCCGCCGGGAACCGTCGAAGTAGCGCACGTGCGGGTTGAGGGTCGGGTTGAGCGCCTTGAGCGGGGCGTCGAAGGCGATCGGGAAGTCGGAGCTCACCGACGTCGCGGTGAACTCGACGGCGACGGGGGCGGCCGACGGGTCGTCGAAGTCGGTGCGCAGCTCACTGAACCACGTCGAGTGGCTGTCGCCGGCCAGCACGACCGGGTTCGCGACCCGCGCCTCGGCGAGATGGGTCAGCAGGCGGGTGCGCTGCGGCGCGTACCCGTCCCAAGGGTCCAGGTTGGCCAGCAGCGGAGGGACGCCGCCCGCCGGGTTCGGGAACTTGATGCGGCTCATCATCACCTGCTGGGCGATCACGTTCCAGCGGGCCGGCGAGTGGTCGAGGCCGTGCGAACGCGGCGACGGTCTGGTGGCGGGCGCCGGTGTCGTCGATCTCGTCGATCAGCGACGCGTCGTTGTTCTCGGTCTCGTGGTCGTCCCAGGTCACGATCCACGGGAAGGCGGCGTGCGCGGCCTGCAGCGCCGGATCGCTCCTGTACTGCGCGTGCCGGGCGCGGTAGTCGTCCAGGGTGACGAGCTGGTCCAGACCCGGGGTGGCGGGCGTGGTGTGGTTGCGGTCGGCGAAACGGCTCGACGGGTCGTACTCGTAGATGTAGTCGCCCAGATGCACGACGAGGTCAAGGCCGTCGGTGGCCAGTCCCCGGTAGGCGGGCCAGTAGCCGTTCTGGAAGTCCTGGCAGTTCACGATGCCGAACCGCAGGCGGGAGCAGTCGTCGCGCCGGGACGGTGCGGTACGCGTACGGCCGAGGGGGCTGATGTGGCCCTTGGCGCGGAACCGGTAGAAGTACTCCCGGCCGGGCGCGCGTCTGCGGACGTCGACGTGCACCGATTGGGCCAGCGACGGGTGCGCCCAGGTGCGGCCGGCACGGACCACCCGGCGGAAGCGCTCGTCGTGCGTGACCTGCCAGTCCACCTCGACCGGGCGGCCGGAGCCGGTCATCAGGCGGGTCCAGAGGATCACACCGTCGGGCACGGGATCGCCGCTGACCCGCTCGGGCCCCGATCCACATCGGAGGAGCACCAGGACCCACGGGCTCGCGGCGAGCGTGCCGAGGTGGTGCGGCATGCGGTAACCATGCGGGGTCAACCGGAAACTTGTGTGTACGGCCCTTGAACAGCGGACCTAGAGTGTGGGTGGGGGCACCCCCGCCAGGGCGCCCCCGCCCACCTACTGGTTCGCCGCCCGGCGCGCGGTGTATTCCGTCCGGCGCGTCGGATATTGGATGAGATTGTTCGGGACGTCGTCCATCGTGCTGTCCCAGCCGCCGCGCATGTCGTCGTACTGCGGGCGGGGCAGGAACTGCCGGCCGTAGTCCATCATCCCGTCGATCAGCCGGTCGACGTCGCGCGCCGGCCGCACCACGAGCCGCATGAACTGGCTGGTCATGCCCAGCTTGTTGCCGCACTCCCGGGTGTAGACGCCGTGGTTGGCGACCAGGAAGTCGCGCAGGGCGGTGCCGGACCACTCGGTCGGCAGCTTCACCAGGATGAAGTTGCCCTGCGACGGGAAGACGGTCAGCCCCGGCACGCGGGACAGCTCGCCGGCCATGCCGCGGCGGTCCCGGCTCAGCAGGCGCAGGCTGTCCTCGTACTCCTCCTCATGCTCTTGAATCATGAAGACGACCTTCTCGGCCAGGGAGTTGAGGTTCCACTTCGGCAGCGCCTTGCCGATCGTGCCGGCGATGGCCGGGTTGGCCAGCATGTAGCCGAAGCGGATGCCGTGCAGCCCGAAGTTCTTGCCGAGGCTCTTGAGGACCACCGTGTTGGGCCGGATCACCGCGTCCGGGCCGACCGACGGGTACTGCTCGGCGTCGGAGAAGTCGATGAACGACTCGTCGATGACCACCAGGTCGAGGTCGCCGAGCATGTCCATGAACCGGATGACGTCGCGCCGCGGGATGTAGTTGCCGTCCGGGTTGTTGACGTTGCAGATCACCGCGACCCGGGAGTTGCGCTCGCGGATGAAGCGCACGTAGTCGTCGAGGTTGAGCCGGAAGCCGTCGCGCTCCTGCAGCGGGAACATGTCGACCCGCTTGCCGGTCTCGAACGGCTGGTCGGTCCAGCGCCCGAAGGTCGGGATCGGGATCGCCACGCTCTCCTTGATCAGCAGGTGGTCGATCCAGGTGATCAGCTCGGTCGAGCCGTTGGCCATCGCGACCGTCTGCGGGTGCAGGCCGAGCACGCTGGCCAGCTTCTTGGTGATGCCCATCGAGTCCGACGGGTAGTACTTCAGGATGTTCCGCAGATCGCGGGACAGCTCGTCGAACATCTCCGGCGTCGGGAAGTACGGATTGCACGGAATGCAGAAGTCGACGATCTCGACGCCCTCACCGGCGCTTCGAGCGAGATCGAAATAAGACGCACTGTGCGCTCCCTTGTGCAGGATCGAGGTGTCGATTCCGGTCCCGGCCATCGCGACTCCTTCTCCGTCCGCCGGCTTCATCGCCGTCCGTCAGTACGGGCGAGGGGCGCGTTTCGTTCAGATCCGGGTGTCGTGCGCAAGTAACGCACCGAGACCGCGGCCGCCCAGACCCACCCGAGCGGAATGATGATCCGCCCGGCGATCCCGTCCGCGAGCTGGAACCACCGGCTGCCGACGGACTCGGTCTGCAGGTAGAACGCGCCGACCACGAGCACCACCGGCGCCGCGACCGCGTTGACGACGAGACCGGCCGCCCACAAACGACCGCCCTCCTGTGCCCGGAACCGCCGGGCGAACACCGCGCACGCCGCCGTGGCCGCGGCATAGAGCACCATCACCGCCACCGTGTGCAGCGTGGCGTGCCACGTCTCGGGCGCGTTGGTACCCGGCAGCCGGTCGCTGGGCGTGCCCGGCGGGAAGCCGAGTTGCGGGTCGGTGACGAAGGCGGCCGTGCCGATCATGGCGCCCCCGTACACCGCCATGAGTCGCGGCCCCCAGCGCCCGGCGCCGGCCGCCCGCAGCCCGGCCGAGCAGGCGATCATCAGCGCCCCGCAGACCATGAAGTTGACGATCTGCACCCAGCCGCCGGGGCCGAGCATCAGCAGGCTGGGCCCGTGCCGCAGCAGGACGAAACCCTCGCGGGTGGCCGCGTCCAGATGGAAGAGAATGAGGAATCCGATGCTTCCGGCGGCTCCGCATCCGATCAGCGCCCGCCGTCCCCGTGTTGATGTCATGCGCCGAAGCTATGGCGGCGCCGGGGCGGCCACGACTCCCGCGCGGACGACCCCGGGGCGGACGCCTATGCCGCGCGGCATACACGTCTCCCATGAACGTGCCACCTCGCGTACCGGCGCCCGATCTTGCCCTTGATCGTGGGTCACCCTCTCCGGGCTGAAGATCACCAAGGGGAGGTACGCATGAGATTGTCGGTCGTTGTCCCGGTCTTCGACGAGGAGGACGTGCTTCCGCTGTTCGCGGGCCGGCTGCGTCCCGTGCTCGACGCGCTCGGCGTGGACTACGAGGTGATCACCGTCGACGACGGCAGCCGCGACGCCACGCCGATGGTGCTGGAGCTGATCCGCCGGGAGTGGCCCGAGCTGCGCGTCATCCGGCTGCGGCGCAACAGCGGGCACCAGAACGCGCTCACCGCCGGCCTGCACCGGTCCCGCGGGCAGTACGTGGTCAGCCTCGACGTCGACCTGCAGGACCCGCCCGAGGTCATCGCCGAGATGCTGCGGCTGGCCGAGACGTCGGGGCTCGACGTGGTGTACGGCGTCCGGGCCGATCGCAGCACCGACACCGCGTTCAAGAGGTGGACCGCCGGCCTGTACTACCGGCTGGTCCGGCGGGTGGTCGGCAGCCCGGTGCCGCGCCACGCCGGGGACTTCCGGATGCTCAGCCGGACCGCGGTCGACGCGCTGACCGAGCTGCCCGAGCACCTGCCGGTCTATCGCCTGCTGGTGCCCTGGCTGGGGCTGCCCAGCGGCGAGGTGACCTACGTGCGGGAACGGCGCGCGGCCGGCCGTTCGAAGTACCCGATCGCCCGGATGGTGCGCCTCGCCGTCGACAGCATCACCGGCTTCTCGGCCGCGCCGCTGCGGGTCGCGACCTGGCTGGGCTGCGCGGGCATTGCGCTGTGCGTCGCCCTGGCCGGCGCCGGGATCGCCCTGCATCTGTGGGGCACCGTGGTGCCGGGCTGGACGTCGCTGCTGGTCGCGATGGTGTTCCTGGGTGCGTTGCAACTGCTGTGCCTGGGCCTTCTGGGCGAGTACGTCGCGCGCGTCTTCACCCAACTGCAGGGGCGGCCGCCGTACGTCGTGAGCTCCGACTCGCTGAGCCGCCCGTACGCCACGACGGGCCGTTGACGTGCAGACCGTCCTCGAGAGACCGGCGTCCGCGGCCGGGACGGCGACCGCGCCGGCCCGCCGTCCCTGGCGGACGGCGATCCGGTCGGCCCTCGCCGTGTGGTCCACGATCTTCGTCGTCCACCTGCTGGTGAGTGCCCTGGCGTGGTTGCCCCGCAAGGATGGCCAGGTCCCGGACCTGGCCGCGATGTTTCTGGGCTGGAACCGGTGGGACGCCGGCCACTACGTGCGGATCGCCGAGCACGGCTACCACCTGGGACCGGGCTTCCCCGCGTTCTTCCCGCTCTATCCGTTGCTGATCCGGGTCACCGACGTCCTGCTGCCGGGCGGCGCCCTGGTCAGCGCCCTGGTCGTGGCCAACGCGGCCGCGGCCGGTGCCCTCGCTGTCCTGCACCGGCTGGCCGAGCACGAGTTCGGGCCGGCGGTGGCCCAGCGCGCGACCTGGTACCTGGCCGCCTTCCCGACCGGGTTCTTCCTCTTCATCGGCTACAACGAGTCGCTGTTCCTGCTGCTGGCGATCGGGGCGCTGTACGCCGGGCGCCGCGGGCACTGGTGGCTGGCCGGCTCGCTCGGCGCCCTCGCGTCGGCCACCCGCTTGTTCGGGGTGCTGCTGATGGCGCCGCTCGCCGTGGAGTACCTGCGGCAGGCCGGCCTGTTCGAGGCCGGCCCGCGGCGAATCCGGCTGCGGCCGGACGCCCTGGCGATCCTGCTGGTGCCGCTGGGCGTCGTCGCCTACGCCGTCTACTGCGCGATCGACCTGGGCAGCCCGCTGGCGTTCAGCATCGCCCAGGACCAGTGGGGCCGGCGCTACACGGTCCCCGGCGAGGCGTGGCTCATCTCCCTCCGGCAGGCGCACGCCCACCCGCTGCTGTCGCCGTCCACTCTGGGCGCCCTGCTCGACGCGGGCACCGTCCTGCTCGCGGCGGTGCTGCTGGTCCTGGCGGTCAAGGGCCGTCTCCGCTTCCGCCGCGACCAGCTCTACCTGGTCGTCCAGGGTGCGCTGACGTTGCTCCTGCTGATGTCGACCGAGGTCGGCGGCCGCTCGATGCAGTCCGCCGCGCGCTACGCCATGGAGGCCGTCGCCATCTTCCTCGTGCTGGCCCGGGCCGGCGCCGACCGGCTGGTCGACCGGGCGGTGCTGACCATCGGCGTCGCCCTGCACGCCGTCCTCCTGGTGGTGTTCACGGCCGGCACCTTCCTGGTCGCCTGAGCGTGTGCGGATCGCGTGATGCAGCAGGGTCGTCTACCGCAACCCGGGGATGACCGTGCGGGAGGACGAGATCCGCCGGCCGGACGGGTCGCCGGCCGCGCTGACGCTCGACCGGCTCGCCTCGCCGTGACGCAGGTCACAAGGCTGGCGAATCCGCAGCAAGGCCCCCGTAAATACACCGCCGATCCACCGGCTCGTTCGCAAAGTTGTCGGACCCCCGTCGTAGTGTCCGCAAGGCCCACGTTTCGTGACGACGGGAGCCCGTCCAGTGACGACGCTCGACCACGACGCGGCCGCGGCCACCAGCCGCCGGCTGCGCACTCAGGAGGAAGTGGAGGCGCACATCCGCGCCATCTGCTTCAAGACCGGCCCACCGGCGCTGATCGGCGCCGAGCTCGAATGGACCGTTCACCACACCGCGGCGCCCCGCGCGCCCCTCGACCGCGAGACCCTGCGACACGCCCTCGGCCGGCACACGCCGGCCCTCCTCGATCCCGCTCCCCGAGCCGGCTCCCCCGGCCCGGCCGCCTCACCCGGCGGGACCGCGGGGCGCACGCCCGATCCGCTGCCCGCCGGCGGCACGCTCACCATCGAGCCCGGCGGCCAGCTGGAGATCTCCTCGGCCCCGGCCTCCTCGACCGCCGCGCTGCACGCGGCCGTCACCGCCGATCTGGCCTACCTCACCGCCCTGCTCGACGACGCCGGGCTGCGCCTCGGCGAGCACGGCATCGACCCGCACCGGCCACCCCGGCGCCTGCTCGACACCCCGCGCTACGCGGCCATGGAGCGCACCTTCGACGCCCGCGGCCGGCACGGCCGGATCATGATGTGCAGCACCGCGGGCCTGCAGGTCTGCCTCGACGCCGGCACGCCGGGCGACGTGCCGCTGCGGTGGCGCACGGCGCTGGCGCTCGGTCCGCCGCTGCTCGCGCTCTTCGCCAACTCGTCGCGGCACGCCGGGCGCGACACCGGCCTCGCCTCGGCCCGGATGGCGACCTGGTGGGGCATGGATCCGCGGGTCACCCATCCGCCGGCCGGTCCGGCCGGCGACCCGGCCGGGGCCTGGGCGCGGTACGCGCTGGCCGCTCCCCTGCTCTGCGTGCGGCGCGGCGGCGGCTGCTGGGATCCGCCGCCCGGGATGACACTGGCCGACTGGGTCGGCGGGGCGCTGCCCGGGCCGCCGACCGTGGACGACGTCGACTACCACCTCAGCACGCTGTTCCCGCCCGTGCGCCCGCGCGGCTACCTCGAGCTGCGCTACCTCGACAGCCAGCCCGGCCCGGAATGGTTCGCCCCGGTCGCGATGGTCGCCGCGCTGTTCGCCGGCCGGTCACTGACCGAGCAGGCCCTCGCGGCCGCCGAGCCGGTCGCCGGGTACTGGCACACGGCGTACCGGACGGGTCTGGCCGACCCGGCGCTGCGCCGGAGCGCCGAGGCCCTCACCCACCTCGCCGCCCCGCACCTGGACGGCGCCGTCACCGACATCATCGAGCGGCGCCTGCGTGCCGCCGTCACCGCCGGGGAGCAGTGATGACCTACCAGACCGACCGCCTGCGCGACCTGGTCGCCACCGAGCTCGGCCGCGCCCGCGACCGCACCACCCTGCTGACCGAGTCCGTCGACGAGGGAGACCTCGTCCGGCAGCACTCGCCGCTGATGTCGCCGCTGGTGTGGGACCTCGCCCACGTCGGCAACCAGGAGGAGCTGTGGCTGGTCCGCGACGTCGGCGGCCGCGAGCCGGTGCGCCGCGACATCGACGAGCTGTACGACGCGTTCAAGCACCCGCGCCGCGACCGGCCCCAGCTGCCGCTGCTCGGGCCGGGCGAGGCCCGGCGCTACGTGGCGACCGTCCGCGACAAGGTGCTCGACGTGCTCGACCACGCCCGGCTCGACGGGTCGCCGCTGGTCGACAACGGGTTCGCGTTCGGCATGATCGTGCAGCACGAGCAGCAGCACGACGAGACCATGCTCGCCACCCATCAACTGCGCGCCGGCGCCCCGGTCCTCGACGCGCCGCCGCCCCCGCCGGCCACGTCGGCGGTCGAGGGCGAGGCGTTCGTCCCCGGCGGCCCGTTCACGATGGGCACCAGCACCGAGGCGTGGGCCCTGGACAACGAGCGGCCGGCCCACGCCGTGGACGTGCCCGGCTTCTTCATCGACCGGGCGCCGGTCACCAACGGCCGCTACGCCGAGTTCATCGACTCCGGCGGCTACGACGACGAGCGCTGGTGGTCGGCCGAGGGCTGGGCCCACCGGCAGGCGGCCGGGCTGGTGGCGCCGCTGCACTGGGAGCGGGACGGCGACGGCTGGGCGTGCCGGCAGTTCGGCCGGACGTCACGGATCGTCCCGGAGGAACCGGTGGTGCACGTCTGCTTCCACGAGGCCGAGGCGTTCGCGGCCTGGGCCGGCAAACGGCTGCCGACCGAGCCCGAGTGGGAGAAGGCGGCCCGCTTCGACCCGGCGACCGGCCGGTCCCGGCGTTTCCCCTGGGGCGACGAGCCGCCCACCTCGGAGCGGGCCAACCTGGGGCAGCGGCACCTGCGGCCGGCCCCGGTCGGCGCCTATCCCGCGGGCGCCTCGCCGGCCGGGGTGCACCAGCTGATCGGCGACGTCTGGGAGTGGGTGTCGACCGACTTCCACGGCTATCCGGGCTTCGTGCCGTTCCCCTACCGCGAATACTCCGAGGTCTTCTTCGGTACGGAGTACAAGGTCCTGCGCGGCGGCTCGTTCGGCACCGACGCGGCGGCCTGCCGGGGCACCTTCCGCAACTGGGACTACCCGATCCGCCGGCAGATCTTCAGCGGGTTCCGCTGCGCCCGGGACGCCTGAATGTGCCGTCACCTGGCGTACCTCGGCCCGCCTGTGCCGCTTTCGCGGCTGCTCTTCGATCCGCCGCACTCGCTGAGCCGGCAGTCGTGGGCGCCCCGCGACATGCGCGGCGGCGGCACGATCAACGCGGACGGCTTCGGCGTCGGCTGGTACGGAAGCGGTGTGGCCGGGCCGGTGCGGTACCGGCGGCACACGCCGATCTGGAGCGACACCACGCTGCCCGGGCTGGCGGCCTCGCTGACCTCGACCGCGGTCCTGGCCGCCGTGCGCAGCGCCACGGTCGGCATGCCGGTCACCGAGTCGGCGGCGGCGCCCTTCGGTGACGGCCCCTGGCTCTTCAGCCACAACGGGGTCGTCACCGGCTGGCCGGGCTCGGTCGCGAAGCTCGCGGGAACACTGCCACCCGCCGATCTGTTGACCCTCGACGCACCGACCGATGCGGCGCTGCTGTGGCTGCTGGTCCGCGATCGGCTGCGCTCCGGCGAGTCCCTTCCGTCATCGCTCAGGTCGGTGATCGCGGATGTGCGCGAGGTGGCGCCCGGCTCCCGGCTCAACCTGCTGGTCACCGACGGCTCGTCGCTCGCGGCGAGCGCCGTCGGCCACTCGCTGTCGGTCCGCACCGGGCCCGGCGCGATCACCGTGGCCTCCGAACCTCTCGACGACGACCCCGCGTGGCGCGCGGTCCCCGACCGGACCCTGCTGAGCGCCACCGCCTCCGACCTTTCCTTCACTCCGCTGGGAGAAGCATGAACGCGCCCGAGCTCGAAGTTCACCTCGACGCCGACGACCTGGCCCGCTCGCTGCGGGCCGACGTGATCAACGGCCTCACCGCCGAGAAGAAGACGCTGCCGCCCAAGTGGTTCTACGACGCCCGGGGCAGCGAGCTGTTCGAGCGGATCACGGAGCTGCCCGAGTACTACCCGACCCGCGCCGAGCGGCAGATCCTGACCGACCGGGCGACCGAGATCGCCGCCGTCACCCGCGCCACCGCGCTGCTGGAGCTCGGCTCGGGGTACTCGACCAAGACCCGGCTGCTGCTCGACGCCCTGACCGCGGCCGGCACGCTGCGCACGTTCGCCCCGATGGACGTCTCGCCGACCGCGCTGACCGCGGCCGCCTCCCGGATCACCGCCGACTACCCCGGGCTCGCCGTGCACAACATCGTCGGCGACCTGACCCGGCACCTCAAGCACCTGCCGACCGGCGGCGACCGGCTGGTGGCGTTCCTCGGCGGCACGATCGGCAACCTGGTGCCGGCCGAGCGGGCGGCGTTCCTGGCCGACGTGCGCGCGGTGCTCGAGCCGGGCGAGCACCTGCTGCTCGGCACCGACCTGGTGAAGAGCCCGAGCGTGGTCGTGCCCGCCTACGACGACGCCCAGGGCGTGACCGCCGAGTTCAACCGCAACGTGCTGCGGGTGCTGAACGCGAGCCTCGGCGCCGACTTCGACCTGGACGGCTTCGCGCACGTCGCCCTGTGGGACGCCGAACGCGAGTGGATCGAGATGCGGCTGCGCGCCCGCTGGCCGATGCGCGCGACGATCCCCGGCGTCGGCCTGGTCGTCGACTTCGCGGCCGGCGAGGAGGTCCGCACCGAGGTGTCGGCCAAGTTCCGCCGCGAGGGCGTCGAGCGGGAACTGGCCGAGGCCGGCTTCGCCCTGGACCGTTGGTGGACCGACCGCGACGGGCTGTTCGCCGTGTCGCTGGCCCGCGCCGTGCAGGAGGACTGACCTCGCCGGGCGGACCGCCGCCGCGACCGCAGCCGCGGTGACCGTCGTGACCGCGGTGACCGTCGCCGCGACCGCCGGGATCACGGTGACCGAGACGATGCCCGGCCGGATCATCCTGCCGAAAATGCCACCCATCCGGGGCGGCGTCCGGCCCGAATGATGGGTGTCACCCACAGGAGAGGCGGGACCATGGCGGAGCGGGGCACCAGCCGCCGGCCGGAGCATCTGTCGCCGGTGCCGGACCGGCCCGACCCGGGCCACCTGCTGCGGGCGGTGGCCGGCGGTGAGGAGGCGGCGTTCGGCAAGCTCTACGATCTGGTCGCGCCGCGCGTCTACGGGCTGATCCGGCGGGTGCTGCGCGATCCGGCCCAGGCCGAGGAGGTGGCGCAGGAGGTGCTGGTCGAGGTGTGGCGCACGGCGGCCCGCTTCGATCCGGCGCGCGGCTCGGCCACGGCGTGGATCTGCACGATCGCGCACCGGCGGGCGGTCGACCGGGTGCGGGCCGAGCAGGCGGCGAGCGAACGGCTGGCCTTCGTCGGGCGGGCGCAGGTGGACACGCCGTACGATGCGGTGGCCGACGAGGTCTCCGGGCGCCTCGAACGGCAGCAGGTGCGCCGCTGCCTCGCCGGCCTGACCGAGCTCCAGCGGGAGGCGGTCACCCTCGCGTACTACCAGGGCCACAGCTATCCGCAGGTGGCGGAGCTGCTGGGCACGCCGCTGCCGACCGTGAAGACCAGGATGCGGGACGGCCTGATCAGGCTGCGGGACTGTCTGGGGGTGACGGCATGACCGGCGCCGACGTGCATGCGCTGATCGGCGCGTACGTGCTGGACGCCGTCGACGACCTCGAGCGGGCGGCCTTCGACCGGCACCTGAGCGAGTGCGCCGCCTGCCGGGCCGAGGTGGACGAGCTGCGGGCGGCGTCGGCCCGGCTCGCGGACGGGGCGTGGTCGGTGCCGCCGCCGGCGTTGCGCACGCAGGTGATGGCGGCGATCGGCTCGGTGGCCCAGCTTCCGCCCGCGCGGGTCACTCCCCCGCGTTCCCCGCGGCGACGGCTGGTTCTCACGGCCGCGGCCGCCGCGGTGGTGCTGGCGGCGGCGGGCGCGGTCGCGGTGGTGCAGACTTCGCGCGTACGGGATGAGCATGCTCGCGCCGAGACCGCGGAGGCCGCCTCCGCCCGCCTGCAAGCGCTCCTGACCGCGCCCGACCTCGTGGTGAAGGAGTCGCCCGTCACCGGCGGCGGGCGTGTCACCGTCGCGACGTCCCGCCTGCACGACGCCGGCGTGATCATGCTCGCCGCCGCTGCCGCACCGACCGGCGGCCGCGTCTACCAGCTGTGGACGATCCGCTCGGCCGTGCCTGTCCCCGAGGGAACGCTGCCGCCCGGCCGGACCACCTCGGTGCAGATCGTGGCCGGCATGGACGCGGCGTCGGCGGTCGGGGTCTCGGTCGAGCCGCCCGGTGGTTCCCCGAAGCCGACGATGCCCCTGGTAGCGGCGGTGGAGCTCTAAGCGCGGCCCCAGAGCTCGTACGGATGACGGCCGGGCCGGAACCCGTACGCCTCGGCCATCGCCGCCGCCTCCCGGAAGCCGTGCCCGACGAGGTCCGGCAGGTGCGCGTCGCTCCCGAAGCTCACCGCGTCCCCGCCCTCCTCCCGCCACCACCGGAGAAGGACCGCCGCCAGCGGAATCCGCGTGTTGATCTCCAACGCGCGCTGCGTCCCGGCCGTCGCCCGCAGCGCCGCCCGGAACTCCTCCTCGAAGTCGCGGACGTCGGCGCCGGGCCACGACCGCAGCGCGTAGTCGATGTGCGCGAGAACCGCGAACGAGTCGCAGGTCGTGACCAGCTCGACGACCCCGGCCAGATAGTCGCGCAGCACCTCCCCGGCGTCCCGGTGCGGATATATGGCCCACGGCTCCGCGACCCCGTCGCCGTCCCGGAGGCAGTGCAGCGACCCCAGCACCCGGTCGAAGCTGTGGCTGTGCAGCAGGGCCGCGGTCGGGGCCGCGAACCAGTGCGGCTCGCCCAGCTCGAGCCCACTGAGGATCCGCAGCCCCGGAAACTTCTCCCGGCACCGCTCGACGCATTCCAGGTAGCCGTCGGCGTCGAACCCCGGCGGCCGCACGATGCCGTCGTCCCCGGCCACCGCCGTGAGGTGCGCGCTGACATAGGGCCCCTCGGTCGGCGCCGCCCACGAGACATGATCGACGTGCTCGGTGAAGGCGACGGCCGGAAGCCCGAGCCGGATCGCTTGCTCGCAGGTCCGCTCCATGTCGCCGACCGGCGTGTCCCACGACCATTCACTGTGCACATGGCTGTCCGCCGGGAGGCTCACCACCCCATCCTCCGTCATCGGGAGCCGGTGTCCAGAACTGTCCACGTCCGGCCGGCAGCGTGGCGATGAGGAAGGGACTCTGGATCCGGACGCGCGATGAGGCGGATCCGGCGACAACGGCTGCGCCACCGGCAACCGGCGCGCCGGCGTCGCTGCCGGGACGGCCCGCTGCGTAAGGACCTAGGAGCTCTCCACGATTCCCTGCGGCATACTTCGAGCGATGGTGGGCCGGCCGTTCGGCGCTCGTCACGGCCCACCTCTTGGCGCGCACCAACGCGGACAAGTGACAACGACAGGTTGGGGCCGCACATGCAACGGGGCACCCGCGACGAGCTGCTCGGCCACCTCGCGGCGGCGGTCGGGTCGGTGAGCGTCGCGCACCCGGTGCGCGTCGCCGTCGACGGGGCGCCGGCCGCCGGCAAGACCACCCTCGCCGACGAGCTGGCACGTGTGCTGCGCGCAACGGGCCGCGACGTCATCCGGGCGACGATCGACGACTTCCTGTTTCCGCGGGCCCGGCGCTATGCGCGCGGCGAGTTCTCGGCCGACGGCTGCTACCTCGACGCCCACGACCGCGGCGCGCTCAAGCGGGTTCTGCTCGATCCGCTCGGCCCGGGTGGTAATCGGCGCTTCCAGACCGCGACCTACGACCGCGCCGCTGACGCGACGCTTTCTCCCCGGCCGGCGACCGCCCCCGCCGACGCCGTGCTGCTCCTCGACGGCGTCTTCCTCCTGCGCCCGGAACTGTTCGACCGGTGGGACCTGCGGATCTTCCTGTCCACGGCGCTGGAGGAGACCGTGGACCGCGCGGTGATCCGGGAGCGCCGGGTGTCGTCCCGGGCCGAGGTCGAACGCCGCTGGCGCGAACGTTATCTCCCGGCCCAGCGGCTCTATTTCGCCTCGGCGCGGCCGGCCGACAAGGCCGACATCGTGGTGCACAACGACGACCCACGCCGGCCGATGTGGGAGAGCGGGCTGCTTCGCCCGCCGGCCGATCGGTGATCGCGCCGGGCAGGCGGTGAACACCTTCCCGCCGCGCGAACCGGAGCCGTCGCCGACCGCTCGTCCCGGCGAAGCGGCTGATTCGACCGGCGTCGCGGCCCGGTGCCGGACACAACCAGCCGTGCGAGCAGCGTGCCGTTCGGATTTCCGTCGCGAGCAGACCCTACGACGGGTCGCGCAGGGCGTCCGAGACCGACTTGGCGCCTCCGTGGGAGGACGCCCCGCCGTCGACCGGGATCTCGGCGCCGGTCACGTAGGAGGCGGCGTCGCTGAGCAGGAAAGCGATCACGGCGGCTACCTCGGCCGGGGTGCCGGCCCGGCCGAGCGGGGACTCGGCGAGACTGGCGGCGCGGAACGCGGGCGGCGCGGTGGCGGTCATCGGGGTGTCGATGAAGCCCGGGTGCACGATGTTGACCCGGATGCCGCGCGGGCCGAGCTCGAGCGCGGCGGCGCGTGTCACGCCGCGCAGCGACCACTTGCTGGCCGTGTACGCGACTGGGTAGTGCCCCTGCAGCGCGGCCACCGAGCCGACGTTGACGATCGACGCGCCCGGGCCCATCAGCGGGGCGAGGGCCTGGATGCCGAGCAGCGGGCCGAGCACGTTGACGGCCTGCACCCGCTCGAAGTCGGCCACGGTCACCGCGCCGACCCGCGCCCGCCATGTGACTCCGGCGCAGTTCACGAGGCCCCGCGGCGGCGCATCCCGCAGCGACTCGGCCAGATCGGACCACGAAGCTTCATCCCGTACGTCGAAAGCGGTTCGAAGCACGTCAATGCTCTCGGCTCGAAGAAGCGTGACCACGGCCGCCCCGATGCCGGACTCCGAACCGGTGACCACAACTCGGCGCATGGCATTCACCTTGGGGCAGGGACCGGTCATCACGGAAGAACGGGTTGGTGATGTCCGCCATCAATGTGGCTTATGACTCGTAGCACACACTCCGGGCCGAAATATCGGGTGCGGCGGATCGGTTGTGGTGGTCGATCAGCCTGGAGGTCTGCCATGAAGAGCGGAATTCACCCGGAGTACCACAGCGTCGTCTACCGCGACCGGAACGCCGACTACGCGTTCCTGACCCGCTCGACGGCCACGAGCACCAGGACGATCGAGTGGGCGGACGGCAACACGTACCCGGTCATCGACGTCCAGATCTCGGCCGCGAGCCACCCGTTCTGGACCGGCCGCACGCGCGTTCTCGACGAGGCCGGCCGGATCGAGAAGTTCCGGGCCAAGTACGCCCGTTTCGGCAAGTAGGACCCTTTCGCTGGAGAGGGCCGCCTCGGTTTCGGGGCGGCCCTTTTCGGCCTTTTGCTTTCTGCCTTTTGCTTTCGGCGGTCGCGCGCGCTGCCGATGTTCAGCGGCATGAGACCGTGGATGCCGCTGGTGGCGGCGGTCGCCCTGACCGCGGGCTGCGGCGGCGCGTCGGCCCCGGTCGGTTCGACGGCCCGCGCGGCCGGCTTCGCCTACACGGTGAACGCATTCGCCTGCGCATCCGAGATCTGCACGCTGGACATCACCATCCATAACATCGGCCGTACGCCCCGGACGCCCGGCGTCGCCTTCGCCCGTGCTTACGACACCGGTGGCCGGGAGTATCTGGCCGACCTGACCCTGATCGGCCTCGACGATCCGCTGCTGTCCGACCTCGCGCCGGGCGCCACGATCGAGCGAAGGCTGCGCTACCGGGTACCGGCTGATCACACGATCGCCAAGCTCGAGCTGCGCGAGTCCCCCGACGCGGAGGCCATCAGCGTGCCGCTCCCCTGACCACCGATCACGCGCCCGGGAGACGCGGCGGTAGGGGCTGGTCCGCGCGGTGGGCGGGCGCGACGCTGGTCAGGGAGCGTCGTCCGGGTCGCGCAGGGAGGTCGGGGACAGCAGCTCGCCCACCAACGTTCCGCGGGAGCGGCGGGCCACGCCGGCCAGGAGGTCGGCCACCTGGACCCGGGCGTCGTCCCGGGAGTCGACCATCACCAGGCCGGCCAGCGGGGAAACACCCGAGTCGCCGGCCAGGGCCCGCTGCAGCCGGGTCAGTCGGTCGGCGGTCAGGGCGCTCTGCTCGTCGTGGACGACCAGCACCCGGCGGCCGCCCGCGCTCCACTGCAGAACCGCCTCGGCCAGCGCCGGGAGCAGGGGCTCGAGCGGAGGCGGGATCGACCGGTCCTCGTCGTCGAGGCGCCGGAGGACGGCCCGCACGCGCGCCGGCTCGAGCGCGGCCAGTACATCGACGGCCGACGCATCGGCGCCAGGCGGCACGGCGGCGCCAGGCGGCACGGCGGCGCCAGGCGGCACGGCGGCGCCAGGCGGCACGGCGGCGCCAGGCGGCACGGCGGCGCCAGGCGGCACGGCGGCGCCAGGCGGCACGGCGGCGCCAGGCGGCACGGCGGCGCCAGGCGGCACGGCGGCGCCAGGCGGCACGGCGGCGCCAGGCGGCACGGCGGCGCCAGGCGGCACGGCGGCGCCAGGCGGCACGGCGCCTGGCGAGTCGGCGGCACGCACAACGGCGGGCAGCGCATCGGCGGCACGCACAACCGCGGGCGACACATCCGCGGGCGACACATCCGCGGGCGACACATCCGCGGGCGACACATCCGCGGGCGACACATCCGTGGGCGACACATCTGCGGCCCGAACGGCCGCGGACAGCGCGTCGCGGGCGCGCAGGAACCGGTCGATCGCGGGTCCCGACGGATAGCGGCGCTTGGGGCGGACCATGTCCACGAACGCGGCCAGGAACTCGCTCCAGCGGGCGCGGTCCGTGTGGCGGGAGCGGTACAGCGCCAGCGCGGCCGGGCGCCGGGACATGGTCAGGCGGGTGCCGGCCGCGTAGGTGGGCGGCGCGACCAGGAGGTCGACGACGCGGGTCACCAGGAAGAGCTCCTTGTCGACCAGGTGGACGTACGCGCGCCCCCGCAGTTGGCCCAGGAACCAGCCGAGCGCCTCGCCGCGCCGCAGGAACTGCCCGGATTTCAGCTCGTGCGGCGAGAAGCGGAAGCCCGATCGCAGCGATTCGATGAGTCCGGCCGCCTCGGTGAGGGCGAGGTCGACGCTCGCGTGCGTGATGACCGGGGTGGCGGGATCGAGCAGGTTGGTGCCGGAGAAGCCGGACTCGTCGCACGCGATCTCCACGACGGCGCCGCGCACCGCGCCCGCCGGCGGAAGGCCACCCTGAAGCGGCGTTCGCAGCGCCATGCCGACCATGGTGGCCGGTCAGACCTCACAGAACAACCACATTTGCGCCCGTACGCCGCGGCCCCGGGGGTCAGCGCGCGACGAGCGCGTCGGTGAGCGCCTCCGCCAGCCACTGTTCGTACCGCTCCGGGGTCCAGCCCCGGTCGGCGACGAGCAGCTCGTAGACCTCCGGTGCGATCAACGCCCAGACGATGTCGCGGGCCCGGTCCTGGTCGAGGCCGGGACGCAGGCCTCCGGTCTCGGCCAGGTGGCCGACGATGGCGCCGGCCCCGATCAGACGCTCCTGGTTGATGGTCTGCCGGAACTGCGCCAGGTCGGGGTCGCCGCCCCGCGCGCCGGCCAGCAACCGGGCCAGCAGCGGGCCGATGCGCTCGGCGATCCGGCGGGCGGCGAAGGCGTACCGGCCGATCTTGTCGAGCGGGCCGGCCGCCGCCAGCACCGCCTGCAGCTCGGGACGGTCGATCATCGGGATCGGCTCGTCGTCGCCGGCCAGCGTCACGTCGTACACGTCCTTGATCAGAGCCGCCTTGGTGCCGAACGTCTTGTAGACCGTCTCGGCCGAGACGCCCGCGTGCCGGGCGATGTCGCGCATGGTGACCGCCGTCGGGCCGCGCTCGACCAGCAGCTCGCGGGCGGCGTCGAGGACCCGGCGGCGGGTGAGCCGCGCCTGCTCGGTCCGGCGGGTGTTGTCGTATGCGCGACGCGTCATTGCTTACCGTCCACCAGTATCGAATACTTCTCCACTGTATCCGATTCTACGAGTGGGGGACATCATGCGCACCATCGACACCGACGTCTGCATCCGGTCCATGGCGATCATGGCTTGCGGCGACCTCGACGAGCTGACCGAATGCGTTCACCCGCAGGCGGTCAACCGGGAGGCCAAGGACGAGCCGCCGGCCTGCCGGGGACGGGGACCGGCCGCGTTCGCGGCCACCGCGCACTGGCTGCGGGCCGGGTTCGCCGACCTGTCCTTCGAGATCCACGACGCGGTGGCCGACGGGGAGCTGATCGCCGTCCACTGCACCATGTCCGGGCGGCAGGTCGGCCCGTTCCTGTCCTACGACGAGCACGGCGAGGTGGCGCAGGCGATGCCGCCGACCGGCCGCACGTTCGCCATCACCCAGACGCACTGGTTCCGGATGAAGGACGGCCAGGTGATCGAGCACTGGGCCAACCGGGACGACCTCGGGCTGGCCACCCAGCTCGGCTGGGTCCCGCCCACCCCGGTCTTCCTGTGGCGGATGGCCCGCGCCAGGCGGCAGGCCCGCCGATCCTGACGAAGGAGGGTTGCCGGCCCGGCGTTGGGGGAACAGCGACGTCCGGACCCGCAACCCTCCTCATCGGACGGAGACCGGCATGCTGGATGATCTCGCCGTGGTCGGTGGCCCGAAGACCCCGGTCTCCACCGCCGCGCTGATCGGCTTCTTCGCCCTCGTCGTGGTCGCCATCGTCGTGATCCTGCTGCTGCGCCGCCGCGACCGCTAGGTTCGCCCTCAGCCGGCGGCCAGCGAGCCGTTCTCCAGCCGCAGCCGGCGCCGCACCCCGATCTCGCTCAGGAACCGCTCGTCGTGGCTGACCACCACGAACGCTCCCCGGTACGCGGACAGCGCGCTCTCCAGCTGACCGACACTGACCAGATCGAGGTTGTTCGTCGGCTCGTCGAGCAGCAGCAGATGCGGCGGCGGGGAGGCACACAGCACGCACGCCAGCGTCGCCCGTAGCCGTTCCCCGCCGGACAGCACGCGTACCGGCAAATGTGCGCGACCACCGCGGAAGAGGAAGCGGGCCAGCAGGTTCATACGCTCGGCATCGGGGATGCCGGGCGCGAACGCCGCCATGTTCTCCGCCACCGTCCGGTCCGGATCGAGAAGATCAAGGCGTTGCGAGAGGTACGCGACCCGACCGTCGGCGGTCCTCGCGGAACCGCCCGACGGCGTCAGCTCGCCCGCGATCAGCCGCAGCAGGGTGGACTTCCCGGCGCCGTTGGGCCCGGTCAGCGCGATCCGCTCCGGGCCCCGGATGCTCAGGTCCACACCGTCGAACAGGTCGCGGACGCGCAGGCCCGCGCCCGTGAAGAGGGTCCGCCCCGCGGGAACGGCCGTCCCCGGCAGGTCGACCACGAGCTTGTCGTCCTCGCGCAGCTGCCGTTCGGCCGCGTCGAGCCGGGCCTTGGCCTCGGCGACCCGGGAGGCGTGCGTCTGCCCGGCCCGTCCCGCGGACTCCTGCGCGCCCCGCTTCATGTTCCCCGCGAAGAGCCGCGGCAGCCCGGCGCTCTCCAGGTTGCGCGCCGCGGTCGAGGCCCGTCGCGCGGCCCGCTCCCGCGCCTGCTGCAGCTCCCGCTTCTCCCGCTTGACCTCCTGCTCGGCGGTGCGCACGTTCTTCTCGGCGACCTCCAGCGCGGCGGTGCGGGCCCGGTCGTACGCGGCGAAGTTGCCCCCGAAGAGGGTGAGCTCGCCGCGCTCGAGGGCGGCGATCCGGTCCATCCGGTCGAGCAGCTCGCGGTCGTGGCTGACCACGAGAAGGCCGCCGGCGAAGTCGCCGAGCACGTCGAACAGGCGCAGCCGGGCCGCACGGTCGAGGTTGTTGGTGGGCTCGTCGAGCAGCAGCACATCGGGTTCCCGCAGCAACTGCGCCGCGAGCCCGAGCGACACGACCTGGCCCCCGCTGAGCGTGGACAACGGCCGGTCGAGGGCGACGCCGCCGAGGCCGAGCCGGTCGAGCACGGCCCGGCTGCGCTCCTCGACGTCCCAGTCGGTGCCGATGACGGTGAACAGCTCTTCGCCGGCCTCGCCGGCCTCGATCGCGTGCAGGGCGCGCACCTGGGCGTCGACCCCCAGCACCTCGGCCACGCTGCGGGCGGTGGTGAGCGGCAGGTCCTGCGGAAGGTACCCGAGGACGCCGTCGACCGTGATCGTGCCCCCGGCCGGCTCGAGCTCCCCGGCGATCAGGCGCAGCAGCGTGCAATTGCCGGCGCCGTTGGCGGCGACCAGGCCGGTGCGGCCGGCAGGCACGGTGAAGGACAGGTCGGCGAACACAGGGGTGTCGTCCGGCCAGGAGAAAGACACGTGGGAGCCCACGATGGACATGAAGGGAAGCACCTCAGGGAGTGGAGGGACGGAACGTGACGACAGGACGGGGGGAAGCTCACCCTGCGATGTCGTCGTCTCCCTGGATCATGCGATCAAGACTAGCCGGTTTCTCCGGATCCGGCACCGGGATTGAGGTGTCCTGGGTTCGCGCCCGGGTGCATTGTGGATGGCGGCCGGATTTTGTCGTACCGGGCCGCTAGCCTCGCCCCACCCAGTTACGGGTGGGGTCCGGTAAGGCGGCGGGCGCGCCTTTCGCCGCGGGAGCTTGCGGCGGGAGCCCGCCGATGGGCCGCCTCGACGGATCGGCCCGGCGGAACCAGCCGACTCCGCGCGCCCGCCCGCCGTGGCGGTGGTTCAGCCGGCCTGCGGGCGCCGGGCGGTCCACACGTCGCGGGTGGCGTGGACCGTCAGATCCTCGCGCTCGGGGAGCGTCGTGATGACGCGCTCCAGGGCGGCACGGTCGGTGGCGTCGAGCTGGTCGGCCAGGCCGTGCCGTGCGCGCTCGAGGGTGGCCCGGGCGTAGTCGACCGCCTTCGCCGGCAGAGGGCTCGGCAACTTGATGTCGAAGCGGCGCTCGCCGTCGAGCTCGAAGCCGGCTGCCTTCAGCCGGGCGCCCCAGTCCAGGCCCATGTGCAGGCCGGCTTCGTGCCGGCGCTGGGCCGCCGCCTCGTGCAGCCGGTCCTCCAAGGCCGCGTCGGCGGTACCGGACAGGAAGCGCGGGAACGAGTCCATCTCCGTGACCACGAAGGCGCCGCCGGGGCGCAGGACGTCGCGCACCCGGGTCAGGGCGCGGGCCGGGTCGGCCAGGTGATGCATCGATGCCGACGCCCACACCAGGTCGGCCGGGCCGAGTGCGGGCCACTCGCCGTCGAGGTCGGCGCGGATCGTACGGACCCGGTCGGCCACGCCGGTCGCGGCCGCGCGGCGGCGCAGGTGGTCGAGCATCTCCTCGTCGACGTCCACCGCGGTGACCTCGGCCGTGGGCAGCAGCCGGGCCAGCGAGAGCGTGCCCGCGCCGGAGCCGGCACCGAGGTCGACGATGCGGGGACGGTCCGGGACCAGGGAGCCGGCCCAGCCGATCACCGCCCGGTGGTAGTCGTGGAGGACGTCGATGTCGAGGTCGAGCAGGTCGGCCAGATGCTGGTGTGCCATGGGCTCGACGGTAGCGGGCCTTTGCGCGTACGACATAGGCTCTTGCGTATGACGCAAGACGGCGAGCTCGACACCCTGGTCCGGCAGCGGATCCGGAGCCTGCGGGTGGCGCGCGGCTGGTCGCTGGACGAGCTGGCCGCCCGCAGTTACCTGAGCCCCTCCACGCTGAGCCGCATCGAGACCGGGCACCGGCGGATCGCCCTCGACCAGCTGGCCCCGATCGCCCGCGCGCTGGGTACGACGCTCGACCAGCTGGTGGAGTCGGGCCGCGACGAGGACGTGGTGATCCGCCCGCACCGCGACGACGAGCGCGGCATCACCACGTGGCTGCTCTCCCGCGAGGGCAACCCGGCCGGCATGCGGGTGGCGAAGATGCTGCTCACCCGGCCGGCCCACCCGGCGTTGCGCGTGCACCCGGGGCGCGACTGGTTCACGGTCCTCTCCGGCACGGTGGTGCTGCGGCTGGCCGAGCGGACGGTGCTGGTGCGGGCGGGCGAGGCGGCCGAGTTCTCGACGATGGTGCCGCACGCGTTCGGCGCGGCCGGCGGGCCGGCCGAGATCCTGTGCATCCTCGACCACGACGGCGAGCGTACGCATCTGGGCCCGGCCGGAGACTGACGACCGGCCGCGTGGGCTGCACCCACAGCGGGCACTCAGGCTCGCCCGGGTGACCGGCGAACCGCATGGCGCGCCGGGGTGACAGCTCCGACCGCCCATATCGGAACTTCCGTCACGAGGTTGTCTCGGCATGACATCCAAGAAGCGCATCGCGCTCGCGATCGCGGCAGTCACGGTCCCGGCGGCGCTCGCCGCCGCACCGGCCATGGCCGGCGTCGCGCACAACCCGGCCCCCCACGCGTCGGCCACGCACAAGCCCGGCACGCACAGCACGACCACCCACAGCAAGCCGGGCGCACACAAGCCGGCTGCGCGCCCGGCCGCGGCCGGGCGGACCATCACGGTGACCACCGCGGACAACGGCAAGCACGTTCGGGTGCACAAGGGCGAGTACGTGCTGGTGCGGCTCCGGCTTGACCCGCGCGCCAACCCGGACGCGACCACGTGGTGGCGCGCGATCCGCGAGTCCGGCCGGCCGCTGCAGGTGCGGCCGCAGACGGCGGTGAGCGTCCGCGGCACCACGCGCGGGCGCTACAAGGCCGTCGCGCCGGGCTCGGCCACCCTCTCGTCGTCGCGGGCGGTGTGCCCGGCACACGGCACGACACCGACCTGCCACAGCATGCAGAGCTGGACCGTCACGGTCGACGTGACGGCGAAATAGCCGGCCGTCAGTACAGAGAGGAACGCCGGGTGGGGGCAAGACGGAGGCGCTCGGTCTTCGTCACCCCGTCCGGCGCCTCCCTCTCCACCGGAGACCGGGTGAGCCACACCAGCGCGTGCTCACCCTCACGCACCGGCAGCGCGGGGAAATCGTTGGCGGCGTGATGGGTCGCGAGCAGGGCCACGGTGCCGGCGGGGCGGACGGACGGATCGGGGAACGGGCCGTCGAAGTACCAGATGGTCGCGTGCAGGGTCGAGGCCGGATCGGCGCCCCCGCGTACGGACACCGGCACCGGCACGATCTCGCGCAGCAGGAGCACGTCGTCCGAGTCGAGCATCGTCGCGTTCGCCGCCGGGCCGTGCCTCGCCCACACCGGGCCGCCGTAGAAGGCCTCCAGGCCGGCGCGCCGGGACCGCATGCCGGCGAACCCGCGCAGCCACACGAACCGGTCGGGGCGGTCGAGATCGCGGAACTGGCCCAGCACCGCCATGCCCAGCTCCTCCTGGGTCTCCACGAACTCGCGGTCGAACAACGCGATCAGCTCGTCGCGGCGGCCCGGGCGCAGGGCGTAGGAGCGCAGTTCGACGATCATGCGAGGATCCTTTCCAGTACGTCGGCGATGCTCCGGCCGGCCAGGGCCGACCGGAACGCGTCGGTGGCTTCCTCGTAGAGGCCGGCCAGCACCGGGCGGATCCCGTTCCCGACCGGGCACTCGAGGTTGGGCTCGGTGTGATGCAGGGCCAGCAGCGGCTCGGGCGAGACGGCCGACCAGACGTCGAGCATCGTGATGGCGGCCGCCGGGCGGGCGAGCGAGAAGCCCGCGCCGGCGCCGCGGCGGGCCGTCACCAGGCCGGCCCGGTGCAGGTCGCCGAGGCTGCGCCGGACGATGACCGGATTGGTGTTGACGCTGGCCGCCACCTCGTCGGAGGTCAGCACCGCCCGCCCCTGCCGGCGGGCCAGCTCGAGCCACGCCAGCGCGTGGGCCGCGATCGTCACCCTGCTGTTGGCCGCCACGGCGACAGTCTTCCCGGCCCGGCGCCTGAAAGCAACAGTTTCTGTTACAACGCCGCCGCTCTCCTACGATGGGCCGATGGCAGCGATCGCACAGATCTCCCTGGGCGTGCAGGATCCCGAGCGCGCCGGCCGGTTCTGGAGCCGGGCGCTCGGGTACGTCCGCCGGCCGCCCCGGTGGGACGGCGACGACTGGATCGTGATCGGCCCGCCGCCCGGGGCGACCGGCAGCGCCATCGCCATGGACGTCAGCGAGAGTCCGGCCGAGGACTTTCCCCGCGTCCACCTGGACATCGACGCCGGCGACACCGACCTCGACGCCGAGGTGGAGCGGCTGCTCGGCCTGGGCGCGCGGCGGGTCGACTGGCCGCACTACCCGGAGCCGGGCGGGCAGCGGCCCGAGGAGCCGCCCTACGTCGTGCTCGCCGACCCCGAGGGAAACCGCTTCTGCGTGAGCGGGCTGCGCCGGAGCGGCCCGCCGCGCCGGTGAGCCGGGCGGGCCCCCGGAGCGGCCCGCCGCGCCGATGAGCCGGGCGGTCCCCGGAGCGGGACCGGCGGCGCTCGCCGGGGCGCGCCGACGTGTCAGGAGCGCAGCCGGTCCAGGCCGAGCACCCGGTTCAGCAGGCGCAGCCGGTAGGCCAGGCTCAGCACCGCGAACCAGACGATCAGCATCAGCAGCACGACCGCGAACACCGGCCGCGACGGGCCGGCCAGACCGAAGTAGGTGTACAGCGCCGGCACGAAGAGGACCGCGCCGAACGCCACCGCGAGACCGCACACCAGGTAGGTCGGCCGCCGGTCGGGGGTCGGCGCCGTCCAGGCCGCGAAGAACTTGTTCGGCGGCGCCAGGAAGAGGATCAGCACGAACGAGGCCAGGCAGAAGAACGTCGACAGCCCGGTCTGGGACGCGATCGTGGCGGCGGCCGCGGTGAAGTCGGTGTCACTCCCGTACGTCAGGCCGGTGTACTTCTCGAACTCCCCGATGACCTCCGCGGGCGTACGGCCGGAGCTGAACCCGATCATGACCGCCTCGTAGAGGCCGGCGTAGATGGCCGTGCCGAACCCTGCCGTGATCACCGCCGCCGGGATGACGAAGCCGGCCAGCCCGGCGAACAGGTTCGTGTCCGGCGGCCGCGGCTCGGCCCACATGGTGAGGAAGAACGTGGGCACGCCGACGGTGAACAGGGTCAGCCCGACCTGGGTCGGCGAGTACGGGAAGCCGAGCCCGAGCATCGTGACGGTCACGATCACGAGCCCCTGCGTGCCCACCCGGGCCAGGAACACGTACAGCGACATCGCGATGCCGTTGATGATCCGCCGCCCCTCCTGCTGGGCCGGCGGCAGCGCCGCGAACGAGTCGTCGACCAGCACGATGTCGGCGACGTCCCGGGTGACCGCACTCCCGCTGCGCATCGCGACGCCGACCTGGGCGCCCTTGAGCGCGCGGGCGTCGTTCACCCCGTCGCCGATCATCGCGACGTAGTGGCCCTGCCGGCGCAGCGACCGGACGATCCGCTCCTTGTGCTCGGGCGCCACCCGCCCGAAGACCGTCGTGTGCGGCACCAGGCGGTCGAGCGCGGCGTCGTCGAGCCCGTCCAGCATCGCGCCGGCGACCGGTTCCGCGGGGTCGAGGCCGGCCCGCGCCGCGATCGCCGCCACCGTTCGCGGATCGTCGCCGGAGAGCACCTTCAGGGCGACCCCGTTGCGCCGCAGCCGCCGGACCGTATCCACGACGTCGGGCCGCAACTCGTCGGCGAGCGCCACGAACCCGACCCGCTTCAGCGCGGGCAGGGTGGTGCGTCCGGCGCCGTCGCGCAGTCGCGCGCCGTCCTCCACCGGACGAGCCAGCAGCAGTACGCGGAGACCGCGCCCGGCCAGCTCCATGACCACCTCGTCGACGAAGCCGAGCGCGTCCGGCGCGCCGAGCACCCAGGTCCCCTCCGCGGCCACCACCCCCGACCAGCGCAGCGACGACGCGAACGGCACCTCCTCGCGGACGCGCCAGGCGTGCCCGGGCATCTCCAGCGCCAGCGCCTGGGTGGTCAGGTTCGGCGTGCCCGCGCTGCGGGCCAGCGAGCCGAGCAGCAGCTCCAGGTCGTGCCGGGTGACGCCGCCGACCGGGTGCAGCGACTCGACGGTGAGCCGGCCGGTGGTGAGGGTGCCGGTCTTGTCGGTGCAGACCACGTCCACATTGCTCACCGACTCGACGGCGTTGACCTGCTGCACGAGGGCGCCGCGGCGGGCGATCGCGGCGGCCCCGGCGGTGTAGGCGACGGCGATCAGGAAGAACAGGCCATACGGTACGAGACCGGAGAGCACCGCGGTCATCTGCACCACCCGCAGCAGCGAGAACCCCTCGATCGCCGCCTGACCCAGGATCGCGCCGCTCATCAGGGTGGTCAGCGCCATCACGAGCCGGACCAGGAACTCCACCCGCCGCTGCAGGGGCGTCTTGTCGGTGCTCGCCCGCCGGGCCTCGGCCGTGAGCCGGCCCGCGTAGCTGGCCGCCCCGACGTCGCGGGCCACCATCAGGCCGTCCCCCGCCACGCACAGGCTGCCCGACCGCAGGTCGTCCCCGGGAGCCTTGGCCACCGGATCGGACTCCCCGGTCAGCAACGACTCGTCGGCCTCGACCCGGCCGCCGTCCAGCAGCGGCCCGTCGACGACGATCTGGTCGCCCGGCCGGACCCGGAGCACGTCACCGCGTACGACCGCATCGGGGTTGATCGGGGTTTCCCGCCCGTCGCGCAGCGCCGTCACCGGCGCCCGCTCCAGCAGTTGCAGCCGGTCGAGCTTGCGCTTGGCCCGGATCTCCTGGGCCGCGCTGATCACCGCGTTGATCAGGCCGAGCCCGACGCTGATCAGCGCGTCGCTGAAACGACCCATGGCCAGCAGGACGGCGCCGATGACGAACAGGATGATGTTGAAGAACGAGAGCACGTTGGTACGCAGGATGTCGGCGTAGCCTCGGGACCCGCCCTTGACCGGCGCGTTGGACTCCCCGCGCCGGCGGCGCCGCTCGGCCTCGGCGGTGGTCAACCCCTCGACGGCGGTCTGCACTGTCAGCACCCTACCGCCCGGTGAGTCCGGTTTCGGGGCTTTCCCGGCGGACGTGCGCCGCCGATCCATGACATTTGTCGGGGCGCGCGCTGGAGTGCGGATGCCACTGTGAGAGGTGTGACGACGACACCTGATGTGGTGCGGCTGCGCCCGCCGATGAACCGGGTCAGCCCGCGCGCGCTGTGGTACTGGGCGGCCCGGGCCGCGGTGCTCTGGATCGTGCTGCTCGTGCCCCAGGTGATCTGGTGGTTCGCCGACGGCGACGGCGGGCGGCTCCCGCACCTGCTGGTCGCGGCGGCGTGGCTGGTGCTGGCGGCCGTGCACCTGGTGGTGATGCCGCAGTGGCGCTACCGGGTGCACCGCTGGGAGGCCACCGACACCGCGGTGTACACCCAGACCGGCTGGCTCAGCCAGGAGCGGCGGATCGCACCGATCTCCCGGGTGCAGACCGTGGACAGCGAGCGGGGGCCGATCGAGCAGCTGTTCAAGCTGGCCAACGTCACCGTGACGACGGCCTCGGCGGCCGGCCCCATCAAGATCGACGGCTTGGCCGCGCGGGACGCCGACCGCCTGGTCGCCGATCTGACCGCCCGGGTCGGCGAGACCACCGGGGACGCGACATGACCACCGCGATGGAGAACGCCGAGGAGGTGGTACGCGACGCCGGCGAGCCGTGGCGCCGGCTGAGCCCCCGGATGCTGGCCGTGCACCCGGTGATGGAGCTGCGACGGCTGATCTTCCCGCTGGTCGCGGTGCTGATCGGCGTGCGCAGCGGCGACGGCGGCGAGGGCGGCTGGTGGGCGCTGGCGATCGGCGGCCTCGGCATCGGGCTCGGCTTCCTGCGCTACTTCACCACCTCGTTCCGGATCACCCCGACCCACGTGCAGGTCCGCCGCGGCCTGCTGCGCCGCCGGGTGCTGACCGTCCCGCGCGACCGGATCCGCACCGTGGACGTCACCTCGAACGTGCTGCACCGGATCTTCGGCCTGGCCCGGGTCACCGTCGGCACCGGGCAGACCGATCGCCGGAACGACGGCGTGAAGCTGGACGGCCTGAGCGCGGCCGCCGCCGAGAACCTGCACCGCGAGCTGCTGCATCGGCCGGTCGCGGCGTCTCGCCTGTCTCCGTCTCCGTCTCCGTTTGCGTCTCCGTCTCGTTCTCTGTCTCCGTCTCCGTCTCCGTCTCCGGTCGCCGAGACGGCCTTGGCGGTCCTCGATCCGGCCTGGATCCGCTACGGGCCGTTCACGCTCTCCGGCCTGGTCGCGATCGGCGTGCTGTTCGGCATCGGCTCGCGGCTGGTCAACGAGAGCCACGTCGACGTCACCAAGGTCGGCTACGTCCACGACTCGCTCGACTACCTGGGCCGGCGGCCGCTGCCGGTGGCGATCCTGCTGGTGGCCGCGGCCGTCGTCGTGTTCACCGTGATCGCCTCGACCATCGGCTACGTGCTGACGTTCTGGAACTTCCGGCTGAGCCGCCACGCCGGCGGCACCCTGCACGTACGGCGCGGCCTGCTCACCACCCGCAACACCACGATCGAGGAGCGCCGGCTGCGCGGTGTGGAGCTGAGCGAGCCGCTGCTGCTCCGCTCCGTGCGCGGCGCCCGGGTCCTGGCCATCGCCACCGGCCTGCGCGTGGGCCGGGGCGCCGACCGCGGCGGCTCGATCCTGCTGCCGCCCGCACCGCGGGCCGTGGCGGCCGCGGTGGGCGGCACCGTCATCGGCGACCCGGACCCGCTCACCACGGCCCTGATCCCGCACGGCGCCCGGGCCCGCCGGCGCCGCTTCACCCGGGCCGGCACGGTCAGCACCCTCCTTGCCCTCGTCGTGCTGGCCTTCGTGCTTCTCGCCGGCACGCCGTGGTGGGCCTTCTGGACGACGCTCGCGCTGCTGCCGATCGGCGCCCTGCTGGCCGCCGACCGGGCGGCGGCGCTCGGCCACGCCCTGACCGGCGACTGGCTGGTCAGCCGGCACGGGAGCCTGGTGCGCCGGCGGTACGTGCTGCGGACCGACGCGGTGATCGGCTGGAACATGACCACGTCGGTGTTCCAGCGCCGGGCCGGCCTGACCACGCTGGTCGCCACCACGGCCGGCGGACGGCAGAGCTACGCGGTTCCCGACGTCCCCGACGCCGAGGCGATCCGGGTGGCCCGCGCCGCCGTGCCCGGTCTGCTCGAGCAGTTCCTTTCCTATTGAGCCCATGGGAGATGTGCACTACGGTCAGCTCGTGCACTCATCCATGCGAATGTCTCGCCGTGCCGTGCTGGCGACCGCCGCCGGCGCCGGCGCCGCCACCCTGCTGAACCCGCCGACCGCGAGCGCCGCCGCCCCGCGGGTGGACACCCTGCTCGAGTGGTTCGACCTCACCGCCGCCACGATCGGCGTCATCACCGGCCCGCAGCAGGTGACCAACAGCCGCACGTGGGCCGTCGCCTGGAGCGCCGCCTGGCGCGCGGTCGCCGCCATCCGGCCCGGCGTGTCCTCCTCCGCCCTCGGTTCCGCCTCCGCCTCCGCCTCTGCCTTGGCCTCCGCGTCCGCCTCCGCCTTGGCCTCCGCCTCCGCCTCCGCCTTGGCCTCCGCCTCCGCGGCCGCCTCCGCCTCCGCGGCCGCCTCCGCCTCCGCGGCCGCCTCCCCTTCCGCCGGTGCCTTCCCCCTCGCCGACGCTGAGCTCGCGGTGGCCGCCGCCGTGCACGAGACCCTGATCACCACCAACCCGGCCGCCGCGTCCACGCTGGACGCCGCCTTCGCCGCGACGGCGGCCCGGCTGCACGCCCGGCGCCCGGACCGGGCCGTCGCCGCCGGTGTCGAGGCCGCCCGCGCGGTGCTCGCCGAGCGGGCCGGCGACGGGCTCGACCCGGCCTCGGTCAACCGGCCGTACACCCCGCCGGCGGCCGCGCCCGGCGTATGGCAGCCGACCCCGCCCGCCTTCGCCACGCCGGTCCAGTCCGGGCAGGGCGACGGGCGGCCGTTCCTGGTGCGCTCGGTGACGCCGCTGCTGCCGGGCCCGCCGCCAGCCATCGACAGCGAGATCTTCCTGCGCGACCTGGCCGAGTCGCGGGCGGTCGGGGCGGCCGACAGCGCCGTACGCACGCCGCAGCAGACGGCGGTGGCCCGCTTCTGGGCGCAGACGTCGCTCAACGGCTTCACCGGCGCGCTGCGCACGACCCTCGCCCCGAACGGCTCGCATGCCGCCGACCGCCGCCCGCTCGTCCAGCGGATCGCGCTGATCGCCCTGTTCCACGCGGCGACGATCGACGCCCAGATCACCACCTACCAGGCGAAGTACCGCGACCTGTTCTGGCGGCCGGTCACCGCGATCCGCACCGGCGCCGTGGCCCCCGACCCGTCGTGGACGCCGCTGCTCGCCACGCCCGCACACCCCGAGTACCCGTCCGGCCACACCACCTACGCGGGCGCCGCCCAGGCCGTGCTGGAGCGGCTGGCCGGCCCGCCGCGCGCCGCCTTCACGCTGACCAGCCCCGCGGCGGCCGACGTGACGCTGACGTACCGGCAGTGGTCCGAGCTGACCCGCGACAACATCGACGCCCGCGTCTGGGAGGGCGTGCACTTCCGCAACACCGACCAGGTGGGTGCGGCCGTCGGACGGCGGGCGGCGCTGGCCGCGCTGTCCCGCTGGGACGGGCGGCCGCTGTAGGCCCCTGTGGACAGTCCTCGAGGAATTGTCGTAGGTGGACCGTACCGTGCGGCCCACCCAAGACGGGTGGGGACGGGTGGGGACGGGTGGGGACGGCCGGGGACGGCCGGGGACGGGTGGGGACGGCCGAGGACGAGACGGCCCGGAGAGCAGCTCAGGCGCTCCTCCACGCCTCGACCGCGCGGCGCGTCTCCTCGGCGACCAGATCGGCGTTGATCTGGGCGCCGGCCAGGGCGCCCGCCGCGGCGGCGCTGCCCACCTGCGCGGACAAGTCGGTGACGTTGCCGGCGACCCAGACGCCGGGGACGGCGGTGCGCCCGGCCGGGTCGGCGGGGATGTGCTCGCCCATGCCCGAGGCGTGCGGCACCGGCTCGAGACCCAGATCGGTCAGGAAGCCGGCCCGGGCGACCATCCGGCTGGCCACCGCCACGACCGCCCGCGGGATCACGGTGCCGGACGCCAGGCGTACGCCCTCGATCTTGTCGTCCTTGATCTCCAGGCCGTCGACCGCGCCGGTCACCAGCGTGATGCCACGGGCGGCCAGTTGCTCGGCCTGCTCCTCCGGGAGGTCGGGCTGGGTGTCCTGGAAGAACATCAGGTCGTCGGTGAGCTGCCGGAACAGCAGCGCGTGGTGAAGCGACGCGGCACCGGTGGCGAGCACGCCGATCGGCTGGTCGCGCACCTCCCAGCCGTGGCAGTACGGGCAGTGCACCACGTCGCGGCCCCAGCGCTCGCGCAGACCGGGCACGTCCGGCAGCTCGTCGACGAGCCCCGTGGTGATCAGCAGCCGGCCGGCGGCGACGTGGCGGCCGTCGGCGAGCGCGATGTCGAAAGCCGTCGCGTTCCGGGTCGCGCCGACCACCTCGCCGGTGATCACCTGGCCGCCGTAGTGGCGTACCTCCCGCCGGCCCCGCTCGACCAGCTCCCGCGGCGGCATGCCGTCCCGGGCGAGCAGGCCGTGCACCCCGTCGGCGGGCGCGTTGCGCGGCTGTCCCGCGTCGATCACCAGCACGCTCCGGCGCGAGCGGGCGAGCATGAGGGCGCCGTTGAGGCCGGCCGCTCCCCCGCCGACGACGACCACCTCGTAGGCGTGTTCCAGCAGTTCGGACATCGTCTCCACCTCCGCGGACGACCATGCCGCGGCGGCGCGCGAGGCGGCAAGCTCCGTTGCCATTGCGGCAAACGCCGGTGCCGACGCAAACCCCACCCGTTGTGGGTGGGGCGGACTCTACGACCCCGGTACGACATTTCCCCGACCGCCGTCCACAACCGGGCCCGACTCGGTGGATCCGGCCAGCGGGCTCTCGTCGCGGTAGCGCACCTCGTAGACCCGCTCGGCGAAGCGCCACCCGGCAGGCGTCCGGCGGTACCGGTCGTGGTAGACGGCCCAGTTCTGCTCGCCTCGGCCGTCGCGAAGGCGGCCTAGCTCATGCAGGTACGCGCGCCCGGTGGCCACGTCGCCGTCCAGCACGATGACGCCGGCGTGCGTGGTCTGCAGCAGGAACTCCACGACCGCGGGGACGCGCTCGCCCCACGCCCGGATCTGGGCCGGCCCGTCGAGCTCGACCGGGACGTTCGGCATGCGCAGCACGCCCTCGTCGGTGAACAGCGCGGCGATCCGGTCGTAGTCACGCATCATCACGGCGTCGGAGTACTCGCCGCGCAGGGCCTCGATCTCGACCCGGTCGGCCAGGGCTTGCAACTCGGTCATCATCACTCCCACCCGACGAGACGGGCCGGGCGTTTGTGCGCACTACCATCGTTGCGATGACGATGAGGCCGGCCGGCGCGGCCGATCTGCCGTTCCTGGAGCGGATCCTGCTCGAGGCGTTCAACTGGTCGCAGCCGCGGTTCACGCTCGACTGGGTGCGGAGCGATCCGGCGGCCCGGCGCTACGTCGACGGGTTCCCCGGCCCGGGCGACCTCGGGGTGATCGCGCTGGACGAGGAGGGCGAGCCGGTGGGCGCGGTGTGGGGACGGGCGCTGCCGGCCGAGCGGGCGGGCTACGGGTTCGTCGCCCCCGACATCCCGGAGCTGACCATCGGCGTGCTCCCGCGGGCGCGCGGCCGGGGCGTGGCGTCGGCTCTGCTGGCGGAGATCATCCGGCGGGCCGGGGAGAGCGGCGTCCGCGGGCTGAGCCTCAGCGTCGAGGACGGGAACGCGGCGCGGCGCCTCTACGAGCGGGCCGGGTTCGAGGTGGCCGGGCGCCACGGCGGCTCCGACACCATGCTGCGCAAGATCACGCCGCCACCGGCTCGGCGGCCGGTTCCATAGACTCCTGCCACGCCGCCCAGCGGGTCTGCGGCGCGTGCTTCTTGGCCCGGTACATCGCCAGGTCGGCGCGGTGCACGATCTCGTCGTGGGTGAGCTCGCCCGGCCCCGACACGGCCACGCCGATGCTCGCCGCCATCTCGACCAGCCGGCCGGCGACGACCACCGGCGCCAGCTCGGCGGCGATGCGGCCGGCCACCTCGTACGCCCGCCCGGGGTCGTCGAGGTCGGGCAGGACCACCGCGAACTCGTCCCCACCCAGCCGGCACGGCAGTCCGGGCCCGGGCACGCAGCGTCGCAGCAACGCGGCGAACTCGATCAGCACCAGGTCCCCGGCCTTGTGGCCGAGCGTGTCGTTGATCTCCTTGAAGCCGTTCATGTCGATCACCAGGACGGCGCTGTGCCGGCCGGTGCGGGCGGCGCGGGCCAGCGAGCGGGCGTCGGTGGCGCGGAAACGGCTGCGGTTGGCGAGGCCGGTGAGGTGGTCGGTGACCGCCTGCTCGTCGCTCTCCCGCTGCACCAGCGTCTGCCGCCACAGCACGAGCGCGCTCAGCAGCGCGCTCCCGGCGGCCAGGCCGCCCCACGGGAAGAACGTGCCCTCGGACACCGCGGCGCCCAGCATCAGGATGTGGGCGACGGCCACCGCGGCGTACGGCAGGAAACGCGCCGCCCGCAGATGGCGCCGCACGTCGCGCGAGGGTCGTGAGGCGCGGCGGCCCGGCCCGAGGGCGTCGGCCGCGAAGAGCGCACCGGCCGCCAGCAGCGCGTCGGCGGTGATCCAGCAGATGAACTGCCACGGCGAGTGCAGCTGGACCGGGCCGTGCCCGTCGAGGTGACCGTGCAGCGCGTCGCCCGCGAAGAGCACCATCGCGCCCGCCGCCAGCCAGCGCAGCGGGCGCCGGGCCGCGTCGCCGGCGCCGCGCAGCAGCACCCGGGCCACACTGAACAGCAGCGCCAGGTCGCCCATCGGATAGAGGGCGGCCGAGACCACCACGGTCGCGGAGAAGCCATGGCGTTCCACGTACGGGCCGAAGGACGTGTACCAGAGCACCATCGAGCCGCCCACCAGCACCGTCAGGGCGTCGATCGCCGACTTCCAGCGCTCCCGGCGCGTGGTGCGGGCCGCCGGGAACATCTGCAGGGCGACCAGCAGGGCCAGCACGAACGCCACATGGGTGACGTCGTCGGCGGCCTCGATGCCGACCCGGTGCAGCGCGAGCCGCAGCAGCGGGGCGGTCACCAGCACGGCGAAGCTGACCGCGACCGCCGTCCAGGCCCGGCGCCCGCGGGTGGCCAGGCCCGGCCCGCGCGCCGCCCGGCCCGCGGCCACCAGGCCGATCAGGCCGAACAGCACGCGGGCGAGCTCGGCGACGTTGTGCCGCAGGGAACCGGTCGCGAGCACCAGGAGCACGGCGTAGAGCAGACCGAGCAGCAGGTGCGCGACGGGCACTCGGGCGGTCCGCAGGCGCATGACCGCCAGAATCGGCGGTCCGGCGCGCGACTTGAGAGGGCTAGCGCTTCGCCTCGGCCAGGGCCGCCCGCACCTTCGCGGCGCTCGCCGGGGTGCCGGCCGGTTCCTCGAAGCTGCCGTAGGGCGGCCCGTAGGCGGGCTGTCCCGGCTCGAACCGCCAGCTGTCGGCGAGCGTGCCCACGTCGACCGCGTCGTAGCCGATCGCGTCGAGGAAGGCGGCCGCCGTCCTCTTGGCCTCGGTGTCGTCGCCGGCGATCGGCAACGCCGTACGGTCGGAAGCGCCCGCCGGCCGGGCGAGCGAGCCCAGGTGCCGGTAGAAGATGTTGTTGAAGACCTTCACGATCCTGGCCGTGCCCAGATGCCGCTGCTCCAGCTCGGCGCTGGTCAGCCTGCCCTCGTCGAGCTCGGCCACCTGCCCGTCACGCTGCGCGTAGTAGTTGTCGGTGTCCAGCACCACCTTGCCGGCCAGCGCCTCGGCCGGCAGCTTGGCGTGGGCGTGGAACGGAACGCTCACCACCACGATGTCGCCGGCCTTCGCCGCCTCCTCGGCGGTCGCCGCACGGCCGTGGTCGCCCAGCTCCGCCACCAGCTCGGCCAGCGTCTCCGGCCCGCGCGAGTTGCTCACCACCACGTCGTAGCCGGCCGCCACCGCCAGCCGCGCGACGGTGCCGCCGATGTTCCCGCTCCCGATGAATCCCACAGTCGTCATACCGCTGCCAACACGGCCTACCGGATCGCGTTTCCCGGCCCAGGGTGTGACGAAAAGCTTATTGTCCGCATCATGGGTTCGCAGGCGGGCTGACCGGCATGATCCTCACCGGGATGTCGCTCGCGGCGGCCGGCCCCGCGCGTCCCGGCCGCCGCCCGTCGCGCCCGGTGTAGGTTCGGCTCATGCGTCTTCCCACCGCGGCGATCACGGCCGGCTCTCTCATCGGCGGCTGGCAGCTGGCCCGGCGCACCGGCATCCGCCCGCTGGGCGGCCTCGTCCTGGCCGCCGGCGGCGTCGTGGCCGGCCAGGAGTGGGCGCGCACCACCAGCCCGGCCGTGACCGGGGCGCTGGTCGCGACCTATGTCGGGGCGTTCGGCCTGTCGCACCCGCTGGCCCGGCGGATCGGCTCCTGGCCGTCGGTGCTCGCCGTCTCGGCCCTGACCGCCGCCGCGTCCTACGCGGCGTCGGACCGGCGCGCACGCCGCTGACCCCGGCCCGGTCCGGCTCTTCCTCCCGTCCCGCCGGGACTTCCGGCCCTGCCGCACGGCCCCGCACGCGACCAGGCTGGAAGCGTGGGAGGGAACGAGATGAGCCGTGCATGGCGCGGGTTCCGGTCCTGCCGTTCCACCGCTTGGCGGGGATGGGCCGACGCCGGACCGGACGCCTGCGGCCGGCACGCTCGCGCCCGCGTCAAGGCCGGCAATCAGCCGCCTCCTCCGCCGCCCGGTGGAGGAGACGATGTAGGGCCGCCCTTGGACACCGACAAGGTCACGGTCGAACCGCAGGCGACTTCCGTCCCGGCCGCCGGGTCCTGCCCGACCACGGTGCCGGCCGGCTGATCGGCCTCGACCTCTTGCCGGCTCGACCGCAAGTTGGCGACGTCCAACTCCGACCGGGCGCTCTCGTCGTCCCTGCCGATGACGCTCGGAACTCGGCAGTCCGTGGGGGGATCGGGGCCTTTCGCTACCAGGATGACAATGGTCGATCCGGCGTCCACCGAGGTGCCGGGCCGTGGCCGGGAGCCGACGACCGTTCCTCGTTCGGCGGTGCTGTCCGTCTCCTCGCATCGGCCGAACAACCCGCGCGCACGCAGAGCCGTCTTGGCCGACTTGCACGTGCCGCTCAGCCCGGGCACGGTGATCTGCCGGTTGCCGCCGTGACTCGTGGTCGCAGCGGTCGACGGCGTGACGGTGGTGGTCGGCGTCGACGCCGTCCCGCACACGGTGACGCTGACCTGAGTCCCGCGGCCGGCCGCCCGACCGGGAGGCGGGTCCTGCGCGACCACCGCTCCCGGCTTGCAGGCGCTGCCCACCGGCGCGGGAACGACGGCCGGCGTCAGGCCCCTTGCCCTCAGCATCGCCTCGGCCGCCGCCCGGTCCAGACCGACCAGCTGAGGGACCTGCGTGATGACGTCGGACGGTTGATCGTCCGAGTGCGCCAGTAGCCCGAGGGTGCCGGTGATGAGCAGAACGGCCCCGGCGGCCGCGACCGGCCACCGCCAGCGCCTCCGCCGGCCCCCGCTGCCTCCACCGCTTCCGCCGCCCGGTGGGGCGGGCGGCAGGACAGCGGCCGGCGGTTCGATGGCGGTCCGCGGCATGGCAACGGTCGATTGCACCCCTGCGGCCGGCCCGGTGGTGGCCGGCCCGGTGGTGGCCGGCCCGGTGGTGGCCGGCCCGGTGGTGGCCGGCCCGGTGGTGGCCGGCGCCGCAGTGGTCGGCGCCGGCACGGCCGGGGGTGGCTCGGTGGCGGCCGGCGGCACACTGGTCGGCTTCGGCACGGCCGTGGGCGGTGGCACGGCAGTGAGTCGCGGCACCGGAGTGGTCGGAGGCTCGACGGCGGCCGGCATCGGCACCCGCCCCAGGGCGCGGGCCGGCTCGTCCCGGCGCGGCTCGTCCCGGCGCGGCCCGTCCCGGACCGGCTCGTCCCGGACCGGCTCGTCCCGAACCGGCTCGTCCCGAACCGACTCGTCCCGGACCGGCCCATCCCGGGCCGGTGATCCCGGCCGGGGCGCCGGGGGCTCGGGGCCTTTCGGTGGCGCCGCGGCCGGGCCGCCGCGGTCGACGGTGACGTGCACCCGCACCACCTGCGCCGTTCCCGACCGGCGGTCGCGCACCACGATCTTGCCGCGGTTGTGGCCGGGCCGTGGCCGGAGATCGATCATCAACTGCCCGCCGCGCACCTCGGCGTGCAGCCAGCCGGCGTCGGTGACAGCCGTGCAGTCCACCGCGGCATCGGTGAGCGGGTAGATGTCGATGACCTCCGGGGCGAGTCGTTCGTCCGCGCCGACATCCTGGAGCGTGACCACGTTCTCGGACAGCACGAACGCCGGGTCGCCGGTCCGGACCCTGGCAATGGCGGCCGAGGGCTGCGTGACCGGCCGCCGGGCCAGCATGACCGCCGCGTCGCCGTCGAACCGGCAATGTGGGATCTGCTTCGTGGTGGCGGTCAGCTTCGTCCGTACGTAGTCGAAGACCTCCCGCAGATCGAGGAAGCCGTCGCCGTCCCGGTCGTCCGCGGCACCGAGCAGGCCGGTGACGAGGTGCTCGGTGAACAGGCTGGTGCCGGTGGCCAGCGCCGCGTCGTTGGCCAGCGCCGCGCCGCGGGTGCTGGACACGACGTACCGTCCCGGACCGGCGAGCGGGGCGGACACGTCCCCGCCCTTGAACATGCCGCTGCTGCAGCAGTCCAGGATGATCACGGTGCAGCGGGCCACCGACTGCTCGATGAACTCGTTGATCCGTACGTTGCTGACCGCCGTCCGCAGCAGCTTGTCGGACCGGGTGTTGCGGCCGCACAGGTACAGCTGGTTGCGGTCGTCGAGCAGGCCGTGCCCGCTGTAGTAGAGAAGAAGCAGGTCGTCACGGTCGGCTGCGGAGAAGAAGGTGTCCAGCTCGTCGAGCAGATCGTCCGAACCGCGTTCGATCACCAGCCGGACGTGCTCCTCGGCGAACAGCCCGGTGGCCTGGTCCACCAGCGCCCGATGCAGGCGGGCGACGTCCTTCGTCGGGGCGTTGAGCGGGTTCAGGCCGGCGTCGGCGTCGAACACGCTGTTGCCGATGAGCAGCGCCCGGTACGTCATCAGGGCTCCCGGGCGAGCTCCGAGGCGGCCTCGATCAGGGGCGCCAGGGAGTCCGTGCCGGCGTTCTCGGCCGACGCGCGCACGGTCCGCCGGTTGCCCGCGGCGTCGGTGAAGGTCAATTCCACCGACCGGTGCCGGTCCCGCTTCAGCCAGGTGCCGAGCAGCTGAACGGCGACGCTGAACGCCCCGGCCGAGCCCAGCGACAGGATGAGCTGGTCGGCCGCGCCCTTCGTCCCCGGCACCGGCGTGCGGTCCAGGCGCACCGAGCCGGCCTCGGCGCGCAGGTCGTGGACGAGCGCCGCGGTCTGGGCATGCCACCGCGGATCGTCGTCGTCATATCGATCGTTGTGCGCGACGAGTGCAATCTCCAGCTTTCCGGGCATCGATGCTTCACCCGCTCCCGCCTAGGGCGCCCCTGAACTGCGATTGTCGCGCGTGAGCAGTGATCCGATCACCGCCTGTCACGCACCCGACCCAGGGACCGGCCGATCGGCCAGCCACGCCTCGTGTGCGGCCACCAGGCGCCGCCAGAGGTCGGCGCGCTCGGGGCGCGTCACGTCGTCGAGTGTCAGGCCGTAGATGTCGGCCAGGGCGGTGAAGTAGTCGGTCTCGGACTCCAGCACCCGCGTGACGCTCTCCTCCGCCCACCGGGTCAGCGTCAAGCCGCGCAACCCGTCCACCCCGTCCGCGTCCCGGCGGAAGGCGGTCGCGGTGCGGACGAATCCCGACTCCGGTGATGTCTCCAAATATCGGTGCATGTCGGTGAAGGCTGCCATCTCGGTCGCTGCGCCGTGGAAGTCGAAACCGGCGAAACCGCCCGCGGGGTCGTGGTCGAACCGCCAGCCGTCCGGCGCGATGTCCGACGCTCTCAACGCGTACCGGAAAGGACCCTGCCGGAACTCACCCACCGTGAGCGGCAGGGGTTCGTGGATGCCGTCGCCCATGCCGAGGTCGACGAGCCAATCGTGCGGGCCGAGGCCGGAGACCGTCAGCACCAGGTGGTTCCCGGTCACCTCGGCCGGCCGCCCGTGGCTCTGCACCCCGCCGAAGTGCCGCGTCACCCGGTAACCGAGCGCGATCAGCAGCGCCGAGAACGCGCCGTTGAGGTGGAAGCAGTACCCGCCGCGGCCGCGCACGATGCGGGCCACCGACTCGGCCGGCGCCACGGTTGTCGGACGCCGGAGCCAGATCTCCAGATTCTCGTACGGCACCAGCTCCGCATGCGCCCGATGCAGCGCGACCAGACCCGCCTCGCTGGGCGCCGCGCCCTTGAGATGCCCCAGCCGCAGCCGCCGCAGGTACCCGCTCACGTCGATCATCGGCCCATTATCGGAATCTCGGCACGCGGGCACGATGACCATTGCCGGACGGGTCAGTACCATCGCCCGGTGCGGATTCGAGCGGCCCTCGCCATCACCCTGTTGATCCTGGTCAGCGCCTGTCACTCCGGCTCGTCGGACACTTCGGGCACTTCGGGCGCGGGCCCGCTGCTGGTCGACCCGAGCTCCCCGGCGGTGTCCGCTTTGCCGGCTTCCGGGGCGCCGGCGTCGGCCCCGGCCTCGAGCGCGCCGCCGACATCCGCCGCGCCGTCGAAGTCGGCCGCCGCGAAACCCAAGACCCTTCCGAAACCCGGCAATCCGGGTGGGCACGCGACGATTCCGGCCGCGGCCAAGGCGGTGGACACGAGCAAGCCCGACCGTACGGTGGGGACCGGCACGGCGGCCAGCTGCACCTCGGCGGCGGTGGTCAAGGCGGTGGCCGCCGGCGGCATCATCACGTTCGACTGCGGTCCCGACCCGGTCACCATCACGATGACGGCCACGGCCAAGGTCAAGAACGCGCACTCCCCGGTCGTGCTCGACGGCGGCGGCCGGGTCACCCTCAGCGGCGGCGGCAAGCGGCGCATCCTCTACGTCAACGCCTGCGACGAGGCGCTGGGCTGGACGACCTCGCACTGCAACGACCAGGAGACGCCCAGGGTGACGGTGCAGAACCTGGTGTTCACCAACGGCAACAGCACCGGCGACACGACCGACGGCGGCGGTGGCGGGGCGATCTTCCAGCGCGGCGGTCACCTCAAGGTCGTCAACTCGCGGTTCACCGGCAACCGGTGCGACCGCACCGGCCCCGACCTCGGCGGAGCGGCGATCCGGGTGCTCGACCAGGGCGGCGACAGCCCGGTCTACGTCGTGGGCAGCACCTTCACCGGCGGCGTCTGCTCGAACGGGTCGGCGCTGAGCAGCATCGGCGTCTCCTGGACGGTGCTGAACAGCCTCTTCTCCGGCAACTCGGCGGTCGGCAACGGCGCGAACCCGGCCCGCGCGGGCACCCCCGGCGGCGGCAGCGGCGGCGCGATCTACCTGGACGGGGACCGGTTCACGCTCACCCTCGACGGCACGCTGATCGAGAAGAACCGCGCCAACGAGGGCGGCAGCGCGATCTTCTTCGTCAGCAACGACCGCACCGGCACGCTGGTGATCCGCAACTCCACCTTGCGCTCCAACAAGGGCGACAAGTTCCAGACCTTCCCCGGCGTCTTCTACCTGGGCTCCGGCGATCCGAAGATCACAAATTCAAAGATCGGCTGAGACCCTTCGCGGGTACGTGTGGGAGCCGGTGTCGCGGCTTGGAGCGGGGGCCGGTGTCGCGGCTTTCAGCGGGTGCCGGTGTCGCGGTGCGGGAGCGGATCGTCGTAGGTGCCGGAGCGGCCCGCGTACAGGCGATGGCCGTCCGGGTAGGGCCACGGGTTGGGCCGGCACCCGTGCAGTCCGAGCGTCTGCTGCTGCATGACCGGCGCCGCCCGCCCCGGACCGGGGCAGAGCTGGTGGCCGTTGCCGAGCTTGTGCCCGACCTCGTGGTTCACCATGTACTGCCGATAGGTGGCGAGACTGCCCGCGCCGTACCGCGGAACGCCTTTGACCCACCGGGCGACGTTGAGCACGACGTTGCCGCCGTTGCGGCAGGAGGTATATCCGTCGGTCCCTTCGGCGCAGAGCTTGTCGCGCGTGTCCGGCGTGGCCAGATAGACCGTGAAGTCGGCACGCTGCCCCGGCCCGACCCGCCGGAAGCGAAATTTCCCGCCCGCCGTCCAGCCGCGCGCGTCCCCGAGCGTCTCCGACACCATCTCCGCGAAGGCACCCGCGCCGACCCCGTCGATGTCCCTCTCGACGGCGACCCGGTAGCGCAGCAGCCGCCCCTCGTCCCCCACCGTCTCCCCGGCCGGCGCGACCGCCCACTCCTGGTGCCCATGCGCCGGGTAGGTGATCCGCACAGCAGGTAGGCCACCCGCCGCCGAACCCACATCCGCCGCCGAGCCCGCGCCCGCCGCTGAACCCGCATCCCCCGCCGAGCCCGCGCCCGCCTCCAAGCCACCGCTCGCATCCGCCGCCGAGCCCCCGCCGGCCTCCGAGTCCCCGCCCGCCGCTGAGCCCGCGCCCGCCGCCCTCGTGTGGCTGCCCGTCGCCGCCTCGCCCGCGCCACCGCCCGCCGCGGCACCAGCAGTATTCGGCGCCGTGTCGCAGGCGGCCACACCGAGGCACAGAACGAGGGCGGCAACGCCCCGCCGAAGCCGGTCGGCCATTCGTGACACCTCCTCACATCCCTGAGCCCATGACGTATGGCCGGGACGCGAGGTTGGGTCGCGACGACTAGATCACCTTTTGAACCGCGTGAGGATCGGCGCCATAACCCACCCCACCCGTAACTGGGTGGGGTGACGATACGGCTGGCCTACGACATTTCTTGCCCGTCGTCCACAGGCGGTTGCCGGCCCGTAGGGTGTCCGGGTGGTGAATCGACGAGGCGCCGTGAACCGCCGTCCCCGCTCCGGGCCGCCCCGCGAGCCGAGGACGCCGGCCGAGCTGCAGGCAGCCGGCGAACTCCAGCTCGAGCTCGAGCACGAGCAGACGGTCGAGACCACCGCCTACGACGACGCCGATCTGGCCGGCGCCGAGGCCGAGGCGATCGTGTTCGACCGTTGCGGCTTCCGGCGGACCGGGCTCGCCGGCGCGCACCTGCCGGGTGTGCGCTTCGTCGACTGCCGGGTGGAGGTGTCCGACCTGTCGAACCTGCGGGCCGAGAAGGCGCGGCTCGAGCGGGTGACGCTGACCGGCTGCCGGGCGACCGGCCTGGCCGCGTACGACGGGCTGTTCTCCGACGTCGCGTTCGCCGACTGCAAGGCCGACCTGACGAACTGGCGGTTCGCCCGCTTCGACGTGGTGACCTTTCGCGACTGCAACCTGGCCGGCGCCGACTTCACCGAGGCCGACCTGCGGGGCGCGAGCTTCACCGGCTGCGATCTGACCGGCGCCCAGTTCCATCGGGCCACCATGGCCGGGGCCCGGTTCCGGCGGTGCGAGCTGTCGGGCATCGGCGGCATCACCAGCTGGGAGGGCGCCGTCGTGCACCCCGAAGACCTTCTCGAGCTGTCGTACGTCTTCGCCCGCGCGCTGGGCATCGTGGTCGACGCCGGCGACCGGTAGGGATCGCGCCGCCTAGTGGGTTGCGAAGCGCGCCGAGGAGCGGCGGACCGCGAGGGCCGTGCCCAGTCCGGCCGCGGCCGCCAGGAGGAACGCGGCGCTCGCCCCGCCCCGCGGCAGCGCCAGCAGGGCGAGCAGGGCGGCCACGCCGAGGGCGTTGCCGAGCTGGGCGGCGGTGTTGAGCAGCCCGACCGCGGCGCTGTCGGCGCCGGGCGGCCCCGAACCCTCCACACCGGACCGCCCGCCGCGCCCCGCGGTGGACCGGCCACTCTCGACCTTCGTCGTACCGAGTGACGTCGCGCCGACCGAGGCCAAGCCGAGGCCGACGCCGGCGACCGCGATGGCGGTCACGATCGCCGCGACCTGGTCGTGCCGGATCGCGAGGATCAGGCCGCCGGCGGAGATCGCCAGCAGGCCCAGCACGGTAGGCCGCACCGAGCCGGTGGCCAGCGCCGGCAGGCGGGAGGCGAGCGATCCGATCACCACCGCCACGCTGAACGGCATCATCACCACGGCGGCGACCGCCGGCGACAGACCCAGGTCGTCCTGCAGGATCAGCACCACCACGATGGCGATGCCGCTGGTCGTCGCCGTGTTCACGAAGGACGCCCCGACCCCGGCCCGCAGGTGCGGATCGCGCCGGCTCGACCGGGCGACCAGCGGCTCGGCCGCGCGTCCCTGCTGGACGGCGAACAGCACGCCGAGCACCGCCCCGGCGAGCAGGCCGGCCACGCCCCACCCGGCCGCACCGTCCTGCAGCACGGCGGCCGCGCCGACCAGGGCCATCACCGAGGTCGTCAGCAGCACCGCGCCCCACACGTCGAGGCGTACGCCGTCGTCGGCCGTGTCCGCGGGCACCAGCAGCACCACGCCGGCGATCAGGAGGCCGGTGATCGGCACGTTGATCCAGAAGACCCATGACCAGCCCAGCAGCTCGGTCAGGCCGCCGCCGACCACGTACCCGAGGACGCCGGCCGCGGCACCGGCCGCGCTCCACCCGGCCAGCGCCGTGCGCCGCCGGCCGGGTTCGGGGCTCAGCCGCAGCAACGCCCACATCGCGGCCGGCACGCACAGCGCGGCGGCGACGCCCTGCCCGATCCGGGCCACGACCAGCTGACCGACCGAGTGCGCGGTGCCGCCGGTCACCGCCGCGAGGCCGAAGACGACCAACCCCGCCACCAGGATCCGGCGGTGCCCGAAACGGTCGCCGAGCCGGGCGCTGAGCAGCAAGAGCCCGGCGAACGCCATCGCGGCGGAGGCCGACAGCAGGGTGGCCGCCCCGCGCGGCGCCCCGGTGGCGGCCAGCATCGCCGGAATCGCCGGGATGACGCTGGTGACGACGAGGACGTCGACCAGCTGCACGCCCCACAGGATGACGAGGCGGCTCACCCAGCGCGGGGTGCTCGTCCCGGTGCCGACGGACATCGACTCATCTTATGAAGGCGCGGCGGGCGGCGCAGAGGATCATGAACCGGATCCGGCCGGACGGCGTTCGGGGGTGCGAGAGGAAGACCGCACTAAGGAGGTCGGACGATGACCGATCATGCTTCCCGCTCACCCGCCGTCCACGCCACCACCGCCCGCGCCGGTGTCTCCGCCGGGGAGCGCATCCTCGCGGTGGTCACGGCCGCGCTGCTCGGCGTCGACGGCTACGTCCATCTGCACTACGCCGCCTCGTACGACGGCTTCAAGTCCTCGGTGATGACCGAGGGCACACTGTTCCGGATCCAGGCGGTCGTCGCGATCGTGGTCGCGGTGCTGCTGCTGATCCGGCCGGCGATCGTCACCTGGCTGCTGTCGCTGCTGGTGGCGGGGAGCGCGGCGATCGCGGTCACGCTCTACACGTATGTGAACGTGGGTCAGCTGGGCCCGCTGCCGAACCTCTACGAGAACACCTGGCACGTGGGCGGCAAGATTCCGTCCGCGGTCGCCGAGGCCGTGGCCGCCCTGCTCTCCCTCGTCGGCCTGGTGATGGCCGTGCGGCGCCGCCGGGGGTGAGCGATGTCAGGCGGCGACGAGACCGCCCGCCGCGGGGATCCCGGCGTGGAGCGGGTCGCCGGGCGCGTCCGGCCGGAACACGATCCAGCGGCCGCGCCCGGACCGCTTCGCGGCGTACATCGCCACGTCGGCCCGGCGGATCAGGTCACGGTCCTCGTCGTCGCCGGTGGCGAGCGCGATCCCGACGCTGGCGCCGACCTCGGCGGTGCGGCCGTCGGCCATCGGGTACGGCCGGGACACCTCGTCGATGATGCGGGCGGCCACCTCGGCCGCGTCCTTCTCGCACGCCGGCGACAGCACGACGGCGAACTCGTCGCCGCCCAGCCGGCCGACCATGTCGCCCTCCCGCACCGCCCCGAGCAGCCGCCGGGCGACCTCCACCAGCAGCAGGTCACCGGCCGCGTGGCCGAGGGTGTCGTTCACGGCCTTGAACCGGTCGAGGTCGACGAACAGCAGCGCGACCTGCCCGGCGCCGCTCCCGTCGGTCAGGTGCCGCTGCAGTCGCTCGTGGAACAACGCGCGGCCGGCGAGCCCGGTCAGTCCGTCGCGGCGCGCGGCCTCCATGTCCTGCGCGGTCTTCGCGTCGGACAGGGCCAGGCTGACCTGCTCGGCGAAGAGCAGCAGGTTCTCCCGGTCCGCGTCGTCGAGCGCGCGGCCGGCGGGTGGGACGGCGGCGAGCGCGCCGACGGTACGCCCGTGCTCGTGCACCGGCACGGCGGTGCCGGCGCGGCCGCGGTCGTCGGCGAAGTCCAGGGCGGCGTTGGTACGGGTCACGGTGGCGGCGAGCGTGGCGGCGTCCCGGGTGACGGCACTGCCGCCGCCGGCCGGCCACAGCTCGGCCGGTCCGCCGATCACGTCGGTCACCGCGGCCAGCGTCGTGCTCAGCACCTGATCCAGGGGCACCCGCCGGGACAGCGACCGCTGTATCTCGTACAGGTGCCGCATGAGTCTTTCCTGCCGCCGCTGCGTCTGCAGCGTGCGCAGCATGCGCAAGGTCAGTCCCAGCACCCGCGCCATGCCGCGGATCAGATTGTGCTCGGCGACCGAGAACGGCTCCTCCCACCGGCCCAGCACCAGCATGCCCTCGTCGGGCCGGCCGAGCATGGCCGCGCCGGTCGCGCACGGCGGCAGGCCCGGCAGCGGCATCGTTCCACCCCGCCCGGGCCGCACCGTCGCGAGCACCCGATAGTCGGGCGAGCCGGCCGGCAACCCGACGGCGGTCACCACGGCACCGCCGACGACGAGACCACAGATCTCCGCCTGCAACGTCTCGGCCGCGCGCTCCACGGCGGCCCGGATGGCGGTCTGCTCATCGTCGCAACTGGACACGACGGCGAGCAGCTCCACCAGGTCCTGCGCCTGCGTCGATGGGTCGGGCATCGCGAGCTCCTAGGCGAAGGCGAGAACGACCATGGTCTGGTTGTGAAAACCGTTGATTCCCTTGGTACGCGCGATCTCGCCGTAGGTGTAGAAGCCGGCGAACGGGATGCTGCCCGCCTGCTCGGCGATGCGTGCGCCCTCCTGCGCGATGCCCTCGTCGCCGAGCACCGCGCGGCAGGCGGCGCAGCTGAGCGTGAGCAGCCCGACCGGGGTCGCCCCGCCGAGCTGGTCGATCGCCGAGCGGCAGGCCTGCGCCGAGGCGGTCAGCACCGACTCCACGTCACCCTCCATCGCGTACGCGAGGGCGCCGAGCGCGAGGTCACCGCCGCCGCCGATGGTGCGCCCGTCGGTGTCGACCTCGGTGCTCATGTTGCGCACCTCGACGCCGCCGCGGCGCTGCACGCCCAGCGGCCGGCTGAGCACGTAATGCTGCAGCGCGAGCTTGTCGTGGTAGACCTCCTCGGGCGCGCCGAGCCGCTCGAGATAGGCGTCCAGGGCCGGCGCGTCGTCGAGCTCCAGGACCCGGCCGTCGCCGCTCTGGGTCACCACCAGGGGTTCCCCGGCCGGCCGCCAGCCGTGGTCGATGCCGAGCGCCATCGGCGCGTCCGAGCCGATGCAGGCCGCCACCACGCCGTTGCTGAACACCTGGTCACCGTGCAGCTGGAAGGTGCCGGACATCCGCCATCCGTCGCCGGCCGCGCCACCGAAGAGCGGCACGCCGGCGCCGAGCACGCCGTAGGCGCCGCGGAGGACGGCTTCCTGATCACGCGCGAGGCCGTCGGTGAGCAACAGCAGCACCCGGTACGGCCGGTCGGCCACCGCGGCGACGCAGCCGGCCACCTCGGCGCCCGCCTCGCGCTGCCGGTCGGTGATCTCGCCGACCGACGCCGTCGAGACCGAGAACCCGCTGCCGCCGAGCGCGGTCACCACGACCGTCCCGTCGTGCGGTCCGCCGGCGTTGATCTCCCCGTGGGTCGAGCAGCCGATGACCGGCACGCCGGGCGCCGCCGCCGCGATCCCCTCGGCCAGGCGGCGCGGGTCGTGCGCGATGCCGGCGAAGACGAGCAGCAGCCGCGGCGCGTCGCCCTCGATCGCCGCACGGGTGGCTTCGAGGCCCGCCGCGTACGAGTCGGGGGCGGACGAGTGCCCGACCGCCATCCAGCGGGCGGTCGCCCCGGTGGTTCCGGCGTCAGCAGCCATCTTGCCTCCCGTTGTGGTCGCGCTCGACGAGCCCGCGTCGCGTTCCACTATCGGACGGAACCGGACAGACGTTAGCCGATTCGCCGGGTCCGGTGCTGGCCCGGCGACGGCCGGCGTCCTGCTCCGGGTTCTCGGCTTCCTGGGCCGGCTCGTGCCGTACGTGCCCCGGCTGCTCGCCATCCATCTCGGCGTCTCGCTGCTGGCCGCCGCCGTCTCCGGGCATTTCCTCACCCATGACCTCGAGGTCGGCCACGTGACCCGGGGCGCCACCATGCTGCTGCTGGAAGGGGCCCTCGGCGTCTGGTTCATCACCGGCATCCGGCTGCGCCCGGCCGCCGTACTGCTCGCCCTGGCCGGCCCGCTCGCGCTCCTGGTGACCGGCCCGGTCGGCCTGCTGTCGGCGATGGACCTGCTCGGTGTCGCCGTGTTCCTGGCCTTCGTGCCGCCGTCCGACGCCGCGTTCGGCCGGGTCGAGGTGGACGCCGTGGCGCTGCGGCGCGGGCTGCTCGCCCTCCGGCTGGGGGCCGGTGGCGCGCTGATCACGCTGGCCTTCACCGAGAAGCTGGCCAACCCGGCCCTGGCCCGCGAGACGCCGCGGATGTTCCCGCACCTGGATGTCTTCGCCCTGGCCGGCATCCACCTGCTGGCCGACACCTTCATCACCGTCGCCGGCGCCACCGAGCTGCTCTTCGGCCTGCTGGTCATCTCCGGCGCGCTGCCGCAGGTCGCCGTCCTGGTCGCCGGCATACCGTTCAACGCCACGCTGCTGCTGTTCGGCGGCACCGAGATGCTCGGCCACCTGCCGGTCTACGGCGTCTTCCTGACCCTGCTGGTGTACGGGTCGCGCGCCCGCACCGCCGAGCTGGTCCGGTGACTGCCCACCCGGTCGTGGCCGTCCGTGCGCCCGGGAGTGCCCGTCCGTACCCCAAGCATCTAAAGTTTGTTTAAGTTCCTCCCATAAGCCCGTTTCTGACTTGACGCATGGCAACCAATTTCCAAGACTCCATCGCATCGACCCTCTCCCCGGAGGACATCCCCCATGCGTAAGTCAAGGTTTTTCGTCGCGGCGGCCGCGGTCGTGGTCGCCCTCGGCGCCGGGCTCACCGTCGCCTCCCGCAGTGACACGGCCGAGGCCGCCGTCGTGTGGAACGAGGACTTCAACGGCGCGGCCGGCACCGGCGTCGACACGTCGAAGTGGAACTTCGACACCGGCGGCAGCGGCTTCGGCAACCAGGAGCTGCAGTACTACACCAGCGGCACGAGCAACGTCGCGATGGACGGCCAGGGTCATCTGGTCATCACCGCCCGCAAGGGCAGCGGCGGCCACAACGACTGCTGGAACGGCACCTGCCAGTTCACCTCGGGCCGCATCCAGACCGCCGGCAAGTTCACCCAGCAGTACGGCCACATCGAGGCCCGCATCCAGGTCCCCAACGGCTCCGGCCTCTGGCCCGCCTTCTGGATGCTCGGCGGCGGCAACTGGCCGACCGACGGCGAGATCGACATCATGGAGGTCGTCGGCCGGGACCCCAACCGGCTGTTCGGCACGCTGCACGGCCCCGGCTACTCCGGCGGCAACTCGTTCGGCGGTCAGCTCGTCGCCGGCTCCCCGTGGTACCAGGCCTTCCACAACTACGCCGTGGACTGGTCGCCCAACCTGATCGTCTGGACCGTCGACGGCCAGGAGTACTTCCGGGCCACGCCGGCCTCGCTGCAGGCGGCCAAGGGCAACGTGAGCTGGGTCTACAACCACGCGTTCTTCATCATCCTCAACCTGGCGGTCGGCGGTAACTTCGGCCAGGGCAACCCGGCGAGCCTGCCGGCCGAGAGCAAGATGCTGATCGACTACGTGCACGTCAGCACCTCGGGCACCACGCCCCCGCCCCCGCCGAGCGGCGGCAACGCGCTCAAGTCCAGCCTCAGCGGCCGCTGCATCGACATCCCCGGCGCGAACCCGGTCGACGGCGCCCGCCTGCAGACCTGGGACTGCAACGGCACGGCCGCCCAGCAGTGGACCGCGAACGGCGACGGCACCATGCGGGCGATGGGCAAGTGCATGGACCCGGCCGGCGGCGCCCTGACCAACGGCACCCCGATCCAGCTGGTCACCTGCAACGGCAACCCGGTCCAGCGCTTCACCCTGTCGGCCGCCGGCGACCTGGTGAACGTCTCCGCCAACCGCTGCGTGGACGTGAAGGACCGCAACACCGCCAACGGCGCCCAGCTGCAGCTGTGGGACTGCACCGGCGGCTCGAACCAGAAGTGGTCGCGCGCCTGATCCGCTGAACCACGAGACGCCGGCAGCCCCCACGCTGCCGGCGTCTCCCGTTCCGCGATCGCGCCTACATTGGAGGCATGGAACCCGGCGAACCGGCCTCCGTCACCCTGCTCTCCGTCGACAACCTGCAGGGCTACGTGCCGGAGCGGTATCTCGGTCTCGTGCAGGCCCTCGCCGCCTCCGCCGCCGAGGCGACCAAGGCCCTCGAGGAACGGGCGCTGAACCGCGCGCGCCGGGCGAACGCCGACGCGCTCCGCCATCGGCCGGCGGCGGGCGGCATCTACGTGGTGCTGGGCGTGCGCCTCGCGGCCGGCATCAACGCCAGCGGCCAGCCGGTGTGGGTGGCGTACGGCACGCTGGTCCGCGGCCACCGCGCCACTTAGGACGAGGGCGCCGGGGCGAGGGCGGGTGCCGGCGCGCCCGGCGTCAGCGTGAACGAGAGTCGCTGACCACCGGCGGCCCCGGGACCCAGGCCGCGCTGACCGCGGTGAGACACAGCGTGTGCGGTCCCGCCGGCAGCGGACGACGGCGGCGACAGCACGGCGATCGGGGACGGCACGGCGGTCGGGGACGGCACGGCCAGGAGGGCCGCAGCCGGCGCACCGGGGCCCGGCCCGCGGCCAGCCGCCGGGCGGCGACCGGCAGGCCCCGGCAACTTGAAGACGGGCCTAAAGTCCCGCTTTCCGCTCCCCGAGCAGCCGGGTGGCGAGGATGGCGGCCTGGGTGCGGCGCTCGAGGCCGAGCTTGGCCAGCAGGCTCGACACGTAGTTCTTCACCGTCTTCTCGGCCAGGAACATCCGGCCGGCGATCTCCCGGTTGGTCAGGCCCTCGGCGATCAGCTCGAGGATGCGGCGCTCCTGGTCGGTCAGGCCGGCCAGCTCGCGCGGCTGCTCGACGCCGTTGCGGATCCGCTCCAGCACCCGCTGCGTGACCGCCGGGTCGAGCAGCGACTGCCCCTCGGCGACCCGCCGGACCGCGTCGACCAGGTCGGTGCCACGGATCTGCTTCAACACGTACCCGGAAGCCCCGGCCATGATCGCCGCGAAGAGCGCCTCGTCGTCCTCGTACGAGGTGAGGATGAGTCCCTTGATCGTCGAGTCGATGGCGCGCACGTCCCGGCAGACGTCGATGCCGTTGCCGTCGGGCAGCCGGGCGTCGAGGACCGCGACGTCGGGGCGCAGCGCCGGGATGCGGCGGGCCGCCTCCAGGGCCGAGCCCGACTCCCCCACGACCTCGATGTCGCCGTCGGCCTGCAGCAGGTCGACGAGGCCACGGCGGACGACCTCGTGGTCGTCGAGCAGGAACACGCGGATCATCCGCCCATCCTCGCGTGACCGGCGCCCGCCCACCAAGGGACCAAGGTCCCGTGTTGCGCGCTCACCCGGCGCGGACGGTGCGGGGCCCCGGCTCGCCGGATAACCTCGCGGCATGTCCGAACCGCCTTCGCTGGGGCTCAGTCCCCTGTCCCGGGTGCGTCTCGACGAGCTGCTGCAGGAGATGCTCGACCGGGTCGGCGACGTGATGGCCAGCCGCGAGCGCCTGCGGGCCCTGCTCGACGCGGTGGTCGGCATCGGCTCCGACCTCGACCTGCGCAGCACCCTGCAGCGGATCGTCGAGGCGGCGTGCGCGCTGGCCGGCGCGAAATACGGCGCGCTGGGCGTGATCGGCGCCGACCGCACCGAGCTGGTCGACTTCATCACGTACGGCATCGACCCCGAGACGCACGCGCGGATCGGCGACCTGCCGCACGGCCGCGGGGTGCTGGGCCTGCTCATCACCGACCCGCACCCGGTGCGCCTGCCGGACATCACCGAGCATCCCCGGTCGTACGGCTTCCCGCCGCACCACCCCCCGATGCACAGCTTCCTCGGCGTCCCGGTCCGCACCCGCGACCAGATCTTCGGCAACCTCTACCTGGCCGAGAAGAAGGGCGCCGCCGAGTTCAGCGACGACGACGAGGAGATCGTGGTGGCGCTGGCCGCCGCCGCCAGCGTCGCGATCGAGAACGCCCGCCTCTACGCGCTGGCCCGGCGGCGGGAGCGCTGGCTGGCGGCGACCGCCGAGATCACCGGGGTGCTGCTCGGCACCGTACGCCGTACCGAGGCGCTGCGCCTGATCGCCCGCCGTGCCCGCGAGGTCTCGGGCGCCGACCTGGTGATGGTGCTGCTCTACGACGACGAGCTCGCCTGCTACACGATCGAGGTCGCCGAGGGCGCCGACGGGCTGGCCGGGCGTCAGGTGGCGGCCGCCTTCGACCAGGAGAAGTACCAGGTGCTGGCGAATCTGCGCGCGGTCACCGCGTGGCCGGCCCCGGTGCCCGACGGCCCGGCCCTGACCGCGCCGCTGACCGCCGCCGAGACGCTGCGCGGCATGCTGATCGTCTCGCAGCCGGTGGACCGCGCGCCCGACGCCGAGGACGCGGTGCTGCTGTCCACGTTCGCCGGCCAGGCCGCGCTCGCCCTCGACCGGGCCCGGGCCCAGGAGCAGCGCGAGCAGTTCGCGGTGCTGGAGGACCGCGAGCGCATCGCCCGTGACCTGCACGACGTGGTGATCCAGCGGCTGTTCGCGACCGGCATGCAGCTGCAGGGCGCGGTGCCGCACGCGGCGCGGCCGGAGGCGGTGAAAAGGATCAACGCGGCCGTCGACGACCTGGACGCGACGATCCGCGACATCCGGCGGTCGATCTTCGAGTTGCGTACGCCGGTGGGACCGTCGCTGCGCACCGAGCTGCACGAGACGGTGGACGCCGCCGCCGGCTCGCTCGGGTTCCGGCCGGTGCTCGACACGATCGGGCCGGTCGACAGCGCGATCCCTCACGACATCGTGCCCGAGCTGATGGCCGTGCTGCGGGAGGCGCTCGCCAACGTCGCCCGCCACGCCCGGGCCGCCGAGGTGCGGGTGGCGGTGCGGGCGACCGGCGACGAGGTGGTGCTGCGGGTCGAGGACGACGGGATCGGCGCCGACCCGGCCGGGGCCCGCGGCGGCATGGTGAACATGAGCGAGCGTGCCGCCGACCTCGGCGGCACGTTCACGATCGAGCCCGGCCCGGCCGGCACCGGCACGGTGCTGACCTGGCGGGCGCCGCTGAACGGCTGACTCGGGACCTTCGGCCCTGAACGCCGGGCCGGCCCGTCCGCCAGTGTGGAGGCATGACTGCGCTCGAAGAAGCCGCCCGGGCGGCCCAGCACGCACCCTCGGTCTTCAACACCCAGCCGTGGTCGTGGCGGATCACCGGCGACACCATGTCCTTGTTCGCCGACTCTTCGCGGCGCCTCACCACGGTCGACAAGGAGGGCCGGCTGCTCTACCTGAGCTGCGGCGCCGCTCTGCACCACGCCCGGGTCGCGCTGGCCGCCTCGGGTCACGCCGCGGCCGTCTCCCTGCTTCCCGACCCCGCGGAGCCGGCGTTGCTGGCCACCGTGCGCCTGACCGGCACGGCCGAGGCCACCGAGGCGGACCGGTCGCTCTTCTCGGCCATCACCCGCCGGCACAGCGACCGTCGCTCCTTCGGTGACCGGCCGGTGCCGGAGGACGAGCTCACCGTCCTCCGCCGGCTGGTCGAGGAGGCGGGGGCCTATCTCCATGTGGTACGCCCGGAGCAGGTGACCGACCTGGCGATCAGCGCCGAGGTGGCGGGCAACGCCGAGCGGGACGACCCCGCGTACCGGGAGGAGCTCGACCGCTGGACGAACCGCCCCGACTTCACCGGCGACGGGGTTCCGCCCGCGACCGGCGTGTCGCCCGGCCTGCGCCGCGTGCCGGTGCGCGACTTCACGCCCGGCTCGCCGAGCGGCATGCCCCCGGGCGACCTGCACGACAAGGGCACGGCCTACGTGGTCCTCTTCGGCCGCACCGAGGAGCCGGCCGACCTGCTGCGCGGCGGCGAGGCCCTCTCCGCGCTGCTGCTGCGGGCCACCGCCGACGGCCTGTCCAGCTCCCTGATCAGCGACGCGATCGAGGTGGAGTGGCCGCGCCACCTGATCCGCGGGCTGATCGCCGGCATCGGCGAGCCGTACCTGGTGGTGCGGCTCGGCTACCTGCCCGACGTGCCGCCCCCGCCCCCGACCCCGCGCCGCGACCCGCGCGACGTCATCACCATCGTCGAGTAGCGCCCGGTTGCGTGCCGGGCCGTCCGAAGCGGCGGGGTCTAGGGTGGGCGGCGTGGGAGCCGACGTGCTCGTTCTCGACACCGAAGATCCGCTGGCGGTCGCCGCGGTCAGGGCCATCCACACCGGTGATGTCCCGGCGTTGCGGCGGCTGCTGGCCGAGCGGCCGGAGCTGGCCACGGCCCGGCTCGGCGACCACGACGGCGGCCCCGGCGGGGGCATGGCCCGAACCTTGCTGCACGTAGCCACGGATTGGCCCGGGCACTACCCGGACGGGCCGGGCACGGTCGCGGCGCTGGTTGCGGCGGGCGCGGACGTGAACGCCCGGTTCACCGGCCCGCACACCGAGACGCCGCTGCACTGGGCGGCCAGCAGCGACGACGTCGCCGTGCTGGACGCGCTGCTGGACGCCGGTGCGGAGATCGACGCGCCGGGTGCGGTGATCGGTGGCGGCACACCGCTGGACGACGCGACCGCGTTCGCGCAATGGCGGGCCGCGCGCCGGCTGGTCGAACGCGGCGCACACACGACGCCGTGGCACGCGGCGACCCTCGGCCTGCTGGACCAACTCCGCACGTCCTTCGCCGGGCCTGCCCAGCCGCAGCCGGCCGAGGTCGGCGACCTGTTCTGGGGTGCGTGCCACGGCGGCCAGTTGCCGGCCGCGCAGTTCCTGCTCGAGCGGGGCGCCGACCTCGACCGGATCCCGGGCTGGGAGAACCTGACCCCGCTGGACGCCGCCCTCCGCAGCGACGCCACCGACGTGATCGCCTGGCTGCGCGAGCGTGGCGCGAAGACCGCCGCCGAGCTCGGCCGGTGAACCGATTCCTGACACCGGCTTCGTGCTGCCGGAGAATCTGGCCGACAGCGTCCGCTCGGACCGGTCGCCGCAGCGGGTGGCCTGGCTGGCGGCCCTGCCGCGGCTCGTCGGCGAGTTCACCGAACGCTGGTCGCTGACGCTCGGGCCGCCGTTCCAGCCGGGCGGCCGCAGCGCCTGGGTGGCGCCGGCCCGCGACCGCGACGGCCTGGATCTGGTGCTCAAGCTGGCCTGGCAGCACGACGAGGCCCGCGACGAAGCCGCCGGGCTGCGCGCCTGGAACGGCAACGGCGTGGTACGGCTGCACGCGGACGCGACCACCACCGATACGGCGGTGCTGCTGCTGGAACGCTGCCGACCCGGCGTCGCCCTGGGCGAGACGCTGCCCGAGGCCGAGCAGGACCGGGTCGTCGCCGGGCTGCTGAAACGGCTCTGGCAGGCGCCCGCCGATCCTGGAACGTTCCGGCCGTTGCAGGTCATGGCCGACAGCTGGGCGGCAGAGTTCCAGCAGCGCCTGGCCGCCGAACCCGGCCGGGTCGGTCCCGGGCCGGCCGGTGAGGCGATCGAACTGCTGGGCACCCTGCCGGCCACCGCCGACCGGCAGGTGTTGCTGGCCACGGACCTGCACGCCGGGAACATCCTCGCCGCCGATCGCGAACCCTGGCTGGCCATCGACCCCAAGCCCTACCTCGGCGACCCCAGCTACGACCCGGTGCAACACTTGCTCAACTGCCAGCAGCGCCTGACCGCCGACCCGGCCGGCCTGACCCGCCGGATGGCCGGCCTGCTGGAGCTCGACCTCGACCGGCTGCGCCAGTGGCTGTTCGCTCGTTGCGTGCAGGAATCCCTCGATGAACCCGGTCTGCTCGACGTCGCCGCCCGGCTGGCCGCATGATCAGCCGAGTGGGGGGTTCGGCCGATCAACCCGATGCGGCTGCCGTCGATCCGCGCTTACCGGCGGCCGTGACTACTCGAGGTCGATGTCGGCGTAGATGGCGGCGTGATCCGATCCGGCATGGACGGCCGCCGTCATCGTCGGGTAGATCGGCCACAACCGGCCGCGCCGGCCGCCCCACACGCCCCGGCGGAAGATGCCGCCACCGCGGGCGGCGGCGAACATCGCGGGCGACAGCAACACGTAATCCAGCTTGTTGCGGGCGGTGCAATAGCCGTACGTCCCCGGCCGCCCGCCGTCCTCGAAGGCCGGATGCGCCGAGATGTCCCGCAGATCCGTCCCGGTCAGCAGCGGCGCGAGCGGTTCGCTGTCCGGGGTGTCGTTGAGGTCGCCGACCACCGCCACGTGCGCGACGCCGCCGGCGACCAGCTCGCGGTAGATCGCCGCGACCCGGACGGCCTGCCGGCGGCGGATCGCGTCGGAGGCGACCTTCCCGCCGTATCCCTTGCTCTTGAAGTGGTTGACCAGGACCGCGACCGGCAGCCCGCCGGGCGTGCGGAAGTGGTACTCGGCGCAGTCACGGCTGAAGACGCGCCCCACCTCATCGGCGTCGTCGACGTGGGTGCGCTGGCCGACCAGCGGAAACCCGGTCGCGGCCAGCACGCCCACGTCGATGCCGCGCTCGTCGTTGCCGTCGACCACCATGACGTACGGGTAATGCGGTTTGCCGTTGGTCACGACGCCGGCGTCGGCGAACCGCTTGAGCGCGAACCGGCTCTCCGCCTCGATCACCCCGACGATGTCCGCCCCGACGTCGCGCAACACCCGCGCGGTGTGCTCCAGAGCCAGCTCGTCGCAGCGGTCGGTGGTGAGCTCGACCCAGCCGATCCAGTCCGCCCGCCCGTCGGCGATCACCCGCACCTGCCCGTCGCGCGAGCGCCGCAGCAGCCGACCCCGGTTCTGCCGCAGCCGGGCGAACGGGGCGGTGTCGGAGTTGCGCAGCCCGAGCCGTACCAGCTCGCGCAGGATCTCCCGCTTGATCTCGTCGGAGTACCGGGGCTCTTCGAGCAAGGAGCAGATCCGCTGGTACGCCTCGAGCACCGGCCGGCCCAGCGACCAGCTCCGCTGATCGAGCGCCCGCGCGCGGTTGAAGAGGTTCTCGACGTTGAAGGCGGCGATCCGCATCCCTATCGGGCCGCCGCGATGACCCGGGTCAGGGCGGCGTGCAGCTGTCTCAGCTCCTCGATCGGCATGCCGAGCCGTTGCACCACCGCGGGCGGGATCTTCTCGGCCTCGGCCCGCAGCGCCCGCCCCGCCGCGGTCAGCGTGATCGCGAGCGTCCGCTCGTCGCCCGGCTTGCGCTCGCGCCGCAGGTAGCCGATCGCCTCGAGCCGCTTGAGCAGCGGCGACAGCGTGCCCGGGTCGAGCTGGAGCAGCTCGCTGAGCCGGCGCACGGACAGCGGCGCGTGCTGCCAGAGCGCGAGCATCACCAGGTACTGCGGGTGGGTCAGGCCCATCGGCTCGAGCAGCGGGCGGTAGACGGCCACCACGCCGCGCGCCGCCACCGACAGCGCGAAGCAGACCTGCTCCTCCAGCGCCAGCGGGTCCGCGGTGTCGAGCGCGTCACTCATCGGCCGGCTCCCTTCAGCTCGTACCCATCCTACCGATAGTTTGTATGCCAACGGTTGGGGTACCAATGATGCGAGCGGGAGGCAGCGATGAGCAGGTTCAAGCAGTGGTGGCACCAGACCTTCGACGACTGGGCGTTCCGCTCGATGATCGGCCCCGCGCAGACCAAGGGCGCGGTGCACGGCGCCGACCAGAGCTCCCGCGAGCAGTGGAAGCGCGATCTGGCCAACCGTAAGCGCTACACCCGGGAGCAGCGCGAGCGGCGCCGCCTCGACAATCGCTGAAGTCCCTGCTCAGGGGTAGCATGATTTCGGAGCGCAATTAGCCGGTCACGAATAGTTACGGCGCCTTTTCGATATTGGCGAGGACTAGCCTGCGAGTACTACGCACGTGCGCACTTGAGTTGTCACGGATTCGGACAACAATCAGGTCATGACGTACGGCAAGAAAGACCTGCCTTACCCCTACAGCCAGGACTTTTCCGGCATCGTCACCCGGGTCAAGGGTGTGCGGGAGTCGACCCGCGCCGCCTTGGTGAACTCGTTGAAAGTCGCTTCGTACCTCAAAGCGGGAGCAAATCTCGTCGAGCGGCACCTCGGCGCGCCGGCCACGAGCACCCCGCGCAGCGACGGCCGGAAAGAGTACTGGTCGGGTTTGCACTTCTTGTCGGAGCGTGCACTATCCCGCGAGGTGGCCGACCTGGAACCCCCCTTCCTGCGGCAGCGCGGCACCGGCCCCTACCGCTCGACCTGGGCCAGCCACGACGACTACCTGAACGACTTGCTGTCCTTCCTGTTCCACGCCATGAACTACGACCCCCAGTACGGTGCCGAGCTGGAGACCCGGGGCGACTGGCTGGCCACCGACGAGAACTTCGTCGGCGCCGTGGACCGGGCCGCGTACCACGAGATCCTCGCCGTCTGCCGGATGCCGCTCTTCCGCCTGCAGCTCATCGTCTGCGCGACGGCCGACCGCAACGACGGCATCCACGAGACGATCGCCAGCAACTACGCCGGCGCGCTCGAGCCGTGGGCCAAGGTCTACGAGCAGACGATCGCGTCGCGCGGGCTGCGCTTGCGCAAGGGCATCACGCTGGAGCAGTTCACCAACATCCTGGCCGCGATCATCGAGGGCTTCACGATCCGGCACATGGGCGACCCGGCGGCCGGCATCCTCGGCGACGGCGACAGCGAGAACCTGGTCGGCATGGCGATCCTCGGCATGATGAACAGCTATCTGGAACGGGCCGATGAACCGGAGGGCCCGCCTCTTCGTGAACTGTTCGAGAGCACTAAGCAACCGACTGAGCACGGGGAGTAACAATGACCAGCACCACCGAGAGGCCGGCGTTTCCCCGCGCGGCCAAACCCCCCTCCTGGTGGGAACGCCAGGGTGACCTGCTCATGCGGCGGCCGTTCAACGAGTGGACCTTCACCCACATGAACTGGCTGATGCCGACCGAGCGGGTGGCCCGGGGCGACCGGCGCGAGCCACTCCCCTACGAGCCGCACCACCTCGACCTGACGTACCGGTTCGAGGGCCGCGACCGCACGCTCGACGAGTTGCACCGGCGCACCAACACCACGGCGTTCCTGGTGCTGCACCACGGCCGGATCATCCACGAGTACTACCCGGGCGTGTTCGCCGGACCCCGTACGCGCATGCAGCTCTTCTCGATCTCGAAGTCGGTCACCTCGCTGCTGGTCGGGATCGCGCTGGCCGAGGGCGCGATCGGCGACATCTACGACCGCGTCGTGGACTACCGGAAGGACTTCGTCGGCACGGCGTACGAGGACACCACCGTCGCCGAGTTGCTGACCATGACCAGCGGGGTCGGCGACCTCGAGGTGTGGGACGTGCCGGACAGCGGCATCAAGCGGTTCGAGCAGGCCACCATGGGAGGCGGAAGTGTCCTCGAGGTCGTGCGCCAGGCCCCGCGTACTGCGCCGGGCGGCGAGCGGTTCAACTACTCCACCTTCGACACGCAGATACTCGGATGGGTGCTCGAGGCCGCCACCGAGATGAGCATCGCGTCGTACCTCTCGGACCGGCTCTGGCGTCATCTCGGCGCCGAGCGCGACGCCTTCTACTGGCTCACGCGCGGCCGTCCGCGCACCGCGATCGGCGGCGGCTCGCTCAACGCGACCCCGCGCGACGTCGCGCGCATCGGGCTGCTGATGATCCACGACGGCGTCGCCGGCGGCCGGCAGGTGGTTCCCTCCGAGTGGGTACGCCGGAGCCGGGGCAGTGAGATGCCGCAGCTCGCGGTCGGGCAGCTCGGCCCCAGCGGCTACGCGCACTACGGCTACAGCAACCAGTGGTGGACGCTGGGCAGCGCCAGCTTCGACGCGTTCACCGCGCTCGGCGTGCACGGCCAGTACCTCTACGTCGACCCGTCGGCCGACGTCGTGATCGTCAAGTGCAGCGCCTGGCCCACCCAGGACGACGAGGGCCGCGACCGCGAGACCATCGCCGCGCTGCGCCGGATCGCCGACCACTTCGCCTCGGCTCGCTGAGCCGGCACACCTCCACAGTTGTCCGCCGGAGCTCCACCATGCCTGACACCCGCCCGAGGAAGGGAGAAAACTGGCGGCGCATCGCTCCGGCGGAGCAGCCCACCCCCACGACACCGGCCGACGGCATCCCACGCGCCGACCCCCCGCGCGGGGTGCCGTCGCCACCAGCGAGGGGGAGGGCGGCAACGGTACGAGCGGCGGCTTCCGCTTTGTCGTGGATCGGAAGCCGCCGCTCCACCACCCGGTTGCTCCCGGCTTGCGGCCGGAATGCGGGCGCGGGCACCGTCCATGGTGGCCGTGCCCGCTTCGCTGCCCCTGGACGACCCGTCACCCGGGCGTGCCTTAAGAGCCCGATCTCCCCCCGTCCGCCCTTCGGTCGCATTACCGTGGCCGGATGCCGAAATTTCGCACTAAACCGGTCGTTTCCGCCGCCGCGCTGATGGCTGGCATCGCCCTGTTCGCGCCCGTCCCCGCCCACGCCGCCCCCGTACCCGTGGCACCGGCCGCGCCCGCCGCCCTCCTGGCCGCCCCCGCGTCCGCGCCGTTCCAGGCCGCCTCCGCGTCCGCGCCGCTCCAGGCCGCGCCCGCATCCGCGCCGCTCCAGGCCGCCCCCGCGTCCGCGCCGTTCCAGGCCGCGCCCGCCCCCGGCCCGTTCCAGCTGCGCGACGCCCTGCTCGACGCCTCCGACCTCCCGCGCGGCTACGCGCCGTCGAGCAGCGGCTACATGTCGGCCGTCTCCGACCTCAGCGGCGACACCAACATCTGCGACCACCGGGTGGCCTCGCCCGGCCACTCCCCCACCGCCCAGGCCGTCTTCCTGCGCGGCATCCCCGGCCCCATGCTCTTCGAGACCCTGACCGGCACCGGCCCACGCACCGCCCGCGCGATCGTCGCCGGAATCGCCGCCGCCCCGCGCCGTTGCCACGCCTTCAACGACGGCGCTCCCGACGGTGCCATGCAGTCGCAGTTGCAACTGTTCCCGATGCGGGTCCCCCGCCTGGGTGACGCATCGTCCGGAATCCGCTTCTCGGTACGCCCGGCCGCCACCAACCTGGTCATCCAGGGCCGCCTGATCTCCATCGCCCGCCGCGGCGTAGCCGTGACCATCATCCTGATCAACGCGGGCCCCCACGACCAGCGCGACTTGAACACCATCGCGGCCGCCGCGGTTCGCAAGCTCGATCGCGCCCTCTGAGACGACCTCCGGCCGACGCTGCCGCCGGACCGGTCATCGGGCTCGCCGTGGTTTGCGCCGGGGAGGTTGGCGGGCCGCCAGCGCAGAGATCCGCCGATCGCCACCGCTGAAGGCCGCCGGCCGCCACCACTGAAGGCGCCGGCGGCACCGCGGAGGGTTCCGCCCGCTGCGGATGAAGTCCGCCCGGCCCCATCCACCCTCGGACGTGCCACTCGGCGCCTTAACCCACCCCACCCCGTCACTGGGTGGGGTGAGAGTAGGGCCTGGCTACGACACTTCCGGTCCGGTTGTCCACAGCGGTGCCCACGACGAAGGCCCGACGTGCTCACTGTGGCGAAACTCCTGCGGGCATCGACGCCCGTGTCGAGCGGATGCGCAGGCAAGCCACGACCGGCGGGCGACCCGCCGCGCAAGGCCGCAGACCCGCCGCGCACGGCCGCACACCCACCGCGCACGGCCGCACACCCGCCGCGCACGGCCGCGAACTCGTCGCGCACGACCGCGACCGGAACACCCGCGGTAGCGTGCCAGCAGGGCGGAGCCACGGGGACCGACGCGAGGCGGTGAGCGAGTCGTGAGCGAGACCAGGACTGCGCCGGAATGGCAGTCGAAGCGGAGCCGGGCGGACAGTCTGCGGTGGATGGCCGAAGGCACCACGCTGCTGCTCGGCGCGCTCGAGATGGCGTCCGACCGCCAGCTCGACGGGCCCTGCGCGCTGCCGGGGTGGAGCGGCCGGCATCTCGTCGCGCACCTCGCGCTCAACGCCGAGGCTCTGATGAACCTTGCGCGCTGGGCCCGTACCGGGGTCGAGACGCCGATGTACTCGTCCATGGCGCAGCGCGACGCCGACATCGAGGCGGGCTCGCGGCTTCCGGCGGCGGAGCTGCGCGACCGGGTGGTGGAGACGGCGGTGGCGCTCGACGCCACCCTCGCGGGGCTCACCGCCGAGCAGTGGGGCAATCCGGTGCGTACGGCTCAGGGCCGCGCCGTGTCCGGGGAGGAGATTCCCTGGATGCGGAGCCGTGAGGTCATGGTGCACGCGGTCGACCTCGGCACCGGCGTGCGGTTCGGTGATCTGCCGACGGACTTCCTGGCGTCACTGGTCGACGACATCGTGGCCAAGCGGGCCGGCGAGAAGCTCGGGCTGGTCATCGTGGCCGAGGATCACGGCGGGCGGTGGGAGATCCCGGGGGCCGGAACCACCGAGGTCCCGGGGGCCGAAACCACCGAGGTCCCGGGGGCCGGAACCACCGAGGTCGCGAGGGCCGGGACCACCGAGGTCGTGGCGCCACTGAGCGAGCTCGCGGCGTACCTGGCGGGAAGAGAGAGCACGCTCGGAGCGCAACCGGTCCTCCCCCGGTGGCTATGAGCTGATTTCCGACATCGACCCCGGTCGAGCGGCCGGGTTAGCGTGTGCCCAACGCAAGCGCCGGGCCGAGCGGCGCCTCGACGAGCTGACCCACTAGGTGGCGGGGAGGACGCCGTGACGAGCTGGGACGACGAATGGGCCGAGTTGATCGCCGCGTTGTGCGCGGATGACCCGGCCCGGATCGGGACCATCGGTAGAGACGAGTTCGATCCCGCCCACGTGCACCCGACGGTGTTCGGGTGGCTGGCCGGCTTCGACTGGTGGCCGGCCGACGAGGGCACGGGCATCGCGCTGCTCGACCTGACCGAACCGGGCACGATGCCGCCGGCGGCCTGGGAACGGCTGTGCGGGCCGCTGGGCGAGGCGACCGCGGCCGGCGAGGACCGCCTGCTGGTGGGACGGCACACCCCGGCCGGGTCGGCCCGGTCGGCGACGCTCACCCTGGTCACCGATCGGACGTCGCGCGTCGTGACCGTACGCGTCCGGGTCGAACCCGCGCAGCGGAAGACACCCGCCTAGGGAAGGACATCGGCCAGGGTCCCGAGGGGCCCTGGCCGACGGTCGCGGGTGACGCTACTTCTTGCTCGACGCGCCGAGCTGCTCGATCTCGGCGGTGTTGTCGGTGCGGACGGCGGTGAACAGGGCCTTGGCCTTGGCCTCGTCCGGCAGGACCACGCTCTGGTTGCCGATCATGCCGGTGCCCTTGCTGGGGCTCGTGAAGAACTTCAGGTTCCCCGAGCGCAGGTGCCGCAGCTGGGTCGCCATCGACAGCATGTTGAGGTCCTTGTCGACGCTCACCGTGTTGGTCGTGGCGTTGAGGAACGCGTTGATCTTGCCGGGGCTGGACAGCGTGCCACCGGAGGCGGCCTTGTCGAGGATCGCTTTGATCACGTCCTGCTGGTGCCGGATGCGGGCGAAGTCGCCGTCCTTGAACGAGTAGCGCTCGCGGGCGTAGTCGAGGGCGGCCGGGCCGTCCAGGACCTGCGGGCCCTTCTCGAAGTGCCGGATGTGGTTGGCATTGAGCGAGTGGTTCGACGTGAACGTCGCCTCGACGTTGACCGTCACGCCGCCGAGCGCGTCGACGATCTCCTTGAAGCCGGCGAAGTCGACCAGCGCCACGTGGTCGATGCGGACGCCGGTGTACTTCTCCACGGTCTGCACCATCAGCGCGGGGCCGCCCCACGCGTACGCCGCGTTGATCTTCGATTTGGTGTCGCCGTGCTGGCCGTTGGCCGACTTGGGGATGTAGACCCAGGTGTCCCGCGGAATCGAGATCAGCTGTGCGGACTGCTGGTTCTTGTCCAGGTGCATCACGATGATCGTGTCGCTCCGGGAGCCGCCGGTGCTCTCCGGGTCGCGGGTGTCGCTGCCGAGCAGCAGGAAGTTGATGGCGCCACCGGCCGCGGCGTCCTTCTGCGGACGACCGGCCTCGGGGATGCCGGCGAACGCGTCGACACGCTGCACCTTCCCCTCGACGTGACGAAGGTAGAGGCCACCGGCGATGAGACCGACCCCGACGAGGATCAACGGCACGAGCACGCAGATCAAGATGATCTTCTTCTTGTTCCGCTTGCGTTTCGGCTGTTCGGCCGGGGGGTACTGGTCGTCGCCGAGGCCGATCACTTCGGTGGCGTCGCTGTTGTACATCGGCTGTCGGGTCGGCATGGCAGAGATCGTACTGACGGGCGCAAGTCCGCACGGCCCCGTGACCGGCCACTTCGTCGCGGAACGTGAAGATGTGACGAATTACATTGTCCACCGGCGCGGCGCCGATTCGCCGGGATTGACGACGATTGACCGGAGTACCAATACCGCAAGGTACGGGATTCGGGGCAAAGCCTACATCGATCGGTATCGCATCGATGGTCACACACCGGGTGGTGCGGATCCACAGCAACCTTTAACATTCCCGTCCGATCGCGGTAGATGAACCGCTTTCGTACACGGGGGAAGCTGATGGTGCAGACGGGTCCGGCATTCCCGGGGCATTCCCCGGAGACGTCGACTGGTGGTTTGCGGTCCGTCACCGGCGGGCCGGGCGGCCGCGACGACGCGCGGTACGAGGTCTTCGACTGGTGGCAGCCGGCCGGTGAGGACCCGATCGACCCGCCGGCCGAGGCGGTGATCCCCCGCCCGCGCAAGCCCGCCGACGGCGCCCGCAAGGACGAGCCGCCGACCGAGCGGCTGATCATCGACGGCACCTCGCGGTCGACGGTCGTGCTGCCGTACATCCCGTCGGAGAAGGCCAAGCGCACCCGCCCGCTGCGGGCGTGGATGCTGGCGCTGCCGATCGACCTGGCCGCGCTGCTGGCGCCGATCGCGTGGAGCCAGCAGTACTGGAAGGGCAGCGTCGCGCTGGCCCTGCTGAGCGCGGGCGCGTTCGCGATCGGCGGCCTCTACCGTGCCCGGCGGCACCTCAGCGTGCTCGACGAGCTGCCGACCCTCTACTTCCGCTTCCTGGCGGCGACCGCGATCATCGCGATCGTGGTGGCCGGCCGGCACGACTCGGTCAACTACGTCAGCGGCTTCCTGCAGCTGGCCGCCATCTCGGCGCTGCTGCTGCTGCCGGCCCGCGCGGTCAGCCGGATGGCGGTGCTGATGGCCCGCCGGCGGCGGATCGTCGAGCACAGCGCCATCATCGTCGGCGGCGGCCCGATCGCCATCGAGCTGGCCCGGCTGCTGCGCCGCTACCCGCAGTACGGCCTGCGCTTCGCCGGCTTCGTCGACGTGCCCTCGACGGCGCACGACAAGCGCGAGAGCCAGCCGTACGTGGGCGAGCTCGAGCAGCTGGAGGAGCTGGTCCGCTACACCGAGTGCGACGTCGTCATCATCGCCGACATCGACTGCCCGGAGAACCGCCTGCTGCGCGCCGTCCGGGCGCCGGGCCTGGCCAAGACCGACCTGTGGATGGTGCCGCGGCTGCGCGAGTTCCCCGGCTCGGTCGGCTCGCCCGACCACATCGGCGCGATCCCGGTGGTGCCGCTGCGCCGGCCGACTCTCTCCGGCCCCAAGTGGGCGGTCAAGCGCTCGGCCGACGTCCTCTTCGCCTCGATCGCGCTGCTGCTGCTCACCCCGATCCTGGCCTTCTGCGCGATCGGCACGTTCCTGGAGGGCGGCCGGGGCATCATCTTCAAGCAGCAGCGGATCGGCCAGTTCGGCAAGCCGTTCAACGTGCTGAAGTTCCGCTCGATGCGACCGGCCAACGACAACGAGTCGCAGACCAACTGGAACATCGGCCACGACCCGCGGGTCGGCCCGTTCGGCAAGTTCATGCGGCGTACGTCGCTCGACGAGCTGCCCCAGCTGTGGAACATCCTGCGCGGCGACATGACCGTGGTCGGCCCCCGCCCCGAGCGGCCGTACTTCGTGGACCGCTTCTCGGTCGACTACCCGGAGTACGCGATGCGTCACCGGGTGCCGGTCGGCCTGACCGGTCTGGCCCAGGTGAGTGGCCTGCGCGGCGACACCCCGATCTCCGACCGCGCCCGGTTCGACAACTACTACATCGAGAACTGGTCCCTCTGGCTCGACGTGAAGGTCATCCTCCGTACGGTGGGCGAGGTCTTCCGCGCCGGCGGCCGCTGACTTTCACGGCTTTTTCTCCGCCCGGTCACGACCGCGTGACCGGGCGCAGCCGTCCTCAGCGGCTCCCTCGCGCCGGCGGAGTTCCACAACCTGGCGTCAGCGGCGTCGCCGAGCGGCAGCTGGCCGGCGTCCCCGAGGACCGGGCCGTCTACCACCGGACCAACGGGAGCGTCGACCGGCTGCACCCGAGCGAGCGCGGGCACCGGCTGCTGGCGTACCGGTTCGCGGTGGCGTTGCGCGAGGCGGGACATCCGGTCGTGGCACTCCCCGGCCTCGCCGCCACGAACCCGGAGCCGACGGCCCGCCAGCGGGCCTGGTGGATGGCGACCCAGGGCAACCGGTGGCTGCTCCGGCGCTGGACCGACCTGCTGCCCGCGCTCGCCCGCATGGTCGTCGACGAGCTGCGCCGCCGGCCCGCCGGAAATTGCCGCACCGGAGATTCGGAACTTGCGATAGAGTCACGGAACTTACGGTCCGGCACTTCCTGAGGGGTACGCATGACGAGCACCGAGGCCACGACCGCGACCCTGACCGGGCGCGCGATCCAGAACCCGGTGCTCACCGGCTTCCACCCCGACCCGTCGATCCTGCGCGTGGGCTCGGACTACTACATCGCCACGTCGACGTTCGAGTGGTACCCGGGCGTGCGCCTGCACCACTCCACCAACCTGGTCGACTGGGAGCCGCTGGGCGGCGCGCTCAACGAGAAGCGGCTGCTCGACCTGACCGGCGCGGCCGACTCCGGTGGCGTGTGGGCACCCAGCCTGACGTACGCCCACGGCTTGTTCTGGCTGCTCTACACCGACGTCGCCACGTTCGCCGGCGGGTACTGGGACCCGCAGAACTACCTGGTCACCGCGCCGAGCCCGACCGGGCCGTGGTCGGACCCGGTGGTGCTGCACGGCCGCGGCTTCGACGCCTCGCTCTTCCACGACGAGGACGGCTCGACCTGGATGCTGTCGATGGTCGCCGACGCCCGTCCCGGCAACAACCGGTTCGCCGGCATCTCCATCCAGCGCTACGACCGGGACGCGCGCACGCTCACCGGCGACGAGCACATGATCTTCAAGGGCACCGCCGCCGAGGTCACCGAGGCGCCCAACCTCTACCGCAAGGACGACTGGTACTACCTGGTCACGGCCGAGGGCGGCACCAGCTGGGCGCATCAGGTCACGGTGGCGCGGTCGCGCGACATCCTCGGCCCGTACGAGGCGGATCCGGCCGGTCCGCTCCTGACCTCCAACGGTCACCCCGAGCTCACCCTGCAGAAGGCCGGCCACGGCAGCCTGGTCGAGACGCCGGCCGGCCAGTGGTACCTCGCGCACCTCGTCGGCCGGCCGTACTCGACGCTCGGCCGCTGCGTGCTCGGCCGCGAGTCGGCCATCCAGGAGGTCACCTGGACCGAGGACGGCTGGCCGCGGATCGCCGGCGGCATCCCGGCCGACTCGGTGCCGGCCCCGCTCGGGGTCACCGTGCCCGACGTGCGCCCGGTCTCCTCCGAGCAGAGCGAGGCCGACGACTTCGACGCGCCGGAGCTGGGCGTCAACTGGTCCACGCTGCGCCGCCCGGCCACGCCCGACTGGGTCGACCTGACCAGCCGCCCGTCGTTCCTGCGCATCACCGGCGGCCAGTCGCCGATGAGCCGGCACCGGCCGAGCCTGGTGGCGCGGCGCGTGGTGGCCCGCCGCTGCGACCTCGAGACGGTGATGGAGTTCCGGCCGCGCAACTATCGGCAGCTCGCCGGCGTCACGGCCTACTACAACACCAACAACTGGTACTTCCTCAACGTGACCGCCGAGGACGACGGCACGCGGGTGCTCGGCCTGCTGGCGTGCGACCGCGGCAAGGTGCGCGTCGTCGACGGCGTCCGCGTCGACCTGACCGGAATCGATCGGATCGGGCTGCGGGTACGCCTGGACGGAGCGTCACTGACTTTCGCGTACAAGGTGGAGCCCGACGCCGCCGCGGCCCCGTGGCGGGATGCCGGGCCCACGTTCGACGCCACCACGCTGTCGGACGAGTACGCGGCGAAGGTGGTGGCGGGCGAGCCCGAGGTGTGGGGCTTCACCGGCGCGTTCGTCGGGCTCTGGGTGCAGGACCTCGGCGCCGAGGGCGGCTACGCCGAGTTCGACCGCGCCACCTATCAGACCTCCGGGTGAAGAGGGGTGCCCGGGCCGGGCGGGGCGCGCCCGGCCCGGGCATTAAAACGCTCACGTCCGCAGCACCACGTCGAAGGTCAGCACGCGGAACGGGTTGGGCAGCCCCACGCTCGCGGCCCGCGCCGGGTCGTCCACCTCCGGCACCTCGCGGATCAGGCTCTCCTTGACGCCGAACACGGCATCCGACTCCAGGTAGGGACTGCCGGCGACGAAGACGTGCGTGGTCACCGGGCGATATCCGGGCGCCGAGACGATGAAGTGCAGATGCGCCGGCCGGTACGGGTGCCGCGCCGTCGCGGCGAGCAGCTCGCCGACCGGCCCGTCGTCGGGGATCGGGTAGTACCGCGGCACCACCGACCGGAACCAGTAGCGGCCGCCGGCGTCGGTCGTGAACAGCCCGCGCAGGTTCAGCGGCGGCTGGACGCCCGGCTGCTGCACGTCGTAGAAGCCGTCCTCGTTGGCCTGCCAGATGTCGACCGTGGCGCCCGCGATCGGCTCGCCGCCGGGACCGGTCACCCGGCCCTCGACCAGGCACGGCGTCCCCTTGCCGTCGAGCGCCACGTCGTCGCCGAGCGCGCGTGGCGGCGACTCGACCACGTGGAAGGGGCCGAGCACCGTGGACTCGGTGGCCGTACCGCCGGATCGGTGGTTGATCGTCTCGACCAGCATGGAGACGCCGAGCACGTCGGAGAGCAGGATGAACTCCTGCCGGGCCGCGTCGCACTTCTGCCCGGTGCGGGTGAGGAAGTCGATCGCGACCGCCCACTCGGCCTCGGTCAGCTCGACCTCCTTGACGAACGCGTGCAGGTGCTCGACCAGCGCGGTCATCACCCGCTTGAGCCGCGCGTCCGGCGTGCCGGCGAAGCTCGCCGCCACCACCTCGGCCGACCCGTCCTCGGTGAACAGGAGACCCGTACCCATCGCGACACCTCCGGCGTCAGATCATCGATCCGCCCGCACGAGGGCGGAGAACCACAAACTAGCCGCCCTTCAGTAGGGTCTGCCGCATGACCGAGGTCCGCTCCGCCGCCCGCGCGCGGATGGTGGCGGTGGACGACGGCGTGCGGCTGCGGACGTGGACGACCGGGACGGCCGGCGACCGGCCGGCCGTGGTCCTGCTGCACGGCGGCCCGGGCCTGTGGGACTACCTCGGCCCGGTCGCCGGCATGCTGGCGCCGGTCACCGTGGTCCACCGGTTCGACCAGCGCGGCTGCGGCGGGTCGGAGACGTCGCCCGAGCAGAGCCTGGCACGGTCGGTGGCCGACATCGAGGCGCTGCGGGGGCACTGGGGACACGAGCGCTGGGTGGTGATCGGGCACTCGTTCGGGGCGACGCTGGCGCTGGCCTATGCCGTACGCCATCCGGGCCGGACCGCCGCGCTCGGCTACCTGAGCGGGGTCGGCGTGGGTGACTGGCGCGGACCGCACCGGGCCGAGCGGGCCCGGCGCCTGACCGCCGCCCAGCGCGACCGGCTCGCGGCGCTCGAGGAGCGGAGCGAGCGCACCGCGGAGGAGGAGATCGAGTTCCGGGCGCTGCACTGGGTCACCGACTTCGCCGACCCCGGACGCGCCTGGCAGTGGGCCCTCCAGGACGCCGGCAGCGGGCATCCGATCAACTGGGCGGCCCACCGCGCGCTGATGGCGGACGCCGGGCGCTGGTCCGACGCCGACGTCCGGGCCCGGGCGGCCGCGCTGGACATGCCGTGCTGGTTCCTCCACGGCGACCGGGACACGCGCCCGGCCGGTACCGTCGCCGAGCTGGCCGCGGTGGTGCCGGGCGCGCGGGTGCACCTGATCGCCGGTGGCGGCCACCAGCCGTGGCGGGAACGCCCGGGGGACGTCCGGCGGCTGCTGCGCGGGCTGCTGGCCGCGGCACGCTGACCCGGGCTCCCTACTGGTACGCCGGCGGGGACGCGGCCGGGTCGGCGCGCACCACGTCGAGGCGGGGGTCGGTGGTCAGGCGTTCCACCAGCAGCTCCCGGCCGCCGATGCCGGCCCAGTGCGGGTCGACGTCGAGGGCCACACACCAGGCGTGGTCGGCCGGCCAGACGAAGGCGGGCGCCGTCTCGTCCGGCAGCGACTCGGGCATGCCCCAGGCGCCGACCTCGGCCAGCGGGCCGCGGAACAGCCAGTACTCCCGGTGCGGGACGACGACCTTGGGCCGGCCCGGCGTGGGCCGGCCGGGGGTGGGCCGCGCCGGGGCGAGGCCGGGCACGGCGTCGGGGCGCGGGACCGCCTCGGCGAGTCCGGTCCCCGGGTCGCCGCCGCCGAAGCCCTCCCAGACCAGGAAGTAGCAGTCGCCGGGGACGGTCGTGTACCCGGCGAGCGTCTCGAACAGACGCGGCAGCTGCTCGCCCCGCCAGTCCTCGGCCTCGACGTCGTTCTCGCTCTGGCCCGGGTGCTCCGGATCGGGCAGCAGTCGCAGCCGAGCGTAGGCGTCGAACCCGCCCGGACCGAAGGTCACCAGCCGCTGCCAGGGCAGATCGCTGCGCGCGATCCAGTCGGCGGCCGTCAGGTCGGAACAGAAGGTGAGCGTCACAGATCCCGTTGTATCGTCCGCGGCCCGCCCAGGCGATCAGCCACGCCTACTCATGTTTGCCGCGCCGGGCCCGGTCAGAGCCGCACCAGGCCGCGGTGACCGTCGAACACCGCGAAACTCGCCACCGTGCGGACCGGGGCGCCCGGCACGGTGACCGCGTCCAGGGCCCGGAAGTCGGCGCGCAGCTCGGAGCGGGTGATCCGGGTACGCGTGTAGCCGCGACGGTCCGAGTAGAACCTCAGGTGCGGGTTGACGTCGGCGGTCGGCACCTCGGTCACCGGCGTGCCGTCGCCGCGGGAGGTGATCGACGTGCAGATGAGCTCGGCGCCGACCGTGGCCGACGCCGGATCGGTGTAGTCGGCCTTCAGGTCGTTGGCCCACGCCGTGTGGATGTCGCCGGTGAGGACGACCGGGTTGCGGACGCCGCGCTCGACCCACCCGCGCTGAAGGCGGTCCCGCGAGGCCCGGTAGCCGTCCCAGGCGTCCATGTTGCCGGCGCCGGACGCGTTGACCTGCCAGGCGAAGAAGACCTGCTGGCCGATCACGTCCCAGACGGCCCGGTGCTGGGCCAGGCCGTCGAGCAGCCACCGCTCCTGGGCCCGGCCGGGCAGGCTGCGCCCCGGCCGATCGGCGTCGGGACACACCTTCCAGTGGCCGCCGCACGCCTGCGGGTCGCGGAACTGGCGGGTGTCGAGCATGTGGAACGTCGCGAGCCGCCCCCACGGGACGCGCCGGTGCAGCGGGACACCGGGCCGGAGCGGGAGGTGCTCACGGTAGGCGCGATAGGCGGCGTTGCGGCGGGTCACCCAGCGCGCGGCGGACAGCGGCGGTACGTCGTCGAGCCGATGCCACCCCGCGTAGTCGTCCTCGACGTCGTGGTCGTCGGGCACCGCCAGCCACGGCGCGCTCGCGTGCGCCGCCTGCAGGTCCGGGTCGGTCTTGTACTGCCCGTAGCGCCGCCGGTAGCCGGCCAGGGTCAGGACCTCGGGACCGAGGTGCATGCGGGCGTGCCCCGGCGTCGCGCCGCCCTCGTAGATGTAGTCGCCCAGGTGCAGGATCAGGTCGGGGTGTTCCTCGGCCATCCGCCGGTACGCGGTGAAGAAGCCGGCCTCGAAGTTGGCGCACGAGGCGAACAGCATGAGCAGGTCGCCCCCGCCCCGGCCGGCCGCGGGCGCGGTCCGCGTGCGCCCGACCGGCGAGATCGACCCCTGCGCCCGGAACCGGTAGTAGTACTCCCCGTCCGGGGCGAGCCCACCGGCGACCACGTGCACGGTGTGCGCCGACGCGTGGCGGGCGACCGCGGTGCCCGAGGCGACCAGCCGGGCGAACGACGCGCTCCGGGAGACCTGCCACTCGACGGCGACGTCGGCCGCCGGCATCCCGCCGTGCCCGTCGTCGGCGAGCGGCGAGGGCGCGAGCCGGGTCCAGAGCACGACGCTGTCCGGCGCGGGGTCCCCGGAAGCGACGCCGAGCGAGAACGGGTACGGGAGCGGGCGTCGCGGCAGCACCGCCGCGCCGAGACTGCCGAGCACGAACACCCGGCGGCTGAGCGTGGTCACGGGCGCCCAGCGTAGGGGGCGGTTCGTCCGGATTCCCGTGCGACACCCGAGCAGGCATGATCTTCACCGTGAAGAGGCTGCGGCTCGTGCTGGCCGGGATGCTCGTCTCCGCGCTCGGGGACGGGATGAGCCTGGTCGCGGTGGCGTGGCTCGCGCTGCAGATCGCGCCGGACGGGCAGGAGGGCGTCTGGACCGGGATCTCGGTGGCGGCCTACGCCCTGCCGGCGCCGATCGGGGCGGCGCTGCTCGCCCGGTGGATGCGGCGGCTGCCGGCGGCGCGGCTGGTCACGGCGGACGCGACGCTGCGGGCGGTCGCGCTCGGTGCGGCGGGGGCGCTGGCGATCACGGGCCGGCTCGACCCGGTGGCGTACGCCTGCCTGCTCGCCCTTTCCTCGCTGCTGCACGCGTGGGGAACCGCCGGGGCGTACACCCTGGTCGCCGAGCATTTCCCGGCCGAGAAGCGGTTGGCCGGCAACGCGCTGGTGTCGGCGTTCGCGCAGGTCTCCATCGTGGTCGGGCCGGCCGTCGCGGGCGGGCTGGCGGCGCTGGCCGGGCCCGGCTGGGTGATCGCCGCCGACGCCGCGACCTGGGCGGTGCTGGCGCTGACCGCGTGGACGGTGCCGACCCGGCCGGTGGGCGAGGCGGAGGCGGGCGGCTGGCGGACGATCCGGGACCGGCCCGCGCTGCTCGGCCTGATCGCGGTCACCTGCGTGTTCTTCTTCCTCTACGGCCCGGTCGAGGTGGCGCTGCCGGTGCTGGTGGCCGGCGACCTGCACGGCTCGGCCGGGCTGCTCGGTCTCTACTGGACGGTCTTCGGGATCGGCGCCACGGTCGGCGCGGCGAGCGCCGCGCTGCTGCGCCGGCTGCCGCCCTGGACCGTGGTCGTCGTGATCATCATCGGGTGGGGCGCGGCGCTGCTGCCGGTCGGGCTGAGCGCGGCGATCGTGCCGGGGCTGATCGGCATGGCGGCCGGTGGGCTGATCTACGGGCCGTTCACGGCCATCACCACGGGGCTGTTCCAGACCGCGACCCCGCCCGAGGCGTTGAGCCGGGTGCTGGCGACCCGGGCGGCGATCCAGACGCCGTCCGCGTCGCTGGGCACGTTGCTCGGCGGGCCGCTGGTGACCCTGGCCGGCGCCCGCCCGACGCTGGTGCTGTCGGCGCTGCTGACCATCGGTCTGGGGGTGGCGGCCGGCGCCGGGCGGCGGTCGTGACCCGCCGGCTCAGCGGTTGCGCCAGCGGGGCTTGCGCTTCTCGGCGAACGCGGTCAGCCCCTCGATCGCGTCCTCGCTGACCATCAGGTCGTCGAGCGCGGCGCTGTGGTGGCGGACGGCGTCGACCACGTCGGGTATGCCGCGGGTCTCCTCCATGACCCGCAGCGAGGTCCGCACCGACGTCGGCGACGACTCCAGGATCTCGGCCGCCAGTTCACGGGCGCCGGCGAGCGCCTCCCCCGCCGGCGCGACCCGGTTGACCAGCCCGTGGGCCAGGGCCTCGGCGGCGGTGAGCCGGCGGCCGGTCAGGATCATCTCGTGGGCCAGCTTCGGCGGGACGGCCCGGGGCAGGCGCACCACGCCGCCGGCGCCGGCGACCAGGCCGACCTTGACCTCACTGAGCGCGAACCTCGCGGTCTCGTCCGCGACGACCAGGTGGCAGGCGAGGGCGATCTCGCAGCCACCGCCCATCGCGAAGCCGTTGACCGCGGCGATGACCGGCTTGGGCATGCTGCGCCGGCTGGTCAGGCCGGCGAAACCGTTCTTGGGCACCCACATCGGCTTGCCCGACGCCGAGTAGACGAGGTCGTTGCCGGCCGAGAACGCCTTGTCGCCGGCGCCGGTCAGGATCGCGACCCACAGGTCGTCGTCGGCGAAGTACGCGTCGAACACGTGGTCCAGCTCGTCGTTCGCCATCGGGTGCAGACTGTTGCGGGCCTCGGGGCGGTTGATGGTGACTTCCAGGAGATGGCCGTCACGGCGTACGAGAAGGTGCTCGTAACGCTCCCGCAGCACCGCGGGCGACGCCGGGAAGAGCGAGTCCATCGTGGCTTGGTCGGCCGTGACCCGGTTGCCGAAGCCGAACGAGCGCACGTAGACCCGCCGGCCGATCGGCTCGTCCGTGCTCAGCAGCTCGATCGTCGCGGCGTCACGGTCGTCGGTCCGGGCGAGGAAGCGGCGTCCGTCGTCCTCGAGGCGGCCGATGACGATGCCGGTGCGCCTGCCGTCGCGGGCGTGCTTCACCGTGTACGTCTCGACGGTCGCCCAGCCGTCGGCCTGGCGCGCCTCCCCCGGGGCCGGCCAGGAGTCGATCTCGGCCTGCAGGGTGGCGCTGTGATCCGGCCGCCAGGGCGTGGGCGTGGTGGTGTAGACGCCGGCCGAGTACTTGCTCATGATGCCGCCGTTGGCGCCGACGAAGCCGTAGCTGCCCGGCTGCCGCCGGATCCGCTCGACGGTCTCGGCGATGGCGTGCATCGAGTAGTTGTTGCCGGCGCCCCCGAAGAACGGCAGTCCGCCGGTCACGGTGAGGCCGCGCGGGTCGTCCGGCTCGAGGCCGAGCGCGTCGGCGACGGTGAAGACCGGGGCCGGGAAGCAGCTGTAGAGGTCGATGGTCGCGAGGTCGCCGGCGTCGATGCCGGCCTGCTCGAGGGCGTGCCGGGCGGCCATCGCCGAGGCCGGCCCGGCGGCGAGATCGGCGCGGTCCATGAGGTCGCGTTCGCGCAGGTCGGCGTGCCCGGCCAGGTAGACCCACCGCGCGGGCGGGATGCCGAGGCGGCGGGCCGCGGCGACCGACGTGAGCAGCACCGCGGCGCCCTGGTTGACCTTCTCGCGGGCGACGACGTAGCGGGTGTACGGGTCGGCGATCGGCCGGTTGGAGGCGGTCGGCTTGACCAGCTCCTCGGCGCTGCGCTCGACCGGGGCGGCGGCGTGCGGGTTGGCCGCCGCGACCCGGGTGAAGGGCGCGAACAGGGCGCCGATCCGGGCCGCGTACTCGTCTCGGGTGAGCTTGAGGCGCGCCCGCCGCGCGTTGTCGACGAGGGCGTACTGACTGGGCGCGTCGGTCAGTCCGTGGGCGGCGTGATGCATGCTGACCAGGCCGCGGAGGCCGAAGCCGCGGTCCTCCAGGTCGCCGTCGGCGTGCTCGGAGAAGTCCAATTCGCCGGCCTGGCGGGCGAACCGTTCGATGGTCGAGATCGCCTCCGCCCCGACGAGCAGGACCGCCTCGGCCCCACCCGCGGCGATCGTGGCGGCGAACTCGTTGACCAGGTGCTGGGGGCTCTGGCCGCCGGCCACCTCGAGGACGGCTCGCCGGGGGTCGGCGCCGACCCGGCCGGCCACCGAGCGGGGGAAGTTGTCCGAGCGGCCGAGCGGAGCGCGGGCGCCGGGCATCGAGTTCTCGAACTGGCGGGTGCCGGCGACCGTGTCGACGGCGGCGGCCACCGCGGCCGGATCGGCGCCGGTGTCGGCAAGCGCGGCGCGGGCGGCGTCGGCGGCGAGCTCGACCGGCGAGCGGCGGCGGTAGTCCGGGTCGTCCAGGCGCTCCGACGACTGGCCGACCCCGACGATCACCGGAGTGCGCTCGTCGGTGGATATGTCGCCGGGATTGTCGTACGGGGTCGCTACGTTCGTCCCCACCCAGTGACGGGGTGGGGTGGAGTTGGCGTTGTCCATCGCGATCCCGCGCCTCCTATACTGAACGCTTCCCGTTCACTTATGCGGACTGTATCCTGACGGAAACCGTTCAGCAATAGCGCGGAGGATGGCCCGATGAGTGGTGCGATGCCGGCGCCCGGCCGGCCCCGGGACCCGGAGGTGGACCGCCGCATCGCCCGAGCCGCCCTGGACGTCTTCGGCGAGGCCGGCTGGGCCGGGTTCGCGATGGAGGCGGTGGCGCGGCGGGCGGGCGTCGGGAAGGCGTCGCTCTACCTGCGGTGGAGCGGCAAGGAGGCGCTGCTGACCGACGCGCTCACGGTGGGCCTGTTGCAGGTCAGCGACGTCGACACCGGCACGTTGCACGGCGACCTGGTCGAGCTGGCGACCCAGATGCTCGATCTCTACCTCGGTCCGGCGAGCCGGGCGGCGATGCGGCTCCACCTGGAGGCGGCCTCGATTCCGGGCGTGGCCGAGCACTACGAGGCGATGCGTACGTCGCAGGTCCGCGCCGCCCGGGCGATCGTGCGCCGGGGCATCGACCGCGGCGAGCTGCCCGCCACCACGCCGGTCACCCTGCTGCTCGACACGCTGGTCGGCGGCGCGATGATGCACGCGCTGACCACGCCGGCCGGCCGGCGCGACGCGCTCGTGAACGACAAGGCCGGTTACGCCCGGCGCCTGGTCGGCTTCCTGCTCCAGCCGGTCAGCGCATGATCGTCACCGGAACGGCGCAGCGCTCGGCCTGGCAGGAGCGGGTCCTCCCGCCGGTGGAGCAGGTCCGGCCGGGCGTGTGGTCGATCCCGGTGCCGATCCCGCACAACCCGCTGCGCTACACGCTGAGCTACGCGTTCCTCGACGACGCCGGCGTGCTGGTCGTCGACCCGGGCTGGGACACGGCCGAGGGCCGCGCGGCGCTCACCGCGGGACTGTCCCGGGCCGGCGCCGCGCTCGCCGACGTGGCCGGCGTCGTGGTCACCCACGTGCATCCCGACCACCACGGGCTCAGCGGCTGGTTGCGGGCGGAGTCCGGGGCCTGGGTCGGCATGCACCCGGTCGAGGCGCGTACGCTGCCCGGCCGGGTCTGGCGCGACCGCCGGCCCGACCACGACCGCGCCTGGCTGCGGCGGCACGGCACGCCGCCGGAGGAGGCCGGCCGGCTGGTGATCGACCCGGCGCGGATCAGCGACATCCTGGGCATGGCCGAGCCGGACCGGGCGATCGAGGACGGCGACCTGCTGCCGCTGGCCGGGCACGAGGTGCGGGCGGTCTGGACGCCCGGGCACACCCCCGGTCACCTGTGCCTGCACGACGCCGGGGCCGGGATCCTGCTCACCGGCGACCACCTGCTGCCGCGGATCAGCCCGAACATCGGCGTGCACTCCGGCGCCGGCGGCGACCCGCTCGGCGACTATCTCGGCTCCCTGGAGGCCGCGGCCAAGTTCGACGCCGACGAGGCGCTGCCCGCGCACGAGTACCGGTTCCGCGGCATCGGCGACCGGGCCGCCGAGCTGGCCCGGCACCACGAGGACCGCGGCCGTGAGATCCTGGGCGTGCTCGCCGCGCCGGCCACCGCGTGGGAGGTGGCCTCCCGGCTCACCTGGTCGCGCGGATGGGACGCGCTGCACGGCATGATGCGGCGGATGGCGCTCGCCGAGACCCTCGCCCACCTGCATCATCTCGCCGCGGCCGGCGCGGTCCGGGCCGACGGGGAGGCGCCGCTGCGCTGGCATCGGTAGCGCCGGCACCACCGGCGCCTGCCGCCGGCGGTCCGACGCCGCGGGCCGCGCTAGACCTCGATCTCTCCCCGGGACCAGCGCTCGCGGACGGCCGCGACGACGCCGCGCACCACGCGGTCGGCGTCGCGGCCGGCCAGCCAGACCAGGCCGAGCCGGAAGCGGGGAGCGTCGACCAGCGGCACCAGCGCGAACGCCGGATCGTCGAAGATGCGGGCCGAGCCGCCGGTCTCGGGCGACAGCGTGAAGGTCAGCTCGCCGGTGCGGCGGACGTGGCCGGCCAGCATGGCCGCGTCGGCGCCGGCCAGCAGCCGGAAATGCCGCAGGCCGCGGCGGACGAGGTCGTCGCGCAGGCCCTGCATGGCCAGCGGCTGCAGGGTCAGCGGGTAGGTGACGATCGTGCGGTCGACCAGGTCGGTCAGCGACAGCGCCGGGCGGCCGGCGAGCGGGTCGTCGTGGCGCATGGCGACCATGAAGTGGTACGAGGCCAGGCCGATCGACATCATCGCGGGCTCGGCCACCGGCAGGTGCACGACGGCGGCGTCCAGCTCGCCGCGCTCGAGACGGGGCAGCAGCTCGGCCGACGGCGCCAGGGCCACGTCGACCTCGCGGCCGGGATTGCCCTTCTCGGCGCACTCCACGACCGCGTCGAGGATGCCGGGCGGGGACAGGTGCGAGCCGCCCAGCCGCACCACGCGCTCCTCCCCCGCCGCGACCAGCTGGACCTCGCTGCGCAGCCGGTCGAACTCGGCCAGCAGCGGCGGCACCCGGCGGGCCAGCTCGCGGCCGGCCGGCGTCAGCTGGATCCGGTGGTAGCCGCGGACGAACAGGTCGGTGCCCAGCTCGCGCTCGAGCTCCTTGACGATCCGGCTGACCGGGGAGGCGGTCATGTGCAGCCGCTCGGCCGCGCGGCCGAAGTGCAGCTCCTCGGCGACCGCGAGGAAGCAACGCAGCTGCGCGATGTCCATGCCGTCCAGTCTGACGTTACTGAACGATCACCGGCAAGGAAGTACCGTGACGCATTGCGGCGGGCGGCACGTAACGTGCGCGAAACAGCGATTTACGGCCCCGGCCGCGCGGGCGATGGTGGGTCGCATGGACGCTCAGCTTCCCCTTTCCGGAGTTCGCGTCGTCGACCGCACCGACGGCCCCGGCGAGACCACCGCCCGCCTGCTCGCCGACCTCGGCGCCGACGTGATCCGGGTGGAGCCGGCCGAGGGCGCCGCGTCGCGCCGGCATGCGGCCCGGCACGCGACCCACAACGTCAACAAGCGGGCCGTGGTGGTGGACGACGTGGGCCTGCGGCGCCTGCTCGGCACCGCCGGCATCCTGGTGACCAACGCCGCCGACGACCTCGCGGCCCTCCGCGAGGCGCACCCGGCGCTGGTCGTCGTGGCCGTCACCGACTACGGGCTGACCGGGCCCTACCGGGACTGGCAGGCGACCGAGTCGACGCACCTGGCCCTCGGCGGCGTGCTCGCCCGGTCGGGGCTGCCCGGGCGCGAGCCGCTGATGCCGCCCGGCTCGATGGCGTACGAGTCGGCGGCCGTCCAGGCGGCGTGGGCGGCCCTGGTCGCGTACTTCGCCGGCGGCGGCGACCTGGTCGACGTCTCCGTCTACGAGGCCACCGCGCAGGTGCTCGACCCCGGCTTCGGCATCGGCGGCAGCGCCACCGGCGGGGTCCCGGCCGCCGACGGGCCGCGCGGGCGGCCCGACGCCCGGCACCTCTACCCGATCTTCCGCTGCGCCGACGGCTGGGTGCGCATCTGCGTGCTCGCGCCGCGCCAGTGGCAGGGGATGTTCGCGTGGCTGGGCCGGCCCGCGGAGTTCGCCGACCCGGCGCTGAACAACCTCGGCACGCGGTTCGCCGCGACCGGGAAGATCTATCCGGCGATCGGGCGGCTCTTCGCCGGCCGCACGCGCGAGGAGATCGTCGCGCAGGGCCAGGCCTTCGGCGTGCCGACCGCCGCCCTGCTCTCGTCCGCCGAGGTGCGCGCCGCCGACCACTTCGTCGCGCGCGAGGCCTTCGCCGAGGTGCTCGGCGTGGTGATGCCGAACGGCTGCGTGGAGATCGACGGTCGCCGGGCCGGAATCCGCCTCGCGGCCCCGGCGATCGGCGAGCACACCGACGAGGTGCTCGCGTCGCTCCCGGCCGAGGAGGAGTCCGCGCGCAAGGAGGAAACCACGCGGACGCGGCGGCGGCCGCTGGACGGGCTGCGCGTTCTCGACCTCGGCGTCATCGTCGTCGGCGCGGAGCTGGGCCGGCTCTTCGCCGACATGGGCGCCGAGGTCATCAAGGTCGAGAACAGGGCCTTCCCCGACGGCAGCCGGCAGACGTTCGACGGGTCGCCGATCAGTGCGTCCTTCGCCTACGGGCATCGCAACAAGCTGGGGCTCGGCCTCGATCTCCGTACGCCGGAAGGGCTCGGGATCTTCGAGAAGCTGGTGGCGAAGTCGGACGTGGTGGTGTCGAACTTCAAGCCGGGCACGATGGAGTCGCTCGGTCTCGGCTACGACCGGCTCGCCGCGATCAACCCGGGCATTGTCGTCGCCGAGTCGAGCGCCTTCGGGCCGACCGGGCCGTGGAGCAGGCGACTCGGGTACGGCCCGCTCGTGCGCGCCTCGGCCGGGCTCAGCGGCATGTGGCGCTACCCGGACGACGAGGACAGCTTCAGCGACGCGTCGACGATCTATCCCGACCATGTCGCGGCCCGGGTCGAGGCGGTGGCGATCCTGGCCAAGCTGGTCGAGCGGCGGCGCACCGGGCGCGGCGGCACGGTCAGCGTCGCCCAGGCCGAGGTGATCCTGAGCCAGCTGGCCGCCGGGCGGACGACGACCGGGGGCATCTACCCGTGCGCCGGGGACGACGAGTGGTGCGTCGTCGACCCGCGCGACCAGGACGATTGGCGGCGGCTCTCGGCCGTACTGGGAAATGATCTCGAGAACACCGGTCGCCGGGATGAGCTGATCGCGGCGTGGACGTCGGCGCGCCCGCCGCGCCGGGCGATGGCCGAGCTGCAGGCGGCCGGCGTGCCCGCCGCGATGATGCAGCGGGTGCCCGAGCTGCTCGACGACCCGCATCTCGCGGAGCGCCGCTTCTTCCGCACCATGCGCCATCCGCGGATCGCCCGGCCGATGCCGGCCGAGAACGGGCCGGCCGTCTTCGCGAACGTCCCGGACCCCGAGCTCGGCCCGGCGCCGCTGGCCGGCGAGCACTCCCGCGATGTGCTCGCCCGGGTGCTCGGGCTGCCGGAGGACCGGATCGACGCGCTGATCGAGGCGGGAGTCGTCGAGCAGCCGGCACCCGAGCTCCTTTCTTCCGCAAGGCCCTCGGCCTGAGCCGCGACGACCGGGCGGCTACGGCACCACGGTGACCGGCCAGCGGCCGCAGCGCACCAGCCGGGTGGCCAGCGAGCCGGCGATCCGGTGCAGGATCTTGGTGGAGCGGCCGACGATCACCGCGTCGGCGTGCACCTGGCGGGCCACGTCGAGCAGCTCCGCGTACGGGTCGCCGGTGCGCACCACCAGCCGCACGTCCACGTCGAGCGGGGCCACCCGCTGCTCGATGGCCGTGCGCAGCTCCCGCTCGACCGCGTCCTGCGCGTCGTTGACGCTGGTCACGCGGCACCGGCGTCGGCCACCGGCAGCACGAAGCTCGCCGCCGTGCGCACGTAGACGGCCACCAGCCGGGAGCGCTGCCGGCGGGCGAGCCCGGCGGCGTAGGCGGCGGCGTGCAGCGAGGTCGGAGAGCCGTCGACACCGACCAGGATCGTGCCGGGCCCGTCGGCGCCCCGATCGGGCACGCCCGGGGAGCGCAGCAGTTCGAGGTCGTCGTCGGTCATCTCGTCTCCCGCTGAACGCCGTCCACTGTATATCGGTTACCGGGACAGAGCCCGCGTCAAGGCGTCCAGGCGGGACGCCCAGATCCGCCGGGAGAGCGCGGCGTCGGGGGCGAACGTCTCGGCGGCGTGGTAGCTGCCGGGGTGGATGTGCAGCTCGGTCGGGACGCCGGCGGCCATCAGCCGCTGGGCGAACGCGATGTCCTCGTCCCGGAAGAGATCGACCGTGCCGACGTCGATGAACGCCGGCGGCAGCCCGGACAGGTCGGTGGCGCGGGCGGGCGCCGCGTACTGGTCGGCCTCCTTGCCGCCCAGGTACCACGACCAGGCCTCGATGTTGCCGGCCCGGTCCCAGATGCCGATGTCGTCGATCTCCCGGCTCGAGTCGGTGGTGTTGGTGTCGTCGATCATCGGATAGATCGGCATCATGAACCGCAGGGCCGGGCCGCCGCGGTCGCGGGCCAGCAGCGCGACCGCGATGGTGAGGCCGCCGCCGGCGCTGGCGCCGTAGACGGCCAGCCGCTCGGGGTCGAAGCCGAGCTCGGCCGCGTTCTTGGCCATCCAGACCAGGCCGGCGTAGCAGTCCTCGACCGGCGCCGGGTGCGGGTGCTCGGGCGAGAGCCGGTACTCGACCGACACCACGATCGCGCCGAGCCGGTCGCAGAGCAGGGTGGCGGTCGGGTCCTCACCGGCCACGCTGCCGAGGATCATGCCGCCGCCGTGGATGAAGTAGATGCCGGGGCAGGTGCCGGTGGCGCTGACCGGGCGGTAGATGCGGACGGTGATGTCGGGCTCGCCGTCCGGGCCGGGGACGGTGCGGTCCTCCTTGGCGACGTTCGGATTGTCGGGGATCTCGACGCCGGCGTTCATCGCCTCGATGGCGGCGCGCCGCTGGACGATGTCGGGCACGGCGTTGAAGCCGCCGGGCAGGGCGTCGAGCAGCGCCTCCAGGGGCGGACGCAGCTCGGGGTCGATCAGGTCAAGACGGGACATCGACTTCTCCTTCCGGGGTCAGGCGATCAGTGAAAAGCCCTCGTAGCCGCGGGCGGCCACGTCGTCGCACTTCTTGCGGTACTCGCCGACCCCGCCCACGTACGGCATGAAGACGCGGGTCTTGCCGGGCACGTTCGTGCCCATGTACCAGGAGTTGGCCTTGGGATAGAGGGTGTAGCCGGCGAGCTCGTTGACGTGCGCGACCCAGGCGTCCTGGGCCTCGGGGGTGGCCTCGATGGCGCGCAGGCCCTCACGGTCGAGGTGGGCGATGGCGCCGGCCACCCATTCCACGTGCTGCTCGATCGAGACGATCATGTTCGACAGCACGGACGGGCTGCCGGGTCCGGTGATCATGAACAGGTTCGGGAAACCCGAGGATCCGATCCCGAGATAGGTACGCGGGCCGGCACTCCACGTCTCCTTCAGCGACAACCCGTCCCGGCCACGGATGTCGACGCCGGTCAGCGCCCCGGTCATGGCGTCGAAGCCGGTCGCGTAGACGATCGCGTCGAACTCGTACTCCCGCTCGCTGGTCCGGATGCCCTTCTCGGTGACCTCGACCAGCGGGGTGCGCCGCAGGCTGACCAGGTGCACGTTCGGCCGGTTGTAGGTCTCGTAGTAGTTGGTGTCGAGACAGGGCCGCTTGGTGCCGACCGGGTACTCCGGACACAGGTCCGCGGCCGTCCGCGGGTCCCGGACGATCTCGCGGATCTTGCCGTGGATCCAGTTCCTGCAGGTGTCGTTCGCCTCCTGGCTGATCGCGAAGTCGGTGAACGTGGAGAGCAGGTTCACCAGGCTGCCGCTCTCCCAGGCCTGCTCGAACGCGGCGTCGCGCTCCTCGTCGGACACTTCCAGGGCCGACTTCGTCGGCACCACCACCGGCACGCCGCCCGAGGACTCCCGCTGGGCTTTCCGGTACGCGCGATAGGTCGCCCGCATGTCGGCGATCTCGTCCGGGCGCAGCGGCCGGTTGCGGGCCGGCAGCGAGAACGACGGCGTGCGCTGGAAGACGGTCAGGTCGGCGGCCTGCTCGGCGATGACCGGGATGGACTGCACGCCGGACGAGCCGGTGCCGATGATGCCGACCCGCTTGCCGGTGAAGTCGACGTCCTCGTGCGGCCAGCGCGAGGTCTGGTAGGACGCGCCCTTGAACGTCTCGATGCCGGGGATCTCGGGCAGCTTCGGGGTGGAGAGGCAGCCGGTGGCCATGATGAGGAACCGGGCCGTCACCGCGTCCTCGTGCTCGGTGCGGACCAGCCACGTACGGCTGTCGTCGTCCCAGCCCGCCCCGGTGACGCGGGTCCGGAACACGATGTCGCGGCGCAGGTCGAAGCGGTCGGCGACGTGGTTGGCGTACTTGAGGATCTCCGGCTGCGTCGGGTAGCGCTCCCGCCAGGGGTACTCCTGCTCGAGGTCCTCGGAGAACGAGTACGAGTAGGCCAGGCTCTCGACGTCGACCCGGGCGCCCGGGTAGCGGTTCCAGTACCAGGTGCCGCCGACGCCGGCGCCGGCCTCGAAGACGACGGCGGTGAGGTTCTGCTCGCGCAGCTTGTGCAGCAGGTACATGCCGGAGAAACCGGCGCCGACGATGACGGCGTCCACGCGCGGCGGAACGGTGCGGGTCTCGATGGTGGTCATGGGGGCCTCCTGCGAGCGATGGGGTGTCGCGGAGGGAGAGGCTCGAGCGATCTCCATGTGATCGAGCCCACAATGTAGAATGCATTCTGCATTGGGGTCAATGTTGCGGCTCCGTTAAACGGGCATAACGGATTGCCGATTCCGGCAGGCTACGTGCCGCAAAACGCAACGCGCCCGACGTGACGGCGTTCTCACCGCGAAAACTTGCCCCGCGAGAAAGTTTAGTCGATGCTCGAAGGGTGAAACGGCGACTGCGCGGCGTGGCGATCGGAGCGCTCCTGCTCCTGCTCGCGGTCGAGCTCGTCCTCGGCTGGCCGGCGCTGGCCGGCGCGCTGCGTCAGCTGCGGACGCCGCATCCCGGGTGGCTGGTGCTGGCGACCGGCGTCGAGCTGGGCGCCATGAACGCGTACGCCCGGATGCAGCGCCACCTGCTGCGGTCGGCCGGCGTGCGCGCCTCGATCGTCGAGCACCTCAAGCTGGCCTACGCCGCGCACTCGCTGAGCGCCACGCTGCCCGGCGGTCCCGCCTTCTCGACCCGCTTCAACTTCCAGCAGATGCGTCGCCTCGGCGCCTCGCCCGCGGTCGCCTCGTGGGCCATCGCGCTCAGCGGCATCCTCTCCGCGTGCGCCCTGGCCGCGCTCACCCTGGCGAGCGCGGTCGCGGCCGGCGGCGCGGCCGAGTGGCATCACCTGGCGTGGCTGCTGGGCGGTGCGGTCGCGCTGGTTCTGGCCGTGCGCCACGTGTCGCGCCACCCGGCGATCTTCCGCCCGGCCCTGGCGCTGTTCAACCGCCTCCGCCGTCGCCCGGCGACCGACGGCCGGGACCGCATCCCGGCGTTCCTGGCCCAGCTGCGCGCGGCCCGGCTGAGCGCCGGCCACGCGGTCGCCGCCGCCGGGCTGGCCCTGCTCAACTGGACGCTGGACGCGCTCTGCCTGTGGCTGTGCTTCCGCGCGGTGGGCGAGCGCCCGGCCGCGCTGACCGTGGTGCTGCTCGCCTTCTGCGCCGCGATGGCGGCCGGCACGATCACGATCGTCCCCGGCGGGCTCGGCATCATCGACAGCGCCCTGATCCTGGGCCTGGTCGCGGGCGGCGTCGGCGCCGCGCCCGCGGTCGCCGCCGTCGTCCTCTACCGCGTGATCAGCTTCGGCTTCATCGTGGCCCTGGGCTGGCTGTCCTGGCTGCGGCTGCGCACCCCGGCCCGCGCGCTGGAGTCCCGCGGCGGCGTCGCCGAGGCGCTCGGCTGACCGGTCACGCGGGTCCGAGCGGCTTGTGGAAGATGAGGAAGTCGCACGGCGTGGCCAGCCTCGGCACCAGCGCCGGGTAGTCGTCGGCCAGGTCGCCCCGCCGCACGACGCGGTAGCCGAGCCGGGTGTACCACTCGTGGAGGAACTGCTTCACCGGGTGCGTCCACTCCCGCGGCAGGAGAAGTTCCAGCTGCATGGTCCGCAAACCCCGATCAACGGCCCACTTCTCCCCGTACGCGATGAGCCCGCGCCCGATCCCCCGGCCGCGCTGCCCGGGGTCCGCCACCAGCATGCCGAGCTCGCCCTCGCCGGTGGCCAGGCGCCGGACCCGCGCGACCCCGAGCAGCTCGCCGCCGTCGCGGGCCTCGATCAGCTCGCCGGCCGCGACGTAGCCGGCGATCTCGGCGGCGCCGACCCGGTCGGTGCCGGCGATCCACAGGCCCTCCTCGGCCGCCGCATAGACCACGTTGACCAGATCGGTGACCTGCTCGACGTACCGCCGATCCCGCGCCCTCGCGGTGGTGACGTGCGAGATCAACGCTGGCCCACTCCCTCGATCGCGCCGTAAGTCCCGGGCGATGGTATCGGCCGCGTTGTGTCCGCCGGCCGTCCGCTTAGCCGGCGCAGCGCGGCGACGTGACCGGGCTCACCGCGGGGGACCCGCCTGTCCCGCAAGAACAAGTTAGGTTAGCCTCACCTCATGACAAGCGAGGTGGCGCTCACCGGCGCCGATCTGACGCTCGCCTACGACGGCCGCACGGTCGTGCACGGCGCCGGCATCGAGCTGCGCGCGGGCCGGGTCGTGGCGCTGATCGGGCCGAACGGCTCGGGCAAGTCGACCCTGCTGCGCTCGCTCGCCCGGCTGCACGCGCCCCAGGGCGGCTCGGTCACGCTCGACGGCGACGACGCGCTGGCGCTGCGGCCCCGGGACTTCGCGCGGCGGGTCACCCTGCTGACCCAGTCGCGGCCGACCCCCGGCGGCGTACGGGTGCGGGACGTCGTCGCCTACGGCCGGCACCCGTACCGGTCGCGTTTCGGCGCCGGCGACCCGGACGGTCCGGCCGTGGTCGAGCGCGCGATGCGGCTGACCGGTGTGGACGGCATGGCCGGCCGGGCCGTCGACGAGCTGTCCGGCGGCGAGCTGCAGCGGGTCTGGCTCGCCACCTGCCTCGCCCAGGACACCGGCGTCGTCCTGCTCGACGAGCCGACCACGTTCCTCGACCTGCGCTATCAGATCGAGACCCTGGACATCGTCCGCGACCTCGCCGACGAGCACGGCGTCGCGGTCGGCGTGGTGCTGCACGACCTCGACCAGGCCGCCGCCGTCGCCGACGAGCTGGTGCTGCTGCACCGCGGCGTGGTCCGGGCGGCCGGGCGACCGGCCGACGTGCTCACCGCCGAGCTGCTCACCGAGATCTACGGCCTGCGCATCGACGTCGCGGTCGACGCCGGCGGCCACGTCCGCACCCGCCCCCTCGGCCGGCACCACGCCCGGGCCGTTCTCCGATGACGAAAGGTTCCCTCCGCATGGCTCTCACCCGTCGCGCGTTCGCCACCTCGGCGGCCGCGCTCACCGCGCTCCTCGTCGCGGCCTGCGGCACCACCGAGGACCCGGCCGGCCCGGCCGCCGCTCCCGGCTCGCCGGCACCTTCCGGACCGGTCGACCTCACCGACGAGCGCGGGACCGTGCATCTGGACGCGCCCGCCAGGAACGTGGTCTCGCTCGAGTGGGGCCTCACCGAGAACCTGGTGGCGCTGGGCGTCGAGCCGGCCGGCCAGGCCGACGTCAAGGGCTACAACGTCTGGGACACCAGCGCCCCGATCGACGCCGCCACCCCGGACGTCGGCCAGCGCGGCGAGCCCAGCCTCGACGCCATCGTCGCGCTCGACCCCGACCTGGTGGTCACCACGACCGACCTCCAGGAGACGGTGATCAAGCAGCTCGCGGCCAAGGTGCCGGTGCTGGCCCTGCGCGGCTCGGACGGGGCCGACCCGATCGGCTACATGCGCCGCACGGTGACCACCCTGGCCAAGGCCACCGGCACCGAGGCCAAGGGCGCCGAGCTGCTGGCCGGCTTCGATGCCAAGGTCGCCGCGGGCAAGGACGCGCTGGCCAGGGCGGGCAAGGCCGGGGCGCCGTTCACCATGTCCGACGGCTGGGTCGACTCCGGCACGGTCTCGCTGCGCATGTACACGCCGACCTCGTTCTTCGGCGCCATCGCCGCGCAGCTGGGCCTGCGGAACCAGTGGACGGCCGGCGGCGACAAGGACTACGGCCTGGCCCAGACCGACGTCGAGGGCCTCACCAAGATCACCAACCCGCAGAGCACCTTCCTGTACGTGGCCAACAAGTCCGACGGCGGCGACTTCACCGACGCGCTGAAGAACAACGCGGTCTGGAAGCGGCTGCCGTTCGTCACCGCGCAGAACGTCAAGCGCACCCCGGACGGCATCTGGATGTTCGGCGGTCCCGCCTCGGCGAACGCCTACGTCGACGCTCTCGTCTCCGCCCTCTCCGCCTGAGGCTCACCCCGATGACCAGCACGATCACCGCCCCCACCGTCGCGCGGCCCCGGGCGGAGCACCGCCGGACGTCCCGCGTCGCCGCCGTCTTCGCGGGCACGGTCGTGCTGCTCGCCGTCCTGGCCGCGGTGCACCTCACCCAGGGCACCGCGCGCCTGGGCGCCGGCGAGCTGCTGCACGCCCTGCTGCCCTGGGCCCACCCGGACGGCGACCGGGCCGAGGCGGTGGCCGTGCTGGTCACGAGCCGGCTGCCCCGGCTCGCCGCCGCCCTGCTCGTCGGCATCGCGGCCGGCATCGCCGGCGGCGTCCTGCAGTCGGTCGCCCGCAACACGCTGGCCTCCCCCGACACCCTGGCGGTCAACGCCGGCGCCTACGTCGCCGTGGTCGCGGTCGCCGCCTTCGGCGTCTCGCTGCCGTTCCTCCTCAACGGCCTGACCGCCTTCGCCGGCGGCCTGCTCGCCGCCGGCCTGGTGCTGCTGGTGTCCCGCGGCGGCGCGGCCGGACCGACCCGGCTCCTGCTGGCCGGCTCGGCGGTCGCGCTCGCGCTCAACTCGCTGACGGTCGTGCTGCTGATGCTGTTCTCGCAGAACACCGTCGGCCTGTACGCGTGGGGCAGCGGCACCACCGTCCAGTCCGGCGGCCACCAGGTGAGGATGACCGCTCCCCTGGTCGCCGCCGGCCTTCTGCTCGTGCTGCTGCTCGCCCACCGCCTCGACGTGCTGGCCCTGGGCGACGACCCGGCCCGGGTGCTGGGCGTGGACGTACGGCGTACCCGGGTCCTCGCGGTGACCGTGGCGGTCCTGCTGGCCGCCACCGCCGTCACCGTCGCCGGCCCGATCGGCTTCGCCGGCCTGTGCGCGCCGGTCATCGCCCGCCTGATCGCCCGGCGCGTCCCCGGGCTCGGCGCCCACCTGCTGCTCCTCCCGTTCGCCGCGCTGGCCGGCGCGATCGTGGTGGTCGGCGCCGACGTGCTCCTGCGCGCCGTGCTGCCGGCCGACGCCGCCATCTCGGTGCCGACCGGCGTCGTCACCTCGCTGGCCGGCGCCACCGTCCTGGTCTGGCTGGCCCGCGGCCTGCGCGACGGCGGCCCGGCCGCCGCACCCGCGCGCGGCGCACACGGGTCGGTCCGCTCCCGCGGCTGGATCGTCACCGTCGGGGTGGTGCTGGCCGTGGCCCTGGTCGCCGCGTTCGTCGCGGCGCTGCTGTTCGGCGACCGCCTGGTGCTGCTCGGCGACGTCGCGAACTGGTGGCAGGGCCGGGCCGGGCGCACCGTCGGGTTCGTCCTCGACCAGCGCCTGCCCCGGGTGCTGGCCGCCCTGCTCGGCGGCGCCGCCCTGGCCCTGGCCGGCGCGATCGTCCAGGCCGTCTGCCGCAACCCGCTGGCCGAGCCCGGCCTGCTCGGCGTGACGCCGGGAGCCGGGGCCGGCGCGGTGACGGTCGCCCTGCTGCTGCCCGGCCTCGGCGTCTGGCCGACGATGGCCGCCGCCACGGTCGCCGCCCTCGCCACGTTCGCCCTGGTCTACCGGCTGGCGGCCGGCCGCGGCCCGGCGCCGGACCGGATCGTGCTGGTCGGCATCGGCGTGAGCGCGGCCGCCACGGCGCTGACCACGCTGCTGGTGGTCGTCGTCTCCCCGTGGAACACGAGCGCCGCGCTGACCTGGCTCGCCGGCTCGACGTACGGCCGGACGACCGGCCAGGTGATCCCGGTGGCGCTGGTCCTGCTCGCCGCCATGCCACTGACCCTGGCCGGCGCCCGCACGCTCGACCTGATCGCACTGGACGAGGACGTTCCGCGCGTGCTGGGCGTGCCGCTGTCGCGAGCGCGCCTGGCGTTCCTGGCCCTGGCCGCGGTGCTGACCGCGGCCGCGGCCTGCGCGGTGGGCGCGCTGGCCTTCGTCGGCCTGGTCGCCCCGCACGCGGCCCGGGCCCTGACCGGCGCGAAGCACGCCCGATCCGTCCCGGTCGCGGTGGCGCTGGGCGCGGTCCTGGTCAGCGTCGCCGACACCCTCGGGCGCACCGTGCTGGCCCCGACCCAGCTGGCCGCCGGCCTGGTGACCGCGATGATCGGAGCGCCCTACTTCGTCTGGCTGCTGTGGCGCAGCCGCACCGCCTGATCGCCGCCGGCCGTGAAGCCCGCCGTGAAGGCTGTGGATGGTGGCGCGAGATTGTCGTACCCCCGCGCTAACGTCGCCCCACCCAGTGACCGGGTGGGGCCGGACGGCCGCGCGACGATCATTTCCGGGCGTCCGGGGGCTGCCGCTCGTACTTGGCCAGCGCTTCGATGATTTTGGCCCGGTCGGCCGGGCGGGTCTTGCGCAGGGCCTCGTGCAGGCTGTCCCGGCGGCTGCGGGCGCGGATCTTCTCCCGCCACACGGTGAACGCCGCGCCGGCCGCGCCGACCAGCGACGCGCTCATCGCGAGCCAGATCGCAGGCTCCATCCCGGACTCCTCTCGACACCGGTCGAGAGGGCGCACGGCTCAGCTCGACCACCGGAACGGCGGAAGCTGAGATCCGCACCGACACGCGGGAAACTCAGGTCGGTAAAGCCATCTATATGAACAGCACGCCGGCTGGGATCCGTGAAGCAGGGGCGACCGTTGTCGGCCCGGGAGCCCGATGAGCCGGGGGGTGATGCGCATTTTAACCCTTTTGCCGGCCGGGCCGGAAGACCCCGTCAGCAGGACCCGCCGGTGAGACTGCCGCGCGCCAGGGTGACGTCCCGGCCCGACAGACGGATGCGCAGGCCGGTCGGCAGGACCTCCACCTTCCCGTACGCCAGTCCGGCCGGCAGCTTCTGCAGCGGGAACGTGGTCTGCTGCGCCGACACCTCGGCCAGCACCTTCGCGGCCGGGAACCGGATGCCGAACATCTGGATCTGCCGCGGCGCGATGTCCAACGTGGCGCCGCGGATGACCGGCCGCCCGTAGAGCGTGATCGGGGTGGCCTCGCCCGAGCCGCCCTTCTGCGTCGCGGTGAGCAGCCCGCCCGCCGCCCCGAACGTGGTCGGGTGGTCCCCGGCCGGCTGGGACAGCGCCGAGAACGGCTTCACGGTGACGCCGTCGATGACCAGCCGGATCCCGCCCGGGTCGACCGTGACCGAGCGGTACGACACCCCACGGGGCAGCGCGGGCAGCGTACGGCTGAGGGAGCTCTTGTCCGTCTGCGCGAGGACCAGCTTGGCGATCGCGTCGCCCGGATCGTGGTCGCCGCCGAGAATGTGGACCTTACGCGGCGTCAGCGTCAGCGTGGTCCCGGACAGCACCGGCTCCGTCTTGATCGTCAGCGGCAGGCCGATCGCCGACGTGTTGATGCCGAGCAGCCCGTCCGCCGCCGTGTAGGTGACGTCCCGCCCGCCCACCGTGGAAGGCAGCGCCGACAGCGGCGTCGTCGACACCCCACCCAGCGCGACGTGCAGGCCGTCGGCGCGCGGCGTGATCGACTTGTAGACCACGCCGTCCGGCAGATGCGGGAGCTTCTCCGTGCGTACGCCGCCGGTCAGATCGCTCACCTGCCCCGCCGGCACCGTCCTGCCGAAGAGCTCCAGCCGCTGCGGCACCGAGCGCACCGTCTCGCCCTGCACGCTCATCGTGAGATAGAGCCGGGCCTTGACGTTGTCGGCCGCCTCGGCCGGCATCACCACGTCGACCGTGAGCCCGCCATCGGGCGCGCGATGGAAGGAGGGCCTGGTCGCCTGCCCCTGCGCCGGCAGATTCGCGAAGGCAACGGTGATCTCCGCGTCCATGCTCCCGACGTGCGTGCTGTTCCCGTCCGGCTGGCTGACGTCCTTCATGGTGGCGGCGAACGCGGCGTGCGGCACTCCGCTGAGCGTCACGTCCGGCACCCTGACCCGCAGCTCGCCGAGTGTCCCGCGCAGCGCCTGCGGCAGCAGCGGCCCGTCACCGCCGACGGTCACCTCCGGCCGGGACGGCAGCGTTCCCGGGCAGGCGACCTGGTCACCGACGCGCTGCCGGACGCGGTCACCGAGAAAACCTTCGAGACCGGGCACCGGTACGGCGAGAGCCAGCATCCCGAGAGCGACAAGAACCGTGACACCGGTAGCCGCCAGGGCCACCCCCTTGCGGCGCAGCCCGCGCACACCGTGGTGCGCCGGCCGATGGACCTCAGGTAGCAGCGCGGTCATGCTGAAGTTTACGGACTGGTAACCGTGTGGGGTTCAGGGTGGCGGGCCGCTTCTTCGACCGAACTCGAACTCCGGAGCCCGCCGCATCACGGCCGCCCCGCTCCACGCCCCGCGCGACCGGCCCCGCCCGAGCACCGCCCACGCCCGCCCGCGCACCGCCCCCCGCACCGCCCCCACTCCGCGCCACCGCCCCCGCACCGCCGCCTCTCCCGCGAATCTTGAGAACTTCTCCGTCCGGCGGGTGCAGCAACTCAACAAGATCCGGCCAGGGCCGCCGCCACCACGCCCGCCCGCTCCTCACCCGCCAGAACACTGATGAGTTGCCGCTCCCCCTATGCGGCAAATCATCAAGATCGCGGGCGGCGCCGCGATCAAGCGGCGACCAGCTCCCGCTCGGCCGCCTTCGTCCGCGTCGACGAGATCGACGCCGCGATACCGAGCGCCACCAGCACCATCACCGTCGCCGCCACGAACGACGTGCGGAAGCCCTGCGCCGACAAGGTCGCCAGCACGGCCAGCCCCAGCGCCGACCCCACCTCGGCCGTCGTGCTGAACACGCCCGACGCCAGGCCCGCGTCCTCCGGCGTCGCGTCCGACATGGCCAGCGCGGCCAGCGCCGGGAACGCCAGCCCACCGCCGAGACCCAGCAGCAGCATCGACGGCAGCACGTCCGTCGCGTAGGAGCCGTCCGCCGGCACCCGGGCGAACCACGCCAGACCACCCGCCACCAGGGCCAGACCGGCGATCACGAGACGGCGGGCGCCGTAGGAGGAGATGAGCTTCTCGGTGTATCGCAGCGACAGCGCGCCCATCACGACCGTCACCGGCAGGAACGCCAGGCCGATGCGCAGGGCGCCGTAGCCGAGGACGTGCTGGCAGTAGAGGACGCCCACGAAGAACATGCCGAACATGCCGGCCGCGCTGGTCAGCTGGGCCAGGTTGGCACACGTCAGGGTGCGGGAGCGGAAGATCCGGAGGGGGACGAGCGGCGACTTGGCGGTGGCTTCGCGCACGACGAAGGCTCCCAGGAGAATGATGGCGAGCGCCCCCGGGCCGAGTTTATTCGATGATCCAGAGACGACGGCGTAGACCCCGGCCATCAGGGCTCCGGTGATCAGCGCGGCGCCGAGAACGTCCGCGCCGCGGCCGTGACCCCGGTCGTGCGGGATCAGGCGGCGGGCCGCCAGCACTGTGGCGACGCCGACCGGCACGTTCACGAAGAAGATCCAGTGCCAGTTCACGGCCGACGTGAGAACGCCGCCGAGCAGCAGGCCGACCGCTCCCCCGGCCGACGCCACGAAGCTGTAGACGCCGATCGCGCGCGCCTGCTCGGCCGGCGCCGGGAACATCGTGACGATCATGCCGAGGATGACGGCGGACGTGGCGGCGCCGCCCACGCCCTGCAGGAAGCGGGCCGCGATCAGCATCTGCTGGCTGCCGGCCACACCGCACAGCGCGGACGCGGCGGTGAAGACGATCAGCCCGGCCACGAAGACGCCGCGGCGGGAGATCAGGTCGCCCAGGCGCCCGGCCAGCAGCAGCAGGCTGCCGAACGGGATGAGGTAGGCGTTGACGACCCAGGCCAGCCCGGACTGCGTGAAGCCGAGCTCGGCCTGGATGGCGGGCAGGGCCACGTTCACGATGGTCACGTCCAGGATGATCATCAACATGCCGGCGCACAGCACCAGCAGCGCGATCCAGCGACGGTCGGACAGGCTCACGGTCTCCTCCACTCAATAGGATCGCCAGGACAGACCGGGGCCGCCGGCGAAACTCATCGGCGGCGCAGCGATGAGTCCGGGCGCGGAGAGCGGTCGGTACTTACGAGGAGGCGCGTCGTGGACACCGACACCGAATTCGTTCAGCAGGCCGACCCGTACCGGCGGGAGCTGCTGGCGCACTGCTACCGGATGCTGGGCTCGGTCTACGACGCCGAGGACCTGGTACAGGAGACGTACGTGCGGGCCTGGCGCTCGTACGACCGGTTCGAGGGCCGCTCCTCGATGCGCACGTGGCTGCACCGGATCGCGACCAACGCGTGCCTGAACGCGCTGGAGTCCCGCGGCCGGCGCCCGCTGCCGATCGGGCTCGGCGCGCCCAGCTCCGACCCGGCCGACGCGCTCAACGAGCAGAAAGAGGTGCCCTGGCTGGTGCCGGTGCCGGACGCGCTGATCGACCCGGCCGGCGTGGTCGCCCAGCGGGAGAGCATCCGGCTCGCCGTGGTCGCGGCCATGCAGTACCTGCCGCCCCGGCAGCGGGCCGTGCTGATCCTGCGCGACGTGCTGCAGTGGCCGGCGGCCGAGGTCGGCGAGATGCTCGGCATGACGACCGCCTCGGTGAACAGCGCCCTGCAGCGGGCCCGCGCCCAGCTCGCCCAGGCCACCGTGTCGGCCGACGAGGTGGCGGTGCCGACCGAGGCCGAGGAGCGCGACCTGCTCGACCGGTTCGTGGCCGCGTTCGAGGCCAAGGACATCCCGGCGCTCGTCGACATCTTCACCAAGGACGCCACCTGGGAGATGCCGCCGTTCGCCGGCTGGTACGAGGGCCCGGAGACGATCGCCCGGCTGATCGACACGCGCTGCCCGGCCCAGGGACCCGGCGACATGAAGCTGGTGCCGACCCGGGCGAACGGCCAGCACGCGTTCGGCCTCTACATGCGCGACGGCGACACCTACCGGCCGTTCAACCTGCCCGTGCTGACCCTCGCGCCGCACGGCGTGCGCCACGTGTCGAGCTTCTTCGACCTGCGGCTGTTCGCCACCTTCGGCCTCCCGGAATCGATCCCGGTCTGAGATGGACACGGCGCTGCGGGCCGGGGTGGCCGTGCTGGAACGGGCGGTCGCCTTCTGCCTCGGCAGCGTCTCCCTGGTGACGCCGGCGCTGTTGTCACGTCCCACGCCGTGCGCCGCCTGGGATCTGCGGGACCTGCTGGCGCACCTGATCGACTCGATGGCGGCGATCGAGGAGGCGGCGTCGGGGCGGGTGTCGCTGGTCCCGCTGCCGGACGCGGCCGAGGTGATCGCCACGGCCCGGGAGCGCGCGGCACGCTTGGTCGGTGCCTGGGCTCATGCCTGCGGCGCCGCCTCCGTACGGGCGGAAGAAGCGCGCCTGAATGCGCCGCTGCTCGCCGGGGCGGGCGCCATCGAGCTGGCCGTGCACGGCTGGGACGTGGCGCGCGCGTGCGGCGACCCGCGCCCGATCCCGGCCGCCCTCGCCGACGAGCTGCTCGACCTGGCCGTGGTGCTGGTGCGGCCGGGTGACCGGCCGGGCCGCTTCGACCGCCCGCGCCCGGCGCCGCCCGGCGCATCGCCGGGAGACCAGTTGCTGAGCTTCTTAGGGCGTGCGCCGTAAGACGGGCGTGAAGTTCCGAATTCCGGCAAACGCGGACTCCGGGGCACACGGCGCCGCAAGTATTTGCCAGGGTCTATCCGGAGCCGGGACGGTCCCGGCACGGGGAGGCACCTGATGCGTCGACGAAGACTGCCGGCCGTCTTACTGACCGCGACCCTGGTGGTCGCGGCACTGCAGGCACCGGCGGCGGCCGCACCGCCCGCCACCGGCGGAGCGGGCCCGGCCGGCACGGCCGACCGGGCCGGCCAGGCCACATCATCCACGTCGGTCACCTTGATCACCGGCGACCGGGTCACCGTCCACGGCCAGGGCGCTTCCGTCCAGCCCGGACCGGGCCGGTCGAAGATCAGGTTCATGACCCAGCGATCGGGCGGGCACCGCTACGTCATCCCGTCCGACGCCCTGCCGCTGCTGCGGGCGGGCCGGCTCGACAAACGGCTGTTCGACGTCAGCCTGTTGAACGCCACCGGCGACCTCAAGCTGCTCGTCTCGTACCCGAAGAACGACGCGAGCAGCGCGAGCAGCGCCCGCAGCGCGCTCACCGCCGGCGGCGCCCAGGTCACCCGCGACATCCCGGCCGTCGGCGCGCTGGCCGTGCACGCCGACGTCGCCGAGCGGCAGTCCCTGTGGTCCTCGCTGACCGCCGGGCCCGCCACCGCGCGCTCGCTGCGCCCCGGCGTCCAGCGCGTCTGGCTCGACGGCAAGCGCAAGATCACCCTCGACCACAGCGTGCCGCAGATCGGCGCGCCCACCGCCTGGAAGGCCGGCTACGACGGCACCGGCGTCACCGTCGGCATCCTCGACACCGGCATCGACCAGACCCACCCGGACTTCGCGGGCAAGATCGTGGGAACCGCGAACTTCACCGGCGCGCCGACGGTCGACGACGAGGTCGGGCACGGCACGCACGTCGCCTCGATCATCGCCGGCTCCGGCGCCGCGTCCGGCGGCCGCTACAAGGGCGTCGCGCCCGGCGCCAAGCTGCTGATCGGCAAGGTCTGCGAGACCGAGTTCTGCGACGACTCGGCGATCCTGGCCGGCATGGCCTGGGCCGCGCCGCAGGTGAAGGTCGTCAGCATCAGCATCGGCGGCCCGGACACCCCGGAGATCGACCCGCTGGAGCAGGCGGTCAACGACCTCACCGCCCAGTACGACACGCTGTTCGTCATCGCCGCCGGCAACGACGGCAGCCCGGGCTCGGTCGGCTCGCCGTCCACCGCCGACGCCGCGCTCTCGGTCGGCGCCGTCGACCGTGACGACCAGCTGGCCGACTTCTCCAGCCGCGGCCCGCGCGCCGAGGACCACGGCCTCAAGCCCGACATCACCGCGCCCGGCGTCGACATCGTGGCGGCCAAGGCCAAGAACGGCGTCATCGGCGACCCCGCCCCGGTCGACGGCTACGTGTCGCTGTCCGGCACGTCGATGGCCACCCCGCACGTGTCCGGCTCGGCCGCGATCCTCGTGCAGGAGCACCCGGGCTGGTCGTCGAAGCTGCGCAAGAACACGCTGATGGGCTCGGCCAAGCCGACCGCCGGCGTGAACGCGTTCGACCAGGGCGCCGGCCGCGTCGACGTGGCCCGTGAGATCACCCAGACGGTCACCGCCGACGAGGGCAGCCTGAGCTTCGGCCTGCAGCGCTGGCCGCACGGCGACGACCAGCCGGTCACCAGGACCGTCACCTACCGCAACTCGGGCCCGGCCGCGGTCACCCTGTCGCTGGCCGCGCCGGGCAAGCCGTTCACCGTCGCCAAGACCACGCTGACGGTGCCGGCCGGCGGGACGGCCTCGACCACGGTCACCGCCGACACCCGCGACGCGAGCCTGACCGACGGGCCGCTGGGCGGCTACCTCACCGCGACGGCGGCCGGCGGCGTACGGGTGGAGACCCCGCTCGGCGTCGACCGCGAGGTGGAGAGCTACGACGTCACCGTGCCGGTCACCGGCCTCGACGGCAAGCCCAGCACCGACCACTACGTCGCGCTGTTCAACCTCGACACCTTCCTCGAGTTCGACGGCTACTCGGCGAACCCGGTCGAGAAGTTCCGGCTGCCCAAGGGCCGCTACGGCGTGTTCGCCTGGATCCACCAGGGCGAGGTCGCCACCGGGCAGCTCGTCGCGCCCGAGGTCGTCGTCGACCACACCATGACCCTGAAGATCGACGGCACCAAGGCCAAGCCGGTACGGGTGAAGGCGCCCCAGAAGAACGCGGGCACCCTGCTCGCGGCGATCAACTCCGACTGGACGTCCGAGAACTTCGGCATGTCCGTCTCGCTGATCGGCGACGCGTTCGACACCCTGTACACCGGCCGGATCAACGAGGTGTCCAAGCCGTTCTTCCTCGGCAGCGTCAACGGCTCGTTCGCCGACCCCGGCGCCGACGGGACGTTCCGCAACAGCCCGTGGACGACCGACCTGGCGTACTTCAGCCCCGGCCGGAACTTCGCCGGGCTGACCCGGGCCCCGCGCCTGTCCGACCTGGCCACGCTCAAGACCACGTTCGCCGCCGAGGCGACCGGGGCCGAGGGCGCCAAGGGCAACATGGCGCAGTACACCGAGAACGGCGGCGGCTGGACCACCTTCCTGCCGTTCAAGCTGCCGTTCCACCGCACCGAGTACGTGAACACGGACGCTCCCTGGTCGGGCGACTTCATGCAGCAGCTGCCGGCGGTCGGCGACGAGTTCCCGGAGTGGCTCAGCGAGCAGACCAGCGGCCGGGTCGCGTACAAGCCGGGTCGCACCTATCCGCAGGCGTGGAACACGGCGGTCTTCGGGCCCAACGTCACCCAGCCGCCGTGGGTGGGGCTGTGGGTGAGCCGGCAGGCCGACCACATCATCGCGGTGGTGCCGATGTTCGGCGACGGCGCCGGACACCCCGGCGGCTCGACCACCGAGACCGACTCGGTCGTGCTCTACCGCAACGGCACGAAGGTGGGCGAGGGCACCGACTACGACGTGCCCGCGGGCAAGGCGTCGTACCGGCTCGAGGCCTCCTCGACCCGCGGCGCGCCGCACACGCTCTCCACCTCGGTCAGCGGCACGTGGACGTTCAAGTCGGCGCACGTGGCCGGCGAGGACTTCCAGCGGCTGCCGGTCTCCACGGTCCGGTTCAGCCCGCGCCTCGACAGCTCCGGCGCCGCGGCGCGCGGATGCCGCTTCGAGATCCCGCTGACGGTCGAGCGGCAGCCCGGCTCGGCGGCGGGCGCGGTCCGGTCGCTGACCGTGCAGGTGTCCTACGACGACGGCAAGACCTGGAAGCGGGCCGCCGTCCGCGGATCCGGCGACCACCGGGTGGCGATCGTCGACCACCCGCGCACGGCCGGCTTCGCGTCGCTGCGCGTGGCGGCGACCGACACCAAGGGGAACACCGTCAGCCAGACGGTGCTTCGGGCGTACGCGGTGCGCTGATGTAGTTCGTTCCGGCCCGCGGGCGGTCGCGCTTCGGCGACCGCCCGCGGTGCAGGGCCGGCGGATCACCTGTTAAGGTCCCTGGAAATCGATGGCCGTGCATCTCATGGCCTCACGGGGATCGATGAACGGGAGCACCTCCACATGCGCACCCTCCTGCGCGCGAGCGTCACCGCGGTCACGGCCGCCACCCTGCTGGCCACCAGCGCCGTCAGCGCCCACGCCGCCCCCGCCCCCGCCGCCGCCCCCGCCGCCGCCGCCGCCGTCACCGTCACCGCCGGCCCGCTGGTTCTCGAGCCCGGGCGCCACGGACACACCGGCAGCGTGCGGGCGACCATCCACAACGACACCGCCGAGCCCTTCCTCGGCAGCGTCCTGATCACCGAGCCGTTGCCGGCCACCATCGACACCATCGAGGGCGCCTCCGGCTGCACGCTCGACCACACGCCCGACCAGCGGGCCATCGCCATCTGCTCCCTGGACGCCGCGATCGCCCCCGGCGGCACCGGCGTTGTCACCGTCCGGTTCCGGTCGCCGGCCCGCCCGCGGGTCTACCCGCAGATCGCTCCCCAGCACGGCACGGTCACGGTCGAGGGCTCCACGGCCGACTTCGCGGCGATCTTCCGGTCCGTCACCGGGTCGGTGCGCAACCCGCGGCCGTACGCCCAGAGCACCGCCGCCGCCCTCACCGTGACCGCCCGGGACGTCACCCTCACCCGCCGGCCGGACGGCACGTTCGCGGGCCGGGTCCCGGTGAGCGTCCGCAACGGCACCGACGCCCCGCACGCGTACCTGTCGGCCGCGATCGTCGTCCCGCCGGGCGTCGACTACCCGTCCATCGAGCCGCCCGACGCCTGCGTCCTAGGCACCGACCGCTTGCCCGTCGCACCCGGCGAGAACGCCTCCACCTGCGGCGTAGCCGGCGGCCAGCTGGCGGAGCGCGACACGCGGGCCTTCGACTTCGTGCTGACCGCGCCGGCCGGCACGCCCACCGGCCTCCTGGGCACCGGCACCACCACGACATGGCTGGACGGCGGCCCCGCCACAGCCCAAACCGACGGCGCCGACGTCGACACGTTCACCATCACCGTGGCCGGCTGACCGCCCCTCAAGACCAACTCCCCCCACCACACGCGACGCGGGTCTCCCCCGGACCCGCGTCGCGTGCTGTCGCCCCACCGAGGTCGCGTCGTCAACATTGATCGCACCGCCCCGTTCTCGTCGTCGACCGGCTCGCGCGCGCCCAAGACCGGCGCCACCGCCGTGCCGCGATCGTCGACCCGCTCGCCCGCGCTCAAGACCGGCCCCAACCGCCGCGCCGTGATCGTTTGAGCGGCTCCCCAGCACCGCCTCGCCCCGGTTGAGCGCCGCGGCCGGAGTCGGCGGCGGTTGGCCGCGTCACGCTGTCTTGAGCTTCCTAGGAGGCTAGGCCGCAGGTCTTGGCGCGAGGCCGGAGCGGTGGGCGCGGAGAGCATGAGCGCGAGCGACGCGGATTGGAGCAACGCGGGCAGGACCCGGCGCAGGAGGAGCGTGGGCGCGAGCAGCACGGGGCGCGAGCAGCACGGGGCGCGAGCAGCACGGGGCGCGAGCAGCACGGGGCGCGAGCAGCACGGGCACGCGGACAGGCCAGGAACAGTGCGAGCCGCGCAGGAGCAATGCGGGCGCAGGGCCGGCCGCAGCCGCGTCGGTCAGGGCGTTAGCAGCCTGCGGGCCAGGGCGGCGTTGCGGCCGGCGAAAGCGACCCACTCGGCGGGCGTCAGCTCGAGGTGGCGGCGGGCCGCCGCGTACGAGCTCGGGCGTTGTTCCCACCCGTCCAAGCGACCTTTTCGCATGCGGAAGCGGACCAGCAAGCCGTCCGACCAGCCGTGGACGTCGTGGTCGGGCGTGGGAACCAGGCGGGTGACCTTCTGCTCGGCGACGATCCACTCCATCGCCTCGATCTCCTCCTGGATGCGCGCGGCCAGCTCGAAGGCGAGGTTCCCGGCGGCGCGGTCGCGGTGGGCTTCGAGCATTTCCCGTACGCCACGGGCCGCCCCGATGTCGCCGCCGAGCACCGCGGCGATGGTGTCGATGAAGGCGGCGCGGTCGGTTCGGGCGACACCCCGGATGCGGGCCAGGTCGCGGAGGCCGCCGTCGAGCCGGTCGCCGGTGTAGCGCAACGGGAACAGGCGGTCGAGCGCCGAGACGGCCAGCCGGCCGCGGGCGCCGCCGAGATAGGGGCCGAAGATCTTGCCGGCGCCGGGCAGGGGCTCGCTGTCCGGCCCGGGACGCCCGGGCCGGGCCTCGCCATCCGACCGGGCAGGCCCGGGCAGGGGCTCGCCGTCCGGCCGGGGACGCTGGGGCCGGACCTCGCCGTCCGGCCGCGCGGGCCCGGGCGGGGCCTCGCCCTCCGGCCGGGCCGGCGCGAGCGGCGGGAGCGGCCAGTGAGCGAGGACCAGGCGCGGGGTGCCGGCGACCTCGTGCAGGCGGATGTAGACCGGGACCTCGGTGCCGCCGCGGATGCGGTTCCAGCGGGGCTTGGCGCGTTCCAGCAGGTTGCGCTCGAGCCAGGCCGCCTCGTGGACCGAGTCGCACGCGACCGCCTCGATGCGGGCGATCTGCGGGACCATGCGGCGCAGATGACGGCGGTCGCGCAGGTCACCCCAGTAGGACGCGACCCGGCCGCGCAACTGCGTGGCGCGGCCGATGTAGAGCACGCGGCCCGCGCCGTCGCGGAACCGATAGACGCCGGGCGCTACCGGCAGCGCGGCAATGGTCGCACGCAGCTGCCCGGTCATGGCGGCAGCCTAACCCGGCATCCGGGCGCGCGGAGGTAAGCAGAGCGGCAGGACGAAAGGGCGGCAGGACGAAAGGGCGGCAGGACGAAAGGGCGGCAGGACGAAAGGGCGGCAGGACGAAAGGGCGGCAGGACGAAAGGGCGGCAGGACGATGGGCGGCAGGACGATGGGCGGCAGGACGACGGTAAGCAGAGCGGCAGGACGATCAGGCGGCGGTCCACTCCTCGACCGGGGTCAGCGGGACCAGGGGCGGCCGCTCGGCGGTGGTGGTCAGCTCCCGGCGACGGCCCGCGGCGGCCGACTCCAGCAGGGCCGTCATCGCGTCCAGGACGTGCAGGGCCAGGGTGCCGGTCGCGCGCGGCTCGGCGGCGGCTATCTGGTCGAGCAGGCCGATGCCGCGGGCGGCCGCGGTGTAGCCGGCCGACGGGGGCAGGGTTCGCCACTCGGTGGCGCCCAGCTCGAAGAGGCGGACGTCGCCGTCGAACTTGTTGGGGTCGGGTACGGCCAGGGAGCCCCGGTCGCCGTGGATCTCGATGGGGGACGCGGTGGTGCGTACGGCGTCGAAGCTCGTCGTGATCGTGGAGAGCGCGCCGGACGTGTGCTCGAGGATGCCGGTGACGTGGGTGTCGATCTCGACCGGGATCGTCGTGCCCTGGCGTGGGCCGCTGCCGATCGTGCGGGACGACCGCGGGCGGCTCGCGGCGCCGGTCACGGCCCGGATCGGGCCCAGCAGCTGGACCAGGGCGGTCAGGTAGTACGGGCCCATGTCGAGCAGCGGGCCGCCGCCGGGCAGGTAGTAGAAGTCCGGGTCCGGGTGCCAGCGCTCGTGTCCGGGCGTGACCATGACGGCCGAGGCGGCGACCGGGCGGCCGATCACCCCGCCGTCGACGGCGGCCCGCGCGGTCTGGATGCCGGTGCCGAGCACGGTGTCGGGGGCGCAGCCGAGCGTCACCCCGGCGGCGGCCGCCGCGGCGACCATCGCACGCGCATCGGTCAGGGTCGCGGCCAGGGGCTTCTCGCCGTACACGTGAAGCTTGCGGGAAACGGCACCGAGCGCGACCGGAGCATGCGCCGCGGGCACCGTCAGGTTGAGCACCGTCTCGACCTCGCCGCCGGTGAGCAGCTCGTCGACGGACATCGCGCGCGCCGACGGCAGCGAGGAGGCGACCGCGGCCGCCCGATCCGGGTCGAGGTCGGCGACCGCGGCGATCGCCACCCGCGGGTGACCGGCCAGCGTCGACAGGTAGGCCCGGGAGATGAAGCCGGCGCCTACGATCCCGACGCGGTGCGGGTCGCCCACAGCATGCCCCTTTCGATGACGGTACGGACATTGCCGTTCTCGAGGACGTCGAGACTGTGCCCGGGGGTCGTGACCACGATGCGGCCCCGGCCCCACTCCCGGGTCCAGATCGCCGGGGACGTGATCGGCCGGTGCCACGGGTGCCAGGGCGCGACCGGGTGGGTGGTGGTGGCGAGGACGTCGATCAGGTCGTCGTGCAGCACCCAGTACTGCTCGGTCTCCAGCTCGAAGTCGTCGAGCCCGGCGGTGATCGGATGCGATCGGCCGAGCTCGGTCAACGAGACGCGGTACTTCAGGAAGTTGTCGGAGGCGTCGCCGCGGCAGCGGCCGGGCTCCTTGCTCGGATGGGTCGCGAACTGGCCGCCGACCAGCTGCAGGTAGTCCGAGGAGGCCCGGTACGAGTCGGCGATGCCGCCGTGCCAGCCGGTGAACCCGGTCCCGGCCGCGACGGCCGCCCGCAGCCCGGCGACCTCCTCCTTCTCGATCGTCGACATCGTCATGCACTGCACGACCAGATCGACGGCGGCCATGTCCGCGGCCGACGCGTAGATCGCCGGGGACTCCTCCACCCGTACCGCAAAACCGGATCTTTCCAGGAAGGGCAGGAACATGTCGGTCGCCTTGACCGGCTCATGACCCTCCCATCCCCCGCGCACCACCAGAGCCCGCAACGGTCGCTCCTCCCCTGTCGCCACCCCTCAGGCCTATCAGATCTTCCGCCGCAGAAAAAACGGACATAGGCGTCTCTCCATGCCTTGACTCGGAAGATCACCCTGGCCAGGAACGGTCATAGCGGGGGACGATCGACCGAAGGAGGAGCCATGGCTCGTCGTCGCGTTCTCCCCGGTCTGCTCGCCGCCGTCGCCCTGCTGATCGCCGCCACGCCCGCCCCCGCGTCGTCCGGGCGCGAGATGCGCATTTTTCCGGACATCTCGTATGCGGCCACCGTGGGTCGCGGGCACCTGCTCGACCTCTACCTGCCGGGGCGGCGCACCGCGAACCGGCGGCCCCTGCTGATCGTGATGGGCGGCTCCGGCTGGTTCGGCGACGACGGCAAGGCGTACGCGCAGAGCCTCGCCCCCTTCTTCACCGCCGCCGGCTTCGTGGTCGCCGGCGTCTCCACCCGCTCGAGCCGCCAGGCACGCTTCCCGGCGCAGGTCCACGACGTGAAGGCGGCCATCCGCTGGCTGCGCAAGCACGCCGCCGGCTTCGGCATCGACCCGCGCCGGGTGGCCGTGCTCGGCGACTCCTCCGGCGGCTGGACCGCGGCGATGGCCGGCCTCACCGGGCCCGCGTTCGAGGGCCGGGTCGGCGTCGGCGGCTACCCGAGCGACGTGCAGGCGGTCGTCGACCTCTACGGACCGACCGACTTCGCCCAGATGGACGCGCACATGCTGCCGGGCGCCTGCGACGAGCTCAACCGCAACTTCGGCCTCACCACCTGCCACGCCGACCCGCGCTCCCCCGAGTCGTCCCTGCTCGGCTGCCCGATCCTGACCTGCCCCTCGGCCGTGCAGAGAGCGAACCCGATCACGTACGTCGCGAAGCACGCCCCGCCGTTCCTGATCGCGCACGGCGAGGAGGACCGCCTGGTCCCCCTGCACCAGAGCCGGCTGCTCTTCGACGCGCTGCACGCCGCGGGCGCCCCGGCCACCTTCTACTCGGTCCCCGGCGCCGGCCACGACAAGAGCATCGTCTCGCCGTCCCACGCCGTGGCCACCGTCCGCCGCACGGCCGCCGGCCGGGAGGCCGCCCCCGGGACCGGCCGGCCCACGCTCGAGACCGTCGACCGCTTCCTCCGGCAGGCGCTCGGCCTCTGAGCCGCCGGAGATAATTCCGGGGCGCGGTGTCGGCCCGGGCCCGCGGCGTTCGTAGTACCGGTAGAGAGTGCCCACGAGGGCGCCCCAGACGCGGGAGATGATCTTCAGATGCAGTACCTGGTTTCCGTGATCAACGACAACACGGCCCTCGCCACCGACGAGGAGATGGCGGCCATCGACGTCTTCAACGACCGGGTGCAGGCCGACGGCCACTGGGTCTTCGCGGGCGGGCTGGCGGGGCCGGACGCGGCCACCGTCATCGACAACCGCGCCGGCGCGGCGCTGATCACCGACGGGCCGTTCCTGGAGTCGAAGGAGTTCATCATCGGCTTCTGGGTGTTCGAGGCACCCGATCTCGACGTGGCACTCAAGCTCGCCGCCGACGGGTCGAAGGCCTGCAACCGCAAGGTCGAGGTACGGCCGTTCCGGTGAGCGACATCGAGGAGGCGATCACCCGGGCCCACCGTCAGGAGTGGGCGCGGGTGGTCGCCGGCCTGGCCCGGCGGTTCGGCGACCTGGACATCGCCGAGGAGGCGGCGGCCGACGCGTTCGCGATCGCGGTCGAGCGGTGGCCGGCCGACGGCATCCCGCCGAACCCGGGCGCCTGGCTCACCACCACCGCCCAGCGCCGGGCCATCGACCGGATCCGGCGCGAGAGCAAGCGCGACGACAAGCACCGGGAGGCCGGGATGACGTACCTCGAGCCGCCCGAGCCGATCGGCGTCATCGACGACGAGCGGCTCCGGCTGATCTTCACGTGCTGCCACCCGGCGCTGGCCATGGAGACCCGGGTGGCGCTGACCCTGCGCCTGGTCGGCGGGCTGACCGTGGCCGAGATCGCGCGTGCCTTCCTGGTTCGCGAGACCGCGATGGAACAGCGGATCACCCGGGCCAAGAACAAGATCAAAGCCGCCCGCATCCCGTACGCGGTGCCGGCCGCCGAGGATCTGCCGGCGCGCGTCTCCGGGGTGCTCGCCGTGCTGTTCCTGGTCTTCAACGAGGGTTACCTGGCGACCGGGGCCGGCGCCGGGGCCGAGCCGCTCCGGCACGAGCTGACCGGCGAGGCGATCCGGCTCACCCGCCTGATCCGCGAGCTGCTGCCGGCCGACGGCGAGGTGGCCGGCCTGCTGGCGCTGATGCTGCTCACCGAGGCCCGCCGCGCCGCCCGGGTCTCGGCCACCGGCGAGCTGGTCGCCCTCGACGAGCAGGACCGGGGCGCCTGGGACCGGGAGCTGATCGCCGAGGGCCACCGGCTCGTGCGCGAGCGCCTGGCCGGCGGCGTGGCGCCGGGCCGCTACCAGATCCTGGCCGCGGTCAACGCCGTGCACACCTCGGCCCGCGACGTGCGCGACACCGACTGGTCGCAGGTCGTCGCCCTCTACGACCAGCTCGTCCGGCTCGATGAGTCCCCGGTCGTCGCGCTGAACCGGGCGATCGCGGTGGCCGAGCTGGACGGGCCGGAGGTGGCGCTGGCCGCCGTCGACCGGCTCGGCGACCGGCTCGCCGGCTACCACCCGTACCACGCGACCAGGGCCGAGCTGCTGCGCCGGACGGGCCGCGGCGAGGAGTCGCTCGCCGCCTACGACCGGGCCATCGAGCTGTCCGGCAACGCCGCCGAGGCCGCCCACCTGGCCCGCCGCCGCGACCAGCTGGGGTGCGCCGGCGGCCCGTCCCGCACTGGACAGGCCGAGCAAGATGGAGCGCATGACCGCTGACGCTCCCACCGTGCCCCACCCGCTGCAGCCCGTGGACGAGAACTGGCAGCGCGGCCTCGCCATCGTCTCCCACCCCGACGACCTCGAGTTCGGCGCCGCCGCCGCGGTCGCCCGCTGGACCGGCCAGGGCAAGCAGATCGCGTACGTGCTGCTCACCAGCGGCGAGGCCGGCATCGACGGCATCGACCCGGCCGAGGCCGGTCCGCTGCGCGAGCGGGAGCAGCGTGCGTCGGCCGCGATCGTCGGTGTCTCCGAGGTGGAGTTCCTCGGCCTGCCCGACGGCGTGCTGGAGTACGGCGTGCCGCTGCGCCGCGAGCTGAGCCGGGTGATCCGCCGGCACCGGCCCGAGATCGTCATCACCGGCAACTTCCACGACAGCTGGGACGACGAGGGCAACGCCCTGAACATGTCCGACCACATCGTCACCGGCAAGGCGGTGCTCGACGCGGTCCGGGACGCGGCCAACCGGTGGGTGTTCCGCGAGCAGATCGAGCAGGACGGCCTCGAGAAGTGGGGCGGGGTGCGCGAGGTGTGGGCGGCCGGCTCGCCCCGCGCCCGGCACGCGGCCGACACCACCGAGACGTTCGAGCAGGGCGTCCGGTCGCTCGAGGCGCACGAGGCCTACCTGCGCGGGCTGGGCTCGGGCGACTTCGACGCCGAGGAGTTCCTGGAGGGGTTCTCCCGCCAGACCGGCGCCCGGCTCGCCACCAAGTACGCGGCGAGCTTCGAGGTGTTCCGCCTGGGCCTCTTCTGACGCTCACCGGCTCCGGCCGCCTGGCGCTCGTTCCAGGCGGCCCATCCCTGGCGCTCGTTCCAGGCGGCTCATCCCTGGCGCTTTCCTCGCGCTCATTCCTCCGAGCGGACCAGGGCCGGCTCGTGGCGGCCGTAGCGCCCGCGGATCTCGCGCCGCACCGGCGCGGCTCGCCGGGTCTCCCGGCCGGGCGGGTCGCCGGCCGGAGCCGGCGGCGTGATGGGCGGGGCCGGCGAGGCGGGTGGGTGCCATTCGACGCGCCAGCCGGGTCGCAGGACGGCCAGCAAGTAGCCGGCGCTGCAGCACCAGAGTGAGGTGGTGAGTCCCGCGCCGGCCAGGATCGCGGCCCCGGCCAGGCCGCCGAACGGGATGCCCGACCACGCACAGGCGGTGATCAGGGTCTGCACCCGGCCCAGCAGCTCGGGCGGGATCCGCTCGTAGGTGAGCGTGCTGATGATCGGGTTGACCAGGCCCGAGCCGAGCCCGGCCACGGTGAAGATGATCAGCACGACGTCGGGCGGCAGGCCGGCCGCCAGCGCCACGATCCGGGAGACGCCGCTGATGACGAAGCCGACCAGGTAGGTGACGCGGCGCGGCAGCCGGTGCCCGATCCAGGCGGCGAGCAGCGCGGTGCCGATCGACGCCGTGGCGAAGCCGCTGATGGCCAGGCCGACCAGCGCGGCGCCGTGGCCGGTGCCGCGGGCCCAGACCGGCAGCAGCACGGTGAGGAAGGCCTGGTCGGCGAAGTTGGTGATCACGATCATCGTGACGATGGCCCGCAGCGAGGTGTCGCCGCGCAGGAACTCCGCCCCGTGCCGCAGCCGCGCCAGGTAGGCGTCACCGGCCGGCGGCACCTCGCGCGGCGACACTCCCGTGCGCGACAGCCGACCGGTCGGGCCGGCGGCGACGGCGGGCAGGACCGCGGCGGCCGCGAGCAGGGCCCCGACCGCCGACCACAGCGCGGCGGGCACCCCGTACCCGGCGATCAGCAACCCGGCCAGGGCGGGCCCGGCCGCGGTGGCCGTCCGCTCGGCGGCCGTGGCCAGGCCGGCGCCGCGCTCGAGCGGCTGGCCGGCCCGGGCCGTCGCGGACGGCAGGAGCATGCCCTTGGCCGCGGTGGCCGGCCCGTCGGCCGCCCCGATCAGCGCGGCGACGGCCATCAGCACCCACAGCGGCCGCTCGCCCGGCAGCGCCAGGGCGGCGATCGCCGCCGCCGAGGTCAGGTCGCCGGCGGTGCTCACCAGCCGGGGCCGGACCCGGTCGAGGATCGGCCCGGTCAGCGCCTGGACGACGACGAACGGCAGCACCTGGCAGAACGCCACGAGCCCGGTCCGCGCCGGGCTTCCGGTGGCGGTCAGCACCAGCCACGGCAGCGCGACCAGCAAGATCCGATTGGCGGTGAGCGCGCCGGTCTGCGCGACCAGCAACCCGCTGAGCGGTCGCCACGACACCAGCATCCCGGGCTGCTCCCATCGCCGCCGAAATAGTCCGAGTGATGTGGCCGGGTACTGGCCGCCGTCTATAGGGTCTACGGGCTCGGCGCAAGGTCGCGGCAGGGGAATTGGACAACTTGGCGACACTCCTTCGTACCGTGATCACACCGACACGAAACGTCAGTTTTTCGGCCTTGTCGATCTCCGTTCGGCCGGCACCCGAAGGCTGCTGCGGCCGCACCCGGCCGGCAACCCGGCGGCGTTCTACTGATCGGATGCGGCAAACCGGGCGACTGACCGCCGACCCCGTCCTGCGCGTGCTGGCGGCTGTCGGCGTACTCCTCGTGCCGTGGTTCCTTCTCGGCCCGGGTGGCGAGAGCTCGTCCTGGGTGGTGCAGACCGGGATCGACCTGGTCACCCTCGGCATCGCCGTGCGGCTGCTCCGGTTGCCCGGCAACGGCCGGCACACCCGCCGCTTCTGGGCCGCCGTCACCGCCGCCCTGGTCTGCAGCACGCTCGGTGACACGTATCAGACGATCGTGACCATCGCCGGGCGGGAGAGCTCGCAGTCGGCCGCCGTGCAGTCGGGCCTGGTCGTCACCGGCATGGTGATCGTGGTGATCACCATGCTGTTCCACCCGTTCGGCGGCGCCGGCCGGCAACGCCTGCGGATGTGGCTCGACTCGGCGACCGTGCTCGTCGCGGTCGCCGTGTTCCTGTGGTACTTCCTGCTCGCCGGCAAGTTCAGCGACGGCCGGGTCGCGGACCGGGTCGGCGCGTCGGCCACCGTGGCCGTGATGATGCTGGTGACCTTCGGCCTGATCAAGCTGATCTTCAGCTCGTCGGCGCCGTTCCACGGCAGCGCGGGCATGGTCGGCACGCTCGGCGTCACCGGCACGGCCGTCGCGGCGCCCGCCGCCGCCCTGATCACCGGCGACTCGGCCGTCATGTTCCTGGCCCAGCTGACCCCCTGCCTGCTGATGCCGGTCAGCCTGCGCATGCAGGAGATCCTCACCCGCCGCGACCTCGGCCGGCGGGTCACCCACGAGCGGCGCGGCTTCTCCCGCCTCCCGTACGCGGCGGTGGCCGCCACCCAGCTGCTGCTGGTGGCCGGCCTCGCGGCCGTCGACCCCGACCTGCGCATCTGGGGCGTGGCGGTCGGCGTGCTGATCAGCACCGGCCTCGTGCTGGCCCGTCAGCAGGCCGCCTTCCGCGACAACGAGCGCCTGGTGACCGAGCTGAGCGCCAGCCGCGAGTGGTTCAGCGCGCTGGTCCAGCACGCCGCCGACCTGATCGTGGTGGTCGGCACCGACGACGTCGTCCAGTACGCCAGCCCCGCCGCCGGCCGCATCCTCGGCGCCGAGGCCGGCCGGACCGCCGCCGACACGCTGCACCCCCGGATCCACCCCGACGACCGCCCCGTCTTCGCCGACCTCAACGAGCGGCTGACCGCCGGGTCGAGCGCCGAGGCCGAGTTCCGCGTCGCCCGCGAGGACGGCACGTACGCCTGGCTGCACGTGGTCGCCACCGACCTGCGCGGCAACCCCAACGTGCGCGGCGTCGTCTGGAACAGCCGGGACATCACCGACTCCCGCCGGCTCCAGGACGAGCTGCGGCACCAGGCCACCCACGACGCGCTGACCGGGCTCGCCAACCGGGTGCTGCTCCAGCAGAAGGTGCGCGAGACCAACCCCGAGCTGCCGATCTGCATGCTGCTGCTCGACCTCGACGGCTTCAAGCAGGTCAACGACGTGCACGGCCACCACGCCGGCGACGAGGTGCTGATCACCGTGGCCCGCCGGGTCACGGCGCTGCTGGGCCGGGCGGGCACGATCGCCCGCCTCGGTGGCGACGAGTTCGCGGTGCTGCTGCCCGGCGCCGACCCGGCCCGCGCCGCCGTGCTGGCCGACCTGATCGCCGCCTCGGTCGCCGAGCCGATCGAGGTCTTCGGCGGAACCGTCACGGTCGGCGCCAGCGTCGGCGTGGCGGCCGGCACCCCCGCCGACGCCGACCGCCTGCTGCGCGACGCCGACGAGGCCATGTACCGGACGAAGCAGTCCCGCCGGTCGGAGGTGCCCGCCACCCTGACCGCGGAGGCGCCGGCACGACGCTGAGGCCGGACGCCCAGGATGTCGTGCCCGCCGCGCGCGCCGAGTGGCACGGGCTCGTGCGACCGGTCGTCACCAGGTTGGGGGGCAACCGATCCCCACCCGGTCACTGGGTGGGGTGGAGACTAGCCGGGACCTATGACATTTCCGGCCGGATATCCACGGGGCACAAAGGTGACCGCCGGTCGCGCATCATGGGCCGATGCGGACTCGGCTGATCTTTGTGCGGCACGGCGAATCGGTGCACGGCGTCGAGGACGTCGTCGGCGGGGTGCGGGGCTGCCGCGGCCTCACCGGGCGCGGCCACGAGCAGGCGAACCGGGTGGCCGCGCGGCTGGCCGGCGAGCTCGATGACGCCGCGGCGGTCTACTCGTCGACACTGCGCCGGGCGGTGGAGACGGCCCGGCCGATCGCCGCGGCCCTGGGCGTCGAGACCGTCGAGGACTGCGGGCTCTGCACCTGGCACACCCCGGACTACGCCGACGGCATGCCGAAGGGCGAGTTCCTCCACGCGCACGCGCGGGAGGGCGGCGGGGTGTTCCGTCCGTTCCAGCGGGGCAACGAGACCTGGGCCGAGCTCGTCACCCGGAGCGGGCGGTCGATCATGGACATCGCGCACCGGCACCGGGGGGCCACCGCGGTCCTGGTCGGCCACAGCGAGACGGTGAACGCGTCGTTCCACGCGCTCGCCGCTCAGCCGCTAATGCGCGCGTTCGATCTCGCGGTGGCGCCGGCCTCGATCACCGAGTGGACCACCGATGACGATCCCACCGGGCTGCCGCCGGCCCGCTGGACCCTCCACCGGTTCGGCGAGGCGCCCCGGTGAAGCGGCTGACGAACGCTCAGGAGTCGCGGCGGCGCTCGTCCATGACCGGTCTGGTGATGGGCTCCTTGCTCGGCTTGTCGGTCTTCAGGAAGACCAGCACGAAGACCACCGCGACCACCGCGAGCGGGATGCCGGCGAACAGCAGAGCACCTTCGACATCGTTCACCCGGGCAACGGTACGCCGGGCGGCCCGACCGGGCGCGGCCGGCGGGCCGGCAGCGGGTGCGGAGCCCACCGGTCCGGGCCCACCTCCGGCGGCGGCGCCAGCGGGTGGTTCGCCGGGCGGATCGTGCCGTCGACGAAGATGGCGTACCAGAGGCAGAACATCGCCACCGTCCACACCTTGCGGGAGTTGTCGGCGCCCCCGGCGCGGTGCTCGGCCAGCAGGCCCTGGGCGTAGTCGAGGTCGAGCAGCCCCCGCGCCCCCGAGCCCGCCATCAGGCCGGCCACCCAGTCGCCGATCGCACCCCGGAGCCAGAGGCGGGTCGGTGTCGGAAAGCCCAGCTTGCGGTTCGACCGTACGGACTCGGGAACGATGCCGCGCATCGCCTCGCGCAACGCGTGCTTGGTCGCGCGGCTGTGCGCCGGCAGCTTCAGCTCGGTCGGCAGGCCGGCCGCCGCGGCGTAGACCAGCGGGTCGAGGAACGGCGTGCGCAGCTCCAGCGAGTGCGCCATCGACATCCGGTCGGACTTGACCAGGATGTCGCCGGGCAGCCAGGTGTGCAGGTCGACGTACTGCATCGAGGCGACATCGTCGACGTCGGCGGTCTCGGCGTACAGATGCGCGGTGATCGCGGTGTGCGGGTCGGCGGTGAAGCGCATCAGCCGGGCCTTCTCGGCCGGCGAGAAGATCCGGGCGTTGCCGTAGTAGCGCTCCTCGATCGGTGTCGTGCCGCGCTCGAGGAAGCTGCGCCCGCGCATGCCCTCGGGCATCGCGTGGGCGACACCGCGCAGGCCGCGCTTGAGGCCGGGGCCGAGCCGGTCGATGCGGGCCAGCGACCTCGGCTCGCGGTAGATGGTGTAGCCGCCGAACAGCTCGTCCGAACCCTCCCCCGACAGCGCGACGGTCACGTAGCGGGACGCCGTCTGGGCCAGGAAGTAGAGCGGGATGAGTGACGGGTCGGCCAGCGGGTCGTCGAGCAGCTGGACGATCCGCGGGAGCTCCCGGATCACGTCGTCCTCGGAGACCACGGTCGGCGTGCACCGTACGCCCAGCTGCTCCGCGGTGTCCTGCGCGATCTCGACCTCGGAGTAACCGTCGTGGGCGAAGCCGGCGGTGAAGACGTGCAGGTCGGGCTTGACCTCGCGGGCCAGCGCCACGATCGCCGACGAGTCGACGCCGCTGGACAGGAACGCGCCCACCGGCACGTCGGCGTGCAGGTGCCGGCGCACGCTGTCGCGCAGGGCGTCCCGGATCGCGGCGTGCGCCGCCTCCGGCCGCACGCTGAGCGGCCGCAGCTGGGGCCGGAAGTAGCGCTCGGTCCGCAGGCCGCCGCCGGGCGTCCAGGTCAGCCGGTGCCCGGGCGGGAGCCGGCGCACCTCGCGGTGCAGGGTCAGCGGGTCCGGCACGTACTGGAACGTCAGGTAGTGCGCAAGCGCGTCGTGGTCGAGGGTGGCCCGCGACGAGCCGCTGTACGGCAGCAGGGCCTTGCGCTCGCTGGCCACAAACAGCCCGTCGACGGTCTCGAGCAGGTACAGCGGCTTGATCCCGAACGGGTCGCGGGCGGCGTGCACGGTGCCGGTCCAGCGGTCGTACGCGACGAAGGCGAACATCCCCCGCAGCCGCGGCAGCGCCCCCGGCCCCCAGTAGTGGAACGCGGCCGCCAGCACCTCGCTGTCGCCCTCGGTCGCGAACGTCGCGCCGTGCCCGGAGACGAGCTCCTCGCGTAGCTCCCGGTAGTTGTAGATCTCGCCGTTGAACACCAGCGTCCAGCGGTCGTGGTAGGTCATCGGTTGAGCCGCGTGCTCACGGTCGACGATCGCCAGGCGCTTGAAGCCGAACGCCGCGCCGCCGGCGAACTCGACCCGGGTGTCGTCCGGCCCGCGGTGGTGCAGCGTCTCCAGCGCGGCGGCGAAGGCGGCGCTGGTCGCCGGGTCCGGTGCCGCGGCGACCGGGCGGCTGCTGACGAAGACGGTCAGCCCACACATGGCATCCCCCACAGAGTCGGTCGCCGGAACGCTAGGGACCCACCTGTGAAGAACTCGTGCGGAAGCGGCCCGGATCCGTACCGCCACCGGAATCGGATCCGGACTTCATCGGAATCGCACATTCCTTGGCCGGACCAACGATGCTCGGAAACAATCGCCGCGTGACCGCACGTATCCTCGTGGCCGACGACGACGCCAAGCACGCCCAGCTCATCCGCCTCTATCTGGAGCGCGAGGGGCATCAGGTCATCACCGTCGGTGACGGCCGGGCGGCCCTCGACGTGGCCCGCGCCCGCAAGCCCGACCTGGTCGTGCTGGACGTGATGATGCCGCTGGTCGACGGCCTCGACGTCTGCCGCATCCTGCGCGCCGAGTCGGACGTCGCGATCCTCATGGTCACGGCCCGCTCGTCGGAGAACGACATGCTGCTCGGGCTCGACCTGGGCGCCGACGACTACCTGGCCAAGCCGGTCAGCCCGCGCGAGCTGACGGCCCGGATCCGGGCGCTGCTGCGGCGGGTGGGTGCGGCGGGCGAGACCGATGCGCCGGTACGGGTGGGCGACCTCGAGGTTGATCCGGACCGGTTCGAGGTACGGGTGCGAGCCGTCCCGGTCGTGCTGACGGCCAAGGAGTTCGCGATCCTCGAGCTGCTCGCCCGCGAGCCGGGGCGGGTCTTCACCCGTACCCAGATCATCGACAAGGCGTTCGGCTTCGAGCAGGACATCTCCGAGCGCACCGTCGACGCCCACGTGGTCAACCTGCGCCGCAAGATCGAGGAGAACCCGGCCGAGCCCCGCTACGTGCAGACGGTCTACGGCCGGGGGTACCGGATGGCCGAGCAGTGAGCTTCCGGCTTCGGATCTTCCTGCTGGTCATGCTGGTGGCGGTGACGGCGATCGGCGCGACCGCGTGGCTCACCCTCAACCTGACCTCGCGCGAGGTGGCACGCGCGCTCACCGCGCAGAACCGGCACCGCGCGGAGATCATCGCGGAGATCCAGCGGTACGGGGTTCTGCACGGCGCCTGGCCCGGCGTGAACCGGCTCATCACCGGCCTGTCCGACCGCACCCACCTGCGCATCCAGCTGCAGACCGAGAAGGGCACGGTGCTGGCCGACTCCGACGCCGGGGCCACCCGCACGTCGGGGCCGGTGCAGGCGGTCGCGTACGAGATCATGCCGGTCCCGGTCCCGCAGATCCGCCCGGTCAACGCCGAGGCGCTGCTGCCGCCGGCCGTCTTCCCCAAGCTGCACCTGATCCCGAAGAGCCTGTTCGGCCCGGACCCGGCCGACGTGCTCGACGGCAGCCCGCAGGCGCTCGTGCTGCGGCAGGCCGCGCAGTACCGGGCGGCCACCATCCTGGTGCGCTGCCTGGCCGAGACCCGCGGGGAGGCGCCGGTGCTGCCCAGCGACCGGGCGCCGTACGTGACCGGCGCGCAGCTGGCCGCCTCGCCCGCGTGCACGAGCCGGGCCACCGGCTCCGTCCTCGGCGACACGGCCTGGTTCGACCGGTACTGGTCGTACTACGCCCGGTGCGCCGAGGCCCGCGGCGACGGGCTCGGCCTGACCAGCAACACCTGTCTCACCGGCGCGTTCACCGAAGCGGTGCGGTCCGGCGGCGCCCCCGACCCGCTGCGGCTCTACCTGGGCAGCCGCAGCACCGTCGAGATCGGCGACTTCGGGCAGCCGGCCGTCGCCGGCACGGCCGGGCTGCTGGTCGTCGCGCTGGCCGGGACGTTCTTCATCGCCCGGCAGGTGAGCCGCCCGGTCGGCCGGCTGACCGACGCCTCCCAGCAGGTCGCCGAGGGCCGCCTCGACGTGCGGGTGCCGGCCGGCGGCGGCCGCGAGCTGAACCGGCTGGCCGCCTCGTTCAACGCGATGGCCGAGGCGGTGCAGCGCAGCGAGGAGCGCCAGCGCCAGCTCGTCGCGGACGTGGCGCACGAGATGCGTACGCCGTTGTCGAACCTGCGCGGATATCTCGAAGGTCTCGCCGAGGGGGTGATCGAGCCGAGCCCGGCGCTGTTCGCGTCGCTGCACGAGGAGACCATGCTCCAGCGCCGCATCCTCGACGACCTGCAGGTGCTGGCGATGGCCGAGGCCGGCGACCTGACCTACCGCCGCACACCGACCGACCTGGCCGACCTGGCCTCGAACACGGCGACCGCGCACCGGGCGGTGGCCGCCGAGGCCGGCATCGACCTGATCGCCGACGCGCCGGCGCCGGTCTGGGTCGAGGCCGACCAGGACCGCATCCGCCAGGTGCTGGGCAACCTGCTGACCAACGCGATCCGCTACACCGACCGGGACGGCCAGGTGCGGGTGACGGTGGCGGCCGAGAACGGCGAGGCGGTGCTGACCGTACGCGACACCGGGGTGGGCATCGCGGCCGGCGACCTGCCGCACGTCTTCGACCGCTTCTGGCGCGCCGACCCGGCCCGGCAGCGCGCGACCGGCGGCACCGGCCTGGGCCTGACCATCGCGCACCGGATCGTCACCGACCACGGAGGCCGCATCGAGGCCGCCAGCCTGCGCCACATGGGCACGGTCCTCACCGTGTTCCTGCCACTGACGCGCGCGCCGGTCACGTAGCCGCCGCAAACGTTGTCGGCCGTTCCTGACCACTTTGTGCCTGCCGATGAGGGACCGACACGGTGAGTTCGAGTGGCACGCCGCCAAGGTGACCCGCATCGAGACCGCGCGCGTGGCCGTGACGCCCCGCGACGTCAAGGATCTCCTCAACCTGTACGACGTGCGGGACAACGAATACCGCGAGCTGCTGATCGGCCTGGCCCGAGCGGGACGGGAACGAGCCTGGTGGTCGGAATACCGCGACATCGTGCCGGTGGGGCCCTTTATCCGGCTCGAGGCGGAGGCGTCGGCACTGCGCAACTGGGAGCCGACGGTCGTGCCGGGCCTGCTGCAGACCGAGGCCTACACGCGGGCGATCTCATCCTGACGGCGATCCTCGACGAGTCGGTGATCCACCGCAGGATCGGCGGCGCCGGTGTCATGGCCGAGCAACTGCGGCACCTGGTCGCCATGTCCGAACTGCCCACGGTGAGCCTGCGTGTCGCGCCGTACGCGGCCGGCGCGCATCCCCTGCTCGGGACCGCCGTGGCGATCCTCGAGTACGACGACGCGCCGGACCTGAACATCGTCTACGTCGAGCAGTACCGCGGCACGCACCATTTCATGAAGCAGCCGGCCGAAGTCGCCCGGTGCCAGGCGAACTTCGCCGAGCTGACCGCGAAATGTCTCGACGAGCGTGCGACCAAGGAGCTCATCGCGGAAGCCGCGGCGCGACTGACCGCCTGACGCAGCCGATGCCCGGCCGGCGCACCGGCCGGGCATCGGGGCCGTCAGACCGCGAAACCGCGGTGGCGGCGGATGAGCTTGCGCAGCATGAAGACGGTCTGCGCGATGGTCGCCAGGTAGAGGACCGGCCAGCCCAGCGACAGGATCGCCGACTGCACGCCGATGCTCTGCTGGCTCCACGCGTAGATCGCGCCGCCGAGGATGGCCAGCAGGACCACCAGCGGCATGATGTACGCCGAGCCCTTGCCCTTCTCCGCGTTGGCCTGCGCGGCCCAGTTGTCCTTGTCGGTCTGGGCCAGGAACTGCGTCCAGGCGGAGACGAAGTGCCCCATCCTGATCCACATGTAGAGCTCGGCCGGGACGATCAGCAACGCGTACAGCAGGTCGGAAGCGCTCTTGTCCTTCATGGCCAGCGCCAGCCGCAGGTTGAGCAGCGCGGCGACGGCCGGCGGGATCAGCCAGATCGGGTTGAACACGAAGGCGTGGATGGACAGCGCCGCGACCAGCAGCAGGACGAAGCCGAGCCGCGAGGACAGGTTGAACAGCATCGAGACGTTCTCGTACCACCGCAGCCGCAGGTTGGGGTGGAACGGCTGGCCCTTGTTGTCGCCGCGCTGGCCGGGCCAGAACAGGTCGATGGCGCCGAAGTTCCACTTGACCTGCTGGCCGTGCAGGGCGCGCAGGTTGGTCATCGGGCCGACCCAGGCGCGGGCGGTGGCGCTGATCTTCGTGCTGAAGCCGGCGTCCTTGATCTGCAGCGAGAGCTTGCTGTCCTCGACCTCGCTGTCGCGGACCCACGGCGCCTGCTGGTGGTGGCGGATCATGACCATTTCCAGCGCCCGTACGCTGAACAGGCTGCACTGTCCACCGAGGACAGCCATGTTCCGGCCGCGGAGCAGGTTGTCCATGTTGAAGGCGGCGAACTGGGCGCGCTGGCCGGCCACCAGGAAGCGCGCCATCAGGCCCTTGTAGCGGCTCTTGTCGAAGCTGTAGATGGCGCTGAGCCCGCCGATGCGCGGGTCGTCGGTCATCTCCAGCTCGAGCCGCTCGACGCAGTCGCGGGCCAGGGTCGTGTCGCCGTCGACGCCGAGGATGAAGTCGAAGCCACGGGACAGGAAGTAGCCGTAGTTGAGCGCGCCGACCTTCTTGTCGGGGTTCGAGCCCATGTCGTGCACCTGCACGACAGTGACGAACTCCTCGCCCTTCACCGTACGGGTGTGCCGGCCCTCGAAGCCGCGAGCGATCTCGGGGGTGTCGTCGTCGGTGTTGTTGATGATGACGTGGATGACGTCCGGCAGCCGGGTCTGGGCGAGGATGCTCCGCAGGACGTCGGCGATCGTGTCCTGCTCGTTGTAGCAGGGGATGATGCAGCTGATCGTGGCGTGGCGCGGCGTCGCGGCGGACGGGCCGGCGGCGATCTCGCCGGAGACGGCCTCGACCGCCTCGAGCTCGGCCAGCCGCGGCGGCGCGGGCGGCAGGGCCAGCGTTCCGGCCTTGGCGCTTCTCGGCAGCAGGATCTGGCGGTCGGTCACCCGGCGCAGGCCGGGACTGTGCTCGGTCATTGGGCGGCACCATTCGTGAGCAGCGGCAGCGACAGGGTGTCGAGAGCGGTGGAGCGGTAGTAGCTGTTCGACTCCGGCGCGGTCTCGACCAGCAGATCCAGCCGGACCGTGAGGGTGAGCCTGGTCGCCCCGGTGGTGGCCGCCGGCACCGTGATGACGGTGTTGTAGGGATACGGCGGCGTGACGTCGAACTTGCCGGTGTCGGTGCTGACCACGGCGCGCTTGGTGCCGTCGTCCTGGGTCACCTGGAAGGTGCTGATGGTGACCCGGTGTGTGCTGTCGGCGTCCTCGATGTGGGCCGCGACGTTGATCGTCTTCAGCGACTCGGCCGTGTAGAGCTTGGCGTTGTCGCCGGTCCAGTACGTCAGCTGGACGGTGAAGGAGCCCTGCTTGAGGCGGTGGACGACCGAACCGGTGTCCAGCGGCCCACTCGGGCGGACGGGCAGCTTGGCGGCGACCGGCTGGGCGGTCGCGGACACCGACGGCGAGGGCGACGGCGTGGGGCTCGTCGTGCTCTTGCCGATCAGCGGCTTGCTGCTGCTGGTGATCTCCTTGATGCTGCCGCAGCCGCTGAGGCTGCCGCAGAGCACGGCCGCGGCCATGCCGAGTGTGACGCTTGGGGGAAGGCGCACTGGTGACCTTTCGAGTCCTGCGTTCCGTACGGGCCAGGGGTCGGTGACCAGCATCGGCAGGACGCGGCGCCACTTGAGCGCAACGACGGGTGACCGTCTTCACAGGGGTGAGGTCCCGAGGACACACCCATCGGCGGCGCACGGCCGGACGTGAGCGTTCGGCCGCGGACACACCGACGGCGCCGCCTCGGCGGAGGCGGCGCCGTCGGGTTTCCCAACCGGTTAAGGCTTGAGGGCCTTGGCGGCCGGAGTCCAGGTCGACTCGTCGTGCACGTCGGCCACCTTGATCGACTGAGCGATCTTCTTGAGCTCCGCCTCCGGCAGCTCCGCGCCGGTGGCCTCGTCGCTGACCTGCACCTGCACCTTGCCGTCCGCGCTCCACACGTTGCAGAAGCCGCCGGCGTAGCACTTGGTCTTGCCGGCCTGCGCCTTCTGGTTCGAGTTCCCGCTCGGCACCACGAAGATATTGAAGCTGTTCCGGATGGTGCCGTCGACCGAGTCGTATGGCTGGGAAAGTCCCGTGGCGGCCGGCGCCGGCCGGGCGAAGGTCGCCCCGCCGAAGTCGCCCTCGCGGGCCGCGGCGATGCCGTCGAGACCGGGCATCGCGTGCGTGCCGGTCTGCACGGCGGTGAAGCCGGCCGGCACGTAGCCGACCGTGAACGGCAGCGGGGCCGCCTTCGGTGCGGCCGGCTTCAGGCCGGTCACCAGCGCGCCGAGGTCGGTGAAGGACGGGTCGGCCTCGTCGCTGGAGATCGACGTGACCATCGCCCACGCGTTGTCGGCGTACTCCCAGGCGAGACCCTTGTTGGCCGGGTCGGCCGGGTTCTTCGGGTCGAGGCCGACGGGCAGGGTCGCCTGCACCGCCTTGTGCCCGGCCACGGTCACCGCCTTGCCGTTCCGGATCCCGGCCGGGTCGAAGGCACCCGGACGGTAGACGGTCAGGTAGGCGTACAGGGTCGGCTCGCGCTTGCCGCCGTTCTTCAGCTTGTCGAGCGTCGCCTTCGCCTCGTCGCCGGAGACAGGCTTGTCGTTGGAGGTGCGGCCGGTCTCATAAACCGAGGCGATCTGGTACGCCGTCGACGTCACGATCGGGTCCTGCACCTGGAACTTGCCGGCATCGAAGCCCGCGAACGTGAACGTGAACGGCGCCGCGTCGGCCCACTTGGCCTCGTTCCCGGGCGCCGCGGCCACCCCCTTCGTGGTGGTGGCCGGTCCGGCCTCGGTGGTGCTCCTCTTCGCGCCGGTGGAGGAGAGCGCGAACGAGCCCGCCACCACCACGGCGACCAGCCCGGCCGCGCCGGCCGAGGCAAGGCCGGCCCGGCGGCGGCGCTCGGCCCGCCGGCCGGCCACCACGATGTCGTCGGCGGTGCGCGCCAGCGGCGGCTCGTCGGCCATCACCGAGTCCACCACGTCATGCAACTGCATTGGTCCACTCCTCCATCGCTTCCCCGGTCAGATTGATGCGTTCGGCGGCCAGCAGCTCGCGGAGCTTGGCCAGCCCGCGCGACGACTGGCTCTTGGCGGTCCCGACGTTGCAGTCGAGAACACCGGCGGTGTCCTCGAGGCTCAGGCCGAGGTAGTGCCGAAGGAAGACGGCCGCGCGCTGCCGGGCCGGCACCGCGTGGAGCGCGGCCCGCAGGCGAAGCCGCTCGTCGGTCGCGCCGGCCGGGTCGGCCAGCGGCACCTCCGGCATGGCCTGGCCGGACGACTGCTCCCGGCGCCACGGGCGGCGGGTCTCGTCGATCGCGGCCCGGTACACCATCGTGCGCACGTAGAGATCGGGCCGTTCCAGCTTGCGCCAGCGCGGATAGAGCTTCACCAGCGCGTTGGCCACGGCGTCCTCGGCCGCGTGCCAGTCGCCGCAGGTCACGTACGCCAGCTTGCGCAACGGTCCGATCTGGAACGTCACGAACTCGCGGAACGCCTGTTCGTCTTCGGCTTTCAAGTCGGTTGCCTCCCCTTGTGACGAAGGTGGAACGGTGGGAGCGGCGCCGGGAGTTGCACGGCCGGGCAAAGTAATCGGGCGGTCACCGGGCGAGGCGGTCGTGGTCGAGCGCGGCCCGCGCGCGCACCTCGGTCACGAACCGCCGGGCCACCCCCGCGGAGACCATGACCGCGCCGTCGGCGGTGGTCAGGTCCGCCTCGGTGGCCTCCTGGTAGGCGAGCAGGCAGGAGCGCATGCCCTCGGCGAGGTGGTCGAGCAGGCTGCGGCTGGGCCGGCGCGGGTCGAGCAGGGTCAGGCGCTCCAGCAGCCCGGCCAGGGCCTGCTCGCGGTGGCCGGGCTGCAGGCCGGCGACCCAGTCCCGGGCCGAGTCGACCAGCCGCGGCAGGCCGGCCGGGTCGGGCACGAGGCCCCGCCCGGCCGCCATCGCCTCGCCGATCAGGTGCGTCACGACGCGCCGCGGCGACTCGCCCTCGACCAGGATCGCCTGCACGACGGTCGCCGGCACCTCGGCCTGCGGGCCCAGATCGTCGAGCCGGCAGAAGACCGTCACCGGGTCGCAGCCGGCGGCGTCGGCCGCCACCGAGGCGGCGGCCGCGAGCCAGTGCGCGGCCGCGACGCACGCGGCCGGCGGGTCCATCGCGGCGAACAGGTGCGGGTCGCCGAGCGGCGTCTCGTGCAGCAGCCGGTTCGCCGCCGCCACCTGCACCGGCGACGGATCCTCGTGGTCCAGGCCGGCGGCCTGGGCGGCCCGGCCGGAGAGGTCGCCCCGCCCGGCCCGGTCGAGCGCCTCGGTCTCGGCGTCGACCTCGCCCAGCACCACCCGGGTCAGGGCGGGCGACGCCAGCAGGTGCAGCAGCCGGCCGAGCGCGTGCCCGGCCTCCACCAGCGGATCGAGGGAGACGGACTGGATGCCGCGCCGATCGGGAAGGTTCGGCGCGAGCAGCGCCTCCCGCATCCGGCGGAGACGTTCGGCGAGGACCAGCACGCCGGGGTACGTCTCCCACAGTCGCGTCGACAGCCGGCCGAGCGCCACGCAGACGTCGGCGCCCCGCCCCGGGGCGAGCTCCGGCGGCCACCGGCACACGGTCGCCGCGCGCGGCGCGACGCCGGTCGGCCAGACGGCGATCATCGTGGCCGGGTCCCCGTCCCGGTCCCGGCACAGGGCGTACGTGGTCACGGGTTCCCCCGGGCGACCCGGTCGAGGCGGACCCGGGTCACCGTGTAGGTGATCGTGACGCCGTGGCCGACGAACCGGATCGGCTCGCCGGTGGACGCGTCGAGGGTCAGGCTCTCGGTCGTGCCGGGCGCGAAGGCGGGCGCGCCGGCGGTCAGCGTGAGCGTCGCCCGGTCGCCGGCGGCGCCGCGCCCGACCGTCACCTCGGGCATGGTCGACAGCAGCCGCAGCACGCCGGCCCGCACCATCGGGTCGCCCGCGCCGGCACAGAGGGCGTCGAGGGAGTTGCCCCAGACCCAGTTGTCGGTCCGGTTGACGGGGTGCCGGCCGCCGGGCTTCCGCGCGGCCGCGCCGGCCGGGTCACCAGAGGTGGCCCCGGGGCCGGGGTCGCCGGGCGTGACCGCGGGACCGGGGTCGCCAGGCGTGACCCCGGGGCCGATCGGGTCGACCGCGGCCGCCGGGTCGGGCGCCGACGCCATCCGCTGCCGGGCGATGTGCAGGTCGCCGGTGGCCGCGAACCGGGCCGCCGCCAGCTCCCGGCGGTAGAGGTCGCCGCCCTCGGTCCGGTGCGCCTTCACCCGGGCCGGGAGGGCGCCACGCGTACCGGCGAAGTAGTAGTCGCCGTTGTCGGCGAACAGGTCGAACACCCGCACCCGCCGGCCGTCGGCCAGTCTCTGGTCGCGCCGGATCAGCGTCGCGTCCCCGGCCGGCCGCCGCTCGGCCGCCAGATAGTCGACCAGCTGAAGCAGCGGGGTGGCCGGCCCGTCGGAGCCCGGGACCGTCACCGAGGGGCGCGCCGCGGCCGGCTCCTCCCCCGGCGCTCCGGATCCGCCGCCGACCGCCAAGCCGGCCGCCGCCACGACGGCCAGCACGCCGGCGCCGCCCGCCAGCCGCGCCGCCACCCGCCGGCGCCGCAGCTGGCGGGCCCGCTTCTCGACCCGGTCGAAGTCGGGCGCGAACGGCCGGTCCGCCGCGAGGTAGCCGAGCGCCGCGCTGAGGTCTTCCTCGGTGCCGAACATGGTCACCGCTCCGCCCGGCCGGGGACGGACCTCAGCTCGGTCAGCGCCCGGCGTGCTTCCCGCCCGAGGTCGCCGGGCAGGTGCCGATCGCCACACACCAGGAACGCCGTGCGGCGCAACGAGGCGGAAATGCCGCGAACGACGTGCCGGAAATCGTCGACAAGCATTTCCGCGGCGAGATCGTCCCTGGTCAGAACATGAAGAGACACACTCTTGAGACGAATTCCGGGGCCCGGTTGTGCACCGGCGCCGAAAATTCGGAAAAGGGCAGGCTACGTCGAATCGCGAACGATCAATCGAGCGCGGCCCGGTGGTACGCCGTCGATCTCCAGCCCCAGGGCGGCCCGCGCGGCCCGCCGGCCGTGCCCCTCGCCGTCGATCTGCACGGTGGTCAGGGCCGGGGTGGCGAACGCGCCGTGCTCGGTGTCGTCGAACCCGATCACGGCCAGGTCGGCGGGCGCGGACAGGCCCAGATCGGCCATCGCGGCCAGGGTGCGCAGGGCGGTCTCGTCGTCGTGGCCGGCGATCGCGGTCACCTCCGGGAACACGGCACGGAAGGCGGCCAGCGCCGCGACGGCCGCCGAGCGCGACCGCGGCACGGGAAAGCAGACCGGGGGCGGCAACCCGGCCGCGGCCGCGGCCCGGCCGCAGATGCGCAGCCGCACGTCGCCCGGCAGCGGGTCGGCCGGGGTGGCCAGGGCGATGCGGGTGTGCCCGCGCGACGCCAGGTGCCGGATCTGCAGACCGGCGTGCGCGGCGAGGCCGTCCGGCCGGTCGTCGTCGCCGGGCTCGTCGCCGGTCCGGCAGATCTCCGCGAAGCTCAGCACCGCGCGCGGCCGGATGGCGTCGAGGATCTGCTTGGCGGCCGTGCCGGTGGGCGCGCCCGGCCGCACCAGCAGCACGTGGCCGTGCGCGGTCAGCTCGTGGTCGAGGCCCTGGATGAAGCTGCGCGAGTAGTTGCCGCCGATGCCGCTCTCGATGTGCAGCACCACGATGCGCGACGCGCCCTCGCGCAGCGCCCGGGCGATGCCGTGCGGAACGTAGCCGAGGTCGCGGACCGTGCGCAGCACCCGCTCGCGCGTCGCCGTCGAGATCGTCTGGTTCGGCGTCTCGTTCAGCACGAAGCTCACCGTGGCCCGCGAGACGCCGCTCGCCGCGGCCACGTCCTTGAGCGTCGCGCGGCGGGTCTCGGTCATGGCTGCACGTTATCGACCGTTGCCAAGTCGCCGGCCGGGCCGGGACGGGACCGGACCGGGCGCGCTCGGCCGCCGCCGGCCGAGCGACGGTGGGCAGTGTGGCGGGGACCACAATGAGGACCGTTCTACCCGCGGTCGCGACTCCGCACCGGCCGCGGCGACCGGTGAAAAGCCGTGGCGGGTGACCCTTCGTCGCATTTGGCGACGGTTTCCGGGTCCCGGGATCTCTATCGGCCAAAATAGAAGACAGTCAAATAAGCGCCGTTCCGGAATCGGAAGATCACAACCGGTCACAAGCGGGATGTACCGCCCCAACGGCCGATTGACTACGGCAACGTGAAGATATATCTGTTCTGTGCGATGTTCTGCCCGGCGCGGGCGACCCCGCCATTCCGGGGCTGGTTAACACGCTCGTGTCAGGAGGAATCGACGGATGCCGGGACAGACCGTCTCCCAGGGGCCCCGCGACGTCCGGTCGAGCGGCGGCGGCGCCAACGGCAACGTCCCCAAGCTGAAGGCGAAGCGGCAGAAGGCCCCGCTCTGGGCAAAGGCGGTCACCGCCGTCGGCACGTTCATGGCGGTCCTGGCCATCACCGGCATCGTCAGCGTCAAGTACTTCCTCGGTCAGCTGACCCACAACATCCAGACCACGTCGAGCGTCCTCGACGACGAGACGGCCGGCACCAAGACGGCCTCCGGCAAGCTGCCCGACGGCGCGATGAACCTGCTGCTGCTCGGCCTCGACACCCGGGCCGGCTGGGAGGAACGGGGCGAGGCGTCCCGCTCCGACACGATGCTGATCCTGCACATCCCCGCGACGCGCGACCAGGCGTACATGATCTCGATCCCGCGCGACATGGACGTGCAGATCCCGGCGGACCGCACGCTGGGCACGCCGGCCCAGGTCGGGAAGATCAATGGGGCGTACGCGACCGGCTCCGAGAACAAGCGGGGCTGGACCGGCGGCGCGAAGCTCGCCACCAAGACCGTCCACGAGCTGACCGGCATCGACTTCAACGGCGTCGTGGTCATCGACTTCAACGGCTTCCAGGGCATGCTCAACGCCATGGGCGGCGTCTACATGTGCGTCGACAAGGACGTCTGGTCCAGCCACTACATCATCGTCGACGGCAAGGTGCAGTACGCGGTGGGCGCCGACCCGCTGTCGCCTCCCAAGAACGCCCTCTGGTTCAAGAAGGGCTGCCGCGAGATGAAGCCGTGGGAGGCGCTCGAGTTCTCCCGGATCCGCCACTCCAGCAACGGCGACTACGACCGCCAGCGCCACCAGCAGCAGCTGCTGCGGGCGATGGCCAAGAAGGCGACGAGCGCCGGCATCCTGACCAACCCGGCCCGGGTCGCCGCCATCCTCAAGGCGGCCGGCTCGTCGCTCAAGATGGACACCCACGGCGTCAGCGTCGAGGACTTCATGTTCGGCCTGAAGGGCCTGGCCGCCGGCGACCTCATCCCGGTCAAGACCAACAACGGCACGTACGCGAAGTCCGAGCTCGGCAACGGCGAAGGCATCACCCAGAGCACCAAGGACCTGTTCAAGGCCACGGCCGACGACAACCTGCGCAACTACCTGGGCCGCCACCCCGAGCTGCTGATCAGCGACGGCGCCGCCTCCTAGGCCCAGACCCCGGTCAGGCGGCCGGACCAGCCGTTCAGCGTCGCCGCCGGGTCGCTCCGCAACACCTCGGCCAGCAGGGACGCGTAGACGTCACGGAAGTCGGTCGTGTACTTGAGGTCGCCCTGGTCGAGGTCGGTCAGGCTGGGCGCCTCGCCGTAGAGGCCGCCCCGCACGCCCGCGCCGAGCAGGAACATGGACGAAGCGGTGCCGTGGTCGGTGCCGTCCGAGGCGTTCGCGGTCACCCGCCGGCCGAACTCCGAGTAGACGGCCACCACCACGTTGCGGCCGGCGGCGGTGCGGGACATGCGGTCGGCGAAGACGGCCAGCGGCTTGTCCAGCTTGGCCAGCTGGCCCTCCTGCGCCTGCTTCTCATCGGCGTGCAGGTCGAAGCCGCCGAGCGACACCGAGTAGACCCGGGTCGCGGCGCCGGCCTCGACACACCTGGCCACGAGCGCGAGCTGCGCCGCGAGGGTCTGGTCGCCGCCGCCGGTGGTCGTCGCGCCGGAATCGTCGCCCGGCTCGTCCTCGCCGCCGGAGGAGGCGGAAGAGGCACCGCCCGCGGAAGAGGCGGAAGAGGGACCGCCCGCGGAGGAGGCACCGCCCGCGGAAGAGGCACCGCCCGCGGAAGAGGCACCGCCCGCAGAGGAGGCGGAGGAGCCTGCGGAGTCGGCGGCCGAGACCTCGTGCATCAGGTCCTGGATGCGGGTCAGGTCGGTGAAGCAGGCGGCGGCGCGGGCGCGGGCGGCGGGCTCGCCGGCGGCGGGACGGCCGAGCGCCGCCAGCTGGGCGGTGGTCACGCCCGCGGGCAGGGCGACCGCGCCGCCGGGAACGGTGGCGCCGGCGCTGTGCGCGCCGGCCAGCAGCGGGGGCAGCACCGGCTCGAACGAGACGGCCAGCCGTGGGTCGCCGCCGGCCGCGTCCAGCCAGCGGCCGAGCCAGCCGGTGTTCTCGGGGCGGTCGGGACGGCCGGTCTGCCAGATGTCCATCGACCGGAAGTGGCTGCGGTCGGGACGGGGATAGCCGACGCCGCGGACCACGGCCAGCCGGCCGGCGCGGAAGAGCCGGTGCAGGCCGGTCATCGCCGGGTTGAGGCCGAACCCGTCGTCGAGGGGGAGCACCTGATCGGCGTCGTAGGCCAGGGCCGGCCGGGCCCGGGCGTAGGCGGGATCGGCGTACGGGATGACGGTGTTGAGCCCGTCGTTGCCCCCGTAGAGCGTCACCAGCACCAGCGTGCGCGCCGAGGGATCGCGGTCGCCGGCCGTGCGCAGGATGTCGGAGAGGGCGTAGGCGCCCCCGCCCGCGGCGAGCAGACCGCCGGCCGCGACGCCGCTCGCGACGAGAAACCGGCGGCGGGTGATGGCGTCCATGAACGTGGTCCTCCTCAGTGGACGGTGTACTCGGGAGTGGCCAGCGCGAGCGCGAGCAGGCGCTGGGGCTGCTCGGCGACCGGCTCGAGCACGGCGGCGGTGCGGTCGCTCCAGGCGTCGACCGCGAGCAGGGCGGCGAGCGCGTCGAGGCGGTCGCCCTCGGCGGTCTCGGCGAGCTGCCGTACGGCAGCCGGGGCGAGCGCGGTCAGCGCCTGCCCGGTGCGCAGGCGCGCCTGGGCGGCGGCCGTCGTCAGCCACGCCTCCCCGGCCGGCCAGCCGCCCACGCTCGGCGGCCGCAGCGGGACCTGGCCGAGCGCGCGGAGACCGGCGAGGATCGGCTTGCGGCCCTTCGACGGATCGACACCGAGCTGCCGTACGGCGCCCACCACCCACTCGATCGGCTGCTTCACGAGGTGGCCGGCCGTCGCCGCGAAGCCGGGATCGAGCGCGAGCGTCCGCAGCATCGCGGTCACGTCGTTGCCCACAGCGGTGAGGGCGGCCGGCACCGGCTGATCGCCCGAGCCGTAGCGCAGCCAGACCCGGCCGGCCAGGAACGGCACGTGCGCCGGGTGCCGGACGAGCAGGTCGGCGAAACCGTCGACGTCGAGCTCACCGGTGCGGCCGAGCAGCGTGACCGGGCCGGTGGCGTGCCGACCGGCGGCGAGGCGGCTGGTGCCGGCGGCCCGGTCGATCTGCCAGCCGGTGAGCACCCGGGCCGCGGCCTTCACATCCTGCTCGGTGTAGTGGCCGACGCCGAGCGTGAACAGCTCCATGACCTCGCGGGCCAGGTTCTCGTTCGGCGCCTTGCGGGTGTTGCGCTGACCGTCGAGCCAGAGGATCAGGGCCGGGTCGCGCAGCATGGCCCGGACCAGCGGGCCGGTGGCTCCCGGCCCGTACCGCCGGAAGGTCTGCTGTTGTCTCAGCATGAGCCCGGCCGAGCGCACCTTCCGCACACTGGTCGCCCAATGGCCGTGCCAGAAGAACGTGAGCTTCTCGGCCGCGGTGCCGCCGGCGGCCATCCGTCCCAGCCACCACGCCACCGCGTCGGCCACCTGTGCCTGAGCGGCCTGCCGGGCCCGTTGCCGGTCCTCGCGGGACGCACCCCGGCCCAGCGCGGCCACCGGATCGGCGCCGGGCGAGGGCAGGTCGGGGACGCCCGCGGGCGCGAGGAGCCGGGCCACGGTGGGCTCGAGCCCGTCGCGCACCGCGGCGTCGACCTCGGCGGCGGTCGGCCCGAAGGTCAGCCGTCGCAGCACGTGGGAAACCAGGCGTCGGTCCGTCATGGGGGCGAAGGTAGGCCGCCCGTGTAAGCGTGCGGTAAGGGCGAGGTCAGGTCATTGATCGGGGTGGTCGGGAAAGGAGACCTGGACGCGCAGTCCGTCGTGGCCGGTCGAGTGGGCGGCGATGGTGCCGTCGTGGGCGCGGGTGATCGACCGGGCGATCGACAGGCCGAGCCCGGCGCCGCCACTGTGGTCGATGCGCGACCCGGCCAGCCGGCGGAACGGCTCGAACAGCCCGGTCACGTCCTCGGGCGGGACGTCGTCACCGGTGTTCACCACCACGAGGGCGGGGCTGCCGGCCACGCGTACGTCGATCGTGCCGTTCTTGCGGTTGTATTTGACCGCGTTCTGCACCAGGTTCGTGACCAGCCGCTCGAGCAGCACCCGCTCGCCGACCACCACCCGCGGCGCCAGCGTGCTGGTGATCGTGACGCCCGCCTCCTCGGCCCGCGCCCGGTGCGCCTCGAGCACCGCCGCCGTCACCTCGTCGAGCCGCACCGGCGAGCGCGACACCAGCCCCCGGTCGCTCTCGCTCAGCACCAGCAGGCCCTCGATCAGCCGCTCGTTGCGCTGGTTGGTCTCCAGCAGCTGCGCCGCCAGCAGCGCGATCTGGTCCGGGTTGAGCTCGCGGGCCATCCCGACCTCGATCAGCGTGCGCTGTACGGCGAGCGGCGTGCGCAGCTCGTGCGAGGCGTCGGCGGCGAACCGGCGCTGGGCGTCGTAGCCGACCGCGATGCGATCCATCATGTCGTCGATCGCGCGGCCGAGGTCGGCCAGCTCACCCCGCTTGCGGGCCGGCCGCAGCCGGTGGCCGAGGTTCTGCGGCCCGATGTCGGCGATCACCGGGATCAGCTCGCGCAACGGGGCCACACACCACTGGACGGCGGCCACGCAGACGCCCAGGATGACCAGGAGCACGACGGCGCGGGCCAGGATCGGCACGACGCTGGGATGCCGGAAGAACTGCGCGCACACGTACGCGGTGCTGTCCCGGCACGGGGACGGAACGAGCTCGCCCCACAGGTAGAGCAGCTCGTCGGCGAGGCGCGGCGCGAACGTGGCGGCGAGCAGCAGCAGGCCGCAGACCAGCAGCATCCGCCGCGCCGGGGACCGGTCGGTCACGAGCCGAGCCGGTAGCCGACGCGGGGCACGGTGTGGATCACGGGCGGGTCGCCGAGCTTGCGGCGCAGCGTCATGATCGTCACCCGGACCGCGTTGGTGAACGGGTCGGCGTTCTCGTCCCAGGCCTTGTCGAGCAGGTCCTCGGCGCTGACCACCTGGCCGCCGGCCCGCAGCAGCACGTCGAGGACGGCGAACTCCTTGGGCGACAGCGACAGCACCAGCCCGTCCCGCGAGGCGGTGTGCCGGGTGGTGTCGAGCGTGACCCCGTCCCGCTCCAGCAACGGCGGCAGCGCCGGCGCCGAGCGGCGGGACAGCGCCTGGAGCCGGGCGACCAGCTCGGCGAACGCGAACGGCTTGGTCAGGTAGTCGTCGGCGCCCAGGCCGAGGCCCTCGACCCGGTCGCGGATGCCGGCCGCGGCGGTCAGCAGCAGCACCCGGGTGGTGGCGCCGGAGCCGACGATGCGGCGGCACACCTCGTCGCCGGTGCGGCCGGGCATGTCACGGTCGAGGACGGCCACGTCGTACCGGTTGACGCCGAGCCGTTCGAGGGCGCTGTCGCCGTCGTAGACCACGTCGACGGCCATCGACTGCCGGCGCAGCCCCTCGGCCACCGTGTCGGCGAGCATCCGCTCGTCGTCGGCCAGCAGCACTCGCACGAATCCTCCACTCCCGGGGCAGGTCAGCCTCGCACAGCGGGGATAAAGGTTTCGTAAACGGTCCGCTGACGCTCGCCCGACGGCCGGATCGGCAGCATCGGTCACCGTGTCCCGAACGTACCTCGTCCGCCTGCTCACGGCGGCCGCGTCGATCGTCGTGCCGGCCGCACTGGTCGTCGTGCCGGCCGCGCCCGCGGCCGCCGTCGCGCACGGCGACCGGGTCGCCGCGGGCCGGTACCGGTTCGCCACCAAGCTGACGATGACCGGCATCCCCACCGGAGGCGGCGAGACCCGGGACAGCTGGTGCTCGGGCGCGCTCGTCGCACCGCGCTGGGTGATCACCGCCGGGCACTGCTTCCGCGACGCCGCCGGCCGCCGGGTCAGCGAGACGGTGGCCCGCCGCACGGTCGCCTCGGTCGGCGGTCACGACGTCCCGGTCGTCGCGGCGCACCAGGCTCCCGGCTACGACGTGGCCCTCGCCGAGCTGGCCACGCCGGTCACCGACGTCACCCCGATCCGGCTCGGCACCGGCGCACCCCGCGAGGGCGAGATCGTGCGCCTTCTCGGCTTCGGGCTGGCCTCCGGCGACGAGTCGGCCGGCTCCCCCGGTCTGCGGACCGGCCGGTTCGTGGTCGACCGGGTGGGCGACACGCTCCTGGACATCTCCGGCCGCGAGCCCCGGGCCGACACCAGTGCCTGCCCGCACGACTCCGGCGGTCCCTACTTCACCGAGTCGCGCGGCGGGACGGCCGTCCTGGTCGCCGTGGTCAGCACCGGCCCGGCCTGCCCGCACCCCGGCGCCGACTTCGCCGCCCGCACCGACCGTCTCGGCGACTGGATCACCGACACCACCGCCGGCGGACGGGGTCTTTCGTTCGGGTGGGCGGCGGTTCCCCTGCTCATAGCGCTCGCGGCTCTGATCATCCGGCGACGCCGTTCCGGAGCGCGTCGAACAGCGCCTCGAACCGCGCCCGATGACCATCCAGCACGGCTTCTCGTGTCTCCCCGGCGATGAGCCGGCGCGCGGTCTCCACCAGCACCGTCGCGTAGCCGGCCACGAAGAACGCGGCGAGCAGCCCGTCCACCTCTGCGGCCAGGGTCCGCTCCAGCGAGGCGGCGATCTCCCGGGCCCGGCCGATCAGCGCCGGCGACCCCGCCACCGTCCGGAAGAACGGCACCGACCGCTCGTCGAGCCCGGAGAGCGGGTGCCGCTCGTCGACGAGGCGGAAGGTCAGCGAGCGCAGCGCCGCCACCGCGTCGACGCCCGGCGCCCGGTCGCGTACGGCCGCCCGCAGCAGTTCGGCCGCCTCGGCCGAGCGGTCCAGGAACAGGTCCTCCTTGCGCGGGAAGTGGTTGAAGACGGTGACGCTCGAGACGCCCGCCTCCCGCGCGACCTCGGCCACCGTGACCGCGTCGAAGCCCTGCTCGAGGAACAGGCGGGCGGCGACCTCCGCGATCCGCGCGCGCGTCCGGGGCCCGCCGCGCTCTGCGTTCCGGGGCATGTGACCTCACTCTCTTGTGTGACTAAATTTAGTGACTTAGCTTAGTGGCATGACTTCGTTGCGCGCCGCCTGGATGGCCCTGACCGGCCTGTCCGCCGTGTTCCTCTTCGAAATGCTGGACAACTCGATCCTGAACGTCGCCCTGCCCACGATCGGGCGCGACCTGCACGCGTCGACCACCGCCCTGCAGTGGGTGACCGGCGCGTACGCGGTGGTCTTCGGTGGCCTGATGCTCGCGTTCGGCGCGGTCGCCGACCGGTTCGGCCGCCGCCGGATCATGCTGCTCGGGCTCGTCCTGCTCGGCGCGGCCGGCCTGGCCACCGCCTTCGTCACCACCGCCGGCGAGCTGATCGCCGTCCGGGCCGCGATGGGCGTGGCCGCCGCGATGACCACTCCCGGCTCGATGGCGCTGGCCTTCCGCCTGTTCGACGACGACAAGCTGCGGGTCCGCGCCATCAACGTCATCTCGACGGTGGGCCTGGCCGGCCTCGCGATCGGCCCGGCCGCCGGCGGCTTCGTGCTCGCGGTCGCGCCGTGGCCGGTGCTGCTGCTGGCGAACGTGCCGATCGCCGCGCTCGCCTTCGCCGGCATCCGCCTCGGCGTCGCCGCCGACGACCCGGCCGGCCTGCATCGCGACCCGGTCGACGTGCCCGGCGCGGTGCTGGGCACGGCCGCGATCGTGCTCGCCCTGGTCGCGCCCACGCTCTTCGTCGACGAGGGGGCCGGCTCGTGGGCGCCGTGGGCGGTGACGGCCGGGTCAGGCGTCGCGGCGGCGCTGTTCGCCCGGCGCGAGCGCTCGGCCCGGCACCCGCTGCTCGACCTCAAGCTGGTCGCCCATCCCCTCGTCTCCAGCGGCCTGGCGTTCAAGGCCGCGGCCGGTCTGGCGGTCGCCGGCCTCGGCTACATGGTGACCCTTCAGCTGCAGCTCGATTGGGGCTGGTCCGCCGGTCTCGCCGCCATCGGGCTCCTGCCGCAGGTCATCGTCCTGATCGCGGGCGGCGCGCTGCTCACCCCGTTCGTCGAACGCGCCGGCCTGGAGCGGGCGGCCCGGCTCAGCGCCGCGACCGTGGTGGCCGGCCTCGCCGTCTACGGCCTGCTCGGCAATCTCGGGTACGCCTTCGTGGCCCTGGCGCTCGCGCTGGTCGCCGCCGGGATCCGGGTCGTCGGCGTGGTCGCCGGGACCAACGTCCTGCGCGGCCTGCCGGCGGACCGGACGACCATCGGCGCCGCGCTGACCGACACGGCCACCGAGGTGACGTCGGGCGCCGGCATCGCGATGACCGGCACGATCCTGGCCGCGATGTTCACCGGCAGCATCGCGACGCCGCACTGGAGCGCGCAGCAGACGGGCGAGTTCCGCTCGGCGATCACCATCGCGTCACTCACCCTCACCGTCGTGGCGGCGGCCCTGGTGGCCTTCGGATTCGCCCGTACGCGCAAAGCTCCCACCCCCGAACTGACGCCGCGCACATTGGTGTAGCAAGTTGCCATAGTGTGTGTCGCGCAGTATCGTGTCGAGCATGACGATGGATGCGACGTTGGCGGGACACCTCCAAGAGCTGCGGCGGGGAACGGTCGTCGTCGCGAGCCTGACCGTCCTGCGCGAGCCCGGCTACGGCTACTCGCTGCTCGAGACGCTGAGCGAGGCCGGCTTCGAGGTCGAGGCCAACACGCTCTATCCGCTGCTGCGCCGGCTCGAGGCGCAGGGGCTGCTGACCAGCGAGTGGAACACCGACGAGGCCCGGCCGCGCAAGTTCTACCGCACCACCGAGCAGGGTAGCGCGCTCGCCGCCCTCCTCCGCGAGGAATGGGCTCGCCTCGACAAGGCGATCACCGATCTCGACACGACCACGGGGAGCACACGATGACGAACCTCGTCGACCGCTACGTCCACACCGCCCTGCGCCGCGTGCCCGAGCAGCAACGCGCCGACATCGATCGCGAGCTGCGGGCCTCCATCGAGGACGCGGTGGACGCCCGCGTCGAGGCGGGCGAGAGCCGGGAGGCCGCCGTCGAGGGCACGCTGACCGAGCTCGGCGACCCCGACCGGCTCGCCGACAGCTACGCCGACCGGCCGCAGTACCTGATCGGACCGGAGCTCTACCCGGCCTGGCGGCGGCTGTCGGTGCTGCTGCTCAGCGCGGTGCTGCCGGTCGTCGTGGCGGTGGTGGTCGTCATCCAGCTCTTCGACGACCCGGCGATCGGCAAGGTGATCGCCGCCGCGGTGACCTCGGCGCTCACCGTGGGCGTGCAGATGATGTTCTGGACCACCCTGATCTTCTTCGTCGTCGAGCGGGCCGGCCGCGGCACGATCAGCCTGCGGTCGCCGTGGTCGCTCAAGGACCTGCCGCGCTACGAGCCGGACGGGTTGCCCACCCACGAGATGGCGGCCGGCCTGGTCTGGCCCGCGCTGCTGATCGCCGCGCTGATCCTCCAGCAGTTCACGTTCAGCGAGGTTCCGGTGCTCGATCCGGCCAACTGGACGTTCTGGTGGCCGTACCTCATCGTGGTCCTGATCCTGCAGGGGGTCTACGAGGTCTGGGTGTGGCGGCTCGGCACCTGGAACCGCACGGTGACCGTGGTCAACACCGTCCTGCAGCTGCTCTTCACGGTTCCGCTGATCTACCTGCTCGCGACCGGTCACTTCTTCAACCCGGAGTTCGACAGCTTCGCCGGCCTCGGCGATGACGTGGACGTGGAGCGCTGGCTGTCGCTGGGGATCATCGCGATCCTGCTGATCGGCACGGTCAAGGACGTCGTCGAGGTGGCGATGCGCGGGGAGCGGATCCGCAAGGGCGTGCCGGCCAAGGTGGCCGGCAGCGGTGGCGGTTACGAGATCGGCTGAGATCGGCTGAGCTTCCGGTCGGGTCTTCCGGTCGGGTCTTCCGGTCGAGTTATCCACAGAGGACGGGTCGCCCGCGGGCGGCCCGTTCGCGTGCGCGGCAAACTGTTCGCACCAGCGCGTTCCGCAACGAGGCAGGACGGTGTCCCATGGCCCAGCCGCTCTTCTGGCAGCTCACCGACGACGACCGTCAGGTCAACCTGACGGCGACGGCCCGGCCGGACGGTTATGCCGTCCGCGTGGTCGTCTGCGCCGAGCCCGACGGGCGGGTGGTCGCCCAGCTCACCGGGCGGGTGCCGGAGCTCAAGCACATCGGCGGCATCGGGCGGGTGTTCCTGAAACCGCCGGCGTCCCGGAGCGGCGCGCCGGCCGACCGGGCGCGGAAGACGGGCGCGCCGACGGCCGCACCCCGCCGGGCGCGGGAGGCGGCCACGGCCTCACCCCGAGGTGCGCGGGAGTCGGCCACGGCCTCACCCCCGGCGGGCGCGGCGGCCACGTGCGGAACCGGCCGGCAGCGCCTGACGGCCGGCGGCGTCAGGCCGGCAGGCCGTCCAGGCGGGCCAGCACCTGCAGCATGACCTCGTCGGCGCCGGCGCCGATGGAGGTCAGGCGGACGTCGCGGAGCATGCGGGCCGTCCAGGTCTCCTCGAGGTAACCGGCGCCGCCGTGGAACTGCAGGCACCAGTCGGCCACCTCGCGGATCAGGCGGCCGGCCTTGAGCTTCGCGACGGTGGCCATGCGGGTGATGTCCTCGCCGGCCATCAGCGCCTCGCAGGTCTGCAGGTTGTGGCTGCGCAACAGGTCGACCTCGGCCTGCAGCTCGGTCAGGCGGAACGCCACGTACTGGCGGTCGGCGAGCGGGCGGCCGAAGACCGAGCGCTCGTGGACGAAGGCGCGCGTGCGGTCCAGCGCGTACTGGCACTGGCCGGCCGTGGTGTAGGCGGCGAACATGCGCTCGGTGACGAACTGGCGCATCTGCTGCTGGAAGCCGCGGCCGGCCTCGCCGATCGTGTAGGCGACCGGGACGCGTACCTCGTCGAGCACCAGCTCGGCGGTGTCGGAGCAACGGTTGCCGAGCTTGTCGAAGGTGCGGGCGACCGAGAAGCCGGGGAGGTCGGTGGGCACGACGATCTGCGACATGCCGCGGTAGCCGCCCTCGTCGGAGGTGCGGGCCAGCAGGCACAGCCAGTCGGCCTGGGCGCCGTTGGTGATGTAGACCTTGCGGCCGGTGATGACCCAGTCGCCGCCGTCGCGCACCGCCCGCGTGCGCAGCCTCGAGACGTCGGAGCCGGTGTCGGGCTCGGTGACGGCGATCGAGGTGACCGCCGTACCGGCGATCGCCGGGGCGAGGAACTGCTCCTTGAGCGCCGGGGAGCCGAAGTCGTGCAGGGACGGCGTGGCCATCATGGCCTGCACGCCGATCGCCATGCCGACGCCGCCGGCGTGCATCCGCCCGTACTCCTCGGCCGCCACCAGCTGGAAGCTGTGGTCGGCGCCCTCGCCGCCGTAGTCCGGTGAATACTCCAAGCCCAGCAGCCCCAGCGCCGCGGCCTTGGGGAACAGGTCGTGCAGCGGCGCGCGCCCGGCCGCCTCCCACGCGTCGACGTGCGGGTTGACCTCGGTGTCGACGAAACGCCGGACACTTTCCCGGAAGGCCTTGTGGTCCTCGTTGAGCCGCATCACCCGACGGTAGCGACCGGCCCGGCCGGAAAACAAGCACGCTTGCTTGTTTTTCCCGGCTGTGCGAGCCTCGGCTGGTGATCCGCATCGGCAACTGCTCCGGCTTCTACGGGGACCGCCTCTCCGCGATGCGGGAGATGCTGGAGGGCGGCGACCTCGACGTGCTCACCGGCGACTACCTCGCCGAGCTGACCATGCTGATCCTCGGGCGCGACCGCCGGGAGGACGCCGGTCTCGGGTACGCGCGGACTTTCCTCACCCAGCTGCGCGACTGCCTGCGGCTCGCCCTCGACCGCCGTGTGAAGATCGTGACGAACGCCGGTGGCGTGAACCCGTCGGCGCTGGCCACCGCGATCCGCGCGGTCGCCGCCGAGCAGGGCCTCTCCCCCACGGTCGCGCTCGTGCGCGGTGACGAGCTGGGTGCGGGCCGCCACGCGTACCTGGGCGGATTCGGCATTGCTCGCGCGATGGACGCGGACATCGTGGTCACCGGACGGGTGACCGACGCCTCGCTGGTGGTCGGGCCGGCCGTCGCGCGCTTCGGCTGGGGGCGCGACGATCTCGACCGGCTCGCGGGCGCCACGGTCGCCGGGCACGTCATCGAATGCGGCACGCAGGCCACCGGCGGGAACTATCCGTTCTTCACCGAGATCGAGGACCTGGCGCATCCCGGCTTCCCGATCGCGGAGGTCCACGAGGACGGCTCCAGCGTGATCACCAAACACCCCGGGACGGGCGGCGCGGTCACGGTCGGCACGGTGACGGCGCAACTGGTGTACGAGGTGCAGGACGCCCGCTACCTCGGCCCCGACGTGACGACCCGCCTCGACACGGTCTCGCTGCGGCAGGAGGGACCGGACCGGGTGCGCGTCGACGGCGTACGCGGGGAAGCGCCCCCACCCACGCTGAAGGTCTCGCAGACGGCGGTCGCCGGGTATCGCAACGAGATGTCGGTGGTGCTGACCGGGCTCGACATCGAGGCCAAGGCGGCGTTGTTCCGGCGGCAGTTCGAGGCCGGGCTGCGACGGCGGCCGGCCGAGCTGACGTGGGACCTGGCGCGGCTCGACGTGCCCGACGCGGCCACCGAGAGGCAGGCGTCGGCCCTGCTCACGGTGGTGGCGCGGGATCCGGAGCACAAGGTCGTGGACCGGCCGTTCAGCAATGCCGCGGTGGAGGTGGCGTTGGGGTCGTATCCGGGCTTCTTCGCGACGACGCCGCCGGGGCCGGCGCATCCCTACGGGGTGTTCACGGCCGGGTTCGTGCCGCAGGACGAGCCCGTGCACGAGGTCGTGCACGACGACGGGTCGGTCTCCCGGATCGCGCCGCCGGTTTTCCGAGATCGCTTGGATACTGGTCGTGCCCGGTCCACCCCCACCCTGTTACGGGTGGGGACCAGTAGAGCAACCGGGTACGACAGAAAACCGGAGCCGTCCACAAGGCGGCTGCCACTCGGCACGATCGTGGGGGCGCGCTCCGGGGACAAGGGCGGCGACGCCAACGTCGGGCTGTGGGTGCGCGACCCGGACGCGTACCCCTGGCTGGCGAATTTGATCGTCGCGGAGCGTGTCCGCGAGCTGCTCCCGGAGACGGCGGACCGGCCGATCCGGATCACCGAGCTGCCGAACATCCTGGCCGTCAACGTCGTGATCGAAGGGCTGCTGGGCCAGGGGGTCGCCTACGGTGCCCGCTTCGACCCGCAGGCCAAGGGGCTCGGCGAATGGCTGCGCTCGCGGCACGTCGACATCCCCCTCGAGCTTCTGGAGGCGCCGTGACCGTGCTGCGGTCCACACTGGACACCGGGTCGGCCGAGGCGGTCGCGGCCCGGCAGGCGATGCTCGACGCGCTCGGCGAGATCGCGGCGGAGACGGCCAAGGCCGTGGCGGGCGGCGGCGAACAGGCCGTCGAACGACACCACAGCCGCGGCAAGATGACCGCCCGGGAGCGGATCGAGCTGCTGCTCGACCTCGACTCGCCGTTCCTGGAGCTGGCCGCGCTGGCCGGCTACGGCTCGTCGTTCGCCGTCGGCGGCAGCGTGGTGGCGGGCATCGGCGTGGTCAGCGGCGTCGAGTGCCTGATCGTGGCGAACGACCCGACGGTCAAGGGCGGCGCCAGCAACCCGTGGTCGCTGCGCAAGACGCTGCGCATGCACGAGATCGCGCGGGCCAACCGGCTTCCGCTGATCGTGCTCGTCGAGTCGGGCGGCGCCGACCTGCCGACGCAGAAGGACGTGTTCATCCCGGGTGGAGCGGTGTTCCGGGACCTCACGCGGCTGTCGCGGGAAGGCGTCCCGACCATCGCGCTGGTCTTCGGCAACTCGACGGCCGGCGGCGCGTACCTCCCCGGGATGAGCGACCACGTCGTGATGATCGAGAAACGCTCCAAGGTCTTCCTCGCCGGTCCGCCGCTGGTCAAGGCGGCCACCGGCGAGGAGTCCGACGACGAGTCGCTGGGCGGGGCCGAGATGCACGCGCGGATCTCCGGGCTGGCCGATCATTACGCCGCCGACGAGCAGGACGCGATCCGCATCGGCCGGCGCATCGTAGCGCGGCTGAATCACGAAAAATCCGGACGAAAACCGGCGGAAACCAAGCCGCCCCGGTACGACGCGGAAAGCCTGCTGGACATCGTGCCGAAAGGCCTGAGATCCCCGTTCGACCCTCGCGAGATCATCGCCCGGATCGTCGACGACAGCGATTTCGACGAGGTCAAGCCGCTCTACGGCACGAGCCTGGTCACCGGCTGGGCCCGGCTGCACGGCTACCCGGTCGGCATCCTGGCCAACGCCAACGGCGTCCTGTTCAGTGCGGAGGCGCAGAAGGCGGCCCAGTTCATCCAGCTCGCCAACCGGTCGGACACGCCGCTGCTGTTCCTGCACAACACCACCGGCTACATGGTCGGCAAGGAGTACGAGCAGGGCGGCATCATCAAGCACGGCGCCATGATGATCAACGCGGTGTCGAACTCGGCCGTCCCGCACATCTCGGTGCTCATCGGCAACTCGTACGGCGCCGGGCACTACGGGATGTGCGGGCGCGCGTACGACCCCCGCTTCGTCTTCTCCTGGCCCAGCGCCCGCTCGGCGGTGATGGGCGCGCAGCAGCTCGCCGACGTCACCTATCTGGTGTCGAAGGCGTCGGCGCTGTCCCGGGGCCGCCCGTTCGACGAGAACGGCGCCGAGGTCGTCCGGCAGATGATCGAGCAGCAGATCACCGCCGAGTCGATGCCGCTCGTGCTCTCCGGCATGGTCTACGACGACGGCATCATCGACCCGCGCGACACCCGGGACGTGCTCGGGATCGCCCTCTCCGCCATCCACAGCGCGCCGGTGCGGGGCACCGATGCCTTCGGCGTCTTCCGGATGTGAGGCCTCCCATGATCTCGTCTGTTCTCGTCGCGAACCGGGGTGAGATCGCCCGCCGGGTCTTCGCCACCTGCCGTCGCCGGGGCATCGCCACCGTCGCCGTCTTCTCCGACCCCGACGCGGGCTCGCCCCACGTGCGCGAGGCCGACAGCGCCGTCCGGCTCCCCGGCGAGACCGCAGCCGACACCTACCTGCGCGGTGACCTGATCATCGAGGCGGCGCGGCGGGCGGGCGCCGACGCGGTCCACCCCGGTTACGGCTTCCTGTCGGAAAATGCCCACTTCGCCCGGTCCGTACGCGACGCCGGCCTCACCTGGGTCGGCCCCGGCCCCGAGGCGATCGAGGTGATGGGCTCGAAGATCGAGTCGAAGCGGCGGATGGCCGTGGCCGGCGTGCCCGTGCTCGAGCGGCTCGACGTCGCGACGCTGACCGCGGACGACCTGCCGGTGCTGGTCAAGGCGAGCGCCGGCGGCGGCGGACGCGGCATGCGGATCGTACGCGCGCTGGCCGAGCTGCCCGAGGCGCTGGCGTCGGCCGCGCGCGAGGCCGCGGCCGCGTTCGGCGACCCGACCGTGTTCTGCGAGCGGTACCTCGAGGACGGTCACCACGTCGAGGTGCAGATCATGGCGGACGAGCACGGCACGATCTGGGCGCTCGGCGAACGGGAGTGCTCGCTGCAGCGCCGCCACCAGAAGGTGATCGAGGAGGCGCCGTCGCCGCTGGTCGACCGGCTCGGCGGCGACCTGCGGCAGCGGCTGCTGGCGGCCGGGCGGGCGGCGGCGGCCGCGGTCGGCTACCGCGGGGCCGGGACGGTCGAGTTCCTGGCCGACGAGAAGGGCGGCTTCTGGTTCCTCGAGATGAACACCCGGCTTCAGGTCGAGCACCCGGTGACCGAAGGCGTGACCGGAACCGATCTGGTCGGCCTCCAGCTCGACGTCGCCGCCGGGCGCCCGCTGATCGGCCGGGAGCCGGCGATGTCCGGGCATGCGATCGAGGCGCGCTTGTACGCCGAGGACCCGGCCGCGGACTGGCGGCCGCAAACCGGGACGGTCGTCCTCTTCGACGTGGCCGGCGTGGCGTTCGAGAGCCCCGGCCGCGACGGGATCCGGGTCGACGCCGGCGTGGCCGAGGGCAGCGTGGTCGGCCCGCACTACGACGCGATGCTGGCCAAGGTCGTCTCCTGCGCGCCGGACCGGGAGGCGGCGGCCCGGCAGCTGGCGGCGGCCCTGCGCCGGTCGCGGGTGCACGGCGTGACCACCAATCGCGATCTTCTCGTCGGGAGCCTTCTGCACCCTCAATTCCTTTCCGGTACGGCGAGCACCGCCTTTTACGACGCCCATCCTCCGGCGTCATTGATCGTTTCTTTCCCCCGCCCGGAAATCGGCGCCCTGGCCGCCGCGCTGGCCGATTCCGCCGCCGAACGGGGACCGTTGCTGCCGGGCGTCCGAAGTGGCTTCCGGAACATTTCCGTTGGATACCGCCATCGAGCCTATTTCCACGGTGATGACGAAATTTCCGTGCGTTATCGATTCGCGCGGGGCGGCCGCCTCGAGGTCGACGGCATCGAGGACGTCGCATTCGTCTCGGCCGATCCCGCCCGCGTGGTTCTCGACGTCGAGGGCGTGCGGCGGACGTGGACGGTCGGCCGCTTCCCCGCCGGCCCCGACTTCCCCGCCGGCCCCGACTTCCTTGCCGGCCCCGACACGCCCGCGGACGTGCGGCTGGTCGTGGACGGCCCGCAGGGTTCGCTCGAGCTGCGCCGCAAGCCGCGGTTCACCGACCCGTCGTCCCGCGTCCCGGCCGGCGCGCTGGCCGCTCCGATGCCGGGCACGGTGATCCGGCTGGCGGTGGCGCCGGGCGACCGGGTCGCGGCCGGGCAGCCGCTGGTCTGGCTCGAGGCGATGAAGATGGAGCACGCCGTGCACGCCCCCGCCGCCGGCGTGGTCGCCGAGCTGCCGGTCACCGTCGGTCAGCAGGTCACCCAGGGCACGCCCCTGGCCGTCGTGACGCCCGCCGATGACTGACGTCACCACGCCCAAGCAGGACCGCAGCCGGGCCACGCGGCAGCACCTGCTGGAGACCACGATCCGCTGCCTCGCCCGGCACGGGTGGGAGACGTCCACGGTCGGGTTCATCGCGTCCGAGGCCGGGATCAGCCGGGGCGCCGTCCAGCACCACTACCGGACGCGGGAGGCGCTGATCCTGGGCGCGCTCGAGTTCATGTTCGAGGAGCGGGCCGCGCTGCTCGACGCGCTGCCCGAGCCGCCGGCGGGCGGGCCCGGCCGGGTGCACGCGGTGGTCGCGGGCCTGGTCGACGCGATCGGCGGCGAGCTGTTCCGGGCCGCCCTGCAGGTCTGGACGGTCGCCGCCGCCGACCCGGAGCTGCGCGCGGCCGTGGTGCCCCTGGAACGGCGCTTCGCCCGGGGCGTGCACCGGCGGGCCGTACGCCTGCTCGGCGTCGACGACGCCGACCCGGAGATGCGCGCGCTGATCCAGGCCACACTCGACATGGCCCGCGGGCTCGCGCTCGCCGACGTGCTCACCGACGACTCCCGGCGGCGCGAGCGCGTGGTGCGCGCCTGGTCGGCCCAGCTCGCCGCCGCGCTTGACACGCCCGGCCCGGCCACATAACTTCGCCGACGATGCCCACACCCGCGAGACCGATCATCCGGGCCGCCGCCTCGGCGGCCGCGGCCGCCACGCTGGCGCTCGCCGGCTGTTCGAGCACGCCCACGGCCCAGCCCGCGCCCTCGGCCGCCGTGCCGGTCACCTCCGCGGCGCCGATCACCACCGGCGCGCCGGTCACGCCGACGGCCGAGAGCACGACGACGGCCGGCCCGGCCACCTCCGCCACCACCACGGCTCCGACCAGAGCGGCGGCCACCACCGCGCCGCCCGCCCGCAACCTCGGCGTGGTGCAGATCGTGCGGACCGGCGGCCTGGCCGGCATCACCCAGACGATCACCGTGCTGCCCGACGGGCGCTGGACGGTCAAGACCGACCGGGGTCAGCCGACCCGCACCGGCACGCTCACCGCGGCCCAGCACGCCCAGCTCAAGAAGCTGCTCGCCGACCCCAGGCTGGCCCGGGAGGCCGCCGCCAAGAGCGGCGAGGTCGTCCGCTGCGCCGACGCGTTCACCTACGTGGTGGCGACCGGCCAGGGCGTCGTGCGGTACACGTCGTGCGGCAGCAAGGACAAGCCCGAGGTCACCCTGGCGATCATCACGCTGCTCCAAAGCGCGACAAAAGGGCAGTAGTGATCACGCCGACGGGCGACGCCCAGCCGGGGTGCGTACCATATCGGGCTGCAACACCGGTGACGATGGGAAACCGAGGAGCACGATGCCGCTCACTCCAGCAGACATCCACAACGTGGCGTTCAAGAAGCCACCGATCGGCAAGCGTGGATACGACGAGGAAGAGGTCGACGCGTTCCTCGACGAGGTCGAGCAGGAGCTGATCCGCCTCCTCGAGGAGAACGGCGTGCTGCGCGACCAGATGCAGCGCGGGCCGGGCGGTCCGGCCCCGGCCGGCGGCCCGTCGAACATGGCGCTCAGCGCCGAGCTCAGCGAGCTGACCGCCCAGCTGGAGCGCCTGCAGGAGGCCCGCGCCCGGGCCGAGCAGAACGCGCGGAGCGTGCAGTCGCAGCTCGAGCGGGCCCGCTCGGCCACCCCGTCCGGCGGGTTCAGCCAGGTCGGCGACGACGACCGCAACGCACGGGTGCTGATGATGGCCCAGCGCACGGCCGACGAGCACATGCGCGACGCCCAGCGCGAGACCGAGTCGCTGATCACCACCGCCCGGTCCAAGGCCGAGCAGCTCACCAGCGAGGCGCAGCTGAGCGCGGCCACGATCGAGAGCGACGCCCGGCGCAACCACTCCGAGGCGATGAGCACGATCGGCGCGAAGCGGGCCGCGCTGCTGGAGGAGATCGACCGCCTCGGCCAGCTGGCGCAGAGCTATCACCACGCGCTCAACAACCATGTCACGCAGCAGCTTCAGGAGCTGAACAGCGCACCCGATCAGGGCTGACAAAAAACGATCAAGAGGCCGCCCGATCTATTGAAGATCGGGCGGCCTCTCGCGTACCGGAAAGTGTTGATTCTTTAAAAGCGCAAAGGCAAACAGCGGTGTTGACATTGCTATTCGGCAAATTGTACGGTCGACCCCGCGCTCTTGGTTTCGCCTGAGCAACCATCCGGTTCCGTCCACCCACCAGGCGAGACGTTCCTCACCACGCCCCGGGGTGATGACTCCCCCTCCCCGTGGTCGCCCTCTATCGCACTCTGCCCTGCCACGCACGGGCGTGGCGCCGCTGAGAGAGGCGAGGCACGATGCCCAAGATGTCTTCAGGCCGGGCTGCGGTCCGGTTCGGAGCGGTGCTGCTCATGGTCGGAGGTGTCGGCGTCGTCTCGGCGTCGACCTCGTACGCCGGCGGCACCGCGACCATCACCAAACAGCCCTGGGGCACGACGGCCGGCGGTGTCGCCGTCGACCGCTACACCCTGACCAACAACGGGATGCGCGTCAAGATCCTCACGTACGGCGGCATCCTCCAGTCCATCGAGGTGCCCGACCGCCACGGCCACCGGGCCAACGTCGCGCTCGGGTTCAACAATCTGGCCGACTACGAGACCAAGAGCCCGTACTTCGGCTGCATCATCGGGCGCTACGGCAACCGGATCGCCAAGGGCACGTTCACTCTGGACGGCGTCACCTACCACCTGCCGATCAACAACGACCCGAACAGCCTGCACGGCGGCACGGTCGGCTTCGACAAGCACGTGTGGGCGGCGACCCCGATGCGCACCCGCGACGGCGTCGCGCTGAAGCTCCAGTTCACCAGCCCCGACGGCGACCAGGGCTACCCCGGCGAGCTCAAGACCACGGTCACCTACACGCTGACCCGCAACCACGACATCCTGATGGACTACGTCGCGACCACGAGCAAGCCGACCGTCGTCAACCTCACCAACCACAACTACTGGAACCTCTCCGGTGAGGGCGCGGGCACGATCGACAACACCAAGCTCCAGCTCAACGCCAGCCGCTACACCCCGGTCGACGCCACGCTGATCCCGACCGGCGCGATCGACCCGGTCGCCGGCACGCCGATGGACTTCCGGCACGCCACCGCGATCGGCGCCCGCAACCGCGACAGCTTCGGGCAGTTGGTGATCGGCCGCGGCTACGACCACAACTGGGTGCTCGACCGGCGCGACCCGACCTTCCGGAAACTGGAGCTCGCGGCCAAGGCGACCGACCCGGCCAGCGGGCGGCAGCTGACCATCTACACCACCGAGCCCGGCATCCAGTTCTACGCCGGCAACTTCCTGGACGCGACGCTGGTCGGCACGAGCGGCCACATGTACCGGCAGGGTGACGGCTTCGCGCTGGAGACCCAGCACTACCCGGACTCGCCCAACCACGCCAACTTCCCGTCGACCGTCCTGCGGCCCGGGCAGACGTACCGCACCACCACCATCTACCACCTCGGTGTGGCGCGTCATGCCTGATCTGCCCCGGGTCGTCGAGGAGGCGGCCGAGAAACTGGATCCGCGGGGCACCACCCGCCGCCGGCTGCTGGCCGGCGCCGGCCTGGCCAGCGCGTCGCTGGCGGCGACCGGACTGCTCTCCGCGTGCAGCAAGGACAAGACGACCGCGAGCTCGGACGCGATCGGGAACTTCCCGAAGACGCCGAACTGGAAGTTCGTCTTCGTCAACCACGTCACCACCAACCCGTTCTTCACCCCGACCCAGTACGGCGCCGAGGACGCGTGCAAGCTGCTCGGCTGCTCGTACCAATGGACTGGGTCGCAGAACTCGGTGGTGGCCGAGATGGTCAACGCCACCAACACGGCGATCAGCGGCAAGGCCGACGGGCTCGCCATCGCGGTGGTGGACAAGTCGGCGTTCAAGGCGCCGGTCGACCAGGCCCTCGACGCCGGCATCCCGGTGGTGTCGTACAACGCCGACGGCGCGCGCGACGACGCCGGCACCAACCGGCTCACGTACATCGGCCAGGGTCTCTACGAGTCCGGGTACGCGCTGGGCCAGCGCGCGCTGACCCAGGTGCAGTCGGGCGCCGTGGTGGGCTTCATCGCCACCCCCGGCCAGCTCAACATCCAGCCCCGCATCGACGGCGCCCAGCAGGCGTTCAAGGACGCCGGTGGCGCGGTGCAGTTCACCTCGGTGGCCACCAACGCCGACGTCACCAAGGGCCTGTCCATCATCGACGCGTACGCGCAGGGGCACAGCGGCCTGGCCGGGATGCTCGCCGTGGACGCGGGGTCGACCCAGGCCGTCGGCCAGACGGTGAAGAAGTACAACATGCGCAGCAAGGGCCTGAAGGTGGCCGGGGGCTTCGACCTGATCCCGGAGACGCTCGCCTCGATCAAGTCCGGCGACCTCGACTACACCATCGACCAGCAGCCGTACCTGCAGGGCTTCCTGCCGGTGCTGTACCTGTACCTCTTCAAGATCTCCGGCGGCCTCATCTCGCCGCCGCAGACCAACACCGGGTTGCTCTTCGTCACCAAGGACAACGTCGCTCAGTACCAGAACACCCAGACCCGGTACGAGGGCTCGTCGACCGAGGTGAAGCTGGTCGAGCGCTCCGGACCGATCGCACACGCATGACCGGGACCCTTCCCCGGCAGCAGGAGACGCCGGCCCAGCGTGACCGGCGTCTCCTGACGCTGCTGCGCACCGGCGGCACCGTGCTCGTGCGCTGGCGCGAGGCGAGCGTGCTGATCGTGGCCATCGCCATGGCGATCTACTTCCGGGCGTCCAGCGACGTCTTCCTCACCCACGACAACCTGCGCAACATCGCCCAGGCCACCGCCCCGGCCGCCATCGTCGCGGTCGGCATCGTGCTGCTGCTGGTCTCGGGCGAGATCGACCTGTCGGTCGGCGTGGTGGCGGCGTTCGCGCCGTTCCTCGTGCACTACGCGGTCGACGACTACGGGATCCCGGTCATCCCGGCGTTCCTCATCGCGTTCGCGATCTCGGCGTTCATCGGGTTCTGCAACGGCGTCATCGTCACCAAGTTCAAGGTGCCGTCGCTGGTGGCCACGCTGGGCTCGTACTATCTGCTGCTCGGCATTCTGCTCACCACCTCGCACGCGTACCCGGCGCAGATTCCGGAAGCGGCGCAGGGCAGGATCCAGACGATCTTCGGAGCCGGGGACTGGTCGTCGCTGATCTGGTGCCTCGGCGTGGTCGCGGTCTACCACGTCGTCCTCACGCGTACGCGCTGGGGACTGCACACGATCTCGGTCGGCGGCAACCTGATCGGCGCCACCGAGGCCGGCATCCGGGTCAACCGCATCAAGATCGGCAACTTCATGATGGCGGCCATGCTCGGCGCGCTGGCCGGTCTGCTCGAGGCGTTCCGGATCAACAGCATCGATCCCAACATCGGCGGCGGCACCGCGCTGACCTTCACCGCGATCTCGGCCGCGGTCATCGGCGGCACCGCGCTCGCCGGCGGCTCGGGCACGGTCATCGGCGCGCTGCTGGGCGCGCTGATCCTGGCCGAGCTGCAGAACGGCTTCAACCTGATCGGGATCAGCGCGAACCCGTTCAACATCATCCTCGGCAGCGCGATCCTGCTGTCGATGATCGCCAACCAGTACCTGTCGCGGCTGCGGCGGACCGGAGGCGGCTGATGGACGTCCTGAACGTGGAGCACGTCGCCAAGCGGTTCGGCGCGCTGACCGCGCTGCGCGACGTGAACCTGCGCCTGGCGAAGGGCGAGGTGCTCGGCCTGATCGGGGACAACGGCGCCGGCAAGTCCACCCTGATCAAGGTGATCTGCGGCTTCCATCGGCCGGACTCCGGCCGGCTGCTGGTCAACGGCGAGGAGGTGGTGCTGCGCAGCGTCGACCACGCCCGCGCGCTCGGCATCGACACCGTCTACCAGGGGCTGGCCCTGATCAACGAGCTGTCCGTCTACCACAACATGTTCCTCAACCGGGAGCTGATGCTGGGGCCGCTGCTCAACAACCGGGCCATGCGGCGGCTCGCCCGCGACCACCTCGCCGACATGGGCGTCAACATCCCGAACGTCAACGCCGAGGTCGCCAAGCTCTCCGGTGGGCAGCGACAGGCGGTGGCGGTGGCCCGGGCCGTCTACTCGGACGCGAAGATCCTGCTGCTGGACGAGCCGCTGGCGGCGATGGGCGCCAAGGAGGGCGCCCTGATCCTCGACCTGATCCGCGACCTCAAGACCCGCGGCGAGGTCTCGGTGATCATCATCGCGCACAACTACGCTCAGGTTCTCGACGTCTGCGACCGGGTCAACCTGTTGCAGCACGGCACGATCACGTTCGACAAGCCGACCGCCGAGGTGTCGCTCGACGAGCTGACCGAGCTGGTGGTGGCCGAGTACCGGGCCCGCCGCCGCGGCGGCGGCGCCCACTCCGCGTAGTGAGGACGGGAGTTCGAGGGATGAGCACGCGCGACACGGCCCGGGCCGCCGAGCCGCACCGGGCGCCGGTGACGCTGCGCCGGGCGCGGGCCGCCGACGCCCCGGCGGTCGCGTCGATCTGGGCGGCCGGCTGGCGCGACGGCCACCTCGGCCAGGTGCCCGAGGAGCTGGTCGCCGCCCGTACGCCCGAGTCCTTCGCCGCCCGCGCCGCCGGCCGGGTGGCCGACACCACGGTCGCCGAGCAGGGCGACACGGTGGCCGGCTTCGTCATGGTCCGGGGCGACGAGGTCGAGCAGGTGTACGTCGGGGCCCGGCACCGCGGCTCGGGCGTCGCCGCCGCCCTGCTGGCCGAGGCCGAGCGCCGGGTGGCCGGCTCCGGTCACCCGGTGGCCTGGCTCGCGGTGGTACCCGGCAACGCCCGCGCCCGCCGCTTCTACGAACGGTCGGGCTGGACCGACGACGGCGGTTTCGACTACGTGGCCACCGGCATCCGCGTGCCGTGCCGCCGCTACACCAAGCACGTCGGCGGGTAGCCGTCGGCCGCAGGTGCGGCCGCTGGTGACCGCGCCCGGCCCCCCGTGCGCCGGGCGCGGTGGTCTCAGCTCTTCTCGGCCAGGAAGCTCAGCGTGACGGCCGCCAGCAGCGGCGACGTTCCCATCGAGTAGTGCGTGACGCCGGGCAGGACGGCCAGCGCGTGGCCGCCCTCGGGACGGCCCTCGCCCATCCAGCCGCCGTCCCGCCGGCCGCCGCCGAGCAGGGCGAAGACCTCGGCGAAGTGCGCGACCGGCCACATGTCGCTGTCCCCGGCGACGATCATCGTGGGCACGGTCAGGGCGCGTACCTCCTCGGTGAGGTCGAAGTCCTCGGCCATGTACCGGCCGATCTTGTCGAGCAGGCGCGGGAAGTCCTCGGGGCGGGGCGCGACCCGCTGGTAGAGCTCGTACATCGGCGTCTCCTTGAGGAACTCGGCCGCCGCCGCGTTCACCTGGCCCTGCTGCTCGAGGATCTCCGGGTAGGTGGCGTCGCGGCGGATGCCGGCCGACGCGACGACCAGGCGGCCGACCTTCTCCGGATGACGGAAGGCGAGCTGCAGGGCCACCCCGCCGCCGAGGGAGTAGCCGACCACGTCGGGCCGGTCGAGGCCGAGGTGGTCGATCAGCGCCGCGATGTCGTCGCCCATTGTGCGTACGTCGATCGGGCGGTCGACGTCGGCCGTGCGGCCGTGTCCCTGCAGGTCGGGCAGGATCACCTGGTGGCTCGCGGCCAGCGTGGCCAGGTTCGCGCCGAACATCTCGCCCGAGCCCAGGCCGCCGTGGAGCAGGACCAGCGGGCTGCCGGCGCCGTGGGTCTCGTAGTACAGGTTGATGCCGTTGACCTCGGCGTAGCTCATGACGCGCTCCTCGTTTCGTCGTTGCCGGTACAGACCGGCGGCCGGCCGCGAACTCATCGCCCGGATCTGGCAGTCTTCCCAGGAAACCGGAAAATGTGGAGGCAGGCATGCGGATCGCGGTCACCGGCGGTACCGGCAAGCTCGGCCGGGCCGTGGTCGCCGGGCTCAGGGCGAGCGGCGACGAGGTCGTCAACCTGGATGCGGCGGCGCAGCGGCCGGACATCCGGATCGACCTGACCGACTACGGTCAGACGATCGAGGCGCTCACCGCCATCGACGACCGGTACGACAAGATCGACGCGGTGGTGCACCTGGCCGCCATCCCGGCGCCCGGCATCACCGGCAACGCGGCGACGTTCCAGAACAACATCATCGCCACCTACAACGTCTTCGCCGCGGCCAAGGCCGCCGGCATCACGAACGTGGTGTGGGCGTCCAGCGAGACGGTGCTCGGCCTGCCGTTCGACACCCCGCCGCCGTACATCCCGGTCGACGAGGAGTATCCGGCCCGGCCGGAGTCCCGCTACTCGCTGGCCAAGCACCTCGAGGAGACGATGGCGGCGCAGTTCTGCCGCTGGAACCCCGAGCTGAAGATGATCGGGCTGCGCTTCTCGAACGTGATGGACCCCGAGGACTACGCCGAGTTCCCGTCCTTCGACGCCGACCCGCAGCTGCGCAAGTGGAACCTGTGGGGCTACATCGACGCGCGCGACGGCGCCCAGGCGGTCCGCAAGGCGCTCGACTACCAGGCGACCGGCGTCGAGATCTTCATCATCGCCAACGCCGACACGGTGATGAGCCGTTCCTCGGCGAGCCTGGCGGCCGAGGTCTACCCCGGCGTGGAGGTGCGCAAGGAGCTCGGCGAGCACGAGACCATGCTCTCCATCGACAAGGCCCGGCGGCTGCTGGGGTACGAGCCGCAGCACTCCTGGCGTCAGCACATCTAGCGCGGCACAACCTCGGCCGCCCGCAACGCGGCCATCTCCCGGGCCGGATGAACGGCCCAGGAGACCGCGTTCGACCCATCGGTGTGCCACCCCGCCGGCAGACGGCGCGGCCACAGGTTGCCGACGCCGGAGAGCACCCCCACCAGGGCGCACGCCAGCAGGCAATGCCCGAGCAGAGCCGGCCCCGCCGCGAACGCCCCGCGCGACAACCCGGCCGCGAGGCCCAGGTCCACCACCGGGCCCGCGAGATAGAACGCGACGAACCGCACCGGCAGCGCGGGCCCGTCGAGGCCGGGGCGGACCCGGACGTACGAACGCGGCCGCATCCGCACGCCCGTCACCCGGAGTCTGAGCGCGACCGCCGCCAGGAGATGGCCGCACTCGTGCAGCACCAGGAACAACGGCGCGGCGACCGCCACCGCGAGGACCGGCAGCACGAAACCCCACGGGCCGTCGTCCACACCGGCCAGGCCGACCGGCACGGCCAGGCCGAACAACAGCGCGGCGACCAGCCACGGAAGCAGCCGTTTCACCTCGGCATCGTATCGACGACGGCCACGTTGCGGAGGCACAGCGGCGTCAGCCGCAGATGACGTCGTCCATGAAGCGGCTCGTGCGGCGCTCCACCGCCGCGCTGTCGGCGAGCTCCGTCGTCAGCGACAGCACCGCCACCCGGTCACCGTCCGGGCTGACCGCGTTGGCCGTGCTCATGCCCGGGACGTCGCCGCCGTGGCCCCAGTACCCGCCGCAGCGGTTGGGCAGGAACGTGATGCCCAGGCCGTAGCGGGCGCCGGGCAGTGCGTCCTGGAAGGTCTCGGCCAGGACGGTCGTGTGCATCTGGGCCATCTGGCGCGGCCGCAGCAACTGGCCGCGCTGCAGCGCCTGCCAGAAGCGGGCGAGGTCGGCCGGCGTGGTGACCAGGCTGCCGGCGGCGTCGGCGGCGGTGGTGTTGAACAGTGTCGTGTCGTACAGCGGGCCGTCCGGCGCCCACTGCTGGTAGCCCTCGGCGTGCGGGTTCGGCAGCGTCGCCCGGTCGCCGGGGGCCGAGGTGTCGCGCAGGCCGAGCGGGCGGACGATGCGGTCGCGCACCTCGGTGGCCCACGGGCGGCCGGTCACCCGTTCGATGATCATGCCGGCCAGGATGTAGTTGGTGTTCGAGTAGTCCCAGTGGGTGCCGGGCGCGAAGTTCGGCGGGTGCTTCATGGCCAGTGCCACCAGGTCGGCGGCGTCGTAGTGGTCGAGGCGGTGCCGGAGGTAACCCTCGTAGGACGCCAGGCCGGACAGGTCGTTGGTGTAGCTGTAGAGGCCGCTGGTGTGCTGCAGCAGGTTGCGAACGGTGATGTGCCGGCCGTCGTTGCCGTTGCCGGTGACGACGCCGGGCAGCCAGTGGTCGACGGTGTCCTCGAGGGACAGCCTGCCCTCCCCCACCAGCTGCAGGGCGACGACGGCGACGAAGGTCTTGGTGTTGCTGCCCATCCGGAAGTGGCCGCCGAGCGGGACCGGCGTGCCGCGGGCCAGGTCGCCGACGCCGGCACGGGCCCGGGTCGTCACGCCGTCGATCCGGGTGACTCCCTGGACGCCGGTGATGCCGAGCGCGTGCAGGTCGTCGGCCGCCTGCTGGAGCTGGTGGTGGCGGCCGGGGCCGGTCGCGGCGGCGGCCGGTGCGGCCATGCCGCCGACCAGCGACACGATGACCGCGGCGACCACGAGGTGTCTGCGCATGTCAGGGTTCTCCTCGTCAAAATCGGGAGCCTTGACCGTACGAAGATGGTCGATGCGTTTCGATCCTGCAGCCCCCCGTGGTCAGGGTCGGGTTAACCCCACGCCCGCCCCGCAGAGGCACCGTCGAAGCGGGGTGTGGATGAGGGCCGCCCGCGGGGTACAGGATCGCCATGGCTCCCACCGCGGTGGTCACCGGCTCCGGCAGCGGGCTCGGCCGCCACATCGCATCGTTGCTCGCCGGGAACGGATACCGGGTCGTGATCGCCGATGTGGACGGGCGAGCCGCCGAGGCGTGCGCCCGGGCGATCGGGCCGGCGGCCCGGGCGGTGGCGGCGGACGTGCGCGAACCGGGCGACCTCGACCGGATCGTGACGGCCGCGTGCGAGCTCGGCGATCCGAGCGTCCTGGTCAACAACGCCGGCGGCTGGAGCCCACGCCGGCAGTATCCGGAGGCGCCGGCCGACGAGTGGACGGCGACGCTCGCCCTGAATCTGACCGCGCCGATGCGGCTCGGCCAGCTGATGCTGGAGCCGATGCGCGCGGCCGGCGGCGGGGCGATCGTCAACATTGCCTCCAGCGCGGGCGTCGGCGCCGAACCGTACGGCTCGCCCGAGTACGGCGCGGCCAAGGCCGGCCTGATCCGCTTCACCACGAGCGCGGCCGGCCTCGCGCGAAGCCACGGCGTCCGCGTCATGTGCGTCGTGCCGGGCTGGATCGGGCTCGACCGGGCGCACGCCGAGCAGGCGCGGATGGACCCGGCCGACCGGCTGCCGCTGATCCCGCCGTCCGAGATCGCCGGCGTGGTCCTGGACCTCGTCCGGCGCGGCGCCTCGGGCACGGTCGTCGAGATGCTGGAGCCCTGACCGTCAGTCGCCGGTCAGGGCGAGCGTGGCGGTCAGCGCGCCCGGATCGCCCGACCAGGCGGCGGCCTCGACCGTGACGACGGCCTGCGCCGGGGTGAAGCCCTTGTCGGTCCAGCGCATCAACGGCCGGGTCGATCCGGTCACGGTGACCGTGGCCGAGGCGCCGGCGTCCAGCTCGACGGCGGCGAAGCCGACCAGGACACGCGCCGGGAAGTCGGGGGCGGTCGTCGTCCCGTACAGCTGGACGACGTGCCGCCCGGCGCGCGCGCCGGTGTTGGTCACCCGGACCGTCGCCGTGAACGACTCGCCCTCCACCGGGGACAGGGCGAGATCGGCGAAGGCGAAGCTGGTGTACGAGAGCCCGAAGCCGAGCGGGAACGCGGGCGCGATGCCGTCGCGGTCGAGCAGCCGCTGCCCGTGCCAGCGGTCGTAGGTGATCTGCCGCGCGGTCCGGTCGAAGTACGGCAGGTGCTCCTCGCTGACCGGGATCGAGTACGGCAGCCGGCCGCTCGCGTCGACCCGCCCGAGCAGCACGTCGGCCAGCGCGTGGCCGCCCTCGGCGCCGCTGTACCAGCCGAGCAGCACGGCCGGCACCGCCGAGCGCCACTCCTCGGTGATGACCGCGCCCGCCGTCACGATGACCACGACCGTCCGGGGGTTGACCGCGGCCACCGCCCGGATGATCTCGGCGTCGACCGGCCGCAGCCGCAGCGAGGCCCGGTCGCCGCCGCCGGGGATGCCCAATGTGGACGCCGCCTCGAACACATCGGTGGCGCCCGGCGGCAGCGGCGGGAACAGCGCCCGCAACGCCGGGTCGGCCATCGAGTCGGCACCGAGATACTCACCCTCGTCGACCGCCGTGTAGCCGACCACCACGATCGCGGCGTCCGCGTCCCGCGCGCCTTCCGCGGCGGCTTGCGCGTCGTCCTGGGGCACATGCGTCAGCCGTACGCCGCCAAGTGCCGCCGTGAGACCCGCCAGTGCCGTGACCACCTCCGGGGACCGCACGTCGGACGAGCCATGGTCGCCGGTGTTGGCCACATCGGACAGTCGCCCGATGACCGCGACGTGGGACAGATCGCTCGCGCGCAGCGGCAGCACGCCGCCGTCGTTCTTCAGCAGCACCATCGACGTCCGGGCCACCTCGCGGGCCAGCGCCCGGTGCCCGGGGCTGAACACGACGTCCGGGGCCGGCGCCTCCTCCCGGTCGGAGGCGCAGTGCGCCAGCTGGGTGCGCAGGATCCGGCGGGCCGCCCGGTCCACGTGCTCCCACGAGGTCTCGCCCGACTCCAGCGAGGCGGGCAGGTGCTGGCCGCGCTGCTGGCGGAACGGCTCCTCGACGTCGAGCCCGGCCCGCAGGGAGAGCCCGGCGTCGCGCAGGCCGAAGATGAAGTCCGAGACGGTCACGCCCTCGAAGCCCCACAACGAGCGCAGGATCCCCTCCATGAGGTGCTCGTTCTGGCCGGCCCACTCGCCGTTCACCGAGTTGTACGCGGTCATCACGCCGTCCGCGCCCTCCTCCAGCACCCGGCGGAAGTGCGGCAGGTAGACCTCGTGCAGGGTGGCGTCGTCGGCCGTCACGTCGACGTGGAAGCGGGCGTTCTCCATGCTGTTGAGGGCGTAGTGCTTGACCACGGCCATGGCGTTGCGCCGCACCCCACGGGTCAGGGCCGCGCCGAACTCGCCGAGAAGGACGGGATCCTCGCCGTACGTCTCCTGCACCCGGCCCCACGCCGGATGGCGCGGAAGGTTGACGCAGACGCCGCCGAAGAAGTTCGCGCCCTGGGCGCGCATCTCCCGCCCGATGGCCAGGCCGACGCGCTCCTCGAGGCCGACGTCCCAGGTCGCGCCCCGGGCCATGGAGACCGGGAACGCGGTCGAGCTGCCCATCACGACGCCGCGCGGGCCGTCGCTGAAGCGCAACCCGGGGATGCCGAGCCGGTCGACGGCGCCCATCAGGATCGGCTTCAGGTTGTAGCCGGCCGCCATCTCGGCCATGCCCGGCCAGAAGTCGGCGTCGCCGTCCAGCAGCCAGAGCTTCTCGTCCGGCGTGAGCTGGGCGAGCAGGTCGCCGGCCTCGGCGTCGGTGTCGGCACCCGCTTTGATGCGGTCCACGGCGTCCTGGAAGGCGTTCACGTCCACTTCCTTACTGACACTAGTGTAGGTAGTGCGGAGTCTAGGCTGGTTGATCCGGAGGAGGCAAGGAGGTCCGGTGCCGGGCAAACGCATCCGCCTGACGGCCGAGACGCGTCGGGCGCAACTGGTCGACGAGGCCACGGCGCTGATCGCGCGGATCGGCTACCACCGCTTCTCGATCTCGGCGCTGGCCGAGGCCACCGGGCTGACCCGGGCCGGGGTGCTGCACCACGTCGGCTCCAAGGAGCAGCTGCTGCTGGACGTGCTGGCGCAACGCGACGAGCGGGACAACGCCGCCGTCTTCGATCCCGCGTTCTCCTCGCCCCGCGAGCTGCTGGACGCGCTGGTCCGGCGTAACCTGGCCCAGCCCGAGATCGTGCGGCTCTACACGGTGCTGGCGGCCGAGGCGCTCGACCCGGCGCATCCGGCGCACGGCTACTTCGCGTCGCGGCTGCGGACCGGCACCGCGCGGCTGGCGTCCGTGCTCGGCAGCGTGGAGCTGGCCGTCGCGGTCTACTCGTTCATGGACGGCGTGCAGCTCAACTGGCTGCGCGACCCGGCGATCGACATGTGGGGGCAGTGGTGCCGGTTCGCCGACGCGCTGCTGCCGGAGAGGACTGCCCATGCGGGCTGACGTCGCGGTCGTCGGGGCCGGCATGGCCGGGGTCTCGGTGGCGTACGAGCTGGCGGCCGGCCACACGGTGCTGCTGCTCGAGCGGGAGTCCCAGCCCGCGTACCACACGACCGGCCGCTCGGCCGCGATGTTCCTGGAGAGCTACGGCAGCCCCGACGTCCGGCGGCTGACCGCGGAGAGCCGTGCGGTGCTCGAGCGGACCGGCACGCTGCAGGCCCCGCGGCCGATGCTGTGGGTGGCCCCGCCCGCCCAGATGCCCCGGCTCGAGGCGATGGCGGCGGCGCAGCCGGCGCTGGCCCGGGTGACCGCCGCGGAACACTACTCCGCGCTGCGCCCCGGCTGGTGCGCGGGCGCGCTGCTGGAGACCGGCGCCCGCGAGATCGACGTGCTCGGCCTGCACCAGCACTATCTGGGCGGCGCCCGCCGCCGCGGCGCCGAGGTCCGCACCAACGCCGTGGTGTCGGCCGGGAAGTTCGACGGCGAGCGCTGGGAGCTGGCCACCTCGGCCGGCCCGGTGACGGCGACCTCGGTGGTGAACGCGGCCGGCGCCTGGGCCGACGAGGTCGCGGTCGCGCTCGGCGTGCCGCCGGTGGGCCTGCGCCCGCTGCGCCGCACGGCCGCGGTGGCCCGCTGCGAGGGCGTCGACCGGGCCTGGCCGATCGTCGCCGACGTGGGCGAGACGTTCTACTTCCGTCCCGAGGGCGCCGGCGTGCTGGTCTCGCCGGCCGACGAGACCCCGAGCGAGCCGTGCGACGCCCGTCCCGCCGAGCTCGACGTGGCGCTGGCGATCGACCGGGTGAACGAGGCGACCACGCTGGGGCTGCGCTCGGTGCAGACGGCCTGGGCCGGGCTGCGCACGTTCGCCCCCGACCGCGAGCCGGTGGTCGGCGCCGACCCGGCCGCGCCCCGGCTGTTCTGGCTGGCCGGCCAGGGCGGCTTCGGCATCCAGGCGGCGCCGGCCCTGGGCCGCCTGGCCGCCGCCACCGTGACCGGGAGCGAGGAGCCGGCGCCCGCGGTTTCGGTGGCCCGCTTCCGCTGACGCCGCCTGTCTTTCGCCGCCTGCCGCTCGCCTTTCGCCGCCCGCGTTTCACCGCCCGCCTTTCACCGCCTGCCGCCCGTCTTTTCGCCGCCCGTTGCCCCCGGTCGGGCACGATGACGGCGTGACGACCGGACGCTGGCTCACCGCCGAGGGCGCCGCCCTGGCCCGCCAGGTGCTCCGCCGGCTCGCCGACGACGGCGACCTCGCCGGGCTCGCGCTGCCCGTGGTCGAGGGGCGGCCCGACCTGCGCGAGCTGCCCGGCGGCGGCCTGATCACCGGCGACGCCCGGCTCGCCGGGCTCGACCTGCGGCGGGCGTGGCTGTTCCAGGCGCTGATCGAGCACACCGAGCTGACCGGCTGCCGGCTCGACGGGGCCGACCTCTCGGGCACCGTCCTGGCCGGCGGGTCGGTGACCGGTTGCTCGATGACCGGCGCCAAGGCGAACGACCTGCTCATCGCCGACGGCCACTGGGAGGGCGTCGACCTGACCGGCGCGCGGGCGAACCACGTCACCGCCGAGCGCACGACGTTCGTCCGCTGCACCTTTCCCCGTCTCGCGAAGGCGGAGTTCCGGGCCTGCTCGTTCGAGGAGTGCCGCTTCACCGGGCCGGTGCGCGACTGCCAGTTCCTGGCCGCGCCCCGGGACGTCTTCCGCGACGAGGAGCGCGCGCCGGGCGACCGCGGCGCGGCCCTCCGCGAGTTCGCGCCGGGCGAGCGCGGCGACGCCTTCCGCGACGTGGAGTTCGCCTCGGACGATCTGCGGGACACGGAGTTCCACGGCATGGACTTCGAGTCCGTACGCTTCCCGGAAAGCGACCGCCTCATCGTCATCCCCCGCGCCTTCCGGGCGGTGGCGCGCCGGGCCGACCGCCGGTCGGCGAGCCGCACCGACGAGATCGGGCGCGAGTTCCGGCGCTTCCTCTCGTCGCAGTCGCTGCAGCGGCCGGAGAAGAGCGAGACCGCCGGCTGGGCCATCGACCGCCGCGGCCTGGGCGACATCGCCGGCTTCGCGGCCGAGACCCTCTACGTCGCCCAGAACGAGCTGCGGGCCGAGCTTGTGGACAGCCCGCCGGAAAATGTCGTAGGCGGGCCGTAAAGTCACCCCACCCAGTGAACGGGGTGGGGTGGAGCAGGCGCGATCGACGCCGGCCGCGAGCAGACACCGGCCCGCGCGGACGCGACGGCCGGCACCGTGACGGCCCGCGCGGACGCGACGGCCGGCACCGTGACGGCCCGCGCGGACGCGACGGCCGGCACCCGTGACGCGGATGCCGGCCCTCGCGACGAGACCCTAGGACGCCGGGAACGGGGCGAGGTCCTGGGCACAGCGGGTGCCGGCCGGTGGCAGGGCGCCCCGCAGCAGGTACCTGCTGTACCAGCCGGTGATGCACGCGCTGTAGCGGGTGGTGTGGCCGTAGCCGTCCAGCGTGAGCAGGCGCGCGTTGCCCAGCTCGCGGGTCATCCGCACGGCGAAGTCGTAGCGGGTGGCCGGGTCGTAGGTCGGGTTGACCACCAGCACGGTCCGGGCCGTCCGGTTGTTCCACGGCCCGTGGTAGCGCTCGGCGATGCGCGGCCAGTTGGCGCACGCCACCTCGCTGAACGCCTCGGCCCGGCCGAACGTGGGATGCGCCTTCTCGAAGGCGGCGCCGATCGCCGGGTACAGCGCGGGGTTGCGCGGCAGCGGGGCGTCGGCGCAGTTCACGGCCAGGAACGAGTCGTTGCCGTTGTACGAGTACGCGTCCGGCGACCAACCCGGGCCGGGCCTGGACTTGGGCAGCTCACGGGCGGCCAGGGTGGACGCGGTCGCGCCGCCGAAGATGGTGTCGTAGGCGATCCGGAGCACGGCCGCCGTGTCCGGCCACTGGGCGACGTCGTACATGCTGCCGGTGATGAAGTTGGTCAGGTCGTCGATCGTCACCGTGCCGCCGAGGTCGGGCACCTCGGCCGGGCCCTGCCGGAGCCGGTCGCGCAGCCGGTCGAACCTGGCCCGGGCGTGGCCGGCGAAGGCGCAGCTGGTGGCGGCCTTGTCGCACTCGCGCAGGAAGGCCGACAGGACGAGCTCGAAGCCGCCGGCCCGCTCGAACTTGTTGGCGAGCCGGTGGTTGGTGCGCTGGTCGGGATCGACGTTGCCATCGATGATCACCGCACGGACCTTCGACGGGAACAGGTTGGCGTAGGTGGCGCCGATCAATGTCCCGTACGAGTAACCGATGTAGTTGAGCTTGGCATCGCCGACGCCCTGGCGCAGCCGGTCGAGGTCCTTGGCGACGTTCAGCGTGCTCATGTGCTCGAGCAGCGGGCCGGCGTGGGCGACGCAGCCCTTCGTGTACTCGAGGTTGGCCCGGATCGTGCTCCACACGTCGGTCTTGCTGATCGGGACGATCTTCATCCGGGCGTAGAGCGCCTCGGCCTCGGCGTCGGTGGCGAAGCACTCGACCGGGTCGCTGGCGCCGATGCCGCGCGGGTCGAAGCCGACGATGTCGAAGCGGGCCAGCACGTCGGGCGCGACGATCTGGTCGGCGACGGTCACCATGCCGCGGCCGGGACCGCCCGGGCCGCCGGGGTTGACGAAGATGGTGCCGATCTTGTGGGCCGGGTCGCCGGCCGGGCGCCGCGCGAGCGCGATCGTGGTGGTCGGGCCGTGCGGCTTGTCGTAGTCGAGCGGCACCTCGTAGGTGGCGCAGCCGAACCCGGTGAGCTCTTCTTCGGTGCAGGGCGACCACGAGACCCGGGCGGCGGAGCCGGAGGCGGCGGCCGGGGCGGCGACGAGGGCGGTGAGCAGGAGCGCGGCGCCACCGATGGCGGCGAGGCGGCGTACGGTCATGTCTCATCCTTCCGGAAATCGAACGGTGTGGATGCAGGACCAGCCGTCATGGTGCCATGTATCGATGGTGATCGTGGTCCCGCGCTAAGCCGGCCGCGGACGCCGGACGATATTCCGGACATGGGAGCAGGAAGCTGGGTAAGGGACCGCAAGGTGTCCTGGAAGATCCTCGCCGTCGCGGGCGTGGCGATCGCGGGCACGCTGGTCACCGGGACGCTCGCGCTGGCCGGCATCGCCGGGATGCGCGCCACACGCAACACCGAGATCCGTCAAGGCGTTCCGTACATCACCAGCCTCAACACGGCCGCGCTGACCGCGAAGGCGGCCGCCAACGACGAGCGCGGCTTCCTGATCGACGGCGACACCAAGTTCCGGGACGAGGCGCTCGGCCGGCAGAAGAAGGTCGACGACAGCCTGGCCGCGGCCCGGGCGCTGGGCAACCCGGCCGAGCAGGCGGCGATCGACAAGATCAAGAGCGCTACGGACGCCTGGTTCGCGGCGCTCGACACCGAGTTCACGACGTACAAGACGAACCCCAAGGCGGCGGTCGACGCCGCCATGAACGCCAACCGGGACCTGCGCAAGACGTACGAGACGGCGATCGGCAACGAGATCGACCGGGCCAACCGGGCGCTGATGGACGGGCCGAGCTTCGACGCGACGGTCCGGCACACCCGCGCGATGGTGGTCGTCGCGCTGGCCATCGCGCTCGCGCTGGGGATCGGCCTGGCCCTGGTCGTGGCCCGCATGATCGTCGTGCCGCTGCACCGGATCTCGGCCGTGCTCGACGCGATGGCCGACGGCGACCTCACCCACTCCGCCGACGTCAGCCAGCGGGACGAGCTCGGCCGGATGGCCGACGGCCTGCGGCGCGCGACCACCACGCTGCGGACGACGGTCGGCGACCTGGCCCACCACGCCACCGAGCTGAGCGCCGCGGCCGGCTCGCTCGCCGACACCAGCCGGGACAGCACGCGCAGCGCCGAGACCGGCGCGGCCCAGGCCGCCACCGTCGCCGACTCGGCGTCGATCATGTCGGCGAACATCGAGACGGTGGCGGCCGGGGCCGAGGAGATGGGTGCGTCGATCCGGGAGATCAGCCACAGCGCCACCCAGGCCGCCCAGGTCGCGGCCCGGGCCGTCGATGTCACCTCGACCACGAACGCGGTGATGGGCAAGCTCGGCGACTCGTCGGCCGAGGTCGGCAACGTGATCAAGGTGATCACCGCGATCGCCGAGCAGACCAACCTGCTGGCGCTGAACGCGACCATCGAGGCGGCCCGCGCCGGCGAGATGGGCAAGGGCTTCGCGGTGGTCGCCTCCGAGGTCAAGGACCTGGCTCAGGAGACGGCGAAGGCGACCGAGGACATCGGGCAGCGGATCGCGGCGATCCAGGCCGACACGGCCGGCGCGGTGGCCGCGATCGACGAGATCAGCGAGATCATCCGGCAGATCAACGACTTCCAGACCACGATCGCGTCGGCGGTCGAGGAGCAGACGGTGACCACCAACGAGATGAGCCGCAACGTGGCCGAGGCGGCCACGGCCGGGCGTGAGGTCGCCTCGACGATCACCGACGTGGCGTCGTCGGTGCAGCTCACGACCGTCGGCGTGGGCGAGGCGAACCGGGCCGCGGGCCGGCTCGCGGAGATGTCCGGCGACCTGCGCGCGATCGTCGGGCGGTTCACGGTCTAGATCACGGTGTGGCCGGCACCGACACCGATCCGACGGCGGCCGCGGTCGTCACGTCGTACCGCCGCTTGGCCTTCTTCCACCCGCTCGGGGTGAGGGTCGTGCCCGGCTCGACCTTGCGCCGGGTCCGGGCGGCGGTGACCGCGACGTCGGCGCCCTTGCCCAGCGTGAGCCGGACCGGCGCGGTGGTGAGCAGGCGCAGCTCGCTGACCGCGCCGGTGACCGCGACCTTGACCGTGCCCTCGGGCACCGGCAGACGCAGCGCGGCGCGGGCGGTGGGGCCGGCCAGCTGGATGCCGGCCAGGCCGCCGGCGGTCATGTCGACGTCCTGGTCGGAGGCGCCGGCGGTGAGCCGGATCGTCCAGGCGACCTTGGTCGACAGCCGGATCTCGGCGCCGGCGCGGTCGAGGTCGAGGCGCGGGCCCCGCCCGGTGTCGGTGACGCGGGGCGCGATGGTGGGGTCGGTCGAGACGATCGAGTAGAGCTGGGCCCCGAGGTCGGCGGCGGCGATGTGCACGACCGACGCCCGGCCGGCGACCTCGAAGGTCAGCGCCTTGGCGGTGCCGAGGGGGGCGGTGACCGGGCCGGCCACGACCGGCGCCGGCAGGGACGGCGTGGCCGGCGTGGCCGGTGCGGGGACCACCGCGGCCTGGGCGGTCGAGCCCCGGTAGACCGGCTGGAACGCCTCGGCCTGGCCGAGCACGACGCCGATCGTCAGCGCCACCAGGACGGCGGTGAACGCCCACAGCCGCCACGGCTTGCGCGGCGACTGCTCGTAGACCAGGACGGCGCGGGCCGCGACCCGGGTCGGCGGAGCCCAGACGATGTGCATCTTCTGGGTCGGCTCGTCGATCACGGGCGGGGGCGCGGCGGCGTCCGGCGGGACCTCCGGCCCGCTTCGGGAATGCAGCCTGTCCGGCATCGCGGCACCTCCGCCCAGCGTTCTCACCCGGGATACGGATCGGAAGCGCCAATGGATCGACGATCTTCGGTGCATTCTCCGGAGCGTACGCTCTTCGGGCGTGCAGCAGAGGTCGATCGGACCAGTGCTCTAGACCGCCGCCGCGAAGTGGTGGGCCAGGGCCTCCGGGGTGACCAGCGGCAACGTCGAGCCGTCACCGAAGGACAGGTGGATGCGGCCGCCGTGGAGGGAGGCGGCGATCAGGGCGCGACGTGGGCACTCCCAGCGGGGGGCGAGCGGCCCGAGCGGCTCGTCGTTCGGGCGGTTCTTCGCGAAATCGGCGGCCTTCTGGAGCAGGGACCGGCGCGGGCGGATCACGGCCGTCTTCTCGAAGGCGATCAGGCGGGAGTCGGTCAGGGCCAGCGCGCGGGCGATGGTGGGCTGGCTGACGAAGGCGTCGAGCTGGGCGGCGAGGCTGCCGGGCCGCGGACCGCGATCCTCGCCGTACGAGTCGGGGCCGGTGGACGCCTGCTCGATGCCGACCGCCTCGCCCGCGATCGACTCCAGCAGCTGCCGGGGGCCGAGCTCACGCCGGGCGACCTCGCCGGCCGACGGGCGTGACGTGGCGCGGGTGACCCAGATGGCGGCCGCGAACGCCTCCCCGGGCCGCAGGTGCTCGCCGATGCGAGCCCGGAGCTCGGCGTACTTGCGGGCGACGGGATCGGTCATGGCACGCGGTCCGCGATCGGGTCGACCACGCCGCTGAGCGCGTCACGGAAGCGGCTCCGGTCGCCGTCGTCGCCGGTGCGGCGATCGTCGTACTCGTCGGCGGCCGCGTCCATCACCAGGTCGGTGGCGTCCTGCCGGGTCTCGCCGAAGATCGAGCCGTCGAGGCCGGTGGTGGCCTCGATACCCATCTTGATCCAGTGCTTGGGGCCGAACATCTTGTTCAGCGTCCAGGCCGCCAGCTTGCCCATCGTGCCGAGGGCCTTGAGCGCCTCCATGAACGCCTTGTACGCTTCGAGCGCCCGGTGCAGCTGGGCGAGCAGGCGGGTGGCGCGGGTGACCGCGATGCCGGTCTCGGCGGCCGAGGCGGCGGCGGCCGCGGCCTCGGAGGCGCCGGCCGTGACGATCGCCAGCGCCTGCGCCGCCAGCCAGGTGATGACCAGCCACTCGACCAGCTCGCGGACGATCGTCTTGATCATCTCTTCGACGTTGCGCAGGTCCATGGCGCTGTCGCCGAGGCTGTCGGCGGTCTTGGCCATCTCCTCCGCCGCGTCCTCGAGACCCCGGGCCAAACCCAGGATCCGGGCCGCGTACGCCTCGGCCGCCGCCCCGTGCCACTGCCCCATCAGCGAGTCGAGGTCGGCCCGCTGCGCCGCCGCCACGTCACGCAGCGCCCGGGCGGTCGCGTTCCAGGTGCCGGCGTGGTGGTCGAGCTGGTCGGGGTCGCCGACGGCCTGCTCGAACAGCTGCAGCAACGGCCAGACGATCGGCGTCAGCAGCCAGTCGAGGCCGTTGTTCATGGCCTCGCCCATCGGGCTCAGGACCGCGCCGGCCGTGTCCCGCACGTTCTGGTAGCCGCTGACGACGCTGCTGCCGCTCACGAGCCGCTCCGGTACGACCTGGTGACGCGCTCGGCCGCGACCGAGTCGACCCCGTCGTAGTCGTCGGCGGTGAACGACAGCGCGTCGCCGAGGTCGGTGAGCATGCGGGTCAGCTCCTCCATCGAGCTCGCCTCCCCGTCCACCCAGGTCAGATAGGACGACTCGAGGCCCGCCATCTGCCCGACCTTGCCGAACGCGTTGCCGACCGTGGCCGCCGTGCGCACCTGGCACGCCAGCTCCGAGACCTTCGCCGCCTGCTCCTGCTGGAAGGCCCGGCTCTGCCGCAGCCGCTCGGCCTGGACGTGGAGCTCGTCGCTCATCGGGTCGTCTCCTCGACCATCCAACCGCCCCGCCCACCAGCCCCGGAGATGTCCGATGGCTCATCGCCGGACACGTCGCGCAGCGTGCGAGTGTCCAAACGCCGCTCGACCAGCGACGAGACGTCGAACGCGCGCCCGGTGGCCTCGTCGACCGCCGCCGCGTACCGCCGGTTGGCCTCGGTCGTGCCCTCGCGCTGGGCCCGCACGATGATCGCGGCGAGCTCGGCCGGGTCGAGCCGCATCGCGGACGGTGCCAGCGACAGATCGACCAGGCTGCCGCCGGGCGCCATCGTGACCGTCACGCCGTCCCGCTCGATCCGGCAGCGGAACCGGTCCGGCTCGTCCTGCAGCCGGGCCAGGTCGCCGAACCGTTGCTGCGTGTCGCGGACCAGGCCCCGGAACCACTCCTGCGTCGCCTCACTGACCATCGCTTCCTCCCCCGTTCGTTCTCCAGGGGGCACCCTAGCCGAGAAGATCCAGCACCGCGGCCCGGCTCGGGGCCCGCCCCGGGCGGCCGGCGGCATCGTGGGGCGCGCGGCAGACGCGGGAACAGGACGCGGTGCGGCACCGAACACCGGGCGAAGGGTCATCGTTCGCGCACCGGACGGCCGACGGTCCGCGCGCACGCGGGCGACTAGCGTCCCAGCATGATCGTCCCGCCGGGCTCGACCCCCGCGACCTGATTCGGCACCACATGCGGCGCCATGCCCCGGCAGTGCGGGACCGGGGCATGGCGCCGCAGCACCGTCCCTATCCGCGGTGGCGCCACCAGCGGCGCTTGCGGGCCGGCTGCCCGGCCCCGCCCTCACCGTCGCCCGCACCCTCGTCATCGGCGTCCGGCTCCGGCTCGGCGGCGCGGGCGGCCCGGGCCAGCACCGACGAGGCGGCGGCGTGGTCGTCGGCCGTGCACCCGGGCGTGACCAGCATGAGCCGGGCCAGCGACTCCTCGATGGTCACCAGCCGGGGCGCGCTCATCGCCGCGTCGAGGCGGGCGCGGACCAGGGCCCGCACCTCCTCGCGCTGGTCGGGTTCGCGGTAGGCCGTGGTCACCAGGGCGAACAGGGCCGCGTCGCAGACCCAGTCCTCGACGCCGAAGGCCAGGTCCATCAGCACCTCGCGCCGGGTCGAGACCAGCCACGGCTCGAACGCGTTGTGGTGCAGGATGCCCAGGCACACCCACGGCTGCATCAGGCGGTACCAGTAGGTCGGCGTGGTCGTGGCCAGGTGCTGCCAGCGCGGCGTGGCCGGCGGCGCGGGCAGGTGCGCCAGCAGGCCGAGCAGGTCGCTGAGCGGCAGCTCGCCCAGCGGCGCCGCCTGGACGTAGCCGGAGAGCGGCGACGGCCAGGGCTCGCCGGCGACCTCGTGCAGCGTCTGGATGGCGGCGCCGGACGGGGCCGGGACGGCGGCCACCGGCTCGGTGCCGTCGTAGCGCCACACCCCGTACCGCACCTCGCGCACCGGCAGCCGGATGTCGGGGGCCGGGAACATGTTGATGTCGACGGCGAGCGGGCCGATCACCCGGCGGCAGGCGACCATCGCGCTGGGCGGCTCCGCCGTGGACAGGCCGAGGCGGGTGACGTCGAGCTGCTCACCCTTCGCCCGGCGGCGGGCGACCTCGTCGGCGACGTTGGCGATCGCCTCGCTCGGCATCGGCACCCAGTTGAGCCAGGGCCGCTGGGAGCCGGCCATCGCGAAGATGACGTCGGTCATGCCGCAGGGATGCGCGTCGTCCTGGACCGCGACCAGGTCGGCCACGGCGCCCTCGGCGCGGAAGCGGACGGCGTGCTGCGCCGTCTCGCGGTGCGGGAAGCGGGGGTCACCCGCCATCTTCGCCAGGTCGGCGTCCACGTCGTCGGAGAACACGGCGGCAGCGTAGTGGATCGGCTCCACCGCCACGCGAGCTCACCGCTCCCGGCCGGCCACGCCCGTTCCGGATCGACGAAGATCGCGGTAACGTGCGCCGGGCGTACAAACTCTTGCCGGAGCCCGCAGGGAGCGCACCATGCGTCGGATCCTCGCCGCCGTCGCCGTGCTGGCGACGCTGTCCGCGGCCGCGGCCTGCTCGTCGGACGACAAGGCGGACAAGCCCGCCGGGACGAAGGTGGACGTCGGCGTCATCGCCATCATCGACGTCGCGCCGATCTATCTGGGCAAGGCGAAGGGCTTCTTCCGCAAGCGCGGCATCGACCTCGACCTCGTGCCGGAGCAGGGCGGCGCGCCGATCGTCAAGGGCGTGCTGGCCGGCCGGTACCAGTTCGGCTTCAGCAACGTGACCTCGCTGATGGCGGCGCAGGCCGACGGGGCCCCGCTCAAGGCGGTGGCGAGCGGGGTCGCGTCGACCGGCCGCGCAGGCCGCGACTTCTCGGCCATCGTGGTCCGCGACGACGGGCGGATCCGGACGGCCAAGGACCTGACCGGCAAGACGATCGCGGTGAACACCCTCAAGAACCTGGGCGACACGACCGTACGGCAATCGGTGCGCAAAGCCGGCGGCGATCCGGCCCGGCTGAAGTTCGCGGCGATGCCGTTCCCCACCATGCCGGGCGCGCTGCAGTCCAAGAAGGTCGACGCCATCTGGGTGGTCGAGCCCCAGCTGTCGCAGGCGATGACGATGGGCCTCGCGGTGCTCTCGTCCAACTTCGTCGACACCGCGCCCGACCTGACCGTGGCGCTCTACTTCACCAGCAAGGACACCATCGCCAAGAGCCCGGGGCTGGTCACCGGCTTCACCGAGGCGATCAAGGAATCGCTGGCCTACGCCGACGACCACCCCGAGGAGGTACGGGACGTGGTCGGCACGTACACGCCGATCAACGACACGGTCCGGATCGGCATGATCCTCCCGAACTGGCCGCAGGACATCAACCGGTCCTCGCTCGACCAGGTGGCCCGCCTCGGCGAACAGGACGGCATCTTCAAGCGGCAGCCGGCCCTGGACGACCTGCTGCCCTAGAGGATCGGCTGCCCTAAAGGATCGCGCCGAGGCCGTCGGCGCGGGGGTCGCTGCCGGCGGCCAGCTCGCCGCCGGCCAGGCGGCACACCTGCACATGCCCGGCGCGGTCGTGCGGCCCCGCGGTCACCCTCGCCCCGCCGAGCGACAGGCCCGGCTCGGCCAGCACCGCCGGACCGTCGAAGATCCAGCGCGGGCGGGCGAGCACGGCGTCGAGGTCGGGAGCGGTCAGGACGTCCCCGGCCACCTGGGCGAGGATCCACGGCTGGTTGCCGCCGCCCTGGCAGCCCAGCGCCACGACGGTGCCGCCGGCGAGCGCCAGCGTCGGGCAGAGCGTGTGCGGCGGGCGGCTGCCGGGGTGGAGGCGGCCGGGATGGTCCGGTTCCAGGCGGAACGACGATCCCCGGTTGTGCAGCACGACGCCGGTGGCCGGGTCGAGCAGGCCGGCGCCGAAGCTCTCGAAGACGCTCTGGATGAGGGTGACGGCGTTGCCCGCGTCGTCGACCGCGGTGACCGCGACGGTGTCGCCCTTCGGCTGAGGACGATCCCGCCGGGCGGCACCGGCCGGCTGGGCCGCACCGGCCGGCTGGGCCGCACCGGCCGGCTGGGCGGCACCGGCCGGCTGGGCGGCACCGGCCGGCTGGGCGGCGCCGGCGGCGGCGGGCGGCCCGGTACGCGGATCGCCGAGCGTCGCGTCGCGCACCAGCCGGGCCTCGCGGGACGCGGCGAGCAGATCGGGCGCGCCCACCACGGCGAGGAACGCCGGCCCCTGCACCGGCGGCGGCGCGGCATGCCAGCGGGCGCCGCCGGCCTCGCGGACCAGCGGATCGGCGAGCTCGGCCCGGTGGGCGGCGAAGTCGGCGGCGGACAGCGGGCTGCCGAGCGCCCGGACGCCGGTCACGAGCAGGTCGGTCTCGTAAAACGCGCGCCAGTCGGCGGCCACCGTGGCGAGCGTCGTGGCCAGGGCGGGCTGCACGAGGCGGTCACCGGCGCCGAGCAGCAACGCGGACAGGCCGGGATCGGCCCGGATCGCCGCCATCCGCCCGGACATCGCGCGCCGGAGGCCGGGACTGAACGGAACGCCGTCGCGCGCCAGCCGGATCGCGGGCGCCAGCAGGGCGGTCAGCGGCAGCCGGGCGCCCAGCGCGGCGACGGCGGCCCACCCCGCGACCACGCCGGGCACGGTCACGGTCTGCGGCCCCTCGCCGGGCATGGCGTCACCGGCCGCCCGCAGGGCATCGATGTCGGCGGCCGCGGCCGCCGCGCCGATCGACAGCACCGCCCGGGGCTCGCCGCCGGCCGGCCGCACGATGGCGACCAGGTCCCCGCCGATCGAGCACTGATGCGGGTAGACCACCGTCAGCGCGCCGGCCGCCGCCAGGACCGCGTCGAGCGCGTTGCCCCCGGCCGCGACCGCCTCGCGGGCGGCGTCGACGGCGGCGGCGTGCGGCGCGGCGACCGCCACCGCCATCAGCGGCTCACCTGCAGGATGCGCTGCAGCTCATCGGCCAGCACCCAGATCGCGCTGATCCGGCCCTCGTCGTCGATGGTGAGCACGTCGATGCCGAGCCCGGTGACTGTCCCGCCGGTCGGCGGGAGGTCGCCCAGCGGCGTCCGCCACACGCCGGTGTGCCGGGCCGTGTGCCGGAACGCGACGGTGAGCTTCCCCGGCGCCTCGACCCGGTCGACCACCTCGATGGTGTGCCCGGTGAACGCCTCGTGCAGCGCCGCCGCCCGCTCGACCAGGCCGGTGACCGCCATCGGGACACCGTTGATGATCACCGGGTCGGCGTAGAGCCGGGCGAACGCCGCGACCGGGTCGCCGTGCACGTCCGGCGGCACCCGCCACAGGTCGAAGAGCTGATCGTCGATAGCCACCCACGAGACGCTACGCCGCCCGGGGCCGGGTGCGCCCGGGGCGTTCGCGGTGTGGGCGGCCGGCGGCTGGTGGTACCGCCGGGGGCGGCCCTAAGCTGCACCGATGGCGCACATCGACCTCGGGGTGGACGAGAACGCGTTCCCCGGCATCCAGGGCCTGCTGCAGTACCGGCCGGAGACGGCGAAGCCGCTGATGATGCTGGCCGACGTGCTGCTGCGCGGGCCGGGCACGTTGTCGCGGGGCGAGCGGGAGCTGATCGCGGCCTACGTCTCGGACCTCAACGACTGCGCCTACTGCACGGCCTCGCACGGCGCGTTCGCGGCCGCGCAGCTGCCGGAGGGGGTCCGGCTGGTCGACGAGGTGCGCGCGGACCTGGAGACGGCCCCGATAACGCCCAAGCTCCGTGCGTTGTTGAGGATCGCGGCGGCCGTACGCGAGGACGGCCGCGCCGTGACCCCCGGGCTCGTCGGCGATGCCCGCGCCGAAGGCGCCACCGACCTCGAGGTGCACGACACGGTCCTGATCGCGGCGGCGTTCAGCATGTTCAACCGCTACGTCGACGGGCTGGCCACGCTCGCCCCCGACGACCCGGACGCCTACCTGCGCGGCGTCGACCGGGTCGTCAACGGCGGCTACCTCGCCGGCCGCTCGCCGGCCGGATAGGCGCGGCGGAACGCTCCGGGAGCGGACACCGTCGGGCGGCCGCAACCTTTGCCGTCGTGGGTCTTGCGCGGGACCCGGGCGATCGCGAAGCTGCTCGATATGACGGACACCGACGTCACCGGCCGGGACAGCCGATGGCCCGATGTGGACACTGTGCCCCGCGCGCCGCTGCGGGGCGCGGCCGCCGCGGGGGTGCTGCGGTTCGTCGCCGGCCGGGTGCCGCTGCGCGTCGTCACCCACGACCGGCCGATGCCGCCCGGGCCGCCGGTGCTGCGGCTGCGCCGGCCCGGGGCCTTCCACCGGCGGATCGGCGCCACCGGGCTGATCGGGCTGGGCGAGGGCTACCAGGCCGGCGACTGGTACGCCGACGACCTGGCCGGGCTGCTCAGCGCGACCGCCGCGGCCATGAGCGGCCCGCTCGGCGGCTTCCGCCGGCTGGCCAGGGTCCGGCATGTGCCCTGGCTGCGGTCGCTGCACGGCGCCGCGCCCCGGGCCGACGAGGAGAACACGGTCGACGGCGCCCGGCGCAACATCCAGCGCCACTACGACCTGTCGAACGAGATGTTCGCGCTGTTCCTGGACGAGACCATGACGTACTCGTCGGGCGTCTTCACCGGCCCCGACGACACCGACCTCGCCGCCGCCCAGCGCCGGAAGATCGACCGCCTGCTCGACCTGACCGGCGTCGGCGACGGCGCCCGGGTCCTCGAGATCGGCACCGGCTGGGGCGAGCTGTCCATCCGCGCCGCCCGCCGCGGCGCCCACGTGCACACCGTCACCATCTCCACCGAACAGGCGGCGCTCGCCCAGCAGCGGGTCGTTGACGCGGGGGTGGCCGACCGCGTCACCATCGAGCTGCGCGACTACCGCCACATCGACGACGAGCGGGGCTACGACGCGATCGTCAGCGTCGAGATGATCGAGGCGGTCGGCCGCGAGTACTGGCCGGCCTACTTCGGCACGATCGACCGGCTGCTCGCACCCGGCGGCCGGGCGGGCATCCAGGCGATCACCCTGCCCGATCGCCGTCTGCCGTACGCCGAGACGTACACCTGGATACAGAAGTACATCTTCCCCGGCGGGGTCCTGCTGTCCGTCGAGGAGGTCGAGCGGCAGCTGGCGGCCGGGACCGGCTTGCGGCTGGCCGAGAAGCGGGCGTTCGGCTCCAGCTACGCCCAGACGCTGCGGCAGTGGCGGCGGAACTTCCTGGCGAACGCCGACCGGGTCGCGGCGCTCGGCTTCGACGACATCTTCCGCCGTACGTGGGAGTACTACCTGGCGTACTGCGAGGCGGGCTTCGTCTCCGGCGAGATCGACGTCTACCAGCTCATCCTCGACCGCCGTCGGTGAGGGCCTCCCGCACGATCGCCGCGTAGACCGCGGCGCTGGCTTTCGGCGTACGGGCGAAGGTGTTCCGATCCACCGCGTGCAGGCCGAGCTTGGGCCCGTAGCCGAAGACCCACTCGAAGTTGTCCATCAGGGTCCAATGGAAGTAGCCCAGCACCGGCACGCCCTCGGCGACCACCTCGGCCAGGCCGTCCAGCGACTGCCCGATGAACGCGGCCCGGCGCGCGTCGTCCTCGCTGGCGATGCCGTGCTCGGTCACCAGCACGGGCACCCCGGTTACCTCGTGCACGTAGCGGACCGCGCCGGCGAGCGAGCGCGGGTCCACGCCGGCGAGCGGGCCCTGCTCCCCCACCGGGCCGTTCCCGTCGTAGTAGTGCCGCTCGTAGTTCTGCACGCCGATGTAGTCGTCCTCGCCGGCCAGGTCGAGCCAGCGCCGGTAGACCTCGGCCCGCTTGCGGTCGCGCACCGACGGGTCGTCGCCGGCCACCTGGTCGTCGACCACGGCCAGGGAGAAGCCGACCGGCAGATCGGGGCGGCGGGCCTTGATGGCGGCCCGGGCGGCCCGGTGCCCGGCGGTCATGCCGTCGCCCATGGCGTCCATGTCCTCGGGCAGGATGACGTTGGCCAGCCGGTAGCGGGGCACCCCGGCCGCCTCGGCGGCGGCTTCGAGGGTGGCGCGCTCCAGCTCCCGTACGGCATCGGGAATCGCCGCCCACCTCAGCAGGCGCGGCAGGTTGGGCTCGTTGAGGGTGACCGCCACCGCGATCCGGTCGCCGAAGGCGGCCATCACCCGGTCGCAGTAGCGGGCGAACAACGCCGGGGCCTCCGGGTCGAGCCAGCCGCCGCGGGCCGCGAACCAGTGCGGCGAGGTCATGTGGTTGAACGTCACCACCGGCGCCATGCCGCGCTCGCGGGCCCGGTCCACGATCGCCTCGTAGTGGGCCAGCTCGTCGTCCCGGAAGTCGCCCGCGCGCGGCTCGACCCGCGCCCACTCGACCGAGAACCGGTAGGCGGTCAGGCCCATGCCCGCGGCCAGGTCGACGTCCTCGCGCCAGCGCCGGTAGCCGTCGCAGGCCGGGCCGGACGGCTCGCGGAACACCGTCGGCGTGACGTGCTCGGCGTACCAGGTGTCGCTGGTCGTGTTGCCGCCCTCGGTCTGGTGCCCGGCGCTCGCGACGCCCCAGAGGAAGCCGGCCGGGAAGATCCGCGCCATCCGACCATTCCGCCAGCTGCACGCGGCCGGGTCAAGGGCCGGGTCGCATCACACCGGGTCGCATCACACCGGGTCGCATCACACCGGGACGCCGGGCCGCCGGGCGGGTGGGGACGACGGGGCGGCGTGACGCGCTCCGAGGCCGGGCTCGGCGACCGGCCGGCCGGCCGAAGTGGTAGCCCTGCAGCAGGGTGTAGCCGAGCCGATGGAGCGCGTCGGCCGGCTCGGCGGTCTCGACGCCCTCGGCGACCGCGGTCATGCCCAGCCCGGTGCTCACCTGGATGAGCGCCTCCGCGATTACGCTGTGCCGACCGGCCTTCGTGACGTTGTCGACGAACGACTTGTCGACCTTGAGGATGTCGACCGGCACCGTCTGCAACAGGCCGAGCGACGAGTGCCCGGTGCCGAAGTCGTCCAGCGCGATCCACACCCCGAGCTTGCGCAGGTCGTGCAGCGTCGTCGGCGTCTCGCCCACCGCGTACCTGCGTCAGGTCCGCCTCGACCGCGCCCACGAGGAGCTCCGGCGGGCGGACCCCGGCCAGACGTCGGTGGCCGAGGTCGCGCGCCGCTGGGATTCCCCCATCCCGGTCGTTTCGCGGGCGCCTACCGCGCCCGGCACGGCGTGTCGCCGTCCCGGACGCTCCACGCCGGCGTCAGGGCTTGAGGACCACCTTCTCGCAGTTGTCCTGCTTGTTCTTGAACATCTCGAAGCCGCGTTCGGCCTCGTCCAGCGGCAGCCGGTGGGTGATGATCCGGGTCGGGTCGATCTCGCCGCGCTCGATGCGCCGCAGCAGCGGCTCCATGTAGCGCTGGACGTGGCATTGGCCGGTGCGCAGGGTCAGCGCCCGGTTCATCCAGGCGCCGGCCGGGAACTTGTCCAGCAGACCGCCGTACACGCCGATCACCGAGACCACGCCGCCGCTGCGGCACGACAGGATCGCCTGGCGCAGGGCGTGCGGGCGTTCGGTCTCCGACCGCACGGCCTGCTTGATCCGGTCGTACGCGGCGATGTGCGCGCTGCCGTGGGTGGCTTCCAGGCCGACCGCGTCGATGCACTTGTCCGGTCCGCGCCCGCCGGTCAGTTCCAGCAGCCTCGACCGCACGTCGACCTCATCGAAGTTCACCGGGATGTGGCCGGCCTCCTCGGCCATCCGCAGCCGGTACGGCTCCTTGTCGATGGCGATGACCTTCGCGGCGCCGAGTACGCGGGCGCTGTCCATGGCGAACTGGCCGACCGGGCCGGCGCCCCAGACCGCCACCACGTCACTGGGCTGGATGTCGCACATCTCGGCGCCCATGTAGCCGGTGGGCAGGATGTCGGACAGGAACAGCACCTGCTCGTCGGTCAGGTCGGACTCGATCTTCAGCGGGCCGACGTCGGCGAACGGCACCCGTGCGTACTGGGCCTGCCCGCCCGCGAACCCGCCGGTCAGATGCGAGTAGCCGAAGATGCCGGCGACCGGGTGGCCGAACATCTTCTCCGCGATGCCGGCGTTCGGATTGGTGTTCTCGCAGCAGGAGTACAGCTCGTTGGCGCACGCCGCGCACGCGCCGCAGGCGATCGGGAACGGCACGACCACCCGGTCCCCGACCCGCAGCTTGTCCGCGGACACCCCGGATCCGACCTCGATCACCTCGCCCATGAACTCGTGGCCCATGACGTCGCCGTCCTGCATCGTCGGGACGTACCCATCGACCAGGTGCAGGTCCGAGCCGCAGATCGCGGTGGAGGTGATCCGTACGATGGCGTCGCGCTTGTTCAGGATCTTCGGATCCGGCACGTCGCGGACCTCGACCTTGTTGCGGCCCGCCCAGGTGTTCGCCCTCACGCGTCCGCTCCCTTCGCCAGCTCGTCGTCCGACAGCGGCTGCGCCGGACGCTGCGGGAACTCCTTGCGGGCCCGCTTGCCCCACGGGGCGCCGTCGGAGCGGACCACCTCGCCGGTCTCCAGCACCTGCTTGAGCCGGCGCAGGTCGTCGTCGAGCTGCTGGTGCGGCTCCTCGCCGAAGTACTTCGCGACGGCCTTGCCGATCGCGCCGCCCGGGATGTCGTACACCAGAGCGACGTACACCTCGGTGCTGACGCCGTCCGGGGCGGGCACGAACTGGATCGTTCCGGCGTTGGGCACGTCGGCGTCACCGGTCGAACGCCACGCGATCTTCTCGGCCGGCGTCTCGTCGGTGATCTCGGCGTCCCACTCGACGTCCTTGCCGAACGGGGCGGCGGCCACCCAGTGGCTCGTCCGGTCACCGGTGGCGCGGACCTGCTCCAGATGCGCCATGAACGTGGGCAGGTTCTCCAGGTCGCGCCAGAACGCGTACACCTCTGGGGCGGGTTTGCGGATGGTTGTCGTGGCGGTCAATTCCATCGATACTCCTCTGCCTGCTTCGGCGCGGCCGGTTCTCTCCCATGCACGTGACGAAGGCGCGGCTACCCGCCGCGATGTCGGCTAAACCGGCAATCGGCCACTACGGTGAGATTTCGGCACGGTGCGGTCAGGCACCCGCTGCGGCCATCGCCGGGTGCAGGACGACCTTGGTCCAGCCCTCGTCCCGGTTGTCGAAATGCTCGTAGGCCTCCGGCGCCTGTTCCAACGGCAGCTCGTGGCTGACGGGCCGACGTGATGCGCACCAGCACATCGGTCGGCCGCTCGATCCGCGCATCCGGCACATCCTCGACCGCACCGGGCCGGTATCGGGATCGCGGTGAAGAACGGGACCGGCCGACATGTATCGCGGAAATGGGGGTACGCCGCGAGCCATGACCACCAGTGACCAGCGCCGGTCGGAGATCGTCGTCGGACTGGTGGCGACCCCGCCGGACTACCCGGCCCAGGTGGTCGCGCGGCTCGCCGCCGAGCTGGCCGAACGGCTCGCCGAGCGGGTGCACGCGGAGGTGTCGTGGACGGTGCGGGAAGGCTGGGGTGAACTGGCGCCGCGCCGCGACGGCGGTGTCGAGGCACTCCTCGACGACCTGGCGAGCCGTTGCGCCGAAGCCCGGTGGGACGTGGCCGTCTGCCTGACCGACCTGCCGCTGCACGACGAGCGCGTACCGCTGGTCGCGTGCGTGTCGGCCCGGCGCCGGGTCGCGATGGTGTCCCTGCCGGCGCTGGGGTTGCGCCAGCTGCCGGCGGTCCGCGCGGCCGTCCCGGACCTGGTGAGCCGGCTGCTCACCGACACCTCCGACGACCGGGTGCCGCCGGCCGGCTGGGCACCGGCCGAGCTGGCCCGGCGGATCGCCGCCATCCGCCGGGTGGCCGGCGGGACCGACGCCGGTGAGCTGCGCTACGTCGCCTCGCGCCTAACCGGCCGGATGCGGCTGCTGACCGGGATGGTCCGGGCCAACCAGCCGGGGCGCGCCCTGCTGGGCCTGTCCAAGCTGCTCGTCGGCGCCTTCGGGACGGCGGCGATCGCGCTCACCACCAACACCATCTGGCAGATCGGCGACGCGCTCGGCGGGATCCGCCTCACCGTGATCATGCTGCTCGGACTGACCGCGCTGGTGGCCTGGCTGATCGTCGCGCACGATCTGTGGGAGAGGCGGGACCCGCAGACACCGGCCGAGCTCACCCGGCTGTTCAACCTGGGCACGGTCCTCACGCTCTCCCTCGCCACCGCGGTGTCCTATCTGGTGCTGTTCACCGGAACGGCGCTGGCCGCGGCCCTGCTGATCGACACCTCCGTGCTGCAGCAGACCCTGCAGCGGCCGGTCGGCGTGACCGACTACCTGACCCTCGCCTGGATCATCAGCTCGCTGGCGACCGTCGGCGGGGCGATCGGCTCGGGCCTCGAGGACGAGGACACGGTGCGGGCCGCCGCGTACGGCTACCACCCCGACCCCGGCGGCTGGCGGGACGAGAAGGACGGGTAGCGCGCCGGCCCGAGGCCGCCGCCAATCCGGCGCAGGCGCGTTCTCGTCCGGGCCGGTCGGCGGGCGTATCGTCGGGCGATGCCGATCGACGACCGTCTCAGCACACTCGACGCTCTCTGGGCGGCGTGGGCCGCCACCGGCAAGGCGCTGACCGACGAGGACTGGGCGCGGCCGACCCGGCTCGACGGCTGGGACGTGCGGGCCCTCTGGGCCCATGCGGCCGGCTGGCCGTTCGGGTTCTCGATCCTGGTCGGCCGGGTGACCGGCGAGCACGTCACGCACGAGTCGGCCGCCGCGCTGCTGGCCGAGTTCAACCATCCGACCGGCATCGCCAACACCATGCGCGACCGGGTGGCCGACTCCGGCCGGGAGGACGCGCGCAAGTACTCCCTCGATCAGCTCACCGACCAGTTCACCAGCGCCGGGCCGGCCGCGATCGCGGTGGCGCGGAAGCTGGGCGAGGTGACCGTCGACTACTTCGGCCGGGCGGTGCTGCCGCTGGCCGAGGCGGTCAGCATCGGCATCACCGAGGCCGTCATCCACCTGCTCGACCTGCAGCGGGCGCTCGGCCTCGAGCCGGAGGTGCCGGCCGCGGGGCTGGCACACACCGCGGTGGTGCTGGCCCGGATCGCCCCGCCGATCGACTTCATCGAGGCCGCCACCGGCCGCGCCTCGACCGATCTCTTCCCCGTGCTGTCCTGACGCGAGGGCGGCCGGAGTAGCCGAAAGGACCATGCAAAGAGGACACACACCGGCCGCGAAGAGCGTACTGTGCCTGCGTGCCTTCGCCGTGGAGGTTGTTTCTCACCTACGCCGGGGCCAGTCTGATCCCGGTGGCGCTGCTCGGTCTCGTGCTCTCGACGGCCCTGTCGGCCGAGGCCCGTGACCGCGGCGTCCGGGAGGGGCAGGCGCAGGCCACGCTCGTCGCCCGCACCGCCGTCGAGCCGCACCTCGACGGGCGGCCGCTGACCCGGCCGTTGTCGGCCGGCGAGCTCGACGGCCTGCGCCGGCTGACCGACCGCGTGATCGGCACGGGCTCGGCCGTACGGCTGCGGGTGCGTGACACCGGCGGCCGCGTGGTGTTCTCCGACGACGGCTCCGGCTTCGGCGACGAGCCCGAGGACACCGAGGACGACGCGATGCGGGCCGCCCGCGGCGCGACGGTCGCGCGCCTGACCCGCCTCAACACCGACCGCAACGACACCGGGCCGGCCGGGCAGCGCGTGGTCGAGGTCTACCTGCCGATCAGCACGGGCGGGCCGGTCCTCGGGGTCCTCGAGGTCTACCTGCCGTACGCGCCGATCGCCCGCGACGTCAGCTCGGGTCTGCGCACGCTCTCGGTGGTGCTGGGCGCCGGGCTGGTGACGCTGTGGGCGATCCTGGCCGCGATCTCGGCCTCGACGATCCGCCGGATGACCCACCAGGCCGGGCACGACGCGCTGACCAGCCTGCCCAACCGGGCCCTGTTCCAGCGGCGGGCGGCCGCGGCGATCAGCGCCGCCCGGCGCGACGGCGGCACGGTCGCGGTCGTGCTGGCCGATGTCGACCGGTTCAAGGAGGTCAACGACACGCTCGGCCACCGCAACGGTGACGCGCTGCTGCGGGAGCTGGGCGCGCGGCTGGCGGCGGCGGTCCGCCCGGACGACACCGTGGCCCGGCTCGGCGGCGACGAGTTCGGCATGGTGCTGCCGGCGGTCCGCGAGGACGAGATCCCGCCGCTGCTCGACCGCATGCGGGCGGTGCTCGAGGCCGAGATCGTGGTCGGCACGCTGCCGCTGTCGCCCGAGGCCAGCTTCGGCTACGCGCTGGCGCCGGCCGACGGCACCGACGTCGACACCCTGCTGCGCCGCGCCGACATGGCGATGTACCTGGCCAAGGGCAGCCGCAGCGGCACCGCCCGGTACGACCGGCGCCGCGACCACTTCGACCCGGCGCAGCTGGCCCTGGTCGCCGAGCTGCGGCGGGCGGTCGAGACCGGCGAGCTGGTGCTGCACTACCAGCCCAAGGCCGAGCTGCGGACCGGCCGGGTCGGCGCGGTCGAGGCCCTTCTCCGCTGGCGGCATCCGGAGCGCGGCACGGTGCTGCCCGACGCGTTCCTGCCGGTGGCCGAGCAGACCGGGCTGATCGACGCGCTGACCCGCTGGGTGCTGGCCGTCGCCCTGGCCCAGGTCGTCGAGTGGGGTGGCGCGTTCGACCGGCTGACCATGGCCGTCAACGTCTCGGCCCGCAACCTCGCCCGGCCCGACTTCGCCGACACCGTGCTGACCGCCCTGGCCACCGCGGGCGTGTCGCCCGGCCGGCTGATCCTGGAGATCACCGAGACCGCCCTGATGACCGATCCGGAGACGGCCGCCGACGTGCTGGGCCGGCTGTCCGGGGCCGGCGTCCGGATCAGCGTCGACGACTTCGGGCAGGGCCAGACCTCGCTGAGCTACCTGGCCACGCTCCCCCTGCACGAGCTGAAGATCGACAAGAGCTTCGTCGGCGATCTGCCCGGCAACGCGGCCCACGCCGCGATCGTCCGCTCGGTGATCGATCTCGGCCACAACCTCGGCCTGCAGGTGGTGGCCGAGGGGGTGGAGACGCGCGAGGTCACCGCGCTGCTGACGGCGGCCGGGTGCGACATCATCCAGGGCTATCTGCTCGCCCGGCCGATGCCGGGCGAGGACCTGCCGTCGTGGCTGGACGGCCACCGATCGGGAGCGCTGGCGGTCGACCGCTGAGCCCGCGGCGATGAAGGGCAACGACCACGATGGCGTACGCCGTGAGCAGCACCGCGTCGACAGCGGCGTACGGCCAGGGCATGTCGGCGGCGGTCTCGTCCACCGAGAGGTCACCGAAGGCGGCGGCCAGCCCGCCGGCGATCACGTTGTTGGTCGCGTGCCGTCGGACGGCCGGCCGGCGATCACGGCCGCGATGCCCATCACATCGCGAAGACGCAGGCGCCCGCGAACCCGGCGGCGACGATGGCGAGGGTGGCCAGCACGGTGCGGCGGGCGGGCACGCCGGCGGCGAGCCGGTGATAGGCGACGTCCTGCATGGCGACGATGGTGGCCGATGAGCGCACCCGGCCCGGCTACGCCGAGCTCAGGTCGGAGCCGTGCCAGGAGCGCCACAGGGCGGCGTACTCGCCGTCCGCGGCGACCAGGGCGTCGTGGGTGCCGAGCTCGGTGATGCGGCCGTCGCGCATGACCGCCACCTCGTCGGCGTCGTGGGCGGTCTGCAGGCGGTGGGCGATGGCGATGACCGTGCGCGAGTGCAGCACGGCGGCCAGCGCCCGCTCGGCCGTGCGCGCCGCGGTCGGGTCCAGCAGCGCGGTCGCCTCGTCGAGGATGACCGTGTGCGGGTCGGCCAGCACGACCCGGGCCAGCGCCAGCTGCTGCGCCTGCGCGCCGTCCAGCGGCTCGGCGCCCAGGTCCCGGTCCAGGTCGGTGGCCCAGTCGGCCCCGACCGTACGCAGGGCACGCCGCAGCTGTTCGTCGCTCGCGGCGACCATCAGGTTCTCGCGCAGCGTCTCGCGGAAGACGTGGTGCTCCTGGGTGACCAGCACGACCTGGCGGCGCAGCTGGTCGGGCGGCAGGTCGGCGATCGGCACGCCGCCGACGGTCACCGAGCCGCTCGAGGGCCGGTCGACGCCCGCGAGGAGCCGCCCCAGCGTCGACTTCCCGGCCCCGGAGAGGCCGACGATCGCCAGCCGCTCGCCGGGCCGGACGGTCAGCGTGACGTCGTGCAGGACATCCTTCCCCCGGTCGTACGCGTACCGCACGTCCCGCACCTCGATCCGGTCGTCGGACGGGGTGGCCGGCACGAACACCGGCGCCGGGATCGCGGTCAGCCCCTCGAGACGGGCGAAGGACGCGCTGCTGGACTGCAGTTGCTCGATCCAGATGAGCAGGGTGTCCAGCGGGCCGACCAGCTGCCGCAGGTAGAGCACGGCCGCGCCGACGGTGCCGAGGCTTATGTGGTCGCCGAGGTAGAGCAGGCCGCCGAGGGTCAGCACGAGCACGGCCGGCACCGCGTAGGAGGTCTCGACGGCCGGGAAGAAGACGCTGCGCAGGGCCAGCGTCGCCATCCGGGTGCGGCGGGTCTCGGCGATCGCCTCGTGCCCGGCGTCGAGCCGCCGCTGCCCCAGGTCGAGGGCCTCGACCGTGCGGGCGCCCTCGGTGGTGGCGGCCAGCTCGTCGGCGAGCCGGGAGTTCGCCGCGCCCTCGGCCAGGTAGGCGGTGCGGGCGCGCCGCAGGTACCACCTGGTGGCGAACCAGATGCCGGAGAGGCCGAGCACGCCGACGCCGCCGAGCAGCGGGTCGAGCAGCAGGACGGCGGCGATGATGAAGATCATCTGAACGAAGCCGATGAGGAGGTTCGGCAGGATGTCGCGCAGCGTGGTGGCGACGGCGTCGACGTCGGTGGTGCCGCGGGCGGCCAGGTCGCCGGCCGGCACCCGCTCGATCACGGCGGCGGGCAGGGCGAGGGCCCGGCGCAGGTAGTTCTCCCGGATGCGGGCGGCGGTGCGCTCGCCGAAGCGGTAGGCGATGGCCAGCGCGTACCGGGACAGGATCATCTGGGCGATCGCGCAGGCGAGCACGCCGGCCGCGAGCTTGTCGATGTCGCCGGGCCGGCCGCCGGTGACCGCGTCGATGACCCGGCCGAGCAGCCAGGGACCGCCGAGGGCGGCGAGCGCCGCGAACGCGTTGAGGACGGTCATGGCGACGATCGCGGGGCGGTCGGCGGCGACGAGCCGGAGCGCCGCCCGGCCGACGGCCCGCTGGTCGGCGACCGGGAGGGAGCTGGTCACTCGTCCTCCCCGAAGGCCCGGCTGACCAGGTCGCGATATCCCGGCCGGCTTGCCAGCAGATCCTGATGTGATCCGCTTGCCTGGACCCGGCCGTCGACCAGGTAGTACACGATGTCCGCCCGGTCCAGCAGCACGGGCGAGGTGGTGACCACGACCGTGGCCCGGCCGGCGCGAGCCTCGGCCAGCCGGGACGCGATCGCCGACTCGGTGTGCGCGTCCACAGCGGAGGTGGGCTCGAGCGCGAGCAGCACCTCCGGGTCGGCGTAGACCGCCCGGGCCAGACGGACCCGCTGGCGCTGGCCGCCGGAGAGGTTGCGGCCGCGCCATGCGATCTCCCGGTCGAGGTCGGTGGCCACGTCGTGCGCCACCGCGGTCGCGATGGCGTCGCGGACCCGGGAGTCGTCGGCCGCCAGCGACCCGGCCACCACCGACCGCAGCGGGCCGGCGAACAGGTCGGCGTCCTGCTGGGCGACCAGGATGCGGCCGCGGACCTGAGGCGGGGCGATCTCGGCCAGCGGCACCCCACCCCAGGTCGCGTCCGTCGGGCCGTAGGCGCCGAGCCGGTCGACGACGGCCGCGAGGTCGCCCGAGCCGGCCAGCGCGGTGAACCGGCCGGGCCGCACCACCACCCCGGACGCGGGGTCGGCGAGCTCGGCCGGCCCCCGCGGCGCGTCGAGCCCGGACGGGGAGTCGAGCGGGATGCGCAGGAAGTCGGTGACCCGGCGGGCGGCGACCAGCCCGTGCGCCACGTCGAACCCGCAGAAGATGAGCACGTTGGCCGGGATCACCAGCATGGCCGTGTAGCCGTAGACGGCGATGAGCTGGCCCACGGAGATCTCGCCGGTGGCGGCGAGCCGCGCGGCCAGCCAGACCACGACCGCGAGGAAGACGACCGGCAGGCCGTCACCGAGCGCGCCGATCCAGCTGGACGGGCCGCCGACCCGGTAGCCCTGGTCACGCAGGGCCGCCGACTGGAGCTCGTACCGGCGCTGATGGGTCTGTTTGCCGCCCAGGCCGTTGAGGATGCGCAGGCCGCCGAGCACGTCGACGAGACGGGCGTTGAGCTCACCCTGCCGTTCCCGGTAGCGCGATCCCGCCTTCTGGGTGCGCCGCAGCAGCGGGCCGACGGTCAGCGCGAGCACCGGCGCGCCGATCACCACGACGGCGGCGAGCGTGGGCGAGGTGCGGTCGAGCAGCACCGCGATGACGATGAAGGCCAGGGTGGCCGCCACACCGACGCCGCCGACGTTCATCGCCCGGCCGATCGTCCACACGTCGGAGATGCCGATGGTGACCACCTCGCCCGCGGTGACCCGGCGGGGCAGCGCCGAGCCGAGCCGGGTCGCGTGGGTCATCACCAGGTCGGCGGTCTGCAGGGCGGCGGCCAGCCGCAGCTTGGTCATGCTGCGGTGGCGCATGATGCCGAGGAAGGCGCTGGCGATGCCGGTGACCAGCACCGCGGCCGACCAGAAAAGGAGCGGTTCGAGCTGGTGGGGACGCAGGCCGCGGTCGATCGCCTGGGAGATGAGGTACGGCGTGAAGGCGAGGCTGATGAACCACACCGACCCGAACATGGCGCCCAGCCCGACCCGCCTCCCGTTCGCCCGCGCCAGCCACCACAGATATCGAACCGGTCCCCGTGTCATGCGGCAATGCTGCCAAATCACCCCGCGCCGCCGTCACCCGATTTCCGGGCGTGCGCCCCGCCCGGCCGGACGCGACGGTCAGCCCCGGACCCGGCAGTAGAGGGCGTCAGGAGTGCGTGACCTGCCGATCCGTCCGGTGTAGGCGACGCCGGCGGCGTACTCGCCTGGGTCGCATTGGCCCTTGTAGGTGCCGGTGGCGAAGTCGCCGCCCGGGTCGCCGGCCGGGCGGTTGTCGCCGCGGTCGAACCAGACCGTCCGGCCCGCGCCGCCCCGCCGCGCCGCAGCCGCGACCAGACCTCGGCCTTCCAGCCCTCGGCCGTGCTCCGGTTCCCGGCGCGGTCCCGGAACAGCAGCGCCCAGTCGTTGCCGGCCCGGGTCTCGCCCCAGCCGACCACCGGCCAATAGGCGAAGTCGGCGTCCTGCCGGATGAGGTAGTCGGCGAAGTTGACGAACCAGTCCCGCTGCCGGGAGCCGGCCGGGGACGACCCGTCGATGCCGAACTCGCTGATCCAGACCGGCGCGGTGAAGTGCCGGCCGCCGTCCTCGGCGAAGAACGCGTCCCGGTGGAGCACGTCCAACAGCTCGGCCCGGCTGAGGTCGCGGTAGCGCGGGTCGCTGGTCTCGCCGACGCCGGTGGCGCCGCTGTGGTTCGGGCCGGTGTAGTCGTAGAAGTGGGCCGAGTAGACCAGCTTGTCCGAGGCGACCAGGGTGTGCGACAGGGTGCGGGCCGGGGTGAGCGTCGGCCGGCCGTGCGGGAGGCCGTCGACCGGGATCCCGGCGACGCCGCGAACCAGTCGTGCTCGTCGCCGCCGCCCCAGTTCGGGTCGTCCCACACGTCGCGGCGCACCTCGTTGTACAGATCGGCGCCGACCACACGCGGGTTGTCCCGTAGCGGCGGACCATGAACAGCCAGTTCTCCTCCCACTGCGACGCCGTCCGGCCGGCGTTCCAGCGCTCGTTGCCGTCGACGCCACAGCACCAGCGGGTCGTGTTCGTGTGGTTGTTCAGGATAACGGCGAGGCCCTGGGCGGTGAGTTCGGCGACCACCCCGTCGTACACCTGAAGCGGGGTCCTGCCCTGGAACTGGGGGTTGGCCGCGACCGCGTCACCGGTGACCGGGACGGGGTCGGTGAGCATCTCGCCGGAGAACGGCAGGCGGACGCTGTTCAGGCCGATCTCGCGGAAGCCGGCGACGATGCTGCTCACCGGTGCGCGGTCGAGACCGAGCGGGATCCGGTGGGAGTTCTCCCCGGCGTGGTGATTCGCATCGATGCTCGCGTCGCCGTCGCCGTTCCAGGTGCCGCCGGCGCCGTGCCAGTTGCCCGACCTGAGCTTGAACCGGTTGCCGTTGGCGTCGCCTCCGCCCATATTTAAGCGCAACCGCTAGGGTGAACGCGTGGACGCGCGCGAGGCGGTGGCGGCGAACCTCCCCGGCTATCGCGTCGATCGCGTGTCGGTGATCGGCGAGGGTCTGGAGCATCGGGCTTTCGAGATCAACGGCGAGCTGGTCGTACGGGTGAGCAGGTCCCCCGATCCGGCCGGGCTCGCGCGCGAGGCCCGTCTGCTGGCGTTCGTCGCGCCGGTCGTGCCGGTTCCGGTGCCGGCGCCGGTGTTCGTGGACCTCGAGCGAGGCTGCCTCGCCTATCCCCGGCTGCCCGGGACGCCCCTGCTCGACCTGCCGTCCCCGCGGCCGGCCGCCTCCATCGCCCCGGTCCTCGGCGAGATGCTGGCCGCGCTGCACGCCGTGCCCGCGGCCCGGGTCCGCGATCTGGCCGAGGTCGACGACCAGCCGCCGGAGGAGTGGCTGTCGGAGGCCGCTTCGCACTACGCCACGGTCGCCGGCCGCATCCCGCCGGCCACCCGCCCGCGTGTCGCCTCGTTCCTCGCGGCCCCTCCCCCGCCGCGCGGCGAGACGCTGGTGTTCTCCCACAACGACCTGGGCATCGAGCACGTCCTGGCCGACCCGGCGTCGTGGGCGGTGACCGGCGTGATCGACTGGTCCGACGCGGCCCTGGTCGATCCCGCCTGCGACTTCGGGCTGATCCTGCGCGACCTCGGTCCCGCGGCGTTCGACGTCGCCGCCGGTGAGCGGGGCGACTCCCTGCGCGAACGTGCGCTCTTCTACGCCCGGTGCGCCGCGCTGGAGGATCTCGCGTACGGCGTCGACAAGTACGTCCGCAACGCCCTCGCCGCGATCGAGCGGCTCTTCTAGCGGGGCGGCGGCGGCAGCTCGGCGAGCACCTTCTCCAGGGCCTTCGCCACCGTGCGGCTCTCGGCCGCGGTCATCCGTTCGGTGAAGTGCCGCCGGATGCCGGCCAGATAGGTGGGCGCCGCCGCCCGCAGCCGCGCGCGGCCGGCCTCGGTGAGCACCGCGTAGGCGGAACGGCGGTCCTGCGGGTTGCTCTCCCGGGTCACCAGCCCCTCCGCGGCCAGGTGGTCGACGACCCGGCTGACCCGGGTGCGGCTCACCACCGCCACCTGCCCGAGCTCGCCCATGCTGAGGCGCCGCCCGGGCGCCTCGTTCAGCTCGAGCAGGACGTCGTACCAGGTGAGCGGCAGCCCGCAGGCCGCCTGCAGCTCGCGGTCGAGCAGCGGGACCAGTGCCGCGTGCACCCGGAGCAGGGCGGCCCAGGCGGCCGTGCCGGTGTCGCTCATCACGCCATCGTAGCGAACTCTTGTGCGTGCGCACGCATCTGGCTAACAATGTGCGTGCGCACGCATTCTTCCCGCTCTCCTGGAGGAGCCGTCATGCTTCTGCACATCTCCGCCTCCCCGCGCGGCCCGCGCTCCGAGTCGCTCGCGCTGGCCGCCACCTTCCTCGACGCCGTACGCGAGACCGACCCTCAGCTGCCGATCGCCGAGTACGACCTGTGGGACGGCACGCTGCCCGCCTTCGGCCCGGACGCCGCGGCCGCCAAGATGGCCGTCTTCGCCGGCGAGGAGCCGTCCGGCGCCGCCGCCACCGCGTGGCAGGCCGCCACCGACACCTTCCGGCGCTTCGACCAGGCGGACCGCTATCTGTTCAGCGTCCCGATGTGGAACGCCGGGGTCCCGTACATCCTCAAGCAGTTCATCGACGTGATCAGCCAGCCCGGCCTGGTCTTCGGCTTCGACCCGGCCGCCGGATACACCGGCTTGCTGCGCCACAAGCGCGCCGCGATCATCTACACCAGCGCCGTGTACGGCCCGGACCGCGGCCCGGCGTTCGGCGACGACTTCCAGGCCCCGTTCCTCGAGAGCTGGCTGCGCTGGGCCGGCGTGACCGACATCAGCACCGTCCACTTCCGCCCCAACCTGGCCACCGCCGACGCCGACACGGCCCGCCGCCGGGCCCGCGCCGAGGCCCGCGACCAGGCGAAGCTTTTCGTCGCCTGAGCCGGCCCGCCCGCCGTCCGCCGCGCACCGGCCGCTCACGGCAGCCCGCCGCACACCGGCCGCCCGCGGCAGCCCGCCGCTCACCGGCCACCCGCGGCAGGCCCGCCGCACACCGGCCACCCGCGGCAGGCCCGCCGCACACCGGCCACCCGCGGCGGGCTGCCGGTTACCGATTTCCGCGGACCGCCCGACCGCCACCCATCAGCGCCCGGGCGGTCCGGCCTCTCACCAACCGCCCACGGCGGGCTGCCGACCACGGGCTCCCGCGAACCGCCCCACCTTCCTCCGTCCAGCCCACCCCGGCCGCACTCCACTTCGCTCCCATCCGCCTCGTTGCCGGCCCGCCTCGCTCCGCCCCGGCCGGCATCTCAGCTCGCGGCCGGAACGTGCTTCCCCAGAAACGCCCTCATCAACTCCGCCACCTCGCCGGCCGCCGTCTCCAGCAGGAAATGCCCGCCGTCCAGCAGATGGATCTCGGCGTCCGGCAGATCGCCGGCAAAGGCCTCCGCCCCCGCCGGACCGAAGATCTGATCCCCTCGCCCCCACACCGCGAGCAACGGCACCCGACTGGCCCGGAAGTACTCGTGCAACCGCGGATACAGCGGTGGATTCGTCGCATAGTCCGCAAACAGATCGAGCTGAACCGCGTCGTTTCCGGGCCGCGACACCAGCGCATGGTCGTGCCACCACGTCGTCGGATCGACCAAGCTCTCGTCCGGGACGCCGGTCAGGTACTGCCATCGGATCGACTGCAGCGACAAGGCCTCGCGCATGGCGGCCTCCGTCGTCCGGTTGCGATTGCGGTGGTACGCCCAGACGCCCGCCCAGAACTCGGGCACGAAACCGGCCTGATAACCGTTCCCGTTCTGCGTCACGACGGCGGTGATCGCGCCCGGGTCACGCAGCGCCAGCCGCCAGCCGACCGGCGCGCCGTAGTCCTGCACGTAGATCGCGTAACGCGCCACCCCGAGCTGATCGAGCAGGCCGGCGGTGATCTCGGTGAGCGCATCGAAGGTGTACGCGAACTCGTCCGCACCCGGCGCATCCGACAGCCCGAAGCCGAGATGGTCGGGCGCGATCACGTGGTAGTCGCCGGCCAGGAGCGGAATCAGGTTCCGGAACATGAACGAGCTCGTCGGAAACCCGTGCAGGAGCACCAGCGCCGGCCGTGACGGATCGCCCGCCTCGCGGTAGAAGATCCGCCGCCCGCCGACCGTCGCGTACCGGTGATGAACCTCAGTCATGACCTAACTTCCTTGAGCTATTTTGATGGTTAGAATCCTGGCGTGCGATCCTATAACCTGTCAAGCGAGCTTTGGAGGTTAGGCATGATCGACGAGGCAACCTTGCTGGCGTTGCTGAACAGCGCACCCGTGATCGACGGCGTGCGCACCGACGAGCTCGCCGATCCGGATCGGGCCGAGCGCTGGCTGCGGGCCAACAAGATCCCGGCCCGCGCCGAGGACGCCGCGATCCTGCGCGAGGCCCGCGATCTGCTGCAGGCCGTGATCCGCGGAGACCGCCGGCCGTCCGCGCTGAAGCCGCTGCTGGAGGGTGTCGTCTCCCGCCCGGCGATCACCGCCGGCGGGCGGCTGACCTGGACGGTCGACCTGTCCGGCGCCCGCGCTTTCGCGGTCGACGCGATGATCGCCTGGGACGAGCTGAACCGCACCCGCCCGGGCCGCCTGCGCGCGTGCGCCAACGACGAGTGCGCCCTGTTCCTGCTCGACCGCAGCAAGTCGAACAGCGCCCGCTGGTGCTCGATGTCGACGTGCGGCAACAAGCTGAAGGCTCGGCGCCACTACCAGCGCGCCCGGACGGTCGAGAACTGACGGCCCCACTCTTCGCGGGGAACGACGGGGCGCGCGGCCGGGCGAACAGCGCGGCCGGGCGAACCGCGCCGCCGGGCGAATAGCACCGCCGGGCCGGACGCTGACCGGGCGACAAGACGAAGCGGCCCGGTCGCTCCGGGCGGGGAGCGACCGGACCGCGGCTCTCGTGTGCGGAATCCCTCTTGCCCGCCGAGCGTGGCGGCAAACCGGCGAACGGCTCCGCGGCCTGATCAGGCGTCCGGCGCGGAGGACGAGCGCGACGGCGGTGGTGTGCGGTCGGCCGCATCCGGGGAAGCGGCGGCCGTGGCCAGGGCGCCGCCCTCAGCGGGGCCGGACGGACCGGCCGCGCCGTCCGGGGCGGGGGCGGACGGGCCGGCCGCGCCGTCCGGGCCGGGGGCCGACGGGCCGGCCGCGCCGTCCGGGGCGGGGGTCGACGGGCCGGCCGCGTCGTCGTCGAGCATGGTGGACTCGTCGAAGGGGAAGTCGCCGGCCAGGACCGCGGTCACGCGTACCCGGTCGATCTCGCGGGTCCAGGTGCCGATCACCACCGTGGCCACCGCGTTTCCGGCGAAGTTGGTCAATGCTCGCGCCTCGGACATGAAGCGGTCGATGCCGACGATCAGGCCTACGCCGTCCACCAGCTCGGGCCGGTGGCTCTGCAGGCCGCCGGCCAAGGTGGCCAGGCCGGCGCCGGTGATGCCGGCGGCGCCCTTCGAGGCGATGACCATGAAGACCAGCAGCGAGATCTGCTCGCCGATCGACAGCGGGTCGCCCATCGCCTCGGCGATGAACAGCGACGCCATCGTCAGGTAGATGGCCGTGCCGTCCAGGTTGAACGAGTACCCGGTCGGCACCGTGATGCCGACGACCGGCTTGCTGACCCCCAGGTGCTCCATCTTCGCGATCAGCCGCGGCAGCGCCGACTCCGACGACGACGTCGAGAGGATGAGCAGGAACTCCCGGGCCAGGTAGCGCAGCAGCAGGAGGATGTTCACCCGGGCCACCAGCCACAGGATCGTGGCCAGCACGACGAAGACGAAGATCGCGCAGGTGACGTAGAAGCCGAGCATGATCTGGGCCAGGCTCTTCAGCGCGTCCACGCCGGTGGCGCCGACCACCGCCGAGATGGCGCCGAACGCGCCGATCGGGGCCAGCCACATGATCATGGCGAGGATGCGGAAGACGATCCGCTGGGTGAGCTCGATGGCGCGCAGCGCCGGCTCGCCGCGGCGGCCGAGGGCCTGCACCGCGAAGCCGACCAGCAGCGCGACCAGCACCGCCTGCAGGGTGTCGTTACTGGTCAGCGACGAGAACAGGGTGTCGGGGATGATGCCGAGGAAGTACTCGCTCGCGCCCTCCTTGGCGGTCGCGCCGACCTGCTTCTGGCCGGCGGCGGCGATCGCGTCGTTCAGGTGCAGGCCGGCGCCGGGGTGGATGATGTTGCCGACCAGCAGGCCGATCGCGAGCGCGACCGTCGACATGACCAGGAAGTACCCGAGCGCGAGGCCGCCGACCCGGCCGACCTTCGCGGCCTGCCGGATCGAGCCGATGCCGAGCACGATCGTGCAGAAGATGACGGGGGCGATCATCATCTTGATCAGCTTGACGAAGCCGTCGCCGATCGGCTTCAGCTGGACGGCGACGTCGGGGAAGAGCAGACCGACGGCGATGCCGGCCGCGACGGCGGCGATCACCGCCAGGTAGAGGTAGTGCGTGCGGTCCCGCCGGACCCGCGGGGATGGCGTCTGGGTCTCCATGACGCAGAATGTGTCCTACGTCTCACCGAGAGGGCACCATTGCGTTCATTCTGGTCACCGAAAGGCACCCGCTGGAGCATCGCCCGGCAACTCTTCGTGCTCCAGGTGCTGGTCGTGACGATCCTGGTGGCGATCGGCACGACGGGCGCCGTCCTGCTGGCCCGCGGCGACGCCGAACAGGCCGCGATCGACCAGGTCACCGGCATCGCCGAGGCGGTCGCCCGCGCCCCGACGGTGATCGCCGCGGTGCGCACGCCGAACCCGACGGCGGTGCTCCAGCCGTACGTGGAATCGATCCGCAAGGCGACCCGCACCGACTTCATCGTGGTGATGGCGACCGATCGCACCCGCTGGACCCATCCGACGGCCGGTCTCATCGGGCAGCCGTTCATCGGGTCGATCGACGAAGCGCTGGCGGGCGGCCGCGTCGTCGAACACCACATGGGCACTCTGGGCGAATCGGTGCGGACGGTCCTTCCCGTACGCGATGAAGCAGGCGCCGTGATCGCGCTGGTCTCGGTGGGGATCACCACCGACGCCATCAACGAGCGCCTGCTGAGCCGGGCGCCGGCCGTCGTCGTACCGACCGTGCTCGCCCTGCTGCTGGCCGCCGCCGGATCCTGGCTGCTCAGCCGTCGCCTGCGCCGCCAGACGCACGGCCTCGGCCCGGCCGAGATGACCAAAATGTACGAGTACCACGACGCCGTGCTGCACTCGGTGCGCGAGGGCCTGCTCGTCGTCGACCGCGCGGGCCGCGTCACGCTGGTCAACGACGAGGCCCGCAAGCTGCTCGGCCTCAGCGCCGCCGACGGTGGGAAGGCCGACGGCGGCGCGGCCGAGAGCGGGGACGGCGCGGACGACGAGGCGGGACTGCCGCCGGAGATCCGCCGGCTGCTCGCCTCGGGAGCGGTCGTCGCCGACGAGCCGGTGCTGGCCGGCGACCGGGTGCTGGTCGCCAACCAGCGGGTGATCCGCTCCGAGGGCCAGCGGATCGGCGCCGTGCTCACCCTGCGCGACCACACCGAGCTGCGTGCGCTGACCGGGGAGCTGGACTCGGTGCGCGGCCTGACCGAGGCGCTCCGGGCGCAGGCGCACGAGGCCGCCAACCGGCTGCACACCGTGCTCACGCTGGTCGAGCTGGGCCGCGCCGACGAGGCCGTCCGGCTCGCGACCGCCGAGCTCGCCGTCGCCCAGCAGCTCACCGACCAGGTCGTCGGCGCCGTCGCCGAGCCCGCCCTGGCCGCCCTGCTGCTCGGCAAGTCGGCCCAGGCCGCCGAGCGCGGCGTCCAGCTGGTCGTCGACGACGCGTCCCACCTGGACGGCGCCCCGCTGCCGAGCCGCGACCTGCTCACCGTGGTCGGCAACCTGGTCGACAACGCGCTGGAGGCGGTCGCGGCCGCCGAGCCACCCCGGGTCGTCCGCGTGCTGGTCGCCGAGGAGAACGGCGAGGTGCGCATCCGGGTCAGCGACAACGGCCCGGGCATCGCCGACGCCGGCGCCGCCTTCGGCCGGGGCTGGACGACCAAGCAGGACGGCCGCGGGGTGGGGCTGTCGCTGGTGCGCCAGGTCGCCGACCGGCACGGCGGCAGCTACGCGGTGACGGCCGCGGCCGGCGGCGGCGCCGAGGTCTCGGTCCGGCTGCCGGTGCCGTCGTGAGCGCCATCCGGGTGCTCGTCGTCGAGGACGACCGGCTGATCGCGGAGGCGCACGCGGCGTACACGGGAAGGGTTGAAGGTTTTGCGGTCTCCGGCGTCGCGCACACCGGCCGGCGTGCGATGGCGTCGCTGCGGGAGACGCCGGTCGACCTGGTGCTGCTCGACCTGCACCTGCCGGACATGAACGGGCTCGAGCTGTGCCGGGCGCTGCGGGCGGCGGGGATCGCGACCGACGTCCTGGTCGTGACATCGGCGCGTGATCTGGCCGTGGTGCGCGCGGCGGTCTCGCTCGGGGTGACGCATTATCTGCTGAAGCCGTTCACGTTCGCGACGTTCCGGGAGAAGCTGCTGGGCTACGCCCGGTACCGCCGCCAGGTGCTGGGCGCCGAACCGGTCGCCGCGCAGTACGAGATCGACCGGGCGTTCGCGGCGTTGCGGGGGGCTTCGCCGGACTCGCTGCCCAAGGGGCTGGACCAGTGCACGCTGGATCTGGTGCTGGGCGTGCTGCGGGCGTCGCCGGAGGCAGGGTTGTCGGCGGCCGAGGTCGGCGCGCGGATGGGCGCGTCGCGGGTGACGGCGCGGCGCTATCTGGAGCATCTGGCCGAGACGGGTCAGGTGGTTCGGAGCCCACGGTACGGAGGCCCGGGCCGTCCCGAGGTGGAGTATCGGCGCATGTGAGAGGCGGCTCCGCCGTTGGGGCATCCTAGGAGGCTAGGCTGAAAGGGGTGGCGAGTCGGTCCGGCGCGCGTATCGGTGAGCAGAGCAAGGGCGCGGAAGCGAAGGCCCGCGAGCGCGCGAAGCGGGACGTGGCGCTCCTCACACGGACGAAGCGCGCGGGCGCCGGGAAGGACGAGAATCGGCCAGGTGGCCAAGGGGGGCGGCGGCGCGGGCCTGATCGGGCGGGACGACGAGTGCCGGGCACTCGACGCCCTTGTGGAGGACGTCGTCTCGGGCGCGAGCCGGGTGCTGGTCCTGCGCGGCGAACCGGGCACCGGCAAGAGCGCGCTGCTCGCGCATCTGCAGGGGCGCGTCGACGGGTGGCGGAAGACCACGGCGGTCGGGGTCGAGTCCGAGATGGAGCTGGCGTACAGCGGCCTCCATCAGCTCTGCGCCCCGCTGCTCGAGTCTCTCGACCGCCTGCCGCCGCCGCAGCGCGACGCGCTCGCCATCGTCTTCGGGCTGGCCGGCGGGGCCGCGCCGGACCGGCTGATGGTCGGCCTCGCCACCCTCTCGCTGCTCGCCGAGGCGGCCGAGAAAGGGCCGCTGGCCTGCGTCGTCGACGACGCGCAATGGCTCGACCAGGCCTCGGCCCAGGTTCTCGCGTTCGTCGCCCGGCGCCTGCTGGCCGAGCGGGTCGCGCTGGTCTGCGCCGCCCGGACCGGCAGCGGCGACGGCTTCCTGCCCGGCGCCGACTCGCTGACGATCGAGGGGCTCGCCGAGGGTGACGCCCGCGCGCTGCTGCTGGCCCGGATGCACGGGCCGGTCGACGCCGCGGTCACCGACCAGATCGTGATGGAGAGCCACGGCAACCCGCTCGCCCTGCTCGAGCTGCCGCGCACGTGGTCGGCGGGCGACCTGGCAGGCGGTTTCGGGATTCCGGGCAGTCACCACGTGGCGGGCAAGATCGAGCAGAGTTACGTACGCCGGTTGGCCCGCCTCCCCGACGGGACCAGGCTCCTGGTGCTGGCCGCCGCGGCCGAGCCGGTCGGCGACCCGGTCCTGCTCCACCGGGCCGCGGGCGCTCTCGGTGTGGACATGGCCGAGGCCGCCCCGGCCGTGGACGCCGGCCTGCTGCGGCTGCGCGGGCGGGTTGAGTTCGCCCACCCGCTGGTCCGCTCGGCCGCCTACCGGGCCGCCGGCACCGCCGAGCGGTACCGGGTGCACGCCGCCCTGGCCGCGGCCACCGACGAGCGGACCGACCCCGACCGGTACGCCTGGCACCTCGCCCACGCCACCGCCGGCCTTGACGAGCGGGTCGCCGCCGAGCTCGAGCGGTCGGCCGGCCGGGCCCAGTCCCGGGGCGGGCCGGCGGCCGCCGCCGCCTTCCTCACCCGGGCCACCGAGCTGACCCCGAGCCCGCCGGCCCGGGTCCGGCGCGCCATCGACGCCGCGTTCGCCGACGTGCGGGCCGGCGCGTTCGACGCGGCTCGCGACATGCTGGCGGTGGCCCGCGGCGGCCCGCTCGGCGAGCGCGACCGGGCCCGCACCGAGCTGGTCCGCGCCCAGCTCGCGTTCGCCATGAGCAAGGGCAACGAGGCCACTCCCCTGCTGCTGGCCGCCGCCCGCCGGCTCGAGCCGGTCGATCCCGGGCTGGCCCGCGCCACCCACCTCGACGCACTGCTGGCGGCCCTGTTCGGCGGCCGGCTCAACGATCCGGCGCTGACCTCGGAGGTCGCCCGTGCGGCCCGGGCCGCGCCGCGCCGGCCGGACGGCGCCACGGACGCGGGCGACCTGCTGCTGGAGGCGTTCGCGGCGCTCGCCGAGGACTACGCGACGGCGGTGCCGCCGGCCCGGGCGGCGCTGCGGGCGGTCGGTGACGACGACGGGACGTGGCTGCGCCGGCTGTGGCAGGGCGTCGTGCTCGCGCTGGAGGTGTGGGACGACCGGAGCTGGCACGATCTGGCCGAGCGGCACCTGCGGCTGTCCCGGCAGGCCGGCGCGCTGACCGACCTGCCGATGGCGCTCGGGTCGCAGATCCACGTGCTCGCCCTCTGCGGCGAGCTTCGGGCCGCCGCCCGGCTGGTCGACGAGGCGCGGTCGGTGCTGCACGCGACCGGCAAGACGGTGGAGCCGAACGGCGCGCTGCTGGTCGCCGCCTGGCGGGGGCAGGCGGGCGAGGCCAGCGAGCTGATCGAGGCGGGGCTTGCCGACGCGACCGCGCGGGGCGAGGGCATCGCGGTCGGGGTCGCGCACTACGCGCAGGCGGTGCTCGCCAACGGCCTGGGCCAGTACGAGGAGGGTCTGGCCGCGGCGACCAGGGCGACCGCCCATCCGCGGGAGCTGGCCGCGCCGAACTGGGCGCTGCCCGAGCTGGTCGAGGCCGCGGTGCGGCACGGCCGGCCCGATCTGGCCGCCGACGCCCTCGACCGGCTGACCGAGCGCACCAAGGCCGCCGGCACCGACTGGGCGCTCGGCATGGACGCCCGGTGCCGGGCCCTGCTGGCCGAGCCGGGTGAGGCCGAAGCCCTCTACGTGGAGGCGATCGACCGGCTCGGCCGCACCCGGCTGCGGCCCGAGCTGGCGCGCGCCCGCCTGCTCTACGGGGAGTGGCTGCGCCGGGCGGGGCGGCGGGTCGACGGGCGGCGGGAGCTTTCCCAGGCGTACGAGATGCTGAATGGGATGGGGGCCGAAGGCTTCGCCGAGCGAGCCCGCCGTGAGCTGGCGGCCACCGGCGCGACCGTGCGCAAGCGCAACCCGGAGACCCGCAACGACCTGACCGCGCAGGAGACGCAGATCGCGCAGCTGGCCCGGGACGGGCTGTCGAACACCGAGATCGGCGCGCAGCTGTTCATCAGCGCCCGGACCGTCGAGTGGCATCTGCGCAAGGTCTTCGGCAAGCTCGGGATCAGCTCACGCCGGCAGCTGCGCGGCGCCACCCTCCGATAGCGGCCGGCGGTCGTACCCGTGGAAGAGCGAGTAGTCCCCCGCCTCCCACGCCTCGCGCAGCCCCGGCGCCGCGAGATCCCAGTCGGGCCGGGTCTCCCGGGTCGCCGCCCGCAGGTCGAGCCACAGGTCGTCGGTGGACGGCCGGCCCCAGAACCAGTAGCCGTTGTAGATCGTGTGGATCACCAGCCCCGGCTTGAGGACGAGGGTGTGCGGGATCATCGGGTTGTTCCCGGGATCGGTGTACTCCTGGATGTCCAGGTCCTGCTGGACGATCCGGCCCGGGTCGGAGAGGAACGGCCACTGGGCGCCCACCGACGCGCGGAACTCCTGCGACCGGTGGTGGTCGTCGGTGGAGATCGTCGCGATCCGGGTGTAGGCCACGGCAATCTTCGGCTGGAAGGCGGCCAGTGCCAGGTGCTGCTGGTGCTCCTTCGGGCAGTAGTGCCCGCGGGCCAGCGTGAGGATCATCGGGTCGCGGCCCTGGATCTCACTCAGCCGGCGGACCGTGCCGGTGTGGTCGGGCAGCGCGTAGTCGGGGAATATCCCGCCGGGAACGATGTCGGAACGCATGCACCGACTGTGGCTCCGGGCCCGGCCGATCGCGCCCGTGCGAGTCCCTGGTGTCGGACCAGTGACTTTCCCTGGGTCGAAGGACACCGCGGCCGTGCGAGCTTTTACGGGCGGCGCCGGACGGCGCCGGCCAACCGCGAGAGGTGTTCCGATCATGGACTTCAGACTCGAGGTCATCGTGCTCCCCGTCTCCGACGCCGACCGGGCGCTGGCCTTCTACCAGAACCTGGGGTGGCGGCTGGACGCCGACTTCACCACCGACCCGAAGTTCCGGGTGATCCAGCTGACCCCGCCCGGCTCGCCGGCCTCGGTGATCTTCGGCGCCGGCCTCAGCAACGCGGCGCCGGGCAGCTACCAGGGTCTGCACCTGGTCGTCGACGACATCGAGGCGGCCCGGGCCGAGATCGCCGGCAAGGGGGTCCCGATCAGCGAGGTGTTCCACGACGCGGGCGGCGTCTTCCACCACGCCGGCACCGACGGACGGGTGGCCGGCCCGGCCCCGGAGCACGCCAGCTACGGCTCGTTCGCGTCGTTCGCCGACCCGGACGGCAACGAGTGGGTCCTGCAGGAGATCACCAAGCGGCTGCCGGGACGGTGAGCAGATGACCGCCGACTACGACGTGATCGTGCTGGGCGGCGGCGCCCCCGGCGAGCACTGCGTCGGTGACCTCGTCGACGGTGGCCTGCGGGTCGCCGTGGTCGAGCAGCGCCTGGTGGGCGGCGAGTGCTCGTACTACGCCTGCATCCCGTCCAAGACGCTGCTGCGCCCGGGTGAGGCCGTGCACGGCGCCCGGGAGGCGGCCGCCACCGCCGAGGTCGACGTCAAGGCGGCGCTGGCCTGGCGCGACTTCATGGTGTCCGACTACGACGACGCGGGCGCGGCGCGCTGGCTGGAGAACAACAACGTCGATCTCGTACGGGGTCACGGCCGTCTCGCCGGCCCCGGTGCGGTCGAGGTCGGCGGCGTCCGGTACACCGCCGGGCACATCGTGCTGGCCACCGGCTCGGAGCCGGCCTTCCCGCCGATCCCGGGCCTGGCCGGGCTCGACGGCGTCTGGACCAACCGGGAGGCCACCGCCATGCGGGAGGTCCCGTCCCGGCTGCTGGTGCTGGGCGGCGGCCCGGTCGGGGTCGAGCTGGCCCAGGCGGTGCGCCGGCTCGGCGGCGAGGTGGTGATCGTGCAGTCGGGCGAGCACCTGCTCTCCCGCGAGCCCGCCCCGCTGGCCGACGCGCTGGCGCAGGTGTTGCGCTCGGACGGCATCGAGATCGAGCGCGGCGCCCGGGCGACGGCCGCCGGCCGGGACGGCGACGACTTCGTGCTGACCCTCGGCGACGGCCGCGAGCTGCGCGGCGACCGGCTGCTGGTGGCCACCGGCCGCCGGATCCGCACCGAAGACCTCGGGCTGGAGACCGTGGGCGTCACCGCGAGCCCGCGCGGCATCCCGACCGACGCCCGGCTGCGCGCGGCCGACCGGCTGTGGGTCGTCGGCGACGCCACCGGCAAGTTCCTGCTCACCCACGTCGGCAAGTACCAGGGCGAGGTGGTCGCGTCGAACATCCTCGGCGAGGTCCGCGAGGCCGACTACACGGCCGTCCCGCGAGTGGTCTACACCGATCCGCAGGCCGCCGCGGTGGGCGCGACCGAGGCGCCGTTCCGCGGCACCGCCCCGCTCAACGAGATCGCCAAGACCGAGACCTACACCCGGGCCTACGCGGAGTCCAACGGCTTCCTCACGCTGCTGAGCGACGGCGAGCGGCTCACCGGGGCGTACGCGCTGGGCCCGGAGGCCGGCGAATGGCTGCAGCAGGCGACCCTGGCGATCCGGGCCCGGGTGCCGGTGGACGTGCTGCGCGACGTCATCCAGCCGTTCCCCACGTTCTCGGAGATCTTCGTCAACGCGCTGAAGGCGTTGCGCCGCGAGATCGCACGATGACCACGACCGCCTTGCGCAGCCCGGTCGGCACCGCCCTGATCGCCGCCACCGTGCTCTCCTCGATGGTCGGCTTCCTCGACGCCAACGTGGTCAACGTGGCGGTGCCGGCGATCGGCGCCGACCTCGGCGCGGGGGTGGTCGCGCTGCAGTGGACGCTGACCGGCCATCTGCTGACGGTCGCGTCGCTGCTGCTGCTCTCCGGCGCGCTGGCGCCGAGCCCGGGCGCGCTGATCGCGGCCCGGGTCGCGCCGGGCGCCGGCGCCGCCCTGGTGGTGCCGACCAGCCTGGCGGTGCTCAACGGCACGCTGCGGCGGGAGGACCGGGCGCGGGCGATGACCACCGTGCTGTTCTACGGCGCGCTGGCCGCCGCCGGCTACCTGCTGGTCATCCAGTGCCAGCTGGTGCTCGGCTACCCGGCCGCCCAGGCCGGCGCCGTCTCGATCCCGAACTCGATCCTGTTCCTGGCGCTGTCGCCGGTCAGCGGCTCGCTGGTGTCCCGGTTCGGGCCGCGCTGGCTGATGACGGCCGGCATCGTCGCGACCGGCGCCGGCTTCGTGTGGGTGTCGGCCGCGGGCGCCGTCGACGACGCCGACCTGGGCGAGGCCTCGGCGGTGAACGACGCCGCCTCCCGGATCGGTGGCGCGGTGACGATCGCCTGCGTGCCGCTGCTGATCGGCGCCGGTGGCGGGGACCTCGCCGCCGCCCTGGTCGACGGCTTCCGCCCGGCCATGCTGGTGCTGGCCGGCCTGTGCGGGCTGGCCGCGCTGGTCACCGCCGACTTCGTCAGCGACCGCAAGCCCGCCGCCGAGGTGCCCAAGCTCGCCCCGCCCGCACCCCACCGCGGATGCGCGGTGCCCGCGACCACATAGGAGGTTCACCATGCCCCAGCTGGACGGACAGACCGTCGTCGTCATCGGCGGCAGCGCCGGAATCGGGCTCGAGACCGCCCGCCTCGCCCGCCGGGAGGGCGCCGAGGTCGTCATCACCGGCCGCGACGCCGACCGGCTCAAGCAGGCCGCGGCCGAGGTCGGCGCGCGCGGCACCGCCGCGTTCGACGCCACCGACCCGGTACGGCTGGAAGGCTTTCTCGCCGACCTCGCCGGCCCGATCGACCACATCCTGCTGACCGCCGGCCACCCGTTCTACGGCCCGCTGTCCGAGCTCGACCTCGACGAGGCCCGGCGCTACGTCGCCACCGAGCTGGTGCAGCCGCTGGTTCTCGGGCGGGCCGCGATCGGCCGGGTGAACCCGGGCGGCACGTTGCTGTTCGTCAGCGGCACCGGCGCCCGCCGTCCCGCGCCCGGCCTGATCCTGACCACGGCGATGAGCGTGGCGCTGCCCCCGGTGATCGCCGGCCTGGCCCTGGAGATCGCGCCGATCCGGGCCAACGTGATCGCCCCCGGCTTCGTCGACACCCCGCTGTCGGCCCGGCTGCTCGGCGACGACCTGGAGAAGCGTCGGCAGCAGCTGCGCGACACGCTGCCGATCGGCCGCGTGATCGGTCCCGCGGACGTGGCCGCGCTGGCCGTGCACATCATGGCCAACACCGCCCTGAACGGCGCGACCTTCGACATCGACGGCGGCCAGCAGTTCGTACGGGGCGCATGAGCGACGCGGAACCGGCTCCGGCGCTCAGGACGCGCGGGTCAGCCGGGCCACCGCGCGCTGCCGCAGCGCGAACGCCTCCCGGGCCGCGTCGCGCAGGCCGGCCACCAGCGGCGACCGCGACCGGCGCGCCCACGGCACCGGGACCTCCGTCGTGCCGTACTTCTGCTTGTAGGCGTTGCCGCCGACGAAGTCGAACTCGGTGACCCCGCGCTCGGCGGCCCAGCGCAGCGCGTGCCAGATCAGCGCCTCGTTGGGGCGCAGGTGCTGGTCGGGCCGGTAGCTCGCCCCGCCCCAGAAGTACATCGTGCGGTGGTACCACGGGAGCACGGCGGTGGCGATGCACCGGCCGCCGGGGTCGCGGGCCCGCAGCAGCAGCAACCGCCCGGGCGGCCCGAGGTGCCGGATCAGCGACCGGACCCGCTCGATCGAATAGGTCGGCACCAGATTCTGTTTGGCGAATACGTCGCGCAACTGATCGTAGAATTCGGCCGCGAATTCCGGATCATCGTGCGCCTCCTCGATGGTGACGCCGGATTTCGCGGCCTTGCGGATGTTGCGGCGGCAGGCCGGTGCCATCGCGGCGAACAGCGCCCCCTCGTCCCGCGACAGGTCGATCACCGCGGTCGGCGCGGCCGACCAGCGCAGGCCCAGTCCGTCCAGGTCGGACTCGGCCGCGAAGCGGTCCCGGATCTCGACGTGGGCGCAGCCGAGCACGCCGAACGCGAACGGCATCAGCGCCTCCAGCGCGGACCGGCGCGACACCCCGGGACGCAGGCAGAAGCCCTGGTAGGAGGTCGTCCAGCCGGCCATCGGGCTGCCCAGGATGCGCAGGCCGAAGCGGCGGCTGACCAGGCCGGTGAAGTGCCCGACCACCTCGTCGCCGTCGTGCACGGTGGCCAGCACCGGCTCGGCTCGCTGCGCCTCGGCGACGAAATCCAGCCAGGCCCCGGTGTGGAAGATCAGGCGATCGCCGTACGTCTCCCGGTCCCGCCAGAGTGCGGCGGACGGCGTCGCGGGCTGCAGTCGAAGCATCGGGCGCCCCCTCGAAAATCAGGATGATGCGCCACCGCAAGTCCATTCCGCAAGGACGTCATATTTGATGTGAAGTTCCCTCACATTCAAGATGACAATTGCTACTGACGCGGCCCGGCCCGCCTTTGTCAGCCTGAATGACATGCGGCCGCCGACGGAGATGAGACGACGCCTGAACGAGCTCGGGCTGCGCAGCCGGCTGCGGGCGAACCCCCGACTGCAGGGCCGCATCCTGGCGCCGGCCGGAGCGTTGCGGCGGCTGCCGTCCACCGCGGGTCTCTACTTCCCCTTCTACCACGACGTGCCGCCGGAGTTCGCCGCCGGCCTGCGCCGCCACCTGCTGACGTTCCGCCGCCTCGGCCCGATGGTCTCCTGGGACGCGGCCCTGGAGATCCTGGCCGGCCGGCGCCCGCTGCTCGGCCCGATGTTCTGCCTGTCCTTCGACGACGCCCACCCCAGCTGGCGGGACGTGGTCGCGCCGGCCCTGGCCGACCTGGGCGTGCCGGCCACCTTCTTCGTCACCACCGCCCTGATCGGCCGGCCCGGCAACCTCGGCTGGGACGACTGCCGCGACCTGCTGGCCGCCGGGCACGGCATCGGCTCGCACTCGGTCACCCACCCCCGGCTCGCCGACTGCGACGACGGCACCGCGCTGCGGGAGATCGCCGAGTCCCGGCGGGAGCTCGAGGACGAGCTCGGCGCCGAGGTCCGGGACTTCGCCGCGCCGTACGGGCATCCGGCCGTCGACTTCACCCCGCGCGACGTCGGCTTCGCCCGCCAGGCCGGCTACCGCAGCTTCGCCACCACCCTCCGCCCGGCCATGCACGCCGGCGGGCCGCCGATGGCCATCCACCGGCAGGGCCTGCACCCGGCGTGGCCGCTGTGGGCAGTCAGGACCCGGGTCCATGAGTGACACCCGCATCTTCCTCTCCCCGCCCGACGTCAGCGACGTCGAGCGCAAGCTGCTGCTGGCCGCGTTCGACTCGAACTGGGTGGCGCCGGTCGGCCCCGACCTCGACGCGTTCGAGGCCCAGGTCGCCGAGCTGGTCGGCGTACGGCACGCGGTCGCCCTGGCCAGCGGCACCGCCGCCCTGCACCTGGCGCTGGTGGCGGCCGGCGTGCGCCGCGGCGACACCGTCCTCGTCCCGTCGTTCACCTTCGCCGCCACCGCGAACGCCGTGATGTACCTCGGCGCCCGCCCGGTCTTCCTGGACAGCACGCCGGACAGCTGGAACGTCGACCCCGGCCTGGTGGCCGAGGAGCTGCGCGCCCGCGCGCAGCGTGGACAGCTCCCCCGGGCGGTCGTCGCCGTCGACATGTACGGCCAGTGCGCCGACTACCAGCCGCTGCTCGACGCCTGCGACCGCTACGACGTGCCGCTGATCGAGGACGCGGCGGAGGCACTGGGCGCTTCCTACCGCGGCCGCCCGGCCGGGTCCTTCGGGCTCGCCGGCGTTCTGTCGTTCAACGGCAACAAGATCATCACGACCGGTGGCGGGGGCATGCTGCTCACCGACGACGGCCGGGTCGCGGCACAGACCCGGTACCTGGCCACCCAGGCCCGCGAGCCGGTGGCGCACTACGAGCACCGGACCGTGGGCTACAACTACCGGCTGTCCAACCTGCTCGCCGCCGTCGGCCGGGGCCAGGTGCAGCGGCTCGGCGAGATGGTCGCGGCCCGGCGCGAGACCGCCCGCTACTACCGGGAGGCGCTCGGCGACCGGCCCGGCGTCACGTTCATGCCGGTGGCCGGCTACGGCGAGCCCAACTGGTGGCTGACCTGCCTGCTGGTCGACCCGCAGGACCGCGACCCGATGCTGGCCCGGCTCGCCCGGCACAACATCGAGGCCCGCCCGGCCTGGAAGCCGATGCACCTGCAGCCGGTCTTCCGGGACTGCGTGATGCGCGGCGGTGCGGTCAGCGCCGACCTGTTCCGCCGCGGCGTGTGCCTGCCCAGCGGCTCCGCGCTCACCGCGCGCGACCGGGAACGCGTCGTCGAGGCCGTGCGGGAGGGATGAGCGGGATGCGCATCGTCTACATCCACCAGTACTACTGCAACCCGGGGATGACCGGCGGGATCCGCTCGTACGAGCAGGCCCGCCGGCTGGTCGCACACGGCCACACCGTCGACGTCATCACCACCGACATCGCCGGCGGCCCACGCCGGGTCACCGACGACGACGGCGTCACCGTGCACTGGTACCCGGTGCCGTACTCGAACCACATGTCGTACGCCCGCCGCCTGCGCGCCTTCGCCGAGTTCATGGCCCTCGCCGCGGTCAAGGCCGCCCGGCTCGAGGCCGACCTGGTCTTCGCCACCAGCACCCCGCTCACCGTCGCTGTGCCCGGGGTGATCGCCGCGAAGCTGCGGGGCGTGCCGTTCGTCTTCGAGGTGCGCGACCTGTGGCCGGAGGTGCCGATCGAGATGGGCGCCCTGCGCAACCCGCTCGCCCGCCGGCTCGCCTGCGGCCTCGCCAACTTCGCCTACCGCAACGCGGCCGAGGTCGTCGCGCTCTCCCCCGGCATGGCGGCGGGCGTCGCGGCCCGCCGGCCCCGGACGAAGATCACGATGATCCCCAACGCGGCGGACATGGCGATGTTCGATTCCGTACGGCCGGAAGCCGTGCGCCGCTTCCGCGAGGACAACCGGTGGCTCGGCGACCGGCCGCTGATCGTCTACACCGGAGCGCTCGGCCAGGTGAACGGGGTCGAGTACCTGGTGCGCGCCGCCCGCCGGATGCGCGAGGCCGACCCCGAGTGCCAGGTGCTGATCGTCGGGCACGGCCGGGAGTGGGAGTCGACCAAGGCGCTGGCCGCGTCGGCCGGCCTGCTCGACGTGACCGTGCGCATGTGGGAGCAGGTGCCCAAGGCCGACCTGCCGGTGATCCTGGGCGCCGCCACCATGTCGTCGAGCTTCGTGCGGCCGATCCGCGCCCTGTGGGACAACTCGGCCAACAAGTTCTTCGACGCGCTCGCCGCCTCCCGGCCGATCGCGATCAACTACGGCGGCTGGCAGGCCGACCTCATCGCGGAGTCGGGGGCGGGTCTGGTCCTCGACCCGTACGACGCCGACGCGGCCGGGGCGCTGCTGGCCACCCGCTGCCGGGACGAGCCGTGGCTGCGCCGGGCCCGGGCCGCCGCGCACGCGCTGGCCGTCGAGCGCTTCTCCCGCGACCTGCTCTTCGAGCGATTCGAGGCGGTACTCACCCGGGCCGCCGGCCGCACCACCGGAGTGGGAGCCGACCTTGGAACTGCGTGAATACGTACGGGCATGCCGCCGCCGTTGGCTCTGGCTGCTCGTCCCGGTGCTGATCGCCACCGCGGCCGCGGCCGGGCTGAGCCTCTCCTCGCCACCGGCCTACCGCTCGTCGGTGGTGCTGTTCGTGACGACCGCCTCCGGGGATCCGGACGCCCGGGCGAGCCGGCTCAACTCGTACATCGCGCTGCTCACCGGCCCCCGGGTGGCCCAGAGCGTGGTCGCCAAGCTGGGCCCGCCGCTCACCGCCGGCCAGGTCGAGCGGAGCCTGTCGGCCCAGGTGCAGGACGGCACCGACCTGCTCGTGGTGACCGCCACCGACCCGTCCGCCGCCCGCAGCCGGCGGATGGTCACCGCCGCCACCGCCGCCCTGGTCCAGCTGGCCAAGCAGCTCGACCCGCCGAGCGCGGCCGCGCCGGACGGCCCGAAGCCGTCGGTCACCGTCGCCCAGGACCCGGTCACCACCCGCGAGCCGAGCAACCTGGTGCGCAACCTCGCCTTCTCGGCCGTGCTCGGCCTGCTGATCGGGGCGGTCGCGGTCGCCGTGCGGGAGGCCACCGGCAAGACCGTCAACGACGAGGACGACCTGCGCCGGCTCGGCCTCGGCACGGTCGGCGTGATCGCGCTGCCCCGCTCGGCCGGACCGCCCGGGGAGGTGCTGGCCGAGGCGTTCCGGCGGCTGCGCAGCCTGCTGCCCGAGGTGGCGGGCGGCGACCGGTCCGGGCGCGGCGCCTCGCTGCTGCTCACCGGCAGCCACCCGAAGGAGGGCACCACCGCGATCGCCTGCGGGCTGGCGATCGCGGTGGCCGAGACCGGGGCCCGGGTCGTCCTGGTCGACGCCAACCTGCGTACCCCCGGCGTGGGGCGGTACCTGGCCATGGACGCCGGCCCGGGCCTCGCCGACGTCCTCGCCGGTCACGCCTCGGTCCGGTCGGTGCTGCGCGAGTCGCTCGGCGGCCGGGTCACCGTGCTGCCCTGCGGCCGCAGCGGCACCGACCCCGGCGAGCTGCTCGCCTCGCCCCGGCTCGGGGCGGCGATGAGCGCGCTGACCGAGTCCTTCGACGTGGTGCTGGTGGACGCGCCGCCGCTGGCCGGCGTGGCCGACCCGGTGGTGCTCAGCCGGGTGACCGACGGGGCGCTGCTGGTCGTACGGGCCGGTCGCACCCGGGTCGCCGACGTCCGGCGGTCCACCGACCTGCTGGAACGGGTCGGCGCGCGGCTGGCCGGCGCCGTGCTGAACGCGCTGCCGCGCAAGCTGCCCACCGGAACCGGCCTGCACCGGCCGCCCGAGATGGGCCGCTCCGAGGGCATCGGCCTGGTCACCGGGCCAGGCGCACCGGGCGAGCCCGTCGGGCCGGGCGTGCGCGGCGAGCCCATCGGGCCTGGCGGGCCGGGCGGGCCTGGCGGGCCGGGCGGGCCGGGCGGGCCGGGCGGGCCGGCCGAGGTCGCCGAGACGGTGGTCGTCGTGCCGCCGGAGGCGAAGCCGGTCCGCGCCACCGCCCGCGTGTCGACGGCGACGTCAACGTCGCCGTCGCCGTCGGCCGAGCCCAGCCGCGGCCGGGCCAAGGTCGTCAACGTCGGGCCCGACGGCGAACCGGAACCGGAGAACCTGCCGGTCAAGCGGGCAGACGACGACGATGAGTGAGCCGGCCGTTCGGCACGCCGACCCGATCGCCTGGCTCGGCGACCGGCTGCGCGAGCCGTACGTCCAGCTCGTCGCCTCCCAGCTGCTGGTCGGCGCGGTGGCGCTGGCCGCCAACATCATGATGGTCCGCGCGCTCACCCCGACCCACCGCGGCGAGGTCGCCCTCATGCTCCAGGTCGTCTACCTGGCCACCCAGGCGCTGCTGCTGGGCACCGAGCGCAGCTTCGTGGCCGCCTACCACGAGGCGCCACCGGCCGCCGCCGTCCGCGCCTACGGCCGGCTGCTGATCCTGCCCTTCGGCGCCGGCGCGGCGATCGCCGCCGGATACATCCTGGTCGCCGACGAGCCCGGCCCCGCGATCGTCGTGCTCCTCGCCGGCTACGCGATGCTGGAGGCGGCCGGCCTGGCGAGCCGGGCCGTGGCCATCGCCATCGGCCGGGTGCACGACTTCCTGACCAGCCGGGTCATCGAGTCGGTCCTGCTGCTGGCGGCGATGGCGGTCCTGTGCACGGCGCGGGTGGACAGCCCGGCGCTGTGGCTGGCCGCGTACCTCATCGCCTGTCTCGTCCCGACCGTCGGCTATCTCGTCTTCTGGCTGCGGCTGCCGGGCGGGACGCTCGACGACCAGAACCGGCTGGTCCGCCGCCAGGGCGCGGCGCTCTTCCCGGCCGCCATCTCGAACATGGCGATGCTGCGCTCGGACCGGCTGGCGCTGCCCGTGCTCGCCTCCACCACCGCGCTCGGCCTCTACGCCAGCGTCGCCACCATGACCGAGCTGCTGGCCTGGCCGCTGCGGGCGTACGCCGACTCGCGGCTCGGCCGCTGGCGGCAGGCGCACCGGGAGGGCCGGTTGCGCTCCCGGCCGATCATCGCCGCCACCGTGCTGTACGTGCTGGTGGTCGCGCCGATCGCGGCCGGCTGCCTCTATCTGCTGATCGTCCCCGTCTTCGGGCACGCCTACGCCCCGGCCAAGGCGGTCGTGCTCCCGCTGGTCGCCGCCGCCGGCCTCTACGCCGTCTCCCGCATCATCCTCGGCCTGCTCGTCGCCCGCGGGCACGGCACCCTGGTCTCCGCGGCCGAGATCGCCGGCTTCGCGGTCAGCTTCACCGCCTACGTGCTGCTCATCCCCGGCCACGGCATCGCCGGCGCGGCCTGGGGTTCGCTGCTCGGCTACGGCGCCGGCCTGCTCTTCGCGCTGGCCGCCGCCCGCTTCGCCCGCGCCCCGCTCGCCGCCCGCGCGCACCTCGCCGCCCCGGCCGAGGGCGGCGCGCGGTGACCTGGCTGCGCACGCCCCGCGTCTTCCTCGCGCCCGCGGTCGTGCTGATCCTGGTGGCGATCGGCGGCCGGTTCACCCTCGACCGGGCCGGCTTCCCCGACCTCGCCTGGGTCGACCTGCGGGTGGCCGGCCTGGCCGGCGCGCTGGCCGTGCTCATCGCCGACATCGCCCGGCGGCCCGCCCTCGACCGGGCGACACCGCGGCGCGAGGGATGGCTCGTCGCCACCGCCCTGTTCTTCCTCTACCAGATCGCCTCCGGGCTCTGGGCCCCGCACGCCTCCCGGGTCGGCCCGCAGACCCTCGACCTCGTGCTGATGGCGGCCCTGACGATCGCCTTCTACCTCTACGCCGCCGGCGACCCGGACACCGTCGTGCGTACCACCTTCCTGCTGTTCTACCTGGCCGGGATCGTCTTCGCGCTGGCCGCCCTGTTCATCAACGGGCCGGGCGAACAGGGCCGCTACTCGGCCTTCGGCGGCGGCCCCAACGTCTTCGTCCGCATCCAGATCCTCGGCATCATCAGCGCCGTCGCCCTGGCGCTGACCCGCGGCCGCCGATGGCCGCTGCTGGCCGTGCCGCTGTTCCTGCTCGCCGCCGTGCTCTCCGGCTCGCGCGCCGGCCTGCTCGCGGGGCTGGCGGTCGGCGCCGCCGCCCTGCTCAAGCTGCGCCACCGCCTCCGGGCCGGCCCGGTCGTCGCCGCGCTGCTGCTGGTCACCCTGGCCGGCGTCGTCGCCGGACGGTTCGCGCCGCCCCAGTTCACCGGCCTGTTCCGGGAACGGTTCGTCCAGCAGACCGTCCAGCAGCACTACCTTTCCGACCGCACCAGCATCTGGCGGTCCGCCCTGCACCTGGCCGCCGGCCATCCGTTCACCGGGGCCGGGCTCGACGGCTTCTACGGCTACATCGGCGTCAACCAGGGCATCGAATACCCGCACAACTACCTGCTCGGGGTGGCGGCCGAGGGCGGGCTGATCGGGATCGGGCTGCTGACGGTGGCGGTCGTGCTGTGGTCGGCGACCGTCCGCGGCGGCGGGGCCCGTCCCCGGCTGACCGGGCTGGCCGTGGCATCGGCCGCCTTCGTGGCGCTGAGCAGCCTGTTCTCCGGCGACTACTACGACGCCCGGCTGGCCTGGCTGTTCGCCGCCATGGCCGCGGCCGCCGCGACCGTGCCGGTGGCCGCCGCCGAGACCCGCGCCGTGACCGGGGATCTGGTGCCGGGATGAGACGACGGACGGTGCTGCTGCTGGGCGCGGCCTCGCTGCTGGCCGCGTGCGACCACGACCGCGAGGTGCCGGCGATGATGAAGCCGCTGCCCGCGCCGTCGGCTCCGGCCCCGCCGCCGGCGGCGCTGCGCCCGGTCGCCGACTGGGCCGGCGTCTTCCGGCAGAGCTGGGACTACCAGTGGCAGAACAGCCTGCCGCTGAGCCGCTCCGACGACAGCTGGGACCACTACGACCTGTCCTACTCGGTCGACTCGTGCGTGGCCATGTTCCGGGCCACCGGCGACGGCCGCTACCTCGACCGGGCGCTGACCTTCGTGGAGAACGTGGCCGCCGCCGCCCGGCCGTCCTCGTCGCTGCCGCATTCCAGCTTCCACGACCACTACCTCGGCTGGGCGTCGTCGAAATCGGGCGAGGGCGGCGACGAGGTGCCGCTCTACGAGAGCTACTTCTGGCGGTACGGGACGGCGCTGCTGGTGGCGATGCGCGACGGCCGCGTGGAGAACGACCGTTACCGCCGGCTGCTCGACTTCGCCGAGGTGCACGTCTTCGAGAAGTGGTTCGCGCGCGGGACCGGCAACATCTACCGCGAGCGCACCCACATGGCCGCGCACTGGGCGCTCATCGCCGGCAACCTGGCCCGGGTCACCGGCGACACCGGCCGGCGGGCCCGCTACACCGAGGTGGCCGCGAGCATCGACCGGAGGCTGCGCGGGCAGATGCGGCGCAACCCGGTCGAGCCGACCGCCTACTTCTGGTCGGACAAGTGGGGCTCGGCCAAGCGGCCCGGTCAGGACGTCAGCCATGGCAACGGCGTCATGGCGTACGTTTCGGAGTCGCCGGCCTGGTCCACCGCGGACATGGCGGCCTTCTGCTCGCTGCTCGGCCACGTGGTGTGGCCCGGCGGAACCGTCTACCGGGCGTACGTCGACGGCAGCGGGACGGACAACGGCTGGTTCTCCGACGGGTTCGTGAAGCTGGGCCGCTTCGACCCGGCCACCCAGATGCGGCTCGACGGCCACCGCGTCGTCAACGACCAGTTCGCCGCGAACATGGCGCTGAACGCCCGGATCCTGCGATCGGGGCGCAGGGAGGGGGGACGATGACGCTTCTGGACCCGTCGTCGGAGGTGTGGGCCGAGACGCTGGACCGTCTCGATCACGACCTGTATCACTCGCCGTCGTACGTTCGGCTGGACGCACGTCTCTACGGTGGGTCTCCGGTCGCGTTCCACTTCTCGCGGGACGGCCATGTCTTCCTGCTGCCGCTGATTCTGCGTGACATTCCGGACATTTCGCTTCGCGACGCGATCTCGCCGTACGGGTATCCGGCGCCGGTCAGCGACACCCTCGACCCGGCCTTCTGGGCGTCGGCCTGCGCTGCGCTGGTGGCGACGCTCCGCGACGGGGGAATCGTCTCCGCCTTCGTCCGATTGCACCCGCTCCTCGGCGTACCCCTGGAGGTCTTGTCTTCGGCGGGGGAACTCGTGCGGCACGGCGAGACCGTCTCGATGGATCTGACGGTGTCGCTGGAGGAGATGTGGCGGCAGACCCGGTCCGACCACCGCAACCACATCAACCGGGCGCGCCGGGCCGGCACCAAGGTGGTCTTCGACGACTGGTCCCGGCTCGGCGAGTGGGTGGAGGTCTACCACGACAACATGCGGCGGGTCGGCGCCGGCGACTACTACTTCTTCACCACCGAGCACCTGGCCGCGCTGCACGACGCGGTCGGCGACCGGATGCACCTGGCGGTGGCGCTCGAGGGCGACGAGGTGGTCGGCGGCAACACGTTCTTCACCCACGACGGGATCGCCACCGGCTATGTCTCGTCCACCCGCCGGGCCCGCAACCGCTACGCCGACGAGCTGCTGTACGACGAGGTGCGCCGCTTCTGCAAGGCGCGCGGCGACCGGGTCTTCCACCTCGGCGGCGGCAAGGGCGGCGCCGACGACTCGCTGTTCTTCTACAAGTCGGGCTTCTCGCCGAGCCGGCACCCGTTCCACACCTGGCGGGTGGTCGCCGACCCCGCGCGCTACCGGGAGCTGGTCCGGTCGCGGCGCCCCGGGGCCGATCCGGACGACCTGACCGCCACCTTCCCGAGCTACCGCCTTCCCTGAGGAGCCAGCATGCGGATCACCTGCGTCGGCGGCGGTCCCGCCGGTCTCTACTTCGCGGTGCTGGCCAAGCTGGCCGACCCGCGCCACGAGGTCACCGTCCTCGAGCGAAACCCGGCCGGTGTCACGTACGGGTGGGGCGTCGTCTTCTGGGACGATCTGCTCGACGACCTGTTCGCCCACGACCCGGTCAGCGCCCGCCGCATATGGGACGCGGCCTGCAAATGGGACGAGTACGAGGTGCGCGCGACCGGCAAGGCGACCACTCACCAGGCCGGGTACGGTTTCAGCCTGGGCCGGCACAAGCTGCTCGACATCCTCGCCGAGCGGGCCGCCGAGCTCGGTGTCGACCTGCGCTACCTTTCCTCGTTGTCGCTATCGCCGTCCTCATCGCCGTCCTCATCGCCGTCCTCATCGCCGTCCCCATCGCCGTTCCCGTCCCCCTCCTCGCTCTCGTCGCCGTCGCCGTCGCTTCTTGACGCCGATCTGGTGGTCGCGTGCGACGGCGCCGGCAGCCGCATCCGCGAGGCCGACGCCGGCCACTTCGGCGCCGAGGTGGCGACCGGCACCAACAAGTACATCTGGATGGGCACGCCGTACCGTTTCAAGACCTTCACGTTCGGTTTCGAGAAGACACCGGCCGGCTGGATCTGGTTCCACGCGTACCCGTTCAGCGACGAGGCGAGCACCTTCATCGTCGAATGCCAGCCCGCGACCTGGGCCGCGCTGGGCTTCGACCGGCTGGACGGCCGCCAGAGCTCCGACCGCCTGGCCGCCATCTTCGCGTCCCACCTGAACGGCGCCCCCTTGATCGACCAGCGCGCCGAGACCGGCGGCACCGGCTGGCTGAACTTCCGCCGCGTGACCACCCAGCGCTGGGACCACGGCAACGTGGTCCTGATGGGCGACGCCGCCCACACCACCCACTTCGCAATCGGTTCCGGCACGAAGCTGGCCATGCAGGACGCCATGGCCTTGGCCGCCGCGATCGCCACCAGCCGCGTCCCCGCCAGTCCCGGTACCGCCAGTCCTGGTACCGCCAGTCCCGGCCGCGCCCGCCCCGGGCCCGGCCCCGGCAGCCCCGGCCCCGCCAGCCCCGGCCCCGGCCCCGCCAGCCCCGGCCCCGCCAGCCCCGGCCCCGCCAGCCCCGGCCCCGGTCCCGCTCGGCCCGGCCCCGGCGCCCCCGGCGAGCTCGCGGCGGCGCTGGAGCGTTACGAGGACACAAGAAAGGCAGCGCTGGCCCCCCTGCAGCGAGCGGCAAAAGCAAGCAGCGAGTGGTTCGAGCGAATGCCCGAATACGGCGACCTACCCGCCAAACAGTTCTCCTACGCCCTGTCCAACCGCCGAGGCGAATACCCCAGGTGGCGCCACGCCCTGCACATGACCACCCAGTTCCCGCCCACCAGGGCCATGCTGCGCCGAGCCCTGACACTCCGCCGGGCGCTACGAGCCCGCCGCCGAACCAAAGCACACCCGGCAGATCAACACAACCTCATCCACAGCACCCAGTTATCCACAGCCCCAGACCGCCATCCGAGCGATCTTTCATTTTCTCCGCCACAATGACGAGCGGGGGCTTCCCCCAGGGAGGGCGGGCCTTTGCCCGACTTTGTCCATTCGATTCGGCGGTGCGCGTTCGTCACCATTATCTGCCATGACGCGAGCCACGCTGAGATGACATTTCCCTGAATGCTTTTTTCCGGGTGGACATGCTGCAGTCAGGAAGGCGGGTGACGATTTTCGGAAAGCCGCGGCGCCTTTGGTGGCCGTCGAGCGCGGCGCAGCCTGGACAGGAGACGTCTGAACTCGGAGGGCCGGAAGTCCAATGTGTCGACGCTGCTCGAGATGGCGCCGCTCAGACCGAGGCTCGGCCTGCCTTTGATCTGCGCGAGAAAGTTGGGCCCGACGTTCGGCCCCCAGCTGCCGAACCTGACACAACTCAGCCCGGCGCTCGGCTTCACGCTGCTCGGCACGACAAACCTCGGCCCGGCACTCAGCCTCACGCTGCTCGACGCGACCAAGCTCGGCCCGGCACTCAGCCTCACGCTGCTCGACGCGACCAAGCTCGGCCCGGCGCCCAGCCTCACGCTGCTCGACGCGACCAAGCTCGGCCCAGCGCGGCTCGCTGCGGGCCCACTCGGCACGACCCTCATCCAGCCGGCCGCGCGCGTGACGCAATCGCTCGGCATGCCGCCGCGCCAAACCCCACGTGCGGTGGCGTTCGTGCTCTCGGCGGAATTCGTCGGCCTGCGGAGAACGGCGCCGCGATGCATTGTGGGCACGCATGGCGGTCAATTCTGCCGCCGTGAACAATAGCATCTGACGCATGGAAGAATTATCCCGCAACCCTACTTCGCCGCGTCAGTAAATGATCGTGCCATCCTCCATTCTTAGGCGGGAGGGGAGGCGGGAAACGACGCGGCCGGGGTTGACATTGTCGTGGCGTCAAGGTGTCTGCTGTCTGCATGCGGATCGGAGAACTCGCCGGCCTCGTCGGCGTCAGCACGCGGGCCATCCGTCACTACCACCGGATCGGGCTGCTGCCCGAGCCGGCGCGTCAGGGGAACGGGTATCGGGAGTACTCGCTGCGGGACGCGGTGGGGCTGGCCCGGGTTCGGCGGCTGGTCGAGCTGGGGCTGAGCCTCGGTGAGGTGGGTGACGTGCTCGCCGGGGACGCCGGGCGAGATCTCGCGGAGATTCTGCGGGAGCTGGACGCGGATCTGGCGGGGCAGGAGGCGGAGATCCGGCGGCGGCGTGGACGGCTGGCTCAGCTCCTGCGGCAAGCGGAAGCGGGCATGCCGGCCGAGCAGGCGCCGGTCTCGCCGGGGCTGGCCGGGCTCTTCAACGACATGGCCACGGCCGCGGCGCGGCGGGAACGGCCGGAGCCGGCGATGGCGGCCACGGATCGCGAGGTGATGGCGTTGCTCGAGACGGTGTCCACGGCCCACCGGGACAAAAGCTGGCTCGACGCGCTCACGGGGAGCCTGGAGGAAGATCCGGAGGCGGGCGAGCGGGCGTACGCGCTCTACGCCCTCCTCGATGAGCTGGCGGGCGCGGCGGCCGATGATCCGCGGGTCGAGGCGGCGGCCGAGGCGATCGTGGCGGCGATCCCGGAGGCCGCGCGGCGGGCGATCCGGATTCCGGACGGCTTCTTCGACGGGCCGCCCGAGGGTTTCGCCGGGGCTTTCTACGCGAACTTCGCGCCGGCTCAGGCCGCCGCGATCCGGCTGGCAATGAAGCAGATGAAGCAATGAAGCAGACGAAGCGATGAAACAGATGAAGCGATGAAACATGACGAGACGAGGAGAATCATGACTTCCACGACCGATCTGGTACGCGCGGCGTTCGACGCGTTCAATGCCGGCGACGGCGACAAGTGCATGGCGTTCACCGCCCCGGACCTGATCATGAACCTGGCCGAGATGCCGGAGCCGCGGCGTGGGCAGCAGGCGTGGCGCGAGGGGTTCGACCTGATGAGGCGCGCCTTCCCCGATCTTCGCGCGCACCTCGAGGACGTCGTCGCCGAGGACGACCGGGTCGCGCTCCGGCTGCGGTTCCGCGGCACGCACGAGGGCGAGTTCCTCGGCATTCCGGCCACCGGCCGCCCGGTCGAGTACGTCAGTCACGAGTTCTACCGGGTCGCCGACGGGCTGATCGCCGAGGAGTGGATCTGCTCCGACATGGCCACCCTGTTCCGGCAGATCAGCTGACCGGCTCCGAAGAAGGGGCCGGCTCCGAAGAAGGGGCCGGCTCCGAAGAAGGGGCCGCCGACGAAGCAAGGGCCGCCGACGGAGAAAGGACCGCCGGCGAAGCAAGGACCGCCGGCCGGACAAGGGCCGCCGGAAAGGCCCGCAACACGGCCGTCAGGCGGTGGACGTCGGCGGGCGTGCATCGATGGTCGGCGGGGACGGTGAGCATCCGGGCGGCCAGCCCGGCCGCCTTGCCGTCCCCGCTCCACACGCCCCCGCGGTCCTGCCGCCAGTGCACCGGCGCGTAGATGCCGTGCGCGGCCAGGTGGCGCAGCAGCGCGTCGCGGCCGGCCTCGGTCGGGCACACCAGCTGGAGCCGGAAGGATCCGGCGCCGAGCACCCGCCACGCGGCGGTGACGGGAGGCAGGGCGGCGGCGAGCGCCGCGGCGTTGGCGACGGCCCGGTCGCGCAGCGCCGGAGCGTCCAGCAGCGGGAGCACGGCGGCGGTGAACGCACTGGCCGGGGCGGAGCTGCCGAGCAACGTCTGCTCCCCGCGCTGCTGCAGGGCGCGGAAGGCGTCCTTGGCCACCGGACGACCCGCCAGCCACGCCGACTTCAGCACCATCGCCGCCAGCTTGAGCTGGGCGCCGGCGCTCCCGTCCCCGGCCGGCGCGGGCAGCTCCCGCGACTGCGGCGACCACAACAGACCGCCGTCGGGCACCGGCAGCGTCTTGCGGAGCGAGGCCATCGCGTACGGCGCCTCGCTCGTGCGCGCCCACGCACTCAGCGGATCGTGCGAATGGTCCTCGACCACCACCACCCCGGGATGGTCGCGCATCCAGGCCCGCCACACCGCGGGATCGTCGCGGCCGAACAGGTTCTGGGCGAGCACCACGTCGCCGGCGGCCGCGCGCACGGCCGGCAGGCGCGGTCCGCCGTCGTCGGGCAGGTGGCGGTAGAAGGCGATCGGCACCTCGGCGGCGAGCAGCTCGGCCACGCCCATGCAGAAGTACGACGGCAGGTGCAGCCGGCCGTGCGGGCGCAGCATCCGCAGCAGGGCGCGCAGGGCGCCGGAGCCGGTGGCGAACAGCTCGTGGCGCCCGGGCAGGAAGGGCGCGCCCGGCGACACGAGGGACGCGTCCCAGTGGAACTCGGAGCCGATCTCAGGCGGCACGGCGCTGGATGTTGAGCTGGTCGACGTGGACCGGCGGCTCGCCGCGGTGCAGCGAGGTCGCCGTACGCCACAGGATGCGCAGGTCGAGCGCGGGCGACCAGTGGTCGATGTACCAGCGGTCGAGCGCGAAGCGCTGCTCCCAGTCGATGTCCTCGCGCCCGTTGACCTGGGCCCAGCCGGTGATGCCGGGCTTGACCTCGAGCCGGCGCCGATCGGCCGCCGTGTAGTGGGCGACCTGCGGCAGCACGTCCGGGCGGGGGCCGACCAGGCTCATCGTCCCGGTCAGCACGTTGACCAGCTGGGGCAGCTCGTCGAGGCTGGTGCGGCGCAGGAACCGGCCGCAGCGGGTGATCCGGGGGTCGTTCTCGAGCAGCCCGAACGGGTCGGCCAGCCCGATCTCGCGGGCCATCGCCACCGAGTCGTGCACCATCGTGCGGAACTTCCACATCCGGAACGGCACCCCGTCCTTCCCGGCGCGCTCCTGCTTGAACAGCACGCCGCGTCCGTCGGCGATCCGGATCCAGGCGGCGACGGCCACAAGCACGGGAAGCAACAGCAACAGAGCGACGGCGGCGGCAACGCGATTGGCAAATTCCCAGGTCGTACGTCTCATAGCGACTCCACGTTCGGTCCGGTGAGGCGGCGGCGGGTGTCGAGCACATAGCCGGCGTGCTGAAGGACGAGGCCGAGGTCGAAGGCGTCGTGGTCGGCCAGCAGCAGCACGGCGTCGGCGTCCGCCAGCTGCGCGGGGGTCGCCTGGACGCGGGCGACCCGGCGGTCGACGTGCGCGTCCTCGACGACGTGCGGATCGGCGGCGCGGACGTCGGCGCCCATCTCCAGAAGCAGCGCGGCGATGCGGCGGGCGGGCGACTCGCGGGCGTCGCCGGTGTTCTTCTTGTACGCGAGGCCCAGCAGCAGGATCCTGGAGCCGTTCACCGCTTTGCGCCGCTCGTTCAGGGCCGCGACCAGGCGGCGTACGACGTAGTCGGGCATGTGGTTGTTGATGTCGTTGGCGAGCTCGACGAACCGGAAGCTCTGCCCGAGGGTCCGCTGCACGCGCCAGCTCAGGTAGGACGGGTCGATCGGCAGGCAGTGGCCGCCGACGCCGGGGCCGGGCACGAAGCGCAGGTAGCCGAAGGGTTTGGTGGCCGCCGCGCCGATCGCCTCCCAGATGTCGATGCCGAGGTCGTGGGCGAAGACGGCGAGCTCGTTGACCAGCGCGATGTTGACGTGCCGGAAGGTGTTCTCGAGCAGCTTGGCCAGCTCGGCGACCCGGGTGTCGGAGACCGGCACCGTGCGGTCGACGATGGTGTCGTAGAAGGCCTGGACGGCGCGCAGCGAGGGCTCGTCGATGCCGGAGACGACCTTGGGGGTGGTGACCAGGGTCCAGTCGCGGTTGCCGGGGTCGATGCGCTCGGGGCTGTAGCCGAGGAAGAAGTCGGTGCCGGCCACCAGGCCGGAGCCCTCCTCCAGCAACGGCGCCACCAGGTCGGCGGTGGTGCCCGGGTAGGTGGTCGACTCCAGCGCGACGGTGGCGCCCGGCCGCAGGAACCGGGCCAGGGTGCGGGCCGAGGCCTCGATGTAGGAGAGATCGGGCGTCCCGTCCCGCAGCGGGGTGGGCACGGCGATGACCGCGACGTCGAAGCCGCCGCAGGACCGGGGATCGGAGGTCGGGTGGAAGGACGTCAGGGACTGCAGCGCGGACGAGGGAACGTCGTCGACATAGGACTCGCCGGCGGCGAGGCGCTTGATCCGCTCCTCGTCGACGTCGAAGGCCACCACGTCGTGGCCGGCCTGCGCGGCGCGGACGGCGAGCGGCAGGCCGACGTATCCCTGCCCGCAGACGACGACTCGGGTCATGTCAGTGCCTTCCGTTGCCGTTGTGGGCGGCGGACAGGGCCGGGCTCTCGGCCAGCCAGCGCAGCACCGCGATGAGGTCCGGCCGGGGCGCGCCGGGGTCGAGCAGGGAGAGGACCGCGCCGTCCAGCGGCGGCACCGGCACCTGGGACAGCAGCGGGTGGTGGGGCCGGCGGTCCTCCTCGCCCGGGCCGAGCAGCACTTCGTGCAGCTTCTCGCCGGGCCGGAGCCCGGTGTAGACGACCTGGATGTGCCGGTCGGCCGCGTCGGCGAGCCGCTTGGCGACGTCGGCGATGCGCACCGGCTCGCCCATGTCGAGCACGAGCACCTCGCCCGCGCTCTGGACCGCGCCGGCCTGCACGACCAGCCGCACCGCCTCCTGGACGGTCATGAAGAAGCGGGAGACGTCGGGGTCGGTCACGGTGATCGGGCCGCCCTTGGCCACCTGCGCCTCGAACGCGGTCAGCACCGAGCCGCGGCTGCCGAGCACGTTGCCGAAGCGGACGCTGCAGTAGGTGCCGCCGGCCGACTCGTCGGCGGCCGCGGTCAGCCGCTCGGTGATGCGCTTGGAGTAGCCGAGCACGCTGCACGGGTCGGCGGCCTTGTCGGTGGAGATGTTGACGAACCGGTCGACGCCGTGCCGCAGCGCGGTCTGCAGCATCTGGTAGGTGCCGATGATGTTGGTCTTGAGCGCCTCCGACGGGTGCATCTCCAGCAGCGGCAGGTGCTTGAGGGCGGCGGCGTGGAAGACGACCTGGGGGCGGTGCTCGCGGAACACCTCGTCGAGGCGCTGCTGGTCGCGGATGTCGGCGACGACCAGGTTGCGGTCGTCGAGCAGGCCGCGCCCGTCCATCGAGAGCTGCACCGCGTGCAGGCCGGACTCGTCGCGGTCGAGCATCACCAGCCGCTCCGGGCCGAACGGGGTGATCTGACGGCACAGCTCCGAGCCGATCGAGCCGCCGGCGCCGGTGACCAGCACCCGGCGGCCCTCGAGGTAGCCGGCGATCGCGGCCAGGTCGATCCCGATCTCGCGGCGGCCGAGCAGGTCGGCGTGGCTGACCGGGCGGATGTCCTCGATGCTCACGGTCCGGCCGAACAGCTCGACCACCGGCGGGACGACCTTCAGGTCCACGTTGAGCGCGCCGGCCCGGTCGCTGAGCTCGCGGACGAGGTCGGCGCTCGCGCTCGGGATCGCGATCAGGACGGTGTCGGCGTCGTACCGGCTGACCACCGAGGCCAGCGCGTGCCGGGTGCCGGTCACCGGCACCCCCATGATCCGCAGCGCACGCTTGCGGGGGTCGTCGTCGAGCAGGGCGACCGGGACGTACGGGCTGGACGGCGTCCGCAGCATCGCGCGGACCACCTGGGCCGCCCCTTCGCCGGCCCCCATCACCACCACCCGGCTGCATCGCTCCGGCGACGGCCGCAGCCGCTGGTCCTGCAGCAGGCGCACGGCGTAGCGCACCCCGGCCGCCAGGACCAGCGCGATCAGGCCGGATCCGATGATCGCGGCGCGCGGCACGAGCCGGCCCAGCAGAGTGTCGAGGACGAAGACCACCGGCGTGGTCACCGCGGCGGTCCGGGCGAGCGCGGCGATCTCCTCGAAGCAGCCGTACGACCACCGGCCGGTGTAGAGGCCGAAGTGGATACCGGCGATGGTCTGCACCACGGCGGCGACCGCGGCCAGCTCGAGAAGGCCGGAGCAGTTCAGGTACTGCAGGTGGCCGTCGTGGCGCAGCAGCGTCGCGATCAGCATGGCGGCCGCGAGCGCCAGCGCGTCGGCGCCGGCCCGCGCGGCCCGGCCGGGGAGGGCGGCCCACAGCCACGGCGTGGGCCGTGAGCCGCCCGGTCGCCAGTCGCCGGGGGTGGTCTCGTCCATGGTTCCGCCGGGCGCCGGCCGAGCTTCCATGGTTCCCCCTCGCGACTGTTTCCGTCTCTTTTCCGGAGGGTGTCAGGCGCGGTGGGCGGCCCACAGTAGCAATTGTCATCACCAACGCGAGCAAGCTTCACGTTGGCTATGACACGGCTGCCACCAGGCTTTTTGCGGCCCGAGAAAGGTGAATGACCATCGCGATACCCGTGACATTTGCTTCTTTTAATACCGCCGCGCCGTTTGACAGCGTCGTTTCACCGGGTGTGCCGGAATGGAGTCGCAGATGAGAGTGCTGCACGTCATCACCGCGCTCGGCGACGGCGGCCCCGAGCACCAGCTGCGGCTCCTGGTCGACCGCCTGCCGCACGAGAGCGAGGTCGTCACCCTGTCGCCGCCGGGCGCGGTCGCCGACGCGCTGCGCGCCCGCGGCACCACCGTCCACGAGGTCACCGGCCGGCGCGGGCTGGGCGCCGTCGGCGCGCTGCGCCGGCTCATCCGCCGCGGCCGGTTCGACCTCGTGCACACCCACGTCCACCGGGCCTGCGTGCCGGGGCGGTTCGCCGCCCGCCTGGCCGGCGTCCGCCGGGTCGTCGCCACCGAGCACCGCCTCGGCGACACCGCCGGCCGGCTGTACCTGACGACCGAGCGGCTCGGCCAGGTCACCATCGCCGCCTCCCCCGCCGTCGCCCGCCGGCTGGCCGAGTGGGGCGTGCCGGACGAGCGCATCGAGGTGATCCCGAAGGCGGTGGCGCCCGGCGAGTTCGGCTACGACCCGCGGCTGCGCGCCGCCGCCCGGGCCCGGCTCGGCATCGCCCCCGGCGCGGCCGTGGTCGGCGGGGTCGGCCGCCTCGAGCCGGGCGAGCGCTTCGACCGCCTGATCCGGGCCGTCGCCGAGGCGCCGGGCGCGACGCTGCTGCTGGCCGGCGACGGCCCGGCCCGGGACGCCCTGCAGAAGCTGGCCGCGATCGAGGGCATCGCCGATCGGGTCGTCTTCGCCGGCCGGGTCCCGCACGCCCGCGAGATGCTCTGCGCCATGGACGTGTTCGCCTCGCCCGGCGAGGACACGTTCGGCCTGGTCGTGCTGGAGGCGATCGCCGCCGGGCTGCCCGCGCTCTACGCCCGCTGCCCGCCGCTGGAGGAGCTGGCCGCCGCCCGGGCCACCGTCGAGGGCGCCCGCCGGCTGACCCCGCACGACCGGGAGTCGCTCCCCCGGGCGCTGCGAGCCGAGCTGCTCTGCCTGGCCGAGCGCCACGGCGAGCGCCTGCCGGCCCGGGCCGCCGGTCCCCGCTACGACGCCGACCATCTGGCCCGCGAGGTGGACCGCGTCTACTCCCGCACCGGCCCCGTCTCGTGAAGCACAATGGCGGGATGGCGATCCTGCGGTCGGTCAACGTCGGTCTGCCCAAGGACGTGGTGTGGCGGGGACGGACCGTGCACACCGGCATCGGGAAGTCCCCGGTGGACGGGGCGGCCATGGTGCGGCGGCTCAACATCGACGGGGACGGGCAGGGCGACCTCGGCGGGCACGGCGGCGAGCAGCGGGCCGTCTTCGTGTACCAGCTCGACTCGTACCGCTACTGGGAGAAGTTCCTCGGCCGCGACGACTTCACGCTCGGGCAGTTCGGCGAGAACTTCACCGTCGACGGCCTGCCCGACGACGAGGTACGCATCGGCGACCGCTACCGGATCGGCGGCGCGCTGTTCGAGGTGACCCAGCCGCGCGTGACCTGCTACCGGGTCGGCATCCGCACCGGCGAGCCGCGCATGCCGGCCCTGCTCGTCCAACACCACCGGCCCGGCTTCTACTTCCGGGTGCTCCAGGAGGGTGAGGTCCGCGCCGGCGACGACATCGTCAAGGTCGCCGACGGCCCCGAGCCGCTGACCGTGTCCGAGGTGGACGCCCTGCTCTACCTGCCCGGCCACGCCCGCGAGCGGATCGCCCAGGCGCTGCGCATCCCGGCGCTGAGCCCCGGCTGGCAGGGCTCGTTCCGGGCGATGCTGGCCGAGCCGGAGTCCGGCACCGGCAACGCCGGCCTGGTCGACGCCGCGCCGCCGCCGGCCTGGACCGGGTTCCGGCCGCTGCGGGTGACCGCGGTCGAGGCCGAGAGCAGCACGATCGCCTCGGTGCGGCTGGCCGACCCCGGCGGCGCGCCACTGCCGGCGGCGCTGCCCGGGCAGTTCCTCACCGTACGGGTCGGCGCCGGCCTGGTCCGCAGCTACTCGCTCTCCGGGCCGCCGGGCGCCGCCGAGTACCGGATCAGCGTCAAGCGGGAGCCGCACGGCCGGGCCAGCGGCTACCTGCACACGCACGTCCACCCCGGCGACACGGTCCAGGCGGCCGCGCCGCGGGGCACGTTCGTCCTGCGCCCGGGGCCGGCGCCGGTCCTGCTGGTCAGCGGCGGGGTCGGCGCGACGCCGGTGATGGCCATGCTGCACGCCCTGGCCGCCGGGAAGTCCCCGCGCGAGGTGTGGTGGCTGCAGGCGGCCCGCGACGACGCGGAACGCCCGTTCCGGGCCGAGGCGGCCGCGCTGCTGGCGGAGCTGCCCCGGGCCCACTCCTGCGTGGTCCTCAGCCGGCCCGGGCCGGACGACCGCGACTTCGATGCCCCCGGCCGCCTGACGGCGGATCTCCTGCGGACGCTGCGGCTGCCGGCCGGCGCCGACGCGTACCTCTGCGGCCCGGCCGCGTTCCTCACCGACGTCGCCGCCGCCCTGACCGGCCTGGGCGCGCGGGTGCACACCGAGATCTTCGGCGCCCGGCCCGGCCTCACTCCCGGCATCGGCGCGGCGCCGTCCCGGCCCCCGCACCCGCCGGCCGCCGGGGCCGCCGGGGCCGCACGGGCCGCCGGGGCCGCCGCACCCGCCGGGGCCGCCGCACCCGCCGGAGCCGCCGCCGGGCCCCCGGTCTCGTTCGCCCGCAGCGACCTGACCGTGCCCTGGCCCGACGGCGCCGGCAGCCTGCTCGACCTGGCCGAGGCGTGCGACGTGCCGGTCCGCTGGTCGTGCCGGGCCGGCGTGTGCCACACCTGCGAGTCCGGGCTGCTCGCCGGCGACGTCGACTACACGACCGAGCCGGTCGACCCGCCGGCCGCCGGCAACGTGCTGATCTGCTCAGCCCGCCCGCGCGGCCCTGTCGTCCTGGACCTGTGAGACCGGGGCCCCGGCCGCGCTCCCGACCACGCGGCGGACCGTGCCGAACCGCAGCAGCGCATGGAAGGCGAGCCAGCCCAGATAGACCCCGAGCACGTTCGACACCAGATCGTTGGCCTCGGCCCAGCGGTTGTCGTGCACGGTCAGGATCAGCACCGCCTGGGTGATCTCGATGCTCGCGCTCAGCATCAGGCCGAGACGGAGCACCCGGGCCCGGTCGCGGATGCCGAACAGGATGTCGAGCAGGCCCGCGAAGGGCAGCGTCATCACGACGTTCAGCACGAAATCGGTGGGGCGCAGGGCGTACAGGGGAAGGGGGTTGATCCGGAAAAGCTGCGGCGGTGACCCGGGGGCCAGGTGCATCGGCAGGAACGTGGCGCCGAGGACGGCCACCGCATACCAGCCGGCGAACCAGCAGGCCGCGAGCCGCATCGGGGTGAGCAGGCCGCGGCGGCGCAACAGCAGCCAGGAAACGACCATGGCCAGTACGCCCAGCGGCAGCAGGATCGGCAGCGCGGGCACGACGACCGGGTCGTTACGCATCCCGGCCAACGGTACGTCGACCCGGCGGTCACCGTCCGCTCAGTGCAGCCAGCCATCCTTGCGGGCGATGCGGATCGCGTCGAGCCGGTTGCGGGCGCCGGTCTTCGCGATGATCGCGGACAGGTAGTTGCGCACCGTGCCGCCGGAGAGGTAGAGCCGGCTGGCGATGTCCTTGACCGAGTCGCCCTCGGCGGCCAGGCCCAGCACCTCGAGCTCGCGGGTGCTCAGCGAGCGCTCGGCGTTGAGCGACGCCGCCTGCAGCATCGGCGAGACGATCCGCTCCCCGTTGGCCAGCCGGCGCACCGAGTCGGCAAGCAGCGTCTCGGACGCGCCCTTGACCAGGAAGTTGAGCCCGTTGGCCCGGCGCCGGGGCGGGAGCATGCCGCGCTTGGCCGGGTCGGAGAGCACGAGCATCGCGCAGGACGGGATGGCGGTGTGCAGGTCGGCGGCGAACGGCAGCAGCTGGCTCACCATGTACTCGGTGTCGAAGACGATGACGCCGGGCCAGAGCTGGACGGCCCGCTCGACGAGATCGCCGTCGAGCGGCAGGGTCGCGACGTAATGCATGCCGGGCTGGGACTCGATCAGCGCGCGCACCGGTACCCCGAAATACCCCTCGTCCCGCACCACCAGCACCCGGATCATGACACCACCTCGTCGAAGTGCCGCGATTTGTGCGGATCAATTCGGGAGCTCACCGCACCCGCTCAACGTACCGTTCACCGGCAAGCCGGGCACGGCCCCTGACCGATCGAACGATGCAGATATGGCGGATCTTCGCGCCGGCCGGCCGAACCGGTGGCCGGGTGCGGATCTCGGGCGTAGGCTGCCCGGCATGGCGCCCCGCGAGAATCCCCCGTTCCGGGCCGACCACGTCGGCAGCCTGCTGCGACCCACCCGGCTGCTCGAGGCGCGGCAGAGACGCGCCACCGGCGAGATCGAGGCCGGCGAGCTGCGCGCGATCGAGGACGACGCGATCCGCGACGTCGTACGGATGCAGCGCGAGGTGGGCCTGCGCTCGGCCACCGACGGCGAGTTCCGGCGCACCTCCTGGCACATGGACTTCATCTACCGCCTCGGCGGCGTGCACCCGACCGACGAGAAGATCCAGGTGCACTTCCGCAACGCCGGCGGCGAGCTCGACTTCGAGTCGGCGGCGCTGGCCATCGACGGGCCGGTCCGGCTGAACGAAACGATCTTCGGCGACGACTTCTCGTTCCTCGCCTCGACGGTCGAGCCCGGCATCACCCCCAAGCTGACCATCCCGTCGCCGAGCATGGTCCACTACCGCGGGGGCATGGCCGCGATCGACCCGGCCGTCTATCCCGACCACGAGCAGTTCTGGGCCGACCTGTCCGCGGCCTACGCCGAGCAGGTGCGCCGGGTCGCCGCCCTCGGCTGCCGCTACCTGCAGCTCGACGACACCAGCCTGGCCTACCTCAACGACCCGGCCCAGCGGCGCCTGCTCACCGAGCGCGGCGACGACGCCGACCACCAGCACCTGCGCTACATCAAGCAGATCAACGCGGCGATCGCGGACCGCCCGGCCGGCCTGAACGTGACGACCCACATGTGCCGCGGCAACTTCCGCTCGTCGTGGGCGGCCGAGGGCGGGTACGACTTCGTGGCCGAGGCCCTGTTCAGCGAGCTCGCCGTGGACGGCTTCTTCCTCGAGTTCGACGACGACCGGTCCGGCGGCTTCGCCCCGCTGCGCTTCGTCCCGCCCGGCAAGATGGTCGTGCTCGGCCTCGTCACCACCAAGCGCGGCGAGCTGGAGTCGAAGGACACCCTCAAGCGCCGGATCGACGAGGCGAGCAAATACGTCCCGCTCGAGCAGATCTGCCTCTCCCCGCAGTGCGGCTTCTCCTCCACCGTCGAGGGCAACGTGCTCACGTACGACGAGGAGGTCGCCAAGCTGCGCCTGATCGTGGAGACCGCCGAGGAGGTCTGGGGCTAGAACGCCTTGTCGTAGAGCGCGAGCATCTCGTCCGACACCTCGCCGCTGTAGCCGCAGATCATCACGTCGCCCTGCGCCGACGCGACCAGATAGTCCTTCCCGGTCACGAACGTGCCGCTGCCGCCCAGCAGCTGCTCCGAGCTGTCGTCGGTCTGTGCCACCTTGACCTCGGCGAAGTCGGCGCCCTTGAAGACCTTGGTCACCCGCAGCGTCACCATCCCGCGATCGATGCCGGTCACCGTGCCCTGAACGGCGAAATCGGCATCCGCGGCCAGGCGCGCCGGTTCCGGTTCCCGGCATTTCGCCTGTACGTCCGGAAGCCCGATCGTGGTGGACGGACCGTCGGCCGGGGTCGGCGCCGCCGCGATCGGCGTCCCCGGCGTGGGTGACGACGGCCGGCCCAGCCACCAGCCGGTACCCGCGACGATCAGCACGACGGCGGCCGCGGCGAGGGCGGCCAGGTGCCATCGCACCGGTGGTTTGGTCACGGCGGTGGCGCTGCTGCTCATGGTCTCTCCGATCAGACGCGAAACGTGGCCGGGAGCCGGCGGCGGCACCGACGCCGCCGGATCCGCCCGGCGCAGGCGCGAACGCAGGTCGTCGTCGGTCATCGCCGTCTCCCTTCTCTCGCCCCGTCATGTCCGGCCGGCCCGGTCACCTTTCGCAGCTCCTCGCGCAGTCGCTGTTTGGCGCGGTGCAGCCGGATGCTGGCCGCGTTGGCCGAGATGCCCAGCACCACCGCGATCTGCCCGGCGGCCAGGTCTTCCCACGCCCACAGCCGCAGCAGCTCCGCGTCCTCGGCCCGCAGTCCGGCCAGCGCGGCGGCCAGGTCGTCGTCGGCCGGCGCCGGCCCGTCGACGACCAGCGGCGGCGGATCGAGCGCCGTGATACGGGCGGCAAGCCGCGCCTGCCGCCGCCGCCCGCGCTCGGCGTTGGCCAGGCACCGGCGCGCCACCCCGTAGACCCACGGCAGATGATCGTCCGGAATCTCCCCGAGCCGCCGCCAGCACACCAGCAGCGTCTCGGAGAGCACGTCATCAGCCGTGGCCGAGTCGGTGCGCCGCACAAGAAACCGCCGAACCGCATCGATCACCCCCGGCGCCATACCCTCAAACCGACGCCGGCGCGCGTCCACGTCCACAAGGTCCACCTTCGCTCATGTCCGGCACCGGGCCGGCCCTTTCGCCGCGTCTTCAACCCCCGAAGCCGATGGTCGGCGGCCACATCCGTCGGTCGTCACCGGTGCGCCCGGCGGGGGTCGCGACCGTAGGTGCCGACCTGCCCTTCCGCCGCCCTTTGCTCTGCTCACCAATACGCGCCACCAGTGGATCAGCCGCTCGCCCGCCCGGTCAGCCGGTCCGCCCGCTCATCCGGCCCGCCCGCCCGCTCACTCACCTGGCCCGCCCGCCCGCTCGCCGCCCGCTCAAACCAGCCCGCCCGCTCACTCGCTCAGCCGGCCCGAGCAGTGCGATGCCGCCGAGGGCGACCGTGTCGGTGATCACCACGCCGCCGCCCACTCACCCGCTCACCCAGCCCGCTCGCCGCTCGCTCACCCGGCGCGCTCGCCGCTTGCTCACCGGCGCGCTCGCCGCTCGCTCGCCCGGCCCGCTCACCGCGCGCTCACCCGGCCCGCTCGCCGCTCGCTCGCCCCGCCCGCTCACCGCCCGCTCACCCGGCCCGCTCGCCACTCGCTCGCACCGCCCGCTCACCGCCCGCTCACCCGGTCCGCTCACTTGCTCACCCGGCCCGCATATCCGCTCACCCGCCCGCTGACCCCGCTCGTCGGCGTCGAGCACGGGCAAGCAACGGCAAGTCGCAGCTTGGGGACAAGCGTGCGAAATTGTCGTAGGTTGGCCGTAGAGTCCGGCCCACCCAGTGACGGGGTGGGTCAGGTTAACGCAGTGTCGGAGTGGCCACGTTTCACCCAGCGACGGCCTGGGCCGAGTTTCACCCCGTGACGGGCTGGGCGAGGTCTCACCCAGCGACGGGCCAAGCCACTATTCACCCCAGCGACGGGCCAAGCCACGTTTCACCCCAGCGACGGACCGAGCCACGCCTCACCCAGCGACACGATGGGCCAGACACGTCACAAGCACCTTCACCGCCCACCTCCCGCCCTCCCCCGCCAACGACGTCATGCTCCCGGCTCATTGCCAGGGTGTCTCACGGGTGCGATCCCCGGCGTACGTGCGGAAAGGTCTTGGTCATGAGTGACACGCGCAAGGACGTCGCGGAGCTCGCCCAGCTCCTGCACGAGACCTCCGAACGGCACGGCGCCTTCGAGGCCGTCGCCCCCCAGCACGACTGGTGGGACTGGTACGCCGCCTACCTGGACGCCCGGCAGCGCGGCCGCGCCCCGCGGGATGCGGTCGCCGCCGCCGACGACTACATGGCCGAGGTCAAGAACATTGTCCTGCCCCCGGACGTGGCCGCTAGCCGAAGGTGAACGAGTAGAGCTCCGCCCCCGGGTCGAGGAACGTGATCTCGGCGGTGCGGTCGGCGACCCGGCCCGGCTGCCGCAGCAGCTGGTAGAGCCGGCGGTCGGCGGCCGTGCCGTGGCCGTCGGGGTCGAGGTCGCCGCCGGCCGCCTCGCCGGGGGGCGCGCCGTCGAGCCGCACGCGGAACCGCACCGGGGTGGCCGCGCCCATCACCACGTTGAGGTCGCGGGCGTGGAACCGGTACGCGACGCCGCCCGCCGCCGAGTTCAGCGTGGTGGCCTGCTCGCCGATCGTCCAGTCGCCGTCCAGCGCCCAGGAGTTCAGGCCGAGCCGGCCGGGGACGCTGTAGCGGCGGGGCTTGTCGTGATCCAGGCCCTCGGGCGACGCGAACCGCTCGGCGCGCGCGTAGCCGGCGTAGTTCTCCGGCGAGCGCAGCGTGCCCCAGTCGGCGCCCACCTCGGCCCCGGACGCCTCCACGGTGACCAGGTGGTGCGACGAGGAACCGAGCAACTCCTGCAGGACCAACTCGGTACGCCCGTACTCGCCCTCCCCGAAGTGGTGGTACCGGATCCGGCCCTCGGTGTCGGCCAGATAGAGCGCGGGCCAGTAGTGGTTGGCGAACGCCGTCCAGATCGCGTAGTCGTTGTCCATCGGCACCGGCCAGCCGACGCCCCGGGCCGCGACCTCCCGGCGTACGTTGGCCTGGTCGTGCTCGAAGGGGAACTCCGGAGTGTGCACGCCGACCACGACCAGGCCGGCGGCGGCGTACCGGCGCGACCACTCCCGCACGTAGGGGAGCTGCCGCAGCCAGTTCACGCAGGTGTAGGTCCAGAAGTTGACCAGGACCACCTTCCCGCGCAGGCCGCCCGGGGTGAGCGGCGGCGAGTTGAGCCAGGTGGTGGCGCCGTCGAAGGCGGGCAGGTGCCCCTCGACCGGGAGGCGGGCGGACCGATGCGCTGTCATGCCTCCACCGTCGCCGCCGGAGCGACGCGTCGCACCAGTGACGGCCACTGGTGTCTCAGGCCGGGCACAGCACGGGCGGGCGATGATGCGGGCATGACGACGCTGGCACAACGCCCCGCGGCCCTGCTCGTCGCCGTGTCCCGCCCGTGGTTCTGGCCCGTCTCCTGGGTGCCGGCGTACCTGGGAACGGTCCTGGCCGGCCGGTCCTGGTTACCCGCCGACCCGTTCCGGTCGCTGGTGGCCCTGCTGGTGCTGGGACCGCTGATCTGGGGCGCGGTGCTGGCCCAGAACGACCTGCACGACCTGCCCAGCGACCGCGCCAACCCGCGCAAGGCCACCGCGCCGCTGGTCACCGGCGCGGTGACGGCTTCGCGACTGCGGCGGTGGTACGCCTGCCTGGCGCTCGCGTCGCTGGCCACGGCCCTGCTGGTCGGCACCCTCTTCGTGCTCGGCGTGGCCGGCGTCCTGGTGCTGGGCTGGGCCTACAGCGTTCCCCCGCTGCGCCTGAAGACCCGCCCCGGCTGGGACATCGCGGTCAACGCCCTGGTCGTGGGCCTGGTCTCGCCCGCCGCCGGCTGGTCGATCACCCGCTCGCCGGAGGAGTTCCCGTGGCAGTTCGCCGTGATCGGCGTCCTCTTCGCCGCGGCCCTCTACGTGCCGACGACGGTGACCGACCTGAGTGCCGACCGAGGAGCGGGAGACACCACCTTCGCCGTACGCTTCGGGCCGCGCACCGCCTATCGCCTGGGTGTCGCCCTGTGGGCCGCCGCCCTGGCGTTCTGCCTGCTGTGCGCCGCGCTCGACGTGCTGGTCCCCCGCTCGACGCTCGTCCCGCAGCTGCTGACGGTCCCGGTGCTGCTGGCCGGCTACGCGGCGCTGACCCGCCGGCCGACCATCGCCAAGATGGCCGCCGTCTCGATCCTGTTCGGCATCCCGACGATCGGATTCGCGCTCGCCTACATCGGCTGAGACGCGGACTGAGGCGGCGGAAAATCCGGTGGGCGCCGCCCCCATCGGTCTCTACCATGGTGGCATGGACGTCAGCAGGCGACTCACCACCGCGACCGCGCGAGCTACCGGCTCGACGGTCGCCGCTGCCTGACTTCTTCCTCATTCGCCGGCGACCGGAAACGGCTCGCCGGCTTTTTCGTGCCCGCGGTCCCCTTCCGGTCGCCGTTTTGTCCGGAAAGGACCACTGCCATGAACGTCGACGACACCGTACGCACCTTCATCGACTTCTACCGGGATCGCGGCCACGTCCCGATCCCCGGTCATTCGCTCGTCCCGCCGCCCGGGGATCCGGTCCTGTTCACCACCTCGGGCATGCACCCGCTCACCCCGTACCTCGAAGGAGACCGGCACCCGCAAGGCCGCCGCCTGGTCGATGTGCAGCGATGCCTACGCACCACCGACCTCGACGAGGTCGGCGACGACACCCACCTCACCGTCTTCGAGATGCTGGGCTCCTGGTCGCTCGGCGACTATCCGGGCACGCAGAGCCTGACCTGGGGCTACCAGCTGCTGCGCGACGGCTTCGGGATCGAGCCGGGCCGGCTGCACGTCACCGTCCACGAGCAGGACGAGCCGTCGCGGGAGACGTGGGAGCGGCTCGGTGTCCCGATCGAGCTGACCACCGACGAGAACTGGTGGTCGAACGGGCCGACCGGACCCTGCGGCCCGGACTCGGAGATCTTCGTCTGGACCGGCGACGGGCCGCCGACCGGCACGCCGACCACCGACGAGCGGTGGACCGAGGTCTGGAACCACGTGATGATGCGCTACCGGCGCCTCGAGGACGGCACGCTGCGGCCGGTCGAGCCGGAGAACATCGACACCGGCATGGGACTCGAGCGCATGCTGACCGTCCTGCAGGGCAAGCGGTCGGTCTTCGAGACCGATGTCTTCCGGCCGTGGACGGGCCTCTGGGAGCTGGACGAGCCGGACCGCCGCCGGGTGGTCGACCATCTGCGCTCGGGCATCGTGGTGATCGGCGACGGAGTCCGGCCGTCGAACACCCGTCACGGCTACGTGCTGCGGCGGCTCGTCCGCCGCACGCTGACCACGCTCTGGCGCACCGATCCGACCCGCACGCTCGGTGACCTGCCGTCCGAGCCGATCGAGCACACGATCGACCACTTCGAGCTCAAAACCCTTCCCTCCCCCGTACGCGATGTGCTCGGCACCGAGGAGAAGACCTTCCGCGACCTGCTGCGGCGGGGCCGTTCCGTGGTGTCGCGGCGTCGCGAGCGAGGGCCGCTCACCGACGACGACTACCGCTTCCTGCACGACACCCACGGGCTGCCGCGTGACCTCGTCGACCTCATTCGGGGTTGACGTCGGTGCGCATGACGCAGTTCTTCGTCCCCTTGGGCCGCACGTAGGTGAAGCCGGCCCGCTCGAAGAGCGCGCGGGTGCCCGAGTAGAGCACCGACACCTTCTTGCCGTCGTTGTCGTGCGGATAACCCTCGACCGTGCCGCCGCCGTCGCGCGCGATGAGCTCGAGCGCCCCGCCGAGGGCGACGGCCAGCAGGCCCCGGCGCCGGTGCTTCTTGTCCACGAACATGCAGGTGATCCGGTAGTCCGGCAGCACCTCGGTTTCCGCGTCGTACTGCTTGCGGTGATAGATGTTGGGCAGTTCGGCCGGCGACCCGTACTGGCACCAGGCCACCGCCTCGTCCCCGTCGAGGACGAGGGCCGCATGGGCCCGCCCGCACCCGACCAGCTCGCGCTTGAGCTCCCGGTTCTTCTCCGCGCTGAAGGTCTTCTCCTCGTGCATGGTGTGGAAATAGGTGCACCAGCACCCACCGAAGACCCCGTTGTGGCGCTCCATGAGGCGCGCATAGGCGTCCCAGGTCTCCGGGCCCAACGCCGCGATCGTGTAGTCCATCGGCCCTCCTCCCGCCGACCGAGCTTCGCCACCCTGTCCACCTCCCGTCAAGCGGGCCGCGCCAGGGCGGGCGCGTTCCACGGCGCGGCGGGCAGTGACGAGATCAGGTCGACCTCGTCGGCCATGACCGCGGAGAGGTCCATCAGCAGCCGCCGGACTCCGGGGAGATCCCAGCCGTAGCCGGCGACCCGCTCGCTCGCGTCGAGCAGGGGCCGGGCGAACCGGTCGCGGGCCCGCTCGTAGCCCGCGAGCGCGTCGCGTTGCCGGCGGCCCGGCCCGGGTGCGGCGACCACGGCCCGGGCCAGCAGCTCGGCGTCGCGGAGGGCGTCGGTCATGCCGTGCGTGCTGAGCGGGTCCTTCCACTGCCCGGCGTCCCCGGCCAGCGCCCAGCCCGGTCCCCACGCCCGGCGCAGGCGGCCGGGGACGCCGCGGACGTGGCGGACGGCGTCGGCGCGACGGCCGGCGGCCAGGCGCGCGCCGACGCCGCACTCCGCGGCGAGCCGGTCGAGGGCCGCGCCGGTCCCGCCCCCGCGGACCAGCCGGTCCATCGTGGCCGGATCGGTGCCGAGGAAGACACAGGTCAGGCCGTCGTTGGTGGGAATCAGGCCGGCGCTGACCCCGGGACGGTAGAACCACTCGTACCCGTCGGCGGCGAGCCCGGACCAGTAGCCGTACAGGACGGCGGACGACGCGTGACCGGCGGCCCGTACCGGCGCCCGCACCCAGTCGGCCACCGCCGACCGGCGGCCGTCCGCCCCGACGACCAGCGCGGCACGTTCGGCGTCGGCCGAGCCGTCGCGGGCGCGGGTGGTCACGCCGGTCACCCGGCCGTCGCCGTCGCGCAGCAGGCCGGTCACCGCGGTGCCGAACCGGACCACGGCGCCGGCCTCGGCCGCCGCGTCGGCGATCACCCGGTCGATGACGGTCCGGCGCGGCGCGTACAGGGCGTCGACCCCCGCCGCCGGCCGGATGGTGACGGAGACGGTCTCGTCGCCGTAGTGGAAGACGGTGCGCCGGACGGCCGGTGTTCCCGCCTCGACGATCGGGTCGAGCAGCCCCCATTGCCGCAACAGCAGCGTGCCCGGGCGCATCAGCGCGTGCGTCGACAAGGTGTCGCTGCCGTGGCGGGCGCGGTCCAGGCACAGCACCCGCAGCCCGGCCCGGGCCAGCAGCAGCGCGGTGGAGGCGCCGGCGACCCGCGCACCGACCACCACGACGTCCCACGGCGCGGTCATGCCGCCCTCCCGTCCCGTGGCCGAGCGGCCGCGCCGAGGTGGCGCAGCACCCGGCCGGTCACGGCGGCCGCGTCGTGGCGGACGCCGTCGAGGAACGTGGAGTTGCGCCGCGACTGCCAGCGCATGCCGACCACGTACAGGCCAGGCGCCGGGGTGCTTCCGCCGGTGTGCACGATCTCGCCGGCCCGGTCGAGGACCGGCACGTGCAGCCAGGGGTACGCCCGCCGGTAGCCGGTCGCCCAGACCACGCTCCCCACCCCGTCGCGGCGCAGGTCCAGCCGCTCGACGGCGCGGTCGGTGCGGGCGGCGAGCACCTGCCCGGGCCGCTCGGTCCCGTCCGCGAGCCCGTTCGCCGCGGCGTACCGGTCGATGCGGTGCCGCAGCCGGCGCAGCCGGAGGTCGGCCGCGGCCGTGGTGAACGGAAGGTCACCGGCGAACCGGACCCGGCGCCGGTCGGCCGCGACCAGGCGGCCGGCGAGGACGACCCCACGCCGCTGAAGAGACCACAGGTCCACGTCCCGGCCGCCGGCGTTGCCGGCGAGCTGCAGGGACGGTTCCCGGCGCGTCCCGGCCGGCCGCGGATGCTCGTCGAGCCGCCGGTCGAGCACGCCCATGGCGTCGAGCCACCACATGATGTCCCGGCCGCGGTACCGCCGGGGCACCCGGCTGTGCGAGCCGGCGGCGAGCACGACCGGGCGTCCGGCGGCGGTCAGCTCGTCGGCGATCTGGGCGCCGGTGGCGGAGGCGCCGACGACCAGCACCCGGCCGTCCGGCAGGGATTGCGGGTTGCGGTAGGTGGCGGGGGTGACCTGCGCGATCCGCGGGTCGAGGGCCCCGGCGAGGGCCGGGACCGCCGGCACGTCGCACCAGCCGGTGGCCACCACGACGGCCCGGGCGGCCCAGGTCCCGGCGGTGCTCGTCACCTCGTACCGGCCGCCGCGCGGGCGCACCGACAGCACCTCGGCGCCGGCCACGACCGGGGCGGCGAAGGCCGCCGCGTACGACCGGAGGTAGGCCGCCACCGACGCGGCCGGCATGAACCCGCCGGGATCCGGGCCGGTGTACCGGAATCCGGGCAGGCGGCTGAGCCAGTTCGGGCTGAGCAGGCGCAGCGACTCCCACGGATGGGACGCCCAGCGGTCGGCGATGCGGCCACGGTCGAGCACGACGTGGGGCACGCCGGACGCCGTCAGCGACCAGCTGACCGCCAGGCCGGCCTGGCCGGCGCCGATGACCACGACGGGTATGCCGGACATGAGAGCTCACTTCCTCGGGACGGGGCCTACCGGCTCGGGGTGGCGGCGACGTCGATGACGACGTCGGTGCCGTTGGTCAGCACGTCGTACACGGCGGACCGCCGGCGGGACCGCTCGACCAGCGCGGCCAGCTCCTCCGCGCTCGCGTCGCCGTCCACCTCGAAGTGGACGCGGATCTGCCGGTAGCCGTTGCGGACGTCGGCGGCGAGCCCGAGGATGCCGAGCAGGTCGATGTCGCCCTCGACGGTCGACTCGACCCGGTGCAGGGTGATGCCCCGGGCGGCGGCGATGTTGGCCAGGCCGGCGGTCAGGCACGCGGCGACGGCGTGCAGCAGGAACTCGACCGGCGTCGGTCCCTTGCCGGTGCCGACCAGGACGGCCGGGTGGTCGGCGTCGTAGGTGAACGGCTCGGTGCGGGTGGTGTCCTCCTGGCCGGCGCCGAAGAAGCCCTGGATCGTGGTGCGGTTGTGGGTTCCGCTGATCCACGTGTTGCGGGCCCGGAACTGGAAGCCGGCGATCTCGGGGCTGGCCTTGACGGCGTCGAGGGTGGCGAACAGGGTGGGTACGTCGACGCCGTTGCGGGCGACGCGGGTGGTGGTCTCGGACATGACAGCGGCTCCTCGGTGTTTGTGAAAACCTGTCGCCCGGGACGCTAGGGAGCGGACCTTCCCCGGACCTTCCCCCGGCGTTCCCCGTCCCGACCGGGGAGGATGGCTGTGCCCGACGTCCGGATCACGCTGCTGGGAGGCTTCGGCGTCGTCGTCGACGGCCGCGGGGTCCCGGCCGCGCAGTGGCGGCGGCGGCAGGCGGCGGCACTGGTCAAGATCCTGGCGCTGGCGCCGGGCCGGGCGCTGCACCGCGAACGGGTGATCGACGCGCTCTGGCCCGGGCTGGAGGTCGGCGAAGCGGCGCCCCGGCTGCACAAGGCGGCCCACTACGCCCGCCGGACGCTGGGCGACGCCGGTTCGCTCGTGCTCGGCGGCGAGTCCGTCGCGCTGTGTCCCGGCGCCGCGGTCGACATCGACGCCTGCCGGTTCGAGCGGCTCGCCGAGGCGGCGCTGGCCGCGGGCGACCCGCGGGCCGCCGGGCGGGCGGCCGACACGTACACCGGGGATCTCCTGCCGGACGATCCGTACGAGCCGTGGACCACGGCGCCGCGGGAGCGGTTCCGGCTGCTGCACTCCCGGGTGCTGCGCCTGGCCGAGCGGTGGGAGACGCTGGCCGAGGCCGAGCCGGGCGACGAGCAGGCGCACCTGGTGCTGATCCGCCGCCGGGCCGACGCCGGCGACCGGCGCGGCGCGCTGCGCCAGTTCCGGCAGATGGAGCGGGAGCTGCGCCGTGAGCTGGGCGTCTCGCCGAGCACGGCGGCGCTGCGGCTCCGCGACGAGTTGATCGGGGAGGGCCGCGCCGCGCGGAGCGGCACGCCCGCGGTCGCCCTCGTCGGCCGCGGACCGGAGCAGGCCCGGATCGACCGGCTGCTCGACGCGGCCCGGCAGGGCCGCGGCCGGATCCTGTTCCTGGCGGGCGCCGCCGGCGTCGGCAAGTCGGCCCTGCTCGCCCGGGTCGAGACCGCCGCGGCCGGCCGCCGGATGCGGATCGGCCGGGGCGCCGCCGCCCGGATCGAGGGCGACTGGCCCTACGCGCCCGTGCTGGAGGCCCTGGCCGACCTGTCCCGGCAGCATCCGAGCCTGCTCGACGGGCTGGACGACGCGTTCCGGGAGGAGATCGAACGGGCGCTGTCCGGACGGCAGTTCAGCTGGGACGGGCGGGGCGCGCATCAGCGGCTGTTCATCGCCGTGGCCGAGCTGGTCGGCCTGGCGTCGGCGGGCGAGGGCGCCGTGCTCGTGGTGGACGACGTCCACGACGCCGACGAGGGCAGCCTCCGCCTGCTGCACTACCTGGCGCGTACGGCGGTCACCCAGCGCCTGCTGATCGCGGTCGGGCACCGGCCGGTGCGGTCCGGGACGCTCGCCGAGGTTCGCCGCAGCCTGCTGGCCCGGGGCAGCGCCGTACCGCTCGACCTGGCCCCGCTCCAGGCCCCCGACGCGGCGGCCCTGGCCCGCCGGCTCGTCCCGCGGGCGGACCCGGTCATGCTCGACGCGATCGGCCAGGCGTCCGGCGGGTTGCCGTTCGCGATCCTGGAGATCGCGCGGGGCATGGCCGCCGAGGGCCCGGGCCGGGCGGCGGGGACGCTGGTGCCGGCCGCCCTCTCCGAACGGGCGCGAAGGGCCCTGTCGGCGGCCGCGGTGCTGGGGTCCACGGTCGACGCCGACGAGTTCGCCGGGGTGACCGGGCTGTCCGACGACGACGCCGACGCGGTGCTGGAGCAGGCGGTCGAGCTGCGCGTCCTGCATCGCGCCGAGGCCGGCTACGCGTTCCGGCACGCTCTGGTGCGCGAGGCGTTGCTGGAGGCGGCCGGGCCGGACGGCCGGCGGGAGGCGCACCGGGCGGCGGCCCGGACGCTGGAACGGCTCGGGCGGTCGCCGGCCCGGATCGGGCACCACCTCGTCCAGGGCGGCCGGGAGAAGGCCGCCGTGGGCTGGCTGCTGACCGCCGCCGAGACCCAGGCCGCGCTCGGCGCCTACCGCGACGCGCTGGCCACCCTCGAGACCGTCTCGGCCGCGGCGTCGGGACCGGACCGGGCCCGCCTGCTCACCCTGCGGGCCGACCTGCTGACCGCGTGCGCCGACCTCGGCGCGGTGGACGCCTACCGCGACGCCCTGCGCGCCGTGTCCGACCCGGCGGCCCGCAAGCCGTTGCTGACCCGGCTCGCCCGGGCGGCCACCACGGCCGGTGACCTGGAGACGGCCGAGGTGGCGGTGGCCGGGCTCGATCTCGACGGCAGCGACAACGACGCGGCGCTGCTGCTCATGCGCGGCAACCTCGCGTACTACCGGAACGACTACGCCGCCGCCGAGGAGGCGGCGGCCGAGGCCCGCCGGCGGGTGGCGCTGGGCGGCCAGAGCTGGCGGTTGTTCGACCTGATCGCCCTGCAAGGCCTGCTGGCCCACCACCGGGGCGAGTGGTTCCAGCGGCTGCGCGGCGAGCTGCGCAACGTCATGCGGCGGCCGGACCTGGCGGTCGGCATCTTCGACTCCCACCTGTGCGTGGCCGAGTTCCTGCTCTACGGCCCCACCCCGTACGACGAGGTGATGGAGCTGGCCCGGCAGCTGCGGGACACCGCCGAGCGGGCCGGCGTGCCGCGGGCGGTGGCCTTCGCCACCGCGCTGCGCGGCGAGGCGGCGCTGCTCAAGGGCGACCTGACCCTGGCCGAGACCGAGCTGCGGGCGGCGGCCGGCCTCCACCACGACCTGGAGTCCCCGACCGGGGAGGCGCACTGCCTGGAACGCCTGGCCGAGGTCGAGCTCGCCCGCGGCGACCGCGCCGCCGCCGGCCTCCTGCTCCACCGGGCGTTGCCGCTGGCCCGCTGGTCGATCATCGGCCAGCATCTGCTCCAGCGCGTGTGGGGCACGATGATCATGGCGGCGCCCGGCCCGGAGGCCGCCCGCGCGGTGGTCGACCGGGCCGAGGCGACGTTCGTGGCCGAGGACAGCTGCTCGTTCTGCGTCATCATGTTCGCCGTGCCGGCCGCATGCGCCTGCGCCGACGTCGGCGACCTGGCCGAGGCCCGCCACTACCTCGCCCGCGCCGAGACCTCCGAGGCCATGTGGGAGGGCACCGCCTGGCAGGCCTCCCTGCTCGAGGTCCGGGCCCACATCGCCCGCGCCGACCACGACGACAGCACCGCGCGCCGCCTGTTCGGCGAGGCGGCCGCCCAGTTCGAGGCGGCCGGCCACCCCCTCGACGCCCAACGGTGCCGGGCCTGATCCCGCGCGGGAAGTTTCCGGGCCGCCGTGTCGATCGGGGCCGCCGCCGTCCGACCTTGGGATGAGAGGGTCGGAGCGCGACCCCGCGAGCGAGGAGAGAACCCACCATGGCGAAGTACATGCTCATCATGCGCGGCACGGACGAGACGGTGGCCAAGATGATGGAGACGCCGTTCGAGGAGATGCTCGAGACCATGGGTCGCTTCAACGACGAGCTGATCCGGGCCGGCGTCCTGGTCGCGGTCGAGGGGCTCGACGACCCCCGCCAGGGCGTGGTCGTCGACCACACCGGCGAGACCCCGATCGTCACCGACGGGCCGTACGGGGAGACCAAGGAGCTGTTCGGCGGCTTCTACATCCTCGACGTCGCCTCCCAGGAGGAGGCCGTCGAGTGGGCGAAGCGCCTGCCCGCCTTCCCCGGCACCAAGACCGAGATCCGCCGGGTGCCGAGCATCGGCGAGTTCCCGCAGGACAACGAATGGGTCGTCAAGGAGAAGGCCTGGCGCGAGCGGACCGGCCAGCTCTGATGCAGCCGGTCGAGGCCGTCTGGCGGATGGAGTCGGCGCGGATCGTCGGCGCGCTCGCCCGTTACACCCGGGACTTCGCGCTCGCCGAGGACGTGGCCCAGGAGGCGCTGGCCGAGGCGCTGGTCTCCTGGCCGCGCGACGGCGTGCCGGCCGACCCGGTGGCGTGGCTGCTGTCGACGGCCCGGCGGCGGGCCATCGACGCCTTCCGCCGGCGGTCGGCCCGGGACGACCGGTACGCGACGCTGGCCGCTTCCCGGGAGGCGGCCGGGGACGACGAGCTGCCGTGGGACCCCGACCGCATCGAGGACGACCTGCTCGCCCTGATGTTCATCTCGTGCCACCCGGTGCTCTCGCCCGAGGCCCGGGTGGCGCTCACCCTGCGCGCGGTCGGCGGCCTGACCAGCGAGGAGATCGCCCGCGCGTTCCTGGTGCCGGTGCCGACCGTGCAGGCCCGGATCACCCGGGCCAAGAAGACGATCGCGGCCGCCGGCGTGCCGTTCGAGCTGCCGCCGGCCGAGGAGCGGCGGCAGCGGCTGGGCGGTGTGCTCAGCGTGCTCTACGTGATCTTCACGGAGGGATCGACGGCGACGGCGGGCGACGATCTGTTGCGCACCGATCTCGCGTACGAGGCGATCCGTCTCGCCCGGATGCTGTGCTCGCTGCTGCCGGCCGAACCGGAGGCGCACGGCCTGCTGGCGCTGTTCGAGCTGACCGCCTCGCGGTTCCCGGCCCGCACCGGTCCCGGCGGCGAGGCGATCCTGCTGGAGGACCAGGATCGCCGGCGCTGGGACCGGTCGGCGATCCGCCGGGGACTGGCCGCGCTCGGGCAGGCGGCGAAACAGGGCCGCGGCCTCGGCCCGTACGGGCTGCAGGCCGCGATCGCCGCCTGCCATGCCTGCGCCGCCTCGGTCGCCGCCACCGACTGGGAGCGCGTCGTTCTTCTCTACGAGGCTCTGGGCCGGGTGGCGCCGTCGCCCGTGGTCGAGCTCAACCGGGCCGTCGCGGTCGCGATGGCCAGCGGGCCGCGGCCGGCGCTGGAGATCGTCGACGACCTCGTCGCCACCGACCGCCTGGCCGGCTCGCACCTGCTGCCGACGGTGCGCGGCGAGCTGCTGACCCGGCTGGGCCGCACCGCCGAGGCCCGGGCCGAGCTGGAGCTGGCCGCCCGCCTGTGCGGCAACGTCCAGGAGCGCGCGGTGCTGCTGCGCAAGGCGGCCGCGCTCAGCGACGGATGAGCTCGACGACCGGGATCTCGCGCCCGGCCGCCTTCACCTCGTGGTCGGCGAAGAACGGGTAGGCGGCCTTGATCTCGTCCCACGCGCGTGCCCGGTCGTCGCCGGTCAGCGGCACGGCGGTCGCGTCGTACGACGAGTCGCCGATCTCGACGGTCACGGCCGGGTCGGCGACCAGGTTGCGGTACCAGTCGGGGTCGGCGGTCGCGCCCGCGTTGGAGGCGATCACCAGCAGGCGGTCGCCTTCCCCCGCGCGGTGGAACATCATCGGCGTCGTGTGCCGCCGCCCGGTCCGGGCGCCGGCGGTGGTGAGCAGCAGCAACCGGTCGCGGTGCATGCCCTCGATCTCGCCGCCGGCCCGGAACTGCCCGATCACCCGCTCGTTGATCGCCCGGATGTCCATCAGCCGAGCGCCTTGAGCTGCTCCTCGAGGCGCTCGCGACGCTGGGTCAGCACGTCGATGACGGCCTCGGTCTCGTTGAGGTTCGTCAGCTCGCTCGCGATCTCCTCCGGCTCGACATAGCCCTCGGACGTGTCGGTGTCCTCGCCGCGGCGGGCCTGCACATCGCCGGCGACCCGGCGCAGCTCGGCGATCTCCGCGTCGACGTCGCTGATTTCCTGGCGGAGCTGCTCGGGCGTGGTCTCGTCGCTCATTCCACCATCCTAGAACCCGCATGATCCGGTACGCGTCCCCGGCCGCGCCGCCCGGCTACGGTCGGGTGGGGTCGGGCAGGCCCGCCGCCGTGAAGGCCTTCCGCACGTCCTCCGGGCCTTCGGTGAAGTGCGCCCAGCTGTCGATGTGCGCGGCGTGCACCTCGCCGGCGCGCAGGATCCGGGCCGCCTGCACCATCCCGGCGGCGTCGAGCGTGAGGTTCGCGTCGCCGACCAGCTTCGTGCGCGCGGCCCCGCCGAAGAGGATCGCCACGTCGATCGAGGGGAACCGCTCCGCGATCCCGGCCACCACCCGCAACGAGGCGTTGTCGCCACTCACGTACACGGTCGGCAGGCCTTTCCCCTGCAGCACGAACCCGGTGACCGGCCCGACCAGGTGCTCGACGCCGTCCGGACCGTGCTGCGCCGGCACCGCGGTCACCGTGACCCCGCCGTCCAGGTCGATCACCTCCCACGTCGCCAGCCCGCGCGCACTGATCCGCTCGGCCGCGGCCGGCGTGCTCAGCACGAGCGGCACCGTCGCGGAGAACTCGCGGCCGGCCCGATCGAGGTTGTCCGGATGCTGGTCGTGCGACAGCAGCACCACGTCGATCGTCCCGGCGGCCGGGCGCGGCAGCAGCGGCGGCGCGGTCCGGGTCAGCTTCCGGTCGCCGATCGGGTAATCGCCCGGCTCGTCGAATGTCGGGTCGGTCATGAACGTGACACCGCCCAGCGTGAACTGCACGGTCGGGCCGCCGAACGAGCGGATCGCCAAACTCATGACGCCCATGTTGGGCCTCACCAGCACAACGGCACAGTGGCGCAAAAGCCATCCTGCGATAAATTCAAGCCATGACCCGCAGCCGTACGACGGTGGGCGTGCTCGTCGGCGACGATGCGCCCATGCTCGAGGTCGCGGTGGCCCCCCGTGTGTTCGAGGCCGGCCGGCACGAGGTGCGGGTCGCCGGGGAGCACGAGGGACCGCTGCGCACCACGGCCGGCATCGCGATCACCCCGCCCTGCCCGCTCACCGCGCTCGACGAGGCCGGCATCGTGGTCGTCCCCGGCTGGCGGCTGCCGGGCGGCACCCCGGTCGGTCCCGGCATCCTCGACGCGTTACGCCGCGCCCACGACGAGGGCGCCACCGTGGTCGGCCTGTGCCTCGGCGCGTTCGTGCTGGCCGAGGCCGGCCTGCTCGACGGCCGGCGGGCCACCACACATTGGCGGTACCTGCCCGAGCTGGCGGCCCGGTTCCCCGGCATCGAGGTCGTCGCCGACGCCATGCGGCACGCCCTCGACCACCTGGGCGACCCGGCCCTCGACGTCGACCGGCTCGCCACCGTCGTCCACGTCAGCCGCCGCACGTTCGACCGCCGCTTCCGCGAGGCGGCCGGCTGCTCGCCACTGCAGTGGCTGCTGCACCAACGTGTGCTGCACGCCCAGGACCTGCTTGCCGGGACCGAACTGACGATCGACGGCGTGGCCCGGGCGGCCGGTTTCGCCGGCGGCGTCGCGATGCGCCCGCACTTCCGCCGGATCCTGGGCGTCTCCCCGCAGGCGTACCGCGCCGCCTTCAAGATTGATTGATCCCACTATGATCGCCCTCACGTCAGCCGATGCAGGGGAGGCACAGGCGATGGGCGACACCGGGCCTTCGGGCACGTTGGACACGGGAGTGCCGCACGGCGCCCGGATCTGGAACTACTGGCTCGGCGGCAAGGACAACTTCGCGGCCGACCGTGCCGTCGGCGACCAGGTCAAAGAGGTCTACCCGGACGTGGTCGAGGTGGCCCGGGCGTCCCGGCAGTTCCTCGGCCGTGTCACCCGCTTCCTGGCCGGCGAGGCCGGCATCCGCCAGTTCCTCGACGTCGGCACCGGCCTGCCCACCGCCGACAACACGCACGAGGTGGCCCAGCGCGTCGCCCCCGAGTCCAAGATCGTCTACGTCGACAACGACCCGCTCGTGCTGGTCCACGCGCGGGCCCTGCTGACCAGCAGCCGCGAGGGCGTGACCGACTACGTCGACGCCGACGTCCACGACCCCGGGAAGATCCTGCGCGCCGCCGCCACCACGCTCGACTTCGCCCAGCCGGTGGCGCTGATGATGCTGGGCATCCTCGGCAACGTGGCCGACGACGACACCCCCGGCCCGGCCGAGATCGTCGACGCGTTCGTGAGCGCCGTGCCGTCCGGCAGCTACCTGGTGCTGAACGACAGCGTCATCACCGCCGAGACCGCCGAGGCGGTGAGCACGGCCCGCAGCGGCGGCGCCGACTACCACCTGCGCACGCCCGAACAGATGCGGGCCTTCTTCACCGGCCTGGAGCTGCTCGAGCCGGGCGTGGTGTCCACCCCGTTGTGGCGCCCGGAGGCCGGCGCCGAGCCGGCCCACCTGAACGTCTACTGCGGAGTCGCCCGCAAGCCGTGAGGCGGCTCAGCTCGATTCCTCGCCCGAGCGGTTCAGGTACGCGTGGACGAGGGCGTTGCGCTGCTCGTAGGTGACCGTGCCCTTGAACCGGACACCGTCGATCCCGATCTCGACGTCGGCCGGTTGCCGGCGCAGCCAGGAGGCGATGACCTCCAGCACCGAGGTCACGAGCACCGGCGCCGGCGTCACCACGAGGCTCCCGGGTGGTTCGCCGGCCGGCCCGACGGCGACGTCGCCGACGTCCAGGAGCGTCTCGCGGAGGTTCCGCGTCAGCTCCGCCACCCGGGAGTCGTCGAGGCCGTCGCCGCACAGGGTCAGGCGCAAGCCGTTCGCGTTCACGTTTCCTCCGGCCGTCGGTCGCCGGCCCGCGTCGCGCTTCCGCCGGGACGCGGCCGGCCCGGTCCGGCGCACGAGAACGATGCCGGCGGCGGGAGCGGCGCGGCGACGGTTCATGACCTTCACCATGACGGCGCTCGCCGGACACCGGACATCAGCCGGACGGGTCGATCCGCCGCCCGGACACCCCATTGCGCCGGACGGATCAGGCCGGGACCGCGGGCAATCCGGCCAGCGCGGTCGCCACGGCCTCGTCGGAGAGCTCGTGGTCGGCCATCTCGCCGGCCAGGAACGTGCCGTACGCGGGAAGGTCCAGGTGACCGTGGCCGCACAGGGCGGTCAGGATCACCTTCTGCTCGCCGGTCTCCTTGCAGCGCAACGCCTCCTCGACGCACGCGGCCAGGGCGTGCGTCGGCTCCGGCGCCGGGATGATGCCCTCGCTGCGGGCGAAGCGGACGCCCGCCTCGAAGCACTCCCGCTGCGTCTTGGCGACCGCCTCGATCAACCCGAGCTCGTAGACGTGCGAGATCAGCGGCGACATGCCGTGGTAGCGCAGGCCACCGGCGTGGATCGGGTCCGGGATGAACTCGTGGCCGAGCGTGTGCATCTTCATCAGCGGCGTCATGCCGGCGGTGTCGCCGAAGTCGTACGCGTACGTGCCCTTGGTCAGCGACGGGCACGACGCCGGCTCGACGGCGCGGATCGTCGGCGCCATGCGGCCGGCCAGCTTCTCGCGCAGGAACGGGAACGCCAGGCCGGCGAAGTTCGAGCCGCCGCCGGTGCAGCCGACGATCAGGTCCGGGACGTCGCCGGCCTTGGCCAGCTGGAGCAACGCCTCCTCGCCGATGATCGTCTGGTGCAGCAGCACGTGGTTGAGCACGCTGCCGAGCGCGTAATTGGTGTCCGCGCTCCGGGCGGCGACCTCCACCGCCTCGCTGATCGCGATGCCGAGCGACCCCGGCGACTGCGGATCCTCGGCCAGCACCTTGCGGCCCGCCGCCGTCAGCGGGGACGGCGACGGATGAATGGTGCCGCCGAAAGTCTCGATCATGATTTTCCGGTACGGCTTCTGGTCGTACGACGCACGCACCTGCCAGACCTCGCACTCCACCCCGAACTGTGCACAGGCGAAGGCGAGCGCCGTCCCCCACTGGCCGGCGCCGGTCTCCGTGGTCAGGCGCCGCACGCCCGCCGCCGCGTTGTAGTACGCCTGGGGAACCGCGGTGTTCGGCTTGTGCGAGCCGGCCGGCGACACCCCCTCGTACTTGTAATAGATCTTCGCCGGCGTGCCGAGCGCCTTCTCCAGACGCCGCGCCCGATAGAGCGGCGACGGTCGCCAGAGCCGGTAGACCTCGAGCACCTCCTCGGGAATGTCGACGTAGCGCTCCGGCGTCACCTCCTGCGCGATGAGCGCCATCGGAAACAGCGGCGCGAGATCATCCGGCCCGACCGGTTGCAGCGTGCCCGGATGCAGCACCGGAGGCGGCGGCGCCGGCAGATCGGGCACGACGTTGTACCAGCGGCGGGGCATTTCCTCTTCGGACAGAAGAATCTTGGTGGTCATACGCCCGATCATCCTCCGCCGTGCAGACATGACCGAGGAGTCCACCCACACTGTTGACACAACGGAAGAGATGAGCGGGACGGCCTCTTCCGCGGAAGGCGGCCCGGCGTCGTCGTGGGGCGACCTGCGGGAAGCGATCGACGACGCAGCTGTCGACCAGACCGAGCCGATTTCGCGGGCCGATCGCCCCGAGGTGGAGTCGCACGCCGCGGTCGAGCGCCACGACGGTGGCGACTCCCGCAAATGGTGACATCGGAGCAGCCGCCGAGATCGCGCTGCGGGCCCGCTTCGTCGAGCAGCACGGTGAGCTGGTCAACGCCTTCTACTGCGTGAACGTCATCGCCGGCTGCGCGCTCACCGAGCGTTCCGAGCGTCGACGGCGCCGGCGGTACACGACCCGCACGCTGCACACGGTCATGAACCGGGCCTCGCCACGGCCGGCCGAGCTCGAGGACACCTGCAACAAGCTCGCCGCCCGCGCCATGGGTCCGGGCGCCATCCGGCCGCTGGTCGGCGCCACCTTCGGCGCCGTGGCCTATCTCGGTTCTCGTCGCGGGCATTCTGGGCTCGACCACGACCGCCGCCAGTCCGACAGTCGCGTTCGGCCTTGCCGCGATCACCGGCTTCAGCGAGCGGCTCGCGACCGACGTGGTGAAGCGCGCGGAGGCGTTCGGCACCGTGGCGACCGTCCGAGAGGGGGATCCGGCCGCCTCCGGACGGGTCCGACCGGCGGCGTGCATGCCGGTCGCAGTCCGGCCGGCCCACCGTGGCGGGCCGGCCGGCACCGGGCCGCCTATCCCGCGGTGACGACGCCGGTGAGGACGGCGGCGCCGCTCACGTCGTCGGTGTGCAGGACGACCGACTCGTCGGGCTCGGTCAGCGTGTCGGTGATGGTGGGGATCGAGAGCTCGCCCGTTGTCCGGCCCGGCTCGACGGAGGCCCACGGCACGACGCCGGTCGAGGACAGCGGGCGGGACGGCTCCGGGTCCTCGAACGAGTACCAGGTGAACCAGTCGGGGTCGACGTCGGTGCTGGACAGCTCGGCGCCGGCGGTGGGCGCGACCGGCACGCCGGCCACGTAGTACGGCGTCTCGGTCGGCGCCGACAAGGTGAACGGCCACGTCAGCGCGCCGCCCTCGGCCACCCGCACGGTGGTCGGCGACCAGGTGACGGCCGGGCGCGGATCGTCGTCGACGACCTGGATGCCACCCGAGTAGTCGCCGATCACGAAGCCGCTGACCGTCTTCGCGTACAGGTAGGAGGCCTCGCCCTCGCCGAAGAGGGTGTCGCCCTTGACCTCGACCGGCACCGGGATGCTGCGGGCGCCGGGGCGCACGGTCGCCAGCCAGGTCCTGACCGCGTAGCTGGTGCCGTCGACCAGGAACAGCCGCACGACGCCGCCGCCCCGGCCGGTGATCTTCACCGGCACCTGGTAGGTCCTGCTGCCGGCGTCGCCCTCGGGCGCCTGGATCTCGCCGATGTCGATGCGCGGCAGGCTCGCCTCGCGCGGGTCCGGCGTGCCGGGGTTCCAGCCCCAGGCGTCCAGCAGCCAGGCCTTGCCGTTCGCGCTGCGCGGGGTGATCTGCAGCGCGGCGATCCGGCCCGCGAAACCGCGGAGCGAAACCCGGACTTCCTGGCCCCAGTACGCCGAGTTCAGCCCCGCCGCCGGCAGGCCGTCGAGCCGGGCGTCGCCGAGGTCATGGCGCTTGCCGTCCTCGCCGGTCACGCTGACGGTGAAGCGGGTGCCGGCCGAGCTCGGCGGGACGATCACGCGCAGCGCGAGCTCGCGCGAGCCCCGCAGCGACACCGGGCGGGCCGGCGACAGGGAGATCGGGCGCCCCGGGCTGGTCCAGCTCAGCGCCGCCGCGTACCGGCCGGGCTCGGGAATCACCGGGCCGAACGTGGTGAAATGCACCAGCCAGGCGTTGAAGTCGTCGGGGTTCAGGCAGGAGCGCGCGGCCACGTCGGTGACCTGCTCGCAGATGCGCGCGCCGGCGGAGACACGCACGCTGGGGCCGGGGGCGAGCAGGGCGGTGCGGTTCGCGCCGAGTGCGGCGCTCAGGACCCGGGCCGGGTACGCGCTGGGAGCACCCCGCCCACTGCCGTCGAGCAGGGGACGGACCCGGTCGTCGCCACCGGCGAACAGACGCGCGGCGGCCGCGATGTAGGTGGCGCCGGCGTTCTGCTGCTGGGTCGCGGTCAGCCGGGTGGGCGCGCCGGGCGAGCACACCGGGTCGGGCTCGTCGCCCGGGGTGAAGTCGTCGGACGAGGGCGCGGCGGCCTGTCCCGGCGTCCACTCGGTGTTGAAGAAGTTGTGGTTGGCGCCGACCACGTAGAGCGCGCTGTGCAGCGCCTTGCCCCTGCTGACGCCCCGGGTCGCATCGACGAACATCTGGCCCTGCAGGTCGTAGACGTCGCCGTCGCAGCCCGGCAGGATCGTCGCCGACGGCACGTCCGGGACCGGGTCGTGCCCGAAGATCGTCGGGCCGATCAGCAGCAGGCCGCGGATCGTCCAGCGGACCGGCCCGTGGTAGCCGTCCTGCGCGGCCGGGGGCGGGGTGAGCGTGTCCATGGCGGCCCGGCTCACGCCCTCGCCACCGCGCGAGTGGCCCATCAGGAACACCTTGCTCAGATCGGGCCGTGCGGAGCGTACGACCGCGGGGGTGGGGGAAGCCGGGTTGGAAGCCCACTCGGCCCACCTGGCCAGATGCAGGCGCACCAGCGAGGACCGCGCCTGGGCGCCGCCGTCGTCCGCCGCCCAGTCCTGGCCGTTGATGCCGTTGGCCGAGATCGACACCGTGAGGTAGCCCTGCGAGGCCAGCAGTTGCTGGGCCTGGAGATAGCCGCGGTAGCTGGGGATGGGTTCGGTGCCGGCCGGGCAGGGCCACTCCTGCGGCACGTCCTCGTCGGCGCCGTGATAGCAGACCGCGTGGCGGCCGTGCAGGAAGAGCGCAAGGGGCCGCTTCCCGGGCGCACTCACCGGCGCCACGACGACGGCTCGCATCTCGACCTTCTCCGGGAAGTCCGGGAGCTTGACGGGGTCGAGGTTGTACTCGCCGCTCGTCGTCCGGTAGGGCCCCTTCTTCCCGGGGTCGACCGCGTTGGGCGGCAAAGCGCCGGTCGCCGCTTTCCCTTCCTGCCCGATTTTCCGGGATTTACCGGGCGATAGCCGGTCGATGCGCTTACCTCCGGCGCGGACGGTGAGGTCCCCGAGGCTTGTCGCATCGTCGAGGGTGAACGTCTTGCCGTCGGGCGCGGGCCGCGGCCGCCCGAGCAGCTTGTCGCCGGACCAGAACTCGACCGCGGCGTCGCCCATCGGGATCCGCTTGTCCGAACGCCACGTCAGCCGCCCCTGTTCGACCGTCCAGCCCGCGTCGACGCCGCCGGGGGTCGCCGGACCTGGCGGCTCGGCACTCGCCTGCGCTTGCCATCCGGCGACGGTCAGAGACAGGGCGAGGGCAGCCACCAGGAATCTCCGCATGCGACTCTGTCTATCCAACCGGCGCAAGTCGGATACCGCGCCGCTGTTCCCCGGAGTGAGCCGCCGTCAGCCTCTGCCGATCGCCGGTCGATCGCCCTGGCCGTCGCCCGCCCGGCGCAGACCGCCGCCCGACCACGCGGGTCCGCCCTACGCGGCCGCCGGTCTGCGGCTCCCGGCGCCCGGGTCAAGACCAAGAACGGACGAGACCGGCCACCTGCTCGGCGAACTTCCGCACGCTCTCGTGCGGATCGAGGGCAGCGCGGTCATCCAGCAGCGGCTGAGTCCCGGGATGACCGGGCCAGCCCACCGCTACGGCATGAAGCGCTGACTTCCGCACTTCTTCGTCGGGGTCCCGGACGGCACGCTCAACCAGCAAGGGCCGACTACCAGCGTCCTCGGGCCATCCGAACGCGATAGTCCATAGGACATCACTTCGTGTGAGCGCGTCGCGGTCGACGACCAGGCGGCGATGAAGCCAGTGCGGCGTGCCGCGCCGGTCGTGCCACCGGTCGGCCACCAGCCGAACGACCTCGCTGCGGACGATGGAGAACGGGCCAGGATCGTCGTCGCCGCGCCGGCACAGCCAGGTGAAAGTGCCCGGGTCGTCCGGCCGGCCACGAGCGACCGCCCGCACGGCATCCCGGCGCACGTTCTCCTCGGGATCCTTCTCCCCTCGATCACGAAGCAGCGCCAGATTGTCACCGGTGCCGGACCAGCCCGCCGCGATCGCCCGGACGGCGGCCGCCCGCACGTCTTCGTTGTCATCGAGGACGGCGCGGACGCGCAGCAGCGGCAGGACACTGGAATCACCGGTCCAGCCGGCGGCCATCGCCTCCAACGCTGCCCGCCGCGCATACCCGAACATGCCGTCGTCGGCGGTGGCCCGTTCGCGCAGCCACGACAGGGTCTCCGGCCGGTCGGGCCAGCCGCTGGCCACGGTCTCGACCGCGATCCGACGCGCGTATTCGTCATCGTCCTCGACGGCTCGGCGCCGCAGCCACGGCAGAGTGGCGTGGTCATCCAACCAGCCCGAGACGACGGCACGCAACGCGTGGTACCGGACCGTCCCGTCAGGGTCGGCCGTGGCGCGTTCACGCAGCCAGTCACGCGCGTCCGGTTCGCCCGTCCAGGCGGCCACGACGGCCTCCATGGCATCCAGCCGCACGAAGGCACGCGGATCGTCGACCGCCCGCTCCCGTAGCCACGCGAAGACGCCGGGATCGGCCGGCCAGCCGGCGGCGATCGCCCGCACTGCTGCCCGGCCGGCGTTGCTGAGGTGGCCCGGATCGTTCGCCGCACGCTCGCGGAGCCAGGCAAGCGTGCCGGGTTCCGTGGCCCAGCCGGCGGCGACCGCCTCCACCGCAGCCTCGCGTACGGCTTCCTCGTCGTCCGCGGCGACGTCGTCGCGAAGCCAGACCAGGGTGTCCGGGTTGCCGGCCTCGACGGTCCCGATGGCGCGCACCGCGGCGCCGCGGACGGCGGGATCCCCATCGGCCGCTCGTTCGCGCAGCCAGGAATCGAGCCCGGGATCGCCGGGCCACCGGCTCGCTATCGCTTCCACCGCAGCGGCTCGCACCGCCCCGTGGGTATCGGCGATTCGTTCGTACAACCAGGGCCGGACGTCAGGATCGCCGGCCCAGCCGCCGGCCACTTCCTGAACGGCGGCTCGCCGCAGGCGTTCGCTAGGGTCGCCGGTGGCCAGGCGGCGCAGCCAGGCGAGCGTGCCAGGATCGCCGGCTTCGACCGCGGCCAGTGCCTGGACCACGGCGATCCGCACATTCACGTCCGGCCCGAGAGCGGCGACGACACGGAGATGGCGGCGGAACGGCTCCGAGGGGTCCAGGACGGCGGCGATCCGCACGGCGAGCGGGATCACGCTGTACTGGGGAAAGAACTGCTGGTGCGCCTCGTGCCCCCGTACGCGGTACCACGCCAGGTAGTGGTCACGACCGGGCCAGTCGGGCCCGGCGACGGAAAGGGCTGGGAGAACCGCCTGCCCGACGGCGTCCATCACGCCGGGGTCGAACGACAGTTCATTGAGGGTCTCGAGGAGGTCGGTGAGGGCCCGCGCGAGGGCGGTGTTCTGCCCCTTCAGGGCGCCGGGCATGCGGATCTCACCCAGGCAGCGCACGGCGAGCAGGATGTGGTGCGGCACGACGCGGGGACGAAGGGACCAGAGAGGGTCGGCGGCCAGCAGCCGCTCGACCACGCGGCCCGCGAGGTCCTCCCGCATGCCGATCAACAGCAGCAGCACCTCGTGCCAGGCCGGATCCTTCCACCGCCGCCCGAAGACGCCCGCAACGAGGTCGTCCCCGGACAGCTCCCCCTTGCCGAACCGGAGATCGATGTCGGCGGCGGCGAAGTACTCCAGGAACGCCCGGTGGACGAAGCCGTACACCTCGCCGCCGAACCGGCTGAGGATGAAGTTCCGGTGCCGGAACTGCTCCACCATGGCCCGGGCCGCGACCCGGGCCGGGCCGGGCGGCAGCCCGTGGCTCTCCTGCAGATAGGCGCGGAACATGTCCAGCAAGGCCGGGCCTGCGATGTGGTTGCCGGCCAGGCCGGCCCGGCTGTCCTGCAGGCGCCGGGCGACCAGCCGCAGGAGCTCGAGCTTGTCCTCTTGATCCAGTTGGGGCAGGCCGGGACCGGCCGCCGCTAGATGTTTACCGACCTCCCAGTGTTCGACGAGTACGGTGACGGCGTGCTCGTACACGCGCCGGCGATCGCGGGGCAGCTCCCCGCGCCGGCCGATAGCCGCCAGGATCGTCAGCAGCAGTGGGTTGCCGGCCAGCTCACGAACCGCGGGCGAGTCGTCGATCGCGGCCAGCAGGCGGTCGGCGAGCCCGCCGGGCGTGGAGGTGGCGTCCAGGAGGGCCGCGCGGTACCAGCGATCCGTGAAGGCGGCGATCCGATCCCGGTCGAGATCCTGGAGCAGATGATGGACGAATCCGGCCGCGTCCAACGCGCCCCGGACGTAGCCCACCCGACGGGAGGTGACCAGAACCCGGACGCGCGGATAGCGGGCGGCGAATCCGGCGATCCGATGGGTGACGCGCTCGCGGTCGCCGAGGTCGAACAGCTCGTCCAGCCCGTCGAACACGACCAGGACGCGCCCGGAGCCGAGCCTCCGTTCGAGCAGTTCCCGAGGCAGTCCAAGCCGTTCGTCGGTGCCCCGGTACTGGTGATCCAGGTAGTCGAGGAAGGTGCCGTCCCGCCATCGGGGCTCGGCGTAGCTCCGGAGCTCGACCAGCACCGGCAGGTCCGCACGCGGGTCCCGGGCGAGTGCTACGGCGAGGAACCGGGCCAGCGTCGACTTACCCGACCCCGGATCGCCCAGCACTACGCTCCGGCGCCCGGCCGGCTCGGCGAGCACGTCCAGAACCGGCCGGGGCGTGCGCTGCTCGTACACCCGGTGCGCTCGCAGCAGCGCCTCTCGGTCGAGACCGGCGGGCAGATCGCGAGCGCCGGCGGCCCCGGGCGCGGCCCGCCGCTGCCACAGCTCCCGGGGAAGCTCGACCGGCGGCGGATCGGGCCGCACGGCCGGTACGACGAAGACTTCGCGCAGCTCGATGTGCGCCGGCTGGTCCTGGCCGTCCAACGGGAGCACCGCGGCGATGTCCAGGCGGCCGTACCGGTTCAGCAGCCGCTCCCGGTACGCCTCCAGCAGGTCGTCGTCGGGCTCGCGGGCACGGCGTCCGGCAGGATAGGCCTCGTCGTAACGGGCGCGCCATCGCGCCATGTCGTGATCGGATTCCACCAGCGTGTGGGGACGACCGTCGGCGTACCGCAGACAGGCGTCGATGAACGCCTCCACGGTGGCCCAGCGTGGGCGACCGTGGCCGGTCGGCAAGCCGATCAGCGTCGAGGTGGCGACGCTGTGCCCCGCCCGGTCGGCGTTTCGTTTCAGGGCATCCTTGGAAGGCCGGCCGGCCCGCTCGTGCAAACCGCGAAGTTCCTCGTGCATGCGCCGTCCGCTCATCCGACCGCCGGCAGTCCATTGTCCGGACGGTCCACAACGAGACCGAACCAGACGTTGCCGCCCCGACGGTGTACTCCATCAAGTTGCCCATCGGCAAGGAGCACATCGATGTCCGGCACACTTCATCAGCTCACGGCCACCATCTTGGGGTTGCTGCCCGAGCTCACCACCGTGGCGCGGTTCCTTACCGCGCTCACCGCGCTCGGGCTGGCCGCCGACCGCGCCGCGCGGAGGTCTCGCCGGCGCCGGCGAGACCGGACGGGACGGTAGCCGGCTGCCGGTGACGCGGGCAGGGGCCGCCGCCGGTGGCCGCCGCGCACGGCCCTTTCGGGGTCGGGTGCCCGCACTGCAGCGCCGGGTCGTGGACGTGGCACAGGCCGGACCGGCCCGCGTTGATGCTGCACGGCGCGCCCCTGCGGGTGGTGGCCCGGCAGGCGACCACCTTGCCTCGCGGCATCGGCACCCCCTTTCCGAGGAAACTGAAGCGCCGAAGGCTACTCGGGTTCACGTCTCCGCGAGTGTCCCCTGTGGATAACACACGCGTCACCGCCGCGGGCGGCTTCGGGGAAGGGAGCTCGAGCTACCGCAGCAGGCTGAAGACCACGCCCGCGACGGTGGCGCCGATCGCGGCGCCCACGATCACCTGGGCCGGGGTGTGGTCGCGCAGGCGGACGCGGGACCAGCCGACGGCGGCCACCACGGGCGCGATCACCAGCAGGAGCGGGCCAAAGACCAGGACCAGCACCACCGCCGAGCCGGCCAGCACGCCGGTGTGGATGCTCGACTTCCAGAAGTGGTTGATGCCGGTGGCCACCACGCCGCCCGCGAACGACGCCACGATCAGGGCGACCAGCTCACGCGGCGCCGCGGTCAGCACCAGCAGGGTCAGGCCCACCGACACCGACAACAGCCCCAGGAGCAGGGGCCGGGTGCGCTGCTCGCGGACCCCGATGTGCCGATCGCTCAGCCGGCCTCGACGGACACCAACGGCAATCATCCCGTACGGGATGAGCGCGCAGAACGTGCTCGCCAAGAGCCCCCACGCCAGGCCTTGGACCGGCCCGGCGGCGTGGATGCCGATGACCACCGGCAGCACGGCGGCCGGCACCGCGGGCGCGAACACCTCGGTGAGCAGGCGGGCGACGGTCGGCATCGCCCTCATCCTGCCCAACGAGGTGTCCCCTGATCATCGCGGGGCCGGAAATTCACCCCGGCCGGGAAGATCAGCCCGCGTCGACGGTGAAGGTGGTCAGCCGCTGGGTCCCGGGACCGATCGGGACGATCACGCCGCGCACGGTCCGCGGATCCCGCCACGCGAGGTCGACGGACGGGGCCTGCTTGCCGGCGGCGAAGCCGGGGATCGGCCGGTCCGCGACGACGCGGCCGTCCCGGGCGACGGCGATCATGCCGTCGTCGTGGACGATCGCCAGGCCCGAGCCGTCCGGGGAGAGGCGCAGCCCGTTGACGAAGTGGCAGTCCTTGCCCACGTCGACACTCCCGGCCGGGCGGCCCCCGGCGGTGTCGAAGACCAGCAGCGAGCACGGGTCCGCCGCCCGGGAGACGACCAGCCGGCGCCCGGCGAGGTCGGCGGCCTGGACCTCGCCGCCGATCGTCGGTTCCGGCACGAGCAGGCGCTCGCGGCCGGAGCTCAGGTCGTGCCCGACCAGGCCGGCCGGCCGCCACAGATACGCGCTCGTGGCGTCGGCCGCCAGCAGGCTGACGGGTGCGCCGGGGCGCCGTACGTCCCGCTTGATCTGGATGTCCCCGCTCGCGGTCGCGACCACCAGGTTGATCTCCAGGCCGGTCACGCCGGGCCCGTCCGGGCGATGGCTGCCGGGCGCCGTGTCGTGCGGGCCGAGCGCCACGATGCGGCCGTCGGGGAGGCCGATCGCGCGGTCCCAACCGTCGGCCCCGTGCACGGCGTGGGTCGTCAAGCGGCCGTCGGCACCCAGCTCGCCGATGCGCTGATCGCCCCCGAGCGTGGCCGTCTGCCCGTTCACCCGGTATCTGCCCGCGGCATCGGCCAGCAGCAGGCGTTGGCTCGGTGCGGGACTTCCGGCGGTCGCCGCGGCGGCGGGCAGCGGCGCCGGCCGCGGGACCGGCCGCAAGCCCCCGCTCGCCGCGACGAAACCGACCACGGCGACGGCTGCGGCTGCGGCTGTGCAAGCTGCCGTCACCTGACGGGCCCGACGCCGCCGGGCCCGCCGCGCGACCCCCTCCAGCCCTTCGCCGCCATATCCCGGCCCCTCGGCGGCAACGGCCCGGACCGCCGCGCCGACGTCGTGCGGAATCTCGTTCACGATCACTCCTTCTCGCTCAGCGCGGATCGCAGCGCGGCCAGGCCGCGAGCCAGCCGGCTCTTCACGGTGCCCTCGTTCAGCCCGAGGGTCTCGGCCGTCTCGGCGGTGGTCAGGTCGAGCAGGATGCGGCAGGTCACCACCGCCCGCTGCGGCGCCGGCAGCCGGGCCAGCGCCGCCCGCGCGGCGACCGCGTTGTCGGGCGGATGCACGGCCCGCCGGTCCTCGCCCGCGGGCGGCCGCTCCCGGCGGATCTTGCGCCACCAGGAGGTGGCCCAGTTCAGCCCCACCCGGAACACCCACCCGGCCGGGTTGTCCAGGCGCCGCACGACGGCCCAGCGCGCGTACGCCCGGGCCATCGCCTCGTCGACCGCCTCCCGCGCGAGGTCGTCCCGCCGCAGCGTCACCGCCAGCGCGCGGTAGACCCGGTCCACATTGGCCCGGTAGAAGGCCTCGAAGCCCTCGCCGGCGCCGGCCGAACCCCCGGCCGAACCCCCGGCCGAACCCCCGGCCGAACCCTCCGCCTGATCCCCGGCCGAACCCTCGTCCTCGCCCACCGGCATCGCCGTAACCACCATGTCCCGTACACGCGCGACCCCGCCGCGGGGTTCCCAAGCAATTCGCCGCCGTAGATCCTGGTGCCATGACGCAACCCGATGTCATCGCCGACCTCGAGGCCGAGCAGGACGCGCTCGAGGCCCTGCTGTCCAAGCTCTCCCCCGCCGACTGGACGAGCCCGTCGGCCGCCGCCGGCTGGACCAACGCCGACGTGGTGCTGCACCTCGCCCAGACCGAGGAAGCCATGGCCGCCGCCATCGAGGGCGGCACGCCGGTCGACTGGCGCGGTTACGGCCCGGACGTGGACGCGGCCATGGACGCCCTCGTGCGCGCCCAGCCGGGCCCGCCCGGGGAGATCTTCGAGCGGTGGCGGGCCGGGCGGCGGGCCGCCCTCGCCGCATTGCGCGCCGCCGACCCGGGGACGCCGGTGCCGTGGGTGTCGGCCTCGCTGAAGCCGCGCACGCTGGCGACCACGCGGCTGGCCGAGCACTGGGCGCACGCGCTGGACATCGCCGGTCCGCTCGGTCTGGACTACCCGGACACCATGCGGCTGCGGCACGTCGCCTGGCTCGGCTTCAGCACGTTGCCGTACGCTTTCCGCCTCGCCGGCGAGACGCCGCCGGCCCTGTTCTGCGACCTGACCGCGCCCGACGGTTCGACCTGGACGTTCGGCGATCCCGCGGCCGAGTCGTCGATCAGTGGTGCGGCCGGCGCGTTCTGCCGGGTGGGCGCGCAGCGTCTGGCGCCCGCCGACTCGGGTCTGGAGACCACCGGCCGGTACGGCGAGACGGCGCTCCGCCGGCTGCGGAACTACGCCTCGACGTAAGAACCATAGCCACTTTGCATCTTTCGTCGGAGGCAGGGTCACCCGAACGGCGGTTGGCGGGCGCATGCCGGAAATCCACACTGACGCGGTGATGAGTCGGACATCCTCGTGGCCGCCGCGGCGGCGTCTCTGGCGGCGGCTCAACCCGATCCAGTGGGCCGCCGTGATCGCGGTGGTGCTGGGCTGGCTGGCCGTGCTCGGCGTGCTGATCGCCGGGCCGGGCCCGCACCCGGCGCCGGCCCCGCCGGCGGTCCACTCCACGCCACATTGAGGACATTGTCCGTTGTGGTGGTTTGCGCGCATCGACGAACGGCACTTTCGGGCTCCGCTTACCCACGGTGACGAGACAGCGGGTGACGGACGGTATACGGTGCGCCTATCCCGAAGCGACCGCCGCATCCGTACGCCATCCGGGAAATGACGACTGACCAGCCGGTTTCCGTTATTTTCGGCCGTGCCGCCTGACTAGCCAGGTGTTTCGAAAGATCGATTCCGCGGATGCCCGACGATCATTGTGGAAAACGTCGCCGATCCGGGGCTCACCTGCCGGAACGCAGATCATTCGAGCGCTTTTCCGGATCGGGGGAAACTATTGACCCGGGGTACATGATGTGGGCGTGGCAGCAGAATCTCACCAGTTGGCGCGGGGGCGGCATCGGCCTCCGGTGGATCCACGGCCCTACCACAACACCGTCGTGTCTTCCCGCACCCGGGTGCGCGAAGTGCGTTATGAACAGCTCGACCTCGGTCGCGGCGAGGCCATTCAGGCGCTGACCCGCGACGTTCTCATTCACCGTTCGCTGGAGGTGTCGCCGAACGGCTTCATCACCATCATCAGCATCATCCAGGGCGTCGCACTCGCGCTTCTCGCACAGAACACGTTTCCGAAGCCATCCGTGCTCGTCGTTGCACAGAGCGTGACTTTGATGCTGGTCTTCGTCTCGGTCTTCTACTACTACATGACGATGAGCATCCTGGTCCGGTGGGCGCCGTCGTTCCTCGACTGCTTCCTGCCGTTCGCGGTCGCCGGGCTGGAGATCCCGCCGGCGTTCTTCCTCGGCGACGCCGTGGCCTGGAGCTCGTGGCTGACCGCATTCTGGTTCTTCACGGCCGGCGGTCTCTGGATCACGATGCTGTGGGCGCCCCCGTCGCACTTCGGCAAGGCCGCCGACGCCCACCGCAAGTTCCAGCTGATGCTGCGGGAGCTGCGGCTGACCGCCATGGTCGGCGGCGTCGCCGTCGCCACCTGCGGCCTCGGCGCCAAGGTTTACCCGCGGCACGAGACCGCGTGGGGCCTGGCCGGGCCGTTCACCGTGCTGCTCACGGTCGCCACGGTGGTCGCCGTCACCGAGCGCCGATCAGCCCAGATCCACACCCGGTACGGGGTGAACCGGCCACCGTTCAACTAGGCCCTTCGACCGGGCCGCGGAGCCATTGTGTTTCGACGGGGTGGCGTCTATGTTAACGTTCACATCCCATCGATGACCCTCGTTGCAGAAGAGGTCACACATGGCACTCCACCGTCCCCCCAAACCCCTGCTGCTCGTCGCGGCCGCCACCGGCGCCCTGCTCACCGGCCTGCTCACCGGCACCGGCGCCGCCCAGGCCGCGACCTCCCAGGCCTGCGACATCTACGCCGCCGGCGGCACGCCCTGCGTCGCCGCGCACAGCACGACCCGGGCGCTGTACGGCTCGTACACCGGCTCGCTCTACCAGGTCCGCCGCGCCTCGGACAACGCCACCGCCAACATCGCGCCGCTGAGCGCGGGCGGGGTGGCGAACGCCGCCGCCCAGGACTCGTTCTGCGCGGGCACGTCCTGCGTCATCACGGTCATCTACGACCAGTCGGGGCGGGGCAACAACCTGACCCAGGCGCCGCCCGGCGGGTTCAACGGGCCGGCCGCGGGCGGGTACGACAACCTCGCCAACGCGACCGCGGCGCCGGTCACGGTCGGCGGCCACAAGGCGTACGGCGTCTTCGTCGCCCCCGGCACCGGATACCGCAACAACAACACCAACGGCATCGCGACCGGCGACCAGCCCGAGGGCATGTACGCGATCTTCGACGGCACCCACTACAACGGCGGCTGCTGCTTCGACTACGGCAACGCCGAGCGCAACAGCCGGGACAACGGCAACGGCACGATGGAGGCCATCTACTTCGGCAACATCAAGGTCTGGGGCTACGGCACCGGGAACGGGCCGTGGATCATGGCCGACCTCGAGAACGGCCTGTTCTCCGGCGTGAACGCGGGCTACAACGCCAACGACCCGTCGATCAGCCACCGGTTCCTGACCGCCGTCATCAAGGGCGAGCCGAACCACTGGTCGATCCGCGGCGGCAACGCCCAGTCCGGCAGCCTGTCCACCTTCTACAACGGCGCGCGCCCGAACGTGTCCGGCTACAACCCGATGAAGAAGGAGGGCGCGATCATCCTCGGCATCGGCGGCGACAACAGCGTCGGCGCGGCCGGCACCTTCTACGAGGGCGTGATGACCTCCGGCTACCCGTCGGACGCCACCGAGAACTCGGTCCAGGCCAGCGTGGTCGCGGCCGGCTACAGCACCTCCGGCTCCGGCACGCCAGGGCCGGCCGTGGGCTCGACGATCTCGCTGCGGGCCACCACCGCCTGCTGTACCACCCGCTACATCTCGCACTCGGGCGCCACGGTCTCGACCCAGGTCGTCTCGTCGTCGAGCTCGGCCACCGCCAAGGCCAACGCGTCCTGGATCGTGCGGGCCGGCCTCGGCAACGGCTCGTGCGTCTCGTTCGAGTCGAAGAACACCGCGGGCAGCTACCTGCGGCATCAGAACTACCAGCTCTACCTGCACGCGAACGACGGCAGCTCGCTGTTCGCCCAGGACGCCACCTTCTGCCCGCAGGCCGGGCAGAACGGGCAGGGCAACTCGTTCATGTCGAACAACTACTCGAGCCGCTACATCCGGCACTACAACAACAACGTCTACATCGCCAGCAACGGCGGCTCCAACGCGTTCGACTCGTCGACCTCGTACGCCGACGACGTGAGCTGGGTCGTCACCGCTCCCTGGACGCCCTGACCCACGCCGGGCCGCCCGGACTCCCCCACCGGGCGGCCCCCGGCAGGATCGATGGATCGACAACTCTCTAAATTGGATGTTCGGCCCATGCCGGGCCGCCCCCTCGTGCGATCGGATGCCAGAGGACCGGTCATAACCGTTCGCAACCGAGGAGGGACCGTGCGCACACCATCCCGTGCGTTACCGGCAGCCACCACCATGATCGTCACCGCCGCGCTCGTCCTGGGCGTCCCGGCCGTCGCCGGCGCGGCGCCCCCGGGCCGCGGCGACGATCACGACCAGCACAGCATCGACAACCGCCGCGGCTCGATCGCGCCGACCGCGCGGCAACGCGCACTGACGGCCGGTGCCGACGCCCGCTGGAACCGCTTCGGCACCCCGGCCACGCTCGTCCCGGCGGCCGAGCCGCTGGCCACCGGCCTGCCGGCGGACCCGATCGCGGCCGCCCGCGCCTTCGTCGACGGCAACCGCGACGTGCTCGGGCTGACCGAGCGCGGCGCCGCGGCGCTCGACCTGCTGACGTCGGCCCCGATGGGCGACGGCGCGGCGGTCGTCTTCCGGCAGCGCTTCGGCGACCTCGTCGCCGGGCACGACGGCCTGCTCTCGGTGGGCGTGCGCGACGGCCAGGTCTGGTACGTCAGCTCGTCGCTGGCCCGGGACGCGGCCGCACCGGAGCCGGCCACCCTCACCGCCGCCGACGCCGCCCGGGCCGCCGCCGCGGACGCCGGCCTGACCAGCCCGACGGTCATGGCCAACCGCCTGGTGGCGGTGCCCACCGCCGACCGGGGCGCGCGGGCCGCGTACCAGATAACGCTCGGATCGGATCTCGCCGGGGCGGAGCCGGTGGCGTACACCTCCTATGTCGACGCTCGCGACGGCGGTGTGCTTCTCCGCGAGAGCATCGTGGACTCCGACAGCGACGACGCCGAATGGGAAGCGTTCCCCTCGTCGCCGCCGGTCGACTACTCCTCCCGTGACACCCGGCTGACGTGGTGTTCGCAGCCGCGACGCGGTTGCGACGAGATCGTCCCGGCCTGGGACGTCATCCCGTCGGCCGGCGTCACCCACACGACCGCCGGCAACAACGCGATCGCGGTGGAGAACTGGAACTCCAACGACCCGTTCACGGTCGGGACCGAGACCGCCACGCCCCGGCCGGACCGCGACTACAACTACGCGTGGACCAACCAGTGGCAGCGGGAGCAGTGCTCGCCCGCCGTCTTCGACACCCCGCAGCGCAACGACATCGACGCCGCGCGGGCCAACCTGTTCGTCCTGCACAACCGCATGCACGACTGGGCCTATCACCTCGGCTTCACCGAGAAGACCTGGAACATGCAGGACGACAACATCGCGCCCGGCGGCCTGGCCGACGACCCGGAGCAGGGCAACGCGCAGGCCGGCGGGATCAGCGGCGGCCCGCCCGCCTTCGCGGCGCGCGACAACGCCAACCAGATCACCCCGCCGGACGGTCAGGCGCCGATCACCAACATGTACCTGTGGCAGCCGATCGCCGGCTCGTTCTACGCGCCCTGCGTGGACGGCGACTACGACATGTCGGTGGTCGGGCACGAGTACACGCACGCCATCACCAACCGGATGATCGCCGGCCCCGACGCGGGCGTCAGCACCCCGCAGGGCATGAGCGAGAGCTGGTCCGACCAGATGGCGATGGAGTACCTCAACGAGAACGGGTACGCGCCGCACGGGATCCGGGCGTACACGATCGGCCAGTACGTGACCAGCGACCCGATCGCCGGCATCCGCAACTACAACATGAGCCGCAGCCCGCTCAACTACAGCGCCATCGACTACGACTTCGTGGGCCTCCAGGTGCACGCGTCGGGCGAGGTGTGGACGGCCACCAACTTCGACATCCGGCAGGCCATGATCAAGCGGTACGGCGCGGGCACGCCGGCGTTGCAGAGGTCGTGCGCCGCCGGGAGGACGCCGGTCACCCGCTGCCCCGGCAACCGTCGCTGGGCGCAGCTGGTCTTCGACTCGTTCCTGCTGATGGCCAACAGCGCCAACAGCATGGTGGACGCGCGGGACGCGATGCTCGGCGCCGACCTCGTCCGCTTCGGCGGCGCGAACCAGGCCCTGCTGTGGAACGCCTTCGCCAAGCGCGGCCTGGGTGCGGGTGCGGCCAGCAACGGCGCCGCCGACATCAACCCCACCCCGAGCTTCACGTCCCCGTACGCGCCGGAGTCCGCCGTCGCCTTCAAGCCGGTGGACGAATACGGCCGCCCGGTGCCCGGCGCCAAGCTGTTCGTCGGCGACTACCAGGCCCGGGCCGTGGCGGTGGCCGACACCGACCCGGCGACGGTCCTGCCCGACACCGTCAGCCTGGTCCCCGGGACGTACACGTTCATCGCCCAGGCCCCCGGCTACGGTGAGGCGCGGGTCCGCCCCACCACGGTCCGCTCCGGCCACCCGGCCCGGCTGACCGTCCGGCTGCCGCACAACCTGGCCTCCGGCAACGCGGGCGCGACGGCCACCGGCGACGGCGTCAACGTGGCCCGGCTGATCGACGACGACGAGGCCACCAACTGGGCGTCCCTGGCCAGTCCGGTGGCCGGCAAGCAGGTCACCGTCGACCTCGCCGGCGACGCCCAGCTCGTACGGCGGGTGCAGGTGAGCGCGATGCTGCGCCCGCCGATCGCCACCGACGCCGACCCGCTGGCCCAGAGCCGCTTCTCGGCGCTGCGCCAGTTCCGGGTGCAGGCGTGCACCGCCACCGCCACGGTGACGTGCTCGGACGCCGCCGACTTCCACACCGTCTACACCAGCCGGCCGGACGCGTTCCCGTCGGTCGCGCCCCGGCCACGCGCGCCCGAGCTGATCGTGCGCTCGTTCCCCATCCACCCGACGGTGGCGACCCACTTGCGCTTCGAGGTCCTGACCAACCAGTGCACCGGCGCGCCCGCCTACGCGGGCGAACAGGACGCCGACCCGCGAGCCGCCACCGACTGCGGATCCGCCAGCCCTCAGGCGCTCAACGTGCGGGCCGCCGAGTTCCAGGCCTTCACCCGCTGACATCCCGTGGTGCTCGGCCAGGGCGCCCGCCTCGGTTCGGTCCGGGGCGGGCGCCTTCGTTTCGCCGGGTGCCGTGCCGGCGAGCGTGAACGTCAGCGCGGCAGCGAGGAGAGCTTGGCGCGCACCGTGCGCTCGTCGGCATGACCAAGAACGGACAGGATGCGTACGGACGCGGACCACGCCGCTCGGGCCTCGTCCGGTGATCCGGCCGCCGCGTGGCTGTCGCCGAGGTGGTCGAGGATCTGCGCCTCGGCATACTGGTCGCCCAGCTCGTGGGCGACCTCGGCCGCCCGCCGGTAACGGGCCGCGGCCTCGTCGTAGCGGCCCAGGTGGTGGTGCGCGTAGGCGAGGCTGTCCAGCACGTCGGCCTCGCCGCGGCGGTCACCGACCTGGCGGTGCAGCTCGAGCGCCTGCTCGCACCACGGTATGGCCTCCTCGTACCGGCCCAGCATGTCGTTGAACCAGCCGAACTGGCTCAGCGCGATGGCCTGGCCGCGGGGGCTGCCCGCCTGCCGGTAGAGCTCGAGCGCCTTGGCCGTGTGCTCGAGGGCGAGCTCGTAGTCCTGCGACCGGGAGACCGCCAGCTGGCCGAGCGTGTTGTGCACGTATCCCTGGCCGGCCGGGTTGCCGGTCTGCTCGTAGAGCTCGGCGGCGCGGCTGAGGCTGGCGCGGGCCTCGTCGTGGCGGCGGAAGCCGACGTAGACGCGGCCGAGGCTGCGGTACGCGATGGCCAGCGCGGTCAGGTTGCCGAGCCGTTCGGCCGCGCCGAGCGCGATCGTCCAGAGACGACCCTGGTCATGCCAGAGGCCGCGCCGGAACAGGAAGGTGTCCAGCGCCCACGCCAGCTGCCAGGCGCGGGCGTCGTGCCCGGTGTCGGCGGCGAGCCGGGCCGCCGCGAGCAGCACCCGGTGCTCGGCGGCCAGCCAGGCCATCGCCTCGTCGTGGCCGGCCAGCGGCTCCGGCTCGCCGGGGGGCAGCGGCAGCTCGATCGGGTCGCGGGCGGGATAGAGCAGCCGGTCGGCGGCGTGTGCGGTGAGCACGAGGTGGTCGAGCAGCCGCTCCCGCGCCTGCTTCCCTTCAAGCGAGGAGGAGGCCGCGAGATCGGCGGCGTACGCGCGCAACAGGTCGTGCAGGATGTACCGCCCGGGCGCGTGCTCGGTGACCAGGCTCGCCTGGACCAGCCCGGCCAGCAGCCGCCGGGCCGGCGACCCGGCCAGCGCCGACGCGGCGGCGACCGGGATGTCGGGGCCGGGGTGCACGCCGAGCAGCCGGAAGAGGCGGGCCGCGGGGGCGGGGAGGGCCGCGTACGAGCAGGCGAAGACGGCCCGCACCTCGACGTCGGGGTCGCCCGCGTCGAGCGCGTCGAGCCGGGCGCCCGTCTCGCGCAGCTCGGCGGCCAGCACCGCCAGCGGGAAGTCGCTCTGCTGGGCGCGGGCGGCGGCGATCGCCAGTGCCAGCGGGAGCCGGCCGCAGGCGGCCACGATGGCGGCCACGGCCTCCGGCTCGGCGTCGGCCCGGGGCAGCCGGCGCCGCAGCAGCTCGCGGGCCTCGTCGTCGCCGAGCACGTCGAGGGTGACCAGCCGGGCGCCCTCGACCGCGAGCAGGCCGGCGAGCCGGTTGCGGGAGGTCACCACGGCCGCCGTGCCGGGACCGGCCGGGAGCAGCGGGCGTACCTGCTCGGCGTCGCGGGCGTTGTCGAGCACCACCAGCATCCGCTTGCCGGCCAGCAGGCTGCGGTAGAGGGCCGACTGGGCGTCGAGCCCGTCGGGGACCCGGTCGCGGGCGACCCCGAGCGCGTCGAGGAAGCCGCGGACCGCGTCGGCCGGGTCCATCACCCGCCCGCCGGCGTCGAAGCCGCGCAGGTTCACGTAGAGCTGCCCGTCCGGGAACCGGTGCGCGACGGTGTGGGCCCAGTGCACGGCCAGGGCGGTCTTGCCGACGCCGGCCATGCCCGAGACCGCGACGATCGCGCCGCCGTCGAGCCGGGCGAGCTGGTCGGCGCGGCCGGTGAACCCGAAGACGTCCGGCGGGAGCTGGGCCGGGCCGGAAACCGGCGGCTCGGGCGGGGCGGAACCGCGGAGGATCACCTGGTACGCCGCCTGCAGCTCCGGGCTCGGGTCGGCGCCCAGCTCGTCCACCAGATGCCGCCGCACCGTCTCGTAGCGGGCGAGCGCCTCGGCCGGCCGCCCGGCCGCGGCCAGCGCCCGCATCAGCACCGCCGCCAGGGACTCGGTCAGCGGGTGCTCGCCGGCCAGGTCGGCCAGCACCGCGATCGCCGCGGCCGGGTCGCCGGCCCGCAGCTCGGCCTCGCCCCAGGCGACCGCGGCCGCGACGTGTTCCTGCCGCCAGACCTGCCGGTACTGCTCGGCCCACGGCCCGCGCACGCCGGCCAGCGGCTCGCCGCGCCAAAGGTCGATCGCCTCGCGCAGCAACGTCAGCCGATCGGGGTCGTCGACCTTGGGCGAGCGGGCCTGCGCCGCCAGGTGACGCATCCGGTGCAGGTCGACGCGCAGCGGGTCGATCTCGAGCGTGTAGCAGCCGGCCGCGAACGTGAGCGGGATGTCGCCGAGCATCTGCCGGATGCGGGTGACGTGCGCCTGCAGCGACGCCCGGGCACCGCGCGGCGGGGCCTGGCCCCAGACCCGGTCGACGACCGTGTCGACCGGCACCGGGCGGCCGGCGTCGGCCAGCAGCGCGGCCAGGACCGCCCGCTGCCGCGGCTGCCCGGCGTCGATGCGCTCGCCGTCGGCGCGCACCTCGACCGGACCCGACATCAAGAACTCGATCAATTCGTCCCCAAGCGCCGCCGACCACGAGGCCACAAGAATTCCACAAGCGAATCGACCGGCGGCATCGGCGACCGTATCCGTAACGGGGGGTCGGTGATCGGTCGCCGGGCGTGAGCCCGGCCACCGGCACCGGCCGGAAACGCCCGGATATCGAGAGGATGCCGTGAACACCCCGACCGTCGACTGGACCTGAGCCGGATCGCCGCTACGATCCCCGGTGCGGCACCGCCGCTCCGTTGCCCCCCGGCGAAGGGAAGATCGTGAGTCGGCACCTGAGCCGGGTCGGCGTCCGCGTCGTGTCCGTCGGCCTGCTCGTGGCCGGAGCGGCCGGCGGCATCGCGCTCGGGCAGGGCCGCCCGGTCCCCGTGCCGGCCGGCCGGGCCGATCTCGCCGTTCTGGCCGAGGCCGACGACATGCAGCTGCTCAAGGCCCGGCAGAACGCGCACGTCGCGGCCCGGGCCTGGCAGCGCGAGGCGGAGACCGAGGCGGCCGAGAAGGCGGCGGCCGAGGCGCGGACCGCCGCCGGCCGGGCGCACCACCTGGCCAAGGCGGTGACGGCCGAGAAGGCCGCGGCCAAGGCGAAGGCGTCCGGCGCGACGGTGCCCTACAACGGGCCGATCCCCGGTTCCTGCCAGGAGTTCAGCGGCAACCGGGAGACCGGCTGCGCGCTGATGCTGGCCGCCGGCTTCGGCATCGACCAGTTCCCCTGCCTCAACAACCTGTGGAAGAAGGAGAGCGGCTGGAACCATCGGGCCGCCAATCCCAGCGGCGCCTACGGGATCCCGCAGGCCTTCCCCGGCAGCAAGATGTCCGCCATCGCCGACGACTGGAAGACGAATCCGGCCACGCAGATCAAGTGGGGGCTCGGCTACGTGAAGGGGAAGTACGGGACCCCGTGCGGCGCCTGGTCACACTGGCAGTCGGCGCACTCCTACTGATCGATCTCGGTCACCAGGTCGTCCCCGCTGGGCGGGGGCAGATCGCGCAGGTGGCGGTTGTGCCGCGGTTCCTGCTTGGTCTTGGCGTCGTTCAGACGGCGACGGAGATCATCCCGTACGTCCATGATCGCCGCGTGCAGATCCTCCTCCGACGAGGTCGTGACAATCTTGTCGCGACCGCCGATCCAGCATTCCAGGGTGACCTTCTGACCGCGCGCCTCGCGGTCCTTCACGGAGATCTCCAGTTCCGTCGCGTCGGCGTGGAACGAGGCCAGCCGGGCGTCGAGCGTGCCGAACTGCTCGGCGATCCAGTGGCGGTCGCCCTGGCTGAAGCCGGTGCCGACGCGTAGACACTCCTCGACGGTCGCCGGGTTGCTGACGGCGCTCATCCAGACCTCCAGGTGGTGGGACAACTCGGACAAGGCACCCTTCCCCGAAGATCAGGCTTCACAAACGCGAAACGAGATTGTTCAATGTCTGGGAGCGCTCCCAACGCTCGGCCCGCTCCCCGACCAAAGGGCATCCCCATGCGCCGTCTCCTGCTCGCCACGGTAGCCGCGGTCCTCGCCGCCGCCGCCGGGATCTTCGCCGCCGCCAACTCCCCGGCCGCCGCCGCGGGCGCCTTCAACTACGGTGAGGCGCTCCAGAAGTCGATGTTCTTCTACCAGGCCCAGATCGCCGGCAAGAAGCCGTCCTGGAGCCAGGTCTCGTGGCGCGGCGACGCGGCCATGAACGACGGTGCCGACGCCGGGCTCGACCTGACCGGCGGCTGGTTCGACGCCGGCGACCACGTCAAGTTCGGCTTCCCGATGGCGTTCGCGACCACCATGCTGGCCTGGGGCGCGGTCGAGTACCGCGACGCGTACACGAAGTCGGGGCAGTTGACCTCGTTCCTGAACAACCTGCGGGTGCCCAACGACTACTTCATCAAGGCGCACCCCTCGGCCAACGTCCTCTACGGGCAGGTGGGCAAGGGCGACGACGACCACAAGTGGTGGGGTCCGGCCGAGGTGATGCCGATGGCGCGGCCCTCCTACAAGATCGACGCCAGCTGCGGCGGCTCCGATCTGGCCGGGGAGACGGCGGCGGCGATGGCCGCGAGCTCCATGGTCTTCCGGGCGACGGATGCCGCGTACGCCGACAGGCTGTTGAGCCATGCGAAGCAGCTCTACACGTTCGCCGACACGGTGCGGAAGGCCTACAGCGACTGCATCACCGACGCGCAGGCGTTCTACAAGTCGTGGAGCGGCTACCAGGACGAGCTGGTCTGGGGCGCGATCTGGCTGTACCGGGCGACGAACGACGCCACCTACCTGGCCAAGGCCGAGAGCGAGTACGACAAGCTCGGCACCGAGCCGCAGACCACCACCCACTCCTACAAGTGGACGATCGCCTGGGACAACAAGCAGTTCGGCGCGTACGTGCTGCTGGCCAACCTGACCGGCAAGCAGAAGTACATCGACGACGCCAACCGCTGGCTGGACTGGTGGACCGTCGGCGTCAACGGCGACAAGGTGCGCTACTCGCCCGGCGGCGAGGCGGTGCTCGACAGCTGGGGATCGCTGCGGTATGCGGCCAACACGGCGTTCGCCGCGCTTGTCTACAGCGACCGGACCACCGATTCGGTACGCAAGGCGCGGTACCACGACTTCGCGGTGCGCCAGATCAACTACGACCTCGGCGACAACCCGCGACAGTCCTCGTACGTCATCGGCTTCGGCGCCAACTCCCCCCGGAACCCGCATCACCGTACGGCTCACGGGTCCTGGTGGGACAACATCAACACGCCGGCGGGCACCCGGCACGTCCTCTACGGCGCACTGGTCGGCGGGCCGTCCACCAACGACGACGCGTACACCGACACCCGCGACAACTACGTGATGAACGAGGTCGCCACCGACTACAACGCCGGCTTCACCTCGGCCCTGGCCCGGCTCTACAACGAGTACGGCGGTACCCCTCTCGCGAACTTCCCGCAGGCCGAGACGCCGGACCTGGACGAGATCACGGTCGAGACCACGGTCATGCAGGACGAGCCGCGGGACACCGCGCTCAAGGTGATGATCTACAACAAGTCGGCGTTCCCGGCGCGGGCCCTGACCGGCGCCTCGTACCGGTACTTCTTCCGCCGCGAGGGCACGGCCGCCCCGGTGGTCACCCCCGGCTACACGCAGGGCTGCCCGTCGCCATCCACCGCCAAGCAGTGGTCCGGGGACATCTGGTACGTCGAGGTGAACTGCGCCGGCTACTCGATCGCGCCGGCCGGGCAGTCGGCGTACCGGATGGAGGTGCAGTTCAAGGTCGGCGTGCCCGAGGGCGGCACCTGGGACTCCTCGAACGACCCGTCCTATCTGCCCGGCACCGCGGTCAACCGCAACGTGCCGCTGTACGAGGGCGGGAAGCTCATCTGGGGCCAGGAGCCCGGCACCTCCTCGCCGTCCCCGTCTCCGTCCTCCCCGTCGCCCTCGCCGTCGTCGCCCTCGCCCTCGCCCTCGTCGCCCTCGCCTTCGCCCTCGTCGCCGACGCCGCTGCCGTCCGCCGGCTGCCGGGTCGCCTACAGCGTCAACGACTGGGGCGGCGGCTTCACCGGGACCGTGGCGATCACCAACACCGGAAGCTCGGCCTGGAGCGCCTGGACCCTCGGCTTCACGTTCCCCGGCAACCAGAAGGTCAGCCAGGGCTGGTCGGCGACCTGGAGCCAGACCGGCGCCCAGGTGACCGCGGCGAGCCTGTCGTACAACGGCGCGGTGCCGGCCGGCGGCTCGGCCGGCATCGGGTTCAACGGCACCTACACCGGCGCCAACACCGCACCGTCGGCGTTCACCGTCAACGGGATGACCTGCACCAGGGGGTAGAACGGGCGGCGGAGCGGGCCCCGGGCGGCCCGCTCCGTCTCCCACCCGCTAACCATCCGCTAAGCATCCGGCCTACGCCGCCGGCGCACGCTCCCTCCGAGTCACTTCACCGGAGGGAGACATTCCATGTTCCACAAGCGCATCGTCACGACGGTCGCGGTTCTCACCGCCGCTCTCGGCGTCCCGCTGGCCAACGCCTCGCCGGCCGCGGCCGCCGCCAAGCCGAGCCGGCCGTCGACCTGCGAGGCGAACTGGTTCTGCTTCTACAAGGACGACCAGTTCAACAAGAACAACCCCCGCGACACCCGGGGCCGGGTCCAGCAGACCCAGAAGGATCTCCGCGTCTTCAGCCACCCGACCTGCAAGGGGCGCAGCAACGGCACCTGGAACGACTGCATGACCTCGGTGTTCAACGACACCGCGGCCTGCTGGCACCTGTTCGACAGCCTCAACAACATCGGCGGGTACCACAACCTCGGCGCCCACGACGGCTACGTCAACCTCGGCACCCAGGCCGACTACAACGACGTGGTGTCCTCGCTGAAGCGGGGCGGCAGTTCCTCGTGCGCCTTCTAGCCCTTCTGACCGCGGTGGTGGTCTCGTCGGCCGGCTGTTCGGAGGCAGCCGGCGGCGGGACCACCGCGCCGGACGGATACGCCCTCGACATGGTGACCCACAGCGGCGGCTACTGGGACGACGCCGACGTCATCGCGGCGGCCGAGGAGCGGCTGGTGCGGGAGTGCATGCGGGCGCGGGGCTTCACCACGCCCGCGCCCGCGGCGGCCGAGCCGGCGCCCCGCCATGGCGAGGTGGCCGGGGTGGACCTCGGGTACCGGCGCGCGCACGGCTACGGACTCACCGACGACGCCGTGGCCGCCCGCTCCCCCCGGCCGCAGCCACCGGCGCCGCCGCCCGGCTACGACCACGCGCTCCGCGGCGACACTTCGGTCACGGTGGGCAAGGTCGTCGTGGCCTCGGGCGGGTGCATGGGGCAGGCGCGGGCGGCCGTGGCCGGCTCGGTGGAGCGCTGGGCGACCGCCGTCTACGCCCCCGACTTCCTCAACGACGACCTGATCGCGGCGACCGCGGCCGACCCGGCCCGCGACCGGGCCGAGCGGGAGTGGCAGGCCTGCATGGCCGGGCAGGGCTATCGGTTCACCGGTTACGACCAGCCCCGTGCCGAAGCCGCGCGGCACCCGGCGGCCGAGCGCCGGATCGCGACCGCCGACGGCGTGTGCCTGGTCCGGGCGCGGGTGATCGAGACCGGCATCGAGCTGCGCCGCCGGGCGGCGCTGGCCATGCCGCCGCAATGGCGGGCGGAGCTGGTCCGGGCGGCCGAGATCCGGCGCGCGGCGGCGGCCGGGATCCGGCGCGAAGCGGCCGCCGGGATCCGGCGCGCGGCGGCCGCCGGGGCCCCGACCATCCCGGGCGGCGCCTAGCCCTCACTTTCCGGCGAGCCGGCGACCAGGGCGCGAAGGCGGTCGGCGTCGGCCGTGCGGCCCAGCTCCTCGTAGACGCGCAGAGCGTCCCGGCGGGCGGCCCGCGCCGCGGCGTCGTCGCCGCGGGCCGCCTCGCTGGCGGCCAGGCGTTCGAGCGTTCCCGCCTCGTTGCGCTGGTCGCCCATCTCGACCAGCAGCGGAAGGGTCTCCCGAAACCAGCCGACGGCCTTGTCGTAGCGGCCGCGGGCGTGCTCCAGCTCGCCGAGGCTGTCCAGCACCGCGGCCTCGCTGGTCGAGCCGACCGCGCGGACGCCGTGCAGCGCCGCGGTCAGGTGCTGGGCGGCCTCGTCGAGGCGGCCGAGCCGCACCAGATAGAGGCCGGCCTCGTTGTGCACGTCGGCCACCGAGCTGGGCCGGTCCAGCTGCTCGTAGAGGCACAGGGCGGCGAGCGCGCCGGCCAGCGCCCGCTCGTCGTCGCCGTGCTGATCCCAGCAGAAGCCGATCGCGTGATGGATGCGCGCCTGCTCGAGCCGGTCACCGGTCTTCTCGGCGAGCTCGAGGGCCCGGTGCAGAGAGGCGATGCCCCGGTCGAACTGGCCCGCCTTCACGTAGGTGGTGCTCATCAGGCGCAGCGCGCGGATCAGCGTGCCGGGGCGGCCGAGGCGCTCGGCGGCGGCGAGGCCGGCCTCCCAGACCGCCACCTCGTCCTCGGCCCGGAACAGCCGGTGGTGGTAGTTGTCCATGCTCCAGGCCAGCTGCCACACGGCGTCGTCGCGACCCTGCTCGGCCGCCTGCCGCTGGGCGGCGCACAGGTTGTCGTACTCGGCGCCGATCCAGCGCTGGGCCGCGCGGGCGTCGGCCGGGTCGTGCGGGACGACGCCGGGCGCGGGCGGGGGTATCTCGATCGGTATCCGGTCGGGGGTGGCCCGGGTCTCCGCCCGGAAGGCGCTGTGCAGGTAGTAGTCGATCAGCCGGTCGAGGGCGGCCGGGCGGTCCGGCGCCGCCGTCTCGGCCGCGTAGAGCCGGACGAGGTCGTGCATCCGCCAGCGGCCGGGCGCGTGCTGGTGAAGCAGCGACAGCCGTTCCAGGGCGCGCAGCTCGGGGCCGGGTGGGCCGCCCAGCAGCGCGGCCGCGGCCGGCTCGCCGATGTCCGGCCCGCCGGCGGCGCCGAGCAGCGCGAACGCCCGGCGCTGCGGCGCGGTGAGCGCGGCGGCCGTGGTGGCCAGGACGGTGCGCAGGCCGGCCACGGTGTCGCCCTCGAGGGCGCTGAGCCGGGTGCCGGCGTCGCTGAGCTCGGCGGCGACCGGCCCGAGACCGAGGTGCGGCTCGGCCGCGGCGCGGGCGGCGGCGATGCCGAGGGCCAGCGGCAGCCCGCCGCAGGCGGCGACCACCGCGGCGGCCGCGGCGTCGTCGCCCGGCGCGCGCGGGTCGAGGCGATGTCGCAGCAGCTCGTGGGCGTCCGCGTCGTCCAGGACCGCGAGCGGGACCGCGGCCGCGGCGTGCGCGGCGATCAGGCCGGTCAGCCGGTCGCGGCTGGTGACCACGACGGCGCTCTCGCCCGCGCCCGGCAGCAGGGGCGCGACCTGGGCGCTGTCGCGGGCGTTGTCGAGGACGATCAGCATCCGGCAACCGGCGACCAGGCTGCGGTAGAGGCCGATCTGCGCCTCGAGCCCGCCCGGCTGGGAGCGGGCGGGGACGCCGAGCGCCTCCAGGAAGCCGCGGACCACGCCGCCGGGCGCGGCCGGGGCGCCGACCGGATCGAAGCCGCGCAGCTCGGCGTAGAGCTGGCCGTCGGGGAAGGTGTCGCGGTGCCGGTGCGCCCAGTGCGTGGCCAGCCAGGTCTTGCCCACGCCGCCGGGACCGATGATCACCGCGAGACGGGTGGTGGAGAGGGCTTCGCCGAGGGCGGCGAGCTCGGCCCGGCGGCCGGTGAACGACGCAGCGGCGGCCGGGAGTTGCGCCGGGACCGGAACGGCCGGTGTGGACGGTGCGGCGGGCATGGCCGACCCGGCTGCTCCGGTGGACGCCGGCAGCGCGGGCGACGCGGACTGCGCTGGCTGCGCGGACGACGCGGGCGACGCGGGCGACGCGGGCGACGCGGACTGCGGTGGCGGCGCGGACGACGCAGGCTGCGCGGGCTGCCCGGGCGACGCGGACTGCGCTGGCTGCCCGGGCCACGCAGGCTGCGCGGGCGCCGCGAGCGCGCCGGTGGGCGCGGCCGGTGCCGGCGGTGCGGCGGGGGCGGGCGGGGTGTGGAGCACGGCCCGGTGGGCCGCGACGAGCTCGGGTCCGGGATCGGTGCCCAGCTCGTCGCGCAGGCGGCGGCGCACGGCCGCGTAGTGCTCCAGCGCGTCGGCGGTCCGGCCGGCCTGGTGCAGCACCCGGATCAGGGCCGCCGCGACCGGCTCGACCAGGGGGTGCGCGGCGTCCGCCTCGACCAGGCGGCCCAATGCCGCCTCGGCGTTGCCGCCGGCGGCCGAGGCCAGCGCCCAGGCGACGGTGGCGCTCAGGCAGTCGTGCACCAGAGCGCCGCGGACCCGTTCCGCCCACCGGCCCGGCAGCCCGGCCAGCGGCTCGCCCCGCCACAGGTCGAGCACCTCGCCGTCGGGCGTGCGGGCCGCCAGCGCCGCGCGCAGCCGCAGGGCGTCGACGGCGCCGGGCGCGACGTCGAGCACGTAGCCACCGGAGCGCCGGATCAGCGGCGCCGGTTCCCCGGCGGCGCGCTCGAAGACCCGGCGCAGCTGGGCGATCGCGACGTGCAGGGTGCGCCGGGCGCCGGCCGGGGCCTCGTCCCACACCCGGTCGATGAGCGTCTCGGTGGTGACCGGATGGCCGGCGTCGAGGGCGAGGGCGGCGAGCACGAGGCGGTGCTGCGGCGGCCCGGCCGCGGCCGACCGCCCACCCGCCACGATCTCCACCGCGCCGAGCAGCCGGATCTCGACCCCGTCGCCCATGGATCGAACGGTATCAACGCAGGTCCGGTGCGCCGGTCGGCAATCCGACCGCGGGCGGACGGTCAGCCGACCACCTTTCCGGGGTTGAAGAGGTTGAGCGGGTCGAGCGTGCGCTTGACCGCGAGCTGCATGGCGAGCACCGCCGGCGACAGCTCCCGCCGCATGCCGCCGCGCTTGAGCAGACCCACGCCGTGCTCGCCGGTGACCGTGCCGCCCATCCCGATGGCCGCGTTCAGCATGTCCTCGAACGCCGCCTGTGCGGCCCGGCGTGCGTCCTGGTCACCGGCCGGGGCGAGGATCATCGGGTGCAGGTTGCCGTCGCCGGCGTGGGCGATGGTGGCGATCGTGGCGCCGTGCCGGGCCGCGATGTCCTCGATCGCGGCCAGCATGCCGGGCACCCGGGAGCGGGGGACGCACACGTCCTCGGTGAGCACCGGGCTCAGCCGTTCCAGGGCCGGGTAGGCCAGCCGCCGGGCGGCGAACAGGGCCTCGGCCTCGATCTCGTCGGTCGACTGCTCGGCCCACAGCGCCCCGGCCGCGCGGAACACGCCGGCGACCGCGGTCGCCTCGTCGTCGCCGGCCACGCCGGGGGTGTCGAGCTGGGCCAGCAGCAGCGCGGCCGCGTCGGCCTCGAGGCCCAGGTGCTTCCACTCCTCGACGGCCCGCAGGCAGGTGCGGTCGAGCAGCTCGAGCGCGGCCGGCAGCAGCCCGGCGCGGGTGATGGCGGCGACCGCCTCGCCGGCCTCGACCACGCTCGCGAACGCGCCGACCACGGTGCGCGGCGCCTCGCGGCGGGCGGGGCGCAGCCGTACGGTGATCTCGGTGATCACCCCGAACGTGCCCTCGGAGCCGGTGAAGAGCCCGGCCAGGTCGTAGCCGCTGACCCCCTTGGTGGTGCGCCGGCCCAGCCGCACGACGGTGCCGTAGTCGCCGGCCGGCCCGCCCACGACCGCCTCGAGCCCGAGCACGTAGTCGCGGGTCACGCCGTATTTGAGGCAGCACAGCCCGCCGGCGTTGGTGGCCACGTTGCCGCCGATCGTCGACCACGGCGCGCTGGCCGGGTCGGGCGGGTACCACAGCCCGTGCTCGGCGACCGCGGCCTTGAGGTCGTCGTTGACCACGCCCGGCTGCACGGTGGCGGTCATGTTCTCGGCGTCGATCTCGACGATCCGGTTCATCTTCGACAGGTCGAGGACCAGCGCGCCGTCGACCGCGTTGGCGCCGCCGGACAGGCCGGTGCCGGCCCCGCGGGGCACGATCGGGATGCCGCGCTGCGCGCAGGCCGCGACCACCCGGCGTACGTCCTCGGTGGTCCGGGGACGGACGGCCGCGACCGGCTTCCCGTAGGGTGCCCACTCCGCGTCGTCGTGGCTGAGGCTCTCCAGCACATCCGGGTCGTCGACCAGGTCGAGGCCGGTCAGCAGGTCTCTCATGGGTCCTATGCTCCACCCCTTCAGGTGAACCGGGCCGGTTCCGGGGTAGTCCAGCAGCGTGAGCGCCGAGTCCACCGCCGCGTCCCGCCGCACCGTCGGCGTGGGCGCCGCTGCGTGTGGCCGCGTTCCGCAGCCTGTGGCTGGCGCTGCTGGCCAGCAACATCGGCACCTGGATGCAGACCGTCGGCGCGCAGTGGCTGCTGGTCGAGCAGTCCGGCTCGGACACGCTGGTGGCGCTCGTCCAGACCGCCAGCACGCTGCCGATCGTGCTGCTCGCCCTGCCCTCGGGGGCGCTGGCCGACACCCTCGACCGGCGGCGGCTGCTCATCGCCGTGCAGGGCTTCCTGATCGCGGTCGGCGTGGTGCTGACCGCGCTGACGCTGGCCGGGCACATGCCGTCGGCGCTGCTGCTCACGCTGACCTTCGCGCTCGGGGCCGGGCAGGCGCTGACCGCGCCGGCCTGGCAGGCGATCATCCCGGAGCTGGTGCCGCGGCCGCAGCTGGCGTCGGCGTCCGCGCTCGGGGCGATCAGCATGAACCTGGCCCGCGCGGTCGGGCCGGCGGTGGCCGGGGTGCTGATCGCGCGTACCGGCCCGGGTGCGGTCTTCGGGCTCAACACGCTCACCTTCGTCGTCTTCGTCGTGGCGCTGTGGCGGTGGCGGCCGGCGACCGGGGACGCCGGCGGCGCACCCGAGCGGTTCGCCGCCGCGGTGCGAGCCGGCGGCCGGTACGTGCGGCACTCCCCCGTGGTGCGGCGGATCCTGCTGCGGGCGGCCCTGTTCCTGGTGCCGGGCAGCGCCTTGTGGGCGCTGCTGCCGCTGGTCGCGAGCCGCCGCCTGGGGCTGGGCTCGGGCGGGTACGGCGTGCTGCTCGGCGCGGTCGGCGCGGGCGCCGTGGTCGGGGCGGTGCTGCTGCCCAACCTGCGGGCACGGTGGACGGTCAACCGGCTGCTGCTGATCGCGAGCGTCGTCTTCGCCGCGGTCCTGGCCGTGCTGGCGCTGGTCCGCAACGAGGTCGTGGTGGTGCTGGCGCTGCTGCCGGCCGGCGTGTCCTGGGTCATGGTGCTGTCCAACATCAACGCCGCCATGCAGCTGTTCCTGCCGAACTGGGTGCGCGCCCGGGGCCTGGCCGTCTACCAGATGGTCTTCGCCGGCGCCCAGGCCGCCGGGGCGCTGCTCTGGGGCGCGCTGTCCGACGCGGCCGGGCTGGTCGTCGCGCACCTGGCCGCGGCCGCGGTGATGGCGGCGGGCGTGCTGACCCTGCGCTGGTGGCCGATGCGGGACACCGAGGGGATGAACCGGGACCCCGCCGTCTACTGGCCGGAGCCGCACCTCGAGGCCGACCCGGACGCGCACGACGGTCCCGTGCTGGTCACCGTCTCCTACCCGGTCGCCCCGGAGCACGAGGAGGCGTTCGTCGCGGCCATGGAGGAGGTGCGGCGGAGCCGGCTGCGGACCGGCGCCGTCCGGTGGGGGCTGTTCCGCGACGGCGAGGAGCCGGGGCGCTTCGTCGAGGCGTACCTGGTGCCGAGCTGGGACGAGCACCTGCGGCAGCACAGCGGCCGGCTGACCGGCGGCGACCGGGAGGCCGAGGAGCGCGCGCTCGCCCTGACCGACGGCCCGGCGCACGCGAGCCACCTGCTCTCCGCCCGCTGACCGGACAGCTTGGCGAGCGCAATGATCCACCGGTTGAAATATGTACCCGGGTGAACCTTATCGTGGACCCGTGCACGGCGGCTTTCTCGCTCCCCTGGTCCCGGCCAAGACGGCGCGGCCCCGGACCCTGCGCACGGCGGTCGATCGGCCGCAGCTGATGACGTTGCTCGACGACGCCGTCCGGTGTCCCGTGACCCTGGTGTGCGCCGGCGCCGGATGGGGCAAGACCATGGCCGTCTCGGCCTGGGCGCGGACCCGCCGCACCCCGGTCGCCTGGCTGAGCCTCGACCGGCACGACAACGACCCGCAGATCTTCTGGGCGTACGTGCTGGCCGCCCTGCGGGTCGCCGGCGCCCTGTCCCCGGCCAACCCGCTGGCCGCGCTGGGCTCGGTGCCCGCCGACGAGCGCGAGCGGACCGGCCGCCTGCAGGCCGGCCTGGCCGAGGTGCCGGCCGGGACCGTGCTGGTCCTCGACGACATCCACGAGATCGACGACGCCGGCGTGCTGCGTGAGCTGGCCGAGCTGCTCCACCGCCTGCCGCCGCCCCTGCGGGTGGTGCTCGCCGGGCGCGCCGAGCCGCCGCTGCGGCTGCACCGGCTGCGCGCCTCCGGCGGCCTGGCCGAGATCCGCACCGGGCATCTCGCGTTCACCGAGCCGGAGGCGGCCGGGCTGCTCACCGGCCACGGGCTGAGCGTCCCCGGCGAGGACATCGCGACGCTGGTGCGGCGCACCGAGGGCTGGGTGACCGGGCTTCAGCTGGGGGCGGCGTTCCTGGCCGGGCACGACGGGCCGCCCGCGGTCGGTGACTTCGCCGGCGACGTACGCGGGGTGGACGACTACCTGACCGAGGAGGTGCTCGCCACCAGCACCCGCCGCCAGCGCCGGTTCCTGCTGCAGACCAGCATCTGCGAGAACGTCTGCGCCGGCCTGGCCGACGCGATCACCCGGGACGGCGACGGGCAGCGCACGCTGGAGCAGCTGGAACGCGACAACGACTTCGTGCTGCGGCTGGGCGCCAAGCCGCTCTGGTTCCGCTATCACCACCTGCTGCGCGACCTGCTCGGGCACCGGCTGCTGATCGAGTCGCCCGGGACGCTGCCCGAGCTGCATGGGCGGGCCGCCCGCTGGCACGCCGAGAACCACTCGGTGCTGGAGGCGCTCGACCATGCCGTGGCGGGCGGCGATTGGGCGTACGTGGGAAAGCTCGTCACCACCCAGGCGGCGCCGCTGATGGTCTCCGCGCACCGCCAGGCGCTCGTGAAGATCCTGCGGGAGATTCCCGGCGACACCATGACCACCACACCGGAGTTGCTGATCTGCGGCGCGCTGCTGCTGTTCCACACCGGCGACTACGAGGCGATCCCGGCCCGGCTCGACACCGCCCTCGCGATGCTGGGCGAGCGACCGGCGCCGGCCCGCGAGTCGGTCGAGATCATGACGTACGTGCTGCGGCTGGGCGCCGATCGCGCGGTGGGCGACATGCCGGCCGTCATCCGCGGCAGCGACCGGTTGCTGGAGCTGCTCGGCGCCGCGACCGTCACCGCCGTCCCGGCCATCGCCCAGAACCGCGCGATCGCCCTCAACAACAAGGGTCTGGCACTGCTCTGGTCGGGCGATCGGGACGAGGCCGAGCGCTGCCTGTGGGCCGCCTCGAGCGCCGCCCGCACCGCCGGGGTCGAGCTCGCCGAGATCAACGCGACCGGGCACCTCGCGCTGCTGCAGGCCATGTCCGGCTCGGTGCACGAGGCCGGCCGGCTGGCCGCGAGCGCGTGCGACGTGGCCGACCGGCGCGGCTGGCGGTACGCACTGCAGACCGTCGCCGCCCACCTGGCCCGCGCCCTGGTGCACATCGAGGCGCTGGAGCTGGACGAGGCCCGGCGCGCGCTCGAGGACGGCCTGCGGGCACACCACAGCGATCCGGAGGCGGCGCAGCGCCTCGTGGCCCTGGGCGTCCAGGTCCGGCTGGACACGGCCACCGGCGACCTGGCCGCCGCCCGCAAGCGGCTGGCCGAGGCGCACGCCGGCCGGTCCGCCCGGCTGCGCGTCCCCGGCATCGACCGGTGGCTGCTGCTGCAGGAGTCCCGGCTCGACCTGGCCGACGACCAGCCCCGGCGGGTCGCGGGGCGCTACTCCGGCGCCGATCCCTCGCTCGCCGAGGTGGTCTGCCGGGCGCAGGCCGCGTACGACGAGGGCGCATACCGCCGGGCCGAGATCCTGCTCGCCGAGGCGCCCGCCGGGCCGCGCGACACGATCTCCGGCGTCGAGGCCGGCATCCTGCGGGCGCTGGTGGCCGACGCGCGCGGCTACCCGGTGCAGGCCGCCGACCTGCTCGGCGAGGCGGTCGCGCTGGCCGGCCGCGAGGGCATCCGCCGCCCGCTGGCCGCGCCCGGGCCCCGGCTGGCCGCCCTGCTGCGGCGGCTGCAGCTGCTCGGCGAGCCCGCCCCCGCCGGCCGGGCCGCGCCGGCCGGCCCGGCGGTCGAGGGGCTGAGCGTCCGCGAGGCCGAGGTGCTGCGTTACCTGACCACCATGCTGACCGCCGCCGAGATCGCGACCCAGCTCGGCCTCTCGGTCAACACGGTCAAGGCGCACATGCGCGCCGTCTACCGCAAGCTGGGCGCGAGCCGGCGCAGCGAGGCGGTGGCGCTCGCCCGGGAGAACGGTCTCCTGTGAGCCCGCGGGGGTGATAATCGTCAGGTGTCTGACGTTCGGTGCGACGTCGAGTTCGTCGGCGCCCGCCTGCTGGTACGCGTGAGCGGCCGGCTCTCGTCGGCGACGGCGCCGCGGGTGCGCGCCACCCTGCTCAAATGCCTGTCCGAGCAGCCCGAGGCGGTGGTGGTCGACCTGTCCGGCGTCGACGTCATCGAGCCGGCCGCGGAGGCGGTCTTCCTGGCCGCCTCCCGCCACGCGTCGATCTGGCCCGGCACCCCGCTGTTGATCTCCACCCCCGACCGGTCGCTGGCCGGCATGCTCCAGCGGCGGTACGGCCGGCTGGCCGTCCACACCTCGGCCGCGGAAGCCCTGACCGCCTCGCCCCGGCTCCGGCTGCCGACGATCAGCGACGTGCTGCTCCCGGTCATCGGCGCCGCGAGCCGGGCGCGGGCGCTGGTGCTCTCGGCCTGCGAGCAGTGGGAGCTGCCGCACTTGATCGGGCCGGGCGCCGTCGTCGCGGGCGAGCTGGTGTCCAACAGCGTCGACCACGCCGGCACCATGATCACCCTCCGGCTGTCACTGGGCCGCCGCTACTTGTTGATCGCGGTGCGCGACGGGGCCGCCGCCGGACCGGTCCTCACCGTCCCGCCATCGCCCTCCCCGTCGGCACCCCGGGGGCTCGTGCTGGTCGACGCGCTGGCCCAGAGCTGGGGGACCCACCGGACGGACGACGGCAAGGTGGTCTGGGCGGCGCTTCGCAGAGGTTAATCTGACTCTCGCACCTGTCGCCTCTCCTGGGGGATCCTGATGGCCAACCCGTTCGCGGTCAGCAAGGAGGACCGGGCAGGTGTCGCGTGGCTGTCCGTGACCGGCGAGATCGACCAGGACGTCAGCGCGTGCCTGGCCACCTTCTTGACGAACGCGGTGACCCAGCCCGGCGTGACCGAGGTCGTGGTCGACCTGCGCCACGTCACCTTCCTGGCCGCCGCGGGCGTGCGCGCGCTGCTGTCCGGCCATGAGGCGGCCACCGGCCGCGGTTGCGCCTACCGCGTGGTCAACGCGTACGGGCTGGTGCGTGAGGTGCTGGTGATCAGCGCGTCGCTTTCGCTCCTGAGCCCGGCGCCCGATCCGCAGCTCTCCGAGGCCGCCGCCCGCTGAGAAGTCTTCAGCGTCCGCCCGCCGCTACCGATACAGGGAGGCATGGCGGAGAACCGCATGATCGACCCGGCGGGGCGGGAGGCCGTTCTCGCCGCCGTGGTCGCGGAGAACCCCGAGGCGTTCATCGCGGCGATGGCGCCCACCGGCTTTCTCGTGCCGCTGCCGGACGAGCTGGCCGCGACCGGCCTGCGCCCGATCGAGGGGCCGGCGTCGCTGCTCGGCGTCGTGGTCGGCGAGGACCACGTGACCGCTCTCGACGCGTGGCATCAGCTGCTGGCCGAGGGCGTGGGCGAGTGCCTGGTACGCCCGGTCGCCGCGCCCGACCGGCAGGTCCGGCTGCACCTGATCGACCTCACCCACCGGCTCGGCGTCCATGCCGGCCTGATCACCGGCATGGCGGGCGGCCTGGCCGGCCCGGCCCTCGCGCACGACGAGGTACGGCCGCGGCTGGTGACGATGCGCAAGGACCAGAACTCGGTGATCACCGACATCGGGCCCGAGGTGGCGCCGCTGCTCGGCCGGCAGCCCGAGGAGCTGGCCGGCACCCGCAGCCTCGACCTGGTGCACCCCGACGACCGGGAGCGGTCCATCGCGAGCTGGATGGACCTGCTCAGCGCCGGACCGGGCGCGGTCCGGCGGGTACGGCTGCGGCACCTGCACCGGGACGGCACCACGGTCTGGTTCGAGATCACCAACCACAACCGGCTCGGCGACCCCGAGCGTCCCGCGGTGATCGCCGAGATGCTCGACATCTCCGACGAGATGGCGGCCCAGGAGGCGGTCCGCGCCGCCGAGCAGCTCATGCGGCGGCTCACCGAGACGCTGCCGATGGGCGTCCTGCAGCTGGACGCCGGCCGCCGGATCAACTACCTCAACGAACGGGCCGCCCGCGCCCTGCACGCCCGGCTGGGCGACCCGGTCGACGGGCTGCTCGACGCGATCGCGCCCGCCGACCGCCCGGCCGCCGCCGGCGCCCTCGCCGAGGTCCTCGGCACCGGGCGCGACGTCGACCTCGAGTACGGCACCCGCGAGCCCGGCCGGCCCGCGCGGCGGATGCGGGCGAACCTGCGCGCGCTCACCGACGAAGCCGGCGCGGTGACCGGGGCGATCATCTGCCTCACCGACGTCACCGAGGACGTACGGCTGCGCGAGGAGCTGCGCCACCGGGCCACCTTCGACGAGCTGACCGGCTGCCACAACCGGGCGGCGACGATGGCCGCCCTGCACGACGCGGTCCAGTGCGCCGACGCCGGCGCCGCGGTGGTCTTTCTCGACCTCAACAGCTTCAAGCAGGTGAACGACCGGTACGGGCACGCGGCGGGCGATCAGTTGCTGGTGCACGTCGCCGCCCGGCTACGGCTGGCCGTGCCGTACGGCGGCCTGCTCGGCCGGATCGGCGGCGACGAGTTCGTGGTCATCTGCCGCGACGTGCCGTCACCGGCCGACGCCCACCGCATCGGCGCCGCCCTGCTGGCCAGCTTGGCCGGCGACGGCGACGGCGACGGCATCCGGGCGGCCGGCGAGGTCCTGCGGCCCCAGGCCAGCATGGGCATCGCCTGGTCGCCGTGCGGCGCGAGCGACCCGGAGGAGCTGATCGCCCGCGCCGACGCCGCGATGTACGAGGCGAAGAAGAGCCGCACCGGCCCGCTCGCCGTGGTGCTCGCCTAGCTCTCGCGCTTACATCTACGGCGGCCGATATGGAAAGATCCTTAACACTATGGTTGCCTTCGAGCTGGCGGTTCAGGATTCGCACGGCCTGGCCGTGGCGGCACGGGTCGGCGCCGACCGCATCGAGCTGTGTTCGGCGCTCCCGCTCGGCGGGCTGACGCCCTCGCTGGCCTTCATCGAGGCGGCCGTGGCCACCCCGGGCATTCCGCCGGTTCATGTTCTGGTGCGCCCGCGCCCGGGCGGCTTCGACTACTCCCCCGACGAGATCGCGCTTCTCCTGCGCGACGTCCGGCACGCCCTGAACGCGGGCGCGAGCGGCGTGGTCATCGGCGGCGTCCGCGACGACCGGATCGACAGCGGCCTGGTCGGCCGGGTCACCGGCATCTGCGGCGAGGTCACCTTCCACCGCGCGATCGACACGCTGAGCGACCCCGAGAGCGCGATCAAGACCCTGGTCTCGTACGGGGTGAAGCGCGTGCTCACCTCGGCCGGGGCGGCCCGGGTGGCCGACGCCCTGCCCGCGCTCGCCGCGCTCGTGCGCGCCGCCGGCGGCGGTCTGGAGATCATGGCCGGCGGCGGGGTGCGGCCGGAGTCCGTGGCGGCGATCGTGGGCACCGGCGTCGCCGCGATCCATGCCTCGGCCAAGCACGTCGTGGCCGAGACGGTCGGCGTCGCGCTCGGCACGGCGGCCCCGGCCGGCGAGTCCGGGCGCGAGACCACCGACGAGGCCGGCGCCCTCGCGATCAGGGCAGCGCTGGCTCGGGCGACCGGGCGAACCGTACCTGCGACACCGGCCGGAACCGGTCGTCGAGCGTCACCAGCAGGCTGAGCAGCGCGGCGAAGAAGAGGGCGTTGCCGACGTTGAGCCCGCCCCCGGCCTTTCCGAGCAGCCAGCCGGCACCGACCACCAGGGCGACGTCGATGACCAGCCGGGCGCCGAACGCGGCCAGAACCGAGTCCAGGCTGCCGCCCCGGCGGGCGATGGCGAGGCTGATCGCGGCGTTGACCACCACGAACGCGGCGATGCCGAGGAACAGCTGCAGATCGGTCGAGCTGCGGCCGGGCAGCACCTGCCCGTAGATCACGCAGAGCAGGCCGATCAGCACCACCTTCTCAAGGGTGGCCGAGGAGAAGATCCGCCCGTGGACGGCCACCCAGGAGTCGCGCTCGGCCGCGGTGTCGATCGCCGCCGGCAGCGGTTCGGCGGCCCAGCGCCGGCCCCAGGCCGGTGCCGGCAGCCGCGGGCGCAGCCAGAACCAGAACCACAGCCCCGCGATCACCGCGAGCACGAGCAGCAGCGGCGTGATCCACGGGTTCGCGGCCACGGTGTCGGTGAAGTCCAGCTGGGCGACGTGGATCCACCACTCCTGCGGCAGCTTCACGAAGATCCAGATGCAGGCCGCGGTGATCACCCACCGTCGCATGCCCACGCGCGCCGGATCCCAGCGGAGACGCACGATCTCGTACGCGATGAAGAAGTATTCGAAGGTGTTGGGGAAGACGAGCAGGATCCACCGCTGGTCCAGCAGCTCGAACAGCACCACCCCGACGAGGCGGTAGAAGAACAGGAAGCGCGCCACCCGCAGGGCGGGCCGGCTCGTCCAGTTCCGCAGCACCGACAGATAGGCGACGGACAGGTAGAACATGTCCATCGCCTTGTCGTAGCCCTGGTATCCGGGCGGGTCGTAGCCGAACCACTGGAACACCGACTGGTCGATGCCGTCGAGGACCAGCGCCGTGACGATCGCGGGCAGCGGGAAGAGCGGGATGAACAGCGGCACTGCGAACCGCGCGCCCACCACGACCAGGAACACCAGAGTCGCCTGAGCGCTCATGGCCGGAAGTTTGCAGCCCACGGCCGGGCCGCACAAGGTTTGACCGGCGGTTTCATCCGGCGCGGATGAGCGGTCGGGGCGCAGCGCCCGGACCGTCAGCGCGCAGGTGCACGTGGTGCCCGGCCGCGCGCCACGACCCGGCAGACCGTCGCCCACCTCGGCCGGGCTGTACCAGCGGTGGAGCCCGCAACAGAACCTGTCACGCCCACACCACGACCTTCCCGGCCGGCCGCAGCCGCATGGCACTCGAGACGTTCCGCCGGGCCCAGTCCGTCCGGGGCCGGGGCGCACCATGCCGCGAGATCGCCGCCGAGCCGCGCGGCAACGAACCCCAGAAACCGCCCGGCCCCCAGGCCACCCCCACCCGTGACTGGGTGGGGCCGAAAATAGCGGCCGCCTACGACAAAACCCGGCGGATATCCACAGCGCAGGCGCTCACCTCCGCGGCCATGCCCGTCGCGGTACGCTACCGGCACCGAGCGTAGGGGGTTCCGTGAGCCGCTTCGTCGACGGCGTGATCGCTACCGCCGCCACCGCCCGGACGGGCATGGTGACCGGGGAGCCGGGCGCGCCGCGGCGTCGCACGTGGACCGAGCTGCATGCCGAAGCGCGCCGCGTCGCCGGCTCGCTGGTGGCGTCCGGTCTCCAGCCGGGGCAGGCGGTGGCGGTGCTGGCCGGGCTGCCCGCCGACATCGCGCCGGTGGCTCAGGCGATCTGGCTCGCCGGCGGCAGCATGACGATGCTGCACCAGCCCACGGCGCGGACCGATCTCGACGTCTGGCGCGAGGACACCCTGCGGGTGCTCAAGATGATCGATGCCCGGGCGGTCATCGTCGGGTCGCCCTTCGAGGCGGCGACGGCGGTGCTCGAGGCGTACGGGATAAAGCACCACCTGGCCGGCGCCCTGAGCGACGGCCCGGAGCTCACGCCGGTCTTCACCGGTGAGGACACGCCGGCGCTGCTGCAGCTCACGAGCGGGTCGACGGCGGAGCCCAAGGCGGTGCGGATCACGCACCGCAACCTGTTCGCCAACCTGACCGACTCGGCGCGCCACCTGGGCTGCGACACCAGCGGCGTGATGGCGTCGTGGCTGCCGATGTTCCACGACATGGGCATGGTCGGCTGCCTGCTGCTGCCGATGCTGAGCGGGATGGAGCTGGTCAGCCTCACGCCGGCCGACTTCCTGAGCCGGCCGCTGGTGTGGGCCGAGGTGATGAGCCGGTACGGCGCGACCATCACCACCGCGCCGAACTTCGCCTGGGCGGTGCTGACCCGGCAGCTCGCGCGGGTGCCCGACGGCGCGCTCGACCTGTCGAAGCTGCGGGTCGCGGGCAACGGCGCCGAGCCGGTCGACCCCACCACCATGCGCGCGCTGGTCGCGGCCGGCGCCCGGTTCGGGCTGCGTCCGGAGGCGGTGAACTGCTGCTACGGGGCGGCCGAGAGCACCCTGGTGATCTCGATGTCGGCGATGGACGACCCGATGCTGCTGGACACGGTCGACGCCACCGAGCTGGAGGCGCATCGGCGCGCGGTGCCGGCCGCCGGTTCGGCGCGGCAGCTGCCGTTGCTGGGCGAGCCGTTCCCGAGCGTCACGGTCCGCGTCGTCGACGACCGGGGTGCCGTGCTCGGCGACCGCCAGGTCGGCCGCATCCAGCTCAGCGGCGAGTCGGTCACCGAGACGTACGTGACGCCGGCCGGCGAGCGGAACGCGCGCGACGACGAGGGCTGGCTCGACATCGGCGACGAGGGCTACCTGGTGGACGGGCAGATCGTGGTCTGCGGCCGCCGCAAGGACGTCATCATCATGGGCGGGCGCAACATCTACCCCACCGACATCGAGCGCGCCGCGGGCCGGGTCGAGGGCGTCCGCGAGGGCAACGTCACCGCCGTCCGCCTCACTCCGGGCGAGGACGACGTGCCGCGCGAGTCGTTCGCGGTGCTGGCCGAGTCGCGCCGGGCCGGCGACGAGGAGGCCGAGGAGCGCATCCGCCGGGAGATCGTGTCCACCGTGGTGGCCGAGGCCGGCGCCCGTCCGGCGGTGGTGCGGGTGCTTCCCCCGGGCTCGCTGCCCAAGACCCCGTCCGGCAAGCTCAAGCGCTCCGCCGCCCGCTCACTGCTCTGATTCCCGTACGCCCCAGACCTTGCCGTCCTTGCCGACGGTCTTGATGTTCTCCACGACGTCGATCTGGCCGGCGATGCGTCCCTCGAAGCCGACCACTTGACCGTAGACATCACCGAGCGCGAGCCGGACGGTCACCTTCGAGCCGGTCGGTTCCCGCTGCTCGCCCCGGAACGTGAACCGCTGCCCGTAGGCGGCCTCGAGCAGCGCGCGGAGCTTCCCGGCCTGTTCCGCCAGCTCGTCGTCCTCCAGATCGATGTCCGCCAGATCGAGCGCGTACGGCGAAAGCGCTCCCCAGAGCCGCGCCAGCTCCTTCTCCTCGCGCGCCACCACGCCCGCGTCGACCACCGGATCGGCCGGCTCGCCGTCCAGGATGTCGTTCGGCACGATCGGCACCCGCAGCTCGTCGTGCCGGCCGGCCGCGCGCCGCTCGCGCCACCCCTTCAGCAGTTCCGCCGCCTGCCCGTAGAGGAACTTGATCCCCTCGGCCGCGGCCACCCCGCCGAGCACCGTCATCGTCAGCGGATCCGGCATTGCCTCACCTCCATTGCCCCGAGCTCCACGGCCGTCCCGTGGTGAACGCCTGCGTCGTCAGCTCGGCCAGCGCCCGCACCTCGTCGTCGCCGCGCCGCTCGAGCCCGGCCCCGACCAGCCGCGCCAGCAGCGCGTCGAGCCCGGTCGTGTCGGCCAGCGCGAGCGGCACCAGCCGCGCCACCTGCCGGGCGGTCGCGCCGCCCGCGCCGGACCAGCGGGCCGAGATCAGGCCCCGGTACGCGGCCCGGGTGTCCAGCGCGCCCATCCGCGAGTGCCGGGCCAGGGCCGTCTCCGGGTCGGGCGGCGGCTCGTCGCGCCACAGCCGATGGTCGGCCACCAGCACGAGCCGCTCCTGACCGAACTCGGGGTCCTGGACGGTCCGGGCGAACTGCTCGGCCATGTCCGGCATCGTCTGGTCGCCGCGCGGGCCCCAGATCGGCCGCCCGGCCAGTCGCGGACGGCCGATCTCGTGGCAGCGGTCGATCAGGGACAGCACGGCGAGCGTGCCGTAGCCGGCGTAGGCGGTCGCCGCCCGGGAGCCGTCGAGCAGCAGGTGGTAGGCCCGGTCGGGGTCGCCGAGCCGGGACGCCGCGGCGGCCCGGGCGCCGTTGAACCGCATCTCCGTACCCCAGATGTCGTCCTGGGCGGCGGCCTGGCCGACGTAGGCGCGCAGCTCCTCGAAGTGCAGACCCCGGCGCTCGCCCTCGGCCACCAGCAGCACCGGGAGGTCGAAGGTGAACGTGACGCCCTCGTCGTCGAGGCCGGCCCGCAGGATGCGCCGCAGTCGCGCCCGCGCCCAGAGCCGGTCGGGCGAGCGCAGCACCGCGGTGCCGATCTGCCGCAGCGCCAGATCCCGGTACCGCGGGTACGGGTTCCGGCTGACCGCGGCGAGCGTCCGCTCGATCAACGCGCGGCCGATGGGGTGCGCCGCGGTCCGGCCGAGGCCCTCGCCGAGCGAGTAGGCGAGCATCGAGCTGCTCTCCGGGCTCAGCAGGTCGGTGTGGGGACGCAGCGTGGCCATGAGCGCGGACGTGACCGGCTCCGATTTGGCGTCGATGTGCCGCTCCAGCCGTTCGATCTTGGGTTCGAGGTCGAGGACGGCCGCCTGCAACTCGTCCGGCGAGCATTCCGGCGCCACCTCGTAGAGCTCGCTCGTCCGCGGGTCGCCGCCCAGCTCCCGCACGCTCACGCCGAGCGCGGCCGCGATCCGGGCCAGGAACGCGCCGCCGAGGTCGCGATAGCTCGGGGCGGCCTGGCCGACCAGCTCGCGCGCCCGCGCGCCCGCCCCCGACTCGGCCGCCTCCCAGGCCAGGTAGAGCTTGAGGACCTCGTTCCAGCAGGCGGACGCGTTGGGCCCGGTGGTGTAGTGGGACATCTTCCGGACCGCCCGGCCGAAGTCCCCGACGTCGACCGCCTCGAAGACGGCGGCCGACAGGCTCTCGGCGGCGGTGACGCTCCGGTATCCGGCCACGCAGCGCAGCGCCGGCAGCAGGTCGCCGCGGGCCAGCGCGACGTCCAGGGCCTCGCGCAGATCGGTCAGCGACCGGTGGATGCCGAGCCGGTCCTGCTGGGCGAAACGGAACCGCTCGTCCAGCACGATCCGGTAGAGGTCGTCGGCCGGGCCGCCGAGGCGGGCACGGGCGGCGAGGTGGTGGACGAGGCGGCGCAGGCAGTACTCGTCGGCCCGCTCCCAGTCCGGTGCGCGGAGGTAGTGCTCGACGATCCGCTCGTGCTGGCGCAGCGGCTCCACGTAGTACCGGTTGCGCCGGCGCCGGCCGCCGTCCTCGTACTCCTCGGTGACCAGGAAGTCGGCGACCGAGCGGTGGTAGAGGCGGTAGCCGGGGTCGCCCTCGGATGGGTCGGGCACGTGCTCGACGGCCTGGGTGACCTCGTCGAGGTGCACGTTGAGCTGGGCACGGGACCAGTCGAGCCAGCGGGGCAGGGCGGCGTCCGGCGCGACCGGGGTGGCCACGGTCAGGCAGCCGAGGAACGGCTCGTGCCGGGTCAGCCAGGCGTCGCCGGAGGGGACGAGACGATCGAGGAACGCGCGGTAGAGCCCGTTCAGGCCGCGGGGCAGCGCGCCGATGTCGGTTCCCCGGGCGAGCTCGGCCAGCAGCCAGTACGCGTACAGGAAATTGCCGTCGGCCTGCCGCACCAGATCGTCCACCCGGTCCCGATCGCCCACCCGCCCGGCGATGTAGTCGCGGAGATCCTCGTCGGTGCGCGCGGCGAACTGGGCCCCGGACAGGTTGACCAGCCGGGCGTCGTCGAACGCGTCCACCACCGCCGGAACGTCGCGGGTGGTGAGCACGAACCGGACGCCGGACGGGAAGTCGCCGGAGCCGGCCAGCAGCCCGACGATGGCCGGCGCCTCGTCCAGGGCGTCGACCAGGATCGTCCGGATGACCGGGGCGCCGCCGCCGGCCAGGCGTTGCAGCGGGCGGCGGACCACGCGGTGGTACACGTCGCGCGGGTCGACCTGGTTGACGACGAGGTTCTGCAGGGCGATGACCTGACCGGCGTTCCGGCCGACGTTCTGCACGATCCGGGTCTCCGGCGACAGCTCGGCCAGCAGGGCCAGCGCGACCCCGTCGTCGGACATGAGCTGCTGGGCCAGTCCGGTGGCGAACTGGGCCGGGTTGGCCGCGCCGTCCTGACCTCGGCCCACGCAGAAGTGGGTGGCGTCGATCCGGGACCGCACGGCGTCGACCCGGGCCCGCAGGGGGCCGGCCCGGGACGGGGCCGGATCGTCACCGGCCAGCCACCGGGCGACCGCGGTCTTGCCCCAGCCCGGCTCGGCGACCAGCAGCAGGAAGCGCTCGTCGCCGCGGAACAGCCAGTCCTCGACGGCATCGAGTACCCAGGCGCGCCCGACGACCATAGGGACCGACGGTCCGCGTCCGGGGCGGCGTCGTCAAGACAGTTGTCGGCAACAGGCCCGTCGGCGGTCCGCTCAGGGACGGCGGGCGGAGACGAGCCAGGAACGCGCTCCGAACCAGACGCCGTCCTCTCTCCGGTGGGCGGTCACCTCCCGCCGCAGGCGGTCGAGCGCGACCTCGGCGGCCGGCGGGCCGAGGCGGCCGAGCAGCTCGCCCGTGCAGCTGAAGCCGCGGATCCAGGCCATGGCGGACGGCACGTCGGGGCCGAAGCAGATCGGCTCGCGGACGTCGGTGAACGTGACCTCGTCGAAGCCCGCGGTGTGCAGCAGGCCGGTGACCGCTTGCGGGTCGGCGAGCGTGAACGGGTCGGGGCCGTTGGCGGCGGCCGACGGGGTGCCGGGGGCCAGGGACCGGCGGATCGCGGCGTCCCACTCGTTGCGGTCGTGGGACTGCCAGACCAGCATCACCAGGCGGCCGGAGGCGCGCATCGCCGAGGCGATGTTGACGAAGGCGGCCACCGGGTCGGCGAAGAACATGGTGCCGAAGCGGCTTATCGCCACGTCGTAGTGCAGGGCCGGGAACGGGTGGGTCTGGGCGTCGCCCTCTTCGAAGCGGACGTTGGTCAGGCCCTCGTCACGGGCCGCGGCCCGGGCCCGCTCCAGGGCGGGCGCGGAGACGTCGACGCCGAGGGCGGTGCCGCGTGCGGCGGCCCGCGCGGCCTCCCGGGTGGTCAGGCCGGCGCCGCAGCCGATGTCGAGGACGTGCTCGGTGGGCGCGATGGCGGCGGCGCGGCGCAGCACGTCGTTCAGCAGGCGGAGCTCGGCGTCATATCCGGTGGCGTGCATCGGTCACGCCCCGCTCTCGGCGACCGCGTAGGAATGCAGCAGGGCGGCCAACTCCCGCGGATGGCTCAGGGCCGGCGTGTGGCCGCCGTCGATCTCCTCCGGCGTGATGCCCAGGCGCTCGCGCGACACCCGGCGGAGGTACGGCAAGGGCAGCAGCCGGTCGTCGCGGCACGCGATCACCCGGGTCGGTACGGCCGGCCATGCCGCGAGCGGGGACGGCTCGGACAACCGGGTCTCGGACTGGCGGCGTGAGCGCTTCATCGCCTCGGCCGCGAGCTCGGCCGGAACGTCCTGATAGAACAGATCGCCCTCGGCCTCGTGGTCGTACCCGGTGTCGGCCCAGTAGTCGGCGGGGGCCTCGCCCGGCGCGGGGATCATGGGAGCGACCAGGACCAGCTGGGCCACCGGCACGCGGTCGCACACCAGCGGCGCGACGAAGCCGCCCAGGGACTGCGCCACGACGATCGGCGGGCCCGGCGCGGACAGCGCGCCGATGGCGGCGGCGACCACGTCGGCGTATTCCACGAGACCGGCCGCGTCGTCATCGCACGGCAGATCGGGGGCCGAGGTCGTGTGGCCGCGGTCGCGCAGGTCGGCCTCGACGAGGTGCCAGTACCAGCCGACGTCGCCGGCGCCGTGGATCATGACAAAGGTGGCCATGCCGACACGCTAGACGCCGCCTGCGACATTTCCCGGGTAAGACCGTGGCATGGACGATCGCGAGACCCTCGAGAGGTACACGGCCTATCTCGCCGCGTGCAACGACCGGGACTGGGCGGCGGTCGCCGGCTTCGTGCATTCCGCGGTGCTGGTGAACGGGGTTCGGCGGACGCGGGAGCAGTACGTCGACGACATCCGCAAGACGGTCGCCGTGTTCCCGGACTACACGTGGGAGATCCGGCACGTCGTCCGGCAGGCGCCCTGGCTGGCCGTCCACCTGCACGACCGGGGAACACGGCACCGGCCGTTCCTGGGCGCCCCGGGCGACCGGTCGCCGGTCGAGACCGACGAGTTCGCCATGTACCGGATCGCCGGCGGGCGCATCGCCGAGCTCTGGGGCACCGCCGACAACGCTCGCCTGCGCCTTTGACGCGACAAAGCCGGCGCCGCCTACCAGGGCACGACGCCGGCGTCCTCGAAGAAGCCGCCGGTCGGCCCGTCGTCCGGGAGGGTGGCCAGCTTGATCGCGATCGCGGCGCCCTGCTCCGGCGTCCGTACGCCACGGAAGCCGTTCAGATCGGTGGCGGTGTAACCGGGGCAGCCCGCATTGATCAGGATGTTCGTGTCGCGCAGCTGCTTGGCGTACTGGATGGTCACCGCGTTGAGGAAGGTCTTCGACGGCGCGTAGGCCACCGAGATCGGGCCGACGTCGCCGCCCGCCGTCTGGCGGGTGAGGGAGCCGACCGTGCTCGACATGTTCACGATGCGCGGCGACGCCGACCGGCGCAGCAACGGCAGCATCGCGTTGGTGACCCGGATGACCCCGATGACGTTGGTCTCCACCGCTGCCCGCACGGCGTCGAGGTCGGCGCCGATCGGATCCTGCGGCATGCCGCCGGTGATCCCCGCGTTGTTGATCAGCACGTCGAGACCGTCGCGCTCGAGCAGCCGGGCGGCCGCGGCCACGCTCGCGTCGTCGGTCACGTCCAGTGGCACCCCGAACGCCTTGCCGCCCAGCTTCGCCACCGCCGTCTCCCGGCGATCCTCGTCCCGGGCGCCGACGCCGACGCTCCAGCCCAGCGCCAGCAGGCCCGCCGCGATCTCGTACCCGATCCCCTTGTTCGCGCCGGTGACCAGCGCAATCTTCGTCTCGCTCATGAGTCGATCCTGTCCGCGCGCGGCGGTGGCCGCCAACACCGTCTGAGTACCCGGCGATACCCCGCGGGTATCGTCGGCGGCATGGAGACGCGGGAGCTGCGCTATTTCGTCGCCGTCGCCGAGGAGCGGCACTTCGGGCGGGCGGCCGAGCGGCTGGGCATCGCGCAACCGCCGCTGTCCCGCGCGATCCAGCAGCTGGAGCGGCGGCTCGGCGTCACCCTCCTGGAGCGGTCCAGCCGGGCGGTGACGCTCACCGAGGCCGGTTCGGTGCTGCTGGCCGAGGGGCGGGCGGCGCTCGACGCGGTGGCGGCGGCCGATCGGCGCACCCGCCGGGCGGGGGCGACCAAGCCCGGCCTCGTGCTGGTCACCAAGGCGGGCGCGTCCAGCGAGCTGCTGGCCAAGCTGCTCGACGCGTACGCGGTGGAGCCCGGCGCCGTGGAGGTCGAGGTGCTCCTGTGCGGGATCGGCGAGCAGGAGCGGCTCCTGCGCGACGGCCGGGCCGACGTGGCGCTGCTGCACCGGCCGTTCGACGCCGCCACCGGCTTCGACGTCGAGGAGCTGATGACCGAGGGCCAGGTCGCGGTGCTGCCCGCCGGGCACCCACTGACCACCCGCCCGGCGCTGTCGATGGCCGAGGTGGCCGCCGTTCCGGACCTGCCGATGCCGCGCTGGCCGTGCCGCGACGGCTCCTATCCGGACGGTCCGGGCCCCGAGGTGCGCGACCACACCCAGTTGCTGCAGCTGATCCAGCTCGGCCGCACGGTGGCGGTCCTGCCCGAGTCGTGCCGGGGTCAGCTCGGGCACGGGCTTCACCCCGTACCGGTGCCGGATGCGCCCCGGGTGACCACGGTGATCGCCTGGCCCCCGCAGAGCCGTTCCCGCGCTCTGGCCGGTTTGGTCCGCGCCGCGACCCGCCTCTAGATCTCCGCCGTCACGAAGCCGATCTCCCCCGCCGGAACCTGCGCCACCACCCGCCCCGACGGATCGATCACGGCCGTCGGCCCAAGACCCACGCGGGACCCGTCACGCTCGCCGGTCACATCGGCCGAGACCCACCACAAACCCGTCTCCCGTACGCGGCGAGCGCGCACCGCGTTGTGCCGATGTTCCCAGGCGAGGGCACTCGCCCGCCGCATCATGTTCTGCGCCGGCTGCAGCACCACCCGCGCACCGGCCGCCGCGACCGCCCGCGCCGCCTGCGGATACTGCGCGTCGAAGCAGATGTTGAGGCCGAACCGCACCCCCGCGCACTCGAAGACCGGATAGCCGTCACCCGCCGTGAACACCGACTCCCCCGCGGTCAAGAACATCTTCCGGTACGCGCCGAGCACCCGGCCGCCGCTCACGACGAGCGCCGTGTTGAAGAACCGCCGGCCCGCCCGCTCGATGATGCCGAGCACCAGCATCCGGTCCGCGACCGCGATCCGGGCCAGCACGTCGTCGAGCTCGGCCGAGCCCAGTTCGAGGGCCGTGTCGCGTACGTGCTGGCCGGTGACGAGATAGCCCTGGAGAAAGCACTCCGGGAACAGCAGCAGGTCGGCGTCCTCGGTCCGGGCGGCGAAGTCTCGCACCACGGCGATCGCCGAGTCGACGTCGCCGAGAATCTCCGGCGTCTGACAGGCCGCGATCCGCATGGCCAACCTCTCGTCCCGTTCGGCCTCTCGTGCCGTTCGGCTTCTCGTCCCGTTCGGCTTCTCGTCATGGCTCGTGGAACGGCTCGGGCTCGGCCGGGATCCGCTTGGACATCAGGCAGAACTCGTTGCCCTCCGGATCCTCGAGAACGACCCACGAGCCGCTGCCGACGATCGCCGACCGTCGCGCGCCGAGTGCGAGCAGGCGATCCAGCTCCTCCGCCGGCGACCGGTCGGTCGGGCAGACATCGAAATGCAGCCGGTTCTTGCCGGCCTTCCCCTCGGGCACCGTGATGAACAGAATGTCCGGGCTGACGGTGGCCCCGCGGATGGCCACGCCGGTCGCGTCCCGCGCGAAGACCCGGTAGCCGAGAACCTCGCACCAGAACGCCGCCATCAGCTCCGCGTCGCCACAGTCGACAATGATGTCCCCGATCCGGCTGGCCACAGAGCCGCATCCTACGGAGGCGGCCGCCCGCAGACCGCCCCCACCCTTTCTTGGGTGGGGCCACATTCGACCACGGCCCACCGACATTTTCGGGCCGTCGTCCACAGGCGTCCCGGCCGCCCGCTCAACCGCCGGCCGGTGCGTTGCGGCCTGCGTTGAGGGCGGCCTGCCGCTCCTTGATTGCCGGCCATTCGGCGGCCAGCACCGAGAACATGGCCGAGTCGCGCAGGCGGCCCTCCTCGCCCGGCGCCCAGGAGCGGCTCCACGAGCGCAGCACGCCCTCGAACCGGCCGCCGACGCGCTCGATCGCGGCCCGGGAGCGGTGGTTGCGGGCGTCGGTCTTGAGGTCGACCCGCTCGACCCGCCACTGCTCGAAGGCGTACCCGAGAAGCAGGTGTTTGGCCTTGGTGTTGACGCCGGTGCCCTGGGCCGAGGCCGCGAGCCAGGTGAAGCCGATCTCGACGGCGAACAGCTCGTCACGGCCGGGCCAGAGCCGGGGATCCAGGTAGGCCGTCGCCCCCACCGCGCGCCCGTCCCAGATCTGCGCGAACGGGATCAGCCATCCGGTCGCGGCCCGCGCATGCTGCTGGTCGATGTAGTCGCCTACCTCCTCGGCGCGGGGCACCCAGGTGAAGCGGTAGGCGTCCCGGCTCTCCTCGGCGGCCAGCGCGAGGCCGGCGGCGTGGCGCCGGTCGAGCGGCTCGAGGCGCACCCGGTCGCCCTCGAGCACGGGCGGCGTGACGGTGGCGGGAAAGGGCATGGCTGCAGCACTCCGTTCGCGACTTGCCCGGCGCCCCGTGCGCCGGACCCGGTCCTCACCCGGGGCACCCCGCCCGCGAGAGGAGGGTTGCCGGCCAGCAAGCCGGGGCTGCGCGCTGGCACTCATGACCTGCGGACACCGTGCCATCGCCGGCGGCCGTAGGCAAGCCGGTTCCCGGCCGGGGCGAGCCGCGGGTGAGCCGCCGCCGGAAGACGATGCGGGAACGCCGCCCGGCGTGGTGGGATGGGCTTTTGCGGAGGGGGCGACATGACCAACCACGTGTACCGGCTCAGCGAGATCGTCGGCAGCAGCCCGACCAGCATCGACGACGCCATTCGCAGCGGGATCGCCAAGGCGGCGCAGACCGTGCGCAACATCGAGTGGTTCGAGACGCAGGAGGTTCGCGGCCAGGTGGTGGACGGCCAGGTCGCGCACTTCCAGGTACGCCTGAAGATCGGCTTCCGGGTCGAGGACTGATCACCGCCGCCCTACAGTGGGCGGGTGGATCTTCCCGGGAACCTGGTCGAGCTGCTGCGCCGGCCCAGCCTCTGCTTCCTCACGACGCTCATGCCCGACGGCTCGCCGCAGATCACCGAGGTCTGGGCGGACACCGACGGCAATCACGTCGTGATCAACACCGTGCGCGGGCACCAGAAGGTCCGCAACATCGAGCGGGACCCGCGGGTGGCGGTCGCGGTCGCGGACCCGGAGAACCCGAGCCGGTACGTCGCGGTGCGCGGCCGGGTCCTCGAGGTGACCGAGCACGGCGCCGCCGAGCACATCGAGGAGCTGTCCCAGCGCTATCTGGGCCGCCCCTACCCGTGGTTCGGCGGCCGCGATCAGGTCCGGTTGATCGTGCGCATCGAGGCGGACCGGGTCACCGGGTAGTCGACGTACGCGAACCGGTCGCCGGCCGGGGACCAGCTGTTGACGTTGATCGTCCCCTGGCCGCCGTCGAGCGACACCACCGTGCGCGCCGACCGCCAGTCGTCGCCGTCGACCAACCGCAGCAGCACCGGCAGATCGGCCGGATGCCCCGCCGTCCCGGGCGGGAAGCTCAGATAGACCGCCCGGGAGCCGGCCAGATGCGGGAACCAGTTGACCCGCTCGTCGAAGGTGAGCTGCTCCAACCCGCTGCCATCCGGGCGGATGCGAGCAATCTGCGCGGCGCCTCCGCCGAACCGCTCGGTGTTGAAGTAGATCCACTCCCCGGACGGCGAGTACTCCGGCCCGTCGTCGGCGCCCGGCCCGGAGGTCAGCTGCCGGCTGCCCCGCCCGGAGACCCCGACGGTCCACAGCGTGCCCGACGTCCACTCCCCGGGCGTGATGCCGACGTAGGCGAGCGTGGACCCGTCCGGGCTCACCCCGTGCAGGAAGTGCAGGAACCCGTCGTCGGGGGTCACCCGGCGGACCGCACCGCCCTCCAGCGACCCCTCGTAGATGTGGCCGTCGTCGGCCGACATGTAGACCAGGCCGCCCGGCCCGAGCACGTGATCGTTGTTCAGCGCCGGCAGGCCCTCGAAGACGATCTGGGCCGGGGCGGACCCGTCGAGGGCCAGCCCCCAAAGCAGTCCGTCCCCGTTGAGCACGAGCCGGTCGTCGGCGGCCCAGTTCGGCGCCTCGAACAGGACCGTCGAGCTCTCGTGCACGACCGAAGCGGTGCCCGAGCCCAGATCGAAGATCAGGACCCGGCACCGCTGTCCGTCGGCGAGCGCCCGGCTCAGTGGATCATCACCGGAGGCTCGACCGCCTCGCCGTCACCGCCGGCCGGAGCCGCGGGCGCGGCCTCCTTCTTGCGCGGCAGGAAGGCGATCGGGATGAACACCGTCAGCATCAGGATCCAGCCGACCGTGAACGTGTGGGCGAACGAGTCGGCCACGAACTGCAGGCCGCGCTCGAGGATGTTCGGCGGCAGCGGGATCGGCGCGCCCTGCTGGTGGGCGATCGCCGCGCCGGCCTCGGTGATCGGCTCACCCGTCCGCGGGTTGGTGACGCCGGGGATGACCGGCGAGCCGTTGAGCTGACTGGTCAGGATCACGGACATGGTCGCCGTGCCGATCGAGCCACCGATCTGCTGGAGGATGTTGACCAGGGTCGAGCCGCGGGCCACGTCCTGGTGGTGCAGCGTGCGCAGCGCCGAGGTCATGATCGGCATCATCGTGCCGCCCATGCCGAGGCCCATCACGAACAGCGAGCCGCACAGCAGCACGTACGAAGTGTCGACGCCGACCTGGGTGAACGTGAAGAACCCGGCGCCGATCAGCAGCATCGCGAACGGGACCGTGCGGCCGACCGGGATCTTGTCGGCCAGCGTGCCGGCGATCGGCATCGTGATCATCGCGCCGATGCCCTGCGGCGCCATCAGCAGACCCGCGTGCAGCGTCGACTCGCCGCGCACCTGCAGGAAGTAGCTGGGGAACAGGAGGCCGGAGCCCATGAACGCGATGACGAAGACGAACAGCGAGATCGTCGAGACGGTCAGCCGCTTGTTCTTGAACAGGCGCAGGTCGAGCAGCGGGTGCTTGGGCTTGAACGAGTAGAGCACGAAGGTGATCACCAGCAGCGCGCCGACCACCATCGGGATCCAGACCTTGGGCGCGGTGACCGTGCCCTCGGCCGGCAGCGACGAGACGCCGTAGAGGAACAGCGCGAGGCCGGGCGAGAGCATCAGCATGCCGAGGAAGTCGAACGACTCCGACGGGTGCGGGTCGTCCTTGGGCAGCGCGAACTGCGCGTAGATCAGCGCGACGATGCCGATCGGCAGGTTGATCAGGAAGACCCAGTGCCAGCTCGCGGCCTCGATCAGCCAGCCGCCCAGGATCGGGCCGCCGATCGGGCCGAGCAGCATCGGGATGCCGAGCACGGCCATCAGCCGGCCGATGCGCTGCGGTCCGGCCGCCCGCGTCATGATCGTCATGCCGAGCGGCATCAGCATGCCGCCGCCGAGGCCCTGCAGGACCCGGTAGCCGACGAGCTGCTCGATCGAGGTGGCGGTGGCGCAGAGCACCGAGCCCAGCGTGAACAGCAGCAGCGCCAGCATGTAGAGGCGCTTGGTGCCGAACCGGTCGGCGGCCCAGCCGCTCAGCGGGATGACGGTGGCCAGGGCCAGCGTGTAGCCGGTGAGGGTCCAGGCGACCTCGGCGTACGTAGCGTTGAACTCGGTCTGGAAGGTCGGCAGCGCGACGCTGACGACGGTGATGTCGAGGATCGACATGATCGCGCCGAGCACCACCACGCCGGCGATCTTGAGCACGGCGCCGTCCAGCTTGGTGGGCGGCGCGGCGGCTTGATCAGTCACGTGACGCTCCAGGAAGTTATTGCGAGTCGTTGTCGGCTCGAATCCTTCCATCGACGCACTCGGACGAGCATCCCTTTTTCCGTCAGGGTGAGCCCCGTCACTCAGTGCATTCTCAGGCGGGCTTTCTCAGGCGGCCAGGAGCTGCCGCTCCGGTTCCGGCCGGCGGGCCCCGGGCGCTTGGGAGATCACGCTGAGCGCCCACCGCATGCGCGGGGCCGCGGTCTCCGGGTAGTCGCCGTAGGCGGCGGCCATCATGGCGACACATCCGCGGCTGCCACCGTACGCGTGGACGGCGGTCGCGATGGCGGCCTGGACGGCCGTGGGCGCGGGCCGCGAGCCGGTCGGGAGCTCGCTGGCGAACAGGGCGGCGGCGCGGGCGGCGAGAAGCTGGGTTCGCATTCCGATCATCTCCGGTTCAAGTGGTTTCGGTGTGCCCTCAGAGTGCGCCTCGCCCGCCACAGATCACCTCCGGGTTTCTGCCTGACTCGGGCCACGAAAACCCTCAGGGCATTTCCCGTACGCCGGGTGTAAGCACCGCTCCGAGCTGCATTCCCTGGTCGCGGTCCTCGCGACGATCAAGGGGATGTCACCCGGCGATGCCGAAAGACGACAGCGCCGTCAGTTCCAGGCGGTCGTCGCCAGCTTCCCGGTCGTCCCGAGATCGAGCGCCGACGGCAGCGCGATGGTCTGGTGCTCGGTGCCGGCGAGCGCCGCCACCGCGAGATAAGCGCCGGTCGCGACCTCCTTGCCGGCCTCGACCGTGCTGTGCCAGGACAGCGTGGAGCTCGCCTTCTCGCCCGGCTTCAGCACGATCCGCCGGGGCGGCGCGGTGACCAGCCGGTTCGGCTCGACCACGACCGGGAGCGGGTTCCGGTCCGCGCCGAGCACCACGATGTCGGGCCGCCCCTGCAGCTGGTAGTCCCGGTCGCCGCAGTTCTCCAGGTAGACGGTCATCTCGCGGTAGCCGGCGGCGGCCTCCCCGCGTTCGGCGCTCGCCCGCAGCCCGGAGGGTGGGCACGCCGGGATCGTCGCGGGCGGGACGGACACGACCCTCGGCATCGGCTCGACCGGGGACGCTTCGCGCGTACAGCCGGAAAGGAGGACGAGGACCGCGAGAGGGACACCGAGGGTACGCATTGCGCCGATCTTTCCCGATCGGCGCAAGGCGTCGGTGGCGGCTAGGAGGTGTACGTCTCGAACTCGGCGACCCGCGGGGTGCCGGACGCGCTCTGGATGTCGAAGGTGATCTTCTTGAGCGAGGTGCTCGCGAAGGTGATGACGCCGGAGCCGGAGCCGGTCCTGAGTACAGCGCCGGTGTCGCCGTTCAGGACGCGGTAGCTGCCGATCGCGCCGCCGCCGCTCGTCTCACGGATGGCGATGCGGGCGACGGTCGTGGCGCTGCTCCACTTGATCGAGATGTAGCCGGTGCTGCCGGTCGGCGACCAGTAGGTGGTCAGGCTGCCGTCGCGCACGTCGCCGTAGCTGGTGCCGCTCGCCTTGCTCGACCCGTCGGAGCCGGCGCCGATGCTGAGGTTGGTTCCGCTCGGCGTGGTCGGCGCGGTCGGGCTGGGTGTTGTCGGGCTGGGTGTCGTCGGGCTGGGTGTCGTGGGGCTGGGGGTCGTGGGCCGGGGTGACGTCGGGCTCGGTGAGGTCGGGGACGGCCCGCTGGTGGTCGGGCAACTGCCGGTGGAGGTACGCATGCCCAGGTTCGCGCCCGCGGTCTGGCGCACGATCGACGGGATGCACGAAGCGCTGTCCAGCCCGTACGCGTACGGGATGCTGATGGTGGTGTTCGACGGCATGAGCGGGCCGGCCGGGTTCGTCTCGCTGTCCTTGGCCGACCAGGTCACGTTGTCGAGGATGTTCCCGGAGGCCTGCCAGTAGCCGGCCGCGTCGGTGTAGAACGTGCCGAGGACGTCCCGCGAGCTCTGGAAGTAGTTGTTCTCGACCTTGGCCCGCGCCCCGGCCCGCGAGTTGATGCCCGACTCGTTGAGGCTGTAGTAGAAGTTGTTGTAGATGTGGGCCACCCCGCCGCGCAGCAACGGCGTACGGGAGTCGATGTTCTCGTAGCGGTTGTGGTGGAACGTGATGAAGCTGTTCCCGGTGTCGCTCTCGCTCGAGCCGATCAGGCCGCCGCGCCCCGAGTTCTTGAGGTAGCTGTAGGAGAGCGTCACGTACTGGACGTCGTCCTTGATGTCGAACAGGCCGTCGTAGCCGGCGTCCTCACCGCCGGACGCCTCGAGGTTGACGTGGTCGACCCAGACGTTGCGGACGGTGCTCTCCATGCCGATCGCGTCGCCGCCGTTGGAGGTCGGCGAGCCGGACTTCTTGACGTTCCGGACCGTCACGTTCTGGACGATGATGTTGCGCGAGTCCCGGATGTGGATGCCGAGCTGGTCGAAGACGGCCCCGCCGCCGACGCCGACGATCGTGACGTTGCTGATCTCCTTGAGCTCGATCTTGTCGGCGGCCGTGTTGCAGCTGTCGCCGGAGACCTTGGTCGTGTTGCCGTGGTTGATCGTGCCCTCGACCTCGATGGTGATCGGGGTGCTGCTGCTGGCCCGGTTGCACAGCGCCTGGTGGATCTGGGTGCCGGTGGTGGCCCGCACGGTGGCGCCGCCGTTGCCGCCGGTGGTGCCCCCGTTCTGCGACGCGTAGCCGGTGGCGGCGCCGGCCGCGGCGGCGTCGGCGTGCCGGGTGGGCAGACCGGCCACCACGGCGGCGACCGCCGCGCCGGCGGCCAGGGCAGCGATGCTACGTCTCATCCTCGCCTCGCTTCTCGTGTCGGGAACGCCTGCCCACCGCCGTGACCGGCGGGCCCACGAGGCAGGAAAGCGCTTACCTGTGCAAGAATAGAGACACATCTATGACGGGGACAAGCAGAAGTTTCCCCGGGCGGCGACCGGGCCGCCCGGGCCTGCAGCACGCCGGCCGCGCCGGCCGCCCCGGCCGGCGGCCGGGGCGGCGAGATCAGCGCAGCAGCGCCGGCATCGCCTCGGCGAGCTGCTCACGCCACCCGGGCAGCGGCGCGACACCGGTTCCGGCCCAGCGGTCGTGACCGAGCACGCTGTAGGACGGACGCGGCGCCGGCCGGACGAACCGGTCGCTGGTAGTCGGCCGCACCCGCGCGGGATCGAGGCCGGCGAGCTCGAACGTCGCCCGCGCCAGCCCGAACCAGCTCGTCGACCCGGCCGCGGTGCCGTGATAGGCCCCGGGCGCAGCGTCACCGCCTGCGGCCGCCCGCCCGAGCGCGACCAGCTGGCCGGCCAGCGCGTAGGACCACGTCGGCGGCCCCACCTGGTCGTCGACCACGTCGACCGTCTCCCGCTCGGCGGCCAGCCGCAGCATCGTGCGGACGAAGTTCGGGCCGTGCTCGCCGTAGAGCCAGGCGGTGCGCACCACGTACCCGCCCGAGCCGAGGACCGCCCGCTCCCCCAGCGCCTTCCCCCGGCCGTACGCGTTGATCGGGTTCTGCGGTGTCTCCTCGGCGATGGGGGTGGTGGCCGAGCCGTCGAACACGTAGTCGGTGGAGACGTGGATCAGGCGCTTGCCGGCGGCGGCGGCCAGCAGCCCGACCGCGTGCCCGTTGACCGCCGTCGCCGCCTCCTCGTCGGTCTCGGCGCCGTCGACGTTCGTCCAGGCCGCCGCGTTCAGCACCACGTCGGCATCGGCGACCGCGGCCCGCACCGCTTCCGCGGAAGTGATGTCGAGGTCGGCGCGCGTCGCGGCGACGACCTCCGGCTCACCAAGATCGGCGAGCACGGCCAGCAGGTCCTGGCCGAGCATGCCCCCGGCGCCGGTCACCAGCCAGCGCATCAGAGCGCGCTCCGGGCCTTCAGCGGCTCCCACCAGTCACGGTTCTCCCGGTACCAGGCCACCGTGTCGGCGAGCCCCTGCTCGAGCGTGACCTGCGGCGCGTACCCCAGCTCCTCGCTGATCTTGGTGATGTCGAGCGAGTAGCGCCGGTCGTGGCCCTTGCGGTCGGCCACCGGCCGGACCATGTCCCAGCCGGCGCCGCACGCCTCGAGCAGGCGCTCGGTGAGCTCGCGGTTGGTCAGTTCGGTGCCGCCGCCGATGTTGTAGACCTCGCCGGCCCGGCCCTTGTCGAGCGCGAGCTGGATGCCCCGGCAGTGGTCGGTCACGTTCAGCCAGTCCCGGATGTTGCCGCCGTCGCCGTAGAGCGGCACCTGCTTGCCGTCGAGCAGGTTGGTGACGAACAGCGGGATGACCTTCTCCGGGAACTGGTGGGTGCCGTAGTTGTTGGAGCAGCGCGTGACGACCACGTCCATGCCGTGGGTGCGGTGCGCGGCCAGCGCCATCAGGTCGGAGGAGGCCTTGGAGGCGGCGTACGGCGAGTTGGGCGCCAGCGGCCACGTCTCGGTCCACGAGCCCTCGTCGATCGAGCCGTACACCTCGTCGGTCGACACGTGCAGGAAGCGGCCGACGCCGGCCCGGCGCGCCTCGTCGAGCAGCGTCTGGGTGCCCAGGACGTTGGTGGTGACGAACGGCAGGGCGCCCGAGATCGACCGGTCCACATGGGATTCGGCGGCGAAGTGGACGACCGCGTCATGGCCCGGGAGGAGGTCCCGCAGGAGGGCGGCGTCGGTTATGTCGCCCTGCACGAACCGGAGCCGGGAGTCCGTTTCCGGAAGGTTCGCCCGGTTTCCGGAATAGGACAACAGGTCCAGAACCGTTACCGACGCGCCCACGGCGCTCGCGTATTCGTCCTGCAAGAGGGCCCGCACGTAGGCGGAGCCGATGAAACCGGCACCCCCGGTCACGAAAATCTGCACGGGTGGGGAGTGTAGTGGCTTGCGGCCTGCGCATAACCTCCTCCGGTGCGCGGAATTCTGCTGGCCGGTGGTACCGGCTCACGTCTCTGGCCGATCACCATGGCCATGTCGAAACAGTTGATGCCGATCTTCGACAAGCCGATGATCTATTACCCCCTCACGACCCTGGTGTCGGCGGGAATCCGCGAGATTCTCGTCATCACCACGCCCGAGGACCAGCCGCTCTTCCAGCGGCTGCTGGGCGACGGGAGCAGCATGGGGCTGAGCTTGACGTACGCGGCGCAGCGCCGGCCCGAGGGCATCGCCCAGGCCTTCCAGATCGGGGCCGACTTCATCGGCGACCAGCCGGTGGCCCTGATCCTCGGCGACAACATCTTCCACGGCGTCGGCCTCGGCCGGCAGCTCGCCAGCTTCGCCCGGCCGGCCGGCGGTCGCGTCTTCGCCTATCCGGTGGCCGACCCGGAGCGCTACGGCGTCGTCGAGTTCGACGAGAACGGCAAGGTGCTCTCGATCGAGGAGAAGCCTTCCCGGCCGCGTTCCACGTACGTCGTTCCCGGTCTCTATTTCTACGACGCCGACGTGGTGCAGATCGTCGAGAAGCTGGTGCCCAGTGAGCGCGGTGAGCTCGAGATCACCGCGGTCAACGAGGAGTACCTGCGTCAGGGCCGGCTCGACGTGACGGTGCTCGACCGGGGCACGGTCTGGCTGGACACCGGCACCTTCCAGTCGATGGTGCAGGCCTCGGAGTACGTGCGGGTCATCGAGGAGCGGCAGGGCCTCAAGATCGGCTGCGTCGAGGAGGCGGCCTGGCGGCTCGGCTTCATCGACGACGATTCGCTACGGTCGCTGGCGGAGCCGCTGCTGAAGAGCGGCTACGGGGACTATCTGGTACGGCTGCTGGCGGCCGGCCGGTTCGGGGGTTCGCTGTGAAGATCCGGCCGTTGACGATCGAGGGCGCGTACGAGATCACGCCGGTCCAGCACGGCGACGCCCGCGGCAGCTTCCTGGAGTGGTACCGCTTCGACAAGCTGGCCGAGGCGGTCGGCCATCCGCTGGAGCTGGCGCAGGCCAACCTCTCCACGTCGGCCCGCGACGTGGTGCGCGGCATCCATTTCGCCGACGTGCCGCCCGGGCAGGCCAAGTACGTGACGTGTGTCGCGGGCGCGATCCTCGACGTGATCGTCGACATCAGGGTCGGCTCGCCCACCTTCGGCGCGTGGGAGGCGGTCCCGCTCGACGACCAGGAGCGCCGGGCGGTGTACCTGGCCGAGGGGCTGGGGCACGCGTTCTGCGCGCTGACCGAGGGCGCCACGGTCACCTATCTGTGCTCGAGCACGTACCGGCCCGGGCACGAGCACGGCATCGACCCGCTCGATCCCGAGCTGGGCATAGCGTGGCCGTGCGAGACGCCGCTATTGTCCACGAAGGACGCGGCCGCTCCGTCGCTGTCCGAGGCGCGGGCCGCCGGCCTGCTGCCGAGCTTCGATGCCTGTAACAGATACATCGAAGAACACCGTCGGATTTAATACATTCTGCTTTCCCGCTCGGCCGATTGACCCGTACCGTTCGATCGAGTATGAGTTCGCCTGTCGCAAGGAATTTCGTGGACGTTACGCAGCGGTGTGTGCCGAGGGTCCGGTACGCCCGATCTGACAGCTTTGGCCCACATATGGAATTGGCATCATCCGATTCGCCATTCCTCTAACACGTAAGGCTGTACCGAAACGCCACTCGAATGGGAAGGCTCTGCTACTGGGCCCGGCGGGTCACCACCCGCCGGCACCGATGAAAGAGGCGTGGCCTGTACGGGCATGTCCGGCAGGCCCGGAGCAAACGGACCGTGGTTGACCGCCATCAATGACGGAGGCAAGGCGTGCAGACGATCGACGATGGTTCCACCATCGAGATCACACCGGAGAAACCGCAGCTCACCACGTTACGGGCGGCGGAGTTCCGCCCGAGCGCACCCCGCATGGACTGGCGTGGGCGGTACGCGCGCCGGCTGTACCTGATCGACTACGTGGTCGGGCTCGTGGCCGCGTCCTCCGCGCTGTTCCTGCGATTCGGGCCGGACGCCGCCCAGCCGTTCCTGCTGGACTACCTGCTGCTCACCCTGCTATTCCCGCTCGCCTGGATCGCGGTCCTGGCGATCAACCGGGCGTACGAGTCGCGTCATCTCTTCGTCGGCACCGACGAATACGCGCGGGTAGTCCGATCCGGGCTAGGCCTCACCGCTACGCTGGCCATTTTTTCCTTCGCGCTCGACCTGCGTTTGGCCCGTGGTTACGTGATTATCGCGTTACCCATGGCAACGTTGCTCGACGTCGGCGCCCGCTACCTCTACCGGCAATTGCTGCACCGCCGCTGGGCGGCCGGCGAGCGGCTGCACAAGGTGATCCTGGTCGGCCACGCCCGGGCCATCGCCGACATGGCCCGCCGGCTGGCCCGCGAGAGCCACCACGGCCTCGGCATCATCGGCGCCTGCGTCCCGCCCGGCGCGGTCGACGACGAACTGCCCGGCCTGCCAACAGTTTTCGGCGACTTCGACAACGTGGCCGGCGCGGTCAGCCTCTCCGGCGCCGACACCGTCGTGGTGCTGTCCTGCCCCGAGATCGACGGTCCCGCGCTGCGCCGCCTCGCCTGGCAGCTCGAGCGCGACGAGATCGACCTCATCGTCGCCAGCACGCTGGTCGACGTGGCCGGCGACCGCACCACCATCCGCCCGGTCGACGGCCTGCCGATGCTGCACGTCGAGCACCCCCGTCTCAAGGGCAGCTCGCGCCTCATCAAGGCCGCCTTCGACCGGGTCGGCGCGTTCGTCCTGCTCCTGCTGAGCATGCCGGTTCTGCTCGTGCTGGCCGCGCTGGTCGCCTTCGGGCCGGGCGGCCGCGGGCCGGTCATCTTCCGGCAGGAGCGGGTCGGCAAGGACGGCCGGCTCTTCGTGCTCTACAAGTTCCGCACCATGGTGGTGAACGCCGAGGCGCGCCTGCAGGAGCTGCGGAACCTCAACGACACCGACGGCGAGCTGTTCAAGATGCGCAACGACCCGCGCATCACGCCCGTCGGCCGCTGGCTGCGCCGGCTCTCGCTCGACGAGCTGCCCCAGCTGCTGAACGTGCTCAAGGGCGACATGTCGCTGGTCGGTCCCCGTCCGCCGCTGGCCCGCGAGGTCGCCGGCTACCCGGCCGACATGCGCCGCCGCCTGGCCGTCAAGCCCGGCCTCACCGGCCTCTGGCAGGTCTCGGGTCGCTCCGACCTGTCCTGGGACGAGTCGATCCGGCTCGACCTCACGTACGTCGAGAACTGGTCCCTCGCGATGGACCTGGCCATCCTGGCCCGCACGGTGAGTGCGGTGGTACGAAGCTCCGGAGCCTACTGATGAACTTGCTTCCCCGTCTGACCGTCATCGGCACCGGATATCTCGGTGCCACCCATGCGATCTGCATGGCGGTGATGGGCTACGAGGTGATCGGCGTCGACGTCGACCCGGTGAAGATCGAGAAGCTGGCGAGCGGCGAGGTGCCGTTCTTCGAGCCCGGCCTGCCCGAGCTGCTGACCAAGGCGCTCGAGACCGGCCGGCTGCGGTTCACGACCTCGTTCGCCGAGGCGGCCGAGTTCGGCGACGTGCACTTCATCTGCGTGGGCACCCCGCAGCAGAAGGGCTCGCACGCGGCCGACCTGACGTACGTGGAGGCGTCGGTCACCTCGCTGGCCCAGCATCTGACCCGCCGTGCGCTGGTCGTCGGCAAGTCCACGGTCCCGGTCGGCACCGCTGCTCGCCTGGCCCGGCTGATCCGTTCACAGGCGCCGGCCGGCGACCAGGTCGAGCTGGCCTGGAACCCGGAGTTCCTGCGCGAGGGCTTCGCCGTCGACGACACGATGCGACCGGACCGGATGGTCTTCGGCGTCACCAGCGCGTGGTCGGAGCAGATGCTGCGGGCCGCGTTCGAGCCGGTGCTGGCCCAGGGCGTGCCGGTCAAGGTGACCGACCTGGCCACCGCCGAGCTGGTCAAGGTGGCGGCGAACTCGTTCCTGGCGACCAAGATCTCGTACATCAACGCGATGGCCGAGATCTGCGAGGCGACCGGCGCGGACGTGCACGACCTGGCCGAGGCGCTGGCCTACGACGAGCGGATCGGCGGCAAGTTCCTGCGGCCGGGCCTCGGCTTCGGCGGCGGTTGCCTGCCCAAGGACATCCGCGCCTTCGCCCATCGCGCCGAGGAGCTCGGCGTCGGCCAGGCGGTCGGCTTCCTGCGCGAGATCGACGGCATCAACACCCGCCGCCGGGCCCGCACGGTCGACCTCGTGGTGGAGCTCTGCGGCGGCGACGTGGCCGGCAAGCGCATCGCCGCCCTCGGCGCCGCCTTCAAGCCCAACTCCGACGACATCCGCGACGCCCCGGCCCTCGACGTGGCCGCCACGCTGGCCCGCATGGGCGCGTCGGTGGTCGTCTACGACCCGGCGGCGATGGACAACGCGCGCCGCCAGCATCCCGAGCTCGGCTACGGCGAGAACGCGATCGACGCCGCCCGCGACGCCGACGTGGTCGTCCTGCTGACCGAGTGGACCGAGTTCCGCGAGATCGACCCGGACGCGATGGCCGCGGTCGCCGCCGGGCGCCGCATCGTCGACGGCCGTCACGCCCTGGACCCCGCCCAGTGGCGCGGGGCCGGGTGGGAGTACCGGGCGCTCGGGCGCCCCTGATACGCCGCCACGGGAAAGGCGCCCCGGCCGTGATCGGCCGGGGCGCTTTTCTGTGCGCTTTGCTTTGCTCACCTATACGCGCAGACGATCCCACGCCGGTCTCCGCGTTGAGCCGGGCGCGAACCCCACCGCGACGCCGAGGTATTGGGCAGCGCCTACCGAACCCCACCCCGTTCACTGGGTGGGGCCAACTCAAGCGGACGGGTCCGACAATTTTGGGCCGTAGTCCACAGCATCGCCCGTTACCTTTGATCGTCCCCACCCGGGGACTTGTGCACGGCGATTACCGGGTGTTCCTCGGCCTTGATGTCGGCAAGGAGGGCCACCACGCCGTCGCCTTGGACCCGGGCGGGAAGCGGCTGCACGACGCCCCGTTGGTCAACACCGAGCCTCGGTTGCGGCAGGTGTTCGACAGACTCGCCCGCCACGGCCGGATCCTTGTAGTCGTCGACCAGACCGCCTCGATCGGCGCCCTGCCGGTCGCGGTCGCCCGAGCCTGCGGCCATCAAGTCGCTTACCTGCCCGGACTGGAGATGCGACGCATCGCCGACCCGCACCCGGGTGCGGCGAAGACCGACGCCCGCGACGCCTACGTGACCGCGGACGCGGCCCGCACCCTGCCGCATACGCTGCGCCGTGTCGACGCCGGAGACGAAACCCTCGCCGAGCTGGAGGTCCTGGTCGGCTTCGACGACGACCTCGCCGGCGAAGCCACCCGCGTCCCCAACCGGATCCGTGGCCTGCTCACCCAGATCCACCCCGCCCTGGAACGCGTCCTCGGACCGCGGGTGCAGCACAAAGCCGTCCTCGAGCTGCTGTCGCGCTGCGGCGGGCCAGCTGGGCTGCGCAAAGCCGGCCGTTCCAAGCTGCTGGAGATCGCGTCGAAGAACGCCCCACGCATGGGTGAACGCCTTGTCGATCAGATCCTGGCTGTCCTCGACGAGCAGACCGTGACCGTCCCCGGCACAACAGCGGCGGAGAAGATCCTGCCCCGGCTGGCCGACAGCCTCCGCGACATCCTGCAGCAGCCGGATCAGGTCGCGGGTGAGGTCGAAGGAATCCTTGATGCGCACCCTCTTGCCCGGGTGCTGACCTCGATGCCCGGCATCGGCGTCAGGACCGCAGCCCGGATCCTGCTCGAAGTCACCCCCTCGCCGTTTGACGAAACCCATAGGGACACCCCCCCCGCGGCTACCGACCCGCACGCGGAAGCGCCCGCCGCGGCCAGGCCGCGGCGGGCGCTTCTCGTCGTGCTTCGGGCTAGTGCCCGGTCTCGGTCGGGTGGGTGATGAGCTTCCCGTTCGACGTGATGCCCACGCCCTGCAGGACCGGCGTCCGGCCGCCGGCGCCGCCGGTCAGCTCGACCCGGTACTGCACGTAGCGCGAGCTCCCCGAGACGCGTCCGCCCTGGCCCACGGCCGTCCAGGCCGACCAGCTGGCGTCCGCCGCCGAGGTGCTGCCGGTCCGGACGTAGATCCGCACGCCGGCGCCCGCGGGCACGGCCGCCTGGTAGCTCAGCCGGTCCCAGGTGACCATCTGCCCGGCGTCGAGCACCCGGGAGACCAGGCTGCCCGAGCGAGCCCCGGAGGCCAGCCGCAGGCCGTCGGCGGCGACCGCCGTACGGCTGCCCTTGCCGGTGCGCAGGCCCGCCGCCGTGTAGTCGGCCACGCCGGTCGCCGTGGAGACGAACTTCGCCGCCGGCTTGTCGAGCGCCGGCCAGACCGTCACGTTGCCGGACGGGTCGACGCTACGCAGGCGGTAGTAGTACGTCGTCTGCGGCTTCAGGTCGGTCACCACGGCGGTGTGCTGCCTACCGCCGAGGTCGGCCGGCCACAGGGCCAGGCTCGCCGGGCTCGAGCCCACCATCAGCGTCGCCGCCGAGGACTCGTCGGTGGTCCAGCTGATCGCGGCGGTGCCGTCCGGCCGCGGCACGGCGGTCACCGCGGAGGTGCCGGGTGCCCGCCGGTCGACGGCCGGGGTGGTGAGCAGCTTCAGCGACGAGACGGTGGACTTGCCGTTCGGCGCGGTGACCCGCACCCGGTACCAATAGGTGGTGCCGGGCTTGAGGCCGCTGAGCCGCACCGTGCGCTTGGTGGCCTGGGTGCCGTCCACGACCTTCGCGGACAGCGTGCTCGCCGCCGGGCCGTACTCGACGGTGGTCTGGCTGGCGGCACTGCCGGTCAGGGTCACGCTGGCGGCGGTCGACTGCGTCGAGAGCACCGTGGCGCTCACCGCCGGCGCAGCGGCCGAGGCGGCGCCGTACCCGGCCACGTACGCGCCGGGCGCGGCCGTGAACATCGCGTACTCGACGCCCTTGATGGTCGTCTTGGTGAAGCTGACCGGCGTGCCGCCGCGGGTCAACGTGCTCAGCGTCCGGCCGCCGGGGCCGGCCGTCGGCACCATGCCGGTGAGCCCGTTGGCGCCGGTACCCACGTTGACGGTGAACGACAAGTTGTTGCCGGCCCACGAGATGCCCGAGTACGACGAGGCGTTGCGCCCGTCGAGCCAGGTCAGCATCTGCTTGGCGCTGACCAGCGGCACGCCGCGAGCCAGGGCCGAGGACAGGATCTGGTCGCTGGCGAACGTCGTGGCGGCGTCCGTGTGCATGTTGACCGTGAAGGCCCCGTAGTAGCCGGTCGAGCCGAGGGCGTTGTCGAGCAGCGTGTTGATCGTGAACGGCTCGCTCTGGCCGGACTCGTCGGTGATCTGCGTCGCCGCCTGGTACACGTCGATGAGCCCGCCGGTCTTGGTGGAGAACCGCATCGGCATGCCGGAGCCGGTCATGAAGCCGGGCCGGTCGGCGACCCAGGTGTCCGGCCAGTAGTAGTAGTTCGTGTCCAGACGCATGCCGTTGGCGCCCTCGGTGGTGGGCTCCGTCGACCAGTCCGACCACACGATGCAGTGCGTGCGGTTGGTGACCGGGGACGAGAGCCCGGTGTACTTCTGCTTCCACACCGCGAGCTCGTTGGTGATGTAGTCGGACAGCGAGGCGGCGGTCCAGTCGGCGCAGCCGGTGTTGACGTGCAGACCGACCTCGAAACCGCGCGACTGGTACGCCGTCGCCTGGCTGTTGCTCAACGGGGTGTCCGGGAAGATGTACGAGGTGAAGCGGGCGCACTGCCAGTCGTCCACCACGCAGTTCGCCGGGCTGTTCGCGGTGTACTGGTCGAACCGGCCCGTGGTCCCGCCGGTGGCGTGGTCGTCACCGGTGGCCACCACGACCGCCTTGAGGCTCCGCGGGAAGTACCAGAACTTCGGCAGCGGCTTCTTGTCGAGGTCCATCGACCCGATCAGGTTGGCCAGCAGGCGCTGCTGCTCGTCGGCCTGCGGGATGGCGACCTTCGACAGGTTGACCCAGTCGGCGGCCGAGGAGCCACCGAAGTACAGGTCGTCGGACCGCTTCGGCGTCTGGCCGTCGCGCTCCTGGCCGTCCCAGGCCGGGTTGCCCTGGCGCTGGTAGACCAGCGACTGCGGCAGGTCGTAGCTGAACGCCGCGGCCTGGCCGCCGGCGGCGCCCACACTCACCAGCGAGACCGCCGGGCTGGTGGTGGAGGCCGTCGCGGTGGAGTACAGCGAGGCGACCGCCCGCGCGCCGTTGAGCGTGTACCGGTCGGCGGTGCCGTGGTACTGGATCGTCTGGTCGGTGATCCCGGCGCCGGGCGACGCCGTCGTGTCGACCTTGAGGTAGCCCTCGGCCAGCGTGCCGGTGGTCGAGGTCAGCCCGAGCAGGGTCGCCAGCTGCTTGTCCGGCCGGAAGGCGATCAGGTCGCCGCCGCCGTTGACCCAGGTCGTGAACATGCTGACCTGGGCGGCGGTGAGCGGGGTCTGCCCGAGCAGCACCACGTCGTACTGGCTCAGCGTGGTCGCGGTGACCGTCGACAGGTCGGCGGTGGCGAACTCGTTGAGACCCTCGGTGCGCAGCACCTCGGCGAGGAACGGGGTGAAGCCGCTCGCGCCGGTCGCCGTCGACTTAATGACCAGCACCGGCCCGCCGGGGCCCTGGTCGGCCGGCGGCGGTGGCGCCGCGGCCGTGCTGAACGACCAGGTCACCGGCGACATCGTGTTGCCGGCCGCGTCCTTGGCGCCGCTGACGGTCGCGGTGTAGGAGGCCGAGTTCGCCAGGGCGGCGTTCGGGGTGAAGGTCGCGGTGCCGGAGGCGGTGTCGTAGGCGGTGGTTCCCGCGACGGCGCCGGACGGGCCGGTCAGCGACATGGCGACGGTGGAGGCCGTCACCGGCTCGCTGAAGGTGGCCGACACCGTGGTCGAGGTGGCGATGCCGGAGGCGCCCGCGGACGGGGCCTTCGAGGTCACGGTCGGGGCGACGGTGTCGCTGGCCGTGGTGTCGAAGACGACGTCGACCCAGTAGTTGGTCGACTGGTACGTGCCCGACGGGAAGGCGCTCGCACCGTACCGGTAGACGCCGTTGGCGCCGTCGGTGTTGTTGGCCAGGGCGGTGAGCGGGCCCCGCGTCACCGCGGAGGCCAGCCCGTTGGCGTTGGCCGAGTAGAAGCCCGTGTCGGTGTGGTACGAGGCGACGTACGTCGTGTTCGCCGTCACCGCGACCGGGTTCGGCAGCGTGGCGGTCTGCCAACCGGTCGCGCTCTCGCCGCTGAACGTCACGGTGCCCAGCCGGGTGCCGGTGTTCGACCAGAGCGATCCGGTGTGCGTCCCGGTGTTGCCGTTGCCCTTGTAGAACTTGATTCCGGTGATGTAGCCGGACTGGCTGCTGCGGAACCGCACGCCGAGCTCGACCGCGGAGTTGTCGGCGACCGCCGGAGTGGCCGGTGTCGCCGTCGACGCCCAGATCGTGCAGGGACAACCCGATCCGGACGCGGCGCCGGTCGTGAACGACCAGGAGAACGCGGCCATCGTGTTCCCGGCGGTGTCCTTGGCGCCGCTGACGGTGGCGGTGTAGGCGGTGGACGCGGTGAGAGCGGCCGACGGCGTGAACGTGAGGGTACGGGTGCCGGCGTCGTACGCGGTGGCGCCGGAGACCGTCGTGCTGCCGGCCTTGACGGCGATCGCCGCCGTGCCGGTCTGCAGCGCCTCGTTGAACGTCGCGGTCACGGCCGAGCCGGTGGAGACGCCGGTGGCGCCGGCGGCCGGGCTGGTGCTCGTGACGGTCGGTGGCGTGGTGTCGGTCGCGCTCGGGTTGAAGACGACGTCGACCCAGTAGTTCGCCGCTTCCCAGGTGTTGGTGGGGAAGCCGCCGCCGGATCCGTAGCGGTAGACGCCGTTGGAGCCGTCGACGCCGTCCTGCAGCGCGTGCAGCGGCGCGTTGTCGACCCCGGTGCTCTGGAAGTACCGGGTGTCGCCGGCGTAGTGGCCGACCGGCGCGTAGTACGACGCGACGTACGTGGTGTTCGCCGTGATCGCGATCGGGCTGGCGAACGTCGCCGTCTGCCAGCCCGTCGCCGACTCACCGGAGAACGTGACGGTGCCCAGGTTGGCGCCGGCGCTGCTCCACAGGTGACCGACGTGGGTCCCCGTGTTGCCGGCGCCCTTGTAGAAGCGGACGCCGGTCACGAAGCCGTCGGTGTCGGATCGGAACTTGACGCCGACCTCGATGGCGGAGCTCTCGCTGTCGGCCGGGTTGGCCGGCACCGCCGTCGATGGCCAGATCGTGCACGGGCAGGTCGCGGCGGCCGCCGCCTCCGGTGCGGTCAGCAGGCCGGCGACCAGCGCGAGGCATGCCACGACCAGCGGCAGCAGGCGCCGCCTTCGGGTTCTGGTTCGGAACAAAGTCTGCACTCTCCTCAGGCGGCCGGCGCGAACACGACGTCGACCCAGTAGTTGCTCGACTGCCAGGTGTCGGTGGGATAACCACCGCCGGAGCCGTATCGGTAAACGCCGTTGGCGCCGTCCACACCGTTGGCCAGGGCGTGCAGCGGTCCGTTGTCGGCACCGCCCGACGCGAAGTAGCCGTTGTCGGCGGCGTACCGGCCGACCGGGGCGTAGTAGGACACGACGTAGGTGGTGTTCGCGCTCACGGTGATCGGCGTGGCGAACGTGGCGGTCTGCCAGCCGGTGGCCGACTCACCGCTGAAGGTCACCGTGCCGAGGAGGGTTCCCGTGGAGCTCCACAGGTGCCCGACGTGGGTGCCGGTGTTGCCGCTGCCCTTGTAGAACCGGACACCGGTCACCGTCCCGGCCGAGTCGGCCCGGAACTTCATGCCGAGCTCCACCGCGGAGCTGTCCGAGTCGGCCGGTGTCCCCGGCACGGTCGTCGACGACCAGACCGAGTACGTCGTGCCGGTCGGCGGCGTGGTGACGGCCGCCGTGGTGAACGACCAGGACGTGGCGGTCATCGTGTTGCCGGCCAGGTCCTTGGCCCCGCTGACGGTCACGGTGTAGGTGGTGTTCGCGGCGAGCGCGGCGGTCGGCGTGAAGGTCGCCTTGTTCGACGCGGAGTCGTAGGCCACGCTGCCCGCCACCGCGGTGCCGGCCGGGTTCTTGAGGGTCATCGCCACGGTGGCGCTCTGCACCGGCTCGCTGAAGGTGGCGGCGGCCGTGGTGGAGGTCGCGACGCCGGTGGCGCCGGAGGCCGGGGCCCGCGTGGTCACGGTCGGCGCGGTGGTGTCGGGCGGGGCGCTGCCCGGGCTGAAGACCACGTCGACCCAGTAGTTCGCCGACTCCCACGACACCGTCGGGAAGCCCGTTCCGTACCGGTAGACGCCGTTGGTGCCGTCGGCGCCGTCCTGCAGCGCGTGCAGCGGGGCGTTGTCGACGCCCTGGGTGGTGAAGTAGTTGACGTCGCCGGCGTAGTGGCCGTTCGGCGCGTAGTACGACACCACGTAGGTCGTGTTGGCCGCGAGCGTCACCGGTGTGGAGAGGTTGGCCTGCTGCCACCCGGAGGCCGACTCGCCGGAGAAGGTCACGCTGGCCAGCTGCGTGCCGGAGGCCGACCACAGGTGCCCGACGTGCGTGCCGGTGTTGGTGCTGCCCTTGTAGAACCGGATCCCGGTGACCTGGCCGGCGACGTCGCTGCGGAACTTGATGCCGACCTCGGTGCCGCTCCCGTCCGGGTCCGACGGTGTCGCCGGGACGTTGCTGGAGCTCCAGATCGTGCAGGGGCAGCTACGCGCGCCCACCGTGACGGCCACCGACGCCTCCGCGCCGACGTTGCCGCTGTCGTCGGTGGCCCGCGCCTTGATCGTGGTCGCGCCGGTGTTGCCGGGCTTCCAGGTGTAGGTCCAGGTGCCCCGGCCGGTGGCCGGGTGCCAGCTGGCCCCGTTGTCGGTGGAGACCTCGACGCCGCCGACGACCCCGCCGCCGGTGTCCGTCGCCGTACCGCTGACGACGGTCTGCGCGCCGGTCTGCACCGTCGTGCCCGCCGTCGGCGAGGTGATCGTGGCGGTCGGGCCGACGGTGTCGGTGGACGCGGTCGCGGCGGTCAGGCCGGACTGGATCGTCCCCGGCTGCACGCCCATATCGGCGAACAGGTTGACCGTGGCCTGCTTCATCGGGGTGCTCGCCGCGCCCGAACCCCGGTCGTGGGTGCTGTCCAGGCCCCAGGACCACTGCACGGTTCCGGCGCCGAAGACCAGGGCGCCGCTCGGCGCGCGGTACAGCGTCAGGTTGTGGGTGGCGCTGCCCGACGAGTTGTACGTCGAGCCGTAGTCGGTGAGCGTCTCGACGCCGCTCGCGAAGGTGGAGGACAACCGGATCAGGCCCCGTGGCCGGGCGCCGTTGTCGGCGTCCTCGTCCCACTCGTAGCCGACGACCCCGGATCCGATGGTCGCGGTGGCGCCGGCCGCCTGCGTGGCGACCGTGGTGCCGCGCCAGAAGCGCATCTTGCCGTCGGCGGCGGGCACCTGGAGAGCGACGGTGCCGGAGTTGACCTTGAAGCTGGTGCCGGTGAGGCCGTTCTCCGGGCGTCCGCCGTCGGCCGGCGGGCTGAACCGCGGGTCACGCCACGTGCCGGTCCAGGCCGCGGTCGGGTCGATCTTGTCGTTGGCGTGGGTCTCCTTGTAGCAGACCATCGTCCGGTACGCGGTGTTCGAGCCGTCGGTCGAGGCTTCCCAGCGGGTCTTCCAGAACACCTCGTTGCCGCTGAAGAAGGCGAGGTTGACCCCGGCGTCGCGGGCGGCCTCGACGTTCGCCCGCTGAGGCCCCGACCAGTACTCGTCGTGGCCGACGGACAGGAACGCCTTGTGGTTCTTCAGCAATGCGCCGCTGCGGTCGGCGTCGACACCGGCGATGTAGCTGACGTCGTAGCCGTTGGCCTCGAGCCACCGGACCATCGGGTACTCGGCGTTCATCACGTAGTCCTCGGCGCCGGTGCCGCGCGTGGTGATCGGCCGGTTGTAGCTGATCTTGTACGCGCGCCCCGCCGGCGAGCCGACGTAGAGGCTGTTGCCGCCGTACTGGTTGTAGGCCTGCCAGGTCGAGTCGGAGGTCTGGAAGACCATCGCCGAGCGGCTCGCGTCGTTACGCACGACGAACGGGATGTGGCTCGCGCCGGAGGTGCCGTCGGTGCGCACGAGCCGGGCGAAGTAGATGCCGGACACCGCGGTGGTGGGCACCGCCCACGAGGCCGACACCGTCCAGTTGCCGCAGTCGACGAGGCCGGTGCTGGCCTGCGTCAGGCAGCCGTCCTGATCCCTGTTGCTGGCCGGGCTGAACGAGGTGATCAGCCGGGCGCCGTTTCCGCCGTAGTACCCCATCCGGTAGATGTCGACCCGGTATGAGCCCGCGGTGGAGTCAATCTTGAAATTGACCGTCTCGCCCGCGTTCACACTGATCTGTGTGGCGAAGCCCTGCAGCGCCTGACTGCCGGCTCCGGAGACATCCCAGGTGCTCTGAGGTGTGCCGGTCTTGGAGTTCTCACACGCGATCGGATTGATGAGCGGCGTACACGGGTCAGCCGCGGACGCCGGTGACGCGGCAGGCACGAACAGTCCGGCCGCCGCCACGAGACCGAGCACCAGCAGCGAACGCCACCGGAGAGTCCTGGGTTTACGCACGGGAACAACCTCCCCGCCGCGCACGCCCCGCGCGCTGCGGCTGTCGGTGAAAGGTCGGGACGGCCGCCCGGCCCGCGGGTGGCAAGTGCGTGAGCACGCGCACCTGAGCAGATCATCTGAACTAGCCGTGCGCAGTATCTGTCTCCCACCTGACACCGGGAACCAGGGTGGGCGAAGTGCGAAACTAATCAGCCCGGACAGGGGAACTGATCTTGGTCCGCCCGGGTTCCGGACCGGACCGATCAGCCGATGCGCCCGGCCGATCGGTCATCGTCGGGCAGGTCGGGTGCCCCATGCCCGCCGGTTTCCGACACACGCCTCGGCCGTCCGGCCGTACCGGCGCCGCCATGCGGACGGCAGGATGATTTCCGTCCGCGCGACCTGTGGGGGGAACACTTTGGACAGCACGCCCGAGACCGTGGCGGTCGTCGTCGTCACGTACAACAGCGAGCGCCTGTTGCCCGACCTCATCGCCTCGCTCGGGCCCGGATTGGACGGCGTCGACTGGCACCTCACGGTCGCCGACAACGCGTCGGCCGACGACTCGGTGGGTGCGGTGCGCCGGCTCGCGCCGGACGCCACCGTCGTGGAGATGGGCAGGAACGCCGGATATGCCGCCGGAATCAACGCGGCAGTGTCCAAATCGGGCCCGTTCACCGCGGTGCTGGTGCTCAACCCGGACGTCCGGCTCACGCCGGGTTGTATCCGCACGCTGCTGGGCGTTCTGCGCAAGGAGGGCACGGGCATCGCGGTGCCGCTGCTGGTGGACGGCGACGGCGACCTCATCCACACGATGCGCCGCAACCCTTCGGTGCTGCGGGTGCTGGGCGATGCCGCGATGGGCGCGGTGCGAGCCGGGCGTCACCCCGCGCTGGGCGAGATGGTCACCGACGAGCGGCGGTACGCGGCGGAGACCGTCACCGACTGGGCCGAGGGCTCGACGGTGCTGATCAGCGCCGAGTGCTGGGATCGGGTGGCGCCCTGGGACGAGTCGTTCTTCCTGTACTCGGAGGAGACGGACTTCGCGCTGCGCGCCCGCGATGCCGGACTGGTGACCCGATTCACGCCGGCCGCGCGGGCGGTGCACCTGGAGGGCGACTCGAAGGCCTCCCCCGGCCTGTGGGCGCTGTTGACGATGAACAAGGTGCGCCTCTACGGCCGCCGGCACAACAAGGTGGCCACCGCCGCCTTCTGGGCGGCGCTGCTGCTGCGCGAGGCGAGCCGGGCGGCGCTGGGCAAGGCTCCGAGCAAACGGGCGGCGAGGGCCCTGCTGAGCCGGTCCGCGATGCGCGAGATACCCGGCCCGCACACGGTGCACGGCCGGGCGTGACGCCCGTCGGACAAGCGAAAGGCGCCCTCCGCCGGGAGGGCGCCTTCTTCGTCGGAGCCGTCTACCGCAGGCGCTTCACGACGCCGACCGCTTCCAGCTTGAGGCGGCGAAGTGCGCCGGGGCCGTGCAGCGCCTCGGCGCGCAACCCGTGGACGGTGTCGTCGCGGCGCAGGCTGTACCGCGGCTGCAGCCACGATCCGGCCCGGGCCGGGCGGCGGTCGCTGGTGTAGACCCGGGTGTAGCCGAGCCGCTTCATGTGCCCGACCAGCTCGCGGTCGTAGCGGCCGAGCGGGCAGGCGGCGGTGTCGACCGGCACGCCGGCCACCTCGGCCAGCCGCTCGCGGGCGGTGACGAGCTCGGCCTCGCGGGTGTCGGCGTCCATGCCGCGCCACGGCCGGTGCCACATGCCGTGGGTGCCGATGGTCATGCCGGCCTCGTGCAGCTGCCGGACGGCCTTCTCGTCGAGGCTGCCGGCACTCTCCAGGCGTGACGCGAGCACGAAGAAGTCGGCGGTGAGGCCCCGCTCGAGCAGGGCGGGCAGGCCGATCTCGACGTCGGAGGTGTTGCCGTCGTCGAAGCTGATCCGGACCTCCGGCCAGGTGCGGATCTCGTCGAGCACCGCGTGGAACAGCTCCTCGCTGATCCAGTAGCGGTCCTCGCCGGGCTCCATCTCACGCCGCGGCGTGCCGATGCCGTGGAAGCAAATGTTGATCATTGGTTCCGCCCCACTACCTTTTCCTCCGTACGCGAGGACTCGTCCCGTCCCCACGCCGCGCCGCCGTCGCCGGCCCGTTTCGCGGCCACGCCCGCCCACACCGTGATGCCCACGTAGCAGGCGGCAGCCGGGGCGAGCCACGGCTTCGGCAGCACCACATCGCGCAGCCAGGAAAGTCGCGCTGCCGACCGTACCGGAGCCTGGATCTCGCCGTTGGCCGAAGCCGCGCGCATGGCCGCGTTCCCACCGCGGACCCGCACCAGCCGCTTCACCAGGTCACCGGTACGTCGCGGCGTGGCGACCCGGGCGGAGTACGACGTCACGTGCCGTTTCTCCGCCGCCGTGTACTGCGAGTCGAGGAACAGGTCGTCGGCCACCAGCTCGGGGAACCGGTCGAAACGGGCGCGGCCCGCCTCGGAGAGCGCGATCACGCCGCGGCCGAACAGCCCGTCCCGGAAGACCGGCAGCCGGCCGTGCACGCTGAAATAGGCCTTCACCAGCAGGGGACGGCCACCGAGGTCGAGCTGCCGGCCGACCGTGGCGGCGAGCGCGCCGTCCTTCAGCACTTCCACCAGCGACCGCACGGCGGACGTCGTGAGCGTGATGTCGGCGTCCAGGTAGATCCGCGGAAAGCCGACGGCGACCGCATCGCCCTCGTTGAGGGCGTTGGCCTTGCCCGGCTTCGCGAGATCCAGCACGCGCACGCCGTCCCGCTTGCCGGCGACCGCGGCCGTGTCGTCGGTGCAGCCGTTGGCCACGACCGTGATGTCGAACTCCCCGGGCTCGGCGTCGGCGAGCAGCGTGTCGAGGCACCGGCCGATGACCGCGGCCTCGTTGTGGGCCGCGATGACGATGCTGGTCATCACTGCTCCGACGGCGTGGCCGGCTCGGCCTGCTCACTCGCCGGCGCGGTGCGCTGACGCGGGATGACCGGCGTGGCCGGGGTTCCGCGGCCGGCCCGGCGCAGGCGCTTGGCGAGCAGGCGCTCGAAGACCGAGGCGTACGCCGGGGCCTGGTGCTCCCACGACAGCAGCCCCAGGAACCGCTCCCGTCCCAGCTTGCGCATCTGCCGCCGCCGGTCCGGGTCGTCGAGCAGCCCGTCGATCGCCTCGGCGAACTCGGCCGGCGTCCCGTTGGCCACGTACGCGCCGGCGTCGCCCAGGGTGGCCCGGGTCTCGATCAGGTCGGCCGCCACCACCGGGACGCCCCGGCCCACGTATTCGACCGTCTTGGCCATCGTCGAGAGCTGGTTCATCCGGGTCGGCAGGTCGGGCTGGATGGCGACCGTGGCCTCCTGCAGCAGCGCGTCCACCGACGGCCCGTCGAGCCAGCCGGTGAACTCCACGACGTCGTCGAGCCCCTTCTCCGCCGCCAGCTTCCTCAGCGCCGGCATGCTCTCGCCGTCCCCGGCGAGCACCATCTTCCAGCCGCTGCGCCCGCGCCGGCGGGTCAGCTCGTCGGCGGCGAGCACGGCCCCCTCGACGTTGTCCTGGGGCCCGAACACGCCGAGATAGACGACCTTGAGGACTCCGTCGGCCGGTTCGTCACTGTCCGTGTTGTCGACCGCCGCGATCTCATTGATCGACGGGCCGTTGCGGACCACGGTCACCTTGTCCGGGTTCACCCCGCGCCGTACGTCGTTGTCCTTGAACGATTCGTTCGTGGCAATGACCTCGGTCGCCGTACGCAGAGTCATCCACTCGAACGCGGAGAGTACGCGGTGGACCCATTTGTTGGGCGTTCCCACGCGCGATGCGTAAACCTCCGGGCACAGATCGTGGTGGTCGAATACCCACGGCCGCCCGAGGGCCCTGAGCAGCAACGCGAGCGGCCAATAGACGTCCGGCGGATTGCACACCTGAACGGCGTGGGAACGCCCCGCGAATATCTCGCCGACAAGCCTCGTCCCGATGCAGAGAAAGGACCACCCGAATTCGACCGCGAACGAGAACACGCCGCCGCCGGCCACCGGCACCGGGTACGGCTTGAGGCGGGCGTTGCGGCTGCCGGGCAGAGTCTTGAGACGGCGATCCCCGCGCGGCGCGATGATCGTCACGTCGAAGCCCCGGTCCTCGAGCGTGAGGCACTCGCGGATGACACGGCGGTCGCGTTCGGCCGGCAGGTTGGCAATGAGAATGGTCACGTGCGGATTCTTTGGCACCGTCTCGTCCCCCTGGTCGGTGTCGAACTCGGTGGCAAACCTTTCCCGATGCCCGGAGCGCACAGCAATTGGCTGTCCGGGCGAGACACAGTCAGCCGTTCTGCAATGCGCGGATCTTGCCCAACAATGCTAAGAATGCCCGATTTGAGAACTTCTCATGATCCGTTGAGAATGTCCGGAATTGCACGCACGACATTGACACACTTTGCTGGATATCGCGCTTTCTTGTCGGGAATCGGCCCACCGTGAAGGAGCTTGTCGGGTTGGTGACACGCGCCGAGGCGGCAGCCGGTACGGTCCACGAGGCTGGTTGCCAACCGCCCGAATGGCGATGGAAACTGAGCGGGCCGTAGCCGTGTCAACCAGTGCCGTCTCGCACGGGGAGTAATGACGGGCCGCCGCCACGGCCTGTCGACGAGAGGGAAATTCGTGGATCTCTGGGACCTCACCAGGCTGCTTCTGCGCCGGTGGTACTTCGCCGTGCCGATGCTGGTGATCTCGGTTGCGGTGGTGGTCATGGCCGCCAAGACGGTCTCGCCCGACTACAAGTCGACCGGCTACATGCAGCTGATCCCGGCGCCCAGCACCGGCAAGGTGCAGGACCCGAAGGCCAAGCAGCGACCGACGAACCCGTGGAACGACCTCGGCTACGCCGCTCTGGGCAACGCCGCGGTGCTGACCGTCACCGACCAGACGGCCCTCGAGAAGCTCAAGAAGGAAGGCTTCACCGACAGCGTCACGGTCGTCATGGACGAGCGCACGCCGCTGTTCGAGATCGAGGCGGTCGGCAACAGCCCGGTCCAGGCCAGCAGCACCGTGCAGCAGGTCATCAAACTGCTTCAGGCCGACATCGCCGCCAAGCAGAAGCAGTACGGCACGCAGGCCGAGGACACGATCTCGACGCTGGTCATCAACGACGGCACCACGCCGTCAGAGGAGAGCGGCAAGGTCAAGAAGGTGCTCATCGTCGCGGCCGGCCTCGGCATCATCGTGACGACGGCGGCGACCATCGCGCTCGACTACTGGCTCCGCCGCCGCGCCCGGCGCAAGAACGGCGAGGAGGTGCCCGACCTCTCGCCGAAGATCGGCGAGGCCGTGCTCCCCCTCCGCACGACCCTGAACGGCGGCGGCAGCTCGTCCGCACTGCTCGACTCGGCCGAGAAGACCCGGGTGCTGCGCCCGCAGAAGGTGGCGTCCTCCAACGGCAACGTCTATCCCGCCGAGAGGGGCAAGCCCGAGGTCAAGGCCCACACGTCCGCCCGGCCGGTCAACGGCGGCGGCGCACCGCAGGATCCGCCGGTCGACGCCACGGTCGTGCTGCCCACCAACTTCCCGCCCCGGCGTTCGCAGGAGCGGCGCTCGCAAGACAAGAGGCCATGACCGCCTCGACGGTGCACCCGGTCGATCTCGAACCCTCGCTGATCGCCCCTCGCACCTACACGTCCCGGCGCCTGCAGGTCCGGTTGGACGTCGCCACCGCCGTCTGCCTGATGGTCTGCCTGCTGTACATGTTCCCGGCGGCGCTCATCGTGCCGGGCCTGACCTTCGCCGGACGGCCGGCTCTGCTGGTGGCGCTGGGCCTGTTCGCCTGGTGGCTGATCGCCCGGCTCAGCCCGTCGCTGTTCATGGTCGGCCCCCAGCCGATGCGCTGGGCCTGCCTGTTCTACATGGTCTCGATGCTGCTCTCGTACGTGGCCGGGCTGATGCGGGGCCTGCCCACGCTCGAGGCCAACCGGCAGAACTTCACGCTGCTGGTGACGTTCGAGTTCATCGGCCTGGTGCTGATGACGGCCGACGGCATCGCGAACTGGGACCGGCTGCGCCGGGTGCTGCAGGTGCTCGTCTGGGCGGCGGCCTTCATGGCGGTGATCGGCCTCATTCAGTCGATCTTCGCGTACGACGTCGCCCAGCACCTGATCATCCCGGGCCTCGAGGTCAAGACCGACCTGGCCGACTTCCAGAAGCGCGGCGACGGCCTGTTCCGGGTGGCCGGCACGGCGAGCCACTACATCGAGTTCAGCACCGTGCTGGCCATGGCGGTGCCGTACGGGCTGCACTTCGCCCGGTTCTCGGCGACCAAGCGCGGCCGGCGCCTCTTCGGTTTCCTCACGCTGCTGATCGCCATGGCCGTCCCGGTCGCCATCTCCCGCACCGGCGTGCTGGCGGTCGCGATCGCGATGCTGGTGATGTTCGTCGCCGCCTGGAACTGGCGCATCCGCTACAACATGGCGCTCATCAGCATCGCGGTGCTCGGCGCGCTGATGGTCGTGCGGCCCGGCCTGCTCGGCACGCTGAAGTCGATGTTCCTGCTGGCCGACGAGGATCCCAGCATCAGCGGCCGCACCGACGACTACACCCAGGTCGGCCACTGGTTCTCGCAGCGGCCGTGGCTGGGCCGCGGACCGGGCACGCTGATCCCGGACCTGTACATCGTCCTCGACAACCAGTGGCTGCTGACGCTTGTCACCTGCGGCATCATCGGCGTCCTCGCGCTGGCGGTCCTGCACATCACGGCCATCAGCCAGTCCGTCATCGCCCTGCGGCGCTCGGCGACCGAGGAGGACCGGCACCTGTGCGCCGCCCTGCTCTCCACCCAGCTCGTCGCCATGCTCGTCGGCGCCACCTTCGACTCGTTCAACTTCACCACGTTCGCCTTCACGCTGGCACTGACGACCGGGCTCTCCGGGGCGGTCTGGCGATTGACCCATCCCACCCGGATGATCCGCACCTCCACTGTCAAGCGGCTGTTCGAATGAGGCTCGGCCGACACACGGACCGACGCCTCATCCGGTCCGCAGTGCGGCCGGGGACAGTCGGTTCGGACCTATGACAATTAGCGTCACAACGGCAGCGCGGCGACATCGCGACGGGATATCGTCTCCGCGATCCGCGAGACCGCCTGGGAGACAGGCGAATCCGACGCCGCCGTCGGACGACCGCACGGGACAAGTCAGGGAGCACACGATGGCCGAGACGTTCGACGCCGCCCGCTGCCTTCGACCGGGTGCGTGATGGCGATCCGGGTCGAGCCCATCACCACCGCCGACGTGCCGGCGGTGTCGCGGTTCCTGCACGCCAACCTCAACGCGAAGGTCACCGCCGAGGCGTGGGAGGCCGCCGTCGCGGTGCCGTGGAAGGTCTCCGCGCCCAACCACGGCTTCCTGCTGCGGGCCGGCGACGGCGAGGTCGTCGGGGTCTATCTGGCGTTCTACTCCGAGCGCACCGTCGGCGGCGAGACGCGCCGGTTCTGCAACCTCGGCGCCTGGTGTGTGCTTCCCGAGCAGCGCTTCCACAGCCTCAAGCTGCTCAAGGCGCTGCTCGCCCAGGAGGGCTACGTCTTCACCGACCTCTCCCCCAGCGGCAATGTGGTGCCGATGAACGAGCGGCTCGGCTTCACCCACCTCGACACGGCCACCGCCGTCGCGCCCAACTTGCCGTGGCTTCCGGTGCGCGGGCGGCTCACCACCGACCCGGCGACGATCGAGGACCGGCTGACCGGCGCCGACCTGCAGATCTACCGCGACCACGCCGGCACGGCGGCGGCCCGGCACGTCGTGCTGAGCCGTGGCGGACGGCACTGCTACGTCGTCTACCGCACCGACCGGCGCAAGGACCTGCCGTTCTTCGCCTCGGTGCTGTACGTCAGCGACCCCCGGCTGTTCCGCACGATGCGCCGGCGCTTCCAGGCCCATCTGCTGACCCGGCACGGGATCCTGGCCCTGCTGGCCGAGCCGCGCGTGACCGGGCACCGGCCGCGGCTGTCGCGGATGCTCGGCGCCCCGCGCCGCAAGATGTTCCGCGGCGACGGCGTGACCGAGCACGACATCGACTATCTCTACAGCGAGCTGACCTGCCTCAGCTGGTGAGACCGACCCCGCAACAGAAGGTAGACCAGATGCGCATCCGCCTGCACGACCTGCTGGCCGAGGCGGCCGGCCGATCCGGCGACGCCCCGGCGCTGACGTTCCGGGACGACACCCGCACCTACGCCGAGCTGTGGCGTGACGTGCGGGCGGCCGGGGCGGGGCTCGGCCTCGCGCGCGGCGAGCGGGTCGCGGTCTACCTCGACAAGCGCCTCGAGACGGTCACCGCCATCTTCGCCACGTCGGCGGCCGGCGGCGTCTTCGTCCCGGTCAACCCGGTGCTGCGGGCGCGCCAGGTGGCGTACATCCTCGCCGATTGTGACGTGAAGGTCCTGGTCACGACGCCGGAACGGCTGGCGGCCCTGCGCGAGGAACTCGAGCAGGTGAAGTCGCTGGAGCGGGTCGTCCTGGTCGGTGGCACCGCCGACGCGCCCGCCGACGGCCGCTGGAGCGTCTCCTCCTGGGAGGAGGTGGCCGGCGGCACCGGCCGCGAGCTTCCGCCCAGCCCGGCGATCGACGTCGACATGGCGGCGATCCTCTACACCTCGGGCAGCACCGGCAAGCCCAAGGGCGTCGTGCTCTCCCACCGGAACCTGCTGGCCGGCGCCGAGAGCGTCAGCACGTACCTGCGGATGACCGCCGACGACGTGGTCCTCTCCGCGCTGCCGCTGAGCTTCGACGCCGGCTTCAGCCAGCTGACCACCTCGTTCGCGGTCGGCGCGCACGTCGTCCTGGTCAACTACCTGCTGCCGCGCGACGTGGTGAAGCTCTGCACCAAGCACGGCGTGACCGGCCTGACCTGTGTCCCGCCACTGTGGATCCAGCTGGTCGAGCAGCAGTGGCCGGAGGAGACCGGCCGCAAGCTGCGCTACTTCGCCAACACCGGCGGCCGCATGCCCAAGACCACGCTCGATCGGCTGCGGGCCGTCTTCCCCGAGGCGCTGCCCTTCCTGATGTACGGGTTGACGGAAGCCTTCCGCTCGACCTATCTGGACCCGGCCGAGGTCGACCGGCGGCCGGACTCGATCGGCAAGGCCATCCCGAACGCGGAGATCCTGGTGCTGCGGCCGGACGGCACCGAGACCGACCCGGGCGAGGAGGGCGAGCTGGTGCACCGCGGCGCCCTGGTCGCGATGGGCTACTGGAACGACCCGAAGCGCACCGCCGAGCGGTTCAAGCCGCTGCCGGGCGGCGAGGGCGCCCTGCACACCGAGCTGGCCGTCTTCTCCGGCGACTCGGTGGTGCGCGACGAAGAGGGCTTCCTCTACTTCGTCGGCCGGGCCGACGAGATGATCAAGACGTCCGGCTACCGGGTGAGCCCGACCGAGGTCGAGGAGGTGGCGTACGCGACCGGCCTGGTCCGGGACGCGGTCGCGCTCGGCCTGCCCGACCCCCAGCTGGGCCAGAAGATCGTGCTGATCGTGGCGCCGGCCGGCGACGAGCTCGACCCGGCCGCGCTCAAGTCCGCGCTCAAGAAGGAGCTGCCGCTCTACATGGTGCCCAAGGACGTGCTGGTGCGGCCGGAGCTGCCGCGCTCACCCAACGGCAAGTTCGACCGGAACCTGCTGCGCCAGGAGGTGGGGGCGTGACCGGCTTCGCCGAGATCGACGGCGAGCTCGCGGTCGGCGGTGTCCCGGTGAGCCGTCTCGCCGAGCGCGTCGGGAGCACACCCTTCTTCGCGTACGACCGGGGGCTGCTCACCGATCGGGTCCGGCTGCTGCGCGCGACCCTGCCGGCCGATCTGCAGCTGAAGTACGCCATCAAGGCCAACCCGATGCCGGCCGTCGTGCAGCATCTGAGCGGCCTGGTCGACGCGCTCGACGTGGCCTCGGCACTGGAGATGCGGGTCGCCCTCGACACCCCGATGCCGCCGGAGAAGGTCAGCTTCGCCGGCCCCGGCAAGACCGACGCCGAGCTGCGCCAGGCGGTCGCCGCCGGCGTCACCATCGAGCTCGAGTCGGAGAACGAGGCGGCCCGGATCGCGGCGACCGGCGCCGCGCTCGGCATCCGGCCGCGGGTCGCGGTGCGGGTCAACCCCGACTTCGCGGTCAAGGGCTCGGGCATGCGCATGGGCGGCGGCCCGCAGCAGTTCGGTGTCGACGCCGAGCGCGTGCCGGCGCTGCTCAAGGAGCTCGCCGCCACCGACCTCGACGTGCTCGGCTTCCACGTCTTCGCCGGGTCGCAGAACCTGCGCGCCGACATCATCGGCGAGGCCCAGCGGCGCACGGTGGAGCTGTTGCTGCGGCTGGCCGGCGAGGCGCACGACCCGGTGCGGTACCTGAACCTCGGCGGCGGCTTCGGCATCCCGTACACGGAGAAGGATGTCGCCCTTGATCTCGCCCCGATCGGCGCGAACCTGGGCGAGCTGATGGACGAGATCAGGCCGCGGCTGCCCGAGGCGCAGGTCGTCATCGAGCTCGGGCGGTACCTGGTGGGCGAGGCCGGGGTCTACGTGACCCGGGTCGTCGACCGCAAGGAGTCGCGCGGCAAGACCTACCTGGTGGTCGACGGCGGCATGCACCACCAGCTCGCTGCGTCCGGCAACTTCGGCCAGGTGATCCGCCGCAACTACCCGATCGCGGTCGCCAACCGGATCGCCGAGGAGCCGGCCGAGCAGGTGACCGTGGTCGGCTGCCTGTGCACGCCGCTCGACCTGCTCGGCGACAACGTCACGCTGCCCTCGGCCGAGGTCGGCGACCTCGTCGTGCTCTACCAGGCCGGCGCGTACGGCCTGACCGCCAGTCCCACCGCTTTCCTGAGCCACCCGGCGCCCGCCGAGGTGCTGCTGTGAACCCTTCCGGAGGTAACGCCATGGACCAGACCACGACGACGACCGAGGACGTCAAGGCGGTCCTGGTGTCCGTGCTCGGCATCGAGGACCGCGCCGCGTCGATCGACGCCGACACCGAGCTGCTGGGCAGCCTGCCCGAGCTCGACTCGATGGCGGTGCTCGAGCTGGTGGCGGCGCTGGAGGAGCGTTTCGCCATTTCCATCGACGACGATGACGTCACCGCCGAGGTTTTCGAGAACCTGAACACGCTTGCCGCGCTGGTCGACGAGAAGCGCTGACCGCACCGCGGGCGCATAGCGAACACGGGGTTGGCCGAACGGCTGAGTTCCGGCCGCTGACCGTCGTTTCATTCCGGGTCGATGTGGCTTGCGTCCGGATCATGAACGGCATTACCGTCGGGCCGCTATTTAAGGAAGCCATAAACTTTCGTCCCGATCTCGTGCGGCCTGGGGAGTAACTGCGTTGAGGTTCTTGGAAGCGCTGCGGCGGGTTCCCGTCCGGCGGACACTGCATCGCCGCTGGCGGCCGCTGGTCGCGGGCGGGGCGTCGCTGGCCCTGCTGGTCACCGGCGCGATCCTGACGACCCCGGTGTTCGCCTCGACCGATCCCTGCTCGGCCCCGGTCAACCCGATCGCCTGCGAGAACAGCAAGCCGGGCACCCCGGCCGCGGAGTGGGACGACGTCTGGGGCGCCGGCGACGACGCGATCCAGGGCTTCACGACCGACATCAGCGTCAACGCCGGCCAGACCGTCAGCTTCAAAATCAAGGCCGCGTCGGCGTATCAGATCGACATTTATCGACTCGGTTACTACGGCGGTGACGGCGCCCGTAAGTTCGACACGCTTAATCCGCCGCTGGGTGCCGCCCAGCCCGACTGTGTGACGAATGCCTCGACCGAGATCTACGACTGCGGGAACTGGTCGGTCTCGGCGACCTGGACCGTTCCGTCGGATGCGGTCTCCGGCGTCTTCATGGCCAAGCTCTCGCTCAAGAACACCCACGCCACCAGCCAGATCCCGTTCGTCGTGCGCAACGACAGCAGCACGTCGAAACTGTTCTTCAAGACGTCCGACGCGACCTGGCAGGCGTACAACGCGTTCGGCGGCTCGAACTTCTACAACGGCGGCCCGCTCGGCCGCGCCCTGAAGGTCAGCTACAACCGGCCGTTCGCGACCCGCCAGGTCGGCAACGGCCGCGACTTCCTGTTCAGCAACGAGATCGCGATGATCCGGTTCCTCGAGCGCAACGGGTACGACGTCAGCTACACCACCGACGTCGACTCCGACCGCCGTGGTCAGCTGATCAAGAACCACAAGACGTTCCTGTCCGTCGGCCACGACGAGTACTGGTCGGGCAACGAGCGTACGCAGGTCGAGGCGGCCCGCGACGCCGGCGTGAACCTCGCCTTCTTCAGCGGCAACGAGGTCTACTGGAAGACCCGCTGGGAGAACAGCCAGGACGGCTCGAACACCCCGTACCGCACCCTCGTATGCTACAAGGAGACCTGGGCGGGCTCGAAGATCGACCCGTCCTCGGAGTGGACCGGCACGTGGCGTGACCCGCAGTTCTCGCCGCCGTCGAACGGCAACCGGCCGGAGAACGCGCTGAGCGGCACGATGTACATGTCGAACAACACCGATCTGGCCATCCAGGTGCCGGCGGAACAGGGCAAGAACCGCTTCTGGCGCAACACCTCGGTGGCCGGCCTGGCCGCCGGTGACACCGCCACGCTCGCACCGCACACGGTCGGCTACGAGTCGGACGAGGACGTCGACAACGGCTTCCGCCCGGCCGGCCTGATCAAGCTGTCGACCACGACCGGCCCGACCCCCGAGTACCTGCGCGACTTCGGCCTGGTGGTGACGCCGGGCACGACGACGCACAACATGACGTTGTACCGGGCCGCCAGCGGCGCGCTGGTCTTCGGGGCCGGAACGATCCAGTGGGCGTGGGGCCTCGACGAGAACCACGACGGCACGCAGTCCCCGGCCGACCCGGCCATGCAGCAGGCGACCATCAACATCCTCGCCGACATGGGCGCCCAGCCGGCCACGCTGATGAGCGGCATGACCGCGGCGACGGCCTCGACCGACACGGTCGCGCCGGACACCACGATCACCTCGCCGGCCGACGGCAGCAAGGTGACCAACGGCGCCCCGGTGACGGTCAAGGGCACCGCCACCGACGCCGGCGGCGGCCGCGTCGCCGGGGTCGAGGTCTCCACCGACGGCGGCGACACCTGGCACCCGGCCACCGGCACCGCGTCGTGGAGCTACACCTTCATCAGCAACGGCACCGCCGCTCAGGTCGTCAAGGTCCGCGCGGTGGACGACAGCGCCAACATCGAGACGAGCCCGGCGAGCGTGACGCTCGACCTCAGCGGGGCCAGCTCGCTGTTCGGCCAGGCCGTGCCGAAGTCGCCGTCCACCGACGACAGCTCCGACGTCACGCTGGGCGTGAAGTTCACGCCGCAGACCGACGGCACCGTCACCGGTGTCCGCTTCTACAAGGGCGACGGCAACACCGGCACGCACACCGGGGCGATCTGGTCGGCGAGCGGCGATCAGCTGCGCACCGGCACGTTCGTCAACGAGACCGCCTCCGGCTGGCAGACGCTGAAGTTCTCGAAGCCGCTGTCGGTCACCAAGAACACGACCTACATCGCGTCGTACTTCGCCCCGAACGGCCACTACGCCGCGGACGACCGGGTCTTCGCGTCCCTGCCGTACAAGGCCTTCCCGCTGACCGCGCCGCGCAGCACCACCAGCGGCGGCAACGGCGTCTACCGGGTCCACGACGGCTTTCCGGCCGAGAACTCGCCGACGGCCGCGAACTACTACGTCGACGTGACGTTCGTCGACTCCGACAGCTCGGCGCCGTCCGTCCTGAGCACCACCCCGGACGACGGCGACCAGGGTGTCGAGCTGGACGTCAAGCCCACCGTCCTGTTCAGCAAGGCGGTCACGAGCTCGAGCGTCCAGTTCACCGTGAAGAACGCGGCCGGCACGACGATCGCGGGCTTGGCCTCCTATGACAGCGCGACCCGTACCGCGACCTTCAACCCGACGTCCGACCTGGCCGGCAACACGACCTACACGGTGACGGTCACGGCCCAGGACAGCCAGGGCAAGTCGATGGCCGAGCCGTACAGCTGGTCGTTCGGCACGGCCGCGTACACGAACGTCCACACCCTGCTCCCGGCCGGCGGGCTGCCGCAGAACCCGTCCTCGGGCGACCCCGACTCGGTGACCCTGGGCGTGAAGTTCACGCCCCAGGTCGGCGGCAAGGTCGTCGGCATCCGCTACTACCAGGGCCAGGGCAACTCCGGCACGCACACCGGCACCCTGTACTCCGAAGGCGGCGACCAGCTGGCCAAGGTGACGTTCCCGGTCAGCGGCGACACCGGCTGGCAGTCGGCGTTCTTCTCCCAGCCGGTCACCGTGACGGCCGGCACCACCTACGTCGCCGCGTACTGGGCGTCGCACGGCAACTACTCGTACAACAGCGGGTTCTTCAACCAGGCCTACTCCGACGACGACGGCTACCTGAAGGCCCCGGCCGGCGCCAACGGCGTGTTCGCGTACGGCGGTGACCTGTTTCCGGCGAACAGCTACGGCTCGACCAGCTACTGGGTCGACCCGCTGTACGTGCCGTCCGGCCCGCCGCCCTCGGCGCCCACCCAGCCCGCTCCCCCGGTCGGCGCCGCGACCATCCTCGGCAGCTCGACGCCCGCGGTCTCCGCGTTCAGCGACGCCTCGGCCCTCGAGGTCGGCGTCAAGTTCCGGTCGAGCACCGCCGGCACCGTCAAGGGGCTGCGGTTCTACAAGGGCACCGGGAACACCGGCACGCACACCGGAACGCTGTGGTCGGCCGACCAACAGAAGCTGGCCACCGGCACGTTCGTGGACGAATCGGCAACCGGTTGGCAGACAATCCTGTTCGACACGCCGGTCACCATCCAGGCGAACACCGATTACGTTGCGTCGTATCACACGAACACCGGCTTCTACGCGGTCAACGTCAACCAGTTCGCCGACGGGCTGACCAACGGCGCGCTGTCCGTGTCGTCCGGCGGGGGTCTGTACCACTACGGCGCCTCGGCCTTCCCGGACGGGACGACGAACCACAACTTCTGGATCGACGTCTATTTCTTCCCGTCCGGTAGCTGATACCCACCCGGGCGCCGGCCCGGCATATTGACGGTGCCGGCGTCCGAGACCGAGAGAGGTGAGCAGGTGGCCAGGAAGGTGTCACCCCGACCGCTGGAGAGCAGACCACGGGTCACGGTCGTGATCCCCTGCTACAACTACGGCCGATTCCTGGCCCCCTGCCTCGCGAGCTTCATCGACTCCGAGGGGCTCGACGTCGACGTCATCATCGTCGACGACGCGTCGCCCGACGGCAGCGCCGCCGTCGCCCACGAGATCGCCGCCCGGGACCCCCGCGTGCGGGTCATCGAGCACAGCACCAACATGCGGCACATCGCCACCTACAACGAGGGGCTGGCGGCGGCCGAGGGCGAGTACGTCATGCTGCTCTCGGCCGACGACCTGCTCGCGCCGGGCGCGCTGACCCGGTCGGCCGCCCTGCTGCAGGCCCAGCCCGAGGTCGGCATGGTCTACGGCTTCTCCCGGCGTTTCACCGACGGGATCCCGCCGCAGCCCCGCACCGCCCTGAAGTCCTGGTCGATCTGGGACGGCCCGGAGTGGGTGGCCAAGGTCTGCCGCACGGTCAGCAACCCGATCTACACCCCCGAGGTGCTCATGCGCACCTCGGTGATGCGGGAGCTGGTCGGCTACGACGCCCGGCTTCCCCACGCCGCGGACTTCCACCTGTGGCTGCGCGCCGGCACGCGCGCCGGCATCGGCCGGGTCAACGGCGTCGACCAGGCCTTCTACCGGGTCCACGGCGCGAACATGCACACCGAGCAGTACTCGGGTGCGGTCCGCGACATCCAGGAGCGCCACCTGACCCTGCAGATCCTCTTCGACGAGGACGGGCATCTGCTGCCGGACGCGGAGACCCTGCGCGCCGACTCCCTGCGGGCACTGGCCCGGGAGGCGTTGGTGCTCGCCTGCCGGCCGTACGAGCACGGCATGCCGGTGGCGGAGCTGAACCGCCAGGCCGATCAGCTGGACCAGCTCGCCGCCCTGGCGGCCGAGATCTGGCCCGATGCGAAGGAGAGCAAGCTGAGCCGCAAGTATCAGCGTCACGTGGCGCGGGTCCGCGAGGGCAAGGGGCCGGTGGCGACCGCCCCGGTCACCGCTTTCCGCGACCGCGCGGTCGCCCACCTCGGCTGGCGCCGCTGGCGCCGGTCCGGCATCTCCCCCGCGGTGGGTTCCCTGTGACCGACAACCTGACTCCGGGCCCGGACGACATCATCACCCTGTCCGGGCTGACCAAGCTGTACGAGCCGACGCCGCACTGGATGCGGGTCTTCGCCCGGTCGCACATGACCGAGCCGGTCCGCGCGCTGGACGGCGTCGACCTGGTGGTCCGGGCCGGCGAGATCTGTGCGATCGTCGGGCCGAACGGCGCCGGCAAGACCACCATGTTCCGCATCCTGGTCGGGCTCACCACGGCCACCGGCGGCCGGGCGACGGTGCTCGGCTTCGACGCCGAACGCGACTCCGAGCAGGTCCGCCAGGTGGTGGGCTGGATGCCGTCGGAGGACCGGAGCCTGCTCATGCGGGCCACCGCCAAGGAGAACCTGCAGCTGCACGGCCGGCTTCAGGGCATGCCGCGCAAGGAGCTGGCGGAGCGGATCCCGTACGTGCTGGAGACCGTCAACCTCAGCGCACAGACCGAGTCGGTCGTCGCCGGCCTCTCGGCCGGCATGCGCGCCCGGCTGCGGCTGGCCCGCGCCCTGCTGCCGGGCCCCAAGGCGCTGATCCTGGACGAGCCGACCGGCGCCGTGGACCCGATCGCCGCGCACGGGCTGCTCACCCTGATCATGGATCTGGTCAAGCAGGAGCAGCTGGCGGTGCTCATCTCCTCGCACCGCCTGGAGGAGATCGAGGCGCTCCAGTCGCAGGCGCTGCTGATGGACAAGGGCCGGGTGAAGTACTCCGGCGACCTGGACAGCCTGCGCCGCGAGTGGGAGCGGCCCGAGGTGGAGTTCGTCCTCGACAACCCGGCGACCGCGAACCAGCTCGCGGAGAACCTGATCGGGCAGGGCCTGGACGTGACCGTCGACGGCGAGAGCGTGCGCTGCCGGCCGAACAACGCCGAGCCGGTCGGCGCGGTGCTGTCCCGGCTCGGCGACCTGACCGGCGCGGTCCGGCACGTCCGGGAGATCCCGATGCCGTTGCGCGACCTGATCGCCCAGGTCTACAAGCAAGGAGAGTCGCGATGAGCCTGGCCTACCCGAGCGCGGTGCACCGCCGCAGCCGCGCCCGGAAGGTGCGCGACACCTTCGAGGGCTACATCCGCATCGACCTCGTCGAGGAGCGGATGTTCCCGGCCTCGACGATCCTGCGATACCTCGCCGTGGCCTTCCCGGTCTTCCTGTACTACTTCCAGAGCCTGTTCCTGAACATCAGCGACGACCTGTTCATGACGATGCTCATCGGCACGGCGGTCATCGCCGGCCTGCAGGACGCGCTCACCGGCCTCACCAGCCGGCTGAGCTTCGCGATGGAACGCGGCACGCTGGAGACGTACCTGGTCGAGCCCGTCCCGTGGGCGCTGATCCCGGTGGCGATGAACATCTGGCGCAGCTTCACCGGCGCGCTGCTCGCCTGTGCGATGGTCGGCCTCGGCTGCCTGCTGGGCGGCACGATCGCGGTGTCGGCCATCCCGGCCGCCCTGCTCGTGCTGTTCCTCGGCATCGCGGCCTGCAACGCGCTCGGCTCGTTCGCCGCCGCTTTCATCCTGCTCTTCAAGCGGGGCGAGCCGGTCGTGGCGCTCTACAGCCTCGCGGCCTCGGTCCTCGGTGGCGCCCTGTTCCCGATCTCGACGCTCCCGGTCTGGATCCGCTGGGCCAGCTACCTGGTGCCGCACACCTACGTCATCGACGCCGAGCGCCAGCTTCTCATGGGCGACGCCGCCACCGGTCACATGGCACCCAGCCTCGCGATCGGCATCCTGGCCGGGTTCACCCTGGTCGCCTTCGTCGCCGGCCTCTTCGTGTTCGACCGCGCGCTGCGGCTCGCCCGGCGACTGGGGATCCTCAGCATATGAGCTCCATGTTCTCGGCCTCGCGCCGCCGCGAGGCGATCCGCGTCCTGCGCAGCACCGGTCCGCGCGGCCTGGCCCAGCGGGCCGTCCGGGCCGCCTACGACCGGCTCGGCGCGTCCGAGCTGAACGCGAAGCTCGACCTCGACCTCATCACCGACTCCCGCCGCCTGAACCTTCCGGTGCCGGCCCAGCGGCCGGCCCGCGGCACCCCACTCACCGTCGGCTGGATCTGCACGCCGCCGGCCGCGGGCTCCGGCGGGCACACGACCATGTTCCGGATGGTCGAGGGGATGGAGGCGGCCGGTCACAAGTGCGTCCTCTACACCCACGACGTGTACGGCGGTGAGCTCGCCCGGCACGAGCAGGTGATCCGGGACAACTGGCCGGGGATGAAGGCCGAGGTCCGCTCGGTGTCCGACGGGCTCGGCCCGCTCGACGCCTACGTGGCCTCCGGCTGGGAGACCGCGCACGTGCTGGCGTCGCAGACCGGCCTGGCGACCCGGCGGCTCTACTTCATCCAGGACTTCGAGCCGCTGTTCTACCCGGCCGGCTCGCATTACGTGCTCGCCGAGGACACGTACCGGTTCGGCTTCCGCTCGATCGTGGTCGGCCCCATGCTGGCCGACCTGCTGCGGGACAAGTTCGGCATCGAGGCGGCCATCGCCGAGTTCGGCTGCGACACCTCGGTGTACCGGCTGACCAACCCCGAGCCGCGCAACGGCGTCGTCTTCTACGCCAAGCGCGACTACGCCCGCCGCGGCTTCATCGTGGGGGCGCTGGCCCTGCGCGAGTTCCACCGGCGCCACCCCGACCAGGAGATCCACCTGTTCGGCGACTCGACGGCCTCGGTGCCCTTCCCGCACACCAACCACGGGACCTTGCGCCCGGCGCAGCTCAGCGAGCTGTACAACCGCTGCGCGGCCGGCATCGCCATGTCCTTCACCAACCTGTCGCTGGTGCCGGACGAGATGCTGGCTTGCGGCGTGGTGCCGGTGGTCGGCGAGAACGACTACGCCAAGGCCAGCATGGACAACCCGTACGTCCGGTGGGTGCCGCCGACCGGGTCGGCGATCGCCGACGCGCTCAGCGACATCGTCTCCGGCAGTGGCCCGGCACCGGCTCAGGTCGCCGCGAACATCCGGCAGACGCCGTGGGAGGTGGCCAAGCGGGTGACGCGGGAGACGATCGAGGACGAGGTGTACGGGCCGGCCTGACCGGCCCCGGGTTTCGTCGAGGGCGGATGGCCGTGGCCATCCGCCCTCTCGCGTTACGCGGGTTCGCCGACGGCGAGCAGGTTGATGAGGAACGCGACGGTCGTGGCGTCGGCGCCGTGCCCGCCACCGAGGAGACCGTCGAGCCACTCGTGTCGCAGCACCGGCACCGAGTACAGGGCGGCGCAGGCCTTCGGCTCGGCTCGCCAGTGTGTCAGCACCAGCTCGGCGTACTCGCTGGCGCCGAGCTGCGGGCGCCGCCCGCGGGTCAGGCGCTGCCCGACCTTGCGAACGATCTTGCGGGCCTCGACGGTCCGGGTCTGTACCCGGCCGCGCAGCGACCGGGTGCCGAGCTGGGCCGGGACCAGCCCGGTGTCCAGCGGAATCGCGGCGAGCTCGGGGTCGAGCCGGCTCATCAGCCGGCCGAGCAGCTGGGAGTCGCGCTTGTCGGCCGGGGCCACGGCAAGCGCGAGCTCGATGAAGCGCCGATCGAACATCGGGTTGACCAGGTATCGGCGGACCGCCGCCACCGTGCCGTGCACGGCGGCCCACCGGTGCATGCGGTGCAGCAGGTAGAACTCGTCGGTGGCCCGCAGCCAGTCACCGGGGGCGAAATAGTCGTTGAGCCGGCGCAGCGTCGACTCCCGGGCCGCCTCGAGCACGGCCGGGTCGAGCGCCTCCGGTGCCACCGCCTCGTTGCTGAACAGCCGCCAGCGGGCCAGCCGCTCGACGAGGTGCGGCGACGTGGTGGCATGGGTCGGCTGACCGGCGTAGTAGAAGCCGCGGGCCACCTCGCCGCCCAGGCCGGAGAGCCGGTGTCCCTGCTCGAGGTGGCTCTCGGCGAGCAGCAGCGGCGCGAGGGCGAGCGGACTGGCCTGGCACTCCAGGGCCCGGGCCGCCTCCAGCGCCAGCGTGTGCGCCTCGTGCGGCTCGGGCCAGCGCTGCTCGTCCATCCGGTGGATCCGGTGCTTCATCCCGTACTTGCGGGAAAGCTCGGCGGCGATCCGCACGTCCGCGGTCTCGCCGGCGCCGAGCGTCAGGGTCGGCAGGCCGGCCCGCTGCTCCGGCGGCAGGGCGGCGAGCAGGATGCGCGAGTCGTGGCCGCCGGTGAGCTGCAGCGTCGAATCCGGGTGTGCGCCGACGTAGCTCGACTCGAACGTCCGCAGCACGTCGGCCATCTCGGCCACCGCGTCGTCGAGGGCGGGCGCCCGTTCCGGCCGGGCCGGCGGCGCCGCGTACTGCCGGGAGGTGAGACGCCCCTCGTGCAGGGTCACGATGGTCGCGGGCGGGACGGCCCGCACCCCGGAGAACACCGTGGTGTCGCCGATCTGCCAGCCGATCAGCGCCTGGGCGCCGAGGCCCTCGGCGTCGAAGCCGCCGCCGGCCAGCGCGGCCAGCGCCCGGGCGCTGGTCGAGACGGCGGCGACGCCGGGGCCGGTCCACCAGTAGAGCTGGCGGAACCCGAGCCAGTCGCCGGCGACCACGACCGGCGCCCCGGCGGCGGGCCGGTGCGCCGCCGCGAACGGCGGCAGAAGGTCGGTCAGGCCGTCCTCATGGGCCAGCAGGGCGCCCAACTCGGACGTCGGCACGTCGGCCAGCCGGGTACGCACGGTGCGCGCCAGGCGGGCCGTGAAGCCGCCACCGGCCGGGGACAGCAGGTCGTCGGGGTCGGTCCCGGCTCCGGCGATCCAGCCGTCGGCGCCCTCCTCGACATGGTCGACGACGGTGTCCGCGTCGGCGAGGCAGTCCATCGCGGACGGCAGCGGGTGGCGCAGGCGGTCGGCAGCGCCGGGGCCGAGCGACACGCAGAGAAAGGCTCTCATCGGACGGCGATACCTCGCTTAGCAGTTCGGTCAGTTGGCCGGCGGCACCGTGGTGCCGTCTTCCCAGACGTTGTTCTTCCAGACGTTGCCGGGCAGTGCGGTGTTGAAGCTGGTGACCGGTCCGTATCCGCCGCACTTGCGGTTCTTGCCACGGGCGAAGACGTTGCCCTCGAAGACGATCTCCTTGACGCCCGAGTCGTACGCCTTGCCCTTGGCGGTGCCGCCGTAGACGCAATAGGAGATGTCCACGCTGGCGGCGAAGAAGTTGTTGCGGACCGTCACACCGGACACCGGTCCGAAGTCCGGGAAGAGGTTGACGTTGCCGGAGCAGCCGCCGCCGACGCTGTTGGTCTTGGCGTCACAGGCGATGGTGTTGTGCACCAGGGTCACGTCGCTGCGGCCGTTGGCGCCGGTGTCATTGGCCAGGAAGCCGCCGAGGTGCCAGTCGACGCCCTCCGGCATGAGCTGGCCGTGCAGCCACGAGTCCCGGATGTCGCAGTTGGACGAGCAGATGACCGCGGTCGCTCCACCGTGGATGTTCGAGCGCCGGATCGTCATGTTGGTGTTGAGCACGGCCGGCCCCTGCCACATGCCGGCATCGACCTCGGAGTCCTCCAGCGTGAACGAGTACGGCGTGTGCTCGGTCGCGTAGACCGTGCCCTTGACCTTGCTCTTGCTGATGACCACGTTCTGCGCGCGGATCTGGAGCGGGTCACAGTTGACCAGCTTGCCGGTGATCTCGGTCCCGTTCTTGGTGACGGTGCAGGGACCGCTGTAGGTGGCCAGCTGCGTGCCGGGCGGCACGCCGGTGTTGCCGGGGCCGGGGAAACCGCCCGGGCCGCCGGGAGCGCTCCGGTCGCCGGCGAGTTTCGACGTCGGGGAGGCGGAAGCGCCGGCCGAGCCGCTCGCGGACATGCTGGGCAGCGGCGGGATCGAGAACTGAAGCGCGGGCGCGGACGCGGGCGCGGACTGGCCGGCGGCCGGCCCGAGGCTGGTGGCGGAGGAACTCTGCGGCTGGGCGGCGACCGGGTCGGTGCCGCCGTTGCGGTATTCGAGTCCGAGGTAGCCGGCGGTGATCAGGATCGCCGCCGTCAGCACGGCGACAGTCGCCCGCGCTCGCCAACGTGTGCCTCTCCCGCCCGGGACGTCTGCACGTGGCTCGGTCACTGTCCTGCCTTCCTGCTCGGGGGAACTGGCTATGGGGTACGGACGATAGCCGGTGACCAGGCGTCCTTCACCAGCACCTGCGGGGAGCCGCTGCCGTCGGCGGGCACCCGCCAGACGTCGCTCGACGCGGATCCGGCGGCGTCCCGGGGCAGCCCGTAGATCACCGTGGCGTTGTCGAGCCATTCGACCTGGTCGTCGATGCTGTGCTGCTCGGCGAGCAGGGTCTCCTTGCCGGTCTTCAGGTCGTACACCGCCAGGCGCCACCTGCCGGGCGGGAGGTTGCCGTGCTTCTTGAACGCGATGCGGGTGCCGTCGGGCGACAGCGACGGGCACTCGACGTCGCTCCGCAGCGAGGTGACCGTGTGCCGGGACAGGCTGCCCTCGACCAGCCAGGTCTTCTTGCCGGAGGCGGCGGTCGCGTAGAACTTGTCGTCGTCGGCGAACGTGACGCCCCACAGGTTCTTGTCGGCCGCGGTGATCACCTTGCCGTCGGCGGTCAGCTTGAACTTCTCGATGTCGCCGACGACGTCGCCGTCGGTCCGGGTGACCAGCGTACGGGTGGAGAACTGCCCGGGGTTGGCGTAGGAGTCGCCGAAGACGAACGTCGTCGTGGCCGCCAGCGACCCGTCCCGGGACAGGCGGGCCCGGCTCGGGATGCCGGTCAGCGGCAGCTCCCGCGTCTGCTTCCAGGAGCTGTCGAGCAGCGTGGCCTGGTACGTGGTGACGAGGCCCCGGTTGGCGTACAGGCAGATCGCGTCCTGGCCGGTCGCGTACACCCGCTCGCAGCTGGCCGTGGTGAAGGTGCGCGGTCCGCCGGGCGAGGAGAGCGGCACCACGGCCACCTTGCCGTAGCCGGGGCCGAGCGCGGTGCTGCGGAACACCAGGTGCGGCTCGGCCTGCAGGGCGGTCAGGTCGCCGCCCTCGGCCACGGCCGGCGCGCTCGCCAGCTTCCGGTCCTGCTTGTCCCGCTCGCGCAGCACGAATCCCCCGGCCCCCACCAGGGCGAGGACCAGGATCGCGGCCAGCACGATGATCCGCATCCGTGCGGTCACGCGGCGACCTCCGCCTGCTGGTCCCGGTCGATGCCGCGCAGCAGCCAGGCCGCCACCGGCACCATCGCGGCCAGCAGCGCGGTGAACAGCAGCAACGACGTGGCCGGCCCCTGCACGCTCCAGAGCACGCCGAACATCAGCGACGAGGCGAACCGGGCCACCGCCTGCACGGTCTGGGCGGCCGCGATGCCGCTGCCGCGGGCGTCGTCGGAGACCAGGCGGCTGATCAGGGCGGGCAGCACGCCGTCGGTGGCGGCGTAGAAGACGCCGAGCAGCGCCAGCGTGCTCAGCGTGAGCCCGAGGCCGCCGGCCGGCAGCGCCGCCAGCACGTAGCACGCCAGCAGCGCGCCGTGGCCGGCGAGCAGGACCTTGCCGCGGCCGACGCGGTCGGCGAGGCGCCCGAGCGGGATGGCGAGCGTCAGGTACGCAACGTTGGTGCCCACGTACAGCAGCGGGAAGTACGTGGCGGCGAAGTCGTCGCGCTCCTGCAGGGCCAGGTAGAGGAAGCCGTCGCCGACGGTCACCAGGCCGAGCACGGTCGCGGCGATCAGCGGCCCGCGCAGCCGGCGGCCGGCGACCTCGCGCATCACCATCCGCAGCCCGACCCGGGCCGCCGAGGCCGTGGTCTTGAGGTTAGGCACGAACAGCAGCAGCACCACGACGCCGACGGCGGCGAACGCGAAGGACACCACGAAGATGGAATCGTAGCTGCCCGGAACGGCCGCGAGCAGGGCAAACGCCACAAGTGGGCCGATCGCCGCGCCGACGGTGTCGAGCATGCGGTGCACGCCGAAGCTGCGGCCGAGCAGGGCCGGGTCGGAGGAGGTGGCGATCAGCGAGTCGCGGGGCGCGGTCCGCAGGCCCTTGCCGAGCCGGTCGGCGGTGATGACGCCGGTGATGGCGGCGAAGCCGTGGGCGGGCAGCATGACGATCCGGCTGACGGCCGAGGCGCCGTACCCGAGCACGGCGACCCACTTCGGGTGGCCGCCGCGGTCCGAGGCGTAGCCGCCGGCGAGGCGCACCAGCGCGCTCACACCCTGGTAGATGCCGTCGAGGAAGCCGTACGCGACCGGGCTGAGCCCGACCACCGCGGTCAGGTACAGCGGCAGGATCGAGTTGACGCTCTCCGAGGAGACGTCGGTCAGCAGGCTGACCACGCCCAGCAGGACGACCGTCGAGGAGACCCGCTTGACGGTCTTGCCCACCGCCGCCGGCTCGTCGGAGCCGGGACGATCCCGCAGCGTCACGTACACGTGTGCTCTTCCTTCCCGGCCTGGCCCAGGCCCGCGATCACGCTACCGGTGTGCCCGGCCGGGGTCCGTGGCCCGTTCCGCCCGATCTGATGGCAGATCGGGCCGCCCCGCTCCGACGTTCAGGTTGCCTGAGCGGGCTGCGCCGCGACCGGACGGGACGCGGCGCGACGGCCGGCGAACCGGGCCATCGCCGGCTTCTCGACGATGCGGTACAGCGCCCAGGATCCGGCCAGCGCGACCGCCAGCATCACCACGGACAGCGCCATGCCGGCCGGGTCGGACCATTCGCGGTCGCCCAGCGCCCGGTCCACGATGCGGATGGCCAGCTGATGGACCAGGTAGAAGGCGAAGGAGATCTCGCCCAGCCAGATCATGGTGCGGGTGCGCAGGATCGAGCGGCCGGGATGCAGGTCGCTGGTCGCCACCGCCGGGATCAGCAGCGCGAGCGGGACCACCGTGCCGGCGACGTAGGAGAAGCCGAGCGGCAGGTAGCCGGACGCGAAGTAGGCGGCGATCGCCAGGGTGGCCGCGGGAAGCACGCCCCACCGGATCCAGAGCCCCTTCTGGACGATCCGGGCGAGCAGGATGCCGGCCACGAACTCGAGCATCCGGACGGGCGGGAAGACGTACACGAACCAGTAGTGCAGGTCGTCCGGCAGGGCCAGCGCCACCAGCGGCATCGCGCAGACCGCGGCGAACGTCGCCACCGTCGCCGGCCACAGCCCGCGTCGCGGCAGCCGGTCGACGGCCCGCAGCAACAGCGGGAAGCACAGGTAGAACAGCGCCTCGCAGGACAGCGACCAGCTCGGCGTGTTCAGCCCGTAGTACACCTTCTCGTCGGGCACCCAGGCCTGCAGCAGCAGGAAGTTCGTGGAGACGGCCCAGAACGAGACGGCGCCCGCCGCCACCGCCAGCAGCAGGGCGAACAGCGCCGTGACGAAGTGATTGGGATAGACCTTGGCCGCCCGGCGACGCCAGAAGCGCCGCATGGAGTCGCCGGGCCGGGCCGACCAGCACAGGACGAAGCCGCTCAGCACGAAGAAGAACGAGACGCCCGTCGCGCCCTGCCGGAACAGGTAGTCCAGGACGCCGGGGGCGCCGTCCGGGTCGGCGAACAGCTCGATCACCGAGATGTGGAACCCGAAGACGGCGAACGCCGCGATGAACCGCAGGCCCGTCAGTGAGGGCAGCCGGCGATCCCCGCCGGAGAGCTGCGTCGACACCATCCCGGGTTCCTCCTCTCGGTCTCGTGTGGTCAGCGGAGGGCGGCGGCCAGCGCCTCGGCGACGCGCTCCTGCTGCTCCGGGGTGATCTGCGGGTAGATCGGCAGCGACAGGATCTCGGGGGCGATCTGCTCGGCGTTCGGGAACGAGCCGCCGAGGTGGGCGAACGCGCCGGTCCGGTGCACCGGGAACGGGTAGTGGATGGCGGCGCCGACGCCGGCCGCGTTCAGCTTGGCGATGATGTCGTCGCGGCGGGCGCCGGTCGGGTCGCCGGGGACGCGCACGCAGTAGATGTGCCAGACGTGCTCGTTGCCCTCCAGCGTCACCGGGGTGATGACGTCGAGGCCCTTCAGCAGCTCCTCGTAGCGGGCGGCCACCGCGCGGCGGCGGTCGTTCCAGTCGGCGAGGCGGGCCAGCTTGGCCCGCAGCACGACCGCCTGGAGGCCGTCGAGGCGGCTGTTCACGCCGATCAGGTCGTGGTGGTACTTCTTGAGGCCGCCGTGGCTGCCGAGCGTGCGGACCGTCTCGGCCCACTCGGCGGAGGCGCTGACGACCGCGCCCGCGTCGCCGTAGGCGCCCAGGTTCTTGCCGGGGTAGAAGCTGGTGGCGGCGATGCCGTCGACGCCGGCCTGACGCCCGTTGCGGGTGGCGCCCTGGCTCTGCGCGGCGTCCTCGACGATGGCGATGTCGCGGCCGGCGAGGCCGGCGCGCAGCCGCTCGACCGGGGCGAGCTGACCGTAGAGGTGCACGGGCGCGATCGCGCGGGTGGCGGGGGTGACGGCGGCGAGCGCGGCCTCGACGTCGATGAGGTACGTACGCGGGTCGCAGTCCACCAGGACGACGGTGCCCCCGGCGCGGACCACGGCCTCGGCCGTCGCGATGAAGGTGTTGGCGGGCAGGATCACCTCGCTGCCCGGGCCGACCCCGACGGCGCGGAAGGCGAGCTCGAGCGCGTCGGTGCCGTTGGCCACGCCGATGCAGTGCGGCACGCCGGTGAACGCGGCGTACTCCTGCTCGAAGGCGGCCACCTCGGCGCCGCCGACGAAGGCCGTGGCGGCCAGGATGCGCTTGAAGCCGACCTCGACCTCCTCGGCCACCTCCGCGTGGGCGGCGGCCAGGTCGACGAGCGGGATGCGGGTCATGGTTCTTAGCTCCTCAGGGACGCCGTCAGGTCGGCGCTGCGTAGTTTGCGGGCCGGGCTGCCGACCCAGATCTCTTCGGACGGAACGTCGGTCAGCACGACGGAGCCCATGCCGACCAGCGACCAGGCGCCGACCGTGACGCCCTCGCGGACCAGGGCGCCGGCGCCGACGTACGCGCCGGTCTCCAGCACCGCCCCGCCGCCGAGCCGGACGCCCGAGGCGACGGTCGCGTAGTCGCCGACCACGTCGTCGTGGGTGAGCACGGCCTGGGGCATGACCGCCACGTGCGCCCCGACGGTGACGTCGGCGGTGAGCACGGTCCCGGCCAGCAGCACGCTGCCGGGCCCGACGACGCTGCCGGCGCCGATCGAGACGGTCGGGTGCAGGACCGTCGCGTAGCGCTCGGCGGGCAGGGCGAGCCGCTCGACGATCTGCCGGCGGGCGGTGTAGTTGCGCGGGTTGCCCACGCAGACCACGACCGCCGCCTCCGGCAGGTCGTGCACCATCGAGACCGGGCCGAGGATCGGCACGCCGGAGCGGGTCGTTCCGTGCAGGGCCGGGTTGTCGTCGAGGAACCCGGTCACCCGCCAGGCCAGGCCGGCGGCCGCCGCGGTCTCCCGGGCGAAGCCGCCGGCGCCGACGATGACGAGGTCGTTCACCGGCTCGCCAGGTCGCGCAGGATGTCCACGATGTACTGCTGGTCGTCGCCGGTGAGCGCGTGGTGCAGCGGCAGGATCAGCGAGTCGCGGGTCAGCCGCTCGGTCACCGGCAGCGGGGCCGGGACGACGTCGGCGTAGGCCGGCTCGAGGTGGGCGGCCATGATGCCGCGCCGGGCCGAGACGCCCTTGGCCGCGAGCTCGGACAGCACCTCGTCCCGCCCCACCGGGAAGCCGTCGAGAAGCACCCAGAACGACTGGTAGTTGGTCTGGCCGTAGGCCGGGTCGCGGACCGGGACCAGGCCGTCGATGCCGGCCAGCAGCTCGTGGTAGCGGGCCGCCAGCTCGCGCCGCTGGGCGACCAGGCCGGGGAGCCGGCCGAGCTGCACCAGGCCGACCGCGGCCTGGATGTCGGTCATCCGGTAGTTGTAGGCGGTCTCGAGGTACGCCTCGAGGACCGGCTGCTTGCTGGCGTGCCGGTCGGCGGCCGACACGTTCATGCCGTGCTCGCGCAGCCGGCGCAGGCGGGCGGCCTGATCGGCGTCGTCGACGGTCACCATGCCGCCCTCGCCGGTCGTGATGACCTTGCGGGGGTGGAACGACCAGGCGGCCACGGCGGCGCCGGCGCCGGCCGGCTGGCCGTAGGCGGTGGAGCCGGCCGCGCAGGCCGCGTCCTCGACCAGGCCGATGCCCCAGCCCTCGGCCGCCTTGCGCAGCCCGACCGTGTCGAACGGCACGCCGCCCTGGTGCACGGCGATGACCGCGCGGGTACGCGGGGTGCGCACGGCGTCGATGGTCTCGACGGTCAGGTTGCCGGTGGCCAGGTCGACGTCGGCGAAGACCGGCGTCGCGCCGACGTAGCGGACCGCGTTGGCGGTCGCGATGAACGACAGCGACGGGATGACGACCTCGTCGCCGGGGCCGGCGCCGAGCAGCACCAGGGCCAGGTGCAGGCCGGTGGTGCAGGAGCTGACGGCGACGCCGTGGCCGGCCCCGACCAGGGTGGCGAACTCCTGCTCGAACTGCGCGACGCGGGGGCCCTGCGCGACCCAGCCGGAGCGGACGGCCTCGGCCGCGGCCTGGGCCTCCTCCTCCCCCAGCATGGGGATCATGACCGGAATCTTGCGTTCCGTCACTTGGACGACCTCCACCAGTCCACGAGGCCCTGCAGGCCCTCCTTGAGGCCGAGCTCGGCGCGGAAGCCGAGCTTCTCCTCGGCGGCCGCCGTGCTGGCCAGGCGGCGGGTGACGCCGTTGACGGCGCGGGCCGGGCCGTGCTCGGGGGCGAGGTCGGTCTTCATCACCTCGCTGAGCGCGGCGGCCAGCTCCTTGAGGCTGGTCTCCTCGCCGCTGGCGATGTTGAAGACCTCGTCGGTGACGTCGGCCTTCGCTGCCAGGATGTTGGCGCGGGCGATGTCGGCCACGTGCACGAAGTCCATCGTCTGCAGACCGTCGCCGAGGATCAGCGGCGGGGTGCCCGACTCGATGCGCTCCATCCAGCGGATCAGCACCTCGGTGTAGAGGCCGTAGATGTCCATCCGCGGGCCGTACACGTTGAAGTAGCGCAGGGCGACGTAGTCCAGCCCCTTCATGGCGTGGAAGCTGCGCAGGGTGGCCTCGTTGAAGGCCTTGGCGGCGCCGTAGAAGGTGTCGTTGTTGTACGGGTGGTGGCGCTCGGTCGTCGGGAACTCTTCGGCCAGGCCGTAGACCGAGGCCGACGAGGAGGCGATGAGCTTCTTGACGCCCGCCTCGGCCGCCGCCTCGACGACGTTGAAGGTGCCGTCGACGAGCACCTCGTTGGCCAGCCGCGGCTCCTCGGCGCACTGGGTGATCCGGATGGCGGCCAGGTGGAACACCAGGTCCTTGCCGGCGGTCACCTCGCGTACCAGCTCCCGGTCGCGGATGTCGCCCTCGACCAGCCGGACCGGGCCGTTCGCGCTCGCCCAGGCCAGGTTGTCGCGCCGGCCGCGCACGAAGTTGTCGAGGACCACGATCTCGGCGGCCCCGCCGCGGACGAGTTCGTCGACGACGTGCGAGCCGATCGTGCCCGCTCCGCCGGTGACGAGGGCGCGAGTGCCCTCGATCTGTACGCCAGTCACGCCATGTGCCCTTCGTCGAGCTTGATCATCGTTCCGCCTTCGGCCAGGCTGCGCGAGGCGGCCTGCAGGATCTCCAGCACGCGCAGCCCGGCCCGGCCGTCGGTCAGCGCCGGCGTACCGGTGCGGATGGCCCGCGCGTATTCGTCGACCATCGTGCGCAACGCCTCGCGCTCGGTCAGCGCGGGGGCCACCATGTCGCCGGAGCGGTAGGAGACGAGAATGTCGCGCCGCTGCTCGTCGCCGAGCTCGTCGGGCGAGGCCACGTCGACGCCGCGGTCGTAGACGGCCAGCCGCTGGCTGGGGTTCAGGTCGTCCCAGACCAGGGTCCGCTTGGAGCCGCCGATGATGGCGGTGCGGACCTTCACCGGGCTCAGCCAGTTGACGTGGATGTGCGCGATCGCCCCGGTGCTCAGCTGCAACGTGAGGTAGGCCACGCAGGCCCGGCCGGCGCCGATGCCGTCGGCGCCGTGTGCGGCCACCGCGACGGGGCGGACCGACGGGGGCAGCACGAAGTCCAGGATGGACAGGTCGTGCGGGGCGAGGTCCCAGATCACGTCGATGTCCCGCTGCACGAGACCGAGATTGATCCGTACGGAATCCAGGAAGTGCAGTTCGCCCAGCTCGCCGGAGTGCAGCATCTCGCGGATCCGCAGCACCACCGGGGTGTAGCAGAACGTGTGGTCGGTCATCAGCGTCAGGCCGCGGCGCTCGGCCTCCTCGACCAGCTGGATGCCCTCTTCGCGGGTCGCCGCCAGCGGCTTCTCGACCAGCACGTGCTTGCCCGCCTTCAGCGCGGCCATGGCGACCGGCAGGTGGGTGCCGGCCGGCGTGGCGATGGCGATCGCGTGCACCTGCGGGTCGGCCAGCACCTCGTCGAGGTCCGCGGTGACCTGGACGGTCGAGTACCGGCCGAGCACCTTGCGCGCGCGGTCGACGTCGAGGTCGCACAGCCAGCGCAGGTGGAACTCCTGCGAACCCTGGAAGTTACGGACGAGGTTGGGGCCCCAGTATCCGGCCCCGACAACGGCGATCCCGATCGGCTCTTCAGAAGTCACAAGCATCCGTTTCGTTGGGAAGCCGTTGAATCGACGGCTTCGTCGGCTTCGTCGGGGGGAACAGGAGCGGTCGACGGCAAGCTATCGATCCCGGCGGGTGCGCCGCCAGATCACTGACGGAAATCAGGCGGAAGCCGTGAGGTGGCCGCGGTACCTTCGGTCGCCGGCCGTGCGACTGACGGTCAAGCCCCTCAGCCCTTCGGTCAGATCGGGCGCGGACGTCGATTTCGCTACAGCCGATCGGGCCTCCCCCCGCTAGCCTGACCCCCCATGAGCGAACCGACCATCGCGCCGACCGCCGACGTCGACGAGCGGGCCACGATCGGCGACGGCACCCGGGTCTGGCACCTGGCCCAGATCCGTGAGGAGGCCACGCTCGGCGCCAACTGCAACATCGGCCGCGGCGCGTACGTGGGACCGGGCGTCACCATCGGCGACAACGTGAAGCTGCAGAACTACGCGCTGGTCTACGAGCCGGCGCGGCTGGGCGACGGCGTCTTCGTCGGTCCGGCCGCGGTGCTCACCAACGACGAGTACCCGCGGGCCGTCACGCCCGACGGGCGGCTGAAGACCGGCGACGACTGGCACGCGGTCGGCGTGACCATCGGCGAGGGCGCGGCGATCGGCGCCCGGGCGGTGTGCGTGGCACCGGTGACTGTCGGCCGGTGGGCGCTGGTCGCGGCGGGCGCGGTCGTCACCAAGGACGTGCCCGACCACGCGCTCGTGGTCGGGGTGCCGGCACGCCGGATCGGCTGGGTCGGCAAGGCGGGCCGCCCGCTGGTGGCCAAGGGTGACGGCGTGTGGGTGTGCCCGGAGTCCGGCGACGAGTACGTCGAGACCGACGGGGTGCTTCAGACCCGGTAGGCGGCCACCGTCGCCTGCAGCTCGGCGGCGGTGCGGGCGAGCTCGCTCGCGGTCTGCTGGGTCTCGGTGGCGCTGTCGGTGACATGCTTGGCCGCTTCGGCCACCCCGGCGATCGTCTCGGCGATCGCGGACGAGCCGTCGGCGGCCCGCTCGACGCTGCGCGAGATCTCGCCGGTGGTCGCGGTCTGCTCCTCGACGGCGGCGGCGATCGTGGTGGTGTAGTCGCTGATCGTGGTGATGATCCGGCCGATCTCCTGGATCGCGCCGACCGCCGAGTCGCTCTCGGCCTGGATCGCGCCGACCTGGGCGGTGATCTCCTGGGTGGCCCGGGCGGTCTCCATGGCCAGGTCCTTGACCTCGGAGGCGACCACGGCGAAGCCCTTGCCCGCCTCCCCGGCGCGGGCGGCCTCGATGGTCGCGTTGAGCGCGAGCAGGTTCGTCTGCTCGGCGATCGAGGTGATCATCTGCACGACGGCGCCGATCTGGTTCGAGGCCTCGCCGAGCCGGGCGACGCCGGCGTCGGTGGCGGCGGCCGCGCGGGCCGCGTCGGCGGCGACGACGGCCGCCTCGTTGGCGTTGTCGGAGATCTCCCGGATCGAGACGCCCATCTCGTCGGCGCCGGCCGAGACCGCGCGGACGCCGTCGGAGACCTGCCCGGCCGACTCGGCGACGGCGCCGACCTGCACCGAGGTCTCCTCGGCCGAGGCCGACAGCTGGGCCGAGACGGCGGACAGCTCGTCGGAGGCGTCGGCCAGCAGGCTGGAGCTGGCGTTGATGCGGCCGACCATGCCGGCCATGGCCTCGGCGGTGCGGTTGAGCGCGGCGGCCATCCGGCCGACCTCGTCGCGGCTGCCGACCTCGACCCGGGCGGTCAGGTCGCCCTCGGCGATCCGTCCCAGCGCGCCGGCACAGCGGTTGAGCGAGGTGACGATGAGCCGGGCGATGCCGGCGGCCAGCGCGAGGCCGGCCACCAGGGCCACGCCGAGCAGGGCGCCGACCAGCCACTTGGTGCGCTGGTAGCGGTCCTCGGCGTCGGTCTCCTGGGCCGCGCCGGCCTGCACGGTGAGGTCGCCCAGCGAGACCAGGTCGGCGTGCAGCGTGTCGACGGCGGCGGCGACCTCGCCGGCGCGCAGCCCGGCGAGCCCGGAGCGGTTGCCGGCCTCGGCCATCGGCATCAGCCGGTTCTCCAGCAGATCCCGGTAGGCGGCCCAGTGGGTCTCGAAGCCGGTGATGGCGGCCGCCTCGCCCGGGGCCAGCGGGTACGACCGGTAGGTGGCGACCGACCGCTCGACCTGGGACTGGTTGGCGGCGATGGCGGACGTGGCGGTGGCCTGCTCGGCGGCGGTGTCGGCGAGCTGGTAGTCGTCGGCGCCGAGCCAGACCTTGTTCGCCGCGGCGCGCAGGTTGCCGATCGCGGCGAGCTCCTGCTCATGCACGTAACCGGCCTTGACCTGGTCATTCGTGGTGCTGAGGCTGTCCAGCGCATAGAGCCCGTCGACCGTGCTGAAGGCCGCGACGATCCCGACCGCCACCATGATCTTGGTACCGACCCGCCGGTCGGTCAGCATCCGGAACGCCACTCTCGCCACCGCCTGTCTCGGGAACCTCGCACTTGAGGGTTCGGCGGCAGCGTAAGTGGGGTGAGGTCTCCGCTAGGTGCGAATCGGGAGTTTGGCCACCGGCCGGGGAAGCCGGGCGTTCCGGAGCGCGGGCAGCGCCAGGCAGACGGCGGCCGCCACCAGCTCGAGCAGTCCCGAGGCGATCATCGCCGGCCCGAGCCCGAACCAGCCGGCCGCCACACCCGTCGCCGCCATCGCGAGCGGCGTCAGGCCCAGGTTCGCCACCGAGCTCACGCCGGCGACCCGGCCACGGTAGGCGTCGCCGGTGACGGTCTGGGTGAGGGCGGACAGCAGGATCCCGGTCGGCCCGCTGGTGAGCCCCGCGACGAAGGTGGCGGCGACGGCGAGCGGAAGGCTTCCGGTGAGCGCGGGCACGACCACGGCGACTCCCTGTACGGCGAAACAGCCGGCCACGGCCGGGGCGATCCGCGAGATCCGGGGCCGCACCATGAGCAGGCCGGTCACGATGGCGCCGGAGCCGAACCCGGCCAGCAGGGCACCGATCCCGGTCGCACCCCAGCCGGCGGCCTCGGCCGAGAGCGCGAGGCCGACGTTCATCGGCCCGACGAAGCCCAGATTGGCCAGCAGCCCGGCCAGCAGGGCGCCGCGCAGCACCGGATGCCGGGCGACGTACCGCAGCCCGTCGCGCAGTCCACATTCCTCCTTTGTGGACGGTCGGAGCGCGGGACGGGGACGCAGCGACCGCAGGGCCAGCACCGAGACGGCGAAGGTGGCCGCGTCGACCAGCAGCGCGGCGGGCAGCCCGCCGGCCGCCACCAGCAGGCCGCCCAGCGGCGCGCCGACGGTCAGCGCCACGCGGTTCAGCGTCGCCACCACGGCGTTTCCGCTCGCGTACCGCTCCGGCCCGAGCAGACGCGGCTGGAGCGCGCCGGCCGCCGGCAGGAACACCGCGTCGGCGACCCCGAAGGCCAGGGCGACGACGACCAGCAACGGGATGCTCGCCTGCCGCAGCGCGACGGCCGCGGCGGCCAGGCACACCACGGCCCGGGCCAGGTCGCTGATCAGCATCAGGCGGCGCGGCTCGGCGCGGTCGACCAGCACGCCCCCGGAGAGCATCAGCAGCAGCCGCGGCACCGCACTCACGGTCAGCAGCACCCCGGCCGTCCCCGGCGACGCGATCCGCACCGCCGCCCACGAGAGGGCCACGTAGTAGACCTGGTCGCCGAGCACCGAGACCGCCTGCCCGCACGCGTACCGGCGGAACTCCGGGTTCACGGCCGCTCCGGGAACGAGTGCAGGAACAGGAACACGTGCCGGCGCTCGTCGTCGACCGGCAGGTCACGGGTACGCGCGGCCCAGCCCTCGACCAGCGCCTGGATCTCGCGGTTGAGCTCGGTCAGCTCGGCCGCGGTCAGCCGCAGGAACGAGTCGCTCGACATCGCGGCCTGCTGCCACTGCGCGGGCCATTCCGCCCGGGTCTGCTCGAAGCGGCGGACCCGCTCGAACTCGTCGATCACCATCTGCGCCTTGGCCACCGATGCGACCTCGGGCATCTCGAGCTGCGACCAGCTGATCGACCCCGGCACCAGCCGCCACCACCGCTCGCGGCGGTCGCGGGCCAGCTCCGGCACGTCCTCGACGAAGCCGCGCTTGGCCAGCTCGCGCAGGTGGTAGCTGGTCTGCCCGGGATCGGTGCCGAGGCGCTCGGAGAGCTGGCCGCCGGTCGCCGGCCCGATCTGGGCGAGCAGGCGGTAGATCTTCTGCCGGATCGGCTGGGCCAGGCCCTTGAGCGTCTCCGGATCGCTGATGGTGCGTGCCATGACCCGAACGCTATGTTCGCCGCCCGCAATCCACAAGGTTCCTACTGGATCTTGCGAACGTCGATGTTCAGTCCCCCAGCAGGCCGGTGACCGGCAGACCGCAGGCGCGCTGCGCCTCCCGGGCGTGGCTGTTGGCCGAGCCGGCGATCGTCATGAGGTCGGCGAAGGCCTTGTCCGAGCTGATCTTCTTGGAGCCGCCGACCAGATCGACGAGCTGGTCGACATCGTCGGCGAGCCCGTTGACGGCCGTCCGCAGGCTTCCGTCGAGCACCAGCATCTTCCCGTTCTGGCGAAGCTCATCGGCGGCGGCCCGCATCGTCGCGAACTCGGCCGCGGTCGGCGTCGCCGACTCCTTGCCGGACGCCTCCCCCGCGAACGCCGAGCCACCCTCGAACTCCGAGCAGACCCGATGCTTCGCGTACGCATTGAGCCCGCCCGCTCCCCCACCGAGAAGAACCGCCAGGCCCCCCACGGCAACGAGCGCTACGACCAGTCCCTTGCGCGTCTTCGGCTTGGCGACGGGCGAGTTGGGGTCCCCGTGCTGCACCATCCACGGCTGAGCCTGCCCCGGCGCCGCGGCCGCCGCCCAGCCGGCCGGAAGCTGTCCGGTCGTGGCGGGCCCGGTCATGACCGGCGCGGACATAGCGGGCACGGCCATGGCGGGCGCGGTCATGGCGGGCGCGGTCATGGCCGGCGCGGACATAGCGGGCACGGTCATGGCGGGCGCGGTCACGGCCGCCTGGCCCGCCGGGGGCTGAGTCCATCCTGGACCCGGCGTCGCCGCCGCGGGCTGCGGGGTGCCCCACTCCGGCACGGGAGCGCTCGTCTGCGGCTGCGTCGCCCACTGCTGAGCGGGCGCGACCGGCGGCGTGCCCCATTGCTGCGCCGGGTCGGCGGGCGGAGCGGGCCATTCCTGCGCGTGGTTGACGGTCGGCGCCGCCCACTCCGGCCCGGGCACCGCCGGCGGGGTGCCCCACTCCTGAGTCGGCGCCGCCTGCGGGGTACCCCACTCCTGAGCGGGCGCCGCCTGCGGCATGGCCCATTCCTGAGTCGGCGCCTGCGGGGTGCCCCACTCCTGAGCCGGCGCCGCCTGCGGCATGGCCCATTCCTGAGTCGGCGCCTGCGGGGTCGCCCACTCCTGAGCCGGCGCCGCCTGCGGCATGGCCCACTCCTGAGCCGGCGCCGCCTGCAGGGTGCCCCACTCCTGAGTCGCCGCCGCCTGCGGAGCGGCCCACTCCTGAGCCGGCGCCGCCTGCGGGGCCGCCCACTCCTGCGCGTGGCCGGCCGTCGGTGCGGCCTGCTGCTGAGTCGCCCAGCTCAACCCCGACGGCGCGCCCTGCGGATCGAACTGCTGACCGCCCTCCGGAGCCGGCCAACCCGGGGCGGCGGCCGGTTCCGCGGCGGGCATGTGCTGCGGACCGGCCCCTTGCGCGCCGGAACCGCCCTGCTGACTGGCCCACGCGGAGGTGATCGCGGTCTGCTGGGTGGCCCAGGCCGACGTGAGCGCCGTCTGCTCGGTGGCCCACTCCGACGCCGGCGCGCCCCACTCCGGCTGCTGCGGCGTTGCCTGGCCGGCCCAGAGCTCCGCGCTCAGCGCCGAACCGGGCACCGCCTGCTCGCCCCATCCCGAGCTCGGCAGCCCCGACGGCGCCGCCGTCGGGTCGGCCGGGGCGGCGTTCCACGACTCCGGCGCCGGATGGCCCGGCGGCGACGGAGGCGCGGCGTTCCCGGCGCCCGGCTCGGAGAACGTCGGGTCCGAAGCCCACTGGTGCGGGTTCTGCTCGGGTTGCATCCGGACGGGCGCCTTTCGCTGGGGTGCGAGGTGTCGCGTTGTGGAATCGGCAGCCGCTGCCCCCTTCTGAGCAAGTTCCCGCAACGGCACAGCGGCCCGGGCGCGCGAGGCAACCCGGGCCGCCGTGGGATCGGCGGGTGACGGTCAGCTGTTCCAGACCTGGAAACCGGAGATCTGGCCGGCCGGCCACCCGGTGTTACCGGTGATGTTCAGGCGGAAATACCGCTGGGTGGACGCGCCGAAGGTGATGGTCACCGTGTTGTTGGCGGACGGCGCGAAGGCGTACCCGGCCGAGGCCTTGAGCGTCGTCCAGCTCGAGCCGTCCGTGCTGCCCAGCACCGCCAGTGTCTCGGTCCGCGCGCCCCAGGTGGCGGGGAGCTGCAGCACCACGCGGCTCGCGCTCTGGGCCGAGCCCAGATCGACCTGCACCCACTGCGGGAACGCGTTGTTCGCGCTCTCCCAGTACGTGTTCTGGTCGCCGTCGGTCACGTTCGACGACGGGTAGACGTCCGTGTGGCTGGACTCGCTGGTCGGCTTGCCGGCGGCCAGGTTCGTGCTGGTCGTGCCGGCGCCGGTGCCGGACAGGGCGACCGCGGTGCTCGAGCCGCCGCCGGCGACCGACAGGGTGCCGGTCCGGGTGCCGGAGGCGGTGGGCCGGAAGGTGACGGTGACGGTGCACGACGCGCCGGCGGCGAGCGACGTCCCGCAGTTCGAGGACTGCGCGAAGTCACCGGACGCCGACACGGTCAGCGACGAGGCCGCCGCGTTGCCACCGTTGGTGATGGTGACCGACTGACCGGCGCTCGTCGTGTTCGGCGCCTGGGTGCCGAAGGTGAGCGAGGCCGGCGACGCGGAGAGCGACGGCGCCGGGGTCGTCCCGCCGCCACTGGGGTAGACCTCGAGCTCGGACACCTGACCGGCCGGCCAGCCCGAGTTCGCGGTGATCGAGACCCGCACGTACCGGGCTGTCGTCCCCGGGACCGTGATCGAGGCGGTGTTGCCCGAGGCCGGGTTGAACGTGTAGGTGCCGGATCCCACCGCGGTGCCGAAGGACGACCCATCGGTGCTGGTCAGGACCGACAGCGTCTGGGTCCGGGTGCCCCACGCGGTCGACGGCGGCAACTTCAGGGTCACCTTCCCGATGGCGTACGCGGAACCGAGGTCCACCTGCAGCCACTGCGGGAACGCGTTGTTGGCGCTCTCCCAGTAGGTGTTGGCGTCCCCGTCGGTCGCGGTCGAGGCCGCCTGGGTCGCGTTCACCTGGGACGAAGCGGTGGCCGGCCGGCCGGCCGCGATGTTCGTCGTCGAGCCGATGCCACTGCCGGACAGCGCGATGACGGTCGGGCTGTTGTTGGCGTTGGACGCGATCGAGACGCTGCCGGTCCGCGTACCGGCCGCCGTGGGTCTGAAGGTGACGGTGACCGTGCAGGAGGCACCCACCGCAAGGGACCCGCAGGTGTTGGTCTGCGCGAAGTCACCGCTCGCGGTGACGCCCGAGACCGTCGCCGCGGTTGTGCCCGAGTTGGTGACCGTGACCGTCTGCGACGCCGACGTGCCGCCGACGATGGTGCCGGCGAAGGACAGGCTCGACGGCGAGGCGGACAGGATGGGCCCGGGCGCGACGCCGCTGCCGGAGAGCGGGATCGTGTTGGTGATGCCGGACGCCGTCACGGTGAGGTTGCCGGTACGCGAGCCGGTAGCGGTCGGTGCGAAGCGGACGCTGACGGTGCACGACCCGCCGGCCGGGATCGACGAACCGCACGTGTTCGTCTGGGAGAAGTCACCGGTGGTCGACACGCCCGAGACCGGGGCGGCGGCCGTGCCCGAGTTGGTCACCGTGACGTTCTGCGCCGCGCTGGTCGAGCCGGTCGCGACCGTCCCGAAGCCCAGGGTGGTCGGGCTGATCGAGATCAGCGACCCGTTGTCCGGGAGATAAGGGGGGAATGTCGGGTTGGTCACCTGAGTACAGGCGGTGGACCCGAAGATCCCGGAGTTCCCGCCACCGTCGGTAAGCGTGAAGCCCACACCACAGTTGTAGACAGCGGCCGGCCCCAACGTCCCGGTAGCGGTCGAGTTCGAGATCGTCGCCGACCCGCCGACCTGCTCCTGCACCACGTACGACCCGGTGTTCTGGATCGTCGCGTTGTTGATCTTCACGTTCGAGATCTGGGAGCCGGAAACGAACTGGATGGCCTCGAACGGCGACTGCTGGATCAGGATGTTGTCGACGTTGGTCAGGCCGGTCATCGCGCCGTCCCGGGCGTCGAACCAGAGCGCGCCCACGCCGAACTGCCAGTTGGGGTCGAGGCTGCCGGACCGGATGATCGTGTTGCGCAGCACGTCCGTACGCCCGAGCGTCGTCGACGCGAAACGCTGCGCGACGTGGATGCCGCCACCCTGGGTGAGGCCCGAGTCGATCACCCGGTTGTCGGTGACGAAGTTGTCGTGACCGCCGTAGATCGCGATGCCGTTGGCCAGGATCGGGTACTGCACCGTGTTGTGGTCGAACGAGTCGTTCGCGTCGGCGACCGCCTCCGACCAGGTGGCCAGGCCGTCGTCGCCGGTGTTGCGGATGTCCGAGTTGGTGACCTTGGAGTTGGTCACTCCCTTGTGGAAGTTGACGCCGTCGGCCGTGACGTTGCGGATCCGCATGCCGGAGAAGACGAGGTTGTCCATCGGCCCGTCCATCCAGGCGCCGACCTTGTCGTGCTCGATCCACAGCCGGTCGACGGTCGAGTTGCTCATCGCGCCGCCGATGCCGTTGACCTGCGCGCTGTCGTTGCGCTCCTGGACGTCACCGAAGATCGCAAAGTCGGCGAGGTGCACGTTCGTGCTCGGGTTCGGCGCGTCGTTGCCGTAGAAGCCGGGCGCGGCGCCGGTCACCGTCGAGCGCCACATGCCGGCGCCCTTGATCGTGACGTTGTTGACGGCGATGTGCCCCGGGATCTTGAAGGTGCCCTCGGGGATCCACACCGTACCGCCGGAACCGGCCGCCTGGATCGCCGCGTTGAACGCCCCCGTCGAGTCCGCCGCGCCCGACGGGTCGGCGCCCTTGCTGGTCACCGAGACCGAGCCGGCCGGCTGCGAGAGCGCACCCGCGACCGACTCGAAGTCCGCGAAGTCGATCGTCGTGGTCGTGGTCGCGGTCAGCCGGAACTTGGTGCCGGCCGGATAGGTCGTCGGGAACAGCCGGTGCGTCTCGTCGTAGAAGTGGTGCGGGTTGCTGCCCGGCGAGTTGGTGAACGGGTAGCCGCCGTAGAACCAGCTGTACGCGTTGGTCAGCGTGAACGCCGAGGAGGCCGTCCCGTTGATCGAGAAGTTGATCGGCGTCGTGTAGACCGAGCCGCCGCCCGAGTCCGGAATGCTGTAGCGGAAGACGATCGAGTTGGTCGCCACCGGGCTGGTGAACTCGACGTACTGGCCCGCACCGAGCGTCACGGCCTTGCGGTACGAGGCCTCGGCCGCCAGCGTGTTGTAGGCGGCCGACGGCCCGACGACCGAGCCGTTGGTGGTGGCGTTCTCCGCCTGGACCTGGACGTACGGCAGGGTCGCGCCCACGCCACCGGTGGCGGCGGCGAGGGCGGGCGAGCCGTACGCGACGGTCAGCGCGGTGCCGAGCAGGGCGGCGCCGGTGAGTGCGGCGCCTAGCCTTCGTCTGGACATCTTGTTGCTCACTTTCGACGAGCGACCGGGGGGTGTCGCCCATGCCGAACTCGGCCTCGAAGGGGACGGGGAGGCCGGGGGCGCATGTGGCGGGGAACACGCTGAGGAACTATGAGGACGTTAACGTCCCGGACATGAACGCGCAATATTGAGACGAGTCTTTGCAATTTTTGAATCAGTGGCGGGAAGAGTCCGAGCGAGGGGGTTTCCGCTCGGTCCCGGCGGCCGGGGATCAGACTGGGCGGGAAGATCGCGGCGAGGAAGGGCGACGACATGACATTCGTGCTCCATGTGGCTACCACCGGCTCGGACAGCGCCGACGGCTCCGCCGAGCGCCCGTTCCGCACGATCGACCGGGCGGCGGCGGTCGCCCGGGCCGGGGACACGGTCGTCGTGCACGCCGGCGAGTACCGGGAGTGGGTCAAGCCGCGGCGGGGCGGCCTCAGCGACACCCGGCGGATCACGTACGAGGCGGCGGCCGGCGAGCACGTCGTCATCAAGGGATCGGAGCGGGTGACGGGCTGGGTCAACGAGGACGGCACGGTGTGGCGGGCGACCGTGCCCAACACGCTGTTCGGCGACTTCAACCCGTTCGCCGAGGAGATCGCCGGGGACTGGATCGTCTACCGCGACGGCGCGCCCCGCAAGCACCTCGGCGACGTCTACCTCAACGGTCTGAGCTTCTACGAGGTCGCCGGCCGCGCCGAGGTGGACGACCCGCCGGGCAGTGCGCACTTCGTCGATGACTGGACGAATGTCCGGGTCGACGCGAAAAACCAGGATCAAACCCGGCTGGTCTGGTACGCGGAGGTGACCGCCGGCGAGACGACGATCTGGGCCAACTTCCAGGGCGCCGATCCCAACGCCGAGCTGGTCGAGATCAACGTACGGCGCTCGGTGTTCTATCCCGAGAAGAACCACATCGACTACATCACCGTCCGTGGATTCGAGCTCTGCCAGGCGGCGTGCCCCTGGACCCCGCCCACCGCCGACCAGCCCGGGCTCATCGGCCCGAACTGGGCCAAGGGCTGGATCATCGAGGACAACGACATCCACGACGCCAAGTGCTCCGCCGTCTCGATCGGCAAGGAGTCCTCGACCGGCCACAACTACGCCACCCAGCGCGGCGACAAGCCCGGCTACCAGTACCAGCTCGAGTCCGTCTTCGCGGCCCGGCAGATCGGGTGGGACAAAGAGCACGTCGGGTCGCACGTGATCCGCCGCAACACCATCCACGACTGCGGGCAGAACGGCATCGTCGGCCACCTCGGCTGCGTCTTCTCCACCATCGAGGACAACCACATCTACAACATCGCGACCAAGTACGAGTTCTACGGTTACGAGATCGGCGGGATCAAGCTGCACGCCGCCATCGACGTGACGATCCGGCACAACCGCATCCACGACTGCACGCTCGGCACCTGGCTGGACTGGCAGACGCAGGGCACCCGGATCTCGCGGAACCTCTACTACGCCAACAGCCGCGACCTGTTCGTCGAGGTGTCGCACGGCCCGTACCTGGTCGAGCACAACGTGCTGGCGTCGCCGGCCGCGATCGAGTCGTTCAGCCAGGGCGGCGCCTACGTCCACAACCTGATCGGCGGGACCGTCCGGCTCGAGGCCGTACTCGACCGGGCCACCCCGTACCACCGGCCGCACAGCACCCAGGTGGCCGGCTACGCGGTCATCGTCGGCGGCGACGACCGGTGGATCGGCAACCTGTTCGTCGGCGGCGACCCCGCGGCCGCCTACGGGCCGGACGCCGAGGGCGAGGGCACGCCGTTCGCCGGAACGGCCGGCTACGACGGCTTCCCGGCCTCGTTCGAGGAGTACATGGCGCGCATCGCGGCTCGTCCGCCGGGCGACCACAAGCGCTTCCTCGGCCTCGAGCAGCCGGTGTACGCGCAGGGCAACGTGTACGCGGCCGGCGCGCGCCCGTTCGCCGGCGAGCCCGCGCCGCTGGTGCTCGAGGGCGGCCACGCGTCGATCGCCGACGAGGGCACCGACGTCTACCTGGTCACCGAGCTGCCGGCGGAGTTCGAGTCGTCCACGGTGCCCGCGGTGACCGGGCGCGACCTGCCGCGCGTCCGGTTCGCGGACGCCGACTTCGAGGAGCCGGACGGCTCGCCCGCCGTGATGGACGTGGACCTGACCGGCGAGCGCCGGACGACCGGCCCGGCGGGCCCGATCGCGGCGCTGGGGTCGGGGGCGGCACGCGTACGCGTCTGGTGAGGTCTACGGTGACGCCGTGGCATCGTTCGACGAGTTGGTCGCCGAGGCGTCGGGCGTGCCGATCGAGGGCTGGGACTTCGCCTGGCTGACCGGCCGCGCGAGCGGTTCCGACCCGTCCTGGTCCTATCCCGGGCGCGCGCTCGCGCTGATCCGCGAGGCCGGCCGCCTGCTCGACGTCGACACCGGCGGCGGCGAGCTGCTGGCCTCCCTGGCGCCCCTGCCGGCGCGGGCGATCGCGGTCGAGGGTTGGGAGCCCAACGTGGCGGTGGCCCGCGACCGGCTCGCCCCGCTCGGCGTCGACGTGCGCTTCGCGCCCTCGCCGGCGCTGCCGGTGGAGGACGGCTCGGTCGACCTGGTGCTGAACAGGCACGGCCGGCTCGACGCGCGCGAGGTGGCCCGGGTCCTCTCCCCCGGCGGCGTCCTGCTCACCCAGCAGGTGGGCAGCGACGACTGCGCGGGCATCAACGAGGCGCTGGGCGCGCCGCCGGCTCATCCGGCGACGTGGAACGCGGACGAGGCGGCCGGCGCCCTCTCGGCGGCGGGCCTGACGGTCTCGGACGTACGGGAAGAATGGCCGTCGTTCGTCTTTCATGACATCGGTGCGCTGGTCTACCAGTTGCGGGCCGTCCCATGGCAGGTCCCCGGCTTCACGCCGGCGAAGTACGACGCGGGCCTGCGCCGCATCGACCGGCGGATCCGCGAGTCGGGCGAGTTCCGCGTGCGCTCGCACCGCTTCCTCATCGAGGCCCGCCGCCGGTAGCGACGGGACGGCGTCTGCTTGGATCGGCGGTCATGCAGAAAGTGGCGCACGCATGACCACCGAGGAGCCGGCCGTCCTGCAGGTCTACTGCCGCATCGAGGTCGTGGTGGGCGACCCCGGCGCGGTGACCGATCTGGCCGTGCGGCAGCTGCGCGAGGCCGACATCGACTGGGCGGCCGAGCCCGACACCCTCGAGGAGGCCGCGGCCGAGCTCGGCGCCAGCCTGACCGTTTCGCTGGCCGCCGTGGTCGACCCCGAGCGCCTGGTCGCCGGCATCCCGGGCGTCGAGGTCCGCCGGGGCCGCTGGTGGGCCGAGCAGGGCCCGCCGTCACCTCATTTCCAGCCCGGCTTCGGCCGCGACGGCTAGCCCGCCGCCTCGACGGCGAAGCCCTGCCCGTCGAGGGCCGGCCCGTCGAGGACCGGCCCGTCGAGGACCGGCCCGTCGACGGCCGGCCTGTCGACGGCCGGCCTGTCGAGGGCCGGCCCGAAGCGACCCCGCCGTGCCACGGTCGCGAACCGCATGCCGGAGGGCGGCCGGGCAGTAGGGTTCGCGATGTGGACGGCGACGACGTCGAGCGGTGGTTCGGCGACTACCTCGAGGCCTACGCGGCGTGCGGGCGCGGCGAGCGCTACGTCGCGTCGATGCTCGCGTTCTACGGGGTGCCGCTGCTGATCACGACCGGGACCGGCTACTTCCCGCTGATCGGGGACGAGCAGGTGGTGGCGGGCATCCAGCCGCAGATCGACGCCATGCGGGCGGCCTCCTACGACCACACCGAGACGCTCGGGCTGGAGGTCACGATGGTCAACGGGACGTCGGCTCTGGTGCGGGGCACGTTCTCGTGGCGCCGGGCGGACCGTGGCGAGATCCAGCGGCTCACGGTGACCTATCTGGTGACCGACGGAGCGGCGGGGCGGCGCATCTCGATGCTGGCGGTGCACGGATGAGCGGCATCTCGATCGATGCCGGCGGTGCGTGGATGAGCCGCATCTCGATGCCGGCGGTGCACGGATGAGCCGCATCTCGATACTGGCGGTGCGCGGGTGAGCGACATCTCGCTGCTGCGGCACGGACCGGTGACCGAGATCCGGCTCGACCGGGCCGGTGCGGGCAACGCACTGTCGACCGCGCTGGCCACCGAGCTGGCGGCGGCGACCGGGGAGATCGGGGACGCGCGGGCCGTGGTGCTCAGCTCGGGGGCGCCGCGGGCGTTCTGCGTGGGCGCCGATCTCAAGGAGCGCGACCGTCTCACCGATGCCGGCTTCATGGCGCAGCGGCCGATATTTCGACAAGCGTTCGCGGCCGTACGCGATCTGCCGGTACCCGTGGTGGCGGCGGTGCACGGATACGCGCTCGGTGGGGGCTTCGAGCTGGCGCTGTCCGGCGACCTTATCGTCGCGGACGAGACCGCCGTCGTGGGGCTGCCGGAGACCCGGATCGGGATCGTCCCGGGCGGCGGTGGGACGCAGCTGCTCCCCCGCCGGGCCGGGGCGGCGGTGGCCGCCGATCTGATCCTGACCGGCCGGCACGTGCGGGCCGAGGAGGCGCAGCGGCTCGGGCTCGTCGACCGGCTGGTGCCGGCCGGGACCGACGTCGAGGCGGCGATCGAGTTGGCCGGGCTGATCGCCGCGAACTCACCGGTCGCCGTGGCCCAGGCCCGCCACGCGATGCGGCGCGGCTTCGACGTCGACCTGGCGGCGGGGCTCGACATCGAGGACTCGGCGTGGCGCGCGGCGGTCTTCTCCGACGACCGGCGCGAGGGCGTGCGGGCCTTCGTCGAGCGGCGGCCGCCGAACTGGCCCTGAGCGGGAGAGCACACGCCCGGCCGGCCCGGCCGGGCTTGCCCCGCGGGCCCGCCCGGCGGCCGCGCGCGGAGGGTGAGCCACGACGGCGCCGGGCCGAACGCACGGGCGTGGTGCGGAAATCCCGTATCGCTAAAGGGTTTGGAAGGTCTTTCGGTAAGTCGCCGGGGAAACGCCTACCGTGCGCTGGAAATGGCGCCGCAGGCTTGTCGCGGTGCCCATTCCGGTGGCGCGCGCGATGGCGTCGATGCTGTCGCCGGTGGTTTCGAGGAGTTCCTGGGCGCGGCGGATCCGCTGGGTGAGAAGCCATTGCCGGGCTGTCGTGCCGGTGGCCGCGCGGAAACGGCGGCCCAGGTGGCGCGTGCTCAGGTTGGCGCGGCGGGCCAGGTCGTCGACGGTGAGCGGCTGGTCGAGACGCTCGGACGCCCACGCCAGCACCTCGCTGAACGGGCGGTCGTGCGGCTCCGGAACCGGCGTGGCGACGAACTGGGCCTGGCCACCGGGGCGATGCGGCTGCACCACCAGCTTGCGGGCTATCGCATTGGCGACCGACGATCCGTGATCGGTGCGCACGAGGTGCAGGCACAGATCGAGGGCGGCCGCCTTTCCGGCCGAGGTGAGCACGCTCCCGTCGTCGACATAAAGGACATCGGGATCGACCTCGATCGAGGGATATCGGGCGGCGAGCGCGTCGGCGTAGAGCCAGTGGGTGGTGGCGCGGCGGCCGTCGAGCAGGCCCGCGGCGGCCAGGACGAACGCGCCGGTGCAGAGGGAGGCGACGCGGGCGCCGGCGGCGTGGGCCTGGCGGACGGCGGCGACCAGGTCGGCGGGCGGATCGGCGTCGAGATCGGCCCAGCCGGGGACGATCACGGTCTCCGCCTCGGCCAGGCGGTCCAGCGGCCAGTCCGGCTCGAGCAGGAAGCGGCCGTCGGCCCGGACCGGGCCCGCGCCGCAGATGACCAGGTCGTACCAGCCGGTCGTGCCCGCCGGCGGCACCGAGGTGAACAGCTCGTAGGCCAGCGCCAGCTCGAACTGGAGAATGCCGTCGGCGACCGCCACCGCTACCGTGCTCATGTCCGGAACTGTACGCATCTCGTCGTTCCGGACACTCGCGGGCCGGTCACGGTCGCCGGGATGATCAAGGGCATGGGATCTGCGGTAGTGGTCTACGGCGCCTCGGGGCACACCGGCCGGTTTGTCGTGGACGAGCTGGTCGCCCGGGGACTTGCCCCGATTCGGGCGGGGCGCTCGGTGCGGGACGGAACCCGGAGGGCTTCCGTCGATGACGCGGCGGCCCTGGATCGGGCCCTGGCCGGCGCGGATGCGGTCATCAACTGCGCCGGGCCGTTCGCGGTGACCGCCGGGCCGCTGATCGAGGCGGCGATGCGGGCGGGGATCCCGTACGTCGATGTCGCCGCCGAGATCGAGGCCAACGCCGACACGTTCCGGGTCTTCGGGCCGCGGGCCCGGTCGATCGTGGTGCCGGCGATGGCGTTCTTCGGTGGTCTCGGTGACCTGCTGGTCTCGGCCCTGACCGACGGCGGCGCCGACGAGGTCGAGGTCGCCTACGGCCTGGACAGCTGGCACCCGACGGCCGGAACCCTGGCCGCGGGCCGGGTCTCGCACGACCGCCGGGACGGCCGGCGGGTCCGGTTCGCCGGCGGCGCGTTGCGGTATCACGACGACCCGCTGCCGACCCGGGCCTGGACGTTCCCCGGGTGGGGCGAGCGGGAGGTCTACGCCGAGTTCTCGATGGCCGACGTCGTGACCATCCCCAGCCATGTGAACGTGCCGGTCGTGCGCACCTCCATGACGACGACCGCGGCCCACGATCTGGCCTCGCCCGCCACGCCGGTGCGGACCGGCCGCTCGGACCAGCGGTTCGTGGTCGAGGCGGTTGTGCGGAAAGGATCGGACGAGAAGCGCGCGGTGGCGCACGGGCGGGACATCTACGCGGTGAGCGCTCCGCTGGCGGTGGAGGCCGTCGAGCGCATCCTGACCGGCCGCGCCCGCGCGACCGGCGTCGCCTCGGCGGGGGCGATGTTCGACGCGCGGGACTTCCTGGCGGCCCTGTCCCCGCACATCACCGTCGCCCTTTGAGGGAAGCGGTTTCCCGTCACCCCGTCCGCTGCCCGGCGCGCTACCGTAGCGCGGTGCGAGTGGTGGTGGCCGAGGATCTGACCTTGTTGCGCGACGGGCTCATCCGCATGCTGCAGGCGTACGAGTTCGAGGTGGTCGCCGCCGTCGGGACCGGGCCCGATCTGCTGCGCTCGCTGCTCGACGAGCGGCCCGACGTGGCCGTGGTCGATGTGCGCCTGCCGCCCACGCAGACCGACGAGGGCCTGCGGGCCGCGCTCGCCGCGCGGGCGCAGGTTCCCGGGCTTCCGGTTCTGGTGCTTTCCCAGTACGTCGAGAGGCTCTACGCGCGGGAACTGCTGGCCGACGGCAACGGCGGCATCGGCTACCTGCTCAAGGACCGCGTCTCCGACATCGGTGAGTTCATCGACGCCGTGCGCCGGGTGGCCGGCGGCGGGACGGCCCTCGACCCGACGGTGGTCGCCAAGCTGCTGGACAGCCGCCGCGTCGTACCGCTGAACCAGCTGACCCCGCGCGAGCGCGAGGTGCTCGCCCACATGGCCCAGGGCCGCTCGAACGCGGCGATCGGCGCCGCGCTGTTCATCACCGAGAAGGCCGTGGCCAAGCACACCAACAGCATCTTCGCCAAGCTCGGCCTGCAGTCCTCGGACGACGACAACCGCCGCGTCCTGGCCGTCCTGCACTATCTGGACCGGTAGGCCAGGACGCGGCGGATCCGTCAGCGCCCGGTCAGTGCGTCACGCACTGCGGGCGGCAGGACCACCGCCGTGGCCGCCGTGGCCGCCGCCGCCTTCGTGAGGGCGGACGGCGGCGCGAACGGCGAGCCCTGCGGCTGGCACACCGTGCCCGCCGGCGGCGTCCGTCCGGTGATCAGGTAGTTCGAGACCTGGTCGTTGACGCAGGTGTTGAACGCGATGAAGTACGCCGCGTGACCCCATCCGGCGTACGACAACAGGCGCGAGTGGGGCAGCAGGCGCGCCGCGGTCTGCGCGCCCTGGTAGCGCGTGGCCGGGTCGAAGTAGTTGCCGACCACCAGCACCGGCGCCGCCGTGCGCGTGGTCCACGGTCCCAGGTGGCGGTCCTGGCCGGCGGCGGACGGCCACGTGCGGCAGGCGCTCCACGTCCAGTTCCAGATGCGGCCGAAGTAGCCGTAGCGCCGCTCGTTCTCGTCGGCCGCCCGCTGCCAGGCGCCGAACGACCGCGGGTTGATCGTGTCGGAGCAGGTCACGCCGGGCGAGCCCTCCACGTCGTTCGGATAGTACGAACCGGTGACGCCGAGGCCGGTCCGCAGGCGGGACAGCAGGTCGCCGAGGACGGCCGGGGACGCGCCCGCCTCCAGCGCCGCCAGGAAGTTCGCCAGGTCGGGCCAGACCGCCGCGGCGTAGAGGGCACCCAGCGTCACGGCGATCAGATGGTTGTAGGTGAACGCGAACGTCGCGCCCGTCTCCGGGTTCTGAACGGTGGCCGGGTGGGCGGTCAGATTGCGGGCCAGTGCGTCGTACCGCCGGCTCGCGTCCCCGGAGAACGCGCAGCCGGCGCCGGCCGCGTCGCACAGCCGGAAGAACTCGCCGAGCGTCGCCCGCGCGCCGTCGGCGCTGCCGATCCTCGTGCCGACCGGCGTCTTACGGGCCTGGTCGCCCCGGCCGGTGGCCCAGGCGATCGGGTCGACCACGCCGTCGATCACGAGGGCACGGAAGTTGTCCGGGAACATGTTGGCGTAGTTCTGGCCGAGCAGTGACCCGTACGAGTAACCGAGATAGCTCAGCTTGCGGTCGCCGAGCGTGCGCCGCAGCAGGTCCATGTCGCGGGCGGCATCGGCGCTGGACATGTGGCCGAGGATCGCGCCGCCGTGCCGGGCGCAGGCGGTGGTGAGTTTGTCGTCCGCGACGCGCTGCAACCGCTCCTGGGCGGGCGTCTGCGGGAACGGCAGCGCCGGCAGCGACGCCACCGCCTGCTGGTAGGAGTCGAAGCAGAGCAGCGGCGAGCTGCGATAGATGCCGCGCGGGTCGAAGCCGACGATGTCGAAGCGCGCCCGGATCGAGGCCGGGAAGTAGGGCGCCGCGATCTGCACGAAGTCGACCCCCGAGCCGCCCGGGCCGCCGGGGTTGACCAGCAGCGACCCGATCCGGTGGGCCGGGTCGGTGGCGGGCAGCCGGGTCAGCGCCAGCGCGATCTGCGGGCCGCGCGGGCGGTCGTAGTCGAGCGGCGCCGGGACGGTGGCGCACTCGAAGCCGCTTGCGCAGGCCGTCCACGATACGGCCGGATGCGCGGTGGCGGCGGCCGGGGCGACGAGGCCCCCGGCGAGGGCGGCCGCGACGGCGGCGCCGGCAATGAGGCGTTTTGTCATGGAGCTCTCCCCTTGAGTCCGACAACCGCCTCAACGTACTTGAATGCACCGATGCCCGCGGACCCGCTCGCTACCTTGTTCTCTACCTAGCCCCTTGGTAGAGTACGACCATGCCAAGGTCCGTTCGCATGACCATCCCGACGCAACTGGTGCTGCGTGCCTTGCTCGCCGAGCCCGCGCGGGAGCTGTACGGGCTGCAGATCTGCCAGGCGGCCGGCCTGGCGAGCGGCACGATCCATCCGATTCTGGCCCGGCTCGAACGCCTCGGCTGGGTCGTCTCCCGCTGGGAGGAGGCCGACCCTCAGGCGGAGGGCCGGCCCCGGCGCCGGTATTACCGGTTCACTGCGGAGGGGACCAGCGAGGCGCGAAACGCCTTGGCCGGCGCCCGATCCCCGGCGACCGGGCTGCTCCCCGCCTTGACCGAGGGCGATGCGTGATGGGGTGGCGGGAATGGCGAGCGGTGCGACGACTGGACCGGCAGCGCCGGGCGAGAGCCTACGAGGATTCCGTGGTGCGGCACGCAGCCGTCCTGCGGGCGTACGACGCTCGCCTCCAGCTCGCGTGCCGCCACCTCGGCGTCGAGGAGCATCTGGGGCCGCTCGAGGGCATCGATCGCGAGCTCGAGCGACTGCGGGTGGAGTACGTGGTCGCCGGCCTCGACGTCGACAACCCGGGCGCGCTGGTCACGCTCGAGCGGGCGGCCCTTGACGTCGAGGTGCTGCCCGGGCCGCCGGAGGATGCACCTCCGTCACCCGGACGACTCGCCGGGTCAGCGATCCGGCTGCTGACAGTGGTGCTCGTCTTCGTCCCGCGACCCCATCGCGACCGATATCGCGAAGAGTTCACCGGTGAGCTCCTCGACCTGGCCGAGACCGGAGCGGGCAGGGCTCGCCAGCTCATGTACGCCGCCCGGCTCATCGGCCACGCATGGTCATTGCGCCGGCAGCTCCGCGACAACGATTGACCGGACAACGTACGAAGGGATGCGTCGTGGCCACTGAACCATCGCGCGCCGACCGGGCTTCCCAGCAAGCCGCAAGCTCGGTGCGCTCGATCTGGGTCGCGGTGATGGTGCTGGCTGCGACGATCATCGCCTGCGCCGCCGGATTCCTCGCCTACCTCAGCGGCGCGAATCCCCCGGCCTCGATCCTCGCGGGCGGCGGGGCATTCGGCTCCTCCACGCTGTTGTTCCTCGCCATCGCCCATTACACGGATGGCGGACGCCGATAGCGTCGGCCGGCGACGAGAGGCACCGTTGGGGGTTCGTTCCGACTTCCCGCTTCGGCGTCGCGGCAGATGTCAAGCGAGCACCCGACAGCGGCGCCGTGGAGGGCGTCACCTTGCGCCCGATCGCGCGGGCCGCCCATTCTGGAGTCCCGGATGCGAGGTGTTTCGCCGATGGGAACCATCACCGGCAGCCCCGATCTTGCCTTTCGCCAGACCTTCACCGCCCTGCGTCACCGGCGTCAGCTCAGCCAGAAGGACCTGGCGTTCCGGATGGGCGTCGACCCGTCCTACATCAGCCACGTCGAGCACGGGCGGCACCGGCCCACCCCGGAGTTCGCCCGCCGGGCCGAGGACGCACTGGCCGCCGACGGCGCGCTGACCGAGGCGTTCGGCCAGTACTGGCGCGAGGTGCACGGGCCGGACAGCACCCCGCCGGCCCCGGCGCCGGTCGCCTCCGGAAGCGAGGTGATCATCGAGTCCGAGCAGAGCACGGTCACGCTCGGGGCCGACGGCGTCTATCAGATCGTGATCGTCCGGCACCTGCGCAACACCGGTCAACGGCCGCTCACCCGGTTCCCGACCCGCATCGAGCCGGACATCTGCCCGGACGACCCGGACCGGTCGCGCAGCTTCTACACCGGCAACCCGGTCGAGATCTCCCGCGCCGGATTCTGGGCCACTCTCGACGGCGAGCCGGCGCCGTGGACCACGGTGCGGGACCGGCCCGCCTACAAGCGGCTCGACATCCTGTTCGCGCCGGCCGGCAGCCCGCAGCCGGTCTACCCGGGCGACACCGCCGTCGTCGCCTGCGGGTGGTCGCTGCACTGGACGCAGTGGGGCGACTGGCTGGCCCGCGCGGTCCGCTGGCCCACCCGCCACCTGTCGATCACGCTCGCCTTCCCGGCGGCCGACGTCACGGTGACCGGCCAAGAGAGCACGTGGAGCGAGGACCGCCTGCTGCGGACCAGCACCGCGGACGGGGCCGCCAACGTGCACACCTGGCAGACCAGCGGTCCCGCGCTCGGCGGCATCTACCAGTTCGCGTGGCGGCTGGCGCCCGCGGCCCCGGCCGCAGGCCGGGCCCCCGACCTCCCGGCGCGGGATCAAGTGCATGCCCCGACCCCACCCGTTGTGGGTGGGGTGAGTTGAGCACCCGGGTCCGACACTTTCGCCGAGTTGTCCACAACGGCGGACGGCCGGCGGCGCCTTCACGACGCTGCCGGCCGGCCGGCGGGCTGTCCGGGCGAACGGACCGTCACCGCCGCCGCTGGTGGGCCATCCACTGCCAGATGTGGGTGCCGTTGATGCTCGGGTCGTTGCGGGCCACGTAGATCCAGGACCAGTGGCCCGGGAACTGGTGACCGTTCCAGATCACGTGCTCGTAGAGGGACATCTTGGCGCCCGGGATGAGGTCGTGCGCGTGGATCGTGTTGCGCTGGGGGTTGACCGTGTCGTCGTCGAGGGAGGCGACCAGCCAGGTCGGGGTGCTGATCTTCGCCAGGGCCTCGTCGGGGACCAGGGGCGGGCCGCCGGGCACGAAGGGCTCGACGACGCCGCAGATCGGGACGGAGGCGGCGAACAGCTGTGGGTAGAGGACGGTCATCTCGAGGCTCATGTAGCCGCCGTTGCTGCAACCGGCCACGTAGATGCGGTCGCGGTCGATCGGGTGACGCCGGACCAGGTCGTTGATGATCTGGCGGATCTGCGGCGCGAAGCGGGGGCCGTCCTCGATCCAGTAGGACGTGCTCTGCGGCGCCACGACGTACGCGCCGGAGAAGATCTTCTGGGCCGACGGAGTCGCGAAGCCCAGGGCGCCGCGGTTGGCCCGCAGCGTGGTCTCGTTGTCGTAGTAGTTGTCGGGCAGGGACGCGCCCTCGCCGCCGCCGTGCAGCCAGACGATCAGCGGGCTGTGGCGGCGGGAGTGGTGCGGCGAGAACAGCCGGTACTTCAGGCCGCCGCCGGTGTGGTAGCTGAACGCGTCGACCTCGGGGTTGACCAGCCGGCCCTGCACGAACCGCGAGATGGTCACCGGTCCGCCGTGGCGGCGGCGCAGCGGCGCGTTCTGCGTGATCGTGTAGACCAGGTCCAGCCGCACGTTGCGGCCCCTGCTCACGATGTAGCCGAGCGTCCCGCCGCCGACCTGGCCCTCGGCGTAGCTGAGGTCGAGCACGATGTTCCCGTGCCGGTCGAGCCGGGCCGCGGTCACGGGACGGTCCAGGTCGTACTCGCTGAAGATCTGGTCCCCGGGTGCGATCGGGATCGGGCTGGTGGCCTTGGCGTGCACCGCGAACGTGCCGGTGGTGAGGCTCGCCGGGTCGATCGGCCCGAGCCGGGAGGCGTCGAGGGTGAGCGAGACGACCTGCTCACCGCCGTCGAGCGTCACGGCGTTGAGGACGAAGCGGACCGTGGTCGGATGGTCGTGGTGCCCGCCGGCCTGGGCGGCGGCGCCGGGGATGACGAGGCCGGCGGCGGCACCCGCACCGGCGGCGAGCAGTGAGCGACGACTGATGTTTTCGGCCATGCTGACTCCCTGAGCGAGAAAGCAGCGATCGATACAGGTCTACTCGTTCCACGAACCGCGCGGTCGGTCTCGTTACCTATTTGTTACGTCGAGGTAAACCCGCAGCGCGGCGATGTATCCGGCGAAGACGGCGGCCATGTCGACCTCGTCGGGGTTGAGCACCCACTGCACCTGCAGACCGTCCATCATGGCGATGACCTGGGCGGCGATCGCCTCGCCGTCGGCGTCGGCGCGGATCTCGCCGGCCTCGGCGCCGTCCCGGATCGCCGCGGCGATGACCTCGCGCAGGCGCGGGTACCGATCGCGGAACCAGGCATTGGCCGGGTGGCCGCCGCCGACCGACTCGCCCATCAGCACGGTGAACGCCTGCACCAGCCCGGGCAGCATCGTGTTGTAGCGGACCAGCTCCACCAGCCGGTCGAGGGCGGCCAGGCCGCGCAGCCCGTCGAGCCGGAAATGCGCGGCGTCGAGCCGGTCCCGCTCCGCCAGCACCGCCACCAGCAGGTGCTCCTTGCTGGGGAAATGGTGCAGCAGGCCGGCGGTGGTGAGCCCGGCGTCGGCGGCGATCGCGGAGACGGTGGAGCCCTGGTAGCCCTTCGCCGCGATGGCGCGCAACGCCGATCGCAGCACCCGTTCCCGGGCGGCGTCGCTGCGTTCCGCGGCCCGCACGACGCGTGCCGACGGCGTCATGAAGTACCTCCTGGACGACAAGTTAGCCGGGCCGGCGCGGCGTTGGGTACTTTGGGTATCTCATGCGCGTTCCCACGGTGGTGGACGGCCGGCTGCGGGGCACCGCGGCGGAGCTGACCGTGGACTCCCCCGCCTGGTTCGCCTGGCTCGGCGGCGACGATGCGCGGTCGTTCTCGTTCCGCGCGCCGGCCGGCAGCTACACCGCACGCAAGGAGCGCCGGCAGCGCGGCGGGGCCTACTGGGTCGCCTACCGCACGGCGGCCGGGCGCCAGCACAAGCTCTACCTGGGCAAGGGCGAGGAGCTGACCGGCGCGCGCCTGACCGAGGCGGCGGCCGCCCTCGCCGTACGCGTCTCCGGGTTTCCGCTGCTGACCACCAAGCTGTTCGCGCCCAAGCCGCACCCTGGTCTGATCGCCCGGCCGCGTCTGCTCGATCGGCTCGACGCCGGTCTCACGACGGCGCGATGCACACTGCTCTCGGCGCCGGCCGGCTCCGGGAAGACCAGCCTGCTGGCCTCCTGGCTGGCTCACCTGGACCGGCCGGCCGGCTGGCTCACGCTGGACGAGAACGACCGGAACGCGGGCCAGGTGCTGCGCTATCTGATCGCCGCGCTGCGGGCCGTCGTTCCCGATTGCGGCGGTACGGCTTTGAGCCGTCTCGATGCGGCGCGGACCCCACCGGCCGAGGCCGTCGTGACCGGCATCGTCAACGACCTCGCGGCGCTCACCACGCCCGGCCTGCTGGTGCTGGACGACTATCACCTCGTCCGATCACCGGACATCCATGCCGCGATCACGTTCCTGCTCGAGCGGCTGCCGCCCGCCCTGCATCTGGTGATCGCCGGCCGCGAGGACCCACCGCTGCCGCTGCCCCGCCTGCGCGCCCGGGGTCAGCTCGCCGAGATGCGGGCGCCGGAGCTGGCCTTCACCCGGGCCGAGGCGTCGGCGCTCCTGACCGGAGCCGGGCACGGCGGCCCACTCGGCGGCCACCTCGGCGGCCATCTCGGCGAGGAGCAGGTGGCGGCGCTGGTCGAGCGCACCGAGGGCTGGGCGGCCGGCCTCCGACTGGCCGGGCTGGCCCTGCTCGACCGGACCGACCCGGCGGCGTTCGTGGCCGCCTTCGCCGGCCGGCATCGGCTGGTCGCCGACTACCTGACGACCGAGGTGCTGGACCGGCAGCCGGCACCGGTCCGGCGGTTCCTGCTCGCCACCGCCGTGCTCGACCGGATGTGCGCGCCGCTGTGTGACGCGCTGCTGGACACCTCGGACGCACGCGATCTCCTCTCGCAGATCGAACGGGCCAACCTGTTCCTGGTGCCGCTGGACGACGAGGGCATCTGGTATCGCTATCACCACCTGTTCGCCGACGCGCTGCGGGCCCGTGCCGGCCGGGACCAGACGGCGCCGCACCGGCGGGCGGCGGCGTGGTTCGGCCGGGCCGGGCTGCTGCCGGAGGCGATCGGGCACGCGCTCGCCGGTGGCGCGGTCGCGGAGGCGGCGGAGTGGATCGCGGAGCTGGCGCCGTCGCTGTTCGCGACGATGGCCATCCATCCCCCGCTGGCCGAGTGGCTCGCGGCGCTGCCGGAGGAGGTGCTGCTCGCCCGGCCGCGTCTGTGCCTGGCGCGGGCCTGGCTGCTGATCCACCGGGTCGAGCTGGAGGAGGCGGTCCGGTGGGTCGAGGCCGCCGCCGGTCCGGCGGTGGCGGCCGACGCCGGTGCGGTGGCGGCCACGCGGGCCTACCTGGCGACGGTCGCGCCGGACGTGGCGCCGGACGCTGCGCGGGAGCTCGCTTCCCGGGCCCTGCGCGATCTTCGCGCGGAGGACGAGGCCTACCGCAACGTCGCCGCCATGAGCCTGGGGCAGGCGATGCTGGCGCTGGGCCGGCTCGACGAGGCCGAGGGCGCTTTCGCCGACGCGGCGCGGATGGCGCGACGGGCCGGGCTGGCGCAGGGAAGCCTCACGGCCACGACGCAGCAGATCAACGTGCTGAGGCTGCGCGGCGCTCACCGGGCGGCGCTGACCGCGGCCCGGTCGGCGCTGGCCCGGGGCGGCGACCAGATGGTGGGCCGGCTGCGGACCGTCCTGGCCGACCTGCTGATCGACGAGGGCGACCTCGCGGCCGCGTGGCCACCGGCGATCGACGGGATGGCGGCGCCGCGCGAGTTCGGGGACGCGCCGCCGCTGGTGGTGCTGGGCGCGCTCCCGGTGGTGCGGCTTCATCTGGCGGAGCGAGACCCAGGCGCGGCCGAGGCGGTGCTCGACGAGGTGCGGCCGCTGGTCAAGGGCGGTCCGTACACCATGGTCACCCGGCTGCTCGAGGCGGCCGAGGCGCGGGTGCTGCTGGCCCGCGGGGAGATCGACGAGGCTCTCGACTGGGCCACCGGGGTGGCCTGGCCCGGCCCGGTCGAGCCGCGCGCGCTCGCCGACATGCTGCGGTTCGGCGCGCCGGGCGTCGAGGCGGCGGCGGTCACCCCGGCCCGGATCCTGGTCGCCGCCGGCCGGGGCGGGCGCCACCTCGAGATCGCCCGGGATCTGGCCGCCCGGCACCGGCTGGGCTGGCTGCGGAGGCAACTGGCATCCCTGCGGGGGCCTCGTGCCGAACCGCTCGCCGAACCGATCACCGAGCGGGAACGCGAGGTGCTCCGGCTGGTGGCGGCCGGTTGCTCCACCGCCGAGATCGCAGCCGGGCTGCACGTCGAGGCGAGCACGGTCAAGACGCACCTCATTCACCTCTACCGGAAGCTGGGCGCCCACAGCCGTACCGCCGCGGTGGCCCGCGCCCGCAGCCTCGCGCTCCTGGATTGATTTCCACCCTCCGGTGGACGTGCTCGCGCCGCCGCGGCGCGAGGCTCACCGTATGACTGTTTCGACGACCTTCACCCCACTGGAGGAGAGCCTCTTCCTCACCCTGTACGCGCGGGCCCTCGACGCCCGGCGCGACCGGCCGATCCTCGGCGACGCCCAGGCCGGCCGCATCGTCAACGAGGTCGGCTACGATTTCGGCCGGCTGCACCCGGACACCAACCTGATCCTCAACGTCGCACTCCGGGCCCGGAAGCTCGACCAGGTCGCCGCCGCGTTCCGGGCCCGCAACCCGGACGCGATCGGCCTCGACCTCGGCGCGGGCCTCGACACCCGCCTCGCTCGCCTGCCGTCGTTCCCGGCCGCCGACTGGTACGACGTCGACCTCCCCGAGGTTGCCGAAGCCCGGCGCCGCCTGGTCCCGGGCGGGAACGTCATCGCCGCCGACGTGCGCGATCCGGGCTGGCTCGACGCGATCCCCGCCGGCCGGCCCGCCGTCATCGCCGCCGACGGGCTGATGGGCTTCCTGACCCGCGACGAGCTGATCACCCTGTGGAAGCGCCTGCTCGACCGTTTCCCGAGCGGCGAGATCATCTTCAACAGCTACACCCGGTTCGCCGTACGCGTGGCGCGGCACGCCCGGGGCACGAGCTCGGTGGCCGGCCTCATCCGGTTCCCGGGCATGGACGATCCCCGCGAGCCCGAGCAGTGGGACCAACGGCTTCATCTCGTACGGGAAATCCTGCTCAGCCGGGAGCCGGAGGTCGCCGAGTTCCCCCGCGGCTGGCGTTGGTACCACAGGCTCGCCGCACACAGCACCGCGTGGTCGCGCACCGGGACGATCGTGTTGCATTACCGGTTCGACCGGCGTTCCGAGACCACGTAGCTCCCCGGCCCCTCCGCGGACAGCGCCGGGAACCGGGAACGGCCGTGCGGTGTCATGGCAATGCGAGCCTGTGACCCTGGACGGCTGGAGGGCAGCACGATGCGGTTGACGAGAACGGTCGCCGTGATCGTGGTCGCCTGCTGCACGGCCGGGTGTACCCGCGAACCGGCGCCCGCGCCACCGCCGCCCGTTCCCAGCGCCGCGGCAACGTCGAACGCGACGGCGTCGCCGAGCCCGGCCGGCCGGCCCGCCGGGACGGCGAGCCTCGACTGCGACAGCCCGATCGGCGTCGAGCCGTCGGTGGCCGCGCCCTACGGCGGCTCGCTCGACGCGGTCGCCCTGGACACCTCCGTCGTGCAGGCCGGTGACGCGGCCGGGACCGCGCCGCACCGGCTCTTCGCCAAGACCGGCCTGCTCGTGCACAGCGGGCGCGCGTCGACCTTGACCGTGCCGGCCTCGTGGGCCTCGCGCGTGGCCATCGCGTGGGGCAACCACGCGGCCGAGTGGACCGGCGTCCTGCACATCCCGGCTTGCCCGGCGCCGGCCTCGCATCCCGGCGCGTGGCTGGCGTTTCCCGGCGGGCTCTCCCTGGACCGGGCCGCCTGCGTGCCGCTCGAGGTGAGCGCGGACGGCCGGACGACGACCGTCTCCCTCTCGGTCGGTGCTCGCTGCCCGGGCTGACCGGCACTCCCGGGGTCGGCCATGTCGGCTTCCCGACTCGCCAGATCGTGCCATCCACAGTCGACGAACCGATGAAAATGCGGCCGGAAATCGCTACTAAATCGAGCAACCTTTGCCCCGTGAGAAACATTGTGACGTGATTCGAAAAACGTCCAGGTAAATGGGTGGCATTCACTTCCTACTATGCCGAGCGCGGCGATGAGGCCGCGCGAAGATCGACGGAAGGAATAGTGCATGCCACGTCTCGGCAGAACCGTCCTCGTGGCCGGGCTGGTGGCGAGCGTGCTCGTCGCCGGCGCCGCGGCGCCGGCCTCGGCGGCCGCCGCCACGACCGATCACACGAGCGCCCAGGAGCGCAAGCGGGTCGACAGCGTGCCGACGCCGAAGCTCGGCTGGTACAAGTGCTACGACATCGCCGAGTGCGCCACGACCCGGCTCCCGCTCGACTACGACAACCCGAAGGGCGCCACGACGGAGATCGCCGTTCTCCGGATCAAGGCCAAGGACCAGAAACACAAGATCGGCAGCCTGTTCCTGAACCCGGGCGGCCCCGGCGGATCGGGCACCGGCATCGCGTACGCGGCGCCGGACTTCCTGAGCAAGTCGGTCGTCGACCGCTTCGACATCGTGGGCTTCGACCCGCGCGGCATCGCGTTCAGCGACAACGTCAAGTGCTTCAAGTCGGTCAAGGACCAGACCGCGGTGCTCGGCCAGATGAACGTGGCGTTCCCGTGGGGCAAGGCCGAGGAGAAGAAGTACGTCGACGCGGCCAAGAAGTTCGGCAAGGCCTGCTCCACCACGGGTAAGCCGCTGTCCGGCTCGATGTCGACGGCCGAGGTCGTCCGCGACATGGAGGTGCTGCGCCGCGCGGTCGGTGACAAGAAGCTGAACTACCTCGGCTTCTCGTACGGCACCGCGATCGGCCAGTACTACGCCAACATGTTCCCGGACCGGTTCCGCGCCATCGTGGTCGACGGCGTTCTCGACCCCGAGCACTGGGTGGGCACCAAGAAGACCGCCAACCTGGAGCAGGACGCGCGGCTGCACTCGGCCGACGGGGCGTACCGGGCGCTGCAGGAGATCCTGAAGCGCTGCGACAAGGCCGGCGAGAAGTACTGTGCGTTCGCGGCCGGCAACCCGGTGAAGAACTTCGACGTGATCGCCCAGAAGCTGCGGGCGAAGCCGCTGGTGGTCTCCGATGAGAACGGCAGCTTCACGATCACGTACGCGGACTTCGTCGGCGGCATCCTCGGCGACCTGTACGACGTGGGAGCGGGCGACTGGGTCACCCAGGACGCGCAGTACATCTGGACGCTGCTCAACCCGGCGAGCGCCAAGGCCAAGGCCGTCGCGCGGGCCGGGCTGCTGAAGCGGATCCGGGACGCGAAGAAGAAGGCGGCGCGGGACTTCCCGTACGACAACGGCTTCGAGTCCTTCGCCGGCGTGGACTGCACCGACGCGCTGCACCCGAAGGACGCGGGGCAGTGGCCGGCGCTGATGGCCCAGGCCGACAAGCGGGCGCCCTACTTCGGACGGGCGTGGGGCTGGAGCACGGCGCAGTGCGCGCGCAACACCTGGACCGTACGCGACGAGGACGCGTACACCGGGCCCTGGAACCGCAAGACCGCGTCCCCGGTGCTGATCGTCGGCACCAAGTGGGACCCGGCGACCAACTACGACGACGCGGTCTCGGCGTCCAAGCGGCTGCCCAACAGCCGCCTGCTGTCGAACACCAACTGGGGCCACACGTCGTACGGCACGTCGGCCTGCGCGACCGGCGCGATCGACACGTACCTGCTCAAGCTCACCCTGCCGGCCAAGGGCAAGGTGTGTGAGGGCGAGTACCAGCCGTTCCTCGTGCCGCTGCCCACCGACCCCGAGGGCTCAGCGACCGCCTCGACGCTGAGCGCGCCGTCGGTCCAGGCTCACCGGCCGCCGGTGAGCGGTCCGCGAGTGCCGTCGACGCTCAACGGCACCCGATAAAGTACTGCGCCCGGCCGATCATCACGATCGGCCGGGCGCACCACATCGGAACGATCAGACGAGGTCGAAGCGGTCGTTCTCCATGACCTTGGTCCAGGCCTTGACGAAGTCGGTCACGAACTTGCCGTGGGCGTCCTCGCTCGCGTAGACCTCGGCCAGGGCCCGCAGCTGCGAGTTCGAGCCGAAGATGAGGTCGACCGCGGACGCCGTCCACTTCACCTGGTCGGTGGCGAGGTCGCGGATCTCGTACACGTGCTCCTCGTTCTCCGACGCCTTCCACCGGGTGCCCGGCGACAGCAGGTTGGCGAAGAAGTCGTTGGTGAGCACGCCGGGCTTGTCGGTGAGCACGCCGTGCTGCGAGCCGCCGACGTTGGCGCCGAGCGCGCGCAGACCGCCGACCAGGACGGTCATCTCGGGCGCGGTCAGGTTCAGCATGTACGCCCGGTCGACGAGGAGCACCTCGGGCTGGGTCTTCTCGCCCGGCCGCAGGTAGTTGCGGAAGCCGTCGGCCCGCGGCTCGAGGACCTTGAACGACTCGACGTCGGTCTGCTCCTGGGTCGCGTCGGTGCGGCCCGGGTGGAACGGCACGGTCACCTCGACGCCGGCGTCCTTCGCGGCCTTCTCGACGGCGGCCGAGCCGGCCAGCACGATGAGGTCGGCCAGCGAGATCTTGGCGCCGCCCGCCGCGTTGAACTTCTGCTGGATGCCCTCGAGCGCCTCGATGACCGGCGCGACCGGCTGGTTGACCTCCCAGCTGCGCTGCGGCTCGAGCCGGATGCGGGCGCCGTTCGCGCCGCCCCGCTTGTCGGTGTAGCGGAAGCTCGCGGCCGAGGCCCAGGCGGCCGAGATCAGCTCGGTCACGCTGAGGCCCGAGTCGAGCACCGCCGACTTGAGCGCGGCGATGTCGGCCTCACCGACCAGCTCGCCCTCGACGGCCGGCACCGGGTCCTGCCAGAGCTGCTGCTCGGGCACCCACGGGCCGAGGAAGCGGCTGACCGGGCCCATGTCGCGGTGCAGCAGCTTGTACCAGGCCTTGGCGAAGGCGAGCGCGAACTCGTCCGGGTTCTCCAGGAAGCGGCGGGAGATCGGGCCGTACGTCGGGTCGAAGCGCAGCGCCAGGTCGGTCGTGAGCATCGTCGGCTTGTACTTCTTGGCCGGGTCGAACGGGTCCGGGATGATCTCGGGGGCGTCCTTGGCGACGTACTGCTTCGCGCCACCGGGACTCGTGGTCAGCTCCCACTCGTACCCGAAAAGGATCTCGAAGAAGCGGTTGCTCCACTGGGTCGGCTTGTCGGTCCAGGTGACCTCGAGGCCGCTGGTGATGGTGTCGGGACCCTTGCCGGAGCCGTTGGTGCTGAGCCAGCCGAGGCCCTGCGCCTCGATCGGGGCGCCCTCGGGCTCGGGACCGACGTGGTTGTCGGCGACGGCGGCACCGTGGGTCTTGCCGAAGGTGTGGCCGCCGGCGATGAGCGCGACGGTCTCCTCGTCGTTCATCGCCATCCGGCCGAACGTCTCCCGGATGAAGTGGGCCGCGGCCAGGAAGTCGGCGCTGCCCTTCGGGCCCTCGGGGTTGACGTAGATGAGGCCCATCTCGGTCGCGCCGACGGTCGGCGACATCGTGCTCTCGGAGACGTAGCGCTCGTCGCCGAGCCAGGCGTCCTCGGGACCCCAGAAGATCTCCTCCGGCTCCCACACGTCCTCGCGGCCGAAGCCGAAGCCGAAGGTCTTGAAGCCCATCGACTCCAGCGCCACGTTGCCGGCCAGCACCAGCAGGTCGGCCCACGAGATCTTCTGGCCGTACTTTGCCTTGACCGGCCAGAGCAGGCGCCGGGCCTTGTCCAGGTTCGCGTTGTCGGGCCAGCTGTTCAGCGGGGCGAAGCGCTGCCCGCCGTCACCTGCGCCGCCGCGGCCGTCCTCGATCCGGTACGTGCCGGCGGCGTGCCAGCTGAGCCGGATCATCAGGCCGCCGTAGTGCCCGAAGTCGGCCGGCCACCAGTCCTGCGAGGTGGTCAGGACCGTGGTGATGTCCCGCTTGAGCGCTTCGACGTCGAGCTTCGCGAACTCCTTGGCGTAGCTGAAGTCGGGCCCGAGCGGGTTGCCCTTGTTCGAGTGGGCGTGCAGCACGGAGAGGTCGAGCTGGTTGGGCCACCAGTCCCGGTTCGTGCGCGGCCGGCCGCCCGTGCGCGGCTTCGGCGAGTCGATGGCCGGGTTCTCGCTCTCGCTGCCGTGCGCGGTCACCGAGTCGTGCGCGACCGGACAGCCGGAGGCCTTCGGGTCCAGGTTGTCGCTCATTTGCTTCCTTCTTCCGAGCGGGCGGTTTTCTGGCACTCGGGGCAGACGCCCCAATAGACGACCTCCGCCTCGTCGATCACGTACCCGTGGTCGTCCGAGGCGGTGAGACAGGGGGTGTGACCGGCGGCGCAGTCGACATCCGCGATGGCAGCGCAGGAGCGGCAGACGACGTGATGGTGGTTGTCCCCCACCCGGGTCTCGTAGCGCGCCGTGGCACCGGCGGGCTGGATGCGGCGCACCAGACCGGCGTCGGTGAGCGCCCGCAGCACATCGTAGATCGCCTGGTGGGAGACCGTCGGCTGATCGGCGCGCACCAGCTCGATCACCGTGTCGGTGTCGACATGCCGGTGCTCTCGGAGCGCGGCGAGAACGGCCAGCCGGGGCCGGGTCACCCGCAACGAGGCCGCCCAGAGCTGCGCCTCGTGGTCGGTCACCCGAGGAACCCTAGGCCCTAATCTGGAATTAATCAAGATTGGCGCGCGTGGCGGCGGCGGCCCGGAGCGAGGTTGGCTCGTTTGCGCGCCATTTGCTCTGCTCACCGATACGCGCCACGAGTGGATCAGCCGCTCCGGCACTCGTTCGGCGCCACAGCCCTGATGATGTGGCGCGCCCCGTCCCGCTCAACGTCATCAAGATTCGGCGGTGACGGCACCGAGCGGCGACGGCGACCGACGCTGTGGACAGCCCGGAAAATGTCACAACCGAGCCGTAGGGTGGCCCCACCCTCAGAGGGCGGGGTCGGCGGGGTGGGCGGGAAGGGCCGGATCGGCGGTGTGGGTGCAGTCGCGGGCGGCGCTCAGTCGGCGGCCCGCAGCGGCGTCTCGTCGAGCCGCTCGCGCATCTCCACCAACGAGTCGTAGACCTGGACGGCGCCGGCCTCGGTGAGCTCGTCCACGGCGAAGCCGCCGGTTCGTACGGCCACCGTCGGCACGCTCAGCTTGCGGGCGGCGATGCAGTCCCAGGTCGAGTCGCCGATCATGATGCCCGCGGCGCCCTCCACCCGGTGCAGGGCGGTCTCCACCAGGTCGGGGGCGGGCTTGCTGTTCTCGACGTCGTCGGCTGTGGTCCAGGCGTCGGCCAGGTCGCGGGCGTTCAGCAGGTCGATGAAATGCTCCACGTGCTTCTTCTTGCCGGAACTGGCCAGCACGACCCGGAAGCCGCGGGAGCGCACCTCCGACAGCAGCTCGCGCGCACCTTCGAAGGGCCGGGTCTCGTCGATCAGCTTGTCGAACTCCTCGGTCTCGGCGTCGCGCAGCTCGTCGCCGTGTCTCTTCTCGGTCTCGTCGCCGGCCACGGCCGGTACGAGCTGGTCGCCGCCCATGCCGATGGCCCGGTGCAGGCGCCAGACCGGCAGCGTGATGCCAACCCGGCGGAAGGCCCGGTACCAGGCGAGGGCGTGCTGGTAGTTGGTGTCGACCAGGGTGCCGTCGACGTCGAAGAGCGCAGTGTCGGCCACAGAGAGGCTTTACCCCACGGCGAGCGCGGGTAACATCGCTGCTTATACGTGTAAGCGGCGGCACCAGCGGAGGATTACACACCATGGCCAACCCGGACGAGCTGCTCGCGAAGATGTCACCGGCGGAGAAGGCCGGTCAGCTGACCCAGTTCTTCTACTTCAAGCTGCCGGCCGGCGCCCAGGCCGACCCGGCCCTCGGGCTGGACGTGGAGGCGCAGCCGCGGGCGGTCGAGGGCGAGCTGGCCCAGGGCGGGGCCGGCTCGCTGCTGTTCGTCACCGACCCGGCCGAGATCAACCGGCTGCAGCGGCTCGGCGTCGAGGGCAACCCGCACGGCGTTCCGCTGCTGTTCGGCTTCGACGTCATCCACGGGCTGCGCACGATCTTCCCGGTGCCGATCGCGATGGCGGCCTCCTGGGACCTGGAGACGATCGAGCGCGGCCAGGCGATCGCCGGGCGGGAGGCGCGGGCGGTCGGCATCCACTGGACGTTCGCGCCGATGGTCGACATCGCCCGCGACCCGCGGTGGGGGCGGATCGTCGAGGGCGCGGGCGAGGACCCGTTCCTCGGCGCGACGGTCGCGGCGGCCCAGGTGCGCGGGTTCCAGCAGCACATCATCGCCGGGCCCAAGCACTTCGGCGGGTACGGGGCGGCGCTCGGCGGCCGGGACTACGACGAGGTCAACCTCTCCGACTACGAGCTGTGGAACGTGTACTTCCCGCCGTTCGAGGCCGCGATCAAGGCCGGCGCCGGGAACGTGATGACGGCCTACATGGACCTCAACGGCGTGCCCGCGTCGGCGAGCCACTGGCTGTTCACCGAGGTGCTGCGGGAGACGTGGGGCTTCGACGGCTTCGTGGTGAGCGACGCCAACGCCGTACGCAATCTGGTCGCTCATGGTTTTGCGAAGGACCTGGCCGAGGCCGGTGCGCGTGCGGTGACCGCGGGCGTGGACATGGAGATGGCCATCGCTGATCCGGCCTACGCCCATCTGCCCGCCGCCGTCGAGGACAAGGCCGTGGACGAGAGGGTGCTCGACGAGCGGGTTCGCAAGATCTTGGAGGCCAAGGTACGGCTGGGACTGTTCGACGACCCCTACGTCGACGAGGAGCGGGCCCGCGAGGTGCTCGCCGATCCGGCCCACCGCGAGGCGGCCCGGGTGGCGGCCCAGCGCTCGGCCGTGCTGCTGCGCAACGAGGGTGACCTGCTGCCGCTCGACCCGGCCGCGCTGGGCTCGATCGCGGTGATCGGCCCGCTGGCCGACTCGAAGCGCGACACGATCGGCCCCTGGGTGTTCGACTTCGACCTCGACGAGACCGTGACCGTGCTCGACGGCATCCGCGCCGCAGCCGGGGACAAGGTGACCCACGCCCGCGGCATCGCGGCCGGTCAGCGTACGTTCCCGTCGATGTTCGACATGTTCGGCAACAACGCGCCCACCGACCCGGAGGGGTTCGACGCGGAGGCCGAGCTCGCCCGGGCCGTCGAGGCCGCCGCGGCCGCCGACGTCGCCGTCGTGGTCGCCGGCGAGTGGCAGAACATGATCGGCGAGGCCGCGTCCCGGTCGTCGCTGGAGCTGCCCGGCCGCCAGCTGGAGCTGATCCAGGCGGTGGTGGCGACCGGCACGCCGACGGTGCTGCTGGTGATGAACGGGCGGCCGCTCGACCTGCGCTGGGCGGCGGAGAACGTGCCGGCGATCCTCGACATCTGGTACCCGGGCACGCAGGGCGGCGCGGCCGTGGCCGACCTGCTCTTCGGGGCCGTCTCCCCCGGCGGCAAGCTGCCGTTCAGCTGGCCGCGCACGGCCGGGCAGATCCCGATGATCTACTCGCACACCACCTCGCACGAGCCGGACAACCAGGCCCGCCGCTACTGGGACGAGGAGAGCACGCCGCTGTTCCCGTTCGGGCACGGCCTGAGCTACGCCACGTTCCGGTACCGCGATCTCACCGTGGACCGCGAGGTGGTCGGTACGGACGAGAGCGTCACGGTGTCGGTCGAGGTGGCCAACGAGTCGGACCGCGAGGCGGCCGAGGTCGTGCAGCTCTACCTCCACCAGCGCTACGGAACGGCCTCTCGTCCCGTACGGGAGCTGAAGGGTTTTGATCGGGTCGTCATCCCGGCCCGGGAGAGCCGCCGGGTCGAGTTCGTGATCGGCCCCGAGCACCGCCGGTACTGGAACGCCGTCGCCCGCGACTGGGTGCTCGACGAGGCGCCGTTCGACGTGTGGGTGGGCGGCAGCTCGGCCGCCGACCTGGCCGGCACGTTCGAGGTGCGGGCCGGATAGTCGTTCCGGCCCGCGCGCCTCGGTCCTACTTGCGCTTGCGGATTTCGTCGGCGGCCTGGGGTACGACCTTGAACAGGTCGCCGACGACGCCGTAGTCGGCCAGCTCGAAGATCGGCGCCTCGGGGTCCTTGTTGACCGCGACGATCGTCTTGGACGTCTGCATCCCGGCCCGGTGCTGGATCGCCCCGGAGATACCCAACGCCACATACAGCTGCGGCGAGACCGTCTTGCCGGTCTGCCCGACCTGGAACTGGTGCGGGTAGAAACCGGAGTCGACCGCCGCCCGCGACGCGCCGACCGCACCACCGAGCAGATCCGCCAACTCCTCGACCAGCTTGAAGTTGTCCGCGTTACCCACACCCCGGCCGCCGGAGACCACAATCCCGGCCTCGGTCAGCTCCGGCCGCGACCCCTTCTGCTCCGCCACCCGCTCCACCACCCGGGCCAGCTTGTCCGCCTCACCGACGGCCACGGACACCTGCTCGATCGTTCCCGCTGCCGGCTGCGCCTCGGGGGTGACCGAGTTCGGCCGGACCGTGACGATCGGGATCCCGCGGGTGACCTTCGACCTCACCGTCGCCGACCCGGCGAAGATCGCCTGGGTCGCGGTGCCGTCCGCATCCACCGCCACCGCATCGGTCAACAGCCCGTTGTCGAGCTTGACCGCCAACCGGCCGGCGATCTCCTTACCCTCCTGGGTCGAGGCCAGCAACACCGCCACCGGCTGCTTCTCCCGCACCAGCGACGCCAGCACGCTCGCCTTCGGCGCCACCAGATGATCCTCGATATCGGAGCCGGACGCGACATAGATCTTCTCAGCGCCGTACTCGGCCAGCTTGTCCGTCGCCGCGTCGCCGAACACCACCGCGCTCGGCGCCCCCAACGACCGCGCCAACGTCAACGCCTCCAGCGTGACCTTCTTGACACCGGCCTCGACAACCACCAGAACCTCAGCCATGACCAGCCCTCTCAGACGAACTTCTCGGCGGCCAGAAACGCGACCAGCTGCGCGCCGCCGTCGCCCTCATCGACGACCTTGGTACCACCCGCCCGCGGCGGCCGCGGCGCGAACTCCAGCACCCGACTGCTCGCCCCGGCCGCACCCACCTCACCGGCCGCGATGCCCAACTCGCCCAACGACAGCGTCTGCACCGGCTTCTTCTTCGCCGCCATGATCCCCTTGAACGACGGATACCGCGGCTCGTTGATCGTGTCCCACACACTGACCACCGCCGGGGTGGCCGCCGAGACCACCTCGTAGCCCTCGTCGGTCTGCCGCTCCGCGGTCAACCGCGACCCGTCCACCGTCAACTTCCGCGCCCCGGTCAACGCCGCGATACCCAACCGCTCGGCCAGCATGTGCGGCATCACCTGCACCCGACCATCGGTCGACTCCGCCCCACAAATCACCAGATCCGCGTTCAACGTGCCCAACGCCGCGGCCAGCACCTTCGAGGTGGCCACGGCGCAGGAGCCGTGCAGCGCGTCGTCCTGGACGTGGACGGCCTTGTCCGGACCCATCGACAACGCCTTACGGATCGACTCGGTCGCCGACGCCGGACCCATCGTCAGCACCGTCACCTCACCGCCATGCGCTTCCTTGATCTTCAAGGCCTCCTCGATGGCGTACTCGTCCATCTCGTTGATGACGTTGTTCGCGGACGCCCGCGCCACCGTGTAGTCGGCGTCCAAGCTGCGCGCGGCGCCCGAATCGGGCACCTGCTTCACCAGCACGACGATGTTCATCTCACACCCACTTAAGCTAAGCGCTCGCTTAGAAAGACGTGATGAACAGGTAACATGCTCGACCGGACCTACGTCAATGGACTGTGGAGGATGTCGCAATGACCCGGGGCACGGCCGGCAACGCGCGGGGCGATCTGGCGCGCACCCGGCTCCTCGACGCCGCGCTGGCGTCGTTCGCGGCCAAGGGCTTCCACGGCACCAGCACGCGCGACATCGCCGAGGCGGCCGGCATGAGCCCGGCCGCCGTGTACGTGCACTACCGGTCGAAGGAGGAGCTGCTGTTCGCCCTCTCGCTCGCCGGGCACGAGCGGGTGCGCCGGTCGATGCGCGAGGCGGCCGCGCGGTCCGCCGATCCGGCCGAGCGGCTGCGGGCGGTGGTCCGGGAGTTCGCCGCCTGGCACGCCCGGTCGCAGATCCGCGGCCGCGTCGTGCAGTACGAGATGGCCGCGCTGACCCCCGGGCACGCCGCCGAGATCACCGCGATCCGCCGGGAGATCGAGGCGACGATGCGCGAGCTGGTCACCGACGGCCGCGACGCCGGCGTCTTCGGCGTGGCCGAGCCGCGGATCGCCGCACTCGCGATCCTGTCGCTCGGGATCGACGTGGCCCGGTGGTACCGCCCGGACGGCGCGTGGAGCCCGGACGACATCGGCGCGCACTACGGCGAGCTCGCGCTCGACCTGGTGCGATGGAACCGGCCCTAGCCGGGGGACGCGCTCACCAGGACCCGGAGCGGGCCGATCGGGGCGAAACCCGCCGCCAGCGCGGTCGTGAGATCGTCGCCATGCTCGTAGCCGACCAGGTCGAGGCCGGGGAACAGCGCGGCGGCGGCGTGGACCGTGGCCGACCAGACGCCGTCGATGTCGGCCGGGACGACCGCGAACACGTTGGAGACGCCGACCACGCCGGCGGCCCGGTTCAGCACGGCGCCGCCGCGGGAGTCGACGGCCAGGACCGCCACGGCCGGGTCGTCGAGCAGGGCCGGGCGGAAGACGTCGCCGCTGCCCCACTGGGCGTGCCACTCGCGGAGCTCGGCCGGGGTGGCGACCCGCCGGGCGAGCGGGCCGGGCACCCGGGACGGCGCCGGGCGGTGGATCCACCGGGCCTCGAACAGCGGCGTGAAGCCGTCGAGATCGAGGGCGGCGTAGCTGTCCTTCACCGAGGACGCGGGCAGCACGTCGGCCGCCGCCGCATCCGGCGTCAGGGTGATCGCCGACGGGTAGAACGGCGGCGGCTGCCCCTCGGCGCGCCAGGCCCGGTCACCGAAGCGGGAGGCGACGCCGTGGGTGCGGCACACGAGCGCGCACCACTCGGCGTTGTTCCGCACGGCGGCCGGCAGCAGGTTCATGGGGTGTTAATACCACCACGAGACGGGTTCCAGTGCTCTCGTGGGTGGCGGCGCGTTCGACGAGTCTCATTCGCATGACAGCGATCCTCGAAACGCCGGCCGGCCCGGCCACCGCGCGGGCCCTCGCCCCCGACCTGGCGCGTGGCGCCATGCTCCTGTTCATCGCGCTGGCCAACGCGGCCAACTTCGCCTTCGCCGGGCAGCCCGGGCTCGACGGCACCCCGCACGGCCTGCAGCGGGTCGTGAACTTCCTGATGACGACGCTCGTGGACAGCCGGGCCTATCCGGTCTTCGCGGTGATGTTCGGCTACAGCCTCGTGCAGCTGGCCCGGCGCCACGGGCCGCGCGTGCTGCTGCGCCGCAACGCGACCTTGATCGGGTTCGGCCTGGTGCACGCGAGCCTGCTCTACTTCGGGGACTTTCTCGGCGCGTACGGGATCGTGGGGTTGATCTGCACCGCCCTGCTGCTCCGGCGCAGCGACCGCTTCCACCGCGTGGTGTTGTGGCTCTGGGGAGTTCAGACCGGGTACGCGCTGGTCCTCGCCGCGGTGGCGCTGGCGACCGCCCGCCGCGGCGACGCCGTGATCGTCAACCACCCGAACCCGTCGCTCGCCGCCGGCTCCTACCTCTCCTCGATGGTGCACCGGCTCGCCGAGTGGCCCGTGCACACCGCCACCGTGATCCCGTTCATCGTCATCGTCTGGCTCGGCATCTGGGCCGCGCGCCACCGCGTCCTCGAGGAGCCGGGGCGGCACCTCACCCTGCTGCGGCGGACCGCGATCGGCGGCCTCGGCCTCGCGATCCTCGGCGCGCTGCCGTACGCCCTGGTGTCGGCGGGGCTGCTGCACGCGGACGCCGGTACGGTCGAGGCCATGGCTCGCGTGCACGCCGTCACCGGTGAGTACGGCGGTCCCGGCTATGTCGCGCTCTTCGGTCTGCTCGCCTTCCACCTCGGCGAGGCCCGCGGCCAGGCCGGTCGCGTCGGGGCCGCCGGGCGCGTCGGGGCCGCCGGGCGCGTCGGGCTCGCCGGGCGCGTCGCGGCTCTCGGCCAGCGCTCGCTCAGCGGCTACCTCTTCCAGTCGGTCTGCTGGGTTGTGGTCTTCTCCCCGTGGGCGCTCGACCTGGGCGGCAACACCTACGTGGCGGTGCTGGCGGCCGTCGCCGTCTGGCTGGTGTCGGTGGCCGCCGCGCACCGGATGGCCGCGCGAGGAGAGCGGGGCCCGGCCGAGACGCTGCTGCGCCGGATCACCTACCGGACCGCCCGGTGACCCGCACCTTCCTCGCGGTGGCCGCGGCGCTCTGCGTCGCGGTCACCGCCGTGTGGGCCGCGATCGGGCGCGGCGATTTCTGGCCACGCTGGGTCTACTTCGGCTTCGCGACAATCTGTTTCGGCACGTACGCCTTCCGGCGCGCCCTGCGTGTCGCGGCCACCCGGCGGCGGTGGCTCGCGGTCGACGCCGCCTTCTGCATCGTCCTGGCGACCGTGGACGTGACCGTCTACTTTCTCAGCGGCGGCGGCTACTTCTGGCCGGTCTGGACCATCACCGGGCTGTCGGCGCTGCTCGGGGCGCACGCGTGGCTGGCCGGCCGCCCACCCGGCCGCCGGGAGCGGGAGCTCGCGGCCCGGGTCGCCAGCCTGTCGCGCTCACGCTCCGGCGCCCTCGACCGGCAGGCGGCCGAGCTCAAGCGGATCGAGCGCGACCTGCACGACGGCGCCCAGGCCCGGATGGTGTCGCTCGCCCTGACCCTGGGCCTGGCCGGCGACCTGCTGCGCCGTGAGTTGGACCCGGCTTCCACGGCTCCGGCGCCCTCGGTCGATCCGGCCGCTCCGGCGTCGCCGGCCGCATCGGCGGCGGCCGCATCGGTGCCGGCCGCATCGGCGGCGACCGCATCGGCGGCGGCCGTTCCGGCGGCGACCGTTTCAGCGGCGACCGTTTCAGCGGCGGCCGTTTCCGCGGCCGCGAAGCTGGTCATGGAGGCCCGGGAGACGGCAGTCGCGGCGCTGGACGATCTGCGGGCGGTCATGCACAGCATCCATCCACCGGTGCTGGCCGACCGCGGGATCGAGGACGCCGTCCGGGCGCTGGCCCTGGACCTGGCCGTGCCGGTGACCGTGACCGGCTCGTTCGCCGCGGCGTCGCCGGCCACCGAGACGGCGCTCTACTTCGCGGTCGCCGAGTGCCTGGGCAACGTCGTGAAGCACAGCAGCGCGGCCGCCGCGACCGTCACGTTCCTGGACCGCCGCATCGTCATCACCGACGACGGCCTGGGCGGCGCCGACCCCGCCGGCGGCAGCGGCCTGCGCGGCATCGCCGACCGGCTGGACGCGGTGGACGGCCGCCTGAAGATCGACAGCCCACCCGGCGGACCCACCCGGATCACCATCACGCTGGCCTGAGCCCGTCGGCCGCGGCCCCCGACCGGCTCAGCTCGGCGCGTTGGCCCGCCCCGGCCGCCTCGGCCCGGCGCCCCGCCAGTACCGCCTCAGCCCGGCGCCCCGCCACGCCCGGCTCAGCTCGGCGCCTTGCCCGGGCCGATCGCCCGCACGACGCCCTCGTTGACGCCCTTCGCCGAGCACGCCTTCTCCGGCAGTGCGACGAAGATGGACTTCGTCTCGTCCGGCGGATAGACCCGGAAGCCGCGCACGTCGACCGGCTTGCACGTGCCCGGATCGAAGAAGCCGACGTCGTGGGTCTGCAGCGTGGCGTGGGCGGCGGCACCCTTGGCGAGCGTGACACGGACCTTCGGGGTGCCGCGGTCGCGCTGGAACGGCTCGTTGACCTGGTGTCCGTCGTCGCCCGCCACCCAGGAGACGCCCGGGAAGCCGTACAGCGTGCAGGTGTGGTCCGACGCATTGGTGAAGATCAGCGCGGTGTACCGGCTGCCGGCCGCGCCCTCGGTCTCGCCCAGCGACAGTTTCAGATCGGCACTGTGACACCGCGGCGTGCCGCTGCCGCCGTTCGCGCCGCCAATGCCGCCGCTCGCGGCCCCGCCGTTCGCGCCACCGGCGCCCGCGGCGTTGCCCGCGCCGCTCGATTCGGTGGGCGCGCCCGGGTGCGAGGTCGCCGACGTCGCTGAAATCGCGGGATCCGGGGAGGCCGTGCCCGAGGAGGCCGGCCCGGCCGAACAACCGGCCGCGAGCAGGGCGGGAGCGGCCATCAGGAGCAGAAGTCGTCGCATACCCCTCAGGAAACCCGCTGTGGCCGGACTTCACCTCACTACTTCGTGCCGCCTCCAGCGGCCGGTACGCCGGGGGTCGTCCCGTAGACGAGACGGAGGATCGCGTCGGTCAGGGAATCGAGCAGGACCTCTTGGTCGTACGCGTCCGGGTCGCCGTACGCGTCGGAGAAAGTCATGATGCGCAAGTTCATCACCATGGTCGCCACCAGCTCGGGTGGGCCGCTGACCTGCAGGCCCGCCCGCACATCCTTCTCGATGCGCGCGCGGAACGCCGTGCAGCCGTTGGTCATCAGGCGCTCGCGGACCTGCAGCATCTCCGGACCGGGGCACGGCGTGATGAAGGCCTCCCGCAGCCAGCGGCCCTCGACCAGCCACCGGGCCAGCGACCGGCCCAGGCCCCGGCGCAGCGCGCCCCGGTCGGTCCCCTCGGACGCCAGGAACTCGGCCATCTCCTCGTCGTTCTCGCCGATCACCTGGTCGACCAGCGCGGCCAGCAATGCCTGTTTCGACTCGAAGTAGAAGTAGAAGCCGGACCGGGCGATCCCGGCCGCGCCGGCCAGCTCGTCGATCGTGACCTGGCTGATCGGCTTCTCCCGGAACACCTCGCGGGCGGCGTCGAGCAGGGCCGTTTCCCGCTGGTCGCCCTTCGTGGGTCCGCGGCGGCTTCCGATGGCAGGCACGCGCCGATCGTACAACCTGGTCGTCGGGTGCATTCGACGTCACATCTTTGGTTTTCGACACGGTGTTGAGAATTGTCGGCGCCGGTTCTAGGTTCGGCGACATGACGGTTCCTACTTCCCGGCTCGCGCTGCCGGTCGCCTCGTACGCCGTGCTGCTGGTTTCGGCGTTGCAGACGCTGGTCGTGCCGGTCGTCGCGAACATCCAGGCCGACCTCGGCGTATCGGCCACCGCCGCGAGCTGGGTGGTGACCGCGAACCTGCTGGCCGCCGCCGTGTTCACGCCGATGCTCGGCCGGCTCGGCGACCTGCACGGCCGCCGCCCGGTCATGCTCGGCGTGCTGCTGGTCGTGCTGGCCGGGTCGATCCTGGCCGCCACCACCTCGAGCCTGCCCCTGCTGCTGCTCGCCCGGGTCGCCCAGGCCACCAGCTTCGGCCTGTTCCCGCTGTCGATCGGCGTGCTGCGCGAGGAACTGCCGCCGCAGCGGCTCACCGGGGCGATGGCCCTGGTCAGCGGCATGCTGGCGGTCGGCGCCGGCCTCGGCCTGACGGTGACCGGCCTGCTCATGCGGCACGGCGGCGACTACCACGAGCTGTTCTGGCTGGCCACCGTGCTGAGCGTGATCGGCCTGGCCGGCGTCTGGCGGCTGCCTCGCCGCGCCGGCGTGGCCACCGGCCGCCTGGACGCGGTCGGCGGCGCGATCCTGGGCCTCGGCCTGGTGCTGCTCCTGCTGCCGCTGGAACAGGGCAACGACTGGGGGTGGGACTCCCCACGCGTACTCGTCCTGCTCGCCGCCGCCGTCCTCGTGCTCGCCGTCTTCGTGCTGGTCGAGCGCCGGATGACCCAGCCGCTGGTGAGCACCCGCATGCTGACCCACCGGCCGATCGTGATCGCCAATGCGGCCGGGCTGTTCCTCGGCTTCGCCATGTTCGCCGTGTTCCTGGCCGTCTCCTACCTGGTGCAGACCCCGCCGTCGATCACCGGCTACGGCTTCGGCTCGACCGTGCTGGCCGCGAGCGTGGTCTACCTGCTGCCCGGCACCGCGGGCGGGGTGGTGACAGCTCCGCTCGGCGGCCGTCTGGTCTCCCGCTTCGGCGCCAAGAACACGCTGGTCATCGCCGCGACCCTGGCGTTGCTCGGCTTCGGCCTGCTGGCGCTGGCGCACAGCGCCACCTGGGAGATCATCGTGGGCGCGGCCGTCGTCAACACCGCGGTGATGTTCGGGTACGCGGCCCTGCCCGCGCTCCTGATCGAGAACGTGACCCCGGCCGAGACCGGCATCGCCAACAGCGTCAACTCGATCGCCCGGTCGGTGGGAATGTCGCTCGGCACCGCCTTCGTCGTCACCATGCTGACCCGCAACCTGATCCCCGGGCTGCCGGTCCCGCTCCCCCACGAGTCCCAGTACGTCGCCATCTTCGCGGTCGGCGCCGGATTCGCCGCGGCGACCGCGCTCCTGGTGGCGCTGACGTTGCCGCGCAGCCGGCGGGTGCCGCTGACCGTGGCCGAGGTGGAGGAAGAGGAGGTGCTGGGCGCCGCGGGGGTCGAGGTGCCGGCCGACCTGGTGGCGCGGCAGCCGCACCGGTAGCCACTGTGGACCGCCCGGTGGGAAGTGTCGTAGGCGGGCCGTATGGTGCGGCCCACCCCGTCACGGGTGGGGTTCGGTAGGGGGCCGGCTCCCGGCGGCCGGCGCGAACAGGATGCGGGAGCGCACTGCGACGAAACCGGCCGCTCCGAGCTCGGCGATGACGGGTGCGTTGGTGGCATCGACGTCGGCCACGACCTCGAGAGCGCCCCCGGCGGCCAGGGTCGCGACGGCGTCGGCGAGCAGCGCGGGCCGGGCCGCCGGGTCGAGCACGCCCAGGTACGCCACCATCGGGTAGCACGCGTCGCCGGCCGGTCCGGTCAGGCCGACCGGCTCGTCACCGTTCAGCGCGATCCGCCACGGGGCCGGGCCGCCGCGGAGCCAGTCGAGCGGCCGCCGGGCCAGATCGACCCCGGCCACGAGACGTGCGACCTCGGCGCCGGTGAGCAGATCGGGCGCCGGGATGCGGGCCACGAGAGCTTCGATCTCGTCGGCGCCGGCCGCGGGCCGCACCCACAACCGGCTCTCCGCCGGCGCCGGCGCTGCCGGGGATTCCGGTCGGGGCGCGGGCGTCCAGCGGAAACGCAACCGCTCCCCGCGCTCGGCCAGGCCCACCTCCCGAGCCGCGGACGCCGATGCGGCCAGCACCTCGACCAGATCGGGCCGCGAACGCCACCCGGCCGGCATCGAGGCATACCAGGCCGTCGCTCCGCCCATCGCCGTGAAAGCCGCCCACAACAGGGCCGCGCCGTCGGCGGGCGAGCCGGCCAGGTCGAACCGTTCGAGCCAGGGCGTCCCGACCGCGCCGGGCGGGAGCAGCCAGGCCGCCCGGCCCACCACGCGGCCGTCACGCAGTGCGATCCACGTGCGGGACGGGTGGTATCCGCCCCCGGCGACACCGTCGGCATAGCTGATCTGCGGCAGCGACGGCAACGGGTCGGGCATCGAGGCGAACAGGTCCTCCTCGCCGTCGGCCAGATGGCGCAACACGAGACCGGCGACGTGCGGACGGGAAACAGCGTCATTCATGGCGAATCCTCCGGGCGACACAGCGCCCCGGGACTCAGCCCCGCGGGAACGCCTTGCCGCGGAGGGGGCGCAGAACATCGGACATGGTGCTCTGCCTCCTTCCGGGCGAGTCGGTGCAACGACGGCGTGCGACCATCCTACCGTGTCCTTCGATGATCATGAGCGGTCGGTGTGGGCGGGGCGGGCCGAGGCGTACGACCGCAGCTTCGCTCTTCTCTGCGCGCACCCGGCGGGGGCCCTGCTGGATGCGGCGCGCGTCGCCGGCGGAACGCGGTTCCTCGACGTGGGGACCGGCTCGGGCACCGTCGCCGCCCTGGCCGCCGGGCGGGGGGCACGGGTCTCGGCCGTCGACGCCGAACCGTCCATGGTGGACCTGACGAAGAGCCGCGTGCCGGAGGCGGAGGTCACGACCGGGATCCTTCCGCACCTGCCGTTCGCGGACGCGTCCTTCGACGCGGTGGTGGCCAACTTCGTGGTCAACCACGTGGGCGATCCGCTCGCGGCCGTCGCCGAGATGATGCGCCTGGTACGCCCGGGCGGCCGCGTCGCGGTCACGATCTGGCCCGCTCCGGCGCCGCCGGCCCAGGCGCTGTGGGGCGCCGTCTTCGACGCGGCCGGGGTGGAACGATCCGGCGATCTGCCGCGCCTTCCGCGGGACGCCGACTTCGCCCGTACGCGGGAAGGCCTGTCGAATTTGATCGTGCGAGCCGGCCGGGTGACCGACGTCGAGGATGCGGTGCTCGCGTGGGATCACGAGACCGAGGCGGAGGCGTGGTGGAGCGGGCCGGCGAGCGGTCTGAGCAACGCGGGCGTGGTGATGGCCCGGCAGACCCCGGAGACGGTCGCCCGGATCCGGCGCGAGTTCGACCGGCAGACCGCCGCCTACCGCACGCCGGGTGGACGGCTCGCGCTGCCCACGTCCGCGCTGCTGGCCGCCGCGACGAGGAGTCCTTAGCTCAACGAATATCGGCCGGGCGACGCGCCGTTGCCCAGCTCGACCCGGCGACTGGCGATGGAGCCCGGGCCGATTGCCCGGACCACCTTCAGGACTCCAGCTCGGCCACGGCCACGGCGACCGGCTGCGCCCGGGTCTCCGGTGGGGCCACCCGGGCCGGACGACGACGGGCGCGCATCGCGTCGCGCAGGGCAGCCCAGCTGCGGTGACGTTGGAACGGGATCTCGAACACCGCGGCGAACCAGCGTGCCACCACCAGCGACAGCGGCACCACAATCGCGAGCACGAGCAGGAACCGCGGCAGCCCGGGCGCGACGTGCGGGTAGACGAGCTTCTCGCCGACGATCAGCACGAGCGGCGCGTGGATGAGGTAGAGGCTGTACGAGAACGTGCCAAGACGACGGACCGGCCGGGTGTCGAGCAGCCGGCGCAGCGGGCGCGGGCGGCCGGTCGCCACGGCGGCCAGGAGCAGGGCGATGGCCGGCGCGCAGGCGAGGTCGACCCAGAACAGATGGCCGGCAAATCCTACCGTGCCGCTCAGCACCAGCCAGACCAGCGCCGGAACGGCTGCGGCGAACGCGAACCATTGCCAGGGCAACCGGCGTACGCGGTCACTCGCCCGCAGGATGCCCGCCGCGGCCAGGCCGACCGCGAAGAGCAGAGCGAACTGCGGCGTCAGCCGCATGAGCAGCTGCACCGCGGCGACGTGTGGCGCGAGGACGCCAACCGCTGCCACCACCACGGTCACCACGCTCACCATGACCACCGCGCCGGCCCGGCGCAACAGGAGCAGCATAAGCGGGAACACCACGTACAGCTGGGCCTCGACCGCGATCGACCAGAACGCGCCGTTGGGACTCGGGGAGCCGATGATGTCCTGCAGCAGCAAACCGTAGGCGAACACGGACTTGCCGGTGGGTGCCGACTCACCCGGCTGGAGGACGACGAACCAGGCGATCAGCAGGCTGAAGACCAGGGCAGCCCAGTACGGCGGCAAGATGCGCCAGGCCCGGCGGTACGCGAACCGGGTGCGGCCGCCGAGCCGCCAATCCCGCCGGGCCGGCCCGATGCCGAGCGAGAAGCCGGACAGGGTGATGAAAACGGCGACCGCGAGGTGCCCGTACATGAGCCAGCCGAGCCAGCCGGGCCCCGTGTTGACGGGGAAGCCTACGTACGAGGTGATGTACGCGTGGTGCAGAACCACGAACAGTGCCGCCAGGCCGCGGATGCCGTCCAGGCCGGACACACGGCGATCGTCGGTAACCGCGGTGCTCATCAATTCGCTGTTCCTCTTCTCCGAGCCGCCGGTTCTTCGCTTCGCGCCGCAGGCCCAGGAGGGTCGCTGGCTCCGCCATCCTGGAACGCCCGATCGGACCGGTACATCGGTATTTCGGCCGGACCGCGTGCCCCATCGTCGCTGAGCTGGTCGGCCGACCTGAGGCCTCGTGTCGGCGAAACGACTCAACCGTCCAGGCATATCTGCCACGCAGTCGGCGGCCGGTCTCGGACGCCGGTGCATGAGTCGCTCTGTCGAGAGACTGGCAAGGAAGGCCACCTGATCGCTCTCCGAGGAAGAGGCGAATCCTGTCCGGGCGCGCGGTCTTCCGCCGGCTGCCGCTCCAGTTGCCGATTTCGAGCAGTCGATATCAACCGGGCCGTACACCGGAGCTCGTAACTTCGGCTGCCGTCACCGTGCGGATCGGCGGTCTGGCACATCAACGCTCGGCATGTACGCGGTCGTCGCCCGCAAGGCCGGTTGAGAGCCGACGAGAGCACCGATGCGGAAGACACTAACCGGTGGACCGGTGGGCGACCCGGCTTCATCGGGCAGAAGGCGTGCCGATCAACGTGATCGCCAAGGCGTTGGCGATACGACGGCGGGAGCTGCGGCGGATAAGGTCCAGGAGTGTTCTTCGACGCGGTCGAACGGGCCTCGCTCAGCGACCTGCTGACCGAGCTCGGCCCGGCGGCGCCGACGCTCATCGCACCGTGGGCGACGCGCGATCTCGCCGCGCATCTGATCCTGCGCGACCGCGATCCGCTCGCCGCTCCCGGGCTGGTCGTCCCGGGCCCGTGGGCGCGCTTCGCCGGCCGCCGGCAGGACGCGCTCGCCGCCCGCGACTTCGCCTGGCTGGTCGCGACGCTGCGGTCGGGTCCGCCGCCCGGGTTCTTCCGGCTCGGCTGGGTGCGCCGGCTGCCGAGTCTCAACGAGTTCTACGTGCATCACGAGGATGTGCGCCGCGCCAACGGCCTCGGTTCCCGTACGCACGACGCCGCGCTCGACGACGCCCTGTGGCGCAATGTGCGGCAGTCGGCCTGGTTCCTCGCCCGCCGCGTCCGGGTGGGTCTCGTCCTGCACCGCGCCGGATCGGGCCAGTCCGTCCGGGCGCGGCGCGGGGAGCCGGTCGCGGCGCTGGCCGGCCCGCCGGGCGAGCTGCTGCTCCACCTCTTCGGCCGGCAGCAGGCCGCCGACGTGGAGCTGACCGGTCCCGCCGAGGCGGTAGCCGCCGTGCGCGGCGCCCACTTCGGCATGTGACCCGCGTGATCGGCGAAGCGAGCCTCCGCCGCGCCCTGATCCGTGGCTGCGCCCGGCCGTCACCGCGGCGGTCGAGGCCTACGGGCGCCTGGGACCGGAGACGCTGTCGTGGGGCCCGCTGCACACCGATCCGGCACCGGAGGCGTTCCGCCTGGATCGCGGCTCGGGTAGCTGCGGCGTGATCGACTGGAGCACGGCAATGGCCGGTCCGCTGCTCTACGACCTGGGCTCGGCCGGCTCACCCCAAGCGGCGGACGCGACACGCCGACACAACCAATGGTGTTGCACTTTCTGCCTCACCCCAAGATATGGTGTCTCCCGCAGCTGGTTCGGTGATCCATCCGGGTCGTCGAGGCAAGAGGGAAGCCGGTGTGAATCCGGGACTGCCCCGCAGCGGTGAGTGGGAACGAAAGCCGTCACGAGCACTGGGCCCGGGCCTGGGAAGCGACGGCCGGTAGGAACAACAGCGCCCACGAGTCCGAAGACCTGCCAGCGCGCCGCACGCCGACCGGTGTGCGGCGGTCGAAGGCCGCGCGGGACGGCCGACGCCACCAGCCGGTCTGGCCGAGCCAGCCGGTGGCGTCCGCCCGCGCGTCCGTCAACGGACGAGGGGACGGGGAATGACGACCACCACGACGGTGCCGGAGCAGCGCCGGCACGTCATGCAGGTGCGGAAACGGAACGGCGACCTGGAGACGGTCGACGTCGGCAAGATCGTGCGGGCGGTGGAGCGCCAGGCGGCGGGGCTCGACGAGGTCGACCCGATGCGGGTGGCGACCAAGACGATCAGCGGGCTCTACGACGGCGCCACCACCGCCGAGCTGGACAAGCTGTCGATCCAGACCGCGGCGGAGCTGATCGGCGAGGAACCGCAGTACTCCCGGCTCGCCGCGCGACTGCTCACGGCGTACGTGGACAAGGAAGTTCGCCTTCAGGGTGTCGCGAGCTTCAGCCAATCCATCCGCTACGCGCACGGCCTGGGATTGATCGGGGACGCGACGGCGGAGTTCGTGGCCCGCAACGCGCGCAAGCTGGACGACGCCGTCGATCCGGAGAACGACAGGAGATTCGAATACTTCGGCGTCCGTACGGTGGCCGACCGTTACCTGCTGCGCCACCCGCACACCCGCCTGGTCGTCGAGACACCGCAGTACTGGCTGCTCCGGGTGGCGTGCGGCCTGTCGAGGACGCCGGCCGAGGCGATCGGGTTCTACCGCCTGATGGCGAGCCTCGCCTATCTGCCCAGCTCGCCCACCCTGTTCAACTCCGGCACCCGGCACACCCAGATGTCGTCGTGCTTCCTGGTCGACTCGCCGCGGGACGAGCTCGACTCGATCTACGAGCGCTATCACCAGGTCGCGAAGCTGTCCAAGTTCTCCGGCGGCATCGGCATCTCCTGGTCGCGGATCCGCGGGCGGGGCGCGCTGATCCGGGGCACGAACGGCCGGTCCAACGGCATCGTCCCGTTCCTGAAGACGCTCGACGCCGGGGTCGCCGCGGTCAACCAGGGCGGCCGCCGCAAGGGCGCGGCGTGCGTCTATCTCGAGCCGTGGCACCCGGACGTCGAGGAGTTTCTCGAGCTGCGCGACAACACCGGGGAGGACTCCCGGCGTACGCACAACTTGAACTTGGCGAACTGGATCCCGGACGAGTTCATGCGGCGGGTCGAGGCCGACGAGGACTGGTCGCTGGTCGACCCGTCCGACGCGCCGGAGCTGCCCGATCTGTTCGGTGAGGCGTTCGAGGAGGCCTACAAGCGGGCGGAGAAGAAGGCGGTCCGGACGGTCAAGGCGCGCGACCTCTACGGGCGGATGATGCGGACGCTCGCGCAGACCGGCAACGGGTGGATGACCTTCAAGGACGCGTCCAACCGGCTCTCCAACCAGACCGGCGGGCCCGGCAACACCATCCACCTCTCCAACCTCTGCACGGAGATTCTCGAGGTCAACAGCGACACCGAGACGGCGGTCTGCAACCTCGGCTCGATCAATCTGGGCGCGCACGTCACGGCCGAGGGGGTGGCATGGGAGAAACTGCGCGACACCGTACGTACGGCGGTCGTCTTCCTGGATCGGGTCATCGACATCAACTACTACCCGTCGGACCAGGCCGTCGCCTCCAACCCGCGCTGGCGTCCGGTCGGGTTGGGGCTGATGGGCCTGCAGGACGCGTTCTTCACGCTGCGCCTGCCGTTCGACTCGGCCGCGGCGCGGGAGCTGTCCACCCGCGTACAGGAGGAGATCTTCCTGACCGCGCTGGAGACCTCGGCCGGCCTCGCTTCGGAGTTCGGCCCGCACCCGGCGTTCGGCGAGACGCGCGCCGCCCGGGGCGAGCTGCACCCGCAGCTGTGGGGCGCGACGCCGGCGCAGACCGAGCGCTGGGCCGCGCTGAAGGACCGGATCGCCGCGACCGGCCTGCGCAACTCGCTGCTCGTCGCGATCGCGCCGACCGCCACCATCGCCTCCATCGCCGGCTGCTACGAGTGCATCGAGCCGCAGGTGTCCAACCTGTTCAAGCGCGAGACGATGTCGGGCGAGTTCCTGCAGATCAACACCTATCTGGTACGCGAGCTGAAGGCCCGTGGGCTGTGGACCGCCCCGATCCGCGAGCAGATCAAGCGGGCCGAGGGCTCGGTGCAGGGCATCGCCGAGCTGCCCGCCGACGTGCGTGAGCTGTTCCGTACGGCCTGGGAGCTGCCGCAGCGGGCATTGATCGACCTGGCCGCGGCCCGGGCCCCGTACATCGATCAGTCGCAGTCCTTGAACCTGTTCTTGAGCGCGCCCACCATTGGGAAGCTCTCGTCGATGTATCTGCATGCCTGGAAATCCGGGCTGAAGACGACGTATTACCTGCGCTCGCGGCCCGCGACGCGCATTCAGCAGGCGACCGTCGCGGTGATTCCCGCCTCGGACGCCGTCGCCTGCTCCCTGGAGAACCCCGAATCGTGTGAGGCCTGCCAGTAATGCTGCTCGACCCCGGAATGGACCTGACCCTGCGGCCGATGAAGTACCCGCATTTCTTCGACCACTTCAAGGACGCGATCAAGAACACCTGGACGGTGGAGGAGGTCGACCTGCACTCCGACCTCGCCGACCTGTCCAAGCTGTCGGCGGCCGAGCGGCACCTGGTGTCGCGGCTGGTGGCGTTCTTCGCGACCGGCGACACGATCGTCGCCAACAATCTGGTGCTGAACCTCTATCAGCACGTGAACTCCCCGGAAGGACGGCTTTATCTCTCCCGGCAACTGTTCGAGGAGGCCGTGCACGTCCAGTTCTATCTGAACCTGCTGGACACGTACGTTCCCTCCGAGGAGGCGCGTTTCGAGGCGTTCGCCGCGGTCGAGAACATTCCGTCGATCGCCCGCAAGGCCGAGTTCTGCTTCCGCTGGATCGACTCGATCTTCGAGCTGCGGTCGCTGGCCACGCGCGCCGATCGGCGGGCCTTCCTGCTGAACCTGATCTGTTTCGCGGCGTGCATCGAGGGCCTCTTCTTCTACGGCGCCTTCGCGTACGTCTATTTCCTGCGCTCCCGGGGGCTGCTGCACGGGCTGGCGTCCGGCACGAACTGGGTGTTCCGCGACGAGTCCATGCACATGGCGTTCGCCTTCGACGTCGTCGACACCGTACGGAAGGAGGAGCCGGATCTGTTCGACGGCGAGATGGAGCAGCAGGTACGCGACATGCTCGCCGAGGCCGTCGAGTGCGAGGTGCAGTTCGCCGAGGACCTGCTCGCCCAGGGCGTCTCCGGCCTGTCCCTCGCCGATATGCGTTCCTATCTCGAGCACGTGGCCGACCGCCGGCTGGCCGTGCTCGGCATCGAGCCGCTCTACGGCAGCGGGAACCCGTTCGCCTTCATGGAGTTGCAGGACGTCCAGGAGCTGTCGAACTTCTTCGAGCGCCGCGTCTCCGCGTACCAGGTGGGCGTGACCGGAAGTGTGAGCTTCGACGACGACTTCTGACCGGCCGTCGCCCATGCGTGCCACCATGGGCGCATGGGCAAGGTCTACGCATCGATCGACGGCCGGCTGCGCGAGTTCCTCCTGCGGCAGCCGGTCTTCTTCGTGGCCACCGCGCCGAGCGGCCCGGACGGCCACGTGAACGTCTCACCCAAGGGCGGCCGGGGGTGCCTGGCCGTCCTCGACGAGCACCGGGTGGCCTATCTCGACTACACCGGCAGCGGCGCCGAGACCATCGCCCACCTGCGCGAGAACGGCCGCATCACGCTGATGACGTGCGCCTTCGAGGGCCCGCCGAAGATCGTTCGCCTGCACGGCCGGGGCCGGGTGGCCGTGCCGGAGTCGACCGGGTTCGCGGAGCTGGTGAGGGCCTTCCCGGCGCCGCCGGCCCACGGGCTGCGGGCGGTCATCGAGGTGACCGTCGACCGCATCAGCGACTCGTGCGGCTACCAGGTGCCGCTGATGGCGTACGAAGGCGATCGTGACCTGCTGACCCGCTGGGCCGACCGCAAGACCGACGACGATCTGGCCGAGTACCGGCGGACGCGGAACGCGCAGAGCATCGACGGGCTGCCCGCCCTGGTCGACTGATCTCCCGGCTCTCCTCTCGGCCGCGGCCCTCTCACGTCGGCCGCGCTCCTCGTCTTGGCCTCGCGGCACTCCAGGCGGCGACCGCGGCGGCGACGGCGAGCAGTCCCACCGCCGCGCCGTAGCCGCCGGTGACCGCATACGACGCGGCCATCAGCAGCGGGCTCGCGAACCCGGCCAGCCCGGCCGCCGCGGTCACCAGCCCGGTCACCAGCCCCACCAGGGACGGCCCGGCACCCGCCGCCGCCCGCACCAGCGTGGCCGAGCTCGCCACGCCGAGCGCGACCGCCATCGCGAGCAGCGTCACCGCGACCACGGGCAGCGGCGGAGTGAACGCCTGCACCCCGGCGACCACCGCCAGCGCGGCGAGCGAGACGACCAGCGGGCGCCCGGGCACGCGGTCGGCGAGCCAGCCACCGATCGGCCGGGCCAGGACCGCCACGACGACGAAGGCGGCCATCCACGTACCGGCGTCCGCGGCCGGCAGCCCGTAGGCGTTGCCCAGATACACCGGCAGGTAGACCGAGAACGCCACGAACACGCCGAACTGGACCGCATACCACCCGCTCGCCCGCCAGGTGATCGGCAGCCGCAGCGCCGCGCTCAGCCCGCCCGTCCGCCGGGACCCGGCCGGCGCGTCCCGCCCCAGGACCGCGAGCGCCACCCCGCACAGGGCGAGCAGGACGGCGCTGACCACAAAGGGCACGGCCATCCCGTACGCGCCGGCCCAGCGCACCGCGGTCAGCCCGCCGGCCGCGCTGCCGCATACGCCCATGCCCAGCACGCCCACGGCCAGGCCCCGCCCCGGCCCCGGGAACCAGCCGCTGACCACCTGCACACCGGCCGCGAAGGTGGTGCCCGCGACCCCGAGCAAGGCCGAGCCCGCCAGCAGCCCGCCGGCCGTACGGTAGCCGCCCGCCGCGAGCCCGGCCAGCGCGACGATCGACACCGCCAGGGCCGCCAGGAACGCCGCCCGGCCGCCGAACCGGTCCGCCAGCGCGCCGACCGGCACCCGGCCCAGGCAGCCGACCAGCACCGGCAGGGCGACCACCAGCGCCTGGCCGGCCGCGTCCAGGCCCGCGTCCTCGCGCAGCAGCGGGGCCAGCGGGCTCAGCAGGCCCCAGGCCCACACGCTGAGGAAGTAGCCCACCGAGACCAGCACCAGCATGCGCCGGGACCCGTCCCGCACCGCGATGTCCTGTACGACCGCCCCCGCCGCCCGAAGTTCAGCAAGGCAGGATGCCATCGCTGATCTCCGTGCCGCATCACCCGATCCGGATGAGCGGAACGATCGACCAAAGTCGCACCACCGTGGACCAAAGTCGGCAGCGAGCGATCATCGCGCCCTGGTTCCCTGGTCACCGTGACCCGACTCCCCGCCGTCGTGATCGTGCTGGTGGCCCCGTTCCTCGGCGAGGTCCTCCCGACCGCGACCCCACCGCTCGGCCTGCTCCTGCCGTGGAATCTCGCGCTGATGGCCGCGCTCTACGGCAGCGGCGCGCTGCTCTGCCGCGAGCTGACCCGGCGCTACCGGCTCGGGCTGCCCGGCCTGTGCCTGCTGGCCGCCGCCTACGCGGTCTACGAGGAGGCGCTGGTCGATCGCTACTGGTTCGATCCCCACTACTGGCAGGAGGCCGGCGTCGGTTCCTACGGCCGGGTCTGGCACACCAACATCCTGCTCGCCTCCCACCTGACCGCCTTCCATGTGGCGGTCAGCATCGGCGCGTCGATCGTGCTGGTCGAGGCCCTGTTCCCGGCGTACCGCAACCAACCGTGGGTGGGCCGGCCCGGCCTGGCCCTCGCCGCCGCGGCACTCGCTGCGGTAGCCCCCATCACCTACGAGGAGTACGCCCACGTGCCGCGCGGCCAGCTCATCGCGGCCACCGCCCTCGGCGCCGTGCTGGTCGCCTCCGCGTTCCTTCTCCGGCGTCGCCCGTTCCCACCGCCCGAGCACACGGCAGCCGGCCGCCCGGCGAATGCTTCCTCGCCGCTCCGGAGACCGGTCCTGCCGGGCGTCATCGCCTTTGCCTGCACTGCCGCTCACTTCGTGCTCGTCTATGCCGTGCCGTCGACGGGTCTGCCCTGGCCGGCCGGGACGGCGGTCGCCCTCGCACCGATCGCGGCCGGCGTCGTCCTGCTCGGCCGCGGCGCCGAGGCATTGACCGTTGTCACCGGCATTCTCGGGTTCTTCCTCCTGCTCGACGCGGCGGTCGGGCTGGGCGGGCGCTACGACCTGACCGCCGGGGCCCTCGTGATGGCGGCCGGCCTGTGGTGGCTCGTGCGGCGAGAGGGACGGCGCCGGCGAAGACCTGTGGCGGCCGCCACCGGCGGGCACGGCGATTGACGGCTCTCGTCGCGGCAGCTTAGGGTCGTGCTCGGAACGGTGTGAGGAAGCTGGGAAACCAAGCCAGCACGGTCGCGCCACTGTGAGCCGGCGAAAGCCGGGAAGTCAGATACTCGCCCGTTCCACGCCCGATCCGTTCGAGGGACGCACGATCCCCAAGGAGGCTTCCGTGAGCTCTGTGCCGCATTCCACCACCGTGGCCACCCCGCTGGTCATTCCCGGGTCCAAGGCCGTCCTGTGGCTTGTCGGCACGGCGCTGCTCGCGCTGGCCGTCTACTACTTCATCGGGGTCGACCAGGGCGTCGTGTCGGTGTTCGGCAACGACACGCACATCCACGAGTTCGTCCACGACGGGCGGCACTTCCTCGGCTTCCCCTGCCACTGAGGCCGATCGACCTCCATGGAGAAGCGCATCATCGGGCGCGGCCTGCTGGCCGGCGCCATCGGCGGGCTGCTCGCGTTCCTCTTCGCCCGCGTCTTCGCCGAGCCGGCGATCCAGCAGGCCGTCGACTACGAGAGCGGGCGGCACGAGGCGCAGGAGGCGCTCGACCGGGCGGCCGGTCTGGCCGCGGCCGCGCATGAGCACGACGTGTTCTCGCGGGCCGTGCAGGGCAACGTCGGCATCGGAGTCGCCCTGGTCTTCTTCGGAGCGGCGATGGGCGCGCTGTTCGCCGTGGCGTACGCGCTCTGTCTCGGACGCGCCGGCCGGATCCGCCCCCGCAACCTCGCGCTGCTCGTGGCCGGCGGGGGTTTCCTCGGCATGTACGCGGTGCCGTTCCTGAAGTACCCGGCCAACCCGCCGGCCATCGGGCGGGACGAGACCATCCAGCAGCGGGGCACGTTCTACCTGCTGATGGTCGCGGCGTCGGTGCTGTTCCTGGTGCTCGCGGCGTGGCTCGGCAAGCGGCTGCAACCACGGTTCGGCACGTGGAACGCGGCGCTCATCGCGGGCGGCGTCTTCATCGCGGCGGCCGCGATCGTGATGCTGGTCCTGCCGTCGCCGGGCGAGATGGGTGAGCCGCTCGGCCGCGCGACCGAGACGCCGCAGCCGCTGACCGACGCGAACGGGCAGATCGTCTTCCCGGGCTTCCCGGCCGACGTCCTCTACCGCTTCCGGCTCTACTCGATCGGCGCGCAGCTGCTGCTGTGGGGCGCGATCGGCCTGATCTTCGCGCCGATGGCCGAGCGGCTGCTGGCCCCGCGCCGGGCGGCGCAAACGACCATCAACGCCTGAGCACCCGCCGCCCGGGCGAGCGACAGGGGACGGCACCGGCGGCCGAGCCGATCAGCCTCGCCGAGCCGATCGGCCTCGCCGAGCCGATCGGCCTCGCCGAGCCGGTTGGACTGCTCGCTCCGACGGAGGGCGCGCGCCGCTACGCTCCCTCACGATTCGACGCCGCTCGTACGTACCCGCGGTCTTCGCTCTGGCCCTCGGCCTGCCCGCCGGCCGCCTGCACTGCACCGGCCGCGGCACCCTCGGCGATGCCGCCGGCGAGTGCGCCGCCGGCGAGTGCCCCGTCGGCAAGTGCGCCGCCGGCAAGTGCGCCGCCGGCAACTGCCCCGCCGGCAAATGCGCCGCCGGCGAGTGCCCCGTCGGCAAGTGCGCCGTTCAATCGCGGGGCAGCGCCGTCCGCGTGTGCGGCCGGCATGGACGCGGGCGGCTACACGACGGGTGGACGGCGAGGACGAGGCGCTACACCTTGAGCGTGGCCGGGCCGGAATTCGAGGCGCCGTTCGCCGCCCTTCCGGCGGTGCGGAGATCTTGCCGGAAGAGCGGGAGCGGAACGTCGACGTCATGACGCGGTACCGGCTCACCGGCGGCCAGACCTACCTGTACCCCGACCTCTCCGGCGGCCCGTGGGACGACCTCGATCGAGACGTGGATCTGCTGCGGGGCTCGCCGACGCCACGTCCCGCAAGAAGGTTGGAGCTCGTCCGCCGTTATCCGCGTAGTGACCTCGGCAAATAGGTGCCCGTCCTCGACCGGACCGATCGTCAGAATTTGCTAGAATTTCCGGCATGCGCAAGATCGGCGTCCTTGGGAATGGAGTTCATCGCACATTCGAGTACATAGTACGAGCGATCGCGGCCGGCACGATAGAGAATTGTGAAGTAGTCGTCGTGGCTGCCAATCACCCGAACGTCCCGATCTTCACCTCTGCCGCCGAGTTCGGCATACCATATCTCTATCTTGACGGCGCCGACCCGGCAGAGATCGATGCGCAGGCCTTGACCGCTTTCCGAGATCACGGCGTCGACTTCGTCATATTGCTGGGCTACGGCAAGAAGATCGGCCCAGCGCTGCTCGACGCGTATCCCTACGGCATTCTCAATATCCATTCGGCGCCGTTGCCGCAGTTCGGCGGCAAGGGCATGGTGCAGCCGGTGAGCCAGGCTCACGTGCTCGCATCAGGGTTGCGCTACAGCGGGCCGACCATCCACCTCGTCGATGCCGAGTACGATCATGGCCAAATTCTGGCTCACTGGCCCGTTCCGATCCGTCCGGGCGATACTCCTGAGTCTCTCAACATGCGATGCAATTTGGCCGGCATGCCGCTCTACGTCCAAGCAATCAGGGATTTCGTCCATCGATTCGACCACCCCGACGAATATTGAGGCACGCTGTCGTTCCGCGATGCCTCGCAGGGGCGGCCGCTTATTGTCCGCGGCAGATCCGGAGGCTACCGCCGGCAACAACGCCTGGCTCCGAAGCCCCGGCGTTCGGCCGTTGGGTTAGCAACACCGATCTTGGCGCCCTCGCCCGTCCGTGCGGCAGCGCGGAGCCGCCTCATGAGCCACGGCCGGCCCGTCCCGCAAATAGCGAAGGAGGGCTATTCAACCCGAAAGCGCCTGGCTAGCGTGGGATTGGATTTGGTGGAACGGGGGAAATTGCATGATCGCCGTACGTATACTGCGAATCTTGGCCGTGGCCGCACTGCTCGTGGCCGGCTGGCAAGCACCCGCGACGGCCTCGCCCGTCTTCTCACCGAGCGACTGGAACGCCGCGCTGGAGAAAGTGATCCACGCCGACGTGACCCAGTCGGTCACCCTGCCGAACGGCGACGTGCTGTGGGTCTTCGGTGACACCACCCGCATCAACGGGGTGCCGACCACCGGCCCGTACGGCTATCCGCACGACGCGTTCGTCCGGCAGACGGCCGGGACGCTGACCTTCAAGGCGCTGCCGGGACCATACGGCTACGGCTGGCAGCAGGTGCCGAACTGGTCGGACAACACGTATTTCTGGATGTCCACACCCATCGTCGACAGCGGCACCCTCTACGTGCTGGGCGAGCGGATTCGGGGCGTGAGCCCGTTCACCGTCGTCGGCTCGTACGTCGCCGTCTTCAACGCCTCCACGCTGGCCTTCCAGCGGATCGTGCCGGTGCCGACCGGCGCGACCGGCACGACGATGTGGGGCGGCGTCGCCCGTACCGCCACCGGCTGGTGGATCACCGGAACCCACAACGTGCCGTGCAGCTATGGCACCAACTGCTCGGTGGGTGACATGGCGTTCGTCCCGTTCGGCGGCCTGGCGACCGCCACCAGCTGGGGCGTCCACGACAACGTGATCCCGGCGACCACGAACATCGGCACCGGGCTGGCACTGCGGCAGACCTCGGTCGGCTGGGACATCTTCACCAAACGGGGAGACGCCTACGGCGGCACCGAGATCGAGCGGCTGACTGTCAGAAGCGTCACCGGCACCTGGACGGTCAACGGCACCTGGCCCGCGCCGAGCCCGGCGGGCACGCTCACGTACGGCGTGGCGGTGCATCCCGAGCAGCCGGCGAACAACGGCCAGATCCTGACGTCCTACAACGTCAACGGCAACGACGCCGAGTATCACCCGCGGTTCCTTTATCTGCCCCGGTAGCAGATCGGGACCGCGCCGCGACCGTTCTTACCTTTGGATGCCGAGGTGGACACCAGCCTCGTGGTTGTCTTTCATGAGCCGGTGACCGACCGAACCTCTCCGCAGTCGGCCCGCGATGACCGGCCCGCGAGGCTTCCCAAGCCGATCTGGCGCGGCTGGTTGCATCTCATAGGGTTTCCGCTCTCCCTGATCGCCGGCGGGTTCCTGATCGCCGGCGCACATGGCACCGCCGCGGCCGCTGCGGCCGGGGTCTACGCGGCCGCCGTGAGCGCGATGTTCGGCACCAGTGCCCTGTACCACCGAGTCGAGTGGCGAATCCGGATGAAGCGGATCCTGCAGCGATGCGACCACCTGATGATCTTCGTGCTGATAGCCGGAACCGCCACGCCGATGTATCAGCTGGCCGCGCCGCCGCGCTACGGTCGCGTCTGCTTGATCCTGACGTGGACGCTCGCGACCGCGGCGGCCGTCTTGCACCTGGCGCGGATGGACGCACCCGAGCGTTCAGTCGGCGGCACGTACATCGCTCTAGCAGCCGTAGCCGCTCTCGCCCTCCCGCTGGTCTGGATCCACCGCGGGCCACTTGCCGGGGGCCTCGCCGTCGCCGGTGGCCTGCTCTCCGTGGCCGGAGCCCTCGCCTACCACTACCGCAGACCCGATCCGGCGCCGCCGGTGTTCGGCTATCACGAAGTCTTTCATGCCCTCATCTGCGGCGCTGTCACGTGTCACTATGTCGCGGTCTACCTCATCTTGATCTAGTCCAGCCGCCGCGGACCCACCCGGCTCAGCACGCGCTGCCACTGGCGGCGGCGGGTGTCGGGTGGGGTCAGGACGCAGTCGCCGCAGGTGCCGCCGCCGGGGATGCGGTAGTACAGGCAGCAGTTGCGGCGCACCAGGAACCAGCGGGCCCGCTCGGCGTCCGGCCTCTCCAGCACCGCGGTGCCGGCCAGCGGTGGGTGGCTCAGCAGGCGCTCGACCACCCGGGCGGCGCGTTCGGCGTGCTCCGGGCGGGCGTCGGCGATCATCCCGGCCGCGCCGCCGAGCGCCGACGCCACGTTGCCCCACAGCAGGTGCTCGGGCAGGCCGAACCGGCGGGCGAAAACCAGGAGCAGCGCCTCGGTCACCGCGAGCGGTTCCCCCTCCCCCACTTGCGCGTACGCGACGGGAAGCGGGCCGCCGCCGACCGGTCGCCACCACAGGTCCTCGATGCGGGCCGCCGGCCGCTCGCCGGTCAGCGCCGCCGCGCCGAGGAACGGCGAGACGAGCCGCGAGGCGTACCCGAGAAAGGTGATGGACGCCACCTCGCGCTCGCCGATCTCGCCGGGGCTCAGCCCGGACATCCGCACGAGGGCCTGCCGCGCCACGCCGACCCGCTCGGCGACCACCTCGGGATTCAGCAGGTCGGTGAGCGGACGCCAGGCCGGATCGCGGTCCCACGGCTCCCAGACGAAGTACGGCCCCAGCGCCGCCGCCGACCTCAGCGCAGCATCCACGCCGTTGATGTTAGGCGAGACGCTATGTACGCTCGTACACATCCCGCCGCACCGCTTCTCTTGGGGACTTCATGACCTCCACGCTCGCCGCACCGGTGGCACCGGCCACGGTTCGGGCCGCCGCCACGGCCACGTACGCCGCGTTCATCGGCTCGGGCTTCGCGTTCGCCAGCTGGGCGTCGCGGATCCCGCAGGTCCGTGACGGGCTCGGCCTCGACTCGGCCGCGCTCGGCCTGGTGCTGCTCGCGATCGCCACCGGCTCGCTGCTGGCGCTGCCGCTGTCCGGCCCGGTCGTCGCCCGGATCGGCTCGTCGCGCACGGTCGCGTGGATGGCGGTGCTGCTCGGGGTGGGCCTGGCGACCGCGGCGATCGGTTCCCTGGCCGGCGTGGTGCCGGTGGTGATCGGGCTGTTCCTGCTCGGCTTCGCGAACGGCGCCTGGGACGTGGCCATGAACGTCCAGGGCACGGTCGTGGAGCGGCATCTCGGGCGCTCGGTGATGTCCCGCTTCCACGCCGGGTTCAGCCTCGGCACCGTCGCGGGCGCGCTGGTCGGGGCGGCCATGGTCGCGCTGCACGTGAGCGTCGCGGCCCATCTCGTGGCCGTGGCCGTGATCGTGGTGCTGGCCGTCGCGTGGCAGGCCCGGCGGTTCGTGGCCGACCACGACGAGACCCCGGCCGGCGACGGCGAACCATCGCGCGGTGGTGCGCTGCGGGCCTGGCGGGAACCCCGTACGCTGCTGATCGGCGTTTTTGTGCTGGCGTTCGCGTTCACCGAGGGTGTCGGGAACGACTGGATCAGCGTGGCCGCGATCGACGGCCACCACGTGTCGCCGGCGCTGGGCACGCTGGCGTTCGCCGGCTTCCTCACCGCGATGACCGCCGGGCGCTGGTTCGGGCCGGCGTTGCTCGACCGCTACGGCCGCACCCGGGTCGTGCGCACGCTGGCCGTGATCGGCATCGCCGGGGTGGCGCTCTTCGTCTTCGGGCCGACGGCCGTCTACGCGTACGCGGGAACGCTGTTGTGGGGTTTGGGGGCTTCGCTCGGGTTCCCGGTCGGCATGAGCGCCGGGGGCGACGATCCGCGCCGGGCCGCGGGGCGCGTCAGCGTGATCGCGTCGATCGGATATTGCGCGTTCCTGGCCGGGCCGCCCACCATCGGCTTCCTCGGTGACCACTTCACGGTGCTGCGGTCGCTGATCGCCGTGGCGGCGCTGTTGTGCGTGGCTGTGCTGATCGCGGGGACGGTGCGGCCGCTCGAGGTGGCTGGCGCTCGCAAGGCTGTGGATTACGCCCCGGAATTGTCGTAGGGACCCGCTATCGTCTGCCCCACCCAGTGACGGGTGGGGGCGGGCGCGGGTGGGCGGGAAACGGCGGCCGATCTGCGCGGCGGCCGATCTGCGCGGCGGCCGATCTGCGCGGCGGCCGGCCTTGGACGGTGGCCTTGTGTCGGCGACGGTCCTCTCCCGGTGGCGGCCCTCTCCCGATAGCGGCCCTCTCCCGATAGCGGCCCTCTCCCGATGGCGGCCCCTCGCGGTCACGGCCCCCTCGCGGTCACGGCCCGCTCGCGGCGGGCGGTCCCGTCCCTGCGGCGGCTTTGTTGCAGCGGCGGCTCTGTCCCGGCGTTGGCCGATCTCCGCGGTGGCCGATCTTCGCGGCGGCCGATCTCACTGACGGCCAATCTCGGCAGCGGCCGATCTCGGTGGCGGCCGTGTCCTAGCATGCCGGTCTCGCGGCCGGATGGCAGGGTGGTGACATGAAGACCGTCGTCTGGGTGGCCGAGGGCACCTGGCAGGCAGCCGTCGACGCGGCGCCCAACGTTCCGGACGGGCAGATCATTCTGCTGCACGTGATCGACGAGCACACCATGCAGGCCGTCTCCGGGGCGCGGGCCGGGTTGATGGGGCGCGGGCGCGACACCTCCGCCGCCGCCGAGCAGGTGCTGATCGATGGTCAGGCCGATCTGCTGGAGGCGGCCGAGGCGCGGCTGGGGCGGCCGGCGACGCGGCTGGCATTGCGCGGCCGGGTGGAACGTGAGGTGGTGGGCGCCTGTGCCGACGCCGGGTTGCTGGTGCTGGCCCGGGACGGCGATCACACCCGGCTGGGGCCGCACAGCATCGGGCACCACGCGCGCTTCGTGATCGACCACGCGCCGTGCCGGGTTCTGCTCATCTGGCCGGACGAGCCGCCGGACCTGTCGACGGTGCCGCCGCCTCCGCCTCATCCGCATCAGCCGCCACATCGGCCAGTTCCGCCGCCCCGCTGACCCGGCCGCCCGGCGTGCAGAGATAAGCAGAGCGACCCGGCACAAGGAGGCGCGCAGAGGTAAGCAGAGCGAAGAGAAGGAGGACGCAAACGCGCGCGGGGGTAAGCAGAGCGACGAAGGAACGCAGAAGCGCGCAGAGGTAAGCAGAGCGACGCCGAGACGGCCCTACGCCCGAAATACCGGGCATGTGGGTAATGCGCCGAAATCGAGCGGCTCGGGCGGCTAAAAGCCTATAACCGAAGGAGCACCGTCGACGGGAATTCCGAGGAGCTCCGCATGACCACAGTCGCCCCGCGTCCGGCAGTTGCGCGGCCCTATCCGGTCCGGCGGCAGGTCAAGGGCTCCGCCCTGACCCGGATTCTGCGCACCACCGACGCGAAGCAGATCGGGATCATGTACATGGTCACGTCGGTGCTGTTCTACGTCGTCGGCGGCTTCCTGGCGTTGCTCATGCGGGGCGAGCTGGCCCGGCCGGGCATGCAGTTCCTGTCGCCCGAGCAGTACAACCAGCTGTTCACGATGCACGGCACGATCATGTTGCTGTTCTTCGCGACGCCGATCGTGTTCGCCTTCGCCAACTTCGTGGTGCCCATCCAGATCGGCGCCCCGGACGTGTCGTTCCCGCGGCTCAACGCGTTCGCCTACTGGCTCTACCTGTTCGGCAGCACGATGGCGATGAGCGGCTTCATCACCCCGGGCGGCGCGGCCGACTTCGGCTGGTTCGCCTACACGCCGCTCAGCGACTCCCTGCACTCCCCCGGCATCGGCGGCAACATGTGGGTGGTCGGCCTGGCCATCAGCGGTCTCGGCACGATCCTCGGCGCGGTCAACATGATCACCACGATCCTCACCCTGCGGGCGCCGGGCATGACCATGTTCCGCATGCCGATCATGACGTGGAACATCCTGGTCACCAGCCTCCTGGTGGTCATGGTCTTCCCGTTCCTGGCGGCCGCCCTGTTCGCCCTCGCCGCCGACCGGGTGATCGGGGCGCACGTCTTCGACGTGGACACCGGCGGCCCCATGCTCTGGCAGCACCTCTTCTGGTTCTTCGGCCACCCCGAGGTGTACGTCGTGGCGCTCCCCTTCTTCGGCATCATCACCGAGGTCATCCCGGTCTTCAGCCGCAAGCCGGTCTTCGGTTACAAGGGCCTGGTCGCCGCCACCCTGCTGATCGGCGCCCTGTCGATGAGCGTCTGGGCGCACCACATGTTCGTCACCGGTCAGGTGCTGCTGCCGTTCTTCAGCTTCCTGAGCTTCCTCATCGCGGTGCCGACCGGCATGAAGTTCTTCGTCTGGATCGGCACCATGTGGCGCGGGTCGATCAGTTTCGAGACGCCGATGCTGTTCGCGATCGGGTTCATGGTCACGTTCCTGTTCGGCGGGCTGTCCGGCGTCCTCCTGGCGGCGCCGCCGATCGACTTCCACGTCTCCGACTCGTACTTCGTGATCGCGCACTTCCACTACGTGCTCTTCGGCACCATCGTGTTCGCCGTCTTCGCCGGCATCTACTTCTGGTTCCCGAAGATGTTCGGCCGGATGCTCGACGAGCGGCTCGGGAAGGTCCACTTCTGGCTCACCTTCCTCGGTTTCCACGCGACGTTCCTGGTGCAGCACTGGCTGGGCACGGAAGGCATGCCCCGGCGGTACGCGGACTACCTGCCCTCGGACGGGTTCACCTCCCTGAACACGTTCTCGACGATCGGCTCGTTCGTCCTCGGCTGCGCGACGCTCCCGTTCCTCTACAACGTCTGGCACTCGTACAAGGCCGGTCCGGTGGTGAAGGTCGACGACCCCTGGGGTCACGGCAACTCGCTGGAGTGGGCCACCTCGTGCCCGCCGCCGCTGCGCAACTTCGACCACATGCCGCGCATCCGTTCCGAGCGGCCGGCCTTCGACCGGAAGTTCCCGCACCTGGCGGCCGGGGAGCAGTCGCTGGCCGGTCCGCCCGAGGGCGGCGCGCGCCCGCTCACCTCGGAGGCCGACGGCGGCGCGACCTACCAGGAGGACATCGCCTCCGACCGCGACCGCTGAGCATTTCCCGTACGGCGGAAGCCGTCCCCGCCGGCGCTGCTGAGCGTGGTGATCTATTGCCGGTCATTGGCAGTTGCGGCGTTGTCGCACGACTAGGGTGCGGACTACCGTTGAAACATGCCTTCGCACCCGCACTCCCACTCGCACGACAGCGCCGGCAAGGTGGACGCCGCGCTCGAGACCTCGCGGGCCGGCATGCGGGCGCTGTGGATCTCGCTGGCGGGGCTCGGGGTCACGGCCGCCCTGCAGGCCGTCATCGTGATGGCGTCGGGCTCGGTCGCGTTGCTCGGCGACGCGGTGCACAACGTGGCGGACGCGCTCACGGCGGTGCCGCTCGGGGTGGCCTTCTGGCTCGGACGGCGGGCGGCCACCCGCGCGTACACCTATGGTTTCGGTCGCGCCGAGGATGTCGCCGGCGTCCTGATCGTCCTGGTGATCGCCGGGTCCGCGATCGCCACCGCCTGGTTCGCCCTCGAGCGCCTGGCCCACCCGCGCGAGATGACGCACCTGCCGTGGGTGCTGGCCGCCGGCGTCGTGGGCTTCCTGGGCAACGAGGGGGTCGCCCGCTACCGCGTCGTGGTCGGACGGCGGATCGGCTCGGCCGCGCTGGTCGCCGACGGGCTGCACGCCCGCACCGACGGCTTCACCTCGCTCGCCGTCGTGCTCGCCGCGGCCGGCACGTGGGCCGGATGGCGGTGGGCGGACCCGGTGGTGGGCCTGGCCATCACGGTCGCGATCGGGTACGTGCTCAAGGACGCCGGCCGCGAGGTCTGCCACCGGCTCATGGACCGGGTCGAGCCCGCGCTCGTCGACCGCGCCGAGCGGGCCCTGCGCGGCGTTCCCGGCGTGCGGGAGGTGACCGGCCTGCGGTTGCGATGGATCGGCCACCGGCTGGACGGTGAGGCCACCGTGGTGGTCGACGACGGGCTCAGCCTGATCGCCGCGCACGACATCGCGGCCGACGCCGAGCACCGGCTTTCGCATGACCTGCCGCGGCTCGGCGGCTTCCGCGTCCACCCCGATCCGGCCGGGCACGCCCACCGTGGACGAGCCGGCCTTGGCATTTGAAGTCACATGCACGAAAGTAACTACGCCGCTTCGGCGGCTCGCGGTGCGTTCCCACCGGGAACACGCCACCACACCACGCCGTACCTATCAGAAATGGACCACGATATGGTCAGTCCCGGGCCCTTCCCGGGGTCGCCTGGCGACGAGCCGGCTCCGGCCGGACACTCCGCCACGCCACCCCCGCCGCCTACCTACGGCGCTCCGCCCCCGCCGCCGCCGTACGGCGCCGCACCCCCGCCGCCCACGTACGGGGCTCCGCCGCCGGGTGCCGGCTATCCGCCGCCGGGAGGCGCCTACCCGCCGCCGCCCTACTCGACGCCCATGGGTGGCGGCCCGGGAGCGCCGATGAGCGGGGTCGGGCAGCCCGGCAACCTGGGCGAGCGGTTCCTGGCGAGGCTCATCGACGGTCTCATCGTCGGCGTCGTGTCGCTGGTCGTCGGCTTCGTGCTCGCGGTCGTCTCGGATTCCTGGTTCCTGACCGGCTTCCTCGCCGCCGTGATCAACGCGGCGCTGTATCTCGGCTACTTCGGCTATCTGGAGTCCAGCCGGGGCCAGACGATCGGCAAGCAGGCGATGAAGCTGAAGGTGTTCGGCCCGGACCGGGTCAGCAACCCGACGCTGGAGCAGGCCATCCGGCGCAACATCTACATGGCGTTCGGCGTCCTGCGGATCATCCCGTTCATCGGCGGCGTGCTGAGCGGCCTGGCCGGGCTGGCGGCGGTGATCGTGATCGTGGTCAACATCAACAGCGATCCGCAGCGTCAGCACTGGTTCGACAAGTTCGCCGGTGGCACCCAGGTCATCAAGATCGGCTGACCGTCGCACCCGCCGGTCCGTGCTCGCGTGCCTTTCCCCCGGGCACGGGCCGGCGGCCGCGGCAACCGAGCTGCTCCCGACCGGGCACCGTCCCCGCAACCGTCCGCCGATGCCATTACCTGATACCACTAGCGGAGGTATCGGCAGCGCATGGGTAGTCGGTTGATGCGATGGCACATCGCCGTCGCGGCGGTTGCTTTGGCGGGGTTCCTGGTCGTGCCGGACGGCAGCACCCTCCAGCTGGTCTGGCAGGTCGCGTGCGGATGGTTCGCGGCCGGCATGATCGCGGTCGGGATCCGGGCCCGGCGCCCGGCCATGCGGGCGACCTGGTGGCTGTTCGCGGTCGGCGTCGCCGGCAACTCGGGCGGCATCCTGATCGAGTACATCCTGACCCGCACCGAGGCCGAGCCCGGCTTCCCGTCGCTGGCCGACGTCGCGTACCTGTCGCTCTATCCCGCCGCCGCGGCCGGGCTGCTGCTGCTGATCCGCCGCCGCACCGCCTACCGCGACTGGTCCAGCCTCATCGACGCCACCACGCTGACCACCGGCATGGGCCTGCTCGCCTGGGTCTTCATGATCAAGCCGGCCGCGTCCGACCCGTCGATCGGCCTGATCGGGCACATCTTCAGCACCGCCTACCCGGTCGGCGACGTGGTGCTGCTGGCCATGACCGTCCGCCTGATCCTCAGCGGCAGCGCCCGCAACACCTCCTTCCGCCTGGTGTGCGGCGCGCTGATCTGCTTCCTCGCCGGCGACGGCGCCTGGGCGGTGGTGAACCAGATGGGCTGGGAGCCGGGCCCGATGGCGCACAAGATGCTCGCGGTCGTGTTCCTGGCCGGTTACCTGCTCTTCGGGGCGGCCGCCGTGCACCCCGACGTCCGCGCGCTGTCGAGCTCGATCGAGCCGCGCCCGAGCCGGATCAGCCGCCCGCTCCTGTTCGCCCTGACCCTGGCCTCGCTGATCGGCCCGGCGCTGCTGATCGTGCAGGCGTTGCGGCACAAGGTCACCGACACGCTGGCCATCGCGCTCGGCTGCGTGGCCCTGTTCCTGCTGGTCGTGACCCGCATGTCCCAGCTGATCAAGCAGCTCGACGTGCAGACCGAGAAGGTGCGCGAGCTGGCCGTCACCGACGAGCTGACCGGGCTGCCGAACCGGCGCGCCTGGAACACCGAGCTGCCCCGCACGATCGAGCGGGTGCGCCGGACCGGGGACCCGCTCACCGTGGCGATCCTCGACATCGACCACTTCAAGCACTTCAACGACGCGTACGGGCATCTGGCCGGCGACCGCCTGCTGAAGGAGGCCGCCGCCGCGTGGCAGGATCAGCTGCGCACGGCCGACCATCTCGCCCGCTACGGCGGCGAGGAGTTCGTCGTGATGCTGCCGGACGCGACCGTCGCGCAGGCCCATGAGATCGTCGACCGGATGCGGCTGGCGACCCCGCTGGGGCAGTCGTTCTCGGCCGGCATCGCGGTGTGGAACGGGTCGGAGACCTCGGACGAGCTGACCGCCCGCGCCGACGCCGCGCTCTACGAGGCCAAGAACGCCGGCCGCAACCGCATCTGCGCCGCCGCCGAGCCGGCCAACGCGTAACCGCCGCCCAGCGGTCCCGCCGCCAAGCGCTCAAGCGTGCGCCTGGTGATCACCCACCCCATCGCGGTACTGACCGGTGGACCCGCGCCGCCTAGCGTGAGGGCCCACGGGCGGAACCACGGCGCGGGGGGCATTCGCACGATGATCGGTCTCGAGTCACTGCGATGGTCGTTGACGCTGGTCTTCGCCGTCGCGACGGGGTTCCATCTCGTACGGCTGCTGCGGGGCGACGCACCCGAGGAGGCGTTCCACGTGGTGATGGGCGCGGCGATGATCGCGATGATCTGGCCGTGGGGCGGCGCCGTCCCGGCCACGCTGTGGATCACCGGCTTCGCGTTCTCGACCGGCTGGTTCGCCTCGCGGGCGGTCCGGCCGGCGCGGGACCGGACGGCGCCGATCCTCTTCGCCAGCGGCACGGCCGCCATGGTCTGGATGAGCGCGGCGCCGCACCCGCACCCGCACCTCCATCACGCGGCACCGTCCTCCGTGAACTGGGTCGACGCGGCCCTCGGCGGCTACCTCGTCGCGGCCGCCCTGTGGTGGCTGGTGCGCGGGATGCGGCTGGACGCCGCGACGCCGGCCGAGCTCACGCCGCACTGGCCGGCCGTCTGCCACGCCCTGATGAGCGCGGGCATGGGTCTCTCGCTGCTGGCCATCGGCTAGCGTCTCCCTCGTGGAGAAGACGCTTACCGCGGCCTGGGAGCTGAGCCGCCAGGACACCGGCCTCGCCCTGGTCTCGACCCTGCGCGCCGACCAGACCATCCAGGCCTCGCTGGTCAACACCGGCATCGTCGGGGACCGGCTCGCCTTCGTGACGTACGGGAAGGTCAAGCTGGCCAACCTCAGGGCGCGCCCCCAGCTCGCCGTCGCCTTCCGCAGCGGCTGGCAGTGGGCGACCGTCGAGGGCCGGGCCGAGCTCGCCGGCCCCGACGACCCCCGCCCCGGCCTCGACGCCGAGGGCCTGCGCCTGCTGCTGCGCGAGATCTTCACGGCCGCCGGCGGCACCCACGACAACTGGGACGAGTACGACCGTACGATGCGCGACCAGCACCGTACGGCCGTGCTCGTCACCCCCACCCGGATCTACGGCAGCTGAGCGGTCAGGAGGCCACCCCGAGCGGCAGGTCGCCGCGCAGGGTGATCCGGTGCATGACCCGGCGCTGGTCGCCGTAGTCGCGGTTGGCGTAGTGGGCGGTGCTGCGGTTGTCCCAGATCGCCACGTCGCCCGGCCGCCAGCGGTGCCGCACGATGTGCTCGGGCTTGGTCAGGTGGGCGTAGAGCAGGTCGAGGATGCCCCGGCTCTCGAACTCGGAGACCCCGACGATGTGCGAGGTGAAGCCGGGGTTGACGAAGATGCCGCGCCGGCCGGTCTCCGGGTGCACGCGGACGACCGGATGCTCGACCGGGGTCAGCTGGGTGACGACCTCGCCGTCCCACTCGTTGCCGCGCCCGCCGCGCCGCTGGGCCAGGTAGTAGCCGAACTCGCGGTTGCCGTCGTGCACGGCGGTGAGCTTGTCGGCCAGCCGCCGGACGGGCTCGGCCAGCGAGTCGTAGGCGGCCTGAGCGTCCGCCCACTGGGTGTCGCCGCCGGTCGGGGGCAGCACCACGGCCCGCAGGATCGAGCCGAGCGGTGGCCGCTTCATGAACGTCACGTCGGTGTGCCACACGTCGGCGAAGCCGTTGTCGGTGCTGTCCAGCGCGTACACCTCCGGATGCCGCTCGTCGACCCCGGCGACCACCGGATGCGACGCGGTGAGCTCGCCGAGCCGCCGGCCGAGCGCCACCTGCGTGTCGTCGTCGAGCAGCTGGTCGCGGAAGAACAGCACCTTGCGGTCGACCAGGGACGCGCGCAGCTCGGCGAGCTCGGCGTCGGTGACGGCGGTCAGGTCGACGCCGTGCACGATGGCGCCGAAGTGCGGACCGAGCGGTTCCAGTTCCTTCATGCGGGCACTCCCAGTGGGGTTCGGACGGCCGCGCCCACCCGGGCCCGGGCGGCGGCGAAGGCGGGCAGGCCCCGCAGCTCGTCGGGGTCGATGCCGGTGCGGGGCAGGTCGATGGCGAGGTCGAGGGCGATCCGGCCGGGCCGGGGCGTGAGGACCACGACCCGGCTGCCGAGGAACACGGCCTCGTCCACGCTGTGGGTGACGAAGACGCACGTACGCCCGGTCTCCGCGCTCACCCGGCGCAGGTCCTCCTGGAGGCGCTCCCGGGTCAGCGCGTCGAGCGCCGCGAACGGCTCGTCGAGCAGCAGCAGCGGGTTGTCGACGGCCAGCGCCCGGGCGATGGCGACGCGCTGCTGCTGTCCGCCGGAGATCTGCCAGGTTCGCCGTCTCGCGACGTCGTGCAGGCCGACCCGCTCGAGCAGCTCGTCAACCTTGCCCGGGGTGGCCGGGAGCCCGGCGTACCGGAGCGCGAGCGCGACGTTCCCGCCCACCGTGCGCCACGGGAAGAGGCGGGGCTGCTGGAAGACCAGGCCGGCGCCGCGCCCGGGGACGGGCCGGGCGCCGTCCGTCCGGACGGACCCGGTGGTCGGCTGCTCGAAACCGGCGATCAGCCGCAGCAACGTGCTCTTCCCGCAGCCGGACGCGCCGACCAGCACGAGGAACTCCCCCGCCGGGACCGACAGGTCGATCGGGCCGACGGCGGTGACGTCGCCGTAGGAATGGGAGACGCCGGAGAGGACGACGGCGTCACCCGAGGACATCGGGCAGTCCCTTGACGTAGATCGCCTTCTGCACGTCGGCCAGGGCCGGCACGGCGTCGATCTTCTGCTGGGACTTGAGGAACTCGGCCGCGGAGACCAGGTTCGCCGCCAGGTTGCCGACGTGGCCCTCGGTGCCCAGCCACTCCGGCGACGAGATGTCGGCCGGCTTGAGGAAGACGCCCTGCGACAGCTGGTCCTGTGCCTCCTGCGGCGAGAGGTTGAGCTCCACCCCGATCGCCTTCGCCGCGCCGGCCGGGTCGGACGCGATCGTGTTCAGCGCCTGCGCCTCGGCCTTGCGCCAGGCGTCGACCGCGTCCGGGTGGGCGGTGGCGAAGGCGGTCGAGACCACGCCGAGGTCGAGCGTCGGCTTGCCGGCGGTGGCGAGCTCCCGGCTGCTGATCAGCACCTTGCCGGTCTTCTTGATCTCGGCGAGCGACGGCAGCCAGGTGTACGCGGCGTCGAGGTCACCGCGCGTCCAGGCGGCCTGGATGTCCTGCGGCTCGAGGTCGACGATGTTGACCTCGGACTCCTTGACGCCGGCCTTGTCCAGCGCGGCCAGCAGGCTGTAGTGCGCGGTCGAGGCGAACGGCGTGCCCACCTTCTTGCCGCGCAGGCCGGCCACGCCGGTGATGCCGGTGCCGTTGCGGGCGACCAGCGCCTCGTTGTCGCCGGCCACATCGAGGACGAAGGCAACCTGGTACGGGATGTTCAGCGGCGCCGACAGACCGCGGGCCACCGGCGACGACCCGATCGCCGCGATGTCCACGCTCTTGGCCACGAACGCCGTGTTGATCGAGGCGCCCGAGTCGAACTTGGTCCACGTGATCTTGTAGTCGGGCAGGGCCTTCTCCAGCAGCCCCTGGTTCTTCACGTAGAGATCGCCGCTGGGGAACGCCTGGTAGGCGATCCGGATCGTTTTCTGGTCGCCGGCCGAGGAGCCGCTCGCGGCGCCGTTGCCGCAACCGGCGAGGACGACGACGGCGGCCAGTCCGGCAAGGATCTTCTTCATGCTGGTTCCTATCTATGCGCGGCCCCGCCACGGGATCAGCCGTTTCTCGGCGATCTGCAGCAGGGCGTCGATGAGCAGGCCGGAGAGGCCGATGGCGAACAGACCGAGCACGACCACGTCGGTCTGCGAGTAGCGCTGGGCGTCACGGACCATGCCGCCGATGCCCGGGACGCCGTTGATCGTCTCGGCGGCGACCACCGAGGAGTAGGCGACGCCGACCGCGATGCGGACGCCGGTGAAGATCTCCGGAAGCCCGTGTGGCAGCACGACGTCGCGGGTGACGGCCCATTTGCTCGCGCCCAGTGCGCGGGCCGCCTCGACGAGCCCGGTCGGCGCGCCGAGCACGGCCGAGGCGGTGGCCACGGCGACCGGCGGCATCGCGGCGATCGACAACAGCCACAGCTTGGGGGTCTCGTCGATGCCGAACCAGATGATGAACAGGCTGAAGTAGGCCAGCGGCGGCAGCGCCCGCACGAACGTGACCACCGGCTCGGTCACGACCCGGAACCAGGTCACGGTGCCCATCAGGAGCCCGAGCACGAGCCCGCCGGCGACGCCGATGGCCGACCCGATCAGGATGCGGCGCAGGCTCACACCCAGGTGCTCGATCAGGAGGTGGCCGCTGTATCCGCGTACGCCGTCGTGGGTGGTCGAGGTGACGACGAGCTGATGCCAGACCGCCCCGGGTGAGGGAATGAAGGTCGGGTTCCGCGTGGTGCGCGCCGCGAGCTCCCACAGTCCGAAGAGGACGGCGAGCGCGATCAGGCGCAACAGGAGGCGGCGCCCGCGCCCGGCCGGCCGGGACGCGGTCGGCGCGGTGGTGCCGGCAACCGCGGGCGGCGCGGTCAGAAGGGTGGACACGGGTCACTCCAGGAGGGCAGGCGTTGTCCGGTGGCTAATTCCTACATTGCCTATCGGTTTAACGCAACCATCCGTCCCGACTGCCGGACTCGGCTACTCTCGGCACGTGTTCTCGCCTCGAGGCCCGTCGCTGGGCGAGCTCGCCGTGCAGGCGCTCTCGTCGGTCGAGCGCGGCTACGACCTGCTCGCGCCGAAGTTCGATCACACGCCGTTCCGCACGCCCGAGGCCATCCTCGACGCGACGGTGGAGGCCCTGGCCGGCCAGGGCCCGTTCGATGCGGGGCTCGACGTCTGCTGCGGGACCGGCGCCGGGCTGCGGGTGCTGCGGTCGCTCTGCGACGGGGAGATCACCGGGGTCGACTTCAGCGCGGGGATGCTCGAGCAGGCCCGGGCGGCCCACCCGGAGGCGGCGCTCGTGCGGGCCGACGTGCGTGAGCTGACCTTCGCCGCGGAGTTCGACCTGGCGGTCACCTTCGGGGCGCTCGGGCATTTCCTGCCGGCGGAGCGGCCGGCGGTCTTCGCGGGCGTGTTCCGGGCGCTGCGGCCGGGCGGGGTGTTCGCGTTCCCGGTGCCGGCGCCGCCGCCCCTGACCTCGTTCTCGTACTGGGCGACGGCCGGGTTCGACCTGGTGATGCGCATCCGGAACGCGGTGTGGCGCCCGCCGTTCGTCATGTACTACCGGACCATGCCGCTGGCGGCCGTGCGCGCGGAGCTGGGGGTGGCCGGCTTCGCGGTGACGACGGCCGAGCTGCCGGGGCTGGGCCGGGACCAGGGCGGCGACCCGCGTTTCCGGTTGATCGTGGCGCGCAAGGGCTGACCGCGACCGGTTCCGCGGCCCGACGGGCCCGCGCGGAAGGCCGGCCGGCTAGGCGGGGCCGGCTCGACTAGGCGGGGCCGGCTCGGCGGGGCCGGCTAAGCCGGGCCGGCTCCCCCGGTCAGCGCGGCGGACGGGCGGGGCGCGGCCGGGGTCATCTCGGCCCAGACGACCTTGCCGCCGCCGGTGGGCTCGCTTCCCCAGCTGTGGGCGATCGCGGCGACCAGGATCAGGCCGCGGCCGCCGGGGCGGCGCGGGTCGGGGCGCTGCAGGCAGGGGAACTCGCGGCTGCGGTCGCGGACTTCCACCCGTACCGCATCATCGCCGCACGCCACCCGCAGCTCGCCGCCGTCCCCGGTGTGCTGAACGACGTTGTCGACCAGTTCCGTGACCACCAGCAGCACGTCGTGCACCATGTCGGCGGGCTGGCCGGTGAGCAGGTGAGCGACGGTGGCCCGCATCCGCGCGCTCTCCTCCGCGCGGGCGAAGGGCAACCGTACTGACTCCATGCCCTCCTGCTACCCCCCGGAACGCGGGATACGCCACTCGAACGGGTAACGGCACATCGGGCGACGCGACCGACCTCGTCCTAACGGTCAGACGTGAAGGCGACCGGTTTCGAACGCCGGGAAACGTGGGATGCGGCCCCCGTGTCAGCGCCCGCGCCCCCGCCGGTCGCCGGAGCCCGCGTCCAGGCCGAGCTCCGGCGCGAGTCGTTGCGGCGTACCGGCCTCGGGCCCGCCCCGGACGAGGGCCTGGACCGCTTCGCCGCGATGGTCCGTTCCGTGCTGCGCGTCCCGCTGGCCGTGGTGTCCCTGGTCGCCGACGACCGCCTGATCTTCCCCGGCGCCAGCGGGCTCGACGAGCCGTGGCAGTCACGACGGCAGATGCCGGTGTCGCATTCGCTCTGCCGGCACGTGGTCGCCACCGAGAAGCCGCTGGTGGTCATCGACGCGCGCACCGACGAGCAGGTGCGCGGCAGCCCGGCGATCGACGATCCGGGCGTCGTCGGGTACGCCGGCATGCCGTTGACGGACGACGGCGGCACCGTCCTCGGATCGCTGTGCGCCATCGACGAGGTGCCCCGCTACTGGACCGGGGCCGAGCTGTCGGTGCTCGCCGGGCTGGCCGCTTCCTGCTCGGACAGCCTGCGCGCGCGCATCGCCAACCACCGGGCCGAGGACGCCGTACGCCGTACCGAGCTGCTGCTCTCGGCCAGCCGGACGCTGGCCGACGCCGACACCGTCGGCAAGGTGGTCGACGCCGTGCGGGACCTGGTGACCGGCAGCATCGACCCCGCGTACGTCGGCGTCGCGCTGGACGACCACGACGGGTACCGCCCGGCCGGCGCGCTCAACCCGGCGGCGCTGGCGGCGTGGCCGGACCGGACCGTGCTGCTGCCCGACCTGGCCGCGGTCGGGCTCCGGGCCCCGGCGGCCCTGGCGACGTTCGAGGAGATGGGGTGGCAGTCGGCGGCCAGCGTGCCGTTGCGCGGCACGCATGGCTGGCTCGGCACGCTGACCTTCGTGTGGAACCAGCCGAACCCGCTCGACCAGGCGGAGCAGTCCATCCTCGCGGCGCTGGGCGGCTTCGTGGCCCAGGCGCTGAGCCGCGCCCACGTGCTCGCGGACCGGCGCGCCGCCGCCGCGGTCCTGCAGAAGGCGCTGCTCAGCCCGCTGCCGCGGCACGAGAACGTACGGATCGCGGCCCGCTACCTGCCGGCCCACCACGAGGACCACGTCGGCGGCGACTGGTACGACGCGATCAGCCTCGACCCGGACCGCCTCGCGCTGATCATCGGCGACGTCACCGGGCACAGCGTGACCGCCGCCGCGGCGATGAGCCAGTACCGCAGCATGCTGCGCACCTTGGTGATCGACCGCCAGGAGCCGCCGTCGGCCGTGCTGCGCCGGCTCGAGCACACCGGCCGGGCGGCCGGCACCAAGAACCTGGCCACCGTGCTGCTGGCCTACCTCGACCCGGGCCCGGCCGGCGGGCACCAGCTGACCTGGGCGAACGCCGGGCATCCGGCACCCATCCTGGTGCTGCGCGACGGGCACGTCTCGGCGCTTGGCACCCACGACCCCCTGATCGGCGCCCTGCGCCACACGTCACGCCGCAACCAGACGCTCTACCTCCCGCCGGGCGCGATCCTGGTGCTGCACACCGACGGGCTGGTCGAGAGCCGGTCGGTCAGCCTCGACGAGAGCCTGGCCGAGGTCCATCGCCTGGTCGCCGCCGATCATTGGGCCGGCCCCGGCGCGCTCGCCGACCGGCTGCTGCGGCACGCCGAGACCACGACCGGGGAGGACGACGTGGCACTGCTGATCGTCGCCACGCCCGGACCGCCGGTCCCGGAGTGACGCCGCCGCGGGCCCGCCGCGGGACGGCGCGTTACCAGCGCCGGTGCCGGGGTACCTGAAACGCATGGCGACCGTCACCCGCACAATCCGAACCACCCCTGAACGCGTCTTCGCTGTGCTGGCCGACGGCTGGGCGTACAGCGACTGGGTGGTCGGCACCGCCCACATCCGCAACGTCGACCGCACCTGGCCGGCGGTCGGGTCCCGGCTGCACCACAAGGCCGGGCCGTGGCCGCTCTCGCTGAAGGACTCCTCGACCGTGCTCGCGATGGTCCCCGAGCGGCGGCTCAAGCTCCGGGCCGGGCTGTGGCCGCTGGGCGAGGCGACGGTCGACATCGTGATCGAGCCGGCCGGGCCGGAGACCACGAAGGTGACCATCCACGAGGACTTCCACGCCGGGCCGCTGCACGTGCTGAGGAACAAGATCAACGACCTGCTGCTGCATGGCCGCAACATCGAGGCGCTGCGCCGGTTGGCCGAGATCGCCGAGCGAAAGGACTTTTCCCGACATGAAATTGCTCACCCGGCTTGAGGAAGCCCGCGCGCTCGACCCGGTCAGCGACAAGATCCAGAGCGCGGTCCAGGCCGCGGTCAAGCCTCGTACGCTGCGCGACCTGCTGCACGGCACGTGGCTGGGTCACCCGCTGCACCCGGTGATGGTCCAGGTGCCGGTCGGCGCGTTCATGAGCGCCGCCGTCCTCGACCTGATCCCCGGCCGCCGCAAGTCGGCCACCGCGCTGATCGCGCTGGGCACGGCCACCGCCGGTCCGGCCGCGGTGGCGGGCTGGCTCGACTGGTCCCAGATGACCAAGGACCGGCGGCGGGTCGGGCTCGTGCACGCGGCCGCCAACCTCACCGCGGTCGGGCTCTACGCGAGCTCGCTGATCGCCCGGCTGCGCGGGCAGTCGGCCCGGGGCAAGGCGCTCTCGTACGCCGGCCTGTCGGTGGCCGGTGTCGGCGCCTATCTCGGCGGCCACCTCGCGTACGCCCAGAGCGCCGGCACCAATCAGGCGGCGCCGGAGATCGTCCGCCTGCCCGAGGACTGGACCGTGGCCTGCTCGCTGGCGTCGCTGCCGGACCGCAAGACGGCGGTGCGCAAGGTCGCCGACGTGCCGGTGCTGCTCTACCGCGACGGCGACCGGGTCAGCGCCCTGATCGAGCGGTGCGCCCACGAGACGGGACCGCTGGGCGACGGCGAGGTCGTCGGCACCGGGCGGGATGCGTGCGTGGTCTGCCCCTGGCACGGCAGCACGTTCCGTCTTTCCGACGGGGGCGTGGTGCACGGGCCGGCCGCCAGCAACCAGCCGGTGGTGCCGTGCCGGGTGCGGGAGGGGCAGGTCGAGATTCGCCAGCCCTGAGGTTCCCCCGGGGGGCGTTGTGGACGACGGCGCCGACTTGTCGTAGCCGAGCGCTGATGTCGCCCCACCCAGTGACCGGGTGGGGCGACAGTCAGCTGTCCGGGCGACACTCAGCTGCGCGGGTCAGATCGGGTCGTGCCTCGGGCCGGGGCCGCCGCCCTCGGTCTCGGTGGCCTCGTCGTCCTCCTCCTCGTCCTCCTCGTCGATCCAGTTGTGGCGGTACCACGGGATGCCGGCCCAGAAGACCAGGAAGAAGAGCGCGGTCGCCCCGCCGAGCACCAGCGCCATCGGGCGGCTGAGCAGGTAGTCGACGATCAGGAAGACGCTGGTCACCATGGCGATCAGCAGGAACGCCAGGCCGCCGGTGGCCATCCGGTGGGCGAAGCGGACGAGCTCCGGCTTGCGGCCCTGACGGAACAGCGCCCGGTGGAAGGCCACCGGCGAGATGATCATTGCGGTCGAGGCGGCGGCGGCCAGCAGGGCGACGACGTAGACGTCCTTCTGGAACGGGGTGGTCCTCGGGAAGCCGTTGCTGAAGGGGAGCGTCAGCAAGAACGCGAACAGGATCTGGATGCCGGTCTGCGCCACCCGCAGTTCCTGCAGCAGGTCGGCGAAGTTGCGGTCCCAGCGGTGCTTCTCGTCCTCGTTTTTGATGCGGCGTTTCTCGGGGGTCATGCCGCCGGTGGATGCCCCGTGCAGTGATCACTGAAACGCCGTACGACCAGGAGCGCGACGTCGTCGGTGGGCGCGTTGAGCCCGACCCTCGCGATGATCCGGCCGCACAGCAGCTCGGGCGGGGCCGGCTCCACGATCCGGGTGAGCCGGTCCAGGCCGACGTCGATCACCTCGCCGCGCCGCTCGACCAGGCCGTCGGTGTAGAGCACCAGGGTGGCGCCGGGCGGGAGGGGCACGGCGGTGGTGCGGCGGCGGGGCTGGGCGTCCACGCCGAGCGGCGGGTCCGAGGGCAGCACGGTCACGGTGGCCGGCTCGCCGGGGACGGCCAGGATCGGCGGCGGATGGCCGGCCGAGGAGACGAGCGCCTCCGAGCGGTCGGGGCTGATCATCGCGTACAGGGCGGTGGTGAGGCTGCCCGCCTCGAAATGCCGGACCTTGCGGTCCAGGAGGGTGAGGGCTTCGGCGGGGTCGTCGGCGATCAGCGTGTACGCGCGCAGCGCGCTCCGGATGCGGCCCATGACCACCGCGGATGCCAGGCCGTGACCCGAGACGTCGCCGATGACCACGCCGAGCCAGCCGGACGGCAGGGGGAACACGTCGTACCAGTCGCCGCCGATGCCGAACTCGTGGCCGGGCACGTAGCGGGCGGCCATCTCCACGCCGGGCACCTCGGGCAGCGTGCTGGGCAGCAGGCTGCGCTGGAGGGCGAGCGCGGCCGCCTGCTCGAGCTTCCGGCTGCGGATCCGCCCGGCGGCGCCGGCCCGGTCGGCGGCCAGCTGCAGGAGCCGGACCTCCTCGGCGGTGAACTCCCGCCGGTGCCGGGTGCCGACGTGCAGCACGCCGATGACCTCGTCGGCCACGATGATCGGCACGCCGAGCAGAGAGCGGATGCCGAGATCGATGAGGATCGGGTTGACCACGTTCTCGGGGCTGACATCGCTGATCATCAGGGGACGGCGGGTCTCGGCGATCCGGCCCGCGAACCCCCGCCCGACCGCGATGCGGACGCCGCGGCGTACCTCCTCCTCCAGGCCCTTCGCGGCGGTGGCCACCAGCTGGCGGGAGTGCGGGTCGATCAGCAGGATCGCGGCGGTGTCGGCGTCGAGCAGGTCGCGGACCCGGTCGAGCAGCTCGTCGAGGAGATCCGAGGCGTCGAGGCGGGACAGCGTGGCGTCGGTGACGGCCTTCAGGCGCCGTAACCGTTCGTCGTTGCGCATACTGTCCACGCCCATGTGCACAACCTACTCAGGTGTCCTCGCGGATCAGGTCGCGGACCGCCCGCTCGGTATCGTTCGTGACCGTCCGGCCCTCTTCATACCTTTCGATCACCCGAGGATCAACATAGGCGGACCGGGCGACGGCCGGGGTGTTGCCGAGCAGCCCCGCGACCTCCTTCATGGCGTGCGAGACCGCCTTCTTGCGCTTGGCCTCGGTCGGCTGCGGACCCAGCTCGGCCAGCTCCTTGGCCGCCTTGACGGTGCCGTGCCAGGTCCGGAAGTCCTTGGCCGTCATCCGCTCGCCGCTGATCTCCTTGAGGTAGTCGTTGACCGTGTCGGCGTCGATCTCCCGCCATCTGCGGGAGCCCGCGTCGTAGTAGGCGAACAGCCGGTCCTGGCCACGCCGCCGGCGCTTGAGGTCCTTGAGCACCGAGCAGACCTCCGCGTCACCGACCGTGCCCGAGTGCTCGACGCCCGACTTGCCGGGGAAGTTGAGCAGCACGCACCCGCCCTTGGTGCTCAGATGGTCGGGCCGCAGGGTGGACAGCCCGAACGAGGGGTCCTCGTCGCGGGCCGCGTACTCGTCGCTGCCGATCCGGAACATGCCCATGTCGAGCAGCCCGACGATGGCGGCGAGCACCCGCTCCCGGGTCAGCCCGCGCCCGGTGGTCAGGTCGTTCTGGAGCCGGTCGCGGATCTTCGGCAGCCGGACCGAGAGCGCGAGCACGCGGTCGAACTTCTTCGCGTCGCGGGCGACGCGCCACTCGGGGTGGTAGAGGTACTGCTTGCGGCCGGCCGCGTCGACGCCGGTGGCCTGGATGTGCCCCCGCGGGTCCGGCGAGATCCACACGTTCTGCCAGGCCGGCGGGATGACCAGGGCCTTGATCCGCTCGATCGCCGCGGCGTCGTCGAGGCGGCGGCCGTCGGTGTCGAGGTAGGTGAATCCTTTTCCGGAGCGGCGACGGGACAGCCCGGGCCTGGACAACTCGCTCCGTCGCAACCGCGCCACGCTTTCCTCCACGTTTGTCCCGGGGGTTGCCGGATGCCCCGGCATCGAGACCGGCAAACCCCCGGGTCATCCGTCACAGGAACTCGCGACGATACAGATCGATGAGCTCGCGGTAGTTCGGGCCGATGTTGGCCACGTACACCTCGTCGAAGCCCGCCTGCTCGTACTTCTTGAGCTGCTCGGCGTGCCCGGCCGGGTCGTTCCCGCACGGCATCGACTCGCGGATCATGTCCGGGGTGACCAGCTCCGAGGCCTGCTCGAAGTGCTTGGGCGAGGGCAGCACCTGGGACAGCTCGCCGGGCACGCCGGAGTTGGCCCACAGCCGGTGGGCGATCTCGGCGCCCTCGTCCTCGGTCGGCGCCCAGCAGCCCTTGAAGCCGCCCTGGGCCGGGCCCTTGCCGCCCTGGTCCCGATAGCTCTTGAGCGCGTCACCGTCGGGCATCGTCGAGATGAAGCCGTCGCCGATGCGGGCCGCGACCTCGAGCGCCTTGGGACCGAACGCGGAGACGTACACCTTCGGCGGCTCGGCCGGCCGGGTGTACACCTTCGCCTGGTCGACGGTGTAGTGCTTCCCGTGGTGGGTGACGTACTCGCCCTGCCAGAGCTGCCGCATGACGTCGACGGCCTCCTCCAGCATCTCGAGGCGCTCGTCGGCGAACGGCCAGCGGTCGCCGAGGATGTGCTCGTTGAGCGCCTCGCCGGTCCCGACGCCGAGCACGAACCGCCCGTCGTGCAGCACGGCGCTGGTCGCGGCGGCCTGAGCGACGATCGCCGGGTGGACCCGCATGATCGGGCAGGTCACGGCGGTGGTGATCGGGATCGTGACGGCCTGGCTGAGCGCGCCGATGATCGACCAGACGAGCGGGCTCTGCCCCTGGGCGTCGTTCCACGGGTGGTAGTGGTCGGAGATCCACAGGCCCTGGAAGCCGGCGTCCTGCGCCAGTTTCGCCTGCTCGATGAGCTGAGCTGGGGTGTACTCCTCGCAGGAGAGGAAATATCCGATGCGCATGCCCGCCGGATACCCGTTTCGAAGCCGTCGAAGCGGGCGAACGGCGATTGCCGCGGGCCCGGCCGCCGTCGCCCGATCAGTACGCGTCCGGGTAGCCCCGCCGGCGGAGGGCCTCGTACAGCACCACGAACAGGTCGTGCTGGTCCATGTCGTCGAGGTCGGTGTCCTCGACCGCGTGCCGGATGCAGCTGGCCCGTCCCTCGCTGACCGTCCACGCGCGACGGATCTCGCCGCCGACCATGCACGGGAGGCACAGCATTCCGAGCTCGCGACCCTTCATGGCACCAGACTAGGGCGCGTCTCGTCGAGCGCGGAGCCATTAATCGATGGGCAGTGTGCGCGGCCGGGCAGGACCGGGCCGTTACCGGACCCCACCCCGTTCACTGGGTGGGGTGAGATTACGGCCCGGGTACGACATCTTCGGCGGGCTGTGCACAGGGCCGCCTGCGGCGGCCCTGTGGGCTACAGCGACCGCTGATGTACGCGGTAAGCGCGGGCGGCCAGCCACGCCATCACGACCGCCAGCGCGGCCAGCAGCGCGACCCGGCCGGCGATCAGGCTCCAGTCGGGGTTCGCGGTCAGGGCCTCGCGGCTCGCCACCGCCGCCCAGTCGACCGGGTTGTACCGGGCCGCCGTCGCCACCCAGGCCGGCATCAGCTCGGGAGCGATCATGATCGACGACAGGAAGGCCAGGGGCAGCACCAGGAACTGGGAGACGGCGATGAGCGCCTCCTGCTGGTGGACGACGAGGGCGATCGCGTTGGACAGGCCGGCGAAGATCAGCGCGATCAGCACGGCGCAGGCGAGCACGATCAGCAGGCCGGGACCGCCGCCCGGATAGCGCGCGCCGGCCAGCAGGCCGGTGGCGAACATGATCAGCGATTGGACGACGGTGACCAGCCCCTGGTGGGTCAGGCCGGCGGACACCAGCGCCCAGCGGCGGATCGGCGAGGTGAGCGTACGGTCCATGACGCCCCGTTCCATGTCCTGCACGATCGAGGTGCCGCTCCAGCCGGCCGACATCATCGCGGTCATCACCACGACGCCGGGAGTCAGGTAGTCGAGGTAGTTGCCGCCGCCGAAGCCGGGCAGCTGGGCGATGCTGCGGAACAGCTGGCCGAACAGCAGCAGCCAGACCATCGGCTGCACCAGCGTGAACAGCAGGTATGCGGGCTGACGGGACAGGGTGCGCAGGGAGCGGCCGGTCAGCATCCGCGCGTGGGTCAGGGCGAGCGTCATCGCGCTGCCACCTCCAGGTCGGCTTCCGTGGCCGGGGAGCCGGCGCCGAGGCGGTCGGCCTCGCCGAAGCTGCGGCCCGCGTGGTGCAGGTAGACATCGTCGAGCGACGGGCGGGCGACGCCGACCGCGGCCAGGTCGATGCCGGCGGCGCCGAGCGCGGCCAGCACGCCGGGCAGCACCGCGGCGCCGTTGGTGACGCGGGCGTGCAGGGCGCCGCCCTCGGCCACGATCGTGCCCACCCCGGCGATCGAGCCGAGCACGGCGCGGGCCTTCTCGGTGTCGGACGGCCGGGCCAGGCCGGCCTGGATGGTGTCGCCGCCGAGCGCGCTCTTGAGCTCGTCGGGGGTGCCGGCGGCGACCACCCGGCCGGCGTCGACGATCGCCAGCCGGGCAGCCAGGTGGTCGGCTTCCTCCAGGTAGTGGGTGGTGAGCAGCACGGTCAGGCCGTCCTGCCGGGCCAGCCGGGCGATCTCCGCCCACAGCTCGAGCCGGGCCTCGGGGTCGAGGCCGGTGGTCGGCTCGTCCAGGAACAGCACGCGCGGCCGGTGCATCAGGCCCATCGCCACGTCGAGCTTGCGCTGCATGCCGCCGGACCAGGTGCCGGCCAGCCGCCGGGCGGGGGCGGTCAGATCGAAGCGTTCCAGCAGCTCGGCGGCGCGGGATCGGGCGTCGCGGGCCGGGGTGCCGTGGATGCGGCCCTGGAGGACCAGGTTCTCGAGGCCGGTCGCCATCGGGTCGAAGCCGGGCTTCTGCGAGACGTACCCGATCAGTCGCCGGACGCGCCCGGGATGCTCAGCCACGTCGAGGCCGCTGACCCGGGCGCGGCCGCGATCGGGTCGGGACAGCGTGGTGAGGATCCGGACCGTCGTCGACTTGCCGGCGCCGTTCGGGCCGAGCAGGCCGAAGACGATGCCGGGCTCGACCGAGAAACTCAATCCGGTCAGTGCGGGAACGGCTTTACTTCCTTTCCCGTACGCCTTCGTCAGCTCCTCCGCCTCGATGGCGGGTGTGGGAATGGGCATGGTGACTCTCCTTACCGCGTTCCGCTCGGGGTTCCGTGAAGGAGCCGCGCCTGGGCGCTACCGTGTTGTCTGCGGGCACGCACGGCAGAGTCGAACGACGGCTCCGGGTGTGTCATCGGTGGCCGCGGTGCGCCAACACCGCGGCCACGCCTATTTCTCGGGCTTCTCCGTCGCCGGACCTGCCGTCGCCGGACCTGCCGTCACCGGACCTGCCGTCGCCGGACCTGCCGTCACCGGACCTGCCGTCGCCGGACCTGCCGTCGCCGGGACGAAGAGCATGCGGGCGACCATGACCATCATGATCACGATGCCGCCGACGATCGCGAGCCAGGACCACAGCCAGCCGACAGTCAGGGTCAGCAGGACGAAGACGGCGATCGCGATCACCCAGTCGACCAGGACGTAGATGCCGAAGCGGGCGGCGGCGCTGGGGTCCTCGGTGAAGCGGTTGCCGACCTCGGCGTGGGCTGCGGCCATCCGCATCGCCCACTGCTTGCGGCGGTTGGTCTGGGTCGCGCCCAGGTAGCTCAGGATGCCGGCGCCGGCCAGCAGCAGCGCCGCGCCGGGAACGAGCCAGGCCAGGTCGCCAGTGTGCAGGCAGAGCCAGCCGCAGCCGAGCCCGGCCAGCACCAGGAACGCGCCGACGCCGTACCAGGCGGCCCGCCCGGCCGGCATCGGGTGGTTGCCGGTGGTCTCCTGGCGCAGCGCGTCGGCCGTGATCACGCCGCCCGCCACCGCCACGAGAAGGGCGGCGACCACCTCTCCGGCGAGCGCGACGCCACCGGCGAGGGCGGCCAGGGCCAGCACGGCGAGGCCGGTGACGACGACCGCCGACAGCAGCACCGTGCGCAGCACGAAGGCCGGCCGGGGCCGGACCCGGTGCACGGCCAGCGCCGCCGGCCCGGTCGTCTCGGTGCCGTCGAGGATCGCGCTGATGTCGCCGAGCTCCTCGATCGCCCGGCGGGCCGCGGCCGGACCGGACAGCCCGCCGGCGGCGAGCTCGGCGGTGCGGGCGACGAGGTTCGCGCGTACCTCCTCTTTGAGATCTTGCCGTTCGGGGGTCATCTCGATGCCGGTGAACGCCTCGTCGAGCAGGCGATGGACGTCCGCCGTGTCGCTGTCGTGGGTCACGATGATCGCCCTCCGGGGGCCGTGTCGAGATCGAGAAGGGTGTCGATGAGATCGCGGGTGAGCGCCCAGGCCGCGACGTTGCGCTGGTGGACGGCCCGGCCCGCGTCGGTGATCCGGTAGTACTTGCGGCGGCCGCCCTGGCTCTCGTCGCCCCAGTAGGCCTCGATGAGGCCGTCCTTCACCAGCCGGCGGTAGGTCGCGTAGAGCGTGGCCTCCTTGATCTCATGTCGCCCTCCCGTGGCGTCCCGGATCCGTTTGAAGATCTCGAACCCGTAGCGGTCCTCGTGGCGCAGCACCGCCAGCACGATCGTGTCGGTGTGGCCGCGCAGCAGATCGGCCGCGAGGACGTCCACGCTGTCGTCGCGGGTTTCCTCAATCACGGCAACTACTGTATCAGGCACAGTACTCGGCGCGGTATAGCTAATCTGCCGCGCCCTGCTCGGCGGTAATGCGCGCTTTCGTCCCGGTTCCGCCGTAGATTGAGGCGATGGACTACCAGGTCAGCGTCGATGTGGAGAAGATCGCCCGATGGCAGGTCCGCCTGGCCGGACTCGCCGACGCCCACCGGCACCAGCCGATCGAGTCGCACCTGCGCCAGCTCGCGGCCGAGCTGCACGACGAGGTGCCCGAGGAGTGGTGGGTCAGCCAGCCGCCGCCGCTCGACAACCGCATCCGCAACAGCTGACGCGGCGGGCATGGGTGAGCAGAGCGACTTCGCTCTGCTCGCCTACCGGCGCGGCAGCAATCGTGGCCGGGGCCGGAGGCCATCCTGGCCGGGCTCCCGGAGGCCGGCCTCGTAGGCCAGGATGACGAGGTGCACGCGGTCGCGGGCGTCCATCTTGGTCAGCAACCGCCCGACGTACGTCTTGACCGTCGGGTTGGTGATGCGCAGGCGGTCGGCGATCTCCGCGTTCGAGGCGCCGGCCGCGATCAGCTCCAGAACCTCGAGCTCGCGGTCGGTCACCGACGCGGGCACCCGGCGGCACGGCGACGGCCGGCCGGGGTCGCGGACCACCTGCTCGATGAGCCGGCGGGTGACCGTGGGCGCGAGCAGGGCCTCCCCTGCGGCGACCACCCGCACGGCCGCCACGATGTCGTCGAGGTCCATGTCCTTCACGAGGAACCCGGACGCGCCCGCCCGCAGCGCGCCATAAACGTATTCGTCGTCGTCGAAGGTGGTCAGCACCAGCACCTTCGCCTCGCCGGCGATGGCCGCGGTGGCCGCGATGCCGTCCATGCCCGGCATCCGGACGTCCATCAGCACGACGTCGGGCCGCACCTCGCGCGCGAGCCGCACCGCCTCTCCGCCGTCGCCCGCTTCGCCGGCCACCTCGATGCCGGCCGCCGCCGCGAGAACCATCCGCAGGGATGAGCGGACAAGGGCGTGGTCGTCGACGAGCAGGACCCGCAGTGTCATGCCGGCTCCCGGGCGGGAAGCCGGGCCGTCACCCGGAAGCCGCCGCCGGGCCGTGCGCCCGCGCTGAACGTCCCGCACAGCAACGCCACCCGCTCGCGAAGGCCGGCCAGCCCGAAGCCGCCCTCGTCGGAGACCGCGGCGTCGCAACGGCCCAAGGACAAGGGAGGGCCCGCCGAGGAGGGAAGGTCCGGCGAGGAGGGACGGCCCGCCGAGGAGGGAAGGCCCGGCGAGGAGGGACGGCCCGCCGAGGAGGGAAGGCCCGGCGAAGAGGGACGGTCCGGCGAGGCCGGACAGTCCGGCGTGGACGGGTGATCGGAAGCGGAGGGACGGCCGGCGGCGGCGTCCCTGGTGGCGACTTGCTCCGCGGAGGCTGGGGCGACGGAGTGGCCGGCGTCGGTGACTTCGATGGCCAGCGCGTCGGGCAGGTAGTCGACCGCTACCGAGCAGGTAGCCGCGCCGGCGTGACGCATCACGTTGGTCAGGGATTCCTGGATGATGCGGTAGGCCGAGAGGTCGACCTCGGGTGGCATCGGGCGCGGGCGGCCGCGCCACTGCAGGTCTACGCGGACGCCGGCGGCGGTGGTGACGGCGGCCAAGCGTTCGACGTCGGCCAGGCCCGGGCCGGCGTGCAGGAACGCGGCGCCGGACCCGAGCTCGACGGACGGCGGGTGGGGCGAGGGGACCGGCTCACGCTGGACGGGCGGCGGATAGGGCGAAGTGACCGACCCCGGCAGGGCGGACGAAAGGCGCGACAAGGCGACGCGCTGCCGCTGGGCGGACGGCGGGCCGGGCGAGACGAGGGGCTCGCGTTGGGCGGACGACGGGCCGGGCGAAACGAGGGGCTCGCGCTGGGCGGACGACGGGCCGGGCGAGACGACGGGCTCGCGTTGGGCGGACGGCGGGTGGGGCGAGAGGGCGGGCTCCTGCTGGGGCGGTGGCGGGTGGGGTGGGGCCGGTGCGGGGTGCCGGGGAGCGGGGCCGGGCTCGCGCAAGGTGAGCAGCATGTGGCGCAAGCCGGAAAGGGTCTCGCGGCCGGTGGCCTCGACGGCTCGCATGGCTGCCCGGGCGTCCTCGGGGTGTGTGTCCAGCACGCGTGCGGCGGCGCCCGCCTGGAGGGCGATGATGCCTACGCTGTGGGCGACCTGATCGTGCAGCTCGCGGGAGATGCGCAGGCGCTCGGCGACGACGGCCTGGGCCGCCGCCTGCTCGCTCAGGCGGCGGGCGTAGGAACGGGCCTGCCGCAGCGAATAGCCGATCAGGCCGGCCACCAGTGACGGCATCACGGCGAAGGTCAGCCAGAACCAGGCGTGCCCGTCCGCCGTCGCCGAGCCGAGGCGGGCCGCGGCCGGCAGGATGACCAGGATCAGCGCGAACGCGGGTGCCCACGTCCACGGTGGGTGCATCGCCACCAGGTAGGCCAGGGCGACCTGGATGGAGATCAGGAACCAGGAGACCTCGGCCTCGTCGGCGTTCCGGCCGGCCGCGACCGACACCGTCACCGACGCGACGGCGAGCAGGACGAGAGACAGCACGGGACGGCGCGCCAGCAGGCGGCCGGCGACCACGGCGGCCACCACCGCGGTGACGATCGCCGGCCACGCCCACGCGGGCATGGCGGGCAGGCCGCTCGGCATGCGCGGCAGGCCGAAGCGGCCGCGCAGCACGGCGGCGGCCGCCACGCACCAGAGCACGGTCACCCAGGCGCCGAGCGGCACCCGGCGCATCGGGGAGCGCGGGCGGGTCATGGGGTGATGCTAGGCAGCGCGGCCCGGAAGGGCATCCGACCACGGTATGACAACCCTGGGTCGATGACGGCGCGACCGGCCGGGGGCCACGGTGGACGCCATGATCGAGGTTTGCGAGCTCACCAAACGCTACGGCGGCACGACCGCCGTCCAAGACCTGTCCTTCACCGTACGGCCGGGGCACGTCACCGGCTTCCTCGGTCCCAACGGCGCCGGCAAGACGACCACGTTGCGAGTCCTGCTCGGGCTCGACGCGCCGACCGCGGGACGCGCCACGATCGGCGGCGTCCCGTTCGGCCGGCACCGGCGCGGGCTGCGGCACGCGGGGGCCCTGCTCGACGCGGGACAGGCGCACCCGGGGCGGACGGCCGAGGCGCATCTGCGCGCGCTGGCCCGCAGCAACGGGCTTCCGTCCGTACGGGCGCGGGAGGTTTTGATCGAAGTGGGTCTGGAGGCGGCCGGGAAGCGGCGGGTGGGCGGCTTCTCGCTGGGTATGCGGCAGCGGCTCGGCATCGCGGCGGCGCTGCTCGGAGACCCGCCGGTGCTGATCTTCGACGAACCGGTCAACGGGCTCGACCCGGAAGGGGTGGCGTGGGCGCGGCGGCTCTTCCGGCGGCTGGCCGGCGAGGGACGTACGGTCTTCCTCTCCAGCCATCTCATCGCCGAGCTGGCCAGCACCGCCGATGAGCTGGTCGTGATCGGGCGCGGCCGGCTGCTCGCGGCCGAGCCGGTCGACGTCTTCGCCGCCCGCGCCGGCTCGCTCGAGGCCAGTTTCCTGGCGCTGACCGCGGGCAGCGTCGAGTACCGCGCCGGGAGCGCGTCATGACCGATCTGCTCGCCGCCGAGTGGCTCAAGCTGCGGTCGCTGCGCTCGACCTGGTGGACGCCGGCCCTGACCGGCCTCGCCGTGGTGACCTCGGCGTTGCTGTCCGCGCAGGGCCACGACGAGCACACAGCGTTCCCGCTCGCCGGCTATCTGATCCTGATGATCGTGGCGGTCGCGTCCGGCGCCGGCATGATCAGCGCCGAGTACGCGACCGGGCTGATCCGCGCCACCACGGTCGCCGTCCCGGCCCGCGGCGAGCTGCTCGTGGCCAAGGCCGTCGTGCTGGCCGCGGTCTGGACCGTGGCGGGCTCGGTCTTCACCGTCGCGTCGTTCCTCGCGAGCGCGGGATTTGCCAGTGCCGGCGCCTTCGCCGGAGCGATCCTGGTCGCGCCGGTCTGCGCGGTCATCGGGCTCGGCCTCGGCGTGCTGATCCGGCACGGTGCCGCCGCGGCGGTCACCGGCATCATCCTGCTCGCGCTGGTGCCGCAGCTGCTGTCCACCCGCCGGCCGCTGACCGTCGCCGTCAACCACGCGATGGTGCTGCCCGCCTGGCAACGACTGACGCACTCGTACGGGCCACCGGGTCACGTCGGGCACCTCTACCCCGGGCTGCCGGCCGCGGTGGTGGTCTACGTCGTCTGGCCGGTCGCGATCATGGCGGCGGCCCTCGTCACGATCCGCCGCCGGGACGTCTGACGCTTCGTCCCCCTAGGGTGGGTTCATGATCGCTCACCCGGGACTGCGCTTCACCGACCACACCGTCACCGTGCCGCTCGACCACGTGCGGCCCGATGACGGGACGATCGAGGTCTTCGCGCGCGAGGTGGTCGCGGCCGACCGGGCCGGCGAGGATCTGCCGTGGCTGCTCTACTTGCAGGGCGGGCCGGGCGGCAAGTCGCCGCGGCCGGTGCGGGCCGAGAGCTGGATCGGCCACGCGGTCAAGACGCATCGGGTGCTGCTGCTCGACCAGCGCGGCACCGGCCGGAGCACGCCGATCGTGGCGGCGACGGCGGGTGGGCGTACGGATGCGGAACTGGCTTGGTATCTGTCGTTGTTCCGGGCCGACAGCATCGTCGCCGACGCCGAGATCCTACGGGAGCGGATCGCCGGTGGCGCGAAGTGGGACACGCTCGGGCAGAGCTACGGCGGGTTCATCACGATGGTCTATCTGTCGGCCGCGCCGCAGGGTTTGCGTACCTGCTACGTGACCGGCGGGTTGCCGGGTCTGACGGCGACGGCGGACGAGGTCTACGCCCGGACCTACCCGCGCGTGGCCGGCAAGAACGCCGAGTTCTACGCGGCCTTCCCGGGCGATCGGGCCGCGGTGCGACGGATCGCCGACCACCTGGCCGGCGAGGACGTGCGGCTGCCCGACGGGGATCGGCTCACCGTGCCCCGGTTGCGCGCGCTGGGCAACGCTTTCGGCATGAGCTACGGGTACGCCGAGGTCCATTGGCTGCTCGACGAGGCCTGGCACGGGCCGGCGCTGTCCGACACGTTCCGCTACCAGGTGATGATGCGGACGGGCTTCGTCGACCAGCCGTTGTTCGCCCTCCAGGAATACTGCTACGGCCAGGCGAACGGGCCGACCGGCTGGGCCGCGGACCGCGCGCTGGCCGCGCACCCGGCGTTCGCGGCCGACCGGGATCCGCTGCTGTTCACCGGCGAGATGATGTACCCCTGGATGTTCGAGCAGGTCGCGGCGTTGCGGCCGTTCGCCGGCGCGGCGCACATCCTGGCCGCGCGCGAGGACTGGCCGGTGCTCTACGACCGCGGGCGGCTGGCCGCCAACGAGGTGCCGGTGCTGGCCGCGGTCTACGCCGACGACATGTACGTGGACGCCGGCCTGTCGCTGGAGACGGCGGCGGCGGTGGGCAACGTGCGCGCCTGGGTGACCAACGAGCACCAGCACGACGGGCTGCGCACGGCCGGCCCGGAGGTGCTCGGCCACCTCATGGAGATGGCCGGCGGCCGCCGGTAGGGCATTCTGACGACATGCAGATCACCGCCGTACGCGAGGTGGCCGGCCCGTGGTCGCTGGCCACCTGCCGGGCCTTCTGGGAGGGCTTCACCCCGGCCGCCCTGACCGACCAGGGTGACGACCTGCGGACGACCTTCCTCGTCGACGCCGACTGGACGCGGGCCGAGGTGACGGTCCGGCAGGACGGCGCCACCGCCCGGCTGACGCTCACCGGCGACGGCGATCTGGAGGCGGCGGCCGGGCAGACCGCCCGGTTCCTGGCACTGGACGTCGACGCCACCGGGTGGCCGGCCGTCGGCGAGCGCGACCCGGTCGTGGGGGCGGTCCAGCGGCGGTTCCCAGGCCTTCGCCCGTGCGGGTTCCACTCCCCGTACGAGGCGGCGGTGTGGGCGGTCCTCTCCCAGCGCATCCGGATCACCCAGGCCGCCCACCTGCGTACCGGCCTGATCGAGGCGCACGGTGACCGCGGCGCCCTCCCCGACCCGGCCCGGCTGCGCGTCCTCGACCTCGACCTGCCCGGCCGCAAGGCCGAATACCTGCGCGCGGTGGCCGAGGCCGCCCTCGACGGTGTCCTCGACGGCGCCCGGCTGCGCGAGCTCGGCGCGGAGGCGGCGGTCGAGCAGGTCCGTCAGGTCAAGGGGCTCGGGCCGTTCGCCGCCGAGCTGGTCGTGGTGCGCGGGGCCAACCATCCGGACGCGGTGCCGCACCACGAGGCGCGGCTCCGCGCGGTGGTGGCCGAGCTCTACGGCCCAGGCACCACCCTCGAACAGCTCGAGCCGCAGTGGCGGCCGTTCCGCACGTGGGCCGCGTTTCACCTGCGGGCGAGCGCCGGGTAGACGCCGAGCATCGAAAGTCACGCCGGCTGCTGCCGGCCCGCGCCGGCGCCGCGGCCGTGGTCGTCCGGGACGGCCGTTCCCGATGGTGACCCGACCGGGGTGACCGTCACGTGGGCGATCGCCGGGTCGGCGAGCAGGTCGTCGCGCAGCCGGCCGACCCGGGCGACCAGCTCGCCGCCGTCGTGCGGGGCCACCTCGACGTTCACCAGCAGCCGGGACGGCCCGACGTAGACCGCGCTCACGGTGGCGTCGCCCACCCAGTCGGTCCCGGTGACCGTACGCCGGATCGGCTCCACCACGTCGTCGGGCGCGGCCTCCTCGAGCAGCAGCCCCTTGGACCGGCGGGCCAGCAGGAAGGCGACCACGATGAGCAGCAGGCCGATCAGGATGCTGCCGATCGCGTCCCAGACCGCCCAGCCGGTCGTGGCGTGCAGCACCAGCGCCACCAGGGCCACGGCCAAGCCGATCAGCGCCGCGGTGTCCTCCAGGAAGACGGTGGTGGCGCTGGGGTCGGAGGCGCGGGTGAGGTGCTCGACCATCGAGCGCTTCTTCTCCCGGGCGTCGCGGCGCAGCTGCTGGTGGGCGGTGTGCCAGGACCAGCTCTCGAAGCCGGCCGCCACCACCAGGACGCCGACGCCGACCCACAGCGACTCGACCGGCTCGGGCAGCAGCAGGCTGCGCACACCCTCGCCGATCGACAGCGTGCCGCCGACGAGGAAGATGCCGAGCGCCGCCAGGAAAGCCCAGAAGTAGCGCTCCTGCCCGTAGCCGAACGGCCGTCGCGGGTCGGGACCGCCCGCCGATTTGCGCAGCCCTACGAACAGCAGCACCTCGTTGCCGGTGTCGGCGACCGAGTGCAACGCCTCGGCCCACATCGAGGCCGACCCGGTCAGCAGCGCCGCCACGATCTTCGCCACCGCGATGGCCAGGTTCGCGGCCACCGCCACGACCACCGTCTTGAAGCTTCCACCCTCGTCGCTCACGCCTGCCCGTTACCCATCGACCGGCGCGGATAACCGGTCACGGCTGCCAACCACCCGGCGGGTGATCGGGCACGCGCAGCTCGGCCAGGACGCCGGCGTGGTCGCTCGGCCAGACGCCGCCGACCGGCTCGTCGAAGACCCGGCGGCAGTCGGCGGCGGCCAGGGTGGGCCCGTGCACGCCGCAGCGCACCATCACGTAGTCGATGCGGCGGCCGGTCTCCAGCGACATCTCGCCCGCGGTCACCAGCGGGTTGCGCGGGCCGAACGTGTAGCCGGGTGCGTCGCCGTGCACGGCCGCCCAGGCGTCCTGGTAGCAGACGCTGACGCCGTGCAGCGACTGCCGGCCGGTCCAGAAGCGGATGCTGGCGGCGCCGGGCGGGGCGTCGAAGTCGCCGGCCAGCACCACGTGCATGTCCCGCCCGGCCAGGGCGTCCTCGACGAACGTCGCGCACTGCACGGCCTGCAGCTCCCGCTCGTGCTCGTAGCCCCACTCGTAGGTGGGCTTGTGATGGACGAACAACAGCGGCCCGACCGGCGGTGGCGCCTCGATCTCGGCCACCACGGCCGCCGACCACGGCAGGTCGACCCGGTCGGTGACGTGCAGGTCCACCTCGTACGCGGCAGTGACCGGCCAGCGGGAGGCGAGCACCGCGCCCACCCCGTCGGGCGAGCGGCGCGAGTGGGCCACCACCTGGTACTCGGGCCCGAGCAGGTCGGCCGGGTCGACGACCTCCTGGAGGGCGACCAGGTGTGGCCGCAGGTCGGCGATGCCGTCGCGCAGCAGCGGCCGCCGCCGGTCCCAGCCGGCATGCTCCGGGGAGAGCACGTTGACCGTCAGGACGGTGAGGCCGGTCATGACGACGCCGGGGCCCCGGTCAGGTCGGCGGCCGCGGCGAGGACCTCGTCGGCGCCGATGGCCAGCAGAGCCGGGTGCACGTCGGGGCCGGGCAGATCGCCACGCTCGCTGCGGGTGCCGTGCCAGATCGGGCGGTGGTACGGGCGGTCCGGCGGTCCCCAGCGGGCGGGCGACATCGGGCCGAACAGGGTCACCGAGGGCGTGCCGTAGGCGGTCGCCAGGTGCGCGATGCCGGTGTCACCGCTGATGACCAGGCGGGCGTGCGCCACCAGGGCGGCGAGGTCGGCGAGGCCGGTGCCGGGCACGGCCGACGGTGGCAGCCCGGCGCGCTCGGCCACCCGTACCCGCAGATCGCGCTCGGCAGCGGAACCGGTGATCACCACCTGGTGTCCCGCCCACCGCAGGTGCCGCGCCACATCGGCGAAGCGGTCGACCGGCCAGCGCCGCGACGGCGACTTGGCGCCGGGATGGATGATCGTGACGCCGTGCGGCACCGTACTCGGCGGCACCGCGAGCGCCAGGTCCGACTCGTCGGCCTCCACCCCGTAGTGCCGCAGCAGCCGGCACCAGCGCAACACCTCGTGCTCCTCCTCCACCCACTCCGGTCCGTCGAGGTGGTCGGCCTCGGCGTTGGCGAACGCCCACAGCGTGCCGGGCGCGGCGGCGTGCAGCAGGCGGTGCGACTCGGGGCCCCGGCCGTGCAGGTTGACCGCGAGCCGCGGCGGCGGAACGTTCCAGCGGTGCAGGCTCAGCCCGTCGGTGGGCACGATGCGGCCGACGCCGCCGATCAGGTCGATCAGCGGCGTCAGCCACAGCGGGGCGGCGAGCGCCAGCGGTTCACCGTAGAAGGCCGCGCTCAGGCCGCGGATGGCCGGGACGGCGGTCAGAAGATCGCCGACGCCGAGAGCACGAAGAACGAGGATCACGGGTACGACGTCTCGGTCTCGGCCGCGACGACCAGTTCCCGCACCGCGCAGCCGGGCGGCTGGGTCAGCGCGAAGACGATGGCGGCGGCCACGTCGGCCGGGTCGTTGAGCACCGCGTCCGGGCCCGGCTTGTACCGGTCCTCCCGGTCGTCGAAGAACCGGGTGCGCATGCCGCCGGGGATGAGCAGCGTGACGTTGACCTGCCCGGCCAGCTCCGCGGCGAGGGCCCGGGTGAAGCCGACGACGCCGAACTTGGCCGCGCAGTACGCGGTGGCGTCGGCGACCGCCTTGATGCCCAGCGTGGACGAGACGGTGACGACCGAGCCGTGCGAGCGCTTCAGCGCCGGCAACGCGGCCCGCACCACGGCCGCGGTGGCCAGCAGGTCGACCGCGACGATCCGGTCCCACTGCGCGCCGGGCAGGTCGGCGAGCGCGCCGGGCACATCCATGCCGGCCGCGGTGACCACGCCGTCGAGGGACCCGCCGGCGAGCTCGATCGCGGCCCGCGTGGCCTCCTCGGCGGCGCGGGTGTCGGCCAGGTCGCACTCGATCCACGGGACGTCACGCGCGGGCCGCTGCCGGTCGATGACCAGCGGGCTGCCGCCCTCCTTGGCCACCGCGTCGACGACGGCGGCGCCCAGGCCGCTCGACCCGCCGGTGATCAGCACTGAATCCATGGGAACTACCTCCTGCTGCCGGCCGCGGCGCGGGCCGCGGCGATGGTCCGGGTGGTGGAACGGCCGTCCAGGTAGGGCACCACGACGGTCTGGCCGCCCCAGCGCGCGACCAGCTCGGCCTCGGGCAGTTCCGGGCCGCCGTCGGCGTAGTCGCCGCCCTTGACCCAGATGTCGGGCCGCAGCCAGGACAGCACCGCCTCGGGCGTCGGCTCGTCGAAGACGACCACGGCGTCGACGCAGTCGAGGGCGGCGAGCAGCCGGCTGCGGTCGGCCTCGCCGGTGAGCGGCCGGTCCGGTCCCTTGAGACCGCGCACCGAGGCGTCGCTGTTGAGGCAGACCACCAGGCAGTCGCCGAGCTGCCGGGCGGCGCGCAGGGTGGCCAGGTGGCCGGTGTGCAGCAGGTCGAAGCAGCCGCCGGTGGCCACGACCGTCCCGCCCCGGGCGCGGACCGCGGCGATCACCTGTTCGGCACCCTGCGGTGGGGCGAGGGGCACCGGCGGCTCGATGTCCCCGGCGACGTAGGCGGTCGCCGCGGCGACGGCCTCCGTGATCGCCTCGGAGACGAGAGCGCCATCGGCCAGTGCCAGGGCGGCGCTGACGGCGAACCGGTCCCCGGCGCCGCACGTGTCACCGTCCACCTCGGACGGCGCCGGCACGACCAGCGGGGTGGGCCCGGAGTGGCAGAGGACCGCGCCGCCGGGGCCGCAGGTGACCGCGACCGCGCCGGCCCGCCACCGCTGCCGCAGCACGTGTCCCGCGCGCTGGGCGGTGGTCAGCATCGTGCCCTCCCCCGCGTCCCCGGCCAGCGCCTTGACCTCGGCCAGGTTCGGGGTGACCAGACGGCAGTCGCGGATCGGGGCCGGGCCGCGCGGGTGCGGGTCCCAGACCACGGGGACGCCGCTCGCCTCGAGGGCGGCCCGCACGTCCGGGTGCCGGGCGACGCCGCGCCCGTAGTCGCTGACCAGGATCGCCTTGGCGCCGCGCAGCAGCTCGGGGACACCGGCCGGCATGTCGCCCGGCGGGTGCGGGTCGCCGCCCCGGTCCAGCCGCAGCAGCACCTGGCCGCGGGCGCGCAGCCGCATCTTCTCGGGGGTGGCGCCCGCCATCGGCAGGGCGTGCACCTCGACGCCGGCCGCGGCCAGCATCTCGCACAGCCGGCGACCGGCGGCGTCGTCGGCGATCGCGGTGACCAGGGCGACGTCGTGCCCGTCCCGGGCGGCCAGCATCGCGGCCAGCCCGGCGCCGCCGGGACGCTCCTCGACGTGCTCCTCGTCGAGCACCGGCGCCGGGGCGTCCGGCGCGATCCGGCGTACGGCGCCGTCGACGTCCCGGTCGAGCAGCGTGTCGCCCACCACCACCAGCTTGTTCATCCTCGTCCTCCCCTCGTCCGGCGTGTCGCCCAGCAGCGCCAGGTCGACGTGCTCACACATGACATGGACGGCGACCAGGTGCAGCTCCTGCACGACCTGGCTGCTGCCGGACGGGCAGCGCAGCACCTCGTCGCAGGCGTCGCCGACCGGGCTCGGGCCGGGCCCGGTCATCGCCCAGGTGCGCAGCCCGGCCTCGCGGGCCGCGCGCACGGCGGCGACCAGGTTGGCGCTGCGCCCGCTGGTGGTCAGCACGAGCAGGATGTCGCCCGGGCGGCCGTGTGCGCGTACCTGCCGGGCGAAGACCTCCTCGAAGCCGTAGTCGTTGCCGATCGCGGTCAGCGCCGAGGTGTCGGCGGTCAGCGCGACCGCCGACAGCGGGACCCGGTCCTCGCGCAGCTTGCCGACCAGCTCGGCCGCCAGGTGCTGGGCCTCGGCCGCGCTGCCGCCGTTGCCGGCCACCAGCAGCCGGCCGCCCGCCCCGAGGTGGGCCGCGAGCTCGGCGCCCCACCCGGCCAGGCGGGCGGCGGTCGAGCGGTAGTCGTCGATGGCGGCGGCGAGCGTGGTGAGGTGCTCGTCGAGCGGATCCATCAGGCGGCCACCTCACTGCCCCGGCGGGCGTCGACGAGCTCCTGGTAGGTGCTGGTGAGCCGGTCGGCGACCCGCGGCCACGCGTAGGAGCGGGCGGCCCGGTCGACGGCGGCCGCGCCGTAGGAGATCCGCCGGTTGTCGTCGGACAGCAGCCGCCGCAGGGTCAGGGCGAGCGTGCCCGGGTCGCGGGGCGGCACCAGGTCGCCGGTGACGCCGTCGACCACGGTGTCGACCAGGCCGCCGACCGCGGACGCCACCACCGGCACACCGCAGGCCATGGCCTCGAGCGCGGTCAGGCCGAACGGCTCGTACCAGGGCGTGGCGGCCAGCACGTCGGCGGAGCGGTACCAGGCCGGCATCTCGTGCGCGGCCACGCCGCCGACGAGCCGGACCCGGTCGGCGACCCGGCACCGGTCGGCGACCGCGAGCAGCCGCCGGGCGTACGGGTCGCCGGCGAGCTCGCCGGCCGGGGGCCCGCCCACCACCACGAGCTCGGCCCGCGGCACCTTGCGCAGCGCCTGGATCAGGTCCTCGACGCCCTTGCGCTCGACCAGCCGGGCCACGGTCAGGATGCGGGGCCGGTCGCCGCGCGGCGCCACCGGCCCGTCCGGGTTGAAGCGGTCGGCATTGACACCGGACGGGATGAGCACCATCCGCGACCGGGGCGCGCCGATCCGCACCAGCTCGGCGATCTCGTCGTTGCACTGCACGACGATCTGGTCGACGGCGCGGCCGAGGGCCCGCTCGTAGCCGATCCGCTGCGGCGGGCTGGTGTCGGCGCTGCCCTGGTGGCGGCGCTTGACCGAGCCGAGCGCGTGGTACGTCTGCACGACCGGCACGTCCCAGGCCCGGGCCGCGGTCACGGTCGCCAGCCCGCTCATCCAGAAGTGCGCGTGCGCCACGTCGGGCCGGTGGTCGGCCCAGTCCTCGGCCATCCACGCCGCGAAGGCGCCCATGTGCGGCAGCAGCTCGTCCTTGGGCAGCGGCTCGGCCGGCCCGGCGGGCACGTGCACGACATCCACGCGCGCGCCGACCGGGACCACGTCGGGCAGATCCGGTCCGTCGCGCCGGGTGTAGATACGCAGGTCGTGCCCGTCCGCGGCGAGCGCCGCGGACAGCTCGGCGACGTGTGCGTTCTGCCCGCCCGCGTCCACCCCGCCGAGCGCGGCCAGCGGGCTGGCGTGCTCCGAGATCATCGCGATGCGCATGTTTCCTCCTCCAGCAGGCGGTCCCAGTCCGCGAGGAACCGGTCCAGGCCGTAACGGGTCAGGGCCGTCTGCCGGGCGCGTTCGCCCAGGCGGCGGCAGGCGTCGGGATCGTCGAGCAGCCACCGGGTGGCGTCGACCAGCGCACCGACATCGGTGGAGAGCACACCGGCGTCGGGGGGAACGGCCTCGACCGCCTCGGTGGTGGCCAGGCCCAGCACCGGCATGCCCATCTGCATCGCCTCGATCAGGCTCAGCCCGAGCGAGGTCCAGCGGCACAGGTGCAGGTAGATGCGGCGTTGCGCGACCAGCCGGTGCATCCGGTCCTGGGGCGGGTCGTCGTGGGCGGTGACGCGGTCGCCGGCTAGCGGCGCCACGCCCATGCCGAAGACGTCGAGCGGGGCGACGGCGGCGAACCGGTCGTACAGGTCGGTGCCGGTGACGCGGCCCCGGCGTACCGGCTCGTTGGTGACGATCGCGAGCCGGTCCAGCTCGCCGGTCCAGCGCACGGCCGGCTCGACGATGCCGTGCTCGATGACGGTGGTACGGGTGCCGCCGGTGTCCCAGAACAGGTCGTTGAAGTGGGTCACGTGGGCGACGATCAGGTCGTCCCGGTCGGCCATCGGGTGCCGCGAGTTCGGCACGTCGCCCTTGGGCGTGTTGTGCTCCACGTAGATCACCGGTACGCCCCGCGGCACGAGCTCGAGCTCACCGGGGCGCTGCACGATCGCCACGTCGGCGTCCCGGATGTCGTCGAGCGGCAGCTCCTCGACGGTGGGCGGCCAGTCGAAGGTGCGGGCCCGGCCCCGGCCCCACTCGTCGCGGGCGGCGTTCACCGGGATCAGGTAGCGGTGCTTGCCCTGGACGAACGACGTCGTCCAGGAGCCGTGCACGTGCCAGAGCAGGATGTTCACGCGGCCACCTCACTCGCGATCGCGGACCGGGCGCCGAGGGTGCGCACCGCGGCGACCACCTCGGCCGGGTCGATGGTGGACAGACAGGGATGGCCGGGCACCGGGCAGACGGTGGCCCGGGTGTCGCGGCAGAGAGCGTCGGGGGAGCCGAGGCGGACGGCCGGCACCCGGTAGGGCCCCCACCGCAGGTAGGGCACGGTCGGCGCGAAGAGGCTCACCACCGGGGTGCCGACGGCTGCGGCCAGGTGCGCCGGACCGGTGTTGCCGGCGACCAGGCAGGCGGCCCCGGCCAGCAGCCCGGCGAGATCGGCGAGGGACGGCGGCGCGGTCCAGGCGGCGGCCGACCCGGCCACTTCGGCGGCCCGCGACCGCTCCCCCGGCCCGGCGGTGACCAGCACCTCGTGCCCGGCGTCGGCGAGAGCGGCGACGATGCGGCGCAGGGTGCCGGGCGGGCAGGCGCGGGCCTCGGCGGCGGCGCCGGCGTGCACCAGCACCTGACCGCGGTCGCCGGTCCAGCGACTGCCGGTGGCGATGCGCAGCCGGCCGTCGTCATCCTCGGGCAGGACGAACCCGGCGGCCGCGGCGACGCTGCGGGCCCGTTCGGGCTCGGGCAGGTCATCCGGTACGCGATGCCGCACGTCCAGCAGCGAGCCCGGGTAGTCCTCGCTGATCGCCGTGATCCGGCCGACCCCGGCGATCCGCAGCAGCAGGGCGAGCGGCAGCGCCGACTGGTGGAACGACGTGAAGACCACCGCCTCGGCCGCGTGCAGGCCGCGCAGGCGCCCGACCAGCGCGGCGACGTCGGCGGGATCGACCGGCCCCGGCTCCGGGTCGATCCAGGGCAGCCGCCATTCCACGATCTCGTCGACGCCGGGCAGCAGCTCGGCCGCCGCCCGCCCGCGGGGGCCGCAAAGAAGCACCACGCGGTCGGCGCCGGCCGCCACGGCCCGGATGGCGGGACCGGTGACCAGCACGTCCCCGGCCGAGTCGGACCGCACGACCAGCACCGTGCCGTGGCCCCGGCCGTGGGCGGGCCCGCCGGCCCGCTCCGGCGCGGACCCGCCGCCATCGGCGGCGCGCGAGGAGGCGACCGGCGCGGACCCGCCGCCCTCATCGGCGCGCGAGAAGGCGACCGGCGCGGACCCGACGCCCTCATCGGCGCGCGAGGGGGCGATCAGCGCGGGCGGCGGGAGCGGGCCGACCAGCTGCTCGCGGCGGAGGATGCGGTCGGCGGCGGTGGCGAGGTCGGCGGCCACCTTGGGGGCGGCGGCGATCTCGGTCGAGCGGGTGACCGGGGTCGGCACCAGCACGCCGGCGGCGCCCGCGGCCAGGGCCGCGGCCATGTCGCGGCCGATGTCGCCGACCACCACGCAGCGGTGCGCGGGGACGCCCAGCGCGTCGGCGGCGGCGGTGACCAGGCCGGGCTCGGGCTTGCGGCAGGCGCAGCCGGCGTCGTCGTCGTGGGGGCAGATCTGCCAGGTGTCGAACGGGCCGAGCAGCTCGTCGATGCGGCGGTTGACCGCGTCCATCTGGTCGCGGGTGAACCGGCCGCGGGCCAGGCCGGACTGGTTGGTGACCACGCCCAGGCGCAGGCCCGCCGCGCGCAGCCGGTCGAGGGCGGCGCGGGCGCCGGGCATCGGGACGACCTTGTCCGGGTCGCCGTTGTAGGGGACGTCGGCGACCAGCGTGCCGTCCCGGTCGAACAGGACCGCGTCGAAGAGACGGCTCACCGCAGGGCCTCCGCGCGGAACGGCGCCGGGGCCACGGGCACCGCGCCGCGCCAGCGCCACCAGCCGCGCAGCCAGTGCGCGACGGCGACGGGCGGGATGGCGACGCTGGTGGCGAGCATGACGGCCACCTCGCGGGGGTCGCGGGGGCCGGGCGCGATGCGGGCCGCGGCGAACTCGGCGGTGCCGGCCGTCCAGACCGCACCGGCCAGCGCCCCGGCGATCCACGCGCCGCGCCGGACGACGGAATCCGCCCGTCGCCGGTGGACAGCGCGCCGAAGTTGTCGTACCCGGGCCGTAGAGTCACCCCACCCAGTGAACGGGGTGGGGTGAGCAGACGCGGGATCGAGGGTGGATCTCCGTCCGGTCAGGAGTGCGGCGAGGGTGCAGGTCGCGGCGGTGACGGCGGCGGCGGTGATGGCGGCGTGGCGGCGACGGCGGCCGGGCGGGACGCCGAGGTGGTCGCGCCACTCGGGGCCGTAGAGGTGGCGGAGCAGGGCGTCGTCGGCGTTGCCGCGCTGGGTGCGCACGCTCACCCACGGGCCCTCCGGTCGTACGGGATGGGTGACGCTGCGGTGGCCGCGGTGCAGGGACCAGCCCGCCCGCCGTACGCGGAAAGCCAGCTCCGCGTCCTCCCGGAAGGCGCGCGGCAACCGCTCGTCGAAACCGCCGCAGCGGGCCAGCGCCGCGCGGCGGTAGGCCATGTCGGCGGTGATCCAAACGCCCGCGGCGAGGCCGGCCGTGACCCGCTCCCAGTCGGTCGGGCGGCGGTCGGCCGGCAGCGGCACCCGCAGCGTGCCCTGCACGCCCCCGCAGTCGTCGGGCGCCGCCGCCAGGTCGGCGGCCAGCGCGTCGAGCCAGCCGGGGTCGGGCAGCACGTCGTCGTCGAGGAAGGCGACCCAGTCGTGCCGTGCCGCCCGCCAGCCGGTGTTGCGGGCCGCGGCCGGGCCCAGACCGCGGCCCTCGAGCACGGTGACCCAGGCCGGCACCGCCAGCGGGACCCGGCGGTCCCGCCGGTCGTCGACCACCAGCACCTCGACATCGCCGCCCAAGCCGCCGCCGCCCACGGCGCCGCCGCCCACGGCGCCGCCGCCCACGGCGCCGCTGCCCACGGCGCCGCCGCTCAGAGCGCCGGCGCGCAGCCGGTCGAGCAGGGGCGCCAGGCTGGCCCGGCCGACGGTGGGTATCACCACCGAGACGCTCACGCCGCGAACGCCTTCGTCCGGTGCACCGCGAACGGGCCCATCGCGAGCAGGTCCACCGGCGCCGAGCCGAACAGCTCCATGGCCTCGCGCGGCGTGTCCACCATGGGCCGCCCGGCGGTGTTGAGCGAGGTGTTGACCACCACCGGCAGGCCGGTGAGCCGGTCGAACTCGGCGAGCATCGCGGCCACCAGCGGCTCGGTCTCGGTGTGCACGGTCTGCACCCGGGCGGTGCCGTCGACGTGCGTCACGGCCGGGATCCGGTCCCGCCACTCCGGACGGACACGGTGGACGAACAGCATGTACGGGCTCGGGCACACACCCTCGAAGATCTCGGCGAACCGCTCGGCCCGGACCATGGGCGCGATCGGGCGGAACTGCTCGCGGCCCTTCACGTCGTTCATCCGGCGCTGGGTGTCGGCGTCGCCGGGGTGGGCCAGCAGCGACCGGTGCCCGAGCGCGCGCGGGCCGTACTCGGAGCGGCCCTGGTACCAGGCCACGATTCCGTTGCCGGCCAGCACCCGGGCGGCCTCGGCCGCGATCGACTCGGGCCGGGTGTAGGGCAGCGCCGCCCGCCGCAGCTCGGCCTCGAGCTCCTCGTCGCTCCAGCCCCGGCCGAGCGCGGCCGTGGTGAACTCGACCGGCGCCGAGCCGAGGGCCAGGGCGGCGCCGAGCGCGGTGCCGGAGTCGCCGGCCGCCGGCTGCACCCAGACCCGCTCGAACGGGCCCTCGGCCGCGATGCGGGCGTTGGCGACGCAGTTCAGCGCGGTGCCGCCGGCCATGGTCAGGGTCTTCGGGCCGCCGGCCGCGTCGTACGTCCAGCGGGCCAGGTCGAGCATGACCTCCTCGAGCCGGGTCTGCACGCTGGCGGCCAGGTCGGCGTGGTCGTCGTTGATCTCGCCGTCGGCGTGGCGGGGCTTGGTCAGCGCCGCCCAGTCGATGCGCTCGACGACGAAGCCGCCGTCCCCGGTCGGCCGCACCAGCTCGCGGAACATGTCCAGGAAGCGCGGCTGTCCGTACGAGGCCAGCGCCATCACCTTGTACTCGTCGCTGGAGTGCAGGAAGCCCAGGTGCCGGGTCAGGTCCTCGTAGAGCAGCCCGAGCGAGTGCGGCAGCTCCTGAGTGCGCAATGTGGTCAGCTCGCCGCCGCGGTAGACACCGGCCAGGTGGGAGGCGACCTCGCCCCGGCCGTCCAGCACCAGCACCGCGTTGTCCTCGGGCACCGAGAGCCCGGCCGAGGCGGCGTGCGCGACGTGGTGCGGCACGAACCGCACCCGCTCGGGGTCGAGGCCGGGCAGCGCGGTGGCCAGGAACTGCGGCGCCCGGCGGGCATAGTCGACGCGCATGGCGTCCGACGGGTCGGTCACGCCCATGGTGGCGAGGTCCCGGGTCAGTCCCGGGTCGAACGAGTAGGCGACCGCGTCGATGTCGCCGGGGCCGAGCCCGGCCGAGCGCAGGCACCAGGCCGCCGCCAGCTCCGGCTGCTCCCACGCGGCGAACGGAACCGGCCGCTTGCCGTGCTTGCGCCGGCTGAACCGCTCCTCCTCGGCGGCCGCCACCACGCGACCGTCGACGACCAGCGCCGCGGCCGGGTCGTGAAAGATCGCATTGATTCCCAGAACTCGCATGGGGCTGCGGATACCCCTCGATCGCTGATCTACTCGCATGATCATCGACTTCTCCGAAATGTTTGTTCGCGCTGGTCGCGGGCATTCGGCGGCCATGTACGAGGTCGCACAACTCATCGACGGAACTTGGTCGGCCGCTTCGGCCGGGCGGGATCTGACCGTCCTCAACCCCCGCGACGACCAGCCCGTCACCAGGCTTTCCTTCTCCTCATCCGACGAGGTGGCGGCGGCCGTCCGGGCGGCTCGCGCGGCCGCACCGGACTGGGCCCGGACCGCCCCGGCGGAGCGCGGCGCGGCCCTGCACGCGGCGGCCGGCGCGGTCGACGCGGCCGGCGACGAGCTGGCCGCGATGATGGCCGCCGAGATGGGCAAACCGGTCGCCGAGGCCCGCGACACGATCGCCGCCGGCGTCGGCACCCTGCGTCAGTACGCCGAGCTCGGCCCGGTGCACCGCGGCCGGTCCCTGGCCGGCGGCGCCGACGCCGTCGACCTGATGGCCTACCAGCCGCGCGGCGTGGTCGCCGTGCTGACACCGTGGAACGACCCGGTGGCGGTCGCCTGCGGACTGCTGGGTGCGGCCCTGGTCACCGGCAACACGGTTGTCGCCAAGCCGAGCGAGCGCACCCCGGCCACCGGCGCGCGGCTCGTGGAGCTGGTCGCCCCGCACTTCCCGGACGGCGTGCTCAACCTGGTCAACGGCGACGGCGAGGTCGGCGCCGCGCTGGCCGCCTCCCCGGTCGACGTCGTGGCCCACGTCGGCTCCACCGCCACCGGCCGGGCGATCGCCGCCGCCTGCGCCCGGACCGGCGCGAAGGCGCTGCTGGAGAACGGCGGCAAGGACCCGCTGATCGTGGACGCCGATGTGGACCCCCGGTGGGCCGCCGGGCAGGCCGCGCTCGGCGCGTTCGCGAACTCCGGGCAGATCTGCGTGGCGGTCGAACGCATCTACGTGCACCGGTCGCTGGCCGAGCCGTTCCTCGCGGCGCTGGCGGACGAGGCCGACCAGTGGCAGCCCCGGCTGGGCCCGCTGGTCGACCGGCGGCTGCGGGACGCCGTCGACGACCAGGTCCAGCAGGCGGTGAAGGCCGGCGCCGAGGCGCTGCGAGGCGGCTCGGCTCCGGCCGGGCCGGGCGCCTGGTATCCGCCGACCGTGCTGGCCGGCTGCACCGACGACATGGCGGTGATGCGCGAGGAGACGTTCGGGCCGGTGGCGCCGGTGGCCGCGGTGGACTCGTTCGACGAGGCCCTGGCCCGGGCCGGCGACTCGGCATACGGGCTGGCGGCCACCGTGCTCACCCGGTCGATGAGCCACGCCCAGCGGGCCTGGCGCGAGCTGCCGGCCGGAACCGTCAAGGTCAACGCGGTCTTCGGCGGTGCTCCGGGCGGTGCCGCGCATCCGCGCCGCGGCAGCGGTCAGGGGTACGGCTACGGCCCCGAGCTGCTCGACGAGATGACCACGACCACGGTCGTGCACCTCACGGCGCCCCCGCACGGGTGGTGAAAAGAGACGGGTGGTGAGAAGAGACGGCGTCGCCTGATGACCGGTCAGCGGGACGGCGACGCCTACCGGCCGGTCAGCGGGACGGTAAAGGCTACTGAGCGGCCAGCGGGACGAGCCGGCGTCCGGGCAGCGTCACGCCGCTGACCCGGGCGACGGCGACCGCGCCGGCCACCGCCGCGAGCGTGGTCAGCAGGCCGCACAGCACCAGCGCGCCGCGGGCGCCGAGGGTGTCGGCCAGCCAGCCGACGGCCGGGGCGCCCACGATGCCGGCCAGCGACGAGACGATGCCCATGGTGGCCAGCACCCGGCCGCGCATGTCCTCGCGGGTGTCGAGCTGGATGCGGGTGGAGACGACGGTGTCGAAGACGACCGCGCCGGCCGCGATCGGCAGCAGCAGGGCGGCGAAGCCGGCCACGTTCGGTGCCAGCCCGGAGAGCAGCTGGAGCACGCTGATCGTCAGGCCGCTGGCCAGCAGCACGCGCATGGTCGACCGGCCGCTGCCGGCCAGCAGCACGCCGCCGGCCACCGCGCCGACCGCGAAGACGGTGGAGAGCAGGCCGTAGGCGCCGGAGCCGCCGTGCAGCGGGCCGGCCGTCATCGCGGCCATGCTGACCTGGTAGTTGCGGCCGAGCGAGCCGAGGACGAACGAGAGGGCGAGCACGATGAGCACGACGGGGCTGCTCACCACGTACCGGAGACCGGCCTTGATCCCGCCCTCGCCGGCCGCGGCTCGCGGCAGCACCCGCAGGTCACCCGCCCGCATCGCGGCCAGTGCGGCGATGACCGCGAGGTACGAGACGCCGTTGATCAGAAAGAGCACGGCCGGTCCGGTGATGCCGACCAGCACACCGCCCAGCGCCATGCCGCCGATGCGGCCGGCCGAGCTGAGCACCGAGCCGAGCGCGAGCGCCGAGCCGAGCGACTCGCGAGGCACCAGCGCCGAGCCGAACCGGCCCAGCATCGGACCCTCGAACGAGCTGATCACGCCGGACGCCAGCGCCACCGCGAAGATCAGCACATGGCCGGCGTGCGCGAGCAGGGCGAAGGCGAGCAGCGCCCGCAGCGCCTGGCAGAGGATGAGCGCCGAGCGGGCCGGGAGACGGTCGGCCAGCGCGCCGCCCCAGCTGCCGAGCAGCAGCACCGGCAGCGACTGCAGCATGACCACCGCGCCCATCATGGTGGCCGAGCCGGTGCTGGACAGCATCACCCAGTTGAGGCCGAGCACCTGCATCCACGTCCCGGCCGTCGACACCAGGTCGGCGCCGGCCCAGAGCCGGTAGTTGCGCTCCTTCAGTGGTGCAAACCGCACGGTCCCGAACCCCCATCAGGCAAATGGCGCCGTCTCTCGGCGCCGAGTGCCTGTTCGGGAGGCGCACCGGCCGCGCTTCGCCGGAAGCGGGCCGTACTACCGAACCGCAACCGGACAAGACGCTCATCGTGCGGATGTTTGCGAAAGCGGTACCCCGGGCAAGGCTCTTTGGTTGACACTCGGCAAGAAGCCGCGACGAGGGGGTCTGCGCATGCCGGTCACCGGTGAGTTCGAGCCGCTGGAAGATTTGGACGCCGCGGCCGATGAATACACCCGTGCCTGCGCCGGCGCCGACGATCCGACTCAGCAGCGGCTGCGGGCCGAGTTCGTCGGCGTCGCCCTGCCGTTCGCGCGCCGGCTGGCCCGCCGCTACCGCGGCCGCGGCGAGCCCGCGGAGGACCTGGAGCAGGTGGCACGGCTGGGGCTCGTGAAATCGGTCAACCGGTACGATCCGGAGCGCGGCTCGTTCACCGCCTACGCGATCGTCACGATCACCGGCGAGATCAAGCGCCACTTCCGTAACCATGGCTGGGGCGTGCACGTGCCGCGGCGGCTGCAGGACCTCAGCCTCGAGGTCGGCCAGACCCGGGCCGCGCTCACCGCCGAGTTGTCCCGCCGGGCCACCGACGAGGAGGTGGCCGCCCGGCTCAACATCGCCGTGTCCGACGTGCGGGAGGCCGAGATCTCCGGCGCCGCCTACTCCCCCGGGTCGCTCAACGCCGAGGCCGACGGCTACCACGGCGCCGAGGTGGGTGACCTGCTCGGCTCCGACGATCCCGGGCTCGACCTGGTCGACGACCGGACGAGCGTGGAACGGCTGATCTGCCGGCTGCCGGAGCGGGAGCGCCGGATCCTGGCGCTGCGCTTCTACGGCAACCGCAGCCAGGCCGACATCGCCCGGGAGCTGGGCGTCTCGCAGATGCACGTGTCGCGGCTGCTGGCCCGCGCGCTGACCTGGCTGCGGCAGGCGATGCTCAGCGACAACCCGCCGGTCTGGGCCGGCACCGACGAGACCGACCATCGGCTCACGCTGGCCACCGCCTATCGCGGCGACGTGATCTCGACCCGGGTGACCGGCGAGGTCGACCGGGACAACGCCCGCTACCTGCGCGACGAGCTGATGGCGGCGGTCCGCGACGGCGCCCGGATGCGCAGCCTGCGCGTCGACCTGTCGGGGGTGCCGCTGCTGGACGCGGCCGGCATCGGGGTGCTGGTGGCGGTGCACGAGGCGGCGCGGGTGCGGGGCATCGAGATGCGGGTGACGGGGCTTCAGGCGTACGTCTGCCGGATCGTCACCGCTTCGGGCCTGCAGGACCTGGTCGAGCCGTAAGGATCAGGCCGCCAGCGTGGCCCAGACGACCTTGCCGTCGCGCGAGGGCAGCCATCCCCAGTGGGTGGCGACGCTGTCCACCAGTTTCAGGCCGCGGCCCCGGTCGCCGGCCGTAACCTCCTCGGCCAGCACCGGCTCGACCGGCGAGCCGTCCCGGACGGCGACGTGCATGTACCGCTTCCGCCGGGTGAACTGGACGGTGATCATCGTGCCGGCGTGCTCGATGGCGTTGGTCACCAGCTCGCTGGCCACCAGGCTGGCCGGGCCGATCAGCTCGGGCAGGCCCCAGGTGGCGCAGGCCTCGGTGGCGAGGTTGCGGGCGTGCCGGATGGCGCCCGGGATGGGGAACAGGCTGTCACTGAGCGAGGGCACGACGGCCCGGCCGTCCGCCATCGCGCGCCGGCCCTCCTCGAGGTCGCGGTAGACCGGGAGCTTGCCGTACCGGCCACGCTCGAGCAGCTCCGCGATGTCCGGCGGAGGGGCGCAGACCAGCAACGGGGTGCCCGGCCACTGCGCGGCCTGCCGGGAGACGGCGGTGAACACCGACAGGGCGGTCTCGTCGCAGAGCTCGACCGCCGACAGCTCGACCAGCAGCGCCTCCGGCTGCTCGGCCAGGCACTTCAGCAGGACGGTACGCAGTGCGGGCGTGCCGCGCAGGTCGAGGCGCCCGTACACGGCGACCACGGCGTGCTCATCGTGATCGTTCACCGTCCAGCCCAGCGACCCGGTCATCGGTCACACCTCCGTCCGCTCGGAGGGATGCCCAGCGCTGCCCGGCGCAAACTCCCCCGCTTCCATCGCGATGATGGCGCCGGCCGGCTCCTCCGCCCCGGCGAGCGGACTGCAGGCGACACGTACGGTGATCGCCCGTCCACGCCGGTTGACCGCCTCCAGCTCGAGATCCTCGATGTTCTGGTCGCCGGCCAGCGCCTGCCGCACCAGCGGGCGGAGCCGGTCGACCGGCAGGCCGATGTCGAGGTTGAGCAGGTGCTCGCCGACCGCCTCGGCCGAGCGCAGTCCCCACAGGTTCTCGGCCTCCCGGTTCCACACCTGTACCCGCAGATCGCGATTGACAACCGCGATCCCGGCGCGCAACCCGCCCAGCACCGCGTCGAGGAAGGCGTTCGCCTGGTCCAGCTCCATGCTGCTGCGGTGCAGCTGCTCGTTGATGCTCTGCAGCTCGTCGTTGGTGGACTGGAGCTCCTCGTTCATCGTCTCGAGCTCTTCGTTGGTCGACTGGAGCTCCTCGTTGGTGGTCTCCAGCTCCTCGACCGTGGACTGCAGCTCCTCGTTGGTGGTCTCCAGCTCCTCGTTCGTCGACTGCAGCTCCTCGTACGCCGCCTCCAGCTCGCTGTTGGCATGCTCGAGCTCGGTGCGCAGCTGCCGGGCCGCGGTCGTGTCGTGGAAGATCAGGGTGACCCCGAGCAGGCCGGCCTCCGCGTCGATCAGCGGGCTCACCTGCACGTCCAGGTAGACGGTGTCGCCGGGCGCGCGGGTGTACTCGACGTCGGAGACGCGCAGCGAGCTCTGCTCGGCCTGCGCCTGCTCGATGTGCTTGCGCAGCTCGATCGGCCGGTAGGACAGCTCGAGGTCCTGGAAGCGGCGGCCGACGTCCCGGGCGGCCAGGCCGAACAGGTCGTTCGCCTTACGGTTGCTGAACGCGACCACGCCGTTGGCGGTGACCACGATCTGAGCCAGCGGGTTGGTCAGCAGGGCGGCGTGGCGCAGCTGGTCGAGCCCGGCCAGCTGAGTGCGGCCGGGCATCGCCGGCACGTCGGCCGGGGCCGAGCCGATCAGCGCCGCCGGCCGGGACACCTTGCGGAAGACCCGGCGCTTGAGATCGACCGGCACGAACAGCTGCGAGTGGCTGAGCAGCATCTCGGCCTTGCCGAGGAAGAGCGCGCCGCCGTCGAGCAGGCCGAAGTGGAACCGGCCGAGGATGCGCGCCTGCGTCTCGGCGTTGAAGTACATCAACGTGTTGCGGCAGGTCAGGATGTCGACCCGGGAGATCGGGGCGTCCTGGACGAGGTCGTTGCGGCCGAAGATGACGGTCCGGCGGAGATCCTTGCGGAAGACGTAGCGGTTGCCGTTCGCCTCGAAATACCGGCCCAGCAGCTCCGGGGGGACGCCGGCGATCGCCCGCTGCCCGTAGCTCCCGTGCCGCGCCTCGCCCAGCTGCTCCTCGTCGACATCGGTGGCGTAGATCTTCACCCGTTCGCGATACCGCTCGGGGCCGAGGATCTCGCAGAGCACCATGGCGAGCGTGTAGGCCTCCTCGCCGGACGCGCAGCCGGCGCTCCACACCCGGATCGGCATGTCCGCCGGCTTGGCCGCGAGCAGTGGCTCGATCACCTCGTGCCGCAGGTAGTCCCAGGCCTCGGGGTCGCGGAAGAAGGCCGTGACGTTGATCAGGATGGTGTTGAACAGCGCGGTGAACTCGTCGGGGTGGACCTCGAGATAGTCGTGATAATCCCCGTACGAGTCGATGGCGACCTGAGCCATGCGGCGATCGACCCGGCGCATGAGGCTGGACCTCTTGTAGCCGGTGAAATCGAAGCCGCGAAGCTCCTTCACATGCAGCAGCAGTTCCTCGAACTGACTGTCGACCGCTTCCATGCAGCGCCTTCCCGCGAACCTCGGCTCAAGTTACCGCAAGGCGTCACTTCTCACGTGCGGCGGTGGAGCCGCCGAGCCGGGCGAGCAGATCCCGGATCAGCCGGGCGGCCCCCTCCGCGTCCTCGGCGAGGGCGCCGAACCGGATGGCGTCGCCCGGACTGCGGGTGGCCATCCGGCGGCTGAGCGCGGCCTTCTCCTCGAGGGCGCGCAACGCGGTCCACAGTGCGCCCTCGGTCGCCAGCGCCTGCTCGTCGAGCAGGCTCTCCGGCGACCAGGCGTGGCCGACCCGGCACCGGTAGCGCGGCAGCGGCCAGCTCTCCAGCTCGTAGAGACCGCCGCCGCAGCTCGGGCAGCCGAACACGGGTGGCGTCTCGGTGAGGCGGTCGGTCGTGATCGGTGCGAAGTCGTCGATCGCCACCTCGGCGCCGAGCCGGACGTCCACCGGGGCAGGCTGGTCGGCGACCTCGGTCGCCGTCTGTTCGCCGATCAGCTTGCCGAGGTCGGCGGCGGTCGCGACGTGGGCCGCGCCGACCCGGGCCAGCACGGCCCGCGGCATCGACGGGTTGAGCGCGTCCGCGGGGTCCTGCACCGCGACCACGCCGCCGTGCGCGGCCACCTCCTCCGACCCGACCGCGCCGTCGTCCCGGCTGCCGGAGAGCGTCACGGCGATCACCCGTGCGCCCGCGGCGCGGGCGGCCGATCGGAACAGCGGATCGATCGCCGGGCGGTGCCCGTTCTCGCTCGGGCCACGGCTCAGCCGTACCCGGTGATCGAGAACCAGCAGGTGCTGGTCGGGCGGCGCCACGTAGATGCGGCCCTCGATCAGCGGCTCGCCGTCGAAGGCGGTCCGCGCGATCAGCGGGCCGGAACGGGTCAGGATCTGCGGCAGCGCGCTCGGCGCGGCGGCCGGCATGTGCAGCACGATCAGCACCGACGCGGGCAGATCGGCCGGCAGCCCGGCGGCCATGGCACGAAGCGCCTCGACCCCGCCCGCCGACGCGCCCACCACGACTACGTCGCGATGCGCCATGACTCCCACCTCAGTCCCGAACCGTCCTCATGTCAACCGTGCTCAGGACACGGCTTGCGCCACGGCTCGCATTCCGCGCGGTATGCCCCGTCGCCGGCGTGCTACACCCGCAGATCCGCCCAGGCGACCTCGACGGCGTTGCGCCGCCACACCCGCCGGGCGAGCTTCTCGACCAGCCACGGCCCGCTCGTCCCGGCCCGCTCGTAGCCGAGCAGCCGCCCCGGCGACCGCGGACGATCAGGTCCGCGACCACCCGTTTCTCGTCGTCGGTGATCAGGTCGGCGACCCGGCCGAGCTCGTGGCCGAGCCGTCGCGCACCACCCGGCCGAGGATCTCCCCGGCCCGTCCGCCCGTCTCACGACTCATCGCGCGCCCCCGGAATTCGCCCGATCAGGTGGTCGCGGAGCCAGGTCTCCAGCGGCGGATCGGCCAGCAGCTCGCGCGGTCGACCGAGGCGCCGAGCGGGAAGAAGACCGCGCGTGCCCCTTGCGCACCGGCTACCGCGCGCGGCGGGCGAGGACACCGAGGCCGAGGGCGGCCACCGCGCCGGCGACGCCCAGAACCGTGTGGTTCTGCGACGCCCAGACCTGGACGCTGCGGGACTTGGAACGGTCGTCGAACTCGCCGTGGGCGCCGAAGTCGTGGCCCTGGGCGTCGTCCTCGGGCTCCCAGAGGTTGCCCGGCGCGTGCGGGTCGTGCGGCTGGGCGGTCTGCTGCGAGTCGATGCCGGTACGCGCGAGATAGCGGTCGAGGATGCCCGGCGCGACGGCGTTGGCCAGCAGCGTCCCGGCGGTCGAGGCGCCGACCCAGTACTCCCGGCGGCGGGGGTGGTCGGCCGCGTAGACGATCGCGCCGGCGGCCACCTCGGGCTGGTAGATCGGCGGCACCGGCTGGGCGTGCCGGCGCAGGCGCGAGCGCAGCCAGGTGAACTGCGGCGTGTTCACGGCCGGCAGCTGCACCATCGTGGTGCGCACGCCGCTCTTGGCGTGCAGCAGCTCGCAGCGCAGCGCCTCGTTGAAGCCCTGGATGGCGTGCTTGGCTCCGCAGTAGGCGGTCTGCAGCGGGATGCCCCGGTAGGCCAGCGCGGAGCCGACCTGCACGATGGTGCCCCGGTTCCGCGGCTTCATCCGGGCCAGGGCGGCGTGCGTGCCGTAGACGTAGCCCAGATAGCTGACCTCGGTGACCCGCCGGAACTCCTCCGGCGTGATCTCCTCGAACGGCGCGAAGACCGACGAGAACGCCACGTTGACCCAGGTGTCGATCGGGCCGAGCTCGCTCTCGGCCTTGGCGGCGGCCGCGTCGACGGCGTGGAAGTCGGCCACGTCGACCGGCAGCGGCAGCGCCGTGCCGCCCGCACGCCGGATCTCCTCCGCCGCCGCCTCCAGCCCCTTCTCGCCCCGGGCGAGCAGCGCGACCTTCTCGCCGCGGGCCCCGAACCGGCGGGCCACCGCCCGTCCGACACCGCCGCTAGCCCCGGTGACCACCACGGACATGTCTTTCCTCCCTCATCGGCGCGATGCGGGAGCTTTACCCCACCTGCCGGCTCCCCGAACGTCCGGCGGCGAGCCACGCGAGGTCGTCCACTTCCGGGGCTCCGGCGCGCGTACCCATTGTCGGTGTTTCCAAACCCCGTCGGAATTCGCACGTTTCGGTGGGGGGTGATCATGGAATGCGGCCGTCATGGACAACGAGGCCGAGAGGCGTTACGCCGAGTTCACCGGCGCCCGGAACGCGATCTTCACCTCGGGTGGCGCCGGCGTCGCCCTGCACGGGGCGCTCGTCGCGCTTCTCGAGCCGGGCCGGAAGGTGCTGTCCGACCGGCACGTCCACCGGGACGTGGTGGCCTCGATGATCACCGCCGGCGCCGAGCCGGTCTGGCTGCCCTCCTGCTGGGACGACGAGCGGCAGATCCCGTGCCCGGCCCCGGTCCGGGAGATCGAGAGCGCCCTCGACCGGGACCCGCAGATCCGGGCGGTGCTGGTCGTCACCCCGACCGAGCACGGCATCTGCGCCGACCTCGAGCGGCTGGCCGCGGCCTGCCACCGCCGCGACGTCCCGCTGCTGGTCGACGAGGAGCGCGGCGGCCACTTCGCGTTCCACCCGGGCCTGCCGACCGCGGCGATCGAGGCCGGCGCCGACATCGTCGTGCACCACCCGCTCGCGAACGGCGAGACCCGCCCGTCGGTGGTGCTCAGCGGCGGCGGCCTCGTCGACGCGGACCTGCTCCGGGTCAGCCTCGACGCGCACACCGGCGCCGAGTGGCCGGCGCTCGACGCGTACCGGGAAACCATGTCCCGCCACGGCTGCCGCCTGCTCGACGCCGCGCTGGACCGGGCCGAGCGGATCCGCGAGCGGCTGGCCGGCGTCTCCGGGCTGACCCTGCTCGACCAGTCGATCATCAAGTGCGACGGCGTGGCCGAGTGGGACCCGCTCACCCTCACCATCGACGTGTCCGACCTCGGCATCACCGGCTGGCAGGCGCGCGACTGCCTGCGCGACGACGCCTGGCGCGCCGACGGCCGGCGGGTGGTGCGCTCGCTGGCCGGCGCCGACGATGCGGTCGAGACGCGGGTGGTCGACGGCTTGCGGTCGCTGGCCGCCGCCCCGCCGCGGCCGGACCGGACGGCGGTCGCGCCGCCGCCCGGCCCGCAGCGGATGATGTCGCCGCGGGCGGCGTACCTGGCCGACAGCGAGCCGGTCGCGGACCCGGCCGGCCGGATCAGCGCCGACGCGTTCGGGCCGGTGATCATGCCGGGCGAGTGCTTCAGCGCGGAGGTGGTGCGGTACCTGCGCGCCGCGTCCCCGGTGCCGTCCTTCCGGGTGGTCCGCGCCTGAGGGAACCGCCACCGGGGTCTTGTCGTCTACCTGCCATGAGCCTCGATCGCGTCACCCGCCGGAGGCCGCTCGTGGTCGCGCTGACCGGCGTCCTGGTCCTGCTCGCGGCGTGCTCGGCTCCGGCCGCCGCGCCGCCCCCGGGATTCACCGGTTACCGGTGGGCCGTGTCGTCGATCAGCCACGACGGCACGACCACCCCGATCCCGCGCAGCTACGCGGTCTCGCTGCGGTTCACCCCCGACGGGCACTTCGGCGCCGACGAGCCGGTGAACTACCACAGCGGCGGCTACCGGGTGACGGCGGACGGCTTCGTCGCCCACGGCCTGATCAGCACCGACGCCGGATACGCCGGCGACGACCCGGTCGTGCTGCTCGCCATCGCCGCGATCGACGCGATCGGCGACGACGTGCCGGTGCCGGCCACTGTCAGCGGCGACACCCTGACGGTCACGGCCGGGGCGTACACGCTGGTGGCCGAGCGGGACGGCAGGCAGGCCGCCTTCTAGTCGCGCAGCGACGAGTGGCCGGCCGCCCAGGCGTTCAGGACCTCCCCCGCCCAGCGGTTGTCGAGCGCGAGGGCGCAGCGCGCGCCGTAGAGCACCTGGCCGGCCAGCTCCGGCTGGGAGCGGGCGAACGTCCCGCACAGGTCGTGCGCGGCGATCTGCTCGTGCACGGCGTCGGCCTCGACGTGCTCGTCGTAGAACGCCGTCGCGTCCGGGTCGCCGCCGAGCCGGCGCAGCCCGTTCGCGTACGCCCGGTTCGGCAGTGACGACGTCATCTCGTACGCGGCCAGATGCCCCAGCAGCGCGCCGCGGTTGGCCCGGTGCAGCCCGAACAGCGACATCAGGTTGTTCACGGCCAGCGTCGCGGCCGGCACCGACTCGACGTACGCGCCGTAGGTCAGGTCGAGGCCGAACCAGGACATGGTCTTCTTGAACAGCTCCTGGTGCATCCGGTCGGTGACCCCGCCGCCGTACTCGTCGAGCTGCACCTCGATCAGCGCCGCCTTGGCCCGCCCGCTCAGCCGGGGTATCGCCCACGTGTGCGGGTCGGCCTCGCGCAGCTGGTAGATCGAGCGGTGCGTGACGAACTCGCGGAACTGCTCGTGGGTGGCCCGGCCGCGCAGGTACTTCGACAGCGGCGGGCCGTCGTCGGTGGCGACGATCTCCATCAGGCCGGACGGCACCGACTCCGGGTCCACCGGCTCCGGCGGGCCGGCCAGCGACCGTACGCCCGCCTCGAATCGCCGCTCCAGCTCGGCGCGCACCCGCAGCAGATCCAGATCCCATTCCCAGGCGTCGTCGACGCCGTCCCAGGACCGGTACGCCAGCTCGTAGCAGACGAACAGCGACAGCTGGAGGTCCTCGTCGTCGTCCGGCTCGGCTGTCGGCGGCAGGGTGGCCGCCGTCCCGTTGAGCGCGTCGATCACCGCGGCCGACAGGGTGCCCCTCGGGGCGGGAAGTTTCATGAGGCGGCGAATTCCCGCACCGTGATCGGCTAAACGGCGGGTTTGGCGACGCGCGGAGCGGGGATCATCGGCGGCATGTCGGCGATCATCACACCGTACGAGGACGGGCCGCTCATCGTGCGCGGCAACTTCGAGCTGCGGACCCCCGACGGTGAGCCGATCGAGGCGGGCCGGGACACGATCGCCCTGTGCCGCTGCGGCCGGTCCGCGATCAAGCCGTTCTGCGACGGCACCCACAAGACCTTCCGGTTCCGCGCCGGGACCGGCCGCGACAGCGAGCCGCCGCGCTGAGGGCGGATCGACCAGGCTCACTCGGCAAGCCCGGGTTTGGTACTGTCCCCACCTACTCACGGTGACGGACGGGGCGGTGGGCGATGGCGGAGTTCTTCCAGGTCGAGCTGGACACGCTCGGGCAGTACGTCACCACCCTCCAGCAGGCCCAGCAGCACCTCGCCGACCTGCCGCGACTCCTGTCCGGCAACGACACGCAGATCGGCAACGGCAAGCTCAACGACGCCGCCGCGGAGTTCCAGCACAGCTGGGAGTACGGGGCGAAGCAGCTGGGTGAGCTGGTCGGCGAGACGACCGGCGCGGTCCGGGACGTGCGGCAGGCGTACACCGGGACGGATACCGCCATTTCCGACGCGGTGAAGACGCTCGGGCAGCCGCTGGCGATCATCAACCAGGCCGGCGCCCAGCTCAACCACGCCGGCTGACCCCAGGAGCGCGACCATGGCACCCCCCGACCCGATCCGCCCCGGCTCGGCCCTCGCGACCGACGCCGGCCTGGCCGCCCAGCTCGCCGCCGCTCTGCCCGCCCTGGAGTCGGCGGCCGCGTCCGGCGGCAAGCGGGAGAAGGAGGCGCTGGACAACGCGCGGGACACCTGGTCGCTGCTGGCCGCGCTGCCCTGGCAGCGGCTCAACTACCGGTGGGGCCGCTGGCAGTCGGAGGCGAACCCGTGGAAGGGCGTGCTGACCTTCGACGCCTGGGAGTCGTACCGCTGGACGCGTAACCACGAGACGTTCCAGCTGTTCGACCCGCACAGCGGGCAGCGGCTGGGTGAGCTGTACTCGCAGGAGAAGCTCGGCAAGATGGTCGGCAAGCCGTACGACGGGCCGGAGACGCTGGTGCAGCCGGGCGGCGCGGTCGAGTTCGCCGGCAACCCGGCGACGATCGGCGTCTACCGGCTGCCCGGCGCCGGGGCCGAGATCCGGTTCAGCTGGAACCCGTGGCTCAACCACCTCGCTCTGCGGGACGGCATCGCGGCGCTGCGCTCGGGTGCGGCCGGCCAGCTGCCCCCGCCGTACCAGTTCGTCGACTGGGACCTGCTCGACAAGTACCGCCGCTGGTACACCGAGCAGCCGGACAAGCCGAGCGGCAAGGCGCCGTGGGCGGCCGAGGCGCGGCTCTACCGGCCGGGCGGACCGGCGCGTTTCGGAAGGTCCCGCTAGGCCGGGGGAAGGGACACATCATGGGGGCTACCGCGACGTACCCGAACCTGGGTTTTGATCCCTGCCCGGGGAACGTCGACAGCGTCTCGGCGCTGCAGCAGAAGATCAACACGGCCGCGACCTCGATGCAGCAGGCCAACGATCTGATGAACCGGCTGCGCAACGACCAGTCGGCGGTGTGGCAGGGCGAGGCCGGCGACGCGTTCCGGCAGCACCTGAACTCGACGCTGATCGAGGACCTGGGCAAGGCCAACCAGTCGCTCAACCAGGCGATGTCCACGCTGCGCGGCTGGGGCGGCTCGCTCACCGGCTACCAGCAGCGGGCGGCCGCGCTCGAGCAGGAGGCGGCCCAGGCCGTCCAGGAGCTGAACGCGGCGCGGGAGCGGCAGCAGCAGGCCGCCGGGAACCCCGACCTCCAGCTCGCCGGGCAGTACTTCGCCACCGACGAGGAGCTGCAGGGCGCCCAGCGGCGGCTGGACAGCGCGGCCCTGGCCCTGCGCAACGCCACCGAAGGGCTCAACGCCGCCGAGGACCGGCTGGAGGCCGTCCGCAAGAAGGCCCGCGACCTGCACGACGAGTGGGACGAGGCGGCGAGCCGGGCGGCCGAGGCGCTCAAGGACGCGGCCAAGTTCGCCCCGCACAAGCCGGGCCTGCTCAGCCGGCTCGGCCAGGGCATCGCGCACGCCGTCGACGCGGTCGGCGACTGGGTCATGGACCACCTCGACGACATCCACGCGGTGCTCAGCACGATCTCGGCCATCTCCGGCCTGATCGCGCTCTGCACGCCGCCGCCGATCGACGCGATCGCGCTCGGCGTCTCGCTGGTGGCCGGGGCCGGCGCGCTGGTCACCACGCTCGCCGACCCGAAGGTGCGCAAGGATCTCGGCGAGGTGCTGCACGGCGACTTCTCCGGCAACTGGGGCTCGGTGCTGCAGCTCGGCGGCGACGTGATCGGCCTGGTGCCGGGCGTCGGCGTCGCCACCAAGTCGATCAAGGCGGGCAGCGAGCTGTTCGCCGAGGGGGCCCGCGGCTTCCCGACGATCGTCGAGATCGGCAGCGCGGTCGCCCACGACCCCGGGTTCGTGATGAAGCAGGTCGCCAAGATCCCGAAGGTCGGCGACGTGCTCGAGGCGGCACGCATTCTCGAGCCGGGTGCCCAGCGCATCGAGGGCGCGGTCGCCGACGGGGCCAACTTCGTCAACAAGACGATCGGCTCGGCCAAGAAGACGATCAAAACGGTGTGGGGGGAGGTGACCGGTGACGGAGACGACTGACGCGGCGGCCCCGGTCTGGCTGTCGATTCCCGAGGGGTACGCCGAACTGCCGCTCGAGAACATCCCGGAGACCATCGAGACGACCAGCAAGCTCGTCGACGAGCTGGGACCGCCCGAGCAGCGCCGGGCCGCGACCTTCGTGCTGCGCTCGCTGAACGCGTTCCTGACCGCGCTGGCCGAACGCAACGCGATCTACTGCGGGCTCGGCCGGCACCAGTCGGCGCTGAACGGCCAGGTGATCACGTCCACCCTCGTCGTGACCGTGCTCGACTTCCCCGGCGAGCGCAACCCGCGGCTGGTGCTGCGCGACCTGCTGGTCGGCAAGGCCGAGGCGGCCGAGCAGGGTCAGGCCGACATCCTCGACCTGCCCCACGGGCCGGCCGCGTTCTTCGAGCACACGCTGCTGCTGCCGGCTCCCCCGATCCCCGGGCAGCACGTGCTGGCCGAGGGCGCCGAGGCGCCGGTGTGGCAGCTGGAGGCGTTCGTCCCGTCGCCGGCCGGCGACCGGCTGGTCACCTTCGAGCTGTCCACCCCGTTCGCCGCTCACGGCCCGCAGTACCGGGCCATGGTGGTCGCGATGGCCGGCCGGCTCTCGTTCGAACCGCCGGCCGACGCCGACCCGCTCGCGGCCCTGCTCGGCTGACGCCTCACACCGGGCGGGACAGCTTCGTGATGATCCGGTCGATCTCGGCCAGGGCGTAGGCGGCCAGCTCCTTCTGCGCCACCTTGGCGTCGTCGTCGGTCTCCTCGAGGTCGCCGAGGACCACGATGTTCTCGTCGTTCAGCGTGTTGGCCGGGTCGGTGTAGTTGAAGCTGCCGGCGATCACCAGCTGCTGGTCGACGACCATCAGCTTGTGGTGCACCTTGCGCACGCCGGTGCCGGGCGCGTTCTCGTACAGCTCGGCGCCGGCCGCCTTGAGCGGCTGGGTCGCCGCCCATTTCTGGCTGCCCTGGCCACGGTCGAGCACGCCGCGGACCGGGATGCCGGAGCGCAGCAGGACGGCCATGGTGTCGTCGATGCCGGAGGACTGCGCGAAGGTGAACATCGCGAAGTCGATCCGCTCGCGCGCCTTGAGCATCTGCTTCATGATCTCCATCTCCGGGCCCTGCTCCGGCGCGAAGATCGGCTTGACCCGGATCTTGCCGAGGCGGAACTCGGCCGGCCGCGGCTCGCGGCGCTCGTGCAGGTCGCCGAAGGTGCCGCTGCGCAGCCGGTCGAACTCGCCCTTGTAGAGATCGACGGCCTCCTGCCCGTGCAGGATCACGACGTGGTTGAGGTTGTTGCCCGGCTTGCCCGGCTGGTCGGCCGGGTTGGTGCCGGTGTCGGTGAGCGTGAAGTTGGCCGACCCGGTCAGCACGGCGGCGGTCGGCTTGCCCGGGTCCCGGACGATGAACTTCTGGTGGAAGATCGCCGGGTTGAGGTCGGTCACCAGATTGACGCCGGCCCGCAGCAGCGCGCCGTGGATCACCCGGTTGCCCTCGTTGGCGCCGGCCAGGCTCCACGGGTCGCTGATCGGCGGCTCCTCGACCAGGTAGTCGCCCTCGAGGATGAGCTGGACGCGCACCTTGCGGGCCTTGGCCGCCAGGATCGCCTCGGCGACGGCCCGCGAGTCCAGCTCCTGCACGGCGATCAGCAGCGAGCTGGTCGCCCCGCCGATGAAGTCGCGGATCACCAGGTCGAGATCGTCCGGCGCGCCGAGAACCGGCGGTCCGGCGTAGAACTGCACGCTTCCCAAGTCGACACCCATGGCTTCAGTGTGCGGCCGGCCGGCGTCGCCGCGGTGTCACCCAGCCGACGGACCGGGTGCGAGGTCACCGACCGGCCGGCGGGGCGACGGTGGCGGCGGCCACGTCGTCCAGGACGGCGAGCACGTCGCCGCGGGCGGACAGCCATCGGCGCTGGCGGTCGGCGCCGGTGCCCTCGCGGCCGAGGCGGCCGAGGCCCTCGTGGGCGGCCTCGTGGTCGCCGTGGCGGCGCAGGGCCGGGCCGATCAGCTCGGTCAGCTCGCCGACCAGGTCCCAGGCCGGGCGGGCGACGCCGCTGCGCACGTCGAGCAGGGTGCCGCCGAGGCCGTCGCGGGTCGCGTTCCAGTGCGCGGCGTCCACCAGCACGTCGGGCAGGACCGTGGCCGGCAGGTCGCCGGCGGCGGCGGTGGCGACCAGGGCCCGGACCAGCGCCGTCACCAGCACGGTGTCGGCGACCGAGAGGCAGACGTCGGCGACCCGGATCTCGACCGTGGGGAAGCGGGCGGACGGGCGGGCGTACCAGAGCACCATGCTCTCGTCGAGCATCACGCCCGAGGCGACCAGGGCGGCGACCGTACGGTCGAAGTCGCCGGCCGAGCGCAGGTGCGGCCACGGCCCGAGCCCGGGCCAGCGCCGGAGCTGGGCGCCGCGCCAGCTCGCGTGCCCGCTGTCCGCGCCCAGGTAGAGCGGCGAGTTGGCGGCGATCGCCTGGATGACCGGCAGCCACCCGCGCAGCCGGGTGCAGACCTCGACGGCCAGGGCCCGGCTCGGCACGCCGACGTGCACGTGGCAGCCGCAGACGGCGGCGTCCCGGCCGATCGGGCCGTAGTGCCGCACGATCTGCTCGAACCGCGGGTCGCCGGCCGGCGCGCGGACCGGCTCGGCGACCGGGGTGGCGCCGATCGCGACCAGGCGGGCCCCGGTGGCGGTGGCGGCGGCCGCCGCCGCGCGCCGGTTCGTCAGCAGCTGATCGCCCAGCTCGCCGAGGCCCGTGCAGACGCCGGTGACCATCTCGACCATGCTCTGCCGGAACTCGCGGTGGGCCCGGTCGCCGAGGCCGGCGAAGACCTTCTCGGCGGCCGGCACGTTGACCCCGGAGTGCGGATCGACCAGCAGGAACTCCTCCTCGACGCCGACTGTGGGGCCGACCGTGGGGCCGAGGCCGGTCATCGGGTGCGGGTGGCGATCAGCAGGACCACCGCGATCCGGTCGGCCCACGCGTACGCGCCGGACTCCAGCTCCTCCCCGTAGACGTCCGGGTCGACCTCCCGGTAGGTCCAGGCCAGGCCGGTCCCGGCGAGCCGCTTCCCGGCCGCCTCCCGCAACGGGTCGTGGCCGCCGGCGATGCCGGTGCCGCTGAACAGCACCAGCGAGCCGCCCGGCAGCAGCCGCTCGGCCGCCACGTCGATGATCCGCAGGCTGAGGTCGTTGCCGGTGTCGCCGCCGCCGTCGCGGTAGGTGCGCCCGGCCGGGTCGATCATGAACGGGGGGTTGGAGAAGATCAGGTCGAGCCCGCCGCCGACGTCCGAGAGCAGGTCGCTGCGCCGGGTGTGCACCCGGTCGCCGACGCCGGCCAGGGCCGCGTTGACCTTCGCGTACCGCAGGGCGACCGGGTTGATGTCGACCGCGATGACGTCGGCCCCGGGCGCCCGCTTCGCGACCGCGATCGCGCCCGCCCCGGTGCCGCAGCCGATGTCGACCGCGCGCTCGACCGGATCGCGGCGGCCGAGCACGTGGTCGGCGACCGCGTCGGCCATGCGGTACGTGTCCGGTCCGAAGAACACCGAGCCCTCAGCGTCGGTCGGGAACGCCGAGTGCACGAACAGCTCGTCGTCGTACGAGGAGAACCGCACCAGGCTGCGCCACAGCTCCTCGCCGGCGGAGGTGACCGGCGCGAGGGCGCCCGCCTCCCGCAGCAGGGCCATCAGCTCGTCCGGCACCACACCCGGCCGGAACGGGCGGCTCCAGCCGAAGACGTCCCGCAGATCGCGGGCGACGGCGTTGGCCGGGCGCGCGTTCACCCGGGCGTGAGTGGCCGGTGTGACGGTGGTGAAGCGGTAGCCCTCCTGCTTCAGGGCTCGGCCGAGCCGCAGCAGCGCCGCGTCGGCGGCCTCCGGTTCTCCGGCGGCGGTGGCGGTCTCGGCGGCGGTCTCGGCGGTCCGGGTCGTCGTCATGGTCGGCGGGGTTCCCAGCGATCCGGGGATTACTCGCGGGCGCGGCGATCGGGGCCGGGCCCGGCTCGGCACACCTCCCTATTGCATCAAACGCGCTTGATGTAATCTGCGGAGGTGAGCGAACCTCCGGTCTTCCTGGCCGCCGCCGGGCACCCGTTGCGCTGGCGCCTGCTCGGCGAGCTGGCCCGCGGCGACCGGCCCGTGCACGAGCTGACGGCGCTGGTCGGCCAGCCGCAGAACCTCGTCTCCTACCACCTGGCCAAGCTGCGGACGGCGGAGCTGGTCCGGGCCCGGCGCAGCACGGCCGACCGGCGGGACACCTACTACGCGCTCGATCTGGCCCGCTGCTCGGCGCTGCTCGCCGACGCGGGTGGGGCCCTGCACCCCGGGCTGCGGATGTCACGACCCGGTGCGGTGCTCACCGCGTACGGCCGCGTGTTGTTCCTGTGCACCGGGAACAGTTCCCGCTCGCAGATGGCCGAGGCGCTCCTGAGATCGCGCACGGCGGGCCGCATCGAGGCTTTCAGCGCCGGGAGCAACCCCAAACCGATCCACCCGTACGCGGTGAAGGTCATGGCCGATCGGCAGATCGACCTGGCCGATGCCCGTTCCAAGCACCTCAGCGAGTTCGACGGCGAGCGCTTCGATCGCGTGATCACCCTGTGCGACCGGGTGCGGGAGGTCTGCCCGCCGTTCCCGGCCGAGACCGTCCACTGGAGCGTGCCCGAGCCCCGGACACGCCCCGACTTCGACGCCGTCGCCGACGAGCTCGACGAGCGCATCGGCTTCCTGGTGCACACGCTATGACCGCGCACGCGGCGTCGCTCGGCACGGTCCTCAAGGAGTGGGGCCGCATCGGGTGCATCGGCTTCGGCGGGCCGCCCGCGCACATCGCCCTGCTGCGCAAGCTCTGCGTCGACGACCGCCGGTGGATCAGCCCGCAGGAGTTCGAGGACGCGATCGCCGCCTGCAACCTGCTGCCCGGCCCGGCCTCGACCCAGCTCGCCATCTTCAGCGCCTGGCGGGTGCGCGGCCGCCCCGGCGCGATCGTCGGCGGCGCCGCGTTCATCCTGCCCGGCCTGGTCGCGATCCTGGCCCTGTCCGCGCTGTTCCTCGAGGGCGATCCGCCGGCCTGGGTCAAGGCCGCGGGCGCCGGGGCCGGAGCGGCGGTGGCCGCCATCGCCGTGCAGGCCGGGTGGAGCCTGATGCCGCCGAGCTGGCGGCGGACCCGCAGCCGCCCGCGGTGGGTGGTCTACCTGCTGCTGGGTGGCATCGCGGCGGCGACGGCCGGACCATGGCTGGTGCTGCTGCTGATCGCGCTCGGCGCGGCCGAGGTGATCGCCCAGCGCGTCCCGGCCCGGCTGCACCGGCCGTCGCTGCCGGCGCTGGCCGCCACCGGCCTCGGCGGCGGCGTCCTGCTCTCGGTCGCCTGGGTCGCGCTCAAGGTCGGCGCCCTCTCCTACGGCGGTGGTTTCGTCATCATCCCGCTCATGCAGGCCGATGCCGTCGACCACTACCACTGGATGACGAACGCGCAGTTCCTCAACGCCGTCGCCCTCGGCCAGATCACCCCCGGCCCGGTCGTGCACACGGTGGCCGTGGTCGGGTACGCGGCGGCCGGTCTGACCGGCGGCCTGCTCGCCGCGGCCGTCGCGTTCAGCCCGTCGTTCGCCTTCATCCTGCTCGGCGCCGACCGCTTCGACCGGCTGCGGGCCGACCCACGGGTGCGCGCCTTCCTGGACGGCGCCGGCCCGGCCGCGATCGGCGCCATCCTCGGCTCGGCGATCCCCCTCGCCCTGGCGCTGGACGAGCCCTGGCAGTACTGGGTGCTGCTGTTCGCCGCGATCCTCGCGCTGCCGCTGCGCCGCGGCCCGGTCCTGACCCTGCTCACCGCGGCCGCGCTCGGCGTCGTCATCGTGCTGGGTTGAATCCGCCGCGCCGCGGTGATTACATGATTACCGCGTTGCATCGGGGGAGGCGACATGGCGGTCATCCGGGTCACCGAGGACGGTCCGTACCGGGTCGAGGGCGAGGTCTCGATCCGCGACACGGAGGGTAACGAGCTGCACCGCGAGGGCGTGTGGCACCTGTGCCGCTGCGGCGGCTCCCGCAACAAGCCGTTCTGCGACTCGACCCACGGGCTCAAGGGCTGGTCGGGGCCGGAGACGGCGGCGCACACGGCCGGGCCGCGGGACACCTATGCGGCCGAGGGCATCGAGCTTTCCGACGACCGGACCTTGTGCGCTCACTTCGGGCAGTGCACGGACCGGCTGCCGGGGGTGTTCCGCGCTTCGCACGCCGGCGGAGAGCCGTTCGTGGACCCGGGTGCGGACACGCCGGCCCGGATCGCCGACGTCGTGCGCGGTTGCCCGTCGGGGGCGCTGGCGCTGCCGGCCGAGGAGCACGACGCGCCGTCGATCACGCCGATCGTGGACGGTCCCTATCGCGTCCGGGGAGCGGTCACCGTGGTGGGCGCCGGCGGCGAGGCTTATCCCGTACGGGAACGGCAGACGCTCTGTCGCTGCGGGCACTCCGGCAACAAGCCGTTCTGCGACGGCTCGCACTGGTACGCCGGGTTCCGGGACCCGGTTCCGCCCGAGATGGACAACACCCCCAGCCTGTACGAGTGGCTGGGCGGCATCGAGGCCCTGGAACGGCTGACGACCGCTTTCTACGACGGCATCCTCAACGAGCCGGACGAGCTGCTCGAGCCGGTGTTCCGCGGCATGGACCCCGAGCATCCCCGGCACGTGGCGGCGTGGCTGGCCGAGACCTTCGGCGGGCCCGCCTCCTACACCGCGCACCACGGCGGCTACGAGCACATGGTCGGCGCCCACCGGAACCGGGCGCTCACCGAGGAGCAGCGGGTGCGCTGGGTGGCGAGGCTGGCGCGGACGGCCGACGAGGTCCTGTTGCCCGGCGACCCCGACACCCGGCAGGCCTTTCTCTCCTACCTGGAGTGGGGGTCGCGGATCGCGGTGTTCAACAGCCAGCCCGGTGTGGAGGTCATCGCGCACGCCCCGGTGCCCCGCTGGAGCTGGGGGAACTCGGCGCCGTACGTGCCGCAGCCCTGGGATGATCCGGAGGCCGCGGTCAAGGGCCGGGCCGCTCAGCGACCGTAGGCAGAAGGACCGTCGCCGTCGTGCCGCGGCCCGGGTGGGTACAGGGCAGCTCCGGCATGGCCTCCCCGTGCCGATGAGCCGCGCCCGAGCACAACCGGAGCACCCCGCCGCACCCGAGCACGATGGTCTCGGCCAGCGACAACCCCAACCCGAAGCCTTCGGTGGTACGCGCGGAGTCCGCTCGCGTGAAGCGCTCGGTCGCGTGCGACAGGAACTCGGCATCCATGCCCGGCCCGGCGTCATGCACCGTGACGGCCGCCACCCCGTGCCCGGCGGCCGCGTCAGCACGGCCGGGCCCGGCGGCGCCCAACGAGCGCAGCGTGACCTGGATCGGCGGCGCGCCGTGGCGCGCGGCGTTGTCGATCAGGTTGGTGAGGACCTGGCGCAGCCGGATGGGGTCGGCCCGCACCACCACCGGGCCCACCGCGTCGACGGTGACGCCGGGGAACGGGACGGCCACCTCGCGGGCCAGCGCGGCCAGGTCGGTATCGACGGTGGACGGCGCGGCCGGCGTGCCCACGACGAGCAGCGTGTCGGCCAGGCGTCGCAGCCGGTCGGTGTCGGCGGCCAGGTTGCGCAGGGTCTGCTCGAGCTCCCCGGCCGGCCGTGGCCGGCGCAGCGCCAGCTCGATCTCGGTGCTGATCAGGGTGAGCGGGGTGCGCAGCTCGTGGCTGGCGTCGTGCACGAGCCGGCGTTCCCGGGTCAGCGCGGCGTCGAGCGCGGCGAGCATGTCGTTGAGGGTGTGCCCGAGTCGCGTCAGCTCGTCGTCCCGCCGATCCGGCACCTCGAGGCGCAGCGCGGTCGCTCCGGCCGCGATCCGGGTGGCCTCGGCCCGGTAGCGCTCGACCGGCGCGAGCGCGGCCCGGGTCAGCCGGTAGCCCACGAGCGACGCGACCGCCAGCGCGGCCAGGTTGGCCAGGACGAGCTGCCCGATGAGCTCGCGCAGGGCTTCGTCGCGCTGGTCACGCCGGGTGCCCACCACGGCGACGGCGGCGCCGGCCACGGCTCCCCGCGGCGCGGCTGTCCCCGGCGCGGCTGTCCCCGGCGCGGCTGTCCCCGGCGCGGCTGTCCCCGGCGGGGCTGTCCCCGGCGCGCCACCCCCGGGCGACGGGCTCAGCGGAATCGCGTAGAGGCGCAGCGTGCCGGGCCGGATCGGGAACAGGTCGCCGCGGTCGGCGTGCAGCGGGTGGGTGCGGGCTCGGGCGGCCTGGGCGGCGGTGAGCAGCGAAGCGCCGGTCCGGCCGGGGCTGCCGGCGAGGACGTGGCCGGTAGCATCGAGGATCTGGTACTCGGTGCCGGGCGCCAGGGCCGGCACGGCCCCTCCGGCGATCGAGCGGTCGAGCAGGGTGGCCTGCGCCGCCAGGTCCTCGTTCAGCCGGAGGTCCAGGGCGTAGCGCACACGCAGGTAGACGAACGCGCCGGCGGCGGTCAGCACGACCAGCATCGCGGCCGCGAAACCGGCGACCAGGCGTACGCGCAACGGAAGTCCGGCCATCTCACCCGCCGCCCGCCTCGAGCCGGTAGCCGGCGCCGCGCAGCGTGGTGATCGCGTGACGCGCGAACGGCCGGTCCACCTTGGCCCGCAACGAGGCGATGTAGACGTCGATGACGTTCGAGCGCAGGTCGGTCTCGCCGTCCCAGACCTCGTCGAGGATCTGGTAGCGGGTCACGCACTGCCCGGCCCGGGTCATCAGCAGCGCGAGGATGTCGAACTCCCGGGCCGAGAGGGTGATCTCGGCGCCGGCCCGGAACACCCGCCGGGTGGCCGGGTCGAGCCGCAGGTCGCCCGCCTCGAGCACGGCCCCGGTCTGGTCGCCGTTGCGCCGATGCAGGGCCCGCAGCCGGGCCAGCAGCTCGTCGAAGGAGAACGGTTTGCCCAGGTAGTCGTCGCCGCCGGCGTCGAGGCCGGCGATGCGGTCCGGGATCGCGCCGCGGGCGGTGAGCATCAGGACCGGCACCCGTACGCCCCGGTCGCGCAGCTTGCGGCAGACGGCCAGCCCGTCGAGACCCGGCAGCATCACGTCGAGCACCACCGCGTCGTAGTCGCCGCCGGTCGCCGCCAGCAGCCCGTCGCCGCCGGTGTGCCGCACGTCGGCGATGTGGCCGGCCTCGCGCAGGCCCCGGGCGAGCAGGTCGGCGAGCCGCCGTTCGTCCTCGACCACCAGCACCCGCACCGCCGGTTCCTCCCTTCGCGTACCGCCGCCTCCGCGGTCAGTGCATCATGCTGCGTGCGGGCTTCATCTGCCTTTCATGCTCGCCGGGGAGAGTCATGCCGATGTGGCCCTTGTACGCGGCCGGTTTCACGACCGCGTTCGGCGCCCACGCCATCGCGGCCACGCTCGGCGCCGGCACCGTCACGTCGCTGCTGGTGCTGGGCGGCCTGCTGGCCCTCTACGACGGCGCCGAGGTGCTGCTCAAGCCGGTCTTCGGCAGCCTCGCCGACCGGGTCGGCGCCCGGCCCGTGCTGCTCGGCGGGCTGGTCGCGTTCGCGCTGGCCTCGGCCGTCTACGCGGTGGCCGACAGCCCCGGCTGGCTGTGGGCGGCCCGGCTCGGCCAGGGTGCCGCCGCCTCGGCCTTCTCGCCCGCCGCCTCGGCACTGGTCGCCCGGCTCAACCCGGCGGCCCGGCGCGGGCGGGCGTTCGGCTCGTACGGCTTCTACAAGTCGATCGGCTACACGCTCGGCCCGCTCCTCGGCGGCCTGCTCGTCTGGGCCGGCGGTATGCGGCTGCTGTTCTCGGTGCTCGCCGCGCTCGGGGCCGCGGTCGCGCTGTGGGCGCTGCTGGCCGTGCCGGTGGTGCCGCCGCTCCCCAAGGCCCGGCAGACGGTCGTCGACCTGGCCCGCCGGCTGGCCGACCGGCGGTTCCTCGGCCCGACCGGCGCGCTGGCCGCCGCCACCGCCGCGCTGTCGGTCGGGGTCGGTTTCCTGCCGGTGTCGGGCCGGGCGGCGGGGCTGGGCGCGGTCGCGACCGGCGCCGCGGTGTCGGTGCTGGCGTTGACCGCGGCGCTGGTGCAGCCGTGGGCCGGGCGCGCCCTCGACGGCGGGCGCCTGACCGTGCGCACGGGCTTGACCGCGGGCCTGGCCGTCACCGCCGCCGGCGTGGCGACCGCGGCGGCCGGAGCCTGGCTGACGCAACTCTTCCCCACCCCGGTCACTGGGTGGGGCGACGTTAGCTCCGGGGTACGACACTTTCCCACGGCCGCCCACAACGCCGCCGGGATCGCGGGTGTGCTCGCCGCCGCCGCGCTGATCGGCGCCGGCACCGGGCTCATCACGCCGCTGGGTTTCGCCGCGCTCGCCACGAGCACACCCGCCGAACGCCTCGGCCAGACCATGGGCGCGGCCGAGCTCGGCCGGGAGCTGGGCGATGCCGGCGGCCCGCTTCTGGTCGCCGCGGTGGCCACGGCCGCGGGTCTCCCGTACGGCTTCGGCGTCCTTGCTCTGCTTCTCGCGGCCGGTGCGCTGCTCGCGCGGGCCCGGCTTCATGTGACTTTCATGCCCGATCCCTAGCGTCGCCCGGCATGAGCGACGTGCTGGCGGTCGACGCGATCGGCCTCACCAAGACCTACGGCGCGCTCACCGCGGTCGACCGGCTCAATCTTCAGGTCAGCCAAGGTGAGGTGTACGGGGTGCTCGGCCCGAACGGGGCCGGCAAGACCACCTTCCTGCGGATGCTGTTCGGCCTCATCCGCCCCGACTCCGGCGCCCTGCGAGTCCTGGGCCGCAGCTGGACCGCCGACGGCGTCCGCGCCCTGGATGGCGTGGCCGGGTTCGTCGAGAGCCCGAAGTTCTACCCGAACCTCTCCGGCCGCAAGAATCTGCAGCTGCTTGCCGGCCTGGACGGCGGCACCAGCCCGTCCAAGATCGACGAGGTCCTCGAGACCGTCGATCTTCGCGACCGCAGCCGTGACAAGGTCGGCGGCTACTCCTTCGGCATGCGGCAGCGCCTCGGCGTCGCCGCCGCCCTGCTGCGCGACCCGAAACTGCTGGTCCTCGACGAGCCCGCCAACGGCCTCGACCCGGCCGGCATCCGCGACATGCGCGCCCTGGTCAAACGCCTCGCCACCAGCGGCCTGACCGTGCTGCTCTCCAGCCACGACATGGCCGAGGTCGAGGAGATCTGCGACGACGTCACGATCATGCGCAGCGGCGCGGTCGTCTACCACGGCTCGATCGCGACCCTGCGCTCCCGGGCCCCGGAGCAGGCTCACGAGCTGCACACCACCGACGACGAGCATGCCGCCCTGCTGGCCGCCGCCCGGGGTCTCGAGGTGAGCCGGCTGTCCCCCGGGCTCGCCGTCCGCGGACCGCAGGCCGAGATCGACGCGCTGGTCGCCGGGATCGTCGCCGACGGGGTCGCCCTGCGCGGGCTGGCCCGCCGGGAGACCCCCTTGGAGGCGCTGTTCTTCATGCTGACCGAACCCGACCTCGACCTCGCGGGGGCCGCCCGATGACCGCCACCACCGTCCGGCCCGCTACCCCGGCCGCCGCCACCCGCACCTCCCGCCGGCCCGGCCTGGGCGCCGCTCTGCGCTGGGAGATCGTCAAGCTCGCCGCCCAGGTCCGGAGCAAGGCGCTGCTCACCGCCGCCCTGATCGTCCCGGTCCCGGTGGTGGCGGTCCTCAACGGGCAGGAACAGCCACCGTCGGACACCATCTACGGCCGGCTCATCCATCTCAGCGGGTACGCGATGCCGCTGCTCATGCTGGCCTGGGCCGCCCAGTGGGTGCTGCCGTTGCTGGCCGCCGTCGTGGCCGGGGACATCTTCGCCAACGAGGACCAGCACGGCACCTGGAAGACGATCCTGACCCGCTCGGTCAGCCGCAGCCAGATCTTCTGGGCCAAGACCCTGACCGCGCTCGCCTACAACCTGCTGCTGCTGACCGTCTTCGCGGCCAGCACCATCGTGGCCGGCCTGCTGATCATCGGCCATCAGCCCCTCACCGGACTCTCCGGCCAGACCATCGCCTCCGGCCACGCCCTGCGGCTGGTCGTCCTCGCGTGGGCGACGGCCATCCCGCCGGTCATCGGGTTCACCGCCCTCGCCCTGCTGCTGTCCGTGCGTACCCGGAACCCTGCTTTCGGCATCGCCGCGCCGGTGGTGATCGGCTTCGCGATGCAGCTGCTGGGCAGCGTCACCGGCCTCGACCTGACCCGCAAGTTCCTGCTCACCACGCCGTTCGAGGCGTGGCACGGGCTGTTCGCCCAGCACCCGTTCACCGGGCCGCTGCTCACCGGGCTGGCCGTCAGCGCCGGCTGGACCGTCATCTGCCTGGGCAGCGCCTACATCCTGCTGCGCCGCCGCGACATCACCGGAGGCTGACCATGCGCCCGATCGTCATTCGTACCGCCCTCGTGCTCGCCGTCGGCGCCGGCATCGCCGGAACCATCGCCGCCGGCCACCCCGAGATCACCAAAGCCGGGCTGGAGAAAGCGCTCGCGCCGACCTTCGCCAACCTGTACGTGCAGCAGGCCGGCATCCTCGGCATCCCGGGCATCACCGTCCCGACCGTCGGCGCCACCACCAGCTGCGACAAAGGCGGCCCGAAGGTCGCCGACACCGGCGCCGGCCCGAACTGGATCTGCATGATGAGCTTCACCGACAACCAGGGCAAACACCAGGACAACGCCAAGTTCGAAGTCAAGGTCAAGACCGACGCGACGTACGTGGCCGGCGGCCCCTCGAAGATCATCGGCCTGGCCACCATCACCGACCGGCACGGCCACGACGTGCCGAACCCGGTCTTCGAGTTCGACGGGGTTCTCTGACGTAATCGGTTTGCGGTCGCGCGGGGTCGCCACCCAGGATCGGGCTCGTGAACCTCGGCGCGGTGGCGGTGCTGGCGGCGGCGTCGGCGGCCGCATACGGCCTGGCGGTCCTGTCGGCGGTCGCCGGCTTCGGCGGTGGGGTGCTGCTGCTGCCGGTCTTCACCGCTCTGTTCGGGCTGCGCGTGGCGGTGCCGATGCTCACCCTGACGCAGCTGTCGAGCAACGGCTTCCGGGTATGGCTCAACCGGCGCGAGCTCCGGTGGCGTCTGATCGGGTGGTTCGCGCTCGGGGCGGTGCCGTTCGCGGTGGCCGGCGGCCTGCTGCTGGCCCGGGCGCCGCTCGGCCCGCTGAAGCGGCTGCTCGGCGTGTTCCTGATCGGCGTGGTCGTCCGGCGGCGGCTGCACCCGCATCCGCGGAGGCCGGCCGAGCGCGGCTTCGCCCTGGTCGGGGCCGCCTCCGGGCTGGGCTCCGCGCTGCTCGGCTCGACCGGGCCGCTGACCGCGCCGTTCTTCCTGGCCTACGGCCTGACCCGGGCCGCCTACATCGGCACCGAGGCGGCGAGTGCCCTGACCATGCACCTGTCGAAGATCGCCGCCTACGGCGCCGGCGACCTGCTGACCGGCCGGATCCTGCTCTTCGGCGCCGCCCTGACGCCGGCCACCCTGGCCGGGGCCTGGACCGGCAGGAAGATCGTCGGCCGCATCTCGGACCAGATCTTCACCAAGCTGGTGGAGATCGGCCTGGTCGTCGCGGGCGCGCTCTTCCTCATCGGCTGGTGACACCGCACCCGGCCGAGCCGCAGCCGCAGGCCGGGGCCAGGCGCAGGGCCGAGGCCGACGGCGCTGCTGACGCCGCAGGCCCGGCCGACGCCGCAGGCCCAGCCGACGCCGCGGACGGAGCCGGCCGCGCGGCGACCCGGCGGCGATGCAGCCACCACATGGCGAGGGCGAGGGCGGCGAGGCCGGCCGCGGCGGCGAGCAGGGTCTGCCGGGCGATCGCGGCGCCGGCGGTGGTGAGGACGCCGGCCGCGATCAGCGACGGGAGGGCGCAGCACGCGGCGCAGGCCACCGCGGCCAGGCCGCCGGGAAGGCGGAACCAGCCGACGGCCCGGCGGGGACGCGTGGGCGCGCTCACTCCCGGCCCCCGATCGTCACGAACGGGATCGGGCAGTCCGCGCACGTGCAGTTCGTGAGGCTGTCGCAGCGGGCGTCGACCACCTCCGCCAGCGCCGTGCGGATCGCGGTCAGGTCGGCGATCTTCGCGTCTATTTCGGTGATCTTGTCGATGGCCCGGCGGCGAAGGTCGGGGGCCGGGTGGTGGCGGCGGCCGGTGGCGAGCAGGTCGGCGACCTCGTCCAGGGTGAAGCCCAGCCGTTGGGCGGCCTTGATCACGGTGAGCAGCGCGACGGTGTCCGGCGGGTAGAGCCGGTGGCCGCCGAGCGAGCGGGCCGGCTCGGCGAGCAGCCCGCGCCGCTCGTAGTAGCGCAACGTCTGGATGTTGACGCCGGCCAGCTCGGCGACCTCGCCGGTGCGCAGTCCGGCGGGGGTCACGACGCGCGCTCGAGCAGGGCGGCCAGCACGTCGGCGTACGACTCGGGCACCTCGATGTCGAGGATCAGCGACTCGGACAGCGTGAAGGTGAAGAACGAGCAGCAGGCGGTCTCCCGGGCGGTGAGGTCGCGGACCGTCGAAGCCAGGCCGGGCGGGCCGGCCAGGTGCAGGCGGGCGTGGGTGGGTGCGACCCGTTCGACGCGGGTCACGGCGGTGGTGAAGAGGGCGTCGAACTCGGCCCGGCGCCCCGGCTGCTCGGCGACGGGCAGGGTGCAGGCATCGGGAACGTCCGACGAGGGAACAGTGAACGACATAGGTAGACGGTAAACCGGTACCCAGGTACCGGATTCAAGTCCCGCGCGTGACGAATCCGGTCTCGTACGCGACAACCACCGCCTGGACCCGGTCGCGCACGCCCAGCTTGGTCAGGATGCGCGCCACGTGGGTCTTGACGGTGGTCTCGGCGACGACCAGCTCGGCCGCCACCTCGGCGTTGGACAGGCCCCGCGCCAGCAGGCGCAGCACATCCAGCTCCCGCTCGGTGAGCGCGGCCAGCTCGGGCGGGTGCGCGACCGGATCGGCGGGCACGGCGAAGCGCTCCACCAGGCGGCGGGTGATCGACGGCTCGATCAGGGAGTCGCCGGTGGCGGCGGCCCGGACGGCGGCGATCAGGCGGCTCGACGGGGCGTCCTTCAGCAGGAAGCCGGCCGCACCGGCGTGCAGGGCGCGGTAGACGTACTCGTTCTGGTCGAAGGTGGTCAGGACGACCACCGTGGGTGGATCGGGGTGCCGGAGGATCTCCTCGGTCGCGGCCAGGCCGTCGAGCCCGGGCATGCGGATGTCCATCAGGATCACGTCGGGCCGGGCCAGCCGCGCCTGGCGGATCGCCTCGGTGCCGGTGCCGGCCTCGGCGACCACCTCGATGTCGCCCTCGGCCTCGAGGATGACGCGGAAGCCGGTGCGCACCAGCGTCTGGTCGTCGGCGATGAGGACCCGGATCTTTGCGGACACGCGGAGGATTCTGCCGGTCGCGGAGGAGAAGCCCACTCATCCTTGCGGAGGATGCCGGTCGCGAACATCGTCCTTGCGGCAGACGAGAGCCACACCCCCCGATCCCTACCGTCAGGTGCACCTCACAACGGGAAGGACCGGGGAAATGCACAAGATCTTTCAGGGTGTACGCCCGACCGACTACCTGCTCATGGCGATCCTGACGGTGGCCGGCGTGCTGCTGATGGTCGCGAACGTCAATGCCGGCGACGACGCCTCCCTGGCGCATCCGGTCTCCACCACGTCGTGGGCCATCGTGCCGCTGTTCCTGCTCGTGACGGTGCCGATCCTGTGGCGCCGGCGCCAGGTGGCGGCGGTCGCGGTGGCCACGGCCGTCGCCGCCGGGATCCACGTGCTCGCCTTCGGCTACGTGACCCGGTGCGGCGTGGTGCTGCCGCTGGCGTTCGCGCTCGCGTACGCCGTGGCCCGTTTCGCCCGCGGCCGGCGCGACCACCTGCTCGGCCTGGCCGCCGTCGTGGTGCTGCTGCTGGAGATCCTGGCCCGGGACGCCTCCATCGATCGGGTCGTCGACGCCCTCCCGATAGCCCTTCCGGGCGTCGCGCTCTTCTACGGCGCCGGGCTCTACGTCCAGAATCGGGTCAGCAGGAAGCGGCGGCCGGCCGCACCGGCGCCGGTGTCCGAGCGCGCGGCCGCCTGACCGGCCGGTCCCGCGAGGCGAAGGAGAACGGCGATGGGTGAGGTCTTCCGCGGGGTGCGGGCCCGCGACTGGCTCCTGGCCGGAGTCCTCACCGCGCTGGGCGCCGTCCTGATGTACGGCAACATCGCCGTCACCGACGCCGAGACGGCCCGCGACGTGGCGACCGGCTCGATGGTCCACCCGATCGACGGTCATTCGTGGTGGATGCTGCCGGTGTTCCTCGGCGCGACGATCCCGGTGCTGTGGTGGCGGCGCGGCGTCCTGACGGTCACCGCGGTGGTGCTGGCCGTGATGGTCCTGCACGATCTGCTCTTCGGGTGGGTGACCCGGTGTGGCGCCGGGCTGCCGGTGGCGTTCACGCTGGTGTTCCTGGGTGCGCTGGCTTATCGCCGTACGCGGGCATGGGTGGTTTGCGGGTTTTCCGCGGCGCTCGTCGTGGCGGTGCTGGTCGTGGACGCGACCGCCGGGCCTCCCGCCCTGCCCCTGGCCCTGCCGGTCGTGCTGATCATCTTCGGCGTGGGCCGCGCGGCCCGGCATCGCAGCACGCTGAACCAGCAGCTGCGCGACCGCGACGAGGAGCTGCGGCAGCTGCGCGACGAACGGGCCGCGCTGATGGTGGCCGACGACCGGGCGCGGCTCTCCCGGCAGCTCGACGGCATGTTGCAGGAACGGCTCGCGGAGCTGACCGCCGCGGCCGAGTCGGCGCCCGGGCTCCCGCCGGCACAGGCCCGCGCGCTGCTGGCGGAGATCGAGTCGGGCAGCCGGCGGACGATGGACGACATGCGGGAGATCGTCGGGCTGCTGCGCGGCGGCGAGGTCGACCTGGCGCCGGCTCCGACGGTCGCGCACCTGGACGCGCTGCTGGCGCGCCACCGGTCGCCGGGGTCGCGGCTGACGGTGAGCGGCGACCCCCGCTCGTTGCCGGCCGCGGTCGAGCTGTCCGCGTACCGGATCGTCGAGTACGTGGTGACCGCGCTGGCCGATCGTCCGGACGAGCCGGTGGAGGTGGCCGTGCGGTTCGAGGACGACGCGCTGGAGATCCAGGTGCGCGGTGCGGTCGGGCGGGGCGCCGACATGAAGGCGGCGGTGGCCCGGGCCCGGGAACGGGCCAAGCTGCTGCACGGCTCGGTCGCGGTGAAGGTCGCGCGCGGGCAGGCCCGGGTGGTGGCGCAACTGCCCGTGCCGGGGTGAGCCGTGCTCGCGGCGGCTCTGCTCGTGCTGCTGGTGGTCGTCGTGCCGACCGCGGTGCACGGCGGGTGGTCGGTGGGCACCGTCCTGCTGGCGGCGAGCGGGCTGACGCTGGCGTGGTGGCGTTCGCATCCGCGGGTCGTGGTCGTCACCGGCGGGGCCCTGTGGCTGGCGGTGGCCGCGTTCGGCGACCGCGGATACTTCCCCGAGCTGGCGTTCGTCCTGATGGCGCTGCTGTCCACGGTGGCGGCGCTGGCGTGGAGCGGGCGGGCGGCGTGGCTGGCCGGGGCCGGGCTGCTGGCGTTCGATGCGGTGCTCTACCTGATCCAGCTCGACAGCAGCCCGGTGGCGCTGCTGATGTTCAGCGTGCCCGGCTTCTTCGCCGGGACGGTGCTGCGGCTGCGCCGGGAGGCGGCCGAGGAGCTGGCCCAGCGCGGGCGCGAGCTGGAGGAGGAGCGCGAGCTGTTCGCCGACCTGGCGCTGCGGCACGAGCGGGCGCGGATCGCGGCCGAGCTGCACGACATCGTCGGCCACGCGATCAGCGTGATGGTCATCCAGGCCGCGGCCGGGCAGCGGCTGGTCGACCGCGACCCGGTGGCGGCCGGCGAGGCGTTCGGGGCGATCGCCGAGTCGGCGCGGCAGGGCCGGGAGGACCTGCGCCGGCTGGTCGACCTGCTCGGCGGCACCGAGGTCGGCGGTCCCGATCTCGCGCTGATCGAGGAGGTGGTGGCCCGGGCGGCGCGAAGCGGCCTGGACGTCAGGTGCCGGTTCGAGGGCGACCGCGAGGGGGTGGCCGCGCCGGCCGCGCACCTGGCGTTCCGGGTGGTGCAGGAGAGCCTGACCAACGCGCTGCGGCACGCGCCCGGCTCGGCCGTGCGCGTGGTGGTCGGCGGTGGTGATCGTGGACTGACCGTCACCGTCGAGAACGGCCCGGCGCCCGCGACCGGCGACCAGCCCGCGGTGACCGGCACCGGGCGCGGCCTGACCGGCCTGCGCGAGCGGGTGCAGGAGCGGGGCGGCCAGTTCGCGGCCGGGCCGGCGGCCGGTGGCGGCTGGCGGGTGCGGGCGACGCTGACCTGAACGGCGGGGCGGGCCGTTCTCGGCCGGGCCGACCGCCGGCGATGGCAGGCGGGGCAGCGTATCGGTGAGCAGAGCGATCCCGGGGGCACGCGCGGTTCGCCGTCATCCCGCGGCGGTCGTGGCGGCCAGAGTGGCGAGGTGGGCGGCGAAGCCGTGCGGGGCGCGCCCGTCGGGGCGGCTGCTGGTGCGCACCGGGCAGGTCCCGTCGATGACGACCCGCTCGCCGATCGCGCGGAAGCGGGACACCAGCAGCTGGTCCTCGTCGTGGGTGACGGCTGGGAAACCACCGGCCATCCGGTACGCGCGGGCGGCGAAGCCCAGGTTCGCGCCGTGCACGTGGGCCCGGTCGCGGCGGTAGCGCGACTCGTAGCGGGCCGGCAGCCACGGTGGCCAGCCCGACCAGTCGTCGACGCGGACGGTCCCGGCCACGAGGGCGGCGCCCGCGGCGGCGTGGGCGAGCTGCCAGCGCAACCAGCCGTGGTCGACCCGGCTGTCGGCGTCGGTGCTCGCCACCCAGAGGTCTTCGGGACCGTCGCGGAGGGCGTGAGCCACGCCGGCGGCGCGGGCCCGGCCGACGTTACGGGCGTCGACGGTGACCACCTCGGCGCCGGCGGCCGCCGCCACGGTGGCGGTGCCGTCGGCACAGGCGTCGGCGACCACGACGAGCTCGACCGGCACCGGGACGAGGCGGGCCGCCGCGCGCAGCGACGCCAGGCAGCCGGGCAGCAGCGACTCCTCGTCGTGCGCCGGAACGACGACGGCGATCCGGTTCACGCGAGGCCTTCCCGCTCGGCCACCGAGCGAGCCTCGGCTACCGAGCGGGAATCGGCCACCGAGCGGGAATCGTCCGCCGAGCGGGACCCGCCCGCCGGGCGGTCCGCGGGCGGGATCCGCGTGAAGACCTCGAGCAGGAAGTCGGCCTCCTCGTGCCGGGCCAACCGGGCCAGGCCGGGCACGGCGGCCAGGCGGGCGTGCACGTCGTCGCCGGGGCGGGCGTGTTCCTTCACCGGCCGCCGCCAGTGGACCGCGACCAGGTCGCCGCCGGGCTCGAGGGTGGCGGTCGCCCGGTCGAGCAGCGTCGTCAGGTCGGCGTCGTCGAAGTAGTAACCGAGCTCGGAGAGGACGACCAGGTCGAACGGGCCGTCCGGCCAGTCCCGCGGCATCTGCGCGGTCTCCACCGTGACGTGCGGGAACGCGGCCACCCGGGCGGCCGCCGCCGCCACCGCGGCCGGGATCGCGTCGACGGCCAGCAGCCGGTCGCATCGCCGGGCCAGGCGGGCGGTCAGCATGCCGGTGGAGCAGCCGGGCTCGAACGCCGACCGGTAGCGGCGCCGGGACAGGGACTCGACCGTCAGCGCGTGCTTGCGGGCGTCGTACCAGCGCGTCTCGAAGCTCCACGGGTCGGGACTGGCCGCGTACATGCCCTCGAAGTAGCCGATCGGCGTCGTCACGCGAACACCACCTCGAACGCGCGGGTGAATCGGGCCACCACGTGCGGCGGGACGATGGCCGCGTCGGCCTCGGCCGGGCCGAGCGGGGCGATCTGGCTGGGGAACGCGGCGATCGCGGCCGCCTTGGCCGCCATGGTCCCGGGGTTCAGCGGGATCCGGCGGGCGCGGTGCCAGGGGACCCGGTCGTCGCCGGGCCCGGCCCAGTGCCAGGTCCAGATCGGATATTCGAGCAGCCGGGCGCCGGTGACCGCGCAGGCGCGGGCGGCGGCCCGGCCCACCGCCTCGTGATCGGGGTGGCCGTCCCCGCGCCAGGTCGCCAGGCACCATCGGCCGGGCGCCAGCAGGGAGGTCAAGAAGGTGGTGAGCGCGTCCTCGTCGATGCCGCCGTCGGGCTGGGCCAGGTGATGGACGGGGATCGCACCGAGGCCAAGCCGGCCGAGCGCGTCGGCGGTCTCGGTGCGGCGCAGGGCGCCCAGCCGGGCCGGGGTGTAGACGGTCGAGCCGGGGTGCGAGGCCTCGCCGTCGGTCACCGCGACCAGCTCGGCGGCGCCGAGGCGGTGCATCAGGCCGGCCACGCCGAGGATCTCGTCGTCCGGGTGCGGCGCGACGACCACCGGCGGGGCCGGCGGATCCAGGGTCAGCTCCGGCCACGTGGTCATGGCCGGCCAGGACTGCCAGTCGGCCTCCGGGGTGCCGTCGCCCACGATCGCGGTCACCACGGGGTGGCCAGCCGTCCGAGCTGCTCGAGGTCGCCCTCGGCGTGGCTCTGTCGCAGGTAGACGGTCAGGTCGGCGACGCGGCGGGCGTGCGCGGCGTCCCGGCACAGCGGGCCTGCGCCGAGCGCCCGCCCGACCCGGTCGAGGACCTCGGTCGCGGCCGCCTCGACGGTGAGCCGGGTGCGGACCGCGAGCTCCTGGGCGTCGCGCTTCGGGTCGGCGTCGATGGCGGCCGCCGCTTCGTGCAGCACGGCCCGGGCCGCCCCGAGCGCGACGTGCACCGCGCCGAGGTGGGCGAGCGCGTGCGGGCCGGGATCGTCGGCGGCGTACAGCCGATCGGCTATGCCGAGGGCGCCGCCGTACCAGCAGGCCGCGACGCCGGCGCCGCCGTGCCAGAAGCCGGGCCGGCCGACGTAGTCGCCGGGGCCGCCGACCGGCTCGGCCGGCGCGCCGGTGAAGCGCACCGTGCGGCTGTCGCTGGCGGCCATGCCGACGGCCGGCCAGGTGTCGTCGAGCGGTACGGCGTGCGGCGCCTCGTTGCGCACGGCGAACAGCCGGGGCCCGTCGCCGGCCACCGCGGTCACCAGCGCATGCGTGCACCAGGCCGCGCCCGAGCACCACGGCCGGTCGCCGGTCAGCCGCCAACCGCCGCCGGCGTGCTCCGCGCGTACGGACGAGGGAGCCGCCGCCCAGACGCCCCAGCGCTCCCCCGCGCTCGCCGGGAGAGCGGAACCGCCGAGCTCGGCGAGGATGGCCACCGCGTCGAGATGGCCTTCGGCCAGCCGGGCCTTCACCAGGTCCTCGCGGGCGAGCGCGGCCAGGCCCCGGAAACGCTCGAGGGTGGCGCCGTGCCCGGGAAGGGGCAGGGCCGGTAGCTCGATCATCAGCACGGGCGGCGAGATACCCGGTGGCCGCAAGCTCAATCCCGGGACGAATGTTAGGTCCGATTTGAGGTGGGTATTCGGCGGGCTCCGTACCGCGACCTCAAGGAGCAGCATGGAATCGCGCAAGCCCGTCGAGGCGGTCAAGAACGTCGTGGAGGCAGCAGCGGCGAAGGTGGCCGACGCCCTCACCCCGACCGTCCCCGGCGCGCCGGGCAGCGGCACACCTTCCGTCGACGAGCCGAGCACGCCGGTCGAGCCGCTCCCGCCCAAGAAGGAGCAGGGGACGCCCGACACGGTCACGCCGACCGGCGCCGAGACCGGGGTGCCGCCGATCGCGAAGGGCCAGCAGGGCGCGTACCTCACCACCGCGAACGGTGCCCGCCTCGCCGACACCGACCACTCGCTCAAGGCCGGGCCGCGCGGGCCGATCCTGCTGCAGGACCACCACTTCCGCGAGAAGATCACGCACTTCGACCACGAGCGGATCCCGGAGCGCGTGGTGCACGCCCGCGGCGCGGGGGCGCACGGCGTGTTCACCGCCTACGGCACCGCCGGGCCGATCACCAGGGCCGGCTTCCTCAAGAAGAACGTGGAGACGCCGGTCTTCGTCCGCTTCTCGACCGTCCTCGGCTCCCGGGGCTCGGCCGACACCGTGCGCGACACCCGCGGCTTCGCGACCAAGTTCTACACCGCCGAGGGCACGTTCGACCTGGTCGGCAACAACATCCCGGTGTTCTTCATCCAGGACGCGATCAAGTTCCCGGACATCATCCACACCGGCAAGCCGCACCCGGACCGGGAGATCCCGCAGGCGCAGAGCGCGCACGACACGTTCTGGGACTTCGTCTCGCTGCACACCGAGGCCCAGCACCACACCATCTGGAACATGTCGGACCGGGGCATCCCCCGCTCGTACCGGATGATGGAGGGCTTCGGGGTCCACACGTTCCGGCTGGTCAACGACGCCGGCGAGACCGTTCTGGTCAAGTTCCACTGGAAGCCCAAGCTCGGCGTGCACTCGCTGACCTGGGAGGAGGCGCAGCTGATCAGCGGCGTCGACCCCGACTTCCACCGCCGCGACCTCTACGACGCGATCGAGGCCGGCGCGTTCCCGGAGTGGGAGCTGGGCGTGCAGGTCTTCCCGGACACGCCGGAGGAGACGTTCGCCGGGATCGACCTGCTCGACCCCACCAAGATCGTGCCGGAGGAGCTGGCCGAGGTGCAGCCGATCGGGCGGCTCGTGCTCAACCGGACGCCGACGAACTTCTTCGCCGAGGTCGAGCAGGTCGCGTTCCACCTCGGGCACCTGCCGCCCGGCATCGACGTCACCAACGACCCACTGCTTCAAGGGCGGCTTTTCTCGTACGTCGACACGCAGCTGACCAGGCTGGGCGGGCCCAACTTCACGCAGATCCCGATCAACCGCCCGCACGCCCCGGTCAACGACATGCTCCGGGACGGGTTCCACCAGCACGCCGTGCACGCCGGGGTCGCGCCCTACCGGCCCAACTCGCTGGACGGCGGCAACCCGTTCACCACGACCGACGGCGCCTTCGTCGACGTGCCGGTCCGGGTCGCGGAGGCGCCCAAGATCCGGGCGAACCCGGTGTCCTTCGACGACCACTACAGCCAGGTCCGCCTCTTCTGGCGCAGCATGACGCCGGTCGAGAAGGAGCACATCGTCAACGCGTACGCGTTCGAGCTCGGCAAGTGCTACGAGCAGGCGATCAAGGAGCGGCAGCTGCTCTGCCTCGCCAACATCGACGCCGACCTGTGCGCGCAGGTCGCCACCACTCTCGGCCTGCCCGCGCCGCAGCCGTCGATCACGCTCGAGGAGCCGGACCCGAGCCCGGCGCTCTCCCAGGTCGGCAACGTGTGGCCGGCCGACGGCCGGATGATCGGCATCGTGGTCGGCGAGGACGGGGCCGACGGCGCCGGCACGGTCCGCGAGGCGATCCTGGCGGCCGGGGCGCTGCCGCTGATCATCGCCCCGCACGGTGGCACCGCCGGCGGCCTGACCGTGCAGCGCACCTTCGCCACCGCCCGCTCGGTGGAGTTCGACGCGCTGCTGTTCGCCGCCGCGCCGTCGCCGGCCCCCGACGCGGTGGCGGCCCGCGACGCCAAGGCCGGCGCGCCGGTCGCGGCCGCCGTCGACCCCCGCGTGCTGCTGCTGGCGGAGGAGGCGTGGCGGCACGCGAAGGCGATCGGCGCGTGGGGCGCCGGCCAGGCCGTGCTCGAGACGGCCGGCATCGCCGGCACCCCCGGCGTCGTGGCCGCCGACTCCGCCACGGCGGTGCTCGACGCGTTGTCGCCGCTGCTGGCCGCCCACCGGGCGTGGGAACGCTTCCCGGCCACCGTCGCATGACACTCGCCGCCGCGCTCGAGACCGACGAGGTGACCCTCGTCGTGGCCACCCGCGACCGCCCCGACCAGCTGCGGGAGACGTTGCCGCACCACCGCGCCCCGGTGATCGTGGTCGACAACGGCTCCCGGCAGCCGCCGGAGGTCGAGGGCGCACGACTGATCAGCCTCGGCCGCAACCTGGGCGCGGCGGCCCGCAACATCGGCGTGGAGCGGGCGGAGACCCCGTTCGTGGCCTTCGCCGACGACGATTCTTATTGGAAGCCCGGGTCCCTCACCCGGGCGGCGGCGCTGCTGCGTTCACATCCGCGGACAGCGCTGCTCACCGCCGAGGTACGGGTCGGGCCGTCGGGCCGGCTCGACCCGACCTCGGCGGCCATGGCCACCGCGCCGCTCGGCATTCCGCCGGGCGGCGCGGGGCCGGCGGTCCTCGGCTTCCTCTCCTGCGCCGTCGTGGTCCGGCGAGACGCCTTCCTCGCGGCCGGCGGCTTCCAGCCCCGCTTGCTGATGTACGGCGAGGAGACCCTGCTCGCCGCCGACCTGGCGGCCGCCGGTTGGCAGCTCAGCTATCGCCCCGACCTGGTCGTGCACCACTTCCCGTCCCCCGCGGGCCGCAAGCCCCGAGCCCGCCGCCGTCGCGAGGCCCGCAACCGCGTGCTGACCGCCCTGCTGCGCCGCCCACCATCGGTGATAGCCGACGCCCTCGGCGCCGCCGCCCGCACCGACCCGCTCGCGGTGGCCGCCGTCCTGCCCCACCTGCCGTGGGCGCTACGTCATCGGCGCGTGTTGCCGCACGAGGTGGAGAACGGCCTGAGCATCCTAGGAACCTAGCCCAGAAGCCCACGCGGCGGGCGAGGCGCCGGCGCCCACGCCGACGCCGACGCCGACGCCGACGCCGACGGCCTACTCGGCTACCACCAGCGCCTGCGGGGCGGCGGCCTTCATGCGGGTGCGCAACCAGGCCAACTGCACCGCGGTGCCGGCGTCGCACTCCTCGACGGTGGCGACCAGCTCGTTGTCACGCAGGCCCTGTGCGGCCTGCCGGACCAGCGTCCAGCAGATGTCGCACTCGGATGCCATCAGGTAGAGGTCCTGCAGGTCGCGCAGCAGGCCGATGCCGCCGGTACGGGTGCCGCGGAACAGCTCGGAATGCAGGCGCTCGGGCTCCTCCGGCGCGTCCTCGGCGTACCGGTCGGCGAACGGCCGCAGCTTGGCCGCCCGCTCGTCGCACAACGTGGCCTGCTGCTCGCACTGGTGGGCGACGTCGACCTCCTCGGCGTGCGCCGACGCCACCTCGCGGAAGGCGGCGGCGAGGCTGTCCTGGGCCTTGTGCAGCAGGCCGAGATAGTGCGCCAGGTGCATGTCAGGCCTCGATCCTCTCCACCCGGACGGCCGCCAGCTTGAACATCGGCTGCTTCGAGACCGGGTCCCAGGCCGTGATGGTCAGCTCGTTGGCGGCCTGCCCGGCGTAGTGGAACGGCACGAACACCGTCCCCGGACGGATGCCGCAGAGCCGGGCCGGCACCTCGATCGCGCCGCGCGGGGACACGACGCGGATGGTCTCGCCGTCGGCGACGCCGAGCGCCCCGGCGTCGGCGGTGTGCAGCTCGACCCACGGCTCGGGGGCGGCCGCGTCCAGTTCCGGCACGCGACCGGTCTTGGTCCGGGTGTGGAACTGGTAGACCGTACGCCCGGTGACCAGCCGCAACGGGTACTCGTCGCCGGGCACCTCGGGCGCGGGCCGGTAGTGCGCGGCGACCAGGAACGCCCGGCCGTCCGGCCGCAGGGCCCGGTACTGCTCGCCGGTCCGCTCGGCCCCGGTGGTCAGCTCCTGCCCGTACGTCTCGCAGTAGTCGGGCGCGGTGTTGAAGGTTCCGTCGGTGTAGAGCCGGTCGCCACCCCACTGGATGCCCGAGTCCGACGAACGCAGCCGCTCGTACGAGATCCCGGTGTAGTCGCACGGGCGCCCGGCCGAACAGCGCTGCCACGCCTGGTACGCCGACTCCGGGTCGGTCCACTTGATCAGCGGCGCGCCGTCGAGGTCGCGGAAGTCCATCCGGCGCGCGTAGTCGAGAAAGATGTCGAGATCGGGCCGGGCCTCCCCCGGCGGCTCGACGGCCTTCTCGGACAGGTGCACGGTGCGGTCGGCGTTGGTGAACGTGCCCGTCTTCTCGCCCCAAGTGGCGCCGGGCAGCACCACGTCGGCGAACTCGGCGGTCTCGGTGCGGAAGATGTCCTGCACCACCACGAACAGCTCGGGCCGGGCCAGGATGCGCCGGATCCGGGCCAGGTCGGGCAGCGACACGGCGGGATTCGTGCCGCTGATCCACAGCAGCTTGATCGAGCCCTGCTCGGCGTAACGCCAGATCTGCATGGCGTTCGTCGGGGGCGACCAGTGCGGGATGGTGCCGGAGTCGACATTCCACAGCCCGGCCAGCTCGCGTACGTGTGCGGGGTTGTCCCAGTTGCGGAAGCCCGGCAGATCGCCGTCCGCGCCCGCCTCCCGGGTGTTCTCGGCGGTGGGCTGGCCGTTCATCTGCAGCACCCCGGCCCCGGGCCGGCCCAGCATGCCGCGCAGCAGGTGCAGGTTGTTGACCGCCACCGACGCCGCAGTCGCCTGGTGCGACTGGTAGAAGCCCTGGAGCACGGTCGACAGCAGCCGGTGTGCCGTGCCGACCAGCTCGGCCGCCCGCTCGATGTCGGCCGGGCGGAGGCCGCAGATCTCGGCCACCCGATCCAGCCGGTACGCGTCGACGACCTTCGCCACCTCGTCCAGGCCCAGGGTGTGCGCCGCCACGTACGGCTCGTCGATCCAGCCGTTGTGCAGGATGATCCGCAGCAGCCCGTTCATCAGCGCCAGGTTGGTGCCGGGCCGGATCGGCAGGTGGACGTCCGCCTCCCGGGCGACCGGCGTCGGGCGCGGGTCGACCGCGAGCATCGCCGGCGGGTCGGCGCCGCGCCGGCGGTCGAGCATGCGCATCCAGAGCACGGCCTGGGTCTCGGCGACGTTGTGCCCCCAGAGCGCGATCGCGTCGCAGTGGTCCACGTCGGCGTAGGAGCCGGGCTGCCCGTCGGTGCCGAAGCTGATTTTGAGCGCCGACGCCGCGGTGGCCGTGCACAGCCGGGTGTTGCCGTCCATGTGCGGGGTGCCGAGGCCGGCCTTCCCGATGACGCCGAGCGTGTAGTACTCCTCCAGGAACAGCTGCCCGGTGGTGTAGAAGCCGAACCGGCCCCAGCCGCCGGCCGTGCCGATCAGCTCCGTCGAGCGCTCCACGATCCGGCCCATGGCCTCGTCCCAGGTGGACTCGGCGAGCTCGCCGTCGCGCCGCACCAGCGGGCGGGTGAGCCGGTCGGGGCTGGCGTTGGCCTGCCAGCCGTAGACGTCCTTGGGGTCGAGACGCCCGCGGTTGACCCGGTCGGCGGCGCGCCCGCGAACCCCGACGATCTTCCCATCCCGTACGCCGATGTCGATCGCATCGCCGTTGGAGTGCAGCAGTGACGCCGACCGCACCCACTGCCGCGGCTCCGCGACCGTGTGCGCGTCCACCCGTTCGGGCCAGGGCGCCCCCGGCTGGTACGGGGTGCGCGAGCCCCACGGGTCACTGATCCGGTCGGTCACTCCCGCACCACGCGGAAGGTCTTCAGCTCCGGGTCGGACGCGTCCGGCAGCTTCATCCCGGCGGCCAGGCCGGCCCGCAGGTAGCCGGCGACCTCCTCGGTGAACCGCTCGCCCGGCAGCACGGCCGGCACGCCCGGCGGGTACGGGCTGATCATCTCGGCGCTGATCCGGCCGGCCGGGTCGGCGACCTGCTCGGTCTCGGCGAAGAACGCGTCCCGGGGCGGCATCGCCTGCTCGAGGTTGAGCCGTTCGAGCTCGGGCACCCGCGGCTCCGGCCGGTCCGCCTTCGGCGGGTCGGTGGCCAGGGCCTCGAACGCGTCGCCCAGCCGGGCGAACGAGACGTCGTCGTCGGAGTAGGTCAGCGAGCACACCACCCGGCGGGCGTCGCCGAGCTGGACGGTGAGCCGCCGCTTCTCCTGCATCCAGTCCTTGGCCTGGTAGCCGCTGATGCCGAGGGCCGAGACGTCGACGCTGAGCTTCAGCGGGTCCCACTCGGCCACGCCGTCGTGCCCGTTGATCGACTCGTCCATCACGCTCAGATGCGGCAGCTTCGACACCCGGGCGCGCAGATCGCGGACGCGGCTGAGCGCCTCGTCCAGCAGCTGCCGGCCCTCGAGCACCATGCGCCGCCGGAAGCCGTCGATCGAGCCGTAGAGCAGCGCCGACGGGCTGGTCGTGGTGATCAGGTCGAGCCGCAGCCGGAGGTCGACGGTGTCGACCCGATCGCCGCCGACCAGGATCATCGACGCCTGGCACAGGCCGCCGTCGGCCTTGTGCAGGCTCTGGACGACCAGGTCGGCGCCGGCCTGGACGGCGGCGGTCGGCACGTCCGGGTGGAACGGGAAGTGCGCGCCCCAGGCCTCGTCGACGATCAGCGGCAGGTTGCGCCGGTGGCAGATCTCGGCGACGCCGCGCACGTCGGCGCCGGTGCCGTACTCGGTCGGCGTGATGATCAGGACGGCGGCGATGTCCCGGTCGCGCTCCAGAGCCGCCTCGACGTCGGCGGCCGGCGCCGGGTGCGCGATCTGCCGCTCGTGGTCCCAGCTCGGGCGCAGCCAGACCGGCTGCACGCCGGCCAGGATCAGCGACGCCACCACCGACTTGTGCACGTTCCGGTCGACCAGGATCTTCCTGCCCGGCCCGGTCACGGTCAGGATCGCGACGTGGATCGAGATGCTGGACCCGCAGGTCGCAAAGACCGCCTGCTTGGCGCCGACGGCGTCGGCCATCAGCTCCTCGGCCTCGGAGACCGCCTGCTTGGCCATGATCACGTCGGATTCGAACGTGCTCCGGGACAGCACCGCCGCCGTCCGGTTGTCCAGGCCGCGGCCGAACCGGTGCCCGGGCAGGGCGAACGTGTAGTACTCGCCCCGCCGGTACTGATCGATGGCTTCGAGAACGGGGGTCTTGTCATGGTCCATAGCGAGGCCGAGTACCACTGGTGTGACGGGCTAAACACCCCGGAGGTCCGGCCGTCCGCCCGGGTGACGGACCGTGGCGGCGGAGGCCTGGACCGCGCGGCGGGCCGCCTCGGGCGGTGTCTCGCCGAGCAGCAGCGCGATGGTGAGCGCCGCGGTGAACGAGTCGCCGCCGCCGGTGGTGTCGACCACCGGGCCGTCGCCGAGCGGCAGGAACAGCTCGCCCTCGCCCCACCGCCGGTCCTTCCAGGCGAACAGGTTGCCGTTCGGGGCGCCGAACGCGACCATCCCCGGCCCGGCCGCCAGCACGTCGTCCGCCGATCCGCCCAGCAGCCGTGCCTCCTGCTCGTCGGCGCGCACCACGTCGGCAAGAGCGAGGTGTCCCGGCTCCGGCACGCCGTCGAGGACGACCAGCGCGCCGCCCTCGCGGGCGTGCCGCAGGGCGCGGCCGACCGCCGCCGGCGGCTGCTGGGCCTGCACCATCACCGCGCCGGCGTGCCGCAGCAGGTCGGCCGCGTGGTCGACGTCGCCCGCGGTCAGCAGCACCGGCTCGGGGAGGTGCTGCAGGTAACGCCAGGTGCCGTCGTCCTCGAGGGCCTCGACGATCAGACCGGTCAGCGTGCCGGGGCGGCGCACCACGCAGGAGACCTCGACACCGTCGCGGGCGGCCCGGCCGAGCAGCTGGTCGCCGATGACGTCGTCGCCGGCCACCGCCACCAGCGCGACCCGGGCGCCGAGCTGGGCCACCGCGACGGCCTGGTTGGCGCCCTTGCCACCGAGCGTCTCCCGCCTCGACGTGACGTCGGCCGCGGCACCCCCGGCCGGCATCGCCGGCACCGAGAGAACGATGTCGCGGGCCAGCTGGCCGACCACCACGACCACCGGTGACGTCACGCGGTCAGTCCCCGGTCACCGGGTATGTCTCGATGCTCACGGCCGCCGAGTACCCCGGCCGGGCGGACCGTACCGGCGGCCGCGCGCGCGAATCGCCCCGACCGGCGATCGCTGTTACGGTCGGTGGTGTGCCCGCTGCCGGAGATCAATGAGAGCCTGCGGGCCCGGTACGGCACGAGCACGCTCCTGCCCGGCCTGGCGCCCGACCTGATCGTCCGCCACGAGGCCGGCTGGCACCCGGCCACTGCCCTGCGCGGTCCCCTGCTCGACGAGTTGCTGGCCAAGGCGCAGCGCCACTGGCGGGCCCGGCCGGCGACCGCGGCGGCGCTGGCGTGGAAGGCGTACACCTACTGGGTCTGTCTCCCGGCCGTCACCGGCTGGCTCGCCGTCCGCCAGGTGCCCCTGCTCAGCGCCGCGAACGTGCTGGTCCGGCTGGACGGCGCCGGCTTCGTCACGGTCGGCCTGCGCGCCGGCCTCCCGGTCGCCGTCGGCCCCTCCCCCGGCGCCGCTCTGGCTGCCGGGGCCGGTGATCTGCTGGTGGTTCCCGATCCTTTGGCCGCGATGCGGAGCTCGCTGCTCGAGGAGCATCTGCTGCCGGTGCTCGATGCCATCGCCGAGCGGGCGCGCGTGGGCCGGCGCACCCTGCTCGGCTCGGTGGCGGCGGCGGTCGCGGCGACCGGGCTGCGAGCCGCGGATCCGCCCGGGACCGTGCGCCTGCTGACCGCGCTCGGCCTCGACGATCTGGTCGAGGTGCTGCCCGGCGGTCCCCGCCGCCGAACCTGCTGCCTGGCGTTCACGCTGCCGATCCCGAAGATCTGCCGCGACTGCTGCCTGCGCACGTCGCCTCCGCCGGTGGCCTGAGCGGACCGGTCTTTGGTGCACAGCGCCGTCGCCAACCTGCTCGGCTCGGTGAGCGTCGCGGTCAGCGCCCACGCTCACTGCCCGGTGGTCGTCGTGCGCCCCCGCCCGCCCGGCGTCACCGCCGCGAGCGCCGACGCGGCCGCCACAGCCGGCGCGACGGCGCACGTAGTCGCCACAGCCGGCGCGACCGCGGCCGCCACAGCCGGCGCGACGGCGCGCGTAGTCGCCACAGCCAGCGCGACGGCCGGCACGACCGCCACAGCCGCCGCGCCCGCCGCCACGGACGCCTCGGCCGCAGCCGGCCCACCTGCCCACTGGGCCGGCGGCGCCGGACCGGTGGTGGTCGGTGTCGACGGGTCGGCGCAGTCGGAGGAGGCGCTCGCGTTCGCGGCCGAGCAGGCCGCCGCCCGCGACACCGGGCTACGGGTGATCCGGGCGTGGAAGCCGGGTCGCGGGGCCGAGGGACGAGCGGATGCCGCGGCGATCCCCGCGGACGAGCGGCGGTCGTTCGACGATCTGGTCGACGCCTGGCGGGAGAAGTACCCGCTGCTCATGATCTCGGCCGAGGCGGTGGCCGAGCATCCGGCGGCCGCTCTCACCGAGGCGAGCGCCGGGGCCGGGCTGCTGGTGGTCGGCTCGCGCGGGCGCGGCGCCTTCCGGGGCATGCTGCTGGGGTCGGTCAGCCGGCACCTGCTGCGGCACGCCGCCGGCGACGTCGCGATCGTCCACCGAAGCCGCGCTCACCGTCTGACCGTTTCGGTCATGTAGCGCTCGATGCGGCCGTCCTCGGCGGCCCGGACCCAGAGCTCTTCCACACGTGGGTCGGGCTCACCGCGTACGGCCGCGCGCAGTTGGTCCTTGGAAAGCCGGAAGGTGTCGGGCGGGATCGTGGCCAGCCGCTCGGCGCGGACGATCGCCGCCTCGAGCGAGCCGATCTCGTCGATGTGACCGGCCGCCAGCGCCTCCGGCGGCGCGAGGGTGACGCCGCTCAGCACCGCCTCCCGCGCCCGGCGCTCACCGAAGGCGTGTCCGAGAATGCCCAGCGCGCTGGGCGGAAACGGCACGCCCACCAGCAGCTCGGTCACGCCGATCGTGCCGCCGGCCATCACCCGCTGGTCGCAGGCGGCGGCCAGGATCGCCCCGCCCGCGATGGCGTGCCCGTTGATCGCCGCCACCACCGGCTTGCCGATCCTGAAGACCGCGAGGAACGCGGCGTCGAGCGCCGGCAGGAACTCGTGCACGTACGCGGCGCCGCCGTCGATGATCCGCCAGAGGTCGACGCCGGCCGAGAACGCCCGGCCGCTCCCGGTGAACACGACGGCGGGCGCGTCGCTCCGGTCGAGCTCGGCGAAGGTCTCCGTGATCGACCGCAGCAGCTCGAGGTCGAGCGCGTTGACCTTGCCGTGGGCCAGCCGTACGACGGCGATCCCGTCCCGCTCCTCGAGGTCGATCATCACCGGATGATGCCAGCCGGGGGCCGCGCGAGCTATCGGATCGAGGACCCGCCGAGGCCCCGGTCGACGAAGTCGATGAGCCACTCGAAGCTCTCGTCGACGTCGGTGTCCATCTCGAAGCCGCCGGCCGCCTCGAGCACCGCGAAGCCGTGGAACAGGCTGCGCAGCAGGCGCAGGGCGTGCACGGTGTCGGCCGGGTCGAGCCGGTAGCCGGCCAGCACGGCCGCGAGCGAGCCGAGCACCCGGGTGCTCGCCACCGCCACCGGGTCCTCGGGCGAGGCGGCGTCGAGGCGGATCATCGTCGCGTACCGGCCGGGGTGCTCCACCACGTACGCCCGCATCGTGCGCGCCGCGGCCGCCAGCGCCTCCCGCCCGGACCGGCCCTGCAGCGCGTCGCGCAGCTCGTCGCCCAGCTCGGTCATGGCCAGCACGGCGATCCGGCGGTTGAGGTCGGCCTGGCTGGTGACGTGCTTGTAGAGCGAGGGCGCGCGCACGCCGAGCCGCTCGGCCAGCAGGCCCATCGTCACGCCGGCCAGCCCGACCTCGTCGGCGAGCCCGGCCGCGGCCGCCACCACGGCCGCCGGGTCGAGCCCGGCCCTAGGCACCGGCGTACGCCTTGAGGAAGGGCAGCAGCAGCGCGACCGTCTCGTCGGGGAACTGGGTGTGCGGATAATGACCGGCGCCCTCGATGACCTCGACCCGCCCGATCCCGGCCGGCATCGCCGCGACGATCGCCTCGCCCTCGGCCCGCGGGTCGGCCCAGTCGGGGTCGAGCGAGCCCTCGATGACCAGCGCCGGCCGGGTGAGGTTGCCCAGCTGCGCCCCGGCGTCGGCCGGTGTCGACCGGCCCATGCCCTGCAGCGCCTTCATCCGGCCGGACTCGCCGAGCATGGCCGCGATGTCGCGCAGCTGCCGGTCCCAGTCGGCGGGCCGGCGCCCGGGGACGGCGACGTCGAGATATTTGTGCCACCACTTCACGCTGCCCAGGATGCCGGTCAGCGCCAGCCGCACGGCGCCGGTGCGGTAACGCTTCACCCGCAGGTCGCCGAGGCTGATCGCCATCGACCGGGTGAACGGCGCGATCTCGACCACGCCCTCGACCAGCTCCGGCGCGCGGGCCGCGGCGATGGTGACCGCCCCGCCCGAGATCGAGTGCCCGACCAGCACGGCCGGCCCGCCGAGGTGCCGCACCACCGCGAGCAGGTCGCCCGCGATGTCGGTACGCGTGTAGGACGGCCAGGTCGCGCTCGACTCGCCGGCGCCCCGGATGTCGACGGCGGCGACCCGGTAGCCGGCCGCGACCAGCCGCGGCACGACGAACCGGTAGGCCTTCCGGCTGTCGCCCATGCCGTGGGCGAGGACCACGAGCGGCCCGTCGCCGCTGACCTCGTACGCGATCGTGCCGCCGTCGACGGTGAGGAACTCGGTCATGACGACCTCCATAGCTAATGTCGTTAGCTTTAAGCTAATGGCATTAGCCAGCCGCGTCAAGGGACGCCGGCAGCGCCAGCCAGATCGACGCGCCCTCCTCCGCCTCGAGGTCGAGCCAGATCCGGCCGCCGTGGTACTCCACGATCTTCTTGACGATGGCGAGGCCGATGCCGGTGCCCTCGTACGCCTCGCGCGGGTGCAGCCGCTGGAAGATGACGAAGACCTTCTCGGCGAACTCGGGCTCGATGCCGATGCCGTTGTCCCGCACGTTGATCAGCCACTCGTCGCCGTCCCGGCGGGTGCTGACCCGGACCACGGGCGGCACGTCCGGGCGGCGGAACTTGAGCGAGTTGCCGACCAGGTTGACGAAGAGGGTGGTGAGCAGCGGCTCCTCGCCCTCGACCGCGGGCATCTCGTCCCACTCGATGGCGGCGCCGGCCGACCGGTGCTCCAGCTGCGAGCTCACCTCGGTCAGTACCCGGCCGAGCTCGACCCGCTTGAAGGCGGTCGTGATCCGGCCGATCCGGGAGAACGCCAGCAGGTCGTTGATCAGCCGCTGCATGCGCTGGGCGCCGTCGACCGCGAACGCGATGTACTGGTCGGCGCGCTCGTCGAGCTGACCCGAGTAGCGCCGCTGCAGCAGCTGGCAGAAGCTGGCCACCTTGCGCAACGGCTCCTGCAGGTCGTGCGAGGCGACGTAGGCGAACTGCTCGAGGTCGCGGTTGGACCGGGTCAGCTCCTCGGCCTTGGCCTCCAGCCGTTCGTGGGCCGACTCGACCTGGGCGCGGGCGGCGCGTACCCGGGCGAGCTCGTCGGCGATCCGGCGGCGCATGGTGTCGACGTCGGCGGCCAGGCCGCGCAGCTCGGGCGACCCGGAGCTGACGATCCGGCGCTCGTAGTCGCCCCCGGCCACCTCGCGCACCTGCGCCGCGAGCTCGGTCACCGGCCGGCTGACCAGCCGTTCGAGCAGCAGCAGCACGAGGGCGCCGACGATCAGCACCACGGCCGCGGCGGTGATCTCGAGTGCCACCAGGACCGAGCCGGTTCGCCGGGCGGCGGCGGCCGCCTCGTTGCGCAGCGTCAGGATGTCGGCCTGGAGCCGGTCGACGGCGGTGCGCACGGCGTCGAACCGGGCGGTGCCGGCCGCCTCGTCGAACGGCCGCCCGGCGGGATCACCGGCGGCCACGATCGGCTCGGCGATGTCGGTGCGCCAGCGCTGCGCCGCGTCCCGGACCTGGCCCAGGTCGGCGGTGATCGCGGCGCGGCCGCCGGCGTTCAGCGACTCGATCTGGGCGATCAGCTGCTGCTCCGAGGCGACGCCCCGCCGGTACGGCTCGAGGTTCCGCGCCGACCGGCTGAGCGCGTAGCCACGGACGCCGGTCTCCTGGTCGAGGTACGCCGAGTACAGCTCCTGGCCGGCGACCCGCATCGGCCCGGTCTTGTCGAGGATCGTGTCGAGGTGCCCGTTGGCGCTGACGGCGGTGACCGCCGCGAACGCGCCGATGACCGCCATCACGATGCCGGCGCCGGCGAGCAGCGCCGCCAACCGGCGACGCAGCGTCCACGAGCGCAGGTCGAAGAACCCCATCGGTCACCCCGCTTGATCACGGGGAAGGCTGAAGGGTGTCCCCGAGGCAGCCGCCATTGTGATGGAGCGATTGCCCGGCAGCAAATATCGACTCAGCCGTCGGTGGGTACGGCCCTCGGGCCCCGGCGCCACTCCGGGTCGGCGGCGCCGGTCGTGGCGGCGGCCGGGCGGCAGGGCAGGGTCAGGACGAAGGTCGAGCCGTGCGGCTGGTGCGGCTGATACGCGATGCCGATCCCGCTGGCGTCGGCGAGCTGCCGCACCAGGTAGAGCCCGATGCCGGTGCCCGGCTTGGCCAGCGCGACGCCGGAGTCGGCCCGGGTGAACCGTTCGAACAGATGCGGTACGAACGACGGCGGCACGCCCTCGCCGTTGTCGGTGATCTTGATGTCGACCTTGTCCTGCCGGTGGGTCAGCGTGACGGTGACCGGCGGCGACCCGTACTTGAGCGCGTTGCTGAGCAGGTTGCCGAGGACCAGCCGCAGATGTGCCGGGTCGCCGACGGCGATGACCTGGTCGGGGGCGAGCACGGTGATCGGCTGGTCGGGCGCGGCGCCGAGCGCGGCGATGGCCTCCCGTACGGCGTGGGTCAGGTCGAGGCGTACCGGGCGGGCGACCATCGCGCCGGCGTCGAGCTGAGCCAGCGTGAGGATCTCCTCGACGAGCTGCTCGGCGCGGTGGCCGGCGTTGGTCATCTGCCGCACGTAGCGGGTCCGCTCGTCGTCGTCCAGCTCGGGCCAGCTCTCCAGCAGCAGCTCGCCCCGGGCGACGACGCCGGTCAGCGGCTGCCGCACGTCGTGCGACAGCATCGCGATGAAGTCGGCCATCTGCCGGTTGGCCTGCTGCAGCTGCTGGGCCCACTGCTCGAGCTCGGCCTGCTGCCGGTCGCGGGCGCGTTCCAGAGCGCGGCGCTCGGTCATGTCGACGATCTGGGTGGCGAAGAACTGCGGCGGTCCGCCCGGCTCCCGGATCAGGGAGCTGGTCACGATCACCTCGACCAGCTCGCCGTCCGCGTGCCGGTAGCGTTTCTCGACCTCGAAGCTGTCGATCCGGCCGGCCACGCAGTCCGCCAGCAGCTCGAGGCAGGGGGCCAGGTCGTCGGGGTGGGTGATGTGCGAGAAGTGCCGGCCGGCCAGTTCGTCGGGCGGCCGGCCGAGCATCCGCCCGAAGGCCGGGTTGATCCGCACGAACCGGCCCCGCACATCCGAGATGGTCATGCCGATCCGCGAGTGGTCGAACACCTTCCGGAACCGCTGCTCGCTCAACCCCAATTCGTGCCGGTGCCGGCGGGTACGCGCGGAGGCGCCCACGACCAGCAAGCCGACCACGGCGGCGGTGGCGACGGCGACCCGCCCGGCGATCTCGTTGCCGCGGATCGAGGCGTAGAGCACGTCCTCGGGCACGGTGGCCGACAACCGCCACGGCGCGCCCGGCACGGCCATCGACGAGTACCGCCACCACCGGCCGTCGGCCCGGTAGCGGCCCTGCGGGCGGCTCGCCAGCGCGACGGCCAGCGGGTGGTCGTGCAACGCCAGCGACGGCGCACCGGTGTCGACCGCCCGGTTGCTGGCCGCGATGACACCGGACGTGTCGGTCAGCTGCACCCGGATCCCGGGCAGGCTCCAGGCCGACGAGAGGTACGACGACAGCGGGCTCCCGGTGATGGCGACCGCCCCGGAGAAGACCCGCCGCCCGGACGGGGTGTCGAACGGCACCGCGAACGCGACCACCGGCTCCCGGCGGACGGCGGAGGCGACCACGGCCGAGATCGCCGGCCGGCCGTCGCGCACGGCGGTGCGCAGATGCGCGTACCGGCCGGTCAGATCGTGTCCGACCTGGGCGGGGTCGGCGGGCACCGCCTGGATGAGCCGGCCGCGCTGGTCGAGGAGGACGGCCGCCGGGTAGCCGAACGCCGCCACCGAGCGGGCGAACGCGCGCTGGGTCACCACCCGGTCCTTCAGGAAGGCCTGGGCCTGGATGCGCTCGCGCTCGACCAGATCGGCGGTGTAGCTGGTGACGAAGGCGTTCAGCAGCGCCAGGCGGGCCTCGAACCGGTCGACCACACCCTCACGGCTGCGATGCTGGGTCAGCGCCAGCCCGGCCGTCCCGCCGGCGGTCAGCAGCAGCCAGATCCCCAGCGGAAGGGCCAGGAACCTCCACCACATCCGCGGCAACCGGCCAACCCGCACCCGTCAACCTTCGACCCGCCACCGGCGTTGCCGCAGCTCAATCGCGCAAAAACACGAACCAGCCCGGATCAGGGAAGGCGCAGCGTCCCGGTGGCGCTCACCACCGCGCGACCGGACAGCACCGGCGTGCCGCCGTCCAGCCGCACCTCGAGCCGCGAGGGCCGGCCGATCCGCCGGCCCTGCAGGACGGCCACGGACTCGCCGGTCACGCCGCGGCCCCGGTCTCGACCACCTGGGCGACCGGCAGCCGCTTGTCGGCCCCGAGCGCCGCGACCCCGACGCCGAGCGCGTTGTGGCCGGCGCCGTACACCTCGACGCCGGCCGGCGTGAACGACCGCAGCCGGAAGTCGGCGCCGGCCACGGTCGGCGCGACCACGAAGGTCGTCTCCGACTGGTTGAACTCGGCCGCGATGCGCGGCAGGACGGCCTCGTCGATCCGGTCGGCGTCGGGCACCACGGCGAGCGGGTTCCCGGCGAGCGGCCGATCGGCGAAGACATCGACCAATGCGAACGCGACCGTCATGACCGCCACCCTAACCGGCGAGGATCCACCGGCCCCGGCCGAGACGCTTGGCCCGGTACATCGCCTCGTCGGCGGACCGCAGGGCGCCCAGCGGCGACGACTGGGGGCCGGGCTCGCGGACGGCGATGCCGATGCTCGCGCCCACCGACAGCAGGGCGCCGTGGAACGGTACCGGGACGGCCACGTCGTGCAGGATCCGCTCGGCCAGGGCGATGCCGTCGCGGACGGTGGCTCCGGGGCAGGCCACGACGAACTCGTCACCGCCGAGACGGGCGACCACGTCACCGGCGCGCACGGCCCGGGACAGGCGGTCGGCCACGGCGACCAGCACCGCGTCGCCGGCGTCGTGGCCCTCGGCGTCGTTGACCGCCTTGAAGCCGTCGAGGTCGAGATAGAGCAGCACGGCCGGACCCTCCCGATCGAGGTGCTCGCCCAGCAGCGCGCGGTTGGCCAGGCCGGTCAGCGGGTCGTGCCGGGCCTGGTACGCCAGCTGCGCCTGGGCGCCTTCCTGCTCCCGTACGGCGATCATGAACCGGGCCACGACCAGCCCCGCGCAGACGCCGGTCGCCGACAGGACGACCAGCCACGCCCGCGACTGCAGGCTCGAGTGCACGACGGCCGTCGCCGGGGCGGTCATCATCGCCACCCCGAGGAAGACGCCTCGGGCCGGATGCATCTTGGTCGACCGCGGCCCGGGCGTGGTGAGCTCCCCCCGCCCGGCGTGCATGACCACGGCCGTGATGACGACGTTCGCGAACAGCGCCAAGGCGCCCAGCCGGTCGGCCCAGATGCCGTCCACGACGTACGGGAGAATGTTGTAACCGAGGTTGGTCAGCAGGCTGATGCTCGCCCACAGCAGCAGCAGGCGCGTGGGTCCGCCGCGCCGCCCGGGCGAGAGGGTCAGCACCAGGACGCCGGCGAGGAAGACCAGGTCGCCGAGCGGGTACGCGGCCGGCACCACCGTCTCGGCGAGGGACAGCCGGCCCTGCTGGAACAGCGGCTCGACGAAGAAGAGGTACGACGCGACGGCCGCGGCCGTGGTCAGCGTCAGCGCGTCGAGAGCGGCCGCCCGCAGCTGTCCCGGCGCCCGGCGGCGGGCCATCCGGATCAGGGCGATCGTCTGGACGGGGTACGCGCTGAGCCACAGCACGTCGGAGGGACCGGCCAGCGGGGCGCCGCCGTGGTGGAACTGCCAGGTCTGCACGAGGTCCCCGGCGACCGAGACGGTCTGCATGAGCGCGAGCAACGCCCAGGTCACCCGGTTGCCGTCCGGGCGCGGGCGCAACGCGGCCCACCACGTCAAGACACACAGCGGTGCGGCGATCAGGAAGTAGAACACGTCGCCGGTCGTCGAATCGATCGTGATCGCCTCGACGACGGTGGCGACGGCGCCCGCGATGAGGAGCATCCCGATAGCGCGTCTGCTCATGCCGCTGCGAATCGACTGACGATTCCCGACCTTGAGCCGCCATGAGATGGATCACGCGGGTACACGGGCCCACCGCGACACCGAATCGGGTCTGGCGATCAACCTATATACTCAGTATTATTCTCAGCATGATACGCGCAGGATCGATGTCATGAGCGTCCGGCACGCACTGCTGGCGCTGCTCGCCGAGGGGCCCAAGTACGGCCTTCAGCTGCGCGAGGAGTTCGTCGCGCGCACCGGCGAGGTCTGGCCGCTCAATGTCGGGCAGGTCTACACGACACTGCAGCGCCTCGAGCGGGACGGGCTCGTCGAGTCCGACGACGAGGCCGCCGATGCGGGACCGCAGAAGGGGTTCCGGATCACCGAGGGCGGCACGCGGGAGCTGTCGGGATGGCTGCGCACGCCGCCCGACCTGGCCGCGCCGCCGCGGGACGAGCTGGTCATCAAGGTGCTCATCGCGGCCCGCATGCCCGGCGTCGACGTGCACGACGTGATCCAGGTGCACCGGCGCTACCTGGTCGAGCTGATGCAGCAGTGGACCCGGCTCAAGGACGACGACGGCGGCGCCGACCTCGGCCTCGCCCTGGTGGTCGACGCCGAGCTGTTCCGGCTCGACTCGGTGATCCGCTGGCTCGACAGCGCCGACGGGCGGTTGCGGCGGGCGGCGCTCGAGGACGCCCCGGCGGCCCCGGCGGCCACCGGGCCATTGCCCAAGCTGCGACGGCGGGTGGGAGGCCGGCGATGAGCGTTCTCGAGATGCGCGAGATCACCAAGGTGTACGGGCAGGGCCCGTCCGAAGTGGTGGCGCTGGCCGGCGTGGACCTCACCGTCGATCCGGGCAGCATGGTGGCGGTGATGGGCCCCAGCGGCTCGGGCAAGAGCACGCTGCTGACCATCGCCGGCAGCCTCGAGTCGCCGACCTCGGGCGACGTGCGGGTGGCCGGCGCCGACCTCGCCGGCATGAGCCGTGACGAGCTGGCCCGGCTGCGGCGGCGCTCGATCGGCTACGTGTTCCAGGACTTCAACCTGCTGCCCGGCCTCACCGCGGCCGAGAACGTGTCGCTGCCGCTGGAGCTGGACGGCATCGGCGGCCGCCGGGCGCGGCAGCGCGGGCTCGAGGCGCTCGAGCTGCTGGGTCTCGCCGACCGGGCCGGGCACTTCCCCGACCAGCTCTCCGGCGGCGAGCGCCAGCGGGTCGCGATCGCCCGGGCCGTGGTCGGCGACCGCCGGCTGCTGCTGGCCGACGAGCCCACCGGCGCGCTCGACTCGGCCACCGGCGAGGCGGTCATGCGGCTCATGCTGACCGCCTGCAAGCGCGGGGTGGCGGCGGTGGTCGTCACCCACGACGCGCAGCTGGCCGCCTGGGCCGACCGCGTGGTGTTCCTGCGCGACGGCCGGGTCATCGACCACACCGTCCCGCCGCCGGGCCCGGAGTCGCTGCTCGGGGCCGACCGATGAGCACGGGCCGACAAAGCAGCACGGGCCGACAAAACAACACGGGCCGGCCGGACAGCACGGGCCGGCCGGACAGCACGGGCCGGCCGGACAGCACGGGCCGGCCGGACAGCACGGGCCGGCCGGACAGCACGGGCCGGCCGAAGAGCAGGGGCGGCACCGGCGGCATGCCGGCCCGGATCGCGGTGACCCGCTGGTCGTGGCGGCTCTTCAAGCGCGAGTGGCGGCGCCAGGCGCTGGTGCTGGCGCTGCTCACGGTGGCCGTGGGCGCTACCGTCTTCGGGCTGGGCGCGGCCGGCGCCGCCGTCCCGTCCGGCGCGGCCCAGTTCGGCGATGCTGACTACGTGCTCGTGTTCCGCGGCACCGATCCGAAGATGGCGAGCGAGGTCGAGGCCGCCCGCACGGCCTACCCGCGGACCGAGGTCATCGCCCACCGGTCGCTCCCGGCGCCCGGCACCGCCGACGGCATCGACCTGCGCGACCAGGCGCCGTCCGGTGCGCTGGGCGGCCCGATGCTGCGGCTGGACTCCGGCCGCTACCCGGCCGGAGCCGGCGAGATCGCGGTGACCGCCCGCGCCGCCCGCCTCTTCCAGGTGACGGTGGGCTCGACGCTGCGCGTGGGCCGGGAGAGCTGGTCGGTCGTCGGGACGGTGGAGAACCCGTACAACCTCCTGGACGCTTTCGCCTTGGTGGCGCCCGGGCAGCTCGGCTCGCCGCAACGGGTGAACGTGCTGGTCGCGGCCACGCCGGCGCAGTTCGCCGCGGCGAGCCGGCCGGCGAACGCCGACATCCAGGTGCGGGGCAGCGGCGACGGCACCGATCCTGCGTACGTGGTGCTGATCCTCGCCACCATCGGCCTGCTGTTCGTCGGCCTGCTCGCCACCGCTGGGTTCACCGTGCTGGCCCAGCGCCGGCTGCGCTCGCTGGGCATGCTCGCCGCCGTCGGCGCCCGCCACCGCCACCTGCGCCTGGTCGTGCTGGCCGACGGCGCGCTGGTGGGCATCGTGGCCGCGCTGGCCGGCGGCGCGCTCGGCCTGGCCGCCTGGTTCCTGGTCGCCCCCCGCCTCGAGACGACCGTGCAGCACCGCATCGACCGGTTCGACCTGCCCTGGCTGCCGCTGCTGCTCGCGCTCGTGCTGGCCGTGGTCACCGCGGTCGGCGCCGCCTGGTGGCCGGCCCGCGCCGCCGCCCGGGTCCCGGTGGTGGTCGCCCTCTCGTCCCGGCCGCCGCAGCCCCGGCCCGCGCACCGGTTCGCCCTGGCCGGCGTGGTGCTGCTGGCCGGCGGGCTGGTCACGCTCGGCTTCCAGGACCCGGACCGCCCGCTGGTCGACATCGGTGGGATCGTCGCGACCGCGGCCGGGGTGCTGCTGCTCGCTCCCCTGCTGATCGCCACCCTCGCCCCGATCGCGCGGGCGTGCCCGGTCGCGGCCCGCGTCGCCCTGCGCGATCTGGCCCGCTTCCGGGCCCGCTCCGGCGCCGCACTCGCCGCGATCAGCATGGCCGTCGGCATCGCGGCCGCCGTCATCATCGGCGCGGGCGCGTCGGTCCAGGCGTCGCCGTCCGGCGGCAACCTGCCCGACGACGAGCTGATCGTCTGGCTCACCCCGGGGAAGACCATGGGCCCGGTGCCGAAGCTCGACAACGTCCAGCTGGCCCGTGTGCGGTCGGCGATCTCCTCGATCACCGCGGCGCTGCCCGGCGGAACGTCGCTGCCGATGCTGGGCGCGCTCAGCCCGGGCGCGCCCGACATCTCCGACGACCAGGGCGGCAGCGGCAAGCCGGCGGCCAACCTCGGCATCCCGCACCGCGTCAGCGGCGGCCGCGTCGAATATCACGGCGACGAGATGGTTCCGCTCCTGGTGGCGACGCCGGAGATCCTTCGGCGGTACGGGATATCCGCCTCCTCGATCGACCCGACCGCCGATCTGCTCAGCTCGCGCAGCGACTTCGCCGGCTACCGGCTGGTGGGCGCGGGCCGCAAGGCCGAGGCGTGGCAGCCCCGGGTCCAGCAGTCGGGGCAGTTGCCGCGCTTCACCTCCGACCCGACCACCCTGCTCACCGCGCACGGGATGCAGACTCTGGGGCTCACCACGACGCCGGTGGGCTGGCTGGTCACCTCCACGCGCCCGCTCACGCCGGCTCAGGTCGACCAGGCCGAGGGCATCGCGCGTACGGCCGGACTGGCTTTGTCGGTCGAGACCCGGCCGTTGGCCGCCGATCTCAGCCGGGTGCGCACCGGGGCCGCGGGGGTCGGCACGGTCGTGGCGCTCGGGGTGCTGGCCATGACGGTCGGCCTGATCCGCGGGGAAAGCGCCCGCGACCTGCGCACGCTGGCCGCCAACGGGGCCGGCCGCGGCACCCGGCGCCGGCTGACCGCCGCGACCGCGCTGGCCCTGGCGGCACTCGGCGCGGTGCTGGGGACGGCCGGTGCGTACGCCGCGATGATCGCGTGGTACCACCGGAACCTGCACGCCCTCGCCGACGTGCCGGTCGAGCACCTGACCGGCCTGATCGTCGGGTTGCCGCTGCTGGCCGCCGTGGCGGCGTGGCTGCTCGCGGGCCGGGAGCCGCCCGGCATCGCCCGGTCCCCGCTGGACTGAGCCCTCCGCCGCACGGGGGACGCGGGCGAGGCTTCTCCGGAGCCTCACCCGCGGCGCGGTGGAGCGCTCGGTCCGTGTCTATGGATGCCGCTGCTCAGCGGGTGTGCGGCGGTCTTTCGGCGGCCGGCTTCGCGGTACAGCGCCGCGAAGGCGGCCGACGCCGGCGCTCTCCCCCGCGCCGCTGTCGCTCCCGCCGGCGCTCTCCCCCGCACCGCTGTCGCTCCCGCCGGCGCTCTCCCCCGCACCGCTGTCGCTCCCGCCGGCGCCGCCCGAGCCGATTGCGCCGCCGCGGCTCCCGCCCGCGCGGCCCGTGCCAGCGCCGCCGCCCTTGCCGCCCGAGTCGGCGCCGCTCCCGGGCGACCCGGCCGAGCCGACCGTGCTGGCGCCGCGGTCGCTGACGAAGACGCCGAAAGCGGCCAGGGCGGCGACTCCCACGGCGGCGGCGACGTCACCGGGGCGGGTCACCCCGGCCAGGGCCGCGGCCGCCGCCAGGCACAGGCCGAGACGCCGGTCGAGGAACAGCAGGACGCCGAACGCCACCGCGAAGGCCACGGTCACGCCGTAGGGGAACGGTCGCGGGTGGGGACTGCTCAGCGTCAGGGCGGCGGCCAGCCCGTAGGCGAGGACGACCATCGCGCCGACGCAGGCCACCGGGCGGAGGTGCCGGGCGCGCCACGATCGCACGGCGGCGAGGACGCCCACCACGCAGACGAAAGAGACGAGCATCGGGCCACTCTGGCGCCGTGACGCTAAGAATTCACTGAACGCGATACGGCGGGCCGCCGCTGGTCAGCCCACCGGGCCGGTGGCCAGCTTCACCGTGGCGGTGTGCGACTGCCCGGAAACGTCGGTCCACTTCACCTTGACCTTGTCGCCCGGGTGGTAGCGGTCGAGCAGGTTCGTCAGCGCGGTGGCGTCGCCGACCGTGGTGCCGGCCACGGACTGGATCACGTCGCCCCGGGTGAGGCCGGCCGACTCCGCCGGCGAGCCCTGGACCACGCCGAGCACGGCCGGGCCGGACTGGTTCGCGTAGCCGCTGCCGCTGGTCTCGATGCCGAGGTAGGCGGTCTCGCCGATGTGGACCACGCCGGACGCCTTGCCGGCCCGGATCTGGTCGGCGATCGCCGTCGCGGTGCCGATCGGAATCGCGTACCCGTCCCCGCCGGAGGCCTGGTAGCGGAAGCCGGCCGAGGCCGCGGTGTCGACCCCGAGCACCTGCCCGGAGGTGGTCAGCAGCGGGCCGCCGGAGTCGCCGGCCTGGATGTCGGCGTTGACCTCGATGAGCCCGGTGAGCTTCTCGGACGCGCCCGTCGACTCGTCGGATGCCGTGATCGACTGCCCGAGCGCGGTGACCACGCCGCCCACGGCGCTGGGCGTGCCGCCGGTGCCGCCGGCGTTGCCGATCGCGACCACCTGCTGCCCGGCCGTCGCCGGCGTGCTCGCGAGTGTCGCGGTGGCCAGGCCCGAAGCGCCGGAGAGCTTCAGCACGGCGAGGTCGCCGGTGCGGTCGTAGCCGAGCACCGCCGCCCGGTAGTACTGGTGATTCCCGATGTCGGTCACCGTGATGCTGGTGGCGCCGGCGACGACGTGGTTGTTGGTGAGCACGATGCCGTTCGAGGCGATCACGATGCCGGTGCCGGCGGCCTCCGCGTTCTGCGCGCCGAGCACCGAGACGATGTCGACCAGAGCCGGGTCGACCTTGGCCGCGACCGCCGCGATCTGGGCGGCGCTGGGGCCGGCCGCGGCGCCCGAATTGTCCGCGGACCCTGAGCCGTTGCCGGAGCCGAGCCCGCCGTCCGAGCCGAGCCCGCCGTCCGAGCCGCTGCCGGAGCCCAGCCCGCCGTCCGAGCCGCTGCCGGAGCCGAGCCCGCCGTCCGAGCCGCTGCCGGAGCCGAGCCCGCCGTCCGAGCCGCTGCCAGAGCCCAGCCCGCCGTCGCTGCTTCCGCTCCCGCCGCCGGAATTATCCGGATTCAGAGGTAGGTAAGGCGAGGAGTACCCGCTGTTCGATGTGGACGTCGCATCCGGGTGCAGCGACCAGCCCGCGGCGAACCCGCCGGCCCCGGCGAGCACGAGCGCCGCGACGCCACCGCCCACCGCCGCCGCGATCCGCCCGCCGTGCCGCTTGCGCGCCGGCGGGACCGACGGGCCGGACTGCTGATAGGGGTGTTGCTGCCACTGCTCGGGCGGGGGCCACCCGCCCGGCTGGGGTGCGTAGGTGAACTGTTCAGGAATGGTCACCGGAGGTCGCCTCCCGAGCCGCCGAATCGCGTTGACGACTCCGGTCTACCGCCGCTTTCTTGGTAAGGGCTGTGGGCCTGCTGTATTTACGCCGCTAGATCGGCGGCGCGCTATCGGGGAGCCGAGCTGAACACGGCGGGCCGCGGCAGCCGGATCCGCATCGCGGCGCCCTCGTCGCGATCGTCGACGGTGAGGGTGCCGCCGTGTGCGACGACGATGTCGCGGGCGATGGAGAGGCCGAGGCCGGTGCCGCCGCCGGTGCGCGACCGGCTGTCGTCGAGGCGCACGAACCGGTCGAAGATCCGTTCACGGTCGGCGGAGCGGATCGGCGGGCCGTCGTTGGCGATCACGATCTCCGCGTACGCCTCCCGGCCGCCCACGGTGATCGACACCTCCGAGGCGGCGTGCCGGGCCGCGTTGTCGACCAGGTTGCGCACCACCCGCAGCAGCGCGTCGGCGTCGCCCGAGACCCGCACCGGCTCGACGGTTCCGCGCACGGTCAGCCCCGGGTGCAGCTCGGCCAGGCGTTCCCGTTCGGTGTAGGCCAGGTCGTCCAGGTCGACGTCCTGCCGGCGTACGCGCAAGGGGTTGTCGTCCATCCGGGCCAGCAGGAGCAGATCGTCGACCAGGCGGGCCATCCGCGCGCTCTCGGTGCGGATACGGCCGACCGAGCGGCTCGCGGAAGCGGGCAGATCGGCGCCCTCCAGCAGGTCCGCGTTCGCCTGCACGGTGGCCAGCGGGCTGCGCAGCTCGTGGCTGGCGTCGCCGACGAACCGGCGCTGGGCCGCCGCGGACGCCTCGATCCGGTCGAGCATCGTGTTCATGGTCGAGGCCAGCGCCGCGATCTCGTCGTCGGTGGGCGGCACCGGAAGCCGCTCGTGCAGGTTGCGGGAGGTGATCGAGGCGGCCTGCTTGCGCATCGCCTCGACCGGCCGCAGGGTGCGCCCGACGAACCAGAACGTGGCGATGCCGACCACCAGCGCGAGCAGCGGCAGCCCGAGCAGGATGGCGCCGAGCACCGCCTCGGTGCCGTCGTCGACACTGTCCTCGGAGACGGCGACGAGCACGATGCGGTCGCCGGCGCCCACGGCCACCACCCGGAACGGCTCGCCCGCACCCTCCCAGCGTCCGGTGGCCTTCTGGCCCGGCCGCGGGCGCAGGCCGGAGATCGGTCCCTGCCCGGCGAGGGCGTCGGAGGCCGCGACGACCCGCCCGGAGGCGTCGATCACCTGCACCACCGTGCGCTCCCGGGCCGACGGGCGCAGCAGGCCGGCCAGGTCCGAGCCGCCGGTGACGGCCGCCGCGACCTGGGCGGCCTTGTCGTTGGCGACGGCGGTGACGTTGTCCAGCAGGATGATCCGGGCGATCACGAACAGCGCCACGCCGGCCAGCAGCGAGGCGATCGCGACCACCACGGCGGCGGCGAGGGCGGACCGCAGCCGTACGCCGAGGCGCCGTCGCAGCGAGAACATGGGCGCCACGGTAGCGGTCCGGACCCGCGCCGGGCGGGTGTCTTCAGCACATTTTCAGGTGGTCAGGCGTCACGCTGGAGGCATGCGTGTGCTGGTGGTGGAGGACGAGGTCAACCTGGCCGAGACGATCCGGGACGGCCTGGGCGAGGCCGGCTTCGTGGTGGACGTCGTGCACGACGGGGTCGACGGGCTGTGGCAGGCGACCGAGACACCGCACGGCGCGTACGACGTGATTGTCCTGGACATCATGCTGCCCGGCCTCAGCGGGTACGAGGTGTGCCGTACCCTGCGCTCGCGCAAGGTGTGGACGCCGATCCTGATGCTGACCGCCAAGGACGGCGAGTACGACCAGGCCGACGCGTTCGACCTGGGCGCCGACGACTACCTCACCAAGCCGTTCTCGTTCGTGGTGCTGATCGCCCGGCTGCGCGCGCTGATCCGGCGCGGCGCCCCCGAGCGGCCGGTCGTGCTCACGGCCGGCGACCTGCGGCTCGACCCGGCGCAGCGGCGGGTGTGGCGGGGCGCGGAGCCGGTGGCGGTGACCCCGCGCGAGTTCGCCATGCTGGAGTTCCTGATGCGCCACGAAGGCCAGGCGGTGACCAAGCGGGCCATCCTCGAGAACGTCTGGGACGCCCACTTCTCCGGCGATCCGAACATCGTCGAGGTCTACATCGGCTACCTGCGCAAGAAGATCGACCACCCGTTCGACCGTCAGTCGATCGAGACCGTCCGCGGCGCCGGCTACCGCATCGTGGCCGACGGCAGCTGACCCGCTGCTCAGCTGCGGATGCCGAAGGCGGCACCCAGCGAGGACGCGGCCGCGGCGCAGCCCAGCAACGGCAGGCCGAGCTGCTCCTCGGCGAAGCGCAGCGTCGAGCAGTGGCTCAGCGGCGCCGGAGCGGCGACGTGCCGGACGACGGGCGCGACCACCAGCGTCGGGATGTGGTTGCTGGTCGACGTGCCCTCGTCCCAGGTGACGACGATCGTCAGCCGGCCGGAGCGGTAGTCGGGACCGGCCATGATCTGGGGCAGCCAGGCGGCCAGCCAGCGGTCGCCGGTCGCGATCAGGTCGGCCGGGCAGCCGCGGGCGCCGTGCATGTCGTCGCAGGCGTCCGGGCTGACGAAGGCGAAGGCGGGCAGCGTCCCGGCCGCGACGTCGTCGTGCAGGGCCCCCGCGCGCAGGCCGCCGAGCGGGACCGTCCAGCGCCGGCAGTCGGCCCGCTCGTCGCGGTAGTAGGTGGCCGGCACGTGCCGCACCAGGTAACGGCCGTGCCCGGTCAGCACGCAGTTGCCCGGCGCCGCCTCGGCGTAGTCGCGCCACTGACGCCCGGAGGCGGCGACCTGGCGGAAGATGTTGTCCCCGGTCAGCGGGTGCTTCTTCGGGTCGTTGTCGTCGCAGATGCCGGCGGTGCTGCCGCTGGTCATCAGGATGTACGCGGCCAGCGACGGGCAGTGCGCCGGATAGCCGGCGTCGAAGTGGGCGGCGGTGCCGAAGACCGCGGCGACCCGGTTCAGATAGGGCGCGTGCGAGCTGCCGATGATCTGTTGATAGCCATGGTTCTCCTCCGCGATGACCAGCACCTTGCGCCCGGGGTCGGGCGCGGGCGGCGAGACGCTGACGCCGGCCGAGGCCCGCGAGGCCGGCTGACCCTGCGTGCAGGCCACGACCGTGGTCGCCGCGATCATGAGCGCCGCGCCCATCACCACACGGCGGCGCAGAGGAGAGACCAGGCGGCGCAGCAGAGAGCTCATGCCCGCGGATGCTAGCCCGGAAATCCTGAGAAAACGGTAAAAGCGCACCACCGTTCGACAGGCGCAACGTATCGGCGTAACAATCGAAGGCGATCGGGAGGTTGCCGTGCCGGAGACCGTAACGATGCCGCGCCGCCATCAGGACGCCCTGGCCGTGCTCAGCGCCACGCGCGGGGTGCTGACCCGGGGCTGGGTGCAGCGCACCTGGTACGCGGTGGAGACCCCCGCCGCCCGCCGCCTGCGATTTCTTCCGGTACGAAGGGACCGGTCCCAGGTCGTCGGCGCCTGCCTGGTCGGGGCCGTCGTGCACGGGGCCTGGCTGCTGAGCCCGCGCGCGGAGTACGCGTACCCGGCCATCGACGCCCTCTGGCACACGCTCTTCGACGTCTCCGGTGACTCCGACCCGGTCGGGCCGATGACGGCGCCGCTCGTGCGCGCCGCCCGGGTCCGCGACCTGACCACCTGGAACGATCACGACTGCCGGACCGGGGCCGAGGTGCTGCGGCTGGTGGACCGGTCGGCGGAGCGCATCGCCGCGCGTCACGTCCGGCCGCTGCCCGTCGAGGACCGGGCGCTGCTGGACGCCGGGTGAGTTTCCGGCTGGCCGCGTACGCCGTCTGTATCGCCGGGGAACGGGTGCTTCTCGCGCACCATGCCGGCACGACGTGGACCCTGCCCGGCGGCCGGGTCGAGCACGCCGAGGACCCCTTCGACACCGTGGTCCGCGAGGTGGCCGAGGAGACCGGCTACCACGCCGAGGTCGAGCGCCTGCTCGGCGTCGACTCGCGGGTGATACCGGCGGCCGAGGCGGTGATGGGCGCCGAGCACCACAACGTCGGCGTCTTCTACGCGGTCCGGGTCACCGGCGGCGAGCTGCGGGCGGAGCCGAACGGCGACACGGCCGAGCCCTCGTGGGTGCCCCTGGCGGCGGTCGGCGGGCTGCGCCGGTCGTCGCTGGTCGAGGTCGGCTTGGCGCTGGCCCGCATCCGCCCGGCCACCGGTCACGTGCCGTCCGTCGCCGTGGCGGGCCTGATCCGGCATTGACCCTGGCCCGTTCTAGCGACAAGCGCCATTGGTAATACGCTTGCCGGGTGACGACTCCGGACGATCTGCACGACCTCGACGCCCTGGCCAGCCTCGCCGACCCGGTGCGGCGGCGGGCGTACGAGGTCGTCGCCGGCGGGAGCGCGCCGGCCGGCCGGGACGAGGTGGCCGAGGCGCTCGGCGTCGGCCGCACGCTGGCCGCGTTCCACCTCGACAAGCTGGTGGCGGCGGGGCTGCTCGAGGTCTCGTACGCGCGAAGGTCGGGAAAGACCGGCCCCGGCGCCGGCCGGCCCGCCAAGCTGTACCACCGCGCCACCGCCGAGCACGCGGTCAGCGTGCCGCCGCGCGCCTACCGCACCGCCGCCGAGCTGCTGGCCGAGGCGCTGGAGCAGGCGGGCGCCGAGGAGGCGCTCTACCGGGTGGCCCGCCGGCACGGAACCCGGACGGCGGTCGCGGGCGACATCACCGAGCTGCTGGCCGGGCCGGGGTACGCGCCGGTGGCGGACGGCCCGGAACGGATCGAGCTGCGCAACTGCCCGTTCCACCGGCTGGCCGAGCAGTTCCCGCCGGTCATCTGCGGGATGAACCTGGCGATGATCAACGGCCTGCTGGCGGGCGCGGGCCTGGACGGCGAGTGGACCGCGCGGATGGACGCCGCCCCGGGTCGCTGCTGCGTGACCGTCTCTAAAACAAAAAGCAATTGACAATAGAATCGGCAGCTGGTGAGCTAGGCACCATGACCGCCTTCCACCTGGCCCAGATGAACACGGCCCGCCTCCGGGCCCCGCTGGAAGACCCCTCGATGCGCGACTTCGCCGAGGGCATCGCGCTGATGAACGACCTCGCCGACCGCTCGCCCGGCTTCGTCTGGCGGCTGCCCGAGGAGAGCGGCGACGGCATCATCGCGGCGCCGTCCGACCCCAGCCGCATCTTCACGCTGTCGGTCTGGGAGACCCCGGAGCATTTGCGGGCGTACGCGTATCAGTCGCAACATCTCGAGTACCTGCGCCGCCGCCGGGACTGGTTCCATCCGCACGGTCACCAGGCGGCGCTGGTCCTGTGGTGGGTCCCGGCCGGCACCATCCCGACCCTGCGGCAGGGCATCTCGCGGCTGGGCCGCCTGCAGGCCAACGGCCCGGCGCCCGACGCGTTCACGTTCCGCGAGATGTTCCCGGCCCCGGAGCTCACGCCACTGCGGCCCTAACCTTCCGGCCTCGGGCGGAAACTCGCGAAGACCAGGCGCAGGTCGGGCTGGGCGGCGCTCCATGCGGCATCGGTGGTCTGCCAATAGATCCCGTACGCCTGGTGCCGCGACGTGATCAGGCCGCGGTTGTTGACATGCTGCCGTACGCCGGAACGGTCGAACGTGTACTCCCAGTCGGCCGCCTTGAGGAAGTAGTTCACCGGCTGGATGTGGATCTCGTGGTACCCCGGGAAGTCGCCGCGCGCCACCCGGTAGTCGGCCTTCCCCCGCCAGTCGGCGACCGGGTTCCACTGCGGGGTGTCGGTCTGGTCGATGCCGAGAACCCGGCCGTCGCCCCGGAAGTAGACGATGCCCTTCTCCTTGGACTGCCGCCAGCCCACCGGCACGTAGACCGAGAACCCGGTCGGATCCCGATAGTCCCTCCACCCGGCCGGCAGCGGCGGCCGCGGGTTGCCGCCGCCCGAGGCCGCGGTCGACTCGGTGACCGGCGCCCTCGACGGGGACGCGGACGCGGAGCCGGACCCGGACGCGCCGCCGGTTTCGGACGCCCCGGCCGGGGACGAAGCGGGAGCGGACGAGGCCGCGTCGCCGGACGGCAACGCCGGGGCGGACGCTCCCGGCGGGTCCGCGACGGTATCGCCGGCATCGTGCCGGAGGCTCATCCAGGCGATGCCCCCGCCGGCCAGGAGCAGCAACGCCACCACGACGGCGAGGATCACACGGGATCGGCGGGAGCGAGGCCCCGGTCCGATGTGGTGCGGCGGCACGGCCGGCGGCTTGCTCTCGGTCGGCGGCGGGGCAGCCGGCTTGGTTTCCCCCGGCGACGCGGCGGGCGGCTTGTTCTCCGACGTCGGCGCGGCAGGCGGCGGCGTCTCTCGCGCCGGCGGTGATGCGGCGGGCGGCGGCGTCTCTCGCGCCGGCGGTGACGCGGCGGGCGACGGCGTCTCTCGCGGCGGCGGTGACGCGGCGGGCGGCGGCGTCTCTCGCGCCGGCGGTGACGCGGCGGGCGACGGCGTCTCTCGCCGCGGCGTGGTCTCTCTCCCCGGCGTGGCGGGCTGCGCGGACGGTCGCGACGCGGGCGGCACGACCGCGGTGTCCGCCGAGTCGGCCGCCACGCGCAGCAGCCGCGCGGTCTCCGCGGCGTCGATGCGCTCGCCCGGCGACTTCCGCAGCAGCCCGTCCAGCACCGGCCGCAACGCTCCGGCCCGCGTCGTCGGCGCCGGCTCCTCGCTGGCGATCGCGGTGATCGTCTCCATCACCGAGTCCCGCATGTACGGCGCATGCCCCTCCACCGCCGCGTAGAGGGTCGCGCCCAGCGACCACAGGTCGCCCGCCGGCGTGCTCTCGCCGTCGCGCACCCGCTCCGGGGCCATGTACCGCGGTGAGCCGATCACCAGGCCGGAGCTGGTGTTCACGCTCTCGCCCTCGACCGACGCCACCCCGAAGTCGGTGAGCACCACCCGGCCGTCGTCGGCGAGCAGGACGTTCGCGGGCTTGACGTCCCGGTGACGTACCCCCGCCGCATGCGCCGTGGTCAGCGCGGCCAGGACCGCCAGGCCGATCTCCGCCGCCCGGGCCGGCGGCAGCGGGCCGCCGGAGTCCAGCACCTCCTGGAGCGACCGGGAGGGGACGTACTCCATGACGATCCACGCCCGCCCGTCGGCCTCGAACGCGTCGTAGATCTGGGCGACATTCGGATGCGACAGCCGGGCCGCGGCCCGGGCCTCGCGCAGCATGTGCCGGCGCAGCGAGAGGTCGGCGTCGACCAGCTCGTCCGGCAGCAGGATCTCCTTGAGCGCCACGTCCCGGTCGAGGATCTCGTCCCGGGCCTGCCAGACCCGGCCCATCCCGCCCGCGCCGATGGCCCGGCCCAGCCGGTACCGATCGTGCACGTGGACCGGGCCGGCAGTCATGCCCGGCGATGTACCCCGGCCGCTCGACTCCTATGCCAGCCCCGAACCCCTATGCCAGCCCGAACCCCTATGCCAGCAGAGCGCCGCCGTCGACGGGCAGGATCGTGCCGGTCGTATAGGACTGTCCCATCAGGTAGAGGACGGCCTCGGCCACGTCGGTCACCTCGCCGGGCCGGCCGAGCGGCACCACTTTCGCGGTCTCCGCGTACAGCTGCTCGACCGCCTCCCCCGCACCCCACATCGGCGACCGGGTGACGCCGGGTTTCACCGCGTTGACCCGGATCGGCGCCAGCTCCACCGCGAGCGCCCTGGTCAGCGACTCGACGGCGCCGCAGATGCTGGCCGCGACCGACCAGCCCGGGGTGGGACGGTCCCCCGCCGTACCCGTGGTCAGGGTTATCGAACCCCCGGACCGCAGGTGCGGCAGGACCGCGCGCACCGCCGCCAGCGCGCCGAAGTAGCGCAGCTCGAAGAAGCCGTGCGCCCGGCCGAGATCGAAGCCGGCGAGCGGCATGAGGGAAAGCGCGTCCCCGGCGGTGTAGACGAGATGATCGACCGGGCCGAGCCCGTCGAGCACCCGGGTCACCGCATCGGGGTCGGCCAGGTCGGCGGCGATGCCGGTCACGCCGAGCCGGTCCGCGGCCTGCCGGGGCGAGCGGGAGACCACCACGACCGAGGCGCCCCGGTCCCTGGCGGCACGGGCCGTCGCGTACCCGATGCCGGAGCTCCCGCCCAGTACCACCACGCGCTGCTTGTCGAAAGCGTCAGAAGTCATGCCTCAACGCTGCGGCCGCCGGGGGCCCGCCGTCCAAGACCTCTTTCGCCGCCTGTAATACCCTGAGGGCATCAACGACGTCGACCTGCGCAAGCTGCGCTACTTCGTGGCCGTCGCCCGGCACCTGCACTTCGGCCGGGCGGCGGCCGAGCTGCACATCGCCCAGCCGGTGCTGTCGCGCCAGATCCGGGCCCTCGAGCAGGAGCTGCACACCACCCTTCTGGTACGCGACCGGCGCCGCACCGAGCTCACCGAGGCCGGCTGCCGCCTGCTCGCCGACGCGGTGCCGCTGCTCCGGTCGGCCGACGCGCTCCGCCGCCGGGTCGTGCAGGCCGGCCGCTTCGTGGTCGCCTTCATGCCCGGCCTGATCGTCACCGACGCGGTCCGCCGGCTGGCCGCGGCCCATCCCGGCCTGACCGTCGACGTCCTGCGCACCACCTGGGCCGACCAGACCGAGGTGCTGCACGACGGCCGCGCCGACGTCGGCTACCTGCGCCTGCCGGTCGACGAGCGGGGCCTGACCGTACGCCCGCTGTTCACCGAGCCGCGCGTCGTGGTCGTGCCGCGCGAGCACCGCCTGGCCGGCAAGGAGTCCACCGGCATCGCCGATCTCGCCGGCGAGCACCTGCTGCAGGACCCGGCCGCGGTACCCGAGTGGCGCGGCTCGGCGTCCCCGATCCGCTACGCCGCGGTCGAGGAGAAGCTCGAGCACGTCGCCGCCGGCCGGGGCGTGGCGATCCTGCCGCTGTCCACCGCGCAGTTCTACACACGGCAAGACCTGGCGCACGTACGCATCGACGACATCCCCGACAACCAGGTCGCGCTGGCCTGGCGGCCGGGCCGTCGCGACGCGCTGGTGGACGAGTTCACGGAGCTGGCCGCCGGAGCTTGACCGCGGGGGCCGCCCCCGGTTTGGCTACCGGCATGACTACGCCGCGCCGCCTGTGGTCGCTGTTCGAGCCGCTGCACGCCGTCACGTACTTCACGCCGCAGTCCGCCGCGGCCTTCGAGGCGGCCGGCCTGACCGGCTACTGGCGCCGCTATTTCGCCGGCCGGGCGGCGCCGCTGGGCCCGGTCGGTCCCGGGCCGGTGACCGCGGCGTTCTTCGGTTTCGCGCCGGCCATGGTGTCCCGCGCGTTCCCCTCCGTGTGGTCGCGCATCTCGCCGGCCGCCGCGTCGGCGGCCCGCGAAGCCGGCGCCGTCGCCGCCCTTTCGGCCCTGCTCCGGGAGCCGCAGTCGCCTGAGGCCGCCCCTCCCTCGTCCCGAGCCGACGTCCTCACCTCCCCGGCCGACGCTCCCCTCTCCCGAGCCGACGCCCCCATCTCCCCAGCCGACGCCCCCATCTCCCCAGCCGACGCCCCCATCTCCCCAGCCGGCCTCCCGATCGCCGAGGCCGCCGAAGCCCTCGGCGCCGCCGCCCGCCTGATCGACACGCCCGGCCGGGTGCTCGCCGCCGCCTACGCCGATCTGCCCTGGCCGAACGAGCCCGTCGCCCGCCTGTGGCACGCCGCCACCCTCCTGCGCGAGCACCGCGGCGACGGTCACGTGGCCGCCCTGCTCACGGCCGGCGTCGACGGCTGCGAGTCCCTGGTCTGGCGAGCGGCCGTCGACGGCGGCGGCCTGCGCGAGGTGACCCAGCCGGCGCGTGGCTGGACCGACGACGAGTGGCAGGCCGCCGCCGACCGGCTGGAGCGACGCGGCTGGCTGACCGCGGACGGCCGCGCCACCGACGCGGGCCGCGCGGCGTACGAGCAGGTCGAAGCCCTCACCGATCGCCTGGCCGCCGGTCCGTGGGAACGTCTCGGCGCCGCCGGGACCGAACGCTGCGCCGCGCTGCTCGCCCCGCTCGCCGAGCGCGCGTGGACCACCCTGCCCGACGACAACCCGATCCCGCTGCGCCGCCCGGCCCGGGCCTAGCTCGCGATGACGGCGAGCAGACGCAACTTCTCGTAGCTCTCGCTGCCGGGCGCGGCCGTGTAGACCAGAAGCATGTGCGACTGGTCGGGGTCGAGCAGCGACTGACAGGTCAGCTCGAGCAGCCCCACCTCGGGGTGGATGAACCGCTTGACGTGGCTGTACCGCACCCCGACCTCGTGCTCGTCCCAGACGGCGCGGAACTCCTCGCTGCGGGCCATCAGCAACTGCTGAAGGTGCGCCGCCCACGACTTCGGGCCGCGCACCGCGACCGTCTGGCGCAGGCCGGAGGCGAAGACGCGCGAGTGCATCGCGTGGTCGTCGGGGTGGTAGCGCTCCCGGACCGCCGGATCGGTGAACCACCGGTAGCCGATGCTGCGTGCCGGGCCCGTGTACCGGGTGAGATCGCCGGTGAGCGCGACGCCGAGCGCGGTCTGGCGCAGGGTCTCGCCGAGCTCGGTGACGACCTCGGCCGGGGTGTCGCTCAGGCGGTCGAGGATGCGCAGCACCCCCGGGCTGATGTGCTCGCCGCTCGCGCCCCGGGTCGGCGGGTGGTGGCCGGCCAGGCGGAACAGGTGGTCACGCTCGTCCCGCGACAGGTGCAGGCCCTGGGCGATGGAGGCGATCATCTGCTCGGACGGGTGCGGGCCGCGTTCCCGTTCGAGCCGGCTGTAGTAGTCGGTGGAGATGTGGCAGAGCGTGGCGACCTCTTCGCGCCGCAGGCCGGAGGTGCGGCGTCGCGGCCCGCGCGGCAGGCCGACGTCCTCCGGCTGGAGGGCCTCGCGGCGGCGGCGCAGGAACTCGGCGAGCCCGGCTCGGTCGATCATCGTCCGTTTGTACCACCGGCGGCGGATCGCAGCCTCGGATTGCCGATCCCCCCTTCGGCCGGCCGCAGCGTGGGATCGGCAGGCCGTGGATAGCCGCGCGACCGGGTGCGACCTTCGTTGCAGAGCCCGCATTCACCACTCTCCGCAGTCACCTCGAGGAGCAGCGACATGGCACGCACCCGACCGGACTTCACCCTTCCCGGCTTGGCCGGCACGCTCGCGGTGGTGACCGGCGCCAGCGACGGCGTCGGCCTGCATCTGGCGACCCGGCTCGCCGCGGCCGGCGCCGAGGTCGTCCTGCCCGTCCGCAACCGCCGCAAGGGCGAGGCCGCGATCGAGCGGATCCGGCAGCAGCATCCCCGGGCCGCGCTCTCCCTGCGCGACCTCGACCTGTCCTCGCTGGAGTCGGTCGCCGCCCTCGGCGCCACGCTGCGCGGCGAGGGGCGGCCGATCCACCTGCTGATCAACAACGCCGGCGTGATGACCCCGCCCGACCGGCAGACCACCGCCGACGGTTTCGAGCTGCAGTTCGGCAGCAACCACCTCGGGCACTTCGCGCTGGTCGCTCAGGTGCTGCCGCTGCTGCGCGCCGGCAATGCCCGGGTGACCTCGCAGATCAGCGTGGCCGCCAACCAGAACGCCATCAACTGGGACGACCTGAACTGGGAGCGGTCCTACCGCGGCGGCCGCGCGTACAGCCAGTCGAAGATCGCCTTCGGCCTGTTCGGGCTCGAGCTCGACCGCCGCAGCCGCGCCGCGAACTGGGGCATCACCAGCAACCTCGCCCACCCCGGCGTCGCGCCGACGAACCTGCTGGCGGCCCGGCCCGAGCTGGGAAGGACCAAGGACACCATGGGCGTACGCGTGATCCGCGCCCTGTCCCGCCGCGGCATCCTCCTCGGCACCCCCGAATCGGCGGCGTTGCCGGCGTTGCTCGCCGCCACCGCTCCGGACGCCGGGGGTCGCTTCTACGGCCCGTCCGGCCCCGGCCACCTCGCCGGCGCGCCGGCCGAGCAGACGCTCTACTCGCGCCTGCGTTCGGCGGACGAGGCCCGCCGCATGTGGCAGGTCTCCGAGAAGCTCACCGGCGTCACGTTCCCGGCCCCTGTGGACAGCGCCCCGAAATTGTCGTAGCCCGGCCGTATGGTCCACCCCACCCAGTCACGGGTGGGGTGGAGTAGCGGCGCGGCCGGGCAACGGCGCGGTCGAGCAACGGCGCGGTCGAGCAACGGCGCGGTCGAGCACCAGCGCGGCCGGGCCCTACGCGGGAACCACGCTCCCGGCCAGCACATCGGCCAACCGCCCCGGCATCGACGCGAACGGCGAGTGGCTCGACGGCAGCGAGAACACCTCGAACGCGTTGCCGGGCGTGACCGCGTCCGCCTCGGCGATCATCCGGTCCTGCAGCGCCGGCGGGATCGTGCGGTCCTCGGTCAGGCGGACGAACGTGCGCGGGATCGACCCCCACCGCTCCACCGTCCCGCGGGCGTCGTCGAAGGCGACCGCGAGCGGCAGATCCGGGTTGAGGTAGGCCGCGAACCGCAGGTACTCCACGGTCGGCAGATCGTTGTAGAACGCCAGCCGCCCCTTCTCGACGTACGCCGGGTCGCCGTCGCGCGGGTTGATGCGCATCGCGCCGGTGGTCATCGGGTCGCCGATCAGCACGGCCCCGGACACGCCCGACGCCGCCTCGGGCAGGCCGCCGTAGTCGGCGCCGGTCGCGAACCGGACCGGCACGTAAGCGCTGACGTAGACCAGCCGCCGGATCAGGCCGGGCACGGCCTCGCCGGCGAGCGTGATGGCCAGGCCGCCGAAGCTGTGCCCGACCACCGTCACCGGCCCGTGCGGAGCCAGCGCGCGCACCTGCGCGACCACGGCGTCGCGGTAGTCGCAGAGGTGGATCCCGGCGACCGGTGACGGCTCACCGGCGAGGGCCGCGAAGTCGTTGCGCAGGAACGATTCCGGATAGGTCGCGTTCAGCCCGCTGCCGGGCAGGTCGAGGGCGCACACGCGGTGGCCCTGGGCGGTGAGCCGGGCGGCGACCCGGTTCCAGTGGGCGGCGCAGTGCCACGCGCCGTGCACGAGCAGATAGTTCATCGCGGCGTCTCCCATGCGGCGTACTCGGGACGGGTGGTCTTGAGGTCTTCGAAGAGCAGCACCATGCGGTCGAGGAACCAGGCCTTCGCGCACTGCACGACGGCGATGCCGGCGGTGGCGTAGAGCAACCCCGGAAGACCAAGCACGATCAGCCCGTACGCGAGGAGCACCATCCCCGCGAGCTGGAAGGCGTACGTGACCTCCGGCACTCGCGCCGTGTACTGCGGCGGCAGCGGAACCGTGTTGCGGTCGGCCCAGATGCGCTCGCCGAAGACGGCCTTGGAGGCCCAGTTGCGGGTCGAGCGGGGCGGCGGGAACAGCAGCGGGTTGACCATCATGAAGACGACGGACAGCGTGATCGGGATCAGCGACCACCAGCCGATCCAGTCGCGGCTCGCAAGGGAGACCGCGAGCAGCGGCAGCACGGCGAAGCGGGTTCCGACGCTGACCGGGTTGGCGTGGCGCATCCAGTTGTCGCCGTCCAGCCCGAACAGCTCGGCGATCTTCGTGTCCCGGGTGGCGGTGGCCGCCCCGGCAGAGGTAGTTGACATGCGCCGAGCGTGGCGTCCCGCCCTGCCACGAGCCTGCCGCGCCGCTGCCACGCCACGGCAGCGCGGCCACGATGCCATGCGGCGGAGGCAACGCGGGCAGAGCGGCGCGGGCGGTGCCCCTCAGCGGTCGCGGACGAGGCCGGTCAGGGTCGTGAGGGCGTCGGCCGCGGCCGGATGGTCGTGTTCATGCTCGGCTCGCTCGAGCGCCGCGAACAGCAGCGGTTCCGCCTCCGATGGGCCGGCGGCGAGCAGGCCGAGGCCGAGCAGGCAGCGGGCGTGCGGACTGCCGCCGAGAACGGTGAAGAATGTCGCCCGGGTGTGGCGCGCCTCGGTGCTCTCGGCCCAGGCCCGGACCGTGCGGAACAGCGCGAGGGCCGCCTCGGCCTCGCCGGCCCGCCGGAGCGTCTCGGCCAGGCTGCAGCGGGCCAGCGCCGCGTGCCACGGACTGTCGCCGGCCTCGGCCGCGGCCACCGCTTCCTCCTGCAGCGCCCGCGCCCGGGTCAGGTCGCCCTCCCCCATCGCCAGCCGGCCCAGCTCGGTGCGCACGAACGCCAGGTAATGCGGCAACCCGATCCGCCCGGCCACATCGAGCGCGGCCGCCAGCTCCCCGGCCGCCGCCGCGACGTCACCCTGGCGCTCGGCGGCCGCGGCCAGCAGGAGCCGGGCCCAGCACTCGAACGGCTCGTACCCGGCCCGGCGCGCCCGGCCGAGGATCGACCGGCCCTTGTGCCCGACCGCGTCAGCCATCCCGGACCGCACCGCGTCCATCGCATCGATCAGCTCGGACGCCGCCACCCAGAAGTCGTCCCCGGTAGCCACCATGACGGCGCGGGCCTCGGCCAGCAGCGTCGCCGCCCGCTCGGCCTCGCCCGCCGCCCCCAGCACGAGAGCGAGCGTCTGCTTGGCCCGCGCGCCCTCCCAGTCGTCGCCGGCCTCGGCCGCCAGCGCCACCGCCCGCTCCCCGGCCCGCACCGCCCGCTCCACGTCCCCGCCCTGACCGGCGAGATAGCTCAACGTCGTGTACGCGGCCGCCCGAACCACGGCCGGCACCGCGACCACGGCGCCCGGCGGGGCCGGCACCGCATCGGCACCGCTCAGTGCGCCCTCCAGCCAGGCGCTTCCCTCGGCGTGGCGGTCGGCCGCGCCCCAGAAGAGCCACAGGGCGGCGCCTATCCGGAGCGCCGCGAGGGCGTCGGCGGCGGCTGCCACGCGGAGGTTGTCGTAATCGGCGGCGACGCGGCGGTGCCAGGAACGGTAGCCGCCGCGGCGCAGGCCCGACTCGGCCTCCTCGGCGAAGGCCAGGTAGAAGTCACGGTGCGCGGCCCGCGCGGGACCGGGATCGGCGAGACGCTCGCGGCCGTACTCGCGCAGCGTCTCCAGCAGGCCGAACCGGGGGCGGCCGTCGAGGTCCGGCTCGGCCGTGAGCAGCGACTTGTCGACCAGCCCGGCCACCAGCTCGGCCATCTCGCCGCTGCCGATGCCGGCGACCCGGCCGACGGCCGCGGCCGCGTCCAGTCCGAAGCCGCCGGCGAAGACCGACAGCAGCGGGAACGCGACCCGTTCGCCGGGGCCGAGCAGGTCGTAGCTCCAGTCCAGGGTGGCGCGCAGGGTCTGCCGGTGTGGCGGCGCCGCGTGACCGCGGTCGACGAGGAAGCGGAACCGGTCGGCGAGCTCGGCGGCGATGTGGGCGACGGGGAACGCCCGTACGCGCGCGGCCGCCAGCTCTATCGCCAGCGGGAGCCCGTCCAGGCGCCGGCACAGCTCGGCGACCGCCGGGCCGCTCCCGGGTGTCACGGCGAACGACGGCCGCACCTGGGCAGCCCGGTCCTCGAAGAGCCGCACCGCCTCGGCGCCGGCGAGCGGGCGCACCGGCCACGACGTCTCGCCGCCGATGCCGAGCGGCTCGCGGCTGGTGGCCAGCACGTGCAGGCGCGGGCAGGCGGCCAGCAGCCGGCCGGCCAGCACGGCGACCTCGGGGAGCAGGTGCTCGCAGTTGTCGAGCACCAGCAGAGCGCGCCGTTCCCGCAGGTGGGTGACCAGGTCGACGCGGATGCCGAGCGCCGACGCCACTGCGCCGGCCACCGCGCCGGGATCGGTCAGCGGGGCCAGCTCCACCAGCCAGGCGCCGTCCGGGAAGCCGGCGGCCACCTCGATCGCGAGCCGGGTCTTGCCGACGCCGGGCGGCCCGGTCAGCGTCAGTAGCCGGGTGTCGCGCACGCGCCCGCGCAGGGTCACGACCTCGTCGTGCCGGCCGATGAAGGTCGACAGCGGGGCCGGGAGATTGCCGGCCGGTTCGACGCCGGCGGTCAGCGACGGCGACTGGGCGAGGATCGCCGACTGCAGCTCCCGCAGCTCGGCGCCGGGTTCGAGGCCGTGCTCGTCGGCAAGCACGCGGCGTACGGCCAAGAAGGACTCGAGGGCGTCGGCCTGCCGTCCGCAGCGGTACTGGGCCAGCATCAGCCGGCCCCACAGCCGTTCGCGCAGCGGATGCTCGCCGACCAGGGTCTGCAGCTCGCCGACGAGCTCGTGATGCCGGCCGAGCGCGAGACCGGCGTCGATGTGGTCCTCGATCGCGTCCAGTCGCAGGCGCTCCAGCCGGGCCTGCTCGGCCTGCACCCAGGCATAGCCGGGCAGGCCGTCCAGCGGCGGCCCGCGCCACAGCCCGAGCGCGGCGTCGGGCCGTCCCGCCGCGACGAGCCGCTCGAACCGGATCGCGTCCACCGCGTCCGGCGGCACGTCGAGCAGGTAGCCGGCTCGGCGCCGGGTGACGACGTCGCCGCCGAGGGCCGCGCGCAGCCGGGAGACCTGGTGCTGCAGGGCGTTCGCGAGATCGCGGGGACCGTCCTCGTCCCACAGGGCGTCGATCAACCGGTCGGCCGGCACGATCCGGCCCGCGTTCAGCGCCATCAGGGCGAGCAGGGCGTGCTGCTTCGCGCCGGTGAGCCGGACCGCCCGGTCGCCGTCGTGCGCTTCCACGGGACCCAGCAGGCAGATCCTCATTGCTCTGAGGCTTTCCCGAGGTGGTGGCCCTGTCAAGGAGTGAGAATCCGGCGCTCTGGAATGTCTCGGTTCGCCTGGTTACTTTCCGGTAACCCAGGCTTAACCACGGAGGCCGGACATGTTGGTAAGAGCCCGCATCCCCGCCGTCTTGCTAGCCGTCACCTTCACCGTCACCGTCACCGCCTCGCCGGCCGCGGCCGTCTCCTCCCGCGGCGTCGAGATCCCCGCCTTCTACACGCCGCCGGCGACACTGCCCGCGGACAACGGCGACCTGGTTCGCACCGAGCCGCTCCCCCTCGCGCTGTCCCTGCCCGGCATCGACTCCCGGCTGCCCGGCGAGGCGACCCGGATCATGTACAAGTCCACCGACGAGAACGGCGGCCCCGTCGCGGTGACCGGTTCCTACCTGGAACCGGCCGCCTCCTGGCGCGGCCCCGGCCCCCGCCCGCTGGTCGTCGTCGCCCCCGGCACGATGGGTCAGGGCGACCAGTGCACGACGTCGCTGGCCCTGCAGCGCGGCCTGGTCGCCGGCGCCGGCCAGGGGCAGACCACGATCTCCATCGGGTACGAGATCCTGGCCATCTACCGCCTGCTGGCCAAGGGCATCGCCGTGGTGCAGACCGACTACGTCGGGCTGGGCACGACCGACCGGCTGCACACCTACGTCAACCGGGTCGACGAGGGTCACGCCGTCCTCGACGCGGCCCGGGCGGCCAGGGCCCTGCCGCACACGTCGATCACCAGCCGGTCCCCGGTCGGCCTCTACGGATACAGCCAGGGCGGCGGCGCGGTTGCCTCGGCGGCGGAGCTGCAATCGACGTACGCGCCGGATGTGCTCTTGAAAGCCACCTATGCCGGCGCCCCACCGGCCGACCTGGCCGAGGTCACGAAGGCGATCGACGGCACCGAGCTGGTCGGCGCGCTGGCCTGGTCGATCAGCGGTTTCGTGCAGTCCGATCCCGAGCTGCGGCCGCTGGTCGACAAGTACCTCAACGACGCCGGCCGCGCCGCACTCACCGACCTGTCCACCATGTGTGTCGGCGACGCGCTGCTCGGCTACGCCTGGAAGCGCAGCACCAGGTGGACCACCAACGGCAAGTCGCTGACCGACATCATCGCCTCCGAGCCGGCGCTGCGCGACTACCTCGGCGGCCAGCGGATCGGCACCCGCAAGCCGGCCGGGGTCGTCCGGGTGGCGACCGGGGTCAGCGACGACCTGGTGCCGCACCAGCAGGCCCGCACGCTGGCGGTGGACTGGTGCCGCCAGGGCGGAAGGGTGGTCTACGCGCCGATCATGCTGCCCGACGTCGGGGACCCGCTGGGCAACCATGTCGGGCCGCTGCTGAGCGACCAGGGGGCGGCGGTTGACTGGCTGGCGTACCGGCTGGCCGGGGTGCCGGCCATCTCGACGTGCGCGATCCTGCCGATCCAGCCCTAGGGTCCGCGCCGGACACAGACCCTAGCCCGGCTCCATCATGTGATGGCTGGTGCAATACCAGACGCTGCTCCGGCCGGCCTGCGACTCGAATCGGTTGACGACGGTGGCATGGGGCGGGAACTCGGCCGTGAGCCGCAGGCGATGCCGGACTCCCCGCCGGAACTCCGGCGAGCCGAGATCCGGTGTCCGGTGACCGACGAGGATGAAGGGATCGGAGTAGGCCCCGCTCCGGACGGCCAGGACCCGGTAGAGCATCAGCGAGACGATGAACATGTCCCCTGGACGAGGAGCCGGATCGCCGGGGTCGACCAACTCGGCATCGACCGTCAGCGTCGCCGGAGGGCGGGGTTCCGCGGGTTCGCTCATCGTGTCGTCCGCTCGGTTCACGGTCCGGGACGCGTGACCGTGATGACGACGCGCCGGTTGAGCGCGCGATGCGCGGCCGAGTCGTTGGCCACCACGAAGGCCGTTCCGCCGTGTCCCTCGGCATGGATCCGGCCCCGCTCCACACCGGCGGCGACCAGCGATGTCCGCACCCGCTCGGCTCTCTGCGCCGAGGTGATCGGGCCGAGGAACTCGTTGTCGTCGGCGAAGCCGTCGACCCGGACCGTCGCGGTGGGATCGGCGGTGACGTCGGCGACGGCCGCCGCGACGACTGCCGCCCCCGCCGGCGGAACGGCCGCACCGGCCAGCGGCGCCCCGAGAGACCCGGTCGCGAAACTGTCGATCGTCCGACTGGAGATCGTCACCTTGGGCCGGCGGGCCGAGCTGGTGACCGAGACGCCCTGCGTGGCCGCCGGTCCGGTGCTGGTCCGATAGACCAGGTAGTAGTTCTCGAAGTCCTGGATATGCCGCTCCTGGCCGGGGCCGGTCGGGACCGTCACCTCGGCGACGCGCCGGCCCGGGCCCACCAGCTGCGCCGTGACGGCGCTCTCCGCCGCGATGGCCGTCTCGTGCGCGGCATGGAACAGATCCGTCCCGGCGGCCGGGACGGCGGCGTGGGCGGTGAAGTTCTCCTGGATCTCGTGCATCGCCTTGCCCACGCCGTTGCCGGGCGCGCCCGCCTCGATCTGGAGGATGTCGTCGATGTCGATCTGCTGAACCTTGGTGACCGTCAGGTCGCTGGGTTGCGGGAACGCCCCCACCATGACCTCCGGCTGATCGCGGCCGATGATCACTTCGGCGTGCTGGGTGGCGTGGTTGATGATCGTCGTGAGCTGGGCGCGCAGGGCCGGCGAGGGCGGCGCGGCCGGCGACACGGCATCGATCCGCACCTGGTTGTCGGCGACGTTCAGGCGGAGCGTGAGGCCGGCGCGGGGGCCAAGCAAGCCGAGCAACGCGTTGACGTCGGGCAGCCGGCCGAAGGCCACCAGACGCCGTTGGATGAGCGCGCCGTCCGGGGCGTGCGGCGACTCGCCGGGCTCCGGTCGCGTCCGGCCCTGTTCCACCCGCTCGGCCTCCCGCTCCGAGCGGTCGCCGGGCTCGCCGACGGCCGGTGCGCCCTCGCTGCCGGCGGCACGCTGCTGCACGACGTGCGTGAGCTCGTGAGCGAGCAGGGACCGGCCCGGTGAGCTGCGCGGGGCGAAGTCGCCGGCGCCGAAGAACATGTCCGCCCCGATGGTGAGGGCGCGGGCGCCCAGCGAGTGGCTCAGTGCCGAGGCGAAGCGGTCGGTGTGCACGCGTACGCCGCTGAGGTCGTGGCCGAAGCGCGGCTCCATGACGGCGCGGGTCTCCGCGTCCAGCGGCGCACCCGGCGAGCGCAGCGCCTCCGATACGGCGCCGGCCACCAACGCTCGCCGCCAGGCGGCCGTCGACGGACGGCCGTTGCCGAAGACCGTCCTCGAGGGCTCGGTCGCCCTGGCTGTGTGATGTCGGATCATCGCCGGCTCCCGCCGCGATCAGCTCAGCCGGACTGAGCAGGTCACCGACCTTAGCATCGCCCGCGGTGGCCGGCTGTCGGTCAGAAGACGTTGGCCGGGGACTCCAGCGTCGCCTCCACGGTGGCGATCATGCGGACCACGTCGATCGCCTCCTGCTGGAACTCGAGGGCCACCACCTCGTACGGGTCGACGAAGTGCAAGGTGTCCGACGCGTCCGCGGCGATCAGCACGTACCGGTAGCCGCGCGGGGCGTTCGGCGCCTCGCGCACCTGCCAGGTGGCGTTGCGCCGGACGGCCTCCTCGCGGGCCAGGAACGAGACGATGTCGTTCTGCAGGGTGATCCAGTCGGAGCTCTCGAACTCGTCGAACGGCATCTCGTCGATGTAGCGCTGCAGGTACGGGATCGCCGTCGTCGGGTCGCGCTCGGCGTCGCCGAACGGTGCGCCGATCACCTCGATGACCGAGTCGTAGTTGTTGCGGTGGTCCTCGCTCCAGGTCCGCAGGGTCTCCCGCGCGCGGTCCATCAGATCGGGATCGGTCACGACGAACCCTCCTACCCGTACTCGACGAAGATGATGTTCGCATCCTTCAGCTGCTGCCGGAGCTCCGGCCCCGGACCGGCCTGGAGGAACACCCAGCGCGGGTCGTACGAGGGATCCTCGGCCCGCTTCGCCACGTCCTTGGCGATCTCCTCGCGCAGGTGGCTGTTGAGCGGCACGGTGGCCGGCTGGGCCTGGCTCGAGCCGTCCGGCAGGGTGACCGTCTTCCAGTCCTTGTAGTGCTTGACCTCGATCGCGGTCACGTTGCCGTTCGGCTCGTCGACCGGGGCGTCGACCTTGCGGCCGCCGGGCGTGGTGACCGGGAAGTCGGGGTCGTTGTTGGGGGTCACCGGGAAGTGGCGCTCGGGGCCCGCGCCGTACAGCTCCCGCGCGTACTCCTCGCCGATCGCGCCCCGCGAGGGTCCGCTGCGCGCGGCGCGGATCTGGGCGAGGGTCTTGGTCGTCCGGCCGGGGGTCAATGCCTTGGGGGTACGCCCGGCGGGCAGCGCCGGCCGATAGCCGTTGCCCCCGGGCCGGGACGCCTGCAGCGCCTCCGAGGACATCTCGTGCACGTCGTTGACGCTCCCGGCGGGCCGGACCGAGGAGCCGCCACCGTGATGATGCGGCGCCGAGCCACCTTCGCCTTCCGGGTGCGACGAGGGAGAGCCGCCGTGCGGGTGTGGTTTCGCCATCGCGCCGTCAGCCGTTCAGCAGCTTGGTCAGGTTGGTGAGGCTGATGACCAGGGCCGTCGTGTAGGTCAGGATGCGGCCCGCCCACTTCACGACGGCGACCACGATCTGCTCGGCCACGACCGGGATGGTGACCACGAAGATGGCCTCGGCCGCCCACACGATCACCCGCGCCACCAGATCGGCGATCAGGTCGCGTACCAGCTGGCGGGTGAAGTCCACCAGGTTGCCGGCCGCCTCGGTGGCCGCCGCCATCGCCGCCGCCGCGGCCGCCAGGCCGCTGATCCCGTCGATGTTGCCGGCCGCCATCCCGATGTACGCGTCCGCGGTCGTCCCCAGCCAGTCCGGGACGTCGCGCGACACCGCGCCCTGCAGGTCGGTGGCGATGTTCTGCAGCGCGTCGGCCATGTTTCCCCAGGTCGCCGCGTGCTGACGGACCCGGTCGGGCATGCCGGCGAGCTGGTCGAGCATCTCCCGCAGCGGGTCGAAGTACTCCATCGCCCAGCCGAGCCCGTTGGCCAGCAGCGCGCTGAACGGGTCGAGCGCCGACGAGACCACGTCCAGCGCCAGGTTCCCGCCGGCCAGCGCCTGGTCGACCCAGCTGCCGCTCTCGATCGCGTCGTGCAGGCCCTGGATGTTGTCGGCGATCGACGATCCGGTCCACGGCCGCCGGGTGGAGACCTCGTCGGCGATCAGCGAGCCGTCGCTCACAGCGCACCCGCCGCGCGCAGGGTGTCGGCGATGCTCTTGTCGATCTGGTCGTACTCCTCGGCGGTCTTGCGCAGCGCGTCGGCGAGCAGCGTCAGGTTCTCCTCCGCGTACGCCACCAGCTCGTCCTGCCTGCGGTGCCGGCCCTCGAGAATGTCCGAGATCCACCCACAGAGCAGCCCGTACGCCGCGGCGTCGCCCGTGATGAAGCCGCTCGCCGCCTTGACCGCGCCGAACTCGCCGCTCAGCTGCTCTACCCGCGCCGCGTGCGAGCGCAGCTGCTCGCTCACGACCTTGAACCCCTCCGCCACGGCGGCAGCCTAACAACAAACGTCGATCCGATGGGGTACGCCCGACCCCGTTGCGGGTTGTTTCCGCTGCTCTCCGGGGGGACGCCGGGCCGCCGGAAGACGCGCTACCGTGCGGTGATGGGGCAGGGGTTGCTGGTGCACGCGTCACACCTCGACGCGGTGCGGTCGCGGCTCGAGGCGGTGTGGTTCGCCCGCGAGGAGTCCGGTCACGACCAGGCGGCGTTCGGGCGCGACTGCGGCTGGATCCTGACCGGCCTGCACGACCGGCACGTGCGCTATCAGGAGCTCATCTCGTACGTCGAGCAGTCCCTTCAGGAGATCGTGCGGAACCTGCCTCGCGTCGCCACCGGCGACCTGCTCCTGGTCGACCTGGTCGGGCGGCTGCCCGAGGAGCGCGACCCGGTCCACCTGCTGCTCGAGTTCGAGGACGAGCCCGAGATCGAGAGCCACTTCATGGACGGCCTGATCGAGGTGATCCGCAAGCGACAGTGGCTCGAGCCGCCGCTGGCCGACGCCGCGCCGGTCGCCGAGTTCGCGGCGCCCGCCGACCCGATCGCCGTCGCCCTGCGCGCCGGTGGCCTGGCCGCCGCGATGGCAGGCGTGCCCGCGCTGCGCCGCATGCTCGACGACCTGGCCGGCGACCCGGAGGCGGTCACCGCCGAGGTGGCCAGCTGGGAGGCGGCCGCCGCCGAGCTGCGCCGCATCGCGGTCGAGCTGCGCTTCTGCCTGAACCGCGACTTTCCCCGCCACGACCAGCCCGGGGTGGCCGCCTACCTGGCGCTGATGTCGAACAACGTCGAGGGCCTGAGCATGCTGGCCGCGATGGCCGACACGCTGGCCCTGTTCATGCGCACCGCGGGCGACCTGATCCGGCTGACCCGCGACATCGTCCGCGGCCTGATCGGCGACCTGTTCGCCCAGGTCGCGGTGTGGGCCGCCGCCCCGGCGGCGGTGCTCGGCGGGCCGGCGATGCCCGCCCGGCTGGCCACGGTGGTCGCCACCACCTGGCGCATACACGTCTACATCGGCGCGCTGACCACGAGCATGGCCAGCCTCTCGGAAAGCCTCGAGGACTGAGGAGCCGGTCCTAGGCGACCGCCGCGGTCAGCTCCGACCCCTCGGGGTCCGGCCGGTGGACCGAGAACCGGCCCTTGCCCTCACGTTTCGCGGTGTAGAGCGCGAGGTCGGCGTGGCGGAGCAGGTCGGCGGGCCGGTCGTGCGGGGCTCGCTCGGCCACCCCGACGCTGGCGTTCGCGGCCAGCTCGTGGTCGCCGAGCCGGACCGGCAGGGTCAGGGCCTCGACGATCCGGGCCGCCACCGCGGCGGCCTGGTCCGCGCCGGCGCGCAGCAGCACCGCGAACTCGTCCCCGCCGAGCCGGGCCACCAGGTCGCCGGGGCGGGCCGCGGTGCGCAACCGGCGGCCGACCACGATCAGCAGCTCGTCACCGACCGGGTGGCCGAGCGTGTCGTTGACCGTCTTGAAGTCGTCGAGGTCGATCAGGATCGCCGAGACCGGTTCCCCGCTGCCGGTGGCGCCGTCCAGGGTCTCGTTGAACAGGGCCCGGTTGGCCAGGCCGGTGAGCGCGTCGTGGGTGGCCTGCTCGCGCAGCTTCAGCTGGTGCTGGCGCAGCTGCTCGACCAGGGCGGCGTTGTCGCGGAACGCGAGCAGCTGGCGGACCACCACGGCGGCGGTCGCGGCCACCGCGCCGATGAGCACCGGCAGCTGGTCGTCGCCGGCCAGGACGGCCGCGAACAGCAGCGCGTCGACCGCGCCGACCGCGAGGTAGGGCAGCACGCTGTACGGCTTGGTGCGGGGCGCCGGCGGCACGGTGACCGCCCGGCGGCACTGCACGACCCCGGCGAGAGCCGCCACCAGCCCCTCGGTGGTCGTGATCACGTTCGAGACGCCGGCGTACCGGGGGTCGCCCAGCACCGGCACGAGCGCCGAGCCGACGGCGCCGATCCCGACCACGGCCGCGAGCAGCCGCAGGGCGACGGTGTCCACGGCGACCGTGCCGGCCAGCATCAGCTTGACCACGGCGAGCACGCCGAGGAGGCAGATCAGGCACATCACGAGCAACCCGAGCACCGTCGCCGGGCCGCTGCCGCTGTGCAGCTCGGGCCGCAGCACGAAGTGCCACAGGAAGGCGGACGCGCCGATCAGCACGGTTGCGGCGTCCAGGCCCAGGCGCAGCCAGTCGGCGCGGCTGCGCCGGGCGCTCGGCAGGCGCAGCAGGCTCCACAGCACCAGCGCGAGCGCGACCACGAGCAGACCGACCGACACGAAGAACACCGGCCCGGCGCCGGCGCCGGTGCCGCCCACGCTGGCGGCGGTGAACGGGCCGGTCGCCGGGGCGATCAGGAGCGCGGCGACGGACAGGCGGCGCCAGAAGCGGCGACCGGCCGGGGTCAGCTCGGGCAGCCGGGCGGCCTGGTGGAAGTACCAGGTCACGGCCAGCATGCCGAGCGCGCCCGGCAGCCAGCCGGCGACACCGAGGTGGTCCCAGCCGGCCATCCGGGCCACGCACCAGCCGATCGCGGCGGTGTACAACACCGCGAACACCGAGATCAACCGGCGGAGCAATCGCCTCTCCAACGTCACACCTCCCTCCGTCGCAGGTGCCATCGACGTGTGGGAGGCGGAGCTGAGCCCTTCGCGGCGATTGAGGAGGGATCCGTTACGGCTGGTGCCCGGCGGACGGACCGGCCGGCCGCAGGCTCACCCGCAGCGTGTGCCGGCCGCCGGAGCCCGCCTTGACCAGCACCTCGGTGCCGCGGGCGGTGGTGGCCGGCCGGTACGGGGCGGGACGGCCGTCCAGGCGTACGGCGGCCACGGTCGTGCCGGCCGGAACCACCGCGCCCAGGGTGAGCCGCGCCCGGACCGCCGCGCCGACCGTGACCGTCAGCGTTCCGCCGCCCACCTCCGCGCGGACGTCGACATGGCCCCGGCCGACCGCGATGTTCGAGCCGGCGATCCGGGTCTGGCCCGGCGGTATCTGCGGTACCACCGACAGCGCGCCGCGGCCCAGGTCGGGGTCGATGCCGAGCTGCTGGTGGACCACGGGCCAGAGGATCCCGTACGCCCCCCAGGTCTGCAGCACGCTCGAGCGGCTCAGGAAGTCCTTGCTCATGTTGGTGCCGAAGTCGGGCGACGGCAGGATCTCCGGCATCGCGCCCGGCATCTCCCACACCGACGGATCGAGCTGGCTGCGGGCGTTGGCCGTGGTGTAGCGCCGTTGCTCGGCGAGCCGGCCGTAGTTGCCCTCGGCGGTGGCCATCACCGCGTTGCCGAGCGAGAAGATGTCGCGTTCCGGCGGCGCGCTCGACACGACGCTGTCGCAGCCGGGCGTGCCGGTGTGGAAGAAGCCGAACTCCCCGGTGAAGCAGCCGCGTTCGCGCTGGGCGAGAGCCGCTTCTCCCCGGTCGGCCACCGGCTCGCCGCCGGGCAGTTCGGCCTCCATCGGCACGGCGCCGATCCAATACCGCTGGAACAGCTTGGTGTTGCCCGGATCCTGCAGCGAGTCCGCGTACGAGTGGGCGTCGCCGCCGTACCACCAGTCGCTCTCGAACTTCCGCTGCCGGCCGGCCGCCGCCGACCTCGCCCACGCCGCCGTGACCCGGTCGCCCCGGCTCGCGGCCATGTCCGCCAGGTCGAGCAGACCGCGGATGGTGTAGACGGCCACATCCAGCTTCTCCTGACCCATGCCCGCCCGCTCGACGTTGCCGCTGCCCTCGGGCCAGCCGTCGCCGTCGGCGTCGAGCGCGACCGCGTACCGCATGGCGCGCACCGAGAAGTCGTACATCTCGTCGCGGAACCGGTCGTCGCCGGTCCAGCGCCAGATCAGCGCGACCGCGCTCGGGAACTTCACGGTCTCGTCGGTGTTGCCGGGGTCGGTGTTCGTCCCGAAGTAGACCTGCCCGTCCGGGGTGACCTCGTGCACCACCTTGCCCGACCGGTCGTTGATCACGTCGCTGATCGCCCGCAGCGTGCGCAGGTGGTTCTCGATCGCCCGGAACTGCCCGGCGGCCACGCTCGCGAACGCCGAGTACTCGCCGTCGGTCGCGAAGATCCACGGATAGTCGGGCCAGCCCGCGCCCAGCCAGTTCGCCTCGGCCAGGGTGCCCTTGACCGGCGGCAGCGCGGTGCCCTGCGCGCTGGCGAACAGGCGCAGGTCACGCGACTGCTGGACGGAGTCGGCCAGGTTCTGCTTGGACCAGTCGACGCTCTGCTGCAGCAACCGGTCCCCCGGCAGGTCGACCCGGGTCCGGTCGGCGACGGCGCGGCGGGCGGCCATCTTGGCGGACAACGCGCGCCGGGGGTCACGCAGGACCCTCGACATCTCCGTACGGGCGGAAGCGAGCCCCTGGTCGGACCCGGCGACCGCGAACCAGACCGTCCGGCCGCCCTGGACCTCGTAGGTGAGCCGTCCGCCCGTGCCCTTGCCGTAGGGCCCGTCGTCGCAGACGGCCGGCGTCGGGTCGCCGCAGATCACGTCGCCCTGGGGCCCGCGCATGCCGGGGCCGAGGGCGTGCCCGGACGGGGTCAGCGCGCTGCCGACCAGCGCGGCCCAGTCGTGCCCGCCCTGGCCGTCCCGGTCGCGGAAGACCAGGTTGCGCCCGTCGAAGGAGCCGGTGTCCGGATTGTTGGCGGTGGCCTGGCTCGGCGTGGTGAAGCCCCACGGGTACGCCGACAGCAGCTCGGAGTGCGCGTCCACGGTCAGCCGCACCGTGCCCGCACCGGCCGGCAACCGCAGGCCGATCAGCGCCGCACGGGCCCCGTCGGGCACCACGTCGGTGCGCTCGATCTCCATGCCACCGGGCCCGGCCAGCGTCATGGTCGTGTAGCCGGGATGCGCGGTGAACCGGCTCGCGGTCAGCCACGCGCCGTCGGCCGCGAACCAGACACCGTCCAGCAGCTTGATCGGCTGCGACCAGAACCCGCCCATCTCGCCGCGGATGTGCCAGCCGGTGGCCGGGTACGTCCCGTCCTCGGCGCCCACCTCGTAGGCACGGTCACCGGTGACGACGAACCGGCGGTTGCCCAGCTCGGCGCTCTCGGACAACCCGCCTCCGGACCCCGCCGCCGCCACCGGGGCGACACCGCCCAGCCCGATCACCGTACCGACGGCCGCTGCCACCGCAAGACGCTTCATGGCGGACTCCAGAATTGATCATCATTGATCTCTCTGGTTCCCACCCTGCCCAACCGGGGCGCCGCCCGCAACCGGGACGGCCCGGTCGAGCTCGGCGGAGAGCTCGCCCATCACGTCGCCGACCTCGTGGGCGTGCACCCGCAGGTCGTGCAGGAGCGTCGCCGGCCGGTGACCGTCCGCGCGATGGGCCCGGTCCTCCAGGTCGCAGCAGAGCGCGGCGAGCCGCTTGGCGCCGAGCGTGGCCGAGGAGCCCTTCAGGCTGTGGGCGAGCCGGGCCAGGCCGCGGCCGTCGCCCGCGGACGCCGCCTGCTCCATCCGGTCCAGCGCCACCGGGAGGCGGTCGGCGAAGTTGCGCAGGATGGCGGCGACCCGGTGACGGTCCTCCCCCATCGACGCGGTCATGCCGTCGACCCACTCGCGGATGCTCTCGGCCTCGCTGGTTTCGTCGGCCTCGCCCGCCTCGCCGGCCTCGGCGCCCTCGCTGGCCTCGCGTGCCTCGTTCGTCGCGCCGGCCTTGTTCGTCGCGCGCGGCCGGGCGGCCAGCACGTCGGCGCGGCCGGAGGCGTCGGCCAGCACGGCGTCCAGCTCCGCCTCGCGGATCGGCTTGGCCAGGAAGCCGTCCATGCCCGCGCGCCGGGACGCGGTGCGGTCGTCGACCATCGCGTTCGCGGTCAGCGCGACGATGCGCGGACGGCCGTGCGGCGGCGGGTCGGCCCGGATCCGCTCGGTGGCGGCCAACCCGTCCAGCACCGGCATCTGCACGTCCATCAACACCAGATCGAAGGGGGTACGCCGGACCGCCGCCACCGCCTCGGTCCCGTCGGCCGCGAGCTCGACCCGGTGCCCGCGCCGCTCGAGCAGCAGCTGCGCCACCCGCTGGTTGACCGGGTTGTCCTCGGCCACCAGCACCCGCAGCGACCGCCCGGCCGCCGCCGTCCCGGGCGGGGCGGCCGTCTCCGGCGCCGTCCGGGCCGGCGCCGTTCGCAGGCGCACGGTCACGGTGAAGGTCGACCCCTGGCCGGGCATGCTGTCGACCGCGATGCCGCCGTGCATCGCCTCGGCCAGCCGCTGGCTGATCACCAGGCCCAGGCCGGTGCCGCCGTAGCTGCGCGCCACCGAGGCGTCGAGCTGGCTGAAGGGCAGGAACAGCCGGTCGAGCCGGTCCTGCGGGATGCCGATCCCGGTGTCCCGCACCGCGAACCGCACGCAGATCCGGCCGTCCCCGCCGGCCGGCAAGGCCGGGGAAGCCGGCGAGTCCGGGTAGTCCGGGGCGGCCGTGACACTGACCGTGATGGCGCCGTGGTCGGTGAACTTGACCGCGTTGCCGATCAGGTTGACCAGGATCTGCCGGATCCGGCTCTCGTCGCCGACCACCGTCTCCGGGCAGTCCGCGGCCAGGTGACGGGACAGGCGCAGGCCCTTGGCGTCCGCCGTCAGCGCGACCAGGTTGATCGCCTGCTGCACGCACGCCCGCGGCGAGAACGGCCGCTCGTCGAGGCTCAGCTCGCCCGCCTCGATCTTGGAGAAGTCGAGGATGTCGTTGATGATCACGAGCAGCGACTCGCCGCTGGCGTGCACGGTCTCGACCAGCTCCCGCTGCCGCACGTCGAGGTCGGTGTCGAGCAGCAGCCCGGTCATGCCGATCACGGCGTTCATCGGGGTGCGGATCTCGTGGCTCATCGTGGCCAGGAACGCCGACTTGGCCGCGGCCGCCGCCACCGCCTCGTCCCGGGCCGCGACCATCGCGGTGATCGAGGCGTTCACCGCGCGGGCCATCTGGGCGAGCTCCAGCGGGCCGGTCACCTCGGCGCGGCGGCTCAGGTCGCCCTCGGCCACCCGCTTGGCCACCGCGGTCACCCGGCCGGCCGGCCCGGTGATCCGGCGGGTGATCCACCGGCCGCCCAGAGCCACCAGCGCGGCGGTCACCACCGAGACGGCGAGGATCAGCAGGCGGGTACGCCGGGCGCTGACGTCGCCGGCGTGCAGCTGCTCGGCGAGGCGCTGTTCCTCGGCGATGTGCATGGCGCTGATCAGCGCCTGCACGTCGGCCAGGTCGGCGTCCACCCGATCCGGGCGGCTCTGGGCGACCGCCTGCTGGAACTGGGCGATCCGGGTGTCGACCAGCGGCTGCAGCTGGTCGAGCAGGCGCAGCTCGGCCGGATCGCCGGCGGCCGAGTCGCGGACGTCGTCGATCCGGTCGCGCACGATCGCCGACGCGCCGCGCAGCGCCTGCGCCCAGGTCTGGCTGCCGGTCTCGTGGTAGCTGCGGGCCGAGCGGTCGAGCCCGTTCACGGCGTCGCCGAGCCGGCCGATCTCGCCGAGCAGCAGGTGCGAGTGCTGTAGCGGCTCGCGGCTCCGCATGAGATCGCCGATCCGGACGTACGCGCTGGCGCCGACCACGGCCAAGGCGACCAGCGCCAGCAGGAAGCCGACCGCCAGCATCCGGCCGACGGTCCACCGATCGCCGAACCGCTCACCGCGACGGACCACGACGACTACTCTAGGTAGTGAGCGGGGGTGGTGCGGTGACTTCGGTGCTGGTGGTCGACGACGATCCGACGATGCTGGAGATCGTGACCACCGTGCTGAGCTCCGGCGGGCTCGACGTGTCCACCCGCAGCACCGGCCGCGACGGCCTGCGCGCCGCCCACGAGCATCCGCCGGACTGCGCGGTCCTGGACGTCACCATGCCGGACATGACCGGCCTCGAGGTGTGCCGCGCGCTGCGCGAGGACGCCGAGACGGCCGAGATCCCGATCATCCTGCTGACCGGGCGCGGCCAATGGCTGGACGTGGCGTCCGGCTTCGACGCCGGCGCCGACGACTACCTGGTCAAGCCGTTCACCGCCCAGGAGCTGCTGACCCGGGTCGACGCGCTGACCGGCGCCGGAACCGGCGCCTAGACCGGCCCTCCGGCGGGCAGCCGGACCGTCAGGCGCGGCGTGCCGTCCTCGCTCTCCACACCGACCGAGCCGCCGTGCCGGCCGGCGACCGCGCGGGCCAGCATCAACGCGGTGGCGTTGGCGCCGGTGAACAGCTTGTCGGTGGCGTACTGCCCGGGCAGCGGAAAGCCGATCCGCCACTGGTCGCCGGCCCGCTCGGCCACGATCGTGCCGCCCTCGCCGCCGAGCGCGCGCACGGCCGCGCCCAGCCGCTCGAAGACCTGCGCGAGCCGCCGCCGGTCGCCCAGGATCGTTCCGGACCCGTCCACGCCGAGCAGCTCCGGCAGGTCGAACTCGGCGAGTTGCAGCGGAATCGTCCCGTTCTCGATGCCGGTGACGGTGGCGATCTCGGCGGTCACCTCGTCGATCCGCCGCACGTTCCGGCCGATCAGCGGCAGCGCGTCGTCGAGGAGCTCGTCGCCGGTGCTCGCCGGCAGCAGGTCGAGCATCGCCAGGGCGGCCGCGAGCGGTGTGCGCAGCTCGTGCAGCATGGCCGTGACCAGCTCGGTCTTGGTGGCGACCACCTCGGCGAGGGCCCGGTTGTGCCGGCGCAGGCCCTCCCGGATCCGGATCTGCCGGGTCAGGTCGGTGACGACGGCGACCAGCAGCGGGGACCCGTCCGAGGGCAGCGGATGCCAGCGGCCCTCGACCACGCGGTCACCGGGCAGGCGGGAACGGCGTCTCTTCCCGTACGCCTCATGCGGTTCTCGCCAGAGCTCGACCGCGGCGCCGAAGGGCTCCCGGCACGCGAGCGCCTCGACCCGCTCCCCGACCAGCCGCTCGGACTCCGGGGCGCCGAAGAGGCGGAGAAACTCCCGGTTGACGCTGACCACGACGTCGCCGGAGACGAGCAGCAGCCCGGTGTCGACCGACTGGGCGAGGGCCTCGACGACCGGTGGGATCACCAGCCAACCCTAAGGGCCGCCCGAGGCCGGTCACCGATGAATTCGCGTTGCCGCCGCGGTCTGCACCGGTAACCGAGTCCATGGGGGGATCCGACATGCGAAGAAGAACACTGCTGACCGGTGCCGCGGCGATCGGGACGTCGGCGCTGACGGCGCGACCGCCCGCCGCCGCGGCGGGCACCGCTTCCGCCGCCGCTTCCGCCGCCGGTGATTCGTGGCGGACGGGGATCGCCCGCCTGGACGACGCGATGGCGGCCCGGGTCGCGCGGGGCGAGCTGGTGGGCGCCGTCTACGCCGTCGCGCAGCACGGGCGGGTGCACGTCGGCGCCGCCGGCACCCGGTCACTGGGCGGCGGCGAGCCGATGCGGCGCGGCACCCCGTTCCGGATCGCGTCGCTCACCAAGCCGATCGTCGCGGCGGCCACCATGATGCTGGTCGAGGACGGGCGGCTGGCGCTGCACGAGCCGGTCGACCGGCTGCTGCCCGAGCTGGCCGGCCGGCGGGTGCTCACCCGGATCGACGGACCGCTCGACCGGACCGTACCGGCCGCGCGACCGATCACGGTCGAGGACCTGCTGACGCTGCGGATGGGGCACGGCATGATCTTCGAGCCGAGCTTCCAGCCGCCGTACCCGGTCATCACCGCCGCCTCCGATCTGCGGTTGGCCCTGGACCAGCCGGACCCGCGTACGCCGTTCCGGCCGGACGAGTGGATCCGGCGATTCGGCACGTTGCCGCTGATGACCCAGCCCGGCGAGCGATGGCAGTACAACACCGGCGCGCTGGTGCTCGGCGTGCTGGTCGCCCGGGCCGCGGGCCGGCCGCTCGGCGACTTCCTGCGCGACCGGGTCTTCCGGCCGCTGGGCATGGGTACGACCGGGTTCTCGCTGACGCCCGCCGACGCCGCCCGGCTGCCCGGCCTCTACGCCACCGATCCGGAGACCGGGCAGTTGCGGCTGCTGCCCGGCTCGCTGCCCGCCGAGTGGGCCCGGCCGCCGGCCTTCCCGTCGGCCGCGAGCGGGCTGGCCTCGACCGTCGACGACTACCTGGCGTTCGCCCGGTTGCTGCTCAACCGGGGCGTCCACCACGGCCGGCGCCTGCTGTCGGCGGCGTCGGTCCGGCGGCTGACCACCAACCACCTCACCCCGCGGCAGATCGCCGAGGCGGGCACGTTCCCGCTGACCGGCCGCGGCTGGGGCTACGGCATGGCGGTCAGCGTCACCCCCGACGAGATCTCGGCGCCCGGCCGCTACGGCTGGGAGGGCGGCTACGGCACGGTCTGGTTCACCGACCCGCGGCGCGACCTGATCGCGGTCGCGCTGACCCAGACCGTCGACTTCCTCTTCAACGGCGCCGCCGACGAGTTCCAGCGCCTGGCCGCGGCGGCCGCGAACGACGCCTAACCGTTCCGCACCGCAACCGCACCGGCCGCCGCAACCGGGCCCGCCGACTGGACCGGCATGCAGACGCTGCTCTCGGAACTCGCCACCCCGGCCGTCGCCGGTCTCGCCGGCATGCTCGGCATCTACGCCACGGAGGACATCCTGGGACGTCTGCGCCGGTCCGGCCGGTGCCCGCAACGCTGGCGCTGAGCCCGGTGCGGTCCGGGCCGCGCTAATGCGGCGACCCCGAATGCTGGCGCGGTCAGGGCGATGCTCTGCGGCTAGTTGCTTCGCGCCTATAGTCTAGCGATACTGGACGTGTGCCTAGACGTCGTGACATGGCTGCGGGTCCGGTGGTGTATCGCACCGCCCGGATCGGGCTGCGACTGACCCGGGCGCAGCGGCAGCGCTGTTTCGGGCTGCTGCGGTCCGCTGGTGACGTGTGGGCCTGCGTGCTGGAGATCAACGGGTGGCGGCGACGGCGCGGAGACGCGCCGGCGGCCGGCTATCAGCAGTTGTGCCGGTTGCTGACCGAGGCCGGGCCGGGCACCTTCGGCGAGTTGGACACGACCGGCGCGCGGTCGGTGCTACGCCGCTACTCCGATGCCTGGTTCGCCGCGGCCGCCCGCCGTAAAGCCGGCGCGCTCGAAGTCCACTACCCGCGCCGCCGACGATCGCTGATGCCGGTCCGCTGGTACCACGGCACGTTCACGCTGACCGGTCGCACCGTGCGCCTGCCGGTGGCCCGCGGCTGCCCACCGCTGTCGGTGCGTCTGGACCGGGCCGTGCCGTATCCGGCCACGGTGGTGCGGTCGGTGACCCTGCTGTTCGCCGACGGCCGGCTCTGCGCCGATGTCACCGCCGAACTACCCATCACCGGGTATTCCGTCGGCAACGAACCTGAGCCGCACCGAGTGGCCGGGGTTGACCTGGGCATCATCCACCCGTTCGCCGTCGCCGGCCCCGACGGCCAGGCCCTGCTGGTGTCCGGGCGGGCGATCCGCGCGGAACACCGGCTGCATCTGGCCGATACCAAACACCGCAACCGTGCCGTCGCCACCCGCGCACCGAGCCGCGGCCAGCACGGATCCCGGCGCTGGCGTAAAACCCGCCGCCGGGCCCGGCTGGTCGAGGGCCGACACCGCCGCCGCGTGCGGCAAGCCCTCCACGAGGCCACCAAGATCCTGATCGACTGGGCCGTCCAGCACAGGGTCGGAACGCTGACCGTAGGCGACCCCCGCGGCGTGCTGAACCAGCCGGCCGGCAGGGTGCACAATCTGCGGCTGCGGCAATGGCAGATCGGCCGCAGCCTGCAGATCCTACAAGGGAAAGCGGCCTTGGCCGGCATCCGCGTGCATGTGGTCGACGAACGTGGCACCTCCTCGACCTGCCCCGCATGCAAACAGCGCATTGCCAAGCCGGCCGGCCGGACCATGTCCTGCCCGCACTGCCAGTTCGCCGGGCACCGTGACCTCGCCGCGGCGTTCACCATCGCCACCCGCACCCCGGGTGGCGCACCCACCACCCCACCGCCCATCAGTGGGATGGTCACGCACCGTCGAGCCGGACGACACCTGCCAGGTGCCGCACCGGCACGGCGTGACCCACGCCGCCGCGCCAAAACGGCGACGTACGGGTCCCTTGCCGGCGGAGGCCCGCCCCACCATCCTCGGAGGGGAGTCGCTCGCCCATACTTACCGGGCGAGGAACCACAACACCACCCGGCCCACCGGGTGCAAGTTCGTGGTCGCCGCACTAGCGTTTACCAGGTCATGAGCACCGATCTTCTCGACATCCGCCGCATCTACGCCGAGCCGGCCGCCGCCGCGCTGCCCCGCGGGGCCGAGGTGCTGGCCCGCTTTCCCGGCGCCGACCTGGTCGAGGTCGAGAGCCATCAGCGCATCCCGGAGCTGTACGGCGACGAGACCAACGTCCGCCGGTGGGTCCGCATCAAGCGGGAGGCCCTGGTGCTGGGCGTGAAGAAGACGCTGACCGCCCGCCCGAACGGGCGCTCGGCCGACTTCATCGCGCCGTCCACCGCCAACGGCTGCGCCATGGCGTGCGCCTACTGCTACGTCCCGCGGCACAAGGGGTACAGCAACCCGATCACCGTCTTCGCCAACATCGACAAGATCACCGCGTACGTCCGCCGGCACGCCGCCCGCCAGGGCGAGAAACCCGCGCCGAACGAGTGTGACCCGCAGGCCTGGGTCTACGACATCGGGGAGAACTCGGACTGCAGCGTCGACGCCCGGATCAGTGACAACGTCCGTGACCTGGTCGAGCAGTTCCGGTGGCTGCCGAACGCCAAGGCCTCGTTCGCGACCAAGCACGTCAACCGCGACCTGCTCGACTGGGATCCGCAGGGCCGCACCCGGATCCGGTTCTCGCTGATGCCGGCCCGGGACGCCAAGATCCTCGACATCCGCACCTCGCCGATCGCCGAGCGGATCGCGGCGATCGACGACTTCGTCGCGGCCGGCTACGAGGTGCACGTCAACTTCAGCCCGGTGGTGGTGCGCGACGGCTGGCTCGCCGACTGGGCCGAGCTGCTCGACCAGCTGGACGCCGGCATCGGGACGGCGGCCAAGGCCCAGCTGGCGGCCGAGGTGATCTTCCTGACCCACAACCGGGAGCTGCACGAGGTCAACCTCGGCTGGCATCCGAAGGCCGAGGAGCTGATCTGGCGGCCCGGTCTGCAACAGCCCAAGCGGTCGCAGAACGGGTCGTGGAACGTCCGCTACCGCACCGGCGCCAAGGGCCGGTTCGTCGCCGAGCTCACCGATCTGATCGCGGAGCGCACCCCGTACTGCCGCGTCCGCTACGCGTTCTGACGTGCGCACCGTCGAGCTCCTGCTGGATCAAGAGCTGGAGGAGGGCGTACGGGAATGGTGGCGTCGCCTGCGTGACGCCGGCCTCCCGAGCCTGGCCACCCACCGGCACCCGACCAACCGGCCGCACCTGACCGTGGTCACCGCGTCGTCGCTCGCCGGCCTGCCGCCGCTGGACCTGCCGCTCGCGGCCGAGCTGGGCCCGGTGCGCGCGCTCGGCCGGGCCCTGGTCCGCGAGGTGGTCGCCACGCCGGACCTGCGGGAGCTGCAGGCCCGCGTGTGGCGCTCGCTGCCGGCGCCGGCCTCGTGCATCCCGTCGAGCAGCCGGGCGGTCCGCTCCGGCGAGCCGTGGCCGGCGCCGGCCGACTGGGTGCCGCACGTGAGCCTGGCGCTGAGGGCCTCCCCCGCGCAGCAACGGGCCGCCCTCGAGATGGCCGCGGACCTGCCGCCGGCGTATGGGCGGTTCGACGCCGCACGCAGCTACGACACCGTCACCCGCACGGTCACCGATCTGTGAGGCCGGCGCCGCCGACCAGGAGTGAGACGCCACCGTGCGGCGGCAGCGTGACGGTGAGCGCGTGCTCGTCGTCCACCTCGGTGCGGACCTCATCGGTCAGCATGTCGGTCACCGGGTCGCCGGCGGGCAGGTGGTCGCTGGCCGGGCGTGCGGTGACGGTATCGCCGGAGAAGTTGAGGACGGTCGCCTGCATGCGGCCGGTGTCGAGCCGGTGGATCATCGCCAGCACCGCCGGGTGACCGGTGGCCGGCACCTCGACCTGGACGCTGGTGGCGATGCGGTAGCGGGCCCGGACGGCCAGGATGGCGGCGATGCGGCGGGCGAACGAGCCCGGGTCGCCGAGCTGCGCGGGCAGCGAGCCGTAGAGCGCGACGCCGCGCGGGATCCGCGACGGCGATCCGGTCGCCTCCGGCCGGTAGTCCATCAGGTCGTACGCGCCGCGGTGGATCCAGCGGGTGTCACCGCCGGCCAGCAGGCCCGGGATCTCGTCCGGCGGCAGCGTGAGCATCCCGCACAGGTCCCAGCCGGAGAGGGCGAAGATGCCCGGCTGCAGGGCGTTGAACATGGCCAGCAGCAGGTGCGCCCGCTTGATCTTCTCGACCTGGTCCGGGCTCAGGCCGGCGAGCTGCCGGTAGCCGAGCGTGGCGGCGATGACGGTGGCGGTCGTGCAGGCGATGCCGTTGGTGGTGAAGATGCGGTTGTACGGCGCGGCCTCCCCGGTCAGCCGCTCGATCAGCTCCCGCCGGACCGTGCCGGCCAGCTCGGCGCCGGACATCTCGCGGCCGCGGAACGGGAACGGTTCGTCGCGGTGCGGGCCGTCGAAGTGCACCAGCTCGTACGTCATCTCGTCGTGGTTCTGCAGCGCGTGGACCAGGCGGCTCGGTGGCAGTCCCTGCCGCAGCGCGAGGCCGAGGGTCAGGCGCAGGAACTCGGCGTCGCCGGTGGCCAGCGCGTGCACGTACGCGGGCCGGTTGACGAAGTCGTACGACAGGTCCGGCCCTCGCTCCGCGGTCTGCCGGATGTCGTCGATCGCCAGGTTGAGCTCCTGGAAGGTGAAGCCGCCGACCTTGCGGACCATGCTCGCGATCAGCTGGTTGACCGCCACCGACAGCGGGTGTCCCTCGGACCAGGCGGGCGCACCGGGCCGCGAGCCGCGCTCCACCGCCAGGAAACCGTTCGCGTCCAGGCGCAGCGCGCCGGCGCCGAGCTGGCCGAGCGAGTGCAGGGCGTCGCCGATGACCAGGCGCATCCCGGCGAAGGTCGGGTCGAGCCAGTTGATCGTGGGCTGGCCGTCCTTGAAGTAGTGCAGGTAGACCCAGCGCCGCACCACCCCGTCGACGCCCCGGACCGGCGCGGTCGCGCTCCAGTTGGTGTCCTTGACCCCGTCCTCCTGAAAGATGACCCGCTGCAGCCGGCCCACGATGTAGCCGGCCTCCTGCAGCCGGCGCTCCGCCTCGGGGCCGAGGTTGACCGAGTCGCGGCCGGGCGGCACCTCGGGCAGCAACGGCCAGTCCCGGGCCGGGATCTCGACCATGTGGTAGATGCCGGGGTAGTCACCGACCTTCATCTCGGCCAGCCGGAAGTCCGGACCCTTGCCGGTGTGCCCGGGCACGATGTCGTCGATCACCACCCCGCCGTACGCGGCGGCGACCTCGCACATCCGCCGGAACTCGGACTCGGTTCCGAAGATCTCGTCGATCTCGGTGCTGATCCGGTCGAAGTGCCCGTCGATGCTCGGCGTCGCCTCCCGGCCGTAGACGCCGCCGGCGCGCTTGAGCGGGCCGGTGTGCACGGCGGTGACGCCGATCTTCTCGAAGGCGCGCCACAGGTCCTCGTCACCGAGCGTGCCGAGGAAGCTGGAGCCCGGCTTGGTGATCATCGAGGGCGGGTAGGCGGTGAACCACACCGAGGCCCGGCCGACCGCCGCCGTGTCCGGGTTCCCGAACGGGGTCTGCGCCATCGCCGGGACCGCGGAGAACCGGCCGGCGATCCGTTCCGCGTTCGCCAGCATGGATCTGTCCCGCAGCCAGGTGACGTAATCGTCGTTCTCGGTGGCGCTCACCCCTTCATCTTCGGGCAGCCGTCCGGAAGTCGCGACCGGGCGCCGCTCCGGCCCGTCTTCCGCGCCGAGCAGCTCCACCGCGCCGCGTTCGGGTTGCTGTATCTACCGTGCCGCTGTATCTACCGTGCGGCGTTCGGCATGCCGGGCGGCCGGCTCGGCGCCGGCCGCCTGGTGATCACGGCGGTCAGGGCGAGCGCGGTCGCCGCCACGGCCGCGAGCACGAGGACGAGCACGTAGGGATCGACGATCTCGACTCGGCTCTCGGCAATGTGGTGGCCGGGCCGGGCGGCCGGGGTGATGTCGGGGATCACGGCGTCCGGGCCCCAGTGCGCCAGGGCGACCACGGCGGCGAAGATCAGCGCCGGCGTGGTGGTCAGCGCGACCAGGCCCGCCAGCAGGCACCCTTCGGTGGTGCTCGTCCGGGCGGGGTTCGCCGGGACCGCGACCGAGACCGCCGCGCCGGTCAGGGTCAGCGCCCAGCCGGGCGAAGCGGGGATGGGCGGAGCGACGAAGACCAGGACCAGCCAGGCCACCGCCGCCGCCAGGCCGCTGCCGGCGCCGGAGATCAGCACTCGTGCGCCGGCCGCCGATCGTCCGGCGCTCACCGATGCGGCGCCGATCAGGAAGCTGGCCGCGACCGTGGCCGGCACCAGGATGGCGGTGCCGTCGCCGGCCGCCTCGACGGTGGCGGGACGGGTGTGCGCGACCGCCTCCGCGACGATGGCGGCGGCGATCAGGTAGCCGGCGCCGCGCAGCAGCCCGGCGGCGATGCCGTCGCCGGTCGGGCCGAACATCCCGGCCCGGCGCCCCGCCCAGCACACGCCGGCGAGGATGGGCACGACCGCGTAGAGGATCCACTGCAGCGGCGGGAAGTCGAGCGTTCCGGTCCAGGCCAGCAACGTCGCCGACGTGACCAGCACGACGAGCAGGTGGACGGCGCCGCGCAGCAGGTGGAACTCGGCGGCGGCGGCGCGGACGCAGCCCCACGCGAAGCTCCGCCGGTCGGCCGGCCGCGCGCGGTGGTCCCGGCCGGCGGGCGTCATCATGCCTCCCGCAGGCGTGGGCGGGCAGCGGCGGGAGAGCTCGGCCTCTCGGCCCCGACCTCGGCGGCCCAGCGCACGCCATCGGCGGTCAAGCGGTAGAGATGTCTCGGCGGGCGGCCCGGTGCCGGGTCGGTCTCCCAGGCGGCCTCCAGCAGGCCACGATCGCGCAGCCGGATGAGGATCGGGTACAGCGAGCCGGCGGCCAGCCCGACCTGACGTCCCAACTCGTAGCCGTAGCGCCACGCACCCGGGTCGTCGGCCAGCGCGTTCAGCACCAGCGCCGTCTGCGCCGAAGGGCGCCTCGCTCGAACCATGGCGGAACTCTATATAGGTAGAGAACGAGCGGGGCATCGTCCGTTCGGCCAAGCGGCGCGGCCGCGTCGCATTGCTGTCCGTCGATGTCTGATGTTATGAACGGGTGGGCCTCTCTCGCGGGCCCCGCGGCGACGATGCCGCCATCTTTCCCTTCCTCCCTTTTGGAGACAGCACATGAGACGAACTCACGATGGCCGCCTGCGCGCTTTGGGCAGATGGTCGGTCGCGGCCGCGGGCGTTGTTGCCGCGGTGTTCGGCGTGTTGGGGGCGGCACAGGCCGCGTCCGCCGCGAACGTCACCGTCGCCGCCGGTTACTCGCACAGCTGTGCCGTCGCCGGCGACGGGTCGCTCCGCTGCTGGGGCGGCAACGGCAGCGGGCAGCTCGGTGACGGCAGCACCACCAGCCGGACCGTGCCGACGCGGGTCGGGGACGCCACGAACTGGGCCGGCATCGACGCCGGGACCAGCTACACCTGCGGGGTGCGCACCGACGGCACGCTCTGGTGCTGGGGCAACAACTTCCGCGGACAGCTCGGCGACGGCACCACCACCAGCCGGACCGTGCCGACCCGGGTCGGGGACGCCACGAACTGGGCGAGCGTCAGCGCGGGCGACAGCCACACCTGCGCGGTCCGCACCGACGGGTCGCTGTGGTGCTGGGGGTTCAACCGGCTCGGGCAGCTCGGCCAGGGCGGCACCGACCCGTACTACGCCACCGCCCCGCTCCGGGTCGGCACGGCCACCAACTGGGCGAGCGTCACGACCGGCTTCGCGCACACCTGCGGGACCCGGACCGACGGCACGCTCTGGTGCTGGGGCGACAGCTCGGCCGGGCAGCTCGGGCTCGGCATCCTCAGCTACTCGGCCACTCCGGCACAGGTCGGCACCGAGACCTCGTGGACGGGCGTGACGGCCGGGTACGCGTACACCTGCGGGGTCCGTTCCGATGGATCGCTGTGGTGCTGGGGTGAGAACGGCTACGGCCAGCTCGGCACCACCGGCTCCTACCAGGTCACGCCGATCCGGGTCGGGGACGGCACCTCGTGGAGCCGGGTCGCCGCGACCTTCAACACCACCTGCGCGACACGCACCGACGGCAGCCTCTGGTGCTGGGGCAACAACATGGCCGGCCAACTGGCCGACGGCACGACCACCAACCGGTACGCCCCGGTACGCGTCGGAACCGCCACCAGCTGGAGCCGCAACGTCGCGGTCACCTATCACGCCTGCGCGAGCCGCACCGACGGCACCGTGTGGTGCTGGGGCTACAACCCGAACGGCCAGCTCGGCGACGGCACCACCGTCACCCGCTCCACCCCGGCCCAGGTCAGCCCGACCAGCTGACCGGCCACCAGACGATGTCGTCGGCGCCCGGGCCGGCGGCATTCGCCACCTCCCGCCGTCGGGGCACACCGTGACCACTCCGGCCCGCCCCGCCGGCGAAGCTGAGCGCCCCCTCGATCCGGATAGAATCTACGAAGATCAACCGCCGGGTGTCTCAGGGAGACCGCTTGTCCGCGCCGCCGTCCGCTCGCGACATCCTCGTGCTGGCTCAGATCGTCGAGCTCGTCCGGTCCGGCAGCGCGATCACCCGGCCCGACCTCGAAAATGTCACCGGCCTCGGCCGCGCGGTGGTCAACGACCGCATCCGCGAAGGCCTCGAGCTGGGCGTCCTCCACGAGCTGACCGCCACCCCGTCCCCGCAGCGCCGCGGCCGCCCGTCCCGGACCATCCGGTTCCGCGCCGACGCCGGCGTGCTGCTCTCGGCGTCGCTGGGCGCGGTCTCGCTGCAGGCCGCCGTCTCCGACCTCAACGGCAACCCGCTGCGCCGCCATGACGGCGACATCGACGTGCAGGACGGGCCCGAGACGGTGCTCGCCGCCGTCCAGGCCGTCTTCGACGATCTGCTTCGCGACACCACGACGCCGGTCTGGGGGGTCACGATCGCCCTGCCCGGCCCGGTCGACGTCGCCGCCGGCTCGGTGGTGGCCGCCCCGATCATGCCCGGCTGGAACGGGTACGACGTACGGGCGCCCTTCCGCCGCCGGTACGACGCGCCGGTCTGGGTCGAGAACGAGGTGAACGCGATGGCGCTCGGCGAGTGGGAGCGCGGCGAGCCACGGGAGCGGCGCGACCTGCTCTTCGTCAAGGTGGCCACCGGCATCGGCAGCGGGCTGGTGACCAACGGGCGGCTGCACCGCGGCGACAGCGGCGCGGCCGGTGACATCGGCCACGTGCGCGTCACCGACGACCCGGCCGCGATCTGCCGCTGCGGCAAGACCGGCTGTCTCGAGGCGGTGGCCGGCGGCTGGGCGGTGCGGCGCAGGCTTTCCGAGCACGCCCGTACGGGCGCGAGCCCGTTGCTGGCCCGGCGGCTCGCCGAGCGCGGGCACATCGTCCCGGCCGACATCGGCTACGCGGCCGAGGCCGGCGACGCCGTGGTCCACGACGCCGTGGCCGGGTCCGCCCGCCTGACCGGCCGCACGATCGCCGGCGTGGTGAACTTCGCCAACCCGGGCACGCTGGTCCTGGGCGGCGGCGTCATCCGCTACGGCCGGTTGTTCTTCGACGAGTTCCGGGCGGCGGTGCTGGCCGCCACGATCGAGCTGGCCGCGCGCAACCTGACGATCCGGACGGCCTCGCTGGACTTCCACGAGGGCACCGTCGGCGGCGCGCTGCTGGCCGCCGACCGCCTGTTCCGGCCCGAGTCGCTGCGGGTCTGGCTGGCCGACGGCTCGCCGGTCCCGGCCGCCGAGCAGCTTCAGACGACGGCCTAGTCGCCGTCCTCGCCCTGGTCGTCGCCCTCGTTGCCACCGTCGTCGTGCTTCTTCGGCTTCGCCGCCTTCTTGCCGGCGCCGGCGGGCGGGTGCTGCGGAGGCGGCGCCGGCGCGGTGGTCGCCCCGGCGACCGACAGCGCCGACCGGCAGGTGGCGTCGTTGAGCTGGAACCGGTCGGGCAGCGCGTTGAGCCCGCGGTAGGTGCCCTGGATCGTGGCGGTCCGGGCCTGCCCGGCGGAAAGATCGCCGATCCGGGCCGAGACCGCGCTCCCCTGCTGGTGCCAGGTGCCCGGCGTGCCGGAGACCAGCCGCTGCTGCGACGTCAGCACGAAGGTGAGCCGGCCGGCGGTGATCGAGCCGGTGCCGGTGTTGGCGACCCGCAGCCGGGTGGTGAACCGGCCGTTCACCGCCTGTGCGACGGTGTAGTCGACCTTGCAGGCGGTGGCCGGCTGTCCGGTCCCGGCGGCCGCCGCCGGGGTCCGCGCCCACGACGGCCCCTCGGCCGGGTCGTCGGGCAGCGCCGACGCGGCGGCGCCGGTCAGCAGCAGCACGCCGCCGGCGACGGCCGCGACCCGGCCCATCCGGGGCGTGCGCTGCCAGCGGCGCTGGATCGGGACGAGGTGGCGGCCGAGCGAGCGGAGGGGTGCGGTCGGAGCCGGCTCGGTCTCCGCCGGCGCTTCGGTCGCTTCCGGCGGGAACAGCGCGGCCGGCGCCAGTCCGGCCGCCGCGCCGAGCAGCTCGGCGGCCCGGGCCGCCGAGGGCCGCCGGTCCGGATCCTTGTCCAGGCAGCGACGGCAGAGGTCGGCGACCTCGGGCGGCAGACCGGGCACGCGGGGCAGGGCGGCCGGCTCCTCGTACCGGTGCGCGATGAGCATCTGCGTGGCGGTCGAGGCCTCCCAGGGCGAGCGTCCGGCGAGGGCGCGGTAGAGCAGCAGCCCCAGCGCGTACACGTCGGTGGCCGGCCGCACGACGCCGTTCTCCAGCCGCTCGGGGGCCAGATAGGCGGGCGTGCCGAGCACCTGGCCGGCCGGCCCGTCGTCGTCGCCGGACGCGGCCGCGATGCCGAAGTCGAGCAGCTTGACCCCGGCGCCGGCCACCACCACGTTGCCGGGCTTCACGTCGCGGTGCACCAGGCCGCATTCGTGCGCGGCGGCGAGCGCGGCCGCCACCTGGGCGCCGATCAGCACCGCCACCCGCCAGGGCAGGGCGTCGCCGGTGAGCAGCTGGGCCAGGGAGCGGCCTTCGACCACTTCCATCACCACGTACGGCGTGCGCCGCCCCCGCTCGTCCGCCATCTCGCCGTAGTCGTAGACGTCGACGATGTGCGGGTGCCGGAGCCGCGCCAGCGCACGAGCCTCGTCCCGCACCCGCGCCAGCAGATCGGGGTCCTCGGCCAGCTCCGGGAAGAGGACCTTCACCGCGACGTCGCGGCCGAGCACCTCGTCGTGCGCGCGCCACACCACCGACATGCCGCCCGCCCCGAGCCGGCCGAGCAGGCGGAAGCGGCCGTCCATCACGTCACCCGTGTTCATCAAGATCACTGATGCCCCGCCGGCCCGGCCGGGAAACTCAGCGTCGCGCCAGCCGGCGCTCGCCGGCCGTCCCGGTCGCGTACGGCAGGTTGTAGTGGGCGAAGACCCGCGGTTCGTCGGCCGCGCTGAGCTCGCCGTCGACGTCGATGCTCGGCGCGTCCCCGACCAGCTTCTTCTCGTGGCGCACGCGGACCGAGTCGGGCTTGACCGTGGCGCCGCCCAGGGGCACGAAGACCAGGCGGTGCCGGCCGATGATGCCGACCCGGACGGTGGCGAAGCTCGGCTCGTCGGTGGCCGTGTCGACGTAGACCGCCTCGAGGTCGCCGATCTTGTCGCCCTGGGGGTCGATGACCTTCTGTCCGCGCCAGTCGCGCAGGTTCTCCGCGGGGAACATGCCTTTCGAGTTGCCCGGCTGCTCCCCGCCGAAACACCCGTCATCAACCTCCGTGCTCGTGCGGGGCGCCGACCGTGTAGAGCAGCAGGGCCAGCGAGGCCAGGGTGAACAGCGCCAGGATGAGCCGGCGCCGGGACAGGATCGCGGTCATCGTTTCTCCGTTCCGGACGGCGCATCGCGATCAGGACGAACGCGCAGGCGCCGCCGCCGATCAGGATGTCGCCGGGACTGATGAGGGCATGCAGCGGTACGAGCGGGATCGTGTCGCCGAGCGCGGCGACCCGGGTCCGCCCGTCCGCCGCCACGTTCTTGGGAGTGTCGGAGGCGGCCCGGGAGGCGTCGGCGGCGTACGGCATGCGGCCGTTGACCGCGATGGCCAGCCCGTTGAGGGCCGCGCCGAGCACGATCAGGACGCCCGCGATCCGGCCGGCCATCGGCCAGCGCGGCAGGTTGACCGCCAGCCACGCCAGCACGGCGCCGAAGACGACCACGAGCGTCGCCGGGCCGTGCAGGCCCGGCATCCGGTATTGCGCGAGCTGGGCCGCGGCCGCCAGCCAAACCAGCCACAGGGCCTTGACCGGAATGGCGCGCAGGCCGCCGAGCCGGCCGCCGGAAAGGTATCCGAGTGCCACGCCCGCGAGCGGCGGCGCGGCGATGAGAATGGCGAATCGAATTGTCATGGCAACCATTTCCGGGCAGCGTCGGCCACGCCCCGGTCCGGGGCGTGGCCGACGAGCGGAAAGGGGCCTAGCGGGTCGGCCCGGCCCAGGTGAAGGTCGGTCCGGCCCAGGTGCGGGTCGGTCCGGCCCAGGTCGACGTGCCCGTGTGCGCCTGCTTGGTCATGTGATCCCCCGGTGGACAAGCGTTCCGAATTCCGATGGCCACGACCATAGCGCCGCCCGGCGGTGAGAAGAAACAGCAATTCATGGTCGCGAACCCGACACCGAATCCCGCGCTTTGCCGAGGCATAATGATTTTGCGGAAAAGCGCAAATCCACGGGGGCAATTCAATGAATGCGGCTTTTCGTCGTTACTGGACCGCCCGGCTCGTTTCGTACGCCGGTGACCAGATCGCCCGGACCGCCCTGCTGGTCGCCGTCTTCGACCGGTACGGCGGGGCCGCCGCCGGCCTGCTCCTTCTCGCCGCCACCGCGCCGCGGCTGTTCGGCCCGGCGCTCGGCGCGCTCGCCGACCGCTTCGACCAGCGGCGCCTCATCGTCGCCTGCGACCTCACGCAGGCGGTGCTCTACACGGCGATCGCCCTGCTCAGCCCGTCGCTGCCGGTGCTGCTCGCGCTGGTCGCGGCCGCGTCGGTGGCCGCCACCACGTTCACGCCGGCCGGTCGCAGCCTGCTGCCCGAGCTGGTCGGGCCGGAGCGGCTCGGCGCCGCGAACGCGCGCCTGGCGGTCGGTGTCAACATCGGCTTCGCGGCCGGTCCCGCGCTCGGCGGCGTGCTGCTGGCGACGGCCGGGCTGACCCCGACGCTGCTGGCCGACGTGGCGTCGTTCCTGGTCTCGGCCGTCCTGGTGGCGGGGCTGCGTCCGCCGGCCCGGCGCGGCGCGGCCACGGCCGAGCCGCTGCGGCAGGTGCTGCGCGACGGGCTCGGCGTGGTCCGCACCAACCTCGTGGTCCGGGCCGTGGCCTGCGGCTTCCTGATGCTGGTGACGTTCGCCGCACTCGACAACGTGGCGCTGGTGCCGCTCGTGCGCGACGGTCTCGGCGCGGGGCCGGTCGCGGTCGGGCTGCTGACCTCGGCGTACGGGATCGGGATGGTGGCCGGCCCGCTCCTGGTCGCCCGCCGCGCCGACCGCCTCCGCCTCGATCTTGTGCTGTATGCGTCGGTGCTGGTCATCGGGGCGGGGACGCTGCTGACCGGCGTGAGCTACGCGGTCGTGGTCGCGGTGGCCGGTCAGGCGCTGGCCGGTGCGGGTTGCGGCTGGCACAACGTCGCGGCCGACACGCTGGTGCAGCGCCACGTGCCGGCCAACCGCCTGGGCACCGTCTTCGGGACGATCTACCTTTTCCCGTACGCGGCGGAGACCGTCGCCTACCTGACCGGCGCCGCCCTGCTCGGCGCCGTCGGCGGCCGCGCGCTGTTCGTGATCGCCGGCCTGGGCGCCCTGGCGACGCTGGCCCTGATCGTCCCGCTGCTCTCCCGAGCCCTGCCGACCGGCCGCGCAGACCCCGCACCGAACGCCGCACCGGCAGTGCCCTAACCCACAGCCCGCTCAGCGGGGCTCGGCCGTGGGGGTCGGGCAGGGTGAGCCGCGGTCCAGCGCGTAACGGGCCTCGATCGTGAAGCTGCCGCCCTCGGGAGCGACCAGCTGCGTCCACTCTCCGTGCTGGGTCAGGCACGCCCGCGGGCGCGCGTCGTCGTCGGCGCCGGCGATGGCGAGCCAGGGCGACCAGGCGATGCGCAGGACCGCCGACCCGGCGCTGGGCAGGCGGACGGTGAGCGTGGCCGGCCCGGCGTAGCTCACGGTGGCCGGCGCCGACGCGAGCGGGTCGGCGCCCTCCACCCGGTAGACCCGCCAGTGGGCGTCCTGCCACACCAGCGGCAGCCAGGACTGCCCCTCGGTGATCAGCCGCGCCTCGGCGACGCCGGCGCTGTCCGGCTGCTCGGTCACCGGCAGCACGATGTAGCCGACGCTCCAGGTGCGCAACCAGTCGCGGTAGGCCGCCGCGGTGAGGGTGCCGTCGTAGAACAGCGGGTTGCGCTCGACGTCGGCCTGCCGGTTCCAGCCGCGGGCGAGATTGACGTACGGCGAAAGCCCGGCCGCCTCCCAGTGCGAGCGCAGCGGCACCACCTCGACCCGGCCCTGCGTCGCGTTCAGGGCGAGCAGCTTGTCGATCAGCGGCCGGGCGTCGGCGACGTCGGTGGTCACCGGGGCGGTCCGGACGAAGTCGGTGACCGGCTGCACGATGGTCCAGACGGCGAGCGCGGCGGCCCCGGCGTTGGTCGCGATGACCTGCCAGCCGCGGCGCCTGGGCACGGTGGCGGCGGCGATGAGGATCGCCGCTCCGGAGAGCAGGGCCAGCCGTTCCACGTTGCTGCCGATCGGGGTCGGCAGCAGCCAGCACAGCGCGACGCCGAGCGCGTACACCCACGCCCCGGCCCGGACCGTCCGCCACGCCGGCGGGGTCAGCACGGCCACGGCGACCGCGGCCGAGGCGGTCGGCAGAGCGGCGTACCAGTGGAACGGCTGCACGCCGGAGAACGGGAACAGCAGCGCCGTCACCCCGATCACCACCGGCGGCCCGGCGGCGAGCAGATAGGCGGCCCGGCGGCGGCCGACCACGAACAGGGCGGCCGCCAGCACCTCGACGAACAGCCCGGCGACCGGGCTGCACAGGGTGGCGACCACGCCGAGCGCCGCCGCGAGCACCGGCCCGCGACGGCGCGAGCCGGCGCCGCCGAGCACCGAGAGGGCGGACATCAGCGCGAACGTCATGCCGAGCAGGTAGGTGACCCGGCCGGCGGCGAGGTTGCAGAAGACGGCGACCGACCACCAGAGCGCCACCGGCAGCGGGCGCCGGATGCCGGAGCGGGTGATCAGCATCGCGCCGACGGCCGCGCTGCCGGCGCAGGCGAGCACGCCGGTGGTGCGGACGCCGAGCAGCGCCATCAGGTACGGCGAGACGACGCTGTACGACGCCGGGTGGATCCCGCCGTACCAGGACAGGTTGTAGGCGGCGCCCGGGTGGTGCCGGACGAACGAGGTCCAGGCGTACTGGGCGGCCAGGTCGCCGGCGTCGCGGGCCAGCCACAGCCCCCACGCCAGGCCGAGCAGCCCGGCCAGCGCCGTGGCCACGACGACCGGCCGCCCCCATCGTGACCAGGCGACGGCGGGGACCTCCACGTGGTCCAGGGTTGTCATGGGCGTCCAGTCCGTTCGTCCGGTCCCGCCCGGGGCAGAAGCACCGGCGGCCGCCGACCGTACCATCCAAGATCTCGAGACGGCGCAAACGGTCTTTTCAGCGGATATTCAGCGCCAATCCCGGAAGGTGCAGCGGTTACCGGTTCGCGCTTTTCGTAAAGGAGAGATGGATGTCGCTGGGTTACGCCACCGCGGAACGCTCGAAACTCTGGCTGACCAAGGTTCCGGCGATTACCGCCACATTCTGGGTCATCAAAGTGTTGTCGACCACGATCGGGGAGACTTTCTCCGATTATCTGGCGGTCAACGCCGGTCTGGGGACCGCGGTCACCGACGCCGTGATGGCCGTGGTGCTCGCCGGGGCTTTGGTCATACAATTCCGGACGCGCAAGTACACCCCCTGGATCTATTGGCTGTGCGTCGTGCTGGTGAGCATCGTCGGAACGGAGATCACCGATTTCTTCACCGACACCCTGGGCGTCAGCCTTTATGTCAGCACCGCGGTCTTCGCCGCCATTCTCGCCGTCGTCTTCGTCGTCTGGCACCGCCAGGAGAACACACTGGCGATCACGTCTATCGACACGCCGCGCCGGGAGGGTTTCTACTGGGCGGCGATTCTCACCACGTTCGCCCTCGGCACCGCCGCCGGCGACCTCGCCACCGAGGCGCTGAGCCTGGGCTTCCGCAACGGCGTGCTGATCTTCGGCGGGCTGATCGTGGCGACCTGGATCGCGTACCAGGCCGGCGCCGGTCAGGTGCTGACGTTCTGGATCGCGTACGTGCTGACCCGCCCGCTCGGGGCGTCGATGGGTGACTTCCTGACCCAGGCCAAGGAGTTCGGCGGTCTCGCGCTGGGCGCGAGCGCGACGAGCGTGCTGTTCTTCGCCGTCATCCTGGTGCTGGTGGCGCGCGAGCAGATGCTGGTCGTCCGGCACGGCGTGGCGGTCAAGGGCGGCGGCCCGGCCGGCGGGTACCGGGCCGACCGCGCCTGGGCCGGCGCCGCCCTGGCCGTGGTCGCCGCGGTCGGCTGGGTTCTCGGCGCGACGCACACCGCCGCGAGCGAGGAAGGCGTCGCGACGGTCGCCGACCAGCCGGCCGTGACCACCGGCGGCACGACGGGGACGAAGGCCGGCCCGCATCCGGTCACGCGGCTGGGCGACCTCACCTCGTTCGCCGTCATCACCTCCGACGTGCAGCGCAAGGTCGCCCGGGACGATCTCGCCGGCGGCCGGACCCGGGTCAAGGACCTCGAGGTCGCGTGGGACGACGCCGAGGCCGGGCTGAAGCCGCGTGACCCGGCCAAGTGGCACCAGCTCGACGACCAGATCGACGCCGTGCTCTCCGCACTGCGGGCCGGTCACCCGAGCCGGTCCGACTGCGCGAGCACCCTCGCGACGCTGCTGGGCACGTTCAACCGGTTCGACGGCGTCTGAACGCGGCGGATCACGACGCTCCGGGGTCACCTCCGTGACGGGTTCCGGGCCGGTGGCGCGGCTATTCTGGCGGCGGAGGTCGGCGAGGTGACGAAGGACAGCCGGCGCCCACCGGGCGAGCTGGAGGCCGCGGTCATGGGCGTGCTGTGGGCCGCGGAGGCCCCGATGACCGCCGCCGAGGTGCAGCGCGAGCTCGGGGCGGGTCTGGCCTACAACACCGTGCAGACCGTGCTGTTCCGGCTGCACGACAAGCAGGCTGTCGAGCGTGATCGCGCCGGGCGGGGGCACGTCTACTGGCCGGCCCGGGACGCGGCGTCGGCGGCGGCCTCGCGCATGCGGGCGGCTCTCGAGGACCGCGCCGACCGGCATGCGGTGCTCCAGCGGTTCGCCGCGTCGCTCGACGCCGCCGACGCCGCGATGCTGCGGCAGCTGCTGATCGACACCGAGCGGGAGCCGCTGACCGCGACCGAGCGGCGGGAGCCGGCGATCGAGAGCGAGCGGCGGGGGAACCGATGACGATCACCGTCTATCTGCCGCTGCTGCTGGCGTTGCCGCTGGCCCTCGCCGCGCGGCGGCTGGCCGCGCGTGGCGCTCCCGGCCCGGCGGCGTGGGCGCTGGCCGGCACGGCCGCCGTCACGGCGCTCGCCTCGACCTGGTCGCTGACCATGCTGGCGCTCACCATGCTGGACGACGTGCCGCCGCTGGCCGCGCTCGACGACCGTCCCGGCCTGCGGCTGCCGGAGCCGGTGCCGGGCCCGGTGGCCCTGGCGGCCGGCCTGCTGCTGGCCGGCGGGGCCGTGCGGCTCGCGGCCGAGGTACGCCGCCGGACCGTCACCCACCGGCGGCTGCGCGCGATCGGCGACCCCGACCAGGAGGTGGTCGTCGCGGACTGGTCGGCGCCGATGGCGGTCGCCGTGCCGGGCCGGGCCCCCGTGCGCGGCCGCCTGCTGCTCACCACCGGGATCCTCCGGTTGCTCGACCCCGGCGAGCGGAGTGTGGTGCTCGCCCACGAACGGGCCCACCTCGCGCACCGCCACCACCGGCTCACCTCGATGACCGCCGCGGCGGCCGCCCTGAACCCGGTGCTGATCCCGGTTCACCGGGCGGTCGAGTTCCTGGTCGAGCGCTGGGCCGACGAGGTCGCGGCGGCCGAGGTCGGCGACCGCGGGCTGGCCGCCCGGGCGGTGGCCCGCGCCGCGCTGGCCGCCTCCGGCCCGGGAACGGTGCTGGGCATCGACGGCGGCGCCGTGGTCCAGCGGGTGCGGGCGCTGTCCCGGCCCACCCCGCCCCCGCTGCGGCGGCGGCTGGCCGGGCCGGCCCTCCTCGGCCTGGTCACACTGGCCGTCGCGAGCGTGGCCACCGCGGCCTTCGTGGACCTGGCCCGAGCCTGGCTCTGACGAGGTCTCGGCCGGAAGCGGGAGCGAAGCCGGCGGGTCCGGGCCGCGCGGCGGCGGCCGGCACCAGCGGGCACGTCAGCCGGAGCGCGTCACCCCGAGCTCGTGCTGCAGGTACCAGCTGTTGAGCATGGCGAGCTCGGCCGGGTTGCCGCCGTGGTCGCTCTCCACCACCACCCATCCGGGATAGTGGTGCTCCCGGAGCGCGGCCACGAAACCTTTCACGTCGACGAGGCCGCCCTCGGTCCCGAGCTCGTAGAACCAGCGCTCGATCCGGCGCCCGGCCCCGCCCCGCAGCATCGTGGTCTCGGCGGCCGGCATCCGGTACTCGGAGCCGGTGTCGGCGTACCGCGCGTCCTTGAGGTGCACGTGCGTCACCCGGTCGGCGTGCGCGCGGTAGAAGGCGACCGGGTCGAGGCCGGCCACCGCGAACTCGGCGGTGTCCAGCGCCAGCCCGACCAGCTCCGGGTCGGTGAAGGCGAGCAGGCGCTTGAGGTCGGCGAGCGTGTGCACGGCGCCGAGACAGTCGTAGTGCAGGCTCAGGCCGATACCGGCCGCGGCCGCGACGGCGCCCACCCGGTTCCAGACCTCGCCGATCGCGTGGAAGGCGGCGGCGTCCAGGGGCGGTCCCATCCAGGCCGAGCCGACCGGGCGGGCCACGAGCCGGTCGGCGCCGATCGCGGCCAGGAAGTCGACGAACTGGCGGGCCGACTCGACGATGGCCGCGTGGTCGCCGGGGTGACGGGTGGAGCGGAACGCCCAGCCCTCCTCCTCGACCGGCCGGCCCGGGTCCCAGAAGAAGCCGGCGATGCCGGCGACCGCGCACGAGCGTACGAAATCGAGAAAGGCCGCCGGCGAGCCGTGGTTGAGCGCGATGGTCTCGGGCCGGCCGAGGTTGTCCCAGCGCCCGGTGCCAGCGGCCAGCTCGACGTGGTCGAAGCCGAGCGCGGAGACGGTTTGCAGGGCCCGGCGGTGGTCCTCGTGCCGGACGAAGACGTCGAGCCGGAAGTTCCACTGGTTGAGGGCGTACGCCCAGCGCAGCGTGTCGTTCACGGGGTCACCTCGGCCAGCACGTTGTCGATGTACCACTTCGCCACGCAGGTCGCCTCGGCGTAGCTGCCGCCGCCGAGCTCGGCCTTGTCGTGCTCGACCGTGAGCCAGCCGTCGTAGCCGGACGCGACGATCTCCCGCATCAGCGCCGGGAAGTCGACCAGTCCGCCGGGCGTGCCCATCTCGTAGAACCAGCGGGACACGTCCGGAGCCATCAGCTCCGGGTCGGGCGGCGTGCGGTACGCGCCGGCGCGGTCGACGTGGTGCGTGTCCTTGAAGTGGAATCCGGTGCAGCGGTCCCGGTAGTCCCGGAACATCTGCACGGGATCCACGCCGGCGATCGTGTGCTGGGCCGTGTCGCAGAAGAAGTAGACGTATTCCGGATCGGTGTACCGGAAGAACAGGTCGAGCTGCGGCCGCGTGCGGATCGCCCCCCAGAACTCGAAGTGGCAGGTGGTCCGCATGCCGTGGGCCAGCGTCATCCGGCCGACCCGGTTCCAGAGGTCGGCCATGATCTTGATCTTCTCGTCGGTCACCGGCTCGACCTGGAAGAAGGTCGTCGACGGCATGACGATGAAGTTCTCCACCGACAGCTTGTCGACCGCCCGCACGGTCGCCTCGCAGTCGGCGACGATGCGGTCGTGGGTCTCGGGCACGTGCGGCGCGGTGAACCGGGTCGCCGACGGGTAGGCCGAGAAGATGCCGGTGATCTTGTCGAAGCCGTGGTCGCGCAGGAACGACTCGAACGCCGGCAGCGAGCCGTACATCCCGGCCAGCACGGGCAGGTAGAAGAAGAACGTGTCGAAGCCGCGGAACCCCAGGGCGGAGAGCTGCTTGATGTAGCGGTCCATGTGGGCCCGGTTGAACGACGGCGGCTGCGGCCCCTGCGGCGTCTCGGTCACCCAGTGGTCCATGTACGACCATTTCGTCCAGGCCATCACGACTCCAGGCTCAGGCGCAGGAGGGCGTGCTGCCGGCGCAGCTGGTCGGCGGCGCGGCCCGGGGCGTAGTCACCCTCGTACTCGCTGGACAGGCAGCCCGACCAGCCCCGCCGGACGAGCAGCTCGACGATCGAGGGCCACGGGATGTGCCGGTCGACCAGATCGTCGTCGATCTCGTAGAACTTGGCCTGGATGTGCACGACGTGGTCGAGGATGTCCTCGAGGTCGGCGACCGGCACGACCGGCGTCACCGGGGGCCGGCCGCCGCCGTCGCCCATCCGGCCGGCGACACCGCCCCGGCGGACGTGCATCGAGGTCTGGAAGACGCCGGTGTCCATCAGCAACCCGAAATGTGACGTGCCGGTCCGCTGGATGAACGCGAGGTAGTCGTCGACCACCTTGGACCGGATGACGCTCGGCCAGTGGATCTCCGGACAGATGACGATGTCCTGGGATGCGGCCAGGTCGAGCACCCGCTCGGTGGCCGGCTCCCAGACCGGGTCGGGTTCGAGGTCCTCGGTCACCACGCCGAGCTTGGGCCGCAGGTACCGGAAGCCGAGCCTGGCCGCCAGCCGGATGTCGGTCTCGAGCTGGGCGGTCGCCTCGTCGACGGACATCGGCCGCCCGCCCCGCCGGGTGTCGACCCACGAGCCGTAGCAGGTCGGGGTGAGGCCCCAGCGGGACAGGCGCGCGAACCAGCCGTCGATCCAGGCCGCCGGCGGCGACGGGTAGTTCTCGACGTGGGCCTCGCCCAGGATCTCGAGGCCGGTCGCGCCGAGATCGGCGACGTCCTCGACACAGTCGTCGAGGGTCATCGTGACGCCGTACTCGCCGGTGTAGCTGTAGAGGGAGACGCCGTACGAGATCATCGCGTGATCACCAGCCTGCGCTCTTCGGTCCAGACCGTGGGCTGGAGCTCTTCGGGGATGTACGACATGGTCAGCCGCAGCTCGGCCGCGACCGTGTGGAAGCCGATGGACAGGGGCGCGTCCCGGGAGACGGACAGCACCGCCGGCACGTCGACCGGCCACCGCGCGGCGTCGGCAGAACCGCCGATGCTCCAGCGCACCGCGGACGGCGGATAGGAGACGCCGTCGACGGTGAGAGACGCGCCGACGATGAGGTCGGTCCAGACGCCGCGGTAGTAGGGCAGCCGCAGCCGTACCTCGAAGCCGTCCGCGGTGTTGCGGAAGCCCCGGGTCTGGATCATCTGGGGGTCAAGCACGGTCACCTCCGGTCGCGGCGCTCGCCGCGTTCTCGAGAACCAGGCGGGATGCGATGTCGCGGGCGCCGGCGACGGCGAGCGCGACCGAGGTCAGAGTCGGGTTGCAGGCGATCGGGGTCGGGATGACGTTGTTGCCGGCGACGTACAGGCCGGTCACGCCCCAGACCTCGCTCGTCGGCCCGCACACCGAGGTGCCGTCGTCGGCCGGGCCCATCCGGGTGGTGCCCTGGTAGTGCAGCGAGGCGCCGGGCGCGAGCACGAGCGGCCGGTCGCCGATGAACTCGCCGAGGGCGCTCGCGGCCCGCATGATCTCGGTGCGGGCGGCGGCGAGCGACGCGTGATCGCGCTCGGTGAGCGTGTAGTGGATCGACGGTTTCGGCATCCCGTAGTCGTCGAGTTCGGTATCGGAGAACGCGATGCGGTCGGACGCCTGGAGGTCCTTGCCGCAGAACCAGCCGAGGCCCACGATCGTCCCCGGCGCCGGCTCGTCGTCGCCGACCAGCGGGATCGGCGAGGCGTCGAGCTGCATGACCTGCCCGTGGAACGGCTTCTCGTCCGTGTACGGCACCCAGCCCACCCCGCTTTGCCCAACTATTCCGCCAGTTTCGGAAATGTCGGCTGGCGGTGGGACGTCGCGCAGGCGCACCGCGAAGACAGTCTGCGGCTGGTCGTTCAAGTAGCGGCCCAATGCGGGCAGGCGAACCCCCGAGGCAAACAGCAATTGGGGGGTACGCACGGCGTCCGCCGCCACCACGACAAATCGCGCCCGGACGTCGTGGTCACCCACCCGCACGCCCTCGACGCGGCCATCGGAGGACACGAGCACCCGCCGCACCGGCGAATCCGGATACAGCCGAAAATTCGGGTTGTTACGGGTCGTCGGGCCGAAGACCACGTCGGGGCCGGTCCACACCAGAGCGCCGTCGGGACGGCGGTGCACGGCCAACGGCATCGGCTGCACCCGCCGGCCGGGCGCGCGCCCCGGGTCGAAGGCCGAGGCGAGCCGCGACCGCACCACGTCGGTGTAGGGCGCGCCGGCGAACGGGTGCCGGTCGACCTCGAGCAGCCGTTCCGCCTCGTCCAGCAGCTCGTCGAGATCGGGCAGGAAGGCGATGCGCTCGCCGTAGCCGGGCCGCGGGCAGGCGCCGGTCCAGTGTGCGCCCATCCCGCCGACGTTCGTCGACATCGCCAGCGCCGGCAGCCCGTCCTCCCCCGGCGCCTGGTAGCCGTCGGGCAGCAGGTGGGTGCCGGGACGCTGGAGGCGGCGGGCGGGGTCCGCGTACGGCGACGGCGTCAGCGAGGTGTGCGGCCGCAGCCCTTCCGAGCGGCGCTGGGCGGCCCGCCGGGCGTCGTCGCCGGCGATGTTCTTCACGTGCATGCCCGGCGGGTCGGTGAGCGCGGGGCCGGCCTCGAACAGCGCGACGGTGGCGTCCGGCGCGCGCTCGCTGAGGATCCGGGCGTACGCCGCGCCGGTCGGCCCGCTGCCGACGATGACCACGTCGACGGACTCGGGACAGGGCCTGGTCATGCGTGGACCTCCAGGGCGAGCGACGCGGCGCCGCGCAGCGACAGGGCGACGCTGGTCAGCGTGGGATTGCAGGAGTTGGCGGTCGGGATCAGCCCATTGCCGGCGACGATCAGACCCGGGACACCCCAGACCTTCCCGTACGTGTCACAGACGCTGGTCCCGTCGTCGGCCGGCCCCGTGCGGACGGTCCCCATGTAGTGCAGCGAGCTGCCGGCCGGCATCGTCACCGGCATGCCGTCGACGAACTCGCCGAGGGCCGCCGCCGCCCGGGCCTGGAATTTGCGGGCCCGGTCGAGCTCGGCCTCCTCGCGGTCGGTCAGCTCGTAGGCGATCCGCACGCTGGGCAGCCCGTTCTCGTCCGGTCGCGCCTCGTCGAAGAGCAGCCGGTCACCGGCCCGCGGCCATTTGCGCACGCCCCAGCCCATGCCCACGTATCCGGCCGGGTTGTCCCGGAACCGGCTGTCCGCGGGCAGCGGCGCCGGGCAGGCCGGCGAGTACATCAGCTGGGCGTGGAACGGGTGCCGCTCCTGGTCGTAGCCGATCGACACCACGGCCCGGATCGGGTCGGCCGACTCGGCCCGGTCCGGCGGCGGCAACACGCCCTCGCGCACGGCGACCACGCCGAAGACCAGCGGGTGCTCGGTGAGGTAACGGCCGAGCGCGGCCGGCCTGATGCCCGAGGCCCACAGCAGTTGCGGCGTACGGATGGCGTCGGCCGCGACCACCACGGCGCCGGCGCGCACCTCCCGTTCGCCGCCGGTACGCAGGTCGCGCAGCACCGCCCCCACCACCCGGTCGCCGTCGCGCAGCAGCCGCACGCACAACGTCTCGGGCAGCAGCGTGAACCGGGGATCGCCGGCCACCGGGCCGAGCACGACGTCGGTGCCGGACCAGCGCAGGGTGCCGTCGGGCCGCGGGTCGGCGGCCACCGGCAGCGGGCGCACCGCGATGCCGTCGGCGGCGAACTCGGCGCCGACCACGTCGAGGATGGCCTCGGCCTGCGGCGCGCCGCCGAACGCGGTCTTCGTGACGTGCAGCAGCCGCTCGGCGTCGGCGACGTGCGCCTCCCACTCGGCCGGGTCGAGGAACGGGATCCGCTCGCTGCCCTGCGGGCGTGGGGTGGCGCAGGTCCAGTGCGCGCCCTGGCCGCCGACGCAGGTGGCCACGGCGGCCGCGGGCATGCCGGGCGAGCCCTCGGCCGCCTGTCCGATGAGGTGGGTGCCCTGCCGGGCGGTGACCGTACCCTCGACGACCACGCCGCCGGGGATGCCGGCGACCCCGGAGGCGGACCGGCCCTGCGATGCCCGGCGGGCGGCCTCCTGCGCGGCCGGGTCGGGGATGTTCCGGACGTTCATCCCGGGCGGCGAGTCGATCACCGGCCCGGCCTCGACCATCAGGACCGTGGCATCCGAGCGATCCAGGAGGGTGCGGGCGTACGCGGCGCCGTTCGGCCCGCTGCCGACGATGAGAACCGTGGTCACGCCGCCACCTCGACCCAGGCCCGGGCCCGGGCCGACGCCAGGACCGCCTCGGTGATGACCGCGGCCCGCCGCCCGTCGGCGAACGTGGGCAGCCCGTCCGGCGGCTGCCCGCCGATCGCGGCGTAGGTGTCGGCCACGAACGCGTCGAAGCAGTCCTGGTAGCCCTGCGGATGACCGGCCGGGACGGTCACGTACCCCTCGGCCGCCGCGGAGCCCGCGCCCGCGCCGCGCAGCCACTGCCGGTTGACCTCGCGGCCGCCGATCCACAACGACTCCGGGTTCTCCTGGTCGAAGCTCAGCGACTCGGCCGAGCCGTCGACCGAGACCCAGAGCCGGTTCTTGCGGCCGGGCGTGATCTGGCTGATCGTGACGTTCCCGACCGCGCCGCGGTCGGTGCGGAACAGCACCACGGCGGCGTCCTCGGTGGTGACCGGCCGGCCGCCGCGGTGCGGGACGGCGGTCATCGTCTGGGCCGCGACCGCGACGATCCGGTGGCCGCTGACGAACTCGGCGAGGTCGCACCAGTGCACGCCGATGTCGGCGAACGCCCGGGACGGCCCGCCGGCGGCGGCGTCCACCCGCCAGTTGTCGTCGGTCTCGGCGGCCAGCCAGTCCTGCAGGTACGAGCCGTGCAGCAGCCGGACCGCCCCGCTGGCGCCGGTCGCCACCCGATCGCGGGCCTCGCGGACGGCCGGGTAGAAGCGGTAGACGAACGGGACGGTGGCGGTGACGCCGGCCGCGGCCGCCAGCCCGGCCAGCTCCTCGGCCTCGGCCCGCCCGACCGCGAGGGGCTTCTCGCAGACGACGTGCTTGCCGGCGGCGAGGGCGGCCCGCACCAGCGGCGCGTGGGTCGCGTTCGGGGTGCAGATGTGCACCACGTCGATGTCGCTGCCGAGCAGTTCCTGGTAGCTGTCGACCGGACGTTCGGCGCCCAGCCGCTCGGCCGCCCGGCGCGACGACTCCCCGGTGGCGCCGACGACGCCGACGACGATGCCGCCGGACCGCCGGATCGCCCGGGCGTGCACGGTACCCATGAAGCCGACGCCGGCGATGCCGGCCCGAATGCGATCGGTCACCACTCCCCCTTGACGTACCGGACCGACTCCGCCGACGCGACGGTCGGGTAGTACTCGAGCCCGACCGGGCCGTCGTAGCCCGCGGCCCGCAGGTTCTTCCGCTGGGCGGCCCAGTCGATCCGGCCGCTGCCCGGCTCGCCGCGGCCCGGGACGTCGGCGATCTGCACGTAGTGGACGAGCCCGCCGGCGTTCGCCAGCTCGGCCGCCGGGTCCTCCCCCTCGGTGATCGAGTGGTAGAGGTCGTAGAGGATGCCGAGCCGGCCGGAGCCGACCGCGCGGGCGACCCGGACGGCGTCGGCGGTGCGGTCCAGCAGCGCACCCGGGTGGTCGACGCGGGTGTTGACCGGTTCGAGGACGAAGCCGACGCCGGATCCGGCGGTCCGCTCGACCACGGTGGCGAAGACCTCGGCGAGGATGTCGAGGTTCCGCTCCCGCGAGGCGCCGGGGAAGCCCAGCCCCGACGCGAGGACCAGACGCGGGCAGCCGATCCGGCGGGCGTCCTCGACCGCGCGGTCGACCATGGCGTAGTACGCCGCGTGGTCGGTGCCGGGAAAGGTGAAGCTGGTCTTCGGCGGGTACTCGACCAGCGCCGCGGTGACGGCGACACCCGCGCCGGCCAGCGAGTCCAGGTCCTTGCCGTCCAGGCTCCACACCTCGACCGCGTCGAATCCGGCGGCCGCGGCGGCGCGCGCCCGGTCACCGTGATCGGGACCGGCCTCGGTGAAGAGCAGCTCGATGTTGGGCGCCAGCATCACGCGGCCTCCTCGATCGAGCGGCGGATCAGGGCGTGCTGCCGGCGGACCAGGTCGATCGGGTCGGCCTCGTCGAGGTCGGCGAAGGCGTGCCCCTCCCACTCGCTGGACATGAAGCCGGAGTAGCCGCCCTTGACGAACTCGCGGACGATCGCCGGGTAGTCGATGGCCGGCTCGTTCCCGTCGTCGTCGATGTCGTAGAACTTGGCGTGCACGTGGACGATCTGCGGCATGATGTCGGACCACTCGCGCGGGTCGACGTGGCCGTGCATGTTGAAGGCGAGCCGGGCGAACGAGCCGAGGCTCTCCGGGGCGATGCCCTGCGAGCTCAGGTATTCGACGAACTCGCCGTGCCGCTCGTCGATGCCGCTGTCCCGGGCCCAGATCTCCTGCAGGCGCTCGAGATCCCGCGGCCGCAGCCCCTTCTTGGTGAGGGCGCGCAGCAGCGTCGGCGACATGCTGTGCATGGTGGAGCTGAAATCGGCGACGAACCCCAGGCGTTCGGAGCCGATCCGCTCGTACGTCTCCCGGATGGCCAGCACCGGCGGCGAGCTCGGGCCCATCGGGGCATGGATCTCCCAGCCCAGCGTCAGGTTCAGCTCCTCGGCCAGCGGCAGCAGCCGCCGGATCAGCTCGGGCTTGGCGCTCTGGATGCGCACCAGCGGGAAGCCCAGGGCGTGGGCGCTGCGGAACTGGGCGGCGGTGAACTCGTACTCCTCGTCGGGGGTCATGTCCCGGTCGCGGCGCCGGCCCATGTCCAGGTTGGCGCCGAACGAGCTGGGCACGAAGCCGTGCCGGTCGAAGGCGTCCCGCCACTCCCGGACGAACTCGCCGGTGACGGAGGGATAGGTGCGGATCGTCTGCGAGGCGACGATCTCGATGCCGGGGCCGATGCCGGCCTTCGCCACCTCGTCGAGCAGGCCGGCGAGGTCGTAGCGGCCGGCGGCCCACTCGCTGGTCAGCGAGTAGAGCGTGAGACCGAGCTGGATGGTCATGCTCTTCTCCTCAGTGGACCGCGAGCGCGCGGCGGTTGGTGGCGTGGTTGGTCACGTACGTGCCGGGGGCGATCTGCATGTACGGCAGCCGGATCGCCATGCTGACCTCGACGTCGACCCGGTCCCCGGCCGCCGGCGGCTCGTCCCGCGGCACGACGACCACGAGCCGGTCCTGCAGGAACCAGAGCGTCTCGGATTGCTCGGCCAGCTCCGCGATCCGGTAGCTGCGGTCGCCGAGCTCGGCCCGCAGCTCGTCGCGGGGAACGGAGACGCCGTCGACGGTGACCGCGATGTCGCTGACGCTGGACAGCCACAGGCTGCGGTACCACGGGATCTTCACCGCGATCCCGAGCCCGCCGGGGCGGCTGCGCAGGCTGTCCTCGGTGAGGATGGTGTCGTCGGTGGCCATCAGCGGTTCCCTTCGGCGTCGCGGATCAGTGCCTGTTCGGCGGCGACCACCTCGAACGGGTCGTCCCGGTCGTTGAAGTGGAAGCCCTCCCACTCGCTGGAGTAGGTGCCCTCGTAGCCGTGCTCGCGCCAGAGGGCGACGAGCTCCCGGACCGGTACGGACGGCTCGTCGCCGTGCTCGTCGATCTCGTAGAACTTGGCGTGCGTGTGGACGGTCCAGGGCAGCACGCCGGCCCAGTCGGCGACCGGCGCGTGCCCGAAGAGGCCGGTGAAGTTGACCGCCATCTCGATCGCCTTGTCGCCGGCGCCGTGCCGGTGGGCGAGCTGCACGACCTGGCCGAACCACCGGCCGTGCTGCTGCTCGGTCATCGGCGGGCCTTGCACGTGGTGCTCCTGCCAGGTCTGTGTCAAGGCGTCGAGCAGCTCCTCGCGCACGCCGGCGTCGCGGTACCTGCGGAGCAGCGTCTGCGGGACGGCCCGCAGCGAGGCGCCCCAGTCCGGCACGAAGCCCAGCAGCGGCGAGCCGAGCTTCTCGTAGCGCTCGAGCAGCGCCTGGATGGCCGGGTGCTTCGGGTGCTGATGTGAATGGATCTCCAACCCGAGCCGTACTCCGTGCTCCTCGGCGACCGGCAGGAGGCGCTCCATGTCGTCGGGCGTCAGCGAGATCTGCACCCGGACGACCGGAAAGCCGAGCTGTTTCGCCGCGGCGATCTGCGGCCGCATGTAGTCGACCAGCTCGTCGTCGGTGAGCATCCGGTCGCGGCGCAGACCCGCGTCGGCGTTGGCCGAGAGGCAGGTCGGCATCAGCCCGGTCTCGTCGATAAGCGCCCGGAACTCCCGCTCGAAGTCGCCGCTGATCGCCGGAAAACCCTTGATGCTCTGGAATCCGACGATCTCCAAGCCGGGGCCGAGGCCGCGACGGGCCACCTCGCGGACCAGGTCGGCGAAGGTGTAGCGGCGCTGGTGGAAGGCGCGGGTGAAGCTGTAGAGGGTGACGCCCTGGATCATGCGGCCATCTCCTTGACGTCGCTCTCCTCGATCAGCAGCACGCCGTGATCGGTGGTGATGTAGGGGATGTAGAGCGCGAGCGTCACCGCGACCTCGTGCCTCCCGCCGGTCGTCGCGCCGAGGTCGCCCTCGATGACGGCCGGGTCGAGCACGTACCACCACTTGTCGTGCCGCGGCGGCAGCTCGTCGAGGCGGTAGGTGGCGCCGTCCACGGTCCAGGTGATCGAGTCGCGGTCGATCGCGCGGCCGTCGACGGTCCAGCGCACCTCGGCGACCGACGACAACGGGAGCGCGCGGTACCACGGCATGCGGACGTTCACGCGTACGCGATCGCCGTGGATCTGCAGGGAATCGGGCTCGAGGATGAGCTCCGGCATCATGGTCGTTCTCCTCAGCCCTTGAGCCCGCCGGCGTACCCCTGGATGAATCTCTTCTGGGCGAAGAAGTAGAACGCCAGGATCGGAATCATCGACACGATCACCACGGCGAAGATGAGATTCCATTGGGAGACAAGGGAACCGACGTAGTTGTACATGACCACGGGCAGCGTCTGGTAAGCCGAGCCGTTCAGGAAGATGAGCGCGGTGAAGAAGTCGTTCCAGACGATCAGCCCGGCCAGAATGGACACCGTCCCGGTCGCCGGGCCCATCAGCGGGAAGACGACCCGGGTGAAGATCCGGGTCCGGGAGGCGCCGTCGACGGTCGCGGCCTCCTCGTAGTCGATCGGCAGCCGGCGGAAGAAACCGGCGTAGAGGAAGACCGACAGCGGCATGAGCATGCCGGTGTAGACCACGGCCATTCCCCAGGGCGTGCCGACCAGGCCCAGCGTGCGCGCCTCGACGTAGAGCGGGACGATGCCGAGCTGGGTGGGCAGCAGGATCGCGATGAGGAACAGGTAATACGTACGCTGGGACCAGCGGCTGGTCGAGCGGGTGAGCACGTACGCGGCGGGCGACCCGACGGCGATCAGCGCCAGGATCGTGCCGCTCGTGATCAGCACGCTCGACAGCAGGCCGTGGAAGATGCTGCCGGAGGCGCCGCCACCGGGCGACAGCAGCGTCACGAAGTTCTGGAACGTCGGGCTGCCCGGGAACGACAGCGTCGAGGTGGTCAGCACCTGCTGCTCGGACTTCAGCGACGTGGAGACCAGGAAGTAGAACGGCATCAGCATGACGACGGCGGCCAGGATCGTGCCGATCTCGAGGATCAGCGTCTTGCGGGTGTAGCGGAACACGGCGTCCTCCTCTCTCAGGCGCGGTCTCGGGTGGCGTACTGCTGGACCACGGTGAAGATCAGGATCAGCACGCTGAGCACGAGGGCGAGCGCGGCGCCGAACCCGAAGTTGCTGTAGACGAACGTCTGCTGGTAGACCTCGGTGGCCAGGGTCTGGGTCGCGCCGGCCGGGCCGCCGCCGGTCAGCGCCAGCACCTGATCGAAGATCCGCAGGCCCTGGATGAGCATCAGCGTGGTGGCGATCGCGATCGACGGCTGGATCATCGGGACGGTGATCGCCCGGAACCGGCGGACCTTGCCGGCGCCGTCGAGCGCGGCCGCCTCCTCGAGCTCGATCGGCACGGTGGCCAGCCCGGCCAGGTAGATCACCATCACGAAGCCGGTGTTCTGCCAGACCATCACCACCAGCACGCAGACCAGCGCCAGCTTCGGGCTGGCCAGCCAGTCGTGCTGCCAGCTCGCCAGGCCGAGCGCGCCGAGCGTCTGGTTCAGCGGGCCGTCGAAGGCGAAGATGAACTTCCAGATGAACGAGACGGCGATCGGCGCGATGACCACCGGCATGAACAGCAGCGTCCGCAGGACGTACCGGCTCTTGAGCCCGCGGTTGAGGGCGAGCGCGAAGAGCAGGCCGAAGACGTTGGTGAACAGCAGGAACCCGAACGCGAGCACCAGCGTGTTGACCAGCGATCCGGTCAGCTCCTCGCCCTGGAGGATCTTGGTGAAGTTGGCCGTCCCGGTGAAGTGGAACGAGCCGATGCCGGACCAGTCGGTGAAGGCGTAGAAGGCGCCGCCCGCGGTGGTGGCGTAGATCAGCGCGAGCATCAGGAGCACGGCGGGAAGGGCCCACCACCAGTGGCCGTAGCCGACGCGATAGGAGCGGCGCTTCCCGGGTGCTTCCCCGGCCGACGTGATCACCGGTCTCCCGGTTCTTTCCATCGTGGTCATGGCGCGTCCTCTTCTCGGGGCTCAGCCCCAGGCGGAGTCCATGGACTTGAGCACGTCGTCGATCGACTTCTGGCCGGTCAGCAGGCCGGTGACGCCCTGGCCCAGGGCCGCGTAGATCTGGCCGTTGGGCCAGCCGTCGGTGCCGTAGGGCCGGTACTGCTCGCTGGAGAGCAGGTCGGCCACGCCCGCGTACTGCGGCAGCAGGTCCTCGGCCTTGGTCGCGCCGATCGGGATGCTGCCCTGGGCCTCGGCGAACTTCTTGGCCTCGGCCGGGGTCACCGAGAACTTGATGAAGTCCTGCACCAGCGCCGGGCTCTTGGTTTTCTTGTTGCCGGCCAGGCCGAGGTCGGAGGTGACCGCCATGTAGGTCCTGCTGCCGGCCGGCGCCGGGAAGGGCAGCGCCACCAGCTTCACGGCGCCGTGGGCGGCGTCCATGATGTCCTTGGTCGCCCCGCTCGGCGCGAAGAAGCCGAACAGCTTGCCCTGCGAGGAGCCGTTGGTGAGGGCGTCGAAGCCGGCTCCGGCCGCGCCGTCCTGGAAGCATCCGGCGGCGTTGAGATCGAGGACCGCCTGGAGCGCGTCCTTCCAGCCCTGGGTGTCGGCGAACTTCACCTTGCCGGCGGCCCGGTCGGCGTTCCAGGCCGGCGTGGCGCCGTAGACGGTCGAGGAGGCGATCTCCATGGCCATGATGCCGGTGTTCTCCGGGATCGACCCGGCCAGGCCGAAGACGGACTTGCCGGCCGCCTTGGCCTTGGCGCACTGCCCGATGACGTCGGAGAGGGTGGAGCCGGCGGTGATGGTGACGCCGTTCTGCTTGGCCAGCGCGTCGTTGTAGACGATGCCGCTGATCGCGGTGGCGCTCGGCACGCCGTAGACCTTGCCGTTGTAGGAGTAGCCCGCCATCTCGGCCTCGGGGATGCCGGTGGCGGCGCCGGGCACCTCGAGCAGGTGACCGGCCTTGGCGAGCTGGCCGATCGAGGCGGCCTGGCCGGTGCCGGCGGTGATGTACATGACGTCCGGGCCGTTGCCGGCCTGGACCTGGGTGGTCAGCGTCGAGTTGTACGCGTTGAGCGCGACCCGGTTGGCCTTGATCGTGACCCCCGGGTGCGCGGCCATGTAGTCCTTGGCGAGGGTCTCGTACGCCATCTCGGTGGTGTTGGCGCTGGCGTAGGAGAACGTGATCGTCTGCGGTTCGGCGCCACCGGAGTCGCTGCCGCCACCGCCACAGGCGGCGAGCAGGAGTCCGGCCACCGCGGGCAGCGCCACGGCGGCCGCCGGGCGTCGGTGCTTCGGGAACGTCATGGCGCTGAGCGTCACATGAGTTCTGTTGAAAAACAACATAAGTTTGGCTGATGGCCGGAATAAGACTGGCGGATGAGGTAGCGTCAGCGCGGGGTGGGACGGTTCCAAGCGCCACTTTCCGTCGCCGGTCGGGGCAACTTTCGCCGGTCCCCGGATGAACCGACTCATCTCGTAATACGCCCGAAACCACGCCAGGAAGGACCGCCGTGCCCATCGAGCGAACCGAGAGCCTGGCCGCCGTGCTGATGGCCATCCGCGGCCGGCCCGGCGTCACCCAGCCGATGCTCACCGACCAGGTCGGCTGGGGCCGCAGCGTCGTCGCGAGCCGGATCGCGGAGCTGGAGTCGGCCGGCCTGGTCACGACCGCCGGCGTCGGCCCCTCCACCGGCGGCCGGGCGCCCCGGCAGCTGCGGCTGCGGGCCGAGTCCGGCCTCGTGGTCGGCGTCGGCATCGGCGCCACCCGGATGGAGGTGGGCGTCGCCGACCTGTCCGGGCGGCTGCTGGCCCGCAGCGAGGAGCAGATCGAGGTCGGCGACGGCCCCGAGACGGTGCTCGGGCACGCCGAGAAGGTCGTCGACGAGCTGTTGGCGCGCCGCGCCGAGGGCCGCGCGATCTGGGGCGTCGGGGTCGGCGTGCCCGGACCGGTGGAGTTCGCGACCGGCCTGCCGGTGGCGCCGCCGATCATGCCCGGCTGGGACGGCTACCCGATCCGGGACCGGTTCGCCGGCCGCTACGGGGCCGCGACCTGGGTCGACAACGACGTGAACCTGCTGGCCCTGGGCGAGCTGCACGCCAACCCGGCGGCCGCGGCCGCCCGCGACTTCCTCTACGTGAAGATCGGCACCGGCATCGGCGCCGGCCTGATCTCGGGCGGCCGGCTGCACCGCGGCACGAACGGCTGCGCCGGCGACATCGGCCACGTGGCGGCGGCCGAGACCGGCGGCGTGATCTGCCGCTGCGGCAACGCCGGCTGCCTGGAGGCCGCGGCCGGCGGCGCGGCGCTCGCCCGGGAGGGCCGCTGGCTGGCCGAGACCGGCGGCAGCCCGCTGATGGCGGCGATCCTGGCCGAGAAGGGCACGGTGCGCGCCGCCGACGTGACGGCCGCCGCGCACGCCGGCGACCCGGCAGCGCAGGCGTTGCTGATCCGGGCCGGCCAGCTGGTGGGCGGCACCCTGGCGACGCTGGTGAGCTTCTACAACCCGGCGCTGGTGGTGCTCGGCGGCGAGGTGTCCCGCACGGGCGACTTCGTGATCGCCGCGATCCGCGAGTCGGTCCAGCGGCGGTCGCTCCCGCTCGCCACCCGGACGCTGCGCATCGAGCACGCGACGCTGAACGAGGCAACCGGCCTGACCGGCGCGGTGCACCTGGTGGTGGACGAGCTCTTCGCCCCGCACCGGCTGGCCCGCTGGCTCCCCCATTCCACCCCGGCCGGCCGCCCGGCGCTGGCCGCCCTCAACCCGTCATGAACAGCGAATGAGCCCGACCGTTTCCGACAATTTCCTACCCATCGGTCCGACCATTCCGGATGAGTGAGCTCTAGCTCGCATTTCGCTCCGGAGACCGGTTGACATGCCGCGCATCATGCAAGCGTGACAATCGATGCGCGGGTTTCCCGCCGGGCCGAAGATTGCCTTGCCGAGGCGCCCGCCGTCCCCGGTCCGGTCGCGTCAGCCGACCGGCCGGTCCTCGGGGGCGCCCTCGAGCCGATCACCGGCGAGGTCCTCAAGAGACGCTCGCTCGAGGTGTCCTCGACCAGCTTCACCACGATCATCAGCATCATTCTCGGCGTGGCGCTCGCTCTCCTCGCGCAGAACACGTTTCCCCGCCTGTCCCCGCTCGTCAGCCTGCAGAGCGCCTGCCTTCTGCTGTTGTTCGTCTGCACCTTCCACTACTTCCTGTCGATGAGCGTGGTGCTCCGCTGGGCGCCGTCCTTCATGGACTGCTCGTCGCCGTTCATCATCACCAGCCTGGAGATTCCGCCGGCCTACTTCCTGGGCCAGGTCTCCGCCTGGAGCGGCTGGATCGCCGTCCTCTTCCTGTTTGTCGCCGCCGGTGTCTCCAGCACCGTCAAGTACTCGCCGATCTGCCATTTCGGCGGCGACCGGCGCGCGCAGAAGATGCTGCACGCGACACTTCTGGAAATCACCGCGGCGCTGCTGACGGGCGCGTTTCTGCTGGGCGCGATCGCCGTGCTGGCGCGGGCGCTGCCGGCGGCGTGAACCGGCCGCCGTTCAACTGACTGCCCCCACTATCGCCCGGTCAACGATTCCAGGATGGCGAGGAACGCGGCCTCGTGCGCCCGGCGGATGCGCGAGAATCGGGTTCGTGAAGGCCATCATCTATCGCGACAACGGCGGCCCCGAGGTTCTCGAGCTCGTCGACCGTGACCTGCCCACGCCCGGGCCCGGCGAGGTCCGCGTGCGGATCGCCGTCTCCGGGGTCAACCCGACCGACTGGAAGACCCGCTCCGGCGCCACCAATCCGAAGCAGTTCGCCGAGGTCACGCCCCACCTCGACGGCGCCGGGACGATCGACGCCGTGGGCGACGGCGTGCCCGCCGGCCGGGTCGGCGAGCGGGTCTGGCTGTTCATGGCCACCGCCGGGCGCCCGATCGGGACCGCCGCCGAGTTCACCGTCGTGCCGGCCGGGAACGCCGTGCCGCTGCCGGGCGGGGCCGGCTTCGAGCTCGGCGCCTCGCTCGGCGTGCCGGCGCTGACCGCGCACCGCGCGCTGACCGTCGCCGAGGACGGGCCGCGCCGCCTGCGCCCGGGCGCGCTCGACGGCAAGGTGGTGCTCGCCGCGGGCGGCGCGGTCGGCCACGCGGCCATCCAGCTGGCCCGCTGGGCCGGCGCCACGGTGATCAGCACGATCAGCGGCCCGGCGAAGGCCTGGCTGGCCACGGCGGCCGGCGCCGACCACGTGATCAACTACCGCGAGGGCGACCCGGCGGCCGAGATCCGCACGATCGCCCCCGACGGCGTCGACATCGTGGCCGAGGTGGCGCTGGGCGCGAACCTGGCCCTCGACCTGGCCGTCCTGCGCACCCGGGGCACGATCGCGACGTACGCCAACGACGGCAACAAGCCGGTCTCGCTCGACGTGCGGCAGAACATGGTGCTCAACACCCGCTTCCAGTTCCTGGTGCTCTACACGGTCGGTCCCGCGGCGCTGTCCGCGGCGGCCGAGGACGTGGCCGCCGCCGTCGCCGACGGGGCGCTGCCGGTCGGCGAGGAGCACGGCCTGCCGCTCGTGCGCTTCCCGCTCGACCGCACCGCCGACGCGCACCGGGCGGTCGAGGACGGCACGGTCGGCAAGGTGCTGGTCGACGTGGCGTAACCGGCGGGCGGTGTGACCCATCACTCGTACCGCCGCCTGTTTTGATAGCTGCATTATGCAGCTATCCTGGAGACGTGAGCGACGCAATCTTCAAACAACCCAAGGCCGTGTACGCGGTGGCGTTCGCGTGCGTGGTCAGCTTCATGGGCATCGGCCTGGTGGATCCGATCCTGCCCGCCCTGTCCCAGCAGCTCGACGCCACGCCCAGCCAGGTCAGCCTGCTGTTCACCAGCTACCTGCTGGTCACCGCGGTGGCGATGCTGTTCACCGGGTGGGTCTCGAGCCGGATCGGGCCCAAGATGACGCTGATCACCGGGCTCGGGCTGATCGTCGTCTTCGCCGCGCTGGCCGGCCTCTCCGGCTCGATCAACGGCATCGTCGGCTTCCGCGCCGGCTGGGGCCTCGGCAACGCCCTGTTCATCGCGACCTCGCTGGCGGTCATCGTGGCATCGGCGACCGGCGGCTTCGCGGGGGCGATCGTCATGTACGAGGCGGCGCTCGGCCTGGGCATCGCGGCCGGCCCGCTGCTGGGCGGCCTGCTCGGCGACATCAGCTGGCGGGGCCCCTTCTTCGGGGTCGCGGTGCTGATGGCGATCGCCCTGCTGGCCACGGTCACGCTGCTCGACGCGACGCCGAAGCCGGCCCACAAGACGCCGCTGCTGGCCCCGATCCGGGCACTGCGGCACCGCAGCCTGCTGACCATGGGCATCACCGCGCTGCTGTATAACTGGGGCTTCTTCACGATGCTCGGCTACGCGCCGTACCCGATGGAGCTCGGCGCGGTCCAGCTCGGCTTCGTCTTCTTCGCGTGGGGCCTGCTGCTCGCCTTCTTCTCCATCACCGGGGCGCCCTGGCTGCAGCGCCGGTTCGGCACCGCGCCCTCGCTGTACGGCGCGCTCGGCGCGTTCGCGGTGCTCATCCTGCTGATCGGCGTCTTCACCGACAACCGCTGGGCGGTCATCGTCTGCGTGATCGCCTCCGGCGTCGTGGCCGGCATCAACAACACGCTGACCACCCAGGCCGTCATGCTGGTCTCGCCGGTCGAGCGCCCGGTCGCCTCGGCCGCGTACGGCTTCGTGCGGTTCATCGGCGGCGGGCTCGCGCCGTTCGCCGCCGGCAAGATGGTCGACCACTGGAACATCCACGTCCCGTTCGTGGTCGGCGCGGTCGCCGTCCTGCTCGGCGTGCTGGTGCTGACCACCGGCCACCGCCCGCTCGCCCGGGCCGACGCCGAGATGGCCGCGACCCCGCACGGCGGCGCCGACGAGGTGGCGGGCGAGGTAGCCGACGAGTTCGGTGGCGCGCCGGACGCGATCGACTACGAGCACTCCCGCACCTGAGACGCGGTATATGCTTCGTCAAGCAACTTAGGCGGGAGGCGGCGTGGCGGACGTGCGGGTCGTGGTCATCGGCGCCGGCCAGGCCGGGCTCTCCGCGGGCTACCACCTGCGCCGGCGGGGGCTGGCCGACCACGACTTCGTGATCCTCGACGCCGAGTCCGCGCCCGGCGGCGCCTGGCGTCACCGCTGGGAGTCGCTGCGGATGAACACCGTGAACGGCATCTTCGACCTGCCCGGCTTCCCCAAGCCGCCGCTCGACCCGGACGAGCCCAGCCGCACGGCCGTTCCCCGCTACTTCGCGGCCTTCGAGCGGGAGGCCGGGTTGCCGATCCGGCGCCCGGTGCGCGTCACCTCCGTACGCGCCGCGGACCCGGACCCCCACGGCGAGCTCGCCGTCGACACCACCCATGGCCGGTGGACCGCCCGGGCCGTCATCAACGCGACCGGCACCTGGACCAACCCGGTGCGCCCGTACTACCCCGGGCAGGAGAGCTTCGCCGGCCTCCAGCTGCACACCCACGACTACGTGTCGGCCGACCGCCTGGCCGGCCGCCGGGTGGCCGTGGTCGGCGGCGGCATCTCGGCCGTCCAGCTGCTCGACGAGATCTCCCGGGTGGCGACCACGTTCTGGTACACCCGGCGGGAGCCGGTCTTCCGGGCCGGCCCGTTCGAGCCCGAGGTGGCCGGCCGCGAGATCATCGCCAAGGTCGTCGCCGACGTCGAGGCCGGGCGGCCCACCGGCAGCGTCGTCTCCTACACCGACCTGGCCTGGACCCCGTACGCGCGGGCGGCCCGGGACCGCGGCGCCCTGGTCCGCCGCCCGATGTTCGCCGCGATCGAGCCGCACGGCGTCCGCGAGGCCGACGGCTCGTTCACCGCCGTCGACACCATCCTGTGGGCCACCGGCTTCAAGGCCGCGCTCGCCCACCTCGACCCCCTGGGCCTGCGCAACGAGCACGGCGGCATCCGCATGGCCGGCACCCGGGTCGCCGCCGAGCCGCGCGTGCACCTGATCGGCTTCGGGCCGTCTCAATCCACGGTTGGCGCCAACCGTGCGGGCCGCGCGGCGGCCGCGGCCCTGACCAGGTACCTCGCCGAATTTCCACAGTCACGGGTTGCCGCCGGCGCCGGCTGACACCGTGCGGCGCCGCGACGTTACTTCCCGTCAGACCGTTCAAGTTGCGACGTTGCCTGCCGATAGCTCAGCCGACCGGACTGTGCGGGTGAGGGGGCGACGTGTTCGACGCGAACCGCTGGCGCGCCTGGTTCACGCCGGTCGCCCTGCTGCTCGCCATCACCGATGTGCTGCTGGTCACGCTCGGCTCGCACGCCGACTTCGGCAAGCTGCTGGTCTGGATCCCCGCCGTCGCCGGCCCGGCCATCGCGGTGGCCGCCTTCCTCACCGCCGGCACGCTCGCCGGCGGCGCGCTGCGCCTGTTCTGGCGGCGGCTGGCGGTCGGCATGGGCTTCGTCACGGTCGCGGCCGTCAGCCAGACCATCGACATCGGCACCACCGACTACACCGGGATGCCGCCGATCGGCGCGCGCACGCTTCTGCTGTACGTGGCCGGCACCCTCGCGGCGATCGGCGGCCTGCTGCGGCTGCCCGGCGGCGGGCGCAGCTGGCGGCAGATGACCACCGCCCTGCTCGACGTCGCTGTCGTCGCCGTCACCGCCGGCATCGCCTCCTCGCAGTACGTGGGCTGGTTCATGGACCGGTTCGGGGTCAGCGCCTCGGCGTGGTGGCTGAACATCGCGATGATGGCGATCGCCGTGGCCGGCGTGGTGGTCATCGTGAAGATCATGGCGGCCCGGATGAGCCCGGTCCCGCGGGCCGCGCTGTGGTGGCTGGCGCCGGTCGGGCTGTGCGGGCCGCTGTCCACCATCCTCATGTCGGTGCTCAAGCCCTGGCCGCACCTCAACGGCAGCGCCGCGGTGCTGCCGTTCGTCGGGCTCTTCGGCGTGCTCGCCGCCGACGCCCAGCGCCGTCACCTGGCCGGCGACCAGACCCGCGCGTCGCTGGTCGTGCCGTCGTCGCCGCACCGCCGCGGCACCGCGATCCCGCTGGTCGCCACCGGCCTGACCAGCGTGCTGCTGACCATCGTCTTCCTGCGCACCGGGCACCTGAGCGTCGTCCAGGTCGGCGGCACGACCGTGTTGCTGCTGCTGGTGGTCGCGCGCCAGGCGGTGGCGCTGGCCGAGAACGCCGGCCTGCTCGGCACGGTCGCCCAGCAGGCGATGCGCGACGATCTGACCGGGTTGCTCAACCGCCGCTACTTCCGGGCCGCGGTGGCCGAGGCCACCGGACCGCACACCGTCGTGCTGATCGACCTGAAGGAGTTCCGGGCGCTCAACGACGGACTCGGGCCGGAGGCGGGCGACGAGCTTCTGCGGGCGTACGCCGAGCGCCTCACCCGCCTGGCCGAGGGCGAGCCGGCGGTGGCCCGCCTGGGCGGCGACGAGTTCGGGGTGCTGCTCACCGGCACCGGATCGGACTTCGCCGACCGGCTGCGGGACGCCAACGCCGAGCCGTTGCGCGCGGCCGGGCACGAGGTGCTGGTCGACATGTCGGTCGGGGTCGCCGACGGCGAGGACGGCGACCTGTACCGGCGGGCCGAGATCGCGCTGCGCGAGGCCACGGCCGGCGCCGGCTACGCCCGCTACGACGCCTCGCTCGAGCGCCGGCTGACCCAGCGGGCGACCATCGCCGCCGACCTGCGCCGGGCCCTGGTCAACGGCGACTTCCACCTGCTCTACCAGCCGGTCGTCGAGCTGCCGCACGGGCGGATGACCGGGGTGGAGTCACTCATCCGCTGGACCCGGCCGGACGGCGAGGTCGTCTCCCCCGCCGACTTCATCCCGGTCGCCGAGGACACCGGGCTGATCGTCGAGCTCGGCGCGTGGATCGTCGACGCGGTCTGCGCGCAGGCCGCCGCCTGGCGACGCGAGCACGGCCCGGACGCCCTGCACTCGGTGGCCGTCAACGTGTCGGCGCGGCAGCTGCTGGACCCCGCCCTCCCGGAGCTGGTCGCCGCGGCACTGGCCCGGCACGGCGTACCGGCACGGCAGTTGACCGTCGAGATCACCGAGACCGCCGTCTTCGGCGGCGGGCGCGCCCTCGCGACCGTGCAGGCCCTCTCCGAGCTCGGGGTGAGCATTGCGCTCGACGACTTCGGCACCGGGCACTCGTCGCTCGGCCTCCTGCGCACCTGCCCGGTCGACGCCATCAAGGTCGACAAGTCGTTCGTCGACGGCCTGGGCGGGACGCCGCAGCACGAGGCGATCGTGACCGCGCTGACCGGCATCGCCGAGAAGATGGGGCTGCGCACGGTCGCCGAGGGCGTGGAGACGGCCGCCCAGGCCCGGCGGTTGCACGAGCTCGGCTACCGGTACGTGCAGGGCTTCCACTTCGCCCGGCCCCTGCCGGCGGCGGAGATCGGCGCGATGCTGGAGCGGCCGGGCACGACCAGCCCCGGCCCGTACGCGGCCATCACCGCCTGACCCTGGCCGCTGCCCTGCTGCTCACCGTCACCGCGGCATGGCCGTCCCGTCCGGCCGGGGCAGCACGTAACCCCAGCACCACCCCACCGGCTCCTGGTCGTCCAAGGCCACGAGCGCAAGCGTCCCGGGAGCGCCCGCGAAGGCGGCCGCGCCGCCGTCGTCGCCGATGAACCGCCGGATCGCGGCCGCGAGGAGGCCGGCGCCGGCCGGTAAGAAACGGAGAGCCACACCGGCATTGTGTCGTGCCACCATCGGCAGGCGTCAACGCCCGCTGTCAGCATCCGCGAGACGGTCGACGGCACCCGGCAAAGCTGAGGGCCGGGGATTGGCGCCGCCCGCGCCGGGTAATACCACCGCGTACGCCTGACGATGTGGAGGCAAAGCCATGGCTTTCGATGACAAGGTCGACAACAAGGCCGAGGAAGTGGGCGGCAAGGTCAAGGAGGGCGTGGGCAAGGCCACCGACGACGAGAAGCTCGAGGCCGAGGGTAAGGCCGACCAGAGCTCGTCGAAGGTGAAGCAGGCCGTCGAGAACGTCAAGGACGCCTTCAAGTCCTAGTTTCCGCGCTCTCATGCCGCGCCCGGCCGGGCGGTTCGCCTCGGCCCGGCGCGGCATGATCGTGAGGTGAGCATGAACCAGGGCGTGGACGCGCTGCTGGCGCGGGCGCGGGCCGGAATGCGGCGGCTCGATCCGCAGGAGACGTGGGCGGCGATGGCCGGTGGCGCCCTGCTGATCGACACGCGGACCGACGTGCAGCGGGCCAAGCAGGGTGACCTTCCGGGCGCGATCGTCATCGACCGGACGGTGCTCGAGTGGCGGCTCGACCCCACTTCGGAGCATCGCATTCCCGAGGCCACCGGGCACGACCTGCGAATCGTGGTGGTCTGCCGGCAGGGCTACAGCTCCAGCCTGGCGGCGGCCGGCCTGCGCGCGATCGGCCTGCACCGGGCCACCGACCTGATCGGCGGGGTCGAGGCCTGGCTCGAGGCCGGGCTGCCGATCACCACCGAGCCGGCCGACGTGCGGGAGTGAGTGGTCAGGAGTCCAGGAAGCCGGTGATGAACGGCAGGGTCCGTCGCATCCCGCCTCCCGCTCCAGCAGCGCGGCGAGCCGCCGCCGTGGATGAGCAGCAACGGCGGCCGTCCGCCACGGTGTTGCCGGTTAGTGTTCCTGCCATGACAGTCCTGCACGGGCCGGACGACACGGCCGGGACGGTGCTCTCCTACGGGCACTGGGGCCGGCCGGTGCTGGTGTTCCCGACCGAGAAGGGCAACGCGTGGGAGTGGCCGGACAACGGCATGGTCGCCACCCTGCAGCCGCTGATCGAGGCGGGCCGGATCAAGCTGTACTGCGTCGACTCGTACGACGAAGGCACCTGGTCGGCCCACCACCTGCCGCTGGAGGAGCGGGCCCGCCGGCACGGCCGCTACGAGTCGTGGATCCTCGGGGCGGTCGTGCCGCACATCCGCGCCGAGACCGGTGACGGCGCCGAGATCGTCACCACCGGCTGCTCGCTCGGCGCCTTCCACGCGCTCAACTTCGCCTTCCGCCGGGCCGATCTGTTCCCGCTGGCGCTGTGCTTCTCCGGCAACTACGACCCCGGCACCTGGAACGGCTGGGGTGAGCGCGGCGACGCCGTCTACTTCAACAGCCCCGCCGACTACGTGGCGAACCTGCACGGCGACCACCTCGAGTGGCTACGCTCGCGGCTGTCCGTCCTGCTGGTCTGCGGGCAGGGCCAGTGGGAGGACACCACCGGCGCGCTCGCCTCGACGCCGCGCATGGCCGGGCTGCTGGCGGAGAAGGGCATCCGCCACGAGCTCGACATGTGGGGCCGGGACACGCCGCACGACTGGCCGTCGTGGCGGGCCCAGGCCGCCCATCATCTGCCCCGCTTCTGCTGACCCCGGCGCCCGCGCGATGCCGGCCGGTCAGGGCGGCGTCACGATCGACACCCGCCGCAGGTTCGCGAGGTCGGCCGTGGGTGTGAGCTCCACCGTGCCGGCGGTGGCCGCCTTGGTCGCGGCCGCGCGCCCGATGGTGACGGCCGTGCCGTGGGCCGGGTCGGGCACCATGACCCGGTTGCCCTGGTAGATCTCCATCTTGTCCCCGGCCGGGATGTGGTCCATCACCAGCTTCCCGCCGGTGCCGCGGACCGACCCCGGCACGTTGCTGATGGCGGTGTACGCGGTGCTCGCGAACCCGGGGCTGGTGACCAGCTCCACGGTGGCCTCCCCGCGAGCCGCGTCGACCGCCGCCACCCGCCCGGCCAGGCCGGCCGCCACCACCGCGAGCTGCCCCGGCCGCACCGGGCCGCCGTCCTCCAGCGCCACCACGACCCGATCGCCGTCGCGCCGGACGACGTCGCCGCGTACGGCCCTGGTGTCGCCCTCGGCCCCGCCGTCGCCCGGCACCGCGAACACCCGCGTCCAGCGGGCGAACAGCCTCGACGACCGGACGTAGCCCTCGATGGTGGTGGTCTCGGGGGTCGCGGTCGGCAGCCCGGCCACGACGAAACGGCCGGTCGGCGTCTCGGGGTCGCCGCGCAGCTCCTGGTCGATCGACGTGCTCGACATCCGCACCGAGGTCACGCCGGGCATGGCGACGGCGATCGCGTACGTGTCCCAGAAGGTGTCCCCCGCCACGCCCGCCGGCCCGGTCAGCCGCGCGCTGACCAGGCTCACCACCCGGGTCGAGGCCGGGTCGGGCGCCGGCCGGTCGGCTCGCAGCCGGAGGGCGCCGGCCGCGGTGCGGTCGCCGGTGAAGAATGCCAGCCGGGCCTGGTCGCGCCGGTCGTAGCCCTCCAGCACCACCACCGATTGCAGGAGCCGGTCGCGGGTGGCGACCAGCGGCCGGACGGCGGTGTGCGGCCCGGCGCCGCCCCAGGCCCGGGTCGCCTCCGCCACCAGCGCGGTGTCCACGGTCCCCGCGGCCGGCCAGCCGAGGAACGGCCCGTCGGGAGGCGTCGCCGCCGGCCGTGGCGCCGGCCCCACGCCGGCCACCCAGAACAGCGACGCCAGCAGGGCCACGCACATCACGGCCGCGCCCGCGCCGGCGAGCCGCCGCCGGGCCCGGATGCGGGCCGCCCGCCGCAGCACCAGGGCCTCGTAGCCGTCGGCCGGCGTCACCGGGCCGGCCAGCTCGGTCAGCTGGTCGCGCAACTCCTCGGTACTACGCATAGTGCACCTCGTGTCCGGCCTCGGCCCAGCGCTTGCGCAGGGTCGCCAGCCCCCGGGAGGACAGGCTCTTGACCGTGCCGACCGAGCAGCCCAGCGCGTGGGCCGCGTCCTGCTCGGACAGGTCCTCGTAGAAGCGCAGGACGACCGCCGCGCGCTGCCGGGCCGGCAGGCCGTCGAGCGCCCGGCGCAGCCAGTCCCGCTGCTCGACCGGCCCGTAGTCGTCGCGCGCCCGGCCCTCGGCGATCCGGCCGATCGGCTGCTCCCACCAGGATCGGCGCCGGCGCGAGCTCACGTACGTGTTGACCAGCACCCGCTGCACGTAGTGGTCGACGCCCTCGGACCCCTGCAGGCGCGACCATGCCACCACCGTCTTGGCCAGCGTCGTCTGCACCAGGTCCTCGGCCCGGCCGCGGTCGCCGCACAGCAGGAACGCGGTCCGCAGCAGACGCGGGTAGGCCGCCCGGACGAAGGCCGTGACCTCCTCGGCCTCTCTCGATCTCACACCGTGTACATACGCTGCCGGGCGCCGGAAACGTTGCCGGGGCCGGCCGGTTTCACGCCGCCTTCTCCAGGAGCTCGGCGGTGGCCTCCCACAGGCGTCGCTCACGGTCGCGGTCGCGGGCCACCGGCTTCACCTCGACGACCCGGTCCTTCAGCACGAACGCGCCGTCGCGCAGCCCGGCCCACTTCTCGTCGAGGGCGACCGACGCCAGCAGCGGGCCGGAACGCTCCGGGGTCGAGACGCCGGGAATGCGGCTCAGCCCGCGGCCGACCGCGCGCACCGCCGCGGGCGCGTCCCGGCTCAGCGACGTGCCGGGCATCCAGCCCGGCTCGAACACCGACACGTCGACGCCGGGGCCGGCGTGCCGCTGCAGCTCGTGGGCGTAGTACAGGATCGCCAGCTTCGCGTTCGAGTAGGCGACGCCCGACGCCTTCATCCCCGGGCGGTCGCCGGTGGCGGGCCGGGCGATGTCGACCGGGTCGCGCCAATCGGCCTCGGGCACGCTCAGCATCCGGCGCCAGATGTTGGCGTGGTACGTGTTCGAGCCGAGCAGCACGATGCGGGCGGGCGTGGCGAACGAGCCGAGCAGGTCGCCGATCAGCTGGGCGTGCGCGAGGTAGTTCACCGCGAAGGTCAGCTCGTAGCCGTCGGCGGACGCGGTCCGGGTGTCGGGCGACATCGCGCCGGCGTTGGCGATCAGCGCCCGCAGTGGTGCCGCCTTTCCGGAGGACAGCATTTCCCGTACGGCCGAGGCCGCCGCCCGCACGTCGGCCAGCCGCGACAGGTCGCAGCCGATCTCGTGCACGCGCGCGCCCCGGGCCCGTGCCTGTTCCGCCACCGCGGCGAGGGCGGGCCCGGCCCGGCCGAGCAGCAGCAGCTCGGCTCCGGGGCGGCCGGCCATGGCGAGGGTGGCGGCCCGGCCGAGACCGCGGGTCGGGCCGGTGATGAGTGTCGTGGTCATGCGACCCAGCGTGCGGAAGCCGGCGCCGGTCAGGCAGTCGTTCCGTTGTCGTAGGAATGGCAGGGCCAGGACAACGGCGGCGGCGCCGCGCAGACTTGACGACGTGGAGTCGTGGGAGTTCGGCCGGACCGTGCGCCGCTGGCGCGACCGGGTCGCACCGGAGGCGGTGGGCGTGCCGGCCGGGCGCCGCCGGCGGGCGAGCGGGTTGCGCCGCGAGGAGCTGGCCGCGCTGGCCGGCATCTCGGCCGACTACCTGACCCGGCTCGAGCAGGGCCGGGCCACCGCGCCCTCGGCCCAGGTCGTGGAGGCGCTCGCGCGGGCGCTGCGCCTGGCCGACGCCGAGCGCGACCTGCTCTACCGGCTGGCCGGGCACGCCGCGCCGGGGCCCGGCGTGGCGCCCTCGCGGGTCACCCCGAGCGTGCAGCGGCTGCTCGACCGGCTGTCGCACACGCCGGTCGTGGTCTACGACGCGAGCTGGAACCTGGTGCTGGCGAACGCGCCGTACGACGCGCTCATGGGCGAGACCACGTCCTGGCGCGGCCTCGAGCGCAACGCCATCTGGCGCAACCTGCGCGGCCCCGGAGCCCGGGTCGTGCACACACCCGAGGAACAGGCCGACCACGTCGCTCGGCTGGTCGCCGACCTGCGCCTGACCGCCTCCCGCTACCCGGCCGACCGCGCGCTGCGGCAGCTGGTGGCCCGGCTGGCCGCGGAGAGTCCGCGCTTCGCCGAGCTGTGGGAGTCGGACGCGCCGCCCCCGCCGCCGGTCCCGTCCAAGCGGAAGGTGATCGACCATCCGGCGGCGGGCCGGATGACGCTCGACTGCGACACGCTGGTCGTCGCCCTCGACGACCTGCGCATCACCGTCTACACCGCCGAGCCGGGCACCGAGGACGCCGAACGCCTGGCGCTCGCGGTCGTGCTCGGCACCCAGGAGCTCGTCGAGTAGGCGCGCGCGGGCCCGGCCCGCCCGCGCCGGTCGCGCAGGCGCGAGCGGGTCTCGCAGGTCGCGCAGGCGCCGCTCGAGCGGGCGCGTCATCGGGCGGACGCCACGGCCCGGGTGCGCAAGCCGCCCCACAGCAGGAGGACGCAGACGCCGACCAGGGCCGGCTCGAGCGCGAAGGCGACGGACAGGCCGAACCGGTCGGCGAGGGCGCCGAGCAGGAACGGCGACGCGGCGGCGACCACGCCGAGGATCAGCTGCGAGCGCGCGTTGGCCCGGTCCTCGCGCCCGTCCGAGGCGTCGAGGGTGAGCGCCAGCGCGAGCGGATACAGGTTCGCGATGCCGGCGCCGCACACGAACAGCGCGACGACGGCGACGACGGGCCGGCCGGTCAGCCAGAACACGGCGACGCCGGCGCCGGTGAGGACGAGCGAGCCGTACAGGAGTCCGGCGCCGCGTCCGGGCCGGCGGGTCAGCGCCGAGCCGAGCACCCGTCCGATCAGGATGCCGAGGTAGTTGACGCTCAACGCGGCGCCGGCGGCGGCCGCGGAGAGGCCGGCGCCGACGAGCACCTGGGGCCCGAAGTAGATCAGGCAGAACTCGATCGCCGAGCTGACCGCGGTCAGGGCCGCGAACAGCCAGCAGGCGGCCGGGAGCCGTCCCGCCTCGTGCGCGGTCCCACCGGACCGGGCGGCGGGCAGTGGCCGCCCGCGATACCGCAGGTACAGCACCGCGAGAACGACCGCCGGGACGGCGAACGCCCCGCGCCAGCCGGCCGCGCCGGCCGCCAGCGCGCCGAGGGCCAGCGGAGCGATCACGGCGGACGCCCCGGCGCCGATGTTCGCCTCGGTCAGGGCCCGGTCGCGCCGCGGGCCGTGCCGGTCGGACAACACCGCCTGGATCACCGTGAGCAGCGTCGTCCCGGCCAGGCCGAACAGGCCGGCCGCGGTGAGCGTGGCCGGCACGCCCCGGCCCAGCGTGAACAGGGCCGCACCGGCGGTGGTGCCGAGCGCCGAGCCCCACAGCAGCACGCTGCGGGTCAGGTGGCGGGCCAGCAGCGCGAACGCGGCACCGGCCAGCGCGGCGCCGGCCGCCCACACGACCTCGTAGACGCCCAGCAGGGTGTAGGAGAAGCCGAGCTCGGCCCGCAACAGGGTCACGGCCGGGCCGAAGGCGTACAGCCAGAAGGTGAAGCAGCCCAGCGCCGCGTAGGCCAGCACGGTCGGCGCATCCCGCTCGAAGACGCCGGACTCCGGATCCGTTGTGTATCGATACACAAGTAGAGTCTGCGCCATGAGCGGTTCCGCCGGCAACCCGAAGCCGCGGCCGACCATGCGCGAGGTCGCCCGCGCGGCCGGCGTGTCACCGATGACGGTCTCGTACGCGTACTCCCGCCCCGAGCGGGTCTCGGCCGAGGCGGCGGCCAAGGTACGGGCCGCGGCCCAGCGGCTGGGCTATCCCGGGCCGCACCCGGCGGCGCGCTCGCTGCGCCGGGGACGGGCCGGCTCGCTCGGCGTCGTGCTCGGCGAGCGGCTCAGTTACGCGTTCGACGACCCGCAGGCGGCGCGTTTCCTGGCCGGCGTCGCCGACGTCTGCGCGGCCGAGGGTGTCGGGCTCACGCTGGTGCCGATCACCGGCGGCCCGTCCGACGCCGAGCGGGTCGCGCAGGCGGCCGTCGACGGCTTCGTCGTCTGGACCACCAGCGACGACGATCCGGTGCTGGACGCCGTGGCCGCCACCGGCCTGCCCGCGGTGATCCACGCCGGGCCGCGGCGCCCGGGGATGCCGGTGATCGGCATCGACGACCGCGCCGCCGCCGAGGCGATCGGGCGGGTGGCGTTCGCGCACGCCCGGCGGCCGGTCGTGCTGAGCTTCCCGCTCGACCGCGACCGTGCCCGCGGGCTGTTCACCGGGGACATCGGCGAGGTGCGATTCCCGGTGACCCGGCACCGCTGGGCGGGCTTCCGCGCCGCCTGGGCGGCGACCGGCCGCCCGGCCGGGCGGCTGCGGCTGGCGGTGTGCCCGGTCAACCATGCCGCCGAGGGCGAGGCGTTCGCCGCCGAGCTGCTGCGGTCCGGCGCCCCGCCGGACGCCATCGCCGCGATGAGCGACGAGCTTGCCCTCGGTGCCCTGCGCGCCGCCGCGGCCGCCGGCGTGCGGGTGCCCGCGGAGCTGGCGGTCACCGGCTGGGACGACACCGACGCGGCCGCGCCCGCCGGACTCACCACGCTGGCCCAGTCGCTGCGCGATCAGGGAACGCGATGCGCGCGGGCGGCGCTGGGGCTGGCCGCACCGGCTGCCGGCCGGCCCGGGTGGCGTGTCGTGCCGCGTACGACCACGCGGTGAGCCCCGGCGGGGATTCCGGGGCCCACCGCGGCGATCAGGCGTTCGTCTGGTCGTCCACCGTGGCGCCGCCGGCGCTCTTCTGGATCGACGCGATGGTGTTCATCGCCGACGCCTTCTGCTTGTACCCTTCGCTGGTGGCCACCACCTGACCGTTGCTGGCCACCAGGTTGAACCGGAACTCGCCGTTGCTGGACTTCTTCACCACGAACTTCATGTGTCCACCTCCAGCACGGCAGTTACCCAGACCGGCGAAAGTTGATGCTTTGCGGCGGCGACAATGGGGCATGGCCACATGCAACCTGTGCCCGCCCGGCAGCCGCGACGTGCTGGACACGGAGATGGAGGAGCACCTCTCCACCGTGCATCCGGAGGTCGAGCCGGACGGCACCGACCGGTCCGACGACAGCAGCATCGTGCGCGACTCGTCGCTCGCGCCCGGGCCGGCGGCGGAGCCGGGCGCGAGCGAGTGGCACGGGCCGGCGGGTCAGGCCCGCACGTAACGCGTGACGACGACCTGGCCGTCGACGAGGCGGGACTCCTCCGCGCGCAGGGTGACGCGCTCCTTGGGCTCGCCGAAGAGCCGGCGGCCGCCGCCGAGGACGACCGGGTGCACGGCGATGTGGTACTCATCGATGAGGCCGTGCCTGGTCAGCTCGGCCGCGAGGGCCGCGCCGCCGGTCAGCAGCATGTCCTTGCCCGGCTGCGCCTTGAGGGCGGAGACCTCGGCCGCCAGGTTGTCGCGGATCACCCGCTCGGTCCACTCGTCGCCGGCGTAGCTCCGGGAGAACACGACCTTCGGCGTGGCCCGCCAGAACGGTGCGAAGGCCAGCGTGTGCGGGTCGGGCGAGAGGGACTCGGCGTTCGGCCAGAAGCCGACCATCATCTCCCACACCGGCCGGCCGAACAGCAGGGTGTCCACCCGCTCGTCGAGCGACTCCGAGTACGCCGACAGGCCCGGACCCATCGTCGGCCAGTCGAACTCGCCGTTGGGGCCGTCGACGAAGCCGTCGATCGAGGCGTGCACCCAGTAAATGATCTTTCGCATGGCTTCTTCTCCTCGGCGGTGCGGGCGTCGTCGAACCTACTTGACCGCCACCCGGCGGGACGTGGCAGCCGGAAAATGCGGCGCCACGCCGACCAGACCCCACCCGTTCAGTGGGTGGGGTTGAGAATAGGGCCGGGCTACGACAATTTCCCGGCGTTGTCCACAGGGGGTTTCCGCCATACACGGTGGTCAATGCAATCGACTACGGCACGGGCCATCCGGCAGAACTTGGACGGACGGATGACCTCGGGCCGCCGACCGGACGACCCTCGGGTCCATGCGTGCAAATGCACGTGCATATGGTCGTGCTCTTGCGCGCGCAGATGCATGCTGTGTAGATGGCGGGGATCCCCACCCGCGCCGCGAGGATGGATCAGCGATGCAGCGAGTGTGGACGTTCGAGGAGACGGACTACCTGTTCGGTGCCGGGGCGCTGCACATGGTCGTCGACCGCGTCGACTGGACCCGGCCGCGCCAGCACAACGGCGAGACGTGGTACGACGTGGACGGCACCGAGGTGACCAAGGACGGCCGCGTCATCGGCCCGCGCCACACCACCGTGCGGGCCAGCCGGCTGCAGCCCGGCTAGCAGTTCCGGTCCGGCTGCCGGTGAAGGGCCGGGAGTAGATCCATTCGTCGCGCATGGTGCGGTTGAACCGTTCGGCTTCGCCATCGGTCTGGGGCCGGTAGCGGCGGGTGAACCGGGGGCGTGGCGCCGAGCTGCGCCACAGCCTGGCGCCAGGCGCGGCCGCGCCGATAGGCCAGCGCGTTGTCGGTCATGACGCGTTCGATGCGTTCGATGCCCAGTGCTGCGAGGTGGGCGGCGGCCCGGCGCAGGAAGTCGGCGCAGGTGGCGATTTTCTCGCCGGGGTGGATTTCGGCGTAGGCAAGCCGGTCGCGTTCGTAGCGGCGGATCGGCTGACCGGTGGGCCGGTCCAGCCAGGCCAGACGGTGCAGACCGGGGCGGGTGAGCAGGGCATGGATGGTGGACGCCGGCATGCCCAGCAATGCTCATGGGCATTACCCCTAGATCAATTTCGAAGATCAGATGCCGATCAATGCAGTCGGTGATCGACGTCAATGCTTGCGGCGAAAACGGTGATCAAATAACAGCGATGCATCGATCGCTTGACGCCGATGAAGATCGGTGTGAAGTTGGTCTCAGCTTCTCCGAGGGCGTCCTCTCCTCCTGAGCGGGCACCCAACCCGGCCTTTGGAGGAAGACATGACCAGCGAATCCGATCCCCCGGCCGACGCCCGCGAATGGCTGGCCAGCCGGCGGAGTTTTCTCACCCTCGGCGGTCTCGCCGCCACCGGCGTCGTTCTCGGCTTCGGCGCGACCGGCTGCGGCACGGCCAAGACCGGCAAGAGCAGCGGCGGCAGCAAGGGCCGCGCGGGCGCAGCCGGTGAGACGCTCTTCGTCGCGGGCTTCCAGTGGGGACCGCCCAAGACCTTCAACCCCCTGGCCGCCTCGCCCGACTGGCCGACGGCGCAGTTCCAGAGCCAGCTGATCTACGAGACGCTGCTGCGCTTCGACATGCGCGACGGGTCGCTGCACCCGGGCCTGGCCAAGGGCCTCGAGCAGCCCGACCCGCAGACCATGAAGCTGGCGCTGCAGGACGGCACCAAGTGGTCGGACGGCTCCGACCTCACGGCCGACGACGTGGTGTTCACCTTCGGGCTGGGCAAGACGGCGGCGGTCACCTTCTCGACCGTGTGGAACTACATCGACTCGGTCACGGCGCCCGATCCGCGCACCGTCCAGTTCAAGCTCAAGACCAACCCGTACAACCCGGGTTTCGTCAAGAACTTCATCTGCGCGACCAACATCGTGCCCAAGGCGGTGTTCAGCAAGCTCGCGCCGGACAAGGTGACCTCGGAGCCGAACCTGCAGCCGGTCGGCTCCGGGCCGTTCCTGCTGGACAAGTTCGACCAGACCCAGGTCAACCTCAAGCGCAACGACAACTACTGGGGCAACGGCGTCTTCGGCAAGCCGCCGATGGCGACCATCAACCACCCGATCTTCAAGAGCAACAACGACGGCGACCTCAAGCTGGAAAGCGGCGAGATCGACGCGAGCCAGCAGTTCACGGCTCAGATCTGGAAGATGTGGGAGGCGGGCAAGCCGGTCGGCACGTGGCTGACGAAGAAGCCTTATCACCTGCCCGGCAACCTGCCGTTGCTGATCATCAACCTGAACAAGAAGGGCCTGAACAACGTCAAGGTCCGGCAGGCCATCGCGTACGCGATCAACTATCCGAACATCGCCACGACCGCCATGTCGGACTACTCGGAGCCGGCCAACGCGAGCCTGATCATCCCGTCCGGCTACGAGTCGAAGTTCTACGACTCCGCCGCCGTGGCCGCGGAGGGCTGGAAGTACGACAAGGCCAAGGCGATCGACATCCTCGAGAACGAGCTGAAGGCCAAGAAGGGCTCGGACGGCATCTACGTGCTGCCGGACGGCACCAAGCTCGGCGGCTGGAAGCTGATCACGCCGACCGGCTGGACCGACTGGAACACGACCTGCGAGATCGTGGCCAAGTCGGCCAAGGAGGCCGGCATCGGCATCAGTACCGAGTTCCCGCAGTTCCCCACGATGTTCGCGGCCCTGCAGAACGGCAACTTCGACCTGGCGATGTTCAACTACACCGGGGTGGGCCCGGCCAGCCCGTGGATCCGCTTCCGCGACGCCATGGACGACCGCGGTGTGCCGGCGCCGGGCAAGACGTCGTTCTGGAACTACAACCGGTTCAAGGATCCGCAGGTGCCGTCGCTGCTCGACGCGGCGGCGGGGGCGAAGACGGACGCCGACGCCAAGGCGGCCTACGACAAGCTCGACGCGATCTACCGGCAGAACATCCCGGTCATTCCGCTGATGTACCGGCCGCTGGAGTTCTTCGAGTTCAACCAGTCGAACTGGACGAACTTCCCGACCGACGCGAACCCGTACGCGCCGCCGATGTGGCAGGGCGCCGGCATCGAGTGGCTCTTCAAGATCAAGAGGGTCGGCTCCTAGCACAGGGCGGCAGTCATGGCGCTGGCAAGATACCTCGGTCGCAAGCTGGCCTGGACCGTGGTCGTGTTCTTCGTGGCCCTGACCCTCAACTTCCTGCTCCCCCGCCTGATACCGGGCAACCCGGTCGACGCCATCGTCGGCCAGATCGCCTCGGGCGGGGGCGCGGGGGGTGAGCAGCTGCAGAAGATCCACGAGCACTACATGCAGGAGTTCGGGCTGGACAAGCCGATGTGGCAGCAGTACCTCATCTACATCGGGCACGTCTTCCAGGGCGACTTCGGCACGTCGTTCGGCCAGTACCCGGCCTCGGTGAACAAGCTGATCGGCGAGGCGCTGCCGTGGAGCATCGCCATCCAGCTGCCGGCGATCATCGTGGGCTGGGTGCTCGGGAACATCCTCGGCGCCGTGGCCGCCTTCAAGGGCGGCTGGCTGGACCGCGGCGCGTTCGTCAGCTCGCTGTTCTTCTCCAGCGTGCCGCCGTTCGCGTTCGCGATCATCCTGCTCTTCGTGGTGGCCGTGAAATGGGGCGCTCTGCCGGTGGGTGGCGCCTACTCGTTCGGCCTCTCCCCGGAGCTGTCGGTCAGCTTCTTCGGCGACGCGATTACGTACTTCTGGTTGCCGTTCTGGTCGCTGGTGCTGGTCTTCATCGGCGGCCAGGCGGTGGGCATGCGGTCGATGGCCGTGTACGAGCTGGGCACCGACTACGTCAACTACAACCGCGGCCTCGGCGTCCGGGACGCCATCACGGTCCGCTACATCTTCCGCAACGCGATGCTGCCCCAGTTCACCGGGCTGGGGCTGGCCATCGCCGGGCTCATCACCGGCGGCCTGATCATCGAGCTGGTGTTCTCCTATCCCGGCCTGGGCACGCTGCTGTTCAACGCGATCGGTCAGAACGACTACCCGGTGATCCAGGCGATCACCCTGCTGATCACGCTGGCCGTGCTGCTCGCCAACTTCACCGTCGACGTGCTCACCGGGTTCATCGATCCGCGGATCCGGGCCGCACAGAGCGGAGACCGCTGATGAGCCTGCGCGGGCTTTCCCCCCGTTTCTGGGTCGCCGCGGCGATCGTCGGTTTCGTCGTGCTGGTCGGCCTGATCGGGCCGGTCCTGGTGCACACCGACCCGAACGCCACCGTCGGCGGCCTCTACGACAAGCCGCAATGCTGCGGCGCGCTGCTGCTGGGCACCGACAACGAGGGCCAGAGCGTCCTGGCCAACCTCGTGTACGGGACGAGGACGTCGCTGATCGTCGGCCTGCTCGCCGGCCTGATCGCCACCGTCATCGGCCTCTTCGTGGGTCTGGTCTCCGGGTACCGCGGCGGCTGGATCGACGACGTGCTGACCGCCATCACCAACGTCGGCCTGGCGATCCCCGCCATCGTGGTGATCATCCTGGTCTCGGTGTCGCTGCCGCAGCGCAACATCTACACGCTGGCCCTGGTCATCGGCCTGACCGCCTGGTTCTGGGTGGCGCGCGCCGTGCGGGCCCAGGCCAGCAGCGTGCGGGCCCGGGAGCACATCGACGTGGCCCGGCTGTCCGGGGCCGGGTTCTGGTCGATCCTCGGCCGCGACGTCCTGCCGTACCTGCTCTCCTATGTGGTGATGGCCGCCGTCCTGCAGATCTCCAGCGCCATCCTGTTCGAGTCGACGCTGAGCCTGCTCGGTCTGGGCCCGAGCAACGCGACGAGCCTCGGCACGATGCTCTACTGGGCGATCGCCTGGGGCTCGGTGCGGACCGGCGCGTGGTGGGCGTTCGTGCCGCCGACGCTGATGCTCACGCTGATCGTCTTCGGGCTGCTGCTGTTGCAGTCGAGCCTCAACGAAGTGTTCAACCCGCGGCTGCGCCGTGGTCGCGCGGCCCGCCGGCGGATGGTGACGCAGGAGATCCAGCCGGAGGCGGTCGGGGCGGCCGGCCTGCTGGAGACGCCGATTTCCACCGGAACGGAGCAACACTGATGGGCACCCTTGTCGACGCCCGCAACATCCGCGGCGTGTACTACACCGGCAACAAGGACGTGGTGGCCGTCGACGACGTGTCGCTGCGGGTCGAGGAGGGCGAGGTGCTCGGCCTGGCCGGCGAGTCGGGCAGCGGCAAGACCACGCTCGGCTCGATCATCTCGCTGATCGCCCGGCCGCCGCTGCACGTCGAACGGGGCACCCTCGAGATCGACGGCAAGGTGCAGAACCTCGGCGGCGACGCCAAGGTGCCCCGGGCCTGGCGCGGGTCGGTGGTGTCGATGCTGCCGCAGGGCGCGATGAACTCGATCAGCCCGACCAAGCGCGTACGCCATCTGGTCTGGGACGTGATGCGCTCGCACGACCGCCGGATCTCCCGGGAGGCCGCGCTCGACCGGGCCCGCGAACGGATAACCACGCTCGGTCTGCCCGCGCGCGTCCTCGACGCGTACCCCCATCAGCTCTCCGGCGGCATGAAGCAGCGCGTCGTCACCATCGTCAGCACCCTGCTCAACCCGCGGCTGCTGGTGGCCGACGAGCCGACCTCCGCCCTCGACGTCTCGTCCCAGAAGATCCTCATCGAGATGCTGCTGGAGATGCTCGAGCAGAAGATCATGTCGGGCGTCATCTTCGTGACCCACGACTTGCCGGTATTGCGGACGGTGGCCACCAAGATCGCGGTAATGTACCAGGGGAGGATCGTCGAGAGCGGTCCGACCGGGCTCATGGTCGACCGGCCGCAGCACCCCTACACGCGGGCGCTGATGAGCTCGGTGCTGACGCCCGAGCCGAAATACACCAAGGTCCGGATCGAGGGCATGAGCGGCTTCGACCGTACGGAGTTCGACGCCCCGGCGGTGATCCACGGATGACCGCCCTCTACGCCGTCGAGCACCTGACCAAGACCTTCGGCCGGGGCAAGACCGCCGTCCAGGCCGTCAAGGACGTCTCCTTCGAGCTGGAGGAGGCGCAGGTCACGACCATCGTCGGGGAGAGCGGCTCGGGCAAGTCGACGGTCGCGCGGATGCTGCTGGGCCTGATGCCGGTCACCTCGGGCACCCTGCGTTTCGACGGCCGCGACGTCACCCACCTCAAGGGGCGTGACCGGGCCGCGTACTGGCGCCAGGTGCAGGCCGTCTTCCAGGACCCGTTCTCCTCGTTCAACCAGTTCTTCACCGTCGGCAAGTTGCTGGCCCGCTCGATGCGGCTGGTCGGCCGGGAGGTCGGCCGGCAGCGCCTGGAGGAGTCGCTCGGCCACGTCGGCATGACCCCGGACGTGCTCGGCCGCTACCCGCACGAGCTGTCCGGCGGCCAGCGCCAGCGCGTGATGATCGCCCGGGCGCTGATGATGCAGCCCAAGCTGCTGATCGCGGACGAGGCGACCTCGATGCTGGACGCGTCGCTGCGGGTGAACATTCTCAACGTGCTCACCGACCTGCGCGACGAGCTCGGCATGACCGTCCTGTTCATCACCCACGACATCGGGCAGGCCTGCTACCTCGCCGACCGGGTGCTGGTGATGGAGCACGGGTCGCTCGTCGAGCAGGGACCGACCGACAAGGTCATCTTCCAGCCCGAGCACGAGTACACCAAGCGGCTGCTGGCCGACGTGCCGAAGCTGCACTCGGCGATGGACCTGGAGCGGCCGTGATGCGGCGGACGCCGCTCACTGAGGGGTGGTCCCTGGTCTTCGCGGGGCGTGCCGTGCCGGCCACGGTGCCCGGCTCGGTGCACACGGACCTCATGGCGGCGGGCGTCATCGAGGACCCGTACCGCGGGCTCGTCGAGGAAGACCTGCGATGGATGTACGCCGAGGACTGGCATTACTCGCGCGTGCTGGACGTGGAGCCGGCCGTCGAGGGTGAGCGCGCCGACCTGGTCTTCGACGGCATCGACACGGTCGGGGTCGTCCGGCTGGGCGGCGCCGAGCTCGGGCGCACGTACAACATGCATCGCTCGTACCGCTTCGACGTCACGCCGCACCTGCGCGGCGGGCCGCTCGACCTCGAGGTCGACCTGCTGTCGGCCACCGCCTACGCCGAGGAGCAGATGCGCCGGCTCGGCGACCGGCCGCGGGCGCTGGCGAGCGCGCCCTACAACTTCGTCCGCAAGATGGCGTGCAGCTTCGGCTGGGACTGGGGCCCGGACCTGCGGACGGCCGGGCTGTGGAAGCCGGTGCGGCTGGAGCGCTGGAGCGTGGCCCGGATCGCCTCGGTGCGGCCGCTGGTCACCCTCGACCGGGTCACGCTGCACGTGACGGTGGAACACCTCGACCCGTCCCGGCCGCTGACCCTGACCGCGTCCGTTCTGGGCCAGGAATCCACAGTGGAAGTCGCTTCTTCGGAGGCGACGTTGGTCATCGACGTGCCCGACGCGCCGGTCTGGTGGCCGGCGGGCTACGGCGACCAGCCGCTGTGCGACCTGTCCGTCACGCTGTCCACAACAGACCTCGAGTTGGACCGCTGGGAACGACGGGTCGGCTTCCGGACCGTCTCGCTCGACACGTCGCCGGACGAGTTCGGCGCCAAGTTCACGATCTCCGTCAATGGCCGACCCATTTTCGTCAAGGGCGCCAACTGGATCCCGGACGACCACTTCCTCACCCGGATCACCCGCGATCGCCTCGACCGCCGCCTCGACCAGGCGGTGGCCGCGAACCTCAACCTGCTGCGGGTGTGGGGCGGCGGCATCTTCGAGAGCGACGACTTCTACGCCGCGTGCGACGAGCGGGGGCTGCTGGTGTGGCAGGACTTCCTGCTGGCCTGCGCCGCGTACGCCGAGGACTCGCCGTTGTGGCAGGAGATCGAGGCCGAGGCCCGGGAGAACGTGGTCCGCCTCATGCCGCACCCGTCGCTGGCCCTCTTCAACGGCGGCAACGAGAACTTCTGGGGGCACGAGGACTGGAACTGGCAGCAGGCGCTCGGCGACCGGTCGTGGGGGTTCGAGTACGCCGCCACGCTGTTCCGGGACATCGTCGCGGCGCTCGACCCGACCCGTCCCTACTCCCCCAACAGCCCGTCCTCCCCCGGCTACTCGCTCGCCCAGATGCACCCGAACGACCCCGACCACGGCAGCCATCACCAGTGGGAGGTCTGGAACCAGATCGACTACGTCAACTACCGGGCCGAGATCCCGCGGTTCTGCTCGGAGTTCGGCTTCCAAGGCCCGCCGGCGTGGCGCACGATGGCCGACTGGATGCCGGCCGAGGACAAGGAGGACCCGGTCTTCCTGCTGCACCAGAAGGCCGCCGACGGCAACGGCAAGCTCGACCGGGGCATGGACCCTCATCTCGGCGTGCCGTCGTCCTTCACCGACTGGCACTGGGCCGCCCAGCTCAACCAGGCGCGGGCGGTGACGTACGCGATCGACCACTACCGCCGCTGGTGGCCCCGCACCGCCGGCGCGGTCGTCTGGCAGCTCAACGACTGCTGGCCGGTCACCTCGTGGGCGGCCGTCGACTCCCAGGAGCGCCCGAAGCCGCTGTGGTACGCCCTGCGGCACGCGTTCGCCCCGCGGCGCCTGGTCTTCGTGGGCGACGACGTGGTGGTCCTGAACGACACCGACGAGCCCTGGATCGGTTCCCTGCGGCTGAGCCGCGAGGCTTTCGACGGCCGTTCCCGGGCGACGGTGGAGATCCCGGTCGAGGCCGGTCCGCGTTCATCGTTGCCGATCGCCCTGCCCCCGTCCGTGGCGTCCCCGCCCTCGGCGTCCTCGCCGTCCTCGCCGTCCTCGCCGCCCTCGCCCTCCTCGCCGTCCTCGCCCTCCTCGGCCTCCTCGTCCTCGGCGGCCGACATCCTCGTCGCGCGGCTCGACGGGGAGACTGCCGTGCACACGTTCGCGGAGGACGTCGAGCTGCCGCTGGAGCCGCATCCGGTCTCGGTCTCCGTGGCCCGCACGTCCGATGGTTACGCCGTCACCGTGACCGCCCGCTCGTTCGCCCGAGACGTCACCCTGCTTCCCGACCGCCTGGCCGCGGACGCCGTCGTGGACGACGCCCTCGTTTCGCTGCCGGCGGGCGACAGCGTGATCTTCCATGTCCGCACGACCGCGGACGGCCTCGAGGAAGGTCTCGCCGCGCCGCCCGTGCTGCGAACGGCCAACGACCTCCGGGCGTAACGCGGCGACGCGCCGGTCCCGGTGGTGCGGCGCGCCGGCCGGACCGTGGACACTGTGCCGATGAGCGACTTCGCGGTGGTGGTGGGCGCCGGATCGTTCCGTTCCGAGGCGACGGGCACGGTGCGGTTCCCGCATCGCTGGACCACCGAGGGCGTGACGGTCGAGAGCGACTTCACCGGGGCGCATCTGCTGCACCTGGCCGCGGCCGGCTGCGTGCTCAACGACGTCTACCGCGAGGCCGCCGCCCTGAGCGTTCCGATCGACGGCGTACGCGTGACCGCCGCCGGCGGCTTCGACACCGACAGCTGGGCGTCGACCGGCATCACCTACACCGTGGAGCTCGACTCCCCCGCACCGCCGCCCGACCGCGAGGCGCTGCTGACCCGCGTCGACGAGGTCGCCGAGATCCCGCGCGCCATCCGCGCCGGGGCACCGGTCGCCCGCCGCTGAGCGACACGCATGAGCGACGCCCGTGATCGGCCCGCGAAAGGCCGCACCGGCCCGGCCGCACGCCGAGGTAAGCAGAGCAAGACGTCGCCGGCCGGCCGCGCGCCACGGTAAGCAGAGCAAGGCGTCGCCGGCCGGGCGCGCCGGGGTGAGCAGAGCCGGGGGTAGCGGGCGGGCCACTCCCCGGACGCCGGCTCAGCGGGGGTTCGGCCGGCGCCCGGGGAGCGGGTTATCGGGCGGACAAGTAGTCGCGGGCCTCGGCCCGCAGGCGGGCGTGCATGCCCTCGTAGGCGGTCGCGCCCCCGCCGAGGTACTTTTTGTCGACCTTGGCGAGCATCGTGTAGTTCGGGTCGCAGACGTTGCCGACCGGGGCGGTTCCGGCCTGGCTCAGCAGCTGGTACGCGTCGAGCACGTCGAGCCCGGTGAGCGTGGCCGACCAGGTGACCAGGTCGTGCTGGCTCATCCGGTACGCGTCCTCCAGCGGGCGGGCCGAGCCGGCCGACATCAGGGCGTCGTCGGTCTCGAAGCGCGGCGTGGGGGTGGCGGCGCCCTTGATCAGGTCGAGGATGACGACCGTGTTCATGGCCGCCTCGACCGCGGTGCCGCACACCTCGCCGTCGCCCTGGCGGCAGTGGCCGTCACCCACGGCGAACAGGGCGCCGGGCACGTTCACGCCGAAGTAGGCGGTCACCCCGGCCCGCAGCTCGGGCGTGTCCATGTTGCCGCCGTGGACGTCGGGGACGATCGTCATGCGGCTCTCGAACGCACCGGGGGCGACTCCCGCCGTACCGTGCATGGGGTCCAGCGGAAGCGCGACGCTGAGGTCGCCCCGCCGGGCGTGATAGGTCACCGTGCCCGCGGCGACGTCGACGTCGTACCGCCAGACCAGCTCCTCCAGCGGCTCGTGCAGCATCGCCGTGGTGTGCGTCGTGGTCAGGGCGCCGAAGTGCGGGAACGTCGAGGAGACCGCCCAGTCGCGGGCCGGCTGGATCTCGACGAAGTGGACGGCGAGGGTGTCACCGGGCTCGGCCCCCTCCACGTGGAGCGGGCCGGTGACCGGGTTCAGGTACGGGAACTCGCACACCACCGACGGCAGGTCACCGACGTCGCGCACCCGGCCGCCGAAGCAGTCCTCGGTGTAGAGCTCGACGATCGTCCCGGGCTTGACCCGCCGCACCGCCTCCCGTCCGCCGAAGGTATAGGCCAGCTCGGAAGGTGCCGGACGGTAGCTGACGACCTCACTCATGAGTCCCCCGAGACCGAAGAGGTGGACAGACCGGCCAGCGAAGGACGCCGGCCGGAGACGTAGAAGCTGATCAGCACGATCACGCCGATGCCGAGCCAGATGAAGCCGAGCGTCTGCGCCGCGATGTTCGCGTTGATCACCACGTACAGCAGGATGAGGAAGCCGACGACCGGCACCACCAGGTGCCGGAGCCAGTCGCGGCTGCCGTTCCGCACCACGTAGTGGACCACCACCGCGACGTGCAGCGCCAGGAAAGCGGTCATCGCGCCGAAGTTGACCAGGGTGGAGAGCAGCGAGATGCCGTCGTCGCGGCTGGCCATGTAGAGGCCGAGCACCAGCGAGACGGCCGCGACCAGGAGCGTGGCGTTGGCCGGGACCTTGTGCTTGTCGTTGATCCGGGCCAGGAAGCGCGGCATCTGGCGGTCGCGGGCCATCGCGTACAGCAATCGGCTCGTCGCCGCCTGCGCCACCAGCGAGTTGGCGAAACCCCACGCGATGGCGGTGGCCAGCGCGGTGAGGCTGGCCAGCCAGCCGCCGCCGGCCACCCGCGCGGCGTCGTAGAACGCCGTGCCCTCGGGGTCGCCGTTGGCCAGCAGGCCGGGCGCGTCCGGCACGAGCAGCGCCGCCACCCAGGTCTGCACCACGAAGAGCGAGCCGGCCAGCAGCAGCGCGCCGACCATCGCCCGGCCGATCTGGCGCGCGTCCTCGCGGCTCTCCTCGGCCAGCATCGAGATGCCGTCGAAGCCGAGGAACGACAGCACCGCGATCGAGACCGCGCCGAAGACGACCGACCAGCTGAACGTGTCGGCGTTGTAGAGCGGGCTCCACGAGAACCCGCTGCCCTTCCCGTTGGCCAGCGCCACGATGCCGACCACCAGGAAGATCGCGAGGACGATCGCCTCGGCGACCAGCATCAGCTTGTTGACGCGCGCGGTCATCTGGATGCCGAGATAGTTGACCACGGTGTTGAGCAGCACGAACGCCACCAGCCACAGCCAGACCGGGATGCCCGGCACCAGCGAGTGCATGGCCACGCTGGCCACCAGGTAGAGCAGGCCGGGCACCAGCACGTAGTCGAGCAGGATCACCCAGCCGGCCAGGAACCCCACCGGCGGGGCGATGCCGCGGCCCGCGTAGCTGTAGACCGAGCCGGCCATCGGGAACGCGCGGACCATCTGCGCGTACGAGAGCGCGGTGAACATCATCGCCACCATGCCGATCACGTACGCGAGCGCGACCATCCCGCCCGAGCCGTTGAAGACGCTGCCGAAGATGCCGAACGGCGCGATGGGCACCATGAAGATGAGCCCGTAGATCAGGAGGTCGGTGAAGCTCAGCGAGCGGCTGAGCTCCTGCTTGTAACCGAACTGCTCGATGTCGGCCATGCGCGAACGCTAATGGAAAAGCTTGAAACAGAAAAGGTTTCTACCGGAAGGTTTTACCGGCGATCGATGACGTCGAAGTCCAGGCCGTCGGCCCGGGCCAGATAGACCGGTTGCTGGGCGTGCCGGTCGCGCATCACGAACGACCCGCGCCCGCCCTGGACCCGCGTTCCCTCGGCGACCGCGTCGACCACGGCCACGTCCAGGGTTCCGGCGGCAAGAGCAAGGGCATGCAGCAGGCGTACGCCGTCGTAAGCGCCCTGCCCGTGCGCGTTGAGGACCGGCGCGTCGACCCCGAAGCGTGCCGTGTACCGCTCGCCGAACGCCAGTGCCTCCTCGGTGGCCAGCGCGGCGAAGTAGCCCATCGACGCGTACAGCTCCCCGGTGCCGTCCCCGCCGGCGCCGAGCAGGCCGTTCTCCTCGAGCGCGCCGCACACCCGGGCCACTCGCGCCGATGCCGGGGAGGCCGCGAAGGCCCGGTTGAACCGCACCAGGTCACTGCCGACGAGACTCAGCAGCACCGCGTCGGCCCGGCTGGCGCTCACCAGGTCGACCAGCGCCGCCTCGTCGCCGGCGCCGCGCGGCACCAGCCGCTCGCCGACCACCCGCGCGCCGGCCCGGGCGAGCTGCTCGCGGGCCAGGGCGTGCATCCGCCGCGGCCACACGTAGTCGTTGCCGAGCAGCAGCCAGCGGCGGGCGCGGCCGGGGACGAGGCGGTCCAGGGCCGGGCGCAGCTGCCGGCGCGGGGTCTCGCCGAGCAGGAACACGCCGGGCGTGCGCTCGCCTCCCTCGTAGGGCGGCGTGTAGACGTACGGGAGCCGGCCGCCGATCGCCCGGGCCACCGCGACCCGGACGTCGCTCGCATGCGTGCCCACCACCGCGCTCAGTGCCCGCGCCCGGGCCAGACCGCTCACCTCGGCCGCCACCTCGGCCGGCGGCCGGCCACCGTCGATGAGCACCAGCTCCACCGGCCGGTCGAGGATGCCGCCGGCCGCGTTGAGCTCGGCCGCCGCCAGCACGGCGCAGTTCAGCGCCGAGGGCGCGAGCAGCCCGAGCGTGCCGGAGGTGGGCACCACGAGGCCGATCCGGACGGCCTGACCCGGTTCGGGCGCGAGGAGCCCGGCCTCCAGCGGATCGGTGACGAGAACGACGTCGTGGAGCATCCGCCGAGTATCTTCGCTGTCAGGCGACAGGCAAAGGGGGCGACGAGGGTGACCGGTACCGGCTTGCGCGCGCACCTGGCGTACCTGTTGAGCGAGGCCGAGCGCGAGCTGAACCGGCAGCTGGCGGCGGGCCTGGCCGCCGAGGGCGTGAGCGTCGAGCAGTGGCGCATCCTGCGCGCCCTCTCCGATGGCCACGGCCACTCGATGACCGACCTGGCCGAGGCCGTGCTGATGCCGCACCCGACCCTGACCAAGGCCGTCGACCGCCTGGTCGACGACGCGGTGGTCTACCGCCGCCAGGACACCGCCGACCGCCGCCGGGTCGCCGTCTACCTCTCCGACCGGGGCCGCGACCTGGTCGCCCGGCTGGACCGCCGGGCCGAGGAGCACCACGCCGACGTGGAGGCCGCCTTCGGCACCGCCCGCACCGAGCGCCTGATGCGCGAGCTGGAAGCCCTGGCCGGGATCGTCAGGCGAGCGCGTTGAGGGCGGCCGTCGCCTCGTCGTCGAGCTCGATGCCGGCGGCCGCGACGTTCTCGGCCAGATGGCCGAGGCTGCGGGTGCCGGGGATCAGCAGCGTGGCCGGGCTGTGCCCGAGCAGCCAGGCGAGGCCGGCCTGGGCCGGGGTGATGCCGAGCCGGGCAGCCTGCGCGACCACCACCGGATGGCCGGTCACGCTCGGGATGCGGTCGAAGGCCGAGCCGAGCGGGAAATAGGGCACCCAGGCGATGCCGTGCGCCTCGCACTCGGCCAGCATGTCCTCGTGGTCGCGGGTCAGCACGTTGTAGAGGTTCTGCACGCAGACGATCCCGGCCGGCAGCGCCTGCCGCAGTTGCGCGCGGCTCACGTGGCTCAGCCCGATCCCGCCGATCTTGCCGGCGTCGCGCAGGGCGATCAGCTCGGCCAGCTGGCTGTCGAGGTCGACCTGCTGGTCGCCGGTGGCGGTGATGCCGGGCGGCACGTCGGCCCGGCGCAGGTTGACCACGGCGACCCGCTCGGCGCCCAGGGCGCGCAGGTTCTCCTCGACCTGCGCCCGCAGCTCGGCCGGCTTCTGGGCGGCGACCAGGCGTTCCACCGGGTGGGCCACGGCGCCGACCTTGGTGACGATCTGCAGGCCTTGCCCGTACGGGTGGAGGGCCGCCCTGATCCGCTCGTTGGCGGCGCCGTAGAAATGGGCCGTGTCGATGTGGTTCACGCCGAGCTCGACGGCCCGGCGCAGAACGGTGACCGCCTCGTCGCGGCCGCCGTGTTCGAGCTGCATGGCGCCGAAGCCGACGCGCAGGACCTCGTGGTCGCCGAGTTTCCCGTACTTCATCTCTCCTCCGGGTAAGCTCGCACCAAGCGGAACCGATTCCGCTTGTCCGGCGTTCACGGTAGCAGAAGTGGAGGCGATTCCGGTTTCCGAGACTTCCCGCCCTCCGCGCGCCCGCAAAGACGCCCAGCTGAACCGGCAGCGCATCGTCGACGCCGCCACGCGCGTCCTCCGGGCCGGCCCCCAGCCGGTGAAGATCGAGACGATCGCGCAGGAGGCCGGCGTCGGCGTCGGCACGCTCTACCGCAACTTCCCGTCGCGCGAGGCGCTGGTCGAGGAGGTCTACCGCAGCGAGCTCGCCCGGCTCTGCGCGCGGGCCGGTGAGCTGCTGGCCGGGCACCCGCCGGCGGAGGCGATGCGCGCGTGGATGGGCCGGTACCAGGAGTTCGTCGCCACCAAGCACGGCATGGCCGAGGCGCTGCGCGCGGTGATCGCCAGCGGCGCGATCAGCTCGGGCACCACGCGCGAGCACCTGAACGGCGCGATCGCCACGCTTCTCGAGGCGGGCCGGCGGGACGGGAGCCTCCGGGCGGACGTCGAGCCGGCCGACGTCTCCGCCAGCATGGCCGGCATCATGCTGGCGGCGGCCGACGCCGAGCAGGCCGGCCGGATGCTGGGGCTGCTCGTCGACGGCCTGCTCGCCCGGCCGTGATCCCGCGAGGCCGTTGTCCGGCCGGCCGTTCATTCCGGGGCGCCGTTATTCGGCGGCGCCGAGGCGGCCGGCGGAGGTAGCGTGCGCGCGTGCCGTCCACGTACCCCCCGCTGAATCTCCGTGTCCGCACGCCGCGACTCACCCTCGCCGCCGCCACCGACGAGCTGCTCGAGCGCCTCGCGCCGGTGGTCCGGGCCGGCGTCGTCGCCGAGGGCGAGGTGCCGTTCGACGATCCGATCTCCCTTTACGAGGACAGCCCGGTCCGCGAATGGCGCTGGATGCAGGCCGTCTGGCGCGGCCGGGCCAGGGTCGACGCCTCGTTCTGGCGGCTGTACTTCGTGGTCTGCGACGACGGCGAGCCGGTCGGCATGCAGGACCTGATCGGCCGCGACTTCGCGGCGCTGGGCACGGTCACGACGTTCTCCTGGCTGGCGCCGGCGGCGCGTGGGCGCGGGCTCGGGCGGGAGGCCCGGGCGGCGATCCTGCACCTGGCGTTCGAGGGCTTCGGCGCCCGCGAGGCGACCACCGACGCGTTCGCCGACAACCACGCGTCGAACCGGGTGTCCGAGCTGGTCGGCTACACCCCCAACGGCACGGCCTGGGCCACCCGCCGGGGCGAGCCGGCCGAGCTGCGGTGCTGGCGGATGACCCGGGAGCGGTGGGCGGAACGGCGGCGCGACGACATCGAGCTGTCCGGCGTCGAGGAGTGCAAGCCGGTGCTGCTCAGCTTCCGCTGAAGTTGACCTTGAGGCCGTAGACCGAGGACGACGCCGTGACGAACAGGTGGTTGCGCCTCGCGCCGCCGAAGGTCAGGTTCGACGTGGTCTCGGGGACGTGCAGCTTGCCCAGGAGAGTGCCGTCCGGCGCGAAGCAGTGCAGCCCGTCGTGCGCGGCGGCCCAGACGCGGCCCTCGGCGTCCAGCCGCAGCCCGTCGAACGTGCCGGCGTCGCAGTCGGCGAAGACGTCACCGCCGGTCAGCACGCCGCCCTCGACATCGAAGCGGCGGATGTGGTTCCGGCGCGAGTCGGCGATGTAGAGCACGCTCTCCCCGGCGCCGAAGGCGAGCCCGTTCGGCCGGTCGAACTCGTCGGCGACCCGGCGGACATCGCCGCCCGGGTCGATCCGGTAGACGTGACAGCCGTCGAGCTCGGGATCGGCCCGGATGCCCTCGTAGTCGCTGTCGATGCCGTAGCTCGGGTCGGTGAACCAGATGCCGCCGTCCGAGTGCTCGACCACGTCGTTCGGGCTGTTGAACCGCTTGCCCTCGAACCGGTCGGCCAGCACCGTCACCGAGCCGTCGTGCTCGACCCGGGTGACCCGCCGGGTGCCCTGCTCGCAGCTGACCAGCCGGCCACGCCGGTCCAGCGTGCGGCCGTTGGCGTAGTCGGCCGGCTGCCGCAGCACGCCGACCGCGCCGGTCGTCTCGTCCCAGCGCAGCACACGGTCGTTGGGGATGTCGCTGAAGACCAGGTAGCGACCGGCCGGCACGTACGCCGGACCCTCGGTCCAGCGCCCGTCCCCGAAGAGGCGCTCCATCCACTGGTCGCCGCCGACCCGCCGGAACCGCTCGTCCAGCACCTCGAAGCGCGCCCTGATTCTTTCGGCCATGGTTCCTCCGTCGGCGCCGGGCCCGGCGGCCCGGCCGTGTGAAGATGCGGTCCGGCAGCCGGGGACAGTCCTACGGCTGGAGCAGGATCTTCGTTGCGCTCGCGCAATGATCACTCGGGCTACCGGGACCAGACCTTGAGCGTCAGGGACACCCCTTGCCGTCCCGCCTTGGTCATGCTGACCACGGCCGTGCCGGCACGCCGCAAGTTCAGGCAGACGGTACGCGTTCCGGTCGGCACCGGCGTGGGTGGCTTCGCAAGAAGAGCCTGGCAGCCCTCCCAGTCGGGGACTCGGTTGGGCGCGGCGGCCGCTTCGCCGAGGAAGCGGGCGCCCGTGCCGTCGGCGGTGAGCTGCACATCCCACCAGACGTCAAAGCCACCCGAGGTGGGAGCCGGGTGAACCGCGGCCCGATCGCGCCCGATGACCAGAACCTTGCCTGGCTTGAGCTCGTAGGTCCGACGATAGACGACTTCCGGCGGGGCGGGGGAGACGGGCACGCCCGTTGGCCTCCCCGTGGTGGGCAACGGGGATGGCCGGGCGGTCGGGCTCGGGCTGACGTAGCCGCGATGGGCGTTCTCCCAGATCACGATGGCAAAAGCGAGGAGCACCAGCGCCAGCAGTGTTGCGGCGATGAGAAACTTCGTTCCCGATGGCCTCATGATCGAATTGCATGCGGCATGGAAAAGCCATCCTCTTCCGTCATGATGGACGAGGATATAAGCACCCGCGCCGGTTGGCATCAACTGCGGCGAAGGGCATTCTTGTCGAGTGCGTCTGCCCAGGATCGCTCTCATGTTGATTGCTACCGGCACATGTTTCGTGGCCTGCGACGACACGGACACCTCACCGCAGCCCGCCCCAGGTTCCGAACGCTCCTGGACGGCGAAGGTGCCAGTCACCCCACCGACCCCTCCCTCGACGCTGACGACCTCGGATCCGACGATCCCGCCAACCGCGACGACTCCCGAACAATCACCGCGACCCACGACGACAACTGAGGCGCGCCGGATCGCATACGCCGAATACACGGCAATGGACACGGGAAGATGGGGACCGGCCTGGGATCTGTGGACGAATGAGGCGCAGAACATCATCTCTCGCGACGACTTCATTGCTCTTTACAGTGAATGCGCTCGCACGAGGTTCATTACGAGGACGGCGAATGGCGATTCCAGCCAAGCGACGACGAGATGGCCGACTACCGCATCGGTCTCGATGAACTGGTCGAGAAACGCACAAGGCAGGGCCGCTGTGGCTGAGTCGAGTCCGGACAGATGCGCATCCTGCCCCGGCTGACCGGATGGCGGCGGACGGGCCGCCGCCCCTCGCCACCCCCGCCCCCCGTCACGGCCCCGGCGGCCGGCAATACGCCCATCACGATCACGATGCCGCCGTCGCCGCCGGACCGGACCCAGCGCATTACCGCCTGGGCGACCGTCGGCGCGGTAGCAGTCAGCGCCGTCGCTCTCTACTACGGCAACCGCTCCGCCAACGCCGCCCTCGAAGCCGCCAAGGCCGGCAGCGTGCAGGCGAGCGCGGCCGCCGAGCAGGCGGACGCCGCACAGGCCGCACAGCTCACCGATCGATACGCCGTGGCCGTCGAGAGTCTGGGCAACGCCAGTGCCGATACGCGAATCGGTGCGATCTACGCGCTCGAGCGGATCATGCGGGATTCGCCGCGTGACCATCCGGCCGTGGTGAGCCTGCTGGCGACATATGTACGGACTCACTCGGTTGAGAACCGGCCGGCCAAGGGCACGACCGGCTGGCGGCATCCACGAGCCGACGTGCAGGAAGCGCTCCGCGTACTCGGCCACCGCGACGCCGGCGGGGAGACAACGCCCGCAGATCTCAGTGGCGCGTTCCTCTACGGCGCCGACCTGCGCGAACTCGACCTTCGTAAGGTCGTCTTCTCACACGCCGATCTCGGCGGCGCTCGAGCCCGCAATGTCCGGCTCGAGGAGGCTCACCTGGACGGCGCCGACCTGGACGAGGCGGATCTTGTCGGCGCTCGCCTCGATCGGGCGGACGCGTCGGGGGCCATCCTCGACGACGCACTGCTGGACGGCGTGACCCTGCGAAACGCTGATCTGACCAACGCAAGCCTGCGCCGGGTGTCGCTTGAGGACGTCGTGCTCGGCGGAGCCGACCTGACGACAGCTGACCTCGGGTACACGACCTTTACCGCGAGCACCGTCGTTTCGGACGTTACGTTGGAGGGCGCCGACCTGCGGGGCGCCAACCTCCGCCGAGCACGGTCGCTCGACCCGGAGGCACTCGCATGCACGACCGGTAGCGCAGCGACGACCCTGCTCCCGCCGGGTATCTCACTCAATTGGACGACGAGCAGCAAGTGCGCGGCAGAGCGAGGCCGCCCCACCGCGCCCGTCTTCGACTTCCGTGCAGCGGTGACCAAGCGGCGGTCGGGCGGCTGATCCGCGGGGAGTGGGGTTTCCCGACATGAGTCGGCGGGGCGTCGTCGTGACCATTGACTGCCCTCGATCAAGCCGGGAGGATTAATTCACGTCCTGAAAATACTTCTGAGAGGGCCCATGTCCCGTACCAAGTCAGCGGCCGTGACCGCCGCGGTGATCGTCGCCGCCGGGCTCGCCGCACCGGCCCAGGCCGCCGCCGCCCCCACCGTGCAGGTCTACCTCAGCTCCGAGTCGCGCACCGCCGGCTACGAGCCCAAGAACGGCAACTGGTACACCGATCCGGCCACCGGCCTGGCCGGCACTCCCTACCAGCTCAGCCGCCAGGCCGACCTGAGCACCGCGGCCGCCGGCGGCACCGCGACCATCACCGTCGACACCACCCAGCAGTACCAGACCGTCCTCGGCGTCGGCTCCTCGCTCGAGGAGTCCACCATCTACAACCTCTCCCGGATGAGCGCGGCCGGCCGCGACGCCGCCCTGCGCGCGCTGGTCGACCCGGTCAACGGCGCCGGCTTCAACGTCGCCCGGATCACCCTGGGCACCAGCGACTTCACCTCGCACGACTTCTACACGTACGACGACGGGGCCGCCGACCCGACACTGTCCCGCTTCTCGATCCAGCGCGACATCGACTACCACATCATCTCGACGCTGCAGCAGGCTCTTGCGATCAACCCGAACCTGAAGATCTTCGCGAGCGCGTGGAGCGCACCGCCGTGGATGAAGACGACCAACGCCATCATCGGCGGCAGCCTGCTCAGCCAGTACATCCCCACCCTCGCGGCGTACTACGGCAAGGCGGTCCGGGCGTACGCGGCGCAGGGCATCCCGATCTACGCGCTCACCCTGCAGAACGAGCCGCTGTTCTCCCCGGCCGACTACCCCGGCATGCTCGTCTCGGCCGACCAGGAGCGCCAGCTCGCCAAGGCGGTGCGCGCGGAGCTGCCGACCACCAAGATCTGGGCCTTCGACCACAACTTCTCCGAGGGCGTCTCGTACGCCGCCGGCGTGCTCACGGCCGATGCCCGGTCCTCGGTCGACGGCATCGCCTTCCACGACTACGCCGGCGACCCGTCGGCGATGGCGACGGTCAAGGCGACCTACCCGGAGAAGGACGTGCTGATGACCGAGCGCTCGGTCTGGGGCACGGCCGGCGTCGACCGGATCGTCCAGTACTTCCGCAACCAGGCCACGCTCTACGAGGGCTGGGTCTCCATGCTCGACCAGAGCCGCTCGCCCGAGCGCTGGTCCGGCTCGCCCGACCCGACCATGCTGGTACAGAGCACGTCGAACCGGGACACGTTCTGGAGGCTGCCGGACTACAACATGGTCGCCCAGTTCTCGAAGTTCGTGAAGGCGGGCGCCAAGCGGGTGGCGAGCGGTTACGGCTCGACCGGCACGGTCACCGACGTGGCGTTCGTGAACCCGGACAACTCCCTGGTCACCGTCGTGGTCAACCAGACCGCCGGGAACCAGACCTTCACCCTGCGGGCGGGCACGCGCCAGTTCACCGCGACGCTGCCGGCCAAGACCACCGGGACCTACGTCTGGGCGGGTGCGGGCGACGCCGGCTCCGGGCCGTCGCGCACCGGGCCGATCAGCGGGTACGGCGGAAAGTGCGTCGACGTGGCCGGGGCGAGCTCCGCCAACGGCACCGCCGTCCAGCTCTGGACCTGCAACGGCACCGCCGCCCAGACCTGGACGGCCGGCGCCGACGGCACGGTCCGCGCCCTCGGCAAGTGCCTGGACGTGACCGGCGCCAACCCGGCGAACGGCACGAAGGTCCAGCTCTACGACTGCAACGGCACGGCGGCCCAGCAGTGGGCCCCGAACGCCGACGGCACCCTGCGCTCGCTCGGCAAGTGCCTGGACGCCACCGGGCCGAGCTCGGCCGACGGCACCCGGCTGCAGGTCTGGGACTGCTTCGCCTCCGCCAACCAGAAGTGGACCCTCCCCGCGTAAGACCGAGTTCCCGGCGCCGGCTGCGAGCCGGCGCCGGGTTCACCCCCACTCAGCCGCCGGCCAAGCCGGCGTGTCCCACCGCCGCACCTCAGCCGCTCGGGAGCAGCGCGCTTCGCATCGTGGTGGCCAGCCAGCGGCGGTAGTCCTCCTCGCTCCAGCCGCACCGCGTCACCAGCGCCGCGTACAGCGGCGGGTCGTTGTAGAGCCACACGATGTCGACCGCGGTCTCGGCGGCCAGTCCCGGCGCCGCCGGGCCGAGCTTCCGGGCCTGCGTGACGATCATCCGGGCCCCCGCGCGCCGGTTCGCCTGCAGCGTGCTCCATAGCTCGGCCGCCTCCGGCGCGTCGTCGGCGGCCCGCCGGACGGCCTCGAACAGCGGCGCGGCCCGGCGGGCGATGACCAGGCAGACCTCCGCGTACGCGTCGAGGACGCCACCCGGGTCGGTCGCCTCCCACACCGGCCGGAACCAGGGCCGCTCCGCCACCGGCACGGGCTCGTCGTCACCGGCCAGCGCCTCGTCCAGCACCTGCTTGAGCAGCGCCGCCTTGGACCCGAACGCGGCGAAGACGGTCGGGCGGGCGACGCCGGCCGCCTGCGCGATGCCGGCCAGCGAGGTCGCCGCGTACCCGTGCTCGGCAAAAAGCTCCGCGGCCGTGCGGATGATCGCCTGCCGGGTGCGCCGCGCGCCCTCGCTGCGGGTCGCCGAGCGGTACCGCCGGCGCGGCTTGTCGTTGACATCACTCATGGCGCTGCCCATACTAGTGACACATTCAATAGACAACGGTATAGCCAATTAGGGAGGCGCCATGACCAGGCCTTACGTGCGTGGCAAGGAGGAGGGCGAGGCGCTGTGGTTCCTCGGCAGCCTGGTGACCGTCAAGGCGTCCGGCGCCGAGACCGGCGGGCGGCTGACGGTCGTCGAGTTCGTCAACCCGCCCGGCTTCGCGCCCCCGCTGCACCGGCATCTCGACGAGGACGAGATGTTCTACGTGCTGTCCGGCAGCGCGCGCTTCCACTGCGACGGCGAGGTCTTCGAGGCCGGCCCCGGCGACTTCGTGCTGCTCCCGGCGCGGCTGCCGCACTCCTTCGCGGTCGACGCCGGCGAGCCGCTGCGCACCCTGCAGATCACGACGCCGTCCGGCTTCGAGGATTTCGCCCGCGACGCCGGTGAGCCGGCCGGTTCCTATCGGCTGCCCGGCCCCGGCCCGGTCGACCCCATCGCCCTCGGGCATGCGGCGGCCCGGCATGCCATCGAGCTGCTGGGACCGCCGCCGCAGGGTTGAGTCGCGCCGCCGCGGGCGGTGACGCGGGTCAGGCGCCGTTGACGGCGGTGACTCCGGTGCGGGTGCCGACGTAGGCCCGGGCGCCGGACAGCGTGGGCGACGTGAAGTTCGGCGCCTGACCGACCCGCACCTGCGCGAGGGCCGCGCCGGTGGCGGGGTCGAGGGCGTACAGCACGCCGCCGTGGTTGTCGACCACCCAGACGGCGCCGCCGCCGATCGCGGGCGAGCCCTCGGCGGGCACACTGGCGGGCGCCCGCCACAGTTCCCGGGCCGTGCCGTCGGCCGCGATGGTCACCGCCCGCGGCCCGCTGGTGCACGGCAGGAAGACGGTGTTCCCGGCGACCGCGGAGCCGCCGAAGGACTGGCAGTTGTTGTTCAGCTGAGAGACCTGGCCGCCGATGCCGCCCAGGTGGTCGTGCCTCAGCACGTACCCGATGCCGGCCTTGCCGTCGGCGTAGACGTACTGGCCGACCAGGGCCGGGCTCATCGATCCGAGGTCGGCGTCGCCGGCGTTCTGGCTGGCCCAGTCGGCCGGGGCGAAGAAGTCGGTCCGCTGCAGGCCGGCCGACAGCGCCAGCACGGAGTCGCTGCCGTCGTACGCGGTGGTGGACTCGCCGTTGCCGACCGCGTACAACAGGTTCGCGCCGTCCGCGACGCCGCCGGCGGTGCCCCAGATGCCCGCCTCGCGAGTGGTCGGCACCGCGTAGCTCAGCCGGCCGGCGCCGGCCGTGGTCACCGAGACCACCGAGCCGATGTACCGGCCGCAGTCGCCGAAGAGGCCGCCGTACCCGATGTAGATCCGCCCGTTGAGCAGGGTCAGGGCGCCGCGCTGCTGGTGCGCCTTCGCGTCGCCCTGCGGCGGCTCGACGGCGGCCCGCACCTCGACCGCCCCGGTGGCGGCGTTGATGCCCACGAGCGTGTGCGCGCCGCCGGTGGTCTCGGCGACCGCGAACACCCGGTTGGTGGTCGGGTCGTACACCATGGTGCTGGTGATGCCGAGCGGGTCGATGTTGCCGCAGGGCAGGTCGGACAGCGGCTCGGGCTGGCCGACGTGCGCCGACCAGAGGACGGCGCCGGTGCCCGGGTTCAGCGCGTAGACCGTGTCGTTCTCGGTGGCCGCGAAGATCCGGCCGCCGACGACCAGCGGCTGGCCGTAGACCGCGCCGTCGAGCGCCGCCGTCCAGGCGACCGAGAGGGTGGACAGCGGGGCGAGAGTCGTCGCGTTCCCGTCGCGCGCGTTGTCGCGATGGTACGTCGGCCAGTCGTCGCCACTCGGCGACGGCGTCGGCGTCGGCGTCGGCGTCGGCGTCGGCGTCACAGTGGGCGTCGGCGTTGCTGTCGGCGTCGGCGTCGCGGTCGGCGTCGGCGTCGCGGTCGGCGTCGGCGTCCCGACCACGCCGCCGGTGCAGGTCGTGCCGTTGAGGGCGAAGCCGGTGGGCGCCGGATTGGTGCCGATCCAGGACCCGTTGAATCCGAACGACACGCCGCCGTTGGTGGCGATGCCGCCGTTGTAGGAGGCGTTGCGGGCCGTCACCTGACCGCCGCTCTGGGACACCGTCGCGTTCCAGGCCTGGGTCACCTTCTGGCCCGCGGCGTACGACCAGGTGAGCGTCCACCCCGTCACCGGGTCGCCGAGATTGGTGATGGACACGGCGGCGCCGAAGCCGCCCGGCCACTGCGAGGTGATCGCGTACGTCACCGAGCAGCCGGCGGTGGCGGCGTGCGCGGTCAGGGTGACGCCGAGGCCGGTCACGAGGATGCCGGCGGCGGCGCAGGCACCGATCCGAGTGAAGGCGCGCATTGCCGGAATCCTTCCGAGGCACGGAAAACTACATCGATGTTCATCAGTATCCTTAACCAGTTCAGTCAAGGTCACAAGGGCGAGACGCACAGCAGTGCAACGAGCAGTGCAACGAGCTCCCCCACGATGACAACCGGGCAACCAGGCCCATCGTGCGGGAGGTACAACCATGTCCGACGAACGGCCGCTGCTGATGGCGCGCTTTCTCGGCAGCTTCCGGGTGACCGTCGACGACGTCGCGGTGGACACCGCCTCGCGGCGGCGCACCCGGCAGCTACTGGCCTATCTGCTGGCGAACCGGCGGGCGCCGGCCCATCGCGACGTGCTGGCCGACACGTTCTGGCCGGACGCGACGCCGGCCGCGGCCCGCAACAACCTGCACGTCACGCTCAGCCATCTGCGGCGGGCACTGCGGGACGCGCATCCGGCGGCGGTCATCGAGCGGCGCTACGACACCTACCGGATCGGCGGGGCGGTCACGGTCTGGACCGACCTGGAGCAGTTCGCGGCCTACCGGTCGGAGGGGGCGCGGGCCGAGCGGCGGGGCGACGCATGCGCCGCGATCCGCGCCTACGAGGCGGCCGGCCAGCTCTACGAGGGCGAGTTCCTGACCGATCAGCCGTACGCCGATTGGGCCGTCCCCCTCCGTGAGGCGCTGCGCCTGGACATGATCGACGTCCAGGGCCGGCTGATCGAGCGGCATCTCGAGCGGGGAGCACCCGGGACCGCGACCATCCTGGCCCGGCGGTTGCTGGAGATCGACCCCTGCAACGAGGGCGTGCACCGGCAGCTGATGGCCTGCTACGCCGCGGCCGGTCAGCGGCATCTCGCGCTGTCGCAGTACCACCGGCTGGTCGAGGTGCTCTGGACCCGGCTGCGGGTGACGCCCTCGGCCCGGACCACCGAGTACTTCCGGCAACTGTGCCATCCTCGCCACGACCGGGGCGCCCGCCTTGCCTCGTGAGCCGCTGGGCGTAGCGTCGGGCCATGACCGAACATCGTCTGATCGGGACGGTCGCCGCCGGCGGCCTGCTGTTCGAGTGCGAGTCCTGCGGTCGCCGTCTCGGCATCGAGCGCGGCTCCGGTGAGCTGGTGATCCTCGACCACGGCGACCGGGCCGCCCAGCACCGCGGGTCCATCGGCGACGTCGAGCTGACCGCGACGGTCGTACAACCCTGAGAGTCGTACAGCCCTGAGACAAGCAAGTGGCGGCCCCGTCCGAGCGGGGCCGCCACCTCGGTGGTCAGGCGATGCGGAGAACCGGGCTCTCCACGACCGCGGCGACATTGCTGATCTTGTTGAAGTTGCGGTGGCTGAGCACCGTGACGACCTTGTAGGCGCCGCTGCTGGTGGCCGGCGGCGGGTCGTTGGGCAGGGTGCCGGCGAAGACGTCGACCGTCGCCGAGTAGTTCTCGAGGCCGTTCAGCGGCACGTTCTTGAATCCGATCTGCTTCTCCGGGCCGGGGCCGATCGACTCGGCGTAGGCCGCGACCGTCCACTCCCCGCCGAGCAGGAGCGCGGCGAGCGGACCGATCTTCCACGTCGTCTCGATCTTGAAGCCCTGTCCGGCCTCGAGCACGTCGGCGGGCTGGCCGTCGTTGTCCAGCACCTGCGCGGTGAAGTCGCCCGGGCCGAAGAGCTGGTTGGGGAACTGGATCTGGGACACATCTTCCTCTCCGTGACAGCGCCGTGCTGTCGACCCGGAGAGCATCGGCCGCCGGACTTCCCCGGGACTTACCTCGCGCTTAGCCGCCCGGTCTAACTGGTTAAGCCCAGCCGGCGCCGGATGTCGTCGGCGTCGGGGTGCCCGAGCTCGTCGAGCACCCGCAGGGCCCGGGCCCACGCGCGGACGGCGTCGTCGTGGTCGCCGGTCTCGGCCAGCGCGTCCCCGAGCCGGGCCAGCGACACCCCTTCGTTGTACCGGTCGCCGAACTCGGCGTAAAGCTCGGCCGCCCGCCGGTAGCAGTCCACCGCGCGGTCCGGCCGGGCCAGCTGGCGGTGGATGCGGCCGAGACTGTCCAGCGTGTACGCCTGGTCGAACCGGTCGTCGGTCTCGCGAAGCAGGGTCAGCGCGCGGGTGCAGTGGACGAGCGCGATCTCCGGTTCACCCAGCTGCGACCGGAACCAGCCGATCGCGTTGAGCGCACGCGCCTGCCCGGTGCGGCTGCCGCCGCGCCGGAACATCTCGAACGCGGCCTCGGCCTCGGTCAGCGCCTCCCGGTACCGGCCCTGGCAGTCGAGGATCCAGGCGAGGGTGCGGCGCACGTGCCCGCGCCCGACGTACTCACCCAGCCGCTCGTAGATCTCGCCCGCGCGCCTCAGGTGCTCACGGGCCTCACCGAGCCGGTTCAACCGGATGTACGCGTACGCCAGGCACCCGCGGCTGACCGCCTCGCCGCGCGGATCGCCGGACCGGATCGCCGCCGCCAGCGCCCGCTCCTGCACGGCGGCCGCGTCGTGCCAGTGGCCTTCCCGGTCCAGCACGTGGGTCAGCGTCCAGGCCAGTTGCCAGGCCTGCGTGTCGAAGCCGTCCCGCACAGCCGTACGCAGCGTGGCCAGCAGCACCGGCTCCTCGGTGGCGAACCAGGACAGCGCGGCGTGCAGGCCGGCCGGCCGCTCGATCGGCACCCCCGGTCCGGCCGGCACCGGCTCGATCGGATCGTCGCGGTACGGGTTGAGCGACCGGTCGGCGGCGTACGCGGTGTGCAGGTAATGGTCGAGGAGGCGGCCGAACGCCGACCGCCGGTCCCCCGCCGTCTCGTTCGTGGTGACCAGCTCGGCCGCGAACGCCCGCAGCAGGTCGTGCTGGCCGTACCGGCCCGGCGTCCGCTCTTCGATCAGATGGGCCCGGGCCAGCTCGTCCAGCAGCGCACGCACCGACACCGTCGGCTCGGCGGCGATCGCGGCCGCGGCCGGCACCGAGACCTCCGGCCCGGCGTGCAGGCCGAGCAGCCGGAACAGCCGTGCGCCGGGCCGGGTCAGCGCCCGGTACGAGCAGGCCAGCACCGCCCGCACGTCGGTGGCCAGATCGCCGGCGCCGAAGACGTCCAGGCCGCCGTGCGCCCGGCGCAGCTCGTCGGCCACCGCCGCCAGCCGGAACTGCGGGTTGGCCGCGGCCCGGGCGGTCACCACCGACAGGGCCAGCGGCAGGCGCGCGCACCGCGTGATGATCTCGTCGGCACCGGCCGGCTCGGCGTCCATCCGGGCCGCGCCGAGGCGGCGGGCCAGCAGCTCGCGGGCCTCGCCCGAGGACATCAGGCCGAGCGGCACGATCCGGGCGCCGTCGATGGCGGTGAGGCTCAGCATCTGGTCCCGGCTGGTCACCAGCACGAGGCTGCCCGGCGACCCGGGCAGCAGCGGCCGGACCTGTTCGGCGTCGCGGGCGTTGTCGAGCAGGAAGAGCACCCGCTTGCCGGCCACGGTGCTGCGGAACAGCGCGGCCTGACCGTCGAGGTCGGGCCCGATCCGCTCGGGCGGCACGGCGAACGCCTCGAGGAACCCGCGGACGGCCCGGCCGGGATCGAGCGGCGGGCTGCTGGGGTCGAAGCCGCGCAGGTTCACGTACAGCTGCCCGTCGGGGAAGCGGTCGCGGACGCTGTGCGCCCAGGTCACCGCGAGTGTGGTCTTGCCGACCCCGGCGGTGCCGCAGACCGCGGTCAGCGCCGCGGTCGCGCCCGGCGGCGGATCGCCCTCCAGCATCCGGTTCAGAATGTCGAGCTCGGCCGCGCGGCCGACGAAACCGGACGGCGCGTGCGGCAGCTGGGCCGGCGCCGAGGTCCGCGGCGGCGGGACGATCGGCCGGCCGCTCTCCGGGAGCAGGCTCGGGTCGCCGGCCAGGATCCGCTGGTGCAGCTGTTGCAGCGGCCCGGCCGGCTCGACGCCGAGCTCGTCCCGCAGCGTGCGCCGCACCAGCTGGAAGGCGGCCAGCGCGTCGGCCCGGCGCCCAGCCCGGTGCAGGGCGAGCATGAGCAGCTCGTGCAGCCGTTCGCGCAGCGGGTGGGCGTCGATCAGCCGGCGCAGCTCGTCGATGATCGCCGGGTCGGCGCCGCCGGCCAGGTCGAGCTCGATCCGGTCCTGCAGCACGGCGAGCCGGCGGTCGGCCATCCGGTCGCGCTCGGCGTCCAGCAGCGGGCTGGACAGCCCGTCGCACAGCGGTCCGCGCCAGAGCCGCAGCGCCTCCCGCAGCTCGGCCGCGGCCACCTTGGCCGCCCCGGCCTCGCGGGCGTTGCGGGCCCGGCGGACGGCGGCCTCGAAGTCGGCCAGGTCCAGCGCGTCCCCGGCGACGGCCAGCCGGTAGCCGGCGGCGGTCCAGGTCAGCCGGCTCTCGGTGGCCCGGGCCGGGCGATCCGGCTCGAGGACCCGGCGCAGGGCCGAGACGTGCCGCTGCACGAGGTTGACGGCCGAGGCGGGCGGCGCGTCGCCCCACACCGCGTCGATCATCGCGGTCAGCCCGATCGGCCGGCCGTCCTGCAGGAGCAGCACGCCGAGCACCACCTGCTGCTGCAACGGGCCGAGGGACACCGGGCGGCCGTCCCGCAGGACGCCGAGGGGGCCCAGCACCGCGTACCGGAGCCCGCTCATCGCCGTCGCACCTACCGCAAGCCGACGGCCGGCAGGGCCAGCGCGAGCGCGGCCTCACCGTCCACGAACATCAGGCCGAGCCCCCGGAACCGGTCGATCATCCGCTCCACGACCCCGGCCGGTTCCCGCAGGCCGAGCCGTTCGCGCACCACCGAGGCGCGGATCGGCCGGTCGCTGCACGCGGCGTAGACGTCGGCGGCCGTGCCCTCGAAGGTGTAGGTGCCCTTCCGGCCCGGCCACCGGCCGTCGTAGATCTGCAGGTAGCCGGGCGCGGACCAGAAGACCAGCAACGGGCGGCGGTCCTGCCAGGCTCGCTGCCACCCGGCCACGGCGAGACCCAGGGGCGCGTACGCCTCATCCGGCAGCGCCTCGGCCAAGTCCTCCTCGAAGAAGTACGCCACCCGGTCGAGGTCGACCCGCTCCGGGTAGATGTACCGATAGCTCGGCTCGGGCCCGCCCCGGTTCGTGAAGAGCGGGCTGAACCGTTCCAGCCAGATCCGCCCGGCGCCCTCCGGCGGTTGCAGGTGCACCAGATGCGGCACGACGGCGGCCTGCTCGGCGTAGTCGGCCGCGGTCTCGCCCGGGAATCCCCACAGGACGTTCCAAGCGGCGGCGATGCCGTAGTAGCCGGCCCAGCGCAGCAGGTTGACGTTCTGCCCGGCGGTCGTGCCCTTCTTCATCAGCGCCAGCACGCGGGAGCTCAGCGACTCGATCCCGGGCTGGATCCGGTCGACGCCGGCCCGGGCCAGCAGGGCGATCCGCTCCCGGCCGAGGTTCGCCTTCACCTCGTAGAACAGCTGGTAGCCGAACCCGCCGGCGGCCAGCCGGGGCAGCAGCGTGGTCAGGTAGCGGGGGTCCAGGATGTTGTCGACGGCGGCGAACCGGAAGCTGCCGGTGCGCCGGGCCTGGGTGGCCAGCTCGGCCAGCACCCGTTCCGGCGACTTGCTGCGGAACGTCATGGTCGCGCCGTTCAGCCCGCAGAACGTGCAGTGGTGCTTCGCGCCCCACCAGCAGCCGCGGGCCGTCTCGAGCGGGATCGTGGTGTGCCGGCGGGCGGCCGGGTCGAGCAGTCCCAGCCGCCCGGCCCGCTCGAAGTACTCGTCGTAGTCGGGCACCGGCAGGGCGTCGAGGTCGCGGATCGGCGGCGCCGGCGGGACGACCGGCACGCCGCGGCGGATCACGCCCGGGATCGTGGCCGGGTCCTCGCCCGCCGCCAGCGCCGCCAGCAGCCGGGGGAAGGCGTCGTCGGCCTCCCCGCTGACCGCGAAGTCGATGCCGTCCACGGTGCGGACCAGCTCCGGTCCCATCTCGCCGTCGAAGTTGGCGCCGCCGAACACCGTGACGATGCCCGGGTGCCGGCGCTTGAGCCGGGCCGCGAGCGCGAAGGAGGCGGCGTTCTGCTCGAAGGTGCAGCTGAAGCCGACGACCCGGACATCGCCCCACGGGTACGAGCCGGCGAGCTCGTCGAGGTACGCCGGCACCTCCACCTCACGCAGGCGCAGCAGCCGCTTGCGGACGGCGTCGGCCGGACCGCCGAGGTCGGGCAGGTCCCCGGCGAAGTCGTCGAGGAGAGCCGACCCGGGGTCCGGCGCGTCACCGCCGAACGCGGCGGCCGAGAACAGCCATTCGCCGAACAGCCGCCGCCGGCCGCCGTCCGCGAGGCGCGCGTACTGGTCCGCGCCGACGCGGGCGGCGAAGTCCAGGTTGGCGTGCAGCGTGGTGGCCGGGAAGCCGTGCTTGCGCGCGATCGCCGCGAGCAGCCCGGCCTGAATGGAGGGCCGGTCGGCGCCCAGGAAGGGCATCGACACAAGCACCACGGGCGGCGCCATCAGGGTTCATACGACGAGTTCTGGGGCGGCCTCTTGGTCGGCTTCGATGTCTTCTTCTGCTGGAAGTCGCCGATGCTCCACCCGTCGCCGCGGCCGCCGGCGAAGGTTGCGAGCGGCACCGGCTTGGCCTCCGCATCCTTCAGATACGCGTCCGCGCCTCTCAGAAAACACGCTCGGAGCAGGTCGCGGTCTTCCTCCGTCAAGGCCAGGGCGATGTCGGGCAGCCTGGCGCTCAGGTCTTCCAGCCTCTTCGTGGTCAGATTGGATTCTGCCGGAGTTGCCACGCGAACCTCCCGGGGCCCCGCGGACGTAGCTGGACCGATTCAACCTGCGCGGCCCATCGTCACCGCGTCAAGGAAATGACACCAGCCCGACAGGCCGTCGCGCATCACTCGGTCGGGGTGATGCCGAGCGTCGTGCGGAGCTCGCTCAGCGGCCACCGGCGGAAGTTGGACGGATCTCCGCTCGACGTGGCGAGCTCCTCGTACTGCTTGGCCATGACCTCGGCCGAGTCGCACGCGTCGCCGAAGCTGCTGGTGCCGATCATCGTGGTCTCCAGGTAGGACCACTCGCCGCTGCCCTGGTCGGTCTCCCACCCGACGAACGCGTGGCCGGGCACGATGACGATGGCGGGGTTCAGGGTGGCGGCCTCCATGAGACTGGCCACCAGCACCGTACCGTCGATGCAGTTGGCCTCGCGGTCCTCGAGGCTCTCCCGCGGCAGCCGCACCCGCTGGACGGCCGCGCCCTCGTACGGGCTGAACGCGACGACCGAGTTGACGTAGATGATCCCGAGGTTCTTGAGTGCCTTGAAGATCGCCTCGACCTCGGCCCGGGCCTCCTTGGCGCCCTGCTCGTAGCCCACCAGCCGGGTCTCGGGCAGCTGGTCGGCCACCGTCCGGAGAAAGGCCAGGATCTTCGGCGCGTTGGGCGTGACGAACGCCCCGAGGTACTTGGAGACGTCGGCCCACTTGCCGGTCGCCGGATCCTTGACCGCCAGGGGAACGCTGGTCCGCGCGAGCAGCGGGACCGAGTACGTATCGTTCAGCTCGACCGGCCCGTCCAGGTCCTCGATCAGCACGTTGACGGCGGCGGTCGTGAGCTCGTCGAGGTCGTGGAGCCGGTCGTGGAACAGAGCGGGCAGCTGATTGACGCTGACCTCCTGGTTCGACGGCACCTCGCGGGTGCTGACCGCCCGGGCCGAGTAGCCCTCCAGGAACGAGGTGATCCGCAGCCGCCGCGGCGCGCCGCCGGTGTTGCGGACCGTGCACGTCACGAGCGGGTTCTCGTCCTGCTTGTAGAGGTGGTAGATCGAGGTCGGCACCTGCGCCATGCGCACGACCGCCCGCGCCTCGAGCCCCGTCGCCGGAGCCGTCCGGCCCCGGGCCCGCCCCCTCGCCCGGGGAGCGACCGTGTCCGCGGTGTCGAGGATCCGCCCGCCGACCGGCGCCTGCTCCAGCGACGACACGTCGGCGTCGGTCGAGGCGGCCAGCTCGCGCGCGCTGACCTCCGCCTCCGCCAGCGCCAGCTGGCTGAGCAGACCCGGGTTGGACGTGGGGTCGACCTGACTGAAGACCCGCCGCCGCAACGCCGCGATGCGAAGACGCAGGTCGTATTCGCTGAGTTCGCTGAGTTCGGCCATGCCGCCGAGCCTCGACCGGCTCGCCCCCGCCCGCAGCCGTTGATCCGGCACCTGTCCGATGCGCGACAGTTTTGCCGATCATGTGAGCCATTGAAGCCCGGGAGTGGATTTCCCAGAACGTGGACGTCGGATAGCGTTCAGATCTTGTCTGCACTGTGCACCGAGTCTGTTCGTCATCCCTCTGGAGGTTGGGGTTCGTGTCCCCTACTCTCATGCGGCGCACCGCCGTCGGCGTGTTGTCGCTGTCCACCTTCGCCGCGGCCGGCTGGCTGACCGCCACGCCCGCGGCCGCCAATCCGGCCGGAACCGGCCTCGTCATCAGCGAGGCCTACGTCAACGGCGGCTCGGCCGGAGCCACCTATCAGAACAAGTTCGTCGAGCTCTACAACCCGACCGCGAGCGCGATCCCGCTCGCCGGCGACAGCCTGCAGTACCGGGCGCCGGCCAGCACGGTCACGCCGATCGGGTCGCAGGTCTTCGCGCTCTCCGGGAGCGTGCCCGCGCACGGGCACTTCCTCATCCAGCTGCCCGGCAACGGCGCCAACGGGGCCGTGCTGCCGGATGCCGACCTGACCACCGGGACCAGCGTCAACCCCGGCGCGGCCGGCGGCACGCTCTACGTCGCGGCCGGCACCACCGGTGTGCTGCCGACCGACGCCGCGGTAATCGACAAGATCGGCTACGGCACGTCGAACTCGCCCGAGGGGACCGCCCCGAGCGGGAACTCGGTGGTCCTCAGCTACCAGCGGGCGGCCTCCGGTGTGGACAGCGACAACAACGCTGCGGATTTCTCCGTTTCATCGCCTACTCCGGAGAATTCCGGCACAACCGGCGGGGGTGGCGGCGACGAGCCCGAGGATCTGACCATCGCGCAGATCCAGGGCACCGGCGACACCTCGCCGTACGTTGACAAATCGGTCAGAACCACGGGTGTGGTCACCGCGGCGTACCCGACCGGCGGATTCAACGGCTTCTTCCTCGAGACCCCCGGCCCCGACACCACGCCGGGCGCCTCGGACGGCATCTTCGTCTTCGGCTCGATCTCGGCCGCCCAGGTCGCCGTCGGCGACAGCGTCCAGGTCACCGGCAAGGTGGCCGAGTTCCAGGGCGAGACCGAGATCACCAGCCCGGCGGTGACCGGCCTGGCCGCCCCGCTGCCGGCCGTCACGCCGCGCGCTGCCCTGGTCCGACCTCGACACCGACGCCGAGAAGGAGGCCCACGAGGGCGAGCTCGTCGCGCCGCAGGGCACCTTCACCGTCTCCGACAACTACGACGTCAACCTCTACGGGTCGTTCACGCTGGCCGCCGGTGACACCCCGCTGCGCCAGCCGACCGACGCCGGCCGCGCGGGCAGCCCCGAGGCGCAGGCCGTCGCCGCCGACAACGCGGCCCGGACGGTCACCCTCGACGACGGCTCGAGCGCCAACTACTCGAGTGCCGCCAACGCGGCCAAGCCGCTGCCCTGGCTCACCCCGGCCAACCCGGCCAGCGTCGGCTCGAAGGTCACCTTCCACCAGCCGGTGGTCCTGGAGTACCGGTTCTCGCTCTGGAACTTCCAGCCGCAGCACCAGGTCGCCGACGACGGCTCGGCGGTCGCCTCGTTCAGCGACACCCGGGCCGGCAACCAGCAGCCGCGCTCGTTCGGCGGTCCCGCGCTGGCGACGTTCAACGTGGAGAACTACTTCCCGATGACCGGCGAGAAGTACGAGGCGGCCGGCCTGGGCACCTGCACCTACTACACCGACCGCGACGGCAACCGCATCACGGTGCGCAGCTGCACCGGCAGCGGCCCGCGTGGCGCCGCGAACGACGCCAGCTTCGCCCGTCAGCAGTCGAAGATCGTCACCGGCATCAACCGGCTCGGCGCCTCGATCGTGTCGCTCGAGGAGGTCGAGAACTCGGCCTGGTTCAACGAGCCGCGGGACACCGCGCTGGCCGGTCTGGTCGACGCGCTCAACGCCGCGGCCGGTTCGGCCGTCTGGGCGTACGTGCCCTCGCCGCCGGCCGACAAGCTTCCGCCGCTCGCCGACCAGGACGTGATCCGCACCGCCTTCATCTACAAGCCGGCCGAGATCGCGCTGGTCGGCTCGTCCCAGGTGCTCACCACCGCCTCCGGCCCCGGCCAGTCGTTCTCGATCGCCCGCGAGCCGCTGGCCCAGGGCTTCAAGAAGATCGGCGCCACCGACGCGGACGCCTTCGTGGTGGTGGCCAACCACTGGAAGTCCAAGGGCTCGGGCACGCCGCTCTACCCCGGTGACGAGGAGGACACGTCGTCGCCGGCGAACGACCAGGGCGCGTTCAACGCCACCCGGGTGCACGAGGCGCAGGACGCGAGCGCATTCGCCTCGTCGGTGGCGGCCTCGCTCGGCACGAACCGGGTCTTCATGGTGGGCGACTTCAACTCGTACACCCGGGAGGACCCGATGGAGGTCCTGTACGCCGACGGCTACACCGACCTGGGCTCGCTCTACGACCCGGCCGAGCAGACGTACTCGTTCAACGGCCTCGAGGGCTCGCTCGACCACGTGCTGGCCAACCCGGGCGCCAAGGCGATGGTGACCGGCGCCGACGTCTGGCAGATCAATGCCCAAGAGGCGATCGCGTACGCGTACAGCCGCTACAACTACAACGCAACCTTGCTGTTCAACGGCAGCGACCCGTTCGCCGCCTCCGACCACGACCCGGTGATCGCCGGCCTGGCCCTCCCGTCGCCCGCCGACTGGCAGCCCAGGAAGGTCTACACGTACGGCGACCTGGTCTACTACAACGGCTCCACGTGGCGCGCCCTGTGGTGGACCCAGAACCAGAAGCCGGGCGACGCGTACGGCCCGTGGGAGCAGATCCTGACCACCCAGGACGGCACCGCCCTGTGGACCCCGTCCCGGATCTTCAACCTCGGCGACGTGGCGTCGTACCAGGGCAAGAAGTACAAGGCCCAGTGGTGGACCCGCAACCAGAAGCCGGGCGACCCCTGGGGTCCCTGGAAGCTGATCGGCTAGCGACCCCGCACCACGAGGGGCCGCCCGCAAATCTCCGGGGTGGCCCCTCACCCTTACCCGTCGATGTGGTGACGCTCGGGCAGATCCTGCTCCACGGCATAGCTCAGCGCAGCGCGCCGGTGCACGCGCGCGGCGCCGGTGTCGCCCCGGGCGGCTGCCGCCCGGGCGGTGACAATGCGCACGCGCATGGCGGCCAGCCGGCGGCCCGACCGGTCCAGCAGGTCGAGCGAGCGGCTTCCCGCGGCGAGTGCATCGTTCAGCCGGCCGGCCGCCAGATGCACCTCGACAACCGCAGCATGCGCCCAGTCGTCGCCCGACCCGCTGTACAGCCCGCGTTCCATGAGCTCGGCCAGGGATGCCGCCCAGACCGATGCCTCCCCGGCGCGTCCGGTCCGGGCACAGACCAGCGCCAGACCAGCCGCCGCGTCGTACATGTCCACTTCGCTGCCGACGGCGACCGCGGCTGCGTGTGCCTCCGCCATCAGGGACTCGGCCGTCACCGGGTCACCGAGTCCGAGGTGGCACATGCCCATGCTGCTTCTGGCCATCGCGGTCAGCTGGATCGCGCCCGTCTCCGCTGCGAAGGCCAGACACTCCGCGTTGAGCCGCAAGGCACCGGCGTAGTCCCCGCGGATCCGCCCCAGGAGCGCCCGGTTGCAGACCCGGCTGGGATTGACCGCGACGGCAATCGCCGGCTCATCCTCGAGGTACCGCTCGGCCCGGTTGATGTCGCCGAGCCGGATGCAGACATCCCCGAGATTGTTCCGGGCGGCCGCGGCCCCGCGAGCGTGCCCGATAGCGGCGAACCTGTCGTAGGCCGTCGCCAGCTCTTCGGCGGCCGCACGCAGATCGTCCATCGTGACCGCGAAGATGCCCAGCGAGAGGTGGCTCAGCGCCTCGCCCCGGGCGTCGCCGGCGGCTCGCGCAGCCCGGACCGGGCGATCGCCAGTTTCTCGACGCCGGAGCCGCGCACGAGCAGAAATCCGCGTAGCCCGTGGGCAAGGTGCCAGGCGAACGGGCCCCGACCCTGGTCCGCCGCATAAGTCACGGCCTGCGTCAAATTGGGCAGCTCGGCTGACAGCCAGGCCCTGGCCTGCTCGGCGTCGGCGAACTCGTTCGCAGTACCGGTCAGTGCCAGCTCGGACCGGTCCTCGATCCAGAAGGATGGCGGACGACTCCCGGGTGACCTCCGGTCCCGGCGCCAGGCCGATGAGACGGAACAGGCGCTGCGCCTCGGCCGGAAGGGACCGGTAGGACACATCGAAGGTCGCGGCGACCGCGCTGTCCGGATCGCCGACCACGCGCATGCTCTCGAGCAGATCGCTGCGGCCGAGGTCGCGGACCGCTCCGGCGATGGTCTGCGCCGGACGGGCCGCGAGATTGGCGGCGGTGATACGAAGAGCGAGAGCGGCAAGTGGGCGCACAGTTCGGCGAGCCGGGCCGCGGCGCCGACCTCCGCGGCGACCCGATCGGCCCCGAGGTGGGCGGCGAGCAACTCGACCGAGTCCGCCGCGGCGAGCGTGTCGAGGCTGATGCGGGCGACACCGTCGCGAACCACCAGGCCGGTGAGCGCGTCGCGACTGGTGATCAGCGCATGGGAGCAGGGCCCGCTCGGCAGCATAGGCCGGACGTGCGCAGCGTCCTTGGCGTTGTCGAGCACGATCAGGACCCGGCGCTCGGCCAGCACCGAGCGGTACAGGCCGATTTGGAGCGGCAGATCGACCGGAATGCGGTCGCTCGGCACCCCGAGCGACTGCAGCCGCAACGACAACGCTTCGGCCGGCGTGATGACGGGGCCGCCGGCGTGGCCGCCCAGGTCCAGGTATAGCTGCCCGTCCGGGTAACGGCCGGCGATGCGGTACGCGCCGTGCACCGCGAGCGCCGTCTTGCCGACTCCGGCCGTGCCGGTGATGACCGTGGCCGGCGCCTTCTCCGGCGTGCCGGTCAGCGCTGCCACGGCTTCTCCGCGCCCGACGAAGCCACGGACGTCGGGCGGTAGCTGCCGGGGCACCCGTGTGGTGACGGCCGGCCCGGCCGCGCGGCCGGTATCGATCCACTCGCGCACCAGGTGCCAGGCCGCCTCCCACAACGCCGCCTGACGCGCGTCGGCGCCGCAAGCGCCGATGATGGCTTTGACGATCTCCAGTGACGGCATCCGCCGGCGCTGCGGATTGAACGCGTCGGACAACGTGCTGGTGGCCACGCCGGTCTTCCGGCGCAGCGCTTCGAGCGAAGGGTCGCCGGCCCAAAGCTTGACCGCCCGGAGCGACCGGATGAAGGCGGCTATGTCCGGCACGTCGCCCGGGGCCGGGAACTCCCGCTCGGCCGAGGAGGTCATCCGGGGTTGTCCGGAGTCATCCGAGCGGCTGGCCGGGCGGTAGCCGAAGACGGTGAGATCGCAGCACGGGGCAGACAATCAACCACTACCGGAGGGCTTCCTTGTGCCATGACGCCTGCGTGTCGCCGACCGTTCGCCGGAACGGCGTTGGCGCCACACCGCACCTCGCCCCGCCGAGGCGCAAGACTCTCACGTCGCTGGTCGAGATCGCCATCACGCTCGTACATATTCAGGGCGCGACCGAACGTCCGGCCGACGACATCGACGCCGGCGGCACCTACATCGGCCGCCATCGAGGCGGGCGGTGACGTCCCGCGTGACCGTGGCGGTTTAGGCCGGGCCCGATGGGAAATGGTGATCCGCGTGAACAGTGGGCGATTGATCGCGGGCCGGTATCGGCTGAAAGCGCCGCTCGGGCGGGGCGGGATGTCGGTGGTCTGGCGGGCCGAGGACGAGGTCCTCGGCCGGGACGTCGCCGTCAAGGTGCTCTCGCCGCACCTCGCCGGGAACCCCGAGCTGCGCGACCGGATCCGGGCCGAGGCGCGGGCGGCGGCGCGGCTGCGGCACGGTGCCGTCGTGGCGGTCTTCGACTTCGGGGAGTTCACCGACGGCGGGCGGACCTTGTCGTACGTCGTCATGGAGCTCGTGGACGGCAACTCGCTCGCCGATCGGCTGGCCGGCGGCGCCCTGCCGTGGCGGGCGGCGGTGCTGGTCGGGGCTCAGGTCGCGGCCGCCCTCGCGGCCGCGCACGCCGACGGGATCGTGCACCGGGACGTCAAGCCGGCGAACGTCATGGTGACCTCGAGCGGGGTCAAGCTCGTCGACTTCGGCATCTCGGCGGCCGTGGGCGACCTCGACGGCACCGGCGGCGAGCTGCTCGGCACGCCCGCCTACCTGGCGCCGGAGCGCATCGCGGGCAGCCCGGTGCGGCCGGCCACCGACGTCTACGCGCTCGGGCTGCTGCTCTACCTCGCGATCGCCGGGCGCATGCCGTGGACCGCGTCGACGGTCACGCAGATGGTGAAGGCGCACGTCTACACCGACCCGGCGCCGCTGCCGCCGGTGCCGGGACTGCCGTCGCACGTCGCCCGGATGGTGTCCCGGTGCCTGGCCAAGAAGCCCGGCGACCGGCCGACGGCGGCCGAGGTGGCGGCGGACCTCGGCGAGATCGTCGGCCTGCTGCCGTCGCCGACGCTGAGCAGCGTCTCGGCCGCGACCGTGCCGCTGGTGGCCCGGGTCCGCCGCCGCCGGGGCCGGATGCTCGCGGCGACCGGAACCGCGGCCGTCGTGCTGGCCGGCGGCGGATGGTGGCTCGACGCCGGTGCCGGCGAGACGGCCCAGGCGGCGACCACACCGGCGGCGGCCGGGCCGGCGACGGCCACGCCCGCGACCGGCGACCTGGCCGCCGATCCGGAGCGCGGCACGCCGGCGACCACGCGCGCGGTCGCCGGGCCGGCGCGGCGCATCGCGAACCTGGTGGCCACGACGGCGGCTCGACGGCCGGCGGTGCCCGTCGTCGCCCCGGCGGCCAAAGCCGGCTCGCCGGCCAAGCCGGGCGGACCTTCGTCCGGCGAGAAGGCGAAGAAGGCCAAGGCCGCGCCCAAACCGGGCAAGGCCAAGGGCAAGAAGAAGTAGGCGACCTACGGCCAGGTGAAGTACAGCGAGTAGAGCGCGTCGCCGTCGAACTTGGCCTCGGCGGTGGCGGCGGACAGCAACGTCCAGCCGTCGTCGCTCTTCTCCACGACGGGAGCTCCCTCGCGTACGACATCGGCTCGGAAATCCGCGAACGTTGCCGGCACCGAGGTCAGCGCGGTGACCCACTCCGGAAGCGCCGCCGCGGCGGCGCGCCGCTCGCGGTAGAGGATCTCCACCGAGAGCAGCGCGCCGCCCTGCCAGCTGAACACCCACAGCGCCCCGGCCGTCTCCGGCCAGTACTCCAGCGAGACGATCCGGCCGTCGCGGTGCCGGGCGGACGGCGGGCCCAGCAGGGCCTCGACATCCGCCGGCGACGTCGACGCGGAGAGCGGGAGCCGGTCGGGGTGCGCGAAGAGGGTGGTCCAGTACGGCATGTCAGCCCATCTTCTCCAGCAACTTGATCAGGCGGTGGACCTCGATCGACCGGTTGCGCACCAGCTTGTCGGGGTCGCTGGCGAGGCCGGGCAGCGCCTGGCGCAGCTGGTCCAGCACCTTGGCCCGGAAGGTCGGGCTCTTCAGCGCCTGCTCGACCTCCTTGGCCGCGACGTCGAACTTAGCAGCGTCGCGGGAGTAGATGAGCCGGAAGACGACGCCGTCACCGCTCGGGCGCAGCGCCACCTCGACGCCGTTGCTGGCGTGGATGTGCACTCTCTTCTTGCCGAAGTCCTTGGCCGTCAGCGGGCTGAGCCGGCAGGCGTTGTGCACCAGCACGGCCGTGTCCCCGGCGAAGACGTAGTACGTGTGCACCTCGCCGACGGTCAGGTTGTAGGCGTCCCCCTCGTGGGCCGTCTGCCACCGCAGGCCGCCGACCCGCGCCGTACGGCCGTCGGAGGTGAGCACCTCGTCGCCCGCCGCCAGCTCGCCGGCCGGCACGAACCGCGCCTGGGTCACGTCCCAGAACGGGTGGTCGGCGGTGGTCGTCAGCGCGGCGCCGGCGACGTCGAGCACGACCATCGTGTCCCGGTGCACCCACACCTCGCCGACGGCCTCGCCCGACCGGGTCCCGGACACCGGGTCGCCGGCGAGCACCCGGTCCCCCACGCCGATCCGGCCGATCGCCTTGCGGCTCCCGTCGGCCATCAGCACCTGGGTGTCCGGGCTGAAGCTGCACCAGCCCTTGGCGGCGTCCTTCCCGTACGAGATCACCTTCTTGAGCCGTTCCAGCGTGCGCCGCCCGGCCGCCGCCGCCTCGAGGAACTTGGTGATGCCGGAGCCGACCTTGACGATCGCCTTGGTGACGGCCGGCAGCTTGCCCACCGCGATCACCAGCGAGCCGACGTTGACCAGCGTCCACAGGCAGGCCTCGACGTCACCGGTCATGAAGCAGTTCTTCAGGTCGGTGTAGCCGATCACGTCGAGCAGGATCTCGACGCCGTTGTCCTTGATCCACTGCAGGACGGTCTTGCCGGCGTCGGCGAGTGCCTGCTTGTACTCGTCCACACAGGCCTGGCCGCAACTGGCGAGCAGGATGGCCAGGTCGTCGGAGCTCAGCTCGTCGCCGCCGCCACCGGGCGAGTCCCCGTTGGTCAGCGCGCCCTGCCGGGCCGCCTCGTCCTCGGCCCGGTCGGCCTGTTCGGCCCGCACCGCGGCCGCGTCGGCGTCGGCGGCCAGCGCCCGTGCGTTGGCCGCCGACAGCTCGGCCTGGGTCGCCCACTGGTCCGCCTCGGTCGCCGCCTGGCGGGCGAACGACGCGTCGTTCTCGGCCGCCGTCGCCGCCGCCCGCGCCGACGCCGCGTCCCGCTCGGCATCGTCGGCGGCGGCCAGCGCCGCGTCGGCCTCGCCCCGGGCCTGGGTCGCGGCCGAGGTGGCCAGCGCCGCCTCCTGCGCGGCCTGCGCGTCGTACCCGGCGGCGTTGGCCGCGGCCCGCTGCGCCGCGGCGGCGTCGGTGGCGGCCGCCGCGGCCGAGGCCCGGGCCCGTTTCACCGCGTCCAGCGCCCGGGCGGCGTCGGCCGCCGCGGCCGCTGCCGCCTGGGCCGCCACCTTGGCGTTGGCGTCGGCCTGGGCGGCGAGGTCCTTGGCCTTGGCCGCGGCCCGGGCCGCCTCGTCGGCCTTGGCCTGGGCGACCGCGGCCTGCTGCTCGGCGAGCGACTTGGAGTTCTGACCGACCAGCACGGCGAGGCCGGCCGAGGCGTCGGAGTCCTTGTAGGGGCCGCCCATCGACATCGCCTCGAGCGCGGCCTTCACCGACTCGAGCGAGGAGTCGCGCGCCGCGATGGCCGACTGGCCCGCCGCGTACGCGTGCCCGGCCGCGATGGCGCTCTGCTCCTGGGCGATGGTCGCCTGGTTGCGCGCCTCGGCCGCCTGCGCCTTGGCCGTCGCCGACGCGGCCAGCGCCTTCTTGGCCTCGGCCTCGGCGTTCTTCACGTTCTGCGCCGCCACCTGGGCGGCGTTGATCGCGTCGGCCGCCGCCGCGTGCGCGGTCATCGACTGCGCGTGGGCGGTGTTGGCGTCGGCCTGGGCGCCGTCGGCCGCGGCCTCCGAGCGCGTCGCCGCGCCGTCGGCCTCGGTCGCGGCCGCCCGCGCCGCCTGGGCCGCCTGCCCGGCCTCGTTGGCCGCGCTGCGGGCCGAGCCGGCGGCCGCGGTCGCCTGGTCGGCGGCGGCCCGCGCCTCGTTGGCCGCCTGCCGTGCCTCGCCGGCGTCGGCGGTGCCGGCCGCCGCCTGGGCCGCGGCCTCGGTCGCGTTGGCCCGGGCATTGAGGGAGTCGCGGCGCTTCTCGGCGGCGACGGCGGCGTCGCGCAGCTCTCCGGCCCGGCGTTCCCGGTCCTCGGCGTCCGCGGCCTTCGCCGCCGCGGTGTTGGCCGAGCTGACCGCGCTGCCGCGGGCGTTGGCGGCGACCGTACGCTGCTGCTGCGCCCGTTCCTCGGCGGCGCGCGCCTTGGCCCGCTCGGCGTCGGCCTTCTGCCGGGCGGCGGCCGCGTTGTCGCGTTCCTTCTCGGCCACCAGCCGCTTGGCCTTCGCGTCCTCGGCGGCGGTCTTGGCGGCGGCCTCGGCCTTCTCGGCGGTGGCCCGGTCGGCCTTGGCCCTGGCTGCCATCTGCGCGGCCTGGGTGGCCTGCGCGTCGGCGGCGTCGGCGGCCGCCTTGGCCTGGGCCGCGGCCTCCTGGGCGGCCACCCGGCGGAACTCGGCCTGCTGGGCGGCCTGCTGGGTCGAGGCCAGCGCCTCGAGCGCCTTGCCGTCGGCGTTGGTGGCCTTCGCCGCGTTCAGCGTGGTCTCGATCGCCTTCGACGCCGACTGGGTGGCGGCGCTGGAGGCCTTCACGACCTGGGCCGACTGCTGGGCGTACGCGAGACCGCGGTACAGCGGGGTCTGGTTGGTGTTCGCGATCGTGGCCGCCTGGCTCTGCGCGGTGGTCACGTTCGTCGCCTGCGTCGCGGCCGAGGTCGCGGCCGCCTTCGCGATCGTCAGCTGTGCGTTGATCTTGTTGATGCCGGCCTGCATGTCGCTGGTGGCCTTGGTGAACTGCGCCGCCGTCGGGTAGTCGGTGTCCGTCTTCGGCCGGCTCAGCCAGTACTTCTTCCACCTCAGCAGCTGGCCGACGACCCACGCCTGGCCCTGCGTCTCGACCATCGCGTCGGAGGCCTTGCGCAGGTCCTTCATCACCTGGACCTCGGCCGCGACGATCGCGTTGCGCTGCGGGGCCTGGGCGGCGAGCTCGGCGTTCCACTCCGCGGTCGCGGCCGCCGTCACCTGGGCGAGCGGGCCCGGGCCGCGCTGCCACCAGGTGGTCTCGTCGAGCGTGCCGTCCGGGTCCTCCGGGTTGCAGTCCGACCAGCCGATCTTCACGGCCTCGACCTCGAGGCGGAACTCGGCCGAGCCCGGCACCGGCGTGACCGTCGGGTAGCCGCCGAACCGCAGGAACCGGCTCACCCGGTAGCCCGACCAGCTCTTGATCTGCCAGTCCTCGGGGGCCAGCACGTTGCGGGCCCGCATGTCGGCGGCTACCGCCAGCGCCCGGTCCAGCTCGGCCTGGGCCGGCTTGGCCGGCGGCGGCGGGTTCAGGTAGTCGTGGAACGTCTGGTCGTTGCGGTCCATCAGGAACCGGATGACGTCGTTGCCGTACTCGGGCGCGCTCCAGAAGTTGATGAAGTCGTCGCCCCAGTACTTGTACGGGTCGATCACCGTCTCCCAAGTCTCGTGCTGCGGTCCGAGCGCGCGGAAGGCGGCCAGGTACGCGTCGCGGTCCCGGATCGACGCCTCGTCCAGCTTGTGGAACCCGATGCCGACGACCTGGTAGGTGACCCGGCGGTCGTAGTCGGTCCCGGCCAGCGCCGCCGACGCGGTCGCCTTGACGTTCTCGCCGCCCGCGTGCAGCCAATGCCCGATGTCGCAGCGGTCGGCGCGGGCGGTGTCGGAGTCCACCGCGAGCACGGCCATCGCCGCGTCGGAGACCACGCCGGTGTACGCGTGGACGGCGTCGACGTTGCCGGCCAGGAACTCACCCGGCTGCCCGGCGGCCCGGCCCCGGCCGACCTCGAACTCGCCGGCCGCGGCCCAGGTCGTGGTGTGCTTGGCCGTGCCCGCCTTCACCCCGTTGACGTAGAGCCGCATCTCCTGCGCGGTCGCGTCGTAGACGGCGCCGACCTGGGTGGGCAGGCCCGCCTTGGCCGCCGGCCCGGTCACCGTGTCCCACGCCGGGCTCGCCACGTCGGAGCGCGACATCGAGAACGACCACTTGCCGGAGGCGTCGACCTTGAGCGCGAACGCGGCGCCCGCGGTCCCGCTCTGCGACAGGATGGTCTGGGCCCGGTCCACCTTGGTCGCCGACGCCCAGGCCGACACGCTGAACGACCCGGAGGTGGCCAGGCCGAGCGGGGCCGAGCCGTAGTCGTCGACGCCGTCGAAGACCGCCGAGTTGGTGTAGTACGAGACCGCCGGGTAGTAGCCGATGTCGGCCACCTTCGCGCCGTTGAGCAGCTTGAGCGCGGGCCCGGCGGTGTTGCCCGCGGTGGTGGCGTCGGTCTCGTCGGAGTCGAACGAGACGTCGGCCCGCGGCGTCAGGTCACCGGTGGCCAGCGAGACGGGCGTACGCGGGGCGGCGGACGCGGGTGAGGCGGTCTGATCGAGGAAGGTGGCTATCAGGACGGCCGACGTTATCGCGGCCAGGGTGCGGTTTTTGCGCACGCGAATCCCATCTCTCGGGCGTGGGGCTGGGCGTTACGGCAGGGTGAGGGTCTGGCGTGCGAGCACGTACGCGGGCAGCAGCTCGCGGTGCTCCTCGGGGCTGAGCCCGCCGATGACGAGCAGGACCGTGCTCGTTCCGGTGGCGACGGCGAGCGCGCGCTCCTGACGCCGGACGCCGAGCTCCGCGTTCTCGGTCAGGTAGGTCGCCTCGGCCGCGGGCAGGTCGCCGGCCTTGACCGTGCGGGTCTGCCGCCCGACCACCCCCGGCTCCTCGGCCAGGTACGCGTCGAGCGCCGCGCCGGGCTCGGCCTTGCCGTCGCCGACCCAGACCCGCAGGAAGCCGATGTGCCCGGCGGGCTTGGCGTCGATCTCGCAGCGCAGCGCGAACCCGCCCTGGTCGGCGACCCCGTCCGGCACGGACGAGGCCTTCCACGACTTGGCGACGTCGAAGGTGACCGGCAGCTTGCAGGCGCCCGGCTTCCCGGCGGCGGCCGCGGGCGCGGGGTCCGTGCCCCAGGCGGCGGCGAGCGTGCTCGGCGGCGGGGCCGGCGCGGCCGGCGGCGCATGATCGGAACAGCCCGTGAGAAGGGCAGAAAGAAGCAGGGCAGCCGAAGCCGCCCACGGCACATGTCTCATTAGGGACGCCCCCGTAGCAGTCCTTCATTGAGCCCAATGAATCGTCAGGCGCACCTACTGTGGAGTAGCCACTGCGATCTGTCAATAGATCGATACCGAATCAGCGGCATGACACGATGTCCGATGTGGAGGACCGCAATCCGGCGCTCGTCTTCGGGGAGACGGCCGCCTTCTACGACCGCGTCCGGCCCGCCTATCCGGCCGCGCTGATCGATGACGTGCTCGCCGTCGCCGGGAGCGAGGTGCGGGCGCTGGAGGTCGGCGCCGGCTCGGGCCGCGCCACCGCCGCCTTCGTCGCCCGCGGCGTGCCGGTGACCGCGATCGAGCCCGATCCCGCGATGGCCGGCCTGCTGGCCGCCCGCTGCCCGGGCGCCGAGCTCTTCCGCGGGACGTTCGAGCAGTTCCGCCCGGCCGAGCGGTTCGGCCTGCTCTACAGCGCCGAGGCCTGGCACTGGACCGATCCCGCGACCCGGTGGTCCCGGGCCACCGACGCGCTGGCCGAGGGCGGCACGCTGGCGCTCTTCTGGAACACCGAGCGGATCGACGACCCGGCCCGGTGGGCGGCGATGCTCCGGGTCTACGCCGACCTGGCCCCGGCGGTCGTCTTCCGCGACGCGCCGGTCCACGACGGGCCGGACGCCTCCTGGGCGCCCACCAGCCGGCGTTATCTCACCCGCCGGGCGATGCCGGCGGCCGACTACCTGGGCCTGGCTCAGACCCGCTCGCAGTTCCGTATGCTGCCGGCCCCGGTCCGGCCGGCGCTGCTCGAAGCGCTGACCGCCCTGTTCGACGACGAGGTGCCGCTGGCCATCGAGACCACCCTGGTGCTGGGCACCCGTCCGTTAGAGCCTTGACGGTTAGAGCTCTAACGTTTAGAGTTCTAACCATGGACGAACCGAAGCTCACCGGCACGCTCGACCAGATCCGCTGGATCGGCTGGGCCCAGCGCAAGGCCGGCGAGGACTGGGTACGGGCGCGGGAGCTGAGCTTCGAGCAGGCCTTCGCGATCGGCTACCTGGCCGACCACCCCGGCGCCAAGCAGCGTGAGCTGGCCGAGATCACCCGTACCAGCGCCGCCAGCGTCTCGAGCCTGCTGCAGGGCCTCGAGCGCCGCGGCCTGGTCGAGCGCCGCACCGAGGGCGGCGACGAGCGCAGCAAGCGGGTCTACGCGACCCCGGCCGGCGTCGAGCTGACCGCCGGCTTCGCCACCGCGATGGCCGCCGCCGACGAAGTCATCCTCGCCCCGCTCGACGAGAGCGAGCGCGCCACCCTGCACGCCCTCCTCACCAAGATCACCGCCAAGCTCCCGCGACCGACGCGCTCCTGACCGTCCCGCACCGCCTCCCGCCGGCGCCGCCGCACCGGCTCCCGCCGCACCCCTCGCGCCCGCACCCCTCCCGCCGCTCCGCACCATTCCGCTCCGCACCCCAAGCAATCGGCGCCGCCGCCTAAAGATCCGCCGCGCCCTCCCCTGCCGGAAATATCCCGAAAGAAGATGACAATGGCCACCACCATCGCGTCACCCACCGAAGCCGACCCCGTCGGCACCAACCGCTGGTACCTCTCCGCCGCCCCGATCGCCCGCGCCCTGGTCCACCTCTGCGTCCCGATGGCCGCCGCGATGATCGTCGGCGCCGTCTACAACGTGATCAACGCCGGCTTCATCGGCTCCCAGCACGACACCGCCCTGCTCGCCGCGATCACGTTCGGCACCCCGCTGCTCGGCATCGTCATGGCGCTCGGCGGCGTGTTCGGCGTCGGCGGCGGCGCCCTGATCTCCCGGCTCCTCGGCGCGGCCGAGCACGACCCGGCCAGGGCGGGCGAGATCAAGCACGTCTCGTCCTTCGCCCTGTGGGGGTCGGTCCTGGCCGGCGCCCTGGTCGGCGCCGCCGGCCTTCTCCTGCTGCACCCGCTGGTCTCGCTGCTCGGCGCGAACGCCGCCGCCGTCCCGGCGACGCACTCCTACGTCGCGGTGATGCTGGCCTTCGTTCCGGTCCTGGCCGCGGCGTTCTGTCTGGAGCAGCTCGTACGAGCGGAAGGCGCCGCCCGCCAGGCCATGATCGGCCTGATCGCGTCCACCGTCGCCAATCTCCTGTTCGACGTCCTGTTCATCCTCGTGCTGCACTGGGGTGTCGCCGGCGCGGCCCTGGCCACCGGCCTCGCGAACCTCGTCACCGTCCTCTACTTCGCCCTCTGGCTGCAGCGCACCAGCGAGCACGTCAGCCTCGCCCCGCGCTGGTTCACCCTCTCCCCCGGCGTGCTGAAGCCCGTCTTCGGCATCGGATCGGGCGAGCTGCTGCAGTCCGCGTTCCTGATCGTCACCACCCTGGTGCTCAACAACCTGGCGGCCGGCTACGGCGACGGCCCGCTGGCCGCCATGGGCGTCGCGGTCCGCATCGCCCAGGTGCCCGAGTTCCTGGTCATGGGCGTCACCATCGGCGTGCTCCCGCTGCTCGCCTACTCGTACGGCAAGGGCGACCGCGGCCGCCTCACCGCCGCCCTGCGCGGCGCGGCGATCACCGTCGGCGCCGTCGTGCTGATCTTCTCGGGCTCGGTGTTCCTCTTCCGCGAGCAGGTGCTCACCGCGTTCTCGGCCGACCACTCGGTGCTCTCGATCGGCGTCACGGTGCTGGTCGCCCAGCTCGTCGCGACCGTGGTCAACGGCTTCACCGGCCTGATCACGTCGCTGTTCCAGGCCACCGGGCGGGCGCTGCCGGCAATCGTGATGTCGATGTCGCAGGGCATCCTGTTCATCCCGATCGTGCTGCTCGGCAACCTCTGGTTCGGGCTGTCCGGCATCATCTGGGCGCTGACTGTCACCGAGATCATCGTGTTCCTGGCCGGCGCCCTCCTGTGGCTCGCCTCCCGCCGGGCCATCGACCGCGGCCTGGCCGAGGGCAGCCCCGAGCGGGCCGAGCAGGCCCTCAGCGAATGAACCTCACCTCCGGGAAGGCGGCGCTCGGTCCGCGGAGCAGGCGCTGCCGCCGGTTGCGCAGGTGCAGGTCGAAGAACGCCAGCGGGTACGCCTGCTGGATGCGCACGGCTCGGCCGGGATCGAGCGTGCCGACCCACTCGGCGAGATCCTCCGGGCTCATGCCGGTGATCGCGGCCAGGGGCGGGATCAGCCACTGGGAGTCGGTGTAGGACCCGTGGACGGCGCCCTCGGCCCGCACGTCGAGCCGCCATCCGCGCAGCAGCTGCCAGAACTCCTCGACGGCCGGCTCGGCGTCCCGGCCGAAGTCGGCGGTCATCAGCATGAACGGCCGATCGATCGCGACCGGCCGCGGCACCGACTCCATCGGTCCGTCCAGGCTCAGCCCGGCCCGGACCCGGGGGTCGATGTTCATCGTGATCGCGGTCGAGGTGGCGCCCTTCGACCAGCCGAACATCCCGACCCGGCGCAGGTCGAGGGCGGCGCCGAGCCCGGCCGGGAGGCGGCGGCGCCCGGCGTCCGGGTTGCGGCCGGCGGCGAGCGCCTCGATGCGGTCGAGCACGAAGACCATGTCGTGGGCGGAGTCCCAGGGCGTGAAGGAGTCCTCGCTCGGGACGGCCACCCGCCCGTCCGGGAACTCGCTGTATCCGTCGCCGGTGTGGTCGACGGTGACCACGACGTAGCCGTGGCTGGCGAGCTCCTGCACCACGACGGTGGTCTCGGCCCGGCAGCTGTCGTTGCCGTGCGAGTAGAGAACGACCGGCAGCCGGTCACGGGCGTGAAGCACCGGAGCCGCCTCGTGCCCGGCCGTCGGCGGCGCCCCCGCGGCGTCGCCGCCGATGCCGACGCCGTCGAGCAGCGCCCGCCAGCCGGCCGCCGGCATCCAGGGCGCCACCGGAAAGCGGCACGCGCCGGCGGCGGCCGGATACCAGACACTGGCCATCAGCTCGCGGCCGTTCGGCGCGCCGAGAAGATGCAGGTCGACGGTGCCGATGGGGTGCGGGCCGGTCGGTGGCGGCGTCATGAGAAGGGCCTTGCCCGGCGCGGCCTCAGCACCGGCGGCATGAGCGCGACCGGCACCGAACGGGACAGTGGCGCCGACGGCGAGGGCGGCGGCGAGCAGGTGGCGGCGGGTCAGGGCGGTGGTCATCGGTCCTCCGGGGTGTCGGTGGTCTCGACCCGGGCGATCAGCTGCTTGAGCCGGCGGATCTCCTCGGCCAGCGCGGTGGTGCCGGCGTCGGTCAGCGTGATCCAGGTGCGCCCGCGCTTGCCCTCGTAGCCCTTCTCGACCTGGACCAGGCCGGCCGACTCGAGGACGCCGAGGTGCTGCGAGAGGTTCCCGGCGGTGAGCTGCAGGTGGGTGCGCAGGTAGCCGAACTCGACCCGGCGCGCCTCGTGCGCGATGGTGAGGATGCCGAGGCGTACGCGCTGATGCACCACCTCGTCGAGACCCTGGGACGGATGGGTGTCCGGGGCGGTCATCGCGTCCGCCGCCGGGCCCACGCGAAGCCGATCGCGCCGAGCAGCAGCACCGTGCCGTTGATGACCTGCTGCGGCAGGAACGCGGTGTGGATCGAATAGGCGTGGCCCCAGCCGAAGTCGACCGGGGTCAGGACGACCACCAGGTAGAGCGCGGTGAACGCCAGCAGCGCCGGGTTGCGCTCGAGCCAGGCCAGCACGAGCAGCGCGATCCCGATCGTGCCCCACGGCGCGACCAGGCGATCGAGGAACAGGATCCAGTCCGCGGTCGGCGGCGCGTCCGGCCCCACCGGATGACCGTGGAGGTAGACGCGCACCGCGATGGCGGCGGCGATGAACAGCAGGACCAGGGCGGCGCCGGTGATCACGTACGGCAGGACGCGGGCGCCCAGCCCCCGTGACCGGGCGACTCGCACATAGAGGTAGGCGATCACGCCGTACGCCAGCAGAAGTGCCGGCGGCCAGAACCACACCATGCCCTGCCGGTCGAACCGGCAGGCCTCCCCGCCGCCGGCCGCCGGCGTGCAGTGGGCGACGAGGAAGAACCAGTCGAACGGGATGGCCAGGAACGTCACCCCGGCCAGGACCAACAGCGTGACCCAGGTCAGCCGCTGGTCGGCCCGCACCCGGCGAGCGAGGGAGCGGGCGTCGGCCAGCAGCCGCCGCGGGTCACTGCCGGTGGGCACCGAGTCAGTTGTCATGCCAATAGGTTTGCACAACAAACCAATTGGCGCCAGTAACAGATTCGCGACGAAGATCGATCGGGTCTACGCCGTCAGCGCCGGGTAGGCCGGCATCAACTCGGTCCACCGCTGCTTCCACGGCACCCGCGGGATTCCGGCAAGATGGGCGCCCAGGTCCTCCAGGTGCGCCTGCCACCCGGCGCCGTGGAAGTGGGCGCTCTCGGCCGGCAGCCCGCGCTCCTCGACGACCAGCCGGGTCTTGTCGCCCTCGGCCGTGAGAACCGCCTCGATCACGGTCTCGTCCGGCGTGCCCGGCTCCATCGTGAGCAGCAGCCGGTGCGGCCGCTCGCACACGTCGACCCGGCCCGGACCGTCCCAGCTGCTGGTGAACGTCGCGTGGAACGTCCCACCGAGGCTGAGGTCGCCGCTGACCTCGCCGATCCAGTTCGCCAGCCGGGCCGGCTCGGTGACCGCCGACCAGAGGTTGTCGATGTCGGTGTCGTAGACGTCCTCGACCCGGACCGCTCCCCGGCCGTCGCTCATACGGCGCAGCCCGCCGAGCACGCGGGCCTCATCGTTGCTCATGTCTCGCCTTCCTGATCGGGTCGCCCGCGGGCGACTTCGGCGTGGAGGGCGGTGAGCCGGCGACGCCACAGGTCGCGGTAGGGTCCGAGCCAGGCGTCGAGATCGGCGAGCGCCTCCGGCCGCAGCGAGTACACCCGCCGCTGAGCGTCCTGCCGCACGTCGACCAGCCCGGCCTCACGCAGCACCCGCAGGTGCCGGGAGACACCGGGCCGCGCGATCGGCAGCAGCGCGGCCAGCTCGTTGACCGTCGCCGGCCGCTCGACCAGCGCGTCCAGGACAACTCGCCGGCTCGCGTCGGCCAGCGCGTGCAGCACCGCATCCACGCCGTGAATGTACCCGATCGGTTACGTACCCAGCAAGGTACGTAAGGCGTCTAGACGCGGAAGGTGGAGACCAGGCTGCTCAGCTCGGTCGACATGCGGGCGAGCTCGGAGGTGGCCTGCTGCGTCTCGGCCACGCCCTCGCTGGTCATCCGGGCCGCCTCGGCGACGCCGGTGATGTTGAGGGCAATCTCGCCGGTGCCGCCGGCCGCCTCGCTCACGCTGCGGTTCATCTCGGCGGTGGTCGCGGTCTGCTCCTCCACGGCGGAGGCGATGGTGGTCTGGAACTCGCTGATCCGCTCGATGACGATCGAGATCTCCTCGATGGCGGAGACCGCGCCGCTGGTGTCGGCCTGGATCGCCTGCACGCGGCGGGAGATGTCCTCGGTGGCCCGGGCGGTCTCCTGGGCGAGGTCCTTGACCTCGGAGGCGACGACGGCGAAGCCCTTGCCCAGCTCGCCGGCGCGGGCCGCCTCGATGGTGGCGTTGAGGGCGAGCAGGTTCGTCTGCTCGGCGATCGCGGTGATCGTCTTGATGACGTTGCCGATCTCGGCCGAGGAGTCGCCGAGCTTGTTCATGGTGGCCGACGTGCTGGCGGTGATGGAGACCGCCTCGGCCGCGACCCGGGCGGCCTCGGCGGCGTTCTGGGAGATCTCCCGGATCGAGGCGCCCATCTGCTCGCTGCCCGACGACACGGTCTCGACGCTGCGGGAGACCTCCTCGGCGGCGGCCGACACGGCCTGCGCCTGGCTCGACGTCTGCTCGGCCGAGGCGGCGATGTTGGCGGCGGTGCCGCTCATCTGCTCGGAGGCGCCGGCCAGCGAGGCGGCGGACGCCTCGATGGTGGTGATCGTCTGCCGAAGCCGGGTCATGGCGGCGTCCAGCGAGCGAGCCATCCGGCCGGGCTCGTCGCGGGTGTCGAGACCGGTGCTGCGGGTCAGGTCGCCCTCGGCCAGCCCGTCGCACACATAGGTGACCTTCGTCAGCGAACCCACGATCATGCGGGCGACGACGGCACCGATCGCCAGGGCCACGATCAGGCCGACGATCAGCGTGATGATCGAGGTGGTCCGGCTCGACTCGTACCCGGACTTGGCCGCGGCCGCGTTCTTCGCCGCGTCGGCCGTCTCCAGGCCGTCCATGGTGGTGAGCGTGGCGAAGATCTTGTTCAGGGCCGGGATCGTCTGGGTGTCGCGGATCTGGGCCCACTCGGTCAGCGCGTTGCGCGCGCCGGTCGGAAGCAGCTTGGTCTTCACGAGATCGGTGTAGGTGTTCCACTCGGTCTGGAGCTGGTCGATCACCGCGGCGCTCGAGGCCGGGTTGCTGGCGCGGTAGGCGGTCATCGCGGTGCCGAACCTCTCGATGTCGGCGTTGGTCGCGTCGGTGAACTTCGCGGTGGACGCGTCGTCGCGGGACAAGGCCTGGTTCGCGACATCGGACCGGGTCTGCAGGACGCTGGCCCTCAGCTGGCCGACCGCCTTGATGCTGGCCACGTTGCTGCTGTAGATCAGCTGAGCCGAGTTGCTGGCGCCGCGCAGCGACGTCAGTCCCATGATTCCGACGACCAGCGCGACCACGGCCGCGAGCCCGACCGCGGCCAGAACCTTGATGCTGACGCTCAGATCGGCGAACGACGGCCGTCGTGCCCCGGCCACAGCGCCGGCGCCGGCTCCCGCCGAAGCTGATATAACCGCCATAGCTGGTCTCCGTCCCCAAAAGTCAGAATTATCCCGCGAACGAGGGCGTCATCTCACTATGCGAGGAGCGGGCCGACCGCCGCCGCTGTTTCGATGGATCCCGCCGGTTCCGGCCGGGCGGTCCGGGAGCCAAATGGTTCGACAGCGGGTCGCCCTCCCCGGGAGGATGCGGTCATGTCCGGCGCACCCGAGGGATTCACCTACCGTGTCCGCAAGAACGGCGACGTCGAGGTGCTGCACCACGGCCGCCCGGCCGCCTTGCTCCGCGGCCCGGCCGCTGCCCGCTTCCTGACCGACGTCGAGAGCGACGATCCCCAGGAGCTGATGGCCCGCCTCACCGGCAACTACAAGCACGGCAACGAGCGCACCGCCCGCAACCATCCCCGCAACCGCCGTCGATGAGACCCGTGGCGCCGGTCACATCCGGTCACAGGGACATGTTCGCTCACGTCGGGGGTTCATGACCTACGACATCATCGAGCCCGGCAACCCCGACTACGAGACCGCACGCAACACGTTGCTGGCCAGCGGCAACCCGGCCTGCGTCATCCGCCCCCAGACGGTGGGCGACGTGCAGGGGGCGGTCCGGGAGGTTCACGGCCGCCGCCTGTCGGTGCGCGGCGGCGGCCACGGCTTTCCCGGATTCGGCACCAACGACGGCGGCGTGGTCATCGACCTGCGCCACCTCGACGACGTGGAGATCATCGACAAGGACCGCCATCTCGTACGGGTCGGAGGCGGCGCCACCTGGGGCACGGTGGCCGCGGCCCTCACCCCGTACGACCTCGGGATCTCGTCGGGTGACACCCGGAGCGTGGGCGTCGGCGGGTTGACGTTGTCCGGCGGCATCGGCTGGAAGGTCCGCAAATACGGCCTGGCCCTGGACAACCTGGTCGGCGCGCAGGTCGTCACGGCGGCCGGCGAGGTCGTGCGGGCCGACGCCGAGGAGAACCCGGACCTGTTCTGGGCGCTGCGCGGCGGCGGCGGGAACTTCGGGATCGTCACCGCCTTCGAGTTCGCCGCCCACCCGACGACCGAGGTGCTGCACGGCAAGATCGCCTTTCCGGCCACGGAAGCCGGGAGTGTGCTGGAGGGCTGGGCCGCTTACCTCCGTACGGCCGCGGAAGATCTCACCTCGGTCGCCGCGCTCGCCAACCCGTTCGCCCGCGGCCCGCAGGCGCCGCTCGAGATCCACGTGGTCGTCGACGGCACCGAGCCGGAGGTCCTGGACCCGATCCGCCGGCTCGGCACCGTCATCGCCGATGACGTGACCGTCAAGCCCTACGCCGAGACGCTGGAGGAGGGCATGACCCCGCCGCCCGGCATCCGGCTGGCCACCCGCAACGCGTTCGTCCGGAGCGGCGAGGTCCGGAACGTGCTGCGGATTCTGACCGGGGAGGCGGCGAGCGGCCGGTCCCCGATCCTCGCCATCCGCGGTCTCGGCGGCGCGGTCGCCCGGGTGCCGGCCGGCACCACCGCGTACGCTCACCGCGACGCCGAGCTGATGGTGGTGGGCAGCGCGATCGGGCCCGAGCCGGTCCTCGAGGCCACCGCCGCGGCCCGGGCGGCGTTCTGGAACCGGCTCGCGCCGCACACCGCCGGCATGTACGCGAACTTCGTCTCCACCGCCGGAGACGAGGACGTGGCCGAGATCTATCCCCCGTCGACGCGGGCGCGGCTGGCCGCGGTGAAGCGCCGGTTCGACCCGGGCAACGTCTTCGCCGGCAACCACAACGTGCGCCCGTGATCCCCGAGGCGAACGCCGGGCGCGGGCCGCGGTGGTTGGGCGACGGGCCCGATTAGGCGGCCCGCCCCGGAACAGTGGCGTCGCCCTTTACTCTGCTTACGCCCTTTGCTCTGCTTACCTGGACGCGCATCGGTCCATCCGACAGCGATGAGGATTTGCCGCGAGACGCCGCGCCCGTTTTCTCCAAGATCTCGGTCGGTCCGTCTCGGCGAGTGAACAGAGCCGCTGGTCGTGACGCGCCCGCGCGTATAGGTGCGCAGAGCTGCGAAATGCGAGCGGCCCGCAGCGTGCAGGCAGCGGTGAGCGGGCCGCGGTGGGAGGAGGCGGTGAGCGGGCCGCGGCGTGCAGGCAGCGGTGAGCGGGCCGCGGTGGGAAGGCGGCGGTGCGCGGGCCGCAACGGAAAGGCCGCGGTGAGCGAGCCGCGCCGGGCGGCCCGCGGCGGGCGGGTGCGCTAGTCGCCGGCCGGGTGTGGGGTGGGGTGGGAGTCGTCGGCGTGGGCGATGCGGGTCAGCTGCGGCCACAGCAGCACCAGGAACACGGCCGATCCGGCGAAGGCGAACCAGAACGGCGCCGTCACCCCGTAGCGGCCGGCCAGCACACCCCCGACGGCCGAGCCGGCGACCAGGCCACCGAAGACGCTCAGCGTGTAGACGCTCGTCACCCGGCCCTGCAGGTGGGTCGGCACGGCGCGCTGGCGGACGGTGGTCGACGTGGTGCCCCAGATGAACGCGTGCGCGCCGAAGACGAAGAAGATCGGGAGCGCCACGTACGGCGAGGTGGTCAGTGCGAGCGCCAGGTGGGTGAGCGTCTCGATGATCAGGCCGATCCGCATCACGTTGCCGAGGCTGACCCGGGCCGTGATCCAGCCGTAGAGCGCGGTGCCGAGCAGCCCGCCCGCCGCCGACACCGTGGTGATCAGCCCGAAGCCGACGGCGCCGAGGCCGAGCCGCTCGGTGGCGTAGAGGACGAGCACCGACCAGGCGGCCCCGAACGTCACATTGAAGATCAAAATCGTGAGGGCGAGCGTACGTACGGCCGCATGCCGGACGGTCCAAAGAAAGCCCTCGCGGATCTCCCGCCAGGCCCCGGCCGTGGCCGGCTCCGACCGGGCCGGGAGCCGGACCTTCGCCACCAGCAGCACGCCCGCCGCGACCAGCACCGCCTGGGCGACGAACGGCCACTGCCGGCCGGCCGTGAACAGGGCGGCGCCGATCGGCGGCCCGGCCAGCTGGTTGAGCGTGAGGAAGCCGAACTGCAGACGGGCGTTGGCCACGGCCAGGTCGTCGCGCGGGACGAGCATCGGGGTCAGCGTGGCCGAGGTGTTGTCGGCGAACACCTCGGCGGTGGCGAGCAGGCCCAGCGCCAGCAGCGCGCCCGGCGCCGTCAGGTGACCGGTCGCCAGGGTCACGACCAGGACCGTCAGCACGACCGCCCGGCTGCCGTCGGCGACGATCACGATCCGGCGGCGGTCGTGACGGTCGGACAGCACCCCCGCGTACAGGCCGAAGAGAAGTGGTGGCGCCCAGCCCAGCAGCGCCGCCAGCGAGATCAGGACGGGATCGCGGGTGAGCGACGCGACCAGCAGGGGCCCGGCCGCGGCCGCCACCCCGTCGCCGAGGTTGGTCACCCAGGAGGAGGCGAGCAACCAGCGGAACGAGCCGCCGAGCCGGGCGGGAACCACGCGTTCGGCGACCTTTTGCACCGCAAGACCGTACGGTTCGGGCCTCGCCCGGCGCGACCCTATTTCAGATCGCCGGCGACCAGCCCAGCGCCGGCGCGACCTCCTTGGCGATCAGCTCGAGTGCCTCGACCGCGGCGCCGAACTCGGGCACGCCCGGATTGAACTGGGTGATCAGGTCGGTCGCGACCGGCAGCACCCGCTCCCGCCGCAACTGCTCGACGATCTCGTCGGGGTGCCCGTAGAACGCGTGGAAGCGGAACAGGTAGTCCTCGACGCTCAGCCCGGCCGGGAACGTGCCGCGGGCCACGAAGCCGGCCGCCGCGTGGTTGAGGCCGTCCTCGATCTGGGCCAGCGCCGTCCGCTTGTCCTTGGCCGGGAACACGAACCGGGACAGCCCGATCCGGGGCGCGTGCGGCTTGTCCCAGGCGGCCAGGAACTCGTCCGCCCACACCCGCTGCACCACGTCGGTCGGTTCCTCATAGCCGTACGTGGCCCGGTTGAGCAGGAGGTTCGCCCCCGCCTGCGCGGCGAACCGGGCGCCCGCCGCGCTGAAGATCCCCTGCCAGATCCGGTCGGTGAAGTCGGTGGCGACCGGCGGCTGGATGGTGAAGCCGGGCGCGCCGACCTCCTCGCCGGCCAGCGCCCGCCGCAGCACGTCCAGGCCCTCGGTGGTCAGCTCCCGCTTGCGCTCGACGTCGACGCCGAAGGCCGCGTACTCCTCGGGCCCGGAGCCGCTGCTGACGCCGATCTCGACCCGGCCACCGCTGAGCGTGTCGACCACGGCGACGTCCTCGGCCAGCCGCAGCGGGTGCTCGAGCGGCAGGATCGTGACCGCGGTGGAGAGCCGGATCCGCTGGGTGCGGGCGGCGGCGTAGGCCAGGAACGGCCAGGGCGAGGAGAGGCCGCCACCCTGCAGCGGGGCGTGGTGCTGGGCCACCCACCCGACGTCGAAGCCCAGCTCGTCGGCCACGACGAACAGTTCCTGGGCGTTCCGGTACGCGTCGGTGCCCTGCACGTGGGTCAGAAAGCCGAGCCTCATGACACCAGAGCTCCACGGCGCGCGGCGGTGTGGACGTTCTCCGGGACCGGCAGGCCGAGGTTGCCCCGGAGCGTCGTCGACGCGTACCCGGCGCGGGCGATGCCCCGCTCCCGCAGGATCGGCAGCACCTGGTCGGTGAACCGGGCGAACTCGCTGGGCGCGGTGATGGTGAGGTTGATGCCGTCGAAGGCGCCGGCCTCGAACCACTCCTGGATCGCGTTCGCCACGGTCAGCGGCGAGCCGACGAAGGCCGAGCGCTGGGCGTCGATCGAGTGCTGGACGACCTGCCGCAGCGTCCAGCCGTTCTCGCGGGCCTGCTTCTTGATCCGCTCGGCCTGGGTCTTGAAGCTGCGGTCGCCGGCGTCGCCCAGCTCCGGGAACGGGGCGTCCAGGTCGTACCGCGTGAAGTCGTGCCAGCCGAACGGGCGGCCGAGCTCCTTGAGGGCCCGGTCGAAGGACTTGCCGCCGACCAGGGCCTGCTCCTTCTCGCGCGCCTCCTCGTCGGTGTCCGCGATGATCGGGCTGATCCCGGGCACGATCAGCACGTTCTCCGGGTCGCGGCCCTTGGCTGCGGCCCGCCGGCGCAGGTCGTCGCGGAAGGCCCGGCCCTGCTCGATGGTGGCGGCGTGCGTGAAGATCGCGTCGGCGATCGCCGCGCCCAGGTCACGGCCCTCGTCCGAGTCGCCGGCCTGGAAGATCACGGGCTGGCCCTGGGGCGAGCGCTGGATGTTCAGCGGGCCGACCACGTTGAAGTGCTCGCCGACGTGGTCGAGGCGGTGCTGCTTCGACTTGTCGAAGAACACGCCGCGCGCCTTGTCGCGGGGGAAGGCGTCGTCCTCGTACGAGTCCCACAGCCCCTGCACCACCCGGACCGACTCGAGCGCCCGGCCGTACCGCGCGGCGTAGTCGTAGTGCTCCTTGCGCCCGTAGTTACCCGCGGTGCCGCCGTCCCCGGTCGCGACCACGTTCCAGCCCGCGCGTCCCCCGCTGATCAGGTCCAGCGAGGCGAGCCGCCGGGCCAGGTTGAACGGGTCGTTGTACGAGGTCGTGAGCGTGCCGACCAGCCCGATGTTGGTCGTGTGCACGGCGACCGCGGACAGCAGCGTCAGCGGCTCCAGCCGGTTCAGGTAGTGATGCGGCGAGTCCGGCGTGATGAACTGGCTGTCGACGATGAAGACGTGGTCGAACTTCGCCGCCTCGGCCTGCTGCGCCCGGGCGATGTACCAGCGGATGTCCACGCTCGCGTCGCCGGGGATCTCGGGGTCGAGCCAGGTGTGGTGCTGCCCTGGCCCGCCGACGCCCATCAGGACGGCGCCGAGGATGAGGTGCTTACGGGTGCCCATGGTGACGAGTCTCGGCGGCGAGCGACGCCGCTGTCTAACGAGAGATCGTGATAACAGGCCATTACGCAGGCTCATCAATTCCTAGTAACCTGGTAGGCATGAGTCGGATTCTGGGCATCGCGCCGCTGCGCAGCTTCGTCGCCGTCGCGGACTGCGGCGGCTTCCAGCGGGCGGCCACCTCCCTGCACCTCACCCAGGGTGCCGTTTCCCAGCACGTACGGCGACTGGAGTCGACGCTCGGGCGGGCGCTCGTGGAGCGGGACGGCCGGGGTTCGCGCTTCACCTCCGACGGCGAGGCCCTGCTGACCCGGGCCCGGCGCATCCTCGCCGCCCACGACGAGACGCTGCAGGCGTTCGACGTGACGCCGTCGCTCTCGCTGGTGGTCGGCTCGACCGAGCATGCCGCGGCCCAGCTCCTCCCCGGCCTGTCGGCCGCGCTGGCGGCGACGTTCCCCGGCCATCAGCTCCGGTTCCGCATCGACCGCGGCGCGCAGCTGCGGTCCGGGCTGACCGAGGGCCGCATCGATCTCGCCCTGCTGCTCGGCCCGCCCGGCGACCCCGGCGCGCGACCGGTCGGCGAGCTGCCGCTGACCTGGTACTCCGCACCCGGCTGGCGGCGGCCGCCGGCCGGGGCGCCGATTCCGCTGGTCGCCTTCGACGCGCCGTGCGCGCTGCGCAGCCGGGCGCTGGAGACGTTCGCCGAGCACCGGCTGCCGGCCGAGGTCGGCTGCGAGGCCGCGAACCTGGCCGGCGTGGAGGCGGCGGTCCGGGCCGGGCTGGGCGTCGGGTTGATGGCGACCTTCGGTCAGCCGCTGGCCGGCTTGGTGGTGCGCGACGACCTGCCGCTCCCCCAGCCGCTGCCGCTGTCGGTGCAGCCGCGCCGCGGCCTGCCGGCCCGCGTCATCAGCGACGCGACCGAGGCCTTGGCCGGCCTGCTCTGACCGGCCCGGTGGTGCCCCGCACGACCAGGTGCGGCGCGACGACTTGTTCCCGCTGCTGGACCGGCTCCCCTTCGACCCGGGCGACCGCCCGCCCCACCGCGAGCCGGCTCATCATCGCCGTGTCCTGCGCGATCGTGGTCAGATCGACATGCGCGAGCCGCGCGAGATGGCTGTCGTCGTAGCCCACCACGCTGACATCACCCGGCACTTTCAGCCCTTCGCGCGCCAGCACGTCGAGCACCCCGGTCGCGCAGCGGTCGTTGAAGACCGTGATGGCGGTCGGCAGGTCCTCGAGAAGCGCCCGAGCCGCCGCGGCGCCGTCCTCTTCCGTGAGGCCGCCCCGGACGATCCGGATCCCATCACCGCCGCCGCGCCTCCCTCGCCCGCCGCGCGTTCCCTCGCCGCGTGGGTTTCCCTCGCCGCGCCGCTCTGCCTGGCCGCGCCGCTCTCCCTCGCCGCGCCACTCCCCCTCTCCTTCGCCGAGGGCGTGGCGGCGCATCGCGTCGCGGTAGCCGCTGCGGCGATCGGCGGCGCCCGGCGCGCGGCCCCCGTCGATGTGGGCGATCCGGCGGTGACCCAGCTCCACCAGGTGGTCGACCGCCCGGCGCAGGCCGTCGGCGTCGGCGTTGCGGACCACGTCGATCGCCGGGCTGCGCACGCCGCGCGCGACGGCGACGACCGGAAGCCGTTCCGCCAGCCGGGCCAGGCTCGCGACCGGTGACTGCGGTCCGAGCAGGATCAGGGCCTCGCACCGGTCCTGCAGCAGGCCGGTGATCGCCTCCGGCTCGGCGCGATGCGGCGTCACCGCGCTCAGCGCCAGCTCGTACCCGGTCTCGCGGGCCGCGGTGTAGAGGTCCGTGACCAGGTCGGCGTGGAACGCGTGCTGGATGCCGAAGACAACCCCGAGCAGCCGGCTGCGCCCGCTGCGCAGGAGGCGGGCCCGGCTGTCCGGCTGGTAACCCAGCTCGGCGGCGGCGTCGAGCACCCGCCGGCGGGTCTCCGGGCCGGCGCCCGGCTCGTCCCGCATGACCAGCGAGACCAGCGACTTCGAGACGCCGGCCCGGGCGGCCACGTCGGACAGTGTCGGCCTTCGATCGCCTGGCATGAAAACAGCCTAATCGCAGATGCTGGAACGTTCCAGGCCGCCGGGTTGACGCGGCGCCCGGCCTGCCGCAGCCTCATCGTTATGGAACGTTCCAGTACGGGAATCGCACTGATCGGCTCGGGCCGGATGGGCTCGTTCCACGGCGAGACCGTGAGCCGCCGCCTGCCCGGCGCCCACCTGGCCGCCGTGGCCGACCCCGCGCCCGGAGCCGCCGCCGCGCTGGCCGGTTCGCTCGGGGCCGACCGGGCCTACACCGACACCGCCGACGTCTGGGCCGACCCGGCCGTGGCGGCGGTCGTCATCGCCGCGCCGGCCCGCTTCCACGCCGACCTCGTGGTGGCGGCGGCCCGGTCCGGAAAGGCGGTCTTCTGCGAGAAGCCGATGGCCCTGACCCTCGCCGACGCCGACCGGGCCGTCGACGCCGCCCGCGCGGCCGGGGTGCCGCTGCAGATCGGCTTCAACCGCCGCTTCGCCCCCGATTGGGCCGCCGCCCGAGCCCTGTTCGCGAACGACCGGATCGGCACGCCGCGGCTGATCCGGTCGCTCACGCGCGACCCGGGCGGCTTCGACCCCGCGCGCGTGCCGCCGGACACCATCTTCCGGGAGACGCTGATCCATGACTTCGACACGCTGCGGTTCCTCAATCCGGGCGCGGCGGCCGTCGAGGTCTATGCGGTGGCCGACGCGCTGGTCGAGCCGGGCTGGCGTGATCGCGGGCTGCTCGACACGGCCGTCGTGACGGTTCGGTTCGACAACGGGGCCATCGGGGTCGCGGAGGCTTGCTTCGAGGCTTCCTACGGTTACGACGTGCGCGGGGAGGTGCTCGGCTCGCGCGGGATGGCGACCATGGGCGACGGCCGCCGGACCGGGATGACCTACTCGGGCGCCGGCGGACGGCTGATCGAGACCGCCCGTGGGGACCAGGAGCTGTTCGCCGGCGCCTACACCGCCGAGCTCGCCGCCTTCGTGGAGAGCGTGCGCGCCGGCCGGCCATCCGACCCGGAATCCCACCGGACGGCCGCGAGCGGGGAGGACGCGCGGGCGGCGCTTGCCATTGCGCTGGCCGCGGCCGAGTCCGTGCGCGCCGGGCGGCCGGTGGCGGTGGGCAAGTGAGGCTCGCGGTCTGCGCCGAGATGGTGTTTCTCGATCTGCCGTTCACCGAGCGGGTGCGGCGCATCGACGGCCTCGGCTTCGAGGTGGAGATCTGGAACTGGGCGGACAAGGACCTCGACGAGCTGGCCGCGACGGGCGCCACGTTCTCGTCGATGACGGGCTATCTCACGGGCACGCTCGCCGACCCGGACGGCGCCGCGGAGATGGTGCGGACCGCGGCGCTCTCGCTGCAGGCCGCGGAGCGACTCGGCTGCCCACGGCTCAACATCCATGGCACCGGCTTGGGCGAGGGCGGGCTTCCGCGCGTACGGGCATGGGAAACGACGCCGGAGATGTGGCTGACCGCCGCCCGGACCCTCGCCCGGCTCGCATCTCTCGGCGAGCGCGCGGGACGGGTCTTCACGCTCGAGAACCTCAACACGGCGGTCGACCACCCGGGGGTGCCGTTCGCGCGCGCCGCCGACACGATGGCGCTGGTCGCCGCGGTGGGCAGCCCGCACCTGCGGCTCAATCTGGATCTCTATCACGCCCAGATCGGCGAGGGAAACCTGATCGAGCTGGTCGAACGGGCCTTTCCGCTGATCGGCGAGATCCAGGTGGCGGACGTGCCGGGCCGCCGGGAGCCGGGAACCGGCGAGATCCACTACCCGGCGGTCGCGGACGCGCTGCGGCGGCTCGGCTACGACGGCGTGGTCGGGCTCGAGGCGTGGGCTTCGGGCGAGCCGGAGGTGGCGCTCGCCCGGTTCCGGGACGCGTTCAGCCGAGCAGGGCAGCCATCTCCGGCAGCTTGAAGAACTCGGCGGTCGCGCGGGCGGACGGGTTTCCCGCGTCCGGGTCGGCGCCGGCCGCCAGCAGCGACCGCACCGTCTCGGCGTTCTGCCGGAAGACCGCCGCGGCCAGCGCCGACTGGCCGCGGTCGTTGACGCGGCCGGGGTCGGCGCCGTGGGCCAGCAGCGCGGCCACCGTGGACGGATGGTTGTGGTACGCCGCCAGGATCAGCAGGGTGTCGCCCTTGTCGTTGGTGAGGTTCGGCGGCAGGCCGGCCTCGATGTTCGCCGTCAGCTCGCCGGTGCCGCCCGTGCGCGCCAGGTCGAACATGCGGTGCGCGTACGCGATCGTCTCCTCGTCCAGATCTGCCACCACGGAAGCCTAACCGCGCGGTCAGATCCTCGCCCGGCGGTAGGTCAGCGTGCCGGCGAACGCCAGCAGCGCGGCCGGCAGACCGAGCCGCAGCGCCGCCATCAGCAGCAGCCCCCGGGCGTCGCCGGCCTCGGTCACCTGGCCGGTCGCCACGATCACCCCGGCCAGCAGCGCCAGCCCGGTCGCGAGCAGGATGCGCTCGTCGATCACCGTCCACAGCAGCACGGCCGCGATCAGCGCGAGCCAGACGCCCTCCGGCAGGGTGTAGTCGGCGGCCCAGGCCAGCGCGAGCAGGATCGGCAGCGGGTTGCGCACCGGCAGCGACCGGCCCGGGATCAGCAGCAGGGCGGTGGCCAGGGCGTACCCGGCGATCGCCGGCATGCTGATCTGGTCGGCCGCGCTCAGCACGAGCGCGGAGGCGGCCAGGCCGAGCGCCCACACGCGTCCGCCGAAGGCGACGGCCACGACGGCGAGACCGGCGCAGACCCACGTGGCGATCGTGCGGTTCGTGGCGAGCTGCTGGCTGTAGTACAGGTCGAGCACGGGCGCCAGCGCGGCCGCCACCAGGAGCATCAGGGCGGCGGCGCGGGCCGCGTAGAGCCAGCGCAGCCGGGCCGGGTGGTCGCCGCCGGTGCGGGCACGCAGGGCGCCGGCGAGCAGGGACGGCGCCTCGCGGTACCACGCCCGGCCGCCCTCCTCGAGCACGCCCAGCATCTCGTCGCGGGGGTGGCCGTCCGGATAAAGGCGCAGCATCAACGCGTACGGGCTCATGCCGTCCTCACCCGCAGCACCACCTTGGCCGCCTCCGCCATCCGGACCGCCTCCGCCTGCAGGGCGGACCGCCCGTCCGGAGTCAGCGCGTAATGCCGCCGCGCCCGGCCGTTCACCACCTCGTCGCGCACCACCTCGACCAGCCCCTGCCGGACGAGCCGCTCGAGCGCCTGGTACAGCGTGCCGGTCGCGAGCGTGACACGCTGCTGGGACAGCTCCGCCACCCGGGTGATGACGGCGTAGCCGTGGCGGGGCTCGTCCTGGAGCGCGGCCAGGATGAAGTACGTCGGCTCCCTCATGGGGCCACTATATGTCCATCACTTACATATGTAACTACCGGAGGAGACGGTTCGATGATCGGCACGTTGCGGGCGGTGGTGCTGGACGCGCCCGACCACAAGGGGCTGGCCGCGTTCTATGCGGCGCTCGGCGGGTGGCGCGAGGGACGCGCCGAGGACGACTTCATCGCGATGGACGCGGGCGACGGGTGGCGCATCGCGTTCCAGCTCAGCCCGGAGCACGTGGCGCCGCGGTGGCCCGATCCGGCGCATCCGCAGCAGGCGCACCTCGACCTGCGGGTGCCCGACCTCGCGGCCGGGACGGCCCGGGCGGTCGAGCTCGGCGCGCGGCTGCTGCGGGAGAACGAGCGGTGGCACACGCTCGCCGACCCGGCCGGCCACCCGTTCGACCTGTGCCTCTACCCGGAGCGGCCGGAGCCCTCGGTGATGGGCGTGATGCTGGACTGCCCCGACGCGGCGGCGCTGAGCGGGTTCTATGCGGACCTGCTCGGCAAGCCGGTCACGTACGCGGGCGAGGGTGTCGCGATGATCGGCGAGGACGGCGCGCAGCCGGTGCTGTTCCAGCAGATCGCCGACTACCGGGCGCCGCGCTGGCCGGACCCGGCGTATCCGCAGCAGTTCCATCTCGACGTAACCGTGGAGGACGTCGACGCGGCGGAGGCGGAGGTGCTGAAGCGGGGCGCGACATCGCTGGGCGCGAGCGGGGACAACTGGCGGGTGTACGCCGACCCGGCCGGCAAGCCGTTCTGCCTGTGCTGGAACTGACCTGACAAATCGAGGACGTGCGGCTCGCGCCGCCCGGCGGCCGTGGCACAACCTGGAGGTGGAGTCGACGCTGGCGGTGAGAAGTGGTCACGAAGCCGGCGGCGGCATGGGGTGTCGTGCTGCTGTCGCTGCTGGTCGCCTCCGGCTGTGGCCGGGCGGTGGCCTGAAGCTCTCGACCCTCCCCTCCGAGCAAGGCGGCGGCGGCCACGAAGATCCGGCCACCGTCGTCAGGGGAACTGTGGCCTGGCGTTTCAAGCCACTCATGACCCTTCCTCGTCAGGCGTACATCGAGTGCCCGACCTGCGCATTCGAAACCCGGGCGTTCGAACTGCGGCGCCACGACAGAGCCCCGATGCGCGTCGAGATTCGCCTCGCCGGCCGAGGCTTCGTTCTGGCGGACGGTCGAACCATCCTGCCCGTCCCGTCGAATGCCTTCTTCTGCAAAGACCTCGAATGCGATTTCTACATCGGCTTCAAGCCGCCCAGGCCCGGTCATTACGCCGGAACCTTGACCGTGGATGGCGGGGACATACATGCCCGCTATGAGGTCCTCGGCTTCGCTCCGAAGGCGTCCGCTTTCCCGCAAGGCGCGCCGACCGGCCACCCCTCATCGGAGCCGTCGTCCGCCCGGTCGTCGAGCAGTCCCGGGCCTTCGCCGTCACGGACGCCGGTGAGTCCGTCGACGTCCGCAACGCCATCGGAGACGCCGACGGGCTGGCTGGTCGAGAAGTAGGGCGCGAAGACCAATCTCGTACCGTCTTCCGGCAGCACGATCGCGAACGCATTGGATTTCGACCAGTCGAAAGGTATCAACAGCAGCCGCTTGTTGGCGTGCACCAGAAGCTTGAAACCCGAGTATCGGTAACGGTACGGCGCGTACGCCGGGCCCAGGTCATCCTCGATGACATCGTGCGGGTCGACGTTTATCCGGCTGGTGCTGTAGACGATCACGTCCGGCTTCCTGGCGAACCGCTGGTCCACCAGAGTCTGCGCGGCCCCCGCTCCCAGGTCCTGCGCGTACAGAGCGGCGCTCCAGAACAGGCAGAGCGCGGCCAGGACGAGCAGGATCCACGAGATCATGCGCGTCCAGCGTGCGGGGATCTCCACCCGGCGCTTGCGGCGGCGGCGGAAGGAAAGACCGGAGAAGAGCGCATAGGCGAACAGACCCAGCCCGAACGCGAGCCCCAACGGGCCCGACGGCCGTGCCGGGGAGTCCTGCCACCGGGGATTCGCCAACACCACCGGCCCGGTGACCATCAGAAGAAGGGCGAGTGCCGCGGCCACGCGGATCGTGACGCGCTTGCGGCGTCGTAATCGGAGGTGGACAGTCCGAGGTCATCGGCATCCACGCCGAGGGTCAGGTAGAGGTTGTGGGTGCGCACCCACCCGATGTAGACCGCCAGCGAGACGACCAACGTTCCCGGCGCCACCAAGGGCGCGACAGTTTCCACGCCGGCCTTGACGGCTCCCCACGAGGAGTCGCTACGAGCGGGCGGTGCCGGTGCGACCGGAGGTTCGGGTTCGGCACTCGAGACCGGGCTTTCCGCTCGCCGGGGCACCGCCGCGCGGACGGCCAGCCCGGCCCCCACGATTCCGGCGACCAGGAGGAGCGTCTTCTTCAGCGTCATGGCGGTCCGATCGCCGGCGACGAGATGTGCTCTCCTGGACCGTACCGCCACGGCTGCCTGCCGGACGCCGGCGGCCGGTGAGTTTCGGCGCCGGCGCGGGTCCATACGGGCGGGAGGTGCCGGCATGACGGAGTTCACGGAGGCGGCCGGGCCGCTGCGGCGGGAGATTCTGGCGCACTGCTATCGGATGCTCGGCTCGGCCGCCGACGCCGAGGACGCGACGCAGGAAGCGTACCTGCGGGCCTGGCGCGGCTACGAAGGGTTCGAGGGCCGGGCGTCGGTCCGGACCTGGCTGCACCAGATCGCCACCAACGTGTGCCTTCGGGCGATCGAGCAGCGGGGGCGGCGGGTGCTGCCGGCGGATCTGGGGAGCGCCGAGGCGGACTGGCTCCCGCGGGCCCGGCCGGCGCCGGCGGGGACGCGCTGGGTGGGTCCGCTTCCGGTCGATCCGGCCGACGAGGTGGGCACGCGCGACCAGGTGCGGCTGGCGTTCGTGGCCGCGCTCCAGCATCTGCCGGCCCGGCAGCGGGCGGCCCTGCTGTTGCGCGACGTCGCCGATCTGCCGGCCGGCGAGGTGGCCGCGGCGCTCGGCACGACGACGGTCGCGGTCAACAGCGCGCTGCTGCGGGCCCGCGAGCGCATCGCCCGCGCGGCTCCCGACCCGGACGGTCTCGGCCAACCCGGCAACCCCGAGATCAAGAGCCAATTGCGCCGGTACGTCGAAGCCTTCGCCGCCGCCGATGTCGGCGCGCTGGCCGAGGTCCTCCGCGAGGACGTCACGCTGGAGATGCCGCCGCACGCAAGCTGGTTCGCCGGGCGCGACGCGGTGATCGGCTTCCTCGGCACGCACGTGCTGCGCGACCCCGGCCGGTTCACGATCCGTCCCGTGACACCGGCCGCCAACGGGCAGCCGACCTACGCCATGTACGCCGATGGCGAGGCGCACGCCCTGCAGGTCCTCGAGGCCGGCCCGGGCGGCGTCGGCCGGATCGACATCTTCCTGATGCCCGAGCTCTTTCCTCTCTTCGGCCGGCCGGTGACTCTGCCGCCCGGCCCGGATCTACCCGGCTGACCGACAACGCTGGGAGGAACCCATGACAGACACATCCGTGGTGGTCGTCGGCGGCAGCCGGGGCCTCGGCCGCGGGGTGGCCGACGCCGCCCGGGCGACCGGCGCCCGGGTCACGGTCGTCGCCCGGGCCGGCGCCGACGAGCCGGGCGATGCCACCGACGAGAGCTTCGCCGGCGAGGTGCTGGCCAAACACCGTCCCGATCTGCTGGTCGTGACGGCCGGCGCCGTTCCGGTGATGCGGCCGCTGACCGCGCAGACGTGGGAGACGTTCTCGGTGAACTGGCACGCCGACGTCCGGATCGCGTTCACCTGGCTGCGGGCGGCGCTGCGCCTGCCGCTCGCCCCCGGCTCGCGCGTGGTGATCTTCGGCAGCGGCGCCGAGCGGCGGGGATCACCGCTGAGCGGCGGATACGCGGGCGCGAAGGCCACCGTACGGCTGATGACCGGCTATGCGGCGGCGGAGGCGCGCGACCTCGGCATCGCGATGACGGCCGTGCTGCCGGGGATCACCCCGGGCACCGGCGTGGGCGACACGGCCGTCACCGCGTACGGGATCAGGCCCGCACCCGCACCCACCCCGGCCTCGATGGGCGCCGCGATCGTGGGTCTGCCCACCGAAGGGCTGGAGCCGGCCTATGTGCTCGACGCCGCGGGGCTGCGGCCCCTTTCCTAGATCTGGTCCTCGAGGCGTTCGAGGACGACGACCGGGATGTCGCGGGACGTCTTCTTCTGGTACTCGTCGTAGTCGGACCAGGCCTCGACCATCGTGGCCCACATCGCCGGCTTCTCCTCGGGGGTGGCGACGTGGGCGATGGCGTCGAAGCGGTCACCCCTGATCTGCACCTGGACGCGCGGGTCGGCGGCGAGGTTCACGAACCAGGCCGGTGGCGTGTCCGAGCCGCCCTTCGACGCCACGACCAGGTACTTTCCCTGGAACTCGCGGAAGATCAGGGCGTGCGCGCGCTCCTCGCCGGACTTGTTGCCGGTGGTGAACAGGATCAGGATGGTGGTCCCGTTACGCCAGAGGTAGCCGTCCTCGCCGTCCGTCTCCAGGTAGCGGGCGACGTGCGGGGCGCCGTGCAGGTCGATCGCAGAAGTCATGAACCGACCCTAAGCCGGATCCGGGGGGACCGCCTGCCGGAAAGTCCGACCGACCACTCAGACGATCACACCGTCGGCCGATCTGATCGCCGTGGTAGATGCACCCGCGCCGACGGACGAGGCCGTCGTGGTTCCCCGGTGGCGACTCACGCGGACCCTCGCCGCCGGCGGCGGTGTGCTCGTGCTCGCCGCGATCTGGTTCACCGTCGGGCTGATCCACTACACGCCGCCGGTCATCGGCTGGCTCCCGCTGTTCGTCGCCGTGCCGGTGGCGGGCGTGACCTCCTGGCGGGCGGCCCGCGACGGGCGGGCCTTCTGGCGCTACATGGCGGTCGGCATCATGCTGATCGGCCTCGGCGCCGCCGGCAACGCCCACGACTACTTCAGCGGCGAGCAGGAGGGGCAGCACATCAGCAGCCTCACCGCCGCGGTGTACACCTCCGGCCTCGTGGTGATGCTGCTGGGCCTGCTGCGCATCCCGGGCGCCCGCCGCACGCGGGTCGAGTGGACCCGCTTCGGCCTCGACATCGCGACCGTCATCATCACCGTGCTGACCTTCACCTGGCACTTCGGCTACTCCCGGTGGGAGAGCTGGCTGGGCGACAGCGCCTCCTCGTCGGCGGCCGTGCTGGTCGTGGTCGGCGCCGGGTTCATCTGCGTGTTCGCGTTCGTCAAGGTCGCCTTCACCGGCACCGGCCCGATCGACCGGCGCGCCCTGCACCTGCTCGCGCTGACCGGCGCGGTCGGCGCCGGCGGTGGCGCGCTCGCCCCGCTGCTGGCGTCCCGGCCGTACCTCAACGAGGGTCACGTGCTGCTGCCGGCCACCTGCTTCCTGCTCGGCCTGGCCGCCGACCGGCAGATGCGCGCCAGCCGGGCCGGGCGCCCGGTCCCCCGCCCGGTGCCGCGGCGGCTGAGCTTCATGCCGTACGCCGCGGTGGTCGCGACCGCCGGTCTGCTGCTGTACGGCGCGGCCGTGCGCTCCCCCGACATCCTGACCATCGCCGTCGGCTCGATCGCCGTCACCGTCGTGGTGGCCTGCCGCCAGCTGGTCGCCATGCGGGACAACGCGCGGCTGCTCGACGACCTCGACGCCCGGCAGCGGGAGCTCGCCTACCGGGCGACCCACGACGCGCTCACCGGCCTGCCCAACCGCACGGTGCTGACCCGCGCGATCACCGCGGCGCTGGCCGACGACCCGGCCACGGTCGGCGTCGCGCTCATCGACCTCGACGACTTCAAGGCGATCAACGACGACCTCGGCCACGCGGTCGGCGACGAGCTGCTCACCGGCGTGGCCACGAAGATCGCCGACCGGCTGCCGGCCGGCAGCGTGGTGGCCCGCCTCGGCGGCGACGAGTACGCCCTGCTGCTGCGCCACGACGGCGCCGCCGTCATCGCCGCGATCGCCGCCGACCTGCGGCTGCCGGTGCACGCCGGCGGCCACGAGCTGGTCGTCGAGGCCAGCATCGGCCTGGCCCGCGCCCGGCCGGGCGACACCGCCGACGAGCTGATCCGCCGCGCCGACGTCGCCATGTACGAGGCGAAGGGCCAGGGCAAGGGCCGCCTGGTCGAGTACGCGGCGGCGATGGACCAGCGCAGCGCCGAGCAGTCCCGGCTCGCCGCCGACCTCGGCATCGCGCTCGAGACCGGCGGCCTGCACCTGCTCTACCAGCCGATCGTGGCGATGCCGGACGGCGGCCTCTTCGGGGTGGAGGCGCTGGTGCGCTGGACCCACCCCGAGCGCGGCCCGATCGGCCCGAACGCGTTCATCCCGGCCGCCGAGCGCACCGGGCTGATCGTCCCGCTGGGCGCCTGGATCCTCGAGGAGGCCTGCCGGCAGGCGGTCGCGTGGCGGCACGAGCTCGGCGACGCCGCTCCGCGCACGGTCAGCGTCAACGTGTCGGCCCGCCAGCTGCGCGAGGCCGGGTTCGCGGGCGAGGTGGCCGCGGTCCTGGCCCGTACCGGCCTGCCCGCGCACGTGCTGACGGTCGAGGTCACCGAGACGGCGGTCTTCGACGGCGGCACCGCGCTGGACGAGCTGCGGGCGATCGCCGCCCTCGGCGTCAAGATCGCGCTGGACGACTTCGGCACCGGGCACTCGTCGCTCGGCCTGCTGCGCACCTGCCCGGCCGACGTCCTGAAGGTCGACAAGTCGTTCGTCGACGACGTCACCTCCTCCGGCGAGGAGAGCGTCGTGGTGGCCGCGCTGATCGGCATCTGCCAGGGCATGGGCCTGCGGGCGGTGGCCGAGGGGGTGGAGACGGCGGAGCAGGCCGCGGAGCTCTACCGGCTCGGTTACCGGTACGCGCAGGGCTACCACTATGCGCGGCCGCTGCCGGCCGCGGAGATCGCCGTGTACGGTCAGGCCGCCACCGCGCGGGCGGCGGCCTGACCCCTGTCGCTCGTCGGCTGGTCAGCTCGGCTGGTCAGCTCGGCTGGTCAGCTCGGCTGGTCAGCTCAGCGCGAACTTCTGCGCCGCGCTGCCGTTGCAGTCCCAGATCTGCAGGCGGGTGCCGTTGCCGGTCGCCCCGTTCGGCGCGTCCAGGCAGCGGCCCGACTGCGGGTTCCGCAGCGAGCCGTCGGCCTGCTGCTGGAAGACCTGACCGCCGACGCCGTTGCAGTCCCACAGCTCGACCTGGGTGCCGTTGGCGGTGCCGTTGCCGTTGATGTCCAGGCAGCGGCCGAGCGTCCGCAGCGACCCGTTGCTGTTGTGGAACCAGTGCTGGTCGATCGCGTACGACTGGCAGTCCCAGAGCTGGACCGCCGCGCCGTTGCCGCCGGTGTCGTCGGCCGCGACGTCGACGCACTTGCCGCCGGGGCCGACCGTGGCGCCGCCGGCGTTGACCGCGAACTTCTGCGCGGCCGCGCCGTTGCAGTCCCAGATCTGCAGCCGTACGCCGTTGGCCGTGCTGCCGTTCGGCGAGTCCAGGCAGCGGCCGGACTGCGGGTTGCGCAGCGAGCCGTCGGCCTGCTGCACCCACTTCTGGCCGCCGACGCCGTTGCAGTCCCACAGCTCGAGCTGGGCGCCGCCGGCGGTGCCGTTGCCGACGATGTCGAGGCAGCGGTTGAGCGTCCGCACCGTGTTGTCGGCGAAGTGGGTCCAGTGCTGGTCCTCGGCCCAGGCCTGGCAGTCCCACAGCTGCACCGCGGCGCCGTTCGCGCCGGTGTCGTCGGCCGCCACGTCCATGCACTTGCCGCCCGGCCCGGTGACCGTGCCCTGCGGGCCGTTGGGCACGTCGGTCCGCCCCGAGTAGCCGGCCGCGACCACGTTGGCCTGCACCGCGTTCTCGGCGGCGTCGGTCGGGTAGCCGTAGGTCATGGCGCCTTCGAACCAGGTGCCCCGGTTGCGGTTGCTGTTGTCGCCACCAATCGCCAGGATGATGCCGCCCTCCTGGTGCATCGGCTTGTAACCCGGCTTGTCGGTCGGCAGCGACCCGTTGTACCACGTGGTCAGGCCGCCCGACTGCGAGTTGCCACCCTTCAACGCGTACGTCGTCTGGCCGTTGTTCTTGAGGACGGCGGTCACGAAGGGTGAGTTGTTGCCGGGGTTGGGATTGGAGCCGTTGCCGCCCTGGAACATGCCGTTCTCGAGGTCGGCCTCGATCCACGGACCGGAGCCCTGACACGGCGCGAAGTAGCAGGTGGTGGCGATGCTGACGGCGTCCATGTGCCCGTTGCCGGTGTCGTACGGGGTGGACTCCGCGTTGCCGTAGTCGAAGCAGCAGTCCGAGTTGACGTGCGTGCCGCTGGCGACCATGTAGACGCCCTCGGGCTGGCCGTTGACCGCGACGCCCGAGGCCACGCCGGTGTAGCGGTAGCCGACGCCGGGGGTGCCCCAGATGCCGTACACCTTGTGGCCGCCGGCGGTCACCGCGATCACGCTCGCGCCCGCGCCGCGGTCGCCGCTGCCGGCGCCGCCGTCCGGAGCCACCGACAGGTCGTTGTGTCGGCTGGTCTGGTCCCAGATCTTGGTGATCCGGCAGGTGGTGCCGTTGCAGAACGCGTCGTGGTCGGCCGCGTTGGCGTAGCCGCCGGCGGCGAGCGTGCCGACGTCGTGGGTGGCGCCGTCGGACGCGCGGGTCACCTGGTAGAGGCGGCCACTGTAGGCGCCGAACAGCGCCCGGGTGGTGCTGTGCGCGGCCACGCAGGCCGTGCCGTTGGAGGCGTAGATGTCACAGGGGCCGGTGCCGGCCGCCTGCGCGGACCCGGGGATGGCCACGAGCAGCCCGGCGACGAGGGTCAGCGCGGCGCCGAGGCGGGGAAGAAGGGACGGTCGATGTCTGCGCATGCTGCGCTCCTGGGGAGTGGACGGTGCTGTCTGCGGCCGGCCTCGCAGACATTCACGGTTGTCGACACCTGAGCGAAAAGTTACGCCGCGTGTGAAATTGATGTCAACATGCGATTCTTCGTGTTCGATTTTGTTTGCACTTTCGGGCATGGGGTGGGGGCGGGGTGCCGGTCATTGAGCAGGCCGCCAGGGGCTCCCGGGCGAGCGGGAGACGTTCCCCACCCCGGTTACTGGGTGGGGACATAGTGGAGGCCGCCTACGACAACTTCGGGCCGTCATCCACAGCGGCGACTCGCCGTCGCCGACTCGTACGCGTTACCCGCGCGCCGTTGCCACCGCGCGCCAGTTGCCCGCGCCCGTCGCCCGTCCCGCGCCCGTCGCCAGCGCCGCCCCTCCCGCGCCCGCCGCCCGCGCCGCTCTTCCCGCGCCCGCCGCCCGCGCCGCCCGTCCCGCGCCCGCGCCGTCCCTCGCGCCTGCCTTCGCCCGCGCCGCCCGTCCCGCGCCCGCCGCCCGCACCGCCCGTCCCGCGCCCGCGCCGTCCCTCGCGCCTGCCTTCGCCCGCGCCGCCCGTCCCGCGCCCGCGCCGTCCCTCGCGCCTGCCTTCGCCCGCGCCGCTCTTCCCACGCCCGCCGCCTGCGTCGCCCGTCCCGCGCCCGCGCCGCCCTCGCGCCCGCGCCGCCCCTCGCGCCCGCCGTTGTCCGCGCCGTCCCTCCGGCGCCGTTGCGCGCACACCCGCCGGTGGACCTTGATGACCCGCTGCCCTCCCACGGCAGCAAGTCATCACCCTGCCCGGCATCTGGCGCCGTGACGCCCGCGACCGCTCAATCTTGATGACGTCGAGCACCCGCCGCACGCCACATCATCAGGGCAGCAGATTGGCTCAGCGAATGAGCGAGAGGACGAGGGAGGCGAGCGGGCGACAAGCGAGCAGGCGAAGGGGCGAGCAGGCGAAGGGGCGAGCGGCCGAGCGGCTGATCCACCCGGGGCGCGTATTGGTGAGCAGAGCAAAGGACGCCGACAGAGCAGCTCATCTCCCGACGGTCGCCGATAGCAACCGGGGGCCGACGGCCGACCGGCACCGAGCCCTGAGCGCCCAAACGGCTTCGGCCACGCGGAGGCCGGCAGGCGTCAAGAGAGCCGCAGGTCCGGACGGCCGTTCGCCGGCTCGCCCCGCCACAGGGCGTCGTGCAACGCGGTGCGGATGTGCCACGCCCGCACGCGCGCGAGGTCGACGCGACGCCCGGTCAGGCTCTCGTAGTGGCGCACGACCTCGGCGAACACCGCGGTGCCCGGCAACGCCCGCAATTCGTACTCGGGCTCGGCCAGCGCGACCGTCTCGAAGTCGACGACGAGCCGCAGCCGGCCGCCGGACCAGACCTGGTTGTCGCCGTGCAGGTCGGCGTGGACCAGCACCGGCGGGCGGGGCGGCGCGAGCGTCTCGTCGATCCAGTCGCACAGGGCCGAGACCCCGTCGAGGCGCGAGCGCAGCACCCGGGTCGGGACCGGGTGCTGCGAACCGTCCGCGGCCTCCGGCAGCGGGCCGGTGACGGCCTCGACCCGGGCCCGGGTGCCGGGGTGGTGCAGCGCGGCGAGGAACGAGGCCAGCTGGCGACCGGCCGTGCCGGGCGGGGCGGCCGCGTACAGCGACTCCCCCGCGACCCGGCGGGTGATCAGCAGCGCGGGGTCGGGGGCGGCGGCGACCAGCGACGGGATGCACCGATCGCCGGCCAGGGCGGTCAGGACGGCGATCTCGTGGGCCAGGCGCCGGGCCGCGGGTGGCGACCAGGCGAACTTCGCCACGTACGCGCCGCCGACGATCGCGGTCGACGAGGCCCACATCGGATCGTCGTCGCCGGTCGGCGGGCGCATCTCGACCGGGAGGCCGGCCAGGGACGGCGCGACGACGCCGATCGCCTCGGCGAGGGACGCCGGCGAGCCGTCCGGGAGCATGCCGCTATGAGATCACGGCATCGGCTGCGGGCCGGCGGTCGGGCCGTGGACGACCGGCTTGCCGTCGACCCAGTCGACGCGGTCTAGCCACATCTGGCGGCCGGGGGCGACGCTGCCGATCGCGTCCGGCGGCCACGCGTGATAGAGTAGCCAGGTCGTGCCGTCGGCGGTGGTCACCGGGTAGCAGTGGCCGGGGCCGGCCGCGTCCGGCGACGAGCGCAGGATCGGGTTCTCCGGGGCGTCCTGGCACGGGCCCATCGGGGAGTCGCAGGTGGCGTAGCCGACCGCGTAGCCGTCGGAGTCGAAGGCGCCGCCCGAGTAGAACAGGCAGAGCTTCCCGTCGTGGCGGATCATCTCGGGGGCCTCGATCACGGCGCCCTGCCACGGCTTGTCGTTGGTCAGCAGGCGTACGCGACCGCCGGTCAGCGACAGACCGTCCGGCGCCAGCCGCTGGGCGTAGAGGTGGGACGGCACGCCGATGTGGTTGCCGTCGTTCTTCCAGTGCAGGTAGAGCGTGCCGTCGGTGTCGCGGAACGGGCTCGCGTCGATCGAGCCGCCCTCGTCGTCCTGGCAGATCAGCGGCGCCGGGTGCGGGTCGACGAACGGGCCCTTCGGCGAGTCGGCGACGGCCGCGCCGATGCACTGGCGGTCGGCCTTGTTCCAGCGGGCGGTGTAGTAGAGCACGTACTTGCCGGCGTCGGTGCGGATCACCTCGGGCGCCCACGTGTTGCCGTACGAGGCCCACGAGCCGACCTGCGGCAGCACGTCACCCTGCTCGGTCCACTGCACGAGGTCGGTGGAGGTGAGCAGCGGGACGTTGTCGACGGCGTTGTTGGTGCCGTAGGCGTACCAGGTGCCGTCGACGTCGAGGACGCCCGGGTCGGGAAAGTTCTTTTCGTAGACCGGGTTGGTGAAGGTCACAGGCGCGGCTCCCTTTTCCTGAGGGGCGTCGCTGCAGGCGGCGAGCAGGATCGCCGCCAGCAGCGACACGAGCGTACGCCTCACGGCGTATAAATCCGGAAATAGTCGAACTGAGCGACCGTCGGCGGCGTCGCGCCGCCATGCGAATCCAGACCGATCCGCGGCTGAGCACCGGCCGGGAAGGTCCAGACTCCGCCCACGGTCCAGGTGTGCCCATCGGTGGACGTCGAGGAACGGAACTGGTGCTCACCACCGGGACCGAGCCGGTGCACGAGCCGGAGCCAGGTCGTGACCCCGGGCGTGCCGACGGTGATGCCGCCGTAGGCCAGCGCTCCCGCGTAGGGCAGCTCCCGCCCGTACTCGATCTGCCGGGTGTTCCAGATCGACACCACGTCGAGCCGCGCGAAATCGTCGTCGCCGGCGTAGGCGATGAGCCCCGCCTGCTGATAGTTGCGCACCTCGTCGACGCCGAGGTCGAGCGTCAGCTTGGTCTCGGCCGTCCAGTTGCCCGCGGGCGCGTCCCGCAGCAGGACCGAGGCGTTGTTGCTGGTTCCGGTCAGATCGGCGTTCTCCACCGGCCAGTTGAGCGAGCCGCCGGCGACGGTGACCGCCGGGTCGGGCCGCACCCAGGTCCAGCCGGCGCCGAGCGTGCCGCCGTCAAAGGAATCCGACCACGCCACCCGCCCGACGGCCGGTGCCGGGACGAGATGCGTGACCGGCTTGAACAGCCGCTCAACGCTGAACTCGTCGACGTCCCCGCGGCCGGTGAAGCCCGCGACCGGGACGCCGGCCACCGGAACGGTGAGCGCGAGCGACACGATCGGCCCGCTCTGCCGCGCCTCTCCCAGCTCGGCCACGAGATGACGGCCGCGCACCGAGACGGCCAGGCTGTGCCATGCGCCCCAGTCCACCCCGGCCGGCAGCGGCGCCGAAACCCGGGCCTTCGGAGAGACAGCGACCAGCTGACCGGCCGCACGGTCGACGGAGACCCGGGCGGTCCCGGCGATCAGCCCGGCCGCGGACCCGGCCGGCACCCGCAGGTCCGCCTCGACCCGCAGATCCCCGGCCGGCGCCGGCCGGAGCACGGTTCCGTGCCCGGTGGCGTGGCCGCCCTCGACCCGCCACGACCCCGGCAGCCACCGGACCGGGCCGTCGAACGTCTCGGCCCCGGTGCCGGCCGGCGCCGGCTGCGGCGTGTCGGACGGCCCGGCGCCGGCCCGCACGACCGGCCAGCCGTCGACCCAGTCGAGGCGGTCGAGCAGCATCGGCCGCCGGTTGATGCCGTACGGCGCGTCCAGGTACGGCTGGTGGCGGTCGATCGCGTGGTAGACGAGGTAGTCCTGCCCGGACCAGTCGGTGACCATGCCGTTGTGACCGGTGCCGATCCAGCGGTTGCCGTTCTGGGTGACGACCGGGGTGCCGCCGACCTTCGAGGCCAACAGCGAGATCCCGTGGGCGTCGACGAACGGACCGAGCGGCGACGCCGACCGCCCGACCGAGACCGCGTACCCGGTCGCGGGCCCCGCGCAGCAGTTGGCCGACGACGCGAACAGGTAGTAGTAGTCGCCGTGGCGGACGACGTAGGCGCCCTCGTACTTGTTGTCGATCGCGACCATCGTCGGCGCGCCGGTCGCGCTGAGCCCGTCGGCGGCCAGCGGCACCACCGAGATGCCACCGTAGTAGCTGCCGAAGTAGAGGTAGCGCGAGCCGTCGGCCGCGGTGAGCTCGGCCGGGTCGATGGTGCTCAGGTAGCCGCCCCCGCCGCCGGGCCGCGGCGCGACCACCGGCGCGGCCTGCTGGGTCCACGGGCCGGCGGGCGCCGGTGCGGTGGCCACGCCGATGGCGAAGTCGGAGCCGTCGGGCGAGACCGTGGTGTCGGTGACCGCGTAGTACATGACGTAGCGGCCGTCCAGGAAACGCACGTCCGGCGCCCAGTAGGAGGCGCCGGGCGCGACATAGGGCGCCGCCGGGCCGGTGAGCGCGTCCCCGACGTACGTCCAGTTCACCAGGTCGGTGGAGCGGGAGATCGGGATGCGGTGCGCCGTGCCCTCCCCCGACCGCAGGGGGTCGCTGGTGGCATAGGCGTACCAGTAGCCGTCCTGCCCGCGGATCACGATCGGGTCGGCGTAGGTGTCCGCGAACGACTGCGACACCGGATTGACCAGCATGCTGACGAGCAGGAGCAGGGCACGGAACACAGGTTCACCCCTTCAGGCCGCTGTGCGTGACGCTCTGGATGACGTGGCGCTGGGCGGCGATGAACAGGATCAGCACCGGCACGCTGGCCACCACCGCTCCCGCCATCGCGATCGGATAGTTGGTGGTGGCGGCGTTCTGCAGGTTGCCGAGGCCGGCGGGCAGCGTCAGACGGTCGGCGCTGAACAGCACGTACAGGGGCCAGAGGAAGTCGTTCCAGTTGGTCAGGAACGACAGCACGGTGAGCGTGGCCAGCGCCGGGCGGGCCAGCGGCAGCACGATCCGGGTGAAGATCTGCCACTGGTTGGCGCCCTCGATCAGCGCCGCCTCCTCGAGCTCGGCCGGCAGCGACACGAAGAACTGGCGCAGGAAGAACACGCCGAACGCGCCGCCGGCCGAGGGGACGATGAGCGCCCACAGCGAGTCCAGCCAGCCCAGTTGGCTGACGATCAGGTAATTGGGCACGAGGAACAGGAACGGCGGCACGAACAGCGTGCCGACCACGGTGGCGAACATCAGCTTGCGGCCGCGGAACTTCAGGCGGGCCAGGGCGTACGCCGCCATGGCGTCCACCGCCACGATCAGCAACGCGTTGGCGGTCGCCGCGATCAGGCTGTTGACGAACCAGCGCAGCACCGGCGTGGCCGAGTTGGTGGTCAGCACCGTCGAGTACGCGTCGGTGCTGAACGGGTTCGGCAGCCAGGACAGCGGCAGCGCGGTGGCGTCGTTGTTGGTCTTGAACGACGTGCTGAGCATCCACAGCAGCGGCGCCACGAAGATGACGGTGAGGACGGCCAGGGTGATCCAGAACGGGATCCGGCGGAGTGTCACGAGACCTCCCGGCGCTGGGTCAGGCGCATGTTGAGGACGCTGATCGCGAGCAGGACCAGCGCGAGGATGTAGCTCATCGCCGCGGCCATGCCCTGGCGGTTGTTGGCCAGGCCGGTCTCGGCGATGTACATGATCGCGGTACGGGTCTCGTTGGCCGGCGCGCCCTTGGTCAGCAGGAACGACTGGCCGAACATGTTGGCCGAGGCCAGGATCGTCACGGTGGTCACGAACGCCATGACCGGCCGCAGCCCGGGCAGCGTGACGTTGCGGAACTCCTGCCAGCGCGAGGCGCCGTCGACCTTGGCCGCCTCGTACAGCTCGGCCGGGATCTCCTGGAGGCCGGCCAGGTAGATGACGGCGTTGAAGCCGAGCGTCCACCAGACGGTCATGCCGATCAGCGAGATCCACGCCCACGGCAGGTCGGTGGTCCACGGGATCGCGTGGCCCAGGTAGTAGTTGACCAGGCCGATGTTGGGGTCGAGCACGAACCGGAACAGGATGCCGACCACGGCGACGCCCAGCACGTACGGCGCGAAGAAGACGGCGCGGAAGAACGACCGGCCGCGGAAGGCGCGGTTGAGCAGCAGCGCCACGCCGAGCGGGCAGACGATCAGGAAGGGCACGCTGAAGACCGTGAAGATGCCGGTGGCCTCCATGCTCTTCCAGTAGTCGCCGCTGTCCCGGCTGCCCGGGGTGAACAGGTCGATGTAGTTCTGCAGTCCGACCCAGGGCTTGCCGGGCAGCAGGTAGTTGTAGTCGTGGAGGCTGACCCAGAACCCGTAGATCGCCGGGATCAGCACGAAGCCCACGAACAACACCAGGAAGGGCAACAGGAACAGGTACGGCGTGAGCCGCCCGTGCCGCGGGATCCCGCCCTTGCCAGGGCGCTCTCCCGCGGCCGGCTCGACGCCGAGTGCGGGGGCCTCGACCGCCATGATCAGGCTCCGTACTTCTTCTTGTTGTCGGCCAGGATCTTGTTGGCCTTGTCCGCGGCCGCGTTCAGCGCAGCCGCCGGGTCCTGCTTGAGCAGCACCGCGCTCTGCACGCCGGTGTAGAGCTGGGCGAGCGCGTCGCCGATGCCGGCCACCGACGGCGGGAAGTGGGTGAACTGCACGTCGGCCGCGAACGACTGGAGAGCCGTCATGGCCTTGAACTCGGCGCCCTGGGCGAGGTCGTTGCGGGCCGGCACCTTGGCGCTCTTGGCCCAGGCCGCCGCCTGCTGGGTGAACCAGTTGATGAAGAACCGGCTCGCGTTCGCCTTGTTGGCGTCGTTGTCCTTCTTGCGCGGCAGCACGAACTGGTGGCTGTTGCCCCAGACGCCGCCGGTCGAGCCGATCTTCGGGAGCGGGGCGGTGCCGATCTTGTACGTGGTCAGCGCGGCCACGTCGTTGACCTGCCAGATGCCCTGCCAGTTGAAGACGTTCTTGCCGTTCTTCAGCGCGATGTAGTCGGCGTCCTGGCCCACGTTCTTCGGGCTGTAGCCGTTCTTGACCAGGTCGACCATCCAGGTCAGCGCCTGCACGCCCTGGTCGGAGTTCCAGGTGGCGCTGGAGCTGTCGGCGCTGAACACGTCCCCGCCGAACTGCCAGAGCAGCGACTCGAACTGGAAGCCGCCGGTGAACTGGAACGGCGAGACCCACGAGCCCTGGATGCCCTTGGACTTCAGCGTGTCCAGCTGGCTCATGTACTCGTCCTTGGTGGTCGGCGGCTTGTTCGGGTCGAGGCCGGCCTTCTCCATGACGGTCTTGTTGTAGTACAGGCCCAGGTTGTGCACGTCGATCGGGATGCCGTACCGCTTCTGCTGGTAGACCCCGCCGTTCCAGACGGCCGGGGCGAAGTCGGACTCCTTGAGCCCGAGCGCGGTCGCCACGTCGTCGATCGGCACGATGACCTGCTGCGCGGCCTGGGTCGGGATGTCGTCGATGTGCATGGCGGCCACGTCCGGGCCGTTGCCGCTCTGCACGGCCGCGGGCAGCTTGGTGAAGAAGTCGGCCCACTGGAAGACGTTCATCTTCACCTGGACGTTGGGGTTGTCCTTGTTGAACTGGTCGACCATGGCCTGCGCGGTCTGGCCGTCGCTGCCGGTCCAGCCGTTCCAGAAGCTGACGGTCACGTTCGGGCCGCTGTAGCTGGCGCCGCCGTTGCCGCCGGCCGGGGCGGCGGTCGGCTTGGTCGAGGTGCCACCGCAGGCGGCGAGGGCGAGGGCGGAGCCGGCGCCGCCGGTCAGGGCGAGGAACCGGCGACGGGAGAAGGCACTGGCGGAGGGGGTCATCAGGAGCTCCTTATTCGGGCGCGGAGATTTCGAGGACGTTCCAGGAGGCGGGAGGGAGGGTCACGGTGATCTGTCCGGTCTGTTCCCCGCCCGCGATCACCCGGGGGACGATCCGGTCGGGGTTCTGCTGGGTGTTGGTGGCGCGGTGGTCGTCGTCGCTGAGGACGTGGTGGGCGCGCAGCGTCGCGCCGGGCAGCGCGCGCAGGTCGACGGTGAGCTCGATCGGCTCGGCGCGGTCCCGGTTGACCGCGAACAGGGCGGCGCTGCCGGACCCGGCGTCGTAGCTGGCGGCCGCGGTCAGGGCCGGGACGGCGCCGTACTTCTTCGTCTCGATCGACGGCGCCACCGGCTCGACCCGCAACGCCTCGCCCCGGGCGAACCGGGCGGCCTGGGCGAACGGGTGGAAGATGGTCTGCCGCCAGGCGGGGCCGCCGGGCTCGGTGCGGATCGGGGCGATGACGTTGGCGAGCTGGGCCTGGGCGCCGATCGCCACCCGGTCGGCGTGGCCGATCAGCGAGATCAGGTACGTGCCGACAACCAGGGCGTCCACCACGCTGTACTCGTCCTCGATGAGCCGGGGCGCCTGCTGCCACTCGAGAGCGGACTCGCCCGGGAAACGGTCCGCGTACCACACATTCCATTCGTCAAACGAGATCCGCAGCTTCTTCTCGCTGCGGGTCTTGGCCCGGACGTGGTCGGCGGTGGCCACGACGTCGTCGATGAACGCATCCATGTCGACGGCCGAGGCCAGGAAGCTGTCGGTGTCGCCGTCGTGCTCCTGGTAGTACGCGTGCATCGAGATGTAGTCGACCTGGTCGTAGCACTGCTCGAGGACGGTCGCCTCCCAGGCGCCGAACGTCGGCATCTGCCGGTTGGAGCTGCCGCAGGCCACGAGCTCGACGCTCGGGTCGAGGCGGCGCATGGCCCGGGCGGTCTCCGCGGCCTTGCGGCCGTATTCGGCGGCGGTCTGGTGGCCTATCTGCCAAGGCCCGTCCATCTCGTTGCCGAGGCACCACAGCTTTATCCCGTACGGCTGGAGGTCGCCGTTCTTGATCCTGCGGTCCGACATCTCGGTGCCGCCGGGATAGTTGCAGTACTCCAGCAGGTCGAGCGCCTCCGGCAGGCCACGCGTGCCGAGGTTGACGGCCATCATCGGCTCCGCGCCCAGCCGGCGGACCCAGGCCATGTACTCGCTCAGGCCGAACTGGTTGGTCTCGATCGAGCGCCAGGCCAGGTCGAGCCGGGTCGGCCGGGACTCGCGGGGGCCGACGCCGTCCTCCCACCGGTAGTTGGAGACGAAGTTGCCGCCCGGGTAGCGCACCAGGGTCACCCCCATCTCCCGGGCCAGCTCGAGCACGTCCTGCCGCAGGCCGAGGTCGTCGGCGCGCGGGTGACCGGGCTCGAAGACGCCCGTGTAGACGCAGCGGCCCATGTGCTCGACGAACGAGCCGAAGAGCCGGCGATCGATGGAGCCGATCCGGAAGGCCGGATCGAGGGTGAGGCGGGCGACGTTCAACTGACCTCCCAGGTCGTCGATGCCCTTGGTTTTACAACGTTGTTTACTACGTTGTAAAGAGCCAGAAACGCGGTTTACTATCCTGGGACCATCGATTGGGGGCCGCCGGTGAGCGCCAGCATCAAGGACGTCGCGCTGCGCGCCGGTGTCTCGGTCAAGACGGTGTCGAATGTGATCAACGACTTCCCCTTCGTCTCCGAGGCCACCCGGGCGAAGGTGCGGGCCGCCCTCGACGAGCTCGACTACCGCCCCAACCTCTCGGCCCGGTTGCTGCGCGGCGGGCGTACGGGCGTGGTCGCCCTGGCCGTCCCCGAGATCGCGTCGCCCTACTTCGCCGAGCTGGCCGCCCAGTTCGTCCAGCAGGCCAAGGGGCACGGCTGGACGCTGCTGATCGACGAGACGCAGGGCGCCAAGGACAACGAGCGGGTGGTGCTCGACGGCATCAAGTCGCACCTGGTCGACGGCCTGATCGTCAGCCCGCTTGCGCTCACCGCCAAGGAGGTCGACCAGCGCCGCGACCGCACTCCCCTGGTGCTGCTGGGCGAGCGGCTCGTGCACGCCCCGGTCGACCACGTGACCATCGACAACGTGGCCGGCGCCCAGGCCGCGACCGACCACCTGGTCGCGCGCGGCCGCACCCGGATCGCCGCCATCGGCAGCCAGCCGCACGTCTCCGGCGGCACCGCGGCGCTGCGCCTGCGCGGCTACCGGGCGTCGCTGCGGGCCGCGAAGATCCGCTACGACGCGTCGCTGGTCGTGCCGGCCAAGAGCTACCACCGCCCCGACGGCTACGCGGCGATGAACGTGCTGCTCGACCTGCCGCATCCGCCGGACGCGGTGTTCTGCTTCAACGACCTGCTCGCGATCGGCGCGCTGCGGGCCCTGCACGAGCGCGGCCGGTCGGTGCCCGGCGACGTCGCCGTGATCGGCTTCGACGGCATCGAGGAGGGTGAGTTCCACACCCCCACGCTGAGCACGATCCGCCCGGAGAAGGGGGAGATCGCCCGCCTCGCGCTGGCCATGCTCGAGCGGCGCATCACCGAGGGGCCGGCGACCTCGCCCCAGGAGGCGTACGCGCCCTTCCAGCTGGTCGTCCGCCAGAGCACCGGAGATACGCTCTCCGGGTGACCTCCGCTGTCCGCAAGAAGATCGGCTTCCTGTCCTTCGGCCATTGGCGCAACGTGGCCGGCTCGCAGACCCGGACCGCCGCCGACGCGCTGCTGCAGACCATCGAGCTGGCCGAGGCGGCCGAGGATCTCGGCGTCGACGGCGCGTTCGTCCGGGTGCACCACTACGAGCGCCAGCTGGCGTCGCCGTTCCCGCTGCTGGCGGCGATCGCGGCCCGCACACGCCGGATCGAGATGGGCACCGGCGTCATCGACATGCGCTACGAGAATCCGCTCTACCTGGCGGAGGAGGCGGCGGCGACCGACCTGATCAGCGGCGGCCGCCTCCAGCTGGGCGTCAGCCGAGGCTCCCCGGAGACGGCGCTGAACGGCGCGTACGCCTTCGGCTACGTCCCGCCCGAGGGTGAGTCCGCCGCCGATCTGGCCCGCGCCAAGACCAAGATCTTCCTCGAGGCCATCGCCGGCGCCGCCGTGGCCCGCACCGACCCCGCCCGCACCGGCGGCGTCAGCGGCGGCCTCGCCATCCAGCCGCAGTCGCCCGGCCTGCGCTCGCGCATCTGGTGGGGCGCCGGCACCCGGCAGACCGCGCAGTGGGCCGCGGCCGAGGGGATGAACCTGCAGAGCTCGACCTTGCTGTCGGAGGACACCGGCGTGCCGTTCGACCAGCTGCAGGCCGAGCAGATCGCGCTCTACCGCGCCGCGTTCGCCGAGGCCGGCCACTCTTTCACGCCGCGGGTGTCGGTCTCCCGCAGCGTCCTGCCGATCACCGAGGAGATCGACCGGATCTACTTCGGCGACCAGGAGCAGGAGGACCAGATCGGCTTGCTCGAGGGGGTCCGCTCACGCTTCGGCCGCACGTACGCCGGCGAGCCCGACCAGATCGCGACCGAGCTGGCCGCCGACGAGGCCGTGCGGGCGGCCGACACCGTGTTGTTCACGGTGCCGAACCAGCTCGGGGTCGCCTACAACGCCCGCATCCTGGAGACGATCGTCAAGCACATCGCGCCCGCCATCGGCTGGCAGCCACCCGCCTGACCTCCGCCCGCGCCGGCGTCCGCTTTCTCGGCGCCGGCCGCGGCGGCGCCGGCCGCGGCGGCGTCAGACGCGGCGGCGTCAGCCGCGCCGGCGCAGCGGGCGCCGGACGCGCAGGGCCGCCCGCGTGAAACGTGCCTGGCCCGGCAGATACCGCTGGAACCGGCGGCGGCGGCGGCACGGCTCCGGCTCGCGGGGCGGCTCGTACCGCGGCGGCGGCCCACCACGGAAGATCGCCGGCCCGGGACGGCGGTACTCCCGCAGCGGCGGCGTGAGAATCATCAGCACATGCCGATCGTTGCGCGGCGACCGCCTTCGCGCCACCGGTTATCGCGCGGCCGGCGCCCGGCGTCACCGCGGCCGATCCGGATCGGCCGCGGTGGGGCGGCGTCAGGCGAACGTGACCTCGACCAGCGGGCTGCCCGCCACCCAGACCTCGGGCTCGTTCCCCGGCCTGCTGGTGAAGTCGCCGAGTGGGGCCAGCACGCCGGCGAAGACCTTCTCGCGCTCGGCCCGGTCGGTGATCGGGCGGGCGGTCGCCGGCAGGTCGGCGGTCGCCGACTCCTTGAGGTGGAACGTGAACCGGGGATTCGCGACGAGGTTGGCGTACCAGTCGCGGGGACGGCCGGGGCTGCCGGTGATGTAGTACCGGCCGTCGTACCGGTGGAACCAGATCTCGATCCGGCGCGGTTCGCCGGTCCTGCGCCCGGTGGTGGTGATGTCGATGACCCGGTCCCGAGCCAGCGCCGCGGCGGTCTCGTCGCTCATGTTCGCTGCTTTCGTCGATGTGATCCAGCGTCGGATCAAACCTCCGGCGCTCCCTCCGCTATTTCCGCCGCGGCCATATTTCTGCAAATTCGATGGGAGATAAAGGCTGCGAGGGTCACGCCCGCGGTCGCCGGGCGGCGCTGCCGATGGCAGCGCACTCGTCATCCGTCGGGGAACGGCTGGAGCGCTATCCCGTGGCCGGTCTCGCGCATGCCGAGCTCGTACGCGGCGGCTCCCCGGCAGGTGAGCGTCTTCGGCGGCCGGCCCCTGCGCTCCACCGTGAGATCGAGGTCGGCGATCGAGCAGTTGACGGTGTTGTGCTCCGGGCCCACCGGGTCGGCGTAGACCCAGCCGACGAACTTCCGGGCGTCCGCCGACACGCGACCGCGGACCCGCACGTCACCGCCGCCGAGCTCGAACTCGCATGCGGTGGGACTTTCGTTCACCCTGGTCGAGCAGCCTCCCCGGAGGCCGCCGAGCCGGTGCGGGACGCCATCCAGATGCAGCACCGCGTTGGCGGCCCACGGCGTGGTCAGCGATCCCAGCCGGATGCGCCCGAGGCCGGCGTCGAAGAAGCCGCCGGCCTCGCGGAACTCGTTCGCCTGCAGCCAGATCCAGCGCTCGGCATGCTCGGCGCCCCAGTTGTGGCCGACCGTGCCCGGCCAGTCGTCGAGCACCACCGGCTCGCCGTTCACGGTCATCGAGCCCGAGACGCGGACGTCCGGGTGCGGCGAAAGCAACTTGGTCCTCGGCAGCGGGGTGCGGTACAGGAAGTCGTACGGGAGATGGCGGAACACCGCGGCGCGGTCGGTGTAGGTCAGCTCCCAGTCGACCGCGACGCCGGGGACGGCGATGGCGCCCCGCGCGGCGCCCGGCGTCAGGGACGCCTCCCCGACGCGGAGGTAACCGCCGGGCGGAGCTTCGACCGCATCGGCGGGAAATGTCGCCTTGGCCGCGACGGGGGCGGGCGCGCCGGCGTCGAACATCGTGAACCACACGGATCCGGTCAGGGCCTCGCCGGGTCGCTTGTGGGTCGTGCAGCGGATCCATACCGCGCGCCCGCCGCCGGGACGGGTGGCCTTGAGGAAGAAGCTCTCGTAGTGGCCGGCCGCGGGACCGGCCGACGGGAAGCGCGCTTCGGTACGCATGGGGCTCAACCTAATCGGACCGCGACTCACTCGATCGATCGCTTCCCTTCGGAGCCCCCGATACGGGAAGATGGTTGCGTCGGTTGTTGCGTCGATTTGCCGGAACGCGAAGTGATCTCATGGATCAGGAAACCGTTGCCGAGGCCGGAGCCCGCCTGCGCGCGGACGCCGCGGCCGACGCCCAGGCGGCTGCCGGCGTGGCCCGCGACCGCGCCCGGCGGGCCCGGCTGCCGGGGAACCAGCGCGCCGGGCTGGGACGCCGGGCACCGGGCGCCAATGCCGCCCGGCCGGCCCCCCATACGGCCCGGGCCGACGGCGGCAGGGAAGGCGATGGCGGCAGGGAAGGCCGCGACGGCAGGAAAGGGGACAACGGCAGGGAAGGGTTGGACCAGGCCTGAGTCGGCCCGGCCGTGCCTCACTTGGCCGGGGCCACGATCCCGTACTCGTGAATCTTGCGGTAGATGGTCGCGCGGGACATGCCCAGCGCCGCCGCCGCCTTGATCTTGTTGCCGTCCCAGTCGGTCAGGCTGCGCACGATCGCGTCGCGCTCCATCGCCTCCAGCGGGCTGAGCAGGCGGCGGCTCACCGTGCGGCACTCCGGCGGCAGGTCGCCGGGACGGATCTCGCCCGAGCGGCGATGCTGGACGATGTTGCGCAGCACCTGCCACAGCTGCTCGACGTTCCCGGGCCAGCTCGACCGGCTCAGCATCTGCATCGCCTCCGGCGAGCACGTCAGCCGGCCGTCCGGCACCAGCTTGGCCAGGAAGAACGGGACCAGCGCCGGCACGTCGTCGAGGTGGTAGCGCAGCGGCGGCAGCTCGACCGTGCTCGGGAAGAAGCGCAGCAGGTCGGCCAGCTCGCTGCCGTCGTGGCGCTGGCTCAGCGTGACCGCCACCCACGGCGTCGGGTCCGGGCCGGAGCGGGCCTTCTCCAGCGTCTGCGCCAGCGACCGCAGGGTGTGGCCGCTGAGCCGGTCGGCGTGCCGGATGACCAGCGCGCCCTCACCCTCGCGCAGCTCGCGGCGAACGTCGGCGAGCCAGCCACGGCCGGCCGACGCCGCGTCGAGCACGGCGAAGTGCGCACCGGGGCTGTCGTGCTGGTGCACCGCGCGGATCACGGCCAGCTTGCCGACCCCGGCCTCGCCCTCCAGCGCCAGCCACTCGCCCGCCGCGTGCACCGATTTCACCTGGTGACAGCCGCGCAGCCAGAGACCACCGGACCCGACGAGCCCGGGCAGGAACATCCGGGGCGACGGGGCGACATCCAGCCGTACGCCCGCGCGCTGTTCCGCCAGTTTGACATGCACGACGCCGCCGGTCGGCCCGCCCTCGCCGCGCACCGGACGGCAGAACATCCGGGCCTTCACGCCGCTCGGCAGCTCCACCGTCGGCGAGGCGGTCGGGTTGCGCCCGGCCAGCGTCTCGGCCGCCCGCGCCAGCAGCACCTCCTGCTCGGCCGGGTCGAGGGCGTGCCGCGCGTTGTCGTTCATCATCACGACGTCGTTGTTCAAGGCGAAGACGATTCCCGCCGTACGCCGGCAGGTGCGCAGGTATTCCTGCAGGAGCTCCAGCTCACGGATCCCGCTGTCGGCCAGCAACGCCTGCTGGATCTGCCCCGCCGTGGTCTTGGCCAGGGTGAGCAGCAGCGGGTCGGCGTCCTTGCGCCAGCAGGTGAGGTCGACCGCGCCGACCGTCTTGCCGGAGATCGGGTGGTGGATCGGCACGCCCGCACAGGCCAGGTCCTCCAGGTGCTCGGCGTAGTGCTCGTGGCCGAAGACGTGCATGGGCCGGCCGCCCTCGAGCGCGGTGCCGATCCCGTTGGTGCCCACGAACTCCTCGGCGTAGCTGAAGCCGGGGGCCAGGTTGACCCGGTCGAGGTGGGCGTCGAGGTCGCGGCCGGCGTCCATCCGGGTCAGCACCAGGCCGGCCTGGTCGGTCAGGATGATGCTGATCGGCTGGCCGTCGAGATGTTCGCGCAGATGGCGCAAGACCGGTAGGGCGCTGCGGGTCAGCGGCGTGTCGAGGTCGGGGTCGCGCATGTAGGCCAGGTCGATCCGGTCGGCGGCCACGTTCCATCGCCGGGACCGCCACCACGAGGCCAGGATCGCGTCCCGTACCTGATGAGGGTCCACTTCCTCGGCCGTCAGGAACTGCTCGCGCGTGCGGGCGAGACCGTCGCTGTCACTGGGCTGCGGCATGGGTCGGGCTCCCTTGCCAGCTGTTACAGACTGGTTACACCGTACGCGCCGGCCCGCATCGAACCGTCTCAAGTTGAGACCCCAATCCGGTCGGGCCGCGATGGACTCAGGCGATGGAGCCGGCGCCCGAAACGTTCAACCCGTGGACCGTCGTCAACGTGGTCTTCCACCATCTCGCCTCGGTCGGGCTGCACCCGGTGCTCGGCGGCGCCGACCCCGGGCCGCCGGCCGCCGCGCTGCTGCGCGCGTTCGGGATCGAGCCGGCCGCGGAGGGCGACCGCCAGGTGGGCGAGAACGTCAAACGCCACCTCGCGGAGATCCGGGCCGCCGTGTTCGGAGACGAGCCGGGAGAAAGCGGGCCTGACTCAATCTGAGACCGCAGAAACCCGCGAGCTGGGATGTGATCTCCGCTGAGGGACGCCGCCAAGGATGAGGAGTTGACTCATGAGTCGGCAGAGCGTGGCCAGGGCTCATCAGAAGATCCAGGAACTGTCCTGGGAACCGATGTACCACCAGCCGGTCTCGCAGTACGGAACGGACTACACGTTCCGCAAGGCACAGAAGAAGGACCCGCTCAAGCAGGTGCTGCGGTCGTACTTCCCGATGCAGGAGGAGAAGGACCACCGGGTCTACGGCGCGTCGGACGGCGCGATCCGCGGCAACATGTTCCGCCAGGTGCAGGAACGCTGGCTGGAGTGGCAGAAGCTGTTCCTGTCGATCATCCCGCTGCCGGAGATCTCGGCGGCCCGGGCGATGCCGCTGCTGTTCCGCAACGTGCCCAACCCGGAGCTGCACAACGGCCAGGCGATCCAGATGATCGACGAGGTACGGCACTCGACGATCCAGCAGAACCTCAAGCGCCTGTACATGAACAACTACATCGACCCGGCGGGCTTCAACTCGAGCCTGCGCAACTTCCAGAACGACTACTGCGGCACGATCGGGCGTCAGTTCGCCGAGGGCTTCATCACCGGCGACGCGATCACCGCGGCCAGCATCTACCTGACCATCGTGGCCGAGACGGCCTTCACCAACACGCTGTTCGTCGCGATGCCGGCCGAGGCCGCCGCGAACGGCGACTACCTGCTGCCCACCGTCTTCCACTCGGTGCAGTCCGACGAGTCGCGGCACATCAGCAACGGCTACGCGACGCTGCTGATGGCGCTCGCCGACGAGGGCAACCACCAGCTGCTCGAGCGCGACCTGCGCTACGCCTGGTGGAACAACCACCGCGTGGTGGACGCCGCGATCGGCACGTTCATCGAGTACGGCACCAAGGACCGGCGCAAGGACCGCGAGTCGTACGCCGAGATGTGGCGCCGCTGGATCTACGACGACTACTACCGCAGCTACCTGGTCCCGCTGGAGAAGTACGGCCTGGTCATCCCGCACGACCTCATCGAGGAGGCGTGGAACCAGATCTGGAACAAGGGCTACGTGCACGAGGTGGCCCAGTTCTTCGCGACCGGCTGGCTGGCCAACTACTGGCGGATCGACCCGATGACCGACAAGGACTTCGAGTGGTTCGAGTACAAGTACCCGGGCTGGTACGACCGCTATGGCAAGTGGTGGGAGAACTACAACCGGCTGTCGACGCCGAACGGGCACCACCCGATCGTCGCCGAGGACGTGGACTACCAGTACCCGCACCGCTGCTGGACCTGCATGGTCCCGTGCCTCGTGCGCGAGGACATGGTGATGGCCGAGGTCGACGGCCAGTGGCGCACGTACTGCCACGAGGCCTGCCGCTGGACCGACGCCGAGGCGTTCCGGCCGACCTTCCAGGGCCGCAACACCCCGAACATGGGCCAGCTCATCGGCGCCCGTGAGTGGGAGACGCTCTACCACGGCTGGAACTGGGCCGACGTGGTCTCCGACATGGGCTTCGTCCGCGACGACGGCAAGACCATGGTCGCGCAGCCGCACCTGCACCTGGACGACCCGAAGAAGATGTGGACGCTGGACCACCTGCGCCGGATGGGCCCGCTGCAGAGCCCGAACGTGCTGCTCAACCAGATGACCGACGAGGAGCGCGCGGCGTTCCACGCCTCGTATGTGCGGGGCGGCCCCGCCGGACGTTACGCACGCGACTGATGGGCGACAAGCACCGGGTGCGGTTCGAGCCGGTCGGCATCGAGATCGAGGTCGACGAGGAGCAGACCGTGCTGCGCTCCGCGTCCGAGCAGGGGCTGATGCTCATGCACGGGTGCAAGGAGGGCCAGTGCGCGGCCTGCAAGTCGTTCGTCCTCGACGGTGACGACATCGAGCTCGACCGGTACTCCACGTTCGCGCTGCCCGACTACGAGAAGGAGGAGGGCTACACGCTGCTCTGCCGGGCGCACGTGTACGAGGACGTGACGATCGAGCTGCTCAACTTCGACGAGGAGATGATCCGCTCGGGGCTGCCCATCGTGAACGCGGTGGCGGAGGTCGTGTCGATCACTCCGGTGACCCACGATCTCCGGCACCTGGTGCTGCGGCTGATCGAGCCGGCCGAGGTGACCTTCTTCCCGGGCCAGTACATGGACATCAAGGTGCCCGGGACGGAGATCACCCGGTCGTTCTCGATGGCGACGACGTCCGGGAAGAATCTCGAGTTCGTCATCAAGGTCTATCCGGACGGGATCTTCTCCTCCTATCTGGACAAGAAGCTGAAAGTCGGCGACCGTCTCGACCTGACCGGGCCGTTCGGGGTGTTCACCCTGCGCGACGCGCCCGACAAAGACCTGGTCTTCGTGGGCGGGGGCGCCGGCCTGGCGCCGATCCTGGCGCTGCTGCGGTCGATGGCCGAGCGCGGCATCGACCGTAGGGCCGTCTTCTACTACGGCGCCCGGACCGCGAAGGACCTCTGCTTCGTCGCCGAGATCGAGGCTCTGCGCGAGAAGCTTCCCGGCTTCCGGTTCGTGCCGGCACTCTCCGAGCCGGTGGCCGGCGAGGACTGGGACGGTGAGGTCGGTTTCATCACCGACGTGCTCAAACGGTACGAGGTCGATCTGAGCGGCGCACACGCGTACCTCTGCGGTCCGCCCCCGATGGTCGAGGCGGCCATGCCGCTGCTGGCCATGCTCGGCGCGCCCGAGAAGCACATCTACTACGACAAGTTCACGACCACAGGTGGGGAGGACTGATGACGACCGCGACGGAACGCAGCGTTCCCAAGCCCGTCTTCACCGACGCCGAGGCCGGCGCCAAGGAGTTCCCGGACTCGGGCGCGCGCCGGTTCAACTACTTCGTCCCGCAGAAGCGCAAGCAGACCCACTACGAGGACGTCACGGTCGAGGTGCAGCCGGACCCGCGGCACTACCTCAGCCAGGGCTGGCTCTACGGATTCGCCGACGGCCGGGGCGGTTACCCGCTGGAGTGGACCGCGCTGAAGGCCTGGGGCAGCGACCGCCCCGAGCCGACGCGCAGCCCGGGCTCGGGCGGCAAGGGCTACGACTGGCCGGCGCACGGCTGGCACGAGTTCCGCGACCCGAACGAGGAGTGGGAGCTCTCGCTCTACCGCTACAACGCCAACGTGGTGCGGCAGGTCAACGCGAACGTGGACGCGGCCAAGCAGGCCAAGGCGTTCGACCAGTGGAACCCGAACTGGGTGCGGTTCGTCTCGCAGCACGTCGGCGCGTGGATGCACGTCGACCACGGCCTCGGGCTGTACCTGTTCGCCAACGCCAACCGGCGCGGGCCGACCAACATGCACAACACCGCGATCGCGGTGAACAGCATGCACCTGATCCGGGCCGCCCAGGACCTGGCGCTCTACCAGCTCACCCTGGACGACGAGATCGAGGGCTTCTCCGGCGCCGCCCACCTGGAGACCTGGAACTCCGACCCGTCCTGGCAGGGCGTGCGCGACCTGGCCGAGCGGCTGACCGGGATCGACGACTGGGCCGAGGCGATCTTCGCCGCCAACATCGTGTTCCAGCCGCTGATCGGCGAGCTGTTCCGCAGCCAGCTGGTGATGCAGGCGGCGCCGCGCAACGGCGACTTCGTCACCCCGACGATCGTCGGCGCCGAGGAGTTCGACTTCTCCGAGCGCGACTTGCGGTACACCATGGCGATCTTCGATCTGCTCACCAACGACCGCGAGTTCGCCGAGCACAACAACCGGATCCTGAACGGCTGGCTGGCCAACTGGGTCGGGCTGACCGTTCCCGCCGCCCGGGCGATGCAGCCGCTGTGGTCGCAGCCGGACAGCAAGCCGATCCGCTTCGAGGACGCGCTGGACCGGGTCAAGAGCCGGTTCGCCGGCCTGGCCGAGGACCTGGGCCTGGAGATTCCCAAGGAGCTGGAGCGATGACGCAGTTCAAGTCCGCTTTCAAGACAGCCGAGAGTCCTTTCAAATCCAACAGCTCGGCGTCCAACATGTGCGGCTTCACGCTGATGAACAACCAGGTCGGCGTCGTGGTGGCCGAGGTGATGAGCGGCAAGCCGAACGTCCGGGTGACGCCGCTGCCCTCGATGATCCGGGTCGACGCGACGGGCCGGATGGACGTCGTCTACGACGAGGTCTCCGAGGCGCTCGGCGAGGAGTCCGGCTACTTCGACGCGGCCCAGTTCGAGGAGAACATGTCCACCCACTACGGCCGGATGATCCACGAGGACGACCGCACGATCATGTTCGCCAACCCCGAGGACGCGGCCGAGTACATCGGCTTCGACCTCACCCCCGAACGGAGGTAGCCGCTTTGTACGAGAAGGACGGGGTGAAGTACTTCGTCGTCGACAGCCACATGCACTACTGGAACGCGGCGCCGGACAACTGGGTGCCGGGGGCCGAGCAGTACGCCAAGGGCTGGATCGAGTGCTTCCACGCGTACCAGGGCCTGGGCCCGGCCGAGACGCACTGGCCGATCGAGAAGTTCATGGCCTACACCGAGGACGACCTGATGAAGGACGTCTTCACCGACGGCTATGTCGACGTGGCGATCTTCCAGCCGACGTACCTGACCGAGTGGTACAAGGAGGGCTTCAACACCACCGAGCGCAACGCCGCCCTCGGCGAGAAGCACCCGGGCAAGTTCATCGCGAACACCCGGTGGGACCCGCGCGACGGCGACGACGGGCTGAAACGGCTGGCCGAGAACGTCGACCGGTACGGCAGCAAGGGCGTGAAGCTCTACACCGCGGAGTGGAACAACGGCTCCCGCGGCTGGACGCTGAAGGACCCCGGCGCGTACCGGTATCTGGAGAAGTGCCAGGAGCTGGGGATCAAGAACATCCACGTGCACAAGGGCCCGACGATCTGGCCGCTGGACAAGGACGCCTTCGACGTCTCCGACGTCGACCACGCGGCGACCGACTTCCCCGAGCTGAACTTCATCGTCGAGCACGTGGGCCTGCCGCGGATCGAGGACTTCTGCTTCATGGCGACGCAGGAGCCGAACGTCTACGCCGGCCTGTCGGTGGTGATCGGCGGGCTCATGCACGCCCGGCCGCGGTTCTTCGCCAAGGTGATGGGCGAGCTGCTGTTCTGGGTCGGCGAGGACAAGATGACCTTCGGCAGCGACTACGGCATCTGGGAGCCGAAGTGGCAGATCGAGGGCTTCGTCGACTGGGACTACCCGGGGAGCGAGTTCGACGACTACCCGCGGGTCACCACCGCCACCAAGAAGAAGATCCTCGGGCTCAATGCGGCCAAGTTGTACGGCATCGACGTCCCGGCGGAATACCAGCTCGGCGCGGGCGAGGGGACCCCGGCGTCCCGGGACGACTCCGTGGGGGTCAGTTCCGAGTCGCCGGCGGCCTCTCTCGGGTGAGATGACCGCCGCCACCGTGGGGTCGCGCATCCTGGCCGCTCTGGCCCGGGTGCGCGACCCCGAGCTGGACGAGCCGATCACCACGCTCGGCTTCGTGGCGTCGGCGTCGATCGGCGCGGACGGCACGGCCGAGGTGCACCTGCGGCTGCCGACGTACTTCTGCGCGCCCAACTTCGCCTACCTGATGGTCGCCGACGCCTACGACGCGGTCTCCGCGCTCGACGAGGTGCGCCGGACCACGGTGATCCTCGACGACCACTTCGCGTCCGGCGCGATCAACGACGGGGTCGCGGCGCGGTCCGGCTTCGTGGGGTCGTTCGAGGGTGAGGCGGTCGACGAGCTCGACTCGCTGCGCGCCGACTTCCTGCGCAAGGCCGTGCTGGCCGGCACCGACACCGTGTGCCGCCGGTTGCGGCTGTCGCCCGCCCACCTGGCGGCCGTCGTCCTGGGCGACCTGCCTCCGTCCGAGGCGCTGGACCGGCTGCGGCGTCGGCGCCGGGAGCTCGGCCTGCCCGCCGGCGACGACGACCTCCTGCTCATCGACCCGCTCACCGGCGCCCCGATCGGCGCCGACTCGGTGCCGCTGCATCTGCGCAAGGCGCGTCTGACCCGGACCAGCCTCGACGCGAACACCGGCATCTGCCGCGGCATGCTGCGGCACCGCTACTCGACCGACGGCGAGGGCGAGGAAGCCCTTTAAGGAGACGACCACCGATGGCCAAGGAACTTCGTTTCGGCGCGGACGCGCGAACCCTCCTGCAGACCGGCGTCGACAAGCTGGCCGAGGCGGTCAAGTCGACGCTCGGGCCCAAGGGCCGCAACGTCATCATCGAGAAGATCACCGGCTCGCCCGTGGTCACCAACGACGGCGTGACGATCGCCCGGGAGATCCACCTCAAGGACCAGTTCGAGAACATGGGCGCCCAGCTGGTCAAGGAGGCGGCGATCAAGACCAACGACATCGTCGGCGACGGGACCACGACCGCGACGGTGATCGCCCAGGCGATCGTCCGCGAGGGCATGTCGGCCATCGGCCGCGGCGCGAACCCCGTACTGGTGAAGCGCGGTGTTGATCTTGCCGTGGACCGGCTCGTCGACCGGTTGCGCACGGCGGCCCGCCCGGTGAGCAGCGAACCGGAGCTGACCCGGGTGGCGGCGATCTCGGCCAACGACGACGACGTGGTGGGCTCGGTGATCGCGAAGGCGCTGCACACGGTCGGCGACGGCGGCATCGTGACCGTCGAGGAGTCGCAGCGGCACGGGATGAGCGTCGACTTCGTGGAGGGCTTCGAGTTCGACAACGGGTACCTGTCGCCCTACATGGTGACCGACCCGGGCCGGCTCCAGGCGATCGTCGACGACCCGTACATCCTGCTCTGCAGCGAGAAGATCACCAAGGTGCAGCAGCTCATGCCGCTGCTCGACAAGATCATGCGGGCGCCGCGGCCGCTCGTCATCATCGCCGAGAACGTCGAGGGCACCGCGCTGTCGATGCTGACGCACAATCACGTCAACGGCATCTTCCAATGTGTGGCCGTGCGCGCGCCCGGCTTCGGCGACCGGCGGCTGCACAAGCTCGAGGACATCGCCGCGATCACCGGCGGCGCCGTCTACAGCCGGCACTCCGGATTCACCCTCGAGACCATGACGCTCGACCAGCTCGGCCGGGCCGACCAGGTGCGGGTCGAATCGGAGCGCACCGCGATCGTCGGTGGCGGCGGCTCCCCCGAGGACATCGACTTCCGGGTCACCCAGCTGCGGGCCGAGCTCGAACGGGCCACCTTCGGCGCCGACGAGGACGTGCTGACCGAGCGGATCGGCGCGCTGACCGGCAAGGTCGCGGTGATCCATGTCGGCGCGCCGACGCCGGCCGAGCTCAAGGAGCTGCAGCACCGGGTCGAGGACGCGCTGTCGGCGACCCGGGCGGCGATGGCCGAGGGGATCGTGGCCGGCGGCGGCGCGGCGCTGCTGCACGCCGCGGACGCGCTCGACGGCCTGGAGATCAAGGACGAGGACTACCTGACCGGGGTGGAGATCGTCCGGCGGGCGCTGCCCGAGCCCACGTTCCTGATCGCCACCAACGCCGGCTTCTCCGGCCAGGAGGTGGTCACCCGGGTGACCCAGCTCGGCGCCGACGAGGGCTTCGACGCGCTGCAGGGCCGGTACGGGAACATGATCGACATGGGCATCGTCGACCCGTTGCGGGTGGCCCGCTCGGCCCTGCAGAACGGCGCGTCGGTCGCCGGCCTGCTGCTCACCACCAACACCCTGGTGGCCGAGGAGCAGACGCCGTGGGGCGGCAGTCCCGCGCTGATGACCGAGATCGGCGAGCTCGACGAGGGTCTGCGGCAGCCCTCGCCCGACGCCAGCACCCCGCAGTCGCTGGGCCTCGGCCCCTCGGTCGCGTAGATGAGCGTCGCGGTACCCGAGTCCGCATTCCGCCAGATGCGGGCTCGGGGTTCCATCACCCTGCTCGGCCCCGCCTTCGTCGCCGCCGTCGCCTACGTGGATCCCGGCAACTTCGCCACCAACTTCACCGCCGGCGCCCACTTCGGCTACACGCTGGTCTGGGTCATCGTCGTGGCCAACCTGACCGCCATGCTGGTGCAGTACCTGTCGGCCAAGGCCGGCGTGGCCACCGGGCGCGACCTGCCCGAGCTGTGCCGCGAGCATCTCCCCCGGCCGGTCTCGCTCGGCCTGTGGGCGCAGGCCGAGATCATCGCGATGGCGACCGACCTGGCCGAGTTCCTGGGCGCGGCGGTCGGGCTCTACCTGCTCTTCCACGTGCCGTTGTTCCCGGCCGGGCTGCTCACGGCGCTGGTCGCGTTCGGCATCCTGGCGCTCGAGCAGCGCGGCTACCGCCGCTTCGAACTGGCGATTGCCGGCCTTCTCGGCATCGTCCTGCTCGGTTTCCTGTACGACCTGGTCGTGGTCGGTGCTTCCCCGTCGGGCGTGGCATCGGGGCTGGTGCCGCGGCTGGCCGGCGGCGACAGCCTGCTCCTGGTCTGCGGCATCATCGGCGCGACCGTCATGCCGCACGTGGTCTACCTGCACTCCGCGCTGACCAAGTCCCGGGTGGCCTGCCGCGACGACGGCGAGCGCCGCGAGCTGCTCCGATTCCAGCGCCTCGACGTGCTGATCGGCCTCGGCGCGGCCGGCCTGATCAACCTGACCATGCTGGTGGTCGCGGCCTCGCTCTTCCACGGCACCGGTTCCCTCTCGGGGGATGCCATCCAGTCGGCGCACGACGGCCTCGGCCGCATGGTCGGCGGCGGTGCGGCGCTGGCCTTCGCGGTGGCGTTGCTCGCCTCCGGACTTTCCTCCTCGAGCGTCGGCACGTACGCGGGCCAGATTGTCATGCAGGGCTTCATCCGGCGACGCATCCCGCTGTTCGTCCGCCGCGCGGTGACGATGGCGCCCGCCCTCACGGTGCTGGCGCTGGGCCTGCCGCCGACCGACAGCCTGGTCATCTCCCAGGTCGTGCTGTCGTTCGGCATCCCGTTCGCCCTGGTCCCGCTGCTGCTGGTGACCCGGCGACGGGACATCATGGGCGTCTTCGTGAACTCGCGCCCGACGACCGTCACCGCCGGGCTCATCGCCGCCCTGATCATCGGGCTGAACGCGTACCTGCTGTGGGAGGTGTTCTTCTAGGCAGCGGCGAGGCCGGCCAGGCCGATCACCGTGAGGGCCGCGCAGAGCACGAGGAAAGCCGTGTTGTGCGCGGTCCACCAGCGGATGCGGGTCTGCACGTAAGCGGGCACCTCGTCGGCCCGCACCACCCGCAGCGCCACCAGGTTGAGCGCCGCCACCAGCATGCCGAGCGCGCCGAGCCCGGCGACCATCCCGGCTACCTGCGCGAACGTGGTCGGATCCGCCATGGGCTCATGTAACTCCGGGCCGATGGCGGTTCGTGTCTCACTCTGAGACGGAAGGCCGCCTCCCCGCCTCCCCGGCGAGGCGGCCTCGGGCCCCGGCTCTCAGCCGATGATCGCTGAGAGGCCGCCGACGATCGTGGCCACCACGACCAGGACCGCGACCACGAAGCCGACGATGCCGAAGCCGCGGGCCGCCCCGGTCAGCGGCGTGCCGCCCTTCGTGAGCCCGGCCAGCCACGCCGCCGCGGCGCCGAGAACGGCCGGTGCGCCCGACCAGAAGAGCGGCGCCGAGATCAGCGCCAGCGAGCCGAGCACGATTGCGCCGACTTTGGCCTTCGCCGGGTCGCGCACCAGCGGCAGGGCAACGGCGAGGGCCAGGATCAGGCCGGCCACCCCGACCACCGAGATGCTGACGATGCTCTCGATCGGGCCCTGGGGCCGATGGGGATCGGTGTCGGTGAACGCGATCTCGGCCAGCTGGAAGCCGATGTTGAGGACGGTGGAGAGCAGGAAGGCGCTTCCGACCAGGATCGGGCCGGAGACGCCGCGGCTCGTACGGACGCTGCTGGTGGCGGTGGTAGTGGTGGACATGGCTGATGCCTCCGTTCGACGGCGGTGCGGTGATGCGTCCACCGTGGCGGCGCGAGCGTCCCGGGCCGGCATCGCGCCGGGCCTGCTCGGCTTCACCGGCGACACGGTTCCCTCCGCGGCCGTGCGCGCCCTGGGCTGGCCCGCCTTCGGCCTCGCCGGGGCACTTCTGCTCGACCGCGATCCGCGGTCGCGGCCCGGTCGCACGCTGGCCGCGCTGGCCGCCGTCCCGGCCGTGGTGGCGCTCAGCGCCGGGCGGGCCGGCTGGGGCCGGATCGAGGCACGCTGGGAGCTTCTCGGCCTCGCGCCCGTCGTCGCCGCGTTCGCGCTGATCGCCTGGGCGATGGACCGTCCCGCCGACCGGATGGCCCGGCGCCGCTTGATCTGGTTCGTCCTCTGGTCCGCCGTGCTGGTCGACGCCGGAATCGCCGCTGCCACGATCGCCTGCGGGGCCGGAGTGGGCACCCTGCTGCGGGTCATCGGCACCCGGACCGGGCTGCCCAAGCCCGACCTGTCCGGCGCGTTCGCCGCGGTCGTCACGACCGCGCTCGTGCTTCCCGGCGGTCTGTGGCTGCGCCGTGCCTACGTGCAGCGCCGCTACGGGCGTGGCGAGCTGACCCCGGCCGACGTCGCCGAGATCACCGCCGACCTGCACACGCTGACCGACGCCCGCGAGCTGCTCGGCAAGGCCGCCGCGATGGTCGCGACGGCCAGCGGCCACCGCCGGGTGGGGCTGGTGCTCGGCCCGGACGAACCCGAAGAGGGTGTGCTGCATCCGCTGGTCGTGGGCGGCGACCGCTGCTGGAGGCGCTGGCCGCCGAGCTTGCCGACTGCCGCGGCGACCTGCGGCGGATTGTCTCCGGCCTGGCTCCCTCGGTGCTCGCCGACGGCGACCTGGCCGGGGCCCTGGGCGCGCTGGTCGGCTCGTTCGACGGCACCGGTCCGGCCGTCACGCTGGCGGTCTCGCTCGACCGCGCGGTCTCCCCCGAGGTGGCAGTCGCGGTCTACCGCTCGGTGGCCGAGGGCGTGACGAACGCCCTGCGGCACGCCCGGGCCGAGCGGGTGACCGTGTCGGTGCGCGGCCTCGCCGGCGGGGGCGTCGTCGCCGAGGTCGGCGACGACGGCGAGGGCGGACCCATCGCGTACGGCGTGGGCCTCTCGTCCCTGCGCCGGCGTGCCGAGGAGCTGGGCGGCGTCCTCGACGTCACCGCCGGCGGAACCGGGACCCGGCTTCGGCTGGAGCTGCCGGCATGATCGGGGTGCTTGTGGTGGACGACCACCCGATCGTCCTCTCCGGTCTCGCCGCGCTTATCGAGTCCGACGGCGGCCTGTCGCTGGTGGCGGCCGCCAGATCGATGACCGAGGCTCTGGCCGTGACCACCGAGCCGGCCGTCGCCCTGCTCGACGTGAACCTCCCCGACGGGGACGGCATCACCCTGGGCGCCACCCTCAAGCGGCGCTGGCCGGCCCTGCGGGTGGTCGTCTTCACCATGCACGCCGGCGACCGGTTCGTGGTCCGCAGCCTGGGCGCGGGACTGGACGGTTACCTGCTGAAGGACTCCGACCCGGACGACGTGCTGGCCGCCATCCATGCCGCCGCCCGCGGCAGCATGGTGATCGGCCGCGGCGCCCAGGCCGCAGTGGTCGCCGCCGCGGCCGCCGCCCCGCCGCCCGGCGCGCTGGCCGCCCTCGACTCCCGCGACCTGGAGATCCTCGAGCTACTGGCTCAGGGCCTGACCACATCCCAGGTGGCGGCCCGCCTGTTCCTGGCGCCCAAGACCATCCGTAACCGGGTCTCGGAGATGCTCGGCAAGCTGGGCGTCGCCACCCGCGAGGAGGCCATCGCCCTGGTCAAGCGGGCCCGGCCGTAGGCCCGCCGCTATCCGCCGAGCAGGATCAGCAGGCCGATGGCGATCAGCACGACCGGCAGCAGGATGTGGCCCCAGCGGCCGAGCGCCTTCGCGATCACCGGCCGGGTGGCGAAGAACCGGCCGGCGGCCACCCACACGGCGACCAGGGCCAGGAAGACGACCACGTAGACGGCGGTGCCGCCGGCGCCCGCGGTGGCGAAGACCGGCACGTACACGCCGATGTTGTCGCCGCCGTTGGCGAAGGTGACCGAGGCGACCTCGAGCATGCCCGGCGTCCGGGGCGCGGCCGGCGCGTCCGGTTCGCCGTCGCCGTCCCGGCGCCACGCCTGGATCGCGGCCTTGACCCCGAGCGCGATCGGCAGGAGCCCGAGATAGGGCAGGACCTCGTCGGGCAGCAGCGTCGCCCCGAACGCGGCGGCGACGGCCACGGCCAGGATCCCGGCGAAGCCCAGGTACTGGCCGGCGGCGATGTTCCGGGTCGTCCGCGCCTGCCCGGCGCCCCGCGCGAAGAACAGCGCGAGCACGAGGATGTCGTCGACGTTGGTGACGGCGAACAGGACCACCGCCCGCCCGGCGAGCACCGCCCCGTTCACGGCTTACGGGCCGCGGCCACCCAGATGTTGATGTCGGACCGCTCGGGGATGACGGTGCCCGGCTCGGGACGCCACTCGCTCGCCGGGACGATGCCGGGCTCGACCAGCTCGAGGCCCTCGAAGAGGGTGGCGAACTCGTCCCTCGAGCGGGTCCACACGTCGGACTTGCCCTCGTCCAGCAGCTGCTGGTAGAGGCGCTGCTGCTCGGGGGTGCCGAAGTCGCTGGTGGCGTGGGTGGCGACCAGGTAGCTGCCGGACGGCAGCGCCCCGACCAGCCGGCGCACGATGGGGGCGGCGGCGCCGTGCCCGCGGATGAAGTGCAGGACCGCGATCAGCATCAGGCCGACCGGCTGCGACATGTCCAGGGTGTCGGCGACGGTCGGGTGGCGCAGGATCGACGCCGGGTCGTTCAGGTCGGCCTCGATGTACGCGGTGCGGCCCTCGGGGCTGCTGGTGAGCAGCGCCCGGGCGTGGACCATGACCATCGGGTCGTTGTCGACGTAGACGACGCGGCTCTCGGGAGCCACCGACTGGGCCACCTCGTGCGTGTTGTCGGCGGTCGGCAGGCCGGTGCCGATGTCCAGGAACTGACGGATGCCGGCCTCGGCCGCGAGGAACCGGGTCGCCCGCTGCAGGAAGGCCCGGTTGGCCAGCGCGCCCAGCCGGACCTTGGGAAACAGGGCCTCGAGCTGGTCGCCGGACTCCCGGTCGGCCGCGAAGTGGTCCTTGCCGCCGAGCCAGTAGTTGTAGCGCCGGGCCGGGTGCGCCACCGTCGTGTCGAGGTCGTCCACACGCGAATGGTAGTTCACATTCGATCAAGGCCGGAGGCCACGTGCGGGTGACATGACACGAACGGTCACACGTACGCCTCCTGGCCGCGCGGGTTCAGCACCGCCGTCTTGGCCAGCAGCTCGGCCCGCTCGGCGGCCGCGTCCGATCCCCACGTGATGCCGCCGCCCGCGCCGTAGGTGGCTGTTCCGGAACGGCGATCCACCATTGCCGTACGGATGGCGACGTTGAACCGCGCCCTGAACTCCGCGGCCGGGGGCGCCACCATGCCGACCGCCCCGCAGTAGACGCCGCGCGGCCCGCTCTCCAGGTCGCGGATGATGCCCATGCTGCGAGCCTTGGGCGCGCCGGTCACCGAGCCGCACGGGAAGAGCGCCCGGAAGACGTCGGCCAGCCCGGTTCCCGGCCGCACCGACGCCGCGATCTCGGAGACCATCTGCCACACCGTCGGGTAGGCCTCGAGCGCGAACAGCTCGGTCACCTCGACGCTGCCGACGGTGGCGACGCGCGACAGGTCGTTCCGCAGCAGGTCGACGATCATCAGGTTCTCGGCCTGCTCCTTGGGGCTGGCCCGCAGCCGCTGCGCCCGCTCGGCGTCGTCGGCCGGATCGGCGCCGCGCGTCGTGGTGCCCTTCATCGGCCGCGTCCGGATGCGGTCGCCGGTCCAGTCGAAGAAGAGCTCCGGGCTGGCGCTGGCGACAACGAAACGACCCAGGTCCAGGTACGCGTTGAAGGCCCCACCCTGGGCGCCGGCGATCTGCCGGTAGAGGTCGAACGGGTCACCCGTCGCCGCCGCGCGCAGCCGGTCGGTGAGATTGCACTGATAGGTGTCCCCGGCCGCGATGTGCTCGCGGACCCGCTCGACCGCCCGCGCGTGCTGCTGGTCGGTCCACGCCGGCGCCCACTCGAGAGCACCCGCCCCGGGTTGCCTCGCCTCCTCTAGAGCGCCCGCCCCGGGCCGCCTCTCCCCCGGCGAGGCCCGGTCCGGTGCGATCGGCGGCACCGGCGCCGGCGGACCGCCCACGCCGAACCACACCAGCGGCGGATCGCCGGCGGCCGGAGCGGCCACGACCAGGGCCGGATCGAACGCCGGCGCGGCCTCGTAGGAGACGTAGCCGTAGGCCCACTCCCCCGCGGCGGTCAGCCGCTCGACCTCGGCCAGCGCCGCGGGCACGTCCGCCGGGCGGCCGGCGGCGATCACCCGGCGCGGCGGCGGGAAGGCGAGCGCCCGTCCCGTGACCAGGTCGTCGAAACGGGCTCGGCGGTGGGCCGTCACAACTCCGAGCTCCTCTCGCCAGGGCGTCGCCACTCCGGCCGGCGCGCTCACCGGTCCCCGGGAACTATCTCGCCGAGCCGCTCCGGAGCGGCGCGTTTGTGGCGGATGACACGAGATGGTTACGTGCACGAGTCCGCGCATACTGGGCGGGCGGCGCTTCGCGTCACGTTTCGAGCCGCCGCGTCGTCGGAGGGACATGACCGACCCGGGACTGGCCGCGATCATGAGTGAGCGCCGGCAGCTGATCAACCTGGCCTACCGGCTGCTGGGCTCGCTGGCCGACGCCGAGGACGTGGTGCAGGAAACCTACGCGCGCTGGTACGCCCAGGCGCCGGCCGACCGTGACGCCGTCGGCAACCCCGGCGGTTGGCTGACCCGGGTCGCCGGCCGCATCTGCCTCGACCAGCTGAAGTCGGCACGCGCCCGCCGCGAGCGATACGTCGGCGCGTGGCTGCCGGAGCCGGTCCCGTCACCCGGCGCCGCACCGGACGATCCGGCCGATCGCATCACGCTCGACGAGTCGGTGAGCATGGCGTTCCTGGTGGTGCTGGAGGAGATGACCCCGGCCGAGCGGGTCGCGTTCGTGCTGCACGACGTGTTCGGCTACCCGTTCGCCGAGGTGGCCGAGATCGTCGGGCGCACACCGGTGGCCTGCCGCCGGCTGGCGTCCACGGCCCGCAAGCGGATCGCCGCTTCGCATCCGGGCGTGCCCCGCCCGGGCGCGGCGCAAAGCGCGGCCGAACCGCGCGCGGCCCAAGGCGCTCAGGAGCAGGCGCGGGTGGTGCGGGCGTTCAAGCGGGCGTGGGAGGCGCGGGACATCGGCGCTCTGGTCGGGCTGCTCGATCCGGACGCGGTCATGGTCGCGGACGGGGGCGGGCAGGTCCGGGCGGCGCTCCGGCCGATCGAGGGGGCCGATGCGATCGCGCGCTACGCCGTGGATCTCGCGCTGTTCGCTCCGGGATTGACGCTCTCCGAGCGTACGGTCAACGGCCGCGCCGGCATTGTCGCCCAGCGCGAGGGAAACACCGCGGCCGTCATCGCCGTCGAGGTCGCGGACGGCCGGATCACCCGGATCTGGGCCGTCCGCAACCCCGAGAAGCTGCGGCCGTGGCTCAGGACCGGATGAACTCGAGCAGGTCGGCGTTGATGGTGTCGGCCTGGGTGGTGGGCATGCCGTGCGGGAAGCCCGCGTACGTCTTCAGCGTGCCGTTCTGCACCAGCTGCGCGGAGAGCGGGGCCGAGTCGGCGTAGGGCACGATCTGGTCGTCGTCGCCGTGCATGACCAGGACCGGAACGCTGATCTTCTTGAGGTCCTCGGTGAAGTCGGTCTGCGAGAACGCGACGATGCCGTCGTAGTGCGCCTTCGCGCCGCCCATCATGCCCTGGCGCCACCAGTTCTCGATGATCGCCTCGGACGGCTCGACGCCGTCGCGGTTGAAGCCGTAGAACGGGCCGGACGCGAGGTCGCGGTAGAAGACCGATCGGTTCGCGGCCAGGGCGCTCTGCAGGTCGTCGAAGACCTTCTTGGGCAGGCCGCCCGGGTTGGCCTCGGTCTGCACCATGATCGGCGGAACCGCGCTGATCAGCACCGCCTTGGCCACCCGGCTCTCGCCGTGGCGTCCGATGTAGTGGGCGACCTCGCCGCCGCCGGTCGAGTGGCCCACGTGGACCGCGTCGTGCAGGTCGAGGTGGGCGGTCAGCGCCGCCAGGTCGTCGGCGTAGTGGTCCATGTCGTGGCCGTCGCTCGTCTGCGTCGAACGGCCGTGGCCCCGCCGGTCGTGGGCGATGACGCGGAAGCCGTTGCGCACGAAGAACAGCATCTGCGTGTCCCAGTCGTCGGCCGACAGCGGCCAGCCGTGGCTGAACACGATGGGCTGCCCCGAGCCCCAGTCCTTGTAGAAGATCTCCGTGCCGTCGGTCGTGGTGATGTAACCCATCGTCTCCCCCTTCGGAGTGCTTCCTCACCGGAACCTATGCCGGTCCCGGCGCCGGGACCAGGGCGCGGGGACTTTGTGCGATCAGTGCCACCTTCGGTTGTCAGGAGGCCGCGGACGTGGCAATGGGAACGTTCACACCGCCGCCGGCCCGCGCCGGGCGTCGCAGCAGGACGACGCCGAAGGCCACCAGCCACACGCTCCAGAGGACGTAACCCACGAAGTTCAGGAGGTCGACGCCGGGCGCGCCGAGCGGCGACACGACGCCGGTGGCGATGAGGATCGCGGCGGCAGCGCCGAGGACGACGAACCACAGGCCGGCGAAGGCGCGGCCGAGCGCGGCCAGCACCAGCACCGTCCACGCGGCCGTCAGCGCGTAACCGAGCGTCTCGCCGATCAGCGTGCCGAGGACGTGATGGGCGGTCTCGAAGGCATCCCGGTCGCCGCGGGCGGCGTACCCGGGAACCAGGATCGCCCAGCGGGAGAGGCCCACCACCTGGACCACCGCGGCGGCGATCCCGATCGGCACGGCGGCGCGCATGACGCGGTTCGTCGCGAGGCGGCCGACGCCCACCGCGATCGGCGCGAAGAGAGCGGCCGAGAGCGCCAGCACGACGAACCAGCCGACGACGGCCGTCCGATGGGCGGTGAAGGCGGCGAGGATCTCGCCGGTGGGCTTTTTGAGGACGTCGGGATAGTCGAAGATCCGGCCGAGGGCGGTGAAGGCGACGTTGGTGAGCACGGCGGCGGCGAGGAGCAGCGCGGCGGTCAGCTTACGGTTCATGCCGCGACTCTCGCCGCAACGGCTGACGCTGCGCTGACGCAACCCGGCCTATGCTGCGTCAGTGCTGGTCGTGGCGGTTCTGGGCCCGGTCGAGGTGCGCCTCGGGAACGCGCGCGTGGCCGTGCCGGGCGGCAAGACGACCGAGGTGCTGATCCGCCTGGCGCTGGAGGCCGGGCGGCCGGTGCGGGCCGACCGGCTGATCGAGGACCTCTGGGCGGGCGCGCCGGTGAGCCGGAACTCGTTGCAGGCCAAGGTCTCCAAGCTGCGGCGTGCGCTCGGCGATCCGTCGCTGGTCAGCGGGGACGGCTTCCGCTACACCCTGCACGTCGAGCCGGCCGCGGTGGACGCCCTGGAGGCGCTGCGGCTGGCCGAGATTCCGGCCGGCGAGGGGCTGGCGCTGTTCCGGGGCGACGTCCTGCTGCCCGATGCGGGCGACGGCGCGTGGCTGGAGCCGTGGCGGGCGCGGCTGACCGACGCCCGGCTGAGGCTGGCCGAGGCGCACTACGCGGAGCACGGCTCGATCGCGGAGCTGGAGACGCTGGTGGCCGCTCATCCGTTGCGGGAGGCGTTGTGGGAGCTGCTGATCACCGCCCTCTATCGGGACGGGCGGCAGGGGGAAGCGCTTGCCGCCTGCCGGCGGGCGCGGGCGACGCTGGCCGGCGAACTGGGCGTGGACCCCGGACCGTCGTTGCGCGACCTGGAACGGCGGATCCTCGTGCAGGACGCGGCCCTGGCGCCGCCGGCCGGTAACCTGCCGGCACTCTCGGAGTCGATCGTCGGGCGCGCTTCCGACATTTCCGAAATATCGCTTTTATTGGATGAGTCGCGGCTCGTGACCCTGGTCGGGCCGGCCGGTGTGGGCAAGACGCGGCTCGCCCTCGCTCGTACCGGCGGGTGGCTGGTCCGGCTCGAGTCCGCCGGCTCCCTGTGGCCGGCGATCGGCGCGGCGTTCGGCATCGCCGAGGCGACCGGGGCCATGGTTCTCGACCGCCTGCGCGGCCTGCGCACGCTGCTGATCCTCGACAACTGCGAGCACCTCGCCGACCGCCTGGTCCCGGTGGTGGAGCGGATCCTCGGGGCCGCGCCCGGCGTCACGATCCTTGCCACGAGTCAGGTCCCCCTGCACATTCCGGGCGAGATGACGTACGCGGTGAAGCCGTTGCCGCCCGTCTTCGCCGCCGAGCTGTTCCGGGATCGCGCCTCGCGCCACCGCCCGATCGCCGCCGGCGAGGACGTCGCCGCCGTGGTCCGCCGGCTCGACGGGCTCCCGCTCGCCATCGAGCTCGCCGCCGCCCGGGCCAAGGCGCTCCCCCCGCCCGAGATCGCGCGCCGCCTCGACGACCGGTTCACGGTGCTGACCGACCCGAACAGCCGGCTTCCGGCCCGGCAACGCACGCTGCGCGCGGCGATCGGCTGGAGTTACGACCTGCTGTCCCCGGACGACCGGCGCGGCCTGCAGGCGCTGTCCGTCTTCGCGTCGGGCGCGCCGCTCGAGGCCGCCGATGCGGTGATGGTGGCGCTCGGCGTACCGGCAGATGCCGCCCTCGATGTGCTGGATCGGCTCGTCGACCGCTCACTGACCTCGGCCTCGATGTCCGGCGGCGCGGTCCGCTACCGGTTGCTGGAGAGCGTGCGCGCGTTCGCCCGGGAGCAGCTCGCCGTCCCCGCGGATTCCTACGGCGCCGCCGCGTCGCGTGCGGCCTTCTACGACGCGGCGTCGGCGGCCCACGCGGCTTTCTACGGCGCGGCAGCGTCGCGTGCGTCCGCGGGCCTGCGTGGCCCCGCGCAGGCCGAGCATCTCGCCTTCGTCCGGGCCGAGTCGGCCGAGATCGACGCCGCCCCGGACGCGCCCGTCGGCGACCGGGTCGACGCGCTGTTGTTCGCGGCCTGGTTCGAGGCCTCGGGCGGCGATCTCGACCGCGCCTTCGCCGACGTCGCCGCCGCCCGCGCGCTCGCGCCGCTCCCCCGGACCCTGTTGTTCCGGGCGTTCCTGCACAGCCAGCAGGGCCGCCCGGCCGAGGCGCTGGCGGCGCTCGACGAGTTCCGGCCGGTCGCCAGGGGCTGGGAGCGCGGCGCCGCCTGCCTGCTGGTCGCCTGGTCGCGCATCGCCCTGGGCGACACCGCCGGTGCCCGCGCCGCCTGCGACGAGGCACTGTCCCTTCTGGACGACGCGTGGGCGCTGAGTCACGCCGAGGCGCTGCTGGGCGGGCTGGCGCAGGCCGAGCACCGGTTCGCCGACGCGGTCGCGCACCTGACCCGGGCCGCCGGCGCCGCCCATCGGCTCGGTTTCGCCGCCGCCGAGGCGCTGCACCTGGCCAACCTCGGACGGGCGCAGCAGCAGGACGGCGCGCCGGTCGCGGCACTGGACACGTTGGACCGGGCCGCCGCCACCGCCGAGCGCGTGGGTGAGATGCGCGGGGTGGCGTTCGCCCGCACCCGCCGGGCCCGGGTGCTGCGGGCGCTGGGGCGGCTCGACGAGTGCCGGGCCGACCTGCGGGTGGCCCGCGCCCGGTACGCGACGGCGGGCGGCGGCGACGGCGACCTGCTGTCGGCGTTGCTGCTGGCCGCCCTCGACGACGACCGGCCCGCGCTGGAACGGGTCCTGGCCGACGCCCGCGCCGCCGGCGACGCCGAGACCGAGTTGCTGACGCTGGACGAGCTCGGCCGGCTGACCGGCGACCCGGCGTTGTCCGCGGCGGCGGACGCCCTGCTGCCCGCCGCCGCTCACCTGGTCACCCCGGCGGATCGGCTCAGCCGCCGGTGATGCTCCAGTGCCACGCCTCGGACGGCAGGTTCACGAAGCCGTACGCGGCGGCGTGCGTGGACAGCCACGCGAACGCCGGGGTCTTGGAGTTGATCGTCTTGCCGCCGGACGTGATGTCGACGGCCAGCCCGAGCTCGTGCAGCGAGCGTCCCGGGATCGCGGTCGGCACCCGGCACGACGACGCCGGCGCGGTCCAGATGTCCGGGCAGCCGTTGATCTTCCGCAGCTCGATCTGGCGCTCCTTGGTGCGGAAGCCGCCGGCCGAGATCGCGATGCCGGCCGCCTTGGCGTCGTCGACCATCCGCTTGAACGGCACCGCGACCGCCTTGTGCACGGTCACGCCGTAGACCTGGGTGGTGTCGGCCACGGTGAAGCCGGGGCGCACCTGGGTCACCACGTCCTTGCTGATTTTGGAGGCCATCGCGGCGAGGCCGGCCGCGTTCCCGAGCGCGACGATCTTCTGCTGGGTGTCGGCGACGGCCGCGCCGGCGGCGTTCCAGGCGCCGGTGGCGGTCCGCAGCGTCGCGGCGGCGGCGTTGGCGGCGGCCGTGTGGGCCGCCAGGTTGGCCGCGACCCGCTGCGCCTCCTTGGTCCGCAGGTTGACCGCCCCGTTGGCGGCGGCGAGCGCTGTCCGCGCCCGGTTGACCGCGGCCTGGTTGCGCGGCTTCAGCTTCTCGGCCCGGCCCAGCTCCTGCTTGGCGGCCAGGCGCGCCTTCTGGGCGGCGGCGACCCGGCTCCGGGCCGCCCGGTCGGCGGTGGTCGCGGTGGCGAGGCGGGCCCGCGCGGCGTTGTCCGCGGTCTGCGCGGTGGCCATCTCGGCGGCCCTGGCCTTGACCGCGACCTGCTGCGTCGCGAGCTGCTTCCGGTACACCGCGGTCTGCGGCGCGACGTTCAAACTGCGCTTCATCAGGTACGCCCATCGCAGCGCGACGTCCGGCACGGCGGCGCCGGCCGGGGCCGTCGGCCCGATCACGGTCATGGCCAACGCGGCGATGGCAACGATCGGTGCGGTGATATGTCGTCTGGTCATGCGGCGGCCGCTCCTCCCCTGGTGGTCGTCGGGAGCGAGAGTGAGTGGCCGCGGGTGCGGGCGCGGGAGGGTTTGGGGAGCGGCCCGGTTGCGGCACACTGCTCGGCATGCCATCCGTCGTGCTGCGGCCGTTCACCGAGGACCTTCTGCCGACGGTCCAGCCGTGGTTCCACGACCCCGAGGTCAACCGCTGGCTGGGCGGCCCGGAGTGGCCCGCGCTCCAGTTCCGGATCGACGCGAACATCGGCGAGGTCTTCCGCGGCCGGCGCGCGCTGCGGGTGCATTCATGGCTGGCGTACGACGAGACGGGCGTCGCGGTGGCCCACATCGGCGGCGACGTCTACGACCGCTGGTGCCGCTACACCGAGGGCCCGGACGGCCCGGTCGTCGACCGCGTGGAGCCGGGCCCGGCGATGGGCTTCGCCTACGTGGTCGACCCGGCCCGCCGGCGCCGGGGCTTCGGCGCCGCCACGATCCGCGCCCTCATGGCCGCGCCCGAGGTGGCCGACGTGGTGCTCTTCGCCGCCGGCATCGAGCCGGGCAACGTGGCGAGCGCCCGCTGCGCCGTCGCGGCGGGCCTGCTCCCCGACGCGCTCGAACCCGACTGGGAGGACATCGTCCACTACGTCCGGCGCCGGGATCCCCGGCCGGGCGGAGGATGCGACGCGCGCGGCCATCGGGAGAGACTCGGTGGAAGTCACCCTCCACCGTGAGGAGAACCGCCATGGATCCGGCAGCCGTCCAGTACGACGCGATGATGAGCATGTACAGCGGTCGTGGCTTCCCGCCCGAGCCGCTCGGGCCCGGGGTGCACCGGGTATCGCTCGACGACCCGTTCATGACGGCGGACATGCGGGTCGTCGCCTCGGCCACCGAGATGACGGCCTCGCCCGAGGAGGGCGGCGTGCCCAAGATGGGCGCGGCGATCTTCTCCGTGCTCGACGTCACGCCGCAGCCCAAGCAGCTGGTGGTACGGGTGAAGATCGAGTGGCCGGACGGCGTGGTGCCGCGCAAGCTGCCGCTATCGATCAACTTCATCGCGATCACGTCGCCGCAGAACGGCTGACGCGCTCGGCCTAGCGGTCGAGTCCGGTGAGCCGGCAGAGCGCCGCGAAGCCGTCGTCCGTTCCCGGCCAATGCGCCCGGACGGCATCCAGCCCCGCGCGGCGCACGGTCGACCGCAGCGCCGCGACCACGATGATCGCGTCGTCGGCGTAACCCAGCACCGGGATGAAGTCGGGAATCAGGTCGAACGGAACCGCCAGGTAGGCGATCAACAGCCCGAGCCGCACCCGTACGCCGCGCGGCAGGCTCCGGTCGGCGGCCAGCCGCCGCAGCAGCCGCAGCAGGTCGGGCAGCAGCCGCAGCGCCTCCTTGAGCTGACCCCGGCCGGGCTTGGCGACGAGCAGGGCGATAAGCAGCGCGACCCAGATCAGCACCAGGCCCACACCGATCCCGATCAGCGTCTTCCACCACCAGTCCATCGGGCCCATCCTGCCGCATCCGGCCGCCGCGGAATTTCGGATCGGCAAACCGACAAAATCCCTGCTTCCCGGCCAGGATGCGCTTCGATGGACGCGCTTACGTCGAGCGGAGGTGGACGCGATGACCACGGGGACCAGGGCGCGCTGGCAGGAGACCTATCTGGGCGGTTCGCCGCGGGCCGAGCGGGCGATCTTCGAGGCGATGGCCGTGAAGATCATGCGGACCCAGGCCCGGAACGCGAAGGGCGGCCCGATCCAGGCCGGCTTCCAGGCCAAGGTCACCTTCGCCGTCGACGACGCCGAGCTGCGGTTCCTCGACCTGCCGCCGGAGCTGCGGGCCGGTTTCGCGCAGCCCGGCGCGGTCTACCGGACGGCGGTCCGCTTCAGCAACGCGGAGGGCCGGATCCTCGACGACCACGAGCCCGACCTGCGCGGCGCCGGCCTGCGCGTGCACGTCTCGGCCGACGAGACGCACGACCTGCTGATGACCAGCGCGCCCGTCGCGCACGCCCGCGACGCCCGGCAGTTCACCGAGTTCGCGCTGGCCACGGCGGGTGGCGGCGTCGAGCGCTACCTCGGCCTGCTTCGGCTCGTCTTCGTGATCGGCCCCGGCGAGACCGTCCGCATGGTGCGCAACGTGCTGGCCGGCCGCACCCGCATCACCAGCGTCGCGACCGAGACGTACTGGAGCCGCACCCCGATCACGTGGGGCGGCGAGCAAGCCGTGCAATACCTGCTGCGGCCGTATGCCGGCACGCCGGTCGCGCCGCGCCCGCCGGCCGGCGACCCCGACTTCCTGGGCCGGGAGATGGCGCACCGGCTCGCCCTCGGCGACGTGCGGTTCGAGCTGTGCGTCCAGCGCTTCCGCGACCCGAGCGAGACCCCGATCGAGGACGCGTCGGTCGACTGGCGCGACCCGGGTGCGCCGCCCGAGCCGGTCGCGATCCTGACCATCCGGGCCGGCAGCACCGACAGCGAGGCCGCCCGCGCCCTGCGCCTCAACCCGTGGAACACCACCGAGGAGTTCCGCCCGCTCGGCAACCTCAACCGGGTCCGCAAGGCCGCCTACGACGCGAGCGCCGCCCACCGGGACCGCGAGCGCTGGCTCACCGAGCTGCCGCTGCGCAACCGGATCGCGAGCGCGGCCATGCGTGGCATCTTCGGCGCCGTCAACAAGGTGGTCCCCTGGCACCGGCTGCCCTCGGCGATCTCATTGCTCAACCTGGCCACCCTGCGGGACGTGCTGCGCCGGGAGAACCTTATCGACACCGAGGTCCGGGAGGCGCCTCCGCGCGTACGGAAGGCGCCGGAGAAAGCCGATGAACAGCAGCGCCGATTCCGTACGCACGAGGGCACCCACAACGATCTGTCGGACCCGCCGATGGGCGCCGTCGGATCGGCCTTCGGGCGCAACGTGCCCGGCGTCAACCGCCCGGACCTGGCCGACGAGCCCAACCCGGTCGTGGTGAGCCGGGAGCTGTTGCATCGCCGCGAGTTCATCCCGGCGACCACGCTCAACATGCTGGCCGCCACCTGGATCCAATTCCAGGTGCATGACTGGGTGGTGCACGCCCGGCACCCGCTCGGCGTCGACGACGTGCGGGTGCCGCTGCCGCCGGACGTGCCGGGCTGGCGCAACACGCCGGGCGGACCGCTCGAGCCGGAGATGCGCATCGGCGGCAACATCGCCAAGGGCATCGGGACGGACGGCGTCGAGATCCTGTACGGCAACGTGGCGTCGCACTGGTGGGACGGCTCCGAGGTCTACGGCACCGACACGGTCAAGGCCCGGGCCCTGCGCGACGGTCCCAAGCTGCGGCTCACGCCCGAGGGTTACCTGCCGGTCGACGTACGCGGCTCGGAGATCACCGGCTTCAACGAGGCGTGGTGGCTGGGCCTGAGCAGCATGCACACGCTGTTCGCCCGCGAGCACAACCTGCTCTGCGACGAGCTGCGGGCGCGGAACCCGGAATGGGACGACGAGCGCCTCTACCAGACCGCGCGCCTGATCGTGGCGGCGATGATCGCCAAGATACACACGGTGGAGTGGACGCCGGCCATCCTCAACACGCCGGTGCTCGACCGGGCCATGCACGTGAACTGGAACGGCGTACCGGCGAACGACTGGCTCACCCGGTTCGACGTCTGGCTGACCGACGTCCACACGCTCAAGGGCATCCCGAAGACGGTTCCGGACCACCACGGCACGCCGTACTCATTGACCGAGGATTTCATCACGGTCTATCGCATGCATCCGCTGATCCCGGACGAGTACACCTTCCGCGACGCGGCGGACGGCTCGGTCGTCCGCCAGGACGGCTTCTTGAACCTGTTGGGAGACAAGGCCGACGACGTGATGCGCGAGGTCGGTCTGTCCAATGTGCTCTACTCGTTCGGCAACGTCCATCCCGGCGCGATCACGCTGCACAACTATCCCCGCTCGCTGCTCGAGCTCGTGCGCGACGACGAGGTGATCGACCTGTCGGTGGTCGACCTCGTGCGCACCCGCCGGCGGGGCGTGCCGCGGTACAACGACTTCCGCGAGGCGCTGCACCTGCCCCGGATCGAGCGGTTCGAAGACCTCAACCGCGATCCCGACACCGTACGCCGTCTCCGTGCCGTCTATCGCAGCGTCGACGAGGTGGACACCATGGTCGGCCTCTTCTCGGAGACACCGCCCGAAGGGTTCGGCTTCTCCGACACCGCGTTCCGGGTCTTCATCCTGATGGCGTCCCGCCGCCTGCAGAGCGACCGCTTCCTGACCGCCGACTACCGCCCCGAGATCTACACGCAGTTCGGCCTCGACCACGTCGAGAAGACCACGATGACCGCCCTGATCAAGCGGCACTGCCCGGGCCTCGCCGGGGCTCTGCCCGACGAGGCCAACGCGTTCCGCCCGTGGTCCCCGGGCCTTTCCTAGCCGACCAGCGGCTTGAGCGCGGCGCCGACCCGGCTCACCATGCCGGGCCGGTGCCCGTTGGGCACGAGGTTGATGGTGATGCCGTCGACGCCGGCGCCGAGCACCTTCTCGTGCAGCTGCTCGGCGACCTGGTCGAGGGTGCCGAGGAAGACCCGGTCGCGGCGGTCGGCCGGCACCAGCCCGGCCAGCTGCTTCGCCTCGGCCTCGTCCTCGCCGACCAGTCCCATCGTCAGATAGCTGGTGGGCAGCGTCGCCGGGTCGCGCCCGGCCTCCTCGCACCGCTCCCGCAGCACCTGGACCTTGCGCGACAGGTCGCCGATGTCGCAGATGATGTTCATGTGGTCGGCGAACCGGGCGGCCAGCCGGAACGTCTTCTTCTCGCCGCCACCGCCCAGCATGATCGGGATCTTCGGCCGCACGCGGGGGTTGTTCATGGCCTCGTGCGCCGTGTACCACTTGCCGGCGAAGGTCGCCGGCTCCCCGCGCAGCATCGGCGCGATGATCTCGAGGGCCTCCTCGAGCCGCTCGAACCGCTCCGCGAACGTGCCGAACTCGAAGCCGTAGTCGTGGTGCTCTCGCTCGAACCACCCGGCTCCGATGCCGAGGATCGCGCGCCCCTTCGAGACGACGTCGAGGGTGGTCACCGTCTTCGCGGTCAGGGCCGGATTGCGGTACGTGTTGCCCGTCACGAGCGTGGAAAGCTGAATGGTCGAGGTCGCCGAGGCGAGCGCGCCGAGCGTCGTGTACGACTCGAGCATCGCCTGGTCCGGCGTGCCGATGCCGGGCAGCTGATAGAAGTGGTCCATCACCAGCACGGTGTCGAAGCCGGACGCCTCCGCCTCCTGGGCCTGAGCCGCCACGGTCGCGAAGAGGTCGCCCTCCGATACGCCGGGATAGGTGAAGTTCGGGATCTGGTATCCGAGCCGAATTGTCACGTGTCTTGTTCTACTCCTCGTCCGCCCCTGTCGCCCACCAGTCCTAGCGGACGTCGCGGTTGTAGGGCCGCACCTGGCCCGGCACCGCGCCCCGCTCCTCGGTGCCGTAGCTGATGATCCGCCGGGCCCGGACCCGGATGATCGGGTCGCCGGTGCCGTAGGCCGAGTCCGCCGGCTTCTCGATCGCCTCGGCGGTGCCGCGGACCTCCAGGCAGCGCACCGTCCACGGACTGAGCGACGGCACGTCGTCTACGACGAACGCGACCTGCCCGTTCGCCGCGACGTTGCGGTACTTGAAGCTCGACGGCAGGTTGTGGCCGCCGATGTCGATCGTGCCGAGCGCACGGTTGTAGCGGAACCCGACCGGGCTGTTCTGCAGCGTACCGTCGGGCCGCAGCGTGGCCAGACGCCCGAGCGGCTGCTCGTCGAGGTAGGCGATCTCAGACGGGGTGAAGGTCATGCGGGCAGCCTGCAAGTTAAACCCGGGTCGAAGTCAAGGTCCGGACGCGCCAATCAGTTCATGAATGCGGCGACGACAACGTTGCCGAGCACGCCGAGGATCGCACCGCCAACAAATGTCCATATCGCGGTGCGGTTGTTGGCACGCTGCAGTTCATGACGCAGGAGAAGCATATGGGCGCGCAATCTTCGGTCGAGTTCCGAATCGTCCGGCGACGCGGGAACCTGCAGGGAGATTGAGGGCTGGAGCAGCCGGTCGGGCGAGCGCGGCCAGACGAAGACGGCGGCTTGACGCAGGACCACGAGTGCGAAGATCGACACAGCGCCGGTGGCCTCGATCGCGCTCAGGGTCTTACTGGACAGTACCTTGCCGGCCAGAAACAGGGTGACCAGCGCCAGCGGCAACAGCGGCGCCACCATCGAGAGCCAGTGAGTCGTCCGGGGCGCTTGGTGAGCAGCGCGGCGGCCTGGCCGGAAACTCGGCATGGAGGCCGCCCGCGCGATGAGCAAGGCGCCCGCCAGATAGCCGACGCTCGCCACCAACGGATAACGCGCAATGGTGCCGTTCAGATACATGCTGAACGCGAAGTCGGACAGCGAGCTTACAACCAGCCCTCCGCCGATCAGCGAGAGGTGCCGGAGGTTCTCGCGCGGAATCCGGCGGGTGATGTAGATGAGGGTGACCTGCATGATCAGCAGGACCTCTGCCGCCGGCACCCAGAACGCAAGCACCGAGTGCGCGGAGGCGGCGCCGAGCGTGGCCATCCAGGCGAGCAGCAGCAGCGAGCCGGACGCGAGGAGGCTGTCGAGGATCAGCCGCACGTCGGCGAGGCCACCCAGGTACGGCTGAGGGGCCGTCGCGTGCCGGGCGACGGTCGTCAGGCCGGCGATGACCACCAGCACGGTGACCAGCCAGGCCAGATCGGGCCAGGACGGCACGGCAAGACGGGAATTCCCGGCGAGGTCAGATGCCGTCCACACGCCCTGCCCGATGGCGTTCGCCGCGAGGGCGGCCGCCGTCAGGACCCGCCATCGCCGCTCCCAGCCTCGACTTCGCGCTGCGAACCAGACGCAGGCCAACGCCGCGAACGTGGTGACCGACGTGACCGCAATATTGTCTACCGCCACCGCGGTTCGCCGGGGAAGGGCGAGCAGGAACAACTCGTAGCAGGAGAGGACCACCGCGGCCGCGGATATCCGGTAGGTCGTCGACGCCGCGGCGGACATCCTCGTCTCCGTATCACCCGTATCGCGTTCAGATGCGGGCCGCAAAGTAGCAGCTCAGCGCCGCAGATTGAATGTCGCCTATACGACAGCGTGCGGGTTGAACCTCGCCCATCACGCAGACGGCGGATTACTGGCCGCACCGGTCGGGCCCGGCGCAGCGGGTTACAACCGGATCAGGTCCGCGATCTGTTCGGGCAGGCCGGGTGAGCTCAGGCTGTGTCCCATGCCCGGCACGACGTGCAGGACCGCGCCCGGGATCGCGGCGGCCAGGGCCCGGGCGTGACCCACCGGGTAGAACGGGTCCTGGTCGCCGTGCACGATCGAGGTCGGCGCGGTGATCGACGACAGCGGGGCCTTGAGGCCGGGGTCGTCGCGCCACACGGCGCGGCCGTGGTGGGCGGCGGCCGCCGGGTCGATCGCCCGCGAAAGCGCCAGCTCCAGCGTCGACCGGGCGGCCGGCTCGTCGAACGGCAGTACCGGCCCGTTGAAGACCCGCAACAGGGCCACGTCGGTCTCGACGCCGGGCGGCAGCCGGGCGGCCAGGTGCGCGACGTACGCCGGCGACGGTGGCGGCAGGTCATCGGGATCGGCCGGCTCCCCGGCCTGCGCCCGTGCCCACACCGCACGCGGGTCGTGACCCATCGGCGAACTGGAGATCACGGTCAGCGACCGGACCCGCCCGGGCGCGTGCACGCCGAGCCACTGCGCGATCATGCCGCCGAGGGAAGCCCCCGCCACGTGGGCGGAGCCAAGGCCGTACCCGTCCAGAACGGCCAGGCAGTCGCGTGCCATGTCCCCGATCGTGTACGGATGAGCGTCGAAGTCGACAACACTGGACCGGCCGGTGTCGCGGTGGTCGAACCGGATCACCTGAACCCCGCGCTCGACCAGGCGGCCCACCAGCGCATCGGGGCAGAAGACACTCTGCGCGCCCGACCCCATGACCATCAGAACAGCGGGCAGCCCCGGATCTCCCACCCGCTCGGTCCAGATCCGCAGCGACCCGGAGGCCACGAACCGCTCCCGCGCATCCACCATGGCGGCACAGTAGCCGCCACCGGCCGGGAACGGTTGTCATTTCCGGGCGGAATGGCGCCCGGCCGCTCATCGAGGCGCGGCGGGACCCGCTGGAGGCTCGCGGCTGAGATACCGAACCGGCTTGCCGAGCGATTCCGCGTACGCGATCTCCCGCCGGGTCGACTCACCCCGATAGCCGCCCGGATCGATGATGTACACCTCGTCGGCCATGCGAATCTTCTGGAGATGGACGCCGCCCAGCCGCCCCTTCAGGTTCAGGCTGTCGACCGTCCAGTCGTAGCCCGGCAGATCCGGCAGGCTGAACATCCCGAGGCTCAGCACGACGAAACCCCCCATCGTGAGCCGCTGGTTCACCTCCGCGAACTCGGCCTCGAACCGGGTCGAGCCGCAGAGCGTGATGACCTTCGCACGCGGCGCCTGGTGCTCCTCCATGAGACGCATGATCCGATGCACGGCCGCACAAGTCCATTCGCCGTCGGCTGGGTGACTGCGGCCGGGTCGGCAAGAGCCGAGCGTGAACGACTGGGTTCCGTCGACGCGCTGCTGTGGGAGTACGCACGTCGCGGTGAGGAGCTCGACCTCGCTGCCGGCATGGACATCGACTGGGACGATCCGGGCTACGGGACGGCCGATCGTTCCGTCTCCGCCGACACCGTCCGTGACCTGCTGCGCAACGCGGCGGCGCTGGATCCCCGCGGCGTCCGGCTGCGCGGCGCGCGCCTGGTCGGCACGCTCGATGTGGAGGGCGTCTCCACCGGGTTCATCCTGGTGCTGCGCGACTGCGACCTGCCCGGCGGCGTGGTGGCACGGGACGCCGTCGCCGTCGCGTTACGGATGCCCGGCTGCCGCCTGTCCCTCGCGACGCTCTTCGTCGCGGGCTTCACCGGAGCGGTACGCCGCCCCGGCTGACAGTCAACGCACCTGATCAGGCGCTCGCGGTCGGCGCCGGCGATCCGGGCTCGGCGAGGAGCGCCGCGGCGACGGTGTCGGCGTACCAGCGCCGGAAGCGCTCGGGTGACCAGCCGCGCTGGCGCACCAGCCAGTCGTAGTTGCGCACGTCCATGGCCAGCCACAGCACGTCGGCCGCGGTGTCGACGGTGTGGTCCGGCCGCAGGTGGCCGCCCGCGGCCAGCTCGGCGGCGAACATGGTCATGCCGGCGCGGCGATCGTCGACGTTCTTGCGCCAGATCGCCGCGGCCTCGGGGTCGGCGGTCGCGGCGGCGGCGAGGGCGAGCATCACCTGCGCCTGCCGGGCATGGGTGTCGACGAGGTGGCGCGCGTAGCGGTCGAGCTTCGCCCGGGCCCCGGTCAGCGCCCGGATGTCCGCGACGAACGGGCGGTCGGGCAGCGCGACGGGCTCGTCGTCGCCGGCCACCGTGACGTCGACCAGCGCCGAGAGCAGGGCCTGCTTGCTGCCGAAGATCTTGTACACCGTCTGGACCGCGACCCCGGCCCGGGCCGCGATGGCGGTCAGCGGGGTGGCCGCGTAGCCGGGCTCGACGAACAGGGCCGCGGCCGCGTCCAGGATCGCCCGCCGCGTCTGGCGGGCCTGCTCCTGTCGATGTGCCGACTCGTACCGCCTCTTGACAGCCACCGGACGAGTGTAGTGCTCTATTAGTTAGAGTTTAACTCTACCGAAGGGCAAGACGATGTCCACAAGTACGCAAGCGCAGCAAGGCGCTCAGGTGATCTTCATACCGCCGCCGCTCTACTACGCCGCCGGCCTGGCCGGGGGCATGGCGCTCAACGGCGTGGTCGCGCTTCCGCTCGGCGGGCGGCCGGCCACCACGGTCGCCGGGGCGGTGCTCACCGCGCTCGGGCTAGCGTTGGCCTTCGCCGGCGTCGCCGCGGTCGTGCGGCACCGCACCACGATCGTGCCCCACCACCCGGTCGCCACCCTGGTCACCGGGGGTGCCTACCGGCTGTCGCGCAACCCGATGTACACCGGGCTGGCCGTCGCCTATCTGGGCCTGGCCCTGGTGTTCGGCTCCTGGTGGCCGCTGGTGCTGTGGCCGCTCGTGATCGTCGCCGTGCGTCGGCTGGTCATCCGCCCCGAGGAGCGATACCTCACCGAGCGGTTCGGCCCGGCCTACACCGGCTACCAGGCCCGCGTACGCCGGTGGATTTAGCCTATTCGGTCGAGGCCGGGCCGAGCAGCCGGATCTCCTCGATGTCCATGCCCGCCTGCAGGTCGCGCAACACGTAGTCGTCGATCCGGTTGGCGTCGCGCAACGCGGTCACCACCTCCCGCTTACGTCGCAGCACGGCGAGCCGCAACTCGTGCTCCACCTGCTCATACCGGATCGCCTCGCCGTCGTGATCGCCCTCGGCGCGCAGCTCCTCCAGGTGCTCCTCGTAGTCGCTTCTTATCCGCGCCACCATGTCGGGCGGCGCGTCCATCGATCGCGCGATCTCCGGCAGCGCGTCGAGGGCGGCCCGGGCCGCGGTGGCCCGGGCGTCGCGGGTCTCGTTCTCGCGGGTCTCGTCGCCGGCCAGGCCGGCCCAGCGCAGCACGTACGGCAGCGTCAGGCCCTGGACCAGGATCGTGACGACGATGACGGTCACCGTCGTGAAGACGATCAAATTCCGTTCGGCGTACGGGGTGCCGTCCGGCAGCACCGCCGGCACCGCCAGTGCCGCCGCCAGCGAGACCGCGCCGCGGAAACCCGCCCACCCGCCGGCGGTCCGGATGCGCCAGCTCACCCGCCGGGAACGCTGCACCGGCCGGCGGTCGAGCAGCCGGATCAGCCATGCCGCCAGGTGCACCCAGACCAGCCGGGTGAGGATCGCCACGACGCTCGCGGTGAGCGCCACCAGCAGCGCGTGCCGTATCGCCCCGCTGTCGATGCCCCGCACCGCACCCGGCACCTGCATGCCGACGAGGACGAACAGGCTGCCGTTGAGCAGAAAGGTCGACAGGTCCCAGAACGCGAACGACCAGAACCGGGACCGGGCCTGGATCACCCGGGGACCGGCGTACGCCAGCACCAGGCCGGCGACCACGACCGCGACCACGCCGCTGGCGTGGACCACCTCGGCGATCAGGAACGCGACGAACGGGGTGAGCACGCTCAGCCCACCCGAGCGCAGCGGCTCGTCGCCGAGATGCCGGCGGATCACCACGATGCCGCCGCCGGTGGCGAGCCCGGCCAGGATGCCACCGGCGAACGACCACGCGAACTCGCCGGCCAGCATCGGCACGCTCGGCGTCCCCTCCCCCTGCAGGGCACCGACGGCGACCGCGAACAGCACCAGCGCCGTACCGTCGTTGATCAGGCTCTCGGCCCGCAGCGTGGTCAGCGTGCGCCGGGGCATGCTCTTCGCGAGGCCGGCGACCGCCGCCGCGTCGGTCGGCGCCAGCACCGCGCCGAGGATCCACGCCGCCTCCGACGGCACGCCGACCGCCTGCAGGGCGTACGAGATCGCGATCGTCGTGGCGATCACGAGCACCACCGCCTGCAACAGAATGACCCGCAGGTTCGCCCGGATCTCCCGCAGGCTGACGTTCAGGCTCTCGTAGTACAGGATCGGCGGCAGAAACAGCAGCAGCACCGCCTCGTGCGGCAAGGTGACGTCGGACAGCCGCGGGATCAGTGCCCACAGAGCGCCGCCCACGATCAGCAGCACCGGCGGCGCGACCCGGTACCGCCCACCGATCGTGGTACCGATCAAGACGGTCGCGCCGAGAATGACGACCAGCAGCAATGCCTCCACCCGGAGATAATGGCGGGCGAGGCGAGGGAGGGCCACCCATGTCGGCGCCGGCCAGGGTGCTGTTGGTGTTCGGGCGCGGCGTCGTGCGTACCGGAAACGGCTTTGCTCTCACGCCGGGTGGAGCCGCGCGGGTGCGTGCGGCCATCGGCTACGTGGCGGCCCACCGTGCGATGCACGACGCCGGCGAGCGGATCCGGATCGTCTTCACCGGCGGCTGGCCGGAGGCCAGCACCGGCGCCGCCCCACCGCCGGTGGGCGCGCGCGAGGGAGATCTCATGCGGCAGGCGGCGTACGCGGCCGGTCTGGGCGAGCATGCCGATCTGTACGCCGAGACGCGCTCGCGCAGCACCTTGGAGAACCTGTTGCACACGGTGGAGGACGGGCTGCTGAGCGGCTACACGTTCGATGCGCGGGCCCCGCTCGGCCTGGTGACGCACGCGTGGCACCTGCCGCGGGTCCGGTTCCTGGCCGGCCGGGTGCTGGGGCTGACCGGCGCGGCGCTGCGGGACGTTCCGGCGTACGGCGGCGAGGTGCACGACGACCGCGGTGCGTTGCTGCTGGCCCGGCTCGGCTTTCTCGGCGCTCGCGCCGACCGGTTGTGGCAACGCGAACGGGGGATGGTCGCCGCCGGCCGTCTCGCCCGGCGGGTGATCAACGGCCGGCCTGGGTATAGACGTTGCACCGTCGAACAGCAGTGAAGGAGAGCCGGTGCCGCGCCTCGAGAAGACGATCGTCCTGCTCCCGGTGTTCAAGCCCGGCCCGCACCTGTCCGAGCTGGTCACCGCGCTGCTCGGCGAGGTGGGACAGCCGGCTGAGGTGGTGATCGTCGACGACGGCACCGGCGCGGCCGCCGACGCCCGGCTGGCGGAGATCGAAGCGCTGGGCGGCACGGTGCTGCGGCATCCGGTGAACCGGGGCAAGGGGGTCGCCCTCAAGACCGGGTTCGGGCACATCCGGTCCCGGTATCCCGGTTTCGCCGTGGTCTGCGCCGACGGCGACGGTCAGCACAGCGTCGCCGACATCCGCGCGGTCGCCGACCGTTGCCGACCGGGACGCATCGTCCTGGGCGTGCGCCGCTTCGACCGGATGCCGCCGCGCAGCCGGTTCGGCAACACCCTCACCCAGGCCGTGTTCCGGGCGGCGACCGGACGGACCGTCACCGACACCCAGACCGGCCTGCGCGCCTATCCCGCCGACCTGCTCGGCCCGCTCTGCGCGGTGCCGGGAGAGCGCTTCGAGTACGAGATGAACGTGCTGCTACACGCCGCGGCCACCGGCCACCCGATCGACGAGGTGCCGATCCCCGCCACGTACCTCGAAGGCAACGCCGGCTCGCATTTCAGCGGCCTGGCCGACTCGGCGCGGATCTACCTCCCGCTGCTGCGCTACGCCCTGCTCAGCCGCCGGGCCGCGGTAAATTAGCCCGGCTTGCTCGCCGGCCCGCTCTGCGGGCGGCTCTCTGGGCCCCGTCTCTCGGCCGCTCTACGGCTCGCTCTCCGGCACTCCGACGCGATCGGTCCGGGCCGCGGAGAGCTCTTCCGCCTTCTCGGCGTAGTCGTGCAGCGCCGCCAGCCAGCTCTCCCGCAGCCCTTCGAACCGGCGCACGGTCATGCCGACTTTCCCCGGATAGGCCGGCGGCTCGTGCGACCGCAGGAACTCGACCAGATCCATGCCGTGCTGCCCCTCGTGGAAGCCCAGCGTCCCGCTGTAGGGATCGACCTTGGCCCCCGCGAGATCTTCGGCCGTCGTCCCGCGTCCGTATTTCGAGGGGCTCGGGAACCGTACCCCCGGGCGGCGCCTGGTCCGGATCGTGAAGGCCACCACCGCCGGCTCGAACGAGGTGACGACCTTCTTGCCCTTTCGCGATTCCCAGGTGTACGCCGGCAGCTCGTACGTGTAGTCGAGCCGGGTACCCGCATCGCGCGCCCGCCCGCCGGCCCGCACGTCGTCCGCCTCCTCGTCGGGCAGGATCGAGACCGTGACCGTGCCCACGGTCAGCCGCACCGCGCCGGTCGCCGCCTCCGGCTCGTGCCCGTCCGGAATCGGCGTCCGGATCCCCGCGACGAGATGGTGCGGCTCCGGCCAGGCCCACATCGGGATGCGCCCGCGGTTGGCCCGGTACAGGTCGTCGAGCGGAACCTCGAGCGCCCCCGCCGCCCGCGTCATGAGAACGCTGACCGCATCCCGGTAGGCCGCCCTCAGCCCGTCGTCGTCCTGCTCCCCCGCGATCATGCGATACCACGAGTCGAGCACCCGATCGACCAGCGTCCCGTCGACCGGCAGATGCGGATCGCCGTAGTAGTCGGCACTCCGGCGGAGAAAGTCGGCACGTTCCCGGCGCAGGTCGTCGAGGGCCGCCGCCGTCGCAGGCCGGGGCGGCACCGCACCGGCCGGCTGGACCGGCGCCGCACCGCCCGTGCGCACCGGCACCGCGCCGGCCACACCCACCGGCACCGCACTGCCCGCGCGCACTGGCATCGCACCGGCGGCACCGACCGGCGCCGCACCGGCCGCGTGCGCCGGCACCGCGCCGAGGTCGCCGCCGACGCGAAGCCCGGCGTCGGCAGTGTCCACCGCCGGCGCCGGCTTGCCCGGAGCGTCCGCGACGGTCACTGCGGGGCGATCGGCGAACGCGCGGGTCATGCCCCATGCCAGCGCGCCCGCGGGCGGCCCGTCAATCAGGAACATGACCCGGTGGACAGCGCCGGAAAGTTGTCGTACTGCCGCGCTATTGTCTGCCCCACCCAGTGACGGGTGGGGGGTGGGTCAGGCGGATGACGGCGGCATTGATCAGGCGGGGATCAGCGGGTTACGCCCGATGAAGCCCAGCAACCGGGTCTGGACGTCCGCGCCTCCGCTAGTGCGTCCTGCCGTATCACGCCATCGAGACCCTGGTCTCCGGATCTTCCGAGGTGCTCGGCCGCACCCGCTCTGCCCCCGTATCCCATGGCGGTCAAGAGTCGAAGCACCAGCCGCTCGAGAAACGCGGGTTCCCTGTCACGAATCCGGATGAGCAGATCGGCAGCCACCGCCGCGTTGCCTTCCTCGACGGCATCAGCTAACTGCTCCCGGGGGGCCTTGTCAGCCCCTGTGCGCCAGCTGAACCACACCGCGGCGCGGTCGACGCAGTGCGCCCGCCTGAGCGAGATATGTGACGGGCCAATGCACTCGGCTGTTGAAGACGGGTGAACCGAGTCTTCGAGCGGCTTCATCGCTCAGCGTCCGGCTCGACCGCCGCCCCGAAGCGGGCCGCCACCTCCGCCACCGCGTCGCGCAGCTCCGGGCCCTCCAGCACCGAGAACGGGAACGGAATGACGCTCAGCCACTCCTGCGCGTACATGGCCGGGTTCCGGGTGCTGCCGGTCAGCACGCACCGCTCGTCACCGTCCGGCTCCAGGCGGCCCATCGGCGGGCGGATCCACGGCGCCACCTTCTCCTTCGGCGCGTGGAACCGCACGCGCGTGACGTACTTCCAGCCCGTGCCCAGGCTCTCCTCGAGCGCCGCCACCGGGTCCAGGCCCTCCGGCGGCGTGAAACCCTGCGGCAAGTGCCGCACGGCGCGGACCCGATCGATCCGATAGGTACGCGTCGCCGCCGCCCGGTGCGAATGGCAGAGCAGGTACCAGCGGCCGTGCCGGACCACCACCGCCCACGGGTCGACCTCGGCGTCCCACTGCTCGCCGCCGCCCTCGCCCCGGTAGGTGACCACCACGCGACGCCGGTCGGCGACGGCCGCCACCAGGCCGCTCGTGATCGCCGGGTCGGGGCGCGACGCGTACCGGTCGGGGGCGGCCGAGGCGTGCTCGCGCAGCGCGGCCGCCTGCCGGCCGACGCTCTCCGGCAGCGCCCGGATGACCTTGCTGAGCGCGGCGCCGACGAGGTCGTCGGCGTCGATGGCGGCCGGCTGCCCGTCGAGCACGGCCATGACCAGGCCGAGCGCCTGCTCCTGGGTGAACACGACCGGGGGCAGCCGGGTGCCGCGGCCGAGCCGGAAGCCGCCGTACGGCCCGCGGGTGGACTCGACCGGGATGCCGGCGTCGCGGAGGAGCCCGACGTAGCGCCGCGCCGCCCGCTCGGTCACGCCCAGCCGCTCGGCGAGCTGGCCGGCGGTGATGCCGGGACTCGCCTGCAGGATCTCGAGCGCGCGCAGGGCCCGCGCGGTCGGACTCGGACCGGTCGACACCATCGCGACAGTACCGGACGCGGAACGTCCGGAATGGGTCCTAGGTTGGGCTCATGACTGCAGAACAGATCCTGTTGATCGGCGGCCTGTGGCTGGACGCGCCGGTGTGGGCCGATGTCGTCGCCGAGCTCGAGCGCGACGGCCGCCGGGCGGTGCCGGTGTCGCTGCCCGGCCAGGGCGACGGGAACACCTCGGCGACGCTGGACGACCAGGTCGGCGCCGTCCTCGCGGCCATCGACGCCGCTCCGGGCCGGCCGGTCGTGGTCGGCCACTCCGCGGCCTGCGGGCTGGCCTGGCTCGCCGCCGACGCGCGGCCCGGCCGGGTGGGCAAGGTGGTGCTGATCGGCGGGTTCCCGGTCGCCGACGGCGGGACGTACGCGGACTTCTTCGAGGTCACCAACGGCGTCATGCCGTTCCCGGGCTGGGCGCCGTTCGAGGGCGCCGACGCCGCCGACCTCGACGAACAGGCACGGCAGAAGCTGGCGGCGGGGGCGATCCCGGTGCCCGAGGGCGTGGCCCGGGGCGTGGTGCGGCTGACCGACGAGCGACGGTACGACGTGCCGGTCGTTCTGGTCTGCCCCGAGTTCACCCCCGCCGAGGCCCGCGAGTGGATCGCCGAGGGTGAGCTGCCCGAGCTGGCCCGGGCCAAGCATCTCGACCTGGTCGACATCGACTCCGGGCACTGGCCGATGATCACCCGGCCGGCCGAGCTGGCCCGGATCCTGGCCGCCGTCTGAGGGAGCGACGATGGCGGAACCGGCAACGCCGTACACGGTGAAGGCTCTTGATCTGTCGACCTGGGACGCCTTCGCCGCGCTGGTGGAACGGAACAACGGCGTCTTCGGCGGCTGCTGGTGCATGGGATTCCACGGCGAGCTGTCGCGCACCGATCCGGCCGTGAACCGGGCCGCGAAGCAGCAACGGGTGCGCGAGGGGCGGACGCACGCCGCGCTGGTCTTCGACTCCGGCGAATGCGTCGGCTGGTGCCAGTTCGGCTCGCCGGCCGAGCTTCCGCAGATCAAGAGCCGCCGCGCGTACGAGAAAAGCCTGGTCTCGGTGCCGGACTGGCGGATCACCTGTCATTTCGTCGGCAAGGGGCACCGGCGCCGGGGTGTGGCCACGGCCGCGCTCGCCGGGGCGCTCGAGCTCATCGCGGGCCTCGGCGGCGGCACGGTCGAGGGCTATCCGGAAAGCGCCGGCGACGTGCCCGCCGGCTTCCTCTTCAACGGCGCGCTGTCCACCTACGAGCGGCTCGGCTTCGTCCGGGACCGGCCGATCGGCAAGCATCGCTGGGTCGTCCGCAAGACCATCTAACTGCGCTTTCAACCGTACGGTTGACAGAGCGCCCGCCGCGTTCTAGGTTGTCTTTCAACCTGGTAGTTGAAAGGAGGGCCGGTGAGCACCGACACGCTGTCCCGGGTGTTCGCCGCCCTCGCCGACCCGACCCGGCGCGACATGGTGGCGCGGCTGTCCGACGGTGACGCGACCGCCAACCAGCTGGCCGAGCCGTACCGGATGACGCTGCAGGCCGTCTACAAGCACCTGCGGGTGCTCGAGGAGGCCGGGCTGGTCAGCCGGCCGGCCGGTCCGCAGCCGCGCCCGGTGCACCTGGAGATCGGGACGCTCGACCTGCTGGACACCTGGATCGAGCGGCACCGGGTCCGCGTCGAGCGGCGTTACCGGCGGCTGGACGCGGTGCTGGCCGCGATGGAGGGAGACGACCATGACCCCGGAAGCGGTCATCGAGGCCGACCGGAAGCTGCCGGTGATCCGGGTGACCCGTGAGTTCGCGGCCACGCCCGCCCAGCTGTTCCGCGCCCACACCGACCCTTCGGTCTTCGCCCGGTGGGTCGGCCCCGACCGCATGACGACCCGGATCGACCACTGGGACGCGCGTTCCGGCGGCAGCTGGCGGTACGCGTCGGTGGCCGCCGAGGGCGAGTTCCGTTTCCACGGCTGCTTCCACGACGTACGGCCGGATCGGATCGTCCAGACCTTCACCTACGAGGGCAGTCCCGATGCGGTCGCGCTGGAGACGCTCTGGTTCGAGGACCTGGGCCCGGGCCGCGCCCGGCTGCGCATCCAGTCCCTGGTGGACAGCTTCGAGGAGCGCGACGCGTGGCTGCGCTCCGGCATGGAGATCGGCGTCAACGAGGGTTACGCCAAACTGGAGAGGATGGCCGTCGATGGCCTTGTCTGACCGCCCGGCCGACCGGCACCGCGAGGTCGCCGGCCTGTTCACCGAACGCGTGCGCGGCACGAAGGACTGGGATGCCCCGGCGCCCGTCCCCGGCTGGGTGGCGCGCGACGTCGTACGGCACCTGACCGAATGGTTCCCGAGCTTCCTGTCCGCGGGCGCCGGCATCGAGCTGCCGAAGGGTCCCTCGGTCGACGAGGACCCGGTGGCCGCGTGGCAGATCCACGCCGACGGCGTGCAGGCCGTGCTCGACGATCCCGAGACCGGGAACCGCAAGCTCACCAACCCGCACATCGGCAGCCTGCCCCTGCCCGGCGCGATCGACCAGTTCTACACGGCCGACGTCTTCATGCACACCTGGGACCTGTCCCGCGCGACCGGCCAGGACGAGCGCCTCGACCCCGACTTCTGCGCCCAGCTGCTGGGCGGCATGGAGCCGATGGAGGAGGTGATGCGGGCGTCCGGCCAGTACGGCCCGCGAGTCGAGGTCCCGGCCGGCGCGGACGTCCAGACCCGGTTGCTGGGCTTCATCGGGCGTGATCCGCTCGGGGCGGATCGCTGACGCCGCTCCCACCGCCACGAATCGGCTAGCGGGCGTCCAGGTCGGTGGGATTCGCGGCCAGATAGCGCACCAGCTGCGTGCGCGACCGCACTCCCAGCTTCTGGTAGATGTGGCTCAGATGGGCCTCCACCGTCTTGCGGGAGAGGAACAACGCCGTCGCCGCCTCCGGGTTGGACAGGCCGCGGTAGACCGCGCCCGCCACGGCCCGCTCCTGGTGGGTGAGCCGCGGCGGCGGGGCGGGCGGGACGGTCTCGCCGGTGGCGGCCAGTTCGGCGGCCGCGCGGGCGGTCCACGGCTCGGCCCCGACGGCCGTGAACGCGTCCAGTGCCGCCCGCAACGGTGTCCGCGCGTCGGTGCGGCGCCGGGCCCGGCGGAGCGCCTCGCCCCAGCAGAGCCGGGTTCGCGCGAACTCGAACGGCATCGACGGCGGGTGCAGGGACGCCGCCTCCGCGAATCGGCGGTCGATCTCGTCGCCGTCGGCCAGCATTCCGTGGCAGCGGGCCGCCACTCCCCTCGACCACGGCGGATCGTCCGCGGTCAGGGTGGCCTCCAGGCGGGCGAGGCGGTCACGCGCCTCGGTGAGCAGACCCGAGCGGGCCAGGGCCTCGACCAGGTCGCCGCGGTAGGGCACGGCCGCTTCGGGACACATGCGCGCGGTGGTCGCGGCGGCGTCGGCTTCGAGCAGATGGCGTACGGCCTCCGGATGCTCGCCGAGACCGAGATGCAGAAGCCCGGCGGCCGCCGGGAGCTGGACGCGGGCGCGGTCGGGCCAGGAGCGCTCGGGCGGCAGGCGGCGCAGCAGGTGGGCGTGTCCGTCGCGGCGGCCGCGCAGCGCCTCCAGGCGGGCCGCCACGGCCAGGGCCTGGGCCAGGGCCATCGACTGGCCCAGGTCGGCGGAGATGCGGGCGGCCTCGGCGGCGTGCGCGTCCGCCCGCGGCCAGTCGCCGGTCCACAGCTCCAGCTCGGCCAGGCCGGCCAGGCACCAGCCCAGCGGGCGGGCGCCCTCGCGGGACCAGTCGAGCGCCACGGCGGCGGTCAGGTGGCCGTGAGCCGCGGGCAGGTCGCCGAGCCAGATCTCGCCGACGCCGAGCAGGGTCAGCAGCTCGGGCGGGGCCGGATCGGGCGGCGGCTCGGCGCGGACGGTGGCGATCAGGGTGGCGGCCTCGCCCGGCGCGCCCCGGCGCAGCAGCAGGTGGGCGAGCGTCACCCGGGCGGCGAACAGGGCCGCGGAATCGCCGCTGCGCTCGGCCAGCACGAGGGCCGCGCGGGCGTCGCAGGCGGCCAGATCGAGCCAGCCGGCCAGGACGGCGGCGGTCGCGGCGCCGGAGCGGCGGACGGCGGCCTCGGCCCGGCCGGCGGCGGCGCGGGTGGCACGGGTCAGCGCCTCGTACGCGGCGGTGGGGTTGCCCTGCCACAGCTCCACGCGGCCACGTTCGACGTCGATCTCGCCGCGCAGGGCCGCGCTCGCGGTCTCGGCCGACGCCTGCGCCAGCCACAGCAGCGCGGCCGGGAGCCGGCCCGCGGAGACCGCGTCCCGGGCCGCCTGCAGCAGCCGGCGGGCGCGCTCCTCGGGGTCGGCGGTGAGGCGCGCGGCCTGCGACATCGCCCGCGCCGCCGCCGAGCGCTCGCCGCGATGCCGGGCCGCGTCGGCCACCTGGTCGAGCAGCCGGGTGGTCGCCTGATCGGGCCCGCTGGCCGCGGCCGCGAGGTGCCAGACGCGCAGCTCCTCCAGGTGCGGCTCGTCGATCACCCCGGCCAGGGCGCGGTGGGCGGTGCGGCGCAGCAGCGCGGGCGCCGTGTAGTAGACCACCGATCGGGTGACCGGATGGTCGAACTCGACGCGGCCGGCCATCACCTGGACGAGGCCACGCTTTTCGGCGTCGCGCAGATGTTCGCGATCAACCCCGAGGGCGCGCAGGGCGCCGACGACATGCTCCTGATCCGGCCGTACGGAAGTGGCCGCCACCGCCAGGGCGAGCCGGCACGGCTCGGGCAGTCCCTGGAGTCGCCGGCGGTAGGCGTGCCGCAGGCCGGGGCCGGCCGGCAACGGATCGGGCAGCGGGTCGCGGCCCGACCACTGCCCGTCCGGCAGCAGGGCGGTGAGCTCGCGCAGCGCCAGCGGGTGACCGCGCGTGCCCCGCAGCAGGGCGTCGGCCACACTCGGCGCCGGCGGCACCCCGTCGCCGCGCGAGCCGAGCAGGCTTCGCGCCGCGTCCGGATCGAGGCCCGGGACGCGCAGCCGCTGGACGGGCAGGCCGGACAGGGCGGCGGCCAGGACGTCGGGCACGGCGCCGGGCAGGGCGCCGGGCAGGGCGCCAGGCACGGAGCCGGGTAGGGCGTCGGGTAGGGCCGAGGCGAGCACGATCGCGACCGGCCAGGCCGCCACCCGGCCCGCGATCTGCCGCAGGACCGCGACCGAGCTCGGCTGGAGCAGGTCGGCGTCGTCGACGACGACCAGGACCGGGCGGCGCCGGGCGAGGTCGGGCACGGCCCCGAGCCCGGAGTCGCCGACCAGCGTCATGCCGGCGCCGGCGCGCACCGCGTACCGCAGCAGTGCCGTTTTGCCGATGCCCGGCTCGCCGTGGATCAGGACGGCGCCACCGGTGCCGGCCCGGGCCGCCGTGAGCAGGCCGTCGAGCACCCTCCGCTCGGCTGCCCGGCCGAGCAGATCGTCGCCGTTGTGCGTGGTTGACGGCCTCATCGACATCGTCCCGTCTGTGCGACGGTGCCGCTGTGACCGCATCATGGGCGGGTTGCGGGCGGCAAGCGGAAAGCCGACAGGCCAGGGAATCCGAGGGAGTTCCCGGAAGCGGGCCCCGGCCGCGGCGGGCTGGGATCGGAGCCGGTGACGCCTGCTGACGAAGGAGCGAGCCGATGCCGGTATCTCCGACATATCCCGGTGTGTACATCGAGGAACTGCCCAGTGCGGTCCGCACGATCATCGGCGTTCCGACGGCGGTGGCCGCCTTCGTGGGGCCGGCGCTGCGCGGCCCGGTGAACAAAGCACGCGAGATCACGAGCTGGGCGGATTTCGAGCGCGACTTCGGGGGGCTGTGGAAGAAGAGCCCGATGTCGTACGCCGTAGCGCAGTACTACGACAACGGCGGCACCACGGCGGTGATCGTGCGCGTCGCGACGCCCGAGCCGCCGGCCGACGACGGTGGGGGCGGTGGCGGAGCAGGCGGCGCCGGCGGGGCCGGTGGCGGTGCGGGTGGAGCTGGCGGTGCCGGTGGCGGCGCTGGTGGAGCTGGCGGTGCCGGTGGCGGCGCTGGTGGAGCCGGTGGCGGCGCTGGCGGGGCCGGTGGCGGCGCTGGCGGGGCCGGTGGCGGGGCGGGTGGAGCTGGCGGCGGGCCCGGTGGAGCTGGCGGAGCCGGTGGCGGCGCGGGCGGTGCCGGCGGTGGAGGTCTGGCGCCCGGGGCGGCAGCTCCAGTGAACCCCGCCAAAGCAGCCAAGATTTCGCTACCCGCCCAGGCGCAGGACGACGGCGGCGACGCCGGTGGTGGAGGCGGTGCCGGCGGTGATGGCGGCGCAGGTGGTGGCGCAGGCGGCGCGGGCGGTGGCGCAGGCGGCGCAGGTGGTGGCGCGGGCGGCGCAGGCGGCGCAGGCGGCGGGGGCGCTGCCGGTGGCGGCGCAGGTGCTGCCGGTGGTGGCGCAGGTGCTGCCGGTGGTGGCGCAGGTGCTGCCGGTGGTGGCGCAGGTGCTGCCGGTGGTGGCGCAGGCGGCGGGGGCGCTGCCGGTGGTGGCGCGGGTGCTGGTGGTGGCGCGGGTGCTGCCGGTGGTGGCGCGGCGGACGACTCAGGGACGGTGCTCAGCGCGGCGAGCGTCGGCAGCTGGGGCGACAAACTGCGGGTGCGGGTCGAGCATGTCCTGCCGGCCGGCGGCGACAACGACAAGCTGTGGAATCTCACGATCCGCGACACCGGCACCGGGACGCAGGAACGCTACCTCGGCATCAGCACCGAGGCCGACTCCGACCGGACCCTGGAGAAGGTGCTGCGCCGGTCGGCGCTGGTCAGGTACACCGGCCCCAATCCGGCCGAGCGGCCGGCCAAGAACGCCGACCCCCGTGCGGACTCGCCCAACGAGGACATGCTCGCCGGCGACCAGTTCGACGAGGATGACAACCCGCGCTACTACGTGCCCGCGGACGGGAACCTCGGCGACGACGGCAGCGCGGTCGACGCGACCACCCTGCGCGGCAGCGAGGTCGCCAAGAGCGGCATCTACGCGCTGCTCGACGCGGACATCTTCACGATCCTCTGCCTGCCGCCGACCGAGTGGGGCAAGAGCCAGGACGCGGGTGTGATCACGGCGGCCGGCACGCTGTGCTTCCAGCGCCGGTCGATGCTGCTGCTCGACCCGCCGACGACCTGGACCGACGTCACCGCGGTGGCGACCGACCTGACCACGACCACGGGACCGTTCGCGCTCGGCGACACGGCCCGCAACGCCGCCGTCTACTTCCCGAACGTGCGCATCCCCGATCCGCTCGACCCGCAGGGCGACCTGCGCGAGTTCCCGCCGTGCGGGGTCATCGCCGGGCTGTGGGCGCGGACCGACGCCGAGCGCGGCGTGTGGAAGGCCCCGGCCGGAACCGACGCCGGGCTGCGGGGCGTCGCCGAGCTCGCGGTGACGATGACCGACGGCGACAACGGGCGGCTCAACCCGTTCGCGGTGAACTGCCTGCGGTCGTTCCCGGTCTACGGCACGCTCAGCTGGGGCGCCCGGACCCGGGTCGGCGCCGACCGGCTCGCCGACCAGTGGAAGTACGTGCCCGTACGGCGGCTCGCCCTGTTCATCGAGGAGAGCCTGTTCCGCGGCACCAAGTGGGTCGTCTTCGAGCCGAACGGCGAGACCCTGTGGTCGTCGATCCGGCTCAACGTCGGCGCGTTCATGAACGGCCTGTTCCAGAAGGGCGCCTTCGCCGGCACCACGGCCAACGAGGCGTACCTGGTCGTCTGCGACAAGACCAACAACCCGCAGAACACGATCGACCAGGGCATCGTGAACATCCGCGTCGGCTTCGCCCCGTTGAAACCGGCCGAGTTCGTCATCATCCAGATCCAGCAGCTCGCTGGCGACATCGCGGTTTGAGAGGCCGGACATGCCCGAGTTCGTGGTCAACAGCGCGCACCGCCTGGACCCGTACCGCAACTTCAAGTTCCGGGTGCGGTTCGGCACCGGCACCGACTACGTCGCCGGGGTGAGCAAGATCAGCGCACTCACCCGTACGACCGAGGTGTCGAGTCATCGCAGTGGCGGCGACTTCAGCTCCAGCCGCAAGGCGCCCGGCCGCACCGAGTACGCGGCCGTCACGCTGGAGCGCGGGGTCACGTTCGACGCCGAGTTCGAGCGGTGGGCCAACAAGGTCTGGAACTACAAGAACGCGCAGGCGGGCGCCACCGACCGGACCAAGGAGGTCTCGCTCGCCGACTTCCGCAAGGACATCACCATCGTGGTGTTCAACGAGGCCGGCCAGCCCGTCGTCGGCTACCTGCTCTACCGCTGCTGGGTCTCGGAGTTCCAGGCGATGGGCGAGCTCGACGCGAACGCCAACGCGGTCCTCATCCAGCACCTCAAGATCGAGAACGAGGGCTGGGTCCGCGACACCTCCATTGTGGAGACCGAGGAGCCGTCGTTCACCGATCCGGTGGCGTGACCCGTGCGCGCGCCGTCCGACCGTGACCTGCTCGACGCCTGGGACCGGGGCGCCGCGGGCGGTTCCCCGTTCCGCGGGCTGGCGCTGCTGCGGCTCGCCCGCCCGGCGTGGCCGGAGGAGCGGCTGGCCGCGACCGGTCTCGGCGAGCGGGACGACGCGCTGCTGGAGATGCACCGTGGGTGGCTGGGACCGGCCCTGGACTGCATGGCCGAATGCCCCGGATGCGGCGAGGCGATCGAGTTCGCGGTGCCGGTCGACGCGGTGCGGGCGGCGGCGGTCGACGAGCATCCGGTCCTGGAGGCGGACGGTCGGACCCTGCGGCTGCGCATGCCGAGCACGGCCGACGCGATCGCGGCCGCCGGCCAGGGCCCGGGCGCCGCTCGCCGGGAACTGGTCCGGCGCTGCCTGCTCGACCAGCCGGTGGAGCTCTCCGACGAGCTGGTCGAGGCGGCCGCCGCGCGCCTGGCAGAGGCCGACCCCCGCGCCGACGTACGCCTGGTGCTGACCTGCCCGGAGTGCCGGCACGGCTGGCGGCCGGCGCTGGACGTCGTGGCCTACCTGTGGGCGGAGCTCGAGGCCGCGCTGCAGCGGGTGCTGCTGGAGGTGCATCGGCTCGCCTCGGCGTACGGCTGGACCGAGGCCGAGGTGCTGGCGGTGCCGGCCGGGCGGCGGCGGTTCTATCTGGAGGCGGTGGGCTGACGTGGACTTCCTCGATCGTGCCGTCGCCGGGACCGTCGTGCCCGAGGTCCGGCCCCGCCCGCGGTCGTTGTTCGACTCGTGCGGCGCCGGGCCGGAACCGGAGTGGGAGCGCGTCGAAGAGCTCGAACCGGCCGACCCGGGCGACGGCGGCCGACGCCCGGCGGCCTCGGGACGGCCGCCGGTGACCGCCACCGAGGGCAGCGAGGGCATCGAGGGCCGGGCGCGGCCGGGCGGTGCGGCACGGCGTGGCCCGGCCGGCCCTGAGGTGGTCGGTGCGGGCTCGGCCGGAAGCGCCGGCCCGGGAAAGGCACCTGTCCGGAGGACACAAGGGAATGCGAGGCGGGGCCCGGCCGCGACTGTGGGCGTGGATCCGGAGGCGGGCGACTCGATCGCCACCGAGCACGGCGACTTCCCGAGAAGGGAAGCGGGCGCCGAGGGAGACGCGATCGTGCGGGAAAGCGTTGTCCTGGAGGCCGGGGCGACCACAGTCCGGGCGGTTGTGGCGGTTCCGGGGAAGCACGCCGCCGACCTGAGGAGCGACGCCGTTCCGCGCGGCGAGCCATCGATCCGTCCCCCGCGGCCGCCGGCCCAGGCGGCCGGCGCCGCCGGCACGGCCGGCGCCGCCCGGGCGAGCTCGCACCGCGACCACCGCACGCCGGGACCGGCCCGGTCGCCCAGCGGCGAGACGGCCGGGCACGACGAGCGGCCCGCCGGGCATGCCGGCTTCGCCCCGCACGAGCCGGCCGCGATCGCCTTTCCCGGCGCGGCTCGGGTCCGATCGGAGCAGTCGCGACGCCGGGGCGCGCCGGCCGCCGAGCCGTCCCCGGCCGGGGACGGCCTTCCCGGCGTACCGCCGAGGGAGACCGTCGTGCACGTCTCCATCGGCCGCATCGAGGTGCGGGCCGAGCGTCCGGCGAAGCCGACCCCGGCCACGCGACCCCGGCCACCGGCCCCGGCCGGCCTCGACGAATACCTGCGGCGCCGGGACGAGGCGCGACGATGAGCAACACGAAGGCGCTCTCCGCGGTCACCTCGGCGCTGCAGTGGCTGCTGCAGCGCGGCGCGATCCCGAAGGTGACCACGCTGCCGCCGGACGCGGCCCACAAGGACAACGCGGTGCCGCGGGTGAACCTCTTCCTGTTCCAGTCGCGCCTCAACGCCGCCTGGGTGAACGGGGAATACCCGGGTGCGGCGCTCGGCGGCGAGGCGGCTCCCGCGCCCCTGCCGCTGGTGCTCAGCTATCTGGTCACGGCGCTCGGCGGCACCACGCCCGCGCAGGACACCGAGATGCTGGCCGAGGCGATGCTGCTGCTGCACGACAACGCGATCCTGTCGCCGGCCGAGATCCAGTCGGCGCTGGCCGGCAGCGACTTCGCGACACAGATCGAGAAGGTGCGGATCACGCCGCAGCCGCTGCCGGTCGACGAGATCTCGAAGCTGTGGATGGTCTTCCAGGCGCCGTACCGGCTGTCGGTCGCGTACGAGGTGAGCGTCGTCCTGCTGCGCAGCCGCATCCCGGCCGGCGCTCCCCTGCCCGTGCTGCGCCGCGGCTCCGACGACCGGGGCCCGGTCGCCGCCGCCGACGCCACCCTGCCCTTCGTCCGGTCGGCCGAGGCCGCCGGCGGCCGCAACGTGGCGGTCGCCGGCGACCGCATCGTGGTGCGCGGGGACGCCCTGCCGGCGCCGGCGACGCTGCGGCTGGAGCATCCGCTCGCCGACCCGGTCGAGCTGCCCGCCACGGCCGCGGACGACGGCCTGACCGCGACGCTGCCGCCGGCCGGCCCGGCCGCCCTCGCGGCCGGGGTCTGGTCGCTCACCGTCCTGCTGCCCCGGCCCGGCGGCGCGCCCGACGGCCCCGGCAACGTGGTCCCGCTGGCCGTCGCGCCGGTCATCACGCTCACCAGTCAGCAGGTGGTCACCGTGGACGGCGCCGCCACCATCGGCCTAACCGTCGCTCCCCCGCTGCTGGCCGGGCAGCGGGTCGCGCTGCTGCTCGGCGACCGGGTCCTGCCGGTTCCGGTGCCGCTGGGCACGGCGTCGGTGTCGGTGACCGTGCCGGACGCGCCGCTGGGCAGCCACACCGTACGGTTGCGCGTCGACCTGACCGACACCTTCTGGTACACCCGGACGACTCCGCCGGCCGTGGACCCGGCCCAGGTCGTGACGGTGGTGGCGCCGTGACCGACGAGCACGACTGGGAACGCGACAACGCCCGCTATCTGTCGGCGGCGTTCGCCTGGCTGCGTCTGCGGCTGGAGCGGTGCGCGGCCGAGGCGAGACCGGCCGAGGCGCCGCCCGCGCCGCCGCCCGCCGAGCCGGCGCGGCTGCGTCGCCGCCCCCGGCCGAGCCTGCCGGCCGCCCCGGCGGCCACGACGACGACGGAGAAGCCGGCCGATGTGGACGCCGCCCGGGCCGCGATGGACGAGGCGGCCGCCGTCACGCCGCCGCCGGCGCTGGTGGCGCTGGCCGAGACGCTGCACCTGAGCGGGTTCGAACGGGACCTGCTGCTGCTGTGCGCGGCCTACGAGCTCGATCCGGCCGTGCCCGGGCTGTGCGCGGAGGTCCAGGGCGGCCCGGTCCACCCGACGTTCGGGCTGGCGCTCAACGCGTTCGACGAGCCGCACTGGGACGCGGTGTCGCCGCAGCGCGGCCTGCGCTACTGGCGCCTGATCGAGCCGCACCCGTCGAACGGGCTGATCGCCGCGCCGCTGCGGATCGACGAGCGGATCCTGCACCACATCAAGGGTCTGACCTACCTGGACGAGCGCCTCCAGGCCGTGGTCGTGCCGGTGCTGCCGGACCCGTGGACCGCGTTCCTGCCCGGCTCGCAGCTGGACGCGGCGAACCGGGTCGTCGACCGCTGGCGCTCCGGTGAGACGTCCGGGCCGCCGCTGGTTCAGCTGCTGGGCGCGAGCCGGGCGACCCGGCAGCTGGTGGCCGGGCACGCCGCCGCCACGCTCGGCCTGCTGCTGCACCGGCTGCCCGCGGCCGCGCCGGCGGTGTCGGGGCCGGACGCCGACCTGCTGGCCCGGCTGTGGCGGCGTGAGTCGCTGCTGCTGCCGGTCGCGCTCTACGTGGACGCCGGCGAGGAGGCCGCCGACGCGCCCGCGACCGCCCGGTTCCTCGCCCGGCTGGAGGGCTGCGTCGTCTGCCTCTCCGCCCGCACGCCGGCATCCGGCCTCGACCAGCCGGCCGCCACGGTCGAGATCCCGGCACCGACCGCGGCCGAGCAGCACGACGCCTGGACGCACGCGCTCGGGCCGGGCGAGCCGGAGACCGCCGACCTGCTCGCCGGCCACTTCCTGCTCGACACCGCCGAGATCAACGAGCTGGTGCTGGCGTACGGCGCGGACCGTGACGCGTTGTGGGGCGGTTGCCTGATCGCCTCCCGGCACGGGCTGGACGGGCTGGCCGAGCGGCTCGACCCCCGCGCCGGCTGGGACGACCTGGTGCTGCCGGCCGACGAGATGCGGCTGCTGCGGCGGATCGCCGACCAGGTGGGCCGCCGCCGCCAGGTCTACGACACCTGGGGCTTCGCCCGGCAGACCGACCGTGGGCTGGGCATCAGCGCGCTGTTCGCCGGGCCGAGCGGCACCGGCAAGACGTTCGCGGCCGAGGTCCTCGCGCACGAGCTCGGCCTGAACCTCTACCGGATCGACCTGTCGGCGGTGGTGAACAAATACATCGGCGAGACCGAGAAGAACCTGCGGCGGCTGTTCGACGCGGCCGAGGGCGGGGGCTCGATCCTGTTCTTCGACGAGGCGGATGCCCTGTTCGGCAAGCGCAGCGAGGTCACGGACGCCCACGACCGGTACGCGAACGTGGAGACCGGCTATCTGCTCCAGCGCATGGAGGCGTACCGCGGGCTCGCCGTCCTCTCGACCAACTCCCGCTCGTCGCTGGACAGCGCGTTCGAGCGCCGCCTGCGGTTCGTGGTGACGTTCCGGCAGCCGGAGGTGGCCGAGCGGCGGGCGCTGTGGCAGCGGGCGTTCCCGGCCGCGGCCGAGGTCGAGCCGCTGCCCCTGGACCGGCTCGCCGCCCTGCCGATGACCGGCGGCATCATCCGCAACGTGGCGGTCAACGCAGCGTTCGCGGCGGCCGCCGACGGCGGCCCGATCACCGTCGCCCACGTGCTGGACGCGACCCGCGTCGAGTTCCGCAAGCTGGACCTCCCGGTGCACGAGCGCGACTTCGCCTGGGCGGTGAGCGCATGAGGTACACCGTCCACATCGACCGCCTGGTGCTGCACGACCTCGGCCTGTCCGGCGCCGAGCTGGCCGGGCTGGCCGGCCGGATCGAGGCCGAGCTGGCCGCGCGGTGGTCCGCCGCGCCCCCCGCGGCCCGGCCGGGGCCCGGTTCCGCCGCGCCCCCCGCAGCCCGGCCGGGGGCCGGTTCCGCGGCGGCGTCCGCCGGTGACGGTGACGGCGCCGGCACCGTGGCCGGTTCGATCGCCCGGGCGGTGGCCGGCCGGATGCCCGGCCCGGGTGGGACGCCATGACCACGCCGATGTCGCCGCGTCTTGTCCGGGGAGGGTTCGCCCAGGTGCAGCCGTCCACCGGGCGGGTGCTGCGGGTGATCCCGTTCCAGTACAACGCCGACAGCGTGACCCGCACCCTGACGCCGCGCGGCGCCGGGACCGAAGGCGGCGACCGGTTGGAGGCGCTGCGGCTGGCCGGTCCGCCGCAGGAGACGATCCGCTGCGACGTCGAGCTGGACGCCACCGACTTCCTGGAGTTCCCCGACCAGAACGCGGGCGTGGCCGAGAACGGGCTGCACGCCGCGCTGGCCCTGATCGAGCTGCTGGTCTCGCCCCGCTCGCAGGACCTGGTCGCGGAGAACGCCATGGCCATGGCCGGGACCATCGAGATCGCCCCGGCCGAGGCCCCGCTGACCGTGCTGGTCCTCGGCCGCAACCGGGTGCTGCCGGTGCGGATCACCGAGCTGAGCGTGGCCGAGGAGGGCTTCGACACCGCCCTGAACCCGATCCGGGCCCGGTTGAGCCTGTCGATGCGGACGCTGACCGTCGACGACCTCGGCTACGCGCACCGGGGCGGCCTGCTGTCGCTGGCCCGGCTGCGGCAGGCGGAACGGTTCGCCGCGAGCGTGCCGGGCGCGACGCTCGGCGCGCTGGGCCTGAGCGCTATCGAGGGGGGCGCATGATTCCGGTGACCAGCCGCTACTACGGCATCGAGGTGACCACCGCGGTCCTGCCGGACGGCCGGGAGGTGCCGTGCCTGCGGCGCCGCTTCCCACCCGACCCGGCCACGCTCGCTCCGATCGGCGTTCACCCGGTCGCGCCGGGCGAGGTGAACCGCCCCGACCTGATCGCGGCGGCCGTGCTCGGCGACCCCGAGCAGTCCTGGCGGCTCGCCGACGCCAACGGCGCCATGCGCCCGGCCGAGCTCACCACCGAGGCCGGCCGCGTCCTCCGGATCACCCAGCCCGAGGGCCTGCCCGGCACGCGGGGGGTGCTCGGTGGCTGACTCGATCACGCTCACCCTGCTCATCGGCAAGGTGATCCCGACGCCGGCGCCGCCCGAGCTGATCGACGCGCTGCAGTCGGTGCAGGTCACCACCGCGGTCGGCCGGACCAGCGGCTTCCAGCTGACGTTCGCGGCCGGGCGCCGGTCGCTGATCAACCGGGTGCTGCTGCCGGCCGGCTACTTCGACCCGCCGACCCGGGTGGTGCTGGTGGCGGTGGTCAAGGGAACCCCGCACGTGCTCTCCGACGGGATCATCACCCAGCACCAGGTCGCGCCCTCGACCACGCCCGGCTCCGGAACGCTCACCGTCACCGGCGAGGACCTCACCGCGCTGATGAACCTCGCCACCCAGTGGGCGTGCTTCCCGGCCATGGGCCCGGCCGCCCGGGTCGCCAGGATCTGCGCCAAGTACGCGGTCTACGGGATCGCGCCGATCGTCATCCCTCCGCTGCAGGAGGAGGTGCGCAGCCCGGAGGACAAGATCTTCCTGCAGTCCGCCACCGACCTGGCCTACGTGCAGGGGCTCGCGGCCGAGGCCGGCTACGTGTTCTACCTGGACCCCGGGCCGGTGCCGCTGACCAGCCGCGCCTACTGGGGCCCGGAGGTGCGCATCGGCCTCCCACAGCCGCCACTGAACGTCGACATGGGCCCGGACACCAACGTGGAGAGCCTCAGCTTCGGCTTCGACGGGCAGTCGGCGACCCAGTTCTCGATCCAGATCACCGAGCCCAACACCAAGATCACGGTCTCGGTCCCCGTACCGGACATCTCGGTGTTGCGGCCGCCGCTCGCGGCCCGCCCGGCGCCCGCGCTGAGGCAGCAGCCCCTGCCCGACACCAGCAAGCTCAGCGCCGTGCAGGCGGCGCTGCTCGGGGCCGGGCAGACCGCGCAGCTGTCCGACGCCGTCACCGGGCAGGGAACGCTCGACGTGCTGCGGTACGGGCAGGTGCTGAAGGCGCGCGGGCTGGTCTGGGTGCGCGGCGCCGGCCTGGCCTACGACGGCCTCTACTACGTCACCAGCGTCACCAGCGACCTCAAGCGCGGCCAGTACAAGCAGAGCTTCAGCCTCGGCCGCGGCGGCCTGGTGTCGGTCCCGCCGGCCACGATCCCCCGATCTCTCCTGCAGGAGGCGCGATGAACGTCGAGACGACCGGAAAGCTGGCCGGCCGCTACCGGGCCAAGGTGGAGAACCCGGTCGACCCGCAGAAGCGCGAGCGGCTGATGGTCTCGGTGCCGGACGTGCTCGGCGACGACCCGTGCATCTGGGCCGAGTCGACCTCCGGGATCGGGGCGCACGCGCTGCCGCTCAAGGGCGACTGGGTGTGGGTCGAGTTCGAGGGCGGCGACATCAACTACGCCACCTGGAGCGGCACCTGGCGCAGCCGGTCGGAGGATCTGCCCGAGCCGGCCCGGTCGGCGCCCCCGGCGTACCCCCCGGTCGTCCTGGAGACCCGCAGCGAGCACCACCGGCTGGTCCTCTCCGACCAGCCCGGCGAGAAGGGCGGCATCCTGCTGCGGCACTCCTCGGGCGCCTCGATCACGATCAACAGCAACGGGATCACGCTCGACAACGGCAAGGGCGCCAAGATCACGCTGAACGGCAAGACGGTGGCGATCAACGACGACGGCCTCAAGGTGACGTGATGACCGGCTACCTGGTCACCTCCGGAACCAGCGCCAAGTGCCCGCACTCGGCGGCGGTCTCGATCAGCGCCGGCCAGAGCCGGGTGACCGTCGCCGGCAACGACGTGGCCGTCAGCTCGGGCTCGCTGACGGTCAGCGCCTGCCAGTTCAAGGTGCCGGTGCCGGGCGGGACCAAGCCGCAGCCGTGCACGACCGTGACGTGGAACCTCACCGGCTCCCGGGTGACGGTCGACGGCAAGAAACCGCTGCTGCTTCCGCAGCCCGGCACCGGGCCGGCGATCTGCAAGAGCGCCGACGGCATCCCGGCCGGTCCCCCGCCGACGTCACCCAGCCAGCAGCGCGTCCAGGGAGCGTGACGGCGATGGACATCGACTTCCCCTACCGGGTCGGCGCGAACGGCCGCACCGCCGTGACCGGCGTCGCCGACCACGTCCGCGACATGCTGGAGCAGCTGCTGTTCACCCGGCCGGGCGAGCGGGTCAACCGGCCCGACTTCGGCTGCGGGCTGCTCGACCTGGTCTTCGAGCCGACCAGCTCGGAGCTGGCGGCGGTGGTCCAGGCGACCACCCAGGCGGCGATCCAGCGCTGGCTCGGCGACGTGCTGAGCGCCGAGGACGTCGAGGTGTCCAGTGTGGATTCGACGTTGACGGTGCGCATCGCGTACCGGCTGCTCGCCACCGGGGAACGCCGCGAGGAGACGATGGCGGTGACACCGTGACGCTCGCCTGCGGCGACGACCGGCGGCGGGTGGACGCGCGCCGGGCGCACCGCAACGGCATCGACTACGTCGAGGTCGACGACACCCAGGTCCGCCTGACCGTCGTCTTCCTCGGCAAGGCGCCGGCGCGGCTGACCCGCGCCGACTTCCGCGTCGAGGGCGGCGCGCGCGTCCGCGGCATCCGGGTGGTGGCCGTGCGTCCCTGTGTCGCGATCGATCCCGACCTGGACGACCAGGTCTTCGTCTACGTCGACCGGCCCGGCGACCATTCGGCGTACACCCTGGTCGTGGGTCCGCTCGACGGCTTCGACCCGCGCTGTTCCCGCGCCCGGTTCTCGTTCAAGCAGGGCTGCCCGGCCGACACCGACTGCGCCGCCGAGCCGGACTGCCCGCCTCCCGTCCATCCGGTTCCCGCCCTCAGCTACCTCGCGAAGGACTACGCCGGCTTCCGGCAGCTCATGCTCGACCGGCTGGCGGTGCTCACGCCGGACTGGACCGAGCGGCACGCCGCCGACCTGATGATCACGCTGGTCGAGCTGCTCGCGTACGCCGGCGACGACCTGAGCTACCACCAGGACGCGGTGGCGGCCGAGGCCTATCTGGACACCGCCCGCAAGCGGGTCTCGGTCCGCCGGCACGCCCGCCTGGTCGACTACCTGATGCACGACGGCTGCAACGCCCGCGCCTGGGTCTGCGTCACCGTCTCGGCGCCGGTCACGCTCGAGGGCTTCGTGGTCAGCGCCGGAACCGAGGTCTTCTCGCCGGTCACCGCGCCGCGCGCGCTGCGGCCCGAGCGCAACGAGATGGCGATCTGGACGTGGGGCGACCGGGACTGCTGCCTGCCCGTCGGCACGACCGGCGCCACCCTCGCCGGCGACGACCTCGGCCTGGCGGCCGGCGACGTGCTGATCCTCGAGGAGGTGCGCAGCCCGGAGACCGGGGTGGCGGCCGACGCCGACCCGGCCCACCGTCAGGCCGTACGCCTGCTGAGCGTCGCCGAGCCGGCCACCGACCCGCTCTACGGCCGCACGGTCGTCGACGTGACCTGGGGCGAGGACGACGCCCTGCGCTTCCCGCTCCCGGTCGCCGACCGCAGCGGCGCCGCCCTCGGCGTCGCCCGCGGCAACGTCGTTCTCGTCGAGCACCGCGGCCCCGCCGTGACCGTGCCGGTGCCGGCCGATCGGCGTCTGACGCAGCACCCGATCACCCGCCGCACGCCTTTCCCCGACCCGGTCGAGGTGGGCCGCGCCCAGGCCGCCGTGCTCGACACCATCCCCGGCCGGGCCGAGGAGCGCCTGGCCGCGCTGGCCGCGCTCGACCGCACCCTGGAGGCCGGCGAGCTCGCCGAGCTGACCGTCCTCTTCGGCGTCGGCGCGATCCAGGACGCCCGGCTCGGCGACGACCAGCGGGCCGGGCTCGGCCGCCTCCAGGACCGCTTCGAGCGGCTGCTGGCCGGGAAGATCGGGCGCCTCGCCACCCTCGCCCGGCGGGCCCGCGGCGGCGAGCCGCTCGAGGCCGACCTCGCCTGGGAGACGGCGCAGAGCTGGGGCGAGCCGTACGGGGAAGGGCTCGACCCGGCCGACCCGGCGCTGGCCGGTCCGGCCGCCGGCGCCACGCGGCAGGACCCCCGCGCCGCCCTGCCCGACCTCACCGTGACCGATGGGACCGGCGCGGTCTGGACGCCGGCGCGCGACCTGCTGGCCGCCGGGCCGGACACCTACGCCGTGGTGGGTGAGCTCGACGAGGACGACCGGACCGGCCTCCGCTTCGGCGACGGCGACAGCGGCGCCCGGCCCGCCGGCGAGCTGCGCGCCGAGCTGCGGCTGGGCAACGGAACCGCCGGCAACGTCGGCGCCGGGGCGATCGACGCCATCGTCGCCGACGGCGACCCGGCCGGGATCGTGTCGGTGCGCAATCCGCTCGCCGCCGAGGGCGGCACCGATCCGGAGACCGTGGCGGCGGTCCGCGAGCTGGCGCCCGGCAACGCGCGGCGGCGGCTGCTCCGCGCCGTCACCGCCGCCGACTACGCCCGCCTCGCCGGCGACGTGCCCGGCGTGTCCCGGGCGGCGGCCGACCTGCGCTGGACCGGCGACGGGTTGCAGGCGCGGGTGGCGGTCGACCCGGCCGGTGCCGACACCGCGAGCCCGGCGCTGCTGGGCCGGGTCCGGGACCGCCTCTACCCGTACCGCCGGATCGGGCACGACCTGGCCGTGGTCCCGGCGACGCTGGTGCCGATCGTGGTCGGGGTGGCGGTCTGCGTCGACGACCAGCACCTGGCCGCGCACGTCCGCGCCGATCTGCTGCGCGTGCTCGGCCCCCGCGGACTGTTCCACCCCGATCGCCTCACCTTCGGCACCCCGGTGCGGGTCAGCGCGGTCGTGGCGGCCGCGGCGGCGGTGCCGGGCGTGCTCACCGCGTCGGTGACGACCCTGCGCCGGCTGTACGGCGGCCCCGGCGCCGACGCCCTCGACCGGGGCGTCCTCGCGTTCGGGCCGCTGGAGATCCCGCAGCTCGGCGACGACCCGGACCGGCCCGATGAGGGCCGCCTCGTGCTGACCATCGGAGGCGGGCGATGAGTTGTCCCTGCGGCTGCCGCGCGCCCGCGCACCCGATCACGATCGTCAACCGGCCTGGGCTGGAGGTCATCGCGTACCGGATCGGCACGCACGGCGAGTTCCTGCACGCCATGCTGGCCCGCCTCGGCCGGGATCCGCTCGCCGGCCTCACCGTCCGCGGCGGCGACGACCTCTCGGTCGCGCTGCTCGACTGCTGGGCGTCGGTCGCCGACGTGCTGACGTTCTACCAGCAGCGGATCGCCCCCGAGGGCTATCTGCGGACGGCCACCGAGCAGCAGTCGCTGCAGTGGCTCGGCCGGCTCGTCGGCTACCGGCCGCGGCCGGGCATCTCCTCCTCGACCTACCTCTCGTACACCCTGGAACCGGGCGCGGACCCGGCCGCCGACACCGCCGTCACCATCCCGCGCGGCGCCCGCGCCAACTCGGTGCCCGGACCGGGCGAGCTGCCGCAGGCGTTCGAGACCGCCGCCGACCTTCCGGCGCGGCTGTCGTTCAACGCGCTGACCGTGGCCACCACGCGGCCGATCCTGATCACCCCGCAGAACGCGCCGCACCTGACCGGGATCTGGGTGACCGGCCTCAATCCGCCCGTCCGGCCGGCCGACTGGCTGATCGTCGTGGTCACCACCCCGCCGGTCGTGTCGACGCACGGCAACGAGGGTGCCGGCGAGCAGCTCACCCCGCTGCAGGTGCGGTCGGTCCGGCCCGAACCGCCGGTGGACGCCACCGAGATCCGCATCGTCCAGCCCGAGACCCCGGCGGCCACGCCGGCCCTGGACGCGCTGCGCCGGGTCGTGGACACGGCCCGGGCCGACCCGATCGTCCGCCGCAAGGCCGCCGGCCGCGACGACCGGCGGCTGCTGGCCCCGATCCAGGACTACCTGACCGATCCCGCGGGCGCCGACCACGACGCCGCCCGCGCGGCCGTGGAGCATCTGCGTGAAGCCCACGCCCAGGCCGTTCAGCGCGGCTACCGCGACATCGCCCGGTGGCTGGAGCCGGTCGCGGCCGCCCTCGCCCTCCCGTCCCGCGCGGACCGCAGCGACCTGGCCCAGGCCGTCGACGAGGTCACCGGCCCGCTCGCCGCCCCGCCCGCACGGCCGCCGGCCGGGCCCCGGGCGCTGGACCGGCCCACGCGTACGCTGTTCGGCGCCTCGTCCGGGCTGGTCACCCGCCTGCTCGAGACGCTGCGTCCGGAGCTCGGCGGCGTCGCGGCCGCGCTCGCCGGCACCCCGGCGCCGGAGACCCCGCTCCGGCAGATCCATGCCCTGACCACCACCGCGCCCGTCTTCGGCGCCACCGCGCCGCCGCGCCAGTTCGTCGACGAGAAGGGCCGCGTCGGCAGCGCCTCGGACTGGCCGCTCGCCGGCAGCACGTGGTTCGACATCCAGGCAACCTACGACGACGGTGTGCCGATCCGGTGGGTGATCACGGTCGCGACCGGGGGCCGGACCTGGACCCAGGCCGGCACCAACGACGAGAACTTCCCGATCGAGATGATCATCGGGCCGGCCTCGGTGTGGGTGAACGCTCTGAACGGGAACGGCTACTCGTTCTCGTTCACGCTGGGCGCGATCGCCCGCATGGTCACCCTGAACACGACCGTCGACGAAACGGTCCAGGTCGACCTGCTCGTCGGCGACGACAGCGGCTCGGTCGTCGTGCACGAGGACACGGTGAACACGACCGTCGACGGCGATGCCCTGGTCGCCCAGCGGATGCCGCGCGTGGACATGCTGCTCGAGACCGTACGCGCCATCGACGTCCTGCCCGGCGTGAACCCGTTCGAGCTGATCCTCGACCACGTCGTGCCCGGCATCGTGCCCGGCGACCCGGTGCTCGTGCGCCGGCCCCGGCGGCAGCAGCCGCTGATCGCCGCGCGGATCGTCGAGTCCGCGCCGACCGCGGTCAACGAATACGGCATGGCCCGTGACGCCACCCGGCTGGTGCTCGACCACCGGTGGCTCGACCCGCAGGACCTCTTCCTCGGCGACGTCCGGGACACGAGCGTGCACCTCGCCACCGACACGCTGACCCTGGCCGAGGAGCCGGTGCCGCCCGCGGCGGGCGAGTCCGAGGCGACGCTCGGCGGCGACGTCATCGAGCTGACCACGCTCGTCGACGGCCTCGAGCCGGGGCGCTGGCTGGTCGTCTCGGGCGAGCGGATGGACCTGCCCGGCGTGACCTCGTCCGAGCTGGTCATGCTGGCCGACGCGACCGTCACCGGGCCCACCGGCGGCAACCCGCTCGCCCGGCTGCACACCACCCTGCACCTGGCCGGCCCGCTCGGGCACCGCTACCGGCTGGCCACGGCCCGGGTCCTGGCCAACATCGTGCCCGCCACCAACGGCGAGACCGTGGCGCAGGTCCTCGGCAGCGGCGACGCCGAACAGCCCGGGCAGACGTTCACGCTCAGCCGGTCGCCGCTGACCTGGCTGCCCGACCCCGACCCGCGCGGCGCCGCGTCCACGCTGGCCGTGCGGGTCGACGGCGTGGCCGCGAGCGAGGCCGACGACTTCGTCGACGCCGGCCCGGCCGACCGGGTCTTCGTCAGCGGCACCGGGGCCGACGGGCGCACCTCGGTCACCTTCGGGGACGGCGTGCGCGGGGCCCGGCTGCCCACCGGCGTGGAGAACGTCTCGGCCACGTACCGGGTCGGCACCGGCAGCCCCGGCAACCTCGGCCCGGACCGGATCACGCAGCTGGCCACCCGCCCGCTCGGGGTGTCGGCGGTGACCAACCCGATCCCGGCGACCGGCGGCGCGGACGCCGACGACGCCACCGCGATGCGGCGCAACGTTCCGCTCGGCGTGCTCGCCCTCGACCGCCTCGTCTCGATCACCGACTACGCCGACTTCACCCGGGCCCGCGCGGGCATCGCGAAGGCGTCCGCGGTCCGGCTCACCGACGGCGACCGGCAGGTGGTGCACGTGACGGTGGCGGCGATCGGGGACGCGCCGATCGACAGCGGGTCCACCTTGCTCACCACCCTGCGGGCCGCGCTCACCGAGAACGGCGACACCGGTCTGCCGGTACGCGTCGAGCCGCGACACCTGACCCTGCTGGTGATCAGTGCGGGGGTGCGGGTGCTGCCCGCGTACGACTGGAACCTCGTCGAGCCCGCGGTCCGCGCCGCGCTGCTCGCCCGGTTCGCCTTCGCCCGCCGGGAGCTGGGCCAGCCCGCGTACGCCGGCGAGGTGCTCGCCTGCGCCCAGGCCGTGCCCGGCGTCGACTACGTCGATCTGGACGTGTTCCAGGGCATCGCCGAGCTCGACGGCGCCGCCCTGACCGGCCTGGCCGCCCGGCTGACGCCGCCGCCGCGGCCGGTGGTGCCGGCGGCGACGGCCCGCTTCGACCGGGCCACCGGCGAGATCCGCCCGGCCGAGCTGGCCGTGCTGTCCCCGGCCGTACCCGACACGCTGATCCTCAGGGAGATCCGGTCATGACCAGCCCCGACCTCTATGCGCTGCTGCCGGCCGTGCATCGGCTGCGCGACGACCGTGGCGAGCTGGCGGCGCTGCTCGGGATCGTCGCCGAGCAGGCCGGCCTGCTGCGCGCGGACATCGAGGTCCTGTACGCGAACTGGTTCATCGAGACCTGCGCCGACTGGGTCGTGCCGTACCTGGGCGACCTGGTCGGCTACCGGATGCCGCCGCTGCCGGCCGAGGCGCTCTCCGGCCCGGCCGGCCGGCGGCTGCTGCGGGCGCTCGCCCCGCGCCGCGAGGTCGCCGACACCGTCGCCAACCGCCGCCGCAAGGGCACACTCGCGCAGCTGGAGGAGATGGCGGCCGACGTCACCGGCTGGTACGCCCGCGCGGTCGAGGCCCGCCCGCAGCTGATCCACTGCCAGCCGCTGCGGCTGTTCCCCGGCGACCCGGCCGGCGCGTTGCCCGACCTGCGCGACGGCGGCGCGCTCGACCGGATCGGCGGCGGCTTCGACGCGATCACCCGGCTGCCGGACGTCCGCGCCGCCGGTCATCGCGACGTGCCGCACGCCGGCGTCTTCGTCTGGCCCCTCAAGCCGTACGCGGTCGATCGGGCCCCTGCCTACTGCCTCGACGGCTCCCGCCACCTGTTCACCTTCAACGCCCTCGGCAGCGACACCGCCCTGGTGACCCGGCCGGTCCGGGAGGTCGCCGCGACCCACATCGCCGAGGAGGAGAACGTGCCCGGGTTCATCACCCGCCGCGCGCTCGCCGACCGGGCCGCCGAGTACTACGGTCCCGGCCGCAGTCTCTGCGTCTGGCGCTCGGACAAGGACGGCGTGCTCACCCCGGTCGGGCTCGGCGAGATCGTCGCCGCCGACCTGCACGGCTGGGCCTACCGGCCACGGCGCGGGCAGGTCGCGGTCGATCCCGAGCTCGGCCGCATCGCGTTCCCGGCCCGGCAGGCGCCCCGCTACGGCGCGGTGGTCACCTACCACTACGCGTTCTCCGACGACGTCGGCGGCGGCAGCTATCACCGGGACCTGCCGGCCGCCGGCTACCGCTACGGGGTGGGCGGCGAGGAGCAGCTCCAGACCATCAGCGATGCGGTCGGCCGATGGCGTACGGACAAGGAAGCCCACCCCGAACGCCGGCACGCGGTCATCGAGATCGTCGACAACCGGGTCTACACCGAGCAGAAGCTGGAGCTGCCCCTCGATCCCGGCGACGATTTGACGTTGCGGGCGGCCGACCGGAAACGGCCGATCCTGCGCCTGCTCGACTGGCACAGCAGCCGGGTCGACGCGCTGCGCATCATCGGTCCGGCGCTGGAGGACGGCACCGAGGGCGCCCGGTTCACCCTGGACGGCCTGCTGGTCGCCGGCCGCGGGGTGCTGGTCACCGGTCGCATCCGGCACGCCGGGCTGCGCCACTGCACGCTCGTGCCGGGCTGGGACATCGACCGGCACTGCGAGCCGGTGCAGGGCGGCGAGCCCAGCCTGCTGCTGGAGAACACCACCGCCCGGCTGACCGTCGAGCGCAGCATCCTCGGCCCGATCCTGGTCGACGTCAACGAGATCGACGACGACCCGCTTCCGGTACGCCTGCGGGACAGCGTCGTCGACGGCACCCGCCCCGACGTCCTGGCCGTCTCGGCGCCGGACGGCCGGGCCGCCCACGTCCGGCTCGACGTGCGCCGCTGCACGGTCCTGGGCCGGGTCCGGGCCCGCTCGGCCGAGCTGCTCGAGAACTCGATCGTCACCGGCAAGGTGCTGATCTCGCGCCGCGGCGAGGGCTGCGTCCGGTTCTGCTGGATCCCGCCCGGCTCCCGCACGCCCCGCCGCTACCACTGCCAGCCCGACCTCGCGCTCGCCACCGTGCCGCCGTCGGCCGGGCGGCGGGCCCGGCTGGTGGTGTCCCGGCTGACGCCGCGCTTCGACGCCGTCCGCTACGGCACGCCGGGCTACTGCCGGCTCGCGCCCAGCGGCGCCGAGCAGGTCGTGCGCGGCGCCGACGACCAGTCCGAGATGGGCGTCTTCCACGACCTGTTCACCCCGTGGCGGCTCGCCGGCCTGCGCGCCCGCCTCGACGAGTACCTGCCCGCCGGGAGCCTTCCCGTGCTCGAGATCATCACCTGAGAGGAAGGTGCGCCATGCACGGCGACTTCTCCCGCGTCTCCTACGACCCGGCGCGCTACTTCGCGTCCGTGGTCTACCAGCAGGGCCGGGTCGACCTCGACGCCGACCGCAACGAGAACAACGACCTGCTGCTGCACGCCGTCCGCACGCTCGCCGCCGACCTGCTCGGCCGGGCGGTCGCCCCGGCGCGGGCAGCCGGTTTCTACGTCACCACCAACGGCACCGGGCTGACCGTCGGGGTCGGGCCGGGCTCGTCGCCGGCGGTCGGCCGTTACTACGTCGACGGACTGCTCTGCGAGCACGAGCAGCACGAGTACGCGGACCAGCCGTACCCACCCGGCATCGACCTGCCGGGCCAGGCGCCGTACTGGGTGTACCTGACCGTGTGGGAGACGCTGGTGACCGGCGCCGAGCGGCTCGACCTGCGGGAGCCCGCCCTGGGCGAGCAGGCGTCCGAGACCGCCGCCCGCAGCCGGGTCGCCTGGCAGGTCGTCGCGGCCGAGAAGCTGGCCGGCAACACGCCTCCGGACGACCGGGAAGCGGCGCGCAAGCTGTTCGACAACTGGGCCGGCCAGCGGGCCGGCCTGTCCACCGGCGCCCTGCGCGCCGCCGTCGAGGAGCCCGACCCGGCCTCCGGCGACCCGTGCGCGATCCCGCCCACCTCCGGCTACCGCGGCCTGGAGAACCAGCTCTACCGGGTCGAGATCCGGCAGGGCGGCCGGGTCGGCCCGGCGAACGACGGCCCGGGCGGCGACGACGGCGAGCCCAGCGGCGTCACCTTCGTGTGGTCGCGGGAGAACGGCAGCGTCGTCACCCGGATCCGCAGCGCGCCCGGCGGCACCACGAACGACAGCGTGCTGGTCACCGTCGACTCCCTCGGCCGCGACCGGAAGCTGGCGTTCGAGGTCGGCGACATGGTCGAGTACGTGGACGCGGCGACCGAGGGCCGGCAGGCCGCCTACGCCGACGGCGACGTGGCCGACGACCTGTTGCAGGTCACCCACGTCGACCCGGCCGCGGCCGAGCTCACCCTGGAGGGGACGGTCGACCGCCCGCTGCGGACCGGCGGCCTCCTGCGCCGCTGGGACCACGAGCCCGAGCTCGAGGACGACGGCACGGTCCGCTACGGCGGCGCGCTGCCGGTGCCGAACCCGTCGTCGGGCAATCCGGCGTGGATCGGCCTCGAGCTCGGCCTGCGGGTGTCGTTCGCGAACGGCCGGTACCGCCCGGGCGACTACTGGCTCATCGAGGCCCGCACCGCGACCGGCGACATCACCTGGCCGCGCGACACCGGCCCGGTCGCGCTGCCGCCGCGCGGCGTGGCCTACCACCACGTCCCGCTGGCGGTGATCCTCCCCGGCACCCGCATCGGCCTGCGCCGGCTGGTGGCGCCGGTCGCCGCCACCGACGAGCCGTGACCTTCGCCCGTGCCGCGCCGGCCGCGGTTCCGGCCCGATCCGCGGCCGAGCCGCTGCGCCCCGCGGTCCGGGAACGGATGGGGCGGCGGTTCGGCTTCGACTTCAGCCAGGTGCGGATCCACGCGTCCCCGGCCGACGGCGACCTCGCGGCGGCGGCCGGCGCGCACGCCTTCACCGTCGGGCGCGACGTCTATCTCGGCCGGCCGGCGTCGTCCGCCGGGGACCAGCTGCTCTCCCACGAGCTCGCCCACGTCGTGCAGCAGGCGTACGGCTCGCGCCTGCCGGAGGCCCAGGCCGAGTCGCAGGCCGACGCGATGGCAACCGGGAAGGTGCGGCTCGCGCCCGGCGGCGGACCGGCCCTCGAGCGGATGCAGCGCCAGGCCGCGGGCTCGCCGCCCCGGCCGCTCCGGCTGATCGGCACCGGCTTCCGGCAGCCCACCCCGGCCCGGCAGCGGGAGCTCGACCAGCTCGGCCTCCGGCTGCCGGTCGCGCCGAAGCTGAGCGCCGTCCGCGACGATCCGCAGTTCGTCGACAACCTCGTCCGGAGCGTCGCCTACGGCGTCATGCTGGGCGGCTACGTGCTGGAGTGCGAGGGCCTGGACCGGCTGGTCTTCGTGCCCGAGCGCTACGTCGACTACACGTTCCGCCCGGCGCCACCGGCCGCGAACGTCGTCCACCCCAGCTACGACGCCGCGATGGCCGCGCTGGCCGCACCCGCGTTCCTGGCCGACGCGGCCGCCCAGCAGTCGAAGGAGCCGACGCTCGACCTGAGCGGGCCCGACCCCGCCTACGCGTACTACCAGGCGCCGGAGAACCTGCCGCTGGTCGTGCCGACCCGCTTCACCCGGCAGTCGGCGCCGCGGACCCTCGAGATCATGGGCGGCGCCCGGGTCGCGCTGTCCGACTTCGCGGTCGAGACGCTGAAGGCCGTCCAGATCCAGATCGCCGGCAGCATCGTCCTGCGCGGCGTCCTGCCGCTGGCCGCCCGGTTCGGCCGCTGGCTCGGCGGGCGGGGACCGGCGCCGGGCGGGGCCTCACCGGCCCGGTCCGGGCTGGGGCCGCCGCCGTCCGAGACGTCACCCCTGACGCCCGCCGCCCCGCCGCCCCCGTCGGCGCGTCCACGGCTGACCGTCGAGCAGATCCGCGCGATGCGGCAGAGCGGCGTCCGCGTCGTCACCTTCCGCAGCTTCGACCGCGACGTCGTCGCCAACCAGGTCATCCGGCCCACCGGCCGGACCAACCCGGCGGCGCCGCCGCACGTCTACTTCGGCGACGGCTACGAGGGCTTCAACTACGGCGACTACTACCTGATCGTCGAGCGCGACCAGCTCCCGTCGCTGCGCCCCAGCGAGTACTCGCCCGGCCAGTGGTCGACCCCGGACGAAATCCCGACCAACGTGGGCGGCTGGGCCACCAGGGCCGACGTCAGCGAGGCGCTCGGCAAGCCGTCCGGTCCTTCATCCGGAAGAGGACAACACCATTGACACCGGTCCGGCGGACGAACACTGTGGCCTGACCGGGACAGGGACCGGGAGGTGCACATGGGTCGCCTGGCATGGTCGTACGCGGAGGCCCTGGTTCGCGCGACCGCGCGCGTGGAGCGGCGGCGCGCCGGCCGCTGGGAGTACCACGGCACGGCCTTCTTCATCACCGGCACGTCGCTGCTGACCTGCGCGCACGTGGTTGCCGGCCACGGCGCCACCCGGGTCGTGTGGACCGGCGGCGAGGGGCCGGAGACCGACTCGGTGAGGATCGAGCTCCGCGTGCCCGACGCCGGGTCGCCGGACGACTACCCGCTGCCCGATGTGGCGTTGCTGAGCCTCACCGCGGCTCGCTACGACGGTCCTCTTCCCACCCTGCGGGCGGCGAATCCGAGCGACAACCTTCTGGCGTACGGCTACACCGACGAGTACCGCCGCGGCGAGGCGCTCGGACACACCAGCCGTTTCCGCTTCGCCGGGCCGGAAGAGGCTGGGCCGGCGGCGGCCGGCACGGGAACCCTGTTCCGGATCATCGGCGATCGCGTCCGCGGCGGGATGAGCGGCTCCCCCGTGCTCGACCTCGAGACCGGGCATGTCGTCGGGATGGTCAAGCGCACCCAGGACCGGGAAAAGGCACTCGGTGCCTTCTGCGTCCCCGCCGCGACGGCGCTGAAGCACGTGCCAGAGGCCGCCTCCGCCGCCGTGCCCGACCTCGTCGACCTCGCCCCGCAACTGTGGCGCGACCTGTACTGGGGTGCCGTCGCCCTGCTCGTCGACAGCGACGGCACCCGGCAGGCCCTGGCCCAGCGGCTCAAGCTCGACGACCGGCTGGCGGGCGACGCCGAGCGCCAGGCGCGGCAGATCGCCGCGGAGCTGTTCCGCCTGGACCTCGAAGGGCTGGCCGAGACGGCGCAGGGCCTTTTCGATGTCTTCCGCGACATGCGCGCCCGGCGCCTGTTCGACCTGGTGGCAACGTGCACCGACTTTCAGGACGACGCCTGGATCGCGGCCGACGTGGCGGCGGAGATCTCGGCGCAGGTCGCCATGGCGGCCGACCGTGCCGACGGGCCGGGGCGGGTGCTGGACATCCGGTCCGGGACCGACCTGCTGAACGCCTACCTGCGGCGGGCGAGCTCGGACCGGCCCTGGGACGAGCCGGTCGACTGCGGGCCTTACAGCCACGAGATCGATCCGGACACCGGCATACCCGTCGACACCAAACGCGACCTGCGCATGGGCATTGCGGCGAAGTTCCCGGACCTGTCGAGCCAGGGATTCGGGGACCCCGATCCGGCGCCCGACATCCTGCGGCGGTGGCAGGAGGAGTGGCACCCGATCCTGATGACCGTTCTCCGCAAGAAACGCACGGTCGCCCTCCTGCCGCGCCAGATGCCGCTCGATCCACGCCTGGTCGAGGCGCTGGCGCAGGAGTACCCCTTCGTGCTCCTCAACACGTCATCGGCCGCCGCCGGCGACGACGTCAAGGCCATGCCGGCGTATCAGGCCCTCGAGCCGGATGTCAAAGCCTCGGTCGCCATGTACGCCTGGCTCGTCTACCACCAGACCCAGCACGCGCTGTCGTGAGATCGGAGGGGGACACGATGAGCACCGGCTATCGACCGATCTTCGACCCCGACCGGACCGGCGTGGCCACCCGGACCCGGGTACCCCGGCACCGCGCCGACACCGTTCCGGAGAGCGGATACGTGTACGACGTCGAGGGACGGATCGCGTTCGCGGTGAACGTCGCCATCGTCACCGGCCGCCCGCTGCTCATCCGGGGAAAGCCCGGCACCGGGAAGACGTCGCTCGCCGCCGACGTGGCCGAACGGATGAACTGGCAGTACTACGAGCACGTCACCACGTCCCGGACCCGGGCCGCCGACCTGTTGTGGTCCTTCGACGCCGTCCGCCGGCTGAGCGACGCGAGCGGCGGCGGCGCCGGCGACCCGCTCGACTACGTCGTCCCCGGGCCGCTGTGGTGGGGGCTGGCGCCGGCCAAGGCGGCGTCGCGGGGACTGACGAGCGCACAGCTCGCCGAGCGGGGCCTCGATCCGGTTCCCGACCCGTCGCCCCGTACCGGGAAGGACGCGGTCGTGCTGATCGACGAGATCGACAAAGCCGATCCGGACGTGCCCAATGATCTGCTCCTTCCGCTCGGGGCTCTTCGTTTCCCGGTGACCGACGTCGGCGGACCGCCGCTGCCGGTCGATGCCGAACGATCCCCCCTGGTGATGATCACCACGAACGAGGAGCGGGACCTGGCCCCGGCGTTCCTGCGCCGCTGTGTGGTGCTGAGACTGCCGCACCCCCTCGACGACCGGCTGGCCTCGATCGCCGCCGCCCATTTCGGCGCCAAGGCCACCCCAGCGCTGATCAAGAAGGTGCTGAAGGCGTACCACGCCATCCGCGAGACCCGGGGCGAGAGCGGCCACGAGCCCAATCCCGCCGAGTTCCTCGACGCCGTCGCCGCCGCGATCAGCCTGCAGGTGAGGGACTCCGGCGGGCAGCGGTGGGATCAGCTCATGGAGTTCGCGCTGCGCAAGCCGCCGCTCGAGCCGGCATGAGCGCCCGCCGTCTCGCGGTCACCGGGTTACCGGACGTGGCGCGCGTCCTGCACGCGCTGGAGCCCGACGTGGACCGGATGGACCTGCTCGACGAGTTGCTCTTCGGCAACCGCGAGCCACCGGCGGTGCGCCCGTGGACCGGATCGCGCGCCGGCGCCCGGGCCGGGCCGGGCCGGCCGGAGGTGGCGGGCGCCGAGTCGGCCGGGACCGCCCGGCGTGCGGCGCCGCCGCCCGCGTCCGGCGAGACACCGGTCGCCATCGACGTGGAGCAGCTGCCCCGCCGGGCAACTGCGCGCGCGCCACGCCCCGGAGGCTCGCTGGCCGATCTCCTCCGGCCCGCGCCGCCGCCACCCCCGCCGCCGTCGTTGTTCCGCTCCGGTGCGGAGCCGGCCCTCGTCCGGGCGCTGGCCGCGATGCCGCTTCTGGTCGGCGAGATCGACGAGGCCCGGGCGGTGCGGCGTATCTCGAGAGGGCAGCCGTTGACCGTCATCCCCCGCCGGGTCGTGAACAGCACGGCCCGCGGCCTCCAGGTGCTCGCGGACACGGCGCCGGAGATGACCCCGTACCGCGGCGACGTGCTGCGCCTGCTGGCTCAGCTGCGCGCCATCATGCCCGGCGACCTGGTAGCCCAACGCTGGTTCGCCCGGCATCCCGGCGATCCGCAGGGCGTCACCGCCCCCGGCGAGCTGCTCGGACGCCCGTACCGGCGCCCGCCGCCCGGCACGCCGATCCTCGTGGTCACGCTCTTCGGCCGGGGCGCCGCCGACCCGGGCCTCATCGGCCGGTGGCGGCGGCTGGTGGACGACGCCCGCCGCGCCGGCAACCCGCTGACGTTTCTCTGCCCGGCCGAGGCGACCCCCGCTCGACGCCTCGGCGCGCCGGTGATCGGCTGGTCGACCGGCACCAGCGTACGGACGATCCGGCGCGCCATCCGGCCGGCCCGGGAGCGGACATGAACGGCGACCGCCTGACCCGGCTGACGGAGGAGGCGGCCGGCGTCGTCGCTCTCGCCCGGCCGCTGTCGCTGGCCGTGCGCATCGAGCCCCCGCTGTTGCGCGCCGTGCGAACGTCCGCTCGCCTCGGACCGGAGGCCGAGGCGGATCTGTGGCTCAGCAGCGTCGTAGCCTCGGCCGGGCCGTGGGGGCTGAGCCTGGATCCGGGGACGGCCGAGCTGCTGCGTCCCGGCCTGGCCGACCAGCCCGAGTTGCGGGAGAGAGCCTGGCGGCTGATCCGTTCGCATCACCGCGATGCGCCCTGGTCGCTACGGCTGGAGGAGCGCATCAACTACCTGAGCACGTTCGGGACCGACCGGCTCGACGAGATCGAGGAGCTGCTGGCCGCCGCCCTGGCCGAGCTGCGCGAGGTCAGCCGGAACGATCGCACCGCGACGACCGGCATCGCACGCTGGCTGGCCGCCGCCTGCACCCGATTGCCGGCCGTGGTCCGCGCGAGCCCGGCCGGCGCGGTCGCGGTCGTGGCGGCCGGCGCCCACCTCGACGGTCAGATCCGCGAACTGGACGCGGTGCCGCCGGAGAGCCGCGACTGGCTCGCCTGGCTGCTGGACTTCGTCCCCACCACGGACCTGTGGGTTCAGCGACGCTCCGGCTCCATCCACTTCGGCGCGCCGGGGCTGCACGCGATCCCGGTCTCGGTGCCGGCTACCCGTCCGGTCGTGGTGACCGTGGTCGACGGCAGGAACAGCATTCCGGTGCGCATCTACCCCGATGACGAGGTGGTGGTCCCGGTGCGGGAGAACGCCGTACGGCTGGAGTTGCTGGACGGACGCCGCATGCGCATCCAGATCCGCCCGCAACCACGGGCGCCCCTGTTCATTGACCGGGTCACCCAGCTGGAGCAGCTGCGCCGTGCGCTCGCGGACAGCTCTCGCCCCCACGTCGTGCTGGTCACCGGCGGACCGGGGACCGGCAAGACGGCCTTGCTGGCACAGTTCGCGCGCTCGTGCATCGCCGACGGCATCCTCGTGGCGAGCCTGGAGGTGCGGCGACGCGGCATCGAGAACGCGGCCGAGCTGGTCGGGCAGCTGCGGGAGGCCACCGAGGGGCGATCGGGTCAGGCATCCGCTTCCGAGGCCTTTGTCGCCTACGACGAGCTCAGCCGTGGTGTGCCCGGCACGTTCGTCAAAGAGGACCGCCTGGTCGATGCCTTCAACCGCGACATCGCGGCGTGGACCGTCCGCCATCCGATGGTGATGATCTTCGACGCTCTCGACGACGCGAGGGTGGATGCGCAGGTCGTCGTCCGTGAGTGGCTCACCCACATCGGACGCGTGGCGGGCCGTCTCCTGGTCGTGGCCGCAGCACGCGACGAGCTACTCGGCATCACCTTCGATCGGAGAGTCGCTCTCGGGACGATCTCGAAGGAAGACCTACTCGAGTACCTCGCGCGATCCTCGCCGGTGGCCGACCTGGACAGGGAGACCCTCGAAAGCATCATCGACTCGGCCAGCGAGGGTGGTCGCATGCAGCCGTCCCGGATCTCGGCCCTGATGGCCATACTCGAGAACGCCGGCGAGAGCCGTTCGGAGGCCTAACGGGACGGCGGGCCGTACAAGCGGTCGACCAGGGCCCGGAGATTCACACCCGCCGCGCCGCCGCCGAAAGCCACCTCGCCCGGCCCCTCGCCGTCGGACGAGGTCGCGCTGTACACCGCGGCCTGCACCGCGTGACCCTTCGTCTCCTCCTCCACGGCCTTGCGCTCGGCCGCGGCCGCGACGGCGGCGGCCTCCTTCGCCTCGGTGCGGGCCGCCTCGGCGTCGTCCTTGGCGATGGCGGCGTCCTGCCGGGCCGACGCCGCCTCGGCGCGATGCACCTCCTTGCCGAAGAGCCAGCCGACCGCGGTGAAGACGACCGCCTCGACGGCGCCGAAGACGTAGACGCGGCGTTGCCACGCTGCGTCGGTGCCGTCCGCGACCCACATCAGGTAAGCGGCCAGGCCGGCGAAGCCGAGCAGCAGCACCACGACCACCGCGTATTGCCAGAACCAGTGGTCGGTGCCGGAACCAGCGGATCCGGGAGTAGTCATGTCCATCATGGTGGCACCGCAGAAGGCGGTCGGGAGTCGGCTCGGTGACGGCTCAGGCCGCGCTCTTCGCCGGGCCCATCGGGCCGTCACCGCGTTCAGGCGCAGGTGATGCAGAGCCGCGCGAACGGCCGCACGGCCAGCCGCTCGGCGGCGATCGGCTGCCCGCAGCCTTCGCAGACGCCGTACGTGCCCGCGTCCACCCGCCGCAGCGCGTCGTCGACCTCGGCGATCCGATCCCGCGCGGCGGTCAGCAGCGCGGTCAGCTGGGCCCGCTCGAAGCCGATGGTGGCGCCCTCCGGGTCGTGCTCGTCGTCCGCGTTCGAGTCCCGCGACGCCGCGAACAGCGCCTCCAGGTCCCGCGCCAGCGTCGCCGCCTCGGCCTCCGCGCCCGCCCGCAGCCGCAGCAGCTCATCCCGGACCATCTTTGCAGCCTAAGCGCTTCCTTCGGCGGAGATGCGGACGAGCGTCGCGATGTGCGCGGCGCGCCGCTTCAGCAACCGCCGCAGGTACGGGGCGAGCAGCACCCGGGTCACCAGCGCGCCGAGTGGCCCGAGGGGTGCGTGGACGGTCATCCGGTCGGTCATCCTCGTGCGCCCGTCGCCGAGGTCCTCGAACCAGTGCTCGTGCCGCATCGCGCGGAACGGCCCGCGGACCTGCTCGTCGACGAAGCGGTGCGGCCGCTCGTACGCGGTGATGCGGCTGGTCATGCGCCAGCGCACCCCGAGGTGACGGGCGCGGAACGTCACCTCGTCGCCGAGGGCGAGCTGCCGGCGGCCGGTGCTCGTCGCCGCCGTCTCGCCGCTGCCGGCCAGCGACCCGGCATGGACGTCGACGTCGAGCTCCAGGTCGAACACCCGGCTCGGCTCGGCATCGACGAGTGACACGACCTCGATCATCAAGTCATCCTCGCATCCTTCTTGACCGGTACAGAAGCGAAGGTTACTGTACCGGTATAGAAGGAGGTAGTCATGAATCTTCCCATCGCTGTGATCATCGGAGTCGACCAGGTGCGCCGCCAGTTCGCCGATGCCGCGCCCGACGCGCCGGCCCGGCCCGAGGTGGAGCGCGTGCCCCGCGTCCATCGCGTACGGGCCGCCCTGGCCCGCGGTCTGATCCGCCTCGCCCGCTCGATCGCGCCGCGCGAACCGGCCCGCGCCTGACGGCCGCCGGCGCGGGGCGGAGCTATGGTGACGCGGTGGCGGCACGCGTGACACTGCAGACCATCGCCGATCGGGTGGGCGTGAGCCGGATGACCGTGTCCAACGCGTTCTCCAAGCCCGACCAGCTCTCCGCCCCGCTGCGCGAGCGCATCCTGGCCGCCGCGCATGAGCTCGGCTACGTCGGGCCCGACCCGGCCGCGCGCGCCTTGGCCAAGGGCACCACCGGCGCGGTCGGCGTGATGTTCACCCACTCGCTGCGCTTCGCCTTCACCGACCTGGTGGCCACCGGCTTCCTCGGCGCCATCGCCGAGGAGCTGGCGCCCACCGGGCTGTCGCTCACGCTGCTGACGTCCGCCGACGACGGCGACATCGTCCCCGCCCGCGACGTCGCCATGGACGGCGCGCTGCTCTACTCGTGCGACTGGACCTCGCGCGCCGTCGACTTCCTGCACCGGCGGCGCCTGCCGCTGGTCTACGTCGACCAGGACCCGGCCGACGACATCCCGAGCGTCAACGTCGACGACCGCGGCGGCGCCCGGGCCGCCGCCCGCCACCTGCTCGACCTGGGCCACCGGCGCATCGGCCTGCTGGTGTCGGGGACGCACGGCCCGTACGGCTTGCTCGACGACCCCGGAATCCTGGAGGGACACGCGTCCCGCCAGCGCCTGCTCGGCTGGCTCGACGAGCTGACTCCCGCGGGCGCCGACCTGCTCACGGCCCGCCAGGACGGCACCGGCCTGGAGCAGGCCCGCTGGGGCGCCCGGCTGCTGCTCGACCGCCCCGACCGGCCGACCGCCGTGCTGTGCTTCTCGGACGCGGTCGCCTACGGCGCCCTGCAGGTGGCCGCCGAGCTGGGCATCGACGTCCCCGGCGAGCTGTCGGTGGTCGGCTTCGACGACAACCCGCTGGCGGCACAGGTACGCCCGGCGCTGACCACGGTCCGGCAGGACATCGCGGCCAAGGGCCGCGCCGCGGCGGCCGCCCTGACCGCCGCCATCGAGCGCGCCAGGACCGGCGCCGAGGCCCCCGCCGAGCACGTCGTCCTGCCCACCGAGCTGGTGGTCCGCGACAGCAGCGGCCCGGTACCGCGCATGTGAGACGGCCGATCAGCCGGGTCAGTTCCTCGACCACGCTGGGCAGCGTCGTAGCGGAGCGTGAAGCGCTTGGCGCCACAAGGCGGTGCGCGGACGTGGCGCCCGGCCGCGGCTCAGCGCGCGCCGACCGCTCCCGGGTGGACACGCCCGGCCGGATCACGCGCAACCCAACCGGTACTCGTGACATCGGCCCACCGAAGCCACCTCCTAAGTAGACGGATGAGCCCAAGTCGGCAATGCGCGCCGCGCCGCTGAATGATCAGCGTCGCTCCCGATCCGGGTCGTAACTCACCTGTACCACCGACGCAAGTCGACCGAATGCACGATGAGAACCGCCTTCGGGCGTTGATACGGTCAGTCTCCGTTCGATCACTGAGAGATGACCTGTGGCCTACCGATTCAACGCCCCACCGAACTGGCCCACACCCCCTCCCGGATGGATGCCTCCGGAGGGATGGACGCCTGACCCGGCTTGGGGTGCCGCTCCCGCCGGGTGGCAATTCTGGGTGCAGGACTCACCCGCCCCGCCGGCCGTGCCTTCGCCTGCGCCGCCACCGATGGCCGGCGGGACGGTCCCGACGGCGGTTGACGTGAGCCCGCCACCGGCAAAGGCTCAGCCCGAGTCCTCTTCGGTTGATTCGAGCATCGGGTTCTTCGGCGCGCGAGGGAAAGCGCGGGAGCTCGCCGGCGAGGTCGAACGCCTGACGTCGGAGTTGAACGGCTTGCGGGCCGACATGAAACGGCTCGGCGTGTTGTCCGCTATCGAACTCGAGCAGTACCGGGAACAGACGCGCAAGCAGACCGCCGAGGAAACGGCACACAGCAAGACGCAGCTCGCCGAGCAGATTGCCGAGGCACAAGCCCGATTGGATGGGCTGGCCCGGCAGGAGTCGGCGGCGAACGCACGGTTGACTGAGGTGCGGCAGCAGATCGTCGTCACGGAGGAGACTGCGCTGCTGCAGGAGGTCGGCGTCTACCGGTACCAACATCCCTTGTCCGATGCGCTGGCCTACCAGGCTGCTCTCGCGAGCCTGCAAGACCAGATCAAGGCCGCGGTGAAGGCCGACGGCGGAGCGGTCCAGGCGGCGAAGGGATGGACGGTAAACGGGTCCGAAGCGCAGGGCCGCACCATGGTCCGGGATTTCTCGAAACTGATGCTGCGCGCCTACAACGCGGAGGCCGACAACCTCGTCCGCGGGATGAAGCCCTTCAAGCTGGACTCCGCCGTGGAACGACTGGGAAAGGTCGCGACCACCATCGCCCGGCTCGGGAGGACGATGGACATCCGGATCACCGACTCATACCACCGGTTGCGGATTCGGGAGTTGCAGCTAACCGCCGACTACGTGCAGAAGGTAGCGGAGGAGAAGGAACGCGAACGTGAGGAGAAGGCACGACTTCGGGAAGACCGCAAAGTTCAGCAGGAAATCGAGCGGGAACGGGCACGACTTGACAAGGAACGCGCTCACTACCTGAATGCGCTGACCGCCTTGCAGGCCAAGGGCGACGTCCAGGGTGCCGGCCAGTTGGAAGAACGCCTCGCTCAAATCGACACGGCAATCCGAGACGTCGACTACCGGGCGGCGAATATCCGCGCCGGCTACGTCTACGTCATCTCCAACATCGGCGCGTTCGGAGAGTCCATGATCAAGGTAGGGTTGACCCGACGCCTGGATCCCATGGATCGCGTCCGGGAGCTGAGCGACGCATCGGTCCCCTTCAATTTTGATGTGCACGCGCTGTTCTTCTCCGACGACGCGGTCGGGATAGAAGCCGCGATGCACGCCCGTCTGGCGGACAAGCGCGTCAACCGGGTCAACCAGCGTCGCGAGTTCTTCTACGCGACCCCGGCAGAGGCCAAGACGCTGCTGGCCGAGCTCGCGGGAAACCTCCTGCAGAACGAGGAGGTACCCGAGGCTCTGGAGTTTCGGCAGTCGCGGGAGGCACGCTCAGCAGCAGCCTGACGCCACGGCCGGCTGATCTTCTCGTCCGACGAGGAGGCCGCCCGTCGGTGGCGATGCCACTTGCCGTGACGGGCGGCCCCGAGAAGCAGCGTCAGACCAGGCCGTTTTCGGTCAGGAACGCCTTGGCCACAGCCGCGGTGTCCTGCTTGTCGACCTGCACCTTGGCCAGGTACGTGGTGAGGTTCTCGGTGGTCAGCTTGGCCGACACCGCGTTGAGCGCCCCGCTCACCGTCGGGTTGCTGGCCTGGCTGCGGATCAGCGGCAGCACGTTCTCGGCCAGGTAGAGGTTGCGCGGGTCGCCCAGCACGACCAGCTTGTTGGTGGCGATCGCCGAGTCGGTGGAGAAGATGTTGCCGACGTCGATGTTGCCCTTGAGCAGCGCGTTCAGGGTCAGCGGGCCGCCGGCGTCGAGCGGCTTGAAGGTCTTGAACTTCACCCCGTACAGCGACTCGAGGCCCTTGAGGCCCTGGTAGCGCTCCTGCCATTCGGGGCCGGCGCCGATCGTCAGCTTCCCGGCCACCGGCTTGAGGTCGTCGATCGTCTTCAGGTTGTACTTGGTGGCCGTGGCCTGGGTGACGGTCAGCGTGTCCTTGTCCTCGGCGGCCGACTGGTCGAGCACCTCGGTGCCGGCCGGCAGCACCTTCTTGAGCGCCGCCAGCACGTCCTCGGGGGTGCTCACGCCCTGCGGCGCGCCGCCCTTGCTCAGCGCCGAGAGCAGGGCGCCGTTGTACTCGGGCAGCAGGTCGATCGAGCCGTCCTGCAGCGCCTTCAGGTAGAGCTCGCGGGCGCCGATGTTGAACTGGCGCTTGACCTGGACCTGCTTGGCCTCCAGCGCCTGGGCGTAGATCTCGGCCAGCAGCTCGCTCTCGGCGAAGTTGGCCGAGCCGACGGTCACCGTGGACGGCGAGTTGCTGCTTCCGCCACCGGAGTTGCCGAGCGGGTCGTTGTTGGCGCCGCAGGCGGCCAGGGCCAGGGTAAGGGTGGCGGCAACGGCGCCGGCCCAACGCGTACGCAACATGGAATTGCCTTTCTATTTGGGGAGAAGGCCCGGGGACACGACCCGGCGCTGCACCAGCGCCAGGACGAGGTCGAGCACGACGGCCAGCACCGCGACGACGATGGCGCCGGCCAGCACACGGGAGTAGTCGTTGACGGCCAGGCCGTCGATCAGTAGGCGGCCGAGCCCGTTGAGGCCGACCGCCGCGGCCACCGTCGCGGTCGCCACCACTTGCAGGGCGGCGCTGCGGACGCCGCTCATCAGCACCGGCAGCGCCATCGGCAGCTCCACCTTGGTCAGCACCTGCCAGGGCCGCATGCCCACGCCCTTGGCCGCGTCGACGACCCGGTGGTCGAGGTTGCGCACCCCGGCGTAGGCGGAGGTCAGGATCGGCGGGATGACCAGCACGGTGAGCGCGATGAGCACCGGGGTGAGGCCGAGCCCGAGCAGCGTGACCATCAGCATGAGCAGGCCGAGCGTCGGCAGCGACCGGCCCGCGTTGCCGGCGTTGATGGCCAGGAACGAGCCGCGGCCGGTGTGGCCGATCCAAAGCCCGATCGGCAGGGCGATGGCGGTGCCGATGAGCAGCGCCAGCGCCACGTACCAGAGGTGGGAGAGGATCAGCTGCGGGATGCTGCCGTCGGTGGTCAGGCTCCAGTGCGCCGGGTCGAAGAGGTACGAGAGGTTCACGCCGCACCCCGTCCGCTCGCCTGGAAGCGGGTCCACGGCGTGACGGCCCGCTGGATGAGCACGATCGTCAGGTCGGCCACCGCCGCGAGCAGCACCGACAGGATGATGCCGACCAGGATCGGCTCCACGTAGAACAGCTGGAACCCGCGGGTGAAGAGCTGGCCGAGGCCGCCGATGCCGATCAGCGCGCCGACGCTCACTAGGCTGATGTTCGCCACCGTGGCCACCCGCAGCCCGGCCAGGATGACCGGCAACGCGACCGGGAGCTCGACGTCGACCAGCCGCCGCAGCCGCCGGTAGCCCATCGCGGTGGCCGACTGCACCACCAGGCGATCGACCGAGCGAAGACCATCGGCGACCGTACGCGCGAGCAGCGCCACGGTGTAGATGGTGAGTGCCACGACGATGTTCAGCGGCGACAGGATCTTGGTACCGAGGATCACCGGCAGGAAGACGAAGAGAGCCAGCGACGGGATCGAGTACAGCACGCCGCACGTGTTGACCAGCGGGTGGTACAGCCGGGGAAAGCGCACGCCCAGATAGCCGATCGGCAGCGCCAGGACGAAGCCGATGACCACCGGGATCAGCGCCAGCGCCACGTGCTGCTTCAGCGCCGCGAGCACGGTCTCCCAGTTGTTGGCCAGATAGGTCGTCATGCGGTGGGCTCCGCCGCCCGCTGCCCGCGCCGCGCGGTCAGGAAGTCGGCCAGGTCGTGGTGGGTCACGATGCCGTCGGCCTTGCCGTCCGCGCCGACCCGCACCGCGATGCCGACCGGCGAGCTGATCGCCAGGTCGGTCACCATCCGCAGCGAGTCGGCGGTGGTGAAGACGCCCCCGGTGCCGGCCACCCCGGCCGCCGACCGCCAGCCGACCGGGCGGCCCGCCTCGTCGAGCACCAGGTCGGGCCCGGCGTCGGCCACCGGCCGTACCGGAAGGTCCGCCGCCGAGTCGAAGGAGAGGCTGCGCAGGCCCCGGTCGCGCCCCACGAACTCGGCCACGAAGTCGTCGACCGGGTGCTCGAGCAGCTCCTGCGGGGTGCCGACCTGGGCCAGCACGCCGCCCTGCCGGAAGATGGCGACGACGTCGCCGAGCTTGATCGCCTCGTCGATGTCGTGGGTGACCATCGCGATCGTCTTGCCCAGGTCCTGCTGCAGCCGCAGGAACTCGCGGTGCAGGCCCTCGCGCACCACCGGGTCGACGGCGCTGAACGGCTCGTCCATCAGCATGACCGGCGGGTCGGCGGCCAGCGCCCGGGCCACGCCGACCCGCTGCTGCTGGCCGCCGGAGAGCTGGGCCGGATAGCGGCTCGCCAGGCCGGCGTCGAGGCCGACCCGCTCGAGCACGGCGAGCGCGTCGGCGCGGGCCTGCCGGCGGGTGCGGCCCAGCAGCATCGGCACGGTCGCCACGTTGTCGAGCACGGTGCGGTGCGGGAAGAGGCCGGCGTGCTGGATGACGTAGCCGATGCCGCGGCGCAGCAACGCCTCGTCCTGGCCGGCCACGTCCTGACCGTCGATCAGCACGCGGCCCGAGGTCGGGTGGACCATCCGGTTGATCATGCGCAGCGACGTCGTCTTGCCGCAGCCCGACGGTCCGACCAGGACCGTCGTCTTGCCGGTCGGCAGCTCGAGCGACAGGTGGTCGACCGCGGTGCTGCCGCCGGGATAGATCTTCACGACCTCGTCGAAGGTGATCATGTCTCCCCATGCGGCTTGATGAATACGGCTATTCATACTTCCGGGGTAGTGAATAGGATGTCAACGGGTCGGTGCGAAAACAGGTGGAGCGACGATGGGCGCAGAGGTCCGGCTCGACGGGCAGACACTCACGGTCGCGGCCCTGGTCGCCATCGCCTCCGGGCACGCCGAGGTCACCGTCGACCCGGCCGCGCTGGCCCTGGTCGATCGGCGGCACGCGCTGCTGCTGGCGGCCCGGGCGCACGGTGCCGTCTACGGCGCCAACACGGGCGTGGGCGCCAACCGTAACGAGCGGTCCGACGCGGTCGATCATGGCCTGCGACTGTTACGAAGCCATTGCGCGGCGGTCGGTCCGGTCGAGGACGACCAGACGGCGCGGGCGGCCATGGCCACCCGGCTCAACCAGATCCTGGCCGGCGGGTCGGGCATCTCGCGGCGGGTGGCGCAGGCGCTGGCCGAGGCGTTGTACGCGGGGGCGGTCCCGACCCTGCACTCGTGGGGCGCGATCGGCACCGGCGATCTGGCCGCGCTCGCCGAGCTGGGGCTGACGCTGGCCGGCGAGCGGCCCTGGCGATCGGGGCGCGGGCCGGTCACCACCATCGACGCCACCGACGCGCTGCCGATGATCAGCTCGAGCGCGGTCACGGTCGCGACGGCGGCGCTCGCCCTGCACCGGGTCCAGGAACAACTGCGGGCTTCGACGGTGGTCGGCGCGCTGACCTTTCTCGCGCTGCGGGGCAACCCGGAGGCGTACGACGAGCAGGTGCACGCCGCCCGCGGCCACCCGTGCCAGGCGGCGGTCGCCACGGCGCTGCGGGCCATGGTCGGCGGCTGCCCGGCCCCGGCCCGCATCCAGGACCCGTTCGGGCTGCGGGTGGTGCCCCAGGTGACGGCGCCGGCCCTGCACGCGGCCCGGGAGCTCGACGAGGTGCTCGCCGCCGAGCTGAACGCGGCCGCCGAGAACCCGCTCGTGACGGCCGGAGGCGTACGCCATCATGGGCAGTTCCACACCGCGACGATGGCCACCCATCTCGACGCCGTCCGCGGTTCGTTCCTGCCGGTCCTGTCGCTCTCGGCGGCCCGGCTCGGCCTGCTCATGCGTCCCGACCTCACCGGCTTGCGGGCGTTCCTCGCGGCCGGCCCGTCCGGCAGCTCCGGCCTCATGATCAGCGAGTACGTCGTGCAGGACCTGCTCACCGAGATCCGGGTCGGCATGCAGCCGGTCGCGGCGGGCACGCTGAGCATCTCGCTGGGGCTCGAGGAGCACGCCAGCTTCGCGACCCAGGGCGCCCGGTCGCTGCGCACGATGACCCAGCTCGCCCCGGCCCTGCTGGCGGCCGAGCTGGTGGCCGCCGTCCGGGCGCTGCGGATGGCCCCCGGCCGGCTGGCGGACGGCCCGGCCCGCAAGGCGTTCGACCTGGCCGCCGCGGCCCTGGACGCCGACGAGGAGGACCGGCCGCTGGGCGAGGACCTGGCCCGCGCCGCGGCGCTGCTGCCGGCCCTGAGCGCGTTGCCGGACCTGGGGTGAGCCACCTCAGAACTTCCGGCGACCGGCCGAAGACATGGTCATGAGTCCCCGCGTCTCCTGGCTGCGACGACTGGCGCCGCCGAGGCAGCTGGGCGGCCGGATCCGCTGGCTGTTCCTGATCTTCGCGACCTTCAACGTGGCCGGCAGCGTGCCTCGCACGCTGCACGGCACGGCATCGACGCCCGTGCGGATCGCCGCCGTGGCCGCCGCCGTCCTGCTCGCCTGGTGGTGGCTGCGCGGCTACCGGCGCATGGCGTTCCCGGTGGCGGCCATCCCGCTGGAGGGTCTGGCGATCGCCGCCATCGGCTGCGGCAGCCGGGACTGGGTGTTCAGCACCGGACTGCTCTTCGCGACCGTGTCGTTCCGGGGCCTGTTCGGCACCTGGCGGCACGTGCTGGCGGTGACGCTGGTCGCCTTCGCCGGCTCGCTCGGCGCGGTCGCGCTGACCGACTCCGCCGATGTCACCGCCTTTCTCCAGCAGGCGCCCGGGGTGCCGCCGCTGGCCCTGTTCACCGCCGTGGTGGCCAGGACCACCCGCCGCCAGGAGGAGGGCGCCGCCCGGGAACGGGTCTTCGCCCGCCTCGGCACCACCCTGCTGACCTCCGGCGACGCCGAGACGATCTGCCGGCACTCGGCCGAGGCCGCCCACGAGCTGCTCGGCGACGTGCCCGGCGGCTGGTCCGCGGTCACGCTGGCCGGCCCGGAGGGCGACGTGGTGACGACCGGCGCCGGCAACGTGCCGGTCGAGCTGCTGGGCGCGACCGCCGGCGAGGCGGGTGTGATCGCCGGGGCGCTGCAGACCATCCCGCTCTCGACCGAGAAGCGCCGGTACGGTGCCCTGGTCGTCGGCGGCACGCGCGAGCTGCCCGTGGACGTACGGCCGTCGCTCGAGGCGCTGGCCGCGCAGACCGCCCTCGGCCTGGTCAACGTGGAGTACGCGGCCACGCTGCACCACCAGGCGTTCCACGACCACCTGACCGGTCTGGCGAACCGGGCGCAGCTGCGGTCCCGGCTCGAGGAGGCGCTGCTGCGGGCCCGGCGGGGCAGCCACGTCGCCGTGATGCTCATCGACCTCGACGGCTTCAAACAGGTCAACGACACGTACGGCCACGCGGCCGGCGACCAGCTGCTGGTGACCGTGGCTCAGCGCCTGCGCGACGGTGTGCGCGGGGCGGACACCGCCGCCCGGCTCGGTGGCGACGAGTTCGCCGTGCTGCTCGACGGCATGGACGCGCCGGAGGACGCGGTCACCGTCGCCGAACGGCTGCTGGTGGCCTTGCAGGAGCCACTCACCGTGGGCGGCGCCGAGATCCGGCCCGGCGGCAGCATCGGCGTCGCGATCTGGCGTGGCCACGCCGACATCGACGCCCTGCTGCACCAGGCGGACACCGCGATGTACGCGGCGAAGTCGGCCGGCAAGGGCCGCGTGGCGCACGCGACGGCGGACGGGGCCGTGCACATGCTGACCGCAGCCTGAGCCGGCGGGCCTCAGCCGGCCGGCGGGCGCAGCTCGTCGGCGTAGCTGACCGCCCGGCGGCGCAGCACCCCGCTCGGGCTGATCGAGTACTGGCCCATCCGCCACAGCGGCGGCGAGTAGGCATGCAGGGAGACCGAGCGGTCGACGGCGCCGGACATGCGGTGGATGTGGTCGGGGCCGAAGGCGAACGCCCGGCCGGCCGGAACCACCCTGATCACCGGCTCGCCGCCGATGCGGGGCGTGGCCTCGCGCACCGCGCCGCGGGTCACGGCGACGGCGCCGGAGGAGATGTCGTGGTCGTGCCAGCCGGTGTCGTCCATGACGTTCCAGCACAGCACCCACACGTCGATGTCGCTGTCGCGATGGAGCGACGCGTAGTGCCGCCCGCCGGTGTCGTGCCGCACCAGCGGCGCCCACAGGCCGGTGCGGGCGGCGAGCTCGCGCACCCACGCCCGCAGCTCGGCCGGCCGCAGCACCCGGCCGGGCAGCGCGGGCAGGGTCTCGACCATGGTCATCGCCATTCTCCGGTCAGGCGGCGCGGGTTGGCGGTGAACATCGCGTGCCGGAAGGCGTCGCCGAGGGCGGGGTCGGCCGGTTCCGCGTACGGCCGGTCGGAGCCGTGCACGATCGGGTCGACGCCGACCACCCGGACCATCGCGTCGATCGCCCGGGTGCCGTACGACGAGGTCTCGTAGAAGACGTGCGGGTCGATCCGGCCGAGCGAGCCGCCCCGGGCCGCCAGCCGCTCATGGTGCAGCGGCGCGAGCCCGGCCAGCGCCACGAACGCGATCCGCAGCCGCGGATGCTGCCGGCCGCCTTCGACGTGCCAGGCCGCCCACGCCCGGTGCAGCTGCGACACGTACGGCACGAGGGCCGGCCACCACCCGGGCAGGCCCGGATCGCCCGCCGGCGCCGGGCCGGGATGCACGAGGACGGGCTTGCCGGCGCTCTCCGCCGCGGCCAGCAACGGCCCGACGCGGGTCACGGCCGACGGGTCGCCGAGCGCGGTCGCGGGCAGTTGCAGGCCGGCCACCCGCTCGTCGCGCAGCACCTTGGCCACTCCGTCCGGGTCGATCTCGGTGACCGCGGCCGCGGCCCACACCCGGAACGGCTCGCCCAGCTCCAGCGCGCTCTCGTGCCAGACGTCGATGAGCTCGGCGCCCTCGTGCGCGGGCAGGTGCTCGATGCCGAGCGGGCTGGAGAGCGAGACCAGCACCCGCTCGCGGCCCTCGGCGAGCTCGGCCAGGCGGCGGCGCTCGACGTCGTGGGCGGCCGGATCGACCTCGTACGGCGGCTCGCCGGCCAGGTGCAGCGTCCAACCGCGCAGGTAGGGGAACGTCCGGCGGCGGCGCAGGGCGTCGAGGACACGTACCGGCCACAGGTGCTGGTGACAGTCGACGACCATCGCCGCTCCAAAGGGGGAAGCGCTTCACAGGATGCATCGAGTGAAGCGCTTCCGGGTCGGGTCGTGCAAGCCGTTCTCACCATCCGGAGACTGTTACCCTCGGGTCGTGCCCGGTCAGGAGCGACGCCGCACGCTGCAGGACCTGGCGGACGCGGCCGGGTTGTCGCTGGCCGCCACCTCCTACGCGCTGCGCGGCGTCCGCGGGTCACCGGCCACCATCAGCCGGGTGCGCGAGCTGGCCGCCGAGCTGGGTTACACGGTCGACCCGATCGCGCGGGCGCTGGCCAGCGGGCGTACCGGATCGGTCGGCGTGAGCGGCTCGCTGCGCGACCTGTGGCAGCAGGACTTCTCGGTGCTGCTCACCCGCGCGCTGCGGCGCCGCGGCCGGTACGCGACCATCGCCGACGCCGACGCCGACCCGGAGCAGGAGCGGCTGATCGTCGAGCAGTTCGCCGCCCAGCGCGTCGACGGCGCCCTGGTCTCCCCGGTCGACCCGACCGCCGCCTACTGGCGGCTGCTCGGCCCCGAGGTGGCGGTCGTCGCGATCGGCGACGCCCTGACCGCCCGGCCCGGTTCGGGTTGCGTGCTGTTCGACAACCGGTACGGCGTGGAGACCGCCCTGGCCCACCTCGCCGGGCTCGGCCACCGCCGGGTCGGCCTGCTCGCCCCCGCGCTGCCGTCCACCCCCGGCCGCCCGGCCCAGGTGCTGGCGGCCGAGGTCGCCGCCCGCCTCGGCATCGAGCCGGCCGAGGTGGCCGCGCCGGCCGCCACCGCCGAGGCGGTCGAGGTGGCGGCCGCGCTGCTGGCCGCGCCCGAGCGCCCGACCGCGGTGTTCTGCCTGAGCGACTCGCTCGCGTTCGCCGTCTACCGGGCCGCGCGCGAGGCCGGCCTGCGCGTGCCGGACGACCTGTCGGTGGTCGGCTACGACGACCACCAGCTGGCCGCCCTCGTCGACCCGGGCCTGACCACCATGGCCTGGGACGAGGACGCCATGGTCGAGGCGGCGGTCGACCAGCTGGAGCGGCCCGCCCCGGACGCCCCACCGTTCCGCCCCGAGCTCGTCGTCCGCGGCTCGACCAGCCCGCCGCCCTGAGAAGGACCCGGCCCGCTCACCGGCCGGCGCCCGAACCGCCCCGCCGCCGACGAGCGGTCCCGGCCGCCGCCCGAGCCCACTGAGCAGCCGGCGAACGAGCGGGTCCCGGCCGGCCGCGGACGAACCGCTCAGCCGCCGGTGACGTGCGGGGCTCCGGGCCAGCCGCGCCCGAGCAGGGCGGCGATCCGGTCGAGGTCGCGCCCGAAGGGGCGGTCGCCGGTGCCGGGCGGAAGCACCGCGGCGACCTCGCGCATCGCCGCGGCCGAAGCGCCCGCCGTGCCGTCCGGAGCGTCGTCCCGCAGCAGCCGCGCCTGGTGCACGGCCAGCAACTCGCAGGCGAGCACGTCGCGCAGGCCGCCCATCGCCTCCCCCAGGCACTCGGCCGCCTCGAAGCCGAAGCTCTGGGCGTCCTCCTGGCCCAGCGACGTCTCCATCGCGCCGGCCAGGGCCGGAGTGGCGAAGCGCCGCAGCCGGTGCACGGTGCCGACCGCCCGCTTGTGCACGGTCACCATGCCCGCGTGCAGGCCGGGGGCGTCGGAGAGCTGCCGCGGCAGGCCGGTGACGGCCGTGTCGAGCAGGCGGTGCAGGCGGGCCGCGCCCAGTTCGGCCAGGTGGATCAGCGCCGTGGTCAGGGCCGCGAGCGCGGCGCTCAGGTCGGTGCCGGCGAAGCCGAAGGTGCCTGCGAACCGGCCGTCGAAGTGGGCCGGCGAGTCGGTCACCGCGTCCAGCGCCCGGTCGGCGGCGGCGTCGAGCCCGGAGACCGCCCGCATCGCGACGGCGACGGCGGGCGCGGTCACCCGGAACGACACCGGCGCCTGCAACGCCGCCGGATCGCCCCCGGGATGGCCCGCGCGCAGCGCCGCCAGGGCCGCCGCCAGCTCCGGGCTGTCGGCCAGGGCCGGGTGCAGCGGGTCGCGGCTGGCCCGGATGACGGCGTGCGAGGCGGCCGCCGCGGTCAGTGTCTGGTCGAGCAGGAGGCGCGCGTCGCGGGCGCCGAGCACGGCCAGGCCGGTCAGGCCGGGGACGCCCTCGAGGAACGCGACACCCTCCTTCGCCTCGAACCGGCGCGGCTCGAGCCCGGCCGCCGCCAGGGCCGGCGCGGCGTCGGCCGGCTGCCCCGCCCGGTCCAGGACCTGACCGGATCCGATCAGAACGGCGCCGGCGTGGGCGAGCGGGATGATCTCGCCGGCCGCGCCGCCGCGCAGCGGGACGGCGGGCACGACGTCGGCGTTGAGCAGGGCGGCCAGGTGGAGGCACAGCTGCGGGGAGACGCCGGCGGCCGGGTGCAGCAGCGTGCGCAGCCGGGCCGCGAGCAGCGCGCGGGACTCGTCGCGGCGCAGCCACGGCGCCGAGCCGACGGCACGGCCGATCATCAGGGTGTTCTGCTGGCGGGTGCGGGCCTCCCCCGTCAGCCGTACGCCGGACATCGCCCCCATCCCGGTGTTCACACCGTAGACCGGCTCGTCCCGGTCGAGGTCCGCCAGCGTCGAGCGCCGGCTCGCGGCCAGCCGGTCGAGCAGCTCGGGGGCGAGCACGAGCCGGCTCGCACCCCGGGCCAGCTCCTCGATCGCCGCCCGGCCCAGGTCCTCCGGGCGCCGGATCGTGCGGGCCGGGCCGCTCATCGGTATCGCAGCATGGTGCCGGCGTCGGCGGCCTCGGCCCGGGTCAGGATCAGGTGCGCGAGGGCCACGTCGAGGATGGACAGTCCCCGGTGCCAGAAGAGGATCCGCTCGTCGTCGCGCTCCCGGCCGGGCTTGCGGCCGCTGACGATGTCGCCGATCTCGGCGTACAGGGTCTGCTCGCTGAGCCGGCCGGTGTCCACGTGCGCGCGCAGGGCGCCGAACCGGCCGGAGCGGGACTCGCGCCAGTCGTCGACGACCACCTTGTCCATCACGTCCAGAAGGTCGAGCTCCACGGCGCTGATCGTCCCGTACGGCACGACGAAGGCGCCCGGCTTGACCGCGGCCGTACGCAGAAGTGGTGTTGGTTCTTCCAGGCGGGAGGCCTCGACCAGGATGTCCGCCTGGTCGTAGGCCTCGTCGGCGGTGGCGACCGCGCGCACCGGAGTCGCGGTGACCTCCCGCAGCCGCGCCGCGAAGGCCTCCCGCGACTCGGGCCGGCGGCTGGTCACCCGGATCTCCTCGAGCTCGAAGAGGCGATCGAGCATGGTGACGTTCGCGAAGGCGGTGCCCCGCGCGCCGACGTGCCCGAGGACGCGGGAGCCGGAGCGGGCCAGATATTTTGCGCCGACCGCCGTCATCGCGCCGGTGCGCACCTCGGTGATGAGGGTGGCGTCCATGATCGCCAGGGGCGTGCCGGTGTACGGGTCGTAGAGCGTCATGAGGGCCAGCTCGCTGGGCAGGCCGCGCCGGTAGTTGGGCACGAAGTCGCCGACCACCTTGACGCCGCTCAGCCCGTGCTCGCCGAGCGTCGAGACGTGCCCGCGCAGCACGTTGAAGTGGCCGGCGCCGCCGTTGTCGGGCACCAGGTGGGTTCGCGGCTCGAAGACCGTACGGCCCCGGCCGTGCGCGTCCACCACCGACTCCACGGCCGCGATCACCTCGGCGTCGGTGATGCCGAGCCCGTCGACGTCGGGGCCGGAGAGGAACCGGAGCCAGAGCGACGGGCCGCCGTGAATCATGAAATGCACCCTATAGCCTTGGCGTTTCAAGTTATTCACGGCGTGCGGAAGGGGAGCCCTCCACATGGCGCAGCTCGACAGCGCGGGCGCCGACTGGCTGCTCGCCCGGGCCCGGCAGCACCGGCTCTCCCCCACCCAACGCCAGGTCGTGCAGCGCATGCTGGGCATGTTCCCGGGCGTCGCGTTCATGTCGACGGTCGAGATCGCCGAGCAGACCGGGGTCAGCCAGCCCACGGTCACCCGGCTCGCGACCGCGCTCGGCTTCGCCGGCTTCCCGGAGTTCCGGTCCGCGCTGCGCGACGCGGTGCTGACCGAGGTGCCCGGCCTGGCCGCGGCGCCGAAGGCGGAGGCCGTCGACCAGGAGCTGGCCAACCTGGAGAGCCTCAAGCGCGAGCTCGGCGACGACCGGATGCGGGAGGCCGTCCGGTTGCTGGCCGGCACCGCCCCGCTCGGCGTGCTCGGGCTGCGCGCGTCGGCCGCCCTGGCCGGGTACTTCGGCTACTTCGCGCGGCGGGTCCTCCCGGCGGTGACCGTCTGCACCGACGCCGGCACCGTCGACGACAGCATCCTCGAGCTGCACGAGCAGGGCGCCGGCGCGCTGCTCGCCTTCGCCATGCCCCGCTACCCGGCCGGCACGGTCGCCGCCCTCCGCCTGGCCCGGCGCCTGGGCATGGCCACGGTCGTGGTCACCGACACCGCCCTGGCGCCGTTCGCCGCGGACGCCGACGTGCTGCTGGCCGCCCCGGTCGGCACCGGCCTGGTCTTCGACTCGCACGCGGCCGCCGTGGTGCTCGCGATCAGCCTGCTCGACGCCGTCGCCGCCACCGACCCCGGGCGCACCCAGCGGCGGCTGGAGGCCCACGAGAGCCTCGTCGACGGCTGGGTCTTCGGCTGACTCCACGGTGGACGGTGCGGCCGCGGTGGACGGCGCGGCCGCGGTGGACGGCGCGGCCGCGGTGGCCGCGGCATGAAAGCATGCTCGTATGGCATGGGAGGCATTGCCGGCCGCGGCGATAGGCGCGGTCATCGCCCTGACCGGCACGCTGATGGGCGACGTGCGGCGCGACCGCCAGCAGCGCGGCCGCGAACGATACAGCGACCGGCGGAAGTATTGCGTGGAGTTCACCGTCGCGCTGACCCGCGCGCTCGGCGGCCTGCGCACCGTCACCACCCGCGGCCTCGCCGGCGAGGAGCTCCGGGCGGCCGCCGCCGAGGCGATGGAACCGACGTACGTGGCCCGCGAGCAGCTCCTGCTGTCGGGCACGGGCGAGATCGTCGTGGCCGGCGAGGAGGTGTTCCACCGTTTGGTGGACGTACGCGACGCGGTCCGCTCCGGGGCGTCACTCGATTCGGTGGCCTACCACGACGCGTACCACGCCTTCTCCGACGCGCTCTGGAAGTTCCGTCTTGCGGTCCGCGCCGATCTCGAGGAACCCACGCTCAGCCCGGCCGACCTCGAGCGCCCGGACTGGTCGGACCGCGACCGATGCACCGTCTGCGCGGCCCGCGCCTGACCCGGGGTCAGTAGCGGAAGGTCCCCACCAGGGCGTTCAGCTCGGTCGCCATCTCGCTGAGGCCTCGGGCCGACTCGCGGGTGGCGGCCGCGTCGCGGGTGGTCGCGCCGGCGACGCCGGCCACGCCGGCCACGTTGTCGGCGATCTGGCGGGAGCCGAGCGCGACCTCGGCCACGCTGCGGTTGATCTCGGCGGTGGTCGCCGACTGCTGCTCGACGGCGGCGGCGATGGTGTCCAGCAGGCCGGCGATGTGGCGTACGACCTCGCTGATCCGGCCGATCGCGCCGGTCGCCTCGCCGGTGGTGCGCTGGATCGCGCCGATCCGGTCGATGATGTCCTCGGACGCCCGCGCGGTCTCCTGGGCCAGGTCCTTCACCTCGGCCGCGACCACCGCGAAGCCCTTGCCCGCCTCGCCGGCCCGGGCCGACTCGATGGTGGCGTTGAGCGCGAGCAGGTTGGTCTGGTCGGCGATCGCGGTGATGGTCTTCACGATCTGGCCGATCTCCTCGCTCGCCCCGGCCAGCTCGCCGAACGACGCCGACGTCTGCTCGGCGGTGTCGACGGCCCCGGCGGCGACGCCGGCCGCCGAGGCGGCGCTGCGGGAGATCTCCTCGATCGCGGCGACCATCTCGCGCGCGGCCGCCGCCATCGTGCTCACGTTGGCCGAGACCTCGTCGGCGGCGCCGGCCACCAGGCCGGCCTGCCCGCTGGTGCCGCCGGCCTGCTCGTCCAGTCGCTCGGCGACCTCGGTGAGGTCGTGCGAGGAGCCGGCCAGTGCCGCCGCCCGGCCGCCCACGCCGGCGAGCATGGCCGCCACCGCCTCGCCGGCCTCGTTGAACGCGGCCGTCATCGCGGCCAGCTCGTCGCGGCCGTCGGCCGGCAGCCGGACGGTGACGTCCCGGCCGGCCAGGGCCCGCAGGCCGTCGACCACGGCCGTGGCCGGGCGGACCACGCTCGCGGTGATGAGCAGGCCGAGCAGCACGGTCAGCACGATCGCCAGCGCGCAGCCGACCAGCAGCACGGTGCGCAGCCGGGCGCCGGCGGCCTGCAGGCTGCGGTGCTCGGCGTTGGCCCGGGCGGTCACCGAGCCGACCAGCTTGCCGGTGCTGTCGACGATCGCCGTGTAGACGTCGTAGATCGGGCCGTTGACCAGGTCGGCCGCTCCGGTGACGTCACCCGCGCGCAGGAGGGCGACGACCTTGGGGTCCATCGCGGCGAAGTCGGTGTAGTTCTTCCGCACGACCTCGAACCAGCCGCGCTCCTGGGCGGTCAGCTGCGTGGTGTCGACCGCGGCCAGCTCCTTGCGCCACTCCTGCATCGCCACGAGGTAGCCCTTGCGGTTCGGCGACTGCGGGTCGACGGCGGCCGCCCCGCTGGTCAGCGAGGCGTCCCAGCCGTACGCGATCTGCCAGCCGCTGACGTCCGCGTTCCGGAAGTTGAGCTGCATGACCTGGCGTTCGAGCACCTCGAGCCGGCCGACCTGGTCCGCGATCCGGCTCTGCGACCGCGACTCCACCACGCCCACCGCGGCCATCACGCCGACCAGCACGCAGAACAACCCGAACGCGGTCAGCAGCCGCGCCCGCAGCCGCATTCGCCGTACCACAGTGATCATCATCATCCCCCGAAGTCGGACCTCCCTTCGGCCGAAACGTCGGACCGCTGAGGCACTGATACCGGGCTCACACCGGCGACAGGTCGGTGTCAGCGCCGTGTGCGCTCCGTGTCAGCGCGGCCGGGCAGGCTGCAGGCCGAGAGACGAGACGGAAGGACGGAAGATCATGAGCGATCTCGTGGTACGGGCGGAGGGCCTGCGCAAGCGGTTCGGCACGACCCAGGCCCTCGACGGCGTGGACCTGGCCATGCGCCGCGGCACGGTGCTCGGCGTGCTCGGGCCGAACGGGGCCGGCAAGACCACCGCGGTGCGGGTCCTCGCCACGCTGCTGCGGCCCGACTCCGGTCATGCGGAGGTGGCCGGCATCGACGTGCTGAAACAGCCGCAGCGGGTGCGCCGCCGGATCGGGCTGACCGGCCAGTACGCGTCGGTGGACGAGGACCTGACCGGCACCCAGAACCTGGTGCTGATCGGGCAGCTGCTCGACCTCACGACCAAGGACGCGAAGAAGCGGGCGGCCGAGCTGCTGGAGTGGTTCGACCTCGCCGAGGCCGCCGGCCGCCCGGCCAAGACCTACTCGGGCGGCATGCGGCGCCGGCTCGACCTGGCCGCGAGCCTGGTCGGCCACCCCGAGGTGATCTTCCTGGACGAGCCGACCACCGGCCTCGACCCGGCCAAGCGCGAGGACATGTGGGGCGTCGTGCGCACCCAGATCACCCAGGGCTCGAGCGTGCTGCTGACCACGCAGTACCTGGAGGAGGCGGACGCGCTCGCGGACGAGATCGTGGTGATCAACCACGGCCGGGTGATCGCCCACGACACGCCGGACGGCCTCAAGCGCCGGGTCGGCGGCCTGACCCTGAAGATGCGACCCGCCGACCCGGCCCGGGTGGCGGACGCGATCGCCGTGCTCGACCGGGTCGCGGCCCCCGGCACCACCGCCGCCGCCGACGCCGCCGCCGGCGCCCGTCCGGGCGCGGTGAGCGTGCCGGTCGCCGGCGACACCGCGCTCGACGAGGCGCTGCCGGCGCTGCGCCGGGCCGGCATCGAGTTCGTCGACCTCGGCCTCCATCTGCCCAGCCTCGACGAGGTGTTCCACGCGCTGACCGGCGACAACCCCGAAACCGCTGCGGCCAAGGAGGCTGAGCTCGTATGACCACTCTCGACGTGCCCGTTCGCAACATCGTCGGCGACATCGACAAGCCACGCGGCGGCTCGTTCGCGGCGCTGGCCCGGCACAGTGTCGCCCTGGCCCGGCGAAGTCTGATCAAGACGATCCGTACGCCGGAGGCCCTGATCGACGTGACCCTGCAGCCGGTGATCTTCCTGCTGCTGTTCACCTACCTGCTCGGCGGGGCGATCTCCGGCGGCGACCGGGCCGGCTACCTGCAGTTCCTGCTGCCGGGCATGCTGGCGCAGTCGCTGGCCATGGGCGGCATCGCGCTCGGCCAGAACCTCAACGCCGACATCGAGAAGGGCGTCTTCGACCGCTTCCGGTCGCTGCCGGTGGCCCGGTCCGCGCCGCTGGTCGGCGCGGTCGCCGCCGACATCGTGCGCTACCTGACCGTGTGCGTGGTGATGCTCGGCTTCGGCACGATCATGGGCTTCCGGGTCGAGACCGGCTTCGCGCCGGCCGTCGCCGCGGTCGCGCTGTCCATCGCGTTCGGCCTCTGCTTCTGCTGGATCTCGGTCTGGGTCGGCATGATCGTGCGGACCTCGGGCGCGGTGCAGGGCGTGATGTTCCTGCTGATCTTCCCGCTCTCGTTCGGCAGCAACGTCTTCGTGCAGACCGACACGCTGCCCGGCTGGCTGCAGGGCTTCGTGCAGGTCAACCCGATCACGCCGCTGGTCGACACGATCCGCGGGCTGCTGATCGGCGGCCCGGTGGCCGGTCACCTGTGGGCGACGCTGGCCTGGATGGCCGGACTGCTCGTCGTCTTCGTCCCGCTCGCGCTGCGGGCCTACGCCCGGCGGGCTTAGCCGTCCCAGGCCGATGGTTGCGGGTCCCCGGCCGGCAGCGCCTCGCGGCGCAGCCGAGCCGGGTCGACCTGGGTCAGGGCCGTCTTTCCGTCCTGCTTCCAACCCATCTCGTACGCCTCGGCGAAGCGCTCCTCACCCAGTGCCGCCCGGCTGCGCCCACTCAGGTCGAGCACCTGCACGTCGGTGCGGTCATGGGTGCCGCGCAGCCGGGCCGCCGCGCCGAGCAGCAGCGCGGTGTCGCGGTGCCGGCCGTAGAGGTCGGCGAGGCTCGCGGCGGTCACCGCCACCATCGCCAGGATCGGCATGTCGCGGCTCCCCACCGCCGCCGCGTACGCCCCGGCCAGCGCCGCCTCGGCCCCGGCACCGTCGCCGGTCTGCACGCAGAGGGCCGCCCGCACCGATCCGACCAGCGCCCGCCCGTGGTCGCCGGCGAAGGCCGGCACCTGACGCATGCCCTCCTCGGCCTCCTCGCACAGCTCGCGCGCCCGGTCGATCTCGCCCATCCGCGCCCACAGCCCGGCCTCGAGCGCGCCGAGCAGGATGACCATCTCGGGCGAGGCCGACCGCTCGGCCCGCTCCCGGGTGGCGTTGATCATCGCGATCGCCCCCTCCTGGTCGTGCCGCCGCACGTACAGGTCGATCCAGCGCATGTCGATGAAGATCTCGTCGCTGAGACTCAGCGAGCCGAAGTCGCGGGCCAGCCGCTTGGCCTCGCTCAGGTCGGCCAGCGCGCCGTCGAGGTCGCCGTCGTACTGCCGGATCAGCGCGCGCATCGGCAGCGCGGTGGCCAGCCCCCAGCGGTCGCCACAGCGGGCGAAGCGGTCGAGGGCGGCGGCGATGTCGACGCGTACCTGATCGGTGTTGCCCTCGTTCTCGGCGAACTGGGCCCGGAACATGTGCGCCAGCCCGGACAGCCACGGGTCGTCCCCGTCGGCCAGGCGCTGGATGATCTCCAGGGCCTTCCCGGTCTCCTCCAGGAAGGCCAGCGTCACCGCGGTGAGCGCGCCGGCCAGGCCGGGAAGGTCCGGATAGGCCAGCAGGCGCTCGGCGAGCGACCGCAACCGGACCTGGTTCTCCCGGGCGGTCATCTCGGCGCTGCTGATCGAGCGGGAGCTGATCTCGTTGAGCAGCATCACCGCCTCGGCCAGGTCCCGGGACAGCCCGTGCGTGGCGGACGGCACCGCGAGCGCCTCGCCCATCCAGTAGGCGGCGTCGGCGTGCCGGCCGAACATCTGCCAGTACCAGGTCAGGTCGAGCGCGAGCTCGGTCGCGGCGGCGGCGTCGCCGGTGTCGCAGAGGTGCCGCAGGGCGGCGAGCGCGTTGTCGTACTCGGCCCGCATCACCGCCAGCGCCGCGAGCTGGTCCCGGCCGCGCAGCTGCGGGTCGTGGCGCTCGACCAGCGCGGCCAGGTGGCCCGCGGCCAGGCTCCGGACCGTGCCGAGCAGACCCTGCTCGGTGAGCCGCTCGATGCCGTACTCGCGCAGCGTCTCCAGCATCCGGTAGCGGCCCGACTCCGGCGCGAGCTGCAGCAGCGACCGGTCGACCAGGCCCGCCAGCAGGTCGGGCACCAGCGCGGGCGGCACCTCGCCGGCGCAGACCGCGGCCGCCGAGGCCGGGGTGACGCCGCCGGGCAGCACCGAGACCCGCTCGGCCACCGCCCGCTCGTCGTCGCCGAGCAGGTCCCAGCTCCAGGCGATGACCGCGCGCAGCGTGCGGTGCCGGGGCTGTGCGGTACGGCGGCCGGTGGTCAGCAGCCGGAACCGGTCGGACAACCCGCCGGCGAGCTCGGCCAGCGACAGCGTGCGCAGCCGGGCGGCGGCCAGCTCGAGCGCCAGCGGCAGGCCGTCCAGGCCGCGCACCACCCGGACCACGTCGGTCAGGGTCTCCTCGTCGACGTCGAAGCCGGGGCGCACGGCGGCGGCCCGGGCCGTGAACAGGCGCACCGACGCGGTACGCCGCGCCTCCGCGACGCTCCCGGCCGGATCGGGCAGGGTCAGCGGGCCGAGCGGGACCAGCGCCTCGCCGTCGACCGCGAGCGGCTCCCGGCTGGTGGCCAGCACCCGCAACCCCGCGCAGCGCGGCAGCAGCGCGTCGATCAGGTGCGCGACGGCGTCGATCAGGTGCTCGCAGTTGTCCACCAGCAGCAGCGTCTCGCGGCCGTTGAGCTGCTCGGCCAGCACGTCCAGCTCGCCGCCGTCGAACATCTTGGACGGCTCGAACAGCGCCGCGCTGCGCAGCCCGATCGCGGCCAGCACGGCCGCCCCGGCCTTGGCCGGCTCGGTGACCGAGGCGAGGTCGACCATCCAGACGCCGTCGCGGTACTCGTGGCGGTGCCGGCGGCCCGCCTCGAGCGCGATACGGGTCTTGCCGGCGCCGCCCGGCCCGACGACCGTGACCAAGCGGCCGGAGGCGAGCAGCGTCTCGATCCGGGCGAGGTCGTCGTCGCGGCCGATGAAGCTGGTCACCGGCGCGGGAAGGTTGCTCGGCGGCGTTGCCGGCTCCGCGGCAGCGGGCGGGGCGGGGGCGGCTCCGGCGCCTGCGGCGGCTCCGGCGCCAGCGGCGGCACCGGCACCAGCAGCGGCACCGGCAGCGGCACCGCCACCAGCAGCGGCATCGGCGGCGGGAGCGGCCCCACCCGCGGGAGCGGCGCCGGCGGCCGGAGCGGCCCCGCCGGCGGGAGCGGCGCTGGCGGCGGGAGCCGCGCTGGGGGCAGGTGCGGCACCGGCGGCAGGGGCGACGCCGGCGGAAGCGGCGGCCCCAGCGGCGGAAGCGGCGCCGGGGGCAGAGGCGGGGGCGCGCAACAGGCGGAGGTGCCGTTCGCGCAGGGCGGCGCCGGGGTCGGCGCCGAGGCTGTCGGCGAGGGACTCGCGGACGCGCTCGTAGAGGGCAAGAGCCTCGGCCTCACGGCCCTGGGCGGCGAGCGCGTCCATCAGCAGGGCCGCGACCCGCTCGTCCACCGGGCGCTCGGCGAGCAGGGTGGCGAGCCGCTCGGCCGCCGGCGCGGGCCGGCCCAGCGCCAGCTCCGCCTCGGCCAGGTCGGTCCGGGCCTCGGCGGCGGCGCGGGCGAGCCGGACCGCCGCCGCGGGCGCCACCGCGGCGATGACGGCGGGCCCGCCGCCGGCCCGGTCGCCGGCCGGGTCGCCCGCCTGGTCGCCGAGCGCCTCACCCCAGAGCGTCACGGCGGCCGCGAGCAGGTCGGCCGCGCCGGCGGCGTCGCCCGCGCGCAGCCGGTCGCGGCCCCCGGCGGCCAGCCGCTCGAAGCGCAGGGCGTCGACGTCGTCGGCGGCGACATCGAGCCGGTAGCCGCCCTCGGCCTGGGTCACGGCGCCGGCCGCGCCGAGCATCCGGCGCAGGCGGGAGACCAGGGACTGCAACGCGTTCGCCGGGTCGCCGGGGCCTTCCTCCGGCCACAGGGCGTCGACCAGCGTCGCCGGCTCGACCGCGCGGCCGCCGGCCAGGGCGAGCCGCACGAGCAGCCCGCGCAGGCGCGCGCCGGGAATCGGCACGACGGCCCCGCCGCGCGACACCTCGAAGGTGCCCAGCAGCGTCACGCGCAGCCGCGACGCCGAGTCCCCGTGCCCGCCCACCCGCCGATCCTCTCGCGCGCGGGCCCGCGTACCCAAATCGCCGCCTGAGTGGATCTCTCAGCTTGTGGATAGCGCGCCGAAGTTGTCGGACCCGGGCGCTTGACTCACCCCACCCAGTGAACGGGGTGGGGTGAGTCGACGGTGAGAAAGCGCAGCGATCAGAAATTGCCCTCCGTGTTGCACTTGGCCCGCTGCACCAGGCAGTTCTTCACCCGCTGGCTCTGCGCCAGGTTGTCCCAGGCGAAGAACGCGTCGCCGTGCATCGACGACGCCATGCCGCTCGCCAGGCGGAAGCCGGCCGCCGAGCCGCTGGTCGGGTACGCGATCAGGAAGGACAGGTTCGGGATCGCGACCGGGTAGTCGCCCTTGCAGGTGCCGTCGTAGCTGTACGCCACGTGCGCCTTGTGGGTCGGGCTGTCCAGGTGCTTGCCGTCCCAGCAGTCCTGGAACACCAGGTGGAACATCAGCACCGCGGTCGAGGCGCAGATCGGCCAGTTGCCGTCGGCGCTGCGGCCGATCTCGCCGCCCGGCCCGGCGCAGTAGAACGCGTTGACCGAGCCGGCCGGGGTCGGCGTCTGGAGCTTGGCGTCGCCCGCGATCATCCGGAAGCCCTGGGGGAAGGGCTTGGTGGCGGCCGGGTCGGTGAGCCGCGAGCCGTAGTAGACCACCACGTCCTTGGGCTCGATGACCTGGTCACCCTGGTAGAGCGAGGGGATCCAGTACGCCGAGAGGTCCGGCGCCGGGCGGCAGCTGGTGCCCGCGTTGGCGAGCAGGGTGCTGGTGGTCGTGTTCGCGTCGGTGCGGTCGTTGCCGAGGAAGCTGTGCATGTGCGACGCGCCCGGCATGCCCGGGAACACGATCGGGTCGTCCGGACGCGAGTGGCTGTAGGCGCAGGTCGCGTTGAACTCGGGAACCCGCACCGTGCCGGCGGGCACGGCCTTCGGCGTGAGCGAGTTGAACTGGGCGAGCTGCGCGTTCCAGGCCGCCTGGTCGATCGGGATCCAGCCCGGCCCGCTGTCGGCCGGCGAGCCGTCGCCGAACGAGAACCAGTTGATGTTGACGAAGTCACCCGCGGCGGTGTTGCGCAGGACCGCGAAGACGGTCTGCGCGCCGGTCGGGTGCGAGGCCGTGGTGGCGGTCAGCGTGGTCCAGGACTGCCAGCCGCCGGTGGCCGCGATGGCGAACTGGGTGAGCAGGGGGCCGGTGGCCGAGCCGGTGTGCAGCTCGACCCGCCCGCCGCCGACCGCGGAGGCGACCCGGGCCTGGACGGTGAGCGTGCCGGCGGCGCCGAGGTTGACGCCGTCGTAGCGCATCCAGTCGCCCTCGGCCAGGTAGGCGGCGTTCTGCCCACCGCCGCTGTCGGCCGTGGCCTCGACCTGGACGCCGGACTGGGCCGCGTAGGACTCGGCCTCGACCTTCACGCTCGCTGCCTCGGCCGTGGTGGGGGCCACGACCAGAACGGTGGCGGCGGCCAGGACGGCCGCGGCCAGAATTTTCGGGGATCTGTGCATCTCGTTCCCTTCGGGGAGGGTTCGGGGTGCACGGAGTATCACGGCCGGGGAAGCGCTTCCTCAACATTCACGCACGCTGATCCGCGTCATCTGCGAAACATTGACGAAACTTCGGGAAGCGCTTCCCGGCCCGTTCAGCTCGACCGGCCGGTCTCGATCGTGTCGAGCGTCCAAGCGCGGCCGTCGGACCGGGCGCGGACTATCTCGTCCTTCCCCTCCTCGGCGGTGCCGGGCCGCGAGTGCCGCTCGATGAGCGCCGCGTCGAACGCGGCCTGCGTCCGGCTCCCGCCGCAGGCCGCCTGGACCAGGCGCACCGCACCGTAGACGGCCACCGATCCGCCGGCCGGCGGCGGACACGGATCATCGGCGAAAATCCGTCGGTAGCCGTCGAGGAACGCGGCCGGCACGCCGCGGCAGTGCCCGACCGGCGATGTGCCGGCGGACGTCGAGAAATAGAACGTCCAGCCGGCGAAGTGCCGGGCCGGTTCGCTCAGCACCCGCGCCGCGGCCGGCCGGCTGGGCAGCAGAATCGGCGGTGGCGTGGGGCACTCGCGTACCCCCCGCAGGAACTCCAGCAGGTGGCTGGGCGGCCCGGCGTAGACGCTCACCGTCGTTCCCGGTTGCCGGCAGGAGCTCTGGCCGGCGCCGAGCCAGTCGTCCGCGTACCGGGTCTGATACGCGCTGAACGCACCCGTCGGGTAGAAATCGTCGGACTGCCCGCTGACCGCCACCACCGCCGCCGACGGCCGCGAGTCGGTCAGCGCGGACAGCGCCGCGGTGTTACCGGTCTGCTCTACCGGCAGATCGATCGGGTCGACCGGCTCGCCGGCGCTCACATCACTGAGCCACACCTCGGACTGCCCGTCCAGAGTGGGCAGCGACAGGGTGACGACGGCGCTCACCGGGTACCGCGTGCGCCACCGCCGGACGAGCTTGTCGACGGCGCCCTCGCTCGCCGAGCCGGCGCCGCGGTCGACCAGCGTCACGCGTACCGGCGCCGGCCCGGTGGCCTGCGCCACCGCCACGCCGGACAGCTGACGCAGCAGCAGCCGGTACTCCGTGGCGTCCAGTCCGGACATCCGGCCGGCCACCAGCACGGTCGGTGCGGAGCCGCCCGCCCGGCGGTTGCCCGACCGCAGCCGCTCGAAGACCGGCTCGCCCGGGTCGGGCCGGCCGGGCGGCCGGGGTGGCGCGAGCGTGTCCCACTCGGCCTCGGTCAGCACACCGAGACACGACGATCCGCCGCCGCCGTAGGCCCGGATCCGCCGGTCGGCTCCGCCCATCGTGAGCCAGCCCCGGCAGGCGAGGTGGTTGCCCATCGCGTGCACCGCGCCCGCCGCCGCCACCAGCACGACGACCGTAACCAGGGCCAGCCGCCGCCGCGGGCGCCGCCGGCCGCGTACCGCCGCCGTGGGCCCCGGCCGGCCCGTCGCCGTGCCGGCCTGCTCCGCCAGCCGCTCCTGGAGGCGGATGTGCCGGAACTGGTAGTAACCGCCGGACTCGCGCAGCAGGTCCCGTCGGTGGGCCTCGGCGAGGAACGCCATCAGCCGCCACGGCGCCCGCTTGCGCAGGGCCAGGCCGAGGCGCACCACCACAAAGCGCGGCCAGGCCCGGCCGAGCAGGACCAGGACGGTGAAGGCGGCACCGCCGACGCCGGCGGCGACGAGCGCGCCGTGCCCGATGTCGGCGGTCGACGCGGGCGGGGACGGCACGCCGGACATGCCCGCCGCCGAGGCGAAGTACGCTCCCGCCGCGCCGGCGACGCGACTCGCCACCAGGAACGCCGGCATGGCCACCGCGGTCACCACCATCCCGGCCGCGGCCGCTCCGCTCAGCGAGGACAGCCGGTCGGCGCGCAGCTGGCCGGCGGGCGTGGCCTGCCGCGAGCGTTCCGGCGGCGCCCGGAACAGGGCGTGCGTCGCGGCGCCGATGCCCGCCACCACCGCGACCCCGACGCTCATCGTGACCAGCAGCGCCGCCATCTCGACGTCGTCGAACTCGGCCGGGCCGTCGAGCAGGGTGACCAGGCAGCTCGCGAGCGCCACCGGCACCGTGATGATGGCGACGAGCGCGAAGCCGGCCCGGAATCCCAGGATCAGCCGGTCGAGGGAGTTCCGGAGGGTGGGCGCGGCCCGGCTGGGAACGGCGCCGGCGCCCGCGAACCACAGCAGCGTGGTCAGGATCGCCATGGCCGCGCCGACCAGGGCCGCGCCCTCGAATGCCCCGGCGTCGACCCCCGGCGGGCCGTCCTGCTCACCGACGATCGACGGGACCGTCACGGCCATGAAGAACAGCCCGGCGACCAGGCCGACAGCCGGGGCCGTCCAGGGCGACAGCAGATGGTCGGCCAGGCGCCACCACGCGAGGTCGCGTTCCCGCTCCCGGTGCAGGTAGGCGGCCAGGAACGTGAGCCAGCGGCGCGCCGCGTCGACCGGCCAGGACGCCCGGCCGTCCGCGAAGGCGGCCCCGATCAGCCCGTCGACCAGGTGGTCCTCGATCGCGTGCCGGGTGCCGAACCGGGTCTCGTCCAGCAGTTCCTGCGGCCCGCTCGAGGAATGCTGGTAGACCGTGCGGGCCACGGAGATCATCAGCGGGGTGCTCAGCGCCAGGGCCGGCGGGCCGTCCGGGCGCTCCCGGACGGCGGCGAGCACCGGAGCCCAGTCGGCGTGCGCGGGCCAGTCGATGCCGGCGAGGTAGGCCGCCAGGTCGGCGGCGGCCACCGGGCGCACGGTCACCACGGGGGCCGCGAGCAGCGCCGGGACGCCGTGCCGCAGGACGTCGGCGTACTCGGCCGACCGGCAGGTGAGCACGATCGGGTGGCGGGCGCCGAGTGCGGTGTTGATACGGCGAACGGCACTGCGGCGGGCCACCTCGGGAATCTCGTCCAGGCCGTCCAGCACGGGGATGATCCGGTCGTCGTCGAGCAGGATCTCGGGCACTCGCCGGTCGCCGCCGTAGTAGGTGACGGCCAGGGTCGACGTGATCCACTCGGGCCACGACTGCCGCACCGGATCCCAGGAGGATGCCGACAACAGCACCGGCAGCGGGCCGCCGGCCTCCCGGGTCTCCAACAGACCCAGGGTGAGCAGGACGGCGACCACGGTCTTGCCGGCGCCCGGCTCGCCGAGGACCACCAGGCGGCCGCCGGGCACCGTGCCGTACGCCCTGGCCAGCTGCCGGGTCACCGTCTCGAACCGGGCGGCGTCCCCGCCGTCGACCCGGAACCGCGCCGGCGCCGCGTCACCGGCGCGGTGCTCCCAGACCAGCGGCAACACCTGCGGGCGGCGCAGGTTCCGCAGCCGCGCCTCGTCGAGCCACTGCCGTTTGATCGTGGCAGCCAGGTCGTCGGCGAGCCGGGCGGGGTCCGACTGCGGTGGCTCGATCGACCGGATCAGGTCGACCACCGCGAGCAGCAGCGCCGCCAGCCCGACGAACAGGCCGGCGACGCTGGCCCTGATGTCGTTGTCGCCGGCCCCGCCGGTGGTCATCCACGCCGCCAACGCCACGCCGACCAGCGCCACGCCGGCGATCGCCAGAAGGCCGGCGCGGCGCCGCACACCCGGTCTCGCTCGCACGGCGGTCACCGTACGATCCGCGGTCATCACCCGTAGGCCGTAACGGCCGGAGTTTCGCCTGGTGGTGGGCGTCCCGCCGGGCGCGGGGCGCCCATATCTCACTCGTGCGGGTGACCGCCGGGCCGGCGGATGCAGCTGCGCCCGGCGGTGCGCTCGAAGGTGATGCGATCGATCTCGCTATACGGCGTGCCCGAGCCCGGGAGCGCGTCGGCCAGCGTGCGGACGGTGAACGTGGTCCGCTCCCCTCGGCGGGCCGGCTTGACGTCGACGGCGATGAACGCGTAGTCGTCGTAGCGCACCTGCGACCAGTCCACGGTCTCCGGCACCTTCGTGCCCTGCGGGTAGCCGGACCCGTTGACCGCGGTGCCGTCCTTCGACCAGACGTAGCTGTTGACGATGTTCTCGGTGTTGTTCTCGGTCGTGTTCTCCCCGCCCGGGCCGTGGTAGCCGCGGTAGCGCTGGCCCTCGGGGAGCAGCTGCGGGCCGGTCGGGGTCACGCCGGCCGGCGCCGGGGCGGTGGCGCTCGGCGCGGGGCGGAACGGGTAGCGCGGGCGACCGCCGGAACCGACGCAGAGGTACGTGACTCCGTCGTCGGCGGGGTGGATGGTCGAGCCGTCGGGCGCGGGCCGCGTGCGGCGGCCGTACCGGATCGGGTCGGTCCGCTCGAGCAGGTGGTTGTGGCCCTGCACCACAAGGTCCACCTGGTACTTGCTGAACAGTGGGTCGAGCTTGTCGCGCAGGCCGCCGTCGGAGGCGTGGTTGTTGGTCGTCGAGTACGCGCAGTGGTGGAAGAACGCGACCACGAAGTCCACGCTCTCCGCCAGCGGGCCGTGCCGCCACTCCTTCAGCGTCTCCTCCAGCCACCGCAGCTGGGCGTCGCCGGAGTAGCCGGTGTTGGTCTGGATCTCGTACGAGAGGTCGTTGGCGTCGACCGAGATGACGCCGACGTTCGAGTACACGAAGCGGTACACCGACGGGCAGGTGCGCGGCCCGTTCGACGGCATGTCGAGGCGCTTGAGGTGGCCGCCGTAGCCGTGGTTCGGGCTGTCGCCGAGGAACTCGGTGTTGCCGTAGAGCGGTTCCATGTCGTGGTTGCCGGTCGCGAACATCCACGGCGTGAACGCCGCCTGCGGCTCGATCTGGTTCAGGAACACATCCCAGACGTACGGGTTGTAGCGGTTCTTGCCGGCCGGGGCGCTCGTGACGAGGCTGTCGTCGGCGGGCAGTCCCGAGCCGTCCGGGTCGGCGTAGCAGATGTCGCCGGCCAGCAGCGTGAAGACCGGGTTCTGGGTGGCCATCAGGTTGGTCTGGGTGACCGCCGGGGTCCGGTCGGCGCCGCTCGTGCCCGCGACCGGGTCGGCCGGGTTGTAGTAGTTGTCGTCGAAGACGCCGGCCGGCCACGCGACCGGGGCCGACTCCCACGCCCACTTGGGGTCGGTCGGCGCGGTGTTGGTGCCGACGTCGGCGAAGGCGGTGAAGGTGAACGGCTTCGGCGCCCGCAGGTCGTAGCCGTGGCCGAGCACGGTCGCGGGCGCGGTGGTGAAGTGCGCGTCGCCGCTGACCGTGCCGTCCGACAGCCGCACCCGGTAGTGGTAGAGGGTGCCCTCGCGCAGGCCGGTGATGGTGGCCTTGAGGTAGAACTGGCTGCTGACCGGGCCGCCCGGGATCGCGTACTGGCCGTACAGGTGCTGGATGTCGGCCTCGTGGCGCGCCCCGTAGTGGCCGGGCGCGGTGCCGACCTCGACGTAGGCGCGCAGGTTGCGCGGCAGCGTGCCGGTCCTGCTCACCAGCTGGGCGGTCACCGCCATCGCCCGGCGCAGCGTGCCGTCCGGGCCCGGGACGAAGGACAGGTGGCGGCCGGAGACCACCACGCCGGCCGAGCCCGCCGTGCCACCGCCCGCGGCGAAGGCGGCGTCGGCGAGGGCGAACTGGGCGACCGCGATGCCGCCGGCCCCGGCGGCGACGGCCTTGAGCATCGAGCGCCGGCTGACCGACTGCCGGGCCAGCGTCCGCGTGTTCCACTCCTGGTACTCGTCCACCGTGACGGGACGGTTGTTCAGACTGTTGGTCACGATGGTCATCTTCAACCGCGTACGGCGGCGGGCAGTCCTCATTCGCATGACCGGCCGGTGAACTCACCGTGAGTCCGTACTGAACCTAAGTGGAGCTTTTCCGGCGCTGGTCCCCGCATGAGTTTCAGGACCGTCTCCCCAGGCCAAGATCGGATCGTTACCGCCTCGTGTCCCGCCGGACGGTTGGCGCGTCCGGATCGGGGGCATCCCCGGGCCCCTGATGATCTTCAACCTGGGGGGACGAGATGACCGCGGTGGCCGAGCCTGACGTGTTGCGGAAACGGCGGGCCGACGTGCGCCGCCGCGAGCTGATCCTGGCCCTCGAGCAGTGGGCGCCCGCCTTCCGCGACGTGGCCGGCGACGTGCTGCGCTACGTCGCCGAGATCGCCGAGGCCACCGAGCCGGAACGGACCTGGCTGCGCGAGCACGTGGCCGCGCACGGCCTGCCCACCGGCCCCGCCCGCACCGCCGACGACCTGCGGGCCGCCGGCCGCCGGGCCAACGCCGAGGCGAGCGCCGCCTTCCTGGCCGGCGACTACGACCGCGCCCGCGACCTGATCGACGAGGCCCGCGCGCACGGCGCCCTCTTCGAGGCCGAATGGGAGCGCCTGCACGCCTTCATCACCGCCCAGGCGCCCAAGCGCCCGTGACAGCATGACCCGCTGATCCGGCCGGCTTACTCGGCGCGGGTGGCGGCCGGGCCGGCCGGGACCGCCTACCGAGGCGTCTGGCCGGCCAGCGCGCGGACCGTGGCGGGAGCCTTGAGATAGTGGCCCACCAGGTGGAAATCGAGCATGTGGATGTACTCGTCGTCGTAGTTCTCGTCGGGGGCGAACCTGCTCGTGAAGGGCCGTGGCACCGCGATGAGATCGCCCGGATCGGCGATGTTGACCCAGCGGCCCACGTTCGGCGGGCGGATGCCGGGAGCCGGTGGCTGCTCGGGCTGCAGCCGGTCGTAGACAACGGCCGGCATGCCCAGCAGGGAGCCCAGCGTCACCAGCAGCGGCGTATTCAGCGACGGATTCGCGAGCAGTGCCTCGTAAGCGACGACCGAACCGAGCGAGTGCGCCAGTAGGACGTCGGGACGGTGGGCGGCGATCGCCTCGGCCACGCATTCACGGACCGCCCGGCGGGCTGCGCCGTCGGGGGTGCGGAGGTAAGCGGCGACCTCACGGAAAAAGACGCCCACGAACTTCTGCAGGCCGGCGGTCAGGGCGGGGTTCAGGGCGCAGGCCGCCGCGACCCGCTGGACCAGCCAGCGGATCGGCACCGTGCCCGGGCCCTGCTGAACCGCCTCGGCCGGGACGACGCCGAACTCGCCGGCCCAATCAATGATCATCTGCTCGATGTCGGGCGGTAGGTCGCTCAGACCGTCCGGTCCGCCGCCCTGCGGCACCGAGGTGCGCAGGAGATGGGCGTAGTAGGCGACCCGGACGTCGAGCGCGTCGTCGGGCAGCGCAGCCGCCCACTCCGTGGAGAGGGCTCGCGCGGCGCCCGCCGGGTCGAGCTTCGAACGGTAGTTCCACACGCCGTGCACGCCGAGCACCCGAAGAGTCACGTCCGCTATCGTCGCTCATTGACACCATGGAGGCACGCTCGGTGCGACGCGTTCTGTTGAGTATTGCCGGATCCTCCTTCGACGGCGCCTTCGCCGATCAACCTCTGGAGTTCGCGCCGGATCTTGGGAGGCGGCTGGTGGCCGCCCTGGCCGACCACGGCTATGCGGCGGAACCGCCGTCCGGGCACGTCGACCTCGACGCCGACGGGCTCGGCGCGGCCGTCGAGAAGGCGGTGCGCGAGGCCGGGCCGGACGACCTGCTGATCGTGCATGTCATCGGGCACGGCATCGACCGCAACGGCACCGTCCTCATGGTCGGCGCGGACGGCCGGGCCACCGCCCGCACCAGCGTCACCAGCTGGATGCTGGACGCAGCCGGCGACGATGAGGACGAGGACCCGGAGCGCCGGCACGGCGCGGATGCGAAGGCCCGGGTGCTGTTTCTCATCGACGTCTGCTACGCCGGCCGCGCCGCGCGCCAGGCCTTCGATCAGCACATCGACGACGAGCGCCGCCGGGCCTGGGTGGTCGCCGGGTGCCTGCCCAGGCGATCCGGATACAACGGCCACTTCACCGAGGCCCTGATCGGCGTGCTCGGCGACCTCGGCCACATCGACCAGCATTTCTCCTTTCCGTACGTGCCGTTGACCAGCGTGGTGCGAGCGGTCCGCCGACAAGCGCTCGAGCTCGCGAAGAGCCGCGGGTCGTACCCGCAACAGGTCATCGCCACCCGGGTCGACCTGGGCGCCGTCGTGGACGTGCCGTTCTTCCTGAACCCGGCACACAAGCCGTCCCTGATGGGCGCGGTGCCGGCCGAATTCCGCGACCTGGTGGCGGCCGTCGATCCCCTGGTCGACCCGTGGCACTTCGCGTCCCGTGCCTCGGGCCGGCAGATCCACCCGGGCCGGCTCATGCCGGGCACCTTCCACGGCCGCGGCGAACAGCTGCGTCGCCTGACCGCCTGGCTTGCCGGCGACGCCGGCACCCCTCTCATGGTCGTCACCGGCAGCCCCGGGGTAGGCAAGTCGGCAGCGATCGGCATGCTCGTCTGCGCCGGCCATCCGCGGCTCGTGACCGTCACCGACAAGCTGTGGTGGGACCGGCGGGCCGATCTACCGGCCGCTCCCCGCGCCGACCTTGCCGTCGTCCACGCCCGCGAACGCGGGCTGGCCGAGATTTTGGGCTCGGTGGCGCGTCAGCTCGGGCTCACGGGTCCGGGGCGGGAGTGGACTCCGATCGGGATTCGCGAGGCGATGCTCGCCCGGGACCGTCCGCCGGTACTCGTGCTGGACGCCCTCGATGAGACCGTCGACCCGGTAGCCGTGCTGGCGGCAATCGGCGCGCTGTCGGCGGCAGCCGGCGACCGTGTCCCGTGCCGCCTGCTGGTCGGCACCCGGGCGGGCCGGTACTGGCCGGCGTTCGAGCCACTGTGCGCCGAGGCCGAGGAACTCGGATCCCTGGTGGACCTCGACGCCGAGGACCGGGGCGAGTTGCAGGGGGCCCTTGCCGGCTACGTGGACGACCTGCTTCGGACGGACGCGGGCTACGGCGCGTCCGAGATGGTGCCGACCCGCCGTTTCCTCGCCGGCCACGTCGCGGAGGTGCTGTCCGCACCCGTGGCGGCCGAGGGCGGCCCCCGCTGGGGGGAGTTCCTGGTCGCCGGCGTTTACGTGAACCACCTGGTGCGCTCCGCGGTGCCGGACGAGCCCGGTGCCGCCCGGGTACCGCGCACCCTCCCGGAAGTCCTTGATCTTGATCTTTCCGGCCGCACCTCGGCGTGGCTGCTGCCGGTGTTGAAGGTCGTCGCGCACGCGTTCGGCGCCGGTGTCCCGCTGGAGGTCATCGAGGTGTGCTGCGCGGCGTTCGCGGAGAGAGCGGACACGCGCCCGGCCCGGCAGGACGTCGTTGCCGCCCTGTGGGAGGCACGCTTCTACCTGCGACGCGACCACGAGCCGGACGGCACCACCCTGTACCGCCTGTTCCATCAGGCACTCTCCGACCACCTCCAGCAGCGGACCGCCGACGAACTGGGCGACCGAGCCGGGGCACACCGCAAGATCCTCGACTCCGTTCGAGCGCGAGGGGGCGTCTGGGACGCAACGATCACGCCGCCCTATCTGTTGCGCCATAGCGCGGACCACGCGGCAGCGGCCGACCGGATCGACGAGCTGCTGGTCGACCCGCACTTCCTGATCCACGCCGAGCCGGCGCACCTGTCCCGGCACCTGCGCCGGGCCACAACCGCCGAAGGCCGGACCGCGGCCGCGATCTACCGCACCTCGCTCTACCACCACTTGCGTCGGGAGCCCGAGGCGCGGCGCGGCCTGCTCGCCCTCGACGCGGCGCGGCACGGCCAGCGTGAGCTGAGCCGCCGGCTCGCCGAGGTGACCGGCGATCTCCCGACCATGGGCTGGCGACCCGCGTGGTCCACCGGCGGTCAGTCCTCGTCGCTCCTGCACGTCCTGCCGACGGGCTCGGAGATCACTGCCACCACGCTGACCACGGCCGGGTCGCGGCAATACGCTACGTTGGCCGGCCAGGACGGCCTCCTGCGGCTGTGGGACCTCGTCGACGGCACATCGCGGGCGGTACGGACGACCGGCAGTGGACCGGTGATCCACGCGTTCCCGTACGCGTGCCCGGACGGTCCGATGCTGGTTACCGTGGGCCGGAACGCCCAGGTCACGGCCTGGACGGTGCCCGACGCGACGCTCTACTCGAGAACCGAGCTCGGCTGCGAGCCCACCACCGCCGCGGTTCACCTGGCCTTTGCCGATGGTTCGACCCACGTCATCCTCGGCGACCGCGAAGGCCACCTGCACGGGGCGCCGGTCGCCCGGCCGGGCGAAGGCTGGACGCGCGAGGCGCACGCGGCCGAGGTGACCGCACTGGCCGCCACCGTCCTGGCCGACGGCTCACCGGTTGTCGTCAGCGCCGACCGCGCGGGCGACGTACGAGTCTGGGACGTTGTCACCGGCGACCTCCGGCTGCATCTGGAGGGATATCCGGACTGGGTGGGCGGAATCGCTTGCCATCGCAATTTGGACGGCTCCGACGTCGCGGTGGTCACCGGCGGTGGCGGGACGGCCGTTGTGTGGGACCTCCTCGACGGGCGGGTGCGGCACAAGCTTCGCACCGCCGGTGCGTGGACCGCGCCCGCCGCCTGCGCGACGGTGCCCGGCATCGACGCGGATGTGGTCGTCCTGGGCGGCGAGCAGGGCACGGCCGAGGTCCGCGACCTGCGAACCGGCGAGGTCAGGTGGACGCTGCACGGCCATCGCTCCTGGCTCGGTCCCGCCATCTGCACCACGCTCGCCGATGGCGCCACGGTCGCCATCACTGCCAGCGGCGACGGCACTGCCCGGCTGTGGGATCTCGCAACCGGCGCCGCACGGGAAGTCCTCACCGGCCACGCCGACTCGGTGACGGGTACGGCGCACCTGACGACCGAGGACGGGACGGATCTGGTGCTGTCCTACGGCCTCGACGGCCACGGGCGGGTATGGGACGTGACCGTGTCTCCCGACGAGATGTCATCCCGCACCGGTCATCTCGACACGGTGACCGCGGTGGCGGCCGTCGGGCCCTACCTGGTCAGCGGCGGCCGGGACGGCAGTGTCCTGCGCTGGGGCGCGGCAACGGGCAAGGGATGGGGCGCCGTCCATACCACGGAGAACCCGATCCTCGCCGTGGCGGCCGGGGCGAGCGAGGACGGACTCGTGATCGTCAGCGGCGATCTGGCCGGGGTGTTCCGCCGGTCCACGCTGACGGGCCGGGGCACCGGCCGCATCAACACCGCCACCGAGCAGTTTGCACCAGCGATCCTCGCCATCGCTTGCTCCGCCGACCCGAACCGATCGTTCCGGGCCGTCATCTGCGACTCCTGGGGCAGCCGCATCCAGTTCCGGCCGGGTCCCGAGGAGGACTTCGACGTCCGGCCGGCGTCAGGCACCCACGTGAACGCCGTTGCCTGGCTCCGGCTCGCCGATGGCACGCCGGTCATCCTCACGAGCACAGCCGGCCCCTCCGCTTCCGTCTGGGATGTCCGCACGGCGGACCTGAGGTACTGGGTGACCGACCTCGGCAGCGATGTCACCAGCATCGCCGGACTGAGCGGCCCGGACGGCTTCATCGTCCTCGGAGGCGCCGACGGCGAGGTTCGCTGCCGCCGGCTGGCGGACGGCGAGCCACTGCGCTCGCTGACCGGGCACACCGAAGCGGTGACTGCGGTGGCGTGTGCCACCGATGAGGAGGGCTGGGTTGTTGCGGCCGCCGCTGCCGACGGCGTGATCCGCGTCTGGCGTGCGGCCGACTCGGAGTGGCCGGAGACGGTCACCATGCCGGAGGTCGCGCGCTCGCTCTGCTTCACCCCCGACGGCGGGCTCGTCGCCGGTTACGGCTGGGAGGTGGCCCGATTCGACCGGTACCGGACTCAGTCGGCGGCGGTCACTCGGTAAGCATCGAACACGCCATCGACGCGGCGAACGGCTGCGACGAGGCGAGCGAGCCCCTCCGAGTCGGCGATCTCGAACGTGAACCGGCTGACCGCCGCCCGGTCGCGGGTCGTGGTCACGGTCGCCGAGAGGATGCGGGCCCCCGCTGAGATCAGCACCTGGGTGACGTCGGCCAGCAGCTTGTGCCGGTCGAGCGCCTCGACCTGGATCGCCACCAGGAACGTCGACGCGCTCGTCGGCTTCCAGCTCACCTCGACCACGCGCTCGCTCTGGTCGCGCAGGTCCTCGGCGTTCGCGCAGTCCTCGCGGTGCACCGACACGCCACCCGAGCGGGTCACGAAGCCGAACACCGCGTCACCCGGCACCGGCGTGCAGCAGCGGGCCAGCTTCACCCAGACGTCGCTGACCCCCTTGACCACCACGCCCGGGTCCTGCGCGGTCGACCGGTTGCGCGGCGGGCGGGTCGCGACGGCGGTCTCGGCGATGTCATCGACCGCGCCCTCCTCGCCGCCGAAGCCGGCCACCAGCTTCTGCACGACCGACTGGGCCGAGACCGTGTTCTCCCCGACCGCGGCGTAGAGCGAGGCCACATCTTCCAGGCCCAGGTCGCCGGCGGCGGCCGTCAGGCCTTCGCCGGTCAGCAGACGCTGCAACGGCAGGCCCTGATCGCGTATCGCCTTGATGAGCATCTGCTTGCCGGCCTCGATCGCTTGCTCGCGGTGGCGCCGCCGGTGGTACTGCCGGATCTCCCGGCGCGCGCGCGAGCTGTTGACGAATGCCAGCCAATCCTGGGCCGGAGCGGCGGTCGCCGACTTCGACGTGAAGATCTCGATCACGTCGCCGTTCGTGAGAATCGACTCGAGGGGAACCAGCCTGCCGTTGACCCGCGCGCCGATGCACCGGTGGCCGACCTCGGTGTGCACCGCGTACGCGAAATCGACCGGGGTCGAACCGGTGGGCAGCGGGATCACGTCGCCCTTGGGCGTGAAGACGTAGACCTCCTGGCTGGACAGGTCGAAGCGCAACGCGTCCAGGAACTCCGACGGGTCGCTGGCCTCGCGCTGCCAGTCGAGCAGCTGCCGCAGCCAGGTCATCTCGTCGATGTGCGCCGGCGCCCTGATCCCGCTCGCCGGCGTCGTCGGGCTCTGCCGCCACGGAGCAGCGACGCCGAACTCGGCCGTACGGTGCATGGCGAACGTGCGGATCTGCATCTCGACCGGCTTGCCGGTCGGGCCGATGACCGTCGTGTGCAACGACTGGTACATGTTGAACTTCGGCATCGCGATGTAGTCCTTCAACCGGCCCGGCACCGGCTGCCAGTTCGCGTGGATGACGCCCAGCGCGGCGTAGCAGTCGCGGACCGTGTCGACCAGGATGCGCACGCGGATCAAATCGTAAATCTCGTCGAGCTTGCTTCCCTTGACGATCATGTCTTGATAGATCGCGTACAGATTCTTGGTGCGGCCGGTGACCTCAGCCTTGATCTTCGCGGTCGTCAGGTCCGACTGGATGCGGCCGTTGATCTGGCGCATCAGGGTCAAGCGGCTGGGCAACGTCGCACGGACGAAGTCCGCCAAGTGCTCCTGACGCCGGGGGAACAGCGTCCGGAAGGCGAGATCCTCCAGTTCCGCATGGATGGAACGCAAGCCGAGGCGCTCGGCGAGCGGCGCGAGGATCTCCAGTGTCTCCTTCGCCTTTCGCTCCTGCTGAACGCGGGGCAGGAGCGCCAACGTGCGCATGTTGTGCAGCCGGTCGGCGAGCTTGATGACCAGGACCCGGGGGTCCTTGGCCATCGCCACCACCATCTTCCGGATGGTCTCGGCCTTCGCGGCGTCGGACAGCGTCACCCGATCGAGCAGGTTCACCCCCTGAACCAGCAGCGCGACCTCGCCGCCGAACTCCCCGCGCATCTGATCGAGCGAGTAGGCCGGGTCCTCGGTGGTGTCGTGCAGCAGGGCCGCCACCACGGTGGTCGTGTCCATGCCGAGGTTCGCGAGGATCGTCGCCACGGCCAGCGGGTGCGCGATGTAGCGCTCGCCGCTGACCCGGAACTTGCCCAGGTGACACCGCTCGGCCCGATCGAACGCGCGCTCCAGCACCCGCAGGTCGGCGTTCGGATGGGCGAGCTTGTGGGTGACCAGCAGGGGACGCAGCAGGTCCGGCACCTGGCGCCACCGCCACGGCGGCCGGAAGATGCCATCGTCCGCGAGGGCCACGGCGGGAAGCGGAGCCGGCTCGGCCTGCATACACCGACCATGCCACATCACGGGCCGATCAGCCCGGACGCGATCGCGACGTCAGCGCCCTGATGCCCGCCGCGCCAGCAGGGCGCCCGCGGTGACCGCCGCGCCGGCTGAGCCGATGGCGGCGGCGACCTTGGCGCGGCCCCAGCGGCCGGGGCCGCCCTCGACGCGGGGGCGGGGCTCGAAGACGTTGCCGTCGTGCGGCGCGGCCGGGCGGCGGGACAGCCCGAACGAGCGCATCAGCGGGGTCACCAGCACGTCGTACAGCGGCGGCAGCAGCACGAAGCCGGCCTCGATGAACCGGTTGGCCGCGCCGACCGAGGCGTTGTGGCGGGGGCGGTCGGCGAGGCGGACGACGGCGGCGGCGACCCGCTCGGCCGAGTCGACCGGCGGGGGCGGGCGGCCGACGAAGCCGGCGTAGGTGGCGGCGCTGGTGTAGATCGACGTGTCGGTGCTGCCCGGGGTGACCCGGCAGATGTGCACGTCCGGCAGGTCGCGGGTCTCCTGCCGGAGCGTCCGGACCAGGCCCAGCAGCCCCCACTTCGCGGTCACGTAGGCCGACATGTACGGGACCGCCACGTGCGCGAGCAGCGAGCTGCCGACGATCAGGGTGCCGTGGCGCTGCCGGCGGAAGACGCGCAGCGCGGCGCGGGCCACGTGGGAGGACCCCAGCAGGTCGGTGGCGACGACCCGGTCGAAGACCTCGGGCGGCAGATCCTCGAACCGGCCGTACGCCATGACCGCCGCCGTGTCGACCCAGACGTCGATGCGCCCGAAGCGCCGCACGGCCGCCGCCGCCACCGCGTCGACCTGCTCGGGCCGGGTCACGTCGGCCGGCACCACCAGCGCATCCGGGCCGCAGCGGGCGGCCACCGCAGCGAGCGCCTCCTCGTCGCGGGCGGCGAGCACCACCACGTCGCCACGCCCGGCGAAGGCGAGCGCGGACGCCCGCCCGATACCGCTCGAGGCCCCGGTCAGCACCACCACGCGGGAAGTCATGAGATCCACGTACCCGGCCCGGGGCGGGCTATGCGGAGCGCCCGCAACCATCGATCACCCTGGTCGCACCGAGGGTGCAACGCATCGACGAAGTCTCGCTCAGCCGCCGTGCCCGGCGTGCCGATCGGAGCCGCGTAGCCGAACGGCGAGAAGAGGAGAACCGTGACCCAGACCAGTCACCCGGCGTCCTGGTGGGCCCAGTTCGGCCAGGCCGCGGAGAAGTTCGACCGGGCCTCGATGACCGAGGCGCTCCTGGACGAGATCCTCCCCCGCATCCCGTCGCTGCTGCTGCGCCGCGAGGCCGAGCTCGCCGGCGACGTCGTGCTGCGGCACCTGAACCGGCCGGCCAGCCCCGAGCTGGCCGAGCGGGCCGAGGACGCGACGACCCGGCTGATCGAGACGGTCGGGCGGCTCACCGAGCGGTCGACGGCGGTCAACCCGGGCACCGTCGAGGCGTACGCCGTCTGCCACCTGCTCGACGGTGACTGGGCCGAGGCCGCCGCCGACATCGAGCCCTACAGCGGCACGGCGCCGCTGTTCAAGGCGGTCGTCGCCGCGTTGCGCCTGGAGCCGTTCGGGACGGATGTCGCCGTACGGCTGCTGAAGGCCGGCCACTCCCCCGCCGCCGCCATCCGGTCGAGCCGGGCCGTCGGCCGCTACCGCTGGTGGCCCTCCTGGCTGCTGACCATCGTGACCGAGCGCCTGGTCGCCGGCACCCTCGACGTCACCACCGTCACGGCGTTGCAGAGCTGCGCGTACGCCGGCCTCAGCCCCACCCAGGCCCGGATGGCGCGCCGCCTGATCGCCGCCGAGCCGCAGCTGGTCGAGGCGACCGCGTCCCGCCTCGAGGGCCTGGGCGAGCACCCGGCCGCCCGCAGGCTCCGCGACGGCGACCTCGACACGATCGCCTTCGCGGCCCGTCTCATCCCGGTCTAGAACGGTTCCGCGCTTGCCACCCGGCTCCAGCCTCGGCCGGGTGGCACAACGCATCGAGGTAATCCTGTTCGTCGACGACGACCCCGGCCTGGTGTCGGCGGCGATCGAGCTCGGCTATCAGGGCGTGGTCATGGCCCGGGACGGGCGAGGCCGCCGACGGGTGCCGATTCCGGAGTCACGATCGCCGTTAGACCCGGTGGCGCCGGGGTACGCGTCGGCATGGACAGCAACCAATGGGCGGAGGTCGCCGCCACGCTGCGCTCCGCCCTGTTCCCCGCCAACCGTCAGGACCTCGTCAACCACGCCCGCACCCAACCGGCCGACGACCGCACGCTCGCGCTGATCGCGGCCTTGCCGATCGGCATCTACCGCAACCTGGTGGACGTGCGCGACCGCTTGCGCGCCGACCCGGCGATCTGAGCCACATCCCCGTCGCGGCCGCCCGGCTCGGGCGGCCGGTTTGGCTGCCGGCCCGCGGGAAGCCGCACACCGGCCGCGGTGCCGCCGTCGGCGCCCCCGTCACGGCGAGCGCACGACGGCGGTGATGGCGACTACTCCCCGCTACCGGGTTCGGCCATCCGGCGGTGCATCTCGGCCTTGGCGCTGTCCGGCATCACCGTCGACATCGCGCCCTGGGCCTTGGTCTTCAGGGAGCCGGCGACGACCTTCTGCTTGGCCTTCTGCATCGCCTCGAAGCCCTGCTTCGCGACCAGCGCCGGGTCGTCCTTCTCGCTCGCGCCGACCTTGGTGTCGTCCATCTCGGCGCGGTGGAAGAAGTTCGTCTCGGTCGGGCCGGGCATCAGCGAGGTGATGCTCACGCCGCTGTCCTTGAGCTCGGCCCGCAGTGCCTCGGCGAACGACTGCACGAACGACTTCGACGCGTTGTAGACGGCCTGGTACGTGCCCGGCATGGTGGACGCGATCGACGACGTGAACAGCACCTGCCCCCGGCCCCGGTCGACCATGTGCGGCAGCACGCGCTTGGCCAGGTGCACGGTCGAGGTGACGTTGACGTCGATGACGTTCAGCTCGTCGGCCAGGTCGGTCTGGTGGGTGAAGTCCCCGCCGATGCCACGGCCGGCGTTGAGGGCGATCGCGTCCACGTCCCGGTCTGCCTCCAGGATCGCGGCGTAGACCTGCTCCACCCCCTCGTACGTGGCCAGGTCGGCTCGGACGGTGGTGACCTGCCGGTCGCTGCCGTCCCGGCGCAGGTCGGCGGCGGCCTGTTCGATCCCGGCGTCCTCGGCCGTGATCAGCAGGTCGTAGCCGTGCTCGGCGAACTGGCGGGCCAGCTCGTAGCCGATCCCGCTCGAGGCGCCGGTCACCACGGCGAATTCCTTGGTCGTCATGCTTTCCTCTCAGCTGCTGATGGCGTCGATCAGGTCGCCCACGGGCCGGTCGGGCAGCGCCCGGGCCACGTCGGCGACGGCGACGATCCCGACGAGCTGATGCCCGTCGATGACCGGCAGCCGGCGTACCTTGTGCTCCGCCATCGTGCGCAGTGTCTCGGACGTGTCGTCGTCGGCGCCGATCGTCACCGGCTTGCCCTGGGCCAGCTCGCCGGCCTTGACGCTGTTCGGGTCACGGCCCTTCGCGATCGCCTTGGTGACGATGTCGCGGTCGGTGATCATGCCCTTGAGCCGGTTGTCCTCGCCGCAGATGGGCAGCGACCCGACGTCCAGCTCGGCCATCTTGCGGGCCGCGTCGGCCAGCGTCTCGTTCTCGCCCACGCACGTCACGTCGGGCGTCATGATCTCGCGTGCGGTGGTCATGAAGAACACTCCTTTCGATGTGTTATCCGGCCCCATACCCGCTGCCGCCCGAATCAAGCGCAGGTTTCGGCGTCCCGCGGGCGGGCACGCCGGAAGCATGCGAACGGGAATCCTGGCCGGGGCGGCCGCCGGCGCCGCCGGTACCGCGGCACTCAACGCGGTCACCTACCTGGACATGGTGTGGCGCGGGCGCGGCACGAGCAGCACGCCGGAACAGACGATCGAGGCCATGGAGGAACGCCTCCCGGTCTCGGTGCCGGGCGAGGGCGAGACCCGCGACAACCGGGTCAGCGGCCTCGGCAGCCTCTCCGGCATCGTCACCGGGGTCGGCATCGGCGCCGCGTTCGGCGTGCTGCGGCGGGCCGGTCTGCGCCCGCCGGCCGCACTGTCGGCGGTGCTGATCGGCCTGGGCGCGATGGCCTCGACCGACCTCTCGATGGCCTCGCTGCGGGTGAGCGACCCGCGGAGCTGGTCGGCCGCCGACTGGCTGAGCGACCTCGTTCCCCATCTGGCGTACGGCGCGGTCGCCGCCGCGGTGCTGGAGGCGCTCGACCCCCGCTGACTCAGAACGTGCGGTGGTAAAGCGAGCACCCCCGGCAGACGTCCGGCGGGTCGGCGCTCGCCAGCCGCCGCCGGAACTCCCGGTACGGCGCGCCGTGCCAGATCTCCGGGAAGCCGGACTCGGTCAGGCTGCCCAGCGACACGCGGTCGTCACCCATCACCATGCAACAGGGCTGCACGACCCCGGCGCTGGTGATGTAGGCGGCGTCCCACGGCCACGTGCAGCCGCCGTTGTCCGGCTCGCCGCCGAGGTGCGGCAGGCGCAGCAGCAGCCCGGTCTCGCGGGCGGCCCGGGCGGCGCCGGCGAACGCCACCCGGGCCGCGTCCCGGTCCGCCCCGCTCCACAGCGCCTGGCTCGCGGTGAACTCCCGGATCTCCTCGTACCGACCGGCCGGATCGGTGTCGTCGAAGCTGTGCGACAGGTTCTGCACGCGCAGCTCGTTGACGCCGATCCCGGCCAGCAGGCGGATCAGGGCCGGCAGCTCGCCGACGTTGTCCCGCATGGCCACGAAGACCACCCGGATCCACGGCGTCGCGCTGCCGGCCCGCTCCTTGGCCCGGGCCAGCCCGGCCAGGTTGGCGACGACCGTGTCGAACCGGGCGCCCTCGCGGATCGCCTCGTAGACCTCGGGCCCGGCGCCGTCGAGGGAGACGTGCAGCCAGTCCAGGCCGCTCGCCACCAGCTCGCCGGCGCGACGCTCGGTCAGCAGCGTCGCGTTCGAGTTGAAGCCGACCCGGATGTCGCGGCCCACCGCGGCCGCGATCATCTCGGGCAGGTACGGCGAGAGCAGCGGCTCGCCGAGGCCCTGCAGCGTGAGCCGGCGGACCGGCACCTCGTCGAGCAGCCGGTGGAACAGCTCCGGCCGCATGGCGCCGGCCAGCTTGTTGACCGGCGGCCGGTACCGCACCAGGCACATCGTGCAGCGCAGGTTGCACGCCGAGGTGATCTCCAGCTGGAGATGGTCGGGCAGGGGCGGGTCTTCCACCAACAGCGAAGCCGGCATGACGGCGGTCAGCCCGTCACGCGGCCCGTGATCATGTCTTTGAGGCGGTCGACCAGGCCGACGCCGGGGCCGGCCAGCTTGTGGAACAGCTCGCTGTTGGGCGCGCTCGGGTGCGGCCGGGTCGGCGCCAGCTTCTTGGCCGTCTCGACCTTGCCGGCCATCGTCACCAGCTCCTCGCGCGGGATCCGCTGCCGCAGCTCGGGGAACTGGTCGGCCTCTTCGTCCTGGACGTGGTCGGCGAGGATCTCGGTGAGCCGGCCGAGCGCGGTCTCGAACTCGGGCGTGTTGACGTCCACGTCCTCGAGCTCCTTCATCGCCCGCTCGAGCTCCTTGTGCTCCTCGATGTCGTGCTGCACGGACTTCTCGCCGTCGGGCAGGTGCTTGCGCATGGCCGGGTAGACGTACATCTCCTCGGCCACCGCGTGCCGGACCAGCTCGCTGATCGCGGTGTCGGTGAGGTCGCGCCGCACCATCGGGTCGCGGACCGTGCTGATCTCACCGATCAGGGCGGTGACCTCGCGGTGGTCGGCGGTCAGGACGTCCACGACGTCCCGGTCGGTTTCGTTGGTCATCGTTCCTCCACGGATGGGGTGTTCCGGGCCCGGCGTACCCCACCCGCGGCGAACTACACGCCCGGTTCAGCCCTCCTCGCCGGTGACGTCGTGCGGGGTGCCGACCGGCTTGGACTGCGACGAACCACGCTGGCGCAGGTAGATGGCGAAGACGGCCATCGAGGCGACCGCGAGCAGCTCCGACTGCCAGTTCTGCAGGGTGCGGTTCCAGAACTCCGGCTCGCCCAGATATCGCGTCCAGCTCACCGGGTCCTGCCGGTTGGCCAGCTGGTCCTCGTTGTAGGCGGACACTCCGGCGATCGACTGGGCCAGCCAGGACCCGAGGAAGATGACGCCCATGACCAGGCCGAGGGAGTTCGAGAACAACAGCAGACGTACGCCGTGAGCCCGCGCCCACTTCGGCGAGCGCGGCTCGGCGTACGCCCCGATCTTCTGTTCCTTCTCGGATTCCCGGCCGACCTTGCCGAGCAGCTTGGACTCCGGCGAGCCCTTCTGCAGCAGCCAGACCGTCAGGAAGATGAAGAGGAAGAACTGCAGGTACTCCGACTGCCAGTTCTCGGCGACGTCGACGCCGAAGCTCGCCGACGAGATGTACCGGACGAAGGAGATGGGCGGCAGGCCCTCGGTGATCTGCTGCTGGTTGTAGTCGGCCTGCCCGGCGATCGCCTGGCCGACCAGGACGAGCAGGAAGAGCAGGCCGAAGACCAGGCCGAGCGAGTTCTCGCGCAGGAATCGTCTCATCGGTGCAACAACCCCAGCGCGATGATGTAGACCAGACCGGCGCCGACGAAGACCAGCAGCGACACGAATTGGGTGCGCATGGCTCAGCTCGCTTCCACCTGGCAGTCGTACGGCTTCTCGCCCTGCGGGGTGCAGCCGGCCGCGACCACCCGCCAGCCGTCGGGGAAGACGGCCAGGAAGACGGTGTCGTCGTCGAGGCGCACCTGGGCGCGCCGGCCGTAGACCTCGGTGCCGAGCACCCGGCCCGGTCGCGGCAGGTCATCGTCGAGGATGGCCTCGGAACAGGGCTTGTCGGCGGACTGGGCGACCTCGGCGCCGGTGTCCGGGGCGAGGACCGCGCAGGCACCCGCGCCGTCCTTCGCGGCGACGGCGGTGAGCAGCCGGTTCGCCGCGGCGGCGGCCGCCGTACCGCGATCACTCGGCGATGCGCATCCCGCTGCCAGGAGCGGGACCAGAGCGATCAGAAGTCTTTTCACGGGGCGATGAATCCCCTGAGATCACGAATTTCACACCTGCGGCGGCGTCATCCCGAGGGGTGACGCCGCCGCAACCAAGTGTGTGTCAGGCCAGCGGGTCGCTGGTGGGCGTGGTGCCGCCCATCGTCCCGCCGATCGTGGTGCTGGACGGGCTGCCGACGCCGCTGCCGACCGGCTCCCGGCGCTTGCGCGTGCTCGCCGGCTGCTTGTTCGTGCTGTCGCCGAGCTTCTCGGTGGCGCTGCCGATCGCGCTCTTGGCTTTCTCCTTCGCCTGCTCCGCCGTGGGGCTGCTGTTGAGCTTGCGGGCGGTGGCGGCGATCTGCTCGAACTTCTCGCGGCCGGCCCGGGCGCCCAGCACGTACCCGACGGCGAACCCGGCGGCCAGCTTCAAAACCTTCATCAGGATCTCTCTCCGTTTCTCTGTCAGTCCGGCCACTGACCGGTGGCCTTGCGGACGCCGGTGGCCCCGGCGCGGTCGACGGCGGCCTTCACCAGGGCGAAGATGGCGCCCTGCAGGGCCGCGGCGATCAGCACCTCGCCCCAGCCGCGGTCCTCGTCGGTGGCGTTGGGCGCGTCGTCGTCATGGCCGGCGACCTTCCAGACCTGCTTGAAGATCAGCCCGGAGAGCACACCAGCCCCCGCGCCGAGCAGCAGCCCCACCGGCTTGTAAGCGATCTTGACGGCTTTGCCGCTCATGCCTGTCGTCCTTCCCGTGCCACGTTGCTGACCGTTTTGGTGCCCACGACCGGACATCTGAAACCCGGCGTCACCGCCGGGGGGACCGGCCGGTCACACCGTGGCGATGGTGTACGCGACCTCGTCGACCAGCTCCCGGGCCAGGAAGCCGGTGCGCCCGAAGCGGGGGCTCAGGCGCCGGCCGCTGACCGCGTGGGCGTACGCGGCCCAGCAGGCGGCCTGAGCCGGTCCGGCGCCCCGGCCGAGCAGCCCGGCCACCACTCCGGCCCGGGCGTCGCCGCTGCCGGAGGTGCCGAGGCCGGCGTCGCCGCTCTCCTCGCGCCAGGCGCCGCCCTCCGGATCGGCGATGTGGCCGTAGAGCGAGACCACCGCGTGGTAGCGGCCGGCCAGGGCGCGGGCGGCCTCGGCCAGGTCGTCGCCCGGCTCGCGGCCGAGCAGGTGGCCGGCCTCGGTGACGTTCGGGGTCAGCACGGCGCGGTGCTGCTTCAGCAGGCCGGCATCCTTGCTGAGGGCGCCCAGGGCGTACGCGTCGAGCACGACCGCCGTCTCCGGGCCGGCCGCGCCGAGCACCGTACGCATGAGGTCGGTGGTCTGCCCGATGTCGTCGAGCCCCGGCCCAAGAGCGATCACGTCGGCCCGGGTGGCCAGATCGAGCACCTGATCCGTCCGGCGGAGGCCGACCACCTTGGCCTCGGGCACCGCCACGCTCAGCGCCACCGCGCTCTCGTCGGCCACCGCCAGCTGGAGGCGCCCGGCGCCGGCCCGCAGCGCCGCGACCCCGGCCAGCAGCACCGCGCCCGGGTTGAACGGTGATCCGCCGACGACCAGCACCGTTCCCCGGGACTCCTTGTCGCCCTCGGGATCGGGCAGCGGCCAGTCGCGCAGCAGGCCCGGGGTGATCACGCGTTCCTCAATGCTCGGCATGCACGTCCTCCTGCTTGGTGACCGGCGCGTCGTCGCGGTGCAGGTGGGTGACGTCGTTGAAGGTCACCGGCCGCAGCTCGCCGCCGTCGCGCCGCCAGCTGCTGACCGAGCAGTTCGCGATGGTCACGCTCCGCGCGACCGCCATCAGCTCCGCCTCGTCCAGCCCCTCGGCCAGATAGCGGATCAGCAGCACGGTCGCCTCGTGCGCGAACAGCACGACCCGGCCGCCCGGGTGGTCCTCGCGCAGCTCCCGCAGCAGCGCGCGCAGCCGCAGCAGCACGTCGGCCCAGGACTCGCCGCCCGGCGGCCGGTAGTAGAACTTGCCCAGCCGGGCCCGGCGCGCCGACTCGCCCGGCAGCCGCGCCCCGACGCCGTGGGTGGTCAGCAGGTCGAGGACGCCGAGCTCGCGGTCGCGCAGGCGCTCGTCGACCCGGGCCGGCACCGGCAAGCCGTCGAGCGCGAGCGCGGCGGTCTGCCGGGTGCGCAGGTACGGCGAGATCACCGCGATGCCGGGCCGGGCCGCCGCGAGCACCTCCCGCACGGCCGCGGCCTGCTCCCGGCCGGTCGCCGAGAGCGGGACGTCGGCGTCCCGCTCCGGGATGTCGATCACCTCGGCCCCCGCTGCCTCGGCCGCCGCCGCGGCCGTGTTCCCGGTGCTTTCCCCATGCCGCACGACGGCCAGCCACTCCAGCTCTTCCACGGCACGTGTGTAACCCCAGACGCTCCGGATAAACCGTCAGGGGATGCGCAACGGCAGCTCGACGGTCCCACCGCGGGCGATCGGCTGGACCCCGGTCAGGCCCTCCCGCCGGGCCCGGTCCAGAAACCGGTTCAGCGGCGACTTCATGACCCGGTAGTCGTCGAAGTGGATGGGGATGGTGCGGCCGGGGTGGATCAGATGGGTGAGCTCGGCGCCCTGGCGGTCGTCCATGGTCACCAGCAGGCCGAGCACGCGGGTGCCGCCGAGGTGGATGAGCATGGCGTCGATCTCCCCGAACCGGCGCGGGATCTCGGCCAGTCCGGGACGGTAGAGCGTGTCGCCGGTGACGTAGAGGCGCAGCCGGGTCTCCGGCCGGCCGGCGCCGCCGGTCTGCAGCTCGATCACGGAGCCCATCACGTCGGGCAGCAGCCGGTCGGCGACGCCAGGACCGTGACGCCCCGGGACGGCGGTGACGCGCAGCCGCTGGTCGCCGCGGGTCCATTCGTCGGACTCCCAGGTCGGCAGCCCGCGCACGTCCCGGAACCGCTTGCGCAGGCGGCGCTCGGCCTGCGGCGTGGTCAGGATCGGCAGGGCCGGGTCGAGGCGCTGCCGGGCGGCGCCGTCGAAGTGGTCACCGTGCAGGTGGGAGAGGACGACGGCGTCGGGCTCGGCGCCTTCGAGGGCGTCCAGGGCCGGATCCCGTACCCGCTTGGTCCACATCCCCCAGCCGAGCGGGACCCGGCTGCCGGCCGCCCCGAAGGCCGGATCGGTGAGCAGGGTGAAGTCACCCAGCCGCAGCAGGGTGGTGGCATTGCCGATGAAGGTCACTTCCGCGCGCATCGGGGCCGGGTACCCCCGGGTGCGCGAGTCATGCGTCCGTCAGCTCCACTGCAGGCCGGCCCCGGTGAGGCGGACGGCCAGCATGATCAGCAGAACCAGGAAGTCGGCGATGCCGAGCACGATGCCGGCGACGGCGCCCGGCCGTCCCCACCGGCCCGGCGCGCCCCGGCGCAACGCCGAGAGGCCGAGGCCGATCGCGATCGCGCCGAACACGGCGTTGAACAGGAACAGGCCGGTCGCGCCGAGCGCGACCGCGGTGGCGGTCCGGCCGTCCATCGGCGCGACCGCGAGCCGATCGGCGGGCGCCACGTCCACGGCGGTGCCGGCCCGGGCCGGCACCCGGCGGCGCAGCACCACGTGCCCGTGGGTGACCACCAGGGCGACCGCGAGCGCCACCAGCCCGGCGGCGATCAGCAGCAGGTGGTGGGCGCCGAGCAGGGCCGTGCCGGCCACGACGAGCATGAGTGCGAGGGCAAGGTCGAGCAGCAGCATCGCCGCCACTTACCCTCGTCGATGCGTTCTCCGCCGTGCTGTGGGACATGTCTCGGCGGGTTTCGGCGGCGGCCGGCCGGGCACGGATAAAGCCGGGCCGCCACGGCCCAACCACTGTGGAGGAGGCACTCATGGGCTTCGTGGACGAGGCGAAGGACTTCGCCGACAAGCACGACAAGCAGGTCGACGAGGGCCTCGAGAAGGCCGGCGACCAGGTCGACGACCGTACCGGCAACAAGTACTCGAGTCAGATCGACAAGGGCGTCGACCAGGCGCAGCAGCGCACCGGCGCCGGGGACACCCAGCAGCAGTGAGGCCGCCCCGCCGGGCGGCGTCCCGCCGGCCTCAGAGCTCGGCCAGGCGTTCGTCGCCGTCCGGCGGCCGCAGCACGCAGAACTCGTTGCCCTGCGGGTCGGCGAGCACTACCAGCACCAGTCGCATGGCTCGATCATCGCGCATGTTTCCGGTGCGGCGGCGCGGGCATTCTGCGGCACATGCATCCTGAGACGCCGACCGAGCCGCTGCCCATCGCCACCGTGACGGTGGGAATGACCGTCGTCGACCGGGACGGCGAGGAGGCCGGAACCGTCACCGCCGTGCAGATGCCGGGCACCGACGTACGCCCCGACGTGCCCGCCGGCGTGGCCGAGGAGCTGATGAGCGCCGGCTACGTGCGCATCGACGGCACCGGCTTCCTGTCCAACGACACCTATGCCGGCGGCGACCAGATCCGCGACAGCGTCGAGGGCTCGCCGGCCGTGGTCAACCTGCGCGTGACCCGCGAGGAGCTGCACCGGGCCGTCTGAGCCTCTTGACGCTCGCGCCGAGTTGTTCTCCGATGTGCGCAGGCAGCGCACACGAGGAGGAACGGCATGGGGTATCCGCGCGGGCTCGCGGCATTCTCGCTGGAGGGAAAGAAGGCGCTGGTCACCGGCGGCAACCGCGGGCTGGGGTACGCGTTCGCCCGCGCGCTGGCCGACTGCGGCGCCGCGGTGGCGTTCGTCGGGCGTGACGGCGAGGCGAACTCGTCGGCGGTCGGCAGCCTGAAGGACCAGGGCGTCCTCGCGTACGGGATAAAGGCCGACCTGACCGACGACGGCGACGTGGACCGGGCCGTCGACGAGGCGGCCCGGGAGCTGGGTGGCCTGGACATCGTCGTCAACAACGCCGGCGTCTGCTTCCACAACCCGGCCTGGGACGCGACCGACGACGAGTGGCGGCAGGTCTTCGACCTCAACGTGCGCGCGGTCTGGAAGGTCAGCCTCGCCGCCGGCCGCCACCTGCGCGAGGCCGGCGGCGGGGCGATCGTCAACATCGGCTCGATCTCCGGGCTGATCGTCAACCGCCCGCAGGCGCAGGCCCCCTACAACGCCTCGAAGGCCGCCGTCCACCAGCTCACGAAGTCGCTGGCCGCCGAGTGGGCGCCGCACCACATCCGGGTCAACGCCGTGGCACCCGGCTACGTGAAGACCGAGATGGCCCCGGTCGACCGCCCGGAGCTGCGCCGCATGTGGATCGAGGACGCCCCGCAGCAGCGCTACGCGATGCCCGAGGAGATCGCACCCACCGTCGTCTACCTCTGCTCCCCCGCCGCCGCCTTCGTGACCGGCGCGGTGCTGGTGATCGACGGCGGCTACACCGTCTACTGAGGCGCGCTCAGACCGTCGTGATCAGGCCGCCGTCGATCGTCACCTCGGCCCCGGTGACGTTGCCGGACCGGTCACTGGCCAGCAGCAACACCAGGTCGGCGACCTCCTCGGGGCGGGTGAAGCGCCCGGTGACCATGGCCGCCTTGGCGCCCGCCTCGACCTGGGCCGGGTCGATGCCCTGGGCGGCGCCCACGGTCGCGGCCACGCCGCCGCCACCGAGCCACAGGTCGGTGGCGACCGGCCCGGGCGCGACCGTGTTGACCCGGATGCCGCGCGCCCCGAACTCCTTGGACAGCGACTTGGCGAAGTTGGTCAGCGCCGCCTTGGCCGCCGAGTAGTCGATCACCAGCGGGTCGGCGAGCCGGGCGTTCACCGATCCGGTGTTCACGATCGCGCCGCCACCGCCGGCCAGCATGACCGGCAGCGCGGCCCGGGTGGCGCGGACCGCGGACATCACGTTGAGGTTCCAGGTGGCGGCCCACATGTCGTCGGTGACCTCGAGGAAGCCCTGCGGCCGGGGTGGCGCGATGCCGACGTTGTTGACCAGCACGTCGATCCGCTCGCCGGCGGCCGCCACCAGCTCGGCCGGGCCGGCCTGGTCGGCCAGGTCGACCTCGACCGCGGTCACGCCGGAGAGCTTCGCCAGCTCGGGCGTGATCCGGCGGGAGCCGGCGACGACGGTGGCGCCCTCGTCCACGAAGCCGCGCACGATGGCCAGGCCGATGCCCTTGCCCGCGCCGGTGACCACTACCCGCTTGCCCGCCAGGCCCAGATCCATGGTGTGACACTAGAGGGCCGGCGAGGCCACGTCACTTGTGTGTGACGGTCTTCTGCACCTTCACCGCGGCGTTGTTGCGGTCGGTGCCGGTGACGGTGAGCGTGCCGCTCTTCGTCGCCTTGGCCGGGGCGACCGAGAGCGAGGCGGCGCCGGCGGAGCCGACCTTGACCGAGCCGAGCGTCACGGTCCGGGCGCCGTAGGTCTCGCGGGCGGTGAGCGTCGTGCCGGGCTTGAGGTTCGCGGCCTTGATGGTGATCTTCGAACCGGCCGCAGCGCTGATGGTCGCCGCCGGGTACCTGGCGGCGGCGCGGACGGTCACCGGCGCCGAGAGCCCGGCCGGCCCGAACGACCGGACGGTGTACGTGTACGTCGTCCCGGCCGCGACCTTGGCGGTGAACGTGGTGGTGCTCGACGACACCGTCGCCAGCAGCGTGGCGCCGCGGTAGACCCGGTACCCGGTGAGCGGCCGGGCGGTCGTTCCGGTGACCTTGGTCCAGGTCAGCTTCACCGCGCCGGCCGCGGGCGTGGCGGTCAGCCGGGCGGGCGCGGGGGGCGCCGCCGGAGCCGGGGCGGTGACGGTCGGCGAGGGCGCCGGCTTGGCAGTGGCCGGGGCGGTGGTCGGGGCGGTGGTCGGGGCGGTGGTCGGGGCGGTGGTCGGGGCGGTGGTCGGGGCGGTGGTCGGAGCCGGGACGGCCGGGCCGGCCGTAGGCGTCACGGACGGGGTGGGCGAAGGGGTGGCGGTCGGCGTGGGCGACGGCGTCACCGCCCCGAAGTCGGAGCCGGTGATCAGCCGGTACGGGTTGAGCAGCCCCGCGCCGAAGGAGGGGTCCCACCCGGCGGCGCCGAGATCGGTCGCCGACGTGGTGAGCGCGGAGGTCACCTGGGCCGGGGTCGTCGCCGGGTGCGCGGCGCGGTACAGGGCGGCGGCCCCGGACACGTGCGGCGTCGCCATCGACGTGCCGGACATGTAGACGTACGAGCCGGTCTTGGCGTCGAGGCTGAGGATCGTGACCCCCGGCGCCGCGATCGTGGCGGTGCCGCTGTAGTTGGAGAACGAGGCGTGCGCGTTGGTCCGGTCGGTCGCGGTCACGCAGATCGACCCCGGCGAGGCGCCCGGCCACATCTTCGCGTTGTCGGTCGCGCCGTTGTTCCCGGCCGCCGCCACCACCGTGACCCCGTGGTCGGTGGCGTACTGGATGGCCGTGTCGTAGGAGGCCGAGTAGCCACCGCCGAGCGACATGCTGAGCACGGTCGCGCCGTGGTCGACGGCCCAGACGATGCCCCGCGCCGTCGCGGTGCTGTTCCCGCTGCCGTTGGCGTCCAGGACGCGTACCGGCATGATCCGCACCCCGGACGCCACGCCCTCCACCCCGATGCCGTTGTCGCCGACCGCGCCGATCGTCCCGGCCACGTGGGTGCCGTGCCCGTTCGGGTCGACGCAGCCGTTCCCGCCCGAGCTGGTGGTGTAGGAGTCGGCCACGAAGTCGGCGCCCAGGTCGCAGCGGATCTGCCCCGGGTTCCAGTCGGCCATGGCCGCGTTCACCCCGGAGTCGATGACCGCCACGATCTGGGTCGAGAGCGAGGAGAGGTACGGCTTCACGTCGTCCACGTGCAGCGTGTCCATGTCCCACTGGTAGCCGCGGTACGGGTCGTTGCTCGTCGCCGCCTCGACCGAGACCGGCTGCTCGAAGGCGTGCCCGATCGACCCCGGCATGGCGTCGGCGAGCCGCACCTCGTCGGCGACCGTGCGGGCCTCGACCGGCACGAAGTCGATGCTGCCGTCCGCGCCGACGACCTGGGCGACCGTGTCGGCGGTGCCGCCGGACGGCGATGACGGGGAGGCGAGCGCGGGTGCGGCCGGGCCGAGCGACCCGGCGAGAACGGCGGAGGCGACGACGAGGTGACGAAGAGCGGAAGCCATGCCGTGCCGCATCGGCAGCCGGCGCCGGGAACGGAGAAACGGCCCGGTTGCGTTTCGGGTTCCGGCCGGTTCGTGTGCCCCGCCGGTGGTAGCCGCCAGCGCGGGCAGGCCGTCGCCTGGCATGCTGGGCCGGGAACGCATAGGCGAGCGATGATCAGGGAACAGACGGGCGATGAGCGAGGACGTGCGGCAGGTTTTCGCGGGCGGCGGTGACGTCGGCCGCGACCTGGAGACCGTGGTGTGGGAGGCGACCCCGCTGGGTTCACCGGCCGGCTGGCCGCAGAGCCTGCGCACCGCGGTGAGCATCCTGCTGTCCTCACGCTTCTCGATGTGGATGGCGTGGGGCCCGCAGCTCACGTTCTTCTGCAACGCCGCCTACCGGCGGGACACGCTCGGCCACAAGTACCCGTGGGCGCTGGGCCGGCCGGCCAGCCAGGTCTGGGCCGAGATCTGGGACGACATCGGCCCCCGCATCGAGTCGGTGCTGGCCACCGGGCAGGCGACCTGGGACGAGGCGCTGCTGCTGGTCCTCGAGCGGTCCGGCTACCCGGAGGAGACGTACCACACGTTCTCGTACAGCCCGCTGCGGGACGACGACGGCGCGGTCGTCGGCCTGCTCTGCGTGGTCAGCGAGGAGACCGAGCGGGTGATCGGCGAGCGGCGGATGGCGACGCTGCGCGACCTCGGCTCCGACCCCAGCCGGATCCGCAGCGAGGAGCAGGTGCTGGGGTTCGCCGGCACCCAGCTCGCCCGCAACCCGCGGGACCTGCCGTTCACGCTGACCTACCTCTTCGACGGCGAGGGCGACGGTGACGGCGCGCGGCTCGCCGGCGCCACCGGCATCGCGGCCGGGCATCCGGCCGGCGACCCGGCGCGATGGCTGCCGCGGGCGCCCCGCGGCGGCGACTCGGTGCTGGTCCCGCTGGACGGGATCGCGGACCTGCCGTCCGGTGACTGGCCGGCGCCGCCGACCGAGGCGCTGCTGGTCCCGCTGCTGCAGCAGGGCGGCACGCCGTACGGCTTCATGGTGGCCGGCCTGAACCGCTACCGCGTCCTGGACGAGGCCTACCGCGGCTTCGTCGAGCTGGCCGCCGGGCACGTGGCGGCCGGCATCGGCAGCGCCCGCGCCTACACCGCCCAGCAGCGCCGGGCCGAGGAGCTGGCCGAGCTCGACCGGGCCAAGACCACCTTCTTCTCCAACATCAGCCACGAGTTCCGCACCCCGCTCACCCTGATCATGGGTCCGGTCGAGGAGCTGCGGACCCGGGCCGCGATCGACGACGAGTGGGTGCGGGCCGAGCTCGACGTCATCCACCGCAACGGGCTGCGGCTGGGCAAGCTGGTCAACACGCTGCTCGACTTCTCCCGGATCGAGGCCGGCCGCATGCAGGCCCGCTACGAGCCGGTCGACCTCGGCACCGCCACCGCCGAGCTGGCCAGCGTGTTCCGCTCGGCCGTCGAGCGGGCCGGGCTGACGTTCGAGGTGGACTGCCCGCCGCTGGGACGGCCGGTCTTCGTCGACCGCGGCATGTGGGAGAAGATCGTCCTCAACCTGCTGAGCAACGCGCTGAAGTTCACCTTCTCCGGGGGCGTCCGGATCGGCGTACGGGCGGAGGAAGCGCACGCCGTCGTGACGGTGACCGACACCGGGATCGGCATTCCCGAGCCGGAGATGCCCCGCCTGTTCGAGCGGTTCCACCGAATCGAGAACGCGCAGTCCCGCTCGAACGAGGGCAGCGGCATCGGCCTGGCGCTGGTCAAGGAGCTGGTCGAGCTGCACGGCGGCACGATCACCGCGGAGAGCCGGGCCGGCGCCGGCACCACCTTCGTCATCCGGCTGCCGTTCGGGGCCGGGCACCTGCCGGCCGATGCGCTGGTGTCGGCCGGCAGCGCCAGCACCGTGAGCGCCACCGCCGACCCGTACGTGCAGGAGGCCCTGCGCTGGGCCGGGCCGGACGACGAGGCGCCGGCCGACGCCGGGAGCGGCCGCACCGCCCGCACGCCGGCCCGGGTGCTGGTCGCCGACGACAACGCCGACATGCGCGACTACCTGACCCGGTTGCTGCGCTCGGCCGGCCACCAGGTACAGACCGTGGCCGACGGCCGGGCCGCGCTCGAGGCGGCCCGCGCCCGCAAGCCCGACCTGATCGTCAGCGATGTGATGATGCCCCGGCTGGACGGGCTGCAGCTGGTGTCGGCGGTGCGCGCCGACCCGCGGACGGCCGGCACGCCGGTGCTGCTGCTGTCGGCGCGGGCCGGGCAGGAGGCCTCGATCGAGGGCCTCGAGGCGGGCGCCGACGACTACCTGGTCAAGCCGTTCTCCTCGGCCGAGCTGCTGGCCCGCGTCCAGGCCAACGTGGAGCTGTCCCGGCTGCGCTACCACCAGGCCCGGTGGCGCACGGCGCTCATCGACTCACTCCAGGAGGCGTTCTTCGTCTGCGACGAGGACGGCGCGGTCATCGAGATCAACTCGACCTTCACCGACATCCTCGGCTACGGGACCGACGGCCTGCCCTACCCGCCGGTTCCCCCGTGGTGGCCCGACCCGCAGACCGATCCCCAGGGTCACCAGCAGGTCGCCGAGGCCCTCGCGATGCTGGTGAAGCAGAGCCGCGGCTCGTACACGGTGCCGGTGCGGCATCGCGACGGGCACGTGCTGTGGGCCGCGGCCTCGTTCAACCAGGTCACCGACCCGGACACCGGCCGCCGGGTGATCGTCGGCACGTTCCGCGACGTCACCGCCGAGCATTACGCGGTCCAGCGGGACAACGCGCTCGCCACCCTCAACGTGCGCCTCTCCCAGGCCGAGAGCCTCACCGGCGCGATGCGCAGCGTGCTGGCCGCGCTGGCCGAGGTCTGGCAGGCGACGACCGTCTACGCCGCGGTCTTCAACGGCGCCGAGACGCCCGCGCTGCACACCACCGAGCCCCGCCGGCACTGGGACGACCTCGACGAGTCGCTCCGCCGGGAGCTGGCCGCGCTGCGTGACGCGCCGCTGCTCGCGCCGGTGGCCGAGCGCACCGGCGGCGCCGGCGTCGCGCTGGAGCATCCGGACGGCACGATGGCGCTGCGGATCGAGCTGGCCGAGAACCGCCCGTTCACCGAGCAGGACCAGACCCTGCTGGCGCTGCTGGCCGGCAACCTCGCGCAGGGCCTGCACCGGATCTACCAGATCGACCAGCAGCGGGAGACCGCGCTGGCGCTGCAGCGGGCCATCCTCGGCCCGGCCCAGCTGCCGCTCGGCTTCGCGGTCCGGTACGCGCCGGCGACGCGCCCGCTGAAGGTCGGCGGCGACTGGTACGACACCGTCACGCTCGCCGGTGGACGGATCGGCATCGTGGTCGGCGACTGCGTCGGGCACGGCCTGCAGGCGGCGACCGTCATGGGCCAGCTGCGCAGCGCGTGCCGGGCCCTGCTGCTGCAGAACACCGACCCGGCGCAGACTTTGGCCGCGCTCGACCGGTTCGCCGCCCAGCTGCCCGGCGCGATGTGCGCGACCGTGTTCTGCGGCGTGCTCGACCCGGAGACGGGCGACCTCGCGTACTCCAGCGCCGGCCACCCGCCGGCCGTGGTCAGCCTGCACGACGGCACGATCGTCCTGCTCGACCAGGGCCGGTCGCGGCCGCTCGGGGTTCGCACGGCCGGCGACCGGCCCGAGGCCCGGTACCAGGTGCCGCCACGGGCGACCCTGCTGCTCTACACCGACGGGCTCGTCGAGCGCCGCCGGCAGCCGCTGACCGCCGGGATCGAGCGGGTGGCCGGCACCGTCCAGCAGGGCCGCTCGTCCACCCTGGAGGACCTGGCGACCGACGTCATGGCCGGGATGGCGCCGGACGGCGGTTTCGACGACGACGTGGCCCTGCTGCTCTACCGCCAGCCCGGCCCGCTCGAGCTGGACTTCGACGCCGAGCCCGGCCGGCTCGCGACCGTGCGCGCGGCGCTGCGCGGCTGGCTCGCCCGGTGCGGCATCGACACCACGACCTCGCAGAACGTGCTGGTCGCCGCCGGCGAGGCGTGCGCCAACGCGATCGAGCACGGGCACCGCAACGTCACCCGCGGGCGGATCCGCCTCGTCGCCGCCGCCAGCGCCGGGAGCCTGCGGCTGACCGTCTCCGACAGCGGCCGCTGGAAGACACCGCAGCCCGAGGCCAACCCGCACCGGGGACGCGGCCTCATGCTGATGCGGGCCATGATGACCGAGGTGACCATCACGACCGGCGCCGCCGGCACCATCGTCGACCTGTACACGAGGATTCCGGGATGAGCACTGCGCTGACTCTCGCCACCGACCGCCGCAAGGACGGCACCGTCGTCCTCGCCGCCGTCGGCGAGATCGACATGAGCAACGCCGAGACCTTCGCCGACGCGCTCGCCGAGGCCCGCACGGCGAGCGACGGGGTGTTCGTGGTCGACCTGACCCAGGTGGAGTACATCGACAGCGCCGGCCTGGCCGCGCTGTTCCCGCACCTCGAGCACCTGCGGCTGATCGCGACGCCGCTGCTCGGCCCGGTCCTGACCATCGCCGGCATGGATGATCTGACGACAATCATGAATTGATCGACCGTCGTCTTCTGTTCCACCCACGTTTGACCGCCCGCCGCTTCCTGCGACTTACATCTATTCCTACGGTTCGTAGGAGGGCGGCGCATGGAGACTGTCCGCGCTATCCGGGCGCGTCAGGTCCGGAAGGGCTTCGGCGAGGTCGTCGCGCTCGACGGTGTCGACCTGGACGTCGCACCGGGCCAGATACACGGCCTGGTCGGGCCCAACGGCGCCGGCAAGACCACGCTGCTCGGCCTCCTGCTGGGCCTGGCCGTCGCCGACGGCGGCAGCCTCGAGATCCTCGGCACGCCGGTCCGCCGGGCGCTGGACACCCCGGCCGGCGTCGGCGGCTTCGTGGATGGCCCCGGCCTGTATCCCACGCTCACCGCCCGGCAGAACCTGGCCGCGCTGGCCGGACTGCGCGGCCGGGACCGGCGCACCGCGGCGATCGGCGCGGCGCTCGACGAGGTCGGGCTCACCGACGTCGCCGACGACCGGGTGCACGGCTTCTCGCTCGGCATGCGGCAGCGGCTGGGACTGGCCGCCGCCCTGCTCACCGAGCCCCGCCTGCTGGTGCTGGACGAGCCGTCCAACGGCCTCGACCCGGCCGGCAAGCGGCATGTGCACCGGGTGCTCACCGGCCTGGCCGCCGACGGCGTCACGGTCGTGCTCTCCAGCCATCGCATGGACGACGTCGAGGCGCTCTGCTCGGAGGTGACCATCATGTCCGCCGGGCGCGTCGCCTTCTCCGGACCGCCGGCCAAGCTGGCGGCCGAGAGCCGCGAGCTGGACTACCGGCTGGTCACCTCGGACCCGGCCGCCGCCCGCGACCTCGCCGCCTCGGTCGCCGGCGTCGAGGTCGTCGGCGAGCCCCTGGTCGTCCGGACCCGGGTACCCGCCCTCGACGAGCTGGTGGCCGGGCTGGTGACCGCCGGGATCGCGCTGCGCGAGCTGACCCCGCTCGTGTCGCCGCTGGAAGCGGCCTTCCTGTCCCTCACCGAGCGGGAGGCCGGCGAATGACCGCGACCCTCGAGCGTCCCGTGGCCGCCCGCCCGGTCCCGCTGCACAGCGGCTACCGCTTCGAGCTGGTCAAGCTGGTCGCCCAGTGGCGGATCCGGCTGCTGGTCCTGGCCTGCTGGCTCGGGCCGGGCCTGTTCGTCGCCGCGGTCAGCCTGCAGAGCACACTGCCGGTGGACACCCTCTTCGGCCGCTGGATGCACGCCACCGGCTGGGCCGGCCCGCTGGTCATGCTCGGCTTCGCCGGTCTCTACGCGCTGCCGCTGCTGACCTCGCTGGTGGCCGGCGACGTGTTCGCGGCCGAGGACCGGCTCGGCACCTGGCGGCACCTGCTGGTGGCGGTCCGCTCGCCCCGGCGCCTCTTCGCCGCCAAGGCCCTGGCCAGTCTCACCGTCATCCTGCTGCTGGTGACCGGCATGCTGGTGTCGAGCTCGATCGGCGGCGTGCTGGCGGTCGGCAACCGGCCGCTGGTCGGCCTGGACGGGCACGTGCTGAGCGCCGGGGACGCGGCGGCGCGGGTGGTGCTCGCCTGGGCCTGCGCGCTGGCGCCGACCCTGGCCCTGGCCGCGATCGGGCTGCTCGGCTCGGTGATGCTCGGCCGCTCGCCGGTGGGCCTGCTGCTGCCGGCCCTGGTCGCGCTGGCGCTGCAGCTGGCGCAGATGCTCCCGCTGCCGCTCGCCGTACGCCTGGCGCTGCCCGGCTACGCCTTCCTGTCCTGGACCGGCCTGTTCACCGGTCCCGCCCAGACCGGGCCGCTGCTGATCGGCGTCGGCGTCGGCCTGCTCTGGGCGGCGGTCGCGACCGGGCTGGCGTACCTGCTGTTCGTGCGGCGGGACTTCACCGACCTCGCGTACGAGGGATCCGGCCGTCGCGCGCTCCGCTACGGCGTCCTGCCGCTGGTCGTCCTGCTGGCCGTCCCGGCCGGCGCGATCGCCGCCGGCACCGGCGCCACCGGCTCGGGCATCGGGCAGGAGAAGGTGCAGCGCTCGGTCGCCACCGCGTTCGCCCACCTGTACCGGATCCAGACCGCCGAGCTGAACCGCCCGGACGTCACCGAGCAGCAGCTGCGGGCCACCGCCGAGTGCGCCCGGGGCGGCGGGCAGCTCGACCCCGAGGGCGCCGGCAACGACTGGCACTGCGTCGTCTCCTGGCACCTGCCCGGCACCGAGGCCGCCGGACAGGCCGTCTACCAGCTCGATCTGACTCCCGACGGCCGGTACACGGCCGACGGCGACGGTCCGAAAGAGGTCAACGGCTACTTCCTGGTGCACACCCCGTCCGGGGATGCGCCCAACCCGCTCTGGCAGTTCGACGGCAATGTCGATCTGCTGCTCACCGAGCCGAAGGGATAGCTCAGTGCAGGTAACACGGCGCCGGCGCGAACGCGCCGGCCGGCGGACCTCCCTGCTCACCGTGGGGACAACCGTGCTGGTGGTGGTGGCCGGCGGCGGCATCGCCTCCGCCGGCACCCGGCAGTTCGGCACCGACCAGGTCGGCCAGGTCACGCACCGCGGCCAGGTGGTCTCCGCCGACCAGTACATCGACCCGATCGGCACCCGGCTGGTCATCGACAACGGCAAGATCATGTCGTCGGCGGTCAGCCCGGACGGCACCCACCTCGCGGCCGCGGTCGCCGACGGCGGGATGGCGCTGGCCATCGTGGACCTCAAGTCCTGGAAGGTCCAGCAGCTGATCGGCAACAACGCCAAGGCCGACCTGCGGATCAGCGGCAACGACGTGGGCCAGGAAGGCCCCGCCTACTCCCCCGACGGCACCCAGCTCTGGCTGAGCCAGGCCGACGGCTACCGCAAGTTCACCGTCAACGCCGACGGCAGCCTCGCCAACCCGGTGTTCGTGCCGATCGCCGCCGACGGCACCAAGCGGGCGCTCGTGGCCCAGGCGGCCTTCTCGGCCGACGGCACGACCGTCTACTCGGCGGTGAACGGCCAGAACAAGGTGGTCGCCATCGACGCCGCCACCGGCGCCGTCACCCGGACCTGGGCGGTCGGCATCGCGCCGCGGGACGTCGCGCTGGTCGGCCACAAGCTCTACGTGAGCAACGAGGGCGGCCGTACGGCGCGGGCCGGCGACACGACCATCAACTCGTACGACACGCCGGTGCCGGCCGACCCGGTGACCGCCGCGACGACCACCGGCACGGTCAGCGTCATCGACGTGACGAGCGCGTCGGGCGCGGTGAAGAACATCAAGGTCGGCCTGCACCCGACCGCCGTCTACGCCGCCCGCGGCGCGGTCTTCGTCACCAACACGGCGACCAACGACGTGTCGGTCATCGACACCGGCCGCGACAAGGTCGTCCAGACCATCGCCACCCGGCCCTGGCCCGAGGCGTCGGTCGGCTACGAGCCGGACGCGGTGAACCTCACCGGCGACGGGCACCTGCTGGTGTCGCTGGGCCGGGCCAACGCGATCGCGGTCTACCGCTACTTCGGCGCCCAGTTCCCGGTCAGCTACGTCGGCCTGCTGCCGGCCGACTACTTCCCGGCCGAGCTGGCCACGGTCGGCACCGACATCCTGGTCTCCAACACCCGCGGCATCGACGCCCGCCGGCCCACCACCGCGGCCGGGCACGGCACCCACGACACCACGTCGAGCCTGGTCAAGTTCGCCCTGCCCAGCGACCGCGTCATCCGTGCCTCGACCGCGAAGGTGTTCGCCCAGAACGGCTGGACGCCGGGCTCGGTGACCTACGGGAACCACTACGCCAAGGCCACCCCGGTCCCGGCGCGGCTCGGCGACCCGTCGACCATCAAGCACGTCTTCCTGCTGGTCAAGGAGAACCGCACGTACGACCAGATGTTCGGCGACGTCGCGGACGGCAACGGCGACCCGGCCCTGGCCGAGTACGGCGAGAACGTGACGCCCAACAACCACGCGCTCGTGCGGCAGTTCGGGCTCTTCGACAACACGTACGACATCGGCACCAACTCGGCCGAGGGGCACAACTGGCTGATGCAGGCCGACGACCCCGAGTACACCGAGTCCTCGGCCGGTGAGTACATCCGCAGCTACGACACCGAGGACGACGCGCTCGGCCACCAGAAGACCGGGTTCCTCTGGACCGGCGCCCAGGCGGCCGGCCGGACGGTCCGCGACTTCGGCGAGTTCCACCAGTTCCTCACCAAGCCGGCCGGGGCCACCTGGCAGAACCTCTACTGCGACAGCAAGAACATGGCGGCGACCGGGGCGGACACGGCGTACCCGTTGATCTCGTCCTCCCCGATCCCCTCGCTGAACGCGGTCTCGGTGCCCGGCTTCCCGAAGTTCGACACCGACGTGCCGGACATCTACCGGTACGAGATCTGGAAGAAGGACTTCCTGAAGAACGGCCCGGCGAACCTGAACATGTTCTGGTTCTCCAGCGACCACACCGGCGGCCCGCCGAACGGCGCCGCCCAGGTGGCCGACAACGACCTCGCGCTGGGCAAGCTGGTGGACACCATCTCGCACAGCAGATACTGGAAGGACTCGGCGATCTTCGTGGTCGAGGACGACTCCCAGGCGGGCCTCGACCACATCGACGGCCACCGGGCCCCGATCCAGATCATCAGCCCGTACGCCAAGCGCGGTGTCGTGGACAACCACTACTACTCGCAGATCACCATGATCCGCACGATCGAGCAGATCCTCGGCGTGCACCCGATGAACCAGAAGGACAGCGCCGCCAGCCCAATGACGGCGGCGTTCACGTCCCGGCCGGACTACACACCGTTCACGGCGCTGCCCAACCGGACGTCGCTGACCGCGGGCCTCACCACCCTGCCGCCCTGCGGCGCCGACGTGCCGGCCGCCCAGGACCCGGCGGCGGCGGCCGCGCCGACCGGCGTCGTGCCGGCCGGCGAGAAGCAGCTCGCCGCCCAGTGGGACAGCTGGAAGGCGCAGCAGAAGCTGACCGGGCCGACCGCCCGGGCCGACTTCGCCAACCCGGCCCAGATGAACCACTTCTCCTGGTACCAGTCGCACGACTGGAAGAAGCCCTACCCGGGCGAGTCGGCGATCGTCGCCCCGGCCCAGGTGCCGGGCGCGTACATCCCGCCCGCCGAAACGGATTGAGTCCCGGCTGACCGGAAATGCTGAAGGTGGGATGGCCCCGATGTGCACCGGGGCCATCTCCCGTTTCAGGAGGACTTCAGGCCGGCGTCAGGCCCGCCGGGACCCTGGCGCCATGTCCAGAACCTTCGCCCGACTGCTGGCCGTCGCCCTCGGCGCGGCCGGCACCCTGTTCGCGGTGATCCAGGCCGGACCGGCCCAAGCGGCCGACACGACCACCATCACCGCCGTCGCCGACAGCGGCTTCGCCGCCACCGCCGGCGAGGATCGGCCGCGCACCATCACCTGCATCATCTCGACGAACGCGCCGTACGCCGCCCCCGACAACCACGGATATCCGATCGTCGTGGCGACCGGCGTCACCCACTGCACCAGCAACGTGGCCGAGATCGCCCAGACCCACGACCTCTTCTGGGGTGGCACCCGCAAGTCCGAGCGATACCTGCCCAGCTGGGACACCCACGAGGTGCCCACTTACCCGGATGCCCCGTGCATCGCGGGCCCGTGGCTCTCGTCGGCCGAGGCCTGGGTCTACTTCCCGGCCGGCTACTACCCGCCGCTCGGCATCATCCACATCTCCGCCCAGTCCTCGGTGACCACCGACGACTGCGCCGCCATCCTCAACGGCGGCGGTGGTGGTGGTGGTGGTGGCGGTGGCAGCGGAGGTGGAGGTGGCGGCGGCGGCTGCGTCATCACTTGCCCGCTTCCCCCGATCGACGCCCTGGTCCGCAACTGACCCCTGCCAGGCCGAACGGACGGCGGTGGCCCGGCGGGTCAGGTAGCGCTGCTCGTCGGGGCCGGCCGTCATCGAGGCCGCCCTCGGCAGGACTCGTGGGCGGCCTTGAGGTCGCCCGCCTACCCGGCCGCCACACACCCCGCCACCGCACGGTCCCGCCGGCCCTCCACCCACCTGCCGGCGGTGTTCTCCGCCGCCGGAACGCTCTCCGGCCGGCCGGAATGAGCGGAGGATGAGGTGATGACCGTCGACGTGGCCAGCGAAATCGTCATCCACCGCCCGTGCCCGGAGGTGGCGGCCTACGTGGCGGATCCGTCGCATGCATCCGAGTGGTACGTGAACATCAAGTCGGTCGCGTGGCGCACGCCGCCGCCGGTGACGGTCGGCTCCCGCGTCGACTTCGTGGCCGCCTTCCTCGGGCGGCGGCTGGCCTACACGTACGAGATCGTGGAATTCGTCCCCGGCGAGCGCATGGTGATGCGCACCGCGCAGGGCCCGTTCCCGATGGAGACCACCTACACGTGGCAGCCGGTCGATGCACAACGGACCCGGATGACGCTGCGCAACCGGGGTGAGCCGGCGGGTTTCGCGCGGGTGACCGCGCCCATGATGGCGGCCTCGGTGCGGCGCGCCAACCGGAAGGACCTCGCGAACCTCAAACGGCTGCTGGAGGGCCCCTAGCGGCCGAGCAGGACGGGCACGCCGCGGCCATCCCGCCGCAGCCCGAGATCGCCGGATCGTGGCGCCACCAGCGGGCCGGGAAGCTGCGGATCGAACCCTGGACCGAGCGGCTCGACCCGGCCGCGCGCCAGGAGTTCGAGCGATTCGTCGCCTGGTACGGCAAGACCGACAGCTGACGCCGCCACAACACGTACGGTGTGCTATGGACTCTACGAAGGACCGGGCGATCGGCCGTCCCGGGGACGGCGCGGTCACGCTGGCGGTGGTCGGCGCCGGCATCCGCGGTCAGCAGTACTCCCGCCTCGTTACCCGGAGCGCGCGGGGGCGGGTGGTCGCGGTCGCGGAGGCGGATCCCGCTCGGCGGTCGGCGTTCGCGGAGACGTACGCGCTGCCGTCGTCCGCCGTCTTCGCCGACTGGCGTGAGCTGGCCGCCGCCGGGAAGATCGCCGACGCCGCCGTCATCGCCACCCAGGACCGGCTGCACCTCGATCCGGCCGTGGCCCTGGCCGGCCTCGGGTACCACCTGCTGCTGGAGAAGCCGATGGCGCCGACCGAGCAGGAGGCGGCGCGGATCCGGGCCGCGGTCGAGGCAGCCGGCGTGATCGGGGCGGTGTGCCATGTGCTGCGGTACACCCCGTACACCCGCGTGCTCAAGGGCCTGCTCGACGAGGGGCGGATCGGCGAGCTGGTCAACGTGCAGCATCTGGAGCCGGTGGGCTGGTGGCATCAGGCCCATTCGTTCGTCCGCGGCAACTGGCGCAACGAGGCCGAGTCGGGCCCGATGCTGCTGACCAAGTCGTGCCACGACCTGGACTGGCTCGCGTACCTGGTCGGGGACGCCCCGCGGTCGGTCGCGTCGTTCGGCGGCCTCGCCCACTTCCGCCCGGAGAAGAAGCCGGCCGGGGCCGGGCACCGGTGCGTGGACTGCGCCGTCGAGCCCGATTGTCCCTACTCGGCCGTGCGGCTGTACCTGGGCTGTCTCGGCGACGAGCGGCGGACGGCCTGGCCGCTGTCGGCGGTGACCGGCGACCACACCCGCGAGGGCGTGCTCGAGGCGCTGCGCCAGGGCCCGTACGGCCGATGCGCCTATGAATGCGACAACGACGTGGTCGACCACCAGGTCGTCGCGATGCAGTACCCGTCGGGGATGACCGCGACGTTCACGATGACCGCGTTCACGCCGATGGGCCGCCGCCAGACCCGGCTGTTCGGCAGCCACGGCAGCATCGAGGGCGACGGCCAGGTGCTGCGGGTGACCGACTTCCGCACCGGCGCGACCGAGACGCTCGACTCGGCCGGACCGGGCGACGGCCACGCCGGCACCGGCCACGACGGCGGCGACGGCGGCCTCGTGGAGGCGTTCCTCGACGCCGTCCGGGCCGGCGATCCGGGCCGGCTCCGCTCCGACATGGCGACCAGCCTGGCCTCGCATCGGGTGGTCTGGGCGGCCGAGCAGGCCCGGCGCACCGGTCAGGTGGTGCACCTCGGATATTGACCGTCACGGTCGAGGGCCCGCCGCCCGGATCGGCCTTATGGTCTTCGATGGAGGACCGAAGGCGGCGACAAGGAGACAGATCATGGCGGCAGGGCAGGGCGGGTTCAGCCGGCGCTTGGTGTTGACCGGGTCGCTGGCCTCGGCGGGCGGCCTGGTGACCATGGCCGATGCCGGCGCGGCCGAGGCGGGCGGGCGGTCCGGCCCGGATTTCTCGCTCACGCTGGCCCCGGGGACGTACCGCGGCGCCGGCCGGGCCTTCGTGATCATCGCCCGCGCGTCGGATCTGAGCCCGGACGCGCCGGAGCCCCGCGACAACCTGCAGGACCTCGAGCCGCTCACGGTGCCGTTCTTCGGCCTGGACGTGGCGCACGCCGTGCCCGGACGGCCGATCCACCTCCATTCCGGCGCCGGGGTGGTCGGCTACCCGCTCGCCCGGCTCGCGGACATCCCGGCCGGCGACTACGTGGTGCAGGCGTTCTTCTGCACGTACGAGACCAACCGTCGCTCGGACGGCTCGGTCGTCCAGGTGCACTGGCCGCAGGGTGACGGCGGCGACATCTGGCACTCACCCGGCAACGTCTACTCCACGCCGCGTACCGTCCATCTGACCGGCCGCGCGCAGACCGTACGCCTGACGCTCGACCAGGTCATCGGCCCGATCGGCACGATCCCGCCCGGCGGCACCGGCCAGCAGGGCAACCCGGCCGACTCGGCCCACGTCAAGCACCTGAAGATCCGCTCGGCGCTGCTGAGCCGCTTCTGGGGCCGCGACGTCTATCTCGGCGCCGACATCCTGCTGCCGGCCGGCTACGACCTGCCCGCCAACCGCCACGTCCGGTACCCCATGGAGCTGATCGCGCGCCACTTCCCGCGCGCCAACCCGCACCGCTTCGACGAGGCGCTCGGCGACGACTTCTCCCGGTGGTGGATGTCGGCGGACGCGGCCCGGTTCATCTCGGTGCAGGTGCGCAGCGAGAACCCGTTCTACGACGACTCCTACCACGTGAACTCCGCCAATCTGGGCCCGTACGGCGACGCGATCAACTACGAGCTCATCCCGGCCGTCGACCGGTCGTTCCGGACCATCGGGAAGCGCTGGGGCCGGGTCGTGGGCGGCGGGTCGACCGGCGGGTGGATCGCCGCGGCGTCGCTCGTGCTCTACCCCGACGTCTACGCCGGGGCCTGGGCCGGGTTCCCGGACTCCCTGGACTTCCGCGCCCATCAGGTGATCGACATCTACGGCGACACCAACGCGTACGCCACTGGCAGCCCGTGGGTCTCGGTGCCACGGCCGGCGGCCCGCACGACCACCGGCGACACCTGGTGGACCAACGGGCAGGAGAACGCGTACGAGCGAGCGGTCGCCTCGCACGGCCGCAGCCAGGGACAGTGGGACATCTGGCAGGCCGTCTTCGGTCCGCAGGGCCGGGACGGATACCCGGCGCCGATCTGGGACAAGCGCACCGGGGTCATCGACCACACCGTGGCCGGCTACTGGAAGAAGCACTTCGACCTCTCGTCGATCGTCGCGGCCGACTGGGCGAGGCTCGGGCCGAAGATCGCCGGCCGGCTGCACGTCTACGTCGGCACCGAGGACACGTACTTCCTCAACAACGGTGTCGCGTACTTCGAGCAGCGGACCGGCGCTCTCACCGCACCGGCGCCCGACTTCCAGTTCCTGTACGGCGTGAGCCAGCCGCACGGGTGGACCCCGGTCACCGACCAGGAGCTGTTGACCACGATGGCCGACTTCATCGCCCGGCACGCGCCGCACGGCACCGACGTCAGTGGCTGGCGTGGCCGGGAACAGCCGCCGCGGATCATGCTCACCCGCGGCCGGCAGGTCGTGGACGAGGGCGTCGACGCCACCCTGCCCGCGGCCCTCACGAGCTCCGGCCTGGTCTCCCCCGCGGTGCCGGACCAGATGCGGTAGGCGCCGCGGGCCGGGCTCAATGATGTGCGCCGGTCCGGCCCAGGGTCGTCTCCGGCGTCACTCCCGGGCGAGTCCACTGCGGCGCCGGGCGGCTCGTCGGGCCCCAGGTGGCCTTGCCGTCCGCGTCCGTCCGCCAGTACCAGCACGGCTCCCCGCCCTCGGGCCACCCCTCCGGGCTGACCTGCCAGGCCTCCCGTCGCCCGTACGGCGTCATGTCGAGCAGGGCGAACGACCCGCTGGCCGGCTCGGTGCCCCGGCCGGTCGTGCGGTAGGTGAGGAACACGCGCTCGCCGTCGCGCAGGAAGCAGCTGAACCAGCCCATGTCGCCGCCGATCGGCTCCGGCGCGTCGCGCACCGAGTACCACGGCGAGTCGTAGCCCATGAACTCCACGAAGGCGGCCACCTCATCCCACCGCCCCGGCGTGAGCACGGCGAACGACACCCCGCGCGCGTTGAGGTAGGTGGCGTCGCGCAGATGCCAGGCCGACTCCGTGCAACCCTCGCACTGCCCCTGGTGCGGCGCGCCGTCGTACCACATGTGCTGGTAGACGAGCAGCTCGTCGCGGCCCTGGAAGAGATCGCGGAACGGCACCGGACCGTCCGCGCCGACGACCTCGACGCCACCGTCGATCTCGGCCATCGGCAGCCGCCGCCGCGCCGCGGCGATCGCGTCGCCCTCGCGGGTGTGCGCCTTCTCCCGGATCAGCAACTCGTCCCGGGCCGCCTGCCAGGCGTCCATGCCGACGATGGGCGGCCGCCCGGGAAGTTCGTTCGTGGTCATCGCTGACTCCCTTCTGTCCTGGAGAAGTCGAAGCTGTCGTTCCGGCTTCGACATCGTGACGTTCTTCGGGCGACGGCGTGCCGCCTCAGCGGGGCGCGCCGAACCAGCGGGACAGGTGCTCGGTGAGGGTGCGCTGATCGTCTCCGATCCAAGCGACGTGACCGTCGGGGCGGAGCAGGACGGCGGGCGCGTCGAGGTCGGCGCTCATGTCGGTCACCAGGTCGACGCGGTCGGCCCAGGGGTCCACCGCGAGGTTGCCGGTCCGGTCCAGCAGCAGTCCCTTGCCGTGGCGCATCAGCTCGTACAGGCGTCCGGTCTTCAGCGGCAGGTCCGGCAGCCGGCGGCCGAGCGGCTCCGGGCCGGGGCCGAAGTCGTACCGGATGCCGGTCGCCGTGATCTTCTCGGTCAGGAACCGGTTCACGTCGTCGAAGTCCAGCAGTTGCGCGAAGAGCCGCCGTACCGCCTGCGGTCCCGGCTCGGTGGAGATGAGGACGGCCTGCGCCCGGGTCAGGTCGAGCACGTCGGCCGCCACCGGGCGACGCTCCGCCTCGTAGGTGGCCAGCAGGTCGTCGCGGGCCCAGCCGGCGACCGCGGCCCCCAGTTTCCAGCCGAGGTTGAACGAATCCTGGATGCCGAGGTTGAGCCCCTGCCCGCCCAGGGGCGGATGGACGTGCGCCGCGTCCCCGGCGAGCAGGACCCGACCGGCCCGGTAGCGCTCGGCCAGCCTGGTGGCGTCGTTGAACCGGGACAGCCACCGGGGCGAGTGCACGCCGAAGTCGGTGCCGGCGATTGCCACCATCCGCTGCCGCAACTCCTCGAGCGTCGGCGGCACCGCGCGGTCGTCAGCCACCTGCGCGGCGGGTACGACCACCCGCCAGCCCCCGTAGCCGGTGGGCCCGACGCCGAAGCCCAGCTGCGTTCGGCGGATCTCGGCCACGGTCGAGGCGATCCGCTCCGGCGCCTCGGTCGCCTCCACCTCGCCGAGCAGCCACTCGGTCTGCGCGGCCTCGCCGGGGAAGCCGATGCCGAGCAGCTTGCGGACCGTGCTGCGGCCCCCGTCGCAGCCGACCAGATATCGCGAGCGCACCCGCGTCCCGTCGGCGAGTGCCACGGTCACGCCGTCGTCGTCCTGGCTCAGGCCGGCGAGCGCGCATCCGCGGCGGATCCGCGCCCCCGACTCGGCGGCATGCTCCTCCAGCAACCGATCGGTGACGGTCTGCGGCATGCCGATCAGGTACGGATACGCCGTGTCCAGCCCCGGCGGCGCGGGCTTCGGAATCCCGGCGAACGACCCGGCCGCCGGGTGACGGGTGCCGGCCGCCAGAAACCGCTCCAGCAAGCCACGCTGGTCCAGCACCTCGACACTGCGCACGTGCAGGCCCAGCGAACGGACAAGCTTCTTCGGCTGCGCATCCTGCTCGACCACCAGCACGGTCGCGCCCTGAAGGCGCAACTCGGCCGCCAGCATCATGCCGGTCGGCCCCCCGCCGGCGACCACGACGTCGGCTCCGAATTCTGCATCATTCACCGGGCGATTCTGCGAGGTCACCCGCCTCTTGCCGCAAGACCGGGGGTGCGATATACGTTGAATATGGCCGGTTCCGTACGGTCGCGGCGCCGGCTCAGAGGCAGGTTCGGTCGGTGCTGCGCGGATCGTCGACCCGGGCGGCGCTGTAAAGGTGGCCGGCGCGGGCGGTCTCGCGCCACGGGCGGGCCTTGTTCAGCGCGATGTCGAGCGTGGGGTCGGTGCGGTCGAGGTCGACGCAGATGACTTCGGAGCGGTCCGTCCGCGCCCGCTCCAGCACATGCCCGTGCGGGCCCACCACCGCCGACGGCCCGGCCGGCGCGCACGTGGTCGGCACCGCAATGCTCACCCACAACCCGTTGGTGGCGGCGTGGCCGCGGGCGATGACCTCGAAGATCGGATCCTCGGAGTACGTCGAGAAGAGCACACAGTCCACCCCGAGTGCCCGCTGCTGCATCCACAGCTCGGGAAAGTTGACCTCGATGCACAGCAGGCAGCCGAACCGGAAGCCGTCCACCTCGAACGTGCAGACGTGGTCACCGGGCGTGTAGAAGCCGGTGATCTCGGAATGCGACAGCCACCGCTTGTCGTAGCGGTCGGTGAGCTCCCCACGATCGCTGATCACCCAGAGTGAGTTGTGCGGCCGATGCTCGCCGGACAACCGGTGATTGCCGCCCACCACCGCCCAGACGCCGAGCTGCGCCGCCAATGCCATGGTGGCCCGCAGCTCGGCGGCGACCGGCGCCCAATCGATGCGCCACCCGGTGTAGTACGCCTTCGCGGGGCCGGCGTAGCCGGACAACGCGCCCTCGCTGAAGTGGACCAGGCGTGCTCCCCGGTCAGCGGCCCGGCGCAGCGCGGCGCGGATCACCGGGCCGTTCACGGCCGGGTCGGTGGTCACTTCGGTCTGCGCGACGGCTATCCGGATCTTCCCCGCGGCGGCCACGGCAGCACCGTACCCCGTGCGGATCCCCCGGCGGGCGGCGCCCGCCGGGGGACGCCGGCTCAGCGATGGACCAGGGTTCCGCCGTAGAACGCGACGGCGTCCTTGGCCGGGACCGTGACCACGGCGAGGCCGTTCCTGCCGACCACCACGGTCGGGCCGGTGCAGTGCCCGTTCCGGAAGTCACCGTGGATGATGTCGCAGTACGTTCCCGCCTTCAGCCCGGTCGGGAAGGTGTGGGTCTGCGCGGTCGTCTCGTTGTTGATCGCGATCCAGCCCCGGTTGCCGCGGCTGAAGGCGATCAGGTTCGTGCCGTCGTCGAACCAGTTGGCGACCGGGGCGTGACCAGCGCTGACGAAGTTGTGGAAGCCGACCATGTTGGCCACGCCGGTGTACCGGTCGACGCACACCCAGCCGCTGCCGCAGTTGGTGTCGGTGATCATGCCGTTGGCGTCCGACGGCGGGGAGTCGTCCGGCGTGTTCCAGGCGAAACCGGCGTACACCTGGACCCGCCCATATCCGTACGCGAGAAGGAACTCGTTCGCGATCGTGTTGGTCGCGCCGTCCTTGTAGTTCAGGGCGTCGCCGTTGCGCTCGGTGTCGTGGTTCTGCACGAACGCCAGCACCTTGTCGCCCGGCGGCAGCCCGGCACTCTCGCCGAACACCTTCAGGTCACCGATGTTGCCGTCGTTGGGCGGGCTGTTGTAGCTCTTGAACGCGTTCTTGAGCTGGACGTCCACGTCGAGCCCGAGCACGCTGCCCTGTCCGAGGAACGCGAACTGCGAGAGCCGGCCGGGGCCACCGGGGAAAACTTCGAGGGCGATGTACGGCCGGGTGCCGTCGACGGTGTTGTGCAGCCGCGCCTCGATCGCCGCCAGGTCGGCCTGGCCGATGTGCTTGGCCGCGTCGACCCGGAACCCCGACACGCCGTACGCGATGAGCTTGTTGAGGTAGTCGGCCAGGGTGCTCCGCACATAGGCCGTCTCGGTCCGCAGGTCGGAGAGCCCGACGAGCTCACACTTGAAGACCTGGGTGTAGTCGTTGAAGTCGTCGATGCCGCCGGTGGTCGGGCAGCCGGCGCCGGGGTGGTGGAAGTTGCCGAAGCCGTAGAGGCCCGGGTACTCGTACTTGGTGAAATCCACGCCGCCGTACGAGGTGTGGCCCTGCCCGGTCATGTGGTTGATGACCGTGTCCACGTACACCTTGACGCCCGCGCCGCGGCAGGTGTCCACCATGTCCTTGAACTGCGTCTCGTCGCCCATCCGGCTGGTCAGGTGGTAGTCCACCGGCTGGTAGACCTCCCACCACGGGTGCAGGACCGTGTCGCTCCCGTTCCCCAGTTCGGTGCGCTTGACCGAGTCCTGCGGAGGAGAGACCTGTACGCCGCCGTACCCCTTCGGGCCGAGGACGGTGACACACTCGTTGGCCACCGACTTCCAGTTCCACTCGAAGAGGTTCGCGATCACGTCGCCGCTCTTGCGCGCCGCCGAGCCCCCGTTGTCACCCTTGCCGCCGGCCGGTCCCGGACCCACGAGGGCGACGCCGGCCGCCGGGATCAGTGCCGCCACGAGCACGCTCGCGAACACCAGCGCCGTGCGGGTCGAGGGCCGTCGAAGGAGATGTCCCATCCATCCTCCTGGAGGTGACGCGCGCCCGGACCGGTCGCGCGAGAGAGGAAAGTGCTGGTCGTGGGAACACTAGCCCGGCGGTAACAAGAAGGTAACCCACCGTTCACATGCCCGGCTGACGGGACCGGGCTCATCGTCGAGAATGCCCGGTGTGTCATCGCTGAACGTGCGCCGCGCGGCCCGCGCCATCATCCTGACCGACGACGACCATGTCCTGCTCTGTCGGCACACCCCGTTCGAACCATCGGGACGAGCGGTATGGGCGGCGCCCGGCGGACGCATCGAGAGCGGTGAGACGCCCCTCGCCGCTCTCCGCCGGGAGCTGCGGGAAGAGGTGGGACTCGCCCTCGACCACGACCCACCGCATGTGTGGCACCGGGATGTCGTCGCGCCGGAATACCTGCCGGGCTACGACCGGGCGGTCAGCGACTACTTCCTCGTGCGCACCACCATGTTCGTGCCACGCGGCACCTTCTCCGACGACGAGCTCGCCGCCGAGAACATCGGGGAGGTGCGCTGGTGGACGCTGCCGGAGCTGGCCGGCTACCGCGGCCCGGACCTGTTCGGGCCACGGGACCTGGCCACCCACCTGGCGGCGCTGATCACCCACGGTGTCCCGGCCACACCGACACCGCTCGGGCCGTGAACCCTCGCCCTCGGCAGTTCTGCACCTTTCGATGTACGCCGTACTCCTGCGTCATACCCAGGTCTTACTACCGTGGTCCGATGTGCTCCCACCCGCCGGCCGCCTAGCGTCTGCTGCGCCGGAAGGTTCATCGAACGGGGGAGGAACATCATGAGCTTGTCGCGCAGAGGTCTGCTCGGCGCCGCGCTCGCGGCCGGGGTCACCGTGCCGTTCGCCGGGGTGGCCCGCGGTGTCGCGGCGGCCGCACCGCCGCGCCTGACGCTGCCACGGCCGACCGGGCCGCTCCCGGTCGGCACGACGCGGCTGCACCTGGTCGACCGCTCCCGGTCCTACCAGGGGCGGCCGCGGGAGCTGATGGCCGCGTTGTGGTACCCGGTCCGGCACACCGCCCACCTGCCGGTCGAGCCGTGGATGGACGCCGTCCCGCTGCGCCTGCTGCTGGCGTCGGCCGACTTCGACCCCGAGGCGGTGCGGGCGCCCTTCACCGCGGGGCGGGTCGGCGCGCCGGTGCTGCCCGCCCGCGAGCGGCTGCCCCTGGTCGTCTACTCGCACGGGGCGCACGACCACCGCTCGGAGACCACGATCATCGCCCAGGAGCTGGCCAGTCACGGGTACGTGGTGGCCACCGTGGATCACACGTATGACGCGTTCACCGAGTTCCCGGACGGGCGGGTGCTGGCCCCGGTTCGGGACCCGGTGATGCTGCCGCCCGACTTCGCCGCCGACGCCGGGTTCCTGATCGACCAGCTGGAGCTGATCGCCCGCGGGCACAACCCGGACGCCGACCGCCGACCGCTGCCGGCGGGCCTGGGTGCGGCGCTCGACCTGCGACGGGTCGGCATGTACGGGCACTCCAAGGGCGGCACCGCGACCGCCCTGTTGATGGGCTCCGACCCGCGGGTGCGGGCGGGCCTGATCCTGGACGGCCCGATGGTGTCCGACCCGCCGCCGCGGACCGATCTGAACCGCCCGGTCATGCTGATGACCGCCCAGTTCACCCGGGCCGAGGAGCCGGTCGCCGAGTTCTGGTCGCACCTGCGCGGGTGGCGGCTCGACATCCGGGCCGACGGCGCCCTGCACCCGTCCTACACCGACTACCAGACGCTCTACGCCCAGGTCGCCCCGATCGTCGGCATGACCGAGGAGGCGCTGCGCGGCGCGATCGGCACCCTCCCGCCGGACCGCGCCGTGCGGATCCAGCAGGCGTACCCGCTGGCCTTCTTCGACCAGCACCTGCGCCACCGCCGGAGCCGTCTGCTGGAGGGGGTCAGCGAGGCGTTCCCCGAGGTGCGCTTCATCCCGTAGGCGTCGCCGGCACGCGGGGGGGAAGCCGATCGCTACGCCCAGTCCGGCAGCCAGACCGGCGAGCCGGGTGAACCGCGCCGGGCCATCAGGTAGTCCGTCAGCTGCGCGAGCGTCGGATGCGGATTGGCCTCCCGCCGGATCAGCGACATCGGGTAGACCGGCGCCGGGTCCCGCACCGGGATGCGGCGCAGGTCGTAGCTGTCCGGCCAGAGGTAGCGCGACCGCTCGCCGACCAGGGTGGCCAGGTCGGCCGAGTCGGCGATCTCGGCCAGCAGGGCCTCCGGGCCGAAGACCGGGCCGACCCGGTCGATGGTGAGCCCGAAGGCGGCGGCGAGCTGGTCGTAGTAGTCCGACCACTCGGTGCCGGCGGCCATGCCGGGCATCCAGATCGGGTGCCCGGCCAGCCCGGCGGGCGTGACGGAGCCGGCGGCGGCGAGCGGGTGGCGGGGGCCGACGAGCAGCTGGTGCCGCTCGTCGATGACCCGGGCGGCCACCACCCCGTCCGGCAGCCGGTGGGTGACGGCGTGGAACGTCGCGTCGATCGTGCCGGCCGCGACCGCCTCGGTGGCCGCGTCGACGTCCGCGTCCAGCAGCGTCACCACGTCGAGGTCGACGCCGGGATGCGCGCGGTAGAAGTCCTGCAGCGCCACGCTCGGTGCGGTCCGCCGGCTGTGCACGTCGACCCGCAGCGCGCGCCGGCCGGGCCGCACCGAGGCGTCCGCGCGCCGCTCCACCCGCAGCAGCTCGCGGGCGTGCGGCAGGAAGGCCTGGCCGTCGATGGTGAGCCGGGCGCCGCGGGCGGTGCGGGCGAACAGGCGGACCTCGAGGTCCTTCTCCAGCGCGGCGATCCGCTTCGAGACCGCCTGCTGGGTGATCGCCAGGGCGGACGCGGCCTCCTGGAACTGGCCCGCGTCGGCGACGGCGACGAAGGTGCGGACGGCGTCGAGATCCATGCGGCACACCATGCCAGACAACGTACGGTTGTGGCTCGCCGCCGGGACGGTTGTTTGATCCCCGCCGCCGGCCCTGCTTCGATCGCCGGATGTCGCGACGATCGCTCGGCCGGCCGTTCGGCTGGCTGTGGGCCTCCTACACGGTCAGCGCCTACGGCTCGGGCCTCGGCTTCGGCGCGCTCCCGCTGCTCGCGGTGCTGGTCGTGCACGCCGAACCGGCCCAGGTGTCGGCGCTGGCGGCGATCGGCCCGGCGGTCGGGGCGCTGATCGCGCTGCCGCTCGGGCCGTGGGTGGAGTTCCGGCGCAAGCGGTCGGTGATGGTGGGGACGGACCTCGCGCGCTTCGCCGCGATGATGACGATCCCCCTCGCGTACACGCTGGATTGTCTCTCCTTCACCCAACTGCTGGTTGTGTCGGCCGTCGTCGCGACCGCCAAGATCGCGTTCAACGCGGCCAGCGGCGCCTACCTCAGGACGCTGGTCCACCCGGCCGACCTGCTCGTGGCCAACGCCCGCTTCGAGTCGGCGAACTGGAGCTCGATCGCGGTCGGGCCGCCGCTGGGCGGGGCGGCGATCGGCCTGTTCGGACCGGTCACCACCGTGCTCGCCGACGCGGTCAGCTACCTGCTCTCGGCGCTCGGCATCGCCGTCATCCGGCACCGCGAGGAGCGCACGCCGCGCGCCACCGGCCGGATCGGCGAGGAACGCACGCCGCGCGCCGCCGGCCGGATCCGCCCCGGCGACGTGCTCGACGGCTGGCGGCACATCTTCGGCCATCCGAACCTGCGCCGTCTCTACCTGAACAACCTGCTGGTGAGCGGTCTCATCATGGCCACCGAGCCGCTGCTGGCGGTGCTGATGCTGGGCACGCTCGGCTACCCGCCCTGGCAGTACGGCCTGGCCTTCGCCGCGCCCTGCCTCGGCGGACTGATCGGCTCGCGCCTGGCCCGCCACGTGGTGGCCCGCCACGGCCGCGACCGGGTCCTGCGCGTGGCCGGCACGCTGCGCGCGATCTGGCTGATCGGCCTGGTCTTCCTGCGACCCGGCGGGCCCGGGCTGCTCACCGTGATCGCGGTCGAGCTCGCCATCGTCATCGGCATGAGCCTGTACACGCCGGTGCTGGCCACGTACCGCCTGGAGCAGACGCCGCGGGAGCTGGCCGCCCGCATGCTGACCGCCTGGTCGATCGGCGGCAGCGCGTCGATCGCCGGGCTCAGCGCTCTCTTCGGCGTGCTCGCCGGCTTCGTCGGCCCCCGGGCGGCGATCGGGGTCGCCGGCCTGCTCATCCTGGCAAGCCCGGCGCTGCTCCCCCGCCGCATCGTCGCCGGCGAGCCGGAGGCGGCCAGAATCACCTCATGACCGATGAACAAGCCCTGCACGCGTCGATGTGGGACACCGTCCCCCGGCTGCTCGCCGAGAACGGTACCTGGTGCTCGCCACCGCCGACGACGACGGCCGCCCGTGGGCGACGCCGGTCTTCTACGCGCCCGACGGCGAGCGCCGGGTCGTCTGGGTGTCCACGCCGGACAGCCGGCACTCGCGGAACATCGCGGCCCGCCCGGAGGTGGCGATCACCGTGTTCGACTCGCACGCGCCGGTCGGCGGGGCCGAGGCGGTCTACCTGGAGGCGACCGCCGGCCCGGGCGCGGGCGACGACGCGGAGCTCGATCTGCTCAACGCACGGCTCCCGGACCATCAGCGGCTCGGCCCGGACGACCTCGAGCCGGCCGGGCCGCTGCGGGTCTACCAGGCGGTGGTGACCCGGCATTTCGTGCTGGTCCGGGGCGGCGACGCCCGGTTCGAGAACGTCACCGACGCCCGGCTCGCGGTCACCCCGCCGGCCCGGGACAGCGGGTAGAACGGTAGGCATGACTTCGACCTTGCGCCTGATCTGGCCGCAGTGGCAGGGCGCCGGCACCTCCAGCGTCCGCGAGCTCGCGCCCGAGTTCCCGTTCGACGTGGCCCGCCGTGGCTATGCGGTCGGCTCGGCGGTGCTGGCCGCCGTGCTGCCCGCGCACGACGGGCCGACGGCCGCGGTGCCGGTCGCGATGGACGACACCGGCCTGGCGCTGCGCGACGGCATCGAGGCCAAGGACGTCGTGGTCACCCAGCTCGGCGAGGCGCTGGCCGTCATCCGCGAGCACGACCCGGAGCGGATCGTCACGCTCGGCGGCGAGTGCGCGGTCAGCGTCGCGCCGTTCGCCTCGCTGGCCGCCCGCTACGGCGACGACCTGGCGATCGTGTGGATCGACTCGCACCCCGACCTCGGCACGCCGGCCAGCGACTACCCGGGCTTCCACGCGATGGCGCTCGGGGCGCTGACCGGGCACGGCGATCGCGAGGTGCTGGGCCTGCTGCCGGCCACGGTCCCGGCGGCCCGGGTCGCGGTGGCCGGGCTGCACGCCTGGAACGAACAGGAGCACGGCAACCTCGACGCGTGGGGCGTGCACGACTTCGCGCCGGCCGATCTGCGTACGACATCGCAGCCGTTGCTCGACTGGCTCGCGGGAACCGGCTGCTCGAAGGTCGCCCTCCACTTCGATGTCGGCACCATCGACAGCAACGAGATCGTGCTCGGGCTGGGCGCCGAGGCCGACGGGCTCACCGGCGCCCAGGCGCGACGGGTGGTCGCCGACCTCAGCGCGGCCGCCGACGTGGTCGGACTGACCATCGCCGAGTTCATCCCACGCCAGGTCATGCACCTGCGGCAGCTGCTGGCCGGGTTTCCGCTGCTGGGCTGAGCCGAGGTTTGCCCGGTTACCGCCCGGGAATCTTCTTCGATGACGACCGCGAATCGCGGAACGACCACGAAGGAGGTGCGCCATGCCGGCAGGTTCCAGCCCGAAGCGGGAGCGGCAGTACGAGCACATCAAGGAGAGCGTGGAGCAGCGCGGCGGCTCGGAGAAACGGGCCAAGGAGATCGCGGCGCGCACGGTCAACAAGGAGCGGGCCCGCGCCGGGGAGTCGAAGACGGCCAGCCGGTCCTCGATCGAGGACGTCTCCTCCGGGCACCGCGGCGGCAAGCGCTCGCACACCGGCGCCAAGGGCCGCACCAAGGAGCAGCTCTACAACGAGGCGAAGAAGCGCAACATCGAGGGCCGCTCGTCGATGACGAAGGCGCAGCTGGAGAAGGCGCTCGCCCGCTGAGGGAACCCGGCGGTTCGAACGCGGATCGCCGGGTAAGCGACAAGCATGCGCGTAGTGATCGTCGGAGCGACGGGAAACGCGGGAACGGCCCTGCTGCGCCGCCTGCGTACGGAGTCCGATCTCGAGATCGCCGGAGTGGCCCGGCGGCTGCCCGAGGCGACCGGCGTCTACCAGGGCGTCGAGTGGCACGCGGTGGACGTCGGCGAGGACGGGGCGGCCGAGCGGCTCACCGACGTCTTCCGCGGCGCCGGCGCCGTGGTCAACCTGGCCTGGCAGATCCAGCCCAGCCACGACCAGCGGCGGCTCTTCCGCACCAACGTGCTCGGCGCGGCCGCGGTCGCCCAGGCCGCCCTGCGGGCCGGGGTCGACGCGCTGGTGCAGGCCTCCTCGGTCGGGGTCTACTCCCCCGGCCCCAAGTGCGACTACGTCACCGAGGACTATCCGCGCCGGGGCGTGCGGGCCTCGTCGTACAGCCGGCACAAGGCCCTGGTGGAGCGGATGCTCGACGAGGTCGAGGCCGACCACCCGGCCATGCGGGTGGTCCGGGTGCGCCCCGGCCTGATCTTCCAGCGCGAGGCGGCGACCGAGATCGCCCGGTACTTCGCCGGCCCGCTGCTGCCGGTTCAGCTGTTGCGTCCCCAGCGGGTGCCGCTGATCCCCGCCCACCCGCGGCTGCGGCTGCAGGCGGTGCACGCCGATGACGTGGCCGACGCGTACGCCCGGATCGTGCTCTCCGACGCGCGGGGCGCGTACAACGTGGCGGCCGGCCCGGTGCTCGACCCGCGCTTGGCGGCGGAGATCTTCCATGGCGTACGCGTGCCCGTGCCCGGCTTCGCCCTGACCGGCGCCGCCGCGCTCACCTGGTGGCTGCGGCTGCAACCGATCGACGCCGGCTGGGTGCACCTGGCCCTCGCCGCGCCGCTGCTGTGGAGCGGCCGGGCCACCGACGAGCTCGGCTGGCGGCCCCGCCACGACGCGGTGTCGGCCCTGCGCGAGCTGGTCGCCGGGATGGCCGAGCGGGCGCACGCGCCGAGCCCGCCGCTCTCCGGCGACCCGGGGGCGCCCGGCCGCCCGGCGGGTCTGCTGCGCGGGCGGCTGCCCGGCACCGGCAACCCGTACTGACCGGCATGACGCCGGTCCGGGTGGGCCTGTGCGGGGCGAGCATGGCCCTGACGTCGTACGCGGAACGCTTCCGGGTGCTGGAGGTGCAGCAGACGTTCTACGAGCCGCCCCGCGAGGCGACGCTGAAGCGGTGGCGAGCCGATGTTCCGTCGTCCTTCGAGTTCACCGTCAAGGCGTGGCAGCTGATCACGCACGAGGCGAAGAGCCCGACGTACCGGCGGCTGCGCACCCCGCTGAGCACCGCGGAGCGCGCCGAGGCCGGCGGCTTCCGCTGGACGCCGGTCGTCGAGCGCGCCTGGGAGACCACGCTCGGCTGCGCCGCGATCCTGGAGGCCACGGCGATCCTGCTGCAGTGCCCGGCCAGCTTCCGCCCGAGCGAGGACGCCATCGCGCGGTTACGGGAGTTCCTGTCCCGGGCCCGCCGGCCGGTCGGGGTCCAGCTGGTGTGGGAGCCGCGCGGCCCGTGGCCGGACGAGGTCGTTCGCGCTCTGTGCGAGGAGCTGAACCTGACCCACGCCGCCGACCCGTTCCTGCGCCGCAGCCTGACGCCGACGGCCTACTACCGGTTGCACGGCATCACCGGAGCACGGCACGAGTACACCGAGGCCGAGCTCGCCGAGCTGGCCGGCATCGTCGGCGCCGGCCCGGCGTACGTGATGTTCAACAACATCCCCCGCGCCGCCGACGCCCAGCGGTTCAGTCAGCTGGTGCGGGGATGAGCCCGTGCGCGGGCCGGCCGTCGGCCAGGACCTCGCGCACCCGGAGGTCGTCGTCGAGGACGACCACGTCGGCGGCCTTGCCGGGGGCGAGGCTGCCGGTGCGGTCGGCGAGGCCGAGCAGCGCGGCCGGGGTGGTGGCCGCGGACCGGGCGACGTCGATGACGGGCAGGCCGGTGACGCGGACCGCGTGCCGCACGGCGGCATCCATGGTGAGGGTGCTGCCGGCCAGGGTGCCGTCGGTGAGGCGGACGCTGCCGCCCTCGGCCACGACCGGCACCGGGCCGAGAAGATAGCGACCGCCGGTCATCCCGGCGGCGGGGGTCGCGTCGGTGACGAAGGCGATGCGGTCCGGGCCCGCGGCCTGGACCGCGATGCGTACGGCGTCGTCGTGGACGTGGATGCCGTCGTTGATGATCTCGCAGGTGACGGCCGGGTCGGCCAGGGCCGCGCCGGCCGGGCCCGGTTCGCGGTGGTGGAACTGCCGCATCGCGTTGAACAGATGGGTGGCCAGCCGGGCGCCACCGGCGAACGCGTCACGCGCCTGGACGTACGTCGCCTCGGTGTGCCCGACGGCCGCGATCGCGCCGGCCTCGACCACCTGGCCGAGCAGGTCCATCCCGCCGGGCAGCTCGGGCGCGAGCGTGACGACGCGGATGTGGCCGCGACCGGCGTCCAGGAGCCGCCGCAGCGCCGCCGGGTCGGGCGCGAGCAGGAACTCCTGGTGGTGCGAGCCGCGCTTGGCCGGGTTGAGGAACGGGCCCTCGAGGTGGATGCCGGCGATGCCGGGCTCGCCGGCATCGATCAGGGCGGCGATGGTGGTGACGGCGGCGACCATGCGGTCCAGCCGGTCGGTGACCAGGCTGGCCAGCGTACGCGTGGTGCCGTGCCGCCGGTGGAAGGCGACCGCCCGCCGGATCTCGGCCGGGTCGTCGGTGGTGATCTGCGCCCCGCCGCCGCCGTGCATGTGCAGATCGACGAAGCCGGGCAGCAGCCACCCGCCGGCCAGGTCGACCAGCCGCCCGCCGGACGGTGGACGGCCCCGGCCCACGGCCCGGATCAGGCCACCGGCGATGGTCAGCCAACCCGGATCGAGAACGGCCGCGGGCGTGACGACCCGGCATCCGGTCAAGGTGAGCACGGTCGCACCCTAGCGACTCGCCGCTGACCGCTCAGGTCGGCGCTCCGGCTGCCGACAGGTCAGTGGTTGGCCCGCCCACGCCCGGAAGGCTCCATGACCCCCTGGAGAGCGCTCGCGCGTGACCCGCTGCTGCGGTTCCTCGCGCTCTGGTCGCTGCTCGCCGTGGTGCTGCTCGTCGCCGCGTCCGGCGACGCCGGGCGCCAGGCGCAGATCCTGTGGGTGGCGCAACCGCCGATGGACCTCGTCTTCGCCTGGTGCTCGTGGCGCGTGCAGGCCGGCACCGGCGGCGCCACCCGGCGGTTCTGGCGGGTCATGGCCGCGGCCGCCGCCCTGTTCGTGGTCGGCGACAGCATTCAGGCCGTGCAGTCGCTGGCCGACCCGGCCGGCGCGCTGACGGCCGGCCTGACCCAGTCCGCGCTGCTCGCGGTCGGCCAGCTGGCGGTCACCGTCACCATGCTGACCCACCCGGTCGCCGACCGCGGCCGCACCCGGCTGGCGCGCTGGCTCGACTCGGCCACCGTCCTGGTCGGCGGCACCATCGTGGCCTGCTGTTTCATCGCCGGCCCGTCGGGGCGGCCGGCGGCGGCGCCGATGGCGGCCGGGATCGTCGCGGCCGTCGCCGCGTTCGCCGCGGTCAAGATGGTCCTCTCCGGCAACGGGCCGATGCACCGGGCCGCCGCGGCGCCGATGGTCGCGGCCGCGCTGCTGCTCGGCGCCGGGCTGCTCGTCATCCCGATGAACGACCAGGCGTCCACGGTGATGGTGGCCGTGCAACTGCTGGCCTCGCCGTTGATCGCGGCCGGCCCCCGGATCCAGCAGCTGCTCCTGCGCGACGCGGCGAAACCGTTCGGGCCGCGACGCCGCAAACCGTACAGTCTCGCCCCGTACGCCTCGGTGATCGTGGTCTTCCTGGCCCTGGTCATCACCCTGCCGGACGGCGCGAGCACCCGTGTGTGGATCTCGGTGGCCGGCGCGATCGCCGTGGTCGCGCTGGTCGTCGCCCGGCAGCTGGTCGCGTTCCAGGACAACGCCGCACTCATCGACGAGCTGCGCCGGCACGAGACGCGGCTGCGGGACCAGGCGCTCTACGACGGGCTCACCAAGCTGGCCAACCGGGTGCACTTCGCCGACGAGGTGGCCGGGGCGATGGCGGCGGGCCCGGTGTCGCTGCTGCTCGTCGACCTCGACCACTTCAAGACCGTGAACGACACCATGGGCCACGCCACCGGCGACGCGCTGCTGGTCGAGGTGGCCGGCCGCCTGCGCTCCGCGGTGCGGGAGACCGACCTGGTGGCGCGCCTGGGCGGCGACGAGTTCGCGGTGCTGGTGACCGGCGGCGATGCGGACGGCACCGCCGAGCGGATCGTGGCCGAGCTGGGCCGGCCGTTCCCGCTGCTGCACAACGACGCGACCGTGGGCTGCTCGGTCGGCGTGGCCGGCAGCGACGGCGCGAAGAGCCAGACCGAGCTGATGAGCCATGCCGACATCGCCATGTACGAGGCGAAGTCGCGCGGCCGGGCGACCTGGGTCCGGTACACCCCCGCGCTCGGTGGCCGGATCCGCCGTACCGCCGACCTCGCCGCCCGGATGCGCGACGCCCTCGACTCCGACCAGTTCCGCCTGGTGTTCCAGCCGATCGTCCGGCTCGGCGGCGGGGACCTGGTCGGGGCCGAGACGCTGCTGCGCTGGCACGCCGGGCCCGAGCTGGGCACGGTGCCGCCGGACGAGTTCATCCCGATCGCCGAGGAGAGCGGGCTGATCGTGCCGCTCGGCCGCCGGGTGCTGCGCGAGGCCTGCCGGCAGCTGGCCGCGTGGCGGCGCGAGTTCCCGGCCGCGGCCGGCATGCGGATCGGCGTCAACGTGGCCGGCCGGCAGCTGCGCGAGCCCGGTTTCGTGGGCGAGGTCCGCGAGGCCCTGGCCGAGGCCGGGCTGACCGGCGACAGCCTGACCATCGAGGTCACCGAGAGCGCGGTCTTCGACGACGACGCGGCCGTGAGCGCCCTGCACGACCTGCGGTCGCTGGGCATCGCGGTGGCGCTCGACGACTTCGGCACCGCCGCGTCGTCGCTGGGCCTGCTGCTGACCTGCCCGGTGACGGCGCTGAAGCTGGACCGCTCGTTCGTCCGCGAGATCACCACCGAGGCCCGGCCGATGGCGGTCGCCCACGCGGTGAGCCAGATCTCGGCGGCGCTGCAGTTCGGATCGGTGGCCGAGGGCATCGAGACGCCGGCCCAGGCGGCCCTGCTGCGCGAGATGGGCTATCAGTACGGGCAGGGTTTCCTCTGGTCACGGCCGGTGCCCGGCGACGAGTTCGCGGCCGGCTGGCTCACCGCCCGCGAAGAGGTGGGCGCGATCCCCGGTTAGCCGCCGGCGCGGTGGCGGCCCGGGGTGGTGCCGACGATGGCGGCGAACGCGGCGATGAAGTGGCTCGGGTTGGACCAGCCGCAGGCGTGCGCGACGCGGGTGGTGTCGTGGCCCTCGGCCAGCAGGACCAGCGCGTGGGCGATCCGCAGCTGGGTGCGCCACTCGTAGAAGGTCATGCCGAGCTCCGCGCGGAACAACCGGCTGAGCGTACGGGCGCCGGCCCCGGCCGCCTGTCCCAGGGCGGCCAGCGAGGCGTTGTCGGCCGGATCGGCGTCCAGGATCCGGGCCACCGCCCGCAACCGGTCGTCGCGCGGCTCGGGCAGGTGCAGGGGCTGCTCGCGAGCCTCCCGCAGCTCGTCGGCGAGCACCCGGTGCAGGCGCGCCCGGGCGGCCCGGTCCCGGTGGCGGCCGCCGGTGAGCGCCAGCAGTACCTCGCGGGCCAGGTCGGAGGTAGCGAACACCGTCGGCCGCTCCGGCATGCGGCGGGCGAGCCCGGCCGGCAGGAAGACGATCCGCATGTCGGTGTCGCCGTGCGCGCGGTGGTGGTGGGTGGACCCGGCCGGGATCCAGGCGACCCGGTTGGCAGGAACGATCGACGTGCCGCGCTCGGTGTGCACGGCCAGGACGCCGCTCGCCGCGTACACCAGATGGCCGCGCGGATGGGTATGGGCCGCGCTCGCGCCGCCCGACGGCCACAGGTGCACGCCGCCGGACGGCCAGATCCGGGATTGGCGGGCTATGGGCATGACTTGGCATCGTACCGGTGGGCGGCCAGGGGCTCGCCCGGCGACGGTGAAGGCATGACGACGATGCGTGCGGCGGTCTGTGTGCGGGCCGGCGGCCCCGAGGTCCTTGAGATGCGGGAGCTGCCGGTGCCGGCGGTGCGGGACGGCTGGAGCCTGGTGCGGGTACGCGGCGCCGGCCTGAACCGGTCGGAGCTGCGCACCCGGCAGGGGCACTCGCCGGACGTCCGGTTTCCCCGGGTGCTGGGCATCGAGTGCGTGGGCACGGTGGCCGCCTCGAGCGATCCGGCGCTGCCGGAGGGCACGACCGTGGCGGCGGTGATGGGCGAGATGGGCCGGCAGTTCGACGGCGGCTACGCCGAGTTCGCGCTGTTGCCGAACGCGCTGCTCATGCCCCTCACCACGAGACTGCCGTGGGCGGTGCTGGCGGCGCTGCCCGAGACCTTCCTGACGGCGCGAGGCGCGCTCGACACGCTGGCGATGGCGGCCGGCGACCGGCTGCTGATCCGGGGCGGCACGTCGTCGGTGGGGCGGGCCGCGGCGTCGCTCGCCACGGCGGCGGGCATCGAGGTCTGGGCCACGACGCGATCCCCGGCCAAGGCGGGCGGACGCATCCTTCTCGAGGGTGAGCCGCTGCCGGAACAGCCGACCCACGTGCTCGACCTGGTCGGGGCCCGTACGGTCGCCGACTCGCTGCGGCTGGTGCGCCGGGGCGGGACGGTGTGCGTGGCGGGCTCGCTGAGCGGCTGGCTGATCGACGGCTTCGAGCCGATCGCGATGATCCCGTCCGGGACCCGGCTCACGGCCTTTCACAGCGACAACCTCAAGGGCGCCACGGCGGTGCTGCAGCGGATCGTCGGCCAGGTGGAGGCGGGCGCCTGCCGGCCGCACGTCGACCGGGCGTTCGCCCTCGACGACGTGGTCGCCGCGCACCGGTACACGGAGGAGAACCGGGCGAGCGGGAAGGTGGTGCTACTGCCCTAGCAGGTCGCGCAGGCCGGTGGCGGCGGCGATCTGGGACGCGTACGGCTGAAGGCCCGTCACCCGCACCTCGGCGCCGCGCACCCGGGCCGCCTCGTGCACCGCCACCGGCACCCCGATGCCGGCCGCGTCGAGCAGCGGAACGCCGGAGAGGTCCACGACCAGGCGCTGCCCGGCGCGTACCACCGCCACCAGCTCGTCACGCAGGATGCCGGCGTTGTCCCGGTCGACCTCGCCGCGCACCCGCAGCCGGATGTCGTTGCCGTGCCAGGAGGTCCCGATGGTGAAGCGGTGCTCGGTGTGGTCGACGCCCGGCCACGGCGGAATGTCGTCGCCGAGCATCGCGTCCCGCAGCCAGGCCAGGGCCCGGGACAGCTGGCGGGACACGTGCATCTGCGAGATGCCGAGCTCGTCGGCGATCTCGGTCTGGCTGCGGTTGCCGTAGAAGCGCAGGGCCAGCATCCGCCGCTCACGGGCCGGCAGGTGGCAGATGAGACGCTCGACGGTGAGCCGGTCGTCGATGTGGCCGAGATCGGCGTCGAGCTCGCCGAGCAGGTCGCCGACCTCCCGCGACTCGTAGCCCTCGGCCGGCGCGTTGAGCGAGCCGGGCGAGTACGCGGCCGAGACCGACCGGGCGTCGCGCACGTCCTCCACGTCGATGGCCATCCGGGCCGCGACCTCGTCGTCGGTGGGGCGGCGGGACAGCTCGGCGGTGAGATCCCGGGTCGCCTGGCCCACCTCGAGCATCAGGTTCTGCAGGCGGCGGGTCACGTGCATGCCCCAGCCGTGGTTGCGGAAGTGCCGCTTGATCTCGCCGGTGATGGTGATGATGGCGTACGCGGTGAACGAGCCGCGCTCCGGGTCGAACCGGTTGACCGCCTTGACCAGCCCGAGCCGGGCGACCTGTTCGAGGTCCTCGGCCGGCTCGCCGCGACCGCCGAAGCGCCGCGCCAGCCGGCCGGCCAGCGGCAGGCACCGGCCGACGAACTCGTCCCGCAGCCGCTCCCGTCGCCGCTCGCCGGCGTCGGCGAGGGCGGCCAGATACAGGTCAGCGGCCTGGTCCAGGTCCTCAGTCATCAACACATACCCACACTTGCCCGAGGACAACAGCCGCAAACACCGGAATAACCGGTCCGCTCCCGGGCACGGATGAGGTCATGAGAGCTTTGACATGGCAGGGCACCGGCAAGGTCTCGGTGGAGACGGTGCCGGACCCGCAGATCCAGGAGCCGACCGACGCCGTCGTGCGCATCACCTCGACCGCCATCTGCGGCTCCGACCTGCACCTTTACGACGTGCTCGGGATGTTCCTCGACCCCGGCGACATCCTCGGGCACGAGCCGATGGGCATCGTCGAAGAGGTCGGTCCGGAGGTCACCCACATCAAGCCCGGCGACCGGGTGGTGATCCCGTTCAACATCTCCTGTGGCCGGTGCTGGATGTGCTCGCGCGGCTACTTCGCCCAGTGCGAGACCACCCAGGTCAAGGACCAGCACAAGGGCGCCGCGCTGTTCGGCTACACGAAGCTCTACGGTCAGGTGCCGGGCGGGCAGGCCGAGTACCTGCGGGTGCCGCAGGCCCACTTCGGGCCGGTCAAGGTGCCCGACGGCATCCCCGACGAGCGCTTCCTCTTCCTCTCCGACGTGCTCACCACGTCGTGGCAGGCGGCCCGGTACGCCGACATCCAGCCCGGCGACACCGTCTTCGTGACCGGGCTCGGCCCGATCGGCCAGATGACCGCCCGCATCGCCCGCCACCTCGGCGCCGAACGGGTCATCGCCTCCGACAACGTGCCCGAGCGGCTGGCCATGGCCGCCCGCCACGGCATCGAGGTGCTGGACCAGTCCGAGGTCGACGACGTGCCGGCGGCAGTCCTGGAGATGACCGGCGGCCGCGGCGCCGACGGTGTGGTCGAGTCGGTCGGCATGGAGGCGCACGGCTCGCCGGTGCAGGCGGCGGCGGTGAAGGCGGCCGGCAAGCTGCCCGACGCGCTCGCCCGCAAGGCCATCGACACCTTCGGCATCGACCGGATGGCCGCGCTCACCGACGCTTTCGGCGCGGTCCGCCGCGCCGGCACGGTCTCGATCATCGGCGTGTACGGCGGGCAGGCCGACCCGATGCCGATGATGGACCTCTTCGACAAGGGCGTCACGCTGCGGATGGGCCAGGCCCACGTCAAGCGCTGGGTCGACGACATCGTCCCGCTGCTGACCGGCGACGACGACCCGCTCGGCGTCGACGACCTGGTGACGCACCGGTTGCCGCTCGAGGAGGCGCCGCACGCGTACGAGATCTTCAAGAACAAACAGGACGGTTGCATCAAGGTCGTCCTGAAGCCCTGACGCAGGTCCCTTCGTCGATCGGCTCCGCCGTCATCCGGCGGTGACGGTCAGGCCAGCCGCATCCGCTCGCCCAGGCCGCGCAGCTCGGCGCCGCCGGCCCGCCGCCGGGACCGGTCGAGCAGCACCCGGGTTGTGGCCGCCAGCTCGGCCGACGTGCGCACGTGCTGCGGGGCGATCCGCTCGGCGGTCAGCAGAAAGCGGATCGCCTCGCGGTCGCGGCCGCCGAGACGGGTCAGGGCCCGGGCGGTATCGGCGTAGTAGAAGACCTGCCGGACGCCGGCCTGGATCGCGGCCGGGTCGGTGCTCCGGGCGATCTCGATCACCGTGGCCGGGTCGCCCTCCTCGACCTCGATGCTCATCCGCCAGATGTTCACGTTGGTCGGGCCGAAGAACATGCCCAGCGTGGTCAGCTCGCCGGTGCGGCGGGCCAGCGTGGCCGCCTCGGCCAGCCAGTCCCGGCTGTCGTCCAGGCGCTGCCGGCACCGGCCGGCCATCGCGGCGACCAGGTGCAGCGAGCCGAGGATCTCGGCCCCGCCCGGACGGCCGAGATGCCGGCCAAGGTCGTCCACGGCCCGCTCGGCCAGCGTCTGGCCCCGCCGGTACGACCCGCAGGCGACCGCGGAGCGGGCCAGCGCGTACGCCGCGAAGCCGCGCAGCACCGGGTCGCCGGCCGCGTCCGCGGCGTCGCGGCACCGCTCGGCGGCCAGCCAGGCGTCGGCCGGGTGCCCGAGGCTGCGCAGCACCGAGGAGGCGACGTGGGTCGCCTCACAGAGCAGCCGCAGGGCCTCGAGGTGGTCCGGGCCGGCCGTCTCGGTGTGCAGGTCGCGCAGCAGGCCCGGCAGCAGCCGGGCAGCGCCGGCGTAGTCGCACGCGTTGTGCCGGGCGTCGGCCAGCGCGACGCCGCGGGCGAGCTCGGCCAGGGACGGCGCGTCCCCGGCCGGCGGCTCGGCGAGGTCGATGTCGATCAGAGCCCGGCGCAGCCCGGCGACGCCGGCCCGGGCGGCCGCGGTCGCCCGGTCGGCGGCCGGCGCCGCGACCCCGGCCAGATCGTCGGCGGCGCACTCCAGCGCCCCGGCGATGCCGGCCAGCATGAACCGGTTGTCGGCCGCCTGCAGCCCCCGTTCGATCCGGCTCCAGGTGGCATGCGAGACCCCGGCGCGGCTCGCGGCGTACCGCACGCTCCACCCTCGCAGCAGCCGGCGTGCGCGGATCCGCTCGCCGACCACCGGGTCGATACTCCGGCGTGAGGTCATGAGCCCGACGGTAATGCCCCCGGCCCGCGAAGTGGTTCGGCGCTGTACCACCGCTTGTGCGGGCTCGGTGGTCCGGCCGCGGAAAGATGGTCCGCGGGCCGGAAAATGTTCGGGAGGATGTCGAACGAGCCGTCCGCCGTTCGACGCGTTGGTGAGAACGCACCTGACAAGAGGAGAAACACAATGCGGTTCATGGTGATCACCAAGGCCACGGCGGACAGCGAGTCGGGCCGGCCGGTCAGCACCGACGAGATCGCCACGATGGGCGAGTTCATCCAGGAGATGATGGACGCCGGTGTGCTGCTGGCGGCCGAGGGCATCCACCCCAGCGCCAAGGGTGCCCGGATCTACTTCGACGGCGGGAAGAAGACCGTGGTGGACGGGCCGTTCGCCGAGACCAAGGAGCTGGTCGGCGGGTTCTTCCTGGTCGAGACGAAGTCGCTGGAGGAGTGCGTCGAGTGGTTCAAGCGCTGCCCGATCCAGCTCCCGAGCGGCGGGGAGGCGACGAACATCGAGATCCGGCAGGTCATCGGGGCCGACGACCTCGGCGAGAGCCTCACCCCCGAGCTGCGGGAGGCGGTCGAGAAGCGGGACGCGCAGGGCGTCTGGTAGTGATCGGTTGCCTCTGATCGCGCGGTGCGGTAGACGGGGTCGGTGACCCTTGACACCCACCGCGCGATCGAGGCGGTCTGGCGGATCGAGTCGCCGCGCCTCATCGCCGGGCTGGCCCGGCTCGTCCGCGACGTCGGCACGGCCGAGGAGCTGGCGCAGGACGCGCTGGTCGCGGCGCTGGAGCAGTGGCCGGCCCAGGGCGTGCCGGACAATCCGGGCGCGTGGCTGATGACCACGGCCAAGCGCCGGGCCATCGACCAGATCCGGCGCAACGAGACCCTCCGGCGCAAGGTCGAGGAGGTCGGCCGCGACCTCGAGGAGACCAGCCCGGACGTGGGCGCGATGGTGGCCGAGGACGACGGCATCGGCGACGACCTGCTGCGGCTGGTCTTCGTGGCCTGCCACCCGGTGCTGTCGACCGAGGCCCGCGCCGCGCTGACCCTGCGGCTGCTCGGCGGCCTGACCACCGACGAGATCGCCCGGGCCTTCCTGGTACCGGAGACGACCGTGGCGCAGCGGATCGTGCGGGCCAAGAAGACCCTGGCCGGCGCGAAGGTGCCGTTCGAGGTGCCGCGGGGTGACGAGCTCGCGACCCGGCTCTCCTCGGTGCTCGAAGTGATCTACCTGATCTTCAACGAAGGCTATTCGGCCACCGCCGGCGACGACTGGATGCGGCCGGGGCTGTGCGAGGACGCCCTGCGGCTGGGGCGGGTCCTGGCCCGGCTCACCCCGCGCGAGCCCGAGGTGCACGGCCTGGTGGCGCTCATGGAGATCCAGGCGTCCCGGTCGGCCGCCCGGACCGGGCCGGGCGGCGAGCCGATCCTGCTGGCCGACCAGAACCGGGCCCGCTGGGACCAGCTGCTGATCCGCCGCGGCCTGGCGGCGCTCGAGCGGGCGGAGGCGCTGGCCGGGGGCGAGCCGGGCCCGTACGTGCTGCAGGCCGCGATCTCCGCCTGCCATGCGCGCGCCCGCCGCTTCGCCGACACCGACTGGGAGCGCATCGCCCGGCTCTATGACCGGCTGGCCGAGACGTCGCCGTCGCCGGTGGTCGAGCTGAACCGGGCGGTGGCGCTGACCATGGCGTACGGGCCGGAGGCCGGGCTCGAGCTGCTGGACCAGCTGACGGCGCTGCCCGCCCTGAGCGGCTATCACCTGCTGCCCAGCGTGCGCGGTGACTTCCTGGTCAGGCTGGGCCGGCACGCCGAGGCGCGGGCCGAGTTCGAGCGGGCGGCGTCGATGACCCGCAACGAGCGGGAGCGGACCCTGCTGCTGGACCGGGCCGCCGCCTGCGTCACGCTTCCTTGAGGACGCGCAGGTCGATGCCGCGCCGGGCGAGCAGCTGCTCCACGCCGCCGATGTCGAGGCCCTCGACCACGTTGTCGCCGTGCCGGATGCGGAACGAGTCGACCCCGCTGCGGCTGACGACCTCGACCCGCCACTCGCCGTCCGGGGTGGTCATCGCGCCCTTCACCTCGGCGTCGGGCATCGTCGAACCCGACGCGCCGGGCATCGTCGCGGCCGACGGCGGGCGGTCCGGGCGCAGTCCCCGCCACGAGGCGTGCCGCAGCCGGCCGTCGGTGGTCCAGGTGCGGAAGGCGACCTCGCCCACCAGGTCGGGCTCCACCCAGCGGGCCTTGCGGGCGTGCTCGCGCGGCACCCCGCCGACCGGTGCCGTCTTCCGGCGGCGCGACTCCAGCTCGCCACGGAGATGACGCAGCATCGCGTCGGTGAAGCCGGTGCCGACCTGCCCGGCGTACACCAGATCGCCCTGGGAGTTCCGGATCCCCAGCAGCAGTGCCCCGAGCGTGCCGGTGCGACGGCCCTCGCCCTCCTCAAAACCGATGACCACGACTTCCTGGGTACGGATGAGAGGCACCTTGGTCCAGTCGGCCGACCGCTTGCCGGGGCGGTACGGCGCCGCCAGCCGCTTGGCCACCACGCCCTCGAAGCCGGCCAGCTCCGACGCCCGCAGCACCGCCTGCCCGTGCGCCTCGGTGAAGGCCGTCGGCACCCGCACCGACGCGCCGCCCAGTCCTAGCCCGCGCAGCACCTCCCGGCGGCGCAGGTAGGGCTCGTCGAGCAGGCTCACCCCGTCGAGATACAGCAGGTCGAAGACGTAGTAGCGGACCGGCACCGAGCGCAACAGGGCCGCCGCCGGCGCCGCGACGTGCATGCGGCTCTGCAGGCGCGCGAACGACGGCCGGTCACCCTCGGCGAGCGCCACGATCTCGCCGTCGACGATCGCCTCCCGGCCGGCCAGCAGCTCCCCCACCTCGGCGAGCTCCGGATACGTACGGGTGAGGTCGTTGCCGTTGCGGCTGAGCACCCGCAGCTGCCCGTCGGTATAGGTGACCGCGCGGACACCGTCGTACTTGAACTCGAACGCCCAGCCCGCCCCGGTCGGCAGCCGGCCGGCGGTGGCCAGCATCGGCGGCACGAGATCGGGCATCACCGTGATCGACTACCCCGGACGAGTGACGTGATGCCGCTCGCCGCCGAACTACACGCCGGTAGTTATGGTTGCTGCTCGCCGGTCGCCGAGCCGCATGCGGCTAGTACCGGAATCTGCTGACCAGGGCGCTCAGGTCGGTGGACATCCGGGCGAGCTCGGCGCTGGCCTGCTGGGTCTGGCCGACGCCTTCGGCCGTGAGGCGGGCCGCCTCGGCGACGCCGGTGATGTTCGCCGAGATCTCGCCGGAGCCGTTCGCTGCTTCGGTCGCGGAGCGGTTCATCTCCGCCGTGGTCGCGGTCTGCTCCTCCACGGCCGAGGCGATGGTGGTCTGGAAGTCACTGATCTGGGCGATGACCTGCGAGATCTGTTCGATCGCGGTGACCGCACCACCGGTGTCACCCTGGATCGCCTCGACCCGCCGGGAGATGTCCTCGGTCGCCCGGGCGGTCTCCTGAGCGAGGTCCTTGACTTCCGACGCCACGACGGCGAAACCCTTGCCGAGCTCGCCGGCGCGAGCCGCCTCGATCGTGGCGTTCAGCGCGAGCAGGTTGGTCTGCTCGGCGATCGAGGTGATCACCTTGATGACATTGCCGATCTCGGCCGACGACTCGCCCAGCTTGTTCATGGTCAAGGAGGTCGACGCCGCGAGAGTCACCGCGTCGGAGGCCACCCGGGCGGCCTCGGCGGCGTTCTGGGAGATCTCGCGGATCGCGGCGCCCATCTCCTCGCTCCCGGCCGAGACGGTGGAGACGCTGCGGGAGATCTCCTCGGCCGCGGCCGACACGGCATGCGCCTGCGCCGTGGTCTGTTCCGCCGAAGCGGCGATCTGCTGAGCGGTGCCCGACATCTGCTCCGACGCGCCGGCCAGCGACGTCGCGGAGCCGTCGATGGTCGCCACGGTCTGGCGCAGCTGCTCCATCGCCTCGTCCAGGGAACGGCCCATCAGCCCGGCTCGTCACGCGAGGTCAGCCCGGTGGTGCGGGTCAGGTCGCCGGCGGCCAGGCCGTCACACACATCTTTGACCTTGCCCAGCGACCGCACGATCTGACGGGCCACCCAGGCACCCAGGACCAAGGCGAGCAGCGACCCGGCGACCAGCAAGACGATCGAGGTGGTGCGGCTGGACTTGTAGCCCGACGTAGCCGAGTCGGCGTTCTTCTGAGCGTCGGCGTTCTCCACCGCGGCGATCGTGGCGAGCGCTTGGTTCGCCTTGGCCATCAGCGGACTGATGAGCGTGTCGCGGGTGCTCTGCCAGCCTTCTATGTCGTTGGCTCTCCCGGCCGGTAGCTGCTTGGTCCTGGCGATCTGCTCGTACGCCTGCCAGGTCGACTGCAGGTCCGCGATCACCTTCGGGTCGGTGGCCGGGTGGCTCGCCAAGTAGGCGGCGAACGCATCCTGGACGGCCTTCAGGTCAGCGCCGAACATCCGCTCGTACTCGTCCATGGTCGCGTTGTCGATGGAGATCGCGTGGTTGGCCAGATCCAGCCGGGCCTTGGACATCGCCGCGTTGATGTCGCCGACGGCCTTGATGCTCGCCACGTTGCTGGACGAGATCAGCTGCGCGGCCGCGCTCGCGGAGCTCAGCGCGAGCAGGCCGACGATCCCCACGATGATCGCGACCAGCACCGCGATGCTGACCGCGGTGAGAATCTTGACGTTGACCTTGAGGTCGGCGAACAAACGCCGTGACGGCACGGATGTGGTCATCTCGGGTCTCTCTCATGACTCGTGTGTGCCGGGCGCCCCTCAATCGCAACCCGGCGGCAATCGCACGGTCAGCCCCCGCCTCCCGTGCCAATCCGATCGGCACCTTTTCCGAACGGATGAGCGCGGAGAACGAAATCCGGGGTGATGTGACCGGACCTCCCCGTTTGTTCCGAGCGGGCATACCGTTGCGTAAGGGAGCGCGCACGCCAGGCCTCGCGCCATATCGACGTCACCCTCCGTGAGGAGACCGCTATGCAGACCCGCATTCTCGGCGCCGGCCTCGAGGTGTCGGCGATCGGATTCGGCGCGATGGGCATGAGCCAGAGCTACGGGCCCGGCCCCGGCCGCGACGACAACATCGCGCTGATCCGCGCCGCCGTCGAGCTCGGCGTCACCTTCTTCGACACCGCCGAGGTCTATGGGCCTTTCTTCAATGAGGAGCTCGTCGGCGAGGCCCTTCAGCCCGTACGCGATCAGGCCGTCATCGCCACCAAGTTCGGCTTCGCGTTCGACGCCGACGGCAGGCAGACCGGCCTGTCGAGCCGCCCGTCGCACATCAAGCAGGTGGCGGACGCGTCGCTGAAGCGGCTGCGCACCGACCGGATCGACCTGTTCTACCAGCACCGCGTCAACCCCGACGTGCCGATCGAGGACGTCGCCGGCGCCGTCCGGGAGCTGATCGAGGCGGGCAAGGTGAAGCACTTCGGCATGTCCGAGGCCGCCGCCGCGACCGTGCGCCGCGCGCATGCCGTGCAGCCGGTCACGGCGGTGCAGAACGAGTACTCGCTGTGGTGGAAGCGGCCGGAGGCGGAGATCATCCCGATGTGCGAAGAGCTCGGCATCGGCTTGGTTCCGTACCAACCAGGCTCTCGTCGACCTGCTCGGGGAGATCGCCGGGCGGAAGAGGGCCACGCTCGCGCAGATCGCGCTGGCCTGGCTGCTCGCGCAGAAGCCGTGGATCGTGCCGATCCCCGGTACCCGCCGCCGGGAACGCCTGCGGGAGAACATCGGCGCCGCCGACGTGCACCTGACCGCCGAGGACCTCGCCGAGATCGGCGAGGTCACCGCGCAGGTCGAGATCCAGGGTGGCCGGTACTCCGAGCAGGCCGAGAGCATGACCAACCGATGACCGCCGGGGTGGCGGAGGCCGTTGCCGCCCCGTGACCAGATGAACTTTTCCGTGCAGCCCTCGACCAGCCTCGATGGCGCGCCATAGCCTTTACGACTCGGAAAGCTTCGGGTAACGGAAGGTAAACCGATGACGACCAGCCGGGTCGACGTCACCACCCAGTCGGATGGCACGCTGGTCATCCGGCCCCATGGGGAGGTCGACGTCGTGGGCACCGCCGAGCTGCGGCGCACGCTCGTCGAGGCCATCCGTCACACCCGCCCGCGGCGGCTGGTGGTCAACCTGGCCGACGTCGACGACCTCGACCCGATCAACCTGGGCGCCATGGCCGCCGCGTGCAGCCTGGGCGACGATCACCGGGTGGTGGTGTTCCTCGACCACTGCTCGACGTCGCTGGCCGAGCAGTTGACGGCGGCCGGGGTGGCCCGGCACCGGCTGCGGCACGTGCGCAGCGTTCCGGCCGCCGGCGCGGGCGAGGGCACGTCGGCGCTCGACGCCCGGGAGCTGGCCGAGGTGCTGCTCGCCGGGCTGCCGGAGCGGTGGCGGCACACCGTCGGCGTCGCGGCGCGGGCCGAGCGGCTGGCAGCCACGCTGCCGGGTGCGAGTCCGGCGGGCGCGGGCTCTGGCGCGGGCGCGGGCTCTGCCGCGGGCGCGGGCTCTGCCGCGGGCGCGGGCTCTGCCGCGGGCGCGGGCTCTGCCGCGGGCGCGGGCTCTGCCGCGGGCGCGGGCTCTGCCGCGGGCGCGGGCTCTGCCGCGGGCGCGGGCTCTGCCGCGGGCGCGGGCTCTGCCGCGGGCGCGGGCTCTGCCGCGGGCGCGGGCTCTGCCGCGGGCTCGCTGGGCTTCCGGGCGGACGCGGATGCGCTGGTGGCGGCGGCGTGGCTGCATGACATCGGCTATGCCGAGGCGCTGTACGACAGTGGGTTCCATCCGCTCGACGGAGGGTTGCACCTGCGGTCCCTCGGCTGGCCCGACCGCATCGCGGGGCTGGTCGCCCATCACTCGGAGGCGTGGTGCGTGGCCGAGGTACAGGGGCTGGCCGGGCGGCTCGAGGCATTTCCGCGGGAGCAGAGCGCCGTAACCGACGCGCTGACCTATGCCGATCAGACGGTCGGGCCGAACGGGCGGGTCATGGAGTTCGAGGAGCGGCTCGCCGACATGCTGCGGCGGCACGGGCCGGATTCGCCGAACGCCCGGGCGCACCCGACCCGGGAGCCCCTGCTGCGCGCGGCGGTGGAGCGGGTGGAGCGGCGACGAGCTGCGTGAGCCGCCGGCGGCCAGGAGGCAGCGCGGCCGACCTGGGCGTGGCCGGCCGGGAAGGGGCGCGGCCAGCTGAGAGCGGCGCGCGGGACGGGAAACGGCGCGGCCGGATGAGAAGCGGCGCGGCGGGACGGGAAGCGGCGCGGACGGACGCGGCGGGGCTTGACCGGGCGGCGGGTTGCGGGATAAGACGTGGCGATGGCGGAGCTCACGGTGGCGGACACCAATGGCATCCTCCGTCAGCCCTGGGTGCGGCCCGAGCGGACCAGTCGCGGGCTCGGCTGGGAGCGGCTCTATGTCTCCACGCAGAGTGAACGGGCCTATCACGCCTCGTTCGGGGGCGCCGCCAGTCATCTGGTGATCCTGCACCTCAACGGGCCGGTCACGGTGCGGCGAGGGCATCTGGGGCTGACCCGGTCGCGTACGGTGCCGCCGGGTGGCCTCTTTGTGCATCCGGCGGGGAAAGAGCTCACGGTCGAGCTGGGCGGTCCCCTCGACACGGTGCACGCCTACCTGACCGATGACGCGCTGCAGGAGTCGCAGGACGGGGCGCGGGTCGAGCTGGCCGAGGAGCTGGGGGCGCTCGATCCGCTGGTGGAGCAGCTGATGCTCACGCTGGACGGGGTGTTGCGTACCTGGGAACCGTCGGCCCGCACCTATGTCGACCTGCTCGGCCACGCGCTCGCCGCCCAGCTCGCCCGCCGGCACTGCGTCGGCGCCGCGGGTGAGCCGGCGCCGGTCGAGGCGCGGGCCGGGCTCACCGACCGGCAGCTGACCGCGGTGCGCGAGCTGGTCGAGGGCCGTTTGGCCGAGCCGCTGCCGCTGCGTGACCTGGCCGCCGCCGCGGGATTGAGCGTGAGCCAGTTCGCGCGGCAGTTCAAGGCGCGGACCGGGCAGTCGCCGCATCAGTTCCTCATCGGGCGGCGGGTGGACGAGGCGTGCCGGCTGTTGCGCGGCGGCCGGCTGCCGATCGCCGAGGTGGCCCAGCGCTGCGGCTTCTCCCACCAGGAGCATTTGAGCCGGGTGCTGCGGGCGCACCTGGGCACGACCCCGGCGGCGATCCGCCGGGCCCGGTGACGCGCCCGGCGGCGATCCGCCGGGCCCGGTGACGCGCTTTTCGTGCAGCCAGCTCAGCAGGATCGTGCAGGAAAGGCCGCCCTGGCCGCGGCGAGACTGACCGGGTGGAAGCGTTCGAGTACACGGCGCACCCGGCTCGAGTGGTCTTCGGGGCCGGCACGCTGAGCCGGCTGCGCGCGGAGGTCGAGCGGCTCGGCGCCCGCCGCGCGCTGGTGCTGACCACCTCGGGCATGGGCGGGACGGCCGATCGGGCGCTCGCGATTCTCGGCGACGCGGCGGCGGGACGGTTCGACCGGGTCGCCATGCACACGCCGGTGGAGGTGACCGAGGAGGCACTCGCGGTCGTCCGGGAGCGCGACGCCGACTGCCTCGTCTCGATCGGCGGTGGCTCGAGCACGGGGCTGGGCAAGGCCCTCGCCGCGCGCACCGGGCTGCCGCAGATCGCGGTGCCCACGACGTACGCGGGCTCGGAAGTCACCCCGGTGGTGGGTGAGACGGCCGCCGGGGAGAAAGTCACCCGCAGCGACCCCGCCCTGGTGCCGAAGGCCGTGCTCTACGACGTGGAGCTGACCCGGGGGCTGCCGGTCGGGCTGAGCGTGACCAGCGGGCTCAACGCGATGGCGCACGCGGTCGAGGCGCTGTACTCGCCGCAGCGGAACCCGGTCGTGGACGGCTTCGCCACCGAATCGATCACGCGGCTCGCCCGGGCCCTGCCGCGGATCGCCGACCGGCCGGATGACCTGGACGCGCGGGCCGACGCGCTGGTCGGCGCGTGGCTGGCCGGCATCTGCCTGGGCACGGTGGGGATGGGCCTGCATCACAAGCTGTGCCACGTGCTCGGCGGCTCCTACGGGCTGCCGCACTCCCCGACCCATGCCGTGGTGCTGCCGCATGTGATGGCCTACAACGCCGCGGCGGCCCCGGACGCGATGCGCCGGATCGCCGCGGCCGCCGGGGTGAGCGACGCGCCGGCCGGGATCCACGACCTCGCGGTCGCGCTCGGCGCGCCGGTCTCGCTGGCCGAGCTGGGCCTGGCCGAGCGCGACCTGGCCGGGGCGGCGACCCGGGCGACCGGGACGCCCTATCCGAATCCGCGCGCGGTGACGGCCGAGGGCGTGCTCGGCGTGCTGACCGCGGCGTGGCGCGGGGACCGGCCGGCCCCGACCGACCAGCCGGCCCCAACCGACCAGCCGGCCCCAACCGACCAGCCGGCCCCGACCGACCAGCCGGCCCCGACCGACCAGCCGGCCGCAACCGACCGGCCCGACCTCGGACGGCTGACCGCGCAGGTCGTGGCGAGCTTCGCCAAGGCACCCGATCCGCGGCTCGGCGCGCTGCTGGCCGACCTGGTGCGGCGGTTGCACGGGTTCGTGCGGGACAACGACCTCACCGAGGCGGAATGGCTCACCGCGATCGACTTCCTCACCCGTACCGGCCAGATCTCCGGACCGGCCCGGCAGGAGTTCGTGCTGCTCTCCGACACGCTCGGGATCTCCAGCGCGGTGGACCTGCTGACCAACTCGCGCTCGCCGGACTCCACTCCCTCGGCCGTGCTCGGGCCGTTCTACGTCGAGGGGCCACCCGCGCAGCCGCACGGCACCGACCTGGGCGCCGGGCTGCCGGGCGAGCCGCTGCGGGCCGACATCACGGTCACCGACCTCGACGGGCGGCCGGTGCCGGACGCGGTGGTCGACGTCTGGCAGTCCAACCGGGACGGCTTCTACGACGTGCAGCTGCCCGACCTGGAGGGGCCGGTGCTGCGGGCCCGGTTCCGCACCGGCGGCGACGGGCGGCTGTGGTTCCGCACCATCCGGCCGTCGGAGTATCCGATCCCGGATGACGGGCCGGTGGGACAGATGCTGCGCGCGACCGGCCGGCACCCGTACCGGGCCCCGCACCTGCACTTCATGATCATGGCGCCCGGGTTCCGGCGCCTGGTCACCCAGTTGTTCGTGGCCGGCGGCCCGTACCTGGACTCGGACGCCGTCTTCGGGGTCAAGGACGATCTGATCGTCGAGTTCGGGGACCGCGTCGCCTTCACGTTCCGAATCGCTCCCGAGGGGATCTGAGCAATGGACATGGTCGAGACCGACGTGCTCATCGTCGGGAGCGGACCGGCGGGCGGGGCGGCGGCGCTGCTGCTGAGCACGTACGGCGTTGCCACCATCGTGGTGACCAAGTACGGCCGCCTCTCCGACACGCCCCGCGCCCACATCACCAACCAGCGCACGATGGAGGTGCTGCGCGACGCCGGGATCGAGGACCAGGTCATCGCCCGGGCCACGCCGCAGCGGCTGATGGGCGACACCACCTTCTGCTCCAGCCTGGCCGGCGAGGAGCTGGGCCGGCTGCACACCTGGTACACGCACCCGTCCCGGCAGGCCGACCACGACCTGGCGTCGCCGTCGAGCATCTGCGACATGCCGCAGCACCTGATGGAGCCGGTGCTGGTGGAGAACGCCATCGCCCGCGGCACGTCGTTCCGCTACCAGACCGAGTACCTCGCGCTCGACCAGGACGCCGACGGGGTCACCGCGACCGTACGCGACCGGCTGCGCGGCGACGAGTACCGGATCCGCGCGAAGTACCTGATCGGCGCCGACGGCGGGCGCAGCAAGGTGGCCGAGGACATCGGGCTGCCGATGGTCGGCACGATGGGCGTGGCCGGCAGCATCAACATCGTCTTCGAGGCCGACCTCACCAGGTACACGGCGTACCGGCCGAGCGCGCTCTACTGGGTGCTGCAGACCGGGTCGGACGTCGGCGGCATCGGGATGGGCCTGGTCCGCTGCGTGCGGCCCTGGCACGAGTGGCTGATCGTGTGGGGCTACGACATCGACGGCGAACCGCCCGACCTCACCGACGAGTACGCCCGGCGGATCGCCCACCACCTCATCGGGGACGACTCGGTGCCGGTCACCATCAAGTCGTCGTCGGCGTGGACGGTCAACCACATGTACGCCGAGACGTACCAGAACGGTCGCGTGTTCTGCGCCGGCGACGCCGTCCACCGGCATCCGCCGTCCAACGGGCTCGGCTCGAACACGTCGATCCAGGACGCGTACAACCTGGCCTGGAAGCTGGCGATGGTGCTGCGGGGCGCGGCCGGTCCCGGGTTGCTGGAGACCTATTCGGCCGAGCGGGCGCCGATCGGCAAGCAGATCGTCGACCGGGCGAACCGCAGCATCGGCGAGACGACCCGCATCTTCGAGGCGCTGGGCCTGCTGTCGGCCGGCGACCCCGACCAGCTGCGCCGCAACATGGCGGCGCGCAAGCTGCCCACACCCGAGGCGGAGAAGCAGCGGCGGGCGTTGCGCGAGGCGATCGAGTTCAAGAACTACGAGTTCAACACCCACGGCGTCGAGCTCAATCAGCGGTACGCCTCCCGCGCCGTCCAGCCGGACGGCCGGGAGCCGGCCGTGAACCCCCGCGACGACGAGCTGTTCCACCACGCCACCACGACGCCGGGTGCCAAGGTGCCGCACGCGTGGGTCGTGCGCGATCGGGCTTCGGTGTCCACGCTGGATCTGGGCGGGCAGGGACGGTTCACGGTGCTGACCGGGGTGGGTGGTTCGCCGTGGGTGGAGGCCGCGGCGGTCGTCGGCGAGGAGCTCGGGGTGCCGCTCGTGGGGGTGACGATCGGGCCGGGCGCCGACTATGAGGACGTCTACGGGGATTGGGCGCGGCTGCGGGAGGTGGAGGACGCGGGGTGCGTGGTGACGCGGCCGGACAACTACGTCTGCTTCCGCAGTGACGGGCCGGCCGACGACCCGGTGGGCGTCCTGCGGGAGGCGCTGGCCGGCATCCTGGGCCGGCGGTGAGTTGGGCCGTTACCTTTCCCCACCCCGTTACCTTTCCCCACCCCGTTCACTGGGTGGGGTGAGATTACGGGCCACCTACGACACATTCCGTCCGTCGTCCACAGCGGCTCACGGGCGGTCCTGGAAGGCGGCCCGATACGCCTCCGGCGTGACGCCCCGCACCCGGCGGAAATGCCGGCGCAGAGTGTCGGGGCTGCCGAAACCGCAGCGGCGGGCGACGGCGGCGATCGGGGTTCGGGTGCGTTCGAGCAACTGCTCGGCCCGGCGCACACGCTGCTCGCGGACCCACGCGGCCGGGGCCGAGCCGGTCGCGGCGGCGAAGCGGCGGATGAATGTGCGCGTGGACATCGCGGCGCGCGTGGCCAGGGCTTCGACCGAGAGGTCCTGGTGCAGGTGGTCGGCGGCCCAGTCGAGGAGCTCGGCCAGGTCGGGGACGGCGCCGGGGGCCGGATCGGGCCGGGTGGTCACCGGGACGCGGGAGAACTGGGCCTGGCCGCCGCTGCGGTGGGCGGGGACGACCATCTCGCGGGCCACCCGGTTGGCGACGTCGGCGCCGAACTCGCGGCGCAGCAGGTGCAGGCACAGGTCGATGGCGGCCGACGAGCCGGCGCTGGTCGCGACCGGGCCGTCGACCACGTAGATGCGGTCGCGGTCCACGGTCACCCGGGGAAAACGGCGGGAGAGCTCTTCCGCGTACGCCCAATGGGTCGTTGCCGTTCGTCCGTCGAGCAGGCCACTTGCCGCCACCGGGAAAGCGCCGGTGCACAACGCCGCCACCGTGGCGCCTCGCTCGGCCGCCCGCCGCAGCGCTCCGGCCAGCGCTCCCTCGGAAGCGGGCGCGGGCGACGACGCTCCGGCCGAAGAAGGGCCCGACGGCGACGATCCGACCGGCGAAGCGCCGGACGGCGACACTCCGGCCGGCGAAGCGCCGGACGGCGACACTCCGGCCGGGGACGCGCCGGTCACGATGATCAGATCCGCGGAGTCCAGTGGGCTCAGGTCGTCGGTCGGGGTGACGGTGAAACCGGTCGAGGTGCGCAGCGGCTCGCGGCGCTCGGCGCACACGGAGAAGCGGTATCGGGGCAGGTCGGGATCGATGCCGGGCAGCCCGAAGATCTCGGCGGCGACGCCCAGCTCGAACGCGGGCACCGGCTCGGCGACGACCACGGCGACATCGGTGAGCATCTCCCCAGCATGGCACAAAGTGCGGCATGTATGGCAGATGTGCCAGCGCCGGCCGGGCAAGCAGAAGATATGACCTCTGCCGGACCACTGCTCATCGTGTACGTCGTCTGGGGCTCCACCTATCTGGCGCAGAAGGTGGGCCTGGACGGGATCCCGCCGCTGACGCTGAACGCCGTGCGCTTCCTCATCGCCGGGGTGATCCTCTACGCCTATTGCCTGGTCCGGCGATGGCCGGCGCCGGATCGGCGGCAGTGGCGGTCGGCCGCGATCCAGGGCCTGCTGCTGCCGGCCGCGGGAACGGGCGGCGCGGCCTGGGCCGAGCAGACGCTGCCGTCGGGCGTGACCGCGCTGTTCCTGGCGACGATCCCGCTCTGGATCGTGGTGGGCCGCCGGTTCAGCGACGGCGAGCGGATCGGCTGGCCGGTGGGCGCCGGCATCGCCGCCGGCATCTGCGGGGTAGCGGTGCTGACCCGGCCGACCGGAACCGCCGACGTGGTGGCGATCGCGGTGGCTCTGGCCGGCGCGATGTGCTGGGGCCTCGGCACGGTCTACGCGACCCACGCGCCGCGGCCGAAGCAGGCGCTGATGGCCAGCGCGGCCGAGATGCTCTGCGCCGGGGCGATCCTCACCGTCCTCGCGATCATCTCCGGCGAGCCCGGCCGCGTCGAGGTCGTGCCCCGGTCGGCGCTGGCGCTCGGCTACCTGGTCGTGTTCGGCAGCATCGTCGCCTACAGCGCGTACACGTGGTTGCTCGACCACGTCCCGGCCCGGATCGCCGGCACCTACGCGTTCGTGAACCCGGTGGTCGCGGTATTGCTGGGCTGGTGGCTGCTGGACGAGCCGCTCGACGAGCGGGTGCTGATCGCGACCGTCCTCATCGCGGTCGGGGTCGGGCTCATCGTGACCGCGCCGCAAAGCACACCGGCGCCGTCCGCGGGCCACCAGCACCGGATTCACCGCCGCGGCCGACCGGTGGTCGAGGAACGGCCGCACCCGAGCCCGGCAGAAGGGCCGGCGGAGGCGCCGGCGGAGGGGCCCGCGGAGGCGCCGGCGGAGGCGCCGGCACGAGGGCCGGCACGAGGGCCGGCGGAAGGGCTGGCACGAGATCCGGCCCGCCGCTAACGTCGGTCCATGCAGCCGGGAAGCATCGACTTCATCCGCATGGTCGAGGCCGACCGCGCCCGGGCCGCGGCCGCCGCCCAGGCCGCCGCCCAAGAGGAGGAGACCCGCCGGCGGGCCGAGGAGCAGGCGGCCGAGCGCGCACGCGTGGTGCGGGCGCTGTTGCTGCTGGACACGTAGGCGCCTTCGTCAGGTCAGCTCGTCCGGCGTCAGGCCGTGCTCGATCGCCAGCTCGGCCAGACCGCGAAGAATCTCCTTCTGGTGCATGGCGAGCACGTGGTCGGCCAGCGGACCTTGGAGGCTGCGGTCGCCGCCCCAGTCGCCGGCGAAGCCGACCGTCACCACGTAGGGACCGCCGGCATCGCCGTCGACGTGGTCGGTATGGACCCGGGCGAGCTCCCCGCTCCGGTCCAGCACGTAACCCTCCAGCCGGCGCGTTGTTCGCTGCGGCCACGTGTCCGGGTCTGTCCACTCACTGAATCGCTCGGCGATCATCCATCCCTGCGCCGCGACGCTCACCGAGTCGTTCCACTTCGGCTTGCCGAAACGGCGCTGGATCTGCTCCCGCGCGTGGACCTCGACCCGGACGTCGGGCGCCACGTCCCGGGCGGTGAGTGCCCGGGCCAGGCGCGCGGCGCTCGGGCGGACGGCGTCGACCGCCTCCCGGATCCGCTCCTGCAGCTCCCGCGCCCGCCGGGCCTCCGCCTGCGACTCGGCCGCCCGGTCGCGGGCCGCGGCCCGCATCGCCTCGGCGAGCGGATCGGAGGCGCCGGTGCCGGGCGCACCCGGCGGCTCCGGCTCGGACATGAGCCGGGCCGCGGCGGCCGACGCCGCGACCTGACGCCGGTGGCGGTCGCACAGCAGGGCGGGCGCGGGGCCGGGAAGCGACTTGGCCGAATCCGGCTCGCACAGCGGACAAGCCATTCGTCATCCCTCCTCGCTCGGCGGTGCGAGAACGTCGTGCTCCGCGCTGATCGCTGTCAAACTGGCACGATGCCGGAGACATCCTATGGGTTCCTCACGCTGCGGAGGACAGCCGTCGAGCTGATCACCTTCCCCGATCGGGAACCGTGGGTGGCGCCGTCGATCGTCGCATCCGGCCAGGGTGAACGGGTCGCCACCGAGCGCCTGAGCGAGTGGCTCGCGCAGCGGTTCGACGACGAGATCATGCCGCTGCTGCGTGACCGGGAACTGGTCACCGGCAAGGTCGCCGATCTGTCGGCCGAGGTCGCGCGCCTCGAGGCGGCGGCCGCGGCTTGGCAGGAGCAGACCCGGGTGGAGGAGCTGCCCGGTCAGTTCGAGGTGCGGATCTCGTTGCCCGGCGAGCCGCCCATCCGGTGCCGGCTGGGCCCGGCCGGGCCGTACGAGTGGACGGTGATATCCACGCGCGAGGACCAGACCGTCGTGCGCCTCCCGCCGGAGCTCACCACGATTCGCACGACGCGCGCCCTCCCGCCGGGGGTGGCCGCGCTGGTCGAGCGGGCCCACGACATCGTGCACCGGCTGAATCCCTACCGCGACCGCGCCGAGCGGGTGCGGGCCGAGCTGGAGTTCTTCCGGCCGTGGACCGACGGCCGAGGCACGGCGGCAAACCCGGAAGACGATGTGTTTGCGCTGTTGGACGCGTGGGCCGAGACGCAGGCGACGATGCGCCCGGTCGTCGAGCCGGCCGAAGGATGGGAGCTCCGGTTCAGCGGCGCCGCTCGGGCAAACGAGGCGAACGAGGCGAACGAGGCGGACAGGGCGGACGGCCGGCTGTTCCGGGCCGGCCCGGCCGGCGAATGGCCGGGCGACCAGGTGCTGGACGAGCTCAACCAACTCGCCCGGCAGGGCTGGCGCGTCGTCTCGGTGAGTGAGGACAAGCGCGTCGCGGGCGAGCGCAACGAACCAATCTGCACGCGCTACCTGCTCGAACGCGCGGCATGACCGGCGCGACAAGCCCTAATCGAGCAGCGGCACGTCGAGGCGGTCGCGCAGCTCGTCGACGGTGATGCCGAACGTCTCCCGCACCCGCACGCCGCCCTCCCCCACCACGAACGTCGCCAGGTCGGTGTAGACCCGATCGACACAACCCAACCCCGTCAGCGGGTACGTGCACTTCGGCACCAGCTTCGGGGACCCGTCCTTGGCGAAGAGTGTCATCATCACGTACACGCTCTTGGCCCCGATCGCCAGATCCATCGCGCCGCCCACCGCGGGGATCGCGTCCGGCTCGCCGGTGTGCCAGTTGGCCAGGTCGCCGGCCGCCGACACCTGGAACGCGCCGAGCACGCAGACGTCGAGGTGGCCGCCGCGCATCATGGCGAACGAGTCGGCGTGGTGGAAGTAGGCCGAGCCGGGCAGCTCGGTGACCGGCACCTTGCCCGCGTTGATCAGGTCCGGGTCGACGAGCGAACCGGTCGCGGCCGGGCCCATGTTGAGCATGCCGTTCTCGGTGTGCAGGACCACGCCCGAACCGGCCGGCAGGTGGTCGGCGACCAGCGTGGGCTGGCCGATCCCGAGGTTCACGTAGGAGCCGGCCGGGATGTCGCGGGCCACCAGCGCCGCCATCTCGTGCTTGTCGAGGCTCATACGGCCACCACCCGATCCACGTAGATGCTCGGCGTCACGACGGCTTCGGGGTCGAGCGCGCCCGTCTCCACGATCTCGCTGACCTGCGCCACGACCAGCTTGGCCGCGGTCGCCATCACCGGGCCGAAATTGCGGGCGGTCTTGCGGTAGACCAGGTTGCCCATCCGGTCCGAGCGGTACGCGCCGATCAGCGCCACGTCGCCCTTGATCGGGTACTCCAGGACGTACGTGCGGCCGTCGATCTCGCGGGTCTCCTTGCCCTCGGCCAGCGGCGTGCCGACCGCGGTCGGCGAGAAGAACGCCCCGATGCCGGCGCCGGCCGCGCGCATCCGCTCGGCCAGGTTGCCCTGCGGCACGACCTCCAGCTCGATCTTCCCGGCCCGGTAGAGGCCGTCGAACACCCAGGAGTCGGTCTGCCGCGGGAACGAGCAGATCACCTTGCGCACCCGGCCCTCGGCCAGCAGCGCGGCGAGCCCGGTGTCGCCGTTGCCGGCGTTGTTGGAGACCACCGTGAGCCCGGTCGCACCCTGCTCGATCAGTGCGTCGATCAGGTGCACCGGCATGCCGGCCAGGCCGAACCCGCCGATCAGCACCGTCGAGCCGTCCTCGATCCCGGCGACGGCCTCGGCCGCCGAGGCGACGATGGCAGCACTCACGAGACGTTCTCCAGCACGACCGCCAGCGCCTGGCCGACGCCGATGCAGATGGCGGCCACGCCCCAGCGGTCGCCGGACTCGCGCAGCCGGGCGGCGAGCGTGCCGAGGATCCGCCCGCCGGAGGCGCCGAGCGGGTGGCCGATCGCGATCGCGCCGCCCTTGGCGTTGACGATCGCCGGATCGATGTCCCAGGCGTCGACGCAGGCCAGCGACTGCACGGCGAACGCCTCGTTGAGCTCGACCGCGGACACGTCGGCCCAGGTGATGCCGGCCCGCGCCAGGGCCCGGTCGGCGGCCTCGACCGGCGCGTAGCCGAACATCGGCGGCTCGACCGCGGACACCCCGCGGCCGGCGATCCGGGCGATCGGCGCGCCGCCGATCCGGTCGGCGGCCGCGGCCGAGCCGAGGACGAGCGCCGACGCGCCGTCGTTGAGCGGGGACGCGTTGCCGGCGGTGATCGTGCCGTCGGGGCGGAACGACGGTTTCAGCCGCTCGAGCGCGGCGGCCGACGAACCGGGGCGGATGCCCTCGTCGCGGGCGAGCGCCACGCCGGGGACCGGCACCACGAGCGGGTCGTAGAAGCCGGACGACCAGGCGGCGTCGGCCCGGTTGTGCGAGGTGGCGGCGAACTCGTCCTGGCGTACGCGGGAAATGCCGAACTTCTCCCCCAGCAGCTCGTTGGCCTCGCCCAGCGAGACCGTCCACTCCGGGGGCATGTTCTCGTTGACCAGCCGCCAGCCCAGCGTGGTCGACACCGCGGTCACGTTGCCGGCCGGGAACGCCCGCGACGGCTTCGGCAGCACCCACGGCGCCCGGGTCATCGACTCGACCCCACCCGCCACCACCACGTCGGCGTCGCCGGACTCGATCGCGCGCGAGCCGATGATCGCCGCGTCCAGCGACGAGCCGCAGAGCCGGTTGACCGTGGTGGCCGGCACCGACACCGGCAGCCCGGCCAGCAGCACCGCCATCCGGCCGACGTTGCGGTTGTCCTCGCCGGCCTGGTTGGCGCAGCCCCACACGACGTCCTCGATCGCGGCCGGGTCGAGCGCGGGCACCTTCGCCAGCACGCCCTTCAGCGCGATCGCGGCGAGATCGTCGGGGCGCACGTCGGCCAGGGCGCCGCCGAAGCGGCCGAACGGCGTGCGCGCGGCGGCGTAGAGATAGGCGGAAGTCACGCCTCTTAACCTACGACGAGCCGACCGATTGACTCCAATACTGAATCCAACCCGATTGATAACGTACGCGTATGGAACTGCGCCACCTGCGCTCGTTCGCGGCGCTGGCCGAGGAACGGCACTTCGGCCGCGCCGCCGAGCGCCTGCACATCGCCCAGCCGGCCCTCTCCCAGCAGGTCAAGCAGCTCGAGCGGGAGCTCGGCGTGGAGCTGGTCAGCCGTACCACCCGGCGGGTCGAGCTCACCGGGGCCGGCCATCGCTTCGCCGAGCACGCCCGCGCGGTGCTGGGCTCGGTCGACCGGGCCGCGACCGACATGGCGCTGGTCGCCGAGGGCCGGGCCGGGCGGGTGTCGGCCGGCTTCATCGGCACCGCCAGCTACGACCTGCTGCCGCGGGCCGCGCGCGAGGTTCGCGACGCGCTGCCCGGGGTCCGGCTCGACCTGCACAGCGAGCTGCTCAGCCCGGCCCTGCTCGACGGGTTGCTGGACGAGACGTACGACCTGGTGGTCCTGCGCCCGGACGGCGCCGCCCGCCCCGGCGTCGACCTGCGCGTGCTGCGGACCGAGCGGCTGGTGGCGGTGCTGCCGGACCGGCATCCGCTGGCCGCGCGCACCCGCATCGATCTCGCCGAGCTGTCCGGCGAGCCGTTCGTCATGCACTTCTCCGGCCACCGCTCGTCGATGCACGAGCACGTGCTGGCCGCCTGCGCCGCGGCCGGGTTCCGCCCACCCGAGATCATGGAGGTGGGCGAGACGGTCACCCTGGTCGTCTTCGTGGCGGCCGGGCTAGGGGTGGCGCTGGTGCCGGAGCCGGTCCGCAGCCTGGCGCTGCGCGGCGTCGCCTACGTCGAGCTCGCCGAGCCGGCCACGGTCGATCTCGCGCTGGCGACCCGGGCCGGCGAGGTCTCCCCCGCCGTTCACCGGGTCGCCGAGATCATCGCTCAGGAGGCCAGCTTGCCGGCGATTCGCACGGCCCGCTCGGCGAGGTGATCCAGGGCGGCGAGCTGGGCTTCACCGAGCGGTGCGTCGTTGCTTCCGCCGGTGACATGCGAGACGCCGTACGGGTTGCCGTCCGCGAACTTGAGCGGATCGGTGTAACCGGGCGCCGCCACCAGGCCGCCGAAGTGGTAGATCGTGTTGTAGAGGGCCAGCAGCGTCGACTCCTGGCCACCGTGGGCGGTCATGGTCGAGGTGAAGCCGGCGTAGACCTTGTCCGCCAGCAGGCCCTGCGACCACTGCGGGCCGAGCGTGTCGAGGAACTGCTTGAGCTGGCTGGCCACGTTGCCGTAGCGGGTCGGCGTGCCCAGCAGCACGGCGTCGGCCCACACGATGTCGTCCGGGGTCGCCCTCGGCTCGTCCTTGGTCGCGTCGAAGTGCTGGCTCCACGCCGCGTTCGAGGCGATCGCCTCCGGGGGCGCAAGCTCGGCGACCTGGCGCACCCGCACCTCGGCGCCGGCCTTCTCGCCGGCCTGCGCGGCGCGCTTGGCCATGGCGTGGACCGTTCCGGTCGAGGAGTAGTAGATGACCGCGAGCTTGGTCATGAGTTCGGTCCCTTCGGTTTTTTGCTGCGTCAATCAACTCGCGTACCCACCGTGATCGGGATCAAACGGCCGCGCGCCCGGGTGCTTGCGGCGCCGGGAACGGGTATACGAACGGCATGGACGACCGTCGGTTCGTGGTGCAGCGGCACCGGGCACGGCGCCTGCACTACGACTTCCGGCTCGAGGTCGACGGGGTGCTGGCGAGCTGGGCGGTGCCGAAGGGGCCGACGCTCGATCCCTCGGTGCGCCGGGCGGCCTTCCACGTCGAGGACCACGCGCTCGACTACGGGTCGTTCGAGGGCGTGCTTCCGGCCGGACAGTACGGCGCCGGCGACGTGATCGTCTGGGACAACGGGACCTGGGTGCCGGCGAACGGCGATCCGCCGGGCAAGTCGCTCTTCCTCGGGGAACTGCACTTCGACCTGTACGGGGTGAAGCTCCGCGGCCGGTTCGTGCTGGTGCGCACCCGGGTCGACGCCGCCGGAAAGGAGGAGTGGCTGCTGCTGCACAAGCGCGACGAGCACGCGGTGCCGGGCTGGGACCCGGAGGAGCACCCGCTCTCGGTGCTGTCCGGCCGCACCAACGACGACGTGCGGGCCGGCCGGTGAGCGACCTGGTGTCCGACGAGCTCCTCGCGCCGCTCGACGCGCTCGGCCCCGGCGGCGGCTCGTGGGACGTCTTCGGCCGGCGCCTGCGCGTCACCAACCTCGACAAGGTGCTCTTCCCCGGCCGCGACGGCGAGCCGCCGATCACCAAGCGTGAGCTGCTGGCCTACACCGCCCGCGTCGCGCCCACGGTCGTGCCCTATCTGACCGGGCGGGCGCTGAACCTGCACCGCTACCCGGACGGCGCCGGGGCCAAGGGCTTCTGGCACAAGGAGCTGCCCGCGCACGCGCCGGACTGGCTGGCCCGCTGGGACAACCCCGAGGCCGGCCCCGGCGAGACCCGCACCTACCTGGTCGTGGACGAACCGGCCGCGCTGGTCTGGGCGGCCAACTTCGGCGGGCTGGAATGGCATCCGTGGACGTCGCCGACCGCCGCCCCGCACGAGCCGAGCTACGCGCTGATCGACCTCGACCCCGGCGTCTCGACCCGGTGGGACGACGTGCTGACGCTGGCCCGGCTGCACCGCACCGCGTTCGAGCACCTCGGCGTCGCGGCCCGGGCCAAGGTGACCGGCCGGCGCGGCATCCAGATCTGGGTGCCGATCGAGACCGGGCCCGGCTTCGACGAGACCCGGGCCTGGGTCGAGGCCCTCTCCCGCACGGTCGGCGCGGTGCTGCCCGACCTGGTCAGCTGGAAGTGGCAGCGCAGCGACCGCGGCGGCCGGGCGCGCCTCGACTACACCCAGAACGCCATCAACAAGACGCTCGTCGCGCCGTACAGCCCGCGGCCGTCGGCCGGCGCGCCGGTGTCGGCTCCGATCGAGTGGGACGAGCTCGACGACCCCACGCTGCGGCCGGACGGGTTCACCATCCGCACGATCCTGCCGCGCCTGGCCGAGCGCGGCGACCTGTTCCACGACGTTCTCGACCACCCGCAGAAGCTGCCACCGCTCACCTAGGAGGTTCCCATGGCACGGCCGATCTGGACCGGGTCGATCACGTTCGGGCTGGTGTCGGTGCCGGTCGCGATGTACTCGGCGACGCACGAGCACGAGGTGTCGTTCCACCAGTTCGAGAAGGACACGGCCGACCGCATCCGGTACAAGCGCGTCAACGAGCGCACCGGCAAGGAGGTCGACTTCGACGACATCGTCAAGGGCGCCGACGTCGGCGGCGGCGACTACGTGATGCTGGACGCCGAGGAGCTCGACTCGGTGGCGCCCGGGCGGTCACGCAGCCTGGAGATCGACCGGTTCGTCGACCTCGACGAGATCGACCCGATCTACTATCAGAAGACGTACTACCTCGGCCCCGGCGCCGAGGAGACCCGCAAGGTCTACGGCCTGCTGCGCGACGCGATGGCCGACGCCGGCAAGGCCGCGATCGGCACGCTGGTGATGCGCAACAAGGAGTACCTGACCGCGATCCGCCCCGAGGGCCCGCTGCTGATGCTGCAGACGATGTTCTTCGCCGACGAGGTGCGTGACCCGAAGGACGAGATCGAGGGCCTGCCCCGCACGGGCGCGGCCAAGAAGAGCGAGCTGGCGATGGCCCAGCAGCTGATCGACTCGATGGCCGGCCCGTGGCGGCCCACGGACTTCCGCGACACCTACACCGACCGGGTCAACGAGCTCATCGAGCAGAAGAAGGCCGGCAAGGAGATCACGGCGGCCGAGCCGGCGCCGGAGCCGACGAACGTCACCGACCTGCTGTCGGTGCTGCGGCAGAGCGTCGAGAACGCCCAGAAGCGCCGCGGCGGCTCCGCGGCGAAGGCCCCGGCCAAGAAGGCGACCGCGGCCGTCAAGAAGACGACCGCCAAGAAGGCCACCGCGAAGAAGGCCACCGCGAAGAAAACGACCACCGCGAAGAAGGCCACCGCGAAGAAGGCCACCGGGGCGAAGAAGACCACCGGGGCGAAGAAGACCGCGGCGAAGAAGAGCACTGCCGGCCGGAGCACTGCCAAGAAGGCCTCTTGAGCGGCCTCACCGGGACGGCGGCAGCCGCCAGACGTCGACGCCGCCGACCGGCAGGGGCAGGCCGAGCACCCTGGTGAGGGTCGTCCAGAGCGCGGCCCGGTGCGGAGCGCCTGGCAGCAGGACGACCACGCCTGCCCGCCAGTAGCGCAGGTCGCTCAGCACGGCCCGGCGGGCGGCGGCGGTCAGGTACGGCGCGAAACCGAACCGGCCGACGCCGGCCAGGAGCGTCGAGGCGTACCGGGGTGGCGGGCGCCACGATCCGTGCTCGTGGACGGGCGGATCGGCCGGGCCCAGGAAGTAGCCGCGGGGCACCCGGAACGCCAGGTGGCTCAGGGCGGCGAGGCGCATGCCGTCCCGGCCGGTGGTCATGGCCGGCAGCGGCACGATCACGACGCTCTGACCGGGGCGCAGGTAGGGACGCCACATGCGGTCGGCGAAGAAGGCGGGCACCGCGGGCGCGGGCGTTACCGGCAACGCCCGCGGGAACAGCGGCACGAGCGCGAGCGCCATCCCGGTCCAGAACGCCCGGTGGGCGAGGGCCGGCCGGCGCCGCACCTGGTCGGCGCCGAGGGCGAGCAGCACGCCGGCCAGGGCCGTGGCGGCCAACGCGTACCGGGGGGTGGTCACCAGGTTCAGCACCGGCGTGCGGCCGACCCAGCCGAACGGCGCCGGGATCGATACGCCGGCCCGGCTCGGCCGCAGCCGGGAGCCGAACGACATGGTCAGCAGGATCAGGCCGGCCAGCGCGGTAGCCCGGGCGGCCGCCGACCGGCGCGCCAGCACCGCCGACACGACGATCATCAGGCACGCGACCGGTCCCCAGAAGGTGCCGGCCTCGGTGATGCTGCCGCCGAACTGCCGTACGGCGCTCGTGCCGCCGGCGATGGACCCGGGCGAATAGGCGACCACGGCACCGAGGGTGGTGGCGTACAGATCCGGCCCGAACGGCAGTCCCCGGTAGTGGCCGGGGCCGAAGAACTGCCAGTACAGCGGGTAGGCGAGCAGCACACCGGCGACACCGGCGGCGACCGCGGCGCCGGCCAGGAAGCGGCCCGCGCTGTCCCGCGCGTCCGGCCGGTTCATCAGCGCGTATCCGGCGACGATCAGCACCATCGCCAGTGCCGCCAGCAGCAGGGTCTCCTCGTTCACGAACGCCTGCAGGACGGTCAGCAGGCCGAGCAGCACCCCACCGCGCCAGACGCGGCCCGGCTCGCGGAGCCGGATCACCTGCCCGGCGATGAACGGGATCACGTACCCGCTGACCAGATTGACCTGGCCGTTGGCATGGGCGAGGACGCCGGGCGCGAATCCGGCCCACAACCCGCCGGTCCACGCGGCCGGGCGGCTGCCCACCAGCTGCCGCGACAGCAGCCACCACCAGGCCGCCGCGGTGCCGGCCAGGCCGGCGGTGAGCAGGACCGCGAAGGTGACCGCCGGGCCGAAGGCATGGGTGATCGGCGCGAGCGGGATGGTCAGGGCCGGCATCGAGGTGTTGGCCATCAGGTTGACCCCGGCCGGTGCGTTCAGGCGGGTGGTGAACAGCGGCGACTCGCCGTGGAACAGCACCCGCTCCCCGTGCGCGATCATGACCAGGAAGAACCCGTGATCGTCGCGGTTGAACAGCTCGCGGCCGCCGGGATCGGCCCACAGGTTCCGCGTGACGACGGCGGCCAGCGCCAGGTAGGAGACCAGGGCGGCGGCGTCGGCCCGGCCGGAGCGGGCCCGCGCGGTCGCCGCCGGCCGGCGGTCGTCGCCGGCCGGCGCGGACCCTGCCGCGGCGGATGCCATGGGCCGCTCCTCCGGCTACCTCTTCAGTTGTAGCCGACGTTCCGGCCGGGCTCGCTAGGCCCGCTCGTACGGGATCTTCTCGCCGGCCTCGACCGCGACCGGCAACCGGTTCTCGGCCGGCGGCAGCGGGCACGTCGCGAAGTCGGTGTAGGCGCAGGGCAGGTTCGTCGCCCGGGTGAAGTCGAGCACCACACTGCCGTCGGCCGCGGGCGCGTCGATCGCCAGGCTGCGGTTCGCCGCGTACGTGGTGATGCCGGAGGTCTCGTCGGTGAACAGCGCGAAGAGGGAGCCCGGCGCCCGGCCGTTGAAGACGGTCAGCGCGAGCGGGGTGCCCAGCGCCTCGAACTCGACCCGCCCGGGCGACTCGTAGACGTGCTCGAGGCCCTCGACCGCCGCGCCCACGGTGACGTCGCGGGGCTCGTCGAACGGAACGAACCGCCCGGTCAGCACCCACTTCTCGTCGGGCTCGAAGGCGGGCGTGCCGCGGAACCGGCGGCGCAGCTCGTGCGAGGGATGGCGGGGCCGGACGATGTCGAAGCCGCCGCGCCTGGCCACCTCGATCACGGCCTCGCCGGCGCCGGCCTCGACCCCGCCGCGCTCGGGCAGCACGCCGAACGCGTGCCGGCCGGTGACCGTGGCGCCGTCGACGGTCAGCGACTCCCCCTCGGCGAGGTCGACGACCACGCCGTCCGGGCCGGTCGACCACTCGCCCGGGGCGTCGGGGAAGCGCCGTGGCGTGCCGTCGAGGAAGTTCAGGCTGGTGATGGCGAGGAACCCGTGCGGCGAGGCCAGCCGGCGCTCGTGCTCGGCGTGCCACTGCGCCCACTCATGTGCGTCCATGCCGCCCAGCCTATCCCTACAAGAGCGATGGGAGAACTATGAGTCAGAGCGGAACGCCACCGGTCAGCCGCACGGTGAAGCCGTCCGGCCCGCGGTCGAGGCTCACGTGGCTGCAGGACTGGTGGGTGATCCACAGGCCGAGCCCGCCGCCGTTGTCGTTCGTCCCCGGCAGCAGGCCCGCGAACGGGTCGCGGGGGCCGCGCCCGGCGTCGGTGACGGTGATGACGACCCGGTCGCCGGCGGTCCACAGGCGCATCCGGATCGGCCCGCGGCCGTGCCGCCGGGCGTTGGTCACCGTCTCGCTCGCGGCCACCACCAGGTCGTCCAGGTCGTCGGCCGAGAGCAGGCCGGTCCCCGCGGCATGGACGGCCAGGCGAGCCTCGGCCGGGGTGGGGTCGGTCAGGTCGGCCCGCGGCCCGGTGAGCTGGACCGGGTCGGGAACGGGCGGGCGGGGCACGCTGAGGTAGCCGACGGGGTCGATGTACTGCCGGTTCGGCGGGTGGCTGCCGTCCGGCAGGGCGGTGCGCGGGTGGGTGCGCAGGACGTCGTCGAGGACCGCGCCCGGCGTGACCCGCACGTCGTACGCGCACATGCTCCACAGCGGGAACTCGTCGTACGCGTGGTTGATCGCCGACTCGTAGCGCGCCCACCAGTCCCACGTCGGGCCGAGCGCCCGCGAGGTGACCTCGCCGATGATGCGGATCTGGGCGGCGCCCTCGCTCACGTGGTCGGCCAGCAGCTTGCGGTACGACCGGATGGCCGTGGCCGGCCGCGCGTACATCTCCCCGCCGGTCAGGAACACGACCTTGCTGTCGGCCGGCAGGGCCGAGCGCACCAGGGCGGCGTTGAGCTCGCCCAGCGCCACGATGCTCGGCTCGCCCGCCTCGATGCCGTCCAGCAGGAACGGGACGACGACCCCGAGCAGGTGCTCGGCCGAGTCGTAGCAGACGGCCTCGTGGTAGTAGCCGATGTGCCCGGCCGCGGCGCCCGTCCTCATGCCACGATCTCCACCACGACGCGGGACAGCTCGAGCAGGCCGGCCAGCCGCCGCACCGAGGGCCGCCCGGTGCGCAGCACGACCGTCACCGCGCACTCGGAGGCATGCCGCTGCAACCGCATCAGGGCGCGATGGTCCACGAACCCCGAACCACGGGCGTCGATGACCACTTCCTCGCCGACCTTGCCTTTCTCCGTGTTACCCGGCCCGCCCAGCCCCGACCGCCGCAGAGCGGTCACGAACAGCTCCTCCCCGGCCGCGTCGACCTCGCCGTCGAGGATGGCCACGCCCGGGCGGCCCGACGCGTGCAGGCGGAACGGGACGCCCGCGTTGCTGTGCCGGTGCACCCCGGCCAACTCGGCCACGGCTCGTTCGCCCAGCTCACGGCGGTCGTACGCGCAGACGGCCCGCATCGGCGCGACTCGCATATACCCCCCTATGGCGTACTCGTACCGAGCGAACGCGTCGAGTTGGGCCGTGGTGCGCACGAGCGGGGTGCAATCGGCACAGACCCGCAGGCCGGTGAAGCCGTCGGCGATCGCCCGCTCGGTGGCGGCCGTGTAGGCCGCGACCTGGCCGGCGGGATCGATGACCTGGCCGGCGGCGTAGGCGTCGCCGGATCGCACCACGCGGGCCGAGCCGGGCCGGCCGCCGATGTCCGACAGCCAGCCGTCGACAACTCCGGTCGACCGCTCGCCGGGCACGTACCAGACCTGCTCGCCGCGGGCGAGACCGTCGGCGAGATAGGCGCGCGCGTACGCCTCGAAGGCCCGCTGGTCGTCGTACGACCAGCAGGTATGCGCCGCCTCGCCCGTCACGCCGCAACCCTAGTCCGTCCCGCCGGGCCCGGCCATCAGGCACCGGTCAGCCGCCGGCCCGCACCCGGCGCGCGATCGGCGGGCCACGAGCGAACCTCGGCGGGCATAGACCCGCGTCGCCGGGGCATCCATCGCCGTTAACCGGGTACAGGCCCTCGGGACCCAGGAGGTCGATTCCGTGCATCCGCAACCACCCCGCCGCAGCACGCACGTCACCGGAAGCCCGCGGAGCATGGTGGTCTTCGACCGGTGGGGTGAGTTCGGCCGCCCGGTCGTGCTGCTGCACGGGCTGCTGCTCGACCGCACGATGTGGTGGCCGGCCGCGGCCGAGCTGATCGCGACGGCCAGCTGCACGGTGGTGGCGCCCGACCTGCCCGGCCATGGCCAGAGCCCGGCCCGCGACGACTACGGCGTCGAACGGCTCGCCCGGGACCTGGCGGTGCTGGTCAACGGCCTGAACCTGCACCGGGCGCCGGTCGTGGTCGGGCACGCGGAGTCGGCCCGGCTGGCGATGGCGTTCGCCGACGCCTACCGGACCCACTGCGTGGTCACCCTCGAGACGCCGGCCGAGCCCCGGGAGGTGCCGGACGAGCTGCGGCCCTATGCCGAGCCTCGCGCCGATCGGCGGCTTCTCCAGGCGTACGGGAGCTGGCTCCCCCAGCCCGCGATGGCCGGCGGATCGGCACCCACCCGGACCGGCTCCTTCCTGCCGTTGACCGACCCGGCGGGTTTCGCCGGGGAGCTCCGCACGCTGCTGTGAGACGCGCATATTCGCCCGGCCCGCGGGAATGACCACCGGGTGCAGACGTTCCTGCCCTACCCGGACTTCGCCGCCAGCGCGGCCGTGCTCGACGCGAAACGGCTGGGCAAGCAGCGGGTGGAGACCATCCAGGTGTTGCGGGCGCTGACCCGCGAGACCTACGGCTGGAAACACCACCCGGTGGTGAAGATGTGGCGCGGCTACGAGGAGGCGCTGACCCGCTACGGGCTGGACATGTGCGCGATCTGGACGTTGAGCGGACGGGCGGACACGTGCGCGGTCACCCTGGTCGCCGACCTCACCGCCGGGACGGGCGTCGCCGACGTACGCTCGCAGCACGCGCTCGCCTCGGCCGACGAGCTCCCGCCCTGGCTCGGCGATCCGGCCGTGCACCGCAGCCACCGCTCGGCCCTGCGCCGTAAGGATCCCGCCCACTACGACGTCGTGTTCCCCGACGTGCCCGACGACCTGCCCTACGTCTGGCCGGCGTCCGATCGATGAGCGACCACTACGTCGTCATCAAGGGCCGGCGCTGGCGCGCGACCGACCCCGCGATCCCGCCCGAGGTGGCCGCCGGCCTGCGCAAGGCCCTGATGGCGGCCCGCCGGGACGTGGGCGCCGCGCTGCGCTCCGGCGCGGATCCGGCGCCCGCCCGGGCCCGGGTGCACGCGGCGAAGGTCGCTCTGGGCGAACGCGGCACGCCGTGGTGGGAGCAGACGCTCGCCGAACGCGAACGGCGATGGCTCAGTATTCGCCCTTGATCACGAAGAACGAGCCGCGGATGGTCCCGGCCAGCTTCGACTTCTGCCGGGCGAACTTGAACGACGCCAGCTCCTCCGGGACCTCCATGCCGTCGGAGAGCTTGAACCCGACCGCCCGCTTGCCGCCGTCGTCGACCGTGTACATCACGTTGATCGACAGGCCGCTCCGGTAGAAGACGTACGCCATCCGGATGTTCTCGACCTGGAAGGCGGTCGCCTCGAGCGGCGGCGAGGCGATGACGATGCCGCGCTCCTCCTCGAGGATCCGGCTGACCCAGTCGACGGTCTCCTTGGCCTCGTCCGCCGGTTCGACGGTGAAGACGTGGTCGTACTTGTTCTTGAAGTAGCGGGCCTCGTTGGCGCGCAGGCCGGCCAGGGCGTCCGCCACCGGCGAGGACTCGAGGCCGGTGGTCGAGACGGTGACGAAGTCGACGGCATAGGACATGGTGGCTTCCTCCGCGGGTCTTGGGCTCCACGACGCATTGTGCTGGCATCGGGTGGACGCGGTCCTGGTTTTGTGCGCCCTCCTACCGAGCTGACGTGCCGCACGCCGGAACTGTGACAACCGATAGCGTCTACGGATGAGCTTTGATCCGGTGGCGCACAACCGCGCGGCCTGGGACCGGCAGGTCGACCAGGGCAACGAGTGGTCACGGCCGATCTCCGCGGAGACGGTCGCCCGGGCGCGGGCCGGTGACTGGTCGGTCGTGCTCATCGGCCACGAGCCGGTCGACCGCTCCTGGTTGCCGGCCGACCTGGCCGGCGCCGACATCCTGTGCCTGGCCTCCGGCGGCGGCCAGCAGGGGCCGACGCTCGCCGCGGCCGGGGCCCGGGTCACCGTGTTCGACAACTCGCCGCGCCAGCTCGAGCAGGACGAGATGGTCGCCCGGCGGGACGACCTGCCGCTGCGGACGGTGCTGGGCGACATGCGCGACCTGTCCGCGTTCGCCGACTCGTCGTTCGACCTGGTCTTCAACCCGGTCTCGAACCTGTTCGTCCCCGAGCTCGCCCCGGTGTGGCGGGAGTCCTTCCGGGTGCTGCGGCCGGGCGGGACGCTGCTGTGCGGCTTCCTCAACCCGGACCTCTACCTGTTCGACCACGAGGCGCTGGACCAGCGCGGCGAGCTGGTCGTCCGGCACAAGCTGCCGTACAGCGATCTCACGCACGTGCCGGCCGAGGAGCGCGAACGGACGTTCGGCGCGGACACGCCGCTGGAGTACAGCCACAGCATGGCCGAGCAGATCGGCGGCCAGCTCGCCGCGGGCTTCGTCATCACCGGGTTCGAGCAGGCGCCGCACCACGCGGACGCCACCGCGGACTGGATGCCCGGCTACTTCGCGACCCGCGCCGTCAAACCGTGACGGACCGTCAGTAGACGTACGGGACGAGCCGGGCGCGGCCGGCGGCGTACGCCCGGTAGCGCTCGCCCAGCGCCGCGCTCAGCGCGCGTTCCTCGATCCGCAGGCGGTAGATCAGCGCGCCCAGCACCAGCAGGAAGGACGCCGCGGCGCCCACCCAGTTGCCCAGCATCACGCCGACGCCGGCGCAGATGAGCAGCAGCCCGGTGTAGCTCGGGTGGCGCAGGACGCGGTACGGGCCGCGGTCGACCACCGGCTGGTCGGCGCTGGTCTTCACCACGACGGTGAAGAACCGGCCCAGGGTCCGGAACGACCACCAGCGCAGCAGCAGGCCGGCCCACATGACCACGGCGCCGAGCGCGAACGGGCCGAAGACGGCGTCCGGTGCGAGGGCCCGGCCCAGCGGCAGCATCAGGATCCCGGCCAAGAACAGGACCCGGAAGACGGCCTCCGCCCGCAGATCGGCCGGCCGCGCGCCGCGCCGCGAGCGGAACGCCTGCACGAGCTCGACCACGGCGAAGGCGGCGATGCCGACGACGAGGACCGGCCGGTGCACGTCAGCTCCCGCAGTGCCGCAGGATCTCGTCGACCACGTCGGCCGGCGGCCGGGTGGCGTCGATGACCACGCCGACGTGCGGGATGTCGGCTCCGGTCCGATGCAGGTGCGCCACGAAGTCCCGTTGCTCGGGCCGCCCGCCGAATTCGTTCTCCGGCCTGCGCTCGAGCCGCCGCCGCAGCGTGGCGGGGTCGACGTCGAGCACGAAAACGCCGTCGAAGAGGTCGATGAACGCGGCGAAGTTCCGCGAGCCGCCGCAGAAGAACGTGACGGGCTCGCGCCGGTCGGCGATGAGGGCGGTCACCGAGTCCACCCGCCAGAGGTGGTTCTCGTGCCGCGCCGTGTCGGTCGGCTCGCCGGTCTCCGGATCACCCTGATAGGCCAGCGCCCGGTCACCGTGGATGGTGTGGAATCCGCGCCGCGCCAGCTCGTCGCCGACGGTGGTCTTGCCGGTGCCGGAGACGCCCTCGATCAAGTAGTTCCTGACGCCCATCGGCGGAGGGTAACAGCGGTGGCTGGCGCCGCAGGAGTATGACTGGAACGTGACGGTTGACGGCTGGGACGGGCGGGGACTGCCGCCGGTCGCGCGGGCCCGGGTGGAGCGGGCCGCGGCCGGCGGTGTGCGCACCTCGCTGCTGTCGGCCGGCGGGCTGGCCGGGCTCGAGGTCGCCGGGTTCGACGCCGTCGGCGAGGTGCTCGGCACGACGGTGATGCAGATCGGCTGGGCCGGGTGGGGCGGCTGCGGCGCGCGGGTGGCCTACGGCAGCACGATGGCCAAGATCCTCGAGGCCGAGGCGGGGCCGGTGACCACGGGCGCGCCGCGCTGGGCCATTCCCGGTTTCCAGCCGTACGCGCGGGCGATCCGCCACGGCCGGGACACGGCGCTCGGCCGGATGCGGCAGGAAGCGGCCGCGCTCGGCGCCGACGGGGTGGTCGGGGTGCGGTTCACCGAGGAGCGGCTGGACGGGCAGAAGCGCGAGTTCATGGCGCTCGGCACGGCGGTCCGGTCACGCGGGCGGCAGCGGCCGGCCCAGCCGTTCACGACCGACCTCCCGGCGCAGGACGTGGTGAAGCTGCTGAGCGCGGGCTGGGCGCCGGCCGGGCTGATCTACGGGCTGGCGATCTCGATCCGGCACGACGATTGGCGTACGAGCACGTCGGTCGGCCGGTGGGCGGTGAACCAGGAGGTGACCGGCTACACCGAGCTGCTCACCCACGTGCGGGCGCAGGCCCGGCGGGACTTCGCCGCCCGGGCCGCCGCGCTCGGCACCGACGGCGCGCTGATGTCCAGCCTCTGGTCGACGATGTGGCGGGTCGAGACCGGCCAGCAGTACCACACCGACCACGCCGCCGAGTGCGTCGTCGTCGGCAACGCGATCGCCCGGTTCCGGGCCGCCGAAGGCAAGAAGTCCAGCAGTCTCACCATCCTGCCGCTGCGGAGCGAACGATGACCGTCAACATCGCCGGCGTGCCCGACGACGCCATGCGCCGCCTCGCGCAGATGCGCCCGGGGCAGGCCACCAGCCTGTTCACCTCGGACCTGAGCGTCAACGAGTTCCTGCTCGTGCGGGAGGCCGGCTTCCGGCCGCTGGGCCTGGTGCTGGGCTCGAGCATCTACCACGTCGGCATCCAGTTCGGCCGGTGGAGCCAGAACCGCGAGCTCGACCAGCTCTCCCAGGCCATGTACCACGCCCGCGAGCTGGCGATGACCCGGATGGAGGCGGAGGCCGACGCGCTCGGCGCCGACGGCATCGTCGGGGTGCGGCTCGACATCGAGTTCAAGGAGTTCGGCTCCGAGCTCGCCGAGTTCATCGCGGTCGGCACCGCGGTCAAAGCCGATGCGCCGCCGGGCGAAGGCGGTAGCTGGCGCAACAACCGCGGCCAGCCGTTCACCAGCGACCTGTCCGGGCAGGACTTCTGGACCCTGATCCAGGCCGGCTACGCCCCGCTCGGCATGACCATGGGCACCTGCGTCTACCACATCGCCCACCAGCGGTTCTGGCAGGCGATGGGCAACATCGGGCAGAACGTCGAGATCCCGCAGTACACCGAGGCCCTCTACGACGCCCGCGAGCTGGCGATGAGCCGCATGCAGGCGGAGGCCGAGCAGCTCGGCGCGGAGGGCATCGTCGGCGTGCAGATGCACTCCAACTCGCACCGCTGGGGCGGGCACACCACCGAGTTCTTCGCGATCGGCACGGCCGTGCGCCCGCTGCGGGCCGACCACGTCATCGCCAAACCGCAGCTCGTGCTGCCCCTCACCGACCGATGACGTCCGGCTGGGGTCCCCTGGGCGACCTGCACCTGATCGCCGCCGCGCTGCGGGCCGACCGGGCCGACGTCGAGTCGTACGCCCGGGTGCTGACCACCGTGCTCGGCGACGCGCTGCCGCCGGGCATGGTCGAGGTCGAGCGCAAGCGGTCGATGGCCGACCGGATGAACGGCCGCCCCGGCACGCCGGTCGCCCTCACCGTGACCACGCCCGACGAGAAGCTGCTGCTCGAGCAGCGGGCGCACGGAGTGCATGCCGAGGTGCACCAGGTGGTCCGCGGCGTCACCATCAAGCGCAGCACGGTCGGCGTCGACGAGTGGCTGGTCGCGCTGGCCGGTCTGCTCGCCAAGCTGGCCGCCCGGGACGCCGCCGCCCGCGAGGCGCTCGGCAGGCTCCTGGGCTAGGGCTGTCCTAGGAGCCGATGGTCACCCGGTAGATGGCGCCGGCCAGGTCGTCGCTCACGTACAGCGCCTTGTCCGGGCCCTGCACCGCCATCACCGGGCGGCCCCACCGCTTGCCGTCCGCGCCCTGGAAGCCGGTCAGCAGCGTCTGCTGCGGCCCGAGCGTCCCGTCGCGCCAGGCGAAGAACGAGACCTCGGGGGCGCGCGGCGGGTGCCGGTTCCAGGAGCCGTGGATGCCCACCAGAGCACCTTGCCCGTACGCCCCACCCAGCCCCGGCGTCGTCGCGAAGCTCAGCCCCAGCGGCGCCGAGTGCGCGCCCATGCCCTGCTCGACCGGGGGCAGCTTGGCGCAGTCCAGCTTGGACCCGTCGGCGTTGGTCTGGATGTCGCGCACGAACGGCCGCTTGGTGTAGGCCAGCGCCGTGCCCTTCTCGCCCGGCGAGACGTCCGGGTCCGGGTTGCAGTACGGCCAGCCCAGGTCACGGCCCTGGGTCAGCCTGGCCAGCGGCTCCAGGGGATGGTCGTTGACGTACCAGGTCTCGACCTTGCCCTGGTCCTTGCCCTCGTGCGGGTACTCGATGTTGTCCCGGTTGTTGACGGCGGTCCAGACCGCGCCGTCCGGGTCGATGGCCAGGCCGGTGCCGTTGCGGACGCCGCGGGCGAAGACGGTCGGGGTGCCGCCGCCGGCCGGCGCCTTCAGGATCGTGGCCCGCTCGGGGCTCGCCGACCGGTCCTCGGCCGAGATGTTGCCGGTCGAGCCGACCGAGACGTAGATGGTGCCGTCCTTCGCGACGGCGACGCTCTTGAGCGCGTGGGCGTAGGCGCCGCCCAGCTCCGGGCTCTTCGCGTCGGGCAACCCGCCGACGACCACCTTCTGGCCGGTGAGCTTGCCATCGGCGTACGCGAAGGTGTCGACCTGGTCGCTCTCGGCCAGATAGAGGGTGTTCCCGGCGAAGGCCAGCCCGTGCGGCTGGTCGAGGCCGCTCACCGCGGTCCGCTGGGTCGGCGGCGCATCGCCGTTCGCCCCCGGCGTCAGCGCCAGCACGTCGCCGAACTTGGGCCGCGAGATCAGCAGCTTGCCGTCCGGGGTCCAGGCCAGCAGGCGCGGGCTGGTCATCCGGGCCCAGACCGTGACCGTCCAGCCGGGCGGGGCCTGCAGCTTGCGGTCCTGGTCGAAGGGGGCCGCGCCGGTGCCGTCCAGCGGCCGGACGGTGGTGCTCGCAAGCGCGGCCGACGACGGCGCGACGCTGGGCTCGACCGTGGTGATCGCGGGCTCGGTCTTCTGGGTGGCCGCGCTGCACCCGGCCAGGGCGAGCACCACTGCCGCACCGAAGAGCTTCCTCATCGCCGCCCCCTCATCAGCCGATCCAGCATCGGCATGTTCTTGCTGATCACCCCGGTGACGCCGATCGCCGACGCCTGCGCGAGGGCGGCCTCGGTGTCGACCGGCCACGCCAGCACCAGGTCGGTGGCGCGGCGCAGCTCCTTCACCAGTGACACGGACAGCAACCGTAGCCGGATCGACACGCCATCGACGCGTTTGCCGCTCAACCGTGCCCGGAGCCGGGCCATCTCGGCCCGGTTACCGGCCGAGAAGATCCGCCGGACCTGCGGATCTTCGCCGAACGCCTCGAGCATCGGCCAATGCCGGGTGCAGACCGCGACCGGTACGCCGGGAATCCGCTCCCGCAGCCGCTCGGCGACCCGGACAGCGACCGGCATCGAACGGCCCTTCAAGTCGAGCATCAGCCGCGGATCGCCGTCCGCCGCCGCCAGCACCTCGTCGAGCTCGGGCACCCGCACGTCGCGCCGGCGGGTCACGCCGGTCGTCCGCTCCCAGTAGAGATGCGGGCCGACCGTCCGGCTGTGCCGCACCTCGAGCGCGCCCCGGTAGAGATGGATGTCGGCCTCCACCAGGTCGACGCCGGCCTCCAGGGCGTCCCGGAGGCCGGCGATGGTGTTGCCGGCACGATGCGCGACGGTGATCACGTCGCCATTGTCGGGGATTTCTCGGCCGCGGTCAGGGGCGTGGCGATGTCCTCGAGGCTGCGCCGTTCGGCCTTCACGCCGAGCACCGCCTCGACCAGGCCCGCGATGATCATGACGATGGCGCCGATGACGAACGCGATGACCGTGTCGCGAACCTGGCCGGTGCCGACCAGGTGGGCGAAGAGCAGCGGGCCGGTGATGCCGCCGGCCGCGGTGCCGACGGCGTAGAAGAACGCGATGGCCAGGGCCCGCGTCTCCATCGGGAAGATCTCCGAGACGGTGAGGTACGCCGAGGAGGCGCCGGCCGAGGCGAAGAACAGCACGACGCACCAGCAGATGGTCATGGTCGTCGCGTTGAGGGACCCGCGGTCGAAGAGCCAGGCCGTGCCCAGCAGCAGCACGCCCGACACCACGTACGTGCCGGTGATCATGATCTTGCGGCCCACCGAGTCGAACAGGGGCGCCAGCAGGAGCGGGCCGAGCAGGTTGCCGACCGCGATGACCGCGAAGTAGTAGCCGGTGTTGCCCGAGGGCACCTTGAAGAAGGTCTGGAGGATCTGCGCGTACCCGAAGGTGATCGCGTTGTAGAGGAACGCCTGCCCGACGAAGAGCGCGAGGCCCAGCGTCGCCCGCTTCGGATACCGCGTGACCAGGGTCTTGGCGATGGTGCCGAACCCGATCGTCCGGCGCTGGTGGATCTCGATCTTCTTGTCCTCGTCGACCGGCTCGAGCGTGACGTGGTCCTCCCGCTCGACCGTCTCCTCGACGCCGCGCACCAGCGCCTCGGCCTCGTCGCCGCGCCCGTGGATGAACAGCCAGCGCGGGCTCTCCGGCACGTGCCGCCGGACCAGCAGGATCACCAGCCCGAGCACGACGCCCATCCCGAACGCGACCCGCCACCCCCAGCTGACCGGCAGCTGCGTGAGGATCGGCACCGTCAGCAGCGCGCCGACCGCCGCGCCCGCCCAGTAGGTGCCGTTGATGGCCAGGTCGATGCGCCCGCGGTGCCGGGCCGGGATCAGCTCGTCGATCGCCGAGTTGATGGCCGCGTACTCGCCGCCGATGCCCGCCCCGGTGATGAACCGGAACAGGAAGAACCACCAGGGCGCGAACGACAGGGCCGTCATCGCCGTCCCGAAGAGATAGACGGCCAGCGTGATCATGAAAAGCTTCTTGCGTCCGAACCGGTCGGTGAGCCACCCGAAGAAGAGGGCGCCGCAGCAGGCCCCGAGCACGTAGATCGCCGCACCGAACCCGGTGACCTGGCTCTGCGTGATGTCGAGTCCGCTGCCGGGCTCGCTGAGCCGGCCGGACAGATTGCCGACGATGGTGACCTCGAGCCCGTCGAGCACCCACACCGTGCCCAGCCCGATCACGATCATCCAGTGCCACCGTGCCCACGGCAGCCGGTCGAGCCGGGCGGGCACATCGGTGCGGATAGTTCCAAGCGCCATGGAGGCGCCATACCCCAGCGGGGTTTTCTTACTCATGGCTCTCTCACCGGCGGTGAGCCACTATGGTCGGCCGATGTCGTTCACGTTCCACCACATCACGCTGCGTGTCAGTGACCTGCACCGTGCCCGTGCGTTCTACGAGGGAGTCCTCGGCCTGACCGTTGATCAGGACTTCCTGGAGGAGAAGCTGCGGCTGCGCCTCGACGGGACGGCCACCAGGCTGGTGCTGTTGCCACCGCTGCCGCAGACACCGCCCGGTGATCGGTTCAAGGAGTGGCGGATAGGGCTGGACCACTTGGCTATCGGTGTTCCGATCGGTGAGGTCGCCCGGCTGGCCCGGGTGCTCGGCGATGCGGGAGTGCCGAACAGCGGCGTCAAGGCAGACCGGCTGGGCCCGGCGATGATCACGTTCCGCGATCCGGACAACATTCAATGGGAGTTCTTCGAGCAAGCGTGATGTCGTCGCGGGAGTTCGTCGAGTTCGTACCAGCCGGCGGGGAAGCCCGCTTCCGTGCCTGATCGGCGCGCCGATCTGGGAGGCCGTTCTCTCTCGGAGCGCACCCGGACGACGTGCGGCCCTATTCCGGCGCCGCTCCGATCCTCGCCGGGCCGGCGGCCGGCGCCGCGGCGGCGTGCAGGGCCTCGGCGGCCTCCAGCAGCTCGTCCAGGTTGCGGGCGGCCGACGGCAGTGTCACGTACGCGTGCTCGACCCCGGCCTCGGCCAGCGCGGCGATCTGGTCGGCGACCCGGGCCAGGCCGTCGGCGGCCAGGGCCGCCGGGTCGGATACGCCGACCTGGGTCACGCAGCCGATCGACGACGGCTCGCGGCCGACCGACTCGGCCATCTCGCGCAGCCGGGACATGGTCGCGGCGATCTCCGCGGGCGCCGCGCCGGCCGGCAACCAGCCGTCGCCGTGCCGGGCTATTCGCCGCAGGGCCGCCGGGCCGCGGCCACCCATCAGCAGCGGGATGCGGCGGGCCGGCTTCGGGTTGATCCGGGACGGCGCGATGCGGTAGCGGCCGTTGTCGAAGGACACCGGGTCCGGGCCCCACACGGCCGCGGCCACGTCCAGGAACTCATCCAGCGCCTCTCCCCGCTCGGCGAGTGGGCGCGGCGCGGTGGCCGCGAACTCGTCCGGCGACCAGCCGGCGCCGAGGCCGGCGATCAGACGGCCGCCGCTGGCCGCGTCGAGGGCGGCCAGCGTCCTCGCGAGCCGGACCGGCATGTGCAGCGGTGGCACCAGGACGCCGGTGCCGAGCTGGACCCGGGACGTCACCGCGGCGGCCAGGGCGAGCGTGATCAGGGGGTCCGTGGGCACCACCCTACCGAGCACGACCATCGACATCGGGTCCGGCGGTCGTCCACTATGGCCTCACCGACGAAGAGGGAGATCATGACGGATCCGACGTACGACGTCATCGTGGTGGGCGCTCGCTGTGCCGGCGCGCCGCTCGCGATGCTGCTCGCCCGCCGCGGTCACCGGACGCTGCTGGTGGACCGGGCGACGTTTCCCAGCGACACCGTGTCGACCCATGTGATCCACCCGCCGGGGGTCGGCGCGCTGCAGCGCTGGGGGCTCCAGGAGCAGGTCACGGCCACCGGGTGCCCGCCGGTCGGGCGTTACTCGTTCGACTTCGGGCCGGTCACCCTCGCCGGTGCGCCGGGCACGACCGCGACACCGTACGCGTACGCGCCGCGCCGCATCCTGCTCGACCAGATCCTGCTGAACGCCGCGGCCGCCGCCGGCGCCGAGGTCAGCGAAGGTTTCAGCGTCGAGGAGGTCCTGGTCACCGACGGCACGGTCACCGGCATCCGCGGCCGCGGCGACGTCCTCACCGCGCGCGTGGTGGTCGGCGCCGACGGCCGCAACTCGGTCGTCGCCAAGACGGTGCGGCCCGCGGTCTACGAGGACGTGCCGGCCCTGACCGTGGGCTACTACTCGTACTGGAGCAACCTGCCGACCGACACCTTCGAGGCGTACAGCCGGCCGGGCCGGGGCTGGGCGGTCTGCCCTACCAACGACGGCCTCACGCTGGTCATCGGCGGCTGGCCGCACGCCGAGCTGGCCGAGCACCGTGACGACGTCGAGGGTGAGCTGATGCGGACGTTCGAGCTGTCGCCCGCCTTCGCCGAGCGCATCCGGGCCGCCACGCGTGAGGAGCGGATCGCCGGGGCGTCGGTGCCCAACTACTTCCGCGTTCCGTACGGCCCGGGCTGGGCCCTGGTCGGCGACGCCGGCTACAGCCGCGACTTCATCACCGCCCAGGGCATCACCGACGCGTTCCTGGACGCCGAGGGCCTGGCGGCGGCGCTCGACGCGACGCTGGGCGGCGATGAGCCGTACGAGGAAGCGATGGCCGACTATCAGAAGCGCCGCGACGCCCGCGCGATGCCGGTCTACCAGATGACCTTGGGGATCGCGTCGCTGCAGCCGCCGGACGAGCAGATGGCCGGCCTGGTCAGCGCGATCGCCGGCAACCAGCCGGCGATGGACGCCTTCGCGCGGCTCAACTCCGGGGTGACGTCGCCGCCGGAGTTCTTCGCCCCGGACAACATCGGCCGCCTGCTCGCCGGCGCCTGACCTGTGGACGGCGCCGGGAAAATGATGCCCCTATGGGTGTCAAGTGGTGGAGGGGCTGGTGAGGAGGGGGTATAGCTGGCGGGCTATGTAGCGTTTGAGGCAGCGGATGATCTCGCGTTTGGTTTTGCCTTCGGTGGTGCGGCGGGTCATGTAGTCGCGGGTGGGTTGGTGGGTGGCGAGTCGGGTGAGGGCGATGGTGTAGAGGGCTCGGTTGGCTTGGCGGTCGCCGCCGCGGTTGAGTCGGTGGCGGTTGGTTTTGCCGGATGAGGCGTTGATTGGGTTGCTGCCGCAGAGGGCGGCGAACGCGGCTTGGTTGTGGATGCGGTGCGGGTTGTCGCCGATGGTGATCAGCAGGGTGGCGGCGGTGTCGGGGCCGACGCCGTGTTGGTGGAGCAGCGCGGGGCGGCTGGCGGTGATGGCGCGGGTGATGTGTTGGGTCAGTTCGTCGCTCTGGTTGGTGAGGTCTTGGATGCGGCGGGCGAGTAGTCGCAGGGTGTAGTGGGTGGCGAACAGGGTTTCGTCGAGGGTGTCGCAGGTCAGCTCGGCGCAGGCGCGGATCAGTCGAGTGGTGCCGAGTCCGGACAGGGTTTCGCGTAGGGCGGGGTCGGCGCCGACGAGGATGGCTTTGAGTTGGTTGATCGCTTGGGTGCGGGCTTTGACCGCGGAGGTTTTCGCGAGCTGGAACGGGTCTGCTGCACCAATAGGTGACATCTGAGATGGCTTGCCGTGACGGCGGGCTGGAAGGATGTTGCTGTGCCCAAGCCCTACCCCCGCGAGTTCCGCGACGACGTCGTGCGGATCGCTCAAGGCCGCGATCCTGGCGTGACGGTGGAGCAGATCGCGAAGGACTTCGGGGTCCACCCGATGACGTTGTTCAAGTGGCTGCGTCAGGCTGACATCGACGCCGGCGCCGAGCCCGGCGTGAGCCGCAGTGATTCCGCTGAGCTGCGCGAAGCGCGTAAGCGGATCAAGCTCCTCGAGCAGGAGAACGAGGTCCTGCGCCGGGCTGCGGCGTATCTGTCGCAGGCGAATCTGCCGGGAAAAGGCTCTACCCGCTCGTGAGCGAGCTGGCCGCCGACGGGATCCCCGTCGCGGTGACGTGCCGGGTGCTGACCATTGCTCGACAGCCCTACTACCGGTGGCTTGCCCGCCCGGTCACCGACGCCGAGCGGGCCGAGGCGTACCGGGCGGACGCGTTGTTCGACGCCCACCGTGACGACCCGGAGTTCGGCTACCGGTTCCTGGCCGACGAGGCCCGCGCCGCCGGGCAGCCGATGGTCGAGCGCACCGCCTGGAGGATCTGCTCCGGTATGGGCTGGTGGAGCGCGTTCAGCCGCAAGCGGCGGCGCGGCAAAGGTGGCAGGCCGGGCCCACCCGTGCATGACGACCTCGTCAAACGTGACTTCACCGCCGACGGGCCGAACCAGCTATGGCTGGCCGACATCACCGAACACCGCACGCTTGAGGGCAAGCTCTACCTGTGCGCGATCAAGGACGTGTGGTCGAACCGGATCGTCGGCTACTCCATCGACTCGCGGATGAAATCTAGGCTGGCGGTCAATGCCCTGCGCAACGCCGTCGCCCGCCGCGGTGAGGTGGCCGGTTGCGTGCTGCACACCGACCGCGGGTCGCAGTTTCGCAGCCGGAAACTCGTCCTCGAACTGCACCGTCACCACATGATCGGATCAATGGGCCGCGTCGGCGCCGCCGGCGACAACGCCGCCATGGAATCCTTCTTCGGCCTACTACAGAACAACGTCCTCGATCGCGGGACCTGGCCCACCAGACAAGCATTGAGGACCGCGATCGTGACCTGGATCGAACGGACCTACCACCGCCGGCGACGCCAACGAAGCCTGTCCCGGTTGACCCCTATCGAGTACGAGACCATCATGAGCCCACCGGCCAGTCAGGCCGCGTGACTTGTCCTGTCACCTATCGGTGCAGCAGACCCAACAGTCGCAGGCGTTCGGTGTGTCCGTCGCTGGTTTTGGCCAGGGCGGTGCATCGGCCCGATAGCACGGCGCGGGCTGCGGTTTCGGCGTCGATGGTGTCGGTTTTGCCGCGGCGTCGCCGGTCGTGGCGGTCGGGCTGGTTGACTTCGATAACCACGATCCCGTGGGTGTGCAGGTGCCGGGTGAGGGCGGCGCCGTAGGAGTGGCTGCCCTCGATACCGGCCCGCCAGATCCGGCCGAGGGTGTCCGCCCAGGCGTGCAGGGCCTGGTAGCCGAGGCTGGTGGCCGGGAAGGTGTGGGTGTCCAGCAGGGCGCCGTGGTGGTCGAGGACCGCGCCGGTGTGGGTGTCGGCATGGGTGTCGATGCCAAGAACGATTTCTCCGGTCCGGGGGTGGTCCTGGCCGGCGGTGCGGTGGTGGGTGATGCTGGGCATGGTTGTTCGGCTCTCCTGACGGCTCAGGCGGACGGACGCCGTCGCCGGGCCGGCCCGAAGCGGTCAGGACTGTGACGGTGCCTTGTTAGCGGCAAGGCCCCTATCGGGACACGCTCGTGTGCCGGTCCGGCGGCAGTAAGCGCTGCCCGGGACGGAAGCCGACAGATCATTTTCAAGGCATCACAGGCCTGTCGTAACCCGGGTCAGACCCCAGCCCCGAGCAGCACTCAACATCCTCACAGTCGTATGGGTGTGGTTGAGTCCACCCCACCCAGAACGGTGGGGGTGGCCCTTTCCGCTCCTACCTGTCGGATCCGAAGCGGCCCGTTCGTAGCACCGGTGAAGAGCCCGGCGAAGGTCCGGGCCGGAAAAGGATGATCATCATGTCGGCAGGACAGAACAGGCCGTTGCGGTTCGGCGTCGTCGCTCCGCTCACCACCGACGTGCCGGCGTGGCGCGACCGGCTGCGCCGGCTGGCCGGCCAGGGCTACTCGACGATCCTGATGCCGGACGTGCCGTCGTGGCAGCCGGCGCCGGGCCCGGCGCTGGCGGTCGCGGCGACGATCACCGATTGCCGCGTCGGTACCTGGGTGTATGCGTCACCGGTACGGCCGGCCTGGAGCACCGCGTGGGAGGCGCACTCGCTGACCGTGCTCACCGAGGGGCGTTTCGAGATGGGCATCGGGTCCGGCCGCCCCGGCATCGGGCAGCTGCTTCGCGAGCTGGGCCTGCCCGACGTACCGGCCGACCGGCGATGGGACCAGGTGCGCGAGGTCGTCACGGCCCTGCGTGAGCTGGACGGCCCGGACCGGCACACCCCGGTGGCGATGGCGGTGGGCGGCCCGAAGGCGCAGGCGGTCGCGGCCGAGCTGGCCGACACGGTGAACTTCGTGATGCCGCAGACCGAGACCCGGACCGGGACGACGAAACGGGTGCGCGACTTCGACAACCGCCGCGGCGCGGAGCTGGCGCTGCACGTGCCGGTGATCGGCGACGCGGTGGCGCCGTTCATGGCAGCGCCGGACACCGACACCGCCGCCATCCGGGCGGCGGACTCGCTCGCCTTCCTGCCGAGCGATCCGGCCGCGGCCGCCGACGAGATCCTGCGGCGGCGGGAGGAGATCGGCTTCTCGTACTTCGTCTTCGGAGCCGACGTGGCCGGCGTCCTCGCCCCCGTGGTCAGCGAGCTGAGCGGACGGTAGTCGCCCGACGGCGGATGCGGGACCGGACGCCACGGTGGATCATCGGCACATGCGGCTTCGGATGGAACTGTTCGTCGCGGACCTGGATGCCGGCGTCGGCTTCTACCGTGACGTGCTGGGGTTCGAGGTGGAGCGACAGGCCGAGGACTACGCGAGCCTGCGCCGGGGCGTTGTCGTGCTCGGGCTCGGTCCGGTGGCGAAGCTGCCCGAGCACGCGGAAGGCCGGGGGTTCACCCGGCAACGACTCCGTGGCGACAAGGGCGCGGGCGTGGAGATCGTGCTGGAGGTCGACGACATGGACGAGCTCCGGGCGCTCTACGAGCGCTGCCGGCGGCGGGGTGCGGTGAGCGAACCGCTCGAGTTGCGGCCATGGGGCCTGTACGACTTCCGGCTCACCGACCCGGACGGCTACTACCTGCGCATCACGCACGGCAACGCCGCGGCCCGGCCCGTCGTGGGCGACCCGGATCAGCCGACGACCTCGGCATAGCCGACCGCGCCGGCGATCGGCACCCGGATGATCAGGTCGTCGAACTGGGCGTAGCGGCGGCCCAGCTCGTCCGCCGCTTCGTCGCCCGCGTAGCGGCGGGCCACCCGCGTGGTCCACGCCAGCAGGTCGGCCGGCCGGGGATGAAGCGTCGCGGTGGCCCGCAGGTGAACGAACGCGAACGGTGGCCGCTCGTCGTCGACGGCGATCGACACGCGCGGGTCGGCGGCCAGGTGGCGGGCCTTCGCGCTGCCGCTCGCGGTGGTGATCACCAGGTCGTCGCCGTCGAGCACGAACCACACGGGCACCACATGCGGGTGGCCGTCGGCCGACACCGTGGCGATCTTCGCCGTACGGGTGCCGGCGGCCAGGAACGCACGCAGCTCCTCCATCGCCATGCGGCGCATCGGCCGATACTAGCGGTTCTACAGTGCGCTCATGAGCTCACAGCAGCGGGTGCTCGACGCCCTTCTCGCCATGCAGCGCCAGTCCTGGGAACAGGGTGTCGCGGCGCACGCCTGCCGGGATCTCGGCCGCGACGATCTGGTACGCCTGCTCGCCGCCGCCGCGGTGACCCGGCAGGCGGCGGACGGCCGTCTCGGCTGCGTCGAGAACGAGGCCAACGCGGTCAACGGCGCCGCGTGCGGCGAGGCGGCCCTGCTGGCCGGGCACGCCGAGGCCGCTCGCCGGCAGCTCGACTGGCTCGCGAGCGAGGCGCCCCGCGACCGCGACGGCACGCTCTACCACGTGCTCGGCAGCGGCGGGGTGTGGGCCGACACGGTCTACATGGTGGTGCCGTTCCTGGCCGCGGCCGGGCGTCCGGACCTCGCGGTGGTCCAGGTCGAGGGTCACCGGCGGCGGCTGTGCCACGACAACCTGTACGCCGCGATCTGGTCGGCCGACGGGTCCGGGCGCGACGATCGATGGGGTGGCGGCAACGGCTGGGTGGTGGCCGGCATCGCCCGGGCGATCCGATGGGCGCCCGAGCTGCGCGACGCCCTGGCCGGGCACGCCCGCGACGTCCTGGACGCCTGCCTCGAGCAGCGCCGGCCGGACGGCCTCTTCCACGATGTGCTGGACGACCCGGGCACGTTCGTGGAGACCAACGCGGCGCAGATGTTCGCGTACGCCGCGCTGACCGGCAGCAAGGACGGGTGGCTGCCGTCGTCGTACGCCGATGTCGGCCGCGACCTGCTCACGGCCGCGTCGCGCAAGGTGGACGGGCTCGGTCTGGTCCGCGACGCGTGCGGCGCGCCCACGTTCGACCATCCCGGCACGTCCGCCGAGGCCCAGGCGTTTCACCTGCTGGCGGTGGCCGCGGCCCGGCCGTGACGCCGGCCGGCGCAAGGGTCTGTGTCGGACCCTAGTAGCGGAACTTGCGACGGGAGCTGCGCCGGTTCACCCGGCCCGGCAGGTCGTCCAGGTTGTCGCCATGAGGCAGCCGCTCCCCCTGCTCATGGCCCTGGGTGAAATCCCGCATCGTCACCACGAAGCCTTGGACCAGGCGGTCCGCCCGCAGGTCGCGGTACTTGGCTTCGACCAGCACCTGGCTGCCGTCCGCCCGCACCAGCGAGCAGAACACCACGCCGTCGCCGGCGCCGCGGAAGGCCTGACCCAGCTGATGGCGGTCGTCGGGATGCACCAGATCGTCGAGTGTGGCCAGCGGCGGAAGGGCGTCCACGCCGAGCAGCGCGGCCAGCGACGGACTGGCGTACCGGATGCGCTGGTCCTCGTCGATCACCACCGTGATGTCCGCGCTTTTCTGGATCACCGCGCGCAGGTAGAGGTCGCTGTCGCGGCGGTTGACCGCCTCCACCAGGCAGATGCGGTCCAGCGCGAGGGCCGCCTGACCGGCCAGCACCTCGAGGGTGTCGCGAGTGGCGGTGAGGGTGTCCCGGCGACCCACCAGGATCAGGGCGCCGCCGCTGGGCCGGGCGACGCCGAGCGGCTCCAGCCAGAGCGGACAGACCAGCGTGGCATAGTCGCGGTCGGCGTCGTCGACCCACCAGCTGCGGGGTGGCGGGCCGGCACCGAGGCCGGGCACCGTCTCGGGCGGGAGCCGGCGGTCGTCGAGGGCCAGGTCGGTGCTGCGGATGGCGTCCGGCGGCATGAGCTCGGCGATCGCGGACCGGACGGCCTGGTCCACGGCCGCCGGGTCGGCGGCGACGACCAGCGCGGCGCTCGCCTGCCGCAGCCCGCGCTCGCGCGTCAAGGCCTGCCGGTTCAGGGTCACCGAGTCGGTCAGCCGGGTGATCGTCAGGAGAAGGGTGATCGCACCGGCCACGGCGATCACCACGCCGTCGCCGACCGTGCCGTGGGCCGCCTCGACCAGCAGAACGACCGGCGGGGTGGCCACGGAGATTCCCAGCAGCGTCGCCCAGCGCATCCGCCACGGGCTGGGACGCGGCGTCGCGGGCTCGGTGAGCCGCACCATCGACGGATGCAGCGCGGCGGCGCCCCAGGCCAGGTAGAGCACCACGAACCCGGTCTCGCTCAGCCGGCCCGGCCACAACGGCTGCACGATGTCGCTGACCAGCACACCCACCGCGCCCACGACCAGCAGCACCGCCGAGAGGTTACGGCCCACGGCGACCAACAGGCGGCCGACGACTACGAGGAGCAGAAGGGCGCCGATGACGTACGCCCCGGAGACGTCCCCCATCCGGCCGGCATCGCCGGCGACGAACACCCAGACCACCAGCAGCGTCGAACACGCCAGGGCGAGCAGGTCGATGAGCCGCGCCCGGTCGACGAGGATGGCACCGATCCGGGTCAGCTGCAACAGACAGCAGGCGACCAGCACGACCATGGCGTAGAAGCAGATATTGGCCGCGCCGAGGCGGTCGAACGAGGTCAGCACGTCACCCGCGGCGCTCGCCACGACGGCGCCGGCGAGCAGCAGCCAGGGCTGGGCCCGGGCCGGCCGGTGACGACGGACCCCGTACACGATGGCGGCCGCGCTACCGGTCCCGAGCGCAGCCCAGACGATGGCCCTCAGCACGACCCACTCCTACCAGCGGCGTCGCCGGGTGTCCATGTCGCGTCCCGGATGGCGATGTTCACGAGATCGCCAAGGTGAACGGTCCGGTCTGGTAGCCGTAGAAGTCGCGGACCGTGATCGTGTAGGTCCCTGCTGCCGGTGTCGTGCAGGTGGCGGTGCCGGTCCTCGCGGGGCAGACGAGGGTTCCGGCCGGGGACAGCACGTCCGCGGCGGGTGCCAGCTTGAGACTGGTCGTGCTGAGCGCGACCTTCAGGGCCCGTCCTGCCGTCGAGGTGACGCGGTAGCAGCTGACCGTGCCGAGTCCGATCGTTGCGGAAGCGCTGCCACCGATCGCGACCGTGCCGCAGCCGACCGGGTCGGTCAGCCGCTGCGGGGTCGTGGCGTACGTGCCGGTGCCGTACCCGTAGAAGTCGCTGACCGTCGTGGTGTAGGTGCCCGTAGCCGGGATCGCGCAGTCGAGGTCGCCGGCGGACGGCAGCGAGCAGACCACCGCACCGGTCGGCGAGATCAGGTCGGCCGAGGTGGCCGGGGCCGACGCGCCCGGCACGGTGGCAACGGTGTGCAGGCGCAGCCGGTCCCCCATGGTGGCGGCGATACGGTGGCAGGTCATCGCGCCGGTGGTGAGGGTTCCGGCGGTGGTGACGGCCAGGGTCAGCGTGCTGCAGCCGGCCGGGTTGGTCAGCCGTTGCGCGGTGATGGCGTACGGCCCGGTGCCGGTGCCGTAGAAGTCGCGCACCGTCGCGGTGTACGTGCCGGTGGCCGGGATCGCGCAGTCGAAGTCGTGCACGGTGCGCGCGGCGCACGCGACGGCGCCGCCCGGGGTGAGCAGGTTGGTGCTCAGTGCCGGACCGCGGCCGGAGGTGGTGGGGGCGACATGCAGTCGCAGCCGGTCACCGCTGGTGGCCGCGATCGTGAAGGTGGCGATCTGCCCGGCTCGGCTGAGCGTGCACCGGGTGATGCTGCCGAGGGTGAGCGCAACCGGGCAGGCGGAGGGGCGAGCGCCGATCGTGAGCGACGCCGTGCCGGGCGGAGAGGTGGCACCGCCGGTGTTGGTGGCGTACACGCTGACGAAGTAGGCCGTGCCGGGCTCGAGCCCGGTCAGGTTCAGCGAGGTGGTGCCGCCGCTGGCCGGGTGCGGGCCGGTCGGCGGATCGGTGAGCACCGTGTATCCGGAGATCGCGCTGCCGCCGGTGGAGGCGGGTGCCGACCAGGTGACGGTCGCGTCGCCGTCCTGGGCATGCTGGACGGCTGTCACCGCCCGTGGCGCGTCGAAGTCCGCTCCGACCGTGACGGTGACGACGCCCTTCGCGCCGGCGTCGTCGGTGGCCCGGACGGTCAGCTCACGGTTTCCCGGCGCGACGGTGGACAGCGCTCCGGCAGCGGTGATCTTGTCGCCGGCCGCGCCGTCCAAACTCCACGTCACCGGGTGGCCGCTCGTGCCGTCGGCGCGTTGTGCGGTGAAGGTTGTCGTCGTGCCCGGGGGGACGGCCGGATCCGGCGGGGAGATCAGCAATGTCGGTCCCGGCGTCGTGAACAGCGAGAACGCCGGCCACACCTCGGTGCCCAGGGTGGCCTCGACCTCCGCTTTGCGGCCGAACAGCTCCAGCTTCAGCCCCGCCTTGACGGTCAAGGTCGGCGTGATGGTCAGGTACGCGGCGCCGGGCGCGGGCTTGCTGTTGAGTGCCGCCTTCAACGCGAGCTCGTTGGAGAAGTACGGCCCGGCCAGGTCGTAGAACCGCAACATCGGCTCGGGGGCCAGCGTCACGGACGCCGACCCGCTGGCGACGACCTCGGGCAGGACGCCACCGGCCGGTGCCGCCGGATGCGACAGGTTGTGCACCGCCAGCGCGCCCGGTTGGGCCGAGCTCCAGTCCAGCGAGGCCCCGACCGAGTACGAGTCGCGCACCGTGAAGCCGAGTTTGCCGGAGATGCCGAGGTACACGTCGACCACGGGGAACATGACGATCACGACCGGCCCGACGGCGATCCAGATGCCCGGCGCGAGGATCTCGCCGACCTTCCTCCTGATCGGCCTCGGCTCGGTGGCCGACATGCTCACGCTGAGCTCGGTCGCGATCTCGGCCGACGCGTGGACCTTCACCCCGTTGGGTACGCCGAGGAAGTTCTTGCTGATGCCCACGCCCGCGGTGAGCGTCGGCTCCAGCGTCGCCTCGCCCTTGATCTCGGCGCCTCCCTCTTTGCGGGAGAGCCCGAGGGTCATCTTGGCCGACACGGAAGCGGACACGGCCGACGGCAGCACGCGGATACCGGGAGCCGCCGGCCGGAACCGGGTGCCGCCCGCAAGCGGACCGGTGCCGGGCACGGTCAGCGGGTTCACGGTCCTGCTCAGGGTCAGCGCGGTGAACGCGTCGGTGAGCGCGGCCGGCGTCGTGAGGACCCGGTATGTGCCGGTCGAGGGCTGTTCGATGCCGACAACCCGGCGCAGCAGGCCCCGCGGCGCGGCCGCGGACGGTGTGCCGACGAGGATCTTCCCGGCGGTCAACGCGCCGACCTGGGCCGGGGCCGGGGCCGCCCAGGTCAGGCTGCTGTCGTCGGCGGCGGTCAGCGCCGCCATCGTGGCCGCGGTCAGCATGACCGTCCCGGTCGCCACCGATGTCGTCGGCGACACCGGAGCGGGCGCCGCGACCGAGGGACCGGTGCCGGCGGTCGTCGTGGCGGTGACGGAGAAGGCGTACATCGCATCCGCCGGCGTGATCGCGGCAAGAGTGACCGACACGCCTGTCGACGTGACCGACCGGGGGCTGGTGCCGGCCGCCGGCGTCCAGCCCGTGCCCGCGGCGTCCGGGACGACCTGCTGATAGGTGACCGTGTACCGGCTCACCGGCAGCCCGCCGGTGTCCTCCGGCGCCGTCCAGCCGACGGTGACCGTGCCGGCGGAACCGGGCGTCACCGTGACATCGCGGGGCCCGTTCGGCTTGGGCGCCCCGAGCGGCGTGCCCGCACCCGTACCCGCGGGCGAGCTGCCCTTGGCGTTGACCGCCACCACACTGACCGTGCTGGCCGCGCCGTTCGCCAGCCCGGACAAGGTGGCGGTCTGCACGGATGCCGCCACCGAGCTGGTCACCGACGTGCCGCCCTGCTTCGCGATGACCTGGTAGCCAGTCAGCGCCGTGCCGCCGAGGTCACTCGGCACCGCCCACGACACGACCAGGCCGCCGGGGCGCGGGAAGACGCTGGTGACCTGCGGCGCCGACGCCACCGTCGCCGGTCCGGGCACGGCCGGCGCACTCGCCGGGCTGGCCGCGCCGCTGCCGACCGCATTGACCGCCGCCACCGTCGCCACGTACGCCACCGACGGGCACAGTCCGCCCACCACGGCCGCGCTGTCGGTCGCCGGCACGGTGACCGTCACGGCCGCACAGCTCGCGGGCGGCGTCGGCCCCACCGGCGACGGCTTCGCCACCACCCGGTACGAGCTGACCGCATCCGCTGCCGGCGAGGGCGCCCACGACACGGAGATGCCGAGGGCGGCACCGCTGACCGCCGCCACGAACGGCACACCCGGCACAGCGCTCGGGGCCGGCACAGCCGCCGCGGCGGCGGGCCCGGGCACGGCCGCCTGGGCGACCGCCGGCACCGTGACGGCGATCGGCAGCAGCGACACCGGGCAGGCGAGCAGGATCAATCGACGCATCGCGACAACTCCCCCGATGGACAGACACCCAGACTTCACCGGCGGCGTGGGCCGGATCAACGTACGAGCCGCCGCACTCCTCCACCCGCTCACGATCCGAATGCGACCGTCCGGCCGATGCGGCCGATCTCCGGCGGCGTCGAGCCCGCCGAGCCGACGTCGTTGCGCCGGGGCGATCGGTCAGCTCAGATGAGCTCGTATCTCGGCCGCCTCGGGCATGCCCAGGTCGGTGTAGAGGCGCCAGGCCTGCCGGTAGTGCTCGCGGGAACAGGCCACGTCGCCCAGGTCGTGGTGGGCGGCGGCGAGGCCGGTGTGGGCACGGGCCTGCTGGTAACGGTCCCCGGTGCTCGTGGCGATGGCGTGGGCCGCGCGGTGGTGGGCGAGGGCGCCGGCGGGGCACCCGGCGGCCCGGGCCGCCTCGCCGAGGCCGTTGAGGGCCCAGCTCTCGCCGTGCCGGTCGCCCGTCTCGCGGTGGATGGCCAGGGCCTGCCGGTAGCAGTCGGTGGCCGCGTCGAGCCGGCCGATGCGGCCCTGGACGGTGCCGAGGCTGTCCAGGGCCCACGCCTCGTTGGATCGGGTGCCGAGCTCGCGGATCAGGGCGAGAGCCTGCCGGAGGTGCGCGATCGCCGGCTCGTGCAGGCCGAGCTTTCCCTCGACGTCGCCGAGGTCGCTCAGGGCGACGGCCTCCCCCGCACGGTCGCCGGCCCGCCGGTAGAGGACGATCGCCTGCTCATGATGGTCCACGGCGGCCCGGTAGCGGCCGAGCCGCTCCTCCACGACGGCAAGGTTGTTCAGCGCCCGCGCCTCGCCGTTCCGGTCGCCGGCCCGCCGGTGCAGGGCGAGCGCCCGTTCGTAGTGCTCGATCGCCTCCGGGTAGCGGCCCCGCCGCTCCTCGACGGCGCCGAGGTTGTTCAGCGCCCGGGCCTCACCGGCGATGACGCCCTCCTTCCGGAACAGGGCGAGAGCTTGCTGGAGCTGGTCGGCGGCCGATGCGTGCCGGCCCAGTTGTGCGGAGATCCAGCCGATGCCGACCAGGGCGTCGGCCTGCCCCCGGGCGTCGCCCAGGCCGCGGGCCGCCTCGCGGGCGTAGCCGTGGATCCCGAGCCCGTCGGCGTAGTGCCCGCCGCTGAGGTAGCGGTACAGGGTCGCGGACAGGCGCATGGTGTGGGTCGGCCAGCCGTGCCGGGCGGTGTGCGCGGCCACGGAGACGAGGTTGTGCCGCTCGCCGTCGAGCCAGTTCCGGGCGGCCTCCGGATCGGTCAGGGCCGGTCCGCGGGTGGCCGGTGCGATGCGCGGCCGGCGGTGCGCCTCGCCGGGATGCAGGACGTCCATGGCGACCGCGGCCGTGCTCAGATAGTGGTCGAACAGGCGGGTCAGGGCGGCGCGGCGGGCCGAGGGCGAGTCCTCGTCGACGGCGCGGCCGGCGGCGTACGCGCGGACCAGGTCGTGAAAGGTGTACCGGTCCCGCCCGGCCGGCAGGAGCAGGTGGTCGCGGCACAGGTCGCGCAGCCGGTCGCGCACGGCGGGCAGGCCGCCGCCGGTCAGCGCGGCGGCGGCGTGGGTGTCGAAGTCCGGGCCGGGGTGCAGGGCCGCGAGGCGCAGCAGGCACCGCGCGCCGGCTTCCAGGTGGTGGTAGGACAGGTCGAGGGCGAGCTCGACGCCGGCTTCCAGACGCCGGCTCAGGTGACGTTCGTCGAGCCGCTCGGCATGGTCGGTCAGCGTCCAGTCCGATGTGGCGCGAATGTGCCCGGTGACCAGCCCTAGGGCCAGCGGCAGGTACCCGCAGCGCCGCGCGATCCGGGCCGCGGCGTCCGGGTCGGCGCCGACCGGCACCTCCGGCGCGGCCTCGCGTACGAACGCCGTGGCCTCGCCGGGGCTGAACACGTCGAGGGTCAGGTGGGCCGCCGGTTCGAGGCCGGCGAGCCTCCGCCGGCTGGTGACCACCGTCAGCGACCCCGGCCCCGCAGCCAGCAGCGGGCGAACCTGCTCGGCGGTGCCGGCGTTGTCGAGCACCACCAGCGCACGGGTGCCGGCGAGCCGGTCGCGGTAGGCGGCGGCCCGGCCGTCGAGATCGTGGGGAATCTGCTCGCCGGGCACCCCCAGCAGGCGCAGGAACCCGTCGAGGACGGCCGCCGGGTCGGCCGGCGGCTGATCCGGGCCGGGATGGAATCCGCGCAGATCGACGAACAGGACCCGGTCGAACGGCTGCTCACCGTGCAGCACATGGCCGGCGTGCACGGCGAGCCGCGTCTTCCCGACGCCGGCCATCCCTTCGATCGCCGAGATGACCACCGCCTCCCCGGACCGGGCCGCGCGGCGCAGTCGCCGCAGCTCGCCGGCCCGCCCGGTGAACGCGGCCAGGTCCTGCGGCAGGCTGTCCTGCACCCGGACCTGCGACACGGCGCCGGCTTCGGCCAGGACGACGCGGAGGGCCTGGCGCCACTGCGCCACGTACCCGACGTCGGGGTACAACGCCTGCACCACCGCCAGCACCAGGTCGGTGTCCACGCGCCGCCGGCCGGGCCGGAAGCAGTAGGCGACGGTGGACTTGCACACCAGCTCGCCGGCCGGCCGCCCGGCCGCGGTCCAGGCCGCGTTGACCCGGTCCTTGATCCTCTCGTAGGACGGGTTGCCGGCCCAGATCTTCAACCGCTGCAGCCGCTCGACGAGATCGGCGAGGCTGCCGGCCTGCCCCGGATCCGGCAACCGCGCGTAGTTGTCCCCCGGCATGCCGCCCACTCCACAACGACCGCCTCCCTCGGCGGTATCGGCCATCCGATAGTCCGCGCGGTCTGTCGCGATAGGGACACCGTGGGCTTCCTGGTCCTGACCGGGAAGTGTGCCTCAGGCGGTCTTGTACAGGCCCCCGGCCTTCCAGGTGGACCAGGGCAGGTTCCAGTCGCCGTATCCGTCCCAGCTGGGCATGGTCGGCCCGCCGGTGTTGGTGAAGACGGCGACGTCGCCGACCTGGGCGAAGGCGAAGTAGCGCTTGGCGTCGTCGACGTTGAGGTTGGTGCAGCCGTGCGAGGTGCTGCGCTGGCCGATGTTGCCGCCGTTCCAGCTGGCGGCGTGGAAGAACTCGCCGGAGTTGGTGAGCCGCACCGACCACGGCACCTTCAGGTCGTAGCCGGGGCCGGTCATCCGCTGGACCTTGTCCTTCTCCATGACGACCTTGGTGCCGCTGAACGTGGGGGTGCTGGCCTTGCCGAGCGAGACCGGGAAGCTGAAGACCTGCTTGCCGTCGGAGGTGACGACCATGCGCTCGGCCTTCCCGTCGACCTTGGCGATGTTGGCGGCGCCGGTCGACATGTCGAGGGTCAGGCTGTTGTCGAAGACCAGGCCCGTGCCCGCGGGCTGACCCTTGGTGGCCAGGTCCATGTGGATCTTCGCATGCGCCGGCCAGTACTTCTCGGTCCGGTAGTGCGCCTCGATCGGGTAGCCGGAGTAGATCGCCGACTTCTGGAAGAACCAGGCGCCCCCGGCCGGCTGCCCGTTGACCGTCACGGTGGTCGCCGCCGCGAACGCGTGCGCGTCGGTGATCTTGGCGCTCAGGTAGGTGATGATCGGCATGCCGATTCCCCAGGTCGTGCCGTCGGCCTCGAACAGCCGGATGTGGACGGGCTTGCCGGCCGGGGTCGGCGAGGCGGCGGACGCCGACGGGGCCGCGGCGGCACTCGACGGCGCGGCATGCCAATCGGCGGACGAGGTGGGGTGGGACCCACCGCAGCCCGCCAGAAGCACAGAAACCGCCAGCAACCCCCACCGAGAACGTCTCATGACTGCGACGATGCTACGAACCCGGCTCGCCTGCCACCCGGCGGTGCACGACGGCCACTCCCCCGCGCGCCGGGGCGACCGCGATCCCCCGGTTGTGGGAGCGCTCCGGCGGCTCGGTGGCCGGCTCGAAGTCGAACTCCCGCAGCATCGTGCGCAGCACCACCCGCATCTCCAGCGCGGCGAACGCGGCGCCGATGCAGCGCCGGACGCCACCACCGAACGGGATCCAGCCGTACGTGTCACCGGCGAACCGCCCCGGGTCGAAGCGCGCCGGATCGGGGAACAGCTGCGGGTCCTCGTGCAACAGAGCGATGCAGACCGTCACGACGGTGCCCTTCGGCAGCGCCCATCGGCCGATCCGGAGCGTCTCCGCGCGTACCTGCCGGGCGGTTATCTCGACGACCGGCCGGACGCGCTGCACCTCCATGATCGTCGCATCCAGCATCGCGTCGTCCGCCTCGTAGAGGCGTTTCAGCGTCTCCGGCTCGCGCCGCAGCCGTTCCACCGCCCAGGCCAGCGTCGTCGCCGTCGTCTCGTGCCCGGCGGTGAGCAGGGTCAGCAGCTGGTCGGCGATCTGGCTGCGCTCCATCGGCGAGCCGTCGTCGTAGCGCGACTGCACCAGCATGGCCAGCACATCTTCGCGCTCGGCCAGCCGCGGATCGGTCCGGGCCCGGTCGATCAGCCGTCCGACGATCTCGTCGTAGCGCCGCCGGTAGCGGTCGAAGCGCGCGCCCGGACCGTATCCGCCCAGCTCACGCCGCACGACCGGGAGCACCGCCAGCACCGAGCCGAGCTTGACCGCCCGGGGCAGCAGCTCGCGCAGCTCGTCGAGCTCGCTGCCCTCGGCGCCGAAGACCGCGCGCAGGATGACGTTCAGCGTGATGCGCATGGTCGACGGCATCACCGGGAACGGCCGGCCTTCCGGCCACGACGCCATCTCGCGCCGCGTCTCGCTTTCGATGATCTGCTCGTACGCCCGGAGCCTGCGGCCGTGGAACTGAGGTGTCAGCAGTTTGCGCTGCCGCCGATGCTCGTCCCCGGTGATGGCGAAGAACGAGCCCGGGCCGAGCACCGAGCCGAGGTTCGCGTCCGGGGTGTCGGCCAGCTCCGGGCTGGTCTGGAAGAGCTCGCGCACCTCGGCCGGGTCGGCCAGCATGACCATCCGGCCGAGGTTGAGCGAGGAGACGGTGAAGGCCGAGCCGTAGCGCCGTCGCAGCCGGCGCATGGCGCCACGCCGGGAGATCGCGAAGCCGACGGCCTGCACCAGGCGGGGCGTGCGGGGGCCGTCGGGCAGGACCGTGGTCGTCATCGGGTTCCCCCTCCGCTGGTACGTCCGCGTACCAGCTCACGGTACGTTCGCGTACCAGGGGCGCACAAGTACTAGATTTGGCTCGTGACGACCGCTGCTTCGCTATCGCCGGAAACCCGCTATCGCAGCCGGCTGACCGAGGGCATGGCGGCCTGCATCCGGGCGAACGGCTACGCGGACACGACGGTGGCCGACATCGTCCGGGCGGCGCGGACCTCCCGGCGTACGTTCTACGCGCATTTCACCGACCGCCAGGAGTGCCTGGTCGCCCTGATGCACGAGAGCAACCAGCGCACGATCGCCCGCATCTCGGCCGCGGTCGACCCGGCGGCGCCGTGGGAGGCGCAGGCCCGCCAGGCGATCGAGGCCTGGATCGCGGCCGTGCAGGCCGACCCGCCGATCACGCTGAGCTGGATCCGCGACGTGCCGGCGCTGGGCGCGGGCCGGTCGAGGTCGTTCCAGCGGGCGACCATGCGCGAGTTCGTCGAGCTGATCCAGGCGTTGACCGACACGCCGCAGCTGCGGGCCGCGGGCGTGCGGCCGCCGTCCGAGCAGACGGCGATCATCCTGCTCGGCGGTTTGCGCGAGCTGATCGCCACCGCGGTCGAGGACGGCCACGACGTGGCCACCATCATCGACGCCGCGGTGGAGGCGACGCAGCTGCTGCTGGGGCCTCGCGAGCCGGGCGCCCGCGGCGCCTGACCACCCGGCGCGGCGCGGCTCAGCGCTGGGCGCAGGCCATCATCACCAGCAGTGGGATGACCCGCTCGCCGGGCACGGCGTAGTGCGCCCGGCCGGTCGTGCGCAGCCAGCCGGCGGCGATCAGCTGGCGCACGTGGTGGTAGAGCTGGCCGGTGCTCTCGATGCCCTCGACCGCCTGCAGCTCGGCGGCGGCGCCGGCGCCGCGCAGCACCTCGCGCAGGATCTGCAGGCGGGTCGGGTGGGCGAGCGCGGCCAGGGCCGGGGACAGTGCCGTCCAATCGGACTCGACAATGCCCTCGACCGGGAAGCCCTGCTGCCATTCGTAGTGCTCGCCGCTCGGCAGGTCGACCAGGCCGGTGAAGAGCACGGCGCCGGGCGGTCCGGCTCGGTCGCGCAGGCCGGCCAGGGCCCAGAAGTCGGCCGCGGTCGGCAGCGGTGCCTCGGGGCCTTCCGCCTCGGGAACTTCCGCCTCCGGGCTCGCCGCTTCAAGCGCGTCGAGGCGGCGCTCGATCTGTGCCAATCGCTCGGCCAGGGTGTCATCCACGACCAGACTCCGTCAATTTGGAACTACGTAATTCCGAAGCATACCGGAGGGAGATCATCATGGCGCGACTGATCGCCCGCGTCCGGGTGCCGCTGCTCTTCCTGGTGGTCCTGACCGTGCTCGGGCAGCGCATCCTTGACTACCACGTCCCCTGGTGGGTGTCGGTCCCGGCGATCGTCGGGGCGATGGCGCTCTACGGCTGGGTCGGTCTGGTGTGCGCCGAGCCGCTGGTCGTCGAGCCGCCCGTGCGGGGCAGCTGGCGGGCGGTCAACAGCCCGGCCAGCCGCGTGCCCAGTCACGGCATTCATGCGTACGGGCAGAGTTATGCCGTTGATCTGGTCTTTGCGAGGCCCGAGGGCTTGCGCGGCATGGTGCCCGCGAGCGCGTTTCCCGGATTCGGGCAGCCGGTCCACGCCGCGGCGGGCGGCACGGTCGTGCGCGTGCGGCAGGGGCAGCGCGACCATCGCAGTCGCACCTCGGGGCTCGCGATGCTGTACCTGCTGGCCGAGGGCATGCTGCGCGAGGTGCTGGGCGCCGGCCGGGTGATCGGCAACCACATCGTCGTCGACCTGGGCGAGGGGCGGTATGCGCTTTATGCGCACCTGAAACGCCACTCCGCGCTAGTGCGGCCCGGCGACCGGGTCACCGCCGGTCAGCCGATCGCCCGCTGCGGCAACTCCGGCAACTCGAGCGAGCCGCACCTGCACTTCCAGCTCATGGACCACGCACGGCCGACGTTCGCCGCGGGCTTGCCGTTCGACTTCCCCGGGGGCGTCCCGGTCAACGGGGAGCTGATAAATGCCGGCCAATGCTCCAGTTCCGCCTTCTCCGGGTGAGCACATCTGCCGCTGTCCAGCCGACGACGGGTTCTTGCTGTTCGCAGGGCGGCCACTTCCGCGTCCGAGTCGCAGCCCATAGCCCCGGCGGAGGTCGACCTGGACACGGCCGCGGGGGCCCCGGTCAACGGAGCCCCGCCAGCTCGAGGACGTCGCTGATGGTCCGGGTCGCGCCGGCGTCTTCGTACGTGATCCGATGGGTGAGGTCCCGCAGGTTGACATGCAGCTCGGCGCGGGCGGCGCCGTGCCGCCATCGCAGCTCGATCGTCGTGTCGCCGATCTCGTAGGTGAAGTCGCCCCGAAAGGCCGGATGGGCCGCGCGCAGGCGGACGGCGGCCAGCTGGGCGCGCACGACGGGCTTGGTGAGCCGCTCGTCGATCTCGTCGCGGGTGTAGTGGTGACGGTTGACGTCGCGGCCCACCCCGGTGCGCCGGAGCAGGTCGATGTCGTTGCGGCCGGCGAGCAGGCCGACGTAGTAGATCTGTGGGGTGCCCGGCACGAACAGCTGGATGAGCCGGGCCAGTAGATAGCGGCGGTCGTCGCCGAGGGCGTCGTAGAAGGTGCAGTTGACCTGGTAGAGGTCCAGGTTGCCGGCCGCTTTGCCGGTGGCCAGCCGGCTCGTGCCGCCGCTAGCGTCGTGCACGGCCTCGACCAGCCCGTCGATCTGTCCGGGCGTGAGCAGACCGGGCACGCCGGGCAACAGCGGGTTGGCGCCGACGTCCACGATGCCGATCCCGTCGTGGGTGTCGAGCACGGTGACCGCGTTCGGCGGCCGCACGGCCAGCCAGCGGGACAGCGGTGCGGCGTCGCGGGCGTGCAGGGCGTGCAGGACCAGCGGCGGCAGCGCGAAGTCGTACACCAGGTCGACCGTCGGCGCGAGGGCGATCTGCTGCTGGTAGTGGCCGTGTACCTCCAGCAGCACCCGGGCGCCCCGCTCGTTGGCGTACGCCCGCAGCCGCCGGACGAACTCGTGCGTGGCGCCGGTCATGAAACAGTTGGTGCCGGCCTGCTTGCCGACGTAGCCGACCGCGTCGAGCCGCAGGACCGTGACGCCGGCATCGGCGAGCCGGTCGACGATGCCGGTCAGATAGGCCCAGGTGGCGGGCTCGCGGATGTCGAGGTCGACCTGGTCGGCGGTGAACGTCGTCCAGACCAGGCGCGGCCGTCCCCCGAGCGTCATGGCGGTGAAGGGCAGCCCCGGCCGCGGCCGGTAGATCGCGGTGAGCTCGTCCTCGGTGGCGCCGTCCGGGAAGACCGAGCCCATGGTCAGGAACATCTTCCGGTACGGCGAGGCGTCGCCGCGCAGCTGCACGTCACGGAACGCCTCCGACCGTACGGACATGTGGTTTACGATGACGTCGGCCGTCACGCTGTGTGTCTCGGCCAGCGCGGCCACGTCGGCCCAGGTGCCGAGCCGCGGGTCGGGCGTCGTGTGGTCCTCGGGGTCGAAGCCCGCGTCGGCGCCGTCGTACGGCCGGAAGAAGGGCAGGACGTGCACCCCACCGAAGGTGTCCCGCAGCGGACCGTCGAGGATCTCGGCCAGTCCGCGCAGCGATCCACCGAACCGGTCGGCGTACGTGATCAGTTGCGGCGCATCCATGTGTCACCCCTTGGTCGAGCCCTGGAGGAGCGCGGCGACGAAACGACGCTGGAAGACGCGGACGACAACCAGCGTGGGTACGAGGACCAGCAGAGCTCCCGCGCACAGCGACGGGAGGTCCATGGCCCATTGTCCCTGAAAGGCATCGGTGAACTGTTCGTCTTCACCGTCGCCGAAGGCGACATCACCGAAGCCAGCGAGGTATACCACCCCTGACCGCCGAGCCGGCCATCGCATGCCAGCTCCACCGCCAGGCCAGGCACCTCAGGACGCGACCTCGAAGACCCGGCCGCCGAAGCGCCACGGGTTCAGCGACCGGGACAGGTCGCCGGGTCACGGCGCGGGCGGCGCAGCGGCCACGATTTCTCCGGATGTCTCCACCAAGCGGGGAAAACGAACGTCCGTCGAGCGCAGGCGAGACCAGGGCCGTCAATCGTGGAGGGGGTCGTGACCCCAGTTCATCAGCGAGTAACGCCAGTGGGTCTCCTTGACGTCGCCCTGGGGGCGCTGCGCCAGGTGGCGGTGGACGTAGCCGATCACCTTGCGCATGTGCGCCTCGTCGGCGTCGGACAGGTCGGCCTTCTTGCTGCGCAGGATCTTGATGATCCGGCGGCCGGAGTCGTGGCCGACCGACTCGCCGCCGCCGGACGGCTTCTGGCCGACCTCCTTCGACTCGTCGGTCGCCAGCCACTTCTCCAGCTCGGACGCGCTCATGTTGACGGCGTCCTTGAACTCCGCGTAGGTGTCAGCCATGCCGATCATCTACCCGGGGAGCTGCGCAAATAACGCTCACCCGGCGGGCGCGGCCCACGCACCGCCCGGCGGGCTGCGGGAAGCCCGTCCGGGTGATGGCTGCGGGAGTGACGCTCGGACAGCGGCTAACGGGCCGGCTGCGACCCGGGCGGCGGCGAGCGGGCCGGCAGCGAGCGGGCCGGCAGCGAGCGGGCCGGCAGCGAGCGGGCCGGCAGCGAGCGGGACGGCGGCGAGCGGCGCGGTGCTCACGCGGCGGCGTCCAGGCGGTAGGCGCGCTGCTCGCGGCGGGTGATCACGCGGTCGGCGAGGCCGTAGGCGACGGCCTCGGCGGCGGTCAGGGTCATGCTGCGGTCGGTGTCGGCCCGGATCTTGGCGGTCGAGTGGCCGGTGTGGTCGGCGAGGATCTGGTCCATCTCGGCCCGCACCTTTGCCACCTCCTTGGCCTCCACGGCCAGGTCGGGCAGCGTGCCGCGGGCCTGGCTCGACGGCTGGTGCAGGGTGACCTTGGCGTGCCGCAGCACCGAGCGCTTGCCGGGAGTTCCGGCGGCCAGCAGGGCGGCGGCCGCCGAGGAGGCCTGGCCTACGCAGATCGTGGCGATGTCGCAGCGTACGAAATGCATGGTGTCGTAGATCGCGGTCAACGCGCTGAACGAGCCGCCGGGCGAGTTGATGTAGAGGCCGATCTCCTGCTCGCCGGAGGACTCGAGGTGGATCAGCTGGGCGATCACCACGTTGGCCACGCCGTCGTCGATCTCGGTGCCGAGGAAGATGATCCGGTCCGAGAGCAGGCGGCTGTAGATGTCGAAGGCGCGCTCCCCGTTCGGCGTCTTCTCGACCACGGTCGGGATCGTGTACTGGCTCATGCCGACAATCCCATCGGCTGGCGGGCCATCGACGGGCGCACGTCGTCGACGCTGTCCAGGACATGATCGATCAGCCCGTACGCGAGGGCCTCGTCGGAGGTGAACCAGCGGTCCCGCCGGCTGTCCCGCTCGACCGTCTCGTAGGGCTGGCCGGTGTGCTCGGCGGTCAGTCGCAGCAGGGTCTGACCGACCTTGTCGAGCTGGTCGGCGTAGATCTCGACGTCGGCCGCCGTCCCGCCGAAGCCGGCCGAGCCCTGGTGCATCAGGATCTGCGCGTGCGGCAGGCTGAACCGCTTGCCCGGCGTGCCCGCGGTGAGCAGGAACTGGCCCATGCTGCCGGCCAGCCCGAGCGCGAGCGTGCTCACGTCGTTGGGGATCAGCCGCATGGTGTCGTAGATGGCCAGGCCGGCGCTGACCGAGCCGCCCGGCGAGTTGATGTAGAGGCTGATCGTGCCGCGCGGGTCCTCGGCCGAGAGCAGCAGGAGCTGGCCGCAGAGCCGGTTGGCGATGACGTCGTCGACCTCGGTGCCGAGGACGATGATGCGCTGGTGCAGCAGCCGGGCGGCCACCTGGTCGTCGATGGACCCGGCGGTCCACGGGGAGGCCCCGTTGGTCAGTTGCATGTCCTTCTCCTCTTCGAGCGCTTGACCTCCACCTTTGGCCGCCCGGGGCCGACACACCAAGCCGATCTGCTGTCAGCAGACGGCCGCGGCCCGTTCCGTACATGTTCATGTCCGTCGATTTGTATTACGGTCGTCCGACCGGTGTGGCGCCGGCCGGCCGACAGGAGGTCCTGGTGCGCAAATCCCTGATCGTGCTCGCGGCCGCGGCGGTGACGCTGGCGGCGGCGACCCCGGCATCGGCGGCGGGCTCGGCGAGCAAGGTCTCGCAGACGACGACCGTCGGCATCCACAACACCTACGACCCGGCGACCTTCGCCTACCTGGCCCAGGCACTCGACCTGCACCCGGGGCTGATCGAGCTCGACGTCTGGCCGGACGTCGTCACCCGCGAATGGAAGGTCAGCCACTCCAACCCGCTCGGCAACGCCAACAACTGCGTCGCCGCCACCACCGCGTCGCAGCTCTACTCGGGCGGCGCCAACAAGAACCTCGAATACTGCCTGGACGACATCCGGCTGTGGCTGGGCGCGCACCCCGGCAGCGGCCCGCTGATCCTCAAGCTCGAGCTCAAGACCGGCTTCAGCAGCCGCACCAAACAGGGTCCGGCTCAGCTCGACGCGGCCATCGCGAGCCACCTCGGCTCGGCGGTGTTCAAGCCGGCCGACCTGCTCGGCGGGTACGCGTCACTGGACGCGGCGGCCAGGGCCGACGCGTGGCCGACCCGGGCCCAGCTGGCCGGCAAGGTGATCATCGAGGTCATCCCGGGCACGGTCGAGGAGGGCAACCCGACCGACACCCTCTGGACCGACCGGGAATACGCCCAGTACCTCAAGGGCCTGGCCGCCGCGGGCACGCTCGCGAAGGCGCAGATCTTCCCGGCCGTGCACAACGCGCAGAGCGGCGACCCGCGCGCCCGCTACAGCGACGCCACCCTGCGGCCGTGGTTCGTGGCCTTCGACGGCGACGCGAGCGCCTACGTCACCGGCGGCATCGACACGTCGTGGTACGACACCAACCATTACCTGCTGGTGATGACCGACGTGCAGAACATCCCGCCGGCCGTGGCCGCCGGCGACGTCGCGGCCGCCCAGGCCCGGGTGGCGCTGGTAGCCGGCAAGCACGCGAGCGTGGCGTCCTCGGACTGGTCGAGCATGCCGGCCGTCGACGCCGAGGTCCTCGACCGCGGCTGAGCAGCGGCAGCGGTCACCCCGGCCGCGCGGTCACCCCGGCCGCGCGGTCACCCCGGCCGCGCGGTCACCCCGGCCGCGCGGTCACCCCGGCCGCGCGGTCACCCCGGCCGCGCGGTCGCCTGGGCCGCGCGGGCTCAGAGTCGGCCGGAGAGGAGGCGGGCGACCCGGCGCAGCTGGTCGCGCTGGGCGGCCAGCCCGAGCGCGCCGAGCCGGACCACGAGGTGCCGCGCGCCCGCCTCGACGTACCGGCCCAGCGCGGCGCGCACATCATCGGCCGGGCCGGTGACCACCGCCTGGATCTTTTCCAGATCCTCCAGCGGCATCCCGTACGTGGCGAGCGCGTACCGGTCCATCGCCCGGCGCGCGTCCCCGGCGTCGTCGCCGATCAGCACCGTCACGAACAGCGCCGCGGTGATCGCGTCGCCGTCCCGGCCGGCGCCCGTTGCCGCCTCGTGCACCCGCGCCAGCCCGGCGGCGTAGTCGGCGGGAGCCGGCGGATAGGGCAGCCACCCGTCGTAGAGACGGCCGGCCCGGTCCAGCGCGGCGGGCGTCGCACCGCCGAGCCAGACCGGCGGTCCCCCGGCCCGGAACGGTGGCGTGGCGGGCGGGATCTCCGCGTACCGGAAGAACTCGCCGTCGAAGCTCCGCCCGCCGGCCCACAACGCCCGCCACAGCGCGACGGTCTCGTCGAGCCGGGCGAACCGGCGCGCCCACGGCACCTCCGACAACGCGTACAGCGGCCGCCCGAAGCGTCCGGGAAAGCCGGCGCCGACCGCCACCGCCAGCCGCCCGCCGGAGAGCAGATCGATCGACGCCAGCGACTGCGCCAGTGGGAGGGGACGGCGCAGGAACGGCAGCAACGCGCCGGTGCCCAGGGTGACGGTCGCGGTGGCCGGGGCGAGGGCGGCGAGCATGGTCAGCGCCTCGATGCGCGGGCTGATCAGGGAGTCGTTGACGAACAGCGAGACGAAGCCGAGGCTCTCCGCCTCGCGGCCGAGGTCGAGCAGGTCGCGCGGGTCGTCGCCGGCGTCCCATTGGGCGGCGCCGGTCGGAAGCAGTACACCGAAGTCCACGCCGACGATGCTGAGCGGAAGCCCGTGATGCCGGCAATTCCCGCCGGGGAATGGCCGGGAGGCGGCACGGGCGGGCGGCAATTCCCGCCGGGGAATGGCCGGGAGGCGGCACGGGCGGGCGGCAATTCCTGCCGGGGAATGGCCGCGACGCCCGGCGGCGGATAGAACGGGCGGATGGACTTCCCGCGCGCGCTGCGGAATCGGCGTACCGACCGGCGGGTCAGCCAGCTCGAGCTGGCGTCGCGGGCCGGCACCACGCAGCGGCACCTGAGCTTCCTCGAGTCCGGCCGGTCCCATCCGGGACGAGGCCTGGTGGTGCGCTTGGCCGAGTCGCTGGAGCTGCCGCTGCGCGAGCGCAACGAGCTGCTGCTGGCGGCCGGGTACGCGGCCGCCTACCCCGAGACGCCGCTGGACGACGCGGCCCTGGCCCCGGTCCGCACCGCGATCGGGCACATCCTGGCCGGCCATCAGCCGTATCCGGCCATCGTCGTCGACCGCACCGGCGCCCTGATCGCGGCGAACGACGCGTTCGGCCTGATCAGCCTGGGCGCGGCGGCCGAGCTGGTCGGGCCCGGCCGCAACGTCTACCGGCTGGCCCTGCACCCGGCCGGGATCGCGCCCCGCATCCGCAACCTGGCCGAATGGGCCCGGCACATCCTGGCCCGCCTGCCCGGCGACGACCCGCTCCGCGACGAGCTGTCCGGCTACGTGCCCGAGCCGGCGCCGACCGCCGGTGCGCTCGGGTTCGCGGTGCCGCTGCACCTCGACTCGCCGCGCGGCCCGTTGCGCCTGATCACGACCGTGACCACGTTCGCCACCGCGACCGACATCACGCTGGCCGAGCTGAAGCTGGAGGCGTTCCTGCCGGCCGACGCGGCCACCGCGAAGGCCTTGCACACGGCCGGCTGAAGGTGGTGGTCCGCGACCTGGTCTTCTCCCTGCGCTACAGCCACGTCGTCGAGGCCGTCACCGCGTTCGGGGAGCGGGTCAGTCGGGCATGAGACAGCACGGACCCGTACGTGCGCGGGCAGTCCACACTGGGCTGATGCTGGGCGAGCGGGAGGGCCCCGAGCACGAGGCCGTGGCGCCGGAGGCAGCACCGCCTTCGCCGCGCGCGGCACACGGCCCGCCGGGGCCCGCGCTGCTGGCGGCCGGCAACCGAGCGGTCTCCCGGCTGCTCACGGGCGTGAGCGGGCCGGACGACCCGGCCGAGCGGGCGGCCGCCCGGTTCGCCGCGAGCGGCGCGCCGCTCGCCCCGCTGCTCGGCGGCGTGCGGGTGCACACCGGCGCCGACCTGAGCGACCTCGGCGCCGACGCGGTCACCCGGGGCGGCGACATCTACTTCGCGGCCGGCGCCTACCGGCCCGACACGCCGGACGGTCACCGGCTGCTCGCCCACGAGCTGGCGCACACCCGGCAGGACCCGTCGGTGGCGTACCGCTCGGGTGAGGCCGTCACGGTCGGCTACAAGATCGAGGCCCGAGAGCCGGAGGTGTTCCTGTTCCCGGGCTCGGCGTCACGCGAGTCGCTGGCGAACACTCTCTACGGCTCGCCCGACCGCACCGGGGACGTCGCCTTCGTGCCGACCCCGGACGGCGCGAGCGTGGACGGGATCATCGCGCAGGGCGCCCGGGCGCGTACGCCCGCCTCGCTGCTCCCGGCCGCGCTGGAGTCCCTGCGCTGGGCCCTCGACACCGCACTCAAGACCGACGTCGAGCGCACGATCGCCCTGCTCAGCGAGCGCTCGGTGTCGGGCGGGCCGCTGGCCGAGCTGACCCTGCGCTGGTCGCAGCGCTCCGACGTCACCACCACGAGCGGCGGCAGCTACTTCGACGCGTACCTGCGGGCGCTGAAGAACCGGACGCTGAGCCAGCCGCACTGGTACACGCTCGGCCAGACCGAGACCGAGAAGACCGCGCTGCAGTGGCTGCTGGACGAGGCCGGGGGCGCCAAGGAGCAGATCCAGAAGGCGATCGAGCTGCGGTCGGCCGAGTTCAAGGGCACGGTCGGCTACACCGTCACCGACCAGCGGCCCGAGTTCCGCACCGGCGACCTGATCGGCCGGTTCTACGGCAGCGACGGCGGCACCACGCCGGTCCGGGTGCTGCAGGCGATCGCCGACGACGCTACCGAGGAGGGCTGCGCCCGGCTCGTACAGCACCAGATCACCGGCAAGTCCAGCAGCTCCGGCCTCGGCTCGGGCGTGGTCGTGCCCTCCCCCGCCGGCGGCTTCACCGGCTACCTGGTCGATTTCGCCCTGCTCGACGCGACCATGCCGCACCCGTTCGACGACCCGGCCGGCCACTACTTCTGGTACTACCCGGGCACCCGGCCGATCTTCGAGCACGACATGTGGGACGCGGCCAGCCGCCGCCAGTTCCAGGGCAACGTGCGCGGGCAGAACAAGGACTGGCAGGACGACCTGATCGCGATGGAGGGCGCCGCGACCCGGATCCGGGCCAACGCCACCGCCGCGCTGCTGCCCAAGGACTTCCTCGCCGCGTGGCAGGCCGCCGACCGGGCGATGATCGAGGTCAGCGGCCGGCTCGGGGCGCGCGGGCAGGTCGACGCGTCGGCGGCGGTACCGCCGGTGCGGACCTTCCTCGGCCGGGCCCGCGCCCAGGTGCAGGGGCTGGACAAGCAGGAGACCGTGCACATCCCGGACGATCTGCCCAGCCAGTCCCTGGACTACAGCTACGTCACCAACCCGTACCTGACCGCGGACAAGCACGACGAGATCCTCAAGCGGCTCACGGCGGCGGCCACGACCACCGAGTGGCGGGCGGCGCTCACCGACTACCACGGCGTCGTCGGCGCGATGGACGAGTACGTGGCGAGCCGGCTGCGGCTGTTCGGCGGCCAGGCCGGCGCCGAGCAGGCCCGCCAGCTGCAGTACGCCGGGGCCGCGGCCCGCGAGCTGGACAGCCTGGTGCTCGACCACCCGGCCGGCAAGAAGGTCCGGGCCACGTTCTTCCCGCTGGACAACCTCACCGCCGCCGACGCCGGCCTCGCCCCGGCCGAGGCGGTCGCGATCGACCTGCTCTTCTACGTCTACCGGGACACCGACGGCACCTGGCACCTGAGCGACCTGACCACGCCGCAGAAGGCCAAGGTCACCGAGGCCGGCGGCGGCGACGCCGGCAACCCGCCGCCGGCGTTGTTCGAGAAGCTGAACACGGCGCTGCGCTTCCCGAAGGGCCGCCTCTACTGGGAGCTGCCGGACGGCTCGATCCGGCTGATGACGACAACCGCGCCCGAGCCGTGGTCGGCCTGGGTCAAGCGGATCGGCCTCACCCTCGGCCTGATCGCGATGGCGGTGGCCAGCGGCGGCACCAGCATCCCGGGCACGCTGCTGATCGTCGCCTCGTCGGCCGCGAACATCGTCGGCACCGGCATGGAGCTGTCCGAGAAGGCCGACGCCGGCGTGCTCACCTCGGTCGACGTGACCGTCGGCGTGCTCGACATCATCACCGGCCTGGCCCAGGCCGGCTCGGCGGTCAGCGGCCACATCGTCGCCACCGCGGCGAAGACCGGCGTCACCTCCGCGCTGGCCCAGCGGCTCGACGGGTACGTCTACCGGCAGCTCGTCGGCGTCGGCCTCTTCGGCCAGGCGGCGTCGTTCGCGGTCACCACCAAGGACATCCTGGACCAGTACGACAAGGCCAAGGCCGAGGCCGACTCGAGCGGCAGCGACCTCGCCCTGCGCCGGCTCGTCACGCACCTGGTGATGTCCGGGACGATGCTGGTGATGAGCGGCAAGAGCGACCTGGCCACCATCGCGCGCGGCCGGGTGCTGCGGCTCGGCGACTTCTCGGGCGCGAACGTCGCCGCCCCGGACGCGAACACCAAGGCCACGCTGGACGCCACCCACGACGCGTGGGTCGCCGAGATGAAGCAGGCCGGCATGCGGGCGCAGGCCGGGCCGCGCACCGGGCCGCCGCTGGAGCCGGGACTGGTCGGCGTCTACGACAGCCCGCAGAAGGCCTACCAGGCGTACGAGGCGACGCTGCAGCGGCCGGGCGCGGCCGAGGTCGGCGTGTTCCGCAACCCGCAGGGCGAGTACGTCGTGATGGTCGGCCGCGCCACCGCGGTGGACCCGCCCGAGGGCGGCGGCCCCTGGCAGGCGGTCGTGCACTTCCACGGCACCCCGGGCAACGCCCTGGCCATGCGTAACCCGGCGGCCAAGGACGTGGAGGGTGCGCTCAGTGCCGCCCGCAAGTCGGGGCAGCCGGTCACCGAGTTCGTCGAGGCGGCGCTGCCCGGCGGCGGGCGCACGATCACCTCGTACACGGCCCATCCCGACGGCCGGATCGAGATCGAGTACACCCGGCCCAGCGGCGAGCGCAAGACCCGCAGCTTCGGCGACATCCAGCAGTACGAGGCGGAGGCCGGCTCGCGGAAGGTCGCGATCGCGGCCGACAGCCCGGAGTACCGGGAGCTGATGGAGGACGCCGACAAGCTCTACCGCGGCACGGGCGGCGGCACCACCGGCGGCCGTACGGCGCTGGGCGCCACGTGGCACACCGAGCTGGACGCGGTGGCCGGCCCGGCGACGCGCACGGAGCTGGAGACCCAGTTCGGGCGCACCGGCGCCGACCTGCCCGGACTGGTCGCCGAGATGAAGCCGGCCCGGGTCGCGGAGCTGGCCAGGCACCTGGGCGCGGACAAGCTGGCCGAGCTCGCCGCGCGGGTGAACGCCAAGGCGCTGACCCACCTGACCGCCGGCATGGACGCGGCCGCGGTCGGCTCGCTGGCCGCGCACTCGCCGGCCCACCTCGCCTGGGCGGCGACCCATCCGCTGCCGGCGCACGCCCGCGAGCTGCTGTCGCTGCCGCCGGCGACGCTGGCCGTGCTGGCCCACCCGGACGCGGGGCTGTCGGCGGGACTGGTGTGGGAGCTGTCGCACGGCGTCCGGCAGGCGCCGCCGGGCCGGCTGAACGACCTGGCCCGCCTGGTTCCGCCGCTGGGCGTGCGGCGATTGCACGAGAACCTGGGCGACGAGGGCTTCCTGCAGGTCGTACGGACCGAGGACCGGCCGGACAACCTGCTGCAGATGGCCATGGGCCTGCAGGGCCAGGCCGCCGCCGAGCTGGCGACCACGGCGGCGATGCCCTCGGGCGCGACCGTGCTCGACGCCAACATGCTCATCCCGCTGCAGCACCTGCGCTCCGGGCGGCGGGCCTGGTCGCCGGGACCGCCGGCGACGAACCTGTCCAACACCGACCGCGCCCGCATCAACGCGCTGGCCGGCCGGTTCGGCGTGACCTTCACCGGGCCGCAGGGCGCGCCGACCGCGGCCGAGCTCGAGGATCTGATGCGCAAGACCGGCAACTTCGTGTCCGGGGTGACGATCGCCGAGACGCCGCCGGTGCCGGGCATGTCCCGGGGCACCGGCATGCGGGTGGACCGGGCCGACCCGCAGTACGTGGCCGCTCTGCGCGAGATGGAGCAGGTCGGCACCAACAAGTTCACGCCGGGCAGGGACCGCACCTTCGCCACCGACCCGCCGCACCCGATCGGCGAGGCGGTCGGCGGCGCCGACCGGGTCGCGATCGGTGACCTGCTCTTCGCCGAGCGGGCCCCGAACGCGACGCCGCCGGTCTACTACACCGGCGACGAGGGCGTGGTGAAGGCGCTGCTGACCCGTTACGGCGTGCCGGGCACCTTCAAGGACGTGCCGATCAACCAGCCCAAGGGCGACCCCGTCGCGGCGTACGGCACCCGCTTCCGCCGGGACAATCCGAACGGCTTCCAGATCGAGATCCAGGGGAAGCGGGCGGTCGTGATCTGGCTGCCGAACAAGTAGGTCAGGCGCCGCGGATCTCGGTGGCCGGGAAGCGGCCGAGCATCGCGCGCACCTCGGCGGCGTCGGTGTTGGCGCCGAACAGCTCGGTGCCGGGCTGCATGCGTACGCCTTCGGCCAGCGGCCCGGCCACGACCGGGTCGAAGCCCAGCGCGTCGACGAACGCCGAGACCGCGGCCACGTCGTCCGGGTCGTCACCGGCGACGGCGATGGCCCGCCGCCCGGCCGTCCCGGCCGGGCGGGCGCCCTCCTCCAGGTCGTGGTAGCCCATGTGGTTGAAGGCCTTCACGACCCGGGACCCGGGCAGGAACTCCTGCACGATCTCGCTGGAGGTCGTACGCGGGTCGGTGAGGTCGTCGCGGACGCCGTCGACCTCCCACCAGTAGTTCATCGCGTCGACGACGAGCTTGCCGCGCAGCTCGTTTACCGGGACGCTGCGGTACCTGCCCAGCGGCAGGGCCAGCACCGCGATGTCAGCCCCCCGGGCCGCCTCGGCCGCGGTCACGGCGGTGGCGCCGGGCGCGAGGATCTCGACGATCAGCGAGATCTTCGCGGGCTCGCCGGAGCCGGCCACCAGCACGCGGTAGCCGGCCGCCACCGCGAGCCGGGCCAGCACGGTGCCGACCTTGCCGGCGCCGAGAATGCCGATCGTGGTCACGCCTCAGCCCCCCAGGATGTCGCGGACCATGGGCGCCACCTTGGCGCCGAACAGCTCGACGGCGCGGGTGCGGGCGCTGACCGGCTGGGCGCCGGCGGTGTAGATGAGGTCGAAGCGGCCCACGCCCAGCGTCCGCACGGCCCCGGCGATCTTACGGGCCACCGTCTCGGGCGAGCCGATGTAGAGCGAGCCGTGCGCCACCTCGGCGTCGAACTCCGAGCGGCGCAGCGGCGGCCAGCCGCGCAGGGCGCCGATGCGGTCCCGGATCACCTTGTACGCCGGGTAGAACAGCTCCCGGGCCTCCTCGTCGGTGTCCGCGACGAAGCCGGGCGAGTGCATGCCGACCGGATGCGCGACCGTGCCGAGCTGGTCGGCGGCCCGCCGGTAGAGGTCGACGTAGGGCGCGAAGCGGGCCGGGTCGCCGCCGATGATCGCGAGCATCAGGGGCAGGCCGTGGCGGGCGGTGCGGACCACCGACTGCGGTGAGCCGCCGACGCCGACCCAGGTGCGCAGGCCGTTCTCGGTCTTGGGGAACACGTCGGCGTTCTCGAGCGCGGCCCGCATGGTGCCGGTCCAGGTGACCGGCTTCTCGTCGAGCAGCTTCACGAAGAGGTCGAGCTTCTCCTCGAACAGCGCGTCGTAGTCGCTCAGGTCGTAGCCGAACAGCGGGAACGACTCGGTGAACGAGCCGCGCCCGAGGATGACCTCGGCCCGGCCGTTCGACAGGGCGTCGACGGTGGCGAAGCGCTGGAAGACGCGGACCGGGTCGTCCGAGCTGAGCACGGTGACGCCGGAGGCGAGCCGGATCCGGCCGGTGCGGGTCGCGATGCCGGCCAGCACGGTCTCCGGGGTGGAGATCGAGTATTCCGGGCGGTGGTGCTCGCCGAGGGCGATCACGTCGACGCCGAGCTGGTCGGCGAGCACCGCCTCGTCCACGACCTGCCGGATCGCGGCGGCCTGCGAGATCGGGACGCCGGCGTCGTCGACCGGCACGTCGCCGAAGGTGTCGAGACCGAGCACGAGGTCACTCATGGCTGCCTCCTGTAATTGACACGTCAATCATACGATCGCCACGTCGAACACCGAAGGGGCCACGGTTATGCCCGGCCTCGACGAAGGGCTACGCCGCGACGAGGCCGAGGGAGCTGGTCGCCACGCCCGGGAAGACCGACGAGCTGTCGGCCAGGCCGCAGCGCACGCGCAGGATCTCGGCGATCACCGAGCGGTAGTCGGTGGTCACGGCGAGGTCGCCGTCGATCAGCTGCGCCGGGGCGAGGCCGGGCCAGCGGCCGTACACCTTGCCGCCCTTGACGTTGCCGCCGAGCAGCAGCATCGCGTTGCCGTAGCCGTGGTCGAGACCGGCCGAGCCGTTCTGGGCGGCCCGGCGGCCGAACTCGCTGATCGTGACCAGGGTGACCCGGCGCAGGCCGTCGGGGCCGAGGTCGGCGGCGAAGGCGGCCAGCGCCGACGCGAGCGCGTTGAGCTTGTCGTAGTAGCGCTTGCCGGCCACGGCGGCGCCGAGGTCCTCGTGCATGTCCCAGTCGCCGCAGTCAAGCGTCGCGGTGCGCAGGCCGACGCCGGCCTTGACCAGGCGGGCCACGTCCTTGAGCGCGTTGCCGAGGTCGGTGGCCGGGTAGGTGACGGCCGGCGTGTAGCCGGCGGCCTGCAGCTTCTTGACCGCGCCGAGCGCGCCGAGCATCTGGCCGGTGGTGGTGGCGAGCGCGTCGGGCGCGCCCTGGTACATCGCGGCCATCGTGGCGGCCAGCGGGCGGCCGTCCACGTCGCCGTCGAGCTTGAAGCCGTCGATCGAGCTCACGCCGAGGTGCGGTGCGGCGCCGGCCAGCACGCGGGCCGGCCGCGGGCTGCCGATCGAGACGCCGCCGAAGCCGCCGGGCGAGCCGAAGCCGCCGAGCACCCGGTCGAGCCAGCCGGTGCGGATGGCGGTGCCGGGCGCGGCCCGTTCGAGCTCCTCCATCGCGGCGAAGTGCGAGCGGTTGGGGGTCGGCTGGCCGGCCGCGTGCACGGCGCCGAACGTGCCGTTCTGCCAGTACGGCAGCAGCGGCGCGAGGGCGGGGTGCAGGCCGAAGAAGCCGTCGCCGGCCAGCAGCTGCCGCTGCGGCACCCCGATGGTCGGGCGCAGCGTGTAGTAGCTGGAGTCGGCCGCGGGCACGATCGCCGACAGCCCGTCGAAGCCGCCGCGCAGCGAGAGCAGGACGAAGACGTCCCGGCTGCCGGTCGGGTCGGCGGCGAAGGCGAACCGGGTGTCGAGCATGGTGGCGGCCAGGCCGGCGGCGGCGCCGGCGAGCAGGGTCCGGCGCCGGCACAGGATGTCGGTCACAGAAAGGGTCCTTATCGGAGTGCGAACGTCGGGGAGTTGAGCAGCATCGCCATCAGGTACGGGAACATCCAGTCGACGGCCGGGTCCTTGGCCTTGACCGGGCTCGCCGGGGTCTTGCCGAAGAAGCCGGCCAGCGCGTCCCGCTGGGGGCCTGGCAGCGTGGTCTGGAGTAGCCGGGTGGAGACGGCGTCGATCAGCGCGCCGTACGTGGCCGGGGTGGTCGTCCCGGCGAAGCCCGCGACCAGCGACGCCGGCCGCACCAGGGTGGTCGGCCAGTAGCCGGCGCCGACGTTGAGGTGGGCGTTCCAGCGCACCAGCTGACCCGACGGCGAGGCCCAGGCCGGGGCGACGTCGGGGTAGCCGTTGGGCGGGGCCCAGGCCAGCGGCGCCTGGCCCGCGTTCGCGCAGATCCAGTAGAGCGACTCGGCGGCCTTGGTGCCGGACGGCTCGGGACCGTAGTCGAGCGTGCGCAGGGTGGCGACGATGTCCTCGTACGGCGTGCGGGTCTTGGCCCCGATCGACGCGGCGAACTCGGCCGAGGTGAACAGCGCACGCAGCACCGGCGCGATCGCGGACCGGTTGTCCAGGTAGACCTTGACCAGGCTGGTGACCAGGGTGGCCGGCGGGTCGTCGGCGACGAACCGGACGCAGAGCTTGGTGACGATCCGGCGGGCGGTGGCCGGGTGCAGGGCGAGGTAGTCGAGCAGCGCGAGGGCGGCCTGCTCGCCGCCGGTCGTGCTGGCGTTGGCGTGGCTGAAGCCGAGGACGGTCACCGCGCCGACCGCGTGCTGGGCCGGGTCGTACCGGTACTGGCCGGTGGTGGCGTCGACGGTCAGGCCGGTGAGCAGGCGGGCGGCGTTCTTGACGTCCGACTCGGTGTAGGTCAGCCCGACCGTGTGCAGTTCGAGCAGCTCACGGCCGTAGTTCTCGTTGGGCAGCGCCTTGGTCGACCACCGGTTGTCGAGGTAGGTGAGCATCGCCGGGTGGCGGGCCGAGGCCTTGAGCAGGTCGGCGAAGCTGCCGAGCGCGTACTTGCGGATGACGGCCGCGTCGTAGTCGGTGCGGCTGTCCCAGACGTCGCCGGTCGGGCAGGTGACGTTGAGGTGGTTCGACCAGAACTCGGCCATCACCTCGAACAGCTGGCGCCTGCTCCAGATCGCGCGGACCGGGGTGACGAAGCTGAGCTGCCACATCGGCGACCAGTCGTACATCTTCAGCGTCTTGGCGGTGACCCCGGCCCGGATTGCCGGGATCGTCGCCCGGCACCAGGGGAACCGGGCGACCAGCGAGTCGGCGACGGTGTCGGTGATCGAGGCGGGGTTGAGCTGGGCGTCGAGCCAGGCCGCCGCGCCGAGCTTACGGATCTCGGCGACAGCGGCGGGCGTCGGGCCGTACGTCGCCCGCCGCAGCAGGTGCAGCAGGGGGTCCGGCGGGAGCAGGTCGGCGGCGGTCACGCCGGGACCATCGGCAGCGCGGTCTGATCATTCGCACTTCGGGGTCCGCTGCACCGCATCTGCTCCCGACGGCGCTAACTGGCCCGGGTGAGCCGCAGCACCGGAATGGTCCGGATCCCCGCCGTCTTCCGGGCGTACTCGGCGAAACCGGGATAGCGGCGGGCCTGCTCGTCGTAGAGCCGGTCGCGCTCGTCCCCGGTGACCTCGTCGACCTTGACCGGATAGGTCTCGGTGCCGCGCTCGACCTCGCCGCCGCCCGCGGTGGTGAGGTTGTAGTACCAGTCCGGGTTGTCGGGGGCACCGCCCTTGGAGGCGAAGACGTAGATCACGTCCTCGTCGCTCTCATCGGGCAGATACATCATCGGGCTGACCAGGTCCCGCCCGGTCCGGCGGCCGCGGTGGCGGATCAGCACCATCGGCGCTCCCTCGAACGGGCCGCCCACCCGGCCCTCGTTGGCGCGGAACTCGTCGATGACTTGGGTGTTCCAGTCGCTCATGAACAAATCATGCCCCACCCGCATTACCACCCGTGGGTGGTACCCGCGCGCACCCGCCGGCCCGATCCTGGGCGCATGACCTCGGCAAACGCGTTCAACCTGCTCATCGCTACGCTCGTCGTCGCGTACCTCTGCTCCCGGCAGCTCACCTGGCGCCCGGTCGATCCGGCCCGGATGTGGAAGCTCCCGCTGATCCTCGGCGTGCTGGGCGTGGTCGCGCTGAGCCGGCAGACCGGCGCCCTGCACCCGGTCGACGTCGTGATCCTCGGCCTCTCCGCGGCCTTCGCGCTGGTCTCCGGCGCCCTGATGGGCCGCATCGCCCGGTTCCGGCCCTCGCCGGCCGACCCCCGCCTGACCGAGAGCCGCACCGGCCCGTTCGGCATCGCCATCTGGGCCGGCCTCATCGCGGTCCGCATCGCGCTCGACGTCGCCGGTCACCGCATGGGCTCCGACCTCGCCCTCTCCGCCGGCTCGATCCTGCTGGTGCTCGCGCTCAACCGGGCCGCCAGCGCGTTCGTCGTCTCGGCGCGCCAGCCCCGCCGTTCCCTCGCGATGGCCGGAAGATAGATCCGTGTTCCTCACTCCGGCGCGGCGCGCGTGGACCGTGGCGCTCAACCTGGTCGGCATCGTCTTCGTGGCGATCGACCTGACGCAGCGGGCCCTGCGCGACGCGCCGGCGATGATGCTGGTGGCGGCCTGGGCGGCCTGGTCACTCTGGGTGGTCGCCACGCTTCTTCCCGAGCGGCACGTACGGGTACGAGCCGCCCTCTACCTGGGAGCGATCGCGTTCGGCTCGTTCGCCGGGGCGGCGACCCACGTCGTGAGCCTCATCCCGGCCGTGGTCGGGATCCTGGTACTCACCGGCACGCCGGCCATCCCGATCCGCGTGGCCGGCGCCGCCATCGCCGGGTCGGCGCTGTTGATCGGCGCCGGCGCGCTGGCCGCACCGGCCGACCGCGGCGTCCTGATCAGCGAGGCGTCCCTGCTGCTCATCGTGGCTCTCGGTGGCCTCAGCCGCCGGCAGTACCGGATCTCCCAGGCCCAGGCCCACGCCCTGCTCGAGGAGCGCCTCGCCGTCGAGCAGGAACGGGCCCAGGTCGCGGCCCTGACCGAGCGGTCCCGCATCGCCCGCGACCTGCACGACGTGCTGGCCCACTCGCTCGGGGGCCTGGTCATCCAGCTGGAGGCGGTGGACGCGCTGCTCGAGTCCGGCCGCGCCGCCGACGCCCGCGACCGGGTGCGGTCCGCCCGCAAGCTCGCCGTCTCCGGGCTGCACGAGGCCAAGCAGGCGGTCAGTGCCCTGCGCGAGCCGGACGAGCCGCTCTCGGAGGTGGTCGCCGCGCTGGCCGAGACCCACCGGGCGCTCGGCGCCCAGGTGGCCGTGCGCGGCGACGCCGACCGGGGCAGGCTGGACGCCGCGGGCCGCGTGGCCGTCCGCCGGGCCGTGCAGGAACTGCTGACCAACGCCCGGCGGCACGCGCCGGGCGCGCCGGCCACGCTCGATCTGGACTGGGACGACGACATGCTGACGATCACCGCCGCCACCCCGGCCGGCTCCCGTCCGCCCGGCTCCTCGCCCGGCGGCGGCCACGGTCTGGCCGGGATGCGGGAGCGGATCACCGGGGCCGGTGGCACGATGAGCGTGCGGGAGGGGCCGCCGTTCGAGGTGGTGCTCCGGCTGCCCGGGGAGCGAGCGGCATGATCCGCGTCCTGGTCGCGGACGATCAGGCGACCGTACGGGACGGCCTGGTCACCCTGCTGGAGCTGACCGACGGGGTCGAGGTCGCCGGTGCGGCCGCCGACGGCGAGGAGGCGGTGCGCCTGACCCTGGAGCTGCGCCCCGACGTCGTGCTGATGGATCTGCGCATGCCCCGCCTCGACGGTGCCGGGGCGACCGCCCGGATCACGGCGTCGGCGCCGGAGACCGCGGTGCTGGTGCTGACCACCTACGCCGACGACGAGTCGCTGGCCGGGGCGCTGCGGGCCGGGGCGCGCGGCTATCTGACCAAGGACGCGGGCCGGGCCGAGCTGGCCGCCGCCGTCCGTTCGGTCGCCTCCGGCCAGGCCACGTTCGCCAAGGAGATCGCCGACCGGCTGGTGCGGGGCTTCACCGAGGCGGCGCCCCGGCCCGGGCTGCGCGAGCGGTTCCCGGCGCTGACCGCCCGCGAGGCCGACGTGCTGGAGGCCATCACGCTCGGCCACAACAACGCCCGGATCGCCGCCGACCTGTTCCTGAGCGTCGCCACCGTGAAGAGCTACATCAACTCGATCTTCGCGAAGATCGGCGCCCGGGACCGGGCCCACGCGGCCGCGATCGCGTCCGGCCGCTCCGGGTAGGACGCTCAGCCGCCGTTCGCCGAGAAATGCATGTAGTCCTTGAGCGAGTGGTAGTCGCCGCCCCACTTCCAGCCGATCGCGGCGAACGCCTTCACCACCGGGCCGCCCGGCTCGATCATGCCCGGGCGCACGTCCGCGCGGTCGAGGTAGGAGGTGGCCAGCTCGGGCAGCACGACCTTGCCGCGGTGATACGGGTTCTGGAACGGGTTCACGTCGACGGCCAGCCCGTAGGCGTGCTGCGACCAGGCCTGGCGACCACGGACCGGCCGGCAGGCGTACGCGTCGGTGCCGTTGCCGTCGCCGGTCGGCGGCGCGGTGAGGCCGGCCGCGCTGGCGATCCGCATACCCTCGATCGGATAGCCCTGGGCGAACAGCGTGCCGAACACCTTGACCAGCCCGTCCGCGGCGCGCCGGTGGACGATCATCTCGCCGGTGTGTGCGCGGCCGTCGAAGCCCCGGAAGCCGACCGTCACATATCGCAGATCCGTGCTCTTCACCGGGCACGCGCTGGTCCACGAGGAACGAGCAAGGACGCTTGCCGGTACGGGACGGATCGTCGCGTGGAAGCCGCCGTCGGCCGGGGGCGGCAGGTAGTCGGTCGTGATGATCGACCGGTGGCGCAGCTCGGGTGGCGTCTCCTGGGCCGCCGCGACGCCACCGGGTCCGGCCGGAAGCAGCCGCTTACCCAACCAGTCGGGCGCCGGCGTGGCATTGCCGATGGGCCGTTCCGCCCCCGCGTCCGCTCCCGACGCGCTCGCCCCTTCCGGGCTCGTCGCCGCCGCGCTTTCGCCCGCCGCACCTTCTCCCGACGCGCTCTTTCCCGCTGCGCTCGTTGCCGTCGGAGTCGGCGGAGCCGGCGGATGCGGAGCCGGGCCGGAGCAGGCCGTCGCGACCGTACCGGCCAGCACGATGATCAGGAGCCGCCGCACCGGGCCACGCTATCGCTCGGCGCCGGTCGCCACCATGCCGGAGAGCCCGCGCATCGCCTCGTACAGCCGCGCCTAGACCTCGCCCAGTTCCAGGCCGAGCAGGTGCGCGGCCTCGCGGGTGGTCCGCCGGCCGAAATAGGTCGCGACGATGACCTCCCGATGCCGGGCCGGGAGATTGCGCAGCATCAGCTCCATGGGCGGGGCCTCGTTCGTGGTCGGCATCCTTGGCACTCTGGTCATCGCCGCGGCCGCACTCCAGTGCGCACCTGCGGGGTAGTCGCGGCGTCACCCTCGGGTAAGGGATGAGACGCAGATCAACACCCTCGCGCGCGCCGACCGCAGTAGGTTGGCGACGTGTCGTTGAAGACTGATCTGACCAGCGCCGACCTTGCCGACATCCGCCGTTCCGCCCTGGGCGCGGCCGACCCGCTCGGCGTCGCGGCCGAGCTGGCCGAGGCCGCCGAGGCCGGGCACCTGACCGATCCGGAGGACGCCGGCTACGCGCTCGCGCTCGCCGCCGAGATCGCCGAGAGCCGGAACAAGCTCGATGCCGCCCTGCGGTACGCCGACCGGGCCGTCGACGCCTACGCCAAACGCGACGACAGCCAGGCCGGCGCCGCCCACGCGCTGCGGGCCCGCATCCTGTTCCGGGCCGGCCGCGAGGACGATGCGATGGCCGAGCTCGAGCCCCTGCGCCCGCTGCTCACCCGGCACCCGGACGCGGCCGCGTACGTCAGCGCCCCCCTGGCCGCCGGCGGCCGGAACCGGGTCGCCGAACAGTGGCTGACCGACGCCGTGCAGGAGACGCTGGCCGAGCGCGGCGGCGCCGACCCGGCCACCGCGGAGGACGCCGGGCTGCTGTTCTTCCTGCTCCAGCAGCGGCACCGGCTGCGCCACGCGCTCGGCCGGCAGCACGACACCCACGACAACCTGGCCGAGCGCCTGGAGACCAGGCTGGCCAACGCCGCTCCCCCGCCCGCGGCCGATCTGCTGTTCTGGCCGGAGGCCGAGTTCGGCAAGCTGCTCGCCCGGTGGCCCGCGCTGTCCGCCGACTACGGCGACACCTGGGACGAGCACCGCGCCCGGCTCGAGCGGGAGCTGGTCCGGCTGACCGGCGCCGGGCGCACCGGCCTGACCGTGCTGCCCGGCACGGTTGCCGGCCTGACCGGCTTCGCCGGCGCCGACGGCGACCCGGCCGGCGCCAAGTCCCGGGCCGGCTACGCGGCCCGGCTGGCGACCGGCGCCGCGCAGATCCCGTGGCCGCCCGAGCGTAACGGCTCGTGCTGGTGCGGTTCCGGCCTGAAGTACAAGAAGTGCTGCCTGCCGCGCTCGCGCGGCTGAGCCTCAGCTACGCCTGACGGGCCCGTGTCAGCGGCCCCGGACGTGGCGGAGCGCCCGAGCGGCTCCCCACGCGACGAGTCCGTCCCCGCGGCCCGGCTTGGCCTCGCGGTAGTACATCGACAGCACGCCCAGGATCCGCCCGTTCTCGTCGTACAGCTGGTGGGACTGGAAGGGGCCCGGGCGGGCCTCGTGCGTGACCGGCGTCATGGGGAGGGAGGCGCCGCGGGTGATACGCGGCGCGGCGGTGCGGTCGTCGAAGGTCTTCAAGGCGCAGGCATCCGCGCCGCCGACCACGGTGGCGACCATGATGATCGCGTCGAGCACCGCGGGCAGGTCTGCGACCGCGAGGAACTCCTTGCGGGTGATGGCCAGCGGGTCGTTCTCCAGCCGGGTGGCCAGGGCGGCGACCATGGCGCGGCGCGTCTCCCGTAGCTCGCCGTCGATGGTCCGCTGCTGCCTCCGGGCCTCGATCCGGTGCATCCGGGCCTGGTTCCGGCCGCGGCCCTCGCCGGCGGTTCGCTGCGGCGCGGCCGCCGGGCGGCCCGGCCGGTCGACGGTCTCGACGCTCCATCCCGATGCCCCGCCCGCACCGTCGCCGTCGCCGTCGCGGGCGAGGTCAGCGGTCCCGTCCCCGACGAGCCGGTCCCAGGCCGTGCAAGCCTCGATGACCTGCCGCGCGGCGCCCTCGGCGGCGGTGGCCCTCAGTCGCATGCCCGCGTCCGCAGCGGTCTGCCAGGCCTCCAGCAGCACTCCCACCGTGCCCGCGTCGAGGAACGTGACCGCCCCCAGGTCCACCACCAACTCGCCGCAACCTCGAGCGCCCGCATGGGTCAGCTCCGCGGCCAGCGTCGCTCGCAGCGGCTCGTGAGCGGTCACGTCGAACACTCCGGACATCGCCACCGTGTCAGGCTGCGGGCCGGGCGCGACCGAGGTGTCTGTGCCTGACAGCGGCAGGGGAAACAGCGAGCCGTCCATGATCACCGCCGAGGATGCGGGAATTGCCCGGGGCCTTCACGCTACGCCTTCCCGCGGGCCGTCAACCCTTTCGTGTATGCCCCGCAAGGCTCAAGGCTCAAGGCGAGTTGAATGGCATACGGAGTTCGCGGCGGAGGGACGGCCGGAGATGCGGGATCTGCCCAGTGACGACATGCTCTCCCGTACGGTGGGCGACGCCGGGGTCGTGCGGCGGGTGTTCGACGAGATGCCGCTCATGGTGATCGCGTTCGAAGGCCCGGACCTGCGAATCGTGGCCGCCACGGGCGCGTACCGGGCGTATGTCGGACGGCCCGCGGTGGTTGGTGTCCCGCTGCGGGAGGCCTTCCCCGACGTGGCCGGCCAGCAGGTCCTGGAGATCTTCGAGCGGGTGTACGAGACCGGCGAGCCCGCCGCGCTGCGCGAGTTCCGGGTCCGGATGGACCGGCCGGACCTGGGGCGGCAGGTGGAGACCTTCGTCGACTTCAACGTCAATCCGCGCCGCTCCGCCGACGGCCGGGTGATCGGTGTCGTGTGCGACATCGTCGACGTCACCGCCCAGGTGCGGCGGCGGCAGGAGGCCCAGCAGCGAGCCGCCGACGCCGAGCGCCGGTACGCCGAGGCCCGCCACGTCATCGACACCCTGCAACGGGAGCTGCTGCCGGCCGGGCTACCCCTGCTGCCCCGGGCCCAGATCGCCGCGAGCTACCTGCTCGCCGACGCCGACAACGCCGCCGGGGGCGACTGGTTCGACGCGGTGCCGCTGACCGGCGGACGGGTCGCCCTGGCCATCGGTGACGTGGTCGGTCACGGCGTCGGCGCCTCCGCGGCCATGGGCCAGCTCCGCGTGCTGCTCAACGAGCGCCTCGCCACCACCGGCGACCTTCGCACTGCCCTGGCGGCCGTCGACCGGATGGCCCCGCACATCCGCGGCGCCAGAGCGGCCACCGTGTGCCTCGCGCTGCTCGATCCGGCCACCGGGGAGTTCGCGTACTGCACCGCCGGGCATCCCCCACCACTCGTGGTGCCCCGTACCGGCGAGGCGCGCTACCTGCCCCTCACCGGCGCCGGCCCACTCGGTGTCCGGACGCCGGGCTCAGCCGATGCCGACTTCGTCTGCGGCGCCGGCCGGCTGGCCGACGGCGACCTGTTCGTGCTCTACACGGACGGGATCCTGGAACGTCCCGGCCGCACCTTCGAGCAGAGCAGCGTCGAGCTTCTCCAGGCGGCCACGGACATCGCCGCCGACCGCGCCCTGTACGGCGACGAGCCGACCGTCACCGAACGCGTGTGCGTGCAGACCGTAGAACTGCTCTCCAGGGTGACCGGGTACTCCGACGACATCACGCTGCTGGCCGCGCAACGCGTCGCCGCGCCGCCCGGTTTCGCGATGCGGACGCCCGCCACCCTCGAGGCGCTGCAGGACATCCGGGAGGCTCTCGGCGGGTGGCTGAGCCGCCTGGCCGTGTCCGACCGTGACTTCGCCGCTGTGCAGCACAGCGTCAACGAGCTGATCACCAACGCGATCCAGCATGCGTACGCCGAGCAGGCGGAGCCGAGCACGCTGGCCGTCACCGCGACCCTCTCCCCCAGCGGTCAACTTCACGCCACAGTTCGCGACGGGGGCTGCTGGCGCGTACCGCGGCGCTCGCCGGAACGCGGCATCGGCCTCACGATGGTCAGTAATCTGGTCGACTCGCTCGGCATCGAGCATGACGGCACCGGCACCGTCGCGACCGTACGCCATCAGCTGACCCGCCCCGCCCGGCTGCTCACCGGCCCGGACCTCGCCGGCTGCCCGTCGCCGCGCCGGCGTCCCGCCGCCGACCCATTTCTGATCATCGATGATCCCTCGGCGCCGACTCCCCGGCTGCGGATCGACGGTCCGATCGACGCGCGCACCGCGCCGGAGTTGGACGCCGGGCTGCAGAAGGCGAGCGCCGCCGGCACCCGGGAGCTGACCGTCGACCTGACCGGCGTGACGTGCCTGGCCAGCGCCGGGGTGGCCGTGCTGCACCGGCTGACGGCCCGGAACAGCACCGGCGGCGGCCTGCGCCTCTACGCGCCGACCGGCAGCCCGGCGGACCTGGTCATGACCGTCGTACACCTGCCGCACCTGACCACCGCGCCGTGAGTGTGCCTCAGCCGGCCGGACCGGCTCCCGCTCCGGGGCGCCGGCGCTTGTGGAGTGTGTTCATCTCAGCGTGGCGCCGGCAGCCCGCAGCTCCTCGAGGGCGGCCAGCGCAAACTTCGCCAGGTCATCCTCGTCGGTCTCGGTCCACGCCGCGTAACCCCGCTTGAAGGCGAGCAGCCCGAGCTCGGCCGCCAGCGCCGCGGTCACCTCGGGCACGCCCCGGTCGAGCAGCGCCCGGGTCATCGCGGCCGCCATGCCGACGCTCTTGAGGGCATCCCGCTCCTGCAGCTCGGCGCTGGCCGCGACGGCCGCCTTCAGCCGCGGGCCGAGGTCACGGTTCATCGGCCCCATCGCGCTCGAGGCCCGCTCGAGCCCGGCCGCGACCGCCTCGATCGGCGTGGCCGTCGCCGGCGCCCCGGCGATCCCCTCGGCCAGCAGGCGGCTCAGCGTCTCCTGCCCGGCGACCAGCAGCTCGCGCTTGTCCGGGAAGTGCCGGAAGAACGTGCTCTTGGTGACCCCCGCCCGCTCGGCGATCTGCGCGACGGTGGTGGCGTCGTACCCCTGCTCGGTGAACAGCTCGACCGCCGCCACCACCAGCCGGTCGCGCGCGCCGGGTTCCCATCGAGCCATGCCCCCATCATAGTGACGGGACCTTTATCCCATCACGGTGCTACAGTGACGGGACAAGTGTCCCATCACTTTGGGGGAAGTCCATGCACGTCTTCGTCACCGGCGGCACCGGCCTGATCGGCTCGGCCGTCGTCGCCGAGCTGCTCACCCACGGCCACACCGTCTCCGCCCTGGCCCGCTCCGCCGCCTCCGCCGACGCGGTGGAGGCGGCCGGCGCCACCCCGGTCCGCGGCAGCCTGGCCGACCTCGACGCGGTGCGGGCCGGCGCGGCCGCCGCCGACGGCGTGATCCACCTGGCCTTCGGCAACGACTTCAGCAGCCCCGAGGCCCTGGCCCGGGCGGTCGCCGAGGAGAGCGCCGCCGTCGCCGCCCTCGGCGCGGAGCTGACCGGCAGCGACCGCCCGTTCGTCACCGTCTCCGGCACCCCGTGGGTTCCCGGCCGTGCCTCGACCGAGGACGACCCGCTGCCGCTCGACGGCCCGGTCGGCGGCCGGGGCCGGTCGGTCAACGCGACGCTGGCGCTGGCCGCGCGCGGGGTCCGCAGCTCGGCCGTCCGCATGCCGCGCACGGTCCACCACCACGGCGACGGCGGCTTCGCCGGCCTGCTGACCGGCATCGCCCGCCGGACCGGTGTCTCCGGCTACCTCGGCGACGGCAGCCAGCGCTGGCCGGCCGTGCACGCCCTGGACGCGGCGGTCCTCTTCCGCCTGGCGCTCGAGCAGGCGCCGCCGGGCACGGCCTGGCACGCGGTCGCCGACGAGGGCGACGCCGTGCGCGACATCGCCGAGGTCATCGGCCGCCGGCTGGGTGTCCCGGTCGAGGCGGTGCCGGAGCAGACGTACGGCCCGCTGGGTCCGATCTTCGCCACCGACCAGCCGTCGTCGAGCGCACACACCCGGGCCACCCTCAGGTGGAAGCCGGTGCACCCGAGCCTGCTCGAGGACCTGGAGAACATCCGGCCCTGAGGCGCCCCCTGCGCAAGAACGGTCAGGTCCGCGCGGGCTCGCCCGGGGAGAATTCGACCCGTGACCAACGTGGGGCGCGACCGGCTTCGGGAACTGCTCGACGCCGTGCTCGCGGAGGACCGGAGCGGCGAGTCCCGCTCGCTCGACGACATGGCCGGCGACGCGTACTCGTCGCCGTTCCACTTCAGCCGGATGCTCACCCGCGGCACCGGCGAGTCGCCGGTGGCCATGCGCCGGCGGGTGCTGCTGGAGCGGGCCGCCTGGCAGCTCAAGCAGGGCTCGCCGGTGACCGAGGCGGCGTGGGCGGCCGGCTACGACTCGGCCGAGGGCTTCTCGCGAGCCTACTCGCGGGCCTTCGGTCACCCGCCGAGCCGGCCGGCCGAGCGCCACTGGCTGCCGGCGCCGAACGGCATCCACTTCCACCCGCCGATCTCGCTGTGGGTCGACGCGAACGAGCACGCGACCAACCCGCTCACCGAGCAACTCGTGCGCCACGACCTCGACGACACCGATGCCCTTCTCGCGTACGCCAAAAGCCTCACCGCGGACGAGCTGCTCGAGGTGCGCCGGCCCGGCACGGTGGTGCTGGAATGGGACGGCCCGGAGGAGTCCATCGGCGACGTCCTGCACCATCTCGTACGCACCAAGGAGGTGTGGCTCGCCTCGATCGACGGGCGGGACACGCCGCCGGCCGCCCGGCCGACCGTCGCCGCGCTCATCGAGCGGCACGAGGCCGCGGCCGCGGCCTGGCTGGCGATGGTGCGCGACCTCGACGCCCGCGGCGCCTGGAACGACCGGCTGATCGACGCCTTGTGCGACCCGCCGGAGAGCTTTGTGATGAGCGGCGTCGTCGCGCACGTGCTGACCTTCTCGGCCCATCGCCGCCAGCTGGTGCGGGACATGCCGCGGGCCGCCGGCCATCCGGTCGGTGCGGGCGATCCGATCATATGGCTGCGGCGGCGCCGCCACGAGGAGACGACGGGAGACGAGCTCGAATGACGCGCACGGTCTACTACGTGGCGAGCACCCTCGACGGGTTCATCGCCGACCAGCACGACTCGCTGGACTGGCTGCTCAAACAGGACATCGACGAGAACGGGCCGATGAACTACCAGGCGTTCATCGCCGGCGTGGGTGCGGTCGTGATGGGCGCGGCGACGTACGAGTGGGTGGTCAAGCACCAGACCGCCGCCGGCGAGGGCTGGATGTACCGCCAGCCGTCGTGGGTGTTCACGCACCGCGATCTGGCCGCCATGGACGGCGCCGACATCCGCTTCACCAGCGCCCCGGTCACCGCCGTGCACGCCGAGGCGGTCGAGGCCGCGAACGGCAAGGACATCTTCGTCGTCGGCGGCGGCGACCTCGTCGGCCAGTTCGCGGACGCCGGCCTGCTCGACGAGATCGTGGTGAGCGTCGCCCCGGTGACGCTGGGCGCCGGCGCCCCGCTGCTGCCCCGGCGCCTCGACCTGCGGCTGCGCGAGACGGCCCGCAACCGCGCCTTCATGGCGGCCCGCTACGACGTGGTCCGCTGACCGGCACATCTCGGGGCGGTGGGTTCGATCCCACCAGCCGGGGTAGTCGGCAGCCATGAGCGAACAACCGTGGGGCGTGGACGCCGACAACCCGATGGACGAGGGCAGCGAGCCCACTGCGGTGCCGGAGGGCAACCGCGGCGAGCAGCGGGCGGGCGAGGACCCCGCGGTCCGCGACGGCGGCGACGTGGGCGGCCCGGACAAGCCGCTGGCCTACGACCCGGACGAGGAGCACGAGCCGCAGGCCGGCGAGCAGGGCGGGCAACCCAACCTCTCCCCCGACCCGGCGGTAGCCGGCCGGCGGAGCAACTTCGGCCAGGGCTCGACCGACGACAGCCCGGGAACACCCTCCGGCCTCTGACCTCCCGGCCTCCGACCCGGGCCAACCGGTCGGAATTCGCCGTTGCCCGGTCCCGGCTCACTCATCGGTGAGCTCGACCAGGACACCAGCGCGGGTCTGGCCGGTTTGATCGGCAACGCAGCGCTCCAGTACGGGGTGACCGAGTTGGTCGTCGATCTGGGCCATGTCACGTTCCTGACCGCCGCCGGTGTCCGCGCCCTTGTTCAGGCGTGCGACGACGCCGCTTCGACCGGGTGCGCGTTCCGGGTGGCCAACGCGGACGGCATCGCTCTGCGCGTGCTCGCCGCCGGCGGCTTGCTGGACCTTTTCCGGATCGAGTGAGCACCATGTGCGGCCGTCTGTTGGCTCCCCCGGGGCCTGGTCGCCGGCCGGGCGTCACGCGCTGACCACGGTGCGGTGGCCCAGGGGCCGGGCCATCGCACCGTCCACCACTCAGGCGAGGATCTGCGCCGCCTCCCAGACGTTGCCCGCCGGGTCGGTGAACGCCAGCGTGCGGCGGCCCCACGGGCGGTCGGTCGGGCCGTTCAGGATGGTCACGCCGTGCTCCTTGAGCTGCTCGTGCACGGCATCGACGTCGTCCACCGCGATGGTGGGCAGCAGGCGCACGCCGGCCTCCGCTCCGGCGACCGCCCGCGGCTCGATGAGCGTGTCCGCCCGGTCGGCCCGCAAGACGTTGATCATGAGGTTCTCCAGCCGGACCACCGCCGAGGCCTCGTCCGACCAGACGACCTCGAGCCCGAAGACATCCTCGTAGAACGCCCGCGCGGCCGCGAGATCCTCGGCGAAGATGGTGATGACCTCGATCTTGTTCAGTCCTTCGATCACGTGCGACTTCCTTTCTCGACGATCGGGGCCAAGATCGTACGACGTCACGGGCCGGCGGCGCCGCCCCGTGACGGCACGGATCATCGGTGATGCGGCGAGGTCAGGTAGTGATTCCATGTCCAGAACTAGACAGGCCGGCCCATTGCCCGCCCCAGCCGTGCGTACCACGCTGAAGGCGACGAAGAGGGGTCGAGGCAATGAGCGATCTACTCCCGAAAATAACGTGGGCGGATCAACTCCTCGAGGGAGCTGACCCAGGCGACTGCGGACCGTATGTCGTCAACGACAATCTTCGCCGGCTGATGGTTCTCGGCGAAATACACGCGCAGCCGGAGGGTGGTTATCCATTCTCGGACGGCTTCCAGGTGTTGCCCGGCGGCCGTCGGATTTGGGCCGGGCCGGGCATGGTGGACATGTTCCGAAACAAAAAGATAGGACTGGTTCGGGCACCGGAAAACGAAGATCTCGGCGCGCCGAGCGATTGGTTCGAGCTTCAGCGGCTCTACGCCACCGGTGAAGGCTTCCCGTATGAGGGTGACTTTTACTTGCTGCCGAACCGGAAGTACCGGGAGAACATGTTCACCCACCACCCGCCCGGCCGGGAGTCCTTCACCACGTTCGTCGGATATCGCGGCCATGCGCACCCCTTCCCGACCGTGCTGACCCCCAGCGCCCTCCGGCACATACGTCCGGGCGAGGTCGAGCCCTATCTGGCCTACAAAAGGGTCGAGGGATACGCGACCAACCTGCTGCGCGAGGCCTACCTCCGACTGCGCGACCAGCCACTGCTGGACCTCCAGGCGGTGGGTATCCTGCAACACCATCACACGATCGGCGCGACTGACGTGCTCGACCTGACCTATGACATCGAGGTCGCCAAGCTTTTCGCGCTGGTCGACTTCGAACCGCTGTCCGACGACGGGCAGATCAAGGAGTTTCGCGGCGAGGACGACTACTCCTCGGTGTTCCAGATCGTCGTGAGATCGCTCGGCCGCGACCAACCCATGGATCTGCCGCCACCTTACCAGGGCCGCCTTCAACTGCTTCCCTACAACGTCTTTCCCCTTAGCGTCGTGACCGAATCTGCCGATCGAGAACGCGGATTCGGCGTCTCGGGATTCGGGCCCGACGACATGGACAACTACGGGACGGTTCTCAACATCACTGAATGGCGTTACCACCCACGGTCGAACCCGGAGGGATGGGATGCGATCGGGGGTGTGCCGGACGTGCAGCGTCTGGCTCCGGCGACCTGGGCCGAGAAGCGGCGACTCCTCGGACTGGCCCCGGACGCCCATTGGCTGGAAGACCTACTATCCGATGTCCGGCAACGCGTGTGGAGCCGATTCCCATGGTGGCAGGCAACGTTCCTCAACGATTGAGAGCGGTGTGGCTGGTCGGAGCGACCGGCTTCGGCATGGTGGCCATCGGTGCGAGCCGAGTGTTCACCTCCGCCGGCGAGGCAACCGTCACCGCGGTCCTGGTGATCGGAGGCCTGCTTCTCGTCACACCGCTGGTCGTCGGGCGGATCGAGCGGCTTTCGGTGAGTCCCACGGGTTTTGAGATGACATTGGCGAAGGAGGCCGGCGACCTGGGCGCCGCGAAGACGGCCGAGATCCTGGAACGTACCGAACTCGCCGGGTACGCGGAGTCGTACGCCTTCGTCTACAGCGAGCTGCGGAATTCGGAGTTCGAGGCCGCCCGAATCCATCTTCAGGACGCGCTCCTCGCTCGGGCGACCGCGACGGCCTACGGACACAAGTTCGACGCGTCCGAGGTCCGGGCGCTCTTCCGGAACGGCTCGCCCGTCATGCGGGTCGTCGTCCTCGGGCTCATGGAGGGCGATCCGTCGCTGCCCGACGCCGCCACCATCCTCTCCGCCATTTCCGAGAGCCAGTCCGGCAACGAACAGTTTCATGGCCTCAAGCTGGCTCGGCAGAACTGGTACCGAATGTCCGCCGCCGAGCAGACGGCGGTGCGGGCCGCGATCATCGACGATCCGTACATCCCGGAGGACCCGGATCGGCGGCGGCTGGCGAAGGAGGTGCTGGAGCTGCCGGTAGGCGGGGCGCACCACGATGGACGCTAGCCGCCCGTGCCGACGGCCAACAGAGTGCGGTGACCCGGCGACGGGGTCACCGCACTCTTCCGGCGCTCAGGTCAGGTCGAACTTCTCCCAGGCGCCGATGGCGGCGCGGTTGGCGATCAGCGGGTTGGCGCCCGCGTTCTCGGCCGTTACATACATGTTGTTGGCCGCCGCGCGGAGGCTTTCGCTTCCGTCGGCGTTGCGGATCAGCGCGAACGTCTCCCACGGGCCCACGGCCGTGCGGTTGGCGATCAGCGCCGCGGCGCCCGCGTTCTCCGCGCAGACGTAGAGGCCGGTCGCGCGCGAGCGCAGCGCCACGTTGCCCGCGCCGAGGTCGACCACGTCGAACCGTTCGGTCGCGCCCGCCGTCGCCTTGTTCGCGATCAGCGGGGCGGTCGAGCTCGGCGCCGAGACGAACTGGTTGTTCACCAGCGCCTTCAGCGTCGAGCCGGTGGTGGCGGGCGCGTCGAAGGTGAACGCGTCCAGGTCGAACAGGAATCCGGTGCCGCCCTTGAACACCAGATACAGCTGCGTGGCACCGGACGGGACGTTGGTCAGCGGGCTGCTGACGTCCACATATGTCTCCCATCCCCCGGTGTTGGCGACGGTCAGGGTGCCGTGCAGCGTCCCGGTGGGCGATCCGGTACGCACCTCGATCGTGCCGCCGGCGCCGGCCGAGGCCACCCGGGCCGTGATCCGGCTCGCGGTCGAGAGGTTGTACGGCCGGAACGAGATCCAGTCCCCGTTGTCGATGTAGCCGGCCGTGGCGCCGCCCTCGGCCGTCGCATGGGTGGCGATCTGGACGCCGCCGGACTGGGTGCCGAAGTGCTCGCCCTGGCGGTGCCGCGGCTGCAGCGTGCGCTGGCTGGTCCCGGTCAGCCCGCCCTTGTCGGTGTAGGAGGCGACGAACACGCCGAAGATGTTGGCGGCGTTGTCGTGCTCACCATCGGCCGGCACGGTCAGCGTGCCGCTGCACCCGGTCCGCGAGGTGATCTGGTGCTGGTGGCTGTCGTGGCCGAGCAGGTAGGTCACGGTCACCTTGGTGCAGTCGATCGTGCCGTCCTCGGGGTCACTGACCGTCACCGTGAACGGGACGGTGTCGCCGAAGCTGAACAGCGTGCCGTCGGCCGGCGTGGTCAGCGTGACCGTGGGCGCGGTGTTCCCTACCGTGATCGGGACGCTGGCGGTGCCGCTCAGGCCGGTCGGATCGGTCACCCTGAGCGTCGCCACGAAGTTCCCGTTGCTGGTGTACGTCTTCGTCGGGCTCGCCGCGGTCGAGGTGGTCCCGTCACCGAACGTCCACAGGTAGGTCAGCGCCCCGCCTTTCGGGTCGTTGCTGCCGGCCGAGGAGAAGGTGACGGTCAGCGGGTTCGGCCCGGACGTCCGGTTCGCCGACGCCACCGCGACCGGGCTGCGGTTGCCGCCGCCGATGTACTCGATCCGGTACAGCGCCTGGTCATTCGCTCCGGTGCCGTAGTCGAGCACATACAGGGCGCCGTCCGGCCCGAAGGCCATGTCCATCACCTGGGTTCCGGTCCAGGGGAAGGAACTGATCTCGCCGTACGTGCCATTGCTGTTGACCTGGATCGCTTTTATCCAGCGGCGGCCGTACTCGCCGGCGAAGTACCGTCCGTCCAGCGACTGCGGGAACTTGATCGGCGAGTTCAGGGCCGGGTCGTAGCGGTAGACCGGGCCACCCATCGGGGACTCCGATCCGCTGCCGAACTCGGGCGGGGAGAAGTCGAAGCCGTACCGGATCCAGGAGGGTTTCGCCGCCGGCAGGGTCTGCAGGCCGGTGTTGCGGAACGAGTTGTTGACCGGGCCGCCGGCGCAGTTGAACTTCGCCCCGGACGGGCCGGACGGGAACGTGTAGTCGTTGTAGGTCTCGGCCGTCGTGTTGGTGCCGGTGCAGTACGGCCAGCCGTAGAAGCCGGGGCCGGTGATCCGGTCGAACTCGACCTGCCCGCCCGGGCCGCGATTCGGGTCGGCGGCGCCCGCGTCCGGCCCGTAGTCGCCGAGGTAGACGATGCCGGTCGGCTTGTCGACGCTCATCCGGAACGGGTTGCGGAAACCCATGGCGTAGATCTCGGGACGGGTGTTCGCGGTGCCCGGTGCGAACATGTTGCCGGCCGGGATCGCGTACGTGCCATCGGGTTGGGGTTTGATGCGCAGGACCTTGCCGCGCAGGTCGTTGGTGTTGGCCGCCGAGCGCTGCGCGTCGAACTGCGGGTTGCGGTTGGTGCGCTCGTCGATCGGGGTGTACGCCTGCGACTCGAACGGGTTGGTGTCGTCGCCGGTGGTCAGGTAGAGGTTGCCGGCCGCGTCGAAGTCGATGTCGCCGCCGACGTGGCAGCACTGGCCGCGGTCGTTGTCGACGGTCAGCATCACGACCTCGCTGGCCAGGTTGATCGTCTCGTCGGCGTTGAGGGTGAAGCGGGAGAGGTTGAGGTGGCCCTTCCAGGCGGTGAAGTCGGCGGCGGTGCCGGTGGTGGGCGCGTCGCCGGCCGGGGTGCTCAGCGGCGGCGAGTAGTAGAGGTAGATCCAGCGGTTGGTCGCGAAGCCCGGGTCGACGGCGACGCCCTGCATGCCCTCCTCGTCGTGGGTGTAGACCGGGATGGTGCCGGCCACCTTGGTGTTGCCGGCCGCGTCGGTGACCCGGACGACGCCGTTGCGGGCGGTGTGCAGGACCGAGCGGCTGGGCAGGACGGCCAGCGACATGGCCTCGCCGAGCTCGGCGCTGCCGCGGGCGAGCGAGACCTGCTGGTAGTCGGAGGCCGGGATGTCGGCGGCGTCGGCTCTCGTGGTCGCGACGACGACCGCGGTGAGGCCGAGCACGAGTGCGGCCAGGGATCGGGAAAGGCGCATGGTCAGGCTCCCGTGACGAGGTCGAACTTCTCCCAGAGGCCGATCGCGGTGCGGTTGGCGATCAGCGGGGCGGCGCCGGCGTTCTCGGCGGCGACATAGCGGTTGTTGACGCCGGCGCGCAGGCTCACCGTCCCGTCACCGTTGCGGATGAGCGTGAACGTCTCCCACGAGCCGACCGCGGTCCGGTTGGCGACCAGCGCGTTGTTGCCGGCGTTCTCGGCGCAGACGTAGAGCCCGGTGGCCCGGTAGCGCAGGGCCACGGTGCCGCCGGTGAGCGTGACGACATCGAAGCGGTCGGTGGAGGTGGTGGCGTTGGCGATCAGGGTGCCGCCGGCGGCGCTGACGAACTTGTTGTTGGCCCGCGAGCGCAAGGCGGTGCCGGTCGGCTGCGGGTTGCCGCGGGGTGTGCAATCGGCGGACACGGCGCCGCCGGCGAACTGGATGCCGCCGAGCAGCATGCGGGTGAAGTTGGGGTCGGCGTACGACTCCGGGGTGTGCCCGAGCCCGGTGTAGAAGGCCCGGCCGCCGTTGTAGTTCTGGCACCAGGTGATCGGGTGGTCGCCGGCCATCGTGCCGCCGGAGTAGGTGCCCTCGTCCAGGCTCAGCAGCACCCGCACGGCCGGCCGGGGGTTGGCGCGGTAGTTGTACCACTCGTCGGTACGCGTCCAGGCGGCCGGCAGGTGGGCAGTGGCCGGGTTGGTGGCGTCCTCCACGCGTACGGTCGCCTGCTGGATCGCCGGGTGGGAGGAGAAGTAGGCGCCGACCAGTCCGCCGTAGAACGGCCAGTCGTATTCGGTGTCGGCGGCTGCATGCACGCCGACATAGCCGCCGCCGGCCGCGATGTAGGACTGGAACGCCGCCTGCTGATTCGCGTCAAGGACGTCGCCGGTCGTCGAGAGGAAGACAACGGCCTGGTACTGGACAAGGTTCACAGATGTGAACTGGGCAGCGTCCTCGGTCGCGGTGACCGCGAAGCCGTTCTCCGCGCCAAGTCTCTGGATGGCGGCTATGCCGGCGGGAATGGCGTCGTGGCGGAAGCCGGCGGTCTTGGAGAAGACCAGGACCTTGGTGAGGGGCGCGGCCGACGCGGGCAGCGCCGGTGCACCGATGAGGAGCAGGACGAGGACGCAGAGCATCGTGGTGAGTCGTCGCAGCATGGGGACGGTCTCCTACCCGTTGACTGGCGTGAACTTCTCCCAGGGACCGATGGCGTCCCGGTTGGCGATCAGCGCGGCGGCTCCGGCGTTCTCGGCCACCACGTACTTGTTGTTGACGGTCGCGCGCAGGCTGATCGTGCCGTCGCCGTTGGTGACGCGGGCGAAGGTCTCCCACGGGCCGACGGCGGTGCGGTTGGCGATCAGCGGGTTGGCGCCGGCGTTCTCGGCGCAGACGTACAGGTTGCTGGCGCGGGACCGGAGCGCGACGTTGCCGCCGCCGAGGTCGATCAGGTCGAACCGCTCGGTGGCGCCGATCGTGGTGGCGCCGGCGATGAGGTTGCCGCCGGCCGGGGCGCTGACGTATTTGCCGTTGGCCTGGGCGAGCAGCGCGGTACCGCCGCCGGACGCGGCGCCGAGGCCGAGCGTGGAGGCCGTTCCGCTCAACGTTTTGACGCCCTGGTTCGGCGTGCCGGTGAGCGTCGTCGAGGCGTACCCGGAAAGCGGTTTTGCCGTTCGTTCGATGACATAGGTGGTGCCCGATGTGGTGGCGAAGGCGACCTCGGCGGTGGAAACGGTGGTGAGAACGGCGTTGTCGGAGGTGCGGCGCACCCGGATCTGCTCGGTGCCCCACGGGTTGACGACGCGGGCCGGCTTGCCGAACTGGCTGCGGAGGCCGACGTATTTGGTCTCGCCGGCTTCGCGCTCGGAGCTGACGACGAAGCCGTCCTTGGCCAGCAGGGTGAACTTGCCGACGAAGGCCGGGTCGTTGGGGAGGGCCGGGAAAACCCGGATCTTGTCGTTGTACGACTGGAGCAGCGACTCGTTCATCGCGGCCAGATGAATGCCCAGATATTCGAAGACGCCATTGGTGTTGTTCGTCATGCCGTTCGGATAGTTCTGGTATTTCTGCAGCATCGTCCGCATGCCCTGGTACGCCTGCTCGCCGAGGCCGAGACGGGCCGCGTGCACGTGGTCGTTGGCCCAGACGTTGCCGTACGGGAACGGCCGCACGTTCCAGGTCTGGATCGCGGTCGCCGTGTCCGGATAGCCGATTCCGGTCCGGTCGTAGGGCCAGACCAGCTCCAGCGCCACGTTCTCGCCGTTGCGCGTGGCGGCGATCGGCGGGTCGTGCGGCAGGTAGGCGCCGTTCTGCACCTGGTAGGGCGCGAGGTTGTTCACCACGTCCTGCCAGCCGGCGCGCAGCCCGGAGTCGAGGCCGAGGTCGGTCGAGACCTGGATGGTCAGCGGGAACAACAGGCGGATCGCGGCCAGATCGGTGATCGCGTTCCGCACGTCCCAATAGGTCTCGTGTGCGTTCGAGCTGGCCATGTAGTACTGGGAACCGTTGCGGGACAACCGGTTCTGGTAGAAGCGCACCGCGTCCCTCATGAACGGGTAAGCGACGTCCCGCAGATAGGCCGCGTCGTTGGTGTACCGGTAGTACAGGTACATGTTGTAGGCGGCCTCGGTGCCGGTCGAGTAGATGTCGTTGACGAAGTCGCTGCCGACCGTGCCGCGGGCATTGCCGTCCCAGCCCATCGTCTCCGGCACCCACAGCGAGTCGGTGCCATAACGCGTTTGGGTGTACGCCTTCAGAGCGCCGGCGTTGCGGGAGTAGAGATTGTTGAAGGTCCGTAACAGGTCGGCGTGATTCGAGGCGTAGAACGAGTTGTAGACGTCCCGCTGGTTCCAGTACCAGTAGCCGTTGCTCCACTTGGAGTTGTCCTGGGTGGCGCGGAAGACGCCGTTGATGAAATGCAGCGGGTAGTTGCCGTATCCACCGGCGGCAATCATGTACGTGGCCAGGTAGTAGACGTTCTCCAGGTAGTCCGAGCCGCCCGCGTTGTACTGCACGAACGACTTCTGCCAGAACGCGTGCCACCAGTTCCGGTAGTTCGTCAGCGTGCTTCCGTAGCCGGTCGCCTTCACGGCGGCCAGCTGGTTCCTGGCTTCCTGCACCGAGTTGCGGTTGGGCGCGTTGATCCGGCTCGTCGCCGTGAACCAGACGGTGTAGCTGCTGGTCGGCGTGATCGTCAGCCGGACCCGCGTGCCGTTGACGGCCTGCGTGGTGTAGCCGGCGCCCTCGACGGTCGCGGCGAACGTGTAGCCGAACCCGTTGGCGTCGGTCTGCCCGCGGCTGAGCCCGGCCCCGGTCGCATCGGCGTACGTGCTGACGGTGCGCCACGTGTTCAGGTCGGGCACGTCGGCGATGTTCTGTACGGTGCTCATGTCCCACAGGCTCAGCTCGAGCGCGATGCTGCCGCCGGCCGGGCCGTCGACGTGGACGCCCATCACCTCCGAGTTCGGGGCGCCCATGACGGTGACGGTGCGGTTGTTGTCGTATTTCGTGGTCAGCGTGCCGTCGTACAGCGAAAGCCGTTGCTGGAAGGTCGTGGCCGTGGTGTCGAGTTGCAGGTTGAGGTTGCCGGCGGCGTAGGTGGACTGCTCGGCCAGGTCCACTCCGGACACCTGCATGGTGAGGCCGTTCTGGCTCCAGGCCATCGCGCCGGTGCGGCCGTTGCCGACGGTCAGGCCGCGCAGCGGATCGGTGTTCGGGCGGTTGTAGACGATGTCGTGCTTGGCGAGATAGCCGGCGTAGTCGACGTTCAGCGCGCCGGTGCCGGGGTTGAACGCGGCGTCGGTGGGCGCCGCGCCGGCTGGGGACGGGTGGGCGACGAGCAGGCCGGCCATGAGGAGGCCGGCCGCTGCCGTACGGAACACTTCGCGCACTCTCATGTGGATCCTCCGGGGAACCCGCGGCGGCGATCGCGTGACGAAGAGTTAACATAGGATGTCTGGCGCGGTCAATCTTTCCCTGTCGATGTCTCACAGGTTGCCGATTTGGTTCCTGCGCTGCTTGATTCGACAGTGATCACTTTCCACCGTTTGCTGAAAGATCCGATGTCTGGCGCGCAGAATCACGCCGCGGCGATGACGTGGAAGGCAGCCGGACGACGATCGTGGGTGGTGATCGGGGCGGCTCGACGGGACGCGGTCAGCGCGCCCGGGTGCTCAGCTTTCGCGGTGCCAGCGCAGCGGGCCCGGGTGCACGCTCCACCATGCGCGACGCCACCATGAACGGCGAGCACGCAACGCCTCCGCGTAGGCGACGGCCTGACGCCCGGCCCGATCCGCTTGCCCGGCATCGGCGGCGCCCGGCGCGAACCCGACGGTATTGATCCCGGCAACCAGCTCGTCGAGCGGCGGCAGCATCTCCTGCGGTCCCGCCTCCTGCGACCCGCTCTCCGACCGCGCCGCCTCCTGCGACCCGCTCTCCGACCGCGCCGCCTCATGCGACCCGCTCTCCGACCGCGCCGCCTCATGCGATCCGCTCTCCGACCGCGCCGCCTCCTGCGACCCGCCCCTCCCCGCCGGCGCGGCCCCCCGTCGATCGCCCGCGGGCGGGACCGCTCGCCGCAGCCGGCTTTGCCGGGGTGGGGCGGGCTTCATCGCGTACGCCGCCGCCTCGGAAGCCGCCAGGTGGGACGGCATGGGCCGGCCCGCCAAGCGCAAGGCGTCGCTCAGCTCCGCCCAAGCGCCGCTGATGCGATCGTCCGGAGTACCCGCCGTTAGACGACGGCGAGTGAGCGAGCGACGCATGCCGACCAGCGTGAGCGCCGCCGCCGCGAACACCAGCACCAGCGTCCCCGACGCTCCCCCGGCCACCACCGCAGCGCCCGGGCCACCGTCCTCCGCGGCCGCCGGCACCGGCGCCGGCGCCGACGACGAGGCCGAATCGCTCGGCGTCGGCGGCTCCGACGGCGGCGACGGCGGCTTGGTCGGCTTCGGCGTGTAGTCCTCCTCGACCGGCCGCGGGTTCCTGCTCTTGGGCATCGGGTCGAACGCCACCCACCCCAGCCCGTCGAACAACACCTCCGGCCAGGCGATCGCGTCACCCCCGGTGACCGTGCCGCCCGCGGCCGGCGCGTCGAAGCCCACCACCACCCGGCTCGGCAGCCCGGTGAGCCGGGCCAGCAGCGCGAACGACGCGGCGAACTGCTCCGACGTCCCGCGCTGCCCGCCCTGGTCGCGCGGCCCGAAAAGAAAGAAGGCGAGATTGGGGTACGCGTGGCCGCTCGGCGCGTCGGCGACCTTCCGATAATGTTCGGCCAGGAACTGCTCGATCGCCGCCGCCCGGTCGTAGGCGGCGCCGTTGCCGTCGGCCAGTTGGTCGGCCAGCCCCTGAATCTGGTCCGGCACACCTGGCCCCACCGTCAGATAGCGCGCGACCGCGTCCCCCGACGGCGAGTCCGCGACGTCGAGCAGGTTGAGATCGGGCGTCTGCACCTCGGAGACGACCCCATACCGCACGCCCGCCGCCAGCTGCTCGGGCCGGATCAGCGTGCCGGTCGCCGCGTCGAAGGCCACGCGCGCCCCCGTGACCTCGGTCGGCGTGGGCACGACGGGCATGAGGCGGCCGGTCAGCCCGTCGATGGTGATCTGCTGGCGTACCTGCCGAATGTCCGCGTCCCCGAGTCGCGGCTGCTGCGGAAGCACCCGCCCGGCGTTGCGATAGGTCGCTCCCACCCGCCAGGTGATCCCGTCGTAGTCGGGAAGGACGGCCAGCCGCAGCCGCACGGTCCTGCCCTTGATCCCGGAGATGCCGGAGATGTCGAACAGGTGCTGCTCGGGGGCCAGCGCCCAGCCCGAGATGCGGTTGAGCGGGCTCTCGTCGAGGCTGTCGACCTGCGGTGGCTGCACATAGCGCCTCGGATCGACCGGGCTCGCCGTGACCTGACCGCCGACCCATGGACCGATCGTCGCCGCCAGGACCGCCGCCAGCCCTCCCGCGGCACCCGCGAGCGCTCGCCGCCCGCCCGAACTTTCCGACTTTTCGCTCTTTACCGTCCGCGTGCTCGTGGCCAGCGCCGTGATCGCGCACCCGGCGAAGGCCAGCGTCGTCCATCCCGCGGTCGCCGCGTTCGGCCCCACCACGTAGAGCGCCCCCGCGTAGAGCGCCACCGCCGGCAGCAGCCCGAGCAGCACGCGCCCCGCCCGCACCGCGACTTCCGTGGCGGCCAGCCCCGCGAGCCAGGCCGCGACCACCGGCACCACCACCGTGTCCGGCGCCGGCTCCACCGGAATCATCGCGGTCAGCAGCCGCGGAATCCCGTTGCCCAGCGCATCCCGCACCACCTGCCCGAACGGCCCGCCAACACCGGCGCGCCCGGCGACAAACCACAAGACCATTCCCGTGTACGCCGCGAGCAGCACCGCCGAGACCGGGGCAACCGTCCAGTTCGGCAGCCGGCGCAGCGCCAGGCCGAGCCCGACCGACCCGGCCGCCGCCCCCAGCACGAGCCACACCACCAGCGGATCCGCATAGATCCGCCCCAGCACCACCCCCGCCAGCGTGATCATCCCGGCCAGCGCCGCCGCCACGACAAGCGACCGAGCCCACCTCACCATCCGCGGACCCCGCCCGCCGGCGGCCGGCCCACCCCGCGCCGCAATCCGTTATTCGCCGCGCTGTTCGACCGCCGGGTCACCATCCGCGGACCCCGTCCCAGGCCGCCGCGAACTCCTGCCCGCTCTCCGCCTCGATGACGATCAGGCCGTCCCCGGCCGAGACCGGCGCGCCGTCCCGATCCCCGAAGAGCCCGGCCAGCACCACCGGATACGCGCCGCGCAGCCCGCCGACCGCCCCCAGATCGCCGCGGCCGCCCGGCCCGGTCAGGAAGACCAGCGTGTCCCCCACCCGTTGCGCCCGCAGCCGCCGCACCGTCGCCGCCAGGTCCCCGTCCCGCAACGTCGCCCGGGTCAGCACGTCCAGATAGGGCCCGCTCGCCACGTCCGTGACCAGATGCAGCCCGACCGGCACGTCCTCCCGCGCGGCCGCCGCCACGATCGACGCCGCCGCCTCGCACGCGGCCTCGAACGACTCGGCGATCCCGTCCCGCAGCCCGGGGTGCGCCGCCACCCGGTCGTCGAGCAGCACCACGATCGTCGGCTCCGACGTGTCGAGCTGCTCGCGGACCATGAGCTCGCCGACCTTGGCCGAGCTGCGCCAGTGCACGCGGCGAAGCTCGTCCCCCACCACGTACTCCCGCAGTGAGTCGAACGTGATCGTCCCGTGCGGCACCTTGTCGATCCGCCCGTCGAGGCTGCGCGAGATCCCGGCCGGCACCGCCCGCAGCAGATGGATGCGGGGATGCACCCACACCTCGGCGACCCCACCGTACGTCCGCGCCAGCCGGATCAGCCCGAGCGGATCGCCCCGGGTGACCCGCAGCGGCCCGATCGGCACCACCCCGCGCCGGCTGGTGGGAACCGGATAGTCCACGGTCGTGTCCCGCCCCGGCCGCAGCCGCAGCAGCGGAACCGGCACACTCGCACCCCCGCAGCGGTCGAGAGCCACGAGGTTGGCCGCCCGCAGACGGCTGGTGTTGCGCACGGTGAGCGTCATCCGCGCCGGTTCGCCGCGCGCAACCCGATCCGGATCGGCGACCCGTTCGACCCCGAGGCGCGGCCGCCAGAGCGCGAAGACGGCGCCGCAGATCAGCGCGACCAGCCCGATCGTCCCGAGCAGCGCCAGATCCGGATAGCCGAACCGGAAGCCGCCGACCAGCAGCGCGAACGCCCCGGCCGCAAGCCCGACGCCGCGCCCGGTGATGCCGCGGCGGCGCCACAGTAGGCCCGGGCCGCCGCCGGCCGGCGGAGCGCTGCCGGCCGGCGACGGCGGCTCGGTGGTGCCGGCCTTCGACAGCGGCCCGGTGGTGCCGGCCCTCGGCGGTGGCTCGGCGGCGCGCCCGGTCACGCTCCGGCCGCGACGCGGTGGCCGTCGGGCAGCGGCACCGGCACCGAGCGGACCGCGTCCGCCAGCACCTCGTCCGCCGTCACCCCGCGCAGCTGCGCGTCGGCCGACAGCAGCACGCGGTGCGCGAACACCGGCCCGATCAGCTCCTTGAAGTCCTCCGGCAGCACGTACCCCCGCCCGTTGATCAGCGCGAACGCCCCGGCCGCCCGGGTCAGCGCGATCACCCCGCGCGGGCTCACCCCGACCCGCACCTGCGGATGATTGCGGGTCGCCGCCGCCAGCCGCACCGCGTACCCGTACAGCGGATCCGCGATGTGCACGTGCATGGCCATCCGCACCATCTCGCCGACGGTCGCCGTGTCGGTCACCGGCTCGAGCGCGTCCGGTGAGCGCATCGCGGCGCCGCGCAGCACCTCGATCTCCACCTCCTCGCTCGGGTAGCCGACCGACAGCTTCACCAGGAACCGGTCGAGCTGCGCCTCCGGCAGCCGGTACGTCCCGTCCATCTCGACCGGGTTCTGGGTGGCCACCACCAGGAACGGCTGCGGCACCGGATGCGGGACGCCGTCGACGGTCACCCGCCGCTCCTCCATCACCTCCAGCAGCGCCGACTGCGTCTTCGGCGACGCCCGGTTGATCTCGTCGGCGATCACGATGTTGGCGAAGACCGGCCCCGGGTGGAACTCGAAGCCGCGGCTGGCCTGATTGAAGATCGTCACGCCGGACACGTCGGACGGCAGCAGGTCGGGTGTGAACTGGATGCGCCGCCACTGCCCCTGGATCGACGCGGCGAGCGCCCGGGCCAGCGTCGTCTTGCCCACGCCGGGCACGTCCTCGAGCAGGACGTGCCCCTGCGCGAACAGGGCGGTCAGCGCGAGCCGGACCACGTCCGGCTTGCCCAGCACCACCGCGCCGATCCGGTCGGCCAGCGCCGCCGCGACCTGGGCGAAGCCCTGAATGTGCTGCGGCGGGAGGGGTTCGGTGTGCACGCGGGCGTTCCTCAGCAGGTCGGTAGGGCGTTGATGTCGTCCCCGCCGTCGAGGTTGAGCCACGCCCACGGGATGTAGTTCTTGCCGCTGTAGTTGACCTGGACCCACCAGGTGCTGCGTTTGTCGTTGTTGTAGATGTACGCGTACACCTCGTCGCCGGTCTTCTTGCAGTACGCCGTGAGCCTCGTCCCCGGTTTGGCCCAGCCGACCTGCTTGGCGTTCTCCTGCCTGGTGACGCTGAAGATCTCGTTGCCGTTGCGCCCGGACACGTCGGCGTCGCAGTAGGTCGCGGTGTCGCCCTTCTGCCCGTTGTTGCAGGTCGCCGTGCCGACAAGCGTGTCGGTCGTCGCCTTGGCGGTCGCCGTCGCCTCGCCGGCCGCGTTCTTGGCGGTGATCGTGAACGTGTACGCGGTCCCCGCCGTCAGCCCGTCGACCGCCAGCGAGGAGCAGCTGCCCGACTTGGAGCCCGCTCCCGACGCCGCGATCGAACAGGTCGCCGTGCCGCCACCGGCATCGACCGTGAACGAGACCGTCACCGCGGTCGCCGTCGGGTTCGAGCCGGTGACCGTGATCTTCGGCTCGGACAGCGTCTTGGCCGTGGCCGTGCCGGCGGCACTCTCCCCGGCCTCGTTGACCGCCTTGACCTCGACCGCGACCGTGGCGCCGTTCCCGAACCCGGTCAGCGTCGTGGCCGTCCCGCCGGTCACCTCGGCCGACTTGTCGCCGGCCGTCACCACGTACTTGCTGATCGGCCGTCCGTTGTCGGCCGGCGCCTGCCAGGTCACCTGGATCGCACCGGCCTGGCTGCCCACCGTGGACGCCTCGACGCCCTCGGGCCGGCCCGGCGCGGTGAACGGCACGACGCTGTCGCTGACCGGCGACGCCTTCGACCCCGCGCCCCGCTCGTTGACCGACACGACCGTGAACGCGTACTGCTTGCCGTACTCCAGCGTGCCCGCCGGGATCGTCAGCGACGTCTCGGTGGCGTCCCCGATCGGCGCGCTGCCGCCCTCGGAGATCGCCGTCACCGTGTACCGCTTGATCGCCAGCCCTTGCCCGTTGGCCGCGGGCCAGCTCACCACCACGGTCCCGTCCGGCTTGGCCTCGGCCGTCACCGCGGTCGGCGCGTCCGGCACCTCGGAGGTCGGCACGATCGTGTTGCTCGTCCGGGACGGCCCGTCGCCCTTGCGGTTCACGGCATGCACGGCGAACTGGTACGACTCGCCGTTAGTCAGCCCGGTCACGGTCAGCGACCGCTGGTCGGCACCGACCGGGAAGGTCCGGCCGGCGCCCTCGACCACGTACCGCGTGATCGGCGCCCCGTTGCTCTGAGCGGCCTGCCAGGTCACCCGGGCCTCGGCGTTGCCCGCCGCCGCCCGCACGTTGCGCGGCGCGCCCGGCTTGGAGACCACGGGCTTCTTCGGCTTCGGCGGCGGAGGCGTATCCGGCGTCTTGGGCTTCTGCGGCGGGTCACCACCGAGCACGTCGTCGGCGTACTTGTCGACCACCCGCACCGTGTGCGCGTCGTCCACCACCCGCGCCGTCGACGAGCCCGGCGCGTTGATGAACAGATAGCCCTCGCGCACCTCGAGCTCGAGCGGCCCGCCCGGATTGTCGAACGTGATGTCCTTCTGCGCCTTGCCCGCCGCGTCGAAGACGTGCACCGCGCCGGAATCGGTGTCGGCCACGTAGAAGAAGCCCTGCCAGGCGACCGCCGGCTGCATCTCGGTGCCGCTGCCCGGAACCGTGAAGTCGGTGTGCGTGCCCTGGTCGCCGACGACGTAGACGTGCCGCGAGTCGGTCACCGTCACCGGCACCGAGCGCCCGTCGGTGTGCGCCGGCACCGTGCCCGGCCCCACCAGCGGCAGGGTCACCGTCGACGTCGCCCGGTCACCGTGGATGGTGGCGAGCGCATTGGTCGTACGGTCGAGCACCGCCACGCCGTCCTCCAGCGTGGTCACCACCAGGTCGTGGCTGGCGGCCGCGACCGCCTCGGTGCGCACGATCCGCGGGCCGCCCGCCGCGCCGCCCGGCCCCTGCGACGACAGCACCGCCGGCGCGATCGCCGTCACCGTGCCCTCGCTCGGCGCCGCCACCCACAGGCGCCCCTTGCCGTCGAACACACCGCCCGTGATGCCCGGCGGGAACCGCAGTTCCTGCCCGATCGGCCCGAGCGACCGCGGATCGAGCTGCTGCACCCGCCCCTGGACGGTGTCGACCACGAACGCGGAGTCGTCCTGCAGCGCGACCCGCACCCCCAGGCCCGGCGCCGAGGAGTTGCTCCAGAACTGCTGCAAAGTGGTCAGATCCATCGAGCCGATCTGGCCGGTGTTGACGTCCCGCAGGATCACGAACCGGTCGGTCTGGCTCACCTCGAGCCGATGCCCGCGCACGGTCGGCACGTCGACCCGGGTGTCCACCTTGGCGGTCACCCCGTTGATCCGGGCGACCTCCCCTTTGGAGCGGCTGAACACCCACGAGGCCGCGTCGAAGCTGGCCACCGCCTGGTCGGCCGCGCCCAGCCCGAGCACGGTCAGGCCGAGCCCGCCCGCGAGCACCAGAACGGTCGCCATCGTGACGAGATAGCCGCGACTACGCCACCGACGTCGTGGCGCGGTCGCCTCGTTCGTGACGCTGTCTGCGCTGGTCACTGGCCGCGTTCCTCCCGTTTGACGGACGCCCTCCGCAAGGACGTGGGCCATCATAGGGGGAGCGCGGTCGGCGTCGATACCCGGAAGTCACGGTTGTGGATAACTCCGGACGCGGAGCGTGATCATCACTTGGTCGACGTCGGACGGTTCGTGCACGCCTGCTGCGAGGTCGCGAACTTGTCGTCCCGGTACACCGCCACCACCGCGAAACAGTAGTTCAGCTTCGCGCTGAGACCGGTGATCTCATAGATGGTCTTCCCAGGTCCGAGCGTGCTCACCGGCTTCAGCTGCTCCCCCGGGTGCGCCATCGCGACCAGGAACGACACCTTCCCGCCGGCCGGGTCCGACCACGTCACGGTGATGGCCGTACCGGCGTCCTTTATCCGCACATTGCCGGGCGGATCCCCCGCGAGAGTTGGCACATCCGAGCCGCTTTTGTCACCCGCGCGATTGGCAAGCACGAAGACCAGCGCGGCCACCGCGATCAATGCGGCAAGCACCGCGGCGATAGCCGCAAAGACCCCCAAACCCCGCTTCTGCCCGTACGCCTCGGAGCCCGTTTCCAACTTTTGCGAGTACGGCTGTGGATAACCCGCCATCGCCGGTTGTCCCCATGGCGGGGCAGTTTCCTGAGGCATGCCCCAGCCCGGCACCGTAGCTTGTGGTCCGCCCGGCTGAGGGCCGCCCGCCTCAGGGCCGCCCCAGCCCGGCGCCGCCCCCTGATGGCCGCCCCAGGCCTCGCCGGGCTCCCCGGCCTGCCCCGGCGGCTGATTCCCCCAAACCGGCGGCGGCTGGGACCAGACCTGCTGGTTGCCCGTCGCGGGAGGCCGCACGAGCTCGCCCTGCCCCGCCCTCGCCGGCTCGGCCGCGAAACTCGCCGTCGGCTCGTCGACCACCGGCTCCGGAGTCGCCTGCCGCGGGATGGCCGTGAACGCCGTCGTCGGCTCATCCGAGGAAACCGCCGGCGGCGCACCGGGCTGCCGGACGGCCTGAGTCGGGTGTTCCTCGCTGGCAGGAGCCGGGTCGGGTGGGCGTACCGGCGCAATCTGCTCTTGCCCCAGATAAGCCCGCGCCTCCGTGACCGCCGGATGCCCCGCACCCAGCGTGGCCGGCCCGAGCTGCGCCACCCGGCTGAAAGCCTTGCGCGCCTCGAGCCGGTTGCCCAGCTCCTCGGCCACCGCGCCGATGTCGTGCGAGATCTCCAGCATCAGCGCGTCCGAGTCGCCCAGCCGCCACAACCCCGCCGCGTAGGCGTTCTCGAGCACCCGGCGCGCCCCGGAGGGATCGTCGGCCCGCCGCAGCAGCCCGCCCAGCTGAAGGGCCGTCCGCAGCACATCTGGATCATCCTCGGCCAGATTGACTTTCCCCAGCTCAACGGCCCTCTCCAGCAGCGCGATGGCCCCGGTCAGATCACCGGAGTCGGCCAGACTCTGCGCCCGCTGCCGAGCAGGGGTAAGTGGGGATGGTTGCGACACGCCCGCCATGCTGCCCCGCCCCACCCCACGAACGCCAACCGCCGGAGGTTATGCCCGGAAATGTCCAACCCCCCACCCCTGCTGCGGGGGCCGCGGAGGGCCATGTACAGTTCTCTCCTGTGCGGCTGACCGGGCGCACCGATACTGGGTGGGAGCCCAGCGAGGGGACCGGTAAGCTGTCAGTGCAGGTCCGGGTGGCGGAATGGCAGACGCGCTAGCTTGAGGTGCTAGTGCCCTTTATCGGGCGTGGGGGTTCAAGTCCCCCTCCGGACACAAACTTGTAGCATTCGTGCGTCAAACGGCGTACCGGTGGTCAGGCGTCTCTGACCACGCAGATCAGTCCTCTAGGGCATGTTCAAAACCGGTCGGTGCTGGCTGGTGGTGGGTGCCGTGAGCGACGTTTCCCTCCCGACGGTCGTGCCACCGGTGGTTCTCGCCGACCGCGCTGCGCGCCAACCGCGAAACTCGGCGGCGCCGTTCTCCGCACGGCCGCCGCTGCCGCTGATGGCCTTGTCCGACAAGCGAGCCGGCTCGGCGGTCTATGGGTTCAGCACGCTCGATGCCGGCGGTCGGGTCGCCGATCGGGTGATCATGGCGGCGCTCGGCTGGGTGCCCGGTGGGCGGCTTGATATCCGTGTGAGCCGGGGTCTGATCGCCGTCTTCCGCGACGATCGGGGCATTTTCCGGGTGACGGCCCAGGGTTTCCTTCGTCTTCCCGTGGCGGCTCCGCGGTGGTGCGAGGTTTCGACGGGTGACCGGGTGCTGCTGGCCGCCTATCCCGAGGGTGACCTCCTGGTGGTGCATCCGCCGGCTGCGCGGGAGGCGGTGGTCGACCGGGTCCACGCGGAGGCGCTCGGGGCAGGTATCGATGGCTGATCCGGCGATCGACGAGGCCGGGCTCGAGGCCGCCCGGCTGCTGCTGCAGCGGACGGGTATTTCGCCGCTCGATCTGGTCGCAGGGGTGGCGGCGCGTCCGGCGCCGCCGACGTTCGCCGACTATGTACCGGTGATCGCCGCGTCCACTTCGGCCAGCCTCCTGCGGGCCTACGGAACGTACTGGGACCGGTTTGTCGAGCGCTGGGGTACCCGCCGGATCGATGAGGTCACTCCGTCGGAAATTCGCGCCCTGATCACCGCGCTGCTCGGCCGGCTTGCCGACGATCTCCACGCTTGTGCGCGGGTATTCGCCAGCCCAGTCGACCAGCCGGCCAGCGAAGCCCTGAGCGGCGAACACGTGCAGGATCGGCGAGCGTAGATAGAAGCTAAGCAGGGTGGGTTTGCCGCGCGTCGCGGTCCTGCCAGGAGGCGGCCACCACGCAGACCACGACCAGCAGGCCGAGGGTGTCGGTGACGATGAACCGCTTGCGGCCGTTGATCTGATTTCCCGCGTCGTAGCCGCGTGTGTCGGCGCCGACGGTGTCCGCGCCCTTGACCGACTGCGAGTCGATGACCCCGGCGCTCGACTGCGGGTCGCGGCCCTTGGCGTGGCGGACCAGCTCGCCTAGCTCGTCGAGGATCCGCTCGGTGGTGCCACGCTCGTTGAACTGTTTGAAGTGGCCGTAGACAGGGTGCGAGGGCGGGCAGTCGACCAGCAGATACCGCCACGCGCAGCCGGTGCGGATCATGTACAGGATCGCATCGACGATGTCGGCGATCATGCTTGAACGGCCGGCCCATTCACTTGGGCAGCGGCAGCATCGGTTCGACGATGTCAATGGGCGTCGGTCAGGTCAGACGGATACCGGCGTTCATGAACCACACCGGTCTACCGGGCGGTGCCGACCGTCGAGCCGGACACGCCGTCCGACCCACATCTGAACACCTTCCAACTCACCCGCGGCCGCGTTGAGGCCTTGGCTGAGCATCGGCATCGGAAATCCGATGCATTCACTGAAAGGCAGCCGACAGTCGATGCGAGCCGTCGATGGTTCAATTGAACATTTATGATTCGCTACTTGTGGAGCCGGCATGAACAGAGGTAACCGTCGGCCCGGATCAGATCCCACGTCCGTGGCCGTGACGTTTGGCGTGATTCTCCTAGTTCTAGCTTTGGTGGCCACGGTGCCAAGAATCAACCCATTACTCGTCCATCAGACTGGCAAGGATCTATCGGGCCTGGCGCGATTCAACGCCATCGCAATGTTCTTCATGGCATCGGTCGGCTTGATCAGTTTGCCACTTTACAACCGACTGGCGGGACGTCGTTTGTGGATATGGCTGCTAGCGACCACCGCCGCCACTCTCGCCGCCCTAGTCGGACACTGGGTCGTGGGGCTGATCATCTACGGCGTCGCCTTGATGGCGACAGCGGCGGCCGCCTGGGTTTTCGTGGCGCCGGCACGCATCGCGCCGGAGGTAGAACCCGCCGAGGTGCAGCTGCTCGATTTCCGTGACCGGCTGGAGTTCGTCGACGCACGTCTGAAGCTCCAAAACGAGGTCCGTAACACTGCAATCCAGACCGTGACGGCTCTGGCTGTCCTCGCCGGCGCTGTCGTTGCATTCGAGCAAGTTCAGGAAACCAATCGGCAGGCCCAACTGGCAAGGGAACTAACCGTACGGAGCCAAGCCAACGAACGCTTCACCCAAGCGATTCAACAGCTCGGCGACAACCGTCTCGAAGTTCGGCTCGGTGGCATATACGGCATCGGTCAAGTGATGGCCGAGGCTTCGGAAAACCGAATCGCCGGTACCGAGGTGCTAGCTGCGTACCTGCATCGGCGCAGTCCCGTGCGCCGGCCACCGGCCGCCCGGATCGAGCCAGGGTCGCTGCGAGCTCGAGCGCCGGACACCCAAGCGGTCCTCGATGTACTTAGTTACCGGGGCGCGGCCGTCGGAGATCCGAGCGTCAATCTCAGCTCTCTCGACCTCCGCGGAGCCGTAATCGGCGGCAGGTTTGGCTTGGACGGATGCGTCAATGGCGATCTTGGAATCGCCGACTTCAGTAACTCTGACTTACGCGCGTCGACGTTTATATGCGTCAAGATGGAATACTCCATATTCCCCCGCGCCGACCTGCGTCGTGCCTCGTTCGAGCTGTCCACCCCAACGGCGGAGCCGGGCGAGGCGCCGCCGAAACCGCTCATGCTCGTGCGGCTACGGAATTCGATCGTCGACCACACCACCAAGTGGCCGCCGGGCTTCGACTCACGGGGTGTGACCGGCTGAGGCACCATAGACGCGATGGGCCCCGGGAGACCGAGGATGGGGGCATGACGACCTCACTCGACACCATCGAACCGACCTCATTGAACATGTAGCGCCGTAGAGATTCGGCGGACCGTCGCGCTCAGCATGGTTGCGGCCGGTCGTCGCCCTAGGAGTTCCTCGAGCCCTCGGACGAGCTTCCTCAGCAGCCGACCTCAGCCGCGAGCGACGATCCAAACGGACGCATCCCCCTCAGGGCTGATCCGGCTTTCCTCCGAGGCGCTGACCAGGTAAAATACGTGCATGAACACTCATGCAGGGCATGAGTGTTACAAGTGGGGGTTCAAGTCCCCCTCCGGACACGTTAACCCCCACGGGTCATTCACGTTTCATGTGATCCCGGCGGGGGTTTTGCTTTTCCGGCTTGCCGCGGCAAACGCGTCGCTTTCTTGGTTGACCGGCCGGTACTCCCCAGAGTCCCTAGGGGCCGATGGCACCTGCTGCAAGCGTTCGTTTTCCGGCTCGTCCACGTCAGGTTCGGACTCGTCGTCGACATGCGCCGCGGCCTCGATCATCAAGACGCCCGGGCCGCAGACGACGACCAGGTCGCCGGCTCTCAGGTACGCCGCCAGGTCTTCGGCGGCGCCCAGGAGAGCGATATCGCGGTGAGCATCACGAAGTTGCCGGAACAGCCGGACCTGCGACCAAGTACACCCACTTCGGGCCGTCACCCGCTCGATGCGCCGAGGTGCTGCCGTGACGGCACCGATACCCCGGATTGCCGTGTACCCAATGACCGTCCAGCCGGCGCCCGCACACCGCACAGACCAACACCCCGGTCAGCGCATACCGACGAGCGTTGCCATCGTCCGGCAGGCCGATCGCCGTGATCCGCTGCGCCACGGCGAAATCCTCATCGGTGACCAACGCCGGATGCGTGTACTCGCGGGAGACGACCCAGTCGCTGCGGTCGCTCCACACCCGCACCGGGCCCAGACTCGACCGCCTGTCCCCCGGCACCGCCTCTCGATGATCGGTGTACTGCCGGTTCCACACCTGCCGGCCGGTATAGCGAGGATTCGCCAACAGCGCCTCCACCGTCCGCAACGTCCAGACCGTCTGCTGCCGGTGCGGGTTCCGGATCCGGTCATAAGCCCCCGGTGAGGGCACCCGCCGCTCGTTTAGCATCCGCGCGATCGCCGCCTGACTGCAGCCTTCCAGCCGACGGGCGAAGATCCACCGCACGTGCGGGGCGGTCACCGGATCAACATCCAGGCGTCGCTGCCTGCGGCCCCACATCGCATGCACCAGATTCGGGTGCGGCCCGGCGTCGACCAGCTGATAGCCCGTACGGCGGCCGGCCACCCAACATCCGGCCCTGCTCACGAACCTGAGCCGCCATCGCCGCCGTCGTGCGCGACCGATTCCGCAGCACCTCCCGCTCCGACTGGTGACCCGGCATCATCAGCAACGCCCGATGCTCCGGCTCCGCCAGATCTACCGGGCCTCGGGCCTCGGGCAGCCACACCTGCACGCCGTAGGCGTTCAGCTGCGCGATCACCGGCTGGGCCTGGCCGGCGGCGAACGCCCGCTCGAACTCGGCGACCACCACGGCGTCGAACATGCGCTCTGGGTTCGCAGCCGCTATCAGTAGCGCCGAGGCCTCCGGCCGCCGCGGCCACGGCAGACTCCGCGACGCCGCCGTGTCGAAGAACTCGACCACCACCCGGCCGTGTCCGGCGACCAACCGGCCCGCTGCCTCCACCTGCCACGCTCGCGAGGACACCGGATCCTGAAACCGCGCCGTCGAGATCCGGCCGTAGAACGCGAACCGCGTACCACCCGCCGGCAATGGCCGAACCCGGCCTCGTATCCGCCGTGCACCCGGCGCCTGTAGCCACGTAGTGAAGGCGCCACCGACAGCGGTGCCGGTACGGGCAAGTCCGGGATTCGGCATCGGCGATCACCTCACTCTGCCTGGGACGTGGACCGCTCATCCAGCGGTAGCACCAAATCGCCCGCGGTGACACAACCGGTCACCCGCGCAACGCTTGGCGTACCAGATCGGTCACCTTGGAGATGGACGGCCAGGCCTGGTGTGACACCGAGCCGTGCGGCGGGACTGTCCCGTACGGTCAGGCCAGGACCCGGGCCAGCGTCGGCACGTCGTTGTCCGAGCACACCAGGTAGGCCAGGCCGAACCGTTCGCGTCGGGCACGTAGGTCGTCACGGATTTGCCCGACCGACCCGACGAAGATGGTCGGCATCGCCCACACCGCCTCGACGTCGACGCCGGCCCAGCCGCGTTCCCGGATGAGCTGCTCAGTGGCCTCCCGCCGGTTGTCCGCGATCCGCACCGTGACGAACGTGCTGATCTCCGGCGGCGTCGGGCGGCCGGTGGCGGCCTCGCGGATCACGGCGAGCTTGCGGTCAAAGGCCTCTGGCGAGCGGTCGCGTGGGTCGTCGCTGTCCTTGCCGCCACGGATCGGCGCCGGCAGAATCCCGACCACGTCGGCCACTCGTGCCGCGACGCGCAGCATGCGTGGGCCGCCGGCACCGACGACGATCGGTGGATAGCCGAATTCGACAGGGACGATTCCCAGATCCAGACTCTTTATCCGGTACGCCGAACCGTCGTGATCGACCGGCCGCCCGGAGAACAGCCCGCGCACGATCGCCAACGACTCCTCCAGCCGGTCGATCCGCCGGGCCGGCGCGTCGAAGCCGATGCCGGCCGCCTCGAACTCCGGCGGGAACCAGCCCGCGCCCAGCCCCAGCTCGAACCGGCCGCCGCTGAGCTGGTGCAGGCTGACCGCCTCGTGCGCGACCAGCGCCGGGTGCCGGAAGTCGTTGGACAGCACCATCGTGCCGACCCGGAGCCGCTCGGTGACCGCCGCCGCAGCCGCGAGGACCGGGAACGGGGCGAACTGCGGTCCGTACGCGGCGGCCATCAGGTGGTCGCGGACGAGAAACACGTCGATGCCGGCGTCCTCGATCCGGTGGACGTGGTCAACGAAGGCGCGGCCCGTCGTCGCGGTCTCGTTGACCACCCCGAAACGGACACCGGCCAGCTGGTCGAATGGCATCGCTTGACCTCCACGTCCGGGCCAGGGGCGGCCCCATCAGACTACTGCCGCCGACCTCTGCCTCACCCGCGCCCAACACCGCGCTGTCGCCTGGCCGCTCGACCACGAGCTCATCGACCAGGACACCGCCGATCGTTCTTCGACCACCGCCCCGATCTCCCCAGATCGGTTGGTCAGAACGAACGGCGCAGTGCCGATTCACCACGTCGGCGCGGCTGCCCGCCGGTTGTTCTTCCCCAGGGACGGCCCCAGCCGGGGAACCATAGCCAGCCTGTTCAAAAATCCGAAGGCCGCGGGATGGGATCACGTCCAAAAGGTCGTCGAGTATCTGGGCGGCGACGTCCATTGGTTCCGAGAGCTGTGGATCGCGGCGCGACTCGCGGAAAACGCGCCGGCCGGACGGCAGGCGTTGGCAGGTGCCCCACTGAACGATGACGGTCTTGAACCGGCCGCCCGCCACTACCCCTTCGCGATGGTCACCTATCGTCTCCCAACGCATGAGGGGCCGACGATGGCCTGGCAGCGACCGATCGTCGGGCCCTCATCCGTCATCGGTGAGCTGCTGCGCGGCCGGGAAGGTGTGTGGATCGGCTCCAACGGTACAGACACCGTCCGGCCCAACGCCGTGTTTCGCGGCATGAGGCTCGAGCCGGTCCAGGCGACGGGCGAGGATGAGAGCCGGCACTACAACGGATTCAGCAACTCCAGCATCTGGCCGCTGTACCACTACAACGTCGAGCGACCCGAGTTCAACCCGGACTGGGACGAGGCCAACCGCACTGTCAACCGCCGGTTCGCCGAGGCTGTGGTTCGGACCGCTGAGCCCGGCGCCACGGTGTGGGTGCACGACTACCAACTACAGTTGGTGCCGGCGATGGTACGCGAGCGGCGGCGGGACGTACGCATCGGATACTTCCTGCACATCCCGTTCCCCGCACCGGAGATCTTTGAGCAGTTGCCCGTCCGGGCCGAGGTCTTGCGCGGCATGCTCGGTGCCGACCTGGTCGGGTTCCAGCGGCCGCTATCGGCCGAGAACTTCCTGCGAGCGGTACGGGCGCTGCTGGGGCTGACCACCAACGGCGACGTCGTCACCACCCCCGACAACCGGAGGGTGATCGTCGACCACTTCCCGATCTCTGCCAACGTGGCGGAGATCGAGCGGCTCGCCGAGTCGGCCCTGATTCAGCGGGGGGCCCGACGGATCCGGGCCGATCTCGGAAATCCCCGCACGATGCTGCTGAGCGTCGATCGCCTCGACTACACCGAGGGAATCGAGGAACGGCTGCGGGCCTACGGGGACCTTCTCGATAGCGGCACCGTGCGGCCGGAGGACACCGTGCTCGTGCAGATCGCCACGCCGACCCGTGAGCGGATCGGCACCTACGCCGGCCTACGCGCGCGCATCGACCAGACAGTCGGCCGGCTGAACGCACAGCATCCCCGGCGTGGGGGTTCGGCCGTACACTACCTGGTCGCGCAGCCGACGTACGACGAACTCATCGCGATGTACACAGTTACCGACGTCATGATCGCCACACCACTGCGAGACGGAATGAACCTCACGGCCAAGGAGTTCGTGGCCAGCCGCATCGACAACCACGGTGCACTCGTCCTCAGCGAGTTCGCCGGCGCCGCCGCCGAACTGCGCGACGGGGCGCTCGTGGTCAACCCCAACGACCGGCTCGCGCTGCAGAACGCCATCCTCGAGGCGATCGGCATGGACGCGGCCGACCAGGAGCGCCGCATGAACGCGCTGCGCAGGCAGGTGCGACATCATGACATCACGGCATGGGCCGCCACATTCACACAACGCCTCAGGCGCCAGCCTGATCCACACATCTCGATGTGACCTCACTGCTTGAAGGCATTTGATCTTGGCGTTATGCCCTAGGCCACCGGCGGAGCGATTCCTTCCGGGCGCCTCGGCGGTCTACACCCGGAGATCTCAATCCTCGGAGATGCCGGGGATCCGATCACCCCGAAGATCGTAAGAACCGAGGAGGGACCTGTGCCCACCGTGCCATCCGACGACGAGTTCCGGACCTACAACCAGGGTGTCATCAGCGAGTTCCGCGCCAATCACGGCACGGTCAGCCGCCCGCCGTTCCCGATCCTGCTGTTGACCACCACCGGAGCTCGGACAGGACGGCAAACGACCGTGCCGCTCGGTTTCGGCATCGACGACCGCGGCCGCGTATTCGTGGTCGCGTCCAAGGCCGGCGCGCCCAAGCATCCGTCCTGGTTCCACAACCTGCGAGCCAACCCGGCAGTGACGGTGGAACTCGGCGACGGCTCCTACGGGGCCCGGGTCATCGTTACGACAGGCAAGGAGCGCGAACGGCTCTACCGCCAAGTCTCCGACGGCACCTCGGCCTACGAGCAGAACACCAAACGGGTGTTTCCGGTCGTCGTCCTTGAAGGCGTTCCCGCCCCGACCTGACCCCCGCCGCCGTAGGCCGTGGATGCAGCGCACCGGCCCGGGCGAGCGTGGCCCGGTGACTATCCCACGCTTCGGCGCCCGCCGCGGCGGAAGCCTCATCAAGCATCCCGGCGCCGCTTCCGGTACTAGAACGGCCAGCGATCGCTGCGGAACCCGAACCGTTCGATCCGTTCCGTCAAGGAACGGTCGTCTCCGAACGCCGCGCTCAACTCAACGACGGCTGGCTTCGCCGCCGAGGAGTGTCCGCTGGCGTCATCCACATCTTCTACACCAGCATCCGCTCATGGCACCCCTCTATGTCGAGTATTGATCATCAGGGTGTTCTAGCTTTCGCTCGGCGGTCCGGGAAGTGACTGGTCCGAAGTGCCGATCATGGGGATCACATCGGCCGCGCTGGATTCCTGAGTCGCCCCTACGTGTCCTCTCGGGCTCGTCCTTTGCCGTTTGGCGGCGGTGACCATCTGCCGGGTCGGACAGTCGCCGTTTCAGGCAGCGCATGGCTTCCATCGGAGTCTTGCCGGCGGCGAGCTTTCGCAGCTGGTAGGCGCGGCCTTCGGTGGTCGTCCGGCCCGGCTGCGCCCGGTGGCCATCGCTCGTACAAAAAGGACCGACAAGGCTCGCCGCGGAACTTGCTGTTTCGCCAGGTCGGCAGCCGCATGCGACGCATACAAACCCCGGGACGGGTTCTGCACCTTGCCAAATCGTTTGCGCAACTGCACGTAACGGTTAGGTAACAACGGACACTTGCGTGTTGCCCACACCACACAACAGAGGGACCGTCTCGGTTGTAAGCCTTGCCAAAACGATTTGGCGGAATGATGAGCCTCTTCGGACCGGCGGCCGGAACGCCGCCACGGGATGCCATCACCCGGTCGGGGTTGCGTCTGGCCGGGCGGTACTGTACTGGTGGTCACGTCGCATCAGCCCATCGGCGGGCAGGCGGGCTACGGTCATCGGTCCCGGCGTGGAGTACTTCACCGGGGGGTGACATGCCGAAGGTCGGGATGAGTGATGTGGCAGCGGCCGCGGGGGTCTCCGTTTCGACCGTGTCCGTGGTGCTCAACCGCGTCAAGTCGGCGCGTGTCCATCCGCAGACCCGCGAGCGGATCTGGAAGGCAGCCAACGACCTCGGGTACGTGCCGAACGGAATGGCTCGGGGGCTGCGCCTGCAGCGGTCGCATCTGATCGGGTTCGTCAGCGACTTCGTCGCGACAACGCCGTACGCCGGCAATATGATCGTCGGCGCTCAGGAGGCGGCCCTGTCGACGTGCAGGCTCCTGATGGCGGTCGATACCAGCGGCGACGCCGCGGTGGAGGAGACCGCACTTACTTCGCTGCTGCAGCAGCAGGTAGATGGGGTTCTCTACGCGGCGATGTACCACCGCAGCATCATCGTGCCGGAGTTGCTCGGCGAGACTCCGACTGTGCTGGTCAACGCGGTCGCCGAGACCTCGACGGTGTCCTCGGTGGTGCCCGACGAGCAGGGCGGCGTCCGGCTCGCCGTCACCGAACTGCTCGACCACGGACATCGGCGGATCGGTTATGTCGACTGCACCGACCGCATCCGGGCCGCCCCGCTCCGCCGACGGGCCTATCGCGCGACGCTGCGCAAGGCCGGCATTGTGCCGGATCCGGCTTGGACGGCGGTCGAGCCGCCGACCTCACGCGGCGGGTATCGGGCCGCCCTGGACATCCTGCAGCGGTCGAACCGCCCGACCGCCCTCTTCTGCTACAAGGACACCATGGCCGTCGGTGTCTACCAGGCCGCGCACGAGTTGAGGCTGCGCATTCCCGATGATCTCTCAATTATCGGGTTCGACAATCTGGAGCTCCTTGCGGACAACCAATTTCCGGGCCTGACCACGGTGTCGCTTCCGCACCACGAGATGGGCGCCTGGGCCGTCCGGCAATTGATCGCAGAGATCACCGACCCCGCGACCACGCCTCAGCAAACCAAGATTCTTGGCAAGCTGTACCGGCGTGACTCGGTGGCGCCCCCGTCCGGCGCCTGACCCACCTTCATCTCCTTCGATCACCCGCCCGTCCTGCTGATGCGGCGCGGGCCTGCGGGCTACCCAAAATCGAGGTATGTCATGCGAATTCGGCAATATCGGCGCCGAACGACGCGCGTCATGGCCGCTGCCACCGCCGGTCTGATGCTGGCGGCCGGCTGCGGCACGGTCAGCAACTCCGGCGGCAGCAGCGGCGGCGGCAACAGCGGCGGCGGCGACATCACACTGTGGACACACAACGCCGGAAACCCGGAAGAACTCGGGGTGGTCAACCAGATCGTCAAGGACTACAACGCCAGCCAGAACAAGTTCAAGGTCGTCGTGCAGGCGTTCCCGCAGGCGTCGTACAACGACGCCGTGACGGCGGCTGCGACGGCGAAGAAACTGCCGTGCATCCTCGACACCGACGCCCCCACGGTGCCCAACTGGGCCTACGCCGGCTACCTGGCACCGCTCAACCTGCCGTCCGACCTGACCAGCCAGAATCTGCCGACCACGCTCGGCAAGTGGAAGGACAAGCTCTACTCCATCGGCTACTACGACGCGGCCCTGGGCCTGTTCGCCCACAAGGACGCCCTCACCGCCGCCGGACTGCCGGTGGCCACCATCGACAAGCCGTGGACCGCCGACCAGTTCAACGCCGCCCTACCCAAGATCAAGGCGACGGGCAAGTACAAGAACGTGTTCGACCTCGCCACCGGTGACCCGACCACCGAGTGGTGGACGTACGGCTACTCACCCTTCCTACAGAGCTTCGGCGGCGACCTGATCGACCGCAACACCTACAAGACCTCGGACGGCATCATCAACGGCCCGAAGGCCCTCGCCTGGGGCGCCTGGCTACAAAGCCTCGTCAAGAACGGATACACCCCGGCCAAGTCGAGCCAGGACGCGTTCGCGGACTTCGTCAACGGCAAGTCGGCGATGGTCTGGTCAGGCATCTGGAACGCCGGCAACATCGGCAAGGTCAAAGACGGCGTGATCCTGCCGCCGCCCGACCTCGGCACCGGCCCCAAGATCGGCGGCGGCTCCTGGCAGTGGGCGATCAGCTCCAGCTGCAGCAAGTCCGACGGCGCGCTCGACTACCTCAGGTTCTCGCTCGACAAGAAGTACATCGCGATGTTCGCGGAGAAGCAAAACGTCATCCCGGCAACCGAGGCCGCGGCGGCGATCGCTCCGGGCTGGCAACCCGGCGGCGCCAAGCGGTTCTTCCTCGATCTGTCCAAGAAGTACGCCGTGCTGCGCCCGCCGACGCCCGGCTACCCGTTCCTGACCACCACGTTCGCCAAGGCGACGCAGGACATCGTGGCCGGCGGGGATCCGAAGAAGATCCTCGACCAGGCCGCCAAGGACATCGACGAAAACATCAAGTCCAACGACAGCTACGGATTCTGATCCCCGGATCGTGGGTGCGGGTCACCCTACGGCTCGCACCCACCCCCGGATGGACGGAGGGGCTCATGAGCATTTCCACGGCTGCCGCTGCGGCCGAACCCGCCATCGAAGCCCGGACCCGGCGCCCCCGCCGTCGTCTCAAGGCCGCCGAACGGCACGAGGCCCGCGTCGGAGCGCTGATGGTCGCGCCCGCGGTGATCCTCTTGGTGCTGTTCTTCTTCATCCCGGTAATCCTGTGCTTCATCCTTGCCTTCACCAACGCCCGGCTGATCGCACCCGAGCCGGCCCACTTCACCGGCCTCGACAACTTCACCCGGCTGTTCAGCGACCCCGTGTTCTGGGCGTCGCTGCGCAACACGTTCTACTTCGCCCTGGTCGTGGTGCCGGTCCAGTCCGGCTTCGCGCTCCTGCTGGCCCTGGTCATCAACGTGAAGACCCGCGGCGTCAACTTCTTCCGCACCATGTACTTCATCCCGGTGGTCACCTCGATCGTCGTCGTCTCCATCCTGTGGCGCTTCATGTACCAGCCCGACGGCCTGGTCAACTCGCTGCTGCAGACGGTCACGTTCAACGTCGTCCAGGGCACCGACTGGCTCAACAACACCAAGACCGCGATGCCGGCCATCATGTTCATGTCGATCTGGCAGGCCGTCGGTTTCCACATGGTGATCTGGCTGTCCGGCCTGCAGACCATCCCCGAGGAACGGTACGAGGCCGCCGAGCTCGACGGCGCGAGCACCTGGCAGAAGTTCCGGTACGTGACGTGGCCCGGTCTGCGGGCCACCCGCACGTTCATCCTGGTCACCATCACGATCGCCGCGCTCAGCCTGTTCGCGCAGATCAACGTGATGACTGCCGGCGGCCCGCTGAACTCCACCACCACCGTGGTGTACCAGGCCGTCCGCACGGGCTACCAGCAACAGCAGACCGCGTACGCGTCCGCGATCTCGCTCATCTTCTTCATCCTCGTGCTGACCGTGTCGCTGGTTCAGCGCTACCTCACCCGGGACAAGGACTGATCATGGCCACCGACACCAACACCGCACCCCCGGCGATCACGCCGGCACCCGAAGCCCACCACCACCAGCCGACCCGCGAACCGCGCTGGCAGAAGATCGGCGGATACGTCGGCCGCATCATCCTGGTCGTGTTCTTCGCCTTCCCGATCGTGTTCATGTTCGTCTCGTCGCTCAAGCCGGACGATCAGATCTTCGGCGACCTCGACTCGATCAAGGCCTTCCTGCCGGTCGGCAAGATCTCGTTCCACAACTACGGCACCGTCTTCGACACCGTCCCGGCCGGCCGGTTCCTGGTCAACTCGATCCTGCTGTCCGGCCTTACCGTCGTCATCGGCCTGTTCGTCAACAGCCTGGCGGCGTTCGCGCTGTCCCGGCTGAAGTGGCGTGCGCGGACAGTCGTGCTCGCGGTCATCATCGCCACCCTGGTGGTGCCGTTCGAGACGTTCGCGCTGCCCATGGTCTGGTGGGTGAACAAGCTGCCCTGGCTCACCCTGCGCGGCGGGGTGCCGCTGTGGGAGTTCGGCTGGCTGGACAGCTACCGGGTGCAGTTCATCCCGTTCATCGCCAACGCCTTCGCCATCTTCCTGTTCTACTCGTACTTCCAGAGCATCCCCAAGGACCTCGACGAGGCCGCCCGGGTCGACGGCGCCGGCTGGTTCCGCATCTACCGCAGCGTGGTGATGCCGTTGTCCGGCCCGGCCATCGCGACGGTATCGATCCTGACCTTCCTGCCCGCGTGGAACCAGTACCTGTGGCCGCTGATGGTGGTGCAGAGCGAGAACCTGCGCCCGGTGATGGTCGGCGTCTCCTACTTCTTCCAGCTCAAGGTCGCCTGGGGGCCGATGATGGCATACTCCACGCTGATCACCATCCCCGTCCTGGTGCTGTTCCTCTGCTTCCAGCGGGCGTTCATCGGCAGTATCGCCTCCAGCGGCGTCAAGGGTTGACCCGTGCTGCGACGTGACGATCTGTGGATCTGGGACAGCTGGCCGGTCGAGGACGGGGACGACCGGCACCTGTTCTACCTGCAAGCCCCCCGTGCTCTCGGCGACCCGATCGCCCGCCATACCCACGCGGCGGTCGGGCACGCCGTCAGCGCCGACTGGGAGCACTGGACGATCCTGCCCGACGCGCTCACCACCGCGCCGTCGCCGGCCTGGGACGACCTGGCCATCTGGACCGGATCGATCGTGCGCGGCGACACCGGCCGGTGGCACTTCTTCTACACCGCCATCTCGCACGGCGACGGCGGCCGAGTGCAACGCATCGGCCGGGCCGACTCGGACGACCTGATCACCTGGCACCGCGCCGGCGCTGAGCCGCTGCTGTGCGCCGACCCGCGCTGGTACGAGACCGTCGACCAGATGGACTGGCACGAGGAAACCTGGCGGGACCCGTGGGTGCTCCGCGACCCCGCGGGCGACGGCTGGCACATGCTCATCACCGCCCGAGCCCGTAACGGGCCGCGGTACGACCGCGGCGTGATCGGGCACGCTCGCTCGGCCGACTTCGGCACCTGGGAGGTACAGCCGCCGCTGACCGCGCGCGCCGGATTCGGCCATATGGAGGTACCGCAAGTCAGCATGATCGATGGGCGCCCGGTACTGACCTTCTGCTGCCTCGCCCCGGAACTCTCGGCCGAACGCCGCCAGGCGACCCCCATGACCGGCATGTGGAGCGCACCCGCCACGTCTATCATCGGCCCCTACGACGTCGCCGCGGCGATCCCCTTCGACGACCCTTCAATCTACGCGGCGCACCTGGTCAACCTGGCCGACGGCAAGCCTGCCCTCCTCGGCTTCGCCGACGACCGAGATGGACACGGGTTCGACGGCGCGATCCCGCCACCGATCCCCGTCATCCTCCGCCCGGACGGAACCGTCACCCACCGTTGAGCTCACCGGAATCACACCATCGCCGCCGCGGACCTCAGCCGGCAGCGACGATCCGAAACGGACGCATTCCTCCGGGGCTGATCCGGCTTTGCTCCAACGCCGTGACCAGGTAAAATAGGTGCATGAACACTCATGCAGGGCATGGGTGTTACAAGTGGGGAGTCAGATCCCCCTCCGGACACACAACATCCGCATGGGTGCGCTTTCTCTGGTGTGCGTGTTCAGGGGTCTCTGGACACGCACTTTTTGTTTCTGCGACGCGGCCGTCGGCCGCCGCCGCGCGGCTGGGGTGGTCGAGATGACCCCGGCTCCGCTGTCTCCTATCGTCCCGGGCGGGGTCGTCGCCGGCGGCGTTCCGTCCCGGGCGGGGTCGTGCCCGGCGGCGTTCGTACCGGCGTTGCCCGGGGTGCCCGGCGGCCACCGCCGCTGGCCAGGCTGAGCGCCCACGGTGACCGGCCGGTCGAGGTTGTCTGTGCCCTGAGCACCGTCGACAAGTCCGGCCGGATCGCTGATCGCCGGGCGATTCGCGCCCTGGGCTGGCTACCCCGGGACCGGCATCGATGTCCGCGAGCGAGCCGGATATGTGGTGGCCACGCGCTCGCCCGGTGCGAGCGTGGGAGTCGATACCCGAGGCTTCCTCGTTCTTCCGCTGCTGGTGCGCCGATGGTGCGGCCTGGAAGCCGGCGACCGGCTGGTGCTGGCCGTTGACCCGATCGGGGAGGTGCTGACCGGTTATCCCGTGGCGGTCCTGGCCCAGCTCCGAGTACGTGCCGAAGCTCGTGGCGGCGGTCTCGCCGGGCATGCGCCGCACCTACGGCACGTACTGGAACCGGCTGATAGACGAATGGGGTGGCCGACGACCGGACGAGCCGACACCGATCGAGATCGAGCAGTTGCGGGGGCGGGCCCAGACCAGGGTGGTGCCGCGCCGGTCGGCGGCGGAGCACACCGTCGCTGCGATCCGGTGCGTGTACCGGCGGCCGGTCGTGGACGGTCTGATCTTCGAGGCGGACAATCCGGCGGCGAAGGTGGCCAAGCCCCCTCGGCTGGTCAGCACTCGGCAGGCGATCGGCGAGACCCGCCTGCCGCGCATGGCCCACACACGGACGCGCCGGAGACCCCCCGTGGTGCGAGGGCCTCCGGCAAGGCGGTTCCGTGCGGTGGATCAGGATCCGCGAAGGATCAGGTTGCCGTTGTCCGCGGCGCCGCTCGGCGAGCCGCTTATTTCGCTGGCGCGTTTTGCGGCGCCGCATTCACCGCGGCTTTATCCGGCTGGCGTTTCGTTCAAACCCAAACCACGCAGGATGTTATCGCGGTTCGCGTTTCCGCGCAGCGCGGTCAAGGAATTCAAGCGGCCCAGCAAAGTCGTGGAAGATGCGGGGCATTTCAAGTCTTGAATCGCCGACAAGGTCTTCTCAAAACGCTGGATGCGGCTTTCCAGGTCCGTTCCGCTCGGAAGGCTCGCATTCTTGAGCGCTACCTGCGCGTTCACCTGGGCTTGAGTGGGCGGGCAGCGACCGGGAACTTTCACCCCGGTAGGACCCACACGGTCGGCCGTCGCGTTCGGATCGCCCGGACTGAAACCCAGCGCCGGCACCAAAGCGTTGATGTTACCGGAGCCGGCTCCGGCGTTCCCCGTCGCTCCACCCGCGGCCGCGTCACCGGATCCTGCGGCGGCGGCTCTATCCGCCGGCGTTTCGTTCAAACCCAAACCACGCAGGATACTATCGCGGTTCGCGTTTCCGCGCAGCGCGGTCAAGGAATTCAAGCGGCCCAGCAAAGTCGTGGAAGACGCGGGGCATTTCAAGTCCTGAATCGCCGACAAGGTCTTCTCAAAACGCTGGATGCGGCTTTCCAGGTCCGTTCCACTCGGCAAGCTCGCATTCTTGAGCGCTACCTGCGCGTTCACCTGAGCTTGAGTGGGCGGGCAGCGACCGGGAACCTTTACCCCGGTAGGACCCACACGGTCGGCCGTCGCGTTCGGATCGCCCGGACTGAAACCCAGCGCCGGCACCAAAGCGTTGACGTTACCGGAGCCGGCTCCGGCGTTGCCCTGTTCGGCGGCCTGGCCCATCCCCGTGCCGAGCGCGAGAGCCGAGCCGAGCAGCGCTGCGGCAGCACCTCCAATCACCAGCTTGCGCGTGCGGCTGCTGACTCCGCGTCGATACATGCACGGCTCCTCTTCGTCTCGGTACAGCTTGTGCCGAGATGTACGAGCAATGATGTGGCAGCAGTTCATGACGCTGAGCAAGCGTTCCTTAAAGTTTCTTAACGTGACTCCCGAGGCGTGCAGCCGCCAGCCACCTTCCGGCTGCACGAGCTGTCGGTCAAGCTGTTGGTTGAGCGCGGCGACATTGACGCACTCCGCGGCTACGCCGATGCTGGTGAGTCTTGGGCCGCTCACCGGCTGGTAGAGGTGTTAGCCGAGCGCGGTGACTTCGAGGCATTGCGCGCCCGCGCTGACGCCGGCGACTCTCACGCCGCCGGGTCGACTCGCCGAGCGCGGTGACTCCCCACGTCGTGAGCAGCGCCGCCGACGTGGCGGCCGAGGTCGATGTCGTCGTCCTGACCACCTGGTCCCCCCAACCCTGCTCCACGCACGAAATCTGCGGCCCGGACAACACCTGACGACACTCGGCGCGGACGAGCCCGGCAAGATCGAGCTATCCGCCGACCTGCTGCGCACCGCGTGCGTCATCGTCGACGACGTCGTCCTCGCCGCTCAGTCCGGTGCATTGGGCAACGCCGGCCTCGACGCGGCGCCGCTGCCGGCACACTCGCTGACGTCCTTCAAGGCACGCTCTCCGTCCCCAACGGCGAGGAAACGGTCACGGACCTGCCGTACGACTTCGACCGTCATCCACGGTGGATGAGGCCGCCACTACTCGGCCACCAATACGGTGGAATCGCGGGGATCGGCTCAAAGGGGAGGATCGATTGGCGTGAGCGATCACCGTTCGGTCGATCCCGAGCTTGACGAGGGACGAAGCGACGCCACGGTCCAGGCACCGATGGGCAACGCGGCGCATCGGCGACGGGACAGCGTCCGGGCGAAGATCCGGGCGCAGGTGCGCGCGATCCGTGAAGGAGATCCCTCCATGGTCGAGCGGGCAGTGCTGGACCTCAGCCGGTCGCACCGCTTTCTCGCACCGCTGGCGTTCATCGTCGGAGCGTTCGTCATGCTGTTCGAGGCGCTGCGGCTGCTGGTCATCAACTGGCGTTTGATGTTGATCCAGATCCTGCCGGCGATGTGGATCTGGCTGGCGATGTTCGACCTGAAGGCGCACCTGCTGCACGGCAAGTCGTTCCGGAGCTGGACGATACCCGCCCTCGCCGTGCTCATCGTGCTGGTCGCGGCGATCACCGCCGCGAGTTTCTACCTCAATGCCGTCTTCGCCTTCGCGATCACCCGGCCCGGGACGCCCGAGATACGGCCCGGGTTCTCCGATGCGCGCGCCCACGTGCGAGCGATCATGGCGTGGGGCCTGTCCGCAGGACTGCTGCTCGGCGTGGCTGCCCTGGTCACTCCCCGGTGGGGACGCCCCTGGTTCGCGATCTCCATGAGCATCGTCGTCGGCGCCATGATGCTGACCTATGTCACCGTGCCGGCGCGACTGGTCGGCGTCGCGCCGAACGCATCCCGTCGCGACAACCTCGGGGCCAGCCTCGTCGCCGGTGCGTTCGGGGCGATCGTGTGCACACCCGGCTACCTCCTCGGCCGCCTCGGCATCCTCCTGCTCGGCTCGCACCGGCTCTTCGTCGTGGGAACCGTGCTCTTCGTTGTGGGCTTCACCGTGCAGGCCGGAGCCACCGGTGCGGTCAAGGCCATCAAGATGAGCGCTAAGCTGCTGCCCGCAAAGGGACCACGGCCGTGATCCAGCTGTCCCGGTCTGCCACGCAAGGCCAAAACGGGTCGTCGGTGGCCTGTCCGACGCCTTGGGCAATGCGGTCTTCGCCCGCCTGTCGGGAACGCTGTTCGCCACTCTCCCGTGGATTGCCGAGCGGGAGACCGGCGACGGGACTCGAGCCTCTGTCGTTTCGCAGCGGACCAGCGCGGCCCGTGCTCCCCCGCGAACAGCTCCGGCCCCCAGTATGGCGAATGGTCACTGACGGCCGGCGTTGATGGGCGGGTACCGGTCCGGCGACCTGCCGCCGGACCGGCCGTCGGTGGCTGCTACGGGGCGGTGAAGGGCACCTTGGTCCAGCTGAGCACCTGCGGGCCGTGGCGGTTGACGGTCACCCGCAGATAGTCGTTGGCGTTGCTGGAGCCGTCGACCGTGATCCGGGTCAGGTTGGCCAGCGGCCGCGTGACGCCGTAGAACGCGAGCCAGCTCGAGCCGTCCGCGAGCGGGTGGTCGACGTTGAACACGTGGCTGTCGCCGTTGAACAGGTACACCGGGCCGCGGAACGCCGCGGCCTCCCGGACGATCGCGGCGACGATCGGCTGGAAGCCGTAGTAGTCGGCGTAGGCCGGGTTGGCCACGGTCGGGTCGAACATGTCGGCCTGGGTCAGCAGCACCACCGCGCGCCGATGGTCGCGCCCGGCGGCGGCGAACGTCTCGTGGATCTGCGCGATGTCCCCCGCGGTGCGGTTGAGCACCTCGGCGGTCTGTTCCGGCGTCGGCGCGGTCTTGCCGGTCCACGGCGCGAGACTGTTGTTGCTGCCGACGATGTGCACGGCGGCGAACTCGACGTCCGCGGCGCTCCACCGTACGTTCTCCGGCAGTCCCCAGTCGGTCTGCGCCTCGACCCGGACGCTGCGCTGACCGAGCGTGCGGCCCGGTTGCGGGAAGAACACCTGGCGAACCTTGCCGAGCCGCTCCAGCGGGTCGTACGGCCCGTTGTTCGGCCGGTGACAGTCGGTCCATTCGTTGTCGCCGATGGTGTACACCAGCGGGTCCTTGACCTGGTCGAAGTCGGACTTGATCAGCTGGAAGTAGTCGTCGCTGCAGACGCTCGAGCCGTTCTTGATGTCGCCGAGGTGGTCGACCCATTGCACTGCCGGGTCGGCGTTGATCTGGGCGATGTTCGCCGGGAAGCGCGCGATGGCCGCATCGCCGTACGGGATGTCGCCGATCACGGCGAAGGTGTAGCCCCCGGAGTGCGCGGCTGCGGCGGGCGAGACCAGCGTGGACAAGGTGAGCACTCCGGTGGCGGCCAGCGCGGCAGCGCGGACGAGGTTGAGCTTTCTCATACAGACTCCTGACACGTCGAGGCGGCGTTCCCAGCCGTACCGCCTGATCGAAGCCCGCGTCAATGAGGTGGCGACCATCCACCCGTGGCGCATGCTGAGGGCATGGATGCCGTAAGGCTGCGCCTGATCGACCATCATTGCCATGGGGTCACGGCCCGCGACCTCGACCGTGTCGGGTTCGAGGCGCTGGCCACGGAGTCGGACCGGCCGCCGCCGGCCGGGTGTTCCGTGCTCGATTCGCAACTCGGTTTCGCGTTGCGCCGGTGGTGTGCGCCGCTGTTGGGACTGTCGCCGCATGCCGACGGTGAGGCCTACCTTGCGCGTCGTCGCGAGTTGGGTGCGGTAGAGGTGAACCGGCGGCTGCTTCGTGCCGCCGAGGTCGACGCCTATCTCGTGGATACCGGGTTCCACGGTGGGGAGCTGCTCGGCCCGGCGGAGATGGCGTGTGTTGCGGGGGCGGCGGCGCGCGAGATCGTACGGCTGGAGACGGTGGCTGAGGATCTTGGTGAGGTGACCGCGGAGGGGTTCGCCGAGGCGTACGGGGAAAGGCTCGCGGAGGCGACAGGACAAGCCGTGGCGGTGAAGTCGATCGTGGCCTATCGCCACGGCCTGGACTTCGATCCGCGGCGGCCGACCGGGCGGGAGGTGATCGAGGCGGCCGGACGCTGGCTGCGCGACGGGCGACCGCGCATTGCCGATCCGGTGCTGCTGCGTCACCTGCTCTGGGCCGGGATCGATCGTGGGCTTCCGGTACAGCTGCACACCGGTTTCGGTGACCCCGACCTCGATCTGGCCCGCAGCGACCCGGCGCTGCTGACTGGTTTCCTGCGGGCGACCCAGGATCGCAATGTCCCGGTCATGTTGTTGCACTGCTACCCGTTCCACCGGCAGGCGGGCTTCCTCGCACAGGCGTTTCCGCACGTGTACGTCGACGTCGGGCTGGCGCTGAACTACCTGGGTGCGCGGGGCGAGGCGGTGTTCGCCGAGTCGCTCGAGTTGGCGCCGTTCCACAAGGTGCTCTATTCGTCCGATGCGTACGGTCTCGCTGAGTTGCACCATCTGGGCCCGACGCTGTTCCGGCGGGCGTTTGAAGTTGTCACCGGCGCCTGGGTGCGCGATGGCCACTGGTCGGCCGGGGATGCCACGCGGGCCGGCGAGCTGATCGGTTCGGGCAACGCGCGCCGCGTCTACGGATTGGCCTGACCGAGCGCGGAGTCGTCGGCCACCGCACCTCGCGGCGCTTATCGTGGTCATCGGCGGCAACATCGCCGTTTCGAAAGCGACCGGTCGGCGCCGGAACTGGAGGAAGACCGTGCCTGACACGCGCGCGCTGCACGACCGCGGGGTCCGCGGCGTCATTCTTTCGTACGTCGACACGGCCGGCATCAACCGCGTCAAGACGGTTCCGCTGTCCCGGCTGGACGACGCGGTGCGCTGGGGCGTCGGGATGTCACCGGTCTTCGACACCTTCCTCGCCGACGACTCGATCACCAGCACCGACCTGCTCGGCGGCCCCGACGGCGACCTGCGCCTGCGGCCGGACCTCGACCGGCTCGTCGCGCTGGCCGGGCAGCCCGGCTGGGCCTGGGCGCCGGCCGACCGGTTCACCCAGGAGGGTGAACCATGGTTCGTCGACCAGCGCGGCTTCGCCCGAAGGATGGCGGAGCTCGCGGCAGCCGACGGCGTCACCTTCCGGATGGCGATCGAGATCGAGTGGGCCGCCGGACGCGATGAGGACGACTTCCGCCCGGCCTGCCGCGGCCCGGCGTACGGGATGACCCGGCTCGTCGAACTGAGCGACTACTGCCGCGACGTGCTGGTGGCGTTGGAGGATCAGGATGTCGTCGTCGACCAGTTGCATCCCGAGTACGCGGCCGGCCAGTTCGAGGTCTCGGTCGCCGCGGCCGACCCGGTCCGCGCCGCCGACGACAGCGTCCTGGTGCGACAGACGATCCGCGCCGTCTCGCACCGCCACGGCCTGCGAGTCTCGTTCGCGCCCTCGGTTGTCGCCGGCACGGTCGGCAACGGCGGCCACGTCCACCTCTCCGCGTGGCGCGATGGCCGTAACCTCTTCGACGGATTCCCCGGCTCCGAGGCCGGGCCGGCCACGGCCGGCATCCTCGCACACCTGCCGGCTTTGCTCGCGGTCGGAGCGCCCACGCCGGCGAGCTATCTGCGCCTGGTGCCGTCGCATTGGGCCGGCGCCTTCGCCTGCTGGGGTGTGGAGACGCGGGAGGCGGCGCTGCGGTTCATTCCGGGCATGACCGGGCGGCCGGGCGCGGCCAACCTCGAGGTGAAATGCTTCGACCTGGCGGCGAACCCGTATCTGCTGCTCGGCGCGCTGGTCGCGGCGGCCCGGGACGGCCTCGCAGCCGGCAAGCCGCTGCCCGAGCCGATCACCGGCGATCCGGTACGCCTTCCCGACGTCCCGCGACTGCCCACCACCCTGGACGAGGCAACGGACGCCTTCGCCGGTACGCCGATGCTGCGTGAGGCGATGGGCGACGCGCTCTTCCACGCCGTGCTCGCCGTCCGCCGGGCCGAGGCGGACCGGCTACGCGACCAGGATCCTGCGGACATCGTCGCCGCGCTGCGCTGGGTGTACTGAACAACGGCCAAGGGCTGATCGTGCCACCGGGTGACCGCTGCCTGCCGTGAGCGGGATCGCGATCAGGCGATCGGCAGGTCGGCCAGCCTGGTCGCGGCGAAGGACAAGGTCAGGATGGCCAGGATGATGAGCAGGGTGCGCACGGACCGATATCGGAACGACGACGTCACCCCGGCGAAGAACAGCGCCACCGCCAGCACGATCGTGTTCAGCGTGTAAGACTGCGACTGCTGGGCCGCCTGCTGCGCGGCGCGGGCAGCCTTCTCGGCGGCGTCCTGCTCAGCGGTGTACCCGCTGCTTTGTGCGTTGACGTACTGCGGATCCTCGAGCAGCGGCGTCGGGGTGCCGCCGGCGCGGACCGTCGCCTCCCACTTGTCCAGGAACGGCAGCAGGCCCTTGCGTGCCATGGTGCCCCGGTAGAAGTCGGCCAGCGCGGCGTTCTTCGCCTGCACCGCCTGCGCGTACAACGCGATCACGCTCGAGTCGTACGTGAACGTCTGGGTGGCCCGCGCGAACTGCCGGTTGGCCTCGAGCCGATGGTTGGTCTCCTGCTGATTGTCCTGGGTCTGCACCCCGGACCACTGGGAAGCCTGGTAAGCGCTCCACGCCGTGCCGAGGGTGCTGACGGCCAGCAGCACCACGGCGATGACCTCCAGCAGCCGGTCTCCGAACGGCGAATCCTCGTCCATCAACTCGCGTCCTGACCGGTCGCGCCGGCGGGGTCGTCCGAGCCCCTCGGCGGCGGCGTCGGCCCCGGCCCGGCCCGCAAGGCGACCTGCAACGCACTGGTACGTTCGACCAGGTCACGCCACAGGTCGGTCTCGCGGTACCGCCACGCTGCATCGCTGGGAGCACCCAGGCGCTCCTCCAGGCTCGCGTCGTTCAGGGCTCGTACCGCCCTGGTTTCCGCCTCCGCCCGCTCCCGTTCGAGCTCGTACCGCGCCCGTACCGTCGCCTGGATGACCTCGCCCGTCTTGCCGAGCTCGACCGCGCCCAGCACGAACCCGGTCACCTTCATCCCCTCGGCTCCAAGTGCCTTGCGAACCGCCTCCGCCAACCGGTCCTCGCAAGCCGTACGGCCGGCGCCGAAGAACTGCTCGATCCCGAAATCGGTGTCGCACAGCGTGGCCCGCACCGCGCGTGCGCTCTGATCGCGGACCACGCCGAAGACGCCGTACGGCCCGAACCGCTCGTGCACCTCACGAAGCCGATCGACCACCAACTGAAACCGCACCGTCATCGCGACCGTCGCCTCGGTCCGGTCGCCCAGCGTCACCGACAGCGGTGGCCCCGACCTCTCCAGGCGCGTCAAACGGTCGATCCGGCCGGCTTCTCCGGCCCTGGCGGTGCTGAGACTCGCGTCGGTGGTGTCTCCCGTCCCGTCGGCTCGGTAGGCCATCTCCACCGACGGATACTCCTCCACCATCCGACGGCGGAAGGCGAACACGAAATGCGGCCCCGGCAACAGCGTCTGATCGGTCGCCCGCCCCTTGGCCATAAGCAACCCGAGACTGCCCGACGGGACGCGCACCAGAGAGTTGGCCAGCACCACCCAACCCAACAGGCCGAGTGCCGACAGCAGGAAGACCAGCAGGATGATCCAGGCGACAATGCTCATCGATCATTTCCCAGACGGCATCCCGGCCGGCGACGGGTGTTACTTCGCCGCGACCGGAGCGGAACGGACAGAACCCACAGGGAACATGGTCGCTGCCGCTTGACCTCGTCGGCTCATCCCTCACTGATGACATCGCCCCGGCCGGCGTCTACCGGCCGCTGACCGTAGGGCGGTCGCCGCACGAGGCCCCGGGCACCCGCACCTTGATGGCGGTCTGGCCTCGACCGGCGCCCGGCTGGTTGCCACCATGGGGTGATGACGCCCGACGAGCACCAGCGTGTGGCCGAGCGGCTCCTCACCGAGGCGGAGGACGAGTCGCGACCTGACCTTGAAGCGCTGCTGTTAGCCCGCGCCCAGGTGCACGCCACCCTCGCAACGCGGGCGCCGTGGACGCCCCCGCCGGAGCCACGAGAGGTGCCGCGCCGCAGAATCGTGCCTCAACCTGACGACGCTTCGTCCGAAGCGACGTCGTCGGCCGACGACGCCTGGTCCCGAGTTGTCCGCCGGCGGCCCAGCCGGCCGCCCGCGGGTGAAGGCGGGCGGCAGGACGAGCCGCACAACCCGCGGACGCCTGATCCGGTCGAGGAAGAATCGACGGAAGGCTCGTCGCCGGGAAGCAGGATCCCTGAGCGGCCGGGCCGGCCAAGGGAGCGTGGAGAACGCGGACGGGATCAAGGCCGCTGAACGGTCACCCGGCGCAGCCCAGGTCGGGGTCATGTCCGGTCCGCGCCGCCGCTGCGGGCGCGCTCGGTCGCTCGTTCGATCTCGGCTTCGGCCTCCGTCCGGCCGGCCCACGGCTGGTCGTCGATCGCCACGCTCTTGCCGGGTTCGACGGCCTTGTAGACCTCGAAGAAGTGCTGGATCTCCAGCCGCAGGTAGCGGTCCAGATGGTCGATGTCAGTCAGCGCGGCGAGGCGGTGGTCGGCCGTGGGGACGCACAGCACCTTGGGCGTGGCGCCCTGCTCGTCGCGCATCCGGAACATGCCGATCGCCCGGCAGAGCACCAGGCACCCGGGGAACGTCGGCTCCTGCACCAGGACCAGGGCGTCCAGGGCGGTGCCCTGAGCTCCGCAGGTGCCCTCGATGTACCCGTAGTCGGCGGGGTACTGCGTCGCGGTGAACAGCGTACGGTCAAGGTGGATCCGGCCGGTCTTGAGATCCACCTCGTACTTGTTGCGGGTGCCTTTGGGTATCTCGACCGTCACGTCGAAGTCCATGGTCTCTCACCTCGTCAGGAACGAAGCTGCGGCAGCGACACCAGGCGGGTGATGTCCTTGGAGCCGGTGGCGGTGTCGATGTAGCCGGTGAAGATCAGTCCCGGCACGAGTCCTCGCACCTCGCTGGGGCTCTGCGGGACGAGCACGACCTGCAGGGCGCCGGCGCTGGTGCCCGAGGTGCTCGCGCCCTGCACTCGGGGCACGATGCGCTGCACCGTCGCGTGCACGGTGCGGTTCATGCCGTCGGAGCGCAGAGCGGCGGTCATGCTGGGAGCGATGTCCGGCAGGTTCTTCACCGGCACGTCGCTCACGAAGGTCATCTGTGCCGGGTCGTACAGCTGCAGGAACGGCTGGCCCGGTTGCAGGGTGGTGCCGATCGCCGCCGGCAGGTCGATCACGATGCCGGACCGGGGTGCGGTCAGGCTGACCCGGGTGGTCTTCGGGTCGCCGTTGCGGTCGATGCCGGCCACATCCATCGTGCCGACGCGCTGGCCCTGGGTCACCGGTTGCAGCGCGGTGACCGAGACGCTGGTCACCTGTCCGGTACGGGCCGGCTCGACCGGTATCGCCTGCGCGGTGAGGGTCACCTTGTCCAGGCTCACCCGCTGCGACTCGGTGGCCCGGGCCGAGCTGATCCGCATGAAGAGCAGGACCGCGGCGGCCAGCAGCAGCAGGACGAGGAAACGCGCCCGCCACTTGCGCCAGTTGACGCGGCGCCGGCGCGGCGCCGTGGCCTCGGGCGCGCGGGGCGCCTCGATCGGGTCGGCGCCCTTCGAACTGGTTCCGGTCGGCTGCACCATGACGTTCCTCCTCAGCTGGTCCGGCCGGTCGGCGCACCGGCATCCGCGGACTCGGTCAGGGCGGCGTTGACCACGTCGTCGTTGGCGTCCGATCGGGCCGGCCAGGGCATCGCCCGCGACCACGCCGCGGCCTTCTTGCGGCGCTCCCGCCGTTCCCGGATCACGTGCGGCGCCACGACCGCCTCGACGACCACCCGGCCCAGCACGAGCACGTAGATGGCGGCCCAGGCGATGGACAGCCCGACCGCGACGATGTTGGTGCCCCGCAGCGTCACCATGGTGACGCCGACCGCCAGCGCCACGAGGTTGAGCAGCAGCAGGATCACGTGCGGGAGGACCAGTTCCACGCCGGGCAGCCCGCGCGGGCCGGCGTTGGTCACCGTCCAGCGCACCTTGCGCTTGAAAATCGCCATGATCAGCGCCCGTACGTGTACCGGCGCGGCGGCGAGGCTGGTGACCACGGCCGCCGGTTTGTAGCCGCCCAGCTGCATCACCGTGACCAGCATGATGAGCAGGTAGAACGGCGCGTAGTGGATGATCCACACGTTGATGTCGGAGCGGATCGGGCTCAGCCCGAACAGCAGGTACACGGCCGGCAGGCACATCAGGATGAGCGCCGCCAGCGACAGCAGGTAGTTGAGCCCGGCCAGCGAGTACTGGAACCGCTGGTCGACGGTGAGCCGGGTGCCCCGCCGGAGCAGGCCGCCGCGCAACATGACCTCGAACGCCCCGTACGCCCAGCGGAATTGTTGCTTGAAGTAGGACAGCAGGCTGTCCGGTGCGAGCCCGCGGGCCAGCACCTCCGGCACGAACCAGGAACGCCAGCCGAGTTTGTGCAGCTCGATCGAGGTCCAGATGTCCTCGGAGTTGCTGGCGGTGTACATGCCGCCGATCTGCTCGAGCGCCACGCGCCGGAAGATGACGTTGGTACCGACGCAGAAGACGGCGTCGAAGTTGTTGCGGCCCGGCAGCACCAGCTCGTAGAAGATCTTCTGGGTCTCGGCCGCGCCCTCGGCCACCAGACCGCGCGCGCTCGGGAACGCCTGGGGTGTCTGGACGAAGGCGACGCCGCGGTCCTGCATGTGCGGCAGGGCCCGGATCAGGAAGTCGGGACTGGGGACGTGGTCGGCGTCGAAGATCACGATGAACTCGCCCGAGGTCCGGCCCAGCGCGGCGTTGATGTTGCCGGCCTTGGCGTGCTGGTGCTCGGAGCGCCGCAGGTAGCCGACTCCCTCGGCGGCGGCGGCGTCGCGTACCTCGTCGCTGTCGCCGTCGTCGAGTACCCACACCTTGTGCTCGATGCGCATGTCGCGGGCCGCCCGGATGGTCACCAGCACGATGTCGATCGGCTCGCCGTACACCGTGATGAAGACGTCGATCGTGGGTTTCAGCTGGCCGGCGAGGAGCTGGCGGCGCCACGCGTAGACCTCGGGCGGGTCCGGGCGCGGCACGAAGACGAGCACCGTCCACCACATCGCGAGCGCGTTCAAGATGGTGATGCCCTCGGCGAACAGCACCAGGCCCCACACCCAGACGTTCCCCCGGTAGGCCGGGTTGAGCAGAAAGATCATGTAGAAAAGCGTCACGGCGAGGGCGACCGCGACGGCCAGGCGGGTCGATCGCTGAATCGGCCGCCAGGTCGGCTCGTGGGCCGGGCTCGGCCCGGCGTCCTCGGGCGCGGTGGTGGAATCGGTGGCCATGTCGCCACCTCCTTAGTGCCGGTCAGGAGTGGGGTCCCCGCTTATCCGCACTGATAACTGTCGATCTATGAATGGCGGCTTCTAGCTCGGGCCGTTGCTCGTGTACACCGCTACGCGGTCCACCAGCATCGGGACACCCGTCCTGGTCGCCGCGGTCGGACCGCCGCCGAAGTGCGCGGGAAAGGCCCCGCCGATGGCGACGTTGAGGATGACGAAGAAGCCGTGCTGGTTGGCCGCGGCCCAGGTGCCGGGGTCCACCTGGCCGGCGCGGACGGTGAAAGTGTTCTTCCCGTCCACGTACCAGAGCAGTTCCTCGGGCGAGCTGTCCCGGCGATATTCGATCGCGTACGTGTGGAAGCCGGTCCGGCATCCGGCGCAGGGCAGTTCCCCGCTGCTGATGCCCGTGGGTTCCGCGCAGGGACCGCCCACCGGTGTGCCGCAGTGGAAGGTGTGCCACACCGAGTCGTGGCCGTTGACATTCTCCATCACGTCCCACTCGCCGATGTGTGGCCAGTTGGTGGCGCCGACCGCCCGCGCCGGGGCACCGAGCGCCCAGAACGCCGACCAGTAGCCCGCCGCCGCCGTGCCGGTGACGTCCGGCATCCGCAGCGTCGCCTCGATCCGGACGGCGCCGCCCGGCGGTGCGGCGAAGTCGGTGCGGCGGGTCTCCAGCCGGGCCGAGGTCCAGGCGCCGGCCGGGCCCTGGCGCAGCGGCGTGATCGCCAGGTGGCCGCTCCCGTCCAGCGCCGCGTTGGCGGCGTCGGCGGTCATCCGCTCCACCTCGCCGGTGCCCCATTGGGCCGCTCCGCCGGGATAGCCGGCTCCGGTTTGGAAGATCCAGTCACGGGCGGCAGGCCGGCTGCCGGCGGCGCCGTCGAAGTCGTCGCTCCAGATCAGATTCGACTTCAGTGGGGCCGCCGACGGGGCGGTCGACGATGAGCGGGGCGCCGGTCCCGTGCCGGCGCAGGCGGCCAGGACCAGTGCCAGCGCCAGGCCGCCGAGCGAAGCCATCCGGCGGCCAGCTCCAACCTTCACCATCAACCCAATTCATCGCATCTGCCGACGTGCATGTCCTCGTCCGGCATGCCCCGATCGAACGCCATGGCACCTGTCGGTAGTCGCATATGACGTCGATGGCCGTCCTCGGGCGGCGACCGATCAGCTCGATTCGCGGATGACCAACTCCGTGGCCAGCACGACGCCGCGCTCGACCGGCTCGCCGCCGGCCAGCCGGAGCACCTGCCGGGCCATCGTGCGGCCGATGTCCGGAATGGGCAGCCGGACGGTGCTGAGCTGCGGATCGGTGTACCGAGCCACCTCGGTGTCGTCGAACCCGACGACCGCCACGTCGTCGGGCACCCGCCGACCCGACATCCGCAGCGCGCGGACGGCTCCCTGCGCCATCACATCGGAGGCGACGAACACCGCGTCGAGCCCGGGATGCTCGTCGAGCAGCCGCCGCATCGCCGACCACCCGGAATCCCGGGTGCTGTTGCCGTGCGTCACGATCGGCCGGCGACGCGCGTCGCGCAGCTCCGCCCGGTATCCGGCCAGCCGGTCGATCGCGCCCGGCGCGTCCGGCGGCCCCGCGATAGTGGCGATGCGCCGGCGACCCGAGTCGACCAGCCCGCGTACGGCCTGCCGGGCACCCTCGGCGTTGGCCACGTCGACGTACGGCACGGCGGACCGTCCCATCGGCCGGCCGTTGACCACGACCGGCACCCCCTTTCCCGCCAGCAGCTGCGGCAGGCCGTCGGCGCCCCGGAGGGACACCACCATGACGCCGTCGACGTGGCCGCTGAGCGCGTACCCGGTGATCCGCTCCCGGCTGCGCTCCGAGCTGATCACCTGCAGCACCATCTCCTTGCCGGCCGCGTCCAACTCCTGGATCACGCCCTGGGTGACAGTGGCGAAGAACGGGTCCTCGGCGAAGATCCGTCCGGCCGACTCGGTCAGGACCACGGCGTACGCGTCCATCCGGCGGGTCACCAGGCCCCTGGCGACCCGGTTGGGCACGTAGCCCAGAGCCTCGACGGCGCTCAGCACCGCGTCGCGGATGTCCGGGGACACCCTGGTGGAGCCGTTGACCACCCGGGACACCGTCGCCCGGGAGACACCGGCCCGGGCGGCAACGGTCTCCAGGGTGGGCCGGTCCGCTCCGGCCGGTCCGATGCTCACCCGCGCAGTACCTCACCGTCGGGCACCCGCCGCGGACCGGTCACATGGACGTCGCCCTCGACGACGACGTTCGCCCCGAAGGTGACGTCGCCGTCGACCCGCAACCGCCGGCAGCGGCGCAACGACGGCGGCCCGGCCGGGAACCGTTGCTCGAAGTCGGGCAACATGCGAAAGTGCCGAGGGTCCAGCGTCACCACGGGCACCGGTCCGTCGAAGGTGGGAACCATCCGCCCGTCCCGAGTGAGCTGGTAGGCGTCGGAGCGCACCACGAGCAGGTCGTCGGTGGTCTTGACCGGCGCGAAGCGGGTTCGGGGCACCAGCACCGGGCGGCTGCCGGGTATCGATCCGATCGCGGCACCCATCGCCGTCTCCAGCTGGATCACCGGAGTGCTGGTGGGATCCGCCGGGTCGACGGTCTTGCGATTGACGATCAGTGGGAGTTCCGGGGCCGCCGGGTCCGCCTCCTGCATCCGTCGCAGGGCCCGCAGGTCGAACCACAGGTTGTTGGTGTTGTAGTAGCGCCAGCGCTCGACGTCGGTGAACGAGGTGTCGCCCGCAGGGACCTGGGCGGTCTCCCGCAGCACGACCTGGCCGTCGCGCAGGGCGAGGTGGCCGCCCTTGCGGTCGGCGGGCGTGCCGCGGACCGCCTCCATCGCGAACGGTATCCCCTCGGCCGCGGCCCAGGCGGCGACGCGTACGTCGACGGTCGCCCCCAGGTTGTCCGCGTTCGACACGAAGCACCAGCGGAAACCCGCGTCGAGCAGCCGGTCGAGCGTCCCCGACGCGGCCAGCGCGGTGTAGAGGTCACCGTGCCCGGGCGGACACCATTCCAGCTCCGGGCCGGCCGGCCACTCCACCGGGTACAGGTCGTCGGCGCGCAGCTTGGGCTCGCGGCCCTGCAGGAAGTCCGGCGGCACACCTTCGACGCCGAGATCAGGATGGTGCTCCAGCGTCGCCAGCGACGGCCCGCGGGTGGCCACCGAGTTCATGAGCAGCAACGGCAGGCGGACACCGTGGTGCTCCCGTACGGCGAGGACCTGGCCGGCGATGATGTCCAGGAAGCTCCTGCCCGGTTTGACCTCGAGCAGCGACTTCGGCCCCGACAACCCCATGCTGGTGCCGAGCCCGCCGTTGAGCTTGACCACGACCAGGCCGTCGAGGACCTGGCGGGCCTGCTCGGCCGTCGGCTCGGGCAGCTCGTCCAGGCCGGGCACGTCCCGCAGCGGCTCGAGGGCCTCGCCGGGGAGCAGGCCGGCGCTCGGTTCGTCCAACTGCTCCAGGCGACGGCGCAGCGCCGCCACCTCGGCCGGGCGCGCGCCCGCTTTTTCCGCTTTTGTCAGCGTCGCCAGGACGTGTGCGGGCGTATCCGCATCCATTTTTGTCCCCTCTCGGCGCAAGTGTCGGGAGGGTTCCCCGGATCGGCCACACCTACCCGCGGGCGCCGATGATCCTTCCCTGGTGCCGGCCCCGGCCGGCGGGAGAGTCAGGCCGGATTCTGGCACTCCACCCGTACCTCGTGCGTACCGGAATCAGGGACGGATCGACGCGGCGAGCAGCACCTGGTGGTAAGTCTGCCCAGCGGGTGGTTTCGAGGACAGCGCCCACGCGGTGTAGAACACGCCTCGACCGGCGGCCGTTGCCATGTAGTCACCGGGGAACGCGCCACCCGCCTGCGCGGCGTACTGCAGGTCGGACGGAGGACCCAGCGGCAGGCGGGCGGTGAACGACCGGCCCCCGTTGTACGAGATCCCCACCTGCTGCTGCACGTAACGGCCACCAGCCACGGCGCTGTCGCGGACGCCATACGAGACGAGCACCCGGCCGGCGTACGCGGCGACATCGGCGTTGATGACCTGTGTCGTGGAGGTGCGCTCGCCGTTCACCGTGCCGGGCACCGTCCAGTGCACACCGTCGGTGGAGGACGAGATCCGCAGCAGTGAGAGGTCGGTGGACTCCCAGACCGCGTGCAGCCGCCCGGTGGTGCCATCGACGACTGCCGACGGGAGGCAGCAGCGCACGCCGGGCACGTCGCCGCCGACGTCGGTGGCGACGGTGACCGCGGCCGACCAGGTCCGGCCGCCGTCGCGCGAGGTACGGGCCCGCAACGGCACTCCGGGGAGCGCAGGCGGAGCGGCCGCCCGCACTGCTTCGCGCTCGCGCTCACGGTCCGGCTTGCGGCCGGTGCCGGTGAAGTCCAGGTAGAGATCGGTGATGGATCCGTCGGGACGGATCAGCGCCTGCGAGTTCTGGGTCGACGCGTTCCCCGGAGTGATCACGGCCGCGGCGCTCCAGGTGCGGCCGCGGTCGTCCGACCAGCGCACCCGCTGCTGTGCGAGATCACCGACGAAGTAGCTCCAGAACTGGTAGATCCGGCCTCGGTGCGGCGAGTGGGCGCCGGTGTCGACGGCCAGCCAGTTCTTGTCGTTGAAGATGGTGCAGTCGTTGGTGGACTGCGGGACCGAGGGGCGCCCGAACGTCTGACCGCCGTCAGTCGACCGGGACACCAGCACCACGCTGCGGCAGTCCTCGGCGTCGCTGTTGAAGGCGATGGTGGAGAGGTACACGTCGCCGCCAGGCCCGAAGGCGAGCACCGGATCGGACGCGCGGTCCCAGACGCCACCGGCGGCCTTGGTGATGTACCGGACCGCGGCGTGCCGCCAGGTCAACCCGCCGTCGCGCGTCCACGCGTGGGAGATGCCGACCGCGCCGCCGTCGGGGTACCGGCTGTCGTGCGCGGCCGCCACCGCTACGTTCGCGTCGAGGGGCGAGACCGCCATGTCCGGCTCCACCAGGGTGTCCCGTTCCGATCCGGGCGCGGTGGGAACGTCCTGACGGGCGGCCTGACCGAGGGCCAGCACGGTAGGGGTTCGAGCCGGCGCGGCGCCGGCGGCGGCCGGGAGCGCCGTGGAGACGGTCATGACGGCTACGCCGGCGAATATGGCGGCGGTGCGAACCTGGCGCATGCATACCCTCCGCAGGCATCGACGATGGTGCCTGTACGACCTTCCCATGTGGTCGGTCGCGCGGCAAGGCCGGGTCAGTCGACGGGATTGCCTCGCCGGCGGCGGAGGTGTCGCAGGCCGAGGTAGCCGGCCACGGCGGCGGCGAGGACGCCGACGGCGTACCACTGGTAGTGCTTGATGGTGTCGTAGACCGTGACGATGTGGGCGCCGGCGACGTAGCCGAGAGTGGTCCAGAGGCCGACCCACAGGGCGGCGCCGACCGCGTTGTAGATCAGGAACCGCCGCCAGCTCATGCCGCTGATGCCGGCGATGACGCCGTTGAGTTGGCGGAGGCCGTCGATGAACCGGGCCGCGATGACGATTTTCGGGCCTTGGCGGGTGAAGAATGCCTCGGCTTTGTGGAACCGTTCGGGAGTGAGGCGGACGTAGCTTCCGTAGCGCAGGATCAGGCGGCGTCCACCGCCGCGGCCGATGAGGTAGCCGATGTTGTCGCCGATCACCGCCGCGAGAAAGCCGATGGTGGCGACGGCGAGGATGTTGAGCCGGCCGGCGCCGGCGTAGACGGCGGCGGTGATGAGAATCGTCTGGCCGGGGGCGGGGATGCCGAAGCTTTCCACACCGACGACCCCGGCGACGGCGAGGTAGCCGTACCGGTCGAGCAGCGGGGCCAGGGTTCCGAGGAATCCGGGGAGCTCGGCGGTGGGGGCCATGACGTCAGCATGCGGCGTCGTCGTGATGCGCGCGAGCGGGCCCGCCCCCGTCGTGCCGATCGACTGACCGGACAGCCTCCGCGATAGCACAGGTCACGGCGGCACCGCAGGCTATCCCGGCGAAACGATCCGGGTGGGCGTTAAGGCTGTACGAAAAGCCAAAGAAATGGTCCTGACGGCTCGGGCGGGGAGAATCGCTCAACCGCTTCGCGCGAGGCGTGCTTACGGTCTTGGTGCACGGTAACCGTACCAAATTTATCGGAGTAAGGAAGGGAAAGGAAAGACCATTCCCCGATTCGGTTCAGTGGAGGGAAACAATCATGCTCAGATCCGCAAGCCTCGTGGCGACCATGCTCGCCTCGCTGGCCGCACCGGCAACTGCCGCGTACGCCGCTCCGGCCACTCCGCCGCCACCCGACAAGATGGTGATCGGCGTGGTCGGAGCGAACGGCTCCGGCTGCCCGGCCGGCACCTACACCGTCCAGGTAGCGCCCGACAACACCGCCTTCACCGTCACGTACAGCCGATACACCGCCCAGGTCGGCGTCGGCGCCGGCCCGCTCGACTTCAGGCGCAACTGCCAGATCGCACTCAACGTGCACGTCCCCTCGGGCTTCACGTTCGCGATCGCCGAAGCCGACTACCGCGGCTACGCCCACCTGGAAGCCGGTTCCTTGGGCTACGAGGCGGCCGGCTACTACTTCCAGGGTCAGGCGCAGACCACCCACATTCAGCACAACCTCAGCTCGCCGCGCGACGGCGACTGGCAAACCACCGACCTGGTCGGCGTCGCCTCGCTGTCATTCCTTCCGTGCGGCGAATACCGCTACCTGAACATCAACACTGAATTGCGGGTTTACGCCGGCACGTCCGATGTACACCACACGACCAGCTTGCTGACCATGGACTCGACGGACAGCTCGATCACCACGATCTATCACATCGCCTGGCGCCGCTGCTGACCTCTCGTCGACAGGGAAGGCACCTCCCGGCGGCCGGCCCAGGCTCGAGCCCGGCCGGGAATCAGACCGAACAGGCTGATTCCATCGGGCTTCGCCCGGGCTGCCGCCTCTGGCTTCGGCATCGAGAAGTCTCATCAAGGTGAGCCGGAGTGCGTGAGCGGTCAGAAGCCGCGGCCGATGCGCTGATGCTCGAAGCCGTGGTGTCCGCCCCCGTCGACGCCAAGAACCGCCGCGAGGACCACACCGGCCAGGAAGAGGATCACCAGAGCGGCGATGACCAGACGACGGCGCGACGATCCGGCGCCCCGGCGACCGATCAGCAGGCTCAGGTCGGCCAGGATTTGCCGCCACATCGCGAGCAGAACGGCACGCCATCCGTTCCCAGCCGACCCGGGTGCCGGTGGTAAGTCGGCGACCAAAGCACTCAGCTCACGGTCATAACGGGCGGCGTACACCGCGGCCGTCCGTTCCTCGAACTCGTCCATTCCCAGACGTCCCTCGGCGGCTGCCGCGCGAAGCCGCCCGGCGATACCTTCACGGTCCGCGTCCGAGCACCGCATTTGCGGTGACAGCGGGTACGCGAATGGGCTAAGAATGTGACCTATGAGCGACCTGGGTGGGGCTGCCAGACGCTGGGCACGGCGAGGGCGGCTCCGGGTCTCCCCCGGATTTGGTCTTAGCTGATTCTTATCCGCGGTAGGCCGAACGGTTTAGGGCGTCCCCGGATCATGGTGAGCGTCGGACTTTTCGGGAACGGGCGGGCGGCGCTGGCCGCCGTGGGCGTTCGGGAGCCGGACACGGTCATCCTCGATGTCGGCATGCCGGTGCTGGACGGGTTGCAGACATGCCAGCAGCTGCGTACGGAGGGTGTCGTCGTGCCGGTGTTGATGCTGACGGCCCGCGACGACCCCGTTTCCAACGGCTCGGCTAATTCCCCGCGACCACCGCGCGCAACTGGGGGCAGCGCCGCCGCAGGCCCTCCTCGAATCGCCGGCCGAGCGTCTGCCGGGCCGCGGGGCAGCCGTGGCAGGCGCCGTCCAGGCGCACGGTGACGACACCCTCGCTGACGTCGAGCAGCGCGATGCCGCCGCCGTGCGAGGCGGCGAACCGCCCCAGATCACCGGCGAGGAGGTCCTCGGCGGCCGACCGCAGCGCCTCGTCGTTGCCGCCCTCGGAACCGGCGGCCGGCGCCCAGCCGTCCCGGTCGGCCAGCGCGGCGTGCAGCGCCGTACGGACCCGCGCGCCGTCGTGCGCCCAGTCGCCGCCCGGGCCGAGCCTGGTCTCGACGGCGGCCGGCTCGAGGAGCACCTGGGCGAGGGTCCCGTCGGCGAGAAGCGCGGCCAGCGGCGCCGGCACGGCGGCGGCCGGGCCGGTGAACGGCAGAACGCCGGCCGGCGTGATCCAGCGCAGGCTGCCGGGCCGGCCGGGGCACGGCTGCGGATGGATGGGGATCATCGCGGTCACCCGCCGCCGAGCAGGCCGGCCACGGTGTGCGCGAGATACGCCATGACCCACGCCAGCCCGGTCAGATACCCGAAGGCGATGGCCGGCCATTTCCAGCCGCCGGTCTCCCGGCGCAGGATGCCGACGGTGGCCATGCATTGCAGCGCGTACGCGAAGTAGACCAGGATCGCCGCGATGGTCGCCGGGTCGAACAGCGGCTTGCCGGCGTCCGGCCCGTCGGTGCGGGTCATCGCCTTGAGCGCCGCGGCCGGCTGCTCCGGGTCCTCGGCCGCGGCCACCTGACCCAGGGTGGCCACGAACGTCTCGCGCGCCGACTGCGCCGACAGGATGCCGATGTTGATGCGCCAGTCGAACCCGAGCGGGCTGAAGACCGGCGAGACCAGGCGGCCCAGACCCGCGGCGTAGCTGTGATCGGTCACGTACGCCGAGACGGCCGCCTTGTCCGCGGGCTCGACACCGTGGGCGCGCAGGTCCGCGGCCGAGTGGACCGGCAGGTTGAGCAGCAGCCAGAGCAGCACGGTGGTGACCGCGATGATCGTGGAGCACTTGCGGACGAACGAGCGCGCCGAGTCCCAGACCGCCAGCAGCACGCTGCGTACCGACGGCAGGCGGTAGGGCGGCATCTCCATGTAGAAGGGCATCATCAGGCCACGCCGATTGCCGATCTTCTTGAACACCCAGGCCGCGGTCATCGCGCTGACGGCGCCGAGCAGGTACATGCCGAACATCACGAGGCCCTGCGCCGGCAGCGGGCCGACCCGGGCCGACGGGCTCACGAGCAGCCCGATCATCAGCACGTACACCGGCAGCCGCGCGGAACAGGTCATCAGCGGCGCCGCCATCATGGTCGCCAGCCGGTCCTTGGCCGAGGGGAGCGTACGGGTGGCCATGATGCCGGGAATAGCGCAGGCGAACGAGGACAGCAGCGCGACGAAGGCGCGCCCCTCGAGCCCGGCGCGAGCCATCACCCGGTCCATCAGAAACGCCGCCCGGGACATGTAGCCGACGCTCTCGAGCAGGGCGATGAGCAGGAACAGCAGCATGATCTGCGGGACGAAGACGAGAACGCTGCCGACGCCGCCGATCAGCGCCTCGCCCAGCAGGCCGGCCAGCCACGGGTTGCCGACGTGCGCGGTCACCTGGCCGGAGAGCCAGCCGAAGAAGCCCGCCACCCAGTCCTGGATCGGCGCGGCCAGCGTGAAGATCGTCTGGAAGAAGAGCAGCATCACGACGAAGAAGACGATCGTGCCCCAGACCGGGTGCAGCAGCACGGCGTCGACCCGCTGGGTGATCCGGTGCCGGCCGGCCGGGCGGTACGCGGCGAAGGCGAGCACCGACTCCGTCCAGGCGTCGACCTCGGTCGCGTCGCTCGGTGGCGGCAGCGGCGGCACCGTCCAGGACCGCCAGTCGGCGAGCCGTTCCCGCAGATCGTCGACGCCGTGTCCGCGGTTGCCGACGACCCGCACCACCGGAACGCCGAGCGCCTGTTCGAAGGCCTCCAGGTCGAGGTGCCCCTGGCGGGCGGACAGCTCATCGGTGAAGGTCACCACGACGCAGGTGGGCAGGCGCCGGGCGAGCACCTGGGCGACGAACCGCAGTGACCGGCGCAGGGTGGTGGCGTCCACGATCACCAGCAGCGCGTCCGGCGGCTGCTCCCCGTCGATGCGCCCGTCCAGCACGTCGACCAGGATCTGCTCGTCCGGGCTGATCGGCTCGAGGCTGTAGGTGCCGGGCAGATCCTCGATCATCAGCCGGCGGCCGCCGGCCCGGCTGACGCCCAGGAACCGGGAGACCGTGACACCGGGGTAGTTCCCGGTCTTGGCATGCATGCCGGTGAGCGCGTTGAAGATGCTGGTCTTGCCCGCGTTCGGGCTGCCGACCAGCGCGATGCGAGGCTCGGCGGTGGCGACGCCGCCGGCGGCTCCCTCGTCGTGACAGCCGGCGGTCATCCGGCGACCACGCGCACGAGCACGCACTCGGCCTGGGCACGCCGCAGGCAGACCTCGTAGTCGCGCACCCGGTAGATCACCGGGTCGCGCAGTGGCGCCCGCCGGACCACCTCGATCACGGTGCCGGGGGTGAAGCCCAGGTCCGTCAGGCGACGGGCGGTCGACGGCAGCGCGCCGCCGGACACCTCCACGACGCTCGCCCGTCCGGCCGGCGCGAGATCACACATCGGCACGACGCCGGACCCCGGCTCGTCCGGTGCTGCCGCGCTCACCCGCGGACGGCGCAGCACGAGTGGGAGTCGTCGAGTCACCCGCTAACCATAGGTAAGGCTTGGTTTACTTGCCAGCCCTTGAGCCGAGGATCTCTTACAACCTGTAGGTGACGCGTCCCGAGTCAGCCGGCATCCTGCGAACCTGAAGATTCGCTGAACCGGCGGTGTGGGTGCACGGGCGGACGGCGGGTTACCGTTCGGGAGTGAGCGATCTGCTCGTGAACCACCTGGACATCCCCACGAAGGTGCTGGTCGTCGAGGATGACCAGGGCGTCGGCTCCGGCCTGGCCGGCATCCTCGCCGCGGATGGCCACGAGGTTCGCTGGGCGCGTACCGCCGCGGACGCACACCGGCTGATCGCCGACCGTGAGCCCGACCTGGTCGTGCTGGATCTGGGCCTTCCCGATGCCGACGGCTTCGATCTCTGCGAGCAGATCCGGCAGCAGCACTCCGAGGTTGTCGTGGTCGTGGTGACCGCACGGACCGACGAGACCGACGCTGTGCGCGCTTTGGACGGCGGCGCCGACGACTTCGTGATGAAACCGTTCCGCCCGGTGGAGCTGCTGGCGCGCTTGCGCGCTCACCTGCGGCGGCGCGGCGAGGCCGGGCCGCCGGAGTTGCGCGCGGGTCCGGTGCGGCTGGACCAGCGGGCGCGGCGCGCCTGGGTCGGCGAGCGGGAGATCGCGCTGCGGCCGAAGGAGCACGAGCTGCTCGCCGTCCTGGTCGGTGCCGCCGGCCAGGCGGTGCGCCGGGAGCACCTGATGGACGTGGTGTGGGACGAGCATTGGGCGCGCTCGACGAAGACGCTGGACGTGCATGTCGCCAGCGTGCGCCGCAAGCTGGCCGACGCCGGCGACCGATGGGACCGGATCGCGACCCTGCGCGGCTACGGCTACCGGTTCGAGCTCGACTGAAGACGATCGTCCGGGGTGAGCACCGTGGGCACCAGCAGGGCCACTCGCGGGTGGGGCGTACGGCGCCGGATCAGCAAGGACCCGCCGGCCCGCTCGATGATGCCGGCCGCAAGGTGCAGTCCCGTGCCGAAGGCCGCGGCGTCGCCGAATCCGTCGCCTTCGTCGGCGACCTCGATCAGGACGGCGTCTCCATAGGGTTCGACGGTCACCGTGACGGTCCCGCGGCCGTGGCGCATCGCATTGTCGATGAGCACGTCGAGGCTTTGCCGAAGAGCCGGGCCGCTGATCGCGACCGTTCCCTCGCTGTCGGTGCGGAGCGCCACGGGCCGGGCCGGGCTGCCCCAGCGCCGGACCGCCTCTCGCGCGATCCGGGCCGGATCCGTGGTGCCGTGCCCCGTACGGCCGCGTAGGGAGAGCAGGTCCGCGATGGTGGTCTCGAGATCGCGGGCGCGGGCGATGGCGGTCGGCACGTCGGGCGCCGGCCGTTCGAGGGCGAGCAGGACTCCGGCAAGCGGCGTCCGCAGCTGGTGGGAGGCATCCCGGACGAACTCCCGTTCATGGCGCAGCAGCTCGGCGATCTGCCGCGCGCTGTCACGCAGGGCGTCGCCCGCCTCGTCGGCCTCGGTGATTTCACAACGCGGCAGATGTACGTCGTAGCGGCCGTCGCCGAGGCTGCGGGCCGCCGCCGTCAGGTTCTCGAACGGCCGGGAGATCCGGATCGCCGATCGCCGGGCCAGCAGGACCGCCACCGCGATCACGAGCAGCGCCAGCGCCGCGAGCAGCCCCCAGATCCGGTGACTCTGCGCCCGCAGCCGCGCGAACGGGACGGCTGCCCGCACGCTGCCCGCGACCGTCGTGTCGGACAGGACGGGAACCACCACGGCGAGATCCGAGCCGTCGTGACCGTCGTGCTCACGGCCGTCGGCGGCCCGGCCGGCGAGCGCCGACCGCAGCGGACCGGCGCCGGCGACGCGGGTTCCCTGTGCGTCGTAGACCGCGATCAAGAAGTGGTTGGTGCCGGCCGGCACCCGGACCGGTGTGCCCGCCTCGAGGATGTTGTCCGGCACCGCGGCCACGCCCCGGGTCGCGTCGCGTTGCAATCCGGTCAGCGCCTGGCTGGTGACCAGCCGATCCAGGACCACGGCGAGCGGCACGCCGAACAACAGCAGCGCCAGCGCCACGACCAGCACGATCGCGTTGCGTACCCGGGCGCGCATGCTGCGGTTCGGGGTTCGCCTCATGCCATGGACTGTAGGCGGCTCAGGGCAAAGTGGCCGTTTACCTTTCGTTGTCCGGGCGATGACCGCCCGCTGTCTAGCGTCGCCATCATGAGACGATCACACCTCTGTCCGGCCGCGGTGGCGCTGGTCGCGGCGATGGCCGGGTGCAGCGCCGGCGGTCCCGCACCCAGCGCGGACGCGACCGCCGCCTCCGCGACCTCCACGGCATCCGCGGCATCCGCCACGCCGGTCGGCACCGCACCGAGCTCCGCCGCGCAGTCCCCGGTTGCGGCCGAGAGCAATCCACCGGGCGACATCCCGGACAACATCGCTTTCGTCGAGTATGCGAACGCCACCGGCCGGTACCGGTTCACCCACCCCGAGGGGTGGGCCGAGAAGACAACCGGCACCACCGTCACGTTCACCGACAAGCTCAACGGTGTGCACGCGTCGGCCGGGACCGCGACGACGGCGCCGACCACGGCGACGGCGAAGCAACAGGACGTTCCCGCGCTGGCCCGGAGCCAGGCCGCCTTCGAGTTGCGGGGCGTGACGGAGGTGACCGAGCCGGGCGGCCGGGGCGTCCGTATCGTCTATCGCCGCAACTCGGCGCCCGACGCCGTTACCGGCCGGCAGTACCGCGACGAGGTCGAGCGCTACGAACTGGTGTCACACGGCCGTGAGGTCATCGTCGAGCTGTTCGGTCCGGTCGGCGCCGACAACGTCGACGCGTACCACACCATGATCACGAGTCTGCGGATCCGGTGACGCCGCTCGAGGCCCGCGGGCTGCATCGCTTCTACCGGCGCGGCGACACCGAGATCGCCGCTCTGCGGGACGTGTCCTTGACGTGCGCGGCGGGCGAGTCGACAGCGGTCACCGGGCCCTCCGGCTCCGGCAAGTCGACGCTGCTGAGCCTGCTGGCCGGGCTCGACGATCCGGACGGGGGCGCCGTCCACGTCGCCGGTCATCGCCTCAGTCACCGCGGCCCGGCCGCCGCCGCCCGCCTGCGCGCCTCGCACATCGGCGTGCTCACCCAGGCCAGTGGCCTGTTCGGTCACCTGAGCGTGGAGGAGAACGTCGTCCTCGCCGCCTCGCTGGGCCGCACCGGCGGCCCCGCACCGGCCGACCTCATCGACGGTCTCGGCCTCACCACGGTTCGACGGAGCCTCCCGCGCACCCTGTCCGGCGGCGAGACGGCACGGGCCGGGCTCGCGGTCGCCCTGGCCGGCTCGCCGACCGTGCTGCTCGCCGACGAGCCCACCGCCGAGGTGAGCCGCGACGAGGAGACCACCATCCTCGACCTGCTCGACGCGTGGCGGCCCCGCGACGGCGCGGCCGTCATCGTCACGCACTCACCGGCCGTCGCGACCCACGCCGACCGGATCCTGCACCTGGTCGACGGGAGGCTGACATGATCGTGGACGCCACCGATGTCTCGGTCCGGCTCGGCGGCCGGGTCGTACTCGACACGGTCTCGCTGCGGCTCGACGCCGGCGAGCGGTGCGCGCTGACCGGCCGGTCCGGCTCCGGCAAGACCACCATGCTGCTGGTCCTCGCGGGACTCATCACGCCCTCCAGCGGATCGGTCGACCTCCGCCTGGAACCCGCCGAGGTGGCCTACGTGCCCCAGGCGCCGTCCCTCGTTCCCGAGCTGACCGCGCTGCAGAACGCCACCCTCGGCCTCCGGATCCGGGGCGTCCCACCCGCCGACGCCGAGAAGCAGGCGAAAATGCACCTGTCCTCGCTCGGACTCGACGACATCGACGACGCGCTGCCCGCCGAGCTCTCCGGTGGCATGCAGCAACGTGTCGCGCTCGCCCGGGCGCTGGCGACCCGTCCGCGCCTGCTGCTGGCCGACGAGCCCACGGCGGCCCTCGACCAGGCCACCGGCAGGCACACCGTCGACGCCCTCATCGCGTACGCCGCCCGCACCGGGACGGCTTTGATCGTCGCCACCCATGACCCGGCTGTCGCCGCCCGCTTCCCGGCCGAGATCGCGCTCGCGCCGCGGGTCGACCAGGAGCCGGTCCGATGACCGCTCGATACGTGCTGCAGGCGCTGCGGCGACGCCCGGCCGAGACCCTCGCGGCCGCGGTGGCCGTGGCGCTGACCGTCGCGTTCCTCATCCTGCTCGGATCCTTCACCGCCCGGACCGGCGCCCGGCTGACCGCTCGCGCCGCTCAACGCGTGCCGGTCGACTGGCAGGTCCAGGTCACCCCCGGCAGCGATCCCGCGATCACCGCCACGGCACTGCGCGACGTCTCCGGGCTGCTCGGCTTCCGGGCCGTCGACTACGCCCGCGTACCCGGCCTCACCTCGGTCGCCGCCGACGCCGGTACGCGGACCACCGGCGCCGCGTACGTCGTCTCCGTTCCGGACGACTATGGATCGTTCGCCCCCGGTCAGATCCGTCCCCTCGTCGGCCGGCCCACCGGCATCGTCCTGCAGCAGCAGACCGCGTCCAACCTGGGCGCCGCTCCGGGCACGCGGGTGACCGTCCTGGGCGCGCGGCAGACGGTCCAGGTGACCGGCGTGGCCGAACTACCCGACGCCGATTCGTTCTTCCAGGTCGTCGGGGCGCCCGCCGGATCGGGTGCGAGCGCCCCGCCGGACAATGTCCTGGTGGTCAGCCCGGCCCGGTTCGCCGCGCTGACCGCCGGCGCCACCGTGGTCCGCCAGTTTCACGTCCGGCTGGACCGGGCGACGCTGCCGGCCGATCCCGCGAAGGCCGCCGACGAGATCACCCGCCGGGCCAACCATCTCATCGCGGCGGTGGCCGGCGGTGCGTTGATCGGTGACAACCTGGAGACCTCGCTGTCGGCGGCCCGGGAGGACGCGATCTATGCCCGATTGCTGGTCCTTCTGCTCGGCGTGCCCGCCCTGCTGCTCGCCGGTGTGGTGACCGCCCTGGTCGTGTCGCTGCGCAACGACCGGCAACGCCGTGACCTGGCCCTGCTGCGCCTGCGTGGGGTGACGCCGCGTCACGCGGCGGTCCTGATCGGCGGCACCGCGCTGCTCGACGGATTGCTCGGCGCCGCGATCGGGGCCGGGGCGGCCGAGCTCGCGCCGGGCGCCGGACCGTCGCCGGGCTGGCTGCTCGCCGGAACACTCGCCGGCGTGCTGCTCGCGGTCGCGACCGAGCTCGCGCCGCTCGCCGGCTCGCTGCGCGGCGGCCCGACGCTGCTGCAGGGCGTGAACCCGGTTCCCCCGGCGCGTACGCCGATGCCGTTGCGCCTCGGCCTCGACATCCTGCTGCTCGCCGGCTCCGGGGTCGTGTTCTGGCTGACCGCGCGCGGCGGCTACCAGGTGGTGGTCGTCCCGGAGGGTGTGCCGGTCGCGTCGGTCAACTACGCCGCCCTGCTGGCCCCGGCATTGGCGTGGCCGGGACTGGCCCTGCTGGTCTGGCGGCTGACGGCGCTGGCGCTCAATCGGCCCGCTCGCGCGCCGGCCGCCGACCACCGTGGCCGCATGCCCGACCTGCGCCAGGACGTCCTCCGCCGTCGCCGGATGCCGATCGCCCGCGGGGTCACCGGCCTGGCTGTCGCCGTCGCCGTGACCGTCTCGGCGGCCATCTTCACCCACACCTACGACCAGCAGGCACGCCTCGACACCGCGCTGACGGTGGGCTCCGACGTCGCGGTCACGCTCCCGCCGGACAGCACGGCGAGCCTCGACCCGGCGATCGCCACGGTTCCCGGGGCCGCGGCCGTGGAACGAGTGAGCCACCGGCTCGTCTATGTCGGACCCGATCTGCAGGATCTGTACGGCATCGACGCCGCGACCGTCGGCCGCGCCGCTCCCCTGCAGGACGCGTTCACGCCGGGCAACTCGATCAAGGCGGTGCTCGGCCGGCTCGCCGCCACGCCCGACGGCGCCCTGCTCTCCCAGGAGACGCTGCACGACTACCAGCTGCGCACCGGCGACATGGTGCAGCTGCGGCTCAAGGATGCCGGCGGCGCCTACCGGACCGTGCGATTCCACGTGGTCGGCGTGATCACCGAGTTCGCCACCGCGCCCCGCGACAGTTTCGTCGTGGCCAACCGGTCGTACGTGGCCTCGGCAACCGGGCTGTCATCGGTGCAGACCCTGCTGGTTCGCACCGACCGGCCGGCCGCCGTGGCCGCGGCCATCCATGCACCCGCCTCGGCTCTGGTCAACGACATCACCGCGCCCCGGGTCGCCGTGCCCTCGGCATCCGGGCTGGCCGCCGGCAGCCTCTCCGGACTGTCCCGCCTGACGCTGGCGTTCGGCCTTCTGCTGGCCGCCGCCAGTGCCGGTCTCGTGCTGGTGGTGGGCGCCGTCCAGCGGCGGCGATCGACCACCGCGCTCGCCATCCTGGGCGCCTCGGCCCGTCAGCGCGCCGGGTTCCTCTGGGCCGAGGCGCGGGCGCTGACCGTTGCCGGCGCGCTCGGCGGCCTCGTCGCCGCGGCGGTGATCGCGGCCGAGCTGGTCAAAGTTCTCAACGGCATCTTCGACCCGCCACCGCAGCACCCGGCGGTGCCGTGGGCCCTGGTCGTCACCGTCGTCGTCACCGTGGCCGCGAGCGCGGCACTGGCGACGGCGCTGGCCACCCGCTGGGCCGGCCGGGTCGACGCGTCCCGGCTACGAGATCTCTGAGAATCGTTCTCGGCGTTTTCTCATCCGCGGCGGCTTATGGTGCCGCCGATGACGGTGAAGGCTCGTGTTACTCGGTGGGCGCCGGCCGGCTGGGCCGTCGCCTGGTTGGCGGTGATGGCCTGGCACGGCGGCCTCGCATGGCACTTCTTCACGCAGGGCGCCCGGGCGCTGGCCGACCTCGACGACCCGGCCGGCGGCCTACACCTCTACGCGGCGGCGCCGGCGTTGCAGATCGGCCCGCTCGCCTTCCTCGTCACGGTGTTCCTGCGCATCCTCGGTGGCGGACCCGCCCTGCTCGCGGCGCAGGCACTCGGGGTGGCGGCCGGCGCGTACCTGCTGTGGCAGGCCGGTCGTCTCGGCGGCCGGATCTCGCCGTGGGCGGTGGTGTTCTTCGTCCCGGCCTGGATGTACCTGGCGGTCGCCTCGACGCACGTGGACGACGTGCTCGCCCTCGGCGGCGGGGTGGCCGCGCTGGCCGCCGCCCGCGCCCACCGGGCGTGGGCAGCCGGGCTGCTGCTCGGGCTCGCCGTCGACGCCAAGCCCTGGGCCCTGGGCTTCGCGGCGCTGCTGGTGCTGCTGCCCGACCGGCGTGCGACGCTGCGCGGAGCTCTGGCCGCGGCCGGCACGATCGCCGTCGCGTGGCTGCCGTTCTTTCTCGCCGATCCACGGACCGTGCGAGCGCTGCACTTCACCATCGTCAACACGCCGCTCTCCGCGCTGCGCGCGCTCGGGGTCACCGATCCACGCACCCCGCCATGGGATCGCCCGGCCCAGATGCTGCTCGGCATCGCCCTCGGCGTCCTGGCCGTCCGCCGTGGCCGCTGGGCGGCCATCCCGCTGCTCGCGGTCGCGGCCCGGATCGCGCTCGACCCGGGCACCAACAAGTACTACGCCGCAGGCGCCGTCGTCGGCGCCGTGCTGTGGGACGCCGTCGGCAGCGAGGCCCGGTTTCCCTGGTGGACGGCGGGCGCCGCGGTTTCCCTGTTCGCCGGCCGCTCGATGCCGATGCCGCCCGCCGCCCACGGCTGGTTCACCCTGGTTTATTGCGTCGCGTGCGTGTTCCTGGCGGCCCCCGGACGGCGGCACGACGGGCCTGAAGAAACGCTGAAGACGCGAGACGTTCGTCGATGCCGGCGTCACCTGCCGAACGCCCGGGGCGGCCCGGCCGTTAACCCGGAACTTCTAGACACAGGCGGAACCCGGTTCACGGATCACAGGAAAGGATCCGAGATGTTCCGTCCCGCCATCGGCGCCGTCGCCGTGCTCGGCCTGCTGGCCGCCACCCCGGCCACCGCCGCCCCCGCCCGGGCGCATCCCTCGAGCACGTCACACGTCCTGCTGCTGTCCATCGACGGCCTGCACCAGCAAGACCTCGACTGGTACGTGCGTACCCACCCACGCTCGAGCCTGGCGCGGCTCGTCTCCTCCGGGACCGGCTACCGCAACGCGGTCACCCCGTTCCCGTCCGACTCGTTCCCCGGCATGCTCGCCCAGGTCACCGGCGGCGACCCGCGGACCGCGGTGTTCGGGATGAACTTCCAGACCGTCTCGACCGCGCAGAAGCTGCCGATCTCCGACGGACAGGCCGGCGGGTACCGGGCCGACGGCCGCACGCCCGGGCCGGTCCTGGCCGCCGCCGCCCTTGACTTCGTCGACGCCCAGCTCGGCCGCCTCTCCGCCGAACTGGCCCGGCAACACCTCGCCGATCGGACCACGATCATCCTGTCGGCCAAGCACGGCCAGTCCCCCACCGATCCGGCCCAGCTGACCCGCATCAACGACGGCGCGATGCTGATGTGGCTGGCCGACCGCTCGCCCGCCGCGGCCGCCTTCGCCCAGCGCTTCCTGCCGGGTCACGACGGCACCGGCAACGACATCACCGGCGCGGCCAAGCCGTACACCGCGTCCGGCCTCGCCCACGTCTACTCCGGAGCGGCGGCGGCCGGCTTCATCGGCGTGCGGCCGGGCGACGAACGAGTGCCCGACCTGATCGGCATCGCCCAGCCCGGCGTCGTCTACACCGCGAAGAAATCGAAGATCGCCGAGCACGGCGGCAACACGCCGGCCGACCGGCACGTGCCGATCGTGGTCGCCGGGGCCGGCATCGCGCATCACACCGTCGACGCGCCGGTCGAGACCACCCAGATCGCGCCGACCATCCTGCGCCTGCTCCCCCCTCGACCCGGACGAGCTGGACGCCGTCCGCGCCCAGCACACCCGGCCGCTCCCCCGCTGAGTCGCCGAGGTGTTCGCGCGGTCAGTCCGGCTGCGATCCACCCGTTCGGGCACGTCGCCGGCCGCGCAGCAGCTCGACGCCGATCGGGATCACCGACAGCACCACGATCGCGACCAGGATGAGCTCGATGTTGGATTTGACGAACGCGACCTGGCCGAGGAAATAGCCGAGGATCGTCACCCCGCTGCCCCACGCGGCGCCGCCGATGACGTTGTAGATGAGGAAGGTCCGGTAGTGCATGTGGCTCGCACCGGCCACGATCGGCGTGAAGGTCCGCACGATCGGCACGAAGCGGGCGAGCACGATCGACCGGGCGCCGTACTTGGCGAAGAAGTTCCGGGCCCGGGTCAGGTTCTCCTGCTTGAACACGCGGGAATCGGGCCGGCGGAACAACGACGGCCCGAACCGGCGGCCGAACAGATAGCCGAACTGGTCGCCGAGCACTGCGGCGGCCGAGACCAGCAGGCACATCAGCCACAGCGGCAGATGGAGGTAAGTGCCACCGGCGATGAGCAGCCCGGTGGTGAACAGCAGCGAGTCGCCGGGCAGGAAGAAGCCGATCAGCAGGCCCGACTCGGCGAAGACGATGGCGAGGATCCCGATCACACCGAATGTCGAGATCAGCCATTCCGGGTCGAGGAACGACGGGCCCAGCGCTGACGTCATCGACATACGGTTCTCTCCATCGGCGTCGGCGGTAGCTCGCGGCTCAGACACCCGGTGCCCCGTCCGGCACGCCGCAAACCTACATCCTGTAGGAGCCCAGATCGGCGGGCATTGGCAGATCTGCCAATCTTCGGCGGCCTCGCGCATGAGCCTGTCGGGCACGGGTACCCCGTTCCACCCTGAGCGGCCTGCCAGGACGGACCAACTCTGTGGCGCCAGCGCCATCGGGTGACAGGAGGACGACATGCCCACCACACGCCGGCTCAAGGGCCGCACGATCGCCGCCCTGGCGGCTGACGGCTTCGAGAAGGTCGAGCTGGTCGTTCCGATGCGAGCCCTGAAGGCGGCCGGCGCCAAGGTGGATGTGGTGTCCCTGCGGCACGGGCGGATCCGTGGGGTCAACCTGCATATGCCCGCCAGTCGGGTCCGCGTGGACAAGACCGTCGACGAAGCCGATCCCGCCGGCTATGACGGCCTGCTGTTGCCCGGCGGATTCATCAATCCCGACCTTCTCCGGCAGTCCGCCCCGGCGCGGGAGTTCGTTCGCGCATTCGCCGCGTCTGGCAAGCCCATCGCCACCCTCTGTCATGGACCGTGGGTGCTCGCATCGGCGGGACTCGTAAACGGACGGACCCTCACCTCCTGGCCCGGGATCCGCGATGACCTGGTCAACGCGGGTGCCACCTGGCTCGATCAGGAGCTCGTCCGGGACGGGAACCTCACCACGAGCAGAGGGCCCCAGGACATGGCCGCCTTCCTCCCGGGAATGATCGATGCCTTCGCGGAGACGTCGCCGGCGCCGTCGGCACCCCGCCGTGAGTCCGACCGGCAACGCGAGGCGCCCGTCGGCTGGTCCCTGGCCGCACTGCGATGGTCGCCGAAACCGTCGGCCGTCGCCCTGGTGAGCGTCGGCTTGGCCGCTGCCGCCGGGCGCGCCCTCCGTGGCCGGGCCGCGGCCGGCCGTACCTCCGCCACATGAGCGCCCTGCGGTTCCAGCGCTTCGTCCGGACCAGCCTGTGGCTCCTGCCGCTCGGCTGTCTGGCCGTGGGCGCCCTCCTCGCCATCGGAACGCTCGCCGTCGACCGGGCGACGGACTACCGGCTCGTCTCGCAGAGCCTGACCGGGACGCCGTCGGACGCGCAGACGATCCTGTCCTCCTTCGCCACGGCTCTGGTGTCGCTGACCACCCTGGTCCTGACGGTCACCCTGGTCGCGGTCCAGCTGGCGATGGGCCAGTTCTCGCCCCGCATCGTGGGGGCGCTGCTCACCGACCGGTGGAGCCAGCTGGCGATCGGGTTGTTCGGCGGCAGCTTCCTGGTCACGGTGCTGACCCTCCGCGAGATCCGCGGCTCCGACACCGGCTCGGTGCCGGGACTGTCGATGCTCCTGTCGTACGTCCTGATGCTCGCCAGCATCGTGGTGCTCGTCCTGTTCGTGCACCACGCCGGCCAGGGCTTGCGGGTCGCCGGGCTCATCGACCTCGTCGGCGACCGGAGCCGCGAGCTCATCGTCCGCGAGCACGGGGACCTGCCCGTCGCCACCGGCGGCCCCGACGGGATCGTCGCCGCGGCGCCCGGCAACGTGATTCGGGTCGACCGCCCGGCGCTCGTCGCCGCGGCCCGGCAGGCGGACTGCGTGCTGGAGCTGGTCCCCGTGGTCGGCGACTTCGTCGTCGGCGGCGCGCCGCTGCTCCGGGTGCATCCGGGCGCCCGGACTCCGGTGAACGGGGACGGGAGCCCGGCCCATCGGCTCCGGGCCGGTGACGTCACCCGGCACATCCTTCTCGGCGCTGAGCGCGTGCACACCGAGGACCTCGCGTACGGCTTCCGCAAGCTCGTCGACATCGCCGTGCGGTCGATCGCACAGCCGTTCAACGACCCCACGACGACGGTCCAGGCACTGCACCGGCTGCATGACCTGCTGCGCCTCATCGCCGCTCGCCCCCTGCCCTGCGGTGAACACCGCGACGAGGACGGCGTGGTGCGCCTGATCGAGCGGACCGTCAGCTGGGACGGCTACGTCCGGCTGGCCTTCGACGAGATCCGCCTGGCCGGGGCGTCGGAGCCGCAGGTGACCCGGAAGATCTGCGCGGCCCTGGCCGACCTCAAGAGCGTGGCACCGCCGGACCGGCAGGAACCGCTGGACCGCCAGCTGCGGCTGCTGAGCGCCGCCGTCCGACGCGCCCACGACGACGACGAGGACATCCTCGCAGCGCTCACCCCGGACACCGAGGGCATCGGCTCCGGCGCCGATGTCACCGCCCCACCACCTAGCTCACCGGTCGCGCGGTCGTGATCGCCGCCAGATCGGCCACGGTGTGCGCGCGGATGCCGGCGATCGGGGCGACGGCGTGCCGGCTCGCCACCGCGCGCACGTGCTCCTGCGCCGCCTCGGCCAGGCCGTCGTAGACGGCCGTGAACAGGTCCCGGGCGGGTTCCCGCAGCCACCCCGGCGGCAGCAGCCGGGCCGGCAGGTTCGGGTCGAGAACCGGCAGCCGCCGGTAGGTGTTCATCACCTCGGTGCGGGCCCGGACCGCCTCGGACCCGGTGAGCGTGCGCGGCAGCGTCTCGGCCCAGCGCGCGATGAACGCCTCGTACTGCCGGGCGATCCCGGCCGTGTCCCACGCGTCGATCGGATTGCGGCGGATCGCCGCGTCCAGCTCGACGTGCCGGGCGCGGAAGACGGTCAGGGTGCCGAGGGTGAGCTCGGCGAGCCGGGCCTTGGTCTTCTCGCTCAGCTCGTGCGGGGAGATCCACAAGCCGTCGTACAGCGGCGCGTAACCCATCCACCGCAACTGGCCGCGTAGCGCCCGCCGCAGGGTGCCCTCCTCCTGCGGGAGCGAGAAGGCGATCAGCGTCCACTGCCCGTCCCACGGTGGCACCAGCCCGGGCGAGACGATCGCGCTGCCGCCGACGGCCAGGAAGGTGGCGGCCGCGGCGGTCAGCCGGTACGAACTGTGCCGGCCCTCGCGGTGGCTCTCGATCACCCCGCGGCGCGCCAGCCGGCTGATCGTGGTGCGGGCGCCGGCCGGGCTGACCCCGGCCTCGGCCAGGAGCGCCACGATCGCCCCGGACGGCAGCCGGGCCCGGGTCAGCAGCGTGTAGTCGGCCAGCAGGGTGACGGCCAGGTCCTGCGGCGAGTTGCCGCTCTGCCGCCGGGGCAGCCGGATCGGTCCGGCGAGCTCCTCGGGGAAGATCTCGCCGATGTCGTACGGGGTGGGTGCCGGCATCGCTCCGACTCTAGACGCTGTGTCACATCGATGGTCATTGATTGACAGTTCGCTTCCCCGGGGTAAAGCTATCTGTCACATGATGGGTTACCGGCCGGGTCCTCAATCCCCGCAAGGAGCCAAGGCGATGAAGATCAGAAGAAAGCTGCTGCTGGCCACGGCCACCGTGGTCGCGGCGGCCGGGCTGGCCGTGCCCGCGGCCCGGCCCGCGTTCGCCGCCGCGCTGACCGAGGTCACCAACTTCGGCGACAACCCCGGCGGCATGCGGATGCACATCTACGTCCCGGATTCCCGGCCCACCCGGCCGGCCATCGTGGTGGCCATGCACGGCTGCGGCGGCTCCGGCCCGGGTTTCTACTCCGGCAGCGAGTTCGCCGCGCTGGCGGACCGGTACGGGTTCCTCGTCATCTATCCCAGCGCGACCCAGCAGGCCGGCTTCGGCAACTGCTTCGACACCTGGTCGGACGCCGCCAAACGGCGCGGCGGCGGCAGCGATCCGGTGTCCATCGTCTCCATGATCACGTACGCCGAGCGGCAGTACGCCGGCGATGCGAACCGGGTGTACGCGACCGGCAGCTCGTCCGGCGGCATGATGACCAACGAGATGCTGGCCCTCTATCCCGACGTGTTCAAGGCCGGCGCCGCGTTCATGGGCGTGCCGTTCGGTTGCTTCGCCAACGCCGCCGACTACCCGCCCGGCACCAGCAAGTGCACCGGCGGCGCCATGGACCGCACCCCGCAGCAGTGGGGCGAGCTGGTCCGGCAGGCCTATCCGGGCTACTCCGGCCCCCGCCCCCGCGTGCAGCTGTGGCACGGCACCAGCGACACCCTCGTGCCGTACTCGCTGTTGCAGGAGGAGATCGAGCAGTGGACCGACGTCTTCGGGCTGAGCCAGACGCCGACGTCCTCGGACACCCCGCAACCGGGCTGGAACCGGCGCCGGTACGGCTCGCAGGTCGAGGCGTACAGCATCCAGGGGGCCGGGCACAGCCTGCCGGGCACGGGTATGGCCGCGTACGCGATTGCCTTCTTCGGTCTTGACGGCACGACCCCGCCCCCGACCAGCCCGCCTCCCACCAGCCCGCCTCCCACCAGCCCGCCCCCCTCGGGCTCGTGCCGGGTCACCGCGGCGGTGAACGCGTGGAACACCGGGCTGACCGAGAGCCTGACCATCACCAACACCGGCACCGCGCCGGTCAACGGCTGGTCGCTGGCCTTCACGCTGCCCGGCGGGCAGACCATCACCTCGGGCTGGAACGCCATCTATTCGCCGGCCTCGGGCCGGGTGACCGCGCGCAACGCGAGCTACAACGGCACGATCGCCCCCAACGCGTCGGTCAGCATCGGCTTCCAGGCCACCCACACCGGCAACACCGGCAAGCCGGCCGACTTCACGCTCAACGGCAACGCCTGCGGCTCCGCCTGACGGCGCCGGTCACGCGGTCGCCGGGCGCAGATCCAGCAGTCGCTCGGCGACCGCCCGGGCCGGTCGCTCGTAGCCGGTCTCGAGGTCGCGGAACACCTTCTGGGCCCGCGCCGCGGGCCAGTCCGGCGGCAGATGCTCGACCGGCAGGCGGGGATCGCGCCGGATCGCGTGCAGCCACTCCGCGATCAGCGTGAGACGGGCGGCGAGCGGATCGGCCAGCGGCGGCGCGCCGTCCCAGCGGGCCAGGAAGCCGGTGTAGGCCGCGGCGAGCGCAGGCAGGTCGTACGCGTCGCCGACCATGACGCCGATGTCGGTGCGCGCGCCGGCCCGGGCGTGGAAGATCCGGGCGTGGGCGTCCAGCCCGAGGCTGCTGACGATGTGGCCGGCGGCCACCTCGCCGGGCGCGATCCACAACCCGCCCTGCAGCGGCCCGAAGCCCGCCCAGGCCAGCTGCGAGCGCAGGTCGTGCCGCTGGCGCTGCCATGACTCGGGCAGCGAGAAGCTCAGCAGCGTCCAGGTGCCGTCCCAGGAGTCGTTGACCGCGCCGGCCCGCCAGATCCGGTCGCGGCCGTCGCGCAGCAGCGTCGTGGACCGGTCGGTGAGACCGAAGTACATCCGGCGGCCCTCGCGCTGGCGGCGCAGCAGCCCGCGGGCGGCCATCCGGGTCAACGTGGACCGGGCGGCGTGCGACGAGATGCCCAGCCGGTCGCAGACGTCGATGACGCTGCCGGAGAACACGCACAGCCCGCGGTCGAGCAGGTAGTCACCGAACAGCATCAGCAGCAGGGTCTGCGGGCGGGGCCCGGACTCGGCGGGTTCCGTCGTCGGCATGAGCTGAATGTTAGGCAGAATATTGACGGCTGTGTGTGATGCGCCTAACTTCGTGCCTGGCGCCTGTAACGGCAGAACCCCTCACCGGGGAGGTACCCGTGCGCAGATCCATGCCCTTCACCCTCGCCGTCCTGCTCGTCGCCGCCGCGGCCGGCTGCGGCGGCGACGACTCCGGTGGGGACGACCCCATCCGCATCGGCCAGATCGTCTCGCTGACCGGCAACTACTCCCCGCTGGGCAGCGAGAACCAGAAATCGGTCGCGCTCGCGGTCGAGCAGATCAACGGCGCCGGCGGCATCGGCGGCCGGCGGATCGAGCTGACCGTAAGCGACGACAAGAGCCTTCCCGACCAGGCGGTGCTCGCCTTCAACGACCTCAAGGGCGGCTCCGACGCGATCATCGGCTCGCCGTTCTCCAACTCGGCCCTGGCGACCATTCCGCTGGTCGATCGCGAGCAGATCCCGTACGTCTCCCTCACGCCCGCCGACGAGCAGGTCAAGCCGCTCCACCCGTACGTCTTCGTGGTCCCCGCCCTGTCCGGCACCTACGCCGAGGCCACCCTGCAGTACCTCCAGGCCAGCAAGGTCACCCGGCTCGCCGTCGCCTACGACACCAAGAGCAGTTACGCGGTGGCCGGCTTCAAGGGCCTGCAGGCCAAGGCCGGGCAGTACGGCGTGACCCTCGACCCGGTCGAGCAGTTCCAGACCACCGCCACCGAGTTCGGGGCGGTCTTCACCCACGTCCGGTCCTCGGACGCGCAGGCGTTGATGGTGTGGGCCACCGGCGCGCCCGCCGTCGCGCTCACCAAGCAGTACGCGGCGAGCGGCCTGAAGATCCCGCTGATCCTCACCGGCGCCCAGGCCAGCAAGCTGTTCCTGCAGCCGGCCGGCGCGGCGGCCGAGGGCGCCACGGTGTCCAGCTCCATCGGCGTGGTCGGCGACGCCCTGCCGGCCGGCGCGCAGAAGACCGCGATCGAGGAGCTCTCCACCGCCTTCCGCACCAAGTACGGCTATCCGCCGCCGCAGTTCGCCCAGGACGGCTACAGCGGGGTCAAGCTGCTCGCCGCCGCCATCGGCAAGGCCGGCGGAACCGACCGGGCCAAGGTCCGCGACGCCCTCGAAGGTCTCACCCTCACCACGCCGAACGGCACGTACCGCTACTCGGCCACCGACCACAGCGGACTCACCACCGACTACATCTCGATCAACACCGTACGGTCCGGGGCGTTCGTGCCCACCGACTACTCCAAGGCGAAGCTCGCCACCTTGGGTGGCCGCTGATGGTCCCAGGCGCCGCCCTCGCCGTCGCGGCGGCGAGCCGCGCGTTCGGCGGCGTCTACGCCGTCCGGGACGTCGACCTGGCTCTCGCGCCGGGCGAGCTGCGGGGCGTGATCGGGCCGAACGGGGCCGGCAAGTCGACCCTGTTCGCGCTCATCGGCGGGCAGCTGCGGGCCGACGCCGGCACGGTGTCGCTGGACGGCCGCCGGATCGACCGGCTGCCGGCCGACCGCCGTGCCCGGCTCGGCGTCGGCGTGGTGTTCCAGGCGGCCCGGGTCTTCCCCGGGATGACCGCGCTGGAGAACGTGATGGTGGGCGCGCACGGCACGACCGGGGCCGGCTTCCTGGCCGCGGCCCTGCGGCTGCCCGCCCACCGTCGCGAGGAACGGCTCATCCGCGACCGCGCCCTCGAGTGCCTGGCCCGCACCGGGCTGGCCGACTGGGCCGGCCGCCCGGCCGAGGCGCTGCCGCTGGGCCAGCAGCGGGCCCTGCAACTGGCGCGGGCGCTGTGCGGGCAACCCCGGCTGCTGCTGCTCGACGAGCCGGCCTCGGGGCTGCGCGCGGCCGAGCGCGAGCGGCTGGCGGGACTGCTGGCCGAGCTGCGCCGGGCCGGGACGACGATGCTGCTGGTCGAGCACGACGTGGCGTTCGTGATGCGGCTGGCCGACCGGGTCACCGTGCTCGACCTCGGCCGGGTCATCGCCGAGGGCACGCCCGCCGAGGTGCGCGCCGATCCGGTCGTGGTCGACGCGTACCTGGGCGCCGGGAGCCCCGCGTGAACGCCGTGGTCGAGGCGCGCGGGCTGGTCGTGCGCTACGCCGGGGCGACCGCGCTGGACGGGGTCGACCTGACCGTCGGCGAGCATGAGCTGGTCGCGCTGATCGGCGCCAACGGCGCGGGCAAGACCAGCCTCGTACGCGCGCTGTCCGGGCTCGTCCGGCCCGACGCCGGGCAGGTCGCCGTTCGCGGACGGCTGGCCCAGGTGCCGGAAGGCCGGGAAGTCTTCGCCGGCCTCAGCGTCGACGACAATCTGCGCCTCGGCGGCTGGCGCAACGGCCGCGCGGGACGACGCACCGAGCCGGTCTACGAGCTCATGCCGGAACTGGCCGCCGTCCGCCGCCGCCCGGCCGGCACGCTCTCCGGCGGCCAGCAGCAGATGGTGGCGATCGGCCGCGCGCTGATGGCCCGGCCCGACGTGCTGGTCGTCGACGAGCTCAGCCTCGGCCTCGCCCCGAAGGTCGTCGACGTGCTGGTCGGCCACCTGCGGCGGCTGCACGACGAGCGCGGGCTGGCGGTGCTGCTGATCGAGCAGAACGCCCGCCTCGCCCTCGGACTCTGCCAGCGCGGCTACGTGCTCGAGGCCGGCCGGGTCGCGCTGCACGGCGACGCCGACCGGCTCGCCCGGGATCCCCGGGTGGTGGCCGCCTACCTGGGCGGGCACGTCACCGCCGAGGAGCCACGATGAGCGACCTCCTCGGCTACCTGCTCACCGGCCTCGGCATCGGTGCCGGGTTCGCGCTGGTCGGCAGCGGCATGGTGGTCATCTACCGGGTGACCCGGGTGGTCAACCTGGCCCAAGGCGCGTTCGCCGTGATCGCCGCGATGCTCACCTCGACCCTGCTGGCGACCGGGCTGCCGCACGGGCTCGCCGAGGTGACCGCGGTGCTCGCCGCGGCCGGCGCCGGCCTGCTGACCGGCGTGGTGGCGATCGGCCGGCCGGGCACCGACCCGGGCGCCGCGCTGATCATCACGCTCGGGCTCGGCGTTCTCGCGTACGCGGTGGAGGTCACCGTCTGGGGTGACCAGCCGCGCTCGTTCGCCGGCCTGTCCGGCGCGGCCACCGTGGGCGGCGCGCGGATCCAGGCGCACTACCTGCTCGTCGTCGCGGTCACCCTGCCGGTCTTCGCCGCGCTGACCGCGTTCTTCCGCCGCACCGACCTCGGCAAGGCGCTGACCGCGTGCGCGCAGAACCCGTACGCGGCCCGGGTGGTCGGCATCGACGTGCGCCGGATGGGCCTGCTCGCGTTCGCGCTCGGCGGCGCCCTCGGAGGCCTCGCCGGCGTGCTGCTCACCCCGGTGCAGCAGGTCACCTTCGACAGCGACGTGACGCTGATCGTCAACGGCTTCGCCGCCGCGGTGCTCGGCGGGCTGACCCGCCCGGCGGTCGCCCTGGCCGGCGGGCTGCTGCTCGGCGTCGCGCAGACCCTGATCGCGGGCTACGGCGGCGGCGCCTATCAGCTCGAGATCGCCCTGCTCCTGATGCTCGCGGTGATGGTGACGCAGGCCGTCCGCGCCGGGTCGGTGCCGGAGACGGCGCGATGAGAGCCTGGCCGATTCTCGCCGTCGCCGCGGTCACGCTGGCGCTGCCGCCGCTGCTGCCGGAGCGGCAACTGTCGGTGTTCATCCTGCTCATGCTGGCGGCCACGGTCACCGCCGGGGTGTCGCTGCTGATGGGTTACGCCGGGCAGGTCTCGCTGGGCCAGGGAGCGTTCTACGCGATCGGGGCGTACGCCGCCGGGCTGTCCGCCGTGCACGGCGTGCCCACCCTGCTCGGCCTGGCCGCCGCGCCGATCGTGGCCGCGCTCGTCGCCGCCGTGCTGGGCGCGCCGCTGCTGCGGCTGCGCGGGCACCACCTGGCGTTCGCCACCCTGGCCGTGCAGCTGATCCTGCTGTCGCTGCTCGGGCAGGGCAGCTGGGCCGGCGGCGCGATCGGCCTGCAGGGCATCCCGCCGCTGTCGGTCGCCGGCACCCCGCTGCGCGACGACCTCGGCTACGCCTACCTCGCCTGGGCCGTGCTCGCCGTGGTGCTGCTGATCAGCCGCAACGTCGTCGACTCGCGGGCCGGGCGGGGCCTTCGCGCGGCGGCCGGCAGCGAGATCGCGGCCGCGGCCGGCGGCGTACCGGTGGGCGGCTACCGCGTGGTCGTGTTCGCGCTCTCGGCCGCCTTCGCCGGCCTGGCCGGCGGCATCTACGCGTTCTACCTCGGTTACCTCGCGCCCGGCTCGTTCCCGCTGCTGCTGTCCATCGAGTTCGTGGTGATGGCGGTGGTCGGCGGCCTCGGCACGATCGCCGGGCCGGTGGTCGGCGCCACCGTCATCACTCTGCTGGTGCAGGCGCTCAACGAGCTCGGCACCGGTCGCGGCATGCCCAGCTACGCGCCGGTCGTCCTGTCCTACGCGGTCTACGCGATCCTGCTCGTCGTCGTGGTCCGCTACCTGCCCCGCGGGATCGTGCCCGCGGTGGCCCTCGCACGGAAAGGCCGGTCATGAGACTCGACGGCAAAGTGGCGATCGTGACCGGCAGCGGCCGCGGGCTCGGCCTCGCGTACGCCCGGGCGCTCGCCGCGGCGGGCGCCGCGGTGGTCGTGAACGACCTGGACCCCGGCGCGGTGGACGCCGCGGTGGCGCAGATCGCGGAGGCGGGCGGCCGGGCCACGGGGGTGGCCGCCCCCGTCGGCGACAGCGCCACGGCCGAGGCGCTCGCCGACGCCGCCACCGACCGGTTCGGGCGGCTCGACGTGCTGGTCACCAACGCCGGCGTGCTGCGCGACCGGGTGCTGTGGAAGATGACCGACGACGACTTCGACACCGTCGTCCGGGTGCACCTGCGCGGCACGTTCACCTGCGCCCGCGCGGCCGCCGTCCGCATGCGGGCGCAGGGCGACGGCGGCCGGCTCATCCTGATCTCCTCACCGGCGGGCCAGCGCGGCAACTTCGGCCAGACCAACTACGCCGCCGCCAAGGCCGGCATCGCGGCCATGGCCCGCACCTGGGCGCTCGAGCTGGCCCGCAGCGGCATCACGGTGAACGCGGTGGTGCCGGTCGCCGCCACCGAGATGACCAGGACGATCCCGGCCTTCGCGCCCGCCATCGCCGAGGCCGAGCGCACCGGCGCGCCGCTGCCCCGCTGGCTGCGCCACGACGAAGGGCTCGGCACCGCCGACGACGCCGCCGGCCTGATCGTCTTCCTCGCCTCCGACGCCGCGCGCGACATCATCGGACAGGCGATCGGCGTCGGCGGGGACCGGCTCGCGCTCTGGGCGCATCCGTCCGAGAAGTCGGTGGCGTTCGCCGACGGCGGGTGGAGCGCCGACGCGATCGCCGAGGCGTGGCACGACGGATTCGGCGCCGAGCCGGAGACGTACGGGATCCCGGCGCCCTCGGGTCCGGAGGCGTAGGTGGACGTCGGGGGTTTGACCGCGATCGACGTGCACACGCACGCCGAGGTCGGCCGGGACGGGCGGCTCTCGCTCGACCCGGAGCTGATGGGCGCGTCCGCGGCCTACTTCGGGGCGCAGGACCACCGGCAGCCGACCATCGACGAGACCGCGCGGTACTACCGGGACCGCCGGATGGCGGCGGTCGTCTTCACCGTCGACGCCGAGCACGCCACCGGGCATCCGCGGATCGCCAACGAAGAGGTGGCCGAGGGCTGCGCGGCCCACCCGGACGTGCTCATCCCGTTCGCCAGCATCGATCCGCACAAGGGGCGGGCGGGGGTGCGCGAGGCGCGCCGGCTGGTCACCGCCCACGGCGTACGCGGCTTCAAGTTCCATCCGAGCCTGCAAGGGTTCGCGCCGGACGACCGGATGGCGTACCCGCTGTACGAGGCGATCGAGGAGCTGGGCGTGCCCGCGCTGTTCCACACCGGACAGACCGGCATCGGGGCCGGGGTCCGCGGCGGCGGCGGCATCCGGCTCCGGTACTCCCACCCGATGCTGGTCGACGACGTCGCCACCGACTTCCCCGACCTGCGCATCATCCTGGCCCACCCGTCCTTCCCCTGGCAGGACGAGGCGCTGGCGGTGGCCACCCACAAACCCCTGGTCCACATCGACCTGTCCGGCTGGTCGCCCAAGTACTTCCCGCCGCAGCTGGTGCGCTACGCCAACTCGCTGCTGCAGGACAAGGTGCTGTTCGGCTCCGACTACCCGGTCCTCACGCCCGACCGCTGGCTCGCCGATTTCGCCGCGCTCGACATCAAGCCGGCCGTCCGGCCCAAGATCCTCAAGGAGAACGCCGCCCGGCTGCTCGGCCTTACCGGACAGGACCGGTCGTGATCCCGCGGCACAACGCCGGCCTCGGCTCGTGGCCGGCCCGGCGCGCGGCGATGTCCCCCGACCGGACCGCCCTGATCTTCTCCGACCGTGCCGTCACGTACGCCCGGTTGGACGACCGGATCACCCGGCTCGCCGCCCGGCTGCGATCCGCCGGCGTGGGTCCCGGTGACCGGGTCGCCTACCTCGGTCCGAACCATCCGGCGTTCGTCGAGACGATGTTCGCCACGCACCTGCTCGGCGGGATCTTCGTGCCGCTGAACTTCCGGCTGGCCGCGCCCGAGATCGACTACATGCTCGAGCACAGCGGTGCGGTGGCGCTCGTGCACGCCCCCGGCAGCGCCTTCTCCGTGCGCCCCGGCACGATCGTCGAGGTCGGGGACGCGTACGAGAAATGGCTCGGCAGCGTCTCCTCGCCGCCGATCGACGTGGCCGTCGGGATGGACGACCCCGCCCTGATCCTCTACACCTCCGGCACCACCGGCCGTCCGAAGGGCGCCGTGCTCACCCACGCGAACGTCTTCTGGAACTGCTTCAACCTGCTGGCCGGGGTGGACGTGGCGAGCGACGAGCGGCCGCTGATCGGGGCGCCGCTGTTCCACGTGGCCGCGCTCAACCAGTGCCTGCTGCCGACGTTCCTGAAGGGCGGGTGCAGCGTGCTCATGCCGTCCTGGGACGTCGACGAGGCGCTCACGCTGATCGCCCGGCACCGGATCACCTGGATGTTCGGCGTGGCGGCGATGTTCGCGGGCCTGGCGCAGTCGCCGCGGTGGCCGGACGCCGACCTGTCGTCGCTGCGCAGCGTGATGTCCGGCGGCGCCGCCGTGCCCGAGTCGCTGATCCTCGCCTATCAGGCTCGCGGCCTCACCTTCTGCCAGGGGTACGGGATGACCGAGACCGCCCCCGGCGCCACCTTCCTGGAAGCACGGGAGAGCCGCGCCCACGTCGGCTCGGCCGGGCTGCCGGTCTTCTTCGCCGGCGTGCGCTGCGTGCGGCCCGATCTGAGCGACGCGCCGCCGGGTGAGCCGGGCGAGGTGCTGATCCGCGGGCCGAACGTGACGCCCGGCTACTGGAACGACGCCGGCGCCACCGCGGCGGCCTTCACGGCCGACGGCTGGTTCCGCTCCGGCGACCTGGCCCGGGTCGACGAGGAGGGCCACCTCTACGTCGTCGACCGCCTCAAGGACATGTACATCTCCGGCGGCGAGAACGTCTACCCGGCCGAGGTCGAGTCGGTGATCTTCGAGCACCCGGGGGTGGCCGAGGTCGCGGTCGTCGGCGTCCCCGACCCGGCCTGGGGTGAGGTCGGCCGGGCGTTCATCGTCCCGGCACCGGGCGCCGCCGTGGACGGTGCGTCGATCCGCGCCTTCCTGGCGCCTCGGCTGGCGAAGTACAAGATCCCGGTCTACGTGGACGTGGTGGCGTCACTGCCGCGGACCGGATCGGGGAAGGTGCGCAAGGCCGAGCTCCGGCGTCGCGCCGAGGGCGCCTCGTGACGAATCAATCCATTCCGGCGTGGGCGAGCAGTTCGGCGGCCTCGGCGCGGGCCTGCTCGACCGTGGACTCCGGGCAGCCGCACAACCGCAGGCAGGACGCGGCGATCGCCTCCGCGTCGGTGCGGCCCGGCTCGCGGGCGCGCCGGATCGGGATCACCACCTCGGTGACCTGCAGGAGCAGCTCACCCAGTCGTTGCTCGTCGGCGCCGGCCAGCACTTCCGGGGCGGCTGCGCGGGCGCCCAGGCGACCGTACGCCTCCTGCAGTTCCCGGCGTTCGGCACGGAAGGCGTCGTATCGCTCGTGCTGTATCTCCGGGAGAAGGTAGAGCGTGCCGATGTTGTGCGGCGTGCGGGTGAGGGTCTCCACGTCGATCAGCGCCAGTAGGTAGAGGGCCGTGGCGGCGCCGGCGCGGGCCGGGACGAGGGCCTCGATGCGCCGCACCGCGTCCAGGCTGGGCCGGACCGAGGTGGTCAGCAGCTCGATGAGCAGTTCGTCCTTGTTGGCGAAGTGGTAGTAGAGCGACGCCTGCCGGATGCCGACCCGCTCGGCGATCAGGCGGGTGGTGGTCGCGGCGAAGCCACGCTCGGCGAACAGCGCGGCCGCGGCGTCGAGGATCTGTTCGCGGGGAGTGGCGTCGGCCGCGCCCGATCCGGGAGCGTGCCGAGGCCGTCCCGGTCGGGCCTGCCGCGTCATGCCCTCAGCCTTTCACGCCCCCTCCGGGGAACGCACCGAGGCCGGCGGGCTCGTTGAGGTAGGTCCGCCACCCGCCGAGGTGGCTGATGTCGGGCGCGTTCTCCACCGCCACCGGCTCGACCAGGAAGCCGCTCACCGACGTGCCGTCGGCCAGCGTCACCCGCCCGATGGCCATCGGGGCCGGGATCGCGCCGACGAAGGCTCCGAACCCGTCCGCCGGAAGCCGCCACAGCTCCCCCTCGATGCTGCGCCCGCCCGCGCGGACCCGGACCAGGCCGGGCTTCGGCGGATCGGTGTCGAGCACGTGCAGCGCGTAGCTCGGCGCGGTCGTGGTCGCCGCCACCAGGGTGGCGCCGGCCGCGGTCAGCTGGACGTTCAGCGGTTGGCCGGTGAGGTGGGCGCCGACCACGAACAGGTCGAGGTGCGGATTGGCGAATCGGCGGGCCAGTTCGGCCAGCGCGCGGTCGGTGAACGCCGCCCCGGTCACCATGACGCCGAACGGCAACCCGTCGACGAACCCGGCCGGCACCGCCAGCGAGGCGTAGTCGAGCAGGTTGGCGAAGTTGGTGAAGCGGCCCATCCGGGCGTTGGCGCCGACCGGGTCGGCGGCCACCTCGGCCAGCGTGGGGTGCCACGTGGTGGTGGGGGTCAGCAGCGCGTCACAGCCGTTCAGGGCGGCCCGGCCGGCGGCGCCGAGCTCGGCGAGCCGGGCCATGTCGGCGGCCCAGTCGGCGGCGGTCTTGTCCTTGCCGGCGAGGACGATGGCGGCGACCGTCGGGTCGAGGTCGGAGCCGATGAGGTCGGCGTGCTTCTCCAGGTGGGCCCCGACCGCGGCGTACCGCTCGGCCACGAACGCCCCGCCGTACAGCAAGGAGGCCGCCTCCAACAAGGGCGCGATGTCGACTTCGACGATCTCGGCCCCGGACGCGGCGAACCGGCGTACGGCCGCCGCGAACGCCTCCCGCCAGCCGGTGGCGAGTCCGTGAAGGTGTCCGGCGGCCGGGACGGCGAGCCGGGGCCGGTACGGGGCCGCGATCGCCGGCCCGCCCTCCCGGCCGAGGGGATCGGCCGGATCGGTGCCTTCCATGAGCTCAGCGACCGTACGCCCGAGGGACAGCTCGCGGGCGAACACGGTCACGCAGTCCAGCGAGTAGCAGGCCGGCACCACCCCCGTGACCGGGACCAGGCCGCGGGTCGGCTTCACCCCGACGATCCCGTTCAGGGCCGCCGGCACCCGCCCCGATCCGGCCGTGTCGGTGCCCAGTGCGAAGTCGACGAGGCCGAGCGCGACCGCCACCGCCGATCCCGACGACGAACCGCCGGACACCCGTGCCGGGTCCCAGGCGTTACGCACCGCGCCGTACGGGCTGCGGGTGCCGACCAGGCCGGTGGCGAACTGGTCGAGGTTGGTCTTGCCGATCACCACCGCACCGGCCGCGCGCAGCCGGGCCACCGCGGTCGCGTCGGCGGCCGGCCGGTAGGCGTACGAGGGGGCGCCGGCCGTCGTCGGCAGGCCGGACACGTCGATGTTGTCCTTGACCGCGAACACCAGACCGGCCAGTGGCCGGGACGGGTCGACGGTGGAAGCCTCGGCGAGGGCCTCGGCCCGGTCGCGCAGCGAGATCCAGATCTCGGGGCGGTCGACGGCCGCGATCCGGTCGAAGGCGGCGGTGACCCGAGCCACCGGGTCGACGGTCACGGCTGGACCGCCGCGAGGATCTGACCGGGTGCGACCTGCTCGCCGGCCTTGACGTACAGCTCGAGCAGGGTGCCCGGCACCGGTGTGGTCACCTTCGCCTCCATCTTCATCGCCTCCAGGGACAGCACGGGATCGTCGGCGCCCAGCCGGTCACCGGGCGCGGCGGACAACTGCCAGACCGTCGCCGTGAACGGCGCGGTCACGGCCGTGGCCCCGGCCGGCACCGCCACCGACTCGGCCGGCGGGGGCGGCTCGGCCTCCCGCCGGTCGAACTCGCCGGCCGCACGCCAGCGCTCCCGCTCGGCTTCGAACGCCGCCGACTGCCGGGCGCGGAACGAAGCGATCGATTCCGCGTTGGCGGCCAGGAACGCGTCGTAGTCGGCGAGCGAGAACGAACCGTCGGTGGTGTCGAGGGCGAGCCGGCCCGCGTCGCTGTCGGCCCGCAGGTCGAGCAGCTCGTCGGCGGTGACCGGGTACCACTCGATCCGGTCGAAGAAACGCAGCGCCCACGGTTGGTCGCGGTAACGGAACCGATTCCAGATCTGCACCGTACGGCCGACGAACTGGTAGCCACCGGGGCCTTCCATGCCGTAGATGCACAGGTACGCGCCGCCGAGGCCGACCGAGTTCTCCGCCGTCCACGTACGGGCCGGGTTGTACTTGGTGGTGACCAGCCGGTGCCGCGGGTCCAGCGGGGTGGCGACCGGCGCGCCCAGGTAGACATCGCCGAGGCCGAGCACGAGATAGCTGGCGTCGAACACCGTGCGGTAGACGTCGTCGGCAGTGTCCAGGCCGTTGATCCGGCGGATGAACTCGATGTTCCACGGGCACCACGGCGCGTCGTCGCGGACCCCGGCCATGTACCGCTCGATGGCCAGCCGGGTGGCCGGGTCGTCCCAGCTCAGCGGCAGGCGGACGGTGCGGGAGGGCACGACCAGCTCCCGGGTCGGCGGCACTTCCGCCTCGAGTTCGCGCAGCAGGGCGGCGACGTCGCGGGCCTTCAGCACGCTCGCGTCGGTGTGGACCTGCAGGGACCGGATGCCCGGCGTGACGTCGAGGATGCCCGCCGGCCGGTGCCGGGCGAGCGTCTCCTGCAAGGCGTGCACCCGCATGCGCAGCGCCAGATCGAGCTCCATCGGCCCGTACTCGACCAGTACGTTGTCGTCGCCGTCGCGCCGGTAGGTGACCGCCGGGCGGTCCGCGCCCGCCTCGAGGCGGCCCAGGATGCCGTCGTCGCCGTCGCCGCCCCGGGAGGCGACCGTGGGGGCGCCGCGCCGGTCGTCCAAGCCGGCCGCGTCGGCCTCCCGCACCGGCACGAAGCGGATGGTGTCGCCGGGCCGGAGCTGGCCGAGTTTCCACAACTCGCCGCTGGCGACCACCGCCGGGCAGACGAAGCCGCCCAGGGACGGCCCGTCCGGTCCGAGAATGATCGGGGTGTCGCCGGTGAAGTCCAGGGCCCCGACGGCGTACGGGGTGTCGTGGATGTTGGAGGGGTGCAGCCCGGCCTCGCCTCCGTCGGGCCGCGCCCAGACCGGCTTCGGGCCGATCAGCCGGACGCCGGTTCGCGCCGAGTTGTGGTGCACCTGGTAGTCGGTGGCGTAGAGGGTGTCGATGTCGGTCCGGGTGAAGAACTCCGGCGCGGCGTGCGGCCCTTCGGTGACGCCGATCTGCCAGCGGCCGGTCAGGTGGGGCCGCCGGTCGGCGGGAGTGGGTCGCGGCGGTGCCGCCGAATCGCCGGGCGTGCCCGGACGCAGGACGTCCCCGGCGAGCAGGGCCCGGCCGCCGTGGCCCCCGAACCCGCCGAGCGTGAAGGTGGCCGCACTGCCCAGATAGGACGGTACGTCGAGGCCGCCGCGCACGGCGACGTACGAGCGCAGCCCGGGCCCGGCCGCGGCGCCGAGGGTGAGCACTCCCCCGGCCGGCACCGCGATCGGTGTCCAGAGCTCCACCGGCTCGCCGTCGAGGGTGAGCGACACCGCGGCGCCCGTCACCGCGACCACCGACGCGGTCGAGAACCGGGCCGACAGGCCGCCCGCGGTGACCTCCAGCGCCGGCCGGCCCGCCGGGTTGCCCACCGCGAGGTTCGCCTCGGCGAACGAGACGGCGTCGAACGGCCCGCTCGGTGGTACCCCCACGTGCCAGTATCCGAGCCGGCCGGGCAGCTCCTGGACCGTGGTCATCGGTCCCGGGGCGAGCACGTCGATCCGGGGCCGGGGGTCGGTGGTGGACCGCAGCGTCGTGGTGGAGTGGACGGCGGCGCGCAGGTCGGCGTCGTCGGTGAGCGAGCGCAGCAGGCCGAGATTGGTGACGATGCCGTCGATGCGGGTCTCGTCCAGGGCCGCGCCGAGCCGGTCGAGGGCGTCGTCCCGGGTCGCGCCGGTGGCGATGACCTTGGCGAGCATCGGGTCGTAGTAGGGCGAGATCTCCATGCCGGTCTCGGCGTACCCGTCGACCCGTACGCCGGTCATGGCCGCCGGAAAGGCGGCCCGGGTGACCAGGCCGGAGGAGGGAAGGGAATCCTTGGCCGGGTCCTCGGCGTAGACCCGTGCCTCGACCGCGAAGCCGGCCGGCCGCCAGTCCCGCTCGAACACCGCGGGGTCGACCGAGCCGGTGCCGGCCAGGTGCAGCTGCAGCGCCACCAGGTCGACCCCGAAGACCTCCTCGGTGACCGGGTGCTCGACCTGCAGCCGGGTGTTGACCTCGAGGAAGGCGGCCTCCTCGCGAACCGGGTCGTAGACGAACTCGACCGTGCCCGCACCGCGATAGTCCACGGTGGCCAGAAGCGCGCGGGCGCTGTCGTGCAGCCGTTTCCGGACCGGCCCGGGCAGGTTCGGCGCGGGCGCCTCCTCGAGCACCTTCTGGTTACGCCGTTGCAGCGAGCAGTCCCGGTCGCCGAGCACCGCGATCCGTCCCGCGCCGTCGCCGAAGACCTGCACCTCGACGTGGCGGGCGGGCCGGACCAGCCGTTCGAGGAAGACCCCGGCCGAGTCGAAGTTGGCGCGGGCGAGGGCCTCGACCCGTTCGAAGGCAGCGCGCACCTCGTCCGCCGAGGCGCAGGCCTGCATGCCGATGCCACCCCCACCGCCGGTCGCCTTCAGCATCACCGGCAGGCCGATCGCCTCGGCCGCGGCGACCGCCTCGTCGGCCGAGCCGAGCAGTCCGGTGCCGGCGAGCAGGGGTACGCCGGCCCGCTCGGCCAGCGCCCGGGCGGTGTGCTTGGCCCCGAACGCGACGATCTGCTCGGGTGTCGGACCGGCGAACCGCAGCCCCGCCGCCTCCACCTCGCGCGCGAACTCGGCGCTCTCGGAGAGGAACCCGTAGCCGGGGTGGATGATCTGAGCGCCACTGTCGCGCGCCGCGGCGAGGATCAGATCCCGGCGCAGGTACGAGTCGCGCGCCGGCGCCGGGCCGAGCCGGACCGCCGTGTCGGCCTCGCGCACGTGCGGAGCGGCCCGGTCGGCGTCCGAGAACACCGCGACCGTCCGCAGGCCGAGGGTGCGCGCGGTCCGGATGATCCGGCGGGCGATCTCGCCCCGGTTCGCGATCAGCACGGCGGTCAAGATTCCACCACCATCCGCAGCGGCGTCGGGTTGAAGTCGTTGCACGGGTTGTTCATCTGCGGGCAGTTGGAGACGACGACGAGCACGTCCATCTCGGCCCGGAGCGCCACCCGCTTGCCCGGCCCGGACATGCCGTCCACGATCCCGAGCGCGCCGTCCGGCTCGACCGGGACGTTCATGAACCAGTTCAGGTTGGACACGAGGTCGCGGGCGCCGAGGCCGTGTTTCGCCCCTTCGCTGAGGAAGTTCTCCCGGCAGCCGTGGTGGAACATCACGTGGTGGCCGTAGCGCAGGGTGTTGGATTCCTTGCCGCAGGCGCCGCCGATGGTGTCCTGCCGGTCGAGGTCGTTGGCGACGACCGTCATCAGCGGGCGGCCCTCGTTGCTGCGCAGGACGGTGCCGGTACGGACGTACGCGTTACCCTGCCAGGCCAGCGTGTCGGGCACGCTGTACCGCTCGTCCGGTTCGTGCGCGTTGTAGATCAGGCAGTCGGCCGACTGGTTGCCGCCCACGTCGACGATCGTGAGGACCTGCCCGGCGGCGATGACGGCCGACCAGGACGCCCTCGGTTCCACGATTTCGTCGGTCACGATTTCGTCGGTCATAGCCCCCGGGCCTCCGCGTAGTCGACGGTGTTCAGGTGGGCGCGGTGCAACTCCGGACCGGCGTCCGACCGCAGGGTGGGCGCGCCCCGCCAGGCGTGCACCCGCAGCGGCCCGACCGTGTACTCCGGTCGCGGGTCGAGCGGGTGGGCGACGTTGGCCAGCAGCACCAGCAGCGGCAGCTCGGCCACCAGGGTCACGTGCGTGCCGGGACCGGCCGAGCCGAGCCAGTCCAGCGTGCCGTCCGCGGTGACCCGGACGCCCTGGAAGAAGCTGATGCTGGGAGGCAGGTCGCGCCGGGTCAGGCCGTGCTTGGCGGCCGCCTTGAGGAAGAGGCTGCGCCCGGCCGGGGACGGTCCCTCCGGGCGGCCGTCGCCGTACTTGTTCCGGTTCCAGGTCTCGGTGGTGGTGCCGCAGAACGCGTCGTGGTGTCCCGAGGAGTCCTCGACCAGGCCGGCCAGCACGCGCCCGTCGCCCGAGAGCAGCGGCGTGCCCGCCCCGAGGTAGGCCTGCCAACCGATCTTCAGCGTGTCGGCGACGTTCAGCCGCTCGACCGGCTCGAGCGCGTTGTAGACGAGCAGATGGGCGCACGCCTGGCCGGTCGGGTCGTCCAGGCGCAGCCGGGAGCCCCGGGCCAGCACCTTGTGCGTGTATCCGCCCGGCGCCACGGTCTCGGCCCAGGTGAGCCCCGCCGGGTCGACGCCCTTCGGTACGAACGGACTGGTCGACGCCGGGAGATACGGCATCCACTCGCTGGTCAGTCCGGTCTGGGCGCGGGCGTCGTCGCGGGCGTTACGGACGCTGTCGGTGCGGTGCTCCGCGCGTACGCTCATGCCGCGGCCTCGGCCGGAGTGTGCGTGTGCGGCACGTGGACGAGTTCGATCCGCCGGTGCAGCCGCTTGTAGCCGAAGTAGGCGGCGCCGACCGCCACGACGGCCGCGACCAGCAGCAGGGCGCTGTACTGCAGTGCCCAGTTGCCGTCCGGCGAGAGGTCGTAGATCTCGGTCCGCGGCCACATCAGATTGACCACCATGATCACTTGGTAGATCACCGCGACGACGTTGACCGCGAGCCCGAACCGTCCCATCGAGAACAGCGGCCGGCCGTCCTCGTCGACCCCGGCCGGGAACCGGTCGGTCCGGCGGTGCCGGAGGCGCACCACCAGCAGCGGCAGGGTGACCCCGAGATAGCCGATGTAGAGCATCGCGATGCAGATGCTGGAGAGGGCGGTGAAGATGGTCGTGGAGTTGATGTTCACCAACAGCGCGATCACGGCCCCGGCGCCGACCACGATCGAGGTGAGGATCGGGGTCCCGGTGCGCGGCGAGACCCGGGCCAGCGCCTTCGCGAACGGGAACGCGCCCTCACGCGACATCGAGTACATCATTCGCGCGCCGGAGGTCTGGCAGGCCAGGGTGCAGGCGAAGACCGCGACGGCGACGCAGCACAGCAGGAGCCGGCCGAGGACGCCGCCGAGCCGCTCGGTCAGCACCCAGGACAGGCCGAGCGAGGAGAGGTTGCCGTCGGTCAGGCTCGGGGCGGCCATCAGCGCGGCCAGAATCAGCAGGCCGCCGCCCAGGCCGGAGGTGGTCAGCGCGCGGATGATCGTCTTCGGTGTGGTCTTGCGGGGCGCGTGGGTCTCCTCGGCCAGCTCACCGGCCGAGTCGAAGCCGACCATGACGTACGCGGCCATCAGTGCCGACGCCAGCCAGGCGAAGAAGTAGGGGCCGCTGCCGGTCCAGCCGGTGTGGTGCAGAACCACCGCCGGGCCCCGCTCGGACAGCGCGAACAGCACGGCGATGAGCACGACCACGCCGACGATCTCGACCGCGACGCCGACGCTGGTCGCCGCCGCCATCTGCCGGATGCCCAGCACGTTCACCAGCGTCGTGACGGCCAGCAGGAGGACGCCGAGGATGATCGCGTTCTGAGCGCCGGTCGCGGAGAGGATCGACGAGTCGGCGGACGAGCCGCCGACCATCTGGAAGCCCGACCAGATCGCGGGCAGAACGGCCTGCATGGCGATCGCCGCGACGGCGACGGTCAGGATCTGACCGATCACCATGATCCAGCCGGTGAAGAAGCCCCAGCTCACTCCCGCCAGGCGGCTCGACCACTGGAAGATCGCCCCGGACACGGGCCACCGTCCGGCCAGTTCCGAGAAGCACAGCGCGACGCACAGCTGGCCGGCGAAGACCACCGGCCAGGACCAGAAGAACGACGCACCACCGAGCAGGAAGCCCAGCCCGAACAGCTGGAACACCGTGGTCAGGATCGAGACGAAGGAGAATCCGGCGGCGAAGGACGCGAACGTCCCGACGCCCCGGTGCAGTTCCTGTTTGTAGCCGATGGGACCGGGCTCGACGCCCGCGCCGCGGACGGCCGGGGACTCGGTTGCGCTCATGACTCCACCTCCGGCGGGTCTTATCTGTCGCCTGACAGGTAATGGACCCGAGGGTGGAGCCCGGCTGTTCCGGAGGTGGTTCCGCAAGGTTAATTCGCGATGACCGGCCCCGGTGGGCCCGCCGATTCAGCCGGTCCCGAGGGCTCAGCCCCGCGAAATCGCTGCCGATCGTTCACGCCGAAGGTCGGTTGCGGTGAGGAAGGCCGGAGATGATGACAGTGCTGAGCCGATGGCTTCCGGCAGCGGTGCGACGCCCGTCCGGAATCGTGGCGAGCATGCGCTGGCTGTACCTCGTCGCCGCGATCCTCGCGCTGCTGCTCATTCTGCCCGCGCCGCTGGCGGTGGCCAATCCGGTGACCGCCACGTTGACCGCGGCGGCGACGGCCGGGCTCGTCGTGTCGTGGATCGCGGGTTACCGGCTGGGGCGCAACTCGGTGTGGCTCGACGCGGCCGACGCGCTCGCGATCGCCGCGTTCGCGCTGGCCTGCCCGTCGCCGGCGGTGGTGTTCAGCGTCGCCTTCTCCGGGCTGTGGTACCGCTCCCTCTACGGCTCGGTGTCGCGGACCGCGGTGACCTGCGCGATCTACGCGGCCGGCCTGTGCGCCATGTTGCTGCTGTGGCCGCTGGTGCCCAACGGTTTCGCGGCGCCGTCGCCGGGCTCCATCATCGGCCCGATGCCGGTGATGTTCCTGGTCGCCATCGTCGGCCGCATGCTCGGCGCCAGCCTCTTCGTGCGCGAGGAGTCCGCCCGCCGGGACGCCGCGCTGGCCACCGCCGGCACCGCCCTGCTGAACGCGCACGACCGCGAGGAGATCATGGGCCTCGCCGGTGCGGCGACCGCCGAGATCTGCGCGGCGACCCCCGGCCTGCGATCGATCGCGGTCTTCCCGGACGAGAACGGCGTCACGGTGACCCACCCGGCCGGACCGTTCGCGCAGCGGCCGGCATCCATGCCGGATCACGTGGTGGGCCGGGACGCCGACGGCCGGGCCATCGCCGTACGGGATCCGCATTTCCTCGATGAGCTGGCCGGCACGGCCTGCGCCTGGATCGTCATCCCCAGCCCCGACCGGAACGCGGACGGTTACCTGCTCCTGGGAACGCCCAAGCGGGTCCCGGACGAGGCCGTGCTGGCCATGACGTCCGTGCTTAACCAGGTCGCCTTCGCGGTCCTCAAGTGGCAGGACCACCAGAGCATCACCCAGCAGGCGCGGACCGACGCCCTCACCGGGCTGGCCAACCGGACCGCCTTCACCGCGGCGCTCGACCGGGTCGCCGGACCGGTCGCGGTGCTCTTCATCGACCTCGACGACTTCAAGAAGGTCAACGACGGCCGGGGCCATGCGGCCGGCGACAAGCTGCTGCGCGAGGTCGCGGCCCGCCTGACCGCGGTGGCCGGTCCCGGCTCGGTAGCGGCCCGGCTCGGCGGCGACGAGTTCGCCCTGATCGTCACCGGCCGCTCCGCCGACGAGGTGGACTCGCTGGCCGAGGTCCTGGTCGGCGAGATCAGCAAGCCCGTCCGGATCACCGGCGCCGATGCCTTCGTCGGCGCCAGCGTGGGCATCGCCGACACGACGACCGCCCCGGACGACTCCGAGCTGCTTCTGCGCCAGGCCGACCAGGCCATGTACGCCGCGAAGATGGCCGGCAAGAACCAGGTACGCCGCTACGACCCGCGGGACCGGCATTTCGTGACGGCCGCCTGACCCGCCGCGGCATCAACCGGAAACGTTGGCGGCCTAGTCTGCGGAGCATGGTGGAGGCGGCGGATCTGCTGGTGCGGACCCTGGGCGAGTGCCGGATCGACTCACCGTTGCAAGGGTTGCTCGACCGGCGTGGCACCACCGAGCATTACGTCGACGAGGCGGATCGGGTGCTGTTCGACGACACCCTGGCCATGGTGGGCGAGCGGATCGGCAAGCCGCCGTCGTTCGAGCCCAGCGGTCCGCGGCGCCGGATCTTCTTCGACCCGGCGAAGATCCGGGTGGGCATCGTGACCTGCGGCGGGCTGTGCCCGGGACTCAACGACGTGATCCGCGGGCTGGTCCTGGAGCTGACCTCACACTACGGCGTGTCGCGCATCGTCGGGTTCCGCAACGGCTACCGCGGGCTGGTCGCCCGGCACGGGCACGACGTTCTCGACCTGACGCCGGCCGGGGTGCAGCACATCAACGAGCACGGCGGGACCATCCTCGGCACCTCACGCGGCAACCAGGATCCGGCCGAGATCGTCGACTGCCTCGACCACCTCGGCGTGAACATCCTGTTCGTGATCGGCGGCGATGGCTCGATGCGCGGAGCCCAGCGGATCGCCCAGGAGATCACGGCCCGCGACCGGCGGATCGCGGTGGTGGGCGTGCCGAAGACGATCGACAACGACATCCCGTGGATCGGGCACAGCTTCGGGTTCCAGACCGCGTTCGGCAAGGCGACCGAGTCGATCCGGGCCGCGCACACCGAGGCCACGGCCCAGCCCGGCGGCGTCGGCCTGGTGCAGCTGATGGGCCGGCACTCGGGTTTCATCGCCTGCTACGCGGCGCTGGCCAACAACGACGCCGACTACGTGCTGATCCCCGAGGTGCCGGTCGATCTGGACGGGTTCCTGCCGCACCTGCGGCAGCGCGTGCGGGAACGCGGGCACGCGCTCGTGGTGGTCGCCGAGGGCGCGGGCCAGGAGTACCTCGCGGCGGACGGCGCGGACGCCTCGGGCAACCGGCTCCTCGGCGACTTCGGCATCTACCTGCGCGGCCGTGTCCTGTCCGACTTCGCGATGGCCGGACAGGAGATCAACCTCAAGTACATCGACCCGAGCTACGTGATCCGCAGCGTTCCCGCCAACCCGTACGACAGCGTGTATTGCCTGCGTCTCGCCCAAGCGGCCGTGCACGCGGCGATGGCCGGCCGCACCGAGATGGTGGTCGGCAGCTGGCGGAACCGGTTCGTGCACGTGCCGATACCGCTGGCCGTGGCCTCCAGGAACCAGGTCGACCCCGGCGGCGACCTGTGGATGTCGGTGCTGGAGGCGACGGGCCAGCCGACGTCGTTCGCCATCCCGCACCGCGCCGCCGCGTAGACCGGAGAAGATCAGCCGGGCACCGCGGCGTTCGCCGGCCCGTCGCCGGTCGGTGCGGGTGCGGCGCGGCGGCTACCAGCCGTCCTGATGCTCAGCGCGACGGCGATCGGCACGGCGGCCGCCCCGATGGCCGCGCACGCCCAGAACGCCCATTGGAAGCCGCCGGTGAGCGCCACCATGGTGGACTGCCCGGTAGCGAGCAGGTTCCCGGTTTGGCTGGTGGCGACGGTCGAGGCGACCGCGACACCGACCGCCCCGCCGACCTGCTGAGTGGTGTTCAACAGTCCGGAGGCCGTCCCGGCATCACGCTCCGCCACCCCGCTGAGCCCGGCTACCGAGATCGGGATGAACGCGAACGCCGTACCCGCGCCGACGACGAGGAAACCGGCGGCGAGATCGGCCCAGAACGTGCCGGCGACGGGCACCCGGGTGGCCAGCACTATGCCGCCGGTGATCAGCGTCATGCCGCCCGCCATGATCGGCCCGGCACCGACGCGGGTGACCAGGACCTGGGCCGGTCCGGCCAGGACGACGGAGGTCAGCGATGTCGCCAGCCAGGCGAAACCGGTCTCGATCGCGGAGTAGCCGAGGACCTGCTGCATGTAGAGCGTTCCGATGAAGATGTACGCGAAGAAGCTGCCCCCCAGCAGCAGCCCCACCGCGTTGGCCGTGGTGACAGCGCGGTTGCGCACCATCCGCAACGGCAGCAGCGGGGCCGCGACACGAGCCTCCACCGCCACGAAACCCGCCAGCAGGACGCCGGCCGCGACGAGCAGGCTGACGATCTTCGCCGAGCCCCAGCCATCCCGCGGTGCCACCGAGATCGCGTACACGAGCAGGAGCAACCCGCCGGTCACGGTCGCGGCGCCGAGCGGGTCGTACCGGCGGCGCGCGGCGCCGATGCGGCTCTCCGGTACCAGCCGCGGCGCGACGGCGAGCGCGGCGATCCCGATCGGGACGTTGAGGAAGAAGATGTACTCCCATCCCAGGTAGCGAGTGAGCAGCCCGCCGGTGATCAGACCGAAGGTGGCGCCGAACGCGCCGAGCGCACCCCAGACGCCGAGCGCCTTGTTGCGGTCGGGTCCCTCGTCGAACATGCTCATGACGATCGACAACGCCGCGGGCAGCACGACGGCCGCCCCCGTGCCTTGGACACCGCGCGCGATGATCATGAAAGTGTCGTCGTCCGAGAGTCCGCAGGCGAGCGACGCCGCGGTGAACAGGCCGAGGCCGGCGAGGAAGAGCCTTCGGCGTCCGAGCAGGTCGGCCGCGCGGCCGCCGAGCAGCAGCAGCCCGCCGAAGGTGAGACCGTAGGCCGTCACCACCCACTGCAGGTCGGATTCCGGGAAGTGGAGCTCGCGGGGTCGTCATCTGGTTCCTTTGCTCCGACGAGGTTGGTCACTCATGTGACCCGCGTCGGCGCGTCAATTCACCGGCGGTCGGCGAACGGCAACGGGGCGATCAGGAGCGCTCGTCCGCCGCCCGCGGGAGTGAGCGGGGCAGTCCGAACCACGCGAGGGCTCGGTTCTCGAACCGCGTCAACCCGCAGATCTTCTCTCCCGACAGGGTGAGGACGATGAACCCGACGCCGTGGCGAGTTCCGTTCGGCGACCGCAGGTAGGAGCCGAAGGCGGGCTGCCCGTTCGCACGCGCCGGAACGAGATCGAACCTGCGGCCCGACCCGAAGAGGCGCTCGAGGAATCGCTCGACCACGCCACGGCCCTCGTACTCGAAGGGGATCGGCGGCATCGACATGAACACGTCATCGGTCAGCAGATCGACGATCGCGTCGATGTCCGCCGCTTGGTAGGCGCCGACGAACCTGGCCACGATGGCCTCCTCGGCCGGCGATGCCGCGGCCGGCGGCGGCTGCCGATCCGGCGTTTCCCGCCGGGACCGGGCGATGCCGGCGCGGGCGCGCTTGAGGGCGCTGGTCACCGACTCGACCGTGGTGTCGAGCATTCCCGCGACCTCGGTGGCGGGGAAACCGAGGACGTCACGGAGGATGAGCACCGCGATCTGCCGCGGTGGCAGGATCTGCAGCGCCGTGATGAAGGCGAGCGACATCGACTCGACCAGTTCGTAGTGTGCCTCGGGCCGCAGCGGTCCCGCCGCCTCGCCGAGGACGCTGTCCGGGAACGGTTCGAGCCAGACGACCTCGCCCATCCGGGTGGGTTCCGGCGGTTCGACCTTCGGCACGTTCCACTCCTGGGCCGGGCGTCTGCTGGCGGCGCGCAAGGCGTTGAGGCACCGGTTCGTGGCCACTCGATAGAGCCAGGTGCGGATGGAGGAGCGTTCCTCGAATCCGCCGATTCCCGACCACGCGGCGAAGAGCGCTTCCTGTACGGCGTCTTCGGCGTCCTGGTACGAGCCGAGCATCCGGTAGCAGTGCACGAAGAGCTCGCGGCGATACGGCTCGGTCAGCTCCCGGAAGGCATCGCCGTCGCCGGCCTTGGCCCGTACGACCAGCCCGCCCGTCTCCCTCTTCATGACCGATCCCCTCGTCCGCCGGATGCGCCGATACCCGGGAAGACACCGGAAGACCCCCGGACTGGGCGGTGCGGGGCCGCCCAATCCCGTCCGCTGTTCCTGTCTACCCGGGTGAACCCGCAATCGCGGATCCACCGAACAGGGGGTAAGTCAGCAATGTTGCTCAAGGACAAGGTCGCGGTCGTGTACGGGGCCGGCGGCGAGATCGGCAGCGCGGTCGCTCAGGCGTTCGCCGACGAGGGCGCGCGCGTCTTCGTCACCGGACGCACACCGGGCCCGGTGGACGCCGTCGCGAAGACGATCACCTCAGCCGGCGGGCTCGCCGAGGCCGCCACCGTCGACGCGCTCGACGAATCGGAGATCGAGCAGCACTTGGAGTTCGTCGTCGACCGGGCCGGACGCATCGACGTCTCCGTCAACGCCGTCGGCTTCCCCACCGAGTCGATGGCGCCGCTGGTCGACCAGCGCGCGGACGTGTTTGCCGCCGTGCTCGCGGCCTACACCAGTTCCTACTTCCTCACGGCACGGCACGCGGCCCGGAAGATGACCGCACAGCAGTCCGGCGCGATCCTGACCGTCACCGCACTTCCCGCGCGCTCCGGCGGTGCCGGCCTCGGTGCGTACGGGGCGGCCCAGGCGGCGAAGGACGCCCTGATGAGGCTGCTCTCGGTGGAGCTCGCGGCCACGGGCATCCGGGTGGCCAACATCCGGCCTCATGCGATCCCCGGCTCGCCCACGATCCGGCAGATCTACGAGCTTCGCGCCAAGGAAACCGGAATGCCATGGGACGCGTACGTGTCGGCCCTCGCGTCGCGGACGCACACCGGGCGCTTGTCGACGCTCACCGAGGTCGCCGACGCCGCCGTGTTCCTCGCGTCGGATCGCGCCGCCGGCCTGACCGGAACGACCCTCAACCTCACCATGGGAAATCTCGATGACTGAACGCAAGGATCCCTGCAGTGGGTGGTGGTCGCCTACGGTCTGACGCTGGGCGGCTTCCTGCTTCTCGGCGGCCGGGCCCCGTCCGCCCAGATCGGCGCGCTGTCCGGAGTGCCGCCGACGATGGCCGGGCACGGTCAAGCCGCAACCGCGCGGTACAGCGACACGTGCCGCCGGGCGGCGGCCGACCAGGTGTGGGCGAAGGCCAGGGCCCGGCCCCGGCTCCGCCGGGCCGGATCGGGGTCCTTGATCGCGTCCAGCAGGGCGTCGGCCATGGACGCGGGTCCGGTGCCGTAACCGACCGTGTCGCCGAAGACGTCGCGCAGCACGGGGAGGTCGCGGACCACCACCGGAACCCCCGCGGCCAGGGCCTCCATCGCCGCCAGGCCGAAGCCCTCCTTGGTGGACGGGAACGCGAAGGCCGCCGCGCCGGCCACCAGGCCGGGCAGGTCGTCGTGCGGGATCGTGCCCAGCACCTCGGGGGTGACGCCGAGCGCCCGCGCCCGCTCCTCCCACGCCACCCGGTAGGAGCGGTAGTCGAAGAGCGTCTCGCCGCCGGCGATGACCAGGCGCAGTCCGGGGATCCGGTCACGGGCGAGCGCGTACGCCTCGAGCAGGTCGATCGAGCCCTTGCGAGGCTCGATGCCGCCGACCGTGACCAGATACGTCCCGTGCCGGCGGTCCGGGATCGCCGTGGCGAAGCGGGCCGCTTCGACGCCGTTCGGGATCACCACCGGGCGGCGGGCCCAGCCCGCCTCCACCTCGGCGGCCACCGCGGCCGAGACGCAGATGTGCGCGTACGGCCGGACGATCGCGCGTTCGTGGCAGGCCACCAGCTCGGGGGTGGTGAACTGGTCGAGGTGGTGCACGGTCCGGATGCAGCGGTCCACCGCGTTGGCGCTGATGCAGTCCTGGGCGTGCACGATGTCGTACCCGCCGGGGGTGAAGGCGGCCCGCAGCACCGCGATCGAGCGGAGGATCCGCGGCCCGACCGCCTCCCCGGCCACCTCGGGGAACGGCACGATGCGCAGCCGTACGCGTGGATCGACCGCTCGGAAGAAGCCCCCGTCGCCGCCGCGGCCCAGGGTCCAGACGGTGACCTGTTCGCCCAGCTCGGCGAGCGCCTCGGCCAGGGCCAGCGTGTGCACCACGCCGCCGCGCGGGCGGGTCGAGTAGGTGAGCAGAGCGATTCTCATCGAGCCGTCCGGTAGGCGGCGGGGCGCAGCTCGTCGAGGTGGTTGAGCACCCGCCGAGCCATGGCGATCTCGGCGGCCACGTCGAGCTCGGCCACCGCGAGGCCGGCCTTGGCCCAGGTGCGGGCCAGGACGTTGCCGGCCGGGCCGACCACCTTGGCCTGGCCGAGGAAGCGCAGGCCGCCGGCGGCGCCGGTCTGGTTGGAGCTGACCACGACGATCTGGTTCTCCGCGGCCCGGGCGCAGTCGTACAGGTCGAACAGCCGGGACTGACGGTCCTGGGCGAGTTTCGGGGCGCGGTTGGTGATGCTCGCCGGCCACGCCGACAGACACGCCACGATCTGGGCGCCGTCGACGGCCAGGGTCCGGGCCGACTCGGGGAACGTCTTGTCGTAGTCGATCAGCATGCCGACCCGGCCGACCGGGGTGTCGAAGGCCGCGAACCCGTCGCCCGGGGCGTACACCGTGCTCTCCGCCGCCGGCAGGTGAACCTTGCGATGCCGGCCGAGCACCCCGTCGCCGCTCAGCGACACGGCCGCGTTGTACCGCCGGTCGCCGTCCGCCTCGCAGTAGCCGACGCAGACCACCATGGCGCCGGCCATCCCCGCGATCTGCTCGAAGATCGGGTCGTCGGGCTTGAGGGCGGGCGGCAGCGCGGCGGGGTCGGGGTGGCGAAGGTCGGCCAGGTAGCCGCCGATCGCCGCGTCGGGCAGCACGAGCAGGCCGGCCCCGGCGGTCCGGGCGTCGCCGATGAGCTTGCCGATGCGACCGAGGTCGTAGTCGAGGTCGCGGCCGAAGTGGGCGGCCGCGGCTGCGATCCGGGTGACAGTCACGGTGTCACGTCAAAAGACGTTCGAGCGAGCGGTACGCGTCCGGCCGCCGGTCGCGCAGGTGGGCCATCGAGCGGCGGGCCGCGGCCAGGGCGGCGGCCACGTCCACCTCGGCCACCGCCATGCCGGGCGCGGTGCCGGTGGTGGCCAGCACGTCGCCGCCGGGGTCGACGACCTTGGCGCTGCAGACGAAGCGCAGCGAGCCGAACGTGCCGGACTGGTTCGCCGACAGCCAGACCACCTGGTTCTCACACGCGCGGGCCCGGTCGAACAGGTCGAAACGGCGGGTCCAGCGGTCGTCGGCAAGGTCGGCCGGCGCGTTCGTGCGGCTGCCCGGCCAGGCCGAGACCACCACGATGATCTCGGCGCCGTCCAGCGCGAGCGTCCTGGCCGACTCGGGAAAGGCCTTGTCGTAGCAGATCATCAGGCCGAGCCGGCCGACCGGGGTGTCGAACGCCGTGAACGAGTCGCCGGAGTCGTAGCTGGTGCTCTCCCGCAGCGGCTGGTGCACCTTGCGGTGGTTGGCGAGCACCAGGCCGTCGTGCACGCAGACGACGCTGTTGTAGCGGCGGTCGCCGTCGGCCTCGCAGTACCCGGCGCACACCACCATGTCGCCGGCCATCGCGGCGAGCCGGGCGATCTCCGGGCCGTCCAGGCGCAGCGCCGGCGGTTCGTCCGCGCCTCCGTCCAGGTGGGCGAGATAACCACCGAGACAAGCCTCAGGCAGAGCAAGCAGCCGTACGCCGTCGGCGCGCGCCCGCTCGATCAGGTCCGCGACGCGCGCGAAGTCCCCTTCCAGGTCCCGGTCGAAGGGTGCGGCCACGGCCGCCATCCGTACGATGCTCATGCTGCTGTCCCCAATCCGGTGACGCCGGCGTCCACGGCGGCGGTGATCTCCCCGTCCGGCCAGCGAAGGTGCACGCCGTGGCCGGCGACCAGCTCGCCGCAGTCGGCGGTGAGCGCGGGCCCGGCGTCGGCGCCGGCCAGCGGGCCGGCGGTGAGCATGGCGAAGCCGGGAAAGCAGGCGAGCCAGTCGCCCACCGTCGCGCCGGCCGGACGCGGCACCCGGGCCACGTCGAGCAGCGCGCCGCAGCCGCTCGCCTCGGCCAGCATGCCGAGCGTCCCGGCGATGCCGGCCATCGACACGTCCTTGGCCGCGGCGGGCCGGGCCCGGCGTACGAACGACTGCATGCGCCGCAGCTCCCCGGGCGTGCGGTCGCTGGTGGAGTCCCACTGGCGGCCGTGGTGTCCGGGTCGCCAGCGGCCGCCGAGGTCGGCCGTGAGCCGCACCCGCATGCCGGGCCGGCCGCCACCGCCCGAGACCGGCACGGCCGTACGCCCGAGGGCGGTCGCCGAGAGCGCCGCGGGCACGCCGAGCTGGGTGTGACCGCCCAGCACCGGGATTCCCCACGCCTCGGCGGCGCGGCGCAGTCCGCCCAGAATGCGGGCCGCGTGCGCGACGTCCCGGGCGCCGACGGCGTTGAGCAGGCCGACGGGTTCCGCGCCCATCGCGGCCAGGTCGTTCACGTTGACCAGCACCGCGCACCAGCCGGCCCACTCCGGGTCGCGCTCCACCATGGACGGCACGATCGCGTCGCACGCGGCGATGAGGTCCGACCCGGGCACCGGAGCGCCGTCGTCGCCGACGAAGCCGGCCCCGCCCGGCGCGAGCCCGGCGAGCAGGCCGCCGAGCGGGCCCTTGGTGGCAGCGGCGAGCGCGGCCAGCCGGCCGATCGGCCACCGCATCAGCGTGTGCGGCCGGCCGGCGACGGTCGTGTGCCGCACCGGTCGCCACCCGAGCCGCCGGAACAGCGGCTCGTTGCGTGCCTGCACGGTCGCGTCGAACCGCAACGCGCCCGCGCTCTCGGCGTAGGCGCAGGCCGCCCGCACCAACGCCGGCCCGATGCCGAGCGAACCCCGCGCGGCCGGGTCGACGGCCAGCCGGCCACCCCGCCACCATCCGATGTCCGGGCCGCTCGATGCCGGGCCGATCCGGACCCCGCCGAGCAACTTCCCGCGCGTCGAGCGGGCGACCAGCACGACGGTCCGCGGATCGTCGTCATGCATGTCCCGGTCGTCGCGCTCGAACATGCCCTGCTCGTCGACGAACACCCGCCGGCGCAGCGCCCGGTAGTCCGCCGGATCGTCCGCCGGCTCGACCAGGAAATGGGGCCCGACCAGGGCCGGAACGAGATCCGTCATCCGCCGGCCGCCTGGAGGACACCGCACGCCCCGCACGCGGCACAGCCGGCCTTCTGATCGACGCCGAGCATGCCCGCCGCGCGCAGCAGGTCGGCCACCCTCGTGCTCACGTCGCGCACCAGCGACGGCGCGGGCGCCGGCACCCCGTCGCGGCGGGCGAGCGTGCCGGCCATCGGCCGGAACGGCACCACGAACGGGTAGACGCCGCGCGCGATCAGCGCGGCCGCCCCCGCGACCAGCTCGTCCGGGTCCTCGCCGAGGCCGATCAGCAGGTACGTGGAGACCTGGTTGCGGCCGAACACGGCGACCGCGCGGTCCCACGCGGCCTGGTACTCGGCCATCGGCACCGAGCTCTTGCCCGGCATCCACCGGCGACGGACGGCGTCGTCGAGGGACTCCACATGGATGCCGATCGAGGCGGCGCCCGCCACGTGCAGCTCGTCGATCACCGACAGGTCGCCGGGCGGCTCGATCTGCACCTGGACGGGCAGGCCGGGCACGGCCGCCAGGACCGCACGCACACAGCGCACCAGGTTCCGGGCGCCGCGGTCCGGGCCCGTCGTGGTGCCGGTGGTCATCACCATCTGGCGGACGCCGTCGAGCCGGACCGCGGCCTCGGCCACCTCCGCGAGCTGCGCGGGGGTCTTGGCGGCGATCGTGGCGTCACCGCGGAGCGACTCCTCGATCGTGCAGAAGCGGCAACGCTGCTCCTCGGCGTACCGGATGCAGGTTTGCACCACGGTCGTGGCGAGCACATCCTTGCCGTGCAGCCGCGCGATTCGCTCGTACGGCACGCCGTCCCTCGTCGACAAGTCATAAAATTTCGGGCGTCGGACGACGTCGAGGGACAAGCCGGTGTCGTTCTCGCCGAGCCAGACGCGCCCGCCGCGTACCGAATACGGGCTTTCCGGATTTATCGGGAAAGTGGCGTTCTGCCCGTCGAGGACGACGTGGCCGTCATCGCTGGGACCGGCCCCGGCCGGGCGGCGGACGGGCGTGGACGCCCGCACGCCGCGCACGGCCAGGTCGGCACGAACGTCGATGCTCATCAGAACATGTAGGTCGAGTTGATGATCGCGCCCTTGCGGGCGTAGTGGATCAGCGCGTCCTGTACGTCGAGCGGGTGGGTCGGGATGACCCCGTCGATGAGGTCTTCCTCGCGGGCGCCGTGCAGTGACAGGCCGAACCGGCAGCAGTACACCTTGCCGCCCTCGGCGATGAAGGTCTTGAGCGAGTTGTTGATGTTGTGCTCGCCCGGGAACGCCGACGCGCCGGTGGTCGGGAAGCCGCGGGTGGCCAGGCAGTTCAGCGAGCCGGGACCGTAGAAGTAGATCGCCGACTCGAAACCCTTCCGCAGGGCCCGGGTGGCCTGGAGGATCGCGACGAAGCTCACCGACGACTCGTGCGCGATGCCGTGCACGAGCGTGAAGTAGGTCTCGCCGTCCTCGGCCTTGTAGTCGGGGAAGACCTTGGTTCCGCCGTAGAGCGACGATCCCTCGGGCAGTGACGGGTGCGGGATCTCGGTGAGGCTCTGCTGCTCGAGGTCGGTCAGGTCGGTCATTTCTCTCCTCCGTACAGCGTCTCGAAATTCGTGTGGAAAACGGCGTCGGACAGTTCCCGGCCGGCGACGGCCGCGCGCAGCCGGGCACTCTCCCCGGCGTGGTCGCCCCAGGGCTCGTCGCTGGCGAACAGCACCCGGTCGTGGCCGAGGCCGCGCCGGTCGATCTCGGTGACCAGCCATCGGGGCGCGAACCCGATGGCCCAGGACAGGTCGGTGTAGACCCGCTTGCCGGCCGCGACCCAGTCGAAGAACCGCGAGCCGATCAGCTTGATGTGGCCGCTCATCCCGCCGCCGAAATGCACCAGGTGGATGCGCACGTCGTCGCCGAACCGCTCGACGAGCCGGCCGACCTGGTCGATGTCGGAGGCGGCCCCCGGCGAGGTGTGCACGTGGACCGTCAGGTCGTGCTCCCGGGCCGCCCCGAAGATCGTCTCCAGGCCCGGGTCGTCCACGCCGCCGCCGAGCAGGAAGCTCAGCTTCAGCGCCCGCACCCCGCGCTCCCCCGCGAGCCCGAGCGCCTTCACGGTGCGGGCCCGGTCGCGTTCCTGCGCCGAGACCCAGAGCCCGCACCGGATCCGGTCGTCCTGCTGGGCGGCCTCGACCACCAGGTCGTTGAAGCCGAACGCCACATCCGGGTCGGGCACGCCGTAGTTGGGCAGGATCAGCGCCCGCTCGGTGCCCTCCCGGTCGAGATCCTTCAGCAGTTCGGCGATGGTGGCGCGGGCGGTCACGTCCGGGTTGACCGGTGGCCCGCCATAGAAGGGGTACGCGGGAAGCAGTCCCAGATGCCGATGCGCGTCGTTCACGCCGCCCACCACTCCACGTCGGGATACGTCTCGGTCGGGGTTCCGGCCAGCCAGCCGACCTCGTCGGAGAACCGGCTACGGCGGGTCGCCGCGATCCGCTCGCACAGGTACGCGGCGTCCCGGGCCACGCCCGCGAACCGGCCCGATCCCCACGTCCACTGCCACGGCAGGCCCAGGAAGTAGAGCCCCGGGCAGCTGGTGACGCCGCGCTCGTGAGTCGGGTAGCCGCGCCCGTCGAAGACCGGCACCTCGATCCAGCGGTGGTCGCGATGGAAGCCGGTCGCCCAGACCACCGCGGAGACCCCGGCGGCGGTCAGGTCGAGCACGCCGCCGGTGCCCTCCGGCACCCAGACGGGCCGGTAGCGGGCCTCGGCCGGCGCTACGATCCCCGCCTGGTCGATGTACCGGTCGATCGCGTCCTTGATGCCTTCGGCCACCGCGTCCGCGCCGTCGAGATTGGCCGCGAGGTCGTCGGCGAAGCGGACGGTCGCGCCGTCCACCCCCTGCAGCCGCCCGTACAGTCGCATGCCCTGCAGCGCGAACGCCCGCAGGTCGATGTCCCGGCCACCGTCCCGCCCGGTCATGTAGTGGTTGGCGCGCAGCCGGACCGCGTCGGCGTCGGCGAAGTCGTCGATGCCCCGGTCGTAGTGGCCCATCTCGTCGAGCCAGGCAAGGGTGTCCCGGCCCCGGTAACGGCGCGCGGCCCGGGGCGCGGAGCCGACCGCGAGGTGGACCCGGCGGCCGGCCAGATGCAGATCCTCGGCGATCTGGCAGCCGGACTGGCCGGTGCCGACCACGAGCACCGCGCCCTCGGGCAGCTGGGACGGGCCGCGGTACTGCGACGAGTGCAGCTGGGCCAGGTCGGCGGGCAACCGCTCGGCGATCCGGGGCACGGCCGGCACGTGGTACGGCCCGGTGGCGACGACGACCTGGTCGGCGGTGGTGACACCGGCCGTGGTGACCAGTTCGAAGACCCCGCCGGCCGTACGCCGCAGCCGGGTCACCGCGACGCCCTCGACCAGGGGCGGGTCGAAGGAGGCCGCGTACTTCTCCAGGAAACCGGCGACCTCGGAACCGGGCATGAAGCCGTCCGGGTCGTCCCCGGCGTACGCGAAGCCCGGCAGTTTGCACTGCCAGTTGGGCGTGACCAGGCAGAAGGAGTCCCACCGGCGCTCCCGCCACTCATGGCCGACCCGCTCCCGCTCGATCACCACGTGGTCGACGCCGCGCTGCCGCAGGTACCAGCTCATCGAGAGTCCGGCCTGCCCGCCCCCGACGACGGCGACCGCGTGATGGCTCACGGCTCGATCCTCTCCACCGTCACGACGCCGGCGGCGTAGCGCCCGGCCGTCGCGGTCACCTCGGCCAGCGCCGCCGCCGCCCGCCCGCACGGAAACCCGTAGGCGGCACGCACCCGGTCACTGGCCGCGCCGAGCGCCACCCGGCTGCGGGCCACGAACTCGCCGACCGGCACCCGCTCCCCGGCGGCGAAGTAGTCCTCGACCACCGTGGAGGGTGAATAGATCCGTTGCGCATGACCATCCGGCCACCGCACCGACACGTATCGCTCCGGCATGGCTCTCACCTGGCCGTTCTCGTCGCTGGTGGCAGCCAGTCAAGGCAGCGCCGGTTTCCCGGCTGTTTCATCCGGAACAACACACCGTTAGATGGTCCTCACCGCGAGCGCACGTTTCGGCCGAATTTCCGGCATGCGCCCGGCGTAGGCGCGCGGACGCCGTCTCGCCGGCCGCGAGGGCGAACGGGCAGGCGGCCGCCCGGGAACGGGCGACCGCCTGCGACCTCGGCCGCGGCCGTCGCCGCTGAACCGGGCGGGTGGGGCCACGCCCGGCTCGTCGCCGAGGTCCGTCGTGCCGGGCGCGGCACGACGACTATCCCGTGCGGTCAGTGGCAGCCGCCGGTGCCGCTGTCGGTCGATCCGCCGGTGTTGGCGGCAACGAACTTCCAGCCGTACGACCCGTTCGACAGGGTCATCTGGAGCACGCCGAAGGTGTTGGCGATGCGGGCAGCGCTGTTGGCCGCGGGCGTCGGCCGGATGCTGAAGAAGTTGCGCCCGCCGCTGCCCACGATGAACTGAGCCACGCCCTTGGCGGCGTCGGCGTTCCCGGCGCCGTCCTGCGGACCGAAACGCTCGTAGAAGTGGGCGTGGCCGGTCAGCACCACGTCGGCGCCCTTGGTGTAGAGCAGCGAGTAGATCGCCTGCATGTCGGGCTGGTGGTCCTGGCTGCTCGAGTAGATCGGGATGTGCCAGTACGCCAGCGTGCACGTGCTGCTCGCGTGCGCGTTCAGGTCGGACAGCAGCCACTGGTACTGCGGGTTGCCCGGGTTGCATCCCCCGACCACTGCGCACTGGCTGTCCAGCGCGATCAGGTGCCAGGAGCCGATGTCGTAGCTGTACCAGGACTTGCACAGGGTCGTACAGCCCGGGTCGAGCGGGTGCGAGCGGTCGCCGAAGTACGTGAAGTAGCCGGTGCCGCCGGTGGGCTGGACGTCGGTGCCGATGTAGCCGTACTCGTGGTTGCCGGGCACCGGATAGGAGATCGAGTTGAGCCGGCCCCAGCCCGGGTCGTACATGCTCTGGTAGTCGCTGAGCGAACCCAGCTCGTACTGGTCATCGCCGAGCGGGAGCACCGCGTCGGGGTGCAGGCTGAGCGCCAGGTCCGAGGTGGCCTGCTGCTGGCAGCTGGTCGCGGTCGGCGTCTTGCCGGCGGTGCAGGCGATGTCGCCGGCGGCGACGATCATCGGGTCGGAGTTGGTGAGCGAGAACGTCGCGCTCACCGTTCCCGCGCTCGCCGTGACCGCGTACGTTCCGGTGGTCGTGCCCGCGGTGACCGGAGGCGTCGTGGCGACGCCCGACGCGTCCGTGGTGACCGTGACGGTGGAGGCGCCGCCCGGGAAGGTGGCCGAGGCGCCGCCGGCCGGGGCGGTGAACGTGACCGCGACGCCGGCCACCGGGTTGCCGCCGTCGGTCACCTTGGCGGCCAGCGGCGCCGCGAAGATGCGGCCGGCCATGACCCGCTGCCCGTCGCCGCCCACCGGCGTGATCGCCGAGCCCGCCGGGGCCGGGGACGTGACCGTGGGCGAGGCCGAGGGCGAGACCGACGGCGTCGTGGGTGTGGGTGTCGGCGTGGTGGAGGTGGTCGTGCCGCCGGACACCGCGGTGACGACCAGGGTGGGCGGGGTGGCGCTCGACTCGCGGCTGGCGAACTTGTTGTTCGCGGTCCGGGTCGTGGTCAGCGCGAAGTCGTAGCCGCCGTTGCCGGCGACCGCGCTCCCGAGGCCGATCGACGCCCAGGTGTTGACGGCGATGTTCGGCCCGGCTCCGACCTGCGCGCCGACGGCCGGCGCACTCGCATACGTCAGCGCGGCCTCGGTCCAGTCCGGCGTGGTCCTCGAGACGAGCACGCCGAGCGCCGAGGTGGCATAGCTGTAGAGCTGGAGGGTGGCCGAGGTGATCGTCCCGGTCACGCCGGTCACGTTGAAGCGGACGTACGCGTTGAGCGTGGGCGTGGTCGGCGAACCGGCCTCGGTCCCCAGGACGAACTCGGAGCCGGGCGTGCTGGACGGGTCGTCGGAGCGCACGTACGAGTCGGCCGTCGCCTTGAACGTGTACGTCGTCGGCGTACCGGACGTGGTCGGCGAGGGCGACGCCGACGGTGAGGCGGACACCGAGGGTGAGGGCGACGCCGACGGTGAGGCGGACGGGGATGTCGTGGTGGCCGACGGAGTGGGCGGGGTCGTCGCGTCGGCGGCGGTGACCAGCAGGCGCGGCGGGTCGGCGGTGACCTCCCTGCTGGCGAGCTGCTTGCTGAGCGTCGAGGTCGTGGTGATCGCGAAGGTGTAGGTGCCGTTGCCGGTGATCACCGAGCTCACGTCGGCGGTGGCGTAGGCGTTGAGGGTCAGCCCGGCCATGTTGGCGACCATCGTGCCGCCGGGGACGGGCCGGGTGTTCCAGGTGACCGCCGGCTCGGTCCAGTCGCTGCCCGCGGTGTAGAGCTGCACTCCGGTGGAGCTCTGTGCGTAGCTGTAGAGCTGCAGCTGCACGGCCGACGGCGCGGCGCTGAGCCCGGTGACCGAGAACTTCACGTAGGCGACGGCCTCGGCCTTGTCGGCGGAGGGCGCGCGCACGGTGAGCGAGGTGGCAGTGCCGTAGTTCGTGTCGGGGGTGTCGGCGCTGACGTAGGCGTCGGCCGTGGCGTTGACATAGGTCGGTGTCACCGCGGCGGACGACACAGTCGTCGCGGCGATCACCCCCGACGCCACGATGATGAGCGCCGACGAGACGACCGCGACGCGAAAGATCCCGTTTCTCATGGTGTTCTCCTGCGCCTGTCAGTCGTCGGCGACGAGACCGTTCTCGTCGCAATCGGTGAGTTTCGTGTCGTGCCAGTGCCAGTCGAGGTGGGTCGCGACGCGCACGGTCCCCTTGCTGTGGCTCGTATAGGAGCCGTCGACGGTGACCCGTACCGACGACTGGGCGGGTACGTTGCGGGCCACGGTGACGTGAGCCGGCCAGAACACGCCGCGTACCGAGGCGAACAGCCGCCCCACGTCGATGGCGGCGCCGGTCTCGTTGTCGACGGTGCCGCTCAGATGGATGCGGTAGCGACGGCCGGCGAGCATGACCGAGCCACCGGACAGGGGCGGGTCGAAGGTGGCCGCGGTGATCATGACGGTGGGCTCGGACCCGGTCGGACAGACGATCAGGCGGCCGGTCGCGTCGGTGAAGGTGTACGGGGCGGGCTGCCCGCCCGCGGGGAGCAGCGGCGGCGTGGTCTGGCCGACGGGCGCCGGGCCGCTGCGGGCGGCGCGGACGAGGACGGTTGCGGCGCCGGCCGCGGCCAGCAGCGCGAGGACGGCGAGGACCGCCGGCAGCAGGAGCCGCCGGCGGCTACGGGGGCTGGATTCAGTCATGACAGTGTTCCGATCCCGCCGGGTCAGGACGCGGCGAAGACGGGCGCGGGGGGCACCGGGGCGGTAAGGACCCGGCAGATGCGGCCCACCGAGGGCAGGCGGCCCAGCTCGGCGGCGTATCCGGCGACGTAGTGGCCGCTGGAGTCACCGTCGAAGTAGGCATGTGTCTCGTAGACGGTGCGGTGGACGGGATCGTTGATCCACGCCCGGGGATGCATGGCGCCGAGGTGACCGGGCCCGGTCTGGCCGTACCCGGTGACGGCGATGTACTGCCGGCTGCCGGTGGCGCGGATGGCGTCGACGGCCTCCTGCGAGATCCGCTCCCACAGCTGGGCGCCGGCGGCGCCGTGGGCGGCGAGCTTGACCGGCTCGTTGAGCAGGTCGAAGCCGGTGACCGCCGGCTCGTCGCCGGTGGCGGCCGCGAGCTTGGACCACAGGTCGGCAAGGCGCTCGGCCGGAAGGGCGGCCGAGCCGAGCACGGGGCGGCCCGTTGCGGCGTAGGTGCCGTAGCCGTGCAGGTCGAGAACGACCGCGATGCCGTTGGCGTGCGCCAGGCCGAGCGCGGTGCGCAGCCGGGACAGCTCGGCCGGGTCGAGGGGCCCGCCGGGCCGGCGCTGGAGCCGTTCCCAGGACAGCGTCAGGCGGATCAGGCGGACGTCCTGGGACGCGAGATACGCATAGCCGGCCGCGTTCTCGTAGCTGTAGTCGTAGCCGTAGCGGCCCGGATCGGCGACGGTCGGCGAACCGAACGACCCGCCCGCCAGCACGACGCCGCGCAGGTAGTGGAGGGTGCTCGGGTGACCGCCGAGGATCGCTGCCTGCGGTCCGGCGCTGTCGATCGCGGTCGATCCGGCCGAGCGCCGGTACACCGCCATGGGGTAGCCGGCCGGCCAGCCCGCGGCCGCCCACGTGGTCACGGGCAGCCCGATCGCGTCGGCGGCGTCGTACCAGACCTGCGCGACGCCCGCCCACGCCGCCGCGTCCGCTCCCCCGCCGGGCCAGCCCACCTCCCCGACGTAGCCGGGCACGGCGTTACGGCTCAGCCATCCGGCGAAGGTGGCGAGGTCGTCGAGGGCCCGCGCCTGGACGGCGTCCGTCGCGCAGACGCGCGGCGGGCTCCGGTGCAGCAGGCGCGGGACGACGAAGGCGGCCGCGCCGCCGAGACAGACGGCGGTCGCGGCGGCGATCAGGACCCGCGCCGATATCCGGCGGCGTGGTGGCACCGAGACGCGCCGGGTCGGGGAATGCAGGGTGGAAACCATCATTTCGCCGTTTTCTTGGGTTTCGGTGGCGGCCTCTTGGCGGTCGAGTCCGGCATGGCGGGGTCCACCCGCCGGATGGTCACCCTGTCCAGCCCGTTGCCGAACGTCGCCACGACCCGCGAGTGCGCGAGCGCCTTGCCGAGCGTCGGGAACTGCGTGAGGGTGTCCTTCGACGGCCTCCCGTCGGCCTGGATGTGGACGGACAGGTCGTCCTGGTGGTCGAGGACCAGATAGGAGATGCCGGCCCACTGGTGCACGCCCGGGATGCGCACGTCCTGGTCGACGTCGAGCTTGGTGAACCAGACGACGTGGTCGCTCGGGCGTCCGGAGCGCACGAGGTCGACCCAGAAGCTGTCGTCGACCACGAGGTACTGATCGCCGGTCGTGTGCGCGCGCAGCCAGGCCAGGGCCTCGGCCTTGCCGGCGTCCCGGTCGTTCGTGCGCAGATCGCGGAGCGGATAGCTCCACGCGTGCCCGACCAGGCCGACGAGCGTGACCGCGAGCGCCACGACGATCGCCTGCTTGCCGTGCACGCCCAGCCGCAGCCAGCGGTTGCCCGAGCGGCGCCAGCGGTTCCAGGCCAGATCCCACAGCCAGTCGGCCGAACCGGCGATGGTCAGCGCCGCGAAGGGAATGATCGCGATGACGTACGGATACGGTAGATAGCCGCCGCGCAGCATCTGCAGGACCTGGAAGACGAACGCGAAGGCCACCGCCCGGGTACGCCGGATGAGCATGCCCGGCACCGCCGTGACCAGCGCGAGCCGGGGCAGCCACGGGTCCTGATCGAGCCAGCTGCGGATGACGGCGTGCGCGGTGCTCTTCGGGTCGAAGATGCTGCCGCTACCGGTACGCCCGAACAGCTGCCAGCGCACCGCCCATTCCAGGCTGACGTGGCCGGGCCCGATGAACAGCTCGTTCTTGAGCAGCGCGAAGACCGGATAGCCGACGCAGAGCAGCACGAAGACCACGCCGAAGAAGGCGAACGAGAACCGCCGGGTACGACGGTCGGTGTGCTGCCAGAGGGCGATGAGCACGGCGGGCAGGTAGAGCAGCGCCGTCTCCTTGGTGAGCACGGCCACCGCGAGACAGAAGCCGCCGGCCGCGGCGCCGCGCACGCTGGAGCGCGGCGATGCCACGAAGAAGAACGCGGCCAGCAGCCACGGTGTGACGATGTTGTCGAGCAGCGCGGCGCGGGTGAAGTAGACCGACAGCGGGCTGAGCGCGAAGATCACCACGGCGAGGACGGCCGCGACCCGGCTCATCCGCAGGCGCCGGGCGAGCGCGTAGAGCAGCACGATCGAGACGATCTTGCAGAAGAGCATGAAGCCCCGAGTGGCCGCGATCGCGTACGGCGTGTGGTCGTAGGCGTCGGTCAGCCAGTTCCAGGCGGCGATCTGGATCCAGCCCAGCGGCGGGTGCGCGTACCAGTACGTGTAATGACCCAGGCGATGCCAGTTCTGCACCGCCCACGCGTAGGCCGTGTAGGTGCCCTCGTCGTCGAAGCGCGCGGGCGAGTTGTCCATGCCGATCGCGTGCACGAACCCGCCCACGACGACCAGGACGGTCACGACGACCAGGTCGATCCACCGGGTGCGGATCCCGGCGAGCATCCGCGTGCCGGCACGCCGCCACAGCGGTGCGGGCGGCTCCGGCCGGCCGGTCAGATCCAGGTCGAGGGGCTCGAGGTCCAGGTCGTACGCGGTGACTGTCACGGCATGCTCCCCTCCAGCACCGGCTCGTCGCGGTGGGCGCCGACGTGCTCGGTCTTCTCCCAGCCGCGCTCGCCGCGCATCTCCCGGGCCGTGGCCCGCAGGGCCGCCGTGGCCAGCAGAAGCTGGTAGGGGATCGCGCCCGCCACGAGCTTGAGATAGTCGCGGATGCGCACCCGCAGCCCGAACATGCGGTTGAACTCGGCCAGGCCGATCACCTCGATCGAGAGCGTGGCCAGTGTGGCCGCCATCGGCAGGTACGTGAGCAGCACGAACGGCATGGGTGCGCGGAACAGCAGGATGGTCACCAGCGAGATCGGCACCATGAGCCCGGAGAACGCTTGCATGAACGGCATCGCGAGCAGGTAGCGGGCCATCATCCTCTTGCCGCGGGTGGGCAGCCTGCGCCACTCCCCCCGCTTGAATACCTGCAGGTAGCCCTGGTTCCATCGGGTGCGCTGCTTGAGCAGGCCGGCGAGCGTGGGCGGGGTCTCCTCCCGGGTGGCGAGCGCCGGGCTGTACGCGACGGCCACCTTCGCACCCGCCACCGACAGCCGGATGCCCAGCTCGCAATCCTCGGCCAGGCACTCGGTGTCCCAGCCGCCGACCAGTTGCAGCAGGTCCGTCCGCACGAAGACGGTGTTGCCGCCGAGCGGGATGAAACCGTTGCGCGCGTGGAAGTGCAGCCGGCTGGAGAACCAGAAGAAGTACTCCAGCGTGTTGCGCAGCGACCACCAGCTGGACCGGTAGTTCATCAGTTGCACCCCGCCCTGCACCACGTGGGCCCGTTGGGCACGAAAGCACGCATCCACGTGGCGCAAGAGGTCGGGCGCGACCTCGTCCTCGGCGTCGAAGACCCCGACGATGCGCTTGGTGCAGTGGACGAGCGCCCGGTTGACCGCCTTCGGCTTGTTCTTGGGTACGCCGTCGTCGACCACCACCCGGACGCGCGGGTCCTCCCAGGACAGCTCGCGGGCGACCGCGGCCGTTCCGTCGTCGTCGTCGCCGACGATCACGATGACCTCGAAGTCCGGGTGGTCCTGGCTCAGCAACCGGCGGACGGTGTCACGGAGCACCGCCTCCTCGTGCCGGGCCGGGACGAGCAGCGAGAACGAAAGCCGCGGCTCGTCCGGCTCGGGGAACGGCATCTGGCCCAGGGCGTACGGAGTGCGCCACGAGTCGACCATCCAGGCCAGCGACGTGACCGCGACGATCAGCATCGCGACGGTGGCGAGACCGAAGACGACCATGAGCAGGACCGCCGTCACGCCGCTCCTCCCGGGCGGGCGGCGGCCAGCGGGGTCCAGCGCGGGAAGGCGGCACGCTCGGCCGGCACCGGCCGCCGCCCGTCGAGCATCCTCGGGATCTCGTCCGCCCAGCCGAAGCTGTCGGAAGCCACGACCCGCGTCCGGACGTTGGCCAGGAAGCCGGCGAGGATCTCCCGTTCCCGGGCGCGCAGCTGCTGGTAGCCGAGGCCGCCGATGGTGATGGCCGGGGCGAAGTACTTGAACGGCGGAAAGCCGTACGCGTCGTCGGTGTTGGTGATCATCCGGCGCAGGGTCTCGTCGGGGTCGAGGGCGGCGATGCGCGGCGCGCCACGCTCGATGATGAACAGCTCGCGTACGGTCGTGGCGCTCCCGAGCTTGCACGGCACCAGCCGGTCCACCGTGTACTTGGGCGGCGGAACCATCCGCTGGGTGATCGCGTTGATCCCCATGATCGGCACGTTGAAGCGGCTGAGGGTCAGCGCCAGCGAGCGGCCGCCCTTGGAATGCAGCCGGCTCTGGAACTGAAGCCGGCGCCAGTCGGACGGGGTGAGATCGTCGGCCTGCACGGCGCGCAGCGTGTGCGCCGAGATGGTGAGCGGCTTGGGGAAGCACACCGCCGTGCCGTCCGGGTTGATCACGGTCATGTCGTCGGAGAGGAAGACGCCGCCGTGCTCGCGCAGCAACCGCAGCACGGTCGCGGTCTTGCCGGTATCGGTGAGCGCCGAGAGCATCACCCCGACGCCGCCGAGCTCGACGCAGGCCGAGTGCAGCAGCATCTTGCCCCGGCTGACCAGCACGAACCGCAGCAGGGCCTCGACGATGTTGGTGTAGACGACATGCGGCGACCCGGCCAGCAGCGGACCCACGCGGATGTCGACGGTGTCGCCCAGTTCGACGCGGAAGTTCGCGCCGAACCGCCCGAGGTGCTCCTCGTAGCGCAAGGTCACCGGATCCGAGTATTCGATCATGGTGGCCCGCCGGCGAGGCCGGCGGCTTCCCACATCCCCGACGCGGACCGCGATGTCGACCTCGGCGTCCGGCACCCACTGCGCCCGGAAGAACTCGAGCTCCGGCAGCAGGATCTGCGAGCCGATGGTGACTGTTCCGGCGATGTCGTACCGGTACTGCAGGTAGCGGGACCGCTTGCGGGCGGCGACCGGCGGCGGATGGGGCGCGCCCGGGTCGACCAGCATGAGCACGGGGTCGCGGCCGGGTTCCTGCCCCTTGCCGTAGATGACCCGGTCGCTGACCAGGAACCTGGCCAGGAAGAGGACGACCAGCGTGATCGCGTTGGCGGCCAGCAGGTCCATGCCGGTGACCAGGAGCAGTTGCAGCAGCGGCAGGCGGCCGATGAGCAGCAGGTTGTTCATGATGAAGAAGCGCACGCCGCGACCGGCGGTCGAGCCGTTGCCGCGCCCTCGATAGACGAGCAGCTCGATCAGGAAGAAGTTCCACGCCGTGGAGGCCTGGGTGGCAAGGGAGGCGGCGAGCAGGTGGTGCAGCCCGGCAACGCTGGCCAGCAGCCAGAGGGCCGCGGTGTTGACCACGACGCCGGAGAGCCCCACCATGCCGAAAGCGACCAGGCGTCCGAACTGCCGTGCGCGGTTCGGCGGCGACTGCCGGATCTGGCCGACGAACCGGTGCAGGCGCAGGCGGGTGAGGTGGCGCAGGAACGCGGCGCCCGCGCGCAGCGACGCCCCCGGCGGCCGGACCTCCTGCGGGGCGGCCTCGTAAGCGACCTCGGCCACCCGGGCCGCCGGATTGCGGACCAGCAACTCCATGAGGACCTTGCCGCCGACCGGGTCCAGCCGGCCGAGATCGACGGCGTCGGCCCGGAATGCGAACAGGCCGCTCATCGGGTCGCTGACGGTGGCGAGGCGGCGCGGGAAGAGCGCCTTGGCCGCACGGACGGCGCTGCCCAGCCGGTCGCCGGTGCCGGCGCCGGCGTGCCGGGTGCCGACCACGATGTCGACGTCGTGCCGCAGCGCCGTCCGGGCCAGGTCGGCGGCCGTCTCCGGCGCGGGATGCAGCGTGACGTCGACCACCATGATCCATTTACCCCGGGCGTGCCTGCTCGCGGCCATCACGGCGCCGCCCAGGCCGCTGCGGCGCTGGTGCGGCGGCCGGTGGACGATCGTCACGGGCGTGGCGGTACGGTCGGGCACGGCCGGCGTCGTGGCGCCGTCGGCGACCACGAGAATCTCCGCGCCGAGACCGGCGCAGGCCTCGGCGAGCCGGCCCACGAAGCCGTCGCGGTTGAGGTCGGCGCCCCGGTCCGGTAAGACGACGCTGAGGCTCGGACGACACGATGCGCCGGGCGGCGCGGATGATGCCCCGGTCGAAACAGTTCCGTTGCCGATCACGTTATCCTCCACGAGAATGAATGTCGGGCAGGCTCGGCCGCATCGATTAACAAATCGATGTCAGGTAATACGATCGGGCGAGCGCGTTTTTGGGCAGCGCGAATCGCATCGAGTGATGGACGTCCAGCGTCCGAAATGTTGACCGAGGGCAGCGTCAATCGCGCCGGATATCCTCGGCGAAGAGGGGCGCGGGTCGTGTGACGCGGCGCCGCAAGGACGTGATCTACGCCCGGAGTCGATCCTTTGCCATGTATCCCCCACCAGGTGTTCGAGCGCCGGTACCTGCATCCCCACCCGGCGCAACCGATCGGCACCGACAATACGTAGGAGCAAAAACCCTGTCCAGCAACCGAATGAAAGATGAACCCCCGGCAAACGGCGAGAATTCTGCCGGTAACGGCGACCCTTTGCCACCAAACCCGGACAAGCGGGTATCGCGAATTGATCGCAGTTCGCTTACCGACATGTTTCGGCTCAAAGAATGCGCAGGTCAGGCGCGGGTATCAGGCATACGACAATTTTTCCGACCACCGTCCGCATAGGATCCGAAGCGACGATGGGGCCGACCCGATCGAGGTCGCCTGGCTGACCGTTCGGCCGAGGGCATCACCGCGGAGGGGTCAGGGCTGCCTTCACGTCCAGGAGCGCCCGGCGGAACAACTCCGGTTCGTCGAAGTGTGGCGTGTGCGCCGAGTTCTCCAGCCACACCAGGCGCTTGCTCGGCGCGGTCAAGGACTCGTACAACCGCTCGGTGGCCTCGCCGGGGGCCACCCGGTCGAGCCGGCCCTGCACGAAGACGACCGGCACATCCAGCGCGGGCAGGGTGGCGACGAGGTCCGTGCCGGCGAGCCCGGGCAGTAACGCGGCCTGTGACGCGATGATGCCGCGCACCGACCGGATGACCGCCAGTGGCGGGTAGTCGCGCGAGCGGACCAGGCTGACCAGCACCGACCCGAGGATGTCGGTGGCGGACTTGCCGACCGTGACGCCGCCGAAGTTCATCGCCCAGCGCGCCCGCTTCGTGAACTGCTTGACGCCGGTGTGCGGCGGTGGACCGATCTTCTCCAACTGCCGTACCGCACGCCGGTTGCCCCGCTCGCGCGCGGTACGCAGCACGAAGTCGTACGTGTACGCCTCGGCGGCCGGCACGTCGATGTCCATGCCGGTCGCCACCAACGCCGCCACCAGGTCGGGGCGGCGTACGGCGGCCTGCGCGCCGAACGTCGCGCCGAACGAGAACCCGGCCACGACGGTCTTGCCGCCGAACCGGGTGTGCAGCAGTTCCAGCAGCTCGACGGTGTCGTCGACCATCCGGGCCGGGCTGATCTCGAACTGGTCGCGGCGTCGCCGGGCCGACCGCCCGGTGCCCCGCTGGTCCCAGTACACGACGGTGAAGTCGTCCTCCAGGTGCAGCAGCCGCTCGAAGATGCGGACCTCGTTGATGATCGGCAGCCCCGGACCCTGTTGCATGAGCAGCAGCACGGGGTTCGACCGGTTCGTGCCCCGGATCCGGATCGCCTGCCGGACGCCACCGAGGGTGACCTCCTCCCGCTCGTCGGTGGTCATCGGGGCCGTGCCCACCTCAGACCACTTCCGCGGCGAGCCGGGTCACCGTCGCGCCGGTGGCCTCCCGGAACAAGCCGGCGCCGAACAGCCGGCCCGGGGTCCATGCCCCGGTCGATGCCCCGGCCAGCACCCGCCGGGCCACCTCGGCCGCGACCGCGGCGCCCGCCGCGACCCCGTCGCGCACCTGCGCCTGCGCGGCCAGCCGGCGGCCCGACACGGCGATCACCTCGGCGTAGGAGTACGAGAATCCGTCGCCGTCGACCCGTTGTGAAGGATCGGCGAAGTAGGCGCTGACGTTGGGGGCGCCGCTGACCACCCGGGCCGCCTCCAAGTCGCCGACCGGGCCGGGCAGCATCGAACGGCGCGCGCCGCCGAAGGTCAGGACCGTTGCGCCGGTACCGAACGGGCCACGGCGCAGAACACCGTCCACGTACGTCGTCGCGCCCTCCGGCAGCAACGCCGCGACCGTGTCGCGCACCCCCGGGCTCACCCGGGTGTTCGCCGGCACCGTCGCGACTTGGACCAGTGCCGGGGTCTCCGCCAGTTCCGCGACGAGTTCCAGGAGGAGCGACTCGGAGCCGGCCGGTCCGAAGCCCGCCCCGGTGACCGCGATGATCCCGCGGTCCTTCGCCTCGGCGTCCCGGTCGAGAACCCCACGCACGGCCGACGACTCGTTGGCGATGTCCACGTAGCCCACCCCGGTGGCCAGGCAGGCGTCCAGCACCGCCGGGGCGTACCGGACGAACGGTCCTACCGTGTTGACCACGACGCGGACCTGTTCCACGGCGGCACGCACCGCCGCTGGATCGGTCACGTCGAGCGCCAGGCTGTCCACCGTGCCGCCGAAGCCGGCGATCTCGCCGGCCACCGTGGCCACCGGCGCCGGGCGCCGCCCGGCGAGGTGCAGAGATGCCCCTTGGCGGGCCAACTCCCACGCGACCTGGTGGCCGATGCTGCCGGCGGCGCCGAGCAGCAGCACGTCGACCGTGGTCACCGGGACCGCCGCCCCGGGGTCTGCCAGACATCGATGTTCACGCGATTCTCCGTTCCGGGCTCTCCGGCGCGAGATGACCCGTCACAGGTTGCCGTCCAACCGCGGCGGCGTCAGTAACCTGAGTCGCCCGCTCGTCGACAAAAGTCACAGGCCGGTCCGGCCGCCGGACTCGGCGTACAGCCGCGCCGCGTCGAGGATCACGATGCGGTCGGACCCGGTCGCCACGATCCCGGCGTTGCGCAAGTCACGCAACGACCGGGCGATCACCTCGCGGACCGAGCCGGTCGCGTCGGCCAACTCCTGCTGCGACACATAGGCGACCAGGTCGCCACTTGGTCCTTCCCGGTCCGACGCCAGGTCGAGCAGGTGGACGGCGACACGCTGGCGCACCGAACCGAACGCGTTGACGGCGGTCTGCTCCAGCACCGCGTAGAGCCTGCGGTTCAACTCCTCGGCCAGGGCCCACCCGACCCGCGGGTCGTGCCGGGCGGCGTCGCTCAGCGTCGGGATGCTGATCCGGTACACGCTCGACTGCTCCAACGCCTGCACGCTGGTGTGGGCCGGGCCGCCGACCAGCACCGCGATGCCGAGCACGTCGCCTTCGCGGGCATAGCGCACGGTGACCTGGCGGCCGCCGGGCGAGCTCAGGTACACGCGGAGCATGCCCCGGATGACCAGCGCCGCCGCTCGGGGTTGCGCCCCGGCCCGGTAGATGGTGGTGCCGGCGGGGTAGTCGATCCGCTCGCCGTCCCGGCGCAGCCGGTCGACCAGGTCCACGGGCAACCGCGCCAGGAAGCTCCGCCCCAGCGCGTTGTCCAGATCCCGGCCGGACACGCCCATGACGGTAGCCGCTTTCGTGCCCGGCGCGCAGCGGAGGCTACCCGTCCTGGCCGGACAGGCCCGAGCACGTCCTCCCGTCGATGCGGCAGTCCGTCGGCTGGGCGTCCACCAGCGTCGCGCCGCGGACCTCGAAGGCGATCGTGGCCGAGGCGCCGGCGGCGATCCGCCGGGTGGAGCCGTCCGGGGTGAAGGTCCACACCGCGCCGGCCTGCTCGACGGTGGCGCCGGAGACGGCGGCGATCTGGAGGGTCGAGCGGGGCAGCGTGATGGTCAGCCGCCAGTCGGCGGACGGGCCGGGGCCCCGGGCGTCGAGCGTCACGGTCGCCCGATAGCCCAGCAGGCCGCTCCCGTTGGTCGCCGCGTAGGCGGCGCTCAGGCTGCCGCCCGTGCTGGTCGAGGGGCGGCTGGACGGGCGACCGGCGGACGGGCTGTCGGCCGCGCCGGACACGGTCGCGGCGGACACGGCCGGGGTGGCGGACGCCGGCGACGACGGCCCGGCCGCGACCTTGCTGGTGGCCGTGGCGACGGGCGTGGCGAGGCTGGTGACCGGCGGCGGGGGCGCGGCCGCGCCGGGCTCGGGCAGCGCGGTGAGGCCGCCCGGCGCGCCCATCAGCGCGCCGATGAGGACCGTGGTGCCGCCGGCGACGACGAGCACGCCGGCGATCAGCCAGACCAGGCCGGCCCGGCGCGACGCGCCCGGATGGCGGTCCGGCCGGCGGCGGCCCGGCAGGTTGCCCGTCTGTACCGCGGTGACCAGCCCGAGCATCGCGTCGAGCAGCACCACCGTCGGTGACCGCCGGGGACCGGGGTGCGGGTCGTTCATCGTCCGGACCTCCGTCAGAGCGAGTTCAGGCCGCTGAGCACCTGCTGGAGCAGGCTCAGGGAGGGACGCTCGGCGACGTCCCGGGAACGGGGCACGGTGACCAGGCGGGCGTCGCGCAGGTCGGCCAGGATCACCCGGACCGGGCCGAGCGGGAGGCCGAGCCGGGCCGCGATCTCGGAGACCGACACCGGCCGCTCGGTGAGCTGCACGATCGTCGACTCGGCCAGCGACAGCTCGCCGTCCGGCACGGCGCCGGGCACCCGCTGCACGATCGTGCTGAGCGTGAAGTCGCCGGCCGGGGCCTCGGTCCGGCCGCCGGTGATCGCGTAGAGCCGGACGATCGGGCCGGCCTCGTCGTCGTACCAGATGTCGTCGATGCTCATGAGATCGGCAGCAACTCGGGCTCGATCGGCGACATGTCGACCGACGCGAGCCGTACGCCCAGCCGGTCGGCGAAGGTGGCGATCTGCTGGCGGGTGCCGGACAGGTCGTTGACCGCGTCGAACACCACCGCGAGCAGCATCTCCCCGGTGACCGGGACGATCACCAGCATGCGGTAGTCCATCTCGACGACGGTCTGGTCGACCCGGCCGCCGCCGTTGAGGCGGTCGGCCGCCCGGGCGATCGCGTCCAGGCCCGCCGCGACCGCGGACAGCTGGTCCGCCCGGTCCGCCCGCGTCGCGGCCGACCGGGCCAGCTCGATCCCGTCCCCGGACAACAGCACGACGCCCTCGGTTCCGGGCAGGTGGTCGTGCAACTGGTCGAGAAGCGGGCCGGCGCCCGTCGCACCGATGATCCCGTCGTTCACTGCGCCTCCGATTTCCCGCGCCACGGACTGCCCACGTTGGAAGGATCTACGGATGTACCCGCCGGATCGCTCACCCGGCCGGCCCGCGCACGCATCCGGTCCACCCGGTTGATCGGCGGGCCCTCCGGCCGGGGCCGGTCCGGAATCGGCGGCGACACCAGGCCCGCCGGCAGCCGGACCTCGGCGACGAGCCCGCCGGCCGGCCCGCGCCGGAGCTCGACGCCGGCCTGCCACCGGGCGGCGAAGCGGCCCACGGCGTAGAAGCCCAGCCAGACCCCGCTCCCGGGCGGCCGCGGGGTGGCCATCACCTGGCGGGCGTGGTCCAGGTCGAGGTCGCTCATGCCGGGCCCGGCGTCGGCGACGGTCACCGTGTAGCCGCCGTCCACCCAGTGCCCGCCCGCCCGCACCCGGGTCTCGGCCGGCGAGTACGCGATCGCGTTGTCGATCAGCTCGGCCAGCAGGTGGGTGATCTCGAGGACCGCCTCGCCGGCCAGCGCGGCCGGCTCGATCTGGGCGGTGGAGACCCGTACGTAGTCCTCGACCTCGGCGGCCGCGCCGCGCACCACCTCGCCCATCGGCACCGGCCGGCGCCATTGCCGCGCGGGCGGCCCGCCGGCCAGCGTGACGGCCTTCTCCACGTTGCGCCGCGCCCGGGTGGCCAGATGATCGGCCCGGTACAGCTCGCCGAGCATCTCCTCGTCGGACTGGCGGCGCTCGAGGCCGTCGAGCAGGCGCAGTAGTCGGTGCAGCAAGCGCTGGTTGCGCCGGTGCAGGTCGAGCAGCAACGCGTGCCGGCCGGCCGCGGCATCGCCGGGGGCGGGCGTCTCCGCCGGGCGCGACGGCAGCGCGGGCCGGAACCGGCGGGCCAGGAGGAGGACGCCGATCAGGGCGACCAGCCCGACCCCGGCGACCAGCCCGGCGTAGACCGTCGCCCGGACCGCGCCCGGGGTGGCCGCGGTCACCGCGTCGCGGGCGGCCCGGTTCTCGGCCGCGCGCAGCCCGGCGTTGACCGGATCGGCCGCCGCCGCCCACTCGGCCGGGCTGACCGGCTTCCCCTCGTCCAGGATGACCCGCGCCTCGACCGCGGCGAGCCGCTGGTCGGCAGCGGCCGGCTGCCCCGCGCGACGCTCGCCGGCCAGTTCGCCGACCCGGACCCGTTCGGCGCCGGTGACCCCGGCCGTCGTGCTCAGCGCGGCCCGCAGCAGCGCGTCCTCCTCGGACAGCGCCTCGCGCGCCCGGCTCTGCGGGCCGGCGGGCAGCCACGGCAGCCCCACGCCGGCGGCGATGACCGACCCGTACGCGGACAGCACCGCGGTCCGCCCGATCGCCCGGTCGTCGACCTGGGAGCGGACGGCGCCGAGGCCGTCCAGGCCGGACACCAGATCGGCCGCGGAGGCGTTGTAGGTCCACCGGCCGCTGAGGGAACGAAGGTCGTTCCGCGCCGCGTCGGTGCGGCTGCGGGCCGCGCCGAGCCCGGTGGCGTCGCCACCGGCCAGGACGGCCAGCGACAGCCGGCGTTCGTCCTGGGCCGCCACGACGGCCGCGTCCACCGCCCGGCCGAGCCGATCGGCCGTGGCCCGGTCGCGCACCCGGCCGGCCGCGTCGAGCACAGCCGGCGTCGCGGCGGCCGGCCACAGGACGACGAGCAGGACCAGGCCGGCGAGCAGGGGATCGAGGCGCTTCATGCCGGGGCTCCGTCGGTTTGATCGGCCAGCAGCTCGCGCAGCCGGGTCAGCAGCTCCCGCCGGTCGGCGCAACCGAGGCGCTGCCGGATCCGGGCGACATGGTGCTCGACCGTCTTGGCCGAGAGGAAGAGCCGCTCGGCCACCTGCCGGTAGGTGAGCCCGGCGACCACCAGCGCGGCCACCTGGAGTTCCCGCTCGCTGAGCAGCGGCGCGGCCGGCTCGGCGGCGCCGTCCTCGGCGCGCTCCCCGGCGGCGCGCCCGCCCTGCAGCGCCCGGGCGCAGTCGAGCAGCCAGGTCATCGCCTTGCGGTCGCCGGTGCGGATCGCGGCCTGCCCGGCGAGGCGAGCGCCGTCCCAGGCCAGGCCGGTCGCGGCCAGGCCACGAGCGGCGGACTCGATCTGCTCGGGGTCGATCCGGTCGGTCAGCACCGCCATCCAGGCCCGGGCCGCCGCGGCCGGCGCCTCCGCGTACGTGTGGCCGGCGGCCAGCCGGGTGAGGGTGTCGGCGTGCCGCCCGGCCTCGGCCGTCCCCCCGGCCAGGATCGCCGCGTGCAGCCGGCTCCAGTGCAGCGGCAGGCTCCACAGCGGCGGGTCGCCGAGCCGGGCCAGCAGCCGGTCGGCCTCGGCCAGGTGGGCGGCGACCCGGTGGTGCTCGCCGAGCCGGGCCGCCGCCACGGTCAGCTCGCCCAGCGGCAGCAGCGTGAACAGATCCACCGGCTGGCTGATCAGGACCTGACACGCGTCCGGCCAGACCGCGCGCAGGCCCACCGGGTCGCTGTCCCGGCGGGCCAGCGCCACCCGCAGCGCGGTGGCGAACAGCCGGTCGCGGCCGGGCGCGGCGGTCCCGCCGGCGCCGTTCGCCTCGGCCAGCAGCCGGCCGGCCTCGCCGAGGTGGCCGCGCAGCATCCGGGACCAGGCCCGCAGCAGCAGGTGGCGGGCGGCCAGCGGCGGGCCGCCGGTCGAGGCGCGGATCGCCCGGTCGAGCGTGGCCTCGGCGGTGTCCAGGTCGGCGCCGTGCAGGGCGACGATCGCGGCCAGCGCGGCCGGGCTGTCCGGCAGCAGCACCGCCGCACCTGCGGGCTCGAGCAGGGTGGCCGCCTGGACCAGGGTGGACAGCGCGGCGGTCGGCGACCCGGTGACCGATTCCCGGACGCCGCGGGCGGTCAGCGCCGCGGTCGCGCCGAGCAGGGTGGGCGGACCGTCGGCGGCGGCGTCGGGACCGGCCTCGTCGCCGCGTCCGGTGCCGGTCAGCGCGACTTCCCGGAAGCCGGCGGCCGGCCCGGGAGCGGCCCACCGCAGCAGCTCGGCGGCGCTGTCGAGGCGGCCGCGATGGGCCATCGCGACCGCCGAGACATAGGCGGACTCGGCGCGCTGGGCCGGCGAACCGCCGGCGACGGCCCGGTCGGCCAGCCGGGCGGCGCGGTCGAGGTCGCCGGCGAGCGCGGTGGCCAGGGCGTGCCGGGCCGCCGCGGGCCGGCCGGCGTCGGCGGCGGCGGCGAAGAGCCGGGCGGCCAGCGCCGGGTCGTCGCCGAGCGCCTCCTCGCCGGCCGCCTCGAAGGCCGGGCCCAGCTCGGGGCCGGGCCGCGGGTCGCCGCCGGCGGGCAGAAGGTGGCGGACCAGCGGCAGCACCCGGCCGCCGCGCGCCAGCTGGAGGCCGGCCAGCCGCTGCCGTACGTCGATCCGCTCGGCGATCGGGCCGAGCGCGGCCAGCGCATGCCGGGCCAGCGGGGCCATCGTGCCGTCCATGCCCAGCATCCCGGTGGCCTGTCCGGCCGCGACCAGCTCGGCCACCTGCCGGGGGTCACGGCCGAGCAGCTTGGCGATCAGGTCGAAGGACAACCCGGCGCCGGCCTCCAGGGCGAGCAGCAGGGTCCGCAGATCGGCGTCGAGCTCGCCCAGCTCGGGCGCGAAGGGGGCGAGTGCGGCGGCCGGCACCCGGGCGGGCGGGTCGCCGGGCAGGCCGGCCAGCGCGTCGGCCAGCCGCACCACGTAGCTCGGGACGCCGGCGCTGAGCGCGGTCACGTACCCCGCGAGCGGCGGGCCGACCCGGTCCTCGATCTCGGCGGCGGTGAGCGTGGGCAGCATGATCGGGGGGCGCCGGCGCCGCAGCACGTCGGTGAGCGCCACCAGGCCGGCCGGGCGCGGCCACGGACGGTAGGCCACCACGATCCTTGCGTCCGGCCGCTCGGCCTGCGCCCGCAGCTCCGAGAGCCGGGCATCGTCGAGCCGGTGGGCGTCGTCGACCAGGGTGAGCCGGTCGTCCAGCCGCTCGAGCTCGGCCAGCAGGGCGCTCTTGCCGTAGCCGCCCGGGGCGCAGACCGCGGCGCGCAGCGGCGCGGCCCGGTCGGCCCGCACCTCGTCGAGCAGGGCGGTCGCGCTCATCGGTCACCCACCAGCGGCGCGGCGATGTGCACCGGCGGGCGCGGCGGCATCTCACCGGGGCCGAGCTCGGACAGGCCCAGCCGGCTGTCGGTGATCGGCAGCAGCTCGGTGGGCAGGACGAGGGCCTCGGCCGCGGCGGGGACCGGCGGCGCGGACGGGCGCAGCGACAACGCCGTTCCCCGGGCGACGGTGAGCCACGGGTCGTCGTCCCGGAACACCGGCGCCGGGATCGCGTCGGCCAGCGCCGGGACGACCAGGGGATGTGCGGCCCCGCCCCCGGCCGGAAGCACCGCGGCCAGCTCGCCCAGCCCGACCCGGCAGTCCCGGGCGGCGCGGCGGACGACGTCGAGCACCGCGGCCATCGCCGGCGCCCCGCTCTCGGCCAGGTCGTCGCCGCCGACGTCGTCCGACGAGGCCACGCCGAGCACCTCGAGGCGACCGGGCTCGTCCGGAACCACCACGGCGACCTCGACCGACGTGCGACCGACCCGGCAGACCAGCACCGGCCGGCCGGCGACCGGCGGACGGCCGGCGGACACCCGCCGCACCACCGCGGCGGCCCGGCCGACCAGGACCACGTCGCTCATCCCGGCGTCGGCGAAGGCGGCTCGCAGCATGCCCACCCGGGCCGCACCCCACCCGCTGGGATGGGCCACGGCGACAAGCTCCGGCCCCTCCTCCTCGCTCACCCAGATCTGGTCGGCGGCGGCGCGAGCCTGCTCGACCACCAGCGCCTGCGGCGTGATGAGCAGGTTGTCGCAGTAGACCGGCACGTCGTCGCCGCACCGCCGGAGGAGCCCGGGCACGGCCGGCGGTGAGTCGGTGGCCACCGGCTCGGGCGGGCCCCATCCGTCCGGCCCCGGTGCGCGCCGGCAGACCGCCGCCCAGGTGGTGGCGGATCCGACGTCGAGGCCCAGCAGGTACGGCAAGGGGAGCTCCTCATTCTCCGGATTCGGGACCCCACGTTCGTACCAGATCGGGCATCGGGGGTCTTCCCCCAATATTCGCCGCGGCCGATCCCCTAACCCCCTAACCCCGGCGCGACCACCCACCGTCATGAAGAGGGGGACGCGCCCCGATGTCCAGGGCGGCCGGCCTCCCTAGCTTGGTGGCACACCACGACCCCGTGAGGAGTGCGTACCCGATGGAGTTTTCCCCGACGCTGCAGGACTTCGTCCTCAACCTGATCTACGACCCCGGTGTCCGCTCGGCGTTCGAGCTCGACCCGCACGGCACGCTCGAAGCGGCCGGCCTGGGCGACGTCACCGCCGCCGACGTGCGCGACGTCCTGCCGCTGGTGCTGGACAACGCGCCGATGGCCGCGGTGCACGCACCGGCCGGCCTGTCCACGGTGGACGACGTGACCACCGGGGTGGCGCACCTGGACGTGGTCGGCGCGGTCACCCAGCTCCAGGCGATCACCGCCCAGGTCGGCGGTGGGGTGTACTCGCACGCGACCGGCGACCTGAACATCGCGGCCGCGGGGGCGGTGACCGCCGACCACCTCGTCTCCGGGGTGCTGAGCACCGGGGTGGGCGTGACCGGCGGGCTCGACCTTTCCCACGATCCTGCGGCGGGGCTCGACTCGGCCGTGCACACACCGCTGGAGCACACCACCGCCGACGTCACGTACGGCACGGACGACGTCGTCTCGCACACGACGCTCACCGGAACTCTGGACACCACGGTCAACACGGCGACCGGCCTGACCGGATCGTTCGGGGTCGATGCCGGCGGCCTTGACGTCTCCGGGTTGCACGAGGCAACCTCATCCCTTGCCGGCGACCTCTCCGGTGTGGACCACGCGGTCGGCGGCCTGCTGCCCGACGGCACCGCGGACAGCGCGACCGGGGTGATCGACCATCACGTCTCGAGCGTGACCGGGCTGATCGACGGCGTGACCCACCCGGCGCCCGAGCCGGCTCCGGAGGCCGGCCACGACCTGCTCGGCGGCGTCACCGGTCTGCACTTCTGACCAAACCATCCGGACAAGGGGACGAGCGGCACGATGGAAAGCTGGGAGACCGGACCCACGGCCTATGCGGGTCCGGCCTCCCCCGCCCGGCTGGGCCGGACGGAACTCGACGCCCTCGCCACCGCCGCCGGTCCGGCGCCGCTGTGGCTGGATGTCCTCGACGCTACGATCCGGACCTGCACCGAGCACGGCCGCCCCGACCTCGCCGGCCGGCTGTGGCAACGCCGCACCCAGCTGCTCGACCCGAGCCTGCGAGTGCTCGTGGTCGGTGCGGCCCGGCAGGGCAAGAGCGAGCTTATCAACGCGCTGGTCAATGCACCGGTCTGCGGAGCCGGGGACGACCGGGGCACCATCGTGCCGACCGTCGTCCGGCACGCCGCGCAGCCGACCGCCCGGCTGATCCGGCGCGCGGCGGCCGACGCCGGATGGCCGGCCGACGCCGGCCCGGACGACCGCCTGGTCCTCGCTCCCGACCGGCTGGCCGACGCGCTGGCCGAGTCGCTGGCCGGCCATCCGGCCGGCTCGATCGAGCGGATGCACGCCGACGTGGGACTGCCCCGGTCGCTGCTCGCCGCCGGGCTCCAGCTGATCGACACGCCGCCGCTGACCGGGCTGGCGGCCGGCGAAAAGGCCGCCGGAAGGGCCGGCGGAACGGCCGGCGCGACGGCCGGCGCGACGGCCGCGCTCACTCAGGTACGCGACCTGGTCACCGCCGGGCAGGCCGACGTGCTGCTGTACGCCTGCGAGGCGGGCCGCGACCTGACCGGCGACGAGATCGCCGTACTGGCCGAACTGGCCGCGCTCCTGCCCGGCCTGGCCGTGGCGTTCACGAAGATCGACTATGCCCCGGACTGGCGCGCCGACATCGAGGCCAACCGGATGCGGCTGGTGCAGGCGGGCGTCCGGGCCACGGTCCTGCCGACGTCGGCCGCGCTGCGGATGCACGCCACGCGGACCGGCGACGGCACGCTGAACGACGAGTCCGGCTTCCCCCGGCTCATCGCCCACCTGCAGGCGTTGCTCGCGGCCAAGCCGGACCGGCTGTCCCGGGCCGCGGTCGGAGTGCTCGGCCGGACGGTCACCGAGGAGCTGGCCGTCCCGCTGCGCGCCAGCCTCGCCCGGCAGCGGGCGGAGCGCGGCAGCTCGGACGCCACGGCCCGGCTGCACGAGGCCCAGCGCCGGATGGACCAGCTGCGCCGATGCACGACCCGCTGGCAGAGCCGGCTGGCCGACGAGGTCGGCGACCTGATGTCCGACATCGAGCACGACCTGCGCGAGCGCACCCGGGCCGTGATTGCCCGCGCCGACGAGACGTTCGCCGAGGCCGACCCGCTGCGGGTCTGGGACGACTTCGAGCCCTGGCTGCGGGAGGCCCTGCTGGAGACCGGCCGGACCAGCCTCGACTGGCTCAGCGAGCGGGCCGCCTGGCTGGCCCGCGTGGTGGCGGCCGAGTTCCCGCCCGAGCTCGGCGACGTGCTGCCGTCCTGGGTGCCGTCCGTGCCCGGCGACCTGCCGCAGCGGGTGACCGGGATGGACAGCCCGCCGGTCGATCGGTTCACGCTGACCCAGAAGGTGTTCACCGGCCTGCGCGGCTCGTACGGCGGGGTGCTGATGGTCGGGCTGGTCACCAGCCTCACCGGGATGTCGCTGATCAACCCGATCTCGCTGAGCGGCGGCGCGCTGTTCGGTGGCAAGAGCATCCGCGAGGAGGGCCGGTCGCTGCTCAAGCGGCGCCAGGCCACCGCGCGCGCCGCCGTCCAGCGGCACGTCGACGAGATCTTCATCGGGATGGCCAAGGACGCGAAGGATTCCGTACGCCGGGTGCAGCGTGCCCTGCGCGACCACTACACGGCCGTCACCGAGGACCTCCAGGACGCGATCGTCGAGTCGCTGCGCACCGCCAAGGCCGCCGCCGACGAGGACGCCGCCGCCCGCGAGACCCGCGCCCGCCGCGTCGAACAGGAGTTGCTCCGCCTCGCCGGCCTGCAGAGGCAGTCGCTCGCCCTGCTCCAAGCCCCGGCATGAGCGACGACCTCGAGCGCCGGGTGGGCGAGCTGCTCGACCGGGCCGCCCTGGCATTCCGCGGGCACGCCCGCGCCGAGAACTGGCTGCGCCACCATCGCGTACGCCTCGGCGAGCCGCTCCGGGTGGCCGTCACGGGCGGTGCGCAGTCCGGCAAGTCCACCCTGGTCAACGCCCTGATCGGGGAGAACGTCGCGCCGGTGGGGGCGAACGGTGGACCGGTCTGGTTCCACGACGGGACGCGGCCGGGAGCCCGCGTGTTCCCGGAGGGCGCCCCGTCGTTCCCGGTTCCGCTGGAGCGCGACGCGCGCCGGGGTCACGCCGTCGCCGTGCCGGCGGCCGGGATCCGGTCGGTGGTCGTCGAGTGGCCGTGCCGGGCGCTGCGGCACACCCGGCTGCTGGAGACCGCCGAGGCCGTGCCGAGCGAGGCCGACGCGGTCCTGCATCTCGTGCGGCACCTGGACGACGGCGAACTGGCGCCGCTGCGGGCGGCCGGTGCTCATCCCGTACACACCCTGGTTCTGCTCTCCCGGGCCGACGAGACCGCCGGCGGCCGGACGGATGCGCTGCTCACCGCCAAGCGCATCGCCCGCCGCCGGCGAACCGAGCCGCGGATCGGCGCCCTCGGCCAGGACGTGCTGGCGATCTCCGCGCGGATCGCGCACGCCGGGCGGACGCTGCGGGAGGAGGAATACGCAACGGTCGCCGCGGTCGCCGGCCTGGACCGCCCGGAGGCCGAGGCGCATCTGCTGTCGACCGACCGCTTCACCGGCGCCGCCTTCGCACCGTCGATCCCGCCCGGGCGGCGGGCCGCCCTGCTCGACCGGCTCGGTCTCGGCGGCGTCCGGCTGGCCGTCACGCTGGCCCGGACCACCGCCCGCTCGCGGGCGGCGCTCGGCGAGCAGCTGGTGCGGCAGAGCGGACTGACCGAGCTGCAGGCCTCGATCAGCGACCTGCTCACCGCCCGGCGCGGCGTGCTGAAAGCCCGGGTGGCCCTGGTCGCCCTCGGACAGCTGCTGCGCGCCGAGCGGCATCCGGCCGCCGGCCACCTGGCCGCCGAGGTGGAGCTGCTGCTGGCCGGGGCGCACGAGGTCCGCGAGCTGCGCCTGCTCGCGGCGCTGCGCACCGGCCGGGTGGCGCTCCCCGGCGACCTGGCGGTCGAGGCGCGGCGGCTGATCGGCGGCGACGGCGGCGCGCACTGCGAACGCCTCGGGCTCGACCCGCACACCCCGCCGGAGGGGCTGTGGCCCGCCGCCGAGTCGGCCGCCCTCCGCTGGCACGAGCAGACCACCGCGGCCGGCACCGCCGGCGGTCGCCGCGCCGCCGAGGTGGTCCTGCGCAGCTGCACCGCGATCCTCGACGCCCTCGGCTGAAGGTTCGGGCGGCCAGGCCGCGACCCGGCCTGACCGCCCCTCCTCATGCCGCTACGTAATCGCCGATCGCCACATCGTTGAGCAGTGTGTGCCAGAATCCCGGATCCTCGTCGAAGATGGAGCCGTCGATGCCCAACAGGACGCGACCGACAGCTTCGCTCATCGACTCGAGCTCGTCGCGCTCACTGTCCTTGCTGCCGTAGGGCAGGCCGCGGACGAACTCCGTGATGCACCTGTCGAAGGCCCGCGGCGACACGTTGACGTGCCCGATGCCGGCCTCCACCTCGACGCTGGTGATGGCGACCTCGCCCGTGTCGACGTCCACGCAGTACAGACCCTCTTCCTCGGTACCGTCGTTGCCGACGACGACGAACTCACGGCCCTCGCCGGCGTACGCGTACGCGGCCACCGGGTAGAACAGCGGGTTGCCGTCGGGAAGACCCCGGCGCGACAGGTACTCGCGGGCCTCCGGGTTCCGGATCAGCGCGAGGACGCTTTCGTCGTACCGGAACCGAGGCTCCGATTCCTCCGGGGTCACCATATTCCCGCCTCCGCATCCGCGAACATCTGCTTGATCGCGGATCCTTGCGCCTGCCGTGCCGCACCACCCGCGGCCGACGTGGTCCAGTTCCACGACCACGACTGTTTGATACCACCCAGCAAGGCCGAGCAACTCGCTCCCTTGCCCGAGCACGGTTGCAGTTCGGAGTAGATCTCGAGGATGTTGCCCTTGCCGAGCTTGGAGATCAGTTTCTGTTCCGCGTGGAAACGCCGGCCCTTGCCGCCGCCCGAGAACGCCACCGCGATCTGCTCGTTGCCGTTGGCGTCGAGATAGCGGGCGGCCGCGCCGTTGTTCAGCTGGTTGCCGGTCCGCAGACGCTCCTTGACGACCTCGGTGCTGAGATCGGTGCTGCCGTAGCCGACCTGGCAGTTGTGGACGAGCACCGAGGTGGTGCCGGCGACGACATAGTACGTGTGGGTGTCGTCGACGCTGAGGTTGTAGACCTTCGTGGTCCGCGCGTAGCCGACCGTCTTGACGACGACGACGGTGTGCCCGCGGGTGTCGCGCAGGCGGTCGCCCGCTTTGAGGTCGCCGGCCCGGGTCCAGCCCGAGACCGGGCTGTAGAACTTGTGTCCCGCGGTGGCGGTGACCTTCGACGACGGTGGCCCGCCGCCGCCGGACCCGACCAGAGTCAGCTCGACCAGGCTCTTGTCGCCGGATCCGGTGATCGACGCGGTGACCTGCTGCGGCTCGCTGACGCCGGTCCCGGCGTCCGTGGCCTTGACCGTGTCACCCGGCTTGATCTTCTCGATCGCCTTGGTGCTGCCGTCGGCCATCAGCACCCGGGTGCCGGCCACGAAGGAGTTCACCGATGCCAGCCGCCGGCTGGCTCCGGCCGCGACGTCGCAGCTCTCCCCGGTCGTCGACGTCCGTTTCTGTTTGACCTTGCTGGCGGCCTTCTGCGTGGTCGCCTTCGCCTTGGCGCCCAGGTCCTTGGCCGCGGCGACGGTGTTCTCCACCTGTTTGGCCGCGGCCGTCTTCACCTTGTTGGTGACTTCCCCGACGACTTTGGTGATGCGTTTCGGAATGCTCAACAGCGCGGCCCGGGCCGCCTTCACCCGGCTGTACGCCTCGACCAGCCGGCGGCCGACGCCGATCGCCTTCACCGCGACCTTCGCCGCCTTGAACAGCTTGCCCCACGGGACGGCCTGCAGGGCGGTGGAGATGCAGGCGACGATGTCGCCCTCGGTGACGCACGCCTTCGCGTCGTTGAAGCCGACCAGGTCGAGGATCAGGTTGACGATCTCGTCACCGATCTGCTTGACGAACCCGTCGGCCTCGTCGACGAGCTTCTTGGCGCTCATCCACTCGGGATTGTCGACCTCGACGGTGGTGGTGCCGTCGGGGTTGTTGGCCACGACCGTGGTCGCCGCGGCCTCCGGGTTGTTCATGCGGTACTCGGCCGCGTTGGCGCTGCCCATGAACGGCACGGTGGCGCTGTCCGGGTCGAGCCCGGTCGGGTCGGTCAGCACGGTCGGGCGGGCGTTGGTGTACGAGTAGCTCGACACCGCCTGGTCCGTGGCCGGCTGGGCGGCCGGGTCGGTCGCGTCGAAGCGGCCGGTGCCCGGGTCGTAGTTGCGGGCGCCCATCGCGTACCGGTCGCCCTGGCTGACGTCGCGGTAGGTGCCGGCATACTGCAGCGGGTTGGCCGGTGCGTCGGCATCGAGCTTCTTGCCGCCGTCGGTCAGGCCGGTACCGCGCGCCACGCCGAACGCGTCGTAGTCGTACGACCATTGCGGGGTGCCGTTCCCGGACACCACGCCGGACACACCGCCCAGCCAGTCGTGCAGGTAGGAGTGGGCGCCACCGTTGCCGGCGAGCAGAGCCAGGGCCTGGCCGCCGGGGTTGTAGAGGTAGCTGCGCCCGACGGAGCCGCCCGCGCCGGTCTGGTCCTCGGCGGCCAGTAGCGTCCGCTCGCTGTTGACGTCCCAGAGCCAGTTCTGCACCACCTGCCCGGCGCCGCTGCCGGTGACCGCCTTGATCCGGTTGCCGACCGCGTCGTACGTGTAGCCGGTGGTCTTCCCGTCGACCGTGGCCGAGGTCATCGTGTGGTCGAGGGCGTACGTGAAGCCGTTGTTCCCGGCCCGGATCTGGTTGCCTTCGAGGTCGTACTCGAAGGTCCGCTCGTTGGTCCGGCTTCCGGTGATCCGCTCGGTGGTGAGCTGGTCGGCCGCGTCGTACGTGTAGGCCGTGGTGGTGTTCTCCCCCGGCGCCGCGGACTTCTTGGTGGTGCGGTTGCCGACGAGGTCGTACGTGTAGTCGGTGCGCTCGGCCGAGGCGCCGGCGCAGGACTGGGCGCCGAAGCACTCGGCGGTGAGCCGGTTCGCCGCGTCGTAGGTGTACGCGGTGGCCTCGGTGGTGGTCGGCTGTCCCGGCGTGCCCCGGGTCTCGGTGATCCGGGTCGGGTTGCCGACCTTGTCCAGTTGCAGGTCGAACGCGGACAGGACGGTGTCGCCCTTGCCGGCCGCGATCCGGGTCATCCGCCCGGCGCGGTCGTAGCCGCGCTCCTCGACCACGCCCGTCGCGGCCGGGTAGGTGGTATTGACCAGGTTGTCGGCGACGTCGTAACCGAACTCGTAGCGGGCCGACGCGCCGGCCTTGGCGCTGGTCAGCGACGTGATCCGGTCACCGTCGTCGTACTCGGCGGTGATCTTCGTGCCGTCCGGGTAGCTGCGGCCGACGATCCGGTCTTCCGAGTCGTAGGTGTACCCGAACTCCTGATCCCCGCGGATCACCTTGGTGAGCCGCTCGGTGGTGTCGTACTCGCGCACCTGCGTGCCGCTGGGGTCGGCGGCGGCGGTGAGCTTGTTCTTGGCGTCGTAGCCGTACGTGGAGACCGGCCCGTTGTTGCCCAGCTGCTTGCTGATCAGGCGGCCCAGGTTGTCGTAGCCGTAGTAGATCGTCTTGGCCGGGATGTTCGGATCGGGCCGGTTCGGCTCGACCATCCGCGCGGTGATCTCCTGGATCAGCTGCGAGTTCGCGTCGTACACGTACTCGCGGCGCCGGCCGAGCGGGTCGGTGGTCGCCACCGTACGGCCGGCCTTGTCGTACTCGGTGTAGGCGGAGTGGTTGAGCGGGTCGGTGCGGCGGACCACGCGGCCGTTGGCGTCGTACTGGTAGGTCAGCGCCTGGTTGCCGGTCGCGTCGGGGCCGATGACCGAGGTGAGCCAGTCGTTGTCGTTGTAGCCCAGCCGCGTGGTGCGGTTGTTCGCGTCGGTGGCGGCGATCAGCCGGTCGTTCGCGTCGTACGTGCTCTTGCTGACGTTGCCCAGCGGGTCGGTGACCGTCTCGAGGTTGCCGGCCGGGTCGTAGCCGTACTTGGTGGTGTAGTCGCCGGGGTTGGCGCCCGGGACGTTGCCGCGTGGTTCGGTTATCTCGATCGGCCGGCCGTCGTCGTCGTACTTCCAGGTCACCACGCCGCCGGTGGGCGTGGTCTGCTTCGTCGGGTTGCCGGCCTCGTCGTACTCGATGCCCGCGTTCGCCCCGCCGCCGGCGGAGGCGCTGCCGGTACGCCGGTTCGCGCGGTCGAACGAGCTGGTCAGTTCCTCACCGTTCTCGTTCTTCATCCCGACGACGTTGCCGGCGTTGTCGTACCGCACGCTGGTCTTGCGATCGAGCTGGTCCACCTGCTCGTCCGGGCGGTCGAGGGCGTCGAACCCGGTGTCGACCTTGGCGCGCTTGCCCGCCGAGCCGTACGGCCGGTCGGCCTGCACCAGGTTGCCGTTGAAGTCGTAGTGGAACCGGCTGGTGTACAGCTCGGCCTGCGCCGGGTTGGCGTTTCCCAGCGGCACGACCTCGGTGGACACCCGGCCCGTGGAGTCGTACGTCCAGCTCGTGGTCAGGTTGAGCTCGCCTGGGTTCACCGTCATCGACTTGCGCCGGCCGGCCGGGGTGTAGGCGGACGCGGTGGTGTTGCCGACCGGGTCCTTGACCAGCACCGGGCGCCCGGCCTTGTCGTAGGTGGTGTGCGTCGACCCGGACAGCGGGTCGGTCTCCACGACGACCTGGCCGAGCTCGTCGAGGGTCTTCCGGAACGGCGCCTGCTTGCCCGGCTCGCGCATCTCGACGACCGTGTTCTCCTCGTCGTAGGTGTACCGCGTGCGGTAGGCGTCGGGGTTGGCCCCGGACACCGTGCCGCGCGGGTCGACCACCGAGGTCATCCGGCCGGTCCGGTCGTACGCCATGACCGTCCGGCGCCCGGTCGGCGAGATCTCGGCGGTGCGGTTGCCGTCGGTGTCGTACTCGTACGTGGTGGCCTTGTCGCGCGGGTCGGTCTTCTTGACCACGTTGCCCCGGCTGTCGTACTCGTACCGGTAGCCCTTGGCCTGCTCGGGATCGCGCTGGCTGGTGAGCTCGTTGAACTCGTTGTACGTGTAGATCCACTTGTTGCTGCGGCCGTCGGTGAACTCGGTGAGGTTGCCGCGGCCGTCGAACTGGCTGGTCTGGGTGAAGGAGAACGGCTCCGGCGCGGTACGCGACCGTGGGTTGCCGGCCGGGTCGAAAGTGGTCTCCTCCTGGTTGCCCTTGGGGTCGACCACCAGGCTCTTCTGCAGCTTGCCGTCGTACCGGGTGTTGACCACGTCGTTGTTGCCGTTGCGCGACCACAGCAGCACGTTGTCGCGGTAGCCGTCGACCACGACCACGCCGTCCGGGTCGGTGGTGGTCGCCTCCTGCTTGCCGGCGTTCCACACGAACGTGGTCACCGCGTTCTCGGCGTCGGTCTGCCGGCCCACCCGCCCGGCGGCGTCGTACTCGTTGAACACCTGCCGGTTGCCGCGGGCGTCGACCACGGTGGCCAGCCGCCCGGCGGCGTCGTAGCCGTACGTGGTGGTGTAGCGGCGCGCGTCCTGCACCTTGAGCAGCCGCGTGCCGTCGTAGTCGAACTGCACCACCCGGTTGTCGGGCATCGTCACCTTGGTGACCAGCCGCAGGTCGGCCCGCGCGTCGAAGTCGACGACCCGGCCGCTCGCATCGGTGATCTTGTCGATGACCCCCTGCGGCGTGTACGCGAGCGTCACCCCGTGCCCGCGGGCGTTCTTGATCGAGGTCAGCTTGCCGTCGGCGTCGAACCGCAGCACCCGCTTGTCCGGCGGCACCAGCTGCCATCCGCCGTCGACCTTGGTGAGCCTGGCGCGCACGCCGGCCGGCGCCTCGTAGCTGCCGTCGGCGCCGCCGGTGTAGACCGCCTCGGAGCCGTCCTCCGCGCGCACCCGGGCCGCTCCCCCGTCGGCCGACACGATCCGGATGTCGTAGGTGGACGACCAGCCCGGCCCGAACATGCCCGGCGCCGTGTTGCCCGACGAGTAGTAGCGGGCCAGCCGGAACGGGATGCCGTACGAGGGCATGCCGAAGTCCTGCTCCACCCGCTGGAACGTGCCGGTACCCGTGTTGACCATCTGGCCGCGGAAGGCCTGCGCCCGTACGGTGGCGCCCAGCACGGTCGCGCAGCCGCAGCCCACGGCCTGACTGGCCGGAACCGACGGTGGCGTCTCCACCCGCCGGGGCTGCGCCGGCTCGGACTCGGCGCTGGACAGCTCGCCCTCGGCCGTCGCCACGGTGATCGTCACCGTGTACTTGCGCGCCGGGTCGAGCACCCAGCCCTCGGCCGCGCCGAAGCTCCGGCAGAAGGTCGCCGGGTACGAGCACCGGCTCAGATCGGCCCGGCCCTGGTCGGTGGAGCGCTGCTCGGTGCCGGACTCGACGTCGCGCACGGTGGCCCACCAGCGCGCCCACGATGTCGGGTCACCGTCGGCGACCTGCGCATCGAAGTACACGACGAGTGAGGTGTCGCCGAGCGTGAACCCGGGCCGCGCGATCGGCGTGCCCGGCGTCTCGGCGACCACGGCCTTCGCGTCGGCTTGCGCGGCTTCGGCGGTAGCCGTCCGCCGCCGGGCGCGGCCGTCGGTCTTCGCCGGCTTGCCCGCGGACTGCACGGCGGGCGGCACCGGCGGCGCCGCCTCGCCGGCCGGCAGGCCGTGGTGCGGTGTGGCCTCCTTGGGCAGGCCGCGATCCACCGGATCGGCGCCGGCCGGCGCCACCGGCGGCGGCGCCGCGGTCGCCACCCCGGGCGGCGACACCGCGAGATAACTGGATATCAGGACTGAGGTCAGGGCTGCGGACAGCAGCCGATGGCGCCACGCGCGCATGAGCACTCCCCCGTGAATGTGCGTCGTCGAGCAGCCCACACGCTTCAGCATTGATAAAAATCTATCAATGGAACAAACGGTTAAGCCGCCCTTCGGCTGAACGGGTGAAGTCACGCACCACTCGGGCTTCTGAACCGTTTCATCCCACCGTCGGGAATGTGTGCCTATTTGGATGCGGCCCGGGCCGCGGCTATCACCGACAAGTTGTAGGGGTAGCCTTCCCTCACCGACGCACCTGTTGGGAGTACCCGTGTCCGCCACCGAGATCGCGCTGCTGGGCGCCATCGCCGGTTTCACCATCTTCCTGGGCCTGCCGGTCGGTCGGCTGCGGAGCCCGGCACCGCGCCTGCGGGCACTACTCAACGCGTGCGCCGTCGGAGTCTTGATGTTCCTGCTGTGGGACGTTCTCGCGCACGCCTGGGAGCCGATCGACGGCGCGCTCGGTGAGCAGGACTACGGTGCCGCGGTAGCCGACGGCCTCGTGATGGCGGCCGGGCTCGGCGCGGGCCTCCTCGGTCTCGTCTATTTCGACCGCTGGGTGGCTCGGCGCGGTAACGCCGCCCGCCCGGTCGCCGCACCGGAGCCGGTCGCCGTCCGGGCCGGCGGTCCGGCCACGGCCCCGCGACCGCTCGACCCAGCGCCCGAGGCGGTGGCGCGGCGCAGTCCGGCGGGCCGGCTGGCCATCATGATCGCGGCCGGGATCGGGCTGCACAACTTCGCCGAAGGACTGGCCATCGGCAACTCGGCCGCCTCCGGTGAGATCGCTCTGGCGGTGCTGCTCATCGTCGGGTTCGGCCTGCACAACGCCACCGAAGGCTTCGGCATCGTCGCCCCGCTGGCCGCCGCGGGCGCCCGCCCCTCCTGGGGATTTCTGGCGGCCCTCGGCCTGATCGGCGGCGGTCCCACCTTCCTCGGCACGCTGGTCGGGCAGCGCTTCACCGACGCGGCGGTCTCCATCGCCTTCCTGGCGCTCGCGGCCGGCTCCATCCTCTACGTCGTGATCGAATTGCTCGCCGTCGGCCGCAAGACGGGTCTCAAGGAGATCACCACGTGGGGTCTGCTGATCGGCTTGCTGGCCGGCTTCCTCACCGACGCGATCGTCACCGCGGGGGGCGCCTGATCGGGGTCCGGCCAGGGCTTTCAGCGCCCTCTCAACTGTCCGGTGGGAACGTCGCCGGGTCGTCGAGGAGGCGCCCATGCCACGAAGGACCATCCGCATCGCGGTCTCCACCGCCCTGGCCACACTGGCCGCCACGGGCCTGCACCATCTCACCGCGACCGATCCGCGTGTGCACCTGCCCTCCGCGGCGGCCGTGGCTCTCCTGACGGCCGCTCTCGCGGTCGGGGCATTCGTCTCCCGGCTGTGGGGAGCGGTCGCGCTGATCCCCGCGACGCTGGCGATTTTGCCGTTACGGAACCATCCGTACGGCATGCTCGCCGGGTTGGTGTTGGCCGTGCTGGCGGTCAGCGAGGTGCAGCTCTGGGCGGTGTGGCTGCCGATCACGACCCTCCGGGAATCACCGGGTCGACGCGTCGCCGGCAAGGTCCGCTCCCGATGAGCGGACCGCACCGACCGCTACGCTGCTTCCGGTCGCCGCAGCAACCCGGCCGCGACCAGCTCGATCGTCACCGCGACCGCGATGGCCTCGACCGCCAGCAGCGCCACCAGCACGAGCAACTGGGTCGCGCCCGCCTGTACGGCTGAGCCGCCGCCGAGCAGGACACCGACGAACGCGCCCGGCAAGGTGACGAGCCCGACCGTACGCGTCTGATCGAGCGCCGGCACGAGCGCCTGCCCCGCCGTCGGACGGCACACCTCGAGCGCCGCATCCCGCGGCAGGAAGCCGAGCGCGAGCGCCGCCTCGTACTCGCCGTACCGGTTGCGCAGCTCGTCGAGCGCGCGCCGGCCCGCCAGCGACGTCGCCGTCATCGCGCCGCCGATCAGGATCCCGGCGATCGGCAGCACGGCGACCTCGGTCAGCGGCACCGTGCCGGCCGCCACGATCAAGGCACCGGCCGGAACCGCACCGCCGGCGATCGGCAGCACCGTGTACCGCACGAGCCGCCACGACCCGAGCCGCCGGGCGCTGGTGGCCGAGGCCACCAGCAGCATCAACGCGATGAAGCCCGCGGTCGCCCACCACGAGCGAAGCACGGCGGCGATCAGCAACGAGACCACCGCCAGCTGCACGACGGCCCGGACCGACGCCGTCACGACCGCCCGGCTCACGCCGAGACGACCGGCCAGGGCGGCCCCGACCGCGATCAGAACCAGCACCGCCAGAACCACGATCAGCACCGGGCCGATCGCAATCGCCGCGTGAGACAACGTCCGGCCCCTCCCGTCCCGTACCGGTCCGACCGTCGACCAGGTACTGCAGTTCATCATGTCGTCGACGCCCGCGGCGGCGCGGGACTAGCGTGGCCGGCATGGACATCAGCATCGGGCTGCCCAACACGCTGGATCATCCCGGACCGCTCCTGATCGAGTGGGCGCGGCGGGCCGAGCAGCGCGGATTCGCCTCGCTCGGCACGATCGACCGCATCGTCTACCCGTCGTACGACACGATGACCTCGCTCGCCGCGGCCGCCGGGGCGACCTCGCGCATCCGCCTGATCAGCGGGGTCCTGCTGGCGCCGCTCTATCAGCCGGTGTGGCTGGCCAAGGCGGCCGCGAGCCTCGACGCGATCTCCGGCGGGCGGCTGACCCTGGGGCTGGGCGTCGGTGGCCGGGCGGACGACTTCACGGCGATGGGACGGTCGATGCGCGAGCGGGGCAGCGACATGGATCGCGCCCTGGAGGTCATGCGCACGGTGTTCGACGGCGGGAAGCTCGGCGAGGACGAGTTTCCGGTAGCCCGGCACGGCCGGCCCCGGCTGCTGATCGGCGGCAACAGCGACGCGGCGGTACGCCGGACGATCGCGTACGGGCAGGGTTGGATCGGCGGCGGAGGAAGCCCGCAGCAGCTGGCGCCGATGCTCGAGCGGGTCCGCCGGGAATGGCGGGCCGCCGGCCGCGAGGGCGAGCCACGGTTCGCGGCGCTCGCCTATTTCGGGCTGAGCGACGAGCAGGCGTCCCGGCGGTCGCTGAGCACCTACTACGGCTTCCTGGGCGACATGGCGACCATGGTCGCGGACGGCGCTCTGCGCACCCCGCAGGCCCTGCGGGACGCGGTGAAGGCGTTCGAGGAGATCGGGCTCGACGAGCTCATCCTCGACCCGAGCGTGCCCGACATCGCCGAGGTCGACCGCCTGGCCGACGCCGTGCTCTGACGGTGGTGGCCCCGCCCGGCGCGCCGCGGTGGACGAGGGGCCCTCCCGGAGTGAGGCGACCGTACACACATGTGAACGGTCGCATCGCCTATTCCGCCGATAGGATTTGGCGGGAGGGCGACCGGGAGGTTCGATGCACTTCGCAGTGGAGATCGACGGCGCCGGCGCGCATCCGGCCGCCGGTGGCGATGGGGACTCGCTCGCGGCGGCGACCGCCGGGCAGGCGGCGGCCCGAGCGGCCGAGACGGCCGGGTTCGACCTGGTGACGCTGGCCGACTCGGCGCTGCCGCCGCCCGGCGGTGGTCTCCGGCTCGAGGCCGGCGTCCGCGCCGCCTACCTGGCCCGGCGCACCCGCCGGATCGGGCTCGCGCCGACTCTGCACGTCACCGTCACCGAGCCGTTCCACCTGGCCACCCAGCTGGCGTCGCTCGACCACGCATCGCTGGGCCGGGCCGGCTGGGTGGTCGGCGCCGACAACTCGGCGGCGGCCCTGGCCACCGTCGGCGGCCGGCCGCTTTCACCGGCGGAGCTGCGTCGCGAGGTCACCGACGTGATCGAGGTGGCCCGCCGGTTGTGGGACTCCTGGGAGGACGACGCGGTCATCCGCGACGTGTCCACGGGCCGGTTCCTCGACGCCGACCGGGTGCACCACGTGAACTTCACCGGCGCCCGGTTCTCGGTGACCGGACCGCTGATCACGCCCCGCCCGCCGCAGGGCCAGATCGTGGTGCTCGGCGCCGACACCCTCGGCGTCACCGACCGGCTGGACATCGCCCTGATCGCCGCGCCGGACGTGGAGGAGACGGCCGAACGGGCCCGGCGGGCGCGGGCCGACGGCGCGCCGCTGGTCTTCGCCGAGCTCGACGTGCTGCTCGGGGCCGAGCGGCTGGCCGCACTGGACGCGGTCCGGCCGTGGGGCACGCCGGCCCGGCTGCGGCACGCCGGCAGCGCCGAAGAGCTGCGTGCCCTGCTCGACCGGCTGACCGGCCTGGTGGACGGGGTACGCGTACACCCCGCCGTGCTCGCCACCGACCTGCCGCGCCTGGCCGCCGCCCTGCACACCGGCCCGGCGCCCGGCGGCACGCTGCGGGAGCGGCTCGGCCTGCCCCGGCCGGCCAACCGGTTCGCCACCGCCCGATAGGGGGACGCATGCTGCACCTGGGAGTCTTCTTCACCGGTGTCGGGCCGCAACTGCTGTGGGCCGAACCCGACTTCGCCGCGCACACCCACATCGACACCTTCGTGGCCACCGCCCGGACGCTCGAGCGCGGGCTGTTCGACGCCTTCTTCCTGGGCGAGGGATTACGCGTACGGGAGAATCGGGGTCGCATCCACGATCTCGACGTCGCCGGACGGCCGGACGCCATCACCCAGCTCGCGGCCCTGGCCGCGGAGACCGAGCGGATCGGCCTGGTCGCCACCCAGAACACCACCTACAACTTCCCGGCCGACCTCGCCCGGCGGCTGGCCAGCCTCGACCATCTCTCCGGCGGCCGGGCCGGCTGGAACATCGTGACCACCGACAACGCCTGGACCGGGGAGAACTTCCGGCACGGCGGATGGCTGCCGCACGAGCGACGGTACGAACGGGCCGGCCAGTTCGTCGAGGCGGCCAAGGCGCTGTGGCGCGGGGAGACCGTGGACCGCGACGACGACCTGGTACGGCTGACCGCGGCACCGACCGTGCCGCCCAGCCCGCAGGGCCGGCCGGTGCTGTTCCAGGCCGGCGACTCGGCCGGTGGCCGCGATCTGGCCGCACGGCACGCCGACGTGGTCTTCTCCGCCAACACCGACTACGACAAGGCGATCGCGTACGCGGATGATCTCCGCAAGCGCCTGGCGGGGTACGGCCGCTCCCCCGAGTCGCTGCGGATCCTGCCCGGCGCGTCGGTGGTCCTCGGGGACACCCCGGCGCAGGCCGCCGAGAAGGCAGCCTGGATCGAGCGCGAGCAGACCACGGGGCCGCGCGCGCTCGCCTTTCTCGAGCAGTACTGGGGCAAGGACCTCTCCGGATACGACCCGGACGGCCCGCTGCCCGACATCGAACCGGCCGAGGGCGAGCTGGACCCGTCCCGCGGCACCATCGCCATCGAGCACCGCACCGGCAAACGGGAACGGATCGCGGGCTGGCGGCGGCTGGCCGCCGAGCGCGGGCTGTCCATTCGCGGCCTGGTCATCGCGGTGACGCCGAGACACAACACCTTCGTGGGTACGCCGAGTCAGGTCGCCGACGAGTGGGCCCGCTACCTGCGCGACCGGGCGGTGGACGGCTTCAACATCGTGCCGCAGCTGCTGCCCGGCTCGGTCGAGGACATCGTCGACCGGCTGGTGCCGGAGTTGCAGGAGCGCGGCATCTACCGCACCTCGTACACCGGGCACACCCTCCGCGAGCACCTGGAGCTGCGGTAGCCGGCGCGATCACGCCGCTCCGGCGGGCAGGCCGTCGCGCAGCTCCCGCACCAACGACGAGACCACCGCCTTGAGGCTTCCGCCGTTGGCCGCCGCGACCCGGAGCTGGCGCTGGTAGCTCGCCCCGTGTGCGGCGATGTCACGTACGCCGGCCAGCTGCGCGGAGCAGCCGAGCGCCGCGGCGACCGGCTCGAGAACCGGAACCAGCTCGTCGAGATCCTTCGTGACGAGCCGTTCGTCGCCGGCGGCGTTCTGGATGATGATCGCGTCGAGCCCGTAGCGGGCCGCCCGCCACTTGTTCTCCCGGACGAACCACGGTTGCAGCTTCGGCACGTCCCGGCCGGCGTCGAGCTCCCGGGAGAAGTGCTCGACCAGGCACTGGGTCAGCGCGGCGATCGCGCCGATCTCGTCGGCGGTGGAGATCCCGTCGAACGTACGCACCTCGATGGTGCCCCACCGCGGCGACGGCCGGATGTCCCAGCGCAGCTCGTTGAGCTGTTCGATGACACCCACGTGGGTCAGGTCGGCGACCATCGCCTCGTACTGCCCCCACTCGGTGAACTGCGGCGGGAGCCCAGCGGTCGGCAGTTGCTGGAACATCAGCGCCCGGTTGGAGGCGTAGCCGGTGTTCTCTCCCGCCCAGAACGGGCTCGACGCGCTGAGCGCCTGGAAGTGCGGCAGGTACGTGAGCAGGCCGTCGATGATCGGGAACACCTTGCGGCGATCCTCGACGGCGACGTGCACGTGGACGCCCCAGATCATCATCTGCCGGCCCCACCACCGGGTGCGGTCGATCAGCGTGTCGTAGCGCGGCTTGCCCGGCGTGACCTGCTGCTGGAACCACTGGCTGAACGGATGCGTGCCGGCCGACATGAGGTCGACGCCCATCGGTTCGGCCAGCGTGGCGACCCGCTCGACCAGCCGGGTCAGATCCGCGACGGCGTCCGCGACGCCGAGGTGCGGAGCGCTGACCACCTCGACCGTGTTGGTGAGCAGCTCCGACGTCACGTGCGGAAAGGCATCCGCGCCACCGAGCCGCGCCAGCAGACCCGGCGCGGCGGGCGCCAGCTCCCCGCTGCGGCGATCGACACAGGCGATCTCCCACTCGATCCCGAGACGCGATCTCTGCGATGCGGCGAAGCCGATCTCCATGGGTCGCCCTTCGGGCTCAAAGGACCTGCCGCGGCCATCTTATCGGTCGGTGGTCGCCGCGCAGGCCGAACGCGCAGCCGGGAACACCGGCGGCAGGTCGAGATCATCGGGAGCGCTCGCGTCACAGCGACGACGGCGGGTTGATGGCCGATTGCCGGATTCCGGAGTCGGTGACGCCCCACTTGCCGAGGATCTTCGCGTAGTCGCCGGTGGCGATGAGCTTGTTGACGGCGTCGCGCAGGGCCGGGGCGATCGGTGAGCCCTTGCCGGTCACGAAGCCGACCGGGGTGGAGCTGAACTGGCTGAGGAACTTGGTGTTCGGGATGTGCGCGGCGTCGTACTTGAGGCTCAGCGTCGGCCCGAAGAAGACGTCGATCTTGCCGTTGGCCAGGCCGAGCCAGATCGGCGCGTTGTCGGCGAAGTACTGCACGGTGTACGGCTGCTTGCCGGCCTGGGCGCACTTGGCCTTGTCGTTCTCCAGGATCTGCTGGAACGTCGAGCCGGGGCTGGTGGCCAGCGTCCGGCCGCAGAGGTCGGTGATGTCGGAGACCCGGGTGAGGTCGCTGTCGGCCGGGGCGAGGAAGGACTGGCCGTCGGTGAGGTAGGTGGCGAAGTCGACGACCTTTTCGCGGGCGGCGGTGACGCCGAAGTTGTCCATGCCGACGTCGTACTTCCCGTTCTGGACGCCGGGGATGATGGTCGGGAAGGTTCCGTTCTGCACCTCCCACCGGACGCCGAGCACCTTCGCGACCGCCTCCCGCAGGTCCACGTCCACGCCGATGTTCGTGCCGTCGGCCGGCTGGCCGGCGTGCGGCAGGCCGTTGAGGCCGGGAGTGATCGTGGTGCCCAGGATCAGCGTGCCGCGGTCGCGCACGGCCGCCGGCAACTCGGCGGCGATCTTCGCATCGGTGGTGATGCCGGAGATGACGTCCTGCGTCGGATAGCTGGGCGCCGCCGACGGCGAACCGGTGACGGCGGCCGAGGACGAGCCGCAGCCGGCCAGGACCACGGTGGCGCTCAGCGCCAGGAGGATCTTCTGCACGGGGATCCCTTCAGAGAACGGCGGCGAGGAAGGCTTGGGCCCGTTCATGACGCGGGTTCGACAGGACGTCACCCGGAGGCCCGGACTCGACGATGCGGCCCCGGTCGAGGAAGACCACGGTGTCGGCCACCTCGCGGGCGAAGCCGATCTCGTGGGTCACGACGATCATGGTCATGCCGCTGCGGGCCAGGTCGCGCATGACCGAGAGAACCTCGCCGACCAGTTCCGGATCGAGCGCGCTGGTCGGCTCGTCGAAGAGCATCAGTCGGGGGTTCATCGCGAGCGCCCGGGCGATCGCCACGCGCTGCTGCTGGCCGCCGGAGAGCTGACTCGGGTACGCGTCCTGCCGCCCGGCCAGCCCCACCCGCTCCAGCAGGGTGCGCGCCTCGGCGACGGCCTCGTCCCGGCGCAGGCCGCGCACGGCGACCGGCGCCTCGACCAGGTTCTGCAGCACGGTCCGGTGCGGGAACAGGTTGAACTGCTGGAACACCATGCCGATCCGGGCCCGCTGCCGGGTGACCGCGGCGTGCGGCAGCTCGTGCAGGCGGCCTCGGGCGTACCGGTAGCCGATCAGCTCCCCGCCGACCTGCACGAACCCGCCGTCCGGGCGTTCCAGGTGGTTGAGGCAGCGCAACAGAGTGCTCTTGCCCGAGCCGGACGGGCCCAGCACCACGACCACCTCGCCGGCGGCCACGTCGAGGTCGACGCCCTCCAGCACGCGATGCGAGCCGAAGCTCTTGACCAGCCCGCGGACGTGCACGAGCGGGGCGGTCATCGGCGGCCGCCCAGCCAGATCCGCCCGAAGCTGCGCCGGGTGCCGCGCCCGTAGTGACGCTCCACGTAGTACTGGCCGATCGACAGGATCGTGGTCAGCACGACGTACCAGAGCGTGGCGACCAGCAGCAGCGGGATCACCTGGAAGTTCTGGTTGTAGATCAGCTGGGCCGAGTAGAGCAGGTCCTGCACGGCGATCACGCTCACGATCGAGGTCGCCTTCAGCATGCTGATCAGCATGTTGCCGGAGGCGGGCACGATGGCCGGCATCGCCTGCGGCAGCACCACCCGCCGGAAGATCCGCCACCGGCCGAGCCCGAGCGCCTGGGCGGCCTCGGTCTGCCCGGCCGGCACCGCCAGCAGGCCGCCGCGGATGATCTCGGCGGAGAACGCGGCGACGTCGAGGGTGAGCGCCACGAGGGCGGCCACGATGCCGGTGAACAGGTGCGCCGTCCGGACCGTCAGGAACTCCGGCCCGAACGGGACGCCGAACGACAGCCGCGGGTAGAGCGAGGCCAGCTCGTACCAGAACAGCAGCAGGACCAGCGGCGGGATCGAGCGGATCAGCCAGACGTAGCCGAAGCTGACCGAGCGCAACACCACGTTGTGCGACAGCCGCATGGCCGCCAGCGCGGTGCCGAGCAGGTATCCGCCGGCCATCACCGCCGCGGTCAGCCACAGCGTGAGCACCAGTCCACGCAGGATGGCCGAGCTGGTGAAGTACCGGCCGACCACGTCCCACTGGAACCGCGGATTGGTCAGCACGGTGTGCACGAGCATGGCCAGCAGCACGGCGGCGACCGCGGCGGCCAGCCACTGCCCGAGCCGTCGCGGCCGGGCCACCCGGGCGGCGAGCAGGTCGTCGTCGGTGAGGGCGGCGGGAGTCACCGGCCCTCCAGGGGGCGTACGGCCGGGGCCACCTCGCTCTGGAACAGCTCCAGCGCGGTGCGGTGCTGCTTGTCGGTGAGCCCGTCGGCGTCGGCGTGCAGGTGCATCACCTCGTGGCCGAGCCGCTCGTGGTAGCGGTGGATCTTGTCGATCAGCTGTTGGGGGCTGCCGACCAGGATGGAGCTGCGCTCGATGGCGTCCTCCAGGGTCGGGAAGACCGGCTCGACGCCCAGCCGGCGGAACGTCGCCAGCCGCGCGGAGAAGATCGGCCGGTACGTGTCGACCGCTTCCTGCGAGGTGCGGGCCACGTAGAAGCCCGCGCTGCCCGCGCCGACCCGGGCGCCGGCCGGGTCGTGCCCGTGGAAAGCCCAGCGCTCCCGGTAGTGGTCGACCAATGCGGCGTACGGCTCGATGGGATTGGTGACGTTGGCCGAGAACAGCGGGTCGCCGAACTCGGCGGCGAGGTCGACCGATTCGCGGCTGGTGGCGCTGCCGTGCCAGACGGTGATCGGCTGCTGCAGCGGCCGGGGCCAGGTCTCCGCCTCGACCAGGGACGGGCGGAACCGGCCCGACCAGGTGACCTTCGGCTCCCGCCAGAGCCGCCGGAACAGCTCGTAGCCCTCGCGGTTGCGATCCCACTGGTCGTCGGTCGTCACGTGGAACAGCTGGGCCTGGGCGGCGCCGTTGCCCTTGCCGATGATCAGCGTCAGCCGGCCGCCGGAGAGGTTGTCCAGGGTGGAGTAGTCCTCGAAGGCTCGCACCGGGTCGAGCAGGCTGAGCGTGGTGACCCCGGTCCACAGCTCGATCCGCGAGGTGCGGGCGGCGATGTGGCTGAGCACGACCGGCGGCGCCGACGAGATGAACGGGCGTTCGTGGCGCTCACCGACCGCGAACCCATCGAAGCCGACCTCCTCGGCCAGCACCGCGGTGTCGACGACCTCGCGCAGGCGCCGGGCGGCCGGTTTCGCCGGGTCGGTGTGCGTGATCAGGGTGAGGAGCAGGAACTTCATACCGGGTCCAGCGATCCGTACCACATACTCTTTTCCTATAGCTGATGTGGGAATTTGGCAAGACCGATCCCGTGCCTGATAACCTACAAACTCCATAGAATTTTAGGAGTGTCAATGCGTAGGATCGCGCCCGTCGTCATGGCGGGCACTCTGCTGCTCGCCGCCGGTTGCGACGGTGGCGGCGGCGGCACGTCGCCGAGCGCGGCCTTCGACCCGGCGACCTGTCAGGGCGGCACGCTCTCCGTGCTCAACCAGGGCGGGATCAGCCATCTCGACCCGGCGCGGCTCTACACCTCCGGCGGCGGCAACATCCCGTCCCTGCTCTTCCGGACGCTGACCACGCGCAACCGGCAGCAGGGCGAGGCCGGCGCCAAGCCCGCTCCCGACCTGGCGACCGACCTCGGCACCCCGTCGGACGGCGCCCGCACCTGGACCTACAAGCTGCGCGACGACATCTTCTTCGAGGACGGCACGCCGATCACCGCCGCCGACGTCAAGTACGGCATCGAGCGCTCGTTCGCGCCCGAGCTCCCCGGCGGCGCGCCCTACCTGCGCGACTGGCTCCGGGACGCGGCCGGCTACCAGGGCCCGTACAAGCAGCCCGAGGGCATCAAGGCGATCGAGACGCCGGACGACAGGACCATCGTCTTCCGGCTGCGCAAGCCCGAGGGCGACTTCCCCTACCTGGCCACCGCGACCCAGTTCGCCCCGGTGCCCAAGGCCAAGGACAAGGGCGTCGGCTACGAGGCGCATCCGATCTCGTCCGGCCCGTACATGGTCGAGTCGTACCAGCCCAAGAAGTCGCTCGTGCTGGTGCGCAACCCGCACTGGTCGACCAAGAGCGACAGCCTCCGGTATGCCTGCCCGAACCGGATCGAGGTGACCAGCGGGCTGGACGCCGCGGTGATCAACCAACGGCTGGTGACCGGTGCCGGCCAGGATGCGAACGCGGTCACCACCGACGCCGTGGTCGGCCCGGAACAGCTGGCCCAGCTCGGCACCGGCGGCCCGCTCGACAAGCAGGTCGCCCGGGGAGAGTTCCCGGCCACCTACTACCTGGCCTTCAACACCAAGAAGGCGCCGTTCGACAACGAGAAGGTCCGCGAGGCCATCTCGTACGCCGTCAATCGCACCTCCGTCGTGAACGCGCTCGGCGGCAGCACCGTGGCCGGCGCCTCGACGACCTTCCTGCCGCCGCAGAAGGCGCTCGGCTACCAGCCGTACGACTACTTCCCGGCCGGCGGGACCGGTAACCCGGCCCAGGCGAAGCAGGTGCTCGCCGACGCCGGGCTCGGCAACCTCTCGATCGAGCTGACGCACCAGAACGACGACGCCGAGGGGCAGGGACCCAAGGTGGCGGCCGCCGTCCAGGAGGCGCTCAAGCAGGCCGGCATCACGGTCAAGCTCACCGCGATCGGCACCGCCACCTATCGCGACGTCACCGGCAAGCCGGCCACCGAGCCCGGGCTGTCACTGCAGTACTGGGGCGCGGACTGGCCGTCCGGCGGCCCGTTCCTGATCCCGATCTTCGACGGCCGGCAGATCATCAAGGCCGGCGGCAACTTCAATCTCGCCCAGTACGACGACCCGTCGGTCAACGCGGAGATCGACGCGATCAACGCGCTCACCGACCAGTCGCAGGCGCAGGCCCGGTGGGGCGCCCTGGACGCGAAGATCGGCAAGCTGGCGCTGACCGTCCCGCTCGCCCACGAGAAGGACGTCTACCTGTTCGGCAAGAACGTCAGGAACGCCGTGCCGGACGGTTGGCGCGGCACGTACGACCTGGCCCGGATCTCGGTCAAGTGAGCGTGCTGCGACGCCTGCGCCGGGACCGCGGGTTCGTCGCCGGCGCGGGCGTCGCCCTGGTCATGGTCCTGGTCGCAGTCGCGGCGCCGCTGCTGGCCGCGGCCGCCGGCCAGGACTACACCACCTACCACGACACCCTGCTCGACTCGGCCCGCGGCGGGGTGCCGCTGGGCCGGCTCGGCGGGATGGGCGCCGAGCACTGGCTCGGCGTCGAGCCCGGCACCGGCCGCGACCTGTTCGCCCGCATCGTCTACGGCGCCCGGGTCTCGCTCGGCGTGGCCGTCGGCGCGACCATCCTGCAGGTGCTGTTCGGGGTGCTGGTCGGCACCGCGGCCGGACTCGGCGGACGCTGGGCCGACGCGGCCCTGACCCGGGTCATCGACCTCGTGCTCGCCGTGCCCAGCCTGGTCCTGGCCATCTCCCTGCTGGCGATCGTGCCGCCGGCCTGGCCCCGCCCGCTGCTGCTGGCCGTCGTCATCGCGGTCCTCGGCTGGGGCGGCACCGCCCGGATCACCCGCGGCGAGACACTCACCGTGCGCACCCGGGACTATGTGGCCGCCGCCCGCCTGTCCGGGGCCGGCCGTTTCCGGATCGCCCGCCGGGAGATCGCGCCCGGCCTGGCCGCGCCGGTGCTGACCTACGCGGCGCTGCTGTTGCCCACCAACATGATCGCCGAGGCGGGACTGTCCTTCCTCGGGGTGGGCGTGCGCCCGCCGACCCCGTCCTGGGGCCAGATGCTGTCCTCGGCGACCACCTGGTTCCGCGCCGACCCGATGTACGTGCTCGTCCCGGGCGTCCTGCTGTTCCTGACCCTGCTGGCGTTCGTGCTGGTCGCCAACGGGCTGCGCCGCGCGCTCGACCCGCGGCAGAGCGAGGTACTTCGATGATCGGCTATCTGGTCCGCCGGGTGGGCGGAGCGGTGCTCGTGCTCGCCGGCCTGTCGCTGCTCCTCTACGGGCTCTTCTACCTCGCCCCCTCCGATCCGGCGATCCTCACCTGCGGCAAGGGCTGCACGCCCGATCGGCTCGCCGAGGTACGGCACGCGATGGGCGTCGACCAGCCGGTCGCCACGCAGTACGCGCACTTCCTGCACGGACTGGTGGCCGGACGCGACTACCCGGCCGGTGCGGCGACCCGGCACTGCCCGGCACCCTGCCTCGGCTACTCCTTCGAGACCGACCAGCCGGTGACCCAGCTGCTGCTCGACCGGCTGCCCGTCTCGGCGTCGCTGGCGCTCGGCGCCGAGGTGCTGGCGCTGACCGCCGGCATCGGCGCCGGCGTGCTTTCCGGGCTACGCCGCTACCGGTGGCTCGACCGGATCGTCAACGGCCTGGTGCTGGCCGGCTTCGCGGTACCGGTCTTCCTGGTCGGCCTGCTCCTGCTCCTGCTGTTCTGCGTGCAGCTGCAGTGGCTGCCCTTCCCCAGCTACGTGCCGCTCACCACCGACCCCCTGGCCTGGGCGCAGAACCTCCTGCTGCCCTGGGTCGCGCTGGCGGTCATCCAGACCGCCGCGTACGCCCGGCTGACCCGCGCCGGCATCCAGGAGACCCTGGCCGAGGACCACATCCGCACCGCCCGGGCGTACGGGCTGCCGGAGCGCCGGATCATCTGGCGGCGCGCCCTGCGTGGGGCCTTGCTGCCGCTGGTCACGCTCACCGCGATCGACCTCGCCGCGATCATGACGAGCGCGGTGCTGACCGAGACCATGTTCGGCCTGCCGGGCGTCGGTCAACTGCTGGTCGGCGCGGTCAACCAGATCGACCTGCCGGTGGTCGTCGGCGTCACGCTCCTGGCCGGTCTGCTGATCGTCGCCGCGAACACCGTCGCGGACCTGCTGTACCGCGCCGTCGACCCCCGGGTGGAGCTGCGATGACCGCGCTGATCGTCGAAGACCTGCGGATCCGCTTCGGCGACACGGTCGCGGTCGACGGGCTCTCCTTCGCGCTGCCGGCCGGCGGCGCGCTCGGCGTCGTCGGCGAGTCCGGATCGGGCAAGAGCGCGACCGCGCTCGCCCTGCTCGGGCTGCACACGAACGCGACCGTCGAGGGCCGGATCGGCTTCGGCGACCTCGACCTCACCGGCCTGGACGACAACCAGTGGCGGCGCGTGCGCGGTGCCCGCATCGCCATGGTCTTCCAGGAGCCGCTCACCGCGCTCAGCCCGTTCCACACCATCGGTGACCAGATCGCCGAGGTCTACCGGCTGCACACCGGCGCCTCCCGCCGAGCCGCCCGGGAGCGGGCCGTCGAGGTGCTCGGCCAGGTGCACATACCCGATCCGGCCCGCCGGGCGGCAAGCTACCCGCACCAGTTCTCCGGCGGCATGCGGCAGCGGGCGCTGATCGCGATGGCGCTCGCCTGCCGCCCGCGGCTGATCGTCGCCGACGAGCCGACCACGGCCCTCGACGTGACCGTGCAGGCGCAGATCCTCGACCTGCTGGACGAGGTGCGCGAGACCACCGGTACGTCGTTGCTGCTGATCAGCCATGACCTGGGCGTGGTCGCCGGCTCCACCGACCGGGTCGTGGTGATGCGCCGCGGCGTCGCGGTCGAACAGGGCGAGACCGCCGCTGTGCTCGGCGCGCCCACCCAGGCGTACACCCGGGAACTGCTGTCCGCGGCGCCGCACGCCACCGCGCCGCGGAAGATCGACGGAGAGCCGCTGCTGCGGCTCGCCGGAGTCCGCAAACACTTCCCGCAGCGACGCCGCGGACTCCGCCGGAGCGCGCCGGTACGGGCGATCGACGACGCCACGCTCGACGTCCGCGCCGGCGAGACGCTCGGCGTCGTCGGCGAGTCCGGCACCGGCAAGACCACCCTCGCCCGGCTGATGACCGGCCTGCTCACCCCCTCGGCCGGCACCATCACCCTGGACGGCGCCGATCTCCGGCGACGGCCGCCCGGCTCGGTGCAGATGGTCTTCCAGGACCCGCTGTCGTCGCTCAACCCGCGACGGACCATCGGCGAGAGCATCGCGGACCCGTTGCGCCTCTCCGGCGTACGCGATCCGCGCACCCGCGTCGAGGAGCTGCTCGAGCGGGTCGGTCTCGCCCGCCGCGAGTACGACCGCTACCCGCACCAGCTCTCCGGCGGCATGCGGCAGCGGGTCGGCATCGCCCGGGCCCTCGCCACCGGCCCGCGGCTGATCGTCTGCGACGAGCCGGTGTCCTCGCTCGACGTGACCACCCAGGCGACCGTGCTGGCGTTGCTCGAGGACCTGCGCGAGGACCTCGGCCTCACCATGGTCTTCGTCTCGCACGACCTGGCCGTGCTCCGGCAGATCGCCGACCGGGTGGCGGTGCTCGCCGACGGCCGGATCGTCGAGATCGGAGAGACTGCCCAGGTGTACGCGGCGCCGCAGCACCCGTACACGAAGGAACTGCTCGCCGCGGTGCCGGTCGCCGACCCCGCCGAGGCACGCCGGCTGCGTGCGCTGCGAAAGTCGCTCGGCGCAACCACAAACCCTATCGTCGGAGTATGATTTCGTTCGCCGCTGTCGCGACCGGTGGACGGAGGGCGCCGTGCAGATCGAACGGCTCGTCGATGCGTTGTTCACGACCGCCACCCGGCTCGCCGGACTGCCACCGGAGCCGGGCACGGTCGAACGCGCCGACGCCGCCCGCGCCCGCCGGGCCACCGTCGCGGGCGAGCGCGATCACCTGGCCGGCCGGGGGCCGACCGGCCGCCGGTCCGCGCAGGGCTTCCCGGTCCGCGACGACCGGGCGGCGTAGTTCACGATCATGGAGGTGTGGCGGTGCGTCAGCTCTTCAGCTTCCCGAACCCGGTCAACGAGATCTCCGCGCGGGTCGTGGCCGGCGGGGTGGTCGTGCTCTGCGTCACCGCCATCGCGCTGGACCAGGCGTGGCTGTCCGCGGTGATCGCGTACGGCTTTCTGGCCCGTGTCCTGACCGGCCCGACGCTGAGCCCCCTCGGGCAACTGGCCACCCGGGTGATCACGCCCTGGCTGGGGCGGCCGGCCAAGCTGGTGCCTGGGCCGCCGAAGCGCTTCGCGCAGGGCATCGGCGCGGTGCTGTCGGTCAGCGCGGCCGTCCTGCTGCTCGGGTTCGGCCTGCGCCCGGCCGGCTATGTGCTGCTCGGGCTGGTGACGGTCGCGGCCACCCTCGAATCGGTGTTCGCGTTCTGCATCGGCTGCAAGATCTTCGCGGGGCTCATGCGCCTCGGGGTGATCCCGGAGTCGACCTGCGAGCAGTGCAACGACATCTGGAGCCGGGCGGGCGCCACGGCCACCACACCGTGACCCCCGCCTCCGTGGCAACCGGTCCGGTCACCTGCGCCCGGCGAGCTGCTTGGTGAACGGTGTCTCGGGTCGTTCAAGCCGTTGCCCGTCGAGGGTGATGTCGACGACCTCGTTGTAGAAGGCGATCTGCCCAGCGATCAGGCCGACCGCCGGGATCGGGTCGGCGTAGCTCCAGGCGATGTCGGGCGGCGCCGGACCGTCCCCGCGGAGCGACCAGTACTCGGCGGTGCCCTTGTAGGGACATCCGGTCCGCAGGTCGGTGGCGACGAGCAGATCCAGCCGTACGTCCTCGCGAGGCAGGTAGTAGCGCGTCGGCAGGCGGGTCTCGAACAGCAGGGTCGGACGGTGGGAGTCGGCGACGAGAGTTCCGTCGATCTCCACCCGTACGTGCCGGGAACTTCGGATCGCATCGACCCGCTTGTACGGGTCGCGCGGATGCACGAAGATCTCTTCCTCTTCCTCGAACCAGTGGTCGAGGCCGCGCCCGGTGCGGCCGAACCACTCGAACGCGATGTACCCGGACAGTTCCGCGGCCGCGAATCGCCAGGCGGCGGCCTCACGCACCTCCGTACCGAGGACCAGATCGTAGGAAGCGGCGGCGCCGGCGTGCGGATGACCGGCCGGACGGGTCGCCTCGCGCAGCAGGTCACCGCGCACGTCGCTCGCCGGGAAGGCATACAGCGGTACGGCCTGAGCGGGTTGCCAGACGAGGATGGGCCGCCGGCTGTCGACGATCGTCTCGCCGCCGGCCCGGCCGCGGACCCAGCGCTCGCTGGGCTCCCAGGTGATGGCGCCGTCCGGGACCGGGTGCCGGCGCGACACGTTCGCGGTCACGACTCGTTCACCGCGGCCACGTACGGGCGGCCCTCCCGCCACGCCGCCACCTGCTCGGGACGGCCGAAGACCTTGAGGTAGTCCTCGACCGCCCGCTGGGCTTCGCCGCCGACGTCGTACGGCTCGAACTCCGGGCCGTCCGCACCGATGAACTCGGACAGCGGCTCGACCACGGTGTCCAGGCTCGGGTAGACGAACACGGCCGACGACCGGCGGGTCACCGTCCCGCCGGCGGCGACCCGATGCCGGCCCGGGCTGAGCCGGCCGTTGGTCCATCGGGTGAACAGCGATCCGGTGAAGACCTGCAGGGCGCCGGGGATGATCGGCACCGGGCTCCAGGATCCGTCCGGGAGCTGCGCTTGCAAGCCGGCGTAGTCACCTTCCTGGTGCAGCACCGTCAGCACCGAGTTGTCGGCATGCTCGAGCAGCAGGAGCTTGTCGTCGCCGGCCGAGTCGTCGTAGGTCCAGGTCGGGTAGTTGTTGACGACGAAGGTGGTGTACTGCCGCTCGCCGATCGGGAACGTCGAGCCGGGGACCCCGAGCACTCGGGCGTACAGGCCGAACACGCGCAGTGCCAGGCCGTGCAGCGCCTCCTGGTAGGCGAAGGCGACCTCCCGCAGACCCGGCTCCTGCGGCGGCCAGACGTTGGCGTGGGCGAAGACATCCGCGTACCGGTCGGGGACGCCGGCCGCGCGAGCGTCGTCGGCGTTGTCGAACTGGCCGATGCTGAAGCGTTCCAGTTCGAGCCGCCCGAAGTCGTCCGGCCACTGCCGCCAGCCCCGGTAGGGGTGGGCGGTCGGGCTGGCCAGCGCGGCCTTCTCGGCCCGGGGCAGGTCGAGGATCCGGCCGATCCGCCGGTGGAAGTCGGCGATCAGGTCCGGCGGCACGTCGTGGTTGACGACCTGGACGATGCCGATCTGCTCGATCGCCGCTCGCAGCTCGGCCAGCGCGGATTCGGGCGCGTCGTCGCGCAGCACAACGGCGAGATCGATGACGGGGACGGTGGTGGCTTCGGTGGTCATCCGGTGGGCTCCTCATCGGTGAGCTGGGCGGCGATCGCGCCGGCCAGTGCCTCGGGTCGGTCGGTGGCGATGTCGTGGCCGGCGCCGCCGACGGTGACGACGACGGCCGCGGGCACCTCGCGGCGGAAACGGCTCACCGCGTCGTCGCTGGTGTCGCCGTATTGGGCGCGGATCAGTACGGGCGGTTCCGAGCGTCCGGCCAGGACCGCCCACAGCCGCTCGTCGGCCGACGGATCGGGCAGCGTGTCGACGAGCAGGAGGCGATGGACGGCGGCCGGGGCACGTTCCGCGGCGGCCAGGGCGACCAGCGCGCCGAGCCCGGATCCGGCGATCGCGCGATGGCGCGGTGCGAACGACCGGATCGCCTCGACCACCGGGCGGGCGGCTCGCACCGGGCTGTCGACGTCGGCCGGTTCACCGTTGGAGCGGCCGTGTCCGGGCAGGTCGAGCGCGGCCGCCGGGTGGTCGAGCGCCGCCAGCACCGCATCCCAGGAGCGGGCACTGGCGCCGGCGTCGTGCAGCAGCACGACTTCCGGTGCGCCGGGACCCCAGACGACGGCGCTGACATGTCCGCCGGTGATGACGTTGACCCAGCGCCGGTTGACGGGGCGGTCCACGGGCAGGCCGGCGAACTCGTTCTCGATGTGCGGGTGGTGAACGGTCATGCATTACCTCCGGTGCGTCGAGGTAGTTGCGAGGGCTGGAGATGGCAGCGGACGGTGTGCCCGGCCTCGAGCTCGACGATCGGCGGCGGCGTTTCCGCACAGAGCCCGGCGATGCGCTGCGGGCAAGCTCCGGCGAACCGGCAGCCATCGGTGACGACGGCGGCCGGCGGCGCCGCGGAGGCGGTCAGCAAGGTCTGGGTGTACGGGTGGTGGGCCCCGCCGATCACGTCGGCGGCCGGCCCCTGCTCGACGATCTGACCGCGGTACATCACGGCGATCCGGTCGGCGAGGTAGTTGACGACCGCCATGTCGTGCGAGACGAACAGGTACGACGTGCCGTTGCTGTCCCGTTCGGTGGCGAGCAGCTCCAGCACTCCCGCTTGCACGCTGAGGTCGAGGGCCGAGACCGGCTCGTCGCAGACGACCAGCGACGGGTCGCCGGCCAGGCTCCGGGCGATCGCGACACGCTGTTTCTGGCCGCCGGAGAGCCGGTCCGGGCGCCGGTCGAGCAGGGCGGGATCGATCTGGGCGCGCGCGGCCAGCGCCCCGACGTCCGACTTGCCACCCAGGGTGCGGATCGCCCGTTGCAGGATGTGCCGGATCCGGTGGGCGGGGTTGAGTGCCGCGTCGAAGTTCTGGAACACCATCTGGACACGCCGGCGGTGATCGGCGGGGCGCCGGGCCAGCGCGGCCGGCAGGGGCGCGCCGTCGAGCAGCAACTCGCCGTCGCCGTCCGGAGCGAGACCGGCGATCGCCCGGGCCAGGGTGGCCTTTCCGCTGCCCGACTCGCCGCCCAGCCCGACGATCTCGCCCGCGCCGATGGTCAGATCGACGTGGTCGACGGCGACCGTGTTCCCGTACCGGCGGACCAGGCCGCGCACCTCCAGCAGCGGCTTCCGCGCGCTGCGATCGGCCTTCTCCCACTCCGCACCGGAGGCGGCGGTGACCGTACGCGCGGCGGAGCCGGGACGGATGCAGCGAACGGCACGGCCGGGGACGGCGCCCTCGTCGAGCACCGGCTCGGCGGCCGTGCAGCTGTCGTCGGCCACCGGGCACCGGGGGGCGAAGGCGCAGCCGGGTGTCCGCTCCCCCGGCCGCGGCGGCACGCCGCCGATCGGCCGCAGCCGGCGCACGGCCCGCGGTACGCCGAGCCGGGGCACGCTGTCGAGCAGACCACTGGTGTACGGGTGGACCGGGTCCCGGAGCACGTCGGCGGCCGGCCCGACCTCGACCAGGCGGCCGGCGTACAGCACGCCGACCCGGTCGCACACCTGACCCACCAGCTCGGCATCGTGGCTGATCAGGACGACCGGCACGGCGAGCTCGGCGCACAGGTCGACCAGCAGGGCGAGCACGTCCCGCTGGACCGAGGCGTCGAGCCCGGTGGTCGGTTCGTCGAGCACGAGCAGCCGGGGCCGGGTGGCCAGCGCACACGCGATGACCACCCGCTGCTGCTGGCCGCCGGAGAGCTGGTGGGGATAGCGGCGGGCAAGTACCGCCACGTCCGGCAGACGCACCTGACGCAGCAGGTCGAGGGCCCGCGCGGCGGCGCTCCGATTGCTGTGCCCCCGAGCCCGCAACACCTCCTCGACCTGTTTCCCGACACGCATGGTGGGATCCAGAGAGCTCGACGCCTCCTGGTGGACGAACGCGATGCCGGCCGAGCGCCACCGGTTCAGTGCGGCCCCTCGCAGCGACAGCACGTCGACGCCGTCCACCTCGACCCGGCCGCCGAGCACCCGCCCGCCGGGGTGCAGGTGGCCGCCGAGCAGGTAGCCGAGCGTCGACTTGCCGCAGCCGGACTCTCCGACCAGCCCGAACATCTCCCCCGGCGCGACCGCGAAGGAGACGTCGTGCAAGGCCTGCGCGGCGCCGTACGCCATGGACAGCCCGTCGACCCGCAATCCGCTCATCGGGCGTCCCACCGCTGACGCAGCACGTCGGCCAGCAGCGCGACCGCGATGACCAGGGAGGCGATCGCCAGTGCGGGGGCGAGGACGGTCCACGGGGCGATCTGCAGCCAGACCCGGTTCTCCGACACCGAGGCTCCCCATTCCGGCGAGCCGGGTCCCTGGCCCAACCCGAGGAAGGACAGCGTGGCGGCCGCGAAGACGGCATCGCCGAGCCGGGAGGTGGCCTCGACCAGCAGAGTGCCGCGAATGTTCGGCAGGATCTCGCGCAGCATCAGCGACCCGCGCGGTTCGCCGCGCAACAGGGCCGCTTCGACGTACGGCCGCTCGCGCTCGACCAGGGTGGCGGCCCGGATGCTGCGGGCCACGATCGGGACGAAGGCGGCGGCGATGACCAGCACCAGGACCGGGGTGGAATGCCCGAGCAGGGCGACGAACAGGACGGCCGCGATGACCGCGGGAAAGACCACGGCCGCGTCGAGAACGCGCATGACGACGTCGTCGATCCAGCCGCGGAACGTGCCGGTGATCAGTCCGATCGCCGCTCCGACGGCCACGCCGAGCGCGGTGGCCAAGGGTGCGACGACCAGCACCGGCCGAGCGCCGGCCAGCATGCGGGCGAAGACGTCGCGGCCGAACTGGTCGGTGCCGAGCCAATGACCGGCGCTGGGCGGCCGGAACCGCTCGGCCGGCACCTGCAGGGCCGGGTCCTGGGGCGCCAGATGGGGCCAGAACAGCGCGGCGGCGATCCACAGCACCAGCACCAGGCCGGCGACGACGGCGGTGGGCTGCCAGCGGAGGTGTCGGCCGGCCCGGGCCGCGAGCGGGATCGCGGTCACGGGATCGCCAGCCGCAGGCGCGGGTCCAGCAGCCGGTAGGTGAGGTCGGCGAGCAGGACAACGGTCATGTAGAGCACGCCGAGGACCATCGCCGTCGCCTGCAGCGTGGGCAGGTCCTTGTCGGTGGCCGCCAGCAGCAGGGCCCCGATGCCCGGATAGTTGAACAGCAGTTCGACCACGACCAGGCCGCCGAGGAGGAACTGCAGCTGCACGCCGAGGGCGCTGGTGGCCGGTACCGTCGCGTTGCGCAGCACGTGGCGCAGCACCAGTCTGTTCGGCGGCGTGCCGCGCAGCCGTGCCGCGCGTACGTACGGTCCGCCGACCACCGCGACCGTGCTTGCCCGCACGTGCCGGGCGACGTACCCGGTGCAGAGCACCACCAGGGAGATCGCCGGCAGGGTCAGATGCCAGAGCACGCGGAGCGGCCCGTCGCCGGGGGCCGGCAGCGCCGAGGCCGGGAACCATTTGAGGTCGACGGCGAACACCACCAGCAGGACGACGCCGGTGACGAACTCCGGAGTCGCGCCGAACGCCAGGCTGACCCCGCTGATCAGCCGGTCCAGGACCGTGTCGTGCCGCACCCCGGCGACCAGTCCGAGCGACAGCGCGACCGGGATCAGCAGGGCGAAGGCGTACAGGGCGAGGGTGGCCGAATTGCCGAGGCGCACCGCGACCAGCCCGCTGACCGGCTGGTGCTGGGTGTAGGAGACGCCCCAGTCGCCGATCACGAAGTGGCCCAGCCAGTGCGCGTAACGCACCGGCACCGGCTGATCCAGGCCGAGCTGGTGGTCGAGGGCCGCGACCGACGCGTCGGAGGCCTCGCGGCCGAGGATGGTCCGGCCGACGTCACCGGGCAGCACCGAGGTCGCCAGGAAGACGAGCACCGACACGCCGAACAGGGTCAGCGGGATGGCGGCCAGCCGGCGCGTCAGGAAGGACCTCATTTTTGGGAGACGGTGCTGAAGTCGACGTACGAGGAGGGGTGTGCCTGGATCCCGGTGAACTTCTTGCCGTTGTACGCGCGGACCGCACCCGCCCAGTAGGTGATCACGATGGGCACGTCGTCGTGCAGGATCTGGGCGATCGTCTCGGCCTGGGCCTTGCGGTCGGCGTCGGTGGTGGCCCGGTCGTACGCGTCGGCCGCCTTGTCCAGCGCCGGGTTGGCGTACTTCGAGCCGTTCCACACCGCGTGCGACTTGACCATCGGAATGATGAACTGGCTGGGCACCGGCCGGCCGGCCCAACCCACCAGGTTGGCCGAGGTGAACAACCACGGGGTGTCCTTGGCCTGGTCACCGCCGTAGAAGTCGTTCGACGAGCGCTGGTCCAGCTTGACCGTGATGCCGGCCTGTTTGAGCTGGCTCTGGATGGTGACCGCGTAGTCCTTGCTCGGTGGGTCGAAGGTGAGCGTGAAGCTGAGCCTGGGCACGCCGGCCGCCTGCAGCAGCTGCGCGACCTTCTGCTTGTCCTGGGCCCGCTGGGCGATGTCGGCCGGCGCCGCCGGGAACAGCGGCGCGATCAGGTGGTCGTTGCCCAGGTCGCCGACGCCGGTGCCGATCGACTGGAGGATGTCCGGCCGGGCGAGGGCGTACGCGACCGCCTGGCGAACCTCCTTCCGGTCGAACGGCGCCTGATCGACCCGCAGGGTCAGCACGGTGACGCCGGTTCCCTTGACCGTGTCCACCGTGACCGCGCCGGCCGCGCCGAGCGGTTCGACCAGTGCCGGACGGCTCAGGATCTGGGCGTCGATGTCTCCGCTCTGCAGCGCGAGCAGGTCGGCCTGGTCGTCGGCATAGAACTTGATCTCGACGCCGTCGAGGTACGGCTTGCCGCTGTCCCAGTACTTCTCGTTGCGCACGAACGACGCCCCGGTGGCGGAGTCGTACGACTTGAGCAGGAAGGGACCGGAGCCGATCGCGTTCTTGGTGAAGTCGCCGGCGTAGTCCGGCTTCAGGATGACCGCGTTGTAGTTGCCGGCCGACACCAGGTAGGGAAAGTCGGAGAACGGCCGGTCGAGCGTGAAGGTCACCGTGGCGCCGTCGGTCGCGGCGACCCCGCCGGGGCTGAGGATCGTCTCGAAGGCGGACAGCGCCGCCGACTTGCTCTTCGGGTCGAGCAGCCGGTCGAAGGAGGCCTTGACCGCCGCGGCGTCCACCGGCGTGCCGTCGGAGAAGGTGACACCCGGCCGCAGCTTGAATGTCCACTGCTTGCCGTCCTGGGCGGACGTCCAGGACTGCGCGAGCCGGGGCACGAGCTTGAAGTCACGGTCCAGCCAGATCAGGTACTCGGCGACCAGCTGCACGATCGCGATCGCGCTTCCGTCGTACATGGTGACCGGGTCGACCGCGGTCGGGGGCGGCGGCGAACCCGCTCGCAGAGTGCCGCCGCGGCGGCCGGCTCCTCCGGTGGAGGCGGCGGAACCGGCCGGGTCCGGGGCGGAACCGGCCGCGTTGCAGGCGGCCAGCAGGGCCAGCAGCCCGGTGCCGCCGACGCCGGCGAGCAGGCCACGGCGGGTGAGTTCGGGCAGTCCCTGATGCGAAGGAGAAACCATCTCGATCCCCCTGGGGGTGACGGGCCGGCGAACTGCTCGACCGGGAGATCATATTCCGTAAATGCTATGGGAATTATAGAATATTGTTACGCGGCCGGGGCAGGCCGAGATGGTCCCGCAAGGTGTGCCCGCGGTACTCGGTCCGGTACCGCCCGCGGCGTTGCAGCAGCGGGACCACGTGGTCGGTGAAGGCGCTCAGCTCGTAGGGCAGCGTCGAGCCCATGATCGTGAAGCCGTCGGCACCGCCCGCGTCCTGCCAGGCGACGATGTGGTCGGCCAGTTGTTCGGGCGTGCCGACGAAGTGCAGCTGTCCCGCGCCGCCGGTGAGATCCTTGAGGATGTCGCGCAGCGGCGCGTCCGGCCGGGCTCGCGCGGCCTCGAGCAGTTTCCCGGCCCGGCTGGAGGGGGCCGGCTCGTCCCACAGGCTCCGCGGGAACGGGGCGTCGGGGTCGAAGGCATCGGGGTCGAACCCGGCCGTGTACAGCGCGTTCTGCCAGCGGAACTCCGGGCTCGCCAGTTCCTCGAGGCGACGGGCCCGCGCCCGCGCCTCGGCCTCGGTGCCGCCGAGCGTCACCATGAGCGCCGGCAGCACCGCGACCTGCTCGGGATCGCGGCCGGCCGCCGCGACCCGGGCGCGCAGGTCGGTCCGGAACGCCACGGCGGCGGCCAGGGAGGCCGGCCCGGAGAAGATCAATTCCGCGTAGCGGGCGGCCAGCGCCAGACCGGCCGCGGACTGACCGGCCTGCACCAGCACCGGGCGGCCCTGCGGGGACCGCGGGAACGGCAGCACTCCCTCCACGTCGTAGAACCGGCCATGGAAGCGCGGGGCCCGCAGACGAGAGCGCTCGGCCCACACGCCACGGGCGCGGTCACCGACGACCGCATCGTCCGCCCAGCTGTCCCAGGCCCGCTGGGCGACCTCGACGAACTCGTGCGCGCGGGTGTACCGCTCGTCGTGCTCGAGATGGACCCGCTCACCGAAGTTCCCGGCCGCCAGCGGGGTGACGGTGGTGACGATGTTCCACCCCGCCCGGCCGCCGCTCAGATGATCGAGAGTCGCGAAGCGCCGGGCGAGCTCCCACGGCTTGCTGTACGTCGTCGACCCGGTCCCGATCAGCCCGATCCGGGTGGTCACGGCCGCAAGCGCGGACAGCACCGAGACCGGGTCGAACTGCGTCTGCGGCAGATGCGTCACCCGGTACTCGGCGATGGCGATGTTGTCGGCCAGGAAGATCGCGTCCATCAGGCCACGCTCGGCGATGCGCGCGATGCCGGCGTAGTAGTCGAGGCCGAGAACACCGCGGACGTCGTCGCCGACCACTCGCCAGGCGGACTCGTGGTAGCCGTTGGGCCAGATGAAGGCATTGAAGTGCAGCGGTCGTACGGTCATGGCACGAGCTCCCGTCAGGTTGTCACCGCACCTGGGACCATAACCTACAAAACCTATATGTTAACTGTGTCGTGCGTCTACACCGCCGCGCGCACCGCCGGAACGATCTCGTTGGCCCAGCGCCCGAGGGTGACGTCGTCCGGCGTGCCGCCGCCGGGCGCGAACAGGATGAAGCCGGTCGCGCCGTGCTCCACCACGGCCTCGGTCAGCTCCTCGACCCACTGGCCGGTGGAGCCACCGATCCACCGGCCGTCGGGGCCTCGGGTGACCGCGAGCGGCCGGTCGGCGACGCGGCCCGGGAAGTCGTAGACCGTACGGATGTCGCGGGGATCCCGGCCCGCGGCGACCGCCGCCGCATCGATGATCGGCCGCGACTGCCGGTGCCGCTCGCTGCGCCAGTCGGCGGCGTGCCCCGGGATCCACCCGTCGGCCACCCGGCCGGTGGCGGCCAGCGACCTCGGCCCGTTGGAGCCCGTCCACACCGGCGGCGCGGCCACCGGCGCCGGCTCGATCTGCTCGACCCGGTAGTGGCGGCCGTGGTGCGTGACCGGCGGACCACCCCCGGACAGACTCTTCACCAGGACGATCGCCTCCTCGAAGGCGTCGACGGCGTCGGCCGGGGACAGCGCCGGCACGCCCATGGCGGAGATGCGCTCCCAGAGACCACCGGCGCCCATACCCAGCACGATGCGGCCGCCGGACAGCGCCGACAGCGAGGTCACCGTCCGGGCGAGCATCGGCGCCGGCCGGGTCGGCAGATTGGTGACATTGGCGAGGCCGGCGATGCGCTGCGTGCTGCCGAGAACGAAACCGATGGCCGCGTACGCGTCCAGGCGCCCGCCGAAATAGGGATGGTCCGACAGGGAGAACAGGTCGAGACCGTCGCGGTCGGCCTGCTGCGCCAGGCGCAAGAGCTCCGGCCCGTCGTCGATGCCGCTGTGCGCACCGAAGCCGAACACGAGATCGGGTAAGGACATGGTCCTACTATCGCCAGTCCCGGAAGCTCTGGACCAGGTAGAGCAAGGCGACGGCGGTGGCGAGGGCGCCGAGGAGCAGCCGGAGCGCGCGTTCCGGCAGGTGGGGCTGCAACTTGGCGCCGAGGTATCCGCCGATGATCCCGCCGGCGCCGCAGAGCAGGCCGAGCGCCCAGTGCGGGGCGATGGGTGCCGACGACAACGCCGAGGGTCAGAATGCCCCGCCCTGACAACGGCGTACGGTCCGGCCGGCCGGGACGCAACGCCCGGGCACCGAGCCAAACGCCGAGCGGAAGCAGAACAGCTGCGGCGACGAGGCGGAAGACCTGCTGACCGGGGATGGCGAAGACCCTGATCACCGCGCCGAGGACGACGCCCGGAACTGTGCCGGCGATCAGCATCCGGGCGAGCGGGCCGGTGAGCTGGCCGTTGAGCCGGTACCGGGCGAGGGCACCCGGCCCGGCGACGACGTTGAACAGCAGGTCTGCCAGGTCATCGGCAACGAACCGGCGGGGTCTTGGCCGGTGCCGCGCAGACCGACGGTACTAACACCTTCCAATCCTATAGGTTTAGTTCCTAGACTGAGGCATGACCACCACGCAGAACGTCAATCAGGTCGACCTCGCGGCCATCGGCGCGCTGGTTCGGACCATCCAGAGCCGCCCGGAGGCGGCGCAGACCAGGTGGGCTGCGTCCGTTCGCTGGACCGGCGCGTTCGCCTCCGAGGCGCAGGTACGCGACTTCGAACCGATCGCGTCGGACGAGCCGCTCACACTCGGCGGCGCCGACGCCGCACCGAACCCGGTCGAGCAGCTTCTCGGCGCCTTCGGCAACTGCCTCGCCGTCGGCTACGCGGCCAACGCGACGCTCGCCGGGATCGTGATCCGGGACCTGCGCATCGACCTCGACGGCGACCTGGATCTGCACACCTTCCTCGGACTCGCCGACGGGCACGCCGGCTTCTCGGCCATTCGCGCCACGGTGCACCTGGACACCGATGCCGACCCCGGCGCGGTTGCCGAGCTGCACCGCAAGGTCGCCGCCACCTCGCCGGTCGGCCACACCCTTAGCGCCGCGATCCCCGTCGAGGTCAAGCCCGCGTAGGCCACGGCCGCGCCGGGGAGCCCGGGCCACCACGGACGCTAGTACGCGATGTGCACACCGCGCACGGCGTGAACGTCGGTGAGCCCGCCGGTGGCGCCGGAGAAGCCGATCAGGCTGGTTGCCGGGATCCCGGCGACCGGGGTGGTGAACAGAGCCGACCCGTCGATGGTGACCACGAGGCCGCCGCCGGTGACGGCCACCCTCACCTCGTGAGCTCCGCTGCGGAGGTCGGGCAACGCGGTGGAGGTGGTGACGAAGGTGGCGCCGCCCGCGGTGCCGGTCTGGATGCCGGCGAAGTTGTTCGACGGAACGCCGCTCTGGGCGTACGTGACGAAGGCGACCGCCACGCCCGTGAGCCCGGCGAAGCCCAGGCCGGCGCCGTTGCGGCCGACCGAGGACGGGGTGCTCCGAGCCGGGTCGAGCAGCATGAAGGTGAGGCCGTCGGCGCCGGTCCCGCCGCCGATCGCGATGGTGAAGGTGGCTCGCAGATCGGCCGTCGGCACCGGCGTGTCGTAGATGGCCGCACCGGCCCGGCCGGCGACCGCGGCGGTCAGCTGCACCATGCCGCCGGACAGCGTCGCCGAGCCGTTCAGCGACCAGCGAGGGCCGGGCGGCGGCATGGCGCTGCGGCCGCTCACCACCCGGGCGGCGGTGATCGCGTGGACGTCGGTCAGGGCGCCGGTTCCGGCGGCGAAGCCGACGAGCGCGGTCGGCTCGAGCGCCGGGACCGCCTCGCTGAGCAGGTCCGTCCCGTCGATGGCGATGCCGATCGTGCTGCCGCCGACCGAGACCACCACGTCGTGGCCGCCCGCCCGCAGATCGGGGACGTCGCTGGTGGACGCCAGGACCGACGGGGCGCCACCGGCCGTACCGGCCTCGATCGCGACGACGTTCCGCGGGTAGGTCCGGAACGACACCGCCACGCCGGCCAGCCCGGCGAACCCGAGGCCGCCACCCACCCCGCCCACGCTGGTCGGGCTCGCCCCGGCCGGGTCGAGCAGGACCAGCGCGGCGCCGTCGGCGCCGGTTCCCCCACCGATGGACAGGGTGAAGGAGGCGGTGAGCCCGTCGACGGCGACGGGGTCGGTGTAGAGGGCCGTGCCGGCCCGCGACGTCGCCGCCGGCGTGAGGACCACCTGGGATCCGGCGACGTCGGCCGAGCCGTTGAAGCGCCAGCCGGTTCCGGGCGGGGGCAGCTCGGTGCCGCCGGAGCTGATCGAGATGTCCTGCACCTCGTGCAGGTCGGTGGCCGTGCCGGTGCCGCCGGTGAACGCCGGCAGGACGGCCGGCGGGAGGCCGGGCACGGTGGCCGACAGCCGCTGCGCACCGTCGACGAAGACGGTGATCGTCGTGCCGGAGACGGTGACGGTGACGCCGTGCGGGCCGCTGCGCAGGTTCGGGAAGTTCGACGAGGTGGCGACGTAGGTCAGCGCCCCTCCGGTGGCGCCGGCGCTGATGCCCACGAAGTTGTTCGAGGGGTCCGTCGCGTTGCCGAACGTGTCGAGCGCGACGGCGACGCCGGCAAGGCCGGCGACGCCGAGGCCGCCACCGCCGCCGCCCAGGCTGCGGCTGGTGTTGGCGGACCCGGAGAGCAGGGCGAACGTCATCCCGTCGCCGCCCGACCCGCCGCCGATCTGCGCGGTGAACGACGCGGTCAGGCCGTCACTGGGCACCGGCGTCGAATAGACCGCGGATCCGGCCAGGCCCGGCGCGTTCGGGGTGAGGATCAAGCCGGTGCCGGCGATCCGGGCGGATCCGTTGACGAACCAGCCGCCCTGGGTGATCGGCGGCAGCGGTGTTCCGCCGGGCAGACCCGCCGCGGTGCCGATGACCGGGATGCTGTGCGCCCCGTGGCCGTCATCCGAGCTGATCACGTACGAGTTGCTGAAGCTGCCGGACCCGGTCGGCGCGAAGGTGACGTCGACATGCGCGGTGTCCTCAGGGTTGAGCACCAGCCCCTCGGGCAGGGGCGTGTTCACGACGAACGGCAACGCGGGCGGCGCCGCCTTGGTGATGGTGACCGGAAGGTTGCCGGTGTTCGCCACGGTCAGCGTCCGGGTGGCGGATCCGCCGACCGGCACGGCGCCGAAGCTCAGCGACTCCGGCGTGAGGGAGAGCTGGGCGAAGCCGACGGCGCCGGTGCCGGTCAGCCGGGCGGTGGCGTCGCCCTGCGGGCCGGTGACCGTGATCGACGACGTGTCGGTGCCGGCCGCTTCCGGCCGGTAGGTCACCGACGCGCCGATGGACTGCCCCGGCCGCAGGACGGTGCCGACGGCGGGCAGCCCGGTGACGGTGAACGGCGGCGCCGGGCCGGTCACCGCGGTGACGGTCTCGTCCGTCGTGCCGGTGTTCGTGACGTTGACCGTCAGGTACTTGTCGGTGCCCACGGCGATGTCGCCGAAGTCCACGGTCGCCGGCGTCGCGGTCAGGCCCGGCTTGATGGCGTTGCCCTGCAGGCCGGCGCCGAGGGTCTGGCCGACGCCGCCCTCGATGACGGAGAACCGCAGCGCTCCGGTGAACGAGCCCGGCGCGGTGGGCGAGAACGAGACCGGGACGGAAATCGTCTGGCCCGCGGTCAGGGTCACCGGAAGCACCGGTGCGGTCGCTCCGAACGGCGGCCCGGTGGTGCTGACGGCGGTGACGGTGACGGTACGGGTCGCGGTCGCGGTCACCGTGGCGCTGCCGGTCCGCGAGACGAGAACGTCGCCGAAGGGCGTCTGTGCGGTCTGCAGCGCGGCGGTGGTGGGTTGCCCGAAGCCGTAGACGAACCCGTCGCGAGTGCCGATGTAGACCCGCCCCTCGGCCGAGGCCGGCGTGGAGAACTTCGCACCGGTTCCGATCGGGAAGGAGCGCAGCAGCGTCAGGTGGCCGTTCGCCGGCACCGCGTCGTAGACGCACAGCCGCCCGTTCGCGCCGGACGATCCGTCCACGTTGGTCACCCACACCACGGCAGTGCCCGGGGTGGTGCCGTCCGAGGTGACGATCGGCGATCCGGAGCTGTAGCCGAAGCTTTCCGAGCTGGTGCCCGCGAGTGACAGCGCCGGCCGGTTGGATCCGTCGACACCGTACCGGAAGGCCAGCATGCCGCCGCTGTTCTGGACTACGTACACGTACCCGCCCTCGCCGCCGTACACCGCGGGATGTCCCCAGACGCCCAGGTACGGGCCGACCACCCGGACCACGTCGTCGCCGCCACCGGGCTTCTGGTTCTTCCCGCCGAGGCGGTCCCGGTCGAGAAGGAACAGCCGGCCGTCCTTGCCGATCTGCACCATCAGGTTCGGCGTGCCCGCCGTGCCGAAGTACGGCGCGGGCAGCGCGACCGGCCCGCCCGAGCCGAGATCCTGGTCGTTGCGGTCGAGCTGGGCGGCGTTGGCGGGGCTGAAGAAGTCTCGCGCGGAGATCGTGCCGTCGGCCGCGACGCCGAGCCGCACGACCGCCTCGGACAGTTGCTGCGGAGGGGCGCTGCCGGGCCCGTCCGGAGCCGTCACACCGTTGCCGGTCGTGAGGAAGATGCGGCCGGGACCATCCGAGACCAGGCCGCCGCCCGCCTGCCAGATGCCGGCCCCACTGCTGGTCGCGCCGGCCTCGTCGGACCACACGCTGATCGCCCGGGTGCCGGTGTTCACGCCGGCCACCCACCCGACATAGTGGCCGTGGTCGCACATCGAGCCGAACGCCATGTAGACGCTGCCGTCCAGCAGCAACAATCCGGGCCGCTGATTCACGTCGTACGGCTGGAACGGGTGCGCAGGGTCGTTGGACGGAGTACCGACGATCTTCACCGGCCACCCCGCGCGCTCCGCACCGGATCCCACCTCGACCGCGTGCAGGTACCAGTTGGGATGCAGCACGTCCGGACCGTCGTCGACCTTCGTGGTCAGATAGACGTGACCGGTCGACGCGTCGTAGACGCCGGTGGCCGTGCTGCCGATGTTCGGGGCGATGTCCGCGCAGCCGATGGCGCCGGCCGGCCAGGCCCGACCCAGGCTGCGCTGCCATCTCACCGCCCCGGTCACCGCGTCCAGGCCGTAGACGTAGTTGTCCTCGGTGCCGACGACAACGGTGCCACCGATGACGAGCGGCTGCGCGTACACCTGGCCCTGAACCTTGGTCGCGAACAGCTGGCCGAAGGTCGTGCTCGTGACCGTGCTCGGCGCGAGCGCCGGCTCGCTGCGGTCCCAGCCGGTGCGCAGGTTGTCCTGCGAGGCGGCGACGTCGCCGGCGTACGCGTTCCCCCACCGAGCCCGCATCATCAGAGCGTAAGGGCTCACCTCGCCGGCGTCGACGGCGAGAGCGGGCACGGCATCACCCTTACGGACAACTCAGCAATCCGAACGGGCGTTGCCCGGCAAGTCCGGCCGGGACATAGATGGGTGTAAGTCAATCGCCCGAGTCATCCGGATCGCCGAGCACCGGGAGGGCCCGACCGTGCAGAACAGCTTGTTCGACCGCCTGGACACCATCTGGTGCGAGCGCCGGATGGGAATCTCGACCCGGGGCATCGTGCCGACCGACCACCCGGACTCGGTCCATTACGCCACCATGGCGTACCGCACGATCCGCGGCATCCTCGGCCATCTCGACCTGCGATCGTCCGATGTGTTCGTCGACATCGGCAGCGGCAAGGGCCGGGTCCTGTGCTGCGCCGCCCGCCGGCCCGTCCGGCGGGTCGTCGGCGTGGAGCTGTCGGCGGACCTGTGCCGGCAGGCCCGCACGAACGCCGAGCGACTCCAGGGCCGCCGAGCGCCGATCACGGTCGAGAACACCCCGGCCGACACGTACGACTACGCCGGCGCGACGGTGCTGTTCCTGTTCAACCCGTTCGAGGCCAGGACACTCCGGTCGGCACTCGAGCGGATCGCCGAGGGCACGCACGGACGCGGCCTGCGGATCGCCTACGCCGAACCGGCGCACGAGGAGGTCTTCCGGGAGCAGCCCTGGCTCGACGCCCGGGAGCACCTGGCCCGCGGCCGCACCGGCTGGACGAACGACGTGTCGTTCTACCGCAGCCGGCAGTGACGCCGGCGGGGCTCAGCGGGCAGACGGCGGCTCAGCGCGGTCCAGCACCAGGTCCCGGGCGGCCGTCAGCCCGGACGCGAGGGCACCGAGCAGGACCGCGTCGGAGCCCAGGGTGGAGACTTCGATGCGGGGCGGCCGCATGGCGACCAGGCGGTCCAGCCGTTCGAGCAACGGACCGGCCAGCAGATCGCCGGCGTGGCCCGCCACTCCCCCGCCCAGCACCACGAGCTCCGGGTCCAGCACCGCGGTGACGCCGGCCAGGGCCCGGCCCACGTACTCGATCTCGCGGTCCACCGCGCGCAGGGCAGCCTCGTCGCCGGCCCGGGCGGCGTCCAGAACCTCCTTCGCGGTGGTCGCGTCCACCAGGCCGAGGCGGTGGGACGTGGCCACGACACCGGCGGCCGAGGCGACCGATTCGAACATGCCCCGGCCGCGGGATCCCGGCTCCTCGAGCAGCGGGTCGCCGTCGCCCACCGGCATGTACCCGATCTCGCCGGCGGCGCCGCGGGTGCCGCGGTACAGCTTGCCGTCGATCACGATGCCCATGCCGGTGCCGGTGCCGATCTGCACGTACACGAAATGGCGGACGCCCCGGCCGAGCCCGTACGTGGCCTCGCCGATCGCGGCCAGGTTGGTGTCGTTCTCCACCACGTAGGTGCCGCCGGTGATGCCGGCCAGCTGGGCGACGCTGTTGTGCCGCTCCCAGCCGGGCAGGTTCGGCGCGAGGTGCAGCGAGCCGTCGGTCTTGTCGTGGATGCCGGGAGTGCCGAACACGGCGAGCGTGATGTCGTCGCGGGTGATCCCGGCGGCGCCCGCCAGCTCGCCGGCGAGGCGGGCGAGCTGATCGACGAGGTCCTGTTCGCGGTACCCGTGGGACGGCTCCTCCTTGCGGGCGACGACGTCGCCGACGAGATCGGCCAGGGCGGTCCGCACGAAGGCGCGCCCGATGTCCACGGCGAGGACGTAGCCGGCCTCGGGGCGCACCTCGTAGAGCAGGGCGGAGCGACCGGCCGGCCCGGCACGCCGCCCGACCTGACGCACCAGTCCCGCCTCCTCCAGATTGTTCAGGGTGATGGCCACGGTCGGCTTGGACAGCCCGGTGATCGCCGCCAGCTCCGGGCGGGACGCCTTCCCCAGCCGGAAGATCTCGGCGAACACGGCCCGCTCGTTGATCACCCGGAGAACGGCCGTGGTACTGGCTGTCGCGCTGCTCTGCACGTCCTACAGGCTGCCACACGCGTTCGCAAATCTCATTTATCAATTTCGTAAAGGACATTGCTAAACGGCGGCCGGGTGGCTGACGATGCTCCTCACATCCTTGGAAGAGAGGTGCACCGTGAGAACCAGCCGGTTCGCAGCAGCAGCCGCCACCGCCGCCGTCGTCCTCCTCAGTGCCTGCAGCGCTGCGGACAACTCCGACGCCTCCGACAGCTCGAAGAAGGCGGCCGCCATCGCCCTCTTCCTTCCCGAGTCCAAGACCACCCGGTACGAGGCCTTCGACCGGCCCCTGTTCGAGGCCAAGGTCAAGGCCCTGTGCGCCGACTGCAAGGTGCTCTACTTCAACGCCGACCAGGACGCGGCCAAGCAACAACAGCAGGTCGAGGCGGCCCTCACCCAGGGCGCTGACGCTCTGGTCCTCGACGCCGTCGACGCGGGCGCCGTCGCGTCCCTGGTCAACCGGGCGAAGCAGGCGAAGGTTCCGGTGATCGCCTACGACCGGCTGATCTCCGGCATCGCGTACGACTACTACGTCTCCTTCAACAACGTCCGGGTGGGCGAGATGCAGGGCCAGGCGCTGCTGGACGCGCTCGGCAAGGCCGGCACGACCGGCAAGGGCAAGATCGTCATGATCAACGGATCGCCGACCGATCCCAGCTCGGCCGACTACAAGACCGGCGCGCACCACGTGCTGGACGGCAAGGTGACGGTGGGACGCGAGTTCGACACTCCGGACTGGAGTCCCGACAAGGCCCAGCAGGAGATGGAGCAGGCGATCACCGCCCTCGGCCGCGACAGCATCGTGGGCGTCCTGTCCGCGAACGACGGCATGGCGGGCGGCGCCATCGCGGCGATGAAGCGTGCCGGCTACGCCACCGTCCCGCCCATCACCGGCCAGGACGCCGAGCTCGCGGCGGTGCAGCGCATCCTGACCGGCGAGCAGTACATGACCATCTACCTGGACATCCGCAGCGAGGCGGAGAAGGCGGCGGAACTGGCCGTCGGGGTGGTCCACGACCAGAAGCCCGCCGCGCCGGCGAATGTGGACAACGGTACGGCGAAGATCCCCTCGTTCCTGCTCGACCCGATCCCGGTGACCGCCGACAAGATCAAGGACACGATCGTGAAGGACGGCTTCTACACCGCGGCCGACATCTGCACCCCGCCGGTGAAGGCGGCCTGCGCGCGAGAGGGCATCCAGTAGTGCTCTCCGCCGACGCGATATCCAAGGCCTACGGCGCGGTCCAGGCGCTCGACGAGGTGAGCCTGGACCTCGCGCCGGGCGAGGTCGTCGCCCTCGTCGGTGACAACGGCGCCGGCAAGTCGACCCTCGTGAAGGTCCTCTCCGGGGTCGTCGTCCCGGACAGCGGAACGGTCGAGCTGGACGGAAGCCCGGCTCGCCTGAGCAACCCGCACGAGGCGCAACGGCTCGGCATCGCCACCGTCCACCAGGACCTCGCCCTCTGCGAGAACCTGGATGTGGTGGCCAACCTCTTCCTCGGCGCCGAGCGGCAACGCTGGTCGGTGCTGCGCCCGATCCGGATGGAACGAGCGGCACGCGACCTGCTGGCGTCCCTGGACGTCCGGATCCGGGACATCCGGGTCCCGGTCGCCATGCTCTCCGGCGGTCAGCGTCAGTCGGTCGCCATCGCCCGGGCGCTGGTCGCCGATCCGCGCGTGGTGATCCTGGACGAGCCGACGGCCGCGCTCGGCGTCGAGCAGACCGCCCAGGTGCTCGACCTGATCCGGCGCCTGCGCGACCGCGGGCTCGCCGTCCTCGTCATCTCGCACAACCTCGCCGACGTCCGGGCCGTCAGCGATCGGATCGTGGTCCTGCGGCTCGGCCGCAACGCGGGCGAGTTCCGCACCGCCGAGACCGCCCCGGAGGCCGTCGTGGCCGCGATCACCGGCGGCGTCGCCCTTGCCGGGACATCGGAGGAAACCGCATGACCGCACTTTCTCTGATGCTGCGCAAACCGCTGCGGCCGGCGGGTCGCAGCGGTTCCGATCTCGGGGCCTGGCCGGTCGTCGCCGGGCTGGTCATCATCGCGGTCGTGTTCGGCTCGTTGAACGACCGCTTCCTGTCCGCCGAGAACCTCACCAACCTCGCCCTGCAGATGGCCGCGACCGGCACCATCGCGCTCGGCATCATCATGGTCGTGCTGCTCGGCGAGATCGACCTGTCCGCGGGGTCGGTCAGCGGCCTCGCCGCGGTCGTCATGACCATCCTGTCGGTCAAGCACGGCTGGCCGCCGGTCGTGGCCATCGTGACCGCCCTCGCCGGCGCCGCCCTGATCGGGGTGCTGCACGGCTGGATGTTCACCCGCCTCGGCATGCCGTCGTTCGTGGTCACGCTGGCCGGGCTGATCGGCTGGCAGGGCCTGATGCTGTACGTGCTGGGCAGCGGCGGGACCATCAACCTGCCCTTCGACGGGTTCGTGGCCAAGCTCAGCGACAGCTGGCTGCCGGCGCCGGTCGCCTGGCTGACCGCCGTCCTGATCGTCGCGGTCTGCGCGACCAGCGCGCTGGTCAACCGGCGGCTGCGGGGTGCGGCCGGGCTGCCGGTGACCTCGGCCCTGCGGATGGCCGTACGCCTCGGCGGGCTGGCGGTCGCCCTGGCCGCCGTCGTGCTCGTCCTCACGGCCGACCGCGGCGTGCCGCTCCTGCTGGTCATCTTCGCCGCCCTGGTCGTGGCGCTCGACCTGGTCCTGCAGCACACCGTCTTCGGCCGGCACATGTACGCGGTGGGCGGCAACGCGGATGCGGCCCGGCGTGCGGGCATCAACGTGACCCGGATCCGGGTGATCGCCTTCGCCGCGGGCTCGGCCCTCGCCGCCGCCGGTGGCATCCTGGCCGCCAGCCGTCTGGCCGCCGTCAACCAGAGCTCGGGCAGCAGCGACACCCTGCTCATGGCCATCGCCGCGGCCGTGATCGGGGGCACCTCGCTGTTCGGCGGCCGGGGACGCGCGTACGCCGCCCTGCTCGGCATTCTCGTCATCCAGGCCATCACCAACGGCATGCTGCTGCTGAACGTGAACTCCTCGGTGCGCTACATGGTGACCGCCGCGGTCCTCGCGGTCGCCGTCGCCGTGGACTCCCTCGCCCGGCGCGGTCAGCCCCGATGACGGACTCCCGGGTCCTGGCGATCGACTTCGGCGGCACCAAGATCGCGATCGCCACGGCGGCCGTCGGCTCCCCCGACGGCCGCCCCGAGGCCACACTCCGCTTACGGACCCTCGGCGAGTCGGGCGCGATGCAGGCCGTGCGACGCACCTTCGAAGCCGCCCGGACGCTGCTGACCGAACCGGCGGCGGTCGGCGTCTCCACCTTCGGCGTGCTGCGCGGCGGCCGGGTCCGGCTCGCACCCAACGTGCCGGGCTGGGACGGCATGGCGCTGCCCGCGCTGTTGCGCGCCGAGTTCGGCGACGCCCCGGTGGCGATCGACAACGACGTCAACGCGGGCGCCGCCGCCGAACTGCACTGGGGAGCGCTGCGCGGGGTCGACGTGGGGCTGTACGTCAACCTCGGCACCGGGCTGGCCGCCGCCCTCGTGGTCGGCGGCCGGGTCGTTCCCGGCGCGCACGGCGCGGCCGGCGAGATCGGCTATCTGCGCGACAACGACACCGATCCCGGCTTCGCGGACGGGCACGCGCCGCTGGAGGACGTCGTCTCCGGCCTGGCCCTGGCCCGGCGCGGCGCCGCGTTGCTGGGCCGGCCCGTCACCGCCGCGGAACTGTTCGGGCTCGGATCCGAACCGGGCGTCGCCCGCCTGCTGGACGAGACCATCGAGACGCTGGCGCGCACCATCGCCAACCTCTGCGTCGTCGTCGACCCGGAGCGAGTGGTCCTGGCCGGCGGCATGATGGGCGCGGCCGAGCACATCATGCCGCGCGTCGCGGCGGCCCTGCGCCGATCGGTTCCCTTCCCGCCGGCGCTGGCCAAGGCCCGCTTCGCCGACGACGCCCCGCTCGTCGGCGCCATGGCCCTGGCCCAGGACTCCGCGCCGGCCGGCGCCGCACCGGCGCGCCGAGCGGATCGGTGACGGCTCGGCGGGCCCGCACCGTTCTGCTCGGTGTTTACCGCGACGAATGCGGGGAAGGCGCGCACCATGCCCGTGATGGCGTTCCTGACCGGTCCCGGTGATCCGGCGCAACTCCTGCCGGCTCGCGAGCAGATGGCGTTCACCCTCGGCTTTCACATCATCCTGGTGCCGTTCGGCGTCGCGTTCACGTTCTTCATGCTGGTGGCGAACTATCGTGGCCTGCGCCGCCACGACGACACCGCGCTGCTTCTCGCCGAGCGGTGGTCGCGGGTGGCGGCGGTGTTGTTCGCGGTCGGCGCGGTGTCGGGCACGGTGCTGTCGTTCGAGCTCGGACTGCTGTGGCCGGGCCTGATGGGCCGGTACGGCGCGGCGTACGGACTTCCGTTCGGCGTCGAGGGGATCTTCTTCTTCATCGAGGCGATCTTCATCGCGATCTACATCTACGGCTGGCGCCGGCTCAGCCCGTGGGCGCATTTCTGGTCGGGATTGCCGGTCACCCTGGCCGGCCTCGGCGGGACGTTGTCGGTGGTCGCCGCGAACGGATGGATGAACCAGCCGGCCGGGATCACGGTCGACGCGGCCGGCCGGGTCGTCGACGTCCAGCCCCTGCGGGTGTTCTTCAACGGCGCCTTCTGGTACGAGGCCGTCCACATGTTCCTCGCCGCGTACGTGGTGGCCGGCTTCGTGGTGGCCGGCGTCTACGCGGTCGGCATGCTGCGGGGCCGGCGGGACGCGTACCACCGGCTCGGGTTCTTGATTCCGTTCGTCACCGCGGCGGTGGTCATGCCGCTGCAGATCTTCGTGGGCGACGTGGCCGCGCGCGAGGTGTTCCATCGTGAGCCGGCCAAGTTCGCGGCGATCGAGGCGTTGCCGCAGACGTCCACCCATGTGCCCGAGACGCTCGGCGGTGTGTTGGTGAACGGGCAGGTCAAGTACGGCATCTCGATCCCCGACGGCGCCTCGCTGCTGTCGGGCTGGTCGCCGGACACCAGGATCAGTGGACTGGACGCGATACCGGAGGAGGTGCGGCCGGCACCACGGCTGGTCACCATCGTCCACTGGTCGTTCGACATCATGGTCGGGATCGGCTTCGCGCTGCTGGGGCTGGCGGTGTGGTTCGCGGTCGTGTGGTGGCGGCGCCGGGACCTTCCGCGTTCCCGCTGGTTCTGGCGCGCCACGGCGGTCTCCGGCGTGCTGGCGGTCGTGTGCCTGGAGGCCGGCTGGGTGGTGACCGAGGTCGGCCGGCAACCGTGGACCGTCCGCGGCATGCTGCTGACCCGGGACGCGGTGACCACCTCGGGGAACGTGTGGGCCTTCTTCACCGGCGCGCTCGTCATCTACGTCGCGGTGGGCGCCGGCGCCCTGTTCGTGCTGCGCATCATGCGCCGGAACTGGTCGACCGCCGTACCGTACGGACCGCGGTCATGAGCACGGTGGTCGCGGTCGCCCTGCTGCTCGGCGTGCTGGCCTACGCGGTCTTCGGCGGTGCCGACTTCGGCGCCGGCTTCTGGGACCTGACCGCCGGCGGCGCACAGCGCGGCCGCGCTCCCCGCGCCGTGATCGACCACTCGCTGGGCCCGGTCTGGGAGGCCAACCACACCTGGTTGATCTACTGCCTGGTCGTGTTCTGGACCGCGTTCCCGCTCGCTTTCGCGACCGTCATGCGCACCCTCTACATTCCGCTCGGCCTGGCCGCACTGGGTATCGTGCTGCGCGGGAGCGGCTTCGCGTTCCGCAAGGTGGTCCAGTAGACCTCGCAACAGCGGGTGGCGGGCGCCGCGTTCGCCGCCAGCTCGGTGGTCACGCCGTTCTTCCTCGGCACGGTGGCCGGCGGGATCGCCTCCGGGCGGGTGCCCGGTGGGCCGCTGAGCAGCTGGGTCAACCCGACCTCGCTGTTCACCGGGGTGCTGGCGGTCGCGGTGTGCGCGTACCTGGCGGCGGTCTTCCTCACCGCCGACGCGCCGCCCGAGCTGGCGCCGTACTTCCGGCAGCGGGCGTGGCTCACCGCGTGGGCGACCGGCCTGCTCAGCATCGCCGGGATCCTCGTGCTGCGCGCCGACGCCCGCCACCTGTTCGACGGGCTTCTCGGCCGGGCCCTGCCGATCGTGATCCTCAGCGTCCTGGCCGGCGGCGCCGCGCTGGTCCTCCTGCGACGGGCGGCGGCCCGCCTGGTCCGGGCGCTGGCCGCGCTGGCGGTCGCCGCGATCGTGGTGGCCTGGGGCGTGGCGCAGTACCCGTACCTGCTGGGCACGCACGCGGCGATCGGCACGGCCGCCGCGCCGGACTCGTCGCTGACCGCGCTCGTGGTGATCGTCGCGATCGCCGTCCTGCTGGTCGGGCCGTCGTTCGCGTTGCTGTACGTGCTGCAGCAGCGGCAGCTCAGGAGCTGAGCCCGCCGGCCGCGCCGGTCACGAGGGCCCAGAGGGCGATCACCCCGGGCCGGGGCGAGCGCGGTGAAGCCGGGCGAGGTGGTCGTGGATCAGGCGGACGGCCATGGAGCCCTCGCCGACCGCGGACGCGACCCGCTTGATCGAGCCACTGCGGACGTCACCCACGGCGAGGACGCCGGGGCGGCTGGTCTCGAGCACCATCGGCTGCGGCGCGTCGGTGCGCACCTGCGCTCCGGTCAGCACGTAACCGCGGTCGTCCAGGGCGACGCTGGACGCGAGCCAGTCGGTGCAGGGCTGGGCCCCGATGAAGGTGAACAGAACCGTGGCCGGGATCTGCTGCCGGTCACCGGTCCCGGTGTCGCGCACGCCGAGCGCCTGCAGCCGGCCGTCGTCGCCGATCAGCTCGGTGACCTCCGTGTGACGCAGCACGTCGACGTTGGGCAGCCGCTCGATCTGGTCGACCAGGTAGCGGGACATGTCCCGGTCCAGCTCGTCGTGCAGGATGATCAGCCGTACCCGGGCGGCGTGCCGGGCGAGGAAGACCGTGGCCTGGCCGGCCGAGTTGCCGCCGCCGACGACCGCGATCGGCTGCCGCTCGCAGAAGACCGCCTCCATGAAGGTGGCGGCGTAGTACACGCTGGTGCCCTCGAACTCCCCGAGGCGGGGCACGTCGAGCTTCCGGTACCGCGCGCCGGTGGCGATCACCACCGTCCGGGTCCGCAACTGTGTCCCGTCGTCGAGATGCACGATCTGGTCGCTGTCGTGCCGGCCGAGCCGTACCGCCTCGACCGGGACGTTGAGCTCGGCGCCGAACTTCTTCGCCTGCACCACGGCCCGGTCGGCCAGGTCGGCGCCCGAGATGCCGGCCGGGAACCCGAGGTAGTTCTCGATCCGGGAGGAGGTGCCGGCCTGCCCGCCGGTGGCCACCGCGTCGAGGACCACCGTCGCGAGTCCTTCGGACGCGCCGTACACGGCGGCGGCCAGGCCGGCCGGCCCCGCGCCGACCACGACGACGTCGCACATGGCGTCGTCCCGGCCGGAGCGCCGCAGGCCGGCGACCCGGGCCAGTTCCGCATTCGAGGGGTTGTGCAGCACCCGGTCGCGCCAGATCACCACCGGGGTGTCCTTCGCGCTGATGGACAGCCGGCGTAACAGCTCCTCGGCGTCCGGATCCTCCTCCAGGTCGATCCAGGTGTGCGGCACCCGGTTCCGGGCGGCCAGCTCGCGCAGGCGGCGGGTGTCCGGGCTGAACCGCGAACCGACGATCTTGATGCCGGTGATGCCGCCGATCAGCAGCTCCCGGCGGGCCAGGAAACTGCGCAGGATCAGGTCCCCGATCTCCGGCTGCTCGCGGACCAGCTCGTGCAGCGCGGGCAGCGGCACCGCGAGGACCTCGCCCGGTTCCTGCGCGACCATCGAGACGAAGGACGGCTGGCCGGTGAGCAGGCCGAGCTCGTCGAGAAAGCGGCGCGGGCCGTGCACCCGGACCAGCCGGGGTTTCGGGGTGCCGTACCCCTCGATCACCGCGACCGTGCCGGCGAGCACGACGAAGAAGTCCCGGTCCCGCTGGCCCTCGGCGACAAGCACGTCATCCCGCCGAACCGGCCGCTTCTCGCCGCGCCGGCTCAGCATGTCGATCTGGTCGCCGGACAGGCGCGGATAGGCCCCGGCCACATCCGGTGTCTCGGAGCTCACGTCGGGCTCCGCAGGGCCTCGTCGGTCCAGCTGCGCAGGACCGAAGCGGGTGCGGCGCCGGCCCGGCGGGCCACCACCTTGCCGTCGCGCATCAGGATCAGCGTGGGTACGGCCTGGATCGTGAACCGCTCGGACACCTTGGGCGCCTTGTCCACGTCGACCTTGACCAGCTTCACCTTGCCGGCCAGGTCGCGGGCCACCTGTTCGAGCGCGGGGCTGACCTGCCGGCACGGACCGCACCAGGTCGCCCACATGTCGATCAGGACCAGGATGTTCGCCCGCTCGGCCACGTCACCGAAGTCGTCGTCGCCGGCCTCGGCGATCCAGGGCATCGGCTGGTGGCAGTTGCCGCAGCGCGGGATGCCGTCGGCGGCCGCGGGGATCCGGTTCTTGCGTCCGCAGTGCGGGCACTCGATCACCTTGCTTCCCACGTCACTCCTCCGGTGGGTTCTCGTAGGTGACGGTCAGCTCACCGTCGATCATGTCCACCCGGATCACGGCGCCGTCCTTGGCGTCCCCGGCGAGCAGGGCCCGGCCGATGCGGGTCTCCACCTCGCGGGCGATGAAGCGGCGCAACGGCCGGGCGCCGTACACCGGATCGAAGCCCTGGCGGGCGATGAACCGCTGCGCCTCGTCGGTGATCTCCAGCGTCATCCGCCGCTCGGCGAGCCGTTCGCGCAGCTCGTTGAACATGAGGTCGACGATGCGCTCGATCTCCGGCTGGGTGAGCGGCTTGAACAGCACGATGTCGTCGACGCGGTTGAGGAACTCGGGCCGGAAGTGCCTCCGCAACTCGCTCATGACCAGCTCGCGGCCCTCGGGCATGATCTCACCGGCGTCGGAGATGCCCTCGAGCAGGTACTGGGAGCCGATGTTCGAGGTCATGATGATCACGGTGTTGCGGAAGTCGACGGTGCGGCCCTGGGCGTCGGTGAGACGCCCGTCGTCGAGCACTTGCAGCAGCGTGTTGAACACGTCCGCGTGGGCCTTCTCGATCTCGTCGAAGAGCACCACCGAGTACGGCTTGCGTCGCACCGCCTCGGTGAGCTGCCCGCCCTCCTCGTAGCCGACATATCCGGGTGGCGCCCCGACGAGCCGGCTCACGGTGTGCTGCTCCTGATATTCGCTCATGTCGATCCGGACCATGTTGTCCTCGGTGTCGAACAACGCCGCGGCCAGGGTGCGCGCCAGTTCGGTCTTTCCCACCCCGGTGGGGCCGAGGAAGATGAACGACCCGATCGGCCGGCGCGGGTTCTTGATCCCGGAGCGAGCCCGGATGATGGCGTCGCTGACCAGCTGGACCGCCTCGTCCTGGCCGATCACCCGCTCGTGCAGGATCTCGTCCATCCGCAGCAGCTTCTGACGTTCCCCTTCGGTCAAGCGGCTCACCGGGATGCCGGTCCAGCGGGACACGATGGACGCGATCTCCGCCTCGGTGACGACCTCGCGCAGCAACCGCTTGCCGCCCTGCTTCGCGGCGAGCCGCTGCTCCTCGCTCTGCAGCCGGCGTTCCAGGTCCGGCAGCCGGCCGTGGCGCAGCTCGGCGGCGCGGTTGAGGTCGTAGTTGCGCTCCGCCTGTTCCGCCTCCAGCCGGACCTGTTCCAGCTCACGACGCAGGTCCTGGACCCGTTTCAGCGCCTGCCGTTCGGCGTCCCACTGAGCGCGGAGCGCATCCACCTCGGCCCGCCGGTCGGCGAGCTCCTTGCGGAGCTGGTCGAGGCGGGCCGCGCCGGCCGGGTCGTCCTCCTTCGACAGCGCCGCCTCCTCGATCTCGAGACGGGTCAGTCTCCGGGTGAGCTCGTCCAGCTCGGCCGGCATCGAGTCGATCTCGGTCCGCAGCATGGCGCACGCCTCGTCGACCAGGTCGATGGCCTTGTCGGGCAGGAACCGGTCGGAGATGTACCGGTGGCTGAGCACCACGGCGGCGACCAGGGCCGCGTCCTGGATCTTGACGCCGTGGAAGACCTCCAGCCGTTCCCGCAGTCCGCGCAGGATCGAGATGGCGTCCTCCTCGGACGGCTCCTCGACGAGCACCGGCTGGAAGCGGCGCTCCAACGCCGCGTCCTTCTCGATGTGCTTGCGGTACTCGTCCAGCGTCGTTGCGCCGATCATGTGCAGCTCACCGCGGGCGAGCATCGGCTTGAGCATGTTGCCGGCGTCCATCGCACCCTCGGAGCCGCCGGCGCCCACGATGGTGTGCAGCTCGTCGATGAACAGCAGGATCCGGCCCTCCGCCGCCTTCACCTCGGACAGCACCGCCTTGAGACGTTCCTCGAACTCGCCGCGGTACTTCGCGCCGGCCACCAGCGATCCCATGTCGAGGGCGAAGACCTGCTTGTCGCGCAGGCCCTCCGGGACGTCGCCGTTGGTGATCCGTTGCGCGAGCCCCTCCACGATGGCGGTCTTGCCCACGCCCGGATCGCCGATCAGCACCGGGTTGTTCTTCGACTTGCGGGAGAGGATCTGGACGACGCGGCGGATCTCGCCGTCCCGCCCGATGACCGGATCCAGCTTGCCGCCGGCCGCGTCCGCGACCAGATCCCGGCCGTACTTGGCCAGTGCCTCGTAGGCGACCTCCGGCATCGCGGACGTCACCCGCTGGTTGCCGCGGATCCGGGTCAGGGCCTGCAGGAAGCCGTCCCGGGTGAGCCCCGCCTCGCTCAACAGCCGGCCGGCGGCGGTCGCCGAGCCCTCGTCGAGCAGCGCGATCACGAGATGCTCGACCGAGACGTACTCGTCCTTCAGCCGCTTGGCCTCACGTTCCGCGGAGTCGAAGAGCCGGGACAGCCGTTGGGTCACATAGACCTGGCCGGGTGCGACGCCCGGGCCGCTGGTGCGGGGCCGCCGGTTCAGCTCCGCCTCGACCTTCGCCCGTACCGTGCCGGGGTCGGCGCCGGCCGCCTCGAGCAGCCGGGGCACCAGCCCTTCGGCCTGGTCCAGCAGGGCCAGCAGCAGATGCTCGCCGTCGACCTCGGTGTGGCCGTACCGCAGGGCCTTGGTCTGTGCGTCGTGCAGGGCCTCCTGCGACTTCTGGGTCAGGCGGTTCACATCCACGGGGTTCCTCCGGTACGTCGAGAGGACGTCATGCGCAGTTGGCGTTCGAGCTCGGCAACCCGGTCGAGCAGATCGACGACGAGACCGAGCGCGGGATAGTTGAGACCCAGACCCCCGCGCAGGCGCCGGATCCGGGCCACGGCCACCACCTGGTCATGGCCGAACCACAGCTCGCCGGCGGAGTCGCGGACCGGTTCGAGAAGCCCCAGAGCGACGAGCCGATAGGCCATCTCCGGGTGGATCCCGGCGACCCGGCTGAACATGGCCAGATCCAGTCGCCCGGTGGACGGGCCCGGCCTTCGGACAAGCGGGTAGGTCACGACTGCCGCCTAGGGTCGAAGGTAGATGTCGCCGCGAGCTGCTCGAAGAGCCGCCGTTCCTCGTCGCCGAGCCGGGGCGGCACCATGATCTGGGCGACGGCGTACAGGTCACCGGGGCGGCCACGCGGATGGGGCAGCCCGCGGCCACGCAGCCGGAGCCGCCGGCCGCTGGAGGTGCCGGCCGGCACCTTGACCTTCGCCTCGCCACCGGGCGTGTCGATCGCCGCCGAGGTGCCGAGCGCGGCCTCCCAGGGGGCGAGTGGCAGGTTCACGCTGATGTCCCGGCCGTCCACGCGGTAGCGCGGATGCGGCGCCAGCCGTACCCGCAGGTACAGGTCGCCCGGCGCCCCGCCGTCGCCACCCTGACCGCCTTGACCGGCCAGGCGGATCCGCTGCCCGTCGGTCACCCCGGCCGGGATGGTCACCTCCAGCGTCCGGGTGCCGCCCGGACCGGACAGCGTGACGCTGCGACGCACGCCGGAATAGGCCTCCTCCACCGACAGCTCGAGCTCGGCTTCCTGGTCGGCCCCGGCCACCGGTCCCCAGCCGCCGCCCCGGCGGCCACCGAACATGCCGCCGAACAGCTCCTCGAGATCGATGTCCGGGGCGCCGCCGGAGGAGAACCAGACGTCCTCCCCGGACGCCCCGCCGCGGCGGCCCCCTCCCCGGCCGCGGCGGGCACCGCCCGATCCCGCGGCGGCTCGGGCGCGAGCCCAGGCCTGCGGATCGGTGTCCGGCGGGACCTGCCGGAAATCCGGACCGAACGCGTCGTAACGCCGCCGCTGATCCGGATCCGAGAGCACGTCGTACGCCTCGGAGATGTCCTTGAACCGTTCCTCCGCACCCGGATCCTTGTTGATGTCCGGGTGATAGGCGCGAGCGAGTTTGCGGTACGCCCGCTGCAGCTCCTCCGTGCCGACGTCCCTCGGCACGCCGAGCGTCTCGTAGAAGTCCCGGGACGGTGCCATCACGCGTCCTTGGCGACTACCACCGCGGCCGGCCGGAGCGATCGTTCGGCGCTGCCGTACCCCGGCCGGACGACGCGCAGCACCGTGCCCGGCTTCGCCTCGGCGTCCGGCATCGTCGCCACCGCCTCGTGCCGGCTCGGGTCGAACGGCTCGTTCACGTCCGAGCGGCGGGGGAAGCCCAGCTCGGCCAGGACACCGAGAGCCTGTTCGTGGACGGCCCGGACTCCGGAGACGATCGACGCGGGATCGGCGTCGGCATGCTGCAGGGCCAACTCCAGGTTGTCGAGCACGGGCAACCACCGCGCGGCCACCGCGGCTCGCTCGTCGTCCCGCTGCTGGGCGGACTCCCGGGCCGCTCGCTTGCGGAGGTTGTCGAAGTCGGCCAGCGCCCGCCGCCAGCGATCCTCCATCTCGGCGAGCTTGGCGCGTAGGTCCTCGGTCTCGCCGGCGCCGCTGTCCGTGTCGCTCGGGCGCTGCTCCTGTTCGCTCATCGCCGTGTCACCCGGTCGTGAACTCGGCGTCGATGACGTCGTCGTCCTGGCTCGCCGGACCGCCGGGACCGCCCGAACCGCCCGGACCGCCCTGCGCGCCGGCGCCGTCGCTGCTGCCGCCGCCCGCGCCGAGGCCGTGGTAGACCTGTTGCAGCTCGGCGGTCAGGGACCGCAGCCGATCCAGCGGCGCCTCGTCCTTGATGGCCTGCCGCGCGTCGCCGATCAGCATCTCGGCGCGGCCCTTCTCGTGCACCGGCACCGCGTCGCCGAGCTCGGCCAGCCGCCGCTCCACCTGATAGGCGGCCGAGTCCAGCGTGTTGCGGGCGTCGATCATCTCGCGGAGACGGGCGTCCTCCGCGCGATGGCGCTCGGCGTCCTGGACCATCCGGTCGATCTCGGAGGTGTCCAGGTTCGAGCTTTCGCTGATCGTGATGCGCTGCTCGGCGCCCGTGTCCTTGTCCTTCGCCGAGACGTTGAGGATGCCGTTCGCGTCGATGTCGAAGGTGACCTCGATCTGCGGCTCGCCGCGCGGAGCGGGCCGGATGTTCTCCAGCCGGAACCGCCCGAGCACCCGGTTGTCCGCTGCGCGCTCCCGCTCCCCCTGCAGCACCACGACATCGACGGCGGGCTGGTTGTCGGCGGCGGTGCTGAAGGTTTCGGTACGGCGCGCCGGGATGGTGGTGTTCCGCTCGATGATCTTGGTCATCACGCCGCCCATGGTCTCGAGCCCGAGCGACAGCGGGGTGACGTCGAGCAGCAGGACGTCCTTGACCTCGCCCTTGATGATCGCGGCCTGCACCGCGGCGCCGAGCGCGACGACCTCGTCGGGGTTGACCGTCATGTTCGGGTCCTTGCCCCCGGTCAGCCGCCGGACCAGGTTCTGCACGGCGGGGATGCGGGTCGACCCGCCGACGAGGATGACCTCGTCGATGTCGTTGGCGTTGACCTTCGCGTCCGACATGGCCCGTTCGACCGGACCGAGGCAGCGGTCGACGAGATCCGCGGTGAGCTGCTCGAAGGTCGCCCGGGTGAGCGTCACGTTGAGGTGCTTGGGGCCGTTGGCGTCGGCGGTGATGAAGGGCAGGTTGATCGTGGTCTGGGTGACCGAGGAGAGCTCCACCTTGGCGCGTTCGGCCGCCTCGAAGAGCCGCTGGAGCGCCTGCGGATCGCGGCGCAGATCGATGCCGTCGGTGCGCTGGAACTCGTCGGCCAGGTGGTCCACGATGCGCCGGTCGAAGTCGTCGCCGCCGAGGTGGGTGTCACCCGCGGTGGAGCGCACCTCCACCACGCCGTCGCCGACGTCGAGCAGGCTGACGTCGAAGGTGCCGCCGCCGAGATCGAAGACCAGCACCGTCTCGTGTTCCTTCTTGTCCAAGCCGTACGCGAGCGCCGCCGCCGTGGGCTCGTTGATGATCCGCAGCACCTCGAGGCCGGCGATGCGCCCGGCGTCCTTGGTCGCCTGCCGCTGGGCGTCGTTGAAGTACGCCGGCACGGTGATGACCGCCTCCGTCACGCGCTCGCCCAGGAACTTGGAGGCGTCCTCGACCAGCTTGCGCAGCACCAGCGCGGAGACCTCTTCGGGCGCGTACTCCCGGTCACGCACCTTGAAGCGCACGGCGTTGTCCGGGCCCGCCACGACGTCGAACGTCACCGCGTTCAGCTCACTGGACACCTCGTCGAAGCGGCGCCCGATGAAGCGCTTGGCCGAGTAGATGGTGCCTTTCGGGTTGAGGATGGCTTGGCGGCGGGCGAGCTGGCCGACCAGCCGCTCGCCCTGTTCGGTGAAGGCCACCACCGAGGGCGTGGTGCGCGATCCCTCCGCGTTGGGGATCACCGTGGGGTGACCGCCCTCCACCGCCGCGATCACCGAGTTGGTGGTGCCGAGGTCAATTCCCACTGCGCGTGCCATGGCGTTGTCCTCCACGTTGTTGTCTGCGGCAAGGTCCGGGTCTTCCGCACGGGCCGGGTCTTCCTCAAGGGCCGAGGGTGGGCACGACCGGCGAGGGAGCCGTCGCCCACGTCTCGCGAACCGGTCGCGGCGTCCGGCGCCACAGGACGAGCAACCAGGCGATGCCGACGATCGAGACGAGCGCGAGGCCGCCCCACTCCACGGCGGTGAAGATGTTGACCTGTTCGGTGCTCGGCTGGACGAGCCACCCGTGCGGCGTCGCCACGAACTGCTCGCCCTCGGTCAGTACCAGGGTCAGGTAAAGCGCGATGCTGTGCATCGAATCCCACAGACCGTGCAGGATCGACACGCCCAGATAAGCGAGAAGCACCTTCCCGGTGATCTTGAAGTGCTCCGGCCGGGACGCGGCGAACAACACGCCGCCCAGGATCGCCGTCCACAGCCCGTGCCCCACCGGTGCCAGCAGGCCGCGCAACAGCTCCGTCTGCACGAGTTGCACCAGGGACAACCCGTCGACCGAGAAAAGCGCGGTGAAGGCGTAGCCCGCGGACTCGAAGGCGGCGAACCCGAAGCCGACGGTGGCACCGAGGATCATCCCGTCCCGGAGGGTTCTGGCGCGAAGGTGGCGGGTCACCACCATCAGTGCGCCGAGCTTGACCGCCTCCTCGATCAGCCCGACGCCGAAGAACAACCACGGCGACGGGTGCAACAGAAACGACTCGAGCACCGAGGCGCCGAGTACGCCGAGAACGCCGCCGGTGACGAAGGTCGAGAAGATCAGACCGCCGGTTATCTCGCCGGTCTCGCGGCGTTCGAAGGCCCAGGCGACGAAGGTCACCGGCACCAGAAAGCTGCCGAGCAGCACCACGGTCGGGATCAGGTTCGCGTTGCCGGTCACGAGAATGATCACGACCGTGGCCACCCAGAGGGCGAGCCCGGTCAGGAACATGCGTAGCCACACGCGTCGCGTGCGGACGGCACGCTGGGGGCCGGACACGACCTCAACCACGATCGGACTCCCATCGCCGGACATGAGCCCTCGGACACGGGCCGGCCCCAGGCGGCGCAGCGCCGTCTGTTGCTCGATGTCGCCAGGTCCGGTGGACCCGGCCCTTTAGGCGTACCGCTGCCCGTCCGCCGACGTCTATTGGCACTATTGCCGATCCCGGACCGGGACCCGAATGGGCAGTACTGCCAATCGACAGGCCGCGGCCGGGCTGATCGGATGGAGGCGGTGAGCCGCAGTCGAGAAGTCTTGGAGGTGCGCGTGACCGGCACGGTGCCCACTCGGTCCGATGAGGACATACGGCATGCGGTACTGCGCGAGCTGAAAGAGGACGCCGAGGTCGGCCCGGACGAGATAGGCGTGGCCGTGCGGGACGGGGTGACGACGCTGACCGGCCGGGTGGACACGGCCGGCCGGAAGTGGGCCGCCGAACGCGCGACGCTCGGTGTCCGCGGGGTCAAGGCCGTCGTCAACAACATCGAGGTACAGCTGTCCCTCAGCGACGAGCAGACCGACGTCGACCTCGCCCGGTCCGTCGCACGGGCGCTCGAGACGGATCCGCTCGTACCCGAGGAGATGCTCAAGGTCTCGGTGTCCGGCGGCTGGGTCACCCTGCGCGGCGAGACGGACCGTGACGACCAGCGGCAGGAGGCCGAACGGGTGGTGCGGGACCTCACCGGCGTGAAAGGGATCAGCAACCTCATCACCGTACGGCCGGGGTGAGTCAGGTGTCCGCGCCGGCCAGCCGAGGAGGGATGTACAGGCCCTGGTCCAGCGACCGGACCGCGGCCGCGGTGCGGGTCGGCGCGCCGAGCTTGGATCGGATGTGTTCGAGATGAGCCGCCACGGTGCGCTCGGTGATGGACAAGGTCGAGGCGATCTGCCGATTGGTAGCGCCGTCGATCACCCATCCCAGCACCTCGAGCTCGCGCCGGGTCAGACCGTGGAGATCGCCGGGCGGGGACAGGACCACCAGCTCGGCGAACGGCGACGAGGGGACCCGCGGACAGGCGATCACCGTGATGCGGAGGTAGTCGTCAGTCCCGTGGTTCGGGCACGGGTACAGGAAGGAGGTGGGGCTGCTGTGGGCTCGCAGGCGCTCCGAGGCGACGGCGACCATCTGTCCGCCGGTGCCGAGCAGCGGATGCACCGGTGATCCGGGCAGGGGGTGAACCGCGCCGCCCGGGCCGACCACCGCCGAAGCGCGGGGATCGACGACCAGGCCGGCCAACGCGGTGATCGAGGTCATCGGGTCGATGGCCGAGGTGATCATCGGCGCCACCTTGCCGATCAGCCGGCAGTCGGGGTCACTGGGATGGCCGGTCGCGTCGGTGAGCAGAACGAGCAGGCCGACGGGTCGTCCGTCCGCCGCGACCAGCGGCATCCCCAGGCCGTCGTGCTGCCCGGCCGGCGACCACAGTCCTTCCTGGGAAAGATAAGCCGACGGCATGCCGCCGTTCCGCAGGCGCACCGGCCGGCGGCCCTGCAGCACGCCGGAGGACTCCACTTCGGAGCAGTACCCTCGCGATTCGATGTACGCCCGCGCCGCAGCGTCATGGCCCACCGCCGCGACGGTCAGGAACCGGCGGCCACGGCCGTCCAGCACCCCGAGCCAGGCCGCCGAGAAGGGCATGACCGCACGCAACGGATGCCACAGGCTCGTCAGTTCGACGGGCGAGCCACATGCGGCGGTGATCCGGTTGATCTCCGCCGCGAAGGTCATCGCGCTCGCCATGGGGTCCTGCATGATTCTCCGTCCCGGAGATACCCCCACGGGACTCACCTAAACCGGCAATAGCGCGAAAGGGCAGATGATCACCGTCCGGACGGATCGCATATTTCCGCACCACACTCGCATGACACCCGGACTTCGGGGAATGGCCCCGGCATGGCAAAGGAGATGGAAGGCGACAACCGCAAGCGACGCGCCCTGGCCCGAGCGGCCCGGGAAGAGGGACACCGTGCCAGTGAGGCCGCGGTCAGCCTGGGTTCCTCGAAACAGCGGCGCCATGCCGAGCATGCCGAACGGGCGGAACAGAACGGTCCGCCGCCGGAGGGTGCGCACAAGCCCGGGCCGCACGCGCCCCGGCCGCAGGAAGCACCGGCACCCGAGCCGGCCTGGCCGCGCCGGCCCCCGCCGACCGGCGACAACACCCCCGACACGGGAGCGCTACGGCTGCGTTACCGGGAACTGGTGACCTCCGCGGCCGACCAGATCGGGGCGGACTTCGACACCGCCCGAGATGCCGCGCGGGCCACGGTCGCGGTCCTGGCCCGCACGGTGGACGAGGCCGGCCGCCGGCGGCTGCTCGACGTGGTGCCGGCCGAGCTGACCCAGGAGCAGGACCTCAGCACCCCGCTCGGGCAAGCAGACGTGATCGGCTTCGTCCGGGAGGTGAGCGAACAGCTGCACTGTCCGCCGGAGCAGGGCCGGCGGCGGGCCGAGGCGGTGTTCCTGGCCATCACCGAGCAGAGCCCTGGCGTCCTGGGCGAGCTGCACCTCCCGGACGAGCTGGAGGAGCTGACCCGGCCGCCGCAGCCGGGCGGTGGCCTGGTCGGGCCGGACGGCCACACCGCCGCGATCGACGACGAGGAACTGCGGGCGGCGCTACGACGGCTGCCGGACTGGACCGGCGACTCGCGCGCGATCACCCGCACCCTCGTGCTGCCACCGGACCAGCTGGAACGAGTACTGCTCCGGCTGGACCGGCTCAAGCAGGAGCTGGGCCGCGGGCCGCGGATCAGTCGTCCCGACGAGCGGACCGCGCAGTTCGCGGTCAGAACCACCAACGCGGGCGCCGTGACCGCGATCGACATCGATCTCGCGCTTCGGGTCGACGAGGCGATCACGCAGGCAAACGCTGGTCTGGCGTGATCGCTTGGCTGAGCGCTGGTACCGCAACGGTGTCATCTACAACTTGGACGTGCGGGCGTTCCAGGACTCCAACGGCGACGGCGTCGGTGATCTGGGTGGACTGATCAGCCGGATCGACTACCTGGGCCGCCTCGGGGTGACGACGCTTTGGTTGAGCCCCATCCATCCCAGCCCCTGGCGCGACGGCGGATACGACGTCACCGATCACTACAACATCGACCCGGCCCTCGGCAGCCTGGGTGACTTCGCCGAGTTGATGAACGTCGCCGACGAACGTGGCCTGCGGATCATGCTGGACCTGGTGCTGAACCACACCAGCGACGGGCACCCCTGGTTCACGTCGGCCTGCTCCGATCCCCGCTCGGCGCACCGCGACTGGTACGTCTGGTCCGAGCAGGAGCCGCCCGACCGCCGCGAGGGCATGGTGTTCCCCGGTGTCCAGGAGACGACCTGGACCTACAGTGATCAGGCGGGCGCCTGGTACCACCACCGCTTCTACGACTTCCAGCCCGATCTGAACATCGCCAATCCTTATGTACGCGAGGAGCTCGCCAAGATCGTGTCGTTCTGGGAGCGGCTCGGGGTGAGTGGGTTCCGCATCGACGCCGCGCCGTTCATGATCGAATGCACGGAGCCCGGCGGAGACCCGGAGAACCGCGACTACTCGGTACTTACCGAGCTGCGCGAGCGGACGTCCTGGCGCCGCGGCGACGCGGTTTTCCTCGCCGAGGCCAACGTCCCCGACGACGACCTGACCCAGTACTTCGGCAGCGCGGACGGAGCGGCCAACCGGCTGCAGATGCTCTTCGCGTTCCGGCTCAACGAAGCGATCATGCTGTCCCTGGCCCGGCAGGAGTCCGAAGCGGTCGCCGAGGCGCTGGCCGCGCTGCCCCGGCTGCCTCGCCACGGTCAATGGGCCACGTTTCTCCGCAACCACGACGAAGTCGACCTGTCGAACCTGATGAAATCCGAGCAGGAGACCGTCTTCGCCGCCTTCGGCCCCGAACGCCGCCATCAGCTGTACGGCCGGGGCATCCGCCGCCGCCTGGCCACGATGCTCGACGGCCGGCGCCGGCTGCGGATGGCGCACAGCCTTCAGTTCACCATGCCCGGCACCCCGGTGCTGCGCTACGGCGACGAGATCGGCATGGGCGAGGACCTGCGGCTGCCCGAGCGCGACGCGATCCGTACGCCCATGCAGTGGTCGGCCACCCCCAACGGCGGCTTCAGCACCGCGGCGGCGCAGGACCTGGTCCGCCCGGTGATCAGCGAGGGCCCGTACTCGTACGACGAGGTCAACGTGACCGACCAGCGCCGGGATCCGGACTCGCTGCTGGTCTGGTTCGAACGGATGCTGCACACCAGGCTGGAGTGCGGGGAGATCGGCGTCGGCGACCACTGTGTGATACCGGTCCAGCCGGCACATGTGCTCGCGCACCGCGCCGACGCGCCCAGCGGTTCGATCGTGTTCCTGCACAACCTCAGTGACCGTCCGACCCGGATCAGCCTGCCGGTGCAGCCCGACGACGACACCCAACCGGTGGAGGTGTTCAGCGACCGCGAATATCCGGATCTCGACCTGCGCGACCTCGAGCTGGATGGCTTCGGCTACCGCTGGATACGGTTACGACGCTCGCACCTGCACCACTGACCCGGGAGTTTCCGAAGGCCAAGAAAAGAACTCGGCTCCGACGGCGATCAGGCAGTGCGCAGGTCGAGGGTGTGCCAGACGAGATCCGTCTCGCCGGTGGACCACCACAGCATGCCGTCGTGGGTGAACACGCCGCCGGCCGCCGAACTGATCGTGACCGTGCGGCCGGTGGCGATGTCGTAGACCAGCAGGCCCGCGGCGCCGGTGAGATCGGAATCGGGTGCGGGCTCGGAGAGGATTTCGAACCGGTCGAGGACCGCGACGTCGGTGACCGCGGCCTGCGCGCCGCCACCGGCGATCCGTCGGCGCCCCGAGCCGTCCGGGTGCATCAGATCGATGCCGGCCAGCGCGCCGCCCGGGTTCATGACCATGACTCGGCACCACGAGAGAGTGCAGCCGGCCAGCTGGTGGGCGGGCACACTGATCCGGATCTGGCGGCCGGTGGCCATGTCCCGAAGCCGGGTGGTGCCCGTGCCGGCGCTCGCCTCATCGGTCAGCCACGGCCAGGTCGACAGGCTCCATTGACCGTCCAGTGTTCGGCCAGTCGGCGGGCCGCCGACGAGCGGGACCGACCGGATCACGGTGGCACGTTCCCCGGCCGCAACGGCCCAGTACACCTGGTCCTGCGCGATGACCAGGTCGTGCTGGTTGCCGGGGAACGTCACGTCGCCGGCGTCGGGGACCAGCCGGCGGGCCGGGCCGCCCGCCAGGTCGGCCGTCCACAGCTGCCATGGCCGATGCTCGGCGAGCTCGGCCCAGACCAGCCGGCCGCCGGCGGCGGTCACGCTGCCGAACTGTGGATTGCCGTCGGCGGGCAGGCGCCGCAACTCGCGGTCCGGGCCACCGGGTGTCTGGATCACCAGCCGCTGGTGGGCGCCGTCGCGGGTCGGCAGGGTGCCCACGACCGTCCGGGCGTCCAGGAACAGCAGCGGGCTGACCGGCAGATCGGGGAAGTCGGCGCGGGCGGCACGGGGCCAGGCCTGCCCGGCGGTGACGCGGCCGACCGGCGGCGGCGCGCTCTGCTGCCGGCCGCCGGCGAGCAGGGCGGCGGCCGCGATCACCGCCGCGGCCAGCGTCACCGTCGTGCGACGGGACAAACCTTTCGCGGTGCTCGCCGAGGGCGATTCCGCTCCGATTCGTGCCACCACCCGGGTGAATGTAGCGGCCTTTTCCCGACGCGTGCGGTGTTACCCGGGGCGCGCCGGCAATAGTTTCGGCGAATACGATATTGCGCATATACGCATTCGCGCATGAATGCGAATTGGTGGCGCCGCCCGGAGCGCATTACCCTGCCTGCCATGACGCTGCCCGGCACGAACGGCACGGCCCGCCACGGGCATGCCCACGACCGGTTGCCGGCCGCGTCCCGGCACACTCGGCGGGTCATGACGGCGGTGCTGGCTCCGGCGGCGCTGCTCACGATCGTCGCGATGATCGCGTTGTGGCCGGCCCGGCCCCATCGTGGCGCCGGGTCCGGCGACGACGGCCGGCGGGCGAACGGCACCGTCATCAGCGTGACCGAGCAGTCCTGCCCGGCCGGCACCGCGGCCGGTCAGGCCTGCGGCTCGGCGACCGTCCACGTGGAGCACGGTCCGGGCGCGGGCAGCGACGTGGCCGTCGATCTGCCGAGCGGGCCGGGCGCGCCACGGCTTCGGGTCGGTGACGAAGTGGTGCTGTTGTACCTTCCCGGCGCCGTGCCCGGAGGACACGCGTACACCGTCGTCGATCATCAGCGCGGCCGGCCGTTGATCTGGCTGATCGCGCTGACCGCGGTGGTGATCCTCGCCTTCGGCCGGTGGCGCGGCCTGACCTCGCTGGCCGGGCTGGCGTTGAGCTTCACGATCCTGCTGCTGTTCATCGTCCCGGCGATCCTCGACGGCTCGCCGCCGCTGCTGGTTGCGGTGGTCGGCTCCGCCGCGATCATGTTCGCGGCGCTGTATCTCACCCACGGCCTGAACGTCCACACGTCGGTCGCCGTGGCCGGCACGCTGGCCAGTCTGGTGCTGACCGGGGTGCTCGGCGTCGCATTCACCGCGGCCCTGCACCTGAGCGGCGTCGCCACCGACGAGGACTCGTTCCTGGCGTCGATACCGGGATCGATCGACATGCGCGGGCTGCTGCTGGCCGGCGTCGTGATCGGCGCGCTGGGCGTGCTCGACGACGTCACGGTCACCCAGGCGGTCACGGTGGCCGAGATGGCAGCGGCCGGGCCGACCACCCGCTGGCTGCTCTACCGGGCGGCCGGCCGGGTCGGCCGGGCGCACGTCGCATCCGCGGTCAACACCATCGTCCTGGCGTACGCCGGCGCCTCGCTGCCGCTGTTGCTGCTGTTCGCCACCGGCAGCCAGCCGTTGTCGCAGGTGCTCACCGGCGAACTGCTCGCCCAGGAGATTCTGCGCAGCGCGGTCGGCACGATCGGCCTGGTCGCCTCCGTGCCGATCACCACCGCCCTGGCCGCGCTGGTCGCCGACGTGCGCACCGGCAGTGGATCACCCGCCCGGCCGCGGCACGCGGCCGCCGCGCACTGAACCGGGTGTGCAGGTGAAACGTATGGACAGATACGGCGCGGCCGGATCGGACAGCACCGGCCGGCCGGTAACTTTGGCCCGGCGGCCGGGCGAGGCCCCGCCCGGATTCGACATCTCACCGGCACCGTGGAGCAGCTTGTGAGCGCACCGCAGACAGTCAGCAGAGAACAGCTGGAGCCACCGGCGGCGCCGCCGGCATCGGCGAAGAGACCGCGGGCCGGGTCCCTGGAACTGCTCACCGGCCTGTTGCTGGTGCTGGTGGTGTTCCGCGGGCCGCTCGGCGACCTGGTCTCCGGCGCCCGCTGGCAGACCTGGACGACCGTCTTCGTCTCCGTCCTCGTGCAGGCCTCACCGTTCCTGGTCTTCGGGGTGGTGCTGTCGGCCGTGATCGCGGTGTTCGTGCCCCGCTCGTTCTGGGCCCGGGCCCTGCCGAGACATCCCGCCCTCGCGGTGCCGGCCGCCGGCCTCGCCGGTGTCGTGCTGCCCGGCTGCGAGTGCGGCAGCGTGCCGATCGCCGGGTCGCTGATCCGGCGGGGCGTCACGCCGGCCGCCGCGCTGGCGTTCCTGCTGGCCGCCCCGGCCATCAATCCGATCGTGCTGACCGCCACCGTCGTGGCGTTTCCCGGCCGCCCGCAGATGGCCATCGCCCGCGGCGCGGCGAGCCTGGTCGTGGCGGTCGCGATGGGCTGGTTGTGGCTGCGGCTGGGCAAGACCGAATGGATCCGGCTGCCGCATCGGCCCGACCTCGACGGCGTGTCCCGCGGCCGCGCGTTCTGGGCCGCCTGCCGGCACGACATCATGCACGCGGGCGGCTTCCTGGTGCTGGGCGCCGCCGCGGCCGCCACCATCAACGTCTTCGTCCCCGGCTCCTGGCTGCAGAGCGTCGCCGGCACCCCGGTCGTCTCGGTGATCGCGCTGGCCCTGCTGGCGGTCCTGCTGTCGATCTGCAGCGAGGCCGACGCGTTCGTGGCCGCCTCGCTGTCGCAGTTCTCCCTGACCGCGCGCCTGGTGTTCCTGGTCGTCGGTCCGATGGTCGACCTCAAACTGATCGCCATGCAGGCCGGCACCTTCGGGCGGCGCTTCGCGTTCCGGTTCGCCCCGGCCACGCTCGCCGCCGCCATCCTGGCCGGCGCCGCGTTCGGGACGGTGCTGCTGTGAACCGGCTCAGCCAGGCCATCGTGATGCTGCTGTTCGGCGGCGCCCTGATCAAGACCACCGTCACCGACGTCTTCCTGCGCTACGTCAAGGCCGGGCTCCGGCCGTTCCTGCTCACCGCCGGCATCCTGCTGGTCGCGGCCGCGATCATGACCATCTGGTACGAGCTACGAGCCGCGCCCGCCGGTCACGACCACGAGACCGACGACGGGCACGGACACGCCCACCACGAGCCACGCATCGGCTGGCTCCTGATCCTGCCGGTCATCAGCCTGCTGCTGATCACCCCGCCCGCGCTCGGCTCCTACTCCGCCGGCCAGGCCGGAACCGTCGCCCTCACCGCCGGCGACTCCGACTATCCGCCGCTGCCCGCGGCCGACCCGGCCCCACTCGGCCTGATCGACTACGCATCCCGAGCGATCTTCGACGGCGGGAAGAGCCTCACCGGGCACACCGTGCAGATGTCCGGATTCCTCACCCCAGGACCCGACAAGAAACCCATGCTCGCCCGGATCGTGCTCACCTGTTGCGCCGCCGACGGCCGCCCCATCAAGATCGGCCTGAACGGCGACGTCACCGTCGACGCGCCCACCAACAGCTGGATCGAGGTCAACGGCGTCTACAGCCCCCAGGTCGGCACCGACCCGGTCAACAAGGCCAAGGTCGCCTACCTGACGGTCACGAGCTGGCAGCAGATCAGCGAACCCGCCAACCCCTACTCCTGACGGATCGTCCTTCAGACGGTGCGCAGGTCGAGGGCGTGGCGCACGAACGAGTCCGGACTGCCGGTGGACCACCACAGCACCCCGGCCCGGTAGGAGACCGCGAACGCGTCCGGGCTCACCTCGATCAGGCTGCGCGTGCGCACGTCGTAGGCCAGCAACTGGATGTCGCCCGTCAGATCCGAGGTGCCGGTCTGCTGCGAAAGGACCTCGAAGCGGTCCAGGACCACCGGGTCGGCGATGACCGTCGCCGCCGTCCCTTCGGCCGCCGTGCGGCGCGCGCTGCCGTCCGGGTGCGTGACTTCGATGCGGCTGTCGCCCGTCTTGGTCAGCGACACGACTTGGCACCACACCGGGCTGCACGCCGTCACAGCCCGCGCCGAGCTCGGCGCCGGCCGCGTCTGCCCGGTGCGCAGATTGAGGAGCTGGGTCGCGCCGGAGGCGGCGGTCACGCCGTTCACGATCCACGGCCAGGCCGAGTTCGCCCACACGCCCGGCTGCTCCCGCACCGCCACCGGCCCGCCGGCCAGCGACACCGACCGCATCTCGGTGACGTCCCCCGTCCCGGCCGCCGCCCAATGGACCTGGCCGTCGGCGATCACCAGGTCGTACTGCGACTGGTAGAAACGCGCGTCGCCCACATCTGCCGTCAGCCGTCGCGGGGCGGCACCGGTGCTCAGGTCGGCACTCCACAACTCGTGCCCGCGGCGCGTGCCGGCCGCCCAGACCAGCACGCTGCCCGCGGCCGCGGCGACCGGGAAGGACGGGTCGAGCGCGGTCGGCGCGCTGCGCAGCTGCCGCAGCGTGCCATCCGCACGGCGCAGAAGCAGCCGCAGATTCTTGCCGTCCCGGCTCCGCGCGGTGCCCACCGACGTCTGCGCATCCAGGAACAGGATCGGCTCGTACGCCGTCCCGTCCGGCAGCGCGGCGGGAATGGTGCCGCGGAGCGCGTGCGGCCACGCCTGGGCCGCGGTCAGCGGTGGCGGCGCCTGCGCCTGCCCCGTCGACGGCGCGGCCAGCAACACCCCACTGACCAGCAGCGCCGCCGCCAAGCTCAGCGTCCGGGGCCGACCACGCCAGCCGCTCACCGTCGCCTCCCCCCGGCCCGGCGTCCGCGGGCACCCGACATGCTAGCCCGTCAGCGCGCGCCCTCGACGACACCGGCGGGCCGGTCCGCCGGTCCGCGTCACCAGGCCGGCGCGTGCCCCAGCCTCCTGGTCAGCACCTCCTCGGTCAGCGCGACCAGGACGTCCTTCACCGACTCCCGCTGCCGGGCGTCACACTCCAGGATCGGCACGGTGGCGTCGACGCCGAGCGCGTCGCGCACCTCGGCCAGGTCGAAGCGCCGTCCCCCGTCGAAGCGGTTCACCCCGACGATGAACGGGATGTCGTTCTCCTCGAGGTAGTCGATCGCCGGGAACGAGTCCTCCACCCGGCGCGTGTCGACGAGCACGATCGCGCCGAGTGCCCCGTCGACCAGGTCGTCCCAGAGAAACGCGAACCGGTCCTGCCCGGGGGTGCCGAACAGATAGAGCAGCAGGGCGTCGTCGAGGGTGATCCGGCCGAAGTCGAGCGCCACGGTCGTGGTGGTCTTCCCGGACACGGCCGACGTGTCGTCCACGCCGATCGACCGCTCGGTGAGCTCGGCCTCGGTGACCAGGGGCTCGATCTCCGAAATCGCACCGACGAACGTCGTCTTGCCCACCCCGAAACCGCCGCTGATCACGATCTTGACCGCGATCGGGGGTGCCATCTGGTCAGAGAGCGCGGACACGATCCCGGATCCTTTCGATCAGGCTGACGGAGAGCTGGTCCGGCTGTTCCTCGATCCGGAGGTAATCGTCGGTGAGCAGGTCTCCGACGATGACCCGGACCACGCCGAGCGGCGCCGCGAGCGCCGCCGAGAGGTCGGCCAGCGACATCGGACGCTGGCACAGCTCCACGATCCGGCGCGACTCGAAACGCAGCGGTGCGGACAGCGCCGCCGGCAACGCCAGCAGCTGGGTCTCGATGCGCAGCCCGTCCTGCACCGGCCGGGTTCGCCCGCCGGTGAGCATGAACGGGCGCACGACCGGGTCCTCGTCGTACCGCCGCGGGGGCGGCCGGTGCCCCGCGTGCGGCCACCTGTCGTCGGTCATCGCGGCAGGTGCCGCCGGGACTCGGCGATCAGCGCCGGCGTGAGCAGGGCGCCGAACCGATCGGCCAGCGTGGAGATCTCGAAGCCCACCAGGCCCAGGTCGCAGTCGCTGCCGGCGACCACGCCGAGGACGCTGCCACCGGAGATCTGCGACACCAGCAGGAACCCTCGGCGCATCTCGATCATGATGAGCTTCAGCCCGTCGAAGTCGTATCGGCGGGACGCGCTGCGGGCCAGGCTGGCCAGGCTCGACACGATCGCGGCCAACTGGTCCGCCTCGGCCCGGTCCAGCCCGTCCGACGCCGCGATCAGCAGTCCGTCCGAGGAGACCGCCACGGCATCGCGTACGCCGTCGGTCCCGTGGACGAAGTTGCCGAGCAGCCAGTTGAACTGATGGCGGTCGGCGGAAGCGTCAACGCTCATGGTTCCTTCCCGTCTCCTGTCGCCGGCCGGTCACGGCCGTCCCCCGTTGTCCGCCCCGGCCCGCAGCACACCCGACCGGAACGCGGTGAGCCGGTCGCGGACCGCCTCGGGCGTGTCGGTGATGACCGCCGGCGCGGGACGCATCTCCACCGGCTCCGGCGGCGGGCTGCCGGCGCGTTTCCGGCGCGGGCTTCGCTTGCGCAGACCGTTGGGGGTGTGTCCGGCGTCGCCCGGCGCCCCCTCGGCCGAGTCACCGTCCGGCACCACGATGAACTCGATCGTGTCGGAGCGCAGCGGCACGTTCTGCACCCCCGGCGCCGGGGGGAGACCGCGGGAGGCGACCGAAGGAGCCATCGCCACGGTGGCGTGCGGCGCGGGGCGTGGTCCCCGATCGGCGGGAGCGATCGGCGCCCGCTCGCTGATGAGCGCGGCCGGCAGCGCCACCCGCGCGGTCACCCCGGTCACCGGCGACGGAGTGAGCTCCACCTGGACGCCGGTCTCGGCGGCGAGGCGGCCCACCACGAAGTGGCCGAGGTAGCGGGCCGGCGCGGTGATGAAGTCGCCGTCGCCGCGCAGCCGCCGGTTGGCACGGTCCATGTCGGCCGGGGTCATGCCGATGCCGGAGTCGATGACCGCGATGAGATAGCCGCCGCCGACCACCCGGCCGTGGATCTCCACGTCCATGTCCGGCGGCGAGAAGACCAGGCCGTTCTCGATCAGCTCGGCGAGCATGTGCGCCACGCTGCCCACCACCGAGCCGTCGACGAGCACGTCGTCGACCCGTCGCAGCGTCACCCGGCGGTACTCCTCCACCTCGCTGATCGCGGCCCGGATCACGTCGGAGATCGGCAGCGGTTCGGCCCACTGCCGCGGGCTCGCCGCACCGACCAGCACGAGCAGGCTCTCCGCGTTCCGCCGCATGCGGGTGGCCAGGTGGTCGAGCTCGAACAGGTTGGCCAGGCCGGTGGGGCTGGTCTCCTCGCCTTCCAGCCGGGTGATGAACCCGAGCTGGCGGCGGACGAGGTTCTGGTTGCGCCGGCCGAGGTTGGCGAGCGACTCGGCGGTGGCGAGACGCAGCCGGGCCTGCTCGGTGGCCAGCGCGTACGCGGTGCTCTGCACCCGCTCCAGCGCATCGGCCACCTGACGCACCTCGTCACTGGCGTCGGGGGTCACCCGGACCGGCGGCGGACGGGTGTCCTGACCACCCGCGGTGGCCCGGTGCACGGCCTCGGGCAGCGACTCGGCGCCGATCCGGCCGGCCTCCTCGGCCAGAGCGGCCAGCGGCCGGGCCAGCCAGCGGGACGCCACGGCGGCCAGGTAGACGGCGCCGGCCAGGCACAGCACCACCGCGGCGCCGAGCACGCCGAGCCGCTGCACGGCCCGGTCCTTGATCGAGGCGGCGGTCTCCTGCGCGCCGGTGCCCATCGCCTTGCCGGCGTTGAGCAGCACGCCGAGCAGCTCGCCGGACGCGGTCCACCAGGCGCTCGGGTCGACCTTCAGGGCACGGCCGTCGGCCGCGGCCAGCGCGGCGTTCTCCATCGCGACGATCTTTTTGCCGGAGGGAGTGTTCAGCACCTGCCGCTGCCCCTCGATGGCGGCCGGGTTGCCGTACTGGTTGAAAGCCAGCACCGCGGAGTCGCGGGCCGACTTCGCCGCGACGAACTGGACGAACTCGCCGGGACCGAACCGGCCGGCCGCGAAGACGCCGGCCAGAAGCAGGCGTTCCTGGGCGGCGGACTCCTTGGCCACGTTGAACATGCTGAGCGTGGCGTACGCGCGGCGCAGGTCGCTGTCGTCGACGCCGCCGACGCCGAAGTCGACATTGATGAGGCGCCTGATCAGGTCGGTGTAGAAGGCGGCCGTGGCGTCGCGGGCGCCGGCCCCGGTGTCGGTGGTGGCACGGATCGCGGCGAGGCCGTCCAGGCGGGCGATCACCGCCGCGACCCGGTCCTCGACCTCGCCGCCCCGGTCGGTCAGGTCCTCGACGGCGGCGCGCTGCCGGTCGACCGTCTGGCGGGCCGGGGCGAGCTGGGCGCGGAAGATCGTGGCGCCGCCGAGCAGCCCGACCGCGAGACCCCGCTCGGTCTGCAGGGCGTCGACCAGGTCGAGCACCGTGAGATCGAGCGTGACGGCGCGGTCGGTCTGCGCCGCCGTGCGGTAGTTGTGGATCTCCCCGACCGCGATGACACCCAGCAGGACCAGCGTGGCGGCCACCGGCAGGGCCAGCGTGCGGGCGATCCGGGCGCGGATCGTGCCACCGGTGCGGTGGCGTGCCAGGGCGCGCGCGATGCGGCCGGGGACGGCGCCGGCGCGGCGGCCGGTTCGCAGGCGCGGGATGACGCCGGCGCCGGTGCGGCGCCGGCGTGCCGGCGCGGCACCCTCGTCGTGGGCAGGCACACGATCAACTCCTCTGCAGGCCTTCTCCCGTGTGCTCGTGCACACAACCGGATCTGCGGCACCCCCGGGAAGCCACGCGAACCGCCGAACGATCAGGAAGAATCACTCTCCGCTGATCGACAACCAGAATCTGCGTCACGATGTTCATGGTCAAGAGTTCGGTCCGACTTTTTTGCAGTCTCCGTGCGCTTGGATCGGTTCGCGCTAGCCGAGCGTCGCGGCCGGCCGCGGAGGCGTTCCGGTTGCCGGCGTGCCGATCACGCCGGCGGTTTCCAGTGCGAGAAACTCGTCGACCACGTCGGGATGGAACTGCAACCCGCGGCAGCGCAGCAATTCGTCCCGGGCCTGCTCGGCGGACAGGCCCGGTCGGCCGGCGCCGGCGGTGCGCATGAGCGCCCAGGCGGCGCAGACGCCCGCCACCATGCTGGTGGGGATGCCCGGGTCCGCGGCGTGACGGCGTAGGACCTCACTCACCGCGACGGTCCAGCGCTGGATCTGCCGGTCGACGTCGGCGGCGTCACCGCTGATCGGCGTGGCCGGGGCGGTTCGCTCCGGATCGTTCATGACGACCCGGTTGCGGCCGCCCCGCTTGGCCGCGTACAGCGCGGCGTCGGCCGCGCTGAGCAGCTCTTCGGTGGACGCCGAACCCGGCAGGGCGGCGGCACCGACCGAAACGGTCACCGCGATCGCCGTACTGCCGTCGACCAGCACCGGCGCTCCGGCGATCTGCTCCCGCAGGCGCTCGGCCAGCGCGCACAGGCCGTCCGGGACCTCGCCGGTCACGAGCACGGCGAACTCCTCGCCCCCGAACCGGGCGACCACGTCGCTGCTGCGGCAGGTGTCCCGCAGCCGGCGGGCGACCTCCCGCAAGACCTGGTCGCCGGCCGGGTGCCCGTACGTGTCATTGATGTTCTTGAAGTGGTCCACGTCCGTCAGCAGCATCGCGACCGTGCCGCCGTGCCGGACCGCCCGCTCGCTCTCGGCGCGCAGCGCCTCGGAGAGGAACCGGCGGGTGTAGACGCCGGTGAGGCCGTCGGCCATGGCGATCCTGCGCTGCGCCGAGATGAGGCCGGCCATGCGGGTGAGCACCAGCAGGAACAGCACCGCCGAGGCGGCGACCACGACCAGGTCCGAGCTCCCGGCGTGACGCAGGTTCTGCACGATCAACACGGCGGGAGCCATCGACGTGGCGATCGCCAGCAGCACCATGCGGTACAGCGTCGCACCCGACCGGCCTTCCACCGGCTCCGTCATCTGTCGCATCGACGGGTGCAGCGCCGCCGCGCCGAGCACGACGTAGCTGGTCAGGTACACCGCGTCGGACCAGCCGCCGATCTCGTAGACGCCGTGCAGGCTCAGCAGGCCGTAAGCGGTGTCGGCGAGAAGCGTCAGGCCGAGGAACATCAGCAACAGCTGGTACGACCGCTGCCGGGCGCCGCCGCCGAGCAGCAGCCGGATCGCCACGGTGAGCAGGCAGAGGTCCATGACCGGGTAGATGGTGGCCCCCACCCGGTCCAGGGCGGAGAAGCCCGGCGCGGCGACGGCGGGGTGGATCAGGAACACCCACCAGAGCACCGCGGCGGCCACCGCCAGGATCGCGGTGTCGACCAGCGCGGCGGTGTTGCGCCGCGGCGAGCGCCGGCGGCCCAGCAACACCAGCGCGGCGGCGACGAAGACGTACTGCGCGAGGTAGAGCAGGTTGGCCAGGACGGGATAGTTGGTGTCGCCCTCGGTGGTGGCCGCGAAGTACGCGACGTCACCGCCGACGTACAGCAGCTGGCCGGCCGCCAGCAGCCACCAGACGGCTCCAGCCGTCGGCCGGTGCAGCTTGATGCCCACCGCCACCGCGATCGCCCCGCCCACACTCACCAGGCAGTAGCACACCGCCTGCGCGACGGCGTGCGAGGCCGGGATCAGGAAGTGGAACACCGCCGGCACGGAGGCCACGAGGCACCAGGCGGCCCAGGCGAGCGACCCCGGCGTACGCGCCGCCGCCGGTGCCGTGGCGGTCCGGGACCGGCTGCGCAAAAGGGTCACCACGGTATCTGACCAGGTGAGCGTTCTGGATCGAGTCCCGGGCGGTTGCCGGGCGGTTACCGCCGGTCGGTCAGCCGAGCTCCGGCACCGGGGAGTCGTGCGCGGGGACGTCGCCGACGCGATCGGGGCGTACCAGCGCGAGCAGAACGACCAGCGCGCCGAAGGCCGCCATGGTGATCACGGCGACCATGGCCACGGCGTCGTTCCCGAGGACTCCGACCAGGGGGGCGGCCAGCCCACCGACGCCGAACTGGAAGGCGCCGAGAAGCGACGCCGCGGTGCCGGCGGCCTCGCCGTGCCGGGACAGGGCCAGCGCCGTGGCGTTCGGGCCCCGGAAGCCCACCGCCGCCAGGGCCGGGAACAGGAGCAGCAGGATCGCGGGGAGGTCACCCACGCCGGTCAGCGTCACGATCATCAGCAGGACGGCGAGCACCGCGCCGCCGACAAGAGCGGCGCGGAGGATGCGGTACGGCGTGAAGCGTTTCAACAGCACGACGTTGAGCTGTGGAGCGCCGATCAGCGCGATGGCGTTCACGGCGAACACGATGCCGAACTGCTGCTTGGTGAGCCCGAACTGCTCTTGCAGGACGAACGAGGAGCCGGCGACGTACGCGAAGAGACCCGCCATGCTCAGCCCGGTGACCAGCACCAATCCGACGAACACCCGATCACGCAGCAGCCGGCGGTAGTCGGCGACGGTGGTTCGCACGCCGCCGGAACGGCGCCGCTCCGGCGGCAGGGTCTCCGGGAGCGCGAACCCGGCGAACAGCGCGGTGCCGGCTCCGATGACGGCGAGCGCGACGAAGGTTCCGCGCCAGTCGGTCCAGCGCAACAGCTGGGCGCCGACCGTCGGAGCGAGGACCGGGGAGGCGCCGACCACGAGGATGAGGCGGGACAGGACGGTGGCGGCGGCGTCCCCGGCGAACCGGTCGCGGACCACCGCCATGGCGATCACGGCCGCTCCGGCGGCGCCGAGACCCTCGAGGAACCGCAGCGTGCCCAGCAGCGCGACGCCCGACGAGACGGCGCACAACAGGCTGGCCACGATGTGCAGGCCGATCCCGGCGAGCAGGGGACGGCGCCGGCCCAGCGCGTCGGACAGGGGGCCGGCGACGAGCTGGCCGACGCCGAGGCCGGCCAGCGTGCCGGTCAGCGTCAACTGCACCGCCGACTCGCTGGTGTGCAGCTGGTGGGCGATCGCGGGCAGGGCGGGCAGATACAGATCGATGGTGAAGGGGCCCAGCGCCGTCAGGAGTCCGAGCACGACGACGAGCGTCGAGTGCCGGCGGGTCCGGGTGTGGAGGGAAGTGGCTGCACGGACACGGTCGAACGCGGTGGTCAAGGTCCAGCACCCTTCAGGCGGTCGCGCAGCTACCGTAAGGGAGCCTTCCCGGTGTGGCCACCGACATTCGCGGATCGGGCCAACCGAGACATACGTCACGACGGCCGGAGCACTGCACGATCGGGAACCGATTCCGCCGCGGCATTGACAAGCGGCGATCGCCGAATGGAATGGACTGGTGACACTGGCGGAGGGCGCCGCGAGGAACAGCCGAATCGTGGTCTGTTCGGCCGACGCTCTCCGTCGCGACGCGCTGTCGGCGTCCATCGGGACCGTGCCGGGTTTCGCGGTTGTCGGGCAGGCCTCGGACGAACGGCAGCTGCTGCGGCTGGCCCGGCTGCGGAACCCGGACACCGGTGTGATCGACGCCGCCTCGCGGGTCGGCGAGACGTTGCCGGGCGTGCACGTGCTGCGGGACCGGTGCCCGAGGCTGCGCTTGATCGTGGTGTACGAGCACGCCACCGCACTCGAGTACGCGGCCGTGCGAGGGTCGGGCGTCACCGCCGCGGTCCCGTATTCGCGCGGCCTGCGCGGTTTGCTGTCGGTACTGCAAGGGCTTCCCGACGCCGGCCCGCCCAGCCCCGCAGGGAACGAGCTCACGGCCCGCCAGCGCGAGATCCTGCTGCTGCTCGCCTCCGGGCACCAGGCCGGCGAGATCGCCCGGATCCTCGGCATCAGCCCCGGCACGGTGGGCAGCCACATCCGCCGGATCTACGCCCGGCTCGACGCCACCAGCGCCGCGCAGGCGGTCGCCCGGGCCGCCCGGATGGGGCTCATCGACCGCACTCCCCCGGCGCGTACCGAGGGACCGGCGAAGCAGGCCACCACCGGCCGGCCGTTGCTCGCGGTGCTGCTCGGACAGGCCGGCCCGACGCTCGACACGGTCCAGAGGACACTGATCGAACACCGGCTCCCGGTCGTCCGCGAGCCGCCACGCTCGGGAGGCGTCCATATCGGGCCGCCGAGGGTGCACCGGGGACCGGTGATCCGGGTCCTGGCCGGTCCCACCTCCGAGCATTGGCGCCCCGGCACCGGACGCTGCCGGTCGACCGTTCTGATCCACGACGGCGCGATCGACCAGTTGCTCGTGGAGTACGCGCTGTCGCAGGGCGTGGTGGCGATCATCCACGCCGGAGACGTCGCGGACCGGCTGATTCCGGTCCTGGAACTGGTCGCCGCCGGCTACATGGCGATGGATCCCGCGGCGGGCGCGCTGATCACCGAATCGCTGTGGACCGCCATGGCTCATCGATCCGGGGACACCCCGACCCTGACGCCCCGTGAGCACGACATCCTGCGCTGCATCGGACGCAACTGCACCGTACGGCAGACCGCGCGCGCACTGGGCATCGCGGCGAAGACCGTGGAGAACGCCCAGAGCCACCTGTTCCGCAAGCTGGGCGTCGCCAATCGGGCCGCCGCGCTCGCGCGGGCCTATTCGCTGGGGCTGCTCCATCCGGAGCCGCCGTGACCGGGTGACCCACCCGGGGGGTTCGCACCGCACCTCCCGGGGGTTTCTCGCTAGTTCGCCCGGCCCCCGCGCAGATCTACCCTCCTCGATGAACGGAGGTGCCCGCCGACCGATCGGAGCCGGTGGTCAGCACACGGGGCCGGAAAGGCGGCACGACATGGACCACGCACCGGTAGACCTGGACCACCGGCCCCGCGCGGCCGGCGGGTTCGGCACGATCACGCTCGCCGCACTTCTGCTCACCGTGGCCGTGACCGCGTGGTGGTGGGTCGTGCCACCCGACGTGCTCATCGGCGGGGCCCCGCGCGACCTGCGGCAACTGGGTGCGGGCGCGCTCATCGCGCTACCGCCGGCCACGGTCGCGGTGGCCGGGGCGGCCTGGTGGGCGGGCCGGCACGCGCCGGGGCCGTGGCGGTTGTGGCGGCAGGCAGCCCTGACCGCCGGTCTTTTCGCCGCGCTCTTGTTGCTCACCGCGCCGCTGCACGGCGGCGTACGCGCGGCCCTGCGAGCGACGGCGGTCGAGCCCAACCTCGCCGCCGTCCGGTACGACACGTCCTGCCTGCCGATCTTCAGCGACGCGCAATGCCGGCAGGCGCAGGACGCACTCGCGGGCGCCGACGCGGGGACGGTGGCCCGGGCGCATCACGAGATGCTGGCCCGGACCGGGCACTCGGTGGCCGACCATGCCGCCATGAGCGCGCCGTTCTACGCGTCGCTCGACGAACCGGGCCGGCCGGCCGCGGCGTACGCCGTCCAGGATGCGTTTCTCGTCCTGCTGGTCGCCCTGCCACCGATGCTGCTCGTTCTTTTCCTGGCACGCCGGCGCGGCACGCTCCGGCCGGGTCGGGGACGCACCCGGTGGGTGGCCGTGGCCGGCGTGATCGTTCTCGTCGTCGCCGGCAACGTCGCGCTCAGCCGGGCCGCCACGGCCGCGGTGGTTCCGTTCAGCACGGCCCTGAACATTCCGCCGGTTCTCACCGACGCCACCATCACCATCCAGATGCGGCAGGCCGGCGTCCAGATCATGCCCACCGGTCCGGCGACGCAGATGTGGACCTACAACGGCCTGTTCCCCGGCCCGATCATCCGGCGGCCGAGCGGGCAAGCCACTCGCATCACGTTCCAGAACAACCTGCCGGCCGCCGCCGGCCAGGTGACCATCCATCAGCACGGCGGTCATTCCCGGCCGACCGAGGACGGCCAGCCGAACACCCAGCTGATCGGGCCGAACGCCCAACGCACGTACGTCTATGACAACGTGGAGGCCGGCGCGCCCGAGCGGGCCGTCACGCAGTGGTACCACGACCACCGCATGGACGTCACCGGGCGCAACATCTGGAACGGCCTGGTCGGGATGCTCATCCTCGACGACGCCGTGGACTCGGCACTGCCGCTGCCCCGTGACCAGTTCGACGTGCCGCTGATCATCGCCGACCGCACGTTCGACGCGAACAACCAGATCCCGTACGACTTCCGCCTGTTCGGGACGGTGGGCAACACGTGGCTGGTCAACGGCCGGCCGCAGCCGTTCTTCGACGTGGCCGACCGCCGGTATCGCTTCCGGATCCTCAACGCCGCCAACCGGCGCCCGATGACGCTCGCGCTGAGCAACGGAGCGGCGATGACCCAGATCGGCACCGAAAGCGGGCTGTTGCCGGCGCCGGTTCCGCGCACCTCCATCACCCTGCAGCCGGCCGAGCGAGCCGAGGTCGTCGTCGACTTCAACGGCCTCCTCGGGCAGAACCTCGTCCTGCTGGACACCGCCACGTCCGGCACCAACGGCAACCCGCCGCGGGAACTGATCCAGTTCCGGGTCGATCGGGACGTCCCCACCGACCCGAGCGCGGTGCCCGCCACGCTGCGCCCGGTGCCGCCGTTGCCGGCGCCGACCCGGGATCGGCAGTTCGTCCTGCGCCTGCAGAACGGCCGGTGGACCATCAACAACCAGACGTTCGACCCGGACCGGATCGACGCCGACCCGGTGCGGGGCACCACCGAACGCTGGACGTTCTTCAACGTGTCGCCGTCACCGCACGCCATCCACCTGCACGACGTCGACTGGCGGCTGCTGAGCCGGTTCCGGGTGGCCGGCACCAACGGCAACCCCACGGTCGGCGCCGCACTACCCGTCCCGCCCGCGGAGGCCGGGCTGAAGGAGACCTTCCTCGTGCCGCAGGGCCAGGGCATCTCGGTGGCCACCACGTTCAACGACAACCTGGGCGAGTACGTCTTCCACTGTCACATGCTCGAACACGAGGACCTGGCGATGATGGGCCGGTTCGTGGTCCGTGCGGCCTGAGTCACGACGAAACCGTCGCGGAGCAGGTGGCGGTCGCTCCGCCGCCTGTTCCGGTGCCCTGGAACCCGAAGCTCGCGGTCTGGCCGGGGGCCAGCCGGCCGTTGTACGACTGGTTCGCCATCGTGACCGTGCCGGTCGTGCCGGTGTTGACGGCGTTCCAGACCGACGTGATCGTGGCGCCGCCGGGCAGGGCGAGGGTGACACGCCAGCCGTTGAGCGCGGCGCTTCCCGCGGCGACGACGACGCCGGCCACGAATCCGCCGTTCCACTGGTTCTGCACCGTGTAGGTTGCCGTGCACCCAGGAGTGCCGGACGGAGAGGACGGCGTGACCGGCGGTGTGGTCGGTGGGGTGCCGTCGCCGAGCGTCAGGTTCTTCTGCTGGACCTGCCACTGGCTGTGGCAGAGGCCGCAGTCGGAGCCGACGAAGTTCGCGCCGGCGGTGAGGTCGCCCTTCAACCGCCACTTCAGGTAAAGCACCGCCACGCGGCCGAACTCGCCGCCGTTGGTCTGGTCGTACGTGCCGCCGTGCCCCACGTTCAGGTTGCCCATGAAGGCGGGCAGCCCGGACGGCAGCTTGCCCCAGTCGTCCATGGCGTTCGGATAGGCGATGTCGCTGGGCCCGCCGATGAAGTAGGCGATCGGTTTGGTCAGCCGCTTGAGCTGATAGTCGTCGCCGTCGTTCAGCAGCCCGCTGCTGAAGATCAGCGTGGTGGTGATCCGCGAGTCGTTGGAGACCGCGTACGCCTCGAGGCCGCCGCACGACCAGCCGCCGACCGCGACCTTGCTCGTGTCCAGCCGGCCGTAGTACTTGCTGCTCGACCGGGCGTTCTCGGCGACGGCCCAGTCGATGGACTGGGTGAGCATCGAGGACGTGGTGGATCCCGAGCCGTTCGGCGCTCCGTTGGCGATGACCAGGAAGCCGTACGAGGAGATCTCCCGCAGGAAGTTGATCTGCCCGGTGCCGTTGGCGGCGCAGCCTCCGTTGCCCCAGACGAAGAGGGGCATGCGCTCGGACGGCAAGGTGGACGGCCGGTAGATGGTGTGATTGGCCAGGCTCGGCGAGGTCTCGTAGTCGGCGGGGTACGGCCCGGAACCACCGGCCGCCGCATCGGCCGGTGACGCGCCGACGGTGAGCGCCGCGGCGGCCGCGACGACGACGGCGGTCAACGCCGTACCAACCTTGGTCTTTGTTCTCATCGGGGCCTCCGCTCCCTGGAAACAGCCGCGGCTTTCAGCTCAAGGGAACGACGCCGGCCTGTATCGGACCGTTCTCGGCGTAGTTCGGACCGGTGATGACGAACAGCAGGCCACGGTCGAGCGGGATGGTTTGCCGGCTGTAGCCTCCGGGGACGGCCGAGGACACCCGCGTCCATTTGCGGGGATGGCCGAGATGACGATTCACGAAAAGATCCTGGTCGCCGTTCGCCGTCACCACGATCGTCCCGTGCGGACCGCCGGAGTCCGACCATGACACGGTCGGCGCGGCCGAGGGGATGTAGCCGTCCTGGTCGTGCAGCACGATGTCCGGGGCCGGCCCGAACGACTCCGGATCCCTCGCCAGCTTGTAGTGGACGGCGTAGAAGTTGTCGCCGGAGTTCCCGCCGGCCTCGTGGGTCAGGATCCACAGCCGCTCGTGTATCCGCGCGACGGTGGTCATGCCGGGGCGCTGGTCGTAGTCCGCACCCACGGCGTCGTCGACGACCGGTCCCCAGGTGCGCAGGTTCCGGCTGCTCTGGTGTGCCAGCTTCTGCCCGTACCGGGGGTCGCGCTGATCGGAGTAGTAACAGATGAGCCGGTCTTTGTGGAGCAGCAGGAACGGCTCCCACACCGGCGTGTTGCCGTTCTCCGGAATCGGCGCGCCGCCCTCCGCGACCGTGCTCAGGAAGGTCCACGTGACGCCACGGTCACGGCTCGCGTACAGCTGGATCTTGGTGCTGGTGAAGTTCCCGAGCGCATTGCCGGCACACAGGAGCGTGCCCTCGGGAAATCCGGCGAAGGCCCGCGGCAGCTCGTACAGGAACGGCTGCAGCCACACGCCGGAGGTGTCGCCGGTGCTCGGCACATTGCTCAGCCGGGACCAGGTGTGGCCGTCGTCGTCGCTCCGGTAGATCGGGAACCCCGGGGCCCCGAACTGCTGGAACGTCGCCAGCCAGGTGCGTGAGCGGCCGAGCCGTACGGCTCGGGCGTACGCGGCTCCGGGCCCCGGATCGGCAACCACCACCGGCCCGAACGGCGTGGCGCCATGCGGTCTTCCCCGGCCGGCCGGCGCCGCGAGGGCCGGGTCCGCCACGCCGAGCGTCAGCCCGGCCAGCGTGACGGCCCCGGTCCGCAGGAACGCTCGACGATCTTGCACGCTTACCTCCCCCGTCGATATGTGTCAATCATGTTGCATGTGGGACACGGTACTGTCAATCGATACTCGTCATTGTCTCACCGCGTAGGGATACTCGTGATCGCATCGCGTCGCAGCCGCGCCGCCGATCACCGTCCACTCGACGCCGGAGCAGCTACGTGGTCAGCCCGTACGACATCGAGGAAATCTTTCCCAACGACCCGGCGAGCGTGCGCCTGCCGCGTCACCAGGCCGGCAGCACCGCACAGAATCTGGCCGTCACGCTCGTGGCCGACTACACCCTGCACAACCGGGCCTGGCTGCCGTCGGCATCGATCGTCGCCCTGCTGGAGGAAGCCGGGATCGGGAACGGCGCCGCCCGTACCGCCATCAGCCGGCTGTTCCGGCGCCGGGTACTGGAAAGCAGCCGGGCCGGGCGCCACAGCTCCTACCGCCTGACGACGGCCGCCGCCGCCGACCTGAGCGCGGGCGGCGCCTGGATCGCCCGGTTCGCCACCCGGCCGGAGCCGTGGGACGGGTACTGGACCCTCGTGTCCTTCTCCTTCCCCCAGGATGAGCGCGGCCGGCGTCGAGCTCTCCGGGGACAACTGCGATGGCTGGGGTTCGCGCCCCTGTACGACGCGCTCTGGGTCTCCCCCGACGCACCGAACCCGATCGTCAAGGAACGACTGACGGCCACCACCCTCGGCACGATGACCATGTTCCGGGCCCGCCAGGTGGACCTCGCGACCCCGGCCAACCGCAACCCGATCGACGCCTGGGACGTCGCGGCCGTCGCGAGGCGCTACGACGCCTTCATCCGCCGTTGGGACCCGATGCTGCCCCGCATCGGCGCCGGAGCGGTCTCCGGCGCCGCCGCGGTGCGAGCCCGTACCGAGATCATGGATGCCTATCGGCAGTTCCCGGTCATCGATCCGGAGCTGCCGATCGAGCTGATGCCCGCCGACTGGCCGCGGGCCCGGGCCCGGGAGGTGTTCGTCGCCGTCTACGACGGGCTCGCCGCGCCCGCCCAGGAACATGTGCGCACCCTGGTGACCCGGTTCGGTGACTCGCCCGGCCGCGAGATCCGGGCGCACAGCACGGCGGAGATGGCCGATGCCCGGGATGCCGCATGAGGCGGCACCGCGTCGTCGTCGACGACGGCACCACGATCGCCTATCACTGCTGGGAACCGGACGCGGCCGTCACCGCCGACCCGGTCCCGGTTGTCCTGCAGCACGGTTTCACCGCCGACACCATGGCCGACTGGGTGTTCCCCGGGACGGTCGCCGGTCTCACCGCCGCCGGGCGCCGGGTGGTGGGCGTCGACGCCCGTGGCCACGGCCGGTCGGGGAAGTCGGCCGACGCCGGACGCTACGGCGAGCGGCGGATGGCCGACGATCTCCGTGCCGTCGTCGCGCTGCTCGACGTGCCCGTCGTGGATCTCGTCGGCTATTCGATGGGCGCCGTCGTGGCGTTGCTCGCCGCCACCCGGATGCCTGTCCGCCGGCTCGTCGTCGGTGGCGTGGGCGCCGGGATCGTCGAGGTCGGCGGCGTGGATACGCGTGCGCTGCCGAGCGACCGGCTGGCCCGCGCCTTGCTGGCCGAGGACCCGGGCGACCTGCCGGCCGGGATCGCGGGCCTGCGAGCGCACGCCGCGATGCTCGGAGCCGACCTGCCGTCGCTGGCCGCGCAGGCCCGCGCCGTCCATCGCGAGGGCATCGACCTCGACGCCATCACCGCCGAGACGCTCGTCATCGCCGGCGACGCCGACCCGCTCGCCGAGCGCCCGCACGTCCTCGCCGGGGCCATCGCCGGCGCCTCGCTGCACCTGGTCGCCGGTGGGCACGAGGTCATCGGGAGCAATCCGGGATTCCACTCCGCGATCATCGACTTCCTCAACCGCTGACCTCCCCGGCCGTACGCGCGGCCGGCTCACAGCACGGTGGTCAGCACACCGCCGTCGACCCGCATGGCCGACCCGTTGATCGCCGACGCGGCCGGGCTGGCCAGGAAGGTGACCGCGCTCGCGATCTCGGCCGGCTCGATGAAGCGCCCGAGCAGCGTCGTCCGGTTGGCGCCGATGATCGCCGCCTTCATCTCCTCCTCCGGCACTGACCGCGCCGCGGCCAGCGCCCGGACGGTCCCGGCCACGCCGTCGGAGTAGGTGGGGCCGCCCAGGACCGAGTTCACGGTCACCGCGGTGCCCTTGGTCAGCTTGGCCAGGCCGTTCCCCACCGACACCATCGCCGTCTTGGACGTGCCGTAGTGGATCATGTCGGCCGGGATGTCGACCCCCGACTCGCTGCTGACGAACACGACCCGGCCCCAGCCCCGGTCGAGCATCGCGGGCAGGAGACGCCGGGCCAGCCGGACGCCGCCGAGCACATTCACCTCGAAGTAGCGCCGCCAGACGTCGTCCTCGATGAGCTCGAAGGGCTTGAGCTCGAAGATCCCGACGTTGTTGATCAGGATGTCGACGTCGGGGAGCCGGCCCAGCAGGCGCTCGACGTCCTCGTCCTCCGCGAAGTCCGCGGCCAGGCCGGAGACGGCGACGCCGGGGGCCTCGCGCCGCAGCGCCTCGACCGCCGCGGCCAGCCTCGCCGGATCGCGGCCGTTGAGGACCACGTCGACACCCTCGGCGGCGAGCGCTCGGGCGATGGCGTAACCGATGCCGCGGCTCGATCCGCTGACGAACGCGGTCTTGCCGGTGAGTCCTAGGTCCACGGGCGGTGCTCTCCTCGGTTGTCGTCGGGGAACCGACTTGTCGGCTCCCGATCGACCTTGCCCGCCGCCGATGAGCATTCGATGAGCACGCGGTTGCCCGCTCGATCCGCCCGCCGCTCAGCCGGCGCGGTACCGGGAGGCCAGCTCCGGGCTCTGCCCGCCGAACGCGGCCAGCTCCGCGGCGAAGACCGCGTCGAGCAGACCGGCGTCCTCCACGCCCGGCGCCACCACGACCTCGCCGAGCTCGAGACCGCGCAGGCTCGCGGTGACGACGTCGTCGGCGCTCATCCGCCGTACCGCGCTGAGGTCCATGCCCTGCCGTTCGTGGAACTCGGTGGCCACCACGCCCGGGCAGAGAACCTGGACCCGGACGCCGGTGCCCTCCAGCTCGGCGCTCAACGTCTGCGACATGGCCACGGCGAAGGCGAGCCCGCCGGCGTAGACCGCGCGCCGCGGCATCACCGAACCCGGCGCCGGACCGCTGAAGGCGATCATCCCGGCGACGTTGATGATCGCGCCCTCGCCGCGGGCCTGCATGCCGCCCACCACGGCCCGGGTCAGCATCGTCGGCGCCACCACCTTGACGTGGGCCAGCTCTCGCGCCTTGTCGGCGGGCAGGTCGGCCAGCGGCATGTAGTGCGCGACGCCGGCGTTGTTGACCAGCATCGTGATCTCCTCGGCCGCGCCCACCCGCGCGACGGCGTCGATACCCTCGTCGGTCGACAGGTCGACGGCGACGGTCCGGACCGCGGCCCCGGGGTGGGCGGCCACGAACGCCGTCAGCCGCTCCTCGCGACGCCCCACCAGGATGAGGTCGTAGCCGAGGCCGGCCAGCCGCTCCGCGAAGGCCTTGCCGATGCCCGACGTGGCGCCGGTGACGAGTGCGAGCTTGCCCATGATCTTCCTTCCGACCGCTCCTGCTCCGACCTGCTGCACCCACCAGGCTGCACGGCGCGGGCCGCGCTAGGCAGTGCCCCGTTTTCCTGGTATTGCCACTCCCCCCACCGACCGGCGCTCCGCACGCCTTCAGGATCACCGCCATGGCGGGTGACCCACACGCGAAGTACTCACCGGCACGTCGCCCGAACAGCGCCGGGCGAGCCGGAAGCAAGACGTGCCAGGCTGAACGGATGACGGAAGGTGGTTCGGCAGTTCGCGTCTTCTCCGAGGCTGAGCTTCCCGAGCTTTGCGATGAGCTCGCGTCCCGAGACCCCCGGCTGCAACGCGTCATCGACGAGTTCGGCTACCCACCGTTCTGGAGCCGGCCCAACACGTTCGAGTCGTTCGTCTGGTTCATCCTCGAACAGCAGGTCTCGCTGGCCTCGGCCCGGGCCGCACTCGACAAGCTGCGGCAGCGGGTCGGCGTGGTCACGCCGGAGAATGTGCTGACGCTGAGCGACGACGAGCTGCGGACGGCCTCCTTCAGCAGGCAGAAGACCATCTATGTGCGCGGTATCGCACGGCAGATCGTCGACGGCGACCTCGTGCTCGCCGAACTCGGACACCTACCGGACCACGAGGTCCGGGAACGCCTCGTGCGGCTGAAGGGCGTCGGCAACTGGACCGTCGACGTCTACCTGATCCTGGTTCTTCACCGCATGGACCTGTTCCCGGCCGGTGACCTCGCGGCGGTCAACGGCATCAAGGAACTGAGCGGCGTACGTACCGGCTAGTGCAGCGATCTCGCGCGGAGCTGCAGGAAGGTGCGGATCCGGTCGAGCAGCTCCCGGCGGGTGAACGGCTTCTCGATGATGGTCACGCCGTCGGGCAGGGTGCCGTTCTCGGTCAGTACGGGTTCGGCGTAGCCCGACATGTAGAGCACCGGAATGTCGGGGCGATGATGCTTGACCCCGGCGGCGACCTCGTTGCCCATCATGTTCGGCATGATCACGTCGGTGAGGAGCAGGTCGATGGCCGCCGGGTGGGTCTGCGCGAGATGAATCGCCTGCTCGCCGCCGGCCGCGGCCAGGACCTGGTAGCCGGCCCGGGTGAGGATGCGAGACGTTATCTGGCGCAGGTCGTCTTCGTCCTCGACCATCAGGATGGTCTCGTGCGGTGGGACGTCGGTGGCAGGCCCGCCGGTCAGGTTCGGGGTCGCGTCGGTCGCGGTGGGTGCCTCGACGGCGGGCAGGACGACGGTGACGGTGGTGCCGATGCCGTGCTCCGAGTAGAGGCGCACGTCGCCGCCCGCCGCGGTGGCGATGCCGTAGACGGTGGCCAGGCCGAGCCCGGTGCCGGAGCCTTTGGGCTTGGTGGTGTAGAACGGCTCGAAGGCGCGTTCGATCACGTCGGGCGGCATGCCGGCGCCGGTGTCGCTGACGCGTACGCGTACATATCGCCCGGGGTTGAGCGGTGTGCCGGTGACGTCGTCGCTGTCGAGCTCGGCGTTGCTGGTTTCGATGGCCAAGGTGCCGCCACCGGGCATGGCGTCCCGAGCGTTGACGGCCAGGTTGAGCAGGATCTGCTCGATCTGGCTGGCGTCGGCGTGCACCGGCCACAGCTGCGGGTCGGGGCTGGTGATCAGGTGGATGTGCTCACCGAGAGAGCGGCGCAGCATCTGTTCGACGTCGCCGATCACCTGGTTGAGGCTCAGCACGGTGGCCTGGGTGATGTCGCGGCGGCCGAAGGCCAGCAGCTGCTTGGTGAGCCGGGCCGCACGTTCGGCTGCCCGGCTCACCTGTCCGAGATCGTTGCGGGCCTCGGCCAGGTCGGCCGGGTCCGGCGCCGGGTTGTCCAGCGTCTCCAGCACCATCGTGGTGTAGTTGCTGATGACGGCGAGGATGTTGTTGAAGTCGTGGGCGACACCGCCGGCCAGCTGGCCGAGGCTCTCCAGCCGGCGGGCGTGCTGCAGACGGCGTTCGCCGGCATCCCGTTCCGCCTGGGCGATCAGCCGTTCCCGCTCGGTCTGGGCGATGAGCCGGTCCGTGACGTCGCGGATGGAGGTGGTGACGACCGCGCCCTGGCCCGTGTTCACCCACGCCAGGCTGATCTCGGCGGGAAACTCGGTGCCGTCCTTGCGGAGCGCGGTCAGCGGCTTCCCGGAGCCCATCGGCCGGTTCCGGGGATGGGCGAAGTAGCCGTCGCGGTCGTGCATGTGGCCGGCTCGCAGCCGCTCGGGCACGAGGATGTCGACGGATCGACCGACAAGCTCGTGGCGCGGGTAGCCGAAGAGCCGCTCGGCCTGGGCGTTGATCAGCGTGATGGCGCCGTCGTGAGTGACGCCGATGATCGCGTCGGGAGCGGCCTCCAGCAGACCTTCGAACATGGCCTCCGCGCGCTGCCGCTCGCCGATGTCCCGCGAGATCGAGGCCGCCCCGCTGATCCGGCCGTTGGCGTCGGTGATCGGGGACAGGGTCAGTGAGACGGTGATGGTGGCGCCGTCCTTGCGCCGGCGCTGCACACGGTGCTGATCGATGCGCTCGCCGCGGATGACGCACTGCATCAACTCGGCCTCGGCGTCGCCGTGACCGGGCGGGAACAGCACCGAGGCATGGCGACCGATCACCTCGTCGTACCGATAACCGTAGAGCTGCTCGGCGCCGTTGTTCCAGCTGGCGATGACTCCGTCGAGGGTCTTGCCGATGATCGCATCGTGCGAGGAATCGACGATCAGCGCGAGGCTCTCCCGTTCGGCCAGCGTATGGGCACGTGCGGCGAGCACGGCGGCGTGACCGGCGAGCTCGGTGAAGGCCGCGATGTCATCCTCGGCGAACAGGCTGCGGTACCGGTTGAGCAGGACGACCGCCGCCGGCCCATCGGGAGTCGGTACGCGTGCCGCAGTCACGAATCGGGCGTTGCCGGCGGTCGCGAGACGTACCGCTACCGCCGGTGGACGAGTCCCTCCGGCCAGCGCGTCGATGCCGCCTCCGGCGCCCAGCATCTCCTCCAGGTCGTCCGTCGTGCATTCGACGTCACACAGCGGCGAGTCGGCACAGCCGACCACGTCCACGTCGTGCCGGGACGCCGGCATCAACACCACCACGGCATCCGCGCCGAGCACCGCTGCGGCCTCCTGGCAGTAGCGTTCCCACGTCTGGGCCGCATCACTGGCCGGCACGGCCAGCAACCGGCGGATCACCGGATGGGTGGCGCTCTGCGAGCACGTCCGGCGCAGCCAGCGCGGCGGGACGAACGCCAGCAGATACAGCACGCCCGACACCACTGCCACCGCCCGCGCTTCCACCGCCTGCCCGGTCGCCGACACCAGCAGCGCGGCACCGAACAGGCCCGTACCCGCCGCCGCACACCACAACCGGACCCGGGCGGCACCGCCGCGCCGACGCGCCTCGGCTCCCAGCAGCCAGGCCGCGAGGCCCTCGACGACGAAGAACACGGCGACGGCCGGCCAGACCACCGGTCGCGGTATCGGCCGCGCCACGGTCGCCACCACCGGCAGCGTGCTCAGCGCCCAGGCGGTCACGGCGATCGGCAACCACCACCGGCGCAGCGGACGTAAGCGACCCACCAGACGCAAAGTGAACAAGGGCTTCGCCAGGAGCAGTGCGATCGCCAGCATTAGCAGCGCGGGCGGCGGCTTACCCACGAACAGCCGGACCAGTCCCACGACGAACAGCATCGCGACCGACGCGAACATCCACATCACGTCGCGCAGCAGGGAGTCACGACACCGCAGATACCTCCAGAACACCCACAACCAGATCAATGCGAAGAGAGAGGTGACGAGAACCTGCGGCATGGCAACCCCCGCCCGCCATGAGCAGTCGATAAATCCGCTCAATTCCCCTCAGGCTATGGCGAACCTGCCGATGGCGCCTGCGGAATGACGGCCGGTGAATCGGTGATGCAGGCGCTGACCGAAGCGGTGACGCCGTCCGGGCGCCGGGTGAGCATGAGCGATCCGGTTCCGCCGCCGTGCCGAACCGCGTTGACCACCAGTTCATGGACCGCCAGCACGAAGTCCTCGGCCGGCGGACCGGACATTCCGGCCGCCTCCACCGCGTTCGCCAGCGCGTGCCGCAACTCGCCGACCGTCTCCTCGGTGAACCGCTCGCGCAACGGCACCCGCGAGCCGTTCGCCGGACCTGGCACCGGCGACTCGTCCGGCCCCGGCCGGACGCCGCCAACCAGGCTGCTGACGGTACCGAAACCGGCGCACCCACGACCGTTGCGCTACAGCAAGCACCCCGCCGCGGCGGGTGCGGTGCCCCGGCGGGGCGTGGGCGTCCTGATGATCGGCGATCTCGCCATCCTGTGGTCCCGATTTGTGCCATGGTGGGTAGCGGAATCGCACTTTCGTGGGGAGTCATTCGTGACGGACCGATTGCTCACCGGTATCGGAGGGCTGGACGAAATTCTCCACGGCGGCCTGCTGCGCCGGCGCGCGTACCTGGTACGCGGCGGGCCGGGCAGCGGCAAGACCACGGTGGGCCTGCATTTCCTCACCCGCGGCCTCGCGGACGGAGAATCGGCCTTGTTCATCAACCAGGGTGAACCGGAGGACGAGGTCCGGGCCAACGCCGCGTCGATCGGCCTGGACCTGACCGGCGTGAGTTTCCTCGACCTGGCGCCGTCCGGGACGCTGTTCGCGGAAGGCCAGTCGTACGACGTCTTCCACCCCGCCGAGGTGGAGCTGGAACCGACCACCCAGGCGATCATCGACGCGGTCCGGCAGACCCGCCCCGCCCGCGTCTTCCTCGATGTCATGACCCAGCTGCGCTATCTGTCGCTGGACCAGATCCACTTCCGCCGGCAGGCGCTGTCCCTGCTGCGATTCCTGGTCTCGGCGGGGGCGACGGTGTTGTTCGTCTCGGAGAGCCAGGACGCCGCGGGCGACGCGGACCTGCAGTTCATGTCCGACGGCGTGATCCACATGGACAACCGCGGCGGGTTGCGCACGGTCACGGTGTCGAAGTTCCGCGGCTCGGAGTTCTCCGCCGGCAGCCATACCCTCGGCATCGACGCGAGCGGCATGCACGTCTATCCCCGCTTGATTCCGCAGGACCACGGCAAGCCGTTCGTCGCCGAGACCATCTCCTCGGGAGTGCCGGAGATCGACGAGCTGATGGCCGGCGGCATCGAACGCGGCACCGTCACCATCATCTCGGGACCCAGCGGAGTGGGTAAGACGACCCTGGGACTGCAGTTCATGAAGGAGGCCGCGGGACGCGGCGAACGCTCGGTCGTCTACAGCTTCGAGGAAGGCGCCGAGGCGCTCGCGCACCGCTCACAGCTGGTCAACATCCCGATTTCGAAGATGACAGCCACCGGTACGCTGTCGGTGGTCCAGGTCGAGCCGCTGCGCTACACCGCGGACCAGTTCGGCCACCTGGTCCGCGACGAGGTGGAACGAGCCGACACCCGCATCGTCATGATCGACAGCATCTCCGGCTTCGGGATGTGCATGCGGGAGGACCAGCCCGAGAGGTACCTGCACGCGCTGGCCAAGTACCTGCGCAATATGGGCGTCACCACGATCCTCATCAACGAGACCACCAATATCACCGGCGATTTCCGCGCCACGGACAACGAGATCAGCTATCTCGCCGACAACATCGTCTATTTGCGGTACATCGAGATCCAGGGCGAACTGCGAAAGGTGCTGGGCGTCCTGAAGAAGCGCATGAGCGACTTCGAGAAGACCATGCGCGAGTTCGAGATCACCCGGTACGGCGTCAAGGTCGGGGGCGCCCTGACCAACATGCGCGGCATCCTGCAGGGCACCCCGACCTTGCTCGAGTCTCCGCCGCGATGAGCCGCATCGGCCTTCTCCTGCCCGCCGGCCGCAACCGGCAGCTCATCGAGGAAACCCTCATCCACAACGACCTCGACGTCGAGGTCGTGCCGGCCGCCGCGATCGCCGGCACCCCGGTCGACGTCCTGCTGGCCGAACCACGATCACTCCTGCAGGCACTCAGCGCCGCGGAGCTGCCCGGGCCGGATGCGGATCCGGCCGGCGCCGAGCCCGCCCCGCGGCCGCCGATCATGCTGTTGACCCGCGCCGCCGACCGCCCTGCCCTGCCGCCGGCGGTGGTCGACGCGGCCGACGAGATCGTCACCGTTCCCGCTCCCCAGCGAGAGCTGCTCGACCGCATCACCCGGTTGGCGGCGCGGCACCGGCAGCTCTGCGACGAACGCCGCCTCATGCACGAGCACGTCGCGCACATCAGCCACGAGCTGCGAACTCCGCTGCAGTCCGTGCTGGCGTACGCCGAGCTGCTGCAGGAGGAGGGCCTCGAGGCCGAACAGGACGAGCTGCTCGGCAGCATCGTCACCGGCGGTCAACGCATGCTCGAGCTGGTGAACGAGCTTCTCGACCGAAGCCGCGCCGAAGCCGGTCACCGGCCCGACCGTACGACGGTGGTCGACCTCGGCGAAACGGTCCGGGCCGCGATCGCGACTGTTCGCCCGCTCGCCGAGCAGCGCCATCTCACCATCACCGTTCAGGCGGCCCCGGACACGACACCGTCGGTGCGCGCCGACCCGGTCTACCTTCATCGCATCCTGATCAATCTGCTGTCCAACGCCGTCAAGTACAACCGGGAGCACGGCGCCATCGAGATCAGCCTGCGCGTCCGGCCGGCCGAGGTCGAGGTCGACATCACCGACACCGGGCCCGGCATCTCCTCCGACGAGCTCGACCAGATCTTCGAGCCCTATCAGCGCTTGCCCGGCTCCACCGCCGGCGGCACCGGCCTCGGGCTGCCCTATGCACGACTGCTCGCCCGGCGCATGCAGGGCGCGATCACCGTGTCATCCCAGCTCGGGCGGGGAAGCACCTTTACCCTCACTCTCCCCCGCACACCGGCATAGCCCCGCCGGACGTCCGAATTCGTCCGAGCTTCACCGTCTCCGCGAGCCGGCGCCCGACACTCGATCGCAAGGTCGGGCGGGATGACGCTCGACTCGCTTTCGACGTTTGGAGCCGATCATGAGGAAGATCTTCACCCTTCTGGCCACCGTCGCCGCGCTCGCCGTCGCACTCCTGGCCCTCTCGGGCCCGGCGGCGGCGCAGGCGCCCACCACCACGATCACCACCTCAGCCGCGTCCACCTCGGCGGCGAACGACATCGGGACGCAGGTCAAGCGGATGTGGTTCCCCTACCTCAACGAGTGCATGGTGGTCGGCGCCGCCGGGGTGGTCGTGGGCTCCTGGGACCGGTGGTTCTGCTCGCCGCAGCTGCTGGGCGGCTGGCGGCTGTACACCAACCGCTGACCGGAAAGGGTTGGCGGGTCCATGAATCGGGCGACGGCGGTCTAGAGTGGACGCGTGCTGGGAGTCGTCGCGGCCGCGCTTGGTGGTCCTGAGGTGCTGCAGGTAACTGAGCTGCCCGAGCCCGAGGCCGGGCCCGGGCAGGTGGTGGTCCGGGTCCGCGCCGTCTGCGTGCACCCGGCCGACGTCGCCGCGACCACCGGAGAAATTCCGCGCGGGCCGGATACCCCGCCGTTCTCCCCCGGGTGGGACATCGCCGGCGAGGTGACCTCGGTCGGCCCCGGCACGGCGGATTTCGCGGTGGGTGACCGCGTCGCCGGCATGATTCCGTGGTACTCGACGCGGGGCGTGCCCGGCGGGTACGCCGAGTTCGTGGCCGCCGACGCCGACTGGTTGGTGCCGTTGCCGGACCCGCTCGACTTCGTGTCCGCGGCCACCGTGCCGCTCAACGCCCAGACCGCCCACCAGGGTCTGTCACTGGTGTCGCTGGCCATGTTGCCGGCCGGCAGCAGCATTCTGGTCACCGGCGCCAGCGGCGGTGTCGGCGGCTTCGTCACTCAGTTTGCCCGGCAGAGCGGCTACCGCGTCCTGGCGCAGGCCAGCGACGGGGATGAGCAATGGGTGAGCAGTCTCGGCGCGCACGAGGTAGTGCCCCGTTCCGCCGATCTGGCCGCGGTAGGGCCGGTGGCCGCGGTGTTCGACGCGGTTCCCGTCGGCGAGGCGGCGGCCGCCGCCGTTGAGGACCGGGGCGTCGTGGTCGCGACCCGGCCCACGCCGGCCCTAGTCCCGGCCCGTGGTGTGCGCCAGGAGCTGCAGCTGATCCGGCTCGACCGCGAGCTGTTGGCCGGCTTGGTGGAGCAGGTGGCGGCGGGCCGGCTGCGTACGCGCGTGGCGGCCACGATGCCGTTGACCGAAGCGGCCGAGGCCCACCGGCGGGTGCTGGCCGGGGGCCTGCGCGGAAAGCTCGTGCTCACGGTCGGCTGACGAAAGGCCAAGGCGCCGTCTGCTCGCACATCACCGGTAGGTGGCGGACTCCCGGTCCAGGTACGGATCGGCCACGGCCCGGAACGTGAGACAGCTCGTGGGGATCGTGTCGACCATCGTGCCGGCGCCGTTCGGGCATCGGTAACGGACCAGGGCCGCCCAGTCGCAGGCGCTCTCGACGACTCCCGCGCGACGGGCCCCGTTCCGGTGCACCCAAACCGGGTCGCCCGGCCGGCATGCCGCCGCGGGTCCCGAGGCGGACACGGGGGCGGCGGCCGGCTCGTACGTCTCCATGTGCTCGCCGCTCTCGGTGGCCACGACCCAGGTGATTCCGGTCTTGCCGTTGGTGTTCGCGTGCCGCTTGGCGCTGAACATCGCCTGGTCGGCGCGGCGCAGCAGGCCGGGAAGGTCAGCGGAGCGACCAGCCGGCACGACGCCGATCGAGGCGGTGACGGACAAGGTGTGGCCCCGAATGTTCATCGGCGGTGCGATCGCCGCGCTCAGCGAGCCGGCCATCTGCTGCCACCACGCCTCGGGGACGTCGGGGTGCGGGGCACGTGGGAGCGCGGCGAACTCGTCACCGCCGAACCGGGCCACCAGATCGTCGCCGAGGCAGGCGGTCATGCGGCGGGCGACCGCGCAGAGGACCTCATCGCCGACGTCGTGCCCGTACGTATCGTTGATCGGCTTGAATCCGTTGAGGTCGAGGATCAGGACGGCCGATGAGCGATCGTCGCCGCGCAGCAGCTCCAGGGCGAGCGCGTGGAACAGGCGGCGGTTGGCTAGCCCGGTGAGCTCGTCGTGACCGGCCATCCAGCGAAGCGAGGCGCGCTCCTGCTGCAGCTGCTGGACGTGCGCCGCGAGCTGATCGACGCGAGCCTGGAGGCGGGCGGTTTCGGACTCGGCCCGCAGCCGAGCGTCATCAGGCAGTACGCCGCCCGTGTCGGCGGCGGCAGGATCGAGGATCCGCATCGGCCGTCCTCTCCAACTGCGGCGGACCAGCGGGAGCTGTCCGGTCGACGGCGAGGGATCGCCGGGCGCCACAGTGGAATGATGTCAGTCGTCAATGGCCCGTGCAAGATTTCACGGCGACAACTGTCGCGATGACATGATGCATCCGAAGCGGGTTTCGGCTACTCTACGTGCGTGCACTTTCGTGGTGAAAGAGTCACTCTTGGGCGTGAAATGCTGATTCTGCACGTCGGCCCCGCTTTCGGGGCGGCGCCGGGTCACTCGGTCGGTGGCAGATCGATTACCCGCAGTGATCAGTTCCAGAAGGAGGGGCACTGATGAGTGGCGAGACCGGCTGGATCATTTCCAGCAGATCGACCGGAAACGGCGGCAGTTGCGTCGAGGCTCGCCGCCAGGACGGCCGCATCGAGGTCCGCAACAGCAAGGCCCGCGAGGCCGGCACTGTGGTGTTCACGGTCGAGGAGTGGGACTCGTTCCTGTTCGGCGCCAAGCGCGGCGAGTTCGACCGGCTCCTGACCGACTGATCGTCAGCGGAACTCTCCGACCGGTACGGAGTCCTTGCTGATCAGCTCGAAGATCCGCCGGTATTCGTCGACCTCGACCTGCTCTTCCAGGTAGAGCGCACCGACGTGGGACTCGAGGTAGACCACGTCGGGATCGTCCGGGTCGTCGAACTCCAGGATCCGGAAGGCACCCGCCATCGCCGCGTGCGCCCCGACCGAGAACGGCAGCACCCGGATGTCGACCGTGTCCTCCCGGGACAGCCGCCGTAGATGCTCGATCTGCCCCTTCATCACCTGTTCGCCCCCGACCGGCCGGGCCAGCGTTCCCTCGCCGAGCACCGTCACGAGGCGGATCGGTGGGTTGCGGGCGAAGAGCGTCTTCTGGCGCTGCATGCGGAGGTTGATGTGGCGTTCGGCGACCTCCACGTCGAGCGGCTGCTCGGCGCCGAAGACGGCCCGCGCGTACTCCGGGGTCTGCAGCTCCCCGGGAACGACCTCGCCCTCGTACCCGAACATGCGGGATGCGGACGCCTCCAGCCCGACGTAGAGCTTGAACCACTCGGGGATCACCGGGCTGGCGTCCCACCACTCCTGCTGGGATGTGCCCAGCGCGAGGTCGGCAAGCGCGTCGGTGATGCTCGGGTCGGCACCGTAGAGCCAGCAGAGCGCGCGCACGTTGGCCCCGGTGACCGGCACCTTGCCCGTCTCGATGCGGTGCAGCGTCGGCTCCGAGATGCCCAGCCGCGCTTCCACCACATCACGCCGGCTCATGCCGCACGCCGTCCGCAGCCGCGTCAGTCGCCGTCCCAATGCCCGCCGCACGACGCGTTGGCCTGTGACCGGCACGCCCTACCTCCGCCTTGCCAACCCCATGTGGACGGTGACGCCGAACACCGTACCCGTAATGCCGCGTTGTCAACAGCCGGACACGATGAGCGAGGCGTTCGGCGAGATGTTTTCGAGCGTTTTCTCAGCAAGCTGACAGCCGACCACGACTTCCGGCCACGGCCGGCATCTGGCAAATTCGGAGCACAAGCACGCGTACGGCGGGGGGATCAACGCATGGCAGCAGCCCGATGAGGGTCGTGAGAGTTGCCAGCCCTTCCTCGATCATCCTTACCGCGGCGTTCTTCACCACCGCGCTGACGCTCTCCGCGGCGGCACCGGCTGCGGCCGATCCGGCGGTCGCCAAGACGGTCGTCTCGGCGGCGCCCTGCCAACCCGATGGGGTTGCGGCGACAGATCGGGTGGTCGCCGGTCAGCTGCGCCCGGCGATGAACGGGCGGCGACTCGGCGCGTCGCTGAACGGCTACAACGTCTCCTGCGCCCGCGCCATCGTCGACAACGTGCGGGCTCGCGGCCTCAACCAGCGCGCCGCGACGATCGCGGTGACGGCGGCCATCACCGAGAGCACCCTGCACAACTACACCGTCGAGGTCGATCACGACAGTCTCGGGCTCTTCCAGCAACGGCCCTCGCAGGGCTGGGGACAGCGGGGCGAGCTGGTCGACCCCCGCTTCGCCACGCAGGCGTTCCTCACCGCGATGATGCGCAAGCACCCCGCGGCCGGCTGGCAGTCCGGCGACATCGGCCAGATCTGCCAGCGCGTGCAGGGATCGGCCTATCCGCTGGCGTACGCGCCGGAGACGCACGACGCGGCGCTCCTCGTGGCCGCCTTGTGGCCGCGCAAGGCCACGCCCGGCACGAAGCGCACGACGGCGCCGGTCACGAAGCCGGCCGGGCCGTTCCAGCGTTCCTTGCTGGTCACGGCCACCAGTCAAGCGCCGACCGACGCGCGGCACGACTTGGTACTGGCCGACTGGAACGGCGACCGCCGCCCCGACCTGGTCGTGGTCCAGCGCGGTGCTACCGCGGGCGGGCACACTCAGCTCACGATCCTGGACGGCACGCCGAGGCTGCCCGGAACGGCGTCGAGCTTCCAGCGTCTCCTCCTCGACACGAGCACCGCGCTGGGCCCGGCGGACGAGCGCACCACCTTCTCCCTGGCCGACTGGAACGGCGACGGCAAGCTCGATCTGGTGGCGATCCAGAAATCGGGCACGGCGAGCGGCCGTACCGAGCTACGGGTCCTCGACGGCGCGTCGTTCTTCCAGCGATTCCTGGTCGAGACCGCCACCCCGCTCGGTCCCACCGACGACCGCTACGACCTGACCGTCACCGACTGGAACGGCGACGGCAAGCTCGACCTCGTCGCGATCCAGAAGTCCGGCGCGGCCAGTGGTCGTACCGAGATCCGGGTCCTGAACGGCGCGACCTCCTGGGGGACCTACCTGCAACAGAGCGTCACCGCCCTCGGCCCGACGGACGGACGCCACGACCTGACGATCACCGACTGGAACGGCGACGGCAAGCTCGACCTGGCCGTGGTGCAGAAATCGGGCACGGCAAGCGGACATACCGAGATCCGGGTCTTGAACGGCGCCGCCGCCTTCAAAACCTACCTGCAACAGAGCGTCACCGCCCTCGGCCCCACCGACGACCGCTACGACCTGACGATCACCGACTGGAACGGCGACGGCAAGCTCGACCTCGTCGCGATCCAGAAGTCCGGCGCGGCCAGTGGTCGTACCGAGGCCACGGTTCTCGCCGGCTGACTCAGTCGTCCTCCGCGGCCAGGTCGGCCGGACGACCGGAAGTGCTCGTCGCCGTCAGTGCCGCGGCGAACAGCACCAGCTGGTTGATCGCGTTGAGGAAGACCAGCAGTCCGACCGAGGCCGCGACCAGGTGGTACGTCGGGTTGGCCTGCGTGTGCTGCACGTAGATGCGGCCCAGCGTCTTGAGCAGCTCGAGGCAGACGGCCACTAGCAGCGCCGGTCCGAGCAGGCGGCGCAGCGGAATCCGGATGCGCGGCAGCCCGGTGAGCATGCCGGCGGCCAGCACTGTGTCGACACCGACGCCCAGCAGGCGCCCGACGACGGCCGGCAACCACTGCGCCAGCGTGGTGCCGGGGTCGGCCGCGTCCATCAGCCGGCCGGCGGCGTTGTTGGTCGCGACCGCGACCGACAGCGAAGCGACCAGGAGGATGCCCAGGCCGGCGAGCACGAGGAGATCGATCAGCACGCGTACGACGAGTTTGCCGGGATATTCCGGCAGGTCCCACATTTTGCGGATCGACGAGCGGAGAACGTCGACCCAGAACCAGCCGGTGACCGGCAGGCTGACGAACGCGATCAGGCCGGCGGTGTTCCGGGCGTTGCGCAACGCCTGGAGGTCGAGGTCGGTCAAGTTCTGCGCGGCGTACTGCTCCACCGACCGCAGGACCGCCGGATCCTGCAGCAGGAACCCGAAGACGGTGAAGGCTAGCAGTCCGAGCGAGAAGGTGGCGAAGAACGAGTAGTAGGTGACCGCGGCCGAGAGCCGGCCCCCGTCCGCCTCGTCGTATCGCAGCCCGGCCCGGACCAGATGATCCAGCCAACCCACCCGGGCGCGCAGACGGCACCACGCCGTCGTCACCCGCCGTCCGGTCATTCCGGCCTCTATACCCGGCAGATGTCCCGCTACGCGGGGCGTCATCGCGGCCGGGACGGCGGGGCCGCGAACTCGAACCTATCCGCGCGGCCCATGGCTCCGAATCCCTGCTCGGAGGGGCTCCGGTGAGGCGATGATGGTCACGGTCGACGGCGTGCTGGCGGGGCGGTACCGGCTGCTGGAGATGATCGGTTCGGGCGGGATGGGCCAGGTGTGGCGGGCCCGGGACGAGCTGCTGCAGCGGGAAGTGGCGGTCAAGGAGATCACCGTGCCGTCCACCGCCCTGCTGGCCACCCAGACGATGCGCGAGGCCCGGGCCACGGCGCGCCTCGACCACCCCGGCGTGGTACGGGTCTTCGACGTGGTCTGGCAACACGACCGCTCGTGGATCGTGATGGAGTACATCAACTCACGGTCGCTCTACGAGGTCGTCCGCGCCGACGGGCCGCTCGCGCCCCGCGAGGTCGCCCGGATCGGCGCCCGGGTGCTGTCCGCCCTGCGAGCCGCGCACTCGGCCGGGGTGCTGCACCGCGACGTCAAGCCGCACAACGTGCTGCTCGGCGTGGACGGCCGGGTCGTGCTGAGCGACTTCGGCCTGGCCACGATCGGCGAGAAGGACGGCGGCCCCGACCCGCGGCTCGGCACACCGAACTACCTCGCGCCGGAGCGGCTCGGCCCGGACGGCTCCGGGCCCGCGGCCGACCTGTTCTCCCTCGGCGCCACCCTGTACGCCGCCGTCGAGGGCCGCCCGCCGTTCGCCCGGGCCGACACCGACGCCTCCCTGCGCGCCCTGCTCGCCGACCCGCCCGATCCGCCGCAGCGCGCCGGATCGCTGGCCGGCATCATCCTCGGCCTGCTCGCCAAGGATCCGCGGCAGCGACCGGACGCGGCCGAGACCGAGTCGGCACTACGGGCGATCGCCGAAGGGCGGAAGGCGCCCAGCATCCCGGCGCCACGCCCGCCCGCCGACGGCCCGTGGCGCGGGCGAGCGTCCGTTCGCCCCGTGCCGCCGTCCCGGCCGCGCCGCCGCGCCGGCCGCAAGCTCCTGGTGTCCGGAATCGCCGCCGGGCTGGTCATGGCCGGCGGCGCGGTCGCGTACGCGACCGCCGCCCACCGGACCGAGCAGCCGCCGTCGGCTGCCGCCACGCCGGTCGCGTCGCGGCCGGCCTCGCCGGCCGCGGACCACCCGGCCGGCATGTGCGGCTACGGCGTCGCCGCCCAGCCGGTCGCCGCCGCGACCACCGGTGTGCCGGCCGGACTGCCGAAGGGCTGGATCTGGTTCCGCGATCCCACCGGCTTCTCGCTCGCCGTACCGGGCGGGTGGCGTCGCGCGACGATCGGCAATGAGGTTTGCTTCGGCGACCCGGCCGGCCGGCGCGCCTTCACCGTGAACATGATCGCCGTGGTCACCCGGCAGCCCCTCGCCTACTGGCAGAGCCGGGAGAAGGCCGAGCTGTCGGCCGGGGCTCTCCCCGGTTACCGGCGGATCAGCATGGGCGTCCTGCTGTTCAAGCAGGGCGCCGCCGATTGGGAGTACACCTACCGGCCCGACTCGGACACCACGCTGCGGGTACGCCGGGTGCTGGCCGCGGTCTCCGGCAGCCGCTCCTACCTGCTGCGCTGGACGACCGCCGACCGGGACTGGGCAGGCGGCCTGCGTGATCAGCGGCAAATGATGGATCTGTTCGCGTCGGCACGCTGATCTCTCAGGCCGACGGCGGGACCAGGAGCCGGACCACCGGGAACTTACGGTCGGTCTTCTTCTCGTACTCCCGGGCGTCGGGCCAGTAGTCGCGCCAGATGCCGTAGAGCTCCGGCCAGCGTGCGTCGTCCGGGCGGACGACCTGGTACTCCGCCTCGAACTGCGCCCGCCCGAGCTCGATCGTGGCCGGCCCGGTGGACTGCTCGAGGTTGGCCACCCACTGCGGGTCCTGGTCGCCGCCGCCGAGGCTGCCGCAGACGATGTACGCGTCGCCGTCGGGTGCGGCGACGAGCGGGGTGACGTACCGCTTGCCGGACCGCCGCCCGACGTGGTGGAGCAGGACCAGCGTCTTGCCCGCCCAGTGCCCGCCGACGTCGCCGTCGGTGGCCCGGTACCGCTCGATGATCTCGTCGTTGAAGGACGCCATGGACCCACGCTAGCCGTGCGCCGGCGGGCCCGGGAGATTGCGCGGATTCGCCTTCCCGACCGGCTCCGGGAAAACCGCCGGCAAGAATCGCGACAACGCGCCGACGTCCCGCCGCGGCGCACAAATGCCGATATGCCGAAAAGCGAATTCGGCTCTATTTCCGGAGGCTTTATCGGCCGAACGGACAATGCGCCCCGGGTCCGTTCGTCCAGAAGATCCTTTTGTCCCCGCGCGCCGCCGATCCGCGATGTCGGCGAGTACTCATAGTGACCAAGACATCGCTATGCGTGTCAGTGATGTCCGGCGGCCCGAACGGGTCGCCGCCATTTTCGACAGAACATCCGCGAGGAACAGATGAAGAAGATCATTCGCGCCGCCGCCATCACCGGCATCGGCCTGGTCGCCGGCATCGCCGTAGGCGCCGGCCCCGCGCAGGCCGCCACCGCGACCGGCGGGCACACGCCGGGAGCGCAGACCCAGGCGCACTGGAACGACGACAGCGACACGGTCGGCTACTACCGCAGTCTCCGCACCTGCGAGCGGGTCGGCCGGATCGGCGAGTTCCGCGACCGCTGGGACGACTACGACTGCACCCGGGTGCGCTGGGGCTTCCACCGTGGCGCGTGGGCGCTGACCGTCGACTACGGATGGGACGGCGACGGGGACTGGAACGGTCACCACGGGGGCTGGAACGGTCACCACGGCGGCTGGAACGGTCACCGCGGCGGCTGGAACAACGACGGCGGGTTCTCCGACGGCCGCGCGGTCGCCTTCCCGATCCGCCCTGCCGCCTGACCGACCTGCTCACACGGGGCCGCGCGTCGTCGCGCGGCCCCGTTCGTGCTCGCGATGACGTCCCGACCGCGTGGACCACTAGGCTGCGATCGCCGAGACGAGGAGCGTTCCATGCTACGCATCGCACCCATCGTCATATCCAGCATCGCCCTGGGGTTCAGCGTCTTTGCGTTCCGCGAAGGGCGGATCCGGTACAAGAGAGACCTCTTCCTGAAGATCCATGAGCTGATGATCAGCGAGGATCAATATCGAGGCCGTCAGCTTCTGCTGATGGGCACTTTCCGCGACGACAACAGCATCGAGAGCCTGCCGGCCGACCAAAGAGCCAACATCAGCCGGGCCCTGGGCGCCTACGACACATTGGGCCTTTACCTGCGGCGCGGTTACCTCATCGAAGAGGATGTCATGACCATGTGGGGAGACCCCGCGCGCCGGGCCTGGAACGCCGCCGAGCCGTTCGTTGCCCGTCGCAAGGAACGCTCCGGTCTGCCGGCGTACCCGTACTTCGAGTATCTCAGCGACCAGGCCGTCAGGTGGCATCGGAAGCACCACGCGAGCGGCTGAGCGGAAGGTTCTTGCAGCGCACGTAGTGCTTTCCCCACGCTCCGTTCGCTGAGCGTTCACCGGCGCTTCGCCCGTGACTCGGAGGCTGTCCGGAGCTTCCCGGGAACCGATCACAGGAGAGTGCCGGCATGACCATTTCTCGTCGTCAGATTCTCACCGGCGGTGCCGCCGCGGGCGTCGGGCTGTCCGTCGCCGGCGTGCTGCCGAGCCTCGCCGAGCCGGCGGCGGCGCACGGGCCGAAGCATTCGCCGGGCGGCCGTCCGTTCCCGCCCCTCGAGGACGACCCGAACGGCATCCTGGCGCTGCCCGCGGGCTTCTCGTACCGGATCGTGACGCGCGAAGGCCAGACCGACCTAACCTACGGACAGGGCAAGACCCCGGCGTACCACGATGGCACCGGCGTCGTTGCCGCCGGCCGCAACCGCCTGACGGTCATCCAGAACCACGAGCTGAACCCGCACCAGTCGCCGTACGGTGTGCCGCACATCCCGGGCACCGTGTACGACCCGGGCGCGCAGAACGCCGGTGGCTGCACCGTGATCGTCACCGACGGCCAGGGCCGCCCGCAGGCGGAGTGGGTCGGCATCTCGGGCACCGTGCGCAACTGCGCCGGCGGCGTGACGCCGTGGGGCAGCTGGCTCACCTGCGAGGAGACCTTCATCAACGCCGGTGCCACCTGGTCCGCGGGCGGGCAGACCGGCACGTACGAGAAGAACCACGGCTATGTGTTCGAGGTGTTGCCGGGCGACTCGAAGCACCAGCTTCCGGAACCGATCAAGGCGTTCGGCCGGTTCGACCATGAGGCGCTCGCGGTCGACCCGAGCCGCCGGCACGTGTACATGTCGGAGGACGCGAGTGGCCCGAACGGGCTGTTCTACCGGTGGACCGCGCCGGAGGGGGTACGGTTGCGCGCCGGCGTGGCCCACCAGCTGAGCGACACCGCGGGCACGCTCGAGGCGATGCAGATCCGGCTGGACGACGGCAGCATCCTGCCCGACGTCGCGTACCTGACCTCGGCCCAGATCGGCCGCCCGTTCAAGGTCACCTGGATCGAGGTGCCGGAACGGGACGCCACCACCAAGACGATCCGCACGCAGTTCGCGGACGGCACCGTCACCCGCGGCAAGAAGTTCGAGGGCGTCTGGAGCAACGGCAAGGGCGCGTACATCGTCAACAGCTTCGCCTTCGGGGCCAACGACCTGCCCGCCGACGCCACCAAGCACGACGGCATGGTCTGGTTCTACGACTACGAGGACCAGACGATCACCCTGGTCACGTACTTCCCGCACAACCCGGCGGCCGAGTCCGAGGGCGCCTTCCCGAAGTACGCGGACCTGACCTTCGACGGTCCCGACAACGTCACGGTCACCCCCTGGGGCACGCTGGTGCTGGCCGAGGACGGTGTCAAGGCGTCGCACGTGCTGAGCTCGGTGCCGGGCGGTCCGACGTACGCGATCGCCCGCAACCAGATCTCCAACGGCACCTCGAACGGCGCCGCGACGTACTCCGAGTTCACCGGGCCCACGTTCTCCCCGGACGGCGAGGTCCTGTTCGTCAACATCCAGGTCCCCGGCGTCACCCTGGCCATCACCGGCCCGTGGAAGAGGTACCTGGGCTGATCCGCCCGTCGGCAGGCTCCGGCGGGGAGACCGCCGGAGCCTGTCGCTTCCGTCGTAGCCGTCAGGACGGGTCGTAGGCCCCGGCGATGAACTCCTCGACCAGCGACCGGCGGGTGGGCTTCCAGCTCAGCTCGCGGCGCGCCTTCTCGCCGGTGGCCTGCTGATCGAGCAGCAAGGCCTCGCCGAAGCCGCCGAGCCGCTCGACCAGCGCGGCGGCGTCCTCGGCCACCACGCGGCCGCCGAGACCCAGCCGGCGAGACGCGGCCTCGCCCAGCTCGCGGACCGTGGGGTTGTCGCCGCTCACCCCGAGATAGACCGAGCCGCTCTCGGCCCGCTCGAGCGCCGCCACGTAGAGGTCGGCCAGATCCTCGACGTGCACGGTGGTCCAGTGCTGGGTGCCGGGGCCGACCAGGCGCAGCGCCGCCGGATCGCCGACCCGCTCCCCCGCGAACACCAGGGCCGGGATGCCGGCGCCGTGGCCGTAGACGGTGCCCGGCTCGATGATGATCGACCGGATCCCGGCGGCGGTCAGGACGCGCGAGTCGAGCTCGTCGCGCCACCTGACCAGGGCGGGCGCGTTCCGCGGGGTCTCCTCGGTGAGGTCCGGCGCCGAGCCGTGCACCCAGACGCCGCCGGTACGCAGGAACGTGGCGCCCGGCGGCAGGCCGTCGAGGGCCGCCTCGGTGAACGCGGTCTCGACCGAGCTGCTCGTCGCGTCGCCCGGTGAGGCGGTGGCGACCACGGCTCCGGCCCCGGCGGCCACCCGGCGTACCAGGTCAAGGTCTTGCATGTCGCCGACGACGGCCTCGGCGCCGGCCGCGCGTACGGTGGCCGCTTTCTCCGCCGTGCGCACCAGCGCCGTGACCGAGTGGCCCGCGGAGATCAGGGCAGGCAGCACCGCCGAGCCGATGTGGCCGGTGCCGCCAGTCAGGAAGATGTTCATGGAGACGAGACTGCCGCGGACGGCCATTCGCCACCAACGAATAGTTCCCATATGCCTTATCGCCCCGGGCGTTTAACATCGACGAGTGGAGCAGCGCCAACTGCAGTACTTCGTAGCCGTGGCCGAGGAGCTCAGCTTCACCCGCGCCGCCCAGCGCACCCACGCCGTGCAGTCCACGGTCTCGGCCAGCATCCGGGCGCTCGAGCGGCACCTGGGCGCGCCCCTGTTCGAGCGCAGCACCAGCAAGGTCGCGCTCACCGAAGCCGGCACGGCGCTGCTACCCGAGGCGCGCCGGGCGCTCGACGCCCTCGACCAGGCGCGCGCCGTGGTCGCCGGGCTGCGCGAGGGCCTGACCGGCAGCCTGCGCGTCGGCACCCTCTCGGGCCTCACCGCCGTCGACCTGCCGGGGCTGGTGAGCGACTTCCGCGGCCGCCACCCCGGCGTGCGGCTGAGCCTGAGCATGGCCGCCGGGGGCACCGACGGCCTGCTGGCCGCCCTGCGCGCCCGCGAGCTCGACGTCGCGTTCGTGGCCGTTCAGGCCGCGAGCGTGCCCGACCTGCACCTGGAGCCCATCGCCGAGTTCCAGCCGCGTCTGCTCGTCCCGGCCGGCCATCCGCTGGCCGGGCGGACCGCGGTCAGCCCGGCCGCGTTGGCCGACGAGCCGTTCATCGACCTGCCGCCCGGCTTCTGCAACCGCATCCGCACCGACAACGACTTCCGCCGGGCCGGCATCGTCCGCACCATAGCCGTCGAGGTCAGCGACATCACGACCATCCCCGGCTACGTCGAGGCCGGCATCGGCCTGGCCCTGGTACCGCCGCTGGCCGCCGAGGACGGCCATCGCGTCTCCCCGGTGGATCTCGACCCACCCGCCGCGTCGTGGACCCTAGCCACGGCCAGCCTCATCGGGCCCACGCCGAGTCCGCCCGTACGCGCCTTCCTCGACCTGGTCGACGCGCATGTCGTGCGCCGGGACCGCTACTAGCCTGTCCGGCGGCCTCGCTGTCCACCTCCAGCCTTCCGCGCGGTTCGGCCGTGGCTTACCTGGCACTCAGCCGACGCAGCGCCAGAACGATTATCGAGACGACGGTCGTCCCCGCCGTCAGGCCGAAGAGGAGCGCGATCGCGCCCACGCCGTACATGCCAGTGTCGTCGGCCGCGGCCGCGGTGGAGGTCCAGGCGGCGGTGAAGGCCACCGTCATCACCGGCGAGGCGACGAACCACCGAACCCCCAGCAGCAGTGCGGCGACGAGCACGACGAGCAATGTGACCGCGCAACCGACCACCTGCCACGCCTCGTACGGGCCGCTCACAGCATCTGTCCGCGGGTCGATCCGGTACACGTGGTCCCAGCCCATCCACGCCCACCATGACCCGGCCGACAAGGCCGCGACAGTCAGCCCGCCCGCGATCTGAACCCACACCGGCGAGCGGGGAAGACCCACCTCTTGCGTTGTCATACCGGGAAGCTATCGCCGCTCCGAAACCGGCACATGGGCTCGGATACTCAAACAGCGGCGCTTCGATGAGCCAGGGGGCGAGGGAAGATGTCAGCGGAACCGGTCCGCGTTGCCCGCGAGCCAGTCCGCGAACGTGCGCGGTGGGCGGCCCATCACTTGCTCGAAGGTGGGCTGCACGGTGGTCTCGTCGATCAGGCCCTCCCGGTAGAACTGGAAGAACGCGTCCACGTACGGCTGAGGGGTGTCTTTGAGCATTTCCGCCCGCGCCACGTCGTCGGGCAGCGCCTCGAAGGTGAGTGGGCGGCCGATCGCGTCGCCGAGCATCCGGACCCGTTCCCCGGTGGACAACGTCTCGGGACCGCTGAGCCGGTACGCCTGGCCGTCGTGCCGGTCCTCGGTCAGCGCGGCGACGGCGACCGCGGCCAGGTCGGCGGGGTGGACCACGGACAGCGGGACGTCGCCGAACGCCTCGCGGATCACGTCGCCCTCGCGGAGCTGAGGCAGCCAGCGCAGCGCGTTCGACATGAAGGCGTTGGGCCGCAGGAAGGTCCAGGCGACGCCGCTGCCGCGGACCGTCTCCTCCGAGTCGATCATGTACTTGGCCACCGCGTTGTCCTTGCGGCCGCTCGGGGCGGCGGACGACGACAACAGCACGACCTTGGGTACGGATGCCAGCGTGTCCGCGAGTCCGCCGTACCCGGGCAGGGTGAACAGGGCGTCCGCACCGGTCAGGGCATCCGCGTACGACGAGGCGTCGTTCAGGTCGCCGCGCACGAAGGTGGCTCCGGCCGGCAGGTCGGCGGGACGGTGGCGGGCCACCGCGCGGACGTCGTGCCCGAGCGCGGCCGCCTGGGCCGTCACCTCGCCGCCGACGTTGCCCGTGGCCCCCAGCACGATGATGCGCATCGCCCCACGATAGGCCGCTCTCACGGAACCGATCCGTGTCAGTAGGCCAGGTTGACGTGGGCCCGGTGGCGGTCGCCCTTCTCGATCAGATCGACGAAGCCGATCGCGTAGTCGGCCCCGGAGATCGTGCCGCCGTCGGGCTGCACGGCGATCTCGTCACCGAGCCGGTACTCGCCGCGGCGCTCGCCGGGCGCGTACGAGCCGAACCCGCCGGCCGGGCTCACGAACACCCAGTCGAGCGTCTCCGGGGTGGCCGGCAGGTCCTCGAGGATGAGCGCCGCCCCCGCCCGGATCTCGTCGTGGAACTCAGCCGGGGCTTGGCTGAGGTCCTCCACGAAGCGCGGGGCGCCCGGGGCCGGGCGCAGCGACGAGAAGCCGCCGACGACGTACAGCCGGGCTCCGGCGGCGTCGGTGAGCCGGGCGACCGTGCGGTAGACGTCGCGGAAACGACCGGCGAGCTCACCGCGCGGCGCCAGCGCGGCCACAACGACGTCGGCCCCGGAGATGGCCGAGGCCAGCGCCGCCTCGTCGGTGGCGTCGCCCTGCAGGTAGGTCACGCCCGGTACCGGCTCGGCCGGGAGTGAGCGGCTGAACGAGGTGACCCGGTGGCCGCGGCCGGCGGCCTCCGCGACGATGGCCGATCCGGCGTAGCCGGTGCCGCCGAGGACGACGATGTGGGTCATGAGCTGCCCTTTCGCTGTTGTTCCGATTCCGTGGTAACGCCGACCCGGGGTCGTCAGGCGGGCAGCTTGACACCGGTCAGGTCGGCGCAGATGCCCAGCAGGTCCTCCTGCAGCGACTCGTCGTACGCCTGCGGGTTCGCCCGCAGCTGGCGACGACGCTTGAAGTACCGGCCCGTCACGGTCGCTTCGGGCGCCGCGGACGTGGCGAGCCAGACCTGAGTCTCCGATCCTTCCGGCAGGTCGTCGGTCGCGCCCGGACCACCCATCCGGGTACGGATCCAGCCCGGGTCCACCGCGTTGCTGAACGTGCCGGGCCAACGCCGGGCCACGGCGAAGGCGAGCATCACGTCGTACAACTTGGAGTCGCTGTAGGCCTGCATGCCGTCCCACGCCCGGCCGCGCCACTGCAGATCATCGAGCCGAGCCCGCCCGCCCGCCTCCAGCCCGGAAGTCAGGTAGATCAGGCGCGCGGGTGCCGGCAGCAGCGCGGTCAGCAGGTACGGCGCCAGCGTGTTGACCTGGAAGATGCGCTCCAGACCATCCTCGGTGAGCACCGGGGCGTCCTGCCCGCCACCGACCCCGGCATTGTGGACGACCACGTCGAACGGCGCCAGGTCAGCGGCCTGCCGCGCGAGGTCACGGGTCTGCGCCAGCGAAGCCAGGTCGCCCACGACGACCGCGGCCGCTCCGGGCACGGCCGCCCGCGCGTCGCCGGCCCGCCGGTCGTCACGGGCGTGCAGCACCACCCGGTGGCCGCCGTCGACCAGAGTAGCGGCGGTGTGCCGCCCGATGCCGTCGCTGGAGCCGGTCACCAGAATCGTCGCCATGACGCCACGATGCCGGAGTCGGGCAGCCGCCGCCCGACCGGCACACGCCTTGAGACCGGAAACACACCGGCAGCCAGAGCTGTCGGAGGCCGGTATGGCGGCTCGGCGGCGTGGTGAACGATGTCGCTCGGCGCCTCACAGCACGGCGGCGATGGCGACCGCCTCCTCGGGCGTCAGGGGGTTTGTGCACACTCGTACAAGCAAACCGCCTGAGCTAGATGAGTAAAGGCACTCAGGTATTCATTGGCGAAGCCGAAGACCATGGAGATCCGCACCTGAGATCTACCCCCGGAGAGCGCTCGTGTCGTACCCGCCGTCATCCGTCCCGCAGAAGCCGACCGCGGCCTTCGTTGGCGCGTCCTGGGTCGCCCTCGGCCTCGGCATGGTGTCGTTCTCCGTGGGTCTGTGGAACTCACACATGACCAAGAGCGAGGTCGGCTTCTACGCCGCGACTCTTCTGCTCGGTCTGTTCGGTGCTCTTTCCCTGCAGAAGTCGGTCCGCGACCGGGCTGAAGGCGTTCCCGTGACAAGCCTGTACCTGGGCGTCGCCGGCATAGTGGTCGGCCTGTCGGTCCTGATGATGACAATCGGCCTGTGGAACAGCGGCCTGGCGCTGAGCGAGCGCGGCTTCTACGGCCTTGCCTTCGCGATGAGCCTGTACGCCGTTGTCGCCGTCCAGAAGAACGTCCGCGACTCCGCCGGGCCGGCAGTAACCCCGCCGACCGCCCTCCACCCATACCCGGACGGCCGCTGAGCACCCGGGGACCGGCACGACGTCAGTCCGCTGGGGTTCGGCGCAGCCGTTCGAACTCCACGAAGTCGACTATCTCCGCCTCTGTGACCACGTAGACGTATCCACATTCACGATCTACGGCGAGACGCTCGCCGGTGCGCCCGGGGACATTGGCGATCCACGTACGCCCGCATCGGTCGCACTCGACCCGCGCTTTTGCCGCCTTTGCGGTCACCGACACCAGGCGGCCGGCACGGCGTGCCATCGGCCGGACGCCGGTAACCTCGGACACCTCGAAATCCACGGTCAGGTCGTGGTCGCACTCGGGGCAGAGGAACACACCCTCGCGGACGCCGCGGGCAACGAGGCGTTCGCCCGACTTCCGGCAATTCGGACAGCGAATACGGTGCCGCTGTGCGACACCTTGTTCGGCGCCGTCGGGCTCGTGCACCGGCAGCACGGGCGCCACGACGGCCGCAGCGGTCGGCTCCTCGAGGGCCGACAGCCGTTGGCGGACGTTACGCCACGTCTCCTCCTTGACGGTGCCGGCAGCGAGCCGGTCGCGGGCAATCGCCACCAGCCGGGATCGGTGCTCATCAGTCACGTAGGTGTCCCACAGCCGCGTCCAGAGCGGCGCGAAATCCTGAGCCGGCTCCTCGGTCAGCACGTTGAGTGACGTGTGCCAGGCACGGTCGCCGGCGACGACGGACACCACCCGGCGCCAGACGATTCGCCATGCCTCCGTACGCTCCATGGTGCTCAGCACCTCGCACATCGCCTCGGCGTCGTCCGGTCGGGTACTCAGCCACTCGGCCAGGTCCTCCGCGAACTTGTAGATCCGGGGTACGGCGGGGTCGACCGCCAAGAAGACCTCGAGCAGCTCGCCGTCCCGGGGATCCGCCGTGATGAAGGCGGCGCCGATGTCACGCCATGCGCCCACGTGCTGGTTGCCGGCCAACCAGTGCGTCGCGGCGGCCCGCAGGTCCTTTTCGCGGAGCAGCTCGGCCGTGGCGGGGTGCTCCGCGGCGACCGACCAGACCAGCCTCGCGAAACGGCCGCCCGCCGAAGTAGTGAACCAGTGACGCAGCACCTCACCGAGCTGCGCGCCATCGAGGTCGTGCACATTGGCGGAGAGCAGCTGGATCCAGGCGCGGTCGTCGACATCGCCGAGCAGCCGCGGCATCGCCAGGGCGACGCCGCGCGCGGGGTCGAGCCACCGGCGGGCGACCAGGTAGGTGCGCGTCCAGCCCTCGCGCACCCCGGACAGCCAGTCGTCGACGAAGCGGAGCAGGCGGCCTCGCACTTCGGCGTCGACGTCGGTACCGAGGCATGCCACCAGGACGGTGGCGGCCGGCGGTTCGTCGGGATGGTGCCGCACCCAGCGCAGCATCGCCTCGACCACGGGCTCGGCGTGGGGCGCCACCCGCAGAACCTGATCGGCCAGGACCGCCCAGCCGTGGCCCCACTCGGGATGCGCCAAGAGCCACTGGAACGACTCGCGGCCGGCCACCTGTCGCGACGCCGCCGAGCTGATCTCCGTCATCCAGTAGCGCACGGTGACGCAGGCGAACTCCTCCTGACAGGCCCGGAGGTGACGTTCGGCGAGCTGGCGCAACTCCTCGTCCGGGGGCACGGCGGCACCGCATATGTGCTCATAAGCGCTGTGCCAGGCCCCGGAGGATTGTGGCCGGCGCAGCCAGGATCGAGCGGCTCGGTCGAACCTGGGATCTCGAACGAGCGCGGGCGGCAATGCCATGAAGAGGCTCGACCAGCCCGGGTTGTCGCTTGCCAGCATGGCGACGAGGCCGTCGAGCAGGAGCGGATCGATGTCGGCGCACAAGCGCAGGTGCTGGCTCAGCATCTGCCGTTGCCGCTCGCCGGCGAGCGATTGCCAATCGAGCCGGCGGGCCAGGATGGTCCCGGTGAGGCGCTCCCCGGGGAAGCTCTCCGCCCAGGTGTCCATGACCGGCCGCAACATCGGCGGGATTGCCGGCGCCTCCAGAATCTTCTGGTAGACCGTCCGTAGCTCGGCGTCCGGGTTCGCGCTCAGCCAGTCGCGGACAAGGGTCCGGTGTACCGGTATCGCGAGCGGGCTCCGGCCGGGCGGCCGCCGGCAATCCCGTACGTGCAGGGCCGTGACCACCGGCGCCAATGACGCCGCAGCAGGCAGTTCTCCGGCGACCGCCCGATGCGCCAACCGGACCAACGCCCCGTTGTCGGGCGCCTTCTCCAACGCCGCGGCGAGCAGCGTGACGGCCGCGGAATCGGATGCCAGGAAGGCCTCGATGACCGGTGCGAGTCCCTCCGCGTCGCGCGGTCGGCGGGCGCGGCTCACCAGGGGGCCGGCCACGCCCAGCCACCCCGGCCAGTCCGGCTGCCGGTGCACGAATTCCCACAGCTCTCGATCTACGCCGGGGTTGTCCAGCTCGATGAGTGCCCGGACCAAGTCCTCCGTGCCCTTCTCCGGCGGTCCGTCGAGGCGTCCGATGGCGTACTCGCAGGCACTGTGTTCCGGCCGGCGTGACCAGCGCTCGGCCCTGATCCACTCGGCGAGGACCGGTGCGGCCAGATCGGCCATACCCACACCGAGCTGGTCACTCGCCTCGCGGAGCGCCGCCGGCAGATGTGACCGGTCGTCCGCTGGAGCGGAGCGGTCGGAGCGCGCGGACAAATTGGCGGCCATCCGCCGCAGCAGAGGGACGGCCGCCCAACCGCGCGGCACGGCCTTGATCGCATCACCGAGGGCGTCTCGCAGGTGGGCGACGTGCTCGCCGTGCTCCGCCGACGGTACCCACACCTCATACATGAGGTTGGCCACGTGCGGGTGGGTGAACCAGTAACCCGGGCGGCCTCCTCGACTCGAAAGCTCTACGTGCATGTCGGTACGAAGGGTGTCGATCGCGGCCTTCGCCTTGTCGTCCGGCGGTGCGGCCTCCTCGGGGTAACCGACGTACAGCCGGTTCACCGCCAGTAGCCGTGTGAAGAACTCCGGCAACTCGGGCAGCCCCTGCGCCTCGATGCGCCGGCGAAAACGTTGCGCATATTCCTCGATGGTCTCGCCGCTGAGCCACTCCAGGAAGAGTTGGGCCGGCATGGGTATGCCACGCTGCGGGATCGGCGGCGGCGGCGCGCCCGTACGCTGCTCGAACCAGGCCCGCAGCTGGCGGGTGAACTCCGGGCGGTACGGGTCGAGCACATGGCTGCCGATCAGGAGCCCATCGGAGCCGTACTTGTCCTGGAACTCGGCGAGGTGTTCGGTAGGCGCACAACACACGAAGACCGGGAACTCGAAGATCGGGGCGGTCTGCCGGAGCCGGCCGAGAGCGCCGAAGACGTCGGGCCAGGCGGGGCGCTCGTCGTCCTCGGTCCAGGACAGCGGATCGTCGACGCCCACGACGGTATGCCGTACCCGGCTCAGCCCGGCGGCCCAGCCGCTCACCTGGCTCAGCCGGGCGCCGTCGTTCGGCAACAGGGCCGACACGCCGGACCGGGCGTTGAGCCGCCCCAGCAACTGGAGCAGCAGGACGCTCTTGCCGGCGCCGGACGGACCGATGATCCAGAACATCGGCACCGAGCGTTCGCCCGCCTCAGCGCGGGGAGCGACCTCTTTCTCGTACCACGACCAGTACTCCCGCTCGACGTCGTCGAGCTCATCGGTGGCCGCGAGGAAGCCATTTTCCAGGTGATAAAGCTGTGGCTGGCGGTTGACCAGGTAACCGCCATCGCCGTCGTGCCGGAGCGCGTTGCGGCGCTGCCGGTGCGCGGCGGTCAGCAGGGTGACCTGACCGGGTGTTCCGCGTGATATTGACCGCTCGAGCAACGATTCCAGTTCCTCCGACGCCGGGCCCGCGTCGAACACCGCACGTACGAGGGTCGCGGCGGTTCGCGTCGGGTCGTGGCAGCCGGCATCGTGCAGTTGGGCGATCAGCTCGCCGGACGGGTCGCCGTACAGAACCGGAGCCTCGAGGCGCGCCAGCATGTCACGCAGGAGAATGTCCCGACTGTCCCGTTCCTCGCCCGCCACGGCGAGGCGCGCCGCTCGCCATTGCTCGATGGCATTCCCGACATCGTCCAGCGTGCACGTCGGCGCGGCGATGCGGTACCGCGGGCGCCTCCGGTGCGCCGGCTGGGTGGCGACGATCGCATGAACCTGCGCGAGCCGGTCGAGCTGCGAGTGCAACGCGGCGACGGTGAGCGGTGTGTTGATCGCCAGCCGGTAGAGGGGTTCCTGCTCGGCGGTTCGCCGCCACAACCGCCGGACGTGCTCGGCCAACCGGCCCGGATCCTCGGCCCCTACGGCGGCCAGGGCCTCGGCCAAGATCCCGTACATCTGCACCGCGATGTGTGCCGAGGAGCTCAACTCGGCCGGCAGATCGGGATCCTCGGCCAGTTCGTCGCAGAGGAGACGAAGCGCGTCGCGCCAGTCGCCGCCGACCGGTCCCCCGGGTACCGACAGACCGAACCGCTCGACGATGGACTCGACCGGAACCGCGTACAGCACGTTGGTGGCCCGCGTCACCCGTTCGGCGCCGACCTTGGAATCCTCCAGGACCTGTTCGGACAGCATCCCCACGATGGCTCCGCCGTCGACGGTCACCGCGCTTCCCGAGTAACCATGAAAGCGGCCGAGATCCTGATCGACCTTGAGCTGCAGGACGGGCATCGAATGGCGCTGCTCGTTGATCAGCTTGCGGCTCGACGCGGTGACCTCACCACTGAGATAGGCGGCGTTGGGGTGCGCGCCCCCGGTCACTTGCCAGGACGCGCGTGGCTTGACCGAGAAGGTAAGCCGGACTGCCTCCGCATGCAGCGGCCTCGCCAGCGTGAGAACGGCAGCGTCGACCTCCGGCGCCACTTGTTTCCGGGAGACGCCGGCCTGGCCGTCGGCTGCCATCACGACGAGGTCGGCGACGTCCTTCTCGCGGACCACGTGAGCCGCGGTCACGACCGTCCGGCCGTCCAGGAGAAAGCCGCTGCCTACCGCGGAGCCGCGGAAGAAGATGCGACTATCGGTCATTTACGGCTGAAGGAGATCGTCACCTCGAAGGTCGCCTCGGCGCCGGCCCGGGAGAGCACCACACCCGCATCAGCGGTAAGGGTGATTCCGAACTTCGCCTCCAGCTTGTTCGCCTGCCATTGTGGCTGCTCCGGGAGCTGGTCGAGGTCCGCATTCAACGCCTGAGCACCCGCCAGGACCGCGCCGCGAAGATCCGCGACCCGGTCTCGCAATCTCTCGGCGACGTTGTCGCGTATCGAGATCTCGCGCCCCTCGCCGGTCTCGACGACCTTGACGAGAACATTGTCCGGGATGGAAATATCCGACATGCACGACATCCTTCCGGCTCGACCAGACAGACGCTCTACAGTAGTCATCTCATCGCGGTCGGCTGTCGCCAATCCGGCATGAGGCGGGTGACTCCGTCGACGCACCGTCGAGTTGGCCTATCGGCACCACGGATGCCGCGCCACCCGATGAGCAGTGACACCGGCGAATGTACGGCGCATATACCCGTGGCTCCTAGCGTGATGAACCCGCCCGCAGGCCGGGGAAATCGGTCACCGGAGAAACGGAGTACCAGCCATGAGACATCGGTCCGGCCGCGCCGCGGTTGCCGTGGCGTTGTTCCTCCTTTCCGTGCTCGCGCTCGCCGCTCCCGTGCAAGCCGCGCCGCCGTCGCCGGCCGGCCCGGCCCGGCCGGCGGTGGCGGCGGTTCGCCAATCGATCGCCCAGAATGCCGTCAGTCCGCGGGTGGCGGTCGCCTGCAGCGCCACCTTCCGCTGCTCGACACCGCTGAGCGGGCAGGTCCAGCAGGAGTGGAACTGGTGCGGCCCGGCGAGCGCCACGACCGTGCTGACCAACTGGGCCGTCCCGGGTGTGGCCCAGTCCTGGGTGGCGAGCCGGGTTGGCATCGACAAGTATCGTTTTGCGCTGCCGACAAGCATGGACAACGCCATCAACGAGAAGATCAACGCGTACTACGGTCAGACGCTCGACCCGTACAGCGCCTATTCCGGCATCACGAACGACAATCTCTGGAATTCCGTACGCGGCTGGGTCTCCGACTTCGACGAGGTCTTCATCGTCGCTGTGTACGCCCACAAGATCTGGTACCCGAACGCGGGCACCGGCGTTGCTCACTACCTGGTCATCTACGGCTACAGCGACCAGGCGCAGGGCTACATGGTGTGGGATCCGGCGGCGGGCAGCCTCGGCGGTTCGCACCATCTCGGCAAGAACGACTGGGAGCGGGTTGCCTATCCGGGCCGTTGGGTCATCGCTCCGAACTACTTCTGAGGACCGATGTCTTTCGAGACCGCATCGGCGAGCCTGAGCCTGCACGGCCGCATGCGTCGGCGGTGATGCCCCGCGACCGGGCCGGTCGCGGGGCGCATGGCGGGAATCAGCCCCGCACCTTCGCCCGCAGGCTCTCGGCGTCGCGGTGCCGGCCCTGATCCACGTACAGGTCCATCGCTCGTCTCCACGCCTTCTGCGCCTGCCCGGGCTCGCCGAGGGCGGCGTGGGCGTCGCCGATGTGCTCCCACAGCTCGGCTCGCAGGAAGTGGTGGCCGGTCTCCTCGCTGGTCGGGAGCGCCCGCCGGTAGTGGCGGAGGGCGTCGGCCGGACGGCCCGCGAGGAACTCGACGTAGCCGAGGCTGTCGAGCGTGGCCAGCTCGGTGTCGCGCGAACCCACCCGGCGGCACAGGCTCAACGCCTCGGTCAGGTGGGTGCGCGCCGTCGGGATCTCGCCGGCCTTGGCGGCCAGGTAGCCGGCGGTGTTGAGGGCGTCGGCCAGGGTTCGCCGGCCGGCGCCCCACTTCTGGTAGATCCGGAGAGCGCGATGTGCATGATCGAGTCCCCGCCGCACGTCACCGCCGTGCAGGTAAGCCAGGGCGAGGGTGCGGTGGCTACGGGCCTGGTCGTCCCGGTCACCGGAGCGCACTCCCAGCGCCAGTGCGCGTTCCAGGTGGCCGATGGCAAGGTCGAGATTCCCCACCATCCCGTACGCTCCGCCCAGCCCACGCTCGGCGTCCCCCATCGCGGCGAGGTCGCCGTCGGCGGCGGCCGCGGATCGGCCGAGCTGCCAGCTGACGATCTCGTCGTGAGCCCGGCCGGTGCGCCGATGGAAGGAGCTCAGCGACCACGCCAGCTGCCAGGTGGCGCGGTCCCAGCCGGTCTCGGCAGCGAGACGCTGGACGGCGAGGATCGACGCGTGCTCGGTGGTCAGCCAGGTCATCGCCGAGTCCAGGTCGGGGAATGCGGCGACCGGCGCGGCGTCCAGGCCGATGCACCGGCGTCTCGCGTTGAGCTCCAGCTCCGCCGCGTGCGTGTGCGCCAGGTAGTGGTCCACCAGTCGGCGTGCCGCCTGCCGGCGTTCCTCGGCCGGCAGGCCGGCCGCGGCGCATTCGGCCGCGTAGAGCCGGACCAGGTCGTGCATGCGCCAGCGGCCGGGAGCCGGCTCGCCCACCATCGACTGCCGAAGCAGCGTCCGGAGCAGGCGTTCGGCCCGCGCCACCGGCAGGCCGGCCAGCGCGGCGGCCGCGGCGGTGCCGACATCCGGCCCGGGCACCAGCCCCAGCAGGGCGAACATGCGGGCCGCGGTGGGGGGCAGAGCGGTGTACGACCAGGACAGCACCGCACGCAGACTCCCGTACGACCCGTCCTCGTCCAGAGCGCTCAGCCGGTCGCCGGCCCGGCCCAGCTCGTCGGCGATGACCGTCAACGGCTCATGGGGACGTAAGGCGGCGCGGGCCGCAATGACCCCCAGCGCCAGCGGCAGGCCCGAGCAGTAGCCGACCAGCCGTCGCACGGCGTTCGGCTCCGCGGCCAATCGTCCGGCCGCTACCCGGCGGCGAAGAAGGTCGTGGGCCTCGCCGGGGGCCAGCACGTCGACCGGCAGCGGTCGTGCGCCGTGGCCGGCGACCAGCCCGACGAGCTGGTCCCGGCTGGTCACCACGGTCACGCACGCCGGCGTACCGGGCAGCAGATCGACGACCTGCCCGGTGTCGCGGGCGTTGTCCAGAAGCACCAGCATGCGCCGATCGGCAACCAGGCTCCGGTACAGGCCGACCTGAGCCGGCAGGTCCGCCGGCACCGCATCCGGCGGCACGCCGAGCGCGTCCAGGAAGCCGCGCACCGCCGTCTCCGTGGAGACCTGCTGACCGGACGGGTCGAAGCCGCGCAGATTGACGAACAGCTGGCCGTCCGGGAACCGGTCGCGGTGGCGGTGTGCCCAGTGCAGCGCCAGCCAGGTCTTGCCGATCCCGCCGGTGCCGCCGATCGCGGACACCACCACCGTCCGGCCCGGACCGGTCGCCGCCGCGGTGAGCGCGGCGAGCTCGCGGCCCCGCCCGGCGAAGCCTTCCACGTCCGCGGGCAACTGGGCGGGCACCGGGCGGGCCGGGCGGGCGGCTGCCGCCGGCGGCGCCAGCAGCCGCCGATCGCCGCCGAGGATGGCCCGGTGCAGGTCGCGCAGCTCCGGCTGCGGCTCCACCCCGAGCTCATCGACGAGCCGCTGACGGGTACGCCGGTACAGCGCCAGCGCCTCGGCCTGCCGGCCGGACCGGTAGAGCGCCAGCAGGAGCAAGGCGCAGAACCGCTCCCGGTACGGGTACCGGCCGACCAAGTCGCCCAGTTCCCGCACGACCTCGGCCGCCCGTCCGACCGCCAGGTCGGCCTCGATCCGGAGCTCGGTCGCGAGCAGCCGCAGATCGTCCAGCCGGGCGGCCTCCGCGGCCAGGACGGGCACGTCGCCGAACTCCTGATACGCGGGTCCGCGCCACAGCGACAAGGCCGACGCCAGCATCTCGCGGGCGGCGGCCGGATCGGCCGGGTCCGCGCGGGCGACCGTCGCGGCGAACTCCCCGGCATCGATCTGCTCGCCGGCCGCGGTCAACGCGTACGACCCGCCACGCCGGGTCAGCAGGTCCGGGCCGAGCGCCGCGCGCAGCCCGTGCACGTAACCGCGCAGGTTCTCCCGCGCCGAGGCGGGAGGCCGGGCCGGCCACAGGATGTCCACCAACCGGTCAGCGGTCAGCGCCTCGCCGCGATGGCAGATGAGAACGGCGAGCAGCAGTCGCTGTTTGGGCGGACCCAGGGCGACCTCGGCCCCCTCGTGCCGCGCCTCGATCGCCCCCAGCACATGGAAGCGCATCGCTTGACGGTAGGCGGGCCCGGCAACAGTCCGGCGCCGACGGATCGGGGTTATGCGTCGCGGTGGGCCCGCCACCCGCCGAGGGCCAGGGCGATGAGCGCATATCCGGCCAGGTCGGCGTAGGCCAGGAGCATGGACGGTAGGCGGGGCTTGGCCGCGACGGCGTGCACCTGGGCGACGACATCCCCGGCGTTGGACAGCAGCAGCCGCGCCGGCAGGTAGGACCATCCCTCGACGGCACGCGCCGCCCCGTACGCGAGGAAGACCACCGCGATGAGGGCCGAGACGCCGCCGGCGGGATGCCGGGCGAGCGCGCCGAGTCCGAGGCCGACGAGGGCGATCGCCGTCAGGTAGAGGCCGGCTCCGGTGACCGCCCGCAGCACGCCGGGATCGCCGAGGCCGGCGTTCAGGTGCTCGCTCCTCAGCACGGCTTGGCCGAGCAGGAACAGGCCGAAGGCGAGCACCTGACCCAGGACGAGGGTGGTGACCGCCACCACCGCGGCCTTGGCCAGGTAGAGCCGCCCGCGGCGAGGCGTCGCGGTCAGCGCCGGGATGATGGTGCCGGTGGCGTAGTCGCCGGTCGCGGCGAGCACGCCCAGGACCCCGAACGCGAGCTGGGCGAAGGTGAGCCCGGCGAAGCCGCTGCCGACCGGGTCGAACGCCGCCCGGTCGGCCGCGGTGAGCGTGTCCCACGACCGCGTCGTGCTCATCGTGTCGGCCAGGCCCAGACCGGCCCCGAGGGCGACCGCCGCGGCCAGCGCCAGCCAGGTCGACCGCACCGACCACAGCTTGATCCATTCGGCATGCACGGCGCCGCGGAAAGCGTGCACGGCGCCGCCGGAAGCGTGCACGGCGCCGCCGGAAGCGTCCACGGAGCCGCGGAGCGCGCTCATCGGACGCCACCGCGGTAGTGGACGGAACCGTCGGTCAGCGCGAAGTACGCGGACTCGAGGTCGGCGTGGCCGGCGGCGAGCTCCGCAACGCCGGTGTCGGCCAGGACCCGGCCGGCACCGATGACCAGCAGGTGGTCGGCGGTGAGCGCGATCTCGCTGATCAAGTGGCTGGAGATCAGCACGGTACGGCCCTCGGCGGCGAGCTCCCGCAGCAGCGTGCGGATCCAGTGCACGCCCTGCGGATCCAGACCGTTGACCGGCTCGTCGAGGATCAGGACGCCGGGGTCGCCGAGCAGCGCGGCGGCGATGCCCAGACGCTGGCGCATCCCGATCGAGAAGGTGCGCACCCGCCGGCCGGCCACCGAGGTGAGGCCGGTGCGGTGCAGGGCGGCGTCGATCGTACGGCGCGGCAGGCCGTTGCTGGCCGCGAGCCAGCACAGATGCCGGTACGCGCTACGCCCGCCGTGGATGCCCGACGCGTCGACGAGGGCACCGACCTCGCGCAGGGGCCGGGGCAGCGACCGGTACGTGCGCCCGCCGATCGCCGCCGTTCCGGAGGTCGGCGTGGTCAGTCCCAGGATCATGCGGATGGTGGTGGACTTGCCGGCCCCGTTGGGGCCGAGGAAGCCGGTGACCCGGCTCGGTTCGACGGTGAACGACACCGCGTCGACGGCGGCGCTCCGGCCGAAACGTTTGGTCAGCTCTCGCACTTCAATCATGCCGACGACGATGACGGCGCCGGCCCTGCCGTGTCGTCCGCCCACGGGCAGCGATCCGGTCGGCCGGGCGATGTATGCCGTTCGGCAGACGCGGGCGGGCAACCGTCCACCGTAGGCTTCCGGGCATGGACTCCGCGCCGCGACCGCCGCTGCGGCACCGGCTGCGCCCGGTGCACTGGCTGGCGCTGGACCTCGCCGCGGCCGCCGTCTACGGCGTGCTCGCTTACGGGGTGCTGGCCGCCCGCATCGACCGGCAGGTGCTCGCCGCGGCCGGGGTGGCCGTGGTGTGCGCGGCGCTGGTGGTGGCCCGGCGGCTACCACTGGTCGCGGCCGGCGCGGCGCTGGCCGTCTTCTGGCTGGCACCGTTGTCGCCCCGGTTCGGCTGGCTCGCCGCCGCGCCGCTGGCCTACGCGCTGTACCGGGTGGCCGAGCGGTACCCGGCCCGGCCGGCGGCCGTCGCCCTGGCGGCCGGCCTCACCGGGCCGGTCGCCACGGTCCTGCCGTCACGGCACACCGGTGCGGTGTTGCCGTTCGGCCTGCTGCTGGCCGCCGCGTGGGCGGTCGGCGCCGCCGTCCACCAGCACCGCCGCTACAACGACGAGCTGCTGCGCCACCAGCGCGACCGGGCCGAGCGGCAGGTCGCCGACGAACGCGTCCGCATCGCCCGGGAGCTGCACGACGTGGTCGCGCACAGCATGAGCCTGATCACCGTGCAGGCCGCGTTCGGGCGGCTGGTGGTGGACGAGCAGCCGGCCCGGGCCGGCGAAGCGCTCGCGATCATCGAGACCACCGGCCGGGAGTCGCTGGCCGAGCTGCGCCGGATCCTGGGCGTCCTGCGCAACGCCGGACCGGTCGCGACGACGCCGGCTCCGGGGCTGACCGACCTGGCGCGTCTCGCCGAGCAGACCAGGGCGGCGGGCGTGCACGTCGATCTCACCGTGGCGGCCGAGCCGGATCGGCTGCCGCCGGGCGTGCAGCTCTCGGTCTATCGCATCGTGCAGGAGGCGCTCACCAACGTCGTCAAGCACGCGAAGACCGACGCGGCGCGGGTGAGCGTCGAACACCGTCCGGACGCCGTGGTCCTGGAGGTCACCGACCACGGTCGCGGCGGGCTGCCGGAGGGACCCGGGCACGGCATCGCCGGCATGCGCGAGCGAGTCGCCCTCTACGGCGGCACCCTGCAGGCGGGGCCACTGCCCGGACGTGGCTTCCGGGTCGGCGCTCATCTCCCGCTCACCGCGGGACAACCTTCATGACCGTACGGGTGGTCGTCGCCGACGATCAGGCGCTGGTGCGCGCGGGGCTCTGCGGCATCGTCGACGTGGCCGAGGACCTGAGCGTGGTGGGCGAGGCGGGCACCGGTCGTGAGGCCGTCGAGGTCGTGCACCGCCTCGACCCGGACGTGGTGCTCATGGACGTACGCATGCCTGATCTGGACGGCATCGAAGCGACCCGGCGGATAACCGCCGAGGCCGCCGCCCGCGTGCTGATTCTCACCACCTTCGACCTCGACGAGTACGTCTATGCGGCGCTGGGCGCCGGCGCCAGTGGCTTCCTGCTCAAGGACGCTCCGCCGGCCGACCTGCACGCCGCCATCCGGATCGTGGCGGCCGGCGACGCGTTGCTGGCGCCCCGGGTCACCCGGCGGGTCATCGCCACCTTCGCCGAGCGCACCCCGCCGCCCGCGCTACCCTCGCTGGCCCCGCTGACCGACCGGGAACGGCAGGTCCTGGCCCTGGTCGCCGATGGGCTGACCAACGCCGAGATCGGCGCCCGCCTGCACATCACGGCCGGCACCGCCAAGACCCACGTGGCCCGCCTGCTGCACAAGCTCGCCGCCCGCGACCGGGTCCAGCTGGTGATCCTGGCCCATCGCGCCGGGCTGGCCGGGTAGCCGGTCGCGGTGTCCGGGTGGCGTGCCGTGGTCGCTCACGCCGGGATCAGGTCCGCCAGCAGCGCCTGGATGCGGGTTTTGATCTCGTCGCGGATGGGACGGACGGCCTCGACACCGAGCCCGGCCGGGTCGTCGAGCTTCCAGTCCTCGTAGCGTTTGCCGGGGAAGACGGGGCAGGCGTCGCCGCAGCCCATGGTGATGATGACGTCGAACTCCCGGGCGGTCTCGTACTCCAGCTTCCTGGGTGTCTGGTCGGTGATGTCGATGCCGACCTCGCACATGGCTTCGACGGCGGCGGGGTTGATCCGGTCGGCGGGCTCGGACCCGGCGGAGCGCACCTCGACGCGGTCGCCGGCGAGGTGGCGCAGCCAGCCGGCCGCCATCTGCGAACGGCCGGCGTTGTGCACGCAGACGAACAGGACGCTGGGCTTGTCACTCATCGGGTGTCTCCGCCGGGCGTCAGCAGGGTCGCCAGTTGGCGCATCAGACCGGGCCGGGCGCGGTAGTAGACCCAGCTGGCGCGGCGCTCGGCGTCCACCAGACCGGCGTCGCGCAAGGTCTTGAGATGGTGCGAGATCGTCGAGCCCGAAACCTCGAACGACGGGGTGAGGTCGCATACGCAGATCTCCCCGCCCGGGGCTGAGGCGATCATCGACATCAGCTGCAGGCGGACCGGGTCGCCCAGGGCCTTGAATGCGGGCGCGAGCTGCAGGGCGGTGGTCGGCTGGACTCGCTGGGCGGCCATCGGCGGGCAACACGGGATCTCCGCGGCCGGGTCGAGCACGTTCTCCGAGGCGGCTGGTTTCGACATGCGTCGAGCTTGACATGTATCGAATCCGCGTGCAAACCTCGGTTTCGACAAACGTCGAATCCAACAGTTGTCGAAACCATAGGAGCGCTATGCTTTCATCGTCCATCGGCGATAAACGATGAAGAGGGTGCATGGTGGCCGATCTGCTCGACCGGGCGACCGCGGAGACGTACGCGTCCTGGTTCCGGGCACTCGCGGACCCGTCGCGGGTGCAGATCGTGGAATACCTGGCCCGGCAGGGCCGGCCGATGCCGGTCGGCGAGATCGTCACGGCCGTGAGGCTCGCCCAGTCAACCGTCTCGCAGCACCTGAAGATCCTCACCGAGGTGCGGTTCGTCCTGGTGGAGCCGGTGGGCAACGCCCGGCACTACCGGATCAACGCCACCTGCATCGACTGCTTCCCGTCGGCCGCCGACGTCGTCATGGGCCGGCCCGCCCCGTCCACGCCCGGAGCCTGCGCATGAGCGGCCCGCGGATCCGGCCGATGACCGCCGCCGACGCCGGCGCGGTCCTGGCCATCTACCAGGCCGGCATGGACGGCGGGAACGCCAGCTTCGAGCACACCGCACCGGGCTGGACAGCGTTCGATGCCGGCAAACTGCCCGAGCACCGGTTCGTCGCCGTCGGCGACACCGGCGCCGTGCTCGGCTGGGTCGCGATCTCGGCCGTCTCCGCGCGAGCCGTCTACGCGGGCGTTGTCGAGCACTCGGTCTATGTCGATCCCGGGGCACGGGGGCGCGGGGTCGGCCGGGCGCTGCTCGACGCGCTCATCGAGTCCACCGAGAAGGCCGGGATCTGGACGATCCAGTCCGGCGTCTTCCCCGAGAACACCGCCAGCCTCGCCCTGCACCGAGCCGCCGGGTTCCGCATCGTCGGCGTCCGCGAGCGGGTCGGCCGGCACCGAGCACAGAACAACCGGTGGCGCGACGTCGTGTTCATCGAACGCCGCAGCCCGCTCATCGACTGAACCCAGGAGACCTCTCGTGACCACCCAGCTCGACCATCTGCCGATCGCCGTCATCGGGGGCGGCCCCGTCGGCCTGGCCGCCGCCGCCCACCTGGCCGAACGCGGCCTGCCCTTCCTCGTCCTCGAAGCCGGCGACACGCCCGCCGCCGCCGTCCGCGAATGGGGCCACGTCCGGTTGTTCTCGCCGTGGCGGTACAACATCGACCCCGCCGCGGCGAAACTGCTCGCCGACGCCGGCTGGCAGCGACCCGACGACGAGCAGCTGCCCACCGGCGCCCAGCTCGCCCGGGACTACCTCCAGCCCCTCGCCGAGCTGCCCGCCCTCGAGCCGCACATCCGCTACGGCGCCCGCGTCGCCGCCGTCACCCGGGCCGGACTCGACCGGCTGCGCACCGCCGGCCGCGAAGACACCCCGTTCCTGGTCCGGCTCGAAAACGGCGAAGACATCCTCGCCCGCTCGGTGATCGACGCCGCCGGAACCTGGAACACCCCGAACGTGCTGGGCGCCTCCGGCATCCCCGCTCACGGCGAGGCGGACGTCTCGCCGTACGTCAGCAATGCTCTCCCGGACGTCTTGGGCCGCGACCGTGACCAGTTCGAAGGTCGTCGCGTCCTGGTCGTGGGCGCGGGACACTCGGCCGCCAACACGCTGCTGTCCCTGGCCGAGCTGCCCGGCACGACGGTCACCTGGGCGATTCGATCGGGCTCGCCGTTCCGGACCTACGGCGGTGAGACCGGCGACGCGCTACCCGCCCGCGGCGCCCTCGGCAGCCGACTGCGCGAGCACGTCGAATCCGGCGCCATCACCCTGCTCACCGGCTTCGGCATCCAGCGGCTCACCACCGTCGGCGACGGCGTCGAGGTGTCCGACGGCAACCGCGGCCTGGTCGTGGACCGGATCGTCGCCGCGACCGGCTTCCGGCCCGACCACCGCATCGTGTCCGAGCTACGCCTCGACCTCGACCCGATCATGGGATCCACCCGGGCCCTCGCCCCGCTGATCGACCCCAACGAACACTCCTGCGGCACCGTCCCGCCGCACGGCGTCGACGAGCTCACCCAGCCCGAGCCCGGCTACTACGCCATCGGCGTCAAGTCGTACGGCCGCGCGCCGACGTTCCTGCTCGCCACCGGCTACGAGCAGGCTCGCTCCGTGGTCGCGGCGCTGGACGGCGACTGGGCCGCCGCCCGCGACGTGCGGCTCGACCTGCCCGAGACCGGCGTCTGCACCAGCAACCCCGTCCTCGCCCCCGGCGAGCAGGCCGGGGGCTGCTGCGGCTGACCCGCCGTGGGCCCTCCCGCCCCGCCGGTGGCGACCTCGCACGGCAGCCACCGGCGGATCGGCCGGCGAGTCGTGGCCGTCCTCGCGATCACCCAGACCATCGGGTACGGCAGCCTGTACTACAGCTTCGCCGTCCTTCTGCACCCGATCGCCGCCGACCTGCACGTCTCGCCGGCCGCAGTCACCGGCGCGCTCACCACCGCCGTGCTGACCTGGGCGGCCATGGCCGTACCCGTCGGCCGGTGGCTCGACCGGCACGGCGGACGCGCGCTGATGACCGTCGGCTCGGTCGCCGGGGCCGGGCTGCTGGTGGCCTGGTCCCAGGTGCATGCACTGTGGCAGCTGTATCTGGTGTTCGCCGGGCTCGGCGCGGCCATGGCGATGGCGCTCTACGACGCGGCCACTGCCGTCATCGTGTCCTGGTTCGACACCGAGCGACGGGCACGCGCCCTGCTCACGATGATCGTGGTCGCCGGGTTCGCCAGCACCATCTTCATGCCGCTGACCGGGCTGCTCAACGACCGCTACGGCTGGCGCGCCACCCTGCTGCTGCTTGCCGCCGGCTACGCCGCGACCGCCGCGCCCCTGCACGCCGCCGCGGTCCGCCGGCCACCCCCGCGAAGTGCCGCAACGGCGCGGGCGGAACCGGAGCAACGGCGCGTCCTGGTTCGGGCAGCGACGCACGACAGCCGGTTCTGGTGGCTGGCCGTCGCGTTCGTCGCCCACGCCGCCGCGATGAGCACCATGACCGTCCACCTCGTCGGCTTCCTCACCGGTCACGGCCATCCCGCCACGTTCGCCGCGACCGTCGCCGGACTCCTCGGCGTCCTGTCGGTGACCGGGCGACTCGTCCTCACCGTCGCGGGTCGCCACCTGCGTCTGTCCACGGTGGTCGCCGTTGTCTTCGCCATTCAGGCGGTGGCCGCACTGTGCCTGCCGTGGGCGGCCGGGACCCGGCTCGGCGCGACCGTCGCGGTGGTCGGGTTCGGCATCGGCTTCGGCGTGGCCGGCCTCGCCAGTCCCGCCCTGGTGGCCGACCGCTACGGCACCGGCGCCTACGCCAGCATCGCCGGCACCCTGGCCGCCCCGGTCACTCTCGCCAAGGCCACCGCGCCGCTGGCCGCCGCCGCGCTCCACACCACCACCGGCAGCTACCGGCCGGTCCTCGCCACCGTCGGCGGCCTCTGCCTGCTGGCGGCGGTGGGCATCGTGGCCCGGGCGAACGCACCGTTGCCGGCCGCTCGGGCGCCCGGCTCGCCATGCCCCCGTAAGTCACATTAGCCCGCATAACAGACAGTGACTTGTTTCGATATCAAGTGCTCTCTATCCTCCGAGGAAAGCGCTTACCTGTGGCGAGTCCACCCACGCCACGCGCTCTCCACCCCCGAGGTGAAACGCTTATGAACAGGCCAACCGCTCTCCGATGGGCCGCCGGCGCCGCCACCACGGCCGCCGCGGCCGCTATCACGCTGATGCTCCCGATGACCTCCGCATCGGCCGCCGACAATCTGAGCCTCGGCGCCGGCGCCGACGGCTCCAGCAAGGCCGCCGGCACCAGCTACGGCAATGTCAAGGACGGCAGCACCAGCACGTACTGGTCGCCGGCCGGCACCACCGGCTACGTCTCGGTCAAGTGGAGCAGTGCGGTGACGGTGTCGAGCGCCGTCATCCGGCAGGCTTCCGGCGGCGGCTCGATCAGCGCCTGGCGACTGCTCAACTACGACACCGGCGCCGTCCTGGCCAGCGGCAGCGGCAGCCCGAGCACCATCTCCTTCGCCTCGACGTCGCTGAAGAAGCTCACGTTCGACATCACCGGCGCGTCCGCCGCGCCGCGGATCGCCGAGTTCGAGACGTACGCCGGTGGCAGCTCGATGCCGACCACGAGCCCGACGACCGGCCCGACCAGCGGGCCGACCACCGGGCCGACGGGCAGTCCCGGCGCGCCGACCGGCTCGTGGCCGTCCTCGGCCGGTTCCGTCCCGGTCTCCGGCACGATCTCGGTCTCCGGCACGTTCGACGGCGGCATGAAGACGTACTGCTGCATCGGTGACGGCTCGCAGAGCGAGTCCCAGGACCCGATGTTCGAGATCGCCAATGGCGGCACCCTGCAGAACGTCATCCTCGGCTCCCCCGCCGGCGACGGCGTGCACTGCCTGGGCACCTGCACCATCCGCAACGTGTGGTGGAACGACATCGGCGAGGACGCCGCGACCTTCCTGCAGACCAACGGCGGCACCAGCTACGTCATCGGCGGTGGCGCGAAGTCCGGCAGTGACAAGACGTTCCAGCACAACGGCAACGGCACCGTCAGCATCTCCGGCTTCTACCTCAACGGCGCCGGCAAGCTCTACCGCGCCTGCGGGAACTGCACGAACTCGTACCAGCGCCATGTCGTGGTCGACAACGTGCTGCTGCGGGGCGTCGACTATGTCGTCGGCATCAACACCAACTGGGGCGACACCGCCACCATCACCCGGGTACGGGTCAACTCCGGCGCCGTGGTCTGCGGCATGTACAAGGGCGTCGCCAAGGGCAGCGAGCCGACGTACCTGGGCGAGGGCTGGAACACCAGCAATTGCAAGGTCACCAAGAGCGACGTCACGTACCAGTAAGGCGGCGGATCCCTCCCTTCGGGGCGCCCACCATGAGGCGGGCGCCCCCCTCCGCCACTGCGCCACCATCGGGGGATTGATGATGCCGTTATGCACCTTCTACGGTGCTACGGGTCATCGACTCGAAGGATATGGATCTTGACCGGTGTGGCGTCCAAACCGTTTGTCCGTAAGGTACTGCTGCCGCTGGCGGCAACCTCGCTGGTCGGGGCGGTCAACGCTCCGCCACTGTGGTCGGCGGCGGTGCGGTGGCGCCACGAGCGTTTGATCAACAGCCGGTCCTACCAGGCAACGCACGGTTTCTGGCAGACGGTCGCGCTGCCCCGCGACGTACGGGTGAATGCCATCCACGCCGCGCTGCTGCCGACCGGCAAGATCCTGTTGATCGCCGGGTCCGGCAACGACCGCACGCAGTTCCAGGCCGGCACGTTCAAGACCCTGGTGTTCGACCCGGCCGGCGGCAGCACCCGGCTGGTGCCCACGCCGACCGACCTGTTCTGCAGCGGACACACGTTCCTGCCCGACGGCAAGTTGCTGGTGGCCGGCGGGACACTGCGCTACGAGGTGCTCGAGCGCGACGTCACGCATGCCGGCGGCACCATGACCGTCAAGAACGAGTCGCCCGACGGCCCCCGGTCCTTTCCCAAGGGCACCGTCTTCGTGGCGGCGAACGGCCTGCGCTATGTCACCGACGACGCGGTCACGGTGCCGGCGGCGACCAAGACGGTGACCCCTCCGGACGACGACGGTCCGGGGACGGTGACGGTCAAGGCCAGCAGCGCCGAGGTGTGGGTGGACGCGGCCGGGCCGGGCCGGCAGTACACCACCGACCGCCGTGGTCAGTACCGCATCGACGGCCTGACCGGGGCCGACGCCCACAACCTCTACGGGCTGGCCGACCGGATCACCATGGCTAAGCAGGAATACCAGGGGCGCAAGGAGACGTACGAGTTCAACCCCGTCACCGAGCGGTACGAGCGCGTCGCCGACATGCACGTGAAGCGCTGGTATCCGACGCTGGCCGGGCTGCCCGACGGCTCGGTGCTCGCCGCCTCCGGACTGGACGGGTCGGGACAGGTGGTGGACGGGGCGGCGAACGAGGTCTTCGACCCGGCGACCCGCACGTGGAAGGTTCGCAAGGACCTCAACCACTACTTCCCGACCTATCCGACGCTGTTGCAGACGGCCCGCCCGGGCGTGCTCTTCTACACCGGCTCGAACTCCGGGTACGGGCCGGCCGATCGCGGTCGTGACCCCGGCCTGTGGAACCTCACCGACAACAGCTTCCGCAAGGTGCCCGGCATCCGCGACCCCGACCAGCTGGAGACCAGCATGTCGGCGTGGGCCGGGCCGGTGCAGGACCAGCGGGTCATGGTGGTCGGCGGCGGTGGCGTCGGAGAGTCCCGGAAGTCCACCCGGCGCATCGACATCGTGGACCTCGGCACGACGGCACCCCGGTTCCGGCCCGGACCGGACCTGCCCGAGGGCACCCGGTACCCGAACCTGGTCACCCTGCCCGACGACACCACGCTGATCACCAACGGCGCCCGCGACTACCGTGGCCGTGGCGACAGCGACAACCACGTGGCCCGGATCTACCACCCGGACACCAACCGGCTCTCGGTGGCGGCGGACCCAGCGGTGGGCCGCAACTACCACAGCTCGGCCCTGCTGCTGCCGGACGGGCGGGTGATGACGGCCGGATCCGATCCGCTGTACGCCGACAAGAAGAACACCATCGCCGGCCGGTTCGAGCAACGCCTCGAGTTCTACACCCCGCCGTACCTCTTCCACGGTCCCCGACCGGCGATCACCGGCGGCCCGGCCGTGCTCGGCTACGGGACGAGCGCCACGTTCGGCACCTCGGCCCCGGCCGACATCGCGAGCGTCCGGCTGATCCGGCCCGGGGCCGCGACCCACATGCTGAACGTCGATCAGCGGTCGGTGGCGGTGGAGTTCCGCCGCGGCGCGGACGGCATCTCGATCACGGTGCCGGCCGAGCGCACGCTCCTGCCGCCCGGCGCGTACATGCTCTTCGTCGTCAACCGGGCCGGCGTTCCGTCGGTGGCCCGCTGGGTGCTGGTCTCCTGACCAGGTCCAGCGCGTACTGAGGCCACCATTTCCCGGCCGGCGGCTCGCCCGGCCGGCAGGCCCCGTCCGACTCGCCGGGATTCTTGATCCACAACAGCGCGTCGAGGCGGGGCCGGCCGGTGCTGGTGGTCGGCGCCGGCCCGAGCGCCCGGCCCGGCGGGTTGCACCAGCGCGGACCGCCGTCGATCGACGCGCCGTGCACCGGTCCGGCGCCGTTGCGACTGGTGTCGATGACGAAGTGAGCCCGCCCGCCGAGCTCGGCCGCGACCCGGTCGCCGAAGGTGATGTTGTCGGCGGTGGTGACGAAGTTGGCCACGTTCAGCGCGAAGCCGTCCGCCTGCCCGACGCCGGCCTCGCGCAGGGCGGCCGCCAGCCGGGTCGTGTCGGTGATCCAGCCCGGGTTGCCGGCGTCGAGGTAGACGAGCGCGGAGCCGGTGGCCTTGAGCACCGCGACGGCGTCGCGCAGCAGGGCATATCGCTGCGCGACGCCGTCGGCGCAACCGTCGACCATGTGCGGGACCGCATCCGGCTCCACGATCACCACCGCGGTCCGGTTCCCGATGCCGGCCGCGAACCCCCGGATCCACGCGCGGTACTCCGCGGCCGAGGCGGCGCCCCCGGCGCTGAAGCTGCCGCAGTCCCGGTGCGGGATGTTGTACGCCACCAGCACCGGCACCTGCCCGGCGGCCGCGGCGCGGCTCACCACCGCGTCCACCCGTTCCCGCACCGGGCCGGGACCGGCGGTCACCCAGATGGCGGCGGGCCGGCCGGCGATGGCGACCAGAGCCCGCGCGTCGGCGGTGCGTCCCTGCGCGATCCACTCCCGCACCTGGACGGCCGCGTCGCTTCCCGGATCGACGTAGAGCCCGCGGCCGGCCAGCGGTCCGCCGGTTGCGGACGCCGGCGCCGGGTGCGCGGCCGCGGCCGGCCCGGGGTCCGATGCGGTAGGTGCCCGATGTGGACCGTCGGCCCGGGCGAGCGTGGCCACCGCGGCCACGGCAGCGACGACGAGCGCCGCAGCGGCGAGCGGCCATGCCCGCCGGCGGGATCGCTTGCGCACGATCGAAAACCTCTCGGCCTGCTTGCGGAAGGACCTCGAGCTTACTGGAGATACCGTACGAGTGACCCGAATCGCCCGTACCCCCGCAAATGCTCTTGGATCTCCTCCCCGCGACGTGCCGAGGAGTGGATCGCCGACCTACTCTCGCGCGGTGTCGCTGCGCTCCGAGTCATCCGTCCCGGGTTCGTGGCAGAGGTTGGAGGAGTTCAGCCGTCTCGCCGGCCCCCTGACCGTCGTCCCGGGCGATCGGCCCTACCGGGTGGCCTACCGCAACCAGCGCAAGGTGGACGGCCGGCGGCGACACGCCAACGCCGTGCTGATCGCCCTGCTCAACGTGTGCGTCGAGGTGTTCTTCTGCGCCTGGCTGCTGCAGCCGGGCCACTTCGCACCCACCCACGTCGGACCGGTCGCCGACCTGGCCCGCGTCGCCAACATCGCCGTCATCGGCTTCATCGCGCTGGTCGAGCTGCTCCGCCTGATCAACGTGCTGTCACTGTCGCTGGCCTCGATCGCCGCCCGCGACCCGATCCCGGTCGTGCCCGACCCGGGCGTGCGGGCCGCCTTCCTCACCACGATCGTGCCGAGCAAGGAGCCGATCGACATCGTCCGGGCCACGCTGGAGGCGGCGACCCGCATCCGGCACGACGGCACTCTCGACATCTGGCTGCTGGACGAGGGCGACGACCCCGAGGTGCGGGCCCTCTGCGACCGGCTCGGCGTCCGCCACTTCACCCGGAAGGGCATCGAGAAGTACAACCAGCCGGCCGGCGCCTTCCGGGCGAAGACCAAGCACGGCAACTACAACGCCTGGCTCGACGCCCACGGCGACCGGTACGACGTCCTGCTGTCCGTCGACCCCGACCACGTGCCGCTGGCCAACTTCGCCGAGCGGATCCTGGGCTACTTCCGCGACCCCGACGTCGCGTACGCCGTCGGTCCGCAGTGCTACCGCAACAGCGAGGCCTTCGTGACCCGGGCGGCCGAGTCGCAGCAGTTCCCGTTCCACAGCGTCATCCAGCGTGCCGCCAACCGCTACGGCACGCCGATGCTGGTCGGCACCAACAACGCGATCCGCATCGAGGCCCTGCGGACCATCGGCGGGCTCAGCGACTCGATCACCGAGGACATGGCCACCGGTCTGCGGCTGCACACCACCCGCAACCCGGCTACCGGCAACCGCTGGAAGTCGGTCTACACCCCCGACGTGCTCTCGGCCGGCGAGGGACCGTCCAGCTGGAACGACTACTTCAGCCAGCAGCGCCGCTGGTCGCGCGGCACGTTCGAGATCCTCACCGGCGCGTACTGGCGGCGCTTCGTGAAGCTGTCGCCGGCCGCGATGCTGCACTACACGCTGATCACCACGTTCTACCCGTCGATGGCCATCGGCTGGCTGCTCGGCATCATCAACTCGGTCCTGTTCCTCGGCCTCGGCGTCACCGGCATGACCATCGCCGCCCGCACCTGGCTGGCGCTCTACACCGACGCCACCGCCTTCTCGCTGTGGCTCTACATCCACAACCGGCGCTACAACGTCAGCCCGTACGAGCCGCCGGACTCCTGGGGACTGACCGGCATGCTGATGTCGATCATCGCGGCGCCGCTCTACGCCGGCCAGTTGTGCAGCACGCTTCTGCGCCGCCCGGCCCGGTTCGTCGTCACGCCGAAGGGCGCGAGCAGCAGCCAGGACGGCCTCCGCACGTTCCGCAACCATCTCGGCTGGTGCGGCGTGCTCGCCGCCGCGATCGCCGTCTCCTTCGTGCGCCACTACGCCGGTCACGCCGCCCTGCTGTGGCCGTGCACCGGCCTGGCCGTGTGCCTGATCCCGATCGCCCTCTGGCGCGCCGCGCCGTGGCTGGCGCATCGGTCCCCCGCCGTGGACACCGGGGAAGCCCCTCCGCACACCGGCGCGGACGGCCGACCCCGCGCCGGTGACATCACCCGGGAGATTCCGAAAGCTCTTCTTCTCGAGCGGCTTCAGGAAGGCCGGCGGCGAGAATCGGAAGAACGCGCCGACGTCCCGGCCCAGCGCACCAACGCCGACGTGCCGGAAAACGAATTCGGCTCGCTTACCTGAGACCCCGGCCGCGGGGCAGCGCCGGCCGCAACGGCGATCGGTCAGTAGGGTATCGGCTGCCACCACTTGTTCTTGCCGACGGACTCGTCGCCCTCGATCTCCTTCGGCACGTTGCGCACCGTCAGGCCCGCCGCGGCCGCCTCGGCCAGGGTCTCGTCGTCCCAGGGATGCCGTCGCCACATGTCGCAGATGTACGTCCGGGTCTTCAGGTACTCCACGTAGCGCTCGTGGTGTGCGTCGTCGGTGCCCAGCGCGACGAACAGCGCCATCCGGTCGCCGGTCGACTTGGCCGGGATCCACCAGCGCGGGTATTTCCCGTCCATGGACGGCTCCGGGTCGATCCACCACGGGAACCGCAGCTTCGTCGCCGTGCCGCAGTGGCTGATCGCCATGCTCCACACGGCCAGGTCGCCGACGGCGGTGGCGACGTAGACGTTCTTGCCGGCCATCAGCTCGGTGGTCTGGTGGGAGCCGCGGCGCAGGTTGAGCCCGCCGCTGTGCCGGGTGTGGTCCTGCAGGTAGACGCCGAACCGCAGCATCGTGTACCGGCCCTGGGTCCAGTCCGGGGCCTTCGGGTCCTCGCGGTCGGTGTTGTCCTTGTGCCAGTTGTGCGAGCCCGAGTTGATCGTGTAGCTGCTGTCACCGGCGTAGACGATCTTGTCGGTCTCGAGGATCTTGCGTGCGACCGCGGCCATCCGGCCGTCGGTCAGCACGTCCTTGAGCTTGGGGTTCGACAGCAGATCGCCGTGCCAGCCCGCGGACTCCTTCGCCCGCCGGCGGAACGACTCGATCTCGTCCGCGGTGTACACCCCCTTGACGATCGTGTATCCATCGCGCCAGAAACCGGCCACGTCCACCTTGTAGTCCACGGCTATCCCTCGATTTGCTTTGGCTCCTCTTTCGCCTTGTCCCGCGAGAACTTACTCCCTCCGGCGGCCGGAGTGTGACCCCCGGCACAGGCGTCGCCGGTGCGGGTGCCCGCCGCCGGGGCTGCGGAGCCGGTCCGACTGCGTTCCTCGGCCGGGCCGTCGACCATCTCGCCCGGGAGCGGGGGATCCCGCAGTTCCTCGACATCGGGACCGGCCTGCCGACCGCCGACAACACCCATGAGGTCGCCCAGCGCGAGGCGGCCCGCACGCTGGACCTCGGTCAGCCGGTCGCGCTGGTGCTGATGGGCGTGCTCCATCACGCGGTCGACGAGACCAGCCCGGAGGTCGACGAGTTCGGCGGCGTGGCCGTGCGCGGATGATTCCCGCGGTCGCTGTCGGATCTCGAACGCAAGAAGCGCCACGGCATCACGCCGGCGGCACCATGCGACGGTGACTCCGCCGACCGACACGTCCCGCCTCACCGTCGCATGGTGGCGGCTGACCGAGCTGGCTGACGGCTTTCTCGTCACTCAGCTGCTCTATGCCGCAGCCGAACTGCGGCTGGCCGACGTGCTGGCGGACGGTTGCGCCGACGGCCCGGCTGTCGCGCGGGCGGTCGGCGCCGACCCGGACGCCGTCACCCGCATCCTGCGCGGGCTGTGCGCGGCGGGGGTGTTCGCCGAGACCGATTCCGGCCGGTTCTCGCTCGGCCCGCTCGGCGAGTATCTGCGCGACGGCGTGCCGGGATCGCAGCGGGGGCCGATCCTGGCGCGCGGCGCCCTCTACTATCCCGCCGCCGTGGGTCTGCTCGAAGCGGCTCGGACCGGCGGGAACGCCTTCGAGCAGACGTACGGTGAGTCGTTCTTCGACCATCTGCAGGGAAACGCGGCGCGCCGCCAGGTGTTCGAGGCGTCCATGGCCGGTCGCGCCCGGCACGAGGCCGAGGCCGTGGTGGCCGCCTACGACCTGAACGGCATCGGCCACCTGGTCGACGTCGGCGCCGGTTCCGGCCTGATGGCCCGGGCCGCGCTCCGCGCGGTTCCGTCGATGACCGCGACCCTTCTCGACCGGCCGGCGACCCTGGATCGCGCGCGGGCCGAGATGGCCGATGCGGATCTCACCGAGCGGTGCACCTTCGTGGCGGCGGACTTCTTCGCGTCGGTGCCCGGCGGCGGCGACGCCTACCTGCTGTCCCGGGTCCTGCACGACTGGCCCGACCAGGACGCCGTCCGGATCCTGCGGCGCTGCCGGGCGGCCATGCCGGCACACGCCCGCCTGCTGGTGGTCGACGCGGTCATGCCGGAACGGGCCCGGGACGTACCCGCCGCGATCCGGATGGATCTGCTGATGATGCTGCTGCTCGGGGGCCGCGAACGCAGGCGCGACGAGTTCGGCCTCCTGTTCGCGGCGTCCGGGTTCAGCCTGCGGCGGGTCGTCGCGACCGGCTCGCCCACCGGGTTGGCCGTCCTCGAGGTGTGGCCTGCCGGATAAGCAGCGCTGATGATGGCGCCTACCGGCGGGCCGTGGCCGCGGGCACCACGACGGTCGCCACCCCGGTCTTCAGGTCGTACGCCAGCCCGGTGACCCGGATCCGGGGCGACGCGTACGGAAAGGCAAGGATCTTCTCGACGTCGCCCGGTACGGTCGCGGCCGGATCGAGCACTGCCAGGTCCGCGAGCCCGGCCTCGTCGTAGCCGGTCCGCGCGGCGAAACCCCGGCGCAGCTCGTCGTCGGCGAGCAGGCCCGAGCCGCAGTCCGTGTGGTGCATCACCACCAGGTCGAACCACTCCGCCTCGGGCGTCTTGACCTCGTGCAAGTAGCTGATCCAGGCCAGGTCCTGCAGCACGGCCGGGGTGACCCGGCCACCCACGGTCCGGGCCACGATCGCGTCGCCGAGGTGGAGCCCGAACACCTGTGCCGGGTCCACCCGGGGATCGATGCAGGTGAGGATGTACGCCTGCTGGTGCGGAACGAACGGGATCGCGGGCTGGTGGTCCTTGACGTCGGTGGCGGCGAAGCGGGCGTTGTTGCGCAACAGCTCTTCGAAAGTGGTCATGAGCGAAGACTCGCTCGGCGGTCGCCGGCCGACCATGGGCAAGGCTGCCACCGCTCGCTAATCTTCTGCCGCCCGCCGGTGACCGCGGCGGTAGGCGGTCGGCGTGGTGCCGAGCTCGCGGCTCATGTGCAGCCTGAGGTTCGCGGCACTGCCGATCCCGCACCGGGCCGCGATGTCCTCGACCGTGAGCGAGGTCGCCTCCAGCAGGCGCTGAGCCTCCAGCAGCCGCTGCACGCCGAGCCAGCGCATCGGTGTCATGCCCATCGCGTCGCGGAACTGCCGGGCGAACGTCCGCGGCGCCATGCCGGCGTGCCGGGCCAGGTGACTCACGGTCAGTCCCCGGTGCATCTCCCGCACCGCCCAGTCACACACCGCGCCGAGGCCGTCCGGGTCGGGCAGCGGCCGGCGGGCGTACTGCGTCTGGCCGCCGGCGCGGTGCACCGCCACCACCATGCGGCGCGCGACCGCCGCGGCGGCGGCCGCGCCGTAGTCCAACCGCACCATGTGCAGGCACAGATCGATGCCGGCCGAGAGGCCCGCGCTGGTCAGAATCGTTCCGGAGTCGATGTAGAGGACATCCGGGTTCATCCGCACGCGGGGAAAGCGGGCCCGGAACGCATCGGCCTCGTCCCAGTGCGTGGTGGCCGCGCGGTCGTCCAGAAGGCCGGCGCTGGCCAGCGCGAACGCGCCGACGCATACCGACGCGAGACGCACGCCCCGCCCGGCCGCGCGCCGCAGTGCCTCGCGGGTCGCCGGGGGCGGATCCCGCAGCGGGCGGAATCCCGGAACGATGACCGTGTCCGCGTGGTCGAGCAGCTCCAGCCCGTGCCGTACGCCGATCGGGAAGCCGGTCGTCGACGGCACGTCGCCGGGCGTCTCGGCGCAGACCTGGAACGAGTAGCGCTCGGCCTCCGCCGGATGGCCGAAGATCTGCGCCGCGAGGGAGAGGTCGAAGGCGACGACGTCCGGCACGACCAGCGCCACGACCCGGTGCGGAACTGCCACGGCGTCAACAGTAGTCGGTTGACACATCAACCACTGTAAGGTGGCCAGGTGACGGAGCCGCGATGGTTGAACGAGCACGAGCAGCGAGCGTGGCGCGGCCTGATGACGATGGAGGAGGGTCTGGCGGCCTTCATCGATCGCCGCCTGCGCACCCGCTGCGGCCTCTCGCACGCCGACTACCAGGTGCTGGCGCACCTGTCGGAGGCCACCGGCGGGCGGCTGAGATCATTCGAGCTCGGCGACCTGCTGCACTGGGAGAAGAGCCGGCTGTCCCAGCACCTGTCCCGCATGCAGAAGCGTGGCCTGGTGACCCGGGAGCGCGCCGAGGCGGACCAGCGGGGCGCGGTCGTCGCCATCACTTCCGAAGGCCGCGAGCTCATCTCCACCGCCGCGCGGCAGCACGTCGAGGACGCCCGCGAGGCGGTCATCGACCAGCTCACCCCGGCCGAGCTCCGTACGCTCACCGCGATCGCCGACAAGGTGCGCCACCGCCTCGCGGCGCTGGAAGGTGACGCCGGAACCTGAGCGGCGCACCTCACACCCAATCTGGTTGATGTGTTAACCATCCCGGGCCTAGGCTTTGGTTAACACATCAACCAGATTGGGGTTGCCATGACCACGCACCGGCTCGACCGCCTCGACGAGAGCGCGCGACGCACGCTGTTCACCGGCGCCCGTACGGCCAACACCTTCGCGGAGACGCCGGTGACCGACGCGGAGCTGACCGAGATCTGGGAGCTGGCCCGGTGGGCGCCGACCTCGGCCAACTCGCAGCCGCTGCGGGTGCTCTACGTGCGCCCCGGCGAGGGCCGTGACCGGCTCGTGAAGCACATGAACGAGGGCAACCGGGCCAAGACCGCCTCCGCCCCGGCGGTTGCCGTGCTGGCCCTGGACACTCGTTTCCACGAGCACATCCCGGCGGTCCTGCCGTACAAGCCCGAGCTGAAGGACGTCTTCGCCGGCAACGACGCCCTGCGGGCCGAAACGGCCGCGTTCAACGCCACCCTCCAGGCCGGCTACTTCATTCTCGCCGTGCGCGCCCTCGGGCTGGCGGCCGGGCCGATGGGCGGGTTCGACGCCGGCGGCATCGACGCCGAGTTCTTCCCGGACGGCCGGTTCCGCTCCATCCTGGTGGTCAACATCGGCCATCCCGGCAAGGACCCGTGGTTCGCCCGCCTCCCCCGGCTGCACCACGACGACGTCGTGCAGTGGGCCTGAGGAAACCGCAGGGTCACGGGCCAAGGGCGGCGCCGATGGCCGTGGCCGCGGCGACCAGCTCCTCGTCGGGGCGGTTGGGCAGCACGTCCTCCCAGAGCGGCAGCATCATGCCCTCGGCGTCGAGCATGCCGAGCGGCCGCGGCAGGAACCAGACGTGGAAGTGCGCCCCGCCGTCGCCCCACCGGTACAGGTGGACCCGCGCGAAGCTCCCCCACCCGAGAATCGCGCGTTCCACCCGGGCCGCGACCGGTCCGAAGGTGACGGCGACCCGGTCCGGCAGGTCGGCGAACGAGTCCACGTGCACCCGGCTGGCCAGCCAGACGGTGCCGGGCAGGCTGCTTCCGGCCGGCGGGTGCAACGTCCAGTTCTCGTCCGACCAGATCGGAGACCGGCTCCTCCCGGTGCAGATCATGCAGGGTGGGCCGCCGGGCTCACCGCGTCGTGGCGGCTCGGGCACGACCGGCTCGGCCGGCGCCAGCACGGTCAGCGGCTCTTCGTAGGGCAGTCGCATCGTGGCTCCTCAGTCGGCGTGGACGCCCTCGGCGACCCATTCGCGGGGGTCACCGAAGTGCAGATCGTTGATTCCGGCCGCCGCGAGGCCTCCGAGGACGAGCGTCCGGCGATAGGCCGCGAAGGTCAAAACATGAGCGATCAAGCCGCCGTACGTGTAAACCTTCGCCGGCGTGTCCTGCAGGCTGACGAACGTGTCGCCGAGCCGGCCGTCCGCGGCTGTGCGCCGCACCTGCTCGAGGAACGCGGGACCGGCCTGCTCCAGGCGGCGGCGCATGCCGGACAGGGTCTCCCCGTTCTCGACCGCCCAGTCGTAGCTCTGCAGGGCGATGGCCCGGTTCCACATGTCCATCTGCCCGACCAGCCGCGACAGCAGCGACCGCAGCGTCGGGTCGTCGTCGACGTCGGCGTTCGCCGTCGCGAGCGGTCGATCCAGCACCGCGTCGTCGAGCCGGGTGGCCCGCTCGATCATCTCCCCGACCAGCCATACGTGATGCTCGACCATCCGAATCACCAGATCCATCGACTCGACCTTTCGCCAGGACGGCAGCCGGAGATCCGCCGGCGGGTGGAAGTGCACCCCGTTCGGCGTGTCCAGCAGCACCGTCGTCGGTTCGCGCCGCCACTCCCGTGGGGCGGCGCCGTAGGCGTGAGCGAACGCGCGGGTGAACGCCTCGTGCGAGCCGTAGCCGGCCTCGACCGCCACGTCGAGAACCCGGGCGTCCGGGTCGAGCAGCCGGAAGGCGGCCCGCTCGAGCAGCAGCCGGCGGCGGAAGCGGGCCGGCGTCTCGCCGGCGGCCCCCGCCACCAGCCGGTCGAAGTGCGACCGGGACAGATGCAGCTTCGCCGCGAGGTCCGGGCTCTGCAGCCCGTGCTCATCGAAGGCCTCGGCCAGGCAGGAGACGAATCTCGCGAAGGTGTCCGACGTGCTCACCTGGTCGAGCCTGCCAGGACGCGGCCGCGCTCACTTGACCGTTTTCACCCAGCCGGGCCTCAGCGCTCGCCGGTCAGCCGGATCATGCTCCAGGACCGGGGCGGCAACGTGGCGGTCGCGCGCCCGCCGTCGACCTTGAGGTCCTCGAGCGGGCGCGGCGCGACCCGGTCCGGCCGTTCGGCGGTGTTGGCCGCGTCGGGGTCGCTGTCGTAGACGGCCGTGTGCTTGCCGATCGTCAGGCCGGGGCAGGCCCGCAGGTCCAGGTCGAGGGTGAGGGCCTGCCGCTGGTCCCGGTTCACGGCGAACAGGGTGACCTCGCCGGACTCCTCGTCCCGGAGGGCGACCGCGGAGAGGACGGGGACTTCGCCCTGAGCCGCGGTCTCGTGGGTGGGCGCCACGGCGTCGGTCCGCAGCACCGTGCCCCGGCCGTGCCGGGAGGTCAGCGCGAACGGGTGGAAGGTGGCCTGCCGCCACGCCGGGCCGCCCGGCTCCGAACGGATCGGCGCGATGACGTTGACCAGCTGGGCGAGACAGCCGATCTTCACCCGGTCGGCGTGGCGCAGCAGCGTGATGAGCAGGTCGCCGACCACGACCGCGTCGGTCACCGAGTAGGTGTCCTCGATCAGGCGCGGCGCCTCCGCCCAGTCCAGGCTCTCCTCACCGGCGAAGCGGCTCTGGTACCAGACGTTCCACTCGTCGACGGCCAGGTTGATGTGCTTGCGGTGGCCGTTCTTGGCGCGTACGTGGTCACAGGTCGCCACCACCGCGTCGATGAAGTGGCCGAGGTCCACCGCCCGGGCCAGGAAGCTGTCCCGGTCGTCGCCGTCCGGCTCGTAGTAGCTGTGCAGGGAGACGTAGTCGACCAGGTCGTAGGTCTCGGCCAGGACCGTCGCCTCCCAGTCGCCGAACGTGGGCATCTGCCGGTAGGAGCTTCCGCACGCCGACAACTCGATCGCCGGGTCGACGCGGCGCATCGCCTTGGCGGTCTCGGCGGCCAGGCGCGCGTACTCGTACGCGGTCTTGTGGCCGATCTGCCAGGGACCGTCCATCTCGTTGCCCAGGCACCACAGCCGTACGCCGTGCGGCTCGGGTGATCCGTTGGCCCGCCGCCGATCGGACCAGTAGGTGCCGGACGGGTGGTTGCAGTACTCGACCAGGTCGCGCGCGGCGTCCAGCCCCCGGGTGCCGAGGTTGACCGCCATCATCGGCGCGCTGCCCACCTCCTGGCACCAGTGCAGGAAGTCGTCCACGCCGACCTGGTTGGTCTCGATCGAGCGCCACGCCAGGTCGAGCCGGCGCGGCCGCTGCTCGCGCGGGCCGATGCCGTCCTCCCATTGGTAGGCGGAGACGAAGTTCCCGCCGGGGTATCGCACGAGCGGCACGCCGAGCTCACGGACCAGCTCGGCCACGTCCTGCCGGAATCCGGCCTCGTCGGCTCGCGGGTGACCGGGCTCGTAGATCCCGGTGTACACGCACCGGCCCAGGTGCTCCACGAAGGAGCCGTAGAGCCGCGGGTCCACCGCGGACAGCCGGAGGGCGGGGTCGACGGCGATCGACGCGCGATTCATGAGCTCACCCCTTGAGGCCGGTGCCGGCGATGCCCTCGACGATGCGGCGCTGGAAGAACAGGAAGATCAGCACGAGCGGCAACGCGCCGAGGATCGCGGACGCCATGGTGTCCGCGTACCGGATGCCATAGCTGCCCTGGACGGTGGCCAGGCCGACCGGGATGGTCATGAGCTTGGGGTTCGACAGCACCAGCAGCGGCCAGAGCAGGTTGTTCCAGCTCCACACGAAGGTGAAGATGGCCACCGCGGAGACCACCGGCCGGCTCAGGGGCAGGACGATGCGCCAGTACGTGCGGAAGAACCCGGCGCCGTCGACGCGGGCCGCCTCGTCGAGGTCGCGGGGCAGGCCGTCGAAGAACTGCTTGAAGATGAACACCGCGATGGCGGCCGGGATCTGCGGCAGGATCACCGCCCAGTACGTGTTCAGCAGGTGCAGCGCGCTGAACTCCCGGAACTGCGGCACGATCAGCGCCTGGTGCGGGATCATGATGCCGATCAGGATGAACCAGAACACCACCCACCGGTACTTGAAGCGCATCCGGGACAGCGCGAACGCGGCCATGCTGGCGACCAGCACGGTGCCGGCCGCGGTGGCCAGCGAGGTGATGAAGCTCGACGCGTACCAGTTCCAGATGTCGCCCTGGGCGAAGATCGTGCGGAACGAGTCCAGCGTGGGATTGTCGATCCACCACGTGGACTTGGTGGTCTCGGCGTTGGGCTTGAGCGCGGTGTCGACCGCCCACAGGATGGGCACGAGCCAGATCAGCGCGAAGGCGATCAGCACTCCGATGCAGACACCGTTGAACAACTTCAGCCGGCGGTCGACCGAGGCCTGGGTCACTTCCGTACGCGTACCCCTGCGCGCCTCGGTGTCGGTGGCGAGCGTGGTCATGTCACAACCCCTGTTCCTGGCGGCGGGTGAGGAACACCCACACGGCGGACACGGCGAGCACCAGGATGAAGAACAGCGTCGACACCGCGGCGGCGTAGCCGGTGCGGAAGTTGGTGAAGCCCATGTCGTACACGTATTCGAGGGCGGGGCGGGTGGCGAAGTTGGGCCCGCCGCTGGTCATGATGTAGGGCTGATCGAAGATCTTCAGCGACGCGATGATCTGCAGGACGATCACCAGTGACGTGGTGCGGCTGAGCATCGGGATGGTGATCCGGCGGATCTGCTGCCACGGGCTCGCACCGTCCATCGAGGCGGCCTCGTACAGGTCCCGGGGGATGTCCTGCAGGCCGGCGAGGTACAGCACGAAGTTGAAGCCGAGCGTCCACCACACCGTGGCGAGGGCCAGCGACCACATCGCCAGGTTCGGATCGCCCAGCCAGTTCGGCTCGTCGAAGCCGAGACTCGTCACGACCTTGCCGAGCAGGCCGAGCTCCGGCGTGTACAGCCAGATCCAGATCAGCGCCATGACGGCCGACGGCAGGATGTACGGCAGGAAGAACGCCAGCCGGAAGAACCATCGCCCCCGGCTGGCCCGGTCGGCGAGCAACGCGAAGACGAAGGCCAGCACGACCAGCGGCGGCACGGTGAGGACGGTGAACCAGATCGTGTGCCACATCGAGGCCCAGAAGTCGGGGCTGGTCAGCGCCTCGCCGTAGTTGCCGAGCCCGGCGAACGCGCCCAGCCCCGGCTTGGTGAGGCTGGTCTCGAAGAAGCTCATCACCACCATGTAGATCGACGGTCCGATGATGAACAGCAGATACAGCACGAGAAACGGGGTCAGGAACAGCCAGGCGGGCTTGGCGTGCCCGTGTTCGGTCACGCGGCTGGTGTCGGGGTCGACCGGACGGACCGGCCGGTCCTCGGCGGTCTCGTAGTCGGCGGTGATGGTCACGGGGCGTACCTCCTCAGACCGGTGACGCGGTGCTCGCGAGCGCGGAGAGCTTGGACCGGATCTGGGCGATCGCGGCGTCCGGCGACAACTGGCCGGCTTCGACGGCGCCGATGGCCGAGCCCATCACGATCTCGAAGTTCGAGCCGGAGCCGGAGTACCAGCCGGGCGGGTCGTACACCGCGGCGTCGGCGGCCGCCGCGTAGTTCGACTGAGGAACGAGCTTCTTGAACGCGTCGCTCCGCGCGACCGGCTGCCAGGCCGGGATGTGACCGCCCTGCGCCCAGGTCATGCTCTGGTCGAGCATCGACTTGATGAAGCCCAGGGACAGATCGAGCTGCCCGGCGGCGTCGGCGGCGCCACGCGGGATGATCAGCGTGTGCGAGTCGGCCTGGACCGCGTACGTGCCACCGAAGACGTTGGGCACCAGCGTCATGCCGAACGGCATCTTCGCGGTCTGGAAGGTGCTGATCTCCCACTCGCCGTTGAGGTGGAACCCGGACGCCCCGTTCGCGAACAACGCGATCGCGCCCTGGTAGTCGATGCTGCCCGGCATCAGCTTCTTCTCGACGGTGAGCGTACGCATGAAGGTGAGCACGCGGGTGGCCTTGGCATCGTCGAGCACGACCTTGGTGCCCTCGTCCGCGAGGACCTGGCCGCCGAGCTGCGAGTAGAGGGTCTGGAAGAACCGCCAGGGGGTCGCCGTGTCGGCGTTGATCCCGTGGGTCGCGCCGTACTGCCCGGTCACCTTCTGGACCTTGGCCAGCGCCTCGGTGAAGGCATCGGGTCCCCGGATCGGCGCCAGGTTGCCGCCCGAGTCCAGCAGGCCGGCCTCGCCACAGATCTTGGTGTTGTAGAACAGCACGAACGGGTGCGTGTCGATCGGGATCGCATAGGCCTTGCCGTCGACCAGGCCGGCGTTCCAGGCGCGCTCGTTGAACATCGCGGCCGTCATGCCGTGCCGGGCGAGGTCCTCCGGCTTGAGCTCCTCCAGCAGGCCGGCGGCCTGCAGCGTCTTCATCCGGGTCAGGTGCGAGACCGCCACGTTCGGCGGCTTCCGGCCCACGGTGGCCAGGGTGAGCTTGGTGTAGTACGGGTTGCCCCAGGCCAGCGTGACGGCCTGCAGGGGCGTGCCGGGGTTGGCCTGGCGGTAGGCGTCCTCCATCTGCTGCATGCGGACGCCGTCGCCGCCACCGAAGAGGTTCCAGTACTCGACGGTGCCGGGATCGAGCCGGGTGCCGGCGATCCCGGCGCCCACCGGCGAGGAGCAGGCGGCCAGGGAAGCCGCACCGAGGCCGGCGAACGCACCTTTGAGGATCGTACGGCGTGACACTGCTCCGCTCATGAGCTCCGTCCTCTCATCGCCCCGCGTCCTGCCCGAGACACCGCCGGATCGTCGCGACCAGCTCGTCCCATCCGGCGAAGCGCTGGCCGTCGTGGGTGGTGGCGTCGAGGACCTCGCCCTGCAGGACGGCGCCCCGGCGGTCCAGCACGATCCTGAGCACCAGCGCGACCACCCGCCGATCGGCGAGCGCATCGGAGGGTCGGTGATCGTTCAAGGCCACCTGGACGGTCTACGCCCCGGCCGTGAGAAGTGACTGAGGTTTGACTGAGGTCATACCGCGGGCCGGCCGCTTCGCAGCGCCGCGAACAGGTCGTCGGTCGCCTGCTCGGGGGCGGCCTGGAACTCGCGGCGCAGGATGTCGCGGCACAGCAGGTACTGCTTCATCGCCTGGGCGCGCTGGCCCAGGCGGGCGTGGCAGCGCATGACGGCGCGGTGCGCGTCCTCGCGGCAGGGGTCGGCCTGCAACAGGCGGTGGGCGTACCGGAGCGCCGTCCCGTTGTCGCCCGAGTCGTAGTGGTAGTCGGTGAGGTGGGCGAGCGCTCCCAGGTACTGCGCCCGCAACCGCTCCCGCTCGATCACCACGTCGAGGCTCGTCCCGCCGGGACAGAGATCGCCACGGTAGAGGCGCAGTCCCTCCTCGAAGGCGGCGGCGGCGCCGGCTCGGTCGCCCGTCCGCAGCCGGCGCGAGCCGAGTTCCGTACAGCTGTCGAAGCGCAGGGTGTCGACGTCGATGCCGGCCGAGAGGTTCAGCTGGTACCCGTCATCGGTGCGGACCAATGGCGGGCGGCCGGCCAGCGCGTCGCCGACCAGCCGCCGCAGCCCATGCACCAGCGTGTTCAACGACTGGCTCGCGTGCTCCAGGTCCATCCCCGGCCACAGGGTCTCGACCAGGGCGTCCCGCGTGGCCTGCTGGTGCTGGTGCAGCGCCAGCGCCGACAGCAGCACCTTGATCTTGCCGCCGTGGCGCAGCGGTATCCGCTCGCCCTGTTTGAACACCTGGAACTGACCGAGGAGACAGATCAGTATGGTCGGGGAGTTGCCGGCCGAGCCGGGGACCAGCCAGGTGGACGCTCCACTTGTCATGGTCGGTCCCACTGGAGTCAGACCTGGTTCAACGTTGAACCGGGCAGTTAAGGTCATGATTGTGTCCCGCCGGCCTCGTTGGCAAGAGACCTCCATATGACGAGAAAGGAGCGCGGCCGATGCGCGTGACGCTGAGGGACGTGGCGCTCCGGGCCGGGGTCTCGGCGAAGACCGTCTCGAACGTCGTCAACGGCACCGGGCGCTTCAGCCCCGAGGTGCGCGCCCGCGTCGAGTCGGCGGTGGCCGCCCTGAACTACGTGCCGAACTTCTCGGCGCGCGGGCTGCGCAACGGTCGCACCGGCCTGATCTGCCTGGCGTTGCCTAATCTGAGCACCCCGTACTCGGCGGAGCTGATCCGCGAGTTCGCCCTCGCCGCCGCCCGGCGCGATCTCGGTGTGCAGATCGAGGAGACCGGTTTCGACAACTATGAGCGGGAGCGCCACCTGCTGTCGCGGGCCCGGCGGCACCTGATCGACGGGTTGATCATGAGCCCGGTGCTCCTCACCAGCGCCGCGCTCGAGCCGACCCCGGTCACCCCGCCGATGGTGTTCCTCGGCGAGGTGCACCAGGACACCACCGACCACGTGTGGGTCGACAACGTCGCGGCCAGCCGGGAGGTGGTCGAGCACCTCATCGGCCTCGGACATCGCCGGATCGCGATGCTCGGCCGGTTCCGGTCGGAGAGCGCGCGCCTGCGCCGGAAGGGGTATCGGCAGGCGCTGGCGGCCGCGGGCATCGCACCCTCGGCCGGCCTCGAGATACCCAACCCGACCTGGACGACCGCCGCCGCCGCGACGGCGCTCGACCACTACCTCGACCACGCGCCGCTGCCCGACGCGATCTTCTGCCTGACCGACTCGCAGGCACTCGGCGCGCTCAACACCCTGTGGCGCCGCGGCATCCGGGTGCCCGATGACGTCTCGGTCGCCGGCTACGACGACATCACCGACGGGCGTTATGCCGTGCCGCCGCTGACCACCGTCGGCATCGACAAGGCCCGGGTGGCCGAGACGGCGATCGACCTGCTGATCGATCGGATCGCGGAACCCCGGCGGCAACCGCGCCGGGTCACCATCCCGTACGCGATATTGCCCCGGCAGAGCAGCGGGCCGCCGCCGGATCGGCGCTCGCCGCCAGATCGGCGCTAGCCGCCGACCTTCACGCGCGGGCGGGCACCGCCGAGCTGGTAGCCCCGGCGGATCCGCCGCCGGCGGAACCACATCCGGAGCACCAGTCCGATCATCTCGAGACCGAGCTTGACCGTCTTGCCGAAGTCGCCGGTCACCGACGAGACGCCGACCCGCTGCTGGTAGTTGACCGGGACCTGGACCAGCTTGGTCCGCATGATGACGGCCAGCAGCAGCATCTCGAGGCCGTACGCGGACCCGTCCAGCCGGGACTTGTCGAGGATCATGTCCGCCTGCTCGCGGCTCATGATCCGGAAGGTGCAGCCGACGTCGCTCAGGTACGAGGTGTTGTACAGCACCTCGACCAGCTTGGCCACGGCCCAGTTGCCCCACTGGAGGAACCAGCCCATGTTGGCGCCGTCCCAGACGAAGTTGGAGACCGTGCGGGAGCCGATCACGTAGTCGCACTCGGGCAGGAACGCGAGCAGCTTGTGCAGGTCGGCCGGCTTGAAGGTGCCGTCCGGCTCACAGACCGCGATGAGGTCGGTGTTCGCCTCGCGCAGCCCTCGCTTGATCGCCGCGCCGTAGCCCTGCCGGGTCTCGATGACCTCTCGCGCCACGGTCTTGGCGACCTCTTCGGACGTCCCCTCGGCGGCGTTGTTGTTGACCACGATGATCTCGTCGACGAGTCCCAGGGCCGCGAACTGGTTGACGACCTCGGCGATGCTGTCCTTCTCGTTGTACGTGGGGAGTACGACCGACAGCGACCTGCCGTTCCACATCGGGTGTTACCTCCGTCGGGGTGTCGGATGAGGGGGTTGACTGACTAGCGTGCCGCGACGAGCAGCATCTGGCCGGCGAGCGGCTTGACCGGCGACCGCAGGTACCACGGGACGAGGAACGTCAGCTTGGACCCGCGCGACTTCATGGTCAGCGGCAGGAACCGCGGCATCACCTTCTCGACGGTGAAGCCCTCGGAGACCAGATAGTCGTGCAGGGACTGGTCGGTGAAGATCGAGACGTGGGTGAAGTCGTCGAAGTACCGGCCCGGGTTCAGCCGGAAGTTCGGCTGCAGGAGCATCAGCCGGCCACCCGGGCGCAGCACCCGGCGGGCCTCGCCGAGCAGCCGGGACGCGTCCGGGCGGACCAGGTGCTCCAGCAGGTTCGAGGCGAAGACGACGTCGAAGCTGCCGTCCTCGAAAGCGCTCAGATCCGTGCAGTCACCGACCACGGGAGTCACATGGCTCGCCGCCGCGCGCTCGACCGTCGCGTCCAGATCCATCGCCACCACGCGCCGCGCCCGCACGTGGTTGGCGAAGTCGCACCACCCGGCTCCGAGCTCGAGGACATCGGCGTCCGGAGCGATCCAGCGCGACAGGTACTCACAGAGGTGTTTCCACACCTTTGACCGGTTCTCGTCGTGGGAGAGCCTGGTCTCGAAGTAGCTGTTGATGTAGACGCCGGCGTCGGCGCGGTCGTCGCCCTCGTGTCCGGTTCGCACCGGAATGGCGGGAGACTTGGGGTCGGTGTGCGGCACGAGCACGAACACTAGCGCCTCGTCATCCAGTTTAGGAGGGCAACCCAGGTGGCAGATCTTGACGGAGCGGGTATCGATCGCCCGTCACGCGCTGCCTATACTCCGTCCCGACCGAGCCGGCCCGAGGTAGGAGCGTGTGTGGCACAGCCCAAGGCTGACACCGAGCCGTCGACGACACCCGTGACGCCGGTACCCGCCGCCCCCAAGAAGACGGCGTCCTCCCCCATCCCGCGAGCCCTGGGCGCCGCCGTCGCGGTGCTGCTGGTCGCCGGGCTGCTGGCGTGCGCGGTGGTGGGCGAGATGCCGGTGCCGCACGTCCTGCTGGCGACCCTCGTCGTGCTCGGGACGCAGGTGCTGCCGGGCGCGCTGGCCTGGCGGGCGGCGCGGCCCCGGGAGGGCTGGCTCCTCGAGGACCTGGCGATGGGCTTCGCGGTCGGGTCGGTCTTCGCCATCGGGGCTCAGGTCGTGGCCGGGCTCACCGCCCAGCGGTGGATCGCCTTCAGCCCGCTCGCCGTCGCGGCGGTCCTCGTTCTGCTGCCCGGGACGCGTAACCGGCTGCGCACGGCGCAGACCCGTCCGCTGCCGTGGTGGTGTGCGCCCTCGGTCGCCCTGGTGGCCCTGGTCACGCTGCCGCAGCTGCGCTCCTACTTCCACGCCGTGCCGCTGCGCTGGGAGTCCGGCGCACGGCCGATCGACGTCGACTCGTACCTTCATCTGGCGCTCGCCGGTCAGCTCGCCCACCGCGGGCCCACCACCTTCCCCTGGGTCCAGAGCGAGTCCCTGGCCTACCACTGGTTCAGCCACGCCTGGGTGGCGCAGATCTCGGTCGCCTCCGGGATCCCGCTCGACGAGGTGCTGTTCCGGTTCATGGCCGTCCTCATGCCGATCGTGGTGGTGTTCGCGATCGCGACGGCGGCCGTACGGCTGACCGGCCGCGCCTGGGCCGGGCCGGTCTCGGCGCTGCTGGCCTTCGTCGGCGGCGACCTGAACGTGCTCGGCAAGATCTCGAACGGGACCCCGGTCGCGCCGCTGTCGCCCAGCCTCGGGCTCGCGATCCCCATGGTGGTGGCCGCCGCCGCCGTCCTCGCCCTGCGGTGGAACAGATCGATGTCCCGCGGTGGTGGCCTGCTGCTGCTCGTCGTCCTCTGCCTCGGCGCGTCCGGCACGAAGGGGTCGACGCTCCCGCTTCTGGTTGCCGGGCTCGGCCTGGCCCTGGCCGCGATGCTCCTCTTCAACCGGTCCCGCTTCCTGCCGGTCGCCGGCGACCTGGCCGTGGTGGTCGGCTGCCTGATCTTCGCGCTCATCGTCGTGTTCCACGGCTCGGGCGCCGGCCTGCACCTCAGCCCGTCGGACGCGGCCGACCAGATTCCCGCGGCGAAGTGGCTGGGCAAACCGGACACCACGGTTCACATGGCGCTGATCCTGGCGATCGGCGCGGCCGGGGTCCTCGCCCGCGGCGCCGGGGCCGCGGTTCTGCCCTTCGGCCGCACCACGCGCCGCAGCCCCACCCCGTGGCTGTTCATCGGTGGGGGCATAGCGGGCGGCGCGGCGGTCGCCCTGTTCGCCCATCCCGGTGCGAGCCAGTGGTATTTCGCCCGCACCGCCATTCCGCTGCTCGTCCTCGGCTCGGCGTTGGGCCTGGCCGCCCTGGTGAGCGTGCTCGGGCCGGGGCGGTTCGCGCGGGCCCTGCTCGTCGGCGTCCCGGCCGGTGTCGCGCTCGTCTGGCTCGGGCCCGCCCTGGTGGGATCCCTGCAGCCGGGCGAGTGGAGCGCGGCCGAGTCCATGATCGCCGTCGGTCTCGGCGTGCTGGCCGTCGCCGGCGCCGCCGGCGCGGCGCTGACCCGGGGACGGGTGAACCGGGTCCGGCTGGCCGGCGCCGCGATGGTGCTGACCGTGCTGGCCGGCGGCGTGCTGTCGTCGGCCTGGAACGTCGTCCTGTTCCCGCCCGGGCAGACGCCGGTCTCGCAGATCAGGCAGGCCACGTCGGCCGCGCCCCTGGCGGCCGTGCCGGTCACCGCCCACCTGGCGACCAGCCGCGGGCAGATCGACGCGGCCCGGTGGATCCGCGACCACTCCGGCGTCCGCGACCTGGTCATGACCAACCGCCACTGCACGACGCCGATGGCGCCGGTCCACTGCGACAGCCGCCGCTGGACGGTGGCGGCCTTCAGCGAGCGGCAGGTCCTGGTCGAGGGCTGGACCGCCACGCCGAAGTCGGCGGAGCTCGGGCCCGAGGGCCGGGACTCCATCACCGTCGACTACTGGAAGCCGGACCTGCTGCGCCTGAACGACGGCTTCATCGCGTCTCCCACCGAGGGCGCCGCTCAGGAGCTGCGGCGGCTCGGCGTACGGTGGATCTTCGTCGATCACACCCGGCCGTACGCGCCGACGCTCGAGCCGTATGCGACGCTTCGATACCAGAGTCCAGGCGTGGACGTCTACGAATTCACGGGGTAATGGAGGACCGAGGGTGGCCCTGATCCGCCGCTGGCTCGACGGGCTGCGCCGGCACAGCCTGCGCCTGACCAAGTACGGCCTGGTCGGGATCGCCGGCTTCGTCGTCGACGTGGGCGGTTTCAACCTGCTCCGGTTCGCCGGCGGGCACGGCCCGCTCTACGACATGCCGCTGGCCGCGAAGGCGATCTCCACCGCGATGGGTGTCGTCGTGGCCTGGCTCGGTCACCGCTACTGGACGTTCCGGGAGAACCGGCGCTTCGCCGTTCACCGCGAGTTCGTCGGGTTCGTCGTGGTGTCGCTGATCGGGCTCGGCATCTCGCTGGTGCCGCTGGCGATCTCGCACCACGCCCTGGGACTGCGCAGCGCGCTGGCCGACAACATCTCCGCCAACATCATCGGCCTGGGCCTGGCGACCGCCTTCCGCTACTGGGCCATGCACACCCGGGTGTTCACCGAGGTGCGCCCCACCGCACCGGAGACCGTCGGCACGCGGCCGCTCTAGGGCGGGTATCAAGGCCGCATCGGCGCAATCTGGCACCATTCATTCGACCGTTGCCCTGTGTCCCGCGGGCGGCCGACACTGGTGTGAGCTATTCCTTTTCCGATCGTTCAGCACGTACTCGCCGGTCGAGGGGCTGATGCCTGATGGCGACGATCATGTTCGACAAGGTGACCCGGCGATACCCGGGTGCCGACAAACTGGCGGTCGACTCGTTCGACCTCGGGATCGGTGACGGCGAGTTCCTCGTACTCGTCGGTCCGTCCGGTTGCGGAAAGTCCACGTGCCTCCGCATGCTCGCGGGCCTGGAGCACGTCAGCGCCGGCGCGATCCACATCGGCGAGCGGGACGTCACCCACGTACCGCCCAAGGACCGCGACATCGCGATGGTGTTCCAGAACTACGCCCTGTACCCACACCTGAGCGTCGCCGAGAACATGGGCTTCGCTCTCAAGATTGCCAAACGCCCCAAGGACGAGATCGAGCGCCGGGTCAACGAGGCCGCCAAGATTCTCGACCTCGAGCCGTTCCTGGAGCGCAAACCGAAGGCTCTGTCGGGCGGGCAGCGTCAGCGGGTGGCGATGGGCCGCGCCATCGTCCGGCAGCCGCAGGTGTTCCTCATGGACGAGCCGCTGTCCAATCTCGATGCCAAGCTGCGCGTGTCGACCCGTACCCAGATCGCCTCGCTGCAGGCTCGCCTCGGCATCACCACGCTGTATGTCACCCACGACCAGACCGAAGCCATGACGATGGGCGACCGGGTGGCCGTGATGAAGGACGGCGTGCTGCAGCAGGTCGACACGCCAATGAACCTGTACCAGAAGCCGGTCAACCCCTTCGTCGCCGGCTTCATCGGTTCGCCGGCGATGAACATGGGCACCTTCACGGTCGCCGGCGACGGGGTCCGGGTCGGTAATGCCGTCGTGCCGCTGGGCAAGGAGACACTGTCGGAGCTGCCTCCGGACGGCAAGGTCATCCTCGGTTTCCGGCCGGAGAGCCTGCAGGTCGTGGCGGAGGGCGAGCCCGGCGCGTTCCCCATGCGGGTCAAGCTGGTCGAGGAGCTCGGCTCGGACGCCTTCGTCTACGGCGAACTGGCTCAGGACGCGGCGCCCGCGCACGGAACCCTTCATTCCGAGCAGGTGATCGCCCGCGTCGATCCGGTACACACCCCGAAACGAGGCGAGATCATCTGGCTTCAGATCCGGCCCGGCACGGAGCATGTGTTCTCCGCCGAGACGGAGAAGCGGCTCTCGCCCTGATCGAGCTCCGCCGGGCGGGTAGCGCGTCGCCGGTGACGCTACCGCCCGACGGGGGCGGGCTGCTCGTCCAGGGTCGGCCCCCGGCAGACGGGTGTGCCGTCGATCCAGTCGAGGCGGTCCAGGTGCATACGCCGCGCCGTCATCGCCTCGTCCCATGCGTGGTAGACCAGCCAGTCGTCGCCGGCGAGGTCGGTGATCACGCTGGCGTGTCCGGGACCGCGGGCGCGGCCGGAAACCGTACGGATGACGGTGGGCCCGTCGCGCGAAACGTCGTGCCACGGCCCCCGGGGATCGTCCGCCCAGGCGGACCCCATGCCGTAGGACTCCGTCTGCCATGACCCGCCGGAGTACAGGCACCAGTAGCGCGACCCTCGGCGGACCACGAACGGGCCCTCGCAGGTGTGCCAGTCGTAGACCGCGCCGTACATGGACCGCCCGCGCTCGTAGATCTGCCAGTCGGCGCCGGGCATGACGACCGGCCGGCACAACCCGTCGACGCGGTCGGGCTCCACCAGCTCCTGGACGACGATCGCCGTCCCTGGCCGGGCGCGGTCGGTACGGTCGGCGGCGTAGTAGAGGTAGTGCCTCCCCCGATCCGAGAAGACGTGAGCGTCGATCGCGAACGGCTCGTCGATGCCTTCGACCGGTCGGACGTCCACATAAGGACCGTCCGGCGTGCCGGCGTCGGCGACGAAGATCCTGTGGTGGCGGTCCTCGACGCCGGCCGAGAAGTAGAGGTGGAAGCGTTCCCCGCGGCTGGTCATCTCGGGCGCCCACGCGTGCGTGCGCCCGTCCAGGTGCGGCTCGCCGGCGGACAGCGCCGGCGTCCACGGCTCCCACCGCACCAGGTCGTCCGAGACCAGCCCGGTCACCGCGTGCGCCCCGCTCGTCCCGAGCGCCCACCAGCGGCCGTCGGCGCGGATGACGTAGGGATCCGCGAAGTACCCCGGATGGACCGGGTTGCGGAACGTCGCTCGCCCGGCGGTCAATCCTTCATCCCCGCCGACGCGATGCCCTCGACGATGAACCGCTGCGTGAACGCGTACAGGAGCAGCACGGGGACCGCCGAGATCATCGCACCCGCCATGAGGAGGTCGTAGCGGACGCTGTTCGCACTCTGCAGGGTGGACAGACCCGCCGGCAGGGTCTGTTTGTCCGGGCTGAACAGGGTGTAGATGGGCCACAGGAAGTCGTTCCAGTTGGTCAGGAACGTCAGCAGGATCAGGGTGGCGATCGCCGGCCGGGCCAGCGGCAGAAGGACCGTGAGGAACGCCTTCCACCGGGTCGCTCCGTCCAGGGAGGCCGACTCCTCCAGCTCCTTGGGCAGGCCGATGAAGAACTGCCGCATGAAGAAGACGCCGAACGCGCCGGCCGCACCGGGGACGATGACGGCGAGCAGCGTGTCGAGCCAGCCCAGGTAGTTCAGCGTCAGGTAGTTCGGCACCAGCAGCACGACCGGCGGCAGGAACAACGTCGCGACGATCAGCAGGAACAGCGGCTGCCGGCCCTTGAACGGGATGCGGGCGAGCGCGTACCCGGCCAGGGTTGCGGTGGAGACGGCGAGCAGGGAGTTGGCCGTCGCCGCGATCATGCTGTTCAGGAACCATCGTCCGACCGGGGTGGCGGGGTCGTTCAGCACGCGACTGTACGCCTGGGTGGTCGGGTGCGCGGGCCACCACTGCGGGGTCGTCGAGATGGCGTCCTCCGGGGTCTTGAACGACGTCGACGCCATGTAGATCAGGGGCGCGATAAAGATCAAAGTCAGCAGCCCGAGTACGGTGTAGAACAGCCACGGACGGCGACGGCGCTCGCCCGGCCCGCCGTCCTCGGCCGGAAGGGCAAGGATCTGTTCCCTGGTGAGCGTGGTCGTCATGCGTCCGCCCTCGCCTTCGCCTTCTTCTGGGCCTTCGCGTCGCTGTCGCGGTTGGTCAGCCAGAAGACCGAGCCACTGATAACGATCAGGATGACCATGAAGATCATCGACATGGCCGATCCCATGCCCGAGTCGAACTGCCGCAGACCGGTGTCGGAGATCTGCATGATCGCCGTACGCGTCTCGTTGCCCGGGCCGCCCTGCGTCATCAGGTAGGACTGCCCGAACATGTTCATCGACGCGATGATCGTCGTGCTCACCACGAAGACCAGCACCGAGCGGATGCCGGGCAGGGTCACGGTCCGGAACTTCTGCCACCAGCTCGCTCCGTCCATCGAAGCGGCCTCGTAGAGACTGCGCGGCACATCCTGCAGCGCGGCCAGATAGATGGCGCAGTTGAACCCCAAAGTCCACCACACCGTCACCCCGACCAGCGACACCCAGGCCTGGGGCACGTCGGTGAGCCAGGGAATCGCCTTCCCCAGGTAGTAGTTGATGAGCCCGACGTTGGCGTCCAGCAGGTACCGCCAGAGGACGGCGATGACCGCCACGCCCAGCACGTACGGGGCGAAGTAGACCGCCCGGAAGAGGTTGCGCCCGGCGAACTTCTGGTTCAGCACCATGGCCACCGCCAGCGGGACCACGAGCAGCAACGGCACCGAGAGGACGGTGAACAGCAGGGTGTTGCGGACGGCTTCCCAGAAGACGCCTGACCACGGCGAGCTGCCGTTGATGAGGCTGGTGTAGTTGTCGAGGCCGATGAACGGCTTGTCGGGCAGGGTGAAGTCGTAGCGGTGCAGGCTGATCCACAAGCCCCACCCGGCCGGGAAGATGACGAACATCGCGAACAGCACCAGGTAGGGCGCGCAGAACAGCCACCCCTCACGGGTGTCTTTCCGGGCGGCCCGCTTCTCGTCCCACACCGCGTCCCCGGTGGCAGGTGGTGCGGTCCTCGGGGCCTGAACATCCGTGGCCATCGCTCACCCCTGGTCCGTCGTGCCGAACTTCTCGGCATTGCCGGCGAGAATGTCGTCCGCGCGCGCCGCCTGCTGGTCAAGGGCTTGCTCAGGGCTCTGGCGTCCCAGAATCGCCTCGCTGACGGCGAGCTCGAGAGTCTGTGCGTTCACGTCGCCGATCCCCGGAATCGACGGCATGTAATGGAAGTTGTCGATCTGGCCGGCCAGGGCCGACTGCGGCATGCTCTTGAACTCGGGACTGTTCCGGGCCGGGGCGTACGCCGGAATCATGCCGGCGCCCGCCCATTCGCTGGAATGCTCGACCATCCATTTGATGAAGGTCTTGCCGGCTTGCTGTTTGTTCGGGTCCGGCTTGCGCTGGGCCAGCATCACGAACTGGTGGGAGTTCGCCCAGGACGCGGGCTTCGCGAAGACCTTCGGTATCGGCGCGAGCGACCATTTGAGCTTGGGTGCCGTGGTCTTCAGGTCGTTGATCTGCCAGATGCCGTCCCAGGTGACGGCGGTCTCCGCGTTCTTGAATGCCAGGTACTGGGAGTCGATCGCCACGTTGGTGGGGCTCATGCCCCCTTTCACCTGGTCGACCATCCAGGTGAGTGCCGCGACGCCGGCCGGGCTGTTGTAGGTTGCCTTCAGACCGTCCGCCGAGTAGGGCTCTCCCCCGCCCTGCCACAGCAGGCTGAGGAACATCAGGTGGGCCGGCCACTTGTTCGGCATCCAGAACGGCTGGGCCACGCCGCCCTTCTGGACGGCGGCCAGATCGGACTCGAACGCCGGCCCGGTGGTCGCCTGGGCCTCCACGCCGCCGGCGGCCAGCTGGGCGGTGTTGGCGTACGACCCGATCGTGTGCGAGTCCAGCGGAACCCCCCACGCGTGCCCGTTGAACGTCGTGGCCTTGACCAGCGTCTCCGGGAAGTCCTCGGGGGTGAAGCCCATCTGCTGGATCGCGTCCTCCATCGGCACGATCACGCTCCGGGCGGCCTGGGTCGCGAGGTTGTCCAGTTGCATCACCGCGACATCGGGGCCCTGCCCGGCGTGCACCGCGGCGACGATCCGCTGGTAGAAGTCGCTCCAGCCGAGGGTGTTCGACTCCACCTTGATGTTCTTGTGGGCGGCGTTGAACTCGTCGACCATGGCCCGCATGTACGGGCCGTCACCGCCGGTGAACCCGTTCCAGTACTGCAGCGTGACCGACGGGCCGGTGTAACCGTCCGCCCCCAGTGGCGGCCCGGTGCCCTTCGACAGTTCCGTCGAGGCGCAACCGGTAAGCCCGAGCAACAGTGCACACGCAACGGCAACCGTGGCGTTCAGCGGGTGCCGGTGAGTCCGAGTGGCCATGGAGCCCTCCCGCCCAGAGCGGACGTCAACCGGGGCGCACCCGGGACAGTCCCACCTCGTTCGGTCAAGCCGCACCTGTCGTGACACTGCTCTCGGACCGCCGCCTGGAATACCGCAGAACGTATCAGGCGAACTCTTGGACGTGAAGGTGGACAATTGATAGGGAGCAATTGATCGTATGACGAATTAGCCGTAGATAAGGAGAGATGCCGCTTCTTTCACGCTCGAGGAGAACGGCCGGGGAAAGGTCGCGATCAAACGGCGGAATATCCGGAGCTGCCCGGCAAGCTGGACGCCTGAAACTCGCGGTTGGACGCCCGCATCGCCGCGGTTAATGGTGAATACGTCGTCGCGAAGCCGATGCCCGCGGTCGCGGTTCACCCCGCACGGATGGTGCCCGCCGAAACGTTCATGGACATGCTCGCCCGAGGAGGTTCCACCTGCCCCGAGGGAGTCCGCCATGGCCGCGGTTCGCCCGGGACGTGGCGGTGGCCGTGGTCGCGCTGGTCCTCGGCATCCCGAAGGAGAGGGCAATGACAACGAAGGCCGCATTCTCACCGGAGGAGTGGACGACCATCCTGGAAGCACCGCCGAGCGCCGGGCTGATCGTGGTCACCGCGGCCCGCGGCGGCATGTTCCGCGAGACGGTGGCGATGTCCAAGGCGTACGTCGAGGCGCGCCAGTGGCACGGCCAGAGCGAGCTGCTCGACGAGATCGTGACGGCGAAGCCCAAGGCCGATCACACGCGCTACCGCTCGCCCGACGAGCTCCGGGACCATGGGCTGCGGCACTTGCGCGAGGCCGTGGCCCTGCTGGAGGCCAAGGCGACGGCCGACGAGGTGGACGGCTACCGCCGCTTCGTCATCGCCGTGGCGAACAAGGTCGCGGCCGCGCACCGTGAGGACGGCGAAGCCGTCAGCCCGGCCGAGGCGGTCGCCATCGAACAGATCACCGCGGCGCTGGGCGCAGGCGAGTCCTGAGCTCGCTCGACGGATCGCTGGGCGATCACCTACTCACCCTCGGACGTCAGGGAGGTCGAGATGGCCGGCAGCGACAGCGACGCCGTGGACGCCTCGGCCCTCGTGCGGAGCCGCCGGTACTGGCTGCTGCTGGTCCTGTCCGCCCTGGTCGGTGTGGTCGTCTCGATGGCCTCGTGGGCGTTCCTGGAGATCACGCACTGGCTTCAGGTCGGGGTCTACCAGGACCTGCCCAAGTCTCTCGGCTTCGCCGCCGCTCCCTGGTGGTGGCCGCTGCCGGTGCTCGTGACGGCCGGGGTGATCGTCGCGTTCGCGGTGACCCGGCTGTCCGGACACGGCGGCCACGAGCCGGCGGAAGGCCTCAAGACCGGCACCCCGACCCTGCCCGCCGACCTCCCCGGCGTCGTCCTCGCCGCCCTCGCCACCATCGGGCTCGGACTGGTCCTGGGCCCCGAAGCGCCACTGATCGCCCTCGGCACCGGACTGGCGCTGTTCCTGCTGAACCTGTCTCGCCGGCCGATGCCGGACCAGGCGAAGCGGGTGGTGGCGGCCTCGGCCGCGTTCGCCGCGCTGGCGACCATCTTCGGGTCGCCGGTGGTCGGCGCGGTCATCATCATCGAGGCCGCCGGCCTCGGCGGCTCCACCCTGCCGGTCATCCTGCTGCCCGGCCTGCTCTCGGCCGGGATCGGGTCGCTGCTGTTCGTCGGCATCGGCTCGGTCACCGGGCTGAGCACCGACGCGTTCGCGCTGCCGCCGCTCTCCCTCGCCGCCTACCCGACGCCTCAGCTCGCCGACTTCCTGTGGACCGTGCCCCTGGCCCTCGCGGCCGCCCTGCTCGTCCACCTCGTCGTCCGGTCCGCACGGCTTGTCCGCCGGGTGGTGACCGGCCGGCGTCTCCTGCTCACCCCGGTGGCGGCCGTGCTCGTCGGCCTCACCGCCGTCACCTTCCACGCGATCAGCGGGCAATCCGCCGACGCCGTGCTCTTCTCCGGCCAGGAGGCGATGATTCCGCTGCTGCGGCAGGCGGGAACCATCTCGGTCGGTACGCTGGCGCTCCTCCTGCTGTGCAAGACGCTGGCCTGGGTGCTGTCCCTCGGCGCCGCCCGCGGCGGACCGACCTTCCCCGCGATCTTCCTCGGCCTGGTCGGCGGCCTCCTCGCCGGGCACCTGCCCTCGGCCGCCCCGACCGCCGCCATCGGCGTGCTGGTCGGCGCGACCGTCGTCGCGATGCTGCGCCTGCCGCTGTCCTCCATCCTGATCGCCCTGCTGCTGACCCGCGCCGGGGACGGCGTCGCTCCCCTGGTCATCCTGTCCGTCGTGGTCGCGTACATCGCCACGCTGTTGCTCGAGGCGCGCGCCCCCGGCGCCGAACCCGCGGCGCAGGCCACCACTCCCGGACCGGCGGCCACGAGAGCGGAGCCGGCGTCATGACCGGCACCGCCGACGGCCGGCCCCCGTTCCGCCGGATCGTCTGGACCGTCCTGCGGGTCGTCGTGTCGGTCGCCGTGCTCGTCACGATCTACTACCTGCTGCCCCTCGACCGCGCGTCCCGCTCGGCCGCCATCGCGGTGCTGCTCATCGGGCTGGCCGTATTCGTCGTGCTGGTCGCGGTCCAGATCCGGGTGATCCTGCGGTCCCCGTACCCGGGGCTGCGGGCCATCGAGTCGCTGGCCACCAGCGTCGCGCTGTTCCTGCTGCTGTTCGCGGCCAGCTACGTGGCGCTGTCCGCGTTGTCGGCCGGCAACTTCGGTGGCCGGCTGTCGCACACCGACGCCCTGTACTTCACGGTCACCGTGTTCGCCACCGTCGGGTTCGGCGACATCACCGCCAAGACACCGGGGGCCCGGCTGCTGGTCACCGGGCAGATGATCACCGATCTGATCATTCTCGGCATCGCGGTCAAGCTGATCGTGGGTGCGTTCCACCGCGGCCGGCAACGCCGGACCGATCCGGACCGCACCGGAAGCGGCTGACCGGGAGCGGGCCGGCCGGCCTCAGCCGTCCCCCGGATCCGGGAGCTCGATCACCGCCTCGGGACGCCGCCGCGGCGAGGACGGGGGCGCCTCGTCCGCCGCCGGCACCCCGATGCGCAGCACCAGGTACGCGACCCCGCCCGGCAGCAGGCCCTGCACCAGCCGCCGCGGCTCGTCCACCTCGAACACGTCGCTCATCGGAGCCACGGCCGGCCCTTCCAGCACCGCGGTCAGCAGCACCGCGGAGAGCGCCTCGCCGCCGCGCAGCCACGCCTGCTCGGTGTCGGTCACACCGTGCAGGATCACGTACGCCGTGCCTTCGTCGTGCCCGGGGCCGGCCGCGAGGCCGGGATCGCCGGGGGTGGTGAAGTCACGGATCGGCACCGGCCGGCTCCCGGCCGGGACGGCGGTGTACGCCGGCACGCCGTCGCCGCTGCCGGCGGGCCGCCCGGTCCACTCGGCGAGCGCCGCGCGGTAGGCAGGGTCCGCGCGCTCGGTCCGGGCCGCCTCGGCCGCCGCCGCGGCGAGGACCGGCACCTCCGCGGATCGCAGCGGGTGCAGGTCGGCGCCCTCGGCCCGGGCGGCGGCGCCGAGCCGGGCCAGCACCTCGCGGGACACCGGGGTGGCGCCGAAGGCGCGCCGGTCGGTCCGGCGGCGCGGAATCGCCCCCCGCAACTGCCGGCTGGGTGTTGAAGACCGACGGCGCGCGCTGGGCCAGGCGGGCGGCCTCGGCGAGAGTCCGCATCAGATCGGTGCGCGGGGCCGGCCTCATGATCCCGGGTTGGCCGGGTTGAACTCGCCGGGCTCACGGCTCTGCTCGGCCCGGATGACGTGCATGACCGCGTTGATCAGGGCCAGGTGGGTGAACGCCTGCGGGAAGTTGCCCAGGTGCCGGCCGCTGTACGTGTCGATCTCCTCGGCGTACAGCTCGAGCGGGCTGGCGTACGCGAGCAGCCGCTCGCAGAGTTTCCGGGCCTGGTCCAGCTCGCCGATCTCGACGAGCGCGGACGCCAGCCAGAACGAGCAGATCGTGAAGGTGCCCTCCTCGCCCCGGAGCCCGTCGTCGGTCTCCTCGACCCGGTAGCGCAGGACGAGGCCGTCCACGGTGAGCTCCTCGGCGATCGCCCGCACGGTGGCGCGCATCCGCGGGTCGGTGGGCGGCAGGAACCGCATCAACGGCAGCAACAGCAGCGACGCGTCGAGCGCCGACGAGCCGTAGCGCTGGACGAACACGCCACGGTCGTCGACGCCCTTGATGCACACCTCGGCGTGGATCTGATCGGCGATGGCCTGCCATTTGGACGCGTACTCGGGCTCGTCGTAGAGCCGGGCGAGGCGCGCCCCGCGGTCCAGCGCCACCCAGCACATCACCTTGCTCGACACAAAGTGCTGGGGCTCGCCGCGTACCTCCCAGATGCCGCGGTCCGGCTCCTCCCAGTGCGCCGCCGCCTGCTCGGCCTGTTGCTTCAGCACCGGCCAGAGCGACTCCGGCAGCTGCTCCCGGGAGCGGGCGTGCAGGTAGACGGAGTCGAGCACGGCGCCCCAGACATCGTGCTGCTTCTGCTTGTACGCGGCGTTGCCCACGCGTACCGGAAAGGCGCCCTCGTAGCCCGACAGGTGCGGCAGCGCCTGCTCCTCGATCTCCCGCTCGCCGCCCACCCGATACATGACCTGCAGTTCGTGGCCGTCCCGGCAGGCGTCGTAGATGAAGTAGAAGAAGTCGTTGGCCTCCCGGTCGAAGCCGAGGGTGTACAGGCCCCAGAGGGCGAAGGTCGAGTCACGCACCCACGCATAGCGATAGTCCCAGTTGCGCTCGCCGTGCGGCGTCTCCGGCAGCGCCATCGTCGCCGCGGCCAGCAGCGCACCGGTGGGCGCGTACGTGAGGCCCTTGAGGGTCAGCGCGCTGCGCTGCAGGTAGCTGCGCCAGGGGTGGTCCGGGAAGTCGCCCAGGGTGATCCATTGCCGCCAGTACTCCGAGGTGCGCTCCATCCGCTCGCGGGCCTCGTCGAGGGTGCGCGGCGGCGGCAGCGGCGACCAGGACAGCGCCACGAAGTGCCAGTCGCCCTCCATCATCCGGGTCCGCGCGTTCAACCCGCGCCCCTCGATGCCTGGCCGCAGATCGGTGGTGAGCCGCAGCGTGAGCTCGTCGTCCGGGGTGCCGGCGACCAGCTCGCCGTAGCCGGCGCCCTCGTACCGCCAGTTCGGCTCCCGGCGGCCGTAGTCGAACACCGGCTCGCAGGTCATCGACAGGTCGACCGACCCGCTCACGCAGCGGACGGTACGCAGCAGGCAGTGCTCGGCGTCGAAGTCGGTCGGCGATCGGCGGTGCGTCCGGGAGCGCTCCTCGATGTTGTGCCACGGCCCCATGCAGAGCGCGTCGCGGACGATCAGCCAGCCGGTCCGGGTCTGCCAGGTCGTCTCCACCATCAGGCTGCCCGGCATGTACCGGCGGGCGGCCGGAACCATCTCGTCGTACGGACCCAGCCGGAACGCGCCGGCACTGCGGTCCAGCATGGTCGTGAACACGCTGGGCGAGTCCGGCCGGGGCAGGCACATCCATTCGACCGCGCCGTTCGGGGCGACCAGGCAGGTGACCTCGCAGTCGGACAGGAAGGCGTAGTCGGCGATGGGCGGGAACGGACTGCGCGCCCATTGCTGGGACATCGCGGCGAATCGCTCGGGCGGCGCCTCGGTCATGACTGCGATGCTCGTCCGGTCGCGTCGCCCGCGCCAGAGGCGGACCGGCCGCTGTGCCGCCTGCTGACAATCGGGACACCCGCGGGCCTCAGGCCGACTCGCGCACGACCACCTTCGTCGGCAGGAGGAACGGCTGCGGCTGCTCGCCCTCCAGCACCTCGACCAGCATGCGGGCGGCCTCGCGGCCCAGGGCCTGCACCGGCTGATGGATGGTGGTCAGCTTCGGATCGGTGTGCAACGCGATCGGCAGATCGTCGAAGCCCACCACGGCCACGTCGCCGGGCACCGTGCGGCCGGCGTCGCGCAGCACCCGCACCGCGCCGGCCGCCATGTTGTCGTTCGCGGCCAGCACGGCATCGAGATCCGGGTGCGTCCGCAGCAGCGTACGCATCGCCGCGGCGCCGCCGGTTTCCATGAAGTCGCCGGGTTCGCTGGCGTACGGCCGCAGTCCCGCCAGCGTCAGCGCCTCGGTGTAGCCGCGCCGGCGCTCCCGCCCGACCGCGGTGTCGTCCGGCCCGGTGATCAGGACGATCCGGCGGCGGCCTGCTGGATCCGGCCGGTGGACTCCTGCGATCTTGCGCGGATACGCCCTTGAGGCTGTCGACCAGGGTGAAGGTCGCCAGCTTAGGCGGGTAGTGGACGGGTAAGTGTGCTCGGACCTTTTCGTCGTTGAACTCGCGCAGCTCGGTGCCGAGGCCGCCGGCGACATCTCGCATGATGTATTCGCATCGAGTAATGCACCGCGTCTTTGAACACGTCCCGCAGCCATTTCTTGACCAAAAGCGGACGAACATGCAGGTTCAACACGGCTGAGCGGACTCGGCGAACATTCTGGTCAGGCTCTGTAGTGGTGAGATAGATCGGACCCGATCGTGGTGAAGAAGCACAGCAGGCTGGACAATCCCCAAAACCTCCACCCGCGCGAGGTGGCCAGACGACTCGGGGTCAGCCGCGGGACACTCCGGCGTTGCGGAGAGGACGGCAACCGCACCGTCGAACAGATCGCCGCCCTTATCGACGAGCAGCCGCAGTGGCTGATCGAGGGGCGGGCGGCCACCGCCTCCAGGAAGCAACAGCAGCGTGAGCTCGGAGCCCGGCGCGAGAGACGAGAGCAGAAGGCGACGGCTGACGCCCAGCGGATGCTCGATGCTTACAAGGACGGGCGGGGCCTGTGAAGATCGTCGTGCAGGTCCGGTTGTTCCCCGACGCCGCCCAGCAGGCCGCGTTACAGGCCACGCTAGACCTGTGCAACGCCGCCGCCGACTACGCTTCGGCCGAGGCGTTTCAGCGTGGGGTATTCACCAAGCAGGCGTTGCAGCGGCTTACCTACGGTCGGCTGAAGGACATGGGGCTCTCGGCGCAGCCGGCTATCCATGTGGCCCGGAAGGTCGCCGGGGCGTACGCCGCCCTGAAGGCCAATATCCGGGCCGGGAACCTCGGCAAGCGCGGCTCGAGACGGCGGGTGAAGGCCGAAAGCAAACCGATCACGTTCCGCCGGAATGCGGCGCAACCGTTCGACGACCGGTGCTTGTCCTGGCAGCTCGCCGCCCGCACCGTGTCGATCTGGGCGGTCGGTGGCCGGCTGAACAAGGTCCTATTCGGCTGCTCCGACCAGCAGTACGCTGCGTTGGCCGCGCACCGCCGCGGCGAGTCCGACCTGGTTTGCCGAGACGGCAAGTGGTACCTGTACGCCACTTGCGACATCCCCGACGTGCAGACCAACCAGCCGGACGGGTTCCTCGGCGTCGACCTGGGCATCGCCAACATCGCCACCACTGGCGACGGCACCCGGTACTGCGGCAAGGGATTGAACCGGATCCGGCACCGCAACCAGCGGCTGCGCGCCAAGCTCCAGAAGATTGGCACCAAGTCCGCCAAGCGGCTGCTGAAGAAGCGGGGACGCAAGGAAGCCCGGTTCGCGGCCGACACCAACCACGTCATCGCCAAACGCATCGTGACCGAGGCCGAACGCACCGGCCGCGGTATCGCCCTGGAAGACCTGGGCGGCATCCGCGACCGGGTACGGCTCCGACGGCCCGAGCGGGTCACGCTTCACTCGTGGGCGTTCCATCAACTCGGCACCTACGTCGCGTACAAGGCGGCCCGCGCCGGGGTAGCGGTCGTCTACGTCGACCCTGCCTACACTTCGCAGAGCTGCTCGCACTGTGAGCACGTCAGCCGGAAGAACCGCCCGAACCAGTCCACCTTTCAGTGCACGTCGTGCGGCTTCGCTGAGCACGCCGACGTGAACGCAGCCCGCAACATCGCCAAGCGCGGTGTTGCCGGCTGGGCAGCAGTCAGCCTGCCAAACGCGGCGTGATCTCGTGCTCATCACCACGTGCCATCACGATCCGCAAGCTCAGGCCGTTGGGGCCGAGCAGCTGACCGGCAACTGGTACCCATCGGGCTCCGCGGACAACATGGTGATCCTTCGCTGAAGGTGCGGGCGGATCGGCACGGTGCACGGCCTGATCCGGGCGGCCGGGTCGCGGAACGTGCATCGGGTGTAGGGCGTACCACGATGGACCCTCGCGGACACGCCCTACCAACGACTCGGCGGGCGCCTACCTGGGGACCGTCACCCCCATGACGATTGCGGGGAGCGTGAGGTTGCATGGTCACCTACGACCGCCGAGCCATAAGGAGTGGCTCGCGACTACTCGGGTTTCTGTGGGCGCCGGACGCACACAGAGGTTGCGTCACGTTGGGTTATGTCTGGCACCGCTCCGCGATCCTTGGCACTGTTGCCTGCACATGCCAGCAGCTACATACCTCATGTCAGCAGGGAGCCCACGCCGATGTCGTCCACCGCAGGCGAGCTTGTTACCGAGGTGTTGGAGTACGACGGCGGACGTCAGGTCACCGCCTACGTGCCGGCGGCTGCGCCCGAGGCGATCGTCTTTGCCGGTGACGGCCAGTTGATCACGTCGTGGGGAGCGGCGTTGGAGGCCGCTGATCTACCGCCCACGATGATCGTCGGCGCGCACCGGCTGGAGGATGAGACGCTGCGGCTGCACGAGTACTCACCGGGCCGTAGCACGGACGCGTTCACCTTCGACTCACAACGGTTCGCGGCACACGAGAAATTCTTCGTCGAGGACGTACGCCGATGGGCGGCGATCCGTCTTGGCGCCAAGCTGCCGGCCGACCGAACCGCGGCGTTCGGTGTCTCGGCTAGTGCAGAACTCGCGTTGGCCATGGGGCTTCGTCATCCCGACATCTACGGCGCGGTCTTCTGCGCCTCGCCGGGTGCGGGATACCAGCCACCCGCCGTGCTACCTGGCAGGCTTCCGCGCACCTACCTCGTCGCCGGCACCGAGGAACCGTTCTTCCGCGACAACGCGAGCCGGTGGGCGAACGCGCTGCGCGATGCGGGTGGCGACGTTGTCCTGACCGAGCGGGTCGGCTCGCACGGCGGTGCGTTCTGGAAGCAAGAGTTTCCGTTGATGGTGGCCTGGGCCTTCGGACACTGACCCCGCCCGACGCCCGCCGAGGGGCTCCCAACGATGGACACATTGCCGTCGTTCGTTGATCACTTCGTGCGACTCACCACAGCATTCAACCGGATCCTTCGCCTTACCGGTGCGACAGTGCAATCGGCGGCGTTCACCGAGCAGAGACTCGTGATTGCGCTGCGCCGACGCAGGCGACGTCTGGTGTGCCCATGTGGGGCATCGACGACGGCCCGCTACGACTCGTCGCGCCGTCGGTGGCGGCAACTGGACTTCGGTGTCTGCCAAGTGTGGCTCGAGGCCGATATCCACCGCATCCACTGCCGCTCCTGCGCGCGGGTCCGCACCGAGCGGGTGCCGTGGGCCCGGCCGAACGCGCGGCACACCACCGACTTCGAGAACGTCGCCGCATGGCCGGCGCAACGCATGGACAAAGCGAGCATCGCCCGGCTGCTGCGTTGCTCCTGGGCAGCGGTCGACGCGATCGTCACCCGGGTCGCGGCCGACCACCTCGACGACGCCCGACTCGACCAGCTCTATCGCATCGGCGTCGACGAAATATCCTACAAACGCGGCCACAAGTTCCTGACCATCGTGGCCGACCACGACACCGGGAAGGTGGTCTGGGTCGGCAAGGAACGCTCCAAGGCCGCCTTCGAGGACTTCTTCGCCGCCCTCGGCCCCGAGCGCTCGGCCGCGGTTGAGGCGATCAGCCTCGACGGCAGCAGCGTCTACCTGCCCGTCACGCGCGAACAGATCCCACAGGCCCGGATCTGCCTCGACCCGTTCCACGTGATCAAGTGGACCAACGAGGTCGTGGAATCGGTCTACCGGGCCGAAGCAACCACCATGCCGTCTGGCCCCGGCATGCCCGAGCGCCGCGACTGGCGCCGCGCCCGGTTCGCCGTCCGCGCCGGCCGGGAGAACCTCGACGACCACCACCGCCAGATCCTGAGCCTGCTCCGGCGTCACCGCTACCGGCTTTGGCGCACCTGGGAACTCAAAGAGCAGCTACGAGATCTTTACCGCACGACCGATCCCGCCGACGCCCGCGCCTACCTCAATCGCTGGTGCACCGCCGCGAAACGCAGCCGGATCCCTGCCTTCCGCAATCTTGTACGCCGGATCGAAAAACACGCCGACGCCGTCGTTGCCGCCGTCGAGCTCGGCCTGTCCAACTCCCGCCTCGAAGGCATCAACGCCAGGATCCGACTGATCCAGCGCCGCGGTTTCGGCTACCGCAACCTCGACGCCCTCACCGCGGCCATCTACCTCTGCCTCGGCGGAGTCGCCCTCAATTTACCCACGGAAACCTGAGTAGTCGCAGTGGCTCTCAAGGGCGAGGAAACTTCGAAGCCTTGAGAGCCACTTGGGGTGGAATGATCGGTGATGATGACTTTCGGCTGGTCTCATGTTCGGCAGGATCTATAGGTCGAATTCTCCGTCCTTGATTCCGTCGACGAAGGCGTTCCATTCGGTCGGGGTGAAGATCAGGGCGGGCCCGGTGCCCTGGTCCTTGGTGTCGCGGACGGCGACGATGCCGGGGAGGTTGGTGGCAACTTCCACGCAGTTGCCGGAGCCGTTGGACCGGGTGGACTTCTTCCACGCCGCATCGGTCAGGTCAGGCTTCACGGTCGGTCAGCTCCTTCAATCGGTGGGACATCACGTCGACGGATTGGGCTGGCGTCAGGACCTGCCGGTCCAGGGCGGCCCAGACTTGCTCGTACACGTCGATCTCTGCGGGCTTGTCGAGATAGATGGCGCCGGTCAGATCCTCGCTGTACACGGTGGATGGCGGAGTGTTGCCGTTCTCGACAGCGAAATCCATCAGCGTCCACCCGCCGGTGGAGGATGATCGGTGGGGGTTCGCGCTCAGCGGCAGGATGCGGATGGTCACTGTGGGCAGCTCTGTTGCTTTCAGCAGGTGCCAGATCTGCTGGCGCATCACACCGTCGCCGGCGGGTTCGCTCAGCAACACCGCCTCGGAGAGGATGACCTCCAGGTCGGGTGGAGCGGGGAAGGAACGGGTCAGCAACTGCTGGCGCTCTTGACGGAGCTTGATCCGGGCGGCGACTTCGCCGTCGTCCAGGTGCGGCAGGTCGGTGCGGATCACCACGCCCATGTAGCCGCTGTGCTGAAGCAGCCCAGGAACCAGTTGCGGGCCGAACTCGCGGATCCGTCTGGCGGTCTGTTCCAGGGACACGAACAGCTCGAACCAGCGCGGGATCACGTCACCGTAGGAGTGCCACCAGCCGCGTGATCTGCTCTCCTTGGCCAGCCCGATCAATACGTCGCGCATCCGGGCATCGAGGCCGTAGAAGTCGCAGAGCACTTCGACGGTTGATGGCCGGGTCGACACTTCTCCGCGTTCGACCCGTCTGACCGTCTGGACGGATACGCCCACCCGATCTGCGGCCTTTTGCATGGTGATGCCGGCCCGCTTGCGCGCCGATTCCAGAGCGATCCCGAGCGAGCGTCGGGGGACGGTGGATCCGGTGGTTTCCTCCGTCACGACGGGAGTCCCCTTTCGATCTGGTACCCGGGAACCTACCAGTTTGGGAGGTTCCATCTGTCGATCTGGCACGTCAAGAAGGTTTCTGCCAAATCTGGAAGATCAACTCCCGTGACGCCAGTCTGAGCCGTTGCAATCTGATACCTACCAGAGTGAGCATCGGTACCCGCACGATACAAGTGGCCACGCAACGTAACGAGGGGTGACGATGCCGGTATTAGCTGCCGTCGCCGGGCTGGTGATCGGGCTTCTCGCCGGTCTATGGCTGGCCAGCGGCAAAGGCAAGTGGTGTCCCCGCTGCGGTCGCGAGCGCGACTGCCTCGCTTGCCAGGAGGTGAACCGTGGAGCGCCGCGTCCCGGGAGGGCGACGTGAGATCGCGGGCGCGGTCCTGACGCTTTCCACCATGGGCGGCTACAGCGTCAGCCACGACGGCGCCGACGTGGGTTACCTGCATGCCAGCGTGGGAGACCAGTTCAACTTGTACCGGCGAACGGCCGACGGGACGGGCGACTGGCTCGGCAAGTACCGGCTGGAGGACGGCGTCCGGGCCATCCTGAGCGCCTGCGACCAAACCGGCCGGGCTGAACAAGGCGGAGAGGGTGGACGCGATGCCGCGTGACAACCCACGCGGACGCCACACAATTGCTGTGCCAAGTGTCGCCCAGTGCCGAGCCCTCGCGTGCAGCCGATGACGCGCCCGAGGGCCGGCGACGTAGTGTTTGTCGGCGGCGCGGCAAGTGTGCAGTTCGCCGGGCGCAACGCGTTCCAATTTAGGATCATCCGCGTCGACGACAAGCCCACCTACGAAGGCTGGCTTTGGCTGGACGGCTACGTGCTTGATTCGACCGGCGACGCGGTCGAGCGTCGGCAGATCTTCGTCATCGCCGCCGGCCTCCGCCTGGAACACCGGTGACCGGCCGCTCCACAGCGCGTCCCCTTAACGTGTGGGTTGTCGCCGGACGACGACGTACGCCAAGGCCCGTGCCATCGCGCCGAACCGGCCGGTGATGATCGCCGAGTTCGCCTCCACCGAGGACGGCGGCGACAAGGCCGGATGGCTGCGGGACATGGACACGGCGCTGCGCTCGGGGGCCTACCCCGACCTCAAGCTGCTCACCTACTTCGACCTGACCAAGGAGGAGCCCTGGTCGCCGGCCTCGTCACCGGCCGCGCTCGCCGCGTTCGCCGCCTGGGTGCGGCAGCGCTACATGCGGGGACGCGGCCATGACCTGGCGCGGGTCGCCGAGACGTACGCCAAGTGCCGGGCCACCGGACTAGCGTGAGGGCGTGTCCGTAGACGACAACAAGCGGGTCGTGGCCGCCTTCCGCGGCACGCACACCGGCGAGCTGTGGGGCCTGCCGCCGTCCGGCAACCGCGTCGAGTGGTCCTTCATCGACATCATGCGCGTCCGCGACGGCAAGATCGTCGAGCACTGGACGAGCATGGACATGGAGGCCCTGCGCGCCCAGATGCGCACCGGCTGAACGGATGTCGTGGTGTCTCCCCGACGTGTCGTCATGTGGATCGTCATCGCCGCGGCGCTGGTCGCGGCCATCGTCGCGGCGGTACTGCTCTCCGGCGGCGGCGCCGGCGACGCGGGCACCGGCTACTGAGGGCGGCGGCGCACGCCCGGCCCGGCGTACTCCGCTCAGCTGACCGCGGCGGCCAGCTCGGCGACCGCGTCGACGAGCTGTGGGCCGTGGACCAGCGACGCGTCGTTGTGGTCGGCGTCCTGGACCGCTACCACCCGCACGGGTCCCGCCGCCTTGCCGGCCACGGCCCGGCTCTGCCCCGGCGGCACGACCGAATCGGCGGTGCCGTAGACGATGAGCGTGGGCGCCGCGACCCGCGCGATCGTCTCGGCCACGGGGAAGCGGTCGCGGGCCAGCAGCCGTACCGGCAGGAACGGGTAATGCTCGCGGCCCGCCGCCGGCAGATCGGTGAACGGCGACCGCAGGATCAGGCCGGCCGGTGGGTGTTTCGCCGCCAGCGCGGTCACCACCGCCGCGCCCAGGCTCTCGCCGAAGTACAGCAGGCGTTCGGGGGGTGTGCCGACCTGGTCGACGAGGAACGTCCGCGCCGCCTCGATGTCGCGGGCGAGGCCCTCCTCGCTCAGGCCGCCCGGATTGCCGCCGTAGCCGCGGTAGTCGACCAGCAGCACGGTGAGACCGCGAGCGGCCAGGGCGGTTGCCAGCGGGGCCCGGCCCAGCCGGTTGCCGGCGTTGCCCGGGGCGACCAGCACCGCGGGACCCCGGCCGGGCGACCCTGCAGAGGGCTCCACCAGCCAGGCCGTCAGCGACAACCCGTCGGTGGTGCGCAGGGTGACATCGCGCCCGGTCGGTATCACCCGGCTTGCCGCCGGCGGCGACGCCCGGTCCGGGAAATAGATGAGCCGCCGCTGCAGCAGCCAGGCCGCCGCGACGACCATGGTCCACAGCAGGACCAAGGCGAGGGCGATACGCACGAGGATCGGCACCGGGATCAGATCCAGCCCTGTTGCCAGGCGCTCTGGGCGGCGGCGTGCCGGGTGGGGGCGTGCAGCTTGGCCATCGCGGTGGACAGGTAGTTGCGGACGGTCCCCGGCGCCAGGTGCACGGCCTCGGCGATCTGCGCGATCGTCGCGCCGTGGCGGGCGGCTCGCAGGAGCTCGAGCTCGCGCGCGGTCAGCGGGCACGGGATCTCGGTGAGCGCGGCCGCGGCGATGTCGGCGTCCACGTAGCGCCGGCCGCCGTGCACCTCGCGGATGATGGCGGCCAGCCGCGACACCGGTGTCGTCTTGGGCACGAAGCCGCGGACGCCGGCCGCGAGCGCGCGCCGCAGGATGGCCGGCCGGGCGTGCCGGGTGACCATGACGACCGGGATGCCGAGCACACCGTGCATCTCCGCGGCCGCGGCGAGGCCGTCGCCCGCCGGCATCTCGAGGTCGAGCAGCGCGATGTCGGGCCGCGCCGAGGACGCCGCGGCGATCGCCTCGGCACCGCCGGCCGCCTCGGCCACGACGGTGAGGTCCTCCTCCAGCTCGAGCAACGCCGCCAGCGCGCCGCGCACGAGCGTCTCGTCGTCGGCGAGCAGCAGCCGGATCGGCCCGCTCACCCGGCGGCGTCCGGGTGCGCGGGGGCAGCCTGCGCGCCCGGCAGGCGGGCGGTGGCGGCGTCCGGGTGTGCGGGGGCAGCCTGCGCGCCCGGCAGGCGGGCGACGACGGCGGCGTCCGGGTGTGCGGGGCCGGCTTGCGCGCCCGGCAGGCGGGCGACGACCTCGAAGCGGTCCGGTTCGTGCCGCCAGGTGAGCCGTCCGCCGGCGATGGCGATGCGGCGCGCCAGGTGGTCGAGGCCGCCCTGACCCGCCGCCGCCGACGGCGGCAGCGGCGCGTCGTTGGTCACCGTGAGCGTCACGCCGGTCCCCTCGCCGGCGGTCAGGGTGATCGCCGCCCGGGTGGCGGTGCTGTGCCGCAACATGTTCGTGGTGGCCTCGCGAACGACGAGCCCGAGCAGTCGCTCCTGGCCCACCGTGGCGGCGGTCTGGTCAGCACGGCAGGTTATGCCGGCCGCCGTGAGGACGCCGACCGCGTTGGCGATCTCGGTGGCGAGCGCTACCGGGCGCCGGCCGCGGGCGACGTCGCGGGTGTCGCGCAGGGCGTCGCGGGCCAGCGTCTCGACCTCGCGCATCTCGGCGGCGGCCCGCTCCGGATCGGTCGCGGCGAGCCGGGCCGCCAGCTCGCTCTTGAGCACGATCACCTGCAGGCTGTGGCCCTGGATGTCGTGCAGCTCGGCGGCGAACCGGTCGCGCTCGGCGCCGACCGCGGCCGCGGCCTCGTCGCGGGGCGCCCGCTCGGCCATCTCCCAGATCCACACCTGGGCCAGGATCGCCGCCACGCAGCAGGCGAAGGCGAGGGCGCCGGTGATTCCCTGCCACCAGTCCGCGGTGGCGGCCGCGGTGGCCGACGCCGTCACGCCCGAGCCGATCAGCGTCGTGGGCACCCGGGGAAGCGGGATCGCGGCCAGCGCCGCGGCCGCCGCCAGCGCCGGCGGGGTGACCCAGGGCCACAGGCCGCCGCCACCGGCCTGCCCGGCGATGCACGCGGCGAGCGCGGCGGCCCCGGCCGGCACGAGCACGAGCCCGGCCGGACGACCGAGACCCGCCGGACGGCCGAAACCCGCCGAACGGCCAAGACCGGCCGAACGGGCGAGACCGGCCGGACGGCGGCGATCCGGCCGATAGACCGCCAGCAGGAGTACGCCCGTCGCGGCCGGCACGCTCAGCGACAGACCCACGATCGCGATCACGGCGGCGAGGGGATCCCGGGGCCGGTCGGCCAGGCACACCCCGGCGACGAGGGCGCCGATGGCGACGAGCGACACGCCCGTCACGTGCCGCAACGCGAGGAGGCCCGGGGCGCGTGGGGCGGTCGCGATGGCTTCCGGCGCGACGGCGGTCACCGGCACATCATGCCCGGCCGCGGGCGTCGCGGGCGAGCCGCCGACCGAGATCGATGACAGATGTCATCAGCGCTCGTGCACGATGACACTGCCGCCGCCACGCCGCGGCCCCGACGCTTACCGGCATGGATGACATCGCCATCGCGGCGCACGACGTGCGCTGCCGGTACGGAAGCTTCGAGGCGGTCGGCGGGGTCGATCTCGCGGTACGCCGCGGTGAGCTGCTGTGTCTGGCCGGCACGAACGGCGCCGCCAAGACCACCATCGTGGACACGCTGTGCGGGCATCGCCGGCCGTCCGGCGGCCGCGTCCGGCTGCTCGGTCTCGACCCGGCCCGGCACCGTCACCGCCTCGCCGCACGCGTCGGCGTCGTGCCGCAGGATCCCGGCTTCGCCGGCGGGCTCACCACGCAGGAGACGTACGCGTTGTGGACCCGCCTGCGGGGGCACCGGCCCGAGCGGGGCCTGGCCGACACCGATCTCGCCCACCGCGGCCGGGTGCCGGTACGCCAGCTCTCCGGCGGCGAGCGGCGCCGGCTCGACCTGGCGATCGCGCTGGCCGGGCAACCGCCGGTCCTGCTGCTCGACGAGCCCACGGCCGGGCTCGATCCGGAAGCCCGCGAGCGAGCGTGGGCGCTGATCCGCGACCGCCGGGCGGCGGGCGCCGCGGTGCTGCTCACCACCCACGCCACCGACGAGGCGGAAGCGTTGGCCGACCGCTACGTCGTGATGCACGCGGGCACGGTCGCCGCCGCGGGCACCGCCGCGGAGATCACCGCGGGCCTCGCGCATCTCATCAGCACGGTCGTGCCCGCCCACCTCCGCCGGCGCGAGCCACCCCGCCTGCGCGGGCGGGCGACGTGGCGTGAGCTGCCCGGCGGCCAGGCGGAGCTCGTGGTGACGACGCGCGAGCCGGACGCCGACGTGGCCGTTCTGCGCGGCTGGAGCCCGGTGCCGCTCGATCGGCTCGCCGTCACCCCGCCGTCGGTCGGCGACGTCCTGCGCCGGCTGGCGGCCTCGGCATGACCGGCCGCTTGATCGTTCTGGCCGCGGCCGAGCTCACCCTGCTGCGCCGCAGCCCCCTGGCGGTCGTCAACGCGTTGCTTCTGCCCCTGGCGCTGGGCATCGGCTGGCTGCTGCTCGCCGAGAGCACCGGGAAGGGCACCGGCGGCGACACCACCGCGATGCAACTGCTGATGCTGCTGTCCTTCACCCCGTACGCCGGCGTCACCACGGCGCTCGCCGCCCGCCGCGCCGACCTGGTGCTCAAGCGCCTGCGCACCACGGCGCTGCCGCCGCTCGCGGTGATAACCGGCCTGGCCGCACCGTACGCCGTGCTCACGGCCGGGCAGATCGCCGTGCTGACGGCGTTCCACCCGCCGCCCCGGTGGTGGCCGTTGCTGGTCACCACCGGGGCCGGCACCCTGCTCGCGGTGGCGATGGCCTTCGCCACCGCGGCCTTCACGCCGGCGCCCGAGCTCGCCCAGCTGACCACCACACCGGGTGTGCTCGCGCTCTTCGGCGGCGGCATCTGGCTGCTGCACACCGGCGAGGCCACGTGGCCGATGCGGGCGGTGCCGGGCGTCGCGGTGACCGAGCTGGCGCGGGGCGCGTGGCAGGACGGCACACCGGCCTGGCCGGCGTTGACGGCCATGGCCGTGCTGACCGTCCTCGCCGTCGCCCTGGCGGCCCGGGTCTTCCGCTGGGAGCCACGGCGATGAGCCGAGCCGCTCGATGCCGAGCGGACCGTGCGTCACGGGGACGGCTCCTGGAACGCGACCGCCCAGTCGCCGGTCATGCGCCGGGGAGTGACCGTGACGGTGACCGTGGCCCCTCGGGTGCGTTGCGTCGCGGACGGCCAGTAGGAGCTGCTCGAGCCGTCGACCAGGCCCTGGTCGTAGTCCCACCACTCGCCGCTCGCGACCTCGACGCCGTTCATCGTGACGCGCAGCGCTCCCGGCGTCTGCGACCGCAGGGCAAGGTGGCCGCCGCTGCCCCAGGTGAACGTCCGGCTCACCGGCCGGTTCGGGTCGGCGGGGTCGGGCCGCAGCAGGAAGGTCGTCCGGTACGTGATGCCGTTGTCGTCGGTCTCGGCCAGGTTGCCGCCGACGTCGAGCGGGGTCAGGGTGGCCGGGCGGGTGGGGAAGACGTACTGGTCGACCGGCACCCGCTCGCCGATGCCGACGGCGAAGCCGGCCGGCGCGGTCGTCGAGAACGTCACCTCGACGACGCTGCGCTCGCCGGCGCGGACGTCGAGCGCCCCGATCTGGTCGGGGGCCGCCGGGACGAACGACGAGCCGCACCCGGAGCCGCTCATCACGTCGTGCCCGTTGAGCTTGAGCGCGAACTCCTTCGTCGACGTCGCTTCGGCGCAGCGGACGAAGATCACCAGACCGGTCGAGCCCGGCACGAACGGCAGCACGAGCGACGTGGCGCCCGGAGCCAGGGTGGCCGAGGCGAACAGTCGGGTGCCCTGGGCGTACTCGGGGAAGCCGTTGATCGTCTTCGGACCGGACACCTGGTCCGTCCGCTCCGGAGAGCGCGCGATCGTCAGCAGGCCGGCCGGGATGGCCACGACGGCGAGCACGGCCGCGACCGCCGCCGCCATCCGCCGGCGCCGGCGCCGCAGCTCCAGCCGCCGCCGCACCCCGGACAGGACCAGGTGCGAGCGGGCCTCGGCGTGATCGGTGGTCGAGCGCTCGTCGAGCACGTCGCGCAGGTCGGTCAGGTTCACGACAACGCCTCCTCGCTGGTCAGCGACTCGTCCACCCGCAGCTTCGCCAGTGCCCGGCTGGCCTGGCTCTTGACGGTCCCGATCGAGCAGTCCATCGCGTCGGCGACCTCGGCGTCGGAGAGGTGCTCGAAGTAGCGGAGCACGAGCACCGTCCGTTGCCGGGGCGGCAGCCGGCGCAGCGCCCGCCACAGCCCGTCGCGGTCGTCGATCCGGTCGGTGGGTCCGAGCCGGCCGTGCTCGGGCAGCTCGCCGGTGGGCACCTCGCCGCGCCAGCGCCGCCGCCACCAGCTCGCATGCGAGTTGACCAGGATGCGCCGCACGTACGGCTCCGGGTCGCCCTCGATCCGCGACCAGGCCGACCACGCCTTGACCAGCGAGGTCTGCAGCAGATCCTCGGCGGTCGCCCAGTCGCCGGTCAGCAGGTACGCGCTGCGCAGCAGCCGGGTCGACCGGCTCACCACGAACTCGTCGAACCCATCGCCCGGCCTAGTTGTGTCTCTCGGCACCGTGGCCGCCTCCCCGTTCCGGTCCGTCGCAGGGTAATACCGGCCGGGATGGCCGATCGGTTGCCTGGGACGAGGCCGGATCCGGCTCGGGTTACCGGCGAGGAACAAAGCAACCAGGGTGCGCCCAGCCGGGCATGCTTGGATTTCGGCCATGGCCAACCCTTTGCAGCGCCGCGCCGGTCACCCCGGGTCGCGCATCCTGAGCGTCGCCACGTACCGGCCCCGGACCGAGGTGGGCAACGAGACGATCGCGGCCCTGATCGACTCGAGCGACGAGTGGATCCGCCGCCGCTGCGGCATCGAGTCGCGCCGGCGCGCCGCACCCGACGAGGATCTGATCACGATGGCCGCGGCGGCCGCCTCCAAGGCCCTGGCCGGCGCCGGCGTCGAGCCGCACGACGTCTCGGCCGTCCTGGTCGCGACGATGTCCCATCGGGGCCGGGCAACCACCGCGGCGCCCCTGGTCGCCGACGCGCTGGGCGCCGGCGCGGCCGCCGCGATGGATCTGGGAGCGGCCTGCGCCGGATTCCCGTACGCGCTCGCGACCGCCGACGCCCTCGTCCGCGGCGGCGCGGCCCGCTATGTCGTCCTGGTCGGCGCCGAGCGCATGACCGACATCATCGACGAGCGCGACCGCGGCACGGCGTTCCTGTTCGGCGACGGCGCGGGTGCGGTGGTCGTCGGTCCGGCGCCGACCAGCGGCATCGGCCCGGTGGTGTGGGGCGCCGACGGCTCCCGGAGCGAGGTGCTGCGGTACGACGAGGCGGGCATGCTGCGGATGGCGGGCCCCGAGGTCTTCCGCTGGGCGACCTCCGTCATTCCCGGCCTGGCCCGGCGCGCGCTGGACGCGGCCGGCATCTCCGCCGCCGACCTCGCGGCCTTCATCCCCCATCAGGCCAATCTGCGGATCACCTCGGTGGTCGCCCGGGCGCTGGGGCTCGGCCCGCACGTCCGGGTGGCGACCGACATCACCACGAACGGCAACACCGGCGCGGCCTCCATCCCGCAGGCGATGGCGGCGCTGACCGACACGACGGGCCCGGCACTGCTCGTGGGCTTCGGCGCCGGTCTCTCGTACGCGGCTCAGGTCGTCACCTTGCCCTGAGCGGGCCCCGTCCGGAAGCCGACACCGTTCGAAGGACGGAGTGGGATGGCATCACTCCAGCACGCCGCCGATCTGCTGCATCGGGGACGTCAGCTCAAGTGGGCGGGCGACCTGCCGGGCGCCCTCCCGCTGTACGAGCTGGCCCTCGACGAAGTGCGCCGGAGCACCGGGGAACGTGGCATCGTCTTCGCCAACGTCCTGAGCAGTCTCGGCTTGCTGCTCGCCGAGATGGGCCGCTACGACCGCGCGGAGCCGTTGCTGCGCCGCGCCGTCGACGTCATGGAGGGCGCCGGCGCCGGCCCGGCCGACCGGGCCACCGTGGTCAACAACCTGGGTGGCCTGTATCAGCAGATGCGCAAGGACGACGAGGCCGAACGGGTCTTCACCGCGGCGCTGGGCCTGGAACGGGCGGCGGGCGGGGAAGAGACAGCCGACTACGGGCGGACGCTCAACAACCTCGCCTTGTCGATCATGAATCTCGGACGGTACGAGGAGGCCGAGCCCCTCGCCGTCCGGGCTCTCGACCTGCGGCGCGGAACGTTACCGGCCGGGCACCCGGATATCGCGCAGTCGCTGAACAACGTCGGGCTTCTCTATTCGCAGACGGGCCGGTACGCCGAGGCGGACGGATGCTACCGGGAGAGCCTGGCCATCGTGGAGTCGTCACTGGGCGGCGCACACCCGCAGGTGGTGGCGCTCCTGACCAACCTCGCGCTGCTGCAGCAGCGCATCGGCCGGTTCGCCGAGGCCGAGGAGATGTTCAAGCGGGCGGTGGACGCCGCCATGCGGTCACTGGGCCGCACGCATCTGACGACCGCCCGGCTGCTCGGCAACTTCGGCATGCTCTACCACGATGCCGGCCACTTCGCCGACGCACTGCGGGTCTTCGAGGCGGAGGCCGAGATCGCCGAGGCGCTTCGCGAGGTGGACGGCAAGCAGTACGCCACGGCCATGAACCATCTCGGCCTCGTGCACCTGCGGACCCAGAGGTACGACGAGGCCGCCACACTGTTCGGCAAAGCGTTGACGGTCAGCGACTCGAGCGTCCCGCCCGACCTCGAGACCCGGGCGACGATCCTCAACAACCTCGCCCTGGTTCGGCGCCAGACCGGACGCCATGCCGAGGCGGCGGCCCTCCAGCGCGAGGTCATCGAGCTCCGGCGGGCGACGCTCGGGGAACGACACCCCGACTACGAGCAGGCGATCTTCAACCTCGCGACGATCCTCGTCCCCCTCGGGCAGGTCGACGAGGCGATCGATCTCCTGCGGACCGCGGCGGCGCTCGATGACCAGCTCATCGCTCAGGTCTTCGGGATCAGCGCCGACAACGAGCGTCTTGCCTTCCTGGACATGCTGCAGGTGCGGCTCTACGTCTACCTGTCGGTCGTCCGGCGTTACCGGTCCGACGACCCGGCCGCCGCTCTCGCCGCGTTCGACCTGGTGCTGCGGCGCAAGGGCATCGGCACCGAGGTGGCCGCCGCCCAGCGCGCGGCCCTGCTCGGCGGGAAGTATCCGGAGCTGCATGACCAGGTGGCCACGTTGTCCGCTCTCGCCTCCGAGATCAACCGCAGCACCATGACCGGCCCCGGCCCGGAAGGGCCCGTGGCCCACGAGCGCCGCCTCGCCGAGCTCACGCAGCGTCATGCCCGCCTGGAGGCCGGCCTCGCGGCGCGCGTCCCCGAGCTGCGGATGGAGGCCGTCCTCCGCCACGCCGACCATGCCGCGGTCGCCGCCGCGCTGCCGGCCGACGCGGCACTGGTGGAGTTCGTCCGGATCAGGACGATGGATTTCGAGGCCGTGCCCGCGCGCGGCGACGCCGAGTGGCTGAACGGTCGGTACCTGGCCTTCGTCCTGCACGGCGAGCATCCCGGCGCGGTGACCCTCGTCGATCTGGGCGACGGCGACGAGATCGATGCCCGCATCGTCGCGGCACGGGCCGAGATCGAGGGCACCGCGGTCGAGGGAACCGCGGCCGGATCCGGGACGTCGACCCGGGCGGAGCTGAGGCGGCTGCTGTTCGATCCGCTGGCGCCCGCGCTGGCCGGGCGCCGCCGGGTCGTCCTGTCGCCGGACGGCGCCCTGACGACGTGGCCCTTCGAGGTGCTGGCCGGCGACGACGGCAGGAACCTGATCGACGACTACACCTTCAGCTACCTGAGCGTCGCGCGCGACATCCTGCGCTTCGGCGAGCCGCCGGCGACGGGCCGGCAGGAGCCGCTCATTGTCGCCGATCCCGACTACGACCTGCCGGCCGAAGCCGGCCGCGCCCCGTCCGGGCGGGAGAGCCGCTTGCGGGGAGTCGAACGCAGCGGAATCCGGTTCGCACGGCTGCCGGAGACCCGCACGGAAGGCCGGCAGATCGCCACGCTGCTCGGCGTCGCCCCGGTGCTCGGCGACAGCGCCCGGGAGGGACTGGTCAAACGGCGCCACGGCCCCCGCGTGCTCCACCTTGCCACCCACGGATACTTCCTCGACGCGGAGGAGACCCCGGGAGCCCGGTCAGCGGCCGGGCGCCGGCAACGCCCGCGACCTCACGACGATGGAGAACCCCCTCCTCCGCTCGGGCCTGGCCCTGGCCGGCGCCAACACCTGGCTGAACGGCGGCACGCCTCCCGAGGACGCCGAGGACGGGCTGCTGACCGCGGCCGACGTCGCCGGACTCGACCTGCAGGGCACCGAACTCGTCGTGCTCTCGGCCTGCCAGACCGGCCTGGGCGAGATCCGTACCGGCGAGGGGGTCTTCGGGCTGCGCCGCGCGTTCGTCCTCGCCGGAGCCCGCACGCTGGTCATGAGCCTGTGGTCGATCCCCGACGAGGAGACCGCGTTGCTGATGCGCATGTTCTACCGGGGGATGCTCGCGGGTGCGCCCCGGGCGCAAGCGCTGCGCGAGGCGCAGCTCCGGTTGCAGGCGACACGCCCGGACCCGTTCTACTGGGGCGCCTTCATCTGCCAGGGGGATCCCGGCCCGATCGGCGCGTAGTCCCGCTACCGCCATTTGCGCACCGCGTGCCACGCCGCGCCGAGCAGGGCGAGCATCCGGTACAGCGCGTACACCGCCCACACGGCGGCCAGGAACACGCCGAGCAGGATCACCGCACCGCCCAGGTGGGGGGCGCTCTCCAGCATCCAGCCGCCGGCCAGCAGGACGGAGGCCACGACGACAGCCCAGGCCGCGACGCGGCCGGCCTTGGTCAGCGAGAGCCACAGCCGGGCGTTGGCCGGGTCGCCCGGCTCGAACGGGTCGCCGGCCGGAGATTGCAGCGCGAGGCCGTCGACCTCCCGCGCGGCGAGCCGGTCGGCCTCGTGGGGTGACTCGTGCAGCACTGCCGACAAGGCGTACAGGTCGTCCCGGCCGCGAAGCCGTCCGGTCCGCGGATCGCCGAGCAGCACGACCGCGTGCGGGAAGCCGAGCAGCCAGGCCTTGCCGTAGCCCCGTCTCGCGCCCGGCGGCAGCACGACCGCGTTGCCCGCGTGCATGTCGTCGCGGTGGGTGCGGTCGCCGATCGACTGCACCAGTTCGGTGCCGACCACCGCCGGCTCGGACTCGACGAGGACGCCGGCATGGCCGAACAGCGTGACGAACCGGGCGTACGCGGCGACGACCGCAAGCAGCCCGAGCACCGCAACCGCGCCGCCGAGCAGCTCGTGAAGCGCGGCCGCGAAGCCGGTGAGAAGCAGCGCGGGCACGACCGCGAACAGGTACCAGCCGGCGAACAGCAGGAAGCGTCGCCGGTTCAGCCAGCGCTGCGTCCGCACGCCCTGGGCGCCGGGCGGGAACGCCGGCAGAGCCTTCCCGCCGGCGGCTCCGTTGAGCCGGGCCCGGGCGTCGTCGCTCAGCAGCACCAGGCCGAGGCGGTAGACCCGGACCTGCAGGCGGTCGCCGGCCAGGCCCGCGAGGTCGCGGACGAACTGCTGCTCCTCGATCTTCGGGTCGGACAGGTCGAACAGCCGCACCGCGGGGCGGCCGTCCACGGTGGCCCGCAGGTCGCCCGGAGCGTCGAGGCTGACGCCCGGTTCCGGCACCAGGTAGAGCGCGGGAACCAGCCGGCGCCCGCGCCCCTGGATCTCCCGGTTCTCGATCACCACCGCCGAGATCTCGGGCCACGGGATGTCGCGCCGGTACCGGTCGATCCGTACCGCCCAGCCGTGGTGGTCGATGTCGACCTGGAACCGCTGGAACGCGTACCCGAGAAAGGCGGCCACGATGAGCAGGGCGACCAGCGCGGCCACCCCGGTGCAGAGCCGCCCGGAGACCGAGGCGCCGGCGGTGACCTGGAGGCTCAGCAGATAACCGGCGAATCCGGCCATCAACGCCGCGAGGGCCACCGCGAACACTCGGGAGCCGACGGGACGGCGCAGTTCCACGTCCTCATCATGATCCAGCCGGGCAACGTCAGGGAACGGCGTAGGGCGCGCCGACGATCCAGCCGCCGCGGGGTGGCGGCTCGAGGTGCTCGTCGACGACCTCGACCGGGTCGCCGACGCGGATGACGCCGGGCCGGGCCACCCAGCAGTCGAGCGCCACCTGTCCGCCGAACTCCCGGTTGATCCGCCGCAGCACGTCCAGGTTCTGCTCACCGGTGTCCGGGTCGACCGTGGTGACGACGCAGCGGGAACGGACCTTGAGCATGCCGATCACCACGTCACCGATGTGCAGGGTCCGGCCCGGCCAGGACCGCTCGGTCAGGCCGTCGACCCCGCCGACGACGATGTTGGGCCGCAGCCTCCGCCCGTCGTGGCCCAGCGCGGCGATGCCGCCGTCGGTGGCGACCAGCAGGGGCATGACGTCGAACCGCTCACTGCCGGCGTACCGCACCGCCTGCGCCCCGGGCCCGGTCACCCGCTCGATCGCGGCCGCCACCTCGGGACTGTTCCACGGGCGGCCGTCGACCAGCACCTCGCCGTCGCGGCCGGTCGTCGCGGAGAGGCCGAGCAGGCCCGGGCGCGTCCGGGCGGTCAGCACACCGCGGTGGTCACGGACGTGGATCAGGCGGTCGCCGGCGATGCCGTCGCCGGTCACCGTGGCCGACGGGAGTTGCTCTCCGCGCATCGACTTCACCGGATATCGCCAGAGCTGCTCGATCCACATGATCAACTCTCTAACGGGTGCACGGGTCATGGTCCGTTAGATTGTGACCCGGCGTTCCAACGCTTGCAAGGGCTTTTTGCCATTAGAAGAGCTACGATCCCGGCATGCGTACGCCATCGGCCGGCCCGGGCCGGCCCGAGCCGCTGTCGTTGCGGTTCGCCAACACCCGCTATGCGGAGCGCGGCCACGCCCGTGACGCCATCGGCACGCCGGAGCTGCTGCGCGACTGGCTCACCCGGCACGCCGCCGAGCTGGGCCGGCCCGGCCGAGCCGGCGTGGCGGCCTTCGCCGAGCTCCGCGACGCCGTCCGGGCTCTCATCGCGGTCGCGGCCCACGAGCCCGGCGCCTCCGCCGATCCGGACCACTGTGCCCTTCTGAACCGGCTCTCGGCCGGCGCGGCGAGCTGGCCCACCCTGGTGCGTGCCGGCGGGCGGTTCCGGGCGGTCGAGCGCAGCACGGCGGACCACGGCACGCCGGCCCTGGCCGCGCTCGCCCGGGACGCGATCCTGCTGCTCGGCGGCGATCTCGCCGATGACCTGCGAGCCTGCCATGCGCCCGGTTGTGTCCAGTTCTTCCTCAAGGACCACCCGCGCCGCGAGTGGTGCTCCCCCGCCTGTGGCAATCGCGCCCGCGCCGCGCGCCATTACCAGCGCCACCACTCAGCGCCTTCGTCTGAGCTAAGAACGTCTTGACTCAGACTTTCTCGTCTCATACGTTCTCGGCATGAACTCTCTGCCGATGCCGGCGGCGTGGGCGGGCCCGCTCCCGTCCGCCGCACCGCCGCCGGACATGGCCCTGTACCAGCTGCCGACCGGCACCTACGAGACCCGCGCCGCTCTCGCCGTACGCGGCGGATCGTGGCGGGACAAGCGGCATTTCGCGGCGACGGCGGTCCTCGTCCGGCACCCCGCGGGCGACCTGCTGATCGATGCGGGCTTCGGCTCCGGCGTCGCCGGCCACGTGGCGATGCTGCCCCGCTTCGTCCGCGCGCCGTACCGGGCGGGCCGTACCGCGCGCGAGCACCTGGACGCCGGCGGCTACGACCGCGGCCGCCTGCTCGGCGTGCTGCCGACCCACTCCCACTGGGACCACGTCAGCGGCCTCGACAGCCTTCCCGTGCCGATCTGGATGAACGCGGATGAGCGTCGATATGCGGCGGAGGACGCGGACGGCAAGGTGTTCCGCGCGGTGTCCCCCGGGCACGAGATCCACGAGTACCGGCTCGACGGACCGCCCTATCTCGGGTTTCCGGCGAGCTACGACGTGCACGGCGACGGCTCGGTGGTCGTCGCGGCGGCGGGTGGGCACACCACCGGCTCGGTGGTGGTCTTCGTGACCCTCCCCACCGGCCGGCGCTACGCCTTCATCGGCGATCTGACCTGGCAGATCGACGGCATCAGCCGGCGGGTGGAACGTCCGTGGCTGCTGCGCCGGCTCGCCGACAGCGATCCGGAGCTGGTACGGCAGGGATTGCTGCGCGTGATCGCGCTGGCCGGCCTGATGCAGGTCGTTCCCGCTCACGACCGCGGCGCCTACGACGGAATTCCCCCGCTACCCGTGCTCAAGTGACCGAGCCGGCGAAGGCGTACGGTCCTCGAATGCACGCTTCCTCATCACCGTCCGCGGCGCCGGAACTCGGCCCGACGGCCGAATCCGAGATCACCTGGCTGCTGCACCGGGCGGCCCAGCGCCTGCGCGCGGTGACCGGGGAGCAGGCCGAGCGGCACGGGCTCCAGCTGCGTGACTACATCGTGCTGAGCGCGCTGCACAAGACGCCGAACCTCACCCAGGCCGAGCTCGGCAAGGCGCTCGGGCTGGACAAGACCACCCTGATGAGCCAGCTGGACCGGCTCGAACGCACCGGCCTCGTGGTGCGGCAGAGCGACCCCCGCGACCGCCGGCTGCGCATTCCCACGATCACCGCGTCCGGGGAGTCGCTGCGGGCCGACGTGGCCGCCGCGTGCGCCCGCGCCGAGGCCGCCGCCCTCCGCGACTACGACGCCGCCCAGGTGCAAGAACTGCGGCACATGCTGTTCGCCATCATCGGCGACAGCGAAGACCGCGGCTCCTGCCTCTGACGCGTCGACGGTCCTAATACACCGCCACGCTGGTGATCGTGTGGTACAGGTTGATGTTGTTGCCGATCCAGGTGAGATGGGACAGGTTCGCGCTGCTGTACGAGGAGTTGGCCGCGTCCGGAACCCAGAACCCGAAGCCGCCGTCCGGGTTGCAGTTGATCCAGTTGTAGACCTCGATCGTGTGCCCGACCCACAACTGCTGGGTGATGCGCCATTGAAGGCTGCCGGAGTTGTCGTTGACCGGGGTGCCGTTGCTCCACGTGGCGGGGGCGAGGTTGAGGCAATGACCGGCGTGGCTGTAGATGTTGTTGAGCGACGACTGCCAGCGGTTCCCGGCGACCTGCGCCCCGAAGTCGACCCACTGGTAGAGGCAGAACGCGTTCGCGGAGCAGGTGCCCCCGGCGGCGGCGAGGGCGGGGGTGGCCCCGGGCAGGCTGATCCCCACGGCCAGGAGAACGGTGGCGAGCACGGCGAACAGGCGAGTACGCATGGGACCTCCATCGATTCGCGGTCGGATTATCGCAAGGTGACGCCTTCCGGGCGGACCTCGATGACGTGGACGGGCTCGGTGGCCGCTCCCAGCCGGACGAAGTTGTGCTCCGACCAGTTCCAGTGCTCGCCGCTGATCTGGTCGTGCGCCACGAAGTGGTCGTGCGGGTCCAGACCCAGGGCGGGCATGTCCAGATGGATCCAGCTGTCGCGGGTCTGCTCGGGTTCGAGGTTGGTCACCACGATGACGACGTCGTCGCGGTCGTAGACGCGGCGGGCCTTGGAGAAGACCAGCACGTGCGGGTCGTCGGCGTGGTGGAAGCGCAGGTTGCGCAGCCGGTGCAGGGCCGGGTGGGCGCGCCGGATCTCGTTGAGCTTCGTGAGGTACGGCGCGAGGGTGCTCTCCCGGTCGTCCCAGCGCCGGTTCTTGTACTCGTACTTCTCGTTGTCGATCTGCTCCTCCGCGCCCGGCCGCGCGACGCTCTCGATCAGTTCGTAGCCGGAGTAGATCCCGTAGCTGGGCGACAGCGTGGCGGCCAGAGCGGCCCGCATCTTCCACGTCGCCGGACCACCGCGCTGCATGTACGGCGTGAGGATGTCGTGCGTGGTGGGCCAGAAGTTCGGCCGCATGTACGCGGCGGCCGGGCCGGCGAGGTCGGAGCCGTACTGCGTGAGCTCCTCGCGGGTGTGGCGCCAGGCGTAGTAGGTGTACGACTGCTGGAAGCCCACCCTGGCCAGGGCGTGCATCATCGGCGGGCGGGTGAACGCCTCGGCGAGCCAGATGACGTCCGGATGCTCGGCGGCGACGTCGGCGATCAGCCGCTCCCAGAGCCACAGCGGCTTGGTGTGCGGATTGTCGACGCGGAAGATCGCGACCCCGTGGTCGAGCCAGACCTGCACGATCCGGCGGATCTCGGCGTACAGGCCCTCCGGGTCGTTGTCGAAGTTGAGCGGGTAGATGTCCTGGTACTTCTTCGGCGGGTTCTCCGCGTACGCGATCGAGCCGTCGGCCCTCGTGGTGAACCACTCCGGATGGGCGGCGACCCACGGATGGTCGGGCGCGCAGTTCAGCGCGAGATCGAGCGCGACCTCCAGCCCGAGGCGGCCCGCGTACGCGACGAACGCGTCGAAGTCGCCGAGCGTGCCGAGGTCGGGATGGACGGTGTCGTGGCCGCCGGCGGACGACCCGATCGCGTACGGGGATCCGGGGTCGGCCGCCTCGGCGTGCAACGCGTTGTTGCGGCCCTTGCGGTGGACCCGGCCGATGGGATGGATCGGGGTCAGGTAGACCACGTCGAAGCCCATGGCGGCCACCGCGTCCAGGCGGCGGGCCGCGGTCGCGAAGGTGCCGCTGTGCCACCGGCCGGCCTTCTCGTCGTACCAGGCGCCCTCCGAACGGGGAAACAGCTCGTACCACGCGCCGTAGAGGGCTCGTTCCCGCTCGACCAGCCACGGATGCTCGGGCGACGCGGTGACGTGTTCGCGCAGCGGTCGTTCGCGCAACTCGGCGCGCACCCCGGCGGACACGCCCGCGCTCAGCCTCTCCTCCGGGGTCCGGCCGGCGTCGCGCAGACCAGCGATCGCCCCGGTCAGCGCCGCCACCTGCTCTCCGGTACGGTCCATGCCGGCCACGGCCCGCTCCAGAACCCGGGCGCCCTCCTCGAGCATGAGCTCGACGTCGACCGCCGCACCGATCTTGATGACGGCGTCGTGGTGCCAGGTGCCGTACGGGTCGGACCAGCCCTCCACCCGGTAGGACCACATGCCGGCCCGGCCGGCGCTGGCCGTTGCCGCCCAGGTGTCCAGCCCGGCGTTGACGCGGGTCATCGGCACCTGGTGCGCCCGGCCGGCCGGGTCGGTGAGCACCACGGTCGCGCCCACCGACTCGTGGCCCTCGCGGAACACGGTGGCGGTGACGTCGAACTCCTCACCGATGACCGACTTGGCCGGGCGCGCGCCGTGCTCGACGACCGGCTCGACGCCGGCGACCGCGATGCGCCCGATCGGCCGGGTCACCATCCCGCGCGGTTCCCGGCCTCACCGGCAGGCTGCGTCATCTTCCGCTCCGTTCGTCGCCCCCGGAGGAGTCCGCGGAGGGATCTACGGAGTCTGCGTCCCGCGGGTGACCGGCGGCTGACCGGCCGACGACCGGAACATGACAACTGTCGATGCGGGCTGTGACGCCGGCGTGTTCCTCACCCGGCGACCGCCAGGTAGTCCGAGTAGAACAGGCCCAGGCCGATCGCCATGCAGACGCCGGCCACGATCCAGAACCGGACGACGATGTTGACCTCGCTCCACCCGGCCAGCTCGAAGTGGTGGTGCAACGGCACCATCCGGAAGACGCGCCGGCCGGTGGTGCGGAACGAGACGATCTGGATCACCCAGGTCGTCGTGACGAGGACGAAGAGGCCGCCGATCAGAATCGCGAGCAGCGTGGTGCGGGTCGCCACGGCCAGGCCGCCGATCAGGCCGCCGAGGCTCAGCGAGCCGACGTCACCCATGAAGATTCGCGCCGGGGACGTGTTCCACCACAGGAAGCCCACGCAGGCCGCGGCCGCCGCAGCCGCGATCATGGCGATCTCGAGCGGGTCACGCACCTGGTAGCAGTAGGCGTTGGCGCGGATGTAGTCGGTGTCGCCGCACCAGTGCCGGTACTGCCAGAAACCGATCAGCGCGTACGCCCCCAGCACCAGGATCGAGGCGCCGGTGGCCAGCCCGTCAAGCCCGTCGGTCAGGTTCACGCCGTTCGACATCGCCGTGATCACGAAGACGAAGACGATGACCGAGCCGACCTTGCCGACATCCAGCCAGCTGATGTCCCGCACGAGCGAGATGTGCTCGCTGGCCACGGTCTGGCCGTTGGTGCTGGCCACGTAGAGCGCGGCGATGCCGAAGCCGGAGCCGACCACCGCCTGGCCGAGCAGCTTGCCCTTCGCGGACAATCCGTCGGAGTTGCGGCGGCGGACCTTGAGGAAGTCGTCGAGGAAGCCGACCACGCCGCAGAACACGAACAACCCGAGCAGCACCAGGGCCGTCATGGTCGGCCCCTCCTGCGCGATCTGCCGCTCGGGCAGCGTGGTCAGCGCGATGTGCCCGGCCACGTACGCGAAGACGGTCGCCACGATGAACGTGACGCCGCCCATCGTCGGGGTGCCCTTCTTGCTCAGGTGGCTGGCCGGCCCGATGGCGCGGATCGGCTGCCCGGCCTTGAGCGCGGTGAAGACGCGGATCGCCACCGGAGTGCCGAACAGCGAGATGATGAACGCGACCGCGGCCGCGACGATGACCGCCCTCACGGGCGGCCATCCGGGGCGAGATCAACCGTCACGGGACCCGAGCTTGCCACGCCGCGGCAAGCCGAGGGAACGACGCCGCGTCAGGACAGCTGCCGGTCCCCCGCGATCAGCTCGCGGCGGAAGTCGCCGGCGGGAACGATGTGGCCGAACGGACCCTCGATCTGGGCGTCGACGCCGGCCAGCGCCGCGATCAGCACGGCGCGGGCCGTCTCCCGGTCGCGATACTCCACAAGTATCGCGACCGGTTCGGCGTCGAACAGGGCCCGGATGCGTCGCTCGTCGTCCTCCTCGTACTCGTCCCATATCTCGGGGACGGCGGTGAGGCTGACGTAGTCGTCGTCACCGAACTCGATGATCCAGCGGTCCGGCGAGGTCTCGTAGGAGGTCCTCCCGAGGCCGGCGGCGGCTCGCACCATGGCCCCGAGAGCGTCCCGGTCGACCGTCCAGATCACGATTGATCGCATGGCCCTGCCCTACGGTCTGACCACGTCGATGAGCTCGGAACGGCTCTGTGTCACCAGGTGGCCGGCCCGTTGCAGTGCCCGTACCGTGCCGTACCGCGCGTCGGGGATGAAGGCGATGACCGGCTTGCCGGTGACGGCGACGGTGTTGTTCATCTGCCGCACGATACCGCGGGCGTTGCCCTCCTTGACCTGGATGACGGCGTTGTTCGTCTCGATGTCGGCGTCCGTCGCCATCAGGCCGTTCGGCCCGCGGATGGGACGGTTCACCCCGACCACGTGGCCCGGGTAGGCCCGCTCGATCGCGTTGGCGGTGTCCGCCACGTACGGGTCCGGCGAGGAGAACACCCGCGCCGCACAGTTGTGCACCAGGACCGGGGTCGTTCCGGCGAGCACGTAGTACGTGTGGATGTGCCGGACCGTCAGGTTGTGGACGGTGGCGTGCTGCCTCCAGTGGCGGGTCCGCACCACCCTCAGCTCGTCACCCGCGGCGGTCAGCACCCGGTCACCGGCCTTCGGGTCGGCGGCGTTCACCCAGGCGTACGCCTCGGGCAGCCAGAACGGATGCCCGGCGGTCGCGGTGATGTGACCGGCGTCGGTCGTCACGTCGACCAGGTCACGGCCGCCGGTGCCGGCGATCGTCCGGGTGACCGGCTCGGCGTCGGTGCTGTTCTTCTCCGGCGCCGCGGCTTTGACCTTGTCCCCGACCTTGACGTCCTCGATCGGCTTGGTGCTGCCGTCGGCCATCAGGACCCGCGTGCCCGGTGCGAAGCTGTTGGAGACGCAGTCCCGGCCGATCGTCGAGGTGAGCCGGCCGGCCGAGGCGTCCTCCGCCGCGGCCCCGCCACCGAACCGGCCGCCGATCTTGTGGCTGACGAACGCCTGGACGCCCAGCGAGGTGAGGTGACCGGCGCAGGTCGGTGCGCTGGTGCCCTGGCCGCAGCCGACCGCCTCGTTCACCTGCCCGCAGGCCGCTTTGTCGTTGCTGAACCCGCAGTCCTCGGCCTTGTCGAACAGGTCGAGCTGCGACTTGGCCTTGTTCTCCAGGCTGTGGCAGGCGGCGTCGCTGTCGCCGGAGGAGCAGTCGTCGAGCTCGGCGTAGGTGTTCAAGGCCTCCTTGAAGGCGCCCTTGGTCGAGTCCACAAATGCCGAGCCGAACTCCTTCGCCCCGCTCGCGGCGCTCTTGACCGCGCTCGAGGCGCTGGAGACCGTGCTCGAGACGGCGTCGGACACCGCGCCGGCGGCGCTCGACACCGCGTTCTTGATGCCGTTGCCGATGTCCGACAGCCAGTTGTGGCCGTCCAGCTCGACGTTGGAGATCGGGTTGCCGCCGGCGAAGGCGTACCGGTTGCCGGTGTACGGGTCGACGGCCAGCCCGAGGTCGTCGAGCGCCCCGTTGTACGAGTCGCGGCTGAGGAACTGGTTCAGCCCCGGGTCGTAGTCGCGGAAGCCCATGTCGTAGTCGCCGGTGGCCTGGTCGTAGCGCTTGCCCTGGAAGCGGTACGCGTTGTACGGCACCTTGTCGGGGTTGTCGGGGTTGCTGGCGTCGGGCTTGTCGGCACCGGTGAACTGGGCCGCGTCGTTCTTGCCGTAGGCGGTGTAGCCGTACGTGGCCCGGCTGTCGCCGTTCTGGTCGGTCAGCTGCTCGATGTCCGACTGGCCGTCGTAGCCGGTGTACGCGTCCTCCTTGCTGTTGTCGGCCTGCGTCGTCACCTGGGACAGCAGGCTGCCGTTCGGCCCGCGCTGGTAGGACTTGACGACCTTGCTGCCCTCGAGCTCGGCCGACACGTCCTTGGTCAGCCCGAGGTACGCGTACGTGGTGGTCTTGCCGCCGTAGCTGCGGGTCGCCATCCGGTCCAGCGGGTCGTACGTGTACTCGGTCGTCTTGCCGCCGGGGTTCTTGACGTTCTTGACCACGTGGTCGAAGCCGTCGTAGGTGTAGCTCTCCAGCTGGGTCCCGGCCGCGGTGACCGTCTTGAGCCGTCCGTACGGGTCGTAGGCGTAGCTCGCCGTCACCCCCGACGCCGTGCCGGTGGTCAGCCGGTTCTTGTCGTAGGTGAAGTTCGTGGTGATGCCGCCGACGGTCTGGGTGATGACGTTGCTGTTGGCGTCGTGGACGTAGCTCTCGCTGCCCGCCCCGGAGCCGGTCTTGGTCACCGAGCGGATCCGGTCCTGCGGGTCGTAGGCGTAGCTGCTGGTGGTGTCGAGGTACGCGGTACGGCTGTCGGCGTTCTGCTTGTGCTGGACGTCCTTGGACTTCTGCCCGTTCGCCGCGTACTCGTAGGTGTGCTGGCTGACGACCGTGCCGTCGGGCTTCTTCTCGGTCTGGCTCCTGACCGAGCCGTTGAGGAAGTAGTCGTACGTGACGACGTTGTTGTTGCCCTTGGTCTCGGTCGCCGTCTGCGCCCGGTTCGTGTACGTGTACCGCGTGTACTTCGGCTTCGCGTCGTCGACCGTCTCGGCGTTCTTGATCTCGGTGACCAGGTCGCGCTGCGGCTCGTAGGTGTAGGTCGACACCTGCAGGTCGTGCGTGCGCCGCTTGAGCAGGTCGTTCGGCTCGTACTCGAAGGTCGTGGTGTCCTTGACCGTGCTGCCGTTCTTCTCCTCGACGCTGGCCACCCGGTTCACGCCGTCGTAGGAGATCGCGTACGTGCCGACGGTCGCGCCCGTGCTCGTGTCGAGCATCTGTGTCATGTTGCCGTTGACGTCGTACGAGTAGGCGAAGTTCTTGGCCGGCGTGCCCGACCCGGCGCCGTTGTCGGCGGTGCTGCGCAGCTTTCCGTCCGGGTAGTAGCCCCAGGTCATCTGGCGGGTCACGGCGCCCGGCGCGGTGACCGACCGGGTCGTCTGGGCGCCGTTGTCGTCGTAGCCGAACGTCGCCGTGATGTCCCAGCCGGCGTCCTTCGAGGTGCGGACCCAGCCGTTGTCGAAGTACGTCTGCACGGTGTCGTTGCGGGCGCTCTGCCCGTCGGAGGGCGGCGCCGAGATCCGCTCCAGGTTGCCGACCTTGTTGTAGGTGTACTTCGTCACGGCCGGCGTGGTGAACCGGGAGTCGTCCTTGTCGTACGGCTGCTGCACCTCGCGGGGCCGGTTGAGCTCGTCGTAGAGGGTGACCGTGGCGAAGTCGTCGGGGTCGTCGGTGGTCTCGACGCCGCGCGGGCTGATCGTCCGGGTGGGGTTGCCGACCTCGTCGTACTCCAACTTCGTGGTCCGGTAGGTGACCGTGCCGGAGACCGACTGGTAGGGCACCTTCCGCTCGACCACCTTGCCCCGCTCGTCGTACGTGGTGGTGGACCGGTTGCCGTCCTGGTCGATGGTGACCGTCGGGTTGCCGTCCTTGTCGTACTCGGTGCCGGTGGTGTTGCCCTTGGCGTCAATCGCGGAGGTCCGCCGGTGGTTGAGGTCGTAGACGAACTTGCTGGTGTAGTCGGTGGTGTCGGTGGTCGCGTTCTTGCGCTGGTCGTACTCGGCGACCACGTTGCCGACATTGTCGTAGGTGACGCCGGCCCGGCCGCCGTTGGCGTCGACCGCGTCGGTGACCTGGTTGAGCTCGTTGTAGACGAAGCTCGTGGTGAAGTCCGCGGTGTCGGCGGCGGTGAGCGTGCCCTTCGGCTCGGTCACCTTGATCATGTTGCCGACCTGGTCGTACTCGTACTTGGTGGTCGGCGCGTCGGACGTGGCGGTGTCCTTAGGCGCGGTCACCGTACTGGTCCGGTCGAGGGCGTCGTAGGTGCCGGTGGTGACCGCCCCGGTCGGCGACGTCGACTGCAGCATGTTGTCGTTCTTGTCGTAGACCGGCGCCGGGGTGGTGATGTAGACGCCGGCCGCCGCGTCCTTGGGCACCCGGGTGGTCAGCGGACGGCCGAAGACGTCGTACGTGTAGGTGGCGGTGTGCTGGTTGGCATCGGTCACCGTGAGCACGTCGCCGGTCGAGGAGTACGTGTACGTGGTCGCGTTGGTGAGCGCGTCGGTGATGGTGCGCGGATAGCCGTTGGCGTCGTAGTCGGAGTACTTCGTGACATGGTCGTTGGCGTCGGTGTCGGTCAGCATCCGGCCGACGCCGTCGTAGGTGTAGCTCGACATGTAGTCGCCGGCGGTCGCGGTCGACGTGCCCTTGGGGTCGGTGGCCGAGGTGATGTTGCCCTTGGCGTCGTAGCCGAACGTCCAGTGCCGGCCCTCGGGCGAGATCTTGTCGATCAGGTCGGCGGTGTGGCCGGCCAGGCCGAACTGGTAGCCCAGGCGGGTCCCGGCCGTGTTGTTCTTGTTGGCCTCGGGATCCTTGATCTCGGCCGGGTAGCCGGTGAACTGGTCATACCGCCAGGTGGTGACCGCGCCGTTGGGCTCCTCGAGCCGGGTGACGTTGTTGTCGGCGTCCCAGCCGAGCTGCGTGACGTAGCTCTTCGGGTCGGTGATCCTGGTGACCCGGCCGTACCCGTCGATCTGGTTCTCGGTGGCCCGGCCCTTGGCGTCGGTCACGGTGGCCACGACCGCGCCGCTGGCCGCGCCGTCCGGGTCGGCGTAGTCGAAGTACATCGGCTTGTTCAGCCGGTCGGTGATCGTGTTGACCTTGCCCTGGAGGAAGGTGTCACCGGGATCGTTGTAGCCGACCTTGCTGGCCGCCCCGCGCGGGTCAGTGATCTTGGTGAGCCGGATGTTGCCGGGCCCGGACGACTCGTCGTAGGAGAACCCGAAGGTCTTCGCGTCGGCCGTGCCCGAGCCGTCGGTGACCTCGCGCAGCAGTCCGGTGTCGCTGTAGACGAACGACAGCACCCGGCCGCTGATGTCGGTGATCGACCGGACCTGGTCGATGATCCGCTTGTTCTGCAGGTTCGTCAGCGACTGCTTGGTGCCGCCCACATACGCGGTGTAGCTGTCCCCGGCCCCGTAGTAGTCCAGGGTGAGCGTCCGCCGGCCGGCCGGGTCGGTCAGGTAGCGCAGCACGCCGGCGGTGCGGTTGCCCTGGCAGATCCGCTCGTAGGTGAAGTCCAGCCGGTTGCCGTTCCGGTCGCGGACCGCGGTCTGGTAGCCCTGCTCGTCGAAGACGAACTGGCTGCGGTCGGGCCGGGTCATGGTCCACGCCTGGTTGCTGTCGCCGCTGCCGGTCCGCTGCAGGTAGAGATGCACGCCGGCGGGCTGGATGTACCGCCAGTCGGCCGGGTTGGCGCTGCCGTGCTTGTCCAGGTTGAACAGGTGCGTGGTGCCGTCGCCGTCGGTCATCGCGACCTGCTGCGGCCAGGTGTGGTCGGCGCCGCGGAACTGCAGCGGCGAGCCCAGCCGGATCGTGCTCGAGGTGGACAGCGACCAGCCCTGACCGGCCGACGAGGTCGACGTGTCCTGGCTGTTGTAGGTGAGCCGGACGAAGGTGGCGACGCCGAGGCTCGGGTTGCTGATCGGGTTGTAGCCGAAGACCGCGTTGCCGGAGAACTGGTTCACCATGATCGACGCACCGGCGCCGGCTCCGCCACCCGCGTACTTGTAGAACTTCTCCAGGCCGAGCTGGTCGGAGGTGGGGTCCTCAACGGCGACGCTGAAGTCGAGCGGCTCGATCTGCGCGCTCTGCGACAGCCATTGCCCGGTGGTCTTGTTACGCAGTTCCCATTTCAGCACGTACGGCTCGCGCCGGTCCCCGTCGTTGCCGGAGTCCGGGGCCTGCACCGTCGCGTTGACGGTGACCACTCCACCCGGCGCCTGGGCCGAGGGCAGCGCCGTCTCGATCCGGTTGGCGGTGACCTCGGTGCCGTCCTGGCGCTGCCAGTGGTAGGTCAGCGTCCAGTCGGCCGGCGACCAGACCGACCCGGTCGTGTTGGTCAGCGTGACCGGCACCAGGTACTGGTCGTTCGGGATCATCCGGCCGGGGGTGTCCGGCGCGTAGTAGGTGCTGGCGCTGTCGGGCGCGGTGTAGACCACCCGCAGCCGGGGCCGCAGTGACGGCTCGGCCGCCTCCGCCGACAGGAACAGCACCCGCTGCTCCGGTCCGGCCTCGTCGGCCAGCCGCAGCAGCACGCCCTTGTTCGTGCTCGGGGTGTCGACCCAGCGCTGCACCAGCGGCCCGGCCTCCCAGTTGGTCCAGCCCGGATCGCCGTTGAGCGAGCCGACGGTCGACTGCACGGTGCTCTCCGCGTCGCCGCCGGCGGTCGTCCAGGCCGTACCGGACTGGGCGCTGTTCCAGGTCGAGGTCGTCTCGCTGAAGTCGCGGGTCAGGCCGCGCAGCTGGAACTGACCCTGGCCGATGTTCGCGCCCTCGGTGTACCAGCCCCACAGGCCGACCTGGGCGTTGATCACCTTGGCCTTGGCCGGCAGACCGGTGACGTTCGGGAACTTCATGACCACGCGGCTGGTGCCGTAGACCGAACCCTTGTTGCCGACCTGCAGCTCACCGCCGCTGTCCAGCACGTCCCAGTTGCTCGTCGGCTTGGCGCTGGTCAGTGTGTTGTCATCGGCCCCGGTGAAGAACTTGATCACCTGACCGGCCTTGGGCAGCCGGACCAGCTCGGTCTGCGCCGGGATCACCGTGCCGTCGCGCAGCCGGGCCGCGACCATGTAGAAGAACTGGTCGCCGAACTGTGCGGTGGAACTGGCCGGGGTCGGGGTGGCGTGCGTGTCCGAATAGGTGGTGCGGCCCGGCCGGACCGGCGCCACCAGAGTCGCCGCCGACGGCATGAAGTTCTGGGTCTTGCTGGCGTGCACCTGGTACTCGACCAGGTCGTCGTCCGGCGAGGAGGACGGATCGACGTACGCGGACCAGGACAGGTCGGCGCCGTTGGCCCGGATCGTGGTGACCGGGTTCAGCGCCACACCCGGACGGCCCCAGGTGAGCAGCAGCTTCGGGCCGTGGTCGTCCTCACCGCCGTACGAGAAGTCGCCGGACTCATAGCGCGGGCCGCCGGTGGTGTTCGACTCGTCCTTGCCCTTGACCATGAAGCCGTAGTTGGGGGCGCCGTTGAGCCAGTCCTGCACGATCGAACGCACGCTGAACGAGTGCCAGGCGTTGGTCTGGTGCAGCGCCTTGGTCGCCTCGGCCCGCTTGACCAGCTTCACGCCGTCGGCGATGACGACCTTGTTGGCGACGTCGCCCAGCACCACCTTGTGCGTGGTGCCGGCCACGAACGGATAGCTGCCCAGCGACACCCAAGCGCCGTTGCCCGAGCCGGTCGTCTGGTTGACCGTCTTGGTGACCGACCCGCCGCTGTAGTAGATCGTGTAGGGCGCGTTGGTGGCCCGGTTGCTGCCCGGCACGTAGTGGACGAGGACCTCGTAACTGCCCGCCTCGGTGACCCGCGGCACCCAGGTGAAGGTCTGCCCGGTCGTCGCGTCGGCGTTGTACACGTACGAGCCGTTGATCGCCTGCGACTTGTCGGTGGCGGTCGCGCCGAGCCATTCGCCGGAGCGGGCCACCTTGGCCGTGTCCGCCTCGTCGATCTGCTCCCGGTTCTCGCCCACCTCGCCGAAGGCGGCGGCCGAGCTGTTCCAGGTCGCGGTGTTCTCCACCCAGTTCGCGGTGCCCGGCGAGCCTCGTAGACCTGGCTGTACGGGTCGGCGTTGCCGTGCGTCTGGTCGAAGTAGAGCTGCAGCTGGGCGGAGTCGAGCGTGGTGTTCGACGGCACCTGGGACAGGTCGAACTTGGTGAGCGACCGGAACACCCCGCCGGGCGACGCACCCGCGGACAGCCGCCAGACGCTGTCGAAGTTCTGCGTGGGCGCGTTCGAGGCCAGCATGACGTCCTGGGCCTTGTCCAGAGTCGGCTGCAGCTTGATCGTCGGGTCGATCACCACCGGGTACCGGCGCTCGGGTGCGCCCAGCCAGGCCGCGTCCGGGGTGATCGTGACCAGCGCTCGTCCGCCGGCCACGGTGACCCGCTGCGAGACGCGGTCGCTGAACGCCTTGCCGGTCGGCGAGCCGGGGTCGTCGGCGCTGTCGTACATGTACGGCTTCGGCAGCGTGAACAGCGCCGGGCCCTCCCGGTCGGCGGCGAAGAACGCGATCGAGCCGTCCGGCTGCTGCGCCGGGCGCACCTTGCTGAGATCGAGCGCGAACGTGTAGCCGGCCGCGCCCGGAGGCGGCGCGTGCAGCACGATCTGCTCCTTCAGCGCGGTGCTGGTCACCTCGTAGACCAGATCGGCGCCGCCGGCTGCGCCGGGGTAGCTCACCCGGCTGCCGGCCGCGGCCGGGCGGACGCCGACCGGCGTGCCGGTCAGCCCCATCGTGACGCCGTGCCCGCCGGGCGCGTCGAACCGCACCAGGCGGTCGGTGCGGTCGCCGAACCGGCTGGCGAAGCTGTTGCGGGTGGCCGCGTACGGGAACCCGGCCGCACCGGAGGCGGCCGGCCGGGTGTCGATGTCCTGCCATCTGCCCTTCGCGTCCCGGTAGTGCACCGGTTCGCGGGCGACCTCGGCCTGCACCCGGCCGTCGGCGAGTGCGAAGAGCTTGGTGGTGGCGGTGCGCCGGCCGGTCAGCTCCCGGACCCGGCGGGCGGCCGGCGTCGCGACCGCCGGCACCGGCTTGTCGCTGGCGGGCAGCACGGCCGACGGGGCCGGCGCCGGCGGCGGCACCGCGTGGCCCCTGGGCTGTGGCGGCCGCAGGACCGTGCCCGGCGGCGCGGGCGTCGGCGCCCGGCCCGGCTGCGCCATCGCGGGCAGGCCCGAGACGAGCAGGATCAGCGTTGTGGTGGCGGCAACCAGACTCGTCCTGGCTTTGAACACTGTCGTCTCCCCCGCGTGCGCCAGTGATGCGGGGCTGACGATCCGCCGTGCCGCCGGGCCCGGTCAACGCATCCACAACCGGCAGTCTCCGGGCGCCGAACTGCCGGTCCGGAACTGCCGGTTGTCAGCCCTCGGTCGACGGCGCGACCAGCGGTTCCGGTTCGCCGTGCGCGCGCCGCAGCTCGGCCGCCCGCCGCCGGTGCCGCACCGCTTCGGCGTACTCGCCGAGGTGGCGGTGAGCATCGCCGAGGATGTCGAAGAGGTCGGCGCGGCCACGCTCGTCCCCGAGCTGCTCGCTCAGCGTCAGCGCCCGGCGCCCGTAATCCACCGCCTCCAGGAAGCTTCCGAGCGCGACGTACGCCCCGGCGACCGCTCCGAGCGCGCGAGCCTCGCCCGCGGCGTATCCGGCCCGGCGGTAGAGGGCGAGCGCCATGAGCCGGTGCCGCAGCGCCTCGTCCGGCTCGCCCGCCAGCCCGGCCAGGCCGAGCAGAGCCTCGGCGTGCCCGACCGGGTCGCCCAGCGACCGGGCGAGCTGGACGGCGCGACGCAGATGGAACTCGGCGTCCGGCCGCCGGCCCAGCCGCAGGCAGCACTGGCCGAGGTCGTGGTGGGCCTGCGCCTGCGCCGCCCGGTCCCCGGTCCGCAGCGCCACCGCGAGCGCGGCGCGCGCCACCCGGTGCCAGTCGTGCCGGCGGCCGGGCCGGTCCAGGTGATCGCGCAGCGACCACGCCAGGCGGATGACGGCCGCGTCGAACTCCTCGGCAACGGCCCGGTCGAGCGCGGCCAGCAGCGTCCCGTGCTCGGCCGCGAACCAGTCGCGCGCGGCCAGGACATCGCCCGGCGGATCCACCACCACCTCGTCCGCCGCCGGCGGCAGGTCGATCGGCGGTCGGTACGGGTCGAGCAATCGGGCCGCCGCGATCGCCGTGTGCACGTAATGGGCCAGCAGGCGGCGGGCGGCCGAGCCGGCGTCGGCCGGGCCGGGCAGGCCGCGCGCGTACTCGCGAAGCAGTTCCCGGGTCGTGTAGCGCCCGGCCGTACCCTCCTCGATCAGGTGTCCGCGCACGAGCTCGTCGACCGCCGCCCGCGTCCGTTGCGCGGGACGGCCGATGAGGCTGGCCGCGGCGAGAACCGAGAACTCCGGAGCCGGCACCGTCGCGCTCAGCCGCAGCAGCCGGAGCGCGTCGGTGGTCAGACCCCGGCACGACCACGAGAAGGCCGCCCGCAGCTCGTCGAGCCGGTGCGTGCCGAGCTGCGCCGCGGCGGCCGTCAGCGGCACAGTCGCGGCCTGCGCGGCCACCACGTGCAGCGCGAGCGGAAGGCCGGCGCATCGGGTCACCAGCTCGGTCACGGCCTCGGGCTCGGCGTCGACCCGCTGCGCACCGAGCCGATGGGTCAGCAGCTCGCGGGCCTGGCCCTCGGTGAGCGGGCCGACCGCGATCGGCTGGGCCTCGGCGGTGACGATCAGCTCGCGCAGCCGGTCCCGGCTGGTGATCACGACCCGGGAGCCACCCGCGCCCGGCAGCAGGGGGCGGACGTGCTCGGCCGAGCGCACGTTGTCGAGCACGACGAGCACCCGCCGATCGGCGAGCAGGCTGCGGAACAGTGCGCTGCGGGCCTCGAAGCCGGACGAGATCTGGGCGGCCGGCACCCCGAGCGCCTGCAGGAAGCCCCTCAGCACCGACTCCGGCCGGGCCGGCTCCCCGGCGCCGAAACCGCCGAGGTCGGCGAAGAGCTGACCATCCGGGTACGCGTCGCGGACCCCGTGCGCCCACTGCACGGCGAGCGCCGTCTTGCCCGACCCCGGCGCGCCGACCACGATGCTGATCCCGGATCCGGCGCCGAGCGCGGCCAGTTGCTCCTCCCGGCCGGCGAAGAAGCGCACCTCGCGGGGCAGCTGCGCGGGGCGCACCCAGGGCCGGCGACCACCGGCGTCGGTGACCACCTGCCGGTAAGCTGCCACCAGCCGGGCGCCGGGCGCGACGCCCAGCTCATCGGCCAGGCCGCGGGCGATCTTGCCGTACTGCCGCAGGGCGGCGGCCCGGTCCCCGCTGCCGGCCAGCGCCGTCATCAGCGCGGCGTGGAGCGGCTCGTGCAACGGCTCGTCGGCGGCCACCGTCCGGAGCACGTCGATCGCGGCCGGTCCTGCCTCGACCGAGTACTCGATCGCCGCCGCCACCCGGCGCTCGCGCAGCGTCTGCACCGCCGCCTGGTCGCGCGCCGCGGCCGGGGCATCGGCGAGCATCGGCCCCCGCCAGCAGTCCAGCGCCTCGCGCAGCAGATTCGCGCGGGCCTCGGCCGAGCGCCGGCCCTCGGCCCGGGCAACCAGGCCGGCGAACCGGGCAGCGTCGACCTGCGCTCGCTCCAGGCGCAGCGACAGCCCTTGCCGCGTGGCCTGCAGCGGGCCGTCGTCCCCCGGCATCGTCCGCCGCAGGCGGGAAACGGCCGACCGCAGCAGCGCGGTCGCGGCCGGCCGCGGCTCATCGGGCCACAGCAGACCGGCGATCTCCTCGCGCGGCACCACCTCGCCGAGCCGCAGCGCCAGCAGCGTCAGGACGGCGCCGCCGTGGGCCGACGCGATCGGCGCCGACCGGCCGCCGACCGTGACGGTGACCGGCCCGAGCACCGCCACCCGCACCGGCGGCGGGACGCCGGCGGCCGTGGGGGCGAGGCGGGCCGTCTCCTCCGCCGACAGGCGCAGCGCCAGCGCCAGCCGATCCAGCGACCGGGCGTGCGGCGCGCTCACCCGGTTGTTCTCGAGGTCACGGATCGCCCGGGTGCTCAACCCGCTGTGCCGGGCCAGCACCTCCTGGGTGAGCCCGACCCGCTTCCGATAGGTCCGTAGAAGATCACCGAATGGCGTTACGCGGACAGAGCTGATCACCTCGGCCACCCCCGTGCCCGGCTTCAGCAAGCGGCCTGTCACCGCCGGCGCACCGACGGTAGTACATATCGGTCTAGGTCGCTGTCCCTTAAGCATCCTAGGAGGCTAGGTCATTCGGCTGGGCACCCCTGTCGCCGGACATTGATGGGCTGCGATGATTCTGGGAGCGCTCCCACCGTACCGTCGTGAAGGAGAACCATGCGCACCCTTATCGCCGCCACCACCGCCCTGCTGCTCAGCGCGGCCGGCAGCGTCCCCGCCGACGCGGCCGGCCCCGCCCGGCACGGCGGCTGTACCCGCGCCCTGCTGTTCTGCGAGGACTTCGACCGGCTGCCGCCGGGCGGTCCGAGCACGCTGAACTGGGGCGTCGATACGCGTCACGGCACGCTCACCGTCGAGCGGGCCGCGCGGCACAACCAGGTGCTGCACGTCCACACCGTCGACAACGGACGTGCCTTCCTGCGCGTGGACGACTTCGCCGCGCCGGGTGGCCGCTTCTTCGGGCGGATGCGGCTGCGCGTCGACGCCTTCCCCACCGCGCCCGACTGGGCGCATTTCACGCTCGTCGAGGCGACCGGCTCCGGCAGCCAGGACGTCGTCCGCCCGATCGGCGGGCAGTATGCGCCCACGGTTCCCGGCGTCTTCTGGGGCGTGGGCGCCGACGGCGGCCCGACCGGCGACTGGACGAACTGGCGGGAGTCGGCACCGGTCACCGAGGACCGCTGGCAATGCTTCGAGTGGGCCCTGGACCGGGCGGACAACCGCGTCGCCGTGTGGATCGACGGCGAGGCCAACCCGGAGCTGACCGCTTCCACCACCGAGCACGGCGGCAACGACGTGCCGTTCATCCTCCCGGCGGTGGACACCGTGAAGATCGGGTGGCAGCTCTACCAGGGTGACACGACGCCGGGCCAGTTCGACGTCTGGATCGACGACATCGCTCTGTCCACCCAGCGGCTCGGCTGCTGACGGCGCGCCGCCGGGCCGGGAGCGAGTCGCTCCGGGCCCGGCGGCGGTCGTGCCGGAAAGGCTGGCCGGCGTCGGCCGGTCAGGAGCCGGTACAGGAGATGTTGCCGGGCGCCGTGCTGCTGCTGCCGTTGGCGACGAAGCCGAAATTGGTCGACGCGTTCACGCCGACGGAACCGTTGTAGGCGGCATTCCGGACGCTGACCGCGCCGCTCGTGCCGCTGTTGACGCCGTTCCAGAGGTTGACCAGGGTCTGGCCGCCGGCCAGCGTCAGGTTCACGGTCCAGCCACTGAGCGGGGCGGTCCCGTTGTTGGTCACCGTGACCTCGCCCTGGAAGCCGCCTTGCCAGCTGTTGGTCGTCCGGTAGGTCGCTGTGCATCCAGCCGGCTGTCCGGTGTTCGGCGGCGTGCTCGACGGCGTGCTCGGCGGGGTGCTGGACGGCGTGCTGGACGGCGTGCTGGGCGGCGTGCTGCTGGGGGTGCTCGGCGGAATGCTGGTGCCCGGCACCGTGGTGGAGGCGGCGTTGAGCGCGCCCAGCACGGCGGAGTACGCGGCCTTCGGGTTGCTGTTGCGGTCGAACAGCAGCGGGTTCTCACTGCCGCGCCACGAGTCGCTGTCCCGGATGCCCCAGGTCGTGATGCCCACGCACCCGGGAACGTTCATGCACGCCTGGGTGAGGCCCTGGTACTGGGCGGCCGACGCGTTCGTGACGTCGGCCTCGGTCAGCGCCACCTCCACGCCGAGCGCCGCGAAGCTCGACAGCGTGGTCTGGAAGTTGCCGGGCAGCGAGCTGCCGCCGGTGAAGTGCGTCTGCAGGCCCACGCAGTCGATCGGCACACCACGGGACTTGAAGTCCCGGATCATGCTGTAGACACCCTGCGTCTTGGCGTACGTCCAGTTCTCGATGTTGTAGTCGTTGTAGCAGAGCTTGACCGACGGATCGGCGGCACGGGCCGTCCGGAACGCCACCTCGATCCAGTCGTTGCCGGTGCTCTGCAGATTGGACGACCGCCGGCTGCCGTTCTCCGCGAAGGCCTCGTTGACCACGTCCCAGTAGGCCAGCTTGCCCCGGTAGTGGGCCATCACCCCGTTGATGTGCTCGATCATCGCGGCGCGCAGGGCACTGCCGCTGAGGCTGCCCCAGAACCGCGGTTGCTGTGCGTGCCACGCGAGGGTGTGCCCGCGCACCCGCATGCCGTGCTGGACGGCCCAGTTGTAGATCGCGTCGCCGGCCGCGAAGGTGAACTGGCCGCTGTTGGGCTCGGTCGCGTCCGGCTTCATCTCGTTGACGGCCGTCATCATGTCGAACTCACGATTGGCGATCGCGAGGAAGCCGGAGTCGCCGAGACGGTCGCCGCCCATGGCGGCGCCGAAATACCGGCCGCTGCGCTCGGCGGCGGCCTTCAGCGTCGTGCCGGGCGGCCCGGTGAGATCGGCGTGGGCGAGCGTGGCGACGGCGACCGACGCCGCGACGGTCCCCACGGCGAGAGCGGCACTGACGAACAGCCGGGCGCGCCCTCGGAGGCGGCGGTCCGGGCGGACGGGTACTTCGGTCATTTGTCCGTTCCTTCGCGATGTCGGGACAGGATGTGGGCGGACTGCGGGGGTCAGAGGGTCAGCACGACGGTGGAGATGCTGCGTGCCGGCACGGTGACCGTGACCTGCCCGCCGTTCACGCCGGCCGGCTGGGCGGCCGCGCTGGCGGTCTGCGAGGTGACGTAGTACTCGGCCTTGCTGACGTTCTGCGGCGCCTGGACAACGGCGTTGGTGACCGCGCTCGTCGACCGGTTGAGGATCACCAAGGTGATCTTCCCGCCGCCCTGGTACGCGGTCACCTCGAGCGGCGACGTCCGGGCGTCCTTGGTCAGGCCGATCCGCTGGTAGCCGGGACGGACGTACTTGGCGTACTGGGCGAACGCGTAACCACGCTTGAGCGGTGCGCCCGCGGCGGTCCCGGCGCTGCCGTCACCGATGAACGAGTAGTAGCGCTTGCCGTACCACCAGACGTAGGCGCTCCAGTTGGACTCCATCGACTTGCCGACCGTACGCATGACGCCGTCGAGGGTCTCGTCCCAGACGGCCTTGTTACCGGCGTCGGCCCAGGCCGTGGAGGTGTCGCCGGCCGCCTCGTGGAGGTTCCACTCGGTCATCCACACCGGCTTCTGGTACTGGCCGGCCAGCGAGTACGGCTTCAACCGGCCGGCGTCCTCGGTCCCGTACAGGTGCCCGCCGATGTAGCCGATGTTCGTGCGCGCGCCGGCGTCGTTGAGCGTGGGGTCGGTGAGGCCGTAGTTCAGGTTCACCGCCTCGGCGACCATCAGCTTCGTGTTCTGCACCTTCGCGCCCTGGTCGCGCACGAAATCGCGCAGCTGGGTGCCGGTCCAGGTCATCGAGTCGTACGCGGGGGCCCAGTCCGGCTCGTTCTGCACCGACGTGACATCGATCGGTACGCCTTGGCCGCGCATGTACTGGACGTAGCTGTTCAGATGGCTCGCATAGTCGTCGTAGTAGTCGGTCTTCAACGAGCCGCCGTTGATCCGGCTGTTGTTGGTCTTCCACGCGGCCGGCGCCGTCCACGGGGAGGCGAGAATCTTCACGCCGGACCCGTACGACTTGGCCGTCTTCAGGGCGCTCACCTGGGTCGGCCACTCGCCGGAGACGGGCGAGACGCCGGTCCGCACGATCGACAGGCCGAGCTGGTTGGCGCCCAGCCCCACCAGGGTCTGCGTCTCGGCCGTCGACCACGCGCTGCCCCAGATCGACACGGCCGCGCCGAAACCGTCGATGGTCTGGTACTTGGTGGCGGTGTTGACGGTGATGTCCGGCGCCGCCGGGGGCGGCGTGGCCGGACCGGAGGTCGGCGGGCTCGTCGGCGCGGTGGTCGGCGGGGTCGTCGGAACGGTGGTCGGCGGGGTCGTCGGCGCGCTTCCCGTGCAGGCGACGCCGTTCAGCGAGAAGCTCGTGGGCGACGGGTTGCTGCCCGTCCAGGAGCCGTTGAAGCCGAACGAGACCGTGCCGTTGGTGGCGATCGCGCCGTTGTAGCCGACGTTCTTGGCGGTGACCGTCGCGCCGCTCTGCGACAGCGTGGTGTTCCAGGCCTGCGTGACGGTCTGGCCGGCACTGTACGACCAGGTCAGCGTCCACGCGGACAGCGGATCACCGAGGTTGGTGATCGCCACGTCGGCGCCGAACCCGCCCTGCCACTGTGACGACACCGCGTAGTCCACCGAGCAGCCGGCGGCCGCGGCGCCCGCCGGCAGGGCAACGGCCATCGCCGCCGACGCCACCGCCAGAACACCGGCCACGGCCCAGCCCGCATTGGTTGATCTCGATCTAACCATGACGCTTCCTCCGCCCGGAAAGGCGGCTGACGCATTTGTGGGTGTGATTGCGTGAGTCAGCGGTCAGCCGCTTCCGGCATGTTACGGGAGCGCTCCCACGGACTCAACGAAAAGGCTTGGCCGCGCTACATAACACTATTTCAGTGGCGAATTCGGCGGGCCTAGTACGGCATCGGCTCCCACTTCTCGTTCTTGCCGACCGAGTCGTCGCCCGCGATCTCCTTGCCGACGTCGCGCACCTTCAACCCGGCCCGGTCGGCCGCGGCCAGCGCGTCGTCGTCGTAGTGCGAGGCACGGAACGAGCTCACCATGTAGGTGCGCGTCTTCAGGTACTCGACATAGCGGTCGTGGTGCGCGTCGTTCAGCCCGAGGGCGGCGAAGACGGCAACCCGGTCGCCGTCGGCCGGGGCGATGGCACGCCGGGGAATCCGCGGGATCTGCGACGGCTCCGGATACACCCACCGCGGGAACTTGAGCAGGACACCGTTTCCGCTGTGCGTGGTCCGCATGCTCCACACCGCGACATCGCCCACCCGCGTACGCACATAAACGTTCTTCCCGTACGTGTGATCGGTGGTGTTGTGCGATTTCGCGCGCAGATTGAGGCCGCCGGTGTGGCTCCAGTGGTCCTGCAGGTAAATGCCGAAGCGAAGCAGCGTGTAGCGGCCTTTCCAGTCCGGGCCGGCCGGATCCTGGCGATCCACGTTGTCCTTGTGGAATCCGCGCTGCTTGGAGTTGATCGTGAAGGAGCTGTCCCCGGCGTACCAGATATCCTCGCTGCCGAGAATCTGCCGGGCGATCTCCACGAACGTGCCGTCGACGAGGACCGGCCGCATTCTCGGATTAGCGAGCAGATCCCCCAGGCCCTTGCCGCGGGTCTCGAATGCCGCTCTCCGGAAGCGTTGGATCTCCTCCGGGGAATAGACACCGCGGACGATCGTGTAGCCGTTCTCCCAGAACCCGTCCACGTCGACGGTCACCTTCGAGATCATCGAATATCCCCCTGAGGCCTCCCCCACTGTCTACTCCGCTTCGTCGAAGGCTGTGCGCCGGACCGGATGAATGCCGCATGCTGCGACGACCGGCATAAAGCTCCTCCTCCCGGCCGGCAAAGAAGCGGACCTGCCGGGGCAGCTGCGCGGGGCCGGCTCGCGCGTAGGGTGACGGTAGGCCTGCGGGAGGTGACGACGTTCGACGTCGCGCGGGAGTCCCGGGCGGACAGCGTCGCGGAATCGGCGCTGAACAGCCCGGTCACACGGCGGCCGGAGACGGGGTTCGGCAGCCGCGTGGTCGCGGACTCCTCCGGCACCGGCCCGGGCCGAGAAGAAGCCCAACCATCAGCTCATCGCCGACCGGCCGGACCTTCTCTTCGGTCCGGGCGAGTCGCCCACCTTCGACCGCCTCGGGGCCGCGGCCATCGCGATGCGAGTGCTGGTGGCCGCCGACCGAGCTGAAGCGCTCGACAGTCCACGAGCTCGCGCACGCCGTGCAACGCAGGTCCGTGGTCGAGGCGTCGAACGACCCGGCCGCCCGGGCAGCGGCCGTCGAGGCGCAGGCGCTCAGCATGAGCGAGGACGAGTACGTCGCGGCACGCTGGCAGGCCGAGATCGAGGCCGAGACCACCGCCTGGACCGTCGAGGGTGAGTCTCTCGACCGGTACGACCGCCGCCGCGGTGGGACGGGGTTTGCCGCTAAGGATCTCGCGTTCATAGCCGGCGAGCGGGTCAAGGAGTTCAGCGAGCCAGGCGACTCCGACAAGTCGAGGTGTAACGCTTCCGCCCGGTCGCGGGACTGCAGGGCATCGGCCGAAGGAGGAACGATGCCCGAAACCCGCTACGACGACCTGCGCGCGCTGTTCCTGAACTGCACCCTGAAACGCTCCCCGGAACTGACACACACCGGCGGACTGATCGACCTCTCCCGGGCGATCCTCGAGAAGCAAGGCGTTCAGGTCGAGGTGCTGCGGGCCGTCGATCTCGACATCGCCACCGGGGTCTGGCCGGACATGACCGAGCACGGCTGGGCCTCCGACGCCTGGCCGCGGCTGTACCGGGAGCACGTCCTGCCGGCCGACATCCTGGTCATCGCCGGCCCGATCTGGCTCGGTGACAACTCGTCGATCACCAAGAAGGTCATCGAGCGGCTGTACGCCTGCTCGCACCTGCTCAACGACGCCGGCCAGTACGCCTACTACGGCCGGGTCGGCGGCTGCCTGATCACCGGCAACGAGGACGGCGTCAAGCACTGCGCGCAGAACATCCTCTACAGCCTTCAGCACCTCGGCTACACCATCCCGCCGCAGGCCGACGCCGGCTGGATCGGCGAGGCCGGCCCCGGGCCGTCCTACCTCGACCCGGGCTCCGGCGGCCCGCAGAACGACTTCACCAACCGCAACACCACGTTCATGACCTGGAACCTGCTGCACCTGGCCCGGATGCTCAAGGACGCCGGCGGCATCCCGGCGTACGGCAACCAGCGCAGCGAATGGGATGCCGGCTGCCGCTTCGACTTCCCGAACCCCGAATACCGCTGAACGGGAGACCACCATGCCGACCACGCCCGCCGATGTCATCACCGAGTTCGCCGCCGCGCTGCACGACGGCCGCCTCGAGGACGCCATCGCCCTCTACGAGCCGGACGCCGCGTTCATCGCAGAACCCGGCGCCACCCCGCTGCGCGGCACCGACCAGATCCGGGCGGCGCTCGAGGGATTCGCCGCGCTGCGCCCGACCCTGACCCCGGACATTCGCAAGGTCGTCGAGGCCGGCGGGGTGGCCACCGTGCTCAACGCCTGGACCCTCGACGGGACCGGCCCCGACGGCGCGCCGCTGCGGCTCAGCGGCACCAGCGCCGATGTCCTGCGCCGCCGGCCGGACGGCACCTGGGGCCTGCTCATCGACGACCCCTGGGGTGCGTGACCCGGGCCGTCGTAGAGTGCGTTCGTGGTCGAGACCGCACCGTTCGACGGCGCGCTGCCCGGCGACCCGGTCATCGTGGCGCGGCTGCGGGCCCGGGACGAGACCATGTTCGTCGCTCTGATCGACGCGTGGTCGCCGGGCATGCTGCGGGCCGCCCGCGCCTACGTGGCCGACGACCACACCGCGCAGGACGTGGTGCAGGAGGCGTGGCTCGGCGTGCTGCGGGGCGTCGACCGGTTCGAGGCGCGCTCCTCCCTGCGCACCTGGGTCTACCGGATCTTGATCAACAAGGCCAAGACCCGGGGCGTACGGGACGCGCGTCTGGTTCCCACCGGCGACGACCACGGGCCGACCGTCGAGCCCGCCCGGTTCCGGGACGCCGACGACCCGTACCCCGGGCATTGGCTCAGCTCGCCGCCCGCCTGGCCGTCACCGGAGGACGGCGCCGTCGCCGCCGAGACCCGGCGCGAACTGGCGACCGCGCTGGCCGCCCTGCCCCGCCGCCAGCGCGTGGTGGTCACCTTGCGCGACGTCACCGGGCACAGCGGCGACGAGGTCTGCGAGTTGCTGTCGATCAGCGCGGCCAACCAGCGGGTGCTGCTGCACCGTGGCCGGGCCGCGTTGCGGGCCGCGCTGGAGCGGCGCTGGGCCGGGGAGGCGACGTCATGAACTGCGACGAGTTCGTGGAGCTGGTGACCGCCTACCTCGACGGCGCCCTGGAACCGGCCGTCGAACGACGGTTCGTCGAGCATCTCGCCGAATGCGACGGCTGCGACCGGTACCTGGAACAGATGCGCACCACGGTCGCCGCGCTGGGCCACCTGCCGCCGCAGGATCTGACGGCGGACGCCCGCGAGCGGCTGCTGGCGGCGTTCCGGGACTGGCCCGCCGGCTGACCCCGGCCGGCGGGCGCCTCCCCACGCAGACTTTGGTCACCTACACCGCGGAGGCCGGGCTACGGGTGCCGGCCTCGTGGGCGAGCACGGCCCGGGTGTAGAGCAGCTGGAAACCGCGGCGCTGGGCGTTCTGCTGCGACTTCGAGCCGGGCTGGACGGTGATGACCGCGAGGTCGCAACCGGCCGCGGTGGCGTCGGCGAGACGGGCCGAGAGCAGGGCGCTCTGGATGCCGCGACGGCGGAACGCGGGCGCGGTGCCGGCCCCGGTGAGCTGGGCGATGCGGCCGGCGACCCGCATGCTGCCACCACCGGCCGGCACACCGTCCAGCCGCGCGAGGTAGCGCTGGACCAGCCCCGCGGCGTCCCGCTCGGCGTTCTCCAGGATCTCCCGGGGGAACTCCTCGAGCCACGGGACGCCCTGCGTGTCCGGGTGCAGTGACGCCTCGACCACGACGTTCAGCCAGGTCTCGAACTCGTCCTCGCCGCTGGTCCGGACGTCGACGCCGGGCGCCTCGACCGGCTCGGCCGGGTCACCGAGGGCGCGGCCCAGCACGTTCTCGAACGACACGAGCCGGTAGCCGCGCCCGGCCAGCACCTCCAGCAGCGCGGCGTCGGCGAGATGGGAGAGCTCGACCTGGACCGGCGCGCGGCGGGCGGCGTACGCGTGCTCGATCGCCTCGAGGTCGGCCGGGGCCGGCGGTCCGGCGAAGCCGAGACCGGCCACTTTGTTCAGCGGTGACTCGGGTTCGGCGTAGCTGGCGACGCCACCGGCGATCGGCGCGACGAAGCCCGCGCCGTCGCCGCGACGAGCGGCCGCCGCCTCGCTGCAGGCGGCGATGAACCGCGCCTCGGCCAGCTCGATGCGTCCGGCGAGCGTGATGTCGCAGAACAGTGTCATGGTGACTCCTCCGGGTCGACGTGCGGTTCCGGGTTGTGCAGCAGCAGTACGAGGCCGGCCAGGATCCCGGCTCCGCCGGCCAGCTGCAGCAGTGACGGCCGATCGCCGAGGAACACGACCGCGGTCAGGGTGCCGGCCACCGGGGTCAGGTTGCCCAGCTGGGCCGCCCGGGTCGCGGGCACCCGGGCGATGCCCCGGTTGAACAGAACGCCGCCGGCCGCACCGCAGGCCACGACCGCGAGGCAGGCCAGCCAGCCGGCGGCGCCCACCGTGTCCAGGCGGGTGCCGCCGGTCGACCAGGACGCCGCCACGAACGGCACGACGCTCAGCGCGCCGCCGGTGCTCTGCCAGGCGCTCTCGTTCAGGCCGTCGCCGTCGTTGACCCGGCGGGTGGCGATCAGGAACGCCGCGGCGGCACCCACCGCCAGCAGCACCAGCACATTGCCGAGCGTGGTGTCGCCGCCCGACGCGCCGGGTCCGACCGCGACCAGCGCCCCGCCGGCGAGGCCGAGCAGCAGCGCCGCCCCGGCCCGGCGGGACAGCCGCTCCCCCAGCACCAGCAGCGCCAGCAGCACCGACAGCAACGGCTCGGCCGCCAGTAGCAGACTTCCGCTCGACGCGCTGGTACGCGCCAGGCCGAGGTCGCCGAACAGGAATGCCAGGCCCGGCACCAGCACGCCGACGAGCATCTGCCGCAGCGCGCCCGGCCGCCGCAGGCGTCCCCGGGCGGCCGCGGTGGCCAGCAGCACGGCGGCCGCTCCGAAAATCTCGACCGCCAGCAGATCGGCCGGGCGGACGGCGCGCAGCGCGACCACCGACACGGTCGTGCTCACTCCGTAGACCCCCGCTGCCAGCAGCAGGGCGGACTCACCGGAGCGCAGCCGGACGCCTCCCCGCTCGGCGAGCATGCTGTGCGCCGCCACCGTGACCTCCTCATCGTCGTGCAACCGCTGTAACCGTTACACCGGTTACGGAGGCCGTCAACCGATAAAACCGGTACGGTGGTTACATGGTGCAGAGCATCCGCCGGCCCGGACTCGACGACGAACAATTGCTGCTGGCCGTGGCCAACACCGCCCACGGCCAGGAGGACGAGCTGGCCGACGCCGCTTCGGTGCAGGCCTGGTGGCGTGGACTGGGTGCGTCGGCGACCGGCCCCGACGCCGGCCCGGAGGCCGACGACAGCGTCGCGATGCTGCGCAGCCTGCGCGTCCTGATCCGCGGCCTGGCCCTGCGCAACAACGGCATCGAACCGGACCTCAGCGCCGTCGCCGGCCTGGAGGCGCTCACCCTCCGCCTGGATGTCGCCGACGTGCTGACGCTGCGGGCCGGGCAGCCCGGTGGCCTCGCCCGCGACATCGCCGCCGCGACCGTCGCGGCGCTGCTGCGGGCCACGGCCCGGCCGGACTGGCCCCGGGTGAAGGCGTGCCGCGGCGACGACTGCCGCTGGGTGTTCGTCGACGGCTCGCGCAACTGCTCGCGCCGGTGGTGCGCGATGGCCAACTGCGGCAACCGCGCCAAGATGGCCACCTTCCGCAGCCGCCACCGCACCACCGGCTGACGGAGTTCTTACCGACCGGGTGGCAAGTCCTTACGAGGCACGAAACAGCGGCAAGAACGGCGTCCCCCGCGGACAGGATGGCTGACGACACCCATCCCGTACGTGTGAGGAGCAGTCATGAAAAGCAGCATCCGGGTCGCGGGCGTCGCCGGTCTCGCGCTGGCGCTGGCGACCGGATCGCCCGCCCTCGCGTCCCCGTCGTCCGGCCCCGGCGGCGCCGTCTTCGTGCTGACCGACAACCTGACCGCGAACACCGTCGCCGCCTACGGCCGCCTGCCCGGCGGCACGCTGCGCCCGGCCGGCACCTACCGCACCGGCGGCCTCGGCGGACAGCTCGCCGGCTCGGTCGTCGACCACACCGCCTCGCAGGGCGCGCTCGCCCTGGACCGGGACAACGGCCTGCTCTACGCGGTGAACGCGGGCAGTGACACGCTCACCGTCTTCGACGTGCACGGTGATCGGCTCGACCGGCGGCAGGTGGTCGGCACCGGCGGAACGTTCCCGGTCAGCGTCGCCGTGCACGGCAGCCTGGTCTACGTGCTCAACGCCCGCGACGGCGGCTCGATCCAGGGCTACCTGCGGCGGGGCCGGACGCTGGTCCGGGTGCCGGCCTGGCATCGCGCGCTGGGCCTCGACCCCGCCGCGACGCCGGAGTTCACCCACACCCCGGGTCAGATCGCGTTCAGCCCGGACGGGTCGCGGTTGCTGGTCACGACCAAGGCCGGCAGCAACGCGATCGACGTCTTCACCGTCGACCGGCGGCGCGGGCCGTCCGCCCACCCGTCGGTCACCACGCTGCCGGGCGCGGTGCCGTTCGCGATGGACTTCGACGACGACGGGCACCTGCTGGTCGCCGAGGCCGGCCCGAACGCGGTGGCCTCGTTCCGGCTCCGCCGGGACGGCACCGTCGCTCCGATCGCCACCGCGGCGACCGGTCAGGCCGCGACCTGCTGGATCGTGGTGACGAACGGCCGGGCGTACGCCGGAAACGCCGGTAGCGGCAGCCTTTCCGGGTATGAGGTCGGCCGGCAGGGTTCGCTGCGGTCGCTGGGGGCGTTCGCCACCGGCGCCGGACAGGTGGACGTCGCGGCCGCCCCGGACGGCAGGTACCTCTACGCGCAGACGGGCGCCGCGGGCATGCTGGTGACGCTGCGCGCCGGGCTCGACGGTTCCCTGACCAAGGTCGGCGAGGTCACCGTGCCCGGCGCGGCCGGCGGCGAGGGTGTCGTCGTCTCCTGACGCCGGCGCGGACCGGCCCGCGCACATCGGGCCGGTCCGCAGGCGTACGTCACACTGCCGCCAGGGACCGATCCGCACGCCGGATGGTGAAGGCCAGGACGATGGCCATGACACCGCGGATCAGCGCCATCAGGCCGACCCAGAACAGCACCAGAAAGGCCCGCGCCTGCAGGTTGAAGACGCGGTCCGAGCCGGAGACCCAGAGGGCCAGCAGGATCAGCAACACCCCGACGACCAGACCCAGCCACCAGTACGGGTTCTCCGCGCGCGAGGAGACACCCCGTACGATCTCGAAAGGCCCTTCCAGCAGCAGCACCAGGCCCAGCACCGAGACCAGGGCGAAGAAGGTGTTGACCGGCCGGATGAGCGCCCACAGGCCGCCGAGCAGGAAGACCACGGCGACCACCCAGTGCAGGACCTTCCACCCGCCGCCGACCATGGTGGCGACGAAGGCCTCGTTGAGCCCGGCGACGATGAACAGCACACCGATCAGCAGGCCGACCGTGGCCAGCGACGTCACGTTCGCACGTAGCACCAGCCAGGCGATGACCAGCCAGCCGATGCCGGCCACCAGCTCGACCCACCAGAACTTGCTGCGCTCGGCCACGAGCATGCGTCCCTCGAACATCGACACTCCTCACGATCGCCTCGCGAAGCCGTCAGTGTCCGGCACCGGCCCGGGCCCGGGGCTCATCCCCGTCGAATGAACGCCTAGTCCTCGGTGAGCGGCGGGTTCAGGAAGATGTCGTTCCGCACGTCGACGACGCCGCGCACCTCCCCGGCGATCCGGACCGCTTCCTCGCGCTGGTGTTCGTGGTCGACGGTGCCGCTCAGCAGCACGGTGCCGTCGTCGACGGAGGCGTCGACGCTGCCCGGCACCGTGCCGTCCAGGCTGAGCGCGCGCAGCACGTCGGCACGCAGCTCGGCCTCGGCGCGCCGGTGCTCGGTCAGCAGGCGTACGTCGATGATGTTGTCGACGGCGGTGACCCCCTCGACGCGTTCGGCCACCTTCTGCGCCTCCCGCTTCTGCCGGAACGTGCCGACCGTCCCCCGCAGCAGCACCTCCCCGCCGTCGGCCACCACGTCGATCAGCGCGCCTTCCACCTTCGGGTCCTCGGCCAGCGCGGCCTCGACCTTCTCGGCCAGCTCTTCATCGGTCACAGCGACTCCCCTCCAGCGATCCGGCCACGGCCACGTTACTCAGAATCGGCGGCCGGCTCGGCCCCGGCCGAAGTGTGGCCCGTGATTGCTCGCTGCGATGATGGCTGCGACGCCGGTCCGGTCGCACCAGAGGGGGTGGGTTTTGGCACCAGAGCGGTTCCCGGATGCGCAGTTGCTGCAGATGCTCGACAGCGACCCGCAGGGCTGGGTGCTGGCCCGGTCGGTGCGCGACGACGGCGCCATCGTCGACTTCACGGTGGTCTACATCAACGAGGCCGGCTGCCGGCTGGTGGGCCGGCGGCGTGACGAGCTGGTCGGCCGGCGCTACCGGGAGCTCTGGCCGGAAACGGTCAACGACGGAACGCTGGCGCTGTACCGGTCGGTCGTCGAGACCGGTAACCCGGCGACCCGAACGGTGTACTACGACCGGACCTCCATATCCGGACATTTCGAGTTGCGGGCCGGGCCGTACGGCGACGGCTTCCTCGTCCGCTTCGTGGACCTGCGCCAGGTGACGGTGTCGCCGCAGTCGGCCGGCGGAGCCCGGCTCTACGACATGCTCGACGCCGCGTTCGACGGTTTCACCGTGCTGCGGCCGATCCGGGACGCCGGCGGCGAGATCGTCGATTTCGTCTGCGACTACGTCAACCAGCTCGGCGCCCGGCTGGCGGGGCGCTCGGCCGAGGAGACGATCGGACGACCGCTGAGCGCCATCTCCCCCCAGAGCTTCACCGACGGGCTGTTCGAGCGCTACCGAGCGGTCGCCGACACCGGCCAGCCGTGGCGGGAGGAGCTCGCGTACCCGGCCATCGGCCAGGTTTGGGAGGTGAACATGGGACGCGACAGCGCCGGCTCGGTGGCCATCTCGTTCCGCGAGATCACGGCGCACATCACCCGGGAGAGGGAACTGGTCGACAGCGTCACGCGCGCCGAGACCTCCACCCGACGGGCCCGCGCCCTGGAGAGCGTCACCACCGCCCTGGTCGCCGCGAGCACCAGCGCGCAGGTCTACGACGTCATCGGATCGGTGCTGCAGCGATCGGCGGGCGGCACGGGGCTGGCCCTGTTCCTGTGGCAGGACGACCGTCTGGAGCTGCACTACCACTCCGGCTACGAGCACGAGGTCGTCGCCCGGCTGCGCAACCTGCCGGCCGACCACCCGTACCCCGCCGTCGAGGTCGCCCGCACCGGAATTGCCCGCTATCTCCCCTCGGTGGACGAGTTCCGGCGATGTCAGTCGGCCGCGACGGCGCCGGTCCCACCCGGTGACCGGCAAGCCTGGGCCTTCCTCCCGCTCGCCGTCGCCGGCCACCTGCTCGGCACGCTGGTGGTGGGCTACCGCGATCCGCAGGACTTCACCGAGGACACCCGATCGACCCTGACCGCGCTGGCTGCCATCAGCGCCCAGGCCCTGCAGCGCGCTCTCCTGTTCGAGACCACGCTGTCCATCGCCACCGAGCTGCAACACGCCCTGCTACCCACCCGGCTGCCCACCACCGCCGGCCTGCGCTGCGCGGCCAGGTACCTGCCGTGGACCCGCGGCGCCGAGGTCGGCGGGGACTGGTACGACGTGGTCAGCATCCGCGACGGCGTCGTGGGTGTGGTCGTCGGCGACGTCTCCGGGCACAACACCGCCGCGGCCGCCGCCATGGGGCAGGTTCGGGACGCCCTGCGCGCCTACGCCCTCGAGGGGCACCGCCCCTCGGCGATCATGCGGCTGGCCAACGACCTGGTTCGCAACACGCGGCTGGACACCATCGCCACCTGCTGCTACCTCGAGCTGGACATCGCACGGAACCGGGGCACCGGCGTCCTGGCCGGCCATCCGCCGCCGCTGCTGCGCGTCGGCGACGAGGTCGACATGCTGGCGCTGCCCGCCGACCCGCCGCTCGGCGCCACGCGGCATCCCCGGTATCGCGACACGCCGTTCGCCTATCCGGCGGCGGCGACCCTGCTGCTCTACACCGACGGGCTCGTCGAGGACCGGGGACACCCGATCGATCTCGGTCTCGACGAGTTGTGCGCGGCGCTGCGCACCGCGCCGGCAGCCGACCCCGGCCAGGTGCTCAACCACATCCTGGCCAGCAGCGTCGGTCCGCAACCGCGGCGCGACGACATCGCCATGCTGTGCCTGGTCAGCACCGCGGCGCCGTCATCGACCGAATTACCTCCGATGGAGTGACGTCGCGCCTGGTTCGGGCCGGATGACCGGGGGAACTCACCCGGCGGCCCTCTCGGTGACCTGTTGCGGGCGATCGTGTGTCACATCGGCCATCCGCCCATCCGGGCCCGCGGCACGATGCTGGGCAGCCTCGCGTACGCCCATCCGGCCGCCGAATGGACGACCGCGGCGGTGACCCTCGACGCCCGGCTGGTGCTGGAAGGACCGGCCGGCAGCCGGACGGTATCGGCCGGAGACTTCCTCCGGGGACCGTTCCGGACCGCCCGCCGTCCCGACGAGATCCTCATCGCGGCGCACATCCCGCAGCTACCCGCCGGCACCGGCATCGGGTACGCCGAGGACCGGCGGGTGACCATCTACCCGCAGGCGGCCGCGATGGCCGCGATCACGGCACCCGGCGGAACCGTCACGGCGGCGGCCATCGGCCTGGTGAACGCCGGCCCCTGTCCCGTCCGGGCGCGCGCGGCCGAGCGTGCCTTGATCGGTACGACCCTCGGCGACACCGCTATCACCGCCGCCGCGGAGGCGGCCGCCACGGTCGACGCCACCTTCGCGCCCCGGATCGGCCCGCACCGCGACTCGCCGCGGCGGGCTTTCACCGTCCTCGTGCGCCGAGCCCTCACGCAGGCCCGCGATCAGTTGCGCTGCGTGACCGCCGCGGACTAGTTCGGAAAATCTTGCCGGGCGATGTCGAAACCGGGGTCAGGTCCGCTTCTGCGGGGTGAGCCACCCGATCGGGTGGCCTGACCCGCCGGGCTCCGGCGCGACCGAGGAGTGCACAGCCATGACCACGACACAGAAGATGCAGCTGGCGATCAAGGCCGGCCCGCAGCAGGTTTGGGCCGCCCTGACCGATGGTGACCTCACCCCGGCGTACTACATCGGGTTCCGCGCCGAGTTCGACCTCACCGCCGGCGCCGCGTACCGGTACACCGCCGGCGGTGGTGACGTCATCACCGGCACCGTCCTGGAGGTCGAGCCCGGCCGCCGGCTGAAGACCACCTTCAACGGGTTGTGGGATCCGGCGACCGCTGCCCTGCCCGAGTCCACCGTCACGTTCAGCGTCTTCGAGCCGTTCATGCCGATGCCGGGGGTGACCTTCCTGTCGTGCGTGCACGAGGGCCTGCCGGCCACCGAGGCGGCGGCGCACCTGGAGGTCGGCTGGGTGGCGATCCTGTCCGGGCTCAAGACCATACTGGAGACCGGCGCACCGCTGTCCGCCTACCCGGGCGTCTGACCGAGCCCCCTTGAGGAGTGACAAGTGCAATACATGATCATGGCGTACGAGGATCAGTCCGCCTTCGACTCCCGGGACGACCCGGCACGCGCCGGCGACTACTGGGCATCCTGGAGTGGCTACATCGCCGCCCTCGAACACAGCGGCGTGCTGCAGTCCGCCGGCGGTCTCACCGCGCCGCAGGTGGCCACCTCGGTGCGGCTGCGCGACGGGCAGCGCCTCGTGCAGGACGGACCGTTCGCCGAAACCAAGGAGCAGCTCGGCGGGTACTTCGTCATCGACGTCGCCGACCTCGACGAGGCGCTGCAGTGGGCGGCGCGCTGCCCCTCGGCCGCGTACGCCGGCGTCGAGGTGCGACCGATGCTGCCGCCGCCGACGGCGTGAGCCGGACCTCCGCCGACGAGGCCCACCAGGCGGTCGAGGACACCGTTCGGGTGTCCTACGGCCGCCTGGTGGCCTTTCTCGCCTCCCTCACCGGTGACCTGGCCGCCGCCGAGGACGCCCTCTCCGATGCCTTCGTGGCCGCCCTCCGCACCTGGCCGGACCGCGGGATACCGCAGCGGCCGGACTCCTGGCTGCTCACCGCCGCACGACGCAACCTGATCGACGGCGCCCGCCGCCGCGCCGTCGCCACCCGGCACCTGCCCGAGCTCGCCCGGCTGATCGACCAGCAGACCACCGAGCCCTCGCCACCACCGATCCCCGACAAACGGCTCGAGCTGATGTTCGCCTGCACCCACCCCGCGATCGACCCGGCCATGCGCAGCCCGCTGATGCTGCAGACCGTCCTCGGCCTCGACGCCGGCCGGATCGCCTCGGCGTTCCTGGTCGCCCCGAGCACCATGGGTCAGCGTCTGGTCCGGGTCAAGGCGAAGATCGGCCAGGCCGGCATCCCCTTCCAGGTCCCGGCGCCCGAGGCCCTGCCGGAGCGCCTCACCAGCGTGCTCGACGCCGTCTACGCCGCCTACGGCACCGGCTGGGACACCGCCACCCACGCCGAGGCGCACGCCCGGCACGCCCACGCCGGCCTCATCACCGAAGCGCTGCGCCTGGCGCGGATCCTGGTCGAGCTCGCACCCGGCCAACCCGAGCCGCACGGTCTGCTCGCTCTTCTGCTGCACAGCCATGCCCGGACCGCGGCCCGGCTCGACACCGAAGGCCGGTTCGTGCCCCTGGACCGGCAGGACACCACCCGCTGGGACCCGGCCGCGATCAGCGAGGCGGAACACCATCTCGGCCTGGCGCTCGGCCTGCGACGGGTCGGGCCCTACCAGCTGCACGCCGCCATCCAATCGGTGCACAACCGCCGTGCCCTGACCGGCACCACCGACTGGGCAGCGATCACCGCGCTCTACGACGGCCTGGTGACCTTCACCCCCACCATCGGCGCGTACGTCGCCCGGGCGACCGCCATCACCCACACCCACGGGCCCACCGCCGGCCTGCAGCAACTCGACGCCCTGCCGGCCGGCCGCGTCGCGGGCTACCAGCCGTACTGGGTGGCCCGCGCCCACGCCCTCCGCCTCCTCGGCGACGCGACCGCCGCCGAGCACGCCACCACCATCGCCGTCGGACTCACCGACGACCCCGCCATCCGGCAGTTCCTCGCGCACGGCGGATAGGGATCGAGCCCGGCCCGGTCGCGCGGGTTACTTGGAAGCGACGATCACATAGGTCTGACCCGGCGGATGTCTGCGGAGCGAAGCCTCACAGATCCCGCACTCCATGTACTCCGCCAGATGCTCGCTCTGGTTGTCCAGTCGTGGATGGCCGGTCTGGTGCCGGTCGGCCCGCAGCGCGCACAAATTCCACTCCGCTTCCTCTCCGCCGAGGTAGAGCGGATGCCGGTGGTGAGCGTCGTACGGAGCGTTCGGCTCGGCGTCGTCCGGGTCGCACGGCCTCGGCGGTGGCACCCCACGGTCACGTGCCTCGCGGATCGCCCGTGCCAGGCGGGTCTGCTGCTCGGCCCGGCTGATCCCCTCGGCCTCGAGTTGATCGGACGGCGTGCGGACGAGCAGCCCGCCGCGCATCGGCTCGGGGTAGGGCAGCTCGGCCGGCCATGAGATCGGCAGCGGGTGCTCGCACGGATCGGGCCGGCACTTCCGCTTCTTCTCCTCGGATTCCTCCGACGTGGTGGGGGTGGGAGTCGTATCGCCGGAAAGCGTCACGGCCGCGGTGGCCGCCACGGCGGTGGTGGCGAACGACGAGGTGGCGGCGGGTGCGGTCGTCTCCAGCACGGTCGGCACGGTCGACTCGAGCACCGCCGGGACGGTCGACTCCACCAACGCCGGCGCCGAGGCCTCCAGCAGCAGCGGTGTGGTCTCGGCAGCGGTGACGATGACGCCGTCGGCCACCACGACTTCGGCGCCGAGCTCGCTCGCCAGAATGATCTCCGGTGTGGCCTCGGCGAGGGTGAGTCCGGCGGCCACCACGACCGGCAGCAGTTGAACCCGCGCGCCGGCGCCCTGGTGCCGCACGTCGCGAGCGCCGGTGGTGGTCGCGGCGCGGTCGGCCTCCCGCTCCAGCGCCTGCCGATCCGCCTCCGGCCCGACCGGACCGTGCGACTGCTGGATGGTGTGCGCGAGCTCGTGTGCCAGCACCCGCCGGCCCTCGGCCGACGACGGCCGGTATTCGCCGGCCGCGAAGGCGATGTCGGAGCCCACCGTGAACGCCCGCGCTCCCAACGCCCGGGTCAGCCGCCGGGCGCGGTCGTCGTCGTGCACGCGTACCGAGCTGAAATCAGCTCCGAACGAGGACTCCATCGCGGCTCGGGTTTCGTCGGCCAACGGCTCTCCGGTGCTGAGCTGGGCGCGAACCGTTCCCGGGTCGTGCGGGATCGCGGGTTGCGGGCCCAGCGACTGCACCCGGGGGCCGGAACGGGCCAGGGTGGCGCGGGCGACGCCGCGAGCGACGACCCCGGCCTGGCGGGCGGTCGCGGCGATCAGGGCGACGGCGTCGGCGGAGGCCGGTGCATGAGTGAAGCGCTGGATCAGACGCAATACCGACGACGCGGGACGGGCCCGGTAGTACCGCAGTGTTCGCAGGATGGTGGGGCAGTCCGCGGCGGTCCGGCCGTACGGCGCGAACTCGGCGTCCACGGCCCGGACCACCGCGCCGTAGAGCTGCTGGAGGAACTCGGCCTTACGCATCTGCCCGGCGGTCGGGGCCTGGCGCTCATCGACCACCGCGGCCACCCTCCTCGGCCTCGGTCCAGCGGCTCGGGCGGGACTCAGGCGCACCAGACCGGGCGATCCGGCGAGCCCGGGGTGAGCGGCGCCCACTGCCCGGCGCCGAAGACGATGTGCCGCCCGACCGTGTAGGCCCGGGCGCCGAGAGCGTCCGGCGACCGGGCCGGGGCGGGACCAACGTGCACGCGTACCTGGCTGAGGTCGCGCCGCAGTCGCGGCTCGAACTCGGCCCGCAGAGCCGGGCTCAGTGGCTGCCCCGGACCGTCGAGCGCGGGCGCGACGGTGTCGTCGAGGACGGCGGTATGCGACTCGGCACCGGTCGCGTGCCGGCGCACGACTCCCTCATCCTCGTCGGCGTGGCAGGGACACGGTTCGGGTGCACCGAGGCATCGCCGGACCACCGTGTCTCCCTGCGTCGGCCTCCCGGTCTGAACCATCATCGTCGCGTTCATCCTGGGCCTCCGGCTTCATGGTTCAGCACACCGCCCACGATGCCCATAGGCCGAGCGGACGCGTTTCAGCGCCGCGTCAGCGCTGCTTCAGCCCGCTGAGCAGGCTGGCGTCCGGGCGCTCCGCCACCGTGATGGGTCGCGGCCTCGGACGCACAGGAGGGACACGCATGAACAAAACGATGCGCGCATCCGCCGGACGGATTTTGGGCCGGTGGCGTGGAAGACTGATGGTCGCGGCGGCGATGATGACCGCCTTGCCGGTGGCACTGGCCGCGAGTCCGGCCCATGCCGATGAGCCTCCGGATCCGCCTCCGCCGCCGTCGTTCTCGGTGGCGTTCCAGGGGGCCAATCGGGATCTGTGGACGCTCGACACCGCCGGGACACCGCACGACCGCGGCCTCGGCATGGCGGCACGCACGAGCCCGTCCGCCACCTTCACGTGCGCCGGGGGCTGCCGGACCACCATCGCGTTCCAGGCCAACACCGGCGTGCTGTGGCTGCTCGACCTTCAGACCGGGCTGGCGACCAACACCGGGATAAGGATGGCCGCGGGAACGAGCCCGAGCGCTTCGTCCACGCTGGCCGGTGCGGTCAAGATCGCGTACCGGGGAACCAACGGGCATCTTTGGACGTACGTGGTGGGAAGCGCGCCGGTCGACAGCAACCGGCCGATGCTCAACAGCCCGAGCATGAGCCGGCCGTTGAACTTCTCCCGCGAGGCGGCCATCGCCTACCAGTCGCCGAGCGGAAACCTGATGTGCGTGGTGGACAGCGCGGGGGACAACTCGTGTCCCGGTGTGGCCATGGACCCGGCCACCAGCCCGAGCATCACCGTCATCGGGTCGACCGGGCTGCTGGACGGGGTCGCGGTCGCCTATCAGTCGGCCGACCACGTGCTCTACACGTACAACTCGGTCAAGCGCACCAACCCCCGCATCGACCTGAACCTGACGCCCGGAGCCGGACCGGGCGCCGGCGCCGACGGGCTGATCGGGCCGGACGGATCGGGCGAGATCCAGGTCTCCTTCCGGGCCGTCACCAGCGCGCTGTGGCGGGTCACGCCGGACATCTCGTTCCAGGAGAGCTGGACGGTCGGCGTGGCGGCCGGCACGACGCCGTCGGTCCAGCCGTGGGTCCTCGCCTTCCAGGGAAGTGACGGGCATCTGTGGACCGAGGCGAGCTTCGCCGCTCCCGTGCCGAGCAGCGCCCTCATGGCGGCCGGAACCAGTCCGGCTCTCTACTGAGCACGCCGAGCCCCGGCCCGCCTTCGGGCCGGCCGGGGCCCGCAAAGTTGCGTCGATTTTGCGCCGGGCTCCTGCTGGTCCCCGGCGCAGCGGCGTACGCGGCGCCCTCCAGCCAGGACGCGGCCGCCAGTGGCGCCGGCTTCGACACCCTGTTCATCAGCACCCAGATGGACGCGCACATGGCCGCCATGGCCGCCGGCCAGAAGGAGCTCTCCGACGGTAGCGACGCGCAGGTCAAGAAGGCCGCGCAGAGCGCCGCACCGGTGACCGCCGCGCACCACGACGCGCTCAACGCCGCCGCCCGCGCTCTCGGGGTGCGGCCCGCATCGGCACCGGCACCGGCGGCGAAGCCGCGCACCGGATGCTCACCGGTCCGGTCGCCGGCCTGCTGGGCGTCGGTGTCCTGCTGATGAGCGGCGGCGCCGTCCTGCTGCTGCGACGTCGCCGGACCGTCCCGGCATGATCCGCTCCGGTAGCCGACGCGTCGCGGGCTGGGCGGCGCTGACCGCCGGCCTCGGCGCGTCGGTCGCCGGCGCCCTGCTGGCGATCCACTCGGCGCGACCGCCGGCCGGGATCGGTTCCGTGCCGGCCGCGGCCGCACCGGCTTCACCGGGTGGGGCCGGACCGGCTTCTTCCCCACCGGGCGGGCCCGGACCGGCTGGGCCCGGACCGGCTGGGGCCGCACCGGCTGCGGCCGCACCGGCCCCCGCCGCGGCCCGGATCACCGGCACGACGACGCGGGAGCCGCGATCCGACGACTGGGCGCCGCCCATCCGCATCGTCATCCCCGCTCTGCACGTCAACGCCCCGGTCCAACCGGTCTCGGCGCAATCCGGCGCACTGAGCATCCCGGAGGACCCGGCCGACCTCGGTTGGTGGCTCGGGTCGGCCACGCCGGGCTCGGCGCGGGGAACGGTCCTCGTCGCGAGTCACGTCGACACCGCCACCGATGGACCCGGCGCCCTCTTCCGCCTCGAGCAACTTCCCATGGGCTCGACCATCGCCGTACGGGCCGGCGACCACACGGTCACTTATCGCGCGGTGGCCCGGCGAAGCTACGACAAACGGCATCTGCCGGCGGCACTGTTCCGCCTCGACACCGCCCCCCAATTGGCCCTGGTCACCTGCGGCGGAACGTTCGACCGCGGCACCTACAGCCACAACGTCGTCGTCTAGGCCACCCCGGTCACCTAGGCCTGCAGCTTGATCTGGCCGCTGGGCTCGGCGATCCGGTTCGCCTTGGTCGCCGCCGGCCTGCTCTCGGTTGTGCTCTTCCCGCTGCCGGCCATTCCCGCGCTCCTGGGCCGCCGATCCCGCCGTCAGCGCGAAGCGGAATCGGGCGGCTCGGTGAAGGCGGCCAGCGGCTGTCCCACCTCGACCAGGTAGGTCGACAGCATCTCGCCGACGCCCGGTCCCAGGTCGCGGGCGTTGTGCGGCACCCGGGGCGGGATGAGGAAGCCGTCTCCGGCCTGCAGCAGGAGCGTCGGACGGCCGGCGATGCGCATCTCGACCGTGCCGGCCACGATGTACCCGACCTCCTCACCGGGATGGATGTGCCAACCGGACTCCACACCCGGCGGGATCTCGGTGCGGACCTGCACGATCTCCCGGCCGGCGACGGACAGCGGGGCTCTCTGGATCTCCGTACGCTTGAGCGAGCCGGCCAGCGCGTCGTGCGCCGCCCCGCTCGACGGGTCGGCGGTCACCGTCCCCGGCTCCCGCCGACCTCGGCCAGGGCCGCCAGGATCGCGTCGGTGACCTCCCGGGGTTTCGAGATCATCACGACGTGCGAGCCCTCGATCTCGGTGATCGTCGCTCCGGCGCGCTCGGCCATCGACCGTACGACGTCACTGCCGGCCGCCTTGTCCCCGGTGGCGACGACGGCCCACGACGGCAGCTTCTTCCAGGCCGGCGCGCCCGACCGCTCGTCGAACGCACTGGCCGCGATCGCCCGTTGCGACGCGCCGAGCACGCCCGACTGCCGCTCGGGCAAATCCGCGGCGAACGCCTGATGGAACTGGGCCGGATCGACGTACAGCTCGACCGCGGTCTCCGACCCGCCGGCCGGGAACTCGGCCGGTTTGAGCGCCGAGGACAACACGCTGTCGCGCGAGGTGCCCTCGATCTCGCCGAGGGTCTCGTTCTCGTCCGGCGCGAAGGCGGCAACGTAGACCAGTCCCACCACGTTGCCGGCCGGCAGCGCCGCGTTGGTGATCACCGCTCCGCCGTACGAGTGGCCGACGGCCAGGACCGGGCCGGGAATCTGCCGGATCGCGCTGGCCACGTACGCGGCGTCGGCGGCGATCCCGCGCAGCGGATTGGACACCGCCTGCACCGGCACACCGGCCGCCAGCAGCAGCTCGGTGACGCCGTTCCAGCTTCCGGAGTCGGCGAAGGCGCCGTGCACCAGCGCCACCGTGGTCGTCGAGGAGGATGCCGAGGTCATGGAGGCTCCTTGGGTGAGCAGTCGATCTGATCCCCGCCACGGGCGCCGATCCGCGCTGACCCATCAGCCGCCACAATGTACGTCGCGACCGGCGATCACGGACCCACGTCGGCACCAGCCGCGAATTCGCGCCGCGGGGTCATCGCAGGGTGGCCGGTGGCTCGCCGGGCAGGTCGGCCTCGATGCGTTCCTTGCGGACCTGGCCGGAGACGACGTGCTCGTCGGTGTGGACGATCTTGGTCAGCCGGACGCGCTGCACGGGAACGATCTCGGTGGTGACCACCGGACGCTCCTCGTGCAGGGTGACGTCGAAGATGACACCGCCGTCGGGACCACCGAAGACCTCGTCCGGGCCGAAGACGTCGGGGTCGGCCACCGACTGCCGGCCGGACTCGGGGATGGCCTCCTGCTCCAGGCGCAGCTCCTCCCGGCGGACCCGGACGGTGATCTGGACGTCCTCGGTGACCACGTACTTGCGCAGCCGTGCCCGTCCGGTTTCGTAGACCTCGGTGGACGGGACGAGGCGTTCCTCGGATCGGGTCATCGCGTCGCCGGTGTTCGGCGGCCCGGCGGCCGGCGCTTCGCTGCCGGCGGCGGGTCGCGCTCCCCGCTGGTCGCTCGTGGTCTGCGGTTCGGTGCTGCTCATCATGCCTCCGTCAACGTCGGACCTCGCCACCACGCCGGCGGTCGGTGCCGCAGGCGTGGTGGCGAGGTGCGTACCGCGGTGCCGGGCGCCCGGCGCCGGCCCGGTGACGGCCGGCGCCGGGCCGGACCCGGTCGATCGGGTCAGCGACGGTCGCTGCCTTCGGGGCCGTCGAACTCGATCTGCTCCTTGCGGACCTCGCCGGAGACGGTCTCCTGGTCGCGCACGGTTTCCTTTCCGAGGCGGACCCGCTCGACCGGCACCGCCTCGGTGTCGACGACCGGGCGCTCGGCGCGCAGGGTGACCTCGTGCTCGGCCTCGGAGATCTCGGGGCCGTCGTAGGCGTCACCGGCGTTCGCGTCCGTGATCGGCTCACGCTGCAGCCGAACCTCCTCGCGCTCGACCGGCACCGTGACCTGCTGCTCCTCGGTGACCACGTACTTGCGCAGCCGGGCCTTGCCGGCCTCCTCGGTACGGGTGTCGGTGACCAGCCGCTCCTCCGAACGCGTCATGGCGTCCCCGCCGCCCGCGTAGCCGGACTCGTCGCCGGTAGCCGCGCGCCGGTCCTGGTAGCCCGTGCCACCGTCGGAGGCGGAGTAGCCGTCGCGGTCCGCGCCGAGGCCGTAGAAGGTGTAGAGGTCGCTTTCCTCGGACTGGCTCAGCGGCCCGTCCGAGTCGATCCGCGGAGCGTCCTTGACCTGGTTCTTGCCGTAGGCGACGGTGACCCGGTCGTCGGCGATCCGGGCGTCGCGCAGCGGTACGAAGGTCTCCTTGGTTCCGAACAGGCCGGTCTTCACGGTCACCCACTCAGGGTCGCCGCTCGTGGCGTCGAGGTAGACCTCACCGACCGAGCCGATCTTGTCTCCGCTGGGGTCGTACACGTCGGTGCCGTCGAGCCGGGCGATGTCGTTCTGAGTAATCACGACAGTTCCTTTCCGGGAGGGGAGTCACGATCGGAGAAGCGATTCCAGCCCGCGCATGCTCCATTCGCGCGGCTGTCCGAATTGGTTGTTCCGATCGCTTGACGACTCATGCTTGCCCGGCCGTTTATGACATAAACCAGATTCACCGGTCGTCGGTCAGACGCGGCGGCCGGCGACGCCGCGGCAACAGCAGCGCCACCCGATCGAGCAGCGCCTCGAGCGCCTCCTCGAAATCCTGGGCGGCGACGTCGACCGACAGATGGGGCTCCAGGCGTTGCAGGATCGGATACTTACTCAGGTCCTCGATCGGGGACACATCGGGCTCCTCGACGGGACCGGTCTCCACCCCGTGCGACGAGACCTCCAGCAACAGGTACCCGAGCAGGAAGCTGCTGAACGCCCGATAGACCGCGGCGGCGTCCTCGTCGGAGAAGCCGGCCTGGGTCATCACCTCGAGCAGCGACTCGATCCAGCGCAGACTGCGCAGCGGCGGCCGCACCCACGGCGCGGCCGGCGGCCTGGTGGCCACCAGCGGGAACACCTCCGGGTGAGCCAGCGCGATGCGGCGCAGACCGTGAGCCAGCCGTTGCAGGTAGTCGACCCAGCCGGCATGCGCCTCCAGGTGCACGTCGGGATCGCCGAACAGCTCGTCCACAACGGTCTCGACGACGCCGTCCAGCAGTGCCTCCCGGCCGGGCACGTACCGGTAGAGGGCCATCGCCTCGACACCGAGGTAGGCGCCGAGGCGTTGCATGGTCAGCATCCGCAGGCCGTTCTCGTCGATGAACCGCACCGCCGCGCCGATGATGCGACGCTGATCCAGACCGGCACGCCCGGAGCCGGGGCCGCCGGCCGGGACGGCCGCGGCCGCGTCCCCGCGCGCCTGCGGAGTGTCCGGGTCCTTAGCCATCACGCCTCCCCCGCGTTGCTGTGCGCCACCGCAGATCGCGCAAGCGTCCCATAGATGACGGTTCGGCAGGGACCAGGATCCGGGCGACGGCACCGCGGATAGACCGCTCACGATCTCCTGAACAGAATTCTTTTGGGTTTAACGCATAAACGCCGATGCCGACCTGGCACGTTTGTCGTGCTTTTTGCGGGGTAGCCCATCACGGTGAACAACACGGACAATGCGGTCGTCGCCCGGCGGACACTGGTCGTCATCGGGCTGGTGCTGGCCACTCTGCTCGTCCTGTATCTGATGCGGGTGACCAGCCAGGTGCTGACGTGGATCCTCATCGCCGGGTTCTTTGCCGTCGCGCTGCACCCCGCGGTCAACTGGGTCCAGCGCCGCGTCGCCTTCGGCAAACGCTGGCTGGCGACGCTGCTGGTGTTCCTCGTGGCCGTGGTGGCGCTCGGCGGCCTGGCGACGCTGTTCATCGTGCCGCTGATCCGGGAAGGCGCGAACGTCGTCCACGACTTCCCGAAGATCATCGAGGACGCCCGGGCCGGGCGCGGACCGGTCGGCGGGCTGATCGAGCGTTACCACCTCCTGGAGTACGCGCAGCGAAACGCCGACAAGTTCCGCCAGTACGCGAGCGGGCTGGGCGCGCCCACGCTGATGCTCCTGCGCGGGGCGGCCACGAGCGTCGCCGGGCTTGTGACGATCATCGTGCTGGCCTACCTGATGGTGCTGGAGGCACCCAAGATCGTGCAGGGCTTCCTCGCCCTCTTCGATGACCGGCGGGCCGAGCGGATCAGCCGGGTCGGGCACGACTGCGCGAAGACGATCACCGGGTACATCACCGGGAATCTGCTGATCAGCATCATCTGCGGCAGCCTGACGTTTGCGGTGCTGGCCGTCCTCGGCGTCCCGTACGCGGGCCTGATCGCCCTGTTCGTCGGCATCGCCGACCTGATCCCGCTGGCCGGAGCCACGATCGGCGCGGTCGTCGCCACGCTGGCGGCGTTCGTCCAGTCGACGACCGCGGGCATCGTGGTCATCGTCTTCTTCGTGCTCTACCAGCAGCTGGAGAATCACCTGCTGCAGCCGCTGATCTTCGCCCGCACGGTGAAGGTGAATCCCCTGACCGTGTTGATCGCCATCCTCATCGCGGTCGAGCTGGCCGGGATTCTGGGTGCGTTGCTGGCCATCCCGGTCGCCGGCATCCTGCAGATCATCGCCCGTGACATCTGGGACACCCGCCGCGGCCGGCTCAAGAGCCAACCGACCGTCGGCGCGGATCGTCGCCCGGTGCACGACGACGCCCCGGGTGGCCGGCGGCCGCAGACCGTCGCCGCCGGCCGGGACACCGCGGTTGCCGTACCGGCCGACGCATCGCGACCGGCCGGCTGAGCGACCGGCCGGCTGAGCGACCGGCCGGCTGAGCGACCGGCCGGCTGAGCGACCGGCCTTACCCGCCCTCACCCATGTTCTTCTCGGGTGGCGTGCCGGAGCCGCCCGAGCGCGGGATCGGCGACAGCGGAACCTCCATCGGCACGACGAGGTTCATCGGCGCGGCCCCGGCACCGGGCTCCAGCACCAGGTTCAGCGACCGGCCGGGGCTCAGCCGCTCGCTGAGCCCGGCCGCCAGCAGCTTCTGCCGCATGCTGGGCTGAAAGGACGCGCTGCTCAGCGGCGGGATGGTGATCCGGGCGGGCTGCCCGGCGGCCGCGGCGGACCGGGGCACCAGCGAGGCGCCCGGCGTCGTCGGCTTCGACGCCGGCCCGGACGGGTCGATGACCTCGGTCGCCGACGGGTCCGGATGCGGCGACGTCTCGCCGCCGGGCGCCGGCTCCGGGTTCCCGCTGGGCGAGGCGGCCGCCTTCCCTCCGATCAGCACGATCTGCTGGGCCGACACGTACCCCGGCTCGGGAGCGTCAGTGACCGGCGGCGCGGCGCGGATCACCACCGTCATCGCCCGCTCGGTCTGGTTGAACAGGCTGACCTGCAGCGGCGCCGTGCTGCCGGCCGGGTACCCGGCGGGTCCGGTGTAGAGCACCTGGAAGTTGCGGATCAGCAGATTGCCGTCCGGGCTCTGCGTGTTGAGCCCCGAGATGGGCGGCCGGATGATCGCGGTTTCGGCGACCTGTCCCGACGAGCAGCCGGCAAGCGCAAGCGCGACGGCGAGGACGGGAAGAGCATGAGACCGGCGGAGTTTTCCCGGCAAGCCGGCGTGGTGAGTCATGGCGGGGCGGGTTCCCGTGTCCGGCCGCTCGAAACGACCAGCGCTCCGGTTCGCCGGGTGCCGGCCACGACCCGGAGCTCATCGCCGAGGGCGAGGGTCTCGGGGATCTCCTCCCGGGGATCGTGCGGCGAGCCGGGCCACGATGTCGGTCACGATGAGCCGCTGGCCGTGCGGGGTGGGGTGCACGCCGTCGGCCTCGAGGAAGTCCCCGTCCGCTCGATCGCGGGTGATCCCGTGCAGATCGATGGCGGCCGGCGCCACCTCCCGCGCGATGGCGGCGACCTCGGCGATGTCGTCGGCACGCCAGCCGACGGCGCCGCCGGCGAAGGTGGCGTCGATGCGGCGCTGGTCGACGGCCGGTGGGGTGATCACCGTGACGGCGGCGCCGAGCCCGGTGACGACCAGGTCGATCAGCGCCCGGAGGTTCCGCGCGGTCTCGGCGGCGCTGATCATGCGGTACGCGACGGGACGCCCGTGCGAGCGGGCGTCGTTGGTTCCCAGCATCAGCAGTACGTGACCGGGCCGGGCGGCCTCCAGCAGGTCGAATCGCTCGAGGACGTCGGCGGTGGTGTCCCCGCTGACGCCCAGGTTGACCATCTCGGCGGCCGGCCGGTCGTCGAGGTCCGCGGCCGCGGACAGCAGCTCGAACCAGCCCAGGCGGTCGGCCGTGATCGAGTCGCCGACCGCGACGATCCGCTCTCCGGGCCGGCCCGTCACCTCCCGGAGCGCGCTGCGGAAGCCGCGGTCGGCGAGCAGGTCCGCCGCGGTGCCGCGCGCCTGTCCGGTGAGGCCGGCGACGATCGACCGAACCGTGTCCCGGGAGCAGCCGAGCATCTGGGCCAGGAGGTCGTCGTGCAGCTCGTCCCCGACCGGGAAGCGGCCGAGCAACGGCCAGCGGCGGGTGTCGGTGTAGCGGATGAACTCCCGGCGCTGGGCGTCCGTGCGGATCGGCGCCGCGGTCGTGCGAGTCTCCGGGATCGGTGTCCGAGGCCCGGTCATCCCTTGATCGAGCCTTGCAGGAGAGCGGCGACGAAGCGGCGCTGGAAGATCAGGAACACGGCCAGCGTGGGCGTCAGAATCAGCAGCGAGCCGGCGCACAGCAGCGGGATGTCGGTGCCCCACTGGCCCTGGAAGGCGCCGAGCGCACCGGCCATGGTCCGTTTCGCCGGGTCGTCGACGAGCACGATGGCCAGCAGGAACTGGTTCCAGGTCCAGAGGAAGAGCAGGATCGCCAGCGACGACAGCGCCGGGCGCGACAGCGGGACGTGCACGCGCCAGAACAGCTGCCAGGTCGTGGCGCCGTCGATGCGGGCGGCCTCGGACAGGTCGTCGGGCATGGTGACGAAGTGCGCCCGCATCCACAGCACCGAGAACGGCATGAACAGCCCGATCAACGGCAGGATGATGGCCCAGCGGGTGTTCAGCAGCCCCATGTCGCGGATCTGGTAGTAGAGCGGGGTGACGATGCCCTCGTACGGCAGCGTCAGGCCCAGCACGAAGATCAGGAAGCCGATGCGGTGACCGGGCATGCGCAGGTGGCCGAAGGCGAAGCCGGCCAGCGTGCCGAGCAGGAGCGAGGCCGGGACGACGCCGGCCACGATCAGCACACTGGACAGCAGCAGCTCGCCCATGTGGGCGGCCTGGAACGCGTCGGTGAAGTTCCGCCACTGCGGATCAGCCGGCCAGGACAACCCCGACGGGTACGTCCCGGCCGGGTGCAGCGCCGTCACGAACAGGCTGAGGAACGGCACCACGGTGATCGCCATCAGCAGCACGAGCAGGATCCGCCCGATCAGGGCTTCGCGGCGGTTGACGATCATCGGGACCCGTCCCGGGTGAGCCGCTGGACGGGCAGGACGCAGGCGAGGACGAGGACCACGAGCACCACCGCGAGGGCGGAGGCGCGGCCGACCTCACGCTCGGAGAACGCGAGGTAGAAGATCTCGAGTCCGGGGACCATCGTGGCGTTGCCCGGGCCGCCCTGGGTGGAGATGTAGACGACGTCGAAGCTGGCCAGGGCGGCGATGACGGTCACCGTGACGCAGACGCCGATCTCCTGGCGCAGGCTGGGCAGGGTGATGGCTCGGAACTCGCGCACCGGCCCGGCTCCGTCGAGGCGGGCCGACTCGTACAGCGCCGGGTCGATCTTGCTCATCCCGGCCAGCAGGAGCAGGGTGCACAGGCCCACCAGCACCCAGGCGCCGATCACGCCGACGGCGGGCAGGGCGGTGCCGAAGTCGCCGAGCCACGCACGGGTCACCCCGCCCAGCCCCACCGCCGACAGCAGCTCGTTCGCCAGACCGGTGGACGACAGCAGCCAGCTCCACATGATGCCGGCCGCGACCAGCGGGATGACCTGGGGCAGGAACAGCACGGTACGGGCGGCCACGGCCAGCCGCTCTGCGCGATGCCCCGGATCGTCGCCGCCACGAACAGCCCCAGCAGCACCGGGATCGCGCTGAAGAACAGGATCAGCTCGAAGGCGTGCGCGATGGTGGCGAGCAGCTCGGGCTCGGTGAACAGGCGGGTGTAGTTGGCCAGGCCCACCCAGGCGGAGGCGCCGATGCCGTTCCAGTCGTAGAACGAGTACTGGACGGTCAGGGCCAGCGGCCGCAGGACGAAAACGGCGTACATGACGGCCGCGGGGGCGACGAAGAGCCAGCCCACCCAGGCGCCGGGCCGGCGTGCGCGCCGCGCACGCCGACCCGTGACGGGAACCGGCATCAGCCCTTGACCTGGCTCTCGTAGTCCTTCTGGACCGACTTCAGCAGGGCGTCCGGTGACTGCTGACCGGCCGCCAGCTTCTGCAGCTGCGGGGTCCAGCTCTTGGCGTAGATCGCGCCGGTCGCGTTGGCGATGAAGTCCATCGACCCGTTGTCCTTACCGATGGTGGCGCCGGCGGCGAGGGTCGCGGCGGTGACGGTGCCCTCCTTGACCGGCGGCATGTACGCGTCGGACGGCCCCATCGGGTGCGAGCCGCCGACCGACACGTCGATGTCGCGTGCCTTCTGGTTGGTCGCGACCCAGTTGAGGAAGAACGCGGCGCAGTCGGCGTGCGCGGCCTTCGTGCTGATGCCGTAGGTCAGCGGCGCCGACATCGCGGCCCGCTTGCCGCCGCTCTGCTGCGGTGGCATCAGGAAGAACCCGGCGTTGCCGGCCATCTGCTTGTCGAGATTGCCGGACTCCCAGTCGCCGTCGAAGATGAACAGCGCCTTGCCACCGATGAAGCGGCTCATCATCGTCGCGTAGTCCTGCGAGTTGATGTCGGGCGCGAACCCGCTTTGATCCACTTCTCCAGGTGCTGGGTCGCCTGCAGGTTGCTGGGCGTGTCGATGGTGGCGCCCGGCTTCTGGAAGATCCAGTCGTTGATCGGGGCGGGCTCGCCGTACGCCGCCATCAGGTTCTGCAGCGGGAATGCCAGGCCACCGGTCGCCCCGCCGTTGAACTGGTTGATCGGGGTGATCCCGGCGTCCTTCGCCTTCTGCAGCACCGCGTCGAAGTCGGCCAGGGTGGCCGGCGGCTGCGTCATGCCGATCTGCGCGGCCAGCTTCTTGTTGTAGAACACGCCGGTCATGCTGAAGTTCAGGCCCTGGGCGTAGAGCGGGCCGTCACCGCGCTGGCCGTTCGCCCCGACCCGCATCTGCTCCAGCTGGGAAGCCGGCCACTTGTCCCAGCCGTACGCCTGCGCGTAGCCGTCGAGGTTCTTGAGCAGGCCGTCCTTGACCAGCTCGGAGACCTGCGGCAGGCGCATCAGGTCCGGCGGGTCGTCGGCCAGCACCCGCGGGGCGTTCTGCGTGATGACCGCGAACTGGTCCTCGCGGATGTCCCACTTGACGTTCGGGAACTGCTTGGTGAACTCGTCGGCGAGCTGCTTGGGCAGCGGGAAGCCGGTCTCGAAGTACCCCTTGAGCGTGACCGGGTCGCTGCCGCAGGAGGTGGCGACCGCGGCCGTGCTGCTGGTGGCGCCGGCCGAGCCGGAGTCGCCGCCGGGCGCGCTGCACGCCGCCACGAGCATCAGGCTCGCACAGCCCAGCGCCGACCAAAGCGATTTCATTATCTTTTCGGCTGACATATCGCTACTCCTTGGCAGGGGATGCCGGTCCGGCTGGAGGATGGCCGGCGGATGACGTGCCTGGTGATGGGGCCGGGCCGACCGCGCGTGCGCTTCGCGCGGGGACGCCGGCGGGTGCGGCGAGCACCTGCGCGTTACAAGCACGAAACCGCACGGCGAAGGGACTGTCAAGAGATTCTCTAGAAGCACTTTTATGCCGCCGCGTGACGGTCCGGCGACGGCCCGAGCGCCGGTCAGGTGGTCGAGCGTTCCACGACCCGGACGTCGAGCATGGTCGTCGATCGCAGGTCGGAGCCGGCGAGATGGCCGAGCAGCACACTGAGTGCGGTGGTCCCGGACTCCTCGAACGGCTGACGCACGGTGGTCAGGTCGGCCGCGGTTGCCATCTCGCCGTCGTCGAAGCCCATGACCGCCACGTCCTGCGGGACGCGCAGGCCGCGATCGCGCGCCGCCAGCAGCAAACCGACCGCCAGGGTGTCGTGGTGCGCCATGATCGCCGTCGGACGGTCGCCCCGGTCCAGCAGGCCGGCGGCCGCCTGCCGGGCCCCGTCGACCGAGTTGTCGCTGTCGGTCACCACGACCTCGCCACCGGCGGCGGCGACGACCTCGCGGAACCCGGTCAGCCGCTTGATGGCCTGCGACTCGTAGTCGGATACCTGCCGTTCGAGGACATAACCGACCCGCCGGTGCCCCCGATCGCGCAGATGTTCGGCGGCCAGCCGCCCACCGGCCCGGTCGTCGATCACGACCCGGCTGAACAACGCGCTGTCCGCGTCGACCGCCACCGTGGGAAGGCCCCGCTCGCGCAGACGGTCGGCGATGGCGTCCTCGATGCGCAGCCCCATCACGATCAGCCCGTCCAGCCGGCCGTGCACCGGCATACTCGCCAGCACCGGCGAGGAGGCCAGAGCGGCCGACTCGTGATCGAAGACGACGACGTCGATCTCGAGCTCGGTCGCGACCGTGAGCAGCCCGGACAGCCGGCGCAGATAGGAACCGTAGGAGGTGAACGGAGCCATCACCCCGATCCGGCCGGTCCCCCGCCGGGCCAGGCTCACCGCCTGTACCTTGGGCACGAACCCCAGCTCGTCGACGACGGCGAGCACCCGCTCGCGGGTGGCCGGGCTGACCCGGTCCGGCTTGTTGAGCACGTTGGAGACGGTCGAGATGCTGACTTGCGCGCGCTCGGCTACCTCGTAGATCGTGACTCGATGTCCCGCCGTCAACGCTCCGCCCCGGTCCGTCGTCGCCGCGGCCCCGCACCGCAAAGCGCTTTACGGCAAGCACTCTACAGCCCGGGCTCATCGACGGCGGACGACGGCGAGCGAGGCCGCGATCAGGCGGTGATCGCCGCGCTGCCGAGGGAGCGTCGCCAGGTGGTCAATGCCTGGACGGTCAGGCCCGTGGCCGCGACCGCCCCGAGGAACAGCAGGCCGACATAGGGGTCGATGGCCTCCGCCCGGTTCTGCTCCAGCTGGCCCTGCAGGGTCAGGGGGCCGGGACCGGCGTACGGCATCCATGCGTCGGGACCGTCGTGATAGAGCACCGCGGCCGTGAAGAACACCGCCTGGCAGGCCGTGATCGTGGCCAGCAACGCCGCCCGCAAGCCGATCTCGCCCGACCGGACCAGCAAGCCGCTGCCGGCGGCGGCCCCGGCGATCAGCAGGAAGCCCCACCACCAGACCAGGGCCGGCCACAGCACCGGCACGGCCGCGGCGAACAGGAGCGCGGGAAGCAGTCCGAGTCCCGCACCGGTCAGCATCGCTCGCGGTGGAAGACCCCCGTCCCGGCTGGTCAGGGCCAGGAACGCCGCGAGATACAGGGAGAGCACGACCGCGGCCAAGGGCGCGCCGTCGGCGGTCCGCCGGGCCGGGGTGTCGGTCTGCGTCAGGTCGAGGACCACCACCACGACGCCGGCGCCGGCCAGCGCCACGCCCACCGTCCGCACCAGCGCGGCGGCCACCGAGGGCGACGCCGGGCCCAGGCCCAGCGGCAACCGGCCGGCGACCGTGACCAGGCACAGGACCACGACCAGGGCAACCAGAGCCGCGCGCACGGTGGGCGGATAGGCCAGATGCGAGGTCAACAACACGACCGCGGCCACCGCAGCCTCGATCAACAGCAGGTGAAGGTCGATGCCGGCGACTCTCCAGGCGACGGCGGCGGCGGCGGCTCTCATGCGGCGGACACTAAGAGTTGAGTCGTAACTGTGCGCCGGTGTCGGCGTGCAGTTTTCTGGGCCTGGCTTTCCCGCGTGGTCGCCGCACCCCGGGGTTGGGCGTCTCATCGGGGGTTGCTGTTCGGCCTGTGGTGACGACTGGTGGGGTTTGCTCGGCAGAGGCTTCCGTTTGTCGGACAGCTGCCGTACCTGCCGACACCTGTGGTGGCGTGACGGTGGTGGCGGTTGACCTCGCGAGGGCCTATTGCTGCCCTCTTACTGCAATCCGGGCAGCCAGGGCAGCCCGGAAGTCTTCGTTGATGGTTGCGGTGGTCGGTTGATCTTCATCCTCGAGCTGGACGCAGGCGGCCATCGCCGCGGCGACCAGGTCCCGGTCCCCGACGATCCCGCACCTGCAGCGGTGGACCCGCTGGCTGAGCGGCTTCTTCGCCCGGGCGCCGCACGGGCATTGCTGCGAAAGGGCGGTCCGCGTGGTCCCGGCGCGTAGCAGTTGGCCGCCGGCCGCGGCGCATTCGAGTTTGAGGGCTGCGGTGAGCATGCCGGGCGAAAACAGGGCGATGCCGCGGCCCCACAGTCTCGCCCAGGCGCGGATGTTGGTGTGCTCGACGACCAGTCGCGGACCGTGCTCGGCGACGATCGTCCGGGCGATTTCGCGAGCTCGTGCCTGTTTGGCCTGGGTTCCCGCCCGCCCTGCCACCGCATGACCTGCACGGGTGCGCCGGTAGGCGTCGCAGAGCTCGTCTTTGTCGTAGGCCTGTCGCGGGATTCCGACCGCGTTCGCCACGCGCGGCCCAAGGGGTGTCGGTACCTGCCGGACTCGGATGCCGGCGGCCGCGCGACGGGTGGCGCGTTTGGCCTGCCGGGTGGAGAGCTGGTACTGGGCGGGGTTGCTGTTACGGCGGGACCGGTCCAGCGCTCGTTGCCGGCGCCGGGCGACCAGCCGAGCGTCCACCGCCCTGGCACGTTGCCGGTCGTCGACGGTGATCAGGCTCGTCGCCAGACCTCCTGGGCACCCGCGGTCGGCAGGCATGGACACGACCGCGAGGCTGGACACGTTCCCGTCAACCCCACCCACCCGGCCGGCGCCGTGGCGCGGGCGGCCTGCACGGCGGGGCTGGTCCAGCCGCGATCGAGAACCATCAAATGGGCGTAGTACCGCCATCCGCCGGGCGCTTTCGGATCCTCGACCCGGACCAAGTCGATCTTGTGCCAAAGCTCCGTCCGGCCAAGAAAGTGCTCCAAACGCGCCTGTCGGGCCGGGCCGTGCGGCAGCCGGACCGGCAGTACCAGGTCCGGTCGCGCGTCCGCGCCGGGGAACACGACGGTCAACGGGCCGTCGTAGTTCCACCAGCCAGACGGTCCGGCCGGGCGTGACGGTGCCGGCATCCGCCGAGGTCTGCGGTCCGGATAGGCGCTCCGATACGTGTCGAGGGCCCCAACGAGCCGGAACGTCTCCCACGTGCGCGGCTTCGTGTGTGAGCGGGCCCGGCCGCAGATCCGGGTCGAGGTCCACCACTTGCCGACCCGGGGCCGGCCGTGCAGGTTGCCCGCCCTGTCGGCGAACAGGTGCCGGTCCACGGTCTGCCAAACCTCGTCCGCGAGATGCATGGCGAGGGCTTTGCTCAGGTGCCGGCCTAACCATCCGGACCTGTCGAGATGCCCGGCGGCGGCCTGTTCCAGGGCCGTGCGCGACAGCCCGAACCGCTCACGCGCCTGTATCGGTCCGCCTTCGGCCGAGCGCAGCCGACCGGCCGCCCAGTAGGCGTCCACCCGCGAGCGGGCCTGTGCCTGCAACGCCCGCCGCAGCTGCCAGATCGCACCGAACAGCTTCTCCACCCGGACCCGGGTGAACGGATCACTCGTGTCGAGCTCGAGACGGATCACGGCGGCCGGCGCATCCTTCGGCCGCCGCCAATTCTTCTGCTTTGACTTGCCTCGGGTACGCGCAGCGGCAGCCTCAACTGTCACCGCCCCCACCCGCTTTCCGTCAGCACACCCGTTCGAATCGGAACCGTACCAACGTCATCAAAGCGGTCGTCGCGATCTACAACTACCGCATCGAACAGTTACGACTCAACTCTTAGACCTGCCACCGACCCCCGAACAGCTGGCGATCGTGCTAGATCTCGGACAATCCCCCGACGTACGCGGATGGTCAGCTCTTCAGCCTTCCTTGCAGCATGCTGGTGCCGTGCTGCTGCTGGCCCAGTTGCTGCGCCGAGATGTCCACCACCTGGAACTTGGTCAGGTCGCTCGCCGCGGCCGGCACGTTGAGCGGCGCCGAACCGGGCGAACCGATCGGGATCATGACGGTGCCGCCGTCGTAGAGCCAGACCGTGTAGTAGCCGGTCGCGGCCGGCATGCCGGAGAGACTCAGCCGCATCTGCAGCCCGTGCCCGGTGTCGACGATCGTCGCGGTGCCGTGCGCGGTGCCCGGCGCGGCCGCCTGCGGCAGCAGGTCGGCCTCGGCGATCACCCGGGGCGAGCCGGACCGGCCGAGCTGCTGGACTCCGACGACGCCGGCCACGCCGACCAGCGCGGCGGCGACCGCCACCAGGGCCAGGCGCCACCGGTTCCGGGGCCGCGCCGGCGCCCAGGGGCGTCGCGGCGAGAGAACCACCGGCGGCGCGGGCGCGGTCGCCGCGGGTGCGGCCGCCGGGTGCGCGGCGGCCGGGGACGCCTCGGCCGGGAACGCCTCCGCGGCGATGCGGTCCCACACGCCGGCGGGCGGGTCGGGCAGTTCCCGCAGATCGTGGGAGCCGCGGCCGAGCCGCACCACCGTCTCGTTGGTGGCCAGCTCGGCGCGGCACGCGGGGCAGCCGGCGAGGTGCTCGGCCTCCCCGGCCGACGCGGTCTGCTCGCCGAGCGCGATGAGGATCAGACGGTCCGGGTCAAGATGTGGCACCGTCCACCTCCCATCGTTTGCGCAGCCGGGCCATGCCGCGGCGTAGATGACTCTTCACGGTACCCAGCGCCAGCCCGGTGACCGCGGCGATCTGGGTGTGCGTGAGGTCGTCGTAGAAGGCGAGCTCGAGCACGCGCCGCTGGTCGGGCTCGAGGGTGGTCAGCTCGTCCACCACGACGAGCCGGTCGACGACGGCGTTGGCGTCGCGGTCGTCGGGGCGCTCGGGCGGGACCTGGCGCAGGGTGTCGGCGACCCGGTTCTGACGCACCCGCGAGCGCATCAGGTCGGCCGCCTTGCGCCGGGCGATGCCGAGCAGCCAGCCGAGCAGGCTCCCCCGCTCGGGCTGGTAGCCCTCCCGGTTCTGCCAGGCGGCGACGAACGTCGCCTGCACGACGTCCTCGGCGTCGGCCCGGTTGCCGACCGACGCGTGGGCAAGGTGCAGCACGGCGGCTCCGTATCGCTCGTAGAGCAGTCGTAACGCATGCTCGTCACCGGCCCGGAACCAGCCGAGTATGTCGTCGTCGCCGGTGTCCGGTCGGCCGAGTGCACTCACCGTTTTCGCTTCCATCGCCGAAGCACGCCTGACTGTATCGGAAGACCCATCACCCCGTCCTTCGTCCCGGCGCGCCCGCACGGATGCAGAAGTGACCAAAAGAATTTCCGGTGCGGACGCTGCATCCGATCGTCACCGGCCCGACGAAATCCCCGGCGAGCATCCGCTGACGATCAGGAGGAGCAATGTTCACCAATCCCGTACGCCGGGTCGCCGTCACCGCCGGTCTGGCGCTCGCCATCTCGGCCACCACCGGCATCGCGCTGCAGTCGAGCGCCCAGGCCGCCGACACGTCGAAGGTGTCGGTCGTGCACGGCATCCCGGGACAGCCGGTCGACGTCTATGTCAACGGCAAGAAAGTGCTCGGCGACTTCAAGCCGGCCACCGTCGCCGGGCCGCTCGATCTGGCCTCCGGCAGCTACGACATCGCGCTGACCAAGCCCGGCGACGACCCCGGCAGCCCGCTGCTCGAGGACAAGTCGGTCGACGTGCCGGGCGGGAAGAACCTCAGCCTGGTCGCCCACCTCGACGGTTCCGGCAAGCCCGCGCTGACCGCGTTCGTGAACGACACGAGCACCCTGAAGGCCGGGATGGCCCGCCTGATCGTGCGGCACACCGCCCAGGCGCCGGCCGTCGACGTGCGCGCCGGCGGCAAGCCGGTCTTCACCGGCCTGACCAACCCCAAGGAGGCGATGGCCGACGTTCCGGCCGGGACGGTGCAGGCCGACGTGACCCTGGCCGGCACCGACACCGTCGTGCTCGGTCCGAAGGCCGTCAACCTGGCCGCCGGCACCGACACCATCCTGTACGCGATCGGCTCGGCCGACGACAAGTCCCTGGCCCTGGTCGCCCAGACCGTCGACGGCCTGGGTGGGGCGCCGTCCGGGATGCCGGCCGGCAGCGGCGGCGAGAACGCCACCGGGGTCACCCGGGCCTGGTACGCGGTGAGCGGCCTGGGCGTCCTGCTGCTGATGACCGGCGCTCTCGTCCTCGGCCGCCGGCGGGCCGCGCGTGCCTGAGCGCACGGCCGGCGGGCGACGCGTCGCCGTGGCGGTCGCGGCCCTCGCGGCCGGCACGGCGACGCTGGCCGGGGCCGGGTGGTGGTGGCAGCGTGCGCAGCCCCGGCCCAACGTCGGCGTGGAGACGGTGGCCGCGCTGGCCACGACCGGCCCGGCGCGGCCGTCCCCGTCCGGGCAGGCCGTTCCCGTCCAGGCGGCGGCGTTGCCATCGGCCGCCGCCGTGAACCGGCCGGTACGGGTCCGGATAGGGCGCCTCGGTGTCTCGGCCCGCGTCGTTCCGGTCGGTGTCGACGCGGCGGGCAACGTCGTCATACCGGCGAGCGTGGACACGGTCGGCTGGTACCGGTTCGGGCCCGGCGTCGGCGCCCCGGGGTCGATGGTGATCACCGGGCACGTCGACAGTGCGGCGCAGGGCGACGGGGCCTTCGCCCGGCTGAGCGACCTCGACCCGTACGACAAGATCGTGGTCACCGGCAGTGACGGGCGTGACGCGGCCTTCACCGTCGTCGGCCGCGAGGAGTACCCGAAGGCCGCGATCGACCTGGATCGCTACTTCACGACCACCGGACCGCCGCGGCTCACGTTGGTCACCTGCGGCGGCCCGTTCAACAAGGCGACCGGCCACTACCGGGACAATGTGGTCGTCACCGCGGTGCCGGCTGGTTGAGGACCGATGGCGCTGATTCGTGCCTTCCGCACCGCGGACGGACGCTGGCACGGCGAGCTCGACGATCCTCTGACGATCGAAGGGTTCGCCGTGCTGCCGTTCTTCCCGCACCGTCAGGACGCCGCGGCCGGCAGCCCGTACGCCGGGCAGTACCTGGTGGCCGCGGTCGGCGACTCCCCCACCCCACCGGGCTGGACCCGGTTCCTGCCCCTGCGCGGCCAGGCGCTGTACGCCACCGCCGTGGTGTGCTGGCTGCTCTTCGGCGGCGACGAGCCCGACCAGTGGCCCGCGGCATGACCGCAAGTCGGTCCCCGGGGGACTTGATCTACCGGTGTACACCGCCGCGGACCCGGGAACCAGCCAGGCGTGAACGATGTGCTGAGCGAGCAGTGGCTCTCGCGGGCTGTGGATCTGATGGTCCGCCTGGTGGAGGCGGCCGGCGCGGTGGTGATCTTCACCGGTTCCGTGTCGGCGTTCGTCTGGTTCCTGGTGGTGGCCGTCCGCCGCCGCGGCACCGAGGGATTCGTGCCCGTGCGGCTGAGCCTGGGACGTTTCCTGGCGCTGGGGCTGGAGTTTCAGCTGGCCTCCGACATCCTGCGGACGGCCATCGCCCCGACGCTGCGCGAGATCGCCGAACTCGCCGCGGTGGCGGCGATCCGCACGGCGCTGAACTACTTCCTGGCGCGCGAGATCAAGGACGAGCGCCAGGAGCTGGAGCACCGGGCCGCGCGGTCGCAGCCGGACCCGGCCGACCCGTCTCGGAGCCGATGATGAGCGCGCTGATCCATGCGGCGGCGTTGTTCTGCGTGGCGGCGGGACTGGTGGCCGGCGTCGTCGTGGCCCTGTCCGCCCGGGACGGTCGCCTCGGCCTGCGGGTCGGGCTGGACTTCTGGCTCGCCGCCGGGCTGCTCAACCTCAGCCTCGCCCGGGACTGGCAAGGGCCGCTGGTGGCCGGGCTGGTACTGGCCGTGCGCCAGACCGCGGGCCTGGGCATGCGTCACCCCGTGGTGAGCCTGCGTGACCTGACGCCCTGGCGGTCCGGCCGGGGGCCGGCGGACGACTCCTGAAGCGCGAGCCTCGTCCCGGCTGGTGCTGCTCACACCTTGGCGGTGCGGACCTCGCCCCGGCGGTGCAGGACGAAACCGGTCACGACGCCGGCGATCAGGACGGCGGCCAGCAGTCCCATGGTGACGGCCGGGCTCAGGTCGAGCAGGACGATCAGCAGGGCCAGGGGCACGCCGGCGCCCGGCCAGAGCACGGCGCCGCGTACGCGCCCGCTCAGCTGGGCCTGCATGACGGCCGAGCTGAGCAGGTAGCCGGCGGTGGCGATGCCGAGCACCCAGCGGGTCCCGGCCTCCAGGTGCGCGTCCGCCCCGTGCACGACCACCTCTTCCAGGCCGACCGCCACGGCCGCCAGCGAGATCGCGAGCGGCAGGTGGACGTACAGGTAGAAGTCGTGCACTCCGTGCTTGCTGATCTCCCCGCCCTCCACCGCGAGACGCCGCTTGGCCGCCCCGCCGGAGAGGTCGAAGTAGATCCACCACAGTGCCGCGGCGGCGGTGAAGGCCAGCGCCGCGGTGACGATCACCGGCGGCCGCCACTCACCGTCGTGCACTCCGGACACGACCGCCGCTACCGATTCGCCCAGAACCAGGATGACGAACAGCGCGAAGCGTTCCGGCAGGTGCTCCAGATGCAGAGGTACGGCGTTGCGCAACCGGGACGCGGCGGTCGGCCAGATGACGTCGGCGAGGACGCCGGCAGCCCACAGCCAGTACCGGCCGGGCGCCGCCACGGCCAGGGAGACCAGCCAAATAGCCGCGCCCGACGAATGCCCGATGAGGTAGAGCCGGGCGGTCGGGCGGGCGTCCGGCACGTGCCACCAGGCCCGCAGGTATCCGGCGACCAGGGCGAGGCGGACCACGACATAGCCCACCGCGAACAGCCGGGCGGCGGACGTGTCGATGCTGTCGGCCGCCGCCGCCATGGCCATCACCCCGGCCATGGCGGTCAGCGTGAGCAGGCGGAACACCGCGTCGTCGGTGTCGAACCGGTTGGCGTAGAGGGTGGTGCTGGCCCACGCCCACCAGCCGATGGTCAGCAGGGCGGCGAAGACCAGCGCGCCGTGCCAGCTCGTGTCCTCGGCCAGCACGTGCGCGCAGCGGCCCACGAACAGCACGAACGCGAGGTCGAAGAACAGCTCGAGGCGGGTCGCCGACCGGTTCGACGCCTGGTTGAGATCCGGCGGCCGGACCGGGTCGAGCTGTTCGGCCTCCTGCTCGTCGAGGCGGTCGTGCGCGTGCGTCATGCTGCCTCCGGATCGGACGTTGCGCTGTGCCGTCCGGACTACCCGCCCACGCCGAGCTCATACCCGCGCCGCGGAGTGGGACCGCGGTTGGCTCTTGCGGATCGATCGGTAAGAATAAGCGACATGTCCGCTACGCCGGTCGAATCCCAGCCCATGATCCCGCGCGCCGGACTCGCTCCCGGGTGCCCCGCCCACGCCGGGCCCGACGGGGTGTGGAAGATCCAGGACTACGCGACCGCCCGGGCGTTCCTGCGCGAGGCCGGGACGCGGCAGGCCGGCTTCAACGCCGAGAACGTGCATCGCGTGAGCGCGAAGATGCGCGTGCCGGTCCTGTACCGCGACGGGGCCGAGCACCGCGAGCACCGCAAGCAGACGGCGAGGTACTTCACCCCGAAACGGGTCGACACCGCGTACCGGGACATGATGAACCGCCTGGCCGGCGAGCAGTGCGCCGAGCTGCGCCGCCGGGGCGAGGCCGACCTGGCCGACCTCTCGTTCAAGCTCGCCGTCGCCGTCGCCGCCGAGGTGGTCGGGCTCACCGACGCCGGCCGCGGCATGAGCCGCCGGCTCGACAACTTCTTCGCCGAGCAGGGCAACCCCGGCTGGCGGCACCCGATCAAGGCCGTGCGCACCCTGCTCGGCCAGTTCAACCTCGGCTTTTTCTACTACTTCGACGTACGCCCGTCGATCCGGGCCCGCCGCCGCGAACGCCGCGACGACCTGATCTCGCACCTGCTCGACGAGGGCTGCACCGGCCCCGAGATCCTCGGCGAATGTGTGACCTTCGCGGCCGCCGGCATGATCACGACCCGCGAGTTCATCGTGGTCGCCGCCTGGCATCTGCTCACCGACCCGGAGTTGCGCGAGCGCTACGTCCAGGCCGGCGAGAAGGAGCGCTTCGGCATCCTCCACGAGATCCTCCGGGTCGAGCCGGTGGTCAGCAACCTCTACCGCCGGACCACCGCCGACATCGCCGCCGGTGACCGCACGATTCCGGCCGGCGCCCTGGTCGACGTCGGTGTCGCCGCCGCCAACCTCGACCCCGCCGCCGTCGGCGCCGACCCCGGCGCGGTCTGCCCGGCCCGGCCGGTCGCCGACGGCGTGGGCGAGGCCGGCCTGTCCTTTGGCGACGGCGCCCACCGCTGCCCCGGCGCGTACATCGCCATCCAGGAATCCGACATCTTCCTCAGCAAGCTCCTCGCCGAGCCCGGTCTCGAACTGGTCCAGGAGCCCACGGTCCGCATCCGCCCGGAGATCGCGGCGTACAAGCTCGTCGGACTGCGCCTGCGAGTGCGCGGCTGATCCACCGAAATCGGGAACCGGCGGCGCTTCGGGCAACTGCCTTCGGGTGCTGAGGTTCCGGGTGCAACCCGGCTTAGCACATTTGTGCCCATCAAAGCGGCGGCTTTTCCACCGGGTCTTCCCAAGAGCGTGCAACGCGCCGAGACTGACGATCGACCCGTCACCATGCGTGATCATTTTGCCGCATCGGGTGACGCCTTCATCGATGAAGGAGACATATGTTCAAGAGACAGTCGTCGGTCGCTGCTGTCGCGATCATCGCCGTCGTCGCTTCACTCGGCGTCCCCTCGATCGCGTCGGCCGCCCCCGCGAGCCCCCGCGTCGTGCACAAGGTCGGCACCGGCTCGTACCAGGTCACCGGCACCGGCAGCGGCCTGCCCGCCTCGATCGCCACCGAGATCCGCCGCGACGCCGGACCGGAGGAGGGCCTCGCCGCCACCGCCGCCGCGCCGGCCGGCGCCGACCGCAGCCTGGCACCGGCACGCCACACGCCGGGCACCTCGAAGGCGGCGGGCGCCCGCGGGACGGTGCACACCAACCCCCGGTTGCTGCGCAGCTTCGACGGACTCAACCACCGCGACCAGCGCACCGCCAACAACGGCAACCAGTTCAGCCTCGAGCCGCCGGACCAGGCGCTGTGCGTCGGGGGCGGCTACGTCGTCGAGGCCGTCAACGACGCCTTCCGGGTGCGCAACCCGGACGGCAGCCCGCGGACCGGGGTCGTCGACCTCAACACGTTCTACGGGTACCCGCCGGCGATCAACCGCACCACCGGCGTCTACGGACCGGTGATCACCGACCCGACCTGCCTGTACGACCCCACCACCCGGCACTTCTTCCTGGTCGTGCTCACCCTCGAGGCGACCGCAGAGGGCGACTTCACCGGCGCCAACCACCTCGACATCGCCGTGACCGCGAATCCGACCGGCAGCTGGGACATCTACCGGCTCGACGTGACCGACGACGGCAGCAACGGCACCCCGGTGCACCCGAACTGCCCGTGCATCGGCGACTACCCGCACATCGGCGTGGACGCGAACGGCTTCTACATCACGACCAACGAGTACTCGTTCTTCGGAACCGAGTACAACAGCGCGCAGATCTACGCGTTCAGCAAGCGGGCGCTGGCCCGCGGCGACGCCGACGTGCTGGTCACCCAGCTCGACACGACCGCCGCCGACCAGGGCCGCAACGGCTTCACCGTCTGGCCGGCGCAGTCGCCGTCGACCCGCGACTTCGAGCGGGGCCAGAACGGCACGGCGTACTTCCTGTCGTCCAACGCCGCCGAGGAGGCGACCGGGACCCAGGACTACGTCTCGACCAGCATCGTGACCTGGTCGCTGACCAACACGAGATCGCTGGACTCGGCCCGGCCGGATGTCCGGTTGCAGGACACCCGGGTCGGCGTACGGCGTTACTCGCTGCCACCGCTGTCCAACCAGAAGCCCGGACCGGTCCCGCTGGCCGAGTGCCTCAACAGCGACCCGTGTGCCACGCTCCTGCTCGGCGCGCCCGACCCGTTCAAGCCCGAGGTCGAGTCGCCGCTGGACAGCAACGACACCCGCATGCAGCAGGTGACGTACGCCGACGGCAAGCTCTACGGCGCGCTCGACACCGCGGTCACCGTCGGCGGCGCGACCAAGGCCGGCATCGGCTGGTACATCGTGCGGCCGCAGATCCGGCACGGCGTCCTCGCCGCCGGCCTGGTCGCGCAGGGGCAGCTCGGCCTGGCCGGGAACAACCTGACGTACCCCGCGATCGGCATCAACGCCGCGGGTCACGGCGTCATGTCCTTCACGCTGGTCGGCGACGGGTACTACCCGTCGGCGGCGTACTCGGCCTTCGACGGGCGCACCGGCGCCGGGCCGATCTACCTCGCCAAGGCCGGGGCCGGGCCGCAGGACGGCTTCTCCGGATACAAGGCGTTCGGCAACCCGCCGCGACCGCGGTGGGGCGACTACGGCGCCACCGCGGTGGACGGCGCGACGATCTGGGTCGCCGCCGAGTACATCGCCCAGCGCTGCACGCTCGCCGAGTACCAGAGCGCCCCGTTCGGCAGCTGCGGCGGCACCCGCACCGCCCTGGCCAACTGGGCCACCCGGATCAGCCAGATCCGGCCGTGAACCGCTGAGACCGGGCCGCCCCGCGAACCGGGGCGGCCCGGCGCGGCCGGAACCCGGCTGCCCGACCGGAGCGTCCAACCGGAATGTCACACGCACCGCACCGTACGTGGATCGCGCTCCTCGCCGTGGTCGTCGCCGTGATGCCGGCCGCCTGCGGGTCCGGCCCGCCGCCGGGAGGCCGGGCCACCCGCGTCGTTTCGCCGCAGCCGCGGCCGCCCGGTTCCGCCATGCCGGCGACCCCGACCGCCTCGGCCCCCACCTCCGCGCCGGGCTCGTCAGCGCCGGGCTCGTCGGCGCCGGCCACTTCCGCGTCGGCCGGGACCTCGCCGCCAACCGGCCCCGCGCCCACCGGCACCGGCCTGCGCGGCCGGACCGTCGTCCTGAACTGTCCGGCCGATCGCGCCGACCCGCCCTGCCCGGCCACCCCGGTGCCGGCTCGCATCGTCGTGCTGGACCCCACCGGAAAGACCGTCATCACCACCGTCGACACCGACGCCGACGGCAGCTTCACCGTTGCCCTGCCGGCCGGGAGCTACCAGATCCGCGCCGCCCGAACCAGCGGCAACACCGCGCGCCGACCGACGATCCGGCAGGTGACGGTCACCGCCGGGCATTTCGCGACGGTCACCGTTCGGCTCCGCACGGGCCTGAGCTGACCGGTCGCCGGGCTGTCGCATCGGAGGTCCGGCCGCGGGGCCCGGCGAGGGCGATGCCGATGCTGCCGCCTCGCACCGGGATCGGCAGCGCAGAGCATGCCGGAGACCCAGACGCGTCACGTATGGGGGCTTGAGGCCAGGACTGCGCCGCTGTACAAAGAAGCTCCAGGCGCCCGTCGCAGCGACGACATTTTCTGATGGGGCGGGCCGTGAGCACGGTTCACGCGTCATCCAGGAGTGGCGTGATGACTGAGAACGAACATCACCACCGGATCGTCGTCCATCGCAGCCTGCGGGACCAGACTCGTCTGGTGCTGATCGGCGAGTTCGACATGGCCGCCTGGCACGTCCTGCAGGAAGCGATCCACGCGGCGGTGGCGACCGACAGCGGCAGACAGTTCGTGGTGGACATGGCAGAGGTCACCTTCATCGACTGCGGCACCGTCAATATCCTGCTCCTCGAACGAGACCAGGCAGCGGCGACCGGATCGGCACTGAGCATCGTCAATCCGTCCGACCAGGTCCGCCAGGTCCTGGCCCTGACCGGCACCCAGAGTCACCTGCTGGCCCCCGCCACCCGGTCTCGCCTGCTGCTCGCCACGGACGGCCCCGCCTTCGTGCTGCGCGCACTGCGCGAGCCTGCCGACCCGTCCTCTCCGGGCCGCAACGGTCGCGGTGGTCACTACCGGCCCGTCACCGACTTCCTCGTCGAGGACGCCAGCGCCTCCATGATCGACCTGCAGGGCCGCGCCGCCGGGCAGACCGTCGGGGCACGACTGCTCGATCTGTACCCGTCGATCTTGTCCACCGGCGTGTTCGACGCCTACGTCAACGTGCTGGAGACAGCCAAGCCCTATGAGTCCGCGCGACAGGGATATCACGAAACCGTTGACGGGGTCCTGCTGCGCGGTTCCATCCCCCTTCGGGCCCGGGCAGTCGATCCGGACCGCCTCGTCGTCATCTGGCAGAACGACAACGATCCAGAGCCGGCATAGTCGGCCGCCGCGCGCCGTGTCGGCGTAATCGCCGATCTATGGGGCAGCGACGCGCCGGGTACCAACCAGTCGCCGCAGGTCGTTCGACAAGGCGGCCAGGTGCGCGGCGGTCTGGTTCATCTGTGCCGCGCTCGCTTCCGTCTCCCGGGACACCCGGGCAGTGTCGGCGGCGCCCATGGTCACCTGCTCGACCGCGCCGGTCTGCTGTTGGGTGGAGAGCTCGATCTCCCGGGTGGCGTCGTTGGTGGTGGAGACCAACTGGGTGATCCGGCGAAACGCGGAGGCAGCCTCGTCGAAGCGGCGAGTACCCGCGTCGACCGCTTTCGCGCCGGCCTCGGTGGCCAGCACTGTGGTGTCGACCGCTCCCCGCACGTCGGCGATGAGGGCGCGGATCTGCTTCGCCGAACCCGCGGTGCGATCGGCCAGCTTACGGATCTCGTCGGCGACAACGGCGAAACGGCGGCCGTGATCGCCGGCGCCGACCGCCTCGATGGTGGCGTTGATCGCCAGGATGTTGGTCTGTTCCGCCAGGTCCGCGACAAACCCTACGACGACACCGATCTCCTGGGACTTCTCGCCGAGCGTCATCATGTGCTGCACGATCTTGTCGACCTCGGCGCTGATCGCGGCGATCGACGCGCGGGTCTGGTCGATGGTGGCGTCGCCGTGCCGGGCGGCGGCCTCGGTGTCGTCCGCGCTCTTGGCGACCCGTTGCGCCCCGTCCGCGATCTGCCGAGAGGTGATCAGCAGTTCGCTGATCGTCGTGTTGATCTCGTTCATCGCGGTGGTCTGATCACGGCCCCCACGCACCTGTTGCCTGGCCGCCACCTCCAACTCGGCCGACGAGCTCTGGATGTGTTCGATGGCGGTGCCGACCTGGCGGCGCAGAGCTCGGGTGAGGCGCCCCGCGATCACCACGCCGACGGCGACGGCGAGCATGCCGAGCACGACGATGGCAACGATCGCCTGGGTGGCCCGCCTCGCCGCCCGAGCACGATTTGCCTCGGCGACCGCGCGGACCCGGTCGATCAGGGCGGCGATTGCCTTCTTCACCGCCAGGCGGGCCGCCCGCAACTCGGCGGTAAGAAGCTGACTTACCTGGGTGAGGTCGCGCATCGAGCGACGTTTCTCCAGCAGCGGCGCCAGGACTGCGGCGTACCTCGCCTCTGCCGACGACACGTTGTCCACCGATTGTGCGGCGCCCTCGTCGACGAGTTCGCCCCGCAATCGCGCGACCTGCTCGAGGAAGACCGCGCGGTCCGCCTGCGCCCGCGCGAGATCCACCTCCTCGCCGGTGATCAAGTATCCCCGGGCGCTGGAGCCGCGGCTCTCCATCGCCGTGTTCAGGCGCTCGGCCTCCAGCAGGCCGCCAGTGGCCGATGACAGGGCGATCCCGTTGGTCTTCACCACGAGCGTCAGCGCAGCGATCGAGGTAACCGCCATCACCAAGGTCAGCACCAGAGTCGTTCCGAAGCCGGCACCGAGCTTCTTGCCGAAAGTAAGTCTGCTCATCGTCCGACCTCTTGAACCAGGGGTGTCGGGGCAGGGTGGTCGAGCCCCCGGCGCGCCGCCCGCCTGCGGCGTCCGTCGAGTCCGCACCGTCAGTCTCGCGACACCTGGAAGACGACCAGATGTCCGGCCTGCGTTATCTGCTCAGATTAGCCCGGATTTTCCCGGGCGCGAGCTCGATCGTCAGCCACGGCGATTCGGGGTCCGGGCGTTCGCAGGGTGCCGCTGCGCGACAGCGCAGCCCAGCGTGAGGCCGGCAAAGCGCGGCACGGCTGGCCAGCTGATCCGCGGGCGGTCGGCTCGGTTACCGCGCACCGAGCGCCTGGGTGCGCCGGCCGATCGCGGCGGCTGTCGTGGCCAGGACGCCGGCGCCGGCGGCGGCCCACAACGCGCCCGGCGCACCACCGTGGTCGATGAGCACACCGCCGAGGGTGGCGCCGACGGCGATGCCGGCGAACACGGTCACGCTCAACCAGGTGTACGCCTCGGTGATCGCCTCGGCGGGGGCGACGACGGCGACCAGGGTGTTGCCGGTGATCAGCGTGGGCGCGTTCGCCGTGCCGGCGATCACCAGCGCCACGGCGGCGGCGATCACCGACTGGTTGGCCACCGCGATGAGAACGCCGCCCACCGCCATCGCGGCCGCGCTCAGGATCAACCGGCGGGCCGGGTCACCCGGCCAGGCGCGGCTGCCGTAGACGGTGCCGGACACCAGGCTCGCTCCGGCCCACGCGGCGAGCAACACACCGGCGACGCCCGGCCGGCCCAGTTCGCGGGTCAGGGCGACGACACCGACCTCGGTCAGGCCGAACAACCCGCCGATGGCCAGGAACATCACGATGAGCACCCGTACACCGCGAGACGCCGTCGCCCGCGCCCGGCGCTCGTCTCCCGCTGCGGGCCGCGGTGGTGGTTCGGTGGACCGGTGCGCCAGGAACAGGGCACACCCGAGGGCGACCAGACCGGCGGCGACGAGCAGCCCCGCGCCGGGCGCCACGCTCGTCGCGGCGGCCACGACCAGCACCGGGCCGACGACGAAGACGGCCTCCTCGATGAGCGACTCGGTCGCCAGCGCGGTGTCCAGGCGAGGGTCGCCGGCCGGCAACCTGGTCCAGCGTGCGCGGGCGGCCGCACCGATCTGCGGCAGGGTGACGCCCACCGCGGCGGCCAGCCCGACCAGCGCCACCGCGGGCGCGTGCAGGTAGGCGGCCACGACCAAGCTCGGTCACCATGACGAGCGCGCCGAGGCCGGCCATCGCCTGCGGTAGCCGGGCGAGAGCGCCCGCGGCGCTGAAGCTCGCACCGTGCACCGACCACACCCGGCGGTACGACGCCCACCACGGCTCCGCGCCCGGGCCCCTGGTCAACACCGGCTGACCCTACGGCACGGCGCCGGGTCAGGGGCGGCGGCCGCCCTGCTCTCCCACGCGCGGCAGCGGGCCCAGAGGGCAGCCGGTTCCGCAACCGGGCCGGCGTCCGGCCGGCCCGGATCACCGATCGCGGGCGACATGGCGACCTTCACGGTCGCCGCGATCGGGATGGCCATGACGGCGCCGACCAGACCGAGAAGGGTGCCGCCGACAAGGCCACCAGGAGGACCACGGCGGCGGGCATGTCCACGGTGTTGTGGAAGACGCGCGCTACCAGCACGTAGTTCTCGCACAGCTGGTACGGCACGAAGAACACAACCAGGATCACGGTCCGGGCCCAGAGACCGACCGTCACGAGGGCCGCCACCACGCAAACCGTGGCGCCCAGGGTTGCGCCGATCATGCGGATTAGGTCGGCCAGCGCGATGGTGACGGCGAGCGGCAACGCGTACGGGATGCGCAGCAGTTCCAGGCAGGCGAACGTCGCCGCGCCGGCGATGACCGAGATGACGATGTTCCCGATCATGTAGCCGCCGACCTTATCGACCAGGACGTCGGCGACCTCAGCTGCTCGCCGCCGCCGCCGCCGCGACGGGAACAGGCCAACCAGCCGGTCGCGGAGGCGCGGCGGGTCGGCGATGAAGTACATCGTGAGAATAAGGTCGGTGAAGGTGGAGCCGATCGCCCCCATGAACCGCCGGAAGTAGCCCACCGCTCCCCCGGCCAGCCGGCTCGGCAGGGCGGCGACCGCGGCGCTCAGGCGTTCGGTCAGGTGATAGCGGTCGGTGACTTCGCGTACCGCCTTCGAGTCCGCGGCCAAGTTGCCGAGGTAGCCGGGCGCGTCGTGGAGGAGATGGCCGCCCTGGCTCACGATCGGGGGAACCAGTGACCAGATGAAGGCCGCGCTCAGCACGGCCAGGACGCCGATGATGACGGCCACGGCGGCCGCGCGGGGCACGCCTCGCCGGGTCAGCCGGCCGACGACCGGCTCGAGGCTGATCGCCAGAAAGAGCGCGATTACCACCAGGAGCACGATGCCGCGGACCAGGAAATCCCGTACGCGCCGAGAAGCACGACCAGCACGCCCAGCGTGCCGACGACCGCCCACCGGAAGACCTGCGTCAGAGAGACCCGGGCCCGGTCATCAGGCGCCATGGCGGGATACCTCCTCGCTAGCGTTCTTCGCCGCTATCGGCCCAGGCCTGCCTCACGGGCCTGGATGATGGCCTCCGCGCGGTCGGCGACTTGGAGCTTGGCGAAGATGTTCGACACGTGGTTGCACACGGTCTTCTGCGAAAGGCCGAGCTGGCGGGCGATCTCCGGATTGGCGCGGCGCTGGGCGACCAGTGCCAGCACGTCCCGCTCCCGGTCGGTGAGCTGGGGGAACGCAGCGACGGGCCGGGCGTTGCGGGCGAAGTAGTCGGCGATGCGGCGGGCGACCGCCGGGCCGAAGACGGCTTCACCGTCAGCCGCGGCTCGCACGGCGCGGATCAGGCGTTCACGCAGGGTGCCCTTGAGGACGTATCCGCGGGCTCCGGCGTGGAGCGCTGCGAAGACGGAGTCGTCGTCTTCCAGCATGGTCAGCACGACCACGCCGATGTGCGGGCTGGCGATGGTGATCCGGCGGGTGGCTTCGATTCCGTCAGAGCCGGGCATCTTCAGGTCCATTAGCACGACGTCCGGCTGGGGCAGCTGGGCCAGCGCCACCGCGCCCGGTCCGTCGGTCGCCTCGCCGGCCAGCTCGATGTCGTCCGCCGGCGCGCGGGCGGCGCGCAGGCCGGCCCGGAAGGGCTCGTGGTGGTCGGCGATCAGTACCCTAATCGGCTCCATGGCCTCTGCCCGGATCGAGCGGTAGCCGAGCCGACACCAGTGTGCCGCCTTCGGGCCGCGGCGAGACAGTGCATCGGCCGCCGAGCTCCTGCGCGCGTCCCGCATCGATGCCGAGCCCACCCCCGGCGCCGGCTCCCGGGGCAGGCCGCGGCCGTCGTCGCCGACCTCGACGAGCAGCAGGGGGCCGTCGACCTTCAGGCGCACTTGCGCGTCGCGGGCATGAGCATGGCGTACCACGTTGGTCAGTGCCTCGCGGACGATGGCATAGGCGGCCACCTCCACGGCGGCGGGCAGGACGGGTAGGTGATCGGCGACGACCCGGACTCGTACCGGCAAGGAAAGCTTCGTTGCGGTCTGCCGCACCGCGCCCGCCAGGCCCATCTCGTCGAGCGCCGGCGGCCGCAGGCCGCGGGCGACGCGCCGCACCTCGTCCACCGCGTGCGCCCCGGCAGAAGGGCCCCCTTTCCTGCGCCGTAGCCCGGTCCGGCCGGCCCCGCGATCCGATCCAGCCACGCGTAGAGGCCAGGACCTTCCCGATGCATGGCTGATCGCTGAATGGCCGGGCGGGGGAGCGCAGCCGGGCGGTGATCACTCTGCTGGCGGATTTGGTTTGCGGGTCCGGCCGGTGAATCGGAGCCGGTCATGTACTGGCCACGGACCTCTAGACGCCACCCTGATCCGGCTGGCGGAGCTGCGCTGGTGCATCGGGCACGGCTAGCTGTGATGTCCAGGCAGGTTGGTTAACCGGGTGATGGGTGTGGCTTTGCCGATGGCGGTGTGGGGTCGGTGGTGGTTGTAGTCGTGCAGGAATGAAGGTAGCGCTGCGCGGCGGGCTTTCTCGGAGGAGTAGAACTTCGCGAAGGCCCAGCCGTCGGCAAGGGTGCGGTGGAATCGTTCGATCTTCCCGTTGGTTTGAGGCCGGTACGGGCGGGTCTTTTTCACCGTGATGCCGAGCGCGGCGCAAGTGTCACGCCAGAGGTGGGACTTGTAGGCGGAGCCGTTGTCCGACAACACTCGGCGGACGGTGACACCACGCTGGGCGAACCAGGCGACCGCGTTGGCCAGGACAGCGGTGGCGGTGGCGGCGGTTTCGTCGTTGTGGATCTCGGCGTAGGCGACGCGGGAGTGGTCGTCGATGACGGTGTGCACGAACGCGGTGCCGATCAACGGATTGCGGTACTTGTTCTGGCGCTTGCCCGTGGTGCGGGCCCGGTTCTTGTCGCCTTGTTGCCGGCCGAGGTAGCGCCAGCCGCCGCCGTCGGGGACGTTGCCGAGTTTCTTGACGTCGACGTGGAGCAGATCTCCGGGCGCGCGGTGTTCGTAGCGGCGTATGGGCTCGCCGGTGATCCGGTCGAGGTGGCTGAGCCGGTTCATCCGGCAGCGCACCAGCACGGCGTGCACCGTCGAGGCGGCCAGGCCGAGTTCGTCGGCGATCGCGACCGGCCCCCAGCGTCGCCTGCGGCGTAGGTGCACAATCTTGCGGACCAGCGGGGCCGCGGTGCGGTTCGGCTGTGAACGCGGCCGTGACGAGCGGTCGGTCATGCCGGCCTCGCCGTGCTCGCGGTAACGCTGCGCCCATTTCGCCGCGGTACGCCAGGACACGTCATAGCGTTCCGCCGCCCGAGAGGGTGACCAGCCGAGGTCCACGATCAGACGCGCCAGCCGCAATCGCGCTCGCGGGGTCAACGCGGCATTAGCGTGGGACATGAAGGCCTCCAGTGCTGCTCAGTGGTGTCTCGACAACCCCACTGCACCGCCGGAGGCCTTCATCTGTTCACCAGATCAGCCCGCGATCCTCAGATCGAGTGGTCGCACTTCCTCGACCAACGTCCCCGGACATCACAGCTAGCGAAGGTGGTTCTGCGCCAGGTTGAGGGGTCATGGCGGCCATGATCCAACTCATGATCATTGTTCGGGTTTTGCGGGGTAGGGGCGCGAGGGACGAGGTAAGGATTTTCGACGGTAGTCCTGGGGCCAGAGTGATGCTGCGGCCGAGTGCCTTCAAGGCTGGTGCGACAACGCTGGTGGGGCGTTGAGCCTTGCCCATAGTCATTCCCGCGTAGGCGGCAAATCCGGTGTGGACGGGCCCTGGGGCAACGGACAGCACATCGATGCCGAGAGGGTTCAGCTCGCCGTGTAGGCCTTCGGCGAGAGCCTGAACCCAGGCTTTGGTGGCGGCGTAAGTAGCCGCTCTCGGGACGCCTTGGTAGCCCAGGACGGAGCTCAGCAGTATGATTCCGGCGTGCTCGCGGTGGACGAATCGTGTGCTGAAATGATGGGTCAATTTCATCACCGCCGAGCAGTTGACCTGGATCATGGCGAGTTCGGTAGCGAGATCGCCATTGAGGAACGCTCCTGAAGTGCCATAGCCGGCGGCAGCGACGACAAGGCCGATGTCGAGATCGGTGCTGGCGGCTATCACGTTGTCGGTGCCGGCGGAGCAGGCCAGGTCGGCGTCCACGACCCGGCAGTCGATCGTGTAGCGGTCCGTGAGGTCGTGAGCGATGTCGTCGAGCACGCTGCGACGTCGTGCGACTAAGACAACATTTAGGCCTGCGCCGGCGAGCTGGTATGCGAATTCGCGTCCGATCCCCGAGGACGCACCGGTGACCACGGCCCAAGGCCCGTAACGGTTGGTCATAGTGTCGCCTGCGTCGGTGGGGCGGCTCATCGGTCAGCTCCCGTGGTCGAACGTGGATGTGCGGGTAGGAAAACGGCGACGGCTAAGGCAGCGAGTAGACATGCGGCGGCCGCGGTGAGGCACCCGACGTGCAAACCGTCAAGAAAGCCCTTTTCAACAGCGGTGTGCATCGTGCTCCGAAGGGCAGCTGGCGCCTGACCGGCGACGGCCAAGCCTTGGGCCAAGCCTTCACCGGCGAAGGCTCGCGCCTCCTGCGGGAGGGCCTGTAGGACACTGGTCTCGTGCAATCGAGCTGTGTAAAGGGTGGAGAAGATGCTGCCAAGTACGGCGACGCCGAGGGTTCCGCCGATTTGGCGAGTCGCGTCATTGACGGCTGAGCCGGCGCCCGCCTGTTCGGGGCGTACGACCGCCATGATGGAGTCAGTGGCCGGTGCCGTTGCCAACCCCAAGCCGCCTCCGAGAAGCACCATCTGGGCGGCGACGATGACGTACGGGACCGAAGGCTGCACGGTTGAGGTCCACGCGAAAGCCATGGCGAGCATCACCAGCCCAGCGGTTACGACAGCTTTGGTGCCAATTCGAGCAACACCCAGCCGGGTGCCCACGGCGGAACCAACAGCGATAGAGATTGCGACGGGCAAGATCCGCACGCCGGTGATTAACGGGCTGAGGTTCTGCAGCTGCTGGAAAAACTGCGTAATTAAGAAGATGAATCCGAACAAAGCAAAAAACGCAACCGTGACGGCACCACTGGCGGCGCTGAACCGCGGGTTCGCGAACAGCGTCACGTCGATCAGCGGATGAGTTTGGCGGCGCTCCACGGTGATGAAAGCGGCGAGCGCTGCCGCGGCCAGGCCGAACCCCGCGACCGTCCACGGCGACATCCATCCCAGCGTGGGGGCTTGGATGATCGTGTAAACCAGGATGCCAAGAGCAGCGATGGAGGCGAGTAGGCCAGCCCGGTCGAGCGGGGCGCGATGGACATCGCGGGAGACGGGTACGACAAGCCAGGCCCCGATCGCAGCGATGATGGCGGACGGCGCCAAAGCTAGGAACAAACTTCCCCACCAAAAGGTCTGCAGTAGGACACCACCTAGGATTGGGCCGATCGCCACCCCAAGACCGCTCACTGCACCCCACGCGCCAATCGCCCCCGCCCGCTTACGTCGCTCCGGGAATACGTTGGTGATGATTGCCAACGTTGTCGGGTATATGAATGCTGATGCCGCACCCATGAACACCCGGGCGACTACTAGCTGACCGGTCGTCGAACATAGGCCGGCGGCGACACTACCGGCGGCGAAAGCAGTCAGCCCCAGCACCAGGGTGCCCCGGCGTCCGTAACGGTCGCCGATGGTGCCGCCGGCCAACACCAGCGCTGCGAAGGCCAGGTTGTAGGAGTCAACGATCCACTGCAGGCCCCTCGTCGAACTGGCCAGCGCCTGATTCAAAGTTGGCAGGCCTACATTGACGACAGTCGTCTCTACGTTGATCGACAACGTGGCCAGTAGTACCACGGCCAGAACGATTCCTGGCCGCAGGGAACCGGACGCGCTCCGAGCGGTCGGAGCCAATGACGATGCTGGAGAGTTGGGCAACGGTAGCTTGGCTGCGAAGATGGAAGGTCTCTGCGAAGGCGGCATCGGTGCACTCCACGGTTTAGTTGTCAGTGTCAACACCGCCAGCGTGCACGAGTTTGTTGTCAGTGTCAACGTGGAGGCGGAACTATCTACCCAATAGCTGGCCGAGAAGGGGACACTCAGACGGTGACACCGCATGACGACAGCATTCCCACGCCTGCTCTCACCCGACGTCGCCGCAACGGTGACCTGGCCGCAGTACTGCTGGCCCATGGCGTCGACCTTGCTCGGGCTGGTGGTCCCGAAGCCGTCTCGCTACGCGAAGTCCAACGGAGAGCCGGAGTAAGCCATGCCGCCGCCTACCGGCACTACGCCGACCGGGAAGCGCTGCTGGCTGCCATCTCCTCGTACGCAAAAGCGGCCATATACAACGCCATGAATGCCGCTCAGCAGCAAGTTCCGTCCAAGACCTCAGCGGCATCGTCGCCCGCTGCCGCTCAGGTATCCCGCGCCAGGTTCGACGCCCTGGGACGTGCATACCTTGACTTCGCCCTTACCGAGCCCGGGCTGTTCCACACCGCTTTCCTGCCCGACAGCAACGTCTCTCCTACCGCAGAGACGCCCGACGGGCCCACTTCGAACCCCTACCACTTGCTCATGCGGTGCCTCGACGACATGGTCGACGCCGGCGCTCTCGCCCCCGAGCGGCGGCCCTTCAGCGACGTCGCCGCCCTCGCGAGCGTCCATGGCCTCGCCGTACTCCTACTCGATGGACCGCTACGACACCTCGACCCCATGCACCGCGAGGCTGCGATCAAGCGCACACTCGACATCGTCTCCGCTGGCACCAAATAGCCAAGATCGGAAACCGACTTTTTCGGTATCAATCGGCATGCATGGTGAGCGAGGTAATCATTGGCCAGAACAGTCCGGAGCTGGTTCCGAGAAACTGATTCAACGCGGGCGAGAAATGCGCCCCACGACAGCCCCTTATGGTGCATCAGCGGCAGCATTTCGATGACACGCGGCGACTTGCTGCACCCCACGGCAGGATCGCCGAAGCGAACGCCGCCGCTCACCAATGACCTCGTTGATGCCCTTGTCGTTGACGGGCGCCGCCACGACCGTGACCGCACCCACGCTGATCAGCACCTGCCCCGGCCAGCCAGGGCTGCTGCACCACCAGTCGGCGGGCGTTCTCGTCCAGCTCACATGCGTGCATGACAACAAGGGAGCCCACCTCCACGTCCGGTGCTGCCGCGGTCATAAGGAGGCACCACCGCGTACGCTCTTGTCGATCAACGGCCCAACCGGATACGATCAGGTCCGACACAAGCGCAGGTGTGATTTCCTCCCGGACGATTAGGTTCTGTCTCGTAGATCAAGGCCGTCGGGTACGGCGTGGAGCCAGTCGAGCATTTCGACGAGGTCGAGGGTGGCTGGGAAGTGGGCGCCCAACTTGTCGTAGCGGGTGGCCAACCCGCGCCAGTGTTTGCGTCGGTTGAAGCCGCGTTCGACCTGGTTGCGCCGTTTGTAGGCCGTCGGGTCGAGCGCGGGTGGCCGGCTACCGTTGCGGCCCTTGCGCAGCCGGTTGGCGATCTGATCGCGTGGCTGCGGGATCGTGGTGACGATGTGTTTGTTCCGCAACGCCTGCCGGTTCGCCCGTGACGAGTACGCCCGATCGCCGGTTAACGAGTTCGGACGCACGCGCGGGCGTCCCGGTCCGGGTGTTGCCACGCGGACCTGATCGAGCAACGGGATCAGCTGTTGGGTGTCGGCGGCTTGCCCTGGCGTGATGAGTGAGACCAGGGACCGGCCCCGCCCATCGGCCAGCGTGTGGATCTTTGTGGTCAGCCCGCCGCGGGAGCGTCCGATGCCTTCGCGTGCCTGCGTCGCGGCGACGTCGAGCCCCTTTTTGCGGTCCCGGCGGCATGCTGGTGAGCCCGCACGATCGTCGCGTCGACCTGGGCGTCCCAGTCGATGTCGTCGTCGAGTTCGGCGAGGGTGACGACCTGGGCTTTCAGCCTTGCCCAGGTGCCGTCGGCGGCCCACCTGCGGAACCGCTGATACGGCGTCTTCCACGGCCCGTACCGCTCGGGCAGGTCCCGCCAGGGTGAGCCAGTGCGTTTGACCCAGAAGATCGCGTTGATCACCTGCCGGTGATCACGCCACCGCCGGCCCGGGACTGGCTGGGCCGGTAGCAACGGCGCCAGCACAGCTCATTCCTGGTTCGTCAGATCACCACGGGCCACACCACATCAACGATCGACATCCATGATCGCCACGTTGATCTAAGTGAGTGTTTGAGATGTTGATTAGGGCCAGGTGAAGGTGCGGCGGAGTTGGCGTTGAGCGGGTCTTCCGCGAGTGATCCGACGGAGCATGCCGTTGATGGCGGCCCAGCGATGACGGCTCCGGAGACGTCGGGGTGGCGTTCGTAGTCGCGGACCAGTCGGCGGTGCGCAGTGAGCCAGGCCAGGGTTCGCTCGACCACCCAACGCGGGGATGGACGGCGAAGCCGCGCTGTTCGGCGGGTTTACGCACGATCTCGACGGTGGTCTTGAGGGTGGCGCTGGCCCCATCCACGAACCGGCCGGCGAAGCCCTGGTCGGCGAAGACGTGCCGGACCGGACTGGTCAGGTAGGTGCTGAGCAGGGCGGTCTTGCCGCCGTCACGGTCTTGCCAGGAGGCGGCCAGCACGCAGGCGGTGATCAGCAGGCCGGCGGTGTCGGTGACGATGAAGCGTTTGCGGCCGTTGATCTTCTTGCCTGCGTCGTAGCCCCGCGAGTCCTTGCTGACGGTGTCAGCGCCCTTGACGCTTTGCGAATCGAGTACGCCGGCCGATGGCTCGGGTTCACCGCCCTGAGCTACTCGAGCCTTGACCCGCAGCACGGCCAGGAGTTTCTCGGTGACGCCGGCGTCTTCCCACCGCGTGAAGTACCAGTACACGGTCTGCCACGGCGGCAGATCCGCCGGCAGGTACCGCCACGGGCAGCCCGAGCGGACCAGGTAGAGGATCGCGTTGCCGATCTCGCGCCGTGGATGCTTCTCCGGCCGGCCGTCCTCAGACGGCTCAGGTAGCAGATCCTTGACTAGGTCCCACTGGGCGTCGGTCAGATCACAGGGATAACCACGGCGCGAAGACACCGCGACACCCTGCCCGACCCGGCACCCATGATCACGCTGCCACACCGTCTATTGAGAACTTCTCAATCACGCACTAAGAGACAGAACCTAGGGCAAGCACGGGAGCACTTTTCCCGTGCTAGGACGCGGACCGTGCTCGATTCCTGGCGAAGAACTTGCCGGGACGGTCACGCCCCCACCTACCGCTCATCCACAGGTTTCGAGCAACGTCCCTCCCTGGGACAGGTAGGTGCCTTCGGATACGGTCGTCGTAGAGATTGCACCAGTGTCGCTGGTCCAAGACGCGTCACCGTCGTGGATGCTCTTTCCGTCGCCATCGCTGGCGCCTACGCTGTTGGACGTGATCAGATTTAAGCGCGCAAGGCGAAAAGTTCCTGCCGAGATGGCGGTCTTCCTCGGTATAGCTGGTGGTTTTACCTTCTTGGTCGCTTTAGCCCTTGGCGCAGGAACCGTTCAGCCAAGTTTCGAGGTGCTGGTCCTGCTCGCGGGTGTACTGACGGTCGTTGGGCTGCTGTTGTTTTTATCACCTAAGCGATAACGGTTTTAACAACCTGCTGTGCAGAACCTTTGTTGCATTTGATGCGAAATCGAGCGCCCAGCTGCCAAGGGCGATTCGCCGCGGCGGATCAGGCAGAGCGACTCGCTCAAAGTTCGAGTGGTCAGCTCGAGGGATCACGAAGAGTTATTTGGCTAGATCATGCGTAGACGCCACGCGGCGTCGCAGCCGGTCACCTATCTGCTCGAGAACAGCGACGAGGCAGTCGATGGTCCGCCGTATGCCGACGACGCGATCGCCATTCGCAGCCGTTGTGATTCAGCTAGCTGATCGCGTTCACGCGCGCCTGCAGGCCTTCGGCGAAAAACGGTGCGCCGCCGCCCTGCGCCCGATCGCCAAGACCAAAGCGGCCGACGTCGCCCTCTTGCGCCGCGACGGCGCCGCGCTGCGACAGGTGCCAGGCCTCACCCGCAACTGCAGCCTAGCTGGATCGCGCGGTGCGGACGTCGACCCGGCCGGGGTGGGCACGGCTCTCATCCGGCGCGGCGACACCATCCTCGGCGCCTTGCGGTGAGCGGCGGAACGCCGCCACGGCAGGACCACAATTACGCCATAGCGGCGCTTGCCATTCCGGCTCTGTAGCAACGCGGCGGCTCGATACCGCAGGGCGCCGCACCCTGCGGCATCGTCCGGAGGCGGTCAGCTGACGGTCAGCGCGGTGTCGTCGATGACGAACGAGGTCTTCAGCGAGGAGTCCTCGGTTCCGGTGAATCTCAGCGTGACGGTCTGGCCATCGAAGGCGGCCAGGTTGTACGAATGCAGGGTGTACGCGCCGGCGTTGAGGTTGGAGAACACCTGCAGCGTGGTCGTGCCGGCCTGGACGGTCAGCTTGTCGTACTGGCTGCTGGTGGTCGTCTCCGCCGTGCTGATCTTCAGGTAGAACGAGAACGTGTAGGAGCCGCACCCGGCGGGGAGGGTGACCGACTGCGAGAGCGTGTCGGTGTGGGTGGAACCGTAACCGTCGAGCCACGCGTCGCGGGTGCCGGTTCGCGGCGCGCCCTCGCCGGTGTTCGCGCCGATGACCCCGGTCGACGCGGTCCACGGTGTCGTTCCGCTCTCGAAGCCGGGGTTGCCGAGCTTCTGGCCGGCGCCGGCGCACCCGCCGGTTCCGTTGACGGTCAAGGTGTACGAAGCGGTGTGTACCGCGGAGCCGGTGCCGGTCACCGTGATGGTGTACGAGCCGGGGGCGGCGGCCGTGGTGGTCGCGACGGTCATCGTCGACGATCCGCCGGACGTGACCGACGCGGGGCTGAAGCTCACCGACACACCGGCGGGGGCGCCGGAGCTGGTCAGCGTGACGGTCTGCGCGCTGCCGGCGGTGGTGGCGGTGTTCACGGTGGCCGTGGCCGAAGAGCCGGGGTTCACCGCACCCGCGCTCGAGCTGAGCGACAGCGAGAAATCGTTCGCCGTCGACGTGCCCGTGGTGAGGGTCCAGAGGGCGTACTCCTGGGCGTTGGCCCACCGGCCCAGCGACGTGGTGTTGATGTTCGACGGGTATGAGTCGCAGGCCTTGTGGTAGCAGGAGTCGTAGGCCTGCCCGGCCGTGCCGCCCCACTTGGCCACCTGAGCGCTGGTCTTGGTGAAGCTGGCGCCGGTCGAGTTGATTGAGGACGGGATGCCGGCGTTGCGGAACGATCCGTCGTCGCTGCAGCATTCGGTCGAGGTCTCGGTCGGTACGTTGATCGACGTGAAGTACTCACGCAGCTTCACGGCGATCGGGTCAGTCCCGGTGACGAAGTACCCACCGTTGGGGGAGGCGACCATGTCGAAGGTGCCGTACGCCTTGATCGCGCTCCGCTGGGCCGAGCTCAGCGAGTTGACGTAGAACTTGGAGCCGATCAGTCCCTGCTCCTCCCCCGCCCACCAGCCGAAGCGGAGGTGGTTGGTCATGGCCGGGTGGTTCGCGGCGAGCTGGAGCGCCGCCTCGAGGAGCGTGGCCGTACCGGATCCGTCGTCGTTGATGCCCGGCCCGGCCGAGACGCTGTCGGAGTGCGCGCCGAACATGTAGGTGTTGGCGGTGTCGCCGCCCGGCCAGTCGGCGATGATGTTCTTCGCCGAGCCGCTGCAGGTGGTGCAGGTCTGCACGGTGACGGTGAAGCCGGCCGCCTGGAGCTTCTGCTGGAGATAGGTCGTCGTCGCGGTGTGGCCGGCCGTGCCGGTGGTCCGGTTGCCCCCGTTGCCGGTCGCGAAGCTCTGCAGCTGTTGCAGGTGCCCGTTGACGTTGGTGACGCTGACGGTCGGCGGAGCGGCCAGCGCGGCGCCGGCGGCCGGCGCGGATGAGCCGGACGTCCGCACACCGGACGAGGCCGCCGCCGGCAGCGCACTGAGCGTCAGCGCCGCCGCGGCGAAAACAGTTAGGGCAGGTCCTGCCGTCACCGTTCTGAGTCTCATGAGGGGGCTCCTAAGAGTTGAGTGGCAATGGTGGTTGCGTCTCACAGTCCGGCCCAACCCCCGGTGATGGGGTTGCTTGCGGTGGGTTCTGCCACGTGACCTTGGCGCCAGAGTGCAGCGTTGGGTTCAACGGCGGGTCCCCTTGTGGTCGGTTCCTTCGCCCGGCAGAGGCCCGATGTCGCTTTCCGGCATCGGGCTGCCGCAGTCACCGCCGCATGGCTACGTGAGCCGGCGGGGGTGGGTGCGGTTGACCGAGTCAGGGCCTCTCGCTGCCCTGGAACGTTCAGCCGGGCCGCAAGCGCAGCCTGGACGTGTTCATCGATGGAGGCGGTGACCGGGTTGTCCGGGTCGGTGAGTCGGACGCAGGTGGCCATCGCCGCCGACACCAGATCCCGATCTCCGACCAGCCCGCAGAGCGGGCAGGAATGGGTCCGCTGCGACAGCGGCTTCTTCTGCCGGAGCCCGCAGCGGCACTGCTGGGACAGCGCGGTCTGCCTAGTGCCGGCGCGCAGCAGCCGGCCGCCAGCGGTGCCGCACTCGGCTTTAAGGGCCGCGATGAGCATGCCCGGGGAGAACAGCTCGATGCCGCGCCCCCACAGCCGGGCCCAGGCGCGGATGTTGGTGTGCTCGACGACCAGGTTCGGGCCGTGCGCCGCGACGATCTGACGGGCGGTGTCGGCGGCTCGGTAGTGTTTCGCCTGCGATCCTGAACGGCTGGCCGCGGCGTGCTGAGCGCGGGTGGTGCGGTAGCCGCCGGAGAGCTGGTCGCGCCAGTACGCGCGTTTTGGGCGGCCGGCTTTGTCGGCAACTCGGGCGCCGCCCGGCGTGTCGATGATCTTCGGCGGTAGACCGGCGGCTGCGCGGCGATCGGCGCGGCTTTGCTGGCGTTTCGATGGCTGATATTGCCCGGCGTTGGTGTTGCGTCGGGAGCGGTCCAACGCTCGCTGCCGGCGGCGCGCGTTGACCGCCGCCTGGTTCGCGGCCGTGCGCTGCTGCGCGGTAAGCCTGAACTGATCTCCGGCAAGCCCGGCCGGCGTGTCCGGGTCGGCCGGCATCGAGAAGACCGACAGATTCGAGACGTTGCCGTCGACGCCGCCGACCCGATCCCGCGGTGCTGCCGCCCGGGCGGCGGCGTGTTCGGGGCTGATCCAGCCACCGCCGAGGACCATCAGGTGCGCGTATACCCGCCAGCCGCCGGGGGCGTGTCGATCCTGTACCCGCGCTAGGTCGATCTTGTGCCACAGCTGAGGTTTGGAGAGGAAGTGCTCCAGTCTCGCTTGCGCGTCGGGGCTCTCGGGTAGCCGGACCGGGAGGATCAGATCGGAGCCGCAGCCAGTGAACACCACCGCGAGCTGCCCGGCATGCTCCCACCAGCCGCCGACCGACGGCTCCGGCGGCGCCGGCATGCATTGCGGCTGTTGCAAGGCTCGGGCCGGATGCCGGGCCGGGAACGCCGCCCGATGACCGTTCAGAGTGCCGACCAGGCGGAACGACTCCCAAACCCGGTCCTTCGTGTGCGAGCGCGCGCGGCCGGGGATCCGGGTCGAGTCGAACCAGCCACCGGTGCGGGGCCGGCCATGCCGGCGCCCGCTGGCGTCGGAGAACAGGTGCCGGTCGACGGTTTCCCAGACCTCGTCCGCCAGATGCATGGCGAGGGCTTTGGTCAGATGCCGTCTCAACCACCGCGACCGGTCCACAAATTCGGACGAGGCCTGCTCGAACGCTTTTCGGGACAACCCGAAGCGGGCCTGTGTCTTATTCAGCCCGACTCGCTCACGAAGCCGATGCGCGCGGCAGTACGCCTCGACGCGGGAGCGAGCCATCTTCTGCAACGCCCGCCGCAGATGAAACTCCGCGGTGAACATCGCGAGCACGCGATGGCGCAGGCGCCGGTCGGTCAGATCCAACTCGAGCCGGATCACCGCGGTCGGTGCGTCCTTCGCTCGGCGCCAGTTCTTGTCCTTCGACTTCCCGCGACTGCGACGCACGACGAGCTCCCCTGAGTTCACGGCCATGCCCGTCACCGCCTTCGCTCCCACGCCCGCCACGCTGCCGCTACACCGACCCTGCAACATACGCCCAAGATCCAGCGGTGCGTATCACCCGCCGATACCGCAGCTTGATCGCTCCTCACCGGCCTCACCGACGTTCAGCTGGAGACGCTCGCGGAACGCGTCGCTCGCCGACTCCCGGCGCCACCAGAACGGCGCCAGACCCTCCCGCTCCCTGACCGCATCGCCATCACGGGCGTGGCTCTGCGCACGATCCTGATCATCCAGGCGCTGGCCGCGAGGTTCCGCAAGGGCGATTCACGGCTAGCCGTAGGAGATCAGGACTGTGCCACCGGCACAACATATCGAAATACCTATATCTCTTGTACGCGAGCCGGTCGCCGGCGTGACCGGCGACACATCCGGGCATGTCACGGAACGGGAGGCTGCCTTGTTCCATGGCCATGACGGAGACAACGAACCAGACCGTGATCGTGGCCGGGGCCAGTGGTGTCCTCGGCCGGCACATCCGCCGGGCGCTGACCGGCGCCGGGCACACCGTGCTGGGCGTGGGCCGCGGCGAGGGCAACGAGATCCGCGCCGACCTGCTCGACCGGGACGGGCTGCTGCGGGCGTTCGAGGGGATCAGGGCCGACGTCGTCGTGCACGCCGCGACCGCGCTGCGCAAGCCGCCGATGACGCACAAGGGCATGTTCGGCACCGACGACCTGCGGGTCGCCGGGACCGCGAACCTGGTCGAGGCGGCCCAGCTCGCGGGCGCCCGCCGCTTCATCGGCGAGAACATCGCCATCGGCTACGGCTACCGCGACTTCGGCGACCGCGTCCTGACCGAGGCGGACGAGTTCGCGGCGCCGGTGACCGACCCGAACATCAACCGGCACCTGGAAGGCATGCGGGAGAAGGAGCGCCTGGCGCGCGAGTCGGGGCTGGAGGCGATCTCGCTGCGCTTCGGCCTCTTCTACGGCCCGGGTGGCACCGAGACAATGGTGCACATGCTGCGGAAGCGACAGCTGCCGGCGTTCCACGACCATGGCCGGGTCTCGCCGTGGACGCATCTGGCGGACGCGGCCGCCGCCGTCGCCGCCGCGGTCGATCGGGGGCGGCCCGGTGAGGCGTACAACATCGTCGATGATCACCTAGGCTTCGGGGAGATGATCCGGGCGATCGCCGAGGCCTTCGGCACGCCCAAGCCGTTCACGGTGCCGGCCTGGATGATGGGCTTCGCCTCCTACATGCACCTGATGCTCGGCGTCTCCATGCGGGTCTCGAGCGAGAAGGCCCGCCGCGAGCTCGGCTGGCAGCCCGCGTACCCGACGGCGCGGGACGGGCTGCGCGCGCAGGCCCGCGCTAGCGTGCACCCATGATCGACGACCAGGTCTTCGCCCAGCATCGGCGGCTGCTCTTCGACGTCGCGTACCGGATGACCGCAAGCGTCGCCGATGCCGAGGACATCCTGCAGGAGGCCTGGCTGCGGTGCCGTGACGTGGACGGCGACCGGATCGCCAACCTCCGGTCATACCTGGTCAAGACCGTCACCAATCTCTCGCTCAACCAGCTCACCTCGGCCCGCGCCCGCCGCGAGGCCTACGTCGGGCCGTGGCTGCCCGAGCCGGTGCTGACCGAGCCGGACGCGGGCGAGGAGGCCGAGATGGCAGAGTCGATCTCGATGGCTATGCTCGTCGTACTGGAGACGCTGACCCCCGCCGAACGCGCGATCTTCCTGCTCCACGACGTCTTCGGCTACAGCCACGCCGAGATCGCCACCATCCTCGACCGGACCGAGGTGGCGGTGAGGCAGACCGCGGCCCGGGCTCGCGCGCATGTCGCGGCCCGGCGGCCCCGCTTCGACGTCGACCAAGGGGTACGCCGGGAGGCGGTGGAGCGGTTCCGGCAAGCCTGCTTCGGCGGCGACCTCAACGCGATGATGGAGCTGCTGGCGCCCGAGGTGACCTGCTGGTCCGACGGCGGCGGCAAGGTGACCGCGGCCCGCCGCCCGCTGGAAGGCGCCGACAAGGTCGCCCGCTGGCTGCTCGCCGTCTTCGCCAAGCCGGAGGTGCGCGACACGCGCCTGGTGCTCACCGAGATCAACGGCGAACCGGGCCTCCTCGGCCTGGTCGACGGCCGGCCGGCCGGGGCACTCTGCTTCGACTTCGACGGCGAGCGCATCACCGGCGTACGCATGCAGGGAAATCCGGACAAGCTGCGGGGTCTCAGCCGCTGACGCCTGGGTCCCGGATGTCGTACTCCGGCATTAAATCCGACTTAAGTTTGGCCGGGCTGCGACCCCGGAAAGGGACGGCCGGCTCCGCCTGACCTAGCCTGGGCCGCGCATCGTCCCCGGTGAGGACTCACCATCGAACTGCGCGAGGTCGCCAGGTGGTCGTCGTGAGCAAGAGCCGTGCCGGCACGCTGGTGCTGGCCTTGGCCGGTCTGCTGCTCGGCGGCGGATGCACGGAGAAGGCAACAGCGGACGCGGCCTCACCCGCCTCTGCGGCCCGAGCGACCAGCTCACCACCAGCGGCCGCCGCCGACCCGGCCGGTCCGGCCGGCGCCGCGCCGGTCGCGACGCCGGGCAGCGCAACGGCGGAAGAGGATGCCGCATCGGGCATGACCAGGGCCGCCGGCGGATGCTCCGGAGCGGCGGTCGCGGCCGCACCGGCCACGGCTGCTCCCAGCGCCGCTGGCTACCTGGGTACTGGATCGGCGGACACAGCCGCCGGCGTGGACATCGGCCCGGGCTGCACGGTCGTGGTGGGCGGCCACTTCACCGGTGCCATCCTGGCGAAGGCGCGCCGGCTGACCGGCGGAGCGGCTGGCGCCGTGGTGCGCCTGGACCGCACCGGGCGCACGGTGCTGTCCGCCACCCGCGTCGCCGGCACCGTCACCGACCTCCAGGTGCGCCGCGGCACAGGCGACATCGCGGTGGCCACCGATGCCGGCGTACGGGTGCTCGACCCGGCCGCGGCGGCGGTGCGCTGGAAAGCCCCGGGCGCGATCGGCCGGGTGGCCATCGGCGCGAGCGGCACGGTCGCCGCGTCGGGTGGCACCACCGTGCGGATCTACAACTCGGCCGGCCGGGTCACCGGCACCGTGGCCTTGCGCGGGCGCACGGTCAACGACATCGCGGTCGACGACCGCACGGGCCTGGTCTTCGTCACCGGCTTCACCCAGAGCGGCGGACCGTGCCACCAGGTGCAGATCCCGTTCGTGCGAGCGTACACCCGCGCCGGTGTCCTGCGGTGGAAGCGCTACGACTTCGCCGCTGACGAACTCGGCGGCCTCTGCGCCGACGCCCGCGGCGACCGGTTGGCGATGGGTCGCGACGGCCGCCTGTACCTGGCCGGCGAGACCGCCGGCGGCAACACGAGCTTCTCCACCGATGGCAGGTCGGTGCGGTCCAAGGCACCCAACGTCGGCTACGACAAGTTCACCGAGGCGTTCAACACCGGCTCCGCACACCTCACGTACGTGGCCCGCCTCGACCCTGCGACCGGCGCGGTCAAGGCGGGCCAGATGCTGCTCACCCGGCTCGACAGCGGAAAGGGCAACACCATCGTGCCGCGAGCGCTCGCCGCGGACGCCCAGGGCCGCGTCTACGTCGGCGGCTCCGCCGCCGCGCAGCTCGCCGACCGCAAGAACCTCCGGATGAACGGCAAGCGGCTGAAGGACTACGCCGGCGGCGACGCCTGGCTGCTGGTCACCTCCCCCGACCTGCGCAAGCGCCTGCTGTGGACGTCCTGGACCGACGGCGGCACCGGTCAGGTGCAGGCGGTCGCCGTCGACGGTCCGGTGGCGGCCGTGGCAGCCGACGTCGACCGATTCCCCTTCTACACCAGGGCTCCGGTGCAAACCGCGACCGGCCGTGGCTACCTCGCGGTGTTGCCCGCCCGGCGCTGACCGGAGCGGCCGAGGGAGCACCCGATCGTCATCGGCGCGGGCTTCGGCCGACTCGGCCGCCGGGCTGGCTCAGTGGGTGGGGCCGGTGGAAACTGACTCTCCACCGGCGTCCTGGTGAATGTTCGCGGGCGCGAGGCTGATCAGGGCACGGTCCACCGCTGGTTGGCGCCGCCGTGGCAGTCCCAGAGGTGGATCTGCTGCCCGTCGGCCGGGTTGTTCTCCGAGACGTCCAGGCAGCGGCCGGACTGCGGGTTCCGCACGGTACCGTCCGGCTGGGCCACCCAGTTCTGCGCGCCGGTCCCGTTGCAGGTCCACAACTGCACCTTGGTGCCGTTGACGGTGCCGCCACCCGCGACGTCCAGGCACTTGCCGGAGCCCGGGTTGCGCCACACCTGACCGTCGATCGACCACACCTGCGCCCCGGTGCCGTTGCACGTCCACAACTGGATCTTCGTGCCGTCGGCGGTGCCGGCCCCGCTCACGTCCAGGCACTTGCCCGCCAGCCCGGCGACCGGGCCGCTTCGCGTAACGCCGCCGCCGTGCACGAGGGTGAACTGGTCGACGTCGTACAGGCCGGTGCCGGTGCCGGCGAAGGTCAGGTACAGCGTCCGCGCGCCGGCCGGTACCGCGGACAACGGCGCGGTGACATCGGTGAAGGAGCTCCATCCGCCGGTGTTGGGCACCGCCACCGAGCCGAGGACGGTGCCGGTGGCGGAGCCGGTGCGCACCTGGAGAGTGCCGCCCGGTCCGCCGGAGACGACCCGAGCGGTCAGCGCGGTCACTCCGGTCAGGTCCAGGTTCTGGTACACCGCCCAGTCGCCGGGGTCGATGTAACCGAGGGTCTGCCCGCCGGCCGCGCCGTCCTTGCTGAACGGCGTCACCCCGCTGGCCTCGGTGTACTGCTCGGCCTGCACGGTCTGGTCGCCGCCGGCGCCGCCCAGTTCCTTGATCCGGATGTTGCGGAACGCGGCGTGGTCGGCGTCGCTGTGGTTCTGGATGCCCACGTAGCCGGCCAGCGACCGGGCCGGGTCGGTGTTGGTGAAGTCGTTGATCTTCACGCCGTTGAGGAAGACCTGCAGGCGCTCCCCCTCCACCCGCAGCTCGTAGCTGTTCCACTCCCCCGGCGGGTTGAGCGCCGCGTCGCGGGCTGCGATGTCGGCGGCCTGGAAGCCGTACACCGCGCCGGTCGTGTGGTCCGGCGTGTCGGTGGCGTCGATCTGGATCTCGTATCCGTTGTTCACCGCCGACCACGGGTCGTCCGAGGCCGGGAAGCCCATGAACACGCCGGAGTTGTCGTCGCCGGTCAGCTTCCAGTCGGCCTTAAGCGAGTAGTCGGTGAACTGCTTCGCGGAATACCAGTACAGACCCAGCCCGCCGGTCGAGGAGAGGGTGGCGTCGGCGTTGGTGAAGCCGCCGGGTCCGGCCTGCGACCAGCCGATGGTGGAGCCGTTGTAGAGGGTCGTGTAGCCGGTCTCGGGCCGGCAGTCGGCGTGGGTGCGCCCGGCGGCGTACCGGATGCCGCCCAGCAGCATGCGGCGGAACGCGTCGTCGGCGTACGACTCCGCGGTGTGCCCGCCTCCGGTGTAGAACGAGCGGCCCGCGTCGAGCGTCTTGCACCAGATGTGCGGGTGGTCGGCGCCCATCCCGCCGCCGGAGTACGACGTTTCGTCGAGCGTGGCGAGCACGTGTGCGGTGTCGCGCACGTTGGTCCGGTAGTTGTACCACTCGTCGGTGCGGGTCCAGGTCGATGGCAGATGGGCGGTCGCCGCGGTGGCCCGGTCCGCCACCTTGACGTCCGCCTGCTGGATGGCCGGGTGCGAGGCGAACCACGCTCCGACCAGCTGACCGTAGAAGGGCCAGTCGTACTCGGTGTCGGCGGCGGCGTGCACCCCGACGAAACCCCCACCCCCGCGGATGTACGACTCGAAGGCCGCTTGCTGGGTGTCGTTGAGCACGTCACCGGTGGTGTGGAGGAAGACCACCGCCTCGTACGGGCTCAGGCCGGCCGTGGTGAAGGCGGCGGAATCCTCGGTGGCGGTGACGGTGAAGTTGCCGGCGGCGCCCAGCTCGCGTACGGCCTGGATGCCGGCGGCGATGGAGTCGTGCCGGAAGCCGGCGGTCTTGCTGAAGACCAGCACGTCGAAGGGTTGGTCGGCGGCGTGGGCGGGGATGGCGGGCACGGTGGTCGCGGCCAGCCCGGCCAGTGCCGCGAGGGCGGTGCGCAGGAATCGACGCATGAGACGCTCCTGAGGTCGACGCGGGGCTAGGGCAGGGTCCACTTCTGGTTGGCGGCGCCGAGGCAGTCCCAGAGGTGGATCTGCTGGCCGTCGTCGGACTTGATCTCCGAGACGTCCAGGCAGCGGCCGGACTGCGGGTTCCGCACGGTGCCGTCCGGCTGGGCCACCCAGTTCTGCGCGCCGGTCCCGTTGCAGGTCCACAACTGCACCTTGGTGCCGTTGACGGTGCCGCCACCCGCGACGTCCAGGCACTTGCCGGAGCCCGGGTTGCGCCACACCTGACCGTCGATCGACCACACCTGCGCCCCGGTGCCGTTGCACGTCCACAGCTGGATCTTCGTGCCGTCGGCGGTGCCGGCCCCGTTGACGTCCAGGCACTTGCCGGCGAAGCCGGTCACCGGGCCGCTCCGGTCGGTGACGAAGGTGAACGAGTCGACGTCGAACAGGGCGCCGGAACCGCCGGCGAACGTCAGGTACAGCGACTGGGTCCCGCTCGGCGCGTTGGTGATGGCGCCGTTCACCTCGGTGAAGACGTTCCACGCCCCGGTCACCGGCACGGTCGCCGAGCCGATCACGGCGCCGGTCGGCGAACCGGTGCGGAACTGCAAAGTGCCGCCCGCGCCGGCCGAGGAAACCCGGGCGGTGAAGCCCGTCGCATTGTCCACGATGTACGGATCGAACTCGATCCAGTCGCCATTGTCGATGTTGCCCACGGTCTTGCCGCCTTCGGCCTCCGGCTTGGCGAAGGTGTCGATGCCGGAGGACGTCTTGTAGTGCTCGGCCTGCCGGTGCCGCGGGGCGAGCCGGTGCTGGGTGTGCGTGGTCAGGCCGCCGGCGTCGGTGTACTCGGCGTCGAAGATCGGGAAGATGTTCGCGGCCGCGTCGTGCTCACCGTCGACCGGCAGCGTGATCGAGCCGGTGCACCCGTTGACCGAGGTGATCTGGTGGCCGTGCTGGTCGTGCCCCAGCACGTACGTCATCTTGACCTTGCTGCAGTCGATCGAGCTGTCCTCCGGGTCGGTGACGACGATGCGGTACGGCACCGTGTCGGCGAAGCTGACCAGCCGGCCGTTGCCGGGCGCGGTGATCTGGACGGTCGGTGCGGTGTTGCCGACGCCGATCTGGATTCCGGCGGTGCCGGTGGCGCCCTGCGGGTCGGTGACGGTCAGATTGACGTTGTACGTGCCATTGCTGCCGAAGGTGTGCGTCGGGTTGGCGCTGGTGGAGGTGCTGCCGTCGCCGAAGTTCCAGGCGAAGGCCAGTGCGCCGCCCTCCGGGTCGGAGGAGCCGGCCGACGAGAAGGCCACGGTCAGCGGCGCCTGCCCGGAGGTGCGGTCGGCCGCGGCCACCGCGGTCGGGCTCTTGTTGCCGCTGCCGACGTAGTCGTAGCGGTAGAGGGCCGAGTTGGCGTCGCCGTTGAAGTAGCCGGTGCCGTAGTCCAGCACGTACAGCGAGCCGTCGGGCCCGAAGGCCATGTCCATCACCTGCTTGCCGTTCCACGGGAAGTCGGCGATCTCGGCGACCGACCCGTCGCCGTTGAGGTGGATGGGCTTGATCCAGCCGCGGCCGAACTCGCCGGCGAAGAAGTGCCCGTCGAGGCTCGAGGGGAACTTGGTGGCCGACGGGTTGGCCGCGTCGTAGTGGTAGACCGGCCCGGCCATCGGCGACTCGGATCCGCCGCCGAACTCCGGCGGGCTGCCGGCATCGCCGCCGTAGCGGATCCAGGCGGGCTGGGCCGGCGGGAGCTTGGTGAGCCCGGTGTTGCGGAACGAGTTGTTGGTGGGACCGCCGGCGCAGTCGTACTTGGGGCCGGCCGTGCTGGTGGCGAAGTCCCATTCCGCGTACGTCTCGGCGGCGGTGTTCGTGCCGGTGCAGTAGGGCCAGCCGAAGTTGCCCGGTGCGGTGATCCGGTCGAACTCGACCTGCCCGCCCGGCCCGCGCGCGGAGGCGGCGCCCGCGTCCGGTCCGTAGTCGCCGACGTAGACGATGCCGGTGGCCTTGTCGACGCTCATCCGGAACGGGTTGCGGAAGCCCATCGCGTAGATCTCGGGACGGGTCTTGGCGGTGCCAGGCGCGAACAGGTTGCCGGCCGGGATCGCGTACGAGCCGTCGCTGTTGACCTTGATCCGAAGGATCTTGCCGCGCAGGTCGTTGGTGTTGCCGGCGCTGCGCTGGGCGTCGAATGCCGGGTTGCGGTCGGTCCGCTCGTCGAGCGGCGAGTATCCGTCGGACTGGAACGGGTTGCTGTCGTCGCCGGTGGAGAGATAGAGGTTGCCGGCGGCGTCGAAGTCGATGTCGCCGCCGACGTGGCAGCAGATGCCGCGACTGGCCGGCACGTCGAGGATCCCGCGCTCGTCACTGAGCTTCCAGTCGGCGGTGAGCGTGAATCGGGACAGCCGGTTGACGCCCTGCCAGACGGAGTAGTCGGCGCCGCTGTCCGGCGAGTCACCGGCCGGCGTGCTGAGCGGCGGGGCGTAGTAGAGGTAGATGAACCGGTTGGCCGCGAAGCCGGGGTCGATCCCGACTCCTTGCAGGCCCTCCTCGTCATGGCCGTAGACGGCGAGCGTGCCGACCACCGAGGTGGCGCCGCCGGCGTCCGTCCGGCGCAGGGTGCCGTTGCGGGCGGTGTGCAGCACCGACCGGTCGGGCAGCACGGCGAGACTCATCGGCTCGCCCACTTCGGGCTCGCCCTTGGCCAGCGTCACCTGCTGGAAGTCGCCGGCGACGATCTCATGGGCCAGTGCCGGTGCGGCCAGCACCAGGGTCACGGGGACGACAACCGCTGCGCCCATGGCAACGGCTCGCCGGAACACGGACATAGGCGTACAACCCCTTCCTGAATGGAACGACGCCAGGCTGGGCGCGCGTGGACGCGCCGGAAGCCGGGATGGGTTGAGCACACCGTCGATGGACAACGGCACCGCCGGTTCACATCGACGCAACGTGGGGGTTCAGTGACCGAAACATTAGATGAGTTTTGATTGGAATGTCTATAGTTCTCGCTCTATCAGATGAACTTTTGTCGATCTGTGCAGAAGAATCTCTTGACGGCTCGGCGTGCGCCCCGCCGCGGGCGGTAACGGCTGGTCCTGACCTACGACGCGGAAGCCAACCGGTAAGACCCCTTGCCGGCACATTTGGCCGCGTACATCGCCTCGTCCGCCTTGGCCATCATGGCGGCGGCGTCCTGACCGTCGCTGCCGGCCACCGCGACGCCGATGCTCGCGCCGACGCGTACCTGTTCGCCACAGGCCAGGTGGCACGGCCGCCCGACGGCCTGGACGATCTCGTCCGCCACGGCGGTGAGGTCCCGCCGTCCCGGCTCGGTGAGCAGGACGACGAACTCGTCACCGCCCAGGCGGGCGACCACGTCGGCGGACCACACGCTGGCCCGGATCCGGGCGGCGACCTCGCTCAGCACGGCGTCGCCGCCGGCATGCCCGTACACATCGTTGACGGGTTTGAAATCGTCCAGGTCGATGAGCAGTACGCACATCTCGGCCTCGCCGCGGCCGAAGGCGCCGTCGACCTGCTCGAGGAACTGCGCCCGGTTCGCCTGACCGGTGAGGCTGTCGGTGAAGGCCATGGTGTGCAGCCGTGCCGCCAGGACGTCACGTTCCCGCAGCAGCGCCGCGTTGTCGATGAACGCGGTGAGCTGACGGGCCACCACCATGCCGGTGCAGGCGCCCAGTCCCGCTATGGCGACCCAGGCACGTACGTCGAGCCCGTTGACCACGAGGGTGACCACCAGAACGGCGAACGTGCCCCAGAGCGCAACGTAAGGAAGGAGGCTGAACGAGCGCTTGCGGGTGTCGCCACCCCGACGGCGGCGAGCGTTGCCGGACCGGCACTGCGACCATGCGGCGCCCATCAGCAGCACGTGCGACCAGACGGTCATCGTGAAGATCACACCGGGGTGGCCGCTGCCGGCAAGCTCACGCCGAGCGCGCGGGCCAGGGCCTCCACGGCGCCGGCGAAGGGACCCAACACGCCGATGTGCCAGCGGAACGGCGCCACGCCGCTGAGGCAGAGCCGGCCGACGGCGAACACCGTCAGCATCGCGACCACCGGACCGGCCGCCACACTGACCAGGTCGTGCGCCATGATCGACCGATTCGTCCCGGCGGCCACGGTCCAGTAGAGGCCGAAGGTGCCGGCCGCCGTCACCACCGTCGCCAGGTCCAGTAGATAGCAAAGCCGCTCGCGGGCCGACCGGTGCGGTTTCGGATATGTCAGCACCACGATGGTGATGAGCGTGCACCCCAGCCCGAGCGCAATCGTCCGGGCCAGTCCGGTCCCGGTCAGGGCCGCCACCGAGAACGGCGCGGCGACGGCCGTGACCAGCTGTGCCCACTCGCCGGCCCCGAAGACGGCGGCGGCGACGGCCAGTGCGGTCCAGAACCTGCGCCGCGGGTCGGTCCGCTCCATCTGCCGGCTGGCCCGGAACGCGAAGTAGGACATCAACGAGGCGAACGTCCCCACGGCGAGCCAGCAACTGGCCACCTGCAGCCGCAGTCCCGCCGTGGTGGACAGGTACGAGCCGGACAGAATGACGGTGAGCGCGGCGGCACCGGGCAGCACGGCATGATGGTGTAGCGCGCCGATGCCTGCTCCGCGCGTACCGGTCCGGCTCTCCGCGACGCTCATGCACGCCGTATCGGCGGGTGGACACCCTCATTGAGGTATCTCGCGCATCGTGCCGCACGGAAACTGATCGCGGCGATGTCGGTTAAGAGCCCTGACGATTCCGCTGCGTATGCCGATCCCTCGAGGGAAGACGCCGATCCCAAGGAGCAGTGGGTGCGTGCAGTCGAAGCGCGGAGAGGGGGTGCGGAGCGCCGGATCCGGCTCACTGTGGCCACCGCGGTCGCCGCCGCCGTGGCCGAGGCGGTGCTGGTGGCCATCGGCACGGTCGTCACCCTTCCCGCGCCGCTGATCCGGCTGCCCGGCCGTCACCGCACCCGCCGTGGCGATGTGCGCCTGAGCGATCGTTGCTGACCCCGCGATGTGCGGGTCGTTGGGAAGCGAGAGGCATCTCGCCCCATCCACCGCCGGTCAGTAAAGTGGTCAAATCGCCTCTTGGTGACCTCCAGTCAGCAGCGCACGGATGTCGAGGCGGGCCAGATCGGTTGCTGGCGCGGCGCTGCAGCATTCTGGACCGGTGTGCCCGAGGTGTACTACTGAGCATCCGGCGGCGACAGCGCTGGCGACGCCGAGCAGCGAGTCCTCGATCGCCACGCAATCGCCTGTCGGCAGTCCGAGCCGACCGGCGGCTATGAGGTAGGGCTGCGGATCCGGCTTCATCCGGTCGACGTCGTCTCCGGTAACGACCACGTCGAACAGGGCCGCGCGGTCACCGTGCAGGACGCTATCGACCAGTAGCTGGCTGCTGCTGGTTACCAGTCCGGTCGCGGCGCCGGCGCTACGGGCTTGTCTTACCCGCTCAAGGGCAGCCGGCAGCCAGTTGACGTTGCGCCGCAGGTCGGTGTTGACCCGTTGTTCAAGCCATCGCACGTCGGAGCCGATCTCCCCGCTGGTCCAGCCGACTCGCTGCCGCACGATCGTGACTGCCTCCGGAGTGCTGACCCCCACGAGTCCGTCGAGGGCTCCGGCCGGGACCTCGTCGATCCGGGAGGCGAGCAACGCGAGATGAGCGGCCTGCCAGTAGGCGTTGCTGTCCAGCAACGTCCCGTCGAGATCGAACAGCACCGCCCGATACGTCACCTGTACTCCCTACTTGCGCCGACGGGTGCCACCGACTGTCGCTGCCTCGTTACCCCGATAGCATGTACGCCCACCGAGGTGAAGGACACTCGATCATATGGAACCGGCAGTCGCCTTCGTTCTTGCTCCCCGAACGCGCCGAAGTGTCGGTATGGCATTTCTAGTCAAGGGTCGCACATTGATGACGTGTGCCCATGTGGTTAACACAGCGATCGGCAGGGACCCACGCGAGTCAGCGCCTGTGCCGGATCAGACTCGCCTGCAGCTATGGTTTCCTCTGCTCGGCTCGGATGCCGACAGAGTCGACCGGTGGGCGACGGTGATCGACTGGCGGCCCTGCGCAGAAATCGACTTCGAGCTGGCCGACATCGCGTTGCTGCAACTCGGGGAGTCCGTGGACAGCTACGCAGTCACGCCGTTGACGCTTTCGATGGCGCCCGAGCTGGCTGCGGGAACAGCCGTCAGCATGTCGGGGCCGAATCCCGGAGGAACCGCCGGGCTGGAGACGACTGGCGAGGTTATGGGCACGGTTGCCAAGCATCGCCTGCAGATCGACGAACCCGGCCACAAGGTGGCGCCCGGCTACAGTGGCGGCCCTGTGTGTGACCGACAGACCGGTGAGGTCGTCGCGATGGTGCAGGCCGTGCCGGCCGTCCGGACACATGCCGACGTCTACGCCTTGAGCGCGCCGCTGCTACGGGAGGTCATCGCCGTTCTGGACACCGTGCCGCAGCAGCCTGCACCCCGCCCCGGCGAAGGGCACGTCCTTGATCATGCCGAACTCCATTTCGACGGCAAGTCCTACTGGCTGCGGCAGGTCCGCCACCTGTACAACGGGGGCCGCACTCCGATTGTCAGCCACGAGTTCAAGGTAGCGGTCGAGCATGCCCCGTATGAAGACCCCGACGCCAAGGCGGACTATCACCGCCGGAATCCGCTCATCCCGGCAGCCCGGCGCGCCGACCGGCTCGCCGTGCTCGAGGTCGAGGCGTGGTTCACCCTCGTGCGTCCAGGTGTGGAACAGCAGGGACATCCAGACCTTGGGGTGCGCACGGAAATCCCCCACAAGCGGATCGAATTCGTCAAGCCCGTGGCCGATCAGCAGGCCGAATTTCGTCTGCTTTTTCCCGCGTCGACGCCGCTTGCCCCCGGCGCTGAGGCGATCGTCGAGTACTCCTACCGGGTCAGCGCCCGCAAGTGGGGGCAGTGGTTTCAGCGCAACACCAAACCGAATACCGAAACGCTCAGCGTGGAGGTGTACTTGCCCGCCCGGCTGCATCCCGAAGGCTGGGGCATGAGTCTCGCGCCGTCGAATAGCGTCGTTACGGTTTTGCCCGGTGTGACCACCCGCCGGGCCGGTGACGACATTGTGTTCTCGTGGAAAGGTAATGCCGACGACGAGGATCTGACGGCATCCCGCCGGTTGCGCCTTGAGTGGTTCTTCTGGAGTCAGGTCCCGGACTCTGCGGACTGCGCAGATGCGGCCGCGGTGCTCGGCCGATTCGGGATTCGGCAGGTTCGCAAGCCGGCCCGCAACCAGGCGGAATCGACGTACTTGCATCTTCCGAAAGCATCCACCGTGCTTGGCGACTCCGGACAGGACCGGACGATCATCCGGCGAACGGTCGCACATCTGCGCAAAGTGGCCGGCTGGGTCGGCCGGTTCCATCAGTTCGACCCCGCGGTGAGCCGGGGCTTGGCTGCCCCTCAGCTTGGGATGGGTTTCCCGATAGCGATTGTCAGTCAACCGACCGGCGGCGACTACGACGATGAGCTATTTCGAGACGGATGGTTGGAGCTGGTCAACCCGAGAATCGTGGCCGTCAGCCTGGAAGCTAGGACCGAGTTCGAGGGCTGCCTGAGCTTTTTCGACTATCGGGGAAAGGTCACCCGACCGTGGGGCATCCGCGTCGAGTTCGACGGCTCAGACGGCGTTCTGGAGTTCACCGGCACCCTGGCCCGCAGCATTCACCATGAACTCGACCACCTGAGAGGCATGTTGTTCACCCACCGGCATCGGATGCCGGAGTTGGAGCAGCCCATCCCGGTGCAGCAGTACCGGCAGCTGCGCGAACCGCCACCCGATTCGCCCCAGGGCGATCTGAACTGGCGGAAAGCCCGCGACGGCGACGGTTAGAGAGCGCGCCCGTCGCTCGCACCGGAAGCGTCGGCCGAGATGTTCCGCGGTGTGTCCTCGTCCTCGCTTGTCGGCGGCGCGCCGGCTCGTCGGGAGTCGCCACTGATCCACTTGACCGTCAGTTTGACGTTCGCCTCGGCAGTGCCCTTGGTCAAGATTACCCCGTGTTCCCCGCCGATCTTCAAGCCGAGCTCGACGGCGATCTCGTCCGGGCGCCGAGCCGTCTGCCGTACCCGGGTGATGATCCGGTCGAGGACTGGAACAACGTTGTCCATTGCCGCGGCGAGCGTGAATGCGGCTGGCGAAAGCCTGTTGCCATCTCGCGCTATAAGATTCAAATCATGCCCTTGCTCGTCGCGATCGGCCTCGATCTCGAGGACGGCGTCGCTGCCGTCACCGAGCCGAACTGGGAGGATGAACGTCATATGGCGACTCCGTGCTGCTCGGTTGGCTGTACTCCACGCTGCCGGCGCTCAATCTTGGGCCGACGCCCACGATAGCGGGCGCGTCAGGCAGCCAAGAGGGCCGGGACGGGACAAGCGCCCCCGTTCTCAATGCACGGCCGCGGGACAGGAGCGCCGGTGCGCTCTGGCCTGCCGGAATGACCAGGCGAATCGGTATTGCGTGCGTAGCACCGGATTGTCGACGCTCCACTGGTGGGTGACCGCGTGCATGCCCGCCACGCTCGTTAGAATCACGGGACGGTCAGCGAACCACGATATTTCCTCACCGGCTGGGCGGGCTTCCAGATCACGAGGGAATGTCAGCGACACGGACAGTTTGCGGGTGGGCCAGCGAACCACCCGGCCGAGCCAGTCTCCCCACTGCGTCCAATGGAGGCGGAAAGCACAGACCAGCACGGCGGTAGCCCCCTGATACAGCGGCTGCGGGGTGCTGTCCGGCGCAAACTCGATCTCGATGCGCTTGTACGACGGGCGGTCCTCGATCACTTTCCACTGGGTCGGCATCCCGTCGACGGTGGAGTAGAAGGCCGCCGCGTGGGTGACGATGGGATGCCGCTCGTAGAAGTCCCGCGAACAGCTCTCGTCGCCGGGATAGGCGTCCGCGGCGATCCTGGTGACAAAGTGGGTGATCGGCCTTGCGCCAACGTTGCGGATACGCCGGGTGAGCTGTACCTGGTAGAAACCGTGACCGTCGAGACTGATGTCGGCGTGTTCGTGATCGACGACGAGTTCGACGCCGGGTGGCGGGGTGGGCCGGGACGGCATGGCGGCGGCAGGTCCGCGCGCGATTCTCCAATAGTCCTCAAAGGCGGCGGTGAGGCTACCGGTATGGCCAAGAACCTCCTCGGCTCGCCAGGTGAAGTCGGCGGTGGGGGCGTGCCGTCTGCCCTCGATGTGACTGATATAGGAAGGGTCGCGACCCATCATGTTGGCAAGTTGTTTTTGGTTGAAACCGTGATCGCGGCGCAGGCGAATCAGCACTTCGACGTAGCGAGCGATCGCACTCCGGCCTGCAGGATCGTCCATCTCCACCACCCCTTGCGCCAGAGTTTCTAGAATCGCTGTCCTCGCGGCAGATCGGCAACGTGAACTAGCACACCACCGCTGTGTCGTCCCCTCGATTGACAGCGAGCGCGCGGGCCTCAGGCGGCGTAGGTACTCCTGCTTGCGGGAGTCGTTCGACCAGAGATCATCTTAGCGGTATCGGTAAGCCGCCCGCGTGGCGGTCGCGTCCACGGAGGTGGTGTACGGCGGGCCTGATGGCGGGCGTGTCGTGAGATTGAAGACGGCCACCGCGTTGATCTTTTTCAGACGACCAAGTACTGATCAAGGAGAGTGACGCGATGACCGCACCTGAGAGTGTGGACCCTGCCGGGCTGTGGCGCGAGCAGATCGAGTCGGCGAGCCCGGATTTGCTGCGGGCGATGGTGAAGACGTTCGCCGACGCGCTGATGAGCGCCGAGGCGGACGCGGTCTGCGGTGCCGGCTACGGTGAGCGCAGTCCGGAGCGGGTGAACTCCCGTAACGGGTATCGGGCGTGGGAGTGGGACACCCGGGCCGGCACTGTCGAGCTGGCCATCCCGAAACTGCGTTCCGGCTCCTACTTCCCGGACTGGCTGGGGACTGTGCCGGGAGCGGTGTTTTCGGCCCGACACGCCGGGCTGAAGACCTGGCGGGATGGGCACCGTGAGTGATGACATCGAACGTTGTGAGTCCACGGAAGAAGACCGGCGATGATGCGCGGCAGCTGTCGCCCGAGCAGGCCGCTGCGGCCGCGATGGTGGCCGAGGCGAAGGCCCGCGGCCTGGAGTTGACCGGCCCGGACGGCCTGCTGAAATTGTTCACCAAGAACGTCCTCGAGACCGCGTTGAACGAGGAGATGACCGAACACCTCGGTCATGAGAAGAATCAGGCCGAGCCGGGTCGCGAGTCGACGAACGTCCGCAACGGCAGCCGGGGGAAGACGGTGATCTCGGACGCGGCCGGTGAAGTGCAGATCGAGGTGCCGCGGGATCGGGAAGGGACGTTCGAGCCGCAGATCGTGAAGAAACGGCAACGCCGCCTGACCGAGGTCGACGAAGTTGTCCTGTCGTTGTATGCGAAAGGAATGACGACCGGGGAGATCTCCGCGCATTTCGCGGAGATCTACGGGGCGTCGGTGTCGAAGGAAACGATTTCCCGGATCACCGACAAAGTCGTCGCTGAGATGACCGAATGGTCGACCAGGCCACTCGACAGCGTCTACGTCGCTGTGTTCATCGACGCTATCGTCGTGAAGGTTCGCGAGGGTCAGGTCGCCAACCGGCCCATCTACGCGGCCATCGGGGTCACCGTGGACGGCCGCAAGGACGTCCTGGGGCTGTGGGCCGGCTCTGGCGGCGAGGGCGCGAAGTTCTGGATGAGCGTCCTGATCGATCTAAAGAACCGTGGCGTGCGGGATGTTTTCTTCGTCGTCTGCGACGGGCTGAAAGGGCTACCGGACACGGTCGAGGCCGTCTGGCCGGAAGCCGTGGTTCAGACATGCATCATTCATTTGATCCGGAACACTCTCCGTCTGACGTCGCGAGCGGACGCCGACGCGATCAAACGAGATATCCGGCCGATCTACACCGCCGTCAACGCGGACGCCGCGTCGGCCGCACCGGACGACCTGGAAGAGAAATGGGGAACGAAGTACCGGGCGATGATCCGGTTGTGGCGTAACGCGTGGAACGAGTTCATTCCATTCCTCGACTACGACGTCGAGACCCGCCGGGTCATCTGCTCGACGAATGCTATTGAATCGTTGAACGCGCGTTATCGGCGTGCTGTCCGCGCCCGGGGTCATTTCCCGAGCGAGCAGGCCGCGTTGAAGTGCCTGTACCTTGTGACCCGCAGCTTGGACCCGACCGGGGCTGGCCGGGCTCGATGGACGATGCGCTGGAAGCCTGTGCTGAACGCCTTCGCCATCACGTTCGGTGACCGCTGGCCGGCCGCCGAGACCTACTAACCGAAGAGCCGAAAACACCGATCTTGGGAAAGTCCCTCTGGGTGGGAGCGACCGCGGTTGCCGAGTGCGACAACTCCGGTCGGTGCCCGGTTGGCTCGGGCTTGTCTGCGTCACCGCTGCACTTCGGTCACTTTTCGCTCATTCCGGGGCGATGTTGTCGGCGTTCAGGCCCGCGTTTGTGTCGGCCGCGTGTGCCAGTTGGCGTTCGTGCTACTCACGTCGTCGACCGTGTTGTCGACTCCTACCCTAGGGATGATCACAGGCTTGAGCCGCTCATAGAATGATGTCCTAGTTGTTCCTGAACTATCTCAGCCGCTCGGGTTGCTATCGCTGCTCCTTGATAGGCACCTCAGGCATCGGCATGCTGCCGATCACAACACTTCCGCCTGGTGGGACAGGCAGCAGCCTCGGCCCGCCGCCGTCTCGCCAGCCGGCGGAAGCCGTGGGCCTGCTTGCCACCTCCCGGCCTTCGGCGTCTCGCGTTACCAGGTGCAAGTCGAGGCCTTCTAGTTCGGGAGCAACTTGGAAGATCAGATGACCGTCATAGGTGCCATTGCAGACGATGGTCGGGCGCCGGACGAGGCAAATCGCACCTCGACCCACAACAAACATCAAGTCACCATCTCGAGCTTCGGCTCGCATAACGGCCAAGTCGAGGTCTTCTGTGACGCGGCTATTGGTGAACGCATTGCGGTGTCGGCAGTAGACGTCGTGGTACCAGCGGATGACGTCTTGTTGAGGGCGTCCAATACCAGCGAGGTCCCCGCCGTAGGCCGGAATGCCAGCCGCCATCATCTTGATGACGGAAACTGCGACGTCGGTAGTCGTATCGCTCCGGGCGATCATGTGGTAACGGTTGAGCGCGTAAGGGGTATAGCTCTGCACGTGCAAAGACCGCAGCAAGCTTTCCCGCGTGCCAAACAAGACGCCGTCGGCCTGAACACATGTTGCGTACCGTGCCAGGAACGCCGTGCCGCAACTCTGTTCTAGCTCAACAATGTAATTCGGCCGACGACGCCGAATGCGCCGACCGGCCGCGGCAAGGACCTGGCCGAAGCCAGCTAGGTTGGAGTCGATATCGTGCAGGTGGTGTGGGCTGGCACAGCGAATCTTCGGTATCCGGCTGAAGAGGTCGTATTTGGCACCGGCGAAACCCCATTCACGCTCCAGTCGGTCGCAGATATCGATCATGACTTCGCGCGCCTGAGCATTCATGAAGCAGAGGGAAAAGAAATGCGCATCTCCGAGAGTTGGCAGACCCGTATGATCGGCAATCAAGAACTGTCGTAGGGCTGAGAATGATTGTGCGGCAGGACCCACGGCATGCGGCACACACCAAATTATGGCTCGGCCCCCGAGCGCGTTGACCTGCGACACCAAGCGACGCATATCTGGATACTTGGTTCGATCAGGATCCCAGTCACCGATGTTGACGGGCATGTCGCTTGGCGAATCGAGGCCGGGCCCATACCAACCGTCATCGATGACGAAGTTGCGCACGCCCATATCGACGCCGATCTGCGCATTCGAGAGAACTATCGCCTCATCGACCTGACTCGTGGCAGAACCGGACCAGCTGGACCAGAACGGCTCGAGGGACGCTGCAACCGACGGAACAGGCAGGTCGTATACGGCGTGGACGTGCTGGGTGAACTCGCGCACCACCGTCAGCCACGGCTGGGGCGGGCGACCCGCAGGGAGGTGCACATACACGTGATCGATGTGTGCACCCCCGTCATCGCGTAGCGGGTAGGCGTCGGAACCAATTCGAATCGCCACCTCAACGAAGCCGGTATGTTCGACCCGGACGCGGTCGAATTTCGGTTCAATCAGACGAAAGTCGGTCTCAATTAGGTCTCCGACGATGCCGAGAGCCAGCTCGACGCCACCGCCTCGGCCAGTGAACAGGTACAGCGGCATTCGAACATCGCCGATCCTTGATACCGCGCCATTCTGCCACGCCACCGGAGCGGTCAGATTCTCCTCATTGAAGAGCCGCAGACGGCCACCCGGGCCGATCACCCTATCGAGATTCTTCAGTGGACCGCGAATACGGTATTCGATCCAGGTCAGCACGTCACCAACGGGCGGTGTCAATGACACTCCGTAAGGAGCATCGGGGTCGACCATCATTCGAATGCCACCAGAAACCTGGCCGTATTGCTTGCCGAGCAGGATTGGCCCGAACCGATGCTGCGCACCGGAAAGCAGCCGGGCAGTGATGCCTAGCTGCACTAGACATGGCTCTTGCTCCTCCACTCGTTCGCGCGTGCGGTCCGCGGGCACTCGTTGTTTGATATCGCGCAAAGCCTCTCCTCTCACTCTGGAGCGGGCCCGCCGAGTCAACCCTCGCGCGCCAGGACGTGGCTGCTAGGCGAAGCATTGACATACTCAAAGGATCGTCGATGACCACGAAACAGGTTTCACTTGACCGGCGACACTGGTCAATACCTGGAGCTCAAGTTTTCATTTTCCGAACGGAAACTGAATCGCGTCGACACACACATAGCAACATGGTCCCGGCAAATTGCGCGTTCCTCGCGGCACAACAGTTTGCCGCTGCCGCCTATCAGGAGGCGCTCCCCTGGAACTCCGCTGCGGCGCCGACGCACGGCCGCGCAGGTCGGCGACGCGACTTCCAATGCGGTCGAACGGCTCGGCATGGTCAAGCGGCGTCCAACAACGGCTGTGGAGCAATCGGCATCCACGCCAGCGCCTTCAGTGCATCCTGCCATGGGTGAACTGTGCAGTCACCCGGTCACGCTTCCGTATCGCGGGCGGTGCGAACGCCTGCGATACGGTGCGCGGGCCGGCCCGGGTCGGTCACCTGGAGGTCGCCGAGGGCGAACCAGCTTCCGTGGAGAAGCAAGATCGCCGTGGTCGACTGCCGCGTCGTAGGGGACGTAGGTTCGGACAAGTGATTGCCGTGCGGCACAACCAGGCCACGCACCGCGGCGACTGGCTCGCGATCGCCTTGCAGCGCGATCAGGCCGAGGAAGGCGTGGCGGGCGTGGCTGATGTTCAGATCGTGCAGGCTCGGCCCCGGCATCGGTTGTCGCAGGTATTCGAGAGTGGTGAATCGGCGTGCTAGTCACTAGTTGGAGCTGCCGAGGGCGGGTACGAGTTTCTCGGTAAGGAAGTTTCGACGGGTCGGGGTGCGTGGCCGGTGAGGAGGTGGACTCCGTGGGTGGGGGCTGGTGCCGCCGGTGTCTTGGTAGATGCGGAACATCTCGGTGTAGCCGTCGGCGAACGGGGCGAGGACGCCGGCGCCGAGCGCACCGCCGCCGCGGCGAACAGGCCCTGGACGACGTCGTGGCCACCTCGTATCTGCTCGGGTCTCCACCCGGGGGGTGGAAAAGCTGGTCGAGCAGCTGGGCATCACGCAGCTGCCCAAGTCGCAGGTCTCGTAGATGGCCCACCACCTCGACGCGCAGGTCGAGGCGTTCGCAACCGGCCCTTGGAAGCCGGGCCGTACACGTTCGTCTGGGTCGACGCGCTGGTCATCGACGTCCGCGAGACCGGCCGCACCATCAACGTCCACGCGCTGATCGCGGTCGGCGTGAACCCCGACGGCGGCTGCGAAGTCCTCAGCCTCGAAATCTCCATTGTGCATAGTACGTACTTAGAACAAGGGCGGAAGTCTCAGATGCTCACTCACCGGGATCCTGCTTGTATTTCCGACGATAGAAAGACTCTTGCGCCGCGGCTGCTTCGAGCTGATCTAAGTGCGCGCGCATTGCGATCGCGATGGTGTTCTGGTGGCCCTGTTCATCCAGTTGTTCGATAAGATCTCTTTGCACCGAGATATACGAGTCACAGGCTTGCAGAAGTTCGCTGGCAGGTTGGTTCCCCATGACGACGTTTCCTTCCGTCACCGATCGAACAGACCTACGGCGGGTTAGATCAGGATGTGCCCCACTGGCGAACTAGGTGGCATTGCTCCGCCTACGAACGGTGGTGAGCTCTGCCCGATCAACCTTAGTTCGACGCATCAATCGACTCAACCGCTAAGCTTGCTTACAACCGCTCCGTACCTCGCTACCATTGAGCCCTGCCCGGTTTTCGGCGGACCTCCTTGAGCCGGACGCGGTTGATGAGGCCTCAGGCTGGCCGTGATCGCCGGGAGGTTCGTCGCAAATGACCTGGTCTCTATCCTCGAGCACCTCGAACAAGCTCGGGTCCGGGTGACGTGGTGATCGCCGATCAAACGACTAGGAGCAACCCGGCACCGGCGGCTGCGAGCGGTTCGGCCGATGAGCAGACCCGACCCCGCCGCCATCCTCGGACCAGCTCCAGCGGCTGCTGCGCCGATGCCGCCGCCCTATCTCGAGACGATCAGCGGCAAGACCGTCGGGCGGATCCCGCATGAGCTCAGCAGTATCGCCCCTGGCAGATTGCGAAGACCTGAAGGCCGGCCATGACCCGGATTGCACCTACACAAGGCGAGCGGTGCTCGACCTCTTTGGCCATCCACCGGCTGGCGGCCGGGGCCTTCGCGTCGACGAGTTCGGGCCGCTGAACCGGCAGCTCCGCCCGGGCACCGTCTGCAATCCTCAAGATCAGCCGATCCGGCTACGGGCGACCGACCATGCTGATCTCGGCGTTCGGCACGCAATCGCCTGCCTGCGCCTGGCCCACCAGGACGGTTTCGCTACCGGATCCTAAGACCGGAAACGCTCGGGCGTACTCCTCGCCTTCATCAAGAGCCCGCGCCGCCACTGGCGCGGCCAGAGGCTGTATCTGATTCTGGACAACTTCGCCTCGCACATGCACCCCACCGTCCCGCGCCGGTACCCGGCCAAGGACGTTGAGCTGGCGTGGGTAGTACATCCGCTGGCGCAATGAGCGCGCTCGCCCGAAAACGAATACGCCGACACCCGGATAGCCCGTTGAAGCCCCACGACGAAGCAGTCGGAGACGGGATACGAGCATTGCCGTTGCCGAAAGCTGCGACCTACGCCGAGCCTAGGCACGTCCACTCGCAGCGGTCGCCCGGCAGCTGTTTGAGATCGGCCACAAGCTCGCGCGCGGCTACCCGCCCGAGTTGACCTTGGCCGCTTATGCACGCGGGACGCCTGCGGCGACTGCCGACTTTTGCTTGACGACATCTCGGGCCACGAACACGCGAACGTTGACGGCTGGTCCACCACCGTCGAGAACAGCGCTACCCCGATCCGCCGGAGGAGAAGTTGTCCGCCATCCTGCGGCGCCACCGCTGCACCGACCCGCCGTGCTGCGACTGGTAGAAGCGGCTGCCGCTATTGAGCCTGCCGCCATCCCTGCAGCTAAGGCGCCAGTACACACCCCGCCCGGCATGGCCAGCTTTCGTCGGCGCCGGCCAGATGCGCTCGCAGTAGCCATCCGGCAACGACTTGCGCCGCTTCGGGAGGCAGCGAATGGACGATCCGCTGCCGGACGGCGTCCTCCCAGCCGCTCATCGTCACACCGACCAGGAGTAACGCCTCAACAAGCACGACCTCACCGGCGACACTCAAATCTCGCTCCGCCGCCGGGATCGCCTGGATGATTGCCGTGAGCTGGGCCCGAGCCTGATCGGCCGATTGATACGGGCCAAGATCACGACGTCCCGCCGGTTCCTCGCCGCCATCAGCAGTTGCCATGACGACCAGCCTAAGACTTGAGTGAGTACTCAGTCGGGTGAAGTACGTTTGATCTCGGCGGGGTGAGACGAAGAAGCAGGGAGTACCGGGAGAGGCACGCGCTGCCGCGCGTTCCAGCAACGCATCTAACGGCTTCGATTACGGGCTCAACTACACCGATAGAACAGGCCTCGATACTGCACTTTGCACAATATATTCGCTAGCCGCTTCGTTTCAGTAATCAGCACGGTCGGTGACTTGCTTGACATAGTGCAGGAGCCGAAGGCGTACTGTCGCCATGGCGACGATGGCCTGCATGAGGTCATCGGTTGCTCGCCGGTCGGTGTGCGGATCGGCGGCAGCTAGGGTAAGAAGCCGCTCGACGACGTGCCCTGCCCCGACTGCGCTAGCCAGCAGAGCATTGGACGATGTCCTGCTGGCCGAACGGCCCGACTGCCGATAGTGCATCCTCGGGTGCCACGACAAACTCCTTCTGCAGCCTCGACGTCAATCGAACACTGGTAACGGCGGACGGCGACAGTCAGCCAATCAAAACCGGTGTCAGTGGCGGAATCTTCTGACCAAGGCGCGCAATTCGGTTGACATGCGTGCTAGTTCGGCGGTGGCCTGCTGAGTCTGGTGGACGCCGTCGCTGGTGATCCGGGCCGCATCCGCGACACCAATAATGTTCTGCGAAATCTGGCTAGCGCCGCCGGCGGCCTCGGCGACGCTGCGGTTCATCTCGGCCGTAGTTGCGGTCTGCTCCTCCACAGCGGAAGCGATGGTGGTCTGGAAGTCACTGATCCGGGCGATCACCTCCGAGATTTGCTCGATCGCTTTGACCGCGCCAGTGGTGTCGGCCTGAATTGCCTGGACCCGCCGGGAGATGTCTTCGGTGGCCCTGGCGGTCTCCTGCGCGAGGTCCTTGACCTCGGAGGCTACAACTGCGAAGCCCTTACCTGCCTCACCGGCCCGGGCGGCCTCGATGGTGGCGTTCAACGCCAAAAGGTTTGTCTGCTCAGCGATCGCGGTGATCGTCTTGATGACGTTACCGATCTCGCCGGAGGAATCACCGAGCTGGTTCATCGTGGCCGAGGTCGCCGCGGTGACGGTGACCGCTTCGGCGGCCACCCGGGCCGCTTCGGACGCGTTCACGCTAATCTCCCGGATCGCCGCTCCCATCTGCTCGCTGCCGGCTGACACTGTCTCGACGCTGCGGGATACTTCATCGGCCGCCGCCGACACCGCCTGCGCCCGCACAGCTGCCTGCTGCGCCGACGCGGCGATCAGATGAGCGGTGCCCGACATCTGCTCTGAAGCGCCGGCCAAGGACGCCGCCGACCCATCGATCGTGGACACCGTCGCGCGCAGCTGCTGCAGTGCAGCATCCAACGCCCGGCCCATCTGACCCGGCTCGTCACGGCTCAACAGGCCGCTCGTGCGGGTCAGGTCACCCGCAGCCAGACCCTCACACACCTGCTTGACCTTGGTCAAGGACCGCACGATCCGGCGGGCCACCCACACCCCGAGCCCGACCGCCAGCGAACTACCCCCCGTCAGCAGCAGGAGCATCGTGGTGCGACTGGAGTCGAAGCGCGACTGGGCCGACGCGGCGTTGCCGGCAGCGTCGGCCTCCTCCGCGGCAGCCAACCCATCAAGGTCGCGGCTGACCTGCGCCATCAATGGCGCGATCTCGGTGTCGCGGGTCTTCTCCCACGCGGCGTAGTCGTTACGCTCGCCGGCGGGCAGCTGCTTTCCTTTGGCGATTTGTACATACTTCTGCCAGGCAGTGTCGAAGTCCGCGATCGCCGCCGGATCACCGGCCGGGTGACCGTCACGGTAGGCGTCGAGTGCTCTCTGGACAGCTGCCAGGTCGTCCAGGAAGGCCTGCTGGTACTTCTTGCCGATCACCTCGTCCGTTCCGACCAGCTGGTTAGCCAAATCTACGCGGGCTCGGTTCGTCGACGAGCGTAGATCACTCAACGCTTCCACGCTGGCCACATTGCTGCCATAGATCAGCTGAGCCGACCGGTTAGCGCCAGCCAAACTAGTCAAGCCGATCACCCCCACCACCACACCGACCGTTACCGCCAGCCCCGTGGCCGCCAAAATCTTGGTATTCACGCTCCAGTTGGAGAACGTCAAACGCCCACGCGTCGTCACCGGCTCAACTGCCAAGCCCATAAGTTCCTCTTCCTAAAGAGTGGACGTTGCGTACCCAGATGGCACGCGTTTCCTTCGCATCGTGGAGGTCGGAAAATTGCGTCTGACGTCTGACGTCTGACGTCTGACGCGAACTCACATAGCGGCGCGTTACTCCTATCGGCCCACCGCCCGGTGCGATGAGCTGGAACATCAACAAAGAATCAGGGTAAGTGCGCCGTGACCGAAGTACGGGCAGGTCCCGCCGGATTCGTCGATCGGTCATTTATCCGAAGCCGAAGCAACTGAGCTGGCACTGCCTCTGCCCGCGTCGTGGTCGCCGTGCTGACTGAGCTCGCCAGTGGTGTCGTGATTCGTGATCGCCGATGCCCACCGGGTGACGTGGCCATCACGTGCAGAGCGACGTCAAGTTCATCGAACCTCTCGGCGCCGCGGCCAGCAGTCGGCGCGGCGGTCGCAACACGTTCTACCAGTTCACCGCGATCGAAGACTGCACCCGCCTGCGGATACTTCGCATATGTCCCCAGCTCTACCAGGCCACTGCCGATCCAGTTCGTGGACTACGTTTTGCAGCGGCTGCTGCAGGTGTCGACGATCCAGACGGACTTTCAAAGTGGGTGACGCCTCAATGGTTCTCGATTCGTCCGGCCGGTGATGTGAGGATCTTGGGGTCCGGCACCCGCCCGTCGTCGCTGCATGACCGATTGAAGCGCTGCGCGACTTCTTGCCTGTTGAACACGTTGACGGGCGGGGCCACTGCCGGAGATCGGCCGCACTGTTAGGAACCCGGCGACCACCCGGCTGATGCGGCGTGGTGGATGCCTGTTAGCGAATGTCTGGTGCCGGCTGTTCTCGGTCGACGGGTGGCTGCTCGGATACTGAGCCAACTGTCGAGGTGGAGGAGCACTAGATGTCAGTGCATTTGGGAATCGATATCGCGTGCCGAGCCGCTCATCAGGCCAGCCTGGCTGATGAGCAGGGCCACTTTGTCTGGTCTGGACACCGGTTCCGGACCACGCCGCTGGATCTTGAACGGCTATAGACGATGTTGCCCGACGGCACCGACCCGGCCGACGTGATGGTGGTAATGGAACCGACCCGCAACGCGTGGGTGCCGCTGCTGCGTACTTCTGCCGCCGCGGCGCTGGGCGTGTCAGATGGTTTGTGTACGTGATCAACTTCTGAGTTGAGGAGTACACACGTGACCATGACTGATGATCCACGATCGTCCGGGCCGTCCGGCGACGAGTTGTCGCCGGCGCGGCAGACGGTCAATGACATGATCTCGGCCGGGTTGCTGGAGGAGTTGATGGGCCGGGTCGACGCCGAGGGCCTCGCGTTGACCGGCGACGGCGGCGTGCTTGCCGAGCTGGTCAAAGCCGTCCTGGAGCGGGGTCTGGCAGCCGAGCTGACCGGGCATCTGGGCTATGAGAAAGGCGATCCGGCCGGGCGAGGCAGCCCGAACTCGCGCAACGGGCACAGCGCGAAAACCGTCGCGACCGAGGTCGGTGACGTGGCTCTGGCGGTGCCACGGGACCGGGCCGGCTCGTTCGAGCCGCGGCTGGTTGCGAAGGGCGCTCGCCGCACCGGCGGCCTGGACGAGATGATCATCTCGTTGTATGCGGGTGGGATGACCGTCCGCGACATCGGCCATCACCTGCAGCGCACGCTCGGCACGGAGTTGTCGCACGACACCATCTCGAAGATCACCGATGCGGTGCTGGATGAGGTCAAGGCCTGGCAGTCACGGCCGCTGGAAGAGATCTACCCGATCATCTACCTGGACGCGCTGGTGGTGAAGGTCCGCGACGGGCACACGGTGAAGAACCGGGCCGCGCACATCGCCGTCGGTGTCGATCTCGACGGCGTGAAGCACGTGCTGGGGATCTGGGTCCAGGCCACCGAAGGCGCGAAGTTCTGGGCCGGGGTCTGCGCCGAGCTACGCAACCGCGGAATCCGCGACACGCTGATCGTCTGCTGTGACGGGCTGACCGGCTTCCCCGAGGCCCTCGAGGCGACCTGGCCGCAATCAACGGTGCAGACCTGCACCGTGCACCTGATCCGGGCCGCGATGCGGTTCGTGTCGTACCAGGACCGCAAGAAGGTCGCCGCCGCGTTGAAACCGATCTACACCGCGCCCACGGTCGAGGTCGCCGAGACCGAACTGCTCGCGTTCACCGAGTCAGCGTTGGGCCGCAAGTATCCGGCCGCGGTCGCGACCTGGAGCAACGCGTGGGAACGGTTCATCCCGTTCCTCGCGTTCCCGCCCGAGCTCCGCAAAATCATCTACACCACCAACGCGATCGAGTCGTTGAACTACCAGCTGCGCAAGGTCATCAAGAACCGCGGGCACTTCCCGTCGGATGACGCCGCGATCAAACTGCTCTGGCTGGCCATCCGCGACATCGAGGACAAACGCGCCCGCGCCCGGGCGAAGGAGAAAGGCCTGCCTCCCAACGAACGTCGCGCCCCGGCCCGCCTGGTCGAAGGCGCTGTCGTCCAAGGCTGGCGACAAGCTCTCGGCGCCCTCGCCCTGCACTACCCGGACCGCATCGGGCCTTACATCAACTGACCCACATTTAAGATCATTTACACAAAAATCTTGACAGGCTCGCGGCGCTCAGATTGTGCTGATGCCACCAGAACGTTCGTCGGACCTGCGCAAATACTACGCCAAACACGCCAAGTCCGACCGGCTCGACTCGAGACTGCTGGCCCGGCTGCCCATGTTGCACCCCGACGGGCTGCACCCCGAGACCGGCTTGGGGCCGGGCGACGCGATGAAGCGGGCCGCGAAGCTCCACTGCACGCTGACACATCGCCGCACGCAGTGCCTGGCCCGGCTGGACACCCTGCTAGAGATCCTCGGCCTGCCTGGCACCGCGTGATCGGCGCCGAACTGGGCACCTGCACGGTGCTCAAGTTCCTCGCCACCGGCTACGCCGACCCGCACACGGTGAAGCGTCTCGGCCGCACCCGGCTCGCCCGGTTCTGCTACCGGCACTCCCGCGGCGCCTGGGCCGAACCGATGGCCGAGGCGATCCTGAGCGCCGCCCCTGAAACGCTCGAGCTATGAGCCAGCGGCGAGCTCGACTACGCTGACCTGGCCGAGGACGTCGCGATCGAAGCCCGGCTCTGCCTGCAACTCACAGAGGAGATCAAAGAACTCGACGAACGCACCGCACTGCTACTTCGCCAAGCCGACCCGCACGAGATCCTCACTTCAGTGCCCGACGTCGCGCAGATCACCGCGGCGGCCATCTTGGGCCGGCTCGGCGACCCGAAGAGGTTCAACTCGCTGGCCGGCGCCCGCTCGTTCACCGGCCTGGACGCCTCCGGGCTGTCCAGCCGGCACGGCGGACCCACCAAACGCAGCGACGCGGTTCTGCGGCAGGCGCTGTTCATGGCTGCCGGCCAAGCCCGCCGGATCGACCCCGTCCTAGCCGCCAAGTATCACCGGCTCATGGTCACCGCCGGCAAACACCACACGTCGGCGCTCTGCATATCGCCACCGCGCTGCTCAACCGGATAATCGCCTGCTGGCGGACCCGCCAGCCCTACACGCTGCGCGACGGCGACGGCACCTCCGTCACCCGAGAACAAGCCCGCGCGATCATCGCCGAGCGCTACACCATCACCAAGCAACTCCGCGCGCAACACCGCACCACCAGCTCGGGAACGGGCCGGCGAAACAAGAGGTCGCAGAGCGCCCCATCAACCGGCCCGTCCACCACCCACGCTACGACAGAATCCGCTGCCTGAACGCCCTTGACATCGCTTAGGAACTCAACGACGCCGAGTCCCAGAGTGTCTTCCACTGACACGTTGTCAAGGGGTCTGTCAAACGAACGGCACCTCTCTTTGTCAAGGTGTGGGACTATCTCGCTAACGGTGTTTCCGGCGTCTTCGGTTAGTAGGTTTCGGCAGCCGGGAAGCGGTCGCCGAAGGTGATGGAGAAGGCGTTGAGGGCGGGTTTCCAGCGCATTGCCCATCGTGCCCGGCCCCGGCCGGTTGGGTCCAGTGATCGGGTGACTAGGTAGAGGCACTTCAGGGCGGCTTGTTCGGAGGGGAAGTGGCCGCGGGCCTTGATCGCCCGCCGGTAGCGGGCGTTCAAGCTCTCGATCGCGTTGGTCGAGCAGAGCACCCGGCGGATCTCCAGGTCGTAGTCCAAAAACGGGATGAACTCGTCCCAGGCGTTGTCCCAGAGCCTGACGACCGCTGGATAACGCTGCCCCCAAGCCTCGGCGAGTTGCTCGAACGCCGCACGGGCCGCGGCGGCGTTCACCGCGGTGTAGATCGGTTGGACATCGCGCTGCAGTGCCGGCCAGTCCCGTCTCGAGGCCAGCCGGAACGTGTTGCGGATCAGGTGGATGATGCAGGTCTGCACGATCGTCTGCGGCCACACGTTCGCCACGACCTCGGGCAGGCCTTTGAGCCCGTCGCAGACCACGAAGAACACGTCTTTGACGCCCCGGTTACGCAGGTCGGTCAGCACACTCATCCAGAACTTGGCGCCCTTGACTGCGCTAACTGAAGTTCCCTAGTCCTGCTAGATCGAATTCCCCGCCCTGGGCGCTCCGTGCCACCCCGCTCTCTGGTCCGATCCCGGTGTTGATCACCGTGGATGGGGCGGAGGCGCGGGTGCTGTCTTTGGAGGCCGATGTGGAGGCGCACGCGTTGCGCGCTCAGGGGTGGACGATCTCAGCGATCGCCCGGCATCTGGGCGTGGACCGGAAGACCGTCTCGGCGTATTTGTCCGGGCAGCGCACCCCTGGTGTTCGCGTCCGGACGACGCCGGTGATCATCGACGCGTTCCTGGACTATTGCCGGTTGCGGCTGGCCGATGATCCGCATCTGTGGGCGTCGACGCTGTTCGACGAGCTGCAGCAGCTCGGCTTCTCTGGCTCGTATCCGAGCCTGACGGCAGCGATCCGTGAGCACAACTTACGGCCACACTGCGAACCGTGCCAGGCCACCCGGGGACGCGACGTCGCGATCATTGACCACCCGCCGGGCGAGGAGACCCAGTTCGACTGGGTCGAGCTGCCGGACCCGCCGCCGGCTTGGGGTCTGGGGAAGCAGGCGCACCTGCTGGTCGGGGCGTTGGCGCATTCCAGCCGCTGGCGTGGGGTGCTGGCCGCCTCGGAGGACCAGCCGCATCTTGTCGAGGCGTTGGACGCTGTGATCCGCCGTCTGGGCGGCGTGACCCGCCGGTGGCGCTTCGACCGGATGGCCACTGTCTGCTACCCGGCGTCGGGGCGGTTGACCGCCTCGTTCGCCGGGGTCGCGAAGTACTACGCGGTCGGCGTCGACATCTGCCCACCTCGGCGCGGCAACCGCAAAGGCGTGGTGGAGAAGGCCAACCACGCCGCTGCGCAACGCTGGTGGCGCACCCTGCCCGACGACGTCACGCTCGAGGCCGCCCAGCAGGGACTCGATGCGCTCTGTGTCCGGCTCGACGCCCGCCCGCGCAAGCGCGACGGTCAGCGCACCACCGTCGCGGAGCTCGCCGAAGCCGAACCGCTGCGGCCTTGTCCACCGGCGCCCTTTCCGGCCGAGCTGCAGGCCACCCACACGGTCTCGGCGCAGGGGCTGGTGCCGTTCCGCGGCAACTTCTACTCGGTGCCGCCCGGCATGACCGGCGCGAAGATCACCATCCGGCACCGCCTCGGCGCCGACACCCTGCGCCTGGCCACCGCCTCCGGCGCGGTCATCGCCCAGCACCGCCGCGCCGCAGACGGCGCCGGCCGCACCGTCCGCGACGACGGCCACGTCATCGCGCTGGAGAAGAAGGTCCTCGAGCAGTTCAGCACCGCCGGCCGCTGCCAACACAAGACCCGCCGGCCGCCATCAGCGGCGGCGGTCGCCGAGGCCGCCCGGCTGCGCGGCATGCCGGTCACCGACCCCGCCGCCCGGGTCGTGATCGACCTGTCCACCTACGCCGCAGCCGCAGCGCGGCTCAATACCCCGCCGCCCACCCCGGACGGTGACAACCCCAAGGAGAACACCCCGTGACCCAGCCCGCCATGAGCGAGGCACGCCGCTATCAGCAGCTGCGTGCTCAACTGGCCTATCTCAAACTCAACGAAGCCGCCGACGCGCTGCCGCGCATCCTGGACGCGGCCCGCACCGAACGGCTGTCGCTGACCGCCGCCCTGGAACGCCTGCTGGAGATTGAGGTCGAGTCCACCGAGGCCCGCAAGCTGGCCTCCCGGCTGCGGTTCTCCTGCCTGCCCGAGCCCTGGTCGATCAGCGACTTCGACTTCTCCGCCCAGCCCGGCGTCGACGAGAAACTCATCCGCGACCTGGCCACCCTGCGCTTCCTCGACGACGCCTCCAACGTCCTGTTCGTCGGGCCGCCCGGCGTCGGCAAGACCATGCTGTCGGTCGGCCTGGCCCGCTCCGCCGTCGAAGCCGGCCACCGCGTCTACTTCACCACCGCCGCGGACCTGGCCGCCCGCTGCCACAAGGCCGCCCTGGAAGGCCGCTGGGCCACCTGCATGCGATTCTTCGCCGGACCACGGCTGCTCGTGATCGACGAACTGGGCTACCTACCGCTGCCCGGCGACGGCGCATCCGCGCTATTTCAGGTCATCAACCAGCGCTACCTCAAATCCTCCACGATCCTGAGCACCAACGTCGGCATCGCCGACTGGGCCGGAGCGTTCGGAGACGCCACTGTCGCCGCGGCCATGCTCGATCGTCTTCTGCACCGCGCCACCGTCGTCGGCATCGACGGCCCTTCCTACCGGCTGCGCGCTCACCAAAACCACGCCGACAAGCTCCGTCAGGCGGTGAACAGCCGTGCCAGCTGACACCGCCAGGACCTGCCCGATCTGCTGGAACAGCTTCACCGTCGACCCAAGCAACCGGCGCAGGCACACCTACTGCTCCGGCCGCTGCCGGGCCGAAGCCGGCCGCCGCCGCGCCCGCGAAAACACCACCACCGAGAACGCATCCGGCGACACGCCCAAGCCCTACCAGCCCGAGCCCGCAGCCCTGCGCGACTGCCCGCACTGCGGCCAGCCCGTCACCATCGTCGCCCTGCTGACCACTCCGCAAGTCGCCCAGCAAACCCCGATCGCACCCAACGTGGTCTCGCTTCGAGCGGTCCGCGAGAACTAAGATCCCAACGCACCCAGGTGGGGAATTTCGACTAGCACCTCTGGGGACTTCCGGCTAGCGCCATCACCCTCACCGCCGGCGCCGGCCCACAGCCCGAGGACGTCTTTCTCGCCATCGAGGGTGACCCCGATCGCGGCATAGACCGGCCGGTTCGCGACCTGGCCGTCACGGACCTTGACCACGATGGCGTCGATGAACACGGCCGCGTAGACCGCATCCAGGGGCCGCACGGACCAGTCGTTCATCTCCTCGATCACCTTGTCGGTGATCCGTGAGACCGTCTCCTTCGACACCGAGGCGCCATAGATCTCAGCGAAATGCGCCGAGATCTCGCCCGTGCTCAGGCCTTTCGCATACAGCGACAGGACTATCTCGTCGACGCGAGTCAGCCGGCGCTGGCGTTTCTTGACGATCTGCGGCTCGAACGAGCCAGCCCGGTCCCGGGGCACGTCGATCCGCACGTGACCAGTGACGTCGGTCAGCACCGTCTTCGACCGGCTGCCGTTGCGCACGTTGCCCGATCCGGCACCCACCGGATCGTTCTTGGCATAGCCGAGGTGCTCGGTCATCTCCTCGTTCAACGCGGTCTCCAGGACCGCCTTGGTCAGCTGTTTGAGCAGCCCGTCCGGCCCGGTCAGCGACAGGCCCTGCTCCTTCGCCAGCCGCACCAGCTCCGCTGCGGCAGCAGCCTCCGCCGACGGCTCCGGCTTCTTCTTGCGAGGGGTCACATCATCCAGTGTCTCGGTCATCACGAGGCCTCTCTCGCCGGGCTACGCCCGGTGGGTCAGACCGGAAACACCGATAGATCCACAGTCCCCAAGGTGTCGGCAACAGAGAGGTCTCCGTGTCCTTGAGCATGCTCCGGAAGATGACGTCGGCGAGCCGTCGTTTCAGGCAGCGCATGGCTTCCTTGTGGGTTTTCCCGGCGGCTCGTTTGCGCTGGCAGTAGTCCCTGCCTGTGGTGGGTCGCTGGGTCTTACTCATGGCCATGACGTGCTGGGCGTAGTTGAGCTGGCGGTCGCCGGCTCGCGAGAGGCGATGCCGTTGGACGTCTTCCGAAGGACACCTCAATCGGTGCAACGCCGCAGAACGAGGCGAACGCTGACTCAGATCGGAACCGGCTGACCGAGCCGGTTCGGGCGAGAATCTTCGCGGCCATGACGTCGGCGACGCCGTGCAGCTGGGTCAGCGTGGTGCCGCTGGCTGTGGCGGTGGCGCTGAACGTGGCGGTAGCTTCGGTGATGCGCCGGTCGAGCCGGCGCAGGTCGGTCAGCAGTTCGACGGCCAGCCGCCGCAGTGTGCGGGCCAGCACCGTGCGGGGCCGGATGGTTCGCATTGCGGCGGCCGCGGCTCCGGCGGTCAGCTTGCGGGGCAGTCCGGAGGAGATGAGTTGAGCCAGCAAGACGTGTAGGCGGTTGACAGTCTGAGTGCGGGTGCGGACCAAGCCGTCGCGGTGCTCCGTCACGGCCCGCGGCGCCGCCAGGGCTTCGTCGATCACGGTCGCGTTCAGCCAGGTGGCGGTTAGCCGGCGATGCCAACCAACAGGGCGTCGGCCTCATTGGTTTTGCGGCCGTGGCCGGTGGACAGCAGCCGGACTCATCGGGCCAGCTTCGCCGGCACGTTGACGGCCTGGACGCCGTCAGCGGCCAGGCGGGTGCTTACCTACGCAATCCCTGTCTCGGGGCCGCTCGGGCCGCCCGTGGCGTTAACTGCCCGCGGGTCTGCCGCCTTCAGCCAGGGAACTCAACGCGCAGAGCGTCACAGCGCCGATTCCAGCACATGAGACTCTCGCCGCCATGATGTCAGTAAGAAGATCAACGGCAGCAAAGCGATTCATCGTCAGCGACACTCGCCGACCCGCTGATCGCCGCCCGCATCCTGGCCCCCCGGTGGCAGGATTACGACGGCGGCAAGGCCGCCGTGCTCGGCCCGTATCCCTTGAGTCCGGTGCGGCATGTCTACGCCGACTAAAGCTTCGTCTTCAGATTCGTCGACTGAGCCCGAAAGCGGCTCAAACCACTTTCGATATCGGGCGCTGGGCCTCCGACCACGGCTTAGCTATCCACGCCGTCTCTGCGTCATCGCAGAGCAAACTTGCTCGCATACCGCACGACGCCGGTCTGGCCGAGACTAGGAAGGCCAACCGGAGGTCTTCGAGGGCACCCTCGTTTAGCCGTCATCAACGGCATGCCCCACCCTTATCGCCCTCGACCACCTCAATCGACAGCAGCTTGGCCGCCCATTCACCCCAAACTGATCAACATCTTCGACAACAAACAAGAGAATCCGGCGCTGCTCGTTCTCTGGCTCAATGCCTCGTCCCGCACTGACCGCCTGGCCGGCAGCGGGGCGCCAGAATCAGCCGACGATGGCTTCGGTCGAGTTGACGTCAAACCGGATAGTCACAGAATGGCCGGGCCGTCCGGCATGCAAATTATCCGAAGAGTGCCCGGGCCTTCCACGCTCCACGCCTCGTAGCCACCGTGGGGCTCTACGCTAAGATGGATTCCTGTGTCGAAGGAAACTTGCAGCGTGCCGGATTTGAATACCTCCGATGAGGTAATTGTGGCACAAAATAATGCCAGGGCAGCACCGACTTCTTGCCGTTCGGGTACAAGACGGACGGTCGACTGTGGAGCGTCGCTTTTCAACATCGCTGTCTGCTCGATATCGATGTATGCTTGATCAACGTCCAGCCGTAATCCCAATTGGTAACTCACCAACAGCTGCGTCACTTGCATGCCCTTGAACGGCAGCAGCCACCGGTCGCCCATATCGATCAAACCAGTCCGGCCCTTCATCGCTGCCACTTCCCGTCAAATGTAAATCGCTCGAGCAAACGTGCCTGCGGAGCACGCTGGTTAATTAGTATAACGCCGGATATCGCAACACAGCTTGCTTCGTTTGCCTCGCCCATTTCGGCGATGCATGTCACCCTGAGCGTTTTGTCTAGATGCTCGGGGATCGATGCCATCACTAGTCGCAGCGCGGTATTACCGTCCGTGCTGGCCGCTCGAAGTTCTCCGGGATCGGGTGACACACCCCAGAATTCGGACCCCCTTCATGCGCTGCACTGCTATCGGGGCGCAACCACTCGCGGCGAGGGCATCTTGTACACAACAGGGAGCACCAGTAGCACCATCGACAATCTCTGCTTCCTCCAGATTCCGCGGTAGTCCATCGTTAGGTCATGTCACCCGCTACTTGGACTGAAAGGAAAACTTGATGGCAAGTCAAACACATGCTGTCATGATTGACGCGGCCGCTCACGCCGCGGGCCGTGTTCGATCTGCGCGTCCATGGCGGTGGCTGTTGACCTGCCTGGCGTTTCCGCCCGCGGGTCTGGCTGCCATTGCGGTCATACAGAAGGTCGACAGCATTCCTGCAGCCCTACTCGGAGGTGGCATCGCCGGCCTGGGCGTCGGCGCAGCGCAGGCATGGGCGCTACGGCCATGGCTGCCTCGTGGTGCGGCACCACTGATAAGTTGGGCGATCTTGACGGCCAGCGCAATCGGTGTGGGCACCTCGATCGGCGCACGGATAGTCAACTTCAGCACGGCAACACCGAAGTTGGCGTTGATGGGCGCGGTAACCGGGGTGACCCTCGGCGCAGTTCAAGCTCTTCTCCTGCACCGTTTCAACGTCCTGACTACGGCCCGTAGTGCCATGTGGGGCGCGTCTACGCCAGCAGCCTGGGCCTTGGGTTGGACAGTGACCGCTTCGGTCGGCGTCGAGGTCGACCGCCAGTTTGCCGTGTTCGGCGCCTCCGGGGCACTCGCCAGCGCTGCACTCGGAACGGCTGTACTGACTGCCATTCTTCCTCGGCGACCGCGCTGAACGCACGAGTCCACCGAGGGCAACGTCCCGTACCATCACTGAAGGAGATCATCATGACTGTATACCGCGAGGCACAGTCAGTGCCCGTTACATTACTGCAGCAGCGCATCGACGCGACCAACCGTAAGGACTGGGCCGCGTGGGAAGCGCTCCACCACGTGGACGCTGTACGGACCGGCCCTGAGCTGACGGAGCCTATGGTCGGGCGGCGTCTACTGCGAGCAGCCATCGAAGCCCTTGCCGAAGCCTTTCCCGACTATCACCTTTCGCTGGTCGATGTGCTGACCGACGGTGATCGCATCGCTGCGCGGATCCATACGACTGGGACGATGACAGGACCTCTGATGCTGAGCTCGGGTCTCTCCGTTCCGGCCAGCGGTCGTACGATAGACCAGGAATGGATGGCGCAGATGACCGTGGCCAACGGCCTGATTGCCGAGTTCCGAGAGTATTACGACCAGCTGCAGCTACTCGAGCAGCTCGGACTTCTGCATATTTTCGCCACTTTGCCCAGCGACTTGTCGCGGATCTGATCCCGTAGGAGCCTGCCATGGATCTTGAGAGCCGGCAGCTTCGCTATTTTGTGCAGCTGGCTCTTGATCGCAACTACACCAGGGCGGCTCGCAATCTGCATGTTGCGCAACAGACGCTTAGCGAGTCGATCAGTCAGCTGGAGCGTCATCTCGGTCTGAAACTTTTCGATCGCTCCCCACAGCAGGTTCGCATCACGCAGGCGGGACTGGTGCTTCTGGAACACGCCCAAGACTTGATTGCTCGGTCCGAGATGGCGATCAGCGCCACTCGGGCCGCAGCACGTCGAGACGCGCAAACCATCTCGGCCGGATCACCCGACTGGCCGCTCGGAATCTCGCTTTTCCGAACTGCCGCCGCACTTTACCGGGCCAACCGTGGCACCAACCAGCTCGTGATCGACCCAATTTCGTGGACCCAGCATGTCACCGCCATCGCCAACCACCGCCTGGACGTAGGGGTGACCTACGTAGCTGATGCCGAAGATCTACCACAGGGCCTCACCGCAACATTGCTGCAGTCTGAGGATATCGGCTGGGTGCTGGTAACCGATGACCATCCGCTCGGACCCGACGGCACTGCGGCGGTTAGTGAACTGGCCAAATTCTCGATCTTGTTCATCCAGCGGCATCACCAGCCTCACTTGCACGACCGACTCTTGAAGATCCTGCGAAGCGAAGGCGTCAATCCCGAGCTCGAACCTCGCAACGACGGCCCGCTTTCAGCGGCCCTGACCCATGCCCGTGTCAGCCACGCCGCCGTGTGGGTGTCGGCGTCGATGGCGACGGAGTGTCCGCCCGGGCTACGATCCGTCCGCATTCCCGAGCTCGCACGGGAGCTCCACCTGGCGGCTGTAAGCCGAGCCGGCGACCCGAACCCCGAAGTAGCTCACTTTGTTCGAGCACTCGTCGACGCAGCTCGGCGTAACGCGACGCAAGTCTCCGACGCCTAGGCCGTGTTTCGTACGCGTCGATGTTGCGGCGTGGCGGTGATCGGTAAATGGAGAGGTCTCCGTTATTTGGTTCAAGCGACCAAGCCAGAACTTCATACCGGAGACCTCGTGCCGAGCGTAGCGGCAGCGAGGCGGCATGACCTGCCTGACCTGCAATGGGCGGCGCTGGAAGCAGCGCTGCCTATGGGAACGGGTCGTGACCGTCCGCGCAGATGGACCATGAGAGTGATCATCGACGTGATCCGGTGGCGGGTCCGGACCGGGTCACCGTGGCGGGAGGTGCCCGAGGCGTACCCGCCGTGGCAGACCTTGTATCGATGGTTCCGAGGCTGGCAGCGTGAGGGTGTCTGGGCACAGATCCTCGCCGCATTGCATGCCCGGGCGGACGCCGCCGGGTTGATCGGCTGGACCGTGAGCGTGGACTCGACCATCAGCCGTGCCCATCAGCACGCGGCCGGCGCCCGCCGTGACGGCCAAGCGCAGAAAGAACCACCCGGTGGCGTGCAGACCGAGGCGGCGGATCACGACCTCGGCCGGTCACGAGGCGGCTGGACCACGAAGACTCATCTGGCCTGCGAGCAAGGCCGCAAACCGATGGCCTCGGTGGTCACCGCCGGGCAACGTGGTGACAGCCCGCAGTTCCTTGCGGTGCTGGCAAAGGTCCGTGTCGCCCGAGCCGGCGGGGGCCGGCCGCGGACCCGCCCGGACACGGTGCTGGCCGACAAGGCGTACACGTCCAAGGCCAACCGTGCCCACCTGCGGTCGCGGAGCATCCGGGCGTGTATCCCGAGCAAGACCGACCAGGACGCCTACCGCAAGGCCAAGGGGTCAAAAGGCGGGCGCCCACCCGCCTTCGACCCCCAGGCCTAACGCTTACGTCACGACGTGGAGTGCGGCATCAACCAGCTCAAACAACACCGAGCGATGGCCGCCAGATACGAGAAACTCGCCGTCCGCTACGAAGCAACGCTCACCATCGCCGCGATCAACCAACGGCTCCGGGCACTACGAAATACGGCCTAGGTGTGTGGTCAGCTGAGCACCGAGACAGGCGCCTCGACACCCAACTAGCCTCGCCGCCTTCAGTAAGGGTGGCGGCTCGCGGGGCTGGTGAACGCGAAAGTTCCTCCTGATCTGGGATGATCTGGCTTGTCTAGAGTCAAGATCGTCCCGCGCGGAAAGCACTTTCAGAGTGCATGGTACTCGAACGCGTCCGAAGGTCGTCGTGGCTGGTGGCGCTCGCGGCGTGGTCAGTAATGCCGGCGCCCGGTTACTGACCGATCTGGCCGACAAGACCGGGTTGAACAGCGGTTTGTTTCAAGCGCTCGGGATGGACCGGGTTCGCCGGCCGGCGCATGAGCCGAGCCGGGTCGCCGTTGATCTGGCGGTGTGTTGCTGGCCGACGACGGCGAAGCCACCGCTGATCTGGCGGTACTGCGGCAAAGCGGGCGGGCTCCGTCGCCGTCATTTGCGGGGATCGCGGATGCTTCTGAGGCGGGTCAACCGGCTTTGGCTACGGCCGACGCGGCAGGGGATCCGGTGTGAGCGAGCTGCGTTCGAGCATCGGCTCAGAAGCCTCTCCACGATACGCAGTCGTCCCGGCTCAACTTGTCGTTGTGCGCGTGCTGCTCGTGGTGGATTATACGCCGGTGCGAGCAACAGTGATCACGAGCTTCGGGCCGCCTGATGTCCTCGTTAGCGCGGAGGTCGAGGAACCCACCGCACCGCCGGGACACGAGCTGGTCGACGTTACGCTGGCAGGCGTCAATTATGCAGACATATATCGGCGGCGCGGTGAGTACGAGGTACCCGCACTGCCCGCGGTCCTGGGAGCCGACATCGTGGGCCTGCGTCGTCGCGACGGGCGGCGCGTCGCAGCGCTGTTGCGTTCCGGCGGCGGCTACGCGCAGACTGCCGCCGCGCCATCAAATCATATTGTCGAGGTGCCAGATAATGTGACAGACGAGCAGGCGCTGGCCGTGCTTGAGCAAGGGCTTACAGCGTGGCACAGCCTTCACTCCTTGGGCCGGATCGTCTCGGAGGACGTGGTAGTCATCACCGCAGCCGCCGGAGGTGTCGGCCATCTGGCGGTTCAGTTGGCACGTGACGCCGGTGCGCAGGTCATCGCCTTGGCCTCCACCGCAGATAAGCGTGCCTTCGCGCGCAAAATCGGCGCGGACGCCGTAGCCGATTCTGCGATACCAGACCTCAGTAACGCTGTCCGACAGGCTTTAGGAACCGAGCCAACGCTAATCTTGGACAGCGTCGGCGGCTCCTCCTTCGAGCAGCTTCACGCGGCACTTGCCCCGTTCGGACGCATCGTTGCCTACGGTGGTGCCAGCGACATCAGCAACACCGTAAGTGTCGACGATTTGATGGAGGCCTCAACCGGAGTCCTTGGCTTCTGGCTGCAGCGTGTTCTCGACGATCCTCGCCGTTACCGCGACACCGCCTCGCGCTTGTTTGAGCTTGTTGCCGACGGCCGGCTTCGCCCTCACGTCGGGCGTCACTACCCCTTAGCCGACGCCGCAGCAGCTCACGCTGATCTGGAATGTCGGCGAAGCATCGGTAAACTGCTCCTCGACGTTCCCCAAGCGCTGTAGGTGATTTCGTTGGCGGAATCAGAAGTGCTGCTGCTTTCTGCTACGACAGAAGTAGCCTTGACGGCAATGTTGAAACCCGCTTACCGGTCTGCCGTGTCCGTACCAACAACTACCCGACAGCGTCCCTCACCGATGTCAGCTCTTGACCGAGCCGGCCATCAGGCCGCCGATGAACCAGCGACCGAGCAGCACGTAGACGATCAGCGTGGGCAGCGACGTGATCAGCGCGCCCGCCATCGAGGCCGCGTAGTCCGGCGACTGCGCGCCGGCCAGGGCGTTGAGCGCGATCGTGATCGGCCCATTGCGGGTGTTCGACAGGAAGATCGCGAACAGGTAGTCGTTCCACGCCGACGTGAACTGCCAGATGATCGTGACCACGAAGCCGGGGATCGAGATCGGCAGGATGATCCAGGCGAACGTCCGCAGCAGCCCGGCGCCGTCGACGCGGGCCGCCTCCACGAGTTCCTCGGGGACCGTGGTGGCGTAGTAGTTGCGGAAGATCAGCGTGCAGATCGGGATGCCGTAGATGCAGTGCACGAAGACCAGGGTCGGGATGCCGGGCGGGATGCCGATCGTGGTGACGATCTCCCGCAGCGGGATCATGACCGCCTGGTACGGGATGAACATGCCGAACAGGATCAGCGTGAAGACGACGTCGGCGCCCGGGAAGCGCCAGCGCGACAGCACGAAGCCGTTGGCCGCGCCGATCACCGACGAGATCACCGCGACCGGGACGGCCAGCTGGAACGTGCGGAAGAACGATGGCTTCAGCGACGTCCACGCCTTCGCCCAGGACGAGGTCGTCCAGTGCTCGGGCAGGTTCCACTGGCTGGTGACGCCGATGTCGGAGCCGGACTTGAAGCTGGTCACGATCAGCACGTACAGCGGCATCAGCACCAGGATCAGGAAGAGGATCGCCAGCGCGTACTTGACGATCGCGCCCGGGCCGGACGAGCGGCGCGGCCTGCGCCGGGGCGCCAGCGTCTCGACCGGAGCGGGCGGTGCGGCAACCGTGGTCATGAGTTCTTCTCCGCCCGGTTCGTGTAGATCAGGTAGGGGACGATGACGACGGCGACCAGCAGCAGCAGGACGATCGAGATCGCCGCCGCCTTCGCGTAGTCGCTGGTCAGCAACGTCTGCCAGACGTAGACGGCGGGTACCTCGGTGAGCCACTGCGGGCCGGAGACGCTCATGATCAGGTCGAACATCTTCATCGACATGTGCCCGAGGATGATCAGGGCGGAGAGCGCGACCGGCGTCAGCTGCGGGAAGATCACGTTCCGGTACAGCCGGTAGGTGCTCGCGCCGTCCACGGCCGCGGCCTCGCGGAGCTCCTGCGGTATGCCCCGGAACCCGGCCAGGAACAACGCCATCACGTACCCGGAAAGCTGCCAGATGGCCGGCATCGCCATCGCCGCCATGCCCCAGTTCGGGTTGGTCCACCATTTGTTCTGCAGGAAGTCCAGGTGCAGCGCGGCGAAGAGGGCGTTGATGCCGCCGGCCCCGTCGCCGATCACCGGGTTCATCAGCCAGCGCCACACCACGCCGGAGGCGACGAAGCTGACCGCCATCGGGAAGAGGTAGACCGTACGGAAGAAGCCCTCGGCCCGGATGCCCCGCTCGAGCAGGAACGCCCACAGCAGGCCGAAGAACATGGCGCCGACCAGGAACACCACCGTGAAGATGAGCAGGTTCTTCAGCGAGTGGGTGAACCGGTCCTGGATGTCGTTGGTGAACAGGTTCTTGTAGTTCTCGAGCCCGACGAAGCCCTTCGACTCCAGCGCGGTGTGCTGGTCGGAGACGGAAACCTTCGTGGTCCAGGCGATCAGGCCGTAGACGAAGACGGCCAGCAGAATGAGCGAGGGGGAGAGCAGCAGCAGGCCCGGTCCCCAGTGCCGGAGTCGGCGCATCAGGGCTCCTTACGCGAACGCGCGAACGCACCTCGGGCGGGACGGCGCTGGCCGTCCCGCCCGGGCTTGCAGATTTACCTACTTGGCGAACTGCGAGGCGGCGGTGGCCATCGCCTTCTGCAGACCGGCCACGTCCTGGTTGGTGGAGAAAGCGCCCAGCGCCGAGTTGGCCGCGCCCTGGAAGCCCTGCGAGCAGGCCGAGCCGTGGGCGCAGGACGGCGCCTGCTTGAAGGTCTTCCAGTCGGCCATGGCGGCCTGCTGGTACTTCGGGTAGTCGGCCGGGGCGGCGTCGGTACGGGCCGGGATCGAGCCCTTCTTGGTGTTGAACGCCTTCTGGCCGTCGGCCGAACCGACCGTCTTCAGCCAGCACTTGGTGCCGTCGACGTTCTTGGCGCCCTTGGGCAGCACGAACGAGTCGGCGAGCCACTGGAAGGTCTGGCCGTTGCCCGGGAAGGTGAACCAGCCGTAGTCCTTGAAGCCCTTGGCGTCGAGGTCGGCGGCCTCCCAGTCACCCATCAGCTGGTAGGCGGCCTTGCCGTCCATGACCAGCTTCTCCGCGTCGGTCCAGTCGAGGGCGTCGCGGTCGGTGTTGGTGTAGGTGAGCAGCGTCTTGAAGTCGTTGATGCCCTTCGTGACGTCCGCGCCGTTCCAGTCGGTCGAGCCGTTCCACAGGCCGGTGAACTTGTCCGCGCCGAGGTCGGTGATGAGCACCGACTCGAGCAGCATCAGCATCGTCCAGTCCTTGCCGACAGCCAGCGGCGTCTTGATGCCCTTGGCCTTGACCTTGTCGAGGTCGGCGATAAAACCGGCCATGTCGGTCGGGTCGGAGGTGATGCCGGCGTCGGACAGGACCTTCTTGTTGGTCCAGACCACGTTGGCCCGGTGGATGTTCGCCGGCACCGAGTAGATCTTGCCGCCGACGGTCAGGTTGTCGATCAGGCCCTGCGGGAACGCGCTCTTCAGGCCCCAGGTGTCGTAGTCGGCGCTGATGTCCTCGATCTGGCCGGCGTTGATGTAGTCCTTGAGCTCGGCGCCGGCGTGCGCCTGGAACGTGTCCGGCGGGTCGCTCTGCTGGAGCCGGGAGGCGAGCACGTTCTTGGCGTTCGCGCCCGCGCCGCCGGCGACGGCGCCGTTGACGAACTCCTGGCCGGCACAGTCCTTGCCGAACTGCGCGACGAGGCCGTCGAGACCGGCCTTCTCGCCGCCGTCGGCCCACCACGTGAAGACTTCCACCTTCTTGGAGCCGGAGCCCCCGCCGTTGCTGTCGTCGCTCGACCCGCAGGCCGTGGCCGTCAGCAGCGCGGCGACACCCACGACAGCCATCAAAGACCTTCGTATTGTCATCTATCTCAACGTCCTTTCATGACGATCGCAAGCACCACTTCTGCTCGTTGACATCATTGTGAGAAGGGTCATCATGATGATGCTCTCAGTCACGCATGTCAACCCGCGTCGAAGGCTCTGATCTGACGGACATTCGGGCGCATCCTTAAGTACAAGGAAATAATCGATGAAAAGGAATACGAACGCTACGACCGAAGTCCGGGCCAGGATCACGGGGCCACGCCCTACACCAATCGCGAAGACACCGCCGCAAGAACAAATCCTCCTCGCCTGCGCTGAGCCAGGCATCGGTCGTTACGCCAGGAAGAACCTGTCGATTTGTCCTGTTCGGCTCGGCGGATAGACGCCACGTTCGACTGGGTCGAGCAAGAGTAAATGAATTCTCGACGAAGCCAGGTTGTTGCCAACGCGTTCACAGAACCGCCTCAAAGCCAGACGACGCCTTGGGGGCGCGCTGTATGGCAATATGAGTTGACGGAATAGCATCCAGCGACAGCGTTTGCGGTCCTCCAGGTTGGCGTTACTGCCGCTGCGTCACCGCCAGATACCGCAGCCCACGTTCGTGGGTCAAGTGGCTTTACCTGTCGTCGCCTACCAGAACGGCGAGATGTTGGCGCTCAGGTTCGTCGCCGAATTGGATACCGACGAGAGGGCAAATTCGCCCCGTTCTGGCAGGCTTCGTCGACTTCGGCGCCACGATAAAATCGACGGTCGAGGATCGGTTCGTCGTTGCCGACACCACCGGCTGCTGATCGCCAATGTGTGTCCTGGCTACCTCGTGACAGCAACGCGATGGCGGCACAAGCGCCCTTCTCAGTTTTTATTCGACCAGGCTGGTCCCGCCCGTCTTCGCAGATCAACGCTTCGCCGGATGGCGATCGCCGTCGAGATCATGCGCGATGCTGCTGAGGTTGCTGACCGTGTGTCCAGGCCGCGGGGTCGCGGAACGAATCCTGGCCCGGCTCACAGCGTACCGTCAGCTGGCCCGCGGCCACGAACGCCACCTGGAGGTTGCCGAGCCCTCTTCCGCTGCCGCCGCGATCAACGGGATCACCCGCGTTCACCCGCGCCGCCGGCTCAGCAACACCGTCCCGGACCTGATGAACATATTCTTAAAGACTCTCGACGGCCCTTGAAGAATCTGATTCTCTTAAGGCTGATCTGTCGCACAACGTACGGCAGCGGCGCATCCGGCCGAGTGGGCTGAACAACAGTGGCCGCCTATTCCCAGCGGCGCCGGGCCGACCGCCATCGACGGCGATCGGCCCGGCGGTTCGGCGGTTCGGCGGTTCGGCGGTTCGGCGGTTCGCCGGTTCGGCGAGACAGCTCGTTGCGACACCGCCAACGGCCTTCCCCGATACCTGAGCGGCTGCCGGACTTGCTTGACTGCCATTACCGACGGCGCGAATCCAAAGACTTAGTTGGCTGGCAGATCGACGGAACCCGTCAAGGGGCGCAGTTGTTCAGGGTTTGAGCACCGACAATCGAGGGTCGGACGGTGACACCTGCCGCATACTCCGCAGGGTCGACCTTACGGCAATGGGCCGCCGTCCATGCCGACAGTACCGACACGCTGCCGTCGATGGCGTCGATCGGGCTGGTCAACACGTAGCGCAACTGGCCACTGCCGACATAGCGGCGCAGGTCGGCATCGGTCAGTACGGGGTCGGTGCCCAAGAACCCGCCGGCTGCCATGACCGGTTCACCACCGGTGGCCAGGATGATCAAGGATGCGGCATTAGCGTTGCCCGTAGCGACCAGCCATCGTGAGTTTCCGCGATGCCGACGCAAATATGAAATCAATGATAGATCAACGACGTCGGCTCGGCCGGTGGTTGCAGGTGTAGCTGAATCGCCGGGTGGGGCGCCGTTCAGACCGGCCGTTGTTTCACCAACTTCTGTTCCCGGCTCGGCGCCGGACAAGCTCGGAGGCGGCTGTCCGTGGAGCAGTTCCCCCGGTGGCGATGGATCCAGCGCGCGGTCGCCTCGGCCTGTACCTTCGGAATGGATCCCGGCTGCTTGGGGGTTGCTCGCCATGGTGAACGTTGGGGCTGAGGGCCCAGCGGTGGGATTGGGGCCCTGTTGGACAGCGGCGGCTGTGCTAACGGCATACGTTCCCGGTGCCAGCACTAATGCCGATGCGGTCACCGCGAGGGTGGCCGCACCGCGCAGCCTGCCGCGGCGCGCCCTAGCAGCTCCAGGAAACCTGGGTATCGCAGCAAGGAGCACGACAGCAACGACCCCCACAGTGACCACGGTCACAGTAAGCCACGAGTGGTATCCAGGGTATCGGCGCACGAGCACGGCGGCCCATGCGACACTGCCGGCCACGCCTATGGGGAGAGCCCATCCCAGCCAGGTGCCGCGGCGCAACTCGGCGGTGATGATGCCGCCGCCGACGCCGATCAGCCCGGCGATCGCGGGGGTAAGGGCTGTGGTGTAGTAGGGGTGGAAGGTGCCGCCGGCCAGGCTGAACACGACGCCGGTGATCAGTAGCCAGCCACCCCACAAAAGCAGAGCCGACCGGAGCGGATCCGTCCGCGGCGCGTGACGACGGGCGAGCAGACCGGCAGCAAGTAGAAGCATGGCCAGCGGTAGCAGCCAGCCGATTTGGGATCCGACCTGCAGATTGAACAGCCGTTCCCAGCCGGGGTTGCCGCCGAAGGTCATTCCGCCCATGAGGTCGATACCAGCCGGACCACCCTGGCCACTAGCAGGTCTGTCGGTGCCGAACAGGCGCTGCAGCCCGTTGTAGCCTAGGACGAGGTCAAGGGCGGTGCCGTCACTGCTGCCGCCGACGTAGGGCCGGTCTGTGGGCGGAATGAGGTCGACGATTACGATCCACAGGCTGGATACGGCGGCGGTGACGCCGCCGGCGGCGGCGAGCTGCAGCAGCCTGGTGCGCAGCCGCGGTGGTCCGGCGATGAGGTAGGTCGCGGCCAGGGCGGGCAACACGATCCAAGCCTGCAGGAGTTTGGTGTTGAAACCGAGCCCAATGAACGCCCCGGCCCCCAGCAGCGGTGTCCACCTGCCGCTACCCAGCGCGTAGGTCACGGCGCAGGCGGCGGCGATTAGGCACAGCACGAGCAACGGATCGGGATTGTTGTCGCGGTTGATCGCCACGTTGATCGGCGTGAGCACGATCACGACCCCTGTAGCGAGCGCTGCGGCATGTCCGGCGGTAAGACGTACGGTATGCCAAAGCACCGCGGTGGCGACGACTCCGGCGACTGCCTGAGGCAAGAGGACGCTCCACGCTCCGAAACCGAAGGCTCGGGCGGAAAGCGCCTGGACCCACAACGCTAGTGGGGGCTTGTCGACGGTGATGAAGTTGCCAGAGTCGAGGCTGCCGAAGAAGAATGCGTGCCAGGACCTTGTCGCCGACAACGCCGCTGCAGAGTAATAGACGTTCGCGTTGCCGTTGCGCGAAAGCCGCGAGCAGTAGAGAACAGCTGCGGCCAACAAAATAACGAGCAGCGCTGGGCGGCTCCAGGCCGGCTCGCCAGCCCGCCCAACGATCGACCGCACGATGCTTCTGTGCGGCCAGATCCGCAGCGGCCGCCCTGAGGCTGCGTATCTGTCGCGTTCAGGAGTGTCGCCGTCGGGCGCGGCGGCGGGGTCAGTCATCGGGTCCTCCGGTATTCGTGACGTGGTGGTTGACAGTGGCGTCGGTGGCGTTGCGTCGGGCGCTGAACACCCACACCCGCATGGCGAGGAACCGGCTGATGGTAACGGCGGCGTTGGCGAGGCTCGCGAAGGCAAGTTCCGCGACGCGGGACAGCTGCGGGTCAACGACGTTCAGAACTGTGATAATGCCGCTCGTCAGGAGCAGCCCGGCCGCGAAAAGCACGAGTCCTTCCAGGTGCTGTCGGGCGGCAGCCGCGCGGCCACGCATGCCGAAGGTGATCCGCCGGTTCAAGGCGGTATTGCCGATCGCAGTGACAAGCAGCGCGACCGCATTGGCGAGGAGAGGATGCATCAGTTCGGCCAGCCACGCGAACAACGCGAGGTAGGTCAAAGTGCTGGCGAGGCCGATGCCAGCGAAGCGGGCCAACTGGCCGGCCAGCCCGGTTGGGACCGAGCCGCCGCGACCGGCGGCGAGCCGGTGGCGCAGGTCGCCCGTCAGCAGGCCCGTGCCGATCCGCCAAATGCCCTTTAGATCGTCCAGTGCGGTGCGCAGGATGTTGACACGGCTGTCGGGGTCATCGACCCAGTCGACCGGAACTTCATGGATGCGCAGCCCGGCTCGTTCGGCGAGCACTAATAATTCTGTATCGAAGAACCATGCGTCGTTCGCTACCAGTGGCAGCAGCCAGGAGGCCGCGTCTGCGCGAATCGCTTTGAACCCACATTGTGCATCGCTGAACCGGGTCCACAACGATGCCCGCACGATCAAGTTGTAACCGCGGGAGATGATTTGCCGTTTAAGGCCGCGTACGACCCTGGCACCGCGGGCCAGGCGGGTTCCGATGGCAATGTCGGAGTGTCCGGAGACCAGCGGCGCCACCAATGGCAGCAGTGCAGCGAGGTCGGTCGACAGGTCGACATCCATGTAGGCCAACACGGGCGCGTCGGATGTCGCCCACACGGTTCGCAACGCGTTGCCGCGGCCCTTCTGCTCGAGCCGAACGGCAGTCACGGCGGCCCGTTCGGCGGCGAGTTCAGCGGCTCGCAAGGCAGTGGCGTCGGTACTGGCATTGTCGGCAATGGTGATGCGGTACGGGTAAGGAAAGGTTGCGGTGAGATAGTCGTCGAGGCGGCGAATCGAGATTGGCAGATCGTGTTCCTCGTTGAAAACGGGGACGACCACGTCGAGCATCACGACGCCCGATTGAAGGCCTATCTCCCGGCGGGGATTTTCTCCGGACGCCGATCCGGCATCCGGTGCAGGTCCACAGTTAGGGTCTGAATTCCTCGGAGCCTGTTCACCGGCTGTGCGGTACTCCATCTTCTTTAGCATGCTGCGATCCGGCATATGGTGCTGTGGCTCTCATATTGCTGTGGCGCCGGAATACTACGAAACTGAGGCCCTTGACCGTTCATGCCGGTACAAACCTCCCACTGAGGCGAGCGACGGCGCGTACGGTGACGGACACGGAAAAGGCAATGTTGCAGATGGCCCACTCCATGCGGTTATCCTTTCGGCACGTGATAGGTCGCTTAACCCGGTGCGCGAGACGCCATCGGGCAGTCGACGGTGTAGAAGCGGTGCCCGCTTACGATCCCTCTCCATTCACCAGAGCCGGTGCAGAGAGAAGTAAGAATCGGTCAAGAAAGCCGCGGGTCAGATGGATGTGGAGACCTGCCGTGGGCCATAGTTGAAGGTGTGGCACGCGGGCTCATTCTCATCGTCGACGACGAAGCCGATATGCGGGATTCCCTGGACCGGGCACTGCGGTTCGAGGGCTATCGCACCGTCCTGCTCGCTGATGGCCAGCAAGCGCTGCGCTACCTCCACACGCATACCAACCACGCAGACGGCGGTCACGACCGCCCAGGCAAGCCGGATGTGGTTGTCCTCGACGTCAATATGCCGGTCCTTGACGGTTTGGAGACCTGTCGCCGACTGCGTACCGGTGGACGGCGACTTCCCATCTTGATGCTCACTGCCCGCGACGCCGTTGGTGACCGAGTTGCCGGCCTAGACGCAGGCGCCGACGACTACCTGGTCAAACCCTTCGCGCTCGAGGAACTCCTGGCTCGGGTCCGGGCCCTGATAAGACGCAGCGACGCGAGTACCGCCGGCACGACACAGCCAGAGGGCGATGTATCCGCGATTCTGCGCTTCGCCGATCTGGAGCAGAACCCGCACAGCCGGACAGTTACCCGTGACGGCCGGCGAGTTGAACTGACAAGAATGGAGTTCAATCTGCTAACCGCGTTCCTCGCGCAGCCCGGTCGGGTGCTAACCCGAGCAATGCTCTTCGAGCTCGTCTGGGGCTACAACCTCGATGGAGCCTCTAAAACTCTCGACGTGTACATCGGCTATCTTCGCCGCAAACTCGAAGAGCACGGCAACCCGCGGCTGATCCACACCGTGCGGGGCGTCGGATTCGTGTTGCGCCTTAAACACAGGTCATGAGCCGACGCCGTTGGTCGCTGCGGGCGCGCCTCGCCCTCATCGCCGGTACCGCCTGCGCCGTTACCGCAGTCGGTGTCTCGAGCACCGCCTGGCTCGCCTTGCGGCAAAGCATGCTCGGCCAAGCTGACCACGACCTCGACCGCATCGTCACCGGGCCACTTATAGACCTCACGCCCGTCATGCTGGCCACGCTGCCCACTCCATCGCCTGTCGGCAATGGCGACGACCTTCGAATCCAGCTGCTCGATACGGACGGAACAGCCCATCGGCCGCCCGGTCAGCCGCCGCTTCCCTTTTCTGCCGCCGACCGGTCGGGCGCCGCCGCCCGCGACAACACCGCCCGCTACACCGCTATCACCGACGACGGCCGATTTCGCATTCTCACCGTCCGCAGGCCCGACGGTCGTACCCTCCAGGTCGGCAGGTCACTCCGTACAAACGACGCGACTTTGCGCCGATTTGAGCTGCTCATGGCGGTGCTCGCCGCTGGGGCCGCCGCTGCCGCCGTTGTCGTCGGAAGGCTCGTCGCCCGCGCTGGCCTGCAGCCCGTCAACCGGCTCACCGACGCCGCGGTCACCATTGCCGCGACCCAGGACCTGCAACACCCGATTGAAGTCGACGGCAATGACGAAATCGCGGACCTTGCGCAGGCTTTCAATACCATGCTCGACGCCATCGCCCGAGTCCGTCAAGCCCAGAAGCGCCTCGTCGAGGATGCCGCCCACGAACTATGCACCCCTATGACCAGCCTGCACACCAACATCGAACTGCTGCTGCGAGCCGGCGACCGGCTCGCCGGCGCCGACCGGGACAACCTTCTGCGCGACCTGCGCCGCCAAAGCGACGATCTCGGCGCCCTCATCAGGGAAATAGTAAGCCTCGCCCGCGACGACGCCGTTGACGACCCTGTGACCTCCTTTGACCTCGCCGATGTCGTCACCGCAACCGTTGAGCGCGCGAAGACCCGCAGCCCCGCGGTCCAGTTCCGCCTCAGAATCGCGCCCGCCCCCATCGTGGGACGACCTGCTGCCCTCGAACGCATGGTGCTGAATCTGCTCGACAATGCCGTCAAGTTCGGGCCGCCCACAGGGCCCATCGAGGTCGAGGTCATCACCACCAGCGAAAAAACGAGCGGCGGGCCGAAATAGTCATCGCCGACCATGGACCTGGCATCGACTCGCCCGACCGCGAACACGTTTTCGACCGCTTCTATCGTGCCGAATCCTCCCGGGCCGTCCCCGGCTCCGGGCTTGGCCTGGCCATAGTCGCCCAAGTCGTGTCCGAGCACAAAGGCGTTGTCAGCATCAGCGATCAGCCAACCGGCGGCGCTATCGTCCACGTGCGGCTCCCTGCTAACCGTTAGCGACGATCTGCCGATTTGCCGCCGCTAATGGCGGAAAGCGCAACGATGGTGACATGCCCAATCGATACGGTATGTCGTCAACGCCGCGGTTTACCCCTAGAGTCAAAATACAATTTCCGCCGCAGCCGCCTTCCAGAGCATGCAGCTGCGCGGGCGATTGGTGATCTCGAAAGCTATACAAGGTTCGCGCGAGCCGACGCAGCCATTCTCTACCACAGTCAGGTCCGCGGCCGACGAATACGAACTCTCGCTGTCGTGCAACTAGCGCCCCGCTGACGGCCGCGGTTCTTCCAGATAAGACCTTGCCCCTGCTGATCATGGACGGATGCCGGTCGTAGTGGGCGGGCAGAGTGACGAGTAGGTTTCAGTGTACGACGCGAAGGGTCTGCAACGCACCATTGCTCCCCTTTGTTCTTTCTTGACTCCCCGTTAAGATCTCGGCTTGCGCGACGAGGCGACTAATCTTATCCCTATTCCATCGCCACTTTTCTGCGATGAACATCAGGATCACTGCGCAGATGGCATAAACGAGATCTTCGTCCATATTCTCGAGAATCAGGTCTTCGCCACGCGCCAATCGAATCAAATACTCGATTTGCAGAGGGTCGACGGCCGACCAGTAGGAAGCCCTTATCTCCCGTATCGCAGAGGCCATTTCTTCAACAGCCGAGCCTCGCTTGAAGTAGGTTCTCACCGCTAGGCCGAAGGTGGCACACGCAACTATTGCTATCGATTTTGTCGATACGTCGAGCGGCCGCGGTTCGGTGTCTTGGCGTCCAAGCAAGAAGAATTGTACGCACCTGCCGGCTGACGTAACGGGCTCCTTACCAACCGTCGCCGTAGCCGTCCGAGCATTCTTGAAACGAGTCTTTGAGCGAAGGATCTTCCATTGTTCATCAGAAAGATACGTGTTCCAGGTTCGGCCATAACCTCGCCGATACAAGCGGGACTTACGCAGTTCGGGGACCAGACCCCTCCCCCAATTCTGGTGGATCCGATTTGACGCCGCCCTGGACTCAACGAGGAGTTCATCCACCTGCGCATCGCTCATCTGCAAATCATCGGCCAGAGCGAACAGTAGTGCGTACATAATTTCGCAGAAGTCAGCGGTGAGTGAGTCGGCGATGTGGTGATCGCCCATGCCAACCCTTAAAGCAGCGTCGATGTCTCTCACAAGGAAGTTTTCACCTCCAGGGGACAATTTAACGAAGCGGGTCGCAAACTGAGTGATCATGCAGCGATCAGCTTTCGTGCCGAATCTGCGCGAGGCGGCGACAACGAATGCCGCCGGGACGATGCAACTCTGCAGTTTTGCTGGGAGGTGCAGTCGAAGTATCTTATCCCGCTCCGCTGCATCCCCACGGAGAGCAGCACCTAGCCAACGCTCTTCGTGCGAGGTGAAAATTGCGGTGTTGGCTTCTGACTCGAGAGTGCTTTCCACTAGCTGTTCACGCCATCCAATGCATTCAGACCGCCGTCAGTCAGCGCGTCGTACGGACTGCACCTTTTCGGCGTTCGGTATTGACGGTTATATCTGAATAGACTGGCGAGCTGCGGCGCGCGCAATCGCCCACTACGTAGACGCCAATCAGGACTTTAGGGGCCCGCCTCTAGGAACCTTTTCACGCTAGGCCGTGTAGGGGCGCCTTTCTTTATAGATCCTTCGGAGGCGTGTACGAACGCTTCTCCGACCAAGTGATAGCCGCCTGAGCCAACTCCCCGCCCAGCAAGCGGTGTCAAGACGCGCCCCCTGGGCGAGGGCGCACTCCCTTATAGCGTCTCGCCGGGCCGCAGTGTTTAAGCAGCTCACCACTCTGCGCCATCCCGCCATACCGTTTCCTCAAATGACGACATCGACTGTGCTTGGGCAGCCACGCGACCTAAATCTAGCCGGCCGAAGCTCACGCCGTTGCCGCTGCCGTACCAAGCATGGGTCGAACATCGCCTGCGTCCTCGCAGCTAATGCTCCCGCATCGCCCACGGCGTCCCGTACTCGATGAGCTTGTCGAGGAATGGTACGGCGTCGAACGCCTCCGGTCCGAGAACTCCGCTACCCTGCCAAATTCCTGTGGCAAGCAGTTCGAGGGCCACAATGGGGTTGACGGCTGTCTGCCACACCACAGCTTGAGCACCATATTCGCGCATTGACCACTCGTTGTCGACAAGATGGTAGAGGTATACCTCGCGTGGCTCTCCATCCTTACCGAGACCCTTGACCATTGTGCCGGCACAAGTGGTACCGGTCATCTTGTCGCCAAGCGTGGCCGGGTCGGGCAGCACAGCGGCCACGACGTCTCGCGGGGACACGTAGGCATCACCTACCTGCACCGGCTCAGTCCGATCCAGTCCGAGCTTACGGAGCGTACGCAGGACCTCGATGAACTCGGTTCCCAGTCCGTACTTGAAGGTGACCTTCCCCGCGTCAACCCAGCGTGGAATCAACAGAACTTCCTCGTGCTCGACGTGCACGCATTCGACTGGGCCAATGCCGCCGGGGAAGTCGAAGATTTCAGGCTCGCTCAAGGGAGCAGTGGTGAACCAGCCATGGCTTTTCTCGAAAATCACTGGCGGATTCAAGCATTCTTCGATCGTGGTCCATACAGAGAATGATGGCGCGAAGTCGTAGCCGGCCACGTCGAGGTTGCCGCCGTCGCGAATGCCGATCTCATCGATGCGCGAGAACAGGTGATCGGCAGCGTAACGAGCGAAAACGTCTGACAAGCCAGGTTCGACACCGATCCCCGTGACAGCTAGACGGTCTCGCGCGACCCATTGTTCTGACATCGCGAATTGCTCGTCGCCGAGCTTGACGCCGGTCTTGTTGTAGGGGTCCGTGGGGTGCGGATATGACAGCGACATCGCCATGTCGAGGTAGTCAGCTCCTGCCTCCAGCGCTCCTTCGAAGACAGGCAGGACAAACCGGGGATCAACTGCGTTCAAAACGTGCGTTATTCCCTCGGCCCGACATAGGGCAGAGACGTTGGCTTTGTCGGACGCATCGACGCGGGCGGCGGTGAACCGCCGGTCTCCGACGCTGGCCACAGCGCGCTCGGCGCGCGCAAGGTCGAAGTCGGCGACTACGAACCTGGAGTAAAAGTCGCGGCGTGCGGCAATGCCAGCCGCGGCAGATCCGACTCCACCAGCGCCGATCACCAGAACACGCATGAGTAACACACCTTTCGGCCACTATCGGACCCATTGATCGCTGAAACCGTACCTTCAGAGCCTCCTTGCAACTGAAAGAGTTGTCAAGGGCGCCAAGTTCTGCGATAAACGCAGATGATCAACGGACCTCACGGTGTCGAGCTTGCGACTACGGGCAGACCTGCCGTCCGTCCAGGGACCGCCGAGCCGGCCCACGCTTGCCTCGTTGCACAGGACGAGGTAGAAAACGGCTATACGTAGCCTTGACACCCCCTGCACCATGCGTAGGCGGCGGAGGAACTTCGTACGGACCCCCTGTACGCTTACGAGCCGTCGAGAAGGATGCACGGGCCGGGCGCGGGTATGACGGCCATTAGCCTGCCACAACGAGAGCGCAGCCGGGACACAGTCAGAACGGCCAAAATCTTACACAGATGTCTCATCGATGGCTGAAGCTCAATCACGGGTGGCTATCAGGCTTTCACTGAAGCTGGCAGTTCCCGTCTCTACAAGTGGGCCATGCGCATGCGTTCTAAGTTATTAGGCAGAAGCTGCGAGTATCAGAAGGGTAGGACGGGAGAGGATGGCCATCCGGAACCCTCGGAACCATGCGGTCGGCCCCGACACCGTTCCGGACTTGTCTCGGCCGCCGTACCCTTGCAGTCGATTTCCGATCCAGAAGTCCCATGCGCAGCAGTCCCCGCGAGTTGACGCTCAAGTAACTGGACCTACCTCGCAACAGTTTCCCTCGTGGCTCTCACCCTTGCCGCTTGGCCTTCCCTACTATTCTACACCGTTCCGTTGAGGTTGTTATGAAATTCAGTTCCTTGAAACAGGTCGCGTGGGACTTTACTCTCGTGGAGTCGCCGATACCCGACTCCGACCCGTCCAATCCTGGGGGGCTCCTGGTGTGCGACACTCTCGCCGGCGGTGTGCATCGCCTTGACGGCGATGGCACGGTACTTGAGGTCCTTCTGCCAGGACGCCGGGGCATTGGGGGCCTAGCCACTGCCACCGGTGGTGGCTTCGTCGCTACCGGTCGCGATGTTGTCCATGTCCCGGCCGCTGGCGTCCAACGCGAAGCGCAGACGTTACTGACGGCGCTTCCGTCCATCACGGGATTTAACGACCTAACCGTCACACCGGATTCCGGGTTGCTGATTGGGGCGCTGCGCTTCCGTCCCCTCGCCGGGGAAGCAGCGCGCTCCGGGGCACTCGTACATCGCCCTGGTGGTCGATCCGCCGACGCGAGTGTGTGGGATGCTGAGACGCTGACGTGGCCGAACGGATTGGCTTTCTCGCCCGATTATCGGTGGCTTTACGCTGCTGACTTCGCCAGCGGCATAGTGTACCGGGGCCGCTGGAACGACGGTCGTTCAAGCGCTGCTCTAGCTGTGATGTCCGGGGACGTTGGTCGAGGAAGTGCGACCACTCGATCTGAGGATCGCGGGCTGATCTGGTGAACAGATGAAGGCCTCCGGCGGTGCAGTGGGGTTGTCGAGACACCACTGAGCAGCACTGGAGGCCTTCATGTCCCACGCTAATGCCGCGTTGACCCCGCGAGCGCGATTGCGGCTGGCGCGTCTGATCGTGGACCTCGGCTGGTCACCCTCTCGGGCGGCGGAACGCTATGACGTGTCCTGGCGTACCGCGGCGAAATGGGCGCAGCGTTACCGCGAGCACGGCGAGGCCGGCATGACCGACCGCTCGTCACGGCCGCGTTCACAGCCGAACCGCACCGCGGCCCCGCTGGTCCGCAAGATTGTGCACCTACGCCGCAGGCGACGCTGGGGGCCGGTCGCGATCGCCGACGAACTCGGCCTGGCCGCCTCGACGGTGCACGCCGTGCTGGTGCGCTGCCGGATGAACCGGCTCAGCCACCTCGACCGGATCACCGGCGAGCCCATACGCCGCTACGAACACCGCGCGCCCGGAGATCTGCTCCACGTCGACGTCAAGAAACTCGGCAACGTCCCCGACGGCGGCGGCTGGCGCTACCTCGGCCGGCAACAAGGCGACAAGAACCGGGCCCGCACCACGGGCAAGCGCCAGAACAAGTACCGCAATCCGTTGATCGGCACCGCGTTCGTGCACACCGTCATCGACGACCACTCCCGCGTCGCCTACGCCGAGATCCACAACGACGAAACCGCCGCCACCGCCACCGCTGTCCTGGCCAACGCGGTCGCCTGGTTCGCCCAGCGTGGTGTCACCGTCCGCCGAGTGTTGTCGGACAACGGCTCCGCCTACAAGTCCCACCTCTGGCGTGACACTTGCGCCGCGCTCGGCATCACGGTGAAAAAGACCCGCCCGTACCGGCCTCAAACCAACGGGAAGATCGAACGATTCCACCGCACCCTTGCCGACGGCTGGGCCTTCGCGAAGTTCTACTCCTCCGAGAAAGCCCGCCGCGCAGCGCTACCTTCATTCCTGCACGACTACAACCACCACCGACCCCACACCGCCATCGGCAAAGCCACACCCATCACCCGGTTAACCAACCTGCCTGGACATCACATCTAGCGCCTTGGTTGCAGACCGCGGCGGGACAAGCCGACGGCCTGACGGTCGATGCCGCCGGGGGTGTCTGGGTGGCGCTGGGTGTCGGCGCCGGCTTGGCTCGCTATACGCCCGACGCGCAACTCGACTTTGTTCTGCCGGTCCCCGCCAGCTTCGTCTCAGCCTGTCGGCACTTCGGGGACGACCTGCGCGAACTTGCGATCACTACGGCGGGAAACGGTCTAGACCCAGGCCGCGGCGGCACGGTGTTTACGGTCCGCGTGGACATTCCGGGTCATCCCATCCCGCCGGCCACGGTTTAACGTATCATTTCTTCTTCGAGCGACGCGGCGCTGAGCGGTCGATGGTCGATGACAATGGCGCCTTGGTCACTCGGCGACGCGTCATGCCGGAGAGTGCCGCAATCCTTAAAGCCGTGCTGGGAACGATGCGACGTCGCCGGAAAACTTATCAGATCAGTCGAGCAAACTGTTGATGCGAAGTCGCTTGGCGGTCTGGTTGCCCGGCGCCGACAGCAGCCCATATGCGTCCAGAGGGATAAACCGTGCAGTCCACACGGTCTTTCCCTTCCGCAGTAGCGCTGCGATCGGCCTTCTCCGGATGCGCGCAATCACGGGGCCGCGCCGTCAGACGCTACGCCCCACGCGTGCCGAAAAAGTATCGCCTCTCGTGGGTACGCGGCAGTTTGGATTTTAAAGCAGATGGATTTGGTGCCGCGTCGCAGCCTTCGACTGCACATCGACGCGATCAACTCCGTGGCGATCCCCCTCATTGTCGACGCACCTGCAGCGTAAAGGGCGACCACTTCTGTTCGCCGTCGTGCACCTGCGGCGCAGATTAAGGTTCAACCAGTAGCTGGCAGGACCCGCCGTCAGCGGACGCTCCCGCAAGAAGTGCCCTCAATCTCCCTGACAACCGGCCTCGTAATCTACTATTTCAGGCGGATTTTTCGGCACCATCTGGTTTTGATCACTCGACGCATGCAGGCGAACCACCACTCTGACCAACTCCGAGGCGGCGACCAAGTCGTGAACGGCGTGCGCGTTCGCCGATGATGTTCGCGCCGTTGGCAAGTGATCCTTCACATATCTGTACTCAAAAATCATAGATCTCATGGTCACGAACGCCGAACGTACCTGGCGTCGGACCACGGAGGGCTTCACCTGTCGGCTTCCGGGCGAATCCACGCTACCGAAAGGCGGTGGTCAGCTGCTGCTGATAACTAGGAATCGATCTTGTGGGCAAATCTACCCCTTGCACAAAAATGCCATGCTCTCACTGACCGCTCGAACGAACAGGAGATCTCCATGGGCCCGGGTAGGTCAGGGGTGCAAGAGCGAGCAGCGAAGGGCGGCCAGACCGACGAGGCGAACGGCATCCTTCGCTGGAGTCCGCCGCCGACTTCTCGGCGCGCGGTGGCGCGGCTGGTGCAGTTTGTAGGGCTGGTCAACACTGTGTTCGCGGTGCTAGCACCTCACCGTAGCCGGTTCTCGATGCTTGCCGGCATGGTCCCGACCGCCGGAATTCTCACCGCTCGAGTAGCCTCCGCCGTGGTCGGAGTGCTGCTCATTTATCTAGGTGCTGGACTACGACGCGGCAAGCGCCGCGCCTGGCAAATGGCCCTGGTTCTCTCGCTACTCAGTGTCGGCTTGCATATGGCGAAGGGAGCGATCGTTCCCACCGCGTTCGCAAGCTCGATCGCGGCGTTGCTGCTACTCAAGCGAGACCGGTTCACCGCCGACACCGACTCGCGCAACCGCTGGCGGGCCGTGTGGACGGGGACGACATTCCTCGGCGCCGGCTTCGTGCTGGGCTTCGCCGAGACGGCTCTGCGAGCGGATCAGCTCGCAGATCGGCCGGGCGTGCTGCGCTGGGCTGAGCATGTGGGCCTGGGCCTAATCGGAGTTTCCGGTCCTCTCCACTTTCTATCCCCGCCAAGCGGCCTGATGGTGACGATGACGACCGGGGCGTTCGGGCTGCTCGGGTTCGCCGTCGCCGGTGTGCTACTGCTTCGACCGAGCACGGGCGAGCGCTGCTATTTCGCTGAATCCAGCCAGTTACACGATCTGCTCGGCAGGTATGGCGACGGCGACTCTCTCGGTTACTTCGCGCTGCGCGACGACAAGCAGCTGGTCTGGTCGCCGTCAGGCAAAGCAGCCGTTGCATACAGGATTGTCAACGGCGTCAGCCTGGCATCCGGCGACCCGCTCGGTCTGCCGTCGGAGTGGCCACGAGCGATCGGGCGGTGGCTGGCCGAGTGCGTCCGGCATGGCTGGACGCCCGCAGTGCTTGCCTGCGCGACCGCTGGCGGTCGGGCTTACCAGCGGGCCGGACTCGACGTTATAGAGCTCGGTGACGAGGCTATTGTCGATGTCGCCAGCTTCTCACTTGAGGGCCGAACCATGCGTGGCGTGCGCCAGGATGTCGGGCGGATCAGGCGCTCCGGCTACACATGCCAGCTCCTCCGCCAGCGTGAGCTCTCCCCCGACCTATTCGCCGAGGTCGTCCATTGCGCCAACGCGCTACGAGACGGCAAAGTCGAGCGCGGCTTCTCAATGGCGCTCTCGCGCCTCGGCGATCCGGCCGACGGGGACTGCGTGTTAGTTCTCTGCCGCGACCAGCAGGGCATGCTGCGCGGACTGCTCCAGTTCGTGCCGTGGGGCCGCCGCGGGCTCTCGCTGGATCTGATGCGTGGGGACCGCACCGCGCCGAACGGCTTGACCGAGTTGATGGTCGTCTCGATGATCGAGGCCGCGCCGACGCTGGGAGTCCAACGCATCTCACTCAACTTCGCCATGCTCCGCTCGGTATTCGCCCGCGCTGAAGACTTGGGCGCGGGGCCCGTGATTCGCCTATGGGCCCGAGCGCTGAGGATGACCTCACGACTGTGGCAGATTGAGTCGCTCTACCGAGCCAACGCGAAGTACCAGCCGGACTGGCAGCCGCGATTCTTATGCTTCCCGTCCGCCCGTGACCTTCCTCGAATCGCGATCGCTGCGCTGAGTGCTGAGGCATTCCTGCCCGCTCGCAGGGCCCGCAGCAGAGTGAAGCCTGCCGCATGAATCTGACCGGGCTGCGGCTCATTCTTACCACCGGCCTCCTGGGACTCCTCGCAGTGACGGTAACCATACGTTTTTGGAGAATTGCAGGTCGCAAGCGGGTGCCGCTACGGATTGTTGGCCTGTTGATGATTGAGGTGTTCCTGGTGGCCGTTGTCGGGTTGGTCTTCAACAGGCACGAGAACTTTTATCCTTCGTGGCAAGCTCTCACAGATTCAGGGAAGGTTGTCACGGTCCCCTCGGCGGTGCCCGGCCGGCTCGATGGCGCTCTCAACCTCGTAGGGTCAGTAATGTGGTCCCCGCCTGGTGTCGCGGACTGGCGTCTGGCTACTTCGCCAATGCTGATTGCGCCTCCCGAATACTCCCAGCACCGCAACCGCACCTTCCCGGTCATCGTGGTGCTCGCCACCACGGTGGGAGCCGCCGAAGCTCCCCGCATCGCGGCAGCGACTCCCGGAGCGCTGACGGTCGTACTCGAGCCGACACGTGCGACGATCGCGGCGTCGTTACAAGCCTTGCCGGCGTTGCTCGCACGGGATGCTCGGGTTGCGCGTGGTTTGGTGGTGTTGGCCGATCCGAAGTGGCTGTCCCTAGCCGCCGACTGGCCAAGCCACCCACCAGTGATCACCGGGTGGGATGAAGCGGCGTTCGCCGTGGCCGCCGATGAGCTGCCTGCCCCGCTCGCCGCGCCACAGAGGCTTCCGTCGTGAGCATCGATGGGGTCGCAGCGCTCCTCGCCGGGCTCGCTCTGGTATTGGTCACCACCTCCGCGCTGGCAGTGCTTTGGGATCGTGCGCGGGCAACGATCCGATTCGCGCTAGTCATGGCTTTGCTACTCGGCATCGGCGCTACGTCACTGCTGGAGCTTAACAGGCTGACCGAGGTCTACCCGACCTGGAGCACGCTGACGGGGGGTCCTGCCGACACCCGATCGGCCCAGCAAGCTCCACGGCTAGGTGTGATGTCCAGGCAGGTTGGTTAACCGGGTGATGGGTGTGGCTTTGCCGATGGCGGTGTGGGGTCGGTGGTGGTTGTAGTCGTGCAGGAATGAAGGTAGCGCTGCGCGGCGGGCTTTCTCGGAGGAGTAGAACTTCGCGAAGGCCCAGCCGTCGGCAAGGGTGCGGTGGAATCGTTCGATCTTCCCGTTGGTTTGAGGCCGGTACGGGCGGGTCTTTTTCACCGTGATGCCGAGCGCGGCGCAAGTGTCACGCCAGAGGTGGGACTTGTAGGCGGAGCCGTTGTCCGACAACACTCGGCGGACGGTGACACCACGCTGGGCGAACCAGGCGACCGCGTTGGCCAGGACAGCGGTGGCGGTGGCGGCGGTTTCGTCGTTGTGGATCTCGGCGTAGGCGACGCGGGAGTGGTCGTCGATGACGGTGTGCACGAACGCGGTGCCGATCAACGGATTGCGGTACTTGTTCTGGCGCTTGCCCGTGGTGCGGGCCCGGTTCTTGTCGCCTTGTTGCCGGCCGAGGTAGCGCCAGCCGCCGCCGTCGGGGACGTTGCCGAGTTTCTTGACGTCGACGTGGAGCAGATCTCCGGGCGCGCGGTGTTCGTAGCGGCGTATGGGCTCGCCGGTGATCCGGTCGAGGTGGCTGAGCCGGTTCATCCGGCAGCGCACCAGCACGGCGTGCACCGTCGAGGCGGCCAGGCCGAGTTCGTCGGCGATCGCGACCGGCCCCCAGCGTCGCCTGCGGCGTAGGTGCACAATCTTGCGGACCAGCGGGGCCGCGGTGCGGTTCGGCTGTGAACGCGGCCGTGACGAGCGGTCGGTCATGCCGGCCTCGCCGTGCTCGCGGTAACGCTGCGCCCATTTCGCCGCGGTACGCCAGGACACGTCATAGCGTTCCGCCGCCCGAGAGGGTGACCAGCCGAGGTCCACGATCAGACGCGCCAGCCGCAATCGCGCTCGCGGGGTCAACGCGGCATTAGCGTGGGACATGAAGGCCTCCAGTGCTGCTCAGTGGTGTCTCGACAACCCCACTGCACCGCCGGAGGCCTTCATCTGTTCACCAGATCAGCCCGCGATCCTCAGATCGAGTGGTCGCACTTCCTCGACCAACGTCCCCGGACATCACAGCTAGTCGAGCGGCCCACGCACAGCGGGCTACCCCTGGCGACGCCGTCTGCGGCCTTGCCTCCCGAGGTCCCAGTTGGGGAGCCAGGCAAGGGCCGGCTGGACACGTACGTCGTAGCCGGCCCGGTCAGCAGGATGACCATGCCGATGAGCGTCTACTTGCCCGCAGCGTATTCCACGTCGGCTGGACAAGGCCTGGACTTCCCGGTGATCGAGGCATTGCACGGCTACCCCGGCACTCCCCAATCGTGGCTCAAACGACTGGGCCTTGTGAGCTTCCTCGATCAGGAGATGGCGGCGGGACGAATGGCACCGACGATTGTGCTGCTTCCTTACCAGACACCCCGGCGGCTACTCGACACCGAGTGCACAAACCTCGTCGGAGGAGCACAATCCGAGACGTATCTGACCGTCGATGTACCCGCCTGGGCTCGAAATCATTTGCGAGTCCGTACCGACCGGAAGGCCTGGGCTCTGACTGGCTACTCAGCCGGTGCCTTCTGCGCGATGAACCTGCTCTTGAAGCACTCCTCGCAATACGCTGCAGCAGCCAGCCTATCGGGGTATCCAGGGCCCGGAATAGCAATCGGCGACGGAAGCGAGAAGACGACCAACAACGTCATCTGGCGGCTCACACATCTGCCGCGACCACCTGTCGCGATGTGGATCGGCTGGGCGGAGGACGACTCGAAGCCCGAAATGGCTCACGCCGCATCGCTGCTCTGGTGAAGGACCCGAGCGTTGTCGAGACCGCCTCCGTACCGCACGGTGGCCATAGTCACGCCGTGTGGAGGCAAATGGAGGGGCCGTCGTTCGACTGGCTCTCGAACAATCTGGCCCGTCCGGCCGCCCACCGGCGGTTTATAACTCACCTGCCCGGTGGCCACAGCCAGCAACCACCGTCGACGGGTCATCTAACAGGTCGTGCTGCTGACCCGTCCCACCTCCATCCTAGCGCTCTCAACGAGGAGCGCAGGTGAACGGCTGTCGGCAGCCAGACGATGCCGCGGTTTGATTCGCTTCAGGGCTTCCCGGCGGTGCGACCGGGACGGCGGCCCGAATGCCGAAGAGATTTGCCGGGGGAGGTCAAGCAAACCTTCAACCCCAGCGCGGCGGCGGGAAGCACGTCCCGTCGACCGGGCCGCCGATAGAACCGAGGGACACCCTTCGAACACTCTCTCGAACCCGAACGCCGCTTCATCCACGAGGAACATAAGGTCACGAATGCGGACCAGGCAACAGCAAAGGGGGCATGCCGATCGATGGACTCGGGCCGAACCATCCGGAGCCACCAGTCGGTAGCTTGTGACGATTTTATGTCCGCTGAGCCGTGGTCACCTTGACATCATCGCTGAAGATGGACGGCCGAAGGCGGCAACCCATAACGGCCATAAACGTAAACGCTCGGGCCGTGATGAAAAGTGCTGAACGCGGCGCTCTTGTTGGACTTATCGGTCGCAATACATGGGATCGGGGCCGCTTGCTGAAGATTGAGGCACCTGTCAGCGCATCGCCGTCGTCACATCCGTCACTGCGTTTCCGATGACGCCCATCTTATGACGTCCCTTAAACCTGGAGCGGACTGCGCGTTCGCTTGGAGATACTCCCAATATTCGACATTGGCGTCCCGGTAGCCTAGGACATACCACTGGGCGATATGGCGCCGAAGTCGCTCGAACAATTCGCCGAACGCATGCTCCCCCTTTCGACGGGTTAGCGATATTCGCGTAGGAGGCGCCGCCGTCAACGGTCTTGCGGAAATCCCAAGGCCAAGCGGCCCGCAAGGAGGTGGCCCTATATCGACAGCAAGGCCGGCAGCGATGAGACTCATTGCGCTACGCCCGTCATCCGACGTATGGACGATCCGCGGGGGAAATCCCCCGATTTCCATAGCTATATGACGTAGCACCCGAGAAGGCACCTCGACGGGTGAAGAAATCCAGCCCGACCGGGCCAGATCGCGAACGTCGATTGAAGGTTGCCGCGCGAGCGGCAAATCGGAGGACAAGTACACCCACTGGGGCTCATCGACGAGGACGACAGATTCCGAACTTTCGGCAACACTCGGATCGACGTCATTGAACCACATGGAAAGCCAGTCAGCCCACAGGATAAAATCGACTCGGCCCTGCATTAGAGCATCGAACGCTTCCGGCACCGTATTAAAGGACCAACTGGTCCATGCTGCTTGAGGAATAGATTCTTGCAATGGACCAAAAAGGTCCGTGGTATCCACCCTCACAACACCGATAGAAAGATCTAGGATCGAAGCCGACTGACCCTGCTGCGCATCGAGATGCAAGCGCAACTCGGCAAAGGATTCGAAGGCGTCGTGCGCGAACTCGGAAAGAATCTGACCGGCGCGCGTGAGACGCAGAGAGCGGCCGCTTCGCTCGAGAACTTTACAGCCCAACTCCGCTTCGAGGCGCGATATACGCTGCGAAACCGTCGGCGGCGACAGATACAGCGTTTGAGCCGCTGCGGTCAAGCTGCGCTGCTCCGCGAGAGCTTTGAAGGTTAATAGATCTTCCCAGTTCATCGAAGATGATGCTACTCCGACGACGGTTGCGTGCCGAGGTCCTGAAGCACATGCATACCTACACCTTACCTACCTCACGGCATTGATGGAACTTCCACATAACTTCATGAGCTTGCGAATCTTGCTCGCGTACAGCTCTGCCGCCCCACCTAACAGAAAACAGGGGCCCACAGAGGAGTTGACCTGGTTCCATCGGGCGCAAAGTAGACGCGGACCCGTTCGCGATGCTCCATCGTCCCAGAGCCGATCGGAGAGGTGACGTTCGCGAACTGCCTTGGTCTGTCCATACCGTCGACGGTCAAGCTCACCGCACGCTTCAGACACTCCTATGGACAAGCGCCTCGCCGATCTTCCGCGCGTACGTCGCAGGCGCTATCGTCAGGGAGTCGCACCAGTATGGCGGAGACTTTTGCGCATGAGCACCTCGTGCAGGATAGAGGTCTTTCAGCGCTTCGTCCCTATCGCCTCAACTCTTTACTTCGATAGCGGTCCTCGGGCCGGCTCGTGGGCTGAGCCCTCGACCCGCGCGGCGATCGGTCGATCTGCTGGCTCAGAACATCCAACTCCGCATCATCTTGTGGAGGCGACCAGCTGTGCGACGACGCCGAGCAACTGCACCAGCCGATTCAGTCTTCGACGATGTCGCGGCCCTGGTGAATTGGTTACACTGGCGGATCCCGATCCGCGTCGAGCTCGTGGGAGCCCCCCTCGCTGGAGGACGTTGGTAGGCTTCGACGACGACCTCGCCGACGAAGCCACCCGCGTCTCCAACCGGATCCGTGGGCCCGCTTACCCAGATCCACCCCGCGCTGGAACGCGTCCTTGGACCGAGGGTGCAACACAAAGCCGTCCTCGAGCTGCTGTCGCGCTGTGGCGGGCCAGCTGCGCTGCGCAAAGCCGGCCGATCCAAGCTGCTGGAGATCGCGCCAAGAACGCCCCACGCATGGGTGAACGCCTTGTCGATCAGATCCTGGCTGCCCTCGACGAGCAGACCGTGACCGTCCCGGGCACAACAGCGGCAGAGAGGATCCTGCCCCGGCTGGCCGACAGTCTCCGCTACATCCTTCAGCAGCGTGATCAGGTCGCCGGTAAGGTCGAAGGAATCCTTGATGCGCACCCTCTTGCCCGGATCCTGACCTCGATGCCCGGCATCGGGGTCAGGACCGCCCCCCGGATCCTGCTCGAAGTCGGCGACGGCACCGCCTTTCCCACACCCGGGCACCTGGCCGCCTACGCCGGCTTGGCACCGGTCAACCGCCGTTCCGGCATCTCCATCCGCAGTGAGCACTCACCCAAAGGCGGCAACACGCAGCTCGAGCTCGACCGAAAGAACACGACCGCGTCGCTTGCCGAGTCCCCTGCCCTCCAGTCGACGGCAGTGGAGGCGATCGCCGCGCCCGGCCGAGAACGGCAGAGCGCCACCACGTTAGCTTTGTACTCCGGGTGGTGCTTGTTCGCCACGATATTTCAGGACGCCTGATCTCCTAGGACCGTCGACATCGCAGGTTTCAGCGCCCAAAATCAACGAGCGATTACCTATCCGGTACAGATGATGATGTGCCTCGCCCGTACCGAGTCCTCGCACAGCCTCCCACACCACTGGCCGCTATGGAAACCACGACTTTCCTTGACCTATCAATCTCTGATCAAGCCACCGACAGAGGCAGGTCCGACCCCCAACCTAATAAGCAAATATCACTGAGAAGGTGTTTTAGATCAGTGTTAATTGGGTGCGTCGATCTCGTAGCGGGTCTGGCGGATGGCGGGTCCGCCGCGGGCGAGCCGGTTGAGCATGCCGCCGATCGCGGCCCAGCGGATCATGTGTTCGGCGACCTGCGGCTCGCGTTCGTAGTCGCGGGCCAGGCGCCGGTGCGCGGTCAGCCAGGACGGCGTCCGTTGCACCACCCAGCGGCGCGGGTGCACTGCGAAGCCGCGCTGTTCGGCCGGCTTGCGGACCATCTCCACGGTGGTGGTGTGCAGGTACTGGACGGCCCAGTCGACCAGCCGGCCGGCGAAGCCTTGATCGGCAAAGAGCTGCCGGATCGGCGAGCGCAGATAAGCGCTGAGCCGGACCGATTTACCGCCGTCGCGGTCCTGCCATGACGCCGCCATCACACACACCACGACCAGCAAGCCGAGCGTGTCGGTGACGATGAACCGATTACGGCCGTTGACCTTTTACCCGCGTCGTACCCGCGGGTCTCGGCGCCGCCGGTGTCGGCCCTTTTCACCGACTGCGCGTCGATGATCCCCGCGCTCGGCTGGCGGGTCACGGCCCTCAGGGGTGCGGACCTGCTCGCGTAGCTCGTCGAGGATCCGCTCGGTGGTGCCGCGCTCGTTGAACTGCTTGAAGTGCCCGTACACCGTCTGCCAGGGTGGGAAGTCGACCGGCAGATACCGCCACGCGCAACCGGTCCGGACCACGTACACGATCGCATCGACGATGTCGCGGCGATCGTGCTTGAACGGCGGGCCCCCACATGGACAGCGGCAACAACGGCTCGACGATCTCCCACTATGCGCAAGGTAGGTCAGACGGATACCGGCGCTTACGCACCACACCGATCTATCGAGCGCCGCCGACCGTGAAGCCGGACACGCCGTCCGACTCACCTCTAAAATACGTTCTGAGTGCGTGTTTGAGATGTTGATCAACGCGCAGGTGAAGGTGCGGCGGGGTTGGCGTCGGGCGGATCGTCCGCGGGTGATCCGGCGGAGCATGCCGTTGATGGCGGCCCAGCGGATGATCGCCTCGGAAACCTCCGGTTGGCGCGCGTAGTCGCCGGCCACCCGACGGTGCGCGGTGAACCAGGCCAAGATTCGCCCCGACCACCCAGCGGCGAGGATGGACGGCGAAGCCGCGCTGCCCGGCAGGTTCACGCACGATCTCGACGGTGGTCTTGCAAGTGGCGCCGGCCCACGCGACGAACCGGCCGGCGAAGCCCTGGCCGGCGAAGACGTACCGGACCGGGCCGCTCAGATAAAGGCTGAGCAGGGCGGTCTTGCCGCCGTCACGGTCCTGCCAGCAAGCGGCCAGCACGACGACCGAAATCAGCAGGCCGGCGGTGTCCGTGACGATGAAACACTTACGGCCGCCGACCTTACTACCGGCGTCGTAGCCGCCGGAGTCTCCCCCGACCGTGTCGGCGCCTTCAACGCTCTGCGACTCGAGCACACCGGCTGACGGCTCGGGCCCGCGGCCTTAGGCAACCCGCGCCTTGACCCGCAGCTTGGCGAGCAGTTCCTCGATCACACCGGCGTCTTCCCACCGTCCGAAGTACCAGTACACCGTCCGCCACGGCGGCAGGCCTGCCGGCAGATACCACCACGGACAACCCGAACGGACCGAATACAAGATCGCGTTGACGACCTCCCGCCACGGGCGCTTCTCCGGCCGCCCGTCACCGCTGGGCTCCGGAAGCACGTCCTTGACCAAGTCCCACCGGGCGCCGGTCAGGACGGACGGGTACCCACGGCGCGATGACACCACGCAACCCTGCCCTACCCGGGAATCTTGATCACGCCGCCACACCGTCTACATGAGAACTTTTCAAACACGCACTAAGAACGCCCTGTAAGACCGCATCTTCACGAATTACACCCAGCAGCGAACATCAAACGGGCTCTGCCAGCCAGCCGAGGGCGGACAGGGACGGCCTTAACAGCATCTTTCAGCGGCGGTGAAAGTCATGACTCAACGATGCTGCGGTGAACGCCATATCCGCACCATCGGTGACTGCGCCCACGCAAACCTCTAAACTGAGAACGCCTGACCACGTTGCGCTGCAATTCATATCGGCAGCCGCGATCGCGTAGGGCAACCTCGTTTCAGGACATTTCCAGAAGACGACCTACCGATGGTAAGGATTGCCAAATCATCAACTAGCCGAACAGATCACATCAGAACTATAAAGACGATGACCAACATACGTTTGGGCGGCAGCCAGCCAGGCTAGCTCTTCGGAAGCACAACGTCGCGACCAGACAGTACTACCGATACGCCGGACGAAGTTGGAACGATTCGCGAAACGGAGAGACTGTATGGTAGGGGTGGAATTGCGAAAGTTGACGAGTAGCTCTGCGCGTACGCCTTAACAAGGTCTTCATCCAGGACCTTGCTGTCTCCATCCACCTCCACGTCCACCAAATGAACGTTAACCTTGTTGTCGGACAGTCGGAGGACGGCCACTCCGGAGATGGTCAGATCCCGACCAAGGATCTGCAACTCACCATAAACATGCAACTTATCGCTGTAATATGACAATTTCAATCCGAATTGATCCAGATATTGTCCGATTTGCTTGTAACTTATCAGGGCGGTGCCGCGGAGTGAACCTACGACCAGCGTATTCCAGTCGCCCAGAGACACCCGTATGTCGCGCGCCTCGACATGCAGTTGTTCAATTTTGACGAACTGGCCGTCACCGGCGGCGAGCGGCATATTCCCGATGTCCACAATCACTAGACGGTATCTACCATGTGCTAGCTGAGGGAGGAAGAGACCGTCGCCAAAGGAAACATGTGCGGAAGCCGGACCAATTCCGGCCGATTCCAAGCCGCTTGAAATTTGCGCGTCAATGAATCCCGCGGCCGCCTTTGCCCCGTAGTGGTTCAGAAGAATGGACAGATTGGCCGCGACGACAGCAGACACCAGAAATCGGACAAATCTCTGCCGCGCTCCGACCGTGCGCTGAAGTGGTTCGACGTGTCGTGGGGGCTTCGGACTAGCGTGCAGCCCTCTACCTCTACTAGGCACGACGGCCCCCTACAGACAATTTACTTGCTGCCAGGCCGTGAGAGCAGCGTCGGCTCGCTGCACGTCCGGATTTGCCATCAAGCTGACAATCTTAAGAATGTCAGCGTCAGTGATTTCAGCGCCCGCCTGATCAATTATATCTATCGCGTCAGATGCGAAGCGAGCCACAACGTCCACAGCGTCAACAAGAACCTGAGGCGGATCCGCGGTCAGCCTTCGGGAGACAGATCGAATTCGGGGCACCAGTGTCTGGGGATTCGCTTGATATGCGGTTTCCTGTTGAAGCGATGCGATTAGGTCCGAACGAGCCTGCAGGGCCTCGCAGAAAGCGTTGGACACATTTTCAGGGCTTTTGCGATTGCTGTCGGGTACAACCTTGCTGCTACTAGTCGGCACGCTTTGGGGAATGGAGCTGGTGGCCGCTGGCAGCACGGCCCGTGAGGCAATTGGGCCGTGCTCGCCGGCTGTGGGTGTAGCTGGAGCGGGCATCGTCTCGACGTGAGGAGGCGCGCTCGGGCTAGCGCCTTCGACCCAGGAGGTGTGAGGTGGGAAACGGGTTCCGATGACATAGCCACCTGTCGCGAGAGAGACGACTGCAAACGCTATCAACGCCAAGGACGCCGGGGACAGCAGCCCCTGACTTTTTGCAGCTCCAACTGCGACCCTACGCCGGCGACGTGCGGGGCCGGCGAGGTGGCGGCGACGTTCGCTGCCGGACGAAGACGGATCATCTCGATCGGCCAGAAGCCGAGTATCGCCTTGGGGCGCGCTGGGTTGAGTCTGACGACGTCGCATCGCTTCATGTTCCATCGACTCATCCTTGTCCTGTTGCTTAGCTGGACTCCTGGCGCGGCCTCGCGGCAACCCTCTCAAGGCGCCGACTTTGCGCAACCATGCGAGCACACCCTTGTCGCGCAGCGTGGAACATACTCCATCCGAACGCTCGAAGATTCAAGGCCGACATGAGCGTGGGCGATGTCGAATCTGAGCGATAGCTAGCATCTATACTATTGCCCTATTTCTGTTATTCCAACTCAGAAAGGCTGTAAGAGGAGCGCCGAGGGTCGCGGCCATTTAAAAAGAACTTTAGCCGTCCGCTACTTTCGGTGGAGCCGCGCACTCGGTGAGTGAGTTGGGCAGGCGAATTGTCGAACAACTGGTGCTCGCCCTACGACGACAGGCGCCTGTGGCTTAAGAGGAACTTAATTTCCTCTTGCCCCAGCACTCTTGACAATACAGATAATGTAGGACGGTCTCATGGTTCCGACTCGCCTCTCCCCCGGCACATCCCACTACCGCCACGTAGCGAATAAGGGAATGCCGGAGCCTCGGTGATCAGACCCAATCTTCATGCGGAAAATGCAGTGATACTCATTAAAGCGGAGCAGCAATGATGCGACCGAAAGTGTTGAAAATCGTGCTGTTGTTGACCGCAGCAGCGACGCTGACTGCGTGCCAACCCACCAACGACGAGGTCGGCAAGCCAGCGCGGACGCACTCCTCGCACCCCTCGCCTAGCACTGTCCAGCCCTCTCCTACCTCAACATCGACCCCAATTCCGGCCGGAGAGGGACCTATATCCAACGACGAGGCCGAAATCGCAATCGACCACAGCGCCGTCGACACACCCTATCCAGGTGGAACGGTTGTGGATGTCAAAAAGGAGTACGGCCTCAAGGGCGACGGCCGCACTGACGACTCTGTTGGGCTTCAGAGGGCAATGTCGGAAAACGCTGGCAAAGACAAGACGCTCTTCTTCAGCCCTGGCGTTTATCTGACAACGAAAACAATCGCCGAGCGCGACTCGAACGGCAATCCGTTGAACCGTGTCGCGATTGCGGGTCTCAATCGTGATACGACTGAGATTCGGCTCGCACCGAACTCCGGGCAAAGTGCAACACTGTCATGGTGCTCACCGGTGCATGGCCGCATGAGTGCCGCAGAGAAGGCAAACCGAGCCGACTCCTGCGGATCGATGGATGCCTTTGACAACTACTTGTTCAACATCACCGTATCTATTGCCGAGGGGAATCCAAAAGCGGCCCCGATCGATTACGTCGCAACTAACACAGGAATGATTCGTAACGTCATCCTGAGATGTGCCCCAGGAAGCGGAAATGCGGGCCTGCGCGCGACGCGTCTAGGAGTGGGACCGGCGATGGTGTCGAATGTCAAAATCGAAGGCTGCGATGTGGGCATCGATCAAGGCACCATGACAACCTCCCTCACGTACGAACACATTCGCTGCGCTGGGCAGCGCGTGACTTGCCTCCGGTGTCAGGGGTGCAGCATCGGCGTCCGTGACCTGAAAAGCGACAATGCGGTACCCGCCGTCATCAATGCCGACGGCAAATTTGGAGCCAACGGGGAAACTCTCGGTATGGTCGCCATAGTTGACAGCGTGTTGCAGGGCGGTGCGCCACAAAATGCCGCAATAGTCAATGGCGGCAGTCGGACGACGTACAGTAAGGGTGGTATGTATGTCGATAACGTTCGCATCGTCGGTTACCGCACGGCGATCTTGGATAGGGGCAACAAGATAGCTTCGTCCGCCGTCTCCGACTACGCATCAACCAGATACGGGCCGCGCAGCGCTCGGCCGGCACCACGTATTCCCGTCGAGGAAACCCCACAATGTCGCGACAACGACGTTTCCAAGTGGGCTAATGTCAAAGATTATGGCTATGTTCGGGGTGCGGACTCGACGAAGGCTATCCAGCGCGCGCTTGATTCGGGTATGCCGGTCGTAATATTTCCCCAGGACTATTATGTGGTAACGGGGAGGCTCACCGTGTCTCCTCACGTGCATTGCATAATCGGAATGTCTTCGAGGTTGATGATAGGCCGGAACGAGACATTTGATGACGACCGAGCCAAGCAGCCGCTCTTCGATGTGGTAGGCGGCGCCAGCACTGACAGCCCGCTTGTCGTCGACCGCTTCACGCTCGGGGGCACGTCCACCGGCAACACGCGCGGTGCTGTGCTATTCCGCAATGACACACCTCGCCCCATCGCGCTCCAGAATATGACTGTTATCAGCGCGGCAAAAGACGGCGAAATGACCTTCTACGACGACACGCCACGGGCGCAGACCGCTTTCGTAGAAGACGTCGCTGCCGGCAACTGGAGTATCCTTCACACGAAAAACTTCTATGCTCGTCAACTGGATCCGGAAGCTCAGTTCGTTGCCGGAAAGTCTATGATCACGGCCTCGAGCGCGAACCTCTGGATTTTGGGACTCAAGTTGGAGGGCATGCGAAACGTTTTGGATGCGCGCAATGGCACCATGGTCGAGCTTATCGGAGGCAACCTGCTACCCAACAATGTTCAGCCTACGCAGGGATGCGCCATTCAGTCCGATCAGTCGTCGCTTAGGCTCAGCTTTGCCGTCACCGCATTCGAGCCAAGAAAGAGCTATAATAGCGTTATTTGTTCGACGCGGGACGGCACATCTAGCGTTGCGAAGGGTCAAGATTTCGCGCGCCGGGGAGCAGGAATCCACGTGTCCTTCTTCGCGAGCTAAGCACGGGCTACGCTCATTCACCGATAGGCCGCTTTCGGTGAACGCCGTAGGATTCGGTGCACCATGAGTGCTCGGTTGCGGTCACTGCAGAATCGCGGCATCTCATTAAGGCCGCGGAGAACGGTGGCATGCTGCGCTCGGGCGGAGAGTTTCGGCCCCCGTATGCGGCAACCACCGTTCACCTGCCTGACTGGCGCCGGGAGGCGAGGGACTACCCAATCGTCGACCATCAAGGGAGTGCAACTCCGCGTCTGCTTGCCATGTACGTTGCTGGACTACTGATATGTAGGGGCGTCTTGTCAAGGGCATGGTGGGGCGCCCGTCGCGGCTTTCGCCGGGCGGGCGCCTCGTGTTTCGCCGGCGCCGGTTTCTGGTGAGCGTGTCGTGGGCGACGTGCGGTCAAGACTAATATGCGCGGGTTGGTTACCGCAGGACGGCGTTTCGGCTGGAGCGCTGCCGCGTGTCTAGGAGCGAGCGTGACCCCTGTCAGGGTGCTCATAGTTGTGGCGCGGGTCGCTCCACGCGCTGCCGCCAGGCGGTAGCCGGCGAAACGGCCATAGGGCGGTTATGGCTGCTCGAGGGTGGCCAGTGGCCAGTACCAGCCGGCCATTTCACGGGCGATCGCCGTGTTGGCGACGGTGTCGCGTTTGCGGTGCTCGAGGAAGCTGACCCACCGCTGGTGCAGCCGCCGGTTGCCCTGATCGCCGCGGGCTTGCGCGGCCGCGGATGCCCGCGCCCAGCGGTTGCGCATGACTTTGCCGGGCCGGTAACGGGCGCGGTGGTGCCAGGCGGCCTCGACCAGCAGCCGCCGCACGTGCCGGTTACCGTTCTTGGTGATCGGCCCGAGCGTGCGGCTGGTGCCGGAGGAGTACTCGGCCGAGGTCAGCCCGACAAAGGCGCCGATACTGGCGCCGGTGAACCTGTCCCAGTCGCCGATCTCGACCGCCAGGGCGAACCCGGTCAGGCTGCTGAGCCCGCGCAGGCAGCCCAGCCAGCGCACCAGCGGGGTAAACGCACTGTCGCCGACGAGCTGTTCGATCAGAGCGTCGAGCCGGTCCGGCGGCCCTTGACGAACTGGACAGTCTCGTAATCCGCGTCGAACGCCATCCGGGTCGCTCCGCTCAACTGCCGCAGCGCGTCATGGCGCAGCCAGTTGTCGTGCTTACCGGTCCAGGCGGCACCGCCGTAGTAGATGCCGTGCCGCAACAGCAGCTTCGACAACCGATGCCTGGCCTGCATCAGATCACAACGGCAGTCTTCCCGGGCCCGGACCAGGTCCCGGGCGGCTTCCTGCTCAGCCGTGGGAACACTGACCGAGACGATCTCGTCCAGCCGCAGCAGCCGGGCCAGCCCCAACGCGTCGCGCATGTCGGTCTTGACCCGGTCACCGGCCGGCCGCTGCAGCTTGCTCGGCGCGGCCACCTCACACCGGATCCCCGCCGTGGTCAGCTGCCGGTAGAGCCCGAACCCGGTCGGGCCGGCCTCATACACCACCGCCACCGGGCCGGCCCGCTCGGCCAGCCACGACCAGAACTGCTCAAACGAAGGCGTGGACCGACACTGAACCACCGTGCCCGTGTCACCGTCGATCGCCGCCGCGGCAACCCAACGGGCGTGCACGTCCAGCCCCACACTCGTACGCTCAATGAACACCGGGGCCTCCCACCACCGTCGGATAGGCCGAGCAGGCCAGCCCCGCCCGGTAACCCACGAACATGGGTGAGTGAGGCCCCGGCCCGCAACCGCTCACCACCAGTAAGCGATCACTCCATAGCGTCTAGGGCAAGCGCGGGCGTACCCTCCCACCCGCGTTGACGCGCGGCCGGCCTCTAATCTATTGCTGGTCTGGGACTCATAGGAGGATACGCCTCTTATGCTCGTCAACAGGTTTCGAGCACCGCTCTTCCGGATGACCGCTGTCTATGCGTGCAGAAGCCGCGAGGTGCGGCAGTCCATACTTGAATGAACACAGGGCCCGTGAGCCTCGGCGACCGGTCAGTACGCCCCGTCCTTCACGCCCAGGCTCCCCGGCTCGTTTGTGTCTGACGTCCCCCACGAAGTGCCAAGAGGTTGGACTTCTCTCTTGCAGCCAAACGCTAGGTGCTTGCAGCTGAAAGCGACGTGGACTAGGAGGACGGGGTCCATACTAACTAGACGTCTACTGGCGGAAGGAAACATAGATGCGAGCTTTGCGACGTCCTCCGCGCCGGACACCCTTGCTGATAACTGAGACGGCGACGGGCACCACGGTGTCGGACGTCTCGATAGCATTTTCTGACCGGGGAAGCGGGCGCAATCTTCGAACCTTGATCGCTCTTATAGGAGGCCTCCAACACGCCATGCTGGCGTTGCTTTGTGGATCAATATTTATATTGATTCTGCCAATGCTGTGGGGATGGACTACCGTCGTCGTAGTTTCCGGGTCGATGCTTCCGACGGTTCATCCAGGCGACGTTGTGTCAGCCGCGCCGGTAGAGGATCGAGCGCGCGGAAAGCTTGCCCTCGGGACTGTCGTCCTGGTTAACGACCCAGCAGAACAGGGCCGGCTGTTGATGCACCGCCTCGTAGATTACACCAGTGATGGCGCGATGGTTCTGCAAGGCGACAGCAACGCGCTGCCCGACACAGATTCGGTTCCAATAAGCGATCTAGTAGGCGTGGCGCGGCTGCGCGTACCGGCTATCGGTCTTCCATTTCTTTGGATAAAGCAGCGAAAATTTGGCTCTGCTGTTGTCGCAATAGCATTTTTCTCCGCGCTGGTCGCTTGGCAACCAAAGGGCACCAAACCCGACAGCAAAAGGCCCTTCAAGCCTACCGCTAAAATCATGCGCCCAGACGTTACACGAAGTCGTGCCGCAAAGAAGGAGGCTCGAGTTCCGATGCTGGCTTCCGGCAAATAGGCGCCGGTCGCGCCACCCTTCGTACACACTGCCAGGGCAATGCTGAGCAGGCTTATCTTGCCGCGGCCGTATCGGCGCCGTTCGAGGGCTTGATTTTCGCGGAAATTCCGACCGCTGCCTTGCGACAGTGGGCCGGGCTAGAAAGATCAACCTCGCTACCTATCCAGGGTCGGATAGACCAGTGCTTCTCCATGCATCTGCGAGACCGACTTGACCGCTTGGGGCCGTCCTCGACGAAGGGGTTGTGCGCAGCCATTATCCGCTCCGCCACCCAGGCCGGGTCGTAGCACCGATACCATGAGCCATTTTCATCTTGACGGTGCAGGTCACAGTAGGTGCGACGACCCGGTTGTCTATATAGGACGAAGCTCCCGGTAAGACAGCAGTCGACCAAGATCCGACGCCCCAACCGGGAGCCTCGCTGTGCTGTCTTACCCTGCCGCGATTCCACTGTCCACCGGGACCCTGAACCACCTCGCCGACCTCATCCGGCGACACCGCGAACAGCGCCGCTCCCGATGGCGGCGCCTCGACCCCGGCCGGCAGGCCCTGCTCGCCCTGAACCACCTACGTAACAGCGACACCTACACCCGGCTGGCCTACGGTTTCCAGATCGTTGTCTCTACCGCCTGGCGACATGTCCGGGAGGCCGTCGACCTGCTCGCCTCGACCGCCGACGACTTGGACACCGCGATGGCCAGGATCCGCGGCCTGGCGAACGCGATCCTCAACGGCACCCTCATCCCGATCGAACCGAGTAGCCGACCAGAAGCCCTACTACTCCGGCAAACATCGACGCCACGGCGTGAACGTGCAGGTCATCGCCGATCCCGCCGGCCGGCTGATCTGGGCGTCCGCTGCGTTGCCCGGCTCAACGCATGACCTGACCGCCGCCCGGAACCACGGCATCGTCGACGCCCTGAGCAACGTGAACGTGATGACCTTCGCCGACAAGGCCTACCACGGAACTCGCGGCAGCATCCGGACTGCGTTCAAACGCCACCGCTACTGGCCGAAACTGTCCCGCCGACAGAAAGCCGTAAACCGCTCACTCGCGCGTACCCGTGCCCGTGGTGAACGCGCAAACGCCACCCCAAGACCTGGAGGATCCTGGTCAAGCTCCGCTGCCGCCCGCCGAGCGACCGCGACCATGCAGGCCATCCACGTCCCGCACCGCGTCGAAGCGAACCGCTACGCAGGATGAAAAGGGGCTCCATCATTGGCTGGCCTGCGTCGCGCCTGATTTCGCCAATCGGGTGCGCGTTTTCAGATAGAGCAGTCAGCGCCGCGGTCATCGGTGAATGGCGAGGGCCAAGAAATTGATACAATAGTAGAAAATTACCGCGTATCGATCATCTCGTGAACCTGGAGCCCGCCTCCTTTACGTTGCGAGGCCTTGATACTTGCGCTGTGCGCAGCGCCCTTGTGCAAAGCGCTGCGCTCAGCTCCCTGACGTTTGCTATTGATCGACCTACTTAGCGGGTGCCGTTTAGCGTCGACGGCATCGGCGGGCCGGATACCTGCGGCCGCGTCACCGGTGCCAGCGCCGTGTGCACTGATGCGCTCAGTCCGTTGGCGTCATCCGCTAACGACTTAAGGAAAGGCTGGTAAGCACCCTCACATACAGTACCCCTGGCCGGTAACGTACCCTTGATTAGGTAACGGTTGATCGCATCGGTGGCGCAAGCGGACGTACCGTACGTGGTGTGCCCTCAGTTCGTGCTCGACAGTAGCCGGCTGTTCGGCAGCCGCTTCGAAGCTGAGACTGCGTCGTCGTAATTGGTCGCCGGGTCCCACTTCGTGCCGACGATCAGCACTGGCGCGACGGTCTTCCGGTTCCACGGCCCGGTATACGCATCCTCGTCCCGGACAGTCCAGGTGTTCCGCGCGCACTGGGCTGTCGACCAGCCCCAGGCTCGTCCGAAGTAGGGCGCCCGCTTGTCGGCCTTCGCCATCAGCCCCGGCCATAGGCTCGCGTCCGTCGGGTGCAGAGCGTCGGTGCAGTCCACCGCCGCGAAGGACTCGAAGTTGTTGTCGTACGGGAAGTCCCTGCCCGGCGTCTTCTGCTTCCGCACGTTCTTGATCCGCTGGATCAGTGCGGTCCTCGCGGTGGCCTTCGCGGACGGGCTGCCGGTTGCGAGCAGCGTGTAGAAGTACTGCGCGTCTTGGGTGACCCAATCGCCGGCTCCCACGTCGTACAGGTCGCCAAGGATACCGCCCACGAAGTCCGCGTAGGTGACCGTGTAGGAACCTAACTCGTCCGTGATCACCAGCGGCTTCTGCCGCAGCTTCCGCGCGATCAGGTCGAACTTTTTAACCGGATCACCGGCCGCAAACGCGCAGTACTTCTCGCCAACCGCATCACAACGCTTCAGAATCTCCTGGAGCGCACGGTACGCGCCGTCGGCCGAGCGCAGCCGCTTGTCTTGCTCGAGCGTCCCGGCCTTCTTGGTGCCGACCCAGCGCTGCGGGTCGAGCACGCCGTCTACCGCGACCGCACGGAACCGGTCGGGAAATATGTTTGCGTAGTACTGTCCGATCGCGGTGCCGTAGCTGAATCCCAAAAAGCTAAGCTTCTTGTCACCTACAGCCCGGCGCAGAACGTCTATGTCGCGCACCACCTCGGCGGTCGACACAGAACCGGACAACGGCTTGCCATTCGTCGAGCAGGCCTTGCCGAACTGCTTGGCCGCCGCGACGTACGCCTTCTCTTCCGCCTTGCCCCACGGGAAGGCGACGTCCATCTTGCCGAGCACCGCGCTCTGGTCCTTGACCGTCCTGAAACAGCGGACATTGGTGCTGCTGGCGATTCCGCGCGGGTCGACCCCCACGATGTCAAACCGGTCGAGCAACGCCTTGCTGAGGAATTGCGGTGCGGCCAGCGCGATGTCCACGCCCGAGCCGCCCGGCCCGCCTGGGTTGAGGAACAGGCTTCCGATCTTGTGCTTTGCGTCCTTTGCCTTGATACGCAGCACTGCGATCTCGGTCTTTGGCCCTTTTGGCTTGTCGTAGTCGAGTGGAAGCCGTGTGGTGGCGCACTGGGCGATGCCATAGCAATCGAACCAACTCAGCTTGGGCGTCGGCACCCTGTCGACCCGCTTCCGCTCCAGCACAGAGGTCCGCGACGCGTTGCCGGCCACGTTGGCCCCAGCCGAGGCGGGTGTCGTGGCTCCCGATATGAGCATGCCGGTGACCATTCCGGCTATGAGGAAGACCCTTCCAAGAGAAGGCATGGGCGAATCCTTTCGTCTATTTTGAACAGCAGTTTAACCGCACACTAATGGCAGTAGGCGAATGCAAAATTGGGAAGATCTGTTGAGCCTGAGAGCTCCCGGACTTCCTGTTCCGTGAGGCAGTCAAAGTTCCATGGAAAGCACCGCCAACGAGCAAGCTAGAGCCATTTAAGGACGTTTCTATCCGCCCCACAGATGCTCATCTGCTACTCGTGTTCACCTGAAGTCGGGCCATCAGGGTCGCCCCCTTCGCGAAGGGCTGCTGCCCGGACTGCTGCACTCCCAAAAACACCAGAACAAGCTGGTGAGGCGACCGGCCGTTGATCCAAGTCAGATTGACATTCGCCGCATGAAATGTTCCGCGCGAGTTCGTGCGACGGTGCTGGAGCCCGGCTCAGTTTTCACAGGTTTGTCCTGCTTCGATGGTGGTGATGGTGCCGGTGGGGGTGGGGTTAGTGGCGGTGCCGAGGATGTTGCCTTCGGGGAGGGTGATGGTGAAGTCGGCGCCGTTGTCGGTGGGGGTGATGGTTGTTCGTTTGCCGTAGGTGGTGCGTAGTTGGGCGAGGGTTTGGCCGGGGGAGAGGTTGGTGGGGGTGGTGGTGTCGGAGGTGGGGGTGAGGTTGTAGGCGAAGAAGTGGCGGGTGGGTCCGGCGTATTGGGTGGGTCCGTCGGTGAAGTAGAGGTGCAGGTTGCCCCAGGAGATGATGCGTAGGGTGTTGCCGGGGCAGCCGTTGGTGATGTCGGTGCTGGGTTTCCAGCCGGTGTCGGCGGTGGGGTTGCCGTAGGCGGTTTTGAGGGTTTGCAGGGTTTTGTCGGGGGTGGCGCCGAAGCGTACGGCGCGGAGTCCGTTGCCGCGTAGCGCGATGTCTTCGCCGGTGAGGGTGGTGGGCGGGGTTGATCGTCGGGCTACCGGCTGGGCCGGCGCTGTGGTAGTCGCCGTGGTGGTGGCCGGCGCTGTCGGGCTGGCGGTGGGGCGTGCTGGCCGGGTGGTGGTGTCGGCGCAGCCGCTGAGGATGGCGCTGAGGGCGACCAGGCAGGAGGCCGTCGCGATTGTCCGACGCATGTTTGTTTCTCCTTGGTGTGGCAGGTGCGTTGATGCCTCACACACGCGCGGCCCGGATGTCTGGTTGACGCACCCGCAGTGATCCGGACCACACCACCGGCGAACTGAGCACAAATCTCGCCAGGACACACAGCTAGTGCCGTGACCACGAACGTTGACGGTGTTGCCTGACACGCCGCCTGGCCTGTCGGCTGGGCGGCGTGGTGACGGTCAGGCTGTGGTGGTGGCAGATCCCGTACGCGTGCGGCGGCTGAGCGACCAGGAAGGTCAGCAGCTGCTGCGTATCACCCGTCGAGGGACGGGTTCACCGATCCGATTACGGCGGGCCCTGGTCGTGCTCGCCTCGGCCGGCGGGAACACCGTCCCGGCAATCGCTCGTCTGGTCCAGGTCGGCGAGGACACGATCCGGCAGGTCATCCACCGGTCCAACGAGATGGGGATGGCCAGCCTGGACCCTCGGTGGGCGGGTGGCCGTCCCCGCCTGCTCAGTAGCGATGAGGAGCAGTTCATCGTCGCGACGGCCAATACCCGCCCCGAAGCGGTGGGGCGCCCGTTCACCCGGTGGAGCCTGCGCAAGCTCGCCGACTACCTCACCACACTGGGCGCTCGCCCGATCGCCATGGGGCGGGAACGGCTGCGCCTGCTGCTGATCAAGCAAGGGATCAGCTTCCAGCGGACCAAGACGTGGAAAGAGTCGAACGACCCGCAGCGCGACGCGAAACTCGCCCGCATCGATTACGTCACCACCTATTTCCCGCAGCGAGTGTTAGCGTTCGACGAGTTCGGGCCCCTAGCCATCCGTCCGCAGGCCGGTTCCGGCTGGGCGCCGAAAGGTCATCCACGCCGGCTGCCCGCGAACTATCACAAGCTGCACGGCGTCCGGCAGTTCCACGGCTGCTACAGCGTCGGCGACGATCATCTCTGGGGGGTCGTCCGGCGGCGCAAGAGCGCCGCGAATACCCTGGCCGCGCTCATATCGATCCGCCGAGCACGCCCGGACGGGGCGCCGATCTACGTCATCCTGGACAACCTGTCCGCGCACAAAGGCACGAAGATCCGGATGTGGGCGGCCGGAACAAGGTCGAGCTGTGCTTCACCCCCGACCTACGCATCCTGGGCCAACCCGATCGAGGCCCAGTTCGGGCCGCTACGCACCTTCGTGATCGCCGGCTCGAACCACCCCAACCACCCCGCGCTGATCGCTCACCTGCACCGATACCTACGCTGGCGCAACGCCAACGCCCGCCACCCCGACGTCCTCGCAGCCCAACGCCGCGAACGCGCCCGCATCCGCAGCGAACGCCAACGACGCTGGGGCCAGACACCGCGCCGGGCAGCAGCCTGACCCCAACACCTCAAACGTTCGTGGTCATTGCACTAGGCTTGCAGCCGGTCAGTTCCCCCTCTCCCCCGGTCCACCGCGGTGAAGGACCTTGGGCTGCGTGAACTTAGCAACGCAGCATTGCCAGTGCGCTATCCATGAGCTTTTGCCGGGCGTGAGTGGTTCGCTCCTCTGGGTGCAGATCCCGGCCGGTGACCGGACCTGCGATTGCGGTCGTGGCCGCCGCGAGACCCGCACCCTCAACGCCGTCACCGTCGCCACGCCCGGCGTATCGCCATCGCGCACACCCAGCAAGCCGTGCGGATAACCCGCACCCGAATCGCCGCTGGCCCATCGGGGACTATCTCGCTAACGGTGTTTCCGGCGTCTTCGGTTAGTAGGTTTCGGCAGCCGGGAAGCGGTCGCCGAAGGTGATGGAGAAGGCGTTGAGGGCGGGTTTCCAGCGCATTGCCCATCGTGCCCGGCCCCGGCCGGTTGGGTCCAGTGATCGGGTGACTAGGTAGAGGCACTTCAGGGCGGCTTGTTCGGAGGGGAAGTGGCCGCGGGCCTTGATCGCCCGCCGGTAGCGGGCGTTCAAGCTCTCGATCGCGTTGGTCGAGCAGAGCACCCGGCGGATCTCCAGGTCGTAGTCCAAAAACGGGATGAACTCGTCCCAGGCGTTGTCCCAGAGCCTGACGACCGCTGGATAACGCTGCCCCCAAGCCTCGGCGAGTTGCTCGAACGCCGCACGGGCCGCGGCGGCGTTCACCGCGGTGTAGATCGGTTGGACATCGCGCTGCAGTGCCGGCCAGTCCCGTCTCGAGGCCAGCCGGAACGTGTTGCGGATCAGGTGGATGATGCAGGTCTGCACGATCGTCTGCGGCCACACGTTCGCCACGACCTCGGGCAGGCCTTTGAGCCCGTCGCAGACCACGAAGAACACGTCTTTGACGCCCCGGTTACGCAGGTCGGTCAGCACACTCATCCAGAACTTGGCGCCCTCACCGCCGGCGCCGGCCCACAGCCCGAGGACGTCTTTCTCGCCATCGAGGGTGACCCCGATCGCGGCATAGACCGGCCGGTTCGCGACCTGGCCGTCACGGACCTTGACCACGATGGCGTCGATGAACACGGCCGCGTAGACCGCATCCAGGGGCCGCACGGACCAGTCGTTCATCTCCTCGATCACCTTGTCGGTGATCCGTGAGACCGTCTCCTTCGACACCGAGGCGCCATAGATCTCAGCGAAATGCGCCGAGATCTCGCCCGTGCTCAGGCCTTTCGCATACAGCGACAGGACTATCTCGTCGACGCGAGTCAGCCGGCGCTGGCGTTTCTTGACGATCTGCGGCTCGAACGAGCCAGCCCGGTCCCGGGGCACGTCGATCCGCACGTGACCAGTGACGTCGGTCAGCACCGTCTTCGACCGGCTGCCGTTGCGCACGTTGCCCGATCCGGCACCCACCGGATCGTTCTTGGCATAGCCGAGGTGCTCGGTCATCTCCTCGTTCAACGCGGTCTCCAGGACCGCCTTGGTCAGCTGTTTGAGCAGCCCGTCCGGCCCGGTCAGCGACAGGCCCTGCTCCTTCGCCAGCCGCACCAGCTCCGCTGCGGCAGCAGCCTCCGCCGACGGCTCCGGCTTCTTCTTGCGAGGGGTCACATCATCCAGTGTCTCGGTCATCACGAGGCCTCTCTCGCCGGGCTACGCCCGGTGGGTCAGACCGGAAACACCGATAGATCCACAGTCCCGCCCATCGAAACCCCCCCTGGGTTCCCCCGGTTTGGCTGATCTTCCCCGGGTTTGGTGGAGTCGTGACAGCTGGTTCTATGCGACTGACAGGGTGGTGTTGAGCCTTTCGTATTCGATGGGAGTGAGCATGCCCAGAGAGCTGTGGCGGCGTTGGCGGTTGTGGAAGATTTCGAGGTAGTCGAAGATGGCGTTGGCCAGCTCGATGCGGGTCTTCCACCGCTTGCGGTTGAGCAGTTCGGTTTGCATGCGGCCCCAGAACGACTCGATCATGCCGTTGTCGTAGCAGTCCCCGATCGTGCCCATCGAGGGCACCAGCCCGGACGCGCGGGCGCGTTCGGTAAAGGCCCAGGACGTGAATTGCACTCCACGATCGGAGTGGATCACCGTAGCGTCGGTCCGGCGGTTGCTGATGGCCATGCTCAGCGCGGTCGTGACCAGTGCCGAGGTTTATGCCGCGTCGATGGACCAGCCGACGACGCGGCGGGAGAACGAGTCAAGCACGACCGCGCAGTAGACCTTGCCCTCCCGGGTCAGATGTCCGGTGATGTGGGTGACCCACAGAAGATCCCGGGCGTCGCGGTCGAACTGGCGGTTGACCAGGTCACTGGCGGTCGGTGTCTCGCGCAGCGGCCGGCGGTATCGGTGGGTGGGCAGGCCCTTGATCCCGGCGCGGCGCATGAGCATCTCGACCGCGTTGTGCCCGACGATGATGCCCTGACCGAGGCGCAGCTCGGCGTGGACTCGTGCCGCGCCGTAGGTGCCACGGGAGGCCAGGCGGACCGCGCGGATCTGCTCGGTCAGCCAGGCGTGGCGCAGCGATCGGGCTGACGGCGGCTTCCTGCCGCCGCCACACGTAGATCGTCTGACCGCTAATCTGCAGATCGTTCGCGAGCTGGGTGACGGTCCGGCCGGCCTTCAACAGGTCGAGGACTTCCGGCGGAACTCGTGTGGATAGCTTCTCGGCACGGGTCTCCTCAAAGATGTCAACGGCGGCCGAATCTGGACCCCCTGCGGGCGCGTGGGTTCTAGATCTTGTCGCAACACTCCCTTGATCATGTGGGGCGTGTTGATGGGTCGGCGTGGACGTAAGCGGCAGTTGGACGTTGAGGCTCGGTACTGGCAGCTGTTGCTGTCAGGCATCGGAACGGTGCAGGCGTGTCGGCTGGTCGGGATCACTCGTAAGACGGGCTACCGGTGGCGGGCCGAGAACGGTGGGATCCCGCCTGCTCGGATCGCGGAAGCGGCGCGGTCGAACCGATATCTCTCGCGACTGGAGCGGCAGCGGATCGCCACGCTGCGCGGGCAAGGTTTGGGTGTCCGTGAGATCGCCCGGCGGATCGAACGTGATCCGGCCACGGTCAGCCGCGAGCTGCGCCGCAACAGTCGTCCGCATGACAAGGCCTATGACGGCGACCTCGCTCACGCGCGGGCGCGACAGCGCAGCCGTCGTCCCCGACGGGGAAAGCTGAACCGGGACCAGCACCTGCGCGGCCTGGTCCAGGAGCGGCTCGAGCAGGACTGGAGCCCGGAGCAAATCGCCGCGTATCTGCGGGTGGCGTTCCCGGATCAGCCGGACTGGCACGTTTGCCACGAGACCATCTACCAGGCGCTCTATCACGGCGGGCGGGGCGGTTTGAGCCGGCAGTTGACTCGCCGACTGCGGACCGGTCGTCCGCTGCGCCGGCGTCGCAGGCGCAGCGACGCTCGCCAGAGCCGGTTCATCGCACCCGCGGTGCTCATCGACCAGCGGCCACTGATCGTTGAGAGCCGGACACGGGTAGGCGACTGGGAGGGCGACCTGATCGTCGGCCGGATGAGTCAGAGCGCGATCGGCACCATGGTCGACCGGACCAGCCGCTACCTGCGCCTGATCCACCTGCCGGGCGGCCACCGCGCCGACCAGCTCCACGACGCGCTGATCGCTGTTCTCGATGAGTTGCCCGAGGCTGCCCGGCTAACCCTGACCTGGGACCAAGGCTCGGAGATGGCCCGCCATGATCACCTGGCGCCCTACTTCCGCGACGGCATCTACTTCGCCCGCCCGGCCAGCCCGTGGCTGCGCGGCACCAACGAAAACACCAACGGCCTGCTGCGCCAGTACTTCCCCAAGGGCACCAGCCTGGCCACACACGATCAACAAACGCTGCGCGCGGTCGAGGACCGGCTCAACCAACGACCTCGCAAGATCCTCGGCTGGCGCACACCCCGGCAGGTCTTCCTCGGTGGTCTGACATCATGAGACCAGCAATGTTGCGACGATCGATGGAATCCACCGCGCCCGAAAATGGACCCCCTCTGATGGTTGATCTTGTTTAGTCGTTGGTCTTGGTGGCGGCGGGAACGCGGCCGAGGTCGCGGTCTTTGAGTCGGTAGCTGTGGCCCTTCATGGAGATCACGTCGGCGTGGTGGACGAGGCGGTCGATCATGGCTGCGGCGACGACGTCGTCGCCGAAGACTTCGCCCCAGCGGCCGAAGGGCTTGTTGCTGGTGACGATCAGGCTGGCGCGTTCGTAGCGGGCGGACACGAGCTGGAAGAACAGGTTCGCTGCTTCGGGTTCGAACGGGATGTAGCCGACCTCATCGATGATCAGCAGCGGGATCCGGCCGAGTTTGACCAGCTCATCTTGCAGCTTCCCGGCGGCATGGGCGTCAGCCAGGCGGGAGACCCACTGGGCGGCGGTGGCGAACGCGACCCGATGGCCGGCCTGGCAGGCGCGGATGCCCAGGCCGATCGAGAGATGGGTTTTGCCGGTGCCGGGCGGTCCGAGGAACACCACGTTCTCGCGGCCGGTGACGAAGTCGAGGGTGCCCAGATGGGCGATCTGCTCGCGTTTGAGGGAGCGTTGGTGTTCGTAGTCGAACTCCTCGAGGCTCTTGCGGGCTGGGAACCGGGCGGCGCGGATGCGTCCCTCGCCGCCGTGTGATTCGCGGGCGGCGACCTCGCGTTGCAGGCAAGCGGCGAGGAACTCTTCGTGGGTCCAGGACTCGGCCCGAGCCCGTTCCGCGAGGCGTTCGACGGACGCGGCCAGCGAGGGTGCCTTCATCGCCCGAGCCAGGAACGCGATCTCGGAAGCGACGTTGCGGCTGGTCTTGGTGCTCATCAAGCCACCTCGCTGTCGAGACCGAACAGGCGGTCGTAGTCGGCCAGGTCCCGGTGCTCGACCTCGGTGCGACCGGGACTGGTCTTGGCGGCGAGCCGGTGCGCGGCCCTCATCAGGGTCGCGGCGTCGCGATGCAGTGGATCGGTGATGCTTTGATGCGCAGCCCAGCAGCGCTGGTGATGCGCGACCGGTTTGCCGTCGCAGGCGATATCAACATGGTCGGCGTCGGCACGGATGTCGACGCGGCGGCCAATCGCCGACGGGTGCACCGAGTAATCGTTGGCGTCGACGCGGACGTAATGATCACGTGCCAGCCGAGTCGACAACCGCCAGCCGGTCACCGGCGCGACCGGCGGCAGGTCGACCATGGCGTGGCGGTCCGCATCGATCCGGTCAGCTGGCCGGGCCTGCAAATGGCGATGGATCCGCTGATTCGCCCGCTGCAGCCACTGCTCGAGCTGGACGTTGAAGTCCTGCGGCGAGACGAACGAGCGGCCGGGCAGAAACGAGGTCTCGAGATAGCCGTTGGCTCGTTCGACCAGGCCTTTGGCCTCGGGATCCGCGGGCCTGCACTGGATCACTCGAATGCCGAGGCTGCCGCGGAACGCGTTCATCGTCTCGGTCAACTGCGGCTTCCCGGCCCGCCATTGCCCGACCGCGGACTCGTTGTCCCAGACCAGCGCTTTCGGGACGGCCCCGAGCCGCCTCAGCAACCTCCAGTGACCGTCCAGCAGGTCCGGGGCCTGCCGGGTTGGGATCATCGTCGCCGCCAGCCAGCGTGAGTAGCCGCAGACCATCACCAGCACCGGCGGCCGGCCGGTCTGGCCGAACCCCAACGGAACATCGGCCGGCGGGAACCACAGATCACACTGCGCGAGCGCGCCCGGCTGATACTCGGTGCGCTGCGCCGGATCCGGCGCCACGAACAACGGCCGCAGCACCCGCACCCGGTCCTTGAGCACCGTCATCGACCGCTGCCAGCCGATTCGCTCGGCGATCACCGGCACCGGCATCGACGGCCAATCAGCCAGCAACGCCCGGATCTGCGGCTCGAACGGATCCACGATCGACGGCTTCACCGGCCGCGAATACGCTGGCGGGCTGTCCGACGCCAACGCCCGACGCACCGTGTTGCGCCCCACCCCAAGCTTGCGGACGATTGCCTTGATCGGCATCCCCTCAGCCCGATGCAGACGACGGATCTCCGCCCAGTCCTCCACGCTCAACACCCTCCCGATCTTGGAAGGGGGGTCCAGATTCGACCGCCGCCTGGGGGACGCTCCTATGACGCGTCAAGAGTTGACGGCAGGCGGGTTTTCGAGCTGTCGGTAGAGCTGGCGGGTGACGTAGCGACCCAAGCAGCGGCGGATTTCCCGATCGGTTCTGCCTTCGCTGCGTCGGCGTTCGGCGTAGGCACGGGTCGCGGGGTCGAGGCGTAGCCGCGTTAGGACGACGGTGTAGATGGCTCGGTTCAGCTGGCGGTCGCCGGAACGGTTGAGGCGATAACGGACCGTCTTGCCCGACGAAGCAGGGATCGGCGCAGTGCCCGCGAGCATCGCAAATGCCGCGTCGTTGCGGCAACGCCCGGCGTGCGACCAGGCGGCGAGGACGGTAGCCGCGACGATCGGGCCAACCCCGGTCAATGCCAACAGGTCCGGCCGCCATGCCGAGACAATCTTGCGAATTGCCTTCTCGTGTTCGGCGGCCTCCTCCTCGAGCGCATGGATGCGACGAGCAATGGCTTTGAGAGTCGACATCGCGGTGAACACATGCACGTCGCCGGCGTAGTGCGCGGCTCGCAGCCGCAGCGCGTACGTGATCATGGCGCGGGTAGACAGGCCACGGAATCGAGCCCGGACCTGCTCGGGGGCAGTAACCACGAGCGCGTGCAGCTGACTTTGGCCGTCGACGGCGGCATCGACCGCGGCCCGGCGGGCTGTGAGCAGCAGCTGCAGGGCCGCACGCTCGGCACCGGCGCGCGGCTTGGCCAGGTGCGTACGAGCCAGGGCGTCCCGGGCGGCGCGGACGGCGTCGATCGGATCCGACTTGGCCCCTGCCTTGCGCGCGGGACGTTTCGGACGGTCGAGCTCGACAACAAGCTCGTCGCGCTGAGCGAGATGAAGGGCCAGGCCGGCACCGTAGCCTCCCGATCCCTCCATGGCCCATGCCCGCAACGTCCCGTGCCGCTCGGCGATCTCGACCAGCGCCCGATAGCCAGCCGGGTCAGCCGTCACCGTCTTCTCGGCCAGGACGGCACCCGTGGCCGCGGACACGACGGCAGCGGTGTGGGTGTTTGTGCGTGTCAACGCCGATGACGACATCGACCTGCTCTGCCAGCATGGGCAACTGCATTCTCCTCTGATCCGGACGGACGTGGTTTCGGTCCGGTGGGAGATTCGGCAGGACTGTGACGCGACACGCCAGCCAACTGACGGTCAACCTCCTGATCAAACCAGTTACCCCCGGCCGGGCCGGCATCAAGGACAGCGAGCGGACAAGTCCCCACTAAAGGCACCAGGCCAGTCAGTTTTTGAGTCACGCCCGCCGTCTTGCTACCAGCCCATCACGGCCGATCTGGACCGGCCCCAGCAGTCTCACAGTCAGCTTTCAGCCGGAGCCGACAAAAGGACGGCGTGCAGTGAATTGGAGAGCTCTTGGGTCTCATCCTCCAGCCTGCGGCGACGATCTGCCGGTGGTCCAATCCGAGCCGGTCGTAGGCATTGGACGGCAGCAGCGGGTTGCCGTGCTCCGGAATGCCGAGCTTGACCGGCCTTGCCGGTGTGCGCCTGCGCAGCCCCACTGCTGCGACTTTTCGCCGCGCCAAGTCGGCGATCTGAGCGGCATTGGTGCTCCGCCGATGTGTTGCCGTCCTGCCAAGGTAAACGGCTACGGGGATCAAGATACTGGCCGCTTTGGGCGGAAGAGCATCTTCCGGCGCTGTTGTGATAAATGTACGATACCGTAGCGTGGTCACTTCCGAGATGAACCGGCGGCACATCGACCAAGTGATCGCCAGCCCGCGCAGGGGCGGCTAACCTCGCACTTTCAGTAGCCGGTCCGATGGCTCGGGCCCCGGAACGCGAAATCGCCTTCCAATCTTGGGATCACCTGGCTTGTCTACAGTCAAGATCGTTCCGGACGGAAGGCACTTTCAGAGTACAGGGTGCTCGAACGCGTCCGATGGTTGTTGTTGCTGATGGCGCTCGCGGTGTGGTGGGTCACGCTGACAACCGCATGCTCACTGATCTGGCCGGACAAGACCGGTTTGAACCGCGGCCTCGTTCGAGCGTTGGGCCTGAACCAGCGGCGCCGGCCGACGCATGAACCGGGCCGGGTCCCGGTCGATCTGGCGGTTTTGCTCGCAGACGGCGGCGACTCCGTTGCCGATTTGGCGGTGATGCGGCAGCGGAGCGGCCTGTTCGGGCCGAGAGCTTTGGATCCGAGCGCGTGGCGGGCCCTGGACGCGATCGACACCGCCGCCCTGGCCCGGCTGCGGGCGGCTCGCGCCGCCGCCCGGGATCTGGCGTGGGCGCAGTCGCTCAAGACCGGGCGCCCGTTGCCCGTCACCACGGGGCTCGGCTGGGCGTTGCCCGGGACCGTGCTGGACATCGACGCGACGATCGTGCTGGCGCATTCGGAGAAGGAATCGGCGGCGGCGACCTGGAAGGGCTCGTTCGGCTTTTATCCGTTGCTGCGCTTCCTCGACGGCAGCGGTGAGGCCCTGGCCGGGATGCTGCGCCCGGGTAACGGCGGCAGCAACACCGCCGCCGACCACATCACCGCTCCGGGCCAAGCCCTGCACCAGCGCCCGGACGCCTATCGGCACGGCAGTCCGATCCTGATCCGCAGCGGTTCGGCAGACTCCAGCCACGACCTTCTCGGCCACATCCGCAGCCTGCGCGAACACGGGATTAACACCGAGTTCTCCGTCGGGATCGCAATCACCGAACTGGTCCGGGCGGCGATCACCGCCGCTACCGAGTGGGTGCCCGCGCTCGACCGCGACGGCAAGCCTGCGCGCCGGCACCCAAGTCGCCGAACTCACCGACCATCTCAACCTAGCCGCGCGGGCCGTGGTCGCGGTCGGCACCCGGCTGATAGGTCGCCAGGAACGCCCCGCCCGGAGCGCAATTGACGCTTTTCGACCAGGTCAACGGCATGCGGCATCAGGTCTTCGGCACCGACACACCGCACGGTGGTGGCTCGATCCAGTTTCTGGAAGTCCGACACCGCTGCCATGCCCGGGTCGAGGACCGCATCCGCACTGGCAAGACCGGGTTCGGTCGGTTCCCGGGCCGCCGATTCGCGATCAACGCCGCCTGGCTCGAAATCGCCCTGACTGGCATCGAGCTGCTCGGCTGGACCCAGCACGTGCTCCTGGACGGCGCGATGGCCGTCGCCGAGCCGAAGAAGCTGCGCTACCGGCTGCCACACGTCGCCGCGAGATTGAGCCGCACCGCCCGCACCACCACCCTGCGCATCAGGGCGATCCAGTTTTCCGAGGACTGGGCCGTGAGCTGCGGGTTTGTGGAGTGAGTGGCCTTTATGGAGGGCGAAGGCAGCGGGTGAGATCAGATCGGTGATCATGAGGTTCTCTACGCCGCACGACGCCCCAAGGACCTCACCTGCAATGGCATCATCTCTCATGAACGCACTGACCGTCACGACACCCGTCGCCGTCACCCCACCCGCGCCTATCACCGACCGTGAGCGCAGTGGTCTGGTTGGCATGCTGTCGAAGATCCCGGATCCGCGTGGTCCTCGCGGGATCCAGTAACCGCTGGCCGCAGTGCTGACCGTCGCGGTCTGCGCGGTTATGGCCGGCGCCTCATCGTTCGCGGCGATCACTGACTGGCTTCATGACCTCGTCGAACACGCCCGCGCCCGGCTCGGGTTCCGCCGATGAGGTGCCCGCCGGCACGACGATGTGGCGGCTGTTGATCCGGCTTGACGCGGCCGTCCTGAGCACCGCGCTCGCCGGCTGGCTGCACGCGCGGACCGGCCCGCTAAGCCCGGCTCCGCCTCGCCGGTACCGCGCGGTGATCGCCGTGGACGGGAAAACTCTGCGCAGGGCCCGCCAGCTCGACGGCCGTCAAATCCATCTGCTGTCCGCGCTCCACACCCAGGGCACCGTGGCCGCGAAGTCGAACGAGATCCCGGCGTTCGCGCCCTAGCTCGACGCCGTCGAGACGGTCTTGGGCAGCCTCGCCGGGGTGCCGTTCGCCGATGCCCTGCACACCCAGACCGGGCACACCGACGAGGTCATTGCCCGCCAAGCCCACCTGACGTGGAGGTCAAAGGCAACCAGCCGACCCGATTCAAGCAGCTCAGACGGCTTCTCTGCGCGCAGATCCCGGCCCGTGACCGCGGTCACGGCCGCCGCGAGACCCGCACCGTCAACGCCGTCACCGTAGCCACGAACCGGCGTATCGCCATCGCGCACGCCCAGCAAGCCGTGCGGATCACGCGCACCCGAATCGTCGGTGGCAAGACTAGCCGACGTCTGCCAAACGCGGGCGAGTGGAGACTGCTGATGCAAAATCACCGTAGCCGCGGTGTACCGCATCTGTCACTCGCTTAGTAGCGGCACGATGCCTCTGAGGGATGCGGTATCGCTGAGCGTGGGACTCTTCTACTGATATCCAACCAATATAATTTGTAAGGGAGTCAAGCTCGGAGGGAGAACCTCAACTATATTTTCACTTCCGTATCGCGCGAAATGCGCGGCCGGTAAGCAACTCCGAGAAGCTTGGTGTACACCTGATGAAGCGTGATACCGCTGTCGAGGCTCTGCACAACGAGATGCGGCCGCAGCAAGCGCTCGGCTACCGACGATCGAAGCACCGTCGCCAACAGCATTTCCCCAAGCTGCTGGTCCCGCTTGTCGCCGTGGCAGTAGTTTTGTGCATATTTGCCGTTTCTGCGGATATAGGAGGGGCGTCCTCTGGCGATCGCACTCAATGCCACAATAATGTGATTACGCTCAGCGTCGCTACCTCGAAAGCCTTGACTCCGTATGTTAAGGCAGGGATAGCTTCGCTGGAAGCCCGCCCGCGAGCGGCGTGCATTCGCGCAACGCTCGATACGGTGTCCACCCTGGAAATGATACGTGCAATCTCCCACGCACGCGGCGTCAAAATACCTGGAGTCGGCCTCCCCGATGCGAACACTTCCCCTGCTGCGGTTTGGATACCCGAGTCGTCGTTGGTGCTGAATTTTCTGAAGTATCATCTTCCAGGGTTCGCTGCATCTGATACCCGGTCCACGGCAAGCACGCCGACAATTTTTGGCGCATCTGACATCATGATCAATGGGTTGCTGCCAAATGCAAGGATGACACCAGCGGAGCTTGACAGCCTCGTCGCCCATTCGGAGCGGCAGCGTGTCGGCATTGCCGATCCAATGCAGGCCTATGCCAGCTTGTCTTACCTTGCTTCCAAAGCATCGTTGACCCAATCGACTGATTACCAGGGTTTGCCGCCGGCAGTAAGTGCCGTGGACGCGAACGTCTACCAGAGTAGTGAGGCTTTGCTGCAAGATTTCACCCCCATCGCCACCGTTGGCGGCAGCTTCCAGCGCCTGTCCTTGGCCCCGATGTCGGAGAGCGATCTGGTCAACTACAACGCCGAGCATCCGACTTCGCGCCTACAAGCCATCTATCCTGAGCCGTCTCTCATTGCTCAGGATTTCCCTTTTTCTGTGATGCCCGGAGTTTCTGACAGTCAGCGCGACGCAGCGTCCGCGCTGTACGACGCATTGAGAACACCGACAGTCGCCTCAGTACTTTCCGCACTAGGCCTCCGCCAGCCCGACGGATCAGTAGCCGTTAACCCAACGATCCGATCGCCGCAGTCGGCGCCGTCGTCGATGACGGAGGTACCGAACCTAGGGGACCTTCTGCGACGAGCCCCTATCTCGGTGGCACCGCAAACCATCTCTGAATGCATAAGAATTTGGTCTGCCTTGACCGAACCTCGGAATGTGCTCGCCCTGTTCGATGTCTCATCAGCGTCAGGAACGTACCCCAGCGGAACAGCAGATCAGACGAGATTGGATCTGTCCCGCAACTCGACTATTAATCAATTGAAGGAATTTGACCGTAGGTGGTATGTCGGGACTGGGCTAATCCTGCCCGCCGGCGTAAATTCGGGTGACTACGCGCGCCTGACTGATGTGGCTCCACTATACCGCAACAGTGGCAATCTGCACGACGACCTCGGGCGGATCCGGTCCGAGCAGTCTGCCCGTGGCGACCTATGCAGAGCTACGCTCAGCGCATATATTCAGCTAGCGGGGACCCCATCAAATGGCAATAAGAACCTGATAGTTGCATTCGTCTCTGTCCGAGGAGCAGAGGGGTCTGTTGGGCGAGTGGACGAGTTGAGGAGGGCTATCGAGACACAGAGCCGAGTAAACCCAATTACCGCCGTTTTCGTGGCTGTTGGTGGAACACTGGACTCGCCCGATTTGCAGCAAGTGGCGTCCAGCACGGGAGGCGGTGTCATCTCCGTCAAATCTGCGTATCAAGTGGATGATCTTTGGCAACAAATATTGGCACTAACGGGCTGAGCGGAGCCGCTCAGGCCAGGGGCCGTCTGTCGCTATGAAGGCTACAAATTGAACATCCATTTTCGATCAGAAATGAGGAATTTGACAACGTTGACAACGATCATTGTCGGGCCACCTGGCGCCTGTTGGCGTCCACGAAACGGTGAGATAGTCGACGGCCGGCGGGAGTGCCGGCAATCCGGCCCGGGTCGGGCTCGGGGCATCGCAGGAAAAGGCTAGTTGTTCATTCTGGGAGCTTGACGTGGAGATTTCCAATGGAACGGGGCGGATAAGCGTCGCAGTAGTCGAGGACCATCCACTCGTCCGAGACGCAATAGTCCGCCTTTTGCGGCTCAGCGGCAAGATGGACGTGGTGGCATACGCAGGAAGTGTTGAGGCCCTCCCCGGGGCCGAAGTCCTTGCGAACGCCATCGTCGTGCTCGATCTGCACCTCCCTGGGAGAAGCGGACCAAGAGCCGTGCACTACTGTGTTTCGTTGGGGCTCCGCGTAGTTGCGTTATCGGCGTGGGAGGAACGCGAAGAGGTCATGGCTGCCCTGAATGCGGGGGCGAAGGGCTTCGTGCCGAAGTCCGCGGATTCCGACCAAATCGTTTGGGCGGTGGAAGCAGTGGCGGCCGGAGGCAATTACGTATCGCCAGCGCTGGCGGCGGCGCTCCTCGGGAACGGTCCTTCATCGATGCCCGTTCACATCCCTGCCCTTTCAGAGCGCGAACGAGATGTCGTTGCGTTGCTGGCTGCCGGTGAAAGGGACCACGACATAGCCGTGGAGCTTGGTATCAGCGTTCGGACTGTGCGCTCCCACCTCGACAGGATCAGGCAGAAGACCGGCCGGCGACGACGACCCGACCTGACGCGCTTCGCCATGGAGGAAGGCATCGTTCGGAGGATGCCGATTCCGGGCTCAGAGCGTTCCGCCTAAAGCCGTCGTTGATGGCTCTGCTGCCGCGTCGGCCCTGTCTGCAGCACGCGTCACCGCCGAGTCGGATCTCTTTCGCTCGCGCGTAAGTCGAACCCAAGGCGCTGAGGGACGCAGTATCCTCAACATAACTCCAATGTTCCGTCGAGCTTGCCGTTTGAACGCGACACATTTGCATCGCCGACCAATGTGCCTCCGCCACGTATTGCTTCTACCTCGAACGAAGGATTGGAAATCATGGCTCGAAAGATCGACCTGTTGAAGTATGGGCCGTGGGCGGTAGTGACGGGAGCCAGCGACGGTATTGGTCGAGCAACAGCCGCCCAGCTTGCCGCGGCAGGGTTCTCTGTGGCACTGGTCGCTCGCCGAGTGGACATCATGGAAAGTTTGGCAGCGCAGTTGACGCATCGGTACAAAGTCTCGACGACAGTAATTGGTGTCGATCTGGTTGACCGGAACTCCGTCTCTGTCATTGCGTCGGCAACGTCGGAGGTCGACGTCGGTCTGCTCGTCCAGGCGGCTGGCTATGGGAGGGTGGGGTCGTTCTTGGACGTTGACGCGGCGGCCGACAACGACATGATCACCCTCAACATCGGGGTCGTGACCGAACTTGCGCACGTTTTCGGTGCTCGCCTTACCCGGCGTCGTCGAGGCGGCATGATTCTGTACGGTTCCATCCTTGGCTGGCAAGGCGGACCGCTGCACGCGACCTACTCGGCGACCAAGGCGTATAACCAATCGCTGGCGGAAGCGCTCCACGTCGAGTGGCGCAAGGACGGGGTCGACGTACTGGCCGTGGCGCCTGGTCCGGTTCATACCGGCTTCGCTGGCCGGGCCGGAATGAGGCTCAACGTCGGAACAACTCCTGATGTAGTAGCCCGCTCGACTTTAGCCAACCTGGGGCGGCGTGCGACGGTGGTACCCGGCGGTATGGCGAAGCTGATGACCGCTGGCTTGCGTACGGCCCCACGCACGTTTCGCGCCAAAATAATGCATTCTATGAACAGCTCAGCCGTCGACAAATAGATTGAGGCCTGCCGTTCCAGGGAGATGAGCGACTAAGAACGAACGGCTGCTGGGGGCCTCACGCCTTCGACCAATCTTGTGGCGTAGTCCCTCCCAGGGAACAGAACTGGCCGCCGCGTTTGACCGGCTAGTTGGATCACGAATCACCGGCTTGCGACCGCGAGCATCTTGGCTTTTCGTTAGAGCGTTATCCGAATTGGTGTCCTCGCGAGTGATCGGGATCGTAACGGCCAGGCTGAGCGCCGATGATCGACCAGCTAACGGGCTTCCGGCTTCGGCGTTGCGCGACGCGGCGTAGTCGGTGTGCGCGCGCCGGTAGCTGGTGTCGACGGTGAAAGAGTGTTTCAGCAGATCGGGCAGTTCTTGGTGGTGTCTGCTGGCGCTCTGTCAGCGCTTGGCGCAGCTTGCTGGTGCGGCTTTGGTGTGCCTGCAGCCGTGTCGCGTTGCGGGGCGGACGGCGTGCTCTTAATCCTGGCGGCGGCGTAGGTGGATAGTTCGATCGCGACTTGGGTGACCGGTATGCCTCGCAGCCGGGCGGCTTCTGCGGACGCCGTCGCGGACGACGGCCAGCAGCCGGTAGACCTTATATTCGCAGCGCTTGGCGGTACCGAGCTGCTCGATCAACTTTTGCCTCAGGACGACCATGTGACCGTTGGAGCGAAACGACGCGCCGATGCCAGGCAACTACCACGCTGGAGGCGGTGGCCAACCGCAGCGCGTCGGCGCCGAGGTGATACCGGATGATCTTCGCCCCGGTCATGCTGAGCGGAACGGGGTGGAGCCGCGAATCATCGCTACCAGCTCTTGCGCGGTCACCGTGTGAGCGGCGCGCAGTTTGGCGGGGAACGGGGCTGCTAGGAGGCCGCAGCGGTTCGGCGGCGGCGAGCTAGGCGAAGGTGGTGCGTTGCCCTCCCGCATGTGCCGCCGGGCGTCCAGCCGGACGTGGAGCGGGTCGAGGCTGGTCTTGGCGGCCGCGATCGTGGTGCCGTCGGGCAGGGTGGCGTCACGAGGTCGTCCGTGCCTTCGGCGCGCACAGCGTGCGCCTGACATTGGCCACGGAAACGATGCCCACGCCTCCGCCCATCCGCGCTGATCAACATTGAGCCATTTTCATCCTGTGTAGCGCGGTTACTCGACGTGGTGCAGGACGAGGATGGCCTGCACGATCGCGGTGGCCCTACGTGGGCAGCAGCGCAGCTTGGCGAGGATTTTCCAGGTCTTGAGCGTGGCGATCGCGCGTTCGCCGCGGGCGCGGATCTTCGCGTGGGCGCGGTTGACCGCCTTCTGCCGGCTGGACAGTTTCGGCCGCAAGCGTCGCCGCTTGAACGGCGTGCGCACGCTGCCGCGGGCGCCCTGGTATCCCTTGTCGGCGAAGGTCATCACCTGCGCGCTGGTCAGGGCGTCGATGATTGCCGTGGGTGCGGGCGGCGGTCAGGGCGTGTGCCGAGCCCGGCAGGGCGGGTGAGGAGCAGGCGAGGCGGCCGGCAGCGTCCGCGATGACCTGCACGTTGACACCGCGCCGCTTGTACTTGCCGGAGTAGTAGGGCTTCTGGTCGGCGACGCGGTCGATCGGGACCAGCGTGCCGTCCAGGATCGGGTAGGCCAGCAGCCGGATGCGCGCCATGGCGGTGTCCAGGTCGTCGGCGGCCGCGCTGAGCAGGGCTATCGCTTCTTGACCGTAGCGCCAGGCGGTAGCGGTCCCGATCTGGAAGCCGGCCGCGAGGCGCACGTAGGTGTCGCCGTTGCGCTGGTGGGCCAGGGCGAGTAGCGCCTGGCGACCGGGCTCCAGGCGTCGCCACCGGGATCCGAGCTTGCGGTGGCTGCGGATGCGTTCGGCGAGGTGGTTCAGGGTCCGGCTGGACAAGGGGATCACCGCGGGGTAGTACAGCATGGCGAGGCTCCCGGTCGGGGCATCGGGTTTTGGTCGATTTGCTGTCCTACCTGGAGCCTCGCGTCCATCGATCACCGGATCTACCACACCCGCCTTGAGCTGCAAGATCAGCTTGGAAAAGGCTCATTGTGTCCGGCCGGAGAAGTGTGGCAGAAGGAGCCGCCCAACGTGGGAGGCTTGACCTGACTAGCGCGGAGCACTCCGTGAGCGCCGACACGATAGGACAACAGAGTGAAAAGCGTGTCATCTGGCCGCCATCATTGAGCTGGATTGACGTTGGGGCGCGCGCCCTAGGCAGACGCGCTGCCACGTCGGCAACCAGCCGCGGGCTGGAGGTCCATCAGCGCCATCGCCTGACAAGCCGACGCCAGTATCTATAAACATACTAAATATTTATCAAGGTTTCAAATCTAACGCCTACTGTCGAATCAAGCCGAATACAACATATGTACAAGAGGCCAGACCGGCCGTATTGTTACGTGACCCGGTTTGCGGAGCGTCCAGGTTGACGATGAGGCAAGCCAGTGATCGGAGATGGACCCCGAACGCCGCGACAAGGTCGCCACCTCTGTGCTCAAAGTCCCTAACACGATCCTATTGCGGTCCAGTTGCTCAAGCGTCGCCAGCAGATTTGGGCGCAGGCGAGGGTGACCAGGACGTCATGGATGTCGAGGCGTCTTTCCCAGCGCACGGCTAGTGTCGCGTGTCTGAGGTCTTTTGACGGTTGGCTTTGGTGAGGATCTGGTCGGCGCTCTTGGTCCAGCGGAATGGTTCGCAGCGCTGGTTGTAGGCGTCGATGAACGCTCGGATCGCGCCGGTCAGGTCCGGGACGCTGGTGAAGGTGCCGCGGCGGATGGCCTGGCGGGTGATGATGCCGAGGAAGATCTCGACCATGTTCATCCAGGACGCGCTGGTCGGGGGTGAAGTGCATGGTGATCCGCGGGTTGCGGGCCAGCCAGGCTTTGACGTTCGGATGGTTGTGAGTCGCGTAGTTGTCGGCCACGACGTGCAGCTTCACCCGGGGGTGGGCCTTGGCGACCTGCTTGAGAAAGGCCAGGAACTCGCCGTTGCGGTGCCGCTGGTAGCATGCGTCCGCGGTGATCTTCCCGGTCGCGACCTCCAGGGCGGCGAACAACGTGGTCGTGCTGTGTCGCTTGTAATCGTGGTGCGTTTCTGGGCCTGGTCGAACCGCATCGGTAGCAACGGTGCGGTGCGGTCGAGGGCCTGGATCTGCGACTTCTCGTCCACGCACACACGACCGCGTTCTCCGGCGGGTCCAGGTAGAGACCGACGACATCGCGGATCTTGGCTTCCAGTTGCGGGTCCGTGGAGAACTTGAACGTCCCGGCCCGCTGCGGTTGCAGTCCCCAGTCCCGCCAGATCCGGGCGACCTCGGCGAAGCTGACTGGCTTTCCGCCGCGGGTCAAGTGATCCGACAGCAGCCGCGCTGACCAATGCGTCAACCCGAGCACGTCCGGCGGTGGGTTCAGCGTTGAGGTGATCACCGAGGACTCGTCAATGACCGGCGGCCGACCCGATCGAGGAAGATCGGCCAGGGCGCCGGTCACGTCGGTCTCGTACCGGGCCCGGCAGGCGATCATCGAGGCATCGCCGTGGCCGCTCGTTGAGTTCTCGGGCGATCTCGGCGCCGTAGGCGTTGATGTCGGTGCCCTTCAGCAGGTATTGCCGCAGCAGTCCGTTGAGGTTCTCGTTGCTGCCACGCTGCCATGGGCGGCCAGGCAGGCAGAAGTATACCGGGATGCCGGTCGCGGCACTGAACTCGTGATGCCGGCCCATCTCACCGCCTTGGTCCCAGGTCAGCGTTCGGGCCAGACCGTTAGGCAGTCTGGAGAACAGGTCGATGAGCGCGTCGCGGACCTGCCCAGCGTTATGGCCGCCGGGCAGGTGCAGCAGCACATAGCGCATTCTGCGCTCGACGAGCGCGCCGACGGCGGATTTGTTGTGCTTGCCTAAAACCAGGTCGCCCTCCCAGTGGCCTGGGATGCTGCGGTCGTTGGCCTCGGCGGGGCGCCGGCTGATCGCGTGGCCGGCGTCGAACGAAGTGGGTGGTGCGCTGGTCAGCTCGTCGGCGGCGGCGACGTTTAAGTCGTCCGCTTCGTAATGCTCGCCGCGCGCAAGCCTCGGGTGAGGGGGCGTCGGGCTGGTAGAGGGATCGGTAAATCGTCTCGTGACTGACCCTCATCTGAGGCCGGTCCGGGAACCTGGCCGGTGGGCTGGGTGAGCTCGCCACGGTGACGGCCGAGTTGCGGGCGCTCGAGAGCGGGCAACGTGTGGCTGATCTGCTGCGGACTCCAGCGGATATCGAGGCACTGCTGCACGAACACGAGCAACTCGAGCTCGGTTGCCAGCTTGCCGGTCTTCAGTCGTGCCCGGCGCGCTCGAGCCCGCTTCTGCGCTCGGAACGGATGGTATCTGCCGGCCGACGGGTCGCTGTTGCGCTTGATCTCCCGGCTGATGGTTGAGGGACTACGGCCCAGCTCGGCGGCGATGCCGCGGATGCTGCACCCGCTTCGGTGACGGTCAGCGATGGTGACCCGCTCGTCCTCGGACAGGAAGCGTTCAGAGATCTGCACGGCTGCCATGATCGGGTCGTAGCGGCGCACCGACCCATCAGGATTTTTCACGGTCCGGCCGTAGCGCCGATAGATTCCGGTGCCCCGGCCGACGCCGACGATCCGGCATGCCTCCGAGTTGTTCATGCCCTGCGCCATCAACCGCAGGTACTGCTAGCCGCCTAAGATCAACCAACACGGATCAGCGGTGGCCGGCTCTGTCGCCGCTTCCTGAAGAGTGGATCTGGATCTGACCCACTTTTCGTGATCAGAGACTGACCCAAGCTCACAGGAGTCCACTGTGTATGGTCGGCCGCCGTGCGAGTTTCTGATCTTGCTGTGGTCCTGCCTCACCTGGCAGCTGTGGTTGTCGAGAAGGTCGAACGGGTGGCGTCTGGGCTGCGGCTACGTGTGCGAGCACGCGCCCGCCGAGCTGCGTGTCCGCGATGTAGCCGCCGGTCGAGCAGGGTGCATAGCCGATACGAGCGCCGCTTGACGGACGCCGCGGTGGCAGGTTCCCCGGTGGAGTTGCGGTTGCGGGTCCGCCGGTTCTTCTGCGACGTCGACGTCTGCCCGGCACGAACGTTCGCCGAGCAGGTTCCGGGACTGACCAGCAAATGGGCTCGCCGCAGCCCGCTGATGCGACGATCGCTCGAGATCATCGCGCTCGCCCTGGCCGGGCGCGCCGGCGCCCGACTGGCCGCGCTGATGGGTCTCGCCGCCAGCCGCAGCAGCATGCTGCGCCTGATCCGTGCACTGCCCGATCCCGCTGACGGCGAGGTGACCGTCCTCGGCGTCGATGACTTCGCGCTGCGCCGAGGCCACCGCTACGCGACCGTGCTGGTCGACGTCGACACCCACCGGCCGATCGACGTGCTCGCCGACCGCCGCGCCGAGACATTGCAGCGCTGGCTGGCCACGCATCCCGCAGTGCGGGTGATCTGCCGCGACCGCGCCGGCAGCTATGCCGAAGGCGCTCGGTCCGGTGCCCCGGACGCGGTGCAGGTCGCCGACCGCTGGACCTCTGGAAGAACCTCGGCGAACATGCCGAGAAGACCGTCGCCCGACACCTGCGCTGCCTGATCGCCGCACCCGCCGAACCCGCTTTGGCGGTCGCAGCCTCAGAACCGATCGCTCTGCCGGCCCCGGTCTACCGGTCCGAGCAGGGCTTGCTGGCACCTCGCACCCGACAGCGCTACCACCAAGTCCAGGACCTACTCGCACACGGTGCCACCATCCGGGCGATCACCCGCGAACTCGGCCCGGCCCGCGGAACCGTGCGCCGCTTCGCCCGCGCCACCAGCGTCGACGAACTTCTCGCCAAGCCCCATCCCGGACGCCCACGCGTCCTCGACGACCACGCCGACTACCTGCGCGAACGCCTGGCCAGTGGGGTCAGCAACGCCGTCACGTTGTGCGCCGAGCTCCGCGAGCGCGGCTACCGCGGCAGCGCCACCACCCTGCGCACCTACCTGCGGCCCCTGCGCGCCGCCGTCGGCCGACCACCGGCGCCACAACGGCCACCGACGACCCGCCAGCTGACCAGCTGGCTGCTCACCCACCCCGACCGGCTCGCCGACGACGACCGCGAAAAACTCGCCCGAGCACGTGCCGCCTGCCCGCATCTGGACGCCCTGGCCACCCACGTCTCCGCGTTCGCCGAAATCTTGACCGCCCGACAAGGGCAGCAGCTCACCGACTGGATCACCGCGGTCGAAGCCGACGACCAGCCCGACCTGCGATCCTTCACCGCCGGCCTGCGCCGTGACCACGACGCCGTCGTCAACGGGCTGACCATGACCTACAGCTCCGGCGTGGTCGAAGGACACGTCAACCGCATCAAAATGATCAAACGCCAGATGTACGGCCGCGCCAACCTCGACCTACTCCGCAAACGAATCCTTCTCGCCTGAGTGGGACAATCCCGATCACGAAAAGTGGGTCAGATCCAGATTTCGGAAATCGCTGACAGGCTCTTACACCACCCCATGGACGCGACCCCGAATCCATAGCAACTCCTGGTCACAGCAGGTGTTGCAACGACCCGTGGAGCCCGCCCAACTACCATCGAGCCCCCACCGCGCTCGGAGGCCAGCCACCCATCAGCCGCGTCACCAACGGTTCTGGTCGCTACAGCTAGCCGGCGGAACTGGTGCAGTAGGGCGAAGGCCTGTTCGACGACGTAGCGCAGCTTGCCCCAGGCCCTTCACGCCGGTGCTCTTACGCTTGAGGATGATCGGCTCGCTACCACGACTACGGCAGGCATGCCGGAACGCTTCGCGGTCGTAACCCTTGTCGGCCAGCAGCGCGGCGAACCGGCGTCGGGGTGTCACGACATAGGGGGCCGTCCGGGGCGTCCCGCGATGGCGGGTGCGCCGTCGAGCACATCGATGGCGCGGCTGATGTCGGGCACGTTCGCGCCGCTGGTCAGCACGTAGATCGGGGTGCGGTTGCGTCGCAGGTCAGATGGTAATTCGAGCCGGGCTTGCCGCGGTTGACCGGCGACGGACCTGTACCGGTACCCCTTTTTCGCGTCGATGTGGCTGCTATCAATCGCGGCGCGGGACCAGTCGATGCGGTTCGCGGCGTTCAGCTGGTCCAGCAGCAGCTGGTGCAGATGGTCGAACACACCCGCCTCGGTCCACCACTTCAGCCGCCGCCAACAGGTCATTCCGAAGCCGAACCCGAGTTCCTGCGGCACGTCCTCCCAGCCGATCACGGTGTTTAGCACGAACAGGATCCCCTGCAAACACTGCCGGTCCGGGACCGGCTGCGGCCCCGGAGACCTGTCCGGCCACGGCGGCAGCAACGGCTCGATACCGCCCACAAACTGGTCCCCAACGACCCACGGCTTACTCACGCCTCAGCAGCAGATCGAGACCGACCGTCATCAGGTATCGCTGATCTCCCCAACCTTAATCAAGCAGATCGTGTCAGGAGCTTTAAGGTATGACCTTTGCCCGGCAGCGGGCGCCCCCAATGGTCGGTCAGCGACACTCGACCCGGTAGAAGTTGCCCGGGGGCCGCGCTCCCGGTACGCGCCAGTAAGGGGCGAGTTGTGGAGTCGGATCGCCGCTGGCCGTTCAGTTGGCCTTCGAGGGTCAATCGTTCTGCCCTGGGTCCGGTCCATCCGCGCAGTGCGCCTTGGGGAGGCATCGACTCAAGGATCCTCACGTGGACCCATCCGGGATTTTTTGCTCTGAGCGCGGACTCGGCGAGACCGTTCCTGAGACAAGCCAAACGTAAGACTATTAGGTCGGAACAAGAGGCGATCGCGGCTGGCCTCAGGAAGGCTTGCTCGGCTGTGTGGCGCGTACGGGCCGTTCGATTCGGTCTGACGCGAAACGTCAGTCTTATCGGAGCCCCACGGAGGGGCTTAACTGAGCGAGCCAGGAGCCGATACATCTCTGCGAGAGAAAACTAACGACAGCGAGGAAGTTCTGAAGATGTCAGTTCCTAGTGAATCGCAGCGCAGGAATCGGAATATCCGAGTTGCGGGGCTCATCTTGGGCTTTTCCGGCGCTGCGGCTATGGTTTTCCAATCATCCCATTCGGCTTTTAGTGCCACAACCAGCAACGATACAAATGTTTTCGGCGCGGGCTCCGTTGCTATTAGCGACAACGATGGCGCGCAGGCGATGTTCACGGCGACGAACCTGGCGCCGGGCGACAGCGCAACCGTGTGCATGGGCGTGAGGTACACCGGCACGCTGAACCCAACTGCTATCAAGCTCTATACGGGCGGCGCTTTGGAATCGAACAACGGAGGCGCCTACGTCGCGTGGGCTAACGACGCAACGTCCGAGATGGACGACAATCTTTCCATGCGGATCGAGATTAACGACACCGACCTAGCTGCAGACCCGGGAAGCAGCTGCGCGCCGGCCGGCGTCGGATCGTTCACCGACGTAGCTGCCTCCGCCCCCGGAACCAACATGCGCACAATGATCAACTCTAACAGTAACTTCGCCAACGGCCTTGCGTCTCAATGGGGCACCGTGACGGCCAGCAAGTGGCGGGTATGGCGGTTTACCTACACCTTCTCGTCTCTCGCCCCGAATTCCGCACAGCTCGACGGCCTGAAGGTCAACTTTGTGTGGGAGGCGCAGCGATAAGCCGTTGAGCGATCATCGGAAAGCGGGCCACGGGGTCACTTGCACTAACGATCAGATCCCTGTGGCCCGCTGAGAGAAATCCGAGTGCGAGCCAGGACTCGGCTGAAGCGGTTTACTGCGGCACACAAGTGCATTTTGCCACGCCAAACATGACGCCCCAGCTTTACGTCGAAGCCGTGAAGCATCTGTCGCCACAACAGAGCTGTTGGCGTGTGTCGCTGCGGCGGCCGCGATTCATCACAAAAGCAGAGTTCAATGTATAGTCGCGCTGGCTGTTGGTGCACGGCGGGTTTCACAAGCCCCTTCCCGGTCATCGACGGCTGGCGCACCACTCGGCTCGATGACCCGCTCCCCCGGTGCGATATGCCTCGGTACAGTGGCTCCCGCCTCGTTGGAGGTGTCTCGAGGCCGGCTGTCGCCGGCCCCGCAGCGTCCGGTGTGGCTCGCGATTCGGTGGAGAGGCCGCGGTGGGCCCCGATTTTGGCGGCCGGTCGTCGGCAGCGGCCCGGTGTTGTCAACGGCGATGTTCTGCTGGCCGGGGGTATCGCGCCCGGGCAATCGGTTGTTAACGGCGGCCGAATCTGGGATCTGACCCACTTTTCGCGATCGGGGTTGACTCGCTCAGGCGAGGAGGATTCGTTTGCGGAGCAGGTCGAGGTTGGCGCGGCCGTACATCTGGCGCTTGGTCATTTTGCGGTCGATGGTCCTTCGACCACGCCGGAGCTGTAGGTCGTGGTGAGCTCGTTGACGACGGCGTCGTAGTCGCGGCGCAGGCCGGCGGTGAAGGATGGCAGGTCGGGCTGGTCGTCGGCTTCGACGGCGGTGACCCAGTCGTTGAGCTGCTGTCCTTGTCAGGCGGTCAGGATCTCGGCGAACGCTGAGACGTGGGTGGCCGGGCGTCGAGATGCGGGCAGGCGGCACGCGCTCGGGCGAGTTGTTCGCGGTCGTCGTCGGCGAGCCGGTCGGGATGGGTGAGCAGCCAGCTGCGGCGGTCGCGTGTTCGCCCCGGGGCGCGGATCTTCGCGTGGGTGCGGTTGGCCGCTTTCTGCCGGCTGGACAGGTTCGGCTGCAAGCGTCGCCGCTTGAACGGCGTGCGCACGCTGGCGCCTGGTATCCCTTGTCGGCGAAGGTCATCACCTGCGCGCTGGTCAGGGCGTCGATGATTGCCGTGGGTGCGGGCGGCGGTCAGGTCGTGTGCCGAGCCCGGCAGGGCGGGTGAGGAGCAGCCGAGGTGGTCAGCAGTGTCCGCGGAGGCCTGCACGTTGACACGGTGCCGCTTGTACTTGCTGGATCCGTGCCGCTTGTACTTGCCCGGGGGAGTAGGGCTTCTGGTCGGCGACGCGGTCGGTCGGGACCGGCGTGTCATTCAGGTTCGGGTAGGCCAGCAGCGGGGTGTGCGCCATGGCGGTGTCCAGGTCGTGGGCGGCCGCGCTGAGCAGGGCTGTCGCTTCTTGACCGTAGCGCCGGGCGGTGGCGGTCGCAATCTGGAAGCCGGCCGCGAGGCGTAGGTAGGCGTCGCCGTTGCGCAGGTGGGCCAGGGCGAGTGGCGCCTGGCGACCGGTCTTCCTGGTGTCGTCAGTGGGATCCGGGCTGCTTGCGGTGGCTGCGGGTGCGTTCGGCGAGGTGGTTCAGGGTCCGGCTGGACAACGGGATCACGGCGGCGGAGATCTACCCGCTGATGAACAGCAAAACGTGCCGGCCAACCGACCTCCAAAGCACTGACATAGCCTCTCAAAAGGCTCGGGTGCTGATTGCGGGTTAACCGCATTGACTGCACAGATTCACAAGGACAGTCGCAGATCTAGACCTTCAGCGCCGTCATGCCAGCCGTCTCCTCGTCGAGCTCAGTGGTCGCCCTCGCAGCGGAGGACGGTGAATCGCCGTCGCGCATCACGAACATGCGCTGTTAGCTGGTCCAGATTTGCTCGCATGGCTGAGACGGGTAGTTCGTCGTCCGAAAGTGACAGACTCCCTAATAGATGGAGCTGGACGCGTGCCAAAGCTTCGAGCGACTGCAACGTCTGATCGTCCGAAGTACTCAAGTACCGCCTCCAAAGGTTGCCGCTTGGGCTTCAGGTTGTGCTGCTCTGGATAAGGTGCGTGCTCACTGCCTCGAGAAGCTGAAACAGCGAATTAGCGAAATGGACGTACTGCCAGTCAAGGCACGATATCGCATCCACCAATCTCCCTTGGAGATCCTATAGTGCATAACAATGGCGGTTTGGTCTTCGTCTCGCATCCCGAGGACTGCAAGATCCACAAAACGCGACTGCTGACCCGAGTCCGCGCCGCGCCGCAGTGGCCTTATCTATAACTACTGCCGATTAATTTGTCGAAGCATTGCCGGATGCGGCAACACAGGAGGACGATCCGTGAGCCATTGGTTGGACCCGTGCGAATCAGGTCTTCCCGCGGGAAAAGACTAGGTATTGGTGCGACGGCACGCAGGAGCACCACAGTCTCACCGAAGTGCTGCGGCAGAACGAGGTCCGTCATGCCCCCATCAATGTGTCCTTATCCGCGAGGTATCGTATGCCCGGCTTCCCTCGGGGGCGGGAGGCCGTCCGCGTGGTCATCACTGAAATTAGTCAAGGCTCGAGCGTCGAAAGCGGTCACTGACGACCCGGTCGGAGCGCTCTCTCCCTGACCGGTGTTCATCGGGAAATCTACCTGGTCGCAGTGGCGCGCACACCAAGTCATAACCGTCTCAGCCGTTTCCTTGCCTCAGAACGGTCGGCGGTGAATCGCCCAAGCAGGGAGGAAACGCGTTCATGAATCTCGCGCCTCATACGAGGGAGAGTTCTTCCTGGCGGCTACGGCCAACAGCGCCACACGTTCAAAAGGCGGCGCCGCGCACCGCTGCCCGTGGCGTGGCTGCTATCGCGGCGCTTGCCGCACTCGTAGTCCTTGGATCGACCGGGTGTGAACCCAACACCGTCAGTCGACCTTCCGCCGCTTCGCCAAGCGGAAGAACTTCCGGTCCGTCAAGCCCTACAAGTCATAACCACGAGTCACGCGCCTCGTCCCACCCGACCGTGCCGGCCACGACCCGGTATACCAGTGGTCGAGGCGGTATACCGCAGGGCCAGGAGCCTCCCGCGGGCGCCATCTTGTCACACGCCTACGGCCTGTGGACGCCGGGAAAGTTTGATACGTGTTCGAAAAGCTTCCACGACACCTTCTGGGTCTATGGCCCGGACGGAAAGGTGTATCCCACATGGCATCCGCCGGTAGCGGTCGACCCAGCGACAGGCAAAAAGTGCACGTTTGGCCACGAACATGGTGACGATCCGAGCAAATCGGCCATCAAGGATGTCGACCTACCTTTCGGCTACATTAACGAGCAGCTCGAGGACCAGGACCCGAATCACCCGCGGCACGAGGATCATGTCGGGCATAAGGTAACGCTGGTCAACAATGTTGTCCAAGACGACGGCACCAAATGCAGCGCGCTCGTCAAGCTGCACCAAGGAACCCACTCGGCAGACGCTTTCACCAACAACATGCACGAAGTCATGTATTACATCTCTTGCACCGACGGTCTCCGGGTCGTTAACCGCTCGATGCATCATTTCGGTGTCGCGGGAACCCTCTCGGCAAAGTGCATCGGCGATGTACGAGTTGGCGATCCCACGCCATCGACGTCTATTCAGGTGCCGAACGAGAGCGGCCGGAAGATCGGTAGTACTGCATGTCTACCCGGTATTCTGCAGACAATCCGTGAAGGCAAAGACGCCTCATCCCAACTCTATGATCTTCTTCGGGAAGATTGGTTTACCGGTCGGAACGTGGCACTTCACGTCGACAACAGCGGTCAGTACCACACCTATTGGGGTCAGCAGGGATTCAACCACAACGATCGGCAGCTGCTGCAGTTCGGCACCGGTACCTACTTCCAGGTCGACATGCCCAGCAGGCTATTCGATGACCAGACGAAGGCGCTGTATCGCACCGTGAACATTTGCAAGATTCCCGAGATCGCGGACAAGAACCCGTGCTTCTTCCAAAATCGCGCCGGCAACGACATCCCTTGGGATGATCCTCGGTCGGCGTTCAACGGAAGTGTTCGAACTGTCCACCTTGACACCGTCAATCTATGCAATCGAACTGACCAGACCGAATTCTACAGCAATGCGATGGGCACTGAGCTTCGTCCTCGACCGGACGCTGCGCGGGGAATCACCATTTCGCAGGAATTTGATGTTCCCGCACGATTCAGAGACAGATGCGTGCAGCTGCATCTAGGCGACAGGAGTGAAAACTTCTCGACTGCCTATGGTGCATCTGGTATCCACGCCCCGAACTAGAACATCGCGCTGTTGTAAGCGATCTACACGCAACTCTGGACCGGGCTACTACTCGTGGCGCGCCGGGCAACTACGCCGGCGCGCCGCGGGGCCTACCGCATTAGCAGTGCAGGCATCATGTCATCCGCACTTAACATTCTTCGATGCGACGGCGGGCTAGCTCCCATGACTCAAAGAGCCCTCTCGCCCATTCCGCGACGTCCCTGCCCTGTTCGGTAACTACTACATGTCTCGTCGAGCGGATGAGCAGCACTACACCAAGCCTGCGCTCTAGACGGCGGATGCGCCTGGACACTTCGGGTTGACTGACCCCGAGGCGCGATGCCGCACGCGTAAACTGTTGCTCCTCAACGACTGCAATGAGCGTCTCCAGCTCTTGCCACATCTCCCGGTACCCTGCTTGGCGGATCGACAGCCAGACCCGCTCCGGCCATCTGCGGTTCCCAGCGCTTCTGCTTCGATGATCTTCAGGACGGCTAAGCTGTCCTTGAACAGAGGCAGCGATGCGAGTATATTATCTCGGTCTACTGCTGCTGGAAAGCACATCTGCCGGAACCTGAAGCGGACTTGCCAGATTCGGATACCGCCTCGCGATACCGTCCAACTAGTCATACCCAGTCGTCGAGCCGGTCGACGAGGCACCAATTGCTCTTTCGCGGCCACACCAGGCCGATCGCAACTCCCGCGGCCCGTAAATAGCTCCTCTGTCAAGATCCCGGGGCAGGATCGGCTCGGAGGGCTTGGTAGATGACGTCGAAGAGCGCGTCGTTCAGGACGCGAAGAGCTTCCAGGCCTCCTTCACCGCCGGCTTTCCGGCGAGCGATGAGGTATTTGGCGGGCGCGTGGCAGCGGGCTTGGGTTATCGCGACGCGGTGCAGGGCTGCGTTGAGCTGGCGGTTTCCGGTTCGGCTGAGCCGGTGGCGCGCACGGCTGAGCCGGTGGCGCGCACGGTAGACGACCACACCGGCAGCGGGGCTGTGCCCTTGTGCCGAGCGAAGGCAGCCGCGCTGCGGAAACGAGCGACGCTGGCCGCCTCGCCGAGGATCTTCGCGGCGGTCAAGGGGCTGCAGCCGACAACAGCGATGAGTGCCGGTGCTAGTTTCTCGGCCAGGCGCTCGACCTGCGCGGCGATCGGGTTGATCTCCTCGGTGAGATCTCGGCACCGGCGGGCGATTGCGGCAGCCAGCTGCCCGACGATGCCGGAGACCTGCGTCAGCCGGTCCAATATCTTGTCGAGGTTGCTGACGCGGTCGAGAGACCGCGCCGGCGGGTCCCAGTCCGCGTCCAGTTCGTGCAAATGCCAGCGGAGCGGGTTATGGCTTGCGTTCGGCGATGAGGTCTTCGCGCGGTCGCCGGCGGCGCCTTCGATCGCCCGGCTGGCGTTCGGCCAGCGGCGAGCGATGCGTCGCAGCTGCCGGTAGCCGTCGCCGGTTGACTGGCACGCGGATCGAGGTCACTGGTTGCAGCCGGGTGTCGACCGCGACCGGGGTCCAGGATGCCGTGTCGGCCACGCTCAATCGGCGATTCCGTCACCGTCGGGCTGCTCTGTGCTTAGCTGTCCTTGACTTATTGCCGCAGATTGCAGTGAGGCAGGCGGCCAGCGCTAGCAGCGCAATGCCAGCCCGACCAGCGATCCCCGAGTTGATCATCACTGCAGGAAGCCCGAGGTAAGGAACACGGATGCGGGCAACCCCAAGAATGTTTTTAGCTGGAACGGGGGTTGAGTCTGCATGGTCGTTGGCGTCGCCTCTGCTGATAAAAGTGCCGTCCGTGTTCGCCGTCACTATGCGGTGCATCACGGCGCGCGTGGGCTGAGCAGGGTCAGTGAATCTGATGATCTGGCGTGGCTTGACGTTCCGAGGATTCGTGGGTGCCACAACGACGACGTCGCCGACATGAAGTTGCGGCGTCATCGATCCGCTGACGATCACCGAAGGCCGCCACCCGATGGCAAGAGGGGCGATCGCGCACAATAGGAGCCCGACTGCAGCAGCCGTGAACCCGATGAGAAGGCTATCGGCCACAACCCGTACAGCTTCTCGCAACCGTGACATCCGGCGTGAGTCATCGCTTGCGTCGCGTGACTTACGGGTGTGCTGGGCCGACCGTCGGCGAGTGCCCTGATATGACGCCATCTGATTGCCCTTCACCGAGCGGCCCGCGAAAAATTGCCCACTATGGCTGCCGAGCAGAGGCATGCGTTCAACTTCGCGCCTCCCATACCCACTTGACTGCGATAGACGTTCCCTGGGCCGAGTCTGGTGTTGCGACGTCAAGGGTATAGGCGATGCGAAACCATGCATTCTGGTTTGCCGAGACATTGCTCCCGCAGAGATAGCCATCGGCAAAATCGGTCGGCAATCTGGATGCTTGGACGGCACTGGCAAGATTGACGATCGCGCCCCCGAATGACGGTGCTTCGTTGCAAGAACGGCTTGCAGCTGGCCCCGATGTGCCCAGATCTACTGTAAACTTGAGCCAATTCCCAAGACCGCTGTCTGCGCCGGTATCGGCATACATTCTTATGCTGCTAGCTGGCAATGAACCCTTGTAGACGAGTTTGATGCATTCGGCTCCGGAGTCGCCGGGGCCCAAGTCGGCAAGATTTGCGAAGAACGAACCGGCACTGTCATTGGTCAACTGAACCGTACCGGAGTCGAGCACATTGGGTCCGTTCTCGATATCCTCACGAAATGCGGCGCTGGTCGGATGTGTGACGACGACAGAGGCCACGATTGCCAATGCTGCGAGGGTCGCACCGACTGCCGCCCAACGGCGGCGCGGCCGGGAGCTGTCAGTGGCAGCGCTCGAGTGAGTTTTCGGTGACCGGCGGTGCACCCCGACTAACATTGTCGCTCCTGACCTTCGTGCCGTAACACTACGACCTAGGGTTCGGGTTGCACTTCATAGACCTTCGAAGACCTCGGGTTGCGCGACGGGAGCAAAGTTGGTCTCACTGCCGAAGTCTCTCGTGTCCTCCGGAGCGACTGTGGTCTTCTGCCGTCCGGAGCCGGCGGTGCCCGGGCCGATCCGCTTATTGGGTACGGCGCCCGCGCCCCGTTACCTTTTTGATCGTCCCCAGCCGGGGGCCCCTCGGTTGCCCGGCCTGGCATGACTTACTGCCCCTGTCGTGCGGATGATCCGGGGGGTGTTGTCACCGAGCCGGGTGGCGTCGACAGATCGCTGATAGGGACACGACCACCTGCAGGGCTGAGGTAGGTCTCCTCGTAACGTGGCTGCCGACAGTCGACGCCGGACTGGCGATCGAGGTGACAGGTTACCTCGCAGGGAGGCGATGTGCACGGCGATTACCAGGTGTTCCTCGGTCTTGACGTCGGTAAGGACGGCCACCACGCCGTCGCCCTAGATCCTGGTGGGAAGCGGTTGCACGACGCTGCTTTGGTCAACACCGAGGCCTGGCTGCGGCAGGTGTTCGACAAACTCGCCCGCCATGGCCGGATCCTCGTGGTCGTCGACCAGCCCGCCTCGATCGGCGCGTTGCCGGTCGCTGTCGCCCGAGCCTGCGGTCACCAGGTGGCTTACCTGCCCGGGCTGGCGATGCGCCGGATCGCCGATCTGCACCCGGGCGCGGCGAAGACCGACGCGCGCGACGCATATGTGATCGCGGACGCCGCCCGCACGTTGCCGCATACGCTGCGCCGGGTTGATGTCGGTGACAAAACCCTTGCCGAGCTGGGGGTCTTGGTCGGCTTCGATGACGACCTTGCCGGTGAAGCCACGCGGATCTCCAATCGCATCCGCGGGCTGCTCACCCAAATCCACCCCGCGCTCGAACGTGTCCGCGGACCACGGGTGCAGCACAAAGCAGTGCTTGAGCTGCTGTCGCGCTGCGGGGGCCCTGCCGGGCTGCGCAAGGCCGGCCGTTCCAAACTTGGGGAGATCGCCGGTAAGAATGCTCCACGCCTGGGTGAACGGCTTGTCGAGCAGATCATGACCGCACTCGACGAACAGACGGTGATCGTTCCCGGCACGACAGCAGCGGAGAAGATTCTTCCCCGGCTGGCCGATAGCCTCCGCGACGTCCTGGTGCAGCGTGATCAGGTCGCCGGTGAGGTCGAAGGGATCTCGATGCGCACCCTCTTGCCCGGGTCCTGACGTCGATGCCCGGCATCGGGGTCAGGACCGCCGCCCGGATCCTGCTCGAAGTCGGCGACGGCACCGCCTGTCCCACGCCCGGGCATTTGGCATCCTATGCCGGCCTGGCCCCCGTCACCCGCCGCTCCGGTATCTCTATCCGCGGAGAACACCCGCCCAAGGGCGGCAACAAGCAACTCAAACGCGCGTTCTTCCTCGCCGCGTTCGCGTCCCTGTCCCATCCACCGTCGCGGGCCTACTACGACCGCAAACGAGCTCAAGGCAAACGCCACAACGCCGCCCTCATCTGCCTCGCCCGCCGCCGAGTCGACGTCCTGTTCGCCATGCTCCGCGACCAACAGCCCTACCAGATCCGGCCGACAGAACACGCCCTCGCCGCTTGACGAACCCATAGGGACACCCCCCCCGGGGGACCCTCGCATCGGCCGCGGCTTCGAGCCTGCTGTGGGCCCAGACGCCAGCGCGGGTCGTCTCAGACGAAGGCCGCTGTGCGCGCCCGACGATCTCCAGCCAATTGCTGGGGAACGGCTGCTGCCCGTTGTCGATGTCACCAGCGGTGCCTCTGTGATTACGAACAGCTCCTGGGAAATTCGAGGGCAGCCCGGCGGGTTTCGGGGGCTACCAAACCTAAGGTTAGGTCTCAGTGCCGCCGATGTGATGGCCGAAGACGCGGAGTGCTCGGACTGAGGAGACTGGCATGTTGTCGGCCGGCAGACGACTAGCGCTGATCTTGCTTGTCTCTGTTGGTTCGGTGTTGCCCGGTCTGGGAAGCGACGCGCCGGCCGCGTCTGCGGATGCTATTGTTAATGTCCACGTGCTAGGCGACCGCAATGGTCATCCCCTTTTCCCGGCGAATGTCCTGAAGCCTGGAGCGCCAGTTAGCCGTTGTCTGCGTATCGATCTTCAGCATCCGAGGTCGGTCACCGGGTTGCTGGCAACCGACGTTAGCGGACCTTTAGTGCCCTATCTCGACGTAGAGATCGATCAAGGGACTACACTCGCCGAGGCAAACTGCCGCGGTTTCGTCGGCAAGCAGATCTTCGCCGGCCCGATGAATACCATGCCTCAAGTTGGCTCGGGATCACCAATCTCCAGTTCAGTCGCTGGGCCAACGACCTATCGTGTAACCGTCGCGGTACGAGACGACAACGCCGCGCAGGGCTTATCTGGCAGCATAACATTTCGATGGTTCCCGACCGAAGCCCCGGCGTCCTCCAAGCCGACTACTAGCCCGGCAATTCCGCCGTCGAACGATCATGAACCCATCACGGCACCGACTTCTAAGCAACCAACCGCGACAGCCGCACCGTGGCCCGCAGCGAGCGAGAATCGGCCGAAGCCCGGGATGCCAGCAGCCGACCCGGCGGCGCCTCCAGCAAAGACTCCGGGCTCCCCGGCTAGCCCGCGAATGGCGAGTCCGCAGGATCGACCTTCCCTATCGACAAACTTCTTAGACCGCTTCGGTTTGATCATCGGACGCACTAGTAGGGCCACTCTTCGCCTCCTGACCGCGGTCGCCGAGCATCCCACGTACCCGCTCGCAGTCCTGGTAGCACTAGCCATATTTCTCTTGGTGCAGCGGTGGATCGACCGGGATGACCCGAAGCTTGCGTTGGCGCCGCTCTGGCCCGATTCCAGCATTCACTTTCCGAGCGACGTCGTCGGCCGGCAGGCGATCGACGTGATCAGTGATGGAAGGCCGTCGTGACGCGAAACAACCTCAACGATCTGGTACCTGTCGGAGAGCGGCTAAGATGGATCTTAGTGTGCCGCCTCGCCGCAGGTCCTGTGCTTATCTTGCTCGCGGCTTACGCTGACGCCCGACACATTGGTGCGCTGGCTGCCGCCTGGTTAACGTGGACAAGTGCGACGGTCGGGATGGTTGCTGTCGTCCGGCGCATGAAAGCCCATGCTGTCGCCACGTTGAATCTTTCAGTCCTTGGAGACGGCCTTCTGCTCGCCGGAGCCTGGTATCTCCTGGGCGCTCTCGGGGGTGTCGGCACGTACGTCCTGCTGGTCCACGTCATCAGCGTGACGTTGCTTGCCTCATTCCGCACGGGCGCCAAGGTAGCTGTATGGCATATACTACTGACGATACTAGTCGTTCAAAGCGAAAACGCAGGACTGCTGGCCCCCGAGGGTCAATCGTCTTCCGGTGATCTAGGACTTCTGGTCGGAGAGCTTGGTACCGCTTGCTTCGTCACGGCATGCCTGGCGGCTGTCAACGAGCGGGAACTACGTCGACGCCGATACGATGACCGAGTGCTCCGCATGGCGGCGGCCGCCTTCATTGAAGATACCGAACCGTTAAGCATCGCCCGACGGCTCAATCACCTGGCGATGCACGACCTCCTTGCATATCGTGCTGCTGTCGTCGCGGAAGTCCCGTCGGAAGCGGGTCAAAGCTACGGGAGGTGGGCTGTTATCGGCTCCGACGCCGAAAGCCAGCACCCCATTGATCAACCTTTAGACGAAGAGGGCGTCATATCTACGGCCTTGTCAGCCAAGAGAACGGTGCTGGTCGCTCCGTCGGTCGCTGGCCAGGATACACATTTGGCTATGCTCCTTCCCAGAGGGCGCCACATGACGTGTGTGCCGTTTGAGGTAGGAGAACTGCGCGGCGCGTTGGTCTTCGAACACCGATTCGGATTCTGGCAGCGACGCAACAAGCGGATCGAACGACGCACTATCCTCACGGCAGAACATGCAACTAGCCTCGCGGCGATGTCGTTGTCTCGAACTCTGTTGCTGAGCCGGCTACGGCGAGCTGCAGAAACTGATGGATTGACGGGCGTTGCGAATCGACGAGTCTTCGATCTCCAACTCGCCTCTTGCCTAGCCCGTGGTACCAGCGACGGTGCACTTACGGGCATTTCGTTGGTGGACCTCGATTTCTTCAAACGCATTAACGATGTGCATGGACATCAAATGGGGGATGAAGTACTTCGCATCACGGCGGAAACGCTGAGAGCGCATTCTCGTCCCGGGGACATAGTGGCCCGCTATGGGGGAGAGGAATTTGCCGTCATTATGCCGGCGACATCCCTAGAAGTCGCCGGCGCGCAGGCGGAACGCTTACGACTCGCCATCAGAGACATGAATGGTGCCGTACCTGTCACGGCGAGCATCGGTGTTGCGTCTGGCCGCGCGATTTCGCCTGACGCCCTCATTGCGCAGGCCGACGAAGCTCTATATAAAGCCAAAGAGAGCGGGCGCAATCAAGTCGTTCTAGCCGTTGGGTCGCGCCCCGAGAATGACATTGTCGCAGCCTAGATCCGCAACTGCACTAACCATCGGCGTCGACTCGGACGCGGCAATACACGTATTTGCTCGCGGAGCAGGTCCAGGTTGGCGCGGCCGTACATCTGCCGTTTGATCATTTTGATGCGGTTGACGCGTCCTTCGACCATGCCGGAGCTGTAGGTCATGGTCAGCCCGTTGACGACGGCGTCGTGGTCGCGGCGCAAGCCTGCGGTAAAGGAGCGTTAGGTCGGGAGCGGTCCTGCATCCCGGCCTCGCCCTTGATCGTCGTAACATTGCTGTCCTCAGGTTGCCAGACCATCGAGGAAGACCTCCTGCGGTGTGCAGCAGCCGAGGATCTTGCGAGGTCGTTGTTTGAGCCGGTCCTCGACCGCCCGAAGCGTCTGCCGATCGTGTCTGGCCATGCTGGTGCCCTTGGGGAAGTACTGGCGCAGCAGTGGAATGGTCCCCGAAAGTTGGACCTTGAAAGTAAAGTTTATGCGACGGTGGCGGTTTGAGCGAGGTACTCGTCGGGGCTGAGGTAGCCGAGTCGTTGTTGGATGCGGGTCGTGTTCCACCACTGTAGGTAGCTGGTCAGTCCGGCGTGGAACTCGTCAACGGTCGCGGGCTGCTGGATCCGGAACCATTCCTCCTTGAGATGGCTGAAGAATCCTTCCATGACGGCATTGTCCAGGCACGTGCCCTTGCGGGACATGGACTGCGTCAGGCCGGCATCGCGGAGCACGCCCTGCCAGAGGGTGTGGCGATACTGAAATCCCTGATCGGAGTGAACCAGCGGTTTCTCACCGGGCTGCAGGTTGTTGATCGCGGTGCGTAGCCCGTCAGTGACAATCTTCACGCTTGGCGATGGCCCGGCCACGGCAGAGACGACACGGTTGTCCCAGAGGTCGAGGACTGGCGAGACATAAACTTTGGCGGCCCCGATCGCGAACTCGGTCACGTCCGTGACCCACTTGGTGTGCCGGGCCGCTGCGGTGAACTGGCGATCCAACACGTCGTCGGCCGCATGGCCGACTTCGCCCCGGAAAGAGTTGTACCTGCGCCGCCGGCGCACAGGGCACTGCAGACCGAGCGTGCGCATCAGCTTCAGCACGGTCATCTTCGATACCCGCCACCCGCAGCGTTGCAGGACTGCCAGAATGCGGCGGTGCCCGTAGGCGCCCTTCGCATCGCTAAAGGCTTGGCGGATGGCTCCTTTAAGCTCAGCATGCCGATCCGCTCGAGCGAGTCTGTTGCGGTGGTCGTAGAACGTTGACCGGGCAAGACACGCGATCTGCAACAACAGCGACAGCGGGTACTGCGCCTTGAGATCTTCGACGGCTTGCACCTTCAGCGTCGTTCCCGTGACCTCAAGGCCCGCAATTTTCCCAGGTACGCGACCTCTGCGCGCAGCCTTTCGTTCTCCCTGCGCAGTGTCTCGACCTCGGTCTCCGGCGCAGGGTCTGCGGGGTCGGTCGGAGGTCGGCCGCGTCTTTTGGGTCGCAGCCCGTCTTCGCCTTCGCGTCGATAGACGCTCGTCCAGTTGGCGACGGTACTGGGCGAAGGGAGCCCATATTCTTCGGCCAGAGCCCGTCCTGACTCGCCCTCAACATGGCGCCGCACGATCTCGAGCTTGGTCCCGAAGTCGTACTGCCTGCGTTGCCTGGTCACCAACGCGTCCCGTCCTCGCAGCTGCCATCGCTGGTACAACATTTGAACGGGGTTCGGGGCGAGGTCAAGCGACAACGACGCGGACTTCGCGGTGAAGCCCTGCTCGAACAGTTCGACGGCCGAGACGGCGTCGGAGGGACTCAACGTGCTCCCCGAGTACATCGGTCTGCCCTTCTGAAGATGGACCCGTATTTGCGGTGTCCAACTTTTCGGGACCATTCCAGCAGGCCGTTGGTGTTTTCCTTGGTGCCGCGCAGCCACGGGCTGGCCGGCCGGGCGAAGTAGATGCCTTCGCGAAAGTGGGGCGCCAGGTGATCGTGCCGGGCCATCTCGGAGCCTTGATCCCAGGTGAGGGTTAGCCTGGCAGCCTCTGGTAGTTCACGAGGACTGCGAACAGCGCGTCGTGGAGTTGGTCGGCGCGACGGCCGCTCGGCAGGTGGATCAGGCGCAGGTAGCGGCTGGTCCGATCGACCATGGTGCCGATCGCGCTCTGACTCATCCGGTCGACGATGAGGTCGCCCTCCCAGTCACCTATCCGTGTCCGGTTCTCGACGACCGACGGCCGTTGATCGATGAGTACAGCAGGCGCGATGAATCGGCTTTGGCGGACATCGCTGCGCCGGCGTCGTCGACGCTGCGGCCGTCCGGTCCGCAGTCGGCGCGTCAGCTGCCGGCTCAAGCCACCGCGACCGCCGTGATAGCGCCTCTGTGTGTCAAGTGTTTTTGGTGAGGTGGTCATGTTGATCTTTGTCGAGTTGGCGGTAGATGACGTTGGTGAGGCGTCGTTTGAGGGCTCTGCGAGCCTCGGCCGGGGTTTTGCCCTCGCTGATCTGCAGGTAGTAGACCCTACCGGGGCCGGGATCACGGGCTTGGCAGACGGCGATGGTGTGCAGCGCGCAGTTGAGCTGACGGTTGCCGCCGGTGTTGAGGCGGTGGCGGTTGCGGTTGCCGCTCGACGCGTCCAAGGGCGACGTTCCTGTGTAACTGGCGAAGTGATCGGCATGGGGAAACGGGACACATCTGCGACGTGGCCGAGGATTTTCGCGGCGGGAACGGTGCCGATGCCGTGGACCTCGGCCGAGGTTCTTCCGGTCGTGGCGACAGCGTCGCGTTGGGCTGCCCTCGTTGGCTTGGAGCACGGTGTCGATGCGGCGCAGATCGGAAAGTAGTTCGTAGGCCAGATCGCGGCGGCAGGAGGTGGTGACGGTCTTCGGCCGGGTGGTGCGCGGGATGGCGGCGGCTTGATCGGCGGACAGGCGTGTCGGGGCGCCGCCGGCGACCAGATCGCGCAGCAACCCGTGGAGACGGTCGAGAACCCGGGTCCGCTCGTGGGCGAGGTCGTCGCGGCGTTCGGACAGCAGGCGCAGGATCGTGCTCTGATCTTCGGCAACGACGCGGCGAAGTCCGGGGTGAGGCAGGGCGACGTGGGCGACGGCGGCACCGTCCGCGGCGTCGATTTTGCGGGTGCCGCCGGTGTCGAGCAGGCGGGCGCGGACGGCGAGCGTTGCGGGAACATCGAAGACGTCCTCGCTGGCCGCGGCGAGTTGCTGGGCGATGCCGCGGCCGGGTCCGTTCGCGCCTTCGACCGCGAATTGCCGTCGCGGCCATAGCTGGGTCCAGCGGATCAGCTGGCCGAAGATCCCGGCGTTGACCGGGTACCGGCGGGCGGCCAGTTGCCGGCCGGACGCGTCGACAGCGACGGCGGTCAGCGATGACTTGCGCGGGTCGATTCCGATGATGATCACAGAACAGGAGCTCCACGGGCTGGCAGACGACAAGGGGGAATCGCCGTGGTGGGCATCCTGACTTGAAGATCGAACACGCCTCTGTCGAACCACGCCACGGCCGGCGCCGACCGGCTCGGCACGCTATCAGTGAGCCAGCCACGAGGGCGGCAAGGAGCCTGCGAACCTATACCGGACGGCGCCGTGGACGCTACGGGCTGCAGACCCGTCGCGCTTGCCAAGATTCAACAAATCAGAGAGCCTGGTAGATGGTCTCGTGGCAGAGGTGCCAGTGCGGCCGGTCCGGGAACGTCACGCGCAAATAAGCGGCAATCTGTTCCGGGCTTCAATCCTGCTCGAGTCGGTCCTGGACCAAGCCTCGCAGTTGTGAGTCCAGGTTCAGCTTTCCGCGGCGGAGACGACCGCTGCGTTGTCGTGCCCGCGCGTGAGCGAGGTCGCCGTCGTAGGCTTATCGTCGTGCGGACGGCTGTTGCGGCGAAGCTCGCGGCTGACCGTGGCAGGATCACGTTCGATCCGCCGTGCGATCTCCCGCACTCCCGAGCCCTGCCCGCGCAAACGTCGCGATCCGCTGCCGTTCCAGCCGCGACAGATACCGGTTTGACCGGGCTGCTCCTGCGATTCGCGCCGGTAGAACCCCGCCGTTTCCGGCTCGCAACCGGTAGCCGGCCTTGCGAGTGATCCCGACCATCCGGCACGCCTGCACCGTTCCGGTGCCTGACAGCTGCAGCTGCCAATACCGAGCCTCGACGTCCAATTGCCGCTTAAGTCCCACGCCGACCCATCAACACGCCGCACATGAGCAAGGGAGTGTTGCGACAAGATCTAGAACCCACGCACCACAGCACGATCAGAAAATCGCACGGCGGCCGACCATACACAGTGGATTCCGGGCGCCAGGGTCAGTCTCTAACGAAAAGTGGGTCAGCCAGATCTAGTCTTTCGGGAGCGGCGACAACCTGTAGCGTGAGACATTGCCCGCTGGCCCTGGCCTGCGTGAGACGCATCCGAATTCGCGTCGCCATGACGGGCGAATGCGCTAGCTGACGAGGATAACGTGATTGGCAGTTGACCCTACAGAAGCAACCTTCCCGGAAACCCCGGCAATTTGAGTCGGCGTCAGCCGATTGACTTGATCGCCCACGCCCAATTGTCCGTACTGGTTTGAGCCCCAGCACCATACTGTGTCGTTGCGCTGCGTTGCGCATAGGTGGTCTGCGCCGGAACTCACCCTGCGCCAGGTCGTCGAGCTTCCCACCTGGACTGGTGCGGAGCGACTGGTTATATCGCCTTGCCCTAATTGGCCGAAGGCATTGTTTCCCCAACACCAGAGGGTGCCATCGACGCGCGTTGCGCAGGTGTGGCGTCGACCGGCGGACGGAGTTTGCCATGTTGAAAGCGTTCCTACGCGCTGGGGCGTCGTACGTGCCGTTGTGTCGCCGAGTCCCAACTGGCCGTGACCGTTATTACCCCAGCACCAGAGTGTTCCGTCCGTACGCGTGCCGCAGACGTGCAACACCCCTGCCGAGATGGATGTCCAATTAGATCCTGATACTTGGGTTGGAGTGATGCGGATGGTGTAGTTGCCTTGGCCAAGTTCACCGGAGCTGTTGTCGCCCCAGCACCACATGGTGAGGTCGGTCTTTGTCGCGCACGTGAAGTTGGAACCTGCCGAGACTGTGCGCCAGGTTGTCAGCGATCCCACCTGTGTGGGGGTACCTCGATAGAATTGGTCACCGACTCCGAGCCGACCGTCGTTGTTCTCGCCCCAGCACCACAGCGTTCCGTCTTTTCGGATTCCGCAGCCATGCTGTTGGCCGGCTGTGACGAAGCGCCAGTTGCTGGCAGTGCCGACCTGGGCAGGAGAGTATTTCGTGTTCGTACTAAACAATCCGAGCTGGTACCGCTCGCTGGCACCCCAACACCATAGGGTTCCCGCTGACCTTATTCCGCAGGTGAAGGACTCCGCCGATGCCAGCGGTCCGGCCCAAGAATTTGCGTCTTCGATTTGGGGTGACAGATATTGGATAGTGTCGCCTAGGCCAAGTTGGCCGTACTCGTTCCTTCCCCAACAGTACAAACTTCCACTGGCGATCAAGCTGCAGGTGTGTTCCACTCCCGATTCTACGGTCGCGTAAGCTGTGCTACCAATCTGCGCCGGAGTCGTTCTGATACTGGTGGTGACGCCTCGACCAAGTTCACCGTGAGCGTTGAACCCCCAACAGAACAGCGTTCCGACGTTTTTCAAAGCGCAGGTGTGATACCCGTCCGCGGAGACAGTCGCCCAGTTCGTGTTCGTATCGACTTGCGTAGGCGCGTGGCGTTCAACCTGGTCGTTGACTCCTAGCTGACCCTTGCCGTTGTTTCCCCAGCACCACAACGTGCCGTCTGTCTGTACGGCACATGTGTGAGTGTTGCCCGACGAGACGGACGCCCACAGGGTACTTGTACCCGTTTGCGTTACTACTCCTCGCGCGTTGAGATAGTCACCTTGGCCTAGCTGTCCGTTGTTGTTGTCACCCCAACACCACAGTGTGCCGTCAGTTCGGGTGGCGCAGGTGTGCGCGTTACCTGCGGAAACGGATGACCACGTCGTCACGGTTCCGATCTTGTACGGGGACTGCCGAGTGACCATATCATTGGTTGCCAGCTCGCCACGGTTGTTTCGCCCCCAGCACCATAATGTCCCGTCCACCTGTATGCCGCAGGTATGATAGAAGCCAGCGCTTGCGGTAACCCACGAAGCTGTTCCTACTTGCACGGGGGCGTAGAATCGAGCATTGCTGCCTTGACCCAGTTGACCGTAAGTGCCGTCACCCCAGCACCATAGTGAACCGTCTGTCTTCAGGCCACAAGTGTGCTGATACCCGGCCGTCACCGACGACCAATTGGTGCCGCTGCCGACCCGTGTCGCGATGGCGCGGCCGAGCCCATCGGAGGTAGCGATCGCGTCGCCGGTGCCGCCCCAGCACCACAACGATCCGTCAGAGCGTGTACCACAAGTCTGGCCGTAGCCCGCAGCTATGGACGTCCAATTGGTCGCTCCGGTCACAAGAGTCGGCGAAAGCCGATCCTGCCCTCCACCCGGTGCGCTCTGCCCGTCACCGTCCCACCCCCAGCCCTGGAGCGTGCCGGGCCAGATCGGGTCGGCGGCCGATACCGCCACGGACGAGCCGACACTACCGACGAAGGCTGCAAACGATGGCGCCGCCAACGCGGCAATGGCGATTATTGCCAAACCCACCGAAAATGCACGGCTCGCCCGCTTCACAACGCCCCCAGTCTTGACGATACATCCTCCTCATCGGCAGCTTCTCGACAGGGTTTAGGGGAACCGCCCGAAATTCGACTTCGCTTACAACCTCGGCAGGAGCAGCTCGTACCAGCGTTCGACGTTTGATCTGATTAACTAAGCTGAGTGAGATTTCGGCCGATAACAAGACCGCACTTCCCTCACACGTTCCAGCGCCTTCCGGGAGTCTCCGCGTGATCTTCCCACAACGAAGCAGCGGAGCGCGGCGGCGCTGCGGCGCCAAACACCGCGCCCGGCCGGCAAATCGCTCTCATCGTGGAGTGACGGCGTCGATTGCCGCTTCGGTTGTCGCGTCGGTTGTCGTTTCAAGTCTCACAATACAGACTTCTGGGGCGACATTCAGCGGCTTTGCCGCCAATGCGGGCAATACTATCAATGCTGGGTCCGTGGGCCTCAGCAACGATGACGCGGCCAACACGGCGCTCACCTGGTCGTCGGCACTTCCCGAAACTCTTTTTACTCGCTGCGTCACCGTCACATACGACGGCAACCTGGTGCTGTCACAGCCAGTACGCCTGTTTGCCTCGTCGTCAGCGGGTAGCTTGCCTTCGTACGTCAAGTTTCGTGTGGAAGAAGGTTCGGGTGCGCAAGATTCGGCTTGCACAGGCTTTACACCATCCGCGGTTCTTTTCGATGCTAGTACGCCTTCGCCAAGCAACGGTACGCTCGCCGCCTTCGTCGCTTCGAAGAGCAGCTATTCCACCGGGCTGGGCAGCTGGGTGCCCACTGCGACGGGTCAGCAGCGCAGCTATCGCTTTACGCTTGAGCTTCTGCCCGACGAATCAGCCCAGGGGTCAACATTGTCAATAGGGTTGACATGGCAGTCGACCACTTGATTGACGTGGTCCTCGGAGGTTAGTTGGATGATCTGGAGAGACCCACTGAATCGGCCTGGATTTCTCGGAGGGCATGATCTGACAGGGAGAGGATGATGCCAGCACCGGAAAAGTACGACGATGAGTGGCTGTCTCTCTACCTTTTAGCTGCTGGGAGGGGTACGGCTTCGGATGTGGTGTTGCCGGCGTTCGGATCGCCGTCACGGTGACGGCGATCCGAACGACTGAGCGGGGGCTTGGCTGTCTCGGTAGGTCTTTTGATCTGCCCGCGCAGACCGGGCACGATCCGCCCGGCCGAGGCGACGAACTGCGCGCACGCGCCGACCCGGTCCAGGAACTCCGCGGTGGCTCCATGTGCCGCAGCGCGGGCGTGCGCTGGCGCACCATCTCCCCACCCTGCCGGGCGTGGTCGACCTGGGCGCGGTTCAATTGACGCCGGGCCGTGGTATCGGTCATCGCCCGCCGCGGACCGGGCACCGCCGAGGCGGTACCTGCATCGCCTCACGACCCACGCCAGCCGGTGTCGGCACCAGCGACAACCGACCCCGAGCGCCCCGAGCCCCACCGCTCATCCCGCGAGCGCAATTCCGGCCTTACCTCGATCTTGAACTGAAGAGAGCGGAGAGAATGTCAGCTTCAAGTCCTAAGACGGGCACCTCAGCGCTCCGACCTGGCAGCTGGATTGAAGGACGCCCGGATCAATCTTGGGTACGACTCGACCGGCAGGTCCAACGGGATATCGGGCACCGGCCTTCCCTCGGTCCATGAGGTTGGAGCCGGATCGAACGCACGCGTGCGTTTGCGGCTCGCTGCTGCCGCTGCCCTGCAGTCCACCACTGCGACCTGCAGGGCTGCCTGCCATGCTTCATGGGCGTCGGCAGTCGCGGCAATAAGGTCGATCAGACCAGACTTCGGATCCTTCAGCTTCCTCCACTGAATCTCCCCACGCAGCCACAACAGCAGGGCACGATGTTCAGCACCGATGATCCAGTGCTGCAAACCCAGATCAATGCCCCGCAGCGCATACTTAGGCTGACCACTCACCACATCACCGAGAGCACCCAGCACCCAGGTGTCCGGACTGCGAGTGCCGCTGCTCTTGCCAGAGGCGTAGGCAGACGCCCGGGCCCCGTCACCAGCCTGCAGAGCTTCGCGGGCGGCATCTCGTTACTCGCGCCACACACGGACTGCCTCTTCGTCGAAGCCGTACACTGTCGCCACTCCCATACCTTGGCCGCAGCCGCTGCGGACCCTGGAACCTATCACGGCAATCACGTCTGCCTAGTCGAGCCAGCCAGGCCGTGAACCCGGCTGGCGACTGCACGTAGTCGGTGGGCTGCAACCCGAAGCCGTCCTCGTGCGGGCCGGGACCCACTCCGTGTGCGCCTCGAGCCAGGCGGCGTGCAGACGGGCGGTGGGGGCGATCAGCTCAGGCATGCGGCGACGATAACCATCCGGCAGTCGGCATCAATCGGCCGTGGAATGTTGCGTGATAACCCCGGTTATCTGGCGACTCTAGCGTCGGAGCCGGTCTGCGACCTCAGGACCGCGATTGCGCCGGCGACAGTTCGATTCCTGCTTATCAGGCCACTTGAGGGGATGGCGGCATGGACGACGCGATCCGTGAGCAACTCGGCCCTCCCCTCGCAGCGGCACTCGCGGAGTTCCTCACCGATCTGGCCAACGGCAATGCCTCCGCACACACCATCCGCGCCTACCGCGGCGACCTTCTCCAGTTCGCGGCCCACCACGACGCCGGGCCCGGTGAACTGACCGTCTCCCAGGTGCGCGTGTCTCTTCCACTTGTCCGCCGCCGACTGCCGCGCCGGACGATGGGATCAGGCGCACTCCCACTACCAGACTTAAAGCTGGCTTCGGGCATCGCGAGCTCGACAGTGCTAGGTGACGAAACCCTAAGCGGCAATAGGCAGTGGCTCGGCTGCTTGACTCTGGTGTTTGCTCCGAGCGAGCCGACGGGTGATCTTCCCCGGGTTCCGTGGAGTCGGTTTGCTTGATCTTCTATGCTCGGCGCTCTTTTGTCGGCGACGCGTGAAAGCTGACTGTGAGACTGCTGGGGCCGGTCCAGATCGGCCGTGATGGGCTGGTAGCAAGACGGCGGGCGTGACTCAAAAACTGACTGGCCTGGTGCCTTTAGTGGGGACTTGTCCGCTCGCTGTCCTTGATGCCGGCCCGGCCGGGGGTAACTGGTTTGATCAGGAGGTTGACCGTCAGTTGGCTGGCGTGTCGCGTCACAGTCCTGCCGAATCTCCCACCGGACCGAAACCACGTCCGTCCGGATCAGAGGAGAATGCAGTTGCCCATGCTGGCAGAGCAGGTCGATGTCGTCATCGGCGTTGACACGCACAAACACCCACACCGCTGCCGTCGTGTCCGCGGCCACGGGTGCCGTCCTGGCCGAGAAGACGGTGACGGCTGACCCGGCTGGCTATCGGGCGCTGGTCGAGATCGCCGAGCGGCACGGGACGTTGCGGGCATGGGCCATGGAGGGATCGGGAGGCTACGGTGCCGGCCTGGCCCTTCATCTCGCTCAGCGCGACGAGCTTGTTGTCGAGCTCGACCGTCCGAAACGTCCCGCGCGCAAGGCAGGGGCCAAGTCGGATCCGATCGACGCCGTCCGCGCCGCCCGGGACGCCCTGGCTCGTACGCACCTGGCCAAGCCGCGCGCCGGTGCCGAGCGTGCGGCCCTGCAGCTGCTGCTCACAGCCCGCCGGGCCGCGGTCGATGCCGCCGTCGACGGCCAAAGTCAGCTGCACGCGCTCGTGGTTACTGCCCCCGAGCAGGTCCGGGCTCGATTCCGTGGCCTGTCTACCCGCGCCATGATCACGTACGCGCTGCGGCTGCGAGCCGCGCACTACGCCGGCGACGTGCATGTGTTCACCGCGATGTCGACTCTCAAAGCCATTGCTCGTCGCATCCATGCGCTCGAGGAGGAGGCCGCCGAACACGAGAAGGCAATTCGCAAGATTGTCTCGGCATGGCGGCCGGACCTGTTGGCATTGACCGGGGTTGGCCCGATCGTCGCGGCTACCGTCCTCGCCGCCTGGTCGCACGCCGGGCGTTGCCGCAACGACGCGGCATTTGCGATGCTCGCGGGCACTGCGCCGATCCCTGCTTCGTCGGGCAAGACGGTCCGTTATCGCCTCAACCGTTCCGGCGACCGCCAGCTGAACCGAGCCATCTACACCGTCGTCCTAACGCGGCTACGCCTCGACCCCGCGACCCGTGCCTACGCCGAACGCCGACGCAGCGAAGGCAGAACCGATCGGGAAATCCGCCGCTGCTTGGGTCGCTACGTCACCCGCCAGCTCTACCGACAGCTCGAAAACCCGCCTGCCGTCAACTCTTGACGCGTCATAGGAGCGTCCACGTGGTTCCGGCCCAATCGGGACCACCTCCTGAAGCATCGGGAGGTGCTGAGCGTGGAGGACTGGGCGGAGATCCGGCGGCTGCGGCGGTCGGAAGGGATGGCGATCCAGGCCATCGCCCGGCGGTTGAAGATGTCTCGGAACACGGTGAAGAGGGCCCTGGCGAGTGACAGCCCGCCGCGGTATCACCGGGCGCCGGCGGGTTCGATCGTGGACGCGGTCGAACCACGGATCCGGGCGTTGCTGTCTGAGTTCCCGGACATGCCGACCACGGTGATCATGGAGCGGGTCGGGTGGACCCGGGGCAAGACCGTGTTCTGTGATCGGGTGCAGCGGCTGCGGCCGCTGTTCTGGCCGCCGGATCCAGCGCAGCGCACCGAGTATCTGCCGGGCGAGCTGGCGCAATGCGATCTGTGGTTCCCGCCCGCGGACGTGCCGTTGGGCTTCGGTCAGGTCGGCCGGCCGCCGGTGCTGGTCATGGTCTGCGGCTACTCACGCTGGCTGGCGGCGACGATGAACGCGTCCCGCGGCAGCCTCGGCATCCGGGTGATCCAGTGCCGGCCCGCCGACCCGGAGGCCAAAGGCCTGGTCGAGCGTGCCAACGGCTATCTGGAGACGTCGTTTCTGCCCGGCCGCTCGTTTGCCTCGCCCGCCGATTTCAACGCTCAGCTCGAGCAGTGGCTGGACCGGGCCAACCAGCGGGTCCACCGCCGGTTGCAGGCCCGCCCGGTCGACCGGATCGCCGCGGACCGGCAGGCCATGGTGACGTTGCCGCCGGTCGCCCCGGTGGTCGGCTGGCGGCTGTCGACCCGGCTCCCGCGAGACCATTACGTCCGCGTGGACGCCAACGACTACTCGGTGCACCCCTCGGCGATCGGTCGCCGCATCGACATCCACGCGGACACCGACCGGGTCGAGGTGTTCTGCGACGGACGGCCGGTCGCCGCCCATGGCCGCTGCTGGGCAGCGCATCAGAGCATCACCGACCCGCTGCACCGCGACGCCGCCACACTGCTGCGGGCCGCGCACCGCCTCACCGCCAAGGCGAGCCCGGTCCGCACCGCGGTCGAGCACCGGAATCTGTCCGACTACGACCGGCTGTTCGGCCTCGACAGCGAGGTGGCCTGATGGCCACCAAAGCCACCACCAGCCGCAAAGTCGCCTCGGAGATCGCGTTTCTGGCTCGCGCGATGAAAGCCCCATCTTTGGCCGCCTCCGTCGAACGCCTCGCCGAGCGGGCCCGCGCCGAGTCGTGGACGCACGAAGAGTTCCTGGCCGCCTGTCTGCAACGCGAGGTCGCTGCCCGCGAGTCCCACGGCGGGGAAGGCCGCATCCGGGCCGCCCGGTTCCCGGCCCGCAAGAGCCTCGAGGAGTTCGACTACGACCTCAGCGATCACTGAAACGCGATCAGATCGCCCATCCGGGCACCCTCGACTTCGTCACCGGCCGGGAGAACGTGGTGTTCCTCGGACCGCCCGGGACCGGGAAAACGCATCTGTCGATCGGGCTGGGCATTCGGGCCTGCCAGGCCGGGCACCGGGTCGCGTTCGCCACCGCCGCGCAATGGGTGTCCGGGCTGGCCGACGCTCACCAAGCCGGCACTCTGCAGGCCGAGCTGGTCAAACTCGGCCGGATCCCGCTGCTGATCATCGCGAGGTCGGCTACATCCCGTTCGAACCGGAAGCCGCCAACCTGTTCTCCCAACTGGTCTCATCCCGCTACGAACGCGCGTCGCTGATCGTCACGTCGAACAAGCCGTTCGGCCGCTGGGGTGAAGTCTTCGGCGACGACGTCGTCGCCGCAGCCATGATCGACCGCCTCGTCCACCACGCCGACGTGATCTCCATGAAAGGCGACAGCTACCGACTCAAAGACCGCAACCTCGGCCGCGTCCCCGCGGCCGGCAACACCAACGACTAACCAACAGGGTGGTCCCGATTCGACCGGAACACGATGGTCAACATTCGGGCGGCGTTGACACCTTTGAGAGCGCCCCCGCGTCCAGCGGATCGGCAGTTCATCTCCGCGACATGGCCGCACTATGGGCTTACCGAGTTGGTCGGCGTCGAGACGATGTTGCCGAAGCCTGTAGCGTTCAACTGGCCGGCCGCAAAGCCGACGGTCTTTCCCAGCGCCGGTATCGGCTAAGGGCTGAAGGGCGCGAGAAGCGGATCCTCGCCCCGGCCACCGTCGCGGCGCAACCCGGCCGCCGCCGGGAGGCGGTTCTGGCCCACTGCCGCTGACGCCGAGCAGCCGGGTCAGCTCGGCAACGCCCGCGACCTCGAGCGGTGATTTCATGGTCGTCAGTCTTGAGGGGCATGGACCGCGATAGCACCGACTCCTCGGACAAAGCTGCTTGGGCTCGGCCATCTCAGACTGCCGCGAATCGTCAGACGGACCGGCTCGTCAAGGATACCCGCGATCGGCAGCGGCTCGTCCGGCTTGCGGTATGCCACGCAACGTCCGGGCGGTCTGGGGTTTGGCCGCGGCGCCCTGCTCGAACGGCGCACCGCAGAATTACCGACCGCCCAGCTGGAGATCGGTCGGCTGATTCGCGTCATGCTCGACGGCATTTGCGCGGCCATATCGGTGGCATCGATGGCCTGTCGGCCCATCTCGCGGCGGCTCCTCGTGGGATTACGTACAGGCCACGAGCCGCGGGCGCGCCAGGCGGTCAAGCGTCAGTCGGTCAGGAGAGTGCGCGTTCATCGCCGGACGCCGCGCGCTCGCGGACATGGGCCGGGGCGAGCTCGATAACCGTGGCGACCGCACCGCCCGACTGCCTACCCGGCGTAACGCCAGCGGCGCGCCTCGACCACGAACAATGGCTTGCATAGCCATGCTGGGCCCCACATCGGGCTGCCGCCCCATGGGAAGGTCGCCTCTGCGGGAGAGGCCTCTGAGGAAAGCGCGGCGACATGATCCGCGGCTCTTGACGAGGCGCTGACCAGGTGCAAGCATCTTACCGCCCGTAAATATTAAAGCTCTGTGCTTTATTAATAGAAGATCGTTCCTCCCCGTTGGCGCAGGTCAGGCCTCGAGAGCCTTGACCACGAACGTTGGGACTATCGTTGACCATGGTCACTCATACAGCGCACGCCGGTTCCGCGAGGCAGAGCGCGACCGAATCCCTCCATCGCCGTGGCGCCGAGCACCGCGTCGGCGCGACGTCAGCCGATCGGCGAGTTATACGCCCGACTAACCACGCCAGGCCTTCAACTGCCCTTCCAGCGCCGCATGCGCGGCGGCGGCTTCGATCAGCCCGAGTGCGCCGCAGACATTAAGTGCCAATGCGGTTACGGGGAGCCACGAAGTCTCGAATTCATACCCGCCCCCAAAGGTTCCGATCCGTTGATACGTAGGACTGTGTTGATGACGGAGCCAGACACGCGGAAAGATGATCCGCGATGCGAACGCAGTTATGTCGCTTGCACTGGTGGTGCATGCGTTTCGCTCTATGCCCGCTCGAAGAATCCTCTCGGGGCCGGGCCAGTTCAGCAACGATCGGGAGATCCGATGCCTGTAACAATGTGGAATTTGAATTGGCCTGACGTCGTGGCCTTCCGGTGTGTGGCTGAAGAGCTGAGCTTCACCAAGGCATCGCGGCGGATGCATATAACGCAGCCAGCGTTGACAACACGAGTTCAGCGCCTGGAGCGAGACCTCGGCGTGCGACTCCTGGAACGCACAACACGCACGGTAGCCCTGACTTCTGCCGGCGCAGAGCTCCTGGAGTGGGCTGTGCAGGTAGATGCTAGTTGGCCGGCGGTGCGCCGACGAGTGTTGCGAGCACACAACGAGCCGAAGGCGTCTGCGGGCTCGATCCTTGTTCTCGGTGGCGCGAAACTTGCGATAGAACAGGTATACTTCCATCTCCGTTCCTGCGAGAGGCGAGATACGACCGCGAGTACGACGGCTGCGGGTCGTGCATCTCTCCCGGCTACGCCTAGCGTGGAACATTGGGATCTACGGGCGTTCGAAGAGACGCAGGACCTGCTCCACAGCGTCAAGTCAGGTGACGTCGACGTAGCGCTCTGGATGGAAACGCCGTGGTCGACCACCCAGATCGACCCAAGCCTGCGCGTCACTGAGGTTTTGGCGTACGAGCCTTGCATCCTGTTCTCATCCAAAGAAGAAGTGGTATCAAGATCGATTGTAGATCTCGAGACTTTCCGTAATCATCACTGGGTCGTCGTGGGTGGTGGCGCCGGCACCGATGCTCTGGAGACTATTTGCAACCGCATCGGGAACTTTACACCTCGAGTTCGGTATGAGGTAGAAGATTTTCATCGTTCGAATGTTCTGGTTTCAGAACAACTCGGGGTAACGATGGCCGATCCGTCACGCGGTAGCATGACCGGCGTTGAGGTTCGCCCATTTTTCCGTGCACCGAGGTTCCGCATCATGTGCGCGGTTTCCTCAACAGCGGCGCCATCTATTGAGCAGCATGCCATTCTTGCTCAAAGGTTGTTGTTCCGTCAGTCGGTACAGCATCGCTCACCCTACTATTGGCAGTACATGATCAAGCACAGCGATCATTTCGCTCAGGTCCTAGACGCACCTCAGGATCATCATCTGTTGCATGCTGATAGGGATCCGGGTCTCCCTAAGGCAAGTTGACGATCCGCACGCGACATCATCCGTCGCGGGCACCCATACGATGAACCACCACTTAGTTAACGCGGATTCTGAGACGACGTTCAGCTTCACTGCATCTTATCATATCCGCAAATAGGGACGAATAAAGGACGCACCTTATCCTCCTCAACCGATCTCACCTGCAGGTGGGAGCATTACGGAATTTCAGGGCGAGTCTGGGTGGTCCTAGAATAGTTCTGCAAACCGTCTTCTACTGCGGCACTAAATCCAGGGAGCCGCAACGTAAAACCGTCGCCGACATGAACATCGACTTCGGGACCGGGCAGCCCTGGCATGATCGACGCACTGCTGACCTTGTTCGTATGGTAAACCGTAAGTTCGTCGTGAGCCGCGAGTAGGCCGATCGCCTTGTGCTTGAGGCTGAGCTCGGCCATCCACAAATCATGCTTGTGAGGTTCACCCCTTGTCGGGTCTATCGAAGTGTAGACCTCGGTAACGGGGCCGATCATCACCGTAGCGGCATCTTTCTGGCCCATGCCGATGGTCACTGCAGAACCCCAGATGGTGCCGGCCGTGACATCGCTTGGATGTCTCGCGGCAGGAAATACGGGGGTAGCAATGAAAGCGCCGGCTTCTCCTGCAGCGCCGAGCAGAACTTCAGGAGCCACGGGTACGCTCGCCTCGACCTCGCCCACCTTGAGCTGGAAATATTCGAGGCTAGGGGTCGTACTGTCGTGGTCAACTTCATGTCGGTCGGACGCTCCCGGCCCGCTCCCTATCCACCGGCCGTCGTTAGTCATGCGTCCGCCGCTCCATTCGTGGAGCCCGAGCAGACTGAGGCCCTCTTGACCTAGCGATTTCGTCGGAGCGATACGTGAAGCGCAAGCACGTAGCTCACCTTGCAAACTGGCCGCTGCGGTATCGACAGACGAGAGTACTTCACGGAGTGCTTGCTCAGCCTGAACTTGCGCTTTTTTCGCGGTCTGAGCGAGTGCAAGGCGTGAAGCTTGCTCAACGGGTGTGGGTGGCCCGATGACCGCGTTGGCCCTGCTGAGAGCAATGGCAGCGGTCTGTGCCATCTTCAATACCGAGGCAAGTCGCCTTTGGGCTTGCGCTAACGTTCTGCCATACCGACTCAACGCCAGTGCCCCGTCGTACAGGGCCTTTGCGATCCATGCTGTAGTATCAGCTTCACGGTGTGCGCTGATAGCGTACGGATCCTTGACAATTCCTTGCCAAACGTCGTCTTTGGGAACCAGTCCATTCAGCCGACGCCCGCAATCGCCTACCAAACCGGCGTTGAAGCGGAGATTGAAAGCATAGTGTTCGATTTTTTCGGGAGAACTGCTTGCTATGATGCTCGCATCGCCGATGCCAGCAATGTCCATTGAATCTCCCTTCTTCGATTATTGGATACTGGCGACCTAGCTTTTGAAAAAGCTCAACGTGCACTTCGCGATCAGGGGGTCATGCGAGCTGCGCCCGCCGACCTCTCGGCCGCGGCGTATCTATCTGCTATTTCACTATCTTGCGCGACCTTCGCGTTAGCGTAGGTATCGATACCATGAGATAGTTGCTCGGTCCGCCTTTGGCTGTTCCTTGACGCTTCAACGCAGTGAGCGACGAATTCTGATATTGCCTGGGCGGCCGTAGCGTTGCCGCAAATGTCTCGCGTAGGAACATCGTGAGTTACTGCAAGACCTACTGAGTCGATGACGAAGCCCACAGCCCGAAGGTTCGTGCCGATGTTGTGCAGTGCGTCGGGATCGACACGAAACTCATGGCGTGGAGAAGCCACGGCGAATCACCTCCGGAGTCATCAGATGCATTCTGCGGGTACACATTTTGTTAGGGCAAGCTTCCAAAGGCCATCTCAGGGACAGATAGCAGGTCCGCTTCTCAGGCCGATCGTACGGCGAGCGCTTGGCTGTGAAAATGGTTCTCCCGTCTTATACGTAGGAAGCATAGACCTGGAGATCCACGGTGCAGGGTTGCTCGGCCCTCACTAACGGTGCTTGTCAGGCCTTACGCCCACGATCATGCCGGCTGCGGAGGGTAAAAGCCGAGGTCGCTATCGGTCGACACTCCGAGAACAATGCGGAATGCTTCCCGACGTCTTTCGCTGGGCCAGCGGCTGAGACCTCGTTCTAGCCGTCCAATATCGTTCTCATCCCAGTGATGGTGGATAACGTACGTTTTCCAGAGGTAGCTATTGACTGCATCGGCGAGTTCGCGTCGAGACATCGAGCGGCCCGGCTTGGATAATGACGGTCGCGCGAGCCGCGCGTGCGTAAGCAACAGATTGAGTGGCGGTCGAGGCTTGCTCAATTTGCATGGTCCTTTCGCGCGGTGTCGACGGGCTTTTTGAGGCCGCCGTGCTCGAAATGGCGGTAGACGCCGCTCGAAGTCGTAGCTGACTTCGAGGCTACCTTCCGAGGTCACCGCGCGGCCACAGCCGCCATTCGAAGATGACAGAGTAGCTGTCAGTAGCAGACGGCGAACTGCTGTAGCGAGGTCTTCATCTCCGTGCCGTCTCATGACTTCTAGGGAAGCAGATCACGAAGCCGGTGTCTTATTAGATTCTTGTACCAAGTGCTACCTGGGAGGAGGCAAGGGTTGAGCCGCGCCGTTGATACGCTCCTATGATTAGAGGATTGAGCTCTACCGGAGGATGTCGGCTAGTGCTCTGACTTAGAACGTTCGCGGTGTTAAATGACACGCCGTCCGGCCTGTCGGCTGGGCGGCGTTGTGGCGTTCAGGCTGGGGCGGTGGCAGATCCTGTACGCGTGCGGCGGCTCAGTGACCAGGAAGGTCAGCAGCTGCTGAGAATCACCCGCCGGGGCACCGGCTCACCTATCCGATTACGGCGGGCCATGATCGTGTGTCAATGGCCGATCAGTTCGCCCCCGAGGCTGCCAGTGGTCGTCCCCGCCGAACAACCGTGCTGGCTTCGGCCGGCGGCAACACCGTGCCGGCGATCGCCCGTCTGGTATAGACGGACCGGGACACGATTCGGCAGGTCATCCACCGGTTCAACCAGTCGGGCATGGCCAGCCTGGACCCTCGGTCGGCGGGTGGCCGCCACCGGCTTGATCAGTCCCGATGACGAGCAGTTCATCGTCGCGACGGCCAACACGCCCCAAAGCATCGGGACGGCCGTTCCCCCGGTGGAACATCCGCAAACTCGCCGACTACCTCACCACGCAGGCCGCCCACCCCGATCGACATCAGGCGGGAACGGCTGCGCTTACTGCTGAACAGGCACGTGGATCACGTTCCAGCCGACCAAGACGTGCAAAGAGCCGACCGACCCGCAGCGTGACACGAAACTGGCCCGCATCGACTACCTCACCAGCACCTTCCCGCAGCGAGTGTGCGCGTTCGACGAGATCGGCCCGCTGGTGATCGGTCCGTAGACCGGCTCGGGCTGGGCGCCCAAGCGACACCTGCCCCATTTGCCCGCGAACTATCACAAGCTGCATCAGATCCGGCCGTTGCCCGGCTGCCACTCGATCAGCGATGACCAGCTGGGAAGCCTCGTCCAGCGGCGCAACAGCGCCACAAACACCCCGACCGCGCCCACGTCGATCCGCCGAGCGCGGCCGCACGGCACCCCCATCTGCCCTCATCCTGGACAACCTGTCCGCACACAAGGGCGCCAAGATCCGCGCCTGGGCCCTGCGGAACCGAGCCGTGCTTCAACCCGACGTACCCATCATGGTCCAACCCGACCGAGGCCCAGCTCGGGCCGCTGCGCACCTTCGTGATCGCCGGCTCGGACCACCCCACTCACCCCTCACTGACCCACCACCTGCACCTATACTTGCGCGGACACAACGCCAACGCCCGCCACCCCGACATCCTGGCCACCCAACGCCGCGAACGCACCCGTGGTCAGGGCTCTAGCCCCCATTAAAGAACGACGCCGATCCCGACCTCGCTACCACCGACGCCACGGACCGGCCGCCGCCCGGCGACACGGGCCAGGAGGGAACCGTGCCGCCGGTACTCCCGCATGCTGTCCGAAGGCCTACGGGAGTTGTCTTTGATGCTGCCAGCCGTCCGCCGCTACCGGATCGAAACAGCGATCACCGGACGGTGAATATTTGGGTTTCACGTTTCCGGTGTCAGGCGGTCATTGCGTGGCTCGAATGACCGCCTGACCCGGTGGCACGGCATCTGCGCGAAGGCGAGAGTGCCACCGGCCCCCACCGCTGAGCTAGCGGCGTCGCGGCGACGGAGGTAGCTGTGATGCTGCCGCACACCTATACCGCCGCGGGCCGAACCGATCGGCATCCGCACCAACTTCTCGCCGGATGTGGCACCCACTGCGTTCTGCGACATAGCCCCGCGCTCGCCAATGACCCGCCCAAGCGCCCTGTACGAGGGCTCGGCTCTCCACCGCTACACACGCCCGGGGACATCGGTCAATCCCTCCGTCCGCAGGCGTGTGAACGTTCAACAAGAATCTGACAACTGCTGCAAGGCGTCAGACGCCGAGATACGCGAACGGAATCGACTTGAGCAGCAAATGGGTGGCTCAGCGCCTCGCTGACGAGCTGATCGCTGAGGCCAGCCTCTGATGCGCCGCCTCGTCCGACCAGGTAGTGCGCCGCATCGCTCGACCCGTGGTAGGCGAGTCCGTGACCTACACCGACCGGGCCGCGCAGTGCCCGTGGCCCCGTTACTCAACCGGTTGCGGTGGATCAGCCGGGAGCGGTCGCCGGGCGGGTCACAGCACAGCCAGGCTACCAAGAGCCGCACGGCGCCCTCGGCGGTCACCTTCACCAGCGGCGGCACGCCTTGGGGTACCCACGTCGTGGCTTTGTTCGACGTGAGCGGCTGGCCGCACTCGTCGGGCAGGACGGTCCAGGCGAACGTGTGGCCGGCGACCTTCTTTCCGCCGGCCAACTGATATTGGTGCCAGTGCGCGATCGCGCCCGCGCCGCGCTCGTCACCCACCGGGAATTTCGGCACTAACTATGAAACCGAGCCGGCACCTCGCCTGCCGCCCCGTGCTGATCCCGACCCGTCGATGAACATTGTCGCGATCAACGCCCCGCACCCGAGCCGACGTCCGGTACCGGGTCCTTCGTCATCGCCTGCCAGGGCAGGTCCTCGTTTGAGGCGGTCGGTGAGCCGGACGAGCTGCTCATCCGACAGCTTCGGCTCCGACCCCGCCGAGCCTTTGGAGACGGCATGGCCTGGCTGCCCGCCAGTGACCTCGTCCGCGGTCACTGCTGGGCCGATTTCGTCGGTACTTCGAGCCGCCCGGCGACCTCGACTGCCGACTTGCTCTGGTCGAACATCCGAGCCGCCTGCTACCGAACGGCTTTGGCCGCCGCGGTTGTGCCTGGTCAACGCTACCGCCAACGCCCTATCGGATGCTGATCAGTACCTGCTGACAGCTACCCGTAAAGACAATAACCGGGAAGCGCCACAGTGGATCTATGTCGGACCCGGAGCCTGGAAAGTGTCGAGATCATTGCGGTTCACGCCGACGACCGGCGTCGCCGTGGACCTGACCGGCTCGTGTGGGCGACGAACAGATCGCTCATTCGCGGACGCGTCCGAATCGTTACACACCTAGTGTGTACACCATGTGTACTATATCGCAATGGCGTTCTCGCAGATATTGCTCGGCCTGCTCGAGGCCAAGCCCAAACACGGATTCGCGTTAAAGGGTGACTATGACGCCCGATTCGGGCCTGACCGAGGCGTGGGAATCGGTCAGGTGTACGCCGCGCTAGTTCGTTTGCAGCGCAACGGTCTGGCGGAATTCGTCGGCGTGGAAGCAGGTGGCGGTCCGGACCGGCGACTGTACGCCATCACCGAGCTTGGGGTCGAAGAGCTCTCGACGTGGTTGACGACGCCGGAGCCCGCCTCATCCTATGCGCGCGGGGTCCTATTCACGAAGACAGTTTTGGCTCTAACCTCGGGTCGGTCACCCGCTCGAGTGCTGCAGGTGCAGCAGAGCGAATACGTCGAGCGGATGAGGCAGGTGAGACGAGCCGCGGATGGCGGCGACGTCGTTGACCGGCTGGCCGCGGACTATGAGATTGCACATCTGGAAGCTGAGCTCAGGTGGATTGATCTCGCCGGCCGGCGGCTGGCCGGCCCCCGTGCTGCGGATGGCGGCCACTGATGGGCGCGCTGTTGGTCGCGGAAAATCTCTCCTTGGCCATTAATGATACGCCGGTGCTGCGGGGTGTGGATCTTGCGATCGGCGCCGGTGAAGCAGTTGCGGTAATGGGGCCGAGCGGGTCAGGCAAGTCCAGTCTCTTGCATTGCCTCAGCGGGATCTTGCGGTGCGATGGCGGACGAATCACGTTCGACGGTCAGCGGGTGGATCAATTGACGGCCAGGGATCGCGCCGACTTGAGGCTTCGCCGCTTCGGTTATGTGCCCCAATTCGGTGATCTTGTTCCCGAGTTGACGCTGCTGGAGAATGTCGCTCTACCTTTGCTGCTGACGGGGGTTCGCCGTCAGTCAGCACTGCGAAGAGCAGCAGAGATCTCGAGCAGTCTGGACATAGGTGTCACGGTCAACCGCCGCGCAGGTCAGGTTTCGGGAGGGCAATTGCAACGGGCCGCAGTGGCGCGGGCATTGGTGCACCGGCCGGCAGTGGTGTTCGCCGACGAACCGACGGGCGCGTTGGACAGCGCGTCCGGCGAGTTGGTGCTTGAAGCTCTCCTGCGGCTGTCGCGCCGGGAAGGAGCGGGAGTGGTGCTGGTCACCCACGACGCGATGGTGGCTTCTCATGCCGATCGGGAAATCGTCATCAGCGATGGTCAGGTAGTAACGGCAGCGAGGCGAGCATGAACGACGCTCTGCTCGGATTTCGTCTTGCTGTTGCGGGTGGGTGGGGTCGCGCCGGCCTTGTCGTTGCCGGCAATGCCCTCAGCGTGGCAGTCCTCGTGACGGCCGCAGCCATCGTTGACGTGGTATTCGATCCGTCTGTCGGTCGCGGCGAGAGCCAGCAGCGTGATCTGGCGCTTGTTGTCGTGTTGTATCTGGCGCTCCCAGTTGTGGCGTTGTTGGGCAGTGTTACTCGTCTGTCGTCCGGTGTGCGCGATCGTCGCCTGGCAGCACTGCATCTTCTTGGTGTGTCTCGCCGGCGCACGGTGCGGATCGTCGCCGCCGAAGCAGGTCTCTTGGCGACGACGGGTGCCATCGCCGGAACCGTTCTGTACGCCTACGCTGTCCGCCTCGCACTTCTTGACGTTGATGAACACTGGCGTCGGTGGTTCGGTGGAACCCACCTTTGGCCGTCGGTTGCCGGCTGGGCTGTCGTGGTCGCCGGTGTTCCTGTCTTGTCCATGGCGGTCTCGTTGGCCCCGATAGGCGGCATCGTCAAGAGCCCACTCGCGGTGCGCCGTGCGGTTGTGCCAGCCCGTCCGGGCTGGTGGCGACTCATTCCTTTCGGCGCCGGAGCAGCGATTTTGTTCGTCGTAGCAGTACGGCCCTTGAAACAGGACATGGAGATCAGTCGCGCACATTTCCTCGTGTTCTGCGCTGGTGTGATTCTGCTCGGCCTAGCACTTCCGTTGGTCATCCCGATCGCCGTCCGGCTGACCGGGGATGTGGCGGCTGGTCGCGCTCGACGGGCGAGCATGCTGTTGGCAGCGCGTCGGCTGCAGCAGGAGTCTGCGACCACCACGCGACTGGTTGCCGTAATGGCGGTGACGATCGCTCTGGTGTGTGCGGCATCGTGCGTCCTTGTCACCTATGAAGCGACTCCGCAGTATCTGGCGGCGCGGCGGGCCGCGACCACCGGCCCCCAGGCCGCCGAGTTGTCGACCGACGGCCCCGGCGTGGACCTCTCCCGTATCCATGTCGTCGGCGGCGTGCATGCCGCTGTAGCGCGCTACTACGCCGTCCAACGCGCCTGCACACCGACGGAGCAGACAGCGCACCCCGTCGGCTGGGGCAGCGGTTGCGGCAATCTGTTGGTCGGTACCTGCGCCGACCTCGAGGCATTCAACGGGCCTGCCCCCGGGTGCCGTGACGACCAGCCCGCGTGGCTGTCCACCGCCGGTCAACCGCCCCCGCCTCTCACGCCCACGGCACGGCTGGTGCACTCCCCTGCCGGGCCCTTTACGGCCGCGGGAGAAACCTTCCTTGCCCTTCCCCGCGTCGGACGTATCGACTTGCAGGCTGTCCACGACGGAAGCTGGGCGTTGGACGCGCAGCTCTTCGTGCCCGTCGCCACCGCTGGCCTTGATCGCTTCCTGCCTAAGCCCGATGTCTGGACGGTGCTGCTCGATAGCGGCACCGACGCGATCACCCGGCTGGAACGCGCGGTCGGCCCGTCGGTGTCGGTTCAGCCGGAAGATATCAGCGAGCTCGAGGTCGTGGCCGGATACCGCGCCGTGACATACGGCCTCGCCGGCGCAATCGTCATTGTGTGCCTGTTGGCGCTTCTTGTCACCGGGGCGGACGCAGCTGTACAACGTCGCCGCTACTTGGCCGGTCTGGCGATCGTGGGCGTCAATCCTCGCGTGTTGTATTTCAGCCACCTTCTGCACACTGCCGCTCCGTTGACCGCTGCGATACCGACGGCAACTGGAACTGGCTTGTTGATTGGCGTGGCGTATCTCGCGATGGCCGGGCAACGAACCGCAACACCGTGGTCTACGGCCGGCGTCGTCGGTGTCGCTGCACTGGTGGCCGGTGCTCTGATCGCTGTGGCGACAGCAGCCGGGCTAGGTGGTCGCGTACGACCGGCCGATCTGCGCCATGAATGAGTAGGGTCCCGGTCCGCAGGTGGTGTGGTCCGGATCACTGCGGGTGCGTCAACCAGACATCCGGGCCGCGCGTGTGTGAGGCATCAACGCACCTGCCACACCAAGGAGAAACAAACATGCGTCGGACAATCGCGACGGCCTCCTGCCTGGTCGCCCTCAGCGCCATCCTCAGCGGCTGCGCCGACACCACCACCCGGCCAGCACGCCCCACCGCCAGCCCGACAGCGCCGGCCACCACCACGGCGACTACCACAGCGCCGGCCCAGCCGGTAGCCCGACGATCAACCCCGCCCACCACCCTCACCGGCGAAGACATCGCGCTACGCGGCAACGGACTCCGCGCCGTACGCTTCGGCGCCACCCCCGACAAAACCCTGCAAACCCTCAAAACCGCCTACGGCAACCCCACCGCCGACACCGGCTGGAAACCCAGCACCGACATCACCAACGGCTGCCCCGGCAACACCCTACGCATCATCTCCTGGGGCAACCTGCACCTCTACTTCACCGACGGACCCACCCAATACGCCGGACCCACCCGCCACTTCTTCGCCTACAACCTCACCCCCACCTCCGACACCACCACCCCCACCAACCTCTCCCCCGGCCAAACCCTCGCCCAACTACGCACCACCTACGGCAAACGAACAACCATCACCCCCACCGACAACGGCGCCGACTTCACCATCACCCTCCCCGAAGGCAACATCCTCGGCACCGCCACTAACCCCACCCCCACCGGCACCATCACCACCATCGAAGCAGGACAAACCTGTGAAAACTAGCCGCAGGAACAAGCACCAGACGGGACTATCTCGCTAAGGGCCTGTCAAACGAACGGCACCTCTCTTTGTCAAAGGCTGGCAGTTTCCAGGGATCGTTGCGAATCAGCTCGCTGTCTGCTGACTGAGTAATGATCGCATGATCTGGGCTGGGGTCTTGTCGTTGAGGCAGAGCCGGGGCCGGTCGTTGAGCTCGGCAGCGATCTGATTGAGTCGGCCGTCGGTCCGGACGCTCAGGTCGGTTCCCTTGGGCAGGTATTGGCGCAGAAGCCCGCTAGTGTTCTCGTTGCTGCCGCGCTGCCAGGGCGAGTGCGGGTCAGCGAAGTAGATCCGTAGGCCGGTGGTGTTCTCGATCTGCTGGTGGTGGAACATCTCGTTGCCCTGGTCCCAGGTCAGCGTCCGCCGCAGCCGGGCGGGCATACTGGCGAAGACCTCGATGAGGGCGTCACCGACCGACGGGGCACTGTGATCACCGGGCAGTCTCACCAGCACGGTGAGCCGGGTCTTGCGTTCGACCAGCGTGGCGATGGCCGACCGTTGACCGGCTCCCATGATCAGGTCACCCTCCCAATGCCCGGCCTGCCGGCGGGACTCGACCGCGGCCGGCCGCTGGTGGATCGACTTCATCAGGGTGGACTGTATGAGGGCGCCCTCCCGGGAGCGCCCGCGTCCCCGACGCCTCCGATAGGTACGGCCGGTGCGCAGGTTCGCCGGACCGGGCGGCACGCCCGCGTCCCCGACGCCTCCGATAGGTACGGCCGGTGCGCAGGTTCGCCGGACCGGGCGGCACGACCAGACCATGATAGAGCGCCTGGTAGATCGTCTCCGGGCAGAATTGCCAGGCGCTGCGCCGCGGATTGCGCCGCCGCAGCCACCGGCTGATCTGACCAGGTGACCAGCGCGTGTGCAGTTTCAGGGCGACCGCCTCGCGCAGCCCGGCGTCGCCGGCCAGCCGACGCAGTTTGGGCCGGCGTCGACGCAGATAGGCCTGGTTGTGGGCGTACCAGGGCTGATACCGGCCGCCCGGCTTGCGGTTGCGGGCGATCTCCCGACAGACGCTCTGATAGCTCTTGCCGATCCTGGCCGCGATCCACTTCACCGGTTCGCCGCGGACCAGCCCGTCAGCGATCTCGATCCGGTCGTCATGACTCAGAAGCCGGCCGCTGATCGGTGTCTCGACGAAGCTCACCCTGCCAGCGTCCATAAACCACACCGACCCGCAGCTGAGCGACACGCCCACCACAGCGGCGGCCTGATCCCCGAGACGTCTCCTTCGACACCGACGCCCCATAGATCTCGGCGAAATGAGCGACGATCTCACCGGTCGTCAGGCCTTTGGCATACAGCGATAGCACGACTTCGTCGACGCCGGTCAACCGGCGCTGCCGCTTCTTGACGATCTGCGGCTCGAACGTGCCCGCACGATCCGACGGCACCTCGATCTCCACGTGACCAGTGGCGTCGGTCAGCACCGTCTTCGCCCGGGTGCCGTTGCGCACGTTGCCGGATCCAGCCCCGGCCGGGTCGTGTTTGGCGTAGCCGAGGCGCTCGGTCATCTCCACGTTCAGCGCGGTCTCCAAGACCACCTTCGTCAGCTGCTTGAGCAGCCGGTCCGGACCGGTCAACGACAAGCCCTGCTCCTTGACCAGCCGCACCAGCTCCGCCGCCGCAGCGGTCTCCGCCGACGGCTCCGGCTTCCTCCTCGAGGAGTCACATCATCCAGTGTCGTAGTCATCACGCTGCCTTCCTCGCCGGGCTACGCCCGGCGGGTCAGGCCCGAAACACCGTTAGATCCACAGTCCCTGCTGAGGAGCTGATCAACCGACAGGTAATGATTCTGGGGTCGGGTGGTCGACGTCAGTCCGTCGATCGTCAGCCTTGCGGCGGTTGCTAACCGCAGCTCTCGACGTCGAGGTCGACGGGCGTGTAGGGCGAGAAGATCGATGGGAAGTTCCGGTGGAATTGGCGCGGCGAGCTGCGTCTATGAAAGGCTGGAGAGCGTCTCGCAACTTGACAGCATTCGAGTCGGAAAGGTCAATCGTGTATGCGACGCCGTCCAAGGCGAACTCAACGCTGCAGTCAGCGTCGCCGCTGCCCAGATCGTCTGTCATCTTGGTGAAGGTTTGCTTTGCCACAGCCGCTGCGCTCCATCGACTTGTCGGGGTGCTCCAAGCTACACCTCGCGACGCCGAAGGTGAGCGACAATTCGCATACAACGATGAATAACTACTATGTAGCGCGTTCTAACGCTGACGCCCGAGCTGCGATCGAATAGTCCCTTGGCATAAATCAAGGCTTAAAGTTAGCGGATCAGTCCGAGGACGATCGTCAGTTTTACGCCCTACATGCAGCAGAACGGGTGCTCCGCCCTGTCGCGCGCATAAAATAGGAAACTTTTCTAACTTTACGCTCGTCGTGACATGCCTACCGCTACCGGTCTCCGATCAGCCTTTCGGCTGAGGCGGATTGATAAACGAGCAGAACCTGCCATCATCGTCCGTCATCTGTTGACATCCGAGGCGAAGGGGCGCACTCTTCTCCCCCTGACGGGTGAACCGGTCGGGAGAAGGGTGAGACATGCTAGATCGGACCCTCTCGGCATACGGATTAGGATGAGCAACGCTTTTCTGCAAGTGAGCGAGAGCGCTCACGCGAACTTGTTGGCCTCCCCGGACGTGCATAAATATATAGCGGCCGGAACGCGAATCTGACGGCAGTTTTGATTTCGTTAATCGGAACGCGTCATGACACCTCGCTTCTTGGCCGATGCTCTTCGCTCACCGGAGAATTTCCTCGTGGACGGGGAAAGAGATGCCGGTTTCCTCACGTGTGGAGTTCACGTCGCGCCCTCAGATGTGACGTACTGGAGAAGGACGATGGACAGGTTAGTCAAGACCCTCCTCTTATTGCCGCTGGTGGCGTTCTTCGCCGTCGTGGGCTGCAGCGACAGAAAGCCTGAAACGACCACGCCGACGCCCGTTTCTTCAGGTCCCGCCATTGGGGTAATACTTCCGGACCGCGTCACGTCGCAGCGCTGGACGGACTTCGATCCCGTCTTCCTTGCGAAAGCTTTCACGAAGGCCGGCGTGGCGGCGGACATTCAAAATGCCGAGGGCAGTCCGGCGCGCTTCGTCCAAATCGGCGAACAGATGATAGCGCGTCGTGTCAAAGTTTTGATTACCGCCAGCCTCGACAGTGAAAGCGGCAGCCGGGTCGTCCGGCTTGCCAAGAGCAAAGGAATCTACACGATCGACTACGATCGCCTTACCGTCGGCGGTGGCGCGGACTATTATGTGAGCTTCGACAACGTCCTTGTCGGAGTTCTCCAAGGTCAGGCGTTGCTCAAATGCTTGGCGGAACGAAAGCTTGTAGATCCAATTGTCTCCGAACTTCACGGCTCGCCCTCCGACAACAACGCCGCCCTATACCGGCAAGGGTACGATTCGGTATTGCAGCCGCAGTACGACAATGCGCAGATGCTGAAGGGCCCGGACCAGAGCGTTCCGGACTGGAATACCGACGAGGCCCGCAAAATCTTCACTCAGATGTTGGACCAACAACCGCGAATTCGGGGTGTGGTCGCTGCGAACGACGGTATAGCCAACGCAGTAATCGGTGTTCTTCGCGCTCGCGGTCTCGCCGGAGCGGTGCCCGTGACGGGACAGGACGCAACGATCGGCGGCCTGCAGAACGTTCTACGCGGTTGGCAATGCATGACCGTCTACAAGTCAATCGAGCCGGAGTCAGATGCAGCTGCTGCCCTTGCGATCGGTCTCCTGCAAGGTCACACCCCGAAAGTTCTCGGTAAAGTCAAGGACGAGGAGACCGGAGCATACATTCCCGCGATTCTGCTTCCGTCGCGGGTCATCTACCGAAGTAACATCAAGCTTGTTCTTGACGACGGCCTTGTGTCGCGCCAGCAGCTGTGCGTCCGCGATGTTCAAAAGCTGTGTGACAAATATCTTTCGTGAAACCTGCTAAGACAAAAACGAGCTCTTCGATCAAGAGATGACTACGGCGAGAAGTTGCATGATTGTCCGCCTATAATGGAAAGAGGAACAATGCCACGTCAGGGAGAAGACGCAAGGCTTTCGCGGCGGCGTGTACTGCAAGGATCGGCAGCCGCGATCGCCGCGGCTGCTGCCGGTCCGATTCTGCTCGGCCGATCAGCAGCCGCGTCAGAACCGGTTGCTCCGATCGACAGCACAACACTAAAGACCTTGGTGCCGCAGATCGATCTGACATCCCAACCGAGCTGGGTCACGCTCAGCAATCGTGCCTGGCAGATTGGGTCCACCAATATTCAGAAGGGCACTGCCCAAAACGGCTTCGCGGCCCGCTACATGGACGAGGGCTTCAACGACCGCGTTTTTCTGTGGGACAGTTGCTTTATGTCGATGTGGGCACGCTGGGCCCCTGACACCTTCCCTGGCATCCAAAGTCTGGACAACTTTTACGGCAAACGACTTACGACCGGATCGAACGTCGGCTTCTGGGACCGTGAACTGAAAGAAGTTGACGGTTCGTGGGTGTGGTACCCGGATCCTTCGAATCCTCCGCCGGCAGGCGCGCGCTCAAATAACAACACTAACCCGCCACTCGAAGCATACGCGGAATGGCTCTACTACACCCTCACCGGCGACGTAAAGCGGCTTACCACGGTACTTCCGGCGCTCACGTCACATTTCTATTGGATCAAGTCACATCGGCGCAACGCGAATGGCCTGTACTGGACGACCCTGTTGGCCTCGGGGATGGACAATTCACCACGGACAGGTTCTGGCCTGTCGTGGATTGATCTGTCCGCACAACAAGCTCTCAATGCGCGGAGCATCGCTCGCATCGCGAGGGCCATAGGCACTGCTGACGCTAAAAGCATCGCAAACACGTTCGATACGGAATATGAGGCTCTCAAGAAGCTGATTAATGATCACATGTGGGACGACAGAAGCGGCTTCTACTATGACATCCGACCAGACGGCTCGTTCACCAACGTCAAGACGATCGGCACTTTCTGGACCATGCTGGCGGGAATCCCGGACGCTGCCCGAGCAGAGCGACTAGTCGGCCACCTTCGCAACCAGGCGGAGTTCGCGCGTCCCCACTCCTTCCCGTCGTTGTCGGCTGACAACGGATCCTATTCGAAGTTTGGAAGCTATTGGCGCGGTGGAGTCTGGGCCCCTACCACCATGATGGTAATCGACGGACTGCAGGCGTACGGTTATTCTGCTGATGCGTCGAAGGCTGCACGCAACCATGTGTCAAATATGGTTGCGGTGTATAATTCTTCCGGTCCCCAGTGGGGTGCTGGACAAATCTGGGAAGCTTATGCTCCTGAAGTTGTCGCGCCTGCGACGAACGGTGGCGGATACGCGCGCCCCAACTTTGTGGGATGGAGCGGCGTTGGCCCGATCGACCTCTTCTACCGGTACATCCTCGGTATTCAACCTGATGCTCCGTCCAACACAATATCGTGGCGCCTCGAGACAATCCAGAAGCACGGGCTGAGCAACCTTCGCTTCGGAGGAAAGACAGAGAAGGGTACCAAAACGGTCAGTCTGAATGCTTCAGCGCGGGCGAACCTATACTCGCCGGTCACCGTATCGGTCGAAGCTACTAACGTTGACGCCGCTCATCCCCTCACCCTGAAGCTGGACACCACGCGGTCAATTGTTACACGGACGATCACTGCACCCGGCAAATACACTTTCTCGAATCTGCTCTAGCGCCGCCTCCGAAGGTCTGAAGTCGGCTGATCTGTTTATGCTGTCCCTCCGACGAGGAGAAGTAGCCGAAGTGCTGGCTCGATCAACCTTCTTGGGCGGCCAATTGTCCTTCCGGAAACCTCCGGCTGGCTTGAGGCCGCCCACCTACGGCGTCGTGTAATGGGTGTCTAGCGACGACTCGAATGGTTGCCGCGTCGCTGTTGATCTCTTGCTGGGGTCAATGCTGGCGGCCACAAGTTGGGCGGCCTTATTGATCTGTTCGCGTCGCCCATCGAATGGCCGAATACCGCCGTTTTTGGCGAGGTCGCCCTATCGAGATGTTCGCTGGCACTCCGGGCGCACATGGGACGCTTGCAAATGCGGCTTCAGGATTCGACAGCGCGCTTCTCAGCGCAAGAATGCAGTCAAGTTGCTCGGGATTGGGCCACCCCGCGACACAAGCTCATAGAATGGCGCCTGCAACGTCGATACGTCGGTGCCGCGTCGCGCTCCGGGAGGATCGCTCAAATCCGATTCACCGACTACAAGAAGATTGTCCCTACTATGCTACCTTGCCCTGTTCGATGCGCGTCACCCCTTTTACATTGCATGGACACCTATAATGGTCGAAGTTCCGGCGGAATCACAAGATAATGGTTGTTTCTGAGCATCGAACCTGGCGACACTATTGTCTTGAATTCGCGCACGTGGGCACCCCGGCCATCCCTCTCTCGAGCGCATCGCGCTGGAGACGGGCCGGGGGACGGAGCATTCTCCGCCGGAGCAAATCGTTATCGCAAGCCGCCCACGGTGGTCAACTCACCGAGGCTGGTGACGGCGCCGACGCGGAAGTCGCCCCGCCAGCGCAACACTCCGCATCCAATCGTAGCCACCTGAAGTTCCAAGGAGACTTCTGAAAGCCATTCAGTTCGCGCAGTTCGGCACGACTGCGGAACTAGAGCTGGTCGACATCGATGCACCCGAACCCAGGCCGGGCCAGGTTCGCGTGCAGGTGCGGGCAGCGGGAGTGAACGCCCTCGACAGCAAGATCCGTTCAGGTGCGCTGCAAGCGATGTTCCCGGTCACGCCGCCGGTTGTTCCCGGCAACGAAATCGCCGGGATCGTGGACGCCGTCGGTGAGGGCGTTCAGCAATTCGCTGTCGGCGACGGCGTTTTCGGCTGGTCGGAGACTGGGAGCTACGCCGAATTCGCGCTGGCCGCCGCCACCATGGTCACCATTAGGCCCGCCGACCTGCCGATGGAGCGGGCGGCTGCTTTGCCGACAGCGGTCGAGACCTCCGAGCGGGTCCTCGACCTGCTCGGGGTCAAGGCCGGCGAGACGGTAGTGCTGCACGGTGCGGCGGGGGCGGTCGGCACCATCGCCGTCCAGCTCGCCATCACGCGGGGCGCCCGCGTGATTGCTACCGCCGGCCCCGCAAATCAGGATTACCTCACTGCGCTCGGCGCCACCGCCACCGTGTACGGCGACGGGCTCGTCGAACGGATCCGGACACTATCTCCCGATGGTGTCGATGCAGTCTTCGACATCGCAGGTAAGGGTGCCCTCGAGGACTCAATCGTTCTGCGGGGTGGGACCGACCGCATCGTCACCATCGCCGACTTCCGGGCACGTCAGCTCGGCATTACCTTCTCGGCCGGCTCCAGCTCGCGCCCGATGCAGCGCCTCGCGGAAGTCGCCCGCGAGGCGGCCGATGGCGCCCTCGTTACCACCGTGACCACGTATCCCCTTGACCAAGCCGCAGCCGCCCAAGACGCCAGCGACACTGGCCATGCCCGCGGCAAGCTCGTCCTCACCGTCAACTAGGAATGTTCACCACGGCGACGGGGTGGGTCGCAGCGGGATTGCGACCGGCAGCGCCATGCCGTCGAGTGCGGTATTACCCCGCCTCAAACGCCATCACGCTGCCGGCTGCCCACATTGACAAGTCGGCCGCGCTTTAAAGCCACACGGAAGCTGAGACGGATGCTGCGTTATCAGCCGCCTCGACCGGCCGCAGCAGGTCAGGCCCAGAGTTCTTCCACGGTGACAGCTAACGCTGCGGCGATCTTGATGGCCAGGAATACTGATGGCGCGTAATCGCCGGCTTCCATGGAAACGATCGTCTGGCGGCTGACGTTGACCGTGTCGGCCACATGCTGCTGACTTAGGCCCAGAGCGTTTCGGTGTGCGCGGATGCGGGCCCCAGTGGCGTGCGCGTGCTCGAGCGGGGCGCGCACCGGACCGCCGGAGCGCGGTGTCACCGCTACGTTTCCGCTGTGCGGTGAACGCGCTGCCGACGACGGCTCGCCACGTCGACGGCCACCATGGACGACGCTGCGACGAAAAGCCCCATCCCGAGGCGCAGGTACAACTGCATTTCGGCGTGGCGGCCCGTCAACGCGATGAAGAAAGCCAGCATCGGCGCCGTCGTGATGGCGAGGCTCACCGATGTCTGCATCGTCCAGGGACCGGTGTTCATCCGCACTCGGCCCCGCAGCCCGTAGAGCAGAAGGAGCGGGACGGGCGCCACCACCGCCGCGAACACGATCAGCAGGTACTGGTTGATGCTCCCGTGGGTGGTCCAGGACAGGACGGTCAACGTCCACAGCACTGTTTGCCACTGCACACCGTTGGTAAGGACCGTGCCTTCCTAGTACCGGTGCCGTTCCTGTTCGTCGCCATAGACGCCGGAGCCGCTCCGGTCAAGGGCCCAGTCGACGAAGCGACCGAGGAGAGACGGTTGCATCCTGCGCTGCTTACGGTTTGTCATAGTCGCACCTTACTGACAAGTCCACTTGTCGACAAGACTACTTGACATTGTTGCCAAACGCGGACGGGGCGGACGCCTGGCCACCCGCGGCGTGCGCCGCTGATACCGACCCGCAGTAACACTTCAGTGGCGCCGCACCCGGATCGCGCAGACTGATGGACGGCCGGCGGGTCCTCCGCGTCAACGGGCATGCGGGTGTCCTCGCCTTCGGACATACCAGCGGATGCCGTCGCGGGTGAGAACGTCGCGGTTGGCCCACCAGACGACGGCGACGAACAGCAGTTGGAACGGCACGCGGATCCAGTCGATGACGTTGGGGCCTCCGGGGCTGACATAACTACCAGCCTCGACAGCGCCATACCAGTTGCCCGGCCAAACCACCAACAGCAGCGCGAGGAGCCCGACGGCGGCGTACCGTCGGATGCTAGCCGGCGTGAGCAGTCCGATTGCCGCGGCAAGGAACAACCCCCCGGTGACGATGATGATGGCGTCGCGCGCCGGCAGGAAGTCCTGTACCTGCGGGTGGAAAAGGTGGGGTCGATCAAGTGCATGATGCCCGCGGTGCCGAAGAACACCGCCAGGGCAATTCGCAGAATGAAGCGGACGGTGGACATGGGGTTCTCCTGTTCAGTGCCGGTGGCGGGGACGTGGGATGCTGCTGATAGTGAACGGGGGAACGCCGGGCTTCCCGGCCAGCACCTTGTCCAGTTGCGAGTTGGTGACCAGCAGCCGGAAGCCGGTCACCGCGACGCTGGTGGGGACGTCGAAACTCGGGTCGGTGATCGTGGTGGCCACGCGGGCGCGGCGGGCGTCGAGGCTCAGGTGCAGCACGGCAATCTGCTCATCGACGTTGCGGACGACGTACAGGGTGTGCCCGGTCAGGGTGAGCCCGTCGGCGTTGCGCAGCGTGACACCGCCGGTGTCGACTGTGGTGATGGCACCGGTGCTGGTGTCGACGCGGTACAGCACGCCGGTGGTGTTCTGCACGAAGACCAGTGTCCGGCCGTTGTTGAGGGCCACGATGCCGTTGGCGGCCGGCCGGTCAGGCAGGCCGTAGGGCACGCTCGGGGACAGGTCGACCCATGGTGAGAGGACCAGTGGTGGGTCGTGCCGGACCTGCGCAGCGGTGATGTGCCACAGCGTCGGCCGGAACGAATCGGTGGCGTAGACGTCACCGCGGCCGGTCACAACGAGGTCGTTGATCAGGCCGCCGGCGCCGGTGGTGAAGCGGCGGATCAGGCGGTGCGTGGTCAGGTCGAAGACAGTGATGGTGCCCTCGAAGGCACCCGCGATATACAGCCGACCGTTGGCGGCCTTGATCCCGGTCGGATTATTCGGGACGCCGTCGGCGGCGGTCAGGAACACCTGCGCCGTCGACTGGTTTGGACGGCCGCGGTAGATGATGGCGTTCTGGTTGCCGGAGACGTAGTAGAAGCCCCCACGGATGTCGTAATCGATGCTTTCCGGAAAGGCGGTTTCGCCCGGTACGACGATCGTCGATGAGCAGGAGGCGCGAGCCGCCGTCACCTCGAACCGTGGCGCGGGGGCGGCCGGGGTGGTTGCTGATGAAGCTGTGGCGACGGTAAGGGCAAGCACGGGCGCCGTCAGGAGCAATGCCCCACGTTGGATGCTTCGCGATCTCATCGTTCTCCCTTCAGACCACCCGACTGGGCACGCACGGGTCTGGCGCTGCCAGCAGGGCGGGAGCGCGCGGTCGGGGCGGTGTTCGCGTCGCGATGGCGACGTAATGAGCTTGCGGGCCACGGCCCGAATCCGGAAGGAGGCTCTTTTTCCTGAACAGGTCAGGTGGGTATGACTACGTCGGAGCAGTCGACGCGGTGGTGGTCACCCGAACCCCGAAGAACCTCGACCGAGTCGGCGGCATGCTCACGCCGGTGGTAATGGCCGGTCAGGCCGGCACACTGTGATGCTGCGTCGGGACGAGCGTGGTCGTGCATCTGCGGGTATCGCTGTGCCTCTGTGCTGTGCTGAGCAGTAGTTGCGACCGAAGCGTCGGAGGATCGGACGTTCGGATGGGCGGCACGGTGACGCTTGGTGGCACCGACGAGCCGGAGGAACGTCTCCAGGTGTGGGGTATTTTTCCGGTGCTGGTGAGTGCGATTCGCCCCTACGATGCTCTCGTTGAGGGGCGGGATGGGCGTTGCCGAGGAAATTCGGGACCCTCCCGGTCAGTGCGTGAGGAGAGCCAGCGCATGTTTGGTATCGTCGGTCGCCGTGGCCGGCACCGGTTGGCGCCGGTCGTTCTCGCCGCTGCCGGCAAACTTGGTTGGCCGGCTGAGATCGAGCGTGGGCAGCCGCGCTCGATCTTGGTGGATTGGCGCCCGGAGCAGCCCGCAGAGCCGATTGCGCGTATCGACCTCGACCAGATCTCGCGTCTTGTCGACTCCGACGACGCCGACTCTTCGATCGGGACGCGCGAGGCCGACATGTGTGCCGCACTGCTGGGCTTGCGTGACCTCCACGAACAGGGCGACGTGGTGCGGCGGATGTCATGGTTGGATGCTGCGCCGCTGCTGCGCTCCGTCCTGGCGGGCGAGTTGGTGGAGGGCGACGAGGTACACCGCGTGGTGGCACCCGGTCTGCTGGAGACCATCGTCGTAGCGATGCCTGCCGGCGACATCCCGATCGCGGCGGCCGACGTCCGCCGGTGGGCCCGCTCCCCGGACGAGATTCTGCGGGTCGCTCGTGGGGCGGCGGACTTCGCGATCAAGGACCTTCGGGGCGAGTGGATCAGAGATCTTCCCGACACGCCACCGTTGATGCTGATCGAGGGCGAGCAGACCTGCACGAGTGCCGCGGCGATGCACGCCGAGGACTGGCTGGGCATCCCCGCTGGTGGTGTCATCGTCGCCGTCCCCGATGCCCACCATGTCATCGCCGCGGCATTCCCGAAGAGCTCGATGTCCGAGCTGACCCGCGGATTGGGTGCGCTGGCCGCCTTCGTTCTGCAGATGCACGAGAACGGGCATCAGCCGGTCAGTCCGTCGCTCTATTACAGTCTGAAGGGGCGGTTAAGTCTTCTCGGGACGGCCGTTCGTGGTCGCCGAGACCTCACGCTGCGGCTCTGCGACGCGGTGCTACCGTTGCTGACCGGCACGACGCCCTGAATGGCTGTCCCGTCTGGCGTCGTCGGAGAATGCAAATAATGCCGCCAGCGTCACAGAGCCGAACGCTCGATTGGGCGATCACCGAAGCGTCATGCTAGCGCCTTCCCGACCACCCGTCGGCATCCAAAGCCGACGGCACATAACCGGCCGCATACGGCTGCGGCCGGGATCGAGTGTGCTGACCTTGAAGTTGACCCTGGCGTGAAGCGGGAATTTGCTGATCTACGATGATCAGCGGTTGGAGTGAACGGATGCGCATCTTCTCCAGACGGCGTCAACAAGGGCCTGAGCAACCGGACGCCGAGCGAGCGGTGGCCGAGAAAACCAGTATGCTCTCGTGGAGCGAAGCTCTCCCTCGATTGCGGACCCAGCTCGCGCCCTACCATGGCCGCTCCGAGCAAGCGCTTATACGCCCTGTGTCTCGAGGCGACGTGGCGGAACAGGTCGTCATCGACCTGCCGATGTCCATCCACCCTGTGACCAAAACTCAATTCCTGTCCCGGGGAGTCGACGAAGATGCGGTCTTCACCGCTGCCCGGGAAAGCGTCCGACGTTATGTACCGGTCAACGCACACCGCTACCACTTGACCGACGCACCCGAGTACGAGCTTGTTTATCTGACCGGCAGCGACTACTACACCTCGGCGTATGCCGTCATGCTCGACTCGGTGTGCGAGATTGAGCGTCGCGGCTGCCTGGTGGCTGCGCCAGCCGCATCTTTGGTGATAGCCACGACATTGGACCCTGACCGTAGCTTGATCAGATCCGGACATTGGCTGCGCACGCCCGATCTCTCTACGGCTTGGCGGCAACCGAAACGGGCGACCCGCTCACAACGAATGTCTACCATTTTCTGGATCATCAGATCCACCAAGTCACTAGCCCAGCCGAGCCGCGAGACCCCGTAGAGTGCATCCTGACCCCCACGCCATGACGCTCGGCCACTGACCAAGCCGCGCAAGCCACATCGTGGCGTTCGTCGTGGCCTTCCCATGTGGTGGTCCGGCAGCATCAGCGCGACCCGTACGGCAGAGGCCCAGACGTACTTCTCACTCCATCCGAGCACCGGTCTCCGCAGGCCGGCGACGGCCCAAAAGTTCGCGTTCCGAGGATCGGTGAACGCGCGTGCTGCCGCCGGACTCAAAGAGTGCAGCGGGTGATGCTCGGTGAGAGCCTCCTCGGAATCGTGGGTAAGCATAGCGCGCGCACCCGAGTCATAACGTTCTCGAACTGCCGTTGATCGGAGCCGGGTGGGCAGCAGCCATGCTGGTGACCCGCTTACTAACCGACCTTTGATATCCAGCCGAACCCGACGGCCGTGCAGGCCATACGTCAATGAGGCGATCCTGGTCCCGTGCGTGTTGACCGCCAGATTGCGGATCGGCTCAATACCGAAAAGCCGCCCGCGGACGCGACGTCGTCGATCCGAGCCGGAGTCAGCGGTTGACCGCCGCGGCGAATGATCCCGGCGCGGCCTTCAGGAGCACCGGTGGGGCGGAGGCCGCCAGGACGAACTGGGGCCCCCGGCCCGGCGGATCGGTGATTGCCTGCCGGTAACGACATGCGCCGTCCGTGCTTCCTGATGGTGTCAATCAACTTCATCCGCCAGGCCGAGTAGTTCGCTATTCACCACACCTGATTGGCGTATCCAAGGATCGGCGGGTAGGCAGTCGTGACGGGTTTCGCGGTAGATTAGTTTGCCGGTGTGGTCCGTATAGCAGTGCGTGTCCCGCTGCAATGCGAAAATGGCTTTACGGCGGAATTCTTGACCAGTGGAACCGTATCTGACGAGTGCAGCGGCGGGGGTGACGTCGTCGTTTCGGGAGATCAACCCGAAGGTGCCGTTGTCTATTCGGGCCGCGGTGGTCTGTCCGTCCCCGTGTTCGAGAACCAAGTGATCAACACGAGGGCTGACTCGTCCCGTTGCCTGGACCCATCCATGGTCTTCCTCGGACGACGTCATGCCCAGTATCTGGACGGGTCCGGGCAGCCAATCGCGGTGCGGCCAGAGCTCACCGCCCACACCGGCCTCCCTTTCGCCGGCAGTCAAATACGCACTGCATTCCATGTACCCGGCCTGGTTGAGGAACAGAAACCCGGCCACGTTGCCTTGCCGATACGCGAGGGCGACGTCGGCTGCCGTTACGGCAAAAAACTTAGGGCCTGGCGCTCCTCATGTCGGGGTTTCATAAACTCAATGCAATCACCTATCACGTCGTGAAAGGTGGGGTTCAGCTCCACGGCACTCATCGCAAGGATCTGCAGACGGTCGGTACGTCCGGTCATATTGATCACGGCGAGTCCGCCGAGCACTGTCAGCACTGCGGCGGGCACGATCAGCAGCCGTCGCCGGCGCGGCCCCGGGCGCGGGCCTTGCGCCATGACCAGCAGCGCAGGCGGATGCGAGCCGCCGCCGTCGGCGGCAGATCCCGCTCGGCGGAGGTTTGAGCAAGTCACTCATCATCGTTCCTCCGTGACGCGATGGAACCAAGCTTCCTGGTGAGTCGTTTCCGGGCGCGGTTTACTCGGGATCGGACCGCAACTTCGGATATCCCTAATGCCGCGGCCGCCTCCGAATAGCCAACGCCGGACCATAGGCACATCGCAACGGCTTCACGTTCGGCGCGTGGCAGACCCCTTACCGCAGCTAGTACGGCAGCCGCCGTTCGTTAGGTGACCTCGGATCCCGCGGGAACGAGGACGGCCACCGCATGATCGTCTGTGCGTTGTGGACACAACATCAGACCTTGCGGTGGCCGAGGGCCACAGCTTAGAGCCTGCCCGCTGGCGACGAACCATCGACCTGGTGACCAGTTCGTGGGCCGGTTCGCCCGGGTCGAGCCCCGCCAGGCGGCCGCCGGCTTTCGTCACCGGCCTACTCGCGGACTTTCAGATCAAGACGTGCTGGCAGTTGGCCGAGCAGGCCGGGCACGGCCGGCCGGATGCGATGCAGCGACTGCTCTACCGAGCGAAATGGGACGCCGACGCGGTGCGTGACGACCTGCGGCAGGTCGTCGTCGACCGGTTCGGTGACCGGGACGGGGTCCTGGTGGTTGACGAGACCGGGGATCTGAAGAAAGGCGTGCACACCGTCGGTGTCCAACGCCAGTACACCGGTACCGTGGGGCGGATCGAGAACGCTCAGGTCGGCGTGTTCCTGGCCTACGCGAGCAGACACGGCCACACCCTGATCGACCGGCGGGTCTACCTGCCGAAATCCTGGACCGACGACCGCTGGCGATGTGAACTGGCCGGGATCCCGGACGACATCGGGTTCGCCACCCGATCCGAGCTGGCCGACGTCATGATCACCGCCGCCGTGAAAGCCCTGGTCCCGGCCCGATGGGTCGCCGCGGACGAGGCCTACGGCAACAACACCAGGCTGCGTGGTGAGCTGCGCAGACTGCGTCTCGATTACGTCCTGGCGGTCTCCTGCGATCACCTCGTGCCGATCGACGCAGCTAAGACCCGCTGCCGCGCCGACCAGTTGGCCGCGAACTTGCCGGCCGCGGCATGGACCCGGCGAAGTGCCGGTGACGGGTCGAAAGGGCCACGGTTCTACGACTGGGCCTGGCTGGCCGACGTCGGTGCCGACGGTGACCCGGACGACGATGGCCGGCACAGTCTGCTCATCCGCCGCAACCATACGACCGGTGAGATGGCGTTCTACCGCTGCTGGGCGCCAGGGCCGGTCACTGTCGCCCAACTTGTCCGGGTGACCGGAGTTCGTTGGATCGTGGAGGAGTCGTTTCAGGCCGGAAAGGGCCAGGTCGGCGTGGACCAGCACCAAGTCCGCCGCTGGACGTCCTGGCACCGATTCACCACCCTCGCGCTGGCCGCCCTCGCGGTCTTCGCGATCTGCGCCGCCGACCCCCGCAGCCCAGACCACCGCGCTCAGCCCGACATGATCGACCTGACCGTCAACGAGATCCGCCGCTTGATCAACGCCCTGCTGATCCGGCCGACTCGCAGCATCGCCCACCGTTTGCGCTGGTCAAACTGGCGACGCCGGCACCAGGCACGAGCCAGACGAACCCACTATGCTCGTCGGCTCAGCCTCGAAACTCAGCCATGATCACGAATGGCGGCTGCCGTACTAGGACCTTGCCCATTGAGCGTTCATCGTCCACCCGGCCTACGACGTCGTCAGCGGGGTCGATGTGGTGTTCTGCGGGTATTCGCCCGACCAGGGCCCGCAGTCGGCGAGCTGATCGCCATTCGCTACGAACGTGGTTGCCGGCCACGACAAGAAGCCAAGGCAACGCCGTCGTATGTGCCAGCCGCACGGTGCCACGTTTGCGCCACGCCGCGAGAAACGTCGCCTGCGTGACATCCTCCGCCGTACTCCACGAACCGCACAGCCGAAAGGCATGTTTGTACACGGCACGGGAATGCCGGTCGAACAGCGCGCCAAACGCCGATTCATCCCCGCAGGCAACTGCGGCCCACCCACAGGTCCTCGTCGGTCGGCTCGGTTTGCGTCATCACATTCTTCTATTGCCGGCAGGCCCCCATCCGTGGCAGGAAGATTCCGGCGACCATGCGCTGCCCGTCTGGTCGCCGCGGCGAGGCGGCACGCCGTCTTCAAGAGCGCCGTGGCCGTGGGGGCAACTGCGATCGGGGTCGCTGCGGCCAGTCGACCGGATTCACGGCTGGCGAAAGCGACATCAATCGACCGGCCGCTATGTGTTACTGCGTCTACTACGGGCTCCGCTGTCGACTGCGGTTGGGACGGTCCGGCATTGTAGCTGGGCAATGTCCTGCTGGGCAAGGACCACGTCCATGCCACTAAACCTCGACATCTGGCCCATCCGCGAGAGCTAACCGGACTTCGACACCGCTGATTGGCGACCGGCAATCGCATCAGCACGCCTTCGGCGTTCGCTCGACCCAATGCCATGTATGCGCTTCTCCAAAGTGTCCGGGTACTCGGCGGCTGGCTGAGGTGGGCGATGCCTGTGTCGATGCAACTCGTCGAAGCGGATCAAGCCTCATCGCCGTGGCCGGTACGTCTGGGACGCATTAGGTTGTGCTTGTGGCTGCGCCTTCGGAGAATATCAGAGCCTTCGCGGGAAAACATACCCGCTTGAGGGATCGAGATATCGGAATTCTGTCGAGATATCGTGAACATCTTCTGTGAGCGCTGGGACTGCAGGGGCTAACGACAAGTTGGGAGTGCCCGGTGTCTCGTAGGCGTCCCAGCCGCCGAGGACGCGCTGGAAAGATTGTCCGGCAGCGCCGAATTCTTGCTGGATGGAGTCTCGGAGAGCTGCATCAGTTCCGTTGGCGTAAGCAGCGGGATAAAACAGTGTCTGGGCGACGCCGTTGATGGTGTGTCCAGTCCCGGCCGCGGAGTTCAGCAGCGCAGATACGGCCCGGTCGTGGAGGCTGAGTTGTGGCTGGTGCATGGCGTCGTAGAGCGCGCGCTGTTGACCGTCGATAGTGCGGGCTGCATCATCTATCGCGGTTTCCGATGTTCCTGGGAGCATTCCGCTGAGCGCGAGATCGAGCACGGCTTTGCCCCCGCGCGTTCCCGCGTGGAGGAGGTCGGCGGAGCTTCCGTCGCCGGGGCCCTCGCTGGATAACAGGTAATAGTTGAGTGCGCCGATGTCGGCGGCAACCCAGCGGCCGGTGTTGTGGGGCACGGACCACACCAGGTCGCTCTTATCGGGGGGTTCGGGTCCCAGGAGGACCTCGGAGCCGACGCTCTGAACGAACGGCAGACCGAGAGCCAGCCCGGCGGTGGCCCAGTCCAACTTCTTGCCAGTGCTGGCCTGCTGAACGAATTGCTCAAGCGAGACGGGCACGGTGACGCCCAGACCGAGCGCCGCGGAACGGCTCAGCACCGCCGCCCAGTATCTGTTGTTGTTGGTGTCTGTCGGTGACGGCCCTGCCACCAGCAGGTCGGACAGCTGACTGAAGCCGTTCACGGTCGCGGGGATCATCGCCATGGTCGGTACAGCAAGCCCCGAGTTCAGCGCCAATTTCCCCTGACTCCACTGACTCACCGTGCCTGATGCCCAGTCCAGTGCGGCGGGTGCGCCGCTGTTAATGCCCAGGGTGCTCAGGTAGTTGACCGTGTCGTTGTCGGAGAAGTACACATTGGTGTTCAGCGGGTTGAGGGCGCCGCCTAGGGCGATGTCCGAGGCGATACTACGTGGCTGTCCCTGACCTGATTGTTGGAGCGCCAGACCGGGGGTCATGGCGACCTCCTCACCGGCGATGAAAACGGTGTCGGTGTTCAAGCGGAACTTCGCGCCGAGAGTAGTACTGAAGGGAACGGCCATCGCAGCGTACCCGGCGCTGGTCGCTGGAACGTAGAACTGCGACTGCAGGTCGTAGGGCTGCGTATCGCCTCCGAACAGCCCTTGCAGACTACGCGCCGGCGCCCATGGGTTGACGGCGCCGAAGTCAGACCGGAATGTGCGTGCCCCGACGGAGATGTTCAGCCGCAGCGCTGCCTTGTTGAGCGTGGCCGCACATTCCAGCAAAGCCAGATCGGTGTCCTGCTCCACTACTTCGGCCGATCGCAGCGCCGTATCCCCCAGCGCTTTGACCGCCGCCTGCACATCGTTGCGGATTTTTTTGCACTGGCTTTCCAGCCTCATCATTCCCTGCACTGAGGCAGCCGCGGCCGCGATGCACTTCTGCTGGCTCGTGTTCCCCGCTTCCGCGGCCGCCCGGGCGTCAGCCTTGAAGCGAGCGATGATGTCATCCATCCGCACGACGGCATCCCGCAGCGCCTCAGCTGACTGCCACTGCGCTCGAGCAGCAGCGGAGCAGGCCGCCGCTAGTTGCTGCATCTGCCCGGAGAAGTCCGCCATGGTGGCCCGGAATCCATCAGCCGACGGCGCATTCCAATGGGCCAGAACCGCTGATGCGTGTCCCGCCAGCACGGACGTCCGCGACCCGGCGGCGTCCGCCCGGGTCTGAAAGACCTCGCCGACTGCGTCGATGGCGCCGACATCACCGGTCATCGCTTTGCGGTACTTCACCAGTTTCGCGAGATACGCGTTCGCCACGCCCGGGACATCAATCGTGGATGTCGTCATCGCTGTTCTCCACTCATCGCGCTATGGTCCGGTGCGATGCACAGGCTGGGGTGTACCGAACACGTGCGGGTCGAGTAGGCCCGCACCAAAAGGAGTTTCGGCGGCCGGCGACAGATGCTCTACCACCTGAGCAACCCCTCCTATATTAACGGCGATAGCCTCATCACGGCTGACAGAGCTATTGGCCGCGGACGGCACAGCCTCCGACATGAAGCCCGCCGCCTGCATCGCTTGGTTGAAACTGAATGTGAGTGCCTGTTGCGCGTTCCGTGTCGCCGCCGCAACGACCGCCGACGATCGGATGGTGCCGAAGATGTCACCGGAAACGTCGGTACCTTCTAGGGCGGCAGCGTCACCACCGAATTCCTCGGCGATGCCTCGCGCCGGGCCCCCGAAACTCAACAGGGCTGAAGGTTCGACCTCGAAAGAAACCATGAACTGCTTACCTCACTCATCCGACGACGACCGAACTTGCCACCTCACCCACGGACCCTGCCCGCGGCTTCACGCGCTGTGGAAGCCTGCTTCGCCGTCAAGAACTGCTGGAATGGCTTCAACGGCGACGTCCCAGACCTTGCGGTCCTCGACCAACCACGGCGGAAGGCGTCTGCCCCCCGCCATCCCGTCCGTCCCCGCGCCCATGGCACCCATCGCTCCCATGGCACCAATCGGCATCATCGGCATCATGGATGTGCCCGCCGAACGCGCGACTGAGGAACCCGCTGCCGCCGCGATGGTCGATGCCGCAGCCGAGCCCGACGACGACCCGGCGGATAGGACTGCATCGCCGACCGGTGCAGGCGCGGGTCCCCCACCGCCCCCGAGCGACGGCATTGATGCCTGCTTCGCGCCTTTGCTCGCGAGTTCTTTAGCCGCCGCTTTGGTGGCTGCCGACGTCTTGAGGCGTTGCGCGGCGGATCCGATACCTGCTCCTACCGCGCCGGCGACAGCCAGCAGGCCGGCGGAGTACATCGAACCGAACAGGGCGTTCGGCTGCTGAGGGGCGGCTTTGCCCTCGAGGGCTGCCGCTGCTGTCAAGGACAGCTGCTGGTGGGTTTCCGCCTGCTGTGGGGGGAGGTTCACCAGGACGGTGGCGTCGCTGTTGGCAGGTTGGGTGGTGATGACCGGCGCGTCTTCGGCTTTCGGGGTCTGCGGGAACGACGCTTCGGTGTCCGTGTAATTGGTGGCCAATGTTGTCATCACGCGGACCGCTTCACTGTTGGCGGCTGTGGACGCGGCCGTCTGTTGTTGCAGTGCGTTGATCTTCTGCACGAGCGCGGACCGGCCGGCCCTGTCGGTGGCTTCCCAGATCGCCGCGGCGGTGGACGTGGGGAGAGTTCCCGCGGCAAGAGCGACGACGGTGGGGTCAGTTTCGCTCACGACAACGGCGGCGGGCATGTGGGATTGGGCGGTGCGAAGGTCCTCGCTGGCGCGGTAAACCTGGTCACGCACCGCGAGGACGGCGTTCGCGCACGAGGTGATGCCGTCGGCGAGCTGCGACATCATCTGCTTGTACTGGTCCGCGGCGCCACCGGTCCAGAATGGTGCGAAGCGCGCCAGCTGGTCGGCGATCGCGTCGGCGCCGTCGTGGAGGTTGCGGCCCGCGTCATGCCAGGCGTCGCCGGTGCGGCGCAGAACCTCCGGACTGCCGGCGTTCACCATGCGGACGAGTTCGTGATGGCTGAATCGGGTGTAGTCGGTGAGAGCTGACATGGCATTCCTGTTCTCCCGCCGATGCCGTCCGGCTCGGCCTGAAGTCAAGAGGTCGATCGGACGTCGAGGGCGGCGCGTTTGTCACTTGCTTCGTAGCTGTCCGCTACGACGTCGGTGACCTGGCCTGCAAAGGCGATGGCGGCTTTTACCGTGCTGAGCAGTTTCACCATGTCGTCCAGGGTGGTGGTGTAGCGCAGCAGGAGGGTATTGGCTTCCGGGAAGTCACCGAAGGGTGCCTGCGAGCGCGTCGGGTCACTCATCTCGGCGATGGTGCGGTGCAGGACCGATATTTGATCCTCTAAGCGACGCCCGAAACTGCGCAATGAGTCCAGATGGACAGTGAAAGAGTGCCCTCGTGGTGGGTCCGACGAGTTGGCAAGGGTACCGGATGTATACACTCTGCTATCGGCTTTCCATTGAGGCAATCGCGTTTCACGGAATGCGCTAGGCGAATGCTGAGCTTTCCTGCACGGCTGTCGCCGAAGAACGACGGTGCCATCGGCGTCCGGTATGAGCTTCAAAGGGCCGGGCCACAGCCCGGCCCTTTGACGTCGCAGCGCAGATGCTATGCGGTCTGCCAGAGGTTCGCTCGGGCCATCTCATCCTGGTGCTGATCCAGCCCGGCATTGGTCGTGGCCTTGCTGAGCGCTAGAATGGACTGCTCGAATTCGTCGAGCATGCGGCGGGCTGTAACGAACGTCTGATCGGCGTACCCTCGGGAGGTGCCGTCCCAGGTTGCGAACATGGGCTTCATCTCGGCATACAGCGTGTCTGTGCACTGGCGGATACCGTTGAAAAGGCCGTGGAGGTGCTGACCGCCTTCGGCCAGATGATCGGTGTTGACGCTGATGTAGCTACCGTCGTTTGCTGCCATGTCTTCGTCCTCTATGAAAGTCGGATGGGTTGGGGCTAGCGGTTGAGGGCTCCGATAATGGCGCCTGAACCTCCGACGCCATCGAGCATTGCGGACGCGGACTTAATGGCATCCGAGGCGGCGAGGTCGCCTGCAGTCTTCGTCTTGCGCGTTTGGGCAATGAATTCGTGGAGCTGTTCGAACTTCTTCCGGAAGTGGACTTCCAGTTCGGCATGCCTCAGCATCGCCGCCTTGAATTGCCCACTCTGCTGCCCCTGATAGCTGGAAGAGCACAGTGTGCCCGCCAACACGCCCCTGGACTTCTTAAATTCGGTGGCCATGGTGTTCCGGGCCTCGAGGAAGGCGGTCTCCGCCTTACTGTAGGCGGCTTCATCACCGGTCTGACGCGCGCCACTAGATGGCGTCGGCTGGGAAGGGTTCAACATTACTGCTCCGATCTGCGACGGTTGACCAATGCGCCACCATGATGCTGCCTGCCGAAGCGGCATCGCTAGGTCACAACGTCCCCCACGATGAGGGGTACATTTACCGCTCAGCTGTCATTCGCGCGGGCATCCGAAGCGACGTGGATCAGTTGTGCGCCGCGACGGCGGGTGACCAGCGTCCCCCGTCCGGCAGGCAGCGGCGTGGCCCGGACCCCGAACAGCTGACCCTCTTCCGCATTGGTGGACAGCAGCAGCCCGGGTGCGCTGAGCTCACGCAGTTGAGCGAGGAGCGGGTCGTAGAGAGCCCGTCCGGCGCCTCCGCTGCGCCGCGCGACGATCAAATGCAGACCGATGTCGCGCGCGTGTGGGAGCAGCTCGACCAAGGGCAGCAGCGGGTTAGTGGCAGTGGCCGCGACCAGGTCGTAGTCGTCGACGACAAGGAACAATTCCGGCCCACGCCACCAGCTGCGGGCTTTGAGCTGCTCGGGGGTGACATCGGGGCCGGGTAGCCGGTTACGCATCGCCTGGACGACTTCGGCCACCATGCTGGTGAGGGCGGCCTCTCCCCCGGCATGTCCGAGTAGGTGAGGTCCGTCGAAGGCTCCCAGCAGCCCGCGGCGGTAGTCGGCGATGACCAGCCGAACCTGCTCAGGCGTGTAATGGCGAACGGTACCGGTTGCCAGGGTGTGCAGCACGGTGGTCTTACCGGACTCGGCATCGCCGAAGATCATCAAATGCGATTCGCTGCCGAACTCGACGTAGGCCGTTCCCAGGTCCACCTCGGCGACCCCGATGGGAACGTCGAGCCGGCCCTGGCGGGGAGCGTCCAACGCCGCGAGATCGAGCGTAGTCGGCAGAAGGCGCACCCGCGGGGCGACCGGTCCGTCCCAGGCGCCGGCGACCCGCGCGACCAGTTGTTGGACGCCGGTGGCCAGGTCATCGGTCGACGTTCGGTCGTCGATGCGGGGCAGGGCTGCCAGGAAGTGATGTTTGCTGCGGGTGATGCCTCTGCCGGGGCGGCCCTCGGGGACGGTGACGGCGGCGCGGCGGTCGACCTCGGAGTCGCTCGGGTCGCCCAGTCGCAGTTCAAGTCGGGTGCCGATCAGATCTCGTACCGCCGATCGCACATCGAACCACCGGTTGGCGGTCAGCACGACATGGATGCCGTAGCCGAGTCCGCGACGGGCGAGGGTGACGACCTGGTCCTCGAGGTGTTCGTAGAGTTCCCGGAAGTTCAGCCAGCCGTCGATGACCAGGAAGACATCGGCGAACAGCCGTCGTCCGTCCGGGTCGCGGGCGTGGCGGGCGGCCGCGATCGAGTCCAGCTGCAGGCGGGCGAATTCGGCCTCTCGTCGCGCGAGCAGTCCGCTGAGTTCGGCGATCAGACGTGAGCAGCGTTCGGCGTCGCGGGCGGCCGCCACGGCCCCGACGTGCGGCAGGTCCGCCAGCGGGGCCAGTGTTCCGCCGCCCAGGTCGACGCAGTAGATCTGTACCTCCAGCGGGGTGTGTGTCAGCGCCAGCGCGGTGAGCACGGTGCGCACGATGGTGCTTTTGCCGGTGCGGGGGGCACCGACCACGATCGCGTTTCCGGCCGCGCCGGACAGATCTGCCCAGAGCAGGTCCCGGCGTTGTTCGAAGGGCATGTCGATCACCCCCAGCGGGATCGCCAGCCGGCCGCGTCCTGGCCACCCGGCGGGCGTCAGTCCGTGTCCAGCCTCGTTGGCCAACGGCGGAAGGATCCGGTTGAGGGCCGGTGGTGTGGCCAACGGGGGAAGCCACACCCGGTGTGCGGCTGGACCGTCCCTGAGTCCGGAGATGATTGCGCCCAGGACGGTGTCGGCGAATTCAACGTGGTCGGATGTCGGTGCCGGCGTTGCGGCGACGGCCTTTGGTGTCTCGGGCAGGGGCCGGGAGGCCCGGTCGAGGTCGAAGAGGCGTACCTGTTGCTCCGGCGTACTCGGTTTGGTCTGGCCGCCGGTGGAACGGCGGGGCAGGGCGCCGGAGACATACGCTGCTTTGAACCGTACGAGGCTGGAGGTGTCGTGGCGTAGGAAGCCTGATCCAGGCACCGGGGGAAGTTGGTAGGCGTCGGGGACACCGAGTACTGACCGGCTTTCCGCGGCGGAGAACGTTTTAAGTCCGATGCGGTAGCTCAGGTGGCTTTCCAGTCCTCTCAGCCGGCCTTCTTCCAGTCGTTGCGAGGCCAGCAGCAGGTGCACGCCGAGACTTCGTCCGAGCCGGCCGATGGTGACGAACAGGTCGATGAACTCAGGCTGGTTGGTCAGCAGCTCGCTGAACTCGTCGATGATGACCAGCAGGCTGGGCAGCGGCTCGAGCGGGGTGCCGGCTGCGCGGGCGCGTTCGTAGTCACGGACGGAGGCGTAGCCGCCGACTCGGCGCAGCAGTTCCTGGCGGCGGATGAGTTCGCCGTTGAGGGCATCACGCATGCGGTCGACCAGCGTGAGGTCGTCGGCGAGGTTGGTGATGGTGGCGGAGGTGTGCGGGAGTTGGTCGAGACCGACGAAGGTGGCGCCGCCTTTGAAGTCGACCAGGACGAAGTTAAGGATTTCCGAGGAGTGGGTGACGGCCAGCCCGGCGACCAGGGTGCGCAGCAGTTCACTTTTGCCCGAGCCGGTGGCGCCGATGACCAGCCCGTGCGGGCCCATCCCGCCTTCTGCCGCTTCCTTGAGGTCCAGTTCGACCGGGGTGCCGCGCTGGTCGAGCCCGATGGGGATGCGCAGCCGGTAGCGGCGGGAGCGCAGCTGGCGCAGGTTTTCTTCAGTCATGGCACGGGGGTCGCCCATGCTGAGCAGATCGGGTAGTCCGAGGTTCTGGGTGAGCGAATCTTCGGTGGGACCGCGGCCGGGGCCGGGCAGGACGGCCAGATTCCGTGCCAAGGCGATGGCGGCCGCGTCGGAGGTCAGATCGGGGCGGCCAAGATATCGGATGCCGTCGAGGCCTTCGGAGCCCATCCGTTCGGCCTCGACGACGAATCGCAGCTCGCCGGGTCGAGCCGCCATCTGCGCGTCGAGGGCCAGAATCGTTACGCCGTCGAAGCCTTGATCGCGGTCCAGCACCGCATCGTTAATCTGGCCACCGTCGACGACCACGAGGATGTGGGGAAGGCTGGGGCGGGCAGACGTCGCGGCGAACGGCCCGCGTCCGGCGATCTCCTCGCTGAGCAGCGTCTCCAGCGTGCTCATCTGGTCGGCTACCAGCAGCCGCGGGCCCAGGGCTCCGGCGTGCTGAGCGTGTCGCAGATGGGGTAGCCATTTGAGCCAGTCCCAGTCGCCGCGCCGGTGGGGGGCGACGCACAGCGCGACGCGGACGTCCTCGGCGGTGTGAAAGGTGACGAGTTGGCAGATCAGAGTTCGCGCGGTGGCGAGGGTGACCGAGCGGGCGCCGACGAGCGTGACCCGCGCCGTCCCGCGCATGGACAGGGCCACGGGCAGGGCCGGAACGGTGACGTAGGTCCGTATGAAGTGTCGCAGCGACGTGGCAGTCATCGGGTCGAGGTCTTCCAACGGCGCTGTTTGCGGTGGCCGGAGCTCGGTGGACAGCAGCTGCGGTCCGGTGCCGATGCGTAGTTGCACGAAGTCGGGGTCGCCGGGTCGCCGTTCCCACAGCCGATCGCTGACGGCGATCGCGGCCAGGCTGTCGGGATCGGGGTGAGCCAGCAGCAGCGCGGCACGCTGGTGCAGCGCGTTGCGCCGGACCTGACGGCGTACGCTGCCCAGGTAGCGCAGATAATCCTTGCGTTCGTCGTTGATTTGCCGTTTCCGACCCGAGCCGCTTCGTCCTAGGGTGAACACGACCATGACGATCATGACGCCGGCGTAGAGCCCCCCGAAGATGACGACCATCGGGCCGCTGACGCGCCCGATGTACACGAAGCCCATGACGCCCATCATCAGCATCATCGGCAGTACCACCATCAGCTGGGTGCCCGCGTTCGCCGACGTACGCGGCAGCGTCGGCGGAGGTTGTAGTTGGATGTCCCCGCTGGGAGGCTTGGGAAGGATCATGCGTGGTGATCGCCGTGAACGCCGCGGTGTGCTGGTCACAACTGTCCTCCGGTCATTACTACGTGCACGTTCAGGTGGCGACGGCGAGCGCTGGCGGCGGAAAGCCGCACGCCTGCCGGGCGAAACAGGTGAAGAGGTGATGCAGTGACGTCTGCAGAGGCTGGCCGGGTGGCCGGCGCCGGCTCCCGGCGGGTCACGGTCGTGGCGCCGCACACGCGGGTTGATGTGGCGGTGCCGGCGCAGCTGACGATCGCCGAGTTGGTGCCGCAACTGGTGGGGCTGGCCGGTCTGCGCGACGACGACGCGGGCGGAACCGGCTGGCTGTTGTCACGGCTGGGTACCGGTGCACTCGACACGTCGGCGATGGTGGCGACCAGCGGCATCGTCGACGGCGACGTCCTGCACCTGACGCCACGCAACGCGCAACTGCCGCCGGCGGTTTTCGACGACGTGGTGGATGCCATCGCCGACAACGCGGAGCACTCGGCCGGCTCCTGGCGTCCAGCCGACACGGTCGTCACCGGTGCAGCCGTAGGGACGCTAAGCGGGGCAGCTGCGGTGGCGGCAGCATTGGCCGGTGGACCGCCGTGGTCCGCGGTCGCGTCGGTTCTGGCCGCCAGCGGTGTGCTCGCGCTGGTCGCCGGTGGCGTCCTGGTTCGCTCGCCCCGCCCTGCGACGGCGTTGGTGGGCGCGTTGCTGCAGTGGCTGTCGCTGGCCGCGTGCGGCCTGTCCGCAGTCCTGATCACCGCAGGCGATGTGCCGGTGAGCAGGTTCGGCGCGCCGGAACTGTTCGCCGGCACGTCGGCTGCGGCGCTGGTGGCGGCCGTGGCCGCGGCGCTCTCACGCCGGTATACCCGCGCGTTCCTCGCCACCGCCGCGGTCGCGCTCATCGCCATGATGACGACGGCGGCGTCGATGCGGTTCGCTGCGGTGATGGTCGCCGCGGTCGTGGTGTCGCTGTTGATGGCCTCAGGTTCGGCGCTGCCGGCTTTCGCGTTACGCCTGAGCCGGCTGACGCCGGCTCCGGTGCCGGCCGACATGGACTCGTTCCGATCCGGCGACGGTCCGGTGTACGACCACGATGTGGCCGAGCAGTCGGACCGGGCGAAGCGGTATCTCGACGTCCTCGAGGCGTCGCGATGCGCCGCGATTGCCGGTGGCGTCCTGCCGCTTGCGTTCACTGACGGCACGGCGGCGAAGGGGCTGGCGGCAGTGGTGGGGGTGGCGGCGGTGCTGCAGAGCAGGCAGGCTCGGGGGCGGTTCCAGCGGCGCACCGTTCTCGGAACGGGTCTGCTGGTTCTCGGACTCGCTGCGGCGACCATCGGAACGCACGTTCGGTGGCAGCCGCCGGCGGCCTTTGCCGCGTTCGGTGTCGTCACGGCGGCGATGGCGTTCGGTGTGACCGTGCGCGCGCCGCGCAATCGGCCGTCGCCGCGAGTGGCCCGGCTGTTGGACGCTGCGGAACTCATGGCACTCTCCGCCGTACTGCCCGTCGTCGGTCAAGTTCTCGGTCTTTACGGGTGGATTCGCGGTCTGAGCGGATGACATCCTGACCGTGGCCCGCACCGCGGGCGTTGCGCCGGAGGCAATGCCGCCCTGCGCCGGTCACCATGACGCATGCGGTTGCGTACGCCGCAAAGCCGGTGCGTGCTGCCCGTCGAGACGGCGGCATCGCCAGCCAGGACCGGACAGGCTTTTCGGCGTGGTGTCCGGCGACCGCGACTGGGACAACCGGATCACTGCGCGCACGACGTGCTGACCACTCGGGCCCACCGTGAGCTCGTACGCCATCGCCAGCTCAGCAGTGGGCAGCCGGGCCAGCGTCGCGGTCACGGTCGCCGGATCGGCCGTCAAGCGGGTCAGTTCGAACACGACGTGCCGGGTTCGGCCGGACCTGCAGTAGGTCCAGCTTTCGACCATCGGCGCAGCCGCCGTGCTCGCCACCAGGTCGGTCACTTCGCTCGTGTCGAGCACACGGGCCGTCCTGCCGCTCTCGAGCAGACGACGCACCAGGGCGCTCGTACACGCGCCGAGCGCCCGGTGCGCTCCCGCGGCACCCCCACCTCGTGCCGCGACGGCGGCACGTGACTTTTCCGGTTTCAGCCGGACCGTCAGCAGCCGGCTGTGCCCTGCCGCGGTGATGACGTCGAGAAGTTGGATGCCGTCCAGCGCGACGGCGTGATACTCCATGGCTCCGGTCAGGAGATCCAGGCTGGGTAGCCCAGAACGCGCGTCCACTTCCAGCATCATCGCCACCGCACCAGACGTCGTCACGATGCCGTAGTCAGCGCCCGAGCGGTCGATGAAGGTGGTCACTGACGGCGGCGACGGTGGGGTGAGGGTCCCGCTGGTGCGCAGCCGGTAGGAGCACCACGTCACGGCCCAGCTCCACGCGGACCGGCGCCGAATCGGTACGGCTCCGACGACTCCACCGACAATTGCCAGCGCGATGACCAGCGCCGACGGACTGCCCGCGGCGGCGAAGGCACTGCACGCTAGCCCGACCACCTCGATCGCAACTATGGTTCTCACCGGCGGCAGGATGGGCAGCTGGTCGCCGATGCGCCACGGCGTGCTTCTTACGGCGGAATTGCGGTCCATGGGTGTCATTTCGTGCGGCGGCATCACGCCGACATCCTGCCCGAGGAACCTGCGGCCGCGCGATGTTCAGTTTCGTCGATCCATTCCAGAAGGAGAATGATGGCTTGGTCTCGTAAGGATCAAATACAGGCCAACCAATTCTTGCGGCAGCGCAGCGTGTCGGCGCTGGTGCAGGCGGAGCCCGACGCGGCCCATCTGCCCAGCCGCCGGCCGTTGCTGGGAACGTTGGCGGGCGCTATCATTCTCACCCTTGCCTTGGCCGCGTTCGGGGTGTGGGGGCTGGTGCGTCCCGGCGCCGCCGACGCCTGGCAGGATCCCGGTGTCATCATTATCGCCAATGAAACCGGTACCCGGTTTGTACGGGCCGCGGACGAACGCATCCATCCGGTACTCAACTTCGCCTCGGCGCGACTGATTGTCGGTGCCGATAATCCGAAGTCGGTGCATGTGTCAGCCCGGTCGCTTGGTGAAGCGGCACGCGGTCTGCCCGTCGGTATCAGCGGCGCCCCCGATGCGCTGCCGGCTGCCGGCAAGCTTTCTGGCGGAGCGTGGACCGTGTGCTCGCGGGCTGCCCCCCGGCCCACGCCGGTGACCACCGTCGTGCTGGGTGGCGAACCGGAGGGGCAGGAACCGGCCTCGGACACGGGACTGCTGGTCGAGGATGCGCAGAAGAGAACCTATCTGCTTGCCGACGGTCGCCGATGGGCGATTGGCGGCAGCGCGGCCCTGGCTGCCCTGAACTACAGCGCGACCCTCGCATTGCCGGTTTCGGACGGCGTGCTCAACGCCATGCCGGTCGGGCCTGACCTTCGATTCCCGCCCATTGACAATCGCGGAAAGCAACCCCGCTGGAATGCTCCCGGTGGGGTACGTGTCGGTCAGGTTCTGCAGTCGCAGGTCGTCGGCACGACGACCAGGCTCATGCTGGTGCTCAGCGACGGCGTCCGAACGATCACCGCAACCGAGGCGGCGCTGGTCCTTGGGGATCCGGCCGCCCGGGCCTCCTACGGTGCCTCCCCCGTCCGTCCGGTGCCGGTGCCGGCGAGTGCGCTCGCGTCGGCGCCGACCGTCGTCGAACCCGTCGACCGGGGCGCGTTTCCTGTTCGACCGCCGCAACTGCTGCAACTGCTCAGCCCGCAGGATGTCGCGGCCTGCGCGGTGGTGCAGCCCGGAGAGGACCCCGTCGTGCGCCTCCGGATATGCGCGGTCGGGGCATTGGCCGTTCGGCGGCCGGTTCCGTGGAATGGCGGTTCACTGGAAGTGGCCGTTCCGCCGGATACCGGTGCGCTGGTGCGGACCAACGTCTACGGCGGCACCACATACCTGGTGACGGATCAGGCCAGACGTTTCGCCGTCGCCGATGACGCCGCCCGCACCGCGCTCGGTTACGGCGCCGTGCGGCCCGTCGATCTTCCACCTGATGTCATCGGTCTTGTGCCTGCTGGACCGACCCTCGACCGGGCGGCGGCCGCGAAGGTGCAGCAATAGCCATGAAGACGTAGCGATAGCCATCGGGTGCAAGATGACGCCCGCCTGCCCGTACCGCTACTGACGTTTCGCGGGCCCACCAGCTGAAGCAGGCCACCCAGTGACAGCCGCGATCGCTGGTAACCGGTCGGGACGCCTGGGACACCGAGCCGGCCATTAGCGAGGCCGCACGGCGAAGGATGGTGATGAAGGCGATCGATGCAACGTTGTCACGTCGGCTACATGCAGGCCGCATCGCTCGGCGCGCTATTCATCAGAGGTACGGCGACGACCGCGCTCGGATCGACGCAGGTCGCGAGCAGGTCCTGGGTGCGTGCTGGCGCCGTGAGGCCAGCTGCACACGCCCGGAAAGCCTTACGGCACGCGCCGCGCTCGGGCGACGATGAGCAATCGCCGGTCAGATCCTCGACGTTCATCCGCGCGAGACACAATTGCCGAGACACGCCCAGATGGGCTCTTTTTGAAGGAGCCAGCAGCCTGCGGAGACCCGCCGTTCATCCGCTGTTCGGCGTTGTTCATCGACCTCCAGCCGCCTGCCGTGAATCCATCACACGGGAAAATATAACGCCCCCGGCGCCGTGTTTGTGCCGTCCCCCACCACCATGCCGTGACCTAGTCTCCATTCGACGTAATGCAAGGCAGGAGGAGAGCATGCAGTCGAGCACAGAGCCGATCGTCGCCGACCTGGAGAAGATGAAGAACATCGCCGATGACATGCAATCGACGATCAGGTTCATCTTGAGCACCACCCAGCAACTCGGCGCCACCGCGTGTCACCCCGATGCCTTCGGTCGGCTGGGCGACGTGGTCGCCCGCGTTGCTCTCGATCAGGTTCACCCCCAGCTCGCGAGCACCTTCGACGTCGTTCACTCGTCGGCCCAGCTGATGATGGAAAACCTCAGGGCGAGCCGACAGTCATACACCGACGGGGACATCACACACGCCGGCCACATGAAGTCGTCGCTGCGACCGGTGGCCGGGATGCCGGGGACCATGGAATCGGGAGAACTCCCGTGACGAGCGCGCTTCCGTCCAACGGCGCCATACGGCGAGCCGGAGCCCCCGGCATCCAGGTCCTGGCACACAGTGTGCAGTCGGTCGATCCGCGGGCCATAGAAGCCTACGCGAACGAGCTTTCTCAACAGTCGGATGCCTTCCGGAAAGCGGCTGCCGATTGGAAGGCAAGTCTGGAGCAGTTGACTCAGGCGTGGCCGAGCGGTGCCGCCTCTCCGGTTGCTCAAGAACAAATCGCGAACGTGCACAGCAGTTTGACCAGTAGCGCCGACGAGCTCGACCGCTACGTCGCGCATCTGGAGAAAACCAAACAGCTCCTCGAGGCGGCGATCGCGGTCTACCGTGGGGTCGTCGGCTCCACCAACCCCATTGTGGCCGGGCTCTTGGCGAGTCCTCATCCTGCCAGCCATCACGTCGGGCGCGTGATCGCGCGCACCTCTACCAACGCCCTGCAGACCTACTTTTCCACGGCGCAGCAGTGGCTCCAGCTCATCGGCCTGACCGGCCTGGGCACCGACGTCATGGGTTCGCTTTCCAAAATCAGCGCCGATCTGGGCGCTGTCACGGGCGGCGGCAAATCACTCCTGGAGAAGATCCAGGCCGGGCTCGCGTTGGTCAGCGACGGTAAGCAGTTCGCCGACCAAATCTTCGGGTCCCACGCCGACACGGCGACAGCCGCCGTGGACCCGCTCACCGACACTACCCTGACAGTCCCGTCATTCAGCGACGGCATCTTGTCCGCTCCGCCGACCGCGGCCGTCACATCGGCTGTTCCATCGACCACCCCCGTACTGGCGGCAGTACATGATCTCTCCACGACGGCGACGGCGCCTGCCGCAGCAACCGGGATGACGGCAGCAAGCGCAGCGGGGCCCACCCTGTCGGCCGTCGGCGACCCCACAAGCTACAACAGTGGTTACGCCGCGGGCTACCAGGCCGCCCAGCAGACCGCCGCGGCGGAGGGACTTGGCGGTGGCGGCACAGGGCTGACATCGGGGTACGGTCCCACCGGCCTCCGGTACTCCGGAGCCGACTACGGAGCGCTCACGGCGTCCGCACCTGCAGGCCCGGCGACTAACACGTGGGTACCGATCGAGCCCGGACAAGCGGGCCCCGGCTCAGTCGTCACCGGTAGCGTCGCCGATGCGACCGGCAGTGTCTCTGCCGGAGGCGGCAGCGGATGGGGCACGCCGACGCCAGCCGACAGCGTAGTCGTCACCTCAGATTTCGGGAACACCTCAGTCTCGGTGCAGTTGCCGACCAGCAGCCCGATGGACTTGCAGCTCACCGTTGACACCAATGGCCCGGAGGCAGGCGGCCTGGTGTCTGAGAAGATCAGCATCGATGCCGACCACCGGGTCTCCGTCACGTGATGCGCCGTTCAGCCGCGGTGTCCATCACTGCGGCGGGAATGTGTCTATCGTTCGCGTTGCCGTTGGCTGATCCATGGTCGTCCGCGTATGCGTCCAACGGCACCACGTGTTTGCAGGCGAAAAATGCGGCACCGGCCGGCGAGCCGTGGGCCGAACGACGCGTTGCGGCAGAGCGGGCATGGCCAGCGAGCACCGGGCGCGGCGTCACCGTCGCCGTGCTCGCTACCGGAGTCGATGCCCGCAATCCCGCGTTTGCGCCCGGTCAGGTGCTGACCGGGGCTGACGTGCGCTCAGGAAACGCGTCTGGTGCCGGTAACCGGGACTGCGACGGACGCGGGACGTTCGCCGCAGGGCTGGTGGCCGCGCAGCCCACGACCGGCAGCGCCTTCGCCGGCGTCGCTCCAGACGCCACCATCCTGCCGATCCGGTACGCCGGTGCGCTCAACAACGGCAGCGACCAGGCAACACCGAACGCCCTCGCGCGCGCCATTCGGTACGCCACGAAGCACCGTGCAGACGTCATCCTCATTCCCTTGGCGCAGCCGAAGAATACCCAGGACTTGCGCGACGCGGTCGCGGCGGCTGTTGCCGCTGATGAGGTGGTGGTGTCGGCAGGCGCCAAGCCCGAGGCGGGAATCACCTATCCCACCGGCTATCCCGGCGTACTCGCCGTGACCGCCGTCGATCAGGCCGGGAAAGTCATGGCCGACGCGGATCAAGGCCCCCACATCGACGTGGCGGCCCCCGGAACCGGGTTGGTCGGGCCGGTCGGTGACGGCGGTTACAGCGGGCCGGTCGACAGCCCCGGCATGGCGGCCGCCTTCGTCGCCGGCACTGCGGCGCTCGTTCGGGCGCGGCTGCCGAACCTGTCGGCGGCTGGTGTCATCGCCAGGCTCGAGGCTACCGCTGATCTGCTGGTGCCGGATCCGAACAGCGCGCACCGGTTGGGTGTAGTCAACGCGTATAGCGCGGTCACCGCAGCCGGCGATGCCCTCGGTGAGGCCGCGCGCGTGAACACCGTGGACGGTGATCCGGCTTTTCCTGCGATACGAAGGACAACCGATGGTTTGGCGCACCGGCGCCACCGCGCAGAGCTGATCGCTTCCGTCGCCTTCGTCTTGGCGTCTGCCATCGGGGTAGGTTTCCTGCTCATCCGGCGAATGCGGAGCGAGAGCGGAGCGGCAGCACCTCCTTTGTTGTAGTCGCTGGGCATGGTGACGGCCACACCCGGTTACCAAGTCGTAAGTTTATAAACCGAAGCGAAACGCCAAACAGAGAGGACTAAAAAGTGGATCTTGACGCTGAACTGGAACAGGCACTCGCCGATTTGGAGCGGAACCAGGAACGCATTGAACGAATCCAAGCCGAACTCAATGCTCTGACCTTGAAGGGTTCGGCAGATCGAGGGGCGGTGACGGTCACCGTGACCGGTGACGGACGTTTCACCGCGGTCGATTTGCACCCGTCAGTTTTTCGTGAACATGACGCCTACAGCTTGGGCGACACCGTCTTGGCAGCCATCAACGACGCCATGGCGCAGCTTGCTGCCGAGACACGACAGCGGTTCGGCGACGACTTCGACCTCGACGAACAGCGGCATCATCACGACGACGATCGTCCGGAGCCGGCTTGGTAGGTGACAACGGCCGACATTTCTCCGCACCATCAAAAACGGCCGCCTACACCTTGCTGATTTCCACTCTCATAAACATCACGCCGCACATGGCGAAGGCCGGACATGGCATCCCGAATACATGTCCGGCCTTTCACTACGCACATCAGAATAGGCTTCGATTACACGCCGACGCCTGCCCCGCTACCATTCGTTGGTGTAATTCACTTCAACCTTTGTCTCCCCGGTTTCCGGGTTCCAGGTGGCGCTCGGCACGACTGAACTATTGCCGCCGGTCTTGATACCATAGGTGGCGTTGACGTCGGTAAGGTGGTGCGATGTTGAGTCGTAGGTGGCGCCGAAGCCCGTGTTCTCGTCCCATCTCACGGTCAAACCTTCGCTCGTGAGAGTCCCAAGATTGGCGTCGTACGTGACCACACCGGCGAGACCGACGGCGCCGGCGCGACCACCCACCGTAAAATCATACTTGTTACTTCCGGTATGATATGTGGCTTCCGCATGGAATTGTTGCTGCCACACCTCGTCGCCATCACCCTTCTTGAAGGTGACCGTCAAGACGCGATTGTGGTCGTCATCGGTCGATACCGCGAACTGAACGTCCGAGCCCGAAGGCTGGCCATCGGGTCCCGGAAGATGGTAGGTGATGTTCCCGCCATCGACGATCCTGCTGGCGTCCAGATGCAACGACGCCTCGCCGTTCCCCGGACTCCAGGTGAGAGTGCCCGATTGAGCGGGAACCTCTCCCGGCGACGCCGGCCCCGCCGGCGGCTCCGACAACGGACCCCCCGAGGGCGACGTGGACAGTCTCTCCTCCTCAACGGTCCCGTCGTCGAAGGCGAATTTGACGTTTGGGTCCTCTGGCGCGGTGAGACCGAACAGCGCATTGAGATTGTTTAGCGATGTGTTGCCCGCCGAGCGCAAGTTGCCCATGTGTTGAGCTGGCACCGTCAACGCATCACCCAGCTCATCCAGCGCTGCGATCAACGCCTTGGCCATTGAGGTGTCCAGCTGCGCAGCAGTCGCGCACACCGACTGCAGTGATGCATTAAACTGATGCGCCAACTGCGCGTCGCGACCGGGCGTTGCCGTGCCGGACACCGCAGATACGGAGAAGTCTGTGCCGATCGGCACACCTTTAGCCTTCGCGGCCGTCTGGATGGTGCGCACGGTGTACTGGCACCGCACGATGCCATCGCAGAACTCTTGGACACGCCGGGCGATCACCGACAAGAACAAGCCGGCGGCACGTCGTGCATCGTCGGACGCCTGCGCCGATCTGAGCGCGGCGGTGGTGACGGCGCTGTTCTGCTCGGCGAGCGTTCTACTTGCGGCGGCGGCTGTTGCGGAGCCCGCGCTCAGCTTCTTGCTCAGATCGAGCATCTGCGTGATCATCGGCTGGAATGCGGCCGTGCGGACGCCCATGAGCTCAGGAATGGTCAGCATCTCAGCTACTTCTGCCTGCTGTGGAGAGGTTGAAGCCGGCAACAGAGGTTCTGAAGCTGCGGGCGGCCGCTTCGTCGGCTTCGACCATCTGCTTCACCTGGCTTCCGACGAGTCCGCCGCGGTTCTGACTGTGCAGGTGGGTCGCGCGGACCATCCGGACACTCTCGCTCTCGACCTCCGGCAGAACGGCCGCGATGCGCCATGCGTAGCCGTCCTTCCGCGAGTGCCCGAATTGAGCAAGCGCTTCCGGCAGATGCTGCCATGCTGCGGCAATCGCCGCCTCAACGTCCCCGGCCGACGAGCTCGCGGCATCGGCGACACGGAGCACGTCCTCAGGCGCCACTCGCACGAGATTTCTACCGCGAGCGCCGCTATCGACACTCAAAGCGTTAGTTTCCACATGCCTCTCCGATTCCCGTCAGCACTGCCCGGCGAGGCGAGACGCGCTCAGTGCGCAGCGCGCCGACCCTGGCTTTCACTAGATGGTAGTGATTGCGCTCCAGGTGAGCATCGGTAAAATTACCCGCGACGAGCGGTGTAAAGCACCAGCTGCCGATGGCAATACGGCCGTTCTCGTCGCGCGGGGAAGCGATCCGCGTTTCGATGTGGCATCACGCCACTGGTCAGCATTGCGCCGGCAGATCGCGGAGAATGCCGTCGTCATCCGTCCTTCACGCAAAGATCCTCCTAAGACATTTTCTGGCAACGTTCACCCGTTGTCCTGAGCGCATGGGACCATTCAGTTTCTCGGTGATACCTGCCGTGGTGGAGCAGGAGGCTTCCGCTTTGGACCGTCTCGGTGAACGGGGCCAGGCGTCGGCGGGCACGATTGCTTCCGGAACGCTCGCGCCCCGCGCTTTCGGCGCGACGCGGCACGCCGCAAGCACCTACCGGCTGGTGATGCAATTCAAAGACAGCATCGGCCAGCGGGTCCGCATGTCAGCAGCGGCGGTTGACGGGTTGTCAACAAGTCTGGCCGAGGCCCGGAAAAGCTACCAGCAGGCCGACCAATACGCCGGCGCACGATACGGGTTCGCTGCCGGCATCGTCGCTGGACTCAGGTGACGTATGCGCGTCGACGACACGGCGGTAGGAAATGCTGGCATCCTACGAGATGATTGGACAGCGTCCGTCCCTGCCATGTTCAGGTCCCAGGCAGCAAGTATCGATAAGCACCGCTCCCGGCTTATCGGCGACACAGCCTCGCTGTCAGCCCTGGCGTCCGAGTGGCAAATGCAAGCCGACGAGATCGACGAGATCTGGGCTGCTCTGGCCGAGACCCGGCGACGTCTTGCCCAGGCGCATACCGGTCCGGCCGCCACCGCGTTTCAGCAACAGTCCGGCACACTGACCGGTGAACTGTCCGCGTCGGCGACATCACTGCGCTTTGCCGCCGGCGGTCTCACACTCGCCGCGACCACCCTGACACAGAGTCTGCACGCGGCCGACGCAGCGGTGCTGAGCTACATCAACCAACTGCGGTCGCTGCACGATACGGCGCAAGCGGTTCCGGCAGCCCTCCGAGCGGCGGCCCTCAAGAAGCTGATCACGCAGGGAACGACGCTCGGCCAGCGCACCCTACAAGCCGTGACCGCGCAGGAAGCTCGCCTCGATGCCCTACTGGCCAGTCTGCCGCACCGGTTCAACATCGGCGCGCGCTCCGCGTGGCGACACGGCCTGCCGATAGAGACCGACCAGCGGGACACCAGCACGTTCGGTGCGGCAGTCACCATCGCGGGCGTACGGACGACACGACGGGAGGGCGTCACCATCACCACAACGCAAGACGGAAAAGTAATGGTCGCACTCAACGACTTCTACGGCATGGGTCTCTACGCCAGCGCAGGACAGAAGTTTTCCCTCGCCGACCTGCCTGCCGATGCCAAGCAGGCACTGACCCGCGTGTACGGCGAGGCGGAGGCCGCCCCGGTCCTGAGTTACCAGCAGCGCTACACCTTCGCCGATCGGGCAGCAGCCGAGCAGTTCCTGCGGAAACTCCACGGTGTCAGCCTCACTGACCACATCGTCGCCAAGGTACGCGACGGTGCCGGATGGATAGCCGGCCCACTGGCCGACTTCGGCCCCTGGCACGATGACCTCACCGGCCGGGCACCCGACGAGCGGTCCGTGCAGCTAGGGGTTTCCAGCAAGGTCGCCGCTGACGCCGGAGCCTTCGGATTGGCTTCGGCTTCCGGCTCGGGCACTTTTGACGCGGGAGTCACTTTCACGCAGAAGGCCGACGGGAGCTCCTCGTTGTCCACGTCGATGGCTGCCCTCGCCAAGGGCGGCGCCACTGTCGCGGATGTCCCGCTCCTTGCCGGCATCGGTGAGCAGTCAGTCGCCCGGGTGGAATACGACAGCCACGGGCACGCCAAGCGTTACGTCTTCCAAAGCATCCACGACGGCGACTTCGACTATGCGGGGGGCACCAATCAGGTGGGGGTGGGCGTTGCGTCAAGCGTGCCAGGCGTCCCGGCCGCGAGCGGGCCGGCGGTAAAAGCCGACAGTGAACAACTTCACCGGCGCATCACGTCGTACTACTTGGACTTGTCCGACCCGGACAATCGGGCCGCTCTGCAACAGGCGCAGGGAAACGGTCACCTCAATCCGGTTCCTGCGCCGACAGGCGCGTTGGGGCAGCGATTGCAACGCCACGCTTTGCAAGTCACAGAGATCTATGCCGTGGATCGTTCCTCCGTAGATGCATCCGTCAAGGCTTCCGTAGGACCGCTCTCCTTTGGACTCAAGGCCGGTCCCAGTACTGAGAATTTGATGCTCCTGGACGCCAATTACAACAATCCACAACCTGACGTCCACCACCTGTACCCGGCCGATACGCTGCGCCCCGTGCCGCGAGACCCTCGGTAGCTTCGGGCGATACGGTGAAGCCGCGTAGTTCGCATTCCGCCACTCGTTCAGCAGATTCTGTGCCAGCTCTATAGTCAAGGACCCCGCGTAGCGAACAGATGGCCAGGAAGATGGGGACGTTCTTCGCGCAGCTTGTGATGCCGACAGATCCGAGCTGACTATGATCACACATTACCGCAGCATCTTCGTCGACACGTATCGGCCCGACGCGGTTGAGGCTGCGACCGGGGGATGTCGTGGATGCCTGGCACGGCGCTTTGGTCATACGCAACGGGCCGCGGGCGTGTTGACGGCGGCATTCCGGTCAGCGAGAAGGCGGGCTGCGCTGAGCGGGTGCCGACGGTGTCCGCGCACTGCTCGAGTCGGTAGTAGACGCGCAGGAGCCGACGGAAGAGTGCGCGACAGCCGGCAATGTCGTGTTCAGCCGTGGTGGTGGCCAATGCTTTGCCGCGGCGCCGTCCCGCTTGGCGGCGCGCGCGGCGAGCGCGCGATCGTTCTGGCACGACTCGGCGTTGGTGCGCGGAGAACATCCGCGGCCGCCGATCTCGTGAAGGATGAATCGTGGCCGTGCGCCTGGCGAATCGCGACCGGCGGCCAGATGGCCACGACACGCCCCGACGTCGCACGGCCACGACGAGCGCGCAGGCAGGGCGCGGCGTCGATCACCAAAGGCTGCCGCGGCACCACACGGCGAGACGCCGGCATCCCGTCGCACCCCCCGGTCGTCGTCGGGCGCCCCGTCAAGGTATCGCGCGCCCTGGTGCTCGCGGCGAGCTACCCGCACGTTCGCGGCTATAACCGCTGCGCCATGGAGTGGCTCCGTTCAGACTTCAGGCATCGCCGGGATTTTGGAGCCGCCGCCATCTGCCGAAAGTTTGCCGGCGCTCGCGAGTCTATCCGACCACTCTCGCTTATAGGCGTCTTCGAAAGATAACGGTCGTCGAGCGCCGCGACCCTTGACAGCTAACAGGAGGGTAATATTTCGCGTACAAAGTTGACGCTATCGGAAGGCAAGAATGGCTGTGGGAAGTGACGTCTCCAGTGGGCGCCTGCTGGTGCGGCAGCTCGCACGTGACGGCTGCCGCCTCACCCGATGAAGTTCTCAGGTGCAGGCACTGCGGCGTGCGCGTGCCGACCGGCGGGCCAACTCGGTGCCGTTGCTGATCTTCGGGTGGCTGTCCGTAGCGCATGTGCTAGTGTATGATAATCTGTTCTGGCTTGGCGCGGGGCCTGCAGGATTCGTCGTACTAGGCGTGCCTACCGGCGCCGGGCGGCTGCCGCCGGCGTTGGCGCTGGTCGCGCGGCCGCCGCCATGGTCACCGGTGTCGTTCTTGCGGTGCTGTGCCTGTCTCAGCGGCGGCCCGGAGCCACCATCGCCACGGCCATCGGCTTCGCGCTCTTGGCTGCTATGCACGGCAACCGGACACTGGTGCGATGGGCGGTGACCTTCGCCGTCATCATGGGCGTGGCCGCCAGCGGCCTGCTGCGTGCCTTCACGCAGCGATGTGCCCTGGCGGAAAGCCTGCTGGCGCTAGGTCTGGGCGCTGCCATGATTGCCGCCGGGATGGCGCTGCGTCAGGAACGAGAGAACGGATGAGCCAGGCACCGCAACTGATCTCGGCCTCAACGACCACCGTGCACCAGCGCATCCGCTCGGGCATCCTGTCGATCGTCGTTGCGACCGACGAGGCCGACTTCGCCTACCGCAAAACGGCGCTGAACATCAGCGACGGCAGCCTCAGCCGCCACCTCGACGTCTTGGCCGCGCAACGACTGGTCACTATCCGCGAGGGCTACCACAGCAAACGACCCCGCACCTGGGTGAGCATCAGCGGACACGGCCGGGCCGCCTACGCTGCGGCGATGGCCGCACTACGCCAGCTGGCTGACCGCTTTGAACAGCACCACGACGCCGATGCCGCCGCCGTCCCGTCCGGTCGAAGGCCTCCGCGAGATCAATGATCTCGGCCGGCGCGGCGTTTCGTCCATCAGGCGCGACGGGAACTGCACCGTAAGAGCGGCGTCCCGGCCTGAGCGGCAAACGGGTGTTCGCCACAAATACACCGAAGCGGCGGCTAGGTTCTGTCTCTTAGATCAACGTGGCGATCATGGATGTCGATCGTTGATGTGGTGTGGCCCGTGGGGATCTGACGAACCAGGAATGGGCTGTGCTGGCGCCGTTGCTGCCGGCCCAGCCGGTTCAGGGCCGGCGGTGGCGTGATCACCGGCAGGTGATCAACGCGATCTTCTGGGTCAAACGCACTGGCTCACCCTGGCGGGACCTGCCCGAGCGGTACGGGCCGTGGAAGACGCCGTATCAGCGGTTTGGCAGGTGGGCCGCCGATGGCACCTGGGCAAGGTTGAAAGCCCAGGTCGTCACCCTCGCTGAACTCGACGACGACATCGACTGGGACGCTCAGGTCGACGCGACGATCGTGCGTGCTCATCAGCATGCTGCCGGGGCGGCAAAAGGGGGCTGGGGTCGCCGAAGCCCAGGCACGCGAAGGCATCGGACGTTCCCGCGGCGGGCTGACCACGAAGATCCACACCCTGGCCGATGGCCGGGGCCGCTCATTGGTCTCGCTGATCACGCCCGGGCAATCCGCCGACACCCGGCAGCTGATCCCGTTGCTGGACCGGGTCCGGGTGGCGACACCTGGCCCCGGCCGGCCGCGAGTACGTCCGAACTCGTTAACCGGCGACCGGGCCTATTCGTCACGGGCCAACCGGCAAGCCTTGCGGGACAAACACATCACTGCGACGATCCCGCAGCCACGCGACCAGATCGCCAACCGGCTACGCAAAGGCCGCAACGGCGGCCGGCCACCCGCGTTCGACCCGACCGCCTACAAGCGGGCGCAACCAGGTCGAACGCGGCTTCAACCGACGCAAACACCGGCGCGGACTGGCCACCCGCTACGACAAGCTGGGCGCCCACTTCCCAGCCACCCTCGACCTCGTCGAAATGCTCGACTGGCTCCACGCCGTACCCGACGGCCCTGATCTACGAGACAGAACCTAGTCGGGTAAGTGCTGGGATGTGTCACCGGGTGCACGGCTGTGTAGAGGATGGGATCCGGTGACTAAACAGCGGCGGCTTGGGCGGGTTACCGTCCCCGCAGTTCGCGTTCCAGCAGGCGCAGGATCGAGGCCTCTCCGACGGGCATCGACCTACTCACCTGGAGCCGGCATTCGCTGTTAGAGAGGGGCCGATGACCATCGCGGCGTCGAGGTCGGCTGGAGAGTTTCAGGAGAGGCCTTCGATACGGCAAGGAGTGCCCTTACTCCGCGACTCAGGACTAGATCGGATTTGCTGAGCGACCGAGTACATGCTGGTTCCGGTTCCGAGTAAACGCTGCCATGAGGCGAGGCCAGAGGGCTCTGGGGCACGACCGAGGCAGGCGTGATAGAAGTCGCTGATGCGACTTTTCGCTTCCAGGCTGTAAGCAAGCCCACGGCGAACGGCCTCCACAGACGGAAGTGCAGCCCAGGATTCGGCGGCTGTTTGATCTTCTTCCGTATAGCGGCGGCCCAGAACAACGGTATACAATTGCTTCACTCGGCAGGTCGTGACCGGGTCGTTGGTGACGGGACAACTTGACGCAGTGCCTTTGCGCAGAACAATCAGGCTCGATCTCTTCGGCTGCTGAGCCGGCGACACCGTTTTGCGGCGGACCTTTGAGGGAGACGGTGACGACGGGGCGGCGACGCTCGAAGTCGTGACTGTCGTGGGTTCTAAAAGCAGTCGCGGCGTCGGTGAGCTGTAGCGCTGCCCTCGCGACGGAAATGCACTCTCTGTGGGGCCAAGGCGGTGGTCTCTTGCGGTAGCGGCGATGCGCCCACCTTCGATGGGTCGGCTGACGACCGAGAGAATGATGGCGACGAAGGCGATGGTGGCTACCGCGACCACCACAGCACCGAGCAACTTCGCTCGCGTCGCTATTCTTCGTGCATCAACTTCTGATCGCGCCAGGCGCGACGGGGTCTTGCCGTCGTTCGCCGGGGAGGCGACCGCCGACCCGGCAGGTCTCAGGGCAGCGACGGCCGTATGCTCCACCGCTGGCGAGTTGACAGTAGTCGGGTTCCCGGCCAGATTTGTGTTGATGAGTGGCTGCGCGCTGGGCCGAACAGGCGGCGGATCCCGGTGATCGGGCGATGCGGCCTGGACTTCGTGTGTTGTTGTCAGGGCCGGGTTCATCAAGCTGCTCACAGTTGGATGGCCGCTCACCGACGGGTCGTCACCGGAGGTCGCCGGTGTATCAGTCGACTGCCCCGCAACGAGGTCTCCACTGTGCGCCGCACGCGAGGCGGCGTGCGCCGCGGGAACAACCACCTCACTGCTTTCCTCTGTCGGTATTCTCCGTGCCTGAGCCCGTTTCGAGGCGTTAGTCAAAGCCTGGCGCAATTCATCCATGCCGAGCCTGTTGGCCGGCTCGAATTGCAGGCCGCTGCGAAGAACCTCAACCAACAAGTGATCCATGTTGGGCCATGCGGGACTGAAGGCAGCGTAAACATCCTGGAGCTCGGCGAGAGAGACACCGTGACGGACATCCCTCACCGGCCTTCCGAGGATCAGCCAGCCTATGGTCGCGCAGAGCTGGAAAACATCCGAGGCCGCCGATGGCGGCAGAGACCACATGAACTCGGGAGGATCGAATCTCAGATCTCGTCGACTTGCGGCGAAGCCGCTGGCCGGAGGCGGCTGAAAATTGGCTAGGACAGATACGTCTTTTCTGTAGAAAATGTTGCTCGGGTCTACGGCCCCGTGAAATATTTTTGACTCGTGTGCTAACCACAGCGCGTCGGCTATCGCCGCCCCCAGCTCAGTCGCCTGTCGTACGGGGACCGGCACAAGCTTGGCCATATCGGCAATGCTTCGGTCGAGAAGATCGCGGTGGTAATAGAAGCGCGCATCGCCGGTTAAGCCCGTTCCGTATATGCGCGCGATGTTGGGATGCCGCAGTGACGCGACAGCGGCGGCATGATGGCTCAGGATTTCCCGTTGTTGAACGCCGGTCGCTGGATCGTCGAATATTTTGAGGGCGACTGCGCGGCCGTCTTCTGTTCGCCGACCGCTGTAGATCGTAGAGCGACCGCCCTTCGCCAACATCTTCAGATCGGAAAGGTTCAACTGACCTGCAAGTTCCGGGGTTTGCACTGTCGCCTTCTCACGAAGCCGGTGATACGGCATAGTCATAACGATGTGTCACTGCTAGGCCACTGGGCGCCAGTCGTCTCGTAGCGGTCCACACGATGGCGGCGGCGACCCCCAGCGTGGCAAAGTCCGTTGGCTTGGTGCAAGACCCGAGACATTGTCAGTCATAGCTTCTCGTTAGAAGTAGCCCTCATTACTGTGGGCGGCTTCCGGAACATCACATTATCAAATCCGTGACTAAGGAGTTGCCTCCCGCTGACGTTTCGGCAAACCTACAAAATGTGATACTATAATTGACCCTGGCTCGACCATTCGAGAGACAGAATGGGTCCGGTTACACGCCTGCGTGCATCCTCATGGGACCATTACAGCTACTACCGTGCCTTGGCCGGCTACTTCAATGCATCGGCAACCTCGACAGCGGAACTAATCCCCGGCCGAAATTATGCCGCCGCTGGCACCCTGGGCAGCGGTGAGATTTGACGACGTGCTTTGCCACACACATCGCGCTCATGAGAGACCTTATAGGCTTGACAAGAAGCCCTCGCGACGTTGAACATCTGTCATGCGATCCACGACGGTAATGATTGCTGGGAATATAGATCGGCGACTCACCGATCTTCAACGGAGACGGCGCGACTGGCGATGATCGAAATCTACTCGGTGAGTCGGCTCATTGCCGATAGCTGGCAACTCAACGGCTCAGTCGTCACCGCCATCGGAACACTCCTTGCCGATCTCGATAACGCGTGGCTCATCGACGCGCGAGAAAGATCTGTGCGCGTCCGCCTGGGCGGTAACGAGCTAGTAAATCTACTTCGAGGAACGACCCCAATGCATATCGGTCGCTTCACCTACAACGACACTGCGTCCGTGAAAGCAAAATTTCTCTATCGCCGCGAAAAGCCTCCTACCCTTGAACCGCTCACCATCAACATCATTCGCGCAGACGGCGCTCACGTCACTAGTATTGCCCAATAGCGATTTACCTTCCTGCGTCAGCTTTTTAGGTCGGGAACGACAAATCCAAAGGCGCCACGTGCAATCCCGCCAGAATACCAGGTCACGACCAACGGAAGCAATTCGCGATCGCCCAGGCGCTCGCTCCCGCCCCTAAGATCTTCCTGCTCCTACCTGCGCGCGCCGCGCAAGGGTTCGGGTCTGCGTACAGACCATTTCGGCGGAACACCATTTCGAGCGTCTTTCTAACCTGCGTCAAGCGACCGGCTCCGCGCTCTCCCGGACGATTTGCCGCGGCCCGAGCAAATTGAGAAGGACGAGGCGGACGTGTACCGACTGTTCGCGTCCACCCCGACGCCAGAGCAGGAGAGCTTAAGCACTGATGAGTAGCCGGATCACGGACCGACTCAAAACTGCTGACTGAATCGGCGCTCAGCCTTGTCGAATGCGGCACGCGCAGCTTCGATGTCAGGGGTGTGCTTTTCCGCCCAACATTTAAGATTGATGAGATGGCTGACTAGAGTATGACCGAGTTCGGTGAGGGTGTAATGCACCTGTGGCGGACGCGTGTGATGCACGGTTCGGGTGACTAAGCCGTCGCGCTCCAGTCCGCGCAAAGTGAGGGTAAGCATCTGCTGGCTGATCCCCTCGACCCTGCGCCGCGCCTCGGCGAACCGCAAAGTACCGCCCGACAGAGCCAGCACCACTAAAGCACTCCACATATCTCCTACGCGGTCAAGTACTTCTCGAGTGGTCTGGGTGACGACCACGGGCTCCTGCTCTGCAGAATTTGTCACGGGCATTAGACCTTTTCACGAGCGCGATAATTCTTCGATTACGCGTCAACATTTTTCAGCAAATGGCGTGGCTAAAGTGACGCAAAACTTGAACACCAAGCACTGCGGGCCTCCGGTCAGCAACGGCTAATATCCACCGGCGCCGGTGCATGGTGACACTTAAGGGCACCGGTGACATCACAAACTACCGCTGGGCTGCGGTTATTGTAGCTGCGTTTAGCTTGCCCCATGAACGTCGCGGCAGCGGCGCCACAAGACGTGCCGTCGCTGAGCGTTCGTGGAAGCGCGCGGATCGAAGGTTATCCGGCCACGGTCGCGGCGAGTTGCGCCTTCGCGCACACGCGGACCGACGGCGCAGCCTTCCGTCCACGCTGAGGGAGGCGAATCTGAACCTTCACCGCCTGGTCCGGGAGAGCTTGAGCAGGACTGGCGCTCGCAACAAATCGCCGCATATCTGCGGGTGTTGTTACCGGATCAAACGGACTCGTACGTCATCCGCGAGCCCATCTGTCAGACGCTGTGTCGTCCATGAAGGAGCGGGCCGGTCAAGTCGCTGGTTGAGTTGTTTGTCAGGTGTCTGATCTGCCGCGGGGCCGTGGGGACTACCGCGGCGTAGCCGCGGTCATCTGTCGTTGCCGCGGGTGTGGGCGTATTCGCCAGGTGCGGGTGACGCCAGAAGAGCAGGCCGAAGGCTCGGCTGCCGGTCATCCATTCGCCCGCGATGTTGGGCGGCAAGATAATTCACGACCGTGAACGGGCGGGGGGGTGTCCCTATGGGTTCGTCAAGCGGCGAGGGCGTGTTCTGTCGGCCGGATCTGGTAGGGCTGTTGGTCGCGGAGCATGGCGAACAGGACGTCGACTCGGCGGCGGGCGAGGCAGATGAGGGCGGCGTTGTGGCGTTTGCCTTGAGCTCGTTTGCGGTCGTAGTAGGCCCGCGACGGTGGATGGGACAGGGACGCGAACGCGGCGAGGAAGAACGCGCGTTTGAGTTGCTTGTTGCCGCCCTTGGGCGGGTGTTCTCCGCGGATAGAGATACCGGAGCGGCGGGTGACGGGGGCCAGGCCGGCATAGGATGCCAAATGCCCGGGCGTGGGACAGGCGGTGCCGTCGCCGACTTCGAGCAGGATCCGGGCGGCGGTCCTGACCCCGATGCCGGGCATCGACGTCAGGACCCGGGCAAGAGGGTGCGCATCGAGATCCCTTCGACCTCACCGGCGACCTGATCACGCTGCACCAGGACGTCGCGGAGGCTATCGGCCAGCCGGGGAAGAATCTTCTCCGCTGCTGTCGTGCCGGGAACGATCACCGTCTGTTCGTCGAGTGCGGTCATGATCTGCTCGACAAGCCGTTCACCCAGGCGTGGAGCATTCTTACCGGCGATCTCCCCAAGTTTGGAACGGCCGGCCTTGCGCAGCCCGGCAGGGCCCCCGCAGCGCGACAGCAGCTCAAGCACTGCTTTGTGCTGCACCCGTGGTCCGCGGACACGTTCGAGCGCGGGGTGGATTTGGGTGAGCAGCCCGCGGATGCGATTGGAGATCCGCGTGGCTTCACCGGCAAGGTCGTCATCGAAGCCGACCAAGACCCCCAGCTCGGCAAGGGTTTTGTCACCGACATCAACCCGGCGCAGCGTATGCGGCAACGTGCGGGCGGCGTCCGCGATCACATATGCGTCGCGCGCGTCGGTCTTCGCCGCGCCCGGGTGCAGATCGGCGATCCGGCGCATCGCCAGCCCGGGCAGGTAAGCCACCTGGTGACCGCAGGCTCGGGCGACAGCGACCGGCAACGCGCCGATCGAGGCGGGCTGGTCGACGACCACGAGGATCCGGCCATGGCGGGCGAGTTTGTCGAACACCTGCCGCAGCCAGGCCTCGGTGTTGACCAAAGCAGCGTCGTGCAACCGCTTCCCACCAGGATCTAGGGCGACGGCGTGGTGGCCGTCCTTACCGACGTCAAGACCGAGGAACACCTGGTAATCGCCGTGCACATCGCCTCCCTGCGAGGTAACCTGTCACCTCGATCGCCAGTCCGGCGTCGACTGTCGGCAGCCACGTTACGAGGAGACCTACCTCAGCCCTGCAGGTGGTCGTGTCCCTATCAGCGATCTGTCGACGCCACCCGGCTCGGTGACAACACCCCCCGGATCATCCGCACGACAGGGGCAGTAAGTCATGCCAGGCCGGGCAACCGAGGAGCCCCCGGCTGGGGACGATCTTTAAGACCTCCGATCTTTCTAACGGTCAAGCGGCCGCTGCCTGGGGCGTGCCCCGATGGGTCCGAATGCCTTGAGCGGGTCGCAGGTCTGACCGGTCTGCAGGCAGTGGTGGAGCTGGCCGAGCAAGCGGTTGAACAGGTGGCGCAGAGCCGCGGCATGGCGATCACCCTGTTCCCGGCGCCGTTGGTAATGCTGTTTAGTCGGTTCAGAGTGGGAGGCGGCGACGAAGGCCCAGATGTATCCGACGGCGGCGAGCCGGTCGTTCTTGACCCTGCGATGAGTGATCGAGATGCTGCGGCCGGACGCGCGAGTGACCGGTGCAGAGCCGGCGTAGGCCTTCAACGCTCGGGCGTCGGCGAACCGGTCGCGATCGTCGCCGATCTCGGCTAGGACCCGAGCGCCGGTGACGTCGGCCAGGCCCGGCAGACTCGTGAAGATGGTGTGGTCTGGGTGCTGGCGGAACGCTTCGCTGGCTGCTTCGGCCAGCTGGTCGACGTTCGCGCATTCGACGTTGAGCGTCGCCAGAAGCGCCAGCGCCTGGGTGCCCATCGCGCTCTCGACCATGGGCGGTTGGTGCAGCTGTGGCCGGCGCAGCGCTTCATGCAGCTCGTTAGCCAGCTCGTCGACGCCGCGTTGCCGGCCACCACGTCGCAGGGCAGCCGCGATCCGAGCCCGCGACAGTTTCGCCGCGACGGTCGGCGTTGGCGCGATCGCCAGCACGGCTCGCGCTTCCGCGCTGGTCAGGTTGCCCTTGCGGTCGGCGAAGGCGTTTAGGAAAACTGGGTAGAGCTCCCGCAGCAGAGAGCGCAGTTCGTTGGATGCTCGGCCCCGTCGCCAGGTGGCGTCCTGGTGGGCGCGAGCGAGGACGGCGATCGCCTGGACCAATTCGCTGTCCTGCGGCAGCACGCGGTGAAGGTGGGCATCGGTTCGCAGGATGTTGGCCAGCACCATCGCGTCGGCGTGGTCGGACTTCTTGCGCGACACCGTAATGCGTTCCCGGTAACGGGCAACGGCCATCGGGTTGATCGAGTAGACCCGGCGCCCGCTCGAGCGCAGCGCCGCCACCAGCAGGCCACGTGGCGTCTCGATCGCGACCGGAATCGGATCCGTCGCACTGTCGCCAGCGTCGACCAGCATCTGGACCAGCTCGATGAAACCAGCCAGATCATCGCCGATACGACGCTTGGCCAACAGCGTCCCCTGCTCGTCGACCACTGCGACGTTGTGGTGCCGTTCAGCCCAGTCGATGCCGCAGAACACCTTCGAACTCACGTTCCTCCCCAGGTCAGCAGCCAGCCCGTGACGGAAACGCGCGGCGCCCTAATGACGAGGCTCTGTGGCCTACCCTCCAATTAGCCGTTCGCGATTCCACCGACCCGCACGGATCCTGTCTTCGCAGCTCAGAGCTCGACGGCTCCCGGTACACGAGGTGTGCGCCGTGCGGGCGGGCTGCAATCACGATCAACATGCTTGCCCAGCGACGGTCCGCCGCAGGCGTGGTGCCGATCTTTTTGGAGACCTTCCGAGGCCAGGTAACGGGTAGGCATCCCCGTCCGCGACGGAACGCACGAGAGTCATTAGGTAACGGGGGCAGACACAGAACGGCCCGCGTCCGGTCACGTCCTAGCCCGCTCAGGCCGCCTCTGGGGTCTGCTCGAGAGCGCGGACTCGTCCTGTCGGCGGCGGGTGAAGGCTGACCCCGGGCGGCGGGGTGGTTTCTATTGACGGTTGCAACACTTCCTAGATCATCATGGGAGTCGTGTTGTCGTCACGTTGGGTGAAGAAGGGGCCGGGGCGGCGTCCGCAGTCGGACAAACGCCAGCGGTTCATGGAGTTGCGCGAGCGGGGTTGGAGTGTCCGGGCGGCTACCCGGGAGGTGGGGTGAGCCGCACGACAGGTGCCAACTGGTCTCGCGGCTACAAGACCTACCGCAACGGTGTCGTGGTTGGGTTTGTCGCGCCGCTGGATCGGTTGGCGGAGCGCCAGATCAGCGCTCGGTTCCTGTCGCAGGACGAGCGGATCGTGATCGCGGACCTGCGTCAGGCCGGTTGCACGATCCGACAGTTTGCCGACCAGCTGGGCGGGGCACCGTCGACCATCTCGAGGGAACTGCGCCGCAATACTCCCGGCGCTGCCTACCGTCCGTTCGAGGCGCACCGTCTGGCGACCATCCGCCGTGCCCGGCCTCATCGCCGCCGCATTGAGACCAGCCATGAGCTCCGCGACGTCATCTGCGAACTGCTCGAGCAGCGGTGGAGCCCGCAGCAGATCAGCCGTCACCTACGGCTGCGGTTCCCCGGCGAGCCGGGGATGTGGCTGTGCCATGACAGCATCTGCGAACTGCGCGAGCAGCGGTGGAGCCCGCAGCAGATCAGCCGTCACCTACGGCTGCGGTTCCCCGGCGAGCCGGGGATGTGGCTGTGCCATGACAGCATCTGCGAACTGCGCGAGCAGCGGTGGAGCCCGCAGCAGATCAGCCGTCACCTACGGCTGCGGTTCCCCGGCGAGCCGGGGATGTGGCTGTGCCATGACAGCATCTACAAAGCGATCTACCAGCCCGGATCCGGCTTGATGCGACCGACAAAGCTTGCGCCTCATCGGCGTTCGCCGCTGCGGACCGGCCGCGACCATCGCCGCGCGCATCAGCGCGTCGAGCGACGCCGGCCACGCTTCCAGCAACCGATGTGCACCAGCCACCAGCGGCCGTTCCAGCCCGAGGACCGGTCCCAAGCGGGCACTGGGAAGGAGATTCCATCGTCGGCAAAGACCAACGCTCCGCGATCGGCACGCTGGTCGAACGCACCACCCGACTCGTTCGGCTACTGCACCTGCCACTGCGCGACGGCGACGCACTGCACCAGGCGCTCATCGCCCGCCTGGCCGACCTGTCACCTGGACTGTTACGCTCCATCACCTGGGATCAGGGCACCGAGATGGCTCGACACAGATCAATCACCAAGTCGCTCGGCGCACCGGTCTACTTCTGCTGCTCCCACTCGCCCCGGCAGCGCGGATCCAACGAGAACGCCAACGGCCTGCTGCGCGACTACTTCCCCAAAGGCACCGACCTCAGCGCCCACTCACCCGAACACCTTGCCGCAGTCGAACACCAACTCAACCACCGCCCCCGCATGGTGCTCAACGACCAGGCGCCAGCAGACCTCTTCGCGACGCTGCTAGCCTCGAGCGACCCGTCCGTGTTGCAACGTCGACTAGAACCCGCCGCGCCCGCAGGGGGTCCAGATTCGGCCGCCGTTGACACGTCCATCGCGCAGGCCGTAGTAGACGTACGTGAGCAGCTTGCGGGCCACCGCGACGGTGGCGAGGTTGCGGCCCCGGCGTTCGGCGATGCGGGTGCGGGTGCGGGTGCGGGTCTGGTTGAGTTGGTCGGCGTAGCGGGCACCTTGGGCAGCTTCGGCCGCCGCCCACCGCACCGGCGTCGAGCCCTGTTCGGTGCTCGGGCCGCGCCGCACGACGGTATCGGACGCGTGGTGCTAAGGCGTCAGCCCGGCCCACGAGCTCAAATGCGCGGGGCTGGCCAAGCGGGTGACGTCGCCGAGCTCTGCGACGAAGATCGCCGCCAGCGTCGGTCCGACGCCGGGAACCTTTTGCACCGCCCGGAAGCCGGCGTGACCGTTAAGGCGGCGCGTAATGGTCCGGCGACCGAGGCTTTCAGCCCGCTACGCCAGGACACTGCTTTCAGCCCGCTGCACCAGGCCACCAGCTTCGCTCGGCGCCTGACCATCTGTCAGAGCTGCCGGACCGCGGGCGGAGCGATCCACCCTCCCGGCAAGCACCCATGCGCAGCAAATCCGCGAGATCAGCGGCGTCACGGACGTCGTTCTTCACCCGACGGTAGTCGAACCTTCCACCCCGAACGGATGCGCCCGGTGAACCTCGGCGCCGGATCCTGCAGCACGTCGACGGCCCAGTACTAGCCATACGTGGCCCCAGCACGATCTGCGGAGGCTCGCACGCCAGCGCGATCTGCGTTGCCAGAGCCATCCGGCCGTTGTCGATTCGGACCGTGCCCAGCCGATTCCCGGTCTCGTCCCTGCGCACGATCACCGACCGGCAACGACGCAGGTCGATACCACAATCTGCGGGCCGTCGTACTCTGCTGACACGCGGGGCCTCCTTCGTCGTTTGACATGAGCACCCCCGACCATCCCGCCGGGAGTTACGAGCAGCAAGGCCCTCTCCTCCATGCCATCAAGGGGGTCGGGGCCATTCGAGCCGGCGGTTAACCCGCCGACGAGGAACCGAAGGCCCGCTGCGCCGACGTCGCCGGTTTACGGCGCTCGCCCGGAGGCGCTTCATCACACGCGCTTCGCTCATCGAACACGCCAGCGATCGTTGTGTAAACGTTGGAGAGCTATTCGGGCGTGGCGGCAAAGTCCTCTACGCGTCGCCGGGCGGCGGGCCGCCCGCTGTCGAGGCAGCTGGCCACGGTGTCGATGACAGCCAGCGGATGACCTTTTCGGAGACGGCGAGCTCACGTTCGTAGGCTTGAGCCGGGCGATGCGCGGTGAGCCAGGCAGCGCTGCGTTCGACGATCCAGCGCTTTGGGTGCACAGCGAAGCCACGCTGCTCGGTGGCTGACATTGAACGGGCATGCAAAGCAGTCGCCCAGGGACCTGACCATCGCGATCCTATCCCTCGATGCGCGGCTGGAAGCAAGCACCAAAGCCGCCGCCGCACTCCACGACGAATCCGGCGGCATCTTGACCGAGATCGTCGTTATCGGCCCGATCACGGCCGACGCGGATGCCGGGGCGGTGGCGGCGATCCGAGGCTCCTCGGCATAACCGGCCGACCCCGCCGATTGACCACGCCGGCCGCCTACGCCAACTAAGTCGGCACCGCGCCCGTTGAGGCACCCAGCGCCAACGTCGACCAGGCGCGCCATTGGCTGTCACACAACGGCGATCGCCAACTCAACTCCGCATAGCATTGCCCAAGTCCGAAAACCTTGCCGCCGCGGCAGTCATTCCCCGGGCCCGCCGCCCTCGACTGTACGACACTGCACTCCACAACTTGGCGGACAGGCGCGCGCAACAGCCACCCGGCAATCACTTGCGCTGCTTCCGGAGGAAGCGTTCGCGTGATCTCGCTCAAGACGACTTGTTCCCATTCGCTAATCGATACCCTTCTGAGTAACAACGCCTCGATGAGTACCAACTCGCCGACAATTTCTTGTGCCCTGTCAAAGAAAGAGATCTCGTGCATCATCGCCATCAGCTGGGCTAGAGCCTGTTCGACCGACTCATAAGGACCAGCGTCACGATGCTCCGCCATCTCCCGACCGCCGTTGGCAGGTGTCATGGCCGTCAGCTTACGGACTCAACCGTCGCCCTAATGAGTGACATCGCGCTCAGTTTGTCGTTTGCCCCCGGTTTGATCCAGCGTCGCTACTGGCCAGACCCTTCCGTGCCCAAGAGTCGCCGCTATCGGTGTCAGGAGAACGCCCGCCGCGGGTCCCAGGTTGAGCCGACGCGCGGAGTAAATCGACTGTGACCAGCCGCTGCCGATCATTGACTGCACGGGTCATCCGGCTCACCGTCGACCGCCTGCCCAGCCGCGACGAGCCGGAGCCGTTCTGGCGGTGGTGGTCCAAGGTCGACGCCACGGCCGGCGATTTTGACGGGGGCTGGCAGACGTTCGAGCGCCGCTTCGACATCGCGCGCCGCTTCCGCCAATACATCCCGACGCTGGGTTGAACCGCTCCGCTCCGCGCTGCCCGAACCAGCCGCCGCGGACCGCGGGATGTGGAGTACTGGCGTCGCCCATATAGAGCGGCGTCGCGCCTCGCCCTGGCGCAGGACCACGCCACCCGAGACGCCTCATGGAGCCGGGCGCTCTACGAGCCGGTGATCCATCGGCCCGGGGAGGCGTATCGCTGCCCGCGTGCGACGGGGACTGCCGAACTTCCCATGCGACCAGTCCGTCGCCAGCGCAGCCACCGAAGCCCCTTCCACGCTGCCGGGACGCCAGCTCAGCTCCCGCCAAACGGCAAATCAATTGCCCGCCACGACATCGGACTCCCCTTGATCACCGGCACGACACCGGGGACCGGCTCGGCACCGAATGGGCACCAAACCTCGCATAGTTGCTTTAGCGACAAGGTAGGGCGGCGCCGACCTGTCCGAACTCAAGCAGTACTCGCACACGCGTTACCCCATGCTTGCGGCACGTTTGGCGCCGACGCAGCCGAGCAGACTACACTTCTCGATCACATCTTCGCCAACAGTAGAAGGATGGCTTACGCGGTCCCATGGTCGACTTGAAGCCCCGGTGTGACCAGGCGACAAGTGGCACGCGCTATCGCTGACTGTCACCGCCTACCTGTTCAACAAACCTTTGCCCGCGTACGGGCGGTGACACGTACCTAAACGTGAGTGAATGCGCTAGCCTCCCAAAGAGTTTCCCGTGGCGGTGCCGACGAACGTGCGCTCGTAAAGGATGGAGGACACCCATGACGGAGGAGAGCGAGATCGGCGTACGGCCCGACGGGCTACGCGACGTGGCGGATGTCCTGCTGGCCACTCACTACGCAATCCGGAGTATGGCCGAGCAGGTGGTAACAGCACATGTCACGGCCCAGCAATGCGGCGACGAGACAGCCGCCGCGGCGATCAACTCCTTTGTGACCCGGTGCGAGGCTGGGCTGTCCTTGCGTGCCACCCGGGTTCAACAGGTGGCGGAACAAATTCAGGCGTATGTCCTGGACGTCGTAGGAGCCGACGAACGGGTGGCCGACAATTACGCTGACATTATTGGACGGCTGCCAGGCGGACGCGTACGGATGAGGCCGTGAGCTCCCGTGATCCCGCCGGCGCGGCACTGCTGGCCGGCAGTGACCCGGCGGCCGTGGATGCAGTCGGCGTCAAGCTAGTCGATTGCAGTCTCGACTTCGCCGATACGACCGGCCGGGTGGCAGCCTCAGTCCCCGATGACGATATCTGGAAAGGGCCAACGAAGGACCAGCATGTGATCGGGACCGCGCAGCAGCTCGACCACATGGACGCCGAGCGACTCGCGATTTCCACGGCGGTGCAGGCCATCGAGGCTTACGCGGTGGTGCTCAAAGCCGAAAAGAAGCGAATCCTGCAGGCACGGAGCCTGTTCGACCAGGGCCGACAGGGACTTCAGCAGGCCAGCGTGAACCCGCCACCAGCCGCCGCACGCATAGCCTGGTCTCAGAAGGCCGCCCTCTGCATCAGCGCGTGCGAGCAGGCTGACAGGATCGCGCAGGCGTCCGTGGCGACGGTGCGGTCCGCCGCCGTCGAGCTGCACAGGAAACTGGATAAGGCCGCCGACGTCTTCGAGCGCGGGTTGGCGTTCTCCACTATCGTTACCTCACCGATCCGATTGCTCGGCGGGATGATCGGCGGCGGGCTGCGTCAAGGAGCTGAGATTGCGCACGGACTAGCATCTCTGACCGCGGAGGTGGCAACAGATCCCAGCGGGCTCGCCCAAGAGCTTGGCACCTACGTTGCCTTCGGGGCCACTCCGAGGGAGAGCATCGACAAATGGGGCGCAGCCATCGGCGGCGTCACTGGCTATACAGCTGTCGCCGAAGGCCTACGAAACGGCAACGCCGACGGGGTTACCGGCGGGCTGGGCGCGGCGTTGCTGGGCGGCTCGGTGTTCGACGTAGGGATGCGCGCTGTTCGGGCACTGCCGGATTGGTTGGGCATGCACGTACCTGATCCGGACATCTCGAGCCTCGGTCCCCGGGACGCCACTACCCAGGCAGCAGTGCCGGGCGGCGCCGAGCGAGTGCCGAGCCCGCCGCCCGAAAACCAGCTAGGTCCCCGACAGATGAGTCGGCAGGAGGCGTTGGACGCCTTCTATCACGAGTCAACGGAGTACCGGGCCCGACAAGATCACATGCACGGCGTCCTGGCGAAAACCAACCCTGGATACAGCCGTAACAACCTTGAAACCGACTGGAACTGCGTGAACGCGTGCGTAGCGTTTGACCTGAATATGCGACAAGACTTCAGCCTCGATGTGATTGCGAAGCGCGCCATGGACGATCCGCGGGATTCCATCATGTATCACGGCGATCTCCAGTCTATGCCGGCTACGGGACAACCCAGCGCTATAGAGCAGCTGTATGGTCGGCCGTTTCAGCCGGTCACCACCGATGAACTTTTCAAGGCATTAGAGGGCGGCGGTCCCGGCACTCGAGGCATCGTCTCCATCCGCACCATGACAGGCGGCGACGGCCACGTGTTCATGGGCGTTAACCTCGGTGACGAAAAGCTGGGCCCCGCAGTTGCCCTCGTAGACCCACAGACTGGCAGTCGATCGGCATTCGATCAACTGGACCACAACTTGAAGATCTATTTTCTGCGCACGGACGATGCTGAGATCCGGCCTAACGCTTTCGAATTCGTCACCCCGGCACCCCGGCCGAACGCGGCCCGCTAGATCCGCTACGGGCGAGATCTACTTTCCGGAGTCATACCTGTCGTTTAGTACGACAACCAATTGAACGTCGGCGGACCCGACTCTGACGTGTCCGATTTGCATAGTGCGGACAGGATTGGGTAGCGTTCCGAAATGATCACCTCCCATTGCGCACGGCTTACTAAAAACCACTGCCCCGGCATGCAGGAGAAGCGGGAGTCAATTGACTTTCCGACCTCCAATATTCGGCAATGAAGCACGACCACAAAGCGGTCGCACGGTTTGTTCGATGAACACCATGCCCCTCGCCGAGTCACGTAGACGTCCGCCAGCAAAATTCGTCCACCCGGACAGGCGCAACTTCAGTTGGAAAACTTCCGTCTATTACTAAAACTGCATTTTCCGGATCGCCGGTAGCGGTTTCGCGACCTATCGTAGTCTACTAGCGGGCATGGAACTTACTCCTGAGGAGAATGACCTGCTGGTCGGGGGACTTACCGCCTTGGGTAAGAGGAGCAAGCCAGGCGCTGGAGCGGGGGCGGCCTACGCGGCCCGGCGCATGCGAGCTGATATCTTCGAGACTACGTTGGAACTTCCGCTGTCGTTGCCAGCCGCTACCGAACTGATCGGCCGAACCTTGGCTTTCTTGGGTACGAAAACAGCCGATTCGCAGGTCCTGATGGGCGCTGGCGCGATCAAGCTGAACCCGGCCGTCGTTACGGTGACGGCATCGGAGCAGAATGGCTCGGTTCACGCCACCGTCCGCGGCGTGGCGAAGGAGGGCTTGATCCGTCAGCGAGCGGGCGAGAAGGCGGCCCGCCTAGTTGTTCAGCACCTGACAGCCGCCATTCGATGAGCACGGGCACCGATGGACCGGTTGAGCTGAGGGCAAAACGGCCACAAAGCGGTGTTCAGAAGGCCCCCGCAGACGGCAGAGGTCCACCGACCAGCTGCCGCGAGGCTGACGCGGCCAACGTGCCCGGGACCCAGTCGGCTGCCGTTCTGACCGCCGTCGGACGCCGCGGCCGGGCAGCTACCGGGCCGTTGAGGCCTGGCACGCCGCTCCCGAACCGCGCGGGGCATTGCGGTAACCGCTGGCGGAGGTGTGAGGACCGGCCGATGCCCTCGCTCGAGAGGTCCCGCCTAACCGTCCGGCCGATTGCCCCTACTTTTGCGAGCCGTCTGCCATCCCTCTCGGAGCAGCCCGCTCGTGCCGGCGAGTAACTGGTCCAGGTAGGATCCCGGCTGCCTGTCGTTGACCATGTCAATACAGGTTGCGCTGGGACGCTGCAAGCCGAGATTCTTGGGGGTGTCCAGTTTGAGTCAGACAGGTCGAAGCCGGCGAAGGTTTCCGCACAGCGCCGCTCCACCTTCTCGGGAACAAGCCCTCGGAAGGCGGGGATCGCCGCGCGGTGAAGCTTAGTCAACGGATCGAGATTTCCGAAGGCGTGCAGATGGATGCTCTCGCGGATTTCTCCCAGAACCCCAAGGTATTCGGCCCAGGCAATGTCCAGGTGGTAGAGGACGATGGGCCGCCCCGCGAAGCCATGCGGTCCCTGCCGTGCGCCTGCACTAGCCGGGCACGGTCGGCCGGACAGTCCTGTTCGATCATCCGGTCGGCCCGGAACCTCATCAGCAGATCCTCGCGCACTCGTCGAGTGCGGTCCGGTGCTGGTCCCAGCAGGTAGTAGTAAACGCCAGGAAGCAATGCTCGAATTTGTGGGTTCGCGTTGGGGGCGTCCCTTCCCGGCGAGTTCCAGCCAGCAATCGAGTGGAGCTCGCGGTAACGCGGGTGGGAGGGGGCGCCCGTGTTTGCCGTAGTCAGCCGGCAAGACCAGACGCCGGCGACCGTGGCCGAGCCGGTATCCGGGGGCTCGCTGATTGATGAGATCGTGCGGGACGGTGCCTGCCGGATGCTCGCCGCCGCGCACGAGGCCGAGGTCGCCGACTGCATCGCCGCACACGCCGGCGGGCTCGGCGACGATAGCCGCCGCCTCGTCGTGCGCCACGGGCTCACGCGGCCGCGGCTGGTGCCGACCAGCTCCGGCGGGGTCGAGGTCTCGGTGCCGCGGGTCAGCGACAAGCCCCTCGACGAGCAGACCGGCGAAAGCAATCGGTTCGCGTCGGCGATCCTGCCCGCCTGGTGCGTAAGTCGCCGCAGATGGAAATCCTCGGCTCGCGCAAGCGCTTCGAGTTGGCTCCGGTGATAGACGGGCGCCTCCGAGCTACGATCAGCGCTGGCATGCGCCGCGTTTGATTTGCGGAAACGGCGAGCGGGCATGAACCACTCAGATTTGATCGTCAAGTCCATGAACCATCACGATGACGTAGAGAGGTCATGCCCGCTGCGCCGCCCGGTCAGCGACCGCGGTCTGCGTGTCGCAGCATGCTGCTTAGCCCAGCTTCGAACAGCGAACAGTCACCGTTCCCGAATAATAATGGGTGGCCGCGCTCCCCGAAATGTTCGTGAAAACGATGTTGCAGTTGCTGTACCCTTGGGCGCGCCCGCTCGCTGTCGCATTTGCCGACGCGGCAGACTGCGCCAAGCTGTAGGTGCTTCCTGAGCCAGAGCTGACGAAGTCCTTGTAGACGATGTGCTGCGCGGGCGGGGTCGCAGCTGGGCCGTACTTGCTAGACCACTTTGCTGGGCCGTTGTTGGCCGCGTAGACCACAACGTTGCCGTCATCCTGAACGGCCAATTTCGCGTTGGGATTTCCCCAAGTTTGCGTATCGAACTTGGCGGAATTTGGGGCATAGACGACGAAGTTGCCATCCGGTTGCATGATGGCGAGGTTTGCTCCAGATCCCCAGGTTCCCGTTGACCATTCCGCCCCTCGCGGGCCGTAGAGGACGAGATTGCCATCGGTCTGCATGATGAGGTTGTAGGTTTTGCTGGGCGACTGCACCTGCTGGTTGGGGCTAAGTGATTCCCCCGGCAAAAGCCAGCCAACCTGGCTAACTGCGGCTGAGGCAGAGACGCCGGTGCCCGCGAGGACGCCCAGGCTGATCACCAGCCCGGAAAGTGCTGCGCCGATGCTTCTTACTCGCATACAGACTCCTCGATAAAAGGCGCTCGACTTTGATGAGCGCAAAAGCTAATCGACGTCCACTGCATGATCAAGGTTTCGGCATCCCCGCCAACAATTTATACTATTCCATTAGTAGTCGACCACCAAAAGGCAGACTAATTTTACGGTCGCTCCGACTCAGAGCAACAAAGGGAGAGTCGCGTCGCACAGGCGCATAGGCGAAGCGCCGGGCAGACCGAAGTCGGCGTCAGAGGCTTTATTCAGGGCCCAATCAATGCGTAAAATGCCGACGGCTGCGCATCGTGGCCCTCGGAATACCGAAAATTGATTTTTCGAGAAATGGCTCGGCGTCAAACAGCCGGTATTAAAAGCAGAATGCATCGTACCCCAGTCGCGGCATACGCCGATTTTGCAGTATCCGACCTTATCCTCGTTGCGCCATTCTCATCGGTCTTATCTTCGGTGAGCTGGAAGGTAGCTTCACCAACCCAGTCCGCCTTCAGCTGGGCCGGCTTAGACCTGATCGGCGGCACGCCGATCACCTGTATCGCCTCGGCGCAAGGCAGTTAGGTGCTGTCGACGCAAAGATGGGGCTAGGATCCCCCTTTAACAGACGGGAAAACGACGATTTGCCGACTGCGGGCTGAAGATGGATCTCTTGTGGGCGCGCAAGCTGTCGACTTTCGCCGCCACATCCATGATCATATCTGGTATTGCTCATGGCAGACGTGCCGAAAAATTGAAAGACACCGAAATGCCGTATTGGGAGATCGGTCCGGCCGGCGCAACGGTTCACTCGGCGGGCCGCTGACCGTACGTGGGGCCGGCTCAAGGCCGCAGTCATCGTCCTGGCCGATCTCGACGACGACATCGGCTTGAGCGCCGAGGTGGATGCCACCATCTTGCGAACTCATCAGGACGCTGCTGGAGCTGCCAAAGGGCCGACCATCCAGGAAACGCAGGCAGAAGGCATTGGCTACTCCCGTGGCGGGCTGACCACGAAGATTTACACCCTTGCCGACGGCCGCGGTCGACCCCTGGTTACACTCATCAGAGGGCCAGGCGGCCGACACCTTGGGTGCTCGGGACAATTCGGTCGAAGGCCTACTTGTCACTCCTTGACCGGTACCGGATCTCGTTACTGCGACAGCAGGGCTCGGACATGCCAGCGATCGCCTAGCAGCTCGGCCGAGCCCCATCGGCAATCAAATGGGAGCTGCGCCGCTACGTTATTCCCCACGCCGTCGACCGCACCGGCGACGTCAGACACGATCGACCGGTCCCCTCCGACCGGCGCTGCTGGGTAGAGCGGCTGAACCGTCTATCAATCTCGGGAATGAGTGCGGCAGGCGAACGCCGCAGCCGTTGAAATCCATCTTCTAGCACTCATAAGATGGTGCATCGATCTTCATTTGACAAACGGCCTTTCAGCAGTCCCATCGAGAGACTAGCGCTGAACCCGACGAACGATGCGCACGGAAGGGCGACAGTGCAAATCCCCCCACTTCCCGAAGGACTCGATCTTCTGGAACTTAAGCTCGGAGCCGTCGGTCGAAATTCCACCATATTTAGCGGCAAGGACAGCACTGACGGAGCCATTGTCGCACTGAAAGTCTTTAAAGAGAAGGCGAAGGACGAGCACAGAAGGGAAATTTTCGAACGCCACGCGGCCGCTCTCACCAGGCTAACACATCCCAACATAGCGAGGCTGCGCAGAAGCGGCTTTACATTAGACCATTATCCTTTTCACCTCTCCGAGATATCTAAGTCGAATAGCACCGAAGTGACTACTATATTGAGTTCCTGGACCGGCAACTACGCCGAGCTCGGAAGTCGCCTTGCGGCAGCACTGGCTCACGCCCACGATCTGAATGTAGTGCACGGCGCAGTAACCCCTGGAAATGTTCTTATCGCCCCGACTGGCCCCGTCCTCATTGATTTTCAGCCACCCCTGGCGTGCGGAATTAACAAGCATGGTCCCGATCTGGCCTTCGATCCGCCCGAATTCATGTGGGCAGTCCCCCCTTCGCCGGCGTCAGACATTTATCAGTTGTGCGCAACGCTCACGTGGCTCATCTCGCATCGCCCAGCCCGCACAGTCCAGCCAAATGTTTCACTGGCAGAGCTGCATGACGCCTACGTCGCGCCGCTCGAGGATTGGCCCGGAGTCGCGCCAAACATGGTGAAGATCCTCCAACTTGGCTTGAGCTTCGAACCGGCATCCAGGCCATCCATCGGTGACATCGCGGCGAAACTCTCCCAAACGGTCGACGCGACGGGCACGGCGGCCCATCGCCGACTCCTGATCGGTGGCCTCGAGCCTCTGGCCAAGCAACCGGGCGCCGAGGCGCCGATACGACGCGACGCTGCCACTGAACGCGCCGCGTCCGTTGACGGCAGTGGAGCCGTTGACGCAGTAGCCAACGTGCACAGCGGCGAACGACCGGATGCGGCTGCTGCCGAGCCTTCGGACCAGGGCCATGCTGTTGAGCTTGCCGCCGATCCGCCGCTTCGCGAGAACGGCCAGGCTATCCCGACCGAGGTCAGCGATGTCACTCGATCGGAATCGAGTGTCCAACCTCAAGCGCAGACTGCGCCGGCCACGCCGCAACGACCTAAGGGCAGCGTGGCCGCGAAGGACATTCTCAAGGGCGACGCTGCGGAAACAGCAATCCTCGGGCAGCCAGGACCGCAAGACATCAGCAGACGTCGCCGGATACGCCGGCTGGGGGTAGTCGCTGCAGTAGTCATGGCATTGTCGCTCCTGAGTCTAGTGCTCTGGCCCCCAACGCAGGACGCATCGCCTCGCTCCTCGGGCAGCGTTTCGCCCGCGACGCCCCCGCCGTCTTCCAACCGGGTCGATCCAGCGGTTGCCCCGCCGCGATCGCCGTCGACGCTGCCGGTTACCGCCCCAACATCCAGAACACCACAGTGGCGCCCTCGTCCACGGACTTCCGAAGCGGCTCGATCAGAACCGAGAAAGACGCAGGGCGAACGAAACTCGCTCGTAAAATCTACGCCACCTGCCCGGCTGCGGTGGGAAAGTGAACGCCTCCCGAGTCATCTCGTCGGCCGTCTCGACGGCGACGGGTGGTCCGCTACCGTAAAGGACGGACCAGGATTTCTCAGCTATGGTCCTTATACCACGAAGGTGACGGCGGGATCGCACGCCGGCTCCGTGGCGCTGGCTATCGACAACAACACGGCAGACGACGCTGTCGTGGCAACACTTGATGTCTTCGACTCTACCGCCGGGATGCGACTAGCCGTACGCCAAGTGCACCGCAACGACTTCACCCGGCCTAATCACTATCAAGTCTTCACCCTCCCCTTCAGCATTGCCAAAGGAACGGCGGGCCACATGCTCGAGATACGCACATGGACAAATTCCCTTGCCTACTTACGGCAGGACTGGCAGGGATTTAGCTGACCGAGGTACGAGAGTGGCAAGGCTTCCACCGAGCAACCTCATGCCCGCTGAAGTGGCAGCTGCCGCGGCTGCTTCAGCGGCGGCATATGTCTGCGTGGCTATCGACCCACGCGAATCGCCGGATGGGTGACATTCGAACACGGTAATCTGCGTACGGCCGCTGATCCTCGAGCCGAGTTGTAGCGACGAACGTCCCAGCCAGCGGTGTCAACTTCCTTCGACCGGCTGCCAGTCGGTGATCCGGTGTACGGACCGGGTTCGCCGCTCACTTCTTCGGTTTTCTGGGCAATGGAGTTCCTCGAGCAGGCGAACGGCGACCATCCACCGGGCGCCCATGCTGACGCCGATACGCCGTCAACCACCGAGAAGTCGACCTGCAGCTGATGCCACGAACGAGCTGACGGATCACGCACAAGATCGCGTCTGCTTCCCCGGCTAAGGACGCTTCGCGATCCTCATCCGGTGACCCGGTCAGCGGAAGCATCGGATTCACAATAGCCGCTCGACGGGCAGGTCCGAGGGTTACCGCCGCTCCCAGGCTGCCGAGCCGAGCCCACTTCGTTCCGAACATCAATAGCGAAAGGCCGTGCGACACCCCTCCCATTGCCTAGAAACATATGAATGTCAGCGGTCACCGGCTCCTTCCGCGTTCGCGATGCATAGTTGCGAGAAGCGCCACGAGAGGGACTGTGCCTCCAGATGTTCGATTCATGGCTCAATCGGAACTTTTTAAGTTCGAGGCAAGTGGACTCGGGGACGGTCGCCGGACCAGCTCGGAGTCTAAAAAGTGGCGTCGAGGCGACGGTGAAGATCGCCAAGCAACACCCGGCGCCCACCGCGGCGAAGCTGGCCGCCGCCTGTGGATCATTCCTCGAGCTGGCGGAAGCGCGTTTTGCCTGGTGCAAACGCGTCAACAACCGCTCTCACCGCGAGACCAGAGCCGTTCCCGCTGGCGGCCGAACGGACGCAGCTGTCGCTCGGGGCGGTGCGGTATTCGACTCCGTCCGGGCATGTCGGCAGCAAGGTGTGGTGCCGGGTCGTCGGCGCCGAGCTGGTGATCGTGGCCCGGACTGCGGCCGGGCTGTCGGAGATCGCCCGGCATGAGTTGTCGACCCCGGGCAACCCGCGGCTGCCCGACGCCCACTATCCGCATCATCCCGGCGGGAACCTGCCCCGGCCCGCCCGGCTGCGGCCGCGCACCGAGCAGGAGATCGCGTTCCTGGCGCTCGGTGAAGGGGCCCGCCGCTGGCTGATCGAGGCCGGCGCCACCGGCGCCACGAGGGTGCGGGCGAAGATGGCCAAGGCGATCGAGCTCGCCACTGTCCTCGAGCCGGGCGCGGTTGATGAGGCGCTTGGGCTGGCCGCGATCGCCGGCCGGTTCGCCGAGGATGACCTGGTCTGGATCCTTGAGCACGTCGAACAAGCCGGGGTTCCCGGTGACGTGGTCATCGCCGACCAGAACCATTCGGTGCAGCCCGGCACCGGGTCGTGGGACCGGTTCGGCCGATGAGCAGACCCGACCCTGCCGCGATCCCGGACGAGCTCGAGCGGCTGCTGCGCCGGATGCGGCTGCCCTATCTGCGCAAAGCCGCACCCGATGTCCTGGCCACCGCCCGGGCGCAACGCTGGGACCCCGCCGAAGTCGTCCGGGTCCTGCTCGCCGAGGAAGCCGTCGGCCGCGACCACGCCACCCGGCGGATGCGGCGCAAAACCGCGAACTTCCCGACCGGTAAGACCCTCGGATCCTGGCGGCCCGTGGAATCCTCGATCCCCGAACTCACCCAGAACGCGTTGACCACCCTCGAGTGGGTAGGGCGGCACGAAAATCTGGTCGTGTCCGGGCCGTCAGGCACCGGCAAATCGCATGTCGTCGAAGCCCTCGCCCACGCCGCGATCGAATCAGACCTGCGGGTCGCCTGGTTCACCCTGGAAATCCTCACCTAGACCCTCACCAAGAGCAAAGCCGACGGATCGGTCGCCCGCACCATCACCCGGATCTGCGGCTGCGACCTGATCGTCGTCGACGACATGGGCATGCTGCCCGCCGGACAGGACGCCGCCGAAGCGTTCCACCGGATCATCGACGCCGCCTAAGAACGCCGCTCGATCGCCGTGACCAGCAACATCCACCCCTCAGGCCTCGACACCATCACACCGAAAACCCTCGCGACCGCGACGGTCGATCGGCTCCTGAACCGCGCACACCTCGTCCTGACCAAAGGCGACAGCCACCACCTCGCCGAAGCCCTCGCCGGAAAAGGAGTGATCCCCTTGATCCAACCAACCATCCGAAAGACCAGTGTCCGCGGACCCGGAGAAACCGTGACCGCGGACCCGGCGGCCAACCGTCCGCCCACCCGGGACTCCAAGTGTCCGTTGACACCCGGGCTGTGCGGCATTGCGGGCAGGTCGACGATCTTGTTCGTAATGATCAGAAGCGTAGTCGGTCAGCGGACGATCTCCGGGTCTCGCGGATACCGGGGGTGAAATTTGTCCTGCATAGCGGCTTGAATCCGCCGCTGTTGTTTTAGCTGTGCGAGCTGCTTGCGATCGACGGGGCCACGATGGGGCATCGACCATACGGAGCCCCCGATCAGCGGACTTTGCCGGCGAAGGCCGCTGGAGCCAGACGCGACCGCGTTACACAGCACCGTCGCAGCAAGGCATTTGCGACGGCACGCAGAGCGAAGCCTGCGCTTGTTCGACAGCAGCCGAGAAATGTCGACGGGGTTTGACCGTCACGGCCCGGGCGAGCGCCTAATGCGTGTCATAGAGGTCCGTCACGCGGACGCGAGTGCGGCGGTTGGCCTAGATTATCGCAGAGATGGTTTACGTACGCCGCCCTTGGTAATCCGGTCGAATTGGGGTATCAGCGGGGGTCATCCGCAGGTTGACGACCCTGCGCAGGCCGACACATCGTTCACAGCTGCCGAAGCGAATACGATCCTCACACCGCTGACACCATGTGCTGATGGCGCGCAGTCGCCAGCCGAGAAGGACGCCGCCGTTAGCAGCAATGACTATTAGGACAATCGAAGCAAACGTCACGGCCCTCCTTTCCCTGCTTCCTTGTAATGATTTGAGGCCGGTCCCGTCGGCTTGACCTCAAGCGATAGGCCGATACGAAAGTGCCATTCCGATCGGCCGACGTCCGGGCTATTTGTCGCGCTTGCTCGGCTTCGACAGATCGTATGGCTTGCTGATCCGGCGTGCTGAAGTGTAGCGGTGCGCACGCCGGCAGAGGCGATAGTGTGTGAATTCGTATGAGTTTCAAGCGTCTTGCTAAAGTTGCATTATTGTCGAGCGAGTCGCAGTTTCTCGTGCTGTTATACGAGGCGCAGCCGCCGTGGTACGTTCGGTATCGAGACCGGATGTCAGTGCTGAGGCGTCAGAGTGCATCCGCGAGCGGCGGGTTTTGCCTCCTCCGGCAGGATGACGTGCAGGTTGCGGGGGCCGTGCACCCCCTCGACCCGGTTGAGCTCGATGTCGCTGGTGGCGGACGGCCCGCTGATCCAGGTGAGCGGGCGACGCGGGTCGAGCCGGGCGACGGCCTCGGGCACGGAGGCCACCACCTGGTCCGGGCGCAGCACGCAGATGTGCAGGTCGGGCAGGAGCGAGATGATCCGGCGCCCCTGGTCGGGCGAGGCGTCGAGCACGATGGTCCCGGTCTCGGCGACCGCCACCGCCGCCGCCGTCACGACGCCGTCGGCGGCCGCGATGCGGTCGGCCGGGAGCCCGTCGTCGACGAGGGCGTCCACCGAGGACGGCAGCCATTGCTCCGGCAGTCCCGGCGGCACGACCACGGTTCCGGCCGGCACGATCTTCTCGATCGCGGCGGCCACGTCGGCTGCGCGATGAACCACCGCCTTGTAGTCCTCGAGCCGCTCCACAAGAAGGTCCAAGTCGGCCGGGACCGAGCCGCGCCGATACTCGCGCGGGATCTCGAGCGGCGCGGAGCTGTGCACCAACGCGGCCCGAACCCGGTCGAGAATGACGTCCTTCGAGCTCATCGCCCTCGCCACCAATCGCGGAACGTCTCCTCCGGCGGCGCCGGCAGATCGCGGCTCGCCGACCACCCGTTCAGCGGCGGTGGCAACCCGCGGCCCTTGCGGCCCGCCAGCCGGGCCAGCTTGGCGGCGTGCTGGGCCTTCTCGTAGAGCCGGGGACGGTCCATCGTGTACGCCGCCGCTGCCATCACCGCCGCCTCCGACCGTGGGTGCGGCGCCTGGTCGCGCAGGTGGACGAGGATCGACGGGATGTCGATCTTCACCGGGCAGGCGTCGAAGCAGGCGCCGCACAGCGATGACGCGTACGGCAGCGTGGCGTTGTCGTCCACGCCGGTGAGCTGCGGCGACAGCACCGCTCCGATCGGGCCGGGATAGACCGACCCGTACGCGTGCCCGCCCGTCCGCTCGTAGACCGGGCACACGTTGAGGCAGGCCGAGCACCGGATGCAGTGCAGCGCCTGCCGGCCCACCTCGTCGGCCAGCACCGCGCTGCGCCCGTTGTCCAGCAGCACCAGGTGGAAGCTCTGCGGCCCGTCCCCCGGCGTCACCCCGTGCCACATCGAGGTGTACGGGTTCATCCGCTCCCCGGTCGACGCCCGCGGCAGCAGTTGCAGGAACACCTCGAGGTCCTGCCAGGCCGGCACCAGCTTCTCGATGCCCATCACGGTGATCAGCGTTTCCGGCAGGGTCAGGCACATCCGCCCGTTCCCCTCCGACTCCACCACCGCCAGCGTCCCGGTCTCGGCGATCGCGAAGTTGGCCCCCGAGACCGCCACCTTCGTCGACAGGAACGTCTCGCGGAGGTAGCGCCGGGCCGCCGCGGCCAGCACCGGCGGATCGTCGGTCAGCCCCGGGTCGACGTCCGGCATCGCGGACAGGAAGATCTCCCGGATCTCCGAGCGGTTCCGGTGGATCGCCGGCACCAGGATGTGGCTCGGCTTGTCGTTCCCGAGCTGCACGATGAGCTCGGCCAGGTCGGTCTCGACCGGCGCGATCCCGGCCGCCTCGAGCGCCTCGTTGAGCCCGATCTCCTGGGTCGCCATCGACTTGACCTTGATGACCCGCTTCTCGCCGGTCCGTCGCACCAGGTCGGTGACGATGGCGTTGGCCTCGTTGGCGTCGGCCGCCCAGTGCACGACCCCACCGGCGGCGGTCACCTTCTCCTCGAGCTGCTCCAACAGCAAGGGCAAGTTCGCCATCGTGTACGCCTTGAGCGCCGATCCCGCCGCCCGCAGCTCCTGCCAGTCCGGCAGTTCGGCGATGACCCGCCCCGACTTCCCGCGGATCGTCGTGGTGGCGTGCTGCAGGTTGCGCCGCAGCTGCGCGTTCGCGAGCGCCTCCCGAGCCGCCACCGGGAACGGCTCGTCCCCCCGCAGCTGTCCCACCCCACGCGGCGCCCGCGCCGGCATCCCCAGGAACGTCATGCCGCCGCCTCCATCCATGCCGGGCGCACGTGCGCCGAGCGGACCCGCGTCCTCCGGATCGTCATGCCGCCGCCTCCGTCGATGCCAGGATCTCGGCCAGATGGACGGTGCGGACGCCGGTGCGCAGCCGCGACAGCCCGCCGCCGATGTGCATGAGGCACGACGCGTCGCCGGCCGTGCACACATCCGCACCCGTGTCGAGCACGTGCCGCATCTTGTCCGCCAGCATCGCGGTCGACGTATCCGCATTTTTCACGCTGAAGGTTCCGCCGAACCCACAGCATTGCTCCGCCGCCGGCAGCTCCACCAGGTCGAGCCCCCGCACCTTCCGCAACAACCGCAGCGGCTTGTCCCCGACCCGGAGCACCCGCAGCGAGTGGCACGTCGGGTGATATGTCACCCGGTGCGGGAAATAGGCGCCAACGTCCTCGACCCCGAGCACGTCGACCAGCAATTCCGACAGCTCATAGGTCCGGGACGCCACCGCCTCGGCCCGCGACGCCAGCCGTGTGTCGCCGCCCGCGACCATCGCATGCTGGTGCCGCACCGATCCGACGCAGCTCCCGGACGGGGCGACCACCACGTCGAACTTCTCGAAGGTCCGGATATGTCGCCGGACGAGCGGCAAAGCATCCTTCTGGTACCCGGTGTTGATGTGCATCTGGCCGCAACAGGTCTGCTCCTCGGGGAACACGACCTCGTGACCGAGCCGCTCGAGCAGCAGCACGGTCGCCTTGGCCGCGGCCGGGAACAGGGTGTCGGCCAGGCAGGTCGCGAACAATGCGATCCGCATTCGCACACCTCCCTTCAGAAGCCGGCGGTCAGAGCCGTTCGGCGGCGGCGCGCCACGCCGCCGGATCGCCGCCCGGCTCGTACCCCACGATCTGCTGAGTCTGTCGCAAAACCGACTTCGTCGCGTCGCCACGACGCCGTCGACCGACGTCAGCTGCGTGCCTTCCCGACGCCGGTACGTCCGAGCAAGCGTCACCGCAGCGAGACGACGGCACGGCCACCGGCACCTCGCAAGTGATGGACGCCAACTGCAGGGCAACATCGCTGGGTAACCCGCGGATGATTTGCCACTGTCGCGGAGCGTGGCTACGGCCTTACAGCACCATTGCAGCAAGATGGCGGCGCAGACCGTCCGGGGCATAAGGCGACCTGAGCGTCATCACAAGTTGGGAATCAAACTGCTTCCGCTCGGACAACCAGATACCGGCTTCTTGGTGCCGCGGTGACGAGCCCGTGAGGCGCACCGCGCCTCACGGGCTGAAGGATCAAATGGTTGGAGCGTTGAACAGGTCCCACTGCTGGCTAGGTACCGTGTATTTCTTCGTGGCGGAATCGTATTGGACCTTGCAGGTGCTGATGGTCACCGTCGACTTGTCTTGCGTGCCGCCGGCCGTCAGGCACTTCCCCAATGCCTTCAGGGTTCTGGAGTTCGAGTCGTAGCTCCACTTCTGTGCAGCGGTGGAGTTACAGCTGAACAGCTGCACCGGGGTGCCGTCAGCGCTGATGCCTTGCTGGACGTCGAGACACTTGCCGAGCGAGCGCATGGTGCCGGCGCTGCGATTGAATGTCCATTGCTGGTTCGTTTTCCCGTGGCAGCCGTAGAGCAACACCTCATTGCCGTTCGCCGCGTTGGCTCCCGGAACGTCGACGCAGCGCGTACTTTCGACCCCTCGAATCGCTCCGGGGAGTTTGCCGAGGCCCTGTCCCACCTTCTTCATCTGCTGCAAAGCCACCTCGGAAAGCAGGCCGGTGTCGCGGTGATAGCCGACATCCCAGGTCATTGCGCCGCCTACCTCAGTGACCTGTTGTGAATATTTGACGATTTCTGCGTCGCTGTGTTTGAGACCAGCGTTGTAGGCAGCACCCCACCTGCTCTGCGACTCCGCGAGCAGGTGATAACGCAGGGACGTGCCCCGGTCATCGATGAATTCCTTGCGCATACTGAGCCGGCTCGCCCAAAGCGCGTCGGTTGTCTCACCTGGAAGAAAGTCCGACACTGGCTTGTCGCTTCTCGGCAGCGGTCCTCCCCCCGGGTTGAGGGCTACGAGCGCTGCCGGGTTCTTGATGCGGACAGCTGCCGCAACCGCCGTGTAATAGGCGCCGAGTGTCGGGTACGGGCAGGCCGTGGTGGGAGTTGCCGGGCAGTACACCGGGTCTGCACCGTTACCACCCGGAGCTAGGATTGATCTGGTAGTTCCTGCTTTGGCTCCGTCCACAAAGAAGCCGTCGACCTTGTCACCCCATCGGGTCGCCCACTCTTTAAGCACGTTGATCCAATTTTTCTGGTATGCGGGCGCAGTGGGTATTCCTCGTGTCTTGGGGTCACCTCCGAGATGGTCCCAGGCCCAGGGGTCCAGACTCGGCCCGTCGAGGTTGACATAGACGATGAATTTCAGACCATTGGCGTGCAACGCGGTGCCCATGTCGGCGATCAGGTCGCGCGTGCTCAGTCGACTAGGGTGCCCCGACGCCGCCACCAGCTTGTCGTAGGTGGTATTGGGCGAAGCCCAAAAGCCGTCATTCTGCCCGACGGCCAAAATGAAATAGCCTGCACCAACCGACTTGAGCTGGCCAACCACTCCTGCCACCTGGTAGGCGTTGACGCGCTGGTTCCAAGAGGCGGGGGTGGGAACGGGGTCTCCGCAGCTTGACGAGGTGGGGGTTGGCAAGTTGCCAGGGCAGCCCTGAGCCAGCCAGTGCTCCATCAGGCCGAAGTTGCCGCGCATCCAGCCGGTTCGTTCCGCGCCACCGTATGCTGCCTGCGCGGGGGATGCGGGTCCGGCGGCGAGGCAGATGCCGAGCAGAAGAACAACTGCTCCGGCCACTTTCGTTCGAAGACTTCTCACTTGACTCCCTTCCCTGTTTTATAAGATCGTGATCTGGTGAAGCGCTGTGGTGCCGGCAGCGCCTTTCGGCGTCAGGTCTTGCTGGCGCCAGCGGTCAATCCTTTGACGAAATACTTCTGGAAGATCAGGTAGAAGGCGAGAATCGGTACCGTAGCAAGGAACATGAGGGCGAAGACAGATCCGTAGTCCTGCTGATGCTCGCCGACCGCCCGGTAGATTCCGACCGTGACGGTTGTCCCGGCGGCCGGGCCCAAGATGATCAGTGGGTTGAGGAAGTCGTTCCAGATCCACACACCCAGGAAGATCAACACGCTCGCTGCCGCCGGTCGCAAAAGCGGGAAAACGATCTGCCAGAACACCCGCATGCGGCTGGCCCCGTCGATGACGGCCGCTTCCTCGATCGTTATCGGGATGGTTCTGACGAAGCCCGCGAAAACAAAGACGCCGAACGGGACGTAGTATCCGACGTTGACCAGCACCAGACCCACGACCGAGTTCATCTGCCCGATCGAACGCAGGACTTCGGTGATCGGCGCGATGATGACGGCAGGGGGAATCATCAGGCCGGCGAGCATGACGACGAGCATGATTTTGGCGGCGGCGCCCTTACTGCGGGCCAGCCAGTAGCCGCACATCGCTGACAGCACCGTCAGCACGACGATCGAGACTGCGGTGACTTCCACGCTGTTGACGAGGCCGTACCAGAACAGGTGATCGGGACGGTTGAGAACCTGCTTGATGTTGTCGAAGGTGGCAGGGAACGGCAGACCAGCCGGCTGCCCGATGATCTTGTCTCCGGGCTTGAAGACGTTGACGAGCACCAGGTAGAGGGGCAGGAAGAAGATGGCAGTGACGAAGGTTGCCACCACGGGCCGCAGCCACGCGGGAGCGTACCCGTTGCGGCTGGTCATGCGCTCAGCTCCCGGCGTTGCAGGACATTGAGAACCAGGATCGACGCGCATGCTACGACGACGAGCATGACGACGGCGACAGCCGAGGCGTAGCCGCTACGGTTTCCGGCCAGGCCGGTCTGGATGACGTCGAACGCGATGGTGCTGGTGGTCCCGTCTCCGGGTCCCCCGTTGGTGATCACCTGTACGTGGTCGTAGATCTTGAAGGTGCTGATCAGCAGCATGACGGTATTGATGGTCAGCGACGGGGCGAGCAGCGGCCAGGTGATGCTACAGAAGCGTTGCACCGGTCCGGCCCCGTCGACGGCAGCCGCTTCCTGCAGTTCCGAGGGCACGGCTTGCAGTCCGGCCAGGTAGACCACGACGCAGAAGCCGACCATCTGCCAGGTCACAATTCCGCTGAGCGTGTACAACGCGATCGACGGATCGGAGAGCCAACCGGGCGGGTGCTCGACCCCCAGGCGCCGCAGTGTCGCGTTGAGCAAGCCGTCGTCGGTCAAGATTGCTTGCCAGATCACACTGACCACGACACCGCTGAGGACAACGGGGACGAAATAGACGCTGCGCAGGGTGTTGTAGAGCCAGCCGCGGCGATCCAGCATGACCGCGACCGCGAGACCGATCGCGTTTGCGCCGACCGTGACGATTACGGTAATGACGAAGGTGTTGAGCAGAACGCGCCAGAAGGCCGAGTCCTGCACCAGTGTCGCGTAGTTGTGAAGGCCGACCCAGCGCGTCGGCGGATTCAGCAGATTCCGGTTGGTCAGGCTGTAGGCGGCGGCCATTCCGATCGGGATCAGCACAAAGCCCGCGTACAGGGCGAGAGACGGCAGCCCGAACGCACCGAAGTGGAGCAGTTTCGCGTCCCTGACCCTGCTGCCGGGTCTGCGGGCGGGCGGCGGTTTCCTTGCCCGATGGGTCGCGACGGGCGCGACCTTGGTTGCGGTCATACCAGACCGTCCTCGACGAGAACGACGGATGCGGCGGTCGCCGAGGCGTTCGCGGGCCGGCACGTTGTCACGGCTTGGCCTTAGCCCACTCGGCGTCCAGGAACTTCGCGAACGCCGGGGCGTCCTTCTTACCGGTCAGCAGATCCTGAACGCCGAGAGCCGCCTTGTCCGCGACGCCGGGAAGCAGCGCCGCGTCGCCGTTCTCCTGGGAGAAGGCCGTGGTCACCTTCCCGGACTTGAGCGCTTCGTCGTACACGGCGACGGTCGCCTTGTACACCGGCCCCATGTCGGTCGGCGGTTGGTACCCCTTGATCGCGATGATGGCGCCGTCACCCTTGACGATGGCGTCGAGGTTAGTCTTGTCCGACTGGAAAGCCAGCGCCCACTTCTTGGCCAGTTCGACATTCTTGGCTTTGGCGCTGACACTCAGTCCTCCACCGGTGTAGGCGGGCACGAGCAGGGACCCGTCGTCGGTGGGCCAGGCGAACACGCCGATGTCGAATCCGGGCTTCTTGCCGTCGGCGGCCGCGGTGAACCACGACCCCATCGGGTACATGGCACCCTTGCCGTCGAGAAAGGCCTTTTCGGTGTCGGGGTACGAGCGGCTCAGTCCCGCCTTGTCGATGTAGCCGTTGTTGGCCAGCGCGGCGACCTTGGCAACAGCCTTGACGAACGTGGGGTCGGTGAAGGTGACCTTGCCGGCGACCCGGTCGGCCAGCCAGGCCTCGTTGGTGTTGTAGACGTCGGTGGCGACGGTGGCGATAAGCGGGTACATGTCGGCCCAGGTGTCTTTGCCGCCACCGCCGAGAACGATCGGGTTGATCCCGGCGTTCTTGAGCTTGGCCCCGACGTCGAGGAATTCGCTGTAGGTCTTGGGCGGCGCCGTGATACCGGCCCTGGCGAACATGGTTTTGTTGTAGTACACCATCGGGATGGTCTGGGTGTTGTAAGGCAGCTGGTAGATCTTGCCGTTGACAGCGTTTGCCTGCGGAAAGACGTAGTCCTTGAGCTCATCGGGAGTGAAATCGGCGAGCTTTCCCGACTGCGCGAATCCCGCAACGGTGATCGCGGGCATGATGTCGGGCATCTGACCGGAAGAGTCCAGCTGCTTGACGTAGGCGGTGCGGTCGACGATCGGCGACACCAGCTTCTTGATCGTGATGCCGGGGACCTTGGCGGACGCACGCGCGATCGCGCCGTCCCAGTACGCCGCGTCGAGGTTCGGGGTCTCAAAGGTCAAAAAGGTCAACTCTACGGAGCTGTCGCCCGGGGAGGACTTGCCGGAGTCACCGCCCGCGGTGCATCCGGCGGTGGCTGCGGCGGCGACAGCACCGGCCGCGGCGAGAAAGGATCGACGATTCACGTGGTTCTCCTCAAGGTGTGTTGTCAGCGTGGCGCTGTTGAGATCTCGAAGATTCCGTACGAAAAGCCTTGCGCTCGGGTCTGTCCATCAATCACCTCAACACCGTTGACGGCCAGCGGCCGGACGGTTCGTATTTCCGGCAGAGGCGCCATGGCCGGCTTCTCCGCCCCGTTGATGACGACTAGGTGATCGGTGCCCCGGGTGTAGACAAAGGGATAGTCACGGTGCAGGACGTGCACGGGCGCGTGCGCTCCTAGCGCCGACTGATGGCGGCGCAAGGTGATGAGGTTGCGGACCTGATGCAACAACGAGGCATCGTCGGCCATGTCGGAAGCGACGGTCGGCCGATGCGGATCGGGGTCGATCGGCAGGTAGAGGTCTTCGGCGCGGCCGGACGAGAACCCTGCGTTGGGCCCATCATCCCATTGCATCGGCGTTCGGGAGCCCTGCCGGGCTTGGGTATCGAGTTGACTGCCTTCTTTGTCGGGCAGTCCGGGCACGTACCGCATACCGATTTCGTCGCCGTAGTAGATGACCGGCAGGGACGGCCAGGTTAGCTGGAGAGCGAAGGCGGCGGCCACCATCTCGCGCGTGCGGGGACCGCAGGTCAATCTTGAGAAATCGTGGTTAGCGGTCGGCAAGGCGGTGATACCGCGGCCGCGTCCCGCGGCCTCCGCCTCCTGCCAGGCGTCCAGGAACTCCCGTACCGTCCCGAGACCCTCAGGATCGAAATAGCAGGCTCGACCATCGCTCCACGGCCCGATGCTTCCGGCGTTGTTGTCCCACAACGACCGCAGCGCGGCCCCCTCGAAGTGCAAGAAGAAGTCGGAGTGAAACCCGGCGGGAATCGCGACCTGGGGCCTACCCCATTCCGCGAGCAGGGCGCAGTGCGGGTAGTGACGATCGATCCACTCCCGCATCTCCGCCCAGAGGCGGCTCGTCTGCGTCGCATCGGGGTCGTCCTTGACCAAGGAGTACGCCATGTCAACGCGGAAACCCGACACGCCGCGGTCGAACCAGAACCGCATGATGTCGCGCAACGCGGCCCGGTTGGCTCGAGGACCTTCCGCGTCAACGGGCTGACGCCACGGCTCGGCCGGGTTCGGCCGCGCGTAGCCGAAGTTCAGCGCCGGTTGGATTGGGTAGAAGTTGGCCCGATAGAAGCCTCCACGAGCGCCCAGGTTCGGTACCCATTCCCGCATTGGTGAAGGCACCTCCTGAGACCAAATGTATCGATCGTCGCCAGGCGTGTTGGCCGACTCCCGGAACCACGGATGGCGATGCGAGGTGTGCCCGGGCACCAGGTCGAGCAGAATCCGAATGCCTCGACGGCGCGCCGCGTCGATGAGTGTGTCCAAATCTTCGTTCGTTCCGTACCGGGGTGCGATGCGGAAGTAGTCGGTCACGTCGTAGCCGGCGTCGCCGAACTCTGAGGCGAAGCAGGGGCTCAGCCAGACTGCAGTGACGCCGAGCCACTGCAAATAGTCCAGACGTTCGGTGATGCCGACCAGATCGCCGACGCCGTCGCCGTTGGCATCAGCGAAGGTCTGGGGATAGATCTGGTACAGCACCGCCTCGGACAGCCAAGATAGTGCGGACGAGGTCTTCAACATAAGCGCGTGGTAGCCGATCGTTCGTAGGCCGCTTGCATGGCCCTGACCTGCAGAGGTGAGATCAACAGATCTTGCATTATTATCGCAGATGGATTTAATATTTCGAGGGGGTTAAGATGCTTGCACCCGCCCGGCACAGCGTCAAGACCCCGGAGATCACATGGATGCAACGGCACCCCGTGCCAGGCCCGCACTGCCGCTCACCCGTGCTTCAGCGGTGGCGGTTCTGCAAGTACTGCGACACGAGGCGGCCAACACCACCGCTGCGGCCACCGGTCTGACCCTGACCGAGATAACTCAACGGACAGGGATGTCTAGGCCCTCGTGCGAGGACGCCGTCTCCGAACTGGTCGAGCGCGAGTTGGTCACCGAGGTGACGGTGAACCCGGAGGTACCGCGGCCGGTCGGACGACCGGCCAAGCGCTTCCGATTTCGATCGGAGTACGGGTTTGTCCTCGGCGTGGACATCGGGATCCATAAGGTTTTGGCGCTATGTACCGATCTTGCAGGGGGCATCCTGGGAAGTCACCGCGTCGACGTGTCGGCAGATCACAGCAACCCCGAACGCTTAGACGCGACACGCACGGCACTCAAACGAGCCGCTCGTTCCGCCTCCGTTCGGCTCGAGGACGTACTTGCCATCGGCGTAGGGTCGACTGGCATGCTCGACCCCGCGACCGGAACGGTCATCCGCTCCCCTGCCCTGCGCCGGTGGGAGGGGGTGAACCTGAGGAAGGAACTGTCCGGTATCGGCCGCGGGACAGTACTGGTCGGCAACGATGCCAATGTGGGTGCACTAGCAGAACATTGGTGCGGAGTCGCCGGGGACACCGCGGACGTGGTGTACATCCTGGCCGGTCACCAGTTCTCAGTCGGCATCCTCATCGACGGACGAGTCCGCGAAGGCAGCCACGGCGCCGCCGGTGAGATAGGCGTTCTGCGGGCCGCGCGCTGGTACGAAGGACGCGACGCCCTCGCAGCGGGCAAGCCGGTCGACGACCCGGAGTTTATCGACGACCTGGCCACCGGCATCGCGGCCTCGTGCCTTGTCATCGACCCCGACAAGGTCGTCATCGGCGGCGGATTGTCCTACGCAGGCGACATCCTGATCAAACCACTCAAACAGCGCCTGGACGAGCTATGCCTGTTCCCGATACCGGTGCAGGCATCGTTCCTGGGCGAGCAGAACGTTGCTCTTGGCGCTGTCCGGCTGGCTCTCGACCATTTGGAGGAAGAGTACTTCGGTGCCCCGTGAAGGCCCAGAAGAACCCACGCCTCCCAGTTGCATCCGACGTCGCCCGCGGACCCGCCCATCGCCGCCGCTGACGCGCCCGATACGCATCTTTCGCGCGTCGCGGCTCGGTGCCGGTGCGGCGCGGCCGGTTCCCGGCAACACCCGTTCTCTGACCGACTTGACAATCAATGGGCGGTTGACCAATTCTTCGAGGATTGGTGCGGCGCATCGTTCGGGCCGGCTAGTCCGAGATTGCGGTTCGACCTGGGCTCGATCGCCGCCGCCTACTCTGGCCCAAGCCGCTGCACCTCACCCTCATATGCCTTTTGGGCACTCGCGGCGTCCGTGTCGCCTAGGCCAGCGTTCATCAAACGGTGTGGCTGACACTGAGCCCAGCAGCGAGGGCTCTGCAGTTTGGAGCTCACTGACGGTGCCTTGGTCGTGTTGCCGGCGGCGCGACAGCCGGCCAGCAACAGGATTGGCTGGTCCAAGGCTCCAGTCACCACTACGCAAGATGTGCTAAGGCTTTTAGGAACCGGGTACCGCCTATCAACGCTTCACCTAGCGGGCCACCAGCGTGGCCCGAATCCGGCCGGCGGCTACGGTCGCCCGGCCGAATGCCACGACCATTCGTACAGCCGTCGCCCTCCGGTCGCCTATGACAATGCGGGCTCGAACAGCGACCTCACCATTCGCTGCCAGTGAGGGCATTTTCGTGGCGCACGCCTGGCGTTGGACGCTGTACTGTCAATCTCCAAGACCCGCAGAGCGGATAAGCATGAGAATTCATCATTTGAATTGCGGTAGCATGAGGTTGCTGTCGGTCCAGTTGGTCTGCCACGTGCTGCTGCTGGAGACCGAACGTGGCCTGGTGCTCGTCGATTCTGGATACGGGCTGCACGACATAGTGACTCCGTCCAAACGTGTGGGACCCTCGAGACACATACTGAAACCGACGCTCGACGTCAAGGAAACAGCCGCCCGGCAGGTCGAGCACCTCGGATACCGGCGCAGCGACGTGCGGCACATCATCGTCACGCATTTCGACGTCGATCACATCGGCGGGATTGCCGACTTTCCCGAGGCTGCCATCCATGTAACGGTCGACGAGATCGATGCCGCCATGAGGGCGCCCACAGGCTTCGAACGACTACGTTACAGAGCGTCCCAGTGGTCTCATCGGCCGCGAATAGTCGAGCACCGTCGCGAGGGAGAAGCATGGCGAGGTTTCACCGCCGCGAACGTCATGGTGGACATCAGCCACGACATAGTCCTCATTCCCATGCCCGGCCACACGCGCGGACACGCCTGTGTGGCGATAAGGAACGGCGACAGGTGGCTGCTGCACGCTGGTGACGCCTTCTACCACCCCGCGAGCATCGAAGCACGCGGCGCTGACGTTCCCCGCGTGCTGCGCGTGATGGAAAGCCTATTGGCTTTCGACAAAAGGCAAGTTATCGACAACCACGCCAGGCTCCGCGATCTGCGCGCTCAACCCAATCCACCCTGGGACATCTTTTGCGCGCACGATGCAGACACGTTCGAAAAGCTGCGCCGCCAGTCGGCGGAGTAGCATCTCGACCATGGTTTAGACGATTCGCACAAGAACAGCGGCAGGCCGTTCGGATATCACGCCATCAAAGAGTTGGGCCCCGTCACTCCGGATGGCCGAAAAGTGTCCTTGATCCATCAGGGAAGGAAGTGACGGGAGGGTCTGCTCTCGCCCCTCAGAGATGGGTAAAAGCGTGATGGCGATGAGTGCTTGCCCGTCAGCACTGCAGAAGGGTTGCCCCATACATACATACGTGGGCGTCGCACGCGTAGCACAAGCCTTCTTTCCAACACCACGTGACCCATAGCCCGCAGAAGTGTCACCCGAGAAGGATGAACATTTAGGGTAAGGGAACTTGTCAAGATGCCGGACCGGGTATGACCCGATTTTGACCGACAGGACCTTCATACCGCTAGGGGCTTTGCGCCTGCCAGGTGAACGTCGCGCTCGCCGACTGATCTTGGAGATACTCGGGGGTGCCGGGGCGCACGGAGGTGGCGATGCGGTAGACCTTGAACCGATTCGCCCCTGATGCCGGTGGGGTGAAATTGCCGAAACCATTTGCCGCCGTGTCGAAGGTGGCGGCGAACGAAGCCAAGGTGCCGGTGAAGGTTGCTCCGCTGGCGCTGAATCCCGTGCAGTCGCCGTCGCCACCGGCATCACCCTCATCGACGCTAAACTGGACGTACTCGGCCAGCACGCCGCTTGCGGCAGCGAATAGCCGAACTCGGGCGCCGAGCGAGCCGGTGTAGGTGATCCGAATGCACGACGCCTGAGCCGCCGACCGCGGTGTCAACCCGACAAGCTGGAAAACGCTGGACGTGGTGTCACCGCTAAGTGTCACGGTTCCGGACGACCAACCGTTGGACATATTCTGTGTACTCGCGGTGAATGCGGCCCGGGCCGGCTCCCACAGTCGCAGCCCGCCGACTGCAAGCAGACCAACGAGCATAATCAACCGTGCACGGTTAGGGCGTCGAGCGAGGCGCCGGTGACGTCCGGGTTGAGCCTGGCGTGAAGTGTTGTTCACGCCCATCCGGGTGTCACCTTCTTCCAGCACAGGTCGCGGTAGTTGACTCGGCTGTCAAGATCGGCCAATACGCGTCGATCCTGAGCGCCGCGAAAGACTCGGCTCAACTCGCGGTGACGCGTCCTCGTCATGCCATCGGCTTCGCCCGATCGGCACCGTGGCACGACCCGGCAAGTGGCCGGATCGGCTCAGTCTTGCCGGCGTGGGGCCGATAAGGGCTGCAGGGGCACCGATCAAAAGAGTGCCCCACGAAGTGAGGACTTGATGGAGATCGCAGTGCCGGGCTCGGGATGGCCGTCTTCCCCTGGGGGCGATCGCGGGGCGCGGGTGGCGCGGCAGACCAGGCGGTCGTGGCGATGGGTAGCGTCGGTGGTCGTGGTGGTGCTGGCGGTGGTGGGGGTGCCGGTGGCGGCGGTCGCGGTGTTCACCGCGGCGGTGTCCCGGCCCGCGTCGGTGGGTACCGCCTTGTTTTTCGCGACCGGGCCGATCGTGGGGTGGGGGGCGAGCGGGGACGGGCAGACCGGTCTGGTAGCTGCTGCCCCGCAGACCACGCCGGTGCAGGTCGGGTCGGTGACGACCTGGACGCAAGTATCCGCCGGCTACAACCACACGTGCGGGATCCGGTCGGACGGGACGTGGTGGTGCTGGGGCAACAACGACAATGCTCAGCTGGCCGGCTATAACCAGGTCGAGCAAGCCACGCCGGTGCAGATGGACACGTCGAGGACCTGGTCGGCGGTGAGCTTAGGCTTCGAGTTCACGTGCGCGATCGCCACGGCCGGCACGTTGTGGTGCATCGGTAAGAACAGCCAGGGGCAGTTGGGCGTTGGCAACACCAACAATGCAGGCTTGATCGTCCAGGAGGCGACCGGGGCGAGCACGTGGGCGTCGCTCAGCGCTGGCGAATCGCACACCTGCGCGATACGCACCGACGGCACGCTGTGGTGCTGGGGCGACAACTGGGCCGGGCAGCTCGGGCTGGGTGACTACACCCAACGCACCAGCCCGACCCAGGTCGGGTCGGGCACCGGCTGGACCGCAGTCGGCGCGGGTTTCGGGCACACCTGCGCCGTGAACACCGGCAAACTGTACTGCTGGGGAGCCAACTACGACGGTCAGCTTGGGCTCAACACCACCACGAGCACCCTCACCCCGGCCCAGGTCGGCGCGGCGAACACCTGGACAGCCGTTGCCGCCGGCCTTACCCACACCTGCGCGCTGCGTACCGACCACACCCTGTGGTGCTGGGGAGGAAACGACGCCGGGCAACTGGGCTCGAACACTAACACCACCGCGCTGGCCCCGCAGCAGGAGGTCACCGCGGCCACGACATGGGCAACGGTCAGCACCTACGGCCAGACCACCTGCGCGCGGCGCACCGACAACACCCTGCAGTGTTGGGGCGCTAACGGCTACGGGCAGGTCGGTGAGGGCAACCGCTACAACCACTCCTACCCGGCGCCGGTCAGCGGTGCTTACACCAGTATCAGCGCCGGGCGGTACCATGTCTGCGCGATCACCACGACCGGCGCCCTCTACTGCTGGGGACGCAACACCTGGGGTCAGCTCGGCACCGGCGCGCCGACCAGCGTGACCACCCCCGGCCAGCTGGGCGCGGTGACCACCTGGACCGGGCCGGTCGCCGCCGGTCAGAGCCACTCCTGCGCGATCCGCACCGACTACACCCTGTGGTGCTGGGGCGACAACAGCTCGGGCCAGCTCGGCACCGGTGACTGGATCGAACACGCCAACCCCACCCAGGTCGGTACCGCCACCACCTGGCGGCGCGTGTACGCCGGCTCCCTACACACGTGCGCCATCCGCGCCGACGCCAGCCTGTGGTGCTGGGGCGACACCGGCAACGGCCGGCTCGGCACCTCCACCAGCAACTCAAACGTTCCGACCCAGGTCGGCACCGCCACCTGGTGGACCGTCGCCCTCGGCGGCCGTCACAGCTGCGGCATCCGCACCGACGGCACCCTCTGGTGATGGGGCGACAACAGCAACGGCCAACTGGGCACCGCCACCAACACCAGCAGCAGCACCCCGGTCCAGGTCGGCACTGCCACCACATGGCGGACAGTGTCCGCCGGCAGCGAATACACCTGCGCGCTACGCTCCAACGGCACCCTCTGGTGCTGGGGCGCGAACTGGGACGGCTGGCTCGGCCAAGGCAACTGGAACGACACCAACACCCCTCTGCAGGTCGGCACCACCACCACCTGGGCCACCGTCAGCACCGGCGGCTACCACACCTGCGCGACCCGCACCGACGGCACCCTCTGGTGCTGGGGCGCCAACTGGTCTCACCAAGCCGGCCAACCCGGCACCACCGGCGACCAAACCACCCCCACACAGGTCGGCACCAACAACACCTGGGCCACCGTCAGCGCCGGCGAGCAACACACCTGCGCCCGACGCACCGACGACACCATCTGGTGCTTCGGCCTCAACGCACACGGACAGACCGGGCAAGGCGACACCACCCCACGCGCCGGCCTCACCCAAGTCCCCGGCGGCACAGGCAAAGCCCTCAGCGTCGGCTACGCCGCCAACCACATCATGATCATCTCTTGACGAACGCTTCGAACATTGGCGTCGGGAGCACGCCCGGAAGAAATGATCCTTCGCGATCACGGGCACGTTGCCGAGGATTGTCGTGTGGCGATCGGGGCAGCGAAACACGGGATGCGCGGAAGCCGCTGATGCCGAAGGAGACCGTCCGTAGCAACCAGCGGCGCAATCGCCGGCAATGGCCGGCGGGTGCGGTCATCGGCGCCTCCGTAAGTTGGCGCCAGGTGATGCAGCGCTAGTGACAGATCCTCCCGACCGGTCTCGCCGCTGATCGTCTCGAGATGGCCGCTCTCAGTCAGGTATTAGTGCAGCTTGACCAGCGATTAGCCGGAGAACGGCCACCCCAGCAATAGGCGTTCTCTATTGGCGAACACCCCGGTCCAATCGCCGATCTGCTCATTGATTTTGTCCATTGGACTCTGCATTTCCGCTCCGGCGTGTCGAACGCACGCTCGTTGAAAACGTGGATCACGTCATGGACAAAGTCCTCGGTGGCTTTGAGTAGAGTGCGATGTCCGGCACCGGCTGACCCCGGCCGGGCATCGAGACAACCCATCGCCCCGCGCAGCCCTAGGTTCTGTCTCTTAGATCAAGTCTGTCGGGTACGGCTCGGAGCCAGTCGAGCATTTCGACGAGGTCGAGGGTGGCTTGAAAGTGGGCGCCGAGCTTGTCGTAACGGGTGGCCAGTCCGCGCCAGTGTTTGCGCCGGTTGAAGCCGCGTTCGACCTGGTTGCGCCGCTTGTAGGCGTGCGGGTCGAACGCGGGTGGCCGGCCGCCGTTGCGGCCCTTGCGCAGCCGGTTGGCGACCTGGTCACGCGGCTGCGGGATCGTGGTGGCGATGTGTTTGTCCCGCAAGGCCTTGCGGTTGGCCCGTGACGAGTACGCCCGGTCGCCGGTTAACGAGTTCGGACGCACACGCGGGCGCCCAGGTCCGGGTGTGGCCACCCGAACCTGGTTGAGCAGCGGGATCAGCTGCTGGGTGTCGGCGGCTTGCCCGGGCGTGATCAGCGATGCCAGCGACCGGCCCCGGCCGTCGGCCAGGGTGTGGATTTTCGTGGTCAGCCCGCCGCGGGAGCGTCCGATGCCTTCGCGTGCCTGCGTCGCGGCGACGTCGAGCCCCTTTTTGCGGCCCCGGCAGCATGCTGATGGGTGCGCACGATCGTGGCGTCGACCTGGGCGTCCCAGTCGATGTCGTCGTCGAGTTCGGCAAGCGTGACGACCTGGGCTTTCAACCGCGCCCAGGTGCCATCGGCCGCCCACCGGCGGAAACGTTGGTACGGCGTCTTCCACGGCCCGTACCGTTCGGGCAGGTCCCGCCAGGGTGAACCGGTGCGCTTGACCCAGCAGATCGCGTTGATCACCTGCCGGTGATCACGCCACCGCCGGCCCTGAACCGGCTGCGCCGGCAGCAACGGCGCCAGCACAGCCCATTCCTGGTTCGTCAAATCACCACGCGCCACACCCGATCCAACGATCGACGCCCATGATCGCCACGATGATCTAAGAGACAGAACCTAGCGGAGTTTTCGCCGTCCGAGTGATCTGCTAGAGCCGCTGGCTGTCACCATTGACAGCGCCCGCAGAAGCTCCTCCGGGCGTCGGTCCACACGGCACCACCTGCCACAACAACGATGGAGACAACCTGCTCGAGCGACCTCCGAATCCATGGATCATCCGGCCGGCGTTCAATGGCGAGGCACTAGATTTCGCCTAGCTCAAGGCTACCGGCGATGCCCTCACCAGGCACCGCAACCGCCGCTGATTCGTCGCCCGTTCTCGGCGCGGGGAGGGCCCACTGCGGACCGGTAATCCAGATGAAGCGCCCCGAGTTGGCGGAAGTAACGCTCCCTGCTTTTGTAAGCCGTGACAACCGGGTCTATCCGGCTAGCGGCGGCGTGGGCCCTCCTGCGCTCGATGGTCGTGAACGCTCGGCTGTTACTTTAACGGTTAAAGCCGCTATCACGATCTCTGATCAGTCCATTTGATCAAGCGGGCGCCAGCAGATGAGGGCGCAGGCGAGGCTGACGAGACCATCGTGGATGTCGAGGCGGCGTTCCCAGCGCACGGCGAGTCGGCGGAACTGGTGCAGCAGGGCGAACGTCTGTTCGACGACGTAGCGCAGCTTTCCCAGGCCTTTGATCCCGGGCGTTTTGGGCTTCGGGATGATCGGTTCGGTACCCCGCTCGCGGCAGGCATGGCGGAATGCTTCGCTGCTGTATCCCTTGTCGGCGAGCAGGACCTCGAAGCGGCGCTGTGGCCGTCCCGGACGGCCGGCGATCGCCGGGTAGCCGTCGAGCAGGTCGACGGCACGGCTGATGTCGGGCACGTTCGCGCCGCTGGTCAGGACATAGATCGGGGTGCCGTTACCGTCGCAGAGCAGGTGGTGTTTGGAGCCGGGCTTGGCGCGGTTGACCGGTGACGGGCCGGTTCCAGCGCCCCCTTTTTCGCGTCGATGTGGCTGCCGTCCATCGCCGCCCTGCTCCAGTCGATCCGGTTCGCCGCGTTCAACTTGGCGAGCAGGAGGTGGTGCACCTGGTCGAACACGCCTGCTTCGGTCCAGCGGTGCAGCCGCCGCCAGCAGGTCATCCCGAACCCGAAGCCGAGTTCCTGCGGCAGGTCTTCCCAGCCGATCCCGGTGTGCAGCACGAACAAGATGCCCTGCAAACACTGCCGGTCCGGGACCGGCCGCGGCCCCGGAGACCTGTCCGGCCACGGCGGCAGCAACGGCTCGATCACTCCCACAACCGGTCATCAACATCCCACGGCCTGCCCACGACCAGCGAAACGAGAACGATCTCTACCTCGCAGCGCTGATCACCATCGATTCAGCAGATCGTGTTAGGGGTTTTTAGTTGTAGAGAAAAATTTCAGGCAGGAATCGTCACGCTTCCCCACCAAGGCCTGGTGGTATCACACCTGGAACGGAAAACGGACGTTGACCCTGGGTCTTGCCTCGTACTGGTCGTGAGTTCTGCGACCGCACTTGAATTGAGTCGGCAATTGCGACTCTGGTCGCCTTCAACCGACTGTTACTTCGCGCCGTAGGGGTCCGTTGGCTGGTCGTTCCTGGCTCCAGCCCGTCCCCGGGCGACAGTACGGGACGCTTCTAGCCTGGGCTTTGTCGAGCGGGGTGGCCGTTACGTCGTCATGAACGATCGTCACGGCGCGGTCGGCCACCTCCGCGTCCGAGCCCGACCATAGTGTCTCGAGCCAGGGACCGGCGAAGACGCCGACCATGGTTGGCGTACCATCGGCGGCCGTGGCGTCCAGCCACTCGCTGACGCTGCCGGCGCCGGGTCCGTGGATGCGGTAGTAGCCGGACCGGTGCGCCGGCCAGAACTGCGCGGCGAAGCGAAGCACCACTTTCTCTACCCGCCCCGTACCGATGCGGCCCAGTGCGGCGCGGTGCTCCGCGGGCAGCGGCGGAGCGAAACCGATCGTGTCGAGCACCGTGATCGGCATCGCGACGATGACCGCGTCCGCCCCGCCGGTCGAGTCGCGGGAATGCAGCAGCACCCCGTGGTCGTGCACGCGGATCCGGTCGATCGGCTGCCGCAATCGCACCTCGACACCCTCGGCCAGATGCTCGACCAGTGGACGGTAGCTGCCGACGATTCACCGGTCGCCTTTGCTAACGCCGGGCTCGAAAACATGGCGACGCTGAGAGCCAGGACAGCGGCTTGCCCGCGTCCATCATGATCTCCGCGTCGACCAGACGCCGGATCGCGTCGGCCGGGCACGGCGCCGGATCGCGGACCCAGTTCTCGAAGACATCGGCGATGCTGGCGCCCTCCGCGGCCGGCCGGATTCGCAGCTCCCGCTCCATCCGCTCCGGATCGGGCGGCGGCGCGGCCGGCGGGCCGAGCGCAAACGGGTCGGCGAAGTCGGTCGCGACGGTGGTGAGCCCGAGCGGGGCCATCTTGGCCAGCGGATTCTCGTCGTACTGCTGTAGTCAGTTGGCGCCCAGGTCGAAGGTGAACCCGCCCACGTTGACGCCGCAGGTACGACTGCCGATGCGGCCGCGCGCCTCCCACTCGATCGCCTCGGCCCGGCGCTCGGCGAGCTCTCGGGCGGCGGTGAGCCCCGCCACCCCGGCGCCCACTACGGCGACCCGCGCATGTCCCAGGTCAGCCGTCCATCGCGCCGCGGCGACGCCCTGCTCCGCAAAGGATGCCGGTACTTGGGCGTCGAACGGTCGGCGACAGACCGCCACAGAGCAGCAAGACGGCTGGAGATGGAACATCGCGACGTCACCGACTTCGGGCAACATCCAAGCAGCGGTCCTGACCCGGACGCCGTGTATCGAATCGTGACCAAGGAAGACGGGTGAGCATCGAGCATTACTCGACCTATTCGGCGATCTGCTCCCGCTGTGTGAGCCGGTCGCCGGAGCTGTGTGCCAGGTTGAGGGGTGTATCGGAGGCGATGAAGCTCGAAACGACCTCGGTCTGCGCATCGAGAGCGGTTAACAGCGCGGCGAGCCGAAGACCCATTCGAGGCACCCGTTGCGTCTCGATCTTGGCCACACACGTTCGACTAACCGGGCCTCGAACCCTGGCCGGCCGCAGCTCCGCGACGAGATCTAGCACCGTTTAGTGCCGCACTTCGGGTCCAGCACTCGCTCCCGGGGCGGACAGGTTGAGGTTGAGCACCTCCGGGCAAGTCTCAAGCTTCGACTAGCACCGCCCACCCGGAGGTCGCAACCAACTTTAGAAATCACAGACCTGGTCACCGAGGTCCGTGGAAAACAAGCGCTTAAGGGGCGAAAAGAGCGCTCGGATCAATATAAATGAAGTAGCGTGTGAAGAACCGGCCGTCATGCTCTAGTACGTTAGAATACGGAATTGCGATGCGCCGCCCGTCCTCCTTTCGGACGTAGTTCGCCACCGCTTCATAGATGACCACGTTCTCGACTTCCCACGCTCGTTCGATTTCGTGACTTACGCCGCCGTCAAGCAGCTGGAAAAGACCGTCGACGCTACGAAGGACATGCTCTCTCCCCACCAGCTGTGGCTGGAATCCAAGGCGAAAGACGACGTCCTCCGCGAGAAATGATGCGAACAATTTCGCATCGCCAGCCGCGTCGGCACGGGTTGCCCCATCGACGAGGCGGCTGGCATCGGGGGAGAGTTGGCTCAAGATGGACTGGTTGGACACGAAATGGCTCTTTTCGCGACGAAGAGATGCGTGGCACAGCCGCGGGAGTTCTCCTCGCGGCTGAAAGATCAATATGCCAGCTCTCGGCTTCAGTAACTATAGATTCTGCGGATGGAAGATATAGAGAAGTGCTATTAGTTGGGCTTTAACACCCGCAAACACCTGCAATTCTCCGGTGGGAGTAACGGCAAACCCACACTCTTATCAAGCTTCCTGTGACGACGTTCCGGGACGGCTAATTGTCGGATGGTCAGGCGGTCATTGCGTTAACTCGAATAACCGCCTGACCCGGAGACCGGCATCAAAGGATGTCAACAGCACAGGCGGCCAGTCGGTTGCTGCAGACTCTGATGCCCGGGCGCCGAGTGACAGGGCGTATCCCACCGGCAAGCACTGCCACCTGAACTTCCCCGCGCAGCCGGCAGATAAGACACTCGGGAGAGATACGACTTGTCTGTCAGCCACCGTGGGACATGGCTCCGATCCCGGCAACGTCCCCGCACACGCTGACGATCGGCTCCAGCCAAACCCGGCGGCACGGCCTTCCAAACGCAAGGCCGTGCCGCCGGTCTGCCCCGCGTTGTATCCGAAGGCCACGGGTGCTGCAATACTGACATCCTCACAGCACCGCCGTCAGCGACATGTACGAATAATATTGAGAAGTTAAATGTCAGGCGATCATTGTTCTGGCCCCGAATGACCGCCTGGCTCCGCCGGCGCGACGTCCGACGAGGCGACGTGCCAGCTGGGCCCTTATGCCGAGAGCTACCAGCGGCGTCGGGGTGAAGGGGATATAGCGATGCTGCTTAAAGCTCCTAACACGATCTCTACGCAGTCCAGTTGATCAGTCGCCGCCAGCAGATTAGGGCGCAGGCGAGGCTGACCAGGCTGTCGTGGATGTCGAGGCGTCGTTCCCAGCGCACGGCCAGCCGGCGGAACTGGTGCAGCAGCGCGAAACTCTGTTCGACGACGTAGCGCAGCTTGCCCAGGCCCTTCACGCCAGTGCTCTTGCGCTTGGGGATGATCGGCTCGATGCCACGTCTGCGGCAGGCGTGCCGGAACGCTTCGCTGTCGTAGCCCTTGTCGGCCAGCAGCGTGTCGAACCGGCGCCGCGGCCGGCCAGGGCGTCCCGCGATCGCGGGTGCGCCGTCGAGCAGGTCGACGGCGCGGCTGATGTCGGGCACATTCGCGCCCGAGGTGAGCACGTAGATCGGGGTGCCGTTGCCGTCGCAGATCAGGTGGTGTTTGCTGCCGGGCTTGCCGCGGTTGACCGGCGACGGGCCTGTGCCGGCACCCCTTTTTCGCGTCGATGTGACTGCCATCGATCGCGGCGCGGGACCAGTCGATGCGGTTCGCGGCGTTCAGCCGGTCTAGCAGGATCTGGTGCAGCTGGTCGAACACGCCCGCGTCGGTCCACCGTTTCAGCCGCCGCCAGCAGGTCATCCCGGAGCCGAACCCGAGTTCCTGGGGCAGGTCCTCCCAGCCGATCCCGGTGTGCAGCACGAACAGGATGCCCTGCAGGGGCCCGGTTCTGCTGCCAGGAGTTGGGCACCGCGGGATCCCAGGTGCAGGAATAGGCCGTCGAACACAGTCCGGTGGGCGCCTGGATGGGGCTGAACGGGAAGGTGAACGACCCTGGCTTGCTCGGAGTGATCTCTTCGGTCTTCTGCGCCGTGTTGTCGTCGTTCCCGTCGGTGTAGACGTGGGCGACGTTCCCGGCTAGTGCCTTGACCAAGAACGTTTGAGGTGTTGAGATCAGGCCGCTCGTGTGGCGGGTTGGCCCCAGCGGCGTTGTCGTTCACTGCGGATGCGGGCGCGTTCCCGCCGTTGCGCGGCCAGGACGTCGGGGTGGCGCGCGTTCGCGCTGCGCCAGCGTAGGTATCGGTGCAGGTGAGCGATCAGCGCGGGGTGGTTGGGGTGGTTCGAGCCGGCGATCACGAAGGTGCGTAGCGGCCCGAACTGGGCCTCGATCGGGTTGGCCCAGGATGCGTAGGTCGGGGTGAAGCACAGCTCGACCTTGTTTCGCAGGGCCCAGGCGCGGATCTTGGTGCCCTTGTGCGCGGACAGGTTGTCCAGGATGACGTAGATCGGTGCCCCGTCCGGGCGTGCCCGGCGGATCGATTTGAGCGCGGCCAGGGTGTTCGCGGCGCTCTTTCGCCGGTGGACGACGCCCCAGAGCTGGTCATCACCGACCGAGTAGCAGCCGTGGAACTGCCGGACGCCGTGCAGCTTGTGATAGTTCGCGGGCAGCCGCCGTGGATGACCCTGGGGCGCCCAGCCGGCGCCTGCCTGCGGGCGGATGACGAGCGGCCCGAACTCGTCAAAGGCGAACACTCGCTGCGGAAAGTTGCTGGTGACGTAATCGATGCGGGCCAGTTTCGCGTCCCGCTGCGGGTCGTTCGACTCCTTCCACGTCTTGGTCCGCTGGAAGGTGATGCCGTGTTTGACCAGCAGTTGACGCAGCCGTTACCGCCCGACCTCGATCGGGCGGGAAGCCAGCGTGCTCAGATAGTCGGCGAGCTTGCGCACGCTCCACCGGGTGAACGGCCGCCCCCACGCTTCAGGGCGGGTATTGGCCGTCGCGACGATGAACTGCTCGTCATCGGGACTGATTCGGCGGGGACGGCCACCCGCCCACCGAGGGTCCGGACTGGCCATCCCCATCTCATTGAACCGATGGATGACCTGCCGGATCGTGTCCTCATCCGCCTGCACGAGACGGGCGATCGCCGGGACGGTGTTCCCACCGGCCGAGGCGAGCACGACCACGGCCCGCCGTAATCGGATCGGTGAACCCGTCCCTCGACGGGTGATACGCAGCAGCTGCTGACCTTCCTGGTCACTGAGCCGCCGCACGCGTACAGGATCTGCCACCAGCACAGCCTGACCGCCGCGACGCCGTCCGGCCGACAGGCCCGACGGCGTGTCATCCAACACCGTAAACGTTCGTGGTCACGGCACTAGTCGCGGTGAATTCTGCGGGAGCCATCCGGGCCCAGTCAGGTTGCGGACCTGTTGCTGGCCACCCTTGGGGCATTCGGCCGGTGTCCCAGGCGAGGTCGTTGTCGGCGTCAGTGAGGGATATCCCAAACATGACGCGGCCGTTCTTCGCGTCGACGATTTGCAAGAATAGTCGTTGACCGTCCGGGAAGCCCAGCGTCTGCCAGGCTAGGCGGGGACCGCCCACGGTCTGGAAGATGACCAGCAGCGCTCGGTCGCCGTTGCTAAAAGTGGTCGTCCTCGTGGCGCCCGTCGGTCGCGAGGCCGTGGCGGTGCGCGGGGAGACCTTGAGGTCGGCAGCGGCCCGGCGGCGGGCGAAGTCCGCGGAAATCGTGGGCGTGCCCAGTCGGGCGTCGGTGAGGCCGGCCACCGGCGAGCCGAATACGTTGATCAGCCGGCCGTCGCGCGCAACGTTGGCCTTCAGGCCGTTGCCGAACACGGGCACGCCTCGGACCGACTGCACGAAACTGAGGTGGTGGTACCCTCGATGTCGACGTATTCCTTCCGCAGGTGCAGGCCTTTGACGTCGGCGCTTGAAAGTCCAAAGGCCTGGCGGTGGGCAGTGACATAGCGCAGCGTGACCTTCGAGGCGGTGTCCGGGCTCGGTCCGGTGAGGAAGCCGTCCAGTCGGGCCACCGTACGCGGTGTCCGGGTCAATGGGTCGATGTCCAGAAGCCCTTGCGTGCCGAGTGCCTTGCGGAGCGCCTTCACCCCGGCGGACGGACGGGCGGAGAGACGGGCCGACCGGTCGGCCAGCGTCTTGCCGGTGCTGGCGTCGTCGCGGGAGTCAAAATAGTCGATGTTGTCGCCGAGGGCGTCGACATCAGGAGCGGATCGGGGGGGGGGACGGGGCGGCAGCAGGGGTTTGCGCCGAGGTCGGCGCAGCGTGGGTGCTGCCGGGAAACATGAACGCCACAGCGATGGTAAGGGCCGAGGCGGAGGCGGCCGCACGACGGTGCAGACCTGCGCTGCGGCGGGTACCGCTTGATTGCATGTGAACCTCTCCGGGATCCGGAAGATCGTCAAACGTTCCCGCAGCCTCGCTCGGCTGGCATCGATGAACAAGATTTCTTCGATGACGGTGACCATTCTTCGTCAACTCGCTTAAATACTCACTTCGATATAACGGAGCGTCACAGGGAGATGCCTGAGTGCGTCCGTTTGCCGCTAATCAAATTCAGCGCGGCGTCCAGGCTGGCAGTATGCCGGTGGAGTTCATGTATCACTGCTCGACGAAGCGGCGCCGTGCCTAGTCGTGTCTAACCCAGGCGGGGCCTGAAGAGTGAAATCGCTATACGGGCGCGGCGGCCGAGGGCCCACATCGGGACTCTATTGACGTACGGCATGACTGCCCGTTCGGGCGGGACAAACAAGATTCGCGTTCTTACGCAACAGATAGACTCCAGGGCGCGTCAGACTGCGGCAAAATCGGCGCTGAGTTCACTGATGTGACTGACTCGGGTTCGTCTCCCTTCCTCTTCCCCTCGACGCAGCCAATTGAACGACGACAGCGCAGCGATGCGCGTTGTCGCCGGCGTTTAGGGCGGCACCGGTCCTGCTCGACGAACCTCGAGTCCGGGCCGGTACTTCACCGCCCGCCGCAGGAATGCCTCGCCGACACCTTTAAGGGCTGCAGTGTGTCTGCGACCGCGGACATAGACAGTCAATACTGGTCGCGCAGTCGGTGGATCACCTATCTAGGTTTTCAATCAAACTACAGCCGATCGGAGGACTGCTCAGAGGGTGTGGCTGGGCATGATGACCTGATGTCAGCTAGCCACGCGGCTGCTTCCGCTCCCCTGCGGAGCGCCTCCGGTACTCTCTCGAACTGGTACTTGGTTGTCGGCTCGATCGCGGTGGCCATCTACTTTTGCCTGCCGATGCTCGGAGTAGGCGATGACGGCCAAACCTTCTATTATTTCGCAGTGAGCGCCGCGGCGACCGGCGCCGTGGCTGCTGGCGCCCGCAGAGCGAGCCCGTCACAGCGAGCACCATGGCTTCTGCTCGCTGCTGGGCAACTCTCATACACCGCGGGCGACCTTGCCTACTATGTGGCGCACACCGTCTATCACAGCGACATCTTCCCAGCCCCCGCGGATGCTTTCTACCTTCTGCAATATCCACTCATCTGCTGGTCTTTGGTGCTTCTTGTACGCCGTCGAACACCATCCTGGAATGCTTCAACACTGCTGGATGCAGCCATCCTTGCCATCGCGCTCGGCATGCTCTGGTGGATCTATTTGATCGAGCCGCTCGCCGCCGGTAACGACGGCTCCGAGTCATTTTTGAGCACTCTTGTCTCGGTGGCCTATCCGATGATGGATCTGATCGTCCTGGTAGTCGCTGTTCGTCTAGCGGTCGGTGCAGGTGCCAGCTCTGTCGCTTTCCGCCTTCTTCTTGCGAGTGTGGTCGCGATGCTTGTCGGCGACATGGTGTATGGGCTGCAGACGGCCAGTGATACTTACCGAGACGGCGGCATCCCGGACTTGCTGTGGCTCTGCGAATATGTCCTGCTGGGCGCTGCCGCGCTGCACCCCACGATGCGAACGCTGGATCAGCGCGCCAAAGTGGCCCTGCCGCCTGTTTCAAGCCGACGCCTGCTGGTGCTGTCTTCAGCCGCTTTGCTGCCGCTTGCACTCCTCTACCTCGATTACACCGATGAACACCGAACGACAGCGTTCGCCATCTTCATCTGCGGCGTCATCCTCTTCGCACTCATCATCACGAAAATGCGGATTCTGCTCCGTCTGCAAGGCGACGTGACACTCGTCGACGCGCTCACCGGATTCAAGGCCCGGGGAGTACTTCTGTCGCATCTCAATCTCGAGTGTGAGCGCGCCAAAAGCTGGCGTCAGGATCTAGGTATTGCCCTGGTTGAGATTGACCAGCACAAGTTGCTCGTACAGATATACGGGCAACCAGCCGGCGACGAAGTACTCATCGAGATTAGCCGCCGCTTGGCCAGTCTTTGCGGCAGCGCTGCCATTCTGGGGAAGATGGACGAAACCACCTTTGCGGCGGTCTTCCCGGGGTATGACCGAAGAAGGCTGGCATACGCGGGCGGTCGGATACAAGAGGCTGTGCAGGCGGAGAAGTTCGCAATCAACGATCATGACGCCGTCCGAGTGACCGTTTCGATCGGGATGGCGTCGCTCTTTCACGACGCCGGGGAACCTGGGACCCTGCTGCAGGGCGCGGAGCAAGCTCTGCACCGTGCCGTGAGGGCTGGCCGAAATCGCGTCTGCACCCCGCAGTCCCAGGTCGAGTACGCGCACACCGCCCAGTGAAGTGATCTCAGTAAGATTCGGGTAGGTGTTTGTATTCGAAATGGGTCAGGTCGAGCGCTGCGGCGACGATGTCGCCGATGCGGCGCGGGCTGATGGTGGCGTGTCGCAGCGTCTTCCGGCGTCCGATCAGGATGGTGAAGGCGGGTTCACCTTGCCAGTGCAGACCGCGCAGCAGCCGGCTGTAGGCGCGGTTGTCCGGGGGCGAGCCGGCTGCCGTCGGCGGGCTGCTTGACCGGGGTTTTGATGCCGTGGCCTGCGCTGTCGTCGGCCAAGGCGGGCAGGTCGAGCTCGGCCGCGGACCAGTTCAGCGCGGCGGTGGTACCCAACGCTCGGGCGCCGCTGATGTCGTGCACATGCCCGGGCAGCGCGCTCGAGGTCCAGATGGCGCGCGGGGGACGGGCTGGGATAGGTGGGCGTAGTCCGTCAGGGCGCATGACCGCTAGGATTTTTGCGCCGAAGTCGCGATGCTTTCCCGAGTACCAGGCGTCGATCATCTCGGCCTTGACCGAGACGGTGGTCCCGGTCAGCCGGTCGCAGTCGAACAGTTTACCGTCGAGGATGACGTGCGACCAGCCGTCGGCGGCGACCCGGCGCAGCGCGGTGTGCAGGTCCTGCGGCTAGGCGGTCAGGACGGCGATGCCTTCGTCGCGGTAGCGGTAGGCGGTGGGCCGGGAAACGCCGAAGCCGGCTGCCAACAGGCTCAGGTCCTCGGCCTTACGGAACCAGACGGCCCTGGTCGCTGGCATCCCGGTCTCCGCGCGCGACGTAGTGTCCCGCTTACGCGGCGAAGGACGGCGCGGACATCGACCTTCGGTGGAACTTGAGTCTTACGTCCGCCGAAACCGCTGCAACGCCAGCGGCCGTCGCACTCCGGTCAAGAACAAGATTCCGATTTGGTGGGCTTCCGACACCGCCGTACGGACCAATCTGATGGCGTATCACCGCACGAGGCGAGCATCATAAGTTCCTTCGCTCAAGGCCGCGCTCCGTGAAGTAACTCTATCGCTCGTGCCTGTATTCGCTTCCACACGGGCCGGGATGATCTTGCGTTCCTCATTCATGTTCAGGTGGATGGTTGTCGTCGAGTTCTTTCCCTGGCACCTGGCTGCTCATCACCGCGTCGATCCGACAGCTCAAGCGACTGGTCATCCCACACGGGATGTAACGGGCGCCTTCGGCGGGGTCGTGTTCACAGACGCGAGCATCAGCCGGCCCCGGGGACCGACAGCGCGATCCTTGCATTCGAACATGCCGGGCGGCGGGCCTCTCATGCCTGTCCCCCACCTCAAAGTGGCTAGCTTAACCACAGAGCCATTTCATTCTGTGTAGCGCGGTGGCTCTGCGTGGGCAGTAGTGCGGCTTGGTGAGGATTTTCCAGGTCTTGAGGGTGGCGGTCGCGCGTTCGCCCCGGGGGCGCGGATCTTCGCATGGGTGCGGTTGACCCCTTCCGCCGGCTGGACAGGTTCGGCCGCAAGCGGCGCCGCTTGAACGGCGTGCGCACGCTGGCGCGGGCGCCCTAGTCTCTTGTCGGCGAAGGTCATCACCTCCGGGCTGGTCACGGGTGTCGATGATTGCCGTGGGTGCGGGCGGCGGTCAGGTCGTGTGCCGAGCCCGGCAGGGCGGGTGAGGAGCAGCCGAGACGGCCGGCAGTGTCCGCGATGACCTGCACGTTGACACCGTGCCGCTTGTACTTGCCGGAACCGTGCCGCTTGTACTTGCCGGAGTAGCAGGCCCTACGTTTGTTTAGCTGACCTGAGCCCGCATTTCTTTAATCTTGAGCGAGTGGTCAGTTCTGACGGGTCGAGGCTGGGGTGGTGCGGATGTTCCGGTACATCGTCATCGGCGTGACGGCGCAGGAGCCGGCGATCTCGGCCATGGTGAACTGGCGGCTGTCGTACATGCGCTAGGCCTTGCCGATCAGGGGCTGGGGTCATCTTCGGATTACGGCCGCCGGTGCGGCCCCGGGCACGAGCGGCGACCAAGCCGGCGACGGTACGTTCTTTGATCAGCGCCGCTTCGTACTCGGCCATCAAGGCGAACATGCCGAAGACGAGTTTGCCGTGGGCGGTGGTGGTGTCGACGATGCCGTTGGTCAGCGACCGGACGCCGACGCCGCGGTCTGCGAGGGTGGCGATGCCCGGCGGCGGCCGACACCGGCAGGGTCTATCGGAAACGTTCGTTTGTTATAGGGCATCCGAGGCCGACTGGTGCGAACGTGCCGCTGTGGTGGCCGGGCGGTGTGGGACGGGTATGTGGTCGAGGGTGGTCAGGGCGGTGTCGACGGCGTCGGTGAGGGTGGTGCGGTCGGGTTGTACGACGCCGAGTACGCGTAGTCCCTGGATGGTCATGACGAAGAACCTGGCCAGAGCGCGGGGGTCGTGGTAGGTGTGCAGGTGTCCCTGCTGTTGGGCGGCGGCGAGGGCGTCGTGCAGGGCGTCCTCAATGGCGGTGACGGTGTCGCGTACGCGGGTGGCGACGTCGGTGTCGACCGGCAGGCGTTCCAGGGCGGCGCCGACGATGAGGCAGCAGCGGGTGCCGTTGGCGGCGACGGCGGCGTCGACCAGGGATAGCAGGGTGGCGCGCAGCAGTGGCCGGACGGGTTCGCCGGCGCGCAGTGCGTCGATCAGTGGTCGGGACAGTTGCTGTCGGTAGCGGTCCAGGGCGGCTAGGTAGAGGCCTTCCTTGCTGCCGAAGGCGGCGTACAGCGAGCCGCGTTGCACGCCGGTGGCCTCGACGAGGTCCTGGATGCTGGTGGCCTCGAAGCCGCGGCACCAGAACAGCTGCATCGCCTGCTCGACGGCGGCGTCGGTGTCGAACTCGCGGGTCCGGGCCATCCTCGCCTCCCTTGGTAGAGCGGGTGTCAGTTACGCCCCTCATCCTATCTTGACTGGCTGTTCAAGTTTCGGCTAGCGTCGGCCTCAATCTTGAACGATCAGACCAGAAAGGGATGGGTGGCATGGCACGCTTCACGGACAAAGTGGTTCTGATCACCGGGGGCAACAGCGGCATGGGCCGTGCGGTGGCCGAGCGCGTCGCCGCCGAAGGCGGCGCCGTGGTGCTCGGGGCGCGACGTAAGGACGAAGGGGAGCAGGCGGTCGCGGCGATCCGTGCCGCCGGCGGCACGGCGCTGTTCGTGCCCACCGACGTGACCGTCGAAGCCGAGGTCGCCGCGCTGGTAAGCGCGGCGGTCGACGAGTTCGGCCGCCTGGACGCGGCGTTCAACAACGCCGGTGGTGCCCGCGCGTTCGGTGCGGTTGCGTCGCTGGACACCGACGCCTGGCAGGCCGACGTCGCCCTCAACCTCGGCGGCGTCTTCTACGCCCTTAAGTACGAGGTCCCCGCGTTCTGGCCTCCGGCGGCGGCAGCATCGTCAACAACGCCAGCAACCTCGGGGTGGTCGGTATGCCCACCGTGGCGGCGTACGTCGCGGCCAAGCACGGCGTGGTCGGTTTGACCCGCTCGGCCGCCCTGGAGACCGCTCAGGCCGGTGTCCGGGTCAACGCTCTGGTCACCGGCGGTGTGGACACCCCGCTGTTTCGGTCCACGATGGGCGCCACCGCCGAAGGTGCCGCGCACATCGCCGGCCTGCACCCCGTCGGCCGCGTCGCCACCCCGCAGGAGATCGCCGGGTTCGTGGCGTACCTGCTCTCCGACGAGACCACCTTCATCGCCGGCGCGGCTCTGGCCATCGACGGCGGCTGGACCGCCCAGTAGAGGCCTCACATCGAGCGCCCACGGTAGGCGCCTTCACGTCGCCCGACCGCTTGCACCGCATTCCTGCGTCGTGCTCGATTCCCTACCCCGAGGAGACTGACATGTCCATCCTGCTCATCGGCGCCACCGGCCTGGTCGGCACCCGCCTCGCTGCCCAGCTGGCCGGCCGCGACGACGTACGCGCCCTGGCCCGCTCCGAGGCCACCGCCACCCGGCTGACCGACGCGGGCGTCACCGCAGTACGCGGCGACCTCGCCGATCCCGCCTCCCTGACCCAGGCGTTCGACGGCGTGCGCCGGCTGTTCCTGCTCACCCCCTACGGGCCGCAGCAGACCGCCCTGGAGCACGCCGCCCTCGACGCCGCCGAACGCGCAGGCGTCACCGGTGTGGTCTACCTGTCACTGATCGGCGCCGACCTGGACATCGCCTTCGCCCGTCCGCACCGGCAGGTCGAGGCACGCCTGGCCGCCTCACCGCTGGCCACCACCGTGCTGCGACCGGACTTCTTCGCCCAGAATCTGCACGGCCAGCTCGACCTGATCCGCCAAGCCAGCATCGTCTTCCCCGCCGGCGATACCGCTCTCGCCCCGATCGACGTCGAGGACATCGCCGCCGCCGCGGCGGCCGCGCTGACCGCACCGGCCCAGCCCACCGGTGCGTACACCCTCACCGGCCCGCAGCGGCTCACCTTCGCCGACATCGCGGCCCGCACCGGCGCCGCTCTGAACCGCACCGTCACCTACGTCGATGCTCCTCCGTCGGTGTGGCACCAGGGACTGCTCGACGCCGGCGTACCGCCGCTGTTCGCCGACGGCTATTCCGAAATGTTCGACGTCTACCGGCAGACCGGCGGCACCTACGTCACCCACGGCGTCCGACAACTGACCGGCACCGCGCCCCGCCCCCTCGAAGCGTTCCTCGACGCCGAACTTCTCCCCTCCATCAACCAGCAGCAGCCAGCCTGACCACCCCACGCCAACCAGCGTCCACCCACCTCAGCGGCACCCCGGGCGCTGCGATCTCGGCATTACTCGGCCGTACCGGACAGGACTGCGCCGAGTGGCGACATGCAGCGGCCGGGCCAGTAGTCAGCGCAACGACGCCAGGTCGTCGTCGTGGCTGTCACCGTCACGGCCGGGGTCACGGCGGTAGTCGATGCGCTTATCCAAGTCGAGCTCGAACGTGCCGTGCAGCGCCACGTTGGACCAGAACAGCGGGGTCAGCCCGCACAGGTCGTGCTCGGTCAGCCGGGCGGAGAAGGCCTCATCTTCGAGGACCCGGTCGACCAGGCGGGTAATGATCAGCACCAGCGCCGACTACAGCAGATGCAGGGCGAGCATGGAGATTTCCTGCGCTTCGCGGTCGGCGCCGGGCAGTTCAGCCTCGCGCCCGTAGTGGATGGCCACGTTCGCCGAGTTCTACTGCTCGACCACCTGCAGCCCTTCGTAGATCGCGCGGCGCAAGCCCGGGTCGGCGAGGTAGTCGGCTATGAACGCGGTCCTGACCGTACGGCCCAACTCCTCGATCGCCGCGAGGGTGGGGGGTTTCGGACCGCGGGAGTGGAAGCGGCGCAGGATCTGCTCGGCCTCGGCGGTGCCCAGCTGCAACGCCCGCGCGTACTTGATCATCTGGTCGTACTGCTGGGTGATCAGATCCCAATTGATCGCCCGGGTCAGCACCGGCTCCAGGCTCAGGTAGGTTGCGCCGTCGTGCGGGCGATACAGCCTCGCGGAGCCAATGTTCTTCAACCGCGGCAGCAGCCGGTAGCCCAGCAAATGGGTGAACGCGAACCCCACTTCCGGGGCGCCGTGCGTGTCGGTGTAGTTGGTCCGGATCTGCGAATCGGTGTCCGCGGCGTGCCGGATCAGGCCCTCCATCATCGCCGCAACCTCGCTGGAGAAACACTTCTTGAGCTGCGAATACACGCACACGCTCTTGCGTTCGACGTGCCAGTAGATCATCACTCCGAGCCCGCCGTAGCGGGCGGTTCTGCTCACCAGCCGCCGGATAAACCACCTCGCGGACCCGGCCGTCCGGGTGCGCCACCGACACCCCCGCCAGCTTCAACAACACGTTCTCCTTATCGGCGACCCGGCGGAACTCCGCAGCTGCGCCTTGTCGACGCGCCGCTCCGCCCTCGTATTGATCACCCGCACCAGGTCGACGAACGACTCGACGAGCGAATCGGTGACCTCGGTCAACCGGCACCAGCACAACACCGCCAACAGCGTCAGCATCACCCGCGGGCTATGGTCGCGGCGCAGCGTCGACGGGAACAACCCGAGGCACCGCTACCGCCACCGGACGATGCGCTGCTGGGCCACATCGGCGAAGAGATCGTCGGGCAGCCGAAGCGCCCAGATCTGCTGCAACTTGCTGATCTCCGCCACCCCGACGACGTCCACCTCGCCTGCGACCACCGCGGCCAGTTCCTCGTCTACGACGAAAACATGGAACCCGTGCATAGCGACACCGAACACACCGCCCGAGCCGCCATCCACGTCGCCGAGGACCGCGCCGGCTGGCCCGTCACTGACAGCCTTGACTAAGAAGAAGGCCCCGACCCTCTGCGCTTCCCCGACCTCTACGACGACCCCGACGATGAGGACGAGGAGCAAGACGACATAGAACCGCTGGACCTCACTGACGAACCCGCACACACAGACTGAACCGCGCCCCACAAGATCATCAACCGCGCTCAACGAGCGCAGCTGATCAATATCCGGCACCCATTACCAAGATAAATATCTGTGGTGCTGGGGCAGCTAAACAAGTGTAGGGCCGAGTAGCGCCTGGCGAGCGGTCTCCAGGTGTCGTCAGCGGGATACGGGCTGCTTGCGGTGGTGCTGATGCGTTCGGCGAGGTGGTTCAGGGTCCGGCTGGACGACGGGATCACGGCGGGGTAGGCAAGCATGGCGAGGCTCCCGGTCGGGGCACCGGATTTTAACCGATTTGCTGTCCTACTGGAGCCTCGTGTCCATCGATCACCGGGTCTACCACACCCGCCTGAGCTGCAAACTCAGCTTGGGAAAGGCTCACTGTGCCCCGCAGGCGACATCGCGCTCATTCCGCTCGGCCATCCAGCCACGGCTTCGCCCGCCCGCGCTGCGTTTTAACAGAGCAGACAATGAGCATCCGCAGGGCAATGCGAAGCCCTGCTGTCGTTCTCGTTGTTATGTGTCGTATTATTCAGCGGGCCGGCGGGCGTTGTTCCCGCAACCGCCCGCCGGCCGCTGCACCAGAGCTGCGCCCGGTGTTTCGGCCCCGGCACCGCGCTACATCGCGGCCACATATTCTGTGATCTACGTTGGTCGACTTTTGCAGCCATCCCGAGTCGACCCGCCCTGGTGGAAGACGGGGGCCCGCAACGTCAGGGGGCGAGTACTCCATCAGGCGAGCCCCCCGGACCTGCCGAGCCTGAGGTCTCTGCCTACTGCGAGGCGCTACGTCTGATGAATGTCGTAGAGGGCCGCCAAAGGGGAAATCGCCGCAGCGGCCCCCTGGCCTCACCAGCACGAGCGCCTCTGCTGATAAGGCCAGATGGCGACGCAAAAAATCAACTCTCCTCAACCGTTGGTGTTACGAACGCCGCGGCAGCCGACTCTGTTAGGTTACGCGACGTGGAATAGATAGGCTTAACTGGCTGGCGCAGTGTCAGCGGCGACGGTTTGAGCTGCTGCCCGAAACAACTCTGCCCAAGGCGAAACCGGCTTTGGCACGGGGAGTTGGTCTTAAGCTGCTGTCATGGGTTTGCTCGGACGAAAGACCATCGGCCTTGAGGCAACGCCTCGGCACAACCCGCGCGACATAGAGGCGCTCGACAAGTTCGTAGCCAATCTCGAAGGCGCGACTGACGAGCCGAGCACCTGGCGGATCTTCGCGTCAACCTACGTCGAGTTTTACGACATGGAGTACGGCGCCATCTGGATCGTCGAGAACGAGGTGCCCCGGCTGGAGTGCGAGTTGGGCCGGATCGGCTCCTCGCTAACTGGCACGGGCTTGGAGGCGGGCCTGGTCCAACGGGCGATCCGATCGCGCCAGCCGGTATACGCCGACGACAAGTATCGCGACAGCGACGCACGGCTCGCGGCCGCTCAGCGAGCCGGCGCGGTCGCCGCGGCGGCTCTGCCAATTTGCCCCCATGGCCAAGTCACCGCGGTCATGGAGCTGTACGGCCGCACAACGGTCGCCGTTGACGGCATGCTGGTCGCTAAGTGGGACGCGATCCTGCGCGTCGCAGAGCAGGCTCGGCAGGCTGCCCTCTCGACGTTCACCGCGCGGCAACTGGCCAACGATCGGCTGGCCGTCACCAACGTGGTCAGCGCCCTCGGGCACACCAACGACTCCGCCGTCGCGTTGAAGTCCGCCCTCGATGCCGTCCGTACCGCCTTCGGCTGGGCTTACGGCTCTTACTGGGAAGTTGACGAACGGGACAACGTCCTCAAGTTTAAGGTTGAGTCGGGCTCGGCCGGCGAGGAGTTTCGTAAGGTGACCTTGGCGGCGACCTTCGCGGAGGGGGTCGGCCTGTCAGGGCGGGCTTGGCGGCAACGCGACCTGGTCTTCGTCCGCAATATCGGCGACCTCGCCGACTGCGTACGGGCGCCGGCCGCCACCCGGGCCGGGGTCCGCTCCGGGGTATGCTTCCCGATCATTAGCTCGGACCGCATCGTCGGCACCATGGATTTCTTCACCACTGAGTTCATCGAGCTGAGCGAGTCGCGGGCGTCGTCGCTGCGCAATGTTCAGCAGCTGGTTTCCCAGCGGCTCGACATCGTCCGCAATGCCGAAATTTCTGCCCAGAACGCCCGGGCACTGCTTGCCACTGTCGAGCGGCTGCGCGCGGCCACGAACGACGCGAGCCGCGTGGCTGACGAGGCAGTCGGGCGGGCCTCAGACATGACCGGCGACGTGGCCTCTTTAGGCGAGGCCTCGAGCTCGATCGGCGACGTCATTAAGGTGATCACTTCGATCGCCGACCAGACCAACCTGCTGGCGCTCAACGCCACCATTGAGGCGGCCCGGGCCGGCGAGATCGGCAAGGGCTTCGCGGTCGTCGCCGGCGAAGTCAAGGAGCTAGCCCGGGAGACAGCCGAGGCAACCAAGCGGGTCTCCGAACAGATCGCTGCGCTGCAGGCCAGCGCCGAGTCGGTGGCCGGCGGGATCCGCACCACGAGCGAGACCATCGGGCAGATGGACGCGGTGCAAGCTCGCATCGGCGAGGTTCTGGCGGAGCAGGCCACGATGGCCCACGCGTTCGAGCGCTGATCCGGTTGGCACGCTTTGTTGTCCGTCGGAGCCGCGTTCCGACTGACCAGACCTCGTAACGGCAACCACTGCCACCAGGCGGTGTCCGTCGCTCTCGGCAACTGGCAAGCCTCCCGAGTACTGGCGCATTGACGATGCGTCGATACGCCACCCGCGCTGATGGCCTTCGGCATGGCGCCGTGGCCACGACGGTGCGCCGGCACCGACGACAGCCCGACGACCGACTTGCTCTTATTCGATGATGCACTGGCGTTCGGACTGCAGTGTCGGTGTGCGGTCTCAATGACGCCTATCCGAACGCCTCCACCACGGGTCTAGGCAGCTACGACCCACGGCGATTGTTTCGATCTCGATCAGCCAATGCTCAGCAGAGTCCCCCGATACGATTCTGGTCGCGGAGACGGCTGTTAAGATACCGACTCATGCGCCGCGCTGCGGACAACCCGGCTGTCGAGCGCGATGAGCCGGGCGGCGGCGCTGGCCTCTGCCCAGTAGTGCAATGAAAGTTATCTGAGTGCTGTCAATGGCCAATCAGTTCGGGCTCTGGCGCAAAGTTGGTGAATGAGACTCGACCCCGGGTGTCGAGGGTTGTCCGGTGTGGATGATCATGTTCATCGTGCGACGATTATGTTCTTGAGCTGTTGCTGCCTCATCTTCGGTCCCTGCGGATCACGCAGGTGCATTCCGAGGGCCGGTCGGTCAGGCTGGAAGCGGACGTTTCCGCTGGTGAGGCACGGTGCCGAGAGTGCGGATTCCGGTCGTCGCGGGTCCACAGTCGTTATCAGCGAACTTTGGCGGATCCGGCGATCGGCGGGCGGCAGACGCTGCTGAAAGTGCGTGTCCGCCGGCTTTTCTGCGACAACACCGGGTGTCAGCGGCGGCCGTTTGTGGAGCAGGTGTCCGGGCTGACCACGCCGTACGCCCGACGCACTCCGCTGCTGCGCGGCATGCTGGAGAAGATCGCTGTGGCGTTGGGAGGCCGGCCGGGTAACCGGACGAGTTGGTTGCTGGCGGCCGAGGTGTCCCGCACGACGCTGTTACGACTGATCCGGGGGCTGCCGGTGCCCGAGGCCGGCATGGTGTCGGTGGTCGGCGTGGACGACTTCGCGTTCCGCAAGGGCCGCGACTACGGCAGCATCATCATCGACATGCACACGGGTCGGCCGGTTGACCTGCTGCCCGACCATCACTCGGCCAGCTTCGCCGACTGGTTACGCGCTCACCCGGGCATACAGGTGATCTGCCGCGACCGGGCCAGCGGCTACGCCGAAGGCGATCCAGGTCGCTGACCGGTTCCACTTGCTCCAGAACCTCACTCAGGCGGTCGATCGAGTCGTGCGGCCGTCGCGCCAGCGTGACTCGCCAGCGACACACCGCGATCCATGCCCTGGCCATCACCGGTGTCGGCACCACCGCGATCAGCAGAGCGTTGAACCTCGACGCCAAGACGGTGCGCCGCTACCTGCCTGCGGAAACCTTCGACGAGTTACTCGCCGAGGCCCTGCCCCAGGAGAAGCAACTCGACGAACACGCTGGCTACCTCGCGAAACGCTGGGAACAGGGCTGCACCAACGCCGTCACGCTGACCAAGGAACTACGCGAGCGAGGCTATACCGGCAGCGCGCGCACCGTGCGCCGCCTGTTGCAGACCTGGCGCGACGGCACCATCAATCCGGCCGCGGTGATCGCTGTTGCTCCCAAGCCCCGCGAGGTGACCGGGTGGATCATCCGGCCGGCCGCCGAACGCACCGAACGGGAACAAGCCGACCTGGACCGCGTTCTGCTGCGCTGTGACAGCCTGCGCACCGTCGACCGGCTGGTCAGCGACTTCGCCGGCATGCTCCGCCAGCTCCGCGGGCGGCATCTCGACTCCTGGATCGCAAAGGACCAGGCTAGTGGCCTCACGCAGCTCGCCAGCTTTGCCGCAGGCCTGCTCAAGGACTACGACGCCGTCCGCAACGGGCTCACCTTGTCCTCGAGCAGCGGCGCCGTCGAAGGCAACCCCGCAGACGCTTCTCGCTTGGGAGACGCTCGACTCCGCCGACCTGCCCAACCCCGGGCCGGCGCCCGCGACGCAAGTCTTACCGACGACGCCCAAGCTCCCGCAGCAACCGCGCTGCGCGATACTCGGCGTCGCCTTGGCGCCGACTGGCCAAGTCGGCGCCTAGGATCGCTGGTAACGTTGGCGGCTCATACTCCCCCGCGCCGCCGGTAGGTGCCGGCGAACTTCAATCGTTGCCAGAACCGCGTCGACGGGTTAATCCGGCACTAGCCACTGGCCCGTCTCCAGCAGTAATTGGTGTAGGGCCCCGGCAAAGTCCTCAGATGATGCCTAGGAGTGCGAGCGGGCGTCTGCTGTCGCGGGCGTGATGGCGGGTGCCGGCGGCGATGTTGGTGATTCCGGCGGTGCGTAGCGCGCCGATGGCAGCGTTGCGCAGGGCGGCCATGACTTCGGGCCCGGTGCCGGTGCGGATCTGGCTGCGGTCTTCGTCGTAGGTGACGTCGCGGACCCAGTGGATTTTATTCTCGATGTGCCAGTGGCCGCGGATCCAAGCGGCCAGTTGTGCCGGTCGGGCCTGGTGCACTTGTAGGTCGGTGATGGCGTATACGGTCTCGGTGGTGAAGCGTTTCGGCTGGTCGAGGCGGTGTCGGCGGCGGGGAATCTGCAGCGCTTGAATGGCGTGCGGGAAGTCGATGCCGGTGGAGATGGTCAGGACCTTCAGCGTGCGGATCTCTCGGCGGCCGTGGCCGCGGTCGGTGTCGCGGGTGGCGTCCGGGACAGCCCGCCAGGGCAGAGCGGCGAGTTGGTTGTGCAGGTGGGGCTGATTGCCTTTGACGGTCAGGATCCAGTGCGCGCCGCGTTCGGCGAGGTAGGTGACGTGCTCGCGCTGGCAGTGCAGCGCGTCGGCGGTGATCACGGTGTCGCGCAGGTCGCCGATCTGATCGAGCAGCGGCTGGAACCGGGTGATCTCGTTGGTCTTGCCGTCCACGTCGGTGTCGGCAAGGACCACGCTGGTGACTTGGTCGCAAGCAGCCATCACATGCCGGGCGGCGGTGTCGGTGGTACGAGATCCGCGCAGCGACTTGCCGTCGACGGCGATCGCCCGCCGGGCCGACGAGGCGCCGGCCGTGGCCCGCACCCGCCCGGCGAGCCAGGCCCCGATCGCCGTGTCAGTAGCTGCGGGTCCATGGCCTGCAACAGTCGGCGGATCATCGCTTCGGACGGGCGTCGATCCGGGGCGATACCCAAGGCGAGGACGGTGGTGTCGGGGGCATCGGCAACCCATTCAGCGATCGCGGTGTACGAGCGATAGCCGGCCACCACGGCGCAGACCGCGGTGGTCACCACGACCGGCAGTCGCTGTCGGACGCCTCGCCGGGCCCGTGGGTCGGGCAGATTGGCGAGTGCTGCGGGCAGCCCATCGGCGGTTTCAGGCACCGTCAGAGCCGGTGCGTAGGACAAACAGGAGATCAGCGATGATGGCAGGGCGGGCATGGCTCACTTCAGATAGATCACCGTGGCGTAGAGAACCTTGATGATCTTCTGAATCGGTCATGCCCGTCTTGCTGCCACCAACACCGGCGCTTCCACTCCGAACTGCTCAAGTCGGACACCATCACGACTTTGCCGGGGTCCTGGTAATTGGTGCCGGAGATAAATCAGCAGGTGTTGATCATCGCTGCTTAAATCGACGTACCGTCGAACAGCAGCAGCTTGGTAATCACTAGGGCCTATCAGCCGGGAGAGATTGTGCGCCTAAATCGGTATGTGCAACTGTGGAAGCTGCCCGGAGTGCCGTGGGTCCTCGGCGCAGGAATGTGTGGACGCTTGGCGACCGGGATGACAGCCCTCTCCCTGCTGCTGTTCATTCGGAAGGTCACCGGTAGCTATACCTCTGCTGGTTTTGCTGTCGCCGCCGCGTCGGTGGGCACGGCGGCGGCAGCGCCGGTGTGGGGACGGCTCATCGACTCGCGCGGACCGTCGTGGGTGCTCAGCGGGACAGCGATCATGAACGCTGCCTTGACGGTTGCCCTGGTTGGTGTGAGCGGCAGCATAAAGATGAGTAGTAGTAGTAGTAGTAGTAGTAGTAGTAGTAGCGTTCTCATCGCCATGTCGGGATTTTTGGGCGCGACCCTACCCCCGCTGACTCCCTACTTGCGTAGCATGTGGCCCCGACTGACGCCGAGGACTGAGCTTCAGCACGCGGCCGCGGCTCTCGAATCAGCTTTGATCGAAGCGATTTTCATCATCGGTCCGGTCCTGACGGCATACTTGGCGGTCATCAGCCCGGCTATGGCCGTGCTCGTCCAAGGTGTCTTTGCGGCCGGCGGAGGTCTGGGCGTGGCAGTGGCACCCTTGACCAAGCGTCTTGCCGTGAAAGTCAGGGAGAAGGCGGAAACTGTTGAATCAGTCGACCGAGCGGCGGAGAGGGCGCAACCGGCTCTCTGTAACGCCGGATTCATGATCTTGCTCACCGCGATCGGTCTAGCAGCCGCATCTTTTGGAGTCATTGAGGTAGCCGTACCTGCTTTGGCCGCAGGCGCCGCAAGCAATCGAGCAGGGTTGCTCCTGGGGGTATGGGGGGCGTCCAGCATGCTCAGCGCTACACTGGTCGGCGCCTGGGTCATATCAAGAAGCCGCGCTCGTCAACTAGTCGTGGCCTTCGGTTTGCTCGCCTTGTTGAGTGCTCCGTTGGCGGTCGCGGATGCCGGCTTACGCGGTGCGCTACTGCTGACCCTTGCCGGCCTTGCTGTCGCGCCGGTGTTCACTTTTACCTATCAGGCTGCGGCGGACCTGTCCCCGCAAGGTCGTATTGCCGAGTCGCTCACCTGGATTGGCACGGCCATTTTCGTCGGCTCGGCCGCCGGCAGCGCCACCGCAGGGATCGTCGCCGAACACTCGTCCCCACAAACGGCGCTCCTGGCCGTCTTACCGATGACCATTTCGGCCGCCGCTGTCCTAAGACTCGGCTACCGACAATTGCTTCCGCTCTTGCTTACTGCCTAACCAGTTTTACCGCAGTAGCAGCGGTCACCGTTGCCCAGATGCTTCATCGGAAGCGCCTGGTCATTCGCAGCGACCAGGGGCGTAGTCGGGCAGGATCAAGGCGTCGTGGCCGTGGACGTTGAGATGTGCGAGCTGTCGACAGACGGCCGGGTTGAGTGAGACCATGACGATGCAGCGGGGGACTTTAGGCGCTGCTTCTGGCGAGCGCCCCGACGGCCGGTGCTCAGGCGCCCAAGTACAGCAGAGACATACGTTGACCTATCAAGCACGGCGGGCCGTTGCTGCAACTCGCCGACGCAGGCGTCGATCATATAGCCCTTCAGTGTGGAAGAACAGCTTAGCGCTGAGGTCACGCGACTCGCCGCGCAGCACGACCGAATGGTGACCGGCTTCGGCGACGACTCGGATTGCCTCGGCCGCTTGACCATGCTGAGGAGCCCACCAGCACCGAGAAAATGTCTCGACGCCGAAGCAGCCGGCGGCCGAAGTCAGCACTTCGCGGGAATGGGCGAGGGATCTCCGCAGCTCGTGCATGCGCGTCCTTCGCGGGCCCCGGCGAACTCGTTGGGGCGTCGTCACTTCCCTCGGCGTAGACGGCATGGCAATTAGGTCAGCGAGTGATCACCGCAACGTATGCTGCCAGTGCCGCTCTCGGGATACTCCCCTTGATCTCCGAAGGTTGAACCGCTCTCATGCCGGCCGTCAGGGCGCCGAAGGTAGATCGTACGATTGACCGGCCGGCCCGGGAACAAATGCCTAGCACGTGTCATTTATGCCGACGACGGGTGACAAGCGGGCCGCTATCCTACATCACCGTGAATCAATCCGATCCCCTGTCCACGCCAGCCGGTACGACGTCGCCGTCACTCGTCTCACATCCCCTCCCTTTAGCCGCGTCGCCGCCCACCGAGCGACAACCATCCTTCCCGAATACGGCTGCCCTACGACATGGGTTCCCGCAAGAAGAGGGGAAGCAGAGGCTTGCCGGCCAACGGATGACTTATGGTGACGCACCTAGTTCAGCGGCGCAACAATCGGGATATGCGCACTCGGTCGGGCCCTGGTACGGCCACGCGAGCCCGAATCAACGCTTTGACGGCTTCGCGATTGCCTCGTTTGTCCTCAGCTTGGTTGGCTGTGGACTGCTCGGCTTAGTGCTCGGTATCGTGGCGCTGGTGCGCATCGAGCGCAGCGGCGCAAAGGGAAGAGTATTGGCAATTGCGGCTCTGGCAGTTTCATCCATGTCCGTGGTCGTGGTGGCGACCGTCGCCACGATTGCGCTGATTGATAGTTCAGACGCCAATTCCGACATCGCCCGACAGGTGACTCCTCAGGCCTCGTCCAGTTCGTCCAGTCCGAGCGCCTCCTCCACTGTAGCCGGCAAGCCGACCGAGGTATCGACGTACAGCCTGAAGGTTGGTGACTGCATACTGAGTGCCCGGAAGCAGGACAAGGTCGTCTCTAGCCTGCCGGTTGTACCGTGCGCAGAACAACACGAGGCCGAGGTGTTCGCCATCTTCGATTTGAAATATTCGTCATATCCTGGCGAAGGAAAGATTTACGGAGTTGCCGAACGTGATTGCACCGAACGACTCGGAAAATGGTCCCGCTCGGCAGCCGACGATGCCCATCTGGAACTCTACGTCCTTTACCCGTCACGTGATACTTGGCAGCAAAACGACCGCGAGGTTACATGCATCGCCAACCGCCCCGGCAAAAAGAGTACCGGTTCACTCAAGGATTGAATAAGCAGGGAGTAATTCAGCATCTGACTGGCGCCTGTCCCAGTCAGTTGTCTGATCTAAGGTCGCAGAAACACCCACCAGAGAACAACAAAGCGTGGGAGTGCTCCGGCTTTAGTGTACTCGGGGATTTGAGTGATTCAGGCTAGCCTCGCGCCTTCAGTAAGGGCGGCCGGCGGCGGGGTAGGGAAAGCGAAAGTGCCTTCTGATCTGGGATGATTTGGCTTGTCTAGAGTCAAGATCGTCCCGCACGGAAGGCACTTTCAGAGTGCAGGGCACTCGAACGCGTCCGAAGATCATCGTTGCTGGTGGCGGTCGCGGTGTGGTCGGTCATGCCGGCGCTCGTTTGCTGACCGATCTCGCTGACAAGACCGGGTTGACCAGTGGCTTTGTTCAAGCGCTCGGGCTGGACCGGGTGCGGCGTCCGACGCATGAGCCGGGCCGCGTCGCGGTTGATCTGGCGGTGCTGTCGGCCGACGGTGGCGAGGCCATGGCGGATTTGGCGGTGCTGCGTCAGCAGAGTGGCCTGTTCGGGCGCGTGGCGTCGGATCCGACGGCGTGGCGGGTCCTCGACGCGATCGATGTCGCGGCGCTGACCCGCTTGCGGGCGGCTCGCGCCGCGGCGCGGGAGCTGGCCTGGATGCAGCTGCTCGAGACACGCCGGTCGTTGCCGGCGACCACGGTCCTCGGGCGGGCGCTGCCCGGGTTCGTGCTGGACATCGACGCAACGATTGTGCTGGCGCACTCGGAGAAGGAAGCGGCGGCGCCGACCTGGAAACACACGTTCGGGTTCCACCCGCTGCTGTGTTTCCTCGACGCTACCGGCGAGGCCCTGGCCGGACTTCTGCGTTCGGGTAACGCCGGAAGTAACACTGCCACCGATCACGTCACCGTTCTGGATCAAGCCCTTACGCAGATTCCCGAGCAGCACCGTTATGGCAGCCCGATCCTTGTCCGATCCGATTCGGCGGGCAGCAGCTACGAGTTCCTCGCTCACCTCCACAGCATGCGCGAGTATGGCGTTCACACGCAGTTCTCGGTCGGGGTCGCGATCACCACGCCGATCCGGGCTGCGATCACCGCCGCCGACGATTGGGTGGCGGCGCGCGACGGCGACGCCAGCCTGCGTGACGGCGCGGAACTGGTCGAGCTCACCGACTATCTCGACCCAGCCGTGCTGGCCTCGTTCCCGGCCGGCACCCGGCTGATCTGCCGCCGGGAACGCCCCCGCCCCGGCGCGCAACTGTCACTGTTCGACCAGGTCAACGGGATGTCCCACCAAGTCTTCGCGACCGACACACCGCACGGTGGTGCCTCGATTCAGTTCCTGGAGGTCCGGCACCGCTGCCATGCCCGGGTCGAGGACCGCATCCGCACCGGCAAAACGACCGGCTTCGGCCGGTTCCCGTCGCGGCAGTTCGCGATCAACACCGCCTGGCTGGAACTCGCCCTGACCGGCATCGACCTGCTCAGCTGGACCCAGCACCTGCTACTGGACGGCAGCCTGGCCAGCGCCGAGCCGAAGAAGCTGCGATACCGGCTGCTGCACGTCGCCGCGAAACTGAGCCGCACCGCCCGCACCACCACTATGCGCATCGCCGCCGACTGGCCCTGGACCGACGACCTCATCCGAGCCCTCGAACGCCTCGCCGCGCTCCCCGAACCCGTTACCTGACAATGAATCCGCCGCCTCAACGACCAGGACCCACGGAGAAAACCAGCCTCCGGCCGGGCGACACCGCCTGCCCAACCACCACCATCACCAGCCACGACCGCCACGACCGCAACCCCGAGCAAACAACGGCGCTTAACGAAAGACGGAGGCTAGTGCGCTGTCCATCAACCTTCGCCGGGTGTGAGGGGTCAGGCGGCTTTGGCCCGGGTCGGCCCCAGCGATGTTGGCGTTCGCTGCGGACGCGGGCGCGTTCGCGGCGTGAACCGCCCTGGGTTTGGTGGAGGATCCATTTCGTGAGGAGATGGAGTCATGGCACGACCGAGCAAGTATTCGTCGGATTTTCCGAGCCAGGGCACGGTGCCTGGTCGAGGAGGCCCGTGCGACACACGACACCGAGTGGGCGGCGATCACGTCGGTGGCGCAGAAGCTCGGCGTCAGTACTGAGACGCTGCGTAAGTGGGTCCGGCAGGCCGAGGTCGATAGCGGCCAGCGGTCGGGCACAACCTCGGATGAGTCAGCGGAGCTCAGGCGGCTACGCCGGGAGCACGCCGAGTTGAAACGGGCTAACGAGATCCTCAAAGCGGCGTCAGCGTTTTTCGCCGCGGAGCTCGACCGCCCCGTGCCGAGATGATCCGTTTCGTCGACACACACAAGGGATCGTTTCGGGGTTGGGCCTGACCCGATTCGACGGACAAGGTCGATGTGTTGATCTTCAAGCTACCTTGAGCTCAGGTAGCGGCCGGCATATGGGTGCTGTTCTCGTAGGCGGTGGGGCTTTGGTAGCCGAGGCGGGAGTGCCGGCGGCGGGTGTTGTACCAGCCCTCGATGTACTCGAATATCGCCTGCCGGGCAGCGGTGGGGGTGGGCCAGGCCTGCCGGTGGATGAGCTCGGTCTTGATGCTGGCGAGGAACGACTCGGCGACGGCGTTGTCCCAGCACTGGCCGCGCCGGCCGACCGACAACCGCACCCGTGCCGGTGGGCGAGGCGGGCGTGCTGAGCGCTGGTGTATTGACCGCCGCGATCGGAATGGAACACGAGTCCGTCGCCGGGCTGGCGGCGCGTCAGGGCGTCGGACAACGCGGCGTCGACCAGGTCGGTCTGGAGATTGTCGGCCACGGCCCAGCCCACCACGCGGCGCGACGCCAGGTCGATGACGGTGGCCAGATACAGCCAGCCTTCCCAGGTGTTGATGTAGGTGATATCGCCACACCAGCGGGTGTTGATCGCCGCCGGATCAACGGTGAAGTCGCGCCGGATCAGGTCGGGCCGTCGCGCCGCGTTCGGGTCGGGGATCGTGGTGGCTTGCCAGCGGCGGGGGCTCTTGCCGCGGATCCCGGCCGCTTGCATCCTGCGGGCGATGCGTTTGCGGCTGTGCCGTAGCCCGGCATCGGCGAGTTTAGCGTGGATCCGCGGCGCCCCGTAGGTGCCCTTCGACGCCGCGTGCACCTCGAGGATCTTCGCGGTCAGCTGCTCGTCGACCCGCTTCCCGGGCGCTCTTGGTGTTGCGGGCGTAGTAGCCGGACCGGGAGACCTCCAGCAGCTCACACGCGCGTTTGACGCTGTGCTTGCCGGCCCGCTCCGCCTCGATGAACGGGTACACGTTCACCGGGTCTCCCGTGCGAAGAAAGCCGTCGCTCGTTTCAAGATGTCGACGTCCTGCTGCAACCTGCGGTTCTCCGAACGTAGCCGGGCCAACTCGGCCCGCTCGTCGCTGGTCAACCCGTCGTACGGGTACCGGCGTCGAGCTCGGCCTGCTAGACCCACTGCCGCACCGCCGTCTCGGTCAGGTCGAAATCCCTGGCCACCTGCCCGACCGTGCGGTCACCACGCTGACACAAATCCACGATCTCGGCCTTGAACTCAGGCGTGAACGCCCGCCGCCGCCGCGATCGCTTCCTCCCCACGCTCTCCATGATGCTCGACATCCTCCCGGAGACCCCAGGTCCCCTGATCTTGGATGTCCGCCAAAACGGGGCAGGCCCAGGTCGAGCCGCTCATCAGCGTGCTGCGCGCGACTGATGCCGGGTTCCTGTCGGTGTCGGGCTACTACGCCGCCAAGACCCGGCCGCCTTCGGCCCGGCAGGTCGCGGATACGCGTGGTGCGACCAGATCCGAGCCGTGCATGAGGCCAACTACGGTGTCTACGGCGTGCGCAAGATGCGCGACGTGTTAGGCCGGGCCGGCGTCGAGATCGGCCGGGATCATCTGGCCCGGCTGATGCGGCAGCTGGGCTTGCAGGGGGTGCGCCGCGGCCGGCCGGAAGGCACCACCATCCCCGGCAACGCGGCCCGGCCGCAGGACCTGGTGTGAGCTTCCACCCGGGATGAAAATACCGGGTTATGCAGCGGTCGGCTGGTTCACGGTAGCTGCTTGGATCCGTCGTTCGTAGTCGGCTGGGCTGTGGTGCTCGAGTGCGAAGTGGCGGCGGCGGTGGTTGTAGAACGCGATCCAGCGGAACACGTCGCGGCGGCCGTCGGTTTCGGTGGTCGAGCGCTTGTGGTGGACGTGTAGCTCGCGTTTGAGGGTGGCGAAGAATGCTTCGGCGAGGGCGTTGTCGTAGCTGGTGCCGACGCGGCCCATCGAGCGGCGGATCCGGTGGCGGTGACAGGCTTGGGCGAACTCGCTGCTGGTGTATTGCCCGGATTGCATCCGGGTTGGGTGCCGCGGTCGGAGTGGAACACCACGCGGCCACCTGCCCGCCGCGGGCGTTGACAGCGACGTCGAGGGCGTCGGTGATCAGGGTGGTCCGCAGATGCGTGTTGATCGACCAGCCGATCAACCGGCGGGAGGCGATATCGATGACCGTGGCCAGATAGAGCCAGCCATCGGCGACGGGCAGGTACGTGATATCCCCGCACCAGCGCTGATCGAGGCGGGTGGCGGTGGAATCCCGACGGAGCAGGTCCGGCACGCTCGCCGCGGCCGGGTCCGGGGTCGTGGTGCGGACCCGGCGGCGGTGATGCGCGCCGATGATCCCGCGCCGACGCATGATCCGTTCGACGCGTTTGCGGTTGACCCGTAGCCCCTGCTCGCGCGGCTCGGCGGTGACCCGCGGCGACCCGTAGGCGCCGCCGGAGCGCTGATGAGCCTGGCGGATCTGCTCCGCGAGGGCGTCCTCAGCGGCGGCACGAGCCTGCCAAGCCGGGCCGGCGTTGACCCACCGGTAAAAGCCGGACGCCGAGATGGCCAGGAGCTGGCACAGCCGCTTGGTGCCGGTGCTCGGCGCGATGGGCGGAGATGAACGGGAAGCGGCTGGTCACCGATCCATCTCCTTGGCGAAATACGCGGCCGCCTTGCGCAGGATCAGTTTCTCCTGTTGCAACTGGGTGACCTGCGCCCGCAACCGGGCGATCTCCGCGTCCTTGTCGGCCGGCGACGCCGCAACCTGCTCGTCCGCCTCGGGCTGTCGGCGGCGCTTGTTCACCCAGTTCCGCAGCGTCTCGTTACCAACGTCGAGCTCGCGGGCGACGTCATTGACCGCCCGCCCTGACGACAGGGCCAGATCAACCGCATCCCGCTTGAACTCGGGTGTGAATTTCGGTGGACGCCCCAACGGGACACCCCTTCCTCTGGACATCGACGCCCAGTCTCAAGGTGTCCACACTCCCGGGGGAAGCTCAGTTAGGTGAAGCCGTGGGTGGTGGTGTTGTGAGGGTAGTCGGGGGCGTGGAGGTCTTCTAGTTCGGTGTGCAGGTGTTGGTGGAGCCTGGTGAGGAAGTTGGTGAGGCGAGGTTGGTTGATGGCGGCGAGTGTTTGGTTGTTGGGGTTTTGGGCGTGGGTTTGGGTGGCGTAGATGTCGATGTCGAGGCGCAGGGTGAGCAGCAGGCGCGAGTTCGAGTGTGTGGCAGAGGCGGGTAGGGCAATGACGGCGAGGCTGGCTGTTTCGGGTTCGGTGTGCTCGGGTTGGTCGGGTGTGGTGGTGATGAGTAGGTCACAGGTGATGCGGATGGTGGTGAGGTCGGGGTGTTGGGTGGCGAGCTGGTTGAGGGTGCGGGTGGCTGTGTGGATGGTTACGGGGTGGAGCAATAGGTCGCCTTGTTGGTGGGTGGTGGCTTCGAGCCAGGAGGGTTCAGCGAAGCCGGGTAGGCAGTGCAGCGCGGTTGTTACTGCGGTGGTGAGTCGGGTGGTGGTGGTGGTGGTGGGGATGCCGTGTGGGGCCGGCGGTCTGATCCAGAAGGACCAGAGCGCCAGCCCCGTCTCCTTTCGCCAGGTGCGGGTCAACCGGGTAGCGCCTTTCGTGTAAGGGTTGCCCGCCTCGTGGTGTGCGGGTGGTGTCAGTGGGTTCGTCGGGTGGTGCCGTCGGGGTTTCGGACGTATTGGAATGCGAGGTTGCCGTCGCGGTAGACCGAGACCCGGTCGACGAAGATGTTCTTGTTTTTGGCGAAGGCGGTTTCTATCTGTTTGGTGATTTGGGTGTTTGCGGCTTCGCTGATTTTAGCGGCGTCGCCTTCCAGTTGCAGTTCGGCGGCGCCGACCGCACGGCCGGGCACGTAGTCGCCGGAGTCTCTGACCTGTTGATTGACGTCGTAGGTCATCTGCATGATCCACGACTCGTTCAGAGCTTTCGTGCGGGTTTTCACGTCGATCAGTTCGCCGGTGGCGTCCGCGATGAAGTCGGGATTCTTTTTGTTGATCTCCACGCCGAGAGCGTTCGTCACCTTACCGGATTTCGGCTCGTAGATGGTGACATGCCGCTTTTCCTTGATATAGCGTTCCATGGCGTTGAGCTCGCCGAGTGCACCCTGGATGTCTTTAGCTGCTTGTGCTTGGGTCGCGGGCAGGGTGTTACCGGGGTCTTTGATGTAACCGCTTCGTAGGATCGCCTCAACCCGTGACGCGGGATCACAGGACGAGTTGTGCACCAGAACAGGAGTCCGGCCGGCGAGAACGAAGTAGTCATGCAGGTCGGTGACCGACAGGTTGTACACGCTGGTGTAGTGCCGGTCGGTGACGACGCCGCTCACCGTGGCCGTACCGGTCGGGGTGAGCAGTGTCTGACCGACCTGCAAATCCTCGGCGTCGGTCCAGGTACGAGTGTCAGCGGCGTAGAAAGGATGCCTGACGGTCGCAACCACCGCGGCGCCGGCGATCCTCAACCGGGTCAGGTCCTTGACGCCGCTGCCCCGGATCACGCCGGTCACGACCTCCGACTCGAGCCTACCGCTACCCGGGTCGGCGGCCAGCACACGATCACCGTCACGGACCGATTCGATCGCCCTGGTGCTGCCGTCAGCCATCAACACCCGGGTCCCGGCCACGAAACTGTTGGCCAGACAACGCGCGGTCAACGCTTTGAGCTCCACGGTGTCCGTGACGATCTGATCGCCCCACCGCACCCCCGGCGTTTCGTTGATCAATCCCGGCAACAATTCGTTGATCTTCGTGGTGCCCTTGAACGCCCCCTGGGCGAAGGTTTCCACACCTAGATCGGTGGCCAAGCCGACCACGGTGCCGCACAGCCAACGCACCGGGTTGGTCACCGCGCCCTGATAGTCGCCCGGGTTCGCGGCGAACGACTGTGCATCCCTGGCCGCCTGAGCAACCAGCTGACTCGCTGGCACGTACGTCAACTGGGTGGACACCATCCGACCCAGCACATCCGCCGCCTGAGCCTTGACCACATTGACGTAATCGGACACACCCGTTGCGCAGTCACCTATACCCTGCTGCAAGGCAGGCCTGTTCAACGTCCGTTCGGTGACGTTGTGGATTTGCGCGGTCTTGGCGGTGGTGCCGGTGTCGGGGACTGCGGCGGTACTGGAGAGGGTGCGGCCGAGGGTTTCGGCGTTGCTGTGGCGGCTGTAGAGGAACGCTTTGACGATGTCTTTACGGGCGTTCCATTGGGGGCTGCCGTAGCAGGACGGGACGGTTTGGCCGGAGTATTCGATGGTGCCGTCACCGGTGCCGGTAGGTGGCATCGCATTGGTGGTGACGGTGATGTTGCGGGCGAACACGGTGCCGGACGCGCAGGCCAGGGTGCCGGGGTCTTGCAGGATCGCCTGGCCGTCGGCGGTGATCCGGTAGCTGGGTCCGACGTAGGCTTTCGCGGTGTCGTCCCAGTCCCGCCAGGTCCGCACGATCGGGCCGGTGAGGCTGACGATACGGCTGCCGGTGAGGGTGTGGGTGAACCCGGAGACGCTGCCGTCGGCGTTGATCCCGGCCGTGACCGCGGTGACGGTTTTCGCGCTGGTCAGGTTGGACAGTTTGTGGGCGATTTTGAAGTTGTGTTTACCGGCGACCGCAGTGCTGGCCAGATCCGCGGTCCCGGTGGCCAGGGTGGTGTTCCCGGTTTTGAGGGTGACGGTCAACGCCTTGGCGGTGTTGTCGGCGTCCACCGCGTAGCCGTAACAGAACTCGCCATCGCAGCTGGTCAAGGCACCGGTGGCTGGTTTGTCGGCGGGAATGGTCGCGGTCAGCGTGACCGTTTTGCCGGTGCCGCCAGCCAGATTGACCCCGGCGATGGTAGCGGTCAACGTGCGGGTGGTGGCGGCGGCCGGGAACCGAATGGTGAACCCGTCACTACCGGTACTGCCTCCGGTAGCAGCTCGGGTCTGGTTCGCGGTCACTGCCGGCACCGTGCTCTGACCCAGCGTGAACCCGACCGTGACCTTCGAGGCCAGAACATCCGCGTCATGCGCCCAGCCGGTCACCATGTTCGCGGCAACCGAGGTGATCTTCCCGGCGGGCGCGGTGGTGTCGGGGTCGGGGTCGGGGGTGAAGGCGGTTCCGGGGGTGTCGATGCACAGTTGTTCGGTGTTGTGCCGGTATTCGTCGCTGCCGAGGATGCCGTTGAGGACGTCTTCGCGGGTTTGGCCGCTGTCGAGTAGTTGTACCCAGTAGGTGCCGGGGAGTTGGGGGTCGTTGCGGTGTAGGGCGGCTTTGAAGATGTCGGTGGCGAAGGCGGGGTTGTTGCGGTGCCGGTTTTGGTATTCGGTCGAGGTGAAGATGCCGCGGACGGTGGTGGCGGAGGCGTCGCGGCGGGCGCCGCCGTAGTCGACGTCCAGTAGCGGGGAGGTCCAGTTCGCGATTTCGGCGGGGCTGGGTTCGCGGCGCAGCGCCGCCCGGTAGAGGGCGGTGACGAACTGGTCGGTCGATTGCCAGCAGCTGACCCCGGCGACCGGGTCGTAGCCGGTACCGGCCCGGTCCAGACAGACCTGGGTGTTGTGCCCGGTGTATTCGCCGCTGGCCAGGATGTCGGTCAGCGCCTGATCCCGGCCGGCCGCCCGGATCCGTTTCACCCAGTATCCGGAGCCGTCGTCGATGCTGCGGTGCAGCGCGGCCTGGAAAACGTCCTGGGTGAACTGGCCGTCGGTGCGGCCCCGCGCCGCGTATTCGGCGCTGGTGAACAAGCTGCGGTAGAACGATCGGATCGCGTCGCTGCGGGCGGTGCCGTAGCCGGCGGTGTTGATCTGGTCGACGAACCCGGCTGCACCGCCCGGATCAGCTTTACGACCCAGCGCCGCCAGGTAGCCGGTCGCGACGATCTGCTCGGCTGACTGCCAGCAGGGCGGGTCTTGTTCGGGGGTGTAGGCGGGACCGGTTTTCCCGCGGCACAGCCGTCCGGCTTTGCCGGTGAACTCGTCGGAGGCCAGGAAGGCGTTGAGGACGTCTACCCGCTGGTTACCGGCGTGCAGCTGCTGCACCCAATACCAGGAGCCGTCCTGAACGTCGTCGTGCATCAGGCCACGGAACAGCGCCGCGGTGAACTGCCCATCGGTCAGACCGGTGCTGCGGGCCGTGAACTCGGCAGTGGTGAACATGTCCCGCACCAGCGCCTGGGCCGCCCCGAGCCGCTGCGGGCCGGCGGGGACACCGGTCAACCGGCCGGCCCACGCGTCGTAGTCGGCCTGCGTGCCGGCGCGGCCCAAAAGCCCCTGGTAGAGACCCTGAACGAACTGGCCGGCCGACTGCCAGCAATTGTTCTCGATCAACGTCAAATGGTCCTGAGGGTCGATCACCCCCGGCGTCGACTCGTCAGCTTCGCTGAACGACGGGTTCATCGTGATGGTGGAGGTTTTCGGGCCTACCACTTTCCCGGCGGTGTTACACAGCAACTGCGAGTACGTGTAGGTCCGCTCGCCGGTCCTTCTCATCCCGAAACCGACCGTGTTACCTTTCGGTACCGGACAGTTCCCCGCGTTCTCCAGGTTCGTCACCGTGCCATCGGTATGTACCTCGTAATCGACGCCGTCGTTGCGGTCCCACTGCCCGACGATCGGATCGTCCGGATCCACCGAACCCGGCGAGGACCGCCAGATCAGCGTGTAACTGTTCGCCCGCTGATTCCCGAAGTTGTCTTTCCATACCGTGTACAGCGAGTTCGACCCACCACCCGACACATTCAGATCGATGTCCTCGTCATGACATGAAAACTTCCCGCCGTTGACCGACTGAATGAAATAGATACGGCCTTTGAACTGGGCCCCGTTCGGACGGACCGCGTCGATACCCGACTTCTCATTACAGTAACTATTCGTGATGATCTGATCACCGGTCGCGTTCGTCCACCGGCCCCGATACCCCCCCTCCTCCTGCCGCACCAACAAATACGAACCCGTCTGCCGATCAGCCCACAACCCCGCAATCGCCTCAAACCCATCCGCCGCGAACGCCGGCACCCCCGACCGCGGCACCACCAACACCAGACCCACCATCAGCAAAGCCAGCAAACCGGCCAACCAACCCCGCCGACCACCACGACCCGAGACAAAACCCACAACACACCCCAGGAAAAGCGACAGAAAAAGACATGACCCGCCGCGTCGAAACGGCCGGGGACCACACAACACATCGGACATCCCACACCGCAACCCCGGAAAGTCGTAATCTTTCCGACGCCCACACAGCCGGAGATGCGACCGAATAATCACAGGACCAGGAACAAAAATCAAATAGCAAAAAATCATAAACAGGCGCCAGGGCATGACCCATGCCTAGAAGGCCATCTACCGCGCCTTCGACCGGACTGGTTCACCGCTCCTCTGTAAAGTAAGGGACTGTGCCGGGAGCGGTGTTTTCGGCCCGACACGCCGGGCTGAAGACCTGGCGGGATGGGCACCGTGAGTGATGACATCGAACGTTGTGAGTCCACGGAAGAAGACCGGCGATGATGCGCGGCAGCTGTCGCCCGAGCAGGCCGCTGCGGCCGCGATGGTGGCCGAGGCGAAGGCCCGCGGCCTGGAGTTGACCGGCCCGGACGGCCTGCTGAAATTGTTCACCAAGAACGTCCTCGAGACCGCGTTGAACGAGGAGATGACCGAACACCTCGGTCATGAGAAGAATCAGGCCGAGCCGGGTCGCGAGTCGACGAACGTCCGCAACGGCAGCCGGGGGAAGACGGTGATCTCGGACGCGGCCGGTGAAGTGCAGATCGAGGTGCCGCGGGATCGGGAAGGGACGTTCGAGCCGCAGATCGTGAAGAAACGGCAACGCCGCCTGACCGAGGTCGACGAAGTTGTCCTGTCGTTGTATGCGAAAGGAATGACGACCGGGGAGATCTCCGCGCATTTCGCGGAGATCTACGGGGCGTCGGTGTCGAAGGAAACGATTTCCCGGATCACCGACAAAGTCGTCGCTGAGATGACCGAATGGTCGACCAGGCCACTCGACAGCGTCTACGTCGCTGTGTTCATCGACGCTATCGTCGTGAAGGTTCGCGAGGGTCAGGTCGCCAACCGGCCCATCTACGCGGCCATCGGGGTCACCGTGGACGGCCGCAAGGACGCGGACGCCTGCATCTCGACCAGAAACGTGAACTCCCGGCCCTTCCACCACGAGTCCCGGATATAGGGCATCTGCCGCTCGACCCGCGGCTTGTCCTTGGGCTTGCGGGCCCGCGCCGGGTCGACCAGCACGCCGTAGTGCGCAGCGAGCTCGGCATAGACCCGGTTGAGTTTCGGGTCGTAAAGGTCGGGCTTGTCCACCCCGGTCTTCAAGTTGTCCGGGATCAGCCGGGCCGGACTACCGCCGAAGAACGCGAACGCCTCGACGTGACTGACCGTCCACGACGCCTGGTCCATGCTGATCACTGGCCGCACGAACATGTGCCGCGAGTGCGACAAGACCATGACGAACGCCCAGATCCGCTGCGAGCGTCCCGTGCGCGGATCCATCCACGAGCCCAGCAGGCCGTAGTCGATCTGCCCTTCCAGCCCCGGCTCAGGGTCGGCGCGCAACACCGTCACCTTGTCTCGCGCCGCGTCCTCGGCCAGGTTCGCCGTGACATACCGCTTGAACGAGGCCAGCGAGCCGGCAACCCCATGCTCGTCACGCAGCCGCTGGTGGATCGTCGCCTTGGTCGCCCCGGCCCGCAGCATCTCGACGATGTAGTCGTGATGCTTCGCGAACTCCGGCCAGGTCACCTGCCGCAACCGGGTATCGGTCAAATGCAGGAACCACTGGTTGACCAGCGGCGCCCAATCGTCCTGGCTCATCGGCGGCGTCCCGCCCGGCACGAAGCCCGCCGGGATCGCCGGCTCGACATACCGCCGGATTGGCTTGCGGTCCACTCCCAGCGAGCCCGCGACGTCGTACTGAGACCGGCCCGCGTACCAGTACGCCAGGATCTCGGTTATATCGACCACGTGGACGTCCTCCTCGCCATCCGCTCCCCCAAGGGCATACCGGCGGAAACATGATCTACGCGAGAAGAAAGTGATCTTGGCACTACGGCGAAACGCTCGCTATCCCCTTCACGAACACCACGAGCGGCCCGGTGTCCATGACGAGCGCACACCAGCGGAATTACGTGAGCGGAGCACGGCCCCATAGGGGCATTACCTGAGCGCTGACACGAGCGCCGGCACCCAATCCTCGGCGGCGGTGATCGCGGCCTTTCAGGTCGACGAGAGGCCGCCATCGCAGATCCTTCATATTGTCCAGATTAAGAAGGAGGATGCCTGCGATGGCTGCAGAACAATGTCTGAGCGTCGACGGGCTGCTGCGCGAGCATCTGGAATCGGCGAGTCATGATCTGCTGCGGGCGATGGTGAAAGCCTTCGCCGACCCGCTGTTGCCGGCTGAGGCCGACGCGTTGTCGGCGGCGGCTTGAGACTGACCCTCTGGCGGGGCTGGTCAACGGCGGGTGTTGCCGGTTCTGGCGATGACGTGTGGGCACTCGCGGGTGACGGACGCGGTGATGATCCCATCTCGCAAGGGGGGGCGACATCCTGGCCGGGATGTGGGAGATCATCGGCGGGTGGGGTACGTGTCCGCGCACGCTGGTCTGGGATCGGGAATCGGCGATCGGCGGGACCGGGAAGTTGACGGTCGAGGCGACCTCGTTCGCGGGGACGCTGGGCGTGGGCATCCGCCTGGCGCCGCCACGCGATCCGGAGTCCAAGGGCTTGGTCGAGCGGCGCAACGGCTATTTCGAGACGTCGTCCCTGCCGGGCCGCACCTTCACCTCGCCGTTCGAATTCAACATCCAGATCAGTGACTGGCTGACGACCAGGGCGAACGTCCGGCACCTGCGCGCGATCGGCGCTTCCCCGGCCCAGCGGTGGGACGCCGGCCGGGCCGGCATGGTCGGCCTGCCGCCGGTGGCGCCGGCGGTCGGGTTGACCCATCGGGTTCGGCTGGGCCGCGACTACTACGTGCGTGTCGATAGCAACGACTACAGCGTGGACCCCCGCGCGATCGGCCGGTTCGTCGACGTGTTCGCCGACCCGGCTCGGGTCGTGGCCTGCTGCGCCGGTCAGGTCGTCGCTGAGCACGCCCGGTTCTGGGGAACCCGGCAGACGATCACCGATCCCGCCCATCAGGACACCGCCCGGCTGCTGCGCGCCGAGCTGGCGCAACGCCGACGCGAGATCGACCGGACCAGAACCCACGCGGACGGCCATGTTGTGGCCATCCGCGCGCTGCCGGATTACGACGACCTGTTCGGCGTCGACTTCGACCCGCACCCCGTCGAGCAGCCACCCGCACCCACCACCGCTGAAGGGATTTCATGACCACTACACGCAGCAAGATCGAGGCGCAGAACCACACTGTGACCCGGCCTGACGGGTTGACGTCGAAACTGGCCTATCTGGCCCGAGTACTGAAACCCCCACGATCGGCCGGGTCTGGGAAGACCTGGCCGACCAAGCCAGGGGACGCAAACTGGTCTCACGAGGAATACCTCGCCGCCGTCCTCGAACGCCAGGTCGCCGACCGCGAATCGGCCCGCAACATGATGCGGGTCCGGATCGCGCACTTCCCGGCCATCAAAACCCTGGACGACTTCAACCTCGAACACCGCCCAGCCTGCGCAACGACGTGCTCGCCCATTTGGCCACCGCCACGTTCGTCCCCAAAGCCGACAACGTTGTGCTGCTGGGACCGCCCGGCATCGGCAAGACCCACCTCGCGATCGGGCTGGGCATCAAAGCCGCCCAGCCCGGCAACTCCGTGCTGTTCGACACCGCCACGAACTGGATCACCCGGCTCGCCCGAGCCCACCACGCCGGGCAGCTGGAAGCCGAACTGAAAAGGATCCGCCGCTACCGGCTGATCATCATCGATGAGGCGGGATACATCCCGTTCGACACCGACGCGGCGAACCTGTTCTTCCAACTGGTCGCGTCGCGCTACGAACAAGGCTCGATCCTGGTCACCTCGAACCTGCCGTTCGGCCGCTGGGGCGAAGTCTTCGGCGACGAAGTCGTCGCCGCCGCGATGATCGACCGGCTCGTGCACCACGCCGAAGTCCTCACCCTCGCCGGCGACTCGTACCGCACCCGCGCCCGCCGCGAACTACTCGCCAAGAACCGGGACAAATAGACCAAGCCGACCTGACGGGGGGTCAATCCCAATCCGTCCAGGAGGGGACGCTCCTATGACGCGTCAAGAGTTGACGGCAGGCGGGTTTTCGAGCTGTCGGTAAGCTGGCGGGTGACGTAGCGGCCCAAGCAGCGGCGGATTCCCGATCGGTTCTGCCTTCGCCGCGTCGGCGTTCGGCGTAGGCACGGGTCGCGGGGTCGAGGCGTAGCCGCGTTAGGACGACGGTGTAGATGGCTCGGTTCAGCTGCCGGTCGCCGGAACGGTTGAGGCGATAACGGACCGTCTTGCCCGACGAAGCAGGGATCTGCGCAGTGCCCGCGAGCATCGCAAATGCCGCGTCGTTGCGCAACGCCCGGCGTGCGACCAGGCGGCGAGGACGGTAGCCGCGACGATCGGGCCAACCCCGGTCAATGCCAACAGGTCCGGCCGCCATGCCGAGACGATCTTGCGAATTGCCTTCTCGTGTTCGGCGGCCTCCTCCTCGAGCGCATGGACGCGACGAGCAATGGCTTTAAGAGTCGACATCGCGGTGAACACATGCACGTCGCCGGCGTCGTGCGCGGCTCGCAGCCGCAGCGCGTACGTGATCACGGCGCGGGTAGACAGGCCACGGAATCAAGCCCGGACCTGCTCGGGGGCAGTAACCACGAGCGCGTGCAGCTGACTTTGGCCGTCGACGGCGGCATCGACCGCGGCCCGGCGGGCTGTGAGCAGCAGCTGCAGGGCCGCACGCTCGGCACCGGCGCGCGGCTCGGACGGCGTCGATCGGATCCGACTTGGCCCCTGCCTTGCGCGCGCGACGTTTCGGACGGTCGAGCTCGACAACAAGCTCGTCGCGCTGAGCGAGATGAAGGGCCAGGCCGGCACCGTAGCCTCCCGATCCCTCCATGACCCATGCCCGCAACGTCCCGTGCCGCTCGGCGATCTCGACCAGCGCCCGATAGCCAGCCGGGTCAGCCGTCACCGTCTTCTCGGCCAGGACGGCACCCGTGGCCGCGGACACGACGGCAGCGGTGTGGGTGTTTGTGCGTGTCAACGCCGATGACGACATCGACCTGCTCTGCCAGCATGGGCAACTGCATTCTCCTCTGATCCGGACGGACGTGGTTTCGGTCCGGTGGGAGATTCGGCAGGACTGTGACGCGACACGCCAGCCGACTGACGGTCAACCTCCTGATCAAACCAGTTACCCCCGGCCGGGCCGGCATCAAGGACAGCGAGCGGAAAAGTCCCCACTAAAGGCACCAGGCCAGTCAGCTTTTGAAGTAACGCCCGCCGTCTTGCTACCAGCCCATCACGGCCGATCTAAACCGGCCCCAGCAGTCTCACAGTCAGTTCTAATCCGCCGTTGACACGCGTTGTGCGGCGCAGGCTGCGGCCAGCGCAGCCCTCGGCGGTCGGACTCACGCAAAGGCTACCGGCCTCGGGAATGGGACACCCGGCCTACACCGTCGAGCTGGCGATTCCGACACTGCGGACCGGTAGCTACTTTCCGGAATGGTTGTCGACCCACCGCCACCACGCCGAATAAGCCCTGGTATTGGTAACGGCGACCAGCTACCTGCTCGGCGTCTCCATGCGGCGAGTCGAGAAGCTGGGGGTCTGTAAAACGAACGGTGTGACTCCTGATCAAGGAGTAGCACCTGATGACGGACCCAGCGATCACCGTGGATACTGCCGCGGTGCTGAAGAAGATCAAGCCAGCCGACGAGGGTGTGGACGCCGAGCTGGTCGGCCGGCTGGTCGAGCAGGCCCGCGCAGCGGGCCTGCAACTGACCGGTGAGGGCGGGCTGCTGCAGCAGCTGACCAAGCGCGTGGTGGAAGCCGCCCTGGACGGCGAGCTCGCCGATCACCTCGGCTATGACAAGGGCGACCCGGCCGGCAACAACGGCCAGAACTCCCGTAACGGCAGCCGCGGCAAGACGGTGCTGACCGAGGTCGGCCCGATCGACATCAAGGTCCCGCGTGATCGGGACGGCAGCTTCGAGCCGCAGATCGTCAAGAAACGCCAGCGCCGGCTGTCCGGGGTCGAGGACATGGTCATCTCGCTGTCGGCGAAGGGCCTGACCATCGGCGAAATTCAAGCTCACCTGGCCGAGGTCTACGGCGCGCAGGTGTCCCGGCAGACCATCTCCACGATTACCGACAAGGTTCTCGAGGCGATGGCCGAGTGGCAGAACCGGCCGCTGGACCCGGTCTATCCGGTGATCTTCCTGGACGCGATCCACGTGAAGATCCGCGACGGCAAGGTCGCCAACCGGCCCATCTACGTGGCCTTGGCCGTCACGGTCGAGGGCACTCGCGACATCCTCGGGTTGTGGGCCGGTGACGGCGGTGAGGGCGCCAAGTTCTGGCTGCAGGTGCTCACCGAGCTCAAGAACCGCGGTGTCGCCGACGCCTGCATGGTGGTCTGCGACGGGCTGAAAGGGCTGCCGGACGCGATCGGGCAGACCTGGCCCCTCGCCGTGGTGCAGACGTGCGTGATCCACCTGCTACGCAACTCGTTCCGTTACGCCGGCCGGCAGCACTACGACGCGCTCGCCAAAGCCCTGCGACCGGTCTACACTGCAGCAACCGAAGCCGCCGCCAAGGCCAGGTTCGGCGAGTTCACCGAGGCCTGGGGCGACCGCTACCCGGCGATCGTCCGGCTCTGGGAGAACGCCTGGGCCGAGTTCGTGCCGTTCGTCGCCTTCGATGTCGAGATCCGCCAGATCGTGTGTTCCACGAACGCGATCGAGAGCGTGAACGCCCGCATCCGCCGCGCCGTGCGGGCCCGCGGGCACTTCCCGAACGAACAAGCAGCACTCAAATGCGTCTATCTGGCGATTATGAGTGTGGACCCGAGCGGCACCGGACGGCGCCGGTGGGCGATCCGCTGGAAACCCGCCCTGAACGCCTTTGAGATGACCTTCGAAGGCCGCCTCAACCCGACCAACAACTAACCGGCGTTACACCGTTCGTTTGACAGGCCCGAAGCTGGTCGAGCAACTCGGCAACAGGCAGTAGTTCAAGAACCAGGTATCGGAGATGGCCCGCCATCTTGACGCCTAAGGGTAAGCGTCCCGCAACCGGCCCCTGGACGCCAGCCCCTGCACTTTCGTTTGGCGTGCACGCGTAGGTGTGCGGACAGGTTGTCCAGGACGACATAGATGGGTGCCCCGTCCGGGCGTACTCGGCGAATGGACTTCAGCGCGGCCAGAGTGTTCGCCGCACTCTTGCGCGGCCGGATGACGCCCCAGGAGCTGGTCGTCACCGACGTTGTAGCAGCCGTGGAACTGCCGGACGTCGTGCAGCTTTTGGTAGCTCACCGGCAGCGGGTGCGGGGCGGCCTGGAGGCGTCCAACAGGAACGGCCCGAGGGCGGATGGCCAGGGGTTCGACCTCGTCGAACGCGCACACCTGCCGCGGAAAGTTGCTGTTGATGTAGTCATTGCGGGGCACCTTGGCGTCCCGGTCTGGATCAGCGGACTCCTTCCAAGTCCTGGACCGCTGAAAGCTGATGCCGTGTTCGATCAGCAGCAGACGTAGCCGTTCCCGGCCCGATTAGGAACGGGCGGCCTGCGTGCTCAGACCCGGAAAGCACACGCTCCACAGCCGTAACCTCGGGCGGGAGTGGCTGGAGAGCGGTGTCTGACATGCCAAATTTTGGTATGCCAGTTCGCGTGGCTCCAGTTCACGCTCCCTGCTTTGGCAGAACCCGCGACGCCAGTCGCAGTTCGGCAAATCCCAGCAGAAGGGTATCGCCTACGACCCAAATAGGGCGACCAAGACCACCGTGGTGTCCGAAGGGGGCCCGGCTGCAACCTTGGCGTCGAGCCGGGTGTCAGTCGAGCGTGATTACCGGCAGTTGCGGCGCGCCGTCAGCCGCTGGCCGTTGCGAGCTGGTTAATCGAAGATCGGCCAGTTCGGGGCAGCGTTCCGCAACCGACCGTCGACGCCGGTCTTAGTTCGACATACGGACGATAGAGGTACGTCAACGCGGCCGCGCGATCAACTTTCATGGCTTGGTCGCTCTTACCGTCAACGCTCACAATGCAAGGTTACGGCGCATGCGGTGCCGCCGCCGCATGCTCAAGGATACGCGACCCGCCTGTTGCCAGGTCTGCGCGCCAAACCGGAAGACGTTGAAGTGCTAAAGGAGTGAGTTGGCCTGCCGATGAACCCGCTATCGAGTCGACCGGTACGAGGAGGGCCATGTGGCGGTCGTCATTCTAGATGCGGTGGGGTTAGTGGTGGCGGCAGACTGTAGCGCTGAGCGCTTGGTGGCCGTGGATGGGCAAGCGATTCGGCCTGGTGTGGCCTTCGTCGAGCTGGAGTCCGATGCGCGTTCATGGCTGGTCGCCCGGCGGGAGATCGCAGACGCCAAGGATGGGCAGCGCATTACGTTCGCTCACCTGGCTCCGCTTAACGTCCCGGAGCGGATCAACGCGCGAGACAACAGTAGCTCAAGTAGAGCTAACGACGGCGACTATCTGTTTGCGGTGTTGGAGTGCCTCGACACGGGAGTTATGGCTCTCGATGGAGAGCTATCACCTATCGTTGTGAACGCTGCTCTACGCAACCTGCACGGCTATCCGGCTGAGGCATGTGACGGTCATTGGCCCGGCAAGCCATTGGTCTACCACACTGACGGCTCCGAACTCGCTGATGAAGAACGCTTGATAGCGATGGTTTTGCGCGACGGCCAGGTCCGCGGGCTCAGGTAGGCGGTGCGCAACGAGCGAACGGGCGAGCTGCGACAAGTATCCGTCAACGCCACGGTGGTAAAGGCCAGTGACGGCTCGTTCAACGGAGTTGTACTAGCCGTCCAGGACGTTCACAACGCAGTCGAGGCGGAGCGAGAGCTCGCCCGCCAAGCGCGACTCGATCCACTCACCCAGATTCTCAACCGTCGAGGCCTCTCTGACGCAGTTGATCGGTGGTCTGATACCCGCGGGATTCCTCCGCAAGCTGTGCTGGTGTGCGACATCAACCATTTTAAGACTCTGAATGACACCTACGGTCATGCCGCTGGGGATTCGGCGCTTCGCATACTGGCGCGGGTCCTGTCCGAATGCGCTACGGAGCATAGAATCGCGGCACGCTTGGGCGGCGACGAGTTTGTCGTGGTGGGGTGGGACCATCTCGAGGGCCTGGAATCGGAAATCCACCACGCGTTGAGCAGTGAATTCTCCGCACTTCCTATATCAGAAGTCTCTGTCAGTTGCGGTTTGACGCTCAACAAATCCGGCGTGGCGCTGGAGCAGCTTATGAATCAGGCCGACCAGTTGATGTACGAACGGAGGGCGAACAAGAGGGGCCTTCGCGTGGCGTAGAGGACCGGGATGTCGAGTGGGTAGCAGAGCGACGCAGTGAAGCGGGGTACACCGCGGCCTTAACGTCAGGTGCGATTTCGGCGCGGCCAGTCGGGTGTGGTCGTCGATCGTCGCGTGGCTGTCTTCATAGCCAATTCGCCGTCCGGCCGGCGAAGACGGCGCCGTGGTCGCCATACAGCCCAGCGGCGAAACCGCTGATCGGCGGGAACGGGCTGTTAATGGCTTCGTTGATCCAGATCTCCGGCCGTGCGCCGCCGCGGTTGCGGACGAGCCGGATGAAGCAGTAGGCAAGCCGCGAGAGGGTGTCGAGGTCCGGGCATTGCGCTGTGGCCCGGACCAAGGAGGTGCGGCAATCGTCTGTGAGCCGGGAGTCCGGCCGCATGATTCAACCAGTGAGCTGCCGGGCGGACGGAACCGGTAGCGGCCTGGGAACGTTGTGGTCGCTGCGGACCTGGATCATTGTTGCAGTGTGCGCAGGGTTTCATGGTAGCCCTTCGCGCGGACGTATAACATGGCCGTTCGTGGGTGCTGGCGGCGTTGTGCTCGCGCAGGTGGGTCATGAACGGCTCGAGGGGGCTGCCCCGCGGGGGCGGATTCGCGACGATGAGCTCGTCGGCGGTTCGAGCGTGGTTGCATCTGCGGACCGTGTTGCGGGACGGGTTGAAGCTGCCGGGCGATGGCTTTGCGACTGGATCCTTGGCGGTCAGCCTGCGCACGGCGGCGTGGCGCTCGGGGGTATTGTCCGCCCGGCGTTCCAGAGGCGGCGCCGTCGCAGGGATGGGATCATAGTCGGGGTGGTCCCGGCCGGGTGCGGCTCGGCCTGGGTGTGCGGGCAGAGGCGGTGCTGGGCGACGACTGTGTGCACGGCCTCGCTGAGGTTGTGTAGCAGGTGCCAACGGTCGGCGATCTGTCTTCGTGTCCGGGCCCCGCGGGCGGTGCCGTCGGCGTAGGCGACGGCCCGGTCCCGGCAGACCACCTCGACGCCGGGATGCTATTCGAGCCACGCGGCGAGGGTATCGGCATCGCGGTCGGGTAGCATGTCTACCGGCCGGTGGGTGTGCATGTCCACCAGGATTGTGGCGTACCGGTGGCGCTGCGCTGGGCGCAGTCGTCGACGCCGAGCACCGACGGTGTGACCAGCGACGGCTTCTCGGGCAGGCGGCGGATGACCCGCAGCAGCGTTATCCGGCTCACCGGCACCGCCAGCCGACCGGCCAGCCTCGATCCCGGTCGTCCGCCCGGCACCACCACTACCGCCTTACCAGGTCCGCGGCCAGGACGGTCCGGGGGCCGTGCCGGTTCGTCACCGGCGAGATCTCCTCCACGAACGTACGACCAGCGCAATCCGGCCCCGCGCCGAAGAATCGCCGCACATTCAGGTCCAGGCGCACCTCCAGGCCGCCGATGCCAGCAATGGTCAGCCGGCGCACGAAGCGGCTGTGCACCCGGCCCGACACATATCCGCAGCCCGGACACGTCGCCTGCTCCGATCTGGTCACAGCTCCAACCCGCAGACGGATCCCAACCAAACCCACCCGCTGCAGCCGCAGCGAAGCCAGATGCGGCAGCAGCGCCGCAGCTCTACAAAGGACACCATAACGGATCGAGCTTAGTTGATCAGGGAAGCTGTGCCAGAGCCCGAATCTTCGCGATGTCGGCTCGATGCGACGCGTCTTCGTGGTGGCGGGTTGCGGTGTTTCGAGTTAAGCCAGGGTTCCATAGCATGTGCGCAGCGCGGGCCGCCTCGAACGACGACCCTCGGCTATTCGCCAGCAAGGCACGGCGGACACCGATCCGCCCTCGCATCTCGACAAGATCTGTGGTGCGATGCTATCCTCGCGACGCCATCAGCATCAATTATCGCGCTCTATAAGGTCGTAGGTACTCAATGGTCGAGCACGCTGCGTCGGACTCAAATGTCAAGCGCGATGCCTACGCGCGAGTGCTCGCCGCATATGTAGCGGTGACGGCACAGCAACCCACCGACTTAAGGGTGGTCGCCGACAGTCTCGATGAATTATACGAGAGGCTACGCCAAAATTCGGCTTCGGCCCTTCAGGCAGCAGAAGTGGCTCCTGGAAGGAATGCCGCCAAGACTGGGCTGGAAGGCACTGTAAGGCGCGCCAACGAGGCGTTTACTGTTCACCTTCACACCTTCACGTTGGCGCGCGAGAGCCTCCAGCGGGTTTATGGTGCGATCCAGGGAGCTCACGAGGATCTCAGATCTATTGAATCATGGTTTTATGACCAGCCAGCACACTACTCAGCGGACGTCGACAGGGCGGGAAGAGTCGCTGTTAGGAGCGCTGGCAAGCGACTCAGGCGAATGAAGGCGGAGATCGCCCGAGAGACCGCGTTCTCCGATGATGCAGCGGGAGCCGAAAAGAGTCTCATAATAGCGGCGGGCGGTCCACTAGAGCGTCCTGCTGAACTTCCCCCTGGACCATGGCCCGAACAGGTGCAGTTCACAAAGGAATCGTGGGGAACCAACCGGTCCGAGACCTTTTACCTCTTCGAGGAAGAATCCAAGTATATCCTAGAATACATGAAGCAAGAGGGTTATACCTGTTATACCACTGAGCCAATATTGAATGGACATCCGGCAATTCACTTGGGTAGGCGTATTGCCGGCTGGAAGTACACGGCTAGCATTCACTGCACGAGGGACTAGAGCCGATGAGCGACACTGAGTGCGATGCCATAGTAGTTGCCGTTGAAGAACAACGCGCGACAGCCATAAGGGGAATCGGACACTGGCAGGATAACCGGGAACACATCGGTAGACTTTTAAACTTGCAACTTGCAGAAGACGCTGTTCCCTTTGGAGGATACTTCGTCAGGGAATTCAATTCCTGGCTGCGAGCGGAGCATCGTGGCCTCCTGGTGCTGGCATCGCAAACGCTGAACACTCTGGCAGCCGTGCAGGAGGCCACGGACAGCTACTGCGAAAGGGACGCCGAGTACGCCTCACATTTTCGTGCCGCTGTTGCCGCCGTGAGTGCCCCACCGCACTATCGGTAACGGTTCGTACCGGTGCTGCAACCCGACCGTGTCGATCGCTGGCACTGGCCGCGGTAGGAGTCACACCCATCCGGCGCTGGCGGGGGCTGATGCGCAAGTGCTTGGCTATTCTAATCCACGGCTAGCAGGTTGAAACTCAGCAAGCTGGCCAGACCAACCCGATCATCGGCTGCTAGTGCGGGTCGCTGGACTTCGACCCGCACATGCATCTTGGTGCCGTCGTGCGTCGCTCAGTCGACCGTCGCTGCGACTTCGAGCATGCAGCATTGAGCCGCCGAAGTGAATACCATGCTCCGGCCCGCGACTCGCCATCTTGTCAGCACAGCTTAGTACTTCTAGCGAGAGAGCCGCTCGGTAAGCAAATTCTAGTTTCCCGCGCAGAAAGTGGATCGAGTCCGACGCGACCGCGCTCGGGCCGGTGCCTCCAACAAGTCGTATGGGCATCAACAAGCGTGGGCCCGATTGAGAAATCTCCCCGAGACCGCCGCCGACCGTGCCGCGGTCGGCGGCCTCACCCGATGTTGCCGTCACCCCCGGGCGGCGTTCCGCGAAGCAGCCATTCGCGGCAGATTCCCGTGGGTCAATGCCGTGTGCCGCGGTTTCGATGTGTTATGCGGAGCCGGCCGGCCGCTAGTCGATGCTGTACGCAAGGGTGACCGCGTGCAACGCAGCTGAGGCCGAGCCGTCGATGTACACCAGGTACCGCCGGCATCGAGGCGAAAAGTTTCCCGAGGCGTTCTGCCCGCAGTGCGAGCCCAATGCCCGATTAGCCGCGTTCGTGTCGAGGCCGACCTCCTCTGCGGCTCATCACTACACCGGCTGCTGTGCCGCTCGTCGAGGCGGTCTGTACATCATGAACGCGGCCGAGAGCGCGAGTGGCGGGCCGCCGCCCGGTACGCGAGAAATGAGGGACTCAGGACAATAATTTGGTCAGTGTATGGCATTTGGGGATACTTTCGCACGGTGAGCGGATAACAGACAGGGGGTATACTCCGAGAATGTAATCGACAAACTCTCAGCACAACCATCGTGTGGCTGAGTGCCGGCAGTCCCAGTTCGGATCAGCATGCCGACAGGGTCTGCTGCACCGATAGGTGACAGGACAAGTCACGCGGCCTGACTGGCCGGTGGGCTCATGATGGTCTCGTACTCGATAGGGGTCAACCGGGACAGGCTTCGTTGGCGTCGCCGGCGGTGGTAGGTCCGTTCGATCCAGGTCACGATCGCGGTCCTCAATGCTTGTCTGGTGGGCCAGGTCCCGCGATCGAGGACGTTGTTCTGTAGTAGGCCGAAGAAGGATTCCATGGCGGCGTTGTCGCCGGCGGCGCCGACGCGGCCCATTGATCCGATCATGTGGTGACGGTGCAGTTCGAGGACGAGTTTCCGGCTGCGAAACTGCGACCCGCGGTCGGTGTGCAGCACGCAACCGGCCACCTCACCGCGGCGGGCGACGGCGTTGCGCAGGGCATTGACCGCCAGCCTAGATTTCATCCGCGAGTCGATGGAGTAGCCGACGATCCGGTTCGACCACACGTCCTTGATCGCGCACAGGTAGAGCTTGCCCTCAAGCGTGCGGTGTTCGGTGATGTCGGCCAGCCATAGCTGGTTCGGCCCGTCGGCGGTGAAGTCACGTTTGACGAGGTCGTCATGCACGGGTGGGCCCGGCCTGCCACCTTTGCCGCGCCGCCGCTTGCGGCTGAACGCGCTCCACCAGCCCATACCGGAGCAGATCCTCCAGGCGGTGCGCTCGACCATCGGCTGCCCGGCGGCGCGGGCCTCGTCGGCCAGGAACCGGTAGCCGAACTCCGGGTCGTCACGGTGGGCGTCGAACAACGCGTCCGCCCGGTACGCCTCGGCCCGCTCGGCGTCGGTGACCGGGCGGGCAAGCCACCGGTAGTAGGGCTGTCGAGCAATGGTCAGCACCCGGCACGTCACCGCGACGGGGATCCCGTCGGCGGCCAGCTCGCTCACGAGCGGGTAGAGCCTTTTCCCGGCAGATTCGCCTGCGACAGATACGCCGCAGCCCGGCGCAGGACCTCGTTCTCCTGCTCGAGGAGCTTGATCCGCTTACGCGCTTCGCGCAGCTCAGCGGAATCACTGCGGCTCACGCCGGGCTCGGCGCCGGCGTCGATGTCAGCCTGACGCAGCCACTTGAACAACGTCATCGGGTGGACCCCGAAGTCCTTCGCGATCTGCTCCACCGTCACGCCAGGATCGCGGCCTTGAGCGATCCGCACGACGTCGTCGCGGAACTCGCGGGGGTAGGGCTTGGGCACAGCAACATCCTTCCAGCCCGCCGTCACGGCAAGCCATCTCAGATGTCACCTATTGGTGCAGCAGACCCACATAGTTGCGGCTTGATAGAGCTACAATCGCGTTATGGATGCGGACCTGCGCCTGCTGCAATATTTCGTAGCAGTCGCCGAAGAGTTGCACTTCGGGCGTGCCGCGCACCGACTGTACGTCTCCCAGCCTGCTCTCTCACAACAGATTCGAAAGCTCGAGTCCGATATCGGCGTTGCGCTGTTCGTCCGGGATCGGCGCTCGGTCGCCCTGACCGATGCAGGGTCCGCCCTATTGGAGCCTGCCCGCGCCACCCTCGCGGCCGGCGCGGCGTTCAGCATCGCGGCCACCCATCAGGCCCGTGCCCAACGAAGCGAGCTAGTAGTCGGTTTTCACACTCGCTGGCCAGACAACTTCCTACCGAGGGTGTTACGTGACTACCGTGACATGTGCCCTCACGTCGCGGTGCATCTACGTCAGTTCGACTTCGGCGATACCAGTGCCGGACTGCGCACCGGTGAAACCGATGTGGCACTCATTCATCTGCCAGTCAGCGGTGAGGAAGTGCGCTACGAGCCGCTTTGGAATGAGCGCCGCGTCATCATGCTCGCCGACGATCACCCGTTAGCCGGCCGGGACGAGGTGACGATCGCCGAAGTGCTCGCCCATGCAACGTCATGGGCGGTGCCGCCCGATGACGATCCGCTGTGGCGAGACTTCTGGAGCGCCGCACCGGAGCGGGCTGCCGCTGGTGGCGCTGGAGTCATCCAGATTCAGCCCATGAGCCAGGAAGCCCTCTTCCAGGTGATTGCCGGAGGCTCGGCGGTCGCCTTGACCTACGCCGCGATGGAGCAGGTCTACTCTCCGCCGGGTCTACGCTTCGTGCCCGTGGCCAACATCGCTCCTGCAGTGATGGCAGTGGCGTGGCGGGTCGGGGACTCCCGCCCCGACGTGGGCGCTTTCGTCACCGCGGTTTGTCGTACGTTCAGTCACCCGGGCGACGAGCCATGACCTCTTTCGGCGGTCTTCTTCCGCTTTGGAAGAGTCGAGGAACCGACAACGCGGTGTAGCTTGTGGTAACCGGGGGCAGGTGGCGCGGGTGCACCGTCGGCGCCCCGAACGAGTCTGCCCGTAGACGGATCGCCAGAGGACCGGACTCGTCGAACGCCAATACCCACTAGAGGACGATGCTGGTGACGTAGGGCGATGCCGGGCAGGTTCGCGCCGCACGGGGCGGTCCAAAACTCTCACCTTTGGTCCTTGCGAACGAGATTCGGTGCACTTCCGCAAAGGCGCGGCCGTTGGCGCCTGATCGCGAGCGGGCTGGCGACCTGCGCGCGGAGGTGATCGGCGAATTTGCCGATGTTCTCCCTTTGTTTCACCGTCGCCTCTGCGCGACAGGTGGGAGATGGCGGTCGCGAGGAAGAACGGCTCGCCATTGGACGAATCAGGCGGAGCGGCCGAGTGTCCACTCTTCGCCATGCGCGCCCCGTTCAACGTGATCCGTCAGTTCGAGTTGTTGTACGCCTAAACCAGAGGGACTATCGTTTGGCACCTGAGTCCCGCCAGCTGAAGACAGCAATCTTGGTCGCTACAACCGATCGGTAAACCGGTACCGAAGGGTGAGTCAGCAGCTCCTAACCTTGCTAGTCAGGAGCTGCTGATTCCCACATGCCGTCGAAATCTGCCACCGCTGCAGCCAGACGGCCACAACGTTGCCCGTCCGACGAACCGGGGGGCACGTCATCTAACGCCGCTAACGCCCGTCGTCGCGGGTGCCTGGGGCCAGGCAGTCGGCTGCTGACGACCCGACACCTGCGGTTTGATGCCAGCCGAGGCCAGCCATCCCGCGGAGCCCGTGTGCCCGATCGCCATCACGTCGCCGGCCCCGGATACGCCTGGAAACCTCCGGGATACTGGCTCCCACGCGGCTACGAGCAGCCCGGTGGCGGGCAGCAACCGTGGGGCGCGGCCCGTGGTCTGCATCAGCTCAACGACACCTGCGGTCCATGCGCGGTAGGGGCGATGCCGAGGTGCTGTTCCAGCGCCCGGCCGAGGTACGGCCGTGTCGTGGCACCTGTGGAGGAGTACATCGCCTTCCGTTCGAATATGAGGGAGGCAATGGTTCACCTGATCGATGGCTGGATCGCGGTGGTCATCCCAGTCGGCGGCTGATTTCACAGTACGCGCGTGCTGATCAGGGGGCGTTGCGGCTCCGCCGCCGGAAGATGTGCTGCGGCATGACCCTCGACGTGAAGGTGAGGGAGGATTCGCTCGAGTAGGGGCGGCATCCACCAGGCCCGCCGCCCGAGGGCGAACATCACCGCTGGGACCAGAACCATCCGCACAATGGTGGCATCGACGAGGATAGCAGTGGCCAAGCCAACTCCGATGATCTTGAGAAAGATCTCCGGGCTGGGCACGAACGCTGCAAAGACGACGACCATGATGGCGGCGGCCGCGGTGATGACGCGGGCCGTGGCAGCCAATCCCGACGTCACTGCTGGGCCCGGACGACCCGTGCGCAGATAGGACTCCCGCATCCGGCTGATGAGGAATACCTCGTAGTCCATCGACAAACCGAACAGGATGGCAAACATCAGCACCGGAATGAACGCGGGCAGCGGTGTGGGATTGTCGATGCCGAGCAAGTGCCCGGCCCAACCACCCTCGAGCACGTACGCAACCACGCCATACGCCGCGGCAACCGACAATAGATTCAGCATCGCTGCCTTCACCGCGATCACCAGGCTCCGGAACGCCACCAGAAGCAGCAGCATCGACAACAGAACGACGCCGCCAATGAGAAGGGGCAACCGACGGACGACATTCGCGGTGCCGTCGAGAGAGATTGCGGTAACTCCGCCGACATGAACGGTCGCGCCCTCGGCTGCGGCAGGGATGACGTGATCACGAAGGACGCGGACGAGGTCACCGGTCGCTGCATCCTGCGGACCGGTCACGGGTAGGACCGTGATGACGGCGGTGTCCCCCGCCTGGTTGAGCTGCGGGGGCAGGACCGCGGCGACGCCGGGAGTGGCCGTCACACCGGTCACCAGCGCATCCAGCTGGGTCACGCCGCGCCCAGGCGACACTTCAGCAACAAGCAGCAGCGGACCGTTCGCGCCGGCGCCGAACCCGGACTCGATCATGTTGTAGGCCGCTCGAGTAGACGTGCCAGCAGGGTCGTTACCGGCATCGGGGAAACCGAAGTGGACACCGGTCATCGGAAGCGCCAGTCCCACAAGCACGGCCACACCCACCGTGGCCGCGAGAAAACGGCGCCGCTCCACCAACGCGGCCCAGCGAGCGAATCCGCGGCCGGTGGTTCGCCCAGCGCTGAAGAGATTGCCGAAGCCGGGCAGGCGCAGACGCTCCACATGACGCCCGACATAACCCAGCAGGGCCGGAAAGAGCGTGACCGCCGCCACCATGACCACGAGCACCGCCGCGATCGTGACGACGGCGGCCCCGCGCATGAAGGACAGGCCCATCGCGAACAAGCCCAGCATGCTGATCACCACAGTGCTTCCCGCGACCACAACCGCACGCCCGGCCGTATCGACGGTAGCGACCGTGGCCCGTTCGGCGCTCAGCCCCTCCGCTCGCCACTCCCGGTAGCGAGTAATCATGAGAAGCACATAGTCGATGCCGATCCCGATGCCGATCATCGCCGCCAATGAGGTCGACCAGTCCGGCACCGGCATGGCAAGTGCTACCAGGGGGATGACAGACAGGCTAACCCCGAGTCCGGCCAAAGCGACCAGGATGGGGAGGCCAGCCGCGACCACCGAACCCAATGTGATCAGCAGGATTACGGCGGCGGCCACGATACCGATGATCTCCGAATTAAGCGGAGCTTCCTCCGCTGCACTCACCGCCTGGCCGCCCAGAGCCACGGTCATTCCGTCCACCGACCTGTTCTCGGCCACACTGAGCAACTGCCGGGTGTCGGAAACCGGCATGTCTGCCGCGTCGGTCACGTCGAGGCGCAGGTGCCCCAGCAGTACTGTGCCGTCCGCCGACACGAGACCTCGTGAAGAATAAGGGCTGGAGGCCTCGACGACGTGCGGCATCCGAGCCAGTTGAGAGAAAAGAGCGGCCACCTCGGCCCGCGTGTCGGGCCGCCGCGCCGCCACCGTGACCACGACGTCGATCTCCTCACCCGACCGGGCGGCAAAGCGTTGTTGGAGCAATTGCTGGGCCGCGCTGGAGTCAGACTTCGGTGCGGAATAGTCCGCCTCGAAATCACCGCCGACTGTCATCGCGAGCCCGGTCATCGCGATCAGCGCGACAAGCCAGCCGAGTAGCACAGCACCCCGTCGCCGGTACGCAAAGCCGGCGAGCCGCCCAAGCGGACCCACCTTGACGACCGGCTCCGAGTGGGGACGCCACGCCCGAGAACTTGGATCTTCGCCGCCGTGGGGCGGACGCTCAACAGTGATGGACATGCCAACTCCCTGTTTGTTCGGCATATAACCGGCTGCTTCACCGGTGTCCATCACGTTGCTGTATGCCATGCCGAGCCGTCCAAGTCATGATCGGCGCACCGTGATAACGAGCGTCTATCACACCTCGGAGCAGGAACCGTCGAAGCGCCCCAATCGGACAAGCTCGCTCACCGCTGCTCCCGCATTACGCGCCCTCGAGCGGCGCGCGCCGATCGAGTCACGGCGCCACAACAGCCACCGGAGCCTTGCGCACCGACCAGCTGGCTACTCACCCAACCCGGATCGGCTAAGCGACGACCACCACTGTCATCGCACGGACAACCGAAGTCATGTCGCGCACCTACAACTGAGTCGGCCGGGCCGCCATGATCTGCCGGCGCACAAAATCCGCCAGCCGCACCGCACTACTGTCGACTATCTGGTGCGTTCGGCCATACGACGGATTCCCGCATGGCCGAGCCGACGCATCAACCACGCAAAATGGTCCCGGCCGATGGATACATCCGCCCGGGTCAGCGCATCGCGCAGCTTGCAGATGCCAGAGACACTGTCATTGAACCCGTGCGCTGCACTTATCGGGCGGGCACACCGCCTCGTCCGCGACCTGACGAGTTGACGGCGGTCGGGACTTGGCGGCGTAGCGACCCGACACCGACAAGAACCCGGAGTAAGTCGCGCGCAACACGCTCATGAATGGGGCCTGTCAAACGAACGGTGTAACGCCGGTTAGTTGTGGGTCGGGTTGAGGCGGCCTTCGAAGGTCATCTCAAAGGCGTTCAGGGCGGGTTTCCAGCGGATCGCCCACCGGCGCCGTCCGGTGCCGCTCGGGTCCACACTCATAATCGCCAGATAGACGCATTTGAGTGCTGCTTGTTCGTTCGGGAAGTGCCCGCGGGCCCGCACGGCGCGGCGGATGCGGGCGTTCACGCTCTCGATCGCGTTCGTGGAACACACGATCTGGCGGATCTCGACATCGAAGGCGACGAACGGCACGAACTCGGCCCAGGCGTTCTCCCAGAGCCGGACGATCGCCGGGTAGCGGTCGCCCCAGGCCTCGGTGAACTCGCCGAACCTGGCCTTGGCGGCGGCTTCGGTTGCTGCAGTGTAGACCGGTCGCAGGGCTTTGGCGAGCGCGTCGTAGTGCTGCCGGCCGGCGTAACGGAACGAGTTGCGTAGCAGGTGGATCACGCACGTCTGCACCACGGCGAGGGGCCAGGTCTGCCCGATCGCGTCCGGCAGCCCTTTCAGCCCGTCGCAGACCACCATGCAGGCGTCGGCGACACCGCGGTTCTTGAGCTCGGTGAGCACCTGCAGCCAGAACTTGGCGCCCTCACCGCCGTCACCGGCCCACAACCCGAGGATGTCGCGAGTGCCCTCGACCGTGACGGCCAAGGCCACGTAGATGGGCCGGTTGGCGACCTTGCCGTCGCGGATCTTCACGTGGATCGCGTCCAGGAAGATCACCGGATAGACCGGGTCCAGCGGCCGGTTCTGCCACTCGGCCATCGCCTCGAGAACCTTGTCGGTAATCGTGGAGATGGTCTGCCGGGACACCTGCGCGCCGTAGACCTCGGCCAGGTGAGCTTGAATTTCGCCGATGGTCAGGCCCTTCGCCGACAGCGAGATGACCATGTCCTCGACCCCGGACAGCCGGCGCTGGCGTTTCTTGACGATCTGCGGCTCGAAGCTGCCGTCCCGATCACGCGGGACCTTGATGTCGATCGGGCCGACCTCGGTCAGCACCGTCTTGCCGCGGCTGCCGTTACGGGAGTTCTGGCCGTTGTTGCCGGCCGGGTCGCCCTTGTCATAGCCGAGGTGATCGGCGAGCTCGCCGTCCAGGGCGGCTTCCACCACGCGCTTGGTCAGCTGCTGCAGCAGCCCGCCCTCACCGGTCAGTTGCAGGCCCGCTGCGCGGGCCTGCTCGACCAGCCGGCCGACCAGCTCGGCGTCCACACCCTCGTCGGCTGGCTTGATCTTCTTCAGCACCGCGGCAGTATCCACGGTGATCGCTGGGTCCGTCATCAGGTGCTACTCCTTGATCAGGAGTCACACCGTTCGTTTTACAGACCCCATGGATGGCCCGATCGGCGAACGACCCCATGGCGCTCGTCGACGAAGCGGATGATCGCTACCCGTACCGTCGAGCTCCGCGGCGAAACGCCGACTTAGATTCGCCAATTGCGCAGCCTATAGCGAACTTGCCTGGAGGGGTGGAGGCCCATTGGATCGGGTCGCGGTTCCTATACTGGTCAGTGTTGACCGTGACATGCCGCCATGCGAGGGTCGGCGAGCGCGGCCGACCAGCCGCATCGTCGTCCTGTTTCCGGCTGGTGTGTCGGAGCCGGGCGTGCTGTCAGCGACCGGTGGGCGCCGGAGCCATAGGCGTTGTCGACAGTCAGCTTATCGAGACATTGCCGGGCAGCCTCGTCCCAGCGGGTCGGGAGACGCTGAGGCGTCAAGCAACGCCACCGGTCTTTGGTGTCTGCAGCGTGGTCCGCTGCGATCCGGTGACCAGACTGCGGCCGCATCCTTCGGCGAGCAGATGCGCTCTGGTGCTCAGGCCTCGCGCGAGCGCCCAATCCGTCGGGCCGCCCGCGACGCCACGTCGCGCCGTCCTCCGTTCGTCACCAGATCCCGTTCATCATCTGCCGATGGTCACGCTGCTGGCCACTGCGCTGCGCATTTATGCCGGGCGGCAACGGCTCCAGACGTTTCCCTTTCCGATCAGTTAGAGCAGCAGCCACGCCGCCAGAACGATCGACCACAGTTGCGCGCCACGATCCGTCAGATCAACCCTAGGGTCGCCCTCCGTCGAGGTTTGTCATCGGCCCGACCAGCACCTGTGGCGGTTCACTATAAGGTCCCTGATTGGTATTATGATGGAACGTGATACGACGGCAACTGAACCGGTAATGGAAGCGGGAGTGTTCATCCATGGCGAAGCAAGTCATTACCCTCTTGACGGACGATCTTGACGGCGGCGAAGCAGATCGCACCGTGGAGTTCGGGCTCGACGGGCTGAACTACACCATCGATCTGTCAGATAAGAACGCCGGCAAACTCCGTAAGGTTCTCGACCCGTACCTCGAGAAGGCAACCAGAATCGGCCGAGGACCGGCGGCTGGCCGCGGTATCACGTCCCGCACAGGGGCAGCCCAGCCCAGCAGGTCCAGCCGTGATCAGAACCAGGCGATCCGGGAATGGGCGAAGAATAACGGCCACGAGGTGTCTGACCGGGGTCGGATCCCCAGTTCTGTGGTCGAGGCATTTCACGCTGCTCGCTGACCTGCCAGCGGGATCTCCGTTAGGAGAGGCGGCACAACGAGACGCCGTTGCGGACTTCTCGGGGGAGAAATCGCGACGGCGTCTCAACTCTGTAGCGTCTTGCTAAAGGAGAGCGGATCAACGCCGACATGCGCCTGCAGCTGCGGTCCCCGCTAGCAGCTGCCCGTTCAAAAGGCCAAAATCGGGCGAAAAATTGCGCCGGCGTCAACCGGTAATGGACCCTGAGCTGAGTCGGCGGTACCGGGCGACGACATGCGTGGCCCCACTATACTGCGAGAAGATGCGCGGCCGACCGCGAGGACTGCCATGGCCGGGACGACGATGGCGCGACCTCAAGGCAGCGCTGGATCCGCTGGTCCTCGCACTCGACATCGGATCCACCGCCACCCGGGGCGGCGTGCACCACGCCTCGGGCCGGCCGGTTCACGGCCTGTGACACAAGGTGCCGCACTGCCTTCACGGTCGCGCGGGACGGCAGCTGATCCCGACCAGGTGACCCGCGCGGAGGTCGAGCTGGGACGCCGGGACGGAGCGGGATGAGCTGCGCCGCCTGTCCGGTTACTGGGCCGACGGCTTCGACTGGCCGGCGCAGGACGCCGCGATCAATGCGCTTCCCTCCGGCTACGCGGATCTCGGCGGGACGTCCGTGCACTACGCGCGCTTCGGCGGCGAGACCACGGATGCCGTGCCGATCGTGCTCAGCCACGGCTGGCAGAGCACCTTCCTGGAGGAGGTCGAGGTCGCCCGGCGACTCTCCCGTCCGTCCGACTACGGATCCGGCCCCGGCCCCGCGTTCACCGCCATCGTCCCCGCCTTGCCCGGCTTCCCGTCCACCCCCGAGCCTCACTCAGGCAAGCCTCGACTGGTTCACCGGCGCCGTCGCCGCCACCTTCCGGCCGTACTGGGAACACCGGACGTATCCGCCCGGCCCGATCCTGGTCACGGCGCCGACCGGGGTCGCCGTCTTCCCCGGCGACCTTGTCCAACCCCCGAGGAGCTGGGCCGCCCGCAACTACAACGTCATCGCTACCCCCGGATGCCGCGCGGTGGTCACTTCGCCGCTGGGGGGGCCCGACCTGCTGGCGGCCGACATCCGGGCGTTCGCCCGCAAGCTCCGGCCATCAGGGCGACCGTAGGTCGGCGACCAGGCGCCGGGCCAGGTCGAGGCCGGCGGCGGCCGGGCCGGCCGGGCCCAGGTGCGCCGCGTTGGTGTAGACGCCGTCGACCAGGACCGCCAGCTGGTGGCCGGCGGCGGCGCCACGCTCGGGGCCGGCGGCGGCCACGCTCAGCTCGACCAGCCGGCGGGCCAGCTCGTTGCGGTACCGGCGCGCCTCGACCCGCGCGGGATGATCGGGGTCCTGGAACTCGATGCTCGCGTTGTTGAACGCGCAGCCCCGGAAGCCGTCGCGCCGCACGTCGGTCTCGATCGCGTCCAGCACCGCGCGCAAGGCGGCCCGCGGGTCGGCGCCGGCGGCCTGGCCGTCGATCTCGGCCAGGATGCGGTCGGCCATCCGGCGCAGGTACGCCGCGACCAGCACGTCCTTGGTCGGGTAGAGCCGATACACGGTCGCCTTGCCCAGCCCCGTCTCGCGGACCAGCTCGTCCATGCCGACCTCGTGCACGCCGCGCGGGTAGAACAGCCGTTCCGCGGTGTCGAGAATCCGCCTGCTGCGCTCCTCGCGCGAAAGTCGCCGCCCCGAGGTTGCCGTTCCGGTGGTCACTCCCCTACCGTACCAACATGTGACGGAGCGGTCCGTTCCGTCGGTGAAGGAGGAGCGATGACGCCCTGGACGGAGACTCCGATCTGCCTCGTCACCGGCGCCGCGCACGGGCTCGGCATCGAGGTGGCGGTCGAGCTGGCGCGACGCGGCGGCACCGTGCTCATCGCCGGGCGTGACCCGGCGGCGGCCGCGCGGGCGGCCGCCGACCGCCGCGGCGACACGGATCTGCGCGCGCTGGAAACGCCGCTGGACATCACCGACGCCGCTCAGGTGGCCGCGGCCGCCGAGGCCGTGCGCGCCGCCCACGGCCGGCTGGATGTGCTGGTCAACAACGCTGCCGGCTACGTCGACTGGACGGAGACCGCCTCCGGCGCGGACCTGGAGAAGTCGCGTGCGGTGATGGACGTCAACCTCTACGGCACCTGGCGTGTGATCCAGGCGTTCCTGCCGCTGCTCCGCGCATCCGAGCATCCCCGCGTGGTCAACGTCGCCAGCGGCGCCGGCTCGCACGGCGACCCGGACTACGGGCTCACGGCGCGAGGTGGGACCGCCGCCTCGTACGGGATCAGCAAGGCCGCCCTGCTCGCTCTCACCGCGAGTCTCGCCGCCGAATGGGCGCAGACGCCCCTCGTCGTCAACGCCGTCGACCCGGATCTGACCGCCACCTGGCCGGGCGCCGAGTCGACCGGCGCGCGCCCGGCGGCGGAGAGCGCGCCCGGCGTCGTCTGGGCCGCCACCCTTCCCGACGACGGCCCGCGGGGCGGCTTCTTCCGCGACGCCCATCCCCATCCGTGGTGAACCGGGCCGCTGCCGGACCGCCCTGACGAGCGGTGCCGGGTGACCGGTGAGATCCTGGGCGGCGTGGTAGAGCAGCAACACCCGGCGGGCGACCCGGCCGAGGTCGCCCGGGCCTTCGAACACATGCCGGCCGTCCTCTGGGCGTTCGAAGGGCCGCGGCACCGGGTCGTGGCGGCCAACCGCGCGGCGCGGGCCAGCGTCGGGGACCGGCCCGGGATCATCGGCCGCCCGATCCGGGAGGTCATTCCCGAGATGGCCGGTCAGCAGATCTTCGAGATGATCGACGAGGTCTACGCGACCGGGAATCCGGTGTCCCACGCCGACCGCCGGGTGCTCGTCGACCGCAACGGCGACGGCAACCTCGAGGAAGACTTCTACACGTACACCTTCCTGCCCACCCACGACGACGAGGGCGGCGTGACCGGCATGGTCGTGCACATCGTCGAGACCACCCACTGGGTCCGGCAGCGGCAGGCCGTCGAGGCCCGGGCCGACGACTCCGAGCGCCGTTACCGGGAAGCCCGCGACGTGGTGCTGGCCCTGCAGCGCAGCCTGTTGCCGGCCGGCGTGCCGGTGCTGCCGGGGCTGCGGCTGGCCGCCCGCTACCTGGTGTCGGGGACGGAGGCCGCGGCCGGCGGCGACTGGTTCGACGCCGTCGTGCTGCCCGACGGCCAGGTCGCGCTGCTGGTCGGGGACGTCGTCGGGCACGGCGCCGAGGCCGCCGGGGTGATGGGCCAGCTTCGCGCGGTCGCGTTGGAGGCGCTGGTCTCCGGCGCCTCGGTCCTGGACATGCTCGGCCGGTTGGACACCCTCGCCGCATCGGTGGAAGCCGCTCAGGGGGCGACCGTCGGTGTCGTCGTTCTCGACCCGCACAGCGGCGGCCTCCAGTACGCGTCGCGCGCCCACCCACCACCGCTGGTCCTCGGCCCCGACGGCGCCGGCCGGTTCCTCGACGGCGCACCCACCGGGCCGCTGGCCTCCGACGGCAAGCCGGGCCTCCTGCACACCGACGGGCTGCGCCCCGGCGAGTTCGTGCTGCTCTACTCGGACGGGCTGATCGAGCGCGCCGGGCAGACGCTGGACAGCGGCCGGTCCGACCTGGCCCGGGTCGCCGCCGCAGTGCTGTCCGAGCCGGTCGCGCCGCACAGCACGGTGCCCGAGCTGATGGTGGACCGGCTGAGCGCGCTGCTGGTCGAGCGGTTCGGGTGGGCGGGCTACCGGGACGACGTCACCGTGCTCGTCGCCGAGCTGCCGGCCGACCCGCCGGAGCCGCCCGATCTGCGGTTGCCGACCCGGCCGGAGAGCCTGGCCGCGGTCCGCGCCGCGGTCGGTCACTGGTTGACCGCGCTCGGCGTCCCGCGGCCGGAGGCGGTCGCGGTGCAGCACGCCGTCGGCGAGGCCGCCGCCAACGCCATCGAGCACGCCTACCGCGGGGACCCGTCCGGAGAGCTCACGGTCACCGGCGCGCTCGACGGGCAGGGCCGGCTACGGCTGACCGTCACCGACCAAGGCCGCTGGCGACCCGCCCCCGCCTACCCGGGCGACCGCGGGCGCGGCCTCACGATGATGCGGGCCCTCGCCGACGACGTCGAGGTGAGCACCGGCGACCCCGGCACCCGGGTCACCCTCACCCACCGGGTCCGCCGGCCGGTCGAGGTCGGCATCGCCACGGTGCCGACCGTGCCCGCCGGCCCGGCGGCGTACCCGGACGAGGTGCCGTTCCGGATCGACCGCCGCGACGGTGACCGGCCGGTCCTCGAGGTGCACGGCGCCGTCGACCCGGCCACGGTCGACCGTCTGCAGCAGGCGGTCCGGGCCGCACGGCGGGGCGGCGTCGTCCCGGTGACCGTGGACCTCACCGGGGTCACGTTGCTCTCCAGCGTCGGCGTACGGCTGCTGCACCGGATGAGCGCCGGCGCGCCGGCCGCCGGCATGCAGCTGGTCGCGCCGCCGGGCAGCCCGGCGTTCCAGGTGCTCAGCCTGACCGGCCTCGATCATCTGCTGCCCTGACGCGGCCCGGCTAGGGTGGGCGGATGGAGTCGGTCTGGGACTATCCGCGTCCGCCGCGGGTGGAGCTCACCCGGTCGCGGGTGACGGTCGTGCACGCGGGCGTCGTGATCGCCGACAGCGATCGCTGCCGGCGGGTCCTGGAGACCTCGCATCCACCGGTCTACTACGTGCCCCGCGAGGACATCGCGGCCGGCGTGCTGGAACCGGCGACGGGCCGCTCATACTGCGAGTTCAAGGGCATGGCGAGCTACTGGGACGTCGTGGTCGGTGACGTCCGGGTGCCGCGAGCCGGCTGGTCCTACGAGCGGCCTTCCTCCGCGTACGGGGAGATCGCCGGCGCCGTGGCGTTCTATCCCAGCCGGGTCGACGAATGCCGGGTCGACGGTGAGCTGGTGCGGCCGCAGGAGGGTGACTTCTACGGCGGCTGGATCACCGACGGCATCGTGGGTCCGTTCAAGGGCGGCCCGGGCACGACCGGCTGGTGAGCGACGCCGTCACTCCGTCCCCGCGAGAGCGGTGATCGCCGTGGTGACGGCCAGATGGCTCAGCGCCTGCGGTGCGTTGCCCCAGAACGAGTGGTCCTCCGCGTCGATCATCTCGGTGTACAGCCCGACGTCGTTGGCCAGCGGCAGCAGCTCGCCCATCCGCTGCTCGGCCTCGGCCCGGCGGCCGAGGCTGGCCAGGGCGGTGACGGTCCAGAAGGCGCACGCGGTGAACGTCTTCTCCTCCTTGTCGGCGCCCGAGTAGCGGTAGATCAGCGGGCCGGCCGACAGCTCCTCGAGGACGGCGTCCACGGTGGCCCGCATGCGGTCACCGGCGTCGAATCCGCCACGCCGGGCGTGCAGGAGCACCGATGTGTCGAGGGCGCGGGTGCCCGGATACCAGGTGTACGCCCGCCGTTCCGCGTTCCAGCAGTGCTCGTGCACCCAGGCGGCGATCCGGTCACGCTCGCGCCGCCACCGGTCCGGTGTGCCCGGAATGTGCCCGTCGGCGGCCAGGTCGACCGCGTGGTCCAGCGCCTGCCAGCAGGCCATCTTGGAACTGGTGTAGTGCCGATACTCGGGCAGCTCCCACATCCCGGCGTCGGGCCGGTGCCAGATGTCGCACACCCGATCGGCGGCCGAGGCGAGAAAACGCGCGCTCTCCAGATCCAAGACGTTACCGGCGCCCACGTACGTGTGGACCAGGTCGAAGAGGTCGCCGTATACGCCCAGCTGGAGTTGTTCGGCGGCGGGGTTGCCGGACACCACCGGGCCGATCCCCCGCCAGCCGGGAACGTCGTGCCGGGCCACCCCGTCCGGTTGAGCGCCGTCGAGGCGGGCCAGCACCGGCAGCTTTGCGTGCCGGGCCCGGGCCGTGCGCAGAAGCCAGGACACGCTGGCGTGCACGTCCTCGAAGTCGCCGAACGCCAGCATGCAGTGCAGCGCATAGGTCGAGTCACGCAGCCAGGCGAACCGGTAGTCCCAGTTCTTGCCGCCGGCGGCACTCTCCGGCAACGAGGTCGTGGCCGCGGCGGCGATCGCGCCGGAGGGCCCGTACGCGAGCAGCTTGAGCGCCAGCATGCTGCGCAGGGCCTCGTCGCGCCACGGCCCGTCGTAGGTGAACTGCCCGCTCCACCGGCGCCACTGCCGCCGGGTGTGCTCGACGTTCTCCTCGCTGCGGCGGACCTCCGGCAGCCGCAGCGGCTCGCCCTGGCTGGACACGAGCGCGAGCACGTGCCGGCTCCCGGCCCCGGTGGTGAACCGGCCGGACGCCGCCCGGTCGTCGTACTCGACCGGGCCGGCCCCGGCGGTCCGCAGGGCCATGGTGACCGCGTCCATCCGCAGCACGGCGCCGTGGCCGGTGTCGTGCACCCACGGCGACACGGTGTCCAGCCCGGTCCCCGGCGCGACCCGCCACGCCATGTCGACGGTGCCGGTCACGCCCTCGACCAGGCGGACCAGCTCGCTCCACGGCAGCGGCCCGGTCACCCCGACCGTGAGCGCGTCGGTGACCCGTACCGTGCCGGTGGCCGTGGTGTACGTCGTGACCAGCACGTTAGTGCCGTGCTCGTACTCGCGCCGCACCCGGTGGGCGGAGCGGGGGCACAGCTCGAACGAGCCGCCGCCGGGGCCGTCGAGCAGCCGCGCGAAGACCGGCACCGAGTGCAGGTCGGGCAGCGGCAGCCAGTCGATCGAACCGTCGCCGGCGATCAGCGCGACCGTGCGGGTGTCCCCGATGGCCGCGTAGGAGCGCAGGTCGGCGTAGCCCGCGGCGTCACGGACGGCGAGATCCACGGTTGTCCTCCTCCGTAACGACGGGCTGATTCCCCGAGGCATCATCACGAAATCGCCGAATCGGCCATTGTTGATCACGGTAACGGATGCCCGGCACCGATCCGGCGGCCCCATGGCTTGGCTCGCGACATTGATGGCACTGTGTCTAAGCCGGCGTCTTGCTGTTCGGCGACCCCACGAGCGCGGGCAGGAGGAATATGACAAGAGGATTTACGCGCCGCAAGTCGGAAACCGCCCGGTTCGGAAGATGCCGCCGATGTCCGCCCGCCGGCAGCCGTGCTCGTTACGGGCCTCGCGGATCTGCGCAAGGCTAACACCGCGTAGTCAGTCGCCAGGCCGCACAGGAGCTTGAAGATGGTGCTCGCCACCCAGATGGCGACCGACACCCCTGCCAGGTCGGCCGAACAGCAGCTGGCAGCGAACCCGTCGTGGCAGATCAGCAGTTCCCGCAACTACGCCGGGCCGGGGCAGTGGCGGGTCCGCGGCCGTCCAAGCCAGCACCGGCCGTCCCGCCGCTCTCGCCGAGCCCAGCGCGCCCGCCCGCGACACCGGGCAACACATCCAACGGAACGGCTGCCGCGACCGCCTCCACCAACGGCTGTAGCACCTGAATCCGACACCACCCACCAGCTGTACCGGACGCCGTCACGTCGGCCGCCGCCCCGCCACAATTCTGACGTCGGAAACGTACCGCCGAGGCGAACCCTGGCGCAGCCCTAACCTCGTGTCAACAGTACAGCGTCACAAGGACGAGGGCCATGATCAGCAGGTTCCCTGTGGGCTTGCGGTCGTAGTGCCGAGCGCTGTTGGATCCACGACGCACGATGGTTCGCAGAGCGGCAAGGACGCCCGGGTACGAAGTGCCTCGGCCTCATACTGCTGGCCATGTCGGCTCCCCCGGCGGTGGTGCCGCACACTCCCCCCGGACGGAAGCTTACGGCTGGTCAGCCACGGGTGACGACAGTCTTGACAATCTTGTCGGCAAGCGTCTGCTTCTTGGCGTCCCAGAGCGGGAACAGAAATCCGATGTAGAAGATAACGGCGTCCACGAAGTGAGCAAGATCGCGCACGAAAGTCATCCGGGCGCCGATCGGCTGGCCGGTCCGCTCACCGATCAACCGGAGGCCGAGCGCCTTTTTACCCCAGCTCTGCCCGGTCCCTCCCTGCCGATACCATCGGTTGTAGCCGGTCACTATCAGGCCAAGAAGCGTGAAGACCCAGTACAGCGCGTTCAAGGTGGGCTGACCGTCAGCGTCGGTACCGCGGCCCAGCACAGTTCCGAGGACGGAGAACGGCACGACTACCAGCGCGTCGATGAGGTAGGCGCCAACACGCTGGATCCAGCTGGCGTAGGCCGCTCCGGACGGCGGCGTTGATATGGAGGACACCGTGGGCGGCGTAGCGCTGTACGACTGACCGCTGGAGGCGTCCATGTGGGGCGAGTACGACATAATAGATTATCCTCAATGTGATTCGGCCCTTCTGGGCCAATGCAGTTAAACGCAAAGCAGAACGGCCGCCGCTAACCGGCACTCGAATTGACGGCGACCGCGTTTCGCGACACGGCGGCTCCGACCACGCGCAGCCATCAAGGCGGCCCGTTTCGGCCCGCTCGACAAGCTTTCATCTGGGGCCAGCACGAGATAGTAGGTGCTAGCAGACGGCGCCGCGACCCTCCCCCATGGCGAAGATGGCCGCCTTATATTGTCGACACGTATGAATCGGGTGCCGCGGCTTGCGTGAGTCCTGGTTCTTTGCGGGGATTCGACACCCGAGCTGGGGTTGCATTTTCGGACGGAAGCTTTTCTTCACCGTCGCGTGCGCAAGACGCACAAGATCGAGTCGGCTGAACTCTGAATCTGCTTGTCCCTCACTGATTGCGCGACACGACCGAACGGCCCTCAGCGCGTCTGTGACGAATAACAGACGAATAACAGCTGCGGGCTGAACGCCTGGTCCGCTGCTGCCGCCCTTTGTCGTAGCCACGGGAGATCCGTGCCCGCGTCAAACGCACAACCGCACCTTCAAGGCGAGGCAAGCCTGCTCGAGCTAGGCCGCCGGCCGGTCCGCGCGACCAAGATGTGGTGCAGCGGGAACCCTCTGCACCACATCTCAGCCGATCGCTACTTACGATGGGAAGTCTCGATGAAATCCGCGCATAGAACGAGACCTGGAAGAAGGATTTCGGCCCCACAAATCCACCGAGATCGCCGGTCAGATGCCCAGCACCTGCCTCTGCATGTCACCAACGACTCACCGCTCCGCCTGTTTAAATCCTGTTCCGGCGCACCACACCGCTGGCGGTCGCCCGTCCCGATACCTGGTTCGGCCAGTACAACTTACAACCCGAGATCAATTGGATCGCCAGAGAAGATTTCCGTTTTGCGTAGAACACGCGCGGGGATAGATGGGCGCGCCGATCCTTCCGCCTCCGTCGATGCAGAGACCGGTGGCAACGTTCTGGAGTTGACTGTGTCCGCCCCCACTTAGCAGTCGCCAGAAGGTGTTCTGGTTGTTTGCATCGCAGTCTCGGCCGTAGATGTCACCACTGTTGCCGCCGCCATCGAGACACTTCCCGTTAGCGACATTCTGCAACTGGAATGTGGGTTGCCGGAACTTGTACCTCCACTGCTGATTAATATTCGAATTGTTGCAGTTTCCGAGATAGGAGTCGGGGTAGACTGGCGAACTTCCGCCGCCGCCGTCGATGCAGCCTCCCGGTACAGCATCATTGGCGAATACAGTGATGGTGGTCGCGTTAGGGTCGCGCTTCCAGATTACGTACGTGGTTCCGCGCTGGCCGAAGATCGTTGTGCACGCGCGGGACGAGCTGACGTATTCGTCCGGGCCGAGCGCAACCGGGCCCGTCAAGCAGTCGGTGGTTCGAGAATATACGTCAGCAGCTTGCGCTGGCGCTGTCGGCGTAAACACGGTGACGCCAATGATGAGAGCCAGACTTGCTCCAACCTTTTTGGCAAGGCTGGTCCACGCGCTTCTGTCCATTATCTTCCTAACGACAAGGTTGGTGAGGTCGTCATTCTGCATGATCCACACCGCCTTCGGTCCGATCTATTAGAACTGGATATCGGTGATCGTGCCGCATCCTTAAGATATGGCGCGCCCGCTAGCGCCTTGTCTCGAAACGTTGTTCCGCATCCCTGCGTCGCTGCGCCGCGCCGTTAACGATGCCTAAAGGCTTGCAAACTTAGACATCGTTAAGTGAGGATCGTTTGGCAACGCTAGCCCCGCGACGTGTATACCGCATGTATACCGCGCGTCGTCGTCCATCGGGAATATAAGAGATGCCGGATGACTCGGTGCCGTTGGAGGTCCGCAAACACCGCGGGGTCATCGCCGAGAACTACCACGACCTGCATAGCGTCGGCGCCATTTAGGCGGCCCGGGAGGGCACACTGGTTCCGGGCGCCACGACGGAAGCGCTGCTCCTCGTGATCTCCAGCCCGCCGAGCTCGCCATGTACAACGTGGCTGACCTCCTCACCCGCGCGCGGGCGGACCTGGAGTCGCGGGATGTCAAGGCGTGCGCGAGCAAACTCTTGTGGATTCGAAGCTTTCAACGGCTGCTCGTCCGGCTGGGCAGTGGCGGCTTGCACGTGAGCAGCAACTGGCCGGCCCGCGCCACGGTGGCCGGCACAGGAAACCCCGCGTCTGCCCAGTTCAAGGCTGCACTCGAGTCCTTCGATAACACCCTGGCTGACCTCGTCGCGGTGGGCTGGCCGCGCGCACCGCCATCTCCGAGGGGTCGCTCACCGACAGCACCTATGCCGTGCTGCGCTATGTGCGAGTCGCTAACCACGACACGCGAATTTGGACCACTAACCTCGCCCGTGCAGCCGACCCGCAGCCCTCCGAACGGCCTAAGGTCGTGCTCGCCTCGGCACAACTGCGGCAGGCGGTCAACGAGCACCATCTTGCCGCCGACACCTTCTTCACCCAATTCCGGGCCCTACACCAGATTCCTGAGCTCCTTGTTCGATAGATCAACGACCGACTGGAGTTAGCGACCCGGGCGGTGCGCCAGCGCGACCTCCCTCGGGCGATCCAGTTGCTCGACGGCGCGGCGATGCTATACCCCGCCATCGAGGCGTCGCTACCGGCGATGGTGGACAACCTCAGCACCTACGACTACCACCAGATCCGCGAGACCCTCTACGAGCAGTTCGGGCGCGAGATTGTGGGCCTTGAGGAGTCCGAATCCGAGGCCGCCGAGGTCGCCCGGCTGCGGCGGCACGTCGCCGACTTGCGCGTCTTAATCTTCGCCTGGCGAGACATGCACCTCCACCTACCGCGCAACAACCTCGGCGGGTCCGGGGACAAAGTCGCTAACCGGATCGCCCGACGCAGTCCGGACGGTGGGCAAGATGCGGGGCACCGCAGTGGCCGCCGACCCGGCGCGATCCTTGCCCATGCTCGGCGTCGCAGCGGCCAGCGGACCCCTGGACGGATACCTCGACGGGCCGACATCCTCAGATCAGCTGCTCATGTCACTTATCGGCGAGGTCACGCAGGCGAACTTCCATGACGTCCAGCAGCGCCTGAACTTCTTCTCGCAGCGGTCGGCGTTCTCGCGTCCGCCCCGACGTGAGGTCTGATCAGCGGCGAGAGACTGCCTAGAATGCCGCTTTATGGGGCGCGAGAGCCCGCCGACGGACCTGAGCCCCACCCATGCCGACCGATTGGGCGCGCCAATCCCACCGCAGCCGTGAGCTGGGGCTGGTCGGCAATGACCCCGGCACCGACGTCCGGGGCCGTGTCCCGGCGATCGTGGTCGCCCACGACGTGATCCCGGGCCGTTTCCTGCTGTCCGCCTGGGCGGTGACGCTTCGGTTACTCACGGTACGGCCCACGGTAACGGTCCTCGCCTGGGACATGTCCTGCGGCGGGCCGTCGCTCAACGGCGGCGCCGAACTGGACTATCGCTAGGTTCTGCGTGCCGAGCTGCCGGGCAACCTGTCGTTCGCCGATCTATTGCTGTCAGTGCGCCATCGGGTGGCCACGGTTGAGTAGCACCGCAGGCGGCTCAATGACGTGGTCTCCGCCCTGTTCGCCAAGCTGTCAGCGCCGATCGTTCCGTAGCCCAGGTGGGCTTGGAAGGGTTCTTCCGTGTGGCCGCCACCGGGGTGGAGGCCCCGAGCCGGCCGGGCGCGATTCCGGTGGACGCCCGGGTGGTCGTGACATCCCAGGATTGAGGCGGCCTCTTTGCCGACGTCGTGTACGCCATAGACGTGCTTGACGCCAGCATGGCCCGCCGAAAGCCTCATTACCGTCGCACCCTGACACCATCCCGCTGTCCACCCGATCGCTGAACCACCTCGCTGACCTGATCCGAACCCACCGCCGGCAGCGGCGATCCCAGCGGCGTCGCCTCAATCCCGGCCGGCAGGCGCTGCTGGCCTCTGGCCCACTTGCTCAGGGCGACACGTACACCCGCCTCGCCGCCGGCTTCCAGATCGGCGTGGCCACCACCGGGCGCTACATCGCTGAGACGATAACCGTTCTCGCTGCGACCGCGACGACCCGCGAGCAGCCATGAAAAGGATCGGCCCGCTGGCCTAGACGATTCTCGACGGCACCCTGATCCGATCGACCGGGTCCACCATCAAAACAGTAGTACTCAAGAAACACCGACGGCAGGGCATCAACTGCACGTCAAGACGGACGCCGCCGGCCCGCTGGTCTAGGCGTCGGCGACACTGCCCGGCACGACGCATGATCTGACCGCAGCCGCACCTACCGCATCATCGTCGCGCTGAGCGAGGCGCAGGTGGTGACCGTCGCCGACAATGCGTCTCAACGAGCCAATCGCATTATTCATACTCCCGTTCAAACGCCACCGGTACCGGCCCGAGCCTTCGGCCCGGCAGACAGCAGTGAACACAAGGTCCACGCCCGCTTCCCCGCGGCGAACGTGCCTTCACGACCCTCAAGGCGTGGAACTGCTAGCTCGGCCGCCTCAATCAAGCGAAGACCGCGCGCTCATGTCGACTCGCCGCCGGCCGCTGGTGAGGCCCATGAGCCTTAGAATCTTCAATGTCCGGTGAGATCATCTGGGCAACCCAGAGGGGCCGGGTGTGACTTGGCCCATGACGCCGTCCGGTGGCCTGATTGGTATGGCCGCCCGGCTCCTTCTGGGCACCCTGGTCGCTGATTGAGAGCCGCGAGTCGTCGCTATCTAAGGCTGTGCTGGTGGGGTGCTCCGTGGGAACCGTGATATCGCTGTGGGGAGGAACAATTGGAACGGGCCTGGATCGGGATCGACGTCGGCAAGGCAGTGCATCACGCGACGGACGTCGATGATCACGGACGAGTGATCTGGTCCCAGCGGGTGGTGAACGACCAGGCGGCGATCGAGAACCTGATCGCCAAGGGACGCGACGCAGGCCACGACGTGACCTGGGCGGTCGACCTGGCGGGCAGTCCGGCCGCTCTGGTCATCGCGCTGCTGCTGTCGGCCGGGCAGCGTCTGGTGTACGTGCCCGGCCGGACGGTGCACCGCATGTCGGGCGCCTTCCGCGGCGAGGGGAAGACCTACGCTAAAGGACGCTTGGATTATCGCCGAGACTGCTCGGATGCGTCCGGATCTGTCGGCGTTGACACTCAAGCCGGAATTGATCGCGGAGCTGGCCGTCCTTACTGCGCACCGGGCCGATCTGACCACTGATTGGACGCGTACCAACACGCGCCTGCGCGACTACCTGACCGGCATGTTTCCGGCCTTGGAGAAGGTGTTCAACTTCGCCAAGCGGGGCCCGCTGATCCTCCTGAGCCTTTATCAGACGCCCGAGGCGATCAGGCAAGCAGGACACGAGGAGATCACCGCTCGGCTCAAGGAGCGCCGCGCCCGGCGAGCCGCGCTGCTGGCTGACAAGGCGTGCGCGGCGGCCGCCGCGCAGACCGTCGAGCTGCCCGGGCAGAGAGCTACCGCTCGGTTGGTCCAGCAGATAGCCGATTACCAGCTGGACTTTCACCGTCGGATCCAGGAACTCGACACCGAGATCGCGGAACTGTTCGGTCAGCACCCACATGCGAAGATCATCTTGTGTATGCCCGGGATGGGTCCGCTACTCGGTGCCGAGTTTCTGGCGGCTGTTGGCGACGTGCGCAACTTTCGCGACGCGGATCATCTTGCCGCGTGCGCCGGGTTGGCGCCGGTGCCGCGGGAGTCCGGCCGCAGAGTCGGCATCAGGTGCCGGCCCAAGCACTACAGCCGCGCTCTGCGCCGGGTCTTCAACATGTCGGCCCTGACCAGCCTCAAGCTGGATGGCCCGAACCGCGTACTTCGACCGTAAGAGAGCCGAGGGCCGCAAGCCGCGGCAGGCCTTGATCGCTCTGGCCCGCACACGCGTCGACGTGTTGTGGGCGCTGCTGCGCGACGGCCGGTGCTTTCAAATGGCGGCGCCAGCACGTGCGGCCTGACCTCCCCGGCATTCCCCGCGGAGCGCGTCATCGCCTCGTAAGCCAGGTTGAGCTGTGACAGCGCTGCCTATTGCGTGCTGAGATCGCCGAGGGCGTCGGCGTCGTACGTGCTGGCGACATGGAACGTGACCTGACGCAGAGTCCACGCAGCGCCTCCTGCCCGGCCGAGGCGTTCGTCATCGGCGCTGCTCAACCATATCGACCAGATCTGCGCCAGCCCAGTGAGGCGGCTGCGGGCTTCGTCGAGGTCTTCGGTGATGAAGGGGGCCAGGTCGGCCTGCGTGGTGATCGCGGATTGGTGCCAATGGTCCGGCAGCGGTGCCTGACCGGCTAGCCGGGCGTCCAACTCAGCGAGGTGATCGATGAGGTGATCGGTGATCCGCCGGATCGCCTTGTGTGGGGTGTAGATCCGCCCGTCGAGGTGCCGCGGTTCTCCGCCCCAAGCGGTCCAGGTTCTGCGCCAGGCCCAGAGCGTGCGCCACAGACTGACGGATCATTTCGGCTGGATCTCTGCCGTCGGTGTCGCGAACGTCGTCGCTCACGGCGTGCTTCACCTCTCCCCGGTCAGCTGGTCGTGGCGGGCAGCGTTCGCACGGCGGCGACGACGGCGATGGGCCGCTCAATCTGCGGGAAGTGGCCGACGTCGTCGAGCACGGTCAGCGGGATGCCGGGCAGTAGATCGCGGACGTCGTCGAGAACAGCGATCCCGATCGCCGGGTCGAGGGCACCCCACACCACGGACAGGGGCACCGGGGTGGAAGCCAGGGCGGCGCGCCAGCGTTCCCGGTTGGCTACGCCGTCGGCAATGTAATGCACGAGCTGCGGTAGCCGTGCCGTGCCGGCATCTGAGGTCAGCGCAGTCCAGTGGGCGCGCAGCTCGTTGTCGGACGGGCGCCCGGCATCGGAGAACAGCGGCCGTAGGCTGGCGATGAACCGCTGCTCGGTCATGCCACGAGCTAGCACCGGGCCGAGTAGCGGGTTCGCCAGCAGCCGGGTGATCCGGGCCGGTGTGTAGTGGTCCTGGATCAGGGATCCGTTCATCAGTACCATGCCCCGCAGGCTGACGGGCACGGTCCCCTCGGCGGCCCGGGCGAGCAGTTCCCGAGCCACAGATGTGCCGACGTCATGGCCGACCACCGCGGTGTCATCGATACCGAGGTGGCTCCATACTTGTAACAAGACGTCAGCATGTTCCGCGGTGTGATAGCGGTGCCCGCGGGGCTTGTCCGAGGCACCGTACCCGGGCAGGTCCAGACTGATGACGGTGTAGTCTCGCGCCAGCAGCGGCTCCGTGCGGGCCCAGTCCCACGACGACGTCGGAAAGCCGTGCAACAGCGTCACAGCAGGTCCGTCTCCACGGACGCGGACGAATACCTGCGCCGGTGTCCGGCCGCCCGCCAGCGCGACCCGCACCTTACGGCCACCGGCCTGCCACTGCGTTAACGTCTCCACAAAATCCTCCTGGTGCACGATGGGCGTACCTTGCGCCTGGTCACTCCATCGCACACCTTCGAGTTCACTCGAAGTCAAGCTAAGATCCGGCCATGACGTTGAGCGTGGGTGAGCTCGCGAAGCGCTCCGGGGTGCCGGCCACGACGCTGCGCTACTACGACGCGATCGGGCTGCTCGTACCGCAGCGGCTGGCGAATGGCCATCGCCGCTACCCCCAAGCCGCTGTCGGGCGACTCGAGCTGGTCCGCGCCTGCCGGTCCCTCGGGCTCAGCTTGGAGGAGGTCGCCGCCGTGCTGGGTCCCGCCGCGGGCAGCGGGCGCCGGGAGGTGGCGGAGCGTAAGCTCTCGGAGCTGGACCGCACACTGGGTCACCTCACTGCAGTCCGTGCCGTCCTGGCGCACTTTGCCCAGTGCCGGCACACCGCACCCGACGACTGCGAGGCGGACGTGCGCACCGCGTTGTCCGCGTCGAACCGCCAAGTCTGACCCGGCGGGTCAGCACGTCGGACAACGTTGGCCCAGCCGAGTACGCGATCAACCGGACGGTGTCTTCGCCGGTGGTGCCGCTCGAATACCGCTGACGGAACACCGGCCGTTACCGTGAGGCCATCTGCCTCTCGCGGTGCCGACCTTGACTCCGTCATTGAGATGCCACTAGTCACCGACCGATGGCGCTGCCACGACGTCCGCTTCTTTGGCTCGCGTCGTTGGCGCTCCGAGGCTGGTGAACGCAGTGGTCGGGGTGCTCGCGGTGAGCATGCTGTTGACCGTGGCTGCCTGTGCCGCGGACTGGGTAAACGCGCTGCACGAACACTCCCTCGGCTTCGGGCAGTGGCTCGCTGTGGGCGCCACCGCATGGATTCCTCTCGCTGCGACCATGGTCCTGCGGTTGGTGAAGGAGACTAGTTGATCGCCACACCGGGGCCGATCAGCGCCACCAAATATTGCACGACGAACGACACGTCGGTGACCGCGGTCAAGCAGAGCAGGCACAGGAAGGTGGCGAGGATCGAAACCGCCGCGACGATCAACGGCACGGCGGCGAGCAACGAGCCGAACATCGCCAGCAGCACCAGCAGGACGCCGGCCGCTCCCGGCACCACTTTAAGGAGCACGCTGCGGCGTCCGCCGCCCGAGGTCTCTTCCAGCACGGTGGTGCCGGTGACGGCCAACGGACGGCCACCGACGTCGGTGTGTGACGCGGCCGCCTCGATCGCGGGCAGCGCCGCGGCGTAGGGCTCCGGCCCGGGCAGCACGCGCGGGTAGACCAGCGCGACAAGAACCCGGCCGTCCGGCGACGCGAGCTCACGGGCGCCGGCGGGGGTGAGCACGCCGCTGCCGGGCACGGCCGCGGTGACCGGCGCCACCTGGTGCTCGAACGCCGCGCGGGCGCCGTCACCGGGTGCTGCCGGGCGGGCGACCAGGACCACCGGATCGGGCGCGCCGCCGCCGCCCGTGACGGCGGTGATGCGCTGATTCGCCTCGTAGGCCGGCTGCCCGGGAAGGGCGAGCTCGTAACTCAACCGGTCGACCGTGCGCGGTGGCCAGCGCGCCGCCGGCCACCGCGATCACCAACCAGGCAACGACCACGAGCGCGCGATGCCGCAGCATCCAGCCCGTCCACCGGCGCATGGCATCGCCCAACCATAAGCGTCCTTATCGGCCGACTCTATAGTTCTCCCATGGGAGCTGTCGAGACGCCGCGTTCCGGGTGGGCCGGAGGCGACCCCGGCGCGGTGACCGGATGGACGCTGGTGCGGGCGCATCACGCCGCCGCCCGCCTCTTCATCGAGACCCTCGGCCAGGCGCATTTGACCCCCACCCAGTTCGGTGTACTCGTCCAGGTGGCGACCGAGCCGGGGCAAAGTCAGGCCGAGCTCGCCCGCCGGGTCCTGGTGACGCCGCAGAGCATCGAGGAACTGCTCGCCTCACTGGAACGGCTCGGGCATATCAGTCGCACTCACCGGCGGCGCGGCACGGCGACGACCGTGCAACTGACCCCGTCCGAGTGGGACGCCCTCGATCGCGCGACGCCGTTGGTGCAACGGCTAAACACCCCGGAGGCACTCGGCCTGACGCCCGACGAGAGCCGGAGGCTCAACGCCCTGCTGCACAAGGTCCTGGACGCGACCAGCCGGTGACCACGAACGGCTATGACGGCCAGCAGAATCCCGCCGATCGAGTCGACGAGACCGCACGCCAGGACTCGACGATGGAAAAGGTTCCGGCCCGTTGATCGATGCCGCCGCGGATCACGTAGTCAGTGGTGGGCGGGGTCGCGTCGACGGAAGGGAATCAATGAAGTCTGTGAAGGGCCGATGGCTCCGGCGACTGGCGTGCGCCGTGCTGGCGGCTACGGCGGTCGGTCTGTTCGATCCGGGCGCTGCCCTCGCCGAACCGGGCGTACCGGCGCCTCCCAACGAGTTGCTGTCGGACAGCGGCAAGGGCGCCGTCTCGGCCGCCGACCGGGACTTCGTCGTCAAGGTACGCCTCGCCGGGCTGTGGGAGATACCGGCCGGCGAGATGGCCCAGCAGAAGTCGAAAGACCCGCGCATTCAGAACATCGGACGGCAGATCGCCGCCCAGCACGTGGTCCTCGACAAGCTGGACCGCGAGGCCGCCAAGAAGCTGAACATCGAGATACCGAAGATTCCCAACTCGGATCAGCAGGGCTGGCTCGGCGAGATGCGAGACGCGCAGGGGAAGGAGTTCGACCAGATCTACATCGACCGCCTCCGCGCGGCGCACGGCAAGATCTTCCCGGCCATCGCCACCATCCGGGCCAGCACCCGCAACGACACCGTCCGTAAGCTGGCCCAGCGCGCGAACCAGTTCGTCATGACGCACATGACTCTGCTCGAGAGCAGCGGGATCGTCGACTTCGCCGCGCTACCGACCGCGCCCGCCCCGACCTCGGCCGCACCGTCGTCCTCCGCGCGGGCGACCACGGCGACCGCCGCCGAACGTCCGGCTCCGACGGGCCTCGCGGGCGGCGTGCTGGCCGCCGTCCTGATCGCCGGACTGGCCGCCGGCTTGTTCGCCACCTGGCGCGTCGTCGCCGCTCAGGGGCGGCGCCGCCGGCGGGAGACCCGAGCGCGATACGACTACTACGAGACGGGACGACAGCCGGACTACGCCGACAGTCGTAGAGCGCGCTAGAACGGGGCGCGATGGCACAGGACAAGCGGCCGGAAGAGGATGCTCGCCCGCCCGTGCCGCCTCCGTTCGGCAGCCGCAGCCCCGCGGCGATACCGTACCGGCGCCCACCGGCCACCGGCGCCGCCGGCCCGGCGCCGGTCGGTGCGACCGGGACGGCGCCGGCGGATCCGGTCCGGACGGCCACGCCGCCGGACCGGGCCGGGCACGCCGCGCGGCCGGCGGCCCGGCCGGTGTTGATGCTCGCCCTGCTGCTCACGGTGGTGACCGCGGGCGGGTCGGTGATCCTCGTCCGATCGGGCGAGGTCCGGCACTGGTCGGCGGGCGCCTCGCGGCCGAGTCCCCCGGCTGCGTCACCGGCCGGGCCGGCGAACAGGCCGCCGCCACGATCCGGCACCCGGCAGCCGTCCTCACCCCCGGCGCGGCGGACCGCCGCCCCGCCGCCGCCCGCGCGGTCGTCGGCGCCGCCGGCGGCCGGCTCGGCGGTCACCCTGCGGGTGCGCGGCAACGCGCGGGTTCTGCGCGTGCGAGCCACGAACCTCGGCTCACTGCTCGTGCGCGTGGTCCGGCTCGATCACGGCCGGGCCCGGGCGCGGCTCGTCGACGGGCGCACCGCGGATCTTCAGCTCTCGCCGGAGCGCGGCTCGGCGCCCACGGTGGAGGTGCTGGTCGACGCGTCCGTGCGGTGGAGCGTGCGCACCGAGGGGCGGATCGGCGAGACCGACATCGACGTGTCCCGCGGCGCGGTCGGCCGGATCGACGTGCGGGGCGGGCCGACGGTGCGCCTGGCGCTGCCGGAGCCGGTCGGCGTCATCGCGGTACGCATCGACGGCGCCGTGCGGCGATGCGAGGTACGGACGCCGGCGGACGCTCCGGCCCGGATATCCGTACGCCGGGGAAACCGCGTCGTCGTCGACGGGGAGGCGCAGGACGGCGGTCGTGGCCCCCGCACCCTGTCGTTCGGCGCGACCGCCGCATCCCCGATCGTCGACTTCCGGGCGGACGCCGTCGTCTCGCTCCTGTGGAGCCGCTCGGGCAACCCGTGAGCCACACGAGACGGCTTTTCGGCCGGCTTCACCTCCTGGGACAGCTCTCCTACTCGGACCGAACGTCTGACAGGTGCGATATGGCGGGCGAGGAGTCGGCCAGAATGTCCTCGATCAGCGGTTGAAGTTGGCCGCTGGAAGGTCCGGTCAGCGGAATCGGATGCCGGTAACGGCGGCAAATCTGCATTGGGGAATCTTGGACGTATGCTTCGGATCCGGTGCCCAGGCTCCGTGGCGGACGTGAAGGCGGTGACGGGGTGGCTATCAACGCGGGCGACCCCGTCGTGCGCCGGACGCGTGGGAAGTCGAAGGCCGCCAGCTGGCGGCGGCCCAAGCATGTCCCGACGGCGGTGATCCGCCTGGAGCTCAATCTGACCGACCGGCGGGTCCGCCGCCGCGTGGAGGCCATGTTCACGGCCGAGTTTCAGCTGCGGCGAGCGTTGCAGAAACAGGCACGTTCCCGGGTGGATGCGTATTGGCGGGCGCACCGGCTACGCTCCAGGGTCGATCCGAAGCAAGCGCGCAAGCGGTACGGTCTGTCGCGTAAGGCGTTCGAGGAAGCCGCAGCGGCACATGTCGACCGGTCGGGATGGCTTCGACGGCACCTGACGAAAGCCTTAGCCATGCACCTCGCGGACGAAGTATGGGAGACCGTCGACCGGCATCTGTTCCCCGACGCCTCCGGCCGCCGCCACGGCCGCCCGAAGACCGGCGGCTGGTTCGACTCAACCCGGATCCCGGGCCGAGCCCGATCCCATACCAAGCCCCGCGTGTGGGAGTCGTTCCGTCTCTCAGGCACCCTCGAATGGCATCGGGCGGCATTCCCGCCTCGGCATCCGGGGCCAGCACTCATGCAGCCGCAACGGATGCACGCGCCGGAACCGCCGGACGGCGACTGGTGGGACCACGACGGGCAACTGGTGGTCGTGTTCACCGGCTGCGGCGACGACCTGGTCCTGCCGGTCCGGTTGCCGGAAGGCGCCTCGGCCCAGGCCCGGCTCACCCATTTTCTTGGCCGGCCGCAGCTGTGGCACAAGATTGACCTTGTCCAGGTGCAGGACCCGCATGCCCCTGGTGGGTGGCGGGTCTACGCGCACCTGATGACCCTCGGCCCCGGCTGGACGAGCCCGCAGCACGCTTCCGAACGTGCAGCCGCACCGGCCGATCGGGTCGGTGGCGTTGACGGCAACGTCTCAAATCTGTCTGTCGTCTCCATGCCAGCCGACCCACAGGAACCGGCCGGTCTGACGAGCGGCCAGGTCACGATCTCCCCTCGGCAGCGCGCCGCCGCGGACCGGGCCGCGGTGACCGCCCGGCGGCGGCAACGCGCGTTGGACCGGTCGAGGCGCAACACCAACGCTGAGCAGTACCAGCCGTCGAAACGACAGCAACGCCGCGCTGACCGGCGCGCGGGCGCGGGCCTGCCGGCGAAGATGTTGCACACGCCGCGCGGTGCCCGGTTGGCCGGCTCCGCAGGACGGCCGAAACGCGCGTACCGACGCGACCAGCTCTCCGACACCTACCGGGCGATCCGCGTCCGGCACGCCGTCGCCGGCCGGTCGGCGTCGCAGGCGAAACACGCCCGTGCGGCTGAGGTGGCTCGGCGGATCGTCGCCGCCCATGGGCCGCATCTGGTGGTCGAGCACACCGACATACGCGGCTGGGCCCGCCTCTGGGGCCGCGGAATCCGGATGTTCTCACCGGGTATGTTGATCGCCGCCTTGAAGACCGAGTGCGCTGCTGCCGGCGACAGGCTGCTGAGGGCGGGAACCTGGCAGACAGCGTTGTCGCAGCAGTGCCCGTGCACGCACCGGGCCAAGAAACCACCGTCGCAGCGCACCCACCACTGCCCCCAGTGCGGGCTGACGGGCGATCGGGACCTGGTTGCGGCGGCGATGGCCGCATGCGTCCAGCTCACCGACTCGCACGACCCGTGCACCGCCTTCATTGCTGACGACGTACGGGTTGCCCTTGCGGCCCGGCTGAACGATCCAGGGCAGCGAGAGGCCCTGACCCGGTCAACCGCATCAACCCTAGCCGGCCCCAGTGGTCGTGCGGCGGTGACTGCGGCAGCCTCCCACCATAGGCGGGCGGCCTCTGCCGGGCGAAGGAACCGACCAGACGGGCACCCGCCGATGAACCCAACGCCACACCATGGCACCACGGTCACACGACGGAACCCACCGCAAGCAACCCCACCCAGGGTTGGGCCGGACCGTGAGAAGCAACCACCATTGCGACTCAACTCTTAGGCTACGGCGGTGCCCGAAGCCACGGCCGTGCGGCGGCTGACCAAGAGAACGCTCGTGACGGTCTCGCACGCCCTCGAGCAGGCGGCGCTCGCGGCCGCCGAGGACGGGCCCATGGTGGTCTTCGCGCTGTTCCAGCGCCTGCCGTACTTCGAGCGCGAACGCCGGATCTATGAGCGCATCGCGAGCCGGGCGGCGGCGACCGTGGTCGGTCTGGTCGGCGGCGAGGCGCCCGGCATGCCGGCCGACGCGTACCCGGTGCTGCTCGACGAGAAGGAGGAGCTGGCGCGGGAGTGGACGGTGGTGGTGCTGACGCCCCGGTTCGGTGCGGTGCTGGTGGCCCACGACCTCGAGCAGGTCGAGCCCGGCGCGGCCACTTTGGAGAGCGGCCGGCTGTTCGAGGCCCGCACCGGCCTGCGCCGCGACGATGCGCTGCACGAGGTGCTCCGGCTGCGCAACCAGCTGGCCGACCGCTTGCCGGCGGACGCGCTCTCGGCGGTGGACGCGGTGGTCGACCGGGTACGCGATCTGCCGGCCACGCCGGGCGAAAGCCGCGCCGACGCGGTCCTGCACCTGCTCACCGCGCGAGCCGAACGCGACCACACCCGGCTGCGGACCGGCGCGCACCGCGCCGCCGAGGCCCCGCCGCAGCCGCAGACCGGCGACACCGACCTGGCCGGCGAGCCCGGGATGCGCAGGTGGACGGGAGCCGATGGCGTCACCGCGTCGGGCGTGCTGCCGGTGGCGGTGCTGGCCGTCCGGGTCGCCCACGCCGAGAGCGGTCAGGACGGCCCGATCGGGCGTACGGGGACCCGGCAGCAGCAGGCCGCCGTGGAGCTGCTGCTGCGGCGGTTGCGGCCGGGCGACCGCGCGACCAAAGTGGGCGACAACGACTTCCTGCTGTTCCTGCCGAGCCTGCCGCTCGACGACGCGGTGGCCTTCGCGTACGGGCTGGCCGCCGACTTCGCCGAGACCCGCGGCTCTTTCCTCGCCGCGACATTGTCCGTCGCCCTGACCGTCACCCGGACCCGGCCGCTGCCGGTGGACCAGCTCCGGCAGGCCCTGGAGTGGGCGATCGCCCGGAACGCTCCGGTGGTCACCATCGAAAGCTAGCGGCCGTCGGCAGCGGCAATGGCGTCGGCGGCGATGGCGTCGACGTGACCCACCGGGCGCACGCGCACACCCTCCCGCAGGTCCCGCTCGATCGTCAGCACCGTCCCGTCGTGTCCGACGACCACGACGGCGTCCTGCCCTCGTGCGGCGATCCCGGCGACCCCCTGCGGCAGCGTGGCGAGCACCGTCGGAGCCACCGGCCGGGCGGCGGCGTCGCGCAGGCGCCAGCCGAGGACGTCGAGGTCGTAGGAGCAGGCGATGACCACGATTCCGTCTCCGCTGCCGAGTACGGCCAGGCTGCCGACGCGCTCCGGGAGCGTCAGTGTCACGGCTTCGGCGGCGAGGAGCCGGATGTGCCGGGCGGTGGCCGTGGCTATCCGCCCGTCCCGGGAGGCGGCAATCGCCGTCACGCCGGAGGTCGAGCGCCACCGCAGCCGGGGCGGCTCGTCGCGGGCCGGGCGGCAGGTCAGCGTCCGGTTGCCGGCCGCGACGAGGAGCTCGTCGCCGAGCGCGCCGAGCGCCTGCGCCGGCTCGCCGCCGGTCTCCAGCTCCCCGCTCGCGCGCAGGGTCCGCGGATCGAGGAGCACGGGAGCTTCGGTGTCGGTCGCGGCGATCAGGACCTCGCCGAGCCGGCAGAGGGCGTGAGCGGCCGCGGGCAGCGCCGACGTCGTGGTGCGGCCGGGGGCGCAGCGGATCAGCTCACCGGTGGCGGTGCCGCAATAGACGGCCTCGTCGTCGGCGGCCAGCGACAGGACGGGACCGGTCGCCCGGGTGACCGTGCGGGCCTGCTCGAGGTTTTTGCCGGCGACGGACAGCACCAGTCCCGAGGCGCAGCCGATGACGACGGTGTCGTCCCGGGCCAGGACGGCGGTCGGCCGGTGCCGGCCGTCCGGCGATGGCTCGTGGGGCCGGCCGGTGGAGAGCTCGAAGAGCCGGGGCCGCTCCCCAGGGAGCCCACCGCGACGGCGTCACCCCGGACCGCGAGGGAGGCCGGCCACATGGTGGCGTCGGTGTGACTCCATCGCTGGTTGCTGTCGGTGTCGAAGGCCTGCACCGAGCGGGTGTAGCTGCCGACGACCAGGATCGCCCCATCGGGCGACCACGCGACGGTGCGCAGTGCGGCCTGACCGGTCCGGACGGTCCGGACCGGCTCCAGGGTGGGTGAGCAGAGCTCGACGATGCCGTCCTCACGGGCCAGGGCAAGCGTGCTGCCGTCGGGTGACCAGGCGCAGGCCTGCACGCCCTTGGCCGGCCGGCGGCCGATCGACTGCAGGTCCCCGGTCGTCTCGCCGGCGGTGACGAGCCCGTCCCGCCGGACCACGGCCAGGCGGCCGTCGGCGCTGACCGCGAAGCGGGCGCAGTCGCGCAGCTCGCGGAGGCGTTCGCCGGTCGTCGCGTTCCACACCACGAGACGGCCGTCGTCGCCGTGGCCGAGCAGGTGCCGGCCGTCGGGGAGCCACTCGACGGCGATCAGCCCGCCACCGTGGCCGCGCAGGTTACGGTACCGCTGGACGGGCCGGTCCCCGACGATGCGCCATACCGTGGCGGTGCCGTCGCCACCGGCGGTGACCAGCAGATCCGCGGCCACCGGGTTCCAGGCGGCGCCGGTCACCGCGGCCGGGTGCGGCAGGACCGCGATGGCCGACGGCCGGGCGGGATGCTCGGTGTCCCAGACGACGGCCGTGGCGTCCCGGGAGCAGCTGACCAGCCGGCGAGCGCCGTCCCGGAGCGCGACGGCGGCGATCGGCCCGTGCCGGGTGGGCACCATCACCCTTCGTGGCGACGGAGGTGGACGACGACGCTCGCGTACTCGCCCGGTGGCAGCGGCAGCGGGAGCCCGTCGCCGGTCAGGACCGCGGCGGCGTGCGTGACGCCGGTGCTCAGGTCGCGGTACCGGTCGGTCGCCCGGAGGCCGCGCAGCCGTACCCGCGCCACCGGGGGCGCGAAGTCGGCCGCGGGTCGCCAGGCGATGACGACCAGGTCGTCGCCGTGGTGGTACTGCCAGGCGCGGTGCCCGGCGGCCGGCCGCAGCCGGTGCAGGGCGCCGTGCTGCACGACCGGCCGGATGGCGCGGTACGCGTCCACGAGCTCGGCCGCCTCCGCCATCTCGGCGTCGGTCCACGCCGCGAGGTTGCCGCCGATGCCGAGTACGCCGGCCATCGCAACGTGGAAGCGGAAGCGCAGGGGCACGCGGCGCCCGGTCAAGGGATTGGGGCTGTCAGTCACCCAGCACACCATGCCGCCGGGCGCGTAGAGCTGCGTGTGCCCGTGCTGGATCGCGAGCCGGTCCACCGCGTCGGTGTTGTCGCTGGTCCAGAACTGGTCGGTGCGGGCCATGACGCCGAGGTCGACCCGTCCGCCACCGCCGGCGCACGATTCGACCCGTAGCCGCGGGTGGGCCGCGCGCAGCCGGTCGAGCACCTCGTAGACACCGTGCGCCTGCCCGGTCCACGAGTGCGGCCGGCCCTCGGTGATCGGCCGGTTGCAGTCCCACTTCAGGAACGTGGCGCCGGTCTCGCGCACCAGACGGTCCAGCCAGCCCAGCGCCCATGCCCGCACGTCCGGCCGGGTGAGGTCGAGCACCAGCTGATCGCGCAGCTCGGTGGGCGCCGGGCCGGGCCGGTGCAGAATCCAGTCGGGGTGGGCGCGGTACAGGTCGCTGTCGGCGTTGACCATCTCCGGCTCCACCCAGAGCCCGAACTCCATGCCGAGGTGGCGCACCTTGGCGGCCAGCGGCGCCAGCCCGTGCGGGAACCGCTCGGGGTTCGGCGTCCAGTCGCCGAGGCCGGCCCGGTCGCTGGTGCGGGCGCCGAACCACCCGTCGTCGACCACGAACAGCTCGGCGCCCAGCCGGGCCGCCCGCTCGGCCAGCGCCAGCTGTCCCTGCTCGTCCACGGCGAAGGAGGTCGCCTCCCAGGAGTTGTAGAGGATCGGCCGCAGCTCGTCGCCGTGCGGCAGCACGTGCCGGCGCTGGTAGTCGTGCCAGGCGCGGCTGGCGGCGCCGAAGCCGCCGCTGGTGTACGCGCCGGCGAAGACCGGACTGACCACTGTCTCGCCGGGCCGCACCGTCGTGCTCAGCCCGCCGTGCCCGGAGCCGCCGAGCACGCTGCAGCGACCCTCGGGCGTCCGCGATGTGGTGATCCACCATGACCCGCTCGCGGCGAGCGCCATCGACCACACCGGCCCGGTGTCCTCGTCGGCCGCGCCGTCGTCGAGCATCACCCACGGGTTGGTGTGGTGCCCGGTCAGGCCCTGCCGGCTGGTCAGCACGGTCTCGGCGACGGCCAGCGGCGTACGGTGCACCTGCGCCTCGCGGGACCAGTGCCCGGCGACGTGGCTGAGCCGGTAGCTGTCGCGCGGGGGGACGCACCAGGCCGCGGCGGCGTGACTGTGCAGCACCACGTCGTCCGCGTCGCCGGTGTGCCGGACCACCGACCAGCGCTCGATCACGTCGCTGCCGGGCCGGCTGCGGTAGTGCAGGTCGACGGCGAGCGGCCCGCCCGGGTCGGCCAGGGTGACGACGAGCTCCCGGTCCGCGATGCGGTGGCCGGCGATGCGGAACCGCAGCGGGGTGGCCGGCTGCGGGTCGAGCAGGCCGAGCGCCGGCGGGCCGAAGCGGGCGCCGGTCTCGATCGGGAACTCCTCGGCGCCGTCGAGCCGGCCGGCGAAGGAGTCGTGGTGCGGTGCGGTCCAGGCCGGAACGCCGGCCAGCAGGTCGACCGCGATCGGTTCGCCCCAGTGGATCGGCAGGACCGTCCCGTTGTCGTGGTCGAGCCGCACCGCGTACGTGCTCGCCTCGGTCTGCAGGGCGACGGTCCGGCCGTCGGCGGAGACCTCGATCGAAGGCAATGTGTGCTCCAGGAATGCGCCGGCTCTTCCGCCGCCACGGAGGCCGCCGCGGGGCGGAAGAGCCGGCCGACTGTGGTTACTGGCTGACCGGGATCGACTGCGACTTCAGCGTCTGTACGGTTGCCGCCTGGCCGTCCTGCAGCGCCTTGACCAGGGTGCCCTGGCCGGAGACGGCGGCCTTGAAGCCGTCACTGACGTTGGCGTACGTCTGCGTCATCGTCGGTCCCCAGGTGAAGTCGGGCTTGACCTCGGTGGCGGCCTGGGCGAAGACGTCGTAGATCTTCTGCCCGCCGTAGAAGCCGACTCCCTCGCTCAACGCCGGCAGCTTCACCCCGGCGGTGGTGGCCGGGTACAGGTTGGCCTTCTTGTTCAGCAGGGTGAGCGCCTCCTCCGAGGTGTTCAGCCACAGCGCGAACTTCGCCGCCTCGTACGGGTGCTTGGAGCTCTTGAACACGGCGGTGGAGGACCCGCCCCAGTTGCCGGCCACCGCGTCGCCCGCGCTCCACTGCGGCATCGGAGCGACCGCCCACTTGCCGGTCGTCTTCGGCGCGCCGGTCGAGATCGAGTTGGCGCCCCAGACGGCCGACACCCAGGTCCACGCCTTGCTGCTGTTGTAGGCGTTGTTCCACTCCGAGGTCCACGGCGGCACGCTCGACACGAGCTTCTTGTCGATCAGGTTCTGCCAGTACTGGGCGACCTGGGTGGTCTTGTCGTCGGTGAGGCTGACCTTCCAGGTGCTGCCGTCGTTGGCGAACCACTGCGCGCCGTTCTGCCACGCCAGCCCGGCGAACTGGTTGATGTCGCTCTGCGAGAAGTTCGTGATGTAGCCGCCGGCCGCCTTCACCTTGACCGCGGCATCGGCGTACTCCTGCCAGGTCTTGGGCACGGCGATGCCGTGCTGCTTGAACAGATCGGCCCGGTAGAACAGGGCCATCGGGCCGGTGTCCTGTGGGATGCCGTAGGCGGCGCCCTTCTCGCCGAAGCTGACCTGGTTCCACGTCCAGTCGATGAACTGGCTCTGCGCCTGGGCGACGATGTCGCAGCCGCCGAGGTTGGTCAGCCCGTCCTGGACCCGGAAGCTGGGCAGCGCGTCGTACTCGATCTGGCCGAGGTCGGGGGCGTTGCCGGCCTTGAGCTGGTTGAAGAAGTTCTGGTACGTGCCGGCGTTGCCGCTCGGGCCGGTCTGCACCTTGACCTGGATGTCGGGGTTCTTGGCGTTCCAGACGTCCACCACGGACTGGATCTCGGGAACCCACGAGGTGAAGGTCAGGGTGACCGGGCCGCCGGCCGGGGCGCAGCTGCCGGCCGCCGCGGTACCGGACGTGCCGGACGAGTCGTCGCCACCGGAGGAGCAGGCGGCCAGGAAAAGGGTGGTGGTGAGGGCCAGAGCGGTCATCGGTCTGATCAGGCGCATGTTTCCTTCTTTCGGTACGTGGTGCCGGGGAGGGCAGTCACTTGAGCGCGCCGGTGCCGAGACCGCCGCGCCAGAATCGCTGCAGGAAAAGGAAGGCGAGGATCATCGGGACCAGCGAGACGAAGGCGCCGACGAGGACCAGGCCGCGCAGTTCGGGGCGCTGGTCGACCTGCGAGTTCCAGGTGTAGAGGCCGAGCGTGACCGGGAACAGCTTCTCGTTGCCGAGCATGATCAGCGGCAGGAGGAAGTTGTTCCAGACGGCGACGAAATGGAACAGGAACACGGTGACGAAAGCGGGCAGCATGAGCCGGGCCGAAACGGTGAAGAACGTACGGATCTCGCCCGAGCCGTCGATGCGCGCCGCCTCGAGCAGGTCTTCCGGCACGCTCGCCGTCGCATAGATGCGGGCGAGGTAGACGCCGAACGGGTTGACGATGCTGGGCAGGAACACCGACCAGAAGGTGTTCGCGGCGTGCACCTTGCTGAACATCAGGAACAGCGGCAGCGCCAGCGCGGTGGCCGGGACCAGCACGCCGCCGAGCACCACGTTGAACAGCAGCTCGCGGCCGGGGAAGCGGTACTTGGCCAGCGCGTACCCGCACATGCCGGCGACCAGCGTGCCGAGCGCGGCCGCGCCGACGGTGTACCCGATGCTGTTGACCACCCAGCGCAGGAAGATGCCGTCGCGGTAGGTCAGCAGCTCGCGGATGTTGCCGGCCGGCTGGAAGTTCTCGAACCACATCGGGCTGCCGCCGACGAACTGGCCCTGCTGCTTGGTGGCGCCGACGAACAGCCACCACAGCGGCGCGAGGAAGTAGACGGTGCAGATCGCCATGACGAGCAGAACGCCGAGCCTGGATACCAGCGGCGCCTGGACGCGCCCGGCCCGCGCGGGAGCCGGAGCCGGGGTCGGCGTGGACGTTGTCCGGGTCAGCACGCTCACTGTGCACCTCGCCGCTGGGTGAACTTCAGGAACGAGAACGACAGGACGAAGGTGGCCAGCGCCAGCACCACGGAGAAGGCGGCGGCGAGGTGGAAGTTCGGCACCGAGGAGACCGAGTAGACGGTCAGGTTGGGTGTGTACGTGCTGGAGACCGCCGAGCTGAAGCTGCGGAAGACCTGCGGCTCGGCCAGCAGCTGCAGCGTGCCGATGATGGAGAACACCGTGGTCAGCACGATCGCCGGCATGACCAGCGGGATCTTGATGGACCAGGCGATCCGCCACTGGCCGGCGCCGTCGATCCGGGCCGCCTCGTAGATGTCGGTCGGCACCGCGAGCAGCGCCGAATAGATGATCAGCATGTTGTAGCCGACGTAGACCCAGGTCACGACGTTGGCCATGGCCCACAGCACGAGGTCGGCCGACAGCAGGTCGAGATGCGCGGTCACCGCCGTGAACGGCGACAGGTTGGGCGAGTAGAGGTAGCCCCACATGATCGCGGCGACCACGCCCGGCACGGCGTACGGCAGGAAGAACGCCAGCCGGAAGAAGCGCTTGCCGCGCACCAGCCCGGAGTCCAGCAGCAGCGCCAGGATCAGGGCGACGCCCAGCATCACCGGAACCTGCACCACCCCGAAGAGCAGCACGCGGGCGACCGAATGCCAGAACGGCGAATCCTGGAACACCCGCTGGTACTGCACCAGCCCGCCGAAGACGTCGCGGGCCGGGCCGAAGGTGCCGGTGCGCCGGACGGTGTACAGCGACTGGACCACCGCGTATCCGATGGGCAACAGGTAGAAGACCGTGAACAGTGCGACGAAGGGGGTCAGGAAGAACAGCAGTGCCGGCCCGTACCGGCGCGTCTGGCTCATGGCGTGGGTTCCTCTCGCAGCACGCGTACGCCGCCGCCACGAACCCGCAGGCGGCCGGTGACCGGCTCGCCGGTCAGCAGGTCCTGTCCGTGGGCGGCGAGCTCCGCTTCGTGCGGGCCGTGGTTGATGACGAACAGGTAGCTACGCCGGCCGTCGCGGCGGCGTACCGCCTCGAGGGTTCCGTCGTTCTCCGGTGCGACGGGACGCACCCCCGCGCGGTCCGCGGCATCGCCGACGAGGCGTCGCATGCCGTCCGGCGTGAGCTGGGTAGCCACGTACCAGGCCAGGCCCGAGCCGTACCGGTTGCGGGTGACCGCGGGCCCACCGGCCAGCGGGCCGTCGGCGAAGCGCCGCACCACGTCCGCGCCGGCCGCGCGCAGCCGCTCGGTCCAGAGCCGGCCGTGGTCGCCATCGTCGAGTGCCACGGCCGCGTCCGGCAGCAGCGGCCGCAGCTCCTCCCCGACGATGCCGAGCACGTCGCGGAACGCCCCCGGATAGCCGCCCAGGCGGATGCGGTCGTGCTCGTCGGCGATGCCGCTGAAGAACGTCACCACGACGTGGCCGCCGCCCTCGACGTACCGCCGGACCGCCGCCGCCTGAGCGTCGGTCACCAGGTAGTGGCACGGGATCACGACCAGGCGGTACCGCGTCAGGTCGGCCTCCGGCGCGACCACGTCGGCGGTGATGCCCAGCTCGCGCAGCGCCCGGTACGAGTGATGCACCTGGTCCAGGTAGTGGACGGCCTCCGAGGGACGCCCGTCGCCCTCGGCCGCCCACCAGCTCTCCCAGCTGAACAGGACGGCGGTGTCCGCCTCGACCGTCGTGCCCGCGACCTCGCCGATCCGGTCGAGCACGGCCGACAGCTCCATCGCCTCCCGCCACGCGGTGGTGTCCGTGCCGGCGTGCGGCAGGAGCGCCGAGTGGAACTTCTCGGCTCCCTGGGCGGAGGCCCGCCACTGGAAGAAGCAGATCGCGTCGGCGCCCCGGGCCACGTGGGCGAGGGTGTTCCGAAGCAGCTCCCCAGGGTCCTTAGCGAGATTGTGCGGCTGCCAGTTCACGGCGCCGGCCGCCTGCTCCATGAGCATCCACGAACGACCCGAGGCCAGCCCGCGGGTGAGGTCCGCGGCGAAGGACAGCTCGGCGGCCGGGTCGGCGAGCCGGTGGTCCAGGTAGTGGTCGTTGGCGACGACGTCCAGGTGCGGCGCCCACGACCAGTAGTTCAGGTTGCGGATGTGCGCGGTGACCATCAGGTTGGTGGTGATCGGCACATCGGTGTACGCCCGCAGCACCGCCACCTCACTGCGGTACTGCTCGAGGACCTGGTCGGAGCTGAACCGCTGGAAGTCCAGCGCCTGCGCCGGGTTACGCAGCGACAGCACGGCGAGCGGTGGCCCGACCTCGGTCCAGTCGCCGTAACGCTGACTCCAGAACGCGGTGCCCCAGGCCTCGTTGAGCGCGGCGATGGTGCCGTACCGGTCCCGCAGCCACCCCCGGAAGGCCTCGGCCGAGGCCGGGCAGTAGCAGAGCGCGTTGTGGCAGCCCAGCTCGTTGGAGACGTGCCAGAGCGCGACGGCGGGATGCCGGCCGTACCGCTGCGCGATCTGCTCGACCAGCGCGAGCGACCGCTCCCGGAAGATCGGCGAGCTCGGGCAGTACGCCTGCCGTCCGCCCGGGTGGCGCGTCGTGCCGTCGGCGGCGACCGGCAACACCTCGGGATGCCGGGCGGTCAGCCACGGCGGCGGCGACGCGGTGGCGGTGCCGAGATTGATCCGGATCTCGTGCTGGTGAAGCAGCTCGATGACGCTGTCGAGCCGCTTGAAGTCGTACTCCCCGGGCCGCGGCTCGACCTCGGACCAGCCGAACACATTGATGGCGACCAGGTCGACGCCGAGGGACCGCATCAACGTGACGTCCTCGCGCCACACGTCCGGCGACCACTGCTCGGGGTTGTAGTCGCACCCGAGCGCGATACCGGGGATCGGCAAAGGCCTCATCCGAGTCGGCTCCCTTCGACCTGTGCACGTGCACAGGTTTCGCTGTGCGAACGTTGCGGTTACCGATCTGTGAACGTGCACACATTAGGTTGGTCCTGGCGGAGCGGTCAATAGCCGTGACTAAAGTGTTTCCCGTGACGACCCCTCGACGCTCGGCCCGCCGAGCCACCGTGCATGACGTGGCGGCGGCGGCCGGGGTCTCGCGGGGCACCGTGAGCCGCGTGATCAACGGCGGCTACGTCTCACCCCAGGCGCGCTCGGCCATCGAGGCGGCGATCAAGCGGGTCGGCTACGTGCCCAACACGGCGGCGCGCAACCTGGTGATGCAGCGGTCCCAGGCGGTCGGCTTCATCGTTCTCGAGCCGCACATGTTGTTCCTCGAGGACCCGAACATCGGCGGCCTGATGCTGGGGGCGAACCGCACGTTGTCGGCCGCGGACTATCAGATGGTCAATCTGGTGGTCGACTCCGACCGCGACACCGCGCGCATCACCCGATATCTGAGCAGCGGTTTCGTCGACGGCGCGATCATCGTGTCGGCGCGGGCGCACGACCCGATCATCAAGGTCATCGCGGACGTGGCGCTGCCGGCGGTCTTCATCGGCCACCCTTCCGATCTCTACGCGCAGATTCCGTTCGTGGGCATCGACAACGTCGCCTCCTCCCGCGCCATCACGGAGCGGTTGATGGCCACCGGCCGGCGGCGGATCGGCATGATCGCCGCGGCGGTGGACCGCGACTCCGGAGCCGACCGGCTGACCGGGTTCCGGGAGGCGCTGGGCTCCCGCTTCGACCCCGGCCTGGTGGCCGAGGTGCCGCTGTACGACTTCTCGCACGGCGCTGAAGGCATGAACCGGCTGCTCGAGCGGACGCCGGAGCTCGACGGTGTCTTCGCGGCATCGGACGCGGTCGCGGCCGGCGCCATCGAGGCGCTGCGCTCCGCCGGGCGGACCGTGCCCGGCGACGTCGGCGTGGTCGGCTTCGACGACAGCTCGTGGGCTACGCGCACCCGTCCGCATCTGTCGACGGTGCATCAGCCGGCGGCAGACATCGGAGCACGCAGCGCCGACATGGTGATGCGCCAGATCCGCGGCGAGGAGGTCGAGCGTGGCGGAGTCATGCTCCCGACGCCGATCGTCTGGCGAGCTTCCGCCTAAGCTCGCCTGTGAGCGCGCAACCGCGACTCGCGCGGTCCTCGCCGTCGGCACATGGTCGGACCGATCCGGCCGACGCGGAGGTCACGGTGAGTCTGGAACACACCGAATGGGGCTGCAGATGATCAACATGCAGGAGTTTGCCCGGCGGCTGAGCACACTCGGGGCCGACACGTTCACCAGCGACGACGTCGTGGACCTGGCCACCGCCGCCGATGTCCGCATAAGCGCCGACCTGGAGATCGACGCCGCCGTAGCGCAGCGCCTGCTCGATCAAATCTCGCCCCCGCTGCCAGTCACCGGTGCGCAGATCGCGGCGTCGCAATGGCCGCCATCCGTGTCGTCCCGGCCAGCCGCGCCCGCGGTGTCTTTTTCCAGCCCTGGTGCCGTCGACGGTCCGGCCGATCAGCAGCGGACCCGATCGGGCAGCTCGGGGCGGGCGCGTGGCGGCCGGCGATCCGGTCCTCGACAAACCGGCAGATGAGGTGCTGTCCGGCGATCCCGGCAGGTGGGGCTGCTGGCGACAATTGACGGCTCGCGGGGTGACCAATGCCGGACGCTTGACGTGTGCGGGTATTTGCCGCGTGCGGCTCGCAGCCGGTTGGCACCTGCAGCCGGACTGCGCTGTCGCCGGAGACGGCAGCGCTGATGATGCTGGGCCGCTGACGGCCAGCCGGCCAGCCGGAGGCTTCGCCGGCCGGCGGATGCGTTCGTGACCTCGGCCGGCCAGCGCACTCGTGGCCGCTGTCGGCCGTTGCCAGGTTCAGATCCGACGGGGCCGCTGCCTTTGACCAGCTGGTGACGCCCGTGTTCAGTCCGTCGCCTGGCCCTTTTCGCTGCGTTCGGGACGCTCATTCGCGCCGGCTGGCACGGCGACGAAGGTCCTCGTTGTCCGGGTCCACGGCCAGTGCGCGCTGCAGCAGGGCAGCTCGCTGACGCGGCTCAGCGGCGTCGATCAGGGCGATGTAGGCGTCGAGGGCGTCCCGGCGTGCCACCTCGCGCCACGTCAGCACCCACGGCCACTGGTGCCGTTCGGCGATGTCCCCCGCGTAGAGGCGGATGACGGTGCGGCACGCCTCACGGCGGTCCGTCGCCGTGCTGGCGTGACGGGCGGCGTGCACGGCGCGGCGCCACGGCTGCAGGTCGGTGCCGATGACGTCGGTGTTGAGATGATAATGATCGTCCGGGTGAAGAACGGGGTCGGCCCCAAGCAGCGGCCGGAGCTGTTTGCGGAGATCGGCGAGCGTGGTGTGCAGCCGTTGAGTGATGGTGGCCGGCGGGATGCCTGGCCAGCATGCGGTGATCAGGTCCGTGCGAGTGGCGCCGCGGTCGTGGACGCCAAGGTAGGCAAGGATCTGCAGCCCGGCCCGCCGGTGCAGACGGATAGGTGTGCCGGCTATGGCAAGGTCGCAGCCGCCGATCAGGCGCAGCTGGCCGGACGCGCCGGGTGACTCGACCGGCGGTGCGGATGGGGTATCGCTCTGATCAGCGGGCATGTTCGGGCCCATGTGGTGGGCCAGACCGGCGAGGGTGATCAGGTCCAGGGCGGCTTGCAGGTCCAGGACGCACAGGCGCCGGGGAGCGCTGATGCCGGTGCCGGTGGTGAGGCCATCGATGGCTACGTGCCAGGTGATGGTGGCGTGCGTCCCGGGTTGCAGGCTCAGGCTGGTCTCCCCCACGGCAGGCGGCTGATCATCGATGCGGGCACCGGCGATGGCGGTGTCCGGGTCGGCGCCGGGCAGGATGCGCGCGGCGTCGGCAGGCCTAAGGTGCAGCCGGCGGTGACCGGCGGTGACTGCAGACAGGGCGGCGACGGCGATCAGGCCTCGGGCGGCGGACTCTGCGCCCGGCCCGCTCAGCGTCACCACGCCGGCCGGGAGCGGGTTGAGCAGCGCGGCGGGTTCGGTGTGCTGCCCGGGAGCCGTCCGCGCGAGGATCGCCTGCACTGTTGCCGGCAGCGTCGGCAGGTCCTGGTCGCGCCCCGGCCGCGGTTGCGGCGGCGCAGGGTGGTAGTGCCGCCGACGGTGCAGCCAGATCAGGGAGGTAGTCGCAGCGACCGCGAGCGCCGCCGACGGGGGGATCCAGGTGCCGCCGGGCAGGTCGATACCGGTCGGTGAGCAGGCGGGATCGTCGGCCTGCTCTAGGTCGGCGGCCTGCGGCGCGGCCGGCGCGGCGGTGGCTTCGGCGGTGATGCCGGGCAAGGTGAGGGCGGCCATGCCGGCCAGCGATCCGGCGGTCACCTGGGCCGGGGTCGGCAGTGGCAGGCGCCGTACTCGGTGCCACCAGGCACGGACCCGCTGGCGAGCCCGGATCATCAGTAGGTAGACGACGAACAGCCAGCCGAGGACGGCGACGATGCCGCATCCGGCAAGGATCATCTCGGCGGTCAGCGGCGGCTGCATCCACGCCCGGATGTCTGCCCCGCTCGGCCGGCGCCACTGAAAGTGCGCCCAGCAGGCAGCGGCCAGCACCGGCGGGCCGGTGATCACGGCGAGGGCGATCCCCGCGACGGCCAGCCGGCGCATGGCGTTCACTGTCATCACCGCCGATTCAGGCCGGCAGCGGGTCGGCGTGGGCGCGCAGGAGCAGCGAGGCTCGCTGCGCCACCCAGTACGTAACGGCGACAGCGAACAGGACGGCGCAGATGCTGGGCCCGGACCGCGAGATGATCACAGTGAAGAAGCTCAGCACGAGTGCCAGCAGCACGCGGACACCGAGGTGGCGGGCCAGGGTACAGGCGATCGCCGCGCCCAGCAGCAGACCGCCACAGAAGCCGCACGGTCCGCTCCACCCAGCCGCCCAGGCGGGCAGACCGCCGTGCCACCAGAAGCTGAGGGCGGCGATGCCCATGCTCACGGCGACCACGGCGGTGACCGGAAACGCGAGGAAGGCGTCCCAGTCTGGCTGCGCGGCGGCCGACCGGCGCCAGGCGAGCACGGCGATCACCGCGGTGACGGTGGCGATGGGGACCACCGGCAGCAGGGTCCAGCGCAGCAGTGCCCCGATCGGATACGCGAAGTACACTGCGGCGGTGATGGCGTAGAGGGCGGCAACGGCGGGTCCGGCGGCGGCGGCCAGCAGCAGACCGGCGGTGATCTGGCCCTCCGGGGTGCCGCGCGAACGCAGGTCCGGCTGCTGGTGCAGCAGGGCGGCGATGACGGCGCTGGACTGCAGGAAGGTGATCGCGGCGAGCACCGCAGCGATAACAAGTTCACCCCAGCTGGCCAGCACATAGTAGCCGGGCCCCAGCCGGTCGGGGTGGCCGTTGTTGAACTCGGCGCTGAACACGAAATGCGCATACAGGATCAGGGAGAACAGGCCGGACAGACTGAGCGCCGCCAGGCGCCGTAACGGTGGCATCGCCGCCGCTACCGCATTGCGTCCGCGGGCTGCCGGGGCGTTCGAGTGCACCTCGATGGCCCCGAGCACGGCAGCCGACTCCGGCGGGCTCGCCAGACGGGCCTTGACGCCGAGCTTCGCGCTGAGCATCGCGGTAGTCTCGGGAAGGGCGGCGCTGGCGCCGATCAGGTGCACGGCGCCGACTTGCTCGACGCTGAGGTCAGCGTTGCCCACCACCTGCTTCGCCAGATCAGCGATGTGGTCCAGGACCGGATGGGCGACGCGGGCGAGCTCGGTGGCGTCGACCACCCGAGGCACGGAGGTACCGGGCAGCACGACGGTTACCGCCGGCTGATCGGCCAGGCTGCGCTTGGCGGCACGCAGCACCGCCAGCAGGGGCCACCGTTGCGCCGGCGGGACCGCGTCGAGCTCACCGGTGAGCACGACGGCGGCCAGCGCCGCATCGACCTGGTCACCGCCGGCTTTCGCGTCGGCGAGGGTGGCCACCACCTCCGGCCCGGAGGGCCCGGCGGCCACGACGGTCACCTCGCATCCCGCGCCGACGTCGACGACCAGCACCGGCCGTTCGATACTCCCCGGATCTGCCAGCAGCCGGGCGGCGGCGACCGGAGCCTCGATCAGCTGCGGTGCCGGCAGGCCGGCTCGGTGGGCCGCATGCCGCAGCCAGGTGCGCCGGCGGGGGCCCCAGCCGGCGGGCACCGCCATCCGGACGTCGGCCGGCGGCTGCCCCGCCTGCCCGGCGGCATGCTCCATGACGTGACGCAAGGTCGCCGCGACCAGATCGGCGACCTCCACCTGCCGGCCGCCGACGGTGATCTCGCCGGTGCCCAAGCGCAGCGGCGAGACGACGAACCCGTCAGGGTCGCGGCCAGCCATGGCCCACGCCTGGGCGCCGACCGTTATCCCCGCGCCGCTGACATGCACGGCGCTGGAGAGCGGGCCGCCGGGGAAGGTCAGCGTTCGCCAGGCCCCGTCGGCCTGCACAAGCACAGCACGGGTGTACGCGGCACCATAGGCGATCGCTATCCGGGGATGCATGGCGGCCAGTGGAGCAGAGCGCCCGCGATCCGTCACGACCCGCTGGACAACTTTCGTTCTGAGTAGACGACCGTTCCGCTCTGCGGTGTGTGAGTGGCTGTGAGTGATGTGTGAGCAGCTGTTTGCGGCGGCGTGGCGGTGACAGGCCTAGCGTCGGCAGCCTCGACACGCTCGCGGTACCGGCAGATCGAGCCGGAACGGACGGAGGCAGCACCAGATGATCAGATGGGTCGCGGCAGTCCGGGCCGGTGTTCTGCTCTGCTGCTGGCTGGCCGGCGGGCCAGTCGCGTTGACCTCGATCACCGGCAATCCCCTGCCGCGGCGGCTGCCCCCCGCCGACGCGGTGCAGGCTTGGATGGACGCGCCATTCGACCCCCGTTATGCGGCAGCGACCGCCCGCACCTTCGCATGGCTGCTGTGGGCAACGGTCACACTGGTCGTGCTGGCCGTGGCCGCGGCACGCGTCCGCCGATGGCGCTGGCGAGGTTTGCGGCAGTACTTGCCGGCACCGGCGCCAGGGCTGGCGGCCACGCTCGTCGGCGCCGCGACCGTCGCCGCCGCAGGAACGGCCGCAGCCGGGGCCGCCGCGCACGCCGCACCGGCCGATGCCGCCGCCACGGGGATTGACGCTCAGCGTCCCGTCAGCGGTGCCATACCGGACCAGAACGCGCACGATCGGGCCGAGCGCACCGTCGTGGTCCTGCCCGGCGACACGCTGTCCGCCATCGCTGCCCACCAGCTCGGTGACACCGCCCGCTGGCCGGAGATCTTCCAGCTCAACCGTCACCGGCACTTTGCTGGCGTGGGCGGCACACTAACCGACCCTGACCTGATTTACCCGGGGTGGCGGCTTACCCTACCCGCAGGTCCCGGCCATGCCCGGCCGGGCAACAACGCTCACGGCGCTGCACCCGCAGGCTCGACCGCGGCTGCACAGACCGGGACGCCGTCTGCCGGCGCACCGGCAGCGACCCCCGCAGCGTCAGCCGAATGCAGCGACAGCTCCGCACCGGTCCCGCAGCGCTCCCCCAGCGCTACCGCCGTCGGCTCCGCGCCGGCGGGGCATCGCTCGCCGCCCTCCGCTCGTCACGGCGACAACACCGGACCGCTCGGAGGCTGGCTGCCGCTACCGCTGACGGCAGCGTTGGCCGGCATCGGCGCCGCCGTGTGGCTGCGCCGACGGCAGCACACCGAGAGGGGAACGACCGACGCGGACGCCGCGCGGCGGCGACCCGTCATGCCAGAGGGTGAGCGGCGCATGCGTACGGCCCGACCGGCAACACCACCGCCGACCGCAGACCCTTCGGTGACCAGCCAGCCCGGCTTGGCTGCCGCGCGCGATGCCGGTGCCGGCGGTCGCGGCCTGATCGGGCCGGGAGCTTTTGACGCTGCACGGGCCGTGCTCGTGACCGCGCTGACGGCGCCCGACGATGACCCGAATCGCGCCCCCCTGATCGTCGTGCCCGCCCCGTGGCTGACCGCCGCCATAGGGGAGATCCCCACCGGCAGGAGGCTGCGGATGCAGATCACCGCCGACCTGCCGGAGGCGATCCGGGTGCTGGACACCGCGCTGCTCGAGCGGCACCGCGTCCTGCTCGACCACGACATCGCCGAGCTGGCCCAGCTGCGCGACACGGACCCGGACCACCCGGCGCTGCCGCCCATCCTGCTGCTCGCCGACGCACCGCCTGTGCACCTGCGCGACCAGCTGCAGCAGATACTGCTGCAGGGCAGCCCGGTAGGCATCACCGCCGTTCTGCTCGGTGACTGGCCCGCCCGTACCATCACCATCGACCGCGACGGCCACACTGCCGCCGGGCGGCTCGACGTTCTCGACATGACAGCCGCCCGGCAGCTGCTGGCCGCCACCGACGATCCAGCCGTCGCCGCGTTCGCGGATTCGCACGTCGCGGCAGCTGCCGGGACCGTGACCTCGGAGCCTTCCCACCGGCCCGTCCGGCTCGCCGGCAGCGCTCCCATCGCCCACCCGCCGCCTGCCGCCGCTCCTGCCGACGAACCCACACCGGTCGCGTCCAGCCCGGTGCCGGTCCATCTGTTCGGCCCGCCCACGATCTTCCAATACGACGGATCGGCAATCACCGGATTGCGGCATCACGCCAGGGAACTGCTGGTTTATCTGGCCGTTCACCGCGGCGGCGCCAACCTGCCCGACATCATGGAAGCGTTCTGGCCGAACGCGACCATGCGCCGCGCCGCCCAGCGGCTATCCACCGAAGTCGCTGACCTGCGCCGCCACCTCCGTCAGGCCGCCGACAACCGCAGCATCCAGCCGGTGGTCAACACCGGCGGTCGCTACCACCTCGACCCTGACCTGCTCGACATCGACCTCTGGCGGTTCATCGACATCCTCCGACGCCTGCAGCACGCCGACACCGCCGCTAGGCCGGCGCTGCTGCAGCAGGCCTGTGACAGCGGCACCGCCCCGCTCGCCGACGGCTACCGCTACGAGTGGGTCGATTCCGTCCGCGAACAGCTGCGCCGCGACCGCATCCGCGTGCGGGTAGAGCTGGCCCAGCTCGTCGGCCGCGACGACCCGGCCGCCGCGGCGGACCTGCTCGCGGCGGCCGCCGCCCTCGACCCGGCCGACGAGGAACTCGCCCAGCGCCTCATGCGTGCCCTCGCGGCAGCGAACTCCTCCGCTGCGGTGCCCGGTGTGCTGGAGCAGCTACGCGCCGCCCTGCACAACATCGATGAGCAGCCGTCGGAGGCGACCGTCACACTCGCAGCCCGGCTCGCCCCATCCGCCGACCACGGACGAACCCGATGATCACCACCGGCCGGCTGACCCAGCTGCGCTGGGGCGTTCGGGCCGTGCTGGCGCTGGGGGTGGCCGCCTCCGTCACCGCCAACGTCCTGCACGCCCGCACCAACCCGGTCAGCCAGGCGATCGCCGGCTGGCCACCGATCGCGCTGCTGCTCACCGTCGAGCTGATCTCAAGGATCCCCGTCTACCGGCGCAGCCTGGCCGCAGTCCGCATCGGCGCCACCGCCATCATCGCCGGCATCGCCGCCTGGGTGTCGTACTGGCACATGGCCGGCGTCGCCGCCCGCTACGGCGAAACCGGCGCCTCCGCCTACCTGCTGCCGCTGTCGGTGGACGGGCTGGTCGTCGTCGCCAGTGTCTGCCTCGTCGAGCTGGGCAGCCGAGCCGCCGCGTCCCCGATACCGGCACCGGATGCGCGCTCGGCTGATCGGGCCGCGGCGAGCGCACCGCCGACGAACGGCACAACGGCACACCGCACCTCTTCCAGCTCGCCGGCGGCGGCCTCCACACCGGCCTCGCCGCAGCGGTCGGCGACGACAAACCGACGCGGCGACGGTCGCCGCGTCGAGGCGCCCCGCACGCCGGCGGTGAGCGGTGACAGCACCGCCTACCACCCGACCAACGACGACGACGCGGCGATGTATCGGGCCTGGCTGCAGGCCGTCGCCGACGGCAGGCACCCTTCGGGCGCCGACCTGGCACGAGCGGTCGGGCGGGCCGACGACAATACAGGCGTCGGCCGTCGCGCGGCGCGCCGCTACCGAACCGCTCACGTGTCACCGCCGATCGGAGCGGTCGGCCCCAGCGGCCCCTTAGCCGTCGGCGCATCGGCGCCGCAACAACGGGCAGACCGCGGAGCGCCGGGTACCAACCGTCAGTCCGCCGATGTGCCCTTGGCTCTGGCCGCCGATGGATCGTAAAGCGCCCTTGGCACACGGCTGACTGATCCCGTGACGTGCGAACCTCACCATGAAGGCGCGGACCGATGACCCTCAGTACTGCCGGTCTCAGCCCCCTGCGCCCGTACTCGTTGATCTCCCAGCTTTGCCGTGCGCTCAGGCTCGCCCGGCCGATATCGGGCACAACGATGCTCGAGGCAGCGGTGGGGGAAGGCTCGCCGTCGCGGCAGCGCGACCTCTGGAGAATAACGACAGGGCATCCACAGGATCGCGGACAACCGCGAGAGAGCTTGTCACGCCAGGACCCTGCATCAGGATCCTGCATTAAGGCGTGGCCGGGCAGCGAACAACCGCAGTGTCGTCCGGCCGCTCCGGCGGTGCGGGTAGCGGCGCCGGGTACGGCGGTCACCGAGTCGGCACATGCCGCACCCGCGGTGATCCGAGCGTCCGTGAACCCAAACCACACTCAGCCGGCCGTATTGCTGCCACGCGAGGAGCCAGGGCGGGCCGAGGCTGCGCATGCCGCTGAGGCGCAGCCATCCATCGCTGGGCCGACCCACTGGACGTTGGCGTACCTTCGACGAGGTGGGACGCCTTGAACGGTTGCGGCGGACCGTCCGCGTGCATCCGACAGCCGCAGATGCCGTGCTGGCCGCGGTGTTGTTCGCGGCAAGTCTGCTGCCGATACATCCGCCAGAAACACAGGCGGCGGCGCCTCTGACGGTGGGCACTGTCTTGCTGTCCGGGGCCGGAGCCGGCGCGTTGGTCCTGCGGCGCCGCTACCCGCTGCCCGTTCTCGCAGTGGTGAGTGCCGCCGCGGCCGCCGCGCTGCTGACCCAGCAGTCACGCGGGTTCTTCGTGCTCACCGTCGGCGTCGCCGCGTACACGGTAGCGACCCGGACCCCGCGGCGGACGGCCGTCGCGGTGGGTACGGCCAGTGCCCTAGCTCTCGGGGTGTGTGCCGTGGTCGCGCTCGGCATCGGCTGGCTGGATCCGGCGATCGTGGTCCTGTTGCTGTGGTTCGGGCTGGCCGTGGCGGCCGGCAGCGCGGTGCGCACCCGGCGTGCGTACATCGCGGTGCTGGAGGAGCGGGCCGAGCGGGCGGAACGGACTCGTGAGCAGGAGGCTCGCCGCCGGGTCGCGGAGGAGCGTCTGCGCATCGCGCGTGAGCTGCACGACGTGGTGGCACACCAGATAGCGGTGATCAACGTGCAGGCCGGAGTGGCCGGCCACGTGCTGCGGGAGCGGCCGGGCGCCGCGGAAGACGCTCTGGGGCATGTCCGGGCCGCCGCCCGGACCGCGCTCGAGGAACTGGCCACGCTGCTGGGAGTGCTGCGCCGCGACGACGCGCCGGATCCACCCACCGAGCCGGCGCCGAGCCTTAGCCGGCTCGAGAGCCTCATCGACAGCTTCGCCGCCACCCAGCCGATCCGGTGGACGACCGCCGGGCAACCCCGGGCGTTGCCGGGCGCGGTCGACGTGGCGGCGTACCGGATCGTGCAGGAGTCCCTGACCAACGCCTGCCGGCACGCGAACGGCGCGGCGGTCACGGTTCGCCTGACCTACCACGAGGAAGGGGTGACCATCGAGGTGTACGACGACGGTCGCACGGCGTCCGCGACCCCGGCCGCGCCGGGGGCCGGCCTCGGCCTGATCGGCATGCGGGAACGTGCCGAGTCGGTAGGCGGAGCGTTCCACGCCGGCCCGCGGCCGGAAGGCGGCTTCGAGGTCCGCGCCGAACTACCCGCCCGCGCCACGGACACGAGGCCGCGATGACCGTACGCGTCCTGCTCGCCGATGACCAGACGCTGATCCGAGCCGGTTTCCGGGTGCTGATCGACTCGGCGCCGGACCTGACCGTGGTGGGCGAGGCGGCGACCGGCGGCGAGGCCGTCGACCGGGCCCGCGACACCGCCGCCGACGTCGTCCTGATGGACATCCGGATGCCGGACATGGACGGGCTGCAGGCCACCCGGCTGATCACCGCCGACCCGCAACTGGCGGGAACTCGGGTGCTGATCCTGACCACCTTCGAGGACGAGTACGTCTTCCAGGCGCTGAGGGCCGGCGCCAGCGGCTTCCTCGGCAAAGGCGTCGAGCCGGCCGAACTACTCGCCGCCATCCGGACCGTCGCCGCCGGGGACGCGCTGCTGTCCCCGAAAGCCGTACGCGGGTTGATCAGCCGCTTTCTCGCCGAGCCCGAGCCGGAGGCCCGCGCCACACCGCAAGTGCTGCAGGTGCTCACCGACCGCGAACGGGAGGTGCTCACCCTGGTGGCGGCCGGGTTGAGCAACGAGCAGATCGCCGCGCGGCTGGTGGTATCGCCGCTGACCGCCAAGACGCACGTGAACCGGGCGATGGCCAAGCTCGGCGCCCGCGATCGCGCGCAGCTGGTGGTGATCGCCTACCAGACCGGGCTGGTCCGGGCCGATCCGCCGGCGCAGTAGGCGCCCGGTCGGCGTACCACCGCTGCGGTACGCGCAGAAGTCCACGGCTGGTGGACGCCGCGGGCACGCTACGCGGGTGACCGTGGTAGCCATGATCGAAGTAGTCGAGCTGAGCAAACGCTACGGCGACAAGCACGCCGTCGATGCGCTGTCCTTCCAGGTCAAGCCGGGCGTGGTCACCGGTTTCCTGGGACCCAACGGCGCCGGGAAATCCACCACCATGCGAATGATCCTCGGGCTGGACGCCCCGACCGGCGGGCACGCCACCGTGAACGGCCGCCGGTACGCCGACCACTCGGATCCGATCCGCCAGATCGGTGCCCTGCTGGAGGCCCGGGCGGTGCACACCGGCCGCTCCGCCCGAAACCATCTGCTGGCCCAGGCCGCGACGCACGGCATCGGCACCCGCCGGGTGGACGAGGTGATCGACATGGTCGGGCTGCGCGACGTGGCCGGGAAACGGGCGGGTGGCTTCTCCCTGGGCATGGGACAGCGGCTCGGCATCGCCGCCGCGCTGATCGGCGACCCGGCGGTGGTCATGCTCGACGAACCGGTCAACGGCCTGGACCCCGACGGCATCCGCTGGATCCGCAACCTGCTCAAAGACCTCGCGGCACAAGGCCGTACGGTATTCGTCTCCTCCCATCTGATGAGCGAGATGGCGCAGACGGCGCAGCACCTCATCGTCGTCGGCCGCGGCCGCCTGCTCGCCGACGTCCCCCTCGCCGAGTTCACGCGCCGGGCGTCCCAGGCCACCGTCCGCGTCCGCTCACCGCAGGCCGCCGCCCTGCGCGAGCTGCTGGTCGGAGCCGGGGTGACGGTCACCAGCGGTGAACCCGGCCTGCTGGAGGTAACCGGCCTGAGCTCCGAGCAGATCGGCGACCGTGCCGCCGCCGCCCATCTCACCCTGTACGAGCTCAGCACCGCCGAAACGTCATTGGAGGAGGCGTTCATGTCCATGACCCGCGACACCGTCGAGTACAGCGGCAGCGCCACGAAAGCATCGCGATGACGTCGATCACGGCCGCGGGCATCCCCGCCGACGCTCGTGTGGGCCTCAGCCGGGTGATCCGCTCCGAGTGGATCAAATTCCGGTCGCTGCGGTCGTCGCTGATCATGCTGGCCGCGACGGTGACCGTGTTCGCCGGCCTCGGCCTCGGTTTCTCGGCGTTCCTCGCCGGCACCACCGTCGAGCCCGGCACGTCGGCGCCGCCCGGCGGCCCCTCGTCGCTGGATCCTCTCGGCGCGAGCCTCGGCGGCGTCAACCTGGCGCAACTGCTGATCGGCACCCTCGGCGTGCTGCTGATCGCCGGCGAGTACTCGACCGGCATGATCCGCTTTTCGCTCACCGCCGTGCCCCGCCGCTGGCCTGTCCTCGTCGGCAAGGTGGCCGTGCTGGCCGCTGTCACGCTGGCCGCCCTGGTACCGACGGTCCTGCTAACCTTCCTCGCCGGGCAGGCCGTCCTCGGCGACAAGGGCATCTCCCTCGCCGACGACGGCGTGTTGCGGGCGGTCCTCGGCACGGCCGGCTATCTCGCCGGCGTCGGCGTACTGGGCATGGCACTCGGTTTCCTGCTACGCAACATCGCCGCCGCGCTCACCACCGTGGTCGCCATCCTGCTGATCGCGCCCGGCGTCGTGTCGCTACTGCCCGACAACTGGTCCGACACGATCGCGCCCTATCTGCCGTCCAATGCCGGACAGGCATTCATGAACCTCGGCACCGACCCCGGCCTGCTCTCGCCAGCAGTAGGGGCGGCCGTCTTTGGGAGCTGGCTGGTCGTGCTGCTGGCTGCCGCGGCCAGCCAGCTCCAGCATCGCGAAGGTTAAGGAAGAAGCCGGCGGGGCCGCACCGACGTTGGGCGGCACCGGTGCGCCCCGTGGCTGGGCTTGGCGTCTGATTTTCCTCCGCCGGCTGCTTTTGAGAACCCCACGGTTCTATCGTCTTCCGCTAACCAATGCGGAATATGTCAGCTGGCGACGGCCGCTAACCCCGTCATTGAGGAAGAAAATGAGTGTACCTTCTCGCAGCTTTCGCGATATCGCCGATACTGTGCCCTCGCCGACCTTGCGGACGGACCAGTCGACCTCCGTCGGCAGCGCGACGGGTGTAGATTTGGTCCACCGCCACCGCAGCGCTTGTATATAGCGTGTTTTAGAAGCTGTTGGGTCGATAGGCTGCCACGACTACATGGGGACATCCCCGAAGACAGCAGTGCGCCAATGTGCGATTTCTGTGACTTTGTCACCATGCCGACCGCTGCCGACGGACTCGATGAGGGGTTGCGGTCAGCAATGATGCCGCTCCACCAAATGCGTAACGTTCCAGCCATCGGTCGACAGTCGGTAACGACGTTCGAGTCAGGGCAGCGATCTCTCTCCGTGGCAAACCTTTAGCTCTTAGCAGCACTATCGCTGCCCGCGTCTTCAATTCGGGCGGGGCGTCGACTCGTTCGAGGATTCCCTGCAACTCCGCCTCAGCTTCATCTGACAGCATCCGGTCAGCATCGGGGAACTGAACGCCTTGACGCAAGTGGACGCGGAAAAGACACGTTAGGAGCGTCGGTCAACGCCGTGCGGACATACCAGCCACCGCAGGCAAGACATGAGCAAGTTTCAGGTTGAGAGCTGATTTGTGCTGTCTTCACCCCGATAGACGCCCTCCTCCGGAATGCGCCATCGTCCCGCGTGCACGAGCAAATCGATGAGGCGGCATAACAGTGCCCCGACGCCACCCCTCAGATCGTCGAGACCCTGAAGCATGATGAGGCAACTCCAGCTCGGACTACTGTTCATCGACCAACAAGGACGCCCAGATGCCACCGCCGATCCTGCAACCACAAAACGGATAAGGCCGAAAGATGATACTTTCCGGCGATGAGCTTCGTTCCCCTTGCAGGTTTCGGCACTGCCGGTTCCACAAAGCCGTTGCGCGCCTCAAGCCAGAGCGGTACGGCGTTCACTGAGCCATCAGCCGTTCACACATGCTGGGATGCCGCCCGTTCCCCGCTCGGGGGCCAATATCATGCGCTTTCGAAGGGCGACAGTCGCGGCACGGCATCTATGCCGTAACGATAATATTGACGACCGTAAGATCGGAAGCTGACATCATCGAGGAGACCTACTGCTTCGATGCGTCGAAGGATGCTCAGTGCTTACACCAATATCTCAATTCCGGCAGGCGTGGGCCATTCTTTTAGTGGCAGCTCTGCTCATATTTTATCCGACGCTTGCCCGGGCAGATACGAACCCCAGCGTCGCCGACGAGTTCGACTATAATGACGCCTTTCTCGCCCCGGACCGAGACCATGCGATCGGGGACGCGTTTCGGCTGCACTTCATATCCACGGTCACGGTAAACGGAATCATCATGGCCTACTTCGTTAAAAACAAGGGTGAAAGTTTTGCCACCGGCCTAGCGACCTCAGCCGACGGCATCAACTGGACAGATCAGGGAATCGTCTTGGATAACGGCCCTGCCGGCAGCAACGACGACCGGATTGCCAGCTTCCCAGGCATTGCTTATGCCGATGGCATCTTCTACCTCGTCTACGAAGCTGCGGGTCACGATAATGCTGGCGACGTCGCGTTGGCCACCTCTACAGACGGGCGGAAATTCACCAAGATCGGACGCATCCTCGAGCACAACACTCACGGGTGGGAACGAGTGAACATCGGCACACCAAGCCTCGTTTTAGATAATGGAGTTTGGTACTTGTACTACCACGGGTTCGATGGTCACGACGTACGAGTGGGTTACGCAAGTGGCACCGATTTGACCAAACTCACTAAGTCCATTGCCAACCCCGTGCTTGACACCGGCCTCTCGGGCACTTGGGATGCCGGCACAGTCGGCAAGCGAGACATTATCAAGCAGGGCAATTCTTATTACATGGTATACGAAGGCAGCACCGACAAGCCCTTCGACACCGCGCGATGGTCAACAGGTTTAGCTGCAGCACCCAGCCCCGCCGGACCTTGGACGAAGTTTCAACAAAATCCAGTGTTGCCATCAAGCAACGGATTCGGTAACGACGGACCAGCATTCGTCAACGTCGGTGGCCAGACCTGGGTGTATTACCGATTCGGCGGAGGAACTCGCAGAGCGGCTTTCACGGCCGTCCCGCAACACGTATGGCAAACCGAAACATTGCCATATCACCTCATCGGACGGCCAGACGGGAGCGGCTGGTCCGCCAATGTCAACGACGGATCTGGCTTCCTCAGTTACGGACCTTATACATCAGACATTAGAGCCGGACAGCATGTCGGTGTAGTCTCCCTCGCGATTGACAACAACACTGCGGACAACTTGCCGGTCGCTACAATAGACGTCTACGACGCCACAGCGGCAACGGTCATCGCGCAACGCACCATACACAGACGTGAGTTTGTTGCGAACTCCAACTACGAAAAGTTCGGCATTCCCTTTACGCTGGAAGCCGACCAACAGGGGCATCTTCTGGAGATTCGCACTCAGATAGGTGGTTCCGCTTACCTCAACGAGGACTGGCAAGCATTCTCATAATCGAAGCTACCAGTGATGGCGGAATAAAGGTGTGAACAGCGTACGATTGCCGATAAGCTCGATTCTTTCAATTGCGCTGCCCGCCTAGCCTCGCCCCTTCGTTAGGGGTGTCCAAGGATTGGGCCGGAAACGAAGAAGTGCCTTCTGATCAGGGAAAATAGGACTTGCTGAGGGTCCGATATTCCTGTCACGGAAGGCACTTGCTGGGTGCAGGCTACCGCAACACGTCCGAAGATCATGGTGTCTGGGGACGGGCGGGGCGTGGTCGGTCATGCCGGTGCCCGTCTGCTCGCTGATCTCGCCGACGCGACGGGCCTGACCAGTGCGTTCAGTCAGGCGCTGGCAGACGTGCGGCAACGGCAGGGCGGTCACGACCCGGGCCGGATCGCGGTCGATCTCGCCGTCATGCTGGCCGACGGTGGTGAGGCCATCGCCGATCTGTCGGTGCTGCGAGACCAGCCGGGCCTGTTCGGTCCGGTCGCGTCCGACCCGACCGCCTGGCGGCTGTTGTCACAGCTCAACGAGGCAGCCCTCGCCGAGCTGCGGTCCCCCCGAGCCGACGCCCGCGAAGTCGCCTGGGCCCAGCACGCCGAGGTCCGCGGCGACCTCCCGCAACCAGCAGTGGCGGGCCGCCCGGTCGACGGCTTGGTCTTGGACATCGACGCCACCATCGTGATCTGCCACTCGGAGAAGGAGTCAGCGACCCGGACCTGGAAGAAAACGTTCGGCTTCCACCCGCTGCTGTGCTTTCTGGACAACACCGGCGAAGCCCTCGCCGTGCTGCTGCGCGAAGGCCGGGCCGGCTCCAACACCACCGCCGACCACATCACCGTGCTCGACCATGCCCTCGCCCAGATCCCCGACGCACACCGTTACGGCACCCCGATCCTGATCCGTTGCGATTCGGCTGGTTCCAGCCACGGCTTCCTCGCCCAAATCCGGGCCTTGCGCGAGCGGCACCTCGCGGCGGCCTCGGCCGACATCAGCGCGTGACAGAGTGCTTGTCATCAACCACTCCTTCGAGCACAGGCTGCAGAACGCCGGTGGCCTCGACCCCTCCTTCGCTGCGCCTACACCTCGACTACTAACTCCGAGATGAAGGCGTTGACGTTCGTCGACTTGATACGCCGTACCGCCGTACCGCCGTACCGCCGTACCGCCGTACCGCCGTACCGCCGTACCGCTGCACCGCCGCACCGCCGCACCGCGGAGGTGTGGGTCGATCCGTGGACACGGTCAACGCTTGCGGCCGACAGCGCAGAACATTGCGACCTCTCGAGCAGTTGGCCGCTGCCGAGATATGGCTTTCGGGCGCCAGTCGGAGACCGGCACGATTTGAGGCTCGAGCAGTTCCAAGCCGGTGAAAAACTCGCCGAACTCGCTCGCGGACCGGGCATATCCGTCGTTCTTGCCGACGGCGACCATCGTCCGATAGAGCGCGACCTGCCCCGGCGGGCTGTAGTCGAGCGTGAAGTGGGACGCCGCCAGGTAACTCCCGGATGGGAGCGCGTCGACCAGTCGTTTCACAACCGCACTCGCCTTTTCGTGGTCCGGCAGGAAATGTAGTACCGCGGCCAGAATCAGCGCGACTGGACGATCAAGATCTAGGGTCGCCCGCAGATCGGGGTGGTTGAGAATCCTCTCCGGATCTCGGAGGTCCTCTTCGATGTAGCACGAATGACCCTGCGCTGTGCTCGTCAGCAGCGCACGGGCGTGAGTCATCACCATGGGGTCGTTGTCGACATAGACGATCGCGCTGCGCGGGTTGAGCCGTTGAGCCACCTGGTGCGTGTTGTCGGCGGTAGGCAGGCCGCTACCGATGTCCAAGAACTGGTCGATGCCGGCTTCGCTGGTCAGAAAGCCGACTACTCGCTGCAAAAACGCCCGGTTCTCGTGCGTCGAGACCCGTACGGCTGGATGTGCCCTCTCGAGAAGGTCACCGGATTCGCGGTCGACAGCGAAGTTGTCCTTGCTGCCGAGCCAGTAGTTGTAGCGCCGAGCGGGGTGCGCGGTCGACGAGTCGAGATGGCTGTTGCGCGCCTGCCCCGGTCGCTGATCGGCTTCGCATACCTCGCCAGATCCCTCAGGGTTCACGATAGCGTCGAGGAGCTTGACGGCGATCGTGCCTTGCTCCGTGAGCGTCCAGAGAAGTCGCCGCCCGTCAGGACCTTTCCGCTGCTCGATCAGTCCGAGGGAGCGTAAGGAGCTCAGGCTAGCGCTGATCTGTCCGTCGCCCGGCGCATAGTTCAAGCCCGCGAGTGCGACCCGGATCTTGGCGTATCCCCTGGGCCCTGCCGCAAGGACGCGCAGGATCGGCCCGTACGATCTGTGTCTCACGATTTCAGTGATCATGTCCTGGCGTGAAAGGCCCATGCAAGATCCCCGTCTCAGTGGCGAACATACCTCCGAATCGAAGACCACATGGTAGCGGTATGTGCCGACAATTTGTCATCGATGAAACAATTCTCAACGCCTGCTTTGCCGACGAATGCCCCCTGGCTGCTCAGCCGCATGTTAATTGATCGTCGTAATGTTGACGGCTGAAGTCAGCGAGGCCGACTGGGCTCGAGGAGCCGTCTCGAGGCGGATGAGGGGTCGCGGGACGTTATGCGCAGTTTCTCTTGCGCAACGACTGTGGCGCGGCTTCAACAGCGCTCTGCCGTCGTGGTAGCGCTGAGCCTAGCCATGCTGTAAACCGGACGGCGCACGAGCAGGTTGGGATCCTTTCTGGCCGCCGGGGGTTCGGTGGCCGGGCCGGGCTCGACGTCGTGTCCACGGAGGTGCCGCCCTATTTGTCCCAGCCGGCACGTCGTCGGCCGCCGACACCACGAGGAAGTATCAATTCTTATGGAGCATGGGCCCGTCGGTTCTGCCGACGTCAAACAGACCCCAACACAAAACTTCAGCTTCGGGCGGCGCCTTCGGCGCGCTCGGATGCAACGCGGCTGGTCGCAGGCCAAGTTGGCGCATCGCTTGGTTGAAGTCGCGGTGCGCTACCAGGGGGCGGCAAGACCCGAGTCGCTCGTGAAGATGATCAGCAAGTGGGAGGGTGATCACTTGATTCCCGACCAGTACAACCGGCACTTGCTCGCTGAAGCGCTGGACGTGACAGTGGGTGATCTCGGAATTTCTCTCGACCCAGACTTCGTCATGCTTCCCGCGCAAAGGTGATGTAGTCGCGAATTTGCTTGTCGGACGGAAAGTGTATTCAACAACTCGAAACAATCGCCGCGGCGGCATGAATCGTGACAACGTGTGTGGATGGCTGACAACTATGATTAGAACTTGTGTTTGCGCACGCTTCCCTGCATGAAAACTAACCACCTCGTCGAGCCTTGGGCGAAGAACGGCATGCCACCCGCGTCGCGCACCAGCGCAGTCAAACTGGTCGCCGCTGCCCTGACCGCCGCCATCGTGCTGATCTTGCTCCTCGGAACGCCGGCGCAGGCCGTCAGTTACCGGCATTTCAAGACGCTTGGCGCCGGCCTCTGCCTGCGGGTCAACCCGGCGGACGGGTTCGATGTCCGCGCGAACTCTTGTAGCACCACGCCGACCACCAGGCGCGACTGGCAGGTCATCACCGCTGGCTCGTTGAACGGCCATCCGCTCTGGCGGCTGAGAAATAGGGCGACCGGAAAATGCCTGGTCCGTGGTGACAACGGCGCCGAGGGCTACATTTTCCACGGGGCCTGCTCCTTGACCATGGGCAACGACCGCTGGGAGGTATTCTTCGTCAGCTCGACGCAAGTCCTCCTTAAGTCCAACGGCGCTTGGATTCAGCGGGGAAGGCACGGCTGCCTGAAATACCTGGCCGTTGGTGGCTATGCCAACACCGACATTCGCCGCTGCGACCTCAATAGCTCACTTCAACGGTGGAACCCGTGACCAGCCTGCAGTGAGCGAGGGCCAGGCAGCGGGCGGGTCCGCGGCTGAAGCTAGTGCCCTGACCAAGAAGGTTTGAGATGTTGGGGTCAGGCTGCCCGGAGGGCGGGTTGGCCCCAGCGTCTTTGTCGTTGGCTGTGGGTGCGGGCGCGTTCAGGGGTGCGTAGCGGGAGGAACTGGGCCTCGGTCGGGTGGCCCACGGTGCATGCGTCGGGGTGAATATGGCTCGACCCTGTTCCGCAGGGCTCGGGCGCGGATCTTGGCGCCCTTGTGTACGGACAGGTTGTCCAGGATCAGGTAGATGGGGGCGCCGTCTGCCAACGACGGCTGAAAACTGGATCTGACCCACTTTCCGTGATCGAGATTGACCCGTTCAGGCGAGAAGGATTTGTTTGCTTAGCAGGTCGAGGTTGGCGCGGCCGTGCATCTGGCGCTTGATTATTTTGATGCGGTTGACGTGTCCTTCGACCACGCCCGAGTTGTAGGTCATGGTCAGCCCGTTGACGACCTGGTCGTGGTCGCGGCGCAGGCCGGCGGTAAGGGAGTGCAGGTCGGGTTGGTCGTCGGCTTCGACGGCGGTGATCCGGTCGTTGAGTCGCTGTCCTTGTTGGGCGGTCAGGATTTCGGCGAAAGCGGTGACGTGGTTGGTCAGGGCGTCGAGATGTGGGTAGGCGGCACGAGCTCGGGCGAGTTGGTCGCGGTCGTCGTGGGCGAGCCGGTCGGGGTGGGTGAGCAGCCAGCTGGTCAGCTGGCGGGTCTTCGGTGGCCGTGGTGGCGTCGGTGGCCGGCCGGCGGCTGCTCGGAGCGGCCGTAGGTAGGTGCGCATGGTGGTCGGGCTGCCGCGGTAGCCGCGCTCGCGCAGCTCGGCGCGTAACGTGGCGGCGTTGGTGACACCGGCGCCCAGGCGCGCGCGTGGGTAGGCGGCGTGGTCGTCGGGGACGCGTGGGCGTCCGGGGTGGGGGCTTGGCGAGGAGTTCGTCGATGCTGGTGGCGCGGGCGAACCGGCGCACGGTTGCGCGGGCCAGGCCGAGTTTGCGGGCGATCTCCCGGATGGTGGCTCCTTGCTCGAGCAGTTGGTGGATCTGCTGGTAGCGCTTGCGGGTGCGCGGTGACAGCAGGCGGTCGGGTCTGGAGTGCGACAGCGGTCGGTCTCGACCAGGATCCCGTCGATGTTCACGTAGTCGTGGCCGGCGGCTTTCGCGGCGAGCAGGGCGCCGTGCAGGCTCGGTGCTCGGGCGGCGAGCACGTCGATGCCCTCGTGCAGATGGTCGTAGCCGGTCGACGCGCTGATCGCATTGTCGCGCGCGAGTTGCCGCGTCCGAGTGCCGTCGAGCAGCCAGCGTAGGACCAGGATCGCCTGGTCACGGCAGGTCAGCGCGCGGGTTCCCGTCCGGGTGCCCCGGCGGGCTCGTTCCATGGTCAACAGCCCGGCCAGCACGTCCACGGTGTGTTCGCGTACCGGCAGGACAGCGGAATATGTGACACTCATCGTCGGCGCAGGACCCTTATGAAGTTGAGCTGTGAGAGGCCACCCTTCTATTGGGGTTCTGCGCCACTTCCACGCAGCGAGCGCCATCTGGCGCGTCACGGGCGTTCCGGACACCAGGTCGGCTACAGCCGGCGGTTGATCGGAATGGACCAATCAACGGCCACACGCAGAACGGCTGGCCGAGGAACCGCGGGACACGCCGGGCGATCATGCAGATCTAGTTTTGGATATGCTCACCAGTCGTGCTCGATGTTCCACCGCTTCGTATTGGGCGCGGCGCGTTGGACGCCTATCGATAAATGCGCAGATCACCTCGCGTGCCTAGTGGATGGCGCCCAAAGATGATAGGTATTCGGGTCCGGCTGGCCTTGCGCCGAATCGCGCGCCACGATCCGCGGCGCAACCGCACCGGTATTTCGCCGTCGGAGTGATCCGCGTTGCCGCCGTTAATCCTCGGCCACGGAAACATCACGCACGACGCTTGCGGGTCACGAAGCACCCGACACCACCGCCCGCCTAGGTTCTGTCCCGCGGATCATGGCGGTCGGGAACGGCGCGTAGCCAATCGAGCAGTTCGACCAGGTCGAGGGTGGCCTGATAGTTGATGCCGAGTTTGTCGAACCTGGTGGCCAGTCCGCGCCAGTGTTTGCGCCTGTTGAAGCCGCGTTCAACCTGGTTGCGGTCCCGGTAGGCGACCGGATCGAACGCGCGTGGGCGGCCACCGCGTGAGCCGCGACGTTTCCGGTTGGCGATCTGGTCGTTGGGTTCCGGGATCGTCGTGCGGATCCGCTTGCCGCGCAACGCCTGGCGGTTCGCTCGTGACGAGTACGCCTTGTCACCGGTCACGGATGCGGGCCGGGAACGGGGCCGCCCGATCCCACCGGGCCGGGCGACGCGGACCTGCTCGAGCAGTGGGATCAGCTGCCGGGTGTCGGCGGCCTGGCCGGGCGTGATCAGCGTGGCCAACGACCGGCCGCGGCCATCGGCCAGGGTGTGGATTTTGGTGGTCAGCCCGCCGCGGGACCGGCCGATACTCTCGCGTGCCCGCGTTTCGGCAACGGTCAGCCCCTTTTAGCGGCTCCCGCGGCGTGCTGGTGAGTGCGCACAATCGTGGCGTCGACCTGGGCGTTCCAGTCGATATCATCGTCGAGCCCGGCCAGCCCAATGACCTGAGCCTTCATACGAGCCCAGGTACCGTCGGCCGCCCACCGGGTGAAACGTTGATGTGCGGTCTTCCACGGCCCGTAACGCTCGGGCAGGTCACGCCACGGGGACCCGGTGCGCTTAACCCAGCAGATCGCGTTGATGACCTGCCGGTGATCACGCAACTGCCCACCCCGGACGGGCTGCGCCGGCAGCAACGGCTCCAGCACAGCCCACTCCTCGCTACTCAGATCACCACGCGCCACACCGATTAAACGACAGCCAGCCATGATCGCTACGCATGATCCGCGGGACAGAACCTAGTCGAACGCGCTGTCGTCCAAGGCTGGCGACAAGCTCTCGGCGCCCTCGCCCTGCACTACCCGGACCGCATCGGGCCTTACATCAACTGACCCACATTTAAGATCATTTACACAAGATCTTGACAGGCTCGCGGTGGAGTCGACGAGGGTGAGCAGCCGTTCCCGTAAGGTTCAGGAGCGCACTAACGCGATCGTACGGTGGTCGACGCAGTACCATTTCCCGGCCGTCGCTTCACGGCGCCAACAGAGACGCGTGATAAACGTCGAAGTCCTGGCGCACGTCTGGTCGACTCACCACGATAACCTGCACTCTACGGCGCCCACTCAGTCAGAATCGATGGTGAACTCGCCAGCTCGACCACGACGGCTAACGGCCGGTGCAGCTGGACGCCGGTCTTACTCCTGCGCCGTTTCGGGCACTGCGACCGGTCCACAACCCCACCGCCAGTGTCGCGGTCTCGGTCAACAACAAGCCGCAATTCTAACGCACGCGACACCCCTCTGCTGCCGTGAACCCTCTGAGCGCTGAACTTGTTTGTACCCTGAAGTTCCGCAGTTCCTCAACATTGGGCCGGCGCAGTCGATGTGTCGCGGTGACGCGGAAAAGGAGGCGGCTACATGGATCTAGAAGTGCAGACGCTGGACACCGAGCGGCTGTCGGCCGCACTGCTCGAGCTGGAAGACGCGGTCGAGTGGGATCCGTCGACCATGCTTGACCGCGCCGTGGTTCTCGAACGGCAGGCCCGCTTGCTCGGCGACGATCTGCTGGTCACCCGCGCCCGGCTCAGCCAGGCCAACCTGCTCATGCGCTCCGGCGATCTGGCCGGTGCCGCACGCCGCATGTGGCCGGTGCACCAGTGGGCCGTCAAGAACGGCGCCCGGCAGTTGACCGCCCGCAGCCATCTGGTGTGGGCGACGATCCACCGGCACCTCGGTGACGCGGCGCAGAGCCTCGAGCATGCGGTGCTCAGCGTCGAGCTGCTCGACGACAGCGCCACAGAACACATGCAGGTGTGGCATCGAACCAGGCTCGGCGATGCTCTGGCCTTCAGCGGCTCCATCGGGGCCGCCCGACACCGGTTCGAACAGGCCGTCCGGCTCGCGGTGACGCTCGATAAGCCGTTGCTGCTGCTGTTCGTGCTGAACAACTTCGCCTACGCGGAGTACAGTGCCGGCAATTACGAGCGGGCGGAGCAGATCACCGTACGTCTGCAGGAGCATGCAGCGGCGCACGACTACCAGCTCGACGCCAGTCTGCTCGATACTATCGGCGCCATCGAGATCGGCAACGGCCGGTACGCAGAAGCCGAGAAGACCATGTTGGCCTGCATAGCCTTGCACGGCAGCGACGGCCACGACGACGCCGACGAGCTGGCGGAGTATCTGCTCAACCTGGCCCGGGCCCAGTGCGGGCTCCAGGCGTATGACCGGGCGCAGGACAGCCTTGAAGAGTCGCGCAGGTTGTGTGTCGAGCGCGGGCTCCGCGGGGTGCTCGTGCGAGTGCATCAGGAACAGGCTGATCTGCACGCCGCCCGCGGCGAGTTCGCCGAGGCGTACGCCGCGCACAAGAGTTTCTTCACCGCCTACCACGGGCTGCATTCGCAGCAGCGCGAGGCGCAGGCCCGTACCCGGCACGCGATGTTCGAGACTGCTGAGGCCCGGCAGGAAGCCGAGCGGTTCCGCGAGCAGGCCCGCCGGGACCCGTTGACCGGACTGCGCAACCGGCGCTACATAGACGAGCAACTCCCAATGCTGATTGACAACGATTCCGAGCTCACCATCGCGCTCGTTGACCTCGACCACTTCAAGCGGATCAACGACCAACTCTCGCACGACGTCGGCGATCGGGTGCTGGTGGAAGTGGCCCGGCTGCTGGAGAGCGGACTGGCTGCGGTGTCGCCGGCTGGCTTCGTCGCCCGGATGGGCGGCGAGGAGTTCCTGATGGTGCTGCCCGACCTGACCGCCACCGCGGCCGCCGACCGCCTCGACATGATCCGCCGGACGATCGCCGTGCACGACTGGGCGACACTCACCCGTGGCCTGCCGATCACGCTCAGCATCGGCGTGGCCGGCGTGGCCGACGCCAGCGAACCGACCCAGCTAGGCCTGCTGTCCGCCGCCGACCGCAACCTGTACGCGGCCAAAAACGGCGGCCGGGACCGCGTGGTCTGGCCCCTCCGGCACCGCGACCAGGCCACGGCCGCCTGACCTCCCCTTCGCGGTTCATCACAGTTAGAGCAACTGTGGGCCTGCCCCGTTTTGACGGACATGATCATGCCCCGGTTCGCTGGACCGGAACGTAGAGAGACGGTGTCCGAGGGGTGGCGGTGTTTTCGAAGTCTATGGGGCTTTGCCAGCCGAGGGCTGAGTGGCGCCGGCGTCGGTTGTGGAAACCTTCGATGTACTCGAAGATCGCGTTGGCGAGTTCGACCCGGGTGCGCCAGCGTTGCCGGTCGAGCAGCTCGGTTTGCATGCGGCCCCAGAACGACTCGACCAGGGCGTTGTCGTAGGGGTCGCCGACGCTGCCCAGAGATGGAAGCAGGCCGGCCTTGCGGGCGCGTTCGGTGGAGGCCCAAGAGGTGAACTGGACTCCGTGGTCGCCGTGAATGATGCCGCCGGCGACGGCTCCGCGGCTGTCGATGGCCATGCCCAGCGCGTTGGTGGCCAGATCGACTCGTTGGCTTGAATCGATGGCCCAGCCGACGACCCGGCGTGAGTAGGCGTCGAGGACCACGCAGCAGTAGAGCTTGCCTTCGCGGGTGGGGTGTTCGGTGATATCGGTGACCCACAGCTGGTTCGGGCCGTCGCGGCGGAAGTCACGACGCACCAGATCGGTCACGGTCGGCAGGCGCTTGATGCGTAGCCCGCGGCGGGGCCTGGGCAGGCCGGTCAAGCCGGCTCGGCGCATGAGCAGACCGACCGTGTTGTGCCCGACGACCACGCCGTGGCCGTGGACCAGCTCGGCGTGCACGCGCGGAGCCCCATAGACGGCCCGGGACGCCTGATGGATGGTGCCGATCAGATCGGTCAACCAGGCGTGACGGATCTGCCGCGCTGACGGCGGCCGGGTCTTCCAGTCGTGGTAACCCGACCGGGAGACACCCAGAGCGTGGCAGGCCCGCCCGACTCGCACGCCATCAGCGTGCAGCTCGGCGACGAGCCGGTAGCGAACTTTTGGGGGCACCACCTCCTCAACAGCGGCGGCAGCCTTGCGCAGGATCTTCAGTTCCTCTTCCAGGTCACGGATCCGGCGTCTGGCCTCAGCAAGTTCCTTGCCCTCGGTTCCGCTGAGGCCGGGCTTGATGCCTCGATCGACAAGATCCTGCTGCTTCCACCGGTACAAGCACGACTCGGCGATCTGCAAGACGGCCGCAACGTCACGAACGGTGCGCCCCGACGCAAGCAGATCCAACGCCTTCCGGCGGAACTGAGGCGGATACGGCTTGGGCATGAGCGATCCTCTCGTTGAAAGAAGGATCACCGTCTCCCAACACGCCGGTCCGGGAATCCGGGGCATGATCACCTTGTCCGTCGAATCGGGTCAGGCCCACCGACACCCAGATCACTCCTCTGCAACGCCGAGCTCGCACAGCCGACCCAGACGAATTCTCCGCCGCGATCCGCCTGTCAAGCATGTCCCGCGTGTCAACGCCGCCCGAATATTGACCATCGTGTTCCGGTCGAATCGGGACCACCCTGTTAGTTAGTCGTTGGTCTTGCCGGCCGCGGGGACGCGGCCGAGGTCGCGGTCTTTGAGTCGGTAGCTGTCGCCTTTCATGGAGATCACGTCGGCGTGGTGGACGAGGCGGTCGATCATGGCTGCGGCGACGACGTCGTCGCCGAAGACTTCACCCCACCGGCCGAACGGCTTGTTCGACGTGACGATCAGCGACGCGCGTTCGTAGCGGGATGAGACCAGTTGGGAGAACAGGTTGGCGGCTTCCGGTTCGAACGGGATGTAGCCGACCTCGCGATGATCAGCAGCGGGATCCGGCCGAGTTTGACCAGCTCGGCCTGCAGAGTGCCGGCTTGGTGAGCGTCGGCCAGCCCGGACACCCATTGCGCGGCGGTGGCGAACGCGACCCGGTGCCCGGCCTGGCAGGCCCGAATGCCCAGCCCGATCGACAGATGCGTTTTCCCGGTCCCGGGCGGTCCGAGGAACACCACGTTCTCCCGGCCGGTGACGAAGTCGAGGGTGCCCGGATGGGCGATCTGATCGCGTTTCAGTGATCGCTTAGGTCGTAGTCGAACTCCTCGAGGCTCTTGCGGGCCGGGAACCGGGCGGCCCGGATGCGGCCTTCCCCGCCGTGGGACTCGCGGGCAGCGACCTCGCGTTGCAGACAGGCGGCCAGGAACTCTTCGTGCGTCCACGACTCGGCGCGGGCCCGCTCGGCGAGGCGTTCGACGGAGGCGGCCAAAGATGGGGCTTTCATCGCGCGAGCCAGAAACGCGATCTCCGAGGCGACTTTGCGGCTGGTGGTGGCTTTGGTGGCCATCAGGCCACCTCGCTGTCGAGGCCGAACAGCCGGTCGTAGTCGGACAGATTCCGGTGCTCGACCGCGGTCCGGACCGGGCTCGCCTTGGCGGTGAGGCGGTGCGCGGCCCGCAGCAGTGTGGCGGCGTCGCGGTGCAGCGGGTCGGTGATGCTCTGATGCGCTGCCCAGCAGCGGCCATGGGCGGCGACCGGCCGTCCGTCGCAGAACACCTCGACCCGGTCGGTGTCCGCGTGGATGTCGATGCGGCGACCGATCGCCGAGGGGTGCACCGAGTAGTCGTTGGCGTCCACGCGGACGTAATGGTCTCGCGGGAGCCGGGTCGACAGCCGCCAGCCGACCACCGGGGCGACCGGCGGCAACGTCACCATGGCCTGCCGGTCCGCGGCGATCCGGTCGACCGGGCGGGCCTGCAACCGGCGGTGGACCCGCTGGTTGGCCCGGTCCAGCCACTGCTCGAGCTGAGCGTTGAAATCGGCGGGCGAGGCAAACGAGCGGCCGGGCAGAAACGACGTCTCCAGATAGCCGTTGGCACGCTCGACCAGACCTTTGGCCTCCGGGTCGGCGGGCCGGCACTGGATCACCCGGATGCCGAGGCTACCGCGGAACGCGTTCATCGTCTCGGTCAGCTGCGGCCGGCCCGCCCGCCAGGACCCGACCGCTGCCTCGTTGTCCCAGACCAATGCCTTCGGCACCGCCCCCAGCCGCCTCAGCAGCGTCCAATGCCCGGCCAGCAGGTCCGGCGATTGCCGGGTCGGAATCATCGTCGCCGCCAGCCAGCGTGAGTAGCCGCAGACCATGACCAGCACCGGCGGCCGGCCGACCTGACCGAAGCCCAACGGCACGTCCGCGGGCGGGAACCACAGATCGCATTGCGCCAGCTCGCCCGGCAGATACTCGGTGCGCTGCGCTGGATCCGGCGGCCAGAACAGCGGCCGCAGCCGCTGCACCCGATCACAGAACACGGTCTTGCCCCGGGTCCACCCGACCCGCTCCATGATCACCGTGGTCGGCATCTCCGGGAACTCAGACAGCAACGCCCGGATCCGTGGTTCGACCGCGTCCACGATCGAACCCGCCGGCGCCCGGTGATACCGCGGCGGGCTGTCACTCGCCAGGGCCCTCTTCACCGTGTTCCGAGACATCTTCAACCGCCGGGCGATGGCCTGGATCGCCATCCCTTCCGACCGCCGCAGCCGCCGGATCTCCGCCCAGTCCTCCACGCTCAGCACCTCCCGATGCTTCAGGAGGTGGTCCCGATTGAGCCGGAACCACGTGGTCAGTTTTCAGCCGGAGCCGACACCGCGGACATTCGGTCAAGCATCTCCTTCGGCCGCACTCCGACACCGCCACGGGCCTGGCCACCACCGCGCAAAATTCCAAGGCCGACCGAAGCTGAGCACGCGGCAGGAGGGGCCTCCGCTGTTCCGCAGGGCACGGCCCACTCCCAACTCGTCGGCAGGTGACTCCGCCCGGCGGCACAGCCCTAACACACCGTTTCGTGCTGTGCCGCCGGTCACCCCGGCAGGTTCCCGCCGCCGGGAGTCACACGGTGTCGGACAGGTGAGGCGTGCGCACCATTCCGACTCTTGAACGAGCGCATAGGCCGCCGCGTCGCTTCAGGCCGCTATGCCCGGTGCGCCGGGCGGCACGGCACAACCCGCCAGTCGCGCCGTGCCGCCTGGCTTTCCGGTGCTGGCAGGAAGGCACCTGGGGCGACATGTTGCCTAGCCTGCTAGCCCCCGGTCTTGACGGCGGCGCTTTCCGGCCTCGTTGCCCGAAGCATCCCCGATCGGCGCGGAGCTTAGGCCCAGCGACACGGCTCGGCGGAGTTACCGTGCCGCCGGGACTCCCGCATTGGTGCAGGAGGCCTCACGGGAGTGATCTCCACGCTGCCAGCAACACGGTGCCACCGATACCCACAGCCTCGATTCATTACCATAAATGTTCAAACGTCAGGCGGTCAGGTGCTGATCCCTGAAGGTCCGCCTGACGTCCGGTGGCACGGCTTCTGACATGAGGCGAGTGCCACCTTCCTGCTTCGCCGAGAGCTAGCGGCGCCACTACGAAGCAGGCAGAGGTCATGCTGCCAAACCCTGACACACGTTCGGGCGGCGTTGCCCAACATCCCATTGCCGACTTCGTCTGTTGTGTCCGTGGCTGCGTTCCGCGACCTAACCGGCCCCGCCTGCAGCCCAGCCAACCATTCGATTTCGGGATAGACCTACCGTGACGCCAGGACGGACGGGAGCTGGTGCGCGGCGACGCATCGCCGCTAGCTTCGAGCTGCCCTGCTGTTGTGCCCGGCGGCACAGCCATATGCCCTGTCCGCCGGCATGGCTGATGACATTGTCAGGGCCCCCTTCGTCCCGCCGATCTCCACCCTCATCGGTCCCGCCTGACCCGCCAAGAGGAGGCCCCCGTCATCGCCGACCGCCCGGGGTAGTGGTCGAGACCCCACAGCAGCCGCCCGCCGGTCGGAGTACGACGCCAGCGCCCACGCCCGTAACGTGAACGCCCGCCGCGCCGGCCGTTGCTGCTTCGGCGCTCGTGCGCGGCCTGCTCGAAGGAAACACCGATGACCAGCCCTCAGCGCCCGGTTCCCACAGTGACCACCCGTCCTGTCGTGCACCACCGCGGGCAATCCACGCCGGCATAACCTTGACTGCGGCGACTGTGTCAAATTACGCAGATGCCGCCGCACCGGTTAAAGTCAAACTAGGCCGTGCGTCGAAGTGGCGTGTTCGTGATCTCTAGACGACTACGTCTCCAGTTAAGGGTTCGTCAGCGATGAGGAACCTTAAGATCGAAGACCTCGCGGCCACTTTCGCGGTGACGAGGCGGTGTGACTTACCCGACGCTCGGTGGGTGGCGCTGGAGCCGTTACCGTCTCCGCCGGGCCCTGGGCACCGCCCGGATGCGCCGCAAATCGCGTATGCAAGCCGGTCGGTGATTCGAGTTTCGCTGCGATAGCCGGGACGATGCACGCGTCGGCCACCTGGACCGTATTGCGCTTGGCCCAACTACTTGATAGATATCCGATGTATGAAGCTACCGGTAGCGCGAGCCGCCGGACAGGAGATGCCTGCCGTACTCGAGGATGCTGACCGACTCCGCGTCGGAGCGGGGACAGGGCTTGTATCGTCTTTTAGCTGTACGAAAAGTCCTTTTTCGGCTCCGGAGTAAGAGGACGAGCGATAAAGTTTTGTAATCGGAGAGGCCGCAGATGGTGGCTCCGCCGGTGCCGGAGAAGCCGTTTTCCGGTCAAAGCTTCCGCCATATTCATCAGATGTTTCAATTGACGTAGTGGCGCCGCGGCGGAGCATAGAGACGGACAAGGAAGTGGAGCTGGCCATCGTAGTCGGCCGAACTGCGCGCTACCTCGAGTCGACCGACGAGGCGATCGGCTGTATCGGTGGCTACTCGATCTCGAACGACGGGTCTAAGCGCGGGTGTCAAGCGGAGAGCGGTGGTCAGTGGGACAACAGCAAACCGTGCGAGACGTTCAACTCGCCCGGCCCGTAGCCGGTTACCCCGGACGAGATTACCGGCCCTCAAGCGCTGTCTACCCGGCTATGGGTGAACGGAATTCTCCGGCAGCAAAGCAATGCCGGGCACGTGGCCTTCGGCCTAGCCCCGATCACCCTCTGCCTCAGCCAGTTCATGGTCCTGCACCCCACCACGTGGTCAACACCGGCACCCCGGCGGGTGTCGCGTTGGGCATGCCCGATCCGGATCCATACCTGCGGAGCGGCGACGTGGTGGAGCTCGATATCAACGGCCTAGGCCGGCAACGACAGGAGGTAAAACCCTCATGACCACATCGAGAATCACAGCGGTCGAATGCCTCGATATTCGCTTCCCAACCTCCCGAGAGCTGCTGGGATCCGACGCCATGAATCCCGATCCGGACTACTCCGCGGCCTATGTGATTATCAGTACCGACGCGCCGGATCAAGCGACGGGACACGGGTTCGCCTTCACCATCGGTCGTGGCAACGAAGTGCAAACGGCAGCCATTTCCGCGCTGCGTCCCTATCTTGTTGGCCGGAGGCTCGAACCGGCGCTGGCAGACTTGGGCGCCGTCTGGCGCGACCTGGTACATGACTCTCAGCTGCGCTGGCTGGGTCCCGAAAAGGGCGTCATCCACATGGCTGTGTCCGCCGTGATCAACGCTCTGTGGGATCTCAAGGCCAAGCGAGCCGGGCTGCCACTGTGGCAGTTGCTCGCTCGCATGCCTCCCGAGGAACTGGTCAAGCTCATCGACTTCCGATACTTGACCGATGCCCTCACACCGGCGGAAGCGTTGGACATCCTCACCAAGAATGTGCCGACCCGTGGCGAACGTGAGCAGATCCTGATCGCTGAGGGATATCCCGCTTACACCACCACTCCCGGCTGGTTGGGGTACGACGACGACAAATTGCGACGACTGTGCCGCGCCGCGGTTGACGATGGCTTCGCTCAAATCAAACTCAAGGTCGGCGCCGACCTAGAGGACGACCTCCGCAGGCTCAGGATCGCGCGGGAGGTGTGCGGACCGTCCATCCGGATAGCGGTCGACGCCAACCAACGATGGGACATCTCCCAGGCGATCGCGTGGATTGAGGCGTTGGCGCCCTATGATCCTTGGTGGGTCGAGGAGCCAACCAGTCCCGACGATGTGCTCGGCCACGGCGCCATCGCCCGCGCGGTTGCCCCGATCGCCATCGCCACCGGCGAGCACGTGCAGAACCGCATCGTCTTCAAGCAGTTACTCCAACTAGACGCGCTGTCCTACCTGCAGTTGGATGCCGCACGTGTGGGCGGCGTGAACGAGAACATCGCCATCTTGCTGCTGGCGGCCAAATTCGGGGTGCCCGTCTGCCCGCACGCGGGCGGCGTAGGGCTTTGCGAACTGGTGCAACATTTGTCCATGTTCGACTTCGTTGCGGTCTCGGCGACAATGGAGAACCGGACGATCGAGTACGTCGACCACCTGCACGAACACTTTACCGATCCGGTCATCACCCGCGGTGGCCGCTATATGGCGCCCACCGCCCCCGGTTTCAGCGCCACTATCGCACCACACGTTCTCTCGGCCTACGCCTACCCACACGGCGCTGCGTGGAAGTCACATGAGTGAGCCCACCGGCCTGCGCGCCATCGTCACCGGAGGCGCGTCAGGCATCGGATTGGCCACCGCGACCGTGCTCGCCGACCGAGGAGCACAGGTCGCGTGTCTAGATCTCAGACCCAACGACGGTCATCCCCGGCCGCTCAACTTCTCCATGGACGTGGCGGACGATTCCGTTCGAACGGCCGTAAGCGCGGCAGTAGCGAGGCTGGGTGGCCTCGATGTGCTGGTCAACAGCGCGGGAATCGGCGCTCAAGGAACGGTGGAAGACAACACCGACCGGGATTGGCTGCACGTGCTCGACGTCAATGTCATCGGCATCGCACGCGTATGCAGGGCGGCAATGCCACACCTGCAAGCGTCGGCCAGCCCATCGATCGTTAACGTCTATTCGATTGCGGCGACAGCCGGACTACCAAATCGCGCACTCTACAGCGCCAGCAAGGGCTTGGTGCTGTCGCTGACACTCGCGATGGCCGCTGACCATATCGAGGCGGGTATCCGGGTCTACCGCGTTAATCCCGGCACGGTCGACACCCCTTGGGTGCGTCGCCTCCTGGAAAGGCGATCGATCCCGCCGCCGCGCTGGCGTCGCTGCAGCATCGGCAGCCGATCGGACGACTGGTCAGTGCGACGGAAGTCGCCGCCGCCATCGTGTACTTGGCCAGCCCGGCATCGTCGGCAACGACCGGCACCGCGCTGTCAGCCGACGGAGGGATGCAAGGCCTACCAACGCGGACGGCGACTGTTCGGCGCCGAGAGGAGAAGACGTGGTCGAAGTAGCGTTACACACCCGGCTACGCCCCGGGAAAGAGGCAGACTACGACCGGTTACACGCGGCCATCCCTGCCGATCTGGATACGGCGCTGCGAGAGGCCGGTGTTCACACCTGGCGGATTTGGCGTCACGGACTCGATCTTTTCCACCTGGTGATCGTCGATGACTACTCGTCCATGCGGGCAGCGTTGCGTAACCATCCAGCGAACGTGCGATGGCAGGCACAGATGACAGAGCTACTGGAAGTCGAGGACGACTACTCGGGCGCGATCTCCGAAGTCAAGCTAGTGTGGGAGCTCCCATGAAGCTGCGGCTCGAACCTTATGGACTTGGCTGCGCACCGTTGGGGAATCTGTACACCGCGATCAGCGACCAGGACGCGGCCGATACGGTTCACGCCGCCTGGACGGCCGGCTGGCGTTACTTTGACACCGCGCCGCACTACGGCCTCGGGCTGTCCGAGCGCCGGCTCGGCACGGCGCTGTCCGGCTATCCCCGCGACTCGTATACCTTGAGTACCAAGGTCGGCCGGCGGCTCGTACCGAGCCCGGACCACGCGCATCGCCAAGATTTGGAAGGCTTTGCCGTACCGGCGGCTTACCGCCGTGTCTGGGACTTCACCGCCGACGGCGTGCGCCGGTCCTTGGACGAGAGTCTTCGCCGGCTTGAGGTAGACAGGATCGATCTCGTCCTTCTGCACGACCCCGAGGGTCACGAGCGAGACGCTGTGGAGAAGGCCTACCCAGCCCTGTGTGAGCTGCGCGACCAAGGTGTCGTGAACGCTATCGGTGCCGGCTCCAAGAACAACGAAAGCCTCTCGTGGTTCGTCGACAACACCGATCTGGACGTGGTCATGGTAGCAGGTCGATACACCCTGCTCGATCAGGCGGCGGCGGACGACCTCTTCCCGCTGTGCGCCGCACGCGGCATCCGGGTGATCAACGCCGGTGTCTTCAATAGCGGCCTGCTCGCGCAGAGTCGTCCCCACGCCGGCCTGCCATTCGAGTATGCGGCGGCACCGGCCGCCATGGTTGAGCGGGCCGCGGCTATCGCCTCGCTGTGCACCCGCCATGGGACGACGCTGCCTGCGGCGGCACTCGCTTTCGCGGCCGCTCCCCCGCCCGTGACGACCGTCGTGGTCGGTTCGCAGACGGCCGAACAGGTCCGGCGAAACGCCGCACTCATGGCCGCTCCCCCACCTGCCGACTTGTGGACCGACCTCATCGACTGCGGACTACTGCGGCCAGGCCTGCCCGTTCCGAAAGCATCCGCATGATCATCGACACGCATCATCACCTTTGGGGCATCGTCCACAGCTATCAGTGGTTGGACGGCCCGGCGTTCGCGACCATCAGGCGCAGTTTCACGTCCGTCAGTCTGCTGGCCGCGCTGGCGGGCAACGGCGTGCAACACACCGTCCTCGTGAGAGCGGGCGGGGCGGTGCCGGGGAGGCCGCCGTCCTGCTGGCCTACGCCGAAGAGCTCCCTAAGATCGCGGGCGTGGTGGCTTGGGTCGATCCGACTGCCCCGGGCATCGTCGGGACTCTGGACCGGCTCAGGGACGATCGACTTGTCGGTGCACGAGCGCAGCCCCAGGCGGAACCGGATCCCGGATACCTTCGCCGCCATGCGGTGCGGAAATGGTTGCGGGTCATCGCGGCTCACGGTCTCTCGTTCAATCTCGTCATCCGTGAGGACCAGCTACCAGGAGCGTCGAACGGGTCTGGCAGCTGCCCGAGTTTCTTTCGTCCTGAACCATCTCGCCAAACCCGACATCCGCGCCCGCGCCTTTGGTCGATGGGCGGCTGAGATGGCCGAGCCGGCCGCCGCTCCCGATGTGACCGCCAAGTAGTCGCGTCTCGTGACACAGGCCCACTGGCAGCGCTGGACCATCGACGACCTCCGCCCCTACGTCGCGGAGGCTATTCGGCTATTCAGCTGTAACCGCCTGATAATTCGTTCTGATTGGCCGGCGTGCTTGGTATTGACCATCTATTCCCGGAGCCTCGCTGCGGTCACTCAAGCGCTACCACCATTGACCGCCGCACAACGGTCGGCGGTGTTCGCCGAGACGGCGGCCCGCATTTACCACCTCCCGCTCAAGGAGCCTACGATGGCAGTCACGGACGATGCAATCGAGAAGATCAAATCGATGATCGTCACCGGGGAGCTGCGTCCCGGCGACCGGCTACCCCGGGAGACCGACCTCGCGCGGCGACTCGGCCTGTCGCGCAACTCGCTACGGGAGGCCGTGAAGGCGCTCTCCCTCGTCCGGGTGCTGGACGTGCGCCAGGGCGACGGCACCTACGTCACCAGCCTCGCGCCCCAACTTCCGGTGACGGCTCTGGAGCTAATCGTCGACCTGCACCAGGACGAAACCGTTGTGGACCTCTTCGAGGTGCGGCGCATCCTGGAGCCGGCGGCTGCGGCACTGAGCGCCCAGCGGATGACCGAGGACGACATCGTTGCCTTGGGCCGCGTGCTCGCCGGCCTCGGCGAGGAGGCGTCCATCGACGAACTCGTCGCCCAGGATGTCGACTTTCACCACCGGATCGCAGTGGGACGGGGAACGAACTGCTGTGCTCTCTGATAGGCAGCCTTTCCGGGCGCACAACCCGAGCGCGGGTCTGGCGCGGTCTCACCCTAGCGGGCGCGGTGGAGAGGACGAATAAGCAACACCAGGCCATGTATGACGCGATCGCCGCACGCCAGCCGGATCTCGCCCGGTCATGGGCTATGGTCCACGTCGCCGGAGTGGAGCAGTGGCTTCGCGTCGCCTTCGAGGGCTCCTGAAATGTCGGCTCCGATGACGATGACGTGTAGGTTGGAGACGTCGACCACTGCGACGCGGTTGAGCGTGATGTCGCTGGTTGCGTACGGTCGGCCGATCCGAGTGCGCGGCCACTCTGGCCCGAAACCTGAAGTCCCATACAGCGGGTCCTACCCGGACGGTAGGGAGCCGTGGGGAGCGCGACGGTTTCGGGCCGGCCACTTTGCGGGGTTCGTCCTGGCATCGACGCGACGATCGTGCTGTCGCATTCGGAGAAGGAAGCGGCCGCGCCGACGTGGAAGCACACGTTCGGCTTCCATCCGCTGTTGTGTTTCCTCGATGCGACCGGGGAGGCCTTGTCCGGGCTGCTGCGTGCGGGCAACGCGGGGTCGAACACCGCGGCGGGTCACGTCACTGTTCTCGATCACGCGTTGCAGCAGATCCCGAGCAGCATCGTTACGGCAAGCCGATCCTTGTTCGCTGCGATTCGGTGGGCAGCAGCCACGCGTTCCTGGCCCATATCAGCCGTCTGCGCCGGCAGGGTCTGGACACTGAGTTCTCCGTCGGTGTCGCGATCGGCGAGCAGGTGCGCACGGCAATCACCGCCGCGACCGACTGGGTTCCCGCTCCGGACGGTGATGGCAGTCTGCGTGACCAGGCGCAGGTCACGGAGCTCACAGGCCTGATCGAGGCCGCCGCGCTGGCCGAGCCGAAGAAACTGCGCTACCGGCTGCTGCACGTCGCCGCGAAGATCAGCCGCACCGCCCGGACCACCACCCTGCCAATCGCCGAAGGCTGGCCCTGGACCGAACACCTCATCCGGACGTTCCACCGGCTCAGTGAACTACCGAACCCGTTACCTGAAACAAAATCCGCCGCACCGACGACCAGGACCCACGGAGCAACCCGGCCTACGGCCGGGCAACACCGCCTGCCCACAGCCCCATCACCAAGCCCGGACAACCATGATCACTGACCACACCGAACCACGCCGCCTAATGAAAGACGGAGGCTAGCAGCACTTGACGGCTACAGAAGCACCTCAGTCAGGCGGCTTCGGGACGAAGAGCGATACTTGGCGCCCTTCAAGCAGATCAGTTAAGGCGTCCCCTACGGCGAGGAAACTGGCGACAGGTACATCCGCATTCCACAAACCGGGCAGCCCCCACGCGTTCACTCCAGGGGTCGGCGGGTAGGCATTGCTGGCCGGGTTCGCCGTAGATCATGGTGCCGTGGGGGTCGGTGTAGCAGTGCGGATAGTCTGCGCCTTGTCGAAAGCACAGGCGGCGGTCGATTTCGTGGCCGGTGGCGTCCTGGCTGACCAGTTCGGCGTTGGCGGTGAGGGTGACGTCGTGGGAGACCTGTTAAGCCCCGGGCTTAATGGAGAGTTTGAACTTCCCCGAGTTTCGTAAAGTTTACCCCATCGTTTTAGCCCGGCTGCGCTCGGGCGCCCGCACCCGCAGCTACATCGAACCGCGGTCTCTGAGGGCAAGACCCGCTGCGAAGCCAGCCGCTGCCTGAAGGGCTACGTGGCAGGCGAGCTCTATCAGCTCATTTTGGGATCAGCCGGCCCCACCACTCAACCGTCGACCACTTGATATCCATAGGGGCATCAATCGCGACCACGTCTAGCGCGGCCCCCGTCGACATCGCCGCCATCGGCATCTGGCTCCACGACCCCACCGCCTTACCTACAAGATACGCTCGAGGCGTCGGCGCGCGGCATCCCGTCGCGCCGCTCCGCGGCGAGACGGAGCGTCAGGTGAGCCGCTGGAGCACTTCGGCACGCAAAGCGGGCTCCGGCAACGCACGGCGCGGCGGCGCCGGAAAATCTTGAAAAAGCTCCAGGCCTGGCTGTCGATCCGGCGGCAGGATGTTCGTCGTCGCTAATGACGGAGCCGGACAGGCCGGCCCGCGACCCAGTGCAGGAGGCAGCTCCATGGCCAAGTACGCGATCCTCATCTACGAGGACCCGGCCTTCTACGCCGACATCTCGCCCGAGGCGTGGCCTGCGATGGTCGACGCGCACAGCAAGTTCGTCGAGCAGGTCTTCGCGCTTGGTGGATCCCTCGCGGGCGGGGAGGCGCTCGCGCCCCCGACAACGGCCACCACGGTCAAGGGTAGCGGGACGGTGACGGACGGCCCGTTCGTCGAGACCAAGGAGACCCTCAACGGCTTCTACATCGTCGACGCGCGCGACCTCGACCACGCTGTCGAGATCGCCAAGCTGTGCCCGGCCCCGGCCCCCGGCGGCGGCGTCGAGGTCCGGCCGGTCGTGGACCCGACGACGAACCCGTTCTGATCGCTCCCCGCGACGAGCCGACCGCGTCCGCCATGCCGGCGGACGCGGTCGCTGCCGCGCTGGCGCAGGCCCACCGCTCCGAGTGGGCCTTCGTGCTGTCCGCCACGGTGCGCGTCGCCGGCGACCTGGACGTCGCGGAGGAGTGCGCCCAGGAGGCGTACGTCAGCGCGCTGCAGGCCTGGACCCGGGACGGCGTCCCGCAGCGGCCCGGCGCGTGGCTGACCACGGCCGCGCGGAACCAGGCGCTGGACCGATTGCGCCGCGAGGTCACCCTCCGGCGCAAGCTCCCGCTGCTCGTGGAGCCGGCGACCGTCGATCCGCACGACCCGGCCGACCCGGACCGGCCCGACGCCGCGGTGCCGGACGACCGGCTCCGGCTGGTGTTCACCTGCTGCCACCCCACGCTCGCCCCCGAGGCCCGCGTCGCCCTCACCCTGCGCCTCGTCTGCGGCGTTCCCACGCCCGACGTCGCCCGGGCCTTCCTGGTGTCCGAGTCGACGATGGCGGCACGGATCACCCGGGCCAAGAAGAAGATCTCCGAAGCGCGGATCCCCTACCGGGTCCCGGGCCGGGCAGAGCTGCCCGAGCGCCTGGACAGCGTGCTCACCGCCGTCCACCTGCTCTACAGCACCGGCCACACGGCCGGCGCGGGCGAGGCGCTCGTCCATGAGGAGCTCTGCGACCGGGCCCTGCACCTCGCGCGCACCCTCGCCGGGCTGCTCCCCGAGCAGGCCGAGACCCGCGGCCTGCTGGGCCTGCTGCTCCTCACCGACGCGCGCCGGTCCGCCCGGACCGCCGAGCAGGGGCGGCTGCTCCCGCTCGCCGACCAGGACCGGACGCGATGGGACCAGCGCGCGATCCTGGAGGGGCTCACGGCGACCGCCGGGGCGCTGGCGTCCGGCCCACCCGGGCGATTCACCCTGCAGGCGGCGATCGCCGGCGTGCACGCGATCGCGCCGTCCCTGGAGCAAACCGACTGGCCGCGCGTCGTGCACCTCTACGACCGGCTGCTGGCGGTGTGGAACACCCCGGTGGTCGCGCTCAACCGGGCCGCCGCCGTGGCGTTCGCCGACGGTCCGGCCGCCGCTCTGCCGCTCCTGGACGAGCTGGCGACCGATCCCCGGCTCGCCGACTACCCCTACCTTCCCGCCACCCGCGCCGACCTGCTGCGCCGCCTCGGCGACGCCACCGGCGCGGCGAGCGCCTACCGGCGCGCGATGGAACTCACGGCGAACGCCGCGGAGCGCGCCTTCCTGGAGCAACGCCTGGCCGAGGTCAGCCGCGCCGCCGGCGCCGAGCCCGCACCCGGCTGAGGACGACGGGCTCGGCGGTCACCGCTGCGAGGCCTCGCCCGGGGCCCCGCGTTGCTGCCCCTGGCCCGCATTCTCCCCCGCGTTCCGGTCTTCGCCCGAGGGCTCGAAGGTGCCATGCTGATCCGTCTCGCGGTGGCGCAGGCCCAGGCCCTCGTTGTCCTCTAACCCGGCCGGCGGCCTCCTCAGCCCCGTCGATGCGATCCTCGACGGCGTCCAGCCGCTCGTTCCCCGCGATCATCTGCGCCTCCAGGGGTGCGGCCCAACGTCGGCCATCTCAGATACAGGAGCCTGCGGGGCCACTGTTATCGGAGGCGATGCCAGGGGCCGACGGCCTGCCATCCGTCCTTCCCGGCGCACTGGCCGGCCACGGCCCCGAGGTCTTCCGCGGCTGCGGTGGGTGCCGAGCTCCGGGCCGCATGCTGATGCGCCCGCACGAAGGTCGAATCGACCGCGGCCGTCCACACCTGCCCGCCCGACCGGCCATCCGGCACGTCACTGCCGGTCAGCAACGCGTCCAGGATCCGCTCCCACGTCCCCTCCGCCGACCAGCGGCGATGCCGGTTGTAGACCGTCTGCCACGGGCCCAACCGGGCCGGAGATCGCGCCACGGTGTGCCCGTCCGCGTCCGGTGGAACACCCCCGTCGATCTCCAGCCGGTCATCGGTCCACCGGTGCCCCTGCCGCCGATGCGGCGGCATCTACGGCGCCAGCAACCCCCTGCTCGTCGGTCGGGTCGTACCGGCTCAGCCGCTGTCGTTCTGCGGCGAACATCCTTGATCGAGGGAGAGTCTCGTGCTTATCGAAGCCCTTCCCAGTCGTCGTCCGTGTGCGGGTCGATGGTGGTGTGGGGTAGGTTGATCAGGCCCAGCACGTGATGAGCGATGCGGCCGGCCGGGGCGTACAAACGCAGCGGGTAGGGGCGTCCCTGACCGCGGCGTTGGGGCCGGTACAGCTCGGCGATGGCGGCGCTGCCGAGGTGGGTGACCGCGGTAAGGTCGGCGGTCAGCTCGTGGGTGCCGCCAGGGTGAGCCGGTCGAGTTCGGCCCCCAGCTCGCCGACGGTGTCGGTGTGGAGCGGTCCGTGAATGGCGATACGGCTGGTCGGAGCGTGCGGCTGGTCGAGGATGATCGTCAGTTCGGCCAGCCTGTCGGCGGCGCCCGGACGGCCGTGACTGATCTGCTCGGCCGTCAGCAGCTGGGCGGGGCGAGACAGGCGCCGCCTCACGGGGGCCGTCGTGCCGTCATCGGATCGGTCGACGTCGAGGTGGTCGGCGAAGCCTGCGGTCATGGCCAGCCCGAAGCCGTGGTCGGCGCGGAACTGCTGGTCACCGGGGCGGGCGCGTTCGTGCCAGCGGCCGTTGTCGGCGACGCACAACCGGGCTTCGCCGTGGTTGCGCAGGTGGGCCGTGACGGTCACCGTGGCGTCGCCGCTGTCCGGCCGGGCATGCTCGTAGGCATTGGTCACCAGCTCGGTGACCGCGTGCGTCAGCGCAACCCGGTCGCGTCTGCCGGTCCCTTGGAGGGCCAGCCGGCCCTGGACGGCGGTGCGAGCCATCCTCGCCGTCACTGTTTCGACCGGGCCGCTCAGGTTCAGCGGCGGAGGCGGGAGGCGCCGTTGCGCGGCGAGCAGGGTGATTTAGCCGGTGTGCCCTGATTGGCGCACCAGCAGTTCCAGAGTCGGGGTGCTGGCCCGTTCGGCCGCGGACAACGCCGGGTCGAGTCCGCGTCTAGCAACGCTGTCGATGGCGACTTGGGACAGCTCGACGGTGGCTGCGGCCGGTCCACGGCCGGGGCGTTCGATGATGCCGTCGCTGTAAAGCAGCACCATATCGTTAGGCTCGAGTCGGTCGGTGCCCAGGCGGTAGTCGGCGCCGGTGCCCAGCGGGCCCGAACCGGACAGCGGCAGGTAGCGCGCGAAGTCGGCGTTGACCACCAGTGGGGGCGGGTGCCCGGCCGAGCACCAGGTCAGCGTGCCGTCGGTGGGGTCGAGGGCGGCCACGCAGACGGTCGCGGCGTGGGCCGCCGGAACGCGGTGGGCCAGCCGGTCGGCCGCGCGGATAGCGCCGAGGACGTCGCCGGTGTCGTCGAGCCGGTCCTGCAGTACGGTGCGCAACTGCCCCATCGTGGCGGGAGCGGCCACGCCGTGGCCCACCACGTCGCCGCGCTCGCACCGAGGGCAGCACCGGAAGCCCCGGGTCCGGGCGGCCGCGGACTGGATCGAGGGTGCGGTCGCCACCGGCCAGGTCACCCCGGAGGAGGGCCTGGCCCGCCTCCTGGCCGGCGAGTAGCCCAGCCATGGGAAGGGTGCCGGCGAACGTCTCCGGTGATTTGGTCCGGGTGGCGCTGATGGAGGCCCGGCCGGCCGGGCTGACCACCCGGCAGCTGGTGACCGCGACCGAGCTCAGCGCGTATCAGGTGCAGTCCGGGCTGCGGTTCCTGCGCGAGGTCCTGGCCGCCTGCTCGTACGCAGCGCATGACCACAATCGTGGGCGAGCAACGGGTCACCTATGACCGGAGCATCGTGCGCGAGGAGATCAACCGCCTCGCCCAGCTGCTGGACACCGTGATCATCCCGCACGTCCAGGACCATCCCGGCGATGAGTGGGCGCAGTTGGTGCTCGGCCAGCTCGTCGGGGTCAAGACCGCCCTCACGGTGCTGGCTCGTGACGGATGAACGCCACGATCACGGTCCTCCCTCCGGCGGCGCCGCTACCCGTCGGACACCACCGACACCGAGTGGGAGATCCTCGCCCCGCTGCTGCCGGTCCCGGCTTGCACCACCCCGACCGGTGGGCATCCCGAGGCGCACCCGCGCCAGGAGATCGTGGACGCGATCCGCTACGTGGTCGACAACGGATGCAAGTGGCGAGCCCTGCCGTCGGACTTCCCGCCTTGGAAGACCGTCTACGGGTTCTTCGCCCGCTGGGCCAAGAACGGCGTGCTCGAGTACGTCCGCGATCAGCTGCGCCGTCAGATCCGCGTCACCGCCGGCCGGTGCGCCCGCCCGGTCACCGCCATCATCGACTCGCAGAGCGTCAAGGCCGCGGAGACCGTCAGCCGGGACACGCGCGGATTCGACGGCGCGAAGCTGATCAACGGCCGCAAGCGGCACCTGATCGTGGACGCCAAGGGTCTGCTCATGACGGTCAAGGTGGCCGCGGCGGACGTCACCGACCGCGACGCCGCCCGGAAGATGCTGCCTGAGCTGCGCGAGCGGAACCCGGAGTTGACCCTGATGTGGGCCGACAACGGCTACACCGGCCTGGCGGACTGGGCCCGCAACGACCTTGATCTCACCTTCGAGGTGGTGAAAAAGCCACCGAATCAGGTCGGCTTCAAGGTGCTGCCGCGCCGCTGGACTGTGGAACGGTCACTTTCCTGGCTGATGCGCGCCCGCCGCAACGCCCGTGACTACCAACGCCTGCCCGAGCACTCCGAAGCCCACATCACCTGGGCGAACATCACCCTAATGAGCCGTCGGCTCGCTCGGGCTCAAGAGCAGCGTCAAACCGCTGAGCCGTCGTCGCTCGCGGCCTAAAAGTCCATCTCGTCCAGGTCCTCCCTGAATTGCTCGCCCATCTGGTTCGCCGTCACCACGTGCAGGCACAACCGGGCCAGCAACGGGCTCAGCCACGCGGCGCTCACGCAGCAGCACCCCCTACCCCGGAGATCCTGACCTGCGGGCGTTCGTTCACCCGTCACAGTGACGGCAATACGAACGCCGCCAGCCCGAACGATCATCCCGAAAATCACGCTACCTGCGGAAACAGGTTGAGAGACAGCCACTCAACTTGCCGTTTAACCAGTGCGGCGGGGTTTGGTGCCCTTCTGGTGGTGAGTCGGTCGCTGGTGTGCCTTCCAGTGACCAGGATGAGTCCTACGTCGTAGCGGGTGGCGGTGTGCCGGTTGCGGGAGCCGGGCGGTCGTCCGGGACCGGACTTGCTCGGTTTGGGCACACGCGCTGGCGAGGCGCTGGTCGTGCGCAAGTTCTGAAGCCCCCGCCGCACTCGGGCTGGGGTGAGCCGCTCCGCCGTGAGTGGGCGTTCCCACGGTCGGCGCAAGTCTTGGGCGAGGGGCCGGGCCAAGCGCAGCTGGGTATGCGCGGCCAGTATCAGCCACGTCCACCGGTCCGCCGCGGCCGGCTCGCGTAGCTTCGGCGCGGACCAGCCCAGCGTCTGCTTGAGCAGCCTGAACGTGTGCTCGATGTCGAAGCGGCGCAAGAACGCCTGCCAGCACCGGTCGACATCCGCCGGGGTGGCGTCGAGCTTGGACCACCACAACCAGAGCGGCTTCGGCTCACCCCGACTGGGCTGATGGTCGACGGTGAGCCGGATGACCGTGCCGGCGATGATTGGCAACGCCCCGTCGTGGTCGGCCCAGGCGGCGCGGCGGGTCAGTCGCGGGTGCAGCCGGTCCCAGCCCTGCGCCTTCACCTGCCCGTAACGACGGGTGTCGGTGACGGTGGCCGCCTGCTCGGCATTCCAGGTGGCGGGGTCGCCGAAGACGAACTCACCGCCGTGTTTAGCGGGCCGACCACCCAATGGCTGGTAGACCCGTGGCGGGGTCGGACGGCGCAGCACCCGGTCCGAGCGCATCCGGCCGAGAATCTCGATCGGCAGGTCGCGCAGCAGCCAGGCGATGCGCGGGGCTTCGTAGCCGGCGTCGAGCACGATGAGGATGTCGCTGTCGCCGGGCTGCCACTGCCCTGCGCCGGTGAGGCGGTCGACGAGTTGGCGGATCTGCGCGCAGGTGAGCGGGGTGAGATCAGCGCCCGGTGGCAGCCGGACCGCGTCCAGCAGCGCGGTCCATGAGGTGCGTCCAGTTTCCAGGGCGGCGATGAACGAGTACGGCCAGCCGGGGATCATGCGGTGTTCGTCCTTGCCGCGCCCGTAGGTGTGGCAGAACGAGCGATCCGGGCTGGTAGCGGCGTGGGGACGAAGCCACGGCGAGACGTCCACCGCGAGCACCAGGCGGCCGTCCGCGGCGCGTGGCAACGGCGTCTCGACCAGGCGCCGGCGCAGCGGCTCTACGTCAATGCGGCCGTGGTTGAGCGCGTCGTACAGGGCGCAGTGGCCACGCGGGTGCTCTGCAGCCAGAGACAGCCCGACCAGCGTCTCGACCGGCCCGTCGGTGCACAACAGTGCATCGGTCAACTCAAACAAGGCGTCCGCACGCCGCGGCAGGCATCCATACAACTGATCCCGGAACCCAGTCAGCACATCGAGAGACTCAGATAGCACAGCCATGCCTACGACAACGATCTTCAACGGGTGATGACGCGCCCTGGCCGCCGCGTAGGCTTAAGCCGCTGCCACTCAGTACCGGCAATCTACGAGGTGGCTCGGGGCCGGAGGGAGTGCACGAACCCGCGGCCGCCGAGGTAGAGGCCGCAATCGACATTTGCACAGAGCCCGCCAGCGTACACATGTGCCGCGTCGACCTCGGTCGGCGGCTCACCGGTCTGCAACGCTATCGGGGTGTGCCCGTGCACGATCCGGGCCGCTCGACCCGCGCCGAACGCGTCCAGCATCGCCCGCGCCCGGCCACCACCGTCCTCGCCTTGGAACGCGTTACGCGCCGCGAACCTCTCGAGCAACAGATCCCAGGCGGCCGGATCCGCGCCGTGCAGGACCGCGCGCAACGACGAGTTGACGGTACGAAGGTCACGGCCGTACTCCAGATACAACAGCGCGTCCGCATGCATCAGGAGTGAATCGCCCACCACCGCGAGAGCGGGCAGGTCGCTAAGCCACGCCGCCATCTCGGGCGTCAGCCGCTGCAGGTCAGCCTGCACACCGCCGTTGGCCTGCCAGTCCCCGACGAAGGTGCCGTCCGGCCCGGTCGACAGCCCGGGCGCATCCCCGAACCGCTGAGCGGCCAGCAGCAACGGCTCGTGGTTGCCGAGCACCGAGCGCACCGCGCCTCCCGAGCGTGCCGCCTGCTGCTGCAGACGCATCACCAGCTCGACCACTCCGATCCCGTCCGGGCCGCGATCGAAGAAGTCACCCAGAAACCAAAGAACGGCGTCAGCCGCCCGCCAATCCAGACTCCCGTCGACGAACCCGTGATCACGCAGAAGAGCAACCAGCTCGGCACGGTGACCGTGGACATCGCCGACCACGAAAACCGGGCGAGCGTCATCAACCGGCATCACCGCTGGCTCCTGGCTAAACACCCAACGGAGCCTACAACCAAACAATCCCCACGAGCTTCGGAACCAACACGCGACCAGCCCTCACCACCCGGCGCGCCCAAACGCACGCACCCGGCCCCGCGACGCCCGCCCGGCTCCCGCAACCGGCCCACCACCACCCCCTACGACATGGTCTTCATGCTGATCACTGACCATACCCACCAGCGACCGGCCCACCACAAGAAGGACACCAAACCCCGCCGCACTGGTTAACCGGCAAGCTCAACCTCAGCCATGGCCGCATCACGGCAATGCAGCGGCCAGCCAGCTACGCCGTCGTTTCGTTCGACGGGATTCGGCGGCGGGTGCGGCGGTGCAGAAGGCGGATTCGCCGGTCCAGCAGGATGAGGACGGCGAAGGCCACCAGCAGGGCGCCGGCGAGTTCAGCTCGTCCGACCCAAGGCGACTGCGCCGAGAAGTGATGGACCACTTGCCGCACCCGCCCGTCGGCGACCGGTGGGCCACCATTCGGCGGCGTGAAGGCCGCGCCAGGCGCGGTGCCGGCAGTGGTGTCCGGCCGAGCAGGCCTTCGGCGTTCGCCGTTGGCGGCCGGCTTGCCGGCGGCGACGCCGTCCGGACGGTGACCGGCCGCACCAGACTGGCCGCCCGCTCCCGCGACAGCCGCGCCGCTGACCGATGTGAGCTCGGCCAGGGAGAAGTCGTCGACGGTGTAGGTTCCTGACCCCGCGACGATAACCGCAGCGCTCACCGCCATCCCCGTGCGGGCCGGCATCGGGCCGACGTCCCAGGTCGCGAGCCGCCACGTCGGGGACGCCGCGATCTCTCTGGTGGATCCCAAGGCGCGATAACCGCCGCCGGGCTGCCGTAGAAAGGTTGCGGTCCGGAAGCTGCGGCTGGCCTTGTACCAGAGGCCGAGCCGATAGGAGGCGCCGCCCACGACAGTCGGTGCGCAGCTGCCCAGGTCCTGGGTGGTGGTGAGCCGGGTGGTGGTAGTCGGATCGGTGAGGGCGGCTCGCATCGCGACGCGCCCGGTGTGCGCGTCCGGCGCCAGCGTCCAAGCCGTTGCCGAGGAATCATCCGAGGAGCCGTAGCTGAAGCAGCGCGGCGGGGCGCCGGGCTTGCTGCCGGGCTCTTCGAGGGAACGATTGGCAAACGTCGGTGGTGAGGTCGGCGCGGGAGCGGTGACCGTCGGTCGCTGCTCGGCATGCAGCGCCTGCTGAACGGTGGCGTTGGTGATCAGGCCGGCGGTGTGCCGCAACGCCAGCCACCGAACGAACGCGGCGAACTCCTCGAGCCGTACGGCGTTGCTGCCACACGTGGTGGTGCAGAACCTGTGGAAGATCAACTGAAGCCATCCCCCGGACAGCATCACACGGTTCACCGCGTTCTCCAGGTCGGCCGCGGTGGTCTGCGGGCCGAAGCCTGAAAGTGCGCGGGTGGCAAAAGGATCGCTGGCCAGCAAACTTTCGTATGTCGGGCAGCCGGCACACCCGAGGCCACCGGTGGTGCGGGCGCTCGCGTAACCGCAGGCGCGAACCAGTTGCTGCGTTGCCGGCGTAAAATCGTTGAACGGATAGGCGAAGTCAGCGGCGTGAATCCCGGCGGCGATCAACTGGTTGCGGTCAGTGCAGATCTGTCGCTGCTGTTCGGCCTCGTCCTGCTGCGAGAGTCGCAGGTGGAAAACCGTGTGACCGCCGATCTCGTGGCCCCGCTGCTGCATCTGTAGCGCCTGACCCGTGGTCAGGTAACCGGGGAGGCCAAGGCGTCCGCTGTTGACGTAGAAAACCCCGCGCAGACCCTGACCTTCCAGCAACCGCGCCGCACCGGCGTGGTCACTGGTGCCGTCGTCGAACGCCAGGGTGATGGTCGGCACTAGCAGCCGGGCCAGCTGCGACTCGAGGCGCGGTCCACCTGGTGACCGCGATGCCGAGGCGGAAGGCTGAGCAGAGACCGGCGCCGCGACAACCGGCTGCGCCCGAGCCGGCGTCGGCTCATCGGCGTGGGCCGCGACCGGTTTCACCTGACCGCTGACGAGCGCGACGGCGGTGGCTATGAGCGCGGCGGTCGGACGATGTTTACGCACGTTGGCTCCGGGGCGGTCGAGATATGGCACGTAGTCGCTGGTCACAGCAGGGTCGCGGGTGGGCTGATACGGAAACCGCGAATGATGAAGTCGCAGTTGTCGCCGCGCAAGCCGACCTGGCCCGCGACCGAGTCACCCGGGGCGGTGTGGTCGACGGCCTGCAAGGCGGCGAAGCCGTCGATTCTGACGGTCACTCGTACCGCGGCCGACCCTCGGATCGTCGCCTCGACGTGCCGCCAGACCGATCGCGGCGCGGGCAGGGGCGCGGGGGCCATCGCGAGGGTGCGGTACGTCCCACCGTTGCTCGGCCCACCCGCCGTCTTGCGTTTGATCACCAACAGCCCATCCCGCCGGCTGACCGAAACGAAGTACGCGGATCGTTCGGACGTGTAGCGCAGCATGACGTGGACGCCGTCGAAGTCGCGGGCCGGAGTACGCGCCGTCGTCGTCAGGCCGTTGACGTGCAGGTCGAAGCGCACGCTCACGTCGGTGTAGCCGCTGCCGGCTCGGACGGCGCGCAGCACGGCCGAGTCGGTGCCGCGCGCCGACGAAGGACCCGGCGGCGACGCGTCCGGGGTACCGGACCACAGGTAGTCGCCGTGGCGGTACAGCGAGCCGCTGGTCACCGTCCAGTCCGGCGAGCCGATCGCATCGGGCGTCGCGGGATGCCGGAAGGCGTATTCGTTGCTGAGCAACGTCATCTCCCGCAGGTCCGGTCGCGGGATCACGCAGGAAATGCCGGCGCCGGCGAGAGCGGCCGCCACGGCCACGCAGATGGCGATGCGGTGCATCAAGACGTCGCGAGGTTCTGGATGCGGTTGAACAGCATCTCGTCGGTGGTCGACCCGTAGATCTCCAGGCGCGGCAGAATCCTCTTCTTCAGCCATGCTTCATCGGCGGTGGTGTCGCCCGCGAGGGTGAGGGTGGCCGCGTCGAAGCTGCCGGTGACCACGCGGGTCAAGGAGGTGAGTTGATCGGGCGGGAGCGGATACCGGGGCTGGAACGGGTAGGAGAACAGCCGGGGCTCGGCGAGACCGTGCGCGACGACGGTACGGCGCTGACGGTCGATACTGGCCTGGATGCGCCCGCCGTATGCGGCTGCGGTCTCCGGACGGTTCCGGTCGGTAAGCCAGCGGCGGCCGAGCAGGGCGCTCGCCGCTCGCCCGGGACCGATCTCCACGGTGTCCTTCGTGCCGGCCACACCGACCGACCATCGACCGGAGCCGGTCATGCGTCGAAGGACACGCCAGGACAACGTCGTCCCGCGCTGGGTTAGCACCGTAGCCGGGTCGACGAAGACGGTCGCTTGGAAGCCGTAAGCCTTCAGGATGGGATCGGCGTACGACCAGTCGCGCCAGCGTGCGCCGTCGAAGGTCAGCAGCACCGCGTGCGGCGGCAGCGCACCGCGACCGTTGACGACCTCTGCCACCTCCGCGGCGGACACCGACCGGTAGCCGGCCAGGCGCAGCATCCGCAGATGGGCGGCGAACGCGGTCGCGCTGACCGAGACGCGGCGCCCGCCGGACGGCGTTGTGGCCGCGACAGAGTCCACCAGGTCGTGGTAGCCCAGCACCACGAATGACCGGCCGCTGGTCGAGGCGGCGCGGAACCGGGCCTGAGCAGCCGGTGACAGAGCAGGCGGCGAGGGCGCCGGCTGTTGCTCGCCGAGCTGGACGCGCTCCTTGACGTACAGGTAGGTGGCGGTCGGTACACCCAGCGTGGCCAGGGTGACCGTAACGGCGGCCAGCCGGCGCAACGTGACGCGCATCTGTTTGCGGACCGTCACGGTAGCCACTCCATCGGCTGGCCGCGGGTGACGATCAGCAAGTAGAGGCCGACAGTGGCCAGTAATACGATCACCTGCACCGCGGTCCCCGGCAGAGAACCGTTACCTTTGGTCATCCGCGGGACCACACACTTCTGCGCAGAGTGAGAGCCGAATAGATCAACATCCAGGAGAGCACTGTCGCGGAGAGCAGACTCATCAGCGGCCGGTAGATCCAGCGACCGTCACCGCGGTTCTGGGAGCGGTAGGCCAGACCCCAGATAGCACCTTTGAGCAGCACCCCACCCAGATACAGGGCGGTGAGGAAGAATCGTCCGTGCAGCGGCAGCCAGATCAGATGCCGGAAGGCCAGCACCGGGCCGAGCAGCACCCACAGCGCGTGGCCGTAAAACAGCGTGGCGGCCAGCACGCCCCGTCGCCAGTAGAAGCTGCCGGTGAAGAACAGGTTGCGGATGAAGCTCTTCTTCCACCGGACCTGCTGCCGGGCCATCCGGCGGAAGGTGTCCGGCACCTCGGTCCACGCGCGAGCCGACGCCACGTAGGCGACAGCCCAACGGCGTTCGGGGTAGTCGACAGTCCGCACGAATCCCGAGTCGTAATACCGGCGTTTGAGCCGGCGACCGATCCACCGTTGTCCGAGGACGTAACCGGTCAATTGGCGGTCGGTCGCGAACCGGAACTCGGCGCCTAGGAACCGGTCGCCGGCCCACGCCGGCAGATAGTTGTAGATGGCCTCCCGGCGGAACGCTGCCAGCGGCCCCGATACGCACGTGACGGACCCGAACACCGACTCCGCCGCTTTCGAGACGCCGAACTGTCCGTCGTACCAGACATCCTGAATTCTGGTCAGCAGGTTCCGGTCGCCGTTGAGCGCGCGAGCGTGGCCACTGATGGCACCGATGCCAGGATGCGCTTGAAAGGCGAGCATGCATCGTTCGACGGCGTCCTCGGCCAGGACGCAGTCGGAGTCGGTGAACACGAAGAAGTCGCCTCGACTGTGCTCCGCCGCCCGCACCAGCGCCCGCTTCTTCCCGACGTTGGCGTCCAAGGTAATCAGCGTCAAGGGCAACTGTTGCGCCAGTTCGGCGAGCAGTTCACGGGTTCCGTCGTCGGACTGGTCGTCCACCACGATCAACTCGCAATTGGGGTACGTTTGCGCCAGTAACGAACGGACCGTACGTTCGATGATGTCCACATCATTGCGGACCGCGAGCAGGCAGCTGACCAGCGGGAACGCCGCAAGTTCTCCGGTGTCGCGGGACGGGTCCCGGTAATTGCCGAACGAAACGTACATCACCAAGATCGTGGAACCGAGCACACCCATGCCGTACGCGTTGACCATGGCTTGCGTGCCCAGGCTTGCGGCCTTCACGGCCAGGATGACGGTCAGCGGCAGCAACGCCACCACAGCCACCATGCGGCGGGTCGCCTGCCGGGGACGGGGCAAGTTCCGTAACGCCTGCGGGGGCTTGACCGAGGCCGGCAGGTCACGGTCATCGGCCAACTCCCCGAGGGTGAGCTGATGCGGCGCGACACGGGTGCGCTCAGTCATTGCCACACCGCTCCCGGCGGCTGACCGAAACCCGCTCTCCCGGACGGCTTAGTGCAGTGATCGTGACGTGCGCGGCGTAGCCGGCGGAGCACACCTCGATATCGAATCGGCCGTCAGATGCGGTACCGCGCACGACGGCACGCTCGACAGCGTGCGGCCCGGAGCCGATCACGGTCAGGTATCGCGCCGCGCGGACCGGTTCCGCGGTGAAGGCCAGCACGTGGTTGGCGGTGATGGTGCCGTACTCGCTGGAGTACCAGCCCTGCATGGGATTTATCTCTCCGAAATGATCCGTGACCTGGAGTCGAGCTGTAGTTGTCGCCTGCGTGATGCGCAGGGCGGGATTGTCGAACTCGTCGTAGATCGCGGCGGTGCCGTCCGTGATCAGCGGTCGGGCCCCGGGGAACAGATGCCAGAGCTGGTCGAACCGGTGCGGGCTGGTTGCGGTCAGGTCGTCGAGCACCAAGACCAGGTCGCGCCGCAGCAGCAGCACCGATCGCCGGTGCACGACGCCGCGGTAGACGGCGGCTGTCCCGGATTGATAGGCCCAGCCCTGTCCGGCGATCGTCCTACCCGCCACAATGGGGCCGCCGTCCTGGTCACGTCCGTCGACGGTGACGGTGTTGTGGGCGCGGATGCCGTGGAAATAGTCGAAGGCGGTGCCGCGGGTGTAGGTATAGAGTCCCGAGTCGGCCAGCAGCACCCTGCCGTGCGAGTAGTAGCTGAACGCGAGTGGCTCGTCGTGTGCGTGCATCGAGGTTGCGGCGCCGACGTCCAGCAGCAACTGGGAATTGTCCCGGTAGGCGCCCGGATCGTTGACCGGTGACCGAAGAATCGCCTGCCCCGACGCCGGAAAGATGACGGCCCGCTCCGCGATCGGTTTGCCGGCGGCGCCGGCGCTTAGCGCGTAAGCGAAACGGGGGAACCGGTCCGTCAACGGACCGTACAGCGCCACCGATCGGGACGGGGTGAGTTGCACGGACGAGCCCTCGAGCGGAACTTGACCGTCGGGCCAGAGCACCAGCGTCGCGTACCGGACCATCTGGTCGACACGCTCGGCGAGACCAGGCGGCAACGCAATGTGGTTGGCTGCCGCCCACCTCACCGTCTGGGTGAGGAACTCCAGTACATAGAAGTGATAGAACGGCGACTTCTCGTTCTCCACGCCGTCGGCGTCGATCGTGGAGGTCTGCAGGCTCTTGAGCCGCTGCCGGGCGGTGGCGGCCCACTGAGCGCTGTGCGGGCCCACGGGCATATTGACGCTGACCAGCAGCAGGGCAACGGCTTGGGTGACGCCGTGGTTGTACTGGCCCTGGAAGTTGACCGGCTGCTGAAGTTTGTCGGCGAGCCTCCCGATCGAGGCGAGCAGGGCAGAATCCAACGCCGGCGGCAGGGCGCCTCGGCGGCGTAGCTTGGCCCAGATGTTGACCAGCACCATCGCCCGGAACGCCATGGCATGCGGATCGTCCATGCCGAGCCGGCTGGAGCTCGGATGACGCTCGTCGTATCGCACGTAAGACTGGATTAACGCGACCAGCTTGTCCCGATAGGTGCTCTTCCCGGTGCGGTAGTAGGCCCACAACAAGCTGGTGGTGGGCCGCAGCGAGTAGAAGTCGAATCGCCAGTACTTCTCGTGGTACGGATCCTCGGTCCACGTCGGGCCGCCAGGGAGGCGGACCGGGTCGTAGCGGGGGACGTTCCAAACGTCGTGCAGCAGGGCGTCCGCGTCGGCGAGATCGCCTTCGTTGACCACGGCATAGGCGCTCTCCTTGCCGAACGGCAGCACGTCCGCGTCGGCGATTCGCGCGGGCGTGGGCAGCCGCATCGCCGTGGTCAGGTTGGCAGAGGGCTCGGACGTGCAGCTCGACAGATTGGCGCACAGAACCAGCAGAACGGCGGGGGACCATATCCCGCGCCGCCTGAATGTCATGGGACGTCCATCCGGACGCCGGGACACGAGTCCCATTCTGCCGGATGGCGCATTAGGCGATAGCTCAGCCGCACACCACAGGAACGACGCCCGAGCGTTAACGTTACGCGCGCGACTCCGTACGTGCTACACCCATCCGAGGGACACAGAATGCATTCTTAATGGTCCGCTAGGTCAGAGGGTCTTCACACTGAAACTGTTGAAAAGAAATCGCGCATTGTCGCCGCGGATGCCCACTGGCGCCGATCCGGTGATCGGCGCACAGCCCACCCCGGTGTCGACCGCGCTGACCAAGGGGCGGCCGGCTACCGTCAGGATGAGGGTGACGGACCCGCTGGGATTGTCCTGCACGCTGGCAGACACCGCCATCCACTGGCCGAGCACCACGGGATCCGCCGGCGTTTCCTTGCCCAGCGTGTAGTAGGTGCCGTCGTTGCTCGGGCCACCGGGGCACTTCTTCTTGAGGACGACCTTGCCGTCGCGGCGCGCCACACTCGCCGAGTAAAGGTAGTACTGCGATTGGTGACGAAGCCAGATGTGCACACCGTCGTAGGAGACCGCCGGCGTTCGGCTCGTCGAACTCATTGCCTGGACGGCAAGGTTGAACGATACAGAGACGTTGTGAAAATCGCTGCGCACCGTATTCAGGCGGAAGACCGACGAGTCGGTGAAGTTACTCGAGGTGGCATTCGGTCGGCCCGCGTCGACGCGGCCCGTGTCACCATTGCCGGCGGCCGCGAACAGCGAGCCGCTGGTCACCTGCCACACGGTGGAGCGGGCCGCATCCGTCCGAGTGGGATTGACCTGGGCGTACTCATTGGTGACCAGCATCGGTGCCTGCCCGAAGGTGGCGGTGAACGGCGCCGACCGAGCGGTCGGCTTGTCCAGCAGGGACGTGGCGTCGTCCAGCGAGACATCGTCCAGGACCAGACGGGCCGAGCCATCCACCGCGAATGACAACGCCAGCTGCGTCATGCCAGCCGGGACCGCCGGCGTCGTGGCATCGATCCGGGCCCACGGGGTCGACCCCGAGTACGGCGCGGCGGCGAACCACTTCGCCCACCCGCTGGTACTGCTGTACGCCCACACGCTGGCACGCACCGCCGACGTGGCCTGGTACCAGGCGCCCACCGTATAGGCATGCCCCGCCAGAACAGGCATCGCACAAGATTGGTCCCGGATCGACGCCCACTCGACCGGCGCAAGGTTAGCCTTGGCCCCCCGCAGTTGCGGCGCCGTGCCGCCGACCCGTCCAGCGACCATCGAAACCGTCGACGCAGCGCCCGCGGCTGCCCAGCACTCCACACGGCCGGCGCTCACGCGCTCGAACGAGCCGTTGACGGCGGGGCCGGCGCTGGCGACCCCTGGCGCAACCGCTAGCAAGCCGACGACACCAAGCGCTGTCAGCAGTTCGCTGAACCACCTGTTGAGCTGGCGCACTGACGCACCTCCGACACGAAGTCACCGCGGGGCGAGCCGCGGATGGGCTCGATGTCGAAGGATCGGGCGCCGACTGGCAGAGTTGAGTCAAGCAACCCAGCCGCAACCGGAACGCTGCGAGTACACCGACCGCGGAATAGTCGGCCGACCGTCGTGGCAACGCTGCCGCGGACGACACGGCAGGTCACGCCACACACGTCGATGCGCGGCTGCTGCACCCCGCGACCTCGGTCTGAGTGAGCGGGTAGCGTCCAGTGTAACCCCGCGGGGCCCGAGACGTTCGAGCAAGGGTCAGGGATCCGAAGGGAGGGCCGCCGCGGACGTCGGAGACAACGGTCGCGTGGTCGTTACGTAGCGTATTGACCGCACGGCCTTGGTCGCTGAAGGCGATGCCTATGGTCTCGGCATCACCGACAAGCTCCGCTTGCGGCCTACGGCGGCGTCCGCTGATCACAGCGTGAAGACGACCGCCGTGCGACACCGCGATCCAGGGTGTTTCTTGCCAGTCCACTGGACATGTTCGGCCATGCGCCACTCGAATGTCAGCAACGCGGGTCGAGCGGAGCGTGAACTATCGCGAGACGGTGGGAAAGTGCAGGGGTGTCGATAATTGCCATGGTCATCGTCAGCACAATTCAGGCCACCTTGTTGCCGGCTGTAGCGCTGCTGGGGATCGCTGCCCGCCGCCAACGCGAAATCGCCGACCGGCAAGCGGAGCACGGTGAGTCGGTATTCATCACCGACGAGGTGGACGTAGTCGCTGCCGACGCCGAGTTGGCAACCGCGGCAGCACGGCAAGCTGTGGACGAGGCCGACCAAACGCAGGATAGGGCCCTGCGGGCGTCCACGACACGCGACATTGCGCAGCAGCGTCACCGGCGGGTACTCAAAGATGTCGAAGCGGCCGGCCAGCTTCATCGGCTCGTGCAGCGCGCGGCTCGAACACGTCCTCGCCGCGGCGCGGCGAGGACGTGTTCGAGCCGCCGTTCGTACGCCAGCGGCCACCGCTGCGCCACCGCCCCCGGTTCGCCGTAGCCGGTCAGGCGCGTGCCATCTGGTCGTTCGATCGCCACGTACGGCAGCCGCAGGGACGACGCCACCGCCTGCACCAGCGAGTCCAGCACGTTGCCGTGCGGCACTTCGTTGAGCCGCCGACCCAGCTCCCGCACGGTCCGGTACGGGTCGCTGCGGTCGCCGTAGAATAGCCGGTCGACGAGCCGCCGCACCCGCCGGGCCAGCGGCGCGAAGCAGACCGCCACGACCGCTGCGGCCACCGGCGCGGCGATGCGGTCCGAGGCCACGCCGGCCAGCACGGCGGTCACTGCCACGTATGCGATGCCGAGCAGGGCGGCGATCACCGCGTACGCCAGTGAGCGCCGCAGGATCGTGTCGATCGCCCACAGTCGATACCGCAACACCGGTACGACCAGCGTCAGCACGAACACCGGGGCGTCCAGTGCAATGAGGAAGCCGAGCCGACCCGTGACCGCCACCGGGAACAGCGCCACGGCAACCAGCACGCCCGCCGCCCGCCACTTCAGCTGCTGGCGTTCCAGGCCGGCCGCCCCCAGGAAGCGCCACACCACGCCGAGCCCGGCCAGCAACCCGAGGGCGATCACCACCGGCGCGACCGCGAGCAGCGCGTCGGCGGCGGCACCGACCGGCGTGCCACCGGTGAGCGGGTGCTGCAGCGGCGGTACGCCCGGCACCACGCCGGTCAGCGAGCCCCCGAGGAAACCCCCCAGCACGACCGCGGCCGCGCCGGCGACGATGGCCGCCTCCAGCAGGGTGCCGGCGCTGGTCGCCGGCCGGCCGGTGGGAAAGCGCGCGTTCACCAGACCCTGCACCGCCACCGGCAGGAAGGCGAAGGTTAGCGGGGTAAGGCCCCACCGGGCCAGCGCGCCGCGGTCGCCGTGCGCCACCGCGTCCGCCGCCGGGTATGCCACGACGACCTGCACCGCGAGCAGCACGGCGACGCCCGCGAGGAGCCAGCCGAACGGCAGGTCTGGGCGGCGGTCCACCAGGACCGCGCCGGCAGCCCCGTGCGAGACGATCGTGACCAGCGGTTCCACCCAGGGTGGCAGCGCCGAGTCGGTGGCCGGGAGCCGATGATCGCCGGCCGCCCAGGCGATCAGGAACACGACGCCGAGCAACACGGCGCTGAGTGTCGCCGCCGCCCATCGGCTGGCGTCGGTTGTCGGTGCGGAGGCTCGTGTGGCGATGCGTCGAGCATGCCCAGGCGAACTAGCGCAGAGCAACGGCCGCCGTTCCGCCGGTAAAGGTGGGCGGATCAGAATCATCAGGCAATCGCAGTAGGCACCGACGGCCATTGTCGCCAACATATCTGCGCGCGAGAAAATGCCGCAATTGCCCGGCACGCAGAAATTTTGATAATCGGTCGAGACTCGAACCCGGTGGAACCGTCGGGACTTGAACCCGGTGGACCCGTCAGCGCTTGTTCCCGCGTTTCGGGCTGGGGCTTCAGGATGAGGTCGTGGCGACGAGGACGGCGGTGTTGTTGGACGCAGGGACGAGCCGGATCTCGGCGCCTAGCTCCGCGTTCTGGGCGGTGATCGGGTCGGCGAGTTCGGCGCTGGTGTAGAAGACCCATCGTTCGGCGTTGAGGTCGATGGTCTCTCCGTTGATGCTGACTGTCATCGGCTGCACGAGCAGCAGGGCGGCCTCGGGTGCTTCGGCGGGCGGGAGATGTTCGGGGGTGCCGAGGGTCATGGTGACCTCGGTCCAGGTGACCTCGACCTTCTCGCCGCGCAGGAGCCGGGCTGCGCGGAGGATGCCGTTCAGTTCATCGAGGTCGGCGGTGTCGACGTCCGGGGATGGTGATCGCGAACGTGCATTCCCTGGTCGGTGCGTACGCGCTGGACGCGGTCGACGACCTCGAACGCATCGCGTTCGAGCGGCACCTGCGGGAGTGCGAGGACTGCGGAAACGAGATCGCCGAGCTGCGCGAGGTGGCGGCACGTCTGGCCGACGGAGCCTGGTCTTCCCCGCCGCCCCGGTTACGCGAGTCCGTCATGACCGCCGTCGCCGACACCCGGCAGCCTCCGCCGGCCGAACCGCCCGCTCCGCCGGCCGGGGCACGACCGCCACGCCGGATGCGGCTGGTCGCGGCGGCCGCGCTGGTCGCGGCAGCCGGCACCTGCACCTGCACCTGCACCTGCACGGCGGTCTACGCGGTGCAGGATCAGCGAATCGGCCACCAGCGCCAGCTCGCCGAAGCCGCGCGGGCGAGCGAGTCCCGGGTCCACGCCGTCCTCGCCGCACCGGACCTCGTCGTGCGCGAACAGCGGCTCGCCACCGGCGGCCACGTCAAGGAGGCGAGTTCGCGGCTCACCGACGCCGGTGTAATCATGCTAGCCGCGACCGGCGCTCCACCGGCCGGCCGGGTATATCAGCTGTGGACGATCCGCGCCGGCACGCCGTCCCCAGCTGGCACGCTCGCCGCGGGCCAATCCGCCATCGTGCAGATAGTCGACGGTCTGCCGGGTGCCTCCGGCGTGGGCGTCACCGTCGAACCCGCCCCGCGTTCACCCACCCGCACGCTGCCGCTGGACGCCAAGGTCACCATGACCTGATATCGGTCGCATCGCTCGCCCTGGCTCGGCCAACTTCCGCCGGAGGAAGTAGGCGGCCGTCCCGGAAAGCACGGCGTCCATCAATTCGCTCCGTTCAGCATGCGGGAAGTCCGACGCGGTATAGCAGGACGCGGCCGATGGTCGGGTTCTCCATTGGCCGCGTCGTTGCTGTTGTTGCCCCTCAGGACTGGTTGACGCTCTGCATATTCGGCCACGCGATGTACGGGAATTCCGTCTCGAACGGGTGGTCGTTGGCGTCGACGCCGTCGCCGAGGGTGTCGACTGCCGCCGGCTGCCCGGACTGCAGGACGCCCTCGGCCGCCTGCACGGTGATGTCGAGGACGTCGTCGGTGAGCCGGCGGCCGTTCGGGAAACCGGCGAGGTCACCGCCGATCACACCGAGCCGGTTGGGCGAGCCGGTCGGCGGGACTCGCAGGTTGAGCCGCAGTTCCTCGGCCGGTTTGAACGCCGAGGCCTTGACGTCGCGGTTGAGCTTCTGCGAGTTGAGGTCGGCCTGGACCGGGCCGCAGGCCTTGCAGACGCCGGTCAGGAACACCTCGATGAGGTCGTTGCGGGGCTTGGCCGGTGCCGGGATGTGGTAGATCGCCGACATCAGCTTGGGCAGCTCGGGCGTACTCACGTAGGGCAGGAACTTCGCGTCGTCCTGCGGCTTGGTCGCGTTGAACTCGTTCTTCCTGCCCAACGGGATGACGGCCTCGTTGACCAGCGGGTTCCCGAGGCGGGACACCTGCTGCCAGGTAGCCGGCTTGCCGCTCATGCTGGCGCCGTAGCGCGAGGTGGTGCTCCAGATGCCGATCACCGGGTTGGCGGCATAGTTGCTGTGCAACGCCAGGTCGGTGCGCGGAACCTGCAGGGCGATGGTGTTGACGTTGTAGCCCTTCAGGGTGTCCTGGCCGACCTCGGACAGGTCGCCGCCGTAGAGCAGGTCGAAGACCCGCAGGTCGGCGAAGAACGGGTCGTCGGCCTGCCCGGCGAACGTCTTGGCCTTACCGCCCGCGAAGGTCATGATGGCCGAGCGGGCGAGGACGCTGTAGTTCGGCATCGACGCCTTGCCGGTGAACGACGGCGCGGTGGGCGCGTTCTTCAGCAGCGTCGCGGTTCCGGCCGCGGTGATGCGCTGCAGCGTGTACTTCTGCCGGACGTTCAGGTCGGTGTCGCTGATCGAGGTGACCGGTCCGGTGTTGTACAGGAACGTGTCGAGGTGCTGGCGTGTCGTGCTGAACGTCCAGCGGTAGATGATGTCCGCTTTGCCGTCGCCGTTGTTGTCGATGTTGATGTCGTGGGCGGTCTCGGTAGCGAACGGATAGAAGTTGGGGCCGCCGTTCGGCTCCTCGAACGGCTGCCAGTTGGCGATGATCGTCGCCGTGTTGGGGGCGTCCGGGCTGACGAACGCGTAGAGGTCGGTGTTGTCGAGTTTCGGGGTGTCCGCGATCAGCGGAGCCTCGCGGTGCGAGGACGCCACGCCCTGGACCGGAGCAAGGGCGTTCGCGCCCGCCGCAGTGACTGCGACGGCGGCGACGGCGAGTAGTCGCCGTCGTCGGGTAGCTGCGACATCAAGCTTCATGGTGCTCCCGTGTTTGAACGATTCGATGCCGCTCACCGCGGCTGACAAGACGTCGTCGACGATCAGGCCAAATCCGTGTTTATCAGGAAAGTCACAGCCGAAAAGTGTTTACCGTGTTTCCGGCGGATCTGAGCGATGTCGAGAGGGCTGCGCATGAGGCGACGGTGGGGCCATCCGGCCCTTGTGGTGGCGGGGGCGGCGGCCGCCGTGCTCGGGTGCGGTGTCCTTCTCGGGCCGCTGCGGTATCACGAGTCACCGGCGGCGACCGTCGTAACCCCGGCGTCGCCCCACAACGACCTCGACAACTACGTCCGGCGCACCGTCGCCCACCTCGATCGCGTCCCCGGCGACTGGAACGCCTGGGCGAGCCTGGGCATGGCCCACGTCCAACTGGCCCGGATCGGGTTCGACCCAGCGCACTACCCGCAGGCCCAGGCGGCGCTCTACCGATCGCTCGCCGAGCAGCCCCGCGGCAACGCCGCCGCCCTGACCGGGCTCGGCGCGCTCGCCGCGGCCCGGCACCAGTTTGGCGACGCCCTGCGATACGCCCGCCGGGCCGTGGCCGCCGACGCGTACTCGGCCGACGCGTACGGCGTTCTCACCGACGCCTACGTCGAGCTCGGCCGCTATCCCGAGGCGCGGGCGGCCGTCCAGCACATGATCGATCTGCGCCCCGACACCGGATCGTTCGGCCGAGCCTCGTACCTGTTCGAGCTGGCCGGCGACCTGGCCCGGGCGAAGGAGCTGATGCAGCGCGCGCTCGAGGTCGCCGCCGACCAAGGCGACACCGCGTTCGCGCTGCAGCATCTGGGCGAGCTGGCGTGGGGCGCCGGCGACCTCAAGACAGCCGAGGCGCGTTTCGCCGACGGCCTCGCCCGCCAGCCCGGCCAGCCGGCGCTGCTCGCCGACCGGGCGAAGGTGAAAGCGGCACGCGGTGATCTGCCCGGCGCTCTCGCCGACCTGCGCGCGGCGACGGCCACCCTGCCGACGGTCGACCACCTCGCCACCCTCTCCGACGTGCTCACCGCCTCGGGCGACCACGTCGGCGCCGCACGAACCGACGAGCTGGTACGGGTGAGTGACCGGTTGACCGACCTGACCGCACCGGCGGCAACCGACATCGACCTGATCCTGTTCTACGCCGACCACGGCGACCCGGCAAAAGCCGTCGCGAAGGGGCGGGCGCTGTTCGCCGTCCGGCCGTCGATCAGTGTCGAGACGGCCTATGCCTGGGCCCTGCACGCCGCCGGGGACGACCGCGCAGCGCTCGGCCACGCCGATCGAGGGCTACGACTGCACACCCGCGACGCCAAGGCCTACTACTACCGCGGCGTCATTCGCCTGGCCCTCGGCGACCGTACGGGCGGGCAGGCCGACCTGGCCGAGGCGCTGCGCATCAACCCGTACTTCTCGCTGCGCTACGCACCGATCGCCCGGGCGGAGCTCGCCCGGTGAACCCACTGCGAATCGGAGCGGCCCTGCTGGTGACGGGCATAGCGCTGCTTGCGACGGGAACGCCCGCTGAGGCGCACCCCCTCGGCAACTTCACCACCAACCAGTACGCCGGCCTGCGGGTCACCTCCGAGGGCGTCGACGTCGACTACGTGCTCGACCTCGCCGAGCTGCCGGCCTACCAGGCGAAGCACGATGAGATCGACACTGACGGCGACGGACGGGACAGCCGGCAAGAACTCGACGCCTACACCGCCGGGACGTGCCGCAGCGTCGTCGCCGCCACCACCGTCCGCTTCGACGGACAAGACGTCCCCGTCCGGGGCGGACCGTCCGGGCTCTCCTTCCCGCCCGGCGCCGGCGGCCTGACAACCCTCCGCTTGCAATGCGCCTTGCACGCCGACGGGACGATCCGCGACGGGACCGACATCGCCTTCGAGCAGAGCTACCTGGCCGACCGGATCGGCTGGCGCGAGATCACCGCGGTCGGCGACCGGTACACGTTGACCAGCTCGAGCGTGCCGGCCCGCAGCGTCAGCGCGCGACTCACCGCGTACCCCCCAGGCGCCCCGACCCAAGATGTACGCGCCGCCGCCCTGACCGTCCGGCACGGCGGCCCGCCCGCTCCGATGTTCGCCGGCGAGCAGAACCTCGCCGTGCAGGCCCGCGGCGTCGACCGTTTCACACGATGGTTCACCGAGCTGATCGGCCATCCCCAGCTCACCTGGGGCGTCGGCGTACTCGCCGTGCTGGTCGCCTTCGTGCTCGGCGGCGCGCACGCCGCCGCACCCGGGCACGGCAAGACCATCATGGCCGCCTACCTGGTCGGCGCCCGCGGACGAATCTCGCACGCGTTGACCGTCGCGGCGACGGTGGCGGCCACGCACACCGCCGGCGTGCTGGTACTGGGCGTCATCCTCGCGACCTCGCTGCAACTGGCCCCGGAACACCTCTACGAATGGCTGCGCCTGGCCAGCGGCGTTCTCGTCGCGCTGGTCGGAGCCCAGCTGCTGCGCCGAGCCTTGGCGAACGCCCGCCGGCGAGCCGCCGCCCCCGATTCCGGCGGCCTCCTGCATCCTGGCGACCACAACCATGCGCACGCCCACAGCGGCGCTCCCGGCCACGACCACGTTCACGCTCACGCTCACGCTCACGCCGACAATCATCGGCATTCCCACCGTCACGACCATGCCTCGGGGGAGGTCCATTCGCACGGCGGTGTACCGCACACCCATGCGCTGCCCCCGGCCGACGAACCCTTCCACATGCGCACCGTGCTGGCGATGGGCTTCGCCGGCGGTCTGTCACCGAGTCCCTCAGCGGTAGTCGTCCTGCTCGGCGCCGCCGCACTCGGCCGGGCCTGGTACGGAGTCCTGCTCGTGCTCACCTACGGAATCGGCCTCGCCACCGTCCTGACCGGCATCGGCCTCGCCCTCGCCCGCTGGGGCCATCACCTGCGCCGCGCCGGGTCCGGCCGGTTCGCCGGAGTCCTCACCCACCGGCTGCCGACCGCCACCGCCGCCGCGATCCTCATCGTCGGCGTCGGCATCGCCGCATACTCCGTCAACAACCTTTACCTGAACGCCCGATAGTCCCCGCCAAGGAGGTATCCGCCTGTGCTCAGTCACGCTACCTGAATTGTTGCGCCGGGCAGTCTGGCGTTTCCGAGAGCAGTCATTGATCGGATAGTGGCATCGAGCCGCGCTTACGCCGCGGTTGAGTCGCCCATTTTCGCCGCCTGCTGACCAGCTGCTGGGAAAGATCGGCCAGGCGGGTGACATCCACGTCAAAGCCGCTGGGCTGGCTCATACACCTACGGTAGCCTCCGTCTTTCATTAAGCGCCGTTGTTTGCTCGGGGTTGCGGTCGTGGCGGTCGTGGCTGGTGATGGTGGTGGTTGGGCAGGCGGTGTCGCCCGGCCGGAGGCTGGTTTTCTCCGTGGGTCCTGGTCGTTGAGGCGGCGGATTCATTGTCAGGTAACGGGTTCGGGGAGCGCGGCGAGGCGTTCGAGGGCTCGGATGAGGTCGTCGGTCCAGGGCCAGTCGGCGGCGATGCGCATAGTGGTGGTGCGGGCGGTGCGGCTCAGTTTCGCGGCGACGTGCAGCAGCCGGTATCGCAGCTTCTTCGGCTCGGCGCTGGCCAGGCTGCCGTCCAGTAGCAGGTGCTGGGTCCAGCTGAGCAGGTCGATGCCGGTCAGGGCGAGTTCCAGCCAGGCGGTGTTGATCGCGAACTGCCGCGACGGGAACCGGCCGAAGCCGGTCGTTTTGCCGGTGCGGATGCGGTCCTCGACCCGGGCATGGCAGCGGTGCCGGACCTCCAGGAACTGAATCGAGGCACCACCGTGCGGTGTGTCGGTCGCGAAGACTTGGTGGGACATCCCGTTGACCTGGTCGAACAGTGACAGTTGCGCGCCGGGGCGGGGGCGTTCCCGGCGGCAGATCAGCCGGGTGCCGGCCGGGAACGAGGCCAGCACGGCTGGGTCGAGATAGTCGGTGAGCTCGACCAGTTCCGCGCCGTCACGCAGGCTGGCGTCGCCGTCGCGCGCCGCCACCCAATCGTCGGCGGCGGTGATCGCAGCCCGGATCGGCGTGGTGATCGCGACCCCGACCGAGAACTGCGTGTGAACGCCATACTCGCGCATGCTGTGGAGGTGAGCGAGGAACTCGTAGCTGCTGCCCGCCGAATCGGATCGGACAAGGATCGGGCTGCCATAACGGTGCTGCTCGGGAATCTGCGTAAGGGCTTGATCCAGAACGGTGACGTGATCGGTGGCAGTGTTACTTCCGGCGTTACCCGAACGCAGAAGTCCGGCCAGGGCCTCGCCGGTAGCGTCGAGGAAACACAGCAGCGGGTGGAACCCGAACGTGTGTTTCCAGGTCGGCGCCGCCGCTTCCTTCTCCGAGTGCGCCAGCACAATCGTTGCGTCGATGTCCAGCACGAACCCGGGCAGCGCCCGCCCGAGGACCGTGGTCGCCGGCAACGACCGGCGTGTCTCGAGCAGCTGCATCCAGGCCAGCTCCCGCGCCGCGGCGCGAGCCGCCCGCAAGCGGGTCAGCGCCGCGACATCGATCGCGTCGAGGACCCGCCACGCCGTCGGATCCGACGCCACGCGCCCGAACAGGCCACTCTGCTGACGCAGCACCGCCAAATCCGCCATGGCCTCGCCACCGTCGGCCGACAGCACCGCCAGATCAACCGCGACGCGGCCCGGCTCATGCGTCGGACGCCGCACCCGGTCCAGCCCGAGCGCTTGAACAAAGCCACTGGTCAACCCGGTCTTGTCAGCGAGATCGGTCAGCAAACGAGCGCCGGCATGACCGACCACACCGCGACCGCCACCAGCAACGATGATCTTCGGACGCGTTCGAGTGCCCTGCACTCTGAAAGTGCCTTCCGTGCGGGACGATCTTGACTCTAGACAAGCCAAATCATCCCAGATCAGAAGGCACTTTCGCTTTCCCTACCCCGCCGCCGGCCGCCCTTACTGAAGGCGCGAGGCTAGCGATGAAGGACTTTCTAGCCGCCTTCGAGGGCTACTTCCCGTGGGCAGTGATCTTGATCCTTGGTCTTGTCTTCCGCGGTCTGCTGATTGGCGTCGTTAAAGCATTTGGTGCCAGAGTTGCCGCCGGTTCCGAAGTTGAAGTCAACGCTCCCGGTGGGTCAATAGGTCTAGGACCCTTGGTGGCCGACACCGAAGACGCAGTCAATGTGGCAGAGCGACAGGGCAGTTCCATTGAGGTTTTCGGAAATCCCGATCAAATTGAAGTTGCTATTCAAGGTACAAGGTGACGACTGGAAGAAGAGCACCAAGGCGCTGGCGGTTCCGGGTGGGTGCGTGTTGCAGATGACTACCGAACGGCGAGGCTGGACCACAGCCGAGGCGATCGAGTTTGTTCCAGACGTCACTGTCGTACCTGACAATGAGGAAGGTCGGTTCAGGCTCGATAAATGCTCCTAACACGATCTGCTTGATCGACATCGACGAGATCACCCCTACCTGGCGATGGTGAGGCTCGTTCTGCTCAGGCGTGAGCAAGGCGTGGATCGTTGATGACCAGTTGTGGGCGGCGATCGAGCCGTTGCTGCCGCCCTGGCCGGACAAGGCGCCGGGACCGCGGCCGGTCCCGGACCGGCACTGTCTGCAGGGCATCCTGTTCGTGCTGCACACCGGGATCGGCTGGGAGGACCTGCCCCAGGAACTCGGGTTCGGCTCCGGGATGACCTGCTGGCGGCGGCTGAAACGGTGGACCGACGCGGGCGTGTTCGACCAGCTGCACCAGATCCTGCTAGACCGGCTGAACGCCGCGAACCGCATCGACTGGTCCCGCGCCGCGATCGATGGCAGTCACATCGACGCGAAAAAGGGGTGCCGGAACAGGCCCGTCGCCGGTCATCCGCGGCAAGCCCGGCTCGAAGTACCATCTGACGCTTCTATAGGTGTGCCGGTTCCGGGAGAGATCGGTTTCGGTAGGTTTCGTCGCTGGTGATCGACGAGTGACTCATCGCAGATCTGGCCACGACGGTGTGCCATTCACCTGACTCGTCCTCGTGGGTTAACGGCGCCGACCCGGCCCACCTTGCTGGCTTGATCAGAAGCCTGTCCGCTGAGGGTCTGCAGCCCAGAGCGTGACTCATCACAGATATGCCGCCGGGTGATCGTCTCCCGGGCCGACGCCGTCCGAACGTCGCCCCGTGCAGAGGAGAGTCCGTGCCACCCATCCTGGCAGAACGTTTGGCCGACCGCATCGACGCGGTCATCGGTGTGGACACCCACACCGACACGCACACCGCTGCGGTACTCACACCGGTCGGGACCGTGGTCGCCGAGTTGACCGTGGCGGCCACCGCCGAGGGCGCTGCCACTTTGCTGGCATGGGCTGAACAGCAAACCAGTGGACGCGGATCAGGCCGACGGGCTTGGGCTCTGGACAGCGCCCGCTCACACGGTGTCGGGCTGCTACGCATCAGCCCTGGCCGGCCGCGGCGCCGGTTCGACACGCTGCTGGCCGACAAGGGCTACGACAGCGAAGCGTTCCGGCACGCCTGCCGCAGACGTGGCATCGAGCCGATCATCCCCAAGCGCAAGAGCACTGGCGTGAAGGGCCTGGGCAAGCTGCGCTACGTCGTCGAACAGAGTTTCGCGCTGCTGCACCAGTTCCGCCGGCTGGCCGTGCGCTGGGAACGACGCCTCGACATCCACGACAGCCTGGTCAGCCTCGCCTGCGCCCTAATTTGCTGGCGGCGACTGATCAACTGGACTGCGTAGAGATCGTGTTAGGAGCTTTAAGGCGTTGCCGTGATCTTTATAAGCTACTCATGGCAGGACAAGAGTGCCACTAATCGCATCGTCTCCTTGATGCGACAGTAACGTCAACGGTACTGAATCGAGGACGAGCGGCTAGATCTCGGTAAGGACCTGGATGATCAGATCATATCAGGACTGGCGGGTGCAAATTGCGTACTGCTGATTGCAAGCACTGCCAGCTTACAATCACGGTGGATTCTATTCGAGTTGGCCATTGCCTCAAAATTGAGCCGCCCGGTCTTGAGTTTGTCTCTAGCCTATTAACTTAGGACGCTCCGCTAGCGGGGGTGAGCGCACTACCATCGGCATGACCGTGCGTCGTAACGATGTGCTGTATGGCGGTGCCGGAGGCTTGGGTCGGACGTAGGTGTCAGTCGGGCTCGTGGCGGTGCTGGCGGATCCCCCAGTCGATGTCCTCCTTATCCCAGACCTTGCCCTGCGGCGAGATCGGCCACAGGTTCAGGGAACCTGGCGCGGCTGGTGAGCTGGTAGGTGCGTTGCCGGCTGACTCCGCCAAGACAAAGGCGGATCTCGTGGGCGCCAACACGATGGAGCCGTGTGTGGACGTCGAAGGCACCGACGCCCGCCGGTCCTACAAGGCGCACGTCTTCACAAACACTGGGCCGGGCGCTGCCGAGCCGATGTACTACTACCATCGGGAACTCGAGTAGGCGGGCGATGCCGCGGCTATCTATGTGTGAGATTCGGCCAGGCGGATGTGGGTGCCTGCTCGTCGATTATCCAGCTTCCGCAGCTGCGACTTCCGCTGGGGAGAAGTGGCGAAGGATAGCCGGCGAGTCCTGATGCGGAACGATGACCGCATCGAAGTGGTCGTCGTGCGGGATGGGGCTGGCGTCGAGGTCGTACTCGGCGGCCGCTACGTAGGTCTGCCGGATCCCGAGCTCAACGCGGATACCGTTGATCCACAGCTCCACGGGCTGGCGAAGCAGGACGGCAAACGGCTGGTCGGAGATTTCGAGTTCCTTACCGGGGTGCAGATGGGTGACGAGCTGGGTCCAGCGCACGGTCTTCTGTGCCCCGTCAAGTAGATCGGCGTCCTCGATGAGGCGGATGGCGTCGCTGTAGTCGAGCGAGCTCAGGTCGGGAATCTGGATCTGCGTCGTGACATGTTCCTGAATCCGCGCGAGGGCGCCGATGACCCTCGCCACCAGATGCTCGCCTTCGGTGTCGCTGGGGTCGCCCTCCAGGGGCATTCCTGGGTGTGTCACCGCGCCGAACGGCAAGGCGAATCGCAGAAGGTGCGGGTGGTGGAGGTTGGCCAGGACTCGGAGACCGGGGAGAACTCGAGCCGGGACACGGCCGGTGATGTCATGGCGAGCGAAGTTGACCCGGCCTGTGCCGGCTTCGTGGTCCAGGAAGACTTCCAGGCTGAATGCTCCACCGCGATCGCGGCCCTTGGTCCAGATGCCGCTGGCACCTCTGGTGGAAAGCTCCATGTCGATCATGGTTTCGCAGAGGACGGCGCCTGCGCCGTCGAGGATCTGCAGACGCCGATCAAGACCATGGTCGGTCGCGCTGGCAACGCGCATGCTGACTGACCCGCCGGTGAGGTCCTGGTCGAGGCCATCGGGAAAGCCCACGCTGCCGTGCAATACGGACCCTTCAGGAGCGTCGAACGGACGTCCGTAGCGTTCGGAGTCACGGATATCGCGCTCCAACTCGCTTCCCCGCTCAACGTGCAGGGTGAAGGTGACCGGGATGGGCCTCTCACTGACGAATTGGCGCGAGACGGCGTAGATCTTGATGATGACCCAGGAACTACCGATCTCGCGTTGGACTGCTCCAATGAGCCGGGGTTCCTCACCGATCTCCCGGGGTTCCGAGGTGACCTCGAAGTCGTACTGGAAATGGGGATCATGGGCATTCAGCGCGGTGTGAAGGGCGCTCAGCCCGGCCATCGCTTCGGCTGGCTGGTACGGAGCCTCCACCGAGGCGGACCGGACATCGTCGCGCTGCCGTAGCAGCGCGGTTAGCGATGCGATGCTGGCTTCAAGGCGTTCGCGGCCATCGCGCAGGTAGTAGTCGATGATTTTTGGGTGATCGGCGGCGAGGGTGTCAATGAAGTGCAGCCCGCGCCACTCGCATCGGAAGTTCGCCCCGGTTTGTGCCGCGATCTCGTCGAGCCAGCCGCGGTACTCGTTGGTGCGCAGCAGCGGCATGGTCGCGTACCAGTTGCGTACTCGGTAACTACCGTCGGCGGTGAAGGAAACCAGACGCCGTAGGGACTCCTTAATCTGCCCCTTCTGGCTGCTGTCAAGATGCTCGTGAAACCTCTTCACCTGATAGACGTCGATGTGCCGATCGTCGCTGTCGACCGGCACCAAGACATCGATCCCGCCGTCGCCTTGTGACGGCCGAATGAGTTGCGCGTCGGGGTTGCTGGCGCACAGCAGCATCCCGATGACATGTTCGATATCGTCGCCGTAACGGCCCCACTCGATCCGGCTCACTCGTTCCCCCAGGCCGTCAGCATTCCGCCGAGCCTATGTCAAAACGGGCACCGGGTCGATGTGCCGACGCGCGAAGCACTCGTCCGGACAGGCGTCCCGGCAGGCACCGCGTCCGCCGCGACAGTGCCCTCGGCGCGACCGCGCACCGCCGACGTCGTGCTCGTCGTTCGTTCTCTGTCGTATACGCATACGCGGGCACGCGATGTATCGATATCAGGCCATGGCAAGGTGGGGATCCGTCCGTGCATTGCTGTGTGCTCGCGTTGTGCTCGAATGTCGACCTACCCGGCGGGCTGCGCCGAATGACGCCGCTGGACTCAGGCGCTGGAACAACCGCCTGCCGGGCCAACCCTACGACAGCCTGGGATAGAACACCTCAGTCAACTACTCCCAGTGTGAAATTGGACCCGCAGGCACTACGATTTCTGAGGTAGCTGAACACCCTGATCTCCGAGCGGGCTACCTGTTGTCACCTGACGCACTCTCCTCGGCAAATTCGGGCGTCGGCGCGGAGCCACGCGGCTCCGCCGCGGGCCGTCGGTGCGGCGCAGTTACGAGTCGGGTGTCTTCGGCGACCACCTGTCGTAGGCCGTCTCCGATCCCCACGCCCCTCAGGCGCCAGCTCGGCAGAGCGGTATGGACGCTGGCACTGGCGGACAATTGCGGCGCGCCGCGTGGCAGATGATGACGCCCCTGACGAAACTCTCGGGCATCGGTCGTGACCAGCGTACCGGCCGCGAGGTGCTGCGGCCGGTACGCTTGGCCAGCACGCCGCCACCTATCAGCAGCACCGGGTTCGTCCTGGCTTTGCCCGGTCGATCCGGGGGCACAGCGGGTTGCGGACCAGCCCAGCCGCCGCAGCAGCCCGCGCATCGCGCCCGTTCAGCAGGTGCTGTGCATGGCGTCGCCGAGGTTGCGGACGCTGGCCTGGAAGTTGTTCAGGGCCGAGCGGATGGCGCACTTGTTGGTATCGCTGGGCGTTCTCTGCTAGGCCTGGATGCTGGCCTTGAGCAGGTCGGCTGGTTGCGGACCTGGTCGGCCTGGCCGGACCTCTGGCCGGGCGAGCGGACGGGACGACGCGGCGCCGTCCGCGACCGTCCCGGCCGATCGGCCCGCCGAGCCGACGGCGAACGCGCCGCCCGCACCCGCGCCGGGCGCCACCGGGCACCCGGGGGCACCGGTCGACATGCGCACCGTGGCGCACTTGATCACGGCGGCACGGGCGGCCCGCGCCACGCTCGCCGAGACGGGCCTGTCGCTGTCGCACGATCACCTTGCCGACGTCATGCGCGACGCCGGGCACGGGGTGTCCAATGAACGGGCCTCACTTCTGCTCAAGGTCCTCAAGGCAGAACAGGACTTGACCACGATCGGCCCCGCGACCGTCGAGAGTCGGCCGGGACGCCGGAACCTCTGTCGGAGGTGGTGGCCTAGCTGCACCTGCGAAAAGGCTCTTTCGCCAGGGCCATTGCACGCGTTCAGCACGAAGGGCACCTGTCCGAAGATCGGGTGCCCTTACGTGACCGGTTGGTCAGCCTCAATCAAACTCCCCATCTTTGGCTCCCTCGATGAAAGCCGCCCACTCGTCGGGCGTGAAGACCAACGCCGGCCCCGTAGGGTCTTTGCTGTCACGCACCGCAACGGCGTTGGTGAGCTGGGCGATTTCCACGCAGTTGCCGTTTGCGCCGCTACGGGTGCTCTTGCGCCACGTTGCTGCGTCCAATTCTGGAGCGTCACCTTTCCACCTCCTCACACTTAGTTTATGTCGATCAAGCCAGCGACGAACTTTCGCGAATCGGCCACGTTCAGGGCTGCCGCTCGCAGTTGGTCGAACATCTCGGTGTAGCGGCGAACGTCGGCCTCTTTCTCCAGGTACGGCGCGCCAGCCATGTTCTCGACGAAGACAAGTTCAGGATCAGCAGCGTCGGGGAAGTCCATCACGGAGAACGCCCCTTACATGCCCGGATGCGCGCCGACCTTGTACGGCAGCATCTGGAACGTGACGTGTGGCTGCCGAGTCATGTCGAGCAGGTGCCGTAGCTGATCGGTCATCACCTCTGCGCCGCCGACCTCACGGCGTAACGCTGCATCGTCAACGATGGCCCAGAGCTTGAGCGGGTCGTCCTTGGTGATGGACGCCTGCCGCTGAGCGCGAGTTTCGACGCGCTGTTGGATCTCCGCGTCGCTGGCGTAGGGAAGACCTGCCGTGACCACGGCACGGGTGTAGCCCTCGGTTTGGAGCAGGCCGGGCACGAACAACGACTCGTAGTTGCGGACGCTGCGCGCCTCGCTCTCGAAGCTGATGTAGGTCGTGTACTCCTCGGGGAGCTCTGACTCGCCCGCGCCTAACGCGGCCGTTCATCGACGGGCTCATCGCGGCCGGCCACGCGGTGGTGTTCCGCCAACCGGACCGGGACATCAGCCGGCACAGCAGCTGACCCTCGCCAGCCGGACATCTGATCAGCGATCACGCCATGAGAGTGGAGAGATCGCGATCGCAGCTTCAGCGATCCGGCGGCTCGTTTCAAGGTGAAGGTCTTTGCGCGCTGATTCGATCCAGCCGGCGGTACGTGTCACCCCAACATCGCGGTACTCGACGGCCTGTAGCATCATCTCGAGCTTATCTGCGTCCTTGGCGCACCGGGCTTCGAGAGTCTCGCGCACTTCGTACTCGTCCACGGCCCCGCGGACCAGCTCTCGCGACCGTTCGGGAAGCCTTTCTGTCTGGTCCGCAGTGATCCGGCGTGGATCGGGCTTGGTCAGGTAGGCGGTGGCAGTGTGTGGCAGGTCGCCAGTTCGCGTCTCTTGGCTGTCATGCCAAAGCGCGAGGAAGGCGGCTCGGGCAGGATCAGCTCCCTCCTCGGCCGCGATAAGTGCGGCGAGCTGCGCCGCGCGCATCGTGTGCTCAGCAACCGACTCAGGGTCCCGTACACCCGTGTGCCACCAGCCGGAGCGCCGGACGCGCTTCAGCAGTCCGAGTTCGTAGCCGAACCCAGCGAGCCCCTCTGCGTCCTTTGCCACGGTCGGACTCCTCTACCGGTCGGCGATGCGTATGGCGTACTGGAGCCCTGCGAGCTGCTCGCGTTCGACGCGGACCAGGGCGTTACTGGATCCGAGCTTATCGAGGACCTCGGCCAAGGCAGCACGAGTGGCAGGGCGGCCGCTCAGCAGCGATGGGCGTGAGGCTACGAGTGTGTGCATGGTCGACAAGTTCAGCGGCAGATGCGGTGATGTGGGATCTAGCCGTGGCAGCAAGTGCTGCAGCATACGGACACCAGTCCAGGACCGCATATCGGCATCCAACATGAAACGGTCGCTCGTCTGTTCGTCGCTGAGTTCGCCGATCCAGTACGCCCAGTAGTTCAAATTTGCTGTCTCCGCTGCTTGCCCCGTCATGTGGCCAACGAAGTCATAGAGGTGGGTACTGTCGCCGGCCAACGCCAGGGCAACCGATGCGGAGCGGGCCTCCAGCAGCTCCGTGATGTTTCCATCTTTCGGCCGACGGCCGCCCGCCCGTTTCCATTCAGTCCGCAGCCAGTCGACCGCCGCCGCCCTGCCGTCGAAACCGAGCAGGTACACAGCCTGTCGACGCAGCAGCGCCTCGTCGGCGTGCCTGGCACGCTCCGCCGCTGTGAGCAGATGGTCGAGGAAGCGCCTTCGTTCCTCCGCGGTCAGCGTGGGGTGCATCGGCATCGGACCGCGCCGGGCGGTACGGGGCGTGAACTCGGAAAGGTGCTGCGGTGCCTTTCCCACGATCGGCCAGAGGATCAGGTTGGTGATCGTCCACCGGTGAACGCTCGCGGCCAGCGGATGGCTGTCGGGACACACCCAGACATTGCCAGCAGCGATACCCGTCGCCAGCACGTGGTCCGCCTCGATCGCTTCACGGAGGTTGCGGCCTGTCGACGCCGGTGCCCCCATTCGAGACAGCCGACCACACAACCGGAGAAAGTCGCCGGCACTGACCGCCGAGAGCGGCCTGCGCCCGGACTCCCACCCCTGGATTGTGGTGATGTCGACGCCCAAGACCTCAGCGAGTTTCTCTTGCGTCATGCCTGCGGACTGACGGGCAAGCCTCAGTATGAAACCCGAAACCAGGCCAAACTTAGGCGCACTCTGACCGCCAGTCAGGGTATTCATCCCACGCGCCATGCGATCCCCTCTCCGCGCCTCGAATTCGCCTCGCCTACGCGTACTGGCGGTCAGTTCCGCACTTCCTTCACTCATCATACCGTCGCCTAATCAATGAGCCGAATCGCCGTTTACCAGGGGAAACGAGGGGTGTGTCATGGTTGGCCCGAATGTCGATCGCGTTCCTTTGCAAAGTTGAACGACGTTCGCTACTCGGTGCGGGGAGGGGAAATGGAAGCGCCTATCTGCTACGCGATATTGGCCGAGCAGCTTCTCATTGAGGCTCATGCCATACTCGACGAGCACGTGACCTCCAGCGGAACCGGCCGGTGCTTGGCGTGTGATTCTCCCGGCCCATGTTGGCGGCGTGAGGGCGCGGTGGCGATCTTCTCGCGGAGCTTGCGTCTGCCTGTTCGTCAGCCGGGCGCGAGCCACCTCGAGTTGATCAATTCTCGGTGCGTCCCGAGCCCGCTTCCGCTGGCGTGTTAGCGGTGTTCAGCGACGGCGGCGCACCCCGGGGATCTGGTGTACGTAGGCCGCAATGCCAGCATGCTGTTCGCCGGCCGTGCTGCGATCACGTTTCGAATGATCCCGGTGGATTCGCGTCCGACGTACGAGGGTTAGGCCCGGGTGTACGGTTACGCGCTGGATCAGTCCGGTCGTGCAGTCGATCTGTATTGGATCTTCGTGCGGGCCGCCAGTGTGGTCGCGGTGGACGTGCCGCCGGTGAGTCGGCCACGGTGGAACGCTGGCCCGTCGGCGTAGGCCTCGCAACGTGCGAGAAGCCGAAGACCTCCCGGATGAGCCCGTCGGCGGGGTTCGGCGAGGCAATGAATTCCCGTCACAGAACGTATGCGGTGGTGTGGTGGGTGCGGCTGGCCATCCCCCGATCCCGGTCGCACGCGCTAGGCCTTCCGAGGGTCGGCAATCTCGTCGACCGCATCCGTATCGCTCGGCCTCCGGCGGTGACCTGATGAACGGTTCGGTACCCAAGCCTTTTGACCCGACCGTGCCGGCGGCCTCTCGCCGGTACAACGCTTGGCTGGGCGGCAAGGACAACTTTGCATCTGATCGGGCCTCCGCCGACGAGATTGCACAGGCATTCCCGTCGATCAGAGCCGCTGTCGCGCAGAATCGGCTCTGTCGAGACCGGATGGTGCGCTATCTGGCCGCTGAGCGTGGGATCAGGCAGTTCCTCGACATCGGGTGCGGGCTGCCGCTCGGCCCCCACGTGCACGAGATCGCCCAAGAGATCGTCCCCCGTATGCGGATCGTCTACGTCGACAACGACCCGCTTGTAGCGGTCCATGCCCGGGCGCTGATGCTGGTGAGCCCGGAAGGTGAAGCCGCATTCCATGACGGGGATCTGTGTGAACCTCGATCGATTTTGGAAGCAGCCCGGGACACGCTCGACTTCAGCCAGCCCATAGGGCTGCTGCTGGCTGCCGTACTGCATTTCCTACCTGACACCGCCGAGGCGCTTGCCGCTGTGCGGGACCTGGTCGAGGCGCTGCCAGCAGGTAGCCATGTCGCGTTGACCCACGCGACCTACGACCCGCTACCCGACAGCCGGCGCGCGGCCTTGGATAAGTTTGGCACGCCCGATTCCACGGCCGGACCGTTCCAGCCGCGTACACGCGAGGAAGTAGCCGCCTTCGTCGACGGCCTGGACCTACTTCCACCAGGGTTGGTCTCGACTATCCGCTGGCGGCCCGAATTGCAGCCACCTGCCGACTCGCAGCTCAGCGAGGCCGATGTGATCTGCTATGCCGTCATCGCGGTCAAATGTTGACCACAACACAGACCGCGAGTCGCCGATCCACTCCCGGATGGAGTGAATCTGTCTGGCGGCGTAATCCGGCAGTTCCGCCGCGTGTATTACTTGTGCGCTGCCAAAACAGACGCCGGTCTGATCGCGTTCGGTGGAAAGTAGAGGCGCAGGACCGGCGGGGTGAAGGTGCACCTCCGGCGAGGTATCCAGCCGGGCGACACCGCTGCGGTCAACATCGATGATTCGAAGCTGGACGCCGACTCGCCGAGGCCGCCAGAGCAATCCGACGCCCCTCCCCCCGCCAGGCGCGTTCGTCAAAGCGCCGGCAACCTCCAACATCATCAACAAAGACGGTTTGAGGCGCGAGCGACACACCGACCTTGGGCTCGGCACGGCGGGCACGTCCACCCGCAAACGCCGGCCACCTTGCGTCGTCCGAACGGGGGTAAAGAGGAGGAGCGATGGAGGAACTCCCCCAGCCAATCGCGGTGCCGCTCGGATGGACCACCCTTTGCCGGTGGCGACACCCGCCGGGACGGTCCGTGACACCGGGCGGGTGCCGTGCGAGCGCCCAGGAGTTGTAGGTTCTCATCCGAGGTGTCGTTGGCCGGGCGCTGACCAGCCGCTTCACGGTGGTGTCTCATCGACTTGTCGCCGGGTTTGTCTCATCGATCTGTCGGTTTCTTCGTCGAGACGTGCCTTACCGGCTGCTATCCAATGCCACGGAGGTCGGTCTTCTGCCATTCGGCGCAGCCCCTCCGCTGCTTTGCCACTGGATTCGTCCGCGGGAGGTCGACGACCTGATCAGGAGCGACCCTCCGTGTTTGGAGAGCCGCCGTACGGATGCCACATTGCGAACGACTCAGCCGGCGGTACGTTGCAGGTAGAGCTTTGAGCAGGGCGACGTATCCGCGGTCATCGAGCAGCACCGGTGCGGAGGGTGCCGCCCTTGCCGTGATGCGCACGTGTCCGTCGTCCAAGCGCAGGTCCACGTCCTCGATGTGTAGGCCGCGGATTTCGCCAGCGCGGACGCCGCAGACGTAGATCGTCTCGAACAACATCCGGTCGCTCGGCCGGTCCAGGGGCAGGTCCTTGCGTGGTCGGCGGGGGGAGATCGCGGCGAGGACCTTCGCGACGTCTCCGCCGGCGGCCGGGCGGGGCAGCCGCTCGGGGACCTTGGCAGTGTCGATGCGGTCCATCGGGTTGGCGTCGAGCAGCTCGTGGCGGACTTACCAACGGTAGAACGACGCGACCGAGGCACGCTTGCATTTGCGGGTGGCCAGGGCCAGCCTGGCCGTCTCGGCCAGATAGGCGCGAACCGGTGCGGCGGTCAGCTCGCTGGGACCCGCGTCGTGGTGGGCGGCGAACGCGAGGAGGTCGGCGCGGTAGGCGCGGATCCGGCTTCTTGGAAAGAGAGTTGATCGCGGAGCCGGGGTTGGCTGATAACAAAGGTTCTCCCGCGACCAGCCGCGCGATCGCCGCCTCGGTGCCTGCCGGACACTCGCCCTGCCGACGTGAGGCAGGGTTCACCTGCACAAACTCAGGAAGGCCCAAGGGCTCAAGGGGCCCGTTGGCCTTTTCGGCCGTGCCAGTGTTCCACCCCCGGTGGAACGACGGGCACCAGGACCGACACAATTGGCGGCTGTGAACCCGCGGATGCGCAAAGTGATCATCGCGGTCGCGTTGGCCGGATGCGCCGTCACGCTGATGTGGATGTACGGAGCCGACAAGCTGGACTCGAACCTGGTCGACAAGGCGAACGTGGTGGGCGGCCTCGCCGGCATCGTCGCGCTGGTCTTGGGCGTGCTGGTGTTGTGGCCGAAGCTCCCCGCGCCGGTCAGCCCCGACGCCGCGCAACTGGACGCGGCGCTGTGGTATCTGGCGCGGCAGACCCTGTCGGCCTGGCAGAGGCAGGCCAAGGAGCGGCGGATCACCACCTCCACCCCGGCACTGGTGTCCTGGCAGTGGGCCGGCGCCGAGATCGCCACCCCCGCCGCAGCCCTGACCGCCCCCGACCAGCCGGCCCTGCTGACCGCCGGAGAGATCACCCGGCTCTGGCAGCTATACGACCAGCTCCCCGCCCCGGCCGGGATGGTCATATTGGGGCGGACCCGGCGCAGGCAAAACCACCGCGATGCTGCTACTGCTGCTCGACGTCCTGGCCCACCGTGACGGCGGGAATGGTGCGGGTGAGCCGGTACCGGTATGGCTGACCCCGGGCGGATGGAACCCCACTACCACAACGCTGACCGACTGGGCCGCGAGCACCCTCAATCGTGACTACCCCGGCCTGGCCGGACACGCCAGCCCTACCATCGCCCGCACCCTGCCGGAGGCCGGCCGGATCGCCCTCTTCCTCGACGGCCTCGATGAAATGCCCGACTCGCTGCGCGGGCCTGCCCTGCACGCCATCGACCAGGCCGCTGCCGGCCTGCCGGTCGTGCTGACCAGCCGCCCCGAAGAATACCGGCACGCCACCGGCCTGCACCGGCTGTGGAACGCCGCCGTCATCAACCTGCAACCGGTCACCCTCGCCGACGCCTGCACCTTCCTACTACACGAACAGATCGGCGAACGCGCCGCCGCCTGGCGGACGGTCACCGCCCACCTCAAAACCCATCCCGACAGCGTCGCCGCCCGCACCCTGCGCGACCGCCTCGCGCTGAACCTGGCCCGCGACACCTACACCCACACCACCGCCGACCCGCTCCACCTGCTCGACCACGACAGCCCCGGCGCCCTACGCCGGGACCTGTTCACCCGACTACTCGCCCGCGCCTTCCCCGACCCCACCGAACACGCCCACGCCATCTACTGGCTCACCTGGATCGCCCAACACCTGCGCGACACCCGCGACATCCGCTGGTGGGACATCCCCACCTGGACCACCCATACCCGACTCATGCGTGGGCTCGTGTTCGGGCTCGTGGGCGGCCTTGTGTTCGGGCTGGCGGGCGGGCTGGCGGGGGGCTCTTGTTCGGGCTCGTGGGCAGTGACGAGGGGGCTGAGCCGCGGACGAGCGTTTTGCAGCGGCCGTCCCCCGCCACACTCGTTGGCGGGCTCACGGTCGGGCTCACGGTCGGGCTCACGGTCGGGCTCACAGACGGGCCCGTGTTCGGGCTCGTCGGCGGGCTCGCAATTGGGCTCGTCGGCGGGCTCACGGGCGCGCTTCCAGCGATCATCGAGGAACGGAGCAAGCCGCTACCTACCATGCTTGCTGCAAGCCCAGAAGACACCTACCGTGCCGATCTTCGCCGCCAGCTCGTGTTCGGGCTCGCAGGCGGGCTCGCGGGTGGACTCGTGGTAGGGCTCGTGGGCGGCTAATGTTCGGGCTCGCGGTCGGGCTCGTGGGCGGGCTGATGGGCGGGCTCACGGTCGGGCTCGTGAGCTCAGGTGGCGGTCGACCTGGCCATCGCCGAGGTCCGGGCGGCGACCCGCGGGCGCCGGGTGCGGTTCATCACGCTGCTACAAGCCGCCGCGGACCGGCAGGTCCTGCGTCGGGCTGGGGCCGTCTACCAGTTCCGCCACGCCGCCCTGCAAGACTTCCTCCTCACCACACCTTCCGACGGCCGCGACGCCTCCCTACCGGGTTCGGAAACACCGTGGGACAGCCAGGCAATAAAGCGGGAGGTGCAGAAGCCTACTCAGGAGGCCGATGACCTCGTTCGGCGGATGTCCGTGGCAGTCAGACGATCCGGCGACGATTCCGTCCTTAAAGCGATGTTCGACCTGCTCGCGGCTGAGGTACCGATCGCAATCGCGTCTGTCGTGGACCGGGAGGTCGGACGGTCGGCGATGCTCCTACAGCAGATCAGTCATCAGCTCAACACGCCGCTGGGTCACATCGAGGCCATGGCGCTGCTCCTGCGAAACAGCGATGATTCGCAGAGCCTGGACTTCGCCGACGGCCTCATCGGTGCGGTGCGGATGTGCAAGGCGACATTGGGCGGATTCCGCCGTGCGAGCGGGATGGGTCTGCATGAGGTGCTCTGGGCGCCCTCGTCGTTGGCGAGCTTCGTACGGGAAAGCCTCGATGTCCTCAGAACGGAACATAAGAGAGACTGCATCGTCACGGTCGACCTACCGAACTCCTTTGACGGATACCACAACAGCTTCCTGGCCTGCGTTCTGATGCCCATCATGGAGAATGCCGTCGAACCGGTACCTGACGGCGGGAACATCATCGTGCGGGCCGAAGCCGGGATGCGGGATTTCTCGCTGCTGGTGTCGAACAGCGAGGCCGGCGATGTCGACCTCTCCGACAGCATCTTCCGTCCCCACTTCACCGGGAAGGACGGCCACACTGGCCTCGGTCTGTCGGCAGTGCAGGACCTGCTCGCCACATACACCGGTTCCGAGGTCAACTGTTACGCCCGTGACGGCATGACGACGTTCACGGTAACGCTTCCCGGAAGGATCACCGCGTGAATGCTGAGCTTCTCGTCGTCGACGACAACGCAAACTTCGCCCGCCAGCTCGCGGCACTCGTCCAGACCCGGACAGGACTGGCAACGCACCATACGCATGGGGACTTTCCCAAGATCGGTGTTTTCGGCTCTTCGGTTAGTAGGTCTCGGCGGCCGGCCAGCGGTCACCGAACGTGATGGCGAAGGCGTTCAGCACAGGCTTCCAGCGCATCGTCCATCGAGCCCGGCCAGCCCCGGTCGGGTCCAAGCTGCGGGTCACAAGGTACAGGCACTTCAACGCGGCCTGCTCGCTCGGGAAATGACCCCGGGCGCGGACAGCACGCCGATAACGCGCGTTCAACGATTCAATAGCATTCGTCGAGCAGATGACCCGGCGGGTCTCGACGTCGTAGTCGAGGAATGGAATGAACTCGTTCCACGCGTTACGCCACAACCGGATCATCGCCCGGTACTTCGTTCCCCATTTCTCTTCCAGGTCGTCCGGTGCGGCCGACGCGGCGTCCGCGTTGACGGCGGTGTAGATCGGCCGGATATCTCGTTTGATCGCGTCGGCGTCCGCTCGCGACGTCAGACGGAGAGTGTTCCGGATCAAATGAATGATGCATGTCTGAACCACGGCTTCCGGCCAGACGGCCTCGACCGTGTCCGGTAGCCCTTTCAGCCCGTCGCAGACGACGAAGAAAACATCCCGCACGCCACGGTTCTTTAGATCGATCAGGACGCTCATCCAGAACTTCGCGCCCTCGCCGCCAGAGCCGGCCCACAGCCCCAGGACGTCCTTGCGGCCGTCCACGGTGACCCCGATGGCCGCGTAGATGGGCCGGTTGGCGACCTGACCCTCGCGAACCTTCACGACGATAGCGTCGATGAACACAGCGACGTAGACGCTGTCGAGTGGCCTGGTCGACCATTCGGTCATCTCAGCGACGACTTTGTCGGTGATCCGGGAAATCGTTTCCTTCGACACCGACGCCCCGTAGATCTCCGCGAAATGCGCGGAGATCTCCCCGGTCGTCATTCCTTTCGCATACAACGACAGGACAACTTCGTCGACCTCGGTCAGGCGGCGTTGCCGTTTCTTCACGATCTGCGGCTCGAACGTCCCTTCCCGATCCCGCGGCACCTCGATCTGCACTTCACCGGCCGCGTCCGAGATCACCGTCTTCCCCCGGCTGCCGTTGCGGACGTTCGTCGACTCGCGACCCGGCTCGGCCTGATTCTTCTCATGACCGAGGTGTTCGGTCATCTCCTCGTTCAACGCGGTCTCGAGGACGTTCTTGGTGAACAATTTCAGCAGGCCGTCCGGGCCGGTCAACTCCAGGCCGCGGGCCTTCGCCTCGGCCACCATCGCGGCCGCAGCGGCCTGCTCGGGCGACAGCTGCCGCGCATCATCGCCGGTCTTCTTCCGTGGACTCACAACGTTCGATGTCATCACTCACGGTGCCCATCCCGCCAGGTCTTCAGCCCGGCGTGTCGGGCCGAAAACACCGCTCCCGGCACAGTCCCTACGCATGATCCGGACACCGCTATTGAGCTGGTAAGGACGATGAAGATTCGGGTAGTCGTCCTCGACCAGCGGATGCCCCTGCGCAACGGGACAGACCTGTTCTTGAGGCTGAGAGCTGTGAACCCAGGTGTTCGCGGCATCGTGTTCAGCGGAGAGGCCGAGACCGGCGAGGTGAGCGAGGCATACGACGTCGGCTACGCCAAGTATCTTCACAAGAGCGAGGTAGAGAGGCTACCTGAGATCATCCGTGAGCAGTGGCTGAAGCGTTCGTCTTCGAAACCGAACAGAACACCCGCAGCTGCGACCAGGTCTTCTTCCGGGGCCCGCGGCGGTACGGCTTCTTCGGCCCCCGAGTGGAGGCCGTTGTGAAGACCGTGACGACGCTCGACGCCAGCCATATCAAAGTGACGAGTGGTACGCCGTGGTCACTCTGACCCCGGGCGAGGAACGGCAATACACCTATACGGTGACGGCCAAGGAGACGCTGACGTTGGAAAGTCAAAGCCAACAGGCACTCAAGGCGACGCTGAACTTCGAAGCGAAGGTGGTGTCGGCGTTCAAGTCCGGCTTGGCGGAGACACTCACGCTCAACGAGCGCAGACTTGAACAACACGAACGTTCCACCACCCGCGAGATGAGTCAGAAATACTCGCTGGTGGCCGATGACCCGAACGATCCGAACGCGGTCATGACGCGGAGCATCGAGTGTTGCCCAACCTATCGCCGGCTGCTGATCCGGGTCGAAATTCGCTGCCCTTACTGCGCCGTGTCGACCGATCTTCCCATTCTCGCCTTCCAAGAGCTTCCCAAGCTCGCGACCCGGACGATCGATACCTTGCGTAATAGGGAGACGAGGGTTGTGGTTCAGGGAGCAGAACTACCAGCCCGACGCTGACGACGTCGTGAATACCCAGCACCGTCTCCCTTCCCGGCCCTTGTTGGCCGTTGGAGTCACCGTTTGTCGTCACGCGGAGACCGGGCCCGTGGACATCAACTAACTAGATAGTGCGGCGTCTCATCGGTCTGTCGGAACCGACAAGTGCACCGACAGAACGATGAGAAACCGAAAGATCTAATGAGAACCTACAGGAGTTCAGGCAACAATCCGGCGGATGATCGAGACCTGCTCCCGCCACACGACGAGCGTGCTGATTCTGACAACGTCGCCGGTGTGCGGGGCTTGAACGAGCAGGCCATCGCCGAGATACATGCCGACGTGGCGCGGTTGCTGCGGGGTACCCAGGCTGCCGGGGATGAACAACAGGTCGCCCGGCCGGATCTGCGCGAGGCCGGCGACGGCGATACCGGCGTGCATCTGGTCGGTGGTGACACGCGGGATGTTGATCCCGGCGGCGCGGTACGCCGCCTGCACGAGTGACGAGCAGTCGCAGTGGTGGACGGCGATTGCCCCGTGCGGGTCGGCGCAGTCGCCGCCGAACTGGTACGGGGTGCCGCGCTGGGCCAGCGCCCACGCGATCGCGACGGCGACCGTCGGCGGGATATCAGGTGCCAGCGTCCATCCCGCAGGTAGCGGTACCGTGCTGGTGTCGCGCGCTCCGTCGCCGCCGGCGTCGTCGCAGTCGCTCGGCAGGACGGACGGTCCCCGGGCAGTACCGTCGGCGCCGGCGGCGACCGCGTCGACGAGCATGGTGGCGTCGGACTCCCAGCGGGCGTAGGCGCCGGGGTGGGCGCTGCGCTGGACGGCTTGGGCGGCGTCGGTCAGCGGCAGCTGCTGCCAGCCGGTCACCGTCAGCAGGGTGGTGAAGAACCGCTGGCTGGCGTAGACGGGGTCGGCCAGTTGAGCCGGATGTCCCCAGCCTTGGCTGGGGCGCTGCTGGAACACACCGACCGAATCGTGGTCGCCGCCGGGCAGGTTGCGCAGCCGCGACTTTTGTAGCGCGGTGGCGACGGCGATCACCCAGCCCCGCTGCGGAACGTGCAGTTGGGCGCCGACGGCAACGATGGTGGCGACCATCGCTACCTGCTCGCGGTCGTAGCCGCCGACGGCCGGCCGGCCCGACCCGGCGGTGCCGGGTGTGCCGACGGCCAGGGGCAGGGCGCAGCCGGGGGTGCCGGCGAGCAGGGCTGTGCCGGCACTGCTCAGCATCAGGATGCCGGCGATGACGGTGACGGTCGCGGCGGCGGCTTTGCCGGTCATGGGTGGCCTCGCCGGTCGGATCCGAGCCGGCGAGGCCGGCCGGGTAGACGAAGCATGTGGTCCTCCGGAAACGAAAAAGGGGCGCGGTGCGCGCCTCGATAGGTGGCGGAAACAGGAAAGGGCGCGGTGTGCGCCGCCGGGCGGCGTGGCGGAGCGGTCGGTGGCGAGCGTCGGTGTGACGGCGCGGGGTTGCCCGGCATGGGTGATGCCCCCGACCGGCAGGCAGCCGGCGTGCGAAGCGGCACCGGGGCGGGCCGGGGACGACCGTCGTCAGATCTGCCCGCGGCGACCCATCCGGATCGGCGTCGCAGCGGATGACAGTGGCAGCGCACCCCGCCGGTGCCGCCGCCTCGGCGGTCCGGCACCGGCGGTCGTGTCACCGCCGCCGCGGCCGGCGGCGGTGTCGTCAGTCGTGCAGCAGCCGGGCCATCGTGCTCGGGGCGATGCCGACGGCGATCGCGTCGCGCAGCACGCCCGCGACCCGGTTGCCCGGGTCGGCTTGCAGGGCACGGTCGACGGCCATGCTGGCCAGGGCGCCATGCCCGGCCTGAACGGCGGTCAGGGCGAGCAGGTTCGCCACTGGGGTGACGAACGGCGGCTGGGCGCGACGGACCAGGTCGCTCCACATCTCAATCTGCCAGGGGGCGCCGGTGCTCTGGCGGGCGGCGATCGTCCACGCGGCGGGCCAGCCGAGCAGCGCACTCAGCAGGGCCGCGTCCTCGTCGGCGGCGGAACGCCCGGCACTGTAGGCGGCCTTGAGACGCTCGAGGCGCTGCCGGGTGGCCTTGAGCAGGGTGTGCCCGATGATCTCCAGTCCGGCGGGGTCGAACCCGTCGCCGCGGTGCTGGCCGGCCGCGTACTGCCGGATCCGGGCGACGGCGGTCACGGTGGCCGCGGCCATCCGCAGCTGGGCGGCGCCGGTGACCGGCGCGAGGGTGGCGGCAAGCGCGGCCCGGTCGGGCAGTACGGCCAGCCCGGCGACGATCGCGGCAGTGGCGGCGGCGTTGACGGCCGGATCGAACGGCACCCAAGGCCGCCGGCCGCCGGTAGTGGTGGTGTCCAGGTGCCGGTAGCGGCGGTCACCGACCTGCACGGTGTCGTGGAGCGTGATGCCGGTGTCGGCGAGCGTGCCGGGCAGAACGTCCAGCAGCCGCAGGATCCGGTCGAGGGTGCCGTACCCGGCGACGACGACCGCGGTGCAACCGTGGGCGGCCAGGGTGCCGGCGACCTGGGCGAGGGTGTCCTGCACGGCTGCAGGTGGCTGTTCGCCAAGCGCGAGGTCCACCCGTACGGCGGTGATCAGCCGGGCGGCGCGTTCGTCGAGGGCCGCGATGACCAGACTGTCGTCGGGGGCGAAGCCGAGCAGGAACGGGATCAGTGCCAGCAGATCGTCCAGGCCGGTGATGCGGGCTTCGGGGCGAGGGTCGGACACGGGATTCCTCCAGGAAAGGGTGAACCCGGCCGGGTCCGCGGCGCGGCGCTCCGCCCGGCGGCGGAGGCAGGCGGTAGCCGGCCCCTGCCGGGGCGATGCGCTTCAGAGTGGGTGCGCGGCGCGCCGAGTGGTGCGCCGCGGCGGGGTCAGAGGCTGTTCTCGAGGATGGCGGTGGTGGCCAGGTGTTCGGCTTCACGGATGTCGGCGGCCTCGACCACGGTGGACCACAGGCCGTCGGCGAAGACGTGTTCGTCGCCGCCGTAGATTTCGTGGTCGCCGGCCACGACGCCGGCGACGGCGGGTTTGTCGGCGAGCCAAACGCCGATGACGGTGAAGTGCATGGTGGATCTCCTCACGGTGGATGTGCTGGTGCCCGGCGGTATCGGGGCCGGGTTCAGGTGCCGGTGGCGCCGGGCTCGGCGGCCGGGCCGCCGGTGATGTCCGGGGTGAGGTCGGCCAGGATCTCCCGGCTGACCCGCAGCACCCTCTGGGCGCACTGCTCCACCAGGTTCAGGTCACCGCCGGCCCAGCCCAGCACGTAGGCGTCGGTGAACGCGGCGGTGTCCAGGCCCAGCGCCTGGCAGATGATGTGACTGACGCTTTCCGCCTCGGTTTCCCGGCGTCCGCGGTGCAGGTCACCGTCTGCGACCGGTTCGGACAGGTGCCCGCAGCGGATGTGCGCGAGCTCGTGCAGGGTGGTCTTGACCCGATGGGCCAGGCTCAGGTCGTCGCGGACCTGGGTCAGCATCAGGCTGCCGCCGAGGGTGACACCGTTCGCGTCGCCCAGGTAGGTGCTGCCGGGCGGGGCGAGCGCGAACCGGAAACCGGCGGCGGTGATCAGCGCGACGGTGTCGTCGTAGGCGCCGGTCGGGTCGTCGCCGGCCAGCAGCGGCGGCGCCGGGCCGGCGGCCTGCCGGCGCAGGTGCTGCACGGTGAGCACGTCGAACGGTTCACCGTCGGTCTCGCTCAGTTCGAAGGTGTTGGCCAGCCGGAACCCGACGACCCGCCGCCCGGGCCGGCCGGGTCGCGGTCGACGCCGCGGCCGGTCTTCTCGGCGGCGTCGGCCTGCTCGGCGGTGGGCCGGCGGGTGATCGGCGCCCACACCTTGAACGCCCGCTCCCCCGCGCGTACGTGCCGCCCGTGCCGGAACCAGCCGGTGCGCCGCCCGGCGTTGCCGTAGGGCAGGAAGTACTGGGCGGTGATGCCCCGTTCGTCGGCCTGCATCGTCAGCAGCAGCTGGTTGGCGAAGCTGTAGCGGGTGCCGAAGACGGCGACCTGCCCGAGCAGCGCCGCCCACTGCTGCGGGTCGGCGGCCAGCGCGGCGAGCCGCTGGTTGAAGTCGGCTTTGATGGCAGCGATCAGCGTGTCGTGCTGCCCGGTGGGTGGGGCCATGGTGGTCCTCCTGTCTCCGCCGATGTGGCGGCGGGGCAGGCTGGGACCGCGGCCCAGCCTGCCCGTCGGCACACGGAAGGGGTGGGGCTCGAGCCGGGTCGCAAGGCGACGCCGGCCGTAGTGGATTGCGAGGACTGCCGGTCGCCGCCGGTGCGGCCGGTGGTGTCGGGCGGCGCAGGTCGATCAGGTGCCGTCGCCGGGTGGTCGCGGGCGGCGCCCACCAGCCGGGAAGCAGCCAGATGGCGGGGGCCGGTGGCTGATCTGCCGGTGCCGCGTTCAGCCGGGTGTGGCCCGGCGGAACACCTCGGTGCGGTGCCGAGTGGCGCAGTAGATGCCGTAGACGTCGCGGGTGAACCAGTCGCGGGTGATCGCCCGCTGGTCGATGTAGCGTTCGGGGATGCCGGCCTGCTGCAGCGCCGCGGTCCAGCCGAGGGCGGCCATCCGGTGGCGGGTGTAGGCGAGTTCGTCGGCGAACGGGCCGAGGTAGCCGGCGGTGAAGGCGGCGGCGATGCGGGACGGGTCGGGGTCGGTGGTGGCCTGCATGTCCAGCCAGTCCCCGCAGACCGGCAGGCTGACCTGGTGGCGTTCGGCGATCTGGTGCAGGGCGCACAGCGCCGGCAGCGGCAGCCGGTGCCGCTCACGGCCGTAGCGGCCGTACCCGACCGCGGTGATGATCAGCAGCTGGTCGGGGTCGAGGCCGGTGGCGGCGATCGCGGCCCGGGTGCCGGCCAGGTCGGCGGTGACGGCGACCCAGTGGGTGACGGTCGGCTCGGTGCGGGCGGCAACCTGGATCGCGCCGGTCGCGGGCGGCCGGTCTACGCCGCCGGCGGCCTGCCCGGACCGGCCGTCACGCTCGCTGCGCCGGTCGGCCAGTTCCCGCAGCAGGTGCCGGGGCAGGTCGGCCAGGGCGGCCGCGGCGGCGCGCTGATGCCGCCGCTGCACCGCCGACAACGGGTAGTCGGGCCGGATGATCCGGGCGGCGGCGGTCAGCACCGCGATCACGGTATGGTCGCTGGCGACCAGGTATTCGGCGCTGTCGGCGGTGACGGTGCCGCGGGCGCGGGCGGCCACGTCGGCCAGCAGCCGGCTGCGCCACGGCTGCGGGGTGTTGAAGAGCTGGGCGGCGACGGTGCCGGGCGCGGCGTGCCGGGTGGGCAGCCCGAGCAGCCGGCCGGTGTCGGTCGGCTGCAGCAGCCGCATATCCGCCAGAGCTTCGGTGTTGGTGGCACGGGGCATGGTGGATCTCCGTTTCTCGCAAACGAGGAGCACGCAGCGCGGCCGCGCTCCGGCTCGTGCGGCGCCGGGCGCTGCGCAGCGCGAGGGCACGGCGGCGGCCGGCCGGCCGCTACGGGCCGGGGACGCCGACGGCCGGTGGCGCGGGTCAGTAACCCCAGCTGAAGACCGTGCCGGCCAGCCACGGCAGCGTGCTGGCGGTAACGGTCAGGTCGTAGAACGCGTCGCCGTCCGGGTGGCCGGCGCCGGTGAACGGGTAGAGGTGCTGCTCCGCCCACTGCTCGAGCAGCTCCTGCTCGGCGTCGGTGGCCGGCGGGTGCGCGATCGGGCAGGCCGGCACGACCGCGTCGGCGACGGTGGTCTCGACGCTCGGATACCGCTGGTAGGTGTTGACGATGTGCAGGCTGACGGTGATGGGCGCCGGGTCCGGTACCGCGTCACGAACGCGTGGCCCCATCATCGGCTGGCCTTCCCGTCGCCGTCGGTGGCCGGGGTGATGTCGCGGCCGATCGCGCTCAGCCGCTGGTGCAGGAGCCGCTGCCGGTTGCGGCCGGGACCTTCCACGCCGGGGTCGGCCAGGGCGGCGGTGATGGTGTGCAGGTCGGCGGGCGAGAGCAGAACCGGGATCAGTTGGTCGCCGGGCTGCGGTGTCCACAGCAGGCCGCCGTCGGCGATCGGGGCGCAGTCGCGGCGGCGCAGCAGCGGCCGGATGCCGTCCGGTGACGGCTGCGGGTCGCGGGCGGCATCGAAGACCAGGATGCGGTTGCCGCCGTGGCGTTTGGCGGTGGCCAGGGCGCTGTCGGCGCGGGAGCGGGCCTGCCCGGCGGTGGTGTCCGCGCCGGCGGCGGCGATGCCGGCGCTGATCCGCGGCTGGATGCGGTAGCCGCCGATGGTGGCCGGACCGGCCAGGGCGGCGCCGATCCGCTCGGCCAGTGCCGGCTCGACCCGGCCGGGCGCCAGCAGCGTGAATTCGTCGCCGCCCTGGCGGACCAGGGTGCCGCCGGGCGGCACCGCGCGGCGCAGCCGGTCGGCGACGACCTGCAGGTAGTGGTCGCCGGCGGCGTGGCCGAGGTTGCCGTTGACCATGTGCAGGCCGTTGATGTCGATCAGGGCGACGGTGACGGCGCTGCCGGAGCGGTCGGCGTGGGCGATGAGCTCGTCGGCCAGCGCCCGGTTCGGCAGGCCGGTCAGCGGGTCGGTGCGGGCTTGGGCGACGGCGTGCTGCAGCCGCTGCCGGTGCCAGAGCAGGACGGCGGCGACGGCGGCCAGCGCGGCCGCGGCGGTGGCGGCGCGGGCGGCGGCGGGGCTGGTGCCGAACGACGCGAGCATCGCGGTGTCGACGACGAGCAGGACACTGGCGGCCAGCGGCCACCACCGCGGTCGCACCGCGGGTAGCGAAGTAGGCATGGCGGATTCCTTTCCGTGTCAGGCGCAGAGCAACGACCTGTCGCCGGCACCGGCCCGGCCGGTGACCGGCCGGGCCGGTGAAGCGGCATCGCGCAGGGCGCGCTAAGCCCGGGGCGCGGCGGGCGCCCTGAGGGGTGGTGCGCGACCAGCGGGTCAGTGCAGCAACAGCAGGCTCAGCAGTGGTGTCTTGTCGCGCAGCAGCAGCGCCGCGCAGTGCAGCGCGATCAGCCCGGCGAGATGCGCGAGCGGGTGCATCGCGTGCTTAGCCAGACGGCGGTGCAGCGGCCGCGGCGGCTCGGGAGCTCGGTGTTTACCCATGACCGGTGCTCCCCTTCTTTTCGGTGCCGGGCGCGGGCGCGGCCACTGCCGGGCCGGCGACGCGGCGCGGTGGTCGAGGCATGCGGCGCCGACGGCAGCCGTCGGGCCGCGGTGACCGCCCGGGAGATCGCCGTCAACGGCGGCCCGGTCCCGAGCGGTGCACAGCTGGCGTCTGCCCCACCCGGCGAGCGCCCGGCAGCATCCGGCGCGGGACGGGGCCGGCGGCCGGCATCACCGGCTGGTGCCGGCCGGCACCGGCGGCCGGGCCGCAGCGCGGTGGCCGAGGCCGAGCCGGGCGCCGATGGCCGGGCCGCGCTGGACCGCGGCGACGGCGGCCGGCAGTTGCCGGCGTTGCCAGCCGGCCAGCGCGGTCGTCAGGTCGGCGCCGTAGCGCACATGCTGCAGCACGGCGGTGACCAGCGCGTCGGCCTGCTCCAGACCGTTGTTCGCGCCGCGGGCGGTGTGCGCGCGCGCCGGAGCCAGGGCATCGCCGAGCAGCACGGCGTGCCCGTCACCGACCGGCCACACCATGCGGGTTGGGGCGTCGATGTCGATGACCGCGAACGCGGCCCGATCGGCGGCGGCCTGCACGATGCGGGCGAACCGGGCCGGCAGCAGGTGCGCGGCGGCGGCGTCGACGCGGTCACGGGCGGCGGCGCTGACCTGACCGGCGTGGGCGAACAGCCGCCGCTGCCAGCTCGAGCCGAACCAGTCCTGGTATTGCCGGGCGCTGCCGTTGAGGTAGAAGGTCCAGTCCAGGCCGCCGGGGACCGGGCCGAGATTGAGCTGCACTCCGGGGCCCGGTTCCAGCCGCCAGAAGTCGGTGATCCCGGGCTCGACGCCGACGGTGGTGCCGCGGTGGCCGATGTAGCCGGCGTAGCGCAGCGTGCGGCCGGGGTCGAGCAGCCGGCGGCCGGTCGAGGCCCGGCCGTCGGCGAAGATCACCAGGTCGGCGCCGCTGCCGCAGCCGTCGGCGAAGCTCAGCCACGGCCGCCCGTCGCGGGTGTCCAGGCCGGTGATCCGGCGGCGGCTGTGGAGCATGCCGGTGGGTAGCCGGCGCAGCAGCGCCTCGTGCAGGCGGGTCCAGGTGGTGCATCGGCCCGGGTAGCAGCGGCGCACCGGTGTGCCGAGCATCCGCTGGTCGACGGGGGTCTGCCAGATCGTCTCGGACGGGGTGTGGATGTACTCCGGCTGGTCGATGCCGAGCCGGTCGAGGATGCCGAGGCTGGAGTGTTCCAGTGAGATCAGGCCGCCGCCGAGCGTGACGCCGGCGGGGGTGGCCTCGTAGACGGTGACGTGCTCGATGCCGGCCTGCAGCAGCAGCAGGGCGACGGCGGGGCCGGTCAGCGAGGCGCCGATGACGGCGACGCGCGGTTGCCGCGGTGCGGCGCCGGGACCGGTGATCGGGTGTGCAGCAGCCATGTCGGGTTCCTTTCCGGTGCGGAAAATGGAGTCCGGGCACGGCCGATCGGCCGTGCCCGGGTGTGCGGAGCTCGCACGGGATGGCCGGGCATCGGCCGGTAGTGGCGTGAGGGATGGCGTGGGTGGACGGGGTGACGGTCATCGGCGGTGTCGGCGCTGCGCAGACGGCGGCGCCGGACCGCCGCCGGTCAGCGCAGGGCGTCGACGATCTGCAGCACGGCGCTCAGCTGAGCGCGGGTCAGGCCGGCGCTGTCGGCGCCGCGCCGGCCGGCGATGACGACCGGGCCGGCCAGCGGCTCGGGCGGCCTGCCGCCGAGGTGGGTGACCACCGCGGTGGCGACCGGGTTGTGCGCTCGTCCCGCCAGGTATGCGCGTGGGGCGCACCAGACGCTCAGGTGGCGGTCGGTGACGGCGATGTGCAGCGGCTCGCCGCCGAGGGCGATGCGCAGCGCCTGGACGCGCTCGCTGCCGGTGCGGGCCGTGCGGTGGTGCGGGCGGCGGTCGCCGTCTGCGGTGATCCGGAGGAACGTGAAGGTGTCGGTCATGCGGGTTCCTTCCGCGGCCCGGACGGCCACGGCCGGACGGCCGGGCCGGTCCCGTGCCGGGCGAGACGGCTGTCGGTTGACGCTCCGGAGCACGCTCGGGTGCTTGCCTTTGACGCCGAGCGGCCGCTGGTGGAGACGCCTCGTCGGCGAACACCACCGGGTGGGCGGCGGGTCAGCGGAAGTGGGCGACCATCGCGTGCAGTGCGGTCAGTTGCGCGTCGGTGAGGCTGACGGTGTCGGGTCCGCGCCGGCCGGTGATGGCGACCGGTCCGACCAGCAGTTCGGGCAGCCGGCGGTCGAGTTCGGCGACCAGCCAGGTGGCGACCGGGTTGAGCGGCCGTCCGGTAAGGCGGCCCTCGTCGTCGCACCAGACGCTCAGGTGCGGGTCGGCGACGCTGATGTGCTCCAGCCAGCCACCGAGCGCGGCGCGTAGCGCGTCGGCGAGGTCGCTGTCGGTGCGGGCCGCCGCGCGGCGCACATGGCTGTCGCCGTCCTCGGTGATCAGCAGGAACGTGAAGGTGTTGGTCATGAATTTGCCTTTCGGGCCAGCGCGGACCGGCCGTCCGGCCGTGCCCGCGAGGAGCGGAATGAGCAGGCATTGCGGGCGGGTCGCGAAGGCGCTCAGGCAGCGGGCCTGCCGCGAGCCGCCGCCGTCGATCAGCTGTCGAAGGTGACCGGACCGGTGACGGCAAGCCGCAGCACCACGGCCCCGTCGCGGCGGCGCAGCCATGCCGCGGCGGCCTCGACGTCGACGGTCAGGCCGACGATCCCGTCGGCGGTCACCGCGGCCGCGATGCGCACACCGGCGACCTCGAGCGTGGCGCCCGACCGGTCGTTGCCGGCTGCTGGCGGTGACGCGGGCGGGCTCCCGGCCGGCCCGAGGGCGAATCGGGCCCGGTGGATCTGCCGGAACTGCTCGGCCCGCTGGCGCCAACCTGCCACCTCGGTGTCGGCCGTGCCGCGCCGCGCGGCGGCCTGTTCGGCACGGTCGGCGACCAGGTCGCACTGCTGCGCGGCGGCGGCGAGCACGGTGGACTGGTCGTATGCTCCCGCCGGTTCCGGTCGGGGCTGCCCGTCGGGGCCGCGCAGCCGGAACACCCGCAACTGCATGGCGCCCGACTCGTGCAGCTCGAGGCGGTACCGGAAGTCCAGGTCACCGACGTAGGTGTCGGCGGCGGCGATGCCGGTGACCTCCTCGCGCGGCAGGGTGCCCGGGTAGGTGTCGGCGTAGGCCAGCCAGCTCTGCACCGTGTACCGGTGCGAATACTGCTCGGCCCACAGCAGGAAGTCGGCCAGGTGCGGGATGAAGAACTCGGGACTGGCCCAGGCGGACCAGAACGAGCGGGCCGGGCCGTCGCGGCCGGAGATGGTGACAACAGCGCGTGCGCCCATGGATTCCTCCTTCACGGTGGCGGGCCGGCCCGGATGGGCCGGTCCGGGACAACAGGTGGCCGGCTTCCGAGCTGGCATCCGACGGCGGGGACCGCGCCAGGGATTGCGGCTGCGGTGGCGTCGGTGTGGCTGGCGCCCGCCGGGGTCGCGGACCGGTTGGCCGCCGGGTGCCGTCGGTGAGCGGCAGCCCTGCCGTCAGGCGGTGAGGTGGGCACCGCCGCTCTCGGCCGGGGCCGACAGCCCACGACGGCACGGCGGCGTCGAGATGATGCCGACGCTCGCGGCGTGCCACGGCAGGCGTGCCGTGACCGACAGCCTGCGGCGCTGATCAGCGCGGTGAACAGGTGCGGCGGCCGCACAGGCGAGATGGTGGTGGCGACGGGCAAAGCCGCTTCGGCAACGACCGCGGCCGACCGGTCAACCGGTGAGCGATGCGGTGTGGGGTGAAGCGGTCAAGCCCGCGGTGCGGGTGGTGCACGAGAAAGGCTTCTGAGGAAGAGGTGTCACCGTAGCCGGCCAACCCCACTGGTTGGCCTGAGCGTGACTAGTTGGGCTGATCGCGGCGGCGAACACCAGCTCGAGGCTCCCTACGCCGGTGCGGAGCCGGTGGCCCCGAGCAGATACAGCGGATCTTCCTGCGGCTGCGGTGGGCCGGGGTGGTAGGCCCCGCCGGGCTCGCCGAGGGCACCCGGCAGCTCGGCCAGCGGTTGCCTCTGATCGCGGCCGACGACAGTCCAGACCGGACCGGCGGGTCCCCCATGCTCGCGGGCGTAGTCGCGGGCGGCGGTCGCGACCAGGACACCGCTGGTGCCGCCGAGCGCCAGGTGCTGCTGCAGGTGCGTTTCGACGGTGCTGCTGGGTAGCCAGAACAGCACCGGCCAGTCGATGCCGCGCCGGACCAGCACCCGGTAGCCGGCGAGTTTGCCGGAGCGCCGGGTATGGCTTTCGGTGCCGGTGTCGTGCTCGAGGAAGAACCCCACCTGACGCGCGCCGTCCTGCCAGACGCCGTGACCGTCGGGTCGGGTGTTGTGGTTGACCGTGGCGAACGTGCGGGCAGCCGACCACCAGCGCAGCAGCCGGGTGCCGCCGTGGTGGCGGGCGTGGGCCAGCAGGTCGATGAAGAACTGGTTGACGCCGTCGGTGTGCAGCAGGTGCCCGAGCCGGGTTGCCGCCGCCGGGCGGGCGTCGCGTTCGTCGCGCAGCACGCGCGCCGAGGGTGGTGGCTGGCCGCGGTAGAGGGCGACGTAGCGGGCGGACAGCGGTCCCGGCACCCAGTGCAGGGGCAGGCGCCCGTGCACCGGGTGCACGGGCGCGAACCAGTCGAGAAAGCCGAGCCGGCGCAGCACGTCCAGCCGGTTGCGGCAGGTGCGCGGCGACCGGAACAGCACGGCCGTGATCTGGTCGGTGGTCAGGTGGTGGTGCTCGGCCAGCAGGTGGGCCAAGACGTAGTCGCGTGGCCGCAGCCGCCCGGCGATCGCGGCCAGGTCCAGCGCCGGGCGCGGGCCGCGGCCGGCCGGCGGGAGCGGGCGTCGGCGGCTGCCCTGCCCCACCGGGATATCCCCCAGGAGGATATTTCGGGGTGTGCGCGGATCGGTGCTCATGTGCTCCTACCAGGGCAGTGGGGTGCTCGCTGAGGCCGGCGGAGGCTCGGCCGCGAACCCGGGGCGGGACCCGGGCCCGCGCCTGGTTCCCGCCCCGCCGCGCCGCCTGCCCCGCCGGCGGCGACGGCACAGCTGACCCGGCCCGGGTTCACGACGCCGGGCCGGCGGGTGTGCCGGGTGTGCGGCGGCGGCCACGGCGGGCCAGCTGCTCGACGCCGGTCGGCGGGTCGGCGGCGGGGCGGGCCACCGCCCGGCGCAGCTGCGCGGCGGTGCCGGCGGCGGGTGTAGGTGGCCGGGTACGCAGGGTGAACGCGGCGGTTTCCCGGTTGGCGACCACCAGCCGGGCGGCGGCGGTGTAGGCGTCCAGGTGCGACAGGTCGTGCTCGTCGAGTTCCGGCAGGGTGTGCCGGGCCAGTTGGTGCGCGTCCTCCGGCGAGCAGTTGAAGAAGATCTTGCTGCGGGCGTTGGCGGACAACGCCAGTTGGGTTTCCCGCGGCAGTTGGCTGAGGTTCTGGTGGGCCAGCTTCAGCGACAGCCGGTAGCCGCGGGCCTCGGCCAGCATGTCGCCGACCGAGCCGGCCAGGTTCAGCACGTTGTGCGCCTCGTCGATGTACACCGACGCGTCGCGGCGTTGCTCGGCCGGGGTGCCGGCGCGGGCGGTGGCGGCCTGCCAGACGCTGGCGAACAGCAGGCTGCCCATTAGTTTCGCGGTCTCCTCCCCGATCTGCCCTTTCGGCAGCCGGGCTAGCAGGATCCCGCCGTCGAGCACCGCACCCATGTCGAAGCTGGAGCGGGCGCCACCGAGGGTGGCGCGCACGAAGTCGCGCAGCAGAAAGGCCCGCAGCCGGGCGAGCACCGGGCCGATCACCTGGGCCCGCAACGGTGGCGCGATCGATTCGTACCACTCCCAGAAACCGCGCAGCCCCTCCGGATCGTCGAGGTCGGCGGTGAAGGTGGCCCGAAACTGCTTGTCGTTCAGTAGCGGCGGCACCAGCATCAGCGTCGGGTGGGCGTGGCGCATCAGTGTCAGGCACGCCACCCGTAGCACGTCGTCGATCCGCGGCCCCCAATGCCGTTGGAAGATCTTGGCGAAGATGCTGACGATGTTGTCGACGACCAGGTCGTCGTCGTCACCGAGCAGCGGGTTGAGGGTGGCCCCGCCGGGCTGGTCGGGGTCGATGAGCACCAGCCGGCCGGCGGCGGTGGCGGGAAGCCGGTCGAGCACGTCCAGCACCAGGTCGCCTTTGGGGTCGATGACCACGACACCGCGCCCGGCATGGACGTCGTCGAGGATCAGATGCGTCATCAGGGTCGACTTGCCGGATCCGGTGGCGCCGAGCAGGTGCACGTGTTCGCGGGCGTCGGCGACGCGCAGGGCGACGCTGTGCCCGCCGGCTTCGGCCCGGCCGAGCACGAGGGTGTGGCGCCCGCCGGCCGGCACGGCGATCGGGGCGGGTACCGCTTTGGCGCGGGCCCGGTCCAGCCCGGGCACGGCGACGTCGGTCGGCAGCGCGCCGATGGCGGCCAGTTCGGGCGCTGAGAGCAGGAAACCGTGCCGCATCCGGCGGGCGGCGAGCACCCGGGCGGGGTGCCGCAGACGCCGGCGGCGCAGCCGGTTGCGGCCGGCGTAGACGCCGTAGGCGGCGGCGAGCGCGTCGGCGGTGATGCCCAGCCGCCGCTGCATCCGCCGGTGGTCGCGGGCCGTGGCGGTGCTGGTGACCGCGTAGCGGATGCTGACCTGCCATTGCGGGGTCAGCGCCTTGTCGATCGCGTCGCGGGCGTCGCGGTCGCGGATCGGGTCGGCCACGGCCCGCCCGGCCGGTCGGGGTCGGGGCGGCAGCAGCAGGTCGGTGACCAGGGTGAGCCCGGCGCGGATCCAGGCGGCCGGGTCGAGTAGTCCGGCGGCCGGCGGCTGCCCGGTGCGCAGCGCTGCCGCCTGCCGGCGCAGCCGGGTGGTCTGCCGGGCGGTGGCGGGCCGGGCGACGATCTGCAGGCAGGCCTGGTCGGTGGCGGCCAGGCCGCTGCCGGCGGCCACCAGCGCCCGGGCGGGGTCGCTGTCGTGGCGGATGGCCAGCGGGTACCAGGCGGGCAGGGCCGGCGTGAGCTGGCCGCCCGCCTCGTGCCCTGGCGTGCCGCCGCCGGGTGGGGTGAGCGGTGGGCCGGCGTCGGTGATGGTGGCGGTGGCGCCGGGCCAGGCGGCACGGATCGCGGCGGCGGCCGGTCCGGCGGCGACGGTGCCGGGCAGCCACAGGTGCAGGGTCAGTTGCCGTCCGCTCCACCGGTATTCCAGCGCCCCGTGCGGCCGGATCGGCCGGCGACCGGCGGTGAGCAGCTCGTGCAGGTTGGCCCAGCAGGCCGCGGCCCCGGCCGGGTCGACCTGCGGTGGCGGCAGGATGCGGATCTCGTGGGCGTGCGCGGTCAGCCGCCGCTGGGCGGCGCGGTAGGCCAGTGTCCGGGCCGCGGCGGCGGCGGCAACGGTCAGGGCGACCGCGGCGGCCAGCCCGGGCCGCGGCCACAGCACGTCGCCGACCTGGGTGAGCAGGTCGGCGACCGGGTTGCCGCTGGGCGGGGCCGGTATCGGGGCTTTCGGCCAGGCCGGTGACGGTGCGGGTGCAGGTGTCATGAGACTCCCGGAGGGGTGCAGTGGTGGCGGTTACCAGTCGGTGTCGTCGAGGTCGGCGGCGCTGGCGCACAACGGGTGCTCCTGCGCGGAGGCGACCACCTGGAAGCTGACGCGGTGGGAGCCGGACAGCAGCAGCGCCTCGCCGCGGCCGGCGGACAGCAGCAGCCGCGCCTCACCGGCGGTGAGCCCGAAGGTGTCGGCGATGACGCCGATGGCCTGCGTGCTCTGCCGCAGCAGGATCTGGGTGGCGGCGTTGTTGACCACGGCCTGCCCGAGCTCGGAACCGAGCAGGTCGCCGGCGTCCTGGGTGACCACGGCCAGCCCGGCCCGGCGTTTGCGGGCGGATTTGGCGAGCCGGTTGAGGAACCGGGCGCCTTCGCCGTCGCGCAGCAGCGTCCACGCCTCGTCGACGACCACCAGCCGCCGCCCGCCCGCGTGGATCGGCTGGTCGACATCCCGCCAGATCGCGTCCAGCGCCAGCAGCATGCCGGCGGCGCGCAGCTCGTCGGCCAGCTGCCGGGTGGACCAGACGACCAGGTGCCCGCGCGGCGGATGCGTGGTGGGCCCGTCGAACAGGTCCTTGGACGAGCCGTCGGTCCACGGCGCCAGCCGCGCAGCCAGGGTGCGGCCGCCGGGCTGCTCGGCGGTGCGCAGGGTGGCGGCCAGGTCGCGTAGCAGCGGCGCCGGCCGCGTCCAGGTGGCCGGGTCGTGGCTGATGCCGGCCTCGGCGTAGGTGGCGGTGATGGCCGTGTCGAGCGCCGCCCGTTCCTGGGGTGCGGGCTGCTGGCCGAGCAGGACCGCGGTCAGGGTGTGCAGGAACAGCGCCCGCCGGGTCAGCGCGTCGGGTCGGCGGTCGCCGGACGGGATCTCCAGCGGGTTGACCCGGATGCCGGGGGCGCCGAGCGGGACGGCGGCACCGCCGACCGCGGCGCATAGCGGCAGGTATTCGTCCTCCGGGTCGATGACCGACACCTGCACCCCGTCGTACAGCGAGCGCAGGGTCTCCAGTTTGACCAGGTACGACTTGCCGGCACCGGAGGCGGCCAGCACGACGCTGTTGTGGTTGTCGCAGGCCCACCGGTCCCACCAGACGACGCCGTTGCTGGCGGTGTTCACCCCGTACAGCAGCCCGCCGGTGGGGACGCCGGTGCCGGGCAGCGGGGCGGGCAGGTCGGCGCCGCCGAGCGGGAACGCGGCGGCCAGAGCGTCGGTGTCGAACACCCGCCGTAGCCGCAGGCTGTCCACCCCCAGCGGCAGGGTGGAGGTCCAGCCGGGCAGCTGTCGCCAGGTGACCGGCTGGGTGTCCAATAGCACCGACGCGGCGGTGGCCCGCACGTCAGCCACCGCCTCCTGCAGCTGCGGCAGGGTGGGGGCGTGCACGCACAGGTAGTGCCCGACCTTGAACAGCCGGGCCGCGCCGCGGGCCAGACGCTCGGCCAGTTCGGTGGCGTCGTCGGCGGCCGCGTCGACCGCGGGGTCACCGAGTCGCCCGTGGCCGGCGTCGGATCGCCGGCTGGCCTCGAACCGGGCCCGCTGCTGCCGCAGCCGGGTGGCGGCGGCCGCGGCAGGGATCGGTTCGATGTGCTGCACGACATCGACGCGGCCGGGCCAGGACAGCAGCGGCTCGAGCCAGGCGAGGCCGACCTCGCTGGGGTAGCCGGTGATGGCCAGGGTGGCGGTGTAGCCGTCGCCGACCTGCAGATGCGACGGCCCGTTCTCGATGGCGGCCGGTCCGAGCGTGCTGGCCACCCCGGCCGCTGCCGCCTCGGCGGCGGCCGGCTCGTGGCCGGCCGTCTCGGGGCCGGCCGGCGCGACGCTTGCCGGCCCGGTGCCGGTCGCCCGGCGCCCCCGCCCGATTCTGCTGGCGGCGATGTTGCGTCCACGGGCCGTCATGGGCGCTGCTCCCCGAGGTATCTGCCGGTGACCGGCCGGCCGGGTGCGGTCCGCGGCCAGGAGGCGTCGGTGCTCTGGTAGGGGTCCACGGCGGCGGTCAGCACCGCGGTCGCGCTCGACCCATCCAGCACCTGGGTGGCGACGCCGAGCCCGGCCAGGGTGGCGGCGGTGTGCGCGGCCCGCCGGGCCGCCTCCGCCGCGCCGCTGCGTCCGGCGCGGGCGGTGCAAGCGATGGTGACGGTGCGCCACAGCGGTTCGCGCTGGGCGGCGAGTTCGGCCAGGAAGCCGGCGTAGTCCAGGGCCGCGTCGCCCAGGGCCGGATGCGGCAGGGCGCCGGCGGCGGCGGCGATCCGCTGAGCGTGCCCGGTCAGCTCGACCCGCCGCGACGACACGACGATCTGCACCGGCCCGGTCAGCGAATGCAGCCATCGGGCGTAGCCAGCGACCAGGGCGACCTGTTCGGCGCCGGTGCGCAGGCCGACGTTGACGGTCGAGGCCGCAACGAGCACGGCGCTGCTGTCGCCGAGCTCGAGCAGCCCGTCGTCGCGGATCGCCTGCACGGGCAGCCGCAGCACCGACAGCGGCTGCTCGCCGGCTGCCGGCGGCGCCCACGCCGGTGCAGGCGCGATGCCCTCCGGCGCGGGCACCAGCCGGCGCGGCCGGCGGCGGTAGCGCAGCGCGGCCAGCAGCCACGCGTCGAGGCTCAGCCCGTCGCGGCGGCCCAGCGCCAGCGCCACGGCGGCACCGGCGAACGGGATGCCGCCGATCAGCGTGACCTGCAGCGGTAGCCGGCCGCCGGTGGCTTTGAGCAGGAGCCAGCCGAGCGCGGCCGCAGCGGCCAGAACGGCCACCTGCCGCGCCGTCAGACCCCACACGATCTTGTCGGGTGCCTCGATGTCGGCGGGCACCTGTGCCCGGACCTGCATGTCGTCCATGGGGACGTCTCCTTCAATCGTGGGATTCAGCCGGGCCGGCCGGGCCGCGGGCCTGGCCCGCGGGTGGGCGGCACCGGCGGCCGCAGGTGGGGCGTGGCCGTGGCGGGGGTGACGCCGCCGGGGGTAGACGGTCGCGGCGGGGTCGGTTGCGGCCCGCCGGTCGGGCTTCGCCATCCGGTGTCGGGGCCCGCGCCGGCGGCGGGCTGCTGCGGTGGGGACGGCGGCACCGGCCGCCGGGCCGGCCCGGCGGTGCCGGCCTGCCCCGGTGGCGGCAGCCGCCGGCTGCCGGGTCCGGCCGGGCCGGTCGGCCACGGCCGCGGCGCCCGCACACCGCCGCTGCCACCGTCGAACGGGTACCGCGGACCGGCGGCGGCGAGGCTGCGCCCAGCACCGGTGCGGCGGCGAGGAAGCGGTAGCCGGTGCGGCAGCTGCTGCACCAGCAGCATCCGGATGATCATCCCGGCCGGATTGCGGCCGGCGCTGCCGCGGGTGACGTAGCGGCGCATCAGCGCGGGAATCTTGACGACCACCCACAGCAGGCACAGCACCAGCAGCAGGTTGATCGTGCCGGTCGGGTCGTACGGGATTCCGAGGGCGGCCAGGTTGGCGTCCGGGGCCAGGAACACCGACAGCGCGGTGTGCAGCGCCAGCGCCTGCAGCACTGCGGTCGCCAGGGTGCCCAGCAGCGCCCGCCACCACAGCCGGGCGCACGCCTCGGTGTAGGGGGTGGCATGGCAAGCCAAAGCGAGGGGGCTGATCCCGACCAGCAGCACCAGCAGACCGATGCGCACCAGCCAGAGCAGGATCAGCATCCCGGTCAGCACGGCGATGAACACCCCGACGACCGTCGCCAGCAGCGCCGACGACGGATCGCTCAGCGCCTGCACCGTGATCGCCCGGACCTGGCCCAGTGAGCCGGTGGCGGTGATCGAGTCCCCGGTGAATGCGGTGGTCAGCGCGTTCGCCGCCCGGATGAGCCATTGGCACAGCGGAACGGCGAAGGTGGCACCGAGCCAGCCGATCACCAGCCGGGGCAGCAGCTCCGAGACCGTGTACCGGTTGTGCACGCTGCCGTGGGTCATCACGGTGATCCCGGCGGCGAGCACCGCTAGCACGAAGCAGGCGTTGACGATCCCCTGCGACCGGGCGGTGATCACGGCGACCTGCGGCAGCACGGTGACGTCCGGGCTGGTGAAGGCGGTGCCTTCCAGCAGCTTCCACAGCAGCTCGACGATGTCCAGCACGGCCGAGGCGAGCCAGCCGATCACGGCGTGCAGCAGCAGCCACCCGGGCACGGTCAGGCCACCAGGATGCTGTTGAGGATGGTGACGATCACCGGCGCCAGCAGCGCCAGCGCGTAGCCGATCATTGCCGAACGCAGCGCGCCCTTGGCCCGCTCGATTTCCGACGGGTCACCGCCGGCCATCAGATACCGGAACCCGCCGATGCACAGGAACAAGGTGGCGACGGCGCCGAGGATCCCGGTGATCCAGTAACGCAGATTGGTGACGACCGTGGCCAGGTCGTTGACGGCCGGCGGCGCGCTGGGCGCTGCCGCTGCCGGCCCGGCGCACAGCAGCACGAACAGCACGACCACGCCGAGCGCCGCGGCCGGCCGGATGATGATGCGCAACATCGTGGTGACACCTCCCGCCCCCGGTGGGGCGTGCGCGACGAGACGAGAACGCGTCGCCGCCGCGACGGCAGGCAGGCCGTCAGAGCCTGACTCCTTCAGGGCCTGGAGCGGATGGGTGTGAACACGGCCGTCTCGGCCGGCCCGCCACACCGCCGGGCGGCGACGCGGGAAGCTCACGCCGCACCCTGCGGCCGGGCTGCGGTATGGCTCCTTGGCCACCGACGGTCCCGGTGGGGTACCCCACCGTGCACTGGCCGCCGGCCGGTTACCCCACTGAACCCCACGGGCCGGCGTGGCACGCCGACGCCAGCGCATCCCGCCGCTGCCATGCCACCGGCGGGCGCTGCAGCGACGTGACACCCCGCCGTGCCGACCGGGCCGGTCACCCATTCGGTCATTCCGGGTCAGCCGATGGCCGAGGTTGCCGCCAGCGACACCCACTCCAGTTCGCCGGCGTGGATGGCGGCGGCCAGCCGGTGCTCGGCCTTGCGCCGCCAGGCCGACGCGACCTCCACGCTGACGCCCAGCCGTTCGGCGATCACCGGCAGCTCGATCCGGTCGAGGCGGGTCTCGGCGATCAGCAGACACTCCTCGGGACTGATGACCGCCTCCGACACCGCCCGCGCCAGCACCCAGTCGGGGTGATCCCACGGCTGCTGCGGCGGCATCGACCGGGTGACCCGGGCCTTCACCGCTTCCGCCTCGGCGCAGCGCGCCTGCGCCTGCCTCGCCGCGCGGGCGCCGGCGTCGATCAGCTTGCCGGCGATCCGGCCGTGCTCGAGATCGAGCGTGCCCAACCGGTGGACGAAACCCAGCAGCAGCTCGCCATCACGATCACTGGAGTCGCCGTGCCAGCCGATGCTTAGCCGGCCGGCGGCGCGGCGAAGCCCAGGCAGGGCCAGCCCAGCTGCAGCGATCACCCACGCCGGACCGTCGCGGCGCGCCCGCAGCACCAGTTCCCGCCACACCTGGTCGCGCACGGCTCGCGAGGTCGCGTCGTCCAGCAGCAGCAGCTTCAGCTCATCCAGCGGCAGATCACGGTCTGGCAGGCCGTCGACGTGGCGTCCGTCGAAGCTCAGCGGTGCGGGCGGACACACCAGCAGGTCGAAAGCGCGCTGGACGGCGTCCAGCGGAGTCGACGGCCATGGGGCGGCCGGCGGCGGGGCACTGCGGGTGCGAGCGGAACGGCGCGGGGCGCCGGGCGTCGTCGCGGACATAGGTGATCACTCCCGATCAGAGTCACAGGTGCGCCACCCGAGGAGGGGTCATGCGGGAACGGGCGGCGCCAAACGCCGACCATCCATGCACGCGCACCCCACGGGTTGGCGAACCAAGCGCGGCAGGCCTCAACCGGCCGCCCCCACTGATCGGGGGGCGGGTGGACCACACCCAGCCGTCACCGGCAACGCCCGCCCGCACCGCACACGCCGGTACCGCGCGCCGACAGCGGTGACGATGCGGCCGGTAGGCAATGCCCGGGCACCTATGTAACCTGCGACATCGCGACCGGTACCGGGTCACCGCCGTCGGCCACCAGTGGTGCCATAAGCTCACCGTGTCGCATGCCGGTAGCGGTGCGCCGGTCCGCGCCCGGTGACCAGCCGCCCACCCCGCAGGTACCGACGTCTTTGCGGTGGCTACACGCCGGGGATCTGGACCGTCGTGCCGACGAGGCTGTCCGCGACGGTTACGGTTGACCAACTCACCGGCGGGTGGGACGCACCGAACTCACCTGCCATCGGCATCCAGGACCCGGTGGAGTACCGGTTGGCCCACCGGTAGCCCGATGCTGCAGTGCTGCGCCGCCGGTAGGGCCGTGCGTAGGCGTGAACACCGTCCGCCCGGCGCACGAGCCGCACCGCATTATGACCGATGACGAACTGACCGGCAGCCCGCTGCGCACCACAGCGCTCATCGCCACCGGTGATCTGCACCTGTCCCCCAGTCTTCCGCCAGTACCAATCACTGTGTCGCATCTGACCGGAACCGACGCTCGAAACGGCCGGCTAACGCCGCAGCTGGCGGCACTACTGGTCGGCGCCTACTCCGCGCCCGGCGACACGATCGTGTCCGTCGGCGCCGATCCCGCCCTTGCCGGCGCCGCCGGGGCGGGCGGGCGCATCTACCTCAGTGTCCGCGACCCGCACCAGCTCAACCAGCTCGAGCATGTGGCCGGGAAGCTGGCTATGGTCGTCGTGTCCTGGCCACCGGCCGCGGATCCCGCGGCCGACGCCGACGGCGCCGCAGCCCTGTTCCTCAGCTGCCGGCGGCTGATGCGTCGCAACGGCTGCACCATCGTCGCGATCTCGCAGCTTCCCGCAGGCGACACCTACCGCCAGCACAGCGCCGTGCTGCTTCCGGCGGCCCAGCAGGCAGGCCTGGCCTGGCAGCAACACGTCGTCGCGTTCGCTGGCCGCGCCGCGCCGCGCGCCAACACCGATCCGGCCGAGCACGTGGCCGAACCGGTAGCGATACACGTCGACCTGCTGGTCTTCAGCGTGCGAGGCCACGGTGATTAGCGGCCCCACCGTGCTGGCCGCCGCAGACACCACAGCCGCCACGACGCCGCACAGTCGTGGCATCCCCTCGGAGAGCATGTCCGGCATCTGCATCACACGCGGCCTCGCAGCACAGCGTCACGGCCGGTTCGTCTCCGGATCCAGCGGCCACCCCGACCGGATGGCACCCGACATCGCCGCCGCCCTGATCCGCCGATACACCGCGCCCGGCGATCTCGTCTTCGATCCACTAGCCGGCACCGGCACCACCCTCGTCGAAGCCATCCACGCCGACCGCAACGCCGCAGGCATCGAGTACGAGCCGGGCTGGACCGCCCTCGCCCGGGCCAACCTGGCCCTGGCCAGCCGGTCAGGCGCCCCCGGACATGCGCGGATCGTCTGCGGTGATGCCACCCGCCTGCCACGCGGCCTGCCTGCGGGGGTCCGCGGCCAGGTGCGTCTGCTGCTGACATCACCACCGAGCCGACGCACCATGCCCGGTCACGACCCGACCGCAGGCGGACTTCAGTTCACCGGCCGGAACCCTCCACCGGCCGGGCACCCAAACCGGGGACGGTTGCCGTTGATCGACGGCCTCGCCGCAGTCATGGCCGGCTCGCTGCCCCTGTTGACACCCGACGGGATCGTCGTCATTACCGCTCGGTCGCGGGACGCAGAACAGCAACTCGACATGCCGGGCACCATCATCCGAGCCGGCCTCACCGCCGGGTTGACACTAATTAATTGGTATCGCACGTGCGATGGCCGCGTCCCACGAAGGCATCCGCAAACACACAGTTCCGACTATCGGCGAGCCGCAGGCTGCCGACCATCGACGGCAGCTCCGCAACGAACGATCCGCGACCACATCGCCGTTTTCATAAGGACAACCTTGCCCCCTGCGGGAACAACATAGGCTTTGTCGCCGCGCATGGAAGGGACTGTCAAGAAAACGGTGTAACTCGATCTTGTTAAGGGGTCAGTTCCGGCCTGCGGACAGGCGGCCTTCGAAGGCGAGATCGAAGGCGTTGAGGGCGGGTTTCCAGCGGATGGTCCAGCGGCGGCGTCCGGCGCCGGTCGGGTCGAGGGCCATCACGGCGAGGTAGACGCATTTGAGGGCGGCTTGCTCGTTCGGGAAGTGCCCGCGGGCCCGGACGGCCCGGCGGATGCGGGCATTCACGCTTTCGATGGCGTTGGTGGAGCAGACGACCTTGCGGATCTCGGCGTCGAACGCAAGGAACGGTACGAACTCGGCCCAGGCGTTCTCCCAGAGCCGGACGATGGCCGGGTATCGGTCGCCCCAGGCTTCGGCAAATTCGAGGAAGCGTTGCTCGGCGGCGGCCTCGATCGGTGCGGTGTAGACCGGTTTGAGCGCCTTGGCGATGGCGTCGTAGTGCTGGCGGCCCGCGTACTTGAACGTGTTGCGCAGCAGGTGCACCACGCAGACTCCCGCTGTCAATCCCAGGTGTTCAGGGGGTGTTCTGAGGAGTTTGTTTGAGGGCATGGCGACGGCCCGCGCGGCGGGGTTGCCGGCGGGTGAGGGCGGGGTCGCTCAAGCGGTCAGCGCAGTGTCTTCGGGGTGGTGGCGGGTGGGGTCGTAGGTGGTGCGGTCGGTCCAGCCGCGCCAGAGGATGCGGGTCCAGCGGGCGCCGAGGCCGCGCAACGCCCGGTATTTGCTGTGGCCGCGGGCGCGGGCGTCGTCGTAGACGGTCTTGGACCAGTCGTCTTCGCGGGTGGCGACGAAGGTTTACCAGTCGATGGCGTGACGCATGCGCCGGTTCGCGGCGTAGCGGAAGCGGACCTGGCGGGTGCGGCCCGAGGCGCGGGTGACCGGGGGGAGACCGGTGTCGGCCAGCAGCGCGGCGGCGGTGGGAGAGCGGCTGCGGTCCTCGCCCATCTCGGTGATCAGGGTGGCGGCCACGAAGGGTCCGATGCCGGGGAAGCTGCGCAGGATCGGTGCGTCGGGATGGGCGTCGAGCAGGTCGCTGATCCGTTTGTCGTAGGCGCGTAGCTGGGTGTTGAGCAGGCGCAGCTGGTCGACGAACAGCTCTGCGCTGAACGATTTACCGGCGATGGTGCTGTTGCCGGCGGTCAGCAGGTGCGGGCGCAGCCGGTCGACGAGAACCTGGGGGTGGGTGCGGCCGGAGTAGCCGTGTCGGCGGCAGAACGCGTCCATCCGGGCGGGGCCGACCCGGCTGGCCTGTGCCGGGGTGGGGTAGTCGGCGATAAAGGCGAGGCTGATGTCGCGGTCGAGAGTGCAGAACAGGTGCAGCGGCGCCGGGTGGTAGGTCTCCAGGATGGCGCGTAGCTGCGATTCACACGCCTGCTGGGCGTAGAGGACGCGTTGCCGGTCGCGGGTCACCGCGCGCAGCTCGGCCAGCAGCGGCGACGGCGCCGCCAGCGGCCGCCAGTGCCGGTGCTCATAGCGCAGCGTGTCGGCCAGCACGAACGCGTCCAAGGCGTCGGACTTGGCGGCGGACATGCGGTAACGCTCCCGTGCCCTGGCGGAGATCTTCGGTGAGACGCAGTAGACCACGACGTTGCGGGTGTGCAGGTGCTCGACGAGCAGTCCCTCGGCCCTTTCGATCGCCAGGCGCAGGCCACCGGCATACGCGCTCAGGAGCAGGTCGAGCTCGGCCAAGCCGGCGACATCATGCATGATCCGCCGCTGCAACAGCACCGTGCCGGTCGAGTCGATCAGACACAGCTGGTGGAACGATCCGCCCCAGTCCAGGCCCGCGAACACCTCGCCGGGCTGGGCGGCGTGGTTGATGTGAGACAACAGTGGCTCCCTCGAGAATCCAGGCCACCACGCAGTGGCCGGCCTCGGCGGAACCTCATCTCGGCGCTCGTGGCGCTGCTCCTGCTGGCAGATGCGAAGCCCGCCACCGCCCGGGCGGACAGGTCTGTATCTAGACCTCGAAGGTGACGCGTCTGCACAGGTCCTGCCCGGGACGGTGCGAGTGACCACCGAGATCGTCTCGGCCGAGCCATTGTGCATAGATGAGGTCTGCACCACGGTTTTGGGCCACACGGTGTTGATCGCGTCGGGCAGGCCGGTGAGGCCATCGCACACGGCCATCAGCACATCCTCGACACCACGATTCTTGAGCTCGGTGCACACGCTGAACCAGAACTTGGCGCCCTCGCCGCCGTCGCCGGCCCACAGTAAGAGGATGTCGCGGGTGCCCTCGGCGGTGACAGCCAGGGCAACGTAGATGGGCCGGTTGGCGACCTTCCCGTCGCGGATCTTGACGTTGATCGCGTCCAGGAACACCACGGGGTAGACCCGGTCCAGCGGCCGGTTCTGCCACTCGGCCATGCCGTCCATGACCTTATCGGTGATCGTGGAGATCGTCTGGCGGGAGACGTCGGCGCCGTAGACCTCGGCCAGGTGAGCGCTGATCTCCCCGGTGGTCAGGCCTTTCGCCGACAGCGACAGGACCATGTCCTCGACCCCGGTCAGCCGCCGTTGCCGCTTACGGACGATCTGCGGCTCGAACGAGCCGTCCCGATCCCGCCAAACGGTGATCTCGACCGGGCTGACGTCGGTGAGCACCGTCTTCGCCCTCGACCCGTTGCAGGAGTTTCCGCCGTCCTTGCCGGCTGGGTCGTGTTTCTCATAGCCGAGGTGATCGGTGATCTCGCCGTCCAGGGCGGCTTCGATCACCCGCTTGGTCAGCTGCTGTAGCAGACCACCTTTACCGGTCAGCTGCAGGCCCGCTGCGCGGGCCTGCTCAACCAGCCGGCCGACCAGCTCGGCGTCCACGCCCTCCGGCGTGACCGCCGGAGTCTTCTTCTTCACCACCGCGGAAGTATCCACGGCGTCCGTCATGACGGTCATCAGGTGCGTCTCCTTGATCAGGAGTTACACCAACTTGTTTGATCGGTGGCGGTGATCGCGGTCTGCAGCCATGATCATCGAGGCCGGGGCAGGGTTTGCTCGAGTTACACCTGCAGCCTGCGGGCTGGCTCCCGAACGGCATGCGTCCCGGCCACGGCCGCCGGCGAGAGTGGCTCAAGAGAGGTCTGCTAAGCCCGAAGTTGGTCTGCCCTCCTCGCCGGATCCAAGTACTTCTTCCGGCTCTCCTGAGGAGAACACGTGCCATTTGTCCCCGACCTGGCTTCTGGCCCTGTGGTCATCGCGATTGATCCGCACAAGGCATCCTGGACCGCTGTCGCGGTCGACACCCGGCTGCAGCCAGTGGCGTCGATCCGCGTCCCGGTCAACCGCGACGGCTACCGCCAACTGTGGCGCTTCGCCCGCCGCTGGCCCGAAGCAAGCTGGGCGATTGAAGGCGCCGCCGGCCTCGGCGCTCCGCTGACCACCCGCCTGGCCGCTGACGGCGTCCAGGCCGTCAACGTGCCGGCGAAGTTGGCCCGCAGAGTCCGTTCGCTGTCCACCGGCCACGGCCGCAAAACCGATGAGGCCGACGCCCTCTCGGTCGGCACCGCCGCGCTGACCGCCACCCGGCTGAACGCGACCGTGATCGACGAAGCCCTGGCGGCGCTGCGGGCCGTGACGGAGCACCGCGACGACTTGGTCCGCACCCGCACTCAGACCGTCAAGCGCGTACACGTCCTGCTGGCTCAACTCATCCCCTCCGGCCTGCCCCGTAAGCTGACCGCCGAGACCGCGGCCGCCGCATTGCGAACCATCCGGCCCCGCACACTGCTGGCCCGCACACTGCGGCGGCTGGCCGTCGAACTGCTGACCGACCTGCGCCGGCTCGACCGGCGCATCACCGAAGCAACCGCCACGCTCAGCGCCGCCGTCACAGCCAGCGGCACCACGCTGACCCAGCTGCACGGCGTCGGCGACGTCATGGCCGCGAAGATCCTCGCCCAAACCGGCTCGGTCAGCCGGTTCCGATCTGAGTCAGCGTTCGCCTCGTTCTGCGGCGTTGCACCGATAGAGGTGTCCTCCGGTGACGTCCAACGGCATCGCCTCTCGCGAGCCGGCGACCGCCAGCTCAACTACGCCCTGCACGTCATGGCCATGACCCAGACCCAGCGACCCACCTCAGGCCGGGACTATCAGCGCAAACGAGCCGCCAGGAAAACCCACAGGGAAGCCATGCGCTGCCTGAAACGACGGCTCGCCGACGTCATCTTCCGGACCATGCTCAAGGACACGGAGACCTCTCTGTTGCCGACACCTTGACAAAGAGAGGTGCCGTTCGTTCTACAGTCCCGGTCTCGAGCCGCCCGCGATCGAGGCCGAGCCGCAGCGTCCGCCGGTCACCTGGCCGGTGAAGATCCTCTGCCTGCCCGCCTTCGTCGCGATCTGGGGCGGCTGGGTCGAGATGGGACGGCTGACCGGCTTCGGCAAGGTCACCCTCCTTCCCGGCATCGCCGACCGTTTCCAGCTCAACACCGCGATCACGCTCCCGATCGGCGTAGAGACATACGCCGCCTACGCGCTGTTCGCGTGGCTGTCCGGCCGCGCCACCGGCGACGCCCGACGCTTCGCCAAGATCTCAGCGATCGCCTCACTCGCCGTCGGTGGCCTCGGCCAGATCGCCTACCACCTAATGGCCGCCGCCGGCTGGACCACGGCCCCTTGGCCGATCACCGTCGCCGTCGCCTGCATCCCGGTCGCCGTGTCGGCATGGGCGCCGCGCTCGCGCACCTGATGCACCAGCGCTGAACAGCAAAGGAGCACCCGTCATGTCCATGTTCAACAGCAAGCCCGACAAGGGCGTCACTGGCCACAGCGGTAACGCAAGCGGGCGCGGCTGGACCCTCACCGGCACCACCCGCCAGCTCAAATGCGCGATCCGCAATGAACGGACCAGCCCCCGCAAAGGCGATCTCGCCCATTGAGCGAGCAAGCGACCCCAGTAGCGCCGCCCGGCGGCACAGCCGCATGTCTGTCAGCCACGTGCTGTGCCGCCGGTTCCACCCTCGCGAGCCACACGAGAAGACCACCATATGGCACTGGTCGCCTGACGCGCGGCGGTTTCCGCTAACGGCGACCCCGTGCAACCCCGCCCGGCGGCACGGCCCGTAAACCGCATGCCTCTGTACCGTGCCGCCGGTCAACCCGACATGTTCCCCAGAACCTTCGGGAGGCGCACAGTATCGCCGACCAGCGACGGCATCGGCTACCACCAGCGAGGCCAAGCCACACCATCCGGTAATATCGCGGCAAGGGCGTTGACAGCAGCGCTGGCTAGAACCCCGGCGGCCCGACGCACCCCCGTTTGTACGCGGTGCCGCCGGGCCCCGGGTGCTGGCAGCGACGAGGGCAGTCCGCGAGATGTCTCACGTCGCCCAGCCCCCAGCGGATCGCCACGCCGATCCTTCGACGGCTACCGCCGGCGTAGCGGTTAGATCAAGGCCCGGCGGCACGGCCCGGAGGGCGACCATGCCACCGGTGGCTCCCGTTGGCTGTCCGACGGCCACCGGGAGATGTCATAGATCTTGCCAGTCGGCTCCCCCCTTGCCACGCCGAAACGGCAGGCACGGCGCGAAAAAGTTGGGGGTGTCGGGCGGTCATTGCGTGACCTCGAATAACCGCCCGACCGGTGACACTCCCCCGGTTGCAGGAAGGCGATAGTGCCACCGGCCTCCTTCCGGGCAGAGAGCTAGCGGCGTCCTGCTGGTGGTGAAGAAGGCAGCCCTCATGCTGCCAGGCGCCGACGCCCCGCACGCCCAAAACCCGCAAACACGCACCCGCGAGCTCGACTCGACCGCTTCCCCGCCCGGCGGCACAGCCCTACGCCTGCAAGCCACGCGCTGTGCCGCCGGTCTTCACTTATATCGGTCCCGCATGACCCAAAAGGAGAGACCCCCATCAGGCAAACACCCAAAACCGGGCGGCAGACCCGGTCAAGAACCAGACCGGCAAATCCGACCGCGCCGCACGCCGCGACACCGCCGTGGCCGCCTGTCGACGATCACTTGGTCCTCCCCGCAGGCGGCCAGTAGACGTCCCCGCTGGCGGCCACGGTCCCGGGCCTGTCAAACGAACGGTGTAACGCCGGTTAGTTGTGGGTCGGGTTGAGGCGGCCTTTGAAGGTCATCTCGAAGGCGTTCAGGGCGGGTTTCCAGCGGATCGCCCACCGGCGCCGTCCGGTGCCGCTCGGGTCCACACTCATGATCGCCAGATAGACGCATTTGAGTGCTGCTTGTTCGTTCGGGAAGTGCCCGCGGGCCCGCACGGCGCGGCGGATGCGGGCGTTCACGCTCTCGATCGCGTTCGTGGAACACACGATCTGGCGGATCTCGACATCGAAGGCGACGAACGGCACGAACTCGGCCCAGGCGTTCTCCCAGAGCCGGACGATCGCCGGGTAGCGGTCGCCCCAGGCCTCGGTGAACTCGCCGAACCTGGCCTTGGCGGCGGCTTCGGTTGCTGCGGTGTAGACCGGTCGCAGGGCTTTGGCGAGCGCGTCGTAGTGCTGCCGGCCGGCGTAACGGAACGAGTTGCGTAGCAGGTGGATCACGCACGTCTGCACCACGGCGAGGGGCCAGGTCTGCCCGATCGCGTCCGGCAGCCCTTTCAGCCCGTCGCAGACCACCATGCAGGCGTCGGCGACACCGCGGTTCTTGAGCTCGGTGAGCACCTGCAGCCAGAACTTGGCGCCCTCACCGCCGTCACCGGCCCACAACCCGAGGATGTCGCGAGTGCCCTCGACCGTGACGGCCAAGGCCACGTAGATGGGCCGGTTGGCGACCTTGCCGTCGCGGATCTTCACGTGGATCGCGTCCAGGAAGATCACCGGATAGACCGGGTCCAGCGGCCGGTTCTGCCACTCGGCCATCGCCTCGAGAACCTTGTCGGTAATCGTGGAGATGGTCTGCCGGGACACCTGCGCGCCGTAGACCTCGGCCAGGTGAGCTTGAATTTCGCCGATGGTCAGGCCCTTCGCCGACAGCGAGATGACCATGTCCTCGACCCCGGACAGCCGGCGCTGGCGTTTCTTGACGATCTGCGGCTCGAAGCTGCCGTCCCGATCACGCGGGACCTTGATGTCGATCGGGCCGACCTCGGTCAGCACCGTCTTGCCGCGGCTGCCGTTACGGGAGTTCTGGCCGTTGTTGCCGGCCGGGTCGCCCTTGTCATAGCCGAGGTGATCGGCGAGCTCGCCGTCCAGGGCGGCTTCCACCACGCGCTTGGTCAGCTGCTGCAGCAGCCCGCCCTCACCGGTCAGTTGCAGGCCCGCTGCGCGGGCCTGCTCGACCAGCCGGCCGACCAGCTCGGCGTCCACACCCTCGTCGGCTGGCTTGATCTTCTTCAGCACCGCGGCAGTATCCACGGTGATCGCTGGGTCCGTCATCAGGTGCTACTCCTTGATCAGGAGTCACACCGTTCGTTTTACAGACCCTTCGGTGGCCGTGGTGCGCCCGTGGCCGACCGACGGCGGCGCGCAGTGGCCGCAGGTAGGTGCGCAGGGTGGTGGCGCTGCCGCGGTAGCCGCGCTCGCGCAGCTCGGCGCACAGCGTGACGGCGTCGGTGAAGCCAATGGCCAGGCGCTCGCGCAGGTAGTCGGCGTGCTCGTCGAGGTCGCGTGGGCGTCCGGGGTGGGGCTTCGCTAGGAGTTCATCGACGCTGCTGACGCGGGCGAACCGGCGCACAGTTCCACGGGCCAGGCCGAGTTCTCGGGAGATCGCCCGAATGGTGGCACCTTGCTCGAGCAGCTCTTTAACCTGCTGGTAGCGCTGCCGGGTGCGCGGTGCCAGCAGGCCCCGCTTGGACCGGTAGGCGGGGGTTGACGGAGCGATCGGTGCTGAGGCTGCGACCGCCGTCGCGGGTTCGGCGGGTGCGACGATCAGGCAGCGCAGGTGCCGGGCAACCGTCATGTCAGCATGCCCGCCGAGGTTCTACCACAGATGCCACCGGTCGGCGACCTGCGCGGCGTTCGGTGCGCCGGTCCAGGCGCCTTCGGCATAGCTGCCGGCGCGGCCGATCACCCGTAGTGCGGGACGCGCGGCCAGCCAACACTGCAACGTCACCGCCCCGCGGTCGGCCAGCACGTCGATCGGCCGGTGGGTATCGACGTCGACCAGCACGGTCGCGTAACGGTGGCCCCGGCGCAACGCGAAATCATCCACGCCCTGAACCACTACCTCACCGGCAGCGGAATCCGGCAGCTCCCTGACCAAACACAGCATGCTGCTGAGGCTAGCCGCAAGACCCATCAGCACGGCCAGCCGGCCGCCGGCACGCCAGGCAAGGGCGAGCGCGATCAGCTCAAGCGATCTACGCATCAGCAGACTGCGACGCGCCCATTTGCTAATTAGCCCCGGAACCTGCTCGGCGAACGTCCGAGCCGGGCAGAAGTCTACGTCGCAGAAGAACCGGCGAACCCGCAACCGCAACTCCATCTGACAGCCCGCCACCGCGGCATCAGTCAAACGGCGCTCGTATCGGCTATGCACCCGGCCCGACCGGCGGCTACACCGCGGACACGCAGCCCGCCGAGCCGGCGCTCGCACCCGTAACCCGCAGCCCAGACGCCACCCGTTCGACCTTCTCAACAACCACAGCTGCCAGATGAGGCAGAACCACAGCAAAATCAGAAACCCGCACGGCGGCCGACAATACACAGTAGACTCTGGTGCGCTCAGGTCAGTCTTCGAACACGAAAAGTGAGTCAGATCCAACATTCGGGCGGCGTTGACATGTAGCCCAATCCTTCTTCGGCGGGACCAAGACGTCTCCGCCCCGCGGCCGCACCGCGTTCATCGACCGGATCACCTACGGCGGCAACCTACCGAAGCCAGCACGCGCTCCAGCTGCCTCGCCTATGTTCAGCTGAAGGATACGGCGCATTAGGCGAGCTAAACGGGGTTGGCCGAGGTTTGCTCGACGGTCGAGGCTTGGCGCAGGACGCGGCCGAGACCGCTCACCCGAGGCGACAGGAACGCCTTGGTGTTGGCGAACATGGTCATGATCGGGTGCCGGAAGAGGAACACCACGACCAGGTCGAGCACGGTCGACAGGCCGAGCGCGAAGGCGAAGCCCTGCACCGCGCCCACTGAGACGATGTAAAGGACAACGGCGGCCATGATGGTGATGGTGTTCGCCGAGATGATCGTCCGCCGGGCCCGGACCCACGCGCGGGGCACGGCCGAGCGCGGACTACGGCCCTCGTGGGTCTCGTCTTTCAGGCGTTCGAAGTAGATCACGAACGAGTCCGCCGCGACACCCAGGGACACGATGAAGCCCGCGATGCCGGCCAGCGTCAGCGTGAAGCCCACGGTGCGGCTCAGCAAGACCAGCGCACCGAAGGTCAACAGGCCGGACAGGATCAGGCTAAAGATAATCACCGAGCCCAGCAACCGGTAGTAGAAGAACGCGTAGATCGCTACCAGGCCCATGCCGATCGCGGCGGCGAGCAGACCCGCCTTAAGCTGCTGGATGCCCAGGGTCGCCGAGACCGTCTGCGCCGGGCCGGAGGTAAAGGTCACCGGCAGGGCGCCGAAGTTGAGCTGATCGGCCAGCTGTTTGGCAGTGGCGGCGGTGAACTGGCCGGTAATCTGCGACGTGCCGGTCAGTACGCCCTCGATCTGCGGGGCCGAGACGACCGTCTTGTCCAGCACCACCGCGACCGCGCAATGCTGGGAACCACGACTCAATACCTGGGCTGCCGCATAACACGGGTCGATCGAGGTGGCCTCGAACGCCTTGCGGGTCAGCGCGGCCCACTTCGTCGAGCCGTCGCCCTTGAAATCCAGAGCAACTGCCCACCCGATTTTAGGTCGAGCTGTGGGCTGGCCTTGGCGATGTCGTCACCGACCACGGTCGCCTTATCGAGTAGGAGCTTACCGCCCTGGTAGCAGGCGACGACCTCGGTGCGGACCTCGTCGATCGAGCCGTTCGGCCGGTTGTTGAGCTGCCCACAGCCGATCGTCGGGACATAGACCTGCATCTGCGGGCTGAGCGCGGCGACCTCCGCGCCACTCAGCGTGGCGAACGCCGCGTACGGCAGCCCGGCCTCGGGGTTGCTGCTCAGGTCGACCGGCGCGGTCAGCTCGCTCGCAGCAGCCCAGACGGCGGGGCCGACCTTCTTTTGCGCCGCGGCCCGCAGCTGCTCATCGTCGGCGGACGTCGGCGCGGCCGCGGGGACGCTCGCGGACGCAGCGGGGCCGCTGGGCGTAGCGCTGGGCGCCGGCGCCTTGACGGCCTCGCCAACGCCCTGGCCGCCGGCCGACGGACCGGCGCCGGCCGTCGGGGCACCGGAGGCCGATGCACTCGCTGGCGCACGGCTAGCTGTGATGTCCAGGCAGGTTGGTTAACCGGGTGATGGGTGTGGCTTTGCCGATGGCGGTGTGGGGTCGGTGGTGGTTGTAGTCGTGCAGGAATGAAGGTAGCGCTGCGCGGCGGGCTTTCTCGGAGGAGTAGAACTTCGCGAAGGCCCAGCCGTCGGCAAGGGTGCGGTGGAATCGTTCGATCTTCCCGTTGGTTTGAGGCCGGTACGGGCGGGTCTTTTTCACCGTGATGCCGAGCGCGGCGCAAGTGTCACGCCAGAGGTGGGACTTGTAGGCGGAGCCGTTGTCCGACAACACTCGGCGGACGGTGACACCACGCTGGGCGAACCAGGCGACCGCGTTGGCCAGGACAGCGGTGGCGGTGGCGGCGGTTTCGTCGTTGTGGATCTCGGCGTAGGCGACGCGGGAGTGGTCGTCGATGACGGTGTGCACGAACGCGGTGCCGATCAACGGATTGCGGTACTTGTTCTGGCGCTTGCCCGTGGTGCGGGCCCGGTTCTTGTCGCCTTGTTGCCGGCCGAGGTAGCGCCAGCCGCCGCCGTCGGGGACGTTGCCGAGTTTCTTGACGTCGACGTGGAGCAGATCTCCGGGCGCGCGGTGTTCGTAGCGGCGTATGGGCTCGCCGGTGATCCGGTCGAGGTGGCTGAGCCGGTTCATCCGGCAGCGCACCAGCACGGCGTGCACCGTCGAGGCGGCCAGGCCGAGTTCGTCGGCGATCGCGACCGGCCCCCAGCGTCGCCTGCGGCGTAGGTGCACAATCTTGCGGACCAGCGGGGCCGCGGTGCGGTTCGGCTGTGAACGCGGCCGTGACGAGCGGTCGGTCATGCCGGCCTCGCCGTGCTCGCGGTAACGCTGCGCCCATTTCGCCGCGGTACGCCAGGACACGTCATAGCGTTCCGCCGCCCGAGAGGGTGACCAGCCGAGGTCCACGATCAGACGCGCCAGCCGCAATCGCGCTCGCGGGGTCAACGCGGCATTAGCGTGGGACATGAAGGCCTCCAGTGCTGCTCAGTGGTGTCTCGACAACCCCACTGCACCGCCGGAGGCCTTCATCTGTTCACCAGATCAGCCCGCGATCCTCAGATCGAGTGGTCGCACTTCCTCGACCAACGTCCCCGGACATCACAGCTAGCTCCGCTAGGCGCCGAGGACGGGTTCAGTGCCGCCGCCGAGACGTCGGCGGCCACTGCGGTGACCAGCCGGAAACGCATCTGCGCCGCCTGCGACAGGTCCTTGAGCTGGTCATTGGCTTCACCGGCCAGTGAGACGACGATGTTCCGGTCGCCCTGGATGATCACCTCGGCCTCGGCTACGCCCAGCGCGTTGACCCGCTGCTCGATGATGCCGCGGGCCTGCCCCATGCTTTCCTTTGACGGCACCTGGCCGCCCTGCACCGAGGCGATGAAAGTGGCCTGGGTGCCGCCGACCAGGTCGAGCCCGAGCTTGGGGTGCAGCCGGTCGGTGATCCCGCCGTTCGCACCTCCGGCGAAGAAAACCATGAGATACAACACTACGAATGTCAGGGCGAGCGCGGCAAGCTGCCGACCGGGATGCATCTTTCCCTTCGGTGATCGTGCCACGAATCTCAATCCTCCTGAAATAGCCCGCGGACCAGAATCCGCAGGCGCGACGACAGTACTCCGCCGGGTGAGGATCACCAACACGCGAATCGGACGCGCAACCCGATCGCAATATCGTGACCAAGCCGAGGGAGTGCCGACCTAAACAAAAGCAGAGGAAGGCGTCGCACTGCCTCCGCTCTCACCCTGGGCGGGCAGACCGCACGCCGTCTCGACCGGGCCACCCCAGACCGGCAGAAGCGCGGACCAGAACTTCAGGCGGTCGCGGCACCAGTCGGATGGCGGGCGGCACAGCACAAAACCAGTGGTAGGGGCTGTGCTGCCGGTCGCGTCAAACACTGGCGAAGCAAGGCACGGCCGAGTGCCAGGGAACGGTCCCGGCGGTGCAAGTGATCGCTACGTTCACCACCGCGACGCCGGCCAACTGCTGGCGGATCGGGTAAGTGGCACTCTCCTGCAAATCGGATGCCGTGCCACCCGGAGTCAGCCGGTCAATAAGGGCATACGAAATGACGACCGGCCACTTAAACCTCTTTGATATCAATCCGTGCCGCGGCTATCGGCGGCCCCGCATTGATGGCAACGTAGCGGACAGCTTCCGTTGGCACACGGGAGTACCGGCGGTACGTCGCCCCCTACCGCTGGGCAAGACCAGGACCGATCCACGGTATTCCATAGCGAAATCGGGATCGGTGCCGTGGTCGAACTGGTGCTGGCAGGCGATTAGCGTGTCGCCATGGGCCTCGCCTGCCAGCATCGCGAGAACCCCGGCGGCACGGTGCAACGGAACGGTTTGCCGTGCCGCCGGGCGGACCCAGCGGGAACGTTCGCAAGTGCGGCGCCAGCCGACGCGTCGATTCGTCATTGGGGAAGGTAGGGACGCCGTCGTAGGCAGACCGGTGAAAAATCTCCCGGCGGCTGGGGAGTCGGCCGGGGTGGCCGGCGGCACAGTGCAAGACGAGGGGTTGAGGCTGTGCCGCCGGGCGGGTCACCAGCCGGAGGGTAGCCCCGCAAACCGGGGCCCGCGACATTGGCGGCATAGCACTAGCAGTGTTAGCAGCTTCGGTCGGCCTCGGTCTTTGCGCGATGGCGGCTTGCCGTCGGCGGATTGCGGCGTCGCAGAGGTCGTCCGGTGAGCTGAGCGCGCCCAGCGCTGCAGGTCGGCCATCAGAGCGTCGGTGTGCGCTCGGGACATGGCACTTACTGGATATCCCCGCTTCTCTCCGAGAATCCGAGCCGTCACTCTGGCAGTTAAGGCGCGCGTCATTCGCTGCGGCGCAACGCTTTCGCATACGCACGCCCGTCACCGTTTGGCGCTCCGGTCTACCGACGTGCGGGTCGTCGTCCGGCCGGCCCCGAGGCGTTGCCGGTAACGGTCGCCCGGGCATGCTGGCCGATCGGGTAGCCGCTGCGCGTCGTGGCCGCAGCCGTTCTGGAATCATCGCAGGAGGCGGAACGGCGGCCCACCAGCGACCACCCCACAAGTCTGATCGAGTCGAGCAAGCCGAAGGCACGTATAGCTCCGCCCCGACATCCAGCGCGCCCTCCTTGCAGAAGATTTGCTCGATCACTCTCGGCTGGCCGTGCTTGGCGCGCCCGACCGGCTCGTACTCTTCCCACGCGCCGCAGGTCCCCCTTCCGTCGGCCCTGCCCACATCGGCTAGGCGTCTCCCGAGCGCCCGCCGGCGACTTGATAGTCCCGGCCCTGCAGCCGGTGAAGGCGCAAACGTCAACGCCCCGGCGATGCTACGGACACAACGGGTCACAGCCACGCTGGGCAACGAGCGGGAACGGCCGTGCTGGCCTCCAGTCACAAGCATGGCGGTGTGACCACCGCCGAAAACGTGAGTGAAGGATGTTTCGCTGGTGAGTCACCCTCTCAGCACCCATAATGGGCCCCTCTCCTATCGTGTGCAGCGGTGAGGGAGACCGGCGGCACAGCGCTACTCGGGGTCGGGCTGTGCCGCCGGGCGTAGTGGGGGATGCTGGTGCATCCGGTGGGACATGGCAGCGCCCATGCTTAACACAGCGACTGGAATGCAGGCGACCAGCGCGGTAATTGGCCGGGGCGCCGAAAGCCGGTTCGGGCGTTCATCTGATAGGTGACCTATCTCCGCCCACCCACGGCGAGCGAGGCGATCGCGGCCCGTTTGGCGAAACGGCAAACGTCGCCGGTCACTCGGCGCCACCGCCACACCCACGGTGCGCACGCGGCACGGGTTTTGACACCGCTGGGCAGCGTAATCGCCGTGTCGATCCGGACGTAGGTGATGCCCATCAGCAGCGCGACGTCGCCGAAGCCGGTCTTCCGTACGACCTTTTACCCGCTCAGCCCACGCGACGAACACGCGCAAGCACAGAATCACCGCCGGCCAGGTCACCGGCGCCTTCGTCGAGTGGGGATGCTCGCCGAACGTGCCGGTGATCTGTTTGTCCAGGTCCTTGATCTCCCGGTCGAGGTCGAGCAGCTGAGCGGCGAGTCGGGCGCCCGCGGCGGAAGCTGCTCAACGGCGACAGCCGGGGCTGGCGCGCACAGCTCGCATAGCGCGTGAAAGTCGCACAGCTTAGTGCCGCGGCTCCGTGCCACGCGGCAGAGGCTCGGAGTCGCCCGCTGTCGCCGAGTCCGGGATGATCGGCGGGCCTCATCAGGGCCGATGCATAGCTCGTCCATCAGCCGGTTTGCGGGCGCGTAGCTCGCTGAGTTCGCCATAAGCTGACATAGTCTTGGGTTTGAGCGCCTCAACCGCGGGCGGGAGCGCCATGCGGCTGGTCCATTGGTGACACAGCACTGCGAGAGACCTCATCGCCGCAAGCTCAAGCGCAATCGACCGTGACCGGCGGTGCACCAATCGAGTCAGCTGGTCAACCCATCATGGGAATTATTTTGTGCCGGGCGTTTTGTCGAACGCGTGCCGCAGACGCGCCTCACTTGTGACCAGAGCAGCATCATGCAGCCGCCTGGCACCCGGATCGAGGACGACGGCGTGATAACCTTCCATGCCGTCGTCCAGAGCCACCGTTTAAGAGGTCAGAAGACTCTGCAGCCTGGCATTCGCAATGTCATAGGCTTGCTTGGCCGCAATGTATCGTTCCCTAGCAGCCGCTGCCTCAGGGCTGCTTTGGTCCTTGATCGCGGCTAGGGCCCGAACGGCCGCATCTACACGGCCAGCTGCGACGCTGACCTCTCTTTGTGCCCGAATCAAGTTGGCGGCCCGAGTAGCCGCGCCGATGCGTGCACTCGCAGCCGCATCTCTAGTGCGGGCGTCTGCCGCACCCCTGATCGCACTGGTGCCTACGTTACCGGAAGAAGCTTGCCCAGCGCGTATCGGTGTCGAAGTCTCCTGGGCTGAGGCTAGTCCACCAAAAATTGCCAACAGTGCAACCGTGGACAGCGAGATTGTCGTCAGGGTGACAACGCGACGCTTCCTGCTGTTTGAGTCGGACAAGGCGATCCCTTCTCAGTCGAACGATCTGCAAGAGCACGGGAGGAAACACCCGTTGGGGCGGGACTATCCGGAAACTATTGTCCTAAGAGCCGCCAGCGTCGGCAATATGCAACGTTCCGAGGACTGATTCATAGTTGCGATTAGCGTTGTGTTGGATCGATGGCGGTCTTGCGTTCTACGAACATGATCACCGAGCCGTGACAGGGGCCGCCCTCAGTCCACCTGCCACGTGCCGACAGCTGCCGGACGGTTCTCGTCTCGGCCGTAGCCGCGGGCGCCAGCGCGGCGGGTGTCGCCAAGCACCGGATGGGTTTCTCGTTGACGTCGGGCTGGGCGGAAAGGTCGAAGTCGCTGATCGACCAAGGTTTGAGCAGGCAGGAGAACGGAGCCAGTCGGCGAGTTTGCGGGCTTCAGGGAAATCGACTGTGATGTGCAGCAGCCGTTGCACGGCGACGGCCGTTCGATGCGGGCCGCGTTCGAAGATGCGCGGCAACTCCTAGGCGGCCTCGTTGAGTTCCAGGTAGGCCCGGTTAGCGCGTAGCTGCTGATAACGGCGCGCCTCGTCTACGGCCGGGTTGGGTCCCCCACGGGTTGTTCTCCGTCGAGTTGTCACCGTCCGGGACGGCCGGGGAACTCCTGAGCCTGGCTGCGGCGAAGGTGGACAGGTCGGTCATGACCTGGGCGGCGGGGTCGGTGGCCGCCATGCCACGCAGCGAGGAGGTCCCGGCCGCCGCTTCTACGGACGGCGGACGGCGGCCGACGGATCTTGTGTTCGCGGCGGTCAGCGGTGTTGAACTGCTCGAGCACCTTCTCCTCCACGGCGATGACGTGGCCGTCGTCGCGAAACGCGCGCCCGGCGCCGTCAAGCGGCGCGCTGGCCTCTGGGTGACGACCGCGCCGAAGGCGGACACCAGGCGCGGGACATCTGAGCCGAACCGGTGTCGGCCGGTAATCCTCGCCCCCGTCATGCCCGGCCAAACGGGGTAGAAATACCGCGGGACGGCACCAGGCCCTGCGCGGTACATTCGCACGCCTCCGCCCATCCGCGATGATCAATACCGGGATCGGACCAGAGAGCGGGGCAACCGAAGCGCCCAGAGTGGGAATCGCCGTCGGCGCAACTGGGGAATTCGATTCGCGCAGTCAGTTCCGACACCCCCGCGGCGAGATCGCGGCGGATCGCCGCGCAGGTCTCAATCTTCGACGTCCGCGGCATCGGCTGGTTTCCGTGTCGGAGAAGCAAATGCTCCCACCACCACCACCACTAGAAGTGTTGCCTACCCACAAATAGATCTGGCCCGGCAGATGCGCCAAGACCTGTGGTCCGGGCCCTTGATCGCCTAGTGGAGGCGACCCGCCGTGACCGTACGCTCCCCTGCCCACCAGCGCGTCTATCCGCTCACCGCGCCGGCCGACGATCGGCGCTTCTCCCTGGGCGTCGTCTTCAACGTGGCCAAGGTCCTTGAGGAGCACGGCTTCTCGCCGATCGCCTCGGGCGGCGACCTGGTTGCCCTGCAGCAGGCCGTCTACAGCCTCCTGTACCGCGGGCCGGACGACGGCGGCTTCGCCGAGCGGTTCCTCGCCGAGCAGCAAGCCGCGCGGCAGACCGGCCGCGTCCTCGAGGTCGCGGCCGGTCACGTGGTGCACGAGTGCTGCGGGAAGCTCGACGACGGGACACACAAGAGCTTCTGTGAGCACTACCGCCGGGCGGTGCATGGTGAAGCCCCGCCGGTTCCGGCGGACGCGGCCGTTTGGCCCGAGCTGCCCGAGCTGGTGCGAGGTCGAGCACGACATCGACTTCGACCGGGCCGAGGGCCTACGGCACCACTCGCGGTGGATCAGCGAGGAGGTCGAGCTGGTCGCCACCGATGACCTGATCGGCGGCACCCGCGGCGAGACCCGCATCAGCGTCGAGGGCGCCGGCACGACCGGCCGGTGGGCGCGCCAGCTGGCGCTGTCCGCCCTCGAGGCCGTCGACCGCTTCGGGGACGGTGGCCGATGAGGGAGAGCAAGCAGCGGCGCCCGCAGGTCGTGCAGGGTCCAGGCTTGGAGGTCGCCCTGATCGCCCGCTCCGACGTCGATCGCCAGCAGCTCGGCAGGGCGCTGGCGAACATCACCAGGCGGCGCTGGACACTGGTCTCGGTGATCGAGCCGGACGCGCGGATGCAGGCCCTTCAGCTGCTGCTCGGCGGCTCCGTCGATGCCTTCGTCGTGGTGCGCCGCGAGTATCTGCCGCGGATGTACGTGACCGCCGATATCGGCAAGCCGGGCGTCGTGCGCCCGACGGCCGAGGACCTGCGAACCATGCCGGTCGAGCCGTGGCGCAACGGCAGGGAGGTCAGCCACGAGCGTGTCGCCGGCCCCGTCAGACCGCCCGAGGAGATGGCGTTCGTCCCCGGCCAGCGACGTGCCCAGCTTCTGCACGACCGGCCGGCCTCGCGCCCGGCGCCGAGCTTGGAGGACGCCAAGTGAGCGCGCGACCGATCGACGGCGTCCCGGGACGCGGCACCCGGGCGGTGCTGATCTTCCCGCGGCCCAACCCCGAGGAGCCCGGCCACGGCAGCTCGAAGCTGCTGGCGGTCGCGCTCGAGCAGTTCTCACGGCTGGGCTGGCACCTGGTCGCCACGGTGGACCCGAGCAAGTACATGGACGCCGTGCGCCTGGTGTCGCAGGGCGTGGCCGCCAGAACGTGATCACGCGGCCTGGCGACTTCCCGATGGTGCGCCTCGTCTCCAACCTCGACCCGGGCGCGGGTCCGCGCACCGAGCCACTCCCGCGGCCCGGAAGGGCGGACAGCGGCCCTACGCGGCGTCCGCAGCCCGTGCAGGCCGCACTCGGCGTCCGCTGCCCGTGCAGGCCGTAGGCGAGCCGAATCCGCCGACGGAGCGCATACGGATGCTCGACCGGTCCGAACGCGGTCAGCGAACGCCCGAAACCCGTGAGCCAGACAAGGATTTCGCTCAGCCGACCGAGCCCGGGATTCCGCAGGCGCTTGCGCGAAATACGAACTCGGGCTCGGAATTCGGCACCCCGGTGCCGCGCCAGCGGGCGTCCGATCGACGTAGACGAGTCGCTGATCGAGCCGGGCGGCGCAGGCCGCATAGCCCGTTCCGGGGACCGCGCCGCCGAGGCGGCACAGAGTACCGTCGGGGTTGGCGTGACCGGTTCTTGCGGGCCGGTCCGCCACCCCTGACCGCAAGCAGGGTGGAGCACATGACCTCGGACCGCGAGACCCCGTTCTCCCGCAAGCTGCGCCGGCTGCGCGGCGAGCATGGCCTGTCTGTGTGGCAGCTCGCCGACTTCGTCCACCACGGCAAGACGTACATCAACGAGCTCGAGCGCGGCCTCAAGCGGCCCACCGAGGACACCGCCCGTCGCCTCGACGAGGCGCTGCGCGCCGATGGCGAGTTGTTGCGGCTCGCGACGCCCCAGCCGGCCGTGACGCCCGATGCTGCGGTTCTGCGTCGCCCGGCCGAGCCGGACGCCCGATGGACGAAGACGACCTCGAGCGGCTGCACGACACGGTCCGGCACTTGGTCGCCCTCGACACCCTGCACGGCTCCGAGGGCCTGTACTCGAGCGCAGCGCGAGCCTTCCGGACCTCGCAGCGTCGCCTGGCCCAGGCCGGCGCCGAGCCGGCCGTGCGCGCCGACATCCACTCCGCGCTCGCCGAGGTCGGCGAGGTGGCCGCCTGGCTCGCCTACGACAGCGACAAGCATCAGCTCAGCCGTGACGTGGCCACCGAGGCGATGCTGGTGGCGGACCTGGCCGGCGACACCTCGATGCGCCGCTTCCTCATGTCGCACCTGGCGATGCAGGCCGTGTTCCTCGGCCGGGCCGCCGAGGCGCTGGATCTGACCGGCCGGGTGATCTCGGAGGAGCCGCGGTCGAACCGGGTCATCGGGATGATGCGGGTGCGCCGCGCCCGGGCGCTCGGCGGTCGCGGGCAAATGCCGGAGGCGCTGCGCGAGCTGGCCCTGGCGCGCGAGGAACTGGCCGGCGGCGTCGGCCCGGAGGATCCCGCGTGGACGTGGTGGTGGCACGCCGCAGAGCTGGCCGTGCACGAGGGACGGATCCGGTCGGCGGGCGGCGATCTGCGAGGCGCGGTGGCCTCCTCCGAGCAGTCGGTGCTGTTCCTGCCCGCAGGCCAGGGCCGCGACCACGCGCTGTTCCGGGCCTGGCTGCTGTCGGACCTCGTCGACATCGGGGCGTGGCACGAGGCGGACCAGGCGGCGTGGCAGCTCATGGAGCGAGCGACGATCGTGAGCTCAGCGAGGGTGCCGCGCATCATCCGGCTCGCCGAACGCCGGGCCATCCGCTCTGGCGCGCCGACCTGGCTGGTCGACGCCATGCGGGAGGCAGCTGATGCCGCCGACCCGGCCGCCTGAGCCTGTCCGCCGAAATAGCGGACTGTCCGCCGGCCTGGCGGACACGGCAGCGGACACGTCGTTACTCCACATGCGGTGATTGCCCGACCACGATCGGGGATTGAACGGTGGCGAGGGACGCAACCTGCGATTCCGTGGCCCGTCGCCGTCTGGCCTGATTCTCCGATCCGGGAGGGCGACGATGCTGCGAAGGATTCCTGGCCTGCGGGCGCTGGTCCAGCGCCGGCGGATGGCCCGACTTGTCCGCGAGACCCCGCAACGCACGGCGGCCGAGCAGGCCGCGGCGATGCGCCGGCTGATCGAGCAGGCCCGCCGATGACTGGCTCGCAGTTCGACGTCGCGGTCGAGCGTGGTCAGCGGGTAGTGCTACCCGAGGACAACTACCTGTTCGGGCAGGGGACCCTGACGCTCGACGTGACCTCGGTCGGCGAGGTATCCGAATCCGGCGGCGTTCTCTGGGTGGAGCTGCGCGGCACTCAGCAGTTCCCCGGCGGCCCGGGCCCGCACCGCACGGTGTCGGCCCGGCTCACCGCGCTGCAGGAGGCGGCAAGGAGAGCCCGGCCGTGATCAACGATGCGGGCGACATCGAAGCACAACTCGCGGTCGAGCGGCGGATCAACCAGCACCCCGACGCCGCAACGAACGGCTGGCAGGTCTATGGCGCGTCAACCGATCGCTACGGCCGCGGTCGGCGAGTGCCGACCGGAAGCTATTGGGCGGCGTTCTGGGACCCGCGGGAGCCGCTGATCGTCGCGGCCGCGCTCGACGAGCTGGAGAAGCTGATACTCGCCCGCCGCGGCGAGATGGCCGCCGAGCGCCGGTGGGTCGAGGGCTCGGCCCTCGACCGCATCCTGCCGCCGGAAGGCTGACCGCCCCCATGGCGAAATCTCGACCTTCTGGGCGTCGCCGAGCTGGCCCAGCTGCTTGGCGCCGGGGAGCGGGCCCGGACAGTCTCCCGGCGCCGCGGCTTCCCCGCGGCACGCAAGTTGACCGCGGGCCGGGTGTGGTCCGGCGAGGACGTACGAGCGTGGATGGCGGGAACACTTCCCCCGCCATCCCTGACGAGCGTCACGGCAGCACCTTGGTGCCGTTGGTCATGACCAGCGTGCCGCCGACGTTCAGGCACGAGCCGATCGCGCCGACCACGTGCCGGCCGACCTCGACCGGGTTGGCGCCGACGCAGGCGTTGACGTGACGGTGATGTTAGCCTTGCTAAGGCTGACCGCCCCGCCTCGGCCGGCCGCGGCCTCACGCGTCATGTCCGGCTGCATGGAGCCCGCGAACCGGTCGATCGACGGGATGATCGTGCCGTCCTCGTCGGGCACGAACACCTCGGGTCGCTGCTCGCCGACGATGTAGGCCTAACCCTTGGTGACCGGGCCGCCGACCGCACGGAACGCCGCGTCGCTCAGCTGCCGGTTGACCTTGTTCAGCTTGGCGTCGCGCACGACGACGTTGACGCTGATCGTCCTGGAGTGCAGCTGGTCGAGGAGCCCCCGGACCCGCTTCGCCCGGGCTTCTGCCGCTTTTCGTGTCCACAATGATGTCGGTCTCGTGGCGAGTCGGGATGAGGCCCAGCTGGCGAGCCAGGTTCCGCGCCTCGCTCGCCGAGTAGCCGGCCTTAACCACCATCGCCTGAAACGCCGCCGAGTTGCGCTGGGGGATACCCAGCGACTTCACGCCTTCGCCGTTGACCTTGACCGCGGCGTCGTGCTCGCGGTTCATGGCGTCGGCCACGCTAAGTCGAGCCTGGCGGTTCTCGCGGCCCTTCTCCGAGTTGACGCTGTGTGTCTTGCCGTTCTCCTTGAGGGTCTTCGTCGCGGCCGCGGTGGCGCCGGCCAGGGGTCGGTCGTCGCCTCGTACAGCGAGCGGGCAGAGTCGGCGGCGTCGCGGCATTCCTTGTCAAGGTCGCGCAACGGCGGGACGGCGCGTTACGCGGCCTTGCCGTTCTCGGCGATCTTGACGGCCGAGCGGGCCGCCTCGTCGGCCACGCCGCCCGCAGCCACCTTATGGCTCTGGTGCACGCCGATCAGCTCGCCGAAGCTGGTCGAGACGTCGCTGATCTTGCCGGGCACAAAGCTGATCCACCCGTAGAGGTCGGTCAGCCCGCGGACGAGAATGCCGGTCGCCTCGATCAAGGCACCCATCACCCGGGCGGTGTTCTCCAGCGCGCTCGCGGCGTTCCCGGAGCCGCCGGAGATCGTGTCGTGGGCGTCGCCGACCGAGTGGCCGAGGATGTCGAAGCTGTGGCCGAACGCGACGATCACCGTCCGGCCCTTGGTCACCAGCGAGTCGACGCCGCCGAGGATGCCGTCGATCCCGTTCAGGGCGCCGCCGACCAGCGGCTCGAGGAACCCCGAGCTGGTCGCGAAGATGTGGCCGATCCGGCTGTTCATAAACCCGAACCGGCTGACGTAGTGGTCGATCGGGTCGGCGGCTCGAGTCAGGTAGCACTCAGGGCACCGGTAGACCCGCCGCTGGTCGCCCCGGGCCTGGCTGCCTCGGTAGGTGCAGATCATCGTGACCGCTTTCGTACAGCGGCCGCAGAGGTACAGGTTCGTGCCGAGGTGGGTTAGCGCTGCCATGATGGTTCGTGCGGCGCTCCCGCGCCATCAGGAGGCCGACGGCGGCGCGGTAGATCTCCTCGCCGACGATCGGCCGCCAGGTGGCTCTGCCGATGATCTAGCACTTGTGGGCTCGAAGCGCGGCGTTCCGCGGGTTCACGAGCATGGTGCGCACCGCGTTGTGCTTCCACGGCCCGCCCATGGTCGTGGTGTGGCCGGCGCGGTTGAGCTTGGCGGCGATCCCGGAGAGCGTGCCGCCGGCGAGCAGCAACGCATACGCCTTCTTGACGGCCGCAGCCTCGCGCCGGACCTGCTTGGCTCCGGTGGCGTCGAAGCCGAACGCCCGGCGTCCGCCCGGAGGGAGGCCTCGTTCGGCGCGCTGGAGGTTCTCGCGCTCCTGCCGCTCGGCCTTGATCTCGTTCTCGCCGGTGTCGAATTCTCCGACGATGCCCGCGATCATCCGGCCCATCGCGGTGGACATGTCGACCTCGGGGCCCTTGACCTGGACGAGCGAGATACGAGCCTTGCGCAGGATCTCGAAGCCCTGGGCGCGCTCGGTCCGGTTGCGCCAGAGGCGACCCTGGACCACACGTAGATACGCTCGAGTTCGCCCCGCTCGACGGCGGCCATCAGCCGGGCGTACTCGCGGCGATCGCCGGCCGTCTTGGCACTCTCGTTGTTATCGATGTAGGTCTCGAACAACGCATCGCCGCGACGCTCCAGCAGCGCCATGCAGTCCTCGCGCTACCGGTCGACGCCCAGCTCTTGTCCCGTCCGGTCAAGGCTGATTCTTAGGTAAACGGCCGCTCTCATAGGGGATTGGCGTGCGGCACTAGCGGCATCAGTAGTGCCACGTCGCGGACATCGAATTCATCCGATTGAGTGCCCGTGTCGTCCTCGCGGCAACCGAACGGCAGCGCGGCGCTTCCTCTTCGGCCCGGCCAGGGGCCTGTCGCTTCGCGTCACGTCCGAAAAGTGGGCAGGGCGAGGTCACGGGGGGCGTTGGCATGTCGCACCGGTCATGCCGTCTTCCGGGTAGCCGCCTCAAATTGCAGATTGGGGAAGCGGGTGACCGTTGATGCCCGGCTTTGCGACGAAGAGCGCTCCAGCCGCCTTGTCCGGATCGGTCATCTCGAACCGTGACGTGGTGATGTATAGGTCGGTGAGGTCGTTTCCGCCGAACGCGCACGCGGTGACGCGGGGGGTCGGTAGCGGCAGTACCTCGTCAAGTCGGCCGTCTGAGGTGTATCGGTGAACCGCTGCACCGTCCCACAGGGCCACCCATAGCCCGCCGTCCGCATCGATCGTTATGCCGTCCGGGGTGCCGAGCGCGGGATCAATGGCGACGACGGTGCGACGCTCGATGAATGTGCCGTCGTCCGGGTCCAGCGTGAACGCGTCGATGCTGTGCACGGCGCTGTCGACGTAGTAGACGGTCGTGCCGTCCCGGCTCCAGACGAGTCCGTTAGAGACGGTGACGCCGTCGAGAACCACTCGGGCGCTACCGTCGGGGTCAAGCCGATGGATGCGGCCGGCCCCGGGAGTGGCGTCGTATGCCATCGTGCCGCAGTGGAAGCGGCCCTGCGGGTCGCAGCCACCGTCGTTCATGCGGATGCGGCGGTGGTGCCACAGCGGCGTGAGTTCGTGAACTTCGTCGAGGTTCGCGTCAGCGGTGGCGAATCCCCGCTCGACTGCCATGACGACGCCGCCGGCAGCACGCGGGCGCCAGGCCGCGAGGACTGAGGACATGTGCCGGCGCTCAACGCTGCCGTTGACTGACAGGCTCAGGAGGTCTCCGGACAACATGTCGACCCAGCGCAGCGTGGCGTGGGCAGGATCCCAGCCGGGTCCCTCGCCGTGGTAGGCGATTGCGTCGGTGATCTGAACGACGTCGATCACGACTGCAGCTCGGCGAGGGTTCGGCGGACTACGTCGGGTTCGCTGCGAGACAGGTCGCCGCCGAGGCCGACCGCTCGTGCACCGGCCGCCAACCAGTCGGGCGCGCTGGTCAGTGTTACTCCGCCAGTCGGCACGCAGGGCAGGTCGGGCAGGGCGCTGAGCAGGTCACGCAGTACGGCTGGTCGCCATGCGGAGGCCGGGTAGATCTTCACCGCCGTGGCCCCGGCGTGCATCGCTTGCACCATTTCCGTCGCGGTGGCGCATCCGGGAATCGCGGCCAGCCCGGCGGCGCGGGCGGCGGCGACAACGCGCGGGTCGAAGACCGGCGACAGCACGAATTTGGCGCCGATCTCGGCCGCGCGATGCACTGACGCCACGTCCAGCACGGTGCCGGCGCCCAGGACGACATCGTTTCGAGCGGCGGTGTCCCCGATGAGTTCGGCGAGCACCTGCATCGCCTGAGGGGTGGTCAGGGACACCTCAAGCAGGCGAGCGCCCAACCGGAGAAGGCGGCGGGCGGACTGGCGGGCTTCGGACGCGTCGGTGGCGCGGACGATGGCCACGACACGGTGGGCCGCAAGGGCGGCCGCGACTGCGGCATCATCGGTCAACGTCGCCTCCGGCGGAGTGCAGAATCATTTCGGTCTCTCGGGCCGTCGGCAGGCCGTCCAGGTCGGTGGCGGTGCTGACCACCAGGGACGCCACGGCGGCGCCGGCTTTGAGCGCATCACGCAATGGTTGTCCGTGCAGCTGCGCCGACATGAATCCGGCGTCGAATGCGTCGCCGGCACCGACGGGGTCGATGGTGGGTACCGCCCGTGCCGGCACGTCGATCGTGATGCCGCCTTTGGTGATGGCGGTTGCTCCCCGAGCACCGCGTTTGACGACGACGGTGTGCGTGCGGTCGCTGAGAAGCTGTCCGGGTTCGGCGATGCCCAGCTGAGCCAGTTCGCTGTCGCCGACCAGTATGGTGTCGATGCGGTCGCGCAGGCGGCGCAGGTCGTCGCTCCATCGGGCGGCTGGTGCGAGCCGCAGTCGTACGTTGGGATCGTAGAGGACCGGCACCGCAGCACCTCCGGCGAGATTCAGCAGCCGATCGGTGAACGCGGCGGTCTGCGGTGTCAGTGCGGCGGTGATGCCGGAGACGAATACGGCGCTCGCGTGACGGACAACGTCGTCGTCGAGGTCTTCGGCCGAGAGCGCTGAGCCCGCGCTGCCGCGCCGGTGGTAGTTGACGGTAAGCGGCCGACCGGCGACGCAGTCGCGCACGATGAGCCCTGTGGGTCGTTCGGGGTCGGTGCGCAGGTGCGATACATCGACTCCCTCACCCCTCAAGGTGTCGCGGATCCAATCGCCGGCCGCATCGTCGCCGACCCGTCCGCAGAAAACGACGTTGTGGCCGAGCCGTGCCAGTGCAACGGCGACGTTGCTTTCCGCTCCGGCGACACCGCGGCGCAGGCGCTGGGCGCGGCGCAGCGGGGTTCCCGGCTCGGCGAGCAGGAGGCCGCACACCTCGCCGGCTGTCAACACGTATCCGTTGGTCATCCGGCAACCTGATGTGTGGCGATGAAGTCGGGGTCGATCGTGACACCGAGACCAATGCCGTCGGGCACTCCCACGGTGCCGTCGGGGTGCAGGGCGAGCCGGTCGGTCACCACTCCAGCGCTCAGAGTGCTTTGCGCGACGTTGAACTCGACCCAGCGCGCCTCGGGAAGGGTTGCCAGGTAGTGCAAGCTGTACGCGTGCAGAAGGTCGGTCAGCCAGGAGTGGGTGACGATCTCCCGTCCTGCGGTGGCTGCGTCGCTGGGCAGCGCGGCGGCTACGGTGAGTCCGCCACATCTGGACAGGTCCGGCTGCAGGACATCAACGGAACCCTCGCTGACCAGCCGGCGGAAGTCCCATATCGTCGCGTGTTGTTCACCGGCGGCTACCCGAAGCCACGGGAAGTCGCGTTTCGCGGCCGCGTACAAGTCCGGCTGCTCGGGATGGGCGAAGTCCTCGACCCAGTACGGCTGGACCTCCTGCAGCGTCGTCAACATCGCCCACGTCTGCGCCAGTGTACGGGCGCGGGGCCTGCCGTCGTCCTCGATGTACCAGCCGGGGTCGACCATGAGGGTTCGATCCGGGCCCAACGACTCAAGGATGGCGGCCAGGTTCTCCCGGTCGCGGCCGGTATCGACGCCGAAGCCTCCCCACCCGAACTTGACGCCGCGGAACCCCAGGTCCGCGTAGCGCCGTACGGCAGCCGCGTTGGCCTCAGGATCGGCTCGGAACAACGTCGACGCGTAGGCGGGCAGCCGGTCGCGCCGACGCCCGCCCAACACGTCTGCGAGCCCCTTGCCGGCTGCCTGCGCGCGGATCGCCCACAGGCAGTTGTCCACCGCGGAGATGCAGTGCATGGCCACGCCGCGGCGGCCGTAGTATGCGGTTGCCACATACAGCTCGTCCCAAATCTGTTCGACCTCCAGCGGATCGCGGCCGATGAGCTGTTCGCCGATCGTCCGGAACCCTAGAGCCCCCATACCCTGACCGCTGATCACCCGCGCGGCGACCGGGCCGAGGGTCTCGACATCGGACCAGGCTTCCAGGCCTTCGTCGGTGCGCACCCGGATCAGCAGCAGCCAGTCTCCCTGGTCCGTGGCCTCGTGGTCGCCGGCGTGCGCGCCGTAACACTCATCGCCACGCAGGAGCACGGGGGCCACTTCGGTGATCTTCATGAGGTGAACTCCTCGTGTACGGCTGGCAGCGCGCCCGGCAGGTCGTACGGCCAAGGGATACGCCGTTCAGCCAGGCAGGGGCGGAAGGCTTCGACATAGTCGGTCATCAGCCGGGCGCCCAGACGTTTCTCTTCGTCGGCCATCTCATCGGCGTAGTCGTGCCCGCGCATACGGCGCATGACGTCCATCTGACTGCGGTGCAGCCGGATAAGCTCCGTCTTGACCTCCCGGTGCCGCGCGGCGAGCTCCACGAAGTGGGTCGGTTCGAAGTCGTAACCTTCGCCGGGGTGCGTGTAATACAGGCGAGGGACGCTCGGCAGGGCGGGCGTGTGTGGCTCGATGGACGCGATCGTGGTGAACAGGGCGGCATCCGTGACCGCTGAGGCGGTGACGACGTGATCGCTGTTGTAGTCACGGACCCAGTGGGTGAATACCAGCTCGGCCCGCAATTCGCGCAACGTGACCACCAGTTCCCGGCGCAGGTCGGAGTCTTCGGCGAGGAAGCCGTCCTCTCGCTGCAGGCACCGGTAGGACGCGCCGAAGGCGTCGCCGACGGCGCGCATCTCTTCGTCGCGGATGGCGGCGGCAGTGTCGTGGTCGATTCCCGGATCGAAAGCCAGCCCCTTGTCGCCGCGCGTCACGCAGACAAAGGCGATGCTGTGGCCGGCTTCGCGCATCCGCAGAAGCGTGCCGAGACACCGCATCTCATCGTCCTGGTGAGCGAAAACGCAGACAACGTTCATGCCGACTCCTCCGGCAGACGTGCCAGCGATACATCCAACGCGCCGTCGACGGTCAGGAACGCTCCGGAGATGTAGCCGGCGCGAGCGGAGGACACGAACGCGACCGCGTCCGCGATGTCGTCGGGCGTCCCAAGGCGTCGCAGCGGCAGCTTGCCGCCGACCCGTATCAACAGTTCACGACCGTAGAGGGTCTCTTCACCGCCGGTGTGGATCCAGCCCGGTACCACCGCGTTGACCCGGATGCCGCGGCCGGCCCACTCGTGCGCCAAGGTCCGCACGACCTGTGCCAGTGCGCCGTGGGCGGCGTTGTAGCCCAGGCAGCCGGCGAAGGCCCGGCTAGCATGCAGCGACCCGATGACGGTGAGCGCACTGCCGTCCGCCAGGTGACCGGCTGTGAGTAACGTCTGGAACAAGGTGAATGCGGCGATGGGACCGACCCGCAGGCTCAGTTCGAGGCTGTCCGACGACAGCCGGTCGGCCGGTGTGTGCTCCTCGTAGGCCAAGGCGTGCACGACGGCGGTCACCACACCGGCAGCTGCGGCCTGGGCTGCCACCGTTTGCGCGAAGTCGGCCGCGCCGGCGTCGGCCCGGATGGCGCGAGCACGGTGCCCGTCGCCGGTAATGGCTGCGGCGGTGGTCTCCGCCCGGCCCAGATCGCGATCGACACACAGCACGAGATCGCCGGAGGCGGCCAACCGGCGGGCGCAGCAGGCGCCAATGTCACCGCCGGCTCCGGTGACCACGGCGAAACGGTTACTCACCGTCGACCACCTCGCGCAACAATGCCATGAGCCGTTCGATCTCCTCGCGGGTCTGGTCGTCGATGCCATCGGCCAGCGGGCCACGCATCGCTGCCGAGGTGAAAACGCCCTGCTTGACCAGAAGGTGTTTCTCGATGGCGATGAAGCTGTCCAGGCTTGTCTGCAGCGACACCATCAGCGCCAGCGGGCCGGCGATGCGGTAGGCTCGGGCATAGTCGTTGTCCTCCAGCGCCTTCCACAGCGCGGACAGTGCCCACACCAGGTCACCAGCGGGCATGGTGCCTACGACTCCGCGCCGGTAGCTATCGATGAGGTACAGCCCGCCCGTGCCTTCGAAGACACGCGCGCGGCCACCCGTCGCGTCCATCAGCCGGGTCAGCCGGGGGCCGATGGGTGGCGCCTCGGGCTTGAACATCACCCTGTCGCCCAGCTGTGCGTGCAGCCGTGCCTGCATGTCGATGCTGAGCGGGGTGCCGACATACCCGCTGGCGTCCTGGACGATCAGCGGTATGTCGACCTGGCCGGCGAGCGTGAGGAAGTATCGTTCCAGCTCATCATCGACGGCTCGGACCAATCCTGGCGGGGTGGCCATGATGGCGTCGGCACCGACGGCCTGAGCGTGGCGGGCGTGGCGAACGGCCACTTCCACCGACTCGGCGCCGACGCTGATGACGCTGGCGCCGCGTCCGTTCGCCAGCTTGCAGGTCAGTGCGGCGACCTCATCGCGCTCCTCGGAGGACAGCCGTAGCACCTCGCTGACCATCGCGAAGACCACCCCGTCGGCGCCGTTGGCGAACAGCCAGTCGAACTGCGCGCTCATCGCTTCATGATCGATGCGCCCGGCGCCGTCGAAGGGCGTTTGGAACACGGTCAGGACGCCCGCGACGGGGGGACGTTCGTCGAGGGAGCTGGAGCTGTCCTCGCCCCGCGGGGCGGGAACGGCCTGCCGGTCGATTCGAGTGTTCACAAGTCCCCCAGTTCGCTGGTTGAAGGTCATTTGACCGCTACCGTCGGACGGTCGATGCCCAGCAGGGACAACGCGTCCCTGCTGCAGATGTCGTCGACGTGGTTGTCACTGATATCGGCGATCCCCAGTGACCGGCACAGCGCGGCGGCGCGGCGCAAGCCGGCGACGGTCTGCTCGACCGTGGAGAACGGGAAGTCGCTGCCGAACAGCACCCTGTCGAGGACGCGGTATTCGGCCGCGGCGGCCAGCGCCTGCGCGAGCTGCCATGGCCGGGTGTCCATGGCGGAGACGTCGACATAGAAATGCTCGTGGCGGCGGATCACGCTGGCCGTCTCGGCCATCCACGGGTGCCCGAAGTGCGCGATCCACATGCGCAGCTTCGGGAATCGGCGCGCGACCAGGTCCAGTTGCACCGGGCGGGCGTACTCGGCGACGGCCGCCCGGGTGAACGTAGTGCCCTGATGCCAGATCACGGGCAGCTCGTAGTGGTTGGCCACCTCGAGCAGGTCCAGGCATTGTTTGCTGTGCGGGTGGAAGTGCTGGTAGGTGGGCCCCAGCTTCAGTCCCCGCAACCCCAGTTTCTCAACGGCGTCGGCGAGCCGATACGACGCGTCAGGGCGGGTCGGATTCACGCTGGCGAAGCCGATCAGCTGTGGCCGACCGGCCACCGCGGCGGCCACGTAGTCGTTGGGCACGACCACACCGACCGGTTCGGCGTCGAAGGCGAGTACGATAGAGGTGTCCGCGGCAGCCGCGGCTGCGGCGTGTTGCTCCACGGTGACATCCCAGGACACCCGGCCCCAAGCACGGATCTCGTCCTCGGCCAACGGGCCGCGGACGTGCGTTCCGTGCCGGCCGAGATGGGTATGCACGTCGACCCTGACCCGGCTCACCGCATACCTCCTGTCTCAGCGCCGATCCGGCGTGCCACTCTGGTCAGTGCAGCAGTCAACTCATCCAGGCGTTTGTCGATGCGCCCAGTCGGTCCGCTGACGCTCAGGGCGTGCGAATACCGGCCGTGCTCATCGCACAACGCCACTCCGACACATTTGAGGCCCACCTCGGACTCCTCGTCGTCGAGGGCGTAGCCCTGCCGGCGGACGGCGGCGAGGTCGGCAAGAATCTCCTCGGCATTCATCCGGGTGTGTTCGGTCCGGTGGACCGGCGGATGCCGGCGCAGCAGGTCGCGGACCTGACTGTCCGGCAGATGCGCGAGGATGGCTTTGCCCAGGCTGGAGACGAACCAGTCGTCGCGATCGCCGATGCTCGCTCCCCGTCGGAACGACCTGCCACTTTCCAGCGCCTCGATGACGACTACCTCGCCGCCCTGGTGCACCGCCAGATTGACGGTCTCGTCGAACTGTTCCAAGAGCTCCCGCATATAGGGCAGGACGCGGCCCCGCAGCGGACGCGCTTCGCGGGCTGCGTGCCCGATCGCGACCAGGCGAAGGCCGAGCGTGTACGCCCGGGTGTTCTCGTCGCGCTCAAGCCAGCCGTGTTTGACCAGCTGCCGCAGGTAGCGGGTGGCGGTCGATGGATCGATGCCGCAGGCGGCCGACACCTCCGACAAGGTTTGAGTAGGGGCCTGCAGGAAGGATTCGACCACGGCGATCAGGCGGTCGCTGGCTCTCACAGGTGGGGTGGCGCTCATGCACGAACTCCGGGGTAGTGGCAGGCGACCAAGGTCGCGGCTTCGGACGGGCGAGCCAGCGTCGGCTCCTCCGCGGCGCACCGGTCGCGCTCGCGTCCCACGGGGCAACGCGGCTGGAAGCGGCAGGCGTGCGGGGAAGCGATGACCGCGGCATCCTCCGACCATACGGTCCGGCCCGTGCGGGCCTGCTGCCGGACAGGATCAGCGACCGGCACGGCGTCGAGCAGCATGCGCGTGTAGGGGTGCTGCGGATCGGTGAAGAGGTTCTCACGATGCGCGGCCTCGACGATGCGTCCCCGATACATGACGCCGATCTCCTGCGACATGTATCGCACCACGCCCAGATCGTGGGAGATGAACAGGTAGGTGAGCCCGAGTTCCACCTGCAGCCGCGACAACAGGTTGAGGATCTGCGCCCGAACCGAGACGTCCAGTGCGCTGACCGCTTCGTCCAGGACGACGAACTCCGGGCGCAGCGCCAGCGCACGGGCGATGGCGACGCGCTGCGCTTGACCACCAGACAGCTCCCGCGGCCGCCGCCGGCCCATGGCGGCCGGCATCTGCACCAGATCGAGCAGTTCGGCGACACGCGCCGCCCTCTGCCGGGCGGTGCCCACTCCGTGCGCGCGAAGCGGCGCCGCAACGATGTCGGTTACGCATTCCCGCCGGTTCAGCGAGCCGTAGGGATCCTGGAAGACCACCTGCATACGGGACCGGAGCCGGCGCAGCTTCGCAGTGGACAACGCGGCGACGTCCTGGCCGTCGAAAAGGACCGTGCCCTGATCGGCCGGCTGCAGTCTGAGCACGCACCGTCCCAACGTGGACTTGCCGGATCCGGACTCACCGACTAGTCCGTAGGTCTGCCCGCGACGTACCGACAACGACACGTGGTCGACGGCGGTGAGGTGTCCGCCGCCTCGCGTGGGAAACGACTTGACGAGATCTTCGACGACCAGCAGTGGGGTCGCCTCGGGGACCTCAGACACGTCAGGCACCGGCCACCTCCTGCGCCAAACCGTCAGCCACGGGCTCATCCGCGCGGACGCAGCGCACCTGGCGGCCCCCGGCCCAGCTCAATTCGACCGGCTCAGCACACACGTCAATGGCCAGCGGACATCTGGTGCGGAAAGCGCATCCCGCATCGAGCTGATCCGGTAGCGGAGGGTTGCCGGCAATCGCCGGTATCACCGCCTCCAATCCAGTGGTCAGGTCGACGGTCGATGCGAGCAAGGCGCGCGTATACGGGTGACGAGGATTGCTGTACAGCTCATCAGTGGGCGCGTGTTCGACGATCTGCCCGGCGTACATCACAGCGATCTCGTCGCAGAACCCAGCCGCAAGGCCCAGGTCGTGGGTGATCAAGACGGAGGCCAGGCCTCGCTCATGACAGATCCGGTCGATGAGGTCCAAGACTCGCGCCTGCGTGGTGACATCCAGCGCGGTGGTCGGCTCGTCGCAAAGAAGAACGTCAGGTTCGCCGGCCAGCGCCATAGCAATCATGGCACGTTGCCGCATGCCCCCGGAAAATTCGTGCGGGTAGGCCGAAAGCCGGCCACCCGGATCAGGCACTCCCACGTCCGCCAGCAGATCGGCGGCGCGGCGTCGCGCATCAGCCATGCCGATCCGGGCGTGCAGCCGGACCGCCTCAACGATTTGGGCGCCGACGGTCATCAGCGGATTGAGCGAGGTACCCGGGTCCTGATAGATCATCGCGATGCGACGGCCGCGGACCTGGTCGAGTTCGCGGCGGCTCAACGCCAGCAGGTCGACCTCACCAAGCCGGGCACGGCCGCCGACCACTCGCACGGGCGGCCGGTGCAGACCCATCAACGCCAGTGCGGTCAGCGTCTTGCCCGACCCGGACTCGCCGACCACGCCGAGCCGGCGACTCGCACCAAGCGAGAAGCTGACGCCGCGCACCAGCGGCACGTCACCGACCGCGACACGCAGATCTTCCACCTCGAGAACAGGCGCGCTCATCGGACTCCTCGCCTCGTGGCACCGCCGAGACGATCGGCGGACAGGTTCAGCAGGAAAACGGTCACCACGATCGCCACGGCGGGCGCCGCCGCGTAGGTCGCAGAGTTGTAGAGGTACCCGTAGCCTTGCTGCAGCAGGACGCCCCATGACATATCCGGCGGCTGGACACCGAGGCCGACGAAACTCAGGCTTGCCTCCAGGATCATGGCACTGGCCGCGTTGATCACCGCTTGGCTGCTCAGCGCGGCGGTCGTGTTGGGCAGCACTTCCAGCAGCATCCGGCGCACCGGACCGGCCCCGTACGCCACAGCGGCTGCGTAGTAGTCCATGGACATCTCCTGCAGGACGACCGAGCGGGCCATCCGCGCGGACGTGGGAGCCAGTAGCAAGCCGGTGATGACGATCAGGGACGGCAGTGAGGCGCCGAACGCGGCCACACAGACCAGCGCGAACAGGATCTGGGGGACGGCCATGGCGATGTCCGCAGTCCGCATGAGCAGCTCGTCGACCCAGCCTCGGCGAGCCGCGGCGAGCGCGCCCCAGGCGGTACCGATCACGAAGGCGATGGCAACACTGCCGAACGCCACGGTCAGCGACAGCCGGCCGCCGGCCATCATGCGGACCAGCAAGTCACGGCCGATCTCGTCGGTGCCAAGCCAGTGCTGACCGCTGACGGGTGCGAAGGCGTTGGCCGGGTCGGTGGCGTTGGGGTCGATACCCAGCACGGCCGGTCCAGCGAAGCTGATGACAGCGATCGTCAGGACGGCGAGCAGGCTTGCGGGCACGGGGGGTACGCCCCGCTGGCGGCCGAGCAGTGACACGCCGCCCAGCGACACCGGCGGTGCCACCATCCACCGGCTAAGCACGAGTGCCTCGCAGACGCGGGTCGAGGCGCCAGATGAGCAGGTCGACAGCAAGCGAGACCAGGATGAATAGCGCGCTGATGAGCAGGACCACCGTCTGCAGGACGGCGTAGTCGCGCTGGAACGCCGACTCGACCGACAGCGACCCGAGGCCGGAGAAGCCGAACACATACTCCACGATTACACTTCCTCCGAGGGTGTATCCGACGATCAGGCCCAGCATGGTGAGGCTCGGCAATGCCGCATTACGCAACGCATGCCGGCCGATGACCTGTCGGTGCGGAACGCCTTTGCCTTCGGCCGTGCGGACGTAGGACGACGCCAGTGCGGTAATCAGTTCGGTGCGCAGATATCGCAGCACCAGAGGGGCTGCGGCCAACGCAAGCGCGACCGCGGGCATGACCATCGCCTTGAGGTTGGCGGCCGGGTTTTCGGTGAGCGGCACGTAGCCGCGGGAGGGCAACCAGCGCAGCGTCACACTGAACAGCAGGATGAGCAGGATTCCCGCCACGAACGGGGGCAGGGCCATGCCCACGGACGCGCCGGCGGTGATCAGCCGGTCGACCCAGCCACCAGGTTTGCGGGCGGCTACGACCGCGGCCGGAATCGCGCTCCCGACCGACAGAAGAACCGCCAGTAACGTCAATTCCAGCGTGGGCAGAATGCGGTCGGCGATAACGGCGGCGACGGTTCGCTGGTTGAAGTACGAGTCGCCGAAATCACCCCGCACCATGCCACAGATCCAGTCGATGTACTGGTTGAACAACGGGCGGTCCAGACCGGCTTCGGTCCTCAACCGGTCGAGCGCGGCCTGGTCGATGCCTTGGGCACCGCCCAGCCGGGCGATCACGGGATCGCCCGGCAGGGCCCGCAGGACCAGGAAAATTAGCAGCGACGCCCCGGCCAGCATGGTGATGCTGATCAGCACACGTCGGGCGACGAACGACACGTCGGTCCTCCTGGTCGAGATGTGGTCGGGAAACATGCTTCGGCAGGGCGAGGTCGTCAGCCGGCGAGGCCGGCCGTCTCCAGATGGATGTCACCCGCGGAGTCGACCCAGGCTCCTCGGACCTTCTTGTTCGTCGCGGTGGCCGTGACGAACTGCAGAGGCACGAAAATCGGGGCCTCCTTATTGACCAGCTCCTGCAGCTGGCCCCAGATTGCCTTGCGCGCGGTGTCGTCGGCCGTGGCCAACGCCTGGTTGTAGAGGTCATCGAACTGCTTGTTGTTCCAGTTGCACTCGCAGCGACCGGAAAGCGGGAACCGGAACTGGTTCTCAGCGCCGAAGGCGAACGACTGGAAGTTGGGTACGATTAGTCCGCCGAACTGCTTCCCGGCGGGGTAGAACTTCTCCGCCCAGGTCGCGATCTCGGTGTTCTCGATCTTCAGGTTGACACCGATATCCTTCAGGCTGGCCTGCAGGATCTGCCCCATCACCTTCCACTCGGGATACTGATTGGAAACGCCCCAATAGGTCAGTTCCTTGACGCCGGCCTCTTCAAACAGGGCCTTGGCCTTCTGCGGGTTGTAGGTGTAGTCGGTCAGATTGCCGGCGTAATTCGGGTCATTGGCGGGAAGCGGGTTGTTGGTGGTAGACACCACTCCTTGATCAAAGTAGGCAGCCTTCAAGATGGCCTTCTGATCGAACGCGTAGGCGAGCGCCTCACGAACCTTCGGATTGCTAAAGGGCGCGGTACGCGTGTCCACCTCGAGGCTGACGTACTGGCTGATCACCTTCGGCTTCAGGATGACGTTGCCCGCCTGCTCGAGGTTGCGGATGTCGGACAGCGGGACTGACCACAGGGCGTCGATGGCGCCCGAGCGCAAAGAGGTGACCGCCGCGGCGGCGTCGGCGGCTTTGACAAACTTGATGCCGTCGAGGGGGGGCGGCGTGCCGAAGTAGTCAGGGTTGCGTTCGAGCGTCAGGGTCTCGTTCGCCACGAACTCCTTGACCCGGAACGGTCCGGTCACCGCCGGCTTGGTGGCCATCGTGTCGAGGGCCGCCAGATCGATGATCTTGACTTGTTCGATCGACGAGGGGAACAGGGCGTTCGCAGTCTTGAGCGTGAACACAACGGTCGCCGGGCCGCTCGCCTCGACGTTGGTGATCGGTTCGACATTGTTCTTCAGCTGGGTGGCGGTCTTGTCGTCCTGGTAGTACCTGAAGGTCTTGACCACATCGTCGGCGGTCAAGGCCTTGCCGTTGGAGAACTTGACGCCCGGCCGCAGCTGGAACGTCCACACCTTAAGCGCGGCGTCGGACTTCCAGCTGGTTGCCAGGTCCGGCTCCAAGGCGTTGGACTCGCCGATCTTGACCAAACCGTTCCACAGCAAGGTGAACAGGTTCTGTTCGTAAGCGGTGCCCTTCAGCGCCGGGTTAATCTCCTTGACCGCCTGGGCGGCGGCGAGGGTCAGTACGCCGCCTTTGCCCGGCGCCGCCGACGCGGCGGGGCCCTGAGCCGGATCACTGTCATCCCCACACGCCACCAGACCGGCCGCGGTCACCAAAGCGACCGCGGCCAAGCAGAGCGTCCTTCTCATCGCTCAACTCCTTCAGTAAACGAGTTCCTGGTCGATTTCACTCAGCAAAACTTTATTGCGCTAGATGCAATCAGGACTGACTGTTGATCGTCAAGAGGCCAAACGTCTTGACTGCCCACCGCGCTCCCCGAGCACCGACCGTTCGGGGGTGAAGCCGGCTGCACTCCCTCCGGCCATCCGTGCCGGTGCCGATCAGCACCGACCCGGTCCGCCTTGGGCCAAAGGTTTGTGCGCCAGTGACTTTTTCGAACCTTAAATCACAAATACAGGGATTTTACCCTGGTAGCGGGTCGAGTTGGCCATGAAGATCGGCAACGCATCCGAGGGTGCGACCCGCACTGGCCGATCGCTGCAGACAGGAGCCGTTCGCGTCAAGACACCATCGGCGGTCACAAGCGATCCTCGGATCGACGACGGGCTGCTGGACGCCGGCAACACCGTCTGACCTGGACCTTGACATCTTTCGCCTCACAATAATTTCATCTGACGGCAATTAGTTTTACTCAGTGAAAACTGGAGATGCTACGACTCTTTCCTGAATCGGAGGACCCCGCAGTGGCCCTACACCATCCCCGATACCGCTTCGCCCGACCAGGCACCCGAGCCCTGTCGATCATGTTGATCGCCGCCGGCGCCACCACCGTCCCCGCGACGGCAGCCGCAGCTGCCGTGAGCGTCAGCGTCACCAGTTCAGGGACCTACTCGGGCGGGACATGGGGCGGCGCAGTCTGCAACGGCACGACCAACGACCGAGCGAAAATCCAGAGCTCGATCGATTACGTCGCAGCCAGCGGCGGTGGCACAGTCACCATTCCCGGTGGCACGGCAACGACTCCACGCGTTTGCCTGACCGGCGACCTGACGATCAAGAGCAACGTCACGCTCAACATCCAGACGAACGCCGTACTCAAGCAAAGTAACAACAGCGCTCACTACCTTCACGCCCCGAAGACGGGTCGGTTCTCGGGAGTCGTGCAGTACGACATTGCCGCCGACTCCAACTACCCGCTGATCGGCTCATTCGGAACGTCGAATGTGCGAATCGTGGGCGGCGGGAAGATTCAAATGGTGTATTCCGGCAACGACAACACAAGCTTCATCCTGCACAGCATCGGCTTCAACAAGGTGACGAATTTCGAGATCAGTAATATCGTCATCGACGGGGCCACGGCATACAACATCGCGATTCGCAATTCGGACGGCGGACTCCGCGCCGGCGCCAACTTCGGCAACATCAACAACGTCAGGGTCACGAACCCTCGAACGCAGAACAGCGACGGCGTCAGCGTCATGAACTCATCGAACCTCAAAATTCACGACAACAGCCTCACCACGCTGGACGACGGCATCTACGTCTGGGCTTCCTACCGCGACCCGCGCGGCGGAACATGGTGGGACAGCAACACCGCACGCCCTGTCCGCAATATCGAGATCTATAACAACGATGTCAACAACATCCGGAACGACGCAGGAACATTCGGCTTCGCGATCTTCGGCTGGACTTCTACCGCACCGGATGCATCGCAGACAGAGATCTCCAACATCAAAGTATACAACAACAAATTCCGGGCTCCGGACCCGATCGGCGCCATCCCGCAAGACATCTACCACAAAGACAATCTGAACCGTACGCCTACCAGAGACCTAACATTTGCAGGAAACCAACTCACCACCGTCACCGGCACCAACTACTTAGACCTGGGAGGCGTGCCTACCACCAACCTCGCCCGTGACGACACCGGTTACAACTTCGGCCAGCAGACCACTCTGGTGAACCGAGACTTCGATGGATCGGGAGCGCAGAACTCCACGCAGGTCAAAACGTCCTTCTGGTCGACTGAGGGCGACAGCGGGACAAGCAACACCAGCGTCGGGCAGCCCGGCGGCTACTACGGTTTCATCCGGGGAAACGCTTCCAGTACCTCGTATGCCGGCCTCTACCAAGGGGTATACCTGTCGCCCGGAACCTACACGTTCAGTGCGCGCGTTCAAACCAGCGGCGCCGCAGTGCGCATGTTTGCCATTCGCGCTTCCGACACCCAACAGGTTGGCTATAAAACAGTGACGAGTACGGCGTGGCAGACCGTATCGGTTCCGTTCTCTGTCACCACTACCGGCGTCTATCGGCTCGGCATCGACAGTTCGGCCCTTGGATCCTCGAGCAGCAACTACGGCCGCATCGACAGCACCGTCCTAACGAAGAACAGCTGACCCCCTTCTTTGGCGAGAGGAGCGCCGGACGCGCAGATTCTTGCGCGGCCGGCGCCTTGTGCCCTATGGACGAGCGCAGGCGGGTGAGGTGGCGGGGCAGGGTCCCGGCCCGGCCGTGCATCTGGCGCATGATGCGTCTGGTCCTGGTGTTGACGCCTTGGGTTCCGCCGTTGTGTTCGGGCGGGTTCCCCGCAGCATAGACGGCGTTACGGTCGAGCCCGATCCCGCAGGCAAAGTCGACAAACGCGGGAGATCGGCTTCTGACCGCAACGATCCATGCGGAGCAATGCTCGAAATCTGTGGATGAGTGTTGGGAGGCGTACCCTACCCTCCGGAGGAGTTCCAAGCCAGGATGGAGGGGAGCCCGTGCGCCAACGCGGGTGGGGAGGGTGCTCCCGTGTGTGGGGTAGTAAGCCCGGAAGACCGGACGCCAGCGATGGAAGCCGTGCTCGCCGCCCAAGACATCCGCGGGAGTACCGCCGCGGGTGCGTCGCTGGCGCAATGCCAGCAGAACGTCATGGCCGTGATTGCGAAGCTGAGCGACGCCACCGGGCGGCCGATGCAGACCTTCCATGTGCTCGACAGCGACTCGGCGGCCTTCGTCGCCGCGCTCGCCGCCGAGACTCGCCTCGACAGGTGGCAGACGTTCCCGCGAACCGGCCGCCCGTCCGCGGGCGCCCGGCGCAGAAGCGGTCGAAGCGCCGCTAAGGCTGGCAGAAAACTCAATAGCCCCCGCTCATCGACCGCTCGGCATCGGACCGGGCCCCGCCGCGGTGGCCAGAGTCCGGCCGTGTCGATGACCTTGCAGTACGCCTGGCGCCCCACTTGCACTACCGGGCCGCGGCCGGCGCGGGCGACGGCGGTCTCGTTGACGACCAAGACCCTCGTCCGGCCACCCGCCGCCCGGCAACCCCCGACCCCCTCGGCCTGTGGACAGACGGCAGATGCGGACAAACCTCCGCCCCAGCGCCGCGGTGTGCTGCGCGAGTTCGGCGCCAGCACTGCCCGCGCCCGGGCAGGTCCTGTGACAGGAGGTACAACTTGCACTTTCTAGCTCCGTCTAGCGCGTACTCGGATCAGAAGCGGTTACGCCCCCCCCCCCCCCCCCCCCCCCCGTGAGCATCCGCCGCACGCGGTTCCCGTCTCAGTCCTGGGGTGTCCAGGGGTCGGCGGGTAGGCATTGCTGGCCGGGTTCGCCGTAGATTATGGTGCCGTGGGGGTCGGTGTAGCAGTGCGGGAGCTGCCAGCCTTGGAAGTATGAGCGGCGGTCGATTTCGTGGCCGGCGGCGTCGTAGCTGACCAGTTCGGCGTTGGCGGTGACGGTGTCGTCGCGGGAGACCAGTCCGAACGCGCCGTTGTCGATGAGGGCCGTGGTGGTTTCGCCGTTGCCGTGTTCGAGGACCAGGCGGTTCACCCGGGGGCTGACCCGTCCGGTTATCGAAACCCAGCCGTGGTCTTCCTCCGAGGAGGTCCCGCCGAGGACCTGGATGGGTCCGGGTAGCCAGTCGCGATGCGGCCAGGCCTCTCCACCGACACCGGCCCCGTCCGGAGTAACACTGCATTCCATGTATCCGGTCGGGTTGAGAAACAGCACGCCCATGACTTCACCGCGCCGATAGGCCAGGGCGACGTCGGATGCTGAGACGGCCACGAACTTCGGCTGCGGCGCTCCGCCGGGTTGGTTGGGTTCCATGGATTTGAGGCAGGCGGACACCGCGTTGCGCAGCATCGGGTCCGACTGCGTGGTGCCCATCGCGACGACTTGGGTCGGGTCGGTTCGTCCCACCATGGCGACCACGGCGACCCCACCGATCACAGCGAGCACCGCCGTGGCCACGATCAGCAGCCGCCGCCGGTGCACCCGCGGGCGCGAGCCTCGGGCGGTGGCCAGCAGGTGTGTCCGGATGCGGGCGGCCCGAGCCGGCGGGAGGTCCCGCTCAGCGGGAGGCCGCTTGAGCAGATCATTCATCGAGATTCCTCCGCGAGGGTGAGTCCGGGCATGGTGGTGAGCCGGGCCCGGGCCCGGCTGACCCGGGATCGGATCGCGGCTTCGGTGACGCCGAGAACGGCGGCGGCCTGCGGGTAGCTGACGCCCGACCACACGCACAGCGCGAACGCTTCCCGTTCTGCGCGCGGCAGCCGCCGGGCGGCGGCCAAGACCCGCCTCATCGTGCGTTCGTCGTCTACCCGGCCGGCGACGTCATCGGCCGGATCCGGATCGTGACCGCCGGGTATGCGTCCCAGCAGCGCCTGCAGCCGACGGGCGGAACGCCACTCGGTGCGCACATGGTTACCGGCGACGACCAGCAGCCACGGCAACGCCGTCGCGTGAGTCAACTGTGCCGTGCCGCGCTTGCGCCACATGGTCAGAAACGTCGCCTGGGTGACGTCCTCTGCCACGCTCCACGAACCGCAGAGCCGGAACGCATGGTTGTAAACGGCGCGGGAGTGCCGGTCGAACAGCGTGCCGAAGGCAGCCTCGTCCCCCACAGCCACCGCGGCCCAAAGGTCCAAGTCAGTCGGCCCAGATTGCGTGATCACACCTTGTCATGGCCGGCAAGCCCGCCGCTGTTGCATCGAACCTTGCACACCTCACGATCATCGCAGGTCGACCCAATCCTAACGCCGAGCAAACCCCACAAGCGCGGCAGCCCGCACGCTGCCCGCGGGTCCAGCAGCCGGCCTGACTGCAGGGCAGCGGCCACCGCGGCCGGCCGCGGCAGCTCGGCGACGGTGCCCGGCGCGGCGAGCACCGCCCGTGCCTGGTCAGCGAGCAGCTGGTCGTGGCGCTCGCGTAGCACGAGCTCTCAGCTGCTTGCCGTCACCGTGCCCGTCGTCGACGGCGAGGACCTGTTCGGCCAGGGCCGGAGCTGTCGCGGTGAATGCGTCCACCTCGTAGGCGAGGCGCCGGTAGGCGGCCGCGGCGACCGGGTCACCGAGCCGCTCGGCCGGCACGACCCCGCGGTCGAGTTCGGCCAGCCGGGCCCTGCGGCGGGCGTTGTGGTCGGCCGCGAGGCGCGCTCGTACCAGTCGCTGGCGATTCTGGGTGGCGATGCGGTCGCCGAGCAGCTCGGCCGGGGTGCAGGTGGGCGGTTCGTCGTCCGGGTCGACCGGGGCGAGCCGCCGGTCTCGATGCGGGGCCGCGGCGTCTCGGTGCAGCCATACCCGCTCGGCGATCGCCGCCTGCGGGGCACGCACGTGGCCGCACGCAGCGATGACCAGACGTTCGGCCTCGCCCAGGTCTTGACCGGGCCGGCGTAGCCGCGGAATCGGTAGTCCAGGCCGCGGCCGCAGCGGGCCGCCGCGGCGGTTTTCGCCGCGGCCCGCACGAAGGTGGCCGCCCGCGCCGGCGTGGTGGTCAGCAGCAACGGCGGGCAGTGCGGCCACCGATCGGCCCACTCGCGGTCTTCGGCGTACGCCAGATACCGGCCGACCTTCTCCTACAGGTTGGCCTGGCTCATCGTGGCCAGGTCGACCTCGACGAACGCCTCCGTCTTCTCAACCGTGCTGCCGGCGGTTCCGACCACACGGCCAGGTCGGCGGACAGGATCGCGTCCGGCGACAACGTTACGTCGGCGCCCCGGTGCCGCCAGGTGTGCCAGCCGGCCCGGTCCGGCCACCAGATCGTCCCGGCCAGCCTGGCCGCCGGCACGTGCTCGAGCACGGCCAGCCACACCTCGGCGATCGCCGACGCTTGCGCGGCAACATGGCCGACGGGCGCTTGCCCTCGGCCGGGGCGCCCCGGCGACCAGCCGGACACCAAACGGGGTCAGCCACCACAATCGCAGCGACGAGCCGGAATCGCGGCCCGGCCGGGCGCACACCACCAGCCGGCCCTGCAACAGCCGATCGAGGCGGTAGGTGACCGTCCGCGCCGGCGCCGCGTTCAGCCGGGCCAACTGGCCGGAGGTCAGCACCGGCGCTGGTCGAGCAGCACCAGCAGCTCGTGAGAGGGGCCGCCGTCGATCTGCAGCCGGGTGACCAAGGACTGACGGGCCAATCTCTGTCACCCGCCTCACGCGCATGTGTGCACCACCGGCAGGAAGTGACTCTTGTCAGCCGCCCCGTTGCCACGCGATCCCGTCACCTCACGAAACCGGCCCTGAACTGCACTGGCAGACAGCTACACGGGCCTGGTCGGGTTGCCTTTCGCGGTCCACGGCAGACGGCAACCCCACCTAGTCTCCGACAGTACCGGTCACGGACTCTAATCCGGGCCGTAAACCGCGCCGAGCTCGTCGAGCTGCCAATGCGCCCGGGCCCGGCGACTGCGGCCGCCAGCCTGGCATCGTCAGTCACGGCCGCTTACGCAGCCGCCAACCCGCAGCGGGGTATTGCCACCCGCTCACCTGCGCCAACAAGCACACGGTTCTCGGTTTCACGACCTGATATGAGGCGGGGTAGCGAGGACAACACCAATACCCCGTCGGGCCAACACATTGCCCAACAAGGCGGTCATAGAGACGTTCACCCGAACCGGCCCCATGCCGCAAACACGACTGGCCCGCCAGACAGCACGCGGGTCACCGGCGACCATTACGCCGACGCGTGACATCCGACGGCTCCCGTCATGGTCACCGTCCGGCGCCGGAAAAGGCGGGAAGACATCTTGCAGGATCGCGCCGGCTCAGGGCCGGGTCGGGCGTTGCCAGCCGTGCCGGTCGATGTGCCACTGGCCGGCGTCAGGCCACAGCTAGTAGATGCCGTCGGCCACCGCGCAGGCCTCGGCAATCGTGTCGAAGTGCTGTTCATGTTCGTGGTCGCCTCAGGGCAGTTGCATCGCGAACAGGTAGCCGCGCCCGTCGGTTAGCTCGTCCAGCAGCACCTAGTTGTGATGTCCGGGGACGTTGGTCGAGGAAGTGCGACCACTCGATCTGAGGATCGCGGGCTGATCTGGTGAACAGATGAAGGCCTCCGGCGGTGCAGTGGGGTTGTCGAGACACCACTGAGCAGCACTGGAGGCCTTCATGTCCCACGCTAATGCCGCGTTGACCCCGCGAGCGCGATTGCGGCTGGCGCGTCTGATCGTGGACCTCGGCTGGTCACCCTCTCGGGCGGCGGAACGCTATGACGTGTCCTGGCGTACCGCGGCGAAATGGGCGCAGCGTTACCGCGAGCACGGCGAGGCCGGCATGACCGACCGCTCGTCACGGCCGCGTTCACAGCCGAACCGCACCGCGGCCCCGCTGGTCCGCAAGATTGTGCACCTACGCCGCAGGCGACGCTGGGGGCCGGTCGCGATCGCCGACGAACTCGGCCTGGCCGCCTCGACGGTGCACGCCGTGCTGGTGCGCTGCCGGATGAACCGGCTCAGCCACCTCGACCGGATCACCGGCGAGCCCATACGCCGCTACGAACACCGCGCGCCCGGAGATCTGCTCCACGTCGACGTCAAGAAACTCGGCAACGTCCCCGACGGCGGCGGCTGGCGCTACCTCGGCCGGCAACAAGGCGACAAGAACCGGGCCCGCACCACGGGCAAGCGCCAGAACAAGTACCGCAATCCGTTGATCGGCACCGCGTTCGTGCACACCGTCATCGACGACCACTCCCGCGTCGCCTACGCCGAGATCCACAACGACGAAACCGCCGCCACCGCCACCGCTGTCCTGGCCAACGCGGTCGCCTGGTTCGCCCAGCGTGGTGTCACCGTCCGCCGAGTGTTGTCGGACAACGGCTCCGCCTACAAGTCCCACCTCTGGCGTAACACTTGCGCCGCGCTCGGCATCACGGTGAAAAAGACCCGCCCGTACCGGCCTCAAACCAACGGGAAGATCGAACGATTCCACCGCACCCTTGCCGACGGCTGGGCCTTCGCGAAGTTCTACTCCTCCGAGAAAGCCCGCCGCGCAGCGCTACCTTCATTCCTGCACGACTACAACCACCACCGACCCCACACCGCCATCGGCAAAGCCACACCCATCACCCGGTTAACCAACCTGCCTGGACATCACACCTAGTACAGCGCCCGCTGATCGCCGCGCCGCTAGGTTCTGTCTCTTAGATCAACGTGGCGATCATGGATGTCGATCGTTGATGTGGTGTGGCCCGTGGGGATCTGACGAACCAGGAATGGGCTGTGCTGGCGCCGTTGCTGCCGGCCCAGCCGGTTCAGGGCCGGCGGTGGCGTGATCACCGGCAGGTGATCAACGCGATCTGCTGGGTCAAACGCACTGGCTCACCCTGGCGGGACCTGCCCGAACGGTACGGGCCGTGGAAGACGCCGTACCAACGTTTCCGCCGGTGGGCGGCCGATGGCACCTGGGCAAGGTTGAAAGCCCAGGTCGTCACCCTCGCTGAACTCGACGACGACATCGACTGGGACGCTCAGGTCGACGCGACGATCGTGCGTGCTCATCAGCATGCTGCCGGGGCGGCAAAAGGGGGCTGGGGTCGCCGAAGCCCAGGCACGCGAAGGCATCGGACGTTCCCGCGGCGGGCTGACCACGAAGATCCACACCCTGGCCGATGGCCGGGGCCGCTCATTGGTCTCGCTGATCACGCCCGGGCAATCCGCCGACACCCGGCAGCTGATCCCGTTGCTGGACCGGGTCCGGGTGGCGACACCTGGCCCCGGCCGGCCGCGAGTACGTCCGAACTCGTTAACCGGCGACCGGGCCTATTCGTCACGGGCCAACCGGCAAGCCTTGCGGGACAAACACATCACTGCGACGATCCCGCAGCCACGCGACCAGATCGCCAACCGGCTACGCAAAGGCCGCAACGGCGGCCGGCCACCCGCGTTCGACCCGCACGCCTACACGCGGCGCAACCAGGTCGAACGCGGCTTCAACCGACGCAAACACCGGCGCGGACTGGCCACCCGCTACGACAAGCTGGGCGCCCACTTCCCAGCCACCCTCGACCTCGTCGAAATGCTCGACTGGCTCCACGCCGTACCCGACGGCCTTGATTAAGAGACAGAACCTAGTGGTGACGAAGGTGGCGCTCTCGCGGATAGGGCCGCCGGCATACCCAGGTTCATGCACCACGATCGCACAATATTCGCACAAATGTTTCACACCCGCCTTTGAGGGGCGGGTGGCAGATCACGACCAGCCGCAACATGGCGGGTTGGTGCTGCGGTGCCGATCCAGGATGGGGGCCAGCTTCTGGAAGCGGCGGACCGGGTTGAAGCTGTGGTAGATGGTGGTCGACCAGCCATCGGCATGCGCATGTTCGCGGCTGGAGATGTCGTCCAGGACTATCCGCAAGCGTTGCAGCGTCACGCGTGCCTGGACCGGGTTGGTGGCCACCGCATCTGCCGGGTAGGCGGCGGCGAGTTCGTCGCCGATCTTCCGCAACCGGTTATCGATCTCGATCAGCTCAGAGCCGAGACGGACGTGCCGGCAGATCGGCAATCCCACTGCGGTAGAGACCATGACCCACTCCTCAAGCAGAAATTCGCCCGCCGATACCCCGGTCATCGGAACGCCGCCAGCCGGCCTGAGACAAAGGGCCGGTCTGACCGTTTCCGAGGCCCCTGATATTTCTCGCAGTTCCTGAGCGAGGCGCTGGTAGCACTGCGGCAACGGCCCGACAACAGAGCGCTGTGGGGTCAGCGGAGACATAGCGGCGACGTAGCTGTGCGACGGTCCTCGCATGGCGAAAACATAGCTGGCTGAGGCCCTGGCGGCAGCGGCCACCGCGCGCGCGCTGACGCCGCGCGAGCGGATCGCGTACGTGGTTTACCACTCGGAGTGGACGAGCTTGGAAGACGGCCGCGAGCAGGCGCTGCACTGCGCTGAGGTGATCATTTCCGTGCTGAGTGACATGCCCGAGCCGATGACCAACTGCTCTGCCAGCGCGGAAAGTCAGGGCTGACGACCGCACGGAACCATCACCGGCCTGGGCGCACCTGCCGAGCTGATTCGTGATTGAACCGTCGACGGGTTGCAAGCATCGGCCGACGAGCTACCGGAGCTAAGATCCGTGCAATGTGCATGACATTCCGGCCTTTTCGGCGGCCACCCGCAGGCCCTCGACTGGCTTACGGTTGTCTCGGGCAAACTATCCGTCCCGGGGAGTTGCCGACGATGCCATCGTCCTACGAGCACGCCCACCGCCAACCGGTCACCGTCGTCATCACCGAGGGCAACACCCTCACCATCCGACTGACCGAGAAGATCAACATCGCCGCCGCCCCCGGGCTGCGAGATCATCCCGGTGGTGACCCGCGCCGTCCCGAGCAGGACCTGTGCAGACGCGCAACCTTCGAGGTCCAGATGCAGACCCACCCGTCCGCCCGGGCGGTGGCGTGCTTCGCATCTGCCAGCGGGAGCAGCGCCATTGAGCGCCGAGATGAGGTTCCGACGAGGCCGGCCGCTGCGTGGTGACCTGAGCCCTCGAGGGAGCCAGCGACGGCGGGCTCGGTGAGGGTCTATCGAAAACGGTCGTTTGTGTGATGGTAGGGCGCTGGGTTGACTGAGAGTCTGCTCGCCATCTTGGTCAGGGGTTGCAGTGTCGGCACCATTGCGGGTCGGCGGTGAGCTGGGGGCGCGGCACGCGGTTGTAGTGTAGGCAGCGCGGGCAGCCGTGCTGGTCGGCGGCGGTCAGGTCGGTGGCGGTGCCGCAGGTGGCGCAGGGCAGGCGGGTTCTGTGCCGGTGCGGCCGTAGCCAGGGCAGTCGCAGGCGGAACAGGTGGTGGCGAGTCGGCGGCTCATGCGCTCGCCGGGGCGGCGTGGCACGTCACGGCGGGTGGGTTGTGGGGTGCCCGCAGGTCTGGTTCCCGCAGTGCCATGCCGTCGGTGGAGCGTTGCGCGGCCTGATGGATCGCGGCAGTCAGGGTGGCCGCGTCAGTGATGCCCTTGTGGATGTGGCAGACATTTTCGCCGGTGGGCGGGCGCACGATGACGGCCTGTTCGCCGAAACCGGCGCGCTCCAGGAAGGGTGCGGCCTCGTCGATGGTGGCGACCCGGACTGGCTGGGGCAGGGCGATTGGGACGCGTTCACCCTCGATGATTTCGATGCCTCGCCCGGTGTCGCGGAACCGTAGCAGTTCTTCGTGCACCCACCATGGGTATCCCGGGCAGCGGGCCGTAGCTAGCCTCTGGCCAGGGCGAGCGGTAGCCCGGTGACCTGCACTGCGAGGGTTCCTTGGCCCGGGCGGCGTCTAGTGGGCTGCCGTTGCGTGGCACCTCGCCGCTGAACGTGCCGAACTACGACCGCGTCGCGGTAGGCGTCCACGATCAACGGCCTACAGGTGCCTGCAGCACGGCGAGGATCTCGCCGATGCGGTGCTCGCGTTCCAGGGGGTGCCGTAGCGGCAGGTCGGGGTTCAAGTCGTAGCGGTTGCGTCGGCCTTCGCGGACGCTGGTCAGGTAGCCGGCCTCGATAAGGTCGGCGACTATGCGCTGCGCGGCGCGTTCGGTGATGCCGACGCGTTCGGCCAGGTCGCGGTGCCGGATGTCCGGCTCCCGTGCGACGCAGAGCAGCACGTGCGAGTGGTTGGTCAGAAACGTCCAGTCGGCCATGGCGCCCCATCCTAGCGCAAGGGCGATCCCATATACGTGACTAACAATACACGACTCTGTTAATACGAAATTCGAGTCGCGTATTGTACGTCGCATGAATACGTCGGGGAGATTTCTCGTGACGGCCGCGGCGCCCGTGGTCGTCGTGGCGCTGCTACTGCTGGAAGTACTCGTCGCCGTCCTCGCCGGGACACGTCGACCCCGCGTCGCAACGCAGGTGGGGTGGATGACGGCCACGGCTGGGTTCGCAGTGGCCGCTGCGGCGGCCGTACCGGTGTGGCTGCACGGCCCGGCCACTGGTGCCGGGCCGCTGGTGGCCGACCGGGTCACCGTCACGCTGCTGCTGCTGGTGTGTGGGGTCGGCGCCGTCGCGCAGGGCTTCGGCGGACGCTATCTGGCCGGCGACCCGCGGCAGACCCGGTTCGCCGCCAGCGCAGGGCTGCTGACCGCGGCATCCGCCGCCCTGGTTACCGCTGCCACCGTGGTGGTGCTCGCCATCACGTGGACGGTCTCCGGCGTTGCGCTGGTGCTGCTGCTGGCCACTTATCCGCACCTGCCCGCCGCCCGCGACAGCGCCCGCCGTGCGGCCCGCGCTCTGCTCGTCGGTGACGCCGCGCTATGGGTCGCGGTCGGCCTGGTCGTGTCTCGCGAGGGCGATGTGGACTTGCGTCAGCTCGGCGCCACCGTGGGCGACGACCCGCTTCTGCCGGTGATTGCCTGCCTGGTCGTGGTGGCTGCGCTGGCCCACTCGGCGCAGGTGCCGTTCCACCGGTGGCTGCCCGCGTCGCTGGCCGCCCCCACGCCGGTCTCCGCCCTGTTGCACGCCGGAGTGGTCAACGGCGGCGGGGTGTTGCTGGTACGGCTCGACCCACTGGTCGGCCGGTCTGCCGCCGCGCTGTGGCTGGCCGTGACCGCCGGCGCGCTCACCCTGGTGTATGGAACCGCCGTGATGCTCACCAAACCCGACATTAAAGGCGCCCTGGTCTGGTCGACTACCGCCCAGATGGGATTCATGATCCTCACCTGCGGTCTTAGGCTGCCCGCCGTGGCGCTGTTCCACCTCATCGGCCACGGCATGTACAAGGCCACCCTGTTCCTCGGCTCGGGATCGGCGGTGGACCACCACCGCCGCCAGGTCGCCGCACCGCCCGCTCCACCAGTAACCGCCCGCCGGGCCGCCGTCGCCACGTACGCCCTCCTCTGGCCGGCAGCCGTGCTGGCGGCGACCTCGGCGATTCACCCGGTGACCGGTCCGCTTACGGTGTTCGCCTGGGCCACGACCGCCGCGGCGATCTGGGGTCTGCTAAGGCACGCGCCGTCCTGGCGACCCGGCCTTGTCGCCGCTGTAGGTAGCGCCGTCGTGCTGCCCACGTACCTCATGCTCGCCGGCGCCGCCACCGCTGCCTGGGCCCCCGGCGGCGGGCACAGCGGCACCACCGCGGCCGCCGGAGTCATCGCCGTGGTGGTCGGAGCCTTGATAGCTGTGTACGCCGCCCGGCACACCCCCGCCGCCAGCACTCTCTACGCGTGGACGGTCAGCACCGCCCACGTCACCACCCGGACCGAGCGGGCGCGCCGCACGCGACCGGCCTGCACCGCCGAGATGCCTACCACCGTCGCCTGGGGAGTGCCGTCATGACCGACCCGAGCACGCGGGCCGCGTTCCGCGCCGCCGTCACCATTGCCGCCCGTATCCTGCCGATGCACTACTCCCTGAAGGCGTTCATCGCCGTCAACCCGCTCGGCGGACTGGAGGAACTGCCGTTCGCCCTCGCCGTTGAGACGGCCCAGCAGTGGTACGGCGCGGCGGGCACCCTGCCGGAGACGGCCTTCCGCGCCGCGCACGCCGCCGGCCGCATCACCGACGACGACCTACGCACCGCGCTCATCGTGGCATACCCTGCGCTGCTCGACTCGCCCGGCGCCGTCCTCGGGGATCGCTACCTGAGCGCCTTCGAGCTGCTGCGCACCGACCTGCTGCACGGTCCGGTACCGCCGCCGCCGGCACGCACCGCGCGAACCCGCGCCGAGGAACACGCCCCCGCGGTGGCCGACACCGTCGATACACAGACCGGCAAGTGGTGCGCCGCATTCACCGGCGGGCAGGCGAGCTGGCCCATGCCCGGCCGCGACCGCGGCCTCTACCCCGCCTGGCGTAACCTGGCTGTGCGGGATCCGTCGCTGCCCCGCCGGGCTCGAGCGCTGCTGCGCGACCTACCCATCACCGCCGAGGACGCGGCCCTGGCGGCGCTGCACCGCCTCGGCGTGCCCGACCACGAACAGGCCGACTACCTACGCGCGCACCTGACCCGGATGCCAGGCTGGGCGGCCTACGCCCGCTGGTGCGGCGAACGCGCCGGCGACCGACACACCGGCCTGAACCTGGTCGCCTACCTGGCGATGCGGCTGTCGTACGAGGCCGCGCTGCTCGACGGCGCGGACCGCGGCCAGCCGGCCCCGGCCCAGTCCATCGTGGGCTGGGCGTCGCCGCGGCGCCGGGCCGCATCGGTGGCGGCCGCGTTGGGGCTGGCCGCCACCGACGAGCAGCTCACCGCGGCCGCCGCCGTGCTCGGGGCGGTCCCATCGGCGTCGCGGTCAACGCTGTGGCTGGCCGCCTACGAGGAGCACTACCGCCGCGACCTGTTGAGCACTCTGTCCGGTGACGCGCCCGCACCGGCCGCTGCGGCGCCGGACGCGCAGGTGGTCTGCTGCATCGACGTGCGCTCCGAGGGCCTGCGCCGCCACCTGGAGGAGCGCGGCCGCTACGAGACGTTCGGCTTCGCCGGCTTCTTCGCGGTGGCGATGCGCTTCCCCGGAATCCCCGGCGGCGAGACGGAGACACTGTGCCCGGCGCTGGTCGAGCCCGTCCACGAGGTCGCCGAGGTCGCCGCCGACCGGGCTGCCGTCGACCGGCACGTGACCGGGCTGCGCGCACTAGCCCGCGGCGATGACGCATGGCACGCCGCCAAGGACCACACTGTCGCGCCGTTCGTGCTGGCCGAGACGGCAGGCTGGGCGGCCGGGCCACTTGCCGCGGTACGCACCGCCGCGCCCGCCACCGCGGCGGCTATCCGGCGGCGGCTACGCCGCGCCGTCGCCCCGCCCGCCCACACCGAAATCGACGTCGCCAGCGCGATCAGCCTGTCCGAACGGATCCTGTACGCCCAGGCCGCACTCATCACGATGGGATTGACGCGCTTCGCCCCGCTGGTGGTGTTCTGTGCGCACGGCAGCACCACCGAGAACAACCCGTACCGGGCCGCGCTGGACTGCGGCGCCTGCGGCGGGCACCGCGGCGGTCCCAACGCCCGCGCACTGGCCGCGATCCTCAACGACCCGCAGGTCCGAGACGCGCTGTCGGACGTGGGCATCAAGGTCCCGCCGAGCACGTGGTTCGCCGCCGCCGAGCACGACACCACCACCGACCGAATCCAGGTACTCGACCCGCATCTGGTGCCCGAAGCGCTGCACCCGGTGCTCTCAACGCTGACCGCGGACCTGGCAGCCGCCGGCACCCGGCTTGCCCAGGAACGCTGCGCCGGCCTGCCCGGCGCCCCCCCTCCACGCCGACACCCCCACAGCCCGCCGGCACGCCGCGCGCCGGGCCACCGACTGGGCCCAGACGTACCCAGAATGGGGCCTGGCAGGCAACGCAGCGTTCGTCGTCGGGCCGCGCCAGCTCACCGCAGGACACAACCTGCGCCGCCGGTCATTCCTGCACAGCTACGACCCGCACATAGACCCCGACGGCACCGCCCTGGAAACGATCCTGACCGCCCCGATGGTCGTGGCCCAATGGATCAACTGCCAGTACTACTTCTCATCCGTCGCACCGCAGGTGTTCGGCGCCGGCACTAAAACGGTGCACAACGCCGTCGGTGGTGTCGGGGTCCTCGCCGGACCCGCCGGCGACCTGCGCATCGGCCTGCCCTGGCAATCCGTCGGAGTCGGGACCGCACCCGTGCACGAGCCGATGCGCCTGCTCACCGTCGTGCAGGCGCCGCTGTCCCGGCTGGACACCGTGATAGCCCGCAATCCAGTACTGCGCCGGCTGTTCGGCAACGACTGGGTGGCCCTGGCCGCCCGCCAAAACCCCGGCGAGCCATGGCTTCGCTGGCGCCCTGACGGGTGGCAGCCCTGGTCCCTGTCCGCCGCCGATCTGCAGGAGGCATCGTGAACCGGACCGACCTGACCCGCATGACCAAAGTAGAAGTGATTATCGTCGGAGCCGACGCCCCCACCGTGCTCGACCTCATCCGCGACGCCGGCGACACCGGCTGGACCAGCGTGTCCGGCATCTCCGGACTCGGCCACCACGGCCATCACCAGGGCCGACTGCTATTCAACCAGCAAGCAACACTCGAAATGATCATCACGGTGGTGCCGGACGACAAAGTGGATGCCCTGCTGGCCGGGCTGCGCCCGCTGCTCGCCGCCACCTCCGGCGTCATGTTCGTCAGCGACACGTGGGTCAGCCGACCCACCTACTTCACATGAGCCAGGCGGCGGCCATGCCGCCTGCACACCCCGCGATCACTCGGTACCGGTTACTCCGACACCACAGCGGCGAATGGAGCCTACGACGCGACGGCGCCGAACACTGCCGGTGGAACGCTGCCTGGCCTCCGGCTGCCATCCTGCGGATCGTAGCGCTCGCCATCCAGGCGGAAACCCGACAGCCCACCGTGTGGCGCCGGATGACGTTCGCCGGCCGACCCGTCGTCTACCTACCTGTCGCGGCGCCAGCCCGGGACATCCAGACGGCCCGGTCCACCCGCACCGCGCCGCGCCGCCACTCCCGGGCGCCGTAGCCCAAGACGGACGGGCCACCGTGCGGGAGGGCGAGCTGCGGGCGCTGTTTGACCGGCTCGACGGCCGCCTGCGACACCGTTAAGCCGCGCCACCGGCCGCGAGTAGCCAGGGGCGCAACTCTCCGGTTGGCTCGGCGGCCCGCCTCTGCCCGATGGCGGTCCGCCGATGCGCTTCCTCGCCGATCGGCTCCAGCGCACGCACGCGTACCGGCACGCCGTAGACCACCGAGACGGCCCGGTGCTCGCCGTCGCTGTGCAACCGCGGGAAGTCGCCGATGCGGCCGCGCAGCGCCGTGCCCTCATCCGGGTCGGCGGTCGCGTCCCGGATCAGCGCGGCGGCGACCTCGTGCGGGTACGGCCCGATGACGCACTCGACGTTCCAGGTGCGGCCACCCTCGCCCGGCCACCAGTCCAGCACGACGCCCGACAACAACTGGGCGTCCCTAATCGCGGCCATGACGCGGCCGAGGACCTGGTAGAACGTCGTGCTCTGCGGCCGCCTAGCCGGGATACGGTCTCGATCTGCATGCCCGAACCCTGCCCGGGCAACGGACCTCGACGGGTGACGACATCCGCGACGCGCGCCGAAATCCCTCATACGAGGCCTTTAGTCGAAACTTCAGCCGGGGCACCGTCTCGGTCCCCCTCCCCGGGCAGAGACCGCCGCGAGCGTCGAACCGCATGCGGGGAGGTGTGGCTGCTCGATGAGGCCAGCGTGCTGCCCGGCGGAATGCTCGCCCTCGTCGTCTCCGGCCCGGCCTACAACGCCGCCCGGCCGCGGCGCCTGGTCGTCGAGGTCGTCACCGAGACCCTGCTGGCCGCCGGCGCCCTGCTCGCCCGGCTGCCCCGCCCGCCTGGGCCAGCTCGGCGTGGCCATCATCGGCGAGCCGATGACCGTACCCCTGGCCCGGTTCCCCCGCGCCGGCGGCGAACCTGTCGCTACCCTGACCGCCGACGAGATCGACCTCATCACCTACGCCATGCGCGCCCTGATCGGCCGCCGACCCTAGCTCCCCTCCCCCCGCGATCTTTCCTCAAACGAGCCGCTCGATCGTCGTGGCCCAGGATGCCGCGATGCTGGCCTCAACTCACCAGTAAGGTTATCCAGCCACAGGTCGGCGAACCGCACGAAGCCGTCGACCTGCAGCCGTTCAGCGAGGGAGTTCAGCGCAGGGTTTGAGGTGGCGCAGCTCGCCGCGAAGTACGGCCAAGCGGCGGCCGGCCTCGGCGACTCGGGCACCAGCGGCTCGACGACGCTGCTGCTTTACGCCGCTGGTCAGCGCGCCACCACCAAGGAAAGTGTCGACGCCGGACCAGCCGGCAGCCGATTCTAGAATCTTGCGGGCTTCGGCGAGGGCGTGCTCGGCAGCGCCGGCGGCGGCTTGCGCCTCGATCAGCTCCCCGACCTCGGCGGCGAGCTAGCGGCGCCGTCCGGCGATGTCGGCAAGCTGCGCAGCGGGACCTGTCCCGGCTGTCAGCAGCCGGTGCTCGCGGTCCGCCACTAAAGCCGCGTACGCCGTGGGTGCCTTCGCCGTAGCGGCCAGGCGCGCGTCGACCTCGGCGAGTTCGGCGCGCAGGGCGTCACGCTGGGTTTGGGCCTGGGTTACCCGGTGGCCTACCGCCTCCGCCTCGGTGCGCTCCACCAACAGCGACTCGTCCCGCTTCCCCCGCAGCTGAGCAGCCACTCTGGTCCAGGTGAGCGGCTCCAAGCGCGCCACGTCATCCTGCTCCTGCGCGTGCCGGCTCTTCAGCTCGCGCAGCTGGCGGACGAGGTCGGTGATCGTGGTAGCCAGCTGCGCCCGGTGCGGCAGGACCGCGTTGCGTTCGCGGAGCTGACCTGCTGCTACACAAACAGCGGATCCCAGCCGGTCTCGATCAAGTGGGTGACATACGAACGGCGCAGCGAGTGGAAGTCCAGCCCGGCGTCCAGGCCGAGGGCGTCGCGGTAGGCCGACAGCCGCGAGTTGACCTGGGCCAGTACGACCCGCGGTGCCCGTTCGGAGGGCCACAGCGCCGGGTCCAGGGCGTCAAGGAAACCCCTGGTCGTCGAACTGACGCCCGGGCCACCGACCAGTCCCGGCACCCACCGACCGGCTACATCACCGCCTACAACAACGGCGTACCGGAAAAGACCAGCCAGCGGTCCCTTCCCCTCTAACCCGCAGAGGGCTCAGCCGAGCGCGGTGACGGCCTCGTGCAGCTCGCGTCGGCCCGGCGTCGTGGGAAAGCGGACGGTCAGCACGGTGTTCCTTGCCGATGCGGCCGAGCCGGTGAACACGGCCGCGGTGGCGCCGCGCAGCCCGAGCGCAGCCGCCCGGTCCGGCTCCGGCTCCGGCTCCTTTGTGGCGAGCGCGGTGTTGGCAAGTTTGGCCAGCAGGTGCCCTGGTCGCGCCGTAGGTGCCCCTCTTGATCTTGGCTTCGAGGATGCGCGCGGCCGTCACGGCGTGTCCGCAGGCCCGGTAGCCGTCGGCGGACTGCTCCTCCAATACGTCTAGGCTGTATTGGTGCAGGTAGACCGGCGCGGCGGGGTCATGATCGGCGGGGTACTCCCCGCAGGAGGGTGCCGGCGTCGTCGATCTGGCGCTGGAAGCGGGTGGCGTCGCCCTCGAGCGCCCGGTCGCGAGCCTCTTGCTGGGCGGCCAGGGCGTGCAGCCGCGGGTTCGTCGCGCCGGGCCCCTTGCGGGCGCTGGCCGCCAGCTCGATCACCTCGCGGGCGTTGTTGTCGGGCAGCGCGATGTTCGGCGGTGCCGGCCCACCCGATCCGTGCCTCGCCGGTGCGCGGGGTGTGCAGGCCGACCTCTGCCGGTCGGGTGTCGCGCATCCCGCCCGGGCCGGTCACGGTCACCGGGTATGGGCTGACGATGGTGACCGGTCCGGCCGTGTCGTGCCCGGCGGGACCGGCGACCTCGGGCGCCAGCACGGACACCACGAGTTTCTGCTCGTCGTCGGCCAGCCACAGATGTTCCGGGTTGCGCCCACCCGGCCGGGCCATCGCCGTCATAACCATCGATGGTCACCTACGGGTACGACACCTTCACCATGCGCCGAAGCTCAGCTGATCTGCCAGCCGGACTTCCAGCAGGGGAACTCCGTGCTGAAGATGTCGAACGTCAGCTCCAGAGTGTGGGCGGCCGGGGCGAACATCGCTGTGTACTGCAGGTCGGCGGAGTTTAGCGTCCAACGCCGGTCGCGGCTGTCGCGGACGAACAGCAGCCGCCACTCGTCCGGAGCGGTCTCGATGAGGCGTTGCAGGCTGCGCCGGGACCGCTCGGGCAGTGCGAGATGACGGATCCGGCTGTGTCCGACGATCGCCATCGGGACGATGGTCCTACCGCGCCGGGCCGAATGTCAGTGCGTCGAAGCTCAACTGGGCCGGGCCGGCGCAACCGGGTCGCCTCATCGTGTCCCGGTACGTCCGCCATTGGGCGAGCAGCCGGTCTTGGCATCAGGTTGTCGAGGTAGGGGCAACGGGATCACGGTTTCCTAGTGGGTGTTGCGGCTCATTGGTTCGGGAGGTGCGCCGATAGGAATACCGGCGCTCGAGGTCCGACATCGGACTTGGTATGTCGGATGTCAGAGCGCTGGTTCGGCTTTCTCGTCCCGGTGATTTGCGCGGAAGGTGCGTTGCCGGGCAAGTGAAACGTCCACAGTTTCGGGAAGAGGAATGTATGAGCTCGATGGAGGCGCCGGTGACGGTCCGTAGGCGGTTCGCGTTCGCCGATTGGAGCGTGAACACCAAGATTTTGGCGGCGACTGGGCTGGCGGTAACGGTCGGTGTAGTGGTCGGTGTGATCGGTTTGAAAGGTTTGGCCGGAGCTAACCGGTCGGCTCAACTGATCTACGGCAGCAATGTGGCCAGCGTGGAAGCGTTGAGCGATCTACGCTCGTCGACAAACCGTGCCCGAGTGGATTTGGCGAACCAACTGATCAGTAGCAACGCGGCGAACGACCAGAAGTACGAGCAGGCTTTCCAGGACGACCTGGCCGCAGTCCAGACGGCGCTGGACGCCTACCGCACCAGTCATCCGGCCGGTGATCCGGCGGTGATCGCCGACGTCGACACCGCCTGGCAGACGTATGTTGAAATCGCCAAGGACAAGCAGCTGCCCGCTGGTGAGCGCAACGACTTCACCGCGTGGGAGAAGACCCGCGACACCGAGATCGCACCGTTGATGGCGCGGGTCAGCCAAGACCTGCAGGTATTAGACGCTGCGGAACGGGCCGACGCGGCCGGTAACGCCGCGTCGGCGCAGTCGCGCTACGACTCCAGTCGCACCACGATGCTGCTGCTGCTGACGGTGGGTAGTTTGCTGGCGGTCGGGCTCGGGGTGTGGGTGGCCCGCCGGATCGTGCGCTCTCTGACCAGCGTCCAGCAGGTGTGTGAAGGGTTAGCGGCCGGTGACCTGACCCGCGCCAGTGGGCTGTCCAGCCGTGATGAGCCGGGTCAGATGGGCCGGGCGTTGGATGCTGCACTGCAGCAGCTGCGCATGACGGTATCCACCATCGACGGGTCGGCGGCCTCGCTGGCGGGGGCGTCGGAGCAGATGTCGGGCACCGCGCAGCAGATCGCGGCGTCGGCGCAGCAGGCAGCTGTGCGGGCGCAGGCGGTGTCGGCGGCGGCCGATGAGGTGTCGCGCAGCGTCGAGACGGTGTCAGCGGGCAGCGAGCAGATGGGGGCGGCGATCCGGGAGATTAGCGTGAATGCGTCCGAAGCGGCCCGGGTGGCCGCGGAGGCGGTCACGGTGACCGCGGCGACTTCGGCCACGATGAACCAGCTGGGTGATTCCTCCGGCGAGATCGGTAACGTCATCAAGACGATCACCGCGATCGCTGAGCAGACAAACCTTTTGGCGTTGAACGCCACCATCGAGGCCGCCCGGGCCGGGGAGGCGGGTAAGGGCTTCGCGGTGGTGGCCTCCGAGGTCAAGGACCTTGCGCAGGAGACCGCCCGGGCTACCGAGGACATCTCCCGGCGGGTCCAGGCAATTCAGGCCGACACCACTGGCGCGGTCAAAGCGATCGAGCAGATCTCGGAGGTGATCGCCCGGATCAGTGATTTCCAGACCACCATTGCCTCCGCTGTGGAGGAGCAGACCGCGACCACGGCCGAGATGAACCGCAGCGTCGCCGAGGCCGCCGGCGGCACTAGCCAGATTTCGCAGAATATTGTTGGTGTCGCTGATGCTGCCCGGATCACCAGCGACGGCGTCCACCAGACTCAACAGGCCACCGCCGAACTAGCACGCATGTCCACCGAACTACGCGAGCTGGTCAGCCGATTCCGCCACTGACACCCACTGTTGCCGCAGCCCTGTTGCCGCTGCCCCTGTTGCCGCTGCCCCATTTGACGATCCGGTCTAGTAGGAGGTTGTTCGTGGCACCTGACAACGTGGCACCGTGGGCCCAGCCGATCGACGACGAGCAGGACGTCGTCAACGCCTTGCTTAGCAGCGCGGTCGGGGCCGGACACACCGTCGAGCGGCTCCACGCGCTGGCCGCCACCGATCCGCACATCGACCGGCAAGCAACCGACGACCTGATCCAGGCCATCGCCGCCATGACGAGCGCGCGCCGACGGCTGCTGCACTACGCCCAGCAGCTCAGCAATAACACCGATCCCTGACCAAACGCCGCCCGCCCCAGGCCCGCTGAAGCCCCGAGCGGGGCTGGACGTTTGCCATCGGTCCTAACAACGCCTGCTCCATCGCCGTCGCCCAGCCGGCTCGAGTTGATTGCCGAAGGCGCAAGATAAGAGCGGCTAACGCGATCTCGTGAATCGGTGTTGATCGTTGATGGGCGATGGCGTCGGGGTTCGTACGGCGGCACGTGAGTAAGCCGTGGATCGTTGACGACGCGCTGTGGATTCGAATCGAGCCGTTGCTGCCGCCGTGGCGGGACAGGGCTTCGGGACCACGGCCGGTACCGGACCGGTAGTGCCTGCAGGGCATCCTGTTCGTGCTGTACACCGGCATCGGGTGGGAAGACCTGCCCCAAGAGCTCGGGTTCGGCTCCGGGATGACCTGCTGGCGCAGGTTGAAACGCTGGTCCGACGCCGAGGTGTTCGACCGGCTGCACCGGCTGCTGCTGGCCGAGCTGAATGCGGCCGGGCGCATTGATTGGTCTAGGGCGGCGATGGACGGCAGTCACATCGATGCGAAAAGGGGGGCGCCGGCACAGGTCCATCGCCGGTCAACCGCGGCAAGCCGGGCAGCAAGCACCACCTGATCTGCGACGGCCTCGGCACCCCGCTCAAGGTGCTCATCACCACCGCGAACGTGCCCGACATCAGCAAAGCCGTCGAGTTGCTCGACGCTGTCCCACCCATCGCCGGGCGACCCGGCCGTCCGCGGCGGCGTTTCCCGGTGTTGCTGGCCGACAAAGGCTACGACAGCACGGGTTTCCGCGAGGCGTGCCGCCGGCGCGGGACCGAGCCGGTCATCCCGCGTCGCGGCGGCAAGAACATCAAAGGCCTCGGCCGGCTGCGCTACGTCGTCGAGCAGACCTTCGGTCTGCTGCACCAGTTTCCGGAGACTCGCTATCCGCTGGGAACGCCGCCTCGACATCCATGACGGCTTCGTCAGCCTCGCCTGCGCTCTCATCTGCTGGCGCGACTGATCAACTGGACCGTATAGAGATCGTGTTAGCGCTTCTTATGGATCGCGACGCCGACACTTCCCCGATGAGGCAACGGATGATCTCGCGTTCGCTGAGGCCTTCGGCGGTGCGGCGTTCGAGGTAGGCGCGGGTGGGTCGTGGTGGCGTATCCGGACGAGGGTCAGGATGTAGAGGGCGCTGTTGGCGGCGCAGTCACCGCTGCGGCTGAGACGGTGCCGGCCGGTGGTTCGACCGCTGCTGCGTGCGGGCAACGCGGGGTCGAACACCGCGGCGGGTCACGTCACTGTTCTCGATCACGCGTTGCAGCAGATCCCCGAGCAGCATCGTTACGGCAAGCCGATCCTTGTTCGCTGCGATTCGGCGGGCAGCAGCCACGCGTTCCTGGCCCATATCAGCCGTCTGCGCCGGCAGGGTCTGGACACTGAGTTCTCCGTCGGTGTCGCGATCGGCGAGCAGGCGCGCACGGCAATCACCGCCGCGACCGACTGGGTTCCCGCTCCGGACGGTGATGGCAGTCTGCGTGACCAGGCGGAGGTCACGGAGCTCACAGGCCTGATCGAGGCCGCCGCGCTGGCCGGCTTCCCAGCCGGCACGAGTTGATCTGCCGACGCAAGGCGCCGCACCCGGGCGCTCAGCTGTCGCTGTTCGACCAGGTCAACGGCATTCGGCACCAGGATTTCGCCACCGACACACCACAGCGCCGGCCTGTCGATCCAGTTCCTGAAGGTCCGCCACCGCGCTCACGCCCCGGTCGAGGACCGGATCCGCCGCGGCAAGAGCACCGGGTTCAGCCGGTTCCCGTCGCGGCGGTTCGCGATCAACCAGGCCGGTTGCAGCTGGCCTTGACCAGTGTCGACCTGCTCGCCTGGACCCAACACCTGCTGTTGGACGGACCTCTCGCCCTGGCCGAGCCGAAGAAACTGCGCTACCGGCTGCTGCACGTCGCCGCGAAGATCAGCCGCACCGCCCGGACCACCACCCTGCCAATCGCCGAAGGCTGGCCCTGGACCGAACTACCTCATCCGGACGTTCCACCGGCTCAGTGAACTACCGAACCCGTTACCTGAAACAAAATCCGCCGCACCGACGACCAGGACCCACGGCGCAACCCGGCCTACGGCCGGGCAACACCGCCTGCCCACAGCCCCATCACCAAGCCCGGACAACCATGATCACTGACCACACCGAACTACGCCGCCTAATGAAAGACGGAGGCCAGCTAAACGAGCTTGGCCGGCCCTACAGCCAGGACCGGCAAGAACGTACCATCGGTAATTGGTGAATACCGACACCGGTCAGGCTGAACCACAGGTCGGCTAGATCACAAGACCCTCTCTGGCGTTCGCCCGCCCGTCGGATCCGGTGTAGGGCACTCTGCCGCCTGGCCGTCATACGGCACTGGGAAAGCACAATAACGCCGACAGCCGCCGCTCCAACCAGCCATCCTCTTGAAGCCGCACTGCGGACACGTGAGCGCTGGTCCACCCGGGCCTGCCCAAATCCGAGGCCTCCTCACCTGGTCCTACGTCAATGCAGGGCCGCGCGAGGCCGTCTCCCGCACAGTGATATGCCGCCTCAGTGCTGGGCTGGTCTGCGACGTCTCCGCCTCACCCTGGCTGGTTTCGATCTCTATCAGCGTGGCGGCGTCGCAAAGCTCAAGAAAGTTCATCGGCTGGCCGGTGCAGTTGACCACAAGCAGCTGACAGCCGGACTGGCGCGCCCGAAAGGACAACTCAACCAGCACGGAGACCGCGGTAGCGCCGAGGAACTCGACATCAATCATGTCGATCTCCAGCGTATGGACACCATCGCGGTCCAGGGCCCCGAGGAGAGCGGCACGGAGCCGCGCGCTGCCGTCAGCGTCCAGACGAGGAAAGCGATAGACAAGTCGACCCGGCTGTTGTCTAGAGGATGTGGCGTCACCGGCCAGGCCTTCATCCACCGTCTTCTCCTCTTGAAAGGGCAGCAACCATCTGAGGCTAAATCGACGCAGTAATCGACGCAACATAGTCGCCCATTAGTTGAATTGTTCGGGTCGTCTGCGCCCTGCACCAGGTCGCAGCGCGCCCTCGAGCTCGGTCCGGTGCGCGTCCACGCCGTTCCGCCTCGACGCCGGGCGCAGCCGGCGGCCCGGTGAAGGTTAAGTCATTACTTGCCGCCCGTTGTCTATGTTCGTCGAGCTAAACACTTTGACCCACAGTGGCCGTCGAGACGGCTCAGATCGGCACACCGTCGGCCGATGACGAGGCCTATGAGGCACCCATCACAGGTCGACAGCGCTGCCGCGGCCTTTCCCCTGTCGGGCGTGGTCGGCGCTCTGGGGAGAGTGAGTGCAGTGGTCGGGGTGCTCGCGGTGAGCATGCTGTTGACCGTGGCTGCCTGTGCCGCGGACTGGTTAACCGCGCTGCACGAACACTCCCTCGGCTTCGGGCAGTGGCTCGCTGTGGGCGCCACCGCATGGATTCCTCTCGCTGCGACCATGGTCCTGCGGTTGGTGAAGGCCCATCGTGACCTGGCTGCCGCCGCGCGGGACGCGATCGACGCGTTCCAGGACACGGTGCACACGGCGCATGGCTGGGGTCTGACCGATCGACACCGACCATCGGAACATGTACGCCAGCGAGGGCGTCCGCACGCTGCCAGGTTACGCTCCCGAGCAGATCGTGGGCCGCAACGCCGTCGATCTGCTGGTCCTGGACGAGGACCGGCCGGCGATCATGGCCGGCATCGAGGCCAGCTACGCCACAACAGCTGGCGGAACTGGCAGACGCGAGTCCGGCACCGCGACAGGACCGTCCGGTACGTGCGCAGCAGCGCCACCCCCGTCTACGGCAAGGGCGGCCGCCTGCTCGCCTACCGCGGATTCACCGCCGACGTCACCGCCGAGGTGACCGCAGCCTGCGCCCAGCAGCACCGCCAGATCGAACAGAACGCAGCGCGGGCCCGGATCGAGCAGACGCTGGCCGACCCCGACAGTGTGCACATCGTCCTGCAGCCGATCGCCGACGTCGCAACACAGCGGATCGTCGGCGCCTGCAGACGCTGTCCCGCTTCGCCGGCCCGTCAAGCCGCACACCGGACGTCTGATTCGACGAAGCGCAGCACGCCGGGCTGGGATGCGACCTGAAACTGCACACCATCCAGCTGGCATTTGCCCAGATCCACCGCCTGGCCGACGATGTCTACCTCTCGCTCAACGCCTCACCTCAGACGATCATAGACGAGCGCTACGGTGCCATGGTGCGCGGGCTCGGCGCCAACGCGTACCGGATCGTCATCGAGGTGACCGAGCACTCAGCGGTCAACGACAACGAAACCTTGGCCTTGGCCGTCCAACGGCTGCGGCAGACCGGCGTACGTTCGCAGCCGACGACGCGGACGCCGGCTACGCCTCGATACAGCACATCCTGCGGCTACGACCCGACATCATCAAGCTCCACCGCGGCATCGTGGCCGACATCGACCACGACACGGCACGCCGGGCCCTAGTCACCGCCATAGCCGGCTTCGCCTCGTCGCTCACCATGATCGTGGTGACCGAAGGCGACGAAACGCCGGCGAGCTCGCCGTCCCCACCGAAGCCGGAGTGCGGTACGCCCAGGGCTACTTCCTGGCCCGCCCCGGCACCGACCCGGCGCCACCGCTGCCCTCGCTCGCGACCTCCGGAGAAGCGCCCTGACCCAACCAGCCAGCTTCCGGCTCGACGAACCCGGGAGCGTCAGCGAGCGGACACGGCAGAGCCCAGCTACGCTCGCCCAGCAGCACCACCAGAACCGGCGCGAGCAGGGCACGAACGACGAGGGCATCAACGACGATGCCCAACGCCAGCGCGGTAGCCAGAATCTCGACCTCGACCGCCGGAACGGTGGCGAGCGCGACGAACGCCAGGAACAGGATGAGGGCGCCGGAGGCGACCAGCCGCCCCGTCCGGGAGATGCCGTCGATCACCGCCCGCGGCGTCAAGCCGTGCTCGTCGTAGGCCTCCCGGATCCGCGAGAGGATGAACGCCTTGCATTGAGCCTATTCCAAGCTGATCTTGCAGCTCAGGGCGGGTGTGGTAGACCCGGTGATCGATGGACGCGAGCTTCAGGTAGGACAGCAAATCGAACAAAACCCGGTGCCCCGACCGGGAGGCGCGCTATGCTGTCCTACCCCGCCGTGATCCCGTTGCCAGCCGGACCCTGAACCACCTCGCCTAACGCATCCGCAGCCACCGCAAGCAGCTCGGATCCCGCTGGGGACGCCTGGAGCCCGGTCGCCAGGCGCTACTCGCCCTGGCCCACCTACGCAACGACGACACCTACGCGCGCCTCGCGGCCGGCTTCCAGATCGAGACCGCCACCGCCTGGCGCTACGATCAAGAAGCGATAGCCCTGCTCAGCGCGGCCGCCGACGACCCGGACACCGCCATGGCGCGCATCCGGCTGCTGGCATACGCGATCCTGGGCGGCACGCTGGTCCCGATCGACCGCGTCACCGACCAGAAGCCCTACTACTCCGGCAAGTACAAGCGGCACGGTGTAAACGTGCAGGTCATCGCGGACGCTGCCGGCCGCCTCGTCTGAGCGTCACCCCGCCCTGCCGGGCTTGGTACACGACTTGACCGCCGCCCGCACCCACGGCATCATCGACGCCCTGACTAGCGCGGAGGTGATGACCTTCGCCGACAAGGGAACCAGGGCGCCCGCGGCAGCGTGCGCACGCCGTTCAAGCAGCGACGCTTCCGGCCGAAGCTGTCCAGCCGGCAGAAGCGGTCAACGTCGGCTCCGGCCGGCCAATCGGCGATCAGCCAGGCCGCGGGCAGGTCCTGGCCTACATGGGCCGAGCGGATGGGTGGACCAGCCGGGCGGATCCGCTGGAACACGAACCTCGAGCCCATCGGGACTGGCCGGCCGTTGCGACGACGGGAGCCGTCGCGCCAGGTCACTAGACGTGCCTTGTGCGGTCCAGCGGTGAGAATGAGGTCGCGGATCGACGGGGCGCTCTGCCGGTAGGTCTTCTTCGGATACGGGCCGTCACCGCAGTACGGCACCGTCGTGCGCTCAACATCGAGGGGGTAGGCGGTCACGGTGTGCGCGACTTGGAGCCCGGCGGCGGCGATCAGCGACATCCACGGCCGCGTTCGACGAGGCAGGGTCCTAGCCGGCCGGAAGGACCAACCGCCAGTCCACCGGGCACGACGCGGTCTCGGTGACCAGACTGACCGACACCGCGACCTGGCAGTTGGTGACCTTGCCCGCGGTGCCGGTGTATTGACGGGCCACGCCGGGCGAGGCTTTGCCGTACTTAAGTAGGCCGGTGTCATCGATCGCCCAGGCCGGGCCGTCCAACGCCGCGGTGATGCGCTGGGCGATTTGCCGGCGCACCGGCGCCACCCACCACGGACTGTTCGTAACGAAGTGATTCAAAGCCTGCTCATGCGGGCCATGCAACCGGGCCGCCATCGGCTGGACCGACTTACGCCGCACATCCAGCATCAACGCACGCAGATAATCCCAAGCCCGATCCCGCCAGAGCACGAACCGCAAAGACCCGAACACATCCCGAACGAACTCGCCCAGCTCATCACCCAGACGCTGCACCGCAATGGTGTCCATACCCACGACACCAACATCAAGATCTGTCTGTCACCATCACCCACCCGAACGGCGACAAAGCACTACTAGCCCTGCTCAGATGGCGCGGGTCGCAGCTTCTAAACCAGGTTTCCACCGGGTGTCGGTCAGATCAAAGATATAGCAACGGCGCGATTGCAATAGCAGCACCTCTGCCTGACCATTAACCTATGGCCTATACCAAATTTTTAGGCTCAATTGACGTAACTGCTAGCAATTTACGCCACCAATTTAAGTTGTATAAGCGAGTCTGTATTCATGTCGTACTGATATAACCGCACCTTAGAAACGATGCCATACTGAGGTCCAAATGCGCAGCGCCCAGCGGAGACGAGAGGTGGCTAAAAATGGCAAGAACAAGACTGCGGCTGCTGTTGGCGTGTTTTGTCGCCGCAGTGGCCGCCCTCAGCGAGGCAGGGCCCGTAGCGGTCGCCCAGGCTGCGACCTGTCCTACCGGTCGGGGATTCTTACCGCCAGGAAAGTCACTAACAACGAACCAGTTTGTCGATTCCTGTAACGGAAGGTACCGCCTATTGCTACAAAGTGACGGAAATATTGTCTTCTTCCAAATTGGTGGACCGCTTTTATGGGCTAGCTATACACAGGATGATCCGGAGATCGCTATTCTTACAATGCAAAACGATGGCAACTTGGTGGCAAGGAAGAGTAGCGGAGCGCCACGATGGGCAAGCGGAACGTGGGGCCACCCTAACGCCGTCCTAGCTATTCAGGACGATGGCAACCTGGTGATATACGACCAGGCGACGTACATCTGGGTCCGAGAGTCAGGTTACACATATTCGGAGTGTGTTGATCTTTCGCCGGGTGAGGACAATTCGAATTTCGGCAGGACCAATATTTCCTACACTAATCCTGGAGTCTTCCAGAGCTTTAACGGCCGGAAAGTGATGATTAATGTCGCTGGATCTGTCGACTGCAATCTGCGGGGTCAGCGGTTTGTTAGGGTGGAAGCACGGCTGTGGAACGGGACCGGTTCGGTCAGCTCCTGGCTCCAGCGACAAGACTCATACGGTAATATCATTACCATCCCCGAAACGGTGAACTCAGTTTCGCCCAGTGGGTTCATTAACCCTGCCTACTCGCGAATCAAGAACGTCCCTGGCCAGCGTGTTCGAGGATGTGGCCGCTTCGTCTTTGCGGGCGCAGACCGGACAGTGTGTGGGACCTGGCAAGATGTCCCAAACTAAGGTTAAAGAATGATCAACTAAACGTGCAATGGATCATAACGAAGCGACTCTTGACCGCGCCCCAAGCGCCCGGGCCAACCCTTTTCGCCTATGCTCGGGCAACGCCGCAACATCGGCGCCTACAAAACGCGGCCCAACTGTGTCGTCTTGTAACGTTGGCCGAGCACGTTTCGGGCAGGCTGTGTCTCTCGCTGTTGTATGTGAGGTGGTGCCGGACTTCCCGGCGCCCGGAAGTATTCGTCAGGGCGCTGTCGAGGGCCGAAAACAAGAGGCTGCACAAGATCACCCGCACTCTGAAACACCCGCTGAAGTTGCGCCGGGCGAGTGTGGTGTTGATGTCCGGCAGGGCCAGCCGGTCGCAGACATCGCCTCCTTGCTGAAGGCCGCCGAGGACTACGTCCGCGATGTAGTTCACGCGTTCAACGGGCGGGGGTTCGACGGCTTGGACCCAAACTGGAGAAGGGGCACACCGGAACAAGATCAGTGAGCCGGTCTGCGACTGGATCTACGTGGTCGCCCGGTGTGACCCCCGCTTCCATCGCCAGACGTTCTCCGGCTGTTCCCTATCGAAGCTGCGCGACTACCTGCTTAAGGCCGGCCGGCTGGGGGCGATCAGCATCGAGACCATCCGGCGGATCCTGCACGAACGCGGTGTCACCTGACAAACATCGAGACGTGCAAGGCCATCAACGACCTCGAGTTGCCCGCGAACATGTGCCGCATCCTGGACCTTTATGACCACCCTTGGCCGGCGGCCGGGTGATCTGTGTCGACGAGTGCAGTCCGCTGAACCTGCAACCGTGGCCGGGTAAAGCGCAGAAGCCGCAAGGTCGCCCGGTCCGGCTGCGGGCGACCTACCACCGTGACCACGTCGTCCGGCACATGATCGCCAGCCTCGACCTGGCCGCCGGAAGAATCCGCTACCGGATTTGCCAGGGTGCGTACGTGCTCAACCTTGTCGGCGGGCACTTGCGTCATCGCCGATGCGGTCAGCCATCCGCCGCACGCTAAGCCCCGTCGATGCCAACGACGAAACTTTGGCCGAAGGGCTGGTTGAGCAAGTCACGACGACGCTCGACGCACAAATCGTGACCGACCCAGCACCGCCGCCGCGCCGAAGACACTCCAGTGGCTGGCCGAAGCCGCGCGAGCTGGCCACCGCCGAACTGCGGCAACAGCCGAGCCCTCATTTCCGCAGTTGCCATTGCGATCGGCCGCAGCCGAGCGGGGCCGCTCGCGCCCAGGGTCCGCCAGACGGTCTGCCGGGCGCCCGGGCCAAGCTGGCGTGGATGACGTTGACGGCGTGTGGTCTCCCTACGACGTACGGGTGATGTCCGAGGCTATCCCAGTGGCCAACACGGCCAGCAGACGGTCGTCAAGATACTCGTCTACCGGCCGCGCGGGCGGCCGTTTGGTCGGCCGAGTTGCTGTGCTGTCGGCGGCTGCAAGCCACGGTCACTGCCGTGCAGCCATAGCCTCCGCCAGGACAAAAGTGGCCCGGCAGACGTCGACCTCAGTCAGCTGCAGCGGAACCCCCGGCTCGACCAGCCGTGCCGCTTCCGCGCCCCCCGCGTAAAATGGCGCGAAGCCCAGCTCCCGGATGATCGTCGACGCGGTGCGACGAGCGTCCGGCATATCTGTGCAGACGAACTCGGCCAGAAGCGGGTCGTGACCGCGCCGCAGGCTCAGCACCGTGGTGGGCAGCGTATTTAACGCCTTTGCCCAGTGCGCGTCCGGTGCCCAGTCGATGAGCTGCTCGAACCCGCTGCGGCCGCCCGGAGCTGGCGCCGGCGGGTTCGTCGCGTTGATTACGATCTTGCCGATCAGCGTGCTGCCGGCAAGGTCGATCGCCTCCTGTGCCGACTCCCAGTTCGGCGCGAACAGCACCACGTCGGCGAAAGACACCGCCGCCGCAACAGGCATAGCGGCGCCACGGCCACCGAGGTGATCGACTATTTGGCCCAGCCGATCGGGATGCCGCGCCGTGACAGTTATATCGTGCCCACTCTCCACGCACCACTCGGCGAGAGTCGCGCCGAGCTGCCACGCTCCGATGACGCCGATATGCATGCCTTCGCAGTGCCTGGCCGTCGCTATGTCCGGGCCAGAAACGGCGAATCCGGCCAGCCAGCCCGGGCCGGAAACGGCAACCGCCCTGCTCCGCAACGCGGAAGACGGTTTTCCAAGACAAGGCGCAGCACTCTGATAGCCGCCACTCTCGCTGCGACCGTCCCTGGCGCAGAAGACTGTCGGCGGCGCGTGAAACCTGACCCGCCCGCCCAAGAGGGGGTCCAGATTCGGCCGCCGTTGACGGCGCCATCGAACCCGACGCCTTCTAGATGCCGCGCCAATGTCCGCGACTGCGACAACTGTTCCCGAAACGCTCAGCCACTTCACCGGGACGAACATCAAATCGGGTAATGCGCCCCATCATCACAGGCACATCCACGGGCCGGAGCACCTAAGTTGATCGCCACCCGCACAGCTGAACTTCCGGAAAATGCGCGGACTGCTGTCGACGCTCGCGTAATTCCCCAGGGCCGCGATCACGCTATGGGACTGTGCCGGGAGCGGTGTTTTCGGCCCGACACGCCGGGCTGAAGACCTGGCGGGATGGGCACCGTGAGTGATGACATCGAACGTTGTGAGTCCACGGAAGAAGACCGGCGATGATGCGCGGCAGCTGTCGCCCGAGCAGGCCGCTGCGGCCGCGATGGTGGCCGAGGCGAAGGCCCGCGGCCTGGAGTTGACCGGCCCGGACGGCCTGCTGAAATTGTTCACCAAGAACGTCCTCGAGACCGCGTTGAACGAGGAGATGACCGAACACCTCGGTCATGAGAAGAATCAGGCCGAGCCGGGTCGCGAGTCGACGAACGTCCGCAACGGCAGCCGGGGGAAGACGGTGATCTCGGACGCGGCCGGTGAAGTGCAGATCGAGGTGCCGCGGGATCGGGAAGGGACGTTCGAGCCGCAGATCGTGAAGAAACGGCAACGCCGCCTGACCGAGGTCGACGAAGTTGTCCTGTCGTTGTATGCGAAAGGAATGACGACCGGGGAGATCTCCGCGCATTTCGCGGAGATCTACGGGGCGTCGGTGTCGAAGGAAACGATTTCCCGGATCACCGACAAAGTCGTCGCTGAGATGACCGAATGGTCGACCAGGCCACTCGACAGCGTCTACGTCGCTGTGTTCATCGACGCTATCGTCGTGAAGGTTCGCGAGGGTCAGGTCGCCAACCGGCCCATCTACGCGGCCATCGGGGTCACCGTGGACGGCCGCAAGGACGTCCTGGGGCTGTGGGCCGGCTCTGGCGGCGAGGGCGCGAAGTTCTGGATGAGCGTCCTGATCGATCTAAAGAACCGTGGCGTGCGGGATGTTTTCTTCGTCGTCTGCGACGGGCTGAAAGGGCTACCGGACACGGTCGAGGCCGTCTGGCCGGAAGCCGTGGTTCAGACATGCATCATTCATTTGATCCGGAACACTCTCCGTCTGACGTCGCGAGCGGACGCCGACGCGATCAAACGAGATATCCGGCCGATCTACACCGCCGTCAACGCGGACGCCGCGTCGGCCGCACCGGACGACCTGGAAGAGAAATGGGGAACGAAGTACCGGGCGATGATCCGGTTGTGGCGTAACGCGTGGAACGAGTTCATTCCATTCCTCGACTACGACGTCGAGACCCGCCGGGTCATCTGCTCGACGAATGCTATTGAATCGTTGAACGCGCGTTATCGGCGTGCTGTCCGCGCCCGGGGTCATTTCCCGAGCGAGCAGGCCGCGTTGAGTGCCTGTACCTTGTGACCCGCAGCTTGGACCCGACCGGGGCCGGCCGGGCTCGATGGACGATGCGCTGGAAGCCTGTGCTGAACGCCTTCGCCATCACGTTCGGTGACCGCTGGCCGGCCGCCGAAACCTACTAACCGAAGAGCCGAAAACACCGATCTTGGGAAAGTCCCCACGCTATTCCTCTGGTAGTGGGCCTGGGTGATGTTCTACCCGGCTGCCTCCTTCGGTGGTGCGGCGGGGCGGTTGGGACGCTTGTTCGGCCGGTAGCTGGGCCCGTTCATGAAGACCTGGTGGCTAGTGTTGATGAGGGTGTTGGATTCCTCGAACCGTGCCCGGCGAACCCGGCGGGTCATGGCGACGGCTTCGCGGCGGGTGATCTCGTCGTTGCAGAGGACTTGGAGGAACTCGATTTGGCCGAGCTGCCCGGCGCGGGCCTGGGCCAGCCGGGCGTCGAGGGTTTCCAGCATCCCGGACAGCTTCAGCGCCCGAAGGGATTGGTGCAGTGCCGCGTCGATGATCACGCCGAGGCCTCCTTGTCGTGGTCGGCGCCGGCCGCGTCGGTGGGGTGTTCGTCGTGGTCATGGGGATCGGGTTCGTGATCGCCGGTTGCCGTGGCCACCAGCGACAGGTGGCCGCCGTTGGGCATGGCCACGACGTTCGCGAACAGACGCGAAGGTCCGTGCAGGAACGCCGCGGCGCCTGCGTCGCCGGTCGACGGGGGCGGCGGGTCGGCTTCCAGGCCGGCGGCGAGGATGCCTTTGACGGTGCGGTAGCTGGGATCGCCGACCGCGATCGCTTTGGCGCAGGCTGCCTCGAGCCGGTCCGGGCTGTGCTTGTCAGCCAGCCCGAGAACCCCCTGTGCGGCCCGCAGCCGGAACATTGCGTTGACCTCGAGCAGCTCGCCGATCAGGGCGGTGCAGGACGGGCCGATCTTGGCGGCGCGGCGTCGACACCAGACCGGCGTTTTCATCTGGAAGGCGATTTTCTCCGGCGGGTAGTGCCCAGCGACGGTCTGCTTGCCGGCCGGTTTGCGGCCGTGGGTGGCGATCAGCTGCCCGTCGTGGAAGATCTGCACCATCAGGATGGTGGCGCGGGCGTCGACCTTCTGCCCGATGAACTGCCACGGCACTGAATACAAGCTCTTGCCGACCTTGACGTGGATATCCGGGCCGACGGTCGCGGTCGACCAGGTCGACAACACGAACGGCTGCTTCGGTAATGGCTGCAGCGTCTCGGCCTCGACCGCCTCGAAGACGACCAGCGGAGCTGCCCCGTGCAACGGCCGGCAGGACCGCCGCCCGGCCACCTCCCTGCACCAGGCGACCGCAGCGGCCTGCATCTGCTGCAGGGACGTGAACTCCCGGCCGCGCCAGAACGAGTCCCGGACATAGGGCATCGGCCGTTCCACCCGGGCCTTATCCCGCGGCTTGACCGCCCGGGCCGGGTCCACCAGCACGTCGTAGTGCGCGGCGAGCTCGGCATACGAGCGGTTGATTTTCGGGTCGTAGAGGTCAGGCTTGGTCACCCCGGTGCGCAGGTTGTCCGGGATCAGCCTCGCCGGCGTGCCGCCGAAATAGGCGAATGCCTCGACGTGGGCCTCGGTCCAGGCCCGCTGATCCATCGTGAAGACCGGCCGCACGAAATGTGCCGGGATGCGGCCAGGACCATCACGAACGCCCAGACCCGGCGCCGGCGGCCGCCGACCGGGTCCGTCCAATACCTAAGGTGCCCATAGCCGATCTGCGCTTTTGAACCCCGCTCGGGCTCCTCGCGCAACACCACCTCGGCCCGGCGCACGTCCTCGGGCAGATTCGCCCGCAAATACCGGCGAAACGACGCCACACTGCACTGGACACCGTGCTCGTCGCGCAGCCGCCGCCAGATCGTCGACATCCGGACTACCCCGAGCATCGACTTGATGTAGTCGTGGCGCTTGGCGATCTCCGGCCACGTCGTCTGCCGCAGCCGGGTATCCGCGAGCTCCGGGAACCAGCGCCGCGGCAGCTTCTCCCAATCCGCTGCTGCCATCGGCGGCCCGCTCGGCGTCAACCCAGCTGCGAGCGCGGGCGCCACATACTTGCGCACCGTCTTGCGGTCCAGGCCCAGACTGGCCGCGATCTCGCTGTTCGAGCGACCCGCGCACCAGTGGAACAAAACCTCGGTCACGTCGACCACGTTGAACGTTCTCCTCGCCATCGGCTCCCTCGCCTTCGCAAACGAGAGAGGACCTTTCATGATCGCGAGGACCCAGCCAGCACCGACCCGTACGTCATCCCCATGAGGAATTACGTGATCGGCACCCTGGGAAATTACGTGATCGAGAAACGCTCAGACCTGGGGATTTTTATAATTGCCGACACTGCGACAGCGTATCCCCCGCGGGATCCGCGCGCGCCTGCTCGTCTGGCGAATTCGAGACAAGTCGGTGCAGCCAGGAGCCCAGGACGCTGTCGATCGCGTAGCGGCCAGCGGCCCGATCAGTTCGCGTCCTGCCCGAGCATCATCCTCGTTCCCTGCTGTCCACCCGTCTGCCTGTCCGCTGGGCCAGCGGCCAGATCATGCGAACTGTCCGTACCGGTAACCTACAGCACGGTCATGATCTCGATGGCGGCGGCGTGGGCGCTGGTACGGAACACGCAGTGAGCGCCCAGAACCTGGCCATCGGGGTCAATGAGCAGCACCCCGGCGTTGCTGGCGAAGCCGTTACGGGTGGCCCAAAGGGCTGTGATGCTGCACCGGGTCGGTGGTGGCGTCGGGCACAATGTAGGGCTGGCCGGTAGGCACCATGCGGGCGCAGAACGACCACTCGACAGCGGTTCCTCCGACTTCGGCGAGCTGGCGCAGCACGTCAGGACGGGTGTGGTTGCGATGGGTCCGCACGTCGGGATGCCCGCTGCCCCCGCCCAGCAGGGCCCGCCAGAGCCGGCCCCGGCACCTAAGCGTTCGGCTCCGCGCCGGCGGTTCCAAACCGCGGCACGCGCGAAAAGGTGAAGCTCTGAACCCGCTCGCGAAGCCAAGAGATTCATTAGCAAGAATGAAGCGCGACAAATTCGTCCGAAGTCCTGGCGTCAGGGACGCTGATGCAAATCCCAGCGGGTGCGTACATCGGGCAGCGGTTGAGTACTTGACGGCCCCTGAGCTCCCATCGCGGGCAAGGCCGGGACTACCGTCGCAGCATTCCCTGCCGCTATGCCGGTCAGAATTACAGCACCCTCAGCCGCAGGCCCAACGATATCCTCGACTGCCTCCCGTAGCGCCTGGCCAAGCGGGTGGGTATTATCCCCCACTAACAGCTCAAAGGCGACCGTGAAGACTATGGTGGCTCCCTCATCGCACTCCTGCATCACCGTCACAAGCTACGGGGCCGTTGCATGCCCACGCTGCAATTTGGCGCAGCGGCCGTGCGATCGCCGGTCAGCGCGACGTGCCGCGGGTCGACCATCGGTGCCGCGCCGGCCAGGCCGGTCAGGGCGGCCGGGCCGCTGCCGGTGAGCAGGGCCAGATCGAGGTCGGCGGTCTCGCCGGTCTCCGAGGCGTGCGGGTCCAGGCAGTCGGGGTGGCCGTCGGCCATCCACAGTCCCACGGTGCCGAAGGCGCGGCGGAGGTGGGTGAAGCCGCCGAGAAGCAGGCTGCAGTCGCCGCCGACGACCAGCGGGCGCAGTCCGGTGTGCTCGCGCATGCCCGCATCGAGCGAGCCCGCCAGCGCCTGCGCCGCGGCGATGGTGTCGGCCAGCGCCAGCACCCCGGTCTCCTCGTCCCGCCGGCGATCGGCGATCCGGGTCGCCGCGTCACCGAGGTCGGCGCCGACGCGATCGCGCAGGCCCGCCGCTCGCAGCGCGGCCGGCGCTGAGGCCTCGCCCCGGGCCGAGCCGGAGCAGTCCCAGGGAGCGCCGAGAAGGAACCACTCGCAGACGGCCACCAGCCGAATGCGGCCGCGTCAAGCTATCTGCGCCCCGTCCTCGATCATGACAACCGGTAGCAACCGCGACGCCTCGAGTTGTGGTGCGCTCGACGCAGGTGTCGGCCGGATCGGCAAGCTGCACCTGGCCTGATCGGCCAATTTCCGGCTCGTTGATCAGCCGGTCACGGGAAGGCAGTTCGCCCATTTCAGCCATCAGCTCAACACGGCCCCGGGCTCGATCGCCTTGACCGCCGCCGGGAGAGCCTTTGACGCTGACACTCCGAATATTCCTGCGCCATATCAAGACGCATTGGCGTTGCCGGGCAGCAACACTTCTTTTGCGATCAGCCCAAAACGGGCGCACATCTTGGAACAGCAATAACTTAGCCTCGTGCAAGCATGTCCATTCGCGTCGATAGGGTACGCGCCGCGTAGGGCCGTAGTCGCAACAGCGACAAGATGGTGGCTCTCACAGGTATCTCCTTGATTCATGGTCAAAAGAAGGCCTAAGCGACGGCAGTATAGACGCAAAGTCGCCGGTTCCGACATACCGGCAGCGACCTGACTAGCAGTAGATCCCATCAGAAGTACGTCAGCAGGTGCCTGCCGTAGGCAGGGCCCGGGCGCGACCGGCTCACGGCCTCCGCCGCGCGGGCAGACCGACTAACCGGCCGACCGGCAGTGCAGCCGACCGGCGGGCGGCGGGGTGCAGTCCGGCGGGGATGCCGACGAAGATTTCTATTGTCAAGAGCCGTTCGCTTTCCCAGGCGAAGACGGCGCCCGACGTTGTGCCGTGCGCCTGCCGAAGATAACCAGTGTCGCCCGAAAGTGTCGATCTCAAGAAATGGCATCCAGGACAGGGCAGCCGAGCGCCGATGGCAACACCTTTGCTTGACCTCGAGGAGAGCAAGCCTCAATCGACGTCCCGAGCTTGCTGCGTCGTAAGTAAGCAACGCGGCCAGTTAATCAGGGACGGCCGCCGGCCGGTAGCTGTCGACGGCATCTCAGCCAATACCGAACTCGGGGGCAAGGGCGGACTTCTGCTCACCGGTCACGCCGCGTTCGCGGAGCTGCGCAGTCACCTGCTTGACGACGAGCGCGGGTTTGCGCCTGGTGGACACACACGCCGTGGTGCACGCATTGTGTTCCAGTACACCTGTTAGCGAGCAGCTGGCCCTGGTGGCCGAAGTCCACCCTGTTTCTCTCGGTGCTGTGGCCAGGGTCAAAAGAGCGCGCGGGAAAGGGTCAGACCGGCGCAGTTCTCAGGCGGGGTCGTGTTGAACCGATGGGCAGGCGACATCGCACCGCTGCTCCGGGACACAGGTATCCGCACCGCCCGGCCCGGGGTGACGAACCAGTTGAATCCTTCAGGAGTGGTCGTGGTCTTCACCGCAACGGGTTTGCCGATCTGCCGGCACGTCTACCTCGGCAGCGAACTGACCGAGATCGACACCCGGTTGCGGGTGATCGGCGACGAACTGACCGCCGCCTACCCACCCGACCCGGCGCTGGCCGCCTATCCGGCCCAGGCCCGCCAAACGCTGCGACACGTACGGGTGATCCTGGATGCCATCGCCAGCCGGGAACACGCGCACGGCGCGGGCTGGTCCACCACCGTCTACCACAGCGTCAACCCGGCCCGCCGCGCCGAGAAGCTGACCCCCATCGTGCAGCGCCACCAGTCGACCAACCCGCCATGCTGCGGCTGGTAAACCGGCTCTGCGGACGACCAGACCCGTAGGCAACGAGGGGCCTGGCTGGTGAACAGGATGAAGTCCCCGCTGTAGCGGGTGGTGGTGTGCTGATTCGCGTGAGCCGGGGGTCGTCCGGGGCCGGGCTTGCCCGGGTTGGGTGCACGCGCTGGCGAGGCCAAGGTTGAACGCAGATTCCAAACCGCGTGTCGGCAGTCGAGCAGCGCGACGAGACGTCGACCGCATAGACAAGCGGAGGTCTGCCGCCTCACTGGCAGCGGCTTCTCAGCCTCGCATCGGCGCAGTGACTCCACGTTGACGCACCAGTGGTTGAGCGAATCTTACAGGGCGCCGTAGCCATGCCAGCTCTCCGCGGCAAGGGAGAGCCCGACCAGCGTCTCGACCGGCCAAGAAGTTGGCGGACTCCGAACGCGCCGATGACGGCCCGGGGGAAGGTCTTGTTCCTCGCGAGCATGCGCTGGTCTGTCGCGACCTCTGGAACGGGCTAGGACAGTCGGGCGGTTGATGATCAACGAAGTAATGCTGACGGGGCCACTGCTTGGTCTCGGCGGCCCCGTCAGCTTTCGCGGCATTAGATGTCCAGATCGGGAAGCTGGCGCTGCCGCTGGTGGTGATGTTCAGCGAGATGTTGTTGAAGTCTCCGTCGTGCCAGCCGTCGTCCCAGTTGTCGTAGTCCCAATTGCCGTTCCAGTCGCCGGTGGCGACTTCAAGGGCCCACGCGGTGCGGAAGTGACCGATCGACACGCGGATGCAATCGTAGTCGTCCCACCGCTCGTGCCACTGGCCGAGCCGGCCGACACGCTCACAGCGCGTCCGGGTCCGGAAGTAGCCCACCACGTCCTCGTCATCGTCATCGTCATCGTCCCAGTAGCTTGCGGCTTGCACCGCCGTGCGAGTCAGCATCGGCTGGGTTGAGGCCAGGGCGGCCTGCACCGCGCCGGTCCCCTCAGCCAAAACAGTTTCAAGGACCGCATGATCCCTCCCAATGAGAACGGGTAGCTCTGATCGGATCATCGCACCTCACTTAGGTAGGAGGCCTTCGGATTAGTACACCGGTTCGGGTAGTGCGCGCGCGGACGGTCCCTGACCAACCGAAGGGCTTCATATTTGACGCTCAGCCGCGACCTTGACCCATGTCCCTTCGGCTGAGAGCCCCCGCGCGTGATCAGGCCAGTGCCGGCCTAGAACTGCGCACTGCGCACTGCGCACTGCGCACTGCGCAGGATATTCCGTGGCTCATCGCTTAGCAGGCATGTGTCTCCAGCGACAATTGAACACAGCCCGCGTGCTCGCCGTGGCTCAAGATGTCCGTTCCTTAGTGGGGCCAACCCGCTGGTGAAGACGCGATCCGACCCTCAACCTTAAGGGTGAATCTAGAGAATGCCCGACATGTTTGCCTTGCATCAACGTGCAGGACGATACGGCGGGTTGCATGGTGGAGTGGTGGACTGGCGTGACGTGCCCGAGTTTGATACCTCTGGCCAGTTGGTGACCGCGGTTGTCGACGATCGATCGTCGTTCATCGAACTGGCCGTTGCCGGCGTCTGGGATCGGGAGTTGAGGCTGCGCGCCGATCTGATGATCGGTAAGTGTCTGGCTAGTCATCCGGCTGCAATCGTGGTAGATCTGCTGTTCTTAGACGATCCGGACCAGGCAAGCGTGCCGATGTGGTTGAGCTTGCAGGTGCGCGGTGCCCGGATGATGCCTGCGGTGCCGATCGCGGTGTGTGCGCGCGACGGGTCACCAATGGCCGACGGGTTAGCGTGGCGGGGCGGCCGGTTTGGCCCGCCGCTGTTCGCCGACCCGGCACAGGCCCGGAAGGCCCTAACGAGTGGGCTACCGATGACCGATCAAGTCCGGCGATGGTTGCCCCCGAAGCCACAATCCGCGACGTCGGCGCGCCGGCTGGTCGTAGCAGCCTGTGAGCAATGGCGGTTGGCCGCGGCGGTGGCGACGCGGGCTCAGCTGGTAGTTTCGCAGTTGGTGGTCAACGCGGTGGAGCATGCCGGAACGCCAATCGAGGTAGTGGTGACCCGGATCGGTTCCCGGCGCCGCGGCGGAGTTTTGCGGCCGGCTGCCGGGGTGCACGTGGCCGTGTACGATCTTGACCCAAGGTTGCCGCCAGGGTGGCGGGACAACCTGCAGGAGTCGCCGCCGCCAAGACGGCGCGGTCAGGGTTTAGATGTTATCGCCGCGGACTTCTCGGGTGTGCTGCCGACCCGGCAGGGCAAGATGATCTGGGCTATTCTGCGTAACACCCGCTGAGCAAAGCCTTTTTCAATGGGCCCGAGGCTCCAAGCCTCAGCAGATATGCCGGCCGCGGGTGGCCGCAGACCACCCGGGCCACTCTCGCCGGACTGCTGCGGGAGCTCGGTGAGCTGGGCTGCGCTGGCAGCCGGACGGACCGACCCGAATAGGTTGTCCCTTCAGGATTAGCTGCCGGTTCTACCATGCTTGAACGCGCATGCCGGCCCGGCTGGAGGGCCTCATCAGTGAGCCATTTTCATCCGGTGTAGCGCGGTGACTTTACGTGGTGCAGGACGAGGGTGGCCTGCACGATCGCGGTGGCTTTACGCGGGCAGCAGCGCAGCTTGGCGACCATGTTGCAGGTTTCGAGCGTGGCGATCGCGCGCTCGCCGCGGGCGCGGATCTTCGCGTGGGCGCGGTTGACCGCTTCTGCCGGCTGGACAGCTTCGGCCGGAAGCGTCGCTGCTTGAACGGCGTGCGCACGCTGCCGCGGGCGCCCTGGTTCCCTTGTCGGCGAAGGTCATCACCTCCGCGCTAGTCAGGGCGTCGATGATGCCGTGGGTGCGGGCGGCGGTCAAGTCGTGTACCAAGCCCGGCAGGGCGGGGTGACGCTCAGACGAGGCGGCCGGCAGCGTCCGCGATGACCTGCACGTTTACACCGTGCCGCTTGTACTTGCCGGAGTAGTAGGGCTTCTGGTCGGTGACGCGGTCGATCGGGACCAGCGTGCCGCCCAGGATCGCGTATGCCAGCAGCCGGATGCGCGCCATGGCGGTGTCCGGGTCGTCGGCGGCCGCGCTGAGCAGGGCTATCGCTTCTTGATCGTAGCGCCAGGCGGTGGCGGTCTCGATCTGGAAGCCGGCCGCGAGGCGCGCGTAGGTGTCGTCGTTGCGTAGGTGGGCCAGGGCGAGTAGCGCCTGGCGACCGGGCTCCAGGCGTCCCCAGCGGGATCCGAGCTGCTTGCGGTGGCTGCGGATGCGTTAGGCGAGGTGGTTCAGGGTCCGGCTGGCAACGGGATCACGGCGGGGTAGGACAGCATAGCGCGCCTCCCGGTCGGGGCACCGGGTTTTGTTCGATTTGCTGTCCTACCTGAAGCTCGCGTCCATCGATCACCGGGTCTACCACACCCGCCCTGAGCTGCAAGATCAGCTTGAAAATTGGCTCAGTCGACTAATAGCGGCGGTCCGCGATTAGCGGCTCCGGCGCGGACGGGGCGTCCTGGACTCGTTCAAACTAGCGTCCAGTGCCGGTTGCCGGTGCACGCGTAAGACGAGATGAGCGGTGACGGCGGCATGAACCTCGGCAAGCCGGCCGTCCGCATCCGCGAGACCGCCACTTCCTCGCCACAACCAAGACCGGCGGCGAGCGGGCGGTGTGTCAGATGCAACTCGGCGAGCCACCCAACGGCCGTCGCTGGCTTTTCGCGGTGGCGCTGCACTGGGGCAGCGGCCACTCACGCGCGAAGGACTTCGACACGCGCCGAGACCCGCAACGTTACTGACGGCATCTAACAACTATGGCACTGCAATGCCCCGAACCCCACCCCGCTGGGTACCAGCACTGCGAGCGACCCGCACCACCGCCAGCGCCACGGCATCGGTCAACAACGACCCGCCGTTCTGAAGCGAAAATGCGCTTCGGTCGACCGGAGAAGGAGCTGATGGAGGCCGGCGACCTCGAGGGCATGTTCGACTTCAACGTCGTGGACTATCACAAACGCCTGCCGTACAGCGTGGTCGGCCAGAAGCCGCAGGCGAAAGACCCCCTCGGCCAGCTGACCCGCGTTCCGTAGCACGCTCGGCACGGCCGGCCCCAGGGACTGTCAAGAAAACGGTGTAACTCGATCTTGTTAAGGGGTCAGTTCCGGCCTGCGGACAGGCGGCCTTCGAAGGCGAGATCGAAGGCGTTGAGGGCGGGTTTCCAGCGGATGGTCCAGCGGCGGCGTCCGGCGCCGGTCGGGTCGAGGGCCATCACGGCGAGGTAGACGCATTTGAGGGCGGCTTGCTCGTTCGGGAAGTGCCCGCGGGCCCGGACGGCCCGGCGGATGCGGGCATTCACGCTTTCGATGGCGTTGGTGGAGCAGACGACCTTGCGGATCTCAGCGTCGAACGCAAGGAACGGTACGAACTCGGCCCAGGCGTTCTCCCAGAGCCGGACGATGGCCGGGTATCTGTCGCCCCAGGCTTCGGCGAACTCGAGGAAGCGTTGCTCGGCGGCGGCCTCGGTCGGTGCGGTGTAGACCGGCTTGAGCGCCTTGGCGATCGCGTCGTAGTGCTGGCGACCGGCGTACTTGAACGAGTTACGCAGCAGGTGCACCACGCAGGTCTGGACCACGGTCTTCGGCCAGACCGTGTTGATCGCGTCGGGCAGGCCGGTGAGGCCATCGCACACGGCCATCAGCACATCCTCGACACCACGATTCTTGAGCTCGGTGCACACGCTGAACCAGAACTTGGCGCCCTCGCCGCCGTCGCCGGCCCACAGTAAGAGGATGTCGCGGGTGCCCTCGGCGGTGACAGCCAGGGCAACGTAGATGGGCCGGTTGGCGACCTTCCCGTCGCGGATCTTGACGTTGATCGCGTCCAGGAACACCACGGGGTAGACCCGGTCCAGCGGCCGGTTCTGCCACTCGGCCATGCCGTCCATGACCTTATCGGTGATCGTGGAGATCGTCTGGCGGGAGACGTCGGCGCCGTAGACCTCGGCCAGGTGAGCGCTGATCTCCCCGGTGGTCAGGCCTTTCGCCGACAGCGACAGGACCATGTCCTCGACCCCGGTCAGCCGCCGTTGCCGCTTACGGACGATCTGCGGCTCGAACGAGCCGTCCCGATCCCGCCAAACGGTGATCTCGACCGGGCTGACGTCGGTGAGCACCGTCTTCGCCCTCGACCCGTTGCAGGAGTTTCCGCCGTCCTTGCCGGCTGGGTCGTGTTTCTCATAGCCGAGGTGATCGGTGATCTCGCCGTCCAGCGCGGCTTCGATCACCCGCTTGGTCAGCTGCTGCAGCAAACCGCCTTCACCGGTCAGCTGCAGGCCCGCTGCGCGGGCCTGCTCAACCAGCCGGCCGACCAGCTCGGCGTCCACGCCCTCCGGCGTGACCGCCGGAGTCTTCTTCTTCGCCACCGCGGAAGTATCCACGGCGTCCGTCATGACGGTCATCAGGTGCGTCTCCATGATCAGGAGTTACACCGTTCGTTTTACAGTCCCCGGCCCCAATCAGCTCCGCCGCGATGCCTTATCGGCGCCGGCCAGATGTGCTCACAAGATCTAGCAGCGGTAGCGGGCGATGAGCTGGTGCAGGTTGTCGGCCATGGTGGTCACGGTGGTCGTGGCTTGCTGGCTGTGGTCGATCTGCTCGGTGGTGGCGTTGGCGGTGTCGGTGACCGTGGTGACGGTGTGTGCGATGCGGGCGCTGCCGGCGACGGCGAGGTCGACGTTACGGACCATCTCGGCGGTGGTGGCGGCCTGTTGTTCGACCGCGGAGGCGATGGTGAGCTGGTATTCGTTGACGCGGTCGATGACATCGCTGATTGCGGCAATAGCGGCGATCGCGCTGGCGGTGTCGGTTTGGATGGTGCCAACGCGAGCGGTGATGTCGCTCGTGGCGCGGGCGGTTTCCTGAGCGAGGTCCTTGACTTCGGAAGCCACTACGGCGAAGCCTTTGCCGGCTTCGCCGGCGCGGGCGGCTTCGATGGTGGCGTTTAGAGCCAGCAGGTTGGTCTGGTCGGCGATACCGGTGATTAGGGCGACGACCTGACTGATTTTTGCTGATGAGGCGTCGAGACTGGTGACAGTGGTGGTGGCGTTGGTGACAGCGGTGACAGCTTCGGCGGCGGCGTTAGTGGCATTGGTGGCGTTAGTGGCTATTTCGGCGATCGCGGCGTTCATCTGTTCCGCGCCGGCCGACAGCGTCAGGACATTGCTGGACACCTGATGGGCGGCGGTGGCGGCTTCGGTCGCCTGATGGCTGCTGTGAGCGGCTTGCTGGGCGATACGGCCGGTAGCGCCGCTGAGCTCGCCGGCGGCGGAGCGCAGGTCGTCAGCAGCGCGACGCACGGTGGTAACGGTGTCAGCCATACCGGCCAGGAACCGGTTGAACAGCTGCGCGATACGGGTCAGTTCGTCGCGGCCGGTCTCGTCGAGCCGGCCGGTGAGGTCCCCATCGCCGTCCGCGATGTCAGCCAGGCGGCTCTGCAGTGCAGACAAAGGCCGCGAGATCGAGATCATCAGCAACGGCACCAGCATCGCAGTCACCGCCAGCGCGGCGATACCAGCGCTGAGCATGGCCGTGCGGGCGTCGGCAGCAGTGCGAGCGGCCTGCACGGCCGCGGCATCGGCGCGCTCGGCCGCGCTCTGGGCGACCTTGCTGACGGCTAAGGCCACAGCCTGGAAATGGACGATCTCCTCACCGAGCACCTTCTGGTGCGCGGCTTTAACCGCGGCGGGGCTGCCGGACTGGTAGGCCTTCCAAATGTCGACGTCTACGGCCATGAACTGATCCACGGCCGCGGATGCGGCGACGACCTGTTGCCGGTCGGTGCTGCTCAGCGCCCTGTCCCCGGCTAGTGTGGTGAGCCCTGCCTTCAGCGCCGCGACGGATTTCTCAAACGCCTTGCGCGAGGCTGGATCGCCGGTGTTCAAGGCCGCGTCGAGCGCGTACGCGGTCTGCCAGCCGTTCCAGTCCGCCGACAGGTACTGCACCTGCAACGCATCACGCTGAGTGATCCGCGCGTCGTCCATCGCGGCGACCGCATCTCGCATACGCGGAAACCCGGCCAGCCCTACCACCAGCAATGCCAGCATCGTAAGGGCTAGCACCGCGGACACGGCACCGAGCCTCACACGGATGGACAACCGTCGCATCAAGATCCTCCTTCATGGCGCCTCATGTTGGGCCGTGGCCGATCCTGCAACAGCTCGACGGTGGTGGCCTTAGCCCGTGCTGTTGTTGCGGCGGGCCGTCATCGCCTCTTCGATCTGCGCGGTGGGATGCCTACACGCCGAACCAGGCCGGTGATGACGTTCTGCTGGTCGGCGCCCGGTTGTGAACTCGGCCGTGGCGGCGTGCGCCCTCGACAAGGCGCGGGGGTATGCGCGGCCAGCGTGGTCATCAAGCCGACGGCGCCAGCTTTGCACACGGCCAAGGTGATGCCGAAGCGCTCCTGCCGGCTAGCGATCCATGAACGCCGCCGCAGCCCGTCGCCGATATGTCACGCTACACAATGCGTTATTAGCCCCTGCACGGCCAGCTAATCACCGACTGCGGTCACCGTCGAGGGACCAGACCAGGCTTGCCCGCAACCGCGAGCAACGGCAACCGCTTGAAGCGCCAGCCAAATGGTGCAGCCCCACCAGCCAGCCTCAAACAGCCCGTCTAGCGCAACCCGGCCGGGCGCCCGCCGGTAGCCTATCGTCTCGCCATCGTGATGACGGCGAAAAGCCGGAGCGGACTAGAGCGGCTCCCCCTTCCTGTACCGCGCTCGCGCATCTGCACAACTGTGCCGTGATGAGAAATCCCGTACCGCACCACTTCACAGAGTGTTCCACTTCCACGATTCCGGGACGGTCTGATCGGCGATCCCCGCCTCTGTCGGTTCCCGAGGTCGACTGCAAGGCAGGAAGCCGTTCTTCCTTGGCCGGGTGCAAGCGGTTACAGACCGTTGGTCTGAGCAGACTCGCGGGCAAGGTCGGTCATGGCTCCCGGGGTCGGAGGCCCGCGCCGCGCTGAGCTCTATCTAGGCCGCGACCGTGGCGCACCCGACCCTCGCCACCCTCGCCCGGGTATTGGCCGGGGCCTCTGAACTGCCACGCGCCCGCCAGCAGACGACCGGACACCGATCCGGTCGGCACGGCCACCACCTCGGCCACCATCAGCACAGGCCAATTCCACACCTGCGCCGCGGGCACCGACGGCACCCGCTGGTGCTGGGGCGCCAACTGGTACTAGCAGTCCGGCCAAACCGGCACCACCGACGACCAGATACGCCGACACAGGTCGGCACCAACAAGCAGCTGGGCCACCGTCACCGCCGGCGAACAACACCTGCGCCCGACGGACGACACCATCTGGTGCTTCAGCGCCAACACGCACGGACAGACCGGACAAGGCGACACCACCACCCGCACCGGCCTCACCCAAGTCCCCGGCCGCACCGGTAAAGCCCTCAGCGACGGCTACGCCGCTAACCACATCATGATCATCTCCCGACCAACCCTCTGCAAACGACGTCAGCACGAAACGCCGAACACCGTGAAAAGCATCTCCAAGGCTCCCTAAGAATCGCCCACCGCGACCATGAAACGGTTGCCGAGCTGAGGCGGGCCCATGATGGCCCGAGTGGCCAAAGATGGGCTGCACGGAAACCGCTTGCCAACCGTAAAGGTAAATGTAGTTCCGGCACGAAGCTTGTGATTCCGTCCATCCTGCGGCGTGTCGGCTGCTCGGTCAGGACGACCCGGGGACCAATGAACGTCGAAGTTCACAGGACCTAACGTGTGCCTTTTGATCACCTCCAATCGACAGGAATTGCAGGCTTAGGGCCGGTGACGCGACCGACCTCAACAACACTTCGCAACGGTGGCGTAGCGTATGCTTCGCGTATGAGCATCGATAACCGTCCCGCGGTGGAACGCATTCAGCCTCCCAAGGCGCCGTACCGGGTCGTCAACGCCGTAATGAGATGGCTTCTGAGGTCGCCGCGACGGTCCCGGCAGGTCGGTCGGCACCTGCTTCTGCTGCACGTCACGGGCCGCAGGACCGGCCGCCGCCTCGACCTGCCGGTGGCCTATCGCGAGGCCGGCGACGGGCGGCTGATGGTTCTCACCAACTCAGGCTGGCGGGTCAACCTGCGCGGCGGATCTCAGGTCGCGGTCACGATGCGCGGCACCCGGCGTCCCGCGCGGGCGGAGCTCGTCGAGGACCCCGAGACGGTGGCCACGGTGTACCGGCGGCTGATCGACGAGGTCGGGTACCGCACGGCCGGCCGCCGGATGGGAATCCGGATCAACGTGCCGCGGACCCCGACCGTCGCCGAGCTCGCCGAGGCGGCCCGCCGCGACGGTCTCGCCGTCATCTACCTTCACCTGGAGCGCAGATGAACGCCCGGCCGATCCTGGTCACCGGCGCCACGGGCAATGTGGGCGGCGCCGCGGCCCGGGCCCTGCTGAGCGCCGGGCGGCCGGTACGTGTCGCCGGCACCGATGTGGACCGGCTGCGCGCCCTGTTCCCTCACGCCGAAGCCGTCATGCTGGATCTCCGGCGTCCGGAGACCTTCGCCCCGGCCGTGACCGGCGCGGGCGGGCTGGTGCTGGTCCGTCCGCCGGCGATCAGCCGGGTCGGCCCCACCCTCAACGCCCTGCTCGACGCGGCCGCCCACCACGACGCCGGCCACGTCGTCTTCTGCTCGGTCACCGGCGCCGACACCAACCGCGTTGTACCCCACCACCGGGTCGAGACGCACCTGCGCCGCTCTCGCCTGTCCTGGACGATTCTGCGGCCCGGCTTCTTCGCGCAGAACCTGGCCGATGCCTACCGGCCGGACATCCGCGACGACGACCGGATCTATCTGCCCGCCGGGCAGGGCCGCGCCGCGTTCGTCGACACGCGCGATCTCGGCGACGTGACCGCCGTGGTGTACGACGACCCCGATGCGCACCGCGGCGCCGCGTACACCTTGACCGGAGCGCACGCGCTCGGCTTCGACGAGGTGGCCCGGCTGCTCACCGACGTGCTCGGCCGGACCATCCGCTACCAGCCGGCCGGCGTCGCCGGCTATCTGCGGCACCTGCGACACCGGCACCTGCCGATGGTGCAGTGCCTGGTGCAGACGGTGCTGCACACCGGACTGCGCCGCGGCCAGGCGGAGCGGGTCGATCCGACGCTCGGTCGCCTGCTGGGACGCGCACCCACCCCGCTGGCCGCCTACATTCGCGACTACCGCCACCTGTGGGCTTCGCGGTGAAGCCGGGCGCACCGGCCGGCCGCGTCGATCCGCGGATCGCGCGCAGTCGCGCCTCCGTGCTACGCAGCACCGTCGAACTGCTCTACGAGCGGGGCATCGCAGCCACCACGATCGAAGCCGTGGCGGACCGGTCCGGGGTGGCCAAGACCACCATCTACCGGCAGTGGAAGGGGCAGCCGGAGCTGGTGCTCGACGCCTTCGGCAGCCTGCTGCGGGCCCCGGCCGATCCGGCGACCGGCTCGCTGCGGGATGACCTCGTGGATCTGCTATCCGGCTTCGCCACCGCGCTGTCGCACGGCCCAGCCACCCGCCTGATGTTCGCCCTCATCGACGCGGCCGAACGCGATGCCGCGTTCGCCGCCCTGCACCGCCAGGAGGCCGCGGCCCGGCACGCGGTCATCCTCCAGGTCATCGACCGGGGCATCCGGCGCGGGGAGCTGCCGGCCGGCACGGACGCCGCCGAGGTCCTCGACCTGGTCGCCGGCCCCGTCTTCCACCGGCGAGCGGTCTCCGCCGGCACCGTCGACGCCGCCTTCGCCGAACGTGTGGTCGACCGGGTCCTGGCCGCCTACCAGATTGGATAGGCTTCTCCGTGGGCATGGGACAGCGGCTCGGCATCGCCGCCGCGCTGATCGGCGACCCGGCGGTGGTCATGCTCGACGAACCGGTCAACGGCCTGGACCCCGACGGCATCCGCTGGATCCGCAACCTGCTCAAAGACCTCGCGGCACAAGGCCGTACGGTATTCGTCTCCTCCCATCTGATGAGCGAGATGGCGCAGACGGCGGAGCACCTCATCGTCGTCGGCCGCGGCCGTCTGCTCGCCGACGTCCCCCTCGCCGAGTTCACGCGCCGGGCGTCCCAGGCCACCGTCCGCGTCCGCTCACCGCAGGCCGCCGCCCTGCGCGAGCTGCTGGTCGGAGCCGGGGTGACGGTCACCAGCGGTGAACCCGGCCTGCTGGAGGTAACCGGCCTGAGCTCCGCGCAGATCGGCGACCGTGCCGCCGCCGCCCATCTCACCCTGCACGAGCTCAGCACCGCCGAAACGTCATTGGAGGAGGCGTTCATGTCCATGACCCGCGACACCGTCGAGTACAGCGGCAGCGCCACGAAAGCATCGCCATGACATCGATCACCGCCGCCGCTTCTCACTCACCGCCGTGCCCCGCCGCTGGCCGGTGCTGGCCGGCAAGGTCGCCGTGCTGGCCGCTGTCACGCTGGCCGCCCTGGTACCGACGGTCCTGCTAACCTTCCTCGCCGGGCAGGCCGTCCTCGGCGACAAGGGCATCTCCCTCGCCGACGACGGCGTGTTGCGGGCGGTCCTCGGCACGGCCGGCTATCTCGCCGGCGTCGGCGTACTGGGCATGGCACTCGGTTTCCTGCTACGCAACATCGCCGCCGCGCTCACCACCGTGGTCGCCATCCTGCTGATCGTGCCCGGCGTCGTGTCGCTACTGCCCGACAACTGGTCCGACACGATCGCGCCCTATCTGCCGTCCAATGCCGGACAGGCGCTCATGAACCTCGGCACCGACCTCCGCCTGCTCTCACCGACGGCCGGGGCAACCGTCGTCCTAGGCTGGTTGCTCATTCTCCTGAGCCATGCTGCCATCCAGCTGCGCCACCGCGACGCCTGAGCAGACGGCGGGCTGACCAGACGCCTTGCCGCACCGGTGCGTCCGGTGTACTGGGCTCGGCGCCGGAAGTTCATCCGTCGACTGCCTGCAGAGCCCTCACGGCCCCCATATCGTCTGGCGGTGGACAACGCGGAAGATATCCGGCTGGCGGCGGTCATTGACGGGGTCACCAACGCAGAGCAGAAAAATCCTCCTAGATTCCCGACGTCACCGACGCCGTGCACCGTTCCTTGCACCGGCTTCGTGACGGCTTAGACCGGGCCCATCGCGGACAGTGTGGCGTAGTGGGCGACGCCCGGTGGGCGTACTACGTCGACGAACTCGACCGCGGCCTGAGCGAGCTGGAAACCGGAGACGGCTCGCGCCGCTGCGGGCCGCGCACCGGTCGATGACGCCGCAGACATGATCACCGCACACGCCTCTGCCCTGGAACTGGCCGGATGGCGACAAAGGTTCAGCATCGCCGGCGATACCACCAGATCCATGGACCCTCGCGGCCGCAGGCTTAGCGGTTTCCCAGCACCGGGACGACACGGACGCCGTGAGCGCGGCGGTGGACAAGGTGCGTAAGGCCGCGCGGGGAGGGTCCGCAACCACCTGACGCGTCCCGCCGCGCCTGCGGACGGTCCGCCGTCGACCGGCGCTCAACCCGGGTGCCGGCGTGCCGATCGCTCCGGTGTGAGAGAAGTTCCGTGGTGGCAGTCGCCTCTGCTGATGCGGACGGGCGAGTTCGTACTGCGGCGACGATTTTGGCTGGCCGGGTTGCTGGCCGCCCTGGCCGGGCTGACCAGCCGGCAGACCCCGCTGGACGTGCAGGCCTTCGCCGATCTGGGGCGGCTGGTTCTGGCCGGGCGGCTCGACGAGGCCTACACCGGCACATTCAACCAGGCCGGACCGCTGCAGTTGCTGATCAGCCGGCTGGTGTTGATCGGCGGGCACGCCAGCATCCCGTCCGCGCTGGTGCGCGTGGCGTTCGACCTGGCGCTGACGCTGGGTGCGATGGCCGCCTGCCGCGGCCGGCCGGTGCGGCAGATCGTGGTCGCCGTGCTGGCCCTGCTCTGGTTGCTGGGCCCGACGCCGTGGAGCGGCCATCCCGCCGAGGTGACGATCGCGCTGCTCTGGGCGTACGCCATCGGGTTGCACCGCAAGGAGCGGCCACTGGCCGCGGCGGTCGCGCTGGGCGTCTCCGTCATGATCGCCCCGATCGGTGTGCTGGGTTTCCCGTGCCTGCTCGCGGTCACCGGCCCGCTGCGGGCGATCCGCACCTCGCTGGTGGCCGCCGGGGTCGCGGTCGCGGGCTACCTGCCGTTCGTGCTGAGCGGGCAGTTCGGGATGCTCGGGCATGTCTGGCCGGTTTCCGAGCGGACGCTGCCCTGGCTGCTCGGCATGCACGAGGTGACCTGGGCGACCCGGCTCGGGCAGGCGGTACTGGTGGCCGGCGGGTGCGCCCTGGTCGCGTACCTGCTGCGGGGCCGGCTGGTGGCGTTCGCCGCGGCGCCGTTGGCCGCCGCCGCGCTGCGGATAATCACCGACCCGCAGATCTTCGACTACTACTGGCTGCCGGTGTCGGTCAGCGCGGTGCTGCTGATCGCGCTGCTGCCGGACGACTTCCCGATGTGGCGTCAGGTGCTGCTGGTCGTGATCGGCTACGTGACCGTGATGGCGGCGACCACCGATCAGGCCGGCCTCGGCGCGTTCGTGTGCCTGGCCGGGTATCTGCTGGCCGCGGTGCCGGTCGAGCGCCTGCTCGATGGAAAGAGGCTCATTGTTCGGGGCAAGCCGGCATATCTGGCGCCGTCTTTATGCCGACCGCTGCCGGCTGACTCGATGAGGTGCCGCCGTCAGTAATGATGCTGCTCCACCAAATGCATAGCGTGCCAGCCATCGGTCGACGGTCGGTAACGACGTTTTCGTCGAGGCAGCGATCTCTTTCCGTTGCAATCCCTTGGCTCTCAACAGCACTATCGTCGCCCGCGTCTTCAATTCGGCTGGGGCATCGGCTCGCTCGAGGATCGCCCGCAACTCGGCCTCGGCTTCGTCTGACAGCATCCGGTCAGCATCGGCGAAGGGATCACCTCGGCGCAAGTGGACGAGGACGGGAGACGCTGATCGCCGGACGAGCCGCCGGGCCCGAGACGTGAGCCATTCTCACTTTTGACAGTAGATTGCCTACGCCTCTAGCCTGGCGCCTGTCCTTGACAAAGTCATGTCGCCATTTTGCTGATGTGCACGTGCACATCAGTATTCTGCTAGCGATTGCGGCCCTTTAGTTTTTCGCGCCCTACAAGGGTTGCACGAGGTGCAGCTCTGACGTTGGGGGTGCCGTGGTTCGGTGCCAGAACAGCATTCCCCCGAATGTTCGAAGCACCGAACCCGGTCCCGCGGCGATCGTGCCGGCGTCGAGCAGAAAACCCCCTTTTCCTGAGCGCCCCGATCCACTCGGCCGGGGTCGGCGTCGCCGGTCACGGTCCACCCGAAGCCCGCGGCCGCGGCCAGCGGGTCGCATGGCGCAGGTGCGTCCACGAGCGCAATCCGCACCGAACAACCTGTGTGAAGGACGTAGCTTCCGTGTTGCACCCAAGGGCCGGGCGATGGCTGCTGGCGGCCACCGCTGTGCTGCAGGCCTGCGCCCCACCGGTGATCGGATTCGACAGCGACGCCGCGGATCCGCCGATCGTGCCGCCGGGGACCGTTCTTCGCCGTCTGGGGCGTCGTGGTGTCGGCTGCTTGATCGTCGCGGCGTGGGGCCTGCCGGCCCAGCGCGCCACGGTCGCGCCGTACCGGGACATCCAGGTGCCGCTCGCGCTGGTCCAGGTGGGCTTCGTCCTGTGGCTGCTCGCCGCGGGCTCGCCCGCGCGCTGGCTGACCGTGCCGATCTTCGCGGGCATGCTCACTGGGTTGGGCGTCTGCCTGCGGCAGGTGGTGACGGCCATCGACGCGGAGGCGACCGACCGCATCACCGGCCGGCTGCTCGGCATTGTTCTTGGCGTGGACGCCGGCTGGTCCACCGCCGCCGTGTGGATCAATACGGCCACCCTGCTGCCGAGCGGCACCTTCACCGGCACACCGGGGTTGGTGGTGCAGTGCGGGTTCGTGGTCGCCGCATCGGGTACCGCGGCCGTCGGGGCGCACCTCCTGCGCGGGCAAGCGTCGTACGCCCTTACGGCCGGATGGGCGCTGATCGGCGTCGCCGTCAGTGCCGTCATGGCCGGCCTCGAGGCGCTGGCCGCCATCGCGGGACTTGTGCTGGTCGGTGCCATCGTCCTGGTGCGCCGGCGGTCCGGCCCGGCGCATCGTCCCGTCTAGCGGCGGCCGCCATTCGCCGAGCAGGAGCACTGCACCGCGACCGGTTCGAGCCCCGGCGCTCGTGCGGCAAGCGCGATCAGGGCACCTCGCAAGTCAGCGTCACCCACGCCGTCGGCGGCACCGATGCGAATGCGCCCGGCTCGGCCGGTCGAAGTGCGGCTCGCGGCGCGCATTCATGCGAAAACAGCGCGGCGGCTCACCAGGACTCCAGGTGAAGGACCTCGGTCAGTGGCTGCCGCGGCGCCGGCCGGAAGGACGTTCCGGTGTAGTAGGCGGTCGGAATGAGAACGCCTTGATGAACAGACGGCGGTATCCCCAGCAGTTCGGAGATCTCCCGCTCGTACCGCAGGTGCAGGGTCGTCCACGCCGTTCCGAGACCGCGGGTGCGAGCCGCAAGCATGTAGCTCCACGCCGCGGGCAGCAGCGAACCCCAAAGACCGGCCTGATTGCCCTTGGGCAGTTCCTCGGCACCGGTATCGAGGCAACCGATGACGTGAACGGGCACCTCGGCGAGGTGCTCCCCGAGGTAGGCGACGCTGTCGCCGACACGGTTCTGGACCCGGGCGCGCGCGGCATCGGCGGAGAACAGCTTGCCGGCGGCTCCCGCGGAGGCGCTGTACGAAGCGACGGCGGCACGGTAGTGGTCGCCGATGACGGCCCGCTTGGCGGGATCGGTCACCACCATCCAATGCCATCCCTGACGGTTGGACCCGCTCGGCGCCTGAAGCGCAGTTTCGAGGTACTCGAGAACAACGGGCAGGGGAACCGGCCGCTTGAGGTCCAACCGTTTCCGGACGGATCGGGTGGTGGTCAGCAACTGCTCCGGAGTCAGGTCGCTCATCCGGCGATTATGCCGGTACGCCCGCCGGTCGAGGCAGCACGCGGACAGCGCCGGACGGTCAGCGAGCGGCCGATGCTCCCCCGCAGAAGACGTCGACAACGATTTCCGTCGCACCCTCCCCCAGGCCGTCGCGCAGGGCAAGCGTGAGGATCTGGAAGTAGCTTTCGACGTGCCAGTCGAGAGGGATGTCGTCGCGCAGGCGATGCTCGGTCACGCCGAGCCGCATGAGCTCGGTGGCCGCGGCGACGATCTGCGTCAGCGGGGGTGAGTCGGGCACTCGTCCCCCGGCCGCGACGGTGATCAGGCTCCACGCGCGATGTCCGCCGACGAGAGCGGCGCGGGTCATGCGCTCCAGCGCGGCGTCGAACGGCGGTTCGGTGGGCCGCGCCTGTTCCAGCAAGGCGTGGACCACCTCGAGCGCGCGGTCCACGAGCGCCGCCACGATGTGGTTGCGGGTCGGAAAATGCCGGTAGACGGTGGTCCGGCCGCGGCCCGTGGCGATGATGATGTCCTCGAAGCTGGCGGCCGGGTTCATTCGCAGCACCTCGTCGGCCGCGCCGAGGATGGCTTCCCGGTTGCGTTCGGCGTCTGCGCGGCGGCGCGCGGGCGGATCCGGCACCGGATGCACGGGTAGCCCGATCAGGCGAGGCTGTCGGCGGTCCTCCAGACCGCGGCACCGGCAGCCAGAAGCGCAGTCGCGGACAGCAGGAGCTTTCCGGCGCGCGGAAGCGCCACGAACCATGCATGCACCTTCCCGCTGAGCCGGCGCAGCGCGTCGTCGGCTCGAGACGCCCACGCGAATCGGCTGGCGAGCAGCCGCAACGCGACGTATGCAAGGGGAAGCCCGGCTTCGGGAAGGACGATGAGCAACGGCGCCGCCAGCACACCGAGCACGAGGCCCGCCAGCGGCCGCCACCGCGGCCGCGGCCGCGCCGCCTTCGTCCCGCGCCCGGTGGGCGGGGTGGGCACTGGAGTGCCAGTCACGCGCGCCTCCCATAAGTGGTACTCAACCGTACCACTTCGGCGCCGTGGGTGATCGGCCCACGAGACCGGTGCGCTGCGAGTATGTATGTGTGGATCCTCAGGAACGCGTGAGATTGTCGGCGGAGATCTTCGGAGTGCTGGCTCGTACGGTTCATCGGACGGCGCAGGAAGCCTCCGCGATCCTGCGGGCGGAAGGACTCAACCCGGCACAGTTTCAGCTGTTGCTGGCGGTCCGCGCCAACCCTGACGAATTCCAGCAGGTGGTCGGGCAGCGGCTGGGCGTGACGGCCGCGGCAGTGTCCATGCTGGTGACGAAACTGCAGAACGCGGGACTGCTCGGTCGGGTGCCCGAGGGTGCCGCGAACCGGTTGCGGCTGACCCACGCCGGGCGCGAGCTCGTCGATCGGCTGGCGCCCCAGCAGGACGCCTTCATGGCCCAGCGCTTCGCGGCGCTCGACGACGCCGAGTTGGCCGAGCTCCACCGGCTGGCCAGCCGGGCCTTCGAGGGCTTGCCAGCACCTTCCTGACGGCGTTACCGTGGCGCAATGTTAAGCGCTGAAGTTACCAGCGTCCTACGCCGGCGGGCCGCTCTGGCAACCGCACCGGCAGTGCTCGGGGCATTGCTGTGTTACCAGATCGCCCACGCCACCGGCGAGCAGCTGGAGGTCGGCGTTCGAGGCGCCGACCGACCCGTTCCGTGGCAGGCCGTCGTGCTGGCAACCCTCGTCGGGGCGGTGGCGGGATGGGGTCTGGCCCGGCTGTCGCTGGGCACAGGGCGTCCGCGCCGCACCTTTCTCCTCCTGACCGCGGCGGGCCTGGTGATCAGCGCCGCGCCACCGGCACAGGCGGCCACCTCTTCGAGCACCGCCGTCTGGCTGCTGGTCATGCACGCCGCGGTGGCGGCGGCCATCATTCCGGCTCTGGCCGCCACCCTGCCGGCCACCGCCGGGCCGCGGGCCGGCGACTTGATGCCAACGCAGTAGGTCCAGTCACGCCGCCGGCTGGGGCTCGATGGCGGTGGCGCGGGACACGGATTCCCAACTGCGCAGCTCGTTACGGACGGTGTCCAGATGCCCGAGGATGCCGTCGACGGCGTCGTCGCCCAATGGCAGGCGCAACGGTGTCGTGTCGGCGGCCAGCGCGGCCAGGATGGCGGCGGCGGCCTTCGCGGGGTCGCCGGGCTGGGAGCCGTCGATGCCTTTGATCATGCGGCGGGTCGGGCCGACCGTGTCGGCGTACGCGGCCAGCTCGGCGCTTTCGACCAGCCCGCCGCCGGAGAACCCGGTGCGGAAAGCGCCCGGCTCGACGATCATCACGCGGATACCCAGCGGTCCGACCTCGGCGGCGAGCGCCTCGGAGTAGCCCTCGAGGGCGAACTTGGTGGCGCAGTACGCGGAGAAGCCCGGGTAGGCCACCTGCCCGCCGAACGACGAGATCTGCACGATCGCCCCGGCGCCGCGCTCGCGCATGCCGGGCAGCACCGCGCGCACCAGGGCGGCGGGGCCGTGCACATGCAGATCGAACAACGATCGCAACTCCGCGTCGGTGGTCTCCTCGGCGGCGCCGACCTGGCCGCGCCCGGCGTTGTTGACCAGCACGTCGATGCGCCCGTACCGGGACTGCACGTCCGCGACCACGGCGGCGCAGGCAGCAAGGTCAGTGACGTCCAGCCGTACGGCGTCGAGCTGGTCGGGGTGGGCGGCGACCAGGTCGCCGAGCGCCTCGGTGCGCCGGGCGGTGGCGACGACGACATCGCCGGCGGCGATCGCCGCCTCGGTGAGCGCGCGGCCGAAACCGCTGCTCGCGCCGGTGATCAACCAGACTCGGCTGCTCGTGGTCATGACGGTCGGCTCCTTCCCCGGCGTGGCCGGTTTCCGTTGTGCTGACCCACTCAGGCTCGGTGATCCGTTGACTTGCTGTCCAAGACCTACGGTGATAGCCACTGGTTATGGACGTGCACCTGCGGGACTTGCGTTACTTCGTGACCGTGGCTGAGCATCTGCACTTCACCCGGGCGGCGGAGGCGCTGTTCATCAGCCAGCCGGCGTTGTCCAAGCAGATCCGCACCCTGGAGACCCAGCTGCGCGCGCCGCTGTTCGACCGGGACCGCCAGCAGGTGAGCCTGACCACCGCCGGGCGGGCACTGCTCCCCCACGCACGGGCCGTCCTGGACGCCTGGCTGACCGCCGAAACCGATCTCGCTGCCGCCGCGGCACAACAGGCGGCCACCCTGACCGTCGGCATGAGCACCGGTCTGAGCCGGGGCCTGCTGCCCGCGGTCCGGGCCCGCCTGGCCGACGCCGCACCGCAGGCGCGCCTGCAGATCCGGCAGGTGCCGTGGGACGACCCGACCGGCGGCGTCAGCACGAACGGCCCCGGGCGCACCGACGCCGCGTTCGTCTGGCTGCCCGTACCGCAACCCGAGCGTTTCGCCTGGCTGAGCGTGGCCACCGAGGCGCGGCTGCTCGCCCTGCCCGCCGCTCATCGGCTGGTTCACCGCGACGTCGTGGACATCAGCGACCTGCTCGACGAGCCGTTCCTCGCCCTGCCCGCCGACAGCGGCGACCTGCGGGACCACTGGCTCGCGGTGGACGCCCGTCAGGGACACCCCGTCACTATCGGTGCCGAGATCAGCAACACCGAGGAGACCGTCGAGGCGCTGACCGCGGGACTCGGGATCTGCCTTGTCGCGGCCGGTAACACCCCCCTGATCGCCCGCGACGGCATCGTCGTGCGGCCGGTCACCGGCGTGGCGCCCAGCGAACTGGTCCTGCTGTGGCGCCGCGGGGACGACCGGCCGCTGCTGCGGCACCTGTGCAACGCCGTGCGGCACGCGGCCGCCTCGCGCTGAACACGAACGCGCTGCTGGCGCCACTTCGCTACGGTTGCGTAGCGTAATGTCGGCATATGAACATCGACAACCGCCCCGCGGTGGAACGCGTCCGACTGCCGGTGGCCTATCGCGAGGCCGGCGACCGGCGGCTGATGGCCCGCCGCGACGGTCTCGCCGTCATCTACCTTCACCTGGAGCGCAGATGAACGCCCGGCCGATCCTGGTCACCGGCGCCACGGGCAATGTGGGCGGCGCCGCGGCCCGGGCCCTGCTGAGCGCCGGGCGGCCGGTACGTGTCGCCGGCACCGATGTGGACCGGCTGCGCGCCCTGTTCCCTCACGCCGAAGCCGTCATGCTGGATCTCCGGCGTCCGGAGACCTTCGCCCCGGCCGTGACCGGCGCGGGCGGGCTGGTGCTGGTCCGGTGGTGTACGAGGACCCCGATGCGCACCGCGGCGCCGCGTACACCTTGACCGGAGCGCACGCGCTCGGCTTCGACGAGGTGGCCCGGCTGCTCACCGACGTGCTCGGCCGGACCATCCGCTACCAGCCGGCCGGCGTCGCCGGCTATCTGCGGCACCTGCGACACCGGCACCTGCCGATGGTGCAGTGCCTGGTGCAGACGGTGCTGCACACCGGACTGCGCCGCGGCCAGGCGGAGCGGGTCGATCCGACGCTCGGTCGCCTGCTGGGACGCGCACCCACCCCGCTGGCCGCCTACATTCGCGACTACCGCCACCTGTGGGCTTCGCGGTGAAGCCGGGCGCACCGGCCGGCCGCGTCGATCCGCGGATCGCGCGCAGTCGCGCCTCCGTGCTACGCAGCACCGTCGAACTGCTCTACGAGCGGGGCATCGCAGCCACCACGATCGAAGCCGTGGCGGACCGGTCCGGGGTGGCCAAGACCACCATCTACCGGCAGTGGAAGGGGCAGCCGGAGCTGGTGCTCGACGCCTTCGGCAGCCTGCTGCGGGCCCCGGCCGATCCGGCGACCGGCTCGCTGCGGGATGACCTCGTGGATCTGCTATCCGGCTTCGCCACCGCGCTGTCGCACGGCCCAGCCACCCGCCTGATGTTCGCCCTCATCGACGCGGCCGAACGCGATGCCGCGTTCGCCGCCCTGCACCGCCAGGAGGCCGCGGCCCGGCACGCGGTCATCCTCCAGGTCATCGACCGGGGCATCCGGCGCGGGGAGCTGCCGGCCGGCACGGACGCCGCCGAGGTCCTCGACCTGGTCGCCGGCCCCGTCTTCCACCGGCGAGCGGTCTCCGCCGGCACCGTCGACGCCGCCTTCGCCGAACGTGTGGTCGACCGGGTCCTGGCCGCCTACCGGACCGGATAGGCGGTGGCCCGCGCGGCCGGAATGGCGGTATGGTGCTGGGCACACGGTTCGCCCTCACGAATGGTGAGGAGCATCGTGTCCATACGCTTCATGCTGGCCGTCGTGGCCGGCGTCGCCGTCGTCATCCCGGCGGCGCCCGCGCCGGCCGGCGCCCATCCCCTTCCCGCCCGCGGCGGGAGTCTCGTGCTCGTCGGTGGTGGACTGTCCGACGACAACGCCGCCGTCTACGACGACATCGTCCGGCTCGCCGGTGGGTCCGGGCGGGCCCGGATCGGCATCGTCACCGCGGCGTCGCCGGTTCCGTCCGAGGACCCGGACGCCGGAACTCCGGACTGCAACAACAGCGTCTGCAATGGCGACTACTACGTCGCACTGCTGCGCCGCTACGGCGCCGAGGCGGAGTGGATCCCGATCGATCGCGACCACCCCGGCGCGGCCGAGGACCCCGCGGTGGTGGCGCAAATCCGGCAGTTGACCGGCTTCTTCTTCGGCGGCGGTGACCAGTACCGGTACGTGACCACCATGCAGCGTCCCGGCGGCGCGGACTCGGCGGCGCTGGCCGCGATCCGGGCCCGGCTGCGCTCCGGGGCCGTGGTGGCCGGTACCAGCGCCGGCGCGCAGATCCAGGCCGGCGCCGACATGCTGACCGGCGGGGAGTCGTACGAGGGACTGCGCGACGGCAGCGCCCCGGGCTACTTCGACGATGCCACCCGGCTGGGATATCTGCCGCACGGCGGGTTCGGGTTCTTCCGGGCCGGTCTGCTCGACACGCACTTCTCCACCCGTGGCCGGTTGGGCCGTTCCGTGCGGCTGGCCGTGGACACCGGGCACGACCGGGTGTTCGGGCTCGACCAGGACACCGCGCTCGAGGTCACCGGCGTCGGCGGCGGGCACGAGTCGCTGCGGGTGATCGGCCGTGCCGCCATCCACGTGCTCGACCTGCGGCGGGCGACGGTCCCCGGCGGCGCTCACCCATGGGCGGTGCGCGGCGTGCGCTGGACCCGGCTGGTCGACGGCGACCGCTACGACGCCGCCCGGTGGCGGGCCGTTCCGGCCGGGTCGCGGTCCCGCGGAACCACGACCGGATGTCCCGCTCCGGTCACCGACGTGTTCGGCGCCCACGTGCTCGCCGGTCTCGCCCTCGATCTGGCCGGCCGAGCGGGCTGCCGGGTCGCCTCCGGGCAGACCGCCGAGCAGGAGCCGGCGTTCGCCGTCGAGCTGCGCCGCGACCGCTGGTTCACGGCGTACCGGGCCGGCGACGCGGTCACCTACACCGGCCTGCGGGTCGACATTCACGGCGTGTGACGCCGCCGCCGGTCCCCGCACGAACGCGCGGGGACCGGCGGTTCAGCGCGCCGCGACCGCGTCGATGAGCCCGGCCAGCAGGGCGATCCTCGGCACCACCGACGTCAGGTCGAGCCATTCCGTCTCGCTGTGGTCGCCGCCGCCGACCGGGCCGAGCCCGTCCAGCACCGGTATCCCCGCCGCCGCCAGCAGGTTCGCGTCGGCGCAGCCGCCGGTCGCCGCCGCGCCCACCGGCACGCCGAGCTCCGCGCCCGCCTGACCGGCCAGCTTGACCAGTTCGTCGGTGCCGGGTGAGCCGGACCAGGGCGGCGTCGGCGCGATCACCGCCACCGCGGCCGACACCCCCGGCACGTCGGTACGATGCGCGGCCGCGGTGATGGCGGCGAGCGCCTCGTCGAAGTAGCCGGGATCGTCGGCGCGCAGGTCGACCAGCAGCCGCGCCTCGTCGGCCACCACGTTGGCCCGCTCGCCGGCGCGCAGCACCCCCACGTTGACCGTCACCGACGGCCAGCGGCCGTTGAGCTCCTGCAGACCGATCGTCAGCCGGGCGGCGGCCAGGGCGGCGTTCGCGCCCCGCTCGGGCTCGATGCCGGCGTGGGCCGAGCGCCCGCGCAGGGTCACCTCGATGTCGGCCACGCCCTTGCGGGCGCGCACCAGATCACCGTTCTCCCGCGCGCACTCCAGGCACAGGGCCACATCGGCGTCGCGGGCGAGCCGTTCCAGCAGCGGCCGGCTGCCCACCGAGCCGATCTCCTCGTCCGGGGTGGCCAGCAGCACCACCTCGCCGAAGCCGGTGCGGCCGGTCGCCAGCAGCGTCTCGACCGCGGCGAGCCCGGCGAGCACGCCGCCCTTGTCGTCGCACACCCCGGGTCCGTACGCCCGGTCACCGCCGACGCGGAACGGCCGCCGCGCCGCCGTTCCCGCTGGAAACACCGTGTCGAGGTGACCGGCGAGCAGGATGCGCCGCGTGCCGGTGCCGCCGATCCGGGCGAGCACGGCGTCGCCGAGGGCCGCGCCGGCCGCGTCGTGCACGGCGATCCGCTCGGTCGTCAGGCCGGCCGCGGCGGTCCAGGTGGTCAGCAGGCCGGCGACCCGGTGCAGCCCGGGCACCTCGCGCGAGCCGGAGTCCACGCCGACCAGCTGGGCGAGCCGGTCGAGGTAGACCTCCCGGCGCCGGCCGGCCGCGTCGTGCAACCTCACAGGACCTTCGACAGGAACGCGCGGGTGCGGTCGTGCTGCGGGTCGCCGAGGACCGCGGCCGGTGTGCCGCTCTCGGCCACCACGCCGGCGTCGAGGAATGCCACCCGGTCGGCGACCTCGCGGGCGAAACCCATCTCGTGCGTGACCACGATCATCGTCATGCCGTCGGCGGCCAGGCCGCGCATCACGTCCAGCACCTCGCCGACCAGCTCGGGGTCGAGCGCCGAGGTCGGCTCGTCGAACAGCATGAGCGTCGGCCGCATGGCCAGGGCCCGGGCGATGGCCACCCGTTGCTGCTGACCGCCGGACAGTTGCGCCGGGTACGCGCCCGCTTTGCCACCCAGCCCGACGCGCTCCAGCAACGCGGCCGCGCGCTCGCGAGCCCGGGCCGGCGGTTCACGCAGCACCCGTACCGGCGCCTCGATGATGTTCTGCAGGGCGGTGAGGTGCGGGAAGAGATTGAAGCGCTGGAACACCATGCCGATACGGCGTCGCCGGTGGGCGACCTCACGCGGGCGCAGCTCGTACAGCCGGTCGCCGTCGCGGCGGTAGCCGACCAGCTCGCCGTCGACGGTGAGCGCGCCGCCGTCGATGCGTTCCAGATGGTTGATGCAGCGCAGGAAGGTCGACTTGCCCGACCCGGACGGGCCAAGAAGGCAGCAAACCTCGCCGGGCGCGACGCTCAGATCCACCCCGCGCAGCACCTCGTGGCCGCCGAAGTGCTTGCGTACGCCTTCGGCGTGCACCATCGCGGTGCTCATCGGACCTCCTCCCGCGGCCCGCGCGTGCCGCGCCCGAACCGCCGTTCGACGAAGTACTGCCCCACCGACAGCAGGCTCACCAGCGCCAGGTACCAGAGCGCGGCGACGGTCAGCAGCGGGATCACCTTGTAGTTGCCGCCGTACACGCCCTGCACGACGGTCATCAGGTCGCGCCCGGCGATCACCGAGACCAACGCGGTGGACTTGAGCATCGTGATGGTCTCGTTTCCCATCGGCGGCACGATGACCCGCATCGCCTGCGGCAGAACAATGCGGCGCAGGGTCTGCGCCGGGGTCATGCCCAGCGCGTGGGCGGCCTCGGTCTGTCCGGAGTCGACAGCCAGCAGTCCGCCGCGCACGATCTCCGCCGCGTACGCCATCTCGTTGAGCGACAGTGCCAGCACGGCGGCGGTGGTGCCGGAGATGACCACGCTGGTCGGCTGATCGACGAGCGTGCCGACCAGCGGCAGCCCGATGGTGATCCGCGGGAACAGCGCGCCGAGGAAGCCCCAGAAGATGATCTGCACGAGCAGCGGGGTGCCGCGGAAGAACCAGATGAAGCACCAGGCGGCGCCGCGCAGGACCGGGTTGGCCGACAGCCGCAGCACCGCCAGCACGATCGCGCCGGCGGTGCCGAGCACCATCGCCACGGCGGTGAGCAGCAGCGTGACCCCGACGCCGCGCAGGACGTAGTCCTTGAACAGGTAGGAGGCGATCGTGCCGGGTTCGAGGTTCGGGCTGCGCCACAGCGCATGCAGGAAAAGGGCGACGACGGCGATCAACAGCCCGGCGGTCACCCACCGGCCGTAGTGCCGCACGGGAATCGCCCGTACGCTGGTGATGTCCATGGGTTTCCTTAACCCGGCAGGCAACCGCCGGGCGCCGGCCACGGTCCGCCCTCACTGTGGAATCGTGGCGCCGGCGTCCGGCGGCTGCGGTCCGCGCCGGTGGCTAGTCGATGGCCCGGTCGACCGTGATGGTCTTGAGCCCGATCGGCTCCTGCTTGTACCGGGCGAGAATCTTGGTATAGCTACCGTCGTCGATCAGCGCCTGCAGCGCGCCGCGGTAGGCCTCGGCCAGCTCCTTGTCGGCCTTGCGGAAGCCGAACCCGTTCGGGCTCGCCTGCCAGCCGTTGGGCTGAGCGGGGTCGTCGACCAGCTCGGCCTTGCCGGTCAGGCCGGACGCGATGTCGACGAGGTTCACCTTGGTGGCGGCGACCACGTCGGCGTTGCCGGCCAGCAGCGCCTGCACCGCCTGCGGGTTCTCCGGGTACTCCTGGATCGCGACGGCGTTGCCGCCGCAGCTCTGCTTGCTGTAGTCGGCCAGGTGCTTGGCCTGGTTGCTGGCCTTCTGCGCGGCCACCTTCCGGCCGCACAGGTCGGCGACGGTCCGTACGCCGAGCGGGTTGCCGGTGCGCACGAGGAACCCGGTGCCCGACGCGGTGTAGTCGACGAAGGTGGCGACCGCCTGGCGCTCCTTCTTGTCGGTGATGCCGCCGGCGATGGCGTCGTACTTGGCCGCCTGCAGGCCGGCACCAGGCCGTCGAAGGGTTGCTGAGAGAACGTCGCGGTCAGGCCGAGCTTCGCGCTGGCGGCGGTGAACAGGTCGTAGTCGAGGCCCTTGAAGGCGTCGGTTCTGCCCTCCGCCGCGAAGTCGATGAACGGCTGGTACGGCGCGTTGGTCGCGACACTCAGCGCGCCCTTCTTCCGCACGTCGCCCGGCACGGTGCCGGCGAGCTTCGGATCGGTGCTGATCGTTCCGGCGCCGTCGACGGTAACCGTGACGGTCTTGGCCGGCGCCGCCGCGGCGCCGCTATCGGTGTCGGAGCCGCATCCTGCGGCCAGGAGCAGAGTCATGGCCACGGCCGGCGCCACTGATGTGAGGCGCATATGCACCCTTCCCGGGATCACGTCATGTGTCCCGATGAATGTAACGTGCGTTACGGCCGTTGTGAAGTTTCAGTTTTCTGTAATGAGTCAGAGGTACGGGCGGCCGGTCTCCTCGACCATCGCGAGACGGCGCCCCGCGATCGGCCCGAGCTCGTCGATCACGCCGGCGACCAGCGTCTCCAGCACCGCCAGGGCCGGCACGAAGCTGTCGTACAGCGACGGCGAGTCGACCCGGCTCGGCAGCACCACGTCGGCCAGGCCGGCGATCGGCGACAGCCACCGGTCGGTGCACAGCAGCAGCCGGGCGCCGCGGCCGGTGACCGTACGGGCCAGCTCGAGCGTCGGCTCCTCGTAGCGGCGGAAGTCGAACAGCACGAACACGTCCTTGCGTCCGACGTCGACCAACGCGTCGACGCGTTCGACCGGGCCGGTGGGCAGCAACCGGCTCGTGCCGCGCAGCTGCATGAGATGGAAGACCAGATACTGCGCCAGCAGCGAGGAGAACCGGCCCCCGGCCGCGGTCACCCGCAGCTGCCGGTCGGCGAGCAGGCGCACCGCCCGGCGCAGCTCGTCCTCGGGCAGGTCGGCCAGCGTCCCGGCGACCGCGGCGGGCAGGACCTCGGCGGCCCGGGTCAGCGGGCCGGCGGCGCCGTCGGGCGTCGGCACGTACGCCGCGAGCGGCGAGGTCTCCCGCTCCGCCAGCTCGTCACGCAGCGCGCGCTGGAACTCGGGGAAGCCGCCGAAGCCGAGCCGGGAGAGGAAGCGCAGGACGGTCGGCGCGCTGACCCCGGCCCGCTCGGCCAGGCTCGCGACCGTGTCCAGGCCGGCCGCCGGGTAGGCGGCCAGCAGCGCGCGACCGACCTTGCGCTCCCCCGCGCTGCACTCACCGAGCCGGGCCCGGATCACGCCCGCCACGCCGATCCGTTCCGTCATGCGGCCAGCCTAGACGGCGCCGCCCGCCGGTCAGCGCCTGGTCACCGTGCACGTGTAGGCGGCGGTTCCGGACCCGCTGTACGCCTCCAGCTCGGCGAACACCGTACCCGCGGACCCGCCGTTGGTGTAGGTGAGCGACTCGTCCGCGCCGGCGCCGTCGTTGACCGAGCGCGCGAGCGTGCTGCCGGTCGGGCCGAGCAGGTACAGATCACCGTCGTACGCGTCCGGTACGGCACAGGACACCGTGAGCGTGGCGCCCGCCGCCAGGCTCTCGCGGAAGTAGTCACGGTCGCCGCTCACCCCGAGGCTCCCGGTCACGGTGAGCGGATGCGCCAGGGCGCCGATGTCGTTCGCGGCGGACCGGGAGTCGTTCGGCTCGGCCTCGGTGAACGTGGCGCCGCCGCCCCCGCCGCAGTCGGTCACCACCGGGCCGTCGTAGAGGTCGCCGCTGGGCACGCCGGCGGTGACGCTGCGCAGGTAGTAGCCGCACGACGGCCGGTGCGCGAAGTCGAACGACGAGCCGGGCGTGAGCTTCCAGATCTTGAAGTTGCTGAAGGTGAGCGACTGACCGGCCCGCGCCCGCTCCGGGACGTGGTCGCCGAGCACCACGTAGGCGTTCTGCCCGAAGAGCGTGCCCACGCCGGCGCGGTCCAGGTACAGCGAGCCGCCCTGCTCGATGCCCACGCCCCATGCCCTGCCGCCCGAGGTGCGGCCGTCCTGCAGGGCCCGGGCGACGAAGGCGAGCGTGCGGCCCATCCGATCCCGGGTGACGAAGTGCGAGTCGTTGATCGTGTCCTGGTAGTTCGGCCAGCGGAACAGGCCGTAGGTGAAGGTCATGTCCGGGCCGTACGGGTCGGCCAAGGCGGTCGCCGAGGTGGCGCTGCCGCCGCACGCGTCGTAGACGATGTCGCTGTTGACGTGCAAACCGGCGCTGCCGCCACCGGCACCGCCTCCCTTGGCGACGACCGAGGCGACCGAGGCCGCGAGCGCGGTGCCCTTCCAGGCGACGTACCGGCACTGGTCGCCGCCGGCGAAGTACACGAACTCCGCCCGCCGGATGTCGGTGTTCACCTGCGGATCGTCGCCGTCGGCGGCCCGCGTCAACACGTCGGTGGTGCACGAGTTGACGCCCGGCAGCGTCATGACGACATCGCATTCCGGGGTGCCGGTGCCGGAACCGGCCAGCACCACCACGTCCAGCGCGCCGGTGCCGCCGCGGATCGCGTCCACGGCGCGGCTCATCGTGGCCGTCACCACGGCGCCCGACCCGTTCATCGTGAACGCCGGCCCCGACCAGGAGGCCCGGGTGACATCACTCGCGCTGCCGGCCCGGGTGCGGGTGACCCCGGCGTAGGCCGGAGCGGCGGCCAACGGTACGGACAGGACTGTCGCCGCCGCCGCGGCCATCAACATTCGTACGGTACGCATGGACCACCCCGTCCATCGCCGGCACGCCACCGGGCTGAAACAGAAGTTACAACTTAGATCGATGGACGTAAAGACGTAACGTCTCGTACGCGAGTGCGGCTACTCAGGTTTCCGTGAGTAGACTAGGTCGACTCCGCCGAGGCAGAGGTAAATGGCGGCAGCCGGGCCGGAGGGCATGTGGGGCGCCTCGGCCCGGTAGACCGATTCGACGACCTCGTTGGTCCACTTGATCACGTAGAACGGGTCGAGGCAGATCCGTGCCTGCGGGATCTGTTCGCGGGTGACGGGCAGGTAGACGCTGCTGCCGTCGAGGCTGATGGCCTCGACCGCGGCCGCCCGTTCGGGGCCGAGTGCGGCGAAGAAGGCCTCGAAGGCGGCCTTCGATCGTTCTTTACCGACCCAGACCACGTTTCCGGGTGTCATGGTCGGCCACGATGGTCAAGAATTTGTGGCCGCGCTTGTAGGAGATCTCGTCCACGCCGATGCGGTAGAGATGGTCGAGTCGGGTGTCGCCGATGTGGTCGGCCACGACCCGGGTGACGATTCCGTCGACCGCTTCCCACCAGCAGCGCAGCAGCCGGGCGATGTTCCTACTATGCGCTGGGCCAGCCAGGCGGCGACATTCTCGAACTCGGTGGTGTGCCGCGCGTTCGGCCTCGCCCACGGCACTTGCGCGGTGCGTACCCGGGAGCAGGTGCGGCAGTCGATGCGATGGATGTCGGCCTCGAGCCAGACCTGACACGCGCCGAAGTCCAGATGCCGCCACCGCCGCGACGTGTCATGGCGGGCCAGCGACGACGCTCCGCACGGGCAGATCAGACGCCGTCGGGGCCGGCGTAGCCGGATCACTAGCCCCTGGTCGGTGAAGGCCGCCGACTGCACTGTCGCCCCAGTCAGGCGAAGGATCCGGTTGAATGCTGTGGTCAGCCGCACGAGTTGATCAACGAGTGGCCCCCAACCTGAGCCCACCCGAGACCAGCGTCGCGCCCCGATAACCAGCTGCGGTTGCTTCGCCGACCGCCGGGTCGCCTTACTGGATCCCTGTGAGCCTCGGTGATGACATGATCAGTAACGCGATGTGCGGATGGGTAATAGGTGCGTAGCTAAATGATGGCGGAACCTGAGGGGATCACCGTGCCGCCTCGGCCGCAGTGGGTGCTCACACCGTTAGACGGCGTCGGGCCGTTACGGTTCGGTATGACGCTGCCCGAGGCCGCTACCACTCTGACTGATGCACGCGAGCTTCGCCGGTTCCAGCCGATCCCTATTTCCCTCGGATCCTCGGCATCGAGTTAGGCGTCCGGCCAGGCGAACCCGCCCTGTACGAGTACTTCGACTCGACTGGCCGACTCTTCTGCATCGCGTCCGATGCCCTCCGCGGACCCCTGATCACGCTCAACGGCACCATGCTGACCGGCAGCGACCCAGGCGCGTGGTATCGACAGCTCAGCACGATGTCCGAGTCCATGAGCGGCGCCGTCAGCTTCGGGCCTGCCGGCAACCCCGGCATCGAAACCCTCGGCCTGGTCTTGCGGGTACAGGTCACGGCTGAAGGACTGCTGAGCCGGCCCGTCATGGTCGGCCGCGACTGGGCCGAAAACTGCGTCCATGACAACGAAAGCGCCATTCCCACCTGCAAGTTCGTAGGACACACATGGCCGACCGAGAGAGCAGACGACCGATACAAGATGTGGCCTCCAGGCGGAAGCACGCCAAACTGGGCCGGCAGATGGACGCCACCCTTCTAGGACGTACAGCTGGCTGGCGAGCTCAGCGACGCGTCGGTCGCGGTGACAGCGACGACCGTCAGGGTCGGAACCACAGCGTCCGTGATGGGAACCTACGAGTAGCTCAAGTACCCACACAAACCCGAGTAGTCGCACGCGAGTTCTACGGCCCGACTTCCGTGGGCACCCGCCGCCGCTCCCCCACCCGCACGGCCGGCACCGGCTGCAGGATGCGCCGCCGGTCGTCGCTCAGCGAGTCCAGGAACGACGGTTCGTAGTGGTAGCCGTATCGGCTGGCGCCCCAGACCGGGCCGTAGCGGTAGATGACGACCCGCCGCTCGCCGGCGTTGGTCCGGCTCGAGCCGCCATGCATGAGCCCGTCACAGAACAGCAACGCATCGCCCCGGCGCAGGTGCACCTCGACCGCGCCCGGCAGCCGGTCCATCCGGTCGCCGCCGTCGTAGTCGCCGGCCAGCGGGTGCGGCAGGTTCGACTTGTGCGAGCCCGGCACCACCATGGTGGCGCCGTCGCCGGGGCCGATGTCGGTGACGGCCAGGATGATGTTCACCTGACCGCACCGGAAACGGCCGTGACGATAGCCGTACGCGTTGCGCACAGCCGCCCGGTACCCGCCGGAGTGCACCGGATGATGGCCGCCGGAGGCGCGGATCGACGCGATCGTCTCGTCGATGTAGACCCCGCCGAGGTAGGTGTCCTCCTCCCCGGCGTAGTGCCGGACCAGGTCGATCCAGCTCGGGTGGTCGATCAGCTCGGCGAACGGACCGCCCACCGCGACCGCCTGGTGCAGCTCGTAGCCGGTCTCCGGGGTGTAGTCGTGCCGTTGGGCGCCGCGATACCACCCGCCGCGGGGCAGATCGCGCGGGAAGGCGCCGAACTCCCGGTCGAGCCGGTCGAGCAGGTCGGTGGAGACGGCCTGCTCGAGGACCAGGTAGCCGTTGAGGTCGAAGAGGAAGTCGGCCAGGTCACGCGAATCGGTCATGTGCCCAGCATGTCGGCGCGAAACCCGGCCCGGAGCCGGCCGCGGACAGGAAAATGGTGCGTATCCTCAAGCAGTGCCGCTTCCCTCGACCGTCGTGCACCGGCTCGGCCGGCACGCGTTCAACGCGGCCACCGGCACCATGACCAGGCCGCACCTGCATCCGGAGATCGAGTTCAATCTCCTGCTGTCCGGATCGGCGGGGTACGAGACACCGGGCGGCACGGTGCCCCTGCCGCCGGGCCGCCTGCTGGTCTTCTGGGGTGGCCATCCCCATCGGCTGGTCGGCGCCGGGCCGCTGGAGATGCTCGGGGTGACCATGCCGTTGAGCGACACGGCCGGTCAGGCCGTGCTGTCCGGACCGACGCGGGCCCTGCTGTCCGGACGATGGCTCACCGGCGAGCAGGCCGACGGGCCGGGCGACGCGCTGCTGCTGCGCCGGTGGCGCGACGACCTGCGACGGCGGCCGACGGCCGACATCTGCCTGCTGGAGATGCAGGCCCGCCTCGCCCGGCTGGGCGCGGCCGACGCGAGCCCGGCCACCGGGAGCCCGCATTCCGACGCGGGCGAACGGCTTCTGCTGATGGTGGCCCGGCACTTTGCCGAGCCGATATCGGTCGCTGACCTGGCGGGCCGGGCCGGTGTCCATCCCACGTACGCGGCGAAGGTCTTCACCGAGACCTTCGGCATGCCGATGTGGCGGTACGTCGAGCAGTTGCGGATAGCCCAGGCGCAACACCTGCTGCGCACCACCGACTGGCCGGTCGACCGGATCGCCCACGAATGCGGTTACCGATCCCGGTCCGGCTTCTACCGTGCCTTCACCGGGCTGCTCGGCAGTTCACCAGCGCACTATCGGCGAACGAGGTGAGTTACGTGCAACCACTGATGACCGCGGTCACCGCCCAACCGCAGTGCCCAGGTTCTCACCCGCGACCTGAGCCACCCGGCAGGGCAGTGACGCGGTGCGGGCGGTGTGCGAGCAGACGCTGACCGATCTGGCCGGCACGCGTACCGAGTTCCGCGACGGCGCCCTGGCCGCGATCACGTCGTACTACGCCGAGGTCCCGAGCACCTGACGCGCGTCGGGCTCGGCCGCCGGGCGAGCCGGTGAGGCCGCCTCGGCCGGCCGGTCGCCGCGGTGGAGCGACTTGACGGCGTACATGGCGCTGTCCGCCTCGTGCAGCAGATGGTCGGGATCGAACGGCGCCTGCGCGACGTGCACACCGATGCTGGCACCGACGCGGACGCTCGTGCCACAGCGCAGGAAGATCGGCTCTGATATGGCCGCTTGCAAGCGCGCGGCCAGCAGGTGGATGTGCTCTTCGGGTGGCGTCGCGGGCGCCAGCACCGCGAACTCGTCACCGCCGAGCCGGCCGACGGTGCAGTCGCTGGGCACGCGGGCGGTCAGCCGGGCTGCGACGTGGGTCAGCACCTCGTCGCCGGCCGCGTGACCATGGTGGTCGTTGACCGCCTTGAAGCCGTCCAGGTCGATGAACAGCGCCGCGGTCGCCGCGGGGCGGGACGCTGCCGAGCGGGCCTGAAGCTCGCGCATGAAGCCGGCCCGGTTGGCCAGGCCGGTGAGGGCGTCGTACGACGCCTGCCGGTGCAGTTCGGTGCGCTGCTCGATGGCGGATGACGAGAGCGCGGTCTGCTGCATCAACAGCTGCGAGCTGCGTACGGTGTCCTGCGACAGCCGGTTCGCCGACGCCAGGACGAGTACCCGCAGGCTGTCGTCGTCGCCGGTAGGGACCAGATGCCACCAGCGAGCGTGCGGGGCGAGGGCGGCCAGGCCCGGGCCCGGGTCGCGCAGCAGCACCGGTTCCCGGCAGCCGGAACCGAGCGCGGCGATCACGTCGTCGAGCGGGACCCACCCCGCGCCCGGCTCGTCCACCTCCCGCACCACCGCGAAAGCGCCGTCCCGCTTGTCGAGCACGAACGTGTCGGCCGGCTCGCCGAGCAGCAGCCGGCGTTGACCTTGCCAGCCGATCGCCGCCATGGTGGTGACATCGTGGGCGCCCAGGAGGCGGGTCGCGGTCTGCGCCAGAACGGCCTGCCGGGCGGCGGCCGCGTCGCGCGCCCGCACCGACACGAAGAGGAAGCGCATGGTGACCGCCGACATGAGGATCGCCGGCAACGGCAGCAACAACGCCGACTTGGCGGTGGTGTCCAGCCGGCCGGTGCCGTCGGCAAGGATCAACGCAGCCGCGTAGACGCCGACGTAGGCGGCGGTCCGAACAGCGGCCCACCAGTGGCCGCCGTACAGCGACCGGAACATCACGGCGCTGAAGACCAGCGAGACGGTCATGGTCGCATCGGGCAGTGCGAGCGACGCCGCGAGGATGGCCACCGCGACGGCGGCCTCGTCGAGGACACCGGTGCGACCGCGGCGATAGGTCCACCCGTGCGCGCCCACCAGCACGCCCAGGGCCACGATCGGCGCCATCACCGTACTGCCGGCCGGCGCGGCGGCGCCGATGGCCGCGAGCACTGCCGCCGCGTTCACCAGGTTCAACGCCAGAAAGGCCAGACGCGACTTGTCGAGCAGCCCCGCAACGCCAGACACGCCCCGGCGCAGCCGCGCCGCCATCCGACCCAGATTCACACGCCGTACGGTCGACCGGCCGGCGCCGGATCTGAGCTCTCCGGGGAAGGTTTCCCCCTCCTCACCCGGTGGCCGGACGATCGGTGACCTTGATGGCGATCGGCGTGTCGCCGCGTAGCAGGTGCAGCACCGGGGTGGTGCCGGCCGTGCGCAGGGCGGCGGTCAGGGCGGCCTCGCTGCGGGTCGGCCGATCGTCGACGGCCACCAGCAGGTCGCCGCGGGCGACGCCGGCCTCGGCGGCCGGGGTGCCGGCGAGCACGTCGGTGACCAGCAGGCCGGGCGGGTCGGTCAGGCCGACGGCGGCGCGGCGGGCGCGGGCGCGGGGAGCCGGTTCCAGCGCCATGCCCAGCGGCAGCCCGGTGCGCACCGCGCCGTGCTCGAGCGAGGCGAGCAGGCGGCGCAGCAGGCCGGCGAGCACGTCACGCTCGTCGTCGTCGAGGGCCGACAGCAGCCGGTCCTCGTTGCCCAGGTGCACCGGCGCGAGCTCGTCGAACAGCCGGCTGCCCTCGTCGGTCAGGCGTACCAGCGTCAGTCGCGCGTCGGCATCGTCGTGTTCCCGGACGACCACACCGCGCCGGACCAGCTTGTCGATGCGGACGCTGACCGTGCCCGAGGTCAGCCCGAGCTGCGTCATCAGGCGGGCCTGCGGCATCCGGTACGGCCGGCCGGCCCGGCGCAGCGTCACGATCACCTGGAAGTCGGCGGGGCTCAGGTCGTAACGCCGGAAGACGCTGCTCAGCTCGGCGTCGAGGTGGCTGCGCAGCCGGGCGAGCCGGGTGATGATGCCGACCGGACGCACGTCGAGGTCGGGCCGCTCGGCCGCCCACCCGTCGAGGATGTCGTCGACGGAGTCGCGCTCGCAATCGGTCTCGGTCACGCCGGCAGTCTACCGAGATTCCGCTGGAGGCGAACGCTTGAATTCAAGCATTGGGCTAAAGTGACCTCACCCGACACTGTGGAGGAGACGCCATGAGCACCACCGGGACCACGCCGTCCGTCATCGGCGGCGACAGCCACCACATGCGCACCGACCAGGTGCGCAGCCGTCGCCGGCACGCCGTCATCGTGGTCGCCAACCCGGCCACCAACCAGCACGGCTGGCCGGTCGGATTCTGGGCCGCCGAGTTGACCCACCCCTACTACGAGCTGACCGAGCGCGGCATCGACGTGACCATCGCCAGCCCGGACGGCGGCCCGGTCGAGGTCGACGCCCTGTCCGACCCGCGCGATGCGAGCCGCTGGTCGGCCGAGGACCTCATCTCGATGGGATTTCTCAGCACCCCGGAGCTGGTCGCCAAGCTGCGGAACACCCCGGCGATCGCGGCGCTCGATCTGTCCGGCGTGGACGCGCTGCTGGTCGCCGGCGGCCAGTCGCCGATGTTCACCTACCGGGGACACGAGGGGCTGGCCACCGCGATCCGGACGATGTACGAGGCGGAGAAGCCGGTCGCCGCCTACTGCCACGGCGTCGCCGCCCTGGTCGACCTGCGCCTGTCCGACGGACGCCACCTGGTCGACGGGCTGACCGTGACCGGCTTCAGCGACGTCGAGGAGGACTACGGCAACGCCGCCGCCGGCGTGGAGATCATGCCCTGGCGGCTGGAGCCGGCGCTGCGCGAGCGCGGCGCCAACTACATCTCGGCCGGCCTGTTCAAGCCCTTCGCCGTCCGCGACGGGCGGCTGGTGACCGGTCAGCAGCAGTACTCCGGCCGCCGGGTCGCCCAGGTCGTCATCGACATGCTCGGCGTCTGAAAGGACCTCTTCGTGGATCTTCTAGTCATCGGCGCCGGCCCGGTCGGGCGTGCGCTCGCCGGCGGGTGGTCGGCCGCCGGGCATGCCGTCACCCTGGCGGTACGCGACCCGGCCGCGGCCCGGCACGACACCTATCGCGCCACGCACCGGCTGGTCGCCGCCCGCTCCCTGCCGTCCGCCGATATCACCGTCCTGGCCGTCCCGGGTGACCAACTTCCCGCGGTGCTCGAAGCGAACGGCCGGCAGCTGGACGGGCGTCTGCTGACGGACGCCACCAACACGATGGGCGCGGCGCGGCTGCACCAGCTGCCGCTGCTGACGCGGCGGCTGCCGGCCGCCCGGGTCTACCGCGCCTTCACCACCACCGGCTGGGAGAACTTCGCTCCCGAGGTGGCGGGCGAGCGCCCCGACCTGTTCTACGCCGGACCGGACACACCGGACCGTCAGGTGATCGAGACGCTCATCGCCGACATCGGACCGCGCCCGCTGTGGGCCGGCGCCGGTCCCGATGCGGCCGACCGGCTGGACGCGCTGGCCCAGCTGTGGTTCGCGCTGGCTCTGCGCCGTGGACTGGGCCGGCACCTGGCCCTGAGAGTTCTCGCCGGCGTCGCCGAGCCCACACCGGTGGCCGCGGTCGCGCCCCGCGCGGTGACCATCGTCGGGCGCGGCCGGATCGGCCGGGCCCTCGGCGACGCCTGGACCGGCGCCGGGCACCACGTCACGTACGCGGTACGGGGCGCGGTGAATGACACGCCATCGCCGGACGGGAGCACGGTCCGTAACGTCGCCGCCGCCCTGGCCGCCAGCGACATCGTCGTCCTCGCCGTGCCCGGCGCGGCCGTCGCGACCCTGCTGCGTGAGCACGGCGAGACGCTGCGCGGCCGGCTGCTGATCGACGCCACGAACGGCGCTGCCGGTGATACGGCCGCAGCGGCCGCGACCGTGCGGGCGCGGTACGCCCGCGCCTTCAACACGCTGGGCGTGGAGAACCTGCGCAGCCCTCGCATCACCGGCACCCCCGCCGACATGATCTTCACCGCGCCCGATCCCGACCGCCGCATCGTCGCCGAACTGATCACCGCCGCCGGACTGCGTCCGGTGTGGCTTCCCGCCGGCAGCGAACCGATCGTCAACGGGCTGCTGCCGGTCTGGATCGCCCTCGCCGCGACGCACGGCCGCCACCTGGCATGGCGGGTCCTGACCGACAATCCGGAGCTGTGAACCGCGCCGGAACGGACGACAGAGCGGGGGCGTGATCGGCGTAGTACTGTGTGGAGCTCTGTGACGGGAGACACACACATGCGGCTCCGTGGCTGGGTCCTGGTGCTGGTGAGCACCGTCGTGCTGACCTCGCTCGGCGTGGCCGGCATCCTGGTGAACCGGTCGGCGTTGCAGGCGGCCGACGACGTTCATCGCAGCGATGCCCGGGCCTTGGGCGTGAACAACGCCACACTGGCCAGTCAGCTGCAGCTGCTGTCGGCCAAGGAACTGCGCGACGCCGCCAACTCGGCCGGGTTCCGCCTGCTCCCGGGCGACGTCGGCGACCGGCAACGGCTGCGCCGCCTCGCCGCCCGATCGGACTTCTTCTCGTACGGCACCGCGCTGGTCGACCTCTCGGGCAAGCTGCTGGTCGCCTCCCGGGACTCCGGGCTGCCGGCGGTGGACGACCCGCGCCTGCAGGTCCTGCGCACGTCGCTGCTGCGCGGTGAGCCGGGATTCTCCCCGGTGATCACGCAGGGATCGGTAGCACTGACCGCGGTGGCGGTTCCGGTGCCGGCCGGCGGGACGCCCCGCGGTGTCCTCATCGGGTTCGCCGACCAGCGGCGTGGCCAACTGCAGACGTACGTGCAGAAGCTCGCCGCGCCGGGCGAGGTGATCGCGGTCGTCGACAGCGCCGGGGCGGTGGCCGCCTCGACCGACCCCGCGTCGATCGGCGCCCCCGCCGATCCCGCGGTGACCGACGGCCTGCGCCGGCTGCCGCCGGACAACTTCCTCGACTACCGCTCGGGCGGGACGGCGATGACCGCCGTGGTGGTCGGCGGCATTCCCGGCGGCTGGTTCTACGTGCGTACGCAGAGCCAGGAGTCCTTCGCGGGTGCGGTGTCGCGGCGCAACCGGACGACCACCTTCGCCCTGCTGGCCATGCTGCTGATCGGCGTCGGCGGCGTGTTCCTGCTGGGCTACCGGGTGCAGGCCCAGCGCCGCCGCTCCGACCAGCGCTTCCGTGCCCTGGTGCAGCACGCTCCGGATGTGGTCGCCGTGCTCGACCGGCACGCCCGCGTGACCTATGCCAGCCCGAGCACCGCCGGTCTGCTCGGGGCCGCCGAGGCGGACGTCATCGGCGCGAGCGTCTTCGCCTTCGTCCATCCCGAGGACCGCGGCCGTCTGCAGGACCGCTTCCGGGCCCTGGTGGAGCAGCCCGGCGCCGTCATCCGCGAACAATGCCGGATCTGGGCCGGCCGGCACAGCGTGCGGTGGATGGAGCTGACCGCCACCAACCAGCTCGGCAATCCGGCCCTCGACGGCATCGTGGTCAACGCCCGCGATGTCACCGAGAGCCGGGTCCTGCAGGAGACGCTCACGCACGAGGCCTTGCACGACTCCCTGACCGGGCTGGCGAACCGCCGGCACATGCACGAGTCCCTCGAGACGCTGCTGCGCCAGTACGCCGTCGCGGTGCTGTTCATCGATCTCGACGGGTTCAAACCGATCCACGACACCTTCGGCCACGAGACCGGCGACGAGGTACTGCGGCTGACCGCCCGCCGGCTGAGCGCGGAGGCTCGTCCGTACGACGTGGTCGCCCGCATCGGCGGAGACGAGTTCGTGGTGCTGATGCCGGGCGTCGTGCGCTGGGCCGAGGCGCAGACTGCCGCCAACCGGATCCGCCGGGCGGTCGCCGCGCCGATCCCGGCGGGCGGCCAGACGCTGACCGTGTCGGCGAGCATCGGGGTGCACGTGGCCACGCCGGCCGACAACCCGGACCACGTCCTGCGCGCGGCGGATCACGCGATGTATGCGGTCAAGCACGCCGACGCGCGTACGGGATGACCGCGTCGTTCCACCCGGCGAGGGGCAGGCATCCACGGTTACGATCTGCCCATGCCCAGGCGTTTCGAGTCCGTGAGCGGCCGGCATGGCTAGCGGCCCCGCGCTCGTCACCGCCGAGGACCCCGCACGCTTGCGCGCACTGGCCGACACCGGGCTCGGCGCCCGGCCCGACGCGACGTTCGATCGGTACGCCGCGATGGTGTGCGCCGCCCTGGACGTGCCGGTCGGCCTGGTGTCCCTGGTCGCCGCGCACGAGGAGGTGGTGCCGGGTGCGGCCGGGCTGGACCACCCGTACGCCCTCGAACGCCGCATCCCGCTGAGCCACTCCCTCGGGCACCGGGTGGTCGCCGCCGGGGAACCGGTCGTCGTGGGCCGGGCGAGCGACGACGACCGGGTCCGCACGCATCCGGCGCTGGACGCCTTCGGCATCGGCAGCTACGCCGGTGTCCCGCTGACCGACGCCGACGGCCGGGTCCTGGGCTCGCTGGCCGCCGCCGACCACCGGCCGCGCGAGTGGAGCGACGGCGACCTGGCGCTGCTCACGGACCTCGCCGCCGCCTGCTCCGACAGTCTCCGGCTGCGCATCGCCACCCGGCATGCCGCGGCCGGCTACGACCGCAGCCAGCTGTTGTTGCACGCCAGCATCGGCCTGAGCCGGACCCGCACGGTGACCGACGTGGTCGACGAGGCCAACCGGATGGTCAAGGGCAGTTTCGACCCGGTCGACATCGGCGTGGTGCTGCTCGACGACCACGGCGGCCTGCGCGTGTCCCGCACCGACATGCTGCCGGCCGACGTCACGCAGCGGTGGATCACGTTCTCGGCCAGTGACCCGGTGCCGGCCGCGGAGGCGGTGCGGACCGGGCGGCTCGTCGCGTTCGGCGACCCGGACGCGATCGCCGCCGGGTTTCCGTCCGGCGCCGCCGACCTGCGCCGTCTCGGCTGGCAGGCGATCGCGTGCGCGCCGATCCCCGGCCCGCGACGACCGCTCGGCGTGCTCACCTTCGCGTGGGACCACCCGCACGACATCGACGCCGGGGAGCAGGCGATCATCGCGGCCCTCGCCGACTACGTGGGTCAGGCGCTACGGCGCGCGGACGCGCTCGACCAGCAGAGCACCGCGGCCGCGACCCTGCAGAAGGCGCTGCTGACCCGGCTGCCGGCCGTGGATCGCCTGCGGCTGACCGCCCGCTACCTGCCGGCCCACCACGGCGATCACGTCGGAGGCGACTGGTACGACGCGGTGACGCTGCCCGGCGGGCGGCTGGCCATCGTCATGGGCGACGTCACCGGGCACAGCCTGGAAGCGGCGGCGGCCATGAGCGAGCTGCGGAGCATGCTGCGCGGCTTCCTCACCGACCCGGTCGACGAGCCGTCCGCGCTGCTGCACCGCCTCGAGCACGCCAACCGGGTGCTGCACGCCGACACCATCGCCTCGGCCATCGTCGCGTTCCTCGATCCGGCGCCGGCCGGCGCGTACCGGCTGCGCTGGTCCAACGCCGGCCACCCACCACCGCTGGTGATCAGTCCGGCCGGCACGGTGGAGGACCTGAACGGCGCCGATCCCCTGCTCGGCGCCGTCCGGCGAGCCACGCGAGCCGACCGCACCCGGCTGCTGCCGGCCGGAAGCACCCTCGTGCTGTACACCGACGGGCTCGTCGAGACCCGCACCGAGCCCTTCGACCTCGGCGTCGCCCGGCTGCACGAGCTGATCGGCCGGCACCCCGGCGCCACCGCCGACGATCTCGCCGACCTGCTGGCCGGGCACGCCGAGACGCGCGGTCACGAGGACGACGTGGCGCTGCTCATCGTGGGCACGACCGGGAGCTAGCCACGCTCCCGCGCGTACGCGTCGAGGCCGATCTGCACCACCCGCAGCAACCCCGGCCGGTCCGCGGCGACCAGGCCGTCGTCCGTCCGCCGGGTCAGTCCCAGCTCGGTCATCTGCTCGGCGCAGCGATCGACCCGGGCGGACCGTCGCAGGTCCCCGCCCGTCACCCGGCCACGGAACTCCGCGACGTCGATCCGGCCGTGCTCGGCGAGCTCGTACGCCAGCCGCCGGCCGATCGACCGCAGCGCCCCGGGCGTGAATCCGTGGGCGCTGAGGTGCCAGGCGAGGCCGCCGGGGCAGCGATAGACCGCGACGATCCCGCCGTACGTGCGCTGATCGGTCTCCGCCGCGGCCAGCGCCGACCGCTCGTCGCGGAAGCGCCGCTTGCCGCAACCGCAGTTGTACCGCCGGGCCGGCATGCCCGTCCTAGCGGACCAGCCGGCGCAGTGCGAGCCGCGCGAGGGGAAGATAGAGCAGCACGGCCGGCGCGAACCCGCGCAGCATGAGACCGGTCCGGGTCCCGCCGGGCACGGCTTCGACGGTGTGCCGCAGGTACAGCCGCACTCCGGCCACCGATGCCGACCACGACCAGCTGCGGACCGGGCCGGTCGCGTCGATCTCCAGCACCCGGAAGCCGACCCGCACGCCGGCCGGGCCGACCACGACACCGCTGGTCCGCGCGTGCAGCGTCGCGGCCGGGTAGGACACCGCCCGGATCTGCGGCGACCATTCCGGCCAGCGGCGCGGGCGCACGTAGCGGTCCCACACGTCGTCGGCGGCCCGGGGGCCGCACACGGTCAGGACGCGATCTACGGCCATCTTCTTCTGATACCCGGAGAACGGCAGGGGGAACCGCGTCCGCTGCGAACGCGGCTGAATCGGTTCAGGCCGCCTTGCCGGCGCGGGACCGGATGCCGGGAGCGTGCCGGCCGGGATGTCCGTCGAACAGCGAGCAGTCCTTGTCGTCGCGGGACTCGAACGGGACCGTCCGGCCCGACGGGCACCAGGTGTACGCATTGATCTCGGACGCGCTCAGCGTCCACTGAACCCACCACATAGTGGCCTCCACCTGCTGCCCGAGGGCAGCGTGCGACCCCTCATGGCCTAGTTCCAGCTCGCAGCGCAGCTCCGACTGCACGCTCGGCGCCTCCGTGGGCAGACCGTCCAAGAAGGCCAGTTGCGCGGTGTCGAGGGTGATACGGGCGGGACAGATCGCCAGTTCTTCCACATGAATCGACATGCATCCATGCTTCCCCCCGACGCCGCTTCACACACCCCCTACTTAACCGGTTTTTTTGAATGTCACCAATCGTCGGCCCGCGGCGCGTACTGCGGGAGGAGGCTGCGCAGCAGCGCGGCGAGCACGTCGGGATTCACCGGCTTCTGCAGGTAAGGGGCGTCCGGCTGCACCAGGCCCATGGTGAGCGCGATGTGCCGCGGGATACCGGTCACGAAGACGACCTTCACGGACGGGCACCGGGCCGCCACGTCCCGAGCGAGCGCGCCGCCCGCGTCACCCGGAAGCGACAGGTCCGCCACGAGCACGTCGACGTCGCCGTTCAGCTCCCGGCAGATCGACAGGGCCCCGTCCCGGTCGGCGGCGGCGAACACCCGGAAGCCCCGGACGTCCAACATGTGCGCCACGGTGTCCCGGATGTCCTCGTCGTCGTCGACCACCAGGACAACCGGCTGATACAAGCGCGCCAAACTCGACATCTCGCCCCTTGCGCCACGATAGCGAGCCGCTCATGACCTGAGTGGCCGAATGCCGAGAGTCGCCCGCAGGACGCTCGGCCGCGGGATCACGCGCGGGCCGGCTCGACGGAGTTCTTGCCCGAGCACTTCGCGGCATACATCGCCTCGTCCACCCGATTCACCAGCGTCGAGGGGCTGTCGTCGGCGCCCGATGCCAGGGCGATGCCGACGCTCGCCCGAACCGCCACCGTCCGGCCGTCAGCCAGCCGGCACGGTTCGCCCACCAACTCGACCATGCGGGCGGCCGCGGCGGCGATGTCGTCGGGATGAGGCCGGTCGAGCAGGACCGCGAACTCGTCACCACCCAGACGGGCCACGACGTCGGCCTGCGTCAAACTCGAGCGCATCCGGGCCGCGGCCTCCACGAGAACGGCGTCGCCGGCGGCGTGACCGTACGAGTCGTTGACCGGCTTGAAGTCGTCGAGATCGATGAGCAGGACGGCGGTCCGGCCGGTGTTCTGACGCAACCGGTCCGCGAGCCGGTCGAGGAACATGGCCCGGTTGGCCAGGCCGGTGAGGCTGTCGGTGAAGGCCATCTCGTGCAGCCGCGCCGCCAGGGCGTCCCGTTCCCGCAACAGCCGGGCGTTGTCGACGAACGCGGTGAGCTGCCGCGCGACCACCATGCCGGTGCTGGCGATGACACCGGCGAGCGCGACCCAGGCTCGCAGGTTCAGCCCGCTGACCGCCAGCGTGACGACCAACAGGCCGATCGTGGCTCCCAGCGCGGCATACGGAAGCATGCTGAACGGACGGCGGCGTGACGCGACGTCCGCGGTGCGGCCGACCGGGCTCGACCGGTAATGCGACCACGCCGCGGTCATCAGCAGGGCATGCGAGCAGACCGTCATCGTGAAGATCACGCCCGGACGCCCGGCACGCACCAGCTCCGGACCGAGAGCACGGGCGACGGCTTCCACCCCCGCGGCGACCGGTCCCATGACACCGACAGGCCAGCGGAAAGGAGCCGTACCGCTGAGGAACAGCCGGCCTACGGCGAAGGCCGCCGACATGGCCACCACGGGACCGGCGACCACCGTGGCGAGGTCGCGCCCGCTGACCGTGCCGTCGCCGCCGGCGCTGGCGATGGTCCAGTAGAGGCCATACGCTCCGGCCGCGGTGATCACCGTCGCCATGTCGAGGAGGTAACAGAGCCGTTCCCGTGCGGACCGATGGGGAATCGGATAGGTCAGCACCACCACCGTCAGAACCGTGCCACCCACCGCGAGGGCGGCGGTCCGCACGGCGCCGGTGCCGGTCTGCGCGCTCACCGCGAACGGCGCGGTGGCGGCGGTGATCAGCTGCCCCAGCTCGCCCAGACCGAAGACGGCTCCCGCGACGGAGAATGCCGTCCAGAACCGGCGGGAAGTGTCGGTCGGATCGATTCGCCGGCTGGCCCGGTACGCGAAGTACCCCATCATCGACGCGAAGGTTCCCACGACGAACCAGCAGCTCCAGACCTGGAGCCGCAAGTTGTTGTGCGTCGTCAGGTACCAGCCGGACAACGCCGCCGTCAGGACGGCCGAGGCACCGGGCACCACGGCGCCGTAGCGACCGGGGCTCATGCGCCGGCGCCGCGGCTGCCGGGAAGCGATCTTCTCTGCACCATGCCCCGTCTCTCGGGATGTCACACTGCGGCCCCGGCTCCGTCGTCGGTGGCGACCGACACGTGCCGTCACGGGTGCTATCGGCGGGTCGCCGCCGCGGTTGAGCTGATCGGCGGGCATTAGGCTCTTCTGACCATGGACCTCACGTCGCCGCCGGGATCGGGCCGTACCGCGTTGCAGGAGACGCTGGTGGCCGCGGCCCGCGAGCTGGCCGTGGCGCGTGGCTGGGGCAACGTCCGGATGCTCGACGTCGCGAAGGCGGCCGGCGTCAGCCGCCAGACGGTCTACAACGAGTTCGGCGACCGGGCGGGCCTCGCCGCGGCGCTCGCCCTCAGCGAGATCCGCCAGTTCACCGACGCGGTGCGGGCCGAGCTGTTCGCCGACGGGCGCGACGCGCGGGCGGCGAGCCTCGCCACGATCCTGCGGGTGCTGACCGAGGCGGCCGCCGACCCGCTGATCCGGCAGATCCTCACCAGCGCCGGCGGCGGCGAGGAGGACCTGCTGCCGTACCTGACGACGCGCTCGGAGATCGTGCTGGCGACGGTGGGCGAGGTGGTACGGGAGTGGATCGCCGACCGCCGGCCGGAGGTCGACGACGATGTCGCCGCGCTGGCCGCCGAGTCGATCATTCGACTGACCGTCAGCCACCTCGTCCTGCCCGCCGCCTCCCCGGAATCGTCGGCCGACGCCCTCGCGGAGGTGTTCGTCCGGCTCCTTCACTGACCCCACTTGACACGAAGGCCCTCTGTGTAAAGTATCGATGCATGGAGCTCGCTGCCCTGCCCTGGCGCGACACGAAGCGCCCCCTTTGGCCCCTTGCCCTGGTCGTTCCGGTGCTGCCGTTCGCGTCCGTGCTGCTCGCGACGCTCTCCGGTTCGCCCTGGTCCTGGTGGCTGACACCGCTGGTCATCTTCGGCGTCATCCCGCTCATCGACGTGCTGATCGGCGACGACCGTGCCAACCCGCCCGAGGAGGCGGTCCCGGCCCTGCAGGCGTCGCCGTACTACCGCTGGATCACCTACCTGTTCCTGCCCGCCCAGTTCGCCGCGCTCGTGCTCACCTGCCTGGCCTGGGCCCGCGGACCGGGCATCGTCGGCGGCATCGGCCTGGCGCTGACCGCCGGGCTGGTCAACGGCGTCGCCATCAACACCGCGCACGAGCTCGGCCACAAGCGCGAGACGGCGGAGCGGTGGCTTTCCAAGATCGCGCTGGCGCCGACCGCGTACGGGCACTTCTTCGTCGAGCACAACCGTGGGCACCACGTCCGGGTCGCCACCCCCGAGGACCCGGCCAGCTCGCGCCTGGGCGAGACGTACTGGCGATTCTGGCCGCGTACCGTGCTCGGCAGCCTGCGCTCCGCCTGGCATCTGGAGACCTCGAAGCACCGGCTGCGCGGCCGCAGCCCGTGGACGTGGCGCAACGACATCCTCAACGCGTGGGCCATGACCGTGGTGCTTTGGGCCGCGCTCGTCGTCGCCATCGGCCCGGTCACGCTCCCGTTCCTGGTGATCCAGGCGGTGATCGGCTTCTCGGTGCTGGAGGCGGTCAACTATCTCGAGCACTACGGGCTGCGCCGCCAGCGCATCCACGGCGGCCGCTACGAGAAGGTCGACCCGCGGCACAGCTGGAACAGCGACCGGCTCACCACCAACGTGTTCCTCTTCCAGCTGCAGCGGCACAGCGACCACCACGCCAATCCGCTGCGCCGCTACCAGACGCTGCGCAGCTTCGACGTCTCCCCGCAGCTGCCGGCCGGCTACGCCAGCATGCTGCTGCTGGCCCTGGTCCCGCCATGGTGGCGGCGGGTGATGGACCCGCGGGTCATCGCCCACTACGGCGGCGACGCGACGCTGGCCAACGCCGTCCCGGGCTATCGCGCCCGGACGAGCGCTCAGTAGGCAGTCGCCGCCCGCACGCGTCCGGCCCGCCAGCCGGGCGCGGGAGCCGGTGCGCATCAAAGGTGGCCCCCCGATGCGCACCGGCCCTCCGCGGTGTCAGGAGACCCGGCTGCCCCGTTTCGCGGCGTACATCCGCAGGTCGGCCTCGTGCATCAGGGCCTCGACGCTCAGCGTCGAGCCGGCCGGGCGGACGGCATACCCGACGCTCGCCCCGACCCGCACCACGTCGCCGCCGATCGCGACCGGCTCCCCCACCGCGTCCCGGATGCGCCGGGCGGCCGCCTCGCAGGTGGCCGCGTCCGCGCCGGGCAGCAGCACGACGAACTCGTCCCCGCCGAGCCGGCCGGCCAGTTCGCCGTCGCGCAGGGTACCGCCCAGCCGCTGGGCCACCCGCTGCAGCAGCACGTCGCCCGCGGCATGTCCCAGGGTGTCGTTGACCTGCTTGAACCCGTCGAGGTCGACCAGCGCCAGGGCCAGGGCTGCGCCGTCGTGCCGAGCCGCGTGGGCGGCCAGCGACGCGCGGTTCGGCAGCCCGGTGAGGTTGTCGTGGTTGACCTGGTGGTCCAGCGCCCGCCGGACATGCTGCAGATCGCTGATCTGCCGGGCGAGCGCACTGGACTGAGTGCCGGCAACCAGCGCCACCAGCAGCGCCACCCCGCAGGGATAGACCAGGTCGGCCGCGGCGAACCCGGTGTCCGCGCTCAGGACCGTCGCACAGTACGCCGCCGAGATCACGGCCCACACCGCAAGCGCGCCGGGCAGCCGGTGGCGCAGGGCCGCGACGGCGACCGGCACGACCAGCGCCGCCCAGGCACTGTCGTCACCGTGACCGGCCAGCAGGCAGACGATCCCCACCACCACGGCCGTGTCGAGCGCCACCTGACCGGCGCTGATCGGGCCGTACCAGCGGGACGCGGGACGCCGGAAGCCGGCCCAGGAGAGCGCGACGGCGAGGGCCATCACCACCACACCCACGAAACAAACGGGCATCAGCCGCGACGGCAGCACATCGGCGGCGGGAAACGCCCAACCGGCCAGATACAGCACGGTGCCGACCAGACTCAGTCCGCGCGTGATCAGCGCGCAGAGCTCGATCGCGCGGCGCCGGCGCACCACCGACGGGTCCACCGGCATGGCGTCGGCGTGAGTCGGTCTGCTCCTCGGGTAGCGCGGCACGCTGCCCTGATCGACCAGCCGGCCGCCGTCTTGAGCCAAGGGACAAATCGGGTCTCTAGGCTGAGGGGATGAAGGTCTTGTCCATCCAGTCGGTGGTCGCCCACGGCCATGTCGGCAACTCCGCGGCCGTGTTCCCGCTGCAGCGGATCGGTGTCGAGGTCGTGCCGATCCCCACCGTGAACTTCTCCAACCACACCGGGTACGGCGCCTGGCGGGGGCCGCTCATCCCGCCGCCGGACGTGGCCGAGATCCTGCTCGGGGTGGAGGAGCGCGGCGTCTTCCCGCAGATCGACGCCGTGCTGTCCGGCTATCAGGGTGGAGCGGGCATCGCCGACGTCATCATCGACGCCGTCCGCCGGGTGAAGGCGGCCAACCCGGCGGCGGTGTACGCGTGCGACCCGGTGATGGGCAACGCCAAGTCCGGGTGCTTCGTGGCGCCCGAGATTCCGGTGCTGCTGCGCGACCGGGTCGTGCCGGTGGCCGACATCATCACGCCCAACCAGTTCGAGCTGGGCTTCCTGACCGGCACCGAGCCGGCGAGCCTCGAGTCGACCCTCGCCTCGGCCGACCTCGCCCGTGCCATGGGGCCTTCGACCGTGCTGGTCACGAGCGTGGAGCGACCCGACCGCGAGGACGACGTGATCGAGATGCTGGCCGTGGACGACGCCGGCGCGTGGCTGGTGAGCACCCCGTACCTGCCGTTCAAGGCCAACGGCTCGGGCGACGTCACGGCGGCGCTGTTCACCGCCCACTACGTCGGGACCGGGGACGCGGCGGTGTCGCTGGAGCGCACGGTCTCCAGCGTCTTCGACCTGCTCGAGACCACGTACCGGTCCGGCGAGCGCGAGCTCCGGCTGGTGCAGGCCCAGGAGTTCTACGCCGCGCCGCGCATGCAGTTCCGGGCCAAGCAGGTGCGCTGAGGCGGTCGGCGGCGTCCCGTTCGGCGCGAGATCAGCCGTGCCGGACGCCGCCGGTGCGCAGCGCGGGGCCGAGGTCGCTGACCCGGGCGTCCCGGCCGAACCGGGTGTCGAGCGGCGCCAGCCCGTACTGCCGCTCGATCGTGCGCAGGATCGAGGTGGTGTCGTACGGGGTGTGGTCCACCCCGGACCGGCGCAGCGACGGGGAGATCAGCAGGGCGGGGATGCGGGTGCCGGGACCGTACTCGTCGGACACCCCGGGCGTGGCGTGCCGGCCCTGGCCGGGCGGCACGACGTGGTCCCACTGGCCGCCGAACTCGTCGTAGGTCACCACGATCAGGGTTTTGGCCGCCTGCGGGCCGGTCACCACCGCGGTGATCAGGTCGACCAGGTGCCGCTCACCGTTGTCGGTGCTCGCGTAGCCGGGGTGCTCGTTCTCGGCCCCGTACGGCTTGACGAAGCTGACCGCCGGAAGCGTGCCCTGCCGGGCGGCCGCGAAGAAGCGGGTCTCGTCCTGCAGGTGGTCACGGGGGTGCTCGCCGGTGCGCGGGTCGACGTAGCCGGGCGCGTACCGGGCGAAGTAGTTGAACGGCTGGTGGTGGTACTGGAACAGCGGGCCGGGATGGCCGGCGGCAGCGTCGTCCCAGCCGCCGGCGTACCAGGCCCAGCTGATGTTCCGGCCGGACAGCTCGTCGCCGATGGTGCGGCGGTAGTCCGGGGCCGCCGGGTCGACGTTGTTGACCAGCGGCAGCGTGTTGGCGCCGCCCGCGCTGGGCGGATTGGCCGGCTGGACGGTGTTGACCGCGTAGTCGCCGCACGCGAAGCCGCTCCGGCCGGGGCACGTCTGGGTGAGCGGGCCGTCGTTGAGCCCCGGGTCGCTGGTGTGCAGCGGGTACGGCCGGACGCCGGTGCCGCTCGCCGGCGGGTTGGGGTTCGGAAAGCCCTCGGCGTCGACCACGGAGTGCGCGGTCGTGGGCGCGTCCCGCCACGGCGGCGCCTGGGCGGCCACCAGGTACTGGTGGTTGAGGAACGAGCCGCCGAACGCGGCCTGGAAGAACCGGTCGGCGACCACGTAGTGCCGGGCCCCGGCCGCGTGCAGGAACTGGTAGACGGGCAGCTGGCGGGTGTCGTAGTAGCCCTGGGTGAGGCCGGCCGCGTCGCTGCCGGTGCTGTACCGGTCCATCCGGCCGCCGTCCAGCTGGTACTGCTCCTGGTAGAAGCGGTGCACCAGGTCGCGGGTGCAGCCGCCGGGCGTGCCGCCGGGGCAGGTCGGGCTCTCCGGCGTGATGTAGTCGTTGATCGAGAACGGCCGGTTGCGGAAGTGGCTGGCGTAGCCGAACCCGTTGGTCGCCGTGTCGGTGCCGCAGGCGGCGTCCAGCGGCGGCGTGGCCAGGCTCGGATCGTTCTGGTAGAGGCACCGGTAGGGGGTGCCGTCCTGCCGGACCTGCACGGCGCGGCGCGCGTAACCGGGCGCGCCCCGCCCGTCGACCCGCTGGTCGCCGACCCGTCCCCAGCCGCCGTACAGGTTGTCGAAGCTGTGGTTCTCCTGGTAGATCACGACCAGGTGGGTGAAGGGGCCGAGCGGGCCCGGTCGCGGATGGGCCGGGGCGGGCGCGGCGGCCAGGCCGAGGACCAGTACGAGCACACCGAAGACCACGCCGACCCGCCGCATCGTTCAACCTCCTGCTCGACTCACCGCAACGTATCGCAACGGCAAGATCGCGCAGGGTGTCGCTCGTGGCATCTTCCATCGATAGTGATGAGCCGGGCAGGTCACCGGCCGGCATCACCGTCGATCAGCACGCGCAGCTTCTCCAGCGCCTTGGCCAGCAGCCGGGAGACGTGCATCTGGGAGATGCCGATCTGCTCGGCGATCTCGGTCTGCGTGCGGTTGCCGTAGAAGCGCAGCGACAGGATCGTCTGCTCGCGCTCGGAGAGGCTGGCCATCGCCGGGCCGAGCGCGATCCGCAGCTCGGCCAGCTCGAACTCGTGGTCGTCGGATCCCAGGGTGTCGCCGAGCTCCTGGCCGCCCTCGTCCCCGAGCGGGGTGGACAGGCTGGTGGCGCTGTACGCCCGGGCCCCTTCCAGCCCTTCGAGCACGTCCTCCTCGCCGACGCCGAGGTGCTCGGCGATGTCGGCGACGGTCGGCGCCCGGCCGAGGCGGTGGCTCAGCGTGTTGTTCGCCGCGGTGATGGACATGCGCAGCTCTTGCAGCCGCCGGGGGACGCGGATGGCCCACGCCCGGTCCCGGAAGTGCCGCTTGATCTCGCCCAGGATGGTCGGGACGGCGAACGCGGCGAAGTCGACGCCGTGATCCACGTCGTACCGGTCGACCGCCTTGATCAGCCCGACCACGGCAACCTGTATGAGGTCGTCGGCGGGCTCCCCGCGCCCGAGATAACGGCGCGCCAGGTGCTGCGCCAGGGGAAGCCACGCCTCGATCACCCGGCCGCGAAGATCTTCACGGTCCCGATCGGCGGCATCCATGCCGGCCAGCGCCTGCATCAGCGCGCCCGCCCGTTCGGTGTTCAAGTTGACGTTGCCACGGCGTACGGAAATCGCCGAAACCTGCATCAAGGCTCTCCCCTGACAGTGCGGTCCCCGCCGCCGTAGCCAACATAGCCGTTCGGGCGTGCAAGTGCTAGCCGAAAGTATGAGGTGTCGCAGATCAGGCCCCGAGATCGCGGACCGTCCCGCCGGCGAACCAGCGCTGGTGCAGCCGGCGCAGGGGTGCCGGCGCCCACCAGTTCCACTCGCCGAGCAGGCTCATCACGGCCGGCAGGAGCAGGCCGCGCACGACGGTGACGTCGAGCAGCAGCGCGACCGCCATCGCGAAGCCGACCTCCTTGACCGCGATCAGGTCGCCGAGCAGGAAGCCGAGGAAGACCACGCCGATGCACAGCGCGGCCGCGGTGACGACCGGGCCGGACTTCTCGATGCCGGCCCGGACGGCGTCGTCGCCGGACCCCGGGCGGCGGCCCGGACCGCGCCGGTCCCACTCCTCTTTGACCCGGGCGAGCAGGAACACCTCGTAGTCCATCGAGAGCCCGAACACGAACACGAACAGCAGGACGGGCGTGGTCACGTCGATCGCGCCCCACGAGTCGAAGCCCAGCAGGGCGTCGCCCACGCCCCACTGGAACACGACGACCAGGACACCGAGCGTGGCGAGCAGGGTGAGCGCGTTCAACAGCACCGCCTTGACCGGCATGACCAGCGAGCCGGTCAACACGAACAGCAGCACCGCCGTCGTCAGCAGGATGACCAGCACCGCGACCGGGAACCGGGCGGCCACCGAGCCCCGGTAGTCGACCAGCTCAGCCGCGGCCCCGCCGACGAGCACCGGGAACGGCGGCTTCAGCGCACGAATCGCTCGTACGACGTCGCGGGAGGTCCGGTCCGCGGTCGCGCCCGACGGTGTCACGTCGATCACCGCCGCGGCGCCGGTGATGTCCGGGCGCGGCTCCACCCGCAGCACGCCGTCCAGTGCGTTGATCGCGTTGAGAAAGTCACGCATCGAGGCCGGGTCGGCGTCGGCGACCACGACGATGGGGTCGGCCTGGCCGCCGCTGAAGTCCCGCCGCACCGACTCCTGCAGCTTGCGGGCCTCGGCCGCGGCGGGCAGCGCGCGGGCGTCGGAGTTCTCCAGGTTGACCGCGAGCACGAACGGCAGCGCCAGCACGAGCAGGCCGGCCGTGACGGCGACCGCGACCGGCTTCGGCCGGTGCTGGGCGAACGCGGCGAGACGTCCCAGCAGACCGGGGCCGGACCGGCGGGCGCGGGCGGCCGGAATCCGCCGGTGGGCCACCGCGATCAGCGCCGGCACCGCGGTCAGGCCGGCCAGCGTGGCCAGCAGCACCGCGACCGCGCCGCCCAGCGCCATCGCGCCCAGCAGCGGCTCGGCGAACGCGAACAGGCCGGCCATCGCGGCGCCGACGGCGAGCCCGGAGATCAGCACGGTACGGCCGGCAGTGGCGGCGGTGCGGGCGACCAGCTCGGCGACCGGGGCGCCGGGATCGGCCGCGCGCTCCTCGCGGAACCGGGCGATCACCAGCAGCGCGTAGTCGACGGCGAGACCGATGCCGAGCAGGGTGACCACGTTGACGGTGAACTCGCTGACCGGGGTCAGCGCGGTGAGCCCGAACAGGCCGAGCAGGGTCACCGACACGGTGGCCACCGCCGCGGCGAGCGGGATCAGGCCGGCCACGAAGCCGCCGAGGACCAGGGTCAGCACCGCCAGCAGGACGACGATGGCGACGGTCTCGCCCCGGGCGGCGTCCGCGACGGCCTGGTCGGCGAACGCCCGCTCGGCCAGCTTCTCGCCGCCGACCAGCACCTCGGGCGCGTCGATGCGGTGCAGCGCGGCGGCGACCGCGTCCTCGACCCGCTCCCGGCGGTCGTCCGGGAGGCCGCGGTCGAGCTCGACCCGGATCAGCGAACTGCGGTTGTCGGCGCCGATCCGGCCGCCCGGAGCGCTGTACAGGTCGTCGACCGCCGCGACGCCGTCGATGTCGCGGATCTCGCCGGTGACGGCCGTGATGTCGCGGACCAGCGCCTGGTCGTACACGTCGCGCCCACCGACCACGGCGACGACGACCGGGCCCTCGGGCCGCAGGACGTCGATCCGCCGCTCGGCGCGCTGCGACTCGGCCTCCGGCCGGAGGCTGCCGGTGGTGGCGAGCCGGTCGAAGACCTGACCGCCGAGCACCAGGCCGGCGGTGGTCAGGATCAGCCAGGCGCCGAGCACCGGCCACCGCCGGCGGGCACACCACCGGCCGAGTGCTGCCACGATCATCGAGGCATGCAAACACGTCCACGAACGCGGCGCCAGGCGCATCCTCCGGACGGACGGCCAGTTCTGGCCGGTCGGCGGGCGATCGCGTCTCCCGGCCGACACATCGGAAAGCGAGAGTCCTCTTAGGATCCGTGGATGGTGCGGCGTGTGCTGAGTGGGTTGGTCGCGATGGCGGCCGTGGTGACGATGACGTCGTTCGCCGGCGCGCGGCCGGCGGCCGCGGTCGCGCTGCCGAGCGGCTTCCAGGAACAGGTCGTCTTCAGCGGCCTCAGCTCACCGACGAACCTGGAGTTCTCCCCGGACGGCCGCGTCTTCGTCGCCGAGAAGGGCGGCCGGATCAAGGTGTTCGACGATCTGGCCGACCCGACCCCGACCGTGTTCGCCGACCTGTCGGTCAACGTGCACAACCAATGGGACCGGGGTCTGCTCGGCATGGCCCTGGCCCCCAACTTCCCCGCCGACCCGTACGTCTACGTGCTGTACACCTACGACGCCCCGCCCGGGCGTACCGCCCCGGTCTGGAACGACGTGTGCGCCAACGCCAACGACGGGACGTGCGTGGTCACCGGCCGGCTCTCCCGGCTGCGGGCCGACGGCGACACGATGACCGGCTCCGAGCAGGTGCTGCTGACCGACTGGTGCCAGCAGTTCCCGAGCCACTCGATCGGCGACCTCGCCTTCGGCGCCGACGGGATGCTCTACGTCTCGGCCGGCGACGGCGCGAGCTTCAACGCGGTCGACTACGGCCAGTTCCCGGCCGGGGCGCCGACCAATCCGTGCGCCGACCCGCCGAACGAGGGCGGGGCGCTGCGGTCACAGGACATCCGCACGACCGGCGACGAGACCGCGCTCAACGGCTCGCTGCTGCGGCTCGACCCGGCCACCGGCGCCGCCGCGCCCGGCAACCCGAACGCCGGCTCGGCCGACCCCGACACCCGCCGGATCGTGGCCGCGGGACTGCGCAACCCGTTCCGGATCACCATGCGGCCCGGCACCGACGAGGCCTGGATCTCCGACACCGGGTGGAACACCTGGGAGGAGGTCGACCGGGTGGTCAGCCCGACCGCCGCCACCACCAACTTCGGCTGGCCCTGCTACGAGGGCAACGCCCGGCAGTCCGGGTACGACAGCGCCAACCTGCCCGTCTGCGAGGACTTCTACGCGGCGCCGGCCGGGGCGCACACCGCGCCGTTCGTCGCCTGGAACCACGCGAGCAAGCTGGTCGCCGGCGAGGCGTGCCCGACCGGCAGCTCGTCCTCGACCGGCGTCGCGTTCTACCCGGTCGCCGGCGGACCGTACCCGGCCGCGTACAACGGCGCGGTCTTCTTCGCCGACTACTCGCGCCGCTGCATCTGGGCGTCGCTGCCGTCCACGCCGGGCGGGCTGCCCGACCCGGCCAACCTGCAGACCTTCGTCTCCGACGCGGCGGGCCCGGTCGACCTCGAGGTCGGGCCCGGCGGCGAGCTCTACTACGCCGACCTCGGCGGCACGATCCGGCCCGGCGCCGCTGACGGTGACGTTCAACGCCACCGGCTCCACCGACCCCGACCCGGCCGACCAGGGTCGCCTGCGCTACGCCTGGGACTTCACCGACGACGGGGTGACCGACTCGACCTCGCCGACGGCGACGTTCACGTACGGCACGGCCGGCTCGTACACCGCGCGGCTGACCGTGACCGACACGCTGAACGCGACCGCCACCAGCACGATCGCCGTCACGCCCGGCAACGAGGCGCCGACCGCGGTGATCGACACGCCGGTCCTGAACACGACCTGGAAGGTCGGCGACACCCTGGCCTTCTCCGGCCACGCCACCGATCCGCAGGAGGGCAACCTGCCCGCGTCGCGCCTCGACTGGGACCTGGTCATGCACCACTGCTCGGCCCCGGACACCTGCCACGAGCACGACATCCGCACCTGGACCGGGGTGGCGTCCGGGTCGTTCCAGGCGCCCGACCACGATTATCCGTCCTATCTGGAGCTCAAGCTCAGGGCCACTGACCAGCAGGGCCTGACCCACACCGTGTCGCGCCGGCTGGACCCGCAGACGGTCGACCTGACCTTCACCACCGTGCCGTCCGGGCTCCAGCTCACCGTCGGCTCGGCGTCGGGCACCACACCGTTCTCCCGTACCGTCATCCAAGGCTCGGCCAACTCGGTGTCGGCGCCGTCGCCGCAGGGCTCCTCGACGTTCGCGTCCTGGTCCGACGGCGGGGCACCGACCCACGTCATCACCGCGCCCACGGCCGCGACCACCTACACCGCGACGTACCAGGCCGCGGCACCGCAGCGGATCGGCTACACCCAGGTCGGCGCGTCGACCGACTCCGGCGACATGAACTACATGAACGGCTCGCGGTTCGTCACCGGCTCCGGCCCGGCGACGGTGACGTCCATGTCGGTGTACGCCAAGGCGGTGAAGGCGGCGCCGAACAACCAGTTCCAGATGGCCATCTACGCCGACGCCAACGGCTCGCCCGGCGCCCGGGTCGCCACCAGCACCGCCGGCACCCTGACCGCCAACTCCTGGAACACCAGGCCGATCAGCGCCACCCTCGCCCCCAACACCGCCTACTGGCTGATGTACAACACCAACGGCGACAACAACCTCAGCTACGACACCGGCACCGCCAACCAGGGCGCCTGGAGCGCACCCACCCCGTACGGCACCTGGCCCGCCACCTTCGGCACCGCCAACCGCTGGACCACCAAGTTCTCCATCTACGCGACCCTCGGCGCCGACACCGTGGCCCCGGCGGTGACCTCCACGACCCCGGCCGGCGGCGCGACCGGGGTGGCCCTGACCGCACCGATCACGGTGCGGTTCAGCGAGGGCATGGCGGCCGGCACCATCACGGCGGCGAACCTGGAGCTGCGCGGTCCGGGCGGGGCGCTCGTCGGCCGTACCGTCGCCTATGACGCGACCGGCCAGGCCGCGGTGATCACGCCGTCCGCCGCGCTGGCCGCCTCCACCACCTATACGGTGACGGTCCGGACGGGCGTCACCGATGCGGCCGGCAACGCGCTCGCGGCCGACCACCAGTTCTCCTTCACCACCACCGACCCGAGCGCCCCGCGGCTGGGATACGACCAGGTGGGCGGCACGCTGGACGCCGGCGACGCCAACTACATGAACGGCTCGCGGTTCGTCACCGGCGCGACCGCGCTCACGGTCGGCCAGATGTCGGTCTACCTCCGGTCGGTGCAGGCCGCGCCGAACAACCAGTTCCAGGTCGCCATCTACGCCGACGCCAACGGCTCGCCCGGCGCCCGGGTCGCCACCAGCACCGCCGGCACCCTGACCGCCAACTCCTGGAACACCAGGCCGATCAGCGCCACCCTCGCCCCCAACACCGCCTACTGGCTGATGTACAACACCAACGGCGACAACAACCTCAGCTACGACACCGGCACCGCCAACCAGGGCGCCTGGAGCGCACCCACCCCGTACGGCACCTGGCCCGCCACCTTCGGCACCGCCAACCGCTGGACCGCCAAGTACTCGATCTACGTCTCATGACCCCTCGCCTTGATCAAGATCCCGGCACGGACCGGAGGCCCGGCAACTAAGCTCGAGCGGTGCAGCAGAGAACGGCGCGGACGGCGGGCGCGGCGGTGGCCGCGCTCGTGGCGCTGGCCGCGGTCGCGGTGGCCGCCCGGCCGGACCTCAACGGCGATGTGCGTTACGCCCTCGGCGGCATCGAGACCGCCGGCAAGGGCGGCGTGAGCATCTGGGACATCTTCGTCTCCCGGCCGCTGGCCTACAAGCTGCTGATGGCCGCGCTCGACCAGGGCCACCTGCTGCTCGGCGCGGGCGCCGCGTCGAACAAGGCCAACCTGCTGATCCGCATCGAGACGTACGTCGTGGTCCTCGCCGTGGTCGCGCTGCTGTTCGTGGGCGTGCGGCGGGTCGCCGGGCGGACGGCGGCGGCCGGGATCGCGACCGCCACCGGCCTGGCCCTGCTCATCGCGCCGCCCTGGCACTTCCTCGAGCCGGACTGGGTCGCCGCGCTCGCCGCGGTGCTGACGGTCGGCGCCGCCTGTGCGCCGCGGCCGCCGTGGCTCGGCGGGCTGCTGGCCGGCCCGGCGGCGATGCTGGTCGTGGCGGTCAAGGCGTCCACCTTCCCGATCGCGCTGATCGCGCTGCTCGTCATCGTCCTGTTCGACCGGCGCCGGGCTGCGTGGGCGGCGCTGTCGACGGTCGTCTCGGTCGGGCTCTGGTACCTGCTGACCAAGCACTTCCAGCCGTGGGAGTGGACCTGGCTGAGCGACCTGGCCAACCTCGTGCACAGCAAACCGCAGGGCATCCACCTCGACGACCTGCGCATGCTGCGCTTCGCGGTCGGCGATCTGGCGGTGCTCAGCCCGGTCGTGGCGGTGGCGCCGGCCGCGGCGGTGGCGCTCATCCGCCGCGAGGAGGGACGTCGGCGATGGCTGGGCGCGGCGGTCGCGGTGGCCGGGGGCGCGTTGTCGCTGGCTCCCGCGTACGGGCAGGGGGAGTTCTTCAACTACCACTTCGCCTCCACCCTGGTCCTCGCGGCCGGGGTCGGTGGCGCCGCCTTCGCGCTCTGCCCGGGGTTCCGGCTGCCGCTCGCCGCCGCCACGGTGCTGATCACGGTCGTCAGCCTCGTGCTCATGCGACAGCCCGCCTCCTGGCGCCTGGAGCACGCCGGGCCGGTCGTCTGGGCGTACGAGATCGGCGCCGTTGCCCTTGCCGTCGCGGCCTGGTTCCTCGCCGGCCGGACGACGATGTCGCTGCCCTGGTTCGCCGGTGTGCTGGTGCTGTGCTTCGCGCTGCTGCCGCCGGTGGTGCCGGGTAACCCGTACACGTTCGCCACCTACGACCACAACGTCCACAACGGCCCGTCGGGCGATGCGCGACTGGTCGCTTTCGGCCGGCGGCTCGGCTCCGGCACCCCGGTGCTATATCTGACGTACGGCACGGTCAACCACGGCATGGGCAATCCGACCAGCTGCCGGTACCCGTCGCCGCTGTGGTTGCAGCGCGCGGCCGGCACACCGCGGATGCGGACCCGTCCCAGCTACGCCGACAACCTGCGGTGCCTGACCGAGGACCGCGACGCCAAGTACCTGATCGTGCAGACCGGCTGGTTCAGCCTCGAGCGGTCGGCACCCGAGGTGCGGGCGCTGATCGACGAGCGGTTCGACTGCTCCCCCGCGGCCCGGATCCCGGCCCCGCCGCCGCTGCGTGTCTGCCCGGCCCGGTGACGCACGAGGACCCCGGCGGATCGCCGGGGTCCGATGGTGCGTTCACCCGCGTGATGCCGGAGGGCCGCGCTGCCGCCGGTCGTGCCGCCGGGCCGGGGTGTTGCCTCGGAACGTCCGTCCGCGCTGGACACCGCGGCGAGCCGGCGGTCCGGCCCCGGGCGGGGGACGCCGCGGCGGCGCCGGTGGCGGCGAGTCCGGCGGCGTCTGCCAGGAGGCGGCGATCAGGGCGTCGAACTCGGCCCGGAGCAGGCCCTCGTCCTGGCAGACCAGGTCGATGAACGCGTCCCGCACGGCCGCGCCGGCCGGGGCGCCGGTGACCTCGCAGTTCATGACGGCTCCGCAGGCGTGTCCCCCGCCGCGCCGGGCGGGTCGACGGATCGGGATCAGGCGTCGATGGCGGACTGTGAGCCGGAGTTGACGGCGACGCTCACCTTGCGCGGCTTCGCCTTCTCCAGCACCGGGATGCGCAGGACCAGCACACCGTTGTCGTAGCCGGCCTGGACCTGCTCGCTGTCGAGGACATCGGACAGGATCAACTGGCGCGAGAACACGCCGAGCGGCCGCTCCGACGCCTGCATCTGCGCGTTGTTCCCCAGATCGAGCGGCCGCCGCTCGGCCTTGACGGTCAGCACGTTGCGCTCGATGTCGACCTCGATGCTCTCCGGCGTCACGCCGGGCAGGTCGAACGCCACGATGAACTCGTCGTCGGTGCTGTAGGCGTCCAACGGCATCCCGACCGGCCGGGACCAGGTGCCCGGCTGGGAGTCACCCAGCAGCTGCCGGGTCCAGCGGTCGAGCTCGCGGAACGGGTCAGTGCGCACCAGCATCGCTCCCACCTCCGAATCTGCTGAACAACCTGGGTGCCAAAGCGCACACCTCTGGTTATAGCATGTCGTCGTTAAGGCGACAAGTAGAACGTCATTCAAAAGACGACGGAGTTCGGCGTGAGTGTTTCCGACGACGATCCGATGCAGGCCGCGCTCGCGCTGGTCCTGGCCGCGACCGGCGACGAGCCCCCGGGCCCGCCGGCCCAGGCGGCGCTGACCGCGCTGGTCGCGCTGCGCCGGCTGCGTGCCCACCTCGACGCCTGTGAGCCGCAGCTGATCGCCGCGGCCCGGGCCGCCGGGGCCAGCTGGGCCACGCTCGCCCCGGCGATGGGGCTCACCAGCCGCCAGGCGGCCGAGCGTCGCTACCTGCGGGTCCGGCGCACCGCGCAGGACGACGCCGCCACCACCGCCGACCAGCGCGTCATCGCCGAGCGGGACCGCCGCGCCGGGACCCGGGCGGTCACCGACTGGGCCCGCGACAACGGCGCCGACCTGCGGCAGCTCGCCGGCCAGGTCACCGCCCTGACCGACCTCGGGCCGCACGCCCAGGCGAGCCTCGACCGGCTGCACCACGCCCTCGGCGGCAGCGACCCGGCCGCCCTGCTCCCGCTGCTCGGCGACGCCCGCGAATACCTCACGCCGGACCACGCCACGCTGGCGGAACGGATCGCCGGCGTCACCGACGGCGCCGACCGGATCCGCAGCACCACCCAGCGCCGGCGCGAGCACCGGCGCCGAAAACCGCGCTGACTGCGGCTCACTCAGCAGGTAAAGGTCGGCCTCGGCTTTACCAAGCGGCTGTCGTACGTCACCCAGCTGACCGCAACCCGATGTCCAGTTAGCCGGAGAGACTGGTCCGATCGATAGCCCCACTGTCGAGCATCAGGGCCGGCTGCGGGCCGCCTCCCGGGGAGGGACACCACCGTCACGTCAGACGGTTGTAGCCGTGGGCGATGTCCAACTCGCACGTCGTCGTTACCGTCACGGTGGCTGTCTTCGGACCCATTTCGAAGCTCAGGGCGGTTAGCAGTGACCGGGCGAAAAGTTCGCCGGGGTCACATGGCGGGACAGGTCCGCGTCGCGGCTCGACGCTCTTGCATCGCGGGGTTCGCAATGCCACCGGTGCCATCCTAATTCAGCCTCGAGAAGGAGCTAAAGTACCGGCACCCCGGCCGCGCGGGCGGTCGGTGTTGACACGGGCTAGCGATAGCGGAGATCAAGATGGTGCACTTTCACCGCGCGAGTTCACACCCTCCCGCGGCACGCCTGCAAGCCGTCATCGAGGTGCCGCCCGCGAGCACGGCGTCACGGGCATGGTGGACCTCACAGCGAGCTCCTGGTTCGCTCCTTGTGCTCGACGGCGGGTGCGCCGACGACGACATGCCCGTCGTCGTTGCGGCACTGGCTGAGGCTCAGTCGGTGCGAGTGCGCGCGAGTCTTGCGAAGACCGTCAAGGCTCTCACCACTCGCTCCCGGCAAGGCCTTAGGGTCTCCGGTGGCCTGGTCTTGCATGGTGCGCAGGCGGGGCAGAGTCTCCCGCCGGGATGTTGCGTCGGGTTGGAGCGATGGACTGACTGGATCGGGCTGCTCCATGGTGACACTCCTTGGCTAGGTCACGACTCCGATGACTGCATCGATGTCATCGATGGCGAGGTTCGGGTGTGGCTGTCTTGTACTCGACCGGACGAAAACTCCTCGGCCGACATCAACGTTCCCCTGCCGAAGGTTCCGGAGCTCCTGGGAGTCGTCCGCGCGGAATTGTCGGATTTTCTCGGCGCCTTCGCAGCCTGGACAGCGCGGCAACAGCTGGGCCGAGACGCTGCGGCACTCATCGAGGCCTTCGACCGAAGCTTCCACGTCAGCGAACCCCTCGCAGGCCTGGAGGCGCAAGGAAGCCCGCGCCCGGGGACGAAACCGGTCGCGCCGCGCCAGAGTCGCAACGTCTCGCCAACCCCGCTCAACCAGCTACGCAGCGTGCCCGCAGATGCTTCGCGCCCTATTGACCGCAGCCCGCGCTCGAACGGTCTCCAAGATTTCACCGCGTCGGACAGCGGGACCTGTCGCCACCGCCCCCGCAATCGGCCTCACAAGCCGTTCACCAGGCGGTTACCGTGACGGCAAACCGAACGCCGCGTGACCAACCGGCCAACACTGAAATCCGTTTTACCGCAAAACTCGATGTAAGACGATCACTCACCGGTTACCGATGTTCGCTCAGCTACAATCCGTGACCAAGTACGACGACTTGCTTCGCACACGCGTCCAAACCGTCAACCGCCTACGTACTGACGTCGACGACGGCCGGCTGAGGACCATGACACTGTGCTGTCATGACGGAGGTCGCGGCCTATTCGCGGAACAGCTCTCACGGCTCGCTCTGGCGCCACGCCGATCCGTTGACGCGCCCTGTCGGAACGCGTTCGCCGACGGGGAGAGCAGGCTTAAGCCCGGTCAGGCCGCCGAGGAAGCAACGCCTATTTGGCAATTACGTTGATCATCAAATGAACGGTCAGCTGTAGATAGTTTACGACCGGGACTGGCGACGAGGGACTTATGCTGGACGTAATGCATCATGATCGGGTCGTCGTCGACACTCTCGACCGGAACTGGGCGGATCCAGTGGCCGAGGCGACCTCCGGCGAGCGGCGGACCGCTACCGTGACCGTGCGGGTTTCGGCAATCTGATGGACGAAGCGGAGTCCCTGGCTTGGCGTTGTCTTTGGTGACGAACCTTGGTACCGGAACTCCGCTTCGCACATTCCGTCGAGGATCCCTTGCCTGCCGCATCAGCTCCTCAACTGAACGACATTATGTCTAGTAGCCCTTCGTCGCCTGATGGTAGGCGAGATGGCCTCCTGCGTTAGGATGGTAGATGCCTTCCGGTTTGACATCAGCGTTAACCACATTCGCGATCCATTCGTCACCGCCATCACATAACCGGTGACCCTCGAAGTATCCGCTGGTCGCGACGTAGACGACATCGGCGCTGTATTGGGATTTGAATCGAGTGACGGCGTCAGCGATGGCGTTGTCAAGTTGACGGATCGTCTCATTCACACGCGACCGGTCAGAGGAGCTCAGCCCACCCGAGCACTTGACCGATGCATTGAAAGGCAAGGGATATCCTGTGATCACGATTTTTGCATGTCCTGAGGTAGCGTCGAATATTGCTTTGTACGTATTGTCCAGGGCGCCGGGGAGCGTGCGCGCTATGCGTGTACGCGCTACGTTGTTTGCCGCGGTGCAATCACCCAGCGGCAGCCTGCAGGCCTTCGCGATCGAGCCGAATCCGACGTCGTTGCCACCAATCGAAAGGGTGACCCGGTCTACTTTTGGAGTGAGGCTCTTAACCTGATCCAGAATGACGTCGTCGGTGATTGCTCCGGAGCAGGCCACGTTTGTGAATCTGATGCGGCCACGCCATGGATTAGTGGGGTCGCGGAAGAACAGCTCTCCCCACGAATTTTTCGATCGGAAACATGGACGTTCTGGCTCCTTATAATCGCCCGCTCCGGGCCCGGCAGCATAAGAATCGCCCATGTGAGCGTAATCCAGGCCGGTGTTGGCCGCCTTGGTCGACTTGAGGAGGGTTTTGGCACCAGTCGGCTTGCCGTTCGGGTCGACGTCCAAAGCATAAAGTTGAACGCGCCTATCCGTGGAGAGATTTGCTAGGCTATTCAGGTCGACAAGGTAGCCATGCTTGCCACCGACATATCCGGGCTGGCCCGTGGCGGTACCACTGGCGGGGAACGTGCCGACAACGGCATCATCGACAACGATCTGTACGTCCACAGCCGAATCAGTGTCCGGATCCCATGCCCATCCGCTGCTAACGCCGTTGGTGATCGCCAGTGCGCCCTCAGCCGGATTGTTCGCGTCGCTGACCCCTCGATAAGCGGGCCCCGACACCTCAGCGCAAAGCAGTCGTGCATGGTCCTGAAATTCCTTCGTGCCCGACATTCTGGAAAGCGTGGTTTCCCTCTTATCTGACGCGGAAGTGACCAGTCTCAGAACCCAACCTTTCAGTTCATCCTGGCTGCCCGGGCGATGGTTCAAGGCTTGCATGAAATCACGGACGACCTGGAAGTTCGAGCGTTTCAAGCTTACGTACTCAGAACTAGTGAACGCTTCCTGCGCAATTTTAGCTGCTACGGTGGCACGCGCCGCGCCGGCGGACGCACCCTTCAGTCGGGCAACAAGCTCTTTTCGCTCTACTTGGCTCGGCACCCTGTGCCTTGACACCTGCCACAACGTGCTCAGGTATTGATCGATCGATTACCAGCACCCAGGGACGGAAGTTTTTATAACTACTGATCCAGCCGGATCACCGGCGAGGTTTGTCCCCTCAATTCGCACTGCGAGTGTCCGGTTCTTGTCAGACTCCGGTAGGTTGACTGTAAAGCCGTCGGAGCCGTTGCTGCCGCTCGATGCAGCGCGGGAACTGTTCGCAATAGTGGTCGGTAAAGCCATGCTAGTAGAATCGGCGTTCGTCAACGTGCTGTAAATTACGGACTTCGCTTCAGGAGAGTCTCCGTCGTGCGCCCAGCCGGTCACAACATTGGTGGTGACGGTGGTGACGGCGCCGATTGGTTGGGTGGTGTCGGGGTCGGGGTCGGGGGTGAAGGCGGTTCCGGGGGTGTCGATGCACAGTTGTTCGGTGTTGTGCCGGTATTCGTCGCTGCCGAGGATGCCGTTGAGGACGTCTTCGCGGGTTTGGCCGCTGTCGAGTAGTTGGACCCAGTAGGTGCCGGGGAGTTGGGGGTCGTTGCGGTGTAGGGCGGCTTTGAAGATGTCGGTGGCGAAGGCGGGGTTGTTGCGGTGCCGGTTTTGGTATTCGGTCGAGGTGAAGATGCCGCGGACGGTGGTGGCGGAGGCGTCGCGGCGGGCGCCGCCGTAGTCGACGTCCAGTAGCGGGGAGGTCCAGTTCGCGATTTCGGCGGGGCTGGGTTCGCGGCGCAGCGCCGCCCGGTAGAGGGCGGTGACGAACTGGTCGGTCGATTGCCAGCAGCTGACCCCGGCGACCGGGTCGTAGCCGGTACCGGCCCGGTCCAGACAGACCTGGGTGTTGAGGCGGGTGTAGCCGTCGTTGGCCAGGATGTCGGTCAGCGCCTGATCCCGGCCGGCCGCCCGGATCCGTTCACCCAGTATCCGGAGCCGTCGTCGATGCTGCGGTGCAGCGCGGCCTGGAAAACGTCCTGGGTGAACTGGCCGTCGGTGCGGCCCCGCGCCGCGTATTCGGCGCTGGTGAACAAGCTGCGGTAGAACGATCGGATCGCGTCGCTGCGGGCGGTGCCGTAGCCGGCGGTGTTGATCTGGTCGACGAACCCGGCTGCACCGCCCGGATCAGCTTTACGACCCAGCGCCGCCAGGTAGCCGGTCGCGACGATCTGCTCGGCTGACTGCCAGCAGGGCGGGTCTTGTTCGGGGGTGTAGGCGGGACCGGTTTTCCCGCGGCACAGCCGTCCGGCTTTGCCGGTGAACTCGTCGGAGGCCAGGAAGGCGTTGAGGACGTCTACCCGCTGGTTACCGGCGTGCAGCTGCTGCACCCAATACCAGGAGCCGTCCTGAACGTCGTCGTGCATCAGGCCACGGAACAGCGCCGCGGTGAACTGCCCATCGGTCAGACCGGTGCTGCGGGCCGTGAACTCGGCAGTGGTGAACATGTCCCGCACCAGCGCCTGGGCCGCCCCGAGCCGCTGCGGGCCGGCGGGGACACCGGTCAACCGGCCGGCCCACGCGTCGTAGTCGGCCTGCGTGCCGGCGCGGCCCAAAAGCCCCTGGTAGAGACCCTGAACGAACTGGCCGGCCGACTGCCAGCAATTGTTCTCGATCAACGTCAAATGGTCCTGAGGGTCGATCACCCCCGGCGTCGACTCGTCAGCTTCGCTGAACGACGGGTTCATCGTGATGGTGGAGGTTTTCGGGCCTACCACTTTCCCGGCGGTGTTACACAGCAACTGCGAGTACGTGTAGGTCCGCTCGCCGGTCCTTCTCATCCCGAAACCGACCGTGTTACCTTTCGGTACCGGACAGTTCCCCGCGTTCTCCAGGTTCGTCACCGTGCCATCGGTATGTACCTCGTAATCGACGCCGTCGTTGCGGTCCCACTGCCCGACGATCGGATCGTCCGGATCCACCGAACCCGGCGAGGACCGCCAGATCAGCGTGTAACTGTTCGCCCGCTGATTCCCGAAGTTGTCTTTCCATACCGTGTACAGCGAGTTCGACCCACCACCCGACACATTCAGATCGATGTCCTCGTCATGACATGAAAACTTCCCGCCGTTGACCGACTGAATGAAATAGATACGGCCTTTGAACTGGGCCCCGTTCGGACGGACCGCGTCGATACCCGACTTCTCATTACAGTAACTATTCGTGATGATCTGATCACCGGTCGCGTTCGTCCACCGGCCCCGATACCCCCCCTCCTCCTGCCGCACCAACAAATACGAACCCGTCTGCCGATCAGCCCACAACCCCGCAATCGCCTCAAACCCATCCGCCGCGAACGCCGACAGGGAAAGTCTGCCCGCGACGTTGTGGTCGGCCATGTCGGTCAAGCGCTGACCCTTCGGCGGCTCGCCATGCTCATTCAGCAACAACGCCAAAGTCGGGGCAGCGACAAAAATGGCGACAACTGCACCTGACACTATCGCCATCAGCGACGCTAACACTATTCTGCTATGCTTCGAGAATGTTCGACGGTGCACAGCACCTGCACGGCGCCAGCCGATCCTTGACATCAGTACTCCACGATAAATATGGAGGCGTCAAACACGCCGCCCCGAAAATGTCCCTTGAACCGGCGCCCGCGCCCGCCTTTCAACGACGAGAAGCCCGCGGCAACACCGGACACTGCCGGCAGCAGGATGACATCATTCGACCAAGCCGAACAGACGCCGAACAGACCAAATGGCCGATCCATAGCAAAGACGAAAGAAGCTGTCCGCCCGCTACACCGGATCCGTATCAAGAACGGTAAAGCTGAGGTTTGGGTTAGAAGCTCCGACGGCCGTCCGGCGGTCACCAGTTGTGACGGCAAAGGCTCGGCCGGCTACGGTCGTACGCTCCGCCCGCGTCCGCATCGACGAGCAGCTGCGCGAGGTGCTGGGCCCGACGGGTTCGATGCCACCATGGCCGCGCTGCGTACGGCACTGGACGCCCTCGGCGTCGGCGAGCGTGTCGGCCGGCGGGCCGCGCTGCGGCCGGACGCGATGTTCGATCGCTGGGCCGGTTCTTGTCACACCCGTTTGCCATCCTCGCCGTCATGACGGGGCGTCGGGTAGCGGTGGTAATCCGGGCCAGCCGCGGCGTGGGCATGGTAATCGCGCGGTGGCTCGGCGCGGCCGGTTTCTGGTGTACGTGACGGGCCGCTCGACCGGCGACCGGATGACCTTCCCGGTGCTCGACGTCTACCGGCTCAGGACCGCCACCGGTCACGCCACCCTCGTGACCGAGCCGCCATCCCGGGACCGGTTCACCGCCGCGCGGCTGCCGCGGCACTGGTTCGTGGCGCTCGACGCGGCCGGGCGTGCTCGGCTGGGTGGCTTGCGACAGGACGGCGCTGACCAGCGTCGCGATGCTCAGCACGGTCAGCGGCAGCGCCGTATCCGACCGACGCGTCTACCCCGGCGTGGTCGAGCACTGCGTCTATGTGCACCCCGCTGCCCGCCCATCATCGCCTGACCGCCATCTTGACCGCCGGAGCGACCACGATGCTGGCCAAGCCCGGTGTCCTGTTCGCCTGCATGCACAGCGACGCCGGCCGGTACGGCAGCGACCACCACAGCGCGAACCGAATGGCGCGGTGGAATTCGGGCCCAGCGCGCGCACAACAGCACGGGCACCAGGACGGCCGCCGCCGCGCTGCCAATGACGCCACCAGCAACTAGAACCGCCCGCGGTCGCCAACGCCGACCGCGGCGTGGAGGCGCGGGCGGTGGCGAGTCGTGGTGGTCCATCGCGGTGTGCCGCCCGCAGACGAGGCCTTATGCCTGTCAGCATTCACGGCGCCCACGACCCGCCGGCGGATCAGCAACGCTCGAGCTCGCCGAACGTGGCCACCATGGTGAAGAAGTCTTCGGCCTCGCGGTCGCGTAATAACTACCGGCCAGAGACCGCTGAGGATCTGGATGCCAGCGGCGATCAGCTAGTCGTCGCTGTCACCGATCGTGAAGCGCTGCACCCATCGCTGTAGAAGCGGTCCTAGCTGTGATGTCCAGGCAGGTTGGTTAACCGGGTGATGGGTGTGGCTTTGCCGATGGCGGTGTGGGGTCGGTGGTGGTTGTAGTCGTGCAGGAATGAAGGTAGCGCTGCGCGGCGGGCTTTCTCGGAGGAGTAGAACTTCGCGAAGGCCCAGCCGTCGGCAAGGGTGCGGTGGAATCGTTCGATCTTCCCGTTGGTTTGAGGCCGGTACGGGCGGGTCTTTTTCACCGTGATGCCGAGCGCGGCGCAAGTGTCACGCCAGAGGTGGGACTTGTAGGCGGAGCCGTTGTCCGACAACACTCGGCGGACGGTGACACCACGCTGGGCGAACCAGGCGACCGCGTTGGCCAGGACAGCGGTGGCGGTGGCGGCGGTTTCGTCGTTGTGGATCTCGGCGTAGGCGACGCGGGAGTGGTCGTCGATGACGGTGTGCACGAACGCGGTGCCGATCAACGGATTGCGGTACTTGTTCTGGCGCTTGCCCGTGGTGCGGGCCCGGTTCTTGTCGCCTTGTTGCCGGCCGAGGTAGCGCCAGCCGCCGCCGTCGGGGACGTTGCCGAGTTTCTTGACGTCGACGTGGAGCAGATCTCCGGGCGCGCGGTGTTCGTAGCGGCGTATGGGCTCGCCGGTGATCCGGTCGAGGTGGCTGAGCCGGTTCATCCGGCAGCGCACCAGCACGGCGTGCACCGTCGAGGCGGCCAGGCCGAGTTCGTCGGCGATCGCGACCGGCCCCCAGCGTCGCCTGCGGCGTAGGTGCACAATCTTGCGGACCAGCGGGGCCGCGGTGCGGTTCGGCTGTGAACGCGGCCGTGACGAGCGGTCGGTCATGCCGGCCTCGCCGTGCTCGCGGTAACGCTGCGCCCATTTCGCCGCGGTACGCCAGGACACGTCATAGCGTTCCGCCGCCCGAGAGGGTGACCAGCCGAGGTCCACGATCAGACGCGCCAGCCGCAATCGCGCTCGCGGGGTCAACGCGGCATTAGCGTGGGACATGAAGGCCTCCAGTGCTGCTCAGTGGTGTCTCGACAACCCCACTGCACCGCCGGAGGCCTTCATCTGTTCACCAGATCAGCCCGCGATCCTCAGATCGAGTGGTCGCACTTCCTCGACCAACGTCCCCGGACATCACATCTAGGACCGCCTGTCGTTGCACAAGACTCCCGCGATACGAGCGGCGATTGCCGCCCGGTCCTGGCTGCGCGTCTACGCACTACCGGCCTACGCCCCGGAACTGAACCCAGTCGAGAAAGTCTGGTCGACGATGAAGGCCAGCCTGAGCAATCTCGCCGTGCGCACCGCCACGAGCTCACCGCCGCGGTGAAGAACCGCCTCAACCGCATGCAATACCGCATCGGCCTGATCGACGGCTACTTCACCGGAACAGGTCTACCTCTACCAGCACCACCCTGACCCTCACCCCAAAGGTGTCTAGCACTGGTAAGACCGGCCATGCAGCGTGCATACCGTCCGTACGTCGATCTTGGCTCGATCGGGCGGGGTGGCCTGGGCCGGGCCGGCCCCCACCGTTATGGCGGCTCCGAAGCCCAGGCCCAAAATCGCGAGGGAACGAGTAAAGCGGTTCATGATTCCTCCCAGTGAGAACGAGTTGCGGTGATCCGATCATGCGACTCATCCTGGTATGGGGCTTTCGCATTAGTACACTCGTTCGGGTAGCGGGTCCGGCAGCGCCGTGTGAATCAGTACGGCGCGATGCAGGGTGCAGTGGTGGACTTGCACGGATCTCCCTTTCCGCAGCCCCGACCCGGGGCGGCGCGCCGTGTCAGCGGTGGGGACGGCGGCGTTCCGGTGCGGCGTGTGGGCACAGATGACCCAGTTCTTGCTCGACCTCATCGAAGGACCAGCCTGTCCCGCGGGCTCGGTCGGTCAGCGTGTGCAATGCACGGTATGCAGAAGCGGCTGTTTCGTCGTTGCCGCGGTAGCCGTATGCCATTTCGTAGGCCACGACAGCGGCCGCTCGTAACTGGTCGGCTACCAGCGCTGTTGAGGCATCTCGCCCGGCACCGATGAGGGCCGGCCGTGACGGGCAAGGTATGTGCATGCGCCGCAGCTGCAGGGTGCGGCGCAGGCGTTTCACCAGCTGCAGCATGGCGGGTTGCCCGATTGGTGGCGCTGCACGATCGGGGCTAGCTTCTCGGCGCGGCGGGCCGGGTTGACGCTGTGGTAGACGGTGGTGGACCAGCCATCGCGGTGCGCGTGTTCCCGGCTGGCGATCGCGTCGAGAACGGTCCGCAAGTGGCGCAGCGTCGTGCGTGCCTGCGCCGGGTACGCGGCCAGTGCCAGCTCAGGCGGGTAGGCGGCGGCGAGTTCATCGCCGATCTCCCGCAACCGGGCGTCGATCTCGGTCAGTCCGGCACCGAGGTAGACATGCCGGCAGATCGGCAAACCCGTTGCGGTAACAATCACGGCCACTCCTGCGAGAATCAGCTGTTCATCACCGCGCGTGTGCCCCTTCTCCGGGGCAGCGGTGCGATGTCGCCTGTTCATCGGTTCGCTGCTGCCCGGACTGAGAACTGTGCTGGTCTGACTCTTTTCCGCGTGTCCTGTGACGCTATCCAAAGCAGCAGATGAGCACCGGTGCCGGTTTGGCCCGGTAGGGGCTGCGCGCTTCTTTTACCAAAAGGCTCTTCTTGGATTTGAGGCGTTTCTTTGACCCGGAAAAGCGCTAAAGTGTCCGGCTTTAGCACGTTCCTGCGACTTGCAAATACCAAAGTGATCAACTTCACTTTGACGTTGTAGCCGCTGTCCCATTTCCTTAAGATCAAACTCGCAAAATAGAAGTTCTCTGCATAGGACATTGAATGAAAGTTTTCCGAGTATTAACTGCCGCCTTGTTGGGCTTTTTGGCGGTTCTAAGTCTGGTGTCGCCAGCGTCGGCCGCACCCAGGCCGGACGCAACCTCGGTGCCTAGTGAGCTTTCACCGGACAATCCCAACATCCCATATAGATACTCGAAGTTTGTTCCTTTAAAGATCGCTTCGGCGTATGGAAATAGCATCGGATCAGCGTCGGCTCTTCCCAGCGGCTGCGGGCTGTACGTGACGCTGACTCGCTCGGGCAACAATTTGCATTCGTCGGTTCTTACCAAGTGCATTAACACCAACTTCGCGTTGGTACGCACGAACTCGAACCTTTCGCGTAGCCGTTGGTACGGCTGGCAAAGCGTGAAGACGGGCGAAAGGAGAGCCGACAACGCCTCCAGCGTCGCGCTTGACACTGACTACAACTGCGGGGGTACGGGCAAGCATGACTTCAAGCTTGTGGGCAGCGGCTACCTCGTCGCGTATATCGGTAGCACCTACACTGCTTCCGCTTACGACCGGATCGATGGCGTGAGCTGCGGGTAGTTACTCCAGTAAAGGGCCCCTTCATGCTTGGGCTGGCACACTCGGACGCGATCTGGGAGTGCCAGCCGTCGGCGCGCCCATGGCGCGGTGGAACCCTTCATGAAATACTGAAATTGTGCAAATCTATGAATTGCAGGACGCCTCGATTACCACTGAAGTCGCCGACGGAAACGTCCTAAAAATGAGGGTCAAATCAGCTTCTCATGAAGGTGAGATCGACCTCACCAGGATTCCCCCGGACCTCCCCATGGCGATAAATATGCCGGTCAAGGGTGGCATGCTGTTCCTTTTTGTTGGAGGCACGGGGGTGACGGCCGATGTGATGCGGGGGTCCACCGTTGCAGCATCAAGCCTGCTTCTGGATAACCCCCTGGCAAACTTTTCGTGGTCGGTACTAGTGGTTCGTGACAGCATTTTTCGCAGGGTCGATCGCGTGTTATTCAAGTCAGGCGAAAACGTCCTTACAGAAGAGCCCGTGATTTCGAGGCCGGCACGACAATATTCCCTTTGGCCATTTCGCAAACGCCGCGCCGACCACCGGCACGCGCTTTACCGCTAACGCCGTCGGCGTCTACCTCGCACTAGATGTTGAGGTGTGCGTTCGCAACCTTGGCCTGTGCTGCGTACTGCGGCAGCTCGACGACCTCGATGCCCGCCGCGGTGAGAAGCGCAACGCCCTCACAGGTCACGAACAGATCCGGCTCTCGCCACGCGATGACCACACGCGGAATTCCTGCCGCAATGATCAGGCTGGTGCAGGTGGCATGCGGGCGGCTGTTTCGCTTGGTGCAGGGCTCGAGCGTGCTGTAAAGCGTGGCGCTCGTCAGTCGGGTATCCCCGGCACTCTTGAGCAGTGCCGATTCCTCGGCATGGACGTGCGGGTCGTCATCTCGGGAGTAGCCACTAGCGATCTGGTGACCGTCGGCCGCGACGATCACAGCTCCTACCGCATAGGCGGTGGCCGAGTTGGGGCTGCGGTACGCCAGGTCGATGGCGTACCGCATCCACCTGTCGTCGTCCATGATTCCCCGTTCACACCGGTGCCGGCTTGGCCCGGTACCGGATGAAAACGATATCCCCGATCGCCCTGACCTCTTCAAGGTTCATGCGATGGGTCACGTCCTGGGGGAACTGGCCTGAGCCCACGAAGCGCGGCGCGGTGGAGTCGCCGACGAAGAACGGCGCCATGGCGAGGTGGATCTCGTCGGCGAGGTTCTGGGTGAGGAACTGGGTGTGAATGGTGCCGCCGCCTTCGACCATGAGCCGGCGAATGCCACGTTCGCCCAGGTCGTCGAGCACGGTGGGCAGGTCGACCGGGTCGCCGCCGTCGATGACGGTGGCCAGGCCCTCCAGCTCGGTGCGGGTCTTGTCGACTGCCGGCGTCGCGCAGTAGACGAGCTTCTCCCCGCCGGTGTGGAAGAACTTGTAGTCGGCGTCCAGGCCGCTCCCGGTGATGGTGACCTTGGCGGGATAGGGCGGCAGACCACGGGTCACCCGCTCGGCCCGGCGCTGCTCCGAGTTCACCAACAGGCGCGGGTTGTCGCGACGGATGGTGGCCGCCCCGATCAGGATGGCGTCGGACTCCGCCCGTACCTGGTCGACACGGTCGAAATCCTCGGCGTTGCTGAGCAACAGGCGCTGCGGGGTCGAGTCGTCAAGATATCCGTCGACGGACATGGCCCAGCTGAGCAGGACGTAAGGACGAGTCACCGGTCAGTTCTCCTCTTCCGCGGTCACACCAGGATTGGTGCGATGCTGCGCCGCACGTAGGTCGTCCAGGAATGCCGCCGCCGTGGGCAGCCGCCGCCACGCATGCAGGGCGCCCGCCAAGGGCCGCAGCTCGGCCAGAATCCGCCCGGAGCCGGTACGTCGGGCGATTGCCCCCGGCCAGGCTGAGCATCCGTCGTCCATGCGCGCTTGGGTCGGGATTCCCCGACCTGCGCGGTTGTTGGGTAGACGCTCGGCTCTTGCCAGCAGAGAGTGCCCGACTGATCCCTACGAGCGGGGTGCGGACTTCGCGTTTCATCGAGCTGTGCCGTCTACCCCGCGGAATAGGCGGTCTTGAGCCCGACGTGACGGCAACCCGGCACCGCAGCAGACCATCCCTCTTCCACGCAGGGTGACTACCTACAGTACGCGCGCGGATAGACAGCGCGGCGAAAGACTCACCGAGCGCGCTTTGTCTGCGGCAGATCCGTACGGCCCTCCGCGGCCGCGGGGCTGCGGGCGGGCCCGGCTGTGCGTGGATCGGGCTATCACGCGAGGAGACCGAGCGCCACGGCGGCAGCGACGGCGGCGGTGCGGTCGCGCACGCCCAGCTTGGCGAACACGTTGTTCAGGTGGGTCTTGACGGTCGGCACGGAGACGCCGAGCCGGGCAGCGATCTGCGCGTTGCGGTGTCCTTCGGCGACGAGCCGAAGGACCTCGACCTCGCGGCTGCTGAGTGCTGCCCGTGGCTCACGGTCCGGGCCTTGGGCTGTGGTGAGGAGCGCCCGTTGCGCCGAACCGGGCAGGACCGGGTGCCCGGCGTGGACGAAGCGGATCGCGTCCGCGACCTCCTGAGGGGTGGAGTCCTTGCCGACGACCCCGAGGGCGCCGGCGTGCAGGGCCGGCATGACGGACGCGTCGTGCAAGTAGGTCGTCAGGACCAGGACCGCGGCGTGGGGGTGTGCGGCTCGCAGGCGTCGGGTCGTCTCCGCCCCGTCCCACCCGGGCATCCGCAGGTCGACCAGGACGACGTCCGGTGCGGTGGCCGCCACGACCGTGAGGGCTTGGGATCCGTCTGCCGCGGTCCCGACAACCTCGATTCCGGGCAGCCGGTCCAGCAGCAGCGCGAATGCCTCACGGACCAGGGTCTGGTCGTCGACCAGGACCACGCGCAGTGGTGCGGTTGCAGGTCGGCCGCCGGCGTCACCAGTTGTCATGCTCATGCCGCCCGGATGCTACCGGTGGGGACGGTCAACTCCACGCGCCATCCCTTCCCGGGGCGGCCGTCGGCAGGCAAGGGACCGGCAGACAGCTGTCCACCGGCCAGGGCGGCCCGCTCGCGCAGGCCCTGCAGCCCGGTCCCGGCACCAGGTGGCAGGTCCGACGTCGCCACGGCCTGCCTGAGCTGTGACTCCACCACCAGTCGCAGCCGGGCGCCGCAGTCGACGAGTTGGATCCGCACGTCTGAGCCCGGGGCGTGCCGTGCGGCGTTCGTGAGGGCTTCACGGAGCGCCGCGAGGACGGCGACCCATGCCGCCCCGGCCAGCGGCGGCAACCGCGAAGGCAGGTCGAGCGCGGCGGGACGCCCGGTCACGGCCTCCCAGCTCGCGACCGTGTCCCGCACCAACGCCAGGTCAGGTACGGTCCCGGCGAGCACGCAGACGACGTCGCGCGCCTCGGCCAGGGCGCGACCGGTGAGCTCAACGCTGTGCCGTACCCGGGCGCCGGCCGCATCGAGGTCGCCGTCTTCGAGGGCCGCCTCAGCGGTGCGCAGCACCAGCAACTGCCCGGTGAGCAGGTGCGTGAGCCCGTCGTGCAGGTCCCTAGCGATCCGCTCGCGCTCCGCGGCCGCCGCCGCCTGCTCAGCGGCGCCGCGCAGGGCCCGCTCCGCGTCGAGCAACTGCTCCGCCCTGCGCCGATCCTGCAGGAGGCGTCGCGCGAGGAGCACGACGAGCAGCACACACGCGGCGGCCAGCGGGCGGGCAGCCTCGGCCCCGCCGGCGACGGCGGCAAGGATCCATAGCAGGACGCCGACCGCCACCGCTGCCACGAACGCCGGCCGCCGCAGCGGCAGCAGTGCGGCAACGGCGGCGAGCCCGCAACCGGCAAGCTCGATGGAGTGGCTCACCGACGAAGTGTGTCCTGCAGGATCCGGGCGACGCGCACCGGTCCGCCGTCCGGCGCCTCCCGCGCGTCGCGGGTATCCCGTGGCTGAGCCACGCGCGCGCCGCTGCCGGGCACGGGGCAGGTCTTCGGCCGGCGCAGTAGCCACACACCACGCGCCGTACCCAACAGCCACACACCGGTGACGACAGCGCCCGCGAGCACCACATGGTCACGCAGCAGGGCACCGGCGGCCGTGCCGCCCAGCACCGCGGTCAACGCCGCGAGCGTCAACGGCAAGTGGCAGGGACAGGCGGCAAACGATCCGATCATCCATGCCACGCCACGACGCCCGCCGTCGCGAGCGGTACTCACGAACGCCGCCGGCGCATCACCAGAACGGTGACGCCTGCAGCCAGAACGGCCGCGGCACCGAGACAATAAAGGATCATAATGGTCTCCTACGAGGGGGTCGGGTCGATACGTCAAGACTGGCCTCCCGCGCCCCTGCACCACCATCATCCGCCGGATGGCCGCCGGCGATCACTCCTCCACCCCCGGGTGGAGGACCATGCCATCCGGGGATGAGACCGGCCGCTCCACGGCTCTCACGCATTGCTGCCCCCACCGGGAGGGTCGACAAAGTCCGACTCTGCGTGACCTGGGTAGTAGCCCTGATCAGGTGCGCGCTCATCGGAAGATCCGTGCACTGCTCGAGCTCGCCTTCCATCCGCGCTGCCGTGACGCAGGGTGATCGGCCATAGATGTTCCGCTGGAAGGCGAGTGACTCCTGCCTGGGTCACTTGAGCATGCTCGCCCGGGCGATCTTTCCCAAGCTCTTGACTGTGTCCACATAAAGTCGGTGATCGGGTTCGGCCTGACCAGGCTGTTGGGCTTCGACCTGCTGCCGAGGATCAAGCGGATCAACCACCTGCGCCTGTATCCGGCGAGCGCCGGCTGGCGCGAGGCCTACCCGGAGCTGGCGCCGGCGATGGTGAACCGGGCGATCGACTGGGACCTGATCGCCAACGCCCACTCGCCCATCCGGAACTGGATCCGGGTGTGCTCGCGCATCAGCTTGCGGCACTCGGTCACGATCTCGTCGTACCGGGCCTGCGTCACGTTCCCGATCATGGCTGGCATCAGGCACCGCCTAAGGGGCCGCCCGCAGCGCGGCGAAGAACTCGCCGTCAGCAACTACGGTCGATACCAGTCAGGCTGAGCTGCAGGTCAGCAAGGTCGCATTCCCCTGTAAGCGGTCATTCGTCCGAACGACCCGCTGTGGGTGACCTGCTGCGCCACGCCCTGGTCCGGCACTGCGGCGAGCAGTACAACGTCGACAGAGGCCGATCCAGACCGGCCACCCACTCGGCGCCGCACTGCGGACACGCCACCCGATGGTCCTGCCTCGCTGCGGTGATCCGGGCCCGGCTGCGTCGGACCGTACGCCAATGCCGGGCCCGGCACGCCGGCGAGCAGAACACCATCGACATCCGAGCCGCCGCAGGCAACCGGTCACCGCAGACCGGGCACCGCCGCGGCGGCTTCTGCGCCGGGCTACTGGCGCCGGTCGGCTGCGGGACCAGCGACAGCCAGCCCCGGGCACCGCTCTTCGCCCCGCTCATCCCGCGAGCGTAGAACCGACCCTAAATCGATCTTGGAGTAGCGAGACAGGCTCTTACGGTGCTGGCTCGTGACGGATGAACACCACGATCACGGTCCTGCCCCGGCGGCGCCGCTACCCGTCGGACACCACCGACACCGAGTGGGAGATCCTCGCCCCGCTGCTGCCGGTCCCGGCTTGCACCACCCCGACCGGTGGGCATCCCGAGGCGCACCCGCGCCAGGAGATCGTGGACGCGATCCGCTACGTGGTCGACAACGGATGCAAGTGGCGAGCCCTGCCGTCGGACTTCCCGCCTTGGAAGACCGTCTACGGGTTCTTCGCCCGCTGGGCCAAGAACGGCGTGCTCGAGTACGTCCGCTATCAGCTGCGCCGGCAGATCCGCGTCACCGCCGGCCGGTGCGCCCGCCCGGTCACCGCCATCATCGACTCGCAGAGCGTCAAGGCCGCGGAGACCGTCAGCCGGGACACGCGCGGATTCGACGGCGCGAAGCTGATCAACGGCCGCAAGCGGCACCTGATCGTGGACATCCAGGGCCTGCTCATGACGGTCAAGGTGGCCGCGGCGGACGTCACCGACCGCGACGCCGCCCGGAAGATGCTGCCTGAGCTGCGCGAGCGGAACCCGGAGTACCTGATGTGGGCCGACAACGGCTACACCGGCCTGGCGGACTGGGCCCGCAACGACCTTGATCTCACCTTCGAGGTGGTGAAAAAGCCACCGAATCAGGTCGGCTTCAAGGTGCTGCCGCGCCGCTGGACTGTGGAACGGTCACTCTCCTGGCTGATGCGCGCTGAGCCGTCGTCGCTCGCGGCCTAAAAGTCCATCTCGTCCAGGTCCTCGCTGAATTGCTCGCCCATCTGGTTCGCCGTCACCACGTGCAGGCACAACCGGGCCAGCAACGGGCTCGGCCACGCGCGTAGCTCACGCAGCAGCACCCCCTACCCCGGAGATCCTGACCTGCGGGCGTTCGTTCACCCGTCACAGTGACGGCAATACGAACGCCGCCAGCCCGAACGATCATCCCGAAAATCACGCTACCTGCGGAAACAGGTTGAGAGACAGCCACTAACCAGCAACGACGTGATGACCTTCACCGACAAGGCCAATCAAGGCGCCCGCGGCAGCATCCGCACCCCGTTCACACGCCACCGCTACCAGCCGAAACTGTCCCGCCGCCAGAAAGCCGTCAACCACGCCCGCACCCGCGCCCGCGGCGAACGCGCCAACACCCACCCACAAGACCTGGAAAGTCCTCGTCAACATGCCCGCGAAGCTGGCACGCTGGGCCCGGTTACTGTCCAGCGGCCACGGCCGCAGAACCAATGAGGCAGACGCACTCTCGGTCGGCATCGCCGCATTGACCGCTATCTTTCGGAACAACACCGTCATCGACGAAGCTCCCGCTGCCCTGCCGGCAGCGACCGAGCACCGCGACGACTTGAGTTGCACCCGCGCCCAGACCGTCAACCGCCTGCACGTTTGCTGGCCCAGCTCATCCCGTCCGGTCTGCCGCGCAAACTGACCCTGAGGCCTCGGCTGCCGCGCTACGCGCCATCCGGCCCCGCACGCTGCTGGTCGGTAATGCGGCCGGCCCCGGTCAGCCCTCTTGCTGTTTGCGCAGGGCAGCGGCGGTCTCGCCGCGTTGCCGTCCGGCCGCCTGGTCGGCGTCGTTCATGGCCTTGCCCTTCCGGTGGTCCACGATCTCGCTGGCGTCCTGCCGGGCTTCCTTCATGGCGCGAAACTGATCGAGGCGCTGCTGCATCTCAGGCGACGCCTTGAGTTCCCGGGCGGGCCCCTCGAGCCCCTGCAGCGACGGCTCCTCGGGACGGTTGGGGTTGTCCGGCATGTCGATCTCCTAGCGGACTAGCGCGCGGCGCGGCGGAATGGAGTGCCTCGAGTCAACCAAGCGATGCGTTGCGTTGGGAAGATACGTACGTCCTGTATGCCCTACTTGTAGTCCATCGAGGAGATCTCCGAACCGATCTGCGAGACGGCGTCAATCCGGTAGACGTATGCCGAAACCGTGCATGGTCGGGGCGGCAACGCAGAGCAACGCCAGCAGCGCCGAAGCCAGCACGCTCATGACCGCCGCCTGCCGAGCGCCCGAATCGCGCAACGTTCCCGCCGCCACGACGCCGGCGCCCCACGGCAGCGACCACCACAGCGCGAACTGGCCGGCGGCGGCGAAACTCGTGTAGTTCCAGTGGGCGCACAACAGAACCGGCACCAGGACGGCGACCACCGGGCCGCCGATAACGCTCGCGGCGACCTGCGCCGTCCGCGGTCGCTGCGGCCGGCCGCGACCGGCGCGGTACAGCAGCACGCTGACCACCACCGCCACAGCCGCCACCGCGCCCATGAAGACGGCCACCGTGGAACCGGCGGCCGCGCGGTGCCGGCTCGCTCCGTCCGCCCCGGCGAAGTTCCACCAGTCCCGGTGTGCGACCACCGCGATCCCGGCCACCTGCGATGCCGCCAGCGCGGCCACCACCGCCGAAACCCGGGCCGCGGCCACCTGGCAAGCGCCGGCCATCCCGGCAACAGCGATCACCGCGATCAACAGCGGCAACATCGGCGGGTACGGCGTGAGCTGCGCCGGCCCGAGCCGGGTGCCGTCGCCGGCTGCCGGGTAATCGCTCCAGCTCGCCGGCGCCGCGAGAAGCGCCGCGACCACGCCGGCCAGCAGGGCGAGCACACCGCCCCACACCCGGGCCGCCGATGCCGGCCGCACCGCGCGCGGCGACAGTCCCAGACGAAGATCCACGACGAGACCAACGACCCGCCCGGCGTACGAGACGTGGCGTAGGGCCGGCCGCTTACCGGCGTCCGGTCCTATCGCTGCCCCTCGGGACGGCCGGTGCGCGGGGCCTGTCGAGTTGATCGTGCATGGGGCCGGCCGCATGCTGTGCCGATGGCATCAACGACAACGGCCCGGCGCGGCGAGGCTCGATTGCCCTCCGCTCTGGTGGTGGCCGTGGCGATCGGCCTCTACGCGCTGCTGCCCGAGCAACTGGTGCTCGGCCCCCGGCTGGTCATCCCCGTCCTCGAGCTGGTGCTTCTCGGCGCGCTCGTCGCGGTGAACCCCCACCGGATGACGCGCGACAACCGGTGGGTGCGGGCCGCCGCTCTGACCTTGGTCGGGTTGATTGCGGTCGCGAACACCGCCGCGCTGGTGCTGCTGGTACGGCAGTTGGTCACGACCGGCCACTCCCACGCCGTGGAGCTGCTGATCGCGGCCGGGCAGGTCTGGCTGACCAACGTGATCGCGTTCGGGCTGGCGTACTGGGAGCTCGACCGCGGCGGACCGGTCGCCCGGACCCACCTGCCCCGGGGCCAACTCGCGAGGGCCGACTTCCGTTTCCCGCAGGACGAGGACCACGACACCATCGACGAAGTCCGGGCCGGCTCGAGCAAGGTCAGCGACTGGGTACCCGCCATCGTCGACTACCTGTACGTGTCCCTGAGCAACTCATCCGCCTTCAGCCCCACCGACACCATGCCACTGACCACCCGCGCGAAGATCCTCATGGGCATCGAAGCCACCTCGGCCCTGGCCATATCCGTGCTGGTGATCGCGAAAGGAGTCGGCAGCCTCAACTAGCGCCGGTGACCGCGATCGCTGCCGCGGCTGGTCGTGCCGATGGCCGGGTCCGAGCTGGTCTCCGTCCTTCCGGGGGAGAAGATGTCAACGTGGCGGGATGGATCAATCCGGACCAGGTGGCCGCGCACGTCGCCCGGAGCGTGCTCGGCGGCGCGACCGCGCCGGAGCCGCTGGCCGCGGGGGCGTGGTCCACGGCGTACGCGTTGACGGTCGCCGGCCGGCCGATGGTGCTGCGGGTCAGCCGGCACGGCGGGGACTTCGCGAAGGACGAGGCCGTCGGCGCGGTCGTGGGCGACCGGCTGCCGGTGCCGGCGGTGGTAGCCCGGGGCGAGAGCGGCGGGTGGGCGTACGCCGTCTCGGAGCGGTTGACCGGCACGCCGCTCGATGATCTCGAGGCCGCCGCGCTGGACGCCGTGCTGCCCGACCTGTTCGACGTCATGGACGCGATCGGCCGCATCGAGGTCGGCGGTCGCGGCTACGGCATCTGGGACCAGTCCCGGACGGCGCCCTACCGCTCCTGGCCCGAATACCTGCTCTCGGTCGAGCACGACACGCCGCGGGTGCCCGGCTGGCGGGCCGCCCTGGCCGCCTCGGACGTCGGTCTGGAACCGTTCGACCGGGGCCTGGCCACGCTGCGCCGGCTGGCGCCCGGGCTGCCGGACGAGCGCCGCATGATCCACGACGACCTGCTCCAGCGGAACGTGCTGACCGCCGGCGACCGGATCTCCGGCGTCCTGGACTGGGGCAGCGCCTGCTTCGGCGACCCGCTCTACGACGCCGCCTGGCTGCTCTACTGCTGGGGCTGGTACCCGCAGTGGGCGGCGGTCGACATCGAGGCGGCGATCGGGCGGCGCTGGAACCCGGACCCGGCGGCGCTGCGCGCGTATCGGATCCACATCGGTTTGGGCTCGATCGGCTACTGCGCCTCTCGCGACCGCTGGGACGACGTGGCGCTCAACGCCGAGTGGCTGCTCGCGCTGGCGTGACGGCGTCAACCTCCCACCGCGCGACATCCGCCGGTCTCAGGTCGGCCCGCACGCGCCGGTGGCGGACCGGGTGGCGCCAGCGGCCGTTCTCGAAGGCCTGATCGACCTCGACCTCGGCGACCACGTCCGGGCGCACCGGCACGTACGGCAACGGCTCGGCCCGGTCGAACCGGCCCAGCCACGCCGCCGGCAACGGCTGCGGCCACGGATGCCGGCCGCCCGGCGCGACCGCTTTCGCGTGCTGCGCGATCTCCTGCCGCTGCGGCGCGGTGAGCGGCGTGGTGGACCCGACGTAGCGCAGCCGGCCGTGCCGGTCGCGCCGCCCGAGCAGCAGCGCCGTGGGGTGGCCGAGGTCGCCGGCCACCCCGCCGACGATCGCCTCGACGGTGTCCCTGACCTTGTACTTCCACCAGCCCGTACGCCGGTACCGGCCGGCCCGGTCCTTGACCACGAGCCCCTCGCATCCCAGCGGCACGTACGCGTCCAGCCACAGCAGGGCCTCGTCACGGTCGCCGGTCTGCGGGCACACCGGCAGCGCCGCCGGCGCGCCCGCCAGCAGCTCCTCCAGCCGCGGGCGGCGCTGTGCCAGCGGCAGGTCACGCAGGTCGCCGGATTCGTCATGGAGCAGGTCGAACGCCACGAACGTCGCCGGCCGCGCGGCCACCTCCCGGCGCAGGCCGCGGCCCGCCGTCACCCGCCGGTGCAACGCCGCGAACGAGGTGCGCCCGGCCCGCTGGTCGAAGAAGATCAGCTCACCGTCGAGGACGGTGCCGGCCGGCAGCTCCGACAGGTGCGCCACCACGTCGGGAAAGTACGGCGCCAGCGGCTTCGACGAGCGGGACTGCAGGAACACGCCGCCGGCCCGGACGAACGCGGCCGCCCGCCATCCGTCCCACTTCGGCTCGTAGGCGCACCCGCCCCGGCACATCCGCGGCAGCGGCAACTCCGGCACGCCGGCGGCGCGCATCAGCTCGACTGGTGGTCGCAGCACATCGCCCCCGCTCGCCCACGACGAGCCGACGGTAAGCACCACCGAATCGCCCGCATGCCGGAACGCGGAGATCACCCCCGAACGAGGCCGTCCCCTTGCGGGAAACCGCAACCGCCTGTCCATCACCGGATTCCGATGTTTGGATCTGCGTGCCTCACGGGGCTGATCGACTATCGATGGGGGAATCCTTGAAACGAATGTCCAGGCGGTTGGCGGCGGCCGTCGTCGCCGCGTCCACCATGGCTCTCGCGCTGTTCGTGAACCCGGCGCCGGCGCTGGCCACCAGCGCGTGGGGGTGCAACTACCCGTACGCGTGCGTCTACTCGGGACCGATGGACGCCAGCGGGATCGTCGGGCGCTTCCGGGATGTGACGAGCGACTGGCAGCGGCTCGCGAACCCGAGGTTCGGCGACCTGTCGATCGTCAACACGCGTAACGACGATGTCGTCTACTTCCTGTATGCGCACGTGGGCTGGCCCCAGCAGACCGGCTGCGTCCTGCCGAACCAGAACATCGGGTGGTACGGAACGCTCTATGCCATCCGGATCGACTCGGACAACTTCTGCCAGGGTCTCAACCCGGCCTGAGCGCGCGACCGCGGGAGGGCACACCCCGGCCCGGGGTGTGCCCTCCCGGCGTGGCGGATGTGGTATCCCGGACCCATGCCGGAGGCGACCGTGATCGGCGCCGGCGTCGGCGGCCTGGCCGCGGCGCTGGCCCTGCAGCAGCGAGGCTGGGAGGTGCGGCTGTTCGAGCGCGCGGCCGCCCTGGAGAACGCCGGCGCCGGGTTGGCCGTGCAGCCCAACGCGCTGCGAGTGCTCGCCCGGCTCGGGGTGGCCGGCCGGCTGCGCGAGATGGCCGCGCTGCAGGGCGCCGCCGGGATCCGGAAGCCCTCGTGCCGCTCGGCGACGGCCGCCTCTACTGCTATGCCACCGCTCCGGCGCCGGCCGGCGGTTCCGCGCCGGACGAGAAGGCGTTGCTGCTGCGGTTGTTCGGCGGCTGGCACGCGCGGATCCCCGGGTCGCCCGGCTGGCCGGCCTGGCCGGCCCGGCGCCACCGCCCTGCGCGACGCGGCGATGTCGCTGGCCGGCCGGCTCGGGCCCGGCCTGGTGCTCAAGCAGACCGATCCGGTCCTGCGCTGGGAGCCGCCGGACCATTAAGAACGGGCAGCGCCTCGTTGCGCTGCCCGTCCTCCCCCGTTGCGATCAAAGACAGGAGGCGCAGACGCCCGGCGGCTCGTCCGGGTCCGGCACCGGGATGTTGCTGACCAGCGGCTTGCTCACCCGCGGGTCGGTCGGGCTGATCGGCACGAGGCGATAGCGGTCCGGCTGCGGCTTGGTGACGCGCCAGCATTCGTCGTGTACGCCGTAGAGCGCCCCGGCGCGCTCGCGGATGCCCGAGGTGACGCACAGCGCGACGGTGTTCTCGTTGACCTGGGCGGCCTTCTCCAGCGGGTTCTGCGCCATGTCCCACACCGGCATGACGATGCCCCGGTCCGGCCAGTACCGGACGACCCGCAGGTAGGGCTGCGAGTACTCGTCGCACGACCCGGCGTCGACCGCCATCCACACGTCGAAGCCGTTGACGTTGAGATCCGACGGCCCGGCGAACGTGTCGGAGACCGAGAGGAAATGACAATCCGGCTCGTACGGGTAAAGCGGCATGGTCGGCCCGCTGATCGGGGTGTCCCAGGTGTTGGTGCGCTCCCCGCGGGGCCGGGTGATGAACGGCGAGACCAGGCAGTCGGACGTGCAGGTCGGCCCGGTCGCCGGCGCGCCGGTCGGATAGGTGCTCAGCGGCGCGGTGACCAGCGCGTCGGTCAGCGGCACCGAGGGGAAGCTGGTGACCAGATGGTCGTCGCCGGAGCGCTGGGGCCGCACGCACACCGCGTTGCGGGCCCGCACCTCGGCACCCTGCTGGGTCAGCCCGGTGCTGACGCAGAGGGCGGCGACGTCCGGCTCGATCCGGCCGAACCGGGAGAACGCCGTGGTGCCCGACGACGAGGCCAGCCAGGGCGTGCTCATCGAGGCGACGGTGACCCCGTCGCGTACGTGATATTGGGTGATCGCCAGCGCCGCGGCGCCGCTGCCCGCGCGGCACGGCCGCGACCGGCCGCGCAAGGTCGCGTCGAACCACGGTTGCCAGAAGACGGAGTCCGGGCGGTACACCCCGCGGGCGCTGTCCAGGGTGACCGTGGCACAGCCCTGCGGGTACGGCCAGAGGGGCGTGGCGGCGGCGACCGGAGTCGTGACCGCCACGGACGAGAGGGTCAGCGCCGTCAGCACGGCGGCGAGAAGACGTTTGATCATGAGGCCTGGTCCTGGTCGAAGGAACTGTCGGCGCCGGACGCACCCAGCAGGTGCGGCGGGCGGGCGGCACGCATGGCCCCGAGGGCGAGGCCGAGCTGGAACCTGTTCTCCACACCGAGCCGGTCCATGAGCCGGCGCAGGATGTTGGTGACCGACCGGGCGCTGATCCGCAGGCACGCGGCGGTCGTCGTGTCGGTGTGGCCGAGCGCGAGCAGATCCACGATCGCCTGCTCGCGGGCGGTCAGCAGGATCGGCATCACGGCGCCGACGCTCGGGTCGCGGCCCTGCTGCCAGTGCTTCTCGAAGAGCTCGGTGAGCGCCTGCACCACGTGCGGATGGCTGACCTCGAGGTAGCCGCGCTCGATCCGCTCCGGGTCGGCCGGCAGCAGCGCCACCGCCCGGTCCAGGACGATCAGCTTGAACGGCACCTCGAGCGACTCCCGCACCTGGTAGGCGGGGTGGTACGGCTCCGGCGGGGTCAGCGCGTCGCAGTCGGCCGGCGGCACCCCGAGCACCCGCATGCGGGTGGCCTGGGCGATCAGCCGGCGGTCGAAGGCGGCCCCGGTCCGCGCCGACTCGGCGTCGAAGGCCTGTTCCGGGTTGATCGTGAGAGTCTCGCGCCGCCCGGGCAGCAGCTCGCCGTACCGCACCCGGGCCAGTTCCCGGCTCGGCAGGTACCGCAGCTGGTCGGTGAGCAGCCCGCCGAACGCCGGCGTCGACAGCGGCAGCGCGAGCGACCCCAGCCGCGCCCGCAGGCCGGCGACGACCCAGCGGTGCGACTCGGCCACGGCACGCTGGTCGACCAGGCGCATCCGGCGGCGGCGCAGCGAGGCGATCACCAGGTCGGGGGCGAGAGCGGACCATTGACGCGTACGGCGTGGATCGCTCTCGTCGCAGCCCACCGCGACCGCGCCGGAGACCTCGAGCTCGGCCAGCGCGTCGGCGATGCGCCGCGCCGGCATCGACAGCTCCACGCCGAGCGCGCGCCGCGTGTGCGGCCCGAACGTGACAAGCGTGCGGTAGACCAGATCGGCGTCGGGCGACGCGCCCCACCGCACCAGCGACGGCACCGCCGTGCCGATTCGCAGCGCCGCAATCGTCATGATCGGAGATCCCCCGGTCTCGCCTCGGCGCCGTCCCGCGCCGCTCCTTCCCGGAGCAGTCCCAAAGCCAACCCGAGCTGGAAGCGATTGTCGACCCCGAGACGATCCATCAGGGCGCGCAGCAGGTACGTCACCGACCGCGGGCTGATACCGAGGTGCTCGGCCGCCTCCTGGTCGGTGTGTCCCTGCGAGAGGAGCGAGACGAGCTCCCGTTCGCGCTCCGAGAGGATGATCCTCGGCAACCTTTCCTCCACCATGGACAGCCTCCGGGTCGTTGTGGTGCGACCGCACTCAATCACACCGTCCGGGCGCCGGCCCAGGCAAACAACCGGCAATCGGGCGGGATTGCGGTATCCCGCAAGATCGGCATGAGACCCGTACCACTCCCCTAAAGTTTGTGGCGCGAGAGCCGATGGGGGCTTCGTGAGGTGGGCCCCCGACCCGGACCGGCCCGCCGCCGAGGGCGGCGGGCACCTCCGCGATGCCGGTTTCACGCTGGTGGAGCTCATGGTCGCCCTGTCCGTCACGGCGCTCGTCGGCACCTTCGCGCTCTCCGCCCAGCTGGCCAACAGCCGGGCCACCCGCACCGAGGCCAACCGGCAGGTCGCCGCCCAGGTGCTGGCCCGCGAGCTCGACAAGGCCCGGGGGCTCGGCGGCACGGTGGCGGCGACCGACCTGGCCGGCACCGACACCCAGCAGGTCAACGCGCTCGAGCTGCAGGTGACCCGTACCGTCGACACCTGTTTTCAGATCGTCGGCGCCGGCGGCACGACCAGCTGCACCACGGCCGCGGCCCAGCCCGCCGGCTCGGCCGAGATGGAACACGTGACGATCACCGTGGCGTGGCAGGAGGGCGCGCAGACCTTCTCGCAGAGCGGCGACATCCTGATCAACGCCGACCCGGTGTTCCCGTCGTGACCCGCGACATCGACGACCCCCGCGAGGCCGGCGTCACCCTGATCGAGACCGTGGTCGTGATGACCATCCTGTCGTTCCTCACCGCGATCGTCACCACCGGCATCGTCGGCGTGCTCCGGCAGCAGCGGGCCTCGGTCGCCTTCACCGACGCGCAGACCCAGGCCGCCCGGGCGCTGCAACGGCTGGACGCCGAGATCCGCTACGCCGGCGACATCCGGCTGCTCTCCGGCGCGACCGCCAAGCCGATGCTGCCCGACCCGTCCGTGGTCTGGGTCGCGGTCGATCCGGACAGCAGCACCAGCACGCTGCGCTGCGTCGCGATCTCGCTGAAGAACGGCGCCCTGCAGCGGCGGCAGTGGGCGACCAGCCCGGCCGGCGGCGCGATCGCCGCGGCCGCCCCGCTCACCCTCGTGCCCGGGGTCTCGGCGGTCAGCGGGCAGCCGCCGTTCGTGGTCGACGACGGTCTCAAGACCATCACCGGCGACGGCGACCCGGTCATCGTGCGCGGCGCCGAGTCCGTCGACGTCAACCTGCAGGTCTCGTCGTCCGGCTCGGCCGGGCGCGCGCTGCTGCAGCACTTCACGGCGTTGAACTCGCTCCAGGGCGGCTATTCGGTGAGCGGACAGTGTTTCTGAGACAGGAGAGCTTCGTGAGGCGTTGGGCGGCCCGGTGGCACCGGACGGACCAGAGCGGTTCGATGCCGCTCGCCATCCTGCTCACGCTGGTGGTGACGACGGCCAGCACGGTGGCCCTGCCGGTCGTGATCAGCCAGGTGACCAGCACGCGGATCACCGTGCGCAGCGGCGACGCGCTGCAGGCGGCCCAGGACGGCCTGGAGGCGGCGGTGGCCGCCGTGCGCGTCGCGGTCGCCGACAACTCGTACGCCGAGCTGCCCTGCGGGCCGATCACCCGGGCCGCCACCGTGGCGACCGGCGCCGGCTACTCGGCGAGCCTCACCTACTACGGCGGCGACCCCAGCACCGCCACCAGCACCGGCATCACCTGCGCCAACGTGACCGCCTCGAAGCCGTCCTTCGTCCGGATCACGTCGACCGGCACCCCGCGCACCTCGACGAAGGGCGAGGGCCGACGGACCCTGCGCGGTGACCTGGAGATCCGGTTCGCGGTCGTCACCACCGCACCGGCCACCACCGTCGCCCCCACGACCACGACCGCGACGATCAGCCTCGCCCCGACCCCGAGCGCGACCTGGGGCCCGCAGTACGACGACCTGGTCAACCCCCGCCCGATCCTGGCCTACACCACGACCCGCGACGACAAGAAGTGCCTCGACCCGGGCTCCGCCAAGCCGGCCGCCGGCACCGTGGTGACCCTGCAGACCTGCACCGCCGACAACGTGCAGGACAACAACTTCCAGCAGAACTGGTACTACCAGTCGAACCTGACCCTCTCCACCGTCTCCGGCATCCTCAGCGGCAACCCGATGTGCCTCGACGCGGGCCTCGTGCCGGCGCCGGGCGCCAAGGTCACGATGCAGCCGTGCGTCACCCCGATCGTGCCGCCCAACCAGCGCTGGTACTACAACAACTACGGCAACTACGAGCTGGCCGCGGCCACCGGCACCGGTTACAAGCTGAGCGGCATGTGCCTCAACGTGCAGACCGCGGGCAGCGTCGGATCGCCGATCGTGCTCGGGACCGGCGCCAAGTGCCGCAGCGCGACGCCGAACTCCACCCAGACGTTCAGCACCTACACCAAGATCGGCCCGGGCGAGGCGGGCAGCAGGACGAACGACTGCACCAAGGACGCGGGCTATCCGTGCATCGAGACCCAGCTGGTCAACAACGGCATGCCGTCGCGCTGCATCGACCAGTACACGACCTTCATGGCCAACCTGGAGTGCGCGCAGGACCCGGACCTGGACAACGTCAAGTGGACCCAGCTCTACCGGCTGCCCCAGTGGGCCGACGGCACGACCGGAGTGAACGGGCCGATCGTCGCGGTCGACGCGAAGAAGCAGACATACTGCCTGACCACGGCGACGACCTGGCCGACGCTCACCACCTGCAACCCGAAGAGCCCGACCGCGGCCCAGAAGTGGACGATCTACCGGCGTACCGGCAACGACTTCACGCAATATCGCATCATCGACGCGAACGGGAAGTGCCTGACCCACCCGAACGGCACGTCGAGCACGGGCACCAGCGCCCAGTTCTACTGGAACCAGGCCTCGTACCACTGGAAGCTGATCGTCGACACCTGCGTCAACACCAACACCTCGAACACCGCCGACGTCTTCAACCAGGCCTCGGTGCTGCGCCGGCAGAAGTGGAACGCGCCGATGCTGCTCTCCAACAAGACGCCGACCGCGACCACCGCACCGGCGACCGTCGCCCCGACCACCGCGGCGCCGACGGTGACCACGCAGCCGCCGGCCACGCCGTCGCCGACCCCGTCGCCGAGCTCGTCGGCGGTGGACGCCACGCCCCTGGACGGCACGACGCTCCCGCTGAGGAACGTCGTCGAGATCAAACCGACCCCGTAGGCCGGGGCCCCGCCGCGCTCGGCGCGCCGACCGGTCTCGTCCACGCGGCCCGCGCGCCGGGCCGCGGTCACGGTCGCGGCTCGACCGACACCGTGCCGACCTCGGAGCGCACCTCGATGCGGTGCGCCGAGGCGGGGTCGTGGGTCACGTGCACGGTGCCGCCGCCGACTCCGGCGCGGACGTCGACGGCGTAGGTCTCGGTGCGCGGGACCCGCAGCTCGACGGCGCCCATGCCGGTGGTGGCGCGGACCAGTCCCGGCGCCTCGGCGAACTCCAGCGACGTCGCGCCGGCCTCGGTCCGTACGGTCACCTCGTCGCTGGTCAGAGCCCGGCCCTCGACCGCGCCGGCCTGGGTGCTGACGTGCATCGTCCCGGCCAGGCCGTCGACGTCGACCGCGCCCGCCTGCGCGGTGATCTCCACCGACGTCGGGGCCGGCACCCGGATGCGGTAGCGGACCTCGCAGCGGGCGTCGTCGTCGGCGCAGCCGGACTCGGTGAGCCGCAAGGTGGCCCCGTCCACCCGATGTGCCGTGGCCGGCTTGCCCTTGGCGTAGCGGTACTCCTCGGTGACGGTCACCGGACCGTTCCCGGTGGTGATCCGGACACCGGCGGCGCGCGCGCCGATTTCCAGCGCGGTGACCGGCTCGTCGATCTGGTAGTCGACCTTCTCGCTGGTGGTGGCGCCGCCCGCGCAGGCGGCGGGCAGCAGGAGGCCGAGGGCGGTCAGCGTCGCCACGATGCGTTTCGGCATGGGACTCACCTGTCTCGTCTCGGGAGGTGGTGGATACGCGTCCCACGCTCGCAGCCGGTGACGGTGGCGGTAAGGCGGCGCCCTGGCCGATCGGGGGGCCGGTTTTCTGGCGTACGGGCGGCGGGGTCCCGTACACCAGAAAACCGGCCGCCGGGTTCGCCAGCGGACCGGCTTACCGGGTGCGGCCGGCGCTGCCAGCGTGAGGGATGTCGGATCAACCGCCTGCCTCGCGAGGAGCGTCGTCATGAAGACCCGGGTCATCCAGGACGTACCGCAACACCGTGACACCAGGACAAGGACCCGGACGGGGCTCGCCGGCTGGATTGCACGGCACCGGCTGACCAGCTTCTTCGTGCTCGCGTACGTGCTCGCCTGGTGGTCCTGGCCGCTGTATCGGATGGACGTGTGGCCGCGGCAGGCGTTCAACGCCGTCGGGGCGCTGCTGGCCGCGCTGATCGTCATCGCCGTCGCGGACGGCCGGCCGGGTTTCCGCGACCTCGGCCGGCGGATGATCCGGTGGCGGGTGCCCTGGTACTTCTACGCCTTCGCGCTGCTGCTGCCGGTGATGCTGCGCTTCGGGGTGTCGGCGCTCAACCCCGCGCCCGACCCCGAGTGGGCCGGGCTCGCCTGGGGCAGTTTCGCGCTGACGTTCCTGGTGCGCCTGGTCAACCCGCTGGACGGGCCGATGGCCGAGGAGCCGGCGTGGCGCGGTTTCGCGGTGCCCCGCCTGCAGGGCGACCTGTCCCCGCTGGCCTCCGCCGCCGTACTCGGCATGCTGGTCGCCCTGTGGCATCTGCCGCTGCTCGGCGACATCGGCCCGGCCGGGTTGATCGCCACGTTCGTCATCACCTTCGTGTACGTCTGGCTGTTCAACCGCACCGGCGGGAGCGTGCTGCTGGTGCTGCTGTTCCACAATGCGCAGGGCTTCCTGACGATGACCGACCTCGGCTACCGCGGCGCGGACCTGTCCCGCCAGGAGTGGTACGAATGCGCGGCGTGGGCGGTGGTCGCGCTGGTCCTGATCGTCGCCGACCGCGACGCTTGGAGCCGGCCGAGATGAGGCGTGTGGTCCACTCGACGTCGGCGCCGCGCGCGAGGACGGGCCACCGGCCCGATCGGCAGGTGGCCCGCTTCGACGGCCTCAGCGCGGAGCGTCGAGCAGCGCCCTCAGCCGCACGGTGTCGTTCGTTGTCCAGCCCGGGGGTGCGGCCAGCGCCGCCCAGCCGTCGGCGACGCCGGAGCCGTAGACGTGACCGTGCCCGGCCGGGACGTCGATCGCGATGACCTGGTCGACCGCGGTCTGCCAGAACGTCACCAGCGGGTACCAGTGCATGTCCGGTGACACGTCGGGGCCGCGGGGATCGTCGAGCCACTGCGGACGCTCGAACAACAGGGCGGGAGTCCACCAGACGATCGGGTCGGAGGAGTTCTGCAGGTACACCACGGCGGGCGGGGTGCCCCGCCTGGTCCGCAGGTCGGCCGGCTGCCGGGCGAACTCCACCGCCCGGGCCGGGTAGGACGCCGAGAAGGCCGGGTTCCAGACCGGGCTGCCGGCGTCGCGGCCGGCTACCAGACTCTGCCGGATCGGGTTGGCGAACGGCGGTCCCACCAGCAGGACACCGTCGGCGCCGCTGGTCAGGCCGGCCGGATCGGCGAACGCGGTCTCGGTGCCGAACGAGCCGAGGCTCTCGCCGAACAGCAGCAGCTCCGGCCGGTTCGCCGCCGGCATCGCCGCCCAGCGGGCGTGCACGGCGCCGATCAGGGCGGCCGCCGACTCCGACACCTTCGACCGGTCGGCCAGGAACGAGATCCAGCTCGGCAGGTACGAGTACTGCATGGACACCAGGGCGGTGTCGCCGCCGTACATGTACTCCAGTGAGTCGGTCACGTTGCGGTCCACCCAGCCGGTCCCGGTCGGCGTGACGACGCCGACCACGGCCCGGTCGAAGGCCCCGGTGCGGTCCATCTCCTGGACCACCAGGCGGGCGCGCGCCCCGGCCGACGCCGCCGAGTCGAGGCCGGCGTAGAGGCGGATCGGCTCCCGCGCCGGCCGGCCGGCGAACGCGGTCAGCTGGGCCACGGTCGGGCCGGTGCCGACGAACTCGCGGCCCTGCCGGCCGAGCGTGCGCCACGGCGCGGCCGACGCGGGACTGCCCGAGCGCAGCGCCGAGCCGGGCATGTGGACGCCCTCCGGCGTGCCGCCGTTGGTCAGCGATGCGGTCCGGTCGGCCACCGTGAGCAGGTTGTCGAGCAGGAACCCGTTGACGAACCCGATGCTGAGGTACGCGACGACGGTGAACCCGGCCGCGTAGGCGATCGGCCTCGGCACCCACCGGCCGAGCAGCCGGGCGAGCAGCCGGGCGCCCAGCCGCAGCAGCCGCGCGATCAGCAGCAGGGCGGCGAACGTCAGCGCGCCGACGGCCACGATCCGCACGATGTCGTACGTCGCCATCCGCTCCATGTCGAGCCGTGCCCGCAGCTCCTGCTGCCATTTCGTGCCCAGCGCCAGCATCAGCAGGCCGGCGATCGGGGCCGCGATCAGCAGCACCCGCCAGGCGATCCGGGTTGCTCGCGGGTAGGTACGCCGCCACACCAGGCGGACCAGCGCGCCCAGGCCGGCGCCCACGCCGTACCCGATGGCGGCGGTCAGCCCGCTCACGATGCCCTGCAGATACCAGGCCCGGGGCAGCAGCGACGGGGTGAGCGAGGCGCAGGAGAACAGCACGGCGGCCACCGATCCGGCGAGGCCGAGCGGGGCCCGCACCACCCGGCCGGTGCGGCTCGGGCGGCGCGGGGGCGCCGGCGGCGGGACGGTGCCGGCGATGGTGGTCATCGTCATCGCCCGCAGAAGGCCCGGACGAGCAGGGCGTTGTACGCGGCGCCCGCGGCCGGGCTCAGGGACGGCCCGTCCTTGTTGACCATCAGGACGGTCTCGTCGCCGGTGTCGGCGCTGATCCAGGTGTAGACGAGGTAGCCGGGCGCGTCGCCGCTGTGTCCCCAGGCCACACCGCACGGCGTCCACCGCTGGACGCCCAGGCCGGACCGGCTGGGCAGGTCGCTGTCGGTCACCGGGATCGTCGTCTTCAGCTGGAGCATCAGGGCCGGTCCCAGCAGCCGGCCGCCGAACAACGCGCGGTAGAAGGCCGCGGAGTCGTCGACCGTCGAGGTCAGCCCGCCCGCCGCCCACGAGAACGGATACAGGCCGGTGACGTCGAGGTCGCCGGTCGGGCCCGGGATCGTGGTGTAGCCGTGCGCGTGCCGTCCACCGATCGCCGAGGTGGTCGGCAGCTCGGTCCCGCGCAGGCCGAGCGGGCGCAGGATCCGGCTCCGCAGCTCGTGGTCGAAGCTGTGCCCGGTGACGGCCTCCACCACGTACGCGGCCAGGATGAAGTTGGTGTCGGAGTACTCGAAGCGGGCGCCGGCCGGGAACGACGGCTCGTGCTCGAAGGCGATCTCCAGCAGTTGCGCCGGCAGCCACACGTGCCCGAGATCGCCGGCCAGGTACGGCTCGAGCACGCGGGGGTCGTTGTTGAAGTTGAACAGTCCGCTGTTGTTCTGCAGCAGATGCCGGACGGTCACCCCGTGGCCGTAGCCGTGCGGTATCACCCCGGGCAGCAGGCGGTCGACCGGATCGTCGAGGCCGAGCCGATGCTCCTGCACCAGTTGCAGCACCAGGACCGCGGTGTAGGACTTCATCTGGCTGGCCGCCCGGAACCGGTCGGCCGGGCGCATCGGCTCGGGGGCCGTGACCTCCGCGTATCCGGCGGCCAGCCGGACGGTGCGGCCGTGGTGGCGGTCGAGCAGGATCGCGCCGGGCGTGCCGGCCGCGACCAGGTCGTCGAGCGCGGACCGGAGCCCGGCGTCGTGCCCGCCCGCGGCGGCGGGGCCCGCTGAACCGGCGGCGGGGCCCGCTGAACCGGCGGCGGGGGCGGCGAAACCGGCCGCGAGCGTCACCGCCAGGGCGGCGGCCGTGAACATGGTGCGGGTGGCGACTGCGGACATGGGAACCTCCTTGGAGTTTTCCTCACGCTCGCAGCCCGGGACGGCGGCGGTAAGGCGGTGCGCTGGCCGATCGGATGGCCGGTTTTCTGGTGTCCAAGGTGCCCGGTGGGGGCGTAGCGTCGACGCCGACGCCGGGGGTGACCCATGCTCCGCCCGACCAACGCGACACTGACCGTCCTCGGCGCCGTGCTCGCCACGGCGCTGGGCGGCATCCTGCTGCTCGGGGTCCGAGGCGAGGTCGAACCGGTCCACCTGCTGACGATCTGCTGGCTGGTCCTGGCGTACTCGGTGAGCGGCCTGGTCGCCTGGCGGTGCCGTCCCCGCAACCGGTTCGGCCCGCTGATGGTGCTCACCGGCTTCGCCGCCCTGGCCGGCAGCCTGATCTGGGCGCCCGAGGACACCGTGCTGCACACCGTCGGCCAGGCGCTCGACGTGGTGCCGCTGGTGCTGATCGTGCACGTCTTCGTGACCTACCCGACCGGCCGGCTGCACGGCCGGGCCGAGAAACTGATCATCGGTACCGGGTACGCGGCGGCCCTCGGTGGCCAGCTGGCGGCGATGGCGCTGGGCGGTCTCGCCCCGCACCGGATCACGGTCGCCGACCGCCCGGAGGCCGCGCTGCTGGTGTACCGCGTCGAGCTCGTGGTGGTCAGCGCGGTCGCGCTGGCCGGCGTCGGCCTGCTCACCGTCCGCCGGCGCGGTCACGGCCGCCCGCTGCGCCGCTCGCTCACGCTGCTGGTCGACTCGTTCGCGGTGGGCCTGGTGACGATCGCCGTGCTGCTGGTGGTCGGGGTGTTCGGCGGCCCGGCGTTCCCGGTGGTCCAGCGGATCAGCCTGTTCCTGCTCGGCGTCGCCCCGGTCGCGTTCCTGGCCGGGCTGCTGGAGGCCCGGCTGGCCCGCACCGCGGTCGGCGAGCTGGTGGTGGCTTTGCGCGGCGACCCGGCCGACCTGCGCACCCCGCTGGCGGCGGCACTGCGCGACCCGTCGCTGTCGCTGCTGTACTGGCTGCCGCCGTTCGGCACCTGGGCCGACCAGGACGGCCGCGCGGTCGACCTGCCGGCCGATCCCGAGCGGGTCACCGTGATCGACGAGGACGGCGAGCCGATGGCCGCGCTGGTGCACGATCCGGCGCTGCGGGACGAGCCGGCGCTGCTCGACGCGGTCACCGCCGCGGCCGCGATCGCCCTGCGCAGCGGCCGGTTGCAGGCGCAGCTGCGGGCCAACGTGGAGGAGCTGCGCGGATCGCGGGCCCGGGTGCTGGAGGCCGGTCAGCGCGAACGGCAGCGGCTGGAACGCGACCTGCACGACGGGGCCCAGCAGCGGCTGGTCGCGTTGTCGCTGAACCTGGGCGTGCTGCAGAGCCGGCTGGGCGAGGATCCGGAGGCGAGGGCGCTGCTGGCCGAGGCCCGCTCGGAGATCGCGGTGTCGCTGGCCGAGCTGCGTGACCTGGCCCGCGGCCTGCATCCGGCGGTGGTGAGCGCGCACGGGCTGGCGGTGGCGGTCGAGTCGCTGGTGGCCCGGGCGCCGGTCCCGGTGCGGCTGCGGGTCGACCTGGACGGCCGGGTGCGCGAGGCGGTCGAGGTGGCCGCGTACTTCGTGGTGTGCGAGAGCCTCGCCAACGTCGGCAAGCACGCCCGGGCGTCGGCGGCCACGGTCGAGGTCACCCGGGCCGGCGACCAGATCGTGGTCGAGGTCGTCGACGACGGCGTCGGCGGCGCCGACACCGAGCGCGGCACCGGCCTGCGCGGGCTGGCCGACCGGGTCGAGGCGCTCGGCGGCCGGCTGCGGGTGTGGACGCCGCGCGGTGGCGGCACCCGGGTGCGGGCGGAGCTGCCATGCGGGTAGCGCTCGCCGAGGACAGCGTGCTGCTGCGGGAGGGCCTGGCCCGGTTGCTGACCGACGCCGGGTTCGAGGTGATCGCCCGCTGCGGGGACGCCGACCAGTTGCGGTCGCACCTCAAGGCCGACCGGGCCGACGTGGTGGTGCTCGACATCCGGCTGCCGCCGACCCACACCGACGAGGGCCTGCGGGCCGCGATCGAGCTGCGCGCCGCGTACCCGGAGATGGGTGTTCTGGTGTTGTCGCAGTACGTCGAGCTGGGGCTGGCGATGAAGCTGCTGGCCGACTCGGCGGACGGCGTCGGTTACCTGCTCAAGGACCGGATCAGCGACGTGCCGGAGTTTCTCGGCGCGGTCCGGCGGGTGGCGGCCGGCGGCTCGGCCATCGACCCGATCATCGTCTCCACCCTGCTGTCGCGCCGCCGCCGCGACGACCCGCTCGAACGGCTGACGCCGCGCGAGCGGGAGGTCCTGGAGCTGATGGCGGCGGGCAACTCCAACCAGGGCATCGCCGACCGGCTGGTGATCACGCTGCGGGCGGTGGAGAAGTACGTGTCCAGCATATTCGGCAAGCTGGGGCTGCCGGCGACCGGCAGCGAGAGCCGGCGGGTGCTCGCGGTGCTGCTGTTCCTGCGCGGCTGACCGGCAGGGCGGTCAGTCGCCCGGGGCCCGCAGGACGACCTTCCGGCGCCGGAAGACGAACGCGAGCACGATGCCGGCCGCCATCACCGCACCGCCGATGGCGGCGATCAGGGCGATCGGGGTGCCGGTGATCGGCAGGCCGCCGCCGCTGCCGCCCGAGCCTGGGTCGCCGGCGGAACCGCCGCCGGAACCGCCGGCCGCGGCGAACACGATGCGGGCCGTGTTGTCGGCCTTGTCGGTCTCGGTCGAGCCGACGCAGCAGGACTGGGCGAGGATCGTGCCGTCGCTGCCCGGCGTCGACTTGATCTTCAGCTTCAGCGTCTGGCCGATCCGGCCGAAGCCGGAGGCGACCGACGGGAACTCGCTCTCGAAGCTGCAGCGCAGTCGCGCCGACTCCGGCTTCTGCTCGTGCTCGGTGCCGTCGGTCCAGCACCACTCGGCGGGCAGCAGCACGGTGCCGGCCGGCGCGGTGATCAGCACCGACGGGCCACCGCCGTCGGACGGGCCCTGGTTGACGATCTCGTACTTCAGGTCGGCGGTCTGGCCCACCGTTCCGGTGACCGGCTGAGCGCTGACCCGCACGTCCAGCTGGTTGGGCTTGCTCCACCAGCGGAACTCGGCCCAGTTGTCGGACTCGTCGATCTCGCCCAGGGTCGCCTTCGCCTTGGCCGGCACCGACTTCGACGCCTTGGCCTTCTCTCCCAGCCGCTTCACCGCGGCCGCGAACGACGAGCCGGCCCCGGCCGCCTTCCGGGCGCCCTCGGCGAGCCGGGACTCGCCGGCGAGCTGGGCCGACAGGTGGCCGTAGTTCTCGTCGGGGCCGGGCATGTTCTTGCCGAACGTCACGGTGAACACCGACTCGCCGGTCGACGGGTCGAACAGCAGCAGGTCCTCGCCCGGCTCGAGGGCCGGCAGCGGGCAGACGACGTGGCCCGGCCCGTAGACGTAGTCACCGCCGGGGGCGTGCGGGTAGTAGCTCTCGTACGTGCAATCGCTGTACCGCTCGACGACGGTGGCGGAGGTCTGAAGGTCCAGCGTGATCGTGGCGCCGACCGCGGCGGTGTCGCCCTCGTTGCCGACCGCGGCGAGCAACGGCACCTCGTCGCCGGGCCCGACCGGATCGCCGGCGGTGTTCAGGTCGTCGGCGACCACGGCCAGGTCGGGACCGGAGGCGATCACGGTGACCGGGAAAGTCGTGCTGTCGTCGCCCGGGTTCGCGTCGTCCTCGGCGCCGTCGATCGACACCGTGACCTCGCCGGCCGGGCCGATCGGGGCGCCGGCGCGGCTGGCCAGGTCGAGGGCGTAGAGGTGCTGGGTGACCAGCGGGTCGATCCGCCCGATCCGGCAGGTGACCGTGGCCGCCTCGAGCGCGCACTGGTCGTTCGACTCGGGGACGGCGGCGGTCACCGCCTCGCTGAGCTTGCTCACGTCGAGCGTGAGGGTGACGGCCGTGGCCGGGACCTCGCCGTTGTTGTACAGGTAGACGCCGACCGTGGTGCCGCTGTTGTCGATCTCCGCGACCGGGTCGCGATCGAACGACACCGACAGGTCGGGAAGAGGATCGGCAGCGTGGGCGGCGGTCGGCGCGCCCAGCAACGCGCTGGTCGCCACCACGGCAATCCCGGTCCCGACACGCGCCCAGGCGGCGAAGGTGCGCTTCATCTAGATCTCCGTCGAAGAGGTGAGGGACCGGACTATAGCGATGATCGACTTCCGTCGCTGCCCCGCCGGTCCAGTGGGGGTCGGTAGTTCGCCCCATGTCGCCGCCACCGCCGCAGCCCTACCGTTGCCGTACGTAACCATGGAGAGCCGGGGGGCGACCTTCATGATCGACTATCACGGTGACCACATCGGGCTTGACGTCTTTCTGACCACGTTGGCCGCAACCGCCTTCCCGGACGCCGCCACCGCCGGAGCCCGGGACCGGGCGGTCGCCGCGGCCTCGGGCGAGGACGGGGCGTCGTTGCTCGGCGCGTTCGTGCATCAGCTGCTCGCCCATGCCGCCGCCGACGGCGCCGAGCTCGACCTGCTGCACCGGGCGGCCGACCTGTGGCAGCGTGGCACCGGCCTCTGCGATCGGCTCGGCGGCCTGCGGGCCGACCTCGAGTCGGCACTCGAGCAGCCGGCCGACCCGGGGTCCGCCGCGAAGTTCAACGCGGCGGCGGTCGGCATCCAGGAGTTCGGGAACACGCTCAACGCCATGCGCTTGGAGATCGACGCGTTGCGTACGGACGTCGGGAAGTTCCCGCACCTGCCGCCGCATCCCCGCCAGCGTGACGAGCGCGTCGAGGAATGGAACTGGAGCGACCTGACGCTGGGCCGGCGGACCGACGCGTTCGTCCGCAACCTGTTCCGGATCGCGAACGACGAGACGACGCTGGCGTTCGCGGTCGGCGCGACGGCCGCCTACGGCGCCAACGTGGCCGGCTCCGCCTATCTCGGCCACGCGGTCGGTGGTCCGCGGCGCAGCCACCGCCACCGCGACCGGATCGCCCGCAACGCCACCGGAAGCTGGCTGGCGCTGCACCACCCGGCCGCGCGCACGCCCGGGCAGATGCGGGCGCGCGTGACCTTCGGGCCGGCCGGCGCACCGGCACTCCCGCCCGCCCTCGCGTCGCTGGTGGCGGACACGCTCGCCGCCACCTTCGACCCGGCCCGTACGCCGCCCGCGCCCGACCTGGATCTGGGCTACCGCCGGCTGCTCGACCACCTCGACCTGCTGGACGGCTTCGCCCTGCCGGCGGTTCCGTCGCCGCCCGGCCAGCTCTGGCTGGCCAGTCTCTACGGCGACCCGCAGAACCCACCGCCCAGCCTGGTCCCGCAGGACGTCGACGTGGTCGGGCAGGACGGCGGCGGGGTGGCCGTGACCTACGGGCCCTCGGAACCCGGCTCGAGCACGCCGAACAAGTCCGACAGCAACAGCGGCTCCACGGTCTGCGGGATCATCGCCCTGGTCCTGATCGTGCTCGACCTGGCGCAGGCCTTCGTGCAGTGCATCGTGCAATGGGCGAACAAGGAACCATGCACGTTCTGGCAGAACATGCTGCTCGAGAAGCTGTGGGAGAAGGACCCGCCGGACCCCCGCGACCCCAACGGCCCGTCCGACCCGAACGTCACCGCCCAGCAGCTGACCGCCATGGCCGACTCGCCGCAGGTGGCCCAGCTGGTCGGCCTGCTGTACGACCTGCACAGCCGGACCTGGGAGGCGATCGACCGGGCGTACGTCTTCCTGGCCGTCAGCGGCCTGATCTATCCCGGCCACCTCGTCGGCAACCCCGTCTACGCCCAGTTCACCGCGCTGCCCCCGCTCACCGCCTGGCCGCACCGCGAGGAGCCCGATCCGGTGGCCTCGTATCACCGGTTCCCCACCGCGCCGCTGGAGAACCCGGCAACCACGCCGTCGTGGTTCCCGGCCGGGTCCACGCCCGACGTGTTCCTGAGCATGAACACCGATCTGAGCGCGCCACGCCTGTCGCTGAACCTGTGGCGGCAGATCGCCCGGGGTGAGCAGGACAGCCAGAACCACGACCTGGACGCGGACCGCGGCGCCGCCGCCCCGTGCTGGGCCGCCGCCGGTTCGGTGCAGGACGACCCGGTCGGGGTCGTCATCCTCGGTTACGACGACTTCTAGGAGCCGGTGCCATGCATCCCGACGAGCCCGACGACCACCCGTCCGACATCCGGCCCTACCTGTGCATCCCGTACTGGACCACGCCGCTGACGCCCGGCGGCAAATGGGACGACGGCGACCGCAAAGCACTGCCGCCGCAGGTCGTCTCGTACGCCTGCGAGTCGATCCGCACCACCGCCTACCAGCCCGGGAAGCCGATCGAGATCAGCGTCGACGTCCGCAACTCGGGCGGCGGCAACGGCGCCGCGGTCGCCACCGTCGTCGTCTACTGGGCCGATCCGAGCGTCGGCTTCACCAAGCCGACCTTCCTCACCGCCACCGGCGTCGCGGTGCCGGTCACCCGCACGACGCCGGGCCTGACCACCACCGCTCCCCCGATGAAGGCCACCATCCCGGCGACCGCGCCGAACCACGTCTGCCTGCTGGTCTGCGTCTCGCACCCGCAGGACCGGGCCGGCCTCGCCTGCGACCCGATCCACGATCGGCACTGGGCGCAGCGCAACCTGATGGCCGTGCCGGCGGCGCCGGGCGCGCCGGCGATCGTGCCGTTCGCCGCCGGCAATCCCTACGCCGAGGAGCGCATCTACCGGCTCGCGTTCGGCCCGGTCGACGAGTGGCGGCAACGGCAGGTCGCGGAGGCTTCCGGCATCGAGCCGAGCGACATCCGGGCGCAGGTGCGGCTGCTCGACGAGGACGGCGCCGCCGTCTCCGAGCCCGGCGAGCGGACCGAGGTGCGGCTGCGGCTCGGCCCCTTGGAGCAGCGCCGCTTCCAGGCCTTGTTCGAGCTGCCCGCCGACCTGCCGCCCGGACGCGGCGCCGCGGTGGAGGCCGCCCTTGACGACGGGCAGGACCAGGGTCCGGCCGGATCGCTCGGCGTGGTCCTGGTCCCGCCCGAATAGCACCGGCTGCCCGTGCGGTTATTCGGTGCGCAGGGCCACGGCGGTCCGGGTCCGGGCCGCCCAGCCGGCCGGGAGCAGGGCGCCGCCGGCGGCGATGACCAGGCCGGCCAGCGCCAGGACGGCCAGCAGGCTGGGGGCGTACACGCTGATGGTGGATGGTGGAAGGCGAATGCCGGCGCCGTGTGCCATCGCCGGTACCGCCCACCGATGCAGCAACCAGCCCGCGGGGACGCCGGCCAGCCCACCGACCAGGCCGGGGATGCCGACCGAGGCGACCACCATCGCGGCGGTCTGCTTCGGCGTCATGCCCATCGACTTGTGTACGCCGATGTCGTGCACCCGGTCGCGCGAGTCCAGCACCACCGCGTTGAGCACGCCGAGCCCGGCCACGGCGACGAGCAGCCCGGTGAGCAGGGCGGTCAGCGAGTCGAGCACGATCAGCGTGCCGTCCGGTCCCTCGGTGCGGGTGGCCTCGGCGTGGACGTTCCTGCTCTGCAGCGCCTCGATGTAGGCGGCACGGTCGGTGCCGGGCTCGAGCTTGACGTACCACTCGAGGATCGGCTTCCGGCCGGGGAGGCTCGCCACGTCGGTGTAGAGGTGGTTGTTGGCGCTGCCGTCGAAGACCTCGCCGACCAGGGTGAGCGGCCCGTGGCCGGCGCCGGTGACGGTGTCGCCGAGGTGCTTGCCGGTGGCGGTCAGGAACCCGGTCGAGACGGCCGCCTCCCCCGGGCCGGTGTACCAGCGGCCGGCGAGCATCTCGTACCCGGCCCAGCGGGCGTCGCCGCTGGTGACCGTGCCCCGCGCCGGCTCGCGCAGCCCGTCGACGGCGATGTCGGCGGGTCCGCGGCCGTAGTACTGCCCCGTTCCGGCCGTGGCGGCGATCGCCGCGCGGGGGTCGGAGCCGTCCGGGGCGGGAGCGACGAGCACGTCGGCCGAGGCGTCGGGTCGCTGGTCGGCCTGCTGCACGTGGCGCAGCGAGATGGCCAGGCCGATCGCGAACGTCGCCGCCGCCGTGCCGAGCCCGACCGTCAGCAGCATGGCCAGCAGGCGGGCCGGCCGGGTGAACGGCTGGGCCAGCCCGAGGCTGAACGGCCGCGGCAGCCGGGTGCGGGCGGCGAACCGGGCGGCGACCCGGCCGCGGCCGCTGTGCGGGGTGCGGCCGACGGCGAGCGCGTCGACCGTGCGCAAGCGGGCCGCCCGCCACGCGGCCGGCGCCGCCGTCGCGGCGATGACCAGCGCCGCGGCCACGATCGCGGCGGCGTCGACCCAGGGGGTGACCGACATCGGGACGGTGCCGAACAGGTCGGCCACGTCGGCGGTCAGCGGCACCGCGAGCAGGTTGCCGGCGACGACGCCGAGGACCGCGCCGATCAGGCCGGGAATCAGCGCCTGGGCCAGGCAGGCCCGCACCACCTGGGCCGGGGTCAGCCCGAGCGCCTTCATGACGCCGATGCGGCGGGTGGCCGAGGCCACCGTGCCGGCGGCGACGTTGCCGATGACCAGGGCGGCCAGGGCGAGGCCGATCAGCCCGAACGCGCTCAGCAGGGGCACGTAGAGCTGGGTCCGGTGGGCGGCATCGCGGCGCACGTCGAGCCACGACTGCGCCGGTACGCCCGGGCCCAGCGCCGTCTTGTGGGCGGCCATCGCCGACTCGGTGCCGGCATCGGCGTACCGGTAGAGCATCTGCCACCCGGTGTGCCCGAGCGCGGCCGCCTGCTGCGGTGTCACCCAGCCCTGCGCGGTCTGGCTGATCGACCGCGCCTCGCCGACGACCTTCAGCGTGGACCCGTCGGTCAGCGTCAGCGTGGTGCCGGCCGGGATCATCAGGTTGGTACGGGCGACCACGATCTCGCCCGTGGCCCGGGCCCAGCGCCCGGCCAGCAGCGTGACCTTGTCGATCGGGTCGCCGCCCGGGTCGGCCCGCCCGACGACCTTCAGCGGCGGGACGGGCGGGGTGTGCGGGTCCTCCTTGACCACGGCCGTGGCCACCGGGAACGGGCCGATCGCCGACCCGGCCGTCGACGCGGTGGCGGCGGCCTGTTCCCTGGTCGTCCTCGCCGAGTCGAAGACCGCGGTCAGGTGCGCGCCGTTCTGGCCGGCGAACGCGTTGGCGAACGGCGCCGAGGACGCGGCCAGCAGCAGGCCGGCCAGCACGGTGGCGGTGACGGCCATCGCCGTCGCCGCGACGATGACGATCGTGGAGACGCGGCGCCGCTGCGCCCCGCGCACCACGGTCCGGATGGCACTCACGCCGCCACCTGCCCGTCGACCAGGCGCACGGTGCGGGTGGCGACGGCGCCGGCCAGGGCCTCGTCGTGGGTGACCAGGACGATCGTCTGGCCGTCGGCGTGCAGGTCGACCAGCAGCTTGCGGACCTCGGCGCCGGAGGCGGTGTCGAGCGCGCCGGTCGGCTCGTCGGCGAGCAGCAACGGCGGCCGGTTCATCAGCGCCCGGGCGACCGCGACCCGCTGCCGCTCCCCACCGGAGAGGCGGCCGGGATAGGCGTCCGCGTGCCGGTCGATGCCGAGCGTCTCGAGCAGCTCACGGGCACGCCGGCGGGAACCGGCGGACCGGCCCGCGATCTGCGCCGGCAGCAGCACGTTGTCGGTGACGGTCAGGTCGTCGAGCAGGTTGAAGAACTGGAAGACCAGCCCGATGGTGGCGCGGCGGTAGCGGGCGGCGCCGGCCTCGCTCAGCGTGTCCACCCGGGTCCCGCCGACCGTGACCGTGCCTTCGGTCGGCCGGTCGAGGCCGGCGATCAGGTTGAGCAGGGTCGACTTGCCGCTGCCCGACGGTCCGAGCAGCGCCAGGCACTCGCCCTCGGCGACGTGCAGGCTGAGGTGGTCGAGGGCGGCCTGGTCGCCCTCGTAGCGGCGGCTCACATCTACGACGTCAATCATGGTGGGGACGCTAGGGACGCCGGCGTACGCCGGGCGTCGGCCGGGAGAGGGCATTGCCCCGGCGGCGTCATCCTTGCGGCGTAGTCGAGCGATGGATGCGTACGCTTCACCTCGCCGGACACAATGGGCCGGTGAACCGCTTGCTGTCGTTGCCTCCGGTCGCGTGGGCGCTGCGCCCGTCCGGCCCCCGGCCGCGGCTGACCCGGCGCAACTGGGCCTTCGACGTCCTGCTCGTGGCGGTGTTCATCGTGGCGGCGCTGAGCGGCACCGGCATCACCGGGCACCTGTTCGAGACCACCAGCGACGGGGCGGTCGTCCCCGTGTACCCCGATCTGCCCACGCCCCCGGTCGCGCCGGCCGTGCCGGTGCCGCTGCACGAGTCGTACCCGCTCAATCCGCAGGGTCCGGGCTGGATCGCGGTGGCCGCCATCCTGCCGCTGCTGATGCGCCGCCGGTACCCGCTGGCGACCCTCATGGTCATCCTCGGGATCACGGTGCTGTCGCTGCACGGCGAGTCCCCGGGCACCGACATCCTGCGGGTCTCCTTCTACGCCTGCGTGATCGCCGGGTACAGCGCCGCCGCGTACAGCCCGTACCGGATCCTGGCCCTGGCCGCGCTGCCGGTCGCGGCGCTGCTCTACAGCTCGTTCCCCGATCTGGCGGTGCCGATCGTCCCGGTGGCCTCGGTGCCGTTCCTGGTGCTGCTGCCGATCGGGCTGGCCGTCAACGGCATGCGCACCTGGCGCCAGCACGCCGACCGGCTGCGCCGCGAGCGGGCCGAGGCGCTGCGCGAGGCCACCCGCCAGGAACGCGCGCGCATCGCGAGCGACCTGCACGACATCGTGACCCACAACGTGTCGATGATGGTCATCCAGGCCGGCGCCGCCCGGAAGGTCCTCGACAGCGCGCCGGAGGCGGCCCGCGACGCCCTGCTGGCGGTCGAGGAAGGGGGCCGCGCGGCGCTGGGCGAGCTGCGCGGGGTGATGGGTCTGCTCGGCGCGGCGGATGACGACGAGGACACCCTCACCCCGCAGCCCGGCCTGGCCCAGCTGCCGCCGCTGATCGACCGGGTCCGCGACGCCGGGGTCGACGTCACCGTCACCACCAGCGGCGACCGGCAACCGCTGCCGGCCGGGCTCGAGCTCGCCGCCTACCGCGTGGTGCAGGAGGCGCTCACCAACACGGTCAAGCACGCCTCGGGCGCCCGCGCCACGGTCGACGTCGCGTACGCGCCGGACGAGCTGCGCATCACCGTCACCGACACCGGCGGCCGGCCGACCCCGGAGTCGGCCACCTCGACCGGCCGGGGCCTGGCCGGCCTGCGCGAGCGGCTGGCGGTCTACGGCGGAACGCTGCAGGCCGCGGCCCGGCTCACCGGCGGCTACCGGGTCCAGGCTCAGCTTCCGCTGGAGACCCGGTGACCGAGCCGCTGCGGGTGGTGATCGCCGACGACCAGGCGCTCGTACGCGCCGGATTCCGCATGATCCTCACGGCCGACGGGATCGACGTCGTCGCCGAGGCCGAGACCGGCGCCGAGGCGGTCGACGCGGTCCGCCGCACCGGACCGGACGTGGTGCTGATGGACATCCGCATGCCGGCCATGGACGGCATCGAGGCCGCCCGCCGCATCCTGGCCGGCGACGAGCCGCCGCGCGTCATCATGCTGACCACGTTCGACCTCGACAACTACGTCTACGCGGCACTCGGCCTGGGCGCCAGCGGCTTCCTGCTCAAGGACGTCACCCCCGAGTACCTGGTCGCCGCCGTCCGCATCGTGCGCGACGGCGACGCCCTGCTCGCCCCGAGCATCACCCGCCGCCTGGTCGAGCGCTTCACCACGCCGGAGCCACGCGAGTCGCCCCTGCACCGCGACCTGGCCACGCTCACACCCCGGGAGCGCGAGGTGCTGACGCTGGTGGCGCAGGGCCTGAGCAACGTGGAGATCGCCGGCCGCCTCTTCCTCTCCGAGGCGACGGTGAAGACCCACGTCGCCCGGATCCTGGCCAAGCTCGGTCTGCGCGACCGCGTCCAGGCCGTGGTCGTCGCCTACGAGACCCGCCTGGTCACGCCCTCCTGACCGCCGCCCGCGGCGTCCCTCGTCCAGGGGACGCGGTGTAACACGGCGCCGGCCGGTGGCGCTTCCCCGACGGAGTCATCGGCTCGGCGGAAGGATGCGGCATGTCGGACAACGTCGTGGGCGGGCGCTATCACCTCCAGCGGCCCCTGGGGCGCGGAGCGACCGCCACCGTGTGGCAGGCCTGCGACACCCGGCTGGAGCGCGACGCGGCGGTGAAGATCCTCAACGCGCGGTCGCGGGCCGACCCGGCGGCACTGGAGCGGCTGCGCCGCGAGGCCCGGTCGGTGGCTCGGCTGGCGCACGACAACATCGTCGGCATGTACGACGTGGACACCACCGGCGACGCCGCATACCTGGTCATGGAGCTGGTCGAGGGCCGCAGCCTGACCGAGATGCTGGCCCGGCGGACGCGCCTGCCGGCCGGGGAGGCGGTGTCGATCGCCGCCCAGATCTGTGACGCGCTGGACGCCGCGCACGCGGCCGGCGTCGTTCATCGCGACATCAAGCCGTCCAACGTCCTGGTCGACGCGGCGGGCGTGGTGAAGGTCTGCGACTTCGGCGTCGCCCTGCTCGACCGGTGCGCCGGCGAGGCGGCGCTGACCGGCGCCGACGCCGTGGTCGGCACCTGTCAGTACATGGCGCCCGAACAGGCCGCCGGCGACCCGGTCGACGGCCGCGCCGACCTCTACGCGGTGGGCTGTGTGCTGTACGCGATGCTGGCCGGCGCGCCGCCGTTCGCCGCGGACCACCCGATCGACGTACTCGACCTGCACCTGCACGAGCCGCCGGTGCCGTTGGGCGCACACCGCGGCGGCCTGCCGCCCGAGCTGCTCCGGCTGGTGGCGGAGTTGCTGGCCAAGCAGCCCGCCGACCGGCCGGCGACGGCCGGGTCCGTCGCGGCCCGGTTGCGGGCGATACCGCTGTCCGATCGCGCCGATCCGGGGGCCGCGCCCGGCGAGGCGCCGGTCGCCGCGCCCACCTTGGCACTTCCGCGGGTGACCTCCGCCGCCCGGCCGTCACCGTGGCGCCGGCGGCCGTCCGACCGGACCGTGGCCCTGGCGGCGGGCGCGGCCCTCGTCGTGGTCGCGGCGACGGTGGTGTCGGTGACCCTGGCCGGCGGTGCGGAGCGGCCGGCGTCGGTGGCCGGCCGGCCACCGACGCCCTCGGCGACGGCTCCGGCGGCAACCCCGGAGGCCACAACACTGGCCGAGCCGGGCTCCGGGCCGGCGGAAGGGCCTTCCGGGCCGGCCGGCACCGGGCCGGCCGGCACCGGGCCGGCGCCGCGGGCCGTCACCGTCACCGACCGGCTCGCCGCCCTGGCCCTGCTGATCCAGCGGCGGGCGGACGACGGCACGGTACGGCCGAAGGCCGCCAAGTCGCTGCTGCGCGACCTGAGGGCCGTCGCCCGGGAGGCCGGCGCCGGCCGGATCGACGAGGCGAGGGACCGATTCGAGGAGTTCCGGGAGCGGGCGGGCGAGCTTCGCGAGGACGGTGAGCTCGGCGGCGCCGCCCTGCCCGGCCTCGACGAGATCGCGGCGGCTCTTCGGGCCGGGTGAACCGGCCGCCCGGCCGCCGGCCGGTCACTCGCTCCGGGCGAGCAGGATCTCGCCGAGAGCCGTGAACAGCTCGGCGTCGAGGTCGAGGGCCTGCAGGTGGGAGAGGCGGACCGCGAGCGGGCGAGCGGCGGTGGCGATCTCCAGCACCCGGCTCTTGATCTCGTACTCGATCGGGGCGCGGTCGAGCAGGCGGAACAGCAACGCGTCCACGTCGTTGGCGCGCAGGCGCGGGCGGGCGCCGACGGCGACCCGCAGCGTCGCCGCGGCCGGCACGCCGGGCACGGTGATCGAGGTCCGGGTCGCCGCGCGGTGCACCTCGGCCCCGACCACCGCGCCGTCGACCGAGGCGATCGGGTCGACGCCGGTGAGCGCCACGAACGTGACGGTGAAGGTGCGGGCGATCCGGGACGACGCCACCAGCTCGCCGCGCTCCTGGTCGAAGCTCAGCGACGCCGAGCCGAGCTCGAACGATCCGTCGGCGCCCACGACGACCAGCACCTCGAGGTGGGCGGGGTCGACCGGGTCGTTGCCGGGCACGGCCGCGCCGTCCAGCGGCACGATCGCCCCGGCGGCGCCGAGCACGGGGATGGTGGTCAGGTCCCGGTGCAGGTAGAGGGTACGGCCGCCGTCGTACACGAGGTCGGTGAGCACGTCGGCCCACACGCCGTCCGGCAGCCACGCCCGCACCCGGCCGAGACCGGTCCGTGGCGAGGCCGGGGCGGTGATCGCGGCGACCACCAGCTCGCTGCCGAACTGGTACTGGTCCGGCACCCCGTACGCCTGGTTCTCCTCCGGCTCCCGGTAGTACATCGGCAGGACCAGCGGCAGGTCCGACCGGTTGTTCATGGCGTCGAGGTACGGCACGAGCCGGTGCCGCAGCCGCAGGAACGCCGTCATCACGTCGCGCACCGGAGCGGGGAAGGACGCCGGGTCCTTGTCGATGAACCGGTTGCTGCCCGCGTGCAGCCGCATGATCGGCGAGAACACCCCGAACTGCACCCAGCGCGTGGCGAGCTCGTCGTCGCGTACGCCGAAGAAGTGCCCGCCGATGTCGTGACTCCACCAGCCGTACCCGATATTGGCCGCGGTCGCCGTGAAATACGGCTGGAAAGCCAGCGACGCCCAGCTGATGACGGCGTCGCCGGAGAAGCCGACCGGATAGCGGTGACTGCCCGGTCCCGCGTACCGGGAGAAGGTGATCTCGCCGTTGTCCAGGTAGTGGAAGTGGTTGAGCATCCACAGCGGGTCGATGCCGGTGATGCGCGAATGCGGACCGGATTGCCAGTCGAGCCACCAGAAATCGACCCCGTCGGCCTCCAGGCCGCGATGCAGCACCTCCAGGTAGGCGGTGAGGAAGGCCCGGTCGGTGACGTCGAAGGCGATCGGCTCGCCGGACGACGGATCGCGCCCGAGCGCGGCCGCCATCGCCGGATAGGCGTCCTCGAACGAGCGCACCCCGTCCGCCGGATGCACGTTCAGCGTGACCCGCAGCCCGCGCTCGTGCACCTGCTTCAGGAAGGTCGCCGGCGCGGGGAACAGCTCGCGGTTCCAGGTGTAGCCCGTCCACCCGCTGCCGTGCCCGGGGTCGACGTCGACCAGGTGCCAGTCCATGTCGATGACGCCGACCGAGAACGGGATGCCGTCCGCGCGGAACCGGTCGAGCAGGGCCAGGTAGGACTCCGCGCTGTACCGGTGATAGCGGCTCCACCAGTTGCCCAGGGCCCAGCGCGGCACCAACGGCTGCGGCCCGGACACCGCGTAGAGCGCCCGCAGCGCCTCGGTGTAGTCGTGACCGTAGGCGAACACGTACAGGTCGGTGCGGTCGACGTTGTCGGCGCTGACCCAGCCGTCGCCGTCGAACAGGAAGGACCCGGAGTCGTCGATCACCGCGAAGCCGGTACGCGAGACCACGCCCGGTTCGAGCGGGACCGCGCCGTCGGCGTTGTCGAGGGTGCGCGCGGTGCCGCCGAGGTCCTCCGGCGCCTGCTCGTAGCGCCACACCGAGTGGTACGAGCTGACGCCGCCCCCGACGGCGAGGCTCAGGCCGCTGGTGGTGAACGGGCCGCGGTCGTACGTGAGCCGGAAGCGCGACGTCACCACCTCGAGATGGCCGCCGGCGTCGAGCACCCGAAACTCGGGCACCGGGAGATGGCGGTTGACGGCGAAGGTGGACGCGCGGTCCTCGAAGACGCCGTCCTCGGAGTACTCCAGGCGGACCAGGCCTTCGGTGAGCACCGTGATCCGGTAGCGGTCGCCCTGGACGGTGGATGCGGGATCGGCTGCCGGACGCATCACCCCATTAGACCTCCCCGCGCGACACGGCGCGCGGCGGAGCCCCTCACGGCAGCACCTCACCGAGAGCGGCGGCGACCGTCGGCGTCAACCGCCGGGCGTGCGCGGTGTAGAGCTCGGGGAGCGAGAAGACCTGACTGCCGACATGGACGAAGCCGTACGTGTCGACGAGGGCCACCGGTTCACCGGCGCGCAGGACAGCCCAGTAGGGCAGGTAGGACCGGCGATACGACTCGTGAGTGCGGTTCGTCTCGGCTCGTGCGGCCGCGACCGGGAACGGCACGAGGAACGCCTTGATGTGGTGGGCGCCCGAGATGGTCTCCTGCCAGACGCCGCGGATCTGCCACTCGCGTTTGTCGTCGAGCGTGATCGCCATCAGCAGCGCCAGCGTCCGGTACGCGAGCACCGCCGGGGTCGAGGGCGGTGTCATCGGCGGCGGCTCGAGGCCGACGGCGTACTCGAGATCGGTGAGCTTCTCGCCGTCCGGCGCCGCCGCGAGGAGCTCGTCGAGCGTCGGCCACGGCCGGTCCGCCGCGATGACGAGATCGCCGTCCCGGTCGATGAGCAGGAAGCGGGCGTCGTCGTCCGGCTTGAACAGGGCGATGCCGTGCTGGGTCTCGGCCACCTGGAGCCCGGGGTGCCGGCGCAGGAGCATCGAGACCAGCGACCACATCTGCCGCCGGACGCACCTCACGGCAGCACCGCGGCGAAGGCGGCCGCGACCGTCGGCGTGAGGCGGCGGTTGTGGGCCTGGTAGAGCGACGGCAGGTGCAGCGCCTGCTCACCGACGTAGGCGAAGCCGTCGGTGTCGAGGACGGCGACCGCTTCCCCGTTGCTGGTGACGCCCCAGTACCGGTAGTACGGATCCCCCAGCAGGTCGTCCGGCCGCCGTTGCCGGGCCCGCTCGGCCGCGATCGGGAACCGGTCGACGAACCAGCGGCGGCCGCCACCGTCCATGCCGCTCGAGTCGACCCGTTCGCTGCGGACGTCCCACCGCCGCTTGTCGTTGACCGTGAGGGCCAGCACCTGCGCGGCCACCCGGAAGGCCAGGGCCGTGGGCGTCGTCACCGGCGCGCTGCCCGCCGAGCGCAGCCCGGCGCCCTGCTCGACCAGGGCGATGATCTCGGCCGGGTTCTCGTGGTCGAACAGGGACTCGAACGACATCCCGGCCGGCCGGCCCTCGCCGCCGACGTGGATGCTGCCGGCCCGATTGATGTCTATCAGCGTCGCGTGGTCGCGCATGAGGGTCAGGCAGTCGTAGGTGCCGCCGCCCGGATGGGTCTCGACCAGGGTGATCCCGGGATGACGGCGGACGATCTCGCCGGCGAGCCACCAGGATTGGCTCAGGACAAATCGCTCGGCCGGCACAGGCTCGATCGTAGGGTGCCGCCATCGCCGCCCGGCCGGCCGCGGGTCCGGTCAGCCGGCCGCGGGTCCGGTCAGCCGGCCGCGCGTTCGGTCAGTCGGCCGCGCGTTCGGTCAGCCGGCCGTGGATCCGGTCAGCCGGCCGCGCGTTCGGTCAGTCGGCCGCGGGCGGGGTCACCCGGCCGCTCGCACGTCGGCGGCCGGCGCGGCCGGCGCGGCCGGTCGCGCCGGAGGCGGTGCCGCCGCTTCGCCGTCGAGGAGCGTCGCCTCGGCGTCGTCGACGAACGCCAGGTCGGCCTCGACGTGCCGGATCGCGGCGGCCAGCAGCAGCGCGACCACCCGGTCGTCGTTCTCCCGGCGCAGCGCGTCGAGGTTGCGCAGCTCGCGGAGCAGATGGGCGCGCTGGGCGCTGAGCGCGCGCCGGACCGTGCCCGGGTCGCCGGAGCGGGCCGCGGCCGTGATCTTGAGGAAGAAGTCGTCGCGGAACCCGCCGCTGCGCGGGCTGGGCGCGCCGAGCCACTCCTCGAGCTCGGCGCGGCCGGCGTCGGTGATCGAGTAGACGACCCGGTCGGGCTTGACCTGCTGGGCGTGCCGCTCGGCGCTGACCAGCTCGTCGCGGAGCAGGCGGTCGAGGATCTGGTAGAGGTGGCCGATGTTGAGCGGGCCCCACTGCGGGCCGACCGCCGCCTCGAAGGCGCTCTTCAGCTCGTAGCCGTAGCTCGGCCCGTCGGCGAGCAGGGAGAGCACCGCGTGCTGGATCGGCATGGGCTGATCGTACCCATTGCATTGTCACAATGTATGCGGCACTGTGTGACCGTGTTGCGCTTCATCTGGGCCCACGTGCGCGGGCGTCCGTCCCGCGCCGTCACGCTGCTGCTGGGCATCCTCATCGCCACCACCGGCTTCACCGTGCTGACCGGGACCACCCGGGCGGCCCGGCTGCAGGTCACCAGCACGGTCCAGGGCAACAGCCGCGCCGCGTACGACATCCTGGTCCGCCCGCAGGGCGCCCGCACCCCGCTGGAGGACGCGTCCTCGCTGGTCCGCCCCAACTACCTGTCCGGCATCTTCGGCGGCATCACCGCCGCGCAGTACGCCCGGATCGGCGCGGTGCCCGGGGTCGAGGTGGCGGCCCCGATCGCGATGGCCGGCTACGTCAAATGCTGCTGCACGCGCGCCTCGACCTCACCGGCGCCGTCGACCGCACGGCCGACCGGCAGGTGGTGCGGCTCGACCGCACGTTCCTGGCCGACCGCGGCCTGAGCCGCGCCACCGGCCGCCCGATGTACGTCTACGTGACCAAGCATCCGGTGTCGTGGCCGGTCATCGAGGGCTACGGCGACGACGAGGCGCACTTCACCGGGGGCGAGGTGCGCCGCGGCAAGGACCTGCGCGGCGGCCAGATCGCCGTGCTGGAGCAGGGCAAGCCGATCTGCACGGAGCTCGACCCGGCCCTGCGGTCGACGCTGACCACCGATCGCGACCGCGCCGACATGCAGGTCGTGCGGCTGCTCCCCGACGGTCGTTTCCAGAGCGACGACGGCCTGGGCGGCACCACCGCCGACGGCCGGCTGGTGCTCACCGTCTCCACGCACATCCCGATGCTGCTGGCGGCCGTCGACCCGGCGGCCGAGGACAAGCTGGTCGGGCTGCGCGGCGCGGTCGACGCCGGGCGCTATCTCACCCCGCACGAGGGCACGGCGCCGATCGAGTTCGGGCGGGCGGTGCCGGCGGTGGCGGCCGGGCGGGCGTACGCCGACCAGACCCTCGACGTGGCCCTGTCCCGCGCCCGGCTCACCGGCCCGCCGCCCGCGGCCGCCCCGGAGACGCTCGCCGCCAATCTCGACGCGCTGCCGGCCACGCCCGCCGGTCACACCTCGGGCAATGCCCCCGAGAGCTACCGCAACGCGCTGTCCGCCCTGCTCACCGCGTCCGGCGGGCTCGAGATGGAGCACCTGGTGCAGACCGGGCCGGTCACCTACGACCGGGGCCCCGGCGGGACGCTGGTGGCCCGGACCGTGCCGGCCGACCCGGCCGCGTACCAGCTCTCCGCCACCGGGCTGACCGTGCCGTGGCAGATCGACGACACCTCGTTCCGGCCCTTGACCCCGGTGACGCGCGGCGGGCGCGGCGACACCTCCGACGTGCTGCGCGTGGTCGGCACCTTCGACCCCGAGCGGATGACCGGGTTCAGCGCGCTGACGGAGGTGCCGCTGGAGACGTACGAGCCGCCCGGGTCGGCCGGAGCCGATGCGCGCAGCCGGGACCTGCTCGGTGACCGGTCCCTGCTGCCCGACGGCAACCCGGGCGGCTACCTCGCCTCGCCGCCGCTGCTGCTGACCACGGTGGAGGCCCTGAGCGACACGCTGAGCCGCACCGATGCCCGCCGCGCCGCCGCCGCGCCGATCAGTGCCGTCCAGGTGCGGGTCGCCGACGCCGCCGGCTTCTCCCCCACGTCCCGCGAGCGGGTCCGGGTGGTCGCGCAGGAGATCGCCGCCCGCACCGGCCTCGACGTCGACGTCACGTACGGCGCGTCGCCGGCGCCGCAACAGGTCCGGGTGGCGGCCGGCAAGTACGGGCGGCCCGAGCTGCTGCTCGCCGAGGGCTGGTCGAAGAAGGGCGCGGCCACGGCGATCGTCCAGGCGGTCGACCGCAAGAGTGCCGTGCTGTTCGTGCTGGTCCTGCTCGTCTGCGCGCTGTTCCTGGTCAACGCGGTGACCGCCGGGGTTCGCGACCGTCGCACCGAGCTGGCCGTCCTGGTCGCGCTCGGCTGGCCGGCCCGCCGGATAGCGGGCGCGGTTCTCGGCGAGATCGCCCTGATCGGGCTCGTCGCCGGGCTGCTGTCGCCGGCCCTGACCTGGCCGCTCGGCGCGGCGCTGCACGTCGGCGCCGGTCCCGGTCGGGCGCTGCTGGCGGTGCCGGTGGCGGTCGGGCTGGCACTGCTGGCCGGCAGCGTGCCGGCGGCCCGGGCGGCGCGGCTGCGCCCGGCGGAGACGTTGCGCCCGGCGGTGCGGGCGCCGCGGCGGGCGCGGGCGGGCCGGACGGTGACGGCGATGGGCCTGGCCAACCTGACCCGTACGCCCGGACGCACTGATCATGCCCCGGTTCGCTGGACCGGAACGTAGAGAGACGGTGTCCGAGGCGTGGCGGTGTTTTCGAAGTCTATGGGGCTTTGCCAGCCGAGGGCTGAGTGGCGCCGGCGTCGGTTGTGGAAACCTTCGATGTACTCGAAGATCGCGTTGGCGAGTTCGACCCGGGTGCGCCAGCGTTGCCGGTCGAGCAGCTCGGTTTGCATGCGGCCCCAGAACGACTCGACCAGGGCGTTGTCGTAGGGGTCGCCGACGCTGCCCAGAGATGGAAGCAGGCCGGCCTTGCGGGCGCGTTCGGTGAAGGCCCAAGAGGTGAACCAATTCTGCACTGCGGCCGTCAGGCAAGTAGACCAGCATCACGTATCGCGTGGTGCGTTCGACGAGGGTGCCGATAGCCGAGGCGCCGTCTTTTCCGATGATCAGATCACCTTCCCAATGACCCGGTACGGCTCGGTCTTCCGCTTCGGCCGGACGGTCGCTAATCATGATCATTGGATCGGTGAACCGTGAGCTGCGCTGCTGGGCCTGCCTACGCGGTTTGCGCCGTACCCGGCCGGTGCGCAGCGCCCGGTGGACCTCGCGGCGTAGCTCGCCCCGGGCCTGCAGATACAGGGCTTGATAGATCGTTTCGGGGACCACGTGCAGCTCCGGCCGCTGAGGGAAGACGTCGGGCAGAGCCTGACAGATCTGCACAAGACTCCACCGCCGGTCGAGCCGGTCCTGAATAACTTCCCGCAATTCCGGATACTGCGCAATCTTCGCGGTTTTCGGTCTCGGCCGGCGTGCATCGGCACGCGCCTGTGCGGCATGAGGACGATAGACACCACTTTCCGGGTGCCTGTTGCGTTCGATCTCCCGACTGATGGTTGAAGGGCTGCGCCCGAGTTCAGCCGCGATTGACCGCACCGTCGCTTTCTCTCTCGTCCGGTCAGCGATGTAGATGCGCTCCTCCACGCAGATAAACCGCGAGGACGCCTGCGGCACCGCGGGAGGGATGGGCCGCGCCGGGCCCTTCCGATTGGACGGCGTGTATCAGTTGCGCCATCGCCTGCCGCTGCGGGGATCGATCCCGACGATCCGGCAGGCTTGGTTGTTGCTGAATCCCTGCTGCACGAGCTGGAAGTATGCGGTTCGTTCGGCGACGAGCCTCTTCGCCCCCTGCGGTTTCCGGCTCTCCCGGATCTTGAAGTCCATCGCGTCCCCTGGAGCTGGGGTGTTGCGACGTTCGCTGGAATCCAAGGGGGCAGCGCGGCGGGCCATTTCTGAGGTGTAGAGCTTGGCGAAGGCCCAGCCGTCGGCGAGGGTTCGGTGGAAGCGTTCGATTTTGCCGTTGGTCTGTGGCCGGTAGGGGCGGGTCTTCTTCACGGTGATGTTCAGGTCAGCGCCGGTCGTGGTCCAGAGCCGGGATTTGTAGGCGGAGCCGTTGTCGGACAGGACGCGTCGGGTAGTGACGCCGCGGTCGGCGTACCAGGCGACCGCGCTTTGGAGCACGCCAACGGCAGTGATCGCGGTTTCGTCGTCGTGGATTTCGGCGTAGGCGACCCGAGAGTGGTCGTCGATGACGGTATGCACGAACGCGGTGCCGATTATCAGGTTGTGGTGCCGGTTGCGGTGTTTGCCGGTGGTGGCGGCGCGATTCTTCTTGCCTTGGACGCGGCCGAGGTAGCGGTGGCCGCCGCCGTCCGGGATGTTGCCGAGTTTCTTGACGTCGACGTGCAGCAGGTCGCCGGGTTGGTCGTGTTCGTAGCGGCGGATCGGCTCGCCGGTGCCGCGGCCGAGGTGAGACAGCCGGTTGAGCCGGCGTCGGCGCAGGACTGCGTGCACCGTCGAGGCGGCGATGCCGACCTGCTCAGCGATCGGAACTGGGCCGAGGCGTCGTTTGTGTCGCAGGTGGACGATCTTGCGCACGATCGGCGCGGGGGTGGCGGTCGGCTGCCGGTGCGGGCGTGAGGACCGGTCGGTCATGCCGGCTTCGCCTTCGGCGCGGTAACGAGCGGCCCACTTGGCGGCGGTGCGCCAGGACACGTCGTAGCGTTCAGCTGCTCGTGCGGGTGACCAGCCGTCGTCCACGATCAGACGCGCCAGCCGCAATCGCGCTCGCGGGGTCAACGCGGCGTTAGCGTGGGACATGAAGGCCTCCAGTGCTGCTCAGTGGTGTCTCGACAACCCCACTGCACAGCCGGAGGCCTTCATCTGTTCACGAGATTGAACCAGCATCCTCAGATCGAGTGGTCGCACTTCCTCGACCAACGTCCCCGGACATCACACCTAGGTCACGACATCAAGCTTCACAGGACTCCTCAGCGCCGGCGGCCGGCGCGGTAGCCGCAACACGAAGTACAACCAATTGACCGCAATTGAGGTCTGGACGGCCACAAACTGGCAGTAAACGCTATCGTCGGTTGCACGGCTTTCGCTGTCCGCGGATACTGGTCGCGCAGGGGCTCGCGCGGAGCGGCCCGGCCGACCGCGCTACCTCATCGTCCTGGGCGGCGGCCCGCCGGAGACGCATCAGGCCGCCAGATCGCGGAGGCGCCGCATCAATCGCTCCTCCTCGTCGGCGGCCTCGTGCACGATCTTCGCTGCGCTTTCTAGGCACTGCTGCTGCGAGGACTTTCCCGCCTCGTGCACCAGGGCGGCCACCTCGGTCCACTTCTCGGACACCTGCTGATACGCCGCCGAGAGCTCCCGGAACTCGCCGACGCCGGTAAGGCCGGCGGTCTCGTTCAGGAACTCGGCCCACATCGTGCGGAACAGGCCGCCGCCGGTGCCGGCGTCCTGCATGATCGTCGCGATCTCGGGCAGGTTCTCGGCCGGTGACTCCAGGTCGTCGAGCCACTCGGTCATCAGAGCGGCGACCTTATGCATGCCTTTCACGCCGAAGTTCGAGATCGGCGGGTCGAGGAGGTTGTCCGCTGACATCCGGATGCCGTTGCGGGCTGCGGCGGCCAGGTCGGGCAGATCGCCTTTCGGGCGGCCGAGGGTGAAGGCGCGGTTGCGCGAGCTCATCGGGCCGCGCGAGTTGCGGGCGGTCGCCAGGGACTCGTCCGTCGCCCACTGCAGGCCGAGCGGCTGGGTCTCGACCAGGGCAAACCGTTCGTCGTCGCGGCCGACGCAGGCCACGTAGTGGGCCGCGAAGCGAAAGTCGTCGGTGGAGTAGTCGAGGAAGTAGCGGTCGAGCTTGAGCCCGACGACGGTGCCTTCGTCGAGGTCGGCCAGCAACTGCTCCCGCGCCCGCTTCGCCGAGGAAGTCTCGTGGACGGAGAGTCGCAGTTTCAGCGCGGTCGCCAGGTTGCCGGTCAGCGCGTCGGGCTTGATGCGGCCGCCGAGGAACGGCGTCGGCATTTGCTTTGTCCGCCAGTAGATGAACGAGAGGCCGCCGGCGATGCCGAAGACCAGCGACTCGGACAGGTCGATGTCGCGCTGCCGCAGCAGATTCACGAGGGTGGTCGACTCGCAATGTCGGCCGACGAACGGATCCGCCACCAAAAGCGACACTTGTTCACGTCTCCCTTCCTTTGCGTAGATTCTAGCGTGACCCACCAGAGAGCCGTGCCAGGGCCTTCACCCACCCAGACCGCGCGACACCAGGAAGTTGCCGAGGAACAGATGGTCCATCTCGGTCTTCAGGAAGCAGGCGAGCGCATCCGCGGGCGAGCACACGATGGGTTCACCAGCGACGTTGAACGAGGTGTTGATCAGGCACGGGATGCCGGTCAGCTCAGTGAATCGGCGCAGCAGCTCGGCGAGCAGCGGATTGCTCCGCTCGGTGACGGTCTGGATCCGCGACGTGCCGTCGACGTGGCAAGCGCCCTGGATCCGTTCCCGATACTCCGGGCGCACCGGAACCACGAACGTCATGTAGGGCGAGGACTTCTTCTTGCCGAGCTCGAAGACCTCGTCGGCCCGGTGTTCAAGGATCACCGGGGCGAACGGCCGGAACTGCTCGCGATGCTTGATCCGCTCGTTGATGATGTCCTTGATGTCGGGGAACTTGGGGTTGGCCAGGATGCTACGGTTGCCCAGGGCCCGCGGCCCGTACTCGAGGCGGCCCTGGAACCAGCCGATGACGCACCGCTGCTGCATGAGGGTCGCGGCCTCGCCGGGCACTTCCGCGGGGTCCAGCTCCCGCCAGGTCACCCGGTCGGCGTACTGCCGCAGCGCGGCCTGGATCTCAGCGCCGTCGTAGCTGGGGCCCAGGTACGGCGACGGGCCGACCCGCGGCGGGGTGCCCGCCTGCTGGCTCGCGTAGAAGGCGGCGCCGATGGCGACGCCCACGTCGCTGGCGCCGAAGCTGACGTCCAGCTCGGCGAACCGCGACCGATCCAGCAGCTTGCTGTTGTTGACGCAGTTCAGTGCGAGTCCACCCTCGAAGACCAGGCGCGGAAGGTCGCTGCGTGCCTCGAGCGTGCGGATCTGGCCGGCGGTCGCGGTCTCGAGCATGTGCTGGGCCGCGCACGCCACCCGGACCCGGTAGTCGAATTCCTCTCGGCACTGCGGGTCGCCGCCGAAGATGCGATCGAAGAGTTCGTAGTAGGCGGGCACCATGTTGGCCGGATAGGGGATCTTGTAGGTGCCGTCCGGACACAGCTCCAGCACGTGCGTTAGAAACGGGTTCGGCTCCGGCGGCCGGCCGTACCCGGCCAGCCCCATCACTTTGTACTCGTCGTTGTTGGGCACAAAGCCGAGGTAGCGGGTCACCACCGAGAACAGCATCGCCAGCGAATGTCGGGAGTCTATGGTGACGTCGTCGAAGATCTTCACCTCGCCCTCGCGGACCTCTCCCATGATCGACGACAGCCACTCGGCCCGGCCGTCGCTGATCAGGAAGGCCGCGTTCCCGCCGCCCGACAGGTGGTAGCCGGTCGACAGGTGCGCGATGTGGTGCGGTACCTGCACCAGCTTCTCCGGGCTCAGCCGGTGGCCGGTGTGCTTGAGGAAGTCGCTGTGGATCGCCTCGTCGCTGAACATCGCCGCGTGGGTCTCGGCCAGACGCTGCAGTCGGCCGAACTTCTGCTCGACGGTCGCGGCGTGGTCGTCGGTAATCTCGGCGATCATCTTGTTCAGCACGTCCGGCGAGAACTGCCAGGAGAACGCGAACAGGTCGACGTCGTCGAAGGACAGGCCGGCCGACTTCAGGCACCAGCGCATGGCGTTCACCGGGAACTTCGACGTCTTCTTCTCCCGGTTGAGCCGTTCCTCCTCGACGGCGGCGACCAGGTCGCCGTTGACCATCAGCGCGGCCGACGAGTCGTGGCCGTACAGCAGGTGACGATCGATGCCGGTGGCGCGAAAGAGGCGCGCGAAGATGTCCGCGGACCTGCCGAACCCGTTGTAGCCCAGAACGATCATGAAAGAGCTCCTTTCGCTATGGCCAGATCGTGAGGTAGTCGGAGATCACGGCCGACCGCCGGAAGCTCAGGTCCAGCACCGCGCCGGTCAGGTCGGCGCCGCTGAGATCCGCGCCCTCGAGATTGGCGCCAACCAGCCGGCAGTCGTTGAGCTCGGCCAGGATCAGGTACGCCTCGCACAGGTCGGCGCCCTCCAGGTCGGCTCCGCGCAGGTCGGCCGACATCAGGTACGACTCGGTCAGCACGGCGCCGGTCAGGTCCGCGCCGGCGAGCTCGGCGCCGCGCAGGTCGGCGCCGCGCAGGTCGGCCTTGCGCAGGTCGGGCCGGAAGGGGCCCAGGGATCGGCGTCGGCGGGCGTGCTCGTTCCAGCGTGCCGGTCCCTGCAGCAGTACGGACTCGTCCTCGGTGGGCATCTCTCGTCCTCGCGCCTACACGGTGCTGAGCGCGGTGAGCGCCCGCTTCTCGATGTCCATCGCGGAGCGGGCCGTGTCGGCTACCGCGTCCACGAGCGGTTTGAGGTCGTCACGTGCGGCCGCGGTCGCCACGGCCAGCAGCGCGGTTCCCAGGTTCGACCAGAGCGTGCCGCTTTCCCGGAACAGCTCGGCCGCGGTGGCGTAGCGCGCGTCGCCGGTGCTGTCGGCCATCGTCGCGAGGAAGCGGCCGATCATCGGACGGAACAGTCCGCCGCCGGTGCCGAACAACTCGATCTGCCGGCCGAGGTGCAGCAGCTGACGCGCCAGCGCGTCAGTCCGCACCACGCGGCCGGTCAGGTCCACGTCCTCGACCTCGCCCCGCTTGGACTGCGGCCACGTGGGCGCGGTGGCGGCCAGCAGCTTCAGCCCGGGGATGCCGAGGTTCCGGCTGCCCGGCTTGAGAACCTCACGGCACAGGGTCCGTACGGCCACCGGGCCGACCAGCGGCAGCTGCGGTGTCCGCCGGGGCGCGCCGAACACGTACACCTTCCAGTCCGGGTTCAGCGGCGGCGATCTGCGGCTGGACCGGGCCGCCTGCAGGTCGGCATCGCGCACCGTCACCGGATCGTCGAACGCCGGGTCGGACACCTCGAACGTCTCCGGCCCGGCGCCCGCGACCACGTTGACGAAGTAGCCGCCGAACGACGAGCGCCCGTCCAGACCCCAGTACGGCAGCAGGCCGAGGTCGACCCGGGTCAGGACGGCCGGCGCCGACTCGAGCAGGGCGGTCAGCCCGGCGCCGGACCGCGGGGTGTGCGCGGCCACGTCGACGCCCATCAGCCGAGCCGCCCGCAGCGGCAGGACGGCCTGCTTGCCGACCGCGATGTCGGGCGCGTTGCCGGTGGCCGGGAAGAACGCGAAGCCGAAGCCGCCGTCCAGCCCGAACACGACCTCCTCGGCGACCTGGTATCCGCCGGCGGCGAGGATGGCGCACTGGCAGGCCGACTCGCAGTGGATGCCCCGAATATGGCGGTAGCGGCCGGTTCCGTTCATCGCGTCGCTCCCTGACCCAGCGCCATCAAGGACCGCCGCAGCTGCGGCTCCATCTTCTCCACCGCGTACCGGAAGGTGTCGCGGCTCATCTCGGTGTGCCAGGTCCGCAGGAAGCCCGCCACCTCGGCGGGATGCACCTCGGCGGTGACCTTGAGCAGCCATCCGCAGCCCTTCTGCACGTATACCTCGTCGTCGCGCATCAGCCGGACGCAGTTGTCGAAGACGTGCGCGGTCGGCAGCTCGAACACCGAGCGGCCGACCTGGCGGCGGACGAACTTCACCACCGCCACGTTCGCGGCGCGCCGGGCCCACGGCGAGGCGGACTCGACCCAGCGCCGCGTCTGCGGGATCTGGCCGAGGTGCCCGAGGAAGAAGGGGTACAGCAGCTTCAGGCACAGGTCGTCGCACTGGGCCCAGTTCGACACGTACGTCTCCAGCCAGTGCTCGCAGCGATCCAGCAGCTCGTCGCCGAGGCCGGTCCGCGCGACCTTGTGGATGACCGCGAAGCCGAGCAGCACTTCCTCGTGGTGCTCGGCGCGGGCCAGTACCTCCTCGGCCAGCAGCAGCCGCACGGCCGGCGGGACGTCGCGCCGGTCACGGAAGTAGTCGTACGCGATCGCGGTGACCGCGGCGTTGCTCACCCCGAGGGCCCGGACCTCGTGCGGGAAGTACCGCTGCATTCCCGCCGCGAAGTCCGGGTCGGCGCGGGTCGCAAGTGTCTTGAGCAGTTCGCCGGCGGCGGCCGCCACCTCCATCACACCGAGCCGATCGCGAGCTTGAGCGGCTGGGTGGTTACCGGCTTGGGCGCGCGTTCCAGTCGGGGCTTGCTCTGCATCACATACTCGTACTCCTGCTGCATCTCCACCACGGCGCGCATGGTCTCCCTCGAGCGGTCGGTCAGATTTTGCCCGCCAAGGCCCCACCACAGGTACCAGTTCTTGTGGCTGAGGTAGGCGTTGCGGACGAAGTCGAGCGTCTGCCGGTCGGCGAGGATGGCCGGCTCGACGTAGAAAGCGGGCACGAAGGTGCCCTGTCCCTCCTGGAGGATCCCGGCCTTAACCGCCTGCCGCTGCAGCTTGGTGCCGCTGAGGATCCGGATGCCGAGGTTGGCGTAGATCTGAGCGGGATTGAGGAACCGCTCGGTGAAGCGGATCGACTCCCGCAGCGCCTGCGGGGTCTCCCCTGGGCCGCCGAGGAAGATGCAGTGGGTGTGCTCGATCGGGCTGGCCGTGAACAGCCGGTCGATCTCGAGCACCCGGGCCATGTCGAAGCCCTTCTGCAGGTCGGTCAGGGCCTCGTCGGTGAGCGCGTCGGTGCCGAGGTCGACCCGGATGCAGCCGGCCGCGTGCAGCAGCTTCACGAATTCCGGCGTGACCGCGTTCGGCGTCAGCTGGCAGTACCAAGGGACGTCGAGCTTGGCCTTGATCATCTGCTCGCAGACCTCGGCGGCGTACTCCATCGGGTAGTTGAAGGTCGCGTCGACGATCTCGAACTCCCGCACCGCCGGGTTCTCCCGCATCGCCCGCTGGATCTCGGCGACCACCTCGGCCGGCTCCTTGAACCGGTCGCCCTTGCCCTCGGTCTTGCGGATGATGCAGTACGAGCAGAACAGCTTGCAGCCGCGCTTGGTCTGCAGCGTCTCGATCGCCGGCTGGTGGTCGCGGGTGAGGTCGGAGGCCGCCGAGACGCCCTCCTCGAAGTAGCGCGGATCGTAGACGCTGCGATCCGGCTCCAGCGCGCCGAGGTCGAACCCGGAGTTCGACTGGTTCTGGCAGAACTTGCCGTTCTCGTCGAGGTAGCACAGCCCCGAGATGGCTTCCAGCCGGCCGCCGAACTGCAGGTAGTCCAGCAGCTGGACGACGCCGACCTCGCCCTCGCCGGCAATGCCGTAGTCGGGCTGGGCGTACTCGAAGAACGACAGGGGCTCGACCGAGAAGCCGGACCCGCCGAGGATGACCTTGGCGCTGGTGTACTTCCGGACGCACTGGACGATCTTCTCGGTCATCGGCCCGAAGAAAACCGGGTCGATGAAGGTCAGGTTGTCCAGGTTGCGCACGGCGATGCCGACCACGTCGTACCTGCCGGTGGTAAGCCGTTCCCGGACCGCCTTGAGCTCCCGCGACTCCCAGAGCAGGTCGAGGACGTCGACGTCATGGCCGGCGTGTTTGAGCGCGGCGCTGATGTAGGCCAAGCCGATCGGTAGCGCCGGCCGGGGCACACGGATCTTGTTGGTGGAGATGAGCAGCACTCGCATGCGATTTCACTCTCGTTCGGGCTGCCAGTAGGTGGCCGGCTGCAGGTCGCCTCGCAGCGTGGCTTTCGTCCGGTAGCGGCGCATCCGGTCGAGGTCGACCTCGACGACGCCGACGCCGGGCTCCTTGCCGAGGTCAACCATCCGCTCGTCACCGTCCACGAAGTCGAACCGCTCGGCCTCGAGGAACAGCGGGTCGGCCAGGATCTGGCTGCGTCCCATGTAGCCGAATCCGGCGTAGAGGTTGGTGCCGATGCCCGAGGCGAAGGCGAGGATGCACTCGGCGTCGACGGCGCGGACGGGCAGGCGCATGTTGGCGACGTACGCGAACATCTCCGGGACCAGCGCCGAGCACACGATGACGTCGACGCCGCGGCGGTAGTACTCCCGGGCGACCTCGGGAAAGTTGACGTCGTAGCCCTGCATCAGGGCGATCCGCCCGAACGCGACGTCGAAGACCGGGTACTCCGAGCCGCCGGAGAGGTAGCGGCTCTCCAGCTCGTGGCAGTGCACGCGCCGGTACTGGCCAAGCAGGGTCCCGGCCGGCCCGGCCAGCACCGAGGTGCTGTAGTACTGGCCGTCGTCGCCCCGCTCGAGCAGGCCGGCCACGATGTGCACGCCGGCCGCCTTCGCCTGCTCGCAGAGGAACTCGGTCTCCGGGCCCGGGATCGATACCGATACGTCCGCGACTTCGAGGATATTGCCGGAGGTGGAGAACGCCTCGGGGAGGCAGATCAGGTCGGCTTTCTGCTCAACCGCCTCGTGGATGTAGTGCTCGGCCCGGCGCAGGTTCTGCGCCGGCTTGCCGAGCTTCGACTCCATCTGCACGACGGCGATCGTGGTGCCCGGCATCAGCCGCTCACCGGCTCGAGCGGACGCGAGGAGATCACCAGGCCGAGGTCCTCCTCGACCACCTGCCAGTCCGCGAGGCCGGCTTCCCGGAGCAGCTCGGCCGCCTCGTCGCGGGTGTACGCCGCCTGCAGCGACCGCATGAACTCGTCGCCGCCCTCCTTGACGAACTGCAGGATGAAGGTGATGTGTCCCTCCTCGGCGTGGCGGTTCATGTCCTCGATGATCACCACGCCGTCGGGCTTGCAGATGCGGGCGCACTCGCGCAGCGTCTCGACCGGCCGGCGCCAGCGGTGCAGCGAGGAGAACGAGAAGACGATGTCCGCCGAGTCGTCCGGGAACGGCAGCCGGGTGAGCTTGGCCATCTCGAACTCGACGTCGCCGGCGGTGTTCGCCCAGACCGCCAGCGTCAGGTTGTCCTCGGCGACGTCGACCAGGTTCTGATTTTCCTCCACGCCGGACACGGCCAGGTCCGGCAGCTTGCCGGCGACGTGCAGCGACAGCAGGCCGGTGTTGAAGCCGACCTCGACCAGGTCGGTCATCCCGTCGCGGACGTTGGCCATGATCCGGTCGGTCGGCCGCTTGTAGGCCATCAGCGCGGACCGGCGCATGCCGAGGTCGTACAGGCGCACCTTGTCGATGTCGTCGTGCGGCGCGGGCTGCGGCACCCGATCGGCGAGGTTGAGCAGACGAGTCTCAGTGGTGGTCATGGCTGACCTCCTCGGCCTTGGGGCGGGAAATGATCTGCAGCGGGATCGACTGCTGCGAGATGAAGTTCGAGATGTCGGCGCCCAGGTGCTGGGGGTAGCGCCGGTACTCGGGCGAGTAGAACGCCTTGGAGATGTTGTCGAGGTAGTACCAGCCCTTCGGACCGGTCACCTCGATGCCCTCGTCGTTCGCGGTGATCAGCCCCTTCTCAATCAGGTCGTCGATCTCGGCACGGAACATCTCCAGGAAGTCGACGCCGTGGATGCGCCGAAAACGCTCGCGGTTGACCCGGCCGGCCTTGACCCCGAGGACCATCGAGCGGCGGATCGCCTCGGCCTTGGTGATGTGCTTGCCCATCGAGATCGGCAGCCGGCCCTCCATCACGGTCTGAATGTAGCGGCCGATGTCGGGCTCGTTGAAGTACCAGTGGTCGCGCAGGTGGCCGGTCGCGGTGGGGCCTAGCGGGATGATCGGCACGTCCTCGCTCCACGATGTCTCGCCGTACTTGGGCTGGAAGCCAGGCTTGGCGAAGCAGTCGCCGTAGTAGCCGAGGAAGCCGGCCTTGGTGAGCTTCTCCGCGGCGAACAAAAACATCTCGTCGACGACTGCCTTCTCCGGCACCGGCGGCAGCTTGCGACGCTTGGTGGAGATCTGCGCGAACTCCATGTACGTGTAGAAGGAGATGCAGGTGACGCCGAGCTCGATGGCAACGTCGAGGCTGTGCTCCCAGCTCTGCATCGTCTGTCCGTTGATGCCGTGCATCAGGTCGATGTTGATGTTCTCGAAGCCGGTCCGGCGCAGCAGCCGGATGCTCTCCTTGAGCATCTCCGGATCGTTCGGGCGGCCGATGTCGCGCAGCTCGTCCGGCACGAAGGTCTGCACGCCGAGGCTGATGCGCCGGATGCCGTGCTCGAGCAGGACGGTGGCCTTGCGCTCGGTGATGTCGACCGGGGTCGTCTCGATCGAGAAGTCAGCGCTCTCGTCGACGTTCAGGCTCCCGAACAGGTGGTTGAACAGCTCGTCCAGCTGCGGGGCGGTGAGCGCGGTCGGGGTGCCGCCGCCGATGTAGCCCAGCGTGATCACGTGGTCCTGGATATATGGCCGGTTGGCGTAGTTGGTGATCTCGGCCTTGAGCGCTTCGAGGTAGGTACGGGTCAGGTCCCGGTCGGTCTGGTGCTTGATGTACGGGCAGCTGAAGCAGAGCCGGTTGCAGAACGGGATGTGCACGTACACGCCCATGGGCTTGCGGGCGAATACCTCCTCCTCGTTCACCGGCACATGCTTGGTCGGGTATTGGCGTACCCACTCGCTGTCGCGCTCCGGGAACTCCTTCCAGAACGGCATGCTGGTGGTGGTCGTGGAGATGCTCATGCGATGTCCTCCAGTTCGACGTGCTCGACAAGGGAACGGACGACGTCCGCCAGGGTGGGTTCGAAGTAGGACGCGGAGCGCAATGGGAGCCCTGCGGCATGGGCGCGCGAGACCAGCTCGGCCAGCGTGCTGTGATGATCGCCGTCGGACAGGTCGAGCTTCACACCGTTGTCGACGTGGTGGACGGACCGGATCAGGCCGCAGCTCATCGCCTGCCGGCCGGCCCAGAAGTGCAGCTGGGCCAGGTACTCGTCGGTGAAGGCCTCCAGGATCAGGCTGGACCGCTCGCCCCGGCGGGTGACGGCGTCCAGCGAGGCGTCCTTGACCTGCCGGCCCTGGTGCAGGACGACGACCGAGTCGGCCAGCGCCTCCAGCTCGTCGCGGTGGTGGCTGGCGAACAGCACGCCGACGCCGTCCTTCTTCAGTCCGCGCAGCATCTCTAGCAGCGTCTCGCGGGCGGCCGGGTCGAGCCCGGTGGTGGGCTCGTCGAGGATCAGCAGGTCGGGCCGGTGCGCGACCGCGCAGATCACGTGCAGCTTGCGCTGGCTGCCGCCGGAGAGGTTGCGGACGTACTGGTGGCGGTACTGCTCGAGGTCGGCGAGCGCGATCAGCTCCTCGTACCGGCCGGGGTCGGCGCGCCGGAGCTTGAGCTGATGCTTAACGTACGTCTCGACGCTGACCCCGTCCGGCAGGTCCTTGGCCTGCTGGACGTATCCGATGTGCCGGCTCGCCTGCCCCCAGCGGCGTGCCGGGGTGCCGCAGATGCGCACCTCGCCTCCGGCCGGGCGCAGCAGACCGGCGACGAGCCGGATCAGCGTGGTCTTACCGGCGCCGTTGGTGCCGATGACCGCCACGCCCTCACCGGCGTGCACGGAGAAGTCGACCGCGCGCACGGCGAAACCGGGGCTGACCCGGTAGTCGAGGCGGGAGACCGACAGCACCGGCGTTCCGGCGCCCGTCGTGGTGTCAGCCATGGCCGATCCTCCTGCGGAATGTCCATGAGGCGATGCCGACGGCCAGGAACGAGTAGGCCACCGCGAGGGCCAGCGCCGACCCGGAGGCCGTGACCTCGGGCGAGGTGGCGGCCCGGAAGATCTCGACGTGCACCGCGAGCGGCAGCTTGGCGAAGACATCCCCGAGCGTGCCGAGGTTGCCGAGCGGGAAGAAGATCCCGGCGAAGTACATGAGCGGGATGACGATGATGTTCACAACCGCCGGGAAGGAGATCTCGTTGGTGTACGTCGCGACGAGGATGCCCAGCCCGGCGAACGCCGTGCAGGCGGTGAAGAAGCCGAGCACCAACAGCGGCACCGAGACGATCCGGGCGTCGAAGACCCCGACGCCGAGCACGATCACGAGCACGAACTGGAACAGGCACTTGAGCACCACGCCGACCAGCCGGGCCAGCAGGAACCCCGAGTACGACAGGGGCGACAGGATCAGGTCCTCGATCGTCCGCCGGTTGCGGTCGATGATGACCGTGTACCCGATGGTGTAGGTGCAGCTGAACATGATGCCGGCGCCGATGATGCCGGGGAACACGAAGCCGAAGTAGTTGGCGGCCGAGGGAGCCGGGCTCACCATCTGATCGGTGGCCAGCCCGAAGGCCAACACCATCGACACCGACGTCAGCAGCGTCGAGACCGCGAACAGGCGGTTGTCGAAGAACTGCCGCATGTCGATGGCCACGAGCCCGAGCACGTCGCCGAGCCAGCCGGAGTCCGGCTGCGTCCGCAGAGTCCTCATCGGCCCCGTCCATCGTGGCTGACGGTCCACGTCGACCGCAGGTCGTCGTGGAAGGGCAGATCGGCGCGGATCTTGCGGCGCTGCCGCCAGTGCACCTCGGCGTCGATCACGGCCTCGCGCAAGCCCGGTCCGGCCTCGGCGAGGATGTCCGCGTCGGGCTCCTGGCGGGTGTCCTGCACCAGGCCGTCGACGATCATGCTGCGGCCGAGGTACGTCATGTTGGCGAACCGGTTCTCGCCGACCCCGCTGGCGAAGACCAGCACGCACTCGTTGTCGGCGGCCCGGGCCCGGCAGATCGAGCGCACCGGATGCGAGAACGCCCCGAAGAGGTTGGCCACGCAGACGATCAGGTCGGCGTCCTGCGCCACGTACGCACGGCTCGCCTCGGGGAAGCGCAGATCGTAGCTCACCAGCAGGCCGATCCGGCCGACCGGGGTGTCGACGACCTCGCCGGGCACGCCGGTCGACACGTAGTCGGACTCGCCCGCCCACACGCAGCAGCGGCGGTACCAGCCCAGCGCGTCGCCGCCGGGCCCGACGAGCACCGCGGCGTCGTAGACGTCGCGACCCTCCGACAACAGCACGCCCGCGGCGATGTGCATCCCGAGCGTACGGGCCTGCTCGGCCAGGAACTGCACGACCGGCCCGTCGTCGGCGGTCGCGTCGGCGCGCAGCGTCGGGAAGTTGAGGCCGGTGGCGAACGTCGCCGGCAGGCAGGCCAGGTCGGCGCGGCGTTCCCGCGCCTCGGACAGCATCTTGGCCGCCCGCGCGAAGTTCTCCTCACGCTGTCCGGGCTCGATCCGCATCTGTACGGCGGCGAGCCGGGTGCCGGGGCCACGGAAGAGGCTCATCGCAGCACCACCTCCACGCCGGCGGCGACCTCGCGGCGGGCACGTTCCAGCGCCGGCAGGAACGCGTCGACCACCTCGCGCGTCACGTGCCGGTTGACGACCAGCCGCAACGTCTCACCGAACCGCTTGGAGGTGGAAACGATCCAACCGTCGGACTCCAGCCGCTGCGAGATGCGGGTCGCACCGGGCATCTTGACCACCACGATGTTCAGCTGCGGTTCGGCGAGCAGCTCGTGTCCGGCCGCGCGCAGCCCGTCGGCGAGGTACCCAGTCACCTCGAAGTTGGTGCGGGTGATGTCCCGGAAGCCGTCCCGGCCGAGGTGCTCGAGGACCGCGAAGGTCGCCACCGCGGCGGCACCCGGGCGGGTGCCGAGCAGGGTGTGGTGCGCCGGCGTGTCGACGAAGAACGAGTCGAAGGCGAACTGCCCGGCGTCCTGCGCGCCGCGGAACAGGATCGCGCCGGCCGGCACCGGGGCCAGCCCGTACTTGTGCGGGTCGATGGTGATCGAGTCGACGCCGTCGACGGAAAAGTCGAACTGGGGCAGGTCGTGGCCGAGCTCGCGGGCGAACGGGATGATGAATCCGCCGGTGGCCGCGTCGACGTGCAGGTGCACGTCCCGCCCGGACACCGCCGGCCCGATCTCGTCGACCGCGTCGACCACGCCGAACTCGCTGCTGCCGGCGGTCGCGATTACCGCGACGGTGTGCTCGGTGATGCGCCGGGCCACCTCGCCGGCCGGCAGGTGCAGCGCGTCGTCGACCGGCACGACCACCGGGGTCAGGCCGAGCAGGCCGAAAATCTTGGTGAAGGAGTAGTGCACGGTGCTGCTGACCACGACCTCCGGCCGGTGGGTCAGCCGCCCCTTGCCCCGCGCCGACTCGCGGGCCACCAGCATTGCGATCAGGTTCGCCTCGGTGCCCCCGGACACCAGGTTGCCCGAGCCGCCGGGATTGGCCACCAGGTCGAGCAGCAGCTGGACGACCCGGCGTTCGATCCGCTTGGTGCCACGGAAGATGCGCACGTCACCGAGATTGGTGTGCGACGCGCTGGACGCCATCTCCACACCCAGCGGGTGCGGCTCGGTGCAGATCGAGTTGAGCACCCGCGTCCAGGGCACGTCGTCGGCCAGTTCGGCGGCGATCCGTCGTCGGACGTCGGGGGCGGGTACGCCGTCGGTTCGCATGTCAGCCCACCTGCGCCGTGAGGTCCGCGTACAGCTCGGTACGCCGGGCCCACAGCCCGAACCAGAGGGTCTGCTGGAAGCGAAGATCGGGTTCGCGCAGATGCCGGACCTTCGCGACGTCCCACGGCGCCTCGATCACGCCCTCGGCCGTGCCCGCCTCGGCGACGAAGCCCTCGGGCATCGCCACCGCACTGCCGCCGCCGGAGCTCTCGCTCAGCGCCGAGGCGAAGGCGACCGCGACGGTGTTGAGGGTCGCGATGCCCCACACCGCCGATCGCTGCGCCGCCTGCTGCACGCCGTCGAGAGCGCCGGCCACCAGTAGCAGCTCCGCGCCGGCCAGGCACTCCACCCGCGGCGGCTCGACCAGCCAGAAGTCCGGGCCGAGAAGCACGCCGACGTGGCCGAAGGGCGTCTCGACCACCGGGAAGTCGGTGCCGGCGCCGGTCGTCCCGTTGGCCAGAACCGGCCGTTCCACCTGGGCGCACACCGCGCCGTCCGGGTCCAGCAGCCGCACCACCTGGGCCGGGCCGGCGCCGGGCCGGTCCTCCACCCACGAGCCGGTCAGCACGTAGGTGCCGTGCCGGCGCGCCAGCGCCGCCAGGCGGTCCCGACACTGCTCGCGCAGAGCCGGCGCGAAAGGGGCGCGGTCGACATCGGTGGCAGCGAAGACGTTCTCCGGGAGCACGACGAACGAGGCGTCATCGGTGACCCACCCGTCTAGGTCGTCGAGCACCGCGGCGACGGTCGCCTCTGCGCTGTCCCGGCGGGCGTGCTGAGCTACAAAGATGGTCACTGACGGGTCCCTTCACTGGCGTTGGTCGCGGCAACAGGGCGGCCCCGGTTCGGGCCGCCGGGTCCGCTCAGGCTCGCCCGCAGCTCGGCGGCCAGGTCCCGGTTCGCCCCCACGTACGGCCCGAGCAACGGCCGGTACGCCTCCGGGCGGCGCAGCCGCTGCCAGCGCCGGCCGTCCCCAGGCGCGGGCTCCTCGATGTCGACCACCAGGACCTCGGGCTTGTCGCTGCCGGCCTGGGCGATGACGCCCTCGGGCGTGGCCACCAGACTGGTCCCGGCGAAGTGGATCTCCACGAGCCGGTCGCCGCGCTTGCCGCGCACGACGCCGACCGAGCTCGCATAGACGATGTTGACGTCGTTGAGGTACGCGGCAGTGCGCAGCGCGTTAACCATCAGCGGCTGGTTCTGCCCGAGCGTCCCGCCCGGCACGAAGATGGTCCGGGCTCCGGCCAGAGCTAGCATCCGGATCACCTCGGGGATCCAGAAGTCGGAGCAAACCGCGATGCCGATCTGCCCGAACTCGGTAGTCGTGACGCCGAGCGAGTCGGCCTGCCGGCACACCACCATCTCGTTGCCGAACGCGTGCGCCTTGATCGACTGCCCGGCGATGGCACCTTGCCGGCCGATCAGCAGGGACGTGTTGCGATACATGCCGTCCTGCAGGTCCTCGACGATCGAGCCGAGCAGGATGTGCGTATCGAGCTTGCGGGCCAGAGTCTGGAAGCCGTCGACGACCGGGCCGGGGATCGGCGTGTCGGTCCGTCCCTTCAGACCGTCCTGACCGGGCATGTACCACGGGGGGCCGAGCAGGAACTCGGGGAAGCAGACGAGGTCGATGTCGCCGTCCCGGCAGATGTCCTCGATCACCTGGTACGCGTTGCGCAGGCCTTCCTCATGATCGTCGACCCATTGCGTCTGTACTACCGCTACCCTCATACGTCTCGTCTCCTCGTGCCGGTCATGATGTGGCGGTACTCCAGTCGTTCACGTCGACGATCGCGATCTCGGCGTCGACGCCGTACGCGTCGCGAATCCGGTCCCGGATCGATCGCTGCACCGCGCCGTCGCGCACCGGTTCCGCTCCGGCGACCGCGCAGGTCACATGGAAGACGCCGGCGCGGACGTCGCAGGCGAAGTGCGGCGCGAGGCCGCGCTCGGCGAAGACGATCCGCTCCACGTCCACGGCCGAGACCGGGCCGCCCGGTCCGGTGACCGCGGCGGTCAGGCTGCCCAGCGGCACCAGCACCGGACCGGCGGCGCCGCAGGCACACCGGCGGCCGTCCGGGTCGAGCTCGACCAGCTCGCCGGTAGGCACCCCGTCGAGCAACAGCTCGCCGCGCGGACCGTCGTGAACCTCGGCACGCAGCCAGTGGTCGCACACGTGCAGGGTGCCGTGCTCGCAGGCCACCGCCACCGTGGGCGTCGACGGCGTGCCGTAGAGGGCGGAGGTGGCCGCCGTCCAGGCCGCGCCGATGCGGTCGAGGCGCTCGGTGGAGCAGGCCTCCCCGACCGCGATGATCGAACGGATCGTCGAGTCCGCGGGCCGCCGTCCCTGCGCTACCGCGAGCCCGGTCAGCTCGGCCGCGAAGCTCGGCGGGCACACCAGGGCGGTGGCCCCATAGTGCTCGATCAACTGCAGCAGCCGCGGCATCGGGCAGATGGTCCGGCTGGTCCCGACGCTGATCACGGACGCGCCGACCATCTCGATCACGCGGTCCACCTCGGCGCCGATGAACGACAGCTCGTACGGGGTGGCCGAGACCACCACGTCGTCGGAGGTGAGCAGCCGATCAAGCGCCAGCGTCAGGTCGATCTGGTTGCGGATCCACTCGTCGCGGCTGAGCACGACCGGCTCGGTCCCGCCAGCCGGACCGGGGCGTTCGCCGTAGCGGGCGCGGACCGGGCCGGCGCCGGCCGGGTCCGCCGGTTCGCCGGCGAGCAAGTGCAGGAACTGCTCGTAGTGGGTGGTGATCGGCGCGGTCAACTCAGCGCACCCCCGCTTCGAGGCTGAACCGGCGCCACCCGTACGCGCCGAGCGCGCTGTCCCCGCGGCCGTCGCGCAGCAGCGGCCGCCGATCGGCGCCGGCATCCATGTCGACGGTCACCACGGTCGCGAGCACGAACTGGTGATCGCCGATCTGGTAGGTGGACTTCAGGCTGCAGTCGAGGGTGCCGACGGCGCCGGCGAGCCGGGGGCAGCCGTTGGCCGACGGGGTCCACGCGAGGGCCTCGAAGCGGCAGTCCGGGCGGCCCTGGGAGAGCGCGTCGGCCACGTCCTTCTGGTCCTCGCCGAGGATGTTGACGCAGAACCGGCCGGTGTCGGCGATGGCCAGCCAGCTCGTGCTGCGCGAGCGCACCAGGAAGCCGATCAAAGCCAGCTCGTCGGAGACCACGGTCAGCGAGCCGATCACCAGGCCGTACGGCGTCGGGTCGTTCTGCTCGGCGTTCCGGGCGGTGCCGGCCACCACCGTGACCGCCAGGGGCAGCAGCTCGCCGAGCACGCCGAGGTCGGGCGCCACGCCGATGGGCGGCCCGGCGGCCGGCTCGGTCCCGGGCGCGGTCGAGTCCGGCTCGTCGCGCAGCCGGCGGACGAACTGGCCGGTCACGCTGTCCGGGTTGGCGGCGAGGGCGGCCGGCGTGCCGCTGTGGACAACCCGGCCACCGTCGTGACCGGCGCCCGGCCCAAGGTCGATCACCCAATCCGCGATCGCGATCACCTTCACGTTGTGCTCGATGACCACGATGGTGTTGCCGGTGGACAGCAGCCGCTCGAACAGCGCCAGCAGGTGGCGGATGTCGGCCGCGTGCAGACCACGGGTCGGCTCGTCGAAGATGAACAGCGTCCGGCTGCGCCGCTGCTTGAGCAGTTCGCCGGCCAAGTTGAGCCGTTGCGCCTCACCGCCGGAGAGCGTGGTGGTCGAGCAGCCCAGCTGCAGGTAGCCCAGGCCGAACTCGTCGAGCACGCCGAGCGCCTGGACGACCTTGGGGTAGCCTGCGGCGTCGAACCAGCCGAGCGCGTCCTCGACGGTCATCGAGAGCACGTCGTAGATGTTCCTGCCGTTGAGCCGTACCTCCAGGACGTGGTCCTGGAACCGGCGGCCGTCGCATTCGGGGCAGACGACGAACTCACTCTTGAACAACGTCATCTCGATCTCGGCGAGGCCCAGTCCCTTGCAGGCCTCGCACCGGCCACCGGCCACGTTGGGGCTGAACTCGCCCCGGCCCAGGCCCCGCTCGAGGGCGTCGGCGCTGCCGGCGAAGGCGTCGCGGATGTGGTCGCTGATGCCGATGTAAGTGACCAGCGTGCTGCGGCTCGATCGGCCGATCGGGCGCTGCTCCACGTAGATGACGTCGTCGAGGGCGTTGGCGCCCTCGACACCGGCGCCCCCGGCCGCGGTCCCGGCCGACCGCCGCGCGATCACCCGGGACACCGCGTCGTGGATGCCGGCCACCAGCGAGCTCTTGCCCGCGCCCGACACCCCGGAGACGCAGGTGAGGCCGCCGAGCGGGAACCGGGCGGTCTGGTCCACGACGTTGTTGCGGGTGATGCCGCCGATCTCGAGCCAGCGCGCGCCGGTGAGATCGACGGCGGTCCGAGACGGCGCCTCGGAGAGCATCGCGGCGGCCGTCGGCGAATCCCCGGCGCGCAGCAGGTCAGCGAACCGGCCCTCGAAGACGATCTCGCCGCCGCGCGACCCCGCGCCCGGGCCGAGCTCGACGATCCAGTCTGCGGCACGGATCACCGACTCGTCGTGCTCGATGACGATGACGGTGTTGCCGAGGTCGCGTAGCCGCCGCAGCGACGTGAGGATCTTGCCGGTGTCGGCCTCGTGCAGGCCCGCCGTCGGCTCGTCCAGCACGTACATGACCCCGGTCAGGTCGCTGGCCAAATGCTGGGCCAACAGCAGCCGCTGCAGCTCGCCGCCGGACAGCGTGGTGACCGGCCGCCGCAGCTGCAGGTGCCCGAGGCCGACCTCGTCGATGTTCGCGCTCTGCTTGACGATCGCCGCCGCGAGCTCGCGGACCTGCGGAGGCATGTCGCCGGAGGCGAGCGCCTGGCGCAGCCGGGCGATCGACCGCGACAGTTCGTCGCTCTGGAAGTCGTGGAAGGTGTGACCGGCCACGGTAGCCCTGAGCGACTCGGGACGCAGCCGGCCGCCGCCGCACGCCGAGCACACCTCCCGCCCGAGGTAGTTGGTGAAGGCGTTGCGGCGGGCGGCCGACGAGGCGTTCTTGTACGCACGCTCGAGGAAGTCGAGGATGCCCTCGAACCGGAAGTCGTTGGTGACCTTGCGGATCTTCAGTGTGTAGATGGTGTCCGAGCCGTGCAGCACCCGCTCGGTCTGCTCCGGGCTCAGCTTCTCGAACGGCAGGTCGAGGTCGAGCCCGATGTCGGCGGCCATGGCCTCGAAGGCCTTGCGCACGTTGGGAACGGCGAACGTGCCCGGGTCGGCGCCGTCCCAAATCTCAGTGAGCGTCTTCGAGCGGTCCGGGATGATCTTGTCGAGGGCGAAGCCGACGATCTCGCCGACGCCGTCACAGCCCAAGCACTTACCCTCCTTGCGGTTGGGGCTGAAGTGCTTGGCCGAGTGCGGCTCGGCGAAACAGCCGCAGGTGTCGCAGAACAGGTCCGCGCCGGTCGGGCCGAGGCACACCGGGCAGACCGGCCGGGAGCCGGCGCCGAACAGCAGCCGGTACAGCCCATCGAGGCCGGTGAGGGTGCCCACGGTGCTACGCGGGTTGGAGTAGCCCCCGTCGCGCTGGCGCAGCGCGACCGGCGGCTGAGTGCCGGCGATCCGGTCGAACTGGTAGTCGCCGTCGCCCATGTCGAGCGACTTGCTGGACAGCGCGCCCAGGTACAGGGTCTTCGAGTGCTCGAAGAGGGTGTCAATAATCAGCGACGACTTGCCGGAGCCGGACACGCCGGCGGCGACGACGAGCCGGCCCTTGGGCAGCGACACGTCGACGGACTTCAGGTTGTGGGTGGTGACGCCTTCAAGGCGAATGCTGTGCAGGCTCATTGGACGTCGTCCCGCCCTTCGGCCAGCTTCCGGGCCTGGCTCTCGCACCGCCGCAGGTCGGGGTAGCGGGCGTAGAGCATCGAGCGGACCCGGGCAGGGTCGCCGCGGTTCCACGTCTCGTAAAGCTCCTGGCGCATCCCGAACCGGTCGACCACGAGGTCGGCCGCGAGCCGGAAAAGCCGCGCCTTGTCGTCGACGGTCATTTCCCGCCCGCACATGTAGGCGTCCAGCACCGCACGCAGCTCCGGCGCGCGCAGGTCGGCGTCCGACGGCTGGACGATCAGGCCGGAGGCCGCGATCTGCCGGATGATCGCCGAGGCCCGGGTCGAGAAGCCGCCGGCGACGGCGTCGAGCGCGGCCGTCGAGCCCGGTGCGAGCAGTCCGGACGCGGTGGGCCGGGACTCGGCGTCGATCGCGGCGAGGCCAAGCCGGACGATCTCCACGTACGAGGTCAGCTCGCCGAGGAGGCTGGTGACCTCGCGGAACTTGTCGACGCCGATCGCCTGCGCCAGCAGCGAGGCGACACCCAGCATGGTGCGCAGCCGATGATAGTAGCGAATCTGGCCGGTGTAGAGCGACCACTTGTTCAGCTCGCCGAAGCCGCGCATCGCCACGGCCGAGTCGTCGAGCAGGAACACCCGGTTCATCGGGATGAACACGTCGTCGAACACCAGCATGGCGTCCTGCTCGTCGTAACGCGCGGACAGCCCGGCGGAGCCGTCGGCGTACGACTCCCGGCACAGCACGCGCAGGCCCGGCGTGGCCAGCGGCGCGGCGAACCAGCAAACGAAGCTGGGGTCCTCGCGCAGGTAGTTGGCCGGCGAGAGGTAGATGAGGACCTCGTGGGCGTACGGGGCGAGGGTGGCGATCTGCTTCGCGCCGCGCACCACGATGCCGTCGGCGCCGCGACGCACCACGCGCAGTCCCAGCTCGGGCCGATAGGCCGGGGTCGAGGACCGGTCGATCTGCGGGTCGCCCAGGCCGTGGGTGAGCGTAAGGTCGTTCTCCCGGCAGTAGTGGTAGTAGCGCTCGGCGTTGCGCCCGAACTCCGGGTCCACCTCGGCCAGCTGGAACCGGAAGTCGTACAAGCCGACCACGACGTTGGACATGAAGTCGGGCACGCGGGACAGCTGGCCGTACGAGGCCTCCACCCACCGGTGCGAGTTGACCCACTTGCGGCCCAGGTCCTGCTGGTCGGCCGGCGCCAGGTAGGACAGGCTGACCGACCGCCCGGAGACTTCCGAGCGGTGCAGCATCTCGTCCGCCCGGTCGGGCCGGTGCTGGGCGTCGTAGAGGCCGGCCAGCGTGGACAACATGGGCCGAAACCGCGGGTCGCCGGCCACGTCGACCCGGCGGCCGCCGCACCACACCTCCCGCTCGTCCTTGATGCTGGCCACGTAGCCGGCTCCGTGCCAGGCGCCGCCGGAGCTGCCGGGCAGGAGTGCGATGTCGTCGATGGGCATGACGCGATCAGATGCCCTGGTCTCGGCGGTGGTCACCGTCAGCGCTCCTACGGGTTCCGCTCAGCCGCGCCCGAACGGAACGGCTGATAGCTCTGCTCTTGGACCTGGGGGAAGTACTCGCGTGTCGCCTCGCCCACCACCCGCATCAGCTCGGCGTCGAGCGAGCTGGGGTCGGTGATGAGCTTGGCCAGCGGCGAGTCCGGCACGGCGTTGGCCAGGCTGGTACGGCGGGCTCGGTGGATCGCCGCCAGTGAGTGCTGGGCGTTCGCCGCGTCGCGCATTTTGTAGACCGCCTGGGGCCCGTCCGGCACGCCGATCATCGACTTGGTGCCGCCGCTGCCCAGGCAGTTGCGCGGCATGTGCAGGTGCTCGTGGCGCCACTGCTGGTGCGCGGAGTGCAGCTGGAACGCCTCGTCGACCACGGTGTGCCGAAGCCAGGCAGCAGGGTCGTCGTGGCGCCGGGCGTCGATGTCCCGGACGGCCTCCTCCAGCGACGACGTCCCGAACGAGCGCAGCCACGCCTCCAGGTCGTTCCACATGTGCTTGAACAGATCCCGGAACATGTGCTGCTTGATCGCGAGCGAGTGCGTACCGCTCGCCGGGCCCAGGTTGGTCCGGAACTCGTGGTACTCGCCGGTGGCCAGATGCTCGGCCATCACCCGCTGCGCCTCGACCACCGGGTCGAGCAGCCGCCGGCAGACCACGAGGTGCTGCGCCGCCCAGCTCAGCGCCGACCCGCGGATCGCCCGGATGGCGACCTCCAGGTGGTCGTTCGCCTCGGCGCAGAGGATCTCCGGGACCTGGTGTAGGGCGACGAACTCGCCGTGCAGGGTGGCCGGGTTCAGTTCGGTCGCGGCGACCGCCCGGGCCAGCGTCTCGGCCGAGATCAGCTCGTCGGCGCCGCGGCACACCCCGACCGGCACACCGGTCAGGTCGCTTTCCCACTTGGTGGCGTCGTGGCAGGTGAGCCGGATGCCGTGCAGCACCCGGTAGAGCGAGTCGTCGATGCTCCTGGTGGCGATGGTGGAGCGGGTCACCTCGGGTGCGCCGCTTAACAGCGACGCCTTCGCCGCGTCCTCCAGCCCCCGGAGAGCGTCGACGTAGGCCGCGTAGCCGGCGGTCTCCGCGATGCTCAGGGTCCCTCCCCCGGCCGCCGCGCCGGAGCCGAAGCGGCTGCGGACGTCGAGCATCACCGTGCCCAGTCGGCGCAGCAGCCGATGGAACCCGACCGCCCACTGGATGTACCGGGACGCGGCCGCAATGTCGGCGGCCAGCACGCACGCCTGGGTCCGGGTGGCCAGCCGCGACAGGTTGAGCAGGCACACCTCGGCGGCCTGGAAGACCGAGCACACCAGAGAGTCGTACGTGCCCGCCGGCACCCCGCGGGCGGCACGCGCCTCGCCGAGCAGGTCGATACGGTGCAGCTCGTCGTAGCTCTTGGCCACCGGTCCCAGGTCGGTCATCCGCCGCCCGTCGACGGCGGCGCCGGCTCGTACCGGATGGTCCACGCTGGACATAACGCCATCACTCCTCAGTAGGCTGGGCGAGATACCGGATCGATTCGGTCGGGCACGAGTCGAACGCGTCGAGCACCCGCTCCAGCTCGTCGGGCGTCTCGGGTTGTTTGCAGACGTAGTGGACGTCGTTGTCGAGATCTGCGTCGAAGTTCTCCGGTGCCAGGTCGTTGCAGAGCCGGCAGTCGATGCAGGTGTCGTCGATCTCGAATCGGCCGTCGATCGGAAGCCGCGTGGGCAGCGGCAGCTGGGTTCTCACCGCCGGTCCTCTCTTCCCCGGTAGGCGCTGAACGTGCGCATCGTCGGTTTCGCCGAGGTGCGCAGCGCCGTCTCGAACCGATCGGTGTCGAGGCGGCAGAAGGTCACGTCTGTGCCGAGCCGGTCCCGGACGCCGCCCACGATCGACGCGCGGGTCGCGTCGTCGTACAGGCAGGACGGCGGCAGGGCGATCTCCAGCGCGTCCCCAGCGACGTCGAAGGCGAAGTAGTACGGCGCGGTGGTCATCGCGCCCAGGACGATGTCCTCGATCTCCAGCTGAGAGGTCCACCGGTCCCCGACCCGTATGCGGTCGCCGATGCGGCCGCGGTGCCGCAACCGACGGAACACCGAGCCGCAGCCGCAGGGCGCCGCCTCGATCTGGCAGACGTCGCCGGTCCGGTATCGCAGCAGCGGCATGGCCCGGCTCGCCAGCGTCGTCACGGCCAGCTCGCCGACCGCGCCGTCGGGCAGCCGTTCCCCCGACGCCGGGTCGACCACCTCGAAGAACGTCCGTGTCTCGACCAGGTGCAGTTCGCGCTCCGGGCAGAACAAGGCCAGCGTGTTGGTCTCGGTCATGCCGAACATGGAGTACGCGACGGCGTTCCACTGTTCGGCCAGGCGCCGCTTTTTAGCCGGCGACGCGCCCTCCCCCGCCATCAGGATCTTCGAGACGGCGAGATCGCGGCGCGGGTCGATGCCGCGGCGGCGGGCGATCTCGCCGAGGAACAGCGCCCGCGTGCCCGAGCACACTAGGGTGGTGGCGCCCGAGCGCAGCAGCGCCTCGACCATCCGGTCGGGGGTGCAGGCCGGCGAGGCGGCGCCGAGCGGCACGATCGTGCACCCGAGGACCTCGATGGCCCGGTCGAGATCCTGGCCGACACCGGCCAGCTCGTACGGGACCGCGATGGCTGCGACGTCCCGCTCGTCGAGCACGGCGGCGAGCAGCGTAGCGACGGTGAGGTTGTTCTCGAGCCAGTCGGCCATCGTGAAGAAGGCCGCGATCGGGCGCCCGTTGCCGGTGCCAGAGCTCTCATCGAACCGGATCACGTCGCGGCGCGGAACGGCCAACATGCCGAGGGGGTACGCCGCGGCGAGGTGCTCGCGGGTGGTGAAAGGTATCGCCTCGAAGGCGTGCGCCCGGCCTTGGGCGGCCGCCGCGGCGACACCAGCCGGGACAAAGCCGGCGTAGAACGGCGAGTTGCGGTACGCGTGCTGCACGGTGGCGGCCAGCGCCTCGGCCACACAGGCGTCGAGTGCCGGCCGGTCCAGGGACGTCACCGCGGCCACCTTGCGCGCGATGTCGACCCGGGAGACCAGGGTGTCGTGCAGCCGGCGGCGGGAGTCCGACACGGTGGGGCGGGCGAGGGTGGTCATCGCGACGCCTCCGCCAGCCGGGCCATCGCGGCGCGCTCGTCGGCCGCGAGCGCGCCGACGATCGACGCCGCCTCGGCGAGCGCCTCTCGGGCGCCGTCCTCGTCGGCGTCGCGCAGCAGATTTGCCACATCGGTCCAGCGCTGGGAGATGCGGCGGTAGCCGACGGCGAGCTCGTCGTAGGCGGTGATGCCGGTGAGCTCCGCCGCCTCCTCGAGGAACTGCGCCCACAGCGTGCGGAAGAGCCCGCCGCCGGTGCCGCCCTCCTCCATGCTGGTGCCGACCATGACCATCGCCTCGGCGGGATGCTCCAGTCGGTCCCACCAGTCGCGCATCAGCAAGCCGGTCTTGGCGATGCCCTTGAACCCCATGTTGGTGATCGGCGGGCTCAGAAACTCCTGCGCGGTGGCCAGGATGGAGGCCTGGCACGCCTTCCCAAGAATGGACTCGTCGTACCCGCTCGGATCGACCCGCACCGACAGGCTGCGAGAGCACATCGGCCCCCGCGCCGACCGGGCCCGGGCCAGGCTCTCCCGCGAGGTCGCCTGCACGCCGAGCGAGCGAGTCTCGACTACGACGAACTTGTCGTCCTCGTAGCCGATGCAGGCCAGATAGTGGGCGGCGAAGTGGTGGTTCTCGTGCGCGTACTCGAGGTAGTAGCGGTCCAGCTTGAGCCCGACGACGTCGCCCTCGTCCAAGGCCTGCACCAGAGCGGCCTCGGCCCGGGCCGGCGACGAGGTCTCCTGCGACCGCAGCTCGATCGCCAGAGCGCCGGCCACGTTGCGCATGAGCTGGTCGGGCTTGACCCGTCCGGCGAGAAAGGGGCTGGGCATCTGCTTGGCGTGCCAGTACAGGAACGACAGTCCCTGGCCGAGTCCGAAGATCATCGGCTCGCTCAGCTCGACGTCGTGGTTGCGCAGCATGTTCAGCAGCGCCGTCGATTCGCAGTGCTCGCCGGAGTAGGGGGAGATGTCAATGACCGCCATCGCCGTGCCCCGTCTTGTCGCGCGGCGCCTCGTAGACGATCTCGAGCACCGACCGGCTGGCGTTGTTGCGCAGGTGCCCGTAGGTGTGCCCGAGCTCGTCGCCCTCGGTGTAGGCGATGTTCTCCAGGTCGTCGACGTCGCGGTCGAGGACCTCCAGCACGTAGCGGACGTCGGCGGGAGTGTGCACGTCGATGGCGACGTGCGACATGAGACGGCCCTTCTCCCCGGCCGGGCGATCGGCCCACGGCCCGAACCGGCGGCAGGCGAACATCTCGATGGTCGGCCCGTCCGACAGCACGATGGAGTTCCACCATCCCGGTGTGCCGTACTGCCGGGGCGAGATGTACGACGGTCCCATCTCGACGGTCGCGATCCGGCCGGACAGCCGTAGCTCGTCCAGGAAGGCATGCCAGCCGAACACCTCGTCGTCACTGTCGTAGTCGCCCATGTAGATGCCGACGTGGTTGACCCCGGCGAACTTCTCCACGACGTGGTCGGGGGCGTAGCCGCACCAGTCGGTGAGGTACTGCCCGCAGTCCAGCTGCTGCCACGAGGCGGATGTCGCGAGGATCTCGTCCCACGCCGGGGCGAAGCCGGAGCGGCCGGGAAAGCGCCCGTCACGAGTGGCGGTGATCGCCGGCGAACCTCCCGCGAGTGAAATCACGACGCTTCCTTCCTGCCGGTGATGACGATGCCCATCTGCACTTCGGTCACGACGGCGGTCTCGAGCGCGGTGCCTTGCAACAGCGCCACGATCTCGCTGGTGAGGTACGACGACTGGATCGAGGTCCGGAACCCGGGGCGCATGTCGGCCGCGATGTTGGCCTTCATGAACTGGAACGTCGTGCGGTCCACGTCCCGGCGCAGGTCGGAGACGCAGTACCGGCCGCCCGGACGCAGCACCCGGTGCATCTCGGACAGGGCGCGAGCCGGGTCCTCCCACTCGTGCAGGGAGGACGCGCTGATGACGTGGTCGAAGTGGTCGTCGGGGAACGGCAGCGCCAGCACGGTGCCGCACTCGAAGGCGCACCGGCCCGCGACGCCGTACCCGGCCGCGTTGATACCGGCCCGCCGCAGCATCGCCGGGGAGATGTCGAGGCCGACCAGCCGGGCCGAGGTGTCGGCCTGCCGGATCCATTCCAGGCCCAGGTAGCCCGGGCCGCAGCCGAGCTCCAGCACCTGTCCGGCGGTGATGCCGGCCGCCAGGATGTCGTCGATCTTGTCCTGGAGCCAGCCGTTGTCGCGGATGTGCCGTTGCATTTGGTCGTACTTGACGGCCAGCTCGTCGCCCTGCAGTCCCTCGTCGGTCTCCGGCACGCGGGCGGCGACGTTGCCGCGCGCGCTAGCCACGGCCGGCCACTGGGCGCCGGATTCCCACTGCTACGCCTCTCATCGTCGCGCTCCCCATGTGCACGTCGGCACGGTCGTTGGTCGTCAGGAGATTGACCGAGGACCTCAGCGCCGCTTCGGCTGAGGACTCGTCCGGGTACCACCAGCCGGCGTCGGCGAACACCACGTCGGGCGCGACGGCGTCGGAGATCTTGACCGTCATCCGCACCCCGCGCCCGCCGGTCCGCGCGTAGATCTCCACGTCGTCGCCGTCGGCCAGCCCTTCCCGCCGCGCGGTCTCCGGGTGGACGGTCAACCGGGCCGTCGCCTGGCCGCGCGAGGTGGTCGGCAGCTGGTGGAACTCGGTGTTGTAGAACTGGCGCGGGTGGGCGCTGGTCATCAGATACGGCAGCTCCGGGCGCGGCTCGGCCGGGAACCGGAAGGTCGGGAACGGCTCGTAGCCCATCGCGCGCAACCCGTTGTTCACTAGGTTCACCCGGCCCGATCGGGTACGGAACCCGCCGTCGCGGTACTTGTGGTACCGCTTCTCGTTGCGGATGTAGCCGATCTCCTTGAACTGCTTCCAGGTCAGGTCGATGCCGGCGAGCTTGGCGTCGAGGGCGGCCTCCAGCGACGGGAAGAAGTGTTGGCTCAGGCCCAGCCGTTCGGCGAGCTCGAGGATGATCTCCTCGTCGGAGCGGCAGCCGTCGACGGTGGCGACCTTCTGCCGGGCGGCGATGTAGGAGTTGAACTCGACGATCTGGTCGCGCTCCAGCCAGCTCGAGGTGGGCAGCACCACGTCGGCGTACCGGGCGGTCGGCGTCAGGAACAGGTCGCACACGACGACCAGGTCGAGCTTGGCGAGCGAGGCGCGGACCAGCTCGGTGTTCTCGTGCGAGGCCAGGATGTTGCTGCCGAAGATCACCAGCGACGTGATCGGGTACGGCGAGCCGCTCACCACGGCATCGTGCAGGTCACCGGGCGCGACCCAGCCGGTCATCGATAGGATCCGGTGCTTGTCGCCGCCGATCCGCTTCTCGGCCTGCTCCTGGAGGAGCAGCTCGGTGCGGGGGAAGGCGCGCCGGCCTTCGATCGGCATTGGGTCCCAGATCAGGTCGCCGCCGGGGGCGTCGATGTTGCCGCAGATCGCGGCGAGGATCGCGATCGCCCGGTGGGTGTCGAAGGAGTTCTCGTTCTGCGACAGCCCGGTGCCCGCCTCGATGCAGGCTCGTGCGGCCTGGGCGTACGCGCGAGTCGCCTCGTGGATGAGCCCGCCGTCGAGCCCCGTGATCTCAGCTACCCGGTCCACGGCGTACGGCCGGACATGCGCGGCGAGCTCGTCGAAACCGTGGGTGTGCTCGGCGACGAAGTCGTGGTCGTACCAGCCCTCGTCGATGACGATCTTGATCATGCCGAGGGCGAGGGCGCCGTCGGTGCCGGGCCGGATGGCGAGGTGCAGGGCCGAGCGGGAGGCGGTCTGCGTCCGGCGAGGATCAACGGTGATGACACGGCTGCCCCGCTCCATGGCGCGCAGCAGCTTCACCCCGATCACGCCGTCGGAGTGGGTGTTCGGTTTGTTGCTGCCCCAGAGCAGGACCACCTCGGGGTCACCCTCGTAGTCGCAGAAGGTGAACCCGCCGTACGTCAGGATCGACGCCATCACGCGGGGGTAGAAGCACACGTGCGCCGGCCCGACAACGTTCGGCGTGCCGATCGCGTTGGCCAGCCGGAAGACCCACTCCTGGTAGTTGCGGTCAGTTCCCTGCCCGAGGACGACCGATTCGGGGCCGTGCCGGTCGATGGTGGCGGTGAGGCCGCTGGCGACCCGGTCGAGGGCGGCCTCCCAACTGATCGGCTCGAACGCGCCCGAGCCGCGGGGGCCGGTCCGCACCAGCGGGGTGGTCAGCCTTTCCGGACTGCGCAGCAGGTCGAGTGACGCCTTGCCCTTGACGCAGAAGTAGCCCTCGCTGGTCGGGCTGTCCGGATCGCCGTGGATGTCGGCCGGGACACCGTCGACCAGCTCCACGACGGCGCCACATCCGCCGTGACACATCCGGCAGATGGATTTCACCTGGGTGGTCGTCAAGCCGGCTCACCGACCCGCTTAGTGGCCACGGTGAGCAGCCGTTCGAAGGCGGACCGCTCGGCGTCGGCGATTGCGGTCAGCCGGGCCTCGACGTCGGCGAGCCGGCCGTGGCGATCGACCGCGGCGGGGTACGACATGAGCAGCTCTATCGCCTTGTCCCACTGCCGCTCGACGTCGGCGAAGTCGTCGACGGCCTCGTCGAGCGTGGCGTCACCGGACCGCCTCCGCGCTTCCGTGAGGAACTCGCGGTAGAGCCTGCGGAAGTTCGCTCCCCCGGTGCCGGCGAAGCGCCAGAACCGGCCGACGCCGGCGACGAGCTCGTCCGGGACGTCCTTCCAATCGGCGATCTCGGTAGCGGCCCGCCGCAGCGCGCCGAGACCGGAGCGCTGCCCGCGGTCGCCGACCATCCGCTGTGCGGTTGATCGCACGGCGCTCCAGATCTGCTCACGCAGCACCGCGTCAAGGTCGTCGGTCAGCCGACGCGGCAGCCGCTCCACGTACAGCTGCAGGTTGGGTGACGGCAGGAAGCCCTCGCCGGAGTCCCGGGCCCTCCGCAATGAGTCCTCCGGCAGCGTCTGCGCTCCGCCCTGCTGGTCGGTGTCGACGACATGGGCGAAAGAGCCGTCGAGCCCGTAGAGTGCAATGTAGTGCGAAGCGAAGTGGCTGCGCGACGAGAAGTAGTCCAGGTAGAAGATGTCCACCGACACGCCGACCACGTGGCCCCCCTCGAGCAGCTCCGCCGCCGCGGCTCGCGCCGCCTCGGGGTCGGACGCCCGCGATTCACGCAGGTCCACACCGAGCGCCGAGCAGGCGTTGCGGGAGAGCAGAGCCGGTCCGATCCGGCCGGTCAGCATGGGCGTGCCGCGGCCGGGGCCGGGGGCGTCCCAGTACTGGAAGTCGATGCCTTGGCCAAGGCCGAACAGCATCGGTTCGGAGATGTCGGCGCCGGCGTGATGCAACATGTTGCGGAGAGTCGTCGTCTCGCAGTGGACACCGGGCTGCGGTCGAAATGATGCCAAGCGCATGTGGCTTCCCATCGCCGGGTGGTGCTATGCCTCGAGCAGTACTTCGTGGTAGCCCTGGAGATCGAGGAAACCCGAGCCGCTGGCCAGGATGACGATCACCGGGGTGAGCCGCTCCGCGTCGGACTTGGCCACGACCTCGAGGGCCGCTGCGACGGCGTGGCTACCTTCGGGCGCGAGCAGCAGGCCCTCGGTCTGCAGCAGCAGTCGGCCGGCCTCGAGAGCCGTCCGCTGGTCGAAGGCGACCGCGTCCAGCACGCCCTCGTGACGCAGCAGGCTGACCAGGGCGGAACTGTGGTGGTTGCGCAGGCCGCCGACGTGGTTGGGTGGCGGGATGAAGCTCTCACCCATGGTGTAGCCGAGCACCTCGGGCGTGAACCCGCCGAGGTCGGTGCGCCCGTAGGCGTAGGTGCCCTGGGTTAGCCGAGGCGCCGCGGTGGACTCGGCGGCCAGGAAGCGCAGGTCCGCTCCCTCGGCCTTGGCCCGCAGGTGCGGGCCGATCAGGCCGCAGAGGTTGCTGCCGCCACCCGAGCAGGCGATGAGGTGGTCACCGCGGCCCGCCACGCCGAGCTCCTCGCCGTGCGCCTTGAGCTGGGCCGCGACCTCCAGCCCCAGCAGCGTCTGATGCAGATAGACGTGCGGCATGCCGCTACCGGCCAAGTAGGCGGCGGACGGGTTGCTCAGGGCGCGCTCGAAGGCATCGCTGATCGCGGTGCCGAGACTGCCGGGATGACCCGGGTTCTCGGCCAGTATCTTGCGGCCGATGGCCGTCTCGCCCGACGGAGAAGACCGCACCCGGGCTCCGAGCAGCTCCATGTAATGCCGGCGGTAGGGCTTCTGCTCGAGCGAGCACCGGACCATGAAGATCTCGGCACGCAGGCCGAACATCCGCGCCGCCAGCGCGACGCTCATGCCCCACTGGCCGGCCCCGGTCTCGGTGACCAGCGTGGTGCGTCCCTCCTCGGCCGCGTAGTACGCCTGCGCGATCGCCGTGTTCAGCTTGAAGCTGCCGGTGGGCAGCACGTCCTCCCGCTTGAGGTAGATCCGCGCGCCAGTGCCGAGGTGCCTCTCCAGCCGGCGGGCGCGGTGCAGCGGCGTCGGGCGACCGCACTCGCGCAGCCGCTCGGCGACCGGTCCGGGCATCGGGACCCATTGCTCCGTGGCGCCGTTCTGCTCGATCAGGGCCCGCGGCCGTACCCGCGCCGCGATCTCCGCCGCGGATGGGCTCCCGGAATCGCGAATGGGCGGCACGGGACCGGGCAGATCACCCAGGAAATTGTACCAACGCGTGGGCATTCCTAGAGATGGGACAACATTGCGAGAAGCGTTTCTGGATACCGTCGATCGGTCTTGCCCAACCGAGCTTGAGCTGTACGAAGACACGTTCCCCCCGGCTTCGACTCAAACACGGGCAGGCGAACGCTCTCATCGCGATCAATATATTGATCTTGCCTAACATCGGCACGCATCGATGATTGGTTCGGCTGCCGTGATGGGGCCACCGTACAAGAACAATCGAGCGGCGCGCAACCGTGAACCTTGAGTCGGCAATTTCCCACTGAGCTGTGTGGACAGTCTATAGCGGACCGATTCCATCAACATTCCCCTAATCCGCGCGACCGGGAGAAATCACCCGCAAACAGCCATCCCCCCACCTATTTGAATTTCGAACTTTAAAGATCAATAACTGTCACCGTACGGCTCCGACCAGGCAATTCCGGGTTTGCTTCGCGAACGAATGACCGCCGGCGAGGCATTGGCCTCCGCCGACCGGCACTTCGGCCGGTCCGCGCGCCCTATGCTCCAGCTCAAGCCCACCGCATCCGGCCGCCAGGAGACGACATGCCGCCGCGTGCCACCGTCACCCCGATTGCCCTCGCCGTTCTAGCACTACTCCAGGAAGGACCGATGCACCCCTACCGCATGCTTCACGAGCTGCGAATACGGGGGCAAATGGCGAGCGTGCGCCGGTCCGCCGGCTCGATCTACCACGCCGTGACAACACTCGAACGCCGGGGACTCGTCGCCACCGAGGGGACACACCGGACCGGACGCCGGCCGGAACACACCGCATACGTCAGCACTGAACATGGCCGGCAGGAGCTGCGGCGCTCCCTTGCCGCCATGCTTCGGGGCGCCGGCACGGACCCGTCGACGCTCGCCACTGCATTGATATGGATAGACATGTTGGACGCGTCTGAGGCCGCCGACGCGCTCCGCGAAAGAGTAGCCCACCTGCAGAAAGCCCTGACCACGGCGACGAGCGGAGACGCCGCGTCGGCCGCGGCGGCGTACCGCGCTCACATGTTGCGAGCCGAGCGGGACTGGCTCGTTGAGCTGGTTAGACGGCTCGAGCAGCGACCGCTCCGCAAGGACTCCGAGCGGTGTCATGAACCAGACCTTGCGGATTTGTATTCTAGTACTAGAGTACTGCCGTGGAGCTGACGCAGTCCGAGCTGGTCGTGCTCGGGCTCATCATCGAACAACCGCAGCACGGCTACGACCTGGAAAAGATCATCGAAGTCCGTGGTATCCGCCAGTGGACGGAGATTGGCTTCTCGTCCATCTACTACTTGCTGTCCAAACTCGAGAAGCGCGGCCTCATACACGCTTCGGAGGCATCGGGAGCCGCCACGTCTCGGCGTGTATTCCACGCGACGAAACGGGGACGGGAAACCGCCGCGCGGTGCACACTCGCCCTTATCCAAGAACTTCTTCCTGTGGCACACCCACTTCTTGTCGGTGTGTCGAACCTGGCGTTGATCTCGGAATCGGACTACCGAAAGGCCATACGTGAGCGACTCGCTCAGATCGACGCCCGTATCGCCGCCGTCAAACACGCCGAGTGGACTCAGGCGCCTCTCGGAATGCCGGCACGCGAGGTCTTTTCATATTCGCTGAGTCTCCTCGAAGCGGAAAGGTCGTGGCTCGCCGCGCGAGCCCAGGTGCCCGATGACGGACAAGGTTGACTTCAAGAAAGAAATCGAAGCCTATCGCGCCCGGAAGGGTCAGTTCCAGCTCGTCGACGTCCCCGAGCTCCAATATCTGATGATCGACGGCCACGGCGATCCCAACACATCCGCGTTCGGCGAGGCGACGGCTGCGCTCTATCCGCTGGCGTACAAGCTGAAGTTCGCCAGCAAGCTGACGCTCGGCCGCGATTACGTCGTCATGCCCCTGGAGGGCCTCTGGTGGGCAGACGACATGAGCGCCTTCCTCAAGTCACGCGAGGCGTGGTACTGGACGCTTATGATCATGGTCCCCGACTGGATCGACCAGGACTTGATCGATGACGCCGTCAAACAGGTCGCTTCCCAAGGTGATTCGGCACGACGGCTGCACGACGTTCGCCTCGAGTCGCTGTCCGAGGGCCGGTGCGTCCAGGTGCTACACGTCGGTTCCTACGACGACGAAGGCGAAGTGCTGGCGCGCATGCACGACGAGTTCATTCCCGGTAACGGCCTGACCATGGTCGGCAAACATCACGAAATCTACCTCAGTGATGCCCGCAGGGTGCCGGCCGACAAGCTCCGCACGATCCTCCGGCAGCCGGTCCAGGCTGCCGATCGCTAAGCCGCGGAGGAAGGCGCATGGAAGACCTCCAGGCCGTGCAGCACATCCTCGATCTGACCGTACACACAGCCGCGAGCTACGGCATCAGTGAGCACGAGGTACGTGGCTACATTGACCGGCATAGCGGAATGCATTGGATGCAGCGTTCCGGGTCCCAAGTCTTCGACATCGAGGTGACACTGCTGATGGTCGCCCGGCTGCACCAGCAGGGCTGCCACGACACCGGCTGCACGCTCTGCGGACATCTGCGCAGCGGCCTGATCGCCACGCTAGCGACGCTGCGCGAGGCCCAGAACGCCGAGCTGGAACGCCGGCTCGGCATCCAGCTCGGCGCATCCGGCGAGGCCGCCTGAGAACGCCACGGTCCGGCGCTCAGCGCCCGAGTCGCCCTGGGCGCTGAGACCGCCGAGGTAACTCAGGAGTCGAGTTCGACGGCCTCGGCCAGCTCGTCCTTGCTCATCCCGGAGCGGCCCGGCACGTCCTGCTGCCGGGCACGCTCGTAGAGCTCGTCGCGGGTGAGGTCCTCGGCCGGCGTGCCGGTCTCCCCGGTCGTCGCGGCGGCGAACCGGCGGCCCATCTCCTCGCGTTCCTCGGCGGTGCTGTGCTTCTCGAGCAGGGGAAGAAGCTCTTCCTCCTCTTCCTGCACGTGGTGGCGCAGCTCGCCGGTAATGGCAGCCAGGGTGCCGTCGTAACCGGCGTCGCCCGGTTCGCCGCGCAGCAGGTTCTGCAGCATCTCCTCGATCTGGTGGTGCTCGGCGACGCCGTCCTGCACCTCGTCGCCCGCGTCGGTGGCCTTGGCCCGGATGGCCGGGTAGACGAAGTCCTCCTCCGCCTGCGAGTGCGGAATCAGCAGCTGCGCGACCTGCTTGAGCAGCGCGGCGGTGTCGGTGCCGTCCTCGGCCGCCTGGTCGAGCAGCTCGTCCACCTGACGGTGCTGCGCCTTGATCACCTGCACGATGTCCGCCATGACCATCCTTCTCTCGATCGGAGCCAGCTCACTACCCCGTTCGAGGCCCTCGTACTCCCGGCGTCACCGGTCGAGGCGGGCGGCGAGGCCGCCGAGCTCCTCGTTCGCGATGAAGACCGAGCGGGCAACAATGGAGCCGCCGGGTCAGTTGGGCCCGGTCCGCCCGAAGGGAGTGGTCCCGTCCGGTGACGGCCGGAGCCGGCGGCCCTCCTCGGAGGTCGCCTCCGGATCGCCCGCCGCGGGGCCGTGGCCGTACTCCTCCTCGGCGCCGGCGTCCTCGCCGGTCAGATCGTCCACCTGCCCGTCCTGCGAGTTCGACGCCATGGCCCGGGTCAGCTCGGACAACGGCAGCGAGCTCTCGTCGCGCCAGACACCTTCGGTTTCATCGCTCATGACCTGCCGACTACCCACCCCGGAGCGATCCATCCGCGCCCGCGGCGCGAGATCGGGAGCCGGGTCCGGTCAGGCCGCGACCGTGGCCCACGGCGACGGCGGCACCCGGAACAGGTCGGCGGCCCCCGGCGCCATGGTCAGCGCGACCAGGGTGGCGGCTATCCGGTCGAGCGGCATGACGAGGTCGACGCACCCGGTGGCGAGCGCGGCCGACGGCATGTCACCGGCCACCGCGGTGGCCGGCTCCTGCACGACCGACCGCCCGCCGGCCCGTTTGAGGGCACGCACGCCGGCGGCGCCGTCGTCGAGCCGGCCGGTCAGGACCACGCCGAGCGCGCGCGGACCGTGCCGCTGGGCCACGCTGGCCATGAGGGGGTCGGCGAGGCGGTGACTCGCCGAGGGCACGAGATCCAGCAGGCCGTCCACGCCGATGGTGCCACTGTGCCGGGCGGGCACGACGAGGATGCCGGAGTCGCCGACCCGCTGCCCGCCGCGGGCGAGCGTGACCGGCAGGGCGGCACGCCGGCCGAGGGCGGTGGCCAGGAACGTGTCGATGGTGGGCGGGCGGTGCTGGACGACCAGCACCGTGGCCGGGAAGTCGGCCGGCAGGGCGGCGCAGACCTCACCGACGGCGGCCGGCCCGCCGTACGACGCGGCGATCACCACCACGTCGAATGCCCGCGATCCGCTGCTGTGTACGCCGCCTGACATAGCCCAAGTGTAGGCATCTGTACGGTACCTGGCATATAGCGACGCGAGCGGGGTACGCGCCCGTTCCCGCCGACGGAGGTCGTCCGATGATCGATGAGGAGCGCGCCGGCAACGGTCGCAGCGGCAACTTCGTCCTGTCCGCGATCCCGGAGGCCGAATGGGAGCGGATGCGCGACCGGATGCACCGGGTCGAGCTGGACGTGAAGCAGTCGGTGTACGAGACCGGCAAGCCCATCCACGACGTGTACTTCCCGCTGACCTGCGTGCTTTCGATGATCTCCACGATCGACGACGAGGTCGCCGTCGAGGTGGCCACGATCGGCCGCGAGGGCATGGCCGGCCTGCCGGCGTTCCTCGGGGTCGCCGCCAGTCCCAACGTGGTGGTCAGTCAGGTGCCGGGGGCCGCGCTCCGGATGACCGTGGAGGATCTGCGGGAGGTGCTGGTCGGTGACGGCTCCCTGCATCGGCAGTTGCACCGCTACATCCAGGCCACCATGGTCCAGCTGTCGCAGAACGTCGCCTGCAACCGCCTGCACAGCACGGAGGAACGAGCCGCCCGGTGGCTGCTGATGACCGCCGACCGGGTGGATGACCACCGGTTCCCGCTCACCCAGGAGTTCCTGGCCCAGATGCTCGGGGTACGCCGGGCCACGGTGTCGCTGACCGCCGGGCTCCTGCAGGCCGCCGGCCTGATCGGCTACCGCCGGGGCGCCATCACGATCACCGACCGGCCCGGGCTCGAGGACGTCGCCTGCGACTGCTATCGCATCGTCCGCGATGAGTTCGACCGGCTCTCCGTGTGGGGGTGAGGGGCCCGGCCGGGATGCCCGCTCCCGCGGACCCAGGAATGGCCGAGCGGGGGCCTGGGTAAAGCCGCTCACCGCTGCGGTATTTTCGCGGTAATCGTTGATGTCGGCGGGGACGGAAGCGAGGCGGTGAAGTGGTAGATGAGTACCCTGACGGCGCACTTCGACCTGCCGCTGGACGAGTCGGCGCCGGGCTGGGCCCGTGGCGTGGTCTCGTCGGTGCTGGGCGGGTGGGGGCTGCGCGACCCCGAGTGGGGCGACACGGCGATGGCGGTTGTCAGTGAGCTGGTGACCAACGCGGTCCGCCACGGCGGCGGGCAGATCGTCCTCGAGGTGGAGGCGCACGGCGCCCAGGTGACCGTCTCGGTCGCGGACGGCTCCTCGGTGGTGCCCGCGCCCCGATCGCCGGACGGCACCGGCGGCCTCGGTCTGCGGATCATCGAGGCGATGACCCTCCGGTGGTACGTGCTGTCGCACGAAGGAGGGAAGAAGGTACGCGCCGAGCTCCGGCCGTGTCCGGGCGCGGGTGTGCAAGCCGGCGGCAGCGGTCGAGGGGGCGAGGCATGAACATCACCAGCCATCGGGACGGCGACGGCGTGGTCCGCCTCGCCATGACCGGCGACCTTGACATGGCCACCACCGGCCTGCTGCAGCGACGCGTCGCGACCACGCTCGAGAAGGATCGTCCGAAGCGGCTGGTGATCGACGTAGCCGGCGTCACCTTCTGCGACTCGTCCGGCATCCACGCCTTCCTGCTGGCGCGTGAGGCGGCGAACCGGCAGGGCGTGGCCTTCCTGCTCGCCAACCCGTCCGGCATCACCCGGCGGACACTGGAGATCACGGGACTGCTCGAGCGGCTCACCACGCCTTAGTTCAGGAACTCCTGCACCTTGGTCTTGGCGCCCTCCCGGATGATCCCCCAGCGGCTGCTGTCGCCCTTGAGCAGCGCACCGGCCGCGTCCTTCATCTGCTCGAAGGTGGAGTGCGGCGGGATCGGCGGCACGTCCGGGTCGGTGTACACGTCGAGCACGGTCGGCCGGTCCGCGGCCAGGGCCCGCTGCCAGGCGGCCGCGACCTGATCCGGCTTGTCGACCTTGACGCCGTACAGGCCCAGACTCGTCGCGAACCCCGCGTAGTCGACGTCGGGCAGCGTCTGTGAGGGCAGGAACGACGGTGCGCCGCCCATCGCCCGCATCTCCCAGGTGACCTGGTTGAGGTCGTTGTTGTGCAGCACCGCGACGATCAGGCGGGGATCGGCCCACTGCTGCCAGTAGTGCTTGATGGTGATCAGCTCGGCGAGCCCGTTCATCTGCATGGCACCGTCGCCGGCGAAGACGATCACCGGGCGGTCGGGAAGGCCGAACTTCGCACCGATCCCGTACGGCACGCCGGGTCCCATGGTGGCCAGGGTGCCGGACAGCGAGCCCCGCATGTGGCCGCGGAAGCGCAGGTGACGGGCGTACCAGTTGGCCGAGGAGCCGGAGTCGGCGGTGACGATGGCGTTGTCCGGGAGCAGCGGCGACAGCTCGTGGAACAGCCGCATCGGGTTGATCGGCTCGGCGTCGACCAGGGCCTCGGCCTCCATCACCTGCCACCAGCGTGCGACGTTGTGCTCGATCGTCTCCCGCCACGAGCGGTCCTCCTTACGGCGCAGGTGGGGGATCAGCGCGCGCAGCGTCGCGCCGGCGTCGCCGACGAGATTGACGTCGTACGGGTACCGCATGCCGATGTACTTGGCGTCGATGTCGATCTGCACCGACCGCGCCTGGCCGAACTCGGGCATGAACTGGGTGTACGGGAAGTTCGAGCCGACCGTCAGCAGCGTGTCGCAGTCCCGCATCATCTCGTAGCTGGGCCGGGTGCCGAGCAGCCCGATCGAGCCGGTCACGTACGGCAGCTCGTCGGAGAGCACGTCCTTGCCCAGCAGCGCCTTCGCCACTCCCGCGCCCAGCAGGTCGGCGACCTGCTCGAGCTCGGCCCGGGCGTTGCGGGCGCCGGTGCCGGCCAGGATGGCGACCTTCCCGCCGGCGTTGAGGATCTCGGCGGCGCGGGCGATCGCCCCGTCGTCGGGGGCCACGGTCGGCCAGTCGACGCCGAGGCTGGAGGGCACCATCTTGAACTCGTGCCCCGGCGCCGAGTACTCCAGCTCCTGGACGTCGGACGGGATGATGACCGCGGTCGGCGCCCGCTCGGCGAGCGCGATGCGGATGGCCCGGTCCAGCACGTTCGGCAGCTGCTCGGGCACGGTGACCATGTGCACGTAGTCGCCGGCGACGTCCTTGAACAGGCTGAGCAGGTCGACCTCCTGCTGGTAGGAGCCACCGATCGCGGTACGGGCGGTCTGTCCCACGATCGCCACCACCGGCACGTGGTCGAGCTTCGCGTCGTACAGGCCGTTGAGCAGGTGGATCCCACCCGGCCCGGAGGTCGCCATGCAGACGCCGATCCGGCCGGTGAACTTGGCGTAGCCGACCGCCTCGAAGGCCGCCATCTCCTCGTGCCGGGCCTGCACGAACGTGGGCCGGTCGCCGGCCCGTCCCCAGGCGGCGAGGATGCCGTTGATGCCGTCACCGGGATAGGCGAAGACCTTCTCCACGCCCCACTCACGCAGTCGTCCGAGCAGGTGGTCGGCAACGGTGGGCTTGCTCATCGGGTGCTCCTTCGGATCCGGGACCGGATGGGCAGCGCTTGCCCGGCTTCGGCACCCTCAAACAGCGTCCCGCTGCTTTCATGACTGTCTTGGCCGGATTGCCCGCTCAGATGTTGGAGCCGTCCGGCGGCAGCCCGGCCGGCGGACGCGAGGAGCCGCCGGCGCCCGACGTGTCCGCCTCGCGGTCGGCGGCGGCGAGACCGGCCAGATAGAGCGCCGCGATGAAGTGGTCGGGCGTCGGCGCCGCCCGGAACCAGCCCAGGGCCCGGATCGGCCGAGGACCGGGCATCCCCCTGCATGGATGCCCGGCCCCCGGGGCCTGCGCCGCCCGGCGGCGGCCGTCATCGGCCGGTCAGGAGCGGATCCACTGCTGGTTGCTGCCGCCGTTGCACGTCCACAGCTCGACCGCCGCGCCGTTGGTGGTCGCCGCGCCGGTCACGTCGAGGCAGAGGCCGGACTGCACGCCGGTGATGGTGCCGTCCGGGTTGACCCGCCATTGCTGGTTGGCCGCGCCGGTGCAGGACCAGATCCGGATCCGGGCCCCGGCCGCGGTGCCCGGCGCGTCGAGGCACTTGTTCCCGTACACGCTGAGCTGGTTGCCCGACGTCAGCGTCCAGCGCTGGTTGGCGCCGCCGTTGCAGTCCCAGATCTGCACCACGGCCCCGTCGGCCTGGCTCTGCCCGTTGACGTCCAGGCACCGGTTGGAGCCGGCGCCGCGGATCTCCCCGGTGGGGCCGGTGCCACCGCCGAGCGGGGTGATGGACAGGTTGTCGAACTGCGCCGTCACGCCCTGGCCGGTGGCGTAGCCGACCTGCCCGGCCACCCACGCGGAGTCCGGCACGCTGCCCAGCGTGGCGCCGTCGAGGGTGGCGGTCAGGGTGCTGCCGTTCAGCGTCAGCGCCAGCTGGTGCCAGCGGCCGGTGCCCAGGGCGGTCGTGGTGCCGGAGGCCAGGGTCCGCTGGGTGCCGCTGGTGTTGTTGCTGCGGATCGACCAGGCTCCGTTGTCGGCCACCCGCAGGTAGTACGCGTTGAGGTTCTGCGGCCCCTCATGGTTGTAGTTGGTGGCCCGGCCGATGAGCTGGGCGTAGCCGGCCTTCTCCAGCATGACGTCGGTGGAGACCGTGTAGTTGCGCCAGGTCAGGTCGCCGAGCAGCGTGAACGGCTCGGCGTGGCCGGAGGTCCAGAAGATCGGCGTCTGCTCCGACATCTGGCGTACGCATTGACCGGTCCGCCCGCCACCGCAGGCCACCGTCTCGAACGAGCCCTGGTGGTCCATGAGGTACTTGGCTTCCCGGCCGGCCGGGTAACCGTCGAAGGTGTCGGCGTACGGCAGGGCCAGGTTGCCCTGCGCCGGGCTGCTCGCGCTCCCCTTGCCCTGACCGGTGGTGGTCGTGACGCTGTAGACGTACCCGGGCTGGACCGTCAGCGAGAACGACCCGTTGACCGGCGTGATGTCGCTGCGCCGGACGAAGTAGTCGGCGGCGTTGCTCGACCGGACGTTCGTCGACCACACGTGCACCGTTCCGGTCGACAGTCCACCGGTGACGTTGAAGGTCAGGTCCTGGGCCGAGGTGGCGTCCATCGTCTCGATGATCGTGCTGTAGTCGCTGTTGTTCGGCGACTTCAGCGAGACATAGCTGCCGTTGCTCTTGCTGCCGTTGAGATAGCCGGAGGCGCCGTCCAGGTAGCGCCAGCCGGGGGCGGTGAACTGGGTGGTCTGGGCCATGACCCAGGTGCTCTTGCCGATCGAGTAGTAGCCCGACCACGGTTGCGGCGCCACCGCCACGCCCGTGGTCCCCCACGGGACGTTCGGGGTGATCGCGGCGATGACCGGCCAGTTGAGGTACGCGGTCATCTTGCCGTCGATGTAGTCGCGGTTGATGCCGCGGGCCAGTGCCGGCGCGCCGGCGTTGTAGTCGTCGGAGCCGTTCTCGCTGGCCCACAGCGTCTTGCCGGAGCTCACCGCATTCGCCGAACTGGGGCAGTCGGTCTGCGCGCTGCGGTAACCGCACACGTAGTGGCTGCCGAAGACCGAAATGGCATTGCCGAACGCGCTGTCGCGCTGGGCGTCGTCGGCGACGCCCCAGCCGAACTCATCCGACGCGACGATCTTCACGTTGGGGTAGCCGCGGGAGTTCAGCGCCGAGCGCAGGTTCTTGTACCAGGTCAGATCCCGGCCGCGCTCGTTCCAGCCGCCGAGGTAGTCGATGGTCAACCCGTGGGCGGTGGCGCAGCCCAGCCACGCGATCAGGTAGTCGATCGAGTCGCTGGACCAGAAGTTGCCGTTGCCGATCCAGCCCGGTGCGCCCCAGGACAGCCCGACGAGCTTGATGTTGGGGTTGCGCGCCTTCGCCTGGCCCATCAGCCACCATTCGTAGCCGCGGTCGCAGTTGACGCTGCCCCGGATGTGCTCGTGGCTGGGTTCGGCGCCGGAGGTCGAGTTGGTGTCCCCGCCGATCTCCACCTTCATGATCTGCATGGCCGCGCCGTAGCCCGGCTTGAACAGGTAGTCGAGGATGTCGCTGCGTTGCGGCTCCGGATAGTCGACCAGCAGGCGGCTGTTGCCACCGCCGCCGCTGATCGCCCCGACGCCGTCGAACACCCGGCCGCCGGAGCCGCCGTTGACGGTGATCGTCGCCGCCGCCCGGGCCGCCGCGGGAAACGCGACGAGCGCTCCCGCCACCGCCAGCAGTATGGCGGCCGCAGCCGCCCAGCCCCGCGACGGCCGCGCCGAGCGCCGTCTCCCGACTTCTTCATCGCGTGTTGTCATAGCTCGGTTCCCCTTTGCCCGTCAGATCGCGGCGATCGTCCACTGCAGGTTGGTGCTGGAGTCGGGCGCCCACAGCTTCACCGGCGCGCCGACCGTGGCGACCCCGCCGCTGTCGAGGGCCGTGCCGGTGCCGCGGTTGATGACCTGGTAGCGGCCGCCGCCCATGTCGTTGAGCCGCCACTGCTGGTTGTTCCCGCCGTTCCAGGTGCTCTCGATCGCGAGCGCGCCGTTGGCGGTGCTGCCGCCGCTGTCCGCGACCAGCCCGTTGGTGCGGTTCACGATGCGGTACCAGCCGCTGCCCAGGGCCACCAGCTGCCATTGCAGATTGGTGCTGCCGTCGTAGTTCCACTGCTTGAGCCGTGAACCGGAGGCGACATTGCCGCCGCCGTCCAGCACCAGGCCGGTGGACACATTCGTGAACCGCGCCCAGCCGGTGGGCAGGCCGCCGCTCCCCGAGCCGAGTGCCGGGATGGCGCCGGAGAAGGTCAGTTTCAGGACGTACGCCGGGGCGCTGTACGGCGTGGACGGCAGGCTCACGTGCAACCCCCCGCTGTCCTGCGTCCGGGTGGGCAGATCGATATAGGTGCCGGCAGTGGTGCCCAGCAGCTGGACCGAGGTCAGGGTGCCGAGGTCGATCCGGGACGAGGCGAGCGTCCCGATCGTCGCGGTGCCGCCGGGCCAGCCGAGGAACGTCGCGTACAGGATGCGGTTGTCCTTGCTCCGGGTGAAGCGGATGTCCTGCGCGGTGCCGGTCCGCGGGGTCTGGAACGTGCCGCCGCCCATCTGCGTGGGTCCCTCGCCGTAGGCGGTCCAGGCCCGGGTGGCGTAGATGGACTCGCCGAAGCGGCGCAGGTAGTCGCCGATGCCGCGGAGGATGCTCTGCTGCCCGGACGGGATCGTGCCGTCGGCCATCGGCGCGATGTTGAGGACCATGGTGCCGTTCTTGCTGACCCGGTCGATCAGCGCGTGCAGCAGCGCGTTGGTCGGGTAGTAGCCGATGCCGTTCGTGTAACACCAGCTCGAGCTGCTGATGCTGTCGTCGGTGAGCCAGTACGGCGTCTGGATGCCGGCCGGGCCGCCCCGCTCGAAGTCGAAGACCTCGCCGCGGTTGTTGAAGCCGTCCTTGTAGGTGGCGACGACCTCGCGGTCCCAGGCGACCGCGCGGTTGTAGTAGTAGGCCAGGAAGTCCAGCCGCCGGGACTCGGGCAGCTGGGTCAGGTTGAAGTCCTGCCAGAGCAGGTCGGGCTGGTACCCGTCGACGATCTCGCGCAGCTTGTCGTACCAGAGCTGCTGCTCGGCGGCCGCGCCCAGCTGGCCGTAGAGCTTCTTCAGCGAGGCGTCGGACTGGGCCGGCACCCATTGGTAGTAGCCGGTGAAGTTGTACGCGTGGTGCATGGCGACCATGAGCTTGAGCCCCTTGCCGCGGATGGCGTCGGCGTGCAGCCGCAGCAGGTCCAGTCGCGGCCCGCGGGCGACCGAGTTCCACTCGTTGACGCTGCTGTTCCACATCGAGAAGCCGTCGTGGTGCTCGGCGACCGGTCCGGCGAACCGCGCGCCGGCGTCGACGAACAGCTGCGCCCAGGCGTTCGGGTCGAAGGCGCCGCCGGCCGAGGCGAGCTTCGGGGCGAACTGCACCCAGTTGCCGGCCTTGTCGCGGGCGCCGTTGATGAAGTTGTGGTACGGCCACGCCGACGGGTCGCCGTACACGGCCTTGTGATGGTTGTTCTCGTTCGAGCCGTTGTTGTACATGTTGCGCGGGTACCACTCGTTGCCGAAGGCGGGAACGCTGAACGCTCCCCAGTGGTAGTAGATGCCGAACTTGGCGTCCTGGAACCAGTCCGGCGCCGGGGGATGCTGGTCGACCGACGACCAGGAGGCGGTGTAGGCGGACGGGCCGGGGATGGCGGCGAAGGCGGGTCCGGTGCGCAGCAGCCCGGCTCCGCCGACCGCCGCGCCGGCGGCCAGGAACGAGCGCCGGGTCCATCGTGAAGGGGACATGGGATCACTCCTGTCAGCGGTAGCCGGCGGCGACGATGTTGGCGTGGACGGCGTTCTCGGTCGCGTCCGACGGGTAGCCGGCGACCATCGCGCCCTCGTAGAAGGTCCCGGCGCTCAGGTTCGCCCCGCCGCCGGGCTTGCAGCAGTCACCGCCGCTGCCGAGCACGATCGCGCCCTGCTTCTTCATCGGGTTGTATCCGGACGGCAGGGCGCCGTCCCAGAGCGTCACGAGGCTGCCGGACTGCGCGTCGCTGCCCTTGATCGCGAAGCGGGAGGTTCCGTTGTTCTTGAGCGTGGCCGTCACGAACTTGCTGGTGAAGGCCCGCTGGTTCGGGTTCCACGAGGTGCTGCCGCCGGGGAACAGACCCCACTCGAGGTCGGCCTGCACCCACGGGCCGGTGCCGGAGCAGCCGCCGAACCAGCACTGCTTGCCGAAGTTGATCGCGTCCATCGCGCCCGCGGCGTCGGCCGTGCGGGTCGTCTCGCTGTTGCCGTAGTCGAAGCAGCAGCCGCTGTTGACGTGGGTGCCGCTGGTGACCATGTACATGCCCTCGGGCGCGCTTCCGGTCGGCACGCCGGTCAGGTGCCCGTCCCGCCAGTAGCTGTTGCCGGGGTTGATGTAGAGCGAGTACGCCTTGGCGCCGCCGATGCTCAGCGACTCGGTCGTGGCGACGGCGGGCTTGCTCTGCGACGAGCCGGGGACCACCGAGGACCCCTGGTACCACAGGTCGTTGCCGTGGCCGGACTGGTCGTACACCACGGTGACCACGCAGGTCGTGCCGGCGCAGAAGGCGTCCTGCCCGGCGGCGTCGGCCGCGCCGCCGCCGAGGGTGGCGATGTTCCTCGTGGCGTTGTCCGAGGCGCGCCGGACCTGGTAGAGGTTGCCGCGATAGGAGCCGTAGAGCGCCCGGACGGTGCTGTGCGCGGCGACGCACGGGGTGCCTCCGCTGGCGTAGATGTCGCAGGGGCCCCCGGCCGCTGTCGAGGTGGCCTGGCTCCACCGCTGGTTGGCCTGGCCGTTGCATGCCCACAAGATGATCTTCGTGCCGGCGGCGGTGGCCGCTCCGGTGGCGTCCAGGCACAGCCCGGACTGCACGCCGGTGATGGTGCCGTCGGCGTTGACGTTCCACTGCTGGTTGGTCTGGCCGTTGCAGTCCCAGATGACGGCAGCGGTGCCGTTGGCGGTGCCCCGGCCGTACGCGTCCAGGCACTTGGTGCCGTACAGCGTGAGCTGCTTGCCGCTGGTGTAGGTCCAGGACTGGCCGGCGGCACCGGAGCAGTCGCCGAGCTGGGTCTGTGTGCCGTTGGTGGTGCCGGAGCCCGGGACCTCGATGCAGCGTCCCGAGGCGGCGCCGACGATGCGGGTGGGTGTGCCGACGACGGCGGCCGCCGCGGCCTGCTGGGTGACGGTGACGACGGTGGCCGCGAGAGCGAGGATCAGCGCGGCGCCGCGAAGCCGAGAACGGATCATGGGGATTCCTCAGGGGATGCGGTCGCTAGCGGAGCGAGACGTCGTCGAGGTAGTAGCCGTCGGTGCCGGCGTCGGTCTCGACGTAGAAGGTGGCGTTCGACAGGGTCCCGCTCCACGACACGGTGGCCGTGCCGGAAAGCTGGGTCCATCCGCCGGTGTTGACCGCGGTCGAGGGGGCCAGCGAGAGGTAGCTGGTGGTGCCGTTGGCGGTGATCGCCAGCGTGGCGCGGACCGAAGGCGTCCCGCTCTGGCTGCGGACCCAGGCGGTGGTGGTGTACGTCTTGCCGTTCGTCAGGCGGGAAGTGACGTCCTGCGCGATGCCGTTCCACGAGGCCGTCCGGCCGGTGATCGCCAGTGACCGCGTGCCGCCGTGCGCGACGCTGGTGCTCGACGTCAGCGTGCCGGCGCCGAAGACCCGCCAGCCGGCGGTGCCGTCCTCGGTGGTTCCGTTGGTGATCGCGTCGGTGGTCGTGGTCGTGCCCCCGGCGAACTGCCACCAGTTCACGTTGAACAGCGAGCCGCTGCCGCCGGTGAACCGCAGGTACAGGTCTTGGGTGCCGGTGGCGCCGGCGACCGGGCAGGTGACGGTCGTCCAGGTCTGCCAGCCGCCGGTGCCGGGGACCGCGCAGGTGCCGACGACGGTGCCGTTGACGCCGCCGAGCCGCAGCTCGATCGTGCCACCGGAGGCGGCCGATGCGACCCGGGCCGAGAACGATGTCGCCCCGCCGCCGAACGCGACCCCTTTGACCTTGATGTAGTCGCCGTTGTCGATGTAGCCGACGTTCATGCCTCCTTCGGAGGCGGGCTCGGTCTCCACCCCGCTCTCCCACGCGATGGTCTCGGCCTCCTGGCGGACGTACGGGTTGAGCGTCCCGTTCTGCGGAGCGCCGGCCGTGGTCATGGTGATCGCCGGGATCGTGCCGTCGGCGTTGTAGCTGAACTTCTCGACCGCCACCGAGCGGGTGTAGCCGCCGCCGCCGGGCAGGGCCCCGTTGTGGTAGAAGAAGTACGACCCGCCGTTGAAGTCGATCACGCCGGGGTGGTTGGTGAAGCTGCTGCCCTGGGTCGGCATGATCGTGCCGCGGTACGTCCACGGCCCGGTCGGCCCCGGCGCGGTCGAGTAGGCGATGAACTCCGAGCAGCACTTGGCCGCGAAGACGATGTAGTACAGGCCGTTGCGCTTGTAGACCCACGGCCCCTCTTCGAACAGGGTGGGCCGGTTGGCGTCCCCGGTACGGGTGCCGAAGCCGGCGGTGGTGAGCGGGATCTTCGTGGGGCTGCCCGAGTACGAGATCATGTCGGCGTTGAGCCGGACGTACCAGAGGTCGGGGTTCCCCCAGTACAGGTAGGCCTGGCCGTCGTCGTCGACGAACACGGTCGGGTCGATCTGGCCGTTGCTGACCAGGGGATGCCCGAGCGCGTCGGTGAACGGCCCGGTCGGGCTGCTCGAGACGGCCACGCCGATGCCCATCTGACCGGTGGCGCGCACGGTCATCGGGACGTACCAGTAGAACTTGCCGTTGCGGTAGATCGTCTGGCCGGCCCAGGCGTTGGCGCTGGCCCAGGAGAAGCTGGCCAGGTTCAGCGGCGAGCCGTGGTCGGTCCAGTTGACCATGTCGGCCGACGACCAGACCCGCCACTCCTTCATCGTGAAGTAGGTCGAGTTGTCCTCGTCGTGCCCGGTGTAGAGGTAGACGCGGCCGTTGTAGACCAGCGGGGCCGGGTCGGCGGTGTAGATGGTCTGCACGATCGGGTTGTCGGCGCGGGCGGCGGCCGGGGCCACCAGGGCGACGACGCACAGCACCGCCGCGGCCACGAGGCCGCGCAGCGATGCCCTGGGGATGAGGGGGGAGCGCACGGGAACTCCTTGGGGGAAGAGGATCAGGCGCGGGACCACCGCTGGTTGGCGGCGGCGGTGCAGGTCCACAGGACGACCTGGGTGCCGTTGGCGGTGCCGTTGCCGCTGACGTCGAGACAGAGGCCGGACTGAGCGTTGCTGATCGTGCCGTTGGCGTTGAGGTTCCATCGCTGGTTGACGCCGCCGTGGCAGTCCCACAGCTGCGCCTTGGCGCCGGCGGTGGCGTTGGTCGGTGAGTCCAGGCACTTGCCGAGGGACTGCAGGGTCTGTCCGGTGACGGTCCAGCGCTGGTTGGCGCTGCCGTGGCAATCCCAGATGACCGGCTGGGTGCCGTTCGCCGTGCTGCTGCCCGGCACGTCGAGGCAGCGGCCGGAGGCGGCGCTGACCAGGGATCCGTCGCCACCGGTCGATCCGGGCGTGCCGATCGCGCCGGGAATGGCCAGCAGCGCCGAGTACCAGACGGCGGCCATCTTGTCGTAGCCGGTGGCGGTGGGGTGGATGCCGTCGATGAGGTCCGCAGTGGTCAGCGCGGCGTGCATGTCCACCAGGTGAACCCGTTTGCCGGCGTTCACCTTGGCCTGCACGATGCCGGGAACGGCGGCGTTGAACGTGCGTGCCGCCGCCTCCTGGCTCGCCGAGCTCAGCGGGATGATGGTGGCCACCAGCACGTCCGCGGCCGGCGCCGCCGCCGTGATGTGGTCGATGAGGGTGGACAGGCGGTTCGGCGCGCCCGCGAGGTTGTAGTTCTGCAGCACGTCGTTGGTGCCGATGTGCAGCAGGACCGTCCGCGGCGTGGCGCCGGCCAGCCAGCCGTTGATGTTGGCGTCGATCTGGTCGATCCGCCACCCGGGATGGCCCTCGTGGTCGTGGTCGCCGAGCGCGGCCGGCCCGTTGAACTGGGTGCCGACCAGATCCACCCGGTAACCGGCGGCGGCCATCCGTTGCCACAGGCCGATGCGGTAGCCGCCGGGCACCTGGGTGCCCTCGGTGATGGAGTCGCCCAGCGGCATGACCCGTACGCCGCCGTTCGACTCCGCCGACGCGCCGGTGGCCGGGACGGCGATGCCGGCCGCCAGGACCATCGCGCCGAGCACCGCGGTCGTCAGCGACCGTCCTTTTCTCCACACGGAGACCACTCCTTTCCCGTCCGCCGCCGGAAAGGCGGTGTTAGCGATAACAGCCACTCCGATGCGTTAAGTCGGTCGGAGCGTGACGATGCGAGCGTTAACAGCCCGATTCGAGAGGTTGCCAGATTGTTTCCGCACCTTCAAGTGGCGATCCTCGATGGAATAAGGTCCCCGGCCCGGCGATGTATCGTTTCAGAGGCCGGTTACCACGCACATTAGCTGGTCAGCACCCCTGCCCAGACGGCCGCGCAACACGTGCGGATTCGCACGGTGGCGCAAAGAAGGAGCCGGCGCAGCGCGCCGACTTTATCGTCGGCGTGGCGATAACGAGTTTTCAGCAGCGATCTGCACCCATTTCTTGTTGACGACAAAGTTGTGAAGGTTAACATCGATAATGCGCAATAACGGCTGATCAATATGGAGGACGTACGTGGAAACAACCCCCAGCCGACGCCGCCGATGGCCGGCGATGGCGGCCGCGGCCCTGACCGCCCTGGCCGGTGGCGTGTTCGCGATCGTGACCGCGCCCGCGGCCTCGGCCGCGACCATCGACACCGGCGCCTGGTACGTACTGGTCAACCGCAACAGCGGCAAGGCGCTCGACGTGTACAACCTGGCCACGAACGACGGGGCCCGGATCACGCAGTGGAGCCGCAACGACCAGAGCCAGCAGCAGTGGCAGTTCGTGGACTCCGGCGGGGGCTACTACCGGCTCCGGTCACGTCTGTCCGGCAAGGTCCTCGACGTCTACAACTGGTCGACCGCCGACGGCGGCTCGATCGTCCAGTGGACCGACAACAACGCCGCCAACCAGCAGTTCAGCATCCAGGACATCGACGGCTACGTGCAGCTGATCAACCGCAACAGCGGCAAGGCGGTCGAGGTGCAGGGCGCGTCCACCGCCGACGGCGGCAACATCGTCCAGTACGCCGACTGGAACGGCGCCAACCAGCAATGGCAGCTCGTCCGGGCCGGCGACACCACCCCGACGACCACGCCGACCGGCGGCAGCTGCACGCTCCCGTCGACGTACCGCTGGAGCTCGACCGGTCCGCTGGCGAACCCGAAGTCGGGCTGGGCCTCGCTCAAGGACTTCACCGCCGTCCCCTACAACGGTGGCCACCTGGTCTACGCGACGACCCATGACAACGGATCCACGTGGGGCTCGATGAACTTCGGCGTCTTCACCAACTGGTCCGACATGGGCTCGGCCGCCCAGAACGGGATGAGCCAGGGCACCGTGGCGCCCACGCTGTTCTACTTCGCGCCCAAGAACATCTGGGTCCTGGCGCATCAGTGGGGTCCGACCGCCTTCTCGTACCGGACCTCGAGCAACCCGGCCAACGCCAACGGCTGGTCCTCGCCGCAACCGCTGTTCACCGGCAGCATCTCCGGCTCCGGCACCGGCCCGATCGACCAGACCCTGATCGGCGACGGCCAGAACATGTACCTGTTCTTCGCCGGCGACAACGGCAAGATCTACCGGGCCAGCATGCCGATCGGCAACTTCCCCGGCAGCTTCGGCTCGAACTACACCACCATCATGAGCGACACCACGAACAACTTGTTCGAAGCACCCCAGGTCTACAAGGTGCAGGGCCAGAACCAGTACCTGATGATCGTCGAGGCGATCGGCAGCCAGGGCCGCTACTTCCGCTCCTTCACCGCCACCAGCCTCGGCGGATCGTGGACGCCGCAGGCGGCCAGCGAGAGCAACCCGTTCGCCGGCAAGGCCAACAGCGGCGCCACCTGGACCAACGACATCAGCCACGGCGACCTGGTCCGGGCCACCGCCGACCAGACCATGACCGTCGACCCCTGCAACCTGCAACTGCTCTACCAGGGCCGCGCCACCAACTCAGGCGGCGACTACGGGCTGCTGCCGTACCGGCCCGCGGTGCTGACGCGCCAGCGGTGACGGTCTGACCCGTCCCGCCTCGCTCCCGGCCGTCCCGTCGTGCCACCGACGGGGCGGCCGGGTTCCGCCGGCGAGACGTCCGGACCGTGGATTGAAACGTATCTGCCGAGGTCAGACGCAACTATCGTCTTGAATGTGGGTGGCGGCACTCATAGCATGTGGACGCGGATTGTGAGCGTTCACTTTCCTTGCCGAAGTCAGGACATCGCGTTGGAACAGCCGAATCCCGGCCCCGAGGAGGCCCTCGTCGCCGCCGCCCGCGGCGGCGACCGGGACGCGCTGGACGAGCTGATCCGCCGAAGCCTGCCCCTGGTCTACAACCTCGTCCGGCGGGCCATGCCGGGCGATCCGGCCGCCGACGACGTCGTGCAGGACGTGCTGGTGCGCGCCATGCGGCAGATCGCGGACCTGCGGTCGGCGAGCAGCTTCCGGCCGTGGCTGACCGCGATCGCCGTACGCCAGATCGGTACCCACCTGGCCCGGGCGGACGTGGCGGCCCGACGCGTCGCACCGCTGGACGCGGCGTTCGGCCGGCCCGACGCCGGGTCCGAGGTGGAGGGTCCGGCCCTGCTCCGGGTCGAGCTGTCGGCCCAGCGCCAGCAGGTCGGGCACGCGCTGCGCTGGATGGGCCCGGACGAGCGCACGGCGTTCTCGCTGTGGTGGCTCGAGATGACCGGCGAGCTGACCCGGGCCGAGGTGGCCGCCGCCCTCGGGACCAGCGTCGCCCACGCCGGCGTGCGCATGCAGCGGATGCGCGAGCAGCTGGAGGCGAGCCGGCAGATCGTCGCCGCGCTGGAGGCGATGCCGGGCTGCGACGAGCTCGGCGACGTCGCGGCCGAGTGGGACGGGGCACCGAGCCCGTACTGGCGCAAGCGCCTGGCCCGGCACGTCCAGTCGTGCCCGGTCTGCGCCCGCGCCGCCGGCCGCCTGCTGCCCACCGACCGCCTGCTGATCGGGCTGCTCCTGCTCCCGGTCCCGGCCGCGATCGGCGCCGGGGCGGCCAAGGCGCTCGGGATCGGCGCGGCCGCCGGCACGGGCATCAAGGTGGCGTCGGAGGCCGCCTCGTGGGTGGGCCGCGCGATCCAGGCGGCGGCGACGCATCCGGTGGCGGCCACGATCACCGCCGGCGTGCTGGCCGTCGGCGTCACCGTGCCCACCACCGGGTGGACCGTGTCCGGGCCGCAGCCGCCGGCGCGCAACGGCGTGACGGTGTCGGCGGCCCCGCCCTCGACCGGCGGCCTCGCGGCCGGCCGGGTGTCGCTGGAGTCGGCTGCGGCGCCCGGGCAGTACGTCGCCGTCGCCGGTGACTTCGGCGTGCTGACGCCGCTGGGCCCGGCGAGCAGCCCGGCCGCGCGGGAACGGGCCGGCCTTCGGGTCGTGGCCGGTCTCGCCGACGCGTCGTGCTTCTCGTTCCGCCGCCCGGACGGCCGATACGTGCGGCACTCCTCGTTCCGCCTGCGGCTGAGCCCGGACGAGAAGACCGTCCTGTTCCGCCGGGACGCCACCTTCTGCGCCCGGGCCGGCTTCCTCCGCGGCTCGCTGTCGCTCGAGTCGTTCAACTACCGCAACTTCTTCGTCCGCCACGTCGGCGATCAGATGTGGATCGACCAGTACGACGGCAGCGCCGGCTTCCGCGCCGACAGCTCGTTCTTCATCCGCCCCCCGTTGGGCTGAGTGGCTGTCTTCGAACCGGTTTCGCAGCCGGCGCCGATGCGCTAGCGGGCCAGGCGCTCCAGCAGCTCGCCGAGCAGTCCGCGCTCGCCGGGGGTGAGGTCGCCCGGGTCGTCGTCGACCAGCGCACGCAACGTCAGTGCGGCGCTTGCCCGGGTCGCGGTGGCGTCGGCCGAGGGCGTGTGCAGGACTCCGGCCAGCGCGGCCTCGCGGACGCGTCGGGACAGCCCGAAGTCCGGCTCGGGCTGGCTGATCAAGGTGAGCGTGACGCCGACGTTCGCGGCGAACAGCTGTTCGGCGGCGTCGTCCGCCGGCACTTTGAGCAGGCCCCGGGTCGCTGCGGCGGTGAACCGCTCGCGCAACGCGGCGTGCGCGGGAGCGGTGACGGCGCAGGGCTTTCCCGGCTCGGCACGGCCGTAGAGCAGCCCGTAGAAGGACGGATGCTCCAGCCCGAACTGCACGTGTCGGTCCCAGCCTTTGCGCAGGTCGTCCAGCGGGTCGCCGGAGTCCTCGATCGCCGTGTACTGGGTGAACCCGTGGTTCGCCACAGCGTCGATCAGGCCCTGTTTGCTGCCGAAGTGGTGGTACAGCGTCGGGGCCTGCACCCCGGCGCGTTCGCACACCGCCCTCGTGGACACCGTTGCGCCGCTCTCCAGCAACTCGGCTGCGGCAAGGAGGAGTCGATCCCGTGCGTTCTGCATGCTTGCTACAGTAGCGCATGTAGCGCTACATTGCCTTCTATAGCGGAAGGAGAAGTCCATGAGGACTTGGTTCATCACCGGTGGGACGCCCGGAGGATTCGGCCTGGCCTATGCCGAGGCCGCACTGGAGCGGGGAGATCAGGTTGTGGTGACCGCGCGCCGCCCGGCTGAACTGCGGGAATGGGCTGAACCACACGGTGACCGCGTCCTGGTTCTCGCGCTCGATGTCACCGATGCCGACCAGGTGCGCACGGCGGTCAGGACGGCAGAGGAACGGTTCGGCGGAATCGACGTGCTGGTCAACAGCGCGGGCCGTGGCTGGTACGGCTCGATCGAGGGCGCCCCCGACGAGACGATCCGCCGCACGTTCGACCTCAACCTGTTCGCCGTCGTCGACGTGATCCGCGCGGTCCTGCCGGGTATGCGGGCACGCGGCGACGGCTGGATCGTGAACATGTCCTCGGTGGCCGGCCTCGTCGGCGCACAAGGGTTCGGCTACTACGCGGCAGCGAAGTTCGCGATCGAAGGACTGTCGGAGACACTGCGCCAGGAGGTCGAGCCGTTCGGTGTGCGCGTGCTCGTCGTCGAGCCGGGAGCCTTCCGCACCAGCGCCTTCTCCTACTTCCGGAACGAGCCCGTCAACGAGACCGTCGACGCCTACGTGCCGATGGTCGAGGCCGTCAAGGCGGCGTTCGTGGACGCCGACGGCAAGCAGGCGGGTGACCCGGTCCGGGGCGTGCAGGCCGTGATCAGCGCGATGAACGCACCCGTTCCACCGCACCGGGTCGTCCTCGGCAACGCCGGCTACGACGTCGTCGTCGCGATGCACGAGAACGCACTCGCGGAGCTGCGCGCGAACGAAAAGCTTTCCCGCAGCGCGGACTTCTGAGCCCGCTTCCCACCAGAGACCGGAGACCGAGAATGAACGAATCACTCTGCCCAAGGCCGTCGACAACTTCATCGCGGCCACCAACGCGCACGACGCGAACGCGCTGGCCGCGGTTCTCGGCCACGGGGCCACCGTGCGCGATGACGGGAAGACCTGGGCCGGCGAGGCCGAGATCCGCGAGTGGATCCAGGGGCATCTGATCAGTCCCCAGATCGTGCTCTCGCCGACCTCGTTCGCGGACGACCGGCTCGTCGCCTCCGGCGACGGTGAGTTCCCCGGCGGGCCTTTGTCCTTCGCCTTCGTGTTCGGCATCAAGGACGACCAGATCACCGACCTCGCGATCGAGCCCGTTTGACGAGACCGGCGCGGAGGGACCGCACACGGTGAAGGGGTGCCGCCGGACGGTCCGGCGGCACCCCTCATCCCCCCTGCGCGCACGGCCTCGTCAAGATGCCGCTGTGCAGGTCGGTGCCGGCACGATGTTGGTACCGTTCCACGTGCCGAGGAACCCGAACGTGGTGGAGGCCCCGGCGGCGAGGCTGCCGTTCCACGTCTCGTTCGTGACGTTCTGCGTGCCGCCACTGGCCGTGTTGCGGCCGCCCCAGATCTGCGTGATCGTCTGGCCGTTGGCGAAGGTCCAGCTCACCCGCCACCCGGTGAGGGCCGCGGCGCCGGCCGTCACGACGACCTCGGCCTGGAACCCGCCCTGCCACTGGCCGGTGACCCGGTATGCGGCGGTGCACGCGCCGGGCGGCGGGGGTGAGGTCGGCGTCGACGGCGAGGTCGGCGTCGACGGCGTCACCGGGGACGACGGCGTGGCCGGGGAGGTCGGCGTCGTGCTGGGCAGCTGCGAGAAGAACTTCCAGATCTCGCCGCCCACCCAGGTACGAGCGCCGCTCGTCGACGTGGTGCCGTCGACCGGCTCGGGGGTGTGGTCGCCGTCGAAGGCCGCCCACTCGACCGGATAGCCGGCGCGGCACCCGGCGTACGCGGTGACGATGTGCGTGAGGCTGCCCTGCGCCGGCTCCGGCGGGTTCTGCGGGGTGCATCCGTTGTTGCGCACGAAGGTGTCGCGGATCGAGCGGCCGAGCGAGATGTTCAGGACGCTGTCGTGGATGCCGTGGATGCCGAGGTAGGCCACCGGCTGGGTGCCCGGGCTGCAACCGCTGAGGTTGGCCCCGGAGAGCACCGCCACCGCCCGGAAGACCGTGGGCCGGGCGCACGCGACGGCGTAGCTCATCGAGCCGCCGTAGCTCCAGCCGAGGGCGAACAGCTGGGACGTGTCGACGCACAGGTCGCCCTCGATCAGCGAGGTCAGGTTGTCGACCAGGGTGAGGTCGCGGTTGCCGGTGTTGGCCCAGCCGTTGTCGATGCCCTGGGGCGCCACCAGGATCGCCGAGTTGTTCGACAACGCCTGGAGCCCGTAGTAGCCGCCGCTCGCGACGTTGCTCGCGGTCCCGTTGAGCCAGTGGAACGCGAAGATCAGCTTGTACGTCCGGGCGCGGTCGTAGTTGTCCGGGATCCGGAGGATGTAGCTGCGGCTCTGGCCGCCGCTGGAGATGGTGCGGGTGCCGCTGGTGAGGGTCGGCGCCTTGCCGCAGCCGGCGGTGGTGGCCGCGTCGGCGGGCGCCGCGGTCATCACCGCCAGGGCCGCGGCGCCGGCCAGCACGGCCGCCGCCACTCCCCCGGCGAGTGCACGGATGGACATGGTGATTCCCCGATTCAGGAGACGGTGAACTGGTTGACGGTCACGGAGCCGCCGAGCGCGCTGGTGGCGTAGTTGAAGACGCCGAACCGGTAGCCCATGAAGAACTGCCAGTCGTTGTTGAGCGTGAACGCGGGCCCGAGCGGGGTGAAGGTGCTGCCGTTGGTGCTGTACGAGAAGGTGGCGGTCCGGCCGGAGCCGGGCTGGATGTTCGCCGACACCCGCAGCCAGATCCTCCCGCCGGACACCGCCGCGCCGGCCTGCTCGGCGCCGGTTCCGGTGGTGGTCCAGCCGCTGGTCGACATGGTCAGCCCGCTGGTCATCGACACCCGGGTGGCACCGTTGTCCTTGCGGATGCCGATCCACGCCGACTGGTCGCGCAGCATGGCGAGCCCGGCCCGGTCGCCGTTGGCCATGCCCGAGTAGTCGAGCTGGATCGTCGCCGTCGACGACGGGCCCTGGATGCGGCGGGTCAGCGTGTTCCGCGCGTTGTACAGGTCGTTGGTGACCGTGGCGGTGGACAGCCGCAGCCCGTTGCCGACGCTGACCTTGCTGGTGTCGGGATTGTGGTTCCACTCCCACTGCGGTCCGAGGGCGCCGCCGGTGAAGCTGTCCGGCCCGGTCATCGGGCTCAGCGGATGCCAGGGCAGGTTGGGCCGCGGATAGGTCGCGCCCCACCGGCCGTTGACGGTCTGCAGGACGGGCCAGCCGTCGCCGCTCCAGGTGATCGGCGCCAGCGTCGGCATCCGGCCGCCCGGGTACGCGTCGGTGAACGCCATGTACCACCAGTCGCCGTTCTGGGTCTGCACGAGCCCGCCCTGGTGCGGAACACCGCCGCCGGAGATCGGGCCGGGCAGGTTCAGCAGGACCTGGCGTTGCTCGTACGGGCCCCACGGGCTGGTCGAGCGCAGCACGTACTGGCCGTTGGCGGGACGGGTCAGCCAGATGTAGTAGTAGCTTCCCCGCTTGTACATCCGGGAGCCCTCGAGGGTGCCGATGCTCGACGGGGTGGTGTAGACGGTCTGCGACCGCACCTCGGCGGTCAGGTCGGAGGACAGCTGGGCGACGCTGATGGTGCTGTTGCCGTACGCGACATAGGGAGTGTCGTTGTCAAAGAGCAGGCCGGCGTCGTAGTAGCACTTGTTGATGCGCGCCTTCTTGGCCCAGCCCGCGGCGATGGACGTCGACGCGTACACGTAGGTGCGGTTGAACTCCGTGCACCCCAGCCAGTAGAAGGTGCTGTTGCTGGGCCGGTAGTTGAAGGCCGACGCCCAGATCCCCTTCACGTACGCCCGGCCGCCGCTGAGGTCGTAGGCGCTCGAGTCGAAGTCCAGCCGCGGCACCGAGTGTCCCGCGTACTCCCAGTTCACCAGGTCGTAGGAGCGCAGGATCGGCGCGCCCGGGGAGTAGTGCATGGTCGAGGCGGAGTAGTAGTACGCGTCGCCGACCCGGATGATGTCGCCGTCCGCGAAGTCCTGCCACACCACGGGATTGCTGAAGGACGACGGCGCGGGCGGGGTGGTGGCGGGGTCGGTCGGGGTCGGGGACGAGGTCGGGGATGGGGTCGGCGATGAGGTCGGCGATGAGGTCGGCGACGCGGTCGGGGACGAGGTCGGCGTCGTCGAGCCGGTGCAGGCCACCCCGTTGAGGCTGAACCCGGCCGGCGCCGGGTTGGCCGAGGTCCAGCTGCCGTTGAAGCCGAAGCTCGCGGTTCCGCCGGTGGCGATGGCGCCGTTGTAGGCGGCGTTCGTGACGGTCACCTGCGCGCCCGACTGGCTCACCGTGCCGTTCCAGAGCTGGGTCACGGTCTGCCCGGCGGTGTAGGTCCAGGACAGCCGCCACCCGTTGATCGGATCGCCGAGGTTGGTGATCGTCACGTCGGCGCCGAAGCCGCCCTGCCACTGGTTGGTCACGGTGTAGGTGACCTGGCATCCGGCGGCGGCCTCGGCGGTGGTGGCGACCGCGGCCAGGCCGGCGGTGACGGCGACCGTGAGGGCGGACGCCAGCCACGTCTGTCTCTTCATGCGGTGACTCCTCGTTCGGGGCGCCCTCCGGTCCGGGGAGGCCGGGCCGGAGGGCACGGGGAGAGTGGACGGCTAGCCGGCCGCGCAGGTGGGGGTCGCGGTGGGCCCGGCGCCGGTGCCCTGGAAGCCGAACTCGGTGTAGCCGCCGGCCGGGATCTGGCCGTTGTAGCTGACGTTGAGGAAGGCGACCGTGCCGGTCGTGCCGGTGTTGGTGGCGTTCCAGGTGCTGGTGACGGCGCTGCCGGACGGGAGGGCGAGGCTCACCGTCCAGCCGTTGACCGCGGCCGAGCCGGCGGTCACCCGGACGGTGGCGACGAAGCCGCCGTTCCACGAGTTGAGCGAGACCGAAGCGCCGCACGCGCCACCGGCCGGAGGCGTGGTCGGCCGGGACGTGGACGGCGAGGTGGCCGGCGTCGTCGGGTTGGTGGGGCCACCGGCGTTCAACGCGTTCAGCACCGAGGTGTACGCGGCCTTCTTGTTCCCGGAGTTGTCGAACAGCAGGGGGTTCTCACCCGTACGCCAGGAATCGCTGTCGCGGATGCCCCACACGGTGATGCCGCCGCAGCGGGAGACGGCCATGCAGGCCCGGGTCACGGTCGCGTAGATGTTCGCCTGGTTGCCGCCCTGCGCGACGTCGAGCTCGGTGATCTGCACCTCGACCCCGAGGTCGGCGAAGCGCTGCAGGTTGGCCTGGTAGTCGCCGGGGATGCCGGTGCCCAGATGCGACTGGAAGCCGACGCAGTCGATCGGCACGCCGCGGGACTTGAAGTCGCGGACCATGTTGTACACGCCGGTGCTCTTCGCGTTCACCCCGTCGGTGTTGTAGTCGTTGTAGCAGAGCTTCGCGTTCGGGTCGGCCGCGCGCGCGGCGCGGAACGCCACCTCGATCCAGTCGTTGCCGGTGCGCTGCAGGTTGGAGTCGCGCCGGCCGCCGCTGCCGCCGTCGGCGAAGGCCTCGTTCACCACGTCCCAGGCGTAGATCTTGCCCTTGTAGTGGGTGGCCACCTGGGTGACGTGGTTGATCGCGGCATTGCGCAGCGCGCTGCCGGAGAGTCCCTGCGCCCAGGACGGCTGCTGCGCATGCCAGAGCAGCGCGTGCCCGCGGATCTTGGCGCCCATCGAGATGCCCTGGTTGAGGATCCGGTCGCCGTTGGTGAAGGTGAACCGGCCCTGGGACGGCTCGGTGGCGTCCCACTTCATCTCGTTCTCCGGGGTCACGGCGTTGAACTCCCGGTTGAGGATGCCGGTGTAGGTGGCGTCGCCGAGCCGGCCGGCCGCGATCGCCGCGCCGAAGTACCGGCCGGTCTGGGCCGCCGACGCGCCGAGGGTGGAAGCGGCGTCCGCGGTGCCGATCACGGCCACGCTCGCCGCGACGACGACGCCGACCGCCGCGGTCGCGAGCAGGGCGAGACGACCATGCCTGGGGATGGACATGAGGGGGAACCTTTCGGGGATGGGGAATCCTTTTCCTACCGAATAGTTAACGTTAACAGCAGGGGTCATCGAATGCTACGGGAGCGCTCCCACGGATTCAAGCCTCTAGCGCTGATCGCTTATCACCGCAGGTCAAAGCCGTTCCCGAACGAGTTGAGCGGATCGTAACGATTTTTCAGTACGTCCTTTCCTCGCATCTCGGTGACACATTCGGCGGACGTCTCGCGAGCACGCGTGCACACCATTATCAACTGACTTCCATCGATGTGACCGCACGCTGTCGCTGTCTCATAACAAGAGTTCAGTAACAATTTTTGCCCTTTTTCGCAGAGTCCGGAGCGGCACCGAAAAAGCGGGCGACTTTACGACGCAACCTCCGAAAGTTTCGGTGCCAGCACGTGAAACGATGTTGCTCAGCGCAATCGAAGCAACCGCAGAATTCGGCTGCGATGACGGAAAGCGCAGGTCAGACGGCCGACGACCGCGCGCGACGCCGCTGACGCGTACCGGAGAACTTCCGGAAACTATTGTTTCGGCGTTGTTACCGTGCCAGCATGACGAGGCATTGAACCCCGTCGTTGACCGGCCGGAAAAGGAGGCCACTATGGCTGCCCGTCCCCCTCAGCCCTCCCCTGGCTTCTCGAGGAGGAGATCGTTACGCACCCGCTTGCTGATCGCCGGCGCCGTCTCCGCCGTCGCGGCCGCGGGCGTGGTGATGGTGATACCGGCCGCGAGCGCCGCCGCGAGCACCCTGGGCGCCGCCGCCGCGCAGTCCGGCCGCTACTTCGGTACCGCGATCGCCGCCGGCCGGTTGGGTGACTCGACCTACACCACGATCGCCGGGCGCGAGTTCAACATGGTCACGGCCGAGAACGAGATGAAGCCGGACGCGACCGAGCCCCAGCGCGGTCAGTTCAACTTCAGCTCCGGCGACCAGATCTACAACTGGGCGACCCAGCGCGGCATGAAGGTCCGCGGCCACACCCTGGCCTGGCACTCCCAGCAGCCCAGCTGGTGGGGTGGCCTGAGCGGCAGCAGCCTGCGGCAGGCGATGATCGACCACATCAACGGCGTGATGGCCCACTACAAGGGCAAGCTCGCCTACTGGGACGTGGTCAACGAGGCCTTCAACGAGGACGGCAGCCGGCGCAACTCCAACCTCCAGGCCACCGGCAACGACTGGATCGAGGTGGCGTTCCGGACCGCCCGCAACGCCGACCCGTCGGTCAAGCTCTGCTACAACGACTACAACATCGAGAACTGGTCCTACGGCAAGACGCAGGGCGTCTACCGCATGATCCAGGACTTCAAGTCCCGCGGCGTGCCGATCGACTGCGTGGGCCTGCAGACCCACTTCACCGGCGGCAGCTCGCTGCCCAGCAACTTCCAGACCACGCTGTCCAGCTTCGCCGCGCTCGGCGTCGATGTGGCGCTGACCGAGGTCGACGTCACCAACGCCTCGACCTCCCAGTACGCCGGGCTCACCCAGGCCTGCATGAACGTTCCCCGCTGCGTCGGCATCACCGTCTGGGGCGTACGCGACAGCGACTCCTGGCGTTCCAGCGAGAGCCCGCTGCTGTTCGACGGCGGCGGCAACAAGAAGGCCGCGTACACCTCGGTGCTCAATGCTCTCAACGCGGCCGGCCCGATCCAGACGACCTCGCCCACCCCCGGCGGGACCACCAGCTCGCCACCGCCCTCGACCCCGCCCGCCGGGTCGGGCCGGATCGTCGGCGCCCAGTCCGGCCGGTGCATCGACGTGCCGAACGCCTCGCACAACAACGGGACCCGGGTCCAGCTCTACGACTGCAACGGCCAGACCAACCAGGCCTGGACGCTCACCTCGAGCAAGCAGCTGACCGTCTACGGAAACATGTGCCTGGACGCCGCCGGCTCCGGCAACGCCTCGGCCGTACAGATCTACAGCTGCAACGGTCAGGCCAACCAGCAGTGGAACGTGAACTCCAACGGCACCATCACCGGCGTCCAGTCCGGACGGTGCCTGGACGTCTGGGGCACCGGTAACGGCCAGCAGGTCCAGATCTACGACTGCAACGGGCAGGCCAACCAGCGGTTCAGCCTGAGCTGACCCACGGAGAGAACCGGGCGGTGTGACGGCCACAGCCGTCACACCGCTTGGTCATGCGCCGCAACTTACGCGTCAACATGCAAGTTTTGGTCGGTCCACCGTAACGTTTCAATCACCCTATGTGCGGAATCGTTACCCGGCGTGTCCACTTCGCCCGAAGTCGAATCTTGACATGCACATGTCTCACTTCCTAGCTTGAGCGACACGTTCCGGAAATACTCCGGAAGTTTCGGTTCGGAGGTGAGCTTCATGGCACCCAACAAGACCCTCGCCGTGGCAGCCGTGGTGGCGTTGAGCGCCATGAGCCTGGCCGCCTGCAGCGGCGGCGATGACGATAAGGGCGGCTCCGGCGGCAACGTCACGATGCAGCTCTGGGAGAACGCGACCACCGGCCCCGGCAAGGCGTTCTGGGACAAGGCGGCGGCCGACTTCCACACCGCACACCCGAACGTCACGATCAAGATCCAGGCGGTGCAGAACGAGGACCTGGACGGCAAGCTTCAGACCGCGCTGAACTCCGGGTCCGCGCCCGACATCTTCCTGCAGCGCGGCGGCGGCAAGATGGCGGCGATGGTCGAGGCCGACCAGCTCAAGGACATCACCGGCGACATCACCGCGGAGAGCAAGCAGGCGGTCGGCGACGCGGTCCTCAAGGCCGGGCAGGTCGACGGCAAGCAGTACGCGGTGCCGGTCTCGATCCTCCCGGGTGGCTTCTGGTACAGCAAAGATCTGTTCAAGAAGGCCGGAGTGACGGCCACGCCCACCACCCTCGACGAGCTCAACGCGGCGGTGACCAAGCTCAAGGCCAACGGCACCCCGGTCGCGCTCGGCGCCAAGGACGCGTGGCCGGCCGCGCACTGGTACTACTTCTTCGCGCTGCGGGCCTGCAGCGAGGCCGCACTCGACGCCGCCGCCAAGAGCAAGACCTTCAACGATCCCTGCTGGACCAAGGCCGGCAACGACCTCAAGGCGTTCGCCGACACCCAGCCGTTCACGAACGGCTTCCTCACCACCTCGGCCCAGCAGGGCGCGGGCAGCTCGGCCGGCCTGATCGCCAACCACAAGGCGAGCATGGAGCTGATGGGCTCCTGGGACCCGGGCGTCATCGCCTCGCTGACCAAAGACACCAAGCCGCTTCCGGACCTGGGCTTCTTCCCGTTCCCGGCGGTGAGCGGCGGCCAGGGTGACCCGGCCGCGGTCATGGGCGGCGCCGACGGCTACTCGTGCTCGGCCCAGGCGCCGAAGGAGTGCGCCGACTTCCTCAACTACCTGCTGACCAAGGACGTGCAGGTCGCCTACTACAAGGGCTTCAACTCGCTGCCGGTCAACAAGGAGGCGCAGGGCGCGGTCACCGAGGACTACCTCAAGGCGGTTCTCGATGCCTACAACAAGGCGCCGTACGTCTCGCAGTGGCTGGACACCGTCTACGGCCAGAACGTGGGCAACGCCCTGAACGTCAGCGTGGTGAACCTGCTCGCCGGCAAGGGCGACGTTCCCGGAATCATCAAGGCCGTGAACGACGCAGCCAAGAAGGGCTGAGAGGTAACCGTGCCATGAGCGTCCACTTCGGTGACAAGAACACAGCGGTCACTGAGGATGCGCCCGGCAGTCGCGTGCGGAACGGAGGTGGCGTGCAGGCGCCGCCTCCGCTTCGTCCCCGCCGGCGCGGCATCGGCTGGGCCCAGCGTGCGGAGATCGCGTTGCTGTCCGGTCCCGCGATCCTCATGTTCCTGGGCTTCGTGATCTTCCCGGTCGTGATGGCCGGGTACTACGGCTTCTACAAGTGGAAGGGCTACGGGCCCCCGACCCACTTCGTCGGCCTCGACAACTACAAGACGATCCTGCAGGACAGCTCGTTCCACGCGGCCCTGTGGCACAACGGCGCGATCGCGGTGCTGTCGCTGGTCATGCAGGGTCCGATCGCGCTCGGCCTGACCTTGCTGCTCAACCGCAAGATGCGGGGGCAGTCGATCATCCGGGTGCTGATCTTCGTCCCGTTCGTGATCGCCGAGGTCATCGTCGGCACCGCCTGGAGCCTGATGCTGCAGTCCAACGGCGCCGTCAACGACGTCCTGCGGTCGATCGGCCTGGACTGGCTGGCCGTCGACTGGCTGTCCAATCCGAAGATCGCCCTCTGGACCCTCATGCTGATCCTGACCTGGAAGTACGTCGGGTTCGCCGTGATCCTCTTCCTGGCCGGCATGCAGAACATCCCGGAGGAGCTGTCCGAGGCGGCCGCGGTGGACGGCGCCTCGTACTGGCAGACCCAGCGACGGATCACCCTGCCGCTGCTCGCGCCCACGATCCGGATCTGGGGATTCCTGTCGATCATCGGCGCGCTGCAGCTGTTCGACCTCGTCTACATCATCTGGGGCCAGTACGTCGCCTCGACCGCCGGCACGTCGACGATGGCGACGTACATGGTCACCGAGGGTCGCAACGCCGGCAACTACGGCTACGGCAACGCGGTGGCGGTCGTGCTGTTCACCATCTCTCTGATCATCGCGCTGATCTACCAGCGCTTCGTTCTGCGCCGGGACACCGAGGGCGCGCTCACCGAGGGAGCGTAGGAGATGGCCAAGCCCAGGACGGAAAGCGGCTGGGGCAACCCGACCGTCTACGCCGCCGCTCTGCTGCTGATCGGCCTCATGCTCGGGCCGGTGCTGTACATCATCCTCGGTGGATTCCGCACCAACTCGCAGATCACCGTGAACCCGGCCGGCCTGCCCGACCCGTGGAACTTCGCCAACTACACCGACGTGCTGACCAGCGACGTCTTCTGGCGTGAGGTCGGCAACTCGACCATCGTGGCCGTTGCCACCACCCTCGGCGTCGTCACGCTCGGGGTGATGGCGAGCTACGTCCTGGCCCGATACCGGTTCCGGGGTCGCGGCGCGATGTACGCGCTGTTCGCCGCGGGCCTCATGTTCCCGGTGACGGTCGCCATCACTCCGCTGTACATCCTGGTGAAGAACCTGGGCCTGGTGAACACCCTGCCCGGCGTCATCCTCCCGCAGATCGCGTTCGGGCTGCCGACGACCGTCATCATCCTGGTGCCGTTCCTGCGGGCCATCCCCAAGGAGATCGAGGAGGCCGCGGCCATCGACCGGTGCAGCCGGCTGGGCTTCTTCTGGCGGATGGTCCTTCCGCTCTCGGTGCCGGGGCTGATCACCACCGGGATCCTCGCGTTCATCGGCAGCTGGAACAGCTATCTGCTCCCGCTGTTCCTCCTCAACGACCAGGACACGTTCACGCTGCCGCTGGGCGTGCAGGCCTTCACGTCGCAGTACTCGGTGGACACCGCCAAGGTCCTCGCCTTCACCTCGTTGTCGATGATCCCGGCGCTGCTGTTCTTCAGCTTGTTCGAGCGCCGCATCGTCGGCGGCCTCACCGGCGCGGTCAAGGGGTGAGGCTCGGCTGACCGCGCGGGCCCGTCCCCCGCGCGGTCAGGGGCCGATCTCAGCTGACCGCGCAGGGCGCGTCCCGCGCGGTCAAGGGCCGATCTCAGCTGACCGCGCAGGGCGTCCCGTTGAGGGTGAAGGAGCTCGGTCGCGGGTTGCTTGCTCCGCGGGTGGCGTTGAACCCGAACGTGACCGATGCCCCGGGTGCCAGCGACGGGCTCCAGCTCTCGCCGGTGGCCACAACCGTGACGCCGGTCTGGGTGATGCGCGCCGACCACCCTTGTGTCACGGTCTGACCCGCGGTGAACGTCCACTGGAGCGACCACGGGTTCAGGATGGTGGCGCCGGTGTTGGTGACGGCCACGTTGCCGGTGAAGCCGGTGCCCCAGTCGTTGGTCGTCCACGCGACCCGGCAGCCGCCCGATCCGGAGGGCGAGGGCGACGTCGGGGTCGGCGTGGGCGTCGGGGTGGGCGTGGGCGTCGGACCGCCGGAATACGTGAGCCCGTAGCCGTACGGGAAAAGGGCGGTCTTGCCGTCGCCGTCGTTGATCGGCTCCTGGCTCGCCGACTGCATCCAGGTCACCGGCAGCGTGCCGGTGGGCGCGTAGTCACCGAAGAGGACGTCGGCCACGCCCGCGCCCTCGCTGCCCGGAAGCCAGGCCGCCAGCAGCGCGTTCCAGTTCGGCAGCTCGGCCGCGACGTCCAGCGGGCGCCCGGAGACGAGGACGACGATCACCGGCACGCCCGCGGCCCGCAGCCGGCTCAAGGTGGCCAGGTCGGTGCTGTCGAGACTCATCGAACCGGGCCGGTCGCCCTGCCCCTCCGCGTACGGCGTCTCCCCCACCACCGCGATGGCAGCCCGGTAGCTGCCGTCCACACCCATGCCGTCGCGCTGATAGGTGACCGTCGTCCCGCTTCCGACCGCGGCCCGGATGCCCTGCAGGATGGTGGTGCCGGGCACGGTGTTGCCACTCGCCCCCTGCCAGGTCAGCGTCCAGCCGCCGCTCTGGTTGTCGATGTCGTCGGCGCTCTTGCCGGCCACGAACAGCTTTCCGCCGCTCTTGGCCAGTGGCAGCACGTTGCCGGCGTTCTTCAGCAGCACCTGCGACTGCCGGACGGCCTGGCGGGCCAGCGACCGGTGCGCCGCGCTGCCGACGGTGGCGGCGTACGAGCGGTCGGCGTACGGATGCTCGAAGAGTCCCAGCTCGAACTTCTTGGTGAGGATGCGCCGGTTGGCGTCGTCGATGCGGCTCATCGGGATCTGCCCCGCCTGCACCGCCGCCCGCAGGTAGCCGATGAAGGTCTTCCAGTCGTTCGGCACCATGATCATGTCAAGGCCGGCATTGATCGACTGAACGACCTCGGCCTGGGTGAACCCCTGCTGCCCGTCGAGCTGGTCGATCGCCGCCCAGTCCGAGACGACCAGGCCGGTGAAGCCGAGCTCGCCCTTGAGGACGTCGGTGATCAGGTACTTGTTGCCGTGCGACTTGACGCCGTTCCAGCTGCTGTACGAGATCATCACCGAGCCGACGCCGCGCTCGACCGCCGCCCGGAACGGCGGCAGGTGTACGGCCCGCAGCTCGGCCTCGCTGACCTGGGTGTTGCCCTGGTCGGTGCCGTTGGTGGTGCCGCCGTCGCCGATGTAGTGCTTGGCGGTGGCCAGCACCGAGGCCGGGCCGCCGAGGGTCGCGCCCTGGAAGCCGGTGACGATGGTGGTCATCGCGGAGGCGATCTCGGGCTTCTCGCCGAAGGACTCGTAGGTGCGGCCCCACCGGTCGTTGCGGGCGACGCAGAGGCACGGCGCGAAGGTCCAGTCCAGCCCGGCCCCGGTGACCTCCTCGGCGGTGGCCCGGCCGATCTGCTGCACCAGCGCCGGATCACGGGTCGCGCCGAGCCCGATGTTGTGCGGGAAGATCGTCGAGCCGAGCACGTTGTTGTCGCCGTGGACAGCGTCGATCCCGTACATCATCGGGATCTGCAACGGGGTGGCCATCGCGCCGCGCTGGAACCCGTCGTACATGTCCGCCCAGCCCGCCGGGTTGTTCTGCGCCGGCGCCGAGCCGCCGCCGGAGAGCAGCGAGCCGAGGCGGTAGGTGGTCACGTCGGCCGCCGTCGCCGAGGCCCGCTCGGCCTGGGTCATCTGACCGATCTTCTCGTCCAGGGTCATGCGGCCCAGCAGGTCGGTCACCCGCTCGGCGACCGGGCGGGCCGGGTCCTGATAGGGCAGTCCGGCCGCCGCGGCGGGCGGCGTCGCCAGGGTGACGCCGGCGATCGCGACGCCGGCGAGAACGGCGGTGACGGCGCCGCAAGCGGCGAGCGGTCGGGTACGCATGGGCGGTCCTGCTTCTTCGGGGAGGGGGTTACCCATCGTGGCATGGGAGCGCTCCCACAGCAACCCCGGGCCGGTCGTAACACCTTTTCAGCACCGACCCGGCGAGCCGTTTTTCCCATCGTGAAAGGTGACGCCGGATCCCCGGGCAGGGCGGCTGTTAACGTTCACCAACAGCGATCCCCATGAATGCGTCCTCCGCTGTCCCCCGCTCAGGAGTAGTTCTATGTCCAGATTCAGAGCGACCACCGCCGGCGTCATCGCGGCCGGCGTGGTGCTGACCGCATCCACCGCGGTCGTGCTGGCCGGCCCGGCCGGAGCCGCCGCCGCCGGCTGCTCGGTGAAGTACGCCGTCTCGTCGCAGTGGCAGGGCGGCTTCAACGCCGACGTGTCGATCATCAACCTCGGCGACCCGCTGTCCGGCTGGACGCTGACGTGGTCGTACACCGCCGGGCAGACCGTGACCCAGGCCTGGAACGCGACGGTGACGCAGAGCGGCTCGGCCGCGACCGCGAGGAACATGAGCTACAACGGCTCGGTCGCGACCAACGGCACGGTTTCGTTCGGCTTCACCGGGTCGTGGTCGGGCAGCAACCCCGTTCCGGCCGCCTTCGCGCTGAACGGCGTGACCTGCACCGGCGCGACGACGCCGACCACGCCGACCACGCCCGCCTCGCCGACCACCTCGCCGTCGTCGCCGTCTCCCTCGCCGTCGACGCCGGGCGGCTCCTGCTCCCTCCCGTCGAGCTACCGCTGGACGTCCTCGGGCGTCCTGGCCAACCCCAAGTCGGGCTGGGTCTCGTTGAAGGACTTCACCAACGTCGTCTACAACGGCAAGCACCTGGTGTACGCGTCGAACGTGTCGAACGGCTCGTACGGCTCGATGAACTTCACCCCGTTCACCAACTGGTCGGACATGGCCTCGGCCGGCCAGAACGGGATGAGCCAGGGCACGGTGGCGCCCACGCTGCTCTACTTCGCGCCCAAGAACATCTGGGTGCTGGCCTACCAGTGGGGCGCCTGGCCCTTCATCTACCGGACGTCCAGCGACCCCACCAACGCCAACGGCTGGTCCTCGCCGCAGCCCCTGTTCACCGGCAGCATCTCCGGCTCCGGCACCGGCCCGATCGACCAGACCCTGATCGGCGACGGCCAGAACATGTACCTGTTCTTCGCCGGCGACAACGGCAAGATCTACCGAGCCAGCATGCCGATCGGCAACTTCCCCGGCAGCTTCGGCTCGAACTACACCACCATCATGAGCGACTCGACCAACAACCTGTTCGAGGCGGTCCAGGTCTACAAGGTCCAGGGCCAGAACCAGTACCTCATGATCGTCGAAGCGATCGGCAGCCAGGGCCGCTACTTCCGCTCGTACACGGCCACCAGCCTCGGCGGATCGTGGACCCCGCAGGCCGCCAGCGAGAGCAACCCGTTCGCCGGGAAGGCCAACAGCGGCGCCACCTGGACCAACGACATCAGCCACGGCGACCTGGTCCGCAACAACCCGGACCAGACCATGACCGTCGACCCCTGCAACCTGCAACTGCTCTACCAGGGCAAGAACCCGAGCGCCGGCGGCGACTACAACAACCTGCCGTGGCGGCCGGGCCTGCTCACCCTGCAGCGATGACGGGCTGGCGAAGAGAAGAAGGTGTAGGGATGTTCGTGAACCACCATCGAGGTCGTGCCCGTCGCTGGCTGATCCGGGCGTCGGTGCTGCTCCTGGCGTTCGGCGTGACGAGCTGGGGCGTCGCCGTGCGCACCGCGTCCCCGGCGCAGGCGCTGCCCAACAACCTGGCCCTGACCCCGCCGATGGGCTGGAACGACTGGAACGCGTACGGCTGCAATGTGTCCGAGACGCTGGTGAAGCAGACCGCCGACAAGATCGTCTCGGCCGGCCTGGCCGCCGCCGGTTACCAATACGTCAATATCGACGACTGCTGGATGCAGCACAGCCGGGACGCGGCGGGCAACCTGCAGCCCGACTACGCCAAGTTCCCGGACGGCATCTCCGGCACCGCGGCCTACGTCCACTCCAAGGGCCTGAAGCTGGGAATCTACGAGGATGCGGGCACGTCGACCTGCGCCGGCTACCCGGGCAGCCTGGGCCACGAGGCGCAGGACGCGCGTACCTTCGCCGCCTGGGGTGTCGACTACCTGAAGTACGACAACTGCTACAACAACGGCTCGAGCACCACCCAGCAGTACATCGCGCGGTACTCGGCGATGCGCGACGCGCTGGCGGCGACCGGGCGGCCGATCGTCTACAGCATCTGCGAGTGGGGCGTGAACGCGCCGTGGACCTGGGCCGGCGACGTCGGCAACCTGTGGCGCACGACCGGCGACATCCAGGCCAACTACAACAGCATGTTGTCGATCTTCCACCAGAACGTCGGTCTGTCCGCCTACGCCGGGCCCGGCCGGTGGAACGACCCGGACATGCTCGAGGTCGGCAACGGCATGTCGGCCACCGAGGACCGGGCGCACTTCAGCCTCTGGGCCGAGATGGCGGCGCCGCTGCTGGCCGGGAACAACCTGGTCAACGCCAGCTCGACCACGCTGTCGATCCTGGGCAACCGGGCGGTGATCGCGGTCGACCAGGACTCGGCGGGCAAGCAGGGCCGGCTGGTCAGCTCGTCCGGCGGGCTGGACGTGCTGGCCAAGCCGCTGGCCAACGGCGACGTGTCGGTGGTGCTGTTCAACGAGAACGCCTCGACCGCGACGATCACCACCACCGCGGCGGCGATCGGCAAGACCGGCGCGTCCAGCTACACGCTCAGCGACCTGTGGTCCGGCACCACCAGCAGCACCACCGGGACGATCAGCGCGAGCGTGCCGGGTCACGGCGTGGTCATGTACCGGGTCGCGGGCGGCACGACCGGCGGGGGCGACACCACGGTGACGATCCGCGGGAGTGCGTCGAACCGGTGCCTGGACGATCCGAACAGCTCGACGACCAACGGAACGCAGCTGGTGATCTGGGACTGCAACGGCGGCGCCAACCAGCGGTGGACCCGCAGCGGCAACCAGTTGCAGGTCCTCGGCAAGTGCCTGGACGCGTACAACAACCAGACGTCGCCCGGCACGAAGGTCGAGATCTGGGACTGCAACGGGCAGACCAACCAGCAATGGACGGTCAACGCGAACGGCACGATCACCGGCGTCCAGTCGGGGCTGTGCCTGGACGTGGCCGGTGCCGCGACCGCGAACAACACGCTGGTCCAGCTGTGGACCTGCACCGGCGCGGCCAACCAGAAATGGACGCTGAGCTGAGCCAGATCCCGGGCTGAGCCCGTTCCGAGCGAGGCATCCGGCGCATGCCGGGTGCCTCGCCGTGCTCAGGCCCGGAGGAACCGCAGGACGGCCAGCACCCGCCGGTGCTCCCGTTCGTGCTGGAAGAGCCCGAGCTTGGCGAAGATCGACGTCACGTGCGCCTCGACCGTCTTGATCGCCAGGTGCAGGTCGGCCGCGACGGCGGCGTTGGACAAGCCCTGCGCCATCAGGGCCAGGACGGCTCGCTCTCGCTCGGTGAGCGCGTCTAGGGGATCCTGCTCGCGCCGCCGGGCGACCAGCCGGGCCACCAGCTCCGGGTCGACGACGATCTCGCCGCGGGCCACCCGGCGCACGTCGGCCCCGAACGCGGCGAGGTCGGAGACGCGGTCCTTCAGCAGGTAACCCACCCCGGCGTCGAAGTCGGTCATCAGCCGCAGGGCGTGGTGCACCTCCACGTACTGCGACAGCACCATCAGGCCGACGCCGGGCGCCATCGCACGGATGGCGGCCGCGGTCTCGATGCCCTCGGCCGCGAAGCCGGGCGGCATGCGCAGGTCGATCACGGCCGCGTCCGGCGGGTCGGCCCGGATCAGGCGCAGCAGCGCCGCCCCGTCGCCGGCCTGGCCGGTCACGGTGAACCCGACGTCGGCGAGGATGCGGGCCATCCCCTCGCGGAACAGCACGGCGTCGTCGGCGAGCATCACGCGCACGGGATCACCGTCCGCAGCCGGGTGCCACCCGGGCCGCTCTCGATGGTCAGACGGGCGTCGAGAGTGGCGAGCCGGTCGGCCAGTCCCTCCAGCCCGCTGCCCGCCCGGGCCGCCGCGCCGCCACCGCCGTCGTCGCGGACCTCGACGACCAGGCCGGTCTCGTCGAGGGCGAGCCGGACCGTCACGGTGCCGGCGCCGGCATGCTTGGCCGCGTTCGTCAGCCCCTCGCTGACCAGGAAGTAGGCCGTGGACTCGACCTCGGCCGGCAACCGGCGGGGCACCGACACCGTGAGCCGCACCGGCACCGGCGACCGATCGGCGAGGAACCCGACCGCGGCCTCGAGCCCGTCCTGCGTCAGCACGGCCGGGTGCAGCCCGCGGGCCATCTCGCGGAGCTCGGCGATGGCGTCGAGCAGCCGACGGCGTACGTCGTCGGCCCGCGCCGCGACCTCGCCGGCACCCGCCGCCGTGGCCAGCCGGACCACGCCGCCGAGCTCCATGGCCACGGTCACCAGCCGCTGCTGGGCGCCGTCGTGCAGATCGCGCTCCAGGCGCCGGCGAGCGGCGTCACCGGCCGCGACCAGCCGCTGGGCCGTCGCGCGCAGCTCCAGGACCAGCCCGGCCTGGGCGGCCAGGTCACCGACCAGATGCGCCTCGCCGCTCGACAGGGCCTCGCCCGGGGCCTTGGCCACCGTGATCGCGCCCCGGAACCGGCCGTCGTACCGCACCGGAACGGCCGGCAGACCGGCGAGCGTGCGCGCGCCGGCCGGCAGAGGCGTCGCGGCCGGCCAGGCCGACACCGCCCGCAGCTCGTCCGGTGAGCCGATCCAGAGCATCACCTCGCGCGCGCCGACGGCATCGGCGACGGTGCTGCAGATGCCGTCGAGCACCCTGCCGGCCGGCGCCGTGAAGTGCGCGGAGAGACGAGCCAGCGCCTCGTACGGGGTGGCCCGCCGTCCATGGACGACGCGGTCGGCCAGCCGCTGCACCCGGCGGCGCAGCGGCTCGAAGGCGACCGCCACGAGACCGGTGGCCAGCAGCGACAGGAGGGTGCCGTAGCCGTCGACGAGGCGTCCGGCGCCGACCACGACGACGGCGTAGCCCGCGGTCACCAGCGCCGCCATCGCGCCCCAGACCAGCGACTTGTTGATCACCGGATCGATGTCGTAGAGGCGGTAGCGCAGGATCGCGGCCCCGGCCGCCACCGCGAGCAGCGGTGCCGCCAGGGTTCCCGGGAGCGGGGACCGCCAGATCACCAGGCCGGCCACCATCACGGCGGCCGACAGCGCCGCCGCGTAGAGGAACCCGCGCAGCTGGCGCGCCTCGTCCCCCCGGGCCCGCCGCATGCGGGCCGCCACGCAGGCCACCCAGGCGAGCTGGAACAGCAGGTAGCCGGCCGGGCGCGCGACGGTGTAGAACGCGTCGGCGGCCGGGAACCCGCCGAGCGTGAACGGATGGCCGGCGACCAGGCCGGTACGCGCGTACTCGACCGGCCACAACGCCGAGACCGAGGAGAGGACGAGCCCCACCGCGGCGAGGACGCCGACGACCGGCGCCCACCGGGCGGTCGGCAGCCGGCCGGTCGGGAAGCACATCACCGCGATGCCGACCAGCACCAGCACCAGCGGCAGCGGCCAGACCCCGAGCCAGCCGATCCACGAGGCGCCCGGCAGCGGGCCGGCGTGCAGGCCGTACTGACGGGCCGCGAACATCACCGCGTGGGCGGCGCCGACCGCGGTGAACAACAGGCCCTCCCGGTTTCCGGGGCGGCGGCGGAGCACGTACAGCCCGACCGCCGTGAACGACGCGGCGATCAGCCCGTTGTGCAGATTGCCGACGTGCGGGCCGAGCGCGAAGCCGCCGGCGATCAGCGCGGCGACCGCCACCCCCACCGCCCGGCCCAGCACCCCGCCCCGGAACACGTCTGTATCGTGCCAGCGGAGAAGGGCCCTGTGACCAGGGTTAACCCGGCAATTGTCGAGGGCCTCCCCCGATGCCCGGCCGGACCGGCGCGACCACGGTGGGACACATGACCTCCACACCTCTGGAACGCCTGCTCACCGCGTCTCTCGTGGTCGCGCCCGCCGTCTACCTCGTCGCCGACCTGCTCTACGCGGGCCGCGGCTGGGACGACCCGTCCGCCGCCGTCGTCCACGTGCTGGGTGCGGTCGGCTACACCGTCGTCATGGTGCGCCTGGTGACGCTCGGTACCGGCACGCTCGCGGCGGTGCTGCTCACGGTCGGCGCCCTCGGGGCGGCCGGCAACGTCGCGTACGGCTTCAACACCATCCACGTCTCGCTGGGCGACACCGACCTGGTCGACGCCTCCGGCGCGGCCACCCTGATCAAGCCCCTGGGTCTGTGCTTCCCGCTCATGCTGCTGCTCGGCGCCGCCGTCCTGCGCCGGATCGCGCCGACCTGGGCGGTGGCGCTGCTCGCCGTCAGCGCGCTGAGCTGGCCGGTCGCCCACATCGCCAACATCGGCTGGCTGGCCGTGCTGGTCAACGCCGGACTGGTCGCCGCGTTCGCCGCCGCGGCGTTCGCACTCTCCCGCGCCGGCGCCCCGGCCGGGCCCGCCTCCGCCGGCGCGCTCCCCTCGGCCGGGGCGCGATAGGTTGAGTCACCGTGACACCGCGGGTGAGCCTCGACGACCTCGGGGCGTGGCTGATCAAGGGCAACGCCGACCACGCCGACCTGGCCGGCCGCTTCGCGCGCGACCCGGTCGTCCGGGGCTGGTGCGTGCAACCGAGCTATCGGACCCGGCTCATGCGGGCCGGTCAGCCGGTGGTCTTCTGGGCCAGCGGCAGCCGCGCGGGGGCCGGCAGTGGCGCACGGCCGGGCGGCGGCGCGCGGGCCGGCAGCGGAGCGCCGGCCGGCGACGGCGGCGGGCGGCTTTGCTACGGCGTGTGGGGCATCGGGCGGGTGGCCGGCGAGGCCGGCGCCGAGGTTCCGCTCGACCTGACCATCTGGCCGCCCGCCCGCCGGATCGCCCGCGACGAGCTGCGGGCCGACAGCAGGCTGGCTGGGCTCGAGGTGTTCCGGCAGCCGCAGGGCTCCAACCCGTCGTACCTGACCGTGGCCCAGTTCGGCGCGCTGCTCGACCATCTTCCGGCGGACGGGGAACTCGCCGGGCGCGCCGGCCATAAGAGGGTGTGAGCGACACGGCGGACATCACCCGGGCCGGCGACGGCGAACTCTGGCGACGAGCGGGCCAGGGCGAGGCCGCCTGCTTCGGCGTGCTGTTCGATCGGCACGGCGAGGCGGTCCGGGCCTTCTGCGCGCGCCGGACCGGCTCGCTCGACGCCGCCGACGACCTGGTCTCCATCGTGTTCCTGGAGGCCTGGCGCCGGCGGGCCGACGTCGAGCTGGTCGACGACAACGCCTTGCCCTGGCTGTACGGAATCGCGCGCCGCACCATGCAGCATCGATGGCGCACCGCGCTGCGGCACCGGCGCGCGCTGGACCGACTGCCGCCCCCGCCGCCCGCTCCCGACCACGCCGACGAGGTGGCCGCCCGGCTCGACGACGAGCGGCACCTGACCCGGCTCGCGGCGGCCCTGGAGCGGCTGCGGCCGGCCGACCGCGACGTGCTCGTCCTCTGCGTGTGGCAGGGCCTCACCTACGCCGACGCGGCCGTGGCGCTGGGGGTGCCGGTGGGCACCGTCCGGTCGCGGCTGTCGCGGGCGCGTTCCCGGCTCGAAGCCGAGACCGAGGCGCCCCGCCCCGTGCCCGCCTCCGCACCGCGATCGGAGTTGCCATGACCGAGCTGCGTTCCCGCCTCGCACCCGAGCACCGGGCCGGCATCCGGCACATGCTGGTGGACCAGGCGACGCCGGCCGCCCGGCCGGGCCCTCGCCGGCGCCTGGCCCTGGCCGGCGTCCTCGCCGCGACGGTCGTCGCGACCGGCGCGGTCGCGCTGGCGGTCTACCCGGATCCCCCGCCCCCGGACTACGCCGGCTGGACGGCCGTCCCGCAGGCGGCTCCGCCGTTGACCGCACCCGATCAGGACATCGAGCGCTGGGCCTCCAAATGCAGCGACCTCGGTGTCGGCGGCGTGGGCGTGCAGGGCGTCCCGGCGCGACCGAAGGACGCCGCCCGGCGCGATGTCCTCGTCGACCGGCGCGGCGGGTTCACGTACTGCGTCGATGTCTCGATCGGCAGCGGCACGGCCACCGATCCCCTGATCGCGCTCTCCGGTCTGAAGGCCGCCGGGCGCCACGGCGCCAACAGCATGGCGGCCACCGTCTTCGACAAGCCGTTCGCCGAGCCGCGCAACGGCGAGGTGCTGGTGCTCGGCGGGGACGTCGGGACGCCGCCCGCGGGCGGGACGAGCGAGATCAGAGCCTTCCAGATGTACGGGCTGAGCGGCCCCGCCGTGACCGGTGTGGACCTGGTGCTGCGCAACGGCCTGCGGGTCACGGCCACCCTGCGGCACGGCGTGTGGGGGGTGTGGTGGCCCAGCGACCGGGGCGATCCCACCGGGGCCAGGCTCCAGGTCCACACGGGAGCCGGCGTGCGGAGTGTGGATCCGTCCGTGGCCGGGCTGCCGTTCGGCTGATCAACCGCGGCGACGCCACGCCGCCGGGCCACGGAAGCGGCCCGGCGGCGTGGCGTGCGGGCGACTCAGTCGGTGCGGGGGTCGCGGTCGCGGGTCGAGCTGCCGGCCTTGGCCAGCCCGCGGCTGACCATGTAGCCGACGGTCAGCAGGGTGATGAACCACCAGGCCTTGTCGGCGGCGAAGACGTCGCCGCCGTTCTCGCTGCCGGGGTCGCCGGTCACCGCCGAGGCGATCAGCACACCGACCACGGCGGCCAGATAGACGATGAGCTCGGTGGTCTTGTAGGACGGCTTGGTCTCCTCGCCGCGCCGCGACAGCGTGTGGACGGTGCGATCGACATCGGCGATCCGGCCGGTTCCGGTCGTGGGTCCAGATGCTGCCGTGGTCATGATGCTCCTCGGGGGTCTTATGGGGGTTTATGCGGTTATAGGGTTTTAGCCCTGTGATCCGCGGATGCCCACCGCCCCGGAGGCTAAACGCCCGTCACTCCGATGTGGCTTTCCGGGCGGCGCGATCCCCCCGGACACCGCCGGCGACGACCAGCGCCACCAGCAGGACCACGCCGGCCAGGACGCACGCGGTCCGGGCCCGGTCGGGCAGCGCCAGGGCCACCAGGCCACCGGCCACGGCGGCCGCGCCACCGGCGATCACCAGTGGCGCGGCCACCCGGTTTCCGATCTCGAACGCCCGGTCGCTGCGCAGCGTCGCCGAGGTGCGCACGCCGGCCACCCGGTTGCGCGGAAGCCGGCCGAGGAGCCCGAGCACACCGGTCAGGGCGACCAGCGCGCCGGCCCCGATGACGACAACGGCTGCGACCATCGCACACTCCCCCCGCTCGAGGGCAGACTACGTCGATCGCGGAGAAAAATTCTGCGGACGAGCTGTCGATAACGCCGTGCCCGATCGTCGTCCGGGTGAAGGCGGCCGATCGGCGGCCACCCGACGTGAAGGAGACCACCATGCGTTACCTGTTGCTGATCTACAGCGAGGAGACCACCGGCGCACCCGACCCGGCCGAGGCCGAGAAGGTGATGAACGAGTACTGGGCGTACAGCGAGGCGCTCAGCCAGGCCGGCGCCAGCACCGGCGGCGAGGCCCTGCAGGACAGCAAGACCGCCACCACCGTACGGGTCAAGGGCGGTGAGCGGGTCGTCACCGACGGGCCGTTCGCCGAGACCCGGGAGGTGCTGGGCGGCATCTACCTGATCGACGTGCCCGACCTGGACGCGGCGATCGACTGGGCCGCCAAGTGCCCGGGCGCGAAGTACGGGTCGGTCGAGGTGCGGCCGATCATGGAGTTCTCCTGACCGTGGAGGTTCCCGATGGGTACGGCGGCGGACTCGGTCGAGGCGGTCTTCCGCGAGGAGTGGGGACGCCTGCTCGCGACGCTCGTCCGTACCCTCGGTGACCTTGACCTGGCCGAGGAGGTCGCGGCCGACGCCGTCGCCGCCGCGTTGCAGCGGTGGCCGCGCGACGGAGTGCCGAACCGCCCGGCGGCGTGGCTGCTGACCACGGCCCGCCACCGGGCGGTCGACCTGTTGCGCCGGGACCGGGTGCTGGCGGCGAAGCTGGCCCTGCTGCAGGTGGAGGCGGACCGCTACCAGCCCCCGCCGCCGGCCTCGGACCCGGACGAGATGCCGGACGAGCGGCTCCACCTGTTCTTCACCTGCTGCCACCCGGCGCTGGCGCTCGAGGCGCGCACCGCCCTGACGCTCAACTGCCTCGGCGGCCTGACCACCGCGGAGGTCGCCCGCGCGTTCCTCACCCCGCACGCGACCATGGCCCAGCGGCTGGTGCGGGCCAAGCGCAAGATCCGCGAGGCGCGCATCCCGTTCCGGGTGCCGCGGCCGCACGAGCTGCCGGACCGGCTGCCGGCGGTGCTGAACGTGATCTATCTGATCTTCACCGAGGGGTACGCCGCGACCGGCGGCCCGGCCCTGATGCGCCCCGAGCTGGCCGACGAGGCCGTGCGCCTGGCGCGGATCCTGCACCGGCTCATGCCCCGGCAGCGCGAGGTGGCCGGCCTGTTCGCCCTCATGCTGCTCGTCGACGCCCGCCGTGACGCGCGCGTGGACCTCCGCGGCGAGCTGGTGCTGCTCGACGACCAGGACCGGTCCCGCTGGGACGCCGGCAAGATCGAGGAGGGACGCCGGCTCGTGGTCGAGGCGCTGACCGGCGGCCGGCCGGGCCCGTACGCGCTGCAGGCCGCCATCGCCGCCGTGCACGACGAGGCGGCGACCGTCGCGACCACCGACTGGCCGCAGATCGTCGCCCTCTACGACGTCCTGCGCACGGTGGCGCCCTCGCCGCTGGTCGAGCTCAACCGGGCGGTGGCGGTGGCCATGGTCGACGGTCCCGCGGCCGGGCTCGCGCTGCTGGACGCCCTGGCCGCGGACCGGCGGCTGGCCGGGTACCACCTGCTGCCGGCGGCCCGCGGCGACCTGCTGCGCCGGCTGGGCCGCACGGCGGAGGCCACCGACGCGTACCGGCAGGCGCTCGATCTCGCCGGCAACGAACCGGAGCGCTCGTTCCTGCGGCGCCGGCTGCGCGAGAGCTAGCGCCGCCGGCTGCGCGAGAGCTAGCGCCGCCGGCGGCGGGAAAGCCGGCGCCGCCGGCTTCGGGCGAGTCAGCGGGGCCGGGAGAGGATCAGGTCGCCGGCGCGGGCCAGCACCTGCGCCCGGGTGCGCCCGCCGTGCTCGGCGGCCAGGAAGTGCTCGCCGATGAGCAGGCAGAAGGCGAGAACGCTGCGCGCCTCGACCTCGTCCGGGTCGGCGCAGAAGGTGCCGATCATCTCGCGCAGCAGGGCCATGCGCCGGTTGTCCACCCGGCGCAGCCGCTCGGCGACCGCCTCGTCGCGGCGGGCCCAGTCGCGGATCGCGAGGTCGATGGGCAGCAGCCGGTCGCTGGAGAAGGTCAGCAGCCCGGCCCGCTCGATCTTCCGCTTCGGGTCGCCACCCTCGCGCTCGACCCGCTCGAGCACGTCGTCGGTGCTCTCCCGCTCCCAGGTGTCGAGCATCGCGGTCAGCAGCGCCTCGCGGTCGGCGAACGAGCCGTAGAACCCGCCCTTGGTCACCCCGAGCTGCTTCGCGAGCACCTCCACCCGTACGGCATCGGGGCCGCCCGCCGCGAGGGTCCGCAGACCCTGCTCGATCCACCTGTCCCGGGACGTCTGTCGCTCTGGCACCCGGCCAATATACGCTACCGTATATACGGAACCGTATACGACACGGAGGCCCGGCCATGGACGCTCACTACACCGACCGCTTCACCGTCCGCACCGGCACCGAGGCCACCGCGGAGGAGTGGGCGCGGGCGATCTTCGGCGACGTCCCCAGCCCCGGCGAGATCCTCATCTGGCGGGTCATCCTGGGCCTGCGCCTCCGGCTGAGCCGCGACCGCTCCCCCGGCACCGTCGCCGGCTGGCGCATCGTCGGCCGCGGCCCCGACTGGATCCGGCTCGAGGCAGCCTCCTTCGCCATGACCGCCAACCTCGTCGTCCGGGCGACCGGCGACGAGGCCTCGTTGGCGACGTTCATCCGCTACGACCGCGTCCCGGCCCGCCTGATCTGGCCGCCGCTGTCGGCCGTGCACCGGTGGCTGGCACCCAAGGCCCTCCGCGACGGCGCCGCCCGCATCGCCCGGCGGTCCGCCCGGGAACACCGCTGACCGCTCGTCACGGACTCTCCGCGGTATGCGCGTCCGGGTAAGCAGAGCGATCGGCGCTCGGCGCCGACAACTGGCGCCGTATGCCGTCGGTGTCTATCAACGACCACACGTGGGCGATCCGGTTCGCGCGGAACCGGTAGAACACGTGCTCGGCGAAGGAGACCCGGCGACCGCCCGCATCGATGCCGAGGAACTCCTGCCGCGGGGTGCAGTCGAACCACAGCCGGCACGCGACCTGATCCGGCTGGACGACGAGGAGCTGGATCTCGTAGTGCAGGTCCGGGACCGCCTGCACGTCGGCGCGGAGCAGTTCCCGGTACCGGTCGCGCGTCCACTCCTGGCCGTTGTAGGTGAGCCGGTCATGGACGAACCGGTCGAGGTCGCCGAAACGCCGGTCGTTCAACGCGGCGAGGTAGTCGCGATAGATCTCCTCGAGCTGTCCGCTCATCGTGTGCTCCTCAGCGGGTGCTCTCGCGGGTCACCAGGTGGGCGGCCGGCGCCTGGTAGATCGCGGGCTCGACGCCGGCCATCGCGTCGAGCAGGGCGCGGGCCGCCAGCTCGCCGATGCGGCCGACATCGTGACTCATCGCCGAGAGGGGCGGGACGGCCAGCTGGCACAGCGCGGAGTCGTCCCAGGCGATGACCGACACGTCGGCGGGAACCTTGGCGCCGCGCTCGCGCAGCTCGTCGAGCACCGCCAGGGCCATCAGGTCGTTGTCGCAGACGATCGCGGTCGGGCCTTCGGGCAGGAGCTGCGCGATGGCGGCGCGGCCCGACTCGTACGAGTAATCGCCCTCCGCATGCAGCAGGCGCACGCCCCGCTCGACCGCCTCCGCCTCGGCACCCTCCCGGCGCAGCTGGGTGTGCGCGAACGACACCGGCCCGCTGATGTGGCCGATCACCTCGTGGCCCCGCTCGGCCAGGAACCGGATCGCCTCCCGGGCGAAGCCGGCGTCGTCGGTCCACACCGTCGGCAGGCCGGACGCGGTCGAGGGCGCGCCGAGGACCACCGCCGGCAGCCCCAGCCGGTGCACCAGATCGACCCGGTCGTCGCCGGGTGACAGGTCGACCAGCACGACGCCGTCGACCTGCTCGCCGGCCGCCCACCGTTCGTACGTCCCGCTCTCGGCGGCGTGGTCGGTCACCACCTTGACCAGCACCGACACGCCGGCGGGGGTGAGCACGCGCTCGAGCCCCTCGAGGAACTCGTGGTAATACGGCTCCTCGCCCAGCACCCGCGAGGCACGGGCCAGGACCAGACCGACCCGCCGCTGCGCCTGCGTCAAGGTTCCTCCGCTCCCGGTGCTACGGCGATACCGTACTCGGAGCGGCCCGCACATGGTCGGCGGCGAGCCGATCCGCCCGCCGCCGCCGGAGTCATCGCAAGACCGCCGCCAGGGTGGTGAGCACCCACGGGCTCTTGACCGAGCCGGGGTCGAGGTCGAGGGGCGCGCGCACGCGGAAGACGGCGGACTCGCCGGCCAGGAGGGTGACGAAGCCCCGGTCGCACACCGCCCCGGGGTGGATGCGGTCGGGCTGGAGCAGCACGTCGCGGGCGAGGCCGACCGCCTGCACCCGCACGTCGAGCCCGCCGGGGACGGTCTCGACCTCGACGGTCAGGCCCGGGTCGTCGTGGGCGAAGTCGCGGTCCTCGGCCGCGAACCACAGCGCGCGCACGTCGCCGAACCGGCTGACCAGCAGCTCCGCGGACGGGTCGGCGAAGCCGGCGACCGCGGCCGGCACCGGGATCAGCGCGACCGACCGGGGCGCGACGGTGACCCACCGGGTGACGGTGGCCAGGACCGCTCCCCCGCTGTCCTGCCGCTCGACCAGCAGCGGCCCGCTCCACTCGGCCGGGTGGTCGTTGAGGACGGCCACCACCAGGCCGCCGTCGCGAGGCTGCACGGTCAGGGCGCGGTCGGCGTAGAGCTCCTTCAGCGCGAAGTAGAGCGGCTTGTGCCGGCCGGCGCCGTCGATCGCGGCCCACGAGGTCACCGGCCACAGGTCGTTGAGCTGCCAGAGGATCGTGCCGGCGGTGTGCGGCCAGTGCGAGCGCCAGTGCTCGACGCCGGTGCGGATCGCGCGTACCTGGTTGAGCTGGGTGAGGTAGTGCCAGGCCTCGACGCTTTCGCCGGAGGAGCCGAAGTGCGGGGTGAGACCGCGGGCCAGCTTGCCGTTGCCGTCCTCGGCCTTCTGGTGGTGCAGGACGCCGGGCGAATCCGGCCGCAGCGGATCGTCGGAGACCGCCTGCCGCAGCGTGGTCCAGGCCGGCGGCGCCTGCCAGCCGAACTCGGCGACGAACCGCGGCGCCGAGTCCCGGTAGTGCAGGTAGTCCTCGCGGTTCCACACCTCCCACGAATGGAACGTGCCGTGGCCGACGTCGTTGGGCAGGTGGTCCCAGCTGCCCGACCACGGGCTGCCGGCCTGATACGGACGGCTGGGATCGAGCTCGGCCAGGATCGCCGGAAGTGTCGAAAGGTAGTAGGTCTGACCCCAGCTGTGGTCGCCGTCCCAGCCCATCGCCTGGTGCAGCCACAGGTTCTCGTTGTTGCCGTTCCAGGTGACCAGGCTCGGATGCGGGGCGAGGCGGGTCACGTTCTCCCGGGCCTCGGCCACCACCTCCGAGCGCAGCGGCTCCTCCTCCGGGTAGTCGGCGCAGGCGAACAGGAAGTCCTGCCACACCATCAGGCCGAGCTCGTCGCAGACCTCGTAGAAGGCGCGGTCCTCGTAGATGCCGCCGCCCCAGACCCGGATCAGGTTGACCCCGGCGTCGGCGGCCTCGCGCAGCCGCCGCTCGTAGCGCTCCCGGGTCATCCGGGACGGGAAGATGTCGTCGGGGATCCAGTTGACGCCGCGCACCAGCACCGGCGCGCCGTTGACGTGGACGACGAAGCCGCCGCCGGCCTGGTCGATCGCGACGCTCCGGAAGCCGGTGCGGCGCCGCCAGCGGTCCAGCACCCGGTCGCCGTCGAGCAGCTCGACGGTCAGCTCGTACAGCGCCGGCTCGCCGTGGCCGCGCGGGTTCCACGGCGACACCCCGGCGACGTCGAGGTCCGCGCGCGCGTTCGTCGCATCACCGGGAAGGTCGATGACGGCGAGGAGGCGTCCGTCGAGCAGCACGCGGGCGCGCAGGTCCCGGTCGCGGGTGCGCTCGACGCCGATGGTCAGGTCGAGCCGGCCGGTGCCGCCGGCCGCGCCCGGCGGCGAACCGGGGTGGCGGGCACCGAATGTCGCCAGGGGACGGACGGTGGCCAGCCGGGCGGTGCTCCAGCCCTCGAGCCGCGCCGGCCGCCAGATGCCGGCGGTGACCAGCGTCGGCCCCCAGTCCCAGCCGAACGAGCAGGCCATTTTGCGGATGAAGTTGAACGGCTCGGGGTAGGCGTTGGGCCGCGGTCCGAGGAGGTCCCGTACGCGTTCGGCCTCGGTGTAAGCCGACGTGAACAGCACTTCCAGCCGCTGCGGGCCGCCCGCGAGCAACTCCGTCACGTCGAAGCGATAGCCGCGGTGCATGTTGCGGGTCGAGCCGAGGGCGACGCCGCCGAGCAGGATGTCCGCCACCGTGTCGAGACCGTCGAACACCAGATCGACGCGCTCGTGGGCGGGCCCGTCCCAGGTCACGTCGCGGGCGTAGGTCCAGTCGGTGCGACCCACCCAGGCGACCGCCTTCTCGTTGTCGTCGTGGAAGGGGTCCGGAATGCGGGCATCGTTCAGCAGGTCGACGTGGACACACCCCGGCACCTGCCCCGGCAGCGAGCCGACCGGGCCGCCCCGCAGATCCCACGTGCCGCCGAGGTCTTGAGCGTGCAGCATGCGCGCTTCCTTTCTCATTTCGTGGCGCCGGCGGTGACGCCGTTGTAGATGAAGCGCTGCAGCAGCAGGAAGATCACCACGGTCGGGAGGATGACGATCATGGTGCAGGCGGCGATGGTCTCCCACTGCGCGCCGTACGGCCCCTTGAAGCGGAACAGCGCGGTCGAGATGACGTTGAGGTCGGGCGAGCGCAGGTAGAGGAACGGGATGTAGAACTCGTTGTAGATCGCGATGCCCTTGATGATCACGACGGTGGCGATGGCCGGCTTCATCAGCGGCAGGATCACCTTGCGGTAGACGGTGAACCGGGACGCCCCGTCGATCACCGCGGCCTCGTCGAGACTGCGCGGGATGGACTGGATGAACTGGATGAAGATGTAGATGGAGACGATGTCGGTGCCCAGGAACAGGACGATGGCCGAGCCGAGCGTGTCGACCAGGCCCATCGACTTGACGATCTGATAGGTCGCCACCTGGGTGGTGACGCCGGGCACGAGCGCCGCGACCAGGAACAGCCCCAGCACCAGGCGCTTGAACGGAAAGACGAAACGGCTTATGGCGTACGCGCAAAGGGTCCCGACCGCAACCGTGCCGGCCAGCGAGACCACCAGGATGATCGTGGTGTTGACGAAGCCGCGCAGCATGTGGCCGTTGGTCCAGGCCGTCGCGAAGTTGTGGAAGTTGAGCCAGTTCCGCGGCGGGGTGAGCGGTCCGGTCGTGCCGTACTCGGCGTGGGTCTTGAACGAGGCGAAGAGCACGACCAGCAGCGGGATGACGACCACCAGCGCGGCCGCGACCAGGGACGCGTACTTGGCGATCCGGCTCATGAGAGCGTCACCTCCTCGTCCGGCACCAGCCGGCGCTGGATCCAGGTGACCAGCAGGACGATGGCGAGCAGAACCACCGCCATCGCCGAGGCGAGCCCGATCTTCCGGAACTGGAAGGCGGTCTGGTACGCCTGGACGACGAACGTGGTGGTGCCGTTCGCGCCGCCGGTCATGATGAACGGGATCTCGAAGGCCGACAGGCTGCCGGAGATCGCCAGGATGAACGAGAGGCTGATGATCCGCCGGATGCCGGGCGCGATGATGTGCCGGAACTGGTGCCAGCGGTTCGCGCCGTCGATCTCGGCCGCCTCGTAGATCTCGCCCGGGATGGACTGGATCGCGCCCAGGAACAGCACGAAGGTGAGCCCGGTGAACCGCCACACCGAGGTGCCGGCCAGCGAGAAGTTGGCGACCTGCGGATCGCCGAGCCAGAGCGGGGTGTGGCCGCCGAGGATCGTGTCCAGGGTGCCGCCGGGCTGGAAGAAGTAGAGGAAGACGAATCCGACGGCAACCCCGTTGAGCAGGTACGGGAAGAAGAGGATGCCCTTGAAGAAGTTGCGGAACCGGGTGCTGAACGACAGCACGACCGCGAAGTACAGGGCGATTCCGATCTGCACGAACGACGCCGCGAAGTAGTAGAGGCTGACCAGGAAGACCCGCCAGTACCGCTCGTCGGTGAAGACCCGGACGTAGTTGTCGACGCCGACCGGCTCCATCGCCGGCCGCAGACCGTCCCAGCTGTGGAAGCTGTACCAGATCATGTTGCCGACCGGCACGTACGTGAAGGTGATCAGCATGATCAGCGCGGGGGCCAGGTACAGCCAGGGGCCGTGTGCTCGGTTACGGGTTCTACGGGGAAGCCGGCCCGCTTCGGTGGCGGGCCGGGTTCCCTCGAGGACACCAGTGGTCACTTCATGACCTTGGACTGGGCCGCGCCCCACCGCTTGTCGAGGTCGGCGAAGTACGAGTCCTTGGTGCCCTTGGCGGCGCCGCGGGCGATGTCGACCAGCTTCTGCCGGTAGATGTTGCCGGTCAGGTCGATCTCGGACTCCTTGATGATCTGGTCCTCCTTGCCGCTGTTGGTGGTCGCCGCCGGCAGGTCGAGCAGCTCCACGCCGGCGGCCTGGAAGTCCTGGATCACCTTGGGCATCGGCGCGCTGAGCGGGGTCGGGATCGCCTGCTGATCGGCCGCGAATCCGGACTCGTCGACGAACCAGTCGAGCCACGCCCGGGCGGTCGCCTTGTTCTTCGAGCTCTTGCTGACCGCGGCCGAGTAGTCACCGCTGATCTGGGTGTGGAACTTGCCGCCGGTCTGGTACGGGAACGGCCAGAGCGCGATGTCGGCCGGGTCGGCGCCGGCGGTCCGGGCCGCGTCCTGCATCTGCGGCACCGCCCACGAGCCGAGCAGCATCGCCGCGGTCTTGCCGGTGGCGATCATCGGCTTGGAGTTCTCCCAGTTGGTGGTCAGCGGGTCCTTCTCGCTGAGACCGCCGTGCACGATGTCGAAGAGCAGGCCGTCGGTGATGTACTGGACCTTGCCCGGCTGCCACGGCGACGCGTCCTCGGGGAACTTCTCGTTGATGTCCGGCTGGTTGAGGATGCCGCGCTGGTTGTTGAACTCGCTGAGCGGCCAGCCGTCCTTGTAGTTGGTGTAGTACGGGATCACGCCCGACTTCTTGATCGCCTGCAGGCCGGCGAGGAACTCCGCCGGCGTCTTCGGCGGTGCGGTCACGCCGGCCGCGGCCCACACCCGCTTGTTCACGACCAGGCCCTTGGCGATGCCGCCCAGCGAGAGGCCGTAGACCTGGCCGTCGTACGACTTCTCGTCGGTGAAGCGGTATTTCTTCTTCAGGTCGTCGAGCGTGCCGAGCGGCTCGAAGAACTGGCCGAGCTCGTCGCGGGCGACGCTGTTGGGGATCAGCAGCACGTCGCCGTAGTCGCCGCCGCTGAGCTGGGTCGTGACGTCGCCCTCGTAGTTGGTCACGCCCTGGAACCGGACCGTCGTGCCCGGGTACTTGGCCTCGAACTTCTTCGCGTACTCCGGCAGGGTCGTGTCCACCAGGTCGGTCCGGTTGGTCAGAACCGTGATCGAGCCCTTGACGTCCCCGGTGAAGTCGCCGCTCTTCGCGGTGTCGTCGCTGCCGGCGCCGCCGGTGCAGCCGGCGACGAGGGCGAGCGCGGCGGCGGCGCCGATGCCGATGAAATGCCGTCTATTGATCATGCTGGGTTCCGTCCGCTGGGGGGAGTTTGCCGATCGAGGCGGAGGCGTCACCGCCGCCTGACGGGAGGCCAGCATGGGATGGCGCTGACAACGCTGTCAAGAGTTCTTAAATTATTAATGTAACTATTGACACGGCGGAAACATCCGCTCGACCATGGGGCTGCACCGGGGTCCCCTACCCCCGGTCCCGAAGGAGGACCACCCCCATGAACGTCCCCCGATTCCCCGTCGCGGCGCTGACGGCGACGCTGGTCGCCGGCGTCGCAGTGGTCGCGGCCGTGACGATCACGAGCCCGGCCGACGCGTTCGCCGCCACCCCGAAGTCGACGGTGATCAACTATCTGAAGACGATCACCGGCAACCACATCGTCAGCGGCCAGCACAACAAGGAGCCGGCCACCGCCCCGGGCCAGTACACCCAGCAGGTGCACGACGTCACCGGCCAGTGGCCCGGGCTCTGGGGCGGCGACATGATGTTCACCGCGAACGACATCGCCAACCGGCAGAGCGTCATCAACCAGGCCAAGATCGAGTGGTCGCACGGGTCGCTGGTCGCGCTCACCTGGCACGCCTGCTCCCCCACGGTCGGCGCCAGTTGCAACTTCGAGGGCGGCGTCAAGACAAGCGTCACCGACGCGCAGTTCCAGCAGATCGTCACCGCCGGCACGGCGCTCAGCAACACCTGGCGCAGCCGGATGGCGACCGTCGTCCCGTACCTCAAGCAGCTCAAGGATGCCGGCATCCCGGTGCTCTGGCGTCCCTTCCACGAGATGAACGAGTCGTGGAACTGGTGGGGCCACCGCCCCGGCGCGAACGGCTCGCTGAAGCTCTACCAGCAGATGCGTGACTACTTCACGAGCCAGGGCCTGGACAACCTGATCTGGGTGTGGAACGTGCAGGACAACCCGGCCGGGGGCTGGGCGAGCTACTACCCGGGCAGCAACTACGTCGACGTCGTGACCCTCGACGCCTGGTACAAGAGCTATCCGTCGAGCGGCGACTACGCGCAGATCCAGTCGATCGCGGGGAGCAAGCCGATCGCGATCGCCGAGATGGGCAAGGTGCCCACGGCCGCCCTGCTCGACAGCCAGCCCCGGTGGACGTACTTCATGATCTGGTCCGAGCAGCTGCGCGGCAACAACAGCAACGCCGAGATCCAGACCGCGTACTTCCTGCCCCGCGTCTACAACCAGGGCGAAGTGAAGTTCTGACCGCAGCCGGCAGCGGCCCGGCGCTCTTCACCGGGTCGCCGCCCCTCGGTCGCGGCGCCCCTCGGTCGCGCCGCCCCTCGCGCCGCCCCTCGGTCGCGCCGCCCCTCGGTCGCGCCGCCCCTCGGTCGCGCCGCCCCTCGGTCGCGCCGCCGCTCGGTCGCGCCGCCCCTCCGTCGCGCCGCCGCTCGGTCGCGGCGCCCCTCGGTCGCGCCGCGTTCGCCGGAGTCGTTCGGCGGTCTAGCCGCACGTCAGCGTGGGGATTGCCCAGTCGCCGTGGTCGCTGCCGTTTCCGTCGCCGCCGTCTCCGACGACCAGCTCCAGCGCCTGGGCGCCGGTGACGTCGACGGCGATGGCGGTGGCCGCCCGGCCGCCCCGCAGCACCGGGGTCGTGGTCAGGGACCGGCCGTCCGCCAGCACCTCGAAGGTCACGGTGCCGGCGCCGTTCTGCTCGTCGTCGACGCCGGCTTCGGCGGTGAAGCGGGTGCACCGGCCGCCGAGGTACACCTGCACGTCGCTGATCGCGTTGGTGCCCAGGCCGGTGGGGTAGACGCGGCCGCCGATGGTGATCGGTTCGCCGTCGCCGGCCGCCTGCTCGCCGTTGCTGGTGTTGCGCTCGACCGGGCCCCAGCCGTTGGTCGCCGAGAGGAACGGCAGATCACTCACCGCGACCGAGCCCGAGGGCGGTGGCGCGTAGTCGCCGACGATCCGCTCGTCGCGCGCGGTCCCGCCCGGGTAGGTAACGGTCACCGCGATCGCGGCCGTCGGCGTCGGTGGGGCGCCGGGCGGTGGCGTGACCCGCCAGGAGAAGACGCCGGTGCCGGCGCCCGGCGCGCTGCCAGCATCCGGCCCGCTGCCAGCACCCGGCCCGCTGCCAGCACCCGGCCCGGCGCCAGCACCCGGCCCGGCGCCAGCACCCGGCCCGCTGCCGGCGCCTGGCCCGCTGCCGGCGCCTGGCCCGCTGCCGGCGCCTGGCCCGCTGCCGGCGCCTGGCCCGCTGCCGGGGCCGGGTCCGGTGCTGGGGTCGAGTTGGGTGACGGCCCAGCCTTCGGGCACGGTCAGGGCGGCGGTGGCGTGGGCGATCAGGTCGCGCGGGCCGGTGATGTTTGCGGTGGCGGTGAACGGTGTGCCGGGCTGGACGGTGGACGGCACCCGGAGGTCGGCCTTGACCCTCGGCGGGGCCGGGATCGCATATGTGTGCGGGTCGTAGCCGGGGGCGGCGACGTCCGCCACCCGCAAGGACGACGCGTAGCTGCCGTAGTTCGTCAGTGTGACCTGGCCCAGGCCGCCGGTCGAGCCGTCCAGGTTCCAGACGGCGATCGCGATCGTGTTGCGGCCGTCGGTCCGCAGAATGCCGTTCGGGATCGGGAAGCTGTGCTGCGGGCCGACGTAGTTCACGTAGTTGCCGATCAGCCAGCCGTTCACGTAGAGCTCGGCCCGGTAGCGGTGCGACGGGTCGTCGGCGATGGTCAGCCCGATGGACGTGTCCTGTCCCTTGGGCAGGTGCAGATCCGTGGTCGTGCGGTACCAGGCGACACCGGGTGCGGTGTCCCGGCCGGCGTTCCGCTCCCAGTCACCGTCGTCGAATCCGGGCAGCTGCCAGCCGGCCCGCTCCCCGTACAGCCCGCCGGTGGCCAGCGGCCCGCGCACCGGGTCGACCGGGTTCTCTCCCCCGCGTACGCCCTGAAGACGCCACGTGATCGGGATCGTCGGCGCCCCGATCAGCGAGGCGCCGGTGAGGCCGCGGGCGGCCTTGTTGCCGTTGCTGGAGTTGTAGTCCTCCTCGTGGCCCATGTTGACGGTCAGCACCGAGACGATGTTGTCGCCGGTCGCCTTCAGCACGCCGGCCGGGAACGGGAAGGTGCCGGACCCGGTCGTCGAACTGCCGAGGAAGGTGCCGTTGACCCAGGCCGAGAAGGCCTGCGCGCCGCCGCCGGAGTCGGAGGTGAGATGGATGCCGGTGACGCCGGCCGACGCCGGGAACCGGCCGCGGTACCAGGTGCTGCCGGTGTGGAACCCGTAGTCGTCGGCGTAGAGGACCGGCAGCGCGCCGGGGCCGGTGACGGTGAACGTGCTCGTCTTGTCGGCCACCGGCCAGGTCGAGTCGTCGAATCCGGGCTGCGCCTCCGGTGACTCGCGGCGGTGCTTCCAGCCGGTCAGGGCGGGCAGCGTGATCGGCGCGGCGGTCGGAATGGTGTTCGTCGCCGACAGGCGGGTGCCGTTCCAGAAGGTCGTGGTGGCCGTGCTGAAGATCTCGATGCCGGGATCGGTTCCGTTGTCGCCGGTGAGTTCAAGTATGTGGCCGCCGGCCAGGCTGGTGGCGGTGCGCAGCAGATGAGTACCGCGCACAAGCACCGGACCGGCCGCCGTCTCCTGGCGCCAGAACGTCGTCGCGGTCGCCTTGTCGGCCAGCAGGAGCAGTAGCGGCCGGCGGCCGGGCTCCTGCACGGTGACCCGGGTCAGCCCGCTGTGCGTGTAGTTCAACCGCAGATCGCCGCCGGCCGGGTCCCAGGTTTGCTCAACCGTGCCCGACACCGACGGCTTGGACGCGAAACGCAGCACGGTCTCGCCGTCGGTCCCCGGGTCGCCGTACAGAACGGCCACGTCGCGAGGCCCGATCGCGGCCTGGGTCAGCAGCTCGGACGTCGAGTACTGCAACCGCGTCTGTCCCAGCATGGCGTCGGCGACCAGCAGCTTGGCATCCCGGCCGTTCAGGACCAGGGCCGTGCCCGGCTTCTGCGGCACCGTCGGGTAGACCGGCTCGGTCGCGGCCACGGCCGGGGGCAGGTCGATCGCGTCGACCGCGACGAAGCTGTCGGTCGACCCGGCGGCGTGCGTGCCGGTCACCACGATCTTCAGGGTGTGCGGGCCGTCGGCGAGACCGGTCGCCTGGAAGAGAACGGCCTGCGCGGCCCCGCCGGAGCAATCCACCGTCGCCTGCTTCACGCCGTCGACATAGACATCGGCGTACCCGTGATTGCCGGTCTTCGATCCGATCCAGCGAATGGCGGTGCCGGTGAAGGGAACGGAAAGCGAGTCACCGGCGACATTCGAGAAGGACTCGGTGTTCCGGTAGTCGCTCCCGGTGTAGCTCTGGTCGGCCACGTGCGACCACCCGCCGGCGTATTGCAGCGCCGCGTCGGCGTCGTCATAGGTGTAAGACGCCGCCCGCGCATTGAAGTCGATCGCGATGTGCGTGCGGTCGACCGCGGTCGAGGTCGAGTCGTTGTGCCGCAGCACGTGGAATTGGGCGCCGGTGTCGGGATTGCGCCGGGCGGTGTCGAGAATCGCCGCATTGTCGGGCCGGGTCGCCGCGATGCGGTCGGTCTTCGTCAGATCGGGCATCGACCGGATCAGATAGCCGATCAGCTTGTCCTGGTCGTACTTCGGATCCAGCTGCCTGGTCTCGCGAATGGCCGCGCCGTAGTCGTACGACGTGTAGTTCTGCGGCATGCCGAGCCAGCCCCAGTTGGTGCCGCCGTAGGTCATGTAGAAGCTCTGCGCGGTCGCGCCGACCGCGATGTTGTTCTTGTAGAAGACGTTCGCGAACTGGTCGTTGATCAGCTGCGCGCATTTGTCGTAGCCGGGACCGCCCCACGGGTCGAACGCGCCGCCCTGGAACTCCGGGGTGTAGAGCGGCCGCCCGGAAGGATGGTCGTAACTGATGTCGGGCACGCCCCGCCACACGGCCGGATTCGAGCAGTTGAAGCCTTGCGGGTACGAATCGGGCCCGTCGATGTCGAGCTTGCCCACCCCGTCGTTGAACGTCCCGTTGTTGTTGCCGGTCAATGGCACGGTGATGCCGTCGGCCCGGGCCTTGTCCTCGAGATGTCGCATGTACCGGCGGCCGGCCGCGTTGCCGTTGTAGTACTCGTTCTCGACCTGGTACGCGATTATCGAGCCGGTGCCGTTCGTCAGCTGGTGACGGGCCAGGACCTGGTCGATCCGGGTGAGCCATTCATCGGCGTACGCGAGGAATGCGGGGTTGTCGGTCCGGTTCTGCTCGTCCTTGGTGGTGAGCCAGCCGGGCAGTCCGCCGCCGTCGACCTCGGCGTTGATGTACGGCGCCGGCCGCGCGATGACATAGAGTCCGGCCCGCTCGGCGAGGTCGAGCAGCAGGTCGACGTCGCGGATGCCGGTGAAGTCGTAGACCCCCGGTCGCGGCGAGTGGTAACCCCAGTCGAAATAGAGCGAGGTGGCGTTGAAGCCGGCCGCTTTCATCTTCTGGAAGATGTCGAGCCAAAGGCCGGGGCTGGGCAGCCGGAAGTAGTGGAACTCGCCCGACCAGAGGTAGGTGCGCTGCCCGTCGACGAGGAACGAGTAGCCGTCGAAGGTGACCGCGTGGGCCGCCGGCGACGGCTTGTCCACGGCCCGGGCGGGAAGGGGAACCACCAGCGTCAGCACCAGACCGACGAATGCCCGCAGCCACCGAGCCATCCACGCCTCCCGCCGCGACCGAACACACATCGCCAAACCTGAACGATATCCACCGGCATCAATCACACACAAGCGTGAGCTATCTTCCCTAGCAATGACCCTGATCGACCTCGGTGACCTGGCCGGGGCGGCCGCGGAGCCGGTTGCCGCCCCGGTGAACCTGCCGCGGCTGGGCAAGCTCGCGCTGGCCGTGCTCGCCGTGGCCGGTCTGCTGGCGTTGACCGCCTCGGCGCCGGCCGCGCCGGCACGGGTGCGCTCGCTCTGGACGGCCGCGTTCGGGCCCGGCGACACCATGGCCCTGGACGGCCCGACGCTCTACCTCAACCGGGCCGGGCCGGACCGGCGGGTCGAGGTTACCGCCTATGACCTGCGCACGGGCCGGATTCGGTGGAGCACGCCGACCGGTGAGGCGATGTCCGGGCACGGCCTGAGCCCGGCCGGTGACGTGCTGCTGGTGGCGACCGTCTCGCCGCGGTCGGTCCCCGGCACGCTCGCGCTCGACGCGGCGACCGGCCGGCCGCTGTGGCGGGCCGACGGCGACGCCGCACCCTCGGTGGCGACCGGCGACGCGTTGCTCGCCGAGACCGGGCCGTCCGGGGCGATCACGGCGTTGCGCCTGGTCGGGCTGCGCGACGGCGACCAGCGGTGGCGGCACGCGATCGCGCCGGCCGAGCGCTGGACCCCGCTCACCGAGGACGGCCGCCCGGCCACGATCGTCACGATGAGCGCGACCGGCGACGCCACGGTCTACGGATACGAGGACGGGATCGCGCGGCACCGGGCCCGCGTCCCCTGGAACGGGGTGTACTCGGCGACACTGCTGCCGGTCGGCCCCTACTTCGCCGTCGTGCGCACCTCGTCGGCGCAGACCGTCGCGACCGTCTACGGCGGCACGGATCTGCGCCCGCGGTGGCGATCCGAGGAGCTGATCGGCTACGTCACCGGCTGCGGCACGCTGATCTGCACGGCCGGCGTGCGGGGCGTGACCGCCCGCGACGCCGCCACCGGCCGGGAGCGGTGGCGGCGCGACGACATGACCTTCCTGTGGGACGTCGGCGGCGGCCGCCTGCTGCTCTCGGCGGCCCCCAACCTGGCCTCGGCGACGACGGTCCTGGCCGAAGGCGCCACCGGCCGTACGATCGGCAGCCCGATCGGCGGCCAGCAGGCCATCTCGGCCGGCGCCCCCGGCTCGGTCCTCCTGCTGCGCGGCACCCGCACGCCGCCCGGCCGCACCGCCGTGTACCGCCTCGATCTGGCCACCGGGCGGCTGACCGTGCTCGGCACCGTGGGACGGCTGGCCGAGCAGGACTGCCGGGGAACGCCCGGCTACCTGGTCTGCCCGGGCGGCGACCGGGTGACCGTCACCGCCGTCGGCTGAGCTTCCCGCCGGCGGTGAGCAGCCCCTCGACGGTGTCGGCCAGCTCCCCGACCGGCCGCCGGGCGTCGAGCTCGACCGTGGCGCCGCGACGCAGCAACGGCTCCACCTCGTGCAGGTAGCGCTCGATCTCGCCCCGCTGCTCGGCGGTCTTGCCGTACGGGTTGTTCGACCGGCTCGCGACGCGGTCGAGCAACACGCCAAGCGGCGCGCTCAGCAGGACGACCGCGTCGAAACGGCGGTAGAAGCGGCCCTGGTTGGCGACCGTGCCCGACACCACGACGCCGGCCGGCCCGGCGAGCAGGGCGGCCATGCGCGGCTCGTCCCAGGTGCCGTCGGGCGTCGTCCAGCCGTCGTAGTCGGTGTCCACCACCGGGTGACCGCGACGCGCCAGCTCGCCCAGCAGCGTGCTCTTTCCCACGCCCGACATGCCGGTCACCAACACCCGCGCCACGCCGCCACTCTAAAGGCACGGCCTACCGCCTCACCGCGGGCTCAGCAGCGACAACGAGCGCCGGCCGGCGTCGAGGGCGGCGCGCAGGCCGACCGGCATCGGCAGGTTGGGGCCGGCGTGCCCGAACTCGACGTTGCCGAGGACCGGGATGTCCCGGTCGCCGAGCACGTCGAGGACGATCTCGCGCAGGCTCGGCGACGCGCCGGGCGAGTCGAGCCCCTCGATCGCGTGCGGGACGCCCACCACCATCCCGGCGATCCGGTCGAGGATGCTGGCGTGCCGCAGGACGTGCAGATAGCTCCACACGTACGACGCCAGGCCGCCCATCTCCTCCCAGAACAGCACCGCGCCGTCGAACCGCTCGGGCGGCAGCGCGTACGGCGTCGCCTGGGCCAGCACCACCCGGTTGAGCACGCCGCCGACGAGGGGCCCCTCGGCGCGACCGGGGCGCCAGCACTCCCACGACGGGCCGGCCGGCAGCGGGCCGATCGCCTCGGTGCCGGTCAGCAGCGCCACGTAGAGCCGTTCGAGCTCGGCCCGGCGCGCCGCGGGCACGGTCGCCCAGGCGCCGCCGAGGCCGGGCGTCGCCAGGTCGGCGTGGAACCCGACCAGGCCCGTACGCGCATAGAGCACCAGGTGCAGCAGGGAGATGTCGCTGTAGCCGAGGATCGGCTTGGGGTCGGCGGCGACCGCCCCGACATCGACCAGGTCGAGGTAGCCGAGCGCGGTCTGGCCGCCGTCGTGGGCGACGATCGCGCGCACCTCGGGATCGCGCAGCAGGCCGTTGAGCTCCTCGGCGATCTCGGCCGGCCGGGCCGCGCTCCACCAGTGCCGCCGCCCGGCCTGAAGCAGCGGCGCCCGGCGCACCCGGAACCCCATCCGCTCGAGCACGGCCACCGCCCGTTCGAGGTCGGGCTCGTACTCCGCGTGGAGCGGACCGGACAGCGCCGCGATGACGACGAGATCTCCGGGCGACAGAGCGCGCGGCCGAAGGGGAATCACCCGGGGCAGTCTTCCGGCGTACGGGAAAGCTCGCCATGAATTAACGGAAAGTAGCCGTGAGCGCGACGGTTGGCAATCACCGGCGCCGCGGCGATGATGACAGGAGGTTGTTGCGAAAAGGGAGCACCTATGCCGGAGCTGGTCGTCGTCTGTGGTCATCCGCGTCCCGCATCCCGGACGTTGCGGCTGGCCACGGCCGTGGGCGAACGCATCGCCAAGAGCCGCGGGGACGAAACATTCGTTACGATCGATGTCGCCGAGCTCGGTGCGGGCCTGCTGAAGCCCGACGACGGCGCCACCGGCGAGGCGTTGCTCGACGTCCAGGACGCGGCGATGCTGGTGGTGGCGACGCCCACCTACCGCGGCAGCTACTCCGGCGCGCTCAAGGTGCTGCTCGACCAGCTGCCGCCGAACGCGCTCGCCGGCGTGGTCGCCGTGCCGGTGGTGACCGCGGAGACCCAGCCGCAGGCCGATCACGCCGAGGCGTTCCTGGCCCGGCTGCTGCGCGAGCTCGGCGCCGACGTCGTCGACTTCGGCCTGACCGCGATCGGGCCCGAGCTCGCCGACCCGGACGGGGTCGCCGAGCAGTACACGACCGCGATCATCGCCTGACCGGCCGCGTTCTTCGCGACCGGCCGATCAGGGTGTGAGCACGATCCGCCCGAAGACCTCGCCCGCGTCCATCCGGCGGTGCGCGTCGGCCGCCGCGGTGAGCGGGAGGACGTCGTGCACCACCGGGCGCAGCTCGCCCCGGGCGGCGGCGGCGAGCTGGGCGGCCCGCACGCGGTTGCGTTCGGCTACGGGCACCGTGTCGAGGCTGAACGTGGCGAACGCCCGGGATCGCCGGAAGGACCGCATCAGCGCCATGCCGAAGTCGGCCGGCGGGAGGCCGCCGACGACGCCGGCCGCGACCAGGCGGCCGTTGCCGGCCAGGCGGTCGAGGAACGACGGCAGCGCCGGGCCGCCGATCACGTCGAGGATCACGTCGAACTCGTCCGGCCCGTTCCCCGCGCCGGACCGGTCGAGCACGACCGAGGCGCCGAGCTCCCGCAGCCGCTTCCCGCGCTCGGGCGACGACGTGGTCACCGCGATCGTGCCGGTGCCGGCCGCGGCGGCGAGCTGAACCGCCATGATCCCGATGCTCCCGCCGGCCCCGTGAACCAGCAGCGACTCGCCGCCGGCGAGCCCGGCAGGCCGGTCGGATCGGTCGGCGCCGGCGGAGCGGGCAGCGCCGGCGGAGCCGGCGAACCGGGCATGCTGGAGCGCGAAGTGCGCGACCGGCCCGGCGCTGCCGAGCGTGACCGCCGCGACCGGTGACCGCCTCGGTCACGGCCATGCCGTCCGGGCTGCCGAACTCTCGGATGATCACCGTCTGCATGCCGCGACCGTAACGGACGCACCCGTCCACTTGGCTAAAGTGAGACGCATGGCCGATCGCTTGCCTCACCTGCTGCGCGCGGATGCCCGGGACAACCGCGACCGCGTGCTCGAGGCGGCCCGCACCCTGTTCGCCGAGCGCGGCCTCGACGTGCCGATCCGCGAGATCGCCCGCCGGGCGCGGGTCGGGCCGGCGACGCTCTACCGGCGGTTCCCGACCAGGCAGGCACTCGTCGACGAGGCCTTCCGCGAGGAGGTCGGCGCGTGTGCCGCGATCGTCCGGGAGGGGTGCGCCGATCCCGACGCGTGGCGAGGGCTGAGCTCGGTGATCCGCGGCCTCACCGAGCTGAACGCCCGGAACCAGGGATTCGTCGACGCCTTCCTGTCCACCCAACCGGGCGGGGCCGGCTTCGCCGAGCATCGCGCCGGCATGATGCGGCTGCTGGCCGGCCTGTGCCGGCGGGCGAAGGAGCCCGGCACGCTGCGCGCCGACTTCGTCCTCGATGACCTCATCCTGGTCCTGCTGGCCGGGCGGGCGCTGGCCGCCACGCCCCCGGGCGTACGGCGGCCGGCCGCCCGCCGTTTCGCGGTGCTCACGCTCGACGCCTTGCGCGCGCGGCCAGCTCGCGATTAGCGAAACCCCGCGGTGGGTATATGGGCGGGAATTTCCCCTACATCAGGAGATCCCCGTGGGAGCCGAACGCCACCTGATGATGTGCGTCGACAGCAATGACGCCGAATCCCTCTTCGAGTGCACCGTGGCCGGTTGCGGGCGCCGGCTGGTCTTCGACCACGTCGGCGCCCGCACGGTCGTCCTCGACCGTGGCCTCTCGAACGCGCCGCACCACGGCTCGACCGGCCTGGTCGGCCTCAGCGGCGGGGTGGACTGACCCCGGCTGCGGCTCGGACCGGCAGCAGATGCCGGATGAACCGGGTCACGCGCTCCGGACGCCACCCCGACCACGCCTTCTCGGCCCGGCTCTGCAGGTGCACGACCCGGGTGGCGGCGACCCGTCCGATGCGATGGTCGTACCAGATTTCCACCGTGAAGGTGCCACGCGACAGCATCGGGCCCGGGTCGGCGCGGTCAGACCACGAGAAAGGCGCCGAGGTCGTAGAAGCCTCCGATGTCGGTGTGCCCGCCGGCCGCGGTCTGGAACACGAAGATGACGCCGAGGTCGTACATCTTGGATTCGTCGGGCAGGGCCGGCGACTTGACCTCGATCTCGAACGGGTAGGAGATGGCGGGCGGGTCGGTCGGCGATGTCGACCCGGTGATCGTGAGCAGCTGCTCGCCGACGCTGGTGTCGATCGGTCCGCCCTTCTCGTCGGCGGTGATCCGCACCAGGCCCTTGCCGCTGAGCCAGCCCGGAAGCTCGACGCGACCCTTGACCTTGAAGCCCTGGTCGATGTCGAGCACGGTGGTCGGCGTGCCGCTCGGGTCGACCAGGTCGTCGACGTAGAGCGTCCCGCTGGCCGGGGCGAACTGGATGTCGGCGGTTACCGGGAATGTCGTCATGACGGTCTCCTGTCGGATGGGAAATTGGCGACCGCCTCACGTTCCCCGGCAGCGCTTAGGCCGCCGCTTTGCCGGGCGCTTAACGCCGGCCGGGTGATATCCGACAGTGCCGCCTAAGTGGCAGATCTCGGACCGCTGGCTGCCCTCCGTCGCGGCGGCCGAGGCAGACTCCGGTCGTGCTGGCCGGCCGGTTCGCGGTGCCGTTGCCCGACCCCGAGGCACGCGGGTCATTGCGACTCGGTGCCCTGACCGGCGCTACCCCGTTGCTGGTCGCGGTGCTGCCGGGCGAGATCAGCATGCGCCGGCTGAGTGCCGATCTGAGCGCGTCGGCGCGGCCTCCGCGGTGGTTCAGTCTCTTGCCGTACGACCTGGACACGCCCGCCATGGACACGCTGGCCGGCCGATCGCAGCCGGGCGGCGGCGTGGTCGTGGAAAGCCCCGACCGCGGTCAGGCGCAGCGGTTCCTCGGCCGGTTGCCCGGTGGCTCACCGGTCATCGTGCTGCGCTACCGGCGGCCGCGCCGTGCCGGGTGGATCGCCCCCGGCCTGCCGTGGGAGGCCCGGCTCGCCCAGCTGACCGGCGGCCGCCCGGCGCTGCACGACTCCATTCTCGACGCCGCCCAGCGCGTGCCGGTGGACGGGTTCGCGAGCATGGTCGAGCGGTCGCGCACCGCCGACGACCTCACCGAGCAGCTGGTCCGTGCCCTGCTCGACGGGACCGACATGGCGGTGCTGGGACTGGCCGCGTCACTGCGCTATCTGCATCCGCGCTTCGGGTCGCTCGCCCCGGCGTACCGGGCGAGCGGGCGGCTGCCTTGGTGGATCCCGCTGAGCGACGACTGGCTGCGGCTCGATCCGGGCTGGCAGCCGGGCGTGCTGCGCGCCTGCCGGACCGGCCGCCCGCCGCCCGTCGCGCTGCTCGGCCGCCTCGCCGGCGAGCTGATCGAGGACGGCGCCACCGACGCGGCCATCGAGCTCTGCCTGGACACCGGCTGTGCGGGCATGGCCGGCGACCTGCTCGCCGGCATGGGTCCCGACCTGATCGACGCCGGCTGCGAGCAGTCGGTACGGCGCTGGGTGCGGCGCCTGCCCTGGGGCCAGCGCCTGCGTCACCGGCGGCGCCTGCCCCGGCCGGTTCCGTCGTCGCCGCCCGCCTGTCGTCCGCCGCCGCCGGCCGCGCCGCCGGACGACCGGGGCCTGGTGGTGAATCTGCTGGGCGCCTTCGAGGTACGCATCGCCGGTCGTCCGGTCGACCACTGGCGCGGCCGCAAGGGCACGCTGCTGTTCGCCTACCTGATGCTGCACCGGCACGACCCGCCGATCTCCCGCGACGAGCTCGCCGTGGCGCTGTGGCCGGAGGCGCCGGCGCCCGCGGCGCGCAACCGGCTGCACGTGACCGTTCACGCCCTGCGCGGCGACCTGCAGGCCGTGTCGCCGATCCCGGTGGTCGAGTTCGACGGCGGCTACCGGGTCGTGCCCGGCCTGGAAGTCCGGCTCGACACCGAGCAGTTCCAGCTGGCGGCGGCGCGGGCGGCGGCCGCCGGCGTGCTCGGCGACGCCGAGGCGGCGCTGCGGGCCTGCCGCGACGCCGCCGCCCTCTACCGGGGCGACCTGATGGAACAGCACTCCGGGGAGGACTGGCTGCTGCTGCCGCGCGAGCAGTTACGCGTACGCCATCTGGAATTGCTCTCGCTCTCGGCGCAGGCCGCGTTCGACACCGGCCGTTACGCCGAGGCTCTCGACACCGGCCGGCGGTTGCTGGCCCTGGATTTCTGCCGGGAGGATGTGCACCGGCTGCTGATGCGCGGCCACACCCGGCTCGGCCGGCCGCAGCAGGCGATCCGCCAGTACGAGGCGTGCGCCGCGGAGTTGCGCCGCGAGCTGGGCATGACGCCGGCCGCCGAGACCGTGGAGCTGTACGAGCGCATTCGCGCGCGGTCCCCGGTGTAGCGGCGACGCGGGATGGCATTGACGTCCATCCATACGCGTGAGATGTTCGCTGCACGGAGAAGGGCCTGCACCGGGGGAAGGCGCATCGTCATGGCGTTGTCCAGGCAATCGATCGTGTCCTTGAGCGCGATGCTCGGCGGGACGGCCGTGCTCGCCGCTCTCGTGATGTCGCCGCCCGCCGCCGGCAGCGTGCCGGTGGTGACGCCGGCGGCAACCGGGTGCACCGCCACCGCGCGGATCGAGTCGCAGTGGGGCAGCGGGACCAGCGGCGGCCAGATCGTCAGCGTCCAGGTCGTCAACATCTCGCGGGCGACCACGACCAAGTGGACCGCGGTCACGACCCTCGGCGACGGCCGGCGGGTCGCCTCGGCCTGGAACGCCGTCGTGCGCACCTCGGGCGGCACGACGACCGCGACGAACACCTCGTACAACGGGACCCTGGCGCCGGGCGCGTCGGCCAGCTTCGGCATGCAGCTGGCCGGCGTCGGCCCGGTCCCCGTATTCACCTGCGACAACGGCGCTTCGGCACCGACCAGCTCGCCGCCGCCCGGCGGTGCGGACGTCACCGTCACCGAGGCCGACAGCCAGAAGACCGTCACCCTGATCGCCGGGCAGACGCTCGGCGTGTCCCTGGGCGCCGAGTACCTGCCGCCGACGACCAGCGGCGCCGCCCTCACGGCGCTGTCGGCGAGCGGCGGCTACCCGACCGGGCAACCGCTCGCCGCCCTCTACCGCGCGACCACGCCCGGCACGGCCGACGTCACCACGCGTTCCGACTACGCCTGCTTGCACACCACGCCCCCGTGCACCGTGCCGGTCAGGCTGTGGACCGTGCACGTCACCGTCGTCGCCGCCGACGGGCAGACCGTCACCGTGACGGCCGCCGACAACCAGCGCACGGTGAGCCTGCACGTGGGCGACGTGCTCGTGGTCAGCCTGGCCAGCAACTACGTGCCGCCGAAGCTATCCGCGACGGGCGTGCTGGTGCCCCGCGACAGCACCGGCGGATACCCCACCGACCAGCCGCTGGTGGCCCGTTACGCGGCCGCGGCGGCCGGCTCGGTCACGGTCTCGACGGTGACCGACGCCGCGTGCAACCACGCGCCCACGCCGTGCCCCTCACCGCAGGTTCCCTGGTCGGTGACGGTCTCCGTCACCGCCTGAGTCCCGGATCGGGATCACCGGCCGGCGCGGCGCAGCATCGCGTCGGTCTCCGGGTCGGGCATGAGCTCGCGCACCTCCTGCGCGCAGCGGCAGGCGACGGCGGTCTTGGCCGCCCACTCCAGCGCCTCCTCGCGGGTGGCCACGTCGACGATCGTGAACCCGCCGATGACCTCCTTGGTCTCCGGGAACCGGCCATCGGTGACCATCCCGTCGGTGGCGACGACGCTCGCCCGCTGGCGCTGGAGGCCGGCGCCGAGCACGAACACGCCGGCGTCGACGGCCTCCTGCACGACCGCGTGCGCGGCCTTGCCCACCTCGGCGAAGTCCTCGTCGGGGATGTGGTCCATCGCGCCGTCGTCGAACGAGATCAAGTATCGCGTCATCCCGGACTCCCTGTGTCCCGGCGGCCCGCGCGGCCGCCTCTCACCCGTTCTACGAGCGGGATACCCCGGATCGGACACCTCCGGGACGGATTTCCGCCGGCGGCAGCGGCGTCATCGCCCGCCGATGCCCCGGGCGGCGGCGATGCGGTCCACCGCCTGCTTGGCGAGCTGCAGGGCCGTGCCGCGCCGCTCCTGCACCCAGGCGCCGGCCGCGGCCGCGACCGACCCGATCGTGGCGATGACGAGCAGGATTGCTTCCCACGAATCCATCACCCCATCCAAGCAGCCGCGGGCAAGGCCCCGGGGTGACGACCAGGGGGTCTCACGGGCGCGAGCCGCGGCCGGCCCCGGCCAGGCTGGGGGTGTCCTGGAAGCCCGGTTCGCCAGAGAGGCAGAGCCCGACATGACCACGCTCGATCAGCAGGCCGGCAGCGGCATCCGGCCGTTCACGGTGGAGATCCCCAAGGACGCGCTCGACGATCTGCGGCGCCGGCTGGCGGCCACCCGCTGGCCGACCCGGGAGATCGTCGGCGACCGTTCGCAAGGGGTGCAGCTGGCCACGTTACGGGCGCTGCACCAATACTGGGCGACCGAGTACGACGGGCAGCGGGTCGCCACCCGGCTCAACGCGCTGCCGCAGTTCACCACCGAGATCGACGGCGTGGACATCCACTTCGTGCACGTGCGGTCGGCGCACGAGGACGCGCTGCCGCTGATCATGACGCACGGCTGGCCGGGCTCGGTCATCGAGATGCTCGACGCGGTCGGCCCGCTCACCGACCCCACCGCGCACGGCGGCTCGGCCGGGGACGCGTTCCACCTGGTGCTGCCCTCGCTGCCCGGCTACGGCTTCTCGGGCGAGCCGGCCGAGACCGGGTGGGATCTGGTGCGTACCGCCAAGGCGTGGGCCGAGCTGATGCGCCGCCTGGGATATGACCGCTATGTCGCCCAGGGCGGCGACGTCGGCGCCGGCGTCACCGACGCGATCGGGCGGCTGGGCCCGGACGGGCTCGCCGGCATCCACACCAACCTGCTGGTGCCGGCGCTCAACGACCCGGCGGCGCTGCCGGCCGGCGGTGACGGCGAACGGGCCGCGCTGGCCGCGATCAAGACCTTCCAGACCAGCGGGAACGGCTACTTCGTCGAGATGGCGACGCGGCCGCAGACCATCGGGTACGCGTTGCTGGACTCCCCGGTCGCGCTGGCCGCCTGGATGATCGATCACGACACCGACGCGTACTACAAGATCGCCCGTGCGTTCGTCGACGGCGAGCCCTCGGGCAACCTCACCCGGGACCACATCCTCGACAACATCACCGCCTACTGGCTGACCGGCACCGGCACGTCGGCGGCCCGCTCGTACTGGGAGGCGTACGGGCCGGACGCGCCCACCGCCGGCGGCAAGCCGCTCCCCGATCCGCGGGTGCCGGTCGGGTTCAGCGCGTTCCCTGGCGAGATCTGGCGGACGCCGCGCAGCTGGGCCGAGCGGGCCTATCCCACGCTGACCTACTTCGGCGAGGCGGAGCGGGGCGGTCACTTCGCGGCGTGGGAGGAGCCGGAGCTGTTCGCCGCCGAGCTGCGGGCCGCCTTCCGTCCCCTGCAGCAGTCACCGGCCTGAATCACGGCAGCAGCGCCAGCCGGCCCACCGTGGTCCGCGACTCCAGCGCGGCGAGCGCCTTCGGCCCGTCGGCGAGCTCGTGCCGGACGGGCTCGCCGGGGCCGATCACGCCCGCCCCGATCAGGCCGAGAAGCTCGCCCGTAACCGCGCCGAAGAGCTGCGGCGCGGCCTGGATCAGGATGCCGATGTTCAGGCCGATGACGTGCACCTGGTGCCGGTAGACCAGATCCGCGTTGGTGATCGCCGCCTCGCCGCCGGACAGACCGAAGACGACCACCCGGCCGGTGACCCGCTTGGCCGCCGCCAGGCTCGCGCCGAGGGTGCCGCCGCCGGCCGACTCGAGGACGAGGTCGACGCCGGCGCCACCGGTCAGCCGCCGGACGCCCTCGGCCAGATCGGCCCGGCGCGAGTCGAGGACGTGGTCGGCGCCCAGCGCGCGTACCACCTCGTGCTTCTCCGACGAGGCGGCGGCGATCACGGTCGCGCCGTAGTGCTTGGCCATCCGCACCGCGACCTGCCCGGTTCCGCCGGCCGCGGCGTGGATGAGCACCGTCTGCCCGGCGGCGAGACCGCCCAGCGTCCGCAGCGCGGCGAGCGCCGTCGGCCAGCTCACGACGAGGCCGAGCGCCTGTTCGTCGGCCCAGCCCGCCGGAACCGGGACGGCGGCGGCCGCCGGGAGCACCATGCGCTCGGCGAACGCGCCGCCGCCGATCGCGGCCCCGATGACGTGGGCGCCGGGCCGGATGCCCGTCACTCCCTCGCCCACGGCGACGACCTCGCCCGCGCCCTCGATGCCGGCGAGGTACGGCGGTTGCGGCCCGCCTGTGAACGTGCCCCGCGACTGCGAGATGTCGACGAAGTTGACGCCGGCCGCGGTGACCCGGATCAGGACCTCGCCCGGTCCGGCGGCCGGTTCCGGCGCGTCGGTGATCAGGCGCAGGCCGGCCGGGCCGTCGAACGAGGTCTGCCGCAGGGCGCGCATGGGGTCTCCTCTGTTTGTTTGTCGATCGACCAACAAACCGTGGCACGGCAGGTACGGCCGGTCAAGGTAAACTTGAACGATCGACCAACAAATACGGAGACCACCCGATGGCTACTCGCGGCCGGCCGCGCACGTTCGACCCCGGCGTGGCACTGCGCACCGCACTCGACCTGTTCTGGGAGCGCGGCTACGAGGGGACGTCGCTCAACGACCTGGCCCAGGCCACGGGCATCGCCTCGGCCAGCATCTACGCCTGCTTCGGCAGCAAGGAGAACCTCTTCCGGCAGGTCATGGCCCTCTACGGGACGACCTCGGGCGAGCCGCCCCGCCGCGCCCTGCGCGAGCAGCCGACGGCCCGGGCCGCGATCCACGCCATGCTGCGCGCCACCGCCGACGAGATCACCCGACCGGACACGCCGCACTACTGCATGCTGATCCTGGCTGCGCCGACCGGGGCGGTGGAGAACCACGCGGTCCGGGAGTTCCTCGCCGATCGCCGCCGCGACCAGTACGCGAGCATCCGGGAGCGCATCGCGCGGGGCGTGGCCGACGGTGACCTGACCCTGCCGCCGGCCGGCGTGGAGCCGGTCGCCCGCTACTACACGACCGTGATGCAGGGGCTCTCGATCCAGGCCCGCGACGGCGCCTCCCGCGACGACCTCGAGGCGGTCATCTCGTGCGCGATGGCGGCCTGGGAGGCGCTGACGGCGACCACCGCCGCCTACCGCGGGGCGGAGTGACCGCGCAGCTCGGCCGCGAGCGCCTCGGCGCTGCTCCGGTCGATGCGCGGGAACGTCAGCGAGACGCCGCCGCCGGGCCCGAAGGCCAGCCGCAGCACGCTGACCGCGCCGAACTTCGCCTCGGCCAGCGACACCAGCTCGCGCCGGACGCTGCCGAGCAGCCGGTCGCCGGCGCCACCCCAGAAGGTCTGCGACAGGAACAGCACGCGCCGGTCGGTGACCACGACGACCTGCTTGCCGGTGGTGGCGAGGACCACGTCGGCGACGGCCCCGGAGACGCCGGGCACGACGCCGCGGGTCACGGCGGTGCCGAGCCGGCCGGCGTCGAGCGCCCCGGCCATCGCGCGGGCCGCCACCCGCGGTGCCTCACCGGGCGACAGATGCGCGGCCGCCACCGCGAACGCCTTCTCCTGGAACTTCCGGCTCACCGGTTCATCATCGTCGATGCCGCGCGAGGCCCGGGTGCGGGCCCCGCGCGGCCGGACGTCAGCGCAGGCTGTCGATGTCGATCACGAACCGGTACCGCACGTCGGAGCTGAGCACGCGCTCGTACGCGTCGTTCACCGCGGCGGCGTCGATGACCTCCACCTCGGGCGCGATGCCGCGCTCGGCGCAGAAGTCGAGCATCTCCTGGGTCTCGGCGATGCCGCCGATGCTGGACCCGGCGAACGAGCGGCGGTTGCCGAACAGGGCGAACACCGGCACCGGCAGGGGCTGCGGCGGCGCGCCGACGCTGACCAGGGTGCCGTCCAGGCGCAGCAGGCGCAGGTAGGCGGCCATGTCGATGGGGGCGCTGACCGTGTTGATGATCAGGTCGAAGGCGTTCGCCAGGGTCTCGAACGTCGCCGGGTCGCTGGTGGCGTAGTAGTGCTCGGCGCCGAAGGCGAGACCGTCGTCCTTCTTGCCGAGGGTCTGCGAGAGCACGGTGACCTCAGCGCCCATCGCGGCGGCGATCTTGACGGCCATGTGGCCGAGACCGCCCAGGCCGACGACGGCGACCTTCTTGCCCGGTCCGGCATTCCAATGCGAGAGCGGCGAGTACGTGGTGATGCCCGCGCACAGCAGAGGCGCGGCCGACGCGTACGGGATCGTCTCCGGAACCCGCAGCACGAAGTCCTCGTCGACGACGACGTGGGTCGAGTAGCCACCCTGCGTGATGGTGCCGTCGCGGTCGACCGAGGCGTAGGTGCCGGTGTTGCCCCCGAGGCAGTACTGCTCCTGCCCGGACCGGCAGTTCTCGCACTCGCGGCACGAGTTGACCATGCAGCCGACGCCGACCCGGTCGCCGACCGCGTGCTTGCCGACCTCGGCGCCCACCTCGGCGACCCGGCCGACGATCTCGTGCCCGACGGTCAGCGGGTAGGGCACCGTGCCCCACTCGCCGCGCACGGTGTGGATGTCGGAGTGACAGATGCCGGCGTAGCGGATCTCGATGAGAACATCGCGCGGGCCCAGGTCGCGCCGCTCGATCGTGGTGCGTACGAGCGGGTCGGTGGCCGAGGTCGCGGCGATGGCGTTGACGGTAAGGATGATGCCCTCCGGAAGCTGGGGATGACGTGCTCCTCCAGGACATCACATGCGTCCGGCCCCGGGGCCGGGAGTCGGCCGGGTGCGGTCCGGCTCACCCCGGGGGAGGTGGGCCGGACCGCGGTGACGGTGCCGGTCAGGAGCGATGCATCGCGAACGCTCGGTTGTTCCCGTCGGCGCCGACGCTGTTGCCGACCGCCCAGACCTCGGTGGCCGACCCGGGCACGGCCGCGATGCCGCGCAGCGTGGTCGAGCCGGCCGGGCCGGTCGGCACGGTGGTGTCCTGCGCCCACGCCGTGCCGTTCCAGTGCAGCACGGTCCCGGGGTCACCGGGGCCGCCGGCCGCCCAGACGCTCGTCGACGAGTTGGCGGTGACCGACGCGATCCCGCCGTTGCCGATGTCCGGCAGCGTCGTCACCGACCAGCGGGTGCCGTTCCAGTGCATCGCGATCGGCCGGGCCGGCTGAAAGCCGGCGATGTCGCTGGTGCCGCCGACCGCCCACGCGTCGCCGGCGGAGATCGACACCACGCTGCTGAGCACCTGCGTGGTCCCGGCCGGGGTCGGAACCGCCGGGTTCGGGCTGGGCACGACCGACCACGCCGAGCCGTTGTAGTGCATGGTCAGCGTGAACTTGTTGGAGTTCGTGCCCTGCGCGCCCTGGGTGTAGCCGACCGCCCAGATGTCGTTCGCGGACCGCGCCGAGATCCCGTTCAGCGTGGTGCCGACGAACGTGTTGCCGGACGGCACGGCCGGCACCGGCGCCGGGACGATCGTCCAGGCCGACCCGTTCCAGTGCTCGATCAGGGCCCGGTTGGCCTCGCTGCGGCCGACCGCCCAGACGTTGCCGCCGCCGAGGTTGGCGACGCCGAAGAGGATCGACTTCGACCCGCCGGTGGTGGCCGGCACCGGCACCAGGCTCCACGCCTGGCCGTCGTAGTGGGCCGAGATCGGGTCGGTGTGCGCGAAGCCCGGCATGTTGCCGGAACCGACCGCCCAGACATCGTTGGCGGCCGACGCGGACACGGCCCGGAGCACTTCGTTGAACCGGAAGATGTTGGGCGTGGGCAGCGCTGTCCACGCCTTGCCGTCCCAGTGCTCGGCCAGGATGGCCGAGCCGTCGTCGTCGTTGGCCCGCTCGAAGGCGCCGACCGCCCAGGCGTCGGTGCTGGTCCGGGCGGTGACGGCGTTGAACACGTTGTTGAACGGGACACCGTCCGGCACCTGGTCCGGCGTCGGTGTCGAGACCCAGGCCGGCGCGGCGAGAGCGCTGCCGGCCGACAGGACGAGGGCGGCGCCGATCGCCGGAAGCACCACGCCGAGGCGCCGCCCGATGGATGTTTTCATGATCTTGTTCTCCCTCATGCCTCGGACCTCAGCCCACGACGCGGAAGGCGATCGCGGACGACTGCCCGGTGGTGCCGTCCCACTGGCTGCCCACCGCCCATTCGGTGGTGGCGTCGGCGGTCGTGATCGCGCCGAGCGTGGGAATGCCGACGCCGCCGGTCACGGCCACCGGGGTGACGGTCCATGCGGACCCGTTCCAGTGGGCGAGCGCGGGCTTGTTCGCGTCGTCGGCGGCGGCCCCGGTCACCCAGACGTCGGTGGCCGACCGGGCGGTCACGCCACCGAGGTTCACCAGCGGCGGGGCCGCGACGGTGTGCCACGAGGTGCCGTTCCACCGTACGACGAGGGCTGACCCGCCGGTGCCGACGCCGACCGCCCACGCGTCCGTCGCCGAGAGCGCCGCCACGTCGTACAGGAAGGTGCTGCCGTTGTTGGGGCTGGCGACCTGGGTCCACGCCGTGCCGTCCCAGTGCAGGATCTGCGACTGCCGGATCTTGTTGCCGTACGGCAGGTTCAGCGAGTACCCGACGGCCCAGACGTCCCGGGTCGAGACGCCGTCGACCGCGGTCAGGAAGTTGGTGCGGGTGCCCGCGCTCGGGGTCGGGACGGCGCTCCAGGACGTGCCGTTGTAGTGCATCGCCAGCGTCTTGCGGAAGGTCGACCCGGTGGCGGCCGTCTGTCCGACCGCCCAGGCGTCGGCCGGCGAGAACGCCTTGACCGCGGAGAGCTCGGTGTCGGTTCCGGCCGGCGTCGGCACCGGCTGTCGGCTCCAGGCCGTGCCGTTCCAGCGCAGGGCGACGGCCGCCTTGCCCCCACCACCGGCCGCCGTCGTGTTGCCGACGGCCACCGCCGACCCGGCCGACGTCGCGTCGACGCCGCTCAGGTCGGCCCAGCTGTTCGCGCCGCCGCCGAGCAGGTCGGGGCTCGCGAACACGTTCCATCTCGTACCGTTGAAGCGCTGGATCATCCCGTTGCCGTCGCCGCCGACGGCCCACCCGTCGGACGGCGAGACGGCGTCCACGCCGAGGAACCCGCCGAAGAAGCCGGTCGACGTCACCGGTAGCTGGGTCGCGGTGGCCGCCCATGCCGGACCGCCGGTCGCGAACACCACGCCGAGGGCCACCGCCGAGCCGGCGGTGGCCATGAGTGCCTTTCTCACGCTTCCCCCTCAGTTCGATGGCCGGACGATGCCATCGAGCTCTGAAAGGGGTCTGATGCGGCGCTGAAACGCTATGTGCCGGACCGCAGCGCGTCAGCCAGGGTCATGACCCGGACGCCCGCTTTGCCGGCCACGTAGTCGACGAGTGCGCCGTGGCTGGCGATCGAGAACTGGGTGGAGGTGGCCGGGCTCGTGACGATGTCGTGGCAGCAGAAGACGAGCAGGCCACCGTGGTTGGCGACGCCGTCGACCCGGGCCTGCAGGGTGGACAGGGCGCTGGTGTTGTCCAAGGTGTAACAGCGGATCGCGTACGGGTCGGCCGGCGGCATCGTCTCGGCGCTGGTGGCCGTGCTGGTCATCGCGCGGGCGTAGGCCAGCCCGGCGCGCGCCATCTGCCGCTGCACCGCCGTGTTGTAGCGCCCCTGCGGATAGCAGTGCCCCAGGAAGCCGTCGGCCAGGTCGTTGCCGATCAGCCACCGCACGGTGTCGGCGATGTCGGTGTCCAGCTCGGCCGGCGAAAGGGGATTGCTGCCGTACGCGACGCCGGTCGCGGCGTTGGTGGCGGCCGCGAACCCCCGGTTGTGCGCGGTGGCCGTCATCGCGTGCGGGCCGATCTCCCAGCCCGACCACCGCCGCATCTGCTGCAGCTGGGCCGTGGTCAGGTAGGTGGCGTTGCCGCCGTCGCCGGCCTGCACGTTGGAGACGATCGTGTACGCGGTGGCCGGCCAGCCGTACCGGTCGAGGTCCCGCTTGGCGATCGTGTACTGGGAGGCGTACGAGTCGTCATAGGTGAAGCACACGATCCCGCCCGCGGCGGCCGGTTTGCGCTCGATCACCTGCACGGCCTGCAGCCGCACCTGGCAGGTGGCGCCGCTGGCGGAGGTGGCCCGGATCCGCAACGAGTCGACGGCGGCGAGGTTCGGGCTGCCGGTGACGATCGCCGACTGCCAGGGCAGGGTCACCCACTTCCACTCGCCGTCCTTCAGCCACCGTACGGAGGGATCGGGCGTTTCCGACTGGATGTAGATGATCCCGAAGTTGGCCGCCATCGCATCCGACGACACGTACACATTCAGCCCTTGCAGATAGTCGACGCCGTCCACCCGGATCAGCACGCGCAGCTGCTTGGTGCCGGCGATGTTGAGCGACAGACCCGTCCTGGTCAGCGTCGAGGCGACGCCGTCGACCCGGGTGGTGATCGAGGCGGACTGACTGCCCAGGGCGTACGTCGTGGTGTCGTTGAGATTCGCGGCGCTGGTGTTCGCCGCCACCCAGCCATGTCCCGCCTGCATCGAGGTGACGTGGGTGACCACCCGCGGGTTGATGGGATCCGCGCTCGCGAAGGCGCCGGTGGGGTCGCCGGCCAGAAGCGCCTCGGCCCGCCCGGGAATCGCGGTGGCCAGGGAGAGGCCGGCCACCGCGCCGGCGCCGGCGGTGAGGGCGGTACGTCGACTGATCGGAGCCATGCTGCCTCCAGCGTCTTGATGTTCCGCTATGCCTTCAGTGAAGGCGGCCCACCGCGGAGCTGTCACATGACGGAAGGTGAGGGAATGCCCGCGCGGCCGTATTCTCGGCTGGTGGCCGCCTCCGAGTGGTTCCTTCTCGGCGCTCCCTGGGACTGCTCCGGCTCGGACCGGGGCGAGGCCGGAGCGCCGGCCGCGCTGCGAGCGGCGGACCTGCGCGATCGCGTCGGCGCCGACCTCGGTGACGCGGCGACCCGGATCGCCGATCGCCGGCGGGACGAGGAGACCGGGGTCCTGGCGCTGGCCGACACCATCGCCGCGGCGCAGGCGCTGGCGGGCTCGCTCGATGCGGGCATGCGCGAGCACACCGGACTGCGCCCGCTGGTCGTCGGCGGCGACTGCAGCCTGCTTCTCGGCGTCTTCGCCCACCTCCGCCGCGCCTTCGGCACCGTGGGACTGTGGATGGCCGACGGCCACCCCGACTGCCTCGACCCGCACGCCTCGGAGACCGGCGAGACCGCCGACCTCGATCTGGCCCTGCTCACCGGCAGCGGCCCGGCCGCCCTGACCGGCCTGGCCGGCGCGGCGCCGATGGTCGACCCGCGCCACGTCGCGCTGATCGGCCATCGCACGGCCGGCCTCGACGACGCGGCGGCGGCCGAGCTGGCCCGGGTGCCGGCCGCGGTGCTGACCATCGACGCCCCCGCGGTGATCGCCGACCCGCACGACGCCGGCGACACGGCGGCGGCCTGGGCGTCCCGCGCCGGGGTGCCGATGTGGCTGCACCTCGACGTCGACGTCCTCGACCCGTCGAGCATGCCGGCGGTGACCTACCCGCAGCCCGGCGGCCCCGACTTCGACCAGCTCGCGGCCGTGCTGACCCCGCTCGCGGCGGCCCCGAGCCTGCTCGGCATCAGCGTCGCCGACTTCCGCCCCGACCTCGACCCCGGCGGCCACCTGGCGGCGAGACTGGTCGCCCTGCTCGACCAGCTGCTCTGAACCCGCCGCGGTTCCTACGACTCCCCCACCCCGCGCTGATCGGATTCGTCCGTTAAGTCGGACGGCTCGGCCCGGGCCGACGCGAGCAGGTCCGCGAACTCGGCCGGGTCGATGATGGGGACGCCGAGCTGCGCCGCCTTCTTGGCCTTCGCCGTGGTCGTCTCGGAGGTGACCAGCGCCGTGGTGGTCGCCGAGACGCTGCCGCTGGCCCGGCCGCCCAGCTCCTCGATGCGCTCGCTCACGGTCGTGCGCGTGTAGCCCGGCACGCTTCCGCTCACCACGTAGGTCCTGCCGTCGAGCGGCTTGCCGCCCGCGGTCTCGGGCACGCTCATCGTGACGCCGGCGGCGACCAGCCGGTCGATCACGCCGGACATGGCGGCGAGGCCGTCCACCACGTGCTGCGCCTTGATCAGGCCCATCTTGTCGATCTCGGCGATCTCCTCGACGGTGGCGGCCCGCAGCGCGTCCATGGTCTTGAAGCGGGCGGCCAGCCAGCGGCCCACGCTGCGGCCGGTCATCCGGATGCCGAGCCCGGTGATGACCCGGTTGAACGGCTGGCTCTTGCTCTTCTCGAGCGAGGCGATGACCTTGGCCGCGTTGAGCTTGCCGAGCAGCACGACGCCGCCGGCCTTCGTGTTGCCGACCGGCAGCTCGGCCAGCTGCTCCTCGGTCAGCGTGTAGAGGTCGGCGACGTCGTTCGCGAGGCCGGCGTTGATCAGGGCGACGCAGAGCGCCTCACCCGCGCCCTCGACGTCCATGGCCTCGCGGCTGCACCAGTACTCGAGCGCGTTGGTCGCGCTGCACGAGGCGGTGTGGCAGCGCCAGAGCAGGCTCGACTTGTCCCACGGCTCGCCGCACTGCGGGCAGGTCTCCGGCGGCGTCCACGGGGTGAGGCCGTGCGGCTGCTCGCCGATCGGCGCGGTGACCCGCGGGATGACGTCGCCGGCCCGCCAGACCGCGACGGTCTGCCCGATGGCCAGACCCTGCTCCTGGACGAACTTGGGGTTGTGCAGCGTCGCGTAGGTGATCGTGGTGCCGTCGACGAAGACCGGATCGAGCACGGCCCGCAGCGAGATGCGCCCGGTGCGCCCGACCCGCACCTCGATGTCGCGCAGCACCGTGGACCCGGTGTCGGCCGGATATTTGAACGCGGCCGCCCAGTGCGGGGTGCGGCTGCCGGAGCCGAGCCGCCGGCGCGTCGACTCCAGGTCGGCGGTGAGCACCGCGCCGTCGATCGGGAACTCGAGGCCGCGGCGCAACTCGCCGATCGCGGCGATGGCGGCGAGCGCGGCCTCGGCGTCGGCGGCGACCTGTACCTCGCCGGTGGCGAGCCGGCCGGCGACCGGGAAACCGAGCTCGGCGGCGCGGGCCATCCGCTCCCGGTGGGACGAGAAATCGCCGGAGATGTCGTACGCCGAGAAGGTCATCGGCGTCTCGTAGGTGCGGTCCACACTGCGGATCGACCCGGCCACCGCGCCCCGGGAGTTGATGAAGGGCTTGCCGCCGGCCGCCACCCGGTTGGCGGAGGCCGTCTCGAAGTCGCCGACGGTCATGTAGACCTCGCCGCGCACCTCGCCGGTCCACCCGGTGGCGAGCCGGGCGGGCAGGCCCGCGATGCCGCGCAGCACCTGAGCCGTGACGTTCTCCCCCGTACTCCCGTCGCCACGCAGCGCGGCGAGGGTGAGACGACCCGCCTCGTACTCCACCCGGATCGCCAGCCCGTCGAGCTTGACCTCGACCAGACAGGGATCGCCGCCGAGGCCGGCCACGAAGGCGCGCACCTCGTCCTCCCCGGTGACCTTGCCGAGCGACATCATCGGCACCGGGTGCCGCACGTCGCCGCCGCCGGACACCCCGGCCGCGACCCGGGTGGTGAGGCCGCGGTCGTCCCACTCGGGATGGGCCGTCCTCGCCGCGGCGATGCGATCGAGCAGCGCGTCGTAGTCGGCGTCGGTCATCAGCACCTCGCCGGTGTCGTAGTACGACTTGGCGGCGGCCTGCGCCCGGTCGACGGCGGCGGCGAAGTCGGCTTCGGTGCGGACGGTCTCGCTCATGCCGACAACCTACGGCCCGGGTACGACATTTGCGCCCGGTCGCTAGCCTCTCCCCGACAAGATCCGGTGCTTCGGGGGAAGGACCACATTGGACGGCTTCCGCAATCGGCTTCTCACGGCGGCCGCCCTCGTTCCCGCCGCCGTCGTGATGGGTCTCGCCGGCGCCGGTCCGACGAGCAAGGCCGCGGGGTCGGCGGTGTGCACCACCGCCGGCACGACGATGAGCGTGGTCGCCCACCAGGACGACGACCTGCTGTTCATCAATCCCGTCACGTACGCCGACATCACCGCCGGCCGCTGCGTGACGGTCGTCTTCGTGACCGCCGGCGACGCGGGCCGATCGGCGCGGTACTGGCGCGGCCGCGAGGCCGGGGCGATGGCGGCGTACGCGGCGATGGCCGGCGCCGCGGACTCCTGGCGCTCGTCGGTCATGGTCGTCGGCGGTCACCGGATCCGCGCCCGCACGCTGGCCGGCCACAACCTGCGACTGCTGTTCATGCGGTTGCCGGCCGGCAGCCCGCACGGCTACCCGGTGCACCACTACGAGTGCCTCGGCCGGCTGCGCTCGGGCGCCGCCACCACGATCCACGCGATCGACGGCTCCGCCACCTACACCGGCGCCTCGCTGCGGGCGGCCCTGCTCGACCTGATGACGCTGATCCGCCCGTCGGTGATCCGCACGCTCGACTACTCCGGCCGGTACGGCGACGGCGACCACGCCGACCACCTGAACACGGCGTTCTACACGTACGAGGCGCAGGAGCAGTACACGGTCCCGCACGCGGTGGCCGGCTTCCGCGGGTATCCGGTGAGCAAACGGCCGGCCAACCAGGCGGAGCCGGCCGCGGTGGCCAAGTTGCGCTTCTTCCTGACGTACGCCGCGCGCGACCCGAGCGTGTGCCGGACGAGCGCCGCGTGCCGGGCCAACCGGCTGTACGCGCCCTGGTTCGCCCGCACGTACCAGATCACCGCCCCGCCGAACCTCGACGGGCTCTGACCGCCCCTCGACCACGCACGAGGGCGCGGCCGCACCCTGGCGGGGATGCGGCCGCGCGCAGACGGGCGCCGGAAGAGCAGCGCCGGAGCAACCGGTCAGAGCTGTCCGAGCAGGGCCAGCAGGGCGTTCAGCAGTGCCGCCAGCGCACCGGCCGCGGGGGTGCCGTCGAGCAGGCCGGCGATCGCGCACAGCAAGTTGCCGAGCAGGTTGCCGGCGCCGGGCACCGCGGTGATCGTCAGGTGCACCTGGTTCAGGTCCACCACGAGGCCGAGCAGATCCAGGTGCAGCGGGCCGAGCGTGAGGTCCAGGATCCTGCACGTCGCCTGCGCGACGGCCGCGGGCGCGCTGACGGTCTTGGTGACCGTGCCGACGGCGTTGCCGGCCGAGTCGGTGAGCGTGCCGGTCAGCGTGCCGGTGGCCACCAGCTTCCCGTTCTGTGCGGAGAACCTCGAGGGAGTGAAGTTGCCCGCGAACGAGCCGGTGCCGCCGGTGGCGTCCGTGAACGTCCCGGTGACCGGGGCGCTGGGGATCGCCGCGGCGGCCGGCGCGGCCGCCGGGGTGCTGGGGGCGGCGCCGGCCGGGTTGGCGCCGACGGTGGCCAGTCCCAACGCCGCGACCACGGTCAGGACGATCATCGAGAGCCGTTGCCGGTGAGTCATCGTTCCTCCTGCGGATGGGGTTCGGTGTTCACTGACAAGCCTCGATGCCGGCCAGGGCTCACCACAGTGAGCGCCGTCATCGGTGCGGCTGACAAAAGTCACGCGAGCCAGCCCGCGTGCTCGGCGACCCGGACCGCCTCGAGCCGGTTCCGGGTGCCGGTCTTGCGCAGGATCACCGACATGTAGTTGCGCACCGTGCCGGCGGTCAGGTGCAGCTTGGCGGCGACCTCGGCGGACGGCACCCCCGACGCGGCGACGCTCAGCACGTCCAGCTCCCGCTCCGACAGCGGGCTGCGCGGCGCGCTGACCATGGCGACGGCCAGGCCGGCGTCGATGACGCGCTCGCCCCGGGCCAGCCGCCGGATCGCGCGCACCAGCTCGCACGGCGCGGCCTGGGTGCCGAGCACGCCGCGCACATGCACGTCGAGGGCGCGGTTGAGCTGCCCGCAGGCGTCCGGCCCGGCCAGCAGCAGCGTGGCGCAGCCACGCTGTTCCGCGCCGAGCCGGTCGACCACGCTCAGCCCGTCCCCGGCCAGCAGCCCGACGTTGATCACGGCAACGTCCGGCGGCACGGCCCGGGCCATGGCCAGGGCCTGGTCGAGGCTCCCCAGCTCGGCGACGACGGAGAAGTCCTCTTCCAGTGACAAGGTCGCGGCGAGGGCGCCGCGGAGCAGGTTCATGGGTTCGGCGAGCAGAATGCGGATCACGATGGCCTCCCAGCCAGATCAAAGCTTCGCGGTGGGATGCCGGCGTCGGCGTGGCTTCGGCCGCGGAGGGGCCGGACGCGGAGGCCGGCACGGCGCGGCACCGGGTGGATTCACCGGCGCCGGCCCGGGTTACCGGGACCGCGTGATCAGCTGGGAGGACCGGAATACCGGACGCTTCGCCCGGTTATTTCCGCATTTATGGTGAATAGGAGCCCGACGGGCGAGATTTCCGGTCGCCAGGACGACGGGACATCTCCCGTCGGGGACGACGCACCGCCGCCGGAGTCACGAAGATGAGCGGCGTCGAACGAATGATCACCGGGGCGTGGCGGGGCGGGCCCAGGGGAGATCGGCTCGGTGGAGATCGGCTCGGTGGAGGTCGGCTCGGTGGAGGTCGGCTCGGTGGAGATCGGCTCGGTGGACAGCCGCTTGAGTGAAGCCGGCTCGGACGTGGCCGGCCCGGCACTGCCCGCCCAGCCCGGAACGGTGCCCGCCCCGGCCGTGGTGAAGACGTTCCGAGTGAGACCCGTTCCCGCGCTTATCGGAGCGCTCCGAGGGACGGATGTGACACGGCTCGGCAGGGCGCTCGATGCGATCCCGCGGAGAGCGCCGGGTTGAGCCGGAAGGTAATCGGAGACGGCGGGCGCCGGACCAGGGACGCTGGGCAGTGAAGCCGACACCGAGCCGGCAACGCCAGGAAGGGTGACCGACCCGAGACCGGGTAGACCCGGCAGCCTGACCGTCATCGGGTGCCGAACCGGCAGGTGGGGCGCCTTCGGGTGGCGGAACGGCAGCTGGGGCGCCTTCGCGCGCGCGGTCGCGAGCTGACGGTCGACCGCCTTCCGCACGGTGACGGAAGTGGAGACCTTCACCGGCGAGACGTGGACAGCGTGCGCAACGCGGGCAGGGACGACCTTCGGGTGCGCGACGCGACCAGCGACAACTTTCGCGTGGGCGAGACGAGCAGCGACAACCTTCCGGGGGGCGACGCGGGCGGGAGCAACCTTCGGGTGGGTGAGGCGGGCGGGAGCGACCTTCGGGTGGGTGAGGCGGGCGGGAGCGACCTTCGGGTGCGTGACGTGGGTCGCGGCAACCTTCGGGACCGCGCGGCCCGGCGCGGCGCCGGCGGCGGCTACCTTCTCGACCGTCGCCTGCGGATCGGTGACCGCCGGCCCGAGGCCGGAGTCGGCCCGGGCGGCGTGGTCCCACGCGCACAGCGCGAGATACGCGGCCAGCGCCAGGCCGATCAGGAGCAGGAGGCGGCCCACATGCCGCGCTGCCGCTGCCGCCACCGTTCACCTCCCGCCGGCCGAATCGTCACCCATCGATAGATGACTACCCATTCGTCCGAGGCTGACACCGGTGCAACCGGTCCGCAACTCGATCTGCATCGGCGTGCACCCGGCGGGCGCGAGGGTGGTCGGATGCTTCTCGCAGGATCGGCGACCCGGGTCCGACGTCTGCCCGCCTGGCAGGCGTGCCTCGTCGCGGCCCCGGTGATCATCGCGCTCTACTACTTCCTGCTGCACCTCGGCGACTCCTGGTCGGCGGTGCAGGTCGGCCTGTACGTCAGCGCCAACGCCACGCTCGCGATCACCTGCCTGGTGTGCGCCCGCCGCTACCCGCACCTGCGCCTCATGCTGCTGCTCCTCGGCGCGTCGGCGCTGGCCGGTGCCGCCGCCGACGTGGTCTTCTACGTTCTCGCCCTGGTCCAGGACACCGTCGCCTACCCGAGCGTCGCCGACGTGGGCTACCTGGCCGCGTACCCGCTGATGGCCGGCGGCATCCTCGCCCTGATCCGCAAGCGCACGCCGGAGTGGGACGCCGCCAGCGCGATCGACGCCGCCATCGTGGCCGTAAGCGCCGGTTACCTCACCCTCGAGTTCATCATCCTGCCGACGATCGACGTCACCGCCGGCAACCTCACCAACCTGGTCTCGGTCGCGTACCCGGTCGGCGACCTGATGCTGATCACGGTCGGCGCCCGGCTGCTGCTCGGCACCGGGCCCCGGCCCGCTCCGCTGCGCTTCCTCGCCGCGTACCTCCTGATGACCCTCTTCGCCGACACCGTGTACAGCGTCCAGTCGCTCGACGGCACCTACCGGCCCGGCAACTTCCTCGACGCGTTGTGGATGGGCGCCGGCTTCCTGCTCGCGGCCGGCATCCTGCACCCGGCCGTGCCCAAGATGGCCGAGCGTTCGGCGACCGTGACCCCGGACGCGACGGTCGGCCGGCTCGCGCTGCTGGCGACCGCCGCGATCGTGGCGCCGACCAGCACCATCCTGCAGGTCCTGCGGCACGCGGACCCGCACGTCCTGCTCGCCTCGTGCATCTGCAACCTGCTGTTCCTGCTGGTGCTGGCCCGCATGGCCGGCCTCGTGCACGCCCAGCGCAAGGCCGCGATCACCGACGGGCTGACCGGACTGCGCAGCCGCCGCTTCTTCGAGCAGGCTTTGCACAACGAGACCAACCGGGCGACCCGCTCCGGGCACCCGGTCGGGATGCTGCTGCTCGACATCGACTTCTTCAAGAAGGTCAACGACACGTACGGCCACGACGGGGGTGACCGCGTTCTCGTCGAGGTCGCCCACCGCGTGGCGCGGCTCGTGCGCCCGGGTGATCTGGTCGCCCGCTACGGCGGGGAGGAGTTCGCGATCCTGCTGCCCGGCGCGGACGCCGGGCAGGCGTGCGAGATCGCCGAGCGGGTACGCCGGGGGATCGCCGCCGCGCCGATCGCGGTGACCGGGTCCCGGTTGCACCAGGTCACGGTGTCGATCGGCGTCGCCTTCCTGCCCGCGGCCGGCGTCGACGCGAGCTCGCTGGTGCTCACCGCCGACCGCGCCCTCTACGCCGCCAAGAACGCCGGCCGCAACCAGGTCGTCTCCGCCGCCACGGTCGCGCTCGAGCCCGCGGCCTGAGAGAAGTGGCAGGATTGCCCGTCGGTGCGATTCACGGGGAGCGGCGGGGTTGGATCTGACGGAAGCGCGGCGTCTCGCCGCCGGGCTGATGGACCGGCACGGGCTGACCGGGTGGCGGCTGGTCTTCGACAACGCCAAGACCCGGGCCGGCGTCTGCCGCTTCGACCGCAAGGAGATCGGGCTGTCCCGGCCGCTGGTCGAGCTCTACGAGGCCGCCCAGGTCACCGAGACGGTGCTGCACGAGATCGCCCACGCGCTGGCCGGGCCCCGGCACGGCCACGACCGGGTCTGGCGGACGATCGCGCGGCGCATCGGCTGCTCCGGCTCGCGCTGCATGCCGGCCGACGCGCCCAGCGTGGAGGGGCCGTGGGTGGGCGTGTGCCCGGCCGGTCACCGCACCACCGCGCACCGGCGGCCGGTCCGGGTCAAGTCCTGCCGCGTCTGCGCCGGCGGCTTCGACCCGTCGGCCATCTACACCTGGTCGCATCACGGCGAGCCGGCGGCCATGGACCCCCGCTACGAAGCGGAGCTGGCACGAATCCGAAGCGGCCGGTCCGTGACGGTTCCGCTGCAGGTGGGCGAGCGGGTCCGGCTGACCGGCGCCGGCCGCTACGCGGGACTGGCCGGCACCGTCGTCAAGCGGGGACGCAGCCGCTACCAGGTGCAGACCTCGGCCGGTCTGCTGAGCGTGGCCTTCACCGCCGCCCAGCGCGTTCCACCCCCGTAGGCTCCGCAAGTTGCGCCGGTCACGGTGGCTGTGACGCACGACCGGGTGTGTCTGTGGACACGAATCCGACATCGAACCGTCATCCTCCGTAACTCTCCCGTATCTTTGAACGCTGCCCCGGGCGGCCGCGTGTCGCGCGCCGGCCGACGTTGACCCCGAGGTAGGGATGGTGCACGCCCGGTGACCGTGACGACGGATCCGCGACTGATCGAGATCTCCACGATTGCCGAGGCGCCGGCGGCGCCGGCGCTGTACCTCTCCCCCTCCGCCCCGCTGCGCCGCACCCTGCTCGACGTCCTGGACGCGACCGTGCGGGCCCATCCGGCGAGCCGCGCCCTCGACACCGGCGGCACCAAGCTGACCTATCGCGAGCTGGCCGACGGCATCGAGGCGCTGCGCTCCCGGCTGGCCGGGCTGGGCGTCGGCGTCGGCGACCGGGTCGGCGTCCGGGTCTCCTCCGGTACGGCCGACCTCTACCTGGCGATCCTCGGTGTCCTGGCGGCCGGCGCGGCGTACGTGCCGGTGGACGCCGACGACCCCGAGGAGCGCGCCGAGCTGGTCTTCGGCGAAGCCGGCGTGGCCGCGGTGATCGGCGACGGGCTGGCCGTGACCCTGCGCGGCACCCCCGGCGGGCGACCGGGCCGGCCCGAGCCGGGCGACGACGCGTGGATCATCTTCACCTCGGGCTCGACCGGCACCCCGAAGGGCGTGGCCGTCACCCACGGCGCCGCGGCCGCGTTCGTCGACGCCGAGGCCCAGCTGTTCCTGGCCGACGACGGGCTCGGCCGCCTCGGCCCGCACGACCGCGTCCTGGCCGGGCTGTCGGTGGCCTTCGACGCGTCCTGCGAGGAGATGTGGCTGGCCTGGCGGCACGGCGCCTGCCTGGTGCCGGCCGCCCGCTCGCTGGTGCGCAGCGGCGTCGACCTCGGCCCGTGGCTGGTCGAGCAGCGGATCACCGTCGTGTCCACGGTGCCGACTTTGGCCGCGCTGTGGCCGGTCGAGGCCCTCGACGACGTCCGCCTGCTGATCTTCGGCGGCGAGGCGTGCCCGCCCGAGCTGGCCGAACGGCTGGCCGTCGAGGGGCGCGAGGTCTGGAACACGTACGGGCCGACCGAGGCGACCGTGGTCGCCTGCGCCGCCCGGATGACCGGCGAGGGCCCGGTGCGCATCGGGCTGCCGCTGGCCGGCTGGGAGCTGGCGGTGGTCGACCCGGCCGGCGTCCCGGTCACGATGGGCGAGGCCGGCGAGCTGGTCATCGGCGGCGTCGGCCTGGCCCGGTACCTGGACGCCGGGAAGGACGCGCAGAAGTTCGCGCCGCTGACCGCGCTGGGCTGGGAGCGGGCGTACCGCAGCGGCGACATCGTCCGCGCCGAGCCCGAGGGACTGCTGTTCCTCGGCCGCGGCGACGAGCAGGTGAAGCTGGGCGGCCGCCGGATCGAGCTGGGCGAGGTCGACGCCGCGCTGCAGGCGCTGCCCGATGTCGCCGGCGCGGCCGCCGCGGTGAAGCGGACCGCGGCCGGGAACCAGCTGCTGGTCGGCTACGTGGTGCCGCGCGAGGGCTTCGACGCCGCCGCCGCGGCCCGGCGCATCCGCGACCAGCTGCCGGCCGCGCTGGTCCCGCTGCTGGCCGAGGTGGCGTCGCTGCCGACGCGTACCTCCGGAAAGGTCGACCGCGCGGCGTTGCCGTGGCCGCTTGCCTCCGGCGGCGACGGGAACACCGAGCTGACGGCGACGCAGGAGTGGCTCGCCGGCGGCTGGGAGCGGATTCTGGGCGTACGCCCGAAGGACGCCGACGCCGATTTCTTCTCCAGCGGTGGCAGCAGTCTCAACGCGGCCCAGCTGGTCGCCTGGATCCGGCAGCGGCACCCGCAGGTGTCGGTGGCCGGCGTCTACCAGAACCCGCGGCTGTCGCAGATGGCGGCGGCGCTGGAGGCCCTGGACGCGACCGAGACGGTCCGCCGCGAGGTCCGGCCCACTCCCCGCCGGGCCGGGCTGCTGCAGGGCCTGCTGATGCTGCCGATGCTCGCGCTGGTCGGGCTGCGCTGGCTCACCGTCCTGGCCACGTTGGGCAACCTGGTCGTGCCGTGGGCGCCGCAGGTGTCCTGGTGGTGGATCGCGGCCGGATGGCTGGTGCTGTTCAGCCCGCCGGGCCGGATCGCGGTGGCGGCGGCCGGGGCGCGACTGCTGCTGCGCGGCGTACGCCCGGGCGACTACCCCCGCGGCGGCGGCGTGCACCTGCGGTTGTGGGCGGCCGAGCGGCTGGCCGACCTGACCGGCGCGACCGGTGTCGCCGGGGCGGGCTGGATGATCACGTACGCGAAGGCGCTCGGCGCGACCATCGGCCCCGACGTCGACCTGCACTCGGCGCCCCCGGTCACCGGCCTGCTCAAGCTCGGCCGGGGCGCGGCGATCGAGCCCGAGGTCGACCTCTCCGGCCACTGGGTCGACGGCGATATCGTGCGGATCGGCAAGGTGCGCGTCGGCGCGGGCAGCCGGGTCGGCGCCCGCAGCACGCTCATGCCCGGCGCCCGGATCGGCAAGGGCGCGAGCATCGCCGCCGGCTCGACCGTGACCGGGGCGGTGCCGGCCAACCGGCGCTGGGCCGGCTCGCCGGCGGCGCCCGCGGCCAAGGGTGCGGCCGCCTGGCCGGCGCAGCGCCCCGAGCGCCGGGCCCGGATCTGGGTGGCCGGCTACAGCGTGACCGCCCAGCTGCTGACCCTGCTGCCGGTCGCCGCGGTGCTGCCGGCCCTGGTGCTGCTGGCCCGGCCGGCCGTCGCCGACTCGCTGCTCATGGTGCCCGCGGCGGCGGTGGCGTACTTCCTGACGTACGCGCTGATCGTCCTGGTTCTGGTCCGTCTGCTCGGGCTCGGGGTGCGCGAGGGCTTCCATCCCGTCCGCGGACGGGTCGCGTGGCAGGTCTGGACCACCGAGCGGCTGATGGGGATGGCCCGGTTCGCGCTGTTCCCGATGTACGCCAGCCTGTTCACGCCGGTGTGGCTGCGACTGCTCGGCGCCAAGGTCGGCCGCGACGTCGAGGCCTCCACCGTGCTCGCGCTGCCGGCCATGACCACCGTCGACGACGGCGCGTTCCTGGCCGACGACACCATGGTCGCGACCTACGAGCTGAGCCACGGCTGGCTGCGGGTGGCCCCGGCCCGGATCGGCAAGCAGGCGTTCCTCGGCAACTCGGGGATGGCCGCGCCCGGCCGCTCGGTGCCCAAGCGGGGCCTGGTCGGGGTGCTCTCGTCGGCGCCGCGCAAGGCGAAGAAGGGCTCCTCCTGGCTGGGCGCGCCGCCGATGCCGCTGCGCCGCACGGTCGAGGCCGCCGACACCAGCCGCACCTACCACCCGCCGCTGCGGCTCAAGCTGGCCCGGGCCGCGATCGAGCTGTGCCGGATCGTCCCGGTGATGCTCGGCGCGGCGCTGGCCGTCCTCGTCCTCGCCACGCTCGCGCGGATCTGGGAGGTCGCCGGCGGCGGGGTGGCCGCGCTCGCCGCCGGCCCGGTGACGCTGGCCGCCGCGCTCGCCGCCGCCCTCACCGCGGCCGCCGCGAAATGGCTGCTGGTCGGCCGGTTCCGGGTCACCGACCACGCGCTGTGGACGTCGTTCGTGTGGCGCAACGAGCTCGCCGACACGTTCGTCGAGGTGCTCGCCGCGCCGTGGCTGTTCCGCTTCGCGACCGGCACTCCCCTGCTGAGCATGTGGCTGCGGACGCTGGGCGCGAAGATCGGCCGGGGCGCGTGGCTGGAGACCTTCTGGCTGCCGGAGTACGACCTCGTGCGCCTCGGGCCGGGCGCCACCGTCAACCGGGGTTGCGTGGTGCAGACCCACCTGTTCCATGATCGGATCATGAGCATGGACGAGGTGACCCTGGGCGCGGGCGCGACGCTCGGCCCGCACGGCATCGTGCTGCCCGGCGCGAGCATCGGCGCGCGGACGACGGTGGGCCCCGGCTCGCTGATCACGCGGGGCGACGCGGTGCCCGCGGACAGCAGGTGGCTGGGCAACCCGATCGCGAACTGGGCTCCGCCGTCCGAAGGACCAGGCTTGGGTCGCGGCAGATGACCCCTAGCGGGGGACCGCTCGGCGCCACGCCCGGGGCGGACCACTCGACCGACCCTTACCTGCCGGCCGGCGGCAACGGCGGGTACCGCGTCCTGCACTACGACCTGAACCTCGACTACCGGGTGATCACCAACCGGCTGGCCGGCAAGGCGGTCATCACCGCGCGGGCCGTCCAGTCGCTCTCCCGGTTCAGCCTCGATCTGGGCCGCTTCCGGGTCCACGACGTGCGGGTGGACGGCCGGCGCGCCACCTTCACCCACCGGGGCGGCAAGCTTCGGATCAAGCCGGAGCGGCCGATCGCCTACGGCGCCACCTTCAAGATCGAGATCCGGTACGCCGGGACGCCGTCGCCGATCTCGGGACGGTGGGGCGACATCGGGTGGGACGAGCTGACCGACGGCGCCCTGGTGGCGAGCCAGCCGAACGGGGCGCCGTCCTGGTTCCCGTGCAACGACCGGCCCGCCGACAAGGCGACCTTCCTGGTCACGTTGACCGCCCCGATGCCGTACACGGTGGTGGTCACCGGCGACCTGGTCTCCCGCCGCCGGGGCGCGGGCGCGCGGACCTGGGTCTACGAGCGCAACGAGCCCACCTCGCCGTACCTGATGAGCGTCCAGGTCGGCCGCTACGAGCTGGTGGACCTGGCCGCGGGCGAGGTGACCCAGCGCGCCGCGGTGCCGCCCCGGCTGCTGCCGGTGTTCGCCCACGACTTCGGGCGCCAGGGCGAGATCATGACGACCATGGCGGACCTCTTCGGGCCCTATCCGTTCCGGGAGTACGTCGTGGTGGTGGCCGACGACGACCTGGACGACCCGATCGAGGCGCAGGGGATGGCCATCTTCGGGCGCAACCATCTCGACGGGCGGCGTACGCATGAACGGCTGTTCGCCCACGAGCTGGCCCATCAGTGGTTCGGCAACAGCCTCACGGTCGCCGACTGGCGGCACATCTGGCTCAACGAGGGATTCGCGACGTACGCGGAATGGTTGTGGTCCGCCGCCTCCGGTGGTCCGCCGGCCGGTGCCCACGCCGCCGAGTGGCACGCCCGGCTGGCGACGCAGCCGGCGACCGTGGTCATCGCCGACCCCGGCGTGGACCGGATGTTCGACCCGATCGTCTACAAGCGGGGCGCGCTGACCCTGCATGCGCTGCGCACCACGATCGGCGACGCGGCCTTCTTCGCGTTGCTGCGCTCGTGGGTGGCCGAGCACCGGCACGGGACGGTGACCACCGCCGAGTTCCGGGAGCACGCCCGGCGCTTCGCCCGCGGGCCGGTCGACGACCTGCTCACCGCGTGGCTCGACCGGCCGGCGCTGCCCGCCCTCCCGGCCGTGGGCGCCTGACCGAGCCGGCGGCGATTTGTCGGAGTTGCCCGCCGCGCGCGGGGGACGGCCGCCGCCCCGGGTTGCCGGTTCGGTGCGCCCGGAGTTTGCTGGAGTGGTCGGGGACGCCGAGCATCGCCGCCGATCCAGGTGACCGGGAAATGATCGAGATCGCGACGCACCGCAACATCTCCAGCGGCATCACGACGCTGGAGTTCGAGGGCGCGCTCACCATCGACGCGATACCCCCGGTCCGGAAGGCGACCGGCAAGGCGGCCGCGGAGTGCCCGGCGGCGGTGCTGGCCGACCTGTCCGGGCTGCGCGAGGCGGTGCCGTCGCTGCTGAGCGTCTTCGCCACGGCGACCGTCGACGCGCGGCGGAGCTGGGGTGTCCCGCTCCTGGTGTGCGCCCCGAACCCGCAGGTGCGCGGCGGTCTGGCCGCCTTCCGGCAGCACCTGGCCGTCTACGAGACCCGCGCCCAGGCGTCGCTGGCCGCCCAGGCCCACGTGCCGCTCTGGGCCTGGAAGCGCCTCCCGCCCGCGCCCACCACCGCGCGGACCGCCCGCGACGTGGTCGGCGACGCCTGCGACGCCTGGGGCCTGTCCCACCTGCGCGAGGCGGCCCGGCTGGTGGCCTCGGAGCTGGCGGCGAACGCGATCCGCCACGCCCGCACCGACTACGACATCACCGTGAGCTTCACCGGCACCTACCTGCGCGTGGCGGTGCGCGACGGCAGCCACGCCCCGCCCCGCCCGCCCGCCACCGCGCCGAAGACCTCGGTCATGCCCCCGGGCGGCCGCGGCCTGCACCTGATCGGGCGCCTTTCCACCCACTTCGGCCACGTCGACCTGCCCGACGGCAAAATCGTCTGGGCCCTGCTCCGGGCCGCGTCCTGACCCACCCGCCCCGACGTGGCGCCGCTGCCTCCTCGCCGCAGCCGTCGCGGGCTGTGGATCGCCGCCGCCGCGGCCGTTGCCGTCGTCGCGGCCGGCGTGATCGTCGCGGTCGTCGCGGGCGGTGACGACGGCAAGGACGGCGGCGATCAGGCCCGGACCGTCCGGATCGGCGTCGCCGACGCCTCCGAGCCGTACTGGAAGACGTACGCGGACCTGGCCAAGCAGCAGCTGAATGTCACCGTTAGCACATCCAGTACCTGGCGAACTACAACGTCACCTCGAACGACGACCTGCAGCCGATCGGGGCCACCGCGGTCTACCCGCTGCCGCTGTACTCCCTGAAGTACAAGTCGCCCTCGGCGCTGCCGGCCTCGGCCAAGGTGGCGATCCCGAACGACGCCATCAACCAGGCCCGCGGGCTGCTGGTGCTGCAGTCGGCCGGCCTGGTGACCTTGAAGAACGGCGGGTCGGCGTTCTCCGGCACGTCCGACATCGAGACCAAGAAGGTCGACGTGGTGACGCTCGACGCGTCGCAGACCGCGGGCGCGCTGCAGGCCGGCTCGGTGGCGGTGGCGATCGTGAACAACAACTACGCGACCAGCGCGAAGCTGGACAAGGCGGCGGCGATCTTCAAGGACGATCCGGCGAGCTCCAGCGCCGCGCCGTACGTCAACGTCTTCGTCGCCCGTGCCGGGGACAAGGACAACCCCACGTACCTCAAGCTGGCCGCGCTCTACCACGACGCCTCGGTCGAGCAGGGTGTCCAGCAGTCCAACGGAGGCACCGCGGTCTTCCGCCAGGTGTCCGCCTCGGACCTGCAGGGCCTGCTCAAGACGGTGCAGGACCAGGCCGTCGCCGCCGGCAAGTGAAGGCCAGCCACGTACGCCTCGAGCATGTCACCAAGACCTTCACGCGCGGCCGCAACGGCGCGCAGGTCGTCGCCCTGGACGACGTCAGCCTCGACGTCGCCCGGGGCGAGGTGTTCGGCGTCATCGGCCACTCCGGCGCCGGCAAGAGCACGCTGATCCGGCTGATCAACGGGCTGGAGTCCCCGACGTCGGGGCGGGTGCACGTCGGCGACCAGGAGATCACCGCGCTGCCCGAGCGCGACCGGCGTGCCGTACGGCGGGACATCGGCATGATCTTCCAGCAGTTCAACCTGTTCCGGTCCCGTACGGTCGCGGGCAACGTCGCGTACCCGCTGAAGGTGGCCGGCGTCGGCCGCGCCGAGCGGGACCGGCGGGTCGCCCGGCTGCTCGACTTCGTCGGGCTCCTCGACCGCGCCCACGACCATCCGGAGCAGCTCTCGGGCGGCCAGAAGCAGCGGGTCGGCATCGCCCGCGCGCTGGCCACCGAGCCCTCGCTGCTGCTGGCGGACGAGGCCACCAGCGCGCTCGACCCGCGGACCACGGGAGAGGTGCTGGCGCTGCTCGGCCGGGTCAACCGCGAGCTCGGCGTCACCGTCGTGCTCATCACGCACGAGCTGGACGTGATCCGGGCCGTCGCCGACCGGGTCGCGGTCATGGACGGCGGCCGCGTCGTCGAGGAGGGCGCGATCTACGACGTCTTCGCCAACCCGGGCACGCCGGCCGCGGCCGACTTCGTCCGCGGCGCGCTGCGCGACCGGCCGTCGCCGGAGACGCTGGCCCGGCTGCGCCACCGGCACCCCGGACGGATCGTCACCGTGACCCTGCGCGACCGCACCGGCTTCCAGACCGCCCTGGCCAAGACGTTCCTGGCCCACGACGTCGCCGCCGACATCATCTACGGCGGCATCGACGAGCTGCAGGAACGGCCGATCGGCAGCCTGACCTTCGAGCTGACCGGCCCGGACGGCGGGATCCGGGCGGCCCTGGACGCCCTGCGCGCGGACGGCATCATCCTGACCGAGGAGGCCTGACGTGGACGAGTTCCTCGACAACCTGCCCGTCTTCCGGGAGGCGATCGGGCAGACCTTCTACATCGTGCTGATTTCGGTAGTGGTCGGTGGCCTGCTCGGCCTCGGCATCGGCCTGGTCCTCTACGCCACCCGCCCGGGAAGCCTGCTCGCCAACCGGCCCGTCTTCATCGCGGTCAACATCCTGGTCAACATCGTGCGGCCGATCCCGTTCGTGATCTTCCTGACCGCCATCCAGCCGTTCATGCTGGTCACGATCGGCACCACCATCGGCACCGACGCGGTCACCTTCGCGCTGTCGCTGGCGGCGGCGTTCGCGGTCAGCCGCATCATCGAGCAGAACCTGCTCGCGGTCGACCCCGGCGTCATCGAGGCGGCCCGGGCGGCCGGCGCGCGGCCGCTGAGCATCCTGCTCACCGTGGTCGTCCCCGAGGCCCTCGGCCCGGTGATCCTCGGCTACACCTTCATCTTCGTCGGCGTGGTCGACATGTCCGCCCAGGCCGGTCTGTTCGGCGGCGGCCTCGGCGACTTCGCCGTCACCTACGGCTCGCAGCGCTACAACTGGACGGTCGTCTACATCACGGTGGCCACGATCATCATCATCGTCCAGGCCGGCCAGTTCCTCGGCAACAGCCTCGCCCGCCGGGCCCTGCGCCGCTGACCGGGCCGCACCGCCCGCCGGCGATGAGTTTCAGCACCGGGCCCGGTCTGTCCTGACGACAACCGGCTGAGGAGGAACCATGGGCAAGGTCATCGCATCCATCACGACGTCGGTCGACGGCTACGTCACCGGCCCCGACGACGGGCCCGAGCTCGGCCTCGGCCGCGGGGGCGAGCGCCTGCACTACTGGGTGATGGGCGGGCCGTGGACGTACGAGGGCGGCCACGACTTCGCGATGCACGGTCCGGACAAGGAGTTCTACGACGAGCTCGTCGCGACGATGGGCGCCGGCGTGGTCGGGCGCGGGATGTACGACGCGGCCGGCGCCTGGGGCGGGACCAACCCGTTCCCGGGGACGCTCTTCGTGCTGACCCACCGCACCGCGGACCAGCCGGCGAAGGAGTCGGGCTTCCGGTTCGTCGGCGACCTCGACACGGCCCTCGCGGGAGCGACCGAGGCGGCCGGGGACGGCGACGTCGCGATCGGTGGCGGCGCCGCCGTCATCCGGCAGGCGCTGGCGGCCGGAAAGGTCGACGAGCTGGTCATCTCGACCGCGCCGGTGATCCTCGGGCGGGGCAAGCGGCTGTTCGAGGGGTTCGACCGCGACGTCGACCTCCGGGTGGTCAAGGCCTACAGCTCGCCGCTGGCCACCCACGTCCGCTACGCCGTCGTCAGGTCGTGACCACCCGGGGGCGCGCCGCGGCTCGCCGCCGGCTCGAACAACTCGACCGGATTACCGGCCGGGTCGTCGAGCACGATCTGCCGCCCGCCGGGACCACTCACGACATCGCTGCGGACCGCCACCCCGGCCGCCCGCAGCCGGGCCACCTCGGCGTCGATGTCCTCGACGAGCAGATGGATGCGGTTCCAGCCGCCGGGGCCGGGCTTGCGGCCGTCGGGCATCGGGCGGCCGGCCGAGCTCTCCGGGCCCGACAGCAGCAGGCGCAGATGGCCACGGCGCACATCGGCGAAGGCCGGCGGGAAGGTGGTCTCGCCCGGGACGAACCCGAGATGCGTCGTGTAGAAGTCGATCGCGACCTGGACGTCGTCGACCAGGTAGCGGACGTGCACGGTGGAATCCATGGCGCCTCCCTCGGCCGGGTGTCGCTGACCACCGCAGGTTACATCAAAACGATTTGATGCAATAGCGTCGCCGGAGGATGCGGGTCCGCGCCTAAAATCGAGCGGTGGGCGACGGCTTCTCCGACCATGACGACCTGCTACGCCGGCGGGGCCTGGCGGACGCGCGGGAACAGCGCCTTGCCGTCCGGGAGGAGGCCTCGGACCGGCGCGACGCCGAGATCGACGCCTGGTCCGGGGACGTGGAGCGCCGGGAGCATATCGTGAGCTTGCGGGAGCGGGCCGCGGACGGGCGCGACCGCCGGGCCGAGCGCCGCGAGGAGGCGGCTGACGAGCGCACCGCCGCCGCCGACCGCCGCGATCGGACGGCCGATCGGCGGGATGCCCTGGCCGACGAGCGGGAGCGGCTGGCGGACGTACGGGAAGAGCTCGCCGACCAGCGTGAGATCGACGCCGAGCTCTACCGCGGCGATGTGGACCACTGACCGCGTCGCGCGAGATCGCGGTTGCCGGCGGCGCCGCCGAAGTTGACTGTGGAAAACGCCGCGAAAATGTCGTAGGCCCGGCCTATGGTCGCCCCCACCCAGTTCCGGGTGGGGTTTGCTCACCGCAGTTCCGAGGTCGGTCCGCTCAGCGCAGTTCCGAGAGGGGTCTGATCAACGCAGTGGGAACATGCCGACGCGACCGTGGTACTCGTGGCCGAGCTCATCGGTGTCCGAGCCGACCAGCAGCCCCTGCGGGACCGCGACGAAGGCACGCACCCCGACGCCGCGGCTTCGGGTCGGGTTCCAGGACAGCGCCCGCCCGGTGGCGGGGTCGACGGCGCCGATGCCGGGGCGCATGACGGCGCCCGGGCCCGGTGTGTAGACCGGCGGCTTGCCCGGCTCCTTGATCTTGTGGCCGTTCGGGTTGTCCAGGTAGAGCTGGTGCCCCCCGAGGTAGACGGCGGCGCCGGTGACCGCGACGGCGGACAGCGAGTTGCCGCCCGTGTGCTGCACCCACACCGGGTCGTGCTTGCCGGAGCCGGCGGTCTGGAAGCGGGCGGCCGCGTCGCACAGCTTCACCGGCGACGAGGTTCCGCCGGTCGTCACCACCACGATGTACGAGCCGTCCGGCGAGAACTTCACCTGGCGCAGGTACGCGTCGAACTTGGGAGCGCAGGTCTCCGCGAACGCGTCGGTGTACCAGTCGGTCAGGGCCGCCCGGGAGCCGGAGACGTCGAACATCGCGATGCGGCCCCGGGTGGTCGTGCCGGCGAGCTTGAGCGCCCCGACCACCACCAGCCGCCGGCCGTCGGGCGACAGATCGAAGCTCTCGACGAAGGTCTCGCGCATGCCGGGCGCCGACAGCCGGGCGTCGAAGCCGGTGTCGAGCGCGCCGGTGGTGGCGTCGACGCGGGCCAGGCCGGCCCGGCGCACGCCGTTCATCGCGGTGAAGGTGCCGCCGGCGTAGACGCGGTGGTCGCGCTGGGCCAGGGCCCGGACGTCGCCGTAGTTGACCGTGGCGCGGAAGGCGCTCACCCGGTCGCCGCTCAGCGACAGCCGGGCCAGGCCGCGCTGCCGTACGCCGTTGACGGTGGTGAAGTTGCCGCCGGCGTAGACGGTGTCGCCGGGGCCGGCGGCCAGCGCGTGCACGCCGCCGTCGACCGCCGGTGCGAACGAGCGGACCGAGCCGTCGTACAGGTCGAAGGCGAAGATGTTGCGCCGGGCGTAGGTGTGCCGGCGCGTGCTGTCGGCGACCTTGGTGAACTCGCCGCCGACGATCACCGTGCGGCCGACGACGGTCATCGCCCAGACGGCGCCGTCCAGCACGTGCGGGGTGTACCTGACCGGATGCTCGGAGACTACCGCAGGCTGCGCGAGATCCGCGGCGGCGGGGGTGGTGACCCCGGTCGTGGCGGCAATGACCACGAGAAGGGCGGCAAGCACACGTTGCATCGGTCGGTCCTCGGACGTCGGAGTTGGTTGATCAATTTGATCAACGAGGCACCGGGCCGGGGGTGGCGACTCATCCGGCAGGAATGAGGACTTCCCGGGCGCGCGGGAACGATAGTGAGGCGCCAGACCCCGAGGAAGAGGTGCGTGATGTCCCGACCGATGACCTCCACCCTGCTCGTCACCGGCGCCGCTCTCACCGTGATCGGCGGCATCATCGGCATCGCCGGTGCGACCGTCACCACGATCGCGGCGGCCGTCGCCGCCCGTCGGCGCATCGAACAGATGGAGACCCCGCCGTCCGAGCTGGCGCGCCGGCAGTGGCGCCGGGCCCGGACCGCCGTCTCCGCGGGCGCCGGGGCGTGGCGCGACGGCGACGCGCCCCCGCTCGCCTGAGCGCCGGCCGGCGGCGCTCAGTAACGGCCGGCGAGGGCGCCGGTCAGGTGGCCGATCACCGCTCGGGCGTCGTCCTCGATGCCGCTGATGAACGACGAGCGGCGCCGGCGCAGCATCGGCAGGCCCAGAGCGTAGAGGCCGGGCGCGTCGACCACGCCGCCCTCGTGCCGCAGCCGGCCCTTCTCGTCGAGCACCGGTACGTCGAGCCAGCCGTAGTCGGGGCGGAAGCCGGTCGCCCAGAGGACCGAGCCGATCTCGCCGCCGCGCAGGTCCAGCCGCAGGCGGGTGGTGGCCGGGGCGACGGTCGGCGCGAACCGCTCGGACGGGCCCACCTCGGCGTCGCGGCCGGTGGCGCGGGCCCACTCGTCGAACGTGGCCAGCAGCCGGTTCATCTTGAGGTCGGCGAGCGAGCACACGTTGCGCAGGCCGCCGGAGAACAGGGCGACCCCGTCCCGTACGGCCGCGAACCGCCCCACCAGCTCGACGCCGAGCGCGGTCAGCGCGTTGAGGTCGAGCGTCTCGCGCCCGGGCGTGCCCACCAGCTGCGGCGAGGGCAGCCGGCGAGCCCGGGTGAGGTCGTCGACCTCGTCGAACCGCTGGTCCCACACGCCCGACTCGTGCATCCACCACAGCACGTCACGGCCCCGGTAGACGCGCGGCAGCCGGACGTGCTCCCCCACCGCCAGCGTGACCTGGCGGCCGGACCGTTGCAGTTCGGCCGCGAGCTGGACCCCGGTCGCCGAGGCGCCCACGACCAGCACGCCGCCCTCGGGAAGCTGGCCGGGCCCGCGGTACGCGAGCGGGGTCAGCTGCTCGACCGGCGACGGCAGCGCCGCGGCGAAGGCCGGCACGGTCGCCACGTTGCAGGCGCCGCCGGCCAGCACGACCGAGCGGCAGAGCAGGTCACCCCCGCTGGTCGAGACCCGGTAGCCGGCGCCGGCCGGGCGCACCGAGGTGACGTTCGTGCCGGTGCGCACCGGCGCCTGGACGGCCCGGGCGAAGCGCTCGATGAACTCGACCACCTCGCCCATCCCCATGTAGCCGTCGGGGTCCGGGCCGTCGTAGGCATGGCCCGGCAGCCGGCTCAGCCAGTTCGGCGTGAGCAGCCGCAGCGAGTCCCAGCGCTCGCGCCGCCACGAGTTGGCCACCTCGCCGCGCTCGAGGACGACGTGATCGACCGATCGGTCGGTGAGGAAACGGCTGGCGGCCAGGCCGGAGTGCCCGGCGCCGACGACGACCGTGGTGATGCTTTCTATGACTCTGCCCCGATCAAGCGACTTCGACGGTGATGTCGGTCGGGTTGGTCAGGGCGTCGTAGACCGCCGACCGCTTCTGCGACTGGGCCACCAGCGCCTCGATCTCCTCCTTGGAGGCGTCGGCGTCGATGTGGAAGGTGACCTTGACGTCGTTGAAGCCGTTGCGGACGTCGCTGTCGGCGCCCAGGATGCCCCGGATGTCGTGGTTGCCCTCGACCGTGGCCTCGACCGAGCGCAGCTGGATGCCGCGGTTCTGCGCCACCGAGGCGACGCCCGCGGTCAGGCAGCCGGCCAGGCCGACCAGCAGGTACTCGATCGGGGTGATGCCCTGGTCCTCGGCCGCGAAGACCTCGGGGTGGTCGGCCGAGAACACCGTCTCGTTCTTGTGCTGCTGCTCCTGACCGAGGCCGAAGAACTTCTGCACGCTGGTGGTGCTGTGCACGCCGTTCTCCCACTTCGAGGCTGCCCGCCAGGTGAACTGGGCCGCCTCGGGCGCGCCCTTGAGGGCCTCCCGCGCTTCCAGCAGCGCCTGCACGTTGACCCCGTTATCCACCGTCGTCATGTGCCGATTCTCCCTTTCGACCGGTATCCTACTAACCCCATCGGGATTCGCGACAACAATACTGGCCTGCCCAGACGCCGTATAGCTATAGTCGCCCGCATGGTGACACGCTCGACCCTTCCGGCCGGCTCGGTCGGCACCGTCGAGACGCGGTACCTCGACCTGCCGGCCCCGCTGCCGCTCGACTGCGGCCGTGAGCTGCCCGCGGTCCGGGTGGCCTACGAGACGTACGGCACGCTCTCCCCCGCTCGCGACAACGTCATCCTGGTCTGTCACGCCCTCAGCGGCGACGCCCACGCGGCCGGCTTCTCGGCGACCGCGCCCGCCGCGAGCACCCGCGACGGCTTCGCGGCGGAGAGCCGGGACGGCGCCGCCGGCAAGGCCCTGGGCTGGTGGGACGGCATGATCGGGCCGGGCAAGGCGTTCGACACCGACCGCTACTACGTGGTCTCGACGAACCTGCTCGGCGGCTGCCGGGGCACGACCGGGCCGTCGTCGGCCGACCCCGCGACCGGCAGGCCGTACGGCTCGAGCTTCCCGGTCCTCACCGTCGCCGACATGGTGCGCTGCGAGCGGGCGTTCCTCGACGAGCTCGGCATCGAGCGCCTGGCCGCGGTGGCCGGGGGCTCGCTCGGCGGCATGCAGGCGCTGCAGTGGGCGGTCATGTATCCGGAGCAGGTCGACGCGATCGTGGTCATCGCCTCCACCCACGCGCTGCACCCGCAGGGGGTGGCCTGGAACGCGATCGCGCGCGAGTCGATCATGCGGGACCCGGACTGGCAGGGCGGCGACTACTACGGGACCGGCCGGCGGCCGGACGCGGGGATGGGCGTGGCCCGGATGGTCGGGCACATCACCTACCTGTCGGCGCCGGCGCTCGACGAGCGGTTCGGCCGGCGGCTCCAGTTCGCCGACGACATCCGCTACACGATCGGCGAGCCCGAGTTCGAGATCGAGAGCTACCTCGACCACCAGGCCGGCTCGTTCGTGCGGCGCTTCGACGCCAACACCTACGTGCGGCTGTCCCGGGCGCTGACCTACTTCGACCTGGCCCGCGAGCACGGGGACGGCTCGCTCACCCGGGCGCTCGCCGGCGTCTCCGCCCGTACGTTGTTGATCGCTTTCAGCTCTGACTGGCTCTACCCCCCGATCGCGTCGCAGCAGATCGAGCAGGCGTTGACCGAGCTGGGCAAGCCGGTCGAGCTGCACGTCATCGACGCGCCGTACGGCCATGACTGTTTCCTGCTGGAAGAAGGCCGGCAGACGCCGCTGGTGAGGCGGTTCCTGCACCGAGAAGGAGAGACTCCCGAGTGATCGAGCAGGCGCACGAGTTCGGGTTCGAGACCCGCCAGCTGCACGCCGGGCAACGGCCGGAGCCGAACACCGGCGCCCGTGCCGTGCCGATCTTCCAGACCACCAGCTACGTGTTCGAGGACCCGGAGTCGGCGGCCGCCTACTTCAACCTCCAGGAGTACGGCAACACGTACTCCCGGATCATGAACCCGACCGTGGCGGTCTTCGAGGAGCGGGTGGCCAACCTCGAGGGCGGGTCCGGCGGGGTCGCCTTCGCCAGTGGCATCGCGGCCCAGGCGGCGGCCCTGTTCACGCTGCTCGAGCCCGGTGACCACGTGGTCGCCTCGTCGGCGCTCTACGGCGGCACCGTCAACCAGCTCAAGCACCTGCTGCGCAAGATGAACGTCGAGCTCACCTGGGTCGATCCGGACGATCCGGACGCGTGGCGCAAGGCGGTCGGCCCGGCCACGAAGGCGTTCTTCGGCGAGACGATCGGCAACCCCGGCGGCAACGTCCTCGACATCGAGACGGTGGCGGCGATCGCCCACGAGCACCAGCTGCCGCTGATCGTGGACAACACGTTCGCGACGCCCTATCTGTGCCGCCCGATCGAGTGGGGCGCCGACATCGTCGTCCACTCGGCGACCAAGTTCATCGGCGGGCACGGCACCAGCATCGGCGGGGTGGTGGTCGAGGCCGGCACCTTCGACTGGTCCAACGGCCGCTTCCCGGTGGTGGCCGACCCCTCCCCCGCCTATCACGGCCTGCAGTTCCACGAGACGTTCGGGACGTACGGCTATCTCATGAAGCTGCGCGCGGAGACGCTGCGCGACCTCGGCGGGGCGCTGTCGCCGTTCAACGCCTTCCTCTTCCTGCAGGGCCTCGAGACGCTGTCGCTGCGGATGGAGCGGCACGTGGCGAACGCACTGAAGGTGGCGGAGTTCCTGGAGTCGCACCCGCTGGCGTCCCGGGTCGGGCACCCGGGCCTGGCCGCCAGCCGCTACCGGCCGCTGGTCGACAAGTACCTGCCGCGCGGCGCGGGCGCGGTGTTCTCGTTCGACTGCGCCGGCGGGCGGACCGGCGGCCAGGACCTGATCCGCAACGTCACGCTCTGGTCGCACCTGGCCAACGTGGGCGACGCCAAGAGCCTGATCATCCATCCGGCGAGCACGACCCACCGCCAGCTGAGCGACGAGGAGCTGCAGGCGGCGGGGGTCGGCCCGGGGACGGTACGGCTGTCGGTCGGCACCGAATCGGTGGAGGATCTGATCTGGGACCTGGAGCAGGCGCTGGGGAAGGTGGCGGCGGCATGAGCGGGCTCGAGCGGTACCAGGACGTGACGAACATCCAGCGGGTGCTGCACACGGCCCGGACCATCGCCATCGTCGGCCTCTCCGGCAACCAGCTGCGGGCCAGCAACTTCGTCGGCTACTACGCCAAGCGGCACGGCTACCGGGTCATCCCGGTCAACCCGCGTGAGACCGAGATCCTGGGCGAGACCAGCTATCCGAGCCTGCGCGACGTGCCCGATCCGGTCGACGTGGTGAACGTCTTCCGGGCGCCCGGCGCGCTGCCGGAGATCGCGCGCGACGCCGTGGCGATCGGGGCGGGCACCCTCTGGTGCCAGTTCGGCGTGATCAACCTGGAGGGTGCGCGGATCGCCGAGGAGGGCGGGCTCACGGTGATCATGGATCGGTGCCTCAAGGTCGAGCACGCCCGGTACGTGGGCCGGATGCACTGGCTCGGCTTCAACACCCAGCGCATCACCGCCGTACGCACCGGGTTGCAGTAGGCGCGATCATGCCGTCCACCCATCGTGGCCAGCGCGAGCCCTTCGTCTGGGAGGGTGGCGAGGTGCTCGCGTACAAGGAGGACGACGACACCTACCGATCGGTGACCCGCCAGGTCCTCACCGGCGCGGAGCACGGCCAGGGCACGTCGCTGCGCTACTTCGAGGTCGGTCCCGGCGGCCACACGACGCTGGAGCGGCACGAGCACACCCACGTCGTGGTGCCCATCCGGGGCCGGGGCCACGCGCTGATCGTGGACCGGGTGGTGCCGCTCGCGACCCACGACGTCGCCTTCGTCCCGAGCTGGGGATGGCACCAGTTCCGGGCGTCCGGCGACGAGCCGTTCGGCTTCCTCTGCGCGGTGGTGGTGGATCGCGACCGGCCGGTGCTGCCCACCGGCGAGGACCTTCGCGAGCTGCGGCGCGATCCGGAGATCGCGGCTTTCATCCGGGTCTGACGGTCGCGGCCACGAGCCGTTCGGCCGCTCTTCGCGGATCTCCACCGCGCCGCAGGTCACCGCCGACCAGAAAGAGCGTCTCCGGCCCGTACGCGTCGAGCAGCTCGGGCGCCCGATCGATCGACATGCCCCCGCCCGGCGTGGGCAGCGTGGGCGCCAGGCCGTGCAGCGGTCGCCGGGCCGCCGCCGCGATGGCCAGGCACTCGTCCCGCCCGAGGCTGAACCGCCCGCCCCAGCTCGGGAAGATCGTCGCGTCGGCGCCGGCCAGCCGCAGCAGCGTGCCGAAGAGCACGTCGGGGGCGATGCCGTGGCTCGCGGAGGCGGTGAACCCGCCCAGGAACGAGGGGTGGGCGAGCACGATGCCGCCGTCGAAGAGCTCGGCCGCGTGCGCGAGCGCCCCGAAGCCGGCGACCCCGGGCATGACCAGGACTCCGTGTGCACCCGCCGTCCGCGCGAACCGGACCTGCTCGCCGAAGCCGGCGGCGGCGCCGTTGACGACCGGGAGGTAGACGCTGTGGCCGCCGGTGTCGTCGTTGGCGCGGCGCACCGCCTCGGCCACCCGCGGCACCCGCTCGGCGAACGGCGCCCACGGCTGGTTGGCCAGGCTCTGGTCCTCCTTGACCACGTGCAAGCCGCCGGCGGCGACGTCGTAGGCGAGAGTGGCCAGCTGCTCGGGGGTCGTCCCCACCGGCTTGAGCGCGGTCGCGAGCAGCGGCCGGACCGGCTCGGCCACCCGGGCCCGGATGCCGGCGATGCCCAGGCGCGGCCCGGGGAGCGCGGCCGCCAGCGAGGCGGGCAGGGTGAGGTCGACCAGGCGTACGCCGTCCTGGAGCGAGACGTTGCCGAGCAGCAGGACCAGCAGCTGACCGAGCTCGCCGCCGGCGAGCCCGGCCGGATAGTCGACGGTGACCAGCGCCGGGCGCCCGGCCCGCTCGACCACCGACCGCACGTGCGCGAGCGAGTCGCGCACCGCGTTCGCCGGCGCCAGCTCGGTCGGCAGCTCGTGGCTCTGCTCGACCGCGACCAGCTCCGCCCGCCCGGCCGGGTCGTCCGCGGTGATCTCGTAGACGGCGGTGATGACCTCGCGCATACCCCCGACCCTAGACCTGGTAGACGAGTGGGTCTACTTACGGATCACCGCTCGGCACCCGCGGAGGAAGGCGCCGCCGGCGGCGGCCGGGTCACCCAGGTAGCCGGCGACCATCGCGCCGTCGCGCAGCAGCATCAGCTCGTCGGCGACGGCCGCCTGGTCGTGCAGGCCGAGCGGGGCGATGAGCTGCTCGAACATCGCGCGGTACCAGGCCCGGTGCCGGTCGACGACGCGACGCACCGGACCGTCGGGGTCGGGGTACTCGGCGGCGGCGTTGATGAACGGGCAGCCGCGGAAGCCGGGACTGCAGGCGACCGCGCCCAGGCCCTCGGAGATCAGGCGCAGCGCGGTCTCGGGGTCGCCGCCGGCCCGGGCCACGGCGCCGCCGACGCCCTCGCGCTCGATCGCCGCCCGCCCCTCCAGATAGGCCACGACCAGGTCGTCCTTGGTGCGGAAGTGGCGGTAGAAGGTGACCTTCGTGGTGCCGACCCGCTCGATGATCCGATCGGCGCTCACCGCCCGCAGGCCCTGCGCGTAGAAGAGCTCGGTCGCGGCCTCGATGAGGCGTTCCCGTACCGGCGTCGTCACGGCTCCCATGGTACGGACCTCACATCCTCTTGCGCTTCGCGGTGCCGGCCGGGCATCCTGATGTCCGTTCGTAGAGTTACTAGTTAGTCTACCTAAAGAGGCCGTCATGACCGCTGTCGCTTCCACCACCGCCGGCATCGCCGCGCCGCTCCGCCGGCTGTACTTCGCCCGCTTCGGGTTCGCACTGGTCTGGGCGGCGCTGCTGTTCGCCTCCGGCCGGCACCTCGGGCCGCTGAGCGTGACGCTGCTGGTGCTCTATCCGCTGTTCGACGTGGCCGCCGCCGTGGTCGACGCGCGCTCGACGCGGAACGCCGCCCTCTACGTCAACATCGCGATCAGCGCGGCGGCCGCCGGCGGCCTGGCGATCGCCGCGGCCGCCGGGATCCCGGCGGTGCTGCGGGTCTGGGGCGCATGGGCGATCGTCTCCGGGCTGGTGCAGCTCTTCGTCGGCGTCGGCCGGCGCCGCCTGGGCGGGCAGTGGCCGATGATCCTCAGCGGGGCCATCTCGACGCTGGCCGGCACGTCCTTCATCGTGCAGGCGGCCGCGGACGGCGCCTCGCTGCGCGGCCTGGCCGGCTACGCCCTCCTCGGCGGCATCTTCTTCCTGGTGTCGGCCCTGCGCCTGGGCCGCGCCGGCGACCGCTGAGGCCGGCGTCTGGTCAGCCGCGGCGATTGGTGGCAGCGTGGATCCACCCGCGACGACGGGAGGCTCCGGTGACGCACCCGCCCACCACCGACATCCTCACGCACGGCTCCGACCGGCCGCGCCGGCTCTCGCGGCGCGGCCTGGCCGCCCTCATCGCGCTGGCGCTGGCGGTGGCCGGCGGCCTGACCGCATGGCGGCTGCGGCCGGCGCCGGCGCCGCCGTTCACCGGGTCCGATCTGCAAGGGGTGTACGCGGGCATGGTCCGCTCCGACGGCACCAACGACGCCTCGGTCATCGACCCCCGCCGCGTGGCCGCCGAGCCCGGCACCGTCACGCCGGCCGCCTGCGAGCCGCTGTTCGAGGCGAGCGTGCTCAACCGGCCGCCGCCCGGCGCGCTCGACGGCGTCGGCACGTTCTGGGCGCTGCGCCCGTCGGCCGTCTCGCTGTTCAGTTACCGGTTCGCCGGTGCCGCGGGCGCCGGCCGGGAGCTCGCCCGGCTGGCCGGCGCCCTGAGCGCCTGCGGCGGCACCCGGGTCTCGGTGACGGGCCGGCTCACGGCTGACGGGGAGCTGGCGGCGGTGCGGCGGGATCGCGTACAGCTGGCCTATGTCCTGACCGCGAGGGATGGCACCAAGCTCGCCGTGCACGTGCTCGCCTTCAGCAACACGGTGTCGTGGCAGTACCGGTACGAGCCGGTGCCCGGGCCCTACGACCCGCTGGTCGCGCAGAACGTGATGGACTCGCTCGCCGACCAGATGCGCGCCGTCCAGCAGCTGCACCGGCGGGTCCATCGTGGAGCGGCGGCAACGGGGCTGCGCCGGAGGTGATCGACTGTTATCTTTGCCTGCGCCGGGCCGCCAACCGGCGGCTCGCTGTTCCAAACGGGGGAATGCGATGCGACGCAAGCATGCTCTGACTCTGGCCGCGGTCGCGGCCATCACCGCCGGTGTCTTCGCGGGCGCCTGGCCCGCGTACGCCGACGGGCCGCCGCCGCCCGCGCCGACCGTCTCGGCCGATCCGAGCTTCCCGGAGCCGCCGCACAAGCCGATCCCGACCGGCTCGGCCGATCCGACCACGCCGCCGACCGCCGAGCCGACGCTGAGCCCGCCGCCGTTCCCGCCGGGCGGCGACGAGCCGTGCGACCCGGTCGACCCCGAGTGCTTCCCGCTGCCGCCGGGCCACCCGGTCTCGCAGCCGCCGACCACCGAGCCGCCGGCGACGGCCGATCCGTCGGTCACGCCGCCGCCGTTCCCGACGTTGCCGCCGGACGACCCCGAGGACGGGTAGTCAGGCTTCCAGCGGAGGCAGCAGGAGCTCCACTCCCCCGTCGACGGCCAGGGCCAGCAGCGTGGCGTCGTCCAGGGCCGGCGACCGGGCGAGCGCCCGCAGCACCGCCTCCGGACCGGCCGGTACGGCCAGCGCCAGCAGCCTGACCTCGCCGCCGCGCGAGCGGATCTGCCAGGGCCGGCCGCGCGCGCAGACCGCCGCCTCGCCGGGGGCCACCGTGCGGCCGGTCGCGCCGGAGAAGACCTCCGCGTGGCCGGCCACCACGTACAGGACCAGGTCGGAGCGCCGCGCGAGGCAGCGCCGCAACGCCGTACCGGCCGCGATCGTCACCTCGGTGAGGCCGGCTTCCGTCATGCCGCCCACCGTCCCCGGCGCCGCTGGTCGTGCGCTGGTCGGCGGCGACCAGCGCGGCACCAGCGCGCCGCCAGCGGCGTCCCCGACCGTCATCGGCATGACAGACACCACCATCACCGCCACCACCACCCCGGCGGCGACCCTCGTCAACCGCAAGAGCGCGATCAAGGAGATCGCGGTCTTCCTCGGCACCACCGCGGCCCTGCTCGCCGCCAGCACCACCGTGGCCCTCGGCCAGGACGTCGACGTGCGGCACATCGACGACGCCACCGCGCTCGGCCAGGCCGCGATGTACGGCCAGGCCGCCTTCCCGCTGATCGGGGCGCTGGTGGCGCGGCTGGCCACGCACGGCACGCTGCGCCGGCCCGGGTTCGGCTTCCGCCGTACGTCGTGGCGCAGCATCGGCATCGCCTGGCTCTACGCGCTGGCCGCCACCCTCGCCGGCGGCGTGCTGGTGTGGGTGACCGGCGCGGCCGGCTTCGATTCCGGCGGCCTGAGCCCGTCGGTGCTCCTCGGGCTCACCGTGCTGACCCTGCCGTACATCCCGCTGGCCATCGGCGAGGACATCGGCTGGCGCGGCGTGCTGGTCAACCGGCTGGCCGAGATCAGCGGCCCGCGCACGGTCGTGCTGGTCGGCGGGCTCGCCTGGTCGGCCTTCCACTGGCCGCTCATCCTGCTGCTCGGCGGCACCCCGCAGGGCGTACCCCCGATCATGGGTGTCGTGCTGTTCACGGTGTTCAACACCGCGCTCGGTGCCGTCCTGGCCAACATGCAGCTGCGCTGGGGCATCTGGCCGGGCGTGATCGCCCACGCGGTCGGCAACGCCGTGATGTACCACGTGCTCACGCCGCTCACGGTGGAGAACGCGCACAGCGGGTGGTTCGCCACCGAGACCGGCCTGATGTCCGTGATCACCGGTATCGCCGGGGCGCTGCTCTGGTGGCGGTTTGCTCCCCTGGTGCGTACGCCGGACGGCGGCACCGCGCCGGGCACCCGCCGCTGATCATGAGGCCACCGGCCGGACAGCGCCTAGGCTGCTCCGGTGCACATGGAAATCCGGGTGCTGGGCCCGACCCGCGCGATCTCCGACGGAGCCGAGCTGGACCTCGGCGGGCGACGGCCCGCCGATGTCCTCGCGTTGCTGGCCGCCGCCGAGGGCGAGGCGGTGCCGGCCGAGGTGCTGGCCGAGCGGCTCTGGCGGGGCCGGCCGCCGGCCACGGCGCTGACCACCCTGCAGGGGTACGTCGCCCGGCTGCGCCGCCTGCTGGAGCCCGGCCGCCCGGCCCGCGACGCCGCGATCCTGGTGACCCGCGGCAACGGGTACGCGCTGGAGCTGCCCCGCGACGCGGTCGACGCGCACCGGTTCGCCGACCTGGTCGGCCGGGCCCGGGACGCCGCCTCCGCCGCCGAGCGGGCCGAGCTGCTCGCCGGGGCCCTGGAGGCGTTCCGCGGGCGGCCGTACGACGATGTCGCCGACGTGGTGGACGTGCAGCCGGCCCGGGTCCGGCTCGAGGAGCTGCGGCTGGCCGCCGTCGAGGAGCTGGCCGAGGCGCGCCTGACCCAGGGCCGCGGGCCGGAGCTGGTGGCCGACCTGGTCGCGGTCGCGGCGCAGAACCCGCTGCGGGAACGGGCGCAGGCCCTGCTCGCCCGGGCGATGTACCAGGCCGGACGGCAGGCCGAGGCGCTGGAGGTGCTGCGCCGGGCCCGGGAGCTGCTCGCCGGGGAGCTCGGGCTGGACCCGGCGCCCGAGCTGCGCCGCCTGGAGGCCGCGATGCTGCGCCAGGACGCCGGCCTCGCGGCTCCTCCCGCGCCGGCCGTTTCCGCCGCGTCTTCCGCGCCGACCGCCTCCGCCGCCGCGTCTTCCGCGCCGACCGCCTCCGCCGCCGCTCCTTCCTCGCCGGTCTTCGCGGCCGCTCCTCCCCCGCCGATCGCCTCTCCGCCCTCTTTGCGGCCGACCGCCGGGTTGGGCGCACCCGCGGTCGAGGCGGACGGCTTTGTCGGGCGCCGGGTGGAGCTGGCGGCGCTCGAGGAGGCCTGGGCGTCCGCCGGCGCCGGGCGCACCACCGCCGTCGTGGTCACCGGCGAGCCCGGGATCGGCAAGACCCGGTTGGTCGAGGCGTTCGCCGGTCGGGCCGGCGCGACCGCCCGCTGGGGCCGGTGCTCGCCGATCGGCGGGGCGCCGCCGTACTGGCCGTGGCAGCAGATCCTCGGCGGCCTGCCCGACGCGGCGGCAGGTGGCGATGCCGGGGCCCGGTTCGCGCTCGGTCTCGAGGTGACCCGCTGGCTGCGCGCGCTGGCCGCCGACCGGCCGGTGCTGATCGTCCTCGACGACGTGCAGTGGGCCGACCCCGACTCGGTGCACGTCCTGGAGATCGTGCTGTCCGAGCTCCGCGACGCCCGCGCGGCCATCGCCGTGACGTGCCGGGAGGAGGCGGCCGCCGAGCCCGGGCCGGCCCGGATCCTCGCCCTCGCCGCCCGGCTGCCGGGCGCCCGCCGCCTGGCGCTGACCGGGCTCACCCGGGACGAGGTCGGCGCCCTCGCGACCGGCCTGCGCGGCCACGACCCCGGGCCGGACGCGGCGCGGTCGCTCGCCGAACGCTCCGGGGGCAACCCGTTCTTCGTGACCGAGCTGGCCGTGCTGACCGCGCCGGCCGCCGGCGACGCGGTGCCCGCGGGCGTCCGCGACGTGCTGCGCCTCCGGCTGGCCGCGCTGCCGGAGGAAGCCGCCGACCTGGTCGGCGCCGTGGCGGTGGCCGGCCGCGACGTCGCCGTGGCCATCGTCGCCGCCGCGCTCGACCGCCCCGGCGCGGCCGCGTCCTCGGCCGTCCGCTCCGACGTCGACGCCGCGGGGCGCTCCGGCCTGGACGCGGCGGGCTTGCCGGCTTCGCGCTCCGGCCCGGACGCGGCCATCTCTCCCGCCCTGCGCTCCGGGCTGCTCGCGGAGCCGGCGCCGGGGCGGTTGCGGGTGCGGCACGACCTCGTCCGGGAGGTGGTGCTCGCCGAGCTCGGGCCGGCGCGCCGGGCGGCCTTGCACGGACGGCTGGCCGACGCGCTCGAGGCGGCGGCGGCCGCGGCCACGTCGGCGGCCGCGATCGCCGTGCACCGCAGCGAGGCCGCCGCCGGCGCGCCCGATCCGGCCGCCGCCCGGGCCTGCCTGCGGGCGTCCCGGGAGGCGTTGGACCGGGCCGGCGACGGCGAGGCGGCCGAGCTGGCCGCGCGGGGGCTGGCGCATGTCCCGGCCGGCGAGGAGGACCTGCTCGCCGACCTGCAACACGTCCGCGGGGCGGCGCTGCGCCGGCTCGGCCTGCTGGAGGAGAGCGCCGCCGCGCTGCGGGCCGAGGCCGAGGTCGCCCGCCGGCGCGGCGACGACGACCGGCTGGCCCGCGCGGCGCTGGCGTCGGCCGGCGGAGGCGTGGGCGGCTACTGGGCCTCGGTCGGCGCGCCCGCCGCCACCGACGTGCGGTTGCTGGAGGACGCCGCCGCCCGCGCCGAGCGGCTGGAGCCGACGCTGCGCTCGCAGGTGCTCGCCGCCCGGGCCGTGCAGCGGGCGTCAACCGGCCACGACGACGGCCCGGCCCTGGCCGAGGCGGCCTCGGCGACGGTCGACGAGGCGGCCTCGGCGGTGGCCGACGAAGCGGCCGATTCGCCGACCGCGGCGCAAGCGCCGGCCGACGCCGCGGGAGCGCTCGTTGCCGCCCGGGCTCGCGCCGCCGTGGCGGGATTCGTGGCCCGGTGGACGCCCGACCGGGCGGCCGGCCGGGTGGATCTCGCCCGGGCCATGTTGCGCGCGGCCGCCGACCATCCCGCGTACGAGGCGACCGCCCTCCATCTCCTGCGCTGCGCGCTGATGGGGACCGTGCAGGCCGAGGAGTGCGACGCCGTCTCACGGCGGTACACGCGGCTGGCCTCCCGCCGCGGGGACGGTGATCTGCTGCTGCTCGACTCGTGGTGGCACGCGGGGCTGGCGCTGGCCCGCGGCGACTACGCCGAGGCCCGGCGGATCGCCGACGAGGCGGTCACGGCCGCGCCCACCGTCTCGCCGGCCGCGGCCGAGGTGACGCGGATGTCGCGGCAGACCGTGGAGGGCATCATCGCCTGGCACGAGCACCGCCTGCCCGAGGTCGTCTCGGAGGTCGTCGACCTCGCGGCGACCGTCGACCCGGACTGGCTGGGCGTGCTCGCCCAGGCGCACGCCCAGGCCGGCCGGCGCGAGGTCGCCTACGCCGCGATCGATCGGCTCCGCGCCTATCCGGGCGCCGGCGTCCGCGAGCCGGTGCGGACGATCCTGCTCGCCGACGTCTACCTCGAGCTGGGCGACGCCGAGCGGGCGGCAGCATTGCTGCCGGCCCTGCGGGCGTACGGCGACACGGTGATCGTGCTCTGGGCCGGCACCACGATGCTCGGCCCGGCCTCGCTCTACCGCGGCGGCGTGCTGGCGCTGCTCGGCGACCCGGCGGCCGGGGCCGAGCTGGACCGGGCGGCGGAGATCTGCGATCTGTTCGGCTTCGCCCCGTTCGCGAAGCGGGTGGAGAAGCTTCGCTGAGCGACCCTTTTCGGTCACTCTCGCGAGCTACGGGTTCCCCCGCACCGGATCGGGAAACGATCGACGGTCATCGCCTGCCCAAATGGTCGATGTCGATCGATCTCCGCGCGTGCCTAGCGTCGGCTGGTCCACAAGGGAGGACCGAATCGCGATCCGGGCAAAGGAGCTCACCATGCCGCGATTACGACGCACCATCTCTTTCCTGGCAGTCGGCGCTCTCGCCGCCCTCTCGCTGAACGTGGTGAGCGGGTCCACCGCCGCCGCGGCGCCGTTCGGCTACCAGCAGCTCAACAGCATCCAGAAACGGCTGGCCTCCGGGCTGCTCACGTCCGAGCTGGGCGCGCCGGCCGCCCTGCGCGGGGCGGCGCCGGGCACCGGGGGCTTCCGCCCGGCGAGGGCGGCCTGCACCGGCCGCTTCGGCCCCGACGTCAAGGTCAACCAGAACTGCCTGAACCTCACCGACCCCGACCTGCAGGGGCGCGCGCAGGCGCAGAACGAGACGTGGGTGGCGGTCGATCCGGCCAACGCCAACCACGTGATCAGCAGTTACAACGACTACCGCCGCGGTGACGGTACGTGCGGTGTGTCGTACTCGGTGGACGCCGGACGGACGTGGGCCGACGCGACCACCCCCAACGGCTTCACCCGGGGCACCGCGTTCGGCGCACCCCGGCAGTACTGGCAGGCCAGTGGCGACACCTCGGTCGCCTGGGACACCCGCGGCAACGCCTACCTGTCCTGCCAGACGTTCCTGCGCGGGCCGGTCGCCTCGCCCAACCCCGACCAGTCCAGCGCGTTCTACGTCTACCGGTCCACCGGCACCAACGGGGCGTCCTGGAACTTCCCGGGCCGGCCGGTGACCGAGCACAACGACGTGGCCGGGGCCGGCGACTTCCTGCTCGACAAGCAGCTGATGACCGTCGACAACAGCCGTACCAGCCGGTTCCGTGACCGGGTCTACGTCACCTGGACGACGTTCGCCGCCGACGGCACGGGCTACATCTACGAGGCGTACTCGGCCGACTATGGCGAGACGTTCAGCACCCCGGTCGTGGTGAGCACGAACAGCCCGCTGTGCGACAACACCTTCGGGCTGCCGACGCCGCAGGGCACCTGCAACGAGAACCAGTTCTCCCAGCCGTTCACGGCGCCCGACGGCACCCTCTACGTGGTCTACGCGAACTTCAACAACGCGGTCGTCGCGCCGGAGAACCGCAACCAGATGCTGCTGTCGAAGTCCACCGACGGCGGGGCCACCTTCGCGCCGCCGGTCCGCGTCGGCTACTACAACGAGCTGCCGGACTGCGCGACCTACCAGAACGGCGCCGACCCCGGCCGGGCCTGCATCCCGGAGAAGGGCCCCTCGGCGAACTCGATCTTCCGGGCCACCAACTACGCGATCGGCGCCGTCGATCCCGCCCGGCCGAGCCGGGTCGCGGTGACCTACGGCTCCTACATCAACCGGCACTCCAACGAGTCCACCGGCTGCACGCCGGCCGGCGTCGCGGCCAGTGGGAACAACCTCTACACCGGGGTCAAGACCGGGACCTGCAACAACGACATCCTTTTGTCGGTCTCGACCGACGGCGGGGCCAGCTTCGCCGCCACCGAGCCACGCACCGCGCCGGTGGTGACCACCGCGCCGGGCCAGGCCCGCAGTGACCAATTCTGGCAGGGCGCCGCCTACACGCCGAACGGCACGTTCGTGGCCGGCTACTACGACCGCCAGTACGGCTCGGACGAGAACACCGGCTTCTCCGACTTCACCGTGTCGCAGTCCCGGAACACGTCCACGTTCCGGCACGACCGGGCCACCTCGTCCAGCATGCCGCCGCCGACCCAGTTCAACGGCACGTTCTACGGCGACTACGCCGGCGTGGCGGTCACCAACCGCACCGCGCACCCGGTCTGGTCGGACACCCGGCCGGTCGACCTGTTCCTGTGCCCCGGCACCGGGACGCCGACCACGCCGCCCGAGGTGTGCCAGGGCGGCGCCGCCAACGCCTCGGTCGCCAACGACCAGGACGTCTACACCGTCGGCGTACCGATCAGATAGGGGGTTCCGTCATGCGAGTCTCTCTGCTGCGCGCCAGCGTCCTGGCCGTGCCGGCCGCCGTGGCCCTGCTGCTGACGACCACCACGCCGGCGGCCGCCAACGTCCCCGTCACCCAGGTCAGCACCGATCCCTACACCGACGCGCAGGCACAACATCAGAGCGAGGTCGAGCCGGACACGTACGCGTTCGGCAGCACCATCGTCAGCGCGTTCCAGGTCGGCCGGGTCTCCGGCGGCGGCGCCTCGAACATCGGCTGGACCCGCTCCGGCGACGGCGGCGCGACCTGGACGAACGGCTTCCTGCCGGGCATAACCACCAACGGCGGGGGCCCGTACGGTCAGGCCAGTGACGCCTCGGTCGCCTTCGACGCGAAGCACAACGTCTGGCTGATCTCCAGCCTCGGTATCAGCGGCTCCTCCGTGAACGTGCTGACCAGCCGCTCCACCAACGGCGGGGTGACCTGGTCGAACCCGGTCACGACGGCCACCGGCTCGCTGGACAAGAACTGGATCGTCTGCGACAACACGTCGAGCAGCCCGTTCTTCGGCAACTGCTACACCGAGTACGACATCACCAGCGCCGGCGACTCGATCCGGATGCGGACGTCCACCAACGGCGGCGCGAGCTGGGGCGCGGCGCTGGCGCCCGGCGGCACGCACACCGGTCTCGGCGGCCAGCCGGTCGTCCTGCCCAACGGCCACGTCATCGTGCCGTACCTGTCGCTGTCGGACACGATCCGCTCGTTCCGCAGCACCAACGGCGGCGCCTCGTGGAACTCGACCGTCCAGGTCAGCACGATCAGCCACCACGACCCGGCCGGCGGACTCCGCGAGGAGCCGCTGCCCAGCGCCGAGGCCGACGCCGCCGGCACCGTCTACGTCAGCTGGTCGGACTGCCGATTCCGCAGCGGCTGCCCGCGCAATGACATCGTGATCTCCAAGTCGACGAGCGAGACCACCTGGGCGGCGCCGACCCGGGTGCCGATCGACGCCACCACCAGCACGGTCGACCACTTCGTGCCCGGCATCGGCGTCGACCCGGCCAGCTCCGGCGGGTCGGCCCGGATCGGGCTGACCTATTACTACTACCCGACCTCGTCGTGCACCGCGTCCACGTGCGTGCTCGACGCCGGCTTCATCAGCTCCACCAACGGCGGCGCCTCGTGGAGCGGCGCGAAGCAACTGGCCGGGCCGATGAACCTGTCCTGGATCCCGAACACCTCGCAGGGCCGGATGTTCGGCGACTACATCTCGACCTCGGTGCGCGCAGGCCTCAACGCGTACCCGATCCTTCCGGTCGCCACCGCGCCCACCGGATCCAGCCTGCATCTCGGCATGTTCGTGCCGACCGGCGGCCTGGCCGTCACCGGCGGCACGAACACCGCCGCCGGCCTCGCCCCGGCCACCACCACCGTCCAGAAGCGACCCGTCGCCACAACCGCCCGATGACAAGACGCGGCGCCCACGGTCGCGCTGACCGTGGGCGCCGCCACCATCGGCCGAGGTCTACTCCAGGCGCACGTTGTCGAGGTCGACCGTGCCCGGGTTGATGTAGACCCACAGGACGCGTACGTCGCGGAGGGCCGCGCTGTCGCAGGACATCTCGGTCTGCAGGTCGATCGATGCCGTGGTGGTGGTGTCCTGGTTGACCCAGGTGAACCCGGACTGGCACCACGCGTACCCGTCGCCGGTCTGCACCGCGACGGCCGCGTTCGTGCCCGCCGTCGCGCTCGTGCGCAGGTCGTATCTCAGCGCCGAGCGGCCGGACATGTCGATCGGCTCGGGGAACGTGACGCCGAACCAGCCGCCGTCGGCCGCGGCGACGCGCAGGCCGTGGGCGCCCAGGGTGGCGAAGTCGGTGGTCTGCTCGACCGTGCCGGCGTTGGTCTGCCAGGACGCGGGCGCCCAGCCCTCGACGCCGTCCTCGAACGAGAAGAGCGTCTGCGTCGCGGACGGGTCGGGCTTGACCGTGACCGTCACCGTGGCCACGTTCGACCACCGGCCGGCCTGGTCCTGGATCACGTACGACACCGCCGCCCGGCCCGCGAACCCGGCGGACGGGGTGAAGGCGAGCGTGCCGGCGCTGTCGACGGTGAAGACGCCGCCGGTGACGGTGGCGGTGGTCTGGCGGCCCTTGACCGCCGGGTCGAGGTCGATCGAAGCCGGGCGGAGCTTGGTGCGGTACGCGATGTCGTTGGCCGCCGGATGCACGGTCACCGGCGTGTTCGCGGCCGTGGTCGCGATGTCGTGGTCGGCGACCGGCGGCAGGGACCGCTGCCCGGACGAGATCTCCGTGGTGGCGTTGGAGATCGTGGTGCACACCGGGCTCGGGCAGTACACGGTGAACCCGTCGTAGTCCGGGTAGAGCGAACCGTCGTCCTGTGACCCGGAGAGGATCCAGTAGAGGAAGCCGTTCCCACCCGTACGGGCAAAGGTGTTGGTCCAGTCCTGGTAGACCGGGTTGCGGGTGGCCTTGTCCGTCCAGCCGAACTCGCCGAGCATCACCGCCTTGCCGAGCCTTTTCGCGGCGACGTTGTGCCGGGTGATGTAGTCGTCGGCCCATTGCGCGGTGCGGTTGCCCCAGCCGTCCGGGTAGAGGTGGTAGGACATCACGTCGACCGACGGCAGCGAGGCGAGCGCGATGCTGTCCACGCCCTCGCCGCAGTTGTCGATCCAGTCGGGAGCGTCCGGGCCGTCGCAGAAGAAGCCCTCGTCGCCCACGCTGACCAGGTGGTTGCGGTCGAGCGACTTGAGGTACGAGGTCATCTCGCCGGCCCAGCCGGTCAGGGTGGCCGTGGTGCAGTGGCCGCTCGGCGGGTAGACCCCGGAGCCCTTGCACCGCGGCTCGTTGCCGAGCTCCCACGTCATGATCGTCGGGTCGTCCTTGTACCGGACGCCGGTGATCGTGTTGACCCGGTTCAGCACATGACTCAGGTAGTCCCGGTACCAGCCCTTGATCACCGGATCGGTGTAGAAGTCGTCGTGGTACGCGGCGCCGCGCCACCGCACGTACTGGTCGATGCCGCCGAAGTCGGACCAGTTGTTGGTCAGCGGCAGCACCAGCCGCTGCCCGTGGCGCCGGGCCGCGTCGATCACGTAGTCGAGCCGTTCGAGGCCGTCCGGGCCGTCGTTGAAGGCCGGCTTCTCCCCGTCCCAGTACTGGAAGTAGACGCCGTCCGGCGCCGGGGCCACCGAGTTGCTGCCGTCGGCGTTGCCGATCAGGCCGAACGCCCAGGTCCGCAGCACGTCGAAGCCGGCCGTCCGTGCGTCGGCGAAGACGTCGTCGACCATCGCCCGGCTTTTGTAGAACAGGTAGTAGTTGTTCGTCCCGCCGAAGCGGAACGGCTTGCCGTCCAGCTTCAGCGTGCTGCCGACGCGGGTGACGAACGCGGGCTGCGCCGCGGCGGCCGGTCCGGCCAGGACGACCGCGCCGGTCAGGGCCGCGATGACGGCGACGAGAGCTCTCCGCATGCCACGGTCTCCTTGATCGATCGACCAGAGCCGATGTTCAAGCTAGCATTTCGGGAGCGCTCCCAAAATGGAGGACCTCGTGAAGTACGGACACTTCGACGACGAGCGGCGCGAGTACGTCATCGACCGGCCCGACACCCCGCTGCCCTGGATCAACTACCTGGGCACCGACGAGTACTTCGGCATCGTCTCGAACACCGCCGGCGGGTACTCGTTCTACCGCGACGCCAAGCTGCGCCGCCTGACCCGGTACCGGTACAACAACGCGCCGTTCGACGTGGGCGGGCGCTACCTCTACGTGCGGGACGACGCCACCGGTGACTTCTGGTCGCCGTCGTGGCAGCCGACGCGCGGCTCGCTGGACGAGTACGAGTGCCGGCACGGCCTGTCGTACACCCGGATCGCCGCCGCCCGCAACGGGATCCGCGCCGAGACGCTCTACTTCGTGCCGCTCGGCGAGACCCTCGAGGTGTGGCGGGTCCGGGTCACCAACGACCGCGGGACGGCGGCCGAGCTCTCGCTCTTCTCGTCGGTCGAGTTCTGCCTGTGGGACGCGCAGGACGACGCCACCAACTTCCAGCGCAACTTCTCCACCGGCCAGGTCGAGGTGGCCGACGGGGTGATCTACCACAAGACCGAGTACCGCGAGCGGCGCGACCATTTCGCCTACTTCGCCTGCTCCGAGCCGCTGGCCGGCTTCGACACCCAGCGCGACACCTTCCTCGGCGCCTATCGCGGCTGGGACGCACCGGTCGCGGTCGAGCGCGGGGAGGCCTTCGATTCGGTGGCGTACGGCTGGGCGCCGATGGGCAGCCACCACGTGCGGCTCGGGCTCGCGCCCGGGGAGAGCCGCGAGGTGATCTTCGTGCTCGGGTACGCCGAGAACCCGCGCGACGACAAGTTCGACCCGCCCGGCTCGCAGATCCTCACCAAGCGGCACGTACGCCCGGTCATCGAGCGCTGGCTGCGACCGGCGACCGTGGCCGAGGGGTTCGCGGCGCTCGGCGACTACTGGGAGAGCCTGCTCGGCGGCCTGCGGGTGACGACGCCGGACGCGGACACCGACCGGATGGTGAACATCTGGAACGCGTACCAGTGCATGGTGACCTTCAACCTCAGCCGGTCGGCGTCCTTCTACGAGTCCGGTATCGGCCGGGGCATGGGTTTCCGCGACTCCAACCAGGACCTGCTCGGCTTCGTCCACATGATCCCGGGCCGGGCGCGGGAGCGGATCCTCGACATCGCGGCGACCCAGATGGCGACCGGCGGGGCGTACCACCAGTACCAGCCGCTGACCAAGCGCGGGAACAACGACATCGGCGACGGCTTCAACGACGACCCGCTGTGGCTGGTGCTCGGCGTCTCGGCGTACGTCAAGGAGACCGGCGACACCACGATCCTGAACGAGCCGGTGCCCTTCGACAACGCGCCCGGCAGCGAGGCGCCGCTGTACGAGCACCTGCGCCGCTCGCTGCGCTACACCCAGCAGCGGCTCGGCCCGCACGGGTTGCCGCTGATCGGGCGGGCCGACTGGAACGACTGCCTGAACCTGAACTGCTTCTCCGACACCCCGGGCGAGCCGTTCCAGACCACCGAGAACGTCAGCGGCGGATCGGCCGAGTCGGTCTTCATCGCCGGGCAGTTCGTGCTGGCGGCCAAGGAGCTGGCCGCGATCGCCGACCTGCGCGGGCTGGGCGGCGAGGCGGCCGAGTACCGCGCGGCGGCGGAGAAGATGACCGCGGTGATCATCGAGCACGGGTGGGACGGCGCCTGGTTCCGGCGGGCGTACGACTTCGACGGCCGCCCGATCGGCTCGAGCGAGGACGACGAGGGTCAGATCTTCATCGAACCGCAGGGCATGTGCGTGCTCGCCGGGGTGGGCGTCGACGACGGGCTGGCCGGGCGGGCACTGGAGAGCGTGGCCGAGCGCCTGGCCACCCCGCACGGCATCATCCTGCAGCAGCCGGCGTACTCGTCGTACCGGATCGAGCTCGGCGAGATCTCCTCCTACCCGCCCGGCTACAAGGAGAACGCCGGCATCTTCTGCCACACCAACCCCTGGATCATGATCGCCGAGGCGATGGCCGGCAACGGCGACCGCGCGCTCGACTACTACCGGCGGATCAACCCGTCGGTCCGGGAGGCGATCAGCGACGTGCACCGCTGCGAGCCGTACGTGTACGCGCAGATGATCGCCGGCCGGGACGCCCCGACCCACGGCGAGGCCAAGAACTCGTGGCTGACCGGCACCGCGGCGTGGAACTTCGTCGCGATCACGCAGTGGATCCTCGGCATCCGGCCGGAGCTGACCGGCCTGCGTATCGACCCGGTGCTGCCGTCGGACTGGCCCGGCTTCCGCGCCACCCGGTCGTTCCGGGGCGCCACCTACGACATCTCCGTCCGCAGGACGCCCGGCGCGACCGGCCGCGTCGCCTACCTGATCGTGGACGGCGACCGCATCGACGGCGCGGTGGTGCCACCGGCCGAACGCGGCGCGACCGTCCGGGTGGAGGCCGTCATCGCAGACTGAGCGGGAACATGGCCCATACGTGCTTGGCGGTGTCGGTGCGGTACCAGCCGACGGCCTGCGCCAGCCGCTCGGTCAGCAGCAGGCCCAGCCCGCCGGCGCCGGCCGGGCGGTGCTCGACCACCGGCGCCGCCTGCGGGTCGTCGTCGACCACGTCGAGCACCAGGTGCCCGTCGGCGCGCAGCAGGGCGACGACGGCGCGCGACCGGCCGTGCCGCAGGGCGTTGCCGGCCAGCTCGGTGGCCACGATCCCGAGCAGATCGGCCAGCTCGTCGGCATCGTCCGCGCCGAGCTCGGCCCGGTTCGCCACCGCCCGGCGCAATGCGTCCCGCAACGTCTGCAATCCGGGCGGCTCCTCGATTGTCCAGGTCGCGATCTGCTCGTCCACCGGCGGCGGGCGCCACACCTTCCACCCCGTCATGTCAGGCTAATTTCCCACCTCATGTCAGATCATTCATCCCACCGGACCGTTTGATCCGCGACGGCGCGGGGTACGGCCCGACGATCGATCGTCCCCCCGAGCACCGGAGTGAGCGATGTCCTTGGAGTATCGGATCGAGCGCAAGGCCGACCGGGTCACCGTCGTGCCCGAGGGCGACATCAGCCTCGAGACGGTCGACGTGCTGCGCACGGTGCTCCGCAACGTGCTCGACAGCCAGCAGCACGTCGCCCGGATCGACATCGACATGAGCGCGGTGACGTTCCTCGACTCGAGCGGCATCGGCGTCCTGGTCGCCGCCCACCGGGCGGCCGCCGCCCGGGGCGCCCGGCTGGCGTTGCGCGAGCCGGCCGCGATGGTCCGGATGGTCCTCGAGATCGCCCACCTCGACGGCATCCTGATGGACGACACCCCGGTCCGCTGACCGGGGTTCATCGCCCCGGCGTTTGCCGATCCCGGCGTTTATCGCCCGGGCGCCAGGGAACCCGGCGGTTCCTGGACCCCGGGAGGCCGTCATGTCCGTCGATGCACCGCGCGCCCGGGAGGCCGCCGGAGGCCGTAGCGTGCTCTCCGGCGTGCTGCTCGGTCTGGGCGTCGCCGCCTTCGTCGACGAGACGGTCTTCCACCAGCTGCTGCACTGGCACCACTTCTACGACAAGTCCACGCCGGCGGCCGGGCTGGTCTCGGACGGCCTGTTCCACGCCGTCAGCTGGTTCGCCACCATCGCGGCCCTGTTCCTGCTGGCCGACCTGCGCCGCCGGGCCGCCTTCCGGGCCCCGCTCTGGTGGGGCGGCCTCCTGCTCGGCGCCGGCGGCTTCCAGCTCTACGACGGCACGGTCCAGCACAAGCTCCTGCGGCTGCACCAGATCCGTTACCACGTCGCGGTCGCGCCCTACGACTGGACCTGGAACATCGTCGCCGCCGTGCTGATCGTCGCCGGCGCGGTGCTGCTGGTCCGAGCTTCCCGCCGTGACCGATGACCGTCACGCCGGGTGGGATCGCCCCGGCCGCCCTGCTCGCGGCCGGTGTCCTCTATCCGCTCGGCGTCCTCGCGGCCCGGCGGCGCGGCCGCTGGTGGCCGGCCGGGCGGACCGCCTGCTGGATCGCCGGCCTCGCCACGGCGGCGATCACGGTGACCGGTCCGCTTCCCCGGGCCGCGCATCACTACTTCGTCGCGCACGCGGCCGGGCATCTCCTGCTCGGCATGGCGGCGCCGCTGCTCCTCGTGCTCGCCGCGCCGGTGACGCTGACCCTGCGCGCCCTGCCCGCGCCCCACGCCCGCGTGCTTTCGCACGTGCTGGCGAGCGGGCCGGCGCGGCTGGCGACGCATCCGGTGACGGCCGCCGGCCTGAATGCCGGCGGCCTGTGGGCGCTCTACGCCACCGGCCTCTACCGGGCGACGGCCGAGTACCCGTGGGTGCACCTGGCGGCCCAGGTCCACGTCATCGTCGCGGGATACCTGTTCACCGCCGCCGTGACCGGAGTGGACCCGGCCCCGCACCGGCCGGGCCCGCGAACGCGGGCCGCCGTCCTGATCGCCTTCCTGGCCGCCCACGCGATCCTCGCCAAGTACCTCTACGCCCACCCGCCGGCCGGCGTCCTCGGCGGTCCCGCCGGCGCCCAGCTCATGTATTACGGCGGGGACCTCGCCGATGCCGTGCTCATCGTCGTCTTCGCCCGGCAGTGGTACCGCGCCGCCGATCCCCACCGGCGGCCCGGAACAGCGGCTCCCCGGATCCCCAGCGTCCCGCCGCCGCGCGTGCCCTGGCGCCTGCCGGACGCGGACCGCCTCCCCGCCCGCCCGAACTGAGGCCGCGGGCGGCCGGCTCAGCGCCGAGTCCGCCGGCCGGGCAGCAGGGCGATCAACACCACGCCCACCACCAGGTGCATGCCGAGCAGCGCCATCCGGCTCCCCGCGCCCTCCCCGCTCCCCAGCGGCCCGGCCAGCGAGAAGATCAACACCACCGAGGCGATGATCCGGTACGTCCGGACGGCGCGCCCGGTCGTGCGCTCCAGCAGTGCGAGCAGGGCCCACGCGGCCAGCCCGGCGATCAGCGCGGTGACCACGACCGCGACTGGGCCGATGCGCTGGACGGCGCCGCCCTGCCGGACGGCGACGTCGACCCCGGCCAGGGCATCGGCGACCGTCCAGACCAGCAGCGCGCCGGCCGCTCCGGCGGCGACGGTGACGGCCCGGCGCGTACGCCGTGCGGTGGTCTTGGTGGTCGGGGCTTGCCGCGTCTCGTTCGTCATGCCGATGAGCATCGATGAGCCGGACGCCCGCGCACATCGGTCCGCGGACGCGACGACCACCAACTTTCGATGGTGTCGGCCGCGGACGACCGCCGGTTAGCCTCACGTCGTGACCAGCGTGCCGTCCACGCCCGAGGACTGCGAACAGCGCCCCCGGGCCGCCTCCCTCGCCCTGCTGCTCGGCGCCTCCGGCGTGCTGACCGCGATGACGATCGTCGGCCGGTGGAGCGACCGGCCGCCCGGCCCGCTGCTGGCGCTCGACATCGCGGCCGGCGTGCTGGGCTGGCTCACGATGCTGCTGATGCGGCGGCGGCCGGTCGCCGCCTCGGCCGTGGCGACCGTGCTCGCCGCGCTGTCACCGGCCGCCACCGCGCCGGCCACGATCGGCGCGCTGCAGGTGGCCCGCCGGGGCCGCTTCCCGGTCGCGGCGGCGATCGCGGCGGCCGGGGTGGCCGCGCACGCCGTGCAGGGCGCGTGGCGGTCGCCCGGCGGCCTGTCGTACGGCTGGTGGCTGGCGCTGGTGACGGCCGGTTACGGCGCCCTGCTCGGCTGGGGCGCCTGGGCGCAGGCTCGCGAGGCGCTGATCCGGTCGCTGCACGAGCGGGCCCGCCGGGCCGAGGCCGAGCAGGCGCGCCGGGTGGCCGAGGCGCGCATGCTGGAGCGTCGCCAGATCGCCCACGAGATGCACGACGTGCTCGCGCACCGGCTGTCGCTGGTGGCCACGTTCGCCGGCGCGATGGAGTACCGGCCGGACTCCTCGCCCGAGCAGCTGTCGCGGGCGGCCGGGATCGTCCGTGACGGCGTGCACCAGGCGCTCGACGAGCTGCGGGAGGTGATCTCGCTGCTGCGCGACGAGCCGGCGGGCGGCGAGAGCGTCCGGCCGCAGCCGGTGCTCGCCGACGTGCCGCGCCTGGTCGAGGAGTCCCGCGACGCCGGCGCCGAGGTGCTGCTGCGGCAGGCGGTGGACGACCCGGCCGAGGCGCCGCCGACGGTGGCCCGCACGGCGTACCGGGTGATCCAGGAAAGCCTGACCAACGCCCGCAAGCACGCCGCCGGCCGGCCGGTTCGGGTCGACGTGCGCGGCGGGCCCGGCACCGGGCTGGAGATCGACGTCCGCAACGAGCTGGCGCCGGAACGCGCGGCGCCGTCCGCCTGGTCCGGCGGCGCCGGGCTGGCCGGGCTGACCGAGCGGGTGCACCTGGCCGGCGGGCGCCTCGACCACCAGGCCGTCGAAGGCGAGTTCCGGCTGCACGCGTCGCTACCATGGCCGGCATGACCCCGCCCGTACGCGTGCTGGTGGTCGACGACGACGCCCTGGTCCGGGCCGCGCTGACCATGATGCTCGACGGCGCGCCGGGCATCGCGGTCGTCGGCGAGGCGTCCGACGGCGCCGAGGTGCCGGCCGCCACCGACGCGCACTCCCCCGACGTCGTGCTGATGGACCTGCGGATGCCCCGGGTCGACGGGGTCACTGCGACCCGCCGCCTGCGGGCGCGCCCGCGCCCGCCCGAGGTCATCATGCTCACCACGTTCGACAGCGACGAGAACATCCTGCACGCGCTGCGCGCCGGGGCCAGCGGCTTCCTGCTCAAGGACACCCCGCCGGCCCGGATCGCCGAGGCCGTCCGGCAGGTGGCGGCGGGCGAGCCGATCCTCTCGCCCCGGGTCACCCGCCGCCTGATCGACCGGGTGGCGGTCCAGGCCGACGCCTACGCGCGGGCCCGGGCCAAGCTCGCCGCGCTCAGCCCGCGCGAGCACGACGTCGTCGTGGCGATCGCCCAGGGGTACGGCAACACCGACATCGCCGAGGCGCTGCAGATGACGCTGGCCACGGTCAAGACCCACGTCTCGCACATCCTGACCAAGCTCGGGCTCGACAACCGCACCCAGATCGCGCTGCTCGCGCACGACGCCGGTCTCGCCTGAACTAAACCTCCGGCGGCGCGGCCAGCGCGATCGTCAGGGCGGAGATCCACTCGGGGTCGCGCAGCCGGTCGCCGTACAGCTGACGCAGCCGGGTCATCCGGTAGCGCACGGTCTGCGGATGGATGAACAGCTCCGCGGCCACCTCCTCGCGCCGGCCCTGGTGCCGCAACCAGCTGCGCAGGGTCTCGGCCAGCTTGGCCGCCGACAGGTCGCGGGCGGCCGACAACGGCTCCAGCACCCGCGCGCGCAGATCGGCCAGGGCCTGCGGGTCGGCGGTCAGCACCAGCGTGGCCAGGTGGTCCTCGGTGTCGACGACGTCCTTGGCGGGCAGCCCGGGCAGCCGCAGCGTGCGTACCGCCCGGTCGAACGACTCCCGGACCCGCAGCCACGGCCGCGTCGGACCGGCCACCGCGCGCTGGCCGCGCAGCAGGCCCAGCACCGCGGCCCGGGAGCCGCCGTCGGCGTCCGGCACCAGCAGCGCCGAGAACTCCGGCAGTTCCGGACCGGCCTCGTTCAGCCGCAGCGTGCGCCGGTCGAGCAGGTCCACCACCGCGCGGGCGGCGTGCTCGGGGACCAGAACGGCGGTCAGCGTGCGCGGCGGCGGCCAGTCGGCGCGGCGGGCGGCGGCCGTCACCTTGTGCTCGGCCTCGCCGGCGAGCAGGGCCTGGGCGAGCTGCTCCAGGCGGCGCAGGCGGTCACGGCCGGAGGAGGCCAGCTCGTCGGCGTGCCCGGCGACGCTGGCCGCCGAGAGCTCGTCGATGTAGGCGAAGACCAGCTCGGCGAAGTGCGCGATGGTGGCGGCCGGCTGCCCGGCGGCGACGCTGGCCGCGGCGAGCTCGTGCCAGGCGACGCGGGCGCCGACCCGGTAGGCGCCGAGCAGCGCGTCGAGAGTCCGGCCGCTGCGGGCCTCGCCGCGGCCCAGCGCGTACGCCGCCTCCAGCGCCGGGGCCAGCGGGGACTGCTGCTCGGGACCGTCGTCGCGGGACACCAGCCCGAGGAAGGTGCCGAGCGCGGCGCGTACCGCCCGCTCGATCTTGGCGCCCAGGTCGCCGGCGAACGCCTCCGCGTACGCGGGCACCTCGGTCATGATCGCGTCGATGGTCTGGGTGGCGACGTGCGGCAGCCGGTCCTGCAGCGGCGCCACGACCTGCGGTGACAGGCGGAAGCTCAGAATGTCGGGAAGCGGCTCGGTCACGACGATTACTCTCGGTTTAAACGCCGTAGCTTGTTCGCGGCGAACAAAGACTACGGTTTGATTCACTTCGGCGGGTAGGGATTATATTCCCGAGACGCAGCAAACTTGTGATGTGGCCGTCCTCAACTCCGTCCGGACGGGCGCCTGGCGCGTGGTCGAACTGATCACCACGCCGGTGGTGCCCGCCGATTACCTCGACGTGATCGCTCCGCTCCGCAATCCGCGGGTGCTCCGCGCCAAGATCGACGCGGTGCGGCCAGAGACGGCGACCAGCGCCAGCCTGCTGCTGCGGCCGGGCCGCGGCTGGGTGCCGCACGAGCCCGGGCAATACGTGCGGGTCGGCGTGGACGTCGACGGCGTACGGCTGTGGCGCTCCTACTCGATCACCAGCCCGCCGGCGCGCCCCGACGGCCGGATCACCATCACCGTGAACGCGGTGCCCGGCGGCGTGGTCAGCACCCACCTCGTCCACCGTGCCCGGCGCGGCATGCTCGTGCATCTCGACCCGCCGGCCGGGGAGTTCCGACTCGGCACGCCCCGGCCGGCGAAGGCCCTCTTCGTCACCGCCGGCAGCGGCATCACCCCGGTCATGGGCATGCTGCGCAGTGCCCTGCACGAGCTCGCCGACGTCGTCGTCGTGCACTCGGCGGCGACCCGCGAGGCCGTCGTCTTCGGCGCCGAGCTGCGGGCGCTGGCCGCGAGCGGCCGGATCCGCCTGATCGAGCGGCACACCCGGGCCGACGGCCGGATCAAGCCCGCCGACCTCACCGAGCTGGTGCCCGATCTCTTCGAGCGCCACGCCTGGGCGTGCGGCCCCAACGAGATGCTCGACGACCTGGAGACCCACTGGGCCGACGCCGAGGCCACCGACCGGCTGCGGACCGAGCGATTCCGCCCGGTGCTGATCAGCGGCGACGGCGGCGGCACGGTCACCTTCGCCGCGTCGGGCGCCGTGGTCGAGACGGACGGCTCGGAGCCGCTGCTCGACTCCGGCGAGGCGGCCGGCGTGCTGATGCCGTCCGGCTGCCGGATGGGCATCTGCTTCAGCTGCGTGCTGCCGCTGCGCCAGGGCGCCGTCCGCGACCTGCGCGACGGGCGGCTCACCGTCGCCGAGCCGGGCGACAACATCCCCGTACAGACCTGCATCTCGGCCGCCGCCGGCCCCTGCACCATCGATTGCTGAGGACCCCGCTTTGACCACGATCCAGCGCAAGGAATCCAACCCGATCGCCCACCTCACGCCCGAGGACATCGAGCAGATCGGGATCGAGCTCGACGCCATCCGGGACGAGGTGATGGCGAGCCGCGGGGAGCGGGACGCCGCGTACATCCGGCGGGTGATCGGCTGGCAGCGGGGGCTCGAGCTCGGCAGCCGCGGGGTGCTGCTGTTCTCCCTCTTCCCGCCGGCCTGGCTGCTCGGCACCGCCGGGCTGTCGATCGCCAAGATCCTCGAGAACATGGAGATCGGCCACAACATCCTGCACGGCCAGTGGGACTGGATGCGGGACCCGAAGATCCACTCGACCAGGTGGGAGTGGGACCACGCCACCCCCGCCGAGCAGTGGAAACGCTCGCACAACGAGCTGCACCACAAGTACACCAACGTGCTCGGCCGCGACAACGACCTCGGTTACGGCATCATGCGCGTCGACGAGGGCCAGCCGTGGCATCCCATGCACCTCGGCCAGCCGCTGTGGAACTTCATCAACGCATGCTTCTTCGAGTACGGCATCGCCGCGTACGACCTCGAGCTGGGTGAGAATCTGGCCAGCAAGGAGCGCCGCCGGGACCCGAAGTTCCGCGCCGCCCTGAAGCAGGTCCGCCGCAAGATCACCAAGCAGGTGCTGAAGGACTACGTCGTGCACCCGGCGCTGTCCGGCCCGTCGTTCCTGCACACCGTCGCGGCCAACGCCACGGCCAACCTGATCCGCAACCTGTGGAGCCACTCGGTCATCATGTGCGGCCACTTCCCGAACGGCGTCGAGACCTTCGAGAAGACCTCCATCGAGGGCGAGACCCGCGGCGAGTGGTACCTGCGGCAGATGCTCGGCTCGGCCAACATCAGCGGCAGCCCGGCCGTGCACCTGATGACCGGCAACCTCTCCCACCAGATCGAGCACCACCTGTTCCCCGACATGCCCAGCAACCGCTACCGCGAGATCGCCCCCAAGATCCAAGATCTCTTCCGCCGGTACGGGTTGAGCTACACCAGTGGTCCGCTGCCCAAGCAGGTGGCGTCCGCCTGGTTCAAGGTCTTCCGCCTGTCGCTGCCCAACCGCCGCGAGGAGCCCGCACACCAGCCTGCACCGGCGGCCTCGTCCCCTGTCTCCACCTCGCCCCTCGTCTCCACCTCGGCCCCCGTCGCCACCTCGGCCGCCGTCTCCGCCCCGGCCGCCGTCTCCGCCTCGGCCGCCGTCTCCGCGCCGGCCCGCGCCTCCGCCCGGGCCCGCGCCGGCCGCTGGCGCCGCGCGAAGGCACCCGCGGTCGCCGCGGCAGCCGCGGCCGTGGCCGTGGCGGCCACCGCCGCCGTCGTGGCCGCCGTCGAGAGCTGATCGCTCAGGGCACGAGCACGACCTTGCCGACGTTGCGGCGCTCGCTCAGCCGGCGGTGCGCCGCCGCCGCCTCGCCGAAGGGAAAGACGCCGTCGATGCGCGGCCGGATCGCGCCCGAGCTCCACAGTCCCAGCAGGGCGATCAGCTCCTCGCGCAACAGGTCGGAGCGGCTCCACAGGTGACCGAGGTTGACGCCGCTGACCGTCTGGTTGCGGCCCATCATCGAGAACGGCGTCAGCACCGGCATTCCGGTGAACTGCGCGGCCACCCGGCGAAGGCTGCGCCGCTCGCCCCCGCTGAGGTTGGCGAAGCCGTAGGCGACGAGCTGGCCCACCGGCCGCAGCAGCCGGAGGCCGCGTTTCCAGTCGCGCCCGCCGAGCGGATCGAGGACGAGATCGACGCCCTCCCCCGCGGTCAGCTCGCGCACCCGCGCCGCGTAGTCCTCGGTGCGGTAGTCGATCGGGTGGGTGCACCCTTCTTCGCGCAGCACCGCATGCTTGGCCGCCGACGCCGTACCGAACGTGACGACCCCCGGCACCGTGCGGCACAGCTGCAGCACCGCGAGCCCGACCCCACCGGCGGCCATGTGCACCAGGACCCGCGCGCCCGGCCGCAGGTTCGCCACCCGAAACAGCATGTGGTACGCCGTGAGGTAGTTGACCGGCAGCGCGGCCCCGGTAACGAAGTCGAGGTCGTCGGGCATCGGGAGCACCCGCTCGACCGGAGCGCAGACCGCCTCGGCGTGCCCACCGAACCGCACCAGGGCAACCACCCGCTGCCCGACCGTCAGCCCTTCGGCCCCGGCCCCGACAGCGTCGACGACGCCGGCCACCTCGTAGCCCACGACGCAGGGCGGCTTCGGCGCGTCCGGGTACAGCCCCTGGCGAGCCATGACCTCCGCGAAGTTCAGCCCCGCGGCGCGAACGGCGATCCGCACCTCGCCCGGCCCCGGCTCCGGTGCGGCGCTCTCGCGTACCGCAAGAACCTCGGGCCCCCCAGGCTTGGTGATCCAGACCGCGCGCATGGGGATCAGTATCGCGCCCTTCACGCTGTGGGCAACCGCGGAAAATTGTCGTAGCAGGGCCGTAATCTCTCCCCCACCCAGTTACGGGGTGGGGGAGAGATTACGGCCGGTCACACTGGATCAGAAGCCGAATCAGGGCAGGTCGATCGGGCGCAGCACCCGGTCGATGCCGTGGGCGATCTGCCGGTTGCCCTTGTTGATGTCGAAGCGGTTGACCCGCGGGTCGCGGTCGCTGGTGTCGGCGTCGATCAGGCGCACGCGCTTCCAGCAGTAGCCGTAGACGTCGACCTTGATGGACGAGCCCGCCGCCGTCTTCAGCGACGCGCCGTCGGCCTTGAGGGCCGCGGCCTTGGTGATCGTGGCGCCCGGCACGACGTGGTAGAGCAGCACCGACTCGACGGTGTCGATGCCGAGGCCGGCCACCGCCGTGAACGCCGCCTTCTCGCTCGGCAGCTTCTTGCTGTGCTGGATGTCGGCGACCAGCCGCTCGAAGGCGCGGTCGTTCGGGATGAACGCGGTCAGCGCGGTCTTGCCGTCGGTGAGCACGCCGACCGGGCTGGACGGCTTGGCCTTCAGCACGGCCAGGACGGCCGCGGTCAGGATGTCGTAGTCGCCGCCGTTGCGGTCGAAGCCGCTCTTGTCGGCGGTCAGCACCGCGGCGAGCGACTTGGTTCCGAGCGGCTTCGTCTTTCCGTGCGCCTGGGCCGGCGCCGCGGCGAGGGCGGAGGCGACGAGCGCGGCGGTCGCGACGGCGGCGGCGCGCCGGCCGAGTCGGATGAACCTCATCTTCGTGCGTCCTTTCCGGTACGGGACGGTGACGTCGTCGCCACCACCCCGTCCTTCGCCCGGATCGCCGCCGTTGGATGCAGCTATTTCGTCAAAGTTCCGCGGAGCAGGCTGTGCCCCGAGTGGGCGGCGTCGCCGTCGTGCGGTTCGTCGCTGACGTCGACCAGGCGGTACCGGTTCATGTCGACGCCCGGCGGCACCGGCAGCAGCGCCTCCGGCCGGTCGGTCAGGTTGCCGAGCGACACCATCTTCGTCAGGTCGTCCGGGTCGATCAGCCACACCTCGTGGAAGCCGGTCGTCAGCGGCAGGTTCCGCACGTCGATGCGCATCTCGCCGTCGGACAGCACCCGGACCGTCCCGGCCGCCGACGGGGGCACCTCCGGCAGCGGCGCGAGGACCGCCCGCGCCGTCACGCGCTCGGGCGGCGGCCGCCGGAGGAACCGGTCGACCGCGAGCGTGCCCGTCACCGCCAGCACCGCGGCCACCGCCGCGGCGAGCACGGGAACGAGCCAGCCGCGGCGAGAGCGACGACGCGACCGGCCCGGCGCCCCGGCGGCCGCGACCGAGGCGGGCGCGACCGAGGCGGGCACGGAGGAGGCGGGCAAGGAGGAGGCGGCCGCGGAGGGGACCGCAGGCGGGGCCGCCGGCTCGGTGGGCCGGGACACGCCGTACTGGATGCGGCGCCAGATTCGCTCGGGCGGCGGCGGCAGGTCGCGCAGATCCTGCGTCTCCGCGCCGACGACGGCGACCGTGCGCAGCGCGTCGATCTCCTGGCGGCACGGTGCGCAGCCGGCCAGGTGGCCGGCCTCGGCGAGATCCTCGGCCTGCTCAAAAAGCGCGAGAAGAACCAGCCGGTCGGGATCCAGATGTGGCACCGTCCACCTCCCATCGACGTCGCAGGTTCGCCAGTCCGCGCCGGATGTGGCTCTTGACCGTACCGAGCGGCAGCCCGGTGACCGCCGCGATCTGGGCATGGGTCAGGTCGTCGAAGAACGCCAACTCCAGCGTGCGGCGCTGCTCCGAGGGCAGCCGGCCGAGCTCGTCGGCGATCACCAGCCGGTCGACGATCCGGTCCGGGCGCTCCCACTCCCCGGGCGGGGCGGCCTGCGCGCGTACCGTCTCGGCCACCCGGTCGTCGCGCGCCGCCGAGCGCAACCGGTCGACGGCCTTGCGCCGGGCGATGCCGAGCAGCCAGCTCAGCATCGTGCCGCGCCCCGGGTCGAAGGTGTCCCGCCCGGACCAGGCCGCCACGAAGGTCACCTGGGTGACGTCCTCCGCGTCGGCGCGGTTGCCCAGCATGCGCTGCGCCAGGTAGAGGACCGCGGAGCCGTGCTGGTCGTACGCGATCCGGAGCGCCTTCTCGTCGCCGCCGCGCAGGCGCTCGGCGAGCTCGTCGTCGAAGCTCATCAACCCCCCTCCCGCGCACCTCTTTTCGTTCCTTCGCCCGGCGGCCCGCCGACGGATGCGGTGCGGACGAAAAGAGGGGGCCACCGGACGGTGGCCCCCGCGATGAAGGAGGGAGTTACCCGGCCGGCAGCGCCGGCAGCGTGCGCTCGATGAAGCCGGGGGCCGCCGCCGACCTGCGCAGGCTCGTGCCGGTGCCGGAGACCTGCGTCCGCTCGTAGACCCGGGTGGCGTCGTTGGCGTTGCGGAAGGCGATCAGCCAGGTCTGCCCGCTCGAGTTGGTGAACGGGATGGCCGCCGGGTCGGTGGCCGCCGGGTCGGAGGTGTCCGGGTTGAGGCGCTGCCAGGCGCCCCACGTGCCGGAGCCCTGAGCGGTCTCGAAGACGAGGTGGATCTCGCCGTCGGCGCCGCGGGCGACCACGGCGATCCGGCCCAGCACCGGGTCGAGGACGGCCGCCGGCGGACCGGCCGCCACGAAGTCGCCGACCGCGTCCCAGACGCCGGGGAACGCGCCGGCGGCGTTCTGCCGCTGGGTCACGATCTGCCCGTCGGCGGTGCGGGCGAAGATCCGCAGGCTCGGGCCCGGGACCGTGACGATCGACGGCGTGCCGGTGAAGCCGCTGCCGCCGAGGCTGGTCCAGGCCGAGAGCGCGCCGGCCCGGTACGTCGCGGTCCGCAGCGTGCCGGCCGCGTCCGCGACCACGAGCAGCGCCGACTGGTCGGAGGTGGCCAGCACGTACGGGTCGCCGGTGTTCCCGGTGCCGCCGCCGGTGAGCGGGCGCCACGGGAGCAGGTCACCGGCGGTGCCGTCCTGCGACCGGTACCACAGCTGGCCGTTGGCGTCCACGGCGAAGGCCGCCAGCGTACCGTCGGAAAGCTTGACCAGAGCCGGAGCGGACCGCATCGCGCCACCCAGCGAGATGCCCGCCTGCCAGGTCGTGCTCGGCGACGCCGCGCGGGTGAACGACCAGATGTCGCCGTTCGCGTTGTGGACCAGGGCCTGCAGGTTGCCCTGCCCGTTCGCCACCACCGCGGGCTTGCCGGTGAAGGCCTGATCGGTGTTCAGCGTGGTCCACTGGGCCGAGCTGAAGACATCCGGATTCGACTGGTACGCGTGACGCAGCCGCCCGATGTTGTCGGCGTGCAGGTATTCGACCGGCCCGACGGCGGCCGTCCCGGCCGGACCCTGCACCACGGCGCTCGGGCTGTACTGGGCGACCGGCGTGGCGGTCGACGCCGGCACGTGCCGGTCGGTGAGGCGGCACGTGTCGGTGAAGGCGCCCGCGTTGGCGAAGGTCTGCCAGCCGTTGTCGATGTCGCGGGCCAGCACCGGCCACGAGTTCGTGTCCTCCCGGTACCGGTAGGTGATCAGGTCGCCGTCGGCCTGGATGCCGGTCAGGGTGTCCCCGCCGGTCGAGAAGATGCCCTTGGTGAAGCCGTTCCAGCCGGTCCCGACGCGCGCGCCGACCGTCAGCCAGCGCTGGCTCACCGGCTCGAACCGGTAGCGGTAGAGCTCGCCGGCCGGCGTGCGGGCGAAGAGCACCCCGGGCCCGGCGGCGACGATCAGGTCGTACCGGTCCCAGCCGGTGTCGATCACCCGGGCGTTGACGGTGAACTGCCGGGTCGTCTCGTCGTACCGGTACCAGCGGAGCTTGCCGTTGCCGTCGACCAGGTAGAAGTCGCCGATCTCGTCGACGGTGATCTTGTTGCGGTAGGAGGCCGTCGCGTACTGGGTAAAGCTCGTGCTGATCTGCAGCTTCTGGCTGCCGTTCACGGTGTCCCAGCCGGAGCCGTTGTACCGGTAGCGCCAGAGCCCGGTCGAGTTGATGCCGTAGACCCGGCCGTCCGGCCCGCCGAGCACCCGGCCGTACGTGTTCCAGCCGGACCCGATGGACACCCGGGTGCCCAGCTTGCTGCTGGTCGTCCCGGGCGACGTGAACGGGTATTTCCACAGCTTCCCGCCGGTCTCGGCGGCGAGCAGGGTCGCGCCGCCGGTGCACTGGAACGTGTCGGCCGCCTGGGCCGGCCCGCCGACGGCGAGCAGCAAGGGGGTCGCCGTCAGGGCGGCCGCCAGCCCGACGGCGGCGCGCCGCCACCGGGCCACGTACGAGTTCATCGAAGGGTGTCCTTTCGCATGGGCGACGGATGACCCGGGCAGGAGGTATCCGGCGAGCCCAGGCCCCGAATCGAGCGCATGCGAGATCCCCGTGTCATGCCAGTCCTCCCCCGTGTCGCTGGCAAGCACCACGAGGCTAGACGGTCGGCCGCATTATCGATAGGTCCAAATGACGCGACCTCCGCCATGCCGGTCAGCGAACCCGGACCGGGCAGCGGACGCGGACCGGCGTCGATCTGACCTACCATGAGGCCGCACTCGAAAATCGGCACCACGGTGTATCAGGCGGGCCCGGCCGGCGCTCTATCCGGTGTGACAGGGCCCAGGCCGGCCGACCGGCACCGCCATTCGAGGAGTCGTGATGATCAAAATCCTGGTCCCGGCGTCCCGCGGCGAGCCGGACGGATACGCGGACCACCCGGAGCCCGGCGCGCTGAGCCGCTTCACACTGCCGCTCATCCCGGAGGCGCTCCTCGAGCGCCACGGGGCGCGGGTGCTCCGGCCGTCGGAGGCGGCCGTACTGCCGGAGCAGCCGCGGCTGAGCCCGACCGTGTACCGCTACGGGGTCCTGCTCATCCCCGGCAACCTGATCAGCCCGGACTCGGCCGGCACGCTCAACCGGCTCCTCGAGGACCTCGGGGTACGCCTCGAGCCACCGCCGCCGCTGGGCGACGAGTCGGGCCGGCTGGAGTCGTTCGCCGAGCTGCCCCGGGCGGTCGAGATCGTCCCCGCCGGCCCGTTCCTCGCCCGGGCCGTCGACGCGTGGACCGTCCTGCAGCGTCTGCGGGCCGGCGTCGTCGAGACCGCGCGGGCGGCCGAGGAGGCCGACGACAACGACCGCGACGAGCTGCGGGAACGGGCCGAGCTGGTGCGCAAGGTGGTCGGCGCGACGACGCTGGACCACCTGCTCGTGGGGTCGGCCGTGGACGGTGGCGGCAGCGCCGGCCTGGTCGGCGCGAACACGGCCAGCAACGGCAGCCCGGACCTGAGCGACCTGCTCGGCCGGCCGGCCGCCGGCACGAGCGGCCGGATCCCGGTCACGGTGGCGCTGAACGACCTCGACCACCCGCCGAAGGGCGATGAGGCCACCCGGCGGCCCGTCGTGGCGGTGCTCGACAGTGGAATCGCGTTCGACCCCGAGCATCCGTGGCTCCAGCCGCTCGACCAGCGGGCGGGCGCGATCGACCCGAACGCGGCAGTCATCGTCGACCCCTCGCTTCAGCAGCGCCTCACCGACGAGGCCCGGCGCGGAGGCGGCGTCGACGGCGTGCCCCGGTTGCCGATCGGCGACTTCCGGGATCTTCCACCGATCGCCGAACCGCTGCTCGGCGACCTGTCGACCCATGCCGGCCACGGCACGTTCATCGCCGGCCTGATCCGTCAGCTGGCCCCGGGCGCGCAGATCTACGCCGTACGCGTGATGCACCCGGACGGGTTCGCGCACGAGGCCGATCTCACCTTCGCCCTGACCAGCATCGTCGCCGAGGTCGAGCAGGGCACCCTGCCGGTGGACGTCGTGTCGCTGTCGCTCGGGTACTTCCACGAGACCGACGCCGAACGCCAGGTCACGGCCAACCTGGAGCCGTTGCTGCGACGGCTGACGGCGGCCGGGGTCATCGTGGTCATGGCCGCCGGCAACTTCTCCACCAGCCGCGAGTTCTACCCGGCCGCGCTGACCACGGTCCTCGACGACCCGTCGGCCGCGCCCGCGATCAGCGTGGGGGCGCTGAACCCGAACACGTCGACGGCCCGATTCAGCGACGAGGCGCCCTGGGTCACCTGCTACGCCTCCGGGGCCGCCGTCATCAGCAGCTACCCGGCGTTCCAGGGCGCGCTGGAACCGCCCACCGGCGCCGGCTCCCGGCAGTCCTTCGACCCCGACGACTTCACCAGCATGTTCGCGGTCTGGAGCGGCACCTCGTTCGCGGCCCCGGTGATCGCCGGCTGTCTCGCCGCGAACCTCCATCCCGACGCCGGTCAGCGGGACGGCGACCCCGCGGCACGAGCGGAGCGCGCGCGTCAGGCGTGGACGGCGGTCCGGACGGACCCGCGTTACACGGTCGGCCGGGAGGACGACGACCGATGATGACCACCGCCGGTTCACCGCAGAAGGCCGAGCGCAACTCCCGGCTCTTCCGGGACGTGCTGGCCGGCGACCGGGACGCCCTCGACGAGCTGATCGTGCAGTGCACGCCGATGCTGTGGCGCGTCGCCCGCTCGACCGGTCTCGACGCGGCCAGCTGCGCCGACGTCGTCCAGCAGACCTGGCTCACGCTGCTGGGCCACCTCGATCGGGTACGGGCGCCGGAGGCCCTGATCGCCTGGCTGGTCACGGTCACCCGGCGGGAAGCCGTCCACCTCGCCACCGCCCAGAGCCGCACCCGGCCCGCCGCCACCGAGACGTTCGAGCCCCTCACCGACGACAGCCCGCCGGTCGAGCACGCCCTTCTCGCCGACGAGCGGCAACGGGTCCTCTGGCGGGCGGTCAACCAGCTGCCGCCCCGCTGTGTGCAGCTCATCCAGGTCATCGCGTTCCACGATCGCGCCGACTACGCGGCGATCGCCGCCGCTCTCGGCATGCCCAAGGGCAGCATCGGCCCCACCCGCGGGCGCTGCCTGGCCAAGCTGCGGGCGCTGCTGTCGGGCCAACCAGACTGGAGTCAGCCATGAACGGGTCATCGCCCTCCGCCGTGCCGGACGCCGGCGGCGCCATCGACGAGACCGATGTCGCGGTCCTGGACGAGGTCGCCGAGCTGTATTCGCTGCTCGATCCCGTGCCCGACGATCTGGTCGAGCGGATCCGGTTCGCGGTCGCGCTCGAGGAGATCGACTTCGAGACGATGCGGCTGGTCGAGGAGACGGCACTGCAGGCGGGCGTACGGGGTGAGGACCGCAGCCGCATCTTCACCTTCGCCGCGCCGCTGATCACCCTCATGATCAGGGTCGTCGGCGTGGCCGACGACACCGTCCGGATGGACGGCTGGCTGGCGCCGCCCGCGGCCCATCGGATCATGGTCCGGGTCGGGACGAGCCGGCTGAACCGCACCGCCGACGAGGAGGGACGGTTCGTCGTCGAGCGGATGCCGGCCGGGCTGGCGCAGCTGTTCGTGGGCATCGCCGACCATGCGCCGGGACCGGGAAACCTGTTCGCCACCCCGGCGGTGGAGTTGTAGGAATACAGGGGTGGGCGTCCCCGGCCTCGACGCGGATCCGTCCGCACGCGAGACGACCGCCCGGGGCCTGCACGCGCGCGGCGTGGCGGCGACCTCGGACGGCCGCCCGTCCGACGGCGCCCGCCATCTGCGGGCCGGGCTCGCGCTGCTCGGCCGGCCCGCTCCCCCGGCCGGCACACCCCCGGCCGGCGCCCTCCCGGCCGGCGCCTCCCCGGCCGGCGTTCCCCCGGCCGACTCCGTCTCCCATCCGGCGCTGGTCGCCCGCCTGCTGATCAGCCTGGCCTACGCCGAGGCCGAGCTCGGGCACACGCGGTACGGCTTCGAGCTGCTCGACCACGCGGCCGGGCTGGTCGACCCGGCCGACGAGGGTGTCCTGCTCCAGCAGCGGGCGCTGATGCTCTACCGCACCGGCCGCTACACCGAGAGCATGCCCTACTTCGACCGGGCCATCCCGCTGCTGGGCGCCGAGCGGCACGTCGCGGTGCTGTGCTCGACGCTGCTCAACCGGGCCTCGGTGCACCTGCACTCGGGCCGCGTGCGGGCCGCCCGCGACGACCTCAACCGGTGCCGGCACCTGGCCCGCCAGCACGACCTCGGCATGCTCGCGGCCAAGGCCACCCACAACCGGGCCTACTGTGACCTGCTCGCCGGGCACCTGCCGAGCGCGCTGGCCGCCTTCGGCGAGGCCGAGACGCTGTATCTGCGGCACGCGCCCGGTTTCCTGCCCGTGCTGCGTGCCGCCCAGGCCCGCGCGCTGCTCGCCGCCGGGCTCTTCTACGAGGCCGGCCGCGCCCTCGACGAGGTGATCACCGCCGCCCGCCGCCAGCGCCTCACCCAGGAGCAGGCCGAGGCCGAGCTGCTGCGCGCGCAGGCCGCGCTGCACGCCGGCGACCACGTCGCCGCCAGCGGCTGGGCGAGCCGGGCCAAGCGGCGGTTCCGGCGACGCTCCAACCTGGCCTGGGCCGAGCTGGCGGCGCTGACCCAGCTACGGGCCGACCTGCCGCACGCCCTCCGGCCGGCCATGCTCGCCGCCCGCGCGCTCCGGGTCGCGGGCGGCCTGCGCGCCGTCGAGCTGCTGCCCGACGCCGAGATGGCCGACCTGGTCGGCGTGCGGGCGCTGATCGCGGGCGGCCACGCCGACCGGGCCCACGAGCTCGAGGCGAGCATCCGCCGGCTGCCGCCGCCGGTGCCGATCGAGCTGTCGCTGATGCGCCGCCTGGCCCGCGCCGAGCTGGCCCGGGCCCGGGGCCGGCGGCGGCTGGTGCTGGCCGAGGTCCGCGCCGGGCTGTCCGGTCTGCAGCAGCACCGCAGCCGGCTCGGCAGCGTCGACCTGCAGGCCGGCGTGACCGCGCTCGGCCGGGAGCTGGCAACGGCCGGGCTCGAGGCCGCCTTCGGGGACGGCTCGCCCCGCACGATCTTCGCCTGGTCGGAACGGTCCCGGGCCCAGGCCTTCCAGATCCCGCCGGTGCACCCGCCGGCCGACCCCGAGACCGCCGACGCCCTGGCCGAGCTGCGGCAGCTGCGCTACACGATGCGCGACCCGGCGATCGATCGCCCGGCGGCGGCCGCCGCCCGGGCCCGCTGCGCGGAGCTGGAACGTCTGATCCGGGAACGGACGTGGCGGGTCGGCGGTCCCGGCCAGAGCGCCCCGGTGGCGGCCCTGCCCGCCGTGCTGGCCCGGCTGGCGGCCACCGACCGGGCCATGGCCAGCTTCCTGGTGCACCGCGGCCGGGTCACCGCGTTGCTGGTCGACCGCCGCGACGTCCGCCTGGTCCCGCTCGGCGACTACGCGGTCGTCCGGGAGGCCGCCGCCCGGCTGGTGGCCGACCTCGACGTGCTCGCCGCCGGCGGTCTGCCGAAGGCGATCGAGGAGGTCATCCGGGCATCGCTGCGCCGCAACGTCGCCATCGTGAGCGAGCAGGTCGTGCTCCCGCTGGTCCGCGTCCTCGGCGACCGCGAGCTGGTGGTGGTGCCCACGATGGAGCTGTCGTCCATCCCGTGGGGCCTGCTGCCCCCGCTGCGCGGCCGGCCGGTGACGGTCGCGGCGTCCGCCTCGGCCTGGCTCGGCACCTCCCGCCCGGCCGCGGCGAAGGCCGATGCGGCACCGGGCGATCCGGCACCGGGCGATCCGGCACCGGGCAATCCGGCACCGGGCAATCCGGCTCCGGGCAATCCGCCGCTCCTGGTCGCCGGGCCCGGGCTGCAGCACGCCGAGATCGAGATCGAGGAGACCGCGCGCGCCCATCACGGCAGCCGCACGCTGTCGGGCGCCGACGCCACGGTCGCGGCCACCCTCCGCGCGCTGGACGGCGCGCCGATCGCCCACCTGGCCGCGCACGGCCACCACGAGCGGGAGAACGTGCTGTTCTCCTGTCTCGACCTGGTCGACGGCCCGCTGATGGCCTACGACATCGAGCAGCTGACCGCGGCGCCGCGCCAGGTCACGCTCTCCGCCTGCGACGTCGGCCGGGCGGTGGTGCGGCCGGGCGACGAGATCCTCGGCTTCACCGCGGCGCTGCTCTACGCCGGCGCGGAGAGTGTCGTCTCCAGCGTCGCCCAGGTGAGTCACCCGGGCGCGGTGGCGGTCATGACCCACTACCACCAGGCGGTCGCGGCCGGCGTCGCGCCGGCCCGGGCGCTGGCCGAGGCGTCGAACGCCGACCCGCTCGCGCCGTTCGTGTGCTTCGGCGCGGGATAGCCGCGGCCGGCCCTACGACCGGGAGCTGACCCGGATGAACTCGTCGATCAGCCGCTCCTGCTGGTCGGCGGAGGCGTCGGACAGGGTCAGCGTCGCCTCGCCGATGGTGAGCTCGACCGCGCGCGGCCGGTTGCCCCGCCCGAGCCAGGCACGGGCGCTCTCGACCAGTTGCAGCAGCGCCTGCGCCGAACCCTGGATCGACACCAGCAGCACACCGAGCGAGCCCGGATCGAAGCCCCGGGCCCCGACCGCGGTGTCGTCCCGCCGGACCAGCCGCGCGTCGTCGACGCCCCGCACCACGAGATCGGCCTGCAGCTCCTCGGCCAGCTCGCGCAGCCGTCGCGAGTCGGCGCCGCGCTCATCGACTCTCATGATGACCTCGGTCGTCATGCTGATCTCCGCCGTCGCCGGAAGCTCCGCACCAGGCTAACAGCGCGCGGACGGCGACCGGCGTTGCTGCGTAACCGATTTGACAGTCCATGCCGATCAGCCGGCCTCGGCCGCGGGCGGGCAGCAGGGCGTCGGGGCGCCGCCGGCGAGACCGAACCGGGGATCGCCGGGCCGCAGCTCGCCCCGGCCGTCGATGTAGAGCCGGCCGGCCGGATCCCGCTCGATCAGGTCGCTGCGCCGCCAGTTCTCGATGCGGCCCAGCCACTCGCTGTGGTCGAGCGTGGCGATCAGGACGGTCAGGCGGCATTTGATGGTCGCCCGGTGCTGCCCGGCCAGGATGACGTGCACGGCGCCGGCCAGCCGGTCCAGCTCGCGGTCGCCCACCTGGCCGCCGCAGTCCGAGCGCCGGGTCAGCTCGACCAGGTCGCTGGCAGTCCGGATGCTCAGCTCCCGCAACGCCGAGCGCAGCCCCGGACCGCCGGTCTCGTCGGTGTTGAGGTACATCGCCAGGATCGCCTGGTCGACCCAGTCCACCAGGCGCGCGGCCGGGATCCGGGTCTTGAAGAACAGGTCGAGCAGATCGTGGTGGGCCAGCGCCTCGACCGAGGTGATGCCCTCCTCCCAGAGCCGGGTGCGCTCGTAGAGGTCGATGCCCTCGAGCTCGGTGAGCTGCTGCTGGCGGTCCTGGTTGAGGACCCGGCCGAGCTTGGGCACGGCCTTCTCCCAGAGCAGGTGCAGCACCCGGTCGGGCACGAAGCCGGCCGCGAACGCGAGCAGGTACAGCGGCTTGGAGTTCGTGCTGGCGCCGGTCGTGCCGTCGATGAGCCAGGCGAGGACGACGACGACCAGCACCCGTACGGCAATCGTGGTGTAGGTCTTGGGCCGCAGGTCCGCCCGCACGTAACCCTGCCAGACCAGCTGCAGCGCGAAGAAGTAGGCGCCCAGGAAGGCGAAGGTGATCATGGACTGGTCCGGGTCGAGCAGCGCCACGAAGGACAGCGCCGGCCCGACGTCGATGTGGTCGCCGGCCTTGAGCAGGATCAGCACCCAGCCGAAGGCCAGGACCAGGGTGGCCAGGATGATCGGCGACCGGCGCCCGCGGGTGAGCCGTCCCCGGCCGTCGCCGAGACCGCCGTACGCCTCCTCCAATTGCTTGCCGTACTTGGCGTAGACGTCGTAGGTGGTGGCCACCGCCGGGTCGAGCCGGAAGACGTTCTGGATCCACCGGTCGCGCAGGGTGCCGAGCCGCTCGGCGTCGAACTGGAAGTACATCAGGGCCGGCAGCAGCGTGGCGACGGCGATGAAGGTGAGCTGCATGAAGCGGCCGATGAGCACCAGCGGCTGCGTCATGTCGATGTGGAAGCCGTCCGGCCAGACCGAGATCACGTTGTTCAGGTCGGTGGCGAAGTAGAGCACGATGGTCGGCATCAGGATGCCGACCACGACGACCATCGCCATCGTGGCGTTGTACCAGGTCCGCCGGCGCGCCTGACGGCCCGCGCGGCGGCGGGACGGGCGCAGCACCAGCAGCAGGAAGCACAACCCCACGCCGATGCCGAGGACGGCGCCGATGCGCAGCCACCACCAGGTCGGGAGCGGCCAGAACGAGGCGGCCCAGAGGAAGGCGAGAACGAGCGTGACGCGGACCGAGGTGGACAGCAGCCCGTCGCCGGCCGGGCCGGCCCGGTGCTGACCGACCTCGACCTGGCGGCGGTCCTCGAGCCGGCGCAGATCGGGGAACGCCTCCCGCGGATCGCCGGTCCGCCAGGTCCGCTCCTCGAGCGGGGCGAGCGTGAAGACCCGCCCCTGATGCTCGAGCCAGATCGGCCGCGGCGTCCGGTTGCACACCCACCACGAGGGCGGCTTGCGGGCAACGGCCGGCTTCGCGGCGGCGGCGGCCGGCTTGACCGCCGCCGGCTCGTGGTAGCCGTTCGTCGGCTTGCTCTCCCAGATGATCGACATGACGTCCCCGTCCCCGTCCCGTTGTTCGGCCTACGAGGGGAAGAGGACGGGAGCCGCGCGCTGATACCGGGCGCCGCCATCTGTCGCATACTTAGCAGCTGGACTTGTAGGCGGCCTTTCCGCCCTCGCCGCTCAGGTTCTCCTTCGTGATGGCGGTGAAGCCGGTCTGGATCTTCTGCTGGACCTGGCCGCCGTCGAGGGCGGCCACGGCCTCGTCGACGCCGTACTGGCCGATGTCGCCGGGCTGCTGGGCGATCAGGGCCTGCACCGTGCCCTCCTGGAGGGCCTTGATCTGGTTCGGGCCGGCGTCGAAGCCCACGATCTTGACGGTGCTGGTCTTGCCCGCCTGCCGTACGCCGGTCGCCGTGCCCTCGGCCGCGAAGAGGTTGGCGGCGAAGACGCCCTTGAGATCGGGGTCGCGCTGCAGCGCCGAGCTGATCAGGTTGGCGGCCGTCGCCGGGTCGTTGTGCGAGTACTGCACCGGCAGGTACTGGAACTTCGGGTCGGCCTTGGCCGCGTCCTCGAAGCCCTTGATGCGCAGGTCCACCGTGGAGACGCCGGGGTCGGTCGACATCACCATGACCTTGCCGCCGTCGGGGTTGAGCCGCTTGATGGCCTCGAAGGCGGCCTTCCCGCCGCCGACGTTGTCCGACGCGATGGCGCTGGCCGCGTAGGACGGATCCTTGGTGGTGGTGTCGACGAGGATCACCTTGATGCCGGCCGCGGCCGCCGCCTGCAACGGCGTCTGCATGGCGGTGACGTCGGTCGGCGCGATCAGGATCGCGTCCGGCTTGGCCGCCACCACCGAGTCCAGGATCGGCTTCTGCAGGGTCGGGTCGAACTTCTGCGGGCCCTGAGTCTTGACCGTGACGCCGAGCCTGGCCGCCTCGGCCTCGATGCCGCACTGCATGGTGATGTAGAACTCGTCGCCGGTGACGCCCTGGATGAACTGCAGGTTGTAGTTCTTCTTCGCCTTCTCCGGCACCACGGCGGCGGACGCGGCGGCGGCGCTCGGGTTGCCCGCGGCGGTGTTGGCGGCGCTGCCCGTCGGCTTGGAGCTCGTGCAGGCGGCCAGCGCGACCACGAGCGCGGCGCCGGCGGCGTACGGGATGAGTCGGTTGTGCCTCATGCTTCACCTCGTCGTCTTGAGCAGGGACAGGAACGAGGAACGGGAACTGCCGCGCAGGGCGGCCGCGCGGCGTGACTGGTCGACGTAGACGGCGGCCACCAGGACCGAGCCGACGGCGACGCCCTGCCAGAAGGCCTCGACCCCGATGATCACGAAGCCGGCCTGCAGGACGGCGGGGATGAACAGGCCGACCACGGTGCCGAAGATGGAGCCCTCCCCGCCGAAGATCGAGGTGCCGCCGATGACGACGGCGGCGATGACGTTGAGGTTGGTCAGCGACTGACCGGCGATCGTGGTGGTGCCGAACTGGGCCAGGGCGAGGACCGCTCCGAGGCCCGCGCAGGCGCCCGACAACGCGTACACCCGGATGAGGTGCCGGTCGACGCCGATGCCGACCCGCCGCGCGGCGAGCTCGTTCGAGCCGACGGCGTAGGTGTAGCGCCCGAACCGCGTCTTGTGCAGCACGATGCCGCCCACGGTCACCACCACCAGGGCGACGAACGGAAGAGCGGGAATTCCCAGGATCTTGATGTACGTGTTGAAGTCCGTCAGCGCCTCGGGGACCGACCGGATGTCGATGCCGCCGGTGATCACCTGGGCCAGCCCGAGCGCGACCGACAGCGCGCCGAGCGTCACGATCAGCGGCGGGATCCGGGCCTTGGCGATGAGGAAGCCGTTGAGCGTGCCCCAGGCGATGCCCGAGGCCAGGGCGCCGGCGATCCCGACCGCCGCGGTCGACCAGCCGTCGCCGCCGATCGCCTCCATGATCTTCGCGGCCACCACCGAGGAGAAGACCAGGACCGAGCCGATCGACAGGTCGATGCCGGCCGTGACGATGACGAACGTCATGCCGACCCCGAGCACCGCCCAGACCGCGATGTTCTGCGAGATGAGCGAGAAGTTGCTGGTGGACAGGAACTTGGTGCCGGCCGCCGCGGAGAACGCGGCGACGATGACGACCAGGACGCCGAGGATCCACACCGACTGCAGGCGGCCGAGGCGGCGCAGGGCGGACTCCCCGGCCGGGTTGTCGAGGACGGCCTGGTCGCTCATGACCCGTTGCCCGGGCGGTCGAGGGCGCCGGTCATGGCGCCGACCAGTTGCTCGACGGTCGTGCCGGCGGCGGGCATGGTGGCGACCCGGGTGCCCAGGCGCATCACCTGGATGCGGTCGGCGACCTCGAGGACCTGCGGCATCGAGTGCGAGATGAGCACCACGGCGATGCCCTTGTCCCGTACCCGCTTGATGGTGTCCAGCACGTTGCGGGTCTGCACGACGCCGAGGGCCGCGGTCGGCTCGTCCAGAAACACGATCTTGTCGGCCCAGCTGATCGCCCGCACGATCGCGATCTGCTGCCGCTGGCCGCCGGACATCGACCCGACCGGCGAGCTCAGCGCGGTGACGGTGCCGCCGAGCTCGGCGAAGCCGGCCTCGGCCCGGGCCCGCATCCGCTTCTCGTCCATGAAGCCGAGCCGGCCGAGCAGCCCCCGGCGCGGGAGCTCACGGCCGAGGAACATGTTCTGCACCGGGTTGAGGTGCGGCGCCAGGGCGAGGTCCTGGTAGACGACCTCCATGCCCATCGCCGACGCCTGGTGCGGGTTGGTGATGGTGACCCGCTCGCCGGCGAACCACAGCTCCCCGGCGTCGAGGGCGAGGTTGCCGGTGAGCGCCTTGACCATTGTCGACTTCCCGGCGCCGTTGTCACCGATCAGCGCGACGACCTCCCCGGCGCCGACGTCGAACGAGGCGTCGTTCAGGGCGCGGACGTGTCCGAAGCTTCGCGAGAGGCCGCGCGCCTCGAGCAGGGGAGTCATCCGGAGTCACCTCCGAGTCGAACATAAGCCATCTCATCGAAAAAGATCCATAGGTACAGGCTGCTGTACCAGCGGTGGGCAGCAGGCGGGATGGTTCGCGGGCCGCTCCTGACCAAGGCTGAACATCGATCGGCAGTTCGCTGAGCAAAGGAGAGAACCATGCGTTTCCGGATCCCCGTGGCCGTCGCGCTGGCGGCCGCCGCCCTCGTTGCCGTGCCCGCCGGCAGCCAGGCCGCGACCCGCCCCGGCACCGTGCAGCGCGCGCTCGACCAACTGGTGCGCGACGACCACTTTCCCGGCGCGCTCGCCTCCGTGCGCGACGCCCGGGGACACGTCCGGCAGTACACGGCCGGCGTCGGCGACCTGGCCACCGGGCGGCCGGTGCCCCGGGACGGCCAGGTCCGCATCGGCAGCAACACCAAGACGTTCACCGCCGTCGTCGTGCTGCAGCTCGCCGGCGAGGGCAAGATCGACCTCGACGGGACGGTCGAGCACTACCTGCCCGGCCTGGTCCCCGGAAAGATCACCGTGCGGCAGCTGCTCCAGCAGGTCAGCGGGCTGCCCGACTACGACGACGTGCTGTTCACCGCGCCCGCCGACCTGGTCGGCAAGAGCCACTCCTACTTCGAGCCGCGCCGGCTCGTCGACGCCGCGCTGACCCGGCCCGTGAGCTTCCCGCCCGGCACCAAGTGGGAGTACAGCAACACCAACTACGTGCTGCTCGGGCTCCTCGCCGAGCGGGTGACCGAGCGGCCGATCGGCGAGGAGATCACCCGGCGCATCATCGAGCCGCTGGGACTGCGCGACACGTACTGGCCGGGCGTGGGCGAGCAGCGCCTGCGCGGCACCCACCCGCACGGGTACGTCGCGGTGGGCGACGGCGAGCCGTGGGTCGACGTCACCGAGATGGACCCGTCGCTGGGCTGGTCGGCCGGCCAGCTGGTGTCGACCCCGGACGACCTGCGCACGTTCCTCGAGGCGCTGATCCAGGGCCGGCTGCTCGGGCCCGCCCAGCAGAAGGCGATGATGACCACGGTGCCGGCGCCCGACTTCGAACCGACCGCCGGCTGGGAGTACGGACTGGGCCTCGCCCGGCACGCGCTGCCCTGCGGCGGCTACGCCTGGGGACACGGCGGCGACATCCAGGGCTTCGAGACCCGCAACCTGGTCACCGAGGACGGCCGCAGCGCGGTCGTCGCGGTCACCGGCCTGCCGACCTCGCTCGACCAGGTGACCGACGTCTCGAACAGCGTCGACGCGGCGCTGTGCGCCGGCGCCTCCTGAGCGGGCCTTGATAGGAACCGCACAGGAAGTCCATAGGAAGCCCGCCTTCGTTCCACAGCAACGCCACCGATCGTGGGTGCATGACTGTCACCGCCCCTGTTCGCAGACCCACCGCCGCCGGCGCCGCGCCCCGCGTGACGCCGCGTTGGTGGGCCGATCTCGGTGGCGTCGCCGCCGGCGTGTCGATGCTGATCGTGACCGCGCTGTGGGTGCACCACGGCGGCGTCCAGCAGGTCGCCGCCGGCGGCTCCGGCGCCGCCACCGCGATCGGGCGGCTCACCGGCCTGTGGGCCTCGGACCTGCTGTTGCTGCAGGTGCTGCTGATGGCCCGGATCCCGCTGGCCGAGCGGGCCTTCGGCCAGGACCGGCTGTCCCGCTGGCACCGGTGGACGGGGTTCACCTCGTTCTGGCTGATGATGGCCCACGTCGTGCTGATCACCGTCGGCTACACCGGGACGGACTCGCCGCACGTCCTCGGCGAGCTGTGGGACCTGATCCGGACCTACCCCGGCATGCTGCTGGCGACCGCCGGCACGCTGGCGCTGGTCATGGTGGTGGTCACCTCGGTCCGGGCGGCCCGGCGCAAGCTGCGGTACGAGTCCTGGCACCTGCTGCACCTGTACGCGTACGCCGGCGTCGGTCTCGCCCTGCCCCACCAGCTGTGGACCGGTGCCGACTTCATCGGCTCGGCCGCCTCGACGGCCTATTGGTGGACGCTCTACGCCGTGGCGGCCGGCGCCGTCGTCGCGTACCGGATCGGCCTGCCCGTCTGGCGCAACGCGCGCCACCGCCTGGTGGTCTCCCGGGTCGTCGCCGAGGGCCCCGGTCTCACCTCGGTCTATCTGACCGGGCGGCGTCTCGACCGCCTGCCGGTCCGCGCCGGGCAGTTCTTCCAGTGGCGCTTCCTCGACGGGCCCGGCTGGACCCGCGGCCACCCGTACTCGCTGTCGGCCACCCCGCACGGCCACGAGCTGCGGATCACCGTGAAGGACCTGGGTGACGGCAGCTCCCGGGCCGGCACGCTGCGGCCCGGCACCCGGGCGCTGATCGAGGGGCCCTACGGCAAGCTCACCGGCGAGACCTACCGGGGCGGGCCGGTGACCATGCTGGCCTGCGGGATCGGCGTCACCCCACTGCTGGCCCTGCTGGGCGAGCTCCGGTACGCGCCGGGCCAGGCCACGCTGATCTACCGCGCCCGCAGCGAGGCCGAGGTCGCGTTCCGGGACGAGCTCGAGTGGTTCGCCGAGCACCGCGGGGTCCGCGTGATCTTCCTCTTCGGGCCGCGCGCGGACAAGCCGTCGTGGCTGCCCGCCCCGTACGCCGGCCATCCCGATGCGCTGCGCCGGATGGTGCCCGGCATCGCCGCCTCGCACGTCTATCTGTGCGGGCCCGAGGCGTGGACGGGAGCCGCCCGGGCGGCGGCCCTGGACGCCGGCGTCCGCCCCGCCCACCTGCACACCGAACTGTTCGCCTGGTGAAGGACTCTCCGATGCGCCGGATCTCCCTCTGGTTCCTGTCCACGATCGCCGTCCTCGTGCTGCTGTTCAGCTACCGCACCAGCACCAACAGCGGCGCCGGCCCGGCGGTCGCGGCCACCGCGCCGGTCTCGCCGGTCTCGCCGGTCTCGCCGTCGCCCTCCTCCTCGCCGTCCGCTTCCTCTTCGCCGTCGGCTTCCTCGTCCGCTACCGGCAGCAAGACCTACACCGGCTCGACCGCCTCCACCCGCTGGGGCGACGTCCAGGTCACGATCACGGTCACCGACGGCAAGATCACCGACGTCCAGGTGCCGGTCTACCCCAACGGCAACGGCCGGGACCAGGAGATCAACGCGTACGCCCTGCCGGTGCTCACCCAGGAGACGCTGCAGGCGCAGAGCGCGAACATCGACGCCGTCTCGGGCGCGACCGTCACCACCAACGGCTACCTGGAGTCGCTGCAGTCCGCCCTCGACGCCGCGCACCTGGGGTAGTTCCCCCGGCACGTACGATCACGGGGTGAGCGATCCGGCGCCCGGCCTGAACTCGGAGCAGCTCGGCGCGTACTTCGCGCTGATGGAGGTCAGCAGCCTCCTGCAGTACGCGGTGGACGAGCACCTGCGCGCCGACGGTGACCTCAGCTACGTGCAGTTCCAGATCCTCGCCCGCCTGGTGGACGCGCCCGAGGGCCGGCTCCGGATGACCGACCTGGCCGACGGCGTCGTCTACAGCCGCAGCGGGCTCACCTATCAGGCCGGGCTGCTGGAGAAACGAGGCATGATCACCCGCGCGCCGTCGCCGGACGACGAGCGCAGCGTCATGGTGACGGTCACCGACGCCGGCCGGGAGCTGGTCGCCCACGTGCTTCCCGGGCACGTCGAACGCGTACGGCAGCTGCTGTTCGAACCGATGAACCGCAAGGATGTCGCCGCACTCGGCACCGTCCTCGGCCGGGTCCGCGAGCACATGCGGGCCACACCGCCCCGGTCGGCCCGGCCGCGCGCCGGCCGCAACCGATAGCCGGCGGTTGTAGGCCGGCTCACAGTCCGAGCCAGTTGTTTCGAATTCGAAGCGTGCTATGGTCGGCAAGTGCTTCGAAGACGAAGCACTTGCGAGCCGGAAGAGACGAGGACCCCGCGATGAAGGCAGTGCGTTTCCACGAGTACGGCGATCCCGGCGTGCTGCGTTACGAGGACGTCGAGCAGCCCGTCCCCGGCGCCGGGCAGGTGCTGATCCGGGTCGCCGCGACGTCGTTCAACGGCGTCGACGGCAACATCCGCGCCGGGTTCATGCAAGGCCCGATCCCGGTGACGCTGCCGCACACGCCGGGCATCGACGTGTCCGGCACGGTCGCGGCGCCGGGCGAGGGTGTGCGCGGCTTCGCGGCCGGCGACCCGGTCATCGGGTTCCTGCCGATGACCGGCGACGGCGCCGCCGCCGAGTACGTCGTGGCCCCGGCCGAGATCCTGGCGGCGGCCCCGGCCGGCGTGCCGCTGGCCGACGCCGCGGCGCTGCCGACGGTGGGCCTGACCGCGTGGCAGGCGCTGTTCGAGCACGCGAAGCTGACGGCCGGGCAGCGCGTGCTGATCAACGGCGCCGGCGGTGCGGTCGGCGGCTACGCCGTCCAGCTGGCCAAGCAGGCCGGCGCCCACGTGCTCGCCATCGCGAGCCCGCGCAGCGGCGGGCGCGTCACGGCGGCCGGCGCCGACGAGGTCATCGACCACACCACCACCGACGTCATCGCCGCGGTGAGCGAGCCGGTCGACGTCGTGCTCAACCTGGCGCCGATCGAGCCGGACCGCCTGGCCGCGCTGCTGGGCCTGATCCGCGACGGCGGCGTGCTGGTCAACACGACGGTGTGGATGCCCGCGCCCAGCGACGACGAGCGCGGCGTACGCGGCATCGACCTCTTCGTCCGCAGCGACGCGGCCCAGCTGGCGCACCTGGTCTCGCTGGTCGACCGCGGCGAGCTGCGGATCGAGGTCGCCGAGCGGGTGCCGCTGGCCGAGCTGCCGGCCGTCCACGCCGACGCCGCCGCCGGCACGCTCCCGAGCGGCAAGGTCGTCATCGTCGCCCCCGCCGCGTAGCTCTTCGGTGCGCGAGAGGCTCCTGAGAGGATTGCTCGCATGAGCCTCGATCTGGAGCGCCTGATGGCGGTGTGGGACGAGCCGGGCAACGCGGAGGCGTTCGTGCGGCTGTACGCGGATCCGGTCATTCTCAACGGTGTGGCCACTCCGCCGGCCGCTCTGGCCGCCATGGCCCGCGGCCTGCATGCGGCGATCAGCGAGCAGTCGCGGGAGATCCTCGACGTCTTCACCGCCGGCGACCGCGTCGCGGTGGCCTTCGTGCTGCGCGGGCGGCACACCGGGACGCTCGGGTCGCGGCTCGGCCCGATGCCCGCGTCCGGCGCCGTGCTCGAGGCCTCGGTGATCGATCTCTTCACCGTCGCGGACGGGAAGATCACCGAGGTCCGGGCCGTGTCCGACGAACTGGGCCTGCTCCTCGGGGCCGGCCTGACCGCCGCCATCAACCGGCGCGACTAGTAGTGCTTTGTCATGGTTTTCGGCGTTGCCTAGCGGGGGTGGGGAATCCGGTTCCGCAGGTGGGGCAGGTGCCGATGAGGCCGGCGAGCAGGTGTTGCAGGCGTCGGAGTACCGCGTAGAGAGTCATTCCGGCGCACGGGTTTTTGGGTCGAGGCGGTGCAGGGTCAGGAAGGCGTGGGCGGCGCAGACGAGGGTGACGTGGTGGTGGAATCCTTGCCAGGTGCGGCCTTCGTAGTGGTCCAGGCCGAGGCCGGTCTTGATTTCGCGGTAGTCGTGCTCGATGCGCCAGCGTAGTTTCGCCAGCCGGATCAGGGTGCGTTTCGGGGTGCGTTCGGGCAGGTTCGACAGCCAGTATTTGATCGGTTCGTCGGCTCCGGCCGGCCATTCGGCGATCAGCCAGGCCGCGGGCAGGTCCTGGCCTACATGGGCCGAGCGGATGGCCGGACCGGCCGGGCGGATCCGCTGGAACACGAACCTCGAGCTCATCGGGACTGGCCGGCCGTTGCGACGACGGGAGCCGTCGCGCCAGGTCACTCGGCGTGCCGTGTGCGGTCCGGCGGTGAGAATGAGGTCGCAGATCGACGGGGCGCGCGAGCCTGTCAAGATCTTTGTGTAAATGATCTTAAATGTGGATCAGTTGATGTAAGGCCCGATGCGGTCCGGGTAGTGCAGGGCGAGGGCGCCGAGAGCTTGTCGCCAGCCTTGGACGACAGCGCCTTCGACCAGGCGGGCCGGGGCGCGACGTTCGTTGGGAGGCAGGCCTTTCTCCTTCGCCCGGGCGCGGGCGCGTTTGTCCTCGATGTCGCGGATGGCCAGCCAGAGCAGTTTGATCGCGGCGTCATCCGACGGGAAGTGCCCGCGGTTCTTGATGACCTTGCGCAGCTGGTAGTTCAACGACTCGATCGCGTTGGTGGTGTAGATGATTTTGCGGAGCTCGGGCGGGAACGCGAGGAACGGGATGAACCGTTCCCACGCGTTGCTCCAGGTCGCGACCGCGGCCGGATACTTGCGGCCCAACGCTGATTCGGTGAACGCGAGCAGTTCGGTCTCGGCGACCTCGACCGTGGGCGCGGTGTAGATCGGTTTCAACGCGGCGGCGACCTTCTTGCGGTCCTGGTACGACACGAACCGCATCGCGGCCCGGATCAGGTGCACGGTGCAGGTCTGCACCGTTGATTGCGGCCAGGTCGCCTCGATGGCCTCGGGGAAGCCGGTCAGCCCGTCACAGCAGACGATCAGCGTGTCGCGGATTCCGCGGTTGCGTAGCTCGGCGCAGACCCCGGCCCAGAACTTCGCGCCTTCGGTGGCCTGGACCCAGATCCCCAGCACGTGCTTCACGCCGTCGAGATCGACACCGACGGCGATGTGCGCGGCCCGGTTCTTCACCGTGTGCCCGTCGCGGACCTTCACCACCAGCGCGTCCAGGTAGATGATCGGGTAGATCTCTTCCAGCGGCCGTGACTGCCAGGCCTTGACCTCATCCAGCACCGCATCGGTGATCTTCGAGATGGTGTCGTGCGACAACTCCGTGCCGAGCGTGCGCTGCAGGTGATGGCCGATGTCGCGGACGGTCATCCCACCCGCATACAACGAGATGATCATCTCGTCCAGGCCGCCGGTGCGGCGAGCGCCCTTCGCAACCAGCCGCGGCTCGAACGAGCCGGCCCGGTCCCGTGGCACCGCCAGAGCCACGTCGCCGACCTCGGTCGCGACGGTTTTCGCGCTGTGCCCGTTGCGCGAGTTCGGACTGCCTCGCCCGGCCGGATCGCCTTTCTCATAGCCCAGATGCCCGGTCAGCTCGGCTGCCAGACCCCGCTCCAGGACGGCTTTGACCAGCTCGGCAAGCACGCCGCCGTCGCCGGTCAACGCGAGGCCCTCGGCGTCGACCCGGCCCATCAACTCCTCCAGCAACCCGGCCGAGATCATGTCATTGACCGTCTGCCGCGCTGGCGATACCTCACCGCCGGACGGCCCGGACGATCGTGGATCATCAGTCATGGTCACGTGTGTACTCCTCAACTCAGAAGTTGATCACGTACACAAACCATCTGACACGCCCGGGCGCTCTGCCGGTAGATCTTCTTCGGATACGGGCCGTCACCGCAGTACGGCACCGTCGTGCGTTCAACATCGAGGGGGTAGGCGGTCACGGTGTGCGCGACCTGGACCGCGTAGTCGATGCCACGTTCGGCCAGGGCATGCCGGAACTCGCCGACATCGCCGTAGCCGGCGTCGGCAACCAGCACGCTCGGGCGCAGTCCCCACTCGAGCAACTCGTCGATCATCTCCAACACGAGCCGCCACTTGGGCGTGTAGCCGACCGTGTCCGGGATCTGAGCCCGGCGGCGGCGATCAGCGACATCCACGGCCGCGTTCGACGAGGCAGGGTCCCAGCCGGCCGGAAGGAACAACCGCCAGTCCACCGGGCACGACGCGGTCTCGGTGACCAGACTGACCGACACCGCGACCTGGCAGTTGGTGACCTTGCCCGCGGTGCCGGTGTATTGACGGGCCACGCCGGGCGAGGCTTTGCCGTACTTGAGCAGGCCGGTGTCATCGATCGCCCAGGCCGGGCCGTCCAACGCCGCGGTGATGCGCTGGGCGATCCGCCGGCGCACCGGCGCCACCTGCCACGGACTGTTCGTAACGAAGTGATTCAAAGCCTGCTCATGCGGGCCATGCAACCGGGCCGCCATCGGCTGGATCGACTTACGCCGCCCATCCAGCATCAACCCACGCAGATAATCCCCAGCCCGATCCCGCCAGAGCGCGAACCGCAAAGACCCGAACACATCCCCGACGAACTCGCCCAGCTCATCACCCAGACGCTGCACCGCAACGGTGTCCATAACCCACGACACCAACATCAAGATCTGTCACCATCACCCACCCGAACGGTGACAAAGCACTACTAGGTCCGTCCCGTGGATCACGCGGGGCTGCGCCGAGGCCCAGGCGGCGCCTGACGGCGTCCGCGAAACGCCCGAATCCGCAACGATTTCCCCGTTGCCGCGCCGGTCAGCGGTCTGGACGTGCGGTTGGGCCGGCGCTGCTTCCCGGCCACTGCCGTCGGTCACCGCCAACTGGTGGCCTGGGCCGGCGCTCTTGGGCTGGTGCGCCACGCCGGTGTCGAGGGCAGTCATCCCTCCGGCGCAGCTCTGACCCGGCATCTGCGTACCGCCGGGTTGCAAGTCATCGAGGTCGGACCGGCCCGCCGGGCACAACAGCGCGACCGCGGCCGTCGCGCGATGGCCGGTCAGCCCAGCTTGAACGGGTCGCGCAGCTCGCCGGTGAGCTCGACGTAGACCGACTTGGTCTCCAGGTACTCCTCGACCGCCGCGATCCCGTTCTCGCGGCCTATGCCCGACCGGCCGTACCCGCCGAACGGCATGCTCGGCGACACCACCCGGTACGCGTTCACCCACACCGTGCCGGCCCTGATCTTGGCGGCCACCCGGTGCGCGCGGTGCACGTCCCTGGTCCAGACCGCGCCGGCCAGGCCGTAGTCGGTGTCGTTGGCGAGCCGGACGCCCTCGTCCTCCGCGCCCTTGAACGGGTAGACGCTCAGGACCGGCCCGAAGATCTCCTGGCGCACCACCGTCGACTCGGGCGTGACGCCGGTGATGACGGTCGGGCGGACGAAGTAGCCGCCGAGGCCGGTGTCCGCCGTCCCGCCCGCGGCGAGAAAAACGCACTCAGGGTTACGCACCTTCCTCGAGAACATCGATTCGCCGCGGTAATCGCACCTCGTAGACCGTATAAAGGCTGTCCCTTTTGTGGCGGCGACACGACTGCCCTGACCCGAGGCCGCGCGGCGAGCCTCGCGTCGTGTTGAATGGCAGGGTGGATACCCTTCGCGTCGAGTTCTTGGAGGAAGCCGATCGCCCGGCGATGTGTCGGATGCTCGAGGACTCCGGCGATGTAGCGCTCGACGTGCTGTTACGCTACAGGCGTCCGAGCAGCCTCTACACGACGTTCGTGGCAGTGCGTGGTGACGCGATCGAGGGGATGCTGACCGGCTCGTTTGATTCCAACGTCGCCGAGAGCGGGGCGTTTGAGTCGTACGAGTTGCCAGTCGCACCGCACGCCTTCCTTGATCGGATTCATGTGCACTCGGCGGTGCGGCACGCGGGTGTCGGCGGCGCCTTGATCGCGGCGTACGCGGCAGAAGCGGCCGAGCGTGGCTGCACCTTCGTCGCGGGCACGATCGATGTCTCATCGGATCCGGCGGCGAGGATAATGTTCTTCAAGCGGCGCGGCTTCCGCGTCGTAGGTCAGGAGAACTTCGGTGCTCGGCCGGCTGATCTTCTCGGTGCGACGCCTGGACGCAGGCGTCCTGTCTAGGCCCGTCTAGTCCTGAGCGGCCGGTGACGGTGACCGCGGGGCAGGGAGTCGTTTAGAGCCTGCGGGCTTGCTTGACGGCGACATGCGAGATCCCGGCTCAGTGGGCATGCGCAGTGCTGCAGCTCGCCGACGACGCAATGTGCTGCTGCCGGTAGACGACGATGGCGACCTCACGCGTTGGGTAACGGTGTTGGCTCAGCGTTACCGCTCCTTGCTAAATCACAATGACCGATGGACGAAGTCGACGATCTCGGTCTCCGTCCGCACGCCCTTCGCCTTAAACGCCGCCTGGGCCCGGGAGACGTCGTGCAATTGATCAGCACCGCTGCGCCTGCCGGGTCCTTGGTAAGTTCGTACGTTCATCATCTGGCTCGACCCTGCTGAGGATCAAGAGGTTGGGATTTCACTGCGCAGAGCGGGATCGCCTCCTGCGGCCAGGGCGCCGCTAATGGGCGTCTCGCCCGGGCAGGCTAGCCAAATCGAAAACGGTGAGCTCGAGGCGCACTCCTATGTAAAACTCGCGATCAGCTTGCACTCCTCACAGGTCAAGTTTTTGCGTCGACGGCCGATAAGTATCAGTCCGTCGGCTTGCGCAGTTAGGCCCGTTAGTCCAAGTCCCTGACGTGCTCGCGCCTTCTGGGCATAGTCACTATTCTCGGAGAGCCAGTCTCGCCATTCAATTATCTGCCTCATTCCCTCGTCAAATTGTTCAGTTGTGCGTTTACGCCTGTCCTGCGTAAAAAGTCCCGCATCTGGCCGCTGGATTTCGACAAGTGTCCAACGGATCAACGGGTTGCTATCAATTCGAACCGTGAGGAAATCGGGCATGAATTGGTTGCCGAGGTAGGGATGTGCTTTTACCCAGCGACATTGAGACCCTCGCTCGCCTAGAAAATTGCGAGGACGACTAGTCAAAAAACGTTGCAAATCTAGTTCGGACGGCCCTCCCTCCAACAGGCTCAGGTAAGCGGCTAGATCGGCTTCGGCATCCTCAAGCGTGAAGCCGCAGATTCTGGTAAATCCTGCCTTGTCGAGATCTATGGTGATCTGACGCAATGCCTCTTCGCGATCGTCCACAATTGAGAGTGTCTCACCGGCCCGCCGAAATAGACGAAATCGCTAGCCACGAGGCCCGCGCCAAGGCCACCGAACCACTAAAGCCCAAAGTCGGCCCCTCCCTGGGACTCCTCGCAACCGCTGCGGAGGCCTGCCGGTTGCGGCCATCTACCACGTGAAATGGTCCAACGTCCCGGTATCGGATTGCCGGAGATCGTGGTCGGGCGGTTCGCATGGTGCAACGTTCGGCCCACGGTACTGGCCGGGGGGCGACCCCCAGACCCCACGGCACGGTCCGGTGGTCGCCCTATGCGGTCCGATCGTGGCTGGGCACGGCGTTGTTCTCGCTGCCCTCACCGGGCGATGCGCTCCCACTGTTCGCGACGATGCCACCGTGTTCGCGGTACGACATCGGCATCTCATCACGCCACCCGGTAATGCAGGTGTGTGACGCCGGGTGCGTCGAGCACGCGCGTCAGCTCGAGTTCGATGCGGTCTGCGTCGAACAGCCGCCGCCCGGTGCCCAGCACGACCGGGATCAGGTGGATCTCCAGCTCGTCGAGTAAGCGCTCGCGGAGCAGCGACTGTGCCAGCCCGGCGCCGTGCACCAGCACGTCCTGCTCACCGGCGGCCGCCTTGGCTTCGCGCATCGCGGTCGCGGCGTCGGGCACGTAGTGGACCCAGGCGCTTTGCGGCTGCGGCGGGGTGCCGCGCGTGGGCACGAAGATCGGCACGCCGTGGTGGTCGCCGCTCCAGTGACCGGCGTAGTCGAACGTCTTGCGGCCGACGACGACCGCACCTGTCGCCATCGCCTCGGCGAAGACCTGACCGCTCAGCCCCGGCGGGTCGAAGTGCGGCCGCTCAGAGGCGGGCGCGCCGAGCCACTCGTGCAGCCGGAGGCCGCCGGTCCCGAGCCCGTTGCCCGGGCCGTCGTGCGGGCCGGTGATGAACCCGTCGAGCGACATGGACATGTACAGGACGGACTTGCTCACTGCGATCTCCTTAGTTGCCGGCGGGGATTCAATGCTCGCCGGCGACACTCAGACTGACTTCTCGCCAGGCCTCGTCGCTGGCGGCGAGTTCCTGTGCCGCCTGCCGTGCCAGCGGCACGGCATCGGTGCCGAGCAGCAGACGCAGAGGTGCGTCCTCGCGACCGACGAGGTCCCGAACCACTTGAGCGACCCGGCGGGTGTTGCCCGGCTCGTGACCGGAGAAGGCGCGCAGCGCCTCGGCGAACGCTCCGATCGTCGGCTGGTACGGCCCGCTGGGGGGCGGGATCGTCATCGACGAGCCACCCCAGTCGGTACGCATGGCACCCGGCTCAAGAACAGTGACCTTCACCCCGAATGGAGCGATCTCCTGGGCGAGACCGAAGGAGAACCCGGCGACGGCACACTTCGCCGCCTGATAGGCGGTCAGGCCCGCGCCGGACAAGCGGACAATGAGCGAGGAGACCTGGAAGATGTGGCCGTTGCCCTGCTCGCGCAGGACCGGCACGACGGCCTTCGAAACGTTCACGACACCGTAGAAGTCGGTATCGATCTGCGTCCGGAACGAATCGATCGTGGTGTCCTCGAACGAGGCTAGATCGGCATACCCGGCGTTGTTGACGACGACGTCGATGCGCCCGAACCTCTCTCGAGCCTGATCGACCACACGCGCGGCCGCGTCGAAGTCGGTCACGTCGAGCCGCAGGACGAGCACCGCGTCGCCGTACCTGTCGAAGAGGTTCTGCAACCGCTCGGGGTTACGCGCCGTCGCTACCACGCGATCACCCCCTTCGAGCGCGCCCTCGACGAGCGCGCGACCCAGACCTCGGGAACTTCCCGTCACGAACCACACCTTGGACATCGCCACGACCTCCTTCCCTAGGGGGACAGCGCCCGTTCCAGCCGGTCGAACGCGTGCGGCACACCGCGGCCGTGCTCGTCGCGCAGCTCGTCGGACGGGAATCCCCACTGGACGATCGTCATCAGGGTCGCCCCGCCTCGGGGCGCGAACATGAACTCGGTGCTGAAGGAGAACCTCGACCCGTCGGGGCGGATCTCGGTCGTGGCCAGCAGCAGGCGGCGGGGGCGCTCGATCGCTTCGAACACGTGCAGATGCCGGTAGAGCTCGCCCCGTGACGGACCGAAGGTGATCTCCCAGGCGCCCCCGACGCGCACCTCGCAGCGCGAGTCGACGACCCAGCCCGGCGCGTCGCTGCCGTAGAACTCGCGCTGGCCTGCTGGGCTCGTGAACAGATCGAACACGCGAGCCGGCGACGCCTGGACCAGGCGCTCGAAGCGGAGCTCGCGGTTCACGGCGCGCGCTCCACGAAGCGTCCGAACCGATCCAACCGGCCCTCCCACGCGCGGCGATGGGCCTCGATCCACTCGCCCGCTTCACCGAGCGTCGTGGCCGAGCCCAGCCGGCACTCGCGCACCCGGCCCACCTTCTCGGTCTCGACCAGGCCGGCGAGCTCCAGGATCCCCACGTGCTTCTTGATCCCGTTGAGGGTCAGGCCTGACGGTCCGGCCAGCTCGCTCAGTGTCGCGGGACCGCGGCCCAGGCGATCGAGAATGCCCCGCCGCTTGGGGTCCGAGAGCGCGAAGAACGTCGCGTCCAGCGTTGGCGATAGTGCACCCATCGGTGCAGTATACGACTGTTCGCCCGCTGATCGACGGTCACCTGTGTGAAGCGGTGACGGTCACACTTCTGGGGCCACCGCACCATGGTCGGAGCGCCACGATCACCGGCGCAAACGTCGATCGGGAGGCGGCCGCCCGGACTCAGCCTGTCTCGTCACTCCATCAGGCGCGCGATCGAGCCGTAGCAACGCATGTCGGCGATGCGGTCGCCGGCCAGGTCGTAGACGAGACAGTAGACGAAGCGGGGCTCGGTCGCGCCGGGGCGGTCGGTGCAGTCGCCCTCGAGGTAGGCGTGGCCGTCGGCGAGGACGAGCTCGCGCTGCCGGTGGTCGTACATCCGGCCGTGCAGCGCGAGGACGAAGTTGCGGACCGCCGCCGGCCCGTGCGCCTCCCGGCCGGTCTCGATCATGACCCAGCGGACGTCGCCGGTGTAGAACGCGGCGAAGTCGGCGCCGTCACCCATCGCGTGGAAGTAGTCACTCATGGTCTGTCTTGCCTGATCGACGGACATGGACCCGACGATCCTCCGGTCGGCCGCCCGGGAATGTCGGGTGGCCGACCGGTGATCGGCCTCACTGCGCCGTCAAGATCTTGGGGCCACTATCAGATGCGCCGTTCCTCGCGGGGACGAACGGCGGCTGTCTGGAGGGCGACTTGCAGACGATCTCTTCGGTGCGCCTTCGCCTACTCGGGTGGGTCGCCCGCCGATTCGCCGGCAAGGCCGGGTCGGTGTCGTTCGACAATGCCCTCTCGATGCTGCCGGACAGCTCGCTGTTCCCGCTGTTCCGGGACGGCCTCGACCCGGTCGGCCGGGTCGGCGAGCTGCGCGAGCGGTCGCCGGTCAGCCGGCTGCCGGTGCCGCTCGGCATCCGGGCCTGGCTGGTCACCGGCTACGAGCCGGTGCGGGCGGTGCTCGGCAGCACGGACGGGTTCAGCAACGACTTCGGTCCGTTCGCCGAGCGGGTCGGGCTGACCGCCGCCCGCGAGCCCGGCGGGCTGGGCATGACCGATCCGCCCATGCACACGCGGCTGCGCCGGCTGATCATGCCGGAGTTCACCATGCACCGGCTGGCCCGGCTGCAGCCGCGGATCGAGGCCATCGTCGCCGACCGGCTCGACGCGATGGCCGCGCTCGACGGCCCGGCCGACCTGTTGCAGGAGTTCGCCCTGCCGGTGCCGGCGCTGACCATCTGCGAGCTGCTCGGCGTCCCGTACGCCGACCGCGCGCTGGTCCAGCGGTTCAGCGCCGCCCGGTTCGACCTCGGCGACGGCGCCTACGCCCCGCTCGACGCGATCAACGAGTCGCGGGCCTATCTGCGGGACCTGGTCGCCGACCAGCGCCGCAACCCGGGCGACGGGCTGCTCGGCTCGCTGATCCGCGACCACGGCGACGAGCTCGACGACCAGGAGCTGGCCGGGCTGGCCGACGGCGTGCTCACCGGCGGGCTGGAGACCAGCGCCAGCATGCTCGCGCTCGGCGCCCTGGTGCTGATGACCCGGCCCGAGCTGGCCGGCCCGCTGCGGGCCGGCGAGCCGGCCGACGCGCTGGTCGAGGAGCTGCTGCGCTATCTCACGGTGGTGCAGGTGGCATTTCCCCGGTTCGCCGTCCGGGACATGGAGGTGGCGGGCGTGCCGATCAAGGCCGGCGACATCCTCATGTGCTCGCTGAGCGCGGCCGACCGCGACGAGGTGCTCGGCCCGGGCATGGACCGGATCGACGCCGCCCGGTCGGCCGGCCGGTCGCACCTGGCCTTCGGGCACGGCCTGCACCGCTGTGTCGGCGCCGAGCTGGCCCGGATGGAGCTGCGCACCGCCTATCCGGCCCTGGTGCGGCGCTTCCCGCGGATGCGCCCGGCGGTCGACCCGGCGAGCCTGCCGACCCGCCGGGCCTCGATCGTCTTCGGCCTGGACGCGCTGCCGGTCACCCTGGAATAGAGGCAAGGGAGGCGCGCACGAGCACCAGCCTTTCCGGGAACTGCACCGGCGCCTGCACACCGGTGACGGCGAGCATCCGGCCGGTCAGCTCGACGCCGTCCGCCCACCAGCGCAGAGCATGGCGGGTCGGCCCCTGCGGTTGGTCGCCCGGGGCGAGCGGAGCCAGCCGGTAGACCGCGTCCGGTTCGAGGCCGGGCAGCCGGACCCGCCCCGGCGGCGACACCACCCCGGTCGTCATCGCGACCAGCGCGTAGACGGCCTCCGACCGGTCGGCGGCGACGACACCGTGCACCCACAACGCCGGATCCGGGTGGTCGGCCCGGACCACCGTCCCGCTGTGCAGCAGGCCGCGCAGCTCGCGGTAGAGCCGTACCCAGGCGGCGAGCCGCTCCACCTCGGCGTCCCCGGCCGCGGTGATGTCCCACTCGATCCCGAAGTGGCCGAACAACGCGGTCCCGGCCCGGAAGTCGAGCGTGTGCACGCGTCCGGTGGTGTGCGAGACCGTCGGTCCGACGTGGGCGCCGATCAGCTCCGGCGGCAGCAGCGTGCCGGTCCAGCGCTGGATGTGCTGCCGCTCGAGGGCGTCGTTGCAGTCGCTCGCCCACACCCGGTCGGTGCGTTCGAGCACACCGAGGTCGACCCGGGAACCGCCGGAGGAGCACGACTCGATCTCCACCCCGGGATGGCGCGCGCGCAGCTCGTCCAAAAGGCGATAAAGGCGCCGCGTCTGTACGTGGACCCCGGCCCCGCCCCCGGGCTGGTGACCGGCGTCGACCAGATCCCGGTTGTGGTCCCACTTGAGGTACCCGATGTCGTACTCGGTCAGCAGCGCGTCGAGCCGCTCCAGGATGTACGCGTAGGCGCCGTCCTGCCCGAGGTCGAGCACCTGCTGGTGGCGGGCCTCCGGTGGCATCCGCCCGCCGGTCGACATGATCCAGCCGGGGTGGGCGCGGGCGAGGTCGGAGTCGGGGTTGACCATCTCGGGCTCGACCCACAGCCCGAACTGCAGGCCGAGCCCGCGCACGTGGTCGACGAGCGGGTGCAGGCCCTTGGGCCAGATCGTCTCGTCGACGTACCAGTCGCCGAGCCCGGCGTGGTCGTCGCGGCGGTGCCGGAACCAGCCGTCGTCGAGGACGAACCGCTCGGCGCCGATCCGGGCGGCGGTGTCGGCCAGCGCCTTCAGCTTCTCCAGGTCGTGGTCGAAGTAGACCGCCTCCCAGGTGTTGACGATCACCGGCCGGGGCGACCGGGGGTGGTGCGGCCGGGCTCGCAGGTGGCGGTGGAAGCGGGCGGACAACGCGTCGAGCCCATGACCGTACGAGCCGTAGAGCCACGGGCCGTCGTACGTCTCGCCGGGCGCCAGCCGCATCTCCCCGGCCAGCAGCAACTCTCCCCCGCCGAGCAGCGCCACGCCGGACGGGGTGCGTTCGGCGAGCGTACGGTGATTGCCGCTCCATCCGATGTGGATGCCCCATACCTCGCCGCTCCCGAAGCCGAAGCCGGGTGTGCCGGCGGCCAGCACGATCGAGGCGTCGGCGCCGGTCCGCCCCCGCCGGTTCTCCCGGAGCCGGGTGCCGAGCGTGAACGGCTGCCGTTGCGGGATGCGCTCGCGCAGGTGCCGCCCGGTGAAGTCGAGCACCTGGGCCGCCTCGGCCGGCACCGGCAGCGCGAGCAGGAGACCGTCCACGGTGAACGCCGATGCGGTGTCGTCGTTGGTCAGCCCGGCCCGCGTCCGCACCAGGCCGGAGCCGGTCATCTCGAGCTCGAGCCGCAGCGAGAGGCCGGCCGCCGCATCGCGGGCGGTGACCCTCAGCCGGCCGTCACCCTCGTCGAGCCCGGTCACGGTGAAGGCGGTGGAGAACGCCGTGCCGTCGCGGTGGCCGGTCAGGCCGGGCGTGCCGGACCACCCGGCCGAGTGCTCCGGCAGCAGGCTGACCGGCACCACCTCGTCGAGGTCGTTGGTGACCGGCTGCGGCGTCGCGGCCGTCACCAGGGCCGCCAGCTCGCCGGGCGAGGCGTCGCCGAGGTCGGCGCCCCAGTGCAGCACCCGGGGCAGCCGCGGCCCCGAACAGTCGAGCACGAGGCTGACCCCGGCGGCCCGCCAATGCACGAGAGCAGCCGACTCACTGGGCGACATCGAACAACCTGTTCAGCTGGTCGTTGAGGGCGGTCAGCGCGGAGACCGGCTCGCTGCCGATGTAGACGGCGTCCATCCGCGGGTTCATCAGCGCGGTGATGTCGGCCGCGTTGGTGGTGACCGGGAACAGGAACGTCGTCTTGTTCTTGACCTGGTCGGTGAAGGGCGTGACGTCGAGCTTGCGCTCGTCGCGGTTGTAGGCGATGGCCAGGTCGGTGCCCTCGGGACGGGCCGGGAAGACCACGCCCGATTTGCCGATGATGCTCTGGCACTCGCTGCCGGAGAGGAACTTGACCCACTTGGCGGCGTTCTCCGGCTGCTTGGAGAGGGTGGTGACCGAGTCGGCCAGGCCGTTGAACATCGAGGCCCGCTTGCCGGTCGGCCCGATCGGGGTCGGCGCGACGCCGATGTCCAGCTTCTTGCCGGCGGCGTCGGTCAGCTTGCTGAAGGTGGAGATCATCCACGAGCCGCTGAGGCCCATGGCGGCGATCCCGGACTGGATCTGCTTGTCGGTGCCGATCGCGTTGGCGCCGCCGATCTCCTCGTACGTCGGCATGTAGCCCTTGCGGGCGAGGCCGAAGTACCAGTCCAGGGTCTGCTGGAAGGCGGGCTGGTCGAGGTTGAAGTGGGTGCCCCACGGGTTCCTGTCGGTGGCCTGCCAGCCGGCGCTGCCGGTGAACGCCGACCACTGGGTCTGTCCCCAGCCCGCGCCCCCGGAGCCCTCCGAGCTCAACCCGTGGATCTTGACGTGGTTCTTGTCGAAGCCGGCCTCGTCGCCGCGCTTGCCGTTGACGTCGACGGTGAGGTGGGCGACGAGCTTCTCGAAGGTGCCGCCGTCGGCCGGGTTCCAGGTCAGGTCGTTCAGCGCGGCGGGGTCGACGCCGGCCGCCTGGAGGGTGGCCCGGTCGTAGAAGAGCGCGATGGTGTCCCAGTCCTTCGGCGTGCCGTAGCGCTTGCCGTCCTGGCCCTTCCACAGCTGGGCCAGGCCGGGCTGGTAGTCGGTGTCCTTGATGTCGCTGGTCGGGCCGAGGTCGTCGAGCGGGCGCAGCACCTTCAGGTCGACGAACTGGGCGTACTTGGCGAGGTGGTCGGTGAAGACGTCGGGCGCGGTGTCGGCGATGAACCCGGCGGTCAGCTTCTGCCAGTAGACATCCCAGCCGTACTGGGAGATGTGGATTTTGAGCCCCGGGTTCTGCGCGGCGAAGGCGTCGGCGCATTTCTGGTAGCCCGGCTGCTGACCCGAGTCCCACAGCCAGTACTCGATGGTTCCGTTCCCGCCCGCGCCGGTGGCCGCGTCGGCGCCGGACCAGCCACACCCGGCGAGCAGCACGGTGGCGGAGAAGGCCGCGAGGAAGCGTCTCATTTGATACCACTGAATCCGATCGAGTTGACGATCCGCTTGGCGAAGAAGCAGAAGAGGACGAGCATCGGCAGGGCGGCCACCAGCGTCGCCGCCATCAGGCCCGACCAGTCCGGCCCGGTCTGCGGCGTCTGCGACTTGAAGACGCCGAGCGCCACGGTGAGCACCCGCGACCGGTCGGTGTAACTGACCATCAGCGGCCAGAAGTAGTCGTTCCACGAGGTGATGTAGGTCAGGATCGCCAGGGTGGCCAGCGGCGCCGACGACATCGGCAGGATGAGCCGGAAGAAGACACGCACCTTGCTCGCGCCCTCGACCAGCGCCGCCTCCTCGACCTCGCGGGAGATGCCGAGGAAGAACTGCCGCAGGAAGAAGACGGCGAACGGGGTCATCAGCATCGTCGGCAGCGCCACGCCGAGCAGCGTGTCGACCAGGCCCAGCTGCTTGATGAGCACGAAGTTGGGCAGCAGCGTGAAGATCGCCGGGATCATGAGGCCGGCCAGGAAGAACGCGAACACCTTCTCGCGGTGCTTCCACTGGAGACGGGCGAAGGCGTAGGCGGCCATCGCCGAGAAGAACACCTGGCCGCCGGTCACCAGCGACGAGACGATCACGGAGTTGAGCAGGTAGTGCCAGAAGTTGATCGGCTGGCCGGCGCCACCGGCGTCGATCGCCTCCTGGCCGGTCTGCAGGCCGAAGACGCGGGCGAAGCCGCCCCACGAGAACTGCACCGGCAGCAGGCTGTCGGAGCCGGCGTAGAGCGCGTTGTTGCTGGACAGCGCGGTGCGCAGCATCCAGTAGAACGGGAACAGGCTGGCCAGGATCACCAGGATCATGAAGACCCAGGCGAGCATGCGGCCGATGTTGAACCCGGCCTTGGCCGGTGGCTCATCGGCGGTGCGGACGGCCGGCACGGCGACCGGCGTTGCGGTGGTGGCCACGGTGTCCTCCTCAGGCCAGGTCCGACGACTCGGCGCGGGTGAGCCGGTACTGCACGAAGGTGATGACGACCAGGATGAACAGCAGCGCGACCGACATCGCCGAGGCGTAGCCGAACTGGAAGCGGCCGAACGCGACGTCGTAGATGTAGTACTGCAGCACCCGCGACGAGTCGACCGGGCCGCCCCGGGTGGTGATCGCGACGGTGTCGAAGACCTGGAACGAGCCGACCACCGTGATGATGAGGACCAGCGCCATGATCGGGCGCAGCAGCGGGACGGTGATCCGGCGGAACATGGTGATCTCGCCGGCGCCGTCGACGCGTCCCGCCTCGTACACGGTCTCGGGAATGGTCTGCAGTCCCGCGAAGATCAGCAGAGCCGTGTAGCCCACGTGCCGCCAGACGTTGATCAGCGCGATGGTCGGGATGACCCAGGCGCTGTCGGACAGGAACGCGATCCGGTTCAGGCCGATCAGCTCGAGGAGCTTGTTCCCGATGCCGAGCTGGTAGTCGAGGATCCAGAGGAACACCATCGCGGCGACCACATTGGACACCAGGTACGGCGTCAGGACGATGCCGCGCAGCCAGGTGCGCCGGGTGAGCCGCTGCATCATCACCGCGATGATCACGGCGAACACCGTCTGGATGACGATGTTCACGAACACGTAGTAGATGGTGACCTTGAGCGCGTTCCAGAAGACCGGGTCCTGGACCATGCGTACGTAGTTGTCGAGGCCGTTGAACTGCGGCGGCGTGAGCAGGTTGAACTTGGTGAAGCTCAGGTAGATGCCGCGCAGGGTCGGCCAGACCATGAAGACCAGGAAGCCGATCAGGGCCGGCGCGATGAAGACCATCGCCAGCCGGGTGTCGTCGCGGCCCCGCTTCCGGGGCGCGGGCGGGGCGGGAGCCCGTCGCGTGGGGGTGGTGGTACTGATCGCCATCATTGTCTCCTTCGCCGGGGCGGGCGTCGGTTTGGCGCACTTATTTACAACCAGATTGAAAATAAAGGCGGCGCATGGCAGTGACAAGGGTCACTCGTAAACTGAGCACATGGTGATGACGGAGGGGACGGCGCGGCGCCGGGGTCTGTCCGCCGCCGAGCTGGCCGTCACGCGGCACCTGCTCGTTCACGGCCCGGCCACCCGCCAGGATCTCGGCCATCGGCTCCAGCTGTCGTACGCGTCGACGTCGCGCCTGGCCCGCGCGCTGGTCGACGGCGGCGTGGCCTCCGAGGCGCTCGAGCCCGAGCCCGCGGTCGGCCGTCCGCGCCAGGTGCTGACCGCGGTGCCCGGCGCCCGGCACGTGGTCGGGTGCAAGCTCACCGCCGACACCGCGTACGGCGTGGTCTGCGACATGTTCGGCGAGGTCAAGGCCTCGGCCCGGTCGGCGCTGCCGAAGCCCGGTCACGACGGCGCGGTGCCGGTCGCGGCCACCGTCAAGGTCATCGCCCAGCTGACCGGCAAGCTCGCCCGCCGGGTGCCGACGCTGGACGGCATCGGGGTGGCCATCGGCGGGGTCGTCGCCGACCGGTCGGTCGTGCAGGAGGGCACCTTCCTCGGCTGGCGCGACGTCGACCTCGCGACGCCGGTCGAGCAGCGCACCGGCCTGCCGGTCATCGTCACCAACGACGTCACCGCCCTCGCCCGCGAGCAGCTGTGGTTCGGCGCCGGCCGCACGCACGCCACGTTCGGCGTCGTCACCGTCGGGGCCGGGCTGGGCTTCGCCGTCGTCCGGGAGGGCGTGGCCACCGAGCGGCTGGTCGACAACGGGCACCTGCTGGCCCACTCGCCGATCGACTCGAGCGGGCCGCGATGCCGGCTGGGCCACGCCGGCTGCGCCGCGGCGTACCTCAACCGCGAGGACGCGCAGGACCGCGCGGCCGGCACCGTCGCCCGCCCGGTGACGTTCGCCGGCCTGGCCGAGGCCGCCCGGGCCGGCGACGAGGTGTCCGGCCGGCAGCTGGACGAGGCCGCCGGCGCCCTCGGACACCTGGTCGCCACCTTCGCCGGCGCGCTGCAGACCACCTGCATCGTGCTGGCCGGCGAGGACGTCGCCGCGCTCACCACCTCCCCGGCCATGACCGAGACGATCGCCGAGCGGCTGCGCCCGGGCCCGCGCGAGGTCCAGCGATGCGACCTGGAGATCGTCACCACCCCGCTGACCTTCGCCGACTGGGCCCGCGGCGCCGCCGTGGCCGGCATCCAGCATGTCCTCGGCGGCGCCTGAGCCCGCCCGTCGCCCGGGCCCGGCAGCACCTTCGAGGGCCGGCCGCCGCCCGGGCCCTGCGGTGCGGAAACGGCGGCTACACTGCCCCGCCATGAACGCTTCATCGGCATCCGTGAGCCCGTTCGACCAGGCCCTGGCCCTGCTGCGGGACGGCCGGGCGGCCGACGCCGAGGCCGTGATGAAGCGCGCGGTGCGACGGGTCGCCGACGAGCACGGCGAGGGCAGCGCCGCCTGGGCGGCCGCGCAGTCCGACATGGGCAACATGCTGCTGCGGGCCCAGCAGCCGGCGTGGGCGGCCGAGTGCTTCCGGGCGGCGGTCTCGGTGCCGCCCGGCGACGACCCGCAGCGGTGGCTCGGCTATCAGCTCAACCTGGGCATCGCGCTCACCCTCAGCGGCCGGCTCGAGGAGGGCGCCGAAGCGCTGCGGGAGTCGCGCGACGGGCGGCGTGCGCACTACGGCGGCGACCATCTCGCGTACGCGGCCGGGCTCGAACCCCTGGCCGACGTGCTGCTGCGGCTCGGCGACCGGGATGGCGCGCTCGAGGCGATCGACGAGGCGGTGCCGATCTTCCAGCGCGCCGGGCACGAGCGGGCCGCGTCGGCGGTCGCGCTGCGCGGCGTGATCCTGCAGGCCGGCGGCCACACCGGACCGCTCTTCCCGGCGCTGGAGGAACTGCCCGCCGAGCTGGTCGAGCGGGTCGCCGCGATCGCCGCCGTCCGGGTGCGGCAGGGCCTGGAGCCGGAGGCGGCGTACATGCTCCTCGCCCACCTCGCCAACGCGCTGCGGGCCCGCCTCGGCCCGGATCACCGGGCCACGGTCGAGGCGTTCGCCGCCCTGTCGGCCCAGGCCGGCGAGCACGGCGATCACGTCGGCCGGATCGCGGCGCTGCGGCGGGTCCTCGCCGCCTACGACCGGCAGGAGCGGGCGGAGGAGGCGTTGCCGGCCGCGACCGCCCTCGCCGCGGCGCTGAGCGAGGCCGGGGAGACCGAGACCAGTCTGCGGGCGTACGAGGACGCCGCCGCCCGCGCCCGGCGGATCGGCCGCGCCGACCTGGTCAGCCAGGCGCTGTTCGACTGGGGCCTGGCCCTGCAGGACGCCGGGCAGCCGGAGCCCGCCGCCGAGCGGCTGGGCGAGGCGCTGGCCGCCGCCCGTGACGGCGGCGACCCGGTGCGGCGCGGGCACATCGCGGCCGCACACGGCGTCGGCCTGCTGCACCTGGGCCGGCCGGCCGAGGCCCGCACGGCGCTCGAGGAGAGCATCTCCGTGCTGGATCCCCGCGACGAGGCCGCGCACGCCGCCCGCGGCCACCTGACCGCGATCCTGGACGGCCGGGAGTGCGACTGCGCCGCCCTGCGGGCCGAGGTCGAGCGGGCGTACCGCGACTTCGTGGTCGCGCGGGTGCCGGACGACCTGCTCACCCGCTTCGACGTGCGCATCGTCGGCAACAGCTTCATGGTCGACGTCGAGTTCCGGCGGCAGCCGGCCGACGACGAGGTCGAGCGGCTGAACGAGGTCGTCCGGGCCGGCCACGCCACGTTCAGCCGCCAGGTCGCCGGCTGAAGATCCTCAGTCGTCCGCCGTGGCCCGCCGGCCGACGGCGAGCAGGTGGGCGCTGGTGGCGACCAGGGCCGGCTCGTCGCTGTAGACGCGGGCCAGCTGCAGGGCGGCGTCGAAGACGGCCTCGGCCGACGGGCCGTGGGCGGCCGCCTCGGCCGCGGGCCACGCCGGGCCCTCGATGCCGTGGACCGTCACCTCCCGCAGGCCGGCCTCGCGGCATTCGGCGAGCAGCTCGGGCACCCGATGGAAGTAGGCGTGGGTGAAGCCGATCCCGGCGTCGTTGACACCGTCGGCGATCAGCCGCCGCGACTCGGCCAGCATCCGCTCGTCGAACCGGGCGGTGGCGGCGAAGTCGATCGGCCCGGCGAACCGGGAGATCGCCGCGACCGCGACCGGGCCACCCGGGCCGGTGACCCGGATCGCCTCCCGGATCGCGCGCACCCGGTCGGCCCGGTCCAGCAGGTGTGGTCGGCCGGTCCATTCCGGAATGGTGCGCGACGCCCACCCGGCAGGGCCAGCGAAATACGACATCGCGGCTTCCATGGGCGTGCCCGCGGTGACAGCGTGGGCCCATGGAGGAGTTTCGTCTGTTCATCGGCGGCAAGTCGGTCGACTCGGTGACCGGCCGGGTCTTCGAGTCGAACAATCCCTACACCGGCGAGCCGTGGGCGCGGGTCGCCGACGGCAGCGCGGAGGACGTCGACGCGGCCGTCGCGGCGGCCCGGGCGGCGTTCGACGGGCCGTGGGGCGCGATGACCGGCTTCCAGCGGGCGGCGGTCATGCGTACGTGTGCCGAGGCTCTTGATGCGAACGCGGACCGGCTGGCCCGGCTTGAAGTGAGCGACTCCGGCAAGCTCCTGCGGGAGATGAGCGGGCAGATGGCGGGGCTGTCGGCGTGGTTCACCTACTTCGCGGGGCTCGCCGACAAGCTCGAGGGCGCGACCGTTCCGCTCGCGAACCCGAACTACTTCGCCTATACCCGCAAGGAACCGATCGGCGTGATCGGGTGCATCACGCCGTGGAACAGCCCGCTGCTGCTGTTCACCTGGAAGCTGGCACCGCTGCTGGCGGCGGGCAACACGTGCGTGGTCAAGCCGTCGGAGCACTCGCCGTGCTCGACGGTGGCCTTCGCCGAGATCCTGACCGCGGCCGGGCTGCCGCCGGGCGTCGTCAACGTGGTCACCGGCTGGGACCGGTCGACCGGCGAGGCGCTGGCCGGTCATCGCGGCATCGACAAGGTGGCGTTCACCGGGTCCACGGCCACCGGCATCGCGGTCGGCCGGGCCGCGATGGGCAACGTCAACCGGGCCGGCCTCGAGCTCGGCGGCAAGTCGTGCCAGCTGGTGTTCCCGGACGCGGACCTGGACGCGGCCGCGAACGGCGTGGTGGCCGGCGTCTTCGCGGCGACCGGGCAGACGTGCATGGCCGGCTCCCGGCTGGTGGTCCACGAGTCGGTGGCCGAGGAGCTGATCGGGAAGATCGTGGCCCGCGCCGACGCGATCAAGCTGGGCGACCCGATGGACCCGGACACCGAGATGGGCCCGGTGGCCAACCTTCCGCAGTACGAGAAGGTGCTCGGCTACCTGCGGACGGCGCGCGAGGAGGGCGGCACGTTCGCCGCGGGCGGGACGGCGGACACCGGCCTCGGCGGCTACTTCGTCCGCCCGACCGTCATCACCGGCGTCACGCCCGAGTCGACGGTGGTGCGCCAGGAGATCTTCGGGCCGGTCCTGAGCGTCTACCCGTTCAAGGGCGCGGAGGACGAGGGCGTCCGGCTCGCCAACGACACCGACTACGGCCTGGCCGGCGCGGTCTGGACCAGGGACGTGCACCGCGCGCACCGGGTGGCCGCCAAGATCAGGGCCGGCACGGTGTGGGTGAACGCGTACCGGGTGGTGTCGCCGAGCATGCCGTTCGGCGGGTACGGCCGGTCGGGCATAGGCCGCGAGAACGGGATCGCGGCGGTCGAGGAGTACCTGGAGACCAAGTCGGTTTACGTCGAGCTCACCGGCGAGCTGCGCGACCCGTTCAAGCTGGGCTGACCGGCCATCGCGCGACGGCCGCGGTCACCTCGGCCGCCCGGTCCTGGCGGTCGCGCGCCCGGTAGCGGTCCGGCCAGTAGGCGACCTTGGCCGCCAGGTACTCCGTGAACACCCGGCCCAGGGCCCGCAGCTCGGCCTCCTCGTCCGGCTCGAGCCGGAGCAGGATCGACACATCCACCATCGGCAGGTGACAGTTCACATCCAGATAGTGTTGCTCACCGTCCCCCAGCAGAAACCACCCACCGGCGACGTGATCCTCGACCTCCACCGCCTCAGCCTAGGACCATGCCCCCGGCAGGTTCCCTTGCGGCATGCCCCTGCGTCGTCCGCGCAACACTTGCCATTGCCGCCGCGTGCTCGCGACGATCGAGGCATGCCGCAGACTTCAGCGTTCACGTGGCCTGGCTTGATCCTGGTTGTACTCGGCTCCTCGTTCCTCGGCAACCTGCTTACAAAAGTCTTCGACCGCTCCAGTGCTCGGTCGGCAGAAATACGAGCCTCGTACGCCGACGCAATTAAGGCGCTCAACAACTGGGGTCAGTACCCTACTCGCATCCGGCGACGCACGGACGACGAGCCAGAGACACTGAGAAAGCTCGAGGAGCTTGGCGCACAGGGCAACTCCGCGCTGGCTTACTCGGTGGGCTGGGTCAGCGGGGAGAACCCAGCCGTCGGTCAAATCTTCAACGAGCTGACGGTCATGCTGAGGGCAGAGGTGGCTCGGCATGCGCGGCTCGCGTGGGCCACTGTACCGGCCAATTCGGCCGACCTGATGAACCTTGCCGGGCCGATCAAGCCGGGCGATAGGCATTTTGGCCCTGACGACCCGTGGGCAGGTATCATCCCGGCCGAGTGGATGGTCATTCAGTTGTTCTCTCAGGTAATACGTTATCGCTTTGGCTGGAGGCGCCTACTTCCGTCTTGGTATCTCCGGCGACGTTTTCAGCGCATGAAAATCATCGCCGCAGCACGAGAGGCATTCGAAGTCAAGTCCATACGTCGCCTCTATGTTCCGGACGATGGTCACCTCACTGATCAGACTGAAATGCCGGGGTGACCTCTTCGGTGCTTCCAGAAGCAAGATTGTCGCTTCTCCGGTAAGCGTCGCCGACGCGATCGTTGCCGACATTTTCTGAAGCTACGCGACCTCTCGTCGCTCCGGCGAGAACGTCAAAGCCCGGCGCTCACGGGGTTCGCGGAGAGAACGGCTGAGCTCAAAAGCCCGCCGCGCAGCGTCGTGCGCCTCGGCCGCGCGCGTCAATCGCCGCCGGTGGGTGGTTTTCCCGCGGGGCGGCTGGCCAGCCGGTAGAGCGTGGCGCCGAGCGCGACGAAGTACAGGCCGGACAGTGCCACGGCGACCGCGTTCGGCCCGGTGACGGGCGACGACGGTGGCCCGGCGACCGCGCCCGGCGTGGTCGGGTGGGTTGTCGGTGGGTGCGGGGTGGTCCGGCTCGGCCGGGGTCGGTGCGGTGCCGGGTGACTGGTGGGCAGCGCCGACGGCGAGGGCGACGCGGACGCCGAGGGCGAGGGTGACCCGGACGCCGACGCCGGCGGTGGGGGCGGTGGTCCCGGCGCGGGACCCGGCGGCGGTGGGACGATCACGTGCACCGTCGCCTGGGCCACGTTGCCGTCGGCGTCCACCACCTCGTAGGTGAAGTCGTCGGTGCCGCTGAAGCCGGGATCCGGCACGTACGTGACCGTACCGTCCGGGTTCATGACCGCCGCGCCGTGCCGCGGCCGGCCGATCCCGGTGAGGGTGACCGGGCGTCCGTCCTGCCCGGTGGCCGGCAGTCCGATCCGGACCGACTGGCGGTCCAGCACGGTGGTCTGCTTGTCCGGCACCGACGGGGGCACGCCGACGAGGATCGAGATCGCCGCGCCGGTCTGGTGCCCGGCGTCGTCGACGGCCGTGTAGCCGAGCGTCGCCGTTCCGGCGAACCCGGCCGGCGGCGTGTAGGTCACCGAGCTCGCGGTGAACGTGGCCGTGCCCCGGTCCGGTGCGCCGGCCGCGGTGACGGCCAGCGTCCCGGCCGGATCGAGGTCGTTGGTGAGCACGTCCACGGTGATCGGATGCTGGTAGGGCGTCTGGCGGTCGTCGGGCACCGCCACCGGCACACCGTTCGACACGGTGATGGTGACGTTCCCGGTCGCCGTGCCGCCGTTGCCGTCGCTGATCCGGTACGTGTACGCGTCGGGCCCGACGTAGCCGGGCGCCGGGGTGTACCTGATGCCGCCCGCCGCGAGGACGGCCGTGCCGTTCGTGGGTGGGCCGGCCGAGACGAGGGTCACCGTCTGCCCCGGGTTGGGGTCGCTGTCGTTGGCCAGCACGTCGACCAGCACGGACCGATCGGAGAGCAGTGCGGCGGTGTCCGGTCGCGCGACCGGCGCCGCGTTCGCGACCCGCACCGTGACCCGCGCGGAAGCCGTGTTGCCCACGTTGTCGGCGACGGTGTAGCCGAAGGTGTCGGTGCCGAAGAAGCCGGGATCCGGCCGGTACTCCACGGTCTGGTCCGGGTTGATCCGGGTCGCGCCGTGCGACGGCGTGTCCGCCGCGGTGACCTGCAGCGCCTGCGATTCGGGGTCGGTGTCGTTGGCGGTGACCGCGATGTCGACGGCGGTGTCGGCCGGCACCGGCACGGCGTCGTCGACGGCGGCCGGCGCGCCGTTGATCAGGAGCGTGACGTGCGCGGTTGCGGTCGCTCCCCGATCGTCGGTGATCACGTAGTCGAAGCCGTCCGTGCCGGCCGTGCCGGGATTCGCCCGGTAGGTGAGCACTCCGCCGGTCAGCGTCAGCGTGCCCTTCGCCGGTGTGGTGGCCGAGGCGACGGCGATGGCCTGCCCGGCGTTGGGGTCGCTGTCGTTGGCCAGCACCGCCAGGTTGTCCGGCATGGCCGGCCGGACGGCGAACGTGTCGTCGGCCGCGGTCGGCGGTGCGTTGCGCACGACGATCGTGACGGTGGCCGAGTCGGCGAGCCCGCCCGGGTCCTTGATCGAGTATCCGAACGCGTCGGTGCCCGAGAAGCCGGGGGCGGGCACGTACGTCACCGTGCCGTCCCCGTTCGCGGTGGCCGTGCCGTGCGCGGCCGCGTCCACCGCGGTCAGCGTCACCGGCTCGCCGTTCGCGTCGTCGTCGTTGGCCAGCACCGGCACCACCACGGCCACGTTCGTGTCGGTGCTCACCGAATCGGGCCGGGCGGCCGGGGCGACGTTCACCACGGTGACGGTCACGGTCGCGCCCACCAGCGTGTGGCTGCCGTCGTCGAGCGTGTAGTGGAAGGTGTCCACGCCGAAGAAGTGCGCCGCCGGGGTGTAGGTCACCCGCCCGCCGGGACCCACCGTCGCGCCGCCGTGGCCGGGCGCGACGTCGATCGCGACGGTCAGTGGGTCGCCGTTCGGATCGGGGTCGTCGTTGGCCAGGATGTCGATCGCCACGGGCGCACCCCCGATGCCGGTGACCGAGTCGCCGCGCGCGACCGCGAGCCCGTTGGCGACGGTCACCGTCACGGTGGCGGTGTCCGTTCCGCCGTTGCCGTCGTCGACCGTGTACGCGAAGGAGTCCGTTCCGGAGAAGGCGACGTCGGGCAGATAGGTGATCCTGCCGGTCGGATCGCGGGTGACCACGCCGTGCGCCGGAGCGGTCGCGCCGGAGACGTGCAGGGGGTCGTTGTTCGGGTCGGTGGCCGCGGCGAGCACGTTCAGGGTGAGCGCCGTGTGGTAGCCGGTGGTGGTCACGAACGCCTGGGCGACCGGCGGCGCGTCCGCGACGACGACCGTCACCTGTGCGGTGTCCGTGCCGCCGCGGCCGTCGATGATCGTGTAGGGGAACGTCGCGGCACCGGAGAAGCCGGGCGGCGCGGAGTACGTGATCACCCCGGCGGACAGCGACGTGGTGCCGGTGCCCGGCGCCGGTTGACCGGCGGCCGTGATGGTCCGGGGGTCGTTGTTCGGGTCGGTGTCGTTGGCGGTCGCCGGCAGCGCCACCCCGGCCCGTGCCGCGGCGTACGTGACCGGGAACAGGTCGTCGGCCGCCGTGGGCGCGGCGTTCTCCACGTCGACGGTCACCACCGCCGTCGCGGTGTCGCCGCTGGGGTCGCTCACCGTGTAGGTGAACGTCGTCGTGCCGGCGAACACCGGATCCGGGGTGAACGTGACGTCCGTGGCCGTGAAGGTCACCGTGCCTTCGGTGGCCGGCGGCTGGGTGACCCCGTCGACGGTCAGCGGGTCGCCGTTGGGGTCCACGTCGTTCCGCAACACGTCGACGGTGACCGGGGTGTTCGTCGGCGTGTTCACCATGTCGTCGGTCCCGACCGGCGGGGCGTTGACCGTCGTCACCGTGACGGTGGCGGTGCCCGAGCCGCCGTGCGGGTCGTCCACCCGGTAGCTGAACGTGTCGGTGCCCGACCACCCCGCGGCCGGCGTGTAGGTGATGCTCTGGTCGCTGTGTGCCACGGCCACGCCGTGCGACGGCGGCCCGGACACCGAGTACACCAGGGCGGACATCGGATCGTCCGGGTCGCTGTCGTTGGCGTTCACGGTGATCGGGACGGGCGTGCCGAACGACGTGACCGCGGCGTCGTCCACGGCGTCGGGCGGGCTGTTGACCGTGAGCGCGGCGGTGACGGTGTCGTTGGCGCTGTTCGCGTCCGCGCCCGTGCCCCCGGCCCGCAGGCTGGCGACCGGGCTCGCCGCCGCGGACCCGTTCACCGTCGCCGGCACCGTGGCACGTGCGGAGCTGCCGGCGACCACGGGCCCGAGGGCGCAGGTGACCACCTGCCCGGCGGCCGAGCAGCCGGCCGGCATCGTCCCGGGCGTGACGCCCGCGGGCAGGGTGAGGGTGGCGGTGGCGGCCGGTTCCATGTCGCCGGTGGTGTTGGTGACCGTCGCCGTGTAGGCCACCGCGGCCGGGGTGGCGGCACGCTGCACGAAGGCGGGCGTGACGCCGAGCGCCGCGGCGAGGTCGTTGTGCGGCTGCAACACGGTGCTGGCGGAGGTCGCGCCCGTGGCGGCGACGCTCACCCCGCTGGTGCGCCCGGAGTAGGCGACGTTCACCAGGTTGCTGATCGCGTACCCGGGCGGGGCGCCGGGCTGGACGGTGACCCGGAACGTGACCGAGGTGGTGCCGGCGACCGGGATGGTGCCCAGCGTCCACCCGGCCGCGCCGGCCGCATAGGAGCCGGCGTCGTCGCCGGTCGCGTCGGTGACCGGCGAGCCCGCGACGGTGAGCGACCCGGGCACGTACGTGGTGTAGCTCGGGATGGCATCACTGAGCGCGACGCCGTCGGCGGTGTCGTTGCCCTCGTTGCGCACCGCGATGCGGTACTCGAGCACGTCACCGGGCACCAGGTCGCCGCCGTTCAGGTCGATGACCGACGGCGTGGTGGTGATGTTGGGCGAGTACAGGTCGATGGTGAAGGTGATGACGCCCGGGTAGTACTGGTCGCCGGTGGTGGTCAGCGTCAGCGTGGCCGAGGTGGCGGCGTTGGCGAACATCCCGGTCGCGTCCACCTGGTCGACGTCGAAGCCGAGCGTGTTGTCGTACCCGGGGTTGCGGCCGCCCACCGGTGTGCCGGAGTCGCTGACCGTGCTGTCGAAGAAGTTGTTCGCCGGGTTCTCCGCGTCGGACAGCGACCGGCCGTCCACCTTGAGGCTGTCGCCGGTGGTGCCGCGGTCACCCTCGTACGCCACCGCGCCGATCTTCGCGTGCACGGTGCCGGTGTGCGGGGTCTCGAAGCCGGTGACCGTGATGTCGGTGTTGCCGCTGGAGACCTGGCCGAAGCCGTCGTACACGCGCAGCGCGCGCATGTCCTGGGCGGCGTTGTGGTACGCGACCACCAGCGACCATCCCGCATACGAGCCGGCCGCGATCGACGCCTGGATGTTCGCCACCCCGTACACGCCGTTGCCGACGCCGGCCACCCGGGCGGTGACGTCGGCGAACCCTTGGTAGATGGTGCCGTTCGGGAACAGCGTGGATGCGGTGATCGGCTGGTACGAGCCGCCGCCGTCCGTGCTGAACAGGACCTGGTTGCGCAGCGGCGAGGCGGAGTCCGCGCCCCAGTAGAGGCCGGCGAACAGCACCGTGCTGCCGGGCGGCATGTCGAGGGTCGCCATGCTGTCGTTGAAGGTGAGCGGGTTGTTGTCGACGTCGGTGTACGCCATCGCGTAGCTGTTGTTGTTCGCGCTCCCCCCGGTGGCGGTGCCGTTGCGGGCCTGCGTGCAGGTGGGCTGCCCGGTCAGCAGGCAGGTCAGGTTCGAGTTGCCGCGCAGGATGATCGAACCGTTCGTGTTCGCGTCGAAGCGGCCCCGGAAGGGCGTCGTGATGGCGGCCCCGGCACGGCCGCCGGGCGGTATCGTCACCGCCAAGAGGACCGCGAACGCGATCATCAGGGCCGTGGCTGCCCGGCGTAACCCCACGCCACCGAGGCTAGGCGAAGATTGTTCGCCTTTGTCGGGGAATGCGCGGAATGGTCATCGACGCGGGCGGCGGGGGTTGCTACCGAGCCGCAACCGTCCAACGCCCTTCTTACATCCGTGCGGCGTCACCCTCGCCGTATGGTCTCATGCAAGCACAGGGCGATCACCGTCGCGGCTGCTGTCGCCGTGACCGTCGGTGTTGCGGGTACAACTTCCGCCAGCGCCGCGGTCACCGGGCCGGACACCACGATCTACGCCTGCCGGAACAGCGCCGGAGAGGTGAAGCTCCGGAGCTCCAGCGCACAGCAGTGCGCCAAGAACTGGACGCCGATCAGCTGGAATGCCAAGGGCGTCGCCGGCCCGGCCGGGCCGCAAGGTGTCGCCGGGCCGCAAGGCGTCGCGGGGCCGCAAGGCGTCGCCGGGCCGCGCGGCGCCACCGGCCCGCAAGGGGCCACCGGCATGCAAGGCGCCACCGGCATGCAAGGCCCCGCCGGAACCGCGGGCGCCACCGGGCCACAGGGCCCCGCCGGAACCCCCGGCGCCACCGGGCCACAGGGCGCCACCGGGCCGGAAGGCCCCGCCGGAGCCCAGGGCGCGACCGGCCCGCAGGGGAGCGACGGCGCCGCCGGCGCGGCCGGCCCCGCCGGCGCACCGGGCCCGCAGGGTGCCGCCGGCCCGCAGGGGAAGACCGGCCCGGCCGGCCCCGCCGGCCCGCAGGGCCCGAAGGGCGCCACCGGCTCGCCGGGTCCTCAGGGAGTCCCGGGCCCGGCCGGCACACCCGGAAGCGCGATCTCGACCATCCGGTTCGGATACCTCACCTGTTCTCCCCAGACGTGCGAGGACGCCCTGGACCTGTCGGCCACCACGGCCGGCCTTTCCGAGACCAGCGTCCGGTCGGGCAACACCACCTACTTCTGCGTCGAGGGCGTCCCCCAGAGCGCGACGTCCTTCCTGGTGCAGTACGAGGTCAGCGACTCAGCGGCGGCGGAATGGTCGACGGCGCCGACGAACTCCCAGCCGTCGGTGGGCCAGAGCGCGTTCAGCCGGCTCCGGCCGGCGACGGCGTACCTCAACTCGGTGGGCTGCCCGGCCGACACGGCGTTGGTGATTCGCGCGACGACCGGATCCCTCTCCCATCCGGCCGCCTGGACGGTGTGGTTCCAGTAGGCCACCGGGTGCGGCTCAGCCCAGCACCACCCCGTCGGTGTTCGACGGGGCCGGGTCGGGCAGGCGGCGCATCCGGATCGAGTTCAGCAGCCCGAGCAGGGCGGCCAGCAACGGGATCAGCAGGGCGATCTGGAGGGAGATGGGCCGGGCCTCGGTGTTGATCCGGATGATCTCCGCGCGTACCTCCGGAGTCTGGTCGGCCAGTAGCTCGTCGAGGTGGGTGTTGGTCATGACCTCGGCGTTCTCGTTGAGCACCTGGGCGACCTGACTCTGCTGGGCGGGTGAGAGCACCGTGCTCGCGTCGGACTTGGCCGTGAACGAGGCGGAGAGGGTCGCCAGCATGACGGCGCCGGCGAAGGCCAGACCGAAGGAGAGGCCGAACGAGCCGCCGGCGGAGTTGACGGCGGCGGCCTCGCTCACCCGTTCCTCCGAGATGGGCGAGAGCGTGTAGTCGTTGAGCTGCGAGACCAGCATGCCGAGGCCGGAGCCGGCGATCGCCAGCGGGAGCAGGAGCGCCCAGCCGAACTCGGCCCGGGGCACGATCGGGATCAGTACCGCGACGCCCACGGCGACCAGCAGGAAGCCGGCGGTCACGATGGTCGCCGGGCGCCGGCGCCCGGCGCGCTTGCCGGCCAGCAGGGCGACCGCGAACATGCTCAGCGACAGCGGGGCGAGCGACAGGCCGGCCAGCATGGCGCTGTACTCCAGCACCATCTGCAGGTAGATCGGCAATGCGATCATCAGGCCGCCGAGGGCGATCTGCTGCAGCAGCTGCTGGGAGATGCCGACCCGGAACATCGCCGACGAGAACAGCGCCGGATCGAGCAGATGCGGCTTGCCGGCGCGCTTGCGCCGCACCAGCCAGTAGGCCAGGCCGGCCATGGCCGCCACGCCGAGCAGGATGAGCGCGAGAACCGATTCGCCGCCCTCCTGCCAGACCAGGATGCCGAGCACGATGCCGCCCATGCCGACGACGGAGAGCAGCGAGCCGACGAAGTCGATCTCCCGCGGCCCGGTGTAGGGCACGTTGCGCACGAGGCCGATGCCGGAGAGCACGCCGACGATGATGACCACCTCGAGCGCGAAGCCCACCCGCCACGACAGGTACGTGGTGATGAAGCCGCCGAGCAGCGGGCCGACCGCGGCTGCGATCGCCGCCGCCGCGCCGACCAGGGCGTAGACCCTCCGCTGGGCCGGGCCCTGGAAGTTGCCGTGGATGAGCGACTGCATGGCCGGCAGCAGCAGCGACGCGCCGATGCCACCGATCAGGGCCCAGAAGATGATGACCACCACCAGGCTCTGGGCGAGGGTCATGGCCAGCGCGCCGACGGCGTAGCCGAGCAGGCCCAGCACGTACGCCCGCTTGCGCCCGATGAGATCCCCGACCTTGCCGCCGATCAGGATGAACGCCGCGGACACCAGCGCCTCGAGGGCGATCGCGGACTGCACGCCGCTGGTGGTCGTGTCCAGATCGCGCACCACCGCCGAGATCGAGACGTTCATCAGCGAGGTGTCCACGACCAGCACGAACATCGCCATGGACAGGAGGATCGCCAGCCGCATCTGCTTGCCGGCCAGGGCGTTGCTGCTCTGCTGCTCTGCCATCTGAGGTCCCGGGGTCGGTCGTTTCGCCCCAGCATCGATGCGACCATGCAGGAGGACCTCATCCCGGGAAGATGACGCGTCGGAGAGCGGGCGGGCGATGCGGGTACAGGTGACGAGCAGGGCATCGCTGACCTTTGCGGACGGATCGCCCGTCCGCGCGGCGTCGGCGATCGCCGCCTTCGCGGGCGGGTGGTTGATCGCGCAGGACGACGCGACGCACGCGGCGTGGTGGCGGGGCGATTCGATCACGCCGGTACGCGTCATCGAGCCCATCGAGGGGCTGGAGACCTTCAGTGCGGCCGCCGGGACGAAGCACCTCAAGCCGGACTTCGAGGCGGCCTGCGTGATGCCGGGCGGGGCCGTGCTCCTGCTCGGATCCGGTTCCTCCCCGGCCCGTACCCGGATGTCGCTGGTGACCACGGCCGGCTTCTCGGTGGCCGACCTGCGGCCGCTCTACGAGGAGGTGGCGGCCGCGTTCGGCATCCCGTTCGGACGGCTCAACCTGGAGGGCGCGTGCCTGATCGGCGACCGGCTGCGCTGGTTCCAGCGCGGCAACGCGGCGGCCGGCACCTCGACCGCGTGCGTGGACGTCGACGCCGCGGCTCTGTTGGCCGCGATGACCGACGGGCCCGTCCCGCGCGGCGCCGTCCCGGTCGGCGAGGTCCGGCGCTACGACCTGGGCCGGGTCGAGGGCGTCACCCTGGCCGTCACCGACGCGCTGGCCCTGCCGGACGGCCGGGTGCTGGTCAGCGCCGCGGCCGAGGACACACCGAACGCCTTCGACGACGGCCCGGTGGTGGGCGCCGCGCTCGCCCTGCTCGACGACGACGGCGTGGTCGCGACCGCCGGCCTGGGGCTGACCAAGGTCGAGGGCATTGCCGTCCGCACGGTCACCGACGACGGGCTCGAGCTGGTCGCGGTGGTCGACGCCGACGATCCGGACGTCCCGTCCGAGCACCTGGCGCTGCGCCTGTGGTGGTGAAGTTTCGCTGGCAGTGAACGCCGGAAGAGGGGGCACGCCGCCGCGGTTGAGTCGGCCGTACTCAACTTCTCGGAGGTACCCCGATGGCAGGCAAGCGACTTCCTGTGTTGTTCCTCGACGACGTGGTCCTCCTTCCGGGCATGGTCGTGCCCATCGAGTTGGACGAGGCGGCCCAGGCCGCCGTCGACGCGGCCCGCACCTCGGCCGGCTCGGAGCTGCTGATCGCTCCCCGGCTCGAGGACCGCTACGCGTCCTACGGCGTGATGGCGACCGTCGAGCGGGTCGGCAAGTTCCGCGGTGGCTCCCCCGCCGCCGTCCTGCGCACCGGCGTGCGCGCCCGCATCGGCAGCGGCGTGACCGGGCCCGGCGCCGCCCTGTGGGTCGAGGCCGAGCCGGTAGCGACCGGCCCCGCCGCCGGCGAGCACGTCCGCGAGCTGGCCGCCGAATACAAGCAGCTGGTGGTCTCGGTGCTGCAGCGCCGCGAGGCGTGGCAGGTCATCGACTCGGTCAGCGCGATCGACGACCCCGGCGACCTGGCCGACACCGCGGGCTGGGCCGCGTACCTGTCCAACGACCGCAAGCGCGAGCTGCTGGAGACGCCCGACGTCGAGGCCCGGCTGCGCCTGCTGATCGAGTGGACCCGCGACTTCCTGGCCGAGTCCGAGGTCAGCGACACGATCGAGAAGGACGTACGCGAGTCGGTCGAGAAGCGCAACCGCGAGTACCTGCTGCGCGAGCAGCTCAAGGCGATCCGCAAGGAGCTCGGCGAGGGCGAGGCCGACGGCACCGACGACTACCGCACCCGGGTCGAGGCCGCCGACCTGCCGGAGGCGGTCCGCGAGGCCGCGCTGCGCGAGGTCGACAAGCTCGAGCGGGCCGGCGACCAGAACCCGGAGGCGGGCTGGATCCGGACCTGGCTCGACACGGTGCTGGACCTGCCCTGGAACGTCCGCACGACCGACCACACCGACCTCGGCGCCGCCCGGGCGGTGCTCGACGCCGATCACCACGGCCTGGACGAGGTCAAGGAGCGCATCGTCGAGTACCTCGGCGTCCGCGCCCGCCGCGAGTCGCGCGGCCTGACGGTGGTCGGCGGACGCGGATCCGGCGCGGTCATCCTGCTGGCCGGCCCGCCCGGGGTCGGCAAGACCTCGCTCGGCGAGTCGGTCGCGCGCACCCTCGGGCGCAAGTTCGTCCGGGTCGCCCTCGGCGGCGTGCGGGACGAGGCGGAGATCCGCGGGCACCGCCGCACGTACGTCGGAGCCCTGCCCGGGCGCATCGTGCGGGCGATCCGCGAGGCCGGCTCGATGAACCCGGTCGTGCTGCTGGACGAGGTCGACAAGGTCGGCAGCGACTACCGGGGCGACCCGGCGGCGGCGCTGCTCGAGGTGCTAGACCCGGCGCAGAACCACACGTTCCGCGACCACTACCTCGACCTCGACCTCGACCTGTCGGACGTGCTGTTCATCGCGACCGCGAACGTGCTCGACACGATCCCGCAGGCGTTGTTCGACCGGATGGAGCTGATCTCGATCGACGGCTACACCGAGAACGACAAGGTCGCCATCGCCCGGGACTTCCTGGTGCCCCGGCAGCTTTCCCGGGCGGCGCTGGCGGACGGCGAGGTGACGGTCACCGAGGACGCGCTGCGCGAGATCGCCGCCAACTACACCCGCGAGGCCGGCGTCCGGTCGTTCGAGCGGCTGCTGGCCAAGGCGTTCCGCAAGGTCGCCCTGGGCGAGCTGCCGGCCACGATCGAGGCCGCCGACCTCAAGAAGCTGATCGGCCGTCCCCGCTTCACGCCGGAGTCGTCCGAGCGCACCGCCGTCCCGGGCGTGGCCACCGGCCTGGCCGTGACCGGCGTGGGCGGCGATGTCCTCTACATCGAGGCGTCGCTGCTGCCCGGCGACAAGGGCGGGCTGTCGGTCACCGGCCAGCTCGGCGACGTGATGAAGGAGTCGGCGCAGATCGCGCTGTCGTACGTGCGGGCGCACGCCGAGGAGCTCGGCATCTCGCCCGAGCAGCTCGACCACCCGATCCACCTGCACGTGCCGGCCGGCGCGGTGCCCAAGGACGGTCCGTCGGCGGGCGTCACGATGACGACCGCGCTGGTCTCGCTGCTGCTCGGCCGGGACGTGCGGGCCGAGGTCGGGATGACCGGCGAGGTGTCGCTGACCGGGCGGGTGCTGCCGATCGGTGGGGTCAAGCAGAAGCTGCTGGCCGCCCAGCGGGCCGGGCTGACCGAGGTGTACCTGCCCAAGCGCAACGAGCCGGACCTCGACGACGTGCCGGCCGACGTGCTGGAGGCGCTGACCGTCCACATCGTCTCCGACGTCCGGGAGATCCTCGCCACCGCGCTCGAGCCGGTCTCGGCCGGCCTCGTCGCGGCCTGAAACGAACACTCGATATTGCACGTTTGCGCTGGTGAGGACGGTGCGCGATAGTACGCGGCATGTCGGTTGCGCGCCGCATCACATCGATCGCCACCATCGCGGCCGTCCTCGTCGGCCTGTCCGGTCCCGGCGCCGGGGCGCACCCGGGCCGGGCCCTGTACGTGTCGCCGCGCGGCTCCGACGCCGCACCCGGCACGGCCCGGCACCCGCTGCGCACACCGCAGGTGGCGCTCGATCGTCTCGGGCCCGCCGGCGGCACCGTCCGACTGGCCGCCGGCCGGTACGCCGGTCAGCGGATCGTCATCGCCGGCCGCACCCACGTCACCGTGCTGGGCGCGGCCGGCGCCGTGCTCGACGGCGCCGGTCTGCGGCCGCCCGACGGGCAGAGCGGCATGGTCGAGATCCGGGACAGCTCGGATGTCACCGTCTCCGGCCTGACCGTGACCGGCTATCGCACGACATCGACGGCCAAGGTGCCGATCGGCATCTTCGTGACCGGCTCCGGCCGCTCGATCCGGCTGGCCGGCAACCACGTCCACCACCTCGGCAACGACAACGGCACGCTGGGCAGCTTCGACATGAACGCGCACGGCATCGCCGTCTACGGCACCAGCGCGGCCCGGTCGCTCTCGGACGTGACCATCACCGGCAACGAGCTCGACCATCTCGTGCTCGGCGCCAGCGAGACCCTCGTGCTCAACGGCAACGTGGACGGCTGGGCGGTCACCGGCAACGTCATCCACGACAACAACAACATCGGCATCGACGCGATCGGGTTCGAGGACACCATCACCGGGCCGGCCCGGTTCACCGACGTCAACCGGGCGCGGCACGGGCTGATCGCGCACAACCGGGTCACCCGCATCGTCAGCGAGGGCAACCCGGCGTACTGGGACGATGGGTCCTGGTGCAACTGCGCCGACGGCATCTACGTGGACGGTGGCGGCTCGATCGTCATCGCGGACAACCGGGTGGACGCCTCCGACATCGGCATCGAGGTCGCCTCGGAGTGGAAGCAGGGCCGCACGAACGCCGTGACGATCGCCGGCAACACGGTCACCGGCAGCCGCTACACGGGCCTCGCCCTCGGCGGCTACGACCGGGACCGAGGCGAGGCGTACGACATCACCGTCACCGGCAATCTCCTGCGCGGCAACAACACGCTGCGCGACGGCTCGCCGGAGATGCTGCTGCAGTACTACGTCCACGACACCACGATCACCGGCAACACCGTCGCCTCGGCGAACCCGGACGAGGCGGTGCTGCTCCACCGGGTCGCGCCGGCCGGGGGCGCGGCCAAGAACGCCCGCCTCGTGCTCGACCACAACGCGTACGCGGGCCGGGTGCCCGCCGGTCATGAGCTCTACTACTGGAACGGCGTCGGGCATCGCGGCCTGGCCGCCTACCGCGCGGCCGGCGGCCAGGACCGCGGGAGCACCTACCACGCGAAGTGAGCGCCGGGTGACCTGCATATCGGCAAGGTCGATGCCCGGTCGGACGAGCCCTGGCGCACGCAAGGATGACGTAGCGTGCGGGATAGTTGTCCCTGTGCAACACTCGGGCTGCCTGAGCCCGAGCCGGCCGGAGGGAAGTCCCGTATGGCGGATCCGCTGACACTGGCCGCGGTGGGCGCGCTCGCCCTCACCGAAGGGGTCAAGTTCCTCTACTCGCAGGCCGGCGAGGCGCTCAAGGCCTGGCGTGAGTCGCGCAGGTCCGGCCGGACCTCCACCGAGGTGGAGATCAAGGCGCCCGACGTCTTCGCCCAGGCGCCGAGCCGGGCGGAGATCGACTTCGAGGCGGTGGAGCGGCTGGAGCGGGAGCTGCGGGAGTTCCGGGCCGCGTTCGCCGACGTCCACGACGACATCGACGAGATCGACGAGAAGGACGCCGCCACCCTCGAACGCGTCGAGGGTCTGCGCCGGGCCATGGAAGCGATCTATCACCAGCCGCTGGTCTTCAAGCGGGAGCCCGGCTCGGCCGCCGCGCGGGGTGAGGTCGATGTGGACGAGGTTCTGGGCTACGCGGCCGGGCTGCGAGCGCGGAAGGTGCTCGGCGGAACCGTCACCGGCATCGTCCGGGCCGGCCGGGTGGAACGAGAAGGCCGCGTGGTCGGAGTGGAGATCGACGAGGTCGGATAGGCGGCGGCCGTGGCGGACTTCACCGGACGAGAGTGGTTGTTCGAACGGCTGGCCGAGTGGGAGCGGAGCGACCGGCCGGTTCTGCTCATCGAGGGCCCACCGGGCAGCGGGAAGACGGCGATCGCCGACCGGATCGCCCACGGATACGCCTACGCGCACTTCTGCCGCAGCCGTCAGCCGTCGACGCTCAGCCCGCTGACCTTCGTCGAGCGACTCAGCGAGGCCCTCGCCAACGGCGACGAGGACGTACGCCGGGCGCTGCTGGAAGCGCACGCCGTGACGGTGGACGCGGTCGGCGCCGTCGAGGTCGAGGAGGCTCATCCGGGGGCCGAGATCAGCGGCGTTCGCGTCACGGTTCAGCTGCACAACTTTCCGGCCACATTGGCGTACGAGGAACTGGTCCGCAAGCCGCTCGAGCGGGCCGGCGTGGACGCCCCGACGGTGCTTGTCGACGCCCTCGACGAGGGTGGCGAGCTCGGCCGGGACAGCATCGCCGAGCTGCTGGCCAACGTCGCCGGTGACCCGGCCGCGGGCGGCGTGCGCTTCGTGCTCACCGCTCGCAGCGCCGACGCCCGGATCGACGACCGCTTCCGGTCGGCCGAGCGGATCCACCTCGTCCGCGACGCGCCGCCGGGCGATCACGACATCCGCGACTACCTCGCCGCGAGGCTGGCCTCGATGCCGCGGCGGGAACGGGAGATCGCCGTCGACCGGGTCGCCGCGGCCAGCGACGGCATCTTCCTCTACGCCCGGCACGTCGCCGACACGCTGCTGCGCGACCGGGACGTCTGGTCGCGGATCGAGAGCTTCACGCTGCCCCGCTCGCTGTCCGAGGTGTACGCGACGTTCCTGACCCGCGAGCTGGCCCGTGACCAGAGCGACCGCGACTGGCGCGAGCGGTTCCGCCCGATCCTCGGCCTGCTCGCCGTGGCCCGCGGCGACGGGTTCACCCGCGAGGCCCTGATCGCCGCGTCCCGGCGGCTGTCCGACGCCCGCTCGGCCCAGCTCTGGGACGCGGTCACCGCCTGCCGGCCGTTCCTCGAGGTCGACGCGGAGGATCGGGTCCGGATCTTCCACGAGTCGTTCCGCGAGTTCCTGCTGACCGACCCGCCCTATCCGATCTTCCCGTCGGACGCCCGGGACGCGCTCTGCGACCACTTCCTGAGCGAGCACGACCCGGACTGGACGAGCCGGGACGACGCGTACGCCGTGGAGCACCTGCCGCGGCACCTCCTCGACGCCGAGCGGCCGGACGACGTGACCGGCCTGCTCGAGGACATGGCGTTCCTGGCGGCGAAGATCTCCGCATTCGGCGTCCCGGCCCTGCTGCGCGACCTCGCGGCGGCCGTCCGCGAGTCCACCGGCGACGAGCGGATGCGTCAGCTGTACGACGTCGTCGACCGGTCCGCCCACCGGCTGCGGACCCCGGCCGGCGGCGACTATCCCGGCCGGGTCAGCCAGCACCTCCTGCTGGCCGTCCGCGAGCCGGCCCGGGCCTGGATCGGGGAGCTCGCCGAGCGTCATCTGGCGGCGATCGGGAGACCGTACCTGCGAAGCAGATGGCACGCCGGCACGGAAAGCCCCGCGCTGCTGCGCACGCTGGTGGGCCATGCCGGCGCGGTGGTCGCGGTGACCGTCGACGGACGCGGCGAGCGAGCGCTCTCCGCCTCGTCGGACGGCACCGCCCGGCTCTGGGACATCGAGACCGGCGAGCCTCTCGGCGTCTTCGGCGCCCACCGTGCCGGGCTGGTCGCCGCGGCGTTCGTCCGCGAGGAGTCGGCGATCCTGACCGCGAGCACCGACGGCGAGCTGCGGGTCTGGGACCTGCGGACCGGCGACCCGATCGCCGGGCAGGAGGTCCCGGGCGGGATCGCCGTGGTCGATGTGACCGCGGACGGCACGTCCTGTGCGGCCGGCGGACCGGACGGTGCCGTGTTCACCTGGGATCTGGACGGCGCCATCCGCGAGCTGCTTCCGGCCTGCCCGTCGGCGGTGACCCTGCTCCGCCACAACGACGAAGTCGTCGTGGCCGGCACCGCCGCCGGCGAGGTGCACGTCTGGGACGCCGGCGGCGGCGCCCACCGTGGTGTCCTGACCGGCCACGGAGACCGGGTCACCGGCCTGCGGCTGCTCGGCCCGAGGCTCGCGGTCTCGACGTCCCACGACGGCAAGGTGCTCTTCTGGAGCCTCGAGTCGTTCATCGCGCTGCGCCAGGTCCGCTCCGAGGGGGTGACCCAGTGCTACGACCTGGCGTGGGTGCCCGGCGCCGAGGTCGTGATGGTCGCCGGGAACGGCTGGACCGTCGACACGTACGACGTCCGCACGGGGGACGAAGTGGCCCGGATCAGCTCGGACAAGCTCCTCCCGCACTTGCTTACCATGTCGCCGGACGCGGCGACCGTCCTCGCGACGTCGGTCGAGGACCGCCGGATCCGGGTCATCGACGTCGCGTCCCGCGAGGTGACCGGCGAGCTGAGCGGGCACGGCGACTACGTGGACGCCGTCTGCATCACCCCGGACTCCCGGCGGGCGGTCTCGGCCGGGCACGACCGCACCGTCCGCGTGTGGGACCTCACCGCCGCGGCCGGCGAGGGCTTCGAGGGTCACGGCGCCTCGGTCCTCGCCGTCTCCACGGCCGCGCACCGCAACTTGCTGCTGTCCAGCAGCTTCGACGACACGGTGCGCGGCTGGGACCTGGAGACGGGCGAGCCGCGGCTGTTCTTCTCGCGCATCCAGCAGTTCATCAACGTGATCGCCGCCGACGTGTACGAGAACTTCGCCCTGGTCGGCAACGCGCGCGGCCACATCGAGCGCTTCCCGACCGGCGAATACGCTCAGGTCGATGCCCTGGACTACAGTCTCCGGCGCGTCACCCACACTCTCGCCGAGGGCAGCGAGAGCGTCAGCTCGATCGTCTCGCTCGGCGACCTCATGGTCCTGGTCATCGCGTCCTGGCACGACACGGACATCCTGGTCCGGGATCTCCTCGGCACGAACCGCCTGATACACACGCTGACCGGGCACACCGGCAAGGTGTGGGCGCTGACCGCGCTGCCCGGCGGACGAGTCGCCAGCGGCGCCGAGGACGGAACGATCCGCGTCTGGGACGTGATCGCCGGCACCGAGTCCTTCGTGCTGCGGGGCGACGACGCCCAGGTCCGCGCGCTCGTCGCCGATCCGGAGGGCCGGTTCCTGCTCGCCGGCTGTGACGACGGCAGTCTGCGGCTCTGGGACGTGGCCGGGCGGCGGGAGCTGCGCCGGATCCGGGCGCACGACGGCGAGGTGCGGTCGGTGGCGTGGCCGGCCACCGGCATCGCGTACTCGACCGCCGTCGACGGCCACCTGATCGAGTGGGAACTGCCGGACGGTGCCCGGACCATCGACATCGACATGGGTGCGGCGATGAACCAGGTGGCCATCGCGGACGGCGGCATCTACTTCGGCACCTCGGCGGGCGACATGCACGGCCTGACCCGCGTTCCCGCCCTGGTCGTGGAGAAGGGCTTCCGCAGCGACATCCGGCTCACGCTGATGACGCCGGAGGCGCTTCTGTACGGCGAGCCGGGCAGCTTCCGCCGCCTGGAGGTGATGGCCGGCCAGATCGACTTCACCATGGGTGCGCCGCTCACCGGCGGCCGCGTCGACGGCAGGCTCGCCTTGCTCAGCCCGGCCAGCGCCGAGCTTCTCGACATCCGCACCAGGCGGGCGCGGTGGAAGGGTGAGACGGGTGATCCGGTGGGCGCCGCGGAGGCGATGGAAGGAGTCCTGCGCGATCTTGTGCGAACGTGCGGGCCGGACGACTCCCGGGTTCTGGCCGCGCGCGGCGAGCTCGCCCGCTGGCGTGGCGAGGCCGGCGACGCCGAGGCCGCGGCCCGCGCAGCCGAGGAGCTGGTGGCCGACGCGACCCGGATCATGGGCCCGGACCACCAGTACACGCTCAGCGCCCGCGGCAACCTGGCCACGCGCCTGGCCGAGGCGGGTAACGCCGCCGGCGCCGTCCAGGAGCTCGAACGGCTGCTGGCGGCCAGGATGCGGCTGCTCGGCCCCGATCATCCCGACACGCTGCTGACCCGCAACAACCTGCTGCATGTCCGGACGCAGACCGGCGACACGACGGGCGTCCTCGCCGCGTTCGAGGAACTGCTGGCCGACCGATTGCGCGTGCTCGGCCCCGACCACCCGCACACCCTCGACACGTACGCGCACATCGCGGCGTGGCGCGGCCAGGCGGGCGACCCGGCCGGCGCCGTCGCCGTCCTCAAGGAGCTGCTGCCGGCCCTGATCCGGGTCTACGGCCCGGCTGACCCGCACACCCTGGAGGCGCAGTACAACCTGGCCGTCTGGCGTGGCGAGAGCGGCGATCCGGCGGGCGCCGTCCTCGAACTGGAACACCTCCTTCGGATCATCGCCCAGGTGTTCGGGCCCGAGCATCAGCGGAACCTTCCGGTCTATGCCGGTCTCGCCCATTGGCGTGCTCGGGCCGGGAACTACGCTGGTTACTCGGACGCGCTGGAGCGGCGCCTGGCGATCGCGGAACGGGTCCAGGGCGCCGACCATCCCGACACCGTGCGGAACCGGGAGGCTCTCGTCCGCTTCCGGAACCAGAGTTCTCCCGCTCCCGGCGAATGACTACGCGGCCGGGGACGGCGTCCGGTCGATCCGCTCCTCGGGCGAAGGCTCGCCGAACACCAGGCCGGAGCCGTCGTGGTCGATCCGGACGACCTGGCCGGGGCGGAGGTCGTCGTGGAGGATGCGCTCGGCCAGGACGTCCTCGACCTCGCGCTGGACGGCGCGGCGCAGTGGGCGGGCGCCGTACGCCGGGTCGAAGCCCGCGGCCGCGAGGTGGCGGCGGGCGGCCCCGGTGACCTCGACGCCCATGCCCCGGTCGCGCAGCCGCAGGTCGACCCGGGCCAGCAGCACGTCGACGATGGCCAGCACGTCGGCCTCGGTCAGCCGGGGGAAGACCACCGTGTCGTCGATGCGGTTGAGGAACTCGGGGCGGAAGTGCTGCCGGAGCGCCTCGTGGACCTTGGCGCTCATCCGGTCCCGGGTGCCGGCCGCGGTCTCGAAGCCGAGCGCGAACGGCTTGGCCGCGTCCCGGGCGCCGAGGTTGGTGGTCATGATGACCACCGTGTTCGCGAAGTCGACGACGCGGCCCTGACCGTCGGTCAGCCGGCCGTCCTCCAGGATCTGCAGCAGCGTGCCGAACACGTCCGGATGCGCCTTCTCGATCTCGTCGAACAGCACCACCGAGTACGGGTTGCGCCGCACCTTCTCGGTCAGCTGGCCACCCTCCTCATGGCCGACGTAGCCGGGCGGCGAGCCCACCAGCCGGGACACCGTGTGCCGGTCGTGGAACTCCGACATGTCCAGCCGGATCAAGGCGTTCTCGGCGCCGAACAGGAACTCGGCCAGGGCCTTGGACAGCTCGGTCTTACCGACCCCCGACGGCCCGGCGAAGATGAACGACCCGGACGGGCGCCTCGGGTCCTTGAGCCCGGCCCGGGTGCGCCGGATCGCCCGCGCGACCGCCCGGACCGCCTCCTGCTGGCCGATGATCCGCTTGTGCAGCTCGTCCTCCATGCGCAGCAGCCGCGCGGCCTCCGCCCCGCCGAGGCGCTGCACCGGGATGCCGGTCCAGCGGGCCACGACCTCGGCGACCTGCTCGTCGCCGACGGTGGCGCCCCCGGCGGTGGCGCCCCCGGCGGTGGCGTCACCGCCCGGCCGCAGGAGCGTCCAGGCGCCGGCCTCATCGATCAGGTCGATCGCCTTGTCGGGCAGGAAGCGGTCGGCGATGTAGCGCCCGGACAGCGTCACGGCGGCGGTCAGGGCGGCGTCGGTGTACGAGACGTGGTGGTGCTGCTCGTACCGTCCCCGCAGTCCCTGGAGGATCGCGACCGCCTCGGCCGGGGTCGGCTCCTCGATCGGCACCGGCTGGAAGCGGCGGGCCAGCGCCGCGTCCTTCTCGAAGTACTTGCGGTACTCGGCGACGGTGGTCGCGCCGATCGTCTGCAGATCCCCCCGGGCCAGCAGCGGCTTCAGGATCGAGGCGGCGTCGATCGCGCCCTCGGCCGCGCCCGCGCCGACCAGCGTGTGGATCTCGTCGATGAACAGGATGACGTCGCCGCGGGTACGGCACTCGCGGACCACCTTCTTGAGGCGCTCCTCGAAGTCGCCGCGGTAGCGCGCGCCCGCCACCAGAAGCCCGAGGTCGAGCGCGTAGACCTGCTTGGCGCGCAGCGTCTCGGGCACGTCGCCGGCCACGATCCGCCGGCACAGGCCCTCCACCACCGCCGTCTTGCCGACGCCGGGCTCGCCGACCAGCACCGGGTTGTTCTTGGTGCGGCAGGCCAGCACGACGACGATGCGGTCGAGCTCGCGATCGCGGCCGACGACCGGGTCGAGGCCGTCGTCGCGGGCACGCTGGGTGAGGTTCGCGCCGTACTGGTCGAGCACGGCCGAGCCGGTCGGCGGCGCGGCGGTCAACGCCGGATGGCCGGAGAGCAACTGCAGGACCTTCTCCCGTACGCGTCGCGGGTCGGCACCCAGGGTGACCAGGATCTGCGCCGCCACACCGCCGCCCTCCCGCACCAGCCCGAGCAGGATGTGCTCGGGGCCGATGTGGTTGTGACCCAGCTTGAGTGCCTCGCGCAGGGCCAGCTCGAGCACGTTCTTGGCGGTCGGGGTGAACGGGACGTGCAGGCCCGGGCCCTCCTGGCCGGCGCCGATCGCGTCCTCGACCTGGGCGCGGGCCGCCTCGAGCGTGACGTCGAGGGCGATCAGGGCCTGCGCGGCCACCCCGTCACCCTCGCTGATGAGACCGAGCAGCAGGTGCTCGGTGCCGATGTAGTGGTGGTTGAGGAGCCGGGCCTCTTCCTGAGCCAGGACGACAACCCGGCGGGCCTGGTCGGTGAACCGTTCGAACACGACACTCACGTCCTCGCGGCGAGGCCCCACGCACCCCACCCGGTGGGCGCACGGGGGCGCGCGTCAGGGTGGTGTGCGCTGAGTCAGAGCCTCTTGGCGTCGACGCGGGCCCGCGTGGGGGGCTCGCACGCTCGTGCAGGCGCGGCTGCCCCCTCAACGTACAACGGAAAACCTACGATGGCCTCAGGGAGGTGCCGCCATGACCGCTGCCGAACGCCGCCGCCAGGCCAACGACCGTGCCCGCCGGCGCGCCATCCGGGCCCTCGCCGCCCAGATGGGAGTGCCTTACTCGGTCGCGGCGCGGCTGATCGCCGACCCGCACCGCGCGCTGGTGTTCGCCCACCGCGAACAACGCCCGTTCCATGCCCGGGTGCGCGACACCCGCGACGCGGCCGCTCCCCCACTGGGCCGGGCCGCCCACCTGACCGCCCGCTTCCCCCGCCTGCGCACCGCCGCCGGCCGGCTCTACGACGGCCGGGACCGGCAGACGGTCCTGGCGATGCTCTACCTGGTGGTGGCGCACGAGTCGCCCGCCCTGATGCCGGCGGCCGAGGAGCTGGCGTGGGTGGCCGAGCTGGGCGAGGAGACCGCGGTCGACATCACGTGCGCGGGCCTGGACCGGACCGCCCGGCTGGTGCTGGAGGACGAGCACTGGCGGCTGTGGCGGCGGGTCGAGGCGGCGATCGAGGCCGGCGACCCGCGCGGCGAGGCGACGATCACTCTCGGCCGGGAACTACGGACGGTGAGTCTGCGGGGCTCGCTGTCGGGTGCGCGGCAGACGCTGGACGCGGTGCTGCTGGCGGCGCATCGGCTCAAGGCGCCGGGGGCGCAGGCCGGGCCGGGCACGGTGGTCGGCGCGCGCTGGGCGACGAGCGGGCCACCGATGGCGTACGAGGTACGGGTGGCCGGCGATCCGCGGGTGCACCTGGTCGACCTGGGTTCGTCGCCGCAGCCGGCCGGCGTCTGAGACCCGGTCAGCTCCTCGGCGTCTTTCCCCGCCGGCCGTCTTGCCCGGCACCGGCCCTCAGCTCCCCGGCGTGATCGACAGGCGCCGGCCCTCAGCTACCCGGCGTGATCGACAGGCGCCGGCCCTCAGCTACCCGGCGTGATCGACAGGCGCCGGGCGGTCGCGGTCGCGGCCAGGAAGCCGGCGACGACGATCGCCGCTTCGGCCCCGATCACGGCCGGGGTGAGCGCGAAGTCGAACGCCCAGCCGACCGCGACGGCGGCGAGGATCGCCAGGGTCAGGGCGGGCGGCAGCAACAGGCCCATCGTGCGGGCGGTGACGCGGATGCCGGCCGCGTGGCGCAGACCGACCCGCACGCCGACCGCGGCGCCGGTGACGACCACCGCGGCCACGCCGCCGTAAAAGACGCCGGCGGCGAGCCAGATCGGCACGCGCACGCCGCGGGGCAGGTCGAAGGCCGCCACGAACACCTCGTGCAGGGCCATCACCAGGCAGTAACCGACGACGAGCGACAGCACTGCGCCGATCGTCGCCACCCCGAGGACCGGCCCGTACAGCGGCGGGGTGCGCTCGACCCCGGCCTCCTCGGCGACCCGCGCGGCGAACCCGTCGACGTCGGGGCCGACTAGGCCGGCCGGGTCGAGACCGTCGGCGGCCGCGGCCTCCAGCTCGACCCGCAGGTCGGCGGCGAGGGCGGCGCGATCGTGCGGGCGGACGCCGAGCGCGCGCCACCGCCGCTCGGTCGCGGTCACCAGCCCGTCAACGGACGGCATGTTCATGGTCGTCTCCCGAGGGGGTGAGGGTGTCGTTCACGACGGCGGAGAACCGGAACCACTGCGCCCGCCACGCCGACAGCCGGTCGCGGCCGGCGTCGGTGAGCCGATAGATCTTGCGGGGCGGGCCGCTGGGGCTCGGCTCGGACGCGTTCGCCACCAGCCCGAGACGGTGCAGCCGGGTGATCAGCGGATAGACCGTGCCGTAGCTGACCGTCCCGAAGCCGGCCGCCTCGAGCCGGCGGACGAGGTCGTAGCCGTGCGCGGGCTCGGCGGCGAGCAGCGCGAGCAGGCACATGTCGAGGCAGCCGCGCAGCAGCTGGGCCTGCCGTTCGGCCGCGTCGTCCCCGCCCGGCTCCACTACCATGCGGAACATAATACCGCCGCTATTATGCGGCGTCTAGTAGTGGCTCCGGACTTGCCCGACGGCAGCGCGTCAGCGGTCGTCGCGCCGCTGCAGCTGCCAGGCGGCGTTGACAGCGGCGGCGACGGCGGCGGAATCCGCCTCCGTCAGCCGGGCCACCACCATCATGTGCGCGTCGAACCGTGGTGGCACGAAGAACGTGCCGGGGTGGTCGGTCAGCAGCCGCTCGCGCTCCTCGAAGCCGGAACGGACCACGATCTGCTCGGCGTCGAGCTGCCGGGCGACCAGCCGGCCGGACCGGTCCCATCGGCGCAGGCCACCCCGGCGGCTCTCGCGCACGCCGTCCAGACCCTGCATGATCGCGGCGACATCCTCGACGGTCATCATCGCTAAGCAGGATCCCACGGCGGTGGCTAGGTTGGGGGGATGGAATACCGCACCCTCGGGCGCAGCGGATGCGCCGTCTCCAATCTCTGCCTCGGCACCATGACGTTCGGCAACGAGTCGGACGAGCAGGTCGCACACGCCCAGCTCGACATGTTCGCCGAGGCCGGCGGCACGTTCGTGGACACCGCCGATGTCTACTCGGCCGGCGAGTCGGAGCGAATCATCGGCCGCTGGCTGGCGTCGCGGCCGGCGGAGGTCACCGAGGGGATCGTGCTCGCCACCAAGGGCCGCTTCCCGATGGCCCCCGACCCCAACGGCGCCGGCCTGTCCGCCCGGCACCTGACCCGGGCGCTCGACGCGTCGCTGAGCCGGCTCGGCGTCGACGCGGTCGACCTCTACCAGGCGCACGCCTGGGACCCGATCACGCCGCTCGAGGAGACGCTGCGCACCCTGGACGGGTTCGTCCGGGCCGGGAAGATCCGCTACTACGGCTTCTCGAACTTCACCGGCTGGCAGCTGACCAAGGCCGTCCTGCTGGCGCGCTCGCTCGGCCTGACCGGCCCGGTCAGCCTCCAGCCCCAGTACAGCCTGCTGGTGCGCGAGATCGAGTACGAGATCGTGCCGGCCTCGCTCGACGCCGGCCTCGGCCTGCTGCCGTGGAGCCCGCTCGGCGGTGGCTGGCTGACCGGCAAGTACCGCCGTGACCAGCGCCCGACCGGCGCGACCCGGCTCGGCGACAACCCCCAGCGCGGCATGGAGGCCTGGGATCGGCGCGGCACCGACCGTACGTGGGATGTGGTCGAAGCCGTGCAGCAGGTCGCCGAGGCCCGCGGGGTCTCGATGGCCGAGGTCGCCCTCGCGTGGGTGACCGACCGCCCGGCCGTGACGTCGACGATCCTGGGCGCCCGCACCACCGACCAGCTGGAGGCCAACCTGAAGGCGGCCGGGCTGCACCTGACCGCCGAGGAGACCGCGGCCCTCGACGAGGCCAGCGACCTGCGCCCGACCGATTACCCGTACGGACCGCTCGGCATCGACCAGCGCAGCCGAGCCCTATAGCGCGGCGGCGGCGGGCAGGCTCACGGTCACCGTCAGCCCGCCGCCCGGGCGCGGGCCGGCGGTCGCCTCCCCGCCGTGCGCGGCCGCGATCGAGGCGACGATCGCCAGGCCCAGCCCGAACCCACCGTCGGTGGTGCGCTCGTGCAGGCGGCGGAACGGCTCGAACAGGGTGCCGACCACGCCGGGCTCGACGACCGGGCCGGTGTTGCCGACGGTGAGCACGGCCCGCCCGGCGACGGCGGTCGTGCTCACCCAGACCGCGCCGCCCGGCACGTTGTAGCGGACCGCGTTGTCGACCAGGTTGACCGTGAGCCGCTCGAGAAGGATCGGGTCGCCGCTGGTCGGCGCCGGGGTGAGCGAGACGTGCAGCTCGGCGGTCCCGGCGAGCGCCGCGGTCGCGTCCAGCGCGTCCTCGGCGACCGTGGCCAGGTCGACCGCCTCCCGCTCGAACCGCCCCTGATCGGTACGGGCCAGGGTCAGCAACGCATCGATCAGGGCCTGCGCCTGCGCGACGCCGGCCCGCAGGTCGTGGCCCATGCCCAGCAGCTCGGCGCGGGTCGGCTCGGGCTTGGCCAGCACCACGTCGGCGGTGGTGCGCATGACCGTCAGCGGGGTCCGCAGCTCGTGCCCGGCGTTCGCGATGAACCGGCGCTGGCTCTCGAACGCGGCCTGCAGCCGATCGAGCATGTCGTCGAACGTGTCGGCCAGCTCGCGCAGCTCGTCGCGGGGCCCGGTCAGCGCGAGCCGGGTGCCGAGCCGCTCCCCGGAGGCGTTGCGCGCCGCCTCGGTGATGCGGTGGACCGGGCGCAGCACCCGGCCGGCGGCGATCCAGCCGGCCACCGCCGACAGGACCGTGACCGCGAACAGCGTGCCCAGGGACAACCACAGCAGCCGGTCGAGCACCGCCCGGCGCTGGCTGGTCGCTCCCGTGGTCAGGCCCTGGTCGTACGCCGTCTGGCATTTGCGCATCGTGCTCGGATCGGCCTCCGGGTCGTCCGCCACCTTCGCGCACACGCTCGCGAAGTCGGGCGGGGGCGTCGTCCCGGGGTCGACCGGCTCGGACAGCCCGGCGGCGAGCAGGCCGTAGGTGATCGCGACGAGGATCGCACCGCACACCGCGAAGAGGCCGCTGTACAACAGCGTGAGCCGGACCCGGATGGTCATATCCGGTAGCCCCGCCCGACCACGGTCTCGATCACCGGCGGCGGGCCGAGCTTGCGCCGCAGCCGGGCCAGGGTCACCGACACCACGTTGCTGAACGGGTCGGCGTACGCGTCCCAGACGTGCTCGAGCAGCTCCTCGGCGCTGACCACGGCACCGTCGGCGGCGACGAGCATCTCCAGCACGCCGAACTCCTTGCGGGTCAGCGACAGGGGACGACCGGCACGGCCGGCCCGGTGCCGGGCCCGGTCGACGGTCAGGTCGCCGCGGCGGACCAGCGGGGGCGCCGACGTGGCCCGGCGGGCCAGCGCCCGGACGCGGGCGACCAGCTCCGGAAAGGCGAACGGCTTGCCCAGGTAGTCGTCGGCGCCGAGCTCCAGCCCGTCGACCCGGTCCTCGACCGACGCGGCGGCGGTCAGCAGCAGGATCCGGGCCGGAGCGCCGGCCGCCAGCGTGCGGCACACCTGGTCGCCGTGCACGACCGGCAGATCCCGGTCGAGCACGATCACGTCGTACGCGGTGGTGGTCGTCCCGGCCAGCGCGGCCGCGCCGTCGTGCACGACGTCCACCGCCATCCCGGCGTCGCGCAGTCCCTCGCCGATCCGGGCGGCGAGCGTGACGTGGTCCTCGACCACCAGTACGCGCATGCCGACATTGTGCCCCGGCCCAGGTGACATCCGTCCAACAAGCGGCGTAGCGCTGCTGTCACCGCCCGGCCGCTAGACCGGTGTCCCATGAGGACACTTCTTCGCGGGGCCCTGACGGCGGCCGTCGTCGTGCTCGGCCTCGCCGCATGCGGCGACGATCCGCCGGCATCCTCGGTGCCGCGGCTGGCGACCAGCGGGGCCGGCACCAGCGCCGGCCCGGACGACAACGACCGGAACCTGAACACCGTCGCCGGGGACGGCAGCGCCGGCCGCCGCGCGAAGCTGCACGCCGCGGCCGAGTGCATCCGGCAGCACGGCGCGCCGGCCTACCAGGATCCGGTGCTGACCGGCGACGGCTACGTCTACACCGACGAAGCGGCGTTCCGGTTGCTCACCGGGCCGCAGCTGGACGCCGTCACCGCGGCCTGCCGGGACCTCATCCACGCGGCCGGCTTCTCGATCCGCGACCAGGGGCCGCCGCCCCCGGCGCTGCTGCGGGCCGGCGTGAAGTCGGCGCAGTGCTTGCGGCAGCACGGCCTGCCCAAGGTGAAGGACCCGACCGTCGACACCCACTTCACGCCCGGCCACGGCTTCGGCCTCGACCCCGCCGCGGCGCCGCCCGGCGGCAAGCAGAGCCCGGTCCTGCAGCGCGCCGTCGACGCCTGCCGCAGCATCCTGGACCAGGAGGAGCAGGCGTCGAGTCTGGGGAACCTCGGCCATGCGTAGGCGGACCGTCCTGGGCGGGACCGCCCTCGCCGTCGCCGCGGCCGCCGGCGGCTGGTGGTCGCTGCGGGACACCCCGGCCGGGCCGGCCCTGGCCGCGGTCCCGGGCGGCTCGGCCACCGTGACCCGCACCGACCTGACGAGCGTCGCCACGGTCGGCGGGACGCTCGGCTACTCCGGCGGCTACGACGTCTACTGGCCGGGCGCCCCCGGCACGGTCACCTGGCTGCCGCGGCCGGGGCAGGTGATCGGCCGGGGGCAGCCGGTCGCCGCCGTCGACAACCGGCCGCTACGGCTTCTCTACGGCGACCGGCCGGCGTGGCGTCCGCTGCGGCTCGGCGTCACCGCCGGGCCCGACGTCCGGGCGCTGGAGGCCAACCTCGTCGCCCTCGGCTACGCCTCCGGGCCGGCGCTGACCGTCGACGGCCACTTCACCCGGGCCACGGCGGCGGCCCTGCGCCGCTGGCAGCGCGCCACCCGGCAGAGTGTCACCGGCGTGCTGGAGCCGGGGGACGTCACGTTCCAGCCCGGCCGGCTGCGGGTCACGACCCTGGCCGTCCGGACCGGCAGCCGGGCCGGTGACGGGCTGCTGCTGTCCGGCACGTCGCCGACGGTCGTGGTGAACCTCGCCGTGCCGGTGACCGACAGCTACCTGGTGCACCTGCGGGACGCGGTCACGGTGACGATGCCGGACGGCAGCAGGGTGCCGGGGCGGGTGACCGAGCTGTCCTCGGTGGCGACCGCGCCGGCCGACACCGACCCCGGGCGCGGCGGCAGCCAGGTGCCGTCGGTCCCGGCCCGGGTCACCCTCGACCGGCCGGTGACCGGCGCCTCACTCGACGAGGCCCCGGTCCAGGTCGACGTCACCGCGGCATCGGCCCGGCACGTGCTCGCGGTGCCGATCACGGCGCTGGTCGCGCTGGCCGGCGGCGGCTACGGCGTCTACCTGCTCGACAGCGGCGCCCGTCGCCTCGTCGGCGTCACCCCCGGACTGTTCTCCGACACGCTGGTGCAGGTCACCGGCGACGGGGTGCGCGAGGGCGCGACGGTGGAGGTGCCGGCGACATGACCACCGCCGCGCTGGAGCTGGCGAACGTCAGCAAGATCTACCCACGGCCGGCCCGGGTCGTCGCGCTGAGCGGCATCGACCTGGTCGTCGCGGCCGGCGAGTCGGTCGCCGTCACCGGCGCCTCCGGAGCCGGCAAGTCGACGCTGCTGAGCATCCTCGGCACCCTCGAACGGCCCACCGGCGGCACCGTACGCGTCGCCGGCATCGACACCTCGACCCTCTCCGACGGCGAGCTGTCCGAGGTCCGCGCCACCCGGCTGGGCTTCGTATTCCAGCAGTTCTTCCTCCTGGAGCACATCAGCGTGCTCGACAACGTGGCGACCGGCCTGCTCTACCGGGGGGTGCCGGCGCGGATCCGGCGCGAGCGGGCGGCCGAGGTGCTGTACGAGGTGGGCCTGGCCGGTCGCATCGGGCATCGCGCCGGTCAGCTCTCCGGCGGTGAGCGGCAACGGGTCGCCGTCGCCCGGGCGATCGCCGGCCGTCCGGCGGTGCTGCTGGCCGACGAGCCGACCGGCAACCTCGACTCGGCCACCGGCGCCGGGATCATCGAACTGCTCCGCGGCCTGGCCGGCGAGCACACCACCGTCGTGGTCATCACCCACGACGCCGAGGTCGCCGCCGCCATGGGCCGGCAGGTCCACCTGCGCGACGGCCGCATCGTCACCGGCGATCGGGGGAACCACTGATGTCCGCGCACCTGCGACTGCCCGACGCGATCGGCCTCGCCACCGTCGGCCTGCGTGCCCGCCGCGTACGCACCGCTCTGTCCGCCCTCGGCATCGCGATCGCGGTCGCCGCCGTGGTGGCCGTGCTCGGCATCGCCGAGTCGGCCAAGGCCGATCTGCTCACCCAGCTCGGCGAGCAGGGCAACCTGCTGACCGTCGCCTCGGCCGAGTCGGTCGACGGCCGCACGCTGCCGCTGCCCGCGACCGCCGAGTCGATGATCGCGCGCATCCCGCCGGTGCGGACGGTCACCGCGGTCGGCACGGTCGACGGCGTGACCGTGCGGCGCAGCCGGGCGATCCCGGTCGAGCAGAGCGGCGGCATGAACGTGCTCGCCGCCCAGCCGTCGCTGCCGGCCGCGATGGCCACCCGGGTAGTGCTCGGTCGCTACCTCGACGCCACCGCCGAGCACTACCCGGTCGCGGTCCTCGGCTACGAGGCCGCGAAGATCCTCGGCATCACCGCACTCGACGCCGGCACCCGGGTTCTGCTCGGCGACCACTACTTCACCGTGGTCGGGGTCCTCGCGCCGGTGGCGGTCGCGCCGGAGATCGACGTGGCGGCGCTGATCGGCTTCGGGCAGGCCGCGCAGGTGTTCGGCCGGTCGGCCGGCCCCAGCCGCATCTACCTGCGCGCCGACCCGGACCAGGTGGCGGCGGTGGCCGCCGTGCTCACCGCCACCACCGTGCCGGACGGCGGACAGGACGTGCAGGTCCGCCGGCCGTCCGACCTCCTGCTCGCCCGGATCGCGGCCAAGGGCGCCTTCGTCGGGCTCTTCCTCGGGCTGGGCGGCATCGCGCTGCTGATCGCCGGCGTCGGCATCGCCAACATCATGGTGATCTCGGTGCTCGAACGGCGCGGCGAGATCGGCCTGCGCCGCGCGCTCGGCGCCCGCCGGCGGCACGTGGCCGGCCAGTTCCTGCTCGAGTCGACGCTGCTGGCCGCGATCGGCGGGGTGCTCGGCGTCGCGCTCGGGGTGCTGGCGACCGCAGTCGCCGCCCGGATCGGCGGCGACCCGGTCGCGATACCGCCCGGGGGCGTGGCCGCCGGGCTGGGCGCGGCGCTGCTGGCCGGCGCCCTGGCCGGCCTCTACCCGGCGGCGCGGGCGGCCCGCCTCTCCCCGGTCGAGGCGCTGCGCGCCCTCTGACGGCTGGGCTCGTCGGCACGCGCATTCCCGACAGCGCACGGCAAGGCGGCGGCGTAGCGTCACGGGCAACCCTCACGTGGGAGGCCTCCGATGAGGCTCACCGTGGCACAGCTCAAACCGTGGATCGTGACCGGCGCGGTGGTGCTGGTGATCCTGGTCGCCGGCGGCACCTATCTGGCCCGTCTCACCCTGCGCGACCAACCGGCCGCCGATCCCCCGGCACCCTCGGCCCCATCGACATCGACATCGACATCGACATCGGCATCGGCATCCGCGTCCGACCCCGCGCCTGCGCCCGTGCCGTCTCCCCCGGCCAAGGACGGCTCCCCGCCCGCGCACCCCACCACCGGTCCCGCCACCGGTCCCACCACCGGCCCCGCCAGCACCCGGCCCACCCCCGGCCACACGTCAGGTGGAACCGGCCCCGGAACCACGAGCCCGGCCGCCCCCTCGTCCAGCGCACCGGCCCCTCGCGGGTGCTCGTGGCCGGGCCGACCGTCGACAACTACTTCCCGGACTCCTCGGGATGCCACGTCTTCTGGATCAAGTCACCGGAACCCGGGGTCACCGTGGACACGCGCACCTTCGTACCGGGCGAGACCCCGCCGCCCGACGGCACCGACGCCAAGGCGCATCCCATGCGGGTCGAGTACGTCGGCTGCCACGTGGACTACCCCGGCCCGGGATATCCGCCGGCCGGCACCGGGTGCGAGAACGGCTCGGTCATCTCGGAGAAGCAGGGCTGCGGGGTGCGGGTGGCCCTGACCGGGCCGACCCGGGTCGGCGACTACACCGGAACGCTGAAGTTCGAGCTGTCGCTGCTCTGCGCCGGCGCCGAGATCGCGCCGTGTGACCGCGTCACCTCCCCGCCGCCGTCGGCGGAGCATCCGATCACGGCTCACTGGCCGGTGACCTGCTCGATCAAGCTGCACACCGACAACGGGTACTACGCCGACTCCCACGTGGTGTGCGACCTTGCCGGGCAGTGAGCCGGCACCGGGTTGGGCGGGCCGGCTCGAGAAGCTGGCCACGCTGCTGCCGCCGGTCACGGTGATCACCGCGACTCTTCTCTGGTACGGCTACGTCGCGACCCGGGCGCGCTTCCTCTACTTCGGCGTGTACCTGGATCTGACCGACCTGTCGAACCGGCAACTGCTGATGTACGGCGCGGAGACCACGTACCCGGTCGCGGCGCTGTTGCTGCTCGCCACCCTGGCCGTTCTCGGCGCCCACCTGACCGCCCGCCGGATCCTCGCCTCGCCCCGTCCCCGTCGGCTGCTCCCGCCGGTCGCGGCCGCCGCCGCCGTCGGCGTGCTGCTCGTGGCGCGCGCCCTGATCGGCATGCTCCAGCCGGCGGTGGCCGCCACCGAGACACCCGGCGTCACGCCGCTGTCGCTCACCGCCGGCGCACCGCTGATCGTCTACGCCGCCTGGCTAGCCCGGCGGGTGGCTCTGCGCGACGCCGCCCCCGAGTCGTGGTTCGCCGCCGGCGTGCTGGTCCGGGTCGAGCGCGTGCTGGTCGTCACCGCCTTCGGCGTCCTGCTGATCGGCCTGCTCTGGGCGGCCACCAGCTTCGCGTGGGGGTACGGCACGGGCCGCGCCGAGGACGAGTCGCACACCCTGGCGCGCCGTCCGGAGATCGTCCTGTTCACGGCCGACCCGCTGCCCGCCGTGCCGCCGGGCGTCATACACACCGATCTCGGCCCGGCCGCCAAGCCGCGCCACGCGTACCGCGGCCTGCGCCTGCTCCTGCAGTCCGGCGGCCGGCTGTTCCTGGTTCCGGCCGAGTGGACCGACAGCGCGAGCACCCTGGTGATCCCGTACGACGCGAGCATCCGCCTCCAGCTGCTCCGCCCGAGCGCGGGCGGGAGGTGAAGATTCGATCGGGTCATCCCGGAAGACTGAAGCGGCCTCTTCCCTCTAGCATCGGACGGATGCGTGGGGACTTCGACGACGAGCTCGCGAGGGTGACCAGCTCCCTGGTCACCATGGCCAAGGCCGCGCGGGAGGCGATGCGGCAGGCCAGCGCCGCCCTGCTCGCCGCCGACCACACGCTCGCCCAGCAGGTCACGGTGCGCGACGCCGAGATCGACGTGCTCTACCGCGTCGTCGACGACCGCGTCTTCGACCTCATCGCGCGCCGCCAGCCGGTCGGCGACGACCTGCGCAAGGCGTTGACCGCGCTGCAGGCGGCGGCCGACCTCGAGCGGATGGGCGACCTGGCCGCGCACGTCGCGCGGGCCACCCTCCGCCGGCACCCGGTGCCCGCGGTCGCGCCCGAGCTGGCCGCGCTCTTCCGGGCGATGGCCGGAGTGGCCGACGACCTGGCCGGAAAGATCCAGTCGGCGCTGGCCGAGCGGGACGGCGAGCTGGCCGCCCGCCTCGACGGCGACGACGACGCGATGGACCGGCTGCACCGCCAGCTGTTCGCGGTGATGCTCAGTCCGGAGTGGCCGCTGGGCGTCGAGTCCGCGGTCGACGGCGCGTTGCTGGGCCGCTATTACGAGCGGTTCGCCGACCACGCCGTCAACATCGCCGACCACGTCCTGATCCTGGTGGGCGAGAAGGGCGACGGCGCGGACCAGGCGTGAACGGCAAGTAAGGTGGCGCGATCCGCTAGTGAGCGCGGCCCTCCCCGTACCTACCGTGGAACGCAGAGGCGGCCGGCCGAGGCCGCCCGGGCGGGAGGCGACTTGTGAAGACCGTGCTGGTCACCGGGGCTTCATCCGGGATGGGAAAGGCCACGGCCCGGAAGCTGCTCGCGGAGGGGTACGCCGTCTATGCGGTGGCCCGGCGGGTGGACCTGATGCAAGATCTTGCCGAGCTCGGCGCCGTCGTGGAGGCGGTGGACGTCACGGACGAACAGGATCTCGTGCGCCTGGTGAAGCGGATCACCGACGAGCGGGGCGGGGTCGACGTTCTGGTCAATAACGCCGGCTTCGGGCTGTACGGGGCGGTGGAGGACATCTCCCTGGATGAGGCCCGCTACCAGTTCGAGGTGAACCTCTTCGGGCTCGCCCGGCTCACCCAGCTGGTCCTGCCGGGCATGCGGGAACGCCGGTCGGGAAAGATCGTGAACATGTCCTCCATGGGCGGGAAGATCTATACGCCGCTCGGGGCCTGGTACCACGCCACCAAGCACGCCCTCGAGGGATGGTCGGACTGTCTGCGTCTGGAGCTGGCGCCGATGGGCATCGACGTCATCGTCATCGAGCCCGGTCTGATCGACACCGGATTCGCCGACGTGGTCTCCGGGCCGCTGCTGGCGCGGTCCGGATCGGGCGCCTACGCCACGATGGCCGAGCAGGTGGCCGACGGGACGCGGAAGAACTACGCGAGCGGGGCCACCCCACCCTCGGTGATCGCCGAGGTGATCGCGAAGGCGATCACGGCGCGGCGGCCGAGGACGCGGTACGTCGCCGGCAAGTACGCGAGGATGCTGTTGTCCACACGGAAGTGGCTCGGCGATCGGATCTACGATCGTTCGATCATGTCCCGGCTGTAGGCAAGGGATGCGGGATGAGCTCGGACCGTTTCACCGTGGGGCCCTCGGGCCGGGCGCTGCTCGCCGACCTCGGCGTCAATCTGCCCGATGTGCTGCGCCGGGCGGCGCTGCCGACGATGGTCTACGCGTCGGAGACGGTCGAGCTGACCACGGCCCAGTACTACGCGTTCTGGCGGGCCCTGGACGATGAGGCCGCCGATCCCCTGCTGCCGATCCGGATCGGTGAGGCGATGCGCGCCGAGGTGTTCGACCCGCCGATGTTCTCCGCGTTCTGCAGCCCCACTCTCCGCGTCGCCGCGGCGCGGCTCAGGACGTACAAGAAGCTGATCGGGCCGTTGCGGTTGGTGCTCGACTCGCGTGGCGGCGCGATGACGATCGAGATGCACTGGCCGGATGCCGACCAAGCGCCCGGCGCGCTGATGCTGATGGAACTGATCTTCTGGGTCGCGCTGGCGCGGATGGCGACCCGCGACGATGTGCGGCCGGTGAGGTTCGCCGCGCCGGTGGACCCGACGGTCGAGCAGGCGGCGGCCTACCGGCGCTATCTCGGCACACCGCTCGAGCATTCCGCGGTACCGGCCGTCACCTTCTCCGGCGCCGACGCCGAACGCCCCTTCCTCACCGCGAACGACCGGATGTGGGAGTACTTCGAGCCGGGCCTGCGCCGGCGGCTCGACGAGTTCGAGACCGAGCCGTCGACCGCCGAGCTGGTCCGTCAGGCGTTGCTGCGGTTGCTCCCCGCCGGAGCGTCAACGATCGAAGCGGCGGCCCGGGAGCTCGCGGTCAGTGGCCGTACCCTCCAGCGCCGGCTGCAGAGTGAGGAGACCAACTTCCAGGCCGTCCTGCGCCACACGCGCGAGGCGCTCGCCCACCACTATCTCTCCACGTCGCGCATGAGCACCGGTGAGATCTCCTATCTGCTCGGCTATGCCGACACGAACTCGTTCTACCGGGCATTCCAGTCCTGGACCGGCCGGACACCGGACCAGATCCGGGCCGGCGCTTCCGCGATCTAGGCCGCGGGCAGGCGCACCTCGAAGCGGCATCCGCCGCCGGTGTTGCGGACGCCGACGTGCCCGCCGTGCGCCTCGACCAAGCCGCGCACGATGGCCAGGCCGAGCCCGCCGCCGGAGCCGGGAGTGCGGGCGCGCTCGCCGCGGAACGCGATGTCGAAGACCCGGTCGAGATCGTCGTCGGGGATGCCGCCGCACGTGTCCGAGACGGCCAGCCACACCCCGTCGTGCGCCCGGCCGGCGTCGATGTGCACGGTGCCGTCGGCCGGGGTGTAGCGGACGGAGTTGACCAGCAGGTTCGTCACCACGCGAGCGAGCTCGCGCTCCCCCGCCCGTACGGTCGGCCAGCCGGTCTCGGCCGCGATCAGGGTGACGTTCTTGCCGGCCGCCAGGGGCGCCACCCCGGCGATCGCATCCGACACCACCTCGCGCAACGGCACGGTCGTCGGCACGAGGCGCAGCGCGCCGGCGTTGATCCGGGACAGCTCGAACAGGTCGTCGACCAGCCGGGTCATCCGGTCGGTCTCGACCCGCAGCCGCCGGTGGTACTCCGCGACCGTGGCCCGGTCGGCGACGACGCCGTCCTCCAGCGCCTCCGCCATCGCCCGCATCCCGGCCAGCGGCGTGCGCAGGTCGTGCGACACCCAGGCGACGAGCTCCCGGCGCCCGGCCTCGAGCCGGCGCTCCCGCTCGCGGGCCTGCTCGGCCCAGACCGCCGAGGCCGCCAGCCGGCGACCGAAGATCACGCCGACGGCCAGGCTGACCACCGCGGCGGCGACGACGGTGAGCAGCACGACCCGGGTGTCGTGGCCGGAGAGGAACATCGCCCGGGCCACCGTCACCACCCCGGCCACCACCGCCAGGACGGTCACCGCCAGCAGGACGACGACGTGGGTGAGGATCGACCGGCCGCGCAGCATCCGCAGCACCGCGGCGCCGGCCGCCGCCACCACCGCGCCGGCGACGAGCGCGTACAGGCCGATGAGCAGCGTGTCCTTCATGCCGCCTCGTAGCGGTAGCCGATGCCCCAGACGGTGAGCAGGCGGCGGGGCTCGGCCGGATCGGGCTCGATCTTCTCCCGCAGCCGCCGTACGTGGACGGTCACCGTCGACTGGTCGCCGAACTGCCAGCCCCACACCCGGTCGAGCAGCTCGGCCCGCGACCAGACCCGGCCGGGATGGGACAGCAGGAACGCCAGCAGGTCGAACTCGCGCACCGTGAGCGACAGCGGCGCGCCGTCCAGCTCGGCCAGCCGGCGCGCGGTGTCGAGCCGCAGGCCGCCGTCGGCGATGGTGGCCGGCGGCGGATCGGTGACCGGCGCGGCGCGGCGCAGCACCGACCGGATCCGCAGCACCAGCTCGCGCGGCGAGAACGGCTTGGTGACATAGTCGTCCGCGCCGACCTCGAGGCCCAGCACCCGGTCCGCCTCCTCGCCGAGCGCGGTCAGCATGATCACCGGGAGATCCGGGAGCTGCCGCCGCAGTCGCCGGCACACCTCGAGGCCGTCGATGCCCGGCATCATCAGTCGAGCACCACCAGGTCGGGCCGGTGCGCGGCGATCGCGGCCAGCCCGTCGGCGCCGTCGGCGGCCAGCCACACCTCGCAGCCGTCCTGCTCGAGATAGCGGCGGACGACGTCACTCACGGTCGGATCGTCGTCGACCACCAGCACGCGATGTCCCACTCGGGTCACGGTACTCACCGCGGCGGCCGCGAGTCCTTGCGAACTTCTTACAACCGCGCGCGATCAGCGACACGGCGGGCATCCATAGCAGGTCGTGGACGAAAAGAACGGCGAGGAGAAACACGGCCATGCCGATCGGGTCGGCGTCGGCGTCGGTGAGGGCGCCGATGATCCCGTACGCGAGGAGCGCCGCACCCACCGCGACCAGGACGACTCTGATCTTCATCGCACCGAGATCCGTCCCACCCATTTAGTCTGCAGGACGCCGGGCCGGTTCGGGGCGATCAACCGGGCCGGATAGCCGTGGTCCGGGTGCAGCACCTCACCGCCCAGTCGCAGCGCGATCAGGGTGAGCGGATCGCGGACATGCACGGCCGGCACGAGCGTGCTGCGATAGCGCCCGCCCGCCTGGAGCGACTCGACCAGCACGGTGGCCCGCTCCGGATCGCCGCCGGCCAGCGTGACCAGATCGCGCAGCCGCACGCCGGTCCACCGCCCGGTCGAGCTCCACCCCTCGACGCAGGCGATCGGCAGCTCCGCGGTGTGCTGCGGCAACGAGTTCAGCGCGGCGAGGTCGAGGCGCCGCTCCCCCGCCGGGCCGCCGAGCACGAGCCGATAGCCCGGATCGGCGACGATGCCGGCGGCGGCCGCGGTCTTGTTCACCGGAAGCCCTTGCGGGCCTCGTCCGGGCCGGCGCGGCGCGAGAGCGCTCACGCCGGTCAGGGGCCGGACGGTCTGACCGACCGTGCCCAGCGTGATCAGACCGGCCGCCGCCGCCACGCCGGTCAGCAACGCCCGCCGACCCCACGCCGCGGTCGCGTCCGGCGCCGCGGTCGCGTCCGGCGCCGCGGTCGCGCCCGGCGCGTCCGCGGCCTTGTCGGGTGCCTCCGCATTCGGGGCCGGGCGGCGGCGGAGGGCGGACCGAACGACCGGCAGTTGGACGCCGACGTGGACCAGCAGCGCACCGATCGCCAGCCAGGCCACCCAGTAGTGCCCGGTGGTGAAGAAGAATGGCATCGGCGCGTACACGTGGTAGATGTTCAGCGTCCCGCTCACCACCTGGAACAACGCCGCCGCCACCAGCACCGCGACGCCGGCCCGCTCGGCGGCGTGCGCGATCGTCCGCACCGGCGGCCAGGTGAACAGCCGCGGGTAGACCGCCCACAGCTTGACCCCGAGCAGCGGCAGGCAGGCGAGGCCGGTCGCCACGTGCAGCCCCTGGGTGACCCGATAGAGCCCGGCCGGCCGCGACGGCCACCAGAACCAGGCCGGCGGGTGCTGGATCAGATGGCTGAGCAGCCCGGTCACGAAGCACACGGCGAACGCCACCCCGAGCGCCACGCCGAGCAGGCTGGTCAGCCGTTCGGACCGGAGCCGAGACCGGAAGACCCCGTCCCGGAACGGCCCGCGTCGCAGCCTCGAGGGCGGTTCGGGTAGCGGCGCCAGCCAGTGGTTTCGCACGCGGTCGCTTAGGCGTCCTAGGAACCTAGGCAGAAGATGCTCCGGGCGCCGCTGACGCGGGCGCCACGCTTGCCGGCGCCACGCTTGCTGGAACCAGGCCTGCGGGCGCCGCTCCAGCGGGCGCGGGATCATCGCGCGCTCGTGCGGGCGCGGGATCAGCGCGCGCTCAGGGTCGCGAACCATCGGCCCGCCTCCGTCCAGGTCTCCAGCACCCGCATCGCGGTCGCGGCGGCGAGCGCCGGAAGGTCGTCGACCGGCACGCATGCCCAGGGCAGTTCGGTCGTGCCGCCCTGCACCACGGCCGGGCCGGACCAGCCGGCTGTGCCCGGCGGTTCGGCCTCGATGTGCACGCGCCCGCCGGGCGCGGCCAGCCGGCGGCACCGGCGCAGCAGCCGGGCCGGGTCGCCGCCGATGCCGATGTTGCCGTCGGCGAGCAGCACGTGATGCCAGCGCCCGGCGCCGGGCAACGGATCGAAGACGTCCCGGCGCAGGGCGATCGCGCCACGCCGCCGGGCCAGGCGCACGGCGGCCGCGCTGACGTCGACACCCAGCGCGGGACATCCCCGCCCGGCCAGCGCCCCGGCGAGCCGACCGGGGCCGCATCCGACGTCCAAGGTGGGCCCGGCGCAGCGGGCGAGCAGCGACTCGTCGCCGGGCAGCCCGTCGCCACACCAGGGCGCCGGGTCGAAATGCTGCTGCCGTCCGGTCCGATGCCGGACCGTGAACGGCGCCGCCCGCCGGAACATGGCGTCGAACAACACGGCCGCGCTCACCGCACCATCCCGGCCACGCTCGGAATCCCGGCCACGCTCGGAACCTCGGCTGCGCTCGGAATCTCGGCCGCGACCGCGCGGGGGAAACGCCGGCCGGGCGGGCAGAGCGCGGCCACCGCGAAGGCGTCCGGCGCCGTGTCCACGTCCCGCAGCCGCGGCAGCTCCGCGACCCGCAATCCTCGCCGGAGCAGGGCTTCCCGGGTCTGCGCGCCGGTCGTCGCGGTCGACGTCGGTATGTCCCGCAGCACCTCGGCATGACCGGGATCGTTCAGCCCCAGCCCCCACCATCCGCCGTCCTCGGCCTCGCCGAGCACCGCGTCCGCCTCGCTGAGCAGCCGCAGCGCCTCGTCGAGGTGGCCGCCGGTCAGCTGCGGGGTGTCCATGCCGATCAGCAGCGTCGTGGCCGGCGCCGGGCCGCCCGAGCCGGCGGCGAACACGCCGCCTCGGCCGGCGACCGCAGCCTCGGCGAGAACACCGCGCGGATCGGGAGCCTCGGCGCCGGTGAAGGCGTGGGTCAACCGCTCGCTCAACGGGCCGCCGCGCTGGAGTCCGGCCGACCACCCCGCCGGTGCGGCGCAGGGCACGTCCGTGAGCAGGACCCGGAGCGCGGCGCGTGACGCATTCACCGCCGCCACGGTGTCGGACAGCGCCGCGGCCGCTACCCGGGCGGCCTGCTCCGGCGTGCAGGGCGGGCACAGCCGTGTCTTGACCCGGCCGGGCCTCGGCACCTTCGCCAGCAGCACCACGCGGGCGCTCATCGGGCCAGCACCCGGCTCATGTCGCGGATCGCGCGGGCGGTGCCGAGCACGCTGCCGGTCACCTTCGACCGGGTCCCGGCGGCTCGCGGCAGGTAGTCCACATCGACCTCGACCACCCGCCAGCCGGCCCGCCCGGCCGCGATCAGCAGCTCCAGCGGATACCCGAACCGGCGGTCCCGCAGCCCGAGCGCCAGGAGCTCGGAGCGGCGCGCGGCCCGCATCGGCCCGATGTCGTGCACCGGCAGCCCGGTCGTGCGGCGCAGCCGGCCGGCCAGGACCGCGTTGGCGGCCCGGGCGTGCAACGGCCACACCCCGCGGGCCGCCGGGCGGCGGCGACCGGCGGCGAGCTCGGCCTCGCCGTCCCGCACCGGTCGCGCGACCGCCGGCAGCTGACCGGGATCGAACGAGCCGTCGGCGTCCATCACGCACACCACGCCGTCGGCGGGGTCGGCGGCGAGCACGCCGGCGTGCACCGCGGCGCCGTACCCGGGCTCGGCGACGCTGATCACGTCGGCGCCGTGGGCCCGGGCGACCTCGGCCGAGCCGTCGGTCGAGCCGTTGTCGACGACGATCGCCCGGTAGCCGGCCGGCATCCGGGCCAGCAGGCTGGGCAGGGCCGGAGCCTCGTTCCGGCAGGGCAGCACCACATCGGTCATGCCGGCCGACGCTAGTGACGAGCGGCCGGGCCAGGGCTTACGTGCCGATGACAAAACCTTACGAACCGCTGACGCCGGCTCCACGACCGCCCGCCGGCCCCTAGCGTCGGCACCCGTGACTCGCATACTCGTGACCGGCGGCGCCGGCTTCATCGGATCCCACGTCGTCGCCGCGCTGACCGCGGCCGGACACCGGGTGACCGTCCTCGACTCCGGCCATCCGGCGGCGCATCGCGACCCGCTGCCGTCCACCGTCGCCGGCGCCCCGGTGCGGCGGGCCGACCTGCGCGACCGGGCGGGGGTTCAGGACGCCCTGACCGGCGTCGACGTGGTCGTGCACCAGGCGGCCCTGGTCGGGCTGGGCGTCGACCTCGACGACCTTCCGGACTACGTGGGGTGCAACGACCTGGCCACCGCCGTCCTGCTGGCCGCCATGGCCCGCGCCGACGTCGGCCGGCTGGTGCTGGCCAGTTCCATGGTCGTCTACGGCGAGGGCGCGTACTCCTGTGTGGAGCACGGCCCGGTGCGGCCCGGCCCGCGCGTGGTGACCGATCTGACCGATGGCCGGTTCGAGCCACCGTGCCCGCGCTGCGGCTCGCCCCTGGCGCCGGAACCGGTCGGCGAGGAGGCGCCGCTCGACCCCCGCAGCGTCTACGCGGCGACCAAGGTGGCCCAGGAACATCTGACCGCGGCCTGGGCGCGCCAGACCGGCGGCGCGGTGGTGGCGCTGCGCTACCACAACGTGTACGGGCCGGGGATGCCCCGGGACACGCCCTACAGCGGGGTCGCGGCCATCTTCCGGTCGGCCGTGGAGGCCGGGCGTCCGCCGCGCGTCTTCGAGGACGGCCGCCAGCGCCGCGACTTCGTCCACGTACGCGACGTCGCATCCGCCAATCTGGCCGCCGTCGCCGCCACCGGCACGGGCACCGGATGGCGGCCCTACAACATCGCGTCCGGCCGGCCCGCGACCGTGGGCGAGGTCGCCGCCCGGCTGTCGGCGACAGCCGGCGGGGCACCTCCGCAGATCACCGGCGAGTTCCGCCTCGGCGACGTCCGGCACATCGTGGCGTGCCCCGATCGCGCCACCGCCGAGCTCGGCTTCCGCGCCGGCATCGGCCTGGCCGAGGGCATCGCCGAGTTCGCCTCCGCCCCGCTCCGCTCGTGACGAAGACCGCGGTGCGGCGGACGCGGTCGCGGGGCGACCTGGTCGCCGCCGGTGCGGCGGCGGCACTGGTGCTGATCGCCGCGGTGGTGGCGGTGCTGCTGCAGGTGGCCGGCAATCCCGTGCACGCGGGGGCCGCGCCGCTGTTCGCGCGCTGGCTGCCGCATGCCGGACCGGGCACGGCGCCGGCCGTCGCCGTGGCGGTGATGGCCGGCCGCTACGGCTTCGAGCTTGCGAAGCGGCTGCGGTGGCGGGCGATGCTGGCCGCCTCCTATGCGACCGCGTTCACCTGGACGCTGTCGCTCGCCCTGGTCGACGGCTGGCAGCGCGGGGTGGCCGGCCGCCTGACCACCCGGCCCGAGTACCTCACCGAAGTCCCCGGCGTGACCGACATCCCGGCCATGCTGCGCGGCTTCGGCGGCCGGATCCTGGACTTCCAGCCGGACTCGTGGACGACCCACGTCGCCGGCCATCCGCCGGGCGCGCTGCTGGTCTTCGTCGCCCTCGACCGGCTCGGACTCGGCGGCGGCGCCCCGGCCGGCCTGGTGTGCATCGCGATCGCCGCGCTCACCGCCGTCGCCGTGCCGGTCACGGTGCGGCTGCTGGCGTCCGAGGAGGCGGCGCGGACGTCGGCGCCCTTCGTCGCGCTCTTCCCGGGCGCGGTCTGGGCCGGCGTCTCGGCCGACGGCCTGTTCGCGGGCGTCACCGCGTCCGGCGTCGCCCTCCTCGCCTACGGTGTCGTCCGCCGGGCCAAGCAGGCGGCCTTCGCGGGCGGTCTGCTGCTCGGGGCCGGCGCGTACCTTTCCTACGGTCTGGTGCTGATGGCTGCCCTCGTGGCCGCGGTCATGCTCATCGCGCCGGGCGGCCGGCGCACGGCGTTCTGGGCGCTCGCCGGGGCGGCCGTCGTCGTGGCCGCCTTCAGCGCGGCCGGCTTCGACTGGCTGACCGGGTATCACCTGGTGAGCCGCCGCTACTACCAGGGCCTCGCGGCTCACCGCCCCTACGCCTACTGGGTGTGGGCCGATCTCGCCGCTCTCGCGATCGCCGCCGGTCCGGCCGCCGCCGCCATCCTTCGCCGTGCCGCGCAACCGGCCGCTGCCGCCACCCGCCCGGCTCTCGCCGCCCTCCGGCGCCGCACCACACCGCCCGCCGCAGAGACCGGCCGCCCGGCTCTCACCGCCATCCGGCACGGCACCACGCCGCCCGCCGCAGAGACCGGCTGCCCGGCTCTCACCGCCATCCGGCACGGCACCACGCCGCCCGCCGCAGAGACCGGCCGCCCGGCCGCCGCGATCCCGCACCTCGCCGAGCCGCCCGCGCGGACAAGCATCGCGGCCGGACCGAGGACCGTCGCCGGGACCAGCACTGCCAAGCGGAGCACCGAACCGCCCGGCACGAAAGCGCCGAGCGCCAGACGGCCGAGCGCCGAGAGGCGGGGCGCCGAAGGGCCGGCCGCAACCAGGACGGGCGTCTGGTTGCCGCCCCTGGCCGCGGCGGGCGTCTGGCTGCTGCCCCTGGCCGCGGCGGGCGCGATCCTCGCCGCCGATCTTTCCGGGTACAGCAAGGCCGAGGTCGAGCGGATCTGGCTGCCGTTCGCCTGGTGGGTCATGGCCGGCGCCGCGCTGCTGCCGGAGCGGACCCGGCGACCCTGGCTGATCGCGCAGATGACGGTCGCGCTGATCGTCAACCACCTGCTGCTCACCGTCTGGTAGGGACGGCCCGCGCGTATAGGTGAGCAGAGCAAAGGGGCCGAAGGGGGCTACGCCGCGGCCGCCGGGCGGACGAGCACCGCCCGGGTGTAGAGCAGCTGGAAGCCGGCCCGCTGGACGTTGCGCTGCGACCGGGTGCCGGGCCCGGTGGTGACCACCGCGAGGTCGCAGCCGGCCGCCCGGGCGTCGGCGAGCCGGGCGGCCAGCAGGGCCGTCTGCACCCCGCGACGGCGGAACGCCGGCAACGTGGCCGCGCCGATGAACTGGGCGACGCCGCCGGGGGCCGTGCGGAAGGCGGCGCCGCCGGCCGGGACGCCGTCGCGCCAGGCGAGGTAGCGGCACGCGGTGGCGGCCTGGGTGCGCTCGGCCGCCTCCAGCGCCGCCCGGTCGAAATGCTCGTGCGACGCGACGCCCTCGGTATCCTCGCTCAGGAACGCCTCGACCACCACGTCGAGCCAGGTCTGCAGGTCCGCACCGGCGTTGCGGCACACATCGGGCGGAAACGCGGGGACGTCGGTCAGCCACCGCCCGAGCACGTTCTCGTACGACATCAGGCGGTAGCCGCGCCCGGTCAGGAGGGCGCCGATCTCGGGGTCGCCCAGGGTGGAGACCTCGACCTGCACCGGGCAGCGGACCGCCGCGTACGCCCGCTCGATGTCGCCGAACGCAGGCAGGCCCTCGAAGCCCAGCCCGGCCACCTTGTTGAAGGGCGAACCGGGCCCGGCGTAGGTCGCCGTGCCGCCGGCGACCGGGAGCGAGAAGCCGTGCGGCCCGGCGCAGGCGGCCATGAACGCCGCCTCCGCCCGCTCGATGCGCGCGGCCAGCACGGTGTCGCAGAACAGAGACGCCACGAGGGCCGACGCTAGGAGCGCCGGCCCTCGTGTGCAAGGGCGTTACCCGGTGACCTCGAAGGGCTGCGTGACCGCGGTCGCGGAGGTGGCGCCGGACAGGGTGACGCTGGTGTCGCCCGGTGTGGCCGAGCCCGGCACGCTCACCGTCGCACCGGAGAGAACGCCGTCGGCGTTGGCCCGGAGCGTGGTGACGGTGAGACCCGCGCCCGAAGCGGCGATGCGGCCCGCGCCGGAAGCGGCGGTGAGACCGGCGCCGAATGTGCAGGTCACGGTCTCGTTCGGGGCGAAGCCGGTGCCGTCGACGGTGATCGCCGTGCCGCGCGGGCCCGAGGAGACCGACAACGTCGCCTGCGGGCGGTACGCCGGGCGGGCCGGCGCGAGGACCGGGCCGGCCGTGGTGACGGTCGCCGCCGCCACCGCCGCCTTGGCCACCGTGACCGTGAACGTGGCGGTGGCGCTGGACCGGGTGTCCCAGGCCGTGACGTGCACCGTGTAGGTGCCGGGCTGGGCGTAGGTGTGCGTCCCGGTGATCGCCCCGGTCGAGGAGACCGTGGCGTCCGCCGGCACCGTCCCGTCGCCCCACTGGACGCGGGCCTCGGCCGCGCCGTCGGAGGCCGTGCCGAGGCCGGCGGCGAGCTCCTGCCCGGCGGTGGCGGTCTGGCCGGCCGGCGCCGTCAGCGTCAGCGGGGCCCGCGGCGTGCCGTCGTCGGCGACGGCGAACACGTGGATCCGGCCGATCGAGCCGGGGTCACCGGTCTGCGCCGGCAGGGTCACCGACACCAGCGTCTTGCCCGCCGGGATCGCATACGGCGCGGTCGCGAACAGGAACGGCTGGGCGCTGTCCCGGTCGGTGCCGTGCAGGCGGTACGCCGACTTGGCGACGACGATGTTCCCGTACGACGGCGTGCCGCCGGGGTTGCCGCCCAGTGTCCAGTCGCTCTGCTGGATCGGGATCGACGCGGTGCTGCCGTCGCTGAACGTGGCCGTGCCGGTCGTGCTCTGGTTGCCCTGGGTGCCGGCGCCGATGAACGCGATGGCCTTGGCGTCGGCGGGCAGGTCGAGCGCGATCGTCCGGCCGTTGCCGCTCGCGTTGTCGGGCTGACCGGCCGGGACGGACGGCAGCGTGAACTGCAGGGCGGTTCCCGGTACGGTCACCGGCTTGCCCTGGGTGACGCCGGCCGCCGCGAGTGCGGCCCGCGAGTAGGCCCACATCTTGGCGTCGCAGTTCGCCCCGAGCACGCCGTCGTCGCCGATGCAGACGGTGTCGAACGCGGCGGCCAGCCCGTTCTCCGGCGCATAGCTCACCTCGACGCCGACCGTGGCCGAATCCTGGCTGGTCCCGTCGGTCACCGTCACCGAGGCCTGATAGAAGCCCGGTTTCGCGTACGTGTGGGAGCCGCTCACGCGGTAGACGGCGCGCGAGCTGAGCGCCGTCGTCCCCACGGTCGGCGCCGAGCCGTCACCCCAGTCGATGGTGGCCCGGTAGCCGGTGGCCGTGCCGCCGGTGACGGTGGCCAGCGGCACCGGCACCGCCACGCCCGAGCGGGCCGGCACGGTGGCCGCGCCGGTCACGGTGACCGCGCCGCCGCCGAGCTGGACGTCCCCGCCGGCCAGCAGCTCGATCTCGGCCAGGTTCGCCGAGGCGGCCCCCGCGGTCCGGCTCACCACCAGCCGGAACTGCTGGAAGCGCCCGGGCCGGTCGATCCGGAACGGCCGGGTCTGGTTGCGCCAGGCGAACGTCTCGCCGCTGCGGGCGTCCACGGTGGTCCAGGTGATCCCGTCGCGGGAGCCCTGCAGCTTCCAGTCGGCCGGATCGCCGGCGGCGGCCCCGGAGGTGAGCGTGTAGTAGGTCGGCGCCTGCTTGCCCCCGCGGTAGGCCCAGGTGACCTGCGGTGTCGCCGAGGTGAACGTCAGCTGGGTGGCCGACGAGTCGTCGAACAGCCGGGACGCGTCCTGGCCGCCGGTCGCGGTGGCGGTGCCGAGGCCCGGGCCGGTGGTGTCCTGCAGCGGCTTCGGCACGTCGTCGCCCTTGGTCAGCGACGTGGGCGGCGTTCCCCACGACGACGGATCCGGGCCCATCCGGAACTCGATCGTGCCGCCGTGGCGCAGTGCGGACGAGTCGACCGACGTGCTCCGCTGGTTCCGGCCGTTCACGGTGACGCTCTGGACGTACACGTTCCTGGTGCTGTTGTTCCTGGCCGTCACCACGATGTCACCGGACTTGCGATGCACCGTCATCCGGCTGAACTGGGGCGAGCCGATGACCCAGTGGTCCGAGCCGTTCTGCAGCGGGTACAGGCCCAGCGAGCTGAGGATGTACCAGGACGACATCTCGCCGTTGTCCTCGTCGCCGAGGTAGCCCTGCCCGATCTCGCTGCCGACGTAGAGCCGCTGCAGGATCTCCCGCACGATGGCCTGCGTCTTGGCCGGGGCGCCGGCGTAGTCGTACATGTAGGGGATGTGGTGCGAGGGCTGGTTGCTCATGCCGAGCTGGCCGAGCCGTACGGCGCGCGCCTCCAGCATCTCGTGGATGGTCCCGCCGTACCCGCCGGGGTGGTCGGCCTTCTCCGGCGTCGCGAAGAACTGGTCGAGCTTCTTCCGCAGCTCGTCCCGGCCGCCGTAGAGGTTGGCCAGGCCCTGCCCGTCGTGCTGCGCGGTGAACGCGTAGTTCCAGCCGTCGGTCTCGGTGTAGACGCCACCCCAGTCGAGCGGGTCACCCTGCAGGAAGGTGCCGGACGCGTCGCGGCCCTGGAAGAACTTGGTCTTCGCGTCGAACATGTTGACGTAGTTGCGGGCCCGCTCGAGGAAGTACCGCGACTCCTCCCGGAGCTGCGCACGCCGGGCGCGCGGGGTGGCCGGGTCCCGGGCCAGCGCCGCGCCCATGTTGCCGATGCCGTAGTCGTTGATGAAGCCCTCCAGCGCCCACGACACCGACTCGCCGGTGGTGGTCGGCGTGTAGCCGAGGAACAGCGAGGTCTCGATGCCCTTGCGGCCGACCGCGCTGCGGCCGGAGGCCACCGTCGCGTCCTTCACCGCGGCGTCGTACGCCGCGAGCGGATCGGGGAGCTTGACCCCGTTGAGGTACGCCTCGGCCAGCGCCACGTCGGCGCTGGTGCCGGTCATCAGGTCGGCGTAGCCGGGCGACGACCAGCGGGCGATCCAGCCCCCGTCGCGGTACTGCTGGACGAAGCCGTCCGCGATCTTGGCGGCGATGTCCGGGTACAGCAGCGAATAGGCCGGCCACACCGTGCGGTAGGTGTCCCAGAACCCGTTGTTGACGTAGATCTGGCCGTCGACGAGCTTGGCGCCGGTGGTGGTCGGGGTCGACGTCCCGGTCGGCGCCGACACCGGCGACGCGTACTGCCAGTGCGGCTCGGCCGCGGTGCCGGTGTTCTCCGACTGCGAGTTCGGGTAGAGGTTCAGCCGGTACAGGTTGGAGTAGAGCGTGACCAGCTGCGTCTCGGTCGCGCCGGTCACCTCGACCCGGCCCAGCCGGTCCGTCCAGGCCGCGGTCGCCGCCGCGTGCACCTGGTCGAGGCTCTTGCCGGTGACCTCGAGGCCGAGGTTGCGCCGGGCCTGGTCGAGCGAGATGAACGAGGTCGCGAACCGCAGCGTCACCGTCGCGGCGTCGAAGGTGGCCGTGGTGGCGGTCGTCGCGGCCGGCGCCCGGTCGAAGGTGCCGGCGAAGAACATCCGGGAACGGCCGGCGGACAGGCCGCTGCCGTTGTCGACCCAGCCGGTGACGCTCCCGTCGGCGCCGATGGCGAAGGTGCCGTTCTGGAAGACGAGGCTGTTGCCGGTCGCCGACGGGAAGCCGAACTGCATCACGCCGCCGTGGTCGGTCGGCGACATCTGCGCGGTCTGGCCGTTCTGCAGCTTCACCCGGTAGTAGTCGGGGCGGGCGATCTCGTCGTCGTGGCTGAACGCGAGGGGCTGGGCGCCGGGCATGACCGACATCTGGTTGCGGTCGCCCATCCACGGGCTGGGCTCGTGCGAGATCGCGAGGCCCTGCAGCTCGGGCAGGTTGGCCGCGTTGTTGTCGCGCTGGTAGATGTACTCCCAGGAATCGGATTTCGCGTCGGTGACCGGCGTCAGGAAGTTGAAGCCGTTCGGCACCGCCGCGATCGGCAGGTTGTTGCCGCGGGAGAACGAGCCGGAGGCGTTGGTGCCGCGGCGCGTGTCGACGTAGTTGGTGAGGGTCCGGCCGTCGATCGCCGCCGGCGTCCCGGTCACCGTGAGGTCGTCCACCCAGCCCTGGAAGCGGGTGGCGGCGGTCGCGCCGGGATTGTCGTACGCGAGCAGGATGCGGTCGATCGTCTTGCCGTTCGCGACCGCGCCGATGTCCGACTGCACCGCGTTCCACTCGTCGGCGAACAGTACCTTGGACGCGCCCTGGCCGGCCGCCGTGAGCGGGTAGCCGTGCTGGTCGACCGGGGACCGCTTGCTGAGGTAGCTGCCGTCGGTGAAATGCAGGTCGACGGCCGCGTACGTCGACGGGTACTGCAGGTCCTCGCCGGTCAGCTCGGGGAAGATCCGGTAGCTCAGCCGCGACTTCGGCCCGACCGGGATGTTCACGTCGAAGAGCTTGTCGGTCGCGTACGAGCGGCCGTCCGCCTCGGCGCCACCCGCGTACCGCAGCGAGGCGACCCCGGTGAAGCCGGCACTGGGCAGCATGTTGGCGCCGCGCACGGGACCGGACCCGGCCACGCTGACCATCGGGGTGGCCGGCGGCCGCACGTCGGTGCCGTCGCTGATGTCCCAGTCGGCGAGCTGCACGATCGAGTCACCGGAGTTGGCCGTGATATCCAGGCGGTAGTAGGCGTACGGCGTGGTGTTGGTGAAGGTGTAGGTGTTGGTCGCGAAGCGTCCGCCGAAGCTCTGCCCGGTGCGGCGGTCGAGGTCGGTCCACTGTGCGCCGTCGGCCGAGCCCTGCAGCGTGAAGTCCTGGGGATCCCGCCCGGGCGCGTCGTTGGCCGAGGTCAGCGAGTACTTCACGACCGTCACCGGCTTCGCCAGCTGGTAGGCGACCCAGCCGGTCGGGCTGAACGCCAGCCACTTGGTCGCCGACTCGTTGTCCTCGAGCTTGACCGCGGTCTCGTTCGGCGCGTTCTCGGCGCTCGCGGTCACGGCGGTGACCTGGTCGAGCACGCTCCCGGGCAGCCCGGCGCGGAACGAGCCGGTCAGGTTGCCCTGGATCGGGTCGCCCTTGGCGTCGGTCTCGGCGGTGCTCACCGCGGGCTGCGGTTGGGCGGTCTCGAACGAGGAGGCGAAGTCGCCGGGCCGGGCCGCGGCGTTCGCCGCGGGCGGGGCGACCAGCAGGGCGGCCGGGATCAGCAGGAGTGAGGCAGCGAGCGAGCCGCCGGGCACCTTCATGCGCAACTCCAGGGGGAGATCGGAGATCGTCAGCTTCGCTCCGGCCTGACAACGTTGTCAAGAAATGCGCCGGAAATCCCCGGGAAACGTGCCCGGCCTAGTCGGCCGGGAACGCCTCGGCCAGGGCGGTCAGCGCGGCCAGCGAGTCGCTCACCATCTCGCGCTGCGCCGGGAGCCGGTGGGCCTCCCGGTCGGGGATGCCGACCTCGACGTCGATGTCGGTGTCGTCGCCGTCGGCTCGCAGCCGCCACACGAAGGACAGGTCGGAGACCAGGCAGGAGATGACGACCCGGCCGCCCGCGCGGTCCTCGGCGATCTGCTGCCGCATCGGGAAGTCCGGATAGCCGTCCGGCCACATTGTGTACTCGCCGCCGGGGCCGGGGGCGACCTTGTCCACCCCCGCCCACCACTCCGGGAACCGGGCCGGGTCGTGCAGCAGCTTCCACACCTCCTCGACCGGGGCGTGTGCGTGCGCGGTCAGGGTGAAGCCGGGCATCTGAGCTCCTCCTCGATGCGTTCGAGCTCCCGCCGCGGCTCGACCAGCCCGGCCACCGGCGGACGGCCGAGATCGAGCAGGGCCGCGGTGTAGCCCTCGGCGGACGCTCCGGCGGGCATCGACCGCCACCCGGCGGCCGACTCGGCCAACCGCCGGCGGGCCAGCGGCTCGTCGCCGCGGGCCCGGGCGATCAGGGCCTGGACCCAGGCGACCCGGGGCACCAGCGCCCACGGCTGGTCGGCCCGGCTGACCGGCTCAAGCAGCGCCGACCGCAGCGCGGCGGTGGCCGCCTCCGGATCGCCCAGCCGGGCCAGCGCCTCCGCCCGGTGGAGGCCGGCGGTGGGCCGGCTGACCGCCGCCCCGGCGTCCAGCGCGGCGCCGAGCAGCCGGGCCGCCTCGGCCGGGTCCCCACCGGCCAGCGCGACCAGCCCGGCGTCGTGCGCCGCCACCGCGGCCAGCGCGGGCAGGTCGAGCCGGTCGGCGAGGTCCCGCTCCCGCTGCGCCGTCGCGGCCGCCTCGGCGTGCCGGCCGAGCCGGGCCAGGATGTGCGCCCGGCCGGCCAGGCAGCTGATCAGCAGCGGCGGGATGGGCTCGGTGGCGGCCACCGCCCGGTCGGCCAGTTCCAGCGCCCCGTCGTAGTCGCCGAGGCAGCACAGGGCGCAGGCGGCGTTCACCCAGACCGCATAGGCCCGGCCCGGCGTGGTGACCGGGCCGGTCCGGCGGGCCAGGGCCACGGCGTCGGCGAACCGGCCCTGCCGGATCCGGCCCTGCATCCGGATCTCCACGATGTCCTCGGCGGCCTCGGCCGGCAGCGGCTCCGGTCGGGACTCGGCCTCGGCCAGCAGGGACTCGGCCGCCGCCGGGTCGCCGGCCACCGCCTCGCCCCAGGCCAGCCCGATCAGCGTCTCGGCGTCGGCGCCACCGGGCGAGGCGTCCCGGGCCGCCAGGTACGCCCGCCGCGACTCCTCCGGATGGCACACCACCGTGCGCAGCTGCCGTCCCCGGCGGCACCAGGCCCGCGGCAGATCCGCCCGGTCCAGGTGGGACAGCGCCCGCGACCAGGCGGCCTCCATCTCGGTGCGCCGGTTCAGCCAGGCCCAGATCTCCTCGGCCTCCAGCCACAGCCGGCCGTCGCCGGGGGTGAGCGCGAGCGCGCGCTCGAGGAACGCGGCCGCCTCGGACAGCGCGCCGACCGTCCGCGCGAACGCGGCCGCCGCCGCCCACGACCGGGCCGCCTCGGTCCGCCGGCCGGCCCGGTCGAGGTGCCGCGCGATGCCGGCGTGGTCGGCCGGGTCCAGCGCCGCCGCCACCCGCTCGTGCAACCGTTCCGGCCCGGGCAGATCGGCGTAGACCGCCTCCCGCAACAGCTCGTGCCGGAAGCCCAGCCGTCCCTCGCGGCGCACCAGCAGCCCGGCGGCGCCGGCGCTCTGCTCGGCCGCGCCGACGTCGTCCACGCCCAGCCGGTCGAGCTCGGCGCTGGACAGTGGCCGGCCCGCGGTGGCCAGCAGCCGGACCAGGCTCTGCGCCGCGGGCGGCAGCAGCCCGGCCGTCGCCCGGATCGCATGCCGCAGGTTCGGCGGCGGCCCGGCGCCGCCCGACGACAGCACCCGGGCGCTCTCCACGGCCAGCAGCGGGTTGCCCTCGGCCGCCGCGACGACCTGCCGCACCGAGGTCTCGTCGTGCACCAGCCGGGCGGCCAGGGCGGCCACCTCGGCGTCGCTGATCGGGCCGATGGTCAGCTCGGTGACCGGCACCCGGCGCCCGGCCAGGTCGCCGAGCACCGCGTCGAGCTCCGGGCGCGGCGGCTGGTCCCGGCGGGTGAGGACGAGCAGGATCGGCAACCGGCCCACCCGCCGGCCGATGTGCGCCATGAGCCGCAGGCTGGGCCGGTCGGCGCGGTGCGCGTCGTCCATGGCCAGCAAGGCCGGCCGGTCGGCGCACGACCACTCGACCAGGCGCAGCATCGCCTCGAAGACCCGCAGCCGCTCGAGCTCCGGCGCGCGCACGGCGGGCGGATCACCGGGCCGGCCCAGCCGGGCGCCGAGCTGAGGCGCCAGCCGGTTCAGCTCGACGGGCCAGGCGGCCGACGCGGGCGGCCGGGCCGCGGTCGCGACGAGCGCCCGGGCCAGATCGAGCCAGACCCCGTACGGCGTCTCGCCGACCACGTCCGAACCGGCGCCCACCGCGGTCCGGGCCCCGGCCCGCTCGGCCCGGCGCACCGCCTCCGCCAGCAGGCTGGTCTTGCCGATGCCGGCCTCGCCGGTGAGCACGACGACCTGACCGGCGCCGGCGGCCGCGGCCCGCCACAGATCCGTCAGCCGGCGGACCGGCTCGGCCCGGCCGAACAGCGCCGGCCGCTCGGGCGCCGCGACGGGACCGGCGAGGCGCGCGTGGACGGCCCGGGTCGGCGGCGACGGCCGGACGCCGAGCTCGGCGCGAAGCCGCTCGGTGAACTCCCGCGCCGCCCGGGTCGCCCCCGCCGCGTCACCGGCCTCGACCAGCTTCTCCAGCAGCAGCCGATGCGCCGACTCGTCCAGCGGGTCCAGCCGGGTCAGCCGCCGGGCGTACCGCACGGTGTCGCCGTCCGGCCGCTCGGCCAGCCGGGTGAGCCACCCGCGCAACCGGTCGTGATAGTCCCGGCGGGCCTGCTCGGCCCAGTCGTCGCCGATCCCGGGCAGGAGCTCCCCGTCGTACTCGGCGCCGGTGTCGTGCAGCGCGTCCACCCACACCCCGGCGGCCGGCAGCCCGATCTCCTGCCGGGTGGTCACGAGGCCGGCCGCCGCCGGACCCCAGGACTGCCGCACGGCCCAGACCGCGGTCCGCAGGCTGGCCCGGGCACCGGCCGCGGGGCTGTCCGGCCACAGCCGGGCGGCCACTGTCGATCGCGGGTGGAGGCCGGGGTGGAGCGCCAGCCAGCCGATCAGCGCCCGGGCCCGCTCGCTCGACGGCATCGCGAGCGGCCGGTCGCCGTACCGCGCGGTCATCTCTCCGAGCAGCCGGAGCCGCAACATTGACCCAGCGTAGGCCCGCCCGGTCCGGCTTTGACGCTGCGTTGACGGTGTTCCGACGCAGCACCGGGCAACCTCCGGGGAAACGGCCCGGAAAGGAGCCTCCGATGACCACCACTGTTCCCGACATCAGCACCCTGGCCCACGCCATCGAGTCCCGCGACGCCGCCACGATCACCGCCTGGTACCACCCCGACGCCGTGCTGACCCTGGTCGACCGCGATCACCCGCCGTCGTCGCCGCTGGTGTTCGCCTCCGCCGAGGAGATCGGCGCGTACTACCGCGACGTCTGCGGCCGGAACATGGCGCACGAGGTCAGCGACGCGGTCATCACCGCCGACGGCATGGCCTTCACCCAGAACTGCCGCTACCCGGACGGTACGAAGGTGCTGTGCGTGACCGTGGCGCGGCTGGCGGACGGCCGGATCACGAGCCAGACCGCCACCCAGGTCTGGGACGGCTGAGCCTCAGAGCTCCCAGCCGGGCCCGGGGTCCGCCCGGTACCGGCACTCGGTCCCGGTCCGGACGTGCCGGTCCAGGTGATCGGCCAGGACCGGGTGGACCTCCCGGACGCGGGCGATCGCGTACCGGATCCGGGCCGTGACCGTCTTGCGCGCCCGGTCGTTCTCGTCGCCGAGCCGGCGCGGGCGCCGCCCGAGCCCGGTGGCCGCGGCGAGCTCGGCGATCAGGAAGTCCCGCTCGGTGCGGGCCCGGCTCTCCCGTTCCGGATCGTGGTGGGTGGCGGCCTCGTCGAGCTCGTCGTCGAGCGCGGTGAGCCGGGCCCGGTACTCGGCCCGGGCGCGCTCGTCGAGCACCGGATCGGCGCCGGTGGCGGCCGGCAACCCGAGCAGCGTCCGCACGTGCACCGGGCGACCGGGCACGGCCAGCAGCGCCGCGATGTCGTGCAGGCCCTTCGCGTCCGGGACGTGCACGGTCTCGCCGGCGAAGCCGAGTACCCACGTCGTCCCCTCGCGGCGGAAGACCGCGGCCCGCCCGGCGAGCAGCCCGGCCCAGGGCCCGGCGCCGAGCCGGTCGTACATCGCGACCGCGGCCGCCGCGTGCCGCCCGGCGTCTCCGGCCGCCGGGGCGAGCCGCGACAGGTGGTGGTCGATCGCGCCCTGGTAGGAGGCGCAGCCCCCGACCACCGAATGGGTGCCGGCCAGCGGCAGCAACGCCTCGTACGCCTGACGGCGCTGCTTCTCGTCGCCGTACTCGGCGAGCATGAAGGCGGTGAAGACGAGGGGTTCGGGGTCGTGCGAGCGGGGCGCGTCGGCCAGGTCGTAGCCGGCCAGGATGGCGGCGGCCGCCCGGCGGTCGCCGCGGACGTGCGCGCTCAGTGCGGCCAGCACCGGGTTGTGGCGCCGGCCGTAGACGGTGGCGGGTTCGCCCAGGTCGGGCCAGGGGCGGCCGAGCAGCATGAGCGCGAACGCCTGGGTGTTCGCCAGCCCGATCGCGTCCGGCTCGCCGATCCGGGCGCCGAGCGCGAGGCCCTCGACGACCAGCCGCTCGGCCGCGGCCGCGTCACCGGTGGCCAGGGCCAGCGTGGCGCGGCGGGTCAGGGCGTTCCATCGGGCCCGCGGATGACCCAGCCGGTCGGCCAGCGCGCAGTACTCGGCCAGCTCGGCCACGCCGCGCGGGTCGCCCAGCTCCAGCAGCGCGGCCGCACGCAGCTGCTTCGCCTGGGCGATGCGCTCCTCGTCGCCGGCCCGCCGGGCCGCCCCGGCCATGTCGTCGAGGATCGGCAGCCGGTCGCGCGCGGATCCGGGACGCCACCGGGCGTCGTGCAGGGCCAGCAGGCAGCCGGCGAGCGTGGCCGGGTCGTCCCGCCGCCGCGCCAGCCGCACGGCCTCGGCGGCCAGGCCGGTGACGTCGGCCGGGTCGGCGCCGAGCCGGCCGTGGTGCAGGGTGCGGGCGCGGGCCGCCAGCACCTCGGGAAGCCGCGGATGCCCCGGCTCGAGCGCCGCGGCCGCCTCCGCGAGCAGGTCGTCGAGCTCGGCGTCCCGGGTGCCGGCGCGCACCCCCAGCCGCTCGAGGCCGAGCGCGGCCGCGGCCAGGGTCGTGCCGTCACCGGCCGCGCGGGCCTCGTTTGCGGCGGCCCGCAGGCTGGACCGCGCCTCGTCCGACCGGCCCGCGCGGTACTGCGCGTCGCCCAGCCGGACAAGCAGGCCGGGCCGGCCGGGCAGGGCGGACCCGCCGGGCCGGGCGGACCCGCCGGGCCGGGCGGACCCGCCGGGCCGGGCGGACCCGCCGGGCAGGGCGGACCCGCCGGACCGGCCGGGCAGGCCGGGCAGGCCGGGTCCGCCCCCGGCGGCCAGCGCCCGGGCGAAGTGCCCGCACGCGTCCTCGTAGGCCAGTCCTGCCGCCGCCTCCTCGCCGGCGATCCGGGAGAGCTCGGCCGCCTCGGCGGCGCAGGCCGGCCCGGCCCGCAGGTAGTGCAAGGCCACCTCGGCCGCGGGCGCCCCGTCGTCGCGCAACGCCCCGGCCGCCGCCCGGTGCCGCCGGGCCCGGTCGTCCGGCGCCATCGCCTCGACCACGGTGTCCCGGAACAGGTCGTGGGCGAACCGCACGTGCCCGGCCGGGGCCGGCGGCCGGACCAGCACGCCCGCGCGGACCGCCTCCTCGACGAGCACGACGGCGTCGCCGGGGTCGAGGCCCGCGACCTGGCACAGCACGCCGAGCCCGGCCTCGGCGCCGAGCACGGCGGCCGCGCCCAGCAGGCCGGCGCAGGCGGGCGAGAGCAGCGACAGCCGCTCCCCCAGCACCACCCGCGCACCGTCCGGGACGTCGTCGAGCCGGCCCGGCTCACCCCGGCTGACCAGCAGCCGGGTCACCTCGCGGGTGAGGAACGGGTTGCCGCCCGTGCGCCGCCGGACGGCGCGGGCGAGCTCCGGCGACGGAGCCGCGCCGGCCACGTCGGCCATGAGCCGGGCCACGTCCGGCTCGTCCAGGCCGCCGAGCTGGACGACCTGCGCGGACCGGGCCAGGTCGACCAGCCGCGGCGGCGCCTGCGCCTCCCGGTACGTGCCGAACAGCAGCACCCGTGCGGTGCGCACCCGGTCGGCCACGAACGCCAAGGCCCGCAGGGAGGACTCGTCGCACCAGTGCAGATCGTCGAGGACGACCGCGACCGGTCGGGCGGCCGCGGCCTCGGCGAGCTGGGTGGCGATGTGGTCGAAGAGCCGGAACCGGGCCGCGTCGGCGTCCCCGGTCGCGCCGGCCGGCTCGAAGTCGAGCCGGCGGGACAGGCCGCGCAGGGCCTGCACCCACGGCCAGTAGGCGGGCGCGCCGGCGTCCGCCCGGCACGCGGCCCAGCTCACCAGCACGCCGTGCCCGGGCGCCGCCCGCAGCAGCTCGGCGGCGAGCGCGGTCTTGCCGACGCCGGCCTCGCCGGCCGCGAGCAGCAGCCGGCCGCCCGCGCCGGACACCTCGGCGAGGGCCCGGCGAACCAGGGTGACGGCATGCTCACGGCCGAACAGCACGGCACATCCGATCTCAGGGCAGCGGCGGCGGCCGGTAGCCACCGGTCACGGCGGCCAGCCGGACGGCGAAGTCGATCACCGTACGGTCCTCGAGGTAGGGACCCACCACCTGGATCCCCACCGGCAGTCCCGCGGCCGACAGCCCGACCGGCGCCGCCACCACCGGCAGGCCGGCGAGGGAGATCGCCTGGACCCACCGCACCTGGCTCCAGTACGGCGCCGGGTCGCCGTTCACGACGATCCGCCGGGCGTCGGGGTCGGGCCCGTGGTCGTGCCGGAGCGCGGTGGTCGGCGTGACCGGGCACAGCAGCACGTCGTAGTCGCGGAACATCCGCGCCCACGCCGCGGTGAGCGCGAGGCGCCGCTCGTGGGCGAAGCCCCAGTCCCGGGCCGGCGCCGTGACGTGCCGGGCCCACCGGGCCCGCGGCGTGTCGGCCCCGGACCCGGCCAGGACGGTCAGCTCCTCGAACTCGCGCCGGTCGAGGCCCATCCCGGCGAACGGCTGCACCAGCCGCTGGAAGAGGTCGGCCGACTCCCGCAGCTCCACCGGCCCGGTGTGGTCGTCGACCTTGACGCCGTCGGCCCGCAGGGCGGCGACCGTCTCCCGCAGCACCTCCAGCACGGCGCCGTCGATCGGGCAGTACGCGTCGTCCAGCCAGGCCGCGACCCGGTAGCCGCTCAGGCGGTCGGCCCTCGCCGCCGGCAGCGACAGCCGCCAGGCGACCGCGCGTTGCTCGTCCGGCCCGGCCAGCACGTCGAGGGCCAGTTCCAGGTCCTCGGCGCCGCGGGCGAGCGGCCCGGCGACACCCATGTCGATCTCCTGGCGGGCGCCGGGCGGCGGCGGCAGATGACCACGGGTGGGCACCAGGCCGAACGACGGCCGCAGCCCGTGGATGCCGCAGTAGCCGGCCGGCATCCGGATCGAGCCGCCGAGGTCGCTGCCCAGGTCGAGCGCGCTGTGCCCGGCCGCGACGGCCGCCGCCGGGCCGCCGGAGGAGCCGCCCGGCGAGCGGGCCGGGTCCCACGGGTTGTTCGTCGTGCCGAAGACCTCGTTGTAGGTCTGCGCGTCGCCGGCCCAGGCCGGCGTGTTGGTCTTGCCGACCACGATCGCCCCGGCCGCGCGCAGCCGGGCCACGGCCGTCGCGTCCCGCTCCGGCACATGGCCGGCGAGCTCGGGCACACCGCAGGTGGTGCGCATCGACGCCGTCTCGATGCTGTCCTTGATCGTGATCGGCAGTCCGTGCAGCGGACCGAGGATCTCGCCCCGGGCGGCGGCCTCGTCGGCCGCGGCCGCCTCCTGCCGGGCCCGCTCGGCGTCGACGGTGACCACCGCGTTCAGCCGCGGGCCGTCCCGGTCGATCCGGCTCAGGTACTCCTCGAGCAGCTCACGGGCGGCGATCTCGCGGCGGCGCAGGCGGGCGGCCAGCCGGCTCGCCGTCTCCCGCGTGATCACGGCCGGACCTCGTAGAGCGCGTGGAACGGGTCGCCGACCGGCAGCCGCCGGACGGCGCCGAAGCCGGCCCGCTCGCACAGCTCCGCCAGCACCGGCTCGGGCAGCCCGAGACTGCCGAGGCCAGGACCGCCGGCCGCGAGGGACACGGATAGACAGTAGAGCAGGCTCACGCCGTAGTAGAGGGCGCCGAGCGGGTTCAGATTGTCGGATAGTGCCGCTCCGGCGTCGATCTCGCCGCAGAGGTAGACGCCGCCGGGCCGCAGCGCCGACCGGATCGACCGCAGCAGCTCCTCGGGCCCGGCCGCGTCGTGCACGACGTCGAACGTGCAGATCAGGTCGTACGGGCCGGCGTCCACCGGCGACCGCTCGATCCGGACGCGGTCGTCGACGCCGGCCGCCTGCACGTTCTGCCGGGCGCGTTCCACCTGCTCGGGGTCGAGATCGAAGCCGGCGAAGCGGGACGCCGGGAACGCCCGCGCCAGCTCGATCAGCGCCCGCCCGGCCCCACAGCCCACGTCGGCGACCGCGGCGCCCTCGCGCAGCGCCGCCGGCACCGCGGGCATCGCCGGCAACCACACCGGCACCAGCGCGTTCACGTACGCCGGCGCGCCCAGCCGCTCGATGGCGGGCCCCAGATCAGGCCCGTACCGGCCGGATCGCACGCCCGCACCCGTACGGAAGGCGTCCGCGACCGCATCGAGCGCGGGCGCGACGCCGAGCATCCACTGCAGGATCGAGCCCAGCGACGCCGGCGTGTCCTCCCGCCCGAGCACCGGGACGTGCGCTTCGGGCAGCACGAAGGTCTCGCCCGCCGCGTCGTACCGGAGGTAGCCGGCGGCCGCCATCGCCGACAGCCACTCGCGGGCGTAGCGCTCGACGATGCCCGCGCGCCCGGCCAGCTGCTCCGCCGTCACCGGACCCGACTCGGCCAGCACGCGGAACAGGCCGAGCCGGTCGCCGATCGCCGCGGTGACGATCGTGATCGACGCGGTCCCGTCGGCCAGCACCCGTTGCGCGAACGCGCCGATCTGCCGCTCCCTCTCCGCCGTCTCTTCCATGGCCACTCCTCTCGCCGTTTACCCGGAGGGCGCGAGAACGGTTCCAGCACCCGGCTGGAACGCCGACCTAAGCTCATGGTCATGACAACCCTTGCTGCCCGTACGATCGCGGCCCTGCGCGCCGAGCACGAGGTCCTCGCCTCGGCGGCCGCCGACTTCTCCCCCGACCAGCTCAAGGGCCCGTCCGGCTGCTCGGACTGGACGGCGGCCCAGGTCTTCTCCCACCTGGGCAGCGGCGCCGAGATCACGCTCGCCACCTTCCGGGCCGGCGTCGGTGAGGCCGAGGCGCCGGGCCCCGGCTTCAACGAGAGCGTCTGGGACCGCTGGAACGCGATGAGCCCGGAGGAGCAGGCCGGCCGGGCGATCGAGTCGGACGAGAAGCTGGTGGCGGCGCTCGAGGCGGTGGCGCCCGAGCGGCACGCGGAGATCGCCGTCAACCCCGGCTGGCTGCCGCAGCCGATCCCGCTGGCCTCGTTCGCCGCCACCCGGCTGAGCGAGGTGGCCCACCACAGCTGGGACATCCGCGTCGCGACCGACCCGGCAGCGGCCCTCACCGACGGCGCGGCCGAGCTGCTGGCCGAGCACCTGAGCGGCGGCCTGAGCTTCTACCTGGGCTTCATCACCAAGACCGAGCACGTACGCGAGCCCGCCGTCATCGACATCGCCGGCACCCCGTACCGGATCGTCCTCGACGACCGTCCCCGCCTGTCGGTCGAGCCCAGCGCGGCGACCGCGACCTTCACCGGCCCGCTCGAGGCGGCCCTGCGGCTGCTGGTCGGCCGGCTCGGCCCCGAGCACACCCCGGCCGGCGTCGAGGTGACCGGCAACATCGGTCTCGACCAGCTCCGCGTGATCTTCCCCGGGTTCTGACCGCGGCCGGGCCGGCGCTCCCCCAGGGCGCCGGCTCGCCCGTCCGTGGTCATCTCGCGAAAGCCCCGGACGTGCCCGATCAAGGGACCTAGATTGGCTGCGTGAGCGACGTCCTCGAACGTAAGGTGCTGGAACCGGACCCGGGGATGATCAAGAGCCTCGGCGCGCATCACACGCTCGAGTCGGCGGTGGCCGACCTGATCGACAACAGCGTCGACGCCGGCGCCGACCGCGTCCTCGTCCGGTTCGACACCGAAGGTGGGCACCCCGTCGGCCTGCACGTGGCCGACAACGGGCGGGGCATGGACGGCCGCCAGGCCGACGAGGCGATGCGGCTGGGGCGGCAGCGGAACTACGGCACCGCCGAACAGGGCCACTTCGGCATCGGGCTGAAGGCGGCGTCGTTCAGCCACGCCGACACCATCACGGTGTGCACCACGCCGGCGGCCGCCGAACGGCACGGGCGGCGGCTGCGGCGCGGCGACGTGGAGCGGGACTACGGCTGCGACGTGCTCGACCCCGCGAGCATCCGGCCCGACGCCCTGCTCGCCCGCGTGGGCGGGGCGACCGGCACGGTGGTCAGCTGGTCGGACACGCACTTCCCGCGGGCCGGCGGCACCGGGCTCGGCAACTGGCTCGACGACGCGCGCACCCGCCTCGGGCAGCACCTCGGGCTCACGTACCACCGGCTCATCGAGTCCGGCCGCGTGCGGATCGAGATCGAGGTCTTCGACCGGGAGCGCGACCGGGCCGGCATCCCGGAGCCGGTCGCCGCGATCGACCCGCTCGGGTTCGCCGCCTCCGCGGTGCCGGGCTACCCGCGCACGCTCGTCGCCCAGCTCGGCGCCGACCGGGTGGGCCTCGGCTGCCACATCGTGCCGCCGCGGTCCAGCGGGCCGAACTACCGGCTGTACGGCCGGGACGGCGCCGACTTCCAGGGCTTCTTCATCTATCGGCACGACCGGCTGCTGCAGGCCGGCGGCTGGAACCAGGTGGTCACCGCCGACCGCACCCGCGCGCTGGCCCGGGTCGTGATCGACGACTACCCGGCGCTGGCCGGGCACGTCCGGCTCAACCCGGAGAAGAAGGGCATCGTCTTCTCGCACGACCTGCAGGGCGCGATCGCCCGGGCCGCGTCCTTCCCCGAGTACCTGGCCGCCGCCGAGACGGTCTTCACCGAGTCGCGCAAGCGCCAGCACAAGCGGCGGCCGGTGGCCGAGCCGTCCAAGGGCCTGCACGAGGAGGTCCGGCGGGTCATTCGGGCCGAGATCCCGCTGCGCGCCGAGGAGGGCCCGGTCGAGATCCGCTGGGACGCCCTGCCCGCCGGCCGGTTCTTCGAGCTCGACCGCGAGGGCCGCACGATCTACCTGAACAAGCGGTACCGGCCGATGCTCACCGGCGGCGCCACCGGCCTGAGCGACGCGCCGCTGGTCAAGACCCTGCTGTTCCTGCTCACCGAGGACCACTTCAAGGGCCAGCAGTGGGGCCCGCGCGACAAGGACCTGCTCGAGGTCTGGGACGCCGTGCTCGCGGCCGCCGTCCGGGCCGAGCACGCCTACCGGGAAGGCAACCGCCGATGAGCGCGCCCGTGGCCGACCGGCACCTGTCCCGCGAGGCGCTCGGCGACTACCTGGCCGGCGCGCCCGCGGTCATCGGCGTGCCCGGCACTCCCCCGTGCCGCATCGAGTTCGACCCGCCGCGCCGGCGGATGGCGCTGCGCACCCCGCACGACGGCCAGGAGCCGCCCGACCTGTCGGTGTACGAGCACGTCGAGGCCCGGATCGTCACCGACGGCGGCGCGCCGTGGACCGAGCTACTGATCCGCTACGGCGACAGCGAGTACGAGGCGTACCTGCTGCTCAGCGACGTGGCCGACCTCATCCAGCAGGACGGTCTGCCGTTCGCGGCGGCCGCCCGTTCGTCGCTGGCCACCTTCGGCGACCTGCTCACCCGGGCCGGCGCCCTCTCGGCCGAGCGGCAGACCGGCCTCTACGGCGAGATGCTGTTCCTGGAGTCGTGCATCGGCGCGGTCGGGCCCGAGGCGGCGGTGCAGGCGTGGAAGGGCTACGCCCCGAACGAGCACGACTTCGTCTTTCCCGGCGCCTGCTTCGAGGTCAAGACGACGCGGACCGAGGCGCGGCGGCACACGATCGGCGGGCTCGAGCAGCTGGAGCCGACGCCGGGCACCCCGCTGTGGCTGGTGTCGGTGCAGATCACCGCGGCCACCCCGGCGGTGGGCCGGAGCCTGGCCGATCTGGTCGACGACGTCCGCGCGGCGGCAGGCCCGGCGGCGGGCGCGCTCGACGTCTCGCTCGGGCACGCCCAGTGGCGGGAGCGGGATCGCCCGCTCTACCGCGAGTGCCGGCGGTTGCGGAGCACTCCCGCGGCGTACCCGGTGGATGGGAGTTTCCCGGTCCTGAACCGCGAGGTGATCAAGCGCGGGTGCGCCCGGCCGTCCCTGATCATCGGCGCGACCTACTCGATCGACGTGACCTCGCTCGATCCCGGCCGGCCACCGGCGCCGGGCGACGCGTTCGTCACCGGAGGTGCGCCATGACCATCGCCGCGTGGGAGCACACCCTCGACAGCGCCGTGACCGGGCTGCGCAAGAGCGGGCCGTTCGGGCTGCTCAAGCCGATGAACGCGTTCCTCGACGACGACCTGCCGCCGATCACCGACGGCGACCTCGAACGGCTCTTCGCCGTCCGCACCCAGGTCAACAGCGCGGCCGTACGCCACCTGGCCATGCTCCTGGCCGAGTGGGACTCGGCGGCGGACCCGCCCTGGAACACCGGCGGGACGGCGCCCCGGACGCCGGCCCGCCGCCGCTGGGTCTACGAGCGCCTGCGCCTGCCGGCCGCGGTCGCCGGCCGCCTCGACTTCCTCGCGCCGGTCTCCGAGGAGGAGCCGCCGAACCCCATCAACGAGAAATGGGAGCCCTGGTACTTCGGCGAGCGGCAGGAGCAGTGGGCGTTCTACTGGCCGCACTACCGGGACTATCTGCTCGACAAGCGCGGCTGGCACGGCGACACCGTGGCCGCCCTCGACGAGGCGACCTCCAAGGTCGTCCGGCGGCTCGCCGACCCGACCAAGGCCGGTCCGGCGGATCAGCTGCAGAAGAAGGGCCTCGTCGTCGGCTTCGTGCAAAGTGGCAAGACGGCCAACTTCACCGGGGTCATCGCGAAGGCGATCGACGCCGGGTACCGGCTGGTCATCGTCATGACCGGCACGATCGAGCTGCTGCGCTCGCAGACCCAGCGGCGGATCGACCGCGAGCTGGTCGGCCGGGAGAACCTGCTCGAGGGCGTGGAGAGCGAGGCGGCCAAGGAGTTCGACTACGCCGACGACGAGGAGTGGGCCAACGGCGAGTTCGTGGTGCACGGCGCCGGCTTCACCGATCTCGGCCATCCGGCGATCGAGCGGCTCACCCTGCTCGGCAAGGACTTCGACATCCTCACGGCCGGGCCGGGCACGATGAAGCTCTACCCCCGGGACGCGAGCAAGCCCTTCTACGATCCGGTCAACCTGCGATCCGCGCCCGTACGCCTGCTGGTCGTCAAGAAGAACGCGCACGTGCTCCGCAAGCTGGCCAAGGACCTGGCCAAGGGCAAGGACCTGGACCAGCTGCCGACCCTGATCATCGACGACGAGTCGGACCTGGCCTCGGTCAACACGAGGAGCCCGGGCAAGGTCGCCGAGCGCACGGCCATCAACAAGGCGATCGTCGACCTGCTCCAGCGGCTGCCGCGGGCGCAGCTGGTCATGTACACCGCCACGCCGGCCGCCAACGTCTTCGTCGACCCCGGCGCCGACGACATCTTCCCGCGCAACTTCATCCTGCCGCTCCCCGAGCCGGCCGGGTACATGGGCGTGCGGCACTTCCACGACGTCGACTGGAACAGCGAGGACCCGAAGGACGACCCGGCGACCTCCAACGAGGTGGCCTACGTGCGGACCGTCGGGCCGCCGCCGGACACCGCGGCGGACCGGGCCGAGCGCGAGGCCACGATGCGTGCGGCGCTGGACTCCTTCGTGCTCTCCGGCGCGATCAAGGTGTTCCGCGAGCGGGCCGGGGCGGCGCGGTACCGGCACCACACGATGATGGTCCACGAGACGGTGCGCAACGTGGACCACGACGAGCTCGCCGACTTCATCCGCGGGGTGTGGACCCGGGCCGACTACAGCTCGCCGGCCGCGCTCGACCGGCTGAACGCGCTGTGGGAGACCGACTACCGGCCGGTCTGCGCGGTCCGGGCCGAGGGCTACCCGGTGCCGGCCTCGTTCGACGAGCTGATCGGGCCGATGGGCGAGGCCTACCGGCGCATCCGCGAGGTGGGCGACCCGGTGCTGGTGGTGAACGGCGACGAGGCCGTGCAGAAGAACCAGCAGGCGCTCGACTTCGACCGCAACAGCGTCTGGCGGATCCTGATCGGCGGGGCCAAGCTCAGCCGCGGCTTCACGGTCGAGGGACTGACCATCTCCTTCTACACCCGCAAGGCGCTGCAGGGCGACACGCTCATGCAGGCCGGCCGCTGGTTCGGGTTCCGGCGCGGCTACCGCGACCTGGTCCGGCTCTTCATCCGGCGGGACCCGCCCGGCTCGTCCAACGCGGTCGACCTCTACGAGGCGTTCGAGGGCCTGATGCGCGACGAGATGGCGCTGCGCGAGCGGTTGGCCGAGTACGAGTCGGTCGCCGAGGACGGCTCGGCGTCGGCGATCGAGCCGTGGCAGGTGCCGCCGATCGTGAGCCAGCATCTGCCGTACCTCAAGCCCACCGGCCGCAACAAGATGTTCAACGCCGTCATCAAGGCGGTCGGCGAGTCGGGCAGCCTCAAGGACCGGTACGGCGTGCCGGCCCGCACCGACCTGGACGCCAAGCGGGCCAACTACGGCCTGGTCGTCCCCCTGCTGGCCGAGGCGGTCGAGACCCGGCGGTTCACGTCGAGCCGCAGCAGCCTGAGCAACCTCACCGGGTTCGACGCGAAGATCACGGTGGTCAAGGCCGACCACTTCGTGGACCTCCTCGAGAAGCTGCGCTGGAACGAGCCGTACCGCGAGGTCATCGACCCGGTCGTGCTCTTCTACCGCCGCCTGCTCGACAAGGGACAGCTCGACGACGCGGTCGTCGTCTGGCCGCAGGTGACCAACGCCAACCTGTACGACATGCCGGATCTCGGCCCGGCCCAGGCGATCAAGAAGAGCCGGCGCTCGGACCGGCCCGACACGTTCTCGGGCAGCGACCCGAAGCACCGCGCCGCGCTCGAACGGATCGCCGGCCGGGACACCGGGCTCCCCGACCCGTCGGCGGAGGGCCTGAGCGCCGACCGGCGGGCCGGCCTGCTCGTCTACCTCACCCTGGACCGGGACGTCCCGCCCGCCCCGGGGTCGGCGGTGGCCGAGGAGGACGTGGTCCCGCTGCTGTCGCTGGTGGCACCGGCCAAGTCGACGCCGAACGGCCGCTCGGTCATCGAGTGGACGGTGAAGGGCCGTCGCGGCGAGGCCACGGTCGAGGTCAGTCGATCGTGAAGAGCACGTCCGGGCCGATGTCGCGCCGGGTGACGCCGGGCATGGACTCCACGCCGAGCGCCAGCTCGTAGGGGGTGCCGGTCACCCGGTCGCGCAGGACGACGACGCTGCGGATGCCGAGACGGCGCAGCAGGTCGAGGCTGCCCGGGCTGGGGAACGTCTGCATCACGTCGCGGACCGTCTGCCGGTCCGGGGTGTTGTAGCTGGCGACGCCGTTGACCATGGTCGGGAAGTCGTTGGTCGACCAGAGCAGGGCGGTGCTGTCGAAGCCGTCGTCCGAGGGCAGCACCATGAGCGGGGCGGTGGCCGCCGCCATCGCCGCCGGCTCGGCCGGCTCCCGCACGTGTGCGAGGTCGGGCATGCCCTCCAGGAGCACGAGGATCAGCAGCGGAACGGTCACCACCCGGGCCGCGACCGCCGCCCGCTCGGGCCGGGCGGCGGCACGGGCGGCGCGGGCCAGGCCGGTGACGAAGCCGGCGGCGAGAACGGCCAGGCAGATGGTCGGCCAGAGGATCAGCCGGCCCGGGGTGCGGCCGCCGTCGAAGCCGGGCACGTAGAGGTAGAGCAGCCGGTAGAGGGGGCCGTGGGTGCCCAGGGCGAACAGCACCCCGACGACCGTGCCGGCGAGCAGCAGCAGGCGCTGCCGGACCGACCACACCGACAGGAACATCCCGCCGAACGCGAGCAGGTAGAGCAGGTACCCGCAGAGCAGGGCCTTCTCGTTGTCGGCGGCACCAAGCGCGGCACGGCCGGCGGCGTGCAGCGTGCCCCACGGCAGGGAGTAGCCGGGCGCGACCAGCAGGCTGCGCGGGACCGGCGAGAAGGTGCCGACGTAGTCCCACGACCGGAGCACGTCCGGATAGAACTCACGGACCTGCTCGTACGCGTACGCGAAATAGCCGGTCACCGCCGTGAAGATCAGCCCGCCGGTGAGGTCGCCGAGGACGAGGCGCCGCTCCAGCGGCGGCCGGCCGGAGACCAGCCAGCCGATCGCCGCGCAGAGGCACGCCGCCGCCAGCAGGTAGACGAAGACCAGTCCCATGCCGAAGCCGAGGCTCACCTGCCAGGCCGCGACCAGCCAGCCGGCCACCGCCCAGCCGGGCCGGACCCGATCGGGCCGGTAGCCGCGGGTCATCGACCAGCCGTGCCCCCGGGCCAGCATCGCCACCGCCAGCGTGATGCCGCCGGTGGAGAGGATGTTCAGGTGCCCGACGTGGCCGTACCGCCAGGGCGCGTAGGCCAGGGCGGCCCCGGCCACCGCGCTGCCAACCCGGTCGGCGCCGAGCTGGCGCAGCAACGCGTAGCCGCCGAGGAAGGCCAGCGCGAACGCCAGCACGAACAGGATGTTGTAGCGCAGGAGCGTGGCCGTCACGCCGTTGCCGATCAGCCCGGCCGGCGTGTAGCCGATCAGGGTGTCGTTGAGCGCCAGGGCGTACTTTCCGGGATAGAACGCGTTGGTGTCCCACAGGCCGCCGAAGATGCCGTGCTTGAGCGCGTGGCCGTTCCAGGCGACCAGCCACGCCTGCGCGGCCGTGTCGCCGCCGTCGCCGACGATGGTGTGCGCGGGGTCGCCGATGGTCGCGGGCTTGACCCCGGCCGCGGCCAGATCGGCCGCGTAGGGCGGGATCAGCCACAGCATGGCGATCGCGAGCAGGACCGAGCCGACGCTCGCCACGACCCACTCATGAAGGACAAAGCGGTACGAGCGCTTTGTTTCCACGGCGACCGGCTCGGTCACCTCTTTGATCGCGACATCGGACAACGCGTCCCCCACACGCTGGATCCCGGAAAACGTGAGTGACGCTAACATGACGCTACGCGATTTCATAGAAGTGGCTCGATGTTGCGAGACTCGGCCGGTGGACAAACTCGCCGCCCTCCGCGCCGCCTGCACCGACGCCATCGCCGGCAACGGGCTGACCCCGCCCGCCCGGCTGCTCGCCTCGATCGGTTCCGGCGTCGAACCCGACTTCTACGGCGCCGGCGGCGTCGTGGCCGACCTCGAACGTGAGGTGGCCGAGCTGCTCGGCAAGCCGGCCGCGGTCTTCCTGCCCAGCGGCACCATGGCCCAGGCCGCGACGCTGCGGGTGCACGCCGACGCCCGGGGCGCCCGGACCGTGCTCTGGCACCCGCAGTGCCACCTGCTGCGGCACGAGGACAACGCGTTCGCCCACCTGCACCGGCTGGTCGGGCGGAGCGTCGGCGACGCGGCCCGGCTGCTCACCCTGGACGACCTGCGGACCGTGGCCGAGCCGTTCGCGGCGCTGCTGATCGAGCTGCCGCAGCGCGACCTGGGCGGCCGGCTGCCCGCCTTCGACGATCTCGCCGCGCAGGTGGAGTGGGCCCGCGGGCGGGGCGCCGCCGTCCATCTCGACGGCGCCCGGCTGTGGGAGGCGAGCGCCGGCCACGGCCGGGCGCCGGCCGAGATCGCCGCGCTGTTCGACACCGTCTACGTCTCGTTCTACAAGGGCGTGGGCGCGCTGCCCGGCTGCTGCCTGGCCGGTCCGGAGGACGAGGTCGCCCAGGTCCGCGAGTGGCGCAAACGGCTCGGCGGCACGCTCATGCACCTGTGGCCGGGCGCGGCCTCGGCCCGCAACCTGCTGCCCGGCGCCCTGGCCGAGATGCCGGACCGGATGCGGCATGCCCTCGACATCGCGGCCGCGTTCGAGCGGGTGCCCGGCGTCCGGGTGGTCCCGACGACGCCCGAGACCCCGATGATGCATCTGCTGCTGCCGACGACCGCCGAGGCGTACGCGCAGAATGCCCGCCGCCTGGCCGAGACCGAGAAGCTGTGGGTCGCGCCGCACGTCGCCGCCACCGAGCTCCCGGACGTGGTGCGGGTCGAGCTCACCGTCGGCAGCGCCACCCTGCGGCACTCCGCGGAGTTCGTCGCCGACACGTTCGCGAACCTGATCGGCTGACCGGCGCCTCAAGGGGCCACCGCGGAACGTCGGCGGGTGCCCGGTCGTGGGTCCGTTCGACGGCGCCGGGGCATGTCGGGTTCGTGGTCGGTGACCTCGAGGACGAATCCGACGCGTTCGGGTAGCGGCCCGTCGTAGCAGACGGTGAAGACCGATTCGTCGGTGCCCGTGTGCAACGGCATGGGAGTGCCGGGCATCGGGCGGACGACGATCCGGTCGGTCACTCCGGTGTCCGCCGAGAAGGTGTACGTGACGTCGATGGAGCCGACCGAGCCTTTCTTGCGTACGAAGAACACGGTGTCCTGGCCGCCGTTGATCAACCATCGGTAGGCGCCGGGCCAGATCCAGGTGAACAACACGTCGATGTGCTCGCCGGGTGGCAGGGGATCGGCGAGGCACATGTAGACGACGAGGGCATCGACCTCGTCGTACCAGACCTTGGTGAGGTCGAACGACGGTCCGATGACCCGGGTGCCGTCCGGGGCGGTGCTGAAGGAGTTGGCCGTCACCGCGACGCCCCGTTTCTGGGCCGCGGTCAGGTGCCCGTGTGGAGTCTGTTCGAAGGCCGCCCACACGACGTGGACCGGCTCCTCGCCCGCGCGCAGGGTCCGCCATTGTCGCAGCACCATGTCGCCGCCGCGGCCGACGTCCGCGACCTCGACCCACCGCTCCCAGGTGTAGGCCGTCGCCGACTGCTGGTCGAGGATCGTCCGGGTCAGTCGGCGAATGACAGCATCGGAGCGTGTGCGCCGCCGCCGCTCGTGGCGCAGCAGGGTGGTCAGAATGGCGATCACGACCAGGACGACCGCCAGGGTGACGACGAGGGCCGCGGTCGTGGCCGCGGGGGTCGGCACGGTGACCCCGAAGACAGTGGCCAGGAACGACAGTCCGGCGAGCGGCGCGGCGACGACCTTGCTCGCGCCGAACTCCTCCAGCAGCGAGTTCAGTGCCCGCTGCACACGACGGGTGAGCGGTGCCCGACGGCGGGCCGGCGGTGGCATGGCTGACCGCCTCTCCTCCGAGCGATGTGAGGAAATGATCGTTCCGATGGGCGGCTATCCGGCGACCGAGTGAACACCGCTCTTGCCACGACGGCACCCACCTGCGCAAACACCGTTACCTGAAGTCGATCTCGGGCGAACGCCGGCATCGGCCGTCAAGAATGGAACCGTGGGGAACGGATGAGGGCGCCGCCGGAGGGTTGGTCCGGTGAGCTGGTCGACCTGTTGCGCCGGCTGCGGCACGAGGCCGCAGCGCGAGACGGCCGGATGCCTTCCATGCGGGTGATCGCCGGCGCCTCCGGATACTCGGTCGGATACGTCAACAACGTCTTCAACGGAATACGGACGCCCGCGGCCGATGCCGTGGAAGCGATGGCGTCCGCCCTCGGGGCGTCCGCCGCCGAGGTGAGGCGGGCCCGCTTCTACGCCGAACAGGCACAAGCTGCCGCGCAGCGCCGGTCCACGTCGAGGCCCGTACCGCACCGGCTGCCACCGGACCCGGGCGCCTTCGCGGGCCGCGAGCACGAGCTCGATCTGCTCACGGAGGCAACCTTCCCGCGCGGCACCCGGGACGGCTCGCGGGTCGTGATCGTGACGGGGATCGGCGGCGTCGGCAAGACCTGGCTCGTGGTGCGCTGGGGTCGCCGGCACGCCACCCGGTTCCCGGACGGCCAGGTCTACGTCGACCTCGGCGGGTTCACCTCGGCCGACGAGCCGATGCCCTCCGAGCAGGCCTGCCGCACCCTGCTGGCGGCATTCGGCGTGCGCGTGGGCGACCGGGAGGACCCGGAGGTGCTGTACCGGGACCTGGTGTCGACCCGGCGGGTGCTGATCGTGCTGGACAACGCCCGCGACGCGGCGCAGGTCGCCCCCTTGCTCTCCGGAGAGGGGGCCGCAACCGTCGTGGTGACTAGTCGCGACGATCTTTCCGAGATAGTTCTGCGGCGAGGCGCCGGGGTGCTGCGCCTGGACCCGATGTCACCCGCGGAGGCCCGTGCGGTCCTCGTCGCACGCCTCGGAGACGAACGGCTGCGCGCGGACGAACGGTCGGCGCGGATCGTGGTGGACGCCTGCGGCGGCCTTCCACTCGCCCTCGGCATCGTCGGCGCCCGCGCCGCGCTGCACGCCGACTGGCCGCTGTCGGCGCTGGCCGCCGAGCTCGCCGACTCCGGCACCGTCCTCGACGCGCTGAGCACAGGAACACTGGAGGGCAACCTGCGCAGCGTGTTCGCGTCGTCGGACCGGCCTCTCCGAGCGGCACCGGCCGCTCTTCTCCGGCTGCTGAGCCTGGTTCCCGGGCCCGAGGTCGGCCTGGCCGCGGCGGCCAGCATCGCCGGCCGGCCGCTACGAACGACCCGCGAGCTGCTGCGCGACCTCGAACGGGTGGGACTCGTGCGTCAGCCGGCGCCCGACCTCTACGCGCTGCACGACCTGGTCCGCCTCTACTGGGCCGAACGTGCGGCGCACGACATGCCGTCGACGCGGCGGGAGACCGCGGTCCACCGCATGACCCTGTCCCTGCTGTACGGCGCCTACCACGCCGAGCGCCGGCTCGCGGCGCTGCGAGCGCCGATCGTCCTGGTCCCTCGGGACAACGGCGTACTGGCCGACGATCCGCCGGATCCCCTGACGTGGTTCGACCGCGAGTACCGGAACCTCATCGCCGCACAACAGCACGCGGCCGACCGCGCCCGGCACCGCATCGTCTGGCAGCTCGCGTGGTGCCTCGACAACTACCACTACCGACGCGGGATGCTCACCCAGCACAGCGAGGTCTGGCAGCGCGGGCTCGCGTCGGCGCAAGCGGACGGGGATACCCCAGCGGTCGCGCTCGCCGAGTTGTGTTACGGCAATGTCTGTACGCGCGCCGGCCGGTACGTCGAGGCGTCCGGGCACCTGGCCCGGGCCATGGATCTCGCCACGCGCCTCGGTGACACCGCAAGCCTGGCGCAGGTCCACCGTGCCATGTCCATGGCCGCCGAGGGCCGCGGCGACACCGAGGCGGCGATCGAGCACGCCACGGCGGCACTGCGCCTCTTCGAGGACCTCGGCGAACCGCTGTGGTCCGCCGTCGCGCGCAACGCCTTGGGCGAGGAACTGGCCCGATCCGGCGACCTGGCCGGAGCGCGCGAACACTGCACCGCCTCGCTGGCGATCCACCGCGCGCACCAGAACCGGTCCGGCGAGGCGGCCACCTTGGACAGTCTCGGCATCATCGCGCGCGCCGCAAACGAGCCGGCCGCGGCGGCCGCCTTCTTCGAGGAGGCACTGTCGATCTACCGGGAGCTCGGCAACGACTACTCGACCGCCGACACCCTCGCGCGGCTGGGAGACGTGCTGGCCGACACGCCGGGACGCACGGCCGAGGCCGAACGGTGCCGGCGCGATGCGTACGACCTTTACCGGGCGCAGCATCGCACCGTCGAGGCGTCGCGCCTCGCCCCGGACCTCGGCTAGCGCATCCGGCCGCGTCCGCAGGCTGCTCATGGACACCGTTGACATGGGCGACAGTCGATCTTACGGTTCGACTGTCAGACAGCTTTACTAACAATCCGGGGAGGCCCCATGCCCGCCACCCGTATCCTCGCCGCGGCCGTCGCGGCGATCGTCGCCGGTGCGCTGCCCGCGCCGGCCTACGCCGGACAGCGTCACCGCACGCTGCCCGCGCACGTGTTCGCGCCGTACTTCCAGACCTACACCGACGCCGACCCGGCCGCGGTCAGCAAGGCCTCCGGCGCCCGCTACCTCACCATGGCCTTCCTCCAGACGCAGGCCACCGGCTCGTGCGACATCCTGTGGAACGGCGACCCGGCGACTCCCGTCTCCCCCGCCGTCCACGGCACGCAGATCGCCCGGATCCGGGCCGCCGGCGGCGACGTGGTGCCCTCGTTCGGCGGGTACAGCGCCGACAGCACCGCCACCGAGATCGCCGACAGCTGCACCGACGTCGGGAAGATCGCGGCCGCGTACCGGAAGGTCGTCACCACCTACGGCGTCACCCGGCTCGACATGGACATCGAGGATGCCTCGCTGAACAACACGGCCGCCATCGACCGCCGCAACCAGGCGATCCACCTCGTGCAGCGCTGGGCCGAGCGGCAGCACCGGCCGCTGCAGATCGTCTACACCCTGCCGACCGCGCCCGGCGGCCTCGAGGACAACGCGATAAACGTGCTGGCCAGCGCCCGCCGCTACGGCGCCCGGGTGGACATCGTCAACATCATGACCTTCGACTACTACGACGACCAGGCGCACGACATGGCCGCCGACACCAGAACCGCGGCCGCGGGGCTGGTCGCCACCCTGCGCGAGCTCTACCCGCACCGCTCCGACCGGCAGCTGTGGGCGATGGTCGGCGTCACCGAGATGATCGGCATCGACGACTACGGCTCCGGCGGGGAGACCGGGCCGCTGGAGGTCCTCACGCTCGCCGGCGCCCGCGACGTCACGCGCTGGGCGGCCGCGCACCGGATCGGCGAGCTGTCGTTCTGGGCGCTCGGCCGCGACAACGGCGGCTGCCCGGGCACGCCCGGCTCCGACGACTGCTCGGGCGTGGTGCAGAAGCCGTACGAGTTCACCCACATCATGGGCCGGTTCTGAGGAACTCGATGGTGTGCCGCAGCAGCTCGGCCGAGTCCGTGAACCACAGGGCGTCGGTGCCGGGCGTCGTCCGCAGCCGGGCGTGCGGCAGGTGGGCGGCCAGATAGGAGGCGTGCCCCACGTCGACGTTGAGGCAGTTCCGGCGGTGCAGCACCAGCGTCGGCGCGCCGACCGCGGGCAGCCGGTGGCGCAGGTCGGTGCCGGTGGCGACGGCCCGGACGGCGAGGGCGACCGCGGGACCGGCGGCGCGCCGGCCCAGGCGGTTCCACCACCGCCGGAACTCCTCGTCGGCGGCGACACTGGGTGCGGCCTGCGCGACCGAGTCCACGCCGTGCTCCGGGTCGGCCGGCGAGACGGTGTCGCGGATCAGGGTGTCGGTGGTGCCGCGATCCAGCCCGTACGGATAACCGTCGCCCCGGGTGTAGCGCGGGTAGCACTGCGCGAGCACCAGCGAGCGCACCCGCTCGGGATGGCGCGCGGCGAACTCCAGCGCGACCAGGCCGGTGTCGAAGTTGGCGAACAGGTCGGCCCGGTCGGCGGCGAGGGCGTCGAGGACCCGGCGCACGTCGTCGACCCACTGGTCGAGCGGCGGCCGGCCGGCGGCGAGCGGGTCGGACAGGCCGATGCCGCGCCGGTCGAGGCACACCACCGCGGCGTGCTCGGCGAGGGCGGTCAGCGCCGTGCGGGCGTGCGCCCCGTCGAGCAGGCCGTCGATGGTGATCATCGCGGGGTTGAGGACGAGCAGGAGGCGGCCGCCGTCGGACACGCGCGTGTAGGCGGTGGAGCCGTCGTGGTCGGCGGCATAGCGGATCCGCACGGCGGCCGCCGGCCGAGGCGGGGCGGCGCGCAGCACCTCGGCCTGCACGTCGCGCAGGGCCGGCGACGGGTCGAGACCGACCTCGACGAGCGCGGCCCGGGCGGCGGCCGCGGCCCGCAGCGCCTCGGTCGGCCGGCCCGCCCGGTGCAGGGCCCGCACGTAGAGCACCCACAGCGGTTCGTCGAGCGGGTCGGCCGCGGTCAGCTGCTCCAGCTCGCCCAGCGCCACTCCCGGGTCGCCGCCGGCGGCCAGGCAGCCGAGGTGCTCCTGCACCAGCAGCCGCCGCTCCCGGCGCCAGCCCTGGCGCAGAGCCTCGGCCGCGACCGTGTCCGGCAGCTCGGGGTCGGCCCGCCACAGCCCGCGGGCCTCGGCGAGCTCGGCGGCGGCGTCGTCCGGGCGGCCGTCGGCGAGCAGCCGGCGCGCCCGGGCGCGGGCGGCGGCGACCAGGCCGACGTCGGTGCGGCCGGGATCGGCCGCGAGACGGTACGCGTCGCGGCCCACCCGCTCGACGTCGGCGCCCGGCTCGGCGGCCCGCAGCGCGGCGCGCAGGCGGGACAGGTGGGCGCGGATCGTCTTGACCGCCGAGGGCGGCGGGTCGTCCCAGAGCAGGCGGGCGAGCTCGGCCACGGCCACCGCGCCCGGCGACCGGACGGTCAGGATGCCGAGCAGCTCCCGCGCCTTTCGCTCGAGCCGGGGCGCGGGTCCCTCCGCGGGCTCGACCCGGGCCGTCCCGAGCACTCGCACGACCACAGTGCTCAATCTAGGACCACATCCGGACCACATCCAGAACGCAGCCGTCCCGGGCCGGGTGCCACCTAGCTTCGGCGCATGACCACGTACCGGCCCGGCGACCCGGGCTACGACGAACACCGGCTCGGCTGGAACCGCACCTTCGACTCCCGGCCGGCGCTGATCGTCACGGCGGCATCGACGGCCGACGTGCGCGACGCCGTACGCGCCGCCCGCGAGCACGACCTGCCGCTCGCGGTGCAGGCGACCGGCCACGGCGCCGTCGCCCCGGCCGACGGCGCCCTGCTGCTGAAGACGACGGCGCTGACCGGCATCGCGATCGACCCCCGGCGCCGGCTCGCCCGGGTCGGCCCCGGCGCCGTCTGGGCCGGCGTGAACCGCGCCGCCGCCGCGCACGGCCTGGCCGGGCTCGCCGGCCGGTGCGGCACCGTCGGCGTGACCGGCTACCTGCTCGGCGGCGGCCAGTCGTGGCTGTCGCGCACCTTCGGGTTCGCCGCCGACAGCATCGTCGCCGCCGACGTCGTCACCGCCGACGGGGTGGCGCTGACCGCGACCGCGCGGGAGCACCCCGACCTGTTCTGGGCGCTGCGCGGCGGTGGCGGGAACTTCGGCGTCGTGACGTCGCTGACCTTCCGCCTCCGCCCCGTGCGGCGGGTCTTCTCCGGCATGTCGCTGTACCCGCCGGAGCGGGCGCTCGACGTGTTCTGCGCCTACCGGCAGTGGGCGGCCGCCGAGCCGGAGTCGATGAACACGGCGGTCCTGCTGATCCGCCTGCCGGCGGCCCCGCTCGTGCCGGAGGCGTTGCGCGGCCGGCGGGTGCTGGCGATCCGGGCGTTCCAGCACGGCGAGGACGGCCGGCGCGTCCTCGAGCCGCTGCTGAAGGTGGCCGGGCCGCCGCTGCTCGACGCGTTCCGTCCCCGCTCGTTCCCGGACGCCAGTACGGCCACGAACGGCCCCGACGTGCCGCCGATGGCGAACCGCCAGGAGACCGAGCTGTTCCGCGCGGTGCCGGACGACGCGCTGCGGGCGATCGTCGAGGCCGGCGCGGACGACTCCCCGGTCGCCTTCGCCGAGCTGCGGCACTGGGGTGGCGCGATGGCCGATCCCGGCCCCGACGCCGGCCCGGCCGGGCATCGGGACACCGAGTTCTCGGTCATGGCGGTCGCGGCCTGTCCACCCGATGACCGGACGGCGGCCGACCGAGCGCTCGACCGCCTTTCGGGACGGCTCCGGCCGTACGCGACGGGTGGCGCCTTTTTGAACTTGCTCACCGATCCGACCCGGACCCGCGACGCGTTCACCGCGGGCAACTGGGCGCGGCTGACCGCGGTCAAGCGCGCCTGGGACCCGGCGAACCTGTTCCGCGCCGGCCACACCATCCCGCCGGCGCCCGACCGAGAGGCACTCCCATGAAACGCATCCTCGTCACCGGCGCCACCGGGACCGTCGGCGCCCACGTCGTCCGCGAGCTGCACGAGCGCGGGGCGACCGTCCGCGCGTTCGTCCGCTCCGCAACCCACGTCCCGCGCGGTGCCGAGCCCGTCATCGGGGACTTCGAGGACCTCGCGTCGGTGCGGGCCGCCCTCGACGGCGCCGACCGGGTCTATCTGTGCGCCGCCGACGGGCCGCGCAAGGTCGCGCACGAGACCGCCGTGATCGACGCCGCCGCCGAGCGGGGCGTCGAGCGGATCGTCAAGCTGTCGGCCATGCACGCCGATCCGGCGTCGGCATTGCCGGCCTTCCGCTGGCACGGCGAGATCGAGCGCCACCTCGACCGGTCGGGGGTGCCGGCGGTGATCCTGCGGCCGGCGTTCTTCATGACCAACCTGCTGATGGTGGCCGGGGGCGTCGCGCGAACCGGCACGCTGTACGCGCCGACCGCGGGTCGCCGGGTGGCGATGGTCGACGTCCGGGACGTCGCCGCGGTTGCCGCCGGCACGCTCCTCGAACCCGGGCACGCGGGCCGGGCCTACGAGCTGACCGGGCCGTCGGCGGTCACCTTCGCGGAGGTGGCGGCGGCCCTCGCCGAGGCGACCGGACGTCCCGTGCGCTTCGCCGATCTGACCGAGGAGCAGGCCCGGCCCCGGTTCGAGGGAGCGGGACTGCCGGACTGGCTGGCCGCGCACCTGGCCGGCGTCTTCGGCCTCGTCCGGGCCGGCGGGTTCGAACGGGCCACGGACCGGGTGCGGGCGATCACCGGCCGGCCGGCGCGGGACATCGCCGGTTTCGCCCGCGACCACGCGACGGCGTTCACGCCGGCACCGGCCCCGGCCGCGGGATGACCGCGGGCGGCGGCCCGGAGGACCCGGGCCGCCGCCCCACGTGTCACGAGATGCGGATCTTGGCGGAGGTGCCGTTCTCCTGCAGGACCCGGATCTTCACACCGACCGCGGGCAGCTTGACCCCGTGGTTCGGCAACTCGTCGTAGAAGTACTTCTGGGTGTCGTCGAACAGCGGCTGGGCGGCCTGTCCGCGTACGTAGGACGCCTGGCCGTTGACGTGCAACGTCATCGAGTCCGCCTTGCGCAGGCCGAACGGCGCGTCGTAGACCTGGATGCGGGCGCTGAACGGCAGGCCGTCGAGCCGGTAGAACGGGCGCGGGTGCGCGTCGATGTACAGGTTGCGGCCCTGGCCCGGATGCCAGTTGGTGTCGTTGTCGGTCTGCGAGGTGTCCCAGTACGAGATGAGCACACCCGTCTGGTACGAGTAGTGCTCGACCCAGTCCGGCTTGGTGTTGAGGAAGCCGAAGTTGTACGGGCCGGTCTTGAGATACCGGTCGTAGGAGACGTAGGTCCGGTGCCCGGCGATGTAGAAGTTGTCGTAGTCGCCGGTCGCGCTGGTCCCGACCGTCTTGAAGCCCTTCAGCGTCCACGGCGAGGTGGTCGCCTCGGCGTCGTCGCGGAACAGCACCGTGGTCCCGTCGACGACCTGGAGGTTGTCGGAGAAGAAACCACCGGCCGAGTAGCCGCCGTCGGTGCGGTAGTAGAACTGCAGATAGACCTTCTTCCCGGCGTACGCGTTCAGCGGCACCGACATGTCCACCCACTGGTTGTCGGTCGACCCGGTGACGGCCGGCCGCGGCGGGTTCGCGCCGTCACGGCCGAACGGCTCCCCGTTGACGGTCCCGTCCAGCGCCGTCCACTTCTGACCGTCGAGCGACGCCCGCACGTACAGGTAATCGAAGTCCTCCTCGACGTTGTAGCGCGCCTTGAGGGTGAGCGCCGGCGCGGTCGTGCCGGTGAGGTCGAACTGGCGGGTCATCGAGTTGCGCAGGTCGTCGGCGTTACCGGAGAAGTATTGCCGGGACCCCTCGAAGGGCGCGCCGAACTCGGTGGTGACCCGTTTCTTCGGCAGCACGACGACGGCGGCCTGGGCCTTGTCGCTGTTGTACTCCTGGGGGCCGAGGGTCAGCGTGCGCTTCTGCTTGGCCACCACGGTCTCGTAGTCGAGCCAGCCGAGCTGCAGCTTGTTCCAGGCGCCGAGGTCGCCGGGCCGGGTGCCGAGCGGCTCGCCGGTGCCGTTGAGCCGGCTCTGCGCCATCAGCGTCCAGTACTCGTTGTTGTTGGTGCCGCCGGTCAGCACGTTGTAGTCGTCGGGCAGGCCGAGGTCGTGGCCGTACTCGTGGACGAAGACGCTGAGGCCGCCGTTCTCGGGCTGGATCGTGTAGTCGCCGATCCACAGGCCGGTGCCGGCGATCTCGGTGCCGCCGAGAAGGTTGCCGGTGGGTCCGCGGTCACCCTCGTCGTCCCCGTACGCGAAGGCGCGGTGACTCCAGATGGCGTCCTCACCCTGGTACGGGTCGCCGTCGGCCTCGTCGCCACCGGCGTGCACGATCTGGAAGTGGTCGAGGTAGCCGTCCGGCTCGTTGAAGTTGCCGTCGGCGTCGTAGTCGTACCGGTCCCACCGGTCGAAGGTCTTGAGCTCGGCCACGACGTCGGCCTTGCTGCGGCCGGCCGCCAGCTGGTCGGCGACCCATTGGTTGGCGGCGTCGCGCACCAGGTCGAACGTGGTGTTGCAGACGTTGCCGCCGCAGACGTTGGGGTCGTCGCCGTTCGCGTCCTTCGGGTCGTCGCCGGAGCGGCCGTACCGGGCCTCGTTGTACTTGACCTTGACCCAGTCGGTGACGGTGCCGTCGACGCTGTACCGCCCCGAGGACTGCGTCTCGTAGTACGTCTTGACCGACTGGGTGTTCCGGCCCTTGCCGAAGTACAGGTCCTGGTAGTGCTGCCGGCTGTAGTCGGCCTGCCAGACGGTGGTGTTGTCGAGCGACCGGTCCGGCTGCGGGATCTGGTTGTGCAAGGGACCGTCGAAGCGCTGCGGCCCGGCCGTGGCCGGGTCGGTGTCCCGGTCCGGGAACCGCGGGTCGCGCTCGTTGCCGAACTCGGCGAGGATCACGAAGATCCGGTCGGTCTTCTCGCGGGCGAGCTCGACGTACTGGTCGCGGTTGTCCCGCCCGCCGTGGCGGTGGCGGGACTCGCGGCCGAACGCGCCGCCGCCGGCGGCCTGGCCGACCTTGACGACCTGGCTGCCGTTGCGGTTCTCGGGCCTGGCGCGGCCGGAGAGGACGTCGCTGACGGCCTTCTCCCGCAGCGCCCGGCGCTTCCGCTCGAGCGGGCCGACCAGCTCGTCGCTCGACGCCTCGGACCCGTTCTTGACGGAGGGGACGGCGGCCGGGCTGTCGGCCGGCGGGGCGGCCACGGCGGCCGGGCTGAGCGAGATGCCCAGGCCGGACGCCAGGCTGAGGCCCAGCAATCCCACTACGACTTTGCGCATCGACTTTCCCCCCGGGGGTGATCACGCCGGCGCCACCGGTGAACGCGGGGCCGGCCCGGATGCAAAAAAGGGCGGCCCGGTCGGGGCCGCCCTGGAACGTTTGCATCGATCACCGGCGAGGGAAAGACCTAGATCGGTATCGAATCAATATTCGCGGAGATCGCGACTACGGAAGTTTCCGGCCTTCCCGGGCGACTTCCCGTCCCCTGACGTAGACGGCCCGCACCCGGTGCAGTGCCGCGAGGTCCGTGCCCGGGTGGCCGTCGACGACGAGCAGGTCGGCGTCGTAACCGGCCGCGATGCGGCCCTTGCGGTCGCCGAGCCCGCAGGCGCTCGCGGCGGCCGAGGTGGCGGCCCGCAGCGCCTCGGCCGGGGTCATGCCGAGCGCCGTGGCCTGCCGGATCGCCCACGGCAGCACGTCGTGGGGCTTGGCGGCGGCGATGCCGGCGTCGCTGCCGAGGACCATGGTGGCGCCGTGCTCGTACAGCGCCCGGGTGTTCGCGATCAGCTTCGGGATGCGCTCGATCATGAACGGTGGCAGATCACCGGCGCCGGGCTTGGCCCCGATGGTCAGGCCCAGCGTCACCGGCCGCCGGTTCAGCAGATCGAAGACCTTCGCCGGTACGGGGTCGACGCCGTCCTCGGTCATGAAGGACACGTGCTCGACGCCGTCCACCCCGGCCTCGAGCGCGTCGATCACCGGCCGGCGGCCGTGCGCGTGAGCCGTCACCGGCAGCCCGAACCGATGTGCCTCGTCCACCGCCGCACGCAGGTCCGGGACGGAGAACTGCGAGTCCGCCACCCGGGTGCCCGGCGTCAGGTTCCCGCCGCTGGCCATGATCTTGACGACGTCGACACCGCGGCGCGCGTGCTCGCGCACCGCCCGCCGCAGGTCGGGCCCGGCCACCCCGCCGCCGAGATAGTGGCAGTGGCCGTCCGGCGTGGTCAGTGGCGGCCCGGCGGCCACGATCGTGGGCAGCGTCGGGTCGGACCGGGCCGCGTCCCGCAGGCCGAGCGACAGGTATCCGCGGTCGCCGAGGTCCCGGACGGTCGTCACGCCGCCGGCGACCGCGGTGCGCGCGGCCACGCTCATCGCCAGGAAGGCGGCCGCGTCGTCCCGCCGGGCCAGCCGCCCGACCGGGTCGTCCGACGCGTCGAAGGCGAGGTGGACGTGGGTGTCGATCAGGCCGGGCAGGATCGTCGCGGCGCCGAGGTCGACGACCGTGGCCCCGGCCGGCGGCTCAAGGCCGCGACCGGCCGCGACCACCGAGGCGCCGGCCAGCAGAACGGTCGGATCCGGTACGAACTCCAGGGTCACGCCGTCGAACATCCACGAGGCGCGCAGTGCCACCAGTCCTGATGTCGTCGTCATGGACACAGCGTCGGCCGGGCGCGCCGCCCGGGCATCGGTGGCACTACGGAGACGGAGTACGCATTCCCGACGCCACCCAGCCCGCGATCTGCCGCCGGCTGGCGAATCCCAGCTTGGTCAGGATGTGCTGGATGTGGCTCTCGGCGGTGCGCTCACTGATGTGCGCGGCGGCGGCGATCTGCCGGTTGGTGAGCCCGCGGGCGGCCAGCCCGGCGATCTCCCGCTCGCGCCGGGTGAGCGGGCCGGCCACGCCCAGCCCGGCCAGCAGCGCGGCGGCGTCCCGGGCCAGCGGCCGCATCCCGAGCGCCTCGGCCTCGGCGCCGGCCGCGACGGCGAGGGCGGCCGCCTCCTCCCGGTCGCCCGGGCGCCGCCGCCGGGCGAGCGTGCGGGCCAGGTGATAGCGGGCGGCGGCGGCCATCGGCGGCAGGCCGGCGGCCTCGTTGCGCCGCACCGCCTCGCGCAGGTGCCCGGCCGCGTCGTCGAGCCGGCCGCAGGTGGCGGCGGCGATGCCGAGCGGCATCCGGGCCGAGCCGCCGGTCAGCACCACCCCGGCGCCGCCGCAGACGAAGTAGTCGGCCCAGGGAAGCAGCCGCCGGTGGACCTCGGCGGCCATCTCCCGGTCGTCGAAGGCGGCAGCCAGCTCGGCGGTGCCGCCCAGCGCCGAGATTAGCACGAACCGCGGCACCGACGCCAGCGGCGGCAGCGTCCGGTAGAGCCGCTCGGCGCCGTCGCGGTCGCCGTGCGCGAGCTTCCAGGTCGCGAACATGGCCCGGAGGAACTCGGCGGCGACGCCGGCGAACCCGGTCGACCCCGGTTCCTCGGGCACGGCCGCCGCATCCCCGGTGATCGCCGCGAGGCCGAGCAGGAAGCCGACCGAGGGGGTGAGGGCGCCGTCGTGGGCGGCCTGCCGGGCGAGCGCCTCGGCCTGGCGGCCGTGGGTCAGCGCGTCGGCGAACCGGCCCCGGGCGTGGTCCATCGTGGCCCGGACCCGCACCGCGTGCCAGCGGGCCAGTGGCGTGCGCAGCCGGCGGGCGGCCTCGGCGACGGCCGGCAGCCCCGCCTCGGCCCGGTCGATCTCGCCCAGCTGGACGTGCGCGTCGAACCGCCACAACCCGGCCCACAGGGCGGCGTCGTCGTCGCCGGCCCGGCCGATCTCGGTCAGCCGGCCGGCCAGCTCCAGCCGGTCCCGTGCGCCGTCGGGTACGCCCCGTACGAGCTGGCGGGCGCGCAGCGCCTCGATCAGCGCCCGCTTGTCGCCGAGCCGCTCGGCCATCGCCAGCGCCGCGCGCGAGCGCTGATCGGAGGCCGGGGACTCGGTCCAGACGTCGGCGGCGACCAGTTGGGCGAGCAGGCGGGCCCGCAGTGGGCTGTCCTCGTCCGGCAGACCGGCCAGCGCCTCCTCGCAGAGGGCACGACCGGCCCGTTCCCAGATGAAGTCGGTGACGCCCTCCATCACCAGCACCGCACGGCCGAGCGCCGGGTAGTCGGCGCGCCGGCGGGCCGAATCGGCGGCCCCGGTCAACGAGACGCGGGCCCCGTCGACGTCGTACGCCTTGATCTGGGCCCGCGCCCGCTCGATCAGCAGGTCGGTCCGCTCGCTCTCGCCGGCGCCGCCGGCCCGCAGCGCCCGCTCGTACCAGAGCGCCGCCTCCTCCCAGGCGAGCTGGGCGGCCGCCTGCTCGGCGGCGTCGGCCGCCCAGCGCGTCGCGGCCGGGGCGTCGACCAGCGGCGCGGCCTCGATCAGGTGGTACGCGACCAGGGCCGCGCGCTCCCGGGCACCGGGCCGCGCGGCGAGAAAGCCGCCCAGCCGGGCGTGCAGCCGCAAGCGCTCGGCGGTGGCGACGTCGAGGCCGGCCGACTCGCGGATGATGTCGTGGGTGAAGTCGTATCCGGGAGCCGGGGCGACAATCCCGGCGGCGGCCGCCTCGTCCAGCGCGCCGAGGACGCCGGCCGGGCCGAGCTCGAGGACGGCCGCGAGGTCGAGGGGCTCGGTGGTGCCGAGAACCGCGGCGGCGGCCACGACGGACCGGCACGGCGGCGTCAACCGGCCGAGCCGGGCGCGGACGGCATCGCGTACGCCCTCGGGCAGATCGCCCTCGCGGGCGCCCGCCAGCACCCGCCCCAGCTCACCGACGAAGAACGGGTTTCCGCCGGTCCGGCGGCGGACCGCGGCGGCGACGGGCTCCGGCACCGCCCAGCCGGCGATGTCGCACAGTTGCTCGCCGACCTCCGCCTCGCTCAGGCCGGTGAGCACGATCCGGGTAGTCGCCGGCTCCCGGCTCAGCTCGGCCAGTGCCGCCCGCAACGGCTCCCGCCCGGCCGTCTCGGTGGTGCGGTAGGCGGCCACCACCGCCAGCCGGGAAGCGGCCAGCGACCGGGCCAGGTGGACGAGCAGCTGCAGCGAGCCCGGGTCCGCCCAGTGCAGATCGTCGAGGACGAGCACGAGGCCGGCCGGCTCGGCCGCGTCGATCAGCGCCGCCGACACCGCCTCGAACCGCCGGAAGCGTTCCTCGGCCGCGCTCGCCGCTCCGAACATGCCGGGCCGCCCCAGCGCCTGGAGGATCTGGCGGAAGGGCCAGTACGGCGGGCTGCCCGCCGGCTCGATCGCCCGCCCGTGGGCGACGGGGACGCCGGCCGTGGCCGTCAGCCCGGCCAGTCGCGTCTTGCCCGCCCCCGGCTCGCCCGCGATCAGCACCAGCCGGCCGGAGCCGGACCGGGCGCTGTCCACCGCGGCCAGGAGGAGCTCCCGCTCCCGCCGGCGCCCGATGAACGTGCCCGCCCGCTCGCCCGTGGCTCCTCCGGTCTCACCGATCCGGGGTCTGCCGTCCCATCGTAGTGGGGCGGGTCCCGGCCGGACGAGCCTCGCCGCGGCGGCCGGACTCGTCGGAGCGGCCGGGCTCGCCCGGGCGGCCGGTCTCGCCCGGATGGCGGGACGGAAGCCGGTTCGTCGGTATCCGTACGGTGAAGGTGGTCGCCGGGCTGCCGGCCTCGCTCACCTCGATGACACCGCCGTGCTGCTCGACGATCGTCCAGGCCAGGCTCAGGCCGAGCCCGGCGCCCGGCATGCCGCTGTGGCGGGCGCCGTCGCCGCGGAAGAACGGTTCGAACAGGCGTGGCCGCTCGTCGGCGCGGATCGGGACGCCGGTGTTGGAGACCGAGACCACCGCGGTGTGTTCGCCGGGCGTCAGCCGGATGTCGACCGGCGAGCCGGCCGCGGACCAGGTCAGCGCGTTGGCGATCAGCTCGTCGGCGACCTGGCGCAGCCGGTCCGGGTCGCCGACGATCGGGGCGCTGCCGGGCGCCTCGATGCGGATCGGGTGGGTGCGGTCCCCGGCGCGCGCGGCGTCGGCCGCCTCGCGCAGCACGAGCGCCAGATCCATGGGGCGCCGGCGCACGTCGAGATGCCCGGCCCGCAGCGCGGCCACGTCGAGCAGCTTGAGGACGACGGCACGCAGGCTGGCCGTGTTGCGCTGCACCACCAGCAGCATCTGGCGCTGGTCGCCGGTCAGGCCCGCCTCCTCCAGCAGCATCTCGGTGTAGGCCTGGATACTGGTGAGCGGCGTCCGCAGCTCGTGGCCGACCAGCGCGATGTACTGGTCGCGGGCCCGGTCCAGCTCGGCCGCCAGCCGCTCGGCGCGGCGGCGGGCGAGGAAGACGCCCAGGGGTGGTGTGACGCCGGTGACCATCCCGGCGCGGACGTCGCCGGGGATCTCGGCGACGTCCGCGTAGCAGACCAGCACGCCGAGCGGGTGCGGGCCGAGGGGCACCGGCACCGCCAGCGCCGTACGCAACGGGCCGTCCTCCCGGCCCGGCTGGTACACGGGCTGCTTGTCCGCCCACGCGCGCCCGGCCAGGCCCTGACCCGGCGCCAGGAACTCGGGGAGCCCGGGCGGCAGGTCGAGGGCCGGACCGGCCCAGCGGCCGGCCCGATGGATCAGGCCGGCCGCCTCGTCCCAGCACCAGAACTCGACCAGGTCCCAGCCGAGGATCGAGCCGATCAGCCGGGTGGCCTCGTCGAGGACCTGCCCGTCGGCCTCCGGGCGGGCGGTCGCCTTGGCGATCGCCAGCTCGCATTCCTGCAGGCGGGCGGCGCGCCGGGCGGCGGTGATCTCGTGGATCGCGACCACGGCCGCCACCCCGGGCTGGCCGGTCACCGGACGGCTGTGCACGCGGAAGAACCGCCGGAGCCGGCCCGGCGGCCGGAGGACGATCTCGACGTCGTCGACCCGCTCGCCCCGGAGGGCGCGCAGCAGCGGCAGGTCCGGTCCGATCGGGCGGCCGTCCGCCCCGTAGAGGTGCAGCTGCCGGCCCCACTCCGCGGCCGTCACCTCGCCGAGGGTGTCGCCCATCAGCTCGCGGGCGGCGTCGTTGTAGAGCACCGGCCGCCCGGCGGCGTCGGTGCCGATGACGGCCGGCTCCAGGCTGTCGATCACCGCCTCCAGCGCCTCGTGGCGCCGCTGGAGGCGACGGCGGGCGAAGATCTCGGCCGCCATCTGCTCGGTCCGCACCCGCAGCGCGCCGGCCAGCTGGGCGGCCTCGGCGTTCCCGTCGTGCGCGCTGACGAAGGCGGTGACGTCCTCGGCGCGGTGCACGATCCAGCGCAGCCTCCCGTCCCGGTCGAGCACCGGCGCGTTGACCGGCGCCCAGTAGCGGACGTCGAACGTGCCGCCGGCCATCGGGATGTCGTACTTCTGGATCTCCATGACGTCGACGACCAGCTCGCGCCGGACGCGGCCGAGGGAGGCGCCGAGCTTGGCGGTGCCGCTCGCGGCCGGGTCGTCCGGGTTGTCGGGGAAGGCGGCGAACACCGGGCGGCCGATCAGCTCGGCCCGGCTGCGGGCGGTGGCGTTCAGGTAGGCCTCGTTGGCGTCGACGATCGTCAGCTCGGGGTCGAGGACGAGAAACGCGGTCGGAGCGCTGCGGAACAGCGCTTCATAGTCGACCGCTCCGGACATATCGCCCACAAGGGTCTAGCGTAACCCGGCGGCGGCGCGGCTCGCGGGCTTACCGGAAGAGCCGCCCGGGCGATCCCGGGCGGCTCTTCGCACTCAGGCGGAACGCCGCGGTCAGGCGGGGGCGCCGTAGACGGCCACCTCCACGGTGTCGGCGAAGGAGCAGCCGCTGAACTGGCCGGGGCAGGTACCGCCCTCGTCGGCGACCTGCGTGCCGAGCATCGTGTACCGCACGAACCGGACGCCGGCGGCGCCGGCCGACAGGGTCACCCGGTTCATCCGGTCACGGTCGGCCGGCCCGAAGTGCCCGGTCGCCGCCACGGTCCAGGCGGCGCCGTCGGCGGACGTCTCCACCCGGTAGTCGCCGGTCGAGGCGGTCGGATCGTCTCCGCAGTTGCCGGTGGGGTTGATCTCGACCGAGCCGAGGTCGACCGCCGCCGGCAGCTGGATGGTGAGGAACCGGGGCTCGATCGCGGCCCCGGCTCCGGTCGGCACCGCGTCCGTGCTCCAGCCGTTGCCCTGGGACATGTCGATCGCCTGCCCCGGACCGCAGCCGAAGTCGGTGTTGTCCTCGCCGTTGGACGCGTCGATCCGGGCACCGCCCTGGGACGCGGCCCAGTCGCGGCGCACGCGCCAGTCGACCGTGCCCGGTCGTCTGGTCACGGTCACCGTCTCGACCTGCTTCTCGAAGCCGTTGCCACCGGCCGCGACCTTCCGATACGTACCGGCAAGGACGTTGTTGATCTTGTACTGCCCGTCGGCGCCGGTGACCGCGGCGTAGGAGCCGGCGAACCCGGACGCGTGCCCGCCGAAGGTGACCGCGACGCCGGCCGCCGGTCGTCCGCTGTCCGAGTCGACGACGGTTCCGGAGACCGAGCTCCGCGGTGCGTGCGGTCCCGGCGGCATCGAGAAGTCCTCGACCGGCGCCGTGTCCGAGCCGTCGGTCGCCGCCGCGAAGAAGCCCATCCCCCGGTGAGCGAAGACGGCCCAGATGTCGTGCTGGTGCCGGCCGCGGCTCACCACCCGGTCGGCCATCAGGATCGAGTTGCGCATGTCCAGGTAGGACGGATCGGCCGGGGACAGCTCCATGGCCCGGGTCACCAGCGACTCGGCGAGCCTGGCGCCGAGCTTGGTGCGCAGGTCCCACAGCGTCTCGGCCCAGATCTCACCGTCGGCGTGCACCTCCGGGCCGCGGCGGGAGATGTGGCCGAAGTCGCCGTACGTGTAGCCGCCCGGCCCCGCGGTCGCCGTGCCCGGGCACACCGTCGCCGAGGCGCCGACCGGGCAGTCGAGCGGCTGGGTGCGGATGGTGTTGGCGCCCGCCGTCGAGTACTCGAAGATCACCAGCTCGCCCGGTTTCGCGGTGTCCCGTTCCAGGCCTTCCTTCTGCAGATAGTCGTACGCGTACCAGTCGCTCCACGCCTCGCCCATGGCGCCCGACTGCGGGCCGTTGAGCGTGGACACCCCGGCCGCGTCGACGACGAGCCGGTTCGAGAGCCCGTGCGTGTACTCGTGGTAGACCGACGACGCCTCGTTGCCGACGTCGGAGGGCACGTACGGGTCGTCCGCGGCCGGCGTGTTCGCGGCCGGCTGCAGGTACATCTGCATCGTCGGCGAGGTGCCGTCGGGCGGGGTCGCCATGTTCGCGTTGTCGACGTGCGCGCCGTCCGGGAAGCCGTTGTCGGTGTTCGCCCCGTCGAGGTCGTTGACCTGCACCGGGTCGCCGTCGCGGGTCTCGAAGTTGCCGGCCGCCCGGGTGAACCCGATCGGCGCGGCCAGCAGGTGGTCGTGGAAGACCGAGGTGAAGTAGAGCAGCTGTGTGGCGTCCATGGCCCGGTTGGCCTGCCAGGAGTACGCGGTGAACGGGTCCCACGTGCACTGGTACTGCGCGCTGCACAGATCGCCGGGGAAGGTCTTGAGCGGGTACGTGAAGTGGCCCGGCGAGCTCTGGCCCACCTCCTCCCCGGCGTCCGCGACGTTGTTGTCGTTCAGGTCGGAGAAGACGTGCGCGGAGTTACCGGTGAGATTCTTCGCGTACGGGGTGACCCACCGGGACAGCGAGACCCGCCGCTGCTTCCCGCCCGCCGGGGCGCCCGGGTAGTTGTCCCAGACCAGCGCGTCCGGTCCGGACTCGTGGTCGGTCAGGCTCTGCCGGTAGAGGATGCGGCCGGTCCGCGCGTCGACGACGTGCAGGTAGCCTGACTGCATGGTGAGCGTCTGATAGCCCAGCCGCAGGCCGGACACGGTCGGGAAGGCGACCAGCGCGGCCTTGTCGGAGGCGGTCGTCCGGGTCTCCCGGGCGTCGCGGCGGGCGGCCGCGAGAGCCTGGGCGCCGGTCAGCTCGGCGCCGGCCAGACCGGCCGGGACCTGGCGCACCGGCGAGCCGGTCATCTGGATCAGCGCGCCGTTGCGGGCCACGTCGGCCCGGATCCCGTTGCCGAAGACCGGCACCGAGCCCACCCGCTGCAGGAAGCTCAGGTGGTGGGTGCCCACGACGTCCACATAGTCGCGGCGCAGCGTCAGCGTCGCCGGGTCGACGCCGAAGAGGTCGGCGTGCGCCGCGAGGTAGCTCCGGGCGACCTGGACGGCCGGCTTGCGCGACGGCCCGGTGAGGAAGCCGTCGAGCCGCGCCACCTGCCGGGGCGTGCCGGTCAGCGGGTCGAGGTCGACGATGCCCTGGTCGCCCAGCCGCGTGCGCATGTCGCGGACGGCCGGGGACGGCTTCGCCGCGAGCATCGCCGCCCTGGTCTCGAGCATGCCGGTGACGGCGGGGTCGTGCCGCGCGTCGTAGTCGGGGGGAGCGGCGGCCGGCGCTGCGGGTGCGCGCGTCGGTGCCGCCACGGCCGGGCCGGCGCCGATCGCCGCCGGCACGATGCCGACGGCCAGAGCCGCGCCGCCGGCGAGGATACGTCCGATAAACGTCTTCACCGGGCCAGCCTGGCCCACCCATCGAACGAGATCAACCTTTAGCGACCGTCGACAGTGACCGCCGTCAGGATCAGGCCCCGCGCCACCAGGAAACGGCCGCTGATCACCGCCAGGCGCGGGCCGCCGTCGGCGAGCAGGCGCGCCTCGAACGTACCGGCCGCGGGGTCGACGGTGAGGACCGCCTCGCTGAAGTCGAGCCAGCGCGCGGTGAGCGGGTACCAGGCCTTGTAGATCGACTCCTTGGCGCTGAACACCAGCCGGTCCCAGCAGACCGACGGGTCGTCGCTGCTCAGTGCCGCGACCATCCGCGGCTCCCCGGCAGTCATGATGTGCTCGGCCACCCCGGACGGCAACGGCTCGTCCGGCTCGGCGTCGATGCCCACCGCCGCCAGCTTCGTCGTGACGGCGGCGGCCCGGTAGCCCGGGCAGTGCGTGATCGCGCCGGCCACCCCCGCCGGCCACAGCGGCTCGCGTTGCGGTCCCGTCCCGATCGCGACCGGCGCGATGCCGAGCTTGCCCAGCGCCTCCCGCGCGCACCGGCGCCCGGTGACGAACTCCCGGCGGCGAGCCTCGACGGCGGTCGCTACCAGCCGCTCCTCGCCCGGGAAGACCGGCTCGCCGGGAACGTCGCCGAACGCCTCGGCCACCGCGACGTCGTTCGGCGGCAGCAGCTGGTCGATCACCCGGACTCCTCGAACTCTGGGGTTTCAGCCTGCCATGCGATGCCGCTGCGGTCAGGAAGTGACCGCAATGGCCGGCACGATGGCCTCATGACAGCGACGTGGAAGATCGAGCTCATCCCCGTGCCGGTCACCGACGTGGACCGGGCCAAGGCGTTCTACCAGCGGATCGGCTTCAACGCCGACGTCGACTCGACGATTCGCGCGGGCCTGCGGTTCGTGCAGCTGACGCCGCCCGGCTCGGCCTGCTCGATCGTGATCGGCGAGGGCATCACCGCCAAGACGCCGGGCACCCAGGAGATCCAGGTGGTGGTGCCCGACGCCCACGCGGCCCGCAAGCAGCTGGTCGAGGCCGGCGTCGAGGCGAGCGAGGTGGACACCCAGCCGTGGGGCGACTTCGTCCACTTCCGCGACCCGGACGGCAACAGCTGGGCGCTCCAGGCGGTCGAGGCACGCCCCAACGGCTAGGGTCTGTCCCTAGGCCGCCGGGTCGCGGTGGCGCAGGATGAGGACGCAGGCGGCCACGCAGACGGCGATCCAGCCGGCTTGCACGCCGGCGCCCGCTCTCAGGTCCCCAGCGCCGGCCGGGTCGAACAGGGCCACCCAGCTCTGCCAGTAATGGACCGGCAGGACGACGGCGACGGCATGCAGCGCGGACCGGCCGTCGAGGACACTGGCGACCACCACGAAGGCGATCGCCACGGCCAGGGCCTCGGCGCCGCGGGGCAGCAGCAGCCCGAGCGTGAACGCGATGGCGGCCATCGCCAGCAGGCACAGCAGCGCATAGCCGGTGGCGGCGAGGACGCGCCCGGCGGTGGCGGCCGCGGAGAGGTCGGCGGCGCCGATGATGTGGAACGGGTGCCAGCCGAAGAGCACCCAGCCGGTCGCCACCCCGGCGACCAGCACGCAGCCGAGCGCGGCCGCGGTGGCGATCGCGGCCGCGCCGAGCTTGGCCGCCAGCAGCCGGCCGCGGGTCACCGGCGCGACGTAGAGATAACGGAGGATCCCCCAGTCGCGGTCGGCCGAGGCGATGGCGGCGGCGAGCATCGCGACGACGATCGGCAGCAGCAGCGGACCGGTGAACTCGAGACCGGCCATGGCGTGGTTGAGCGCCGAATAGGGCGAGGCGCCGAAGAGCCCACCCTGGTCGCCGTTGCGGTGCCCGGCCGCGGGGGCGAGGGCGAGCCCGGTCGCGACCGGCACGGCCGCGAGGCCGAGCAGGGCGATGAGGGTGCGGAGTCGCATCAGCTGGGTGGTGAGCTCAACGCGCAGCACGTTCATCTCCTTCGATCAGGGCGAGGTACGCGTCCTCGAGCGCCCCCGCTCCGCCCAGCAGCTCCCGGAGGCCGCCCGCCGCGATCAGCCGGCCCCGGTTCAGCACCACCAGGTGACTGGCCAGCGCCTGCACCTCGGCCAGCTGATGGCTGGAGACCAGCACCGCGGCGCCGGCGGCGGCGCGGGCGGCGAGGTGCTGCCGGAGGGCGCGGACCTCGGCCGGGTCGAGCCCGGTCGCGGGCTCGTCGAGGACGAGGACATCGGGGTCGCGCATGACAGCCTGGGCGAGCACCAGGCGCTGCCGCATGCCCGTTGAGTAGCCCTTGACCTTGCGATCGACGGCGGGCCCGAGGCCGGCCAGGTCGAGCGCGTCGTCGAGTGCCGGTGGTGGCCAGTCCCGCCCGGTTGCGGCCCAGAGCAGGCGCAGGTTCGCCGCGCCGCTGAGATGCGGCACGAAGGCCGGCCCGTCGATCAGGACGCCGACCCGCCGCAGAACCGGCGACCCCAGCCCGACCGGCATGCCGGCGATGCGAACCGTGCCGGCATCGGGCCGCGAGAGCCCGACGAGCATGCGCATGGTCGAGGTCTTGCCGGCGCCGTTCGGGCCCAGGAGCGCGCAGATCTGGCCGGCCGCGACGGCGAAGCCGACCGCCCGGACCGCGTGCCGGCGACCGTAGCGCTTGGCCAGCCCGTCGGCCTCGATGACGGATATCTCGGGCATGCGGCATCACCTTTCCGCGCGGGGTGGAGAAGCGGGTTCGAGTTGGACCGCGCGGGCCGGGGGGAGGCCGGCGCGGGGTCAGACCGGTCGCGCGCTTCGCCGGGCGGACAGGGCGGCGAGGACGGCCATGGCGGTGGCCGCGGTCAGGGTGAGGGTCACCGCGATCCAGCTGGGCGGGAACGGGGTGGCCAGCAGCCCGTCGTCGCCGCGGAAGGCCGCCGGGTCGCCGGCCCGGATCTGGAGACCCCACGTCAGGGCGGCGATGGTGGTTGCGGCCATGCCCGCGGCCACCACGGTCAGGGCGGCCGGGCGGAAACGGGGCCGGGCCGCCTCCGGGAGTCGGCGCAGGACCTTCGCCGCCGCCCACGCGGTCGCGGCCACCACCGCGACTCCGGTCGCGGCCGTCAGCAGGAAGGCGGTCACGGTGGGCGCCGCGTGCGCGCCGTGGCCGTCGGCGACGGCCGCGGCGAGCCGCACCACGCCCCACCAGGCGACGGCGCCGACGACCGGCACCGCGACGTAGCGCCGGGCGGCGCGGTCGTGAACCAGCGCGGGCAGGCTGGGAGCCGCCGCGGCGACCAGCGCCAGGAGGGCCACCGCCGCGGCCAGGACGAGCGCGACGTAGGCGCCGCGGGCCGTGCCGGTGAAGTCCTCGGCCAGCTTGGCGAACCCGATGCCGCCGACGGTGAAGAGGCCGGCCGCCCGGACCGCGGCGGTCATCGGCGAGTTGCGGGTCATGAGCACACCTCCGTGGGCCCGGGCGGCGCCGCCGAGCGAGTCGAGGATCAGCCCGGGACGGCGGTGCACGCGCAGGTCACACAGCAGCTCTGCGTATTCGTCGCCGTACCGGCGGCGCCAACCGGCCGGATAGCAGGCCACGAGCGCGCGAACCAGCCGCGGATCGGCGGTCATGCCGGCTCCGGGTTCAGGCGCCGCAGGCTCAGGGCGGCCAGGCGGTGCATGCGCGTGGCCTGCGCGGACAGCTCGGCCGCGCCGGCCGGGGTCAGCCGGTACGGCCGGCGGCGCCCCTCGGCCGGCAGGCCCTCGATCAGGCCCTGTTCCTCGAGGCGCTGGAGGGCGGCGTAGAGCGTGCCCGGCCCGAGCGTCACGCCGGCCTGCTCGGCGACGTCGGCGGTGATGGCGTAACCGTGCTTCGCCCCCTCGGCGAGGCTGGTCAGGATCAGAAAGCCGGGATCCATCCGCTGCTCCGTTCTCCGCTATATCGCCCAACGTACTACGCGAGACGATATAGCGCTAGTCGGCGCGGGCGTCATGCGCCGGACCGCGGGATGACTTGCAGGCGCACCGAGTCGTCGTACGGCACGATCAGCGTGCGGCCCTGCGTCGTCCAGTGCTCCGGAACGAGGAACAGCCGCCCACCGGCTTGGACCAGCAGGCGCAAGCCGCGGTACCGGTAGCGGAACTTGTCGCCACGCTCGGCCGGCAGGGCGTTCTCCCGCACGTACGGCGGTAGGTCGATCAGCCTTTCGCCGGTGTCCAGGACGACTTCCGGGCGGTCGGGCAGCTGGAGGGCATCGTCATACGCGCGGCCCTCGCCCAGCCGCCACGCGAACGACGTGCCGGCCCAGAACATGCCGGTCAGCGCCAGTCCGGCGACCGCGGCGACGGCGATCAGTCGCAGCCGGCGGGCCTGGGCGTACCACGGGCCCAGCGGTCTGGTACGCGTCGCGATCCAGCAGCCGTACGCGATGAGCACCGGCCCGGCGGCCATGGCCAGCGCGGTGGTCCCGGGTGGCTCCTGGCGTGAGACGTGCGCGGCGGCGAGGCCGATCACGGCGCGTGCGGACAGCAGCACCCCGGCCAGCGCGAGCAGTCCCGTGACGATCCAGCCGCCGACGTTGCGGGCGACCAGATGGATGCCGGCGATGATCAGTACGGCGACCAGCAGCACCGCGACCGGGAGGTAGAGGACCTCGATGCCGTACAGAACGAGGTCCCGGCTGGACAGGTCGGTCAGATCGAGATAAACGCCGAAGTACGCGAACCGCGCGCGTGGCGATGTAACCGAAGTAGAGCAGCATGGCGGTGATCACCGTGGTCGGCGCGATGACCGCACCCCACTGGCTGAGCTTCGACGCCAGCCCGGTGGGTTCGGGGTTCGGTGCGTCCTGGGGCGGCTGTATCCGCGGCCGGCGTGGTCGCTGACGGGTGGTCGTCATCAGCAGAACGGGTTGTCGCCGGGCGGGTTCCGGATGCAGAGCTCGAACTCGTACGTCTGCGTCCAGGTGACCTCCACCGGCCGGGCGGTGGTCGGCTCCGGACTTCCGCTGTCCTGGCAGGGCAGGCCCACCGTGGACGTGCAGCGGGCACGCAACGCGATCGACATCGAGGATCGGAGCGTCTCGGGATCGCCCGTGCCGGTCGACAAGGTCCGCGGTTCGATGCCGGTCCAGCACCCGTCCCCGCCCGGCTTCAGGTCCGCGCCCGCCCGGCAGGCGAAGGTGGGCGTCCAATCGGGGCCCTGCGCCGACACTCCGGCACATCGATCGGGGTCGACGATCACGGCGGGATTGCCCGCGCTGAGCGCGGTGATCCGGACCGTGACCGGCGAATCCAGGTTGCGCACCAGGTAGCACATCGTCCGCGGGCTGGTGTCGTCGAGCGTCACCCCGCCGACCCGGATCGCCCGGACCGGGACGGGCGGTGCGCCGTCGCCGGCCGGGGGCGTGGTCGCCGTCGCCGGCGCAACCGTCGGCGGGCCTCCGGCCGGCCGGGCACCCGGCGTGCCGGCCTTACCGGCAGTCGCCGCTGTCGCTGATGCGCCGGCCGGCGCACTGCTCGCGGTTGCCGCCGAGGCGGGTGCCCGCGTAACGGTGGCCGAGACCGGCCCGGGCCGCGACGACTCGGCCGCGGCCGGGCCCTCGGTGGCCTCGAGCTGCTGGGCCGACGACCCGGCCGGGCCCTCGCCCCGGGCGACGCGGACGAGCCAGACCGTGCCGGCCGCGGCCAGCAGAACAAAGACGACGACAGGCACGAGAACCCGGGCATGCTTCACCTTGACCGGTACGGACCGGCGACGGGCTTCGACTCACGACTGTCCTTGATCCGTCAGTTCGCCGATGCGGCCGCCGCGGGAGGAGAAGCCGGCACGGCCGCCGCGGGAGGAGAAGCCGGCGCGGCGCGGCGGACCGAGAGGAAGGCGACCAGGGCGACGATGACGAGGGCCCACGCCGCGGTCACCGGGCCGGTCCCCCAGCCCAGGCCACCGCGCGCGACCGGCACGCCCATCCAGTCGGCGAACGACGCGCCGAGCGGGCGGGTGATCACGTAGGCGGTCCAGAAGGCGGCCACGGCGCCGAGCCGGCCGGTGCGGTAGGCCAGCGCCGGGACCGCGATCGCGGCGGCGAAGACGAAGCCGGAGAGCAGGTAGCCCCAGCCGAGGCCGGCGGCGGTCAGGTCGCCGGCCGCCGTGCCCAGCGCGAACGTCACCAGCACGGTCGCCCAGTAGAAGAGCTCGGGGCGCCCGCGGGTGACGGTGTGGATGGAGAGCGTGCGCTCGCTGACGTACCAGACGATCAGGACCACGGCGAGCGCGATCGCAAACGCGACGGTCGAGATCGCGTACGGGATGCCCAGCCCCACATGCAGCACGTCGGCCGCCATCGTGCCGAAGACGCTGACCATCACCACCGCGAACCAGTAGACGGCGGTCCGGAAGCGCCGGGCGCGCACCTGCACGGTCAGCGCCACGACCAGCGCACAGAAGGCGAGGCCGACGGCGACCGGCGGCGCCATGGCCCGGGCCAGGAAGTCGGAGGCGGTCTCGCCCATGCCGGTGGTGAGCACCTTGATCACCCAGAACAGGGCGGTGACCGGCGGCACCTTGACCGCGAGCGTTGCCGGGCCGAGGGGGCGGCGCGTTGTTTCGTAGATCGTCACGCCGGGGAGGGTTTCGGGTCGCTCCTGAAAACGCGCTGAAGCCGTCACCCGGCCGTGCCGGCCAGGCCGCACTCGTAGCCGAGGATCACCGCCTGGACGCGGTCGCGCAGCTCGAGTTTGGCGAAGATGCGGCCCAGGTGGGTCTTGACCGTGCTCTCGGAGAGGGAGAGCGCGACGGCGATCTCCGGGTTGGACAGGCCGCGGGTGATCAGGGTCAGCACCTCGCGCTCGCGGCCGGTCAGGGCGGCCAGCCGCTCGTCGGCCGTCGGCGGGGCGGGCGACCGGCCCAGGTAGTGGGCGAAGAGGCGGCGGGTCACGCTCGGGGCGGCCACCGCCTCGCCCGCCACCACGACCCGCACGGCCGAGACCAGGTCGGCGGCGAGGGCGTCCTTGAGCAGGAAGCCGCTGGCGCCGGCGCGCAGGCCGGCCAGCACGTACTCGTCCAGGTCGAACGTGGTCAGGATGATGACCTTGGCCGGGTGCGGTCCTCCGCGGATGCGGCGGGTGGCCTCGATGCCGTCGAGGCCGGGCATCCGCACGTCCATCAGCACCACGTCGGGGCGGGTACGTGCGACCACGTCGAGGGCCTGGGAGCCGTCGGCCGCCTCGCCCACCACCTCGATGTCGGTGGTCTCGTCGAGCACGAGCCGGAAGCCGGTGCGGACCAGGGTCTGGTCGTCGACCAGCACGACCCGCACGGTCACGGCCGCGCCGCCATCAGCGCCGACCGCGGCAGGGTCGCGGCCAGGCGATATCCGCAGCCGTCCGGCCCGCGGCCGGTGGACAGCTGACCCCCGAGCATGGCGACCCGTTCGGCGATGCCGCGCAGGCCGTTGCCACGCCCGTCGGCGCCGTCGGCGAGACCGGCGCCGTCGTCGACGACCTCCACCCGTACGGCATCGGGCCGGAAGTCGAGCAGAACCCGCGCGCCGGCGCCCGCACCCGCGTGTTTGAGGGTGTTGGTCAGCGCCTCCTGGACGATGCGGTAGGCCGAGAGATCGACCGCGGCCGGCGGCGCGTCGGGCACCCCCTCGATGACCAGCTCGACCCGCATGCCGGCCGCACGCAGCTGGTCGACCAGCGCAGGCACCTCCCCGATGCCGGGCAACGGGGCGAGCCTTGTCTCGCCGGCCGGATCCGTGCGCCCGGCGTCGAGCAGCCGGCGCATCTCGGCCAGCGACGACCGGCCGACGTCGATCACGTGTTGCAGCGCGTCGGCGGTGCGGTCGGGATGCCGCTCGAGCGCCGCGGCCGCGCCCTGGGCCTGCACCACCATCACCGACATGCCGTGGGCGACCACGTCGTGCAGCTCGCGGGTGATGCGAGCCCGCTCGGCGGCCACCGCCAGCGCCGCCCGCTGCCGCTCCTCGCGGGCCAGGTCGGCGGCGCGCTGCTCGATCGCCGCGAGGTGGGCGCGGCGGCTGCGCATGCTGTCGCCGACCGCGAACGCCGCCACCGACAGCAGCCAGACCTCCAGCACCTGCTGGCTGGTGTCGATCAGCACGTCGCTCATGACGCCGACCGAGAACACCTTCTTCGGCGCCGTCGCGATCTTGACCTGGGTGGCCACCGCCCCGACCTGCTGCTGCTGCTTGTCGAGCATCGCCTGCTTCTGCTCGTCCATCAGGCCGATCCGGCCGACCAGCATCGCGAACCAGGTCAGCACCATGACCAGCACCAGCACGCCGAAGGCCAGCCGGCGCCGCCGCGCGGTCGCCGCCACGGTGTAGAGCACCAGCGGCAGCGCCAGGTCGAGCAGCTGGAACTTCGTCTGCAGGACCAGGTGCCCGAAGGTGCCGGCCGAGACCAGCACGAGCGCGGTGACCGGGTGGTGCTGCCGGATCAGCAGCCCGGCCAGGACCAGGGCGGCGAACAGCCACCAGCCGGAGTCCGCCGGGGCGAGCGGATCCCCGGCCTTCCCTCCCTCCGCCGAGCTCACCATGCGCGTCACCACGCCCGGCGCCAGCGTCAGCACCAGCAGCACCAGCGCCAGCGCGGCGTCGGTGAGCAGGCGGCGCGGCTCGAACCGGGACATGCGCCCATCGTAGGAAGCGCGGGCCGCGACCGCGTCAGACTCAGGTACTACATCGCCGGTGCCACCGCCCGCCGAAGTCCCGACCGTGGGCTGACGAGCACGGCGGCCACGACGGCGACGGTATTGGCATGACCAAGAAATCGTCCACAGTGCTCATCATCGCGGTCCTCGCGGCCGCCCTGGCCGGATGCAGCGGCGGCGGAGGCGGCGGCGACCCCGCGGCGTCAGCGAGTGCCGGCGCCAACCGGCAGCAGCTTCTCGCCCTCGGCCAGCAGTGGGTGCAGTGCGTGCGCGACCACGGCCTGCCCCGGATGCCGGACGCCCAGCTCAGCCAGGACGGCTACCTCGAGATCGCCCCCACCAGAGGCTACGACTGGAAGAACGACCTCGCGAAGCACCGATCGATCATCGAGGCCTGTCAGTCGATCGAGGACTCGTACCCGCCGAACGCGTTCCGGCCCAAGGAGCAGTACTCGGCCGAGGATCTGCGCAAGCTCGCCGCGTACGCCAAATGCGCCCGGGCCCACGGCATCCCCGACTGGCCCGACCCCGACACGTCCGGCGCGTTCGACGTCACCGGCACCTCGATGGAGCACGGCGTGTCCGGCCGGCTCCGCGACCAGATCGACGAGGCGTGCAAGAGCATCTGGAGCGGCAACATCAAGCTGAGCGGCGGCTCCGGGGGCAAGAAGTGAACCGGCGACGCGGCGCGGTGACCGTGGTGGCGATCGCGGTGGCCGCGCCGCTCGCCGCCGGGGTCGCCTGGGCCGCGCGCTCCGAGCCCAAGGCGGCCGCGACGCCCAGCGCCGAGGTCGCCACCGGCACCGCCACCGTGGAACGCGGCACGCTCACCCAGACCACCCAGCTCAGCGGCACCCTCCAGTACACCGGCTCGTACTCGGCCGACTATCAGGGCCAGCCGGGCATGCTCACGGCGGCGCCGGCTACCGGCGCCACGATCGGCCGCGGCGGCGTCCTCTTCCGGGTCTCCGACGCGCCGGTCCGCCTCCTGCTGGGCGGCATCCCGGCCTACCGCGACTTCTCGTACGGGATGACCGACGGCCCCGACGTGCGCCAGCTCGAGTCCAATCTCGCCGCGATGGGCTACGACCCGCATCACGCGATGACCGTGGACCGGCATTTCAGCGCCGCCACCGCCGCCGCCATCCGGCGCTGGGAGGCGTCCTGGGGGCGGCGCTCCTACCAGCGCACCGGCCGGCTGACCCAGGCCCAGATCGTCTTCCTGCCCGCGCCGCTGCGGGTCACCGCGCAGCCGGCCCGGACCGGCACCGTGGTCGCGCCCGGCCAGACCGTGCTCACCGGAACGTCGGCCGAGCGCGCGGTCGTCTGCCAGGTCGACACCGCCCAGGCCGGCACCCTGCACGCCGGCGACCGGGTCGAGGTGACGTTGCCGGACGCCGACCCGATCCCGGGCCGGATCACCTCGATCGGCCGGGTGGCGACGGCGGCGAGCGACGGCGGCAACGGACCGGACCAGGGGCCCGACCCGAACGCGGCGACGGTCCCGGTCACCATCGCGGTCCGCCTGCCCCGCGGCTTCACCCTCGACCAGGCGCCGGCCACCGTCGACGTCACCGTCGGCACCCGCCCGAACGTGCTGCTGGTCCCGGTCGCGGCCTTGCTCGCCCGGCCCGGCGGCGGCTATCAGGTGCGGCTGGCCGGCGGCGGGTTCGCCCCGGTCGAGCTCGGCCGCTTCGACGACACCAGCGGCCGGGTCGAGATCGTCGGCGGCCTCACCGAGGGCCAGTCGGTGGAGGTGCCGGCCGAATGAGCGCGGTCCTGGAACTGATCGACGTCCGCAAGGTCTACCCCGGCACCCCGCCGGTCGAGTCCCTGCGCGGCATCACCTTCACCGTGCGCGAGGGCGAGCTGGTGGCCGTGGTCGGGCCGTCCGGCTCGGGCAAGACCACGCTGCTCAACCTGGCGGCCGGGCTGGACCGCCCGTCGGCGGGCTCGGTGCGCATCACCGGCCACGCCGTGGAGAGGCTGCGCGACCGGCAGCTGTCCGGCGTCCGGGCGCACCGGCTCGGCGTCGTGTTCCAGCAGTTCATGCTGCTCGACCGGCTGAGCGCGACGGAGAACGTGGCGACCGGCCTGCTCTACCGCGGCGTGCCGGGCGCCGAGCGCCGCCGGGCCGCCCGCGAGGCGCTGGACCGGGTCGGGCTCGCCCACCGCGCGGACTTCCCGGCCGCGCATCTCTCCGGCGGCGAGCGGCAGCGGGTCGCGATCGCCCGCGCCCTGGTCGGCCGGCCCGCCGTGGTGCTGGCCGACGAGCCCACCGGCAACCTCGACTCGGTCTCCGGCGAGGGCGTCGTCGCGCTGCTGCACGAGCTCAACGCGGACGGCGTCACGATCGTCGTGATCACCCACGACGAGCGGATCGCGGGCGCGATGCGGCGCCGGGTCGAGATCCGCGACGGCCTGGTCGTCGGGGAGGAGCGATGAGGTCCCGGCTGCGCGTCGCCGACCTGCTGCCGGTCAGCACGGTCGGGCTGCGGTCGCGGCCGGGGCGGGCGGCGCTGTCCGTGCTCGGCGTGGCGATCGGGATCGCGGCCATGGTCGCGGTGCTCGGCGTGACCCGGTCCAGCCAGGCCGACGTGCTGGCCCGGATCGACCGGGTCGGCACCAACCTGCTGACCGTGGCCAACGGCAAGACGCTGCGGGGAGCCGAGGCGGAGTTGCCGGTGACGGCCGGGCCGGCGGTCGCGCGTACCGACGGAGTGCTCTCGGCCGCCGCCACCGCGACCCTCCCGCTGCAGGTCTATCGCAGTGACCGGATCCCGGTCGGGCGCACCGGCGGGCTCTCCGTGCGGGTGACCGACCCGGACCTGCTCACCACCCTCGACGCCACGCTGGTGCACGGCCGGTTCCTGGACGCGGCGCTGATCCGCTACCCGGCGGTCGTGCTCGGCCACTACGCCGCCTCGGTGCTGGGCATCGGCGACGTCGCCGGGCGGCCCCGGATCTACCTGGGCGATCGCTGGTACACGGTGGTCGGGGTGATGGCGCCGGTGGACCTGGCGCCCGAGCTGGACACCGCGGCCTTCATCGGCGCGCCGGTCGCGGCGGCGGACTTCGGCTATCAGGGCCATCCCACCCGGATCTTCGTACGCGCGGAGACCGACCGCACGACCGAGGTGGCCGCCATGCTCGGCCGCGCGGCCGCACCCGAGCATCCGGAGGAGGTCGCCGTGAGCCGGCCGTCGGAGGCGCTCACCGCCCGCCTCGCGGTCACCGGCGGCACCACCGTCCTGCTGCTCGGTCTCGGCGGCGTCGCCCTGCTGGTCGGCGGCATCGGCATCGCGAAAGTGCTGGTCATCTCCGTGCTCGAGCGGCGCGGCGAGATCGGCCTGCGGCGCGCGCTGGGCGCCACCCGCGGTCACGTCGGCGCGCAGTTCCTGGTCGAGTCGCTGCTGCTCGGGGCGGGCGGCGGCCTGGCCGGGGTGGTCCTGGGCACGCTGGTCACCTTCGCGATGGCCACGGCGCGGGGCTGGCAGACCCTGATTCCCGCGTACGCCGTGGGCGCCGGCCTGGCCGCGGCCGCGCTGATCGGCGGGCTGGCCGGCCTGTACCCGGCCCTGCGCGCGGCCCGCCTCTCCCCCACCGAGGCGCTGCGCACGCTGTGACTCCGCGGTGCCGTCAGCCGGTCACGGGGCGGCTGACGGCACCGTGGTCGCGTCCGCGCGCCGGGCCGGTGTCAGCCAGCCCTTGCGGTAGCGGCGACGATGAGCGCGGCGACGGCGCCGGGATCGTCGGCCATCGGGACGTGTCCGCACCCGGGCAGTTGGCCGACGCGGGTTCCCGGCGGCAGTTCGCCCAGGTGGCGGGACTGGTGGGGAAGCAGGAGGCGGTCACGCGACCCGAACGCGACGGTGACCGGGGCGTCGATGGGTGGCCCGCCGCGGTAGCAGCGCGGCTCGGTGGCCTTCATGGTGGCGTGGAAGGCGGAGGCGCCGGCCATCGCCCGGACGGCGGCACGGGCGTAGGCGGCGGTCATCCGGGAGGGCCGCCCGTGGGTCTGGCCCAGGATCGCGATCCGCCCGGCGCGGTACCGGACGAGGCGGCACGCCGGCCCGGTGAAGTGCTGGGCGAGCCATCGGGTGGTGCGCAGGCTGATCCGGTTGTACAGCGGGGTCCGGCCGTGCCACAGGCCGGCCGGGGAGAGCAGGGTCAGCGACCGCAGCGGCCGGGCGGCGGCGAGCTCGAGGGCGACCCAGCCGCCGAGCGAGTTGCCGGCCACGTGCGGTGCCGCCACGCCCTGGGAGTCGAGGAACGCGGCCACGGCGGCCGCGATGGCGGCCGGCCGTGGTTCGACGCCGGCGGGCAGCGGCGGGGATTCGCCGTGGCCCGGCAGGTCGACGGCGATGACGTCGAATCGCTCGGCGAGCCGGTCGAGGACGGGGTCCCAGGCCTGGCGAGCCGATCCGATGCCGTGCAGCAGGATGAGCGGCGCTCCGGCGCCGCGGCGGGTGAAGGCGAGTGCCATGCCCGGAGGACGACCCGGCCGGCCGCATTGTGACGCGGGTCCGCCCCGCCGCCTCCTCGGATCACGTCACCGCCCCCTCACTGGTGTAGAAGTACGGGTCGAGCACGCTTACCCGGGTGATCGCGTCCACCGGTAGCCCGTTGCGCTCGGCCACCTCCCGGATGGCCTCGGGCGACGGCCCGTCGTAGACGCAGAACGTCCTCGCGCGATCGTCGGAGACGTACGAGTGCAGCCAGGTCACGCCCTGATCGGCGTTGGTGGCGACCACGCCGGCGACGGTTTCCGCGCCGGCGTGGTCGAGGGGAATGTGGAGCCCGTCGACGAACGTGCGTTCCACGAGGTATCGAGGCATCGGTTCGGTCCTCCGTTTCGACGCCGGTGGATCCGGCATGTGCCGAACGGTAGGTAGCGCCGCCCGGGCCGGACATCGGCAGCAATGCCCATGTTGCGGCGGCTACCGCTCGGCGCCGCGGAGAAGTCCGCGCCGGTCCGCCTCGAAGACGGCCTGCCCGCGGCTGGCGACGCCGAGCTTGCGGAGGATCGCCGAGACGTGATGGTGCACGGTCTTCTCCGACAGGTAGAGCCGGGCAGCGATCTCGGCATTGGAGGCGCCCTGCTGGATGTGCGCCAGAACCTCCGCCTCGCGGCGGGTCAGCCGGGCCGGGTGGCGCCCGGTCTCCGCGCGCGGTCCGCGGGGCAGGTCGCGCGCGCCGCGTTCGCGGAGGCGACGGGCCACGATGCCGGCCGCCGGGCGTGCGCCGAGCCGCTGGAACTCCGCCAGTGCGTGGCGGAGGCTCACGTCGTCGTCCGAGGCGGCGAGCGCGAGGGCGGCGTCGTACGGGCACCCGATCCCGGTCCATTTCGCCGCCGCGGCCTTTGCGTCGCCGGCGAGCTGCGCCGAGTACGGCTCGGCCACTCCGGGCACCGTCTCGTGGATCCCGGCCAGGCGCCGCAACCAGGCGAGCTCGCCGGTCACCCAGGACGCGCGCCGGTCCAGCGCGGTGGCCAGGACCTCCCGGGTGATGCCGTCGACCGCCGCGCCGCGGCCGCCGAGCCACGCTGCTTCCGCCCTGGCCGCGGCCACCGGCGCGCGATACTGGAGCTCCTCCCGCCCGGCAAGCAGCGCGAGGGCCTCGTCGAGCGGATCCTGCTGCTGGGGGTCGCCCCGGCGGGCCCGGACGAGCCCGAGAACGGTCAGCGCGAGCAGCCGCAGCAGCGGCACGGACCGGGCGGACCGGAGCACGAACGCGGCATCCGCGGCGGCCCGGTCCCAGCGGCCGAGATCGAGGTGCATCCGGGCCCGGTACGCGATCACGTACAGCTTCCACACCTCGAGCCCGAGCTCCTCGCACACCGTGACGCCGCGGTCGAGCCAGGGCTCCAGCCGGTACGAGCGGGTCCTGGTCATCGCCCAGCCGAAGTGGAGGAACGCCCGTCCCACCGACTCGTCCAGCCCGGCCGATTCCGCCAGCGCGAGGCTGCGCTCCAGTTTCTCCCGGCCCTCCGGCATGCCCGCGAGCAGCTCCATCGTGCCGAGATTGTTGAGGCAGTACGTGCGCACCGCCGTGTCGCCGTACGCCTCGGCGAGCGCGACCGCCCGCCTCCCCCAGACGACCGTCTCGTCGAGCCGCTCGTCGTTCATGCTCAGGCTGGACAGCACGCCGTACGCGAGCGCCAGCTCCCGGCCCGGTGGCCGTTCCTCCAGCACGCGCACCGCCTCGCGTCCGGCCTTCGCCGCGTCGGCACTGCGCCCGGCGCACCACAACCGGCGGGCCAGTTCGGACAGTGCCGCGCCCTGCCGCACCGGGTTCCCGGCCCGCCGCCACTGCAGTATTGCCTGCTCCGCAGCGTCGATCGAGGCGTCCATGTCATCGGTCAGGTAGCACTCGTACGAGCGTCCGTCGAGGAGCGCGGCGCGCTCGTCCGCCGGCAGCGCGGCGCCGAACCGCAAGGCACGCGCGTACTGTGCCGCCGACTCCCGATGTGCCCTGATCGAGGCGGCGTACCGGGCCGCCGCGGGTGCGAACCGCAGGACGCCCTCGGTGTCACCGGCCGCCTCGGCGTGGTAAGCCAGCCTCATCGGATCGGGCGGGCCGGACGGCGGCGCCGCGAGCGCCTGGAAAGCGCGGCGATGCAGGTCGATCCGCCGGTACGGGGACAGCGACTCCTCGACCGCTATCCGCGCGAGATCATGCCGGAACCGCACGCCGGCGGGTACGACCTCGAGGATGCCGGCACCGAGGCATTCGTCAAGAGCGCCGGCCGCGTCGCTGACCAGCGCGGCGAGCAGCCATAGTTCGGCCTGCGGGACGGCGATCGAAACCGCCTCGGCGACCGCCGTCGCGGCGCCGCACAGGCGCGCCGCACGGGCCAGGACCGCATCCCGCACGGTCGGCGGGATGCCGGCGCCCGGTGTCCCGATGACTTCCGTGACATAGAACGGGTTCCCCCCGGTGGCGCGGTACAACGCCGCCGCGTCGAGGCCGTGCGGTGCGGCCAGCGTGGCCACCGCCGCCGCCGACAACGGCGCCGCGGTGAGCCGGCGCACCGAGGCGGTGTCGCGCAGTTCACCGAGCAGCCTGCGCAGCGGGTGGCCCCGGTCGAGCTCGTCGTCGCGGTAGGTGGCGATCACCAGTGCCGGAATCGTCTCGATCCGGCGGCCGAGCAGGCTCAGCACGTCGAGGGTGGCTTCGTCCGCCCAATGCAGATCTTCCAGGACGACGACCGTCCCGCGGACCGCCTGCGCGACCCGGCTCACCGAGGCGGCGACCTGGTAGGGCTTCGCGCCGGCCGCCATCAGAGCGCTCAGTTCGCCGCCGGTCTCCTGGGCGATGTCGAGGAACGGGCCGAGCAGACGCGGGGCGAACAGGGGGTCGCAGGCGCCCCACAGCACCCGCTCGATCGGCCGGCCCGCCGCACAGAAGCGGCGCAGCACGGTGGTCTTTCCACCGCCGGCCTCGCCCGCGAGCAGCACCAGAACGCCCCGGTGCCCGGCCACCGTGGCGGCCACCGCCTCGCGCAACGCCGACAGTTGGTGTGAGCGTTCGAGCAGTTCACCCACCGTCTCACCTTGGCACGACACCCGGGCCCGGTCCATGTCCGGTAGCCGACCCTCGGCGCCGGGCCGGCCAACATGGGAAATCCTTCCGATGTGGCGCTTCCCCGGCCGTTCGTACCGTTCGGCGCATGTCGCTTACCAAGGAATCGCTGCGGACCGGCTCGGTACCCGCAGCACATATCGAACGAGTGGTGACGATCGTGGTCAATCCCGACCGCGACGGGCGCTTCCTGGACGCGTACACCACCGCGAGCGCCGATCACGGCGTGGTTACCCGCACCGCCGAGGACGACGGCAGCCAGCGCTGGTTGCTCACCGACCAGGGCGGCGGCGCGTACACCATCATGCAACTGAGCACCGGCCGCTATCTGGACGCGCACGAGATCGAGAGCCGGAACTTCCGGGCCGTCACCCGGCCGTGGCAGGGGAACCCCACCCAGCTGTGGCAGCTGACGCCCCTGCCCGGCGACCTGGCACTGGTCCAGCAGGTCAGCACCGGCCGGGCGTTGCAGGCGTCGTTCGCACCGTCCGAGGACTTCCGCGTGACCACCAGGCATCCGGAGGAGCGGTTCGAGCAGCAGTGGCGCCTCGCCACCCGGTTCGCCATGGCGGTGACGGATCGCTCGGGAGAGTTCGGCGCCCCGCACGGATCCGGTGCGCCCGCCGTGTGCGTCAACCCGGCAGCCGGCGTCGATGACATCATCTACCGCGACGGTTCGGGCCATCTGCACGAGCTGTGGCGGGACGCGCGCGGCGCCACCGGCACGGCCGACCTGACCCGGAATGCCCGCGACCACGGCTTCGACCCGCCGGCGGCGACCGGCAACCCGTGCGCCTTCGTCGACCGGAACAACCAGATCGTGGTCGCGTTCCGCGGCGACGACGGGGGCGTGCACTCCCTGTACTCGTTCGGCGACGGGGTCGGCCACGACCCGCTCAGCGGCGTGGCCGGCGCCCCGCACGCCGCGGATGATCCGAGCGGTTACTACGACGCGGCGCGCGACACCTTCCACGTGGTCTACCGCGGCGTCGACAACAACCTGCACGACCTGTACGCGGTCGGCACGGCGACGATCGGGTACGACGGCCCGCTGACCGGACCGGATGTGCGGCCGGCGGGCAGGCCGGTCGGGCTGGCCGACGTGGCCTTCAACTATGCGATCTATCGGGGCGTCGACGGGCAGATCCTCAGCCGGTACCGGGGCCCGCAGGACGGCGTCGACCATCTGTCCGGCGTGGCCGGCACACCGCGGGCGGCCGGCGACCCGGCCGCGATCTACATCCCGCGCGACGACTACAAGCAGATCGTCTACCGGGCCGGCGACGGGCACCTGTACGAGCTCTTCGCCGCCGACGGCGACACGATCCAGGGCCGCGACGTCACCGGGCCGCCGTCCGCGCCGGACGCGACCGGCACCCCCGCCGTCTACTACCACGCCGCGACCAACACCGTCCGGGCCGTCTACCGCGCCGGCGACGCGACGCTGCACGAGATCGGGTGGACGCCCGGTGGCGTGGACACGCCCTGGCACGTCGATCTCAGCGGCCTGGCTCGGCACGTGCCCGGCTGCGCGGACGCTCCGGCCGCCTTCGCCGTCGACGAATCCGGCTCGCAGCACGTGGCGTACCGGACGAGCGACGGCCACCTCTACGAACTGCGCCGCTGGTGACGTCAGGCGAGGGGCACGTCGAGCCAGGATCCGCTGCCGAAGGTGATCGCGGAGTTGCCCGCGTTGGCGTCGAGATACAGCGGGTCCTTGGTGTCGGCGACCAGGGCGAGGCGGTGGCCGGCCGGAACGTCGTAGGCGGTCACCTGCAGCGGCAGGTCGACCGTGGTGGGCGAGCTCGGCCAGGTGACGGGGGCGTGCGAGAACAGCTTGCCGACGCCCGAGGCGTCCAGGTCGTACAGATAGGCGATGACGGTGCCGGCCGGGCTCGACGAGGTCACCGGCGCGTGCAGGTGCGGCACGCCGCGTACCCGCCAGCCGCCGGCCGGCGCGGCGCCGGAGACCCACACCCCGGCGTCGCGGCGGGAGACCGCCGGCAGCCACACCATCGGCGGGATGCCGGTCAGGCCCTCGAGCCCGTTGCTCACCAGGGCGATCCCGCCGTCGGCGACGGTGTCGGCACCGGCGCGGACGGGCCACGTCCACGTGGTTGCCGGTGATGCCGCGCCCAATGCGCCGGTGGGGAGCAGGCCGCTCGGCGCGCCGAGCGTGGCGCGGCGGGTGTGCCCGGTCACGTGCGCCCAATCGCGGTAGTACTCGACCGCCGGGGAGTTGTGCGGCCGCAGCACGACGCCCGGTTCCTCCCCGATGCCGGTGTCGATGCCGGCCAGGTACTGGTCGAACCAGCGCCGCAGGCTGGTCCACACATGGTTCGGGATGCCCGCGAGGCCGGGAAGCTCCACCGTGGCGTGGTCGCCGGGCGCCAGTTCGAGGCGTTTGGGGGTATCCAGCGCGGTGTAGAAGTCGAGCATCTGATTGGCCGGGAAGACGCTGTCGCCGAAGTTGTGCGCGATGAGCACCGCCGGGTGGTTGCGGTTGATCGCGTCGATCGCGTAGCGCGGGGACCGGGCCCGCGCCCACTGCTCGCGGGCCTCGGCGTTGCGGTCGGCCCAGTAGTCGTCCAGGATCCGGGTCATCTCCGGCGACGGGCGCCCGAGGAGTCGTGCCGTGGTCTGCAGGAACCACGGCCCCTGGGACCGGCGGGTGTTGCCGCCGGCCATCGACGCGGCCATGTCCGACCACCCGCTCAGCGAGCCCACCGCGCGGATGCGCGGGTCGTGCGCGGCGGCGAGCAGGCTGATCCCGCCGCCGTACGACAGCCCGGCGAAGCCGATCCGCTGCGGGTCGACCCGGGTGTGCGCGATGAGCCAGTCGACCGCGCGGGAGGCGTCCGCGACGTCCGCGGGTCCGGCGACGTCGATCGTGCCGCCGGAGAACCAGAACCCGCGGGCCGTGTACGACAGGACGACGTACCCGGCTTCGGCGAACCGCTTCGCTTGGGCCAGGTACTCGAGGTCGTTGAGCGCCCAGCTGGCCGCGAGGACGATGCCGGGATGCGTGCCGGGAGCGGCGGGCTCGATCACGTTGGCCTTGAGCGTCACCCCGTCGGCTGCGGTGATGTCGTTCCAGTGGAAGCCGGTGGTCCGCTCGGCGGCCCGCACCGAAGCGGGGGCGACCAGCGCCAACGATGTCAGGAGCAGTGACAGTACAACCGCGAGACGACGCATCGACGATTCCCGTTCCCTCAAGTTACCGGAGAGTAACAGGTTGGGAAAGCAATCGACACATGGCTATACGTGCGCCCGGAGTGTGCAAATGGTGCACAACCGCCGGGCGCCGGCTATCGGCTCGGGAGCGAGCGCGGTAACCCGAACCAGGGCAGCACGCCGGGCTCGAAGCGGGTGATGCCGCGGATCCGGCCGGCGGCAAGGGTGAGCACGTAGAAGCCGGCCGCGTGGCGGGTTCCGGCGGGCAGGCGCAGGTATGCCCCGAACGCGGGCTGGCCGTTGGCTCGCGTCGGCACCAGGTCGAACCTGCGGCCCGCGCCGAACTGGCGGGCGAAGTAACGGGCCACGAGCTCTCGGCCCTCGTATCCGAAGGGCTCCGGCGGCATTGCGACGAAGACGTCGCCGGTCAGCAACGCCACCAGCGCGTCGAGGTCGGCCGACTGCCACGCCCGGGCGAACTTGGCCACGATCGCGTCCTCGGCGGGCGAGCCGGCGGCCGGCGGCGGTGGGTGGCCGGCGGCCGACTGGCGGCGGCGCTGCAGGCCGGCGCGGGCTCGCTTGAGGGCGCTGTTGACCGATTCGACGGTCACCTCGAGCATGCCGGCCACCTCGCCGGCGTGGAATCCGAGGACGTCGCGCAGGATGAGGACGGCGAGCTGGCGCGGCGGTAGCAGCTGCAGGGCGGTCACGAAGGCCAGCGAGATGGCTTCGGTCTGCTCGTAGCGGGCCTCCGGCCCGGCCGGCCGGTCGGCGGAGCCCGCCAGGAACGCGTCCGGGAACGGCTGCAGCCACACCGGCTCGTCGCGCGGCGTCGGCAGGGGCGCTTCGAACTGCGACATGTCCCACTGCCGGACCGGGCGGCGGCTCGCCGCCCGGCGCGCGTTGAGGCACCGGCTGGTGGCGATCTTGTACAGCCGCGTGCGCAGCGAGGCCCGTTCCTCGGTGTACCCGCCGAGGCCCTGCCACGCGGCCAACATCGTCTCCTGGACGGCGTCCTCGGCGTCGGCGAAGGATCCGAGCATCCGGTAGCAGTGCACCTGCAGCTCACGCCGGTAGGACTCGGCCAGCGCCCGGAACGCCTCGCCATCACCGGCCCGCGCCCGCGTCAGAAGATCGGCTTTCACCATCCTGCGCTCCTTCCGCACGACGTCGTACTCGCACCCGGTATATACACCGCGCATCACGCGAACTGGGCGGCTCGCGTGCGCCCAGTTTCCCGGTGCCGCGGTGTATGCACCACCGACCCGCAAGCCACCGAAGGGAGAGCGGATTCATGATGAGCATCGCCGCCCGGCCGCGGCCGGGCCTGCTCCGGCTCGTCCGGGCCATGGCGCCGAAAAAGGCCGCCCACGTCGAGCGGGCCGTACTCGGCGGCCCGCCGGCGCCCCGGCCGGCGCGGGAGATCGCACTGCGGTGCCGGCGGCACGAGGACGACCGGCTTACCGGAATTCGCCGCATATAGCGGTCGACATCAATGTGGAATGGGTACGCCCGTCGATTCCGATCAAGCCGAACGGCGGATCAGAATGAGCGGGCGAAGTTGACATTGCGCTGCTCCGGCAACGGATCGACGACGGCATCGGGCAAAGGGGGGAAATGTGAAACGACGCGTCTGGATGATCGGGTTGATCGCGGTGGCGACGGCCGTGGCCGTCACCCTGCAGCCGGGGAGCTCGAGCGCCGACCCGAGCGTGCCCCAGCGCATCGCGGCCGGCACGCTCAAACCCACATATCTGAAAGTCGACGGCGGCACGAAGAGGATGCCGTTCCTCTCGCCCGGCCGCACCGAGCTGCTGACCAACTCCTCGTCCGCCGCGCGGGCGCAGCGGGTGACGGCGGACGGCGCCGGCATCGCCGTGAAGTCGGCCGGCTGCGCCGAGCGCGCCGGCGGCCGCAACGTACGGGTGAACCAGGACTGCACCTACCGCCGGCAGGCCGAGGAGCACATCGCGGCCGACCCGAACAACCCGGGCAACCTCGTGGCCGGCATGAACGACAGCCTGGTCGGCTGGAACCGCACCAGCATCGACTTCTCCGTCGACGGCGGCCGGCACTGGGGCGCCATCAGCACCGCGCCCTTCGGCTACCGCCTCAACGACCCGGAGGACCTGCTGCCCACTGCCGCCGACCCGAACCGGCACACCATCAGGGGCGACGCCGGCTCCCTGCATTCGTACGACGCGTGCAGCGACCCCTATGTGGCCGCCGACTCCCGCGGGCGCTTCTTCTACACCTGCGTCGGCTTCGACATCGCGTCCAACGATTCGCTCGCCTTCGTCGTGCCCTCCCCGCCGGGCGCCAAGGGGTCCTATTTCGACCAGGTTCCGCCGCCGTCGGGGGTGCTGCCGCCGTACACCGGGCGCGAGCACATCGTCGCCGAGGACAACAGCGCGGCCGCCAGCTACGACGCGCCCAAGGTGGCCGCCGACCACTTCGTGCACAGTCCCCGCCGTGACAACGTCTACTTCACGTGGACCGTCTTCAACTTCAGCTGCGGCCCCGCCCACGACGAGTTCTGCGAGTCCCCGGTCTGGGGATCGATGTCCACCGACCACGGCTTCACCTGGTCGACGCCCGAGATGATCAGCGGCGTGAACCCGGCCGTCTGCACGCTGGGCAACGCCTTCGACCCGGATCTGGACCCGGGTTCGTGCAACTTCGACGGGCACTCCGACCTGACCGTACGGCCCAACGGCGAGCTGGCCGTCACGTTCATCGGCCAGAACACTCCGACACAGAACCCGCAGATCCTCGGCCTGCGCTGCCACCCGGCCGGCAGCTCGACCGCCGGCACCGCGCACCTCAACTGCGGCACGCCGCGGAAGGTGGCCGACTACGTCACCGGTCCGTCCTGCGACTTCGGCGGTGGCCTCGAACAATGCATCCCGGGCGTGTACATCCGGGCGCCCTTCGAGACCGCGCAACGGCTGAGCGTCGACGAGCGCACCGGCGACCTCTACAACACGTGGTACGACTACCGGCTCGGCGAGTTCGACGTCTTCGTGACGCGCTCCACCGACGGCGGAACGACGTGGAGCCCGCCGCGGCTGGTGAACCCCGACCGCGGCACCGACCACTACTTCTCCGCGATCGACGTCGGCGAGAACCACGGGACCCAGGTGGCGATCAGCTACTACCGGACGGGGCGCGTGCCGGGCGAGAACGTCACGCCACCGGGCGGCTTCGGTCCCGGCGTGGCCACGAAGATGTCCGACTACGTGCTCTCGGGCGGCAGGGGGCAGGCCACCCCGTACCGGTTCGAGGTGTTGTCGCCGAAGTTCCCGCCGCCGGACGGCATCCAGGCCGGCTTCAACGGCGACTACTCGGGCATCACGGTCGACCGCAACGGCATCGCGCACCCGGTCTGGTCCGACACCAGGAACCGGACGCCCAACCCGGCCTTCGACAAGGTCACCGTCGACGAGGACGTCTTCACCGCGGCACGTCCCATCCCGGGCCGCTGAGCTCCGGGCGGCCGCCGGCACGCGCCGGTGGCCGCCCGGAACGGGGCCGCGCTACGAGCCGTGGCCGGCGTGGCCGTCGTGCGTGACCGCGCCCACCGCGCACGCGGCGTCCGGGGGGTTGGCGCGCACGACGATCAGCGCGCGTCCCGTCGCCGTGGCGCCCGGCTCGACCCGGTTGACCAGGCCGACGCCGGCGCCGAGCGGGCCGCCGGCCGCGGCCACCGTGAGCTCCACCTTGTAGGCGTGCTCCACGCGGTCGCCGTTGACGACCGTGTAGGTGACGTCGGCCGAGCCCGCGTTCTGCAGGTCGCAGGAGGCGACGCGGACGGTTACGCGCTGCGGGCCGACCGGAGTGCCGGCCGGCCTCGGCACCACCGCGAGCACCCCGACCACCACGAGGACCGGAAGCTCGGCCAGCAGCGGGGTGAGACGGGCCGGAAGCCTAGGCATGCCTGAACACCACCGTCGCCATCAGCCAGACCGTCGACGCGCCCGTGGTCACGCTGGCCGCCGGGGTGCCGCCGGTGCCGACCACGGTGTCCTCGACGAGCATGTCCATGTTGCCGTTCGGGGACAGGTTCACCCGCGTCGTGTAGCCCGGGTCCCCGGTCAACGTGTTGCCGAACCCCGAGTCGGCGTAGAACCCGATCGCCAGCTCGCCGTCGGCGGTGGCGGCCGGGGTGACGGCCGACTTCACCACCTGCTGGCCGGTGGTGGTGCCGGTGCCGGTCGCCTGCTGGTCGACGGCGCCGGCGCCGGAGGCGGTCGACAGGCCGGAGTACTCGGCCGCCGCGATCCCGACGTCGGCCGACCCGCTGACCGTCGCCGTGATGGTGGGCTTGATGCCACCGGTCGCCACCACCGCGGTCCACACGCTGACCTGCGTGTGGTCGGACGCGGTGAACGAGGTGAGCTTGGTGAAGACGTCACCGGCGCTGTCGGTGACCGTGCCGACCGTCGCCGACCCGGCACTCCACACGCCGACCTCGACGACCAGCCGGTTGTTGGCCGTCGCGGTGGCCGGCAGGGTGACGGCCAGGCTGGTCCGGCCGGCGCCCTGGGCCGACACCCGCTGGACGAAGGCCGGCGCGGTCACGTTCGTCGGGGTCACCGGATTGGAGTCGGCGGAGTCCGGTGAGGTGCCGACCGCGTTCGTCGCCGACACCCTGAAGGTATACGCGGTGCCGTTGCTCAGCCCGCTCACGGTCGCCGTCGGCGCCGTCACCGTCACCGGCGTCTGCGCGGTGCTCCCGATGTAGGGCGTCACCGTGTACGACGTGATGGCGCTGCCCCCGTTGGCCGGTGCCGACCAGCTCACGGTCGCCGAGGCGTTGCCGGCGGTGGCGGTCACCCCGCTCGGCGCGGCCGGGGCCGTCGGCGGTCCGGCGGTGCCCGGCTTGAACACGAGCGTGCCGAGCAGCCACGTCGTGCTCGCCCCGGCGCCGACCGCCGCGTTGGGCCTGGCGCCGGCCACGACGATCTGGTCCTCGGTGAGCAGGTCCATGTTGCTGTTGGGCGAGACATTGCCGCGTACGGTCCAGCCGCTGCCGGCGGTGAGCGGGTGGTTGAAGCCCGAGTCGCCGTAGAAGCCGATCGCCAGCTCGTTGCCGGCCGCGGTGGCCGCGGTCGCGCCCGACTGAACCGTCGCGGCGCTCGAGGTGGTGCCCGAGTTGGTGGCCGCGACATCCACCACGCCGGCATCGGCCACGGTTGACAGCCCGCTGTACTCCGCCGCGACGACGCCGATATCGGCGGTGCCGGACGCGCGGGCGGTGATGACCGGCGCCTGCCCGCCCCCGCCGGTGATCGGCGCGGTCCAGACGCTCAGCTCGGTACTGTCGCCGGCCTTCCAGTGCGCCACCTCGGTGAACGGGTCGCCGGCCGAGTCGGTCACCCCGCTGGTCGTCGCGCCGGTGCCGCTCCACGTGCCGACCTCGACGACGAGCCGGTTGCCCGGGCCGAGGTTCGCCGGCAGGGTGACCGCCTGCGCGCCGGCCGTGCCCTGGGCGCCGGTCTGCTGCACGAACGTCGGGGTGGCCACCGTGCCCGGCGTCACCGCGTTGGAGGCGGCCGAGGCCGGCGACGTCCCGATCGCGTTCGTCGCCGTCACCTTGAAGGTGTACGTGGCGCCGTTGGTCAGCCCGGTCACGGTCGCGCTCGTGGCCGGCGGGTTGCCGGTCACCGTCATCGGGGTCTGCGCGGTCGTGCCGACGTACGGCGTGACGGTGTATCCGGTGACCGGACTGCCGCTGTTCGGGGGCGCGGTCCACCGCACCGTGGCGAACCGGTCGCCGGCCGTGGCGCTCACCCCGGCCGGCGCCGCGGGCGCGGTCGGGGCCTGGGACATCTGCACCATCGACGCGACCGACGGCACGCCCTTGTCGTTGACGATGAACAGCATGTAGTAGCCGGGCGGCGCGAGCGCCGAGCTGGCCGGCGCCTGCACCGACAGCGTGGAGCCGTTGGCGGTGAAGCTCAGCGGCACGAAGTGCTGGTTCATGTCCATCTGGTGGGTGTCGGCGCCCAGCGAGACGAGGTTCACCGACCGGATGCTCGCCGCGTCGGGGGTCGAGACCGTGATGCTGCCGCCGTAGGACGCGCCCGCCGACGCCGAGGTGATCGTCGGCCGTGCCCCGTTGGACAGGTACGGCGGCGAGTAGTACTGCGCCGAGTACTGCGCCGTGCCGCCCTGCCCGAACGGGTGGCCGCCACCCGCGACGAGCACCCGGCCGTCCGGCATGAGCAGCGCGGTCGAGTGGTAGTTGCGGGCCGCCGCCATCGAGGCGCCGGTCGTCCACGCCTGCGTGGCCGGGTCCCAGATCTCGGTCGACAGCACGCCCGAGGTGACGATGCCCTGGTTGGTGTCGGTGTTGCCGCCGACCGCGAGCACCTTGCCGTCGGCCAGCATCGTCAGTGTGTGATACACGCGGGCCGAGCTCATCGGCGCCGCCGCCGTCCACGCCGGGCTGGCCGAGGTGAGGTCGATGGTGGCGGCCGTGTTGAACGCCGGCCCCGACGCGTTGACGTTGGCGCCGCCGCCGGTGTAGAGCACCTTGCCCGGCCGGTACATCACCGAGGACCCGTTGTGTACGCCGCTGGCCCCGCCGACCGAGGTCCACGTCTGGGCGTTGACGTCGAGCAGGAACGAGTTGTCCTCGTCGGGCCCGATCGCGAAGACCTTCCCGCTGGGCAGCAGGTAGGAGAACGGGTACTCGGTCTCGTGGATCTGCGGGGTGGAGACGTTGGAAAGCAGGGTCCAGGTGTTGGTCGACGGGTCGTACACCTCGGGCGTGTCGGCCCAGTGTGCCGACGAGGTGTCGTTGCCGCTGAGCGTCACGTACCGGCCGTCGGCCAGCTCGGTCACCGTCGGGTACCAGCGCGGGAAGTGCATGTCGGCGACGCGCGACCAGCTGTTGGTGGCCGGGTCGAAGATGTTCGTGTCGACGATGCCGAGCTGCCCGGTGGTCAGGCCGCCGTAGCCGCCGACGACGAGCACCCGGCCGTCGGGCAGGGTGGCCCCGCCGTCGCAGAAGACGCTGGTCGGCGCGTTGACGGTGGTGAACGCGTCCGGCGTCGACGGGTTCCAGATGACCGACGGCTGCGGCTGCTGCCAGCCGTCCCAGGCGACCACGTTGCCGTTGTAGAGCAGCGTGTTGGACAGCGCGACGATCGGCCAGGTCTGCAGGCTCGACCAGGAGCCGCCGGGCACGGAGGCGGGAGTGACCGCGTTGGAGGCCGCCGAGGCGGGCCCGCTGCCGACCGCGTTGGTGGCGGTGACCGTGAACGTGTAGGCGGTGCCGTTGGTCAGCCCGGACACCGTCACGGTCGTCGCCGGCGGGTTGCCGGTGACCGTCTTGGCGGCCTGCGCCGTCGTTCCCACGTACGGCGTGACGGTGTAGCCGGTGATCGGGCTGCCGCCGTTGGCGGGCGCGTTCCAGGTGACCGTGGCAACGCCGTCGCCCGCGGTGGCGGTCACCCCGCTCGGCGCCGACGGCACGGTCGGCGGGTTGCCGGAGCCGCCGCCGGCGCGCAGCACGAGCACCGCCATCAGCCAGGTGGTGTTGGCGCCGGTGCCGGCCGTCGCCGAGACGGCCGAGCCGACCGGCACCACCTTGTCCTCGGCCAGCATTTCCATGTCGCCGTTCGGTGACATGTTGGCCCGCTGGGAGAACCCGCTGCCGGCGGTGAGGGAGGCGCCGAAGCCCGAGTCGGCGTAGAGCCCGAGCGCCAGCTCACCGTCGGCGCTCGTGGCCGCCGTGGTTCCCGAGCTGACGCTGCCGGCGCTGGAGGTGGTGCCGGCGGCGTGGGCCTGCTGGTCCAGCACCGTCGCGTCGGTGACGGTCGACAGTCCCGAGTACTCCAGCGCCAGCACCCCGACGTCGGCCGACGACGTGGGCTTGGCCGTGATGGTGGGCTTCGTGCCGCCGGTCGCCACGACGGCGGTCCAGACGCTCATCTCCGTGTGGTCGCCGGCGGTGTAGTTGAGCAGCTTGACGAACGTGTCGCCGGCGTTGTCGGTGACCGTGCCGATCGTGGCGTTCTTCGAGTTCCACACGCCGACCTCGACGATGAGGCGGTTGCCGGCGACCGTGTTGGACGGCAGCGTGACGGCGCGGGTGCTACCGAGCCCGTGCGCCGTTGCCTGCTGGACGAAGCTGGGCGTGGCGGCGGCGTAGCCGGGCGTACCGGCCGTCACACCGGCAGCGGTCAGTCCCGCGCATACCGCGCCGATCGCCAGCTTCCGAAACAAGGACCGCATGCCTGCTCCTGCATCCGACGAGGGCGACCCCTCACACGGTGTGAGGACGGCGCAGTGTCCCCACACTGTGATCCCGCGCCGGACCGGTGAGCAAGATTCACGACAGCGCCCGGTCCCGGTTCTGCACGTTCGGCTGACCGACGCTCCTCCTCGCGTCGGGCCGGATGCCCCGCGGCGTCAGGCGACCAGGCGGAAGCGCTGGTTGCGGACGCCCGGGTAGAAGCAGTCCCAGATCTGCAGGTACGCGCCGTTGGCCGTGGACGCCCCGGTCACGTCCAGGCACTTGTCCCCCACGTCCGGCTTGATGCGGTACGCGCCCATGCTGCCGTCCCAGGTCACCATCCAGACCTGGTTGTAGTTGCCGGTGCAGGTCCACTGCTGGACCACGGCCCCGTTGGCGTTGAGGTTGTCGCGCAGGTCGAGGCAGGCGGCGTCGTGCGCCGAGACGATGTTGTAGTACTCGCCGCCCACCCCGCGCAGGTACCACTTCTGCTGCGAGGCACCGCTGCACGTCCACTGCTGGATCCGGGCACCGTTGGCCCGCGAGCCGTTGACGATGTCCAGGCACTTGCCGCTGTTGAGCGGCCGGAGCTCGTACTTGATTTCGGCCGCGCTCGCCGGCGAGGCGACGGCCAGGGCCCCGGCAACCACGGCGACCGCGACGGTCATGGCACTGATCAGACGTTTCATCGTGTCCCCAACTTCTTCCGATCAGCCCCGGGACAGCCTAAGTGGACAGAGCCGCGCCCGGCCGCCCCGCCGGCCCGGGGCCGCGAGAACCGACGATTCCGGCGATCGCCGTACATGCCGCATGACCCCGCGCGTGCGCGCGATCTCGTCGCGACGCCTGCCCTTGACGACCCACTTGCATTTTGCAAGTATGGCCCACATGAGCCTCTTCATCACCTGCCCGGTCGAAAGCGTCGAGCGCGCCACCGCCTTCTACACCGCCCTCGGCTGGACCCTCAACGCCGAGATGTCCGACCACAACGTGTCGTGCTTCGCGATCGCGCCCGAGCAGTACGTCATGCTCGGCAGCCGCGAGATGTACGCCAGCGTCGGCGGAGTCGAAGGGCTGATCGGCGGACCTGAGACGCCCTCGAAGATCACGGTCTCGTTCAACCTGGGCAGCCGCGAGGCGGTCGACGAGCTCGTCGACCGCGCCGGGGCGGCCGGCGGCCGGATCGGTGACACCGACGACTACCCCTTCATGTACCAGCGCCAATTCGACGACCCCGACGGCTACCACTACTCACCGTTCTGGATGAAGGCCGACGCCGATCCGGCCGCGTGAGCGACCTCGCCGCGGCCCTCGACATCGTCGGAGCACGGTGGGCCCTGCTCATCGTGGAACGGCTCCTCGACGGGCCACAACGCTACGGCGATCTCCAGCGCGACCTCGGCGTGCCGACCAACATCCTCGCGACGCGCCTGCGCGAGCTCGAAGCGGCCGGCGTGCTGGTCCGCCTGCCCCTTCGGCACAACACCCGGGCCTATGCCCTCACCGATCGCGGGCTCGCCTTACGCGAAGCGATCCTCGCGCTCGGCACCTGGGCCAAGAACGACCCCTCAGCATGAGCAGGCGTCCGGCCAGCCCCGGCCCGCGGCACACCACGTGAGGACCTTCGTCAGCCGCCACACACCGGACCGGCGGGGGGCGCTACCCCACCCACTGGCCGAGCCTGCCACCTCACCGACTGCTCCTGCCGGAACTCTTCCAGGTTGATGTCGCTTTCCTTGATCGTCTTGCGTCGCTGGAGCTCCGCCCAGTACTCCGGATCGAGGAAGATGGCCGGATTCGTGAGTGACCGGGTCACCACCTCGACCTGACCCAGATACAGCAGCGCGTCGAACAGTTCACCGAACTTCTCCCCGCACTGCCCGGGAAGGTATCGGAAATCGTTCGTGTCGGCCGACGCCAGCCAGGTGCCCGCTGCGGGAACGACCATCCGCCGGGGAGCCGGGGCGAGGCGCGGGTGGGTCCCGGCCACGATCACGTACGTGCGCTGCCCGGTCACGTGCTCGATCCACGGAATGATGTCTCCGTCGCGACGCACGTGGTTGGTGCCGTAGCAGATCAGCGCCCGGCGCCCCTTGGCCAGCACCTCCCGTTCGATCACCGAGATCGTGTGGCCGTCGCGGTCGCCGAACGCGAGCACGTCGTCCCGCGTCTTCACCTTGGCCCAGTCGATCGGCGGGTCGCCGAGCAGCACCCGGATCTTCTTTTGCGTCGGGAGCGGCCAGTTGACCGCCCGGACCGACCGGAAGAACTGCTCGTGCATCGGCGAGTCCCAGGTATTCGACGGCGACTGCGTGGTGTTGCGCCAGACCAGCCGCAGGTCGCGATCCTCCACGATTTCCCCGTTCACGAACCGGTCCATCGTCGGCTGGTAAAGCGCGTTGCCGAACTCCACCACGATGTCGTCGACCATGGCGGGCAGCCGGGGGTCGAACAGCAGAGTCTGCATGGCGTCGTAATGCTCCTGCTGCCCGTGGATCTCGCCGATGGCGACGATGCGGTGTTTGCGGAACGCCGCGATGACGGCATCGGCGAGAGTGCGGGCAGAGCTGCCGGTGGTGGCATCCTCCCCGGCGTTCGCGGTGGGTGCGAGCCCGAGCTCGGCGACGCCGGTGGCGGCTGCGGCCCCGGCACCGGTGAGGGCCAGCAGTCGGCGGCGGGTCAGTCTCTGATTCGTCATGGGTGTGTTCTACGGGTGGGCCACTAACACGGTCCGAACGATGTCTGTCATGCCTCCGTCAGCCCGGCGATCGTGAAGTCCGGTGGGCGCTTTCGCTTCGGCGCATTCCGCACGCCCACCGTGGCATTTGAATGCCGGCCGTCTCGGGACAAATGCGGTAGCCGCCGAGCCGGTCCGGGGCCCCGGACCGGCTCGGCGAGGGCTTCTTCTAGGAGCGGGTGGGCGCCGACGGTTTCGCGTCGGTCCACTCGATCGTCAGGAACGTCTCGTTGCCGGACTTGACCGCCTTGCCGTCGCCGGCCGTCTTGGCGTCGTAGCCCCGGGCGAGGACCTGATGGGCCGCGGGATCGAGGATGATCGAGTTCGCCTCGTCGATCTCCGAGCCGTTGTGCGGCAACGTGATGCGGACACCGTCGCGGCCTTCGGCGTCCTTGACGTTTTCCTGCGTCGTGATGCCGGGCAGGCCGGCGATCACGGTGAACGCCGCGGCGCGCACGGCGGGTGATGCGGGGACCTCCACCAGCAGCTCGGTCATCGCCCGGAACAGGTTCGCATCCCCGGCAGGGGTGCCCGGGAGCGCGGCGGTGGCGCGCTGGACGATCTTGTCCTGGAACAGCTTCTCGAGCCCGGCCGGGTCGGTCGGCAGCGCGTTCACCTCGACGGTGTCGAAACCGCCCAGGCTCTGCAGAAACAGCGAGGCGGACGTCCTTTCCAGCGTGGCCTTGCCCGGAGCCGCACGGAGCGTACGGTGACCGGCCGCGTCGTCGGTAGCGACGTTCCACGTGGCCGGCTTGCCGGCCGCCACCCACTTCGTGGTGTCCTCCGGGGAGAACGGGCGGTATCCGAGGTCCCGCTGCCCTTCCCAGCTGGCCTCCCGCGGATCTTTGGCGAGCCAGTACTCGACGACGGTCCGGTTGGCGAGGTTGTAGCCCTCGACGTGGTACGGGCCGCGGACGACGACGGCCGCGGTGTGCCAGTACCGGCCCGTCTTCTCCGCACCGGCCGTGGTGGCCGCGGCCAGCAGCAGGTCGTGCGCGCCCAGCTGCCGGGCCTGGGTGGTTGTTCCTACGCGGGGAGTGTCCGGCTGGCCGAGGACGAACGCCATCACCGCGGTCACGGTGAGGGCGGCGCCGGCACCGGCCAAGGCCGCATGAATCTTGCGACGGCGGGGGCGCCGCTCCATCGCCGCGGTGAGCTTGCTCCGCGCCTGAAACGTCGCCTGCGGGGTCGGCCGTGGTGCGTCGAGCAACTCACGGATGAGCTGAAGGTCTTCGTTCATCGGGTGGCTCCTGAGATGTCACGGGTGGGATCGGCTCCGCCCAGCGCCGCACGTGCGGCCTTGCGGGCGCGGTTCAGCCGGGAGGCGACGGTGCCCTCCGGGATGCCGAGGGCGACGGCCACCTCCGCGTAGCCGAGGTCGGCCAGGGCGACGAGCAGCAGTACGTCCCGGTCGGCCGGTTTGAGCCGGCGCAGTGCTTCGGCGAGCTCGCACTGGACGACGCCGGCGGCCACCCGCGAGATGACCCGCTCGTGGTCGTTCTCGGCCGGCGCGGCGTGCGAGCCGGCGCGGCCCAGGGCCCGGTATCGGCGCTCCTCGTCGCGGCGATGCCGGCGAATCAGATTGGTGGCGATGCCGTAGAGCCAGGCGCGTACGTGTCCGGCGTCGTTCAGCTTGGCCCGGTCGCGGAACGCCACCAGGAACGTCTCGGCGGCGAGGTCATCGGCGTGGGACGCGCTCAACCTGCCGGCCACGTACCGGTAGATCTCGCCGTGGTACTTGTCGAACAGATCCGTGAACCGGTCGGTCGGTGCGTCTCGCGTGGTGATCACCACCATGAGTGGGTCCGTTGGCTAGTCACGGCTATTAGTGCCCGATAGCCCCCGATGCCTTCACCGCTCATCCTCGCCGACTCCGCCGCCGGCCCGTTGGCCTCGTCGGCGCTGTCGCGTCGTCGCGCCTGGTCGCATGATGTGCGGTGAGACGCCGAAGGAGGCGACCGTGCCTGAGTCGAAGGGCGATGCATCGAGCCGCCGGCTGCGGTGGGGATGGCTGCTGGTGGGGATGGTGGGGTTCGTGATTGTCGCGGCCCTGATCGGCTACCAGATCATTCGGCCCTTCAGTGACTGGGTCAACGACGTGCTCGGCCGCCTGGGCATCGGCGAGTAGCCCACGAAACCATCACCAGTGCCCGCTCACCTTGGCTCGTTGACGTCTCACCCGGCCGGAGCTATGTTAACGTTCTCAATATTGAGGTACTTCGATTTATGAGGTCCGTTCGGTGAGACGACTGCTGCCGCTGCTCGGTGCCGCCCTGCTGCTCGCGGTGGGGGTCTTCACCCCGGCCGCCCGGGCCGCGGCCGTGGCCGTCACGCCAGGCACCGTGTGGACCGACACCTCGCGGAACCCGATCCAGGCGCACGGTGAGGGCATCATCAAGGTCGGTGACACGTACTACTGGCTCGGTGAGGACAAGACCGGCGGCTCCCCGTTCCAGAACATCAAGTGTTACTCGTCCACCGACCTGGCGACGTGGCAGTTCGTCGGCAACGTGCTCACCCGGCAGTCGAGCGGCGACCTCGGGCCCAATCGGGTCGTCGAGCGCCCGCACGTCATCTACAACGCGAGCACGGCGACGTACGTGATGTACATGCACATCGACAACAGCGGCTACTCCGAGCGCAAGGCGGGGGTCGCGACCAGTAGCAGCGTGTGCGGCACCTACACCTACCGGGGCAGCTTCAAGCCGCTGGGCCACGACAGCTTGGACGACAACCTGTTCCTGGACGGCAGCACGGCGTACTTCCTCAGCGAGGACCGCACCAGCGCCAAGCTGCAGATCTACCAGTTGTCGGCCGACTTCCTCAGCGTCACCGCGCTGGTGAAGACCCTCGAGCAGTACGAGGCGCCGGCGATGGCCAAGATCAATGGCACGTACTACCTCTTCGGCTCGCATCTCACCGGCTGGTCGACGAACGACAACCAGTACACGACGGCCACCTCCGTAACAGGCACGTGGAGTGCGTGGCGCAGCTTCGCCCCGGCCGGCACCAATACCTGCAATTCGCAGACCACCTCGATCCTGCCCGTCACCGGCAGCTCGACCACCAGCTACATCTTCCTCGGCGACCGGTGGAACTCGGGCACGCTGAGCGACTCCCGGTACGTCTGGGAGCCCCTGACGATCAGCGGCACCACGGTGTCGATGACCTGCCGGTCCAGCTGGACCGTCGACGCCGCCACCGGTGTGGTCGGCACGGGCGGCGGCACCGGCACGGGCACGGGCGTCCTGCGCGGCGTCGGCTCCGGCCGCTGCCTGGACGTGCCCGGCTCGACCACCGCCAACGGGACGCAGACCGACATCTATGACTGCAACGGCGGCGCCAACCAGTCCTGGACCTACACCGCGTCGCAACAGCTCGTCGGGATCGGCGGCAAGTGCCTGGACGTGTACGGCCAATCCACCGCTGCGGGCGCGAGGGTCGACATCTACGACTGCAACGGCGGCGCCAACCAGCGGTGGAACATCAACAGCAACGGCACGGTCACCGGCGTGCAGTCCGGGCTGTGCCTCGATGTGACGGGCGCCGCCACTGCCAACGGCACCAAGGTCGAGATCTGGACCTGCAACGGCGGCGCCAACCAGCAATGGGCGCGCGCATAAGCGCCTCGTCCCCGCCTCCCCCGGGTGCGGCGTCCGGATGAAGCCGGCGGCCGCCGCCGCGGCGACGACCAACGTCTGGATGGCCGGTGACTCGACCATGGCCAACCCCCACACCGGCTGTCCCGTCGGCTGGGCCACCGAGTTCGACGGGCAGTTCCACAGCAACATCGTGGTGAACAACCTGGCGGTTGCCGGTCGCAGCATTCAGACGTGGCTGTACGAGGGCGGCGTCACCGCGAACAAGAATTCCGCCGGCGAATGTGCCCTCAACTCGACGACCCTCTCGGTCAACTGGCAGAAGGTGCTCGACGGTATGAGGGCCGGCGAATACCTGTTCATCCAGTTCGGCATCAACGACGGCGACAGCGCATGCCCCAAGCACGTCGGCGGCGCCCGCTACCAGCAGCTGATGACGATGATGGCGCAGGCCGCCCAGGCGCGGGGTGCCTTCCCCGTCCTGGTCACGCCGGTCGCGGCCATCGCCTGTTCCGGTAGCACGGCAACCCTGAACCGCGGCTTCTACCCGGAGACCTTCGCGGCCGGCACCGCCACCGGTGCTCCCGTCATCGATCTGCGGACCCTCAGCGTCGACTACTACAACTCGCTCCACCTCTGCCCCAACAACGGCGACTACACGGCCGGGCCGGTAGGACAGTTCTTTTGCAACGACCACACCCACTTCGAGGCGTACGGTGCCCGCCGGATCATGCGTCTAGTGACCGGCGCGCTGAGGACACAGAACATCCCGCTCGCCGGATCCTTGCTCTAGCGGCGGCGCCGCTCGGGCCACAAGCGAGTAGCGGCCGTCGGACCTGGCGCCCAGGGTCACCGATCGACAACCGGTCCGACCCGCAGCCAACCGGTGCAAGTTGAAGGGCAGCAGCACGACCGGATCCCCGCCAGCCCTCAGCCGTTCGAGTTCCGAGAGCGAACAGTCCATGGTGTAGGCGGCGTCGAGTTGTCCGCCGTCCACGACAAAATCAGGGTGGTCCAGCTCCAGGATGCATTCCAAACGGCTGGCACCCACCTTCGAAACGAGGCCGTGCGGAGATGCGCCGTCCGGCGCTTGTCGGCGGACGCCCTCCGCGTGACGGCTGTTGTCGGCGGCAGATCCGGACGGGCTGCGGAGGAAGCCGGGTGCACTGCTGGGGCGGCGTCCCGGGCGTTCATCGCGTAGCCGACTGTGGCCGCGTCGCGTGGCCGGCCACCGCCGGGGTAAAAAAGCGACATGGCCAAGTACGAAGTGAACGAGGCAGCGCTGCAACGAGCCCGACAGCTCATCGCCTCGAAACAGTACGTGCTGGACAGCGACTGGGGCGATGTGCAGCCCCGCGCCGACACCGAGAACGCGTTCCTCGACAAACATTCCTGGGACGAGTACGCGTCCTGGTACCTCGGCCTGACCGACGGCGCTTCGGCCGAGACCAAGGCCCGCTACGCCTTCGCCTATGGTGACCTGCGCCGGCTGCACCGTAGCGGCCTGATCGCCTGCGTCTACCGCGCCGCGGAGTGGCGACACAAGGCCATCGAGCTGGCCGCCTACAACCTCCTCCAGGAACTGGACGCGGCGGCCGGCATCAAATGATCCACTCGACGACCCGGGTCGGGAAACGGCTATCACGATGGCTGACGTGACGATGCCCGGGTGGGGCATGATCGGCAGGTGAGTGACGTGTGGGACGGCCCGTTGGCGTTCACCGTCGGCACGACGCAGATTCTCGTCGGCCTGGCTCCGCCGGCTGTCCTCGGTGTCTTTCAACAGCATGCCGACCTGGTCGAGGACTTCCCTGACGCCGACGACAGAGCAGTCGGCGGGTACTTCTTCGTTGCCGTTGACGACGGAGACGGCGAGTGGCCTCGCCTCGTGGTTACCCAGCGGTATGCGCCGTCGGGACCCGGATTCAGCCCGGGAGTGCTGTGTGTTCCCGAAAAGCGTCAGCTTTTCATCGGCGCCGGCACGCGCCTGGTGGCCTACCACGCGAGGTCCGGCCGGTGGAGGCGATGCTGGGTGGACGAAGCAGAGTTCGGTTTCTGGTCCTGGCGTCAGCACGACGACGTGGTGCTTATGTCGGCGGAACTGGAACTCGCCGCTTGGCGCACCGACGGCACGAAACTGTGGACGACCTTCGTGGAACCGCCATGGTCTTACCGGGTCGTCTCGGACCGAGTCATCCTCGACGTGATGGGTGACGTACGGACCTTCGATCTCAGAAGAGGTCCGTAGGGGTCGTCCGGCCACCGCATACAACGCCCAGGCCCAGTCGAAGTGACCATCTGAGGCTCTGCTTACCCGCGATCGGCGGCAAATGAGTGCGCCAATCCCGCGTCGTCTTCAAGTGCTGGATGAGTAACCGGCGCCAGATCTAGCATGCTCTCCATGAGCGACGTCGACCCCGGTGAGCTACCCGAGCTGACGTTCGTACTCCCGACCATCCCGGCCTCGGCCGGGGCCCTTATACGTGGCCGCAAGGGCCGATTGCTCATCTTGAAGCCGACGTACAAGGGCGGCTGGACGATCCCGGGTGGGATTGTCGAGATCGGCGAGTCACCCTGGGATGCGTGTCGCCGCGAAACCAGGGAGGAGTGCGGGCTCGACGTCACCACGGGGCGGCTCAAGTGCGTCGACTTCCTCCGCCCACGGCCTGACCGTCCGGGTGGTATGCGCTTCCTTTTCGACTGCGGCGTCTTCGACGACGCCGTCCTGGACACGGTGGTCCTCCAGCCGGTCGAGATCGCCGAAAGCCGGATCCTGCCGATAGACGCGGCGCTGCCTTTGCTCAGCGGACCGGTCCGACGCCGTGTGCGCGCCGCTTGGAAGGCAAAACGGGTGCGCTATCTGGAGGACGGCCACCCCGTACAGGGAGTCAGCCCATAACAGCCGGGACGTGCGCTTATCTTGCTGCGCAGGTGCCGAATTCCGACTGATCGCCGGCCCGCGGCGCTGGTATTTTCCGGCATGGACACGGTGCAGAGCGAGAACGACACCGCCGATCAGGCGCCGGCGGCAACCCAACCGGGCGCCCCGGACGCGTCTGCCCGCGGCGAGGAGAACAAGAACGACGAGAACAACCGCGCGGACGACCAGCGCGTGGACGACCAGCACGAGGTAGAGCAGCGCCCGGAAGACCAGCGCCCGGAAGAAAAGCGCCAGGACGACAAGCGCCAGGACGACAAGGGCGAGGAAAGCAATGGCGCCCTCTTCGGCTTCCTCGGGCTACTGGCCTGGGGCGCGGTCATCGCGGTCATCGCCTACCGCAAGCCCATCTGGTCGTTCCTCACCCGCTGGTGGTGGATCCCCGCCCTCGTCCTGCTGCTGGTCGCGGTCGCTCTCGCCACGACGGCAGGGCGCCGGTGGCTGCTGAGGGCCAGCGCGAGCGCACGTGCCGCGCTGGTCATCTTCGTCATTGTGCCGGCCATTCTCGGCGTCGTCGGCAGCGTGGCCGTCTTCCCGCAGCGATATCAGCTGATCTCCGTACGCATCGTCTTCCTGATCATCGTTTGCCTTCTGCCGGCCGCGATGTGGTACCTGTTCATCGCCACCCGCAAGGCCAGCCTTCTCAACGACTTCCTGGCGAGCCTCGCCCGCCTAGGATTGCTGCGCATCGCCGAGGGCGAGGACAACCTGACCCGCAAGCGGCGGGTCCTCAGCTATCTGCAGCGGTTCGAGGCGGTCTACGGCGATCTGCCCAAGGAGGTCTACGACGCCGCCATCGAGAACCGGGAGGTCGCCGTCTACAAGCAGGCGGACGTCTCGGGGCAGACGGGCCTTTCCACCACCACCCTGCCGGTCCTGTTCTCGACAGTGCTCATCGCCCTGGGCTGGCTCGTCACCCTTCCGCCGGGCGAGGTGCTCCAGGTGGCTCCGGCTCCGTTCGTCGAATCCTGGTGGACCGCCTTGGTGCCGAAGGCCTCCCCGATCACGCTGGCGTTCCTCGGGGCGTACTTCTTCTCGCTGCAAATGCTTTTCCGGAGGTACGTCCTGAAGGACCTGCGCGGCAGCGCGTACACCTCGGTGTCGATGCGCATCATCCTCGCCGTGATCGGCGTCTGGGTCCTCATGGTGGTGTCCGACAAGATGCACCTGCTGACCGAGGGCCAGCTGCTGCTCGCGGGCTTCGTGGTGGGCGTCTTCCCCCGGGTCTTCTGGCAGATCATCGAGTCCGTCTTCAAGCGGACCTTCGGCAAGATCGCGCTGCCCAGTATGCGGTCCGACCTGCCGATCAGCGACCTCGACGGCATCACCGTCTGGCACGAGGCCCGTCTCGAGGAGGAGGACATCGAGAACCTGTCCAACATGGCGACGGCCGATCTGGTCGAGCTGATGCTCAACACGCGGATGCCGCGGGAGCGCATCATCGACTGGACGGATCAGGCGATCCTCTACACCCAGCTCGGGCCGCAGGGCAAGGACAACGAGACGCGGGACCTCCTGCGCGCGCACGGCGTGCGTACCGCCACGTCTTTTCTCTGCTCCTTCCAGCATCAGCGGCTTCGGGGCAGTGACACCTTCGAGAGGATTTTGGAGCGCGACGGCTTCTCCGTCGCGGCGGATCTCGAGTCCTCGCTGTCGACCAACTCGAACCTCGAGCTGATCAAGCGGTGGCGCCGGATGCCGGCGCCCGTGCGCCGCGCGGACACCCGACGCAAGGTGCCGCTCACCTCGGTCGTTCCCTAGTACTCCACCCGGGGATGGTGACCTTGGCTCGCCGGCTGGCGCGGAGACGAGGGGCCGGCTCGGCTGGGTCGACATCTATCTGGAGTTTGGCGACCGGAACAGCGCGGCAAACACCTACTACCAGCGCGGTGTCCTGGCTGTCGCAGCTCAACCGACACCCCGACTCTGTCACCGCATTGTGCGGGTGCATGCGTGGCATCTCAATCCCGGCCGTCCCGTCTTGTCGCCCTTACCGCGAATCTTCAGGACGCGGCGGCCGCGTTCCACTCCAAGATCGGCGATGTTGGCGCCGCAGGCTTCGAAGATTCGCAGCCCGAGCAGGCCAAGCATCGCGATCAGGGCGAAGTCGTTGCGGTTGGCTGATGGCCGCGCGGTTGTCAGCAGCGCTTCGCACTGCAGGAGCCGGAGGCCCAGGGTGGGTGGGTCGGCCGGCATCGGTGGTCGACGCACGTAGTCGTGCCGGCGAGTGGACCAGGATCTGGTCGATGACGCAGACCCGGTAGGAGCGCCAACGCCCTCGACGCGGCAGATCCGCGCATCGGGGCCTGCCGGTAGACGGAGCGACCGCCATGCGGGTGGCGTTGTCGCTGTCTTCGACCTCGGCTTGCTCCCGGATGGCAACCGTCATTGCACCGGCGGGCGGCTAGCTTGGCGGGGTGTTCGTCTTCGGCGAGGTTCCTCCGTCGTCGCGTAGAGTCGGCATTCGCGCTGCGGTGGCCCTGATAGTGATCACCGGCGTGCTTACCTCTGCCTCGCTCTGGGCTGCGAACGCCCGGTCGGCGCCGGCGGCCGAGCTGCCGATCATTCCGGAAAGCTGCACACCGGGCACTGTCCGCGCCTTCTCCGTCAGCGGCGGACCGGTCGATCCCCGAACCTTTCTAGACGCCGTCCTGAAGGAGGATGCGAGGGCCTGTGGGTTCCTGACCGCGCACGACGCCGATCGGAATCCACCGCCGACGTCAACTGCGGTGAAGACCGAAGCCCGGACCATCAACGCTGGCGTGCAAGCGGCGATCTGCCCGGATCCGTCGTCCTGCCTGGATCCGCGATACAGCACCGAGACGGACGTGGCCACAATCCGCCAGGCACTAGCGGAGTTGGGCTATCCCGACGCCGAGATCCGGTTGGCCGAATACGTCGGCGAATCCCCGAACGCGACGTGGTCTTCGGCGTTGCGTTGCACGAGACGGCTGGCTGCCTCGTGTCATTCGCGCACATGGGCCAAGGCGTGGCGCCGATCGGTCCCGCCGGGACCCTGCGAAACGGCCATTGCCTACGCTCGGCGCCTTGACCGCAAAGCCTCCGACCCGCCTCTGACTCACTGGCGTATTACGGCACGAGCGCGTGCGTCCTTCGCGCCGAGCAAATCCAGAGGGCAGGCTGTTCGTCTCTAGCCGGGGCGCTGGTGTCACGACGCACTGTCAGTGAACAGGAGATAGCCGTGGACGACCGGCACGGCGGGCACACTGCGGTTGCGCAGCCGACCGTCAGGGACGACCGTGGGTGGCGCGGTGCGGTGACTTGGGCGATCCAGCACGTGTTGATCCTGGTGGCAATGACGGTGGGCGTCCTCACCTCCGACGGCGTCAACCGTGCCTACGCGGAGTATTTGCGCTTCTTAGAGCTCTTCGTCGTGCCGGTTGCCGGCAATAGTGGCCTTGTGCCTCGGAATGGCGTCTCGACGCGCTTCGTGTCTCCCAGTAGTTCTCGCCACTCTCGCGGGAGCGGCCGTGGTACTGATCGCCACCTTGATCGTCGGCAACGGCGCCACCTGATCCTGACGTGCTAATCCATCAGCATGAACACCAGACACCCAATGACTATCCACGCGGTCGAGGCCGATGCTGCTCCCCATTTCGCCCACGTGACGCGTCGCCGACCCCGGCTGTCAGGCGACCTCTGAGCCGCCCCAGGTCCCGCAGTAAAGCAGGCGGCGCGTCGCCGACCACTTCCGTGGCGAGAAGCCTCGCACGCGCCTCTCCGGGAGAGGGCGGGCCCCGCACCGGACGGGATCCGACTGGGCTAACCTCTCGGTGCGCGTCGGGCGATAGCACATGGGAATAGTGCGCCATGCGTGAGCATCGGCACCCGAGCAGTCTGGGACGAGCCGGTTCGAGTCCGGCGGCCCGGCGCGCCCGGACAGCGGCAGATCCGTGCAGGTGATCATTCGACGGCATGGCGTGGGCGTGGCAGAACGGCGGAGCGGGGCATCCAGGCCCTCTGGATCCGGTGGCCGTCTCTGGATAGATTGTCCGCCGTTCATGATCATCAAGCCGGGGGATGCGGTATGTGGGCACGGCGGCTGATAGCCACAAGCGCAGCAGTTCTCACGGGGGTGTCGGGGGCCGCCTGTTCGACCACGACGAACGGCGTGGCCGGCGTCAGTCAGGCTCCTCGGGTCGCCGCCTCGATTCCGGCCGACCCGGTGATGGCGCTTGCCGCCGCGAAAGCCAAGCTGGGCAGGGAGTCCGCCCGGTTCACCCAGGACGGCGGCTCCGACATCTACCGATTCACCGGCGTGGTGAACGCCGAGACCAAGAGCTGGGAGGTTACCGGGAGGGATTTCGTCGTCCGCCGGGTCGGGAGGGACCTCTACGTGCAGGCGAGCGGCCGAGCGCTGCACGACATGGCGCTGGGGTCGACCACGATCGCCCGCCTTGCCGCGGGCGACTGGGTTCATACGGGCTTGCCGCTGTACGCCGAATCCTCCGTGGTGTTCAACGACGCGTTTCCCTGGAACTTGGCCAATCCGGCGAACCGCGCCGGCGACATTACCAGGACTGGTAGCCGCTCATTCACCGGTCAATTCACCAGCAAGGACAAGAGGCCCAGCTCGACGCCGCGCCCGGACATAACCTTCCGGGTGAACATCGACCTCGACGAGCAGGGTCGCTTCTCCAAGATCAGCACTGCCTCGGTCGGCAAGTCCGGCGCGTACACCACCATCTTCACGCTCTCGGATTACGGGCTGCGGACCGACCTGGCGATCCCTCCGGCCGACCAAGTCGTGGAGGAAAAGGACCCCTTCTTCCTTTCTGCGACCCTGCTGCCATGAACCACCGTGTTTCGTGACGGCGTCACCGAAGCCGCCGGCCGTGCCTCAGGTTCGGCACCTATCTACGTTTCTTGCCGCAGGGGCCGGCTGATCGTGCTGTGCTCGCGGCCGCTCAGCTCGCGGTCCAGCGTCTCCTGGGCCACGCGCATCGCCTCGGCGTAGCGCGGCTCACCCAGCCGGCGCAGGCCCTCCTCGACCGGGACGTCCTCGACCACCGCGCTGATCCACCAGATGTTGCCGAAAGGGTCGCGCACGCGGCCGCCGCGCTGGCCGAAGGCGTGCGTGGCCGGCTCGGTCACCACGCGCGCCCCGGCGGCGACGGCCCGCGCGATCGTGGCGTCGGCGTCGGGGACGAAGACGCGCAGCAGCGCGGGCATGGCCGGCCAGTCCGGGCGCCGGTCGAAGGCGAGCAGGACGGTGTCGCCGACCCGGATCTCGGCGTGCCCGATGCTGCCGTCCTCCAGCGGGACCCGGCCCTGCTCGACCCCCTCGAACACGGCGGTGACGAAGTCGAGCAGCTTCCCGGTGTCGGGCGTGACGATCCAGGGCGCGACGGTGGTGTATGTGGTCTCCATGCACCGACGGTAGAAACCGATGCGGTCAGTTTCCGGCCGGATCGATCGCGGGTGTGTGCTTCGCGCGGACCAGAATGCGGGTGGTGCCGCTCAGGACGGCGAAGTCGGCGGTCAGGTGGAGGGTGACGCCCGCTTGCACTTCAAGATCGAAGGGCAGGTCGTACGCCCATCCGGGCCCCGCCTCGACCTCGCTCGGCCCCTCGACCACGTTGTCCCAGTCGCTGGCCGGCTCGTAGTAGCCGCGCCAGGCGGTCACCCGGACCGCGATCGTGGACAGGTCGAGGCGCAGCGGCTCGGTGCCGCGGTGGACCAGGCGGCCGTCCGGGGTCACGGCCACGGCCGCCCGCGGGAAGGCGGTCAGGCGGTCGAGCAGGCGGCGGGCGGCGGCGGCCAGCGCCGGCCACTCCCCCGGGCCGTCGGCGATGGCGGCGATCGGAACCGGCCCGGTCGCGGGCAGCTCGAGGACCTGCTGCCCGGAGCCGGGCGGCGGCGGTTCCGCGGGCGGGGCCGCGGTCACCGCCCCGGCCAGGGCCTGGATCGCGGCCAGCTCGCCGGCCGGCAGCCGGCCGGCGAACCAGCCGACGCCGCCCTCGCTGACGCTGCGCCAGCCGCTGATCGCGCCGTCGGCGGCGACCTCCACGCTTTCCGCCACGGCCGGCGACTGCGTGCCGTCGGTGACCACGAGCCGCAGGATCATCGCCGCTTCGCCTCCCAGGTGCCGCCCAGTGCCCGGCCGAGAATAGCCACGAACTCGGCGATATGTCGCGGTTGCGCGCCGTGGTCGTGCGGATCCTTCTCGCGGCCGGGGTCGCCCATGATCGATCCGCTCGAGTAGCCGAACCGCTGGATGGTCTCGTAGCGGTCGTTGTCGTCGGGCAGCGCCGCGTTGAGGTCGGTCAACAGGTCGCCGGTCAGCGGGACCGCGGGCCGCGGCGGCACCGGGGGCGGGCCGGGCGACGCGGGCACGAGCGGCACGACCACCACCGGCAGCGCCGCGTAGGCCGCGACGACCTGCTGAGCGTACGCGCCCTCCTTGACCCCGGCCCCGACGCTCGCCGCCCGCGCGTTCACGCTGCTGCGCGCGACCATCGCGGCCTGCAGGCGCGCCGCGATCGTGGCCGGCGGCACGCCCGGCCCGGCCGCATCACCGACCGGCGGCTCGTGACCGGTGGCCCGCACGTAGTCGCCGGGGTGCAGCTGGTACTCGTCCTGCAGGCCGATCAGGTGACCGAACTCGTGCGGGACGGTCGTGGCCGCGTTCGGGTCGCCGGCGTACCACAGACCGGCGTTGGCCCGGCCGGTGCCCGCCTGCACCTGCACCGTCTTGGCGTCGCCGCCGGCGCCCCGGGTCATCCGGAAGTCGACCGGCATGGTCCTCTTCGACGCCGTCTCCACGCCCATGTACTGGTTCCAGACCGTCTCGACGTGCGCGAACCACGCGGCCGGCGGGGGCAGCCCGACGAAGTTGACCTTGGCGGTGACCACCATCCGGGTCTTCTGGATCTCCCACGAGTACCGGGCCGCGTTCGCGCCGGTCATCCCGTACGTCGCCCCGCCCACCACCTCGGTCCAGTTCCGCTCGACAGCGCCCACGGTCGTGCCGGGCGCGATCGCGTCCAACGCGTCCCAGGCCGCCTTGTCCGCGGTGCCGGGCGCGGGCAGCGGCGGCACCCGCCCGTTCTTGAACGCCTGCAGCGCGCCCTGGGTCAGCGGCCCGAACACGCCGTCGTCCTTGAGCGCGGGCGCGGCGCCGGCCTGGTTCAGCTTCTGCTGCAGCTCCCGCACCGCCGGGCCCCGGGTGAGGCCGCCGACGCCGACCACCGGGTGCAGCGACGTGCCGGCCACCTGCGTGCCGAGCGAGTTGGCCGTCCCGCTCGGGGTGTTCTGCTCGACCGGGGTCGCGCCGGCACCCTCCCGGGCGACGAAGCCGCCCTTGACCTTGGCGTCGAGGTCGGCCCACATCGCGGCGTCGACCGTCCCGGTCGGGAAGCGCCGCAGCACCGCGATCTCGTAGCCGACCACGGCCAGCAGCACGGTTCCGTCGAAGACCGCGTTGACCGCCAGCCGGGGGCTGCTGCCGAGCGCGTTGAGCTTCTGCTGGGCGAAGCCGACGTCGGCGCCGCTCGACCCCATCGTCAGCACCGCCCGGACCGGGGGCGGCAGGGCCGCGAACGCCGCGTCGAGCCGGGTGGTGGTGACCGGATCGAGGACGCCGGTGGCCGGGGCGATGCCGGCGCCGGCCTGGAAGGTCCGCACCGCCGCCTCGGTCAGCGGGCCGAACCGGCCGTCCTCGGTCAGCGGCAGCGCCGAGGCCTGCACCCGGCTCAGCTTGACCTGGGCGTCCCGGACCGCCTCGCCGTGCGCGCCGGCCGCGAAGCCCGCCGCCGGCACGCCGGCCCAGGGCGGAGCGGCGGGCTGGCCGGCGAAGCGGGCGACCTGGCCGTTGCCCGCGAGCTGGGCGAGGCCGGCCATGGCCGGTCCGGAGGGCGCGCCCTGCAGCAGCCGGGCGAGGGCGGCGTTGCCCCCGGCCGGCAGCAGCGCCGGGCCGCCGCCGTCCGGATCGGACGTCCGGGTCGCGGGCACCGTCGCGTCCGGGCGGACCTGCTGCTCCGCGATCGGCGCTTCCGAGGCGTCTGCCATACCTCAGCCTCGGCCGCCGTGCCCCGCCGGCGGAAGGGCGTTCGGGCGGCCTTTGGGGAACACCTGGGCCCTTGAGGACACCTAGGTATGCCTAGGCGGCGACCCGCCTCCGCCGCCGCTCAAGATAGGTAAGCGCTCCCGATGTGGCGGCCCCGGCACCGGCCGAAGATTGACTCATCACCGGCCGACAAGGAGAAACGCCATGTTGATGCACCCCGACCTGATGCTCACCCTCGTCAACGAGCGGCACCGCGAGCTGGTCGCCGAGTCCGAGCGGGCGCACGTGCTGCGAAGCGCCCGCTGGGCCCGCCGGGCCCGCCGCTCGCCGGCCGTCCGCGGACGTCCCACCGGTACCCTGGCGTCGTGCGAACCCTCCGCGGCGGTGCCAGCCCGGTGATGATCGGGCGAGAGAGCGAGCTGCGCCGGCTGGCGCGGCTCGCTTCGTCGCGTGAGCCGGCCGTCGCGATCATCGCGGGCGAGCCCGGCATCGGCAAGACCCGGCTCGTGCGCGAGCTGCTGAGCACCCTGCCGGCCGAGACCGTCGTGCTGGTCGGCCAGGCCGAGCCGGGTTCGCTGGCCCGGCCGTACGAGGTGCTCCTGGACGCCATCGACGGCCGTCCCGAGGTCGACGAGGAGCAGCTGGCCGCCCTGGCCGATCCCCGGCGCAGCCCGGTCGAGCGGCTGCACACCGGCCTGGCCATCCTGACCGACCTGATCGGCGACGCCCCGGCCGTCATCGCCTTCGAGGACCTGCACTGGGCCGACTCGGAGAGCGCGGCGCTGTTCGAGCGGATCGCCGACCAGCGCGGGCCGCGGCTGCTCATCGGGACCTACCGGCCGGACGAGGTGACCCGCCGCCAGCCGGTGGCCGGCCTGCTGGCGCGGCTGGAACGCCGGCACGCCGTCACCCACGTACGGCTGGATCGCCTCACCCCCGCGCAGACCGCCGCCATGCTCGCCGCCGCCACCGGCGCGCCGGCCCCGCTGCGGGCCGTCACCGCCCTGCACCAGCGCACCGGCGGCAACCCGTTCTTCCTCGAGGAGCTGCTGCGCGAGCTGCCCGGCAACGACGTCGAGGCGCTGGTCGAGCGGCCGCTGCCGTGGAGCCTGGCCGACGTGCTGCGCCGCCAGGTGGAAGACCTCGACCCGGTCAGCCATCGGGTCGTCGAGGCGGCCGCCGTGCTCGGCCAGCGCATCCCGTTCGACCTGCTCGCCGACGTGACCGGGGCGACCGAGGACGGGCTGATCGCCGTGCTGCGCGACCTGGTCGCCCGGGGCGTGCTGGTCGAGACCGGCGAGGACGAGTTCGCGTTCCGGCACGCGCTGGTCCGCGAGGCGATCGCCGACCAGATGCTGGCCCGGCAGCGCCGCCGGCTGCACGAGGCCGCGCTCGAGGCCCTGCTGTCGAAGGAGGCCGACCCGGCCATGGTGGCGCACCACGCCCGGGGCGCCGGCCGGTACGACGACATGATCGCCGCGGCCCGGCGCGGCGCGGCGCTCTACCTCTCGATCGGCTCCGCCTACCAGGCCCTTCAGCTGGCCGAGATGGGCCTCGACGAGGTGCCCGACGACCCCGATCTGCTCGCCGCCGCGGCCCGCTCGGCGTGGCTGGCCGGCCTGCTCGACGACGCCCTGCGCTACGGCCGCGACTGGCGCGACCGGGCCGCCTCCACCACCGACCGGGCCGAGTCGCTCTACCTGCTGGTGCGGATCGCGTGGGAGTCCCGGGTCACCGACGAGATGCGGGCGCTGACCCAGGAGATCGAGACGCTGATCGCGGAGCTGCCGCCGGGCGCGGACCAGGCCCGGGCGATGACCGCGATCGCGCAGTCGGCGTACCTGCGCGACGACGTCGACGCCGCGCTGCTCTGGTCGGAGCGGGCGCTCGCGCTCGCCGAGGAGCTCGACCTGCCGGCCGTACGGCTGGCCGCGTTGCTGGAGAAGGGCTCGGCGCTCACCGACCGCGCGCAGACGGCGGAGGAGGGGCGGGTGCTGCTCTCCGCGCTGGTCGACGAGGCCGAGAAGGCGGGCGAGTGGGTGCTGGCCGCCCGCGCGCTCAACCACCTGGTGAACGGCGAGCCGCCGGCCTCGCCGATCGAGCACGCCGAGATCCTCGAGCGGATGCGGGTCGACGCCGAGCGCGCCGGGTTCGAGTCGCTCGCCGTGGCCACCTACTTCCAGGGCCGGGCCCGGCTGGCGCTGCGGGCCGGCGACCTCACGGGCGCGATCGCCGACCTCGAGGAGGGTCGCGCCCAGGACCGGGGCTACCAGCGCCGGGGCCGGTGGGCCGACTACCACGGCATCTTCCTGGCCGGGCTGTACCTGGAGGCCGGCGAGCTGGAGCGGGTCGAGCGGCTGATCGCCGACCTGTCGGCGCTGCCCAACAATCCGCCCAACACCGTCTCCGGCCTCGAGTTCCACCTCGCCTGCCGGCGGCACGACCTCCCGCGGGCCGAGGCGGCGCTGGAGCGGCTGATGACCGAGCTGGCCGGGCTGGCCTGGCGCAGCGGCGAGCAGGCGCACGATCTGATCTCGGCGGCGCTCGAGCTCGGCCTGCCCGCGCCGCGGCTGCACCGGATGGCGGCCACGCTGCTCGACGCCGACGTCTGGGACGCGTTCCGCACGCTGGTGGACGCGCAGGTGGCGGAGGCGCACGGCCGGCACGCCGAGGCGCTGACCGGCTATCTGTCCATCGTGGAGGCCCACATCCTGGGGCCGGCGATCCGCGGCACCGTACGCGTCGGAGCCGCCCGCTGCCTGCTGTCGGCCGACCGCCGCGCGGAAGCCGCCACCCAGGTCGAGGCCGCCGCCCGCCTGCTCGCCCGCTGGCGGGGCTGGCGCGTCGCCCAGCTCGACCAGGTGCGCGCCCAGCTGGGCCTGGCCCCGGCCGGCACGGAGGACGCGGTCACCGGCCCGGCCGCGCTCACGCCGCGCGAGCGGGAGGTGGCGGTGCTGATCAGTGACGGTCTCACCAACGCCGAGCTGGCCCGCCGGCTCTACATCTCGCCGAAGACGGCCGCCATCCATGTCTCCAACATTCTGCGGAAATTGGGCGTCAGCTCCCGTACCGAGGTGGGCCAGGCGATCAGCCCGCGCTGATCCCTATCGGTCATCTGAGGGGTTTGGTCGGCGCGGCAAGGGGTAGCCGCCACGCATGTGGTTCCAGGAGCTGATCGCCGAGGCGTCCTCGCCGTGGATGTTCCCGACGGCTGGCGACGACGCCGGGACGCCGGACGCCCGCTGGACGGCCTCGTCCCACGATGTCCGGTTCTCGCTGGTGACCAGCCACGAGTCGGTCTGGGTCATCGCCTGCCTGCCGAACGGCGCGGGGGTGGCGCTGCGGGCCGCCTACTGCCCGGTCGGCGAGCTGAGCGTCGAGGAGGTGGAACCGGCCGACACCGGCGCGCGCCTGCGGATCGACTCGGCGATCGGCGTCTTCCGTACCGAGATCGATCTTCCCGATCCGGACGCCCCCCTGCTGCACGTCACCACGGCGCTGACCCCGCGCGAGCCGCTCACCATGCCGTACTGGCCGCGAGATCTCATCCCCCTCGGCGACGGCCCCACCGGGCGGCTCTACGCCCAGCAGGAGGGGCTGCGCACCGGATGCGTCCACTTCAGCGTCACCAGGCCCTTCACCGGCACGGTGTTCTACTTCCAGAACCTCACCGCCCTCAACGACTACGCGGAGCAGACCCACACATCGCTGGCCGACGTCGTGGGTGGCTCCTGGCCGGAGATGGGCTTCGCGCTGCCCGGATCGGCCGACCGGTACATCGCGCCCGGTCGCGAGACCGTGCTCTCCGACGCGTACCTGGCCCTCTTCCCGGACGTGCCCGAGGACGACACGGCGATGGCGGAGCAGTTCCTCGAGTCGATGGCGCGGATCCTGGTGGTCCTGCCGCGCCGGCCGCACGCCTACGTGCACTGGCCGGACATCGCCGAGAAGGCGCTGCGGGACCTGGCCGAGTCGCCGAAGTGCAGCGAGGTGGTCGAGGGGAGCCGGTTCCTCAACGCGTACGTGGAGGACCGCGAGACCCCGCCGGAGAGCATGGTGCAGCTCGCCGTTCTCCTGCCACTGCTGGAGTACGCCGCATGGCGTGGCGACGACATCCCGCTGGCTCGCGAGCTGCGGGACGGCCTGCCCGGGTTCTTCGACCGGAAGGCCGGCGTCTTCGGCCGCTGGCTGATCAGCGAGAAGGACCGGCTGGACGGCTCGGAGCCGCACAAGAAGCCGGGCACGATGGATTCCTGGTACCTCTACCACGCGATGCTGAACCTGGCCCGCCTGGCCCGGCACGGCGACGAGTCGGCGCGCGCCCTGTTCGTGGACTCGCTCGACTACGCGATCGCGGTGGCGCATCGTTTCGACTACCGCTGGCCGGTGCTCTACAACCTCTACACGCTCGACGTCGAGGTGTCGCGGTCGGGCGACGGCGAGCCGGGCGAGAGCGACGTCGCCGCCCTGTTCGCGCACGTCATGCTGGAGGCGCACGAGCTCACCGGCGAGGACCGCTTCGTCGCCGAGGCCAGGGCCGCCGCCGAGAGGCTGACGGGCCTCGGCATGAAGATGTTCTACCAGGCCAACGTCACGCTGTTCGGCGCCGCCGCGCTGCTGCGGCTGGCCGAGCTCACCGGCGAGGACCGGTTCCGCCGCATGACGTACGTGGCGATGGCCAGCGCCTTCAACAACACCTGGCTGTGGGAGTGCGACTACGGGTACGCGTCGAGCTACCCCACCTTCCTGGCCATGTTCCCGCTGCGGGGCGCGCCCTACATCGCCGTTCTCGAGGCGATCGAGGCGTTCAGCGCGGTCGAGTACTACCTGCGGCTGGCCGGCGGCGAGCTGCCGACGTGGCTGACCGTCCTGCTGCCCGAGTTCCGCCGCGGGCTGATCGAGCGGGCCGCCTTCTACTACCCGCAGAACCTGCCGCCCGAGGCCGTCAGCGACAAGCCGAGGACCGGATCCATCGACCGTGAGCTGTGGATCCCGCTCGAGGACCTGTACGAGGGCTGGGAGCAGGCCGGGCAGGTCGGCCAGGAGGTCTACGGCGCCGGCGCGGCCTTCGCGTTCCTCCCCCGGCAGTACCGCCGGATCGAGGGCGCGGGCTTCATCGTCTTCGTCGACTATCCCATCGGCGATCTGACGGTGACCGGGGAGCGCGAGGCCACCCTCCGGGTCGTCGGCGACCCGCGCTTCGCCTGCCGGCTGCGGATCATGCCGGACGGGCCGGATCCGTTGCCGGACGTCACCGTCACCGTCACCCCCGCGGTGGAGCTGCCCGGGCATCCGACGCCGGAGGGCCATTGCGAGTACGAGCTGCGCGGCGATCAGACCGCGACCATCCACTGGGAACCGAGCGGAACCGGGGCAAGCCGATGACCATCAGCGGTCGGACCATGGAACAGGAAGCCGGCGCGGCGATCGTGCCGGAGCCGGAGCCGGTGGCGGGCAAGACCGTCCTCGTCACCGGGGGCAGCACCGGCATCGGCCGGGCGACCGCCCGCGCGCTGGCCTCGGCCGGCGCCCGGGTGGCGATCGTCGGACGGCACGAGCGGGAGCTGGACGACGCCGCCGAGGACATCCGGCGCGAGGGCGGGCAGGTGCTCGCGCTGCGCGGCGACCTGGCCCGGCCGGAGGACGTCCGCCGGATCTTCGCCGAGACCGACGCGCGGCTCGGCCGCCTCGACATCGTCGTCAGCAACGCGGCCCTCGGCGCCGGGTCCATCGTGGACACGCCGTACGAGGAGTGGGAGTACGTGGTGCGGACCAACCTGCTCGCCTACCTGGCCGTCAGCCACGAGGCGATCGAGCGGATGAAGAGCCGCGGCGGCGGGCACCTGGTCTTCGTCGGTTCGATGAGCGCCGACGTACGGGAGAAGGGCAGCTCGATCTACGTCGCGACCAAGGGCGGCATCCAGGGCTTCGCCGAGGCCCTGCGCAAGGAGGTCAACGAGCTCGGCATCAAGGTCAGCCTGATCGAGCCCGGCGCCGTCGGCACCGACATGCAGGCCCAGTTCCCGCCCGAGGAGCAGCGCGAGCAGATCGACCGGATGGCCATGTTGCGGGCCGAGGACATCGCCGCCTGCGTGCTCTACGTCGTCACCCAGCCCCAGCGCTGCGACGTCATCGACGTCAAGATCCGCCCGCACCGGCAGGAGATCTGATCAGACGGTTATCGCCACGAAGACGGCTCCGGTGCTCTCCTTGTCGGCGGCGGTCTCGAACGCCTCGTTGATCCGCTCCAGCGGGAAGCGGTGGGTCACCAGGCGCCCGGCGTCGAGCCGGCCGCGGGCCAGCAGGTCGACCACCCGGCCCTCCTCGGGGTCGAGGTCCCAGACCGCGAAGCTGGCGCTGGGCAGGATGCGGATCTCGGACTTCTGGATCCGCTCCCACTCCAGCCCGATCGCCGTCTCGCCGGGGTCGAACCCGCCGACCACGACGACCGCGCCGCCGCGCCGGACCACCTTCGTCGCCTGCGGCAGCGTCACCGGCATCGAGGGGCCGCCCGCGCACTCGAAGGCGACGTCGGCGCCGCGGCCGCCGGTGAACGCCATGACCCGGGCCGTCACGTCCTCGGCGGCGCCGTCGACGACCTCGTCCGCACCCAGCTCGCGAGCCATCCGCCGGGACGACTCCACCACGTCACTGACGATCACCTCGGCGCCGGCGGCCTTGGCCAGCATGAGCTGACCGAGCCCGATCGGACCGGCGCCGATCACGGCGACCCGGTCGCCGATCGACAGCGGGCTCAGGTGCTGCGCGTGCAGGCACACCGAGAGCGTGTCGACCAGCGCCGCCTCCTCGAAGCTGACGTGGCCGGGCAGCCGGTAGAGCTTCGACCGGGGAGCGACCAGGAACTCGGCGTAGGCCCGGGAGACGCTGCCGGTCCGGACGTCGTACAGATGCGGGCAGAGGTTGTACCGGCGGACCCGGCACCAGGGGCAGGCGCCGTCGCCCATCACGGTCTCCACGACGACCCGGTCGCCCGGCGCCAGGTCGGTCACCGCCGGACCGGCCTCGGCCACCTCGCCCGCGACCTCGTGGCCCACGACGTGCCCCTCGACCTCGGGGTCGGCGACCTTCCAGTGGCGCAGATCCGTCCCGCAGACCCCCGCCGCCCGGACCCGGACGCGCACCCAGTCCGGCCCCGGCAGGTCCGGCGTGCCGAGCTCCTCGAGGGCGAACGTCCCGTCCGCCGTCTTGACCGCTGCCCGCATCGCGTATGCCCCTTATCCCCCGATAACGGGCGGCGCGTACCCCGCCGCGCGGCGGGCTAACCTACCCTTGAGGCGTGATCAACGGTGGCCACGTGATCCTCTACAGCCGCGACGCCGAGGCGGACCGGGCCTTCTTCCGCGAGGTGCTGGGGTACCCGCACGTCGACGCCGGCGGCGGCTGGCTGATCTTCAAGACGCCGCCCGGGGAACTGGCCGTGCATCCGGCCGACGGGCCGCCGGCGCAGGAGTTCTACCTGATGTGCGACGACCTGGCCGCGACCATGGCCGAGCTCGGCGAGCGCGGGGTCGAGTTCACCCGACCGCCCAGCGACCGCGGCTGGGGCGTGCTGACCGGCATCCGGCTTCCCGGCGGTGGCGAGCTCGGCCTGTACGAGCCCCGCCATCCGATCGCACACTCCCTGCCCGGCTGATACCCGGCGGTGCGCCGGCCGCCCCGAAATTCTTGTCCGCTGGCAGCGCGAAGCTGTCCGGCCGGCGGCGGCACGCCCGCCCACCGCCGCGTGAGGATCGACCGGTGACCACGCGGCCGTTGCCGCCCGATCCGAGGAGAACCCCCATGTTCATCGCCATCCTGGACTTCAGCACCTCCGCCGCCGACCGCCCGGCTGCGCTCGCCCAGCTCGACCGCGAACGCGAGCAGGTGCGGGACATGCCCGGCAACATCGCCTTCCGGGTCTACGCCGACCGGGAGGACGACACCCGGGTCACCCTGGTGCACGAATGGCAGGACGAGGAGTCGTTCGCCGGATACCTCGGCTCGCCCTCGTTCGCCCGCTCCGGGGAGGTGCTCCGCCCGCTCATGGTGGATGCGCCGGTGAGCCGGCGGTTCCGGGCCGAGCCGGCGGAGACCGTGCGCTGACACCGGCGCCTACGATCGGCAGGTGCGAGAGCGTCGATGACCCGCCCGGCGTACAGCTTCGTGCGTACGTTCCCCGCCGAGCCCGAGCGTGAGCTCTGCGTCGACCGCCACTACCTGCTCTGCGCCTCGGCCGGTGTGCTGCGGCTCGAGGCGCAAGGGCAGACCTGGCTGCTGCCGCCGGCCCGGGCGGCCCTCATCGAGGCCGGTCGGCCGATCCGGGTGAGCATCCCGCAGCCGGTCACCACCGCGTCGGTTCTGTTCGGCACCGGCTTCGTACCGGCACCGCCGGCGCCGCTGACGGTCTTCGACCTCAACCGGCTGGCCGGCGCCCTGCTCACCGAGTGCGGCGGCTGGGGTCCGAGCGAGGAACCCCTTTCCCCGTACGCCGAGACGCTGTTCGCCGCGCTCGCGGCGGTCTGCTGGCGGCTGGCCGAACAGCCGAGCCCGGTCGTGGTGCCGGCCGGCCGCTCGCCGGAGCTGCGCAAGGCGCTGCGGCTGACCGAGCAGCGGCTCGGCGGCCAGGCCCGGTTCTCCGACATCGCCGGCGAGGTGGGCCTGGCGCCGCGCTCGCTGGCCCGGCGGTTCGCCGACGAGACCGGCATGACCTGGCGGGCGGTGCTGCGCCGGATGCGGATCCTCGCGGCGGTCGAGAAGCTGGCCGACGAGGACCTGCCGATCACCGCGATCGCGTTCAGCGTCGGCTACGGCTCCCTGTCGGCGTTCAACGCGGCGTTTCTCGAGCTGACCGGCCGCACACCCACCGAGTACCGCCTCAGTTTCCGGCCCTGACCGTCGCGGCGCGCAGGCTCCGCGCCAGCGCCGGGATCATCACCGCCGCGGCGACCAGGTGCAGCCCGAGCAGCGCGGCGACGGTCGCCGCGTTCCCGCCGCTGAGGAAGGGCGCGACGAGCGAGACCGCGGTGAGCGGCACCGCCGTCTGCACGAACCGCCGGGCGGGCCGCGCGCTCCAGCGGAGAAGAGCCGCGGCGATGACGACGCCGACGATCGCGAAGACGCCGGTCATCGCGGCGAAACCGGGCAACGGGATCGTCTCGCCGCCGTCCGGAAGCTCGAAGTCGGCCCCAGCGGCCCGGGCCAGCGCGGCGGCGAGGGTGGTGGCCGCAATCGCCGCGAGCGTGGCGGCGAGGCCGGCGCCGGCGAGCCGGCGGAATCGACGAGCACGGCCGGCCGGGGCGAGGGTCACGGTGTCGTTCATGCCGGCAGCTCTTCCGGGAGCCCGAGCCGCGCGAACCGGTCGGCGTGGAAGGTGAAGACCTCGGTGATCGCACCCCCGCTGATCCGCAGGACGTCGAGGGTCAGCGGCCGGTATGTCGTCGTTCCGTCCTGCCGCTGATAGAAGGCGACGGCGGGCTGCCGGTTGACCGAGGTGGGCAGGGCGCGCAGGCCCGTCATGCCCGCGAAGCCGTCGTCGACCCAGTTGTGCACCACCGCGTCCCGGCCGACGTGCAGGCCGGGCGTGGGCGGCATCGAGAAGCGGACGTCGTCCCGCAGCATCGCCGCCAGCGCGTCGACGTCGGCGGCCACGCTCGCCTCGGTGAACCGGCGCACGAGCTCGCGCGTACCGGCGTCCTCCTCGCCGCCGGTCCAGTCCTGCCGCTCGGCCGGCAGATGCTCCCGCATGCCGGCGCGCGCCCGCTGCAGCGCGCTGTTCACCGAGTTGACCGAGTCACCGAGCAGCTCGGCGACGTCCTTGGCCGGCCAGCCGAGCACGTCCCGCAGGATCAGCACGGCCCGCGGGCGCGGCGCCAGGTGCTGGACCGCGACCAGGTACGCCAGCTCGACCGTCTCCCGCGCGACGGCCACCGTCTCCGGCTCGTCCGCCTCGCCCGCGGGCAGCTCGTCGAGCAGCCGGTCCGGGTAGGGCTGCAGCCAGCGCACCTCCCCGCCGGTCGCCGGCTCCGGACGGCACCGGGCGAGCAGGTCGAGGCAGGCGTTGGTGGCGATCCGGTACAGCCAGGCCCGGAACGTCGACCGCCCCTCGAAGGTCTCCCGCCGCCGCCAGGCCCGCAGGAACGTCTCCTGCACGGTGTCCTCGGCGTCCTCGAACGACCCGAGCATCCGGTAGCAGTGCACGTGCAGCTCCCGCCGGTGCCGCTCGGCCAGCCCCGAGAACGCCGGCTCGTCGACCTCACCCAGACCGCCCACGCCCCGCCCTTCCAGCCGCGTGTCCACACTCATCACGTCAATCCTTCCGTCTCATCGTGTCCCGATGCAGATATGACGGCCGGGGACGCGAGAACTCATCACCGGGCGGGAGCAAACGCGCCGGTCCGCACATCCCCATCTCCTCCGGCGAGGTCGCGGCCTGGCTGCGGGTGGTGAACGGAAGGGCCACGATCGCGCAGGTGGGCGCGTGATCGTCGGGAACGCCGCCGGCCGGGTGTCTCGTCGCATCCCTTGCCCGCGTTGTACGGGCCGGACGGGCAGCCCGACGGACAGGACGCTGCGCCTGCGGCAAAAATAACTAACAGTCTTGAAAGTTTTTCGTGACATCCATCAGGCTCGATGCAATCCCCTGGTGAAGGAGTTGCGATGAGGCATTTGCACCGCTGGGTGGCGCTCGCCGCGGGCGTGGTCACCGTCGCGGCCGGAGTCATGACATCCCCCGCCGTCTTCGCCGCGCCCGCCGCCGGCGCGACGGTCATGGTCGCCTGCTCGGCGCCGGCCTGGGCCGAGGGCACCAGCTACGCCGCCGGCGCGCTGGTGACCTACAACGGGCGCCTCTACCGGGCCCGCGTGGCGCACACCCCGCCGGTCGGCGCCGGCTGGAACCCGGTCGCCGCCGCCTCGCTCTGGGAGGACCTCGGCGCCTGCGACGGCGGCGCCACCCCGCCCACGACGCCGCCGACCACTCCCCCGACGACCCCGCCCACCCCACCGCCGCCGACCGGCGGGCTGCCGCATGCCCCGTACGTCGACATGGGCGCCTGGCCGACGCCCAGCCTGCCCACCATGGTCAGCAGCGGGAACCTGCGGAACGTCACGCTCGCCTTCATCACCGCCTCCGCCTGCAAGGCCATGTGGTTCAACGCCTACGACCCGCGCCAGGCCTGGGCCAAGGACCAGATCGACGCCGTGCGCGCCCGCGGCGGCGACGTGAAGATCTCGTTCGGCGGCGCCACCGGCATCGAGCTCGCGCAGGCCTGCTCCAGCGTGGCCGCGCTGCAGGCCGAGTACCAGGCCGTGGTCAGCGCCTACAACCTGCGCTACATCGACCTCGACATCGAGGGCAGCGCGACCGCCGACCCGGCCTCGGTGGCGCGCCGCTCGCAGGCGCTGGCCGGGCTCCAGCGGGCCAATCCCGGCCTGCGGGTGTCGTTCACGCTGCCGGTGCTGCCCGAGGGCCTGACCGCCGACGGGCTGAACGTGGTCCGCTCGGCCCGGGACGCCGGCGTCACCGTCGACCTGGTCAACGTGATGGCGATGGACTACTACCGCAGCGGCGACTACGGCACCTTCGCCGTCGACGCGGCGAACGCCACCTTCGGCCAGCTGAAATCGCTCTACCCGGGCTTCTCCGACGCGCAGGTCTGGAAGATGGTCGGCGTGACGCCGATGCTCGGGCAGAATGACGATGGTCACATCTACGACCAAACGGACGCCCGTCAACTGGTGTCGTTCGCTCAGGGCAAGCACCTGGGCATGCTCAGCTTCTGGGAGCTGGGACGCGACAAGAACGCCTGCACAGGGGCCCTTTACATGTGCACGAACATCGCGCAGCAGCCGTACGAGTTCAGCAAGATCTTCGCGGCCTACACCGGTTGATCTTTGCCGCTACCGTTGCCGAGTGCCCTTCCTCAACCGCCTCCGCCGTGACCACCATCCGCTGACCAACGTGAGCTCGCTGCTGATGTGCGGGCTGCTCGCCGGGGTGGTGGTCGCGGCGGCGTCGTTCCCGGCCGCCGCGCTTTCCGGGCTGGCGGCCAAGGCGAGCTCCGAGGGCTTCGCGTCGCTGCCGAGCGAGCTCAAGGAGCAGACCTCGCCCCAGCTGACCCGGATCTACGCCTCCGACGGCAAGACCCAGATCGCCGTCATGTACGACGAGTACCGCAGCGACGTACCGCTGAAGGAGATCTCGGTCAACATGCAGAACGCGATCGTGGCGGCCGAGGACCACAAGTTCTACAAGCACAACGGCGTCGACTTCAAGGGCCTGGCCCGCGCGTTCGTGAACAACCGTAACGGCGGCGACCAGCAGGGCGCGTCGACGCTGACCATGCAGGTCGTGCGGATGTCGATGACCTACTCGGCGAGCAGCCCGGCCGAGGTCGTGGCGGCGACCGCGAAGACGACCGAGCGGAAGCTGGCCGAGATCAAGTACGCGATGGAGCTCGAGAAGCAGCTGACCAAGCAGCAGATCCTCGAGCGCTACCTGAACATCGCGCCCTTCGGCAACGGCGCGTACGGCATCTACGCGGCCAGCCAGATCTACTTCGGCAAGAAGCCCAAGGACCTCGACGTCGCCCAGTCGGCCTTGCTGGCCGGCATGGTCAAGGGCACCTCGCTGTTCGACCCGACCACCGCCGACGGCAACCCGCGGGCCAAGGAGCGCCGCGACTACGTCATCAACGACATGCTGTCGCTCGGCTACGTCACGGCCGACCAGGCGAAGAAGGCCAAGGCGGTGAAGGTCGCGCGCACCACGCGGCCGATCGGCAACGGCTGCACCAGCGTCTCGCACAACGACTGGGGCTTCTTCTGCGACTACTTCCAGCGCTGGTGGATGAGCCAGACGGAGTTCGGCGACAACACGTACGAGCGGGAGCGGCGGCTCAAGAGCGGCGGCTACAAGATCGTCACCACGCTCGACATCGACGCCCAGAAGTCGGCCCGCAAGCGCATCGTCCAGCAGCGCGGCGACAACTCGGTGAACGCGCTGCTGCTGGCGGCGGTGCAGCCGGGTACCGGCAAGGTGATGGCGCTGGCCGCCAACCGCAAGTTCAAGCTGCCCACCGACGCGAACCCGAACCCGCTCTCGTCCGACCCGAAGAAGCGGGCGGCCGGGGCGCGCGCCACCTACCCGAACACCACCAACCCGATCATCACCGGCGGCGGGGACATCCACGGCTACCAGGCCGGCTCGGTGTTCAAGATGTTCACCATGGTGGCGGCGCTGGAGCAGGGCGTCGGGCTCGACTTCACGATCAACACCACGCCGCGGTACGTCTCACCGCTGTACCTGGACTCGGGGGCGCCGGCGGCCTGCGGCGGCCACTACTGCCCCGGCAACTCCAGCGACAAGGAGAAGGGCCCGTACAGCATGTGGACCGGCTTCGGCGCCTCGGTCAACACGTACTTCGTGCCGCTGCAGGAGAAGATCGGCGCCGAGCACGTGGTCGACGTGGCCAAGCGGTTCGGCGTGCAGTTCCGCGAGCCGCGCGACAACGACCTGGCCACCAACGCCGCCCACGACTGGGGCGCGTTCACGCTCGGCGTCTCGGCCTCGACCCCGCTCGACATCGCCAACGCGTACGCGACGCTGGCCGCCGACGGCATGTACTGCACGCCGACGCCGATCCAGCAGATCACCACGCACGACGGCGAGAAGCTCAAGACCGGCAAGCCGAGCTGCACCCGGGCGACCACCCCGGAGGTCGCCCGCAGGGCGCTCGACGCGGCCCGCTGCCCGGTCGGCGACCAGGCCCAGCTCGGCAGCTGCGCCGGCACCGGCACGGCCAAGGCCGCCCGCGGCGTGGTCGGGCACCCGGTCTTCGGCAAGACCGGCACCACCGACGCCGAGAAGACCGCGTCGCTGGTGGTCGGCACGACCTCGATCGTCGTGGCCGGCTACCTGGTCAACCCGGACTGGCAGGCGCACACCGACCACATGAAGCACGACGTGGTCAACCCGGCGGTGTGGAACACGGTGGCCGACTACATGGACGGCAAGCCGTCGGAGCAGTTCAAGACGCCGTGACGGTGACCGCGGAGACGCCGGGGTGGATCGCGAACGCCGTCCCGGCCGCGGTGTAGTCGCCGAGGAAGCCGCGCACGGTGAGCGTGCCGTCGGGGCCGGTGCGCATCGGCGTCGGCGGCAGCCACCACTCGCCCTTGATCAGTCCGGCCAGCGCGTCGTACGAGGGCTTGCGGCTGCCGTCGGAGCGCAGCAGCCCGACCGGCGCGCCCAGCCAGGCGCCGTCGTCGGTGATGCCCCAGTAGTTGATCGACTGGACGGCCGGGTGCCCGACCAGTGAGCGGTAGTGCCGGACGATCTCCTCGGCCTGCCGCTCCTCCCCCTCCGGCGTCGACGGCCAGGACGAGATCTGGTAGTCGTTGAGGTCCTCGATCTCGGGCGGCATCAGGTGGCCGGAGAGCAGGGTCGTCTCGGTCATGTGCAGCGGCAGGCCGTAACGCGCGAACCGGTCGAGCATGGCGGCCATGTACTCCTCGCCCCGGTAGCCCTGGTGCATGTGGGTCTGCAGGCCGATCGCGTCGATCTCGATGCCCGCCTCGAGGACTCCTTCGATCAGGATCTCGTACGCCGAGGAGAGGTCGAAGTCGTTGAGGACCAGCGTCGCCTTGGGGTTGCCGGCCCGCGCCTCCTCGAACGCCAGGCGCACCATCGCGATCCGTCCGCGGGCGCGGGCCAGCGGCGTGATCGCGTTGTCCCCGTTGGCGAAGACCGGCATGATCACCACCTCGTTGATCGCGTCCCACAGGTCGATCAGGCCGGCGAACCCGCTGGTCAGCTCCCGCACCCGGGCCCGGGTCAGCTTCTCGACCTCGTCCAGGCCCAGCCCGAGCAGCCAGTCCGGCTGCACCGTGTGCCAGACCAGCGGATGCCCCTTGACCGTCACCCCGCGATCGGCCAGCCACCGGGCGGTGGCCTCGAGCCGCCGCGCGTCGGTCCGGCCGCGCACCGGCTCGTAGCCGCCCCAGTAGAACGGCAGCGTCGCGGTGTTGAACAGACCCAGGAACGCGTCGGCCAGCGCGTCCAGCGTCAGCCGCCCGGCCCCGCCGAAGACGTCGCCGCCCGCCGGGCCGCCGCCGCCCGCCGGGCCGCCCACCAGGCGTACGAAATCGAACCCGATGTTGCCGAAGGCGAAGTCGTGCCGCCGCTGCTCGACCGTGATCACCTGATCGGCCAGCGGCCGCCCGTCCGCGGTCAGCACGGTGAGCGCGACCTCGCCGATCCGATGATCCATGTCCATGCTCGACGCCTCCCGCGCAGAAACTTTTCGCAGCAGATTGCGAAACTGTCGTAACGAACGGCAGCATAGGTCTGCCCCGGCACGGGGGTCAACAGCACAGATAGGGTGATGCGCATGCCCGCCGAGGACCGCTCCCGCGCGACCCTGCAGGAGGTCGCCACCAAGGCCGACGTGTCGGTGTCGACCGTCTCCAAGGTGCTCAACGGCCGGTCGGGCGTCTCCGACGAGACCCGGGCGCGCATCGAGGCCCTCCTCCAGGACCACCGCTACCAGCAGCGCGGCGGCAAGCGCCCGGTCGCGCCCCTGCTCGACGTGCTCTGCTACGAGGTGGACAGCCCGTTCGGCAGCGAGGTGCTGGCCAGCATCGAGCAGTCGGCCCGGCAGCGGCGCATCGGCATGGTGCTGTCCGGCGCCACCGAGCAGAGCACCCCGCACCCGAACTGGGTCGACGACGTGCTCGGCCGGCAGCCGGTCGGCGTGGTGCTGATCGCCTGCAAGCTCTCGGCCGACGACCGGCAGCGGCTGCGCTCGCGCAACATCCCGCTGGTCATGGTCGACCCGGCGGGCACGCCGGCGCCGGACGTGCCGTCCATCGGCTCGGCCGACTGGAACGGCGGCTACCAGGCCACCCGGCACCTGCTCGACCTCGGGCACACCCGGATCGGCATCATCACCGGCCCGGCCGACATGCTGGCCTCGACCGCCCGCCTCTCCGGCTACCGGGCCGCCCTCGACGCGGCCGGCCTGACCGGCGAGCCCGAGCTGGTCCGGCCCGGCCGGTTCCACCACGCCGACGGCCTCGAGCAGGGCCGGGCCCTGCTCACGCTGCCCGAGCGGCCGACCGCGATCTTCGCTTCCTCCGACCTGTACGCGCTGGGTGTCTACGAGGCGGCCCGCTCGCTCGGCCTGTCGATCCCCGGCGACCTCTCCGTGGTCGGCTACGACGACCTGCGGATCGCCCAGTGGGCCGGCCCACCGCTGACCACCGTGCACGTGCCGCTGGTGGCGATGGCCGAGCAGGCGGTGCACATGGTGATGCGCCTGAACGACGAGCCCGAGCTGGCGTTCAGCCGGATCGACATCGACACCACGCTGGTGGTCCGGGCGAGCACGGCCCCGCCGCGAAACATTTCTCGTGGATAAGGAAACCTTGACGCGCATGTTTCGTGCGGCCTAGCCTCAGGCTCAATCCCGCGGGTCCCTCACTTCCTTCGCTCCGAACCTGGCTCCCTCGACGAGTGGAGAGGATTCCATGCGCTCAAAAACTCTGTCCGCGCTCGCCGCCACCGCCCTGGCCCTCGCGGGCCTGACCGCCTGCGGCGGCTCGAAGAGCGGCTCCGCCGACGCGTCGACCGCGACCTCCGGCACCGTCAACTGGTGGGGCTGGACGCCGACCGACACCGCCACCGCCGACGGGTACATCGCCGCGTTCCACCGGCAGTACCCGAACATCACGGTCAACTACAAGCTGGTCAACATCTCCGACTGGGTGGCCGCGCTCCGGCCCGCGCTCGCCTCGGGCAAGGGCCCGGACGTGTTCGACATGCAGCCGGGCGCGTACGTCACCCAGTTCAAGTCGTTCGCCCAGGACCAGACCGCGCTGGCCGAGCAGGCCCTGGGCGCCGACTGGAAGAGCAAGGTCGCCCCGATCGGGATCAGCGGCCTGACCGCCGACGGCAAGCTCACCGCGATGTCGGTCGGCTCGGTCTACGCCGGGATGCTCTGGATCAACGGCGACATCTTCAAGAAGTACGACCTCCAGCCGCCGAAGACGCTCGCCGAGTGGCAGCACGTCTGCTCGGTGCTCAAGCAGAACAAGGTCGGCTGCTTCGTGCAGGGCGCCGCCCAGGAGGGCTTCGACCAGGACACCCTCCAGTCGATCGCGAACTCGGTGCAGCCCGGCCTGTGGACCAAGGTGTCGACCGGCGACGCCAAGTGGACCGACCCCGGCATCGTCAAGACGTTCCAGATCTGGAAGCAGCTGTTCGACAGCGGGATCATGCAGCCCGGCGCGGTCGGCTACCAGCAGTACCCGGACGCCAACAACGACTTCCTGACCGGCAAGTACGGCATGGTCATGATGGGCACCTGGTACACCCAGTACGCGACGACCAAGGCGATGACGGCGGCGCTGTCGGCGGCCGGGGTCAGCGGGGCCGAGCCGTTCCCGATCCTTCCGGTCGCGTTCCCCGACGTGGCCGGGGCCGGCAACACCAGCGAGATGTACGGCGACGCCGACTTCGGCCTGGCGATCTCCACCAAGAGCGGCAACAAGGCGGCGGCTGCGACCTTCGTGAAGTGGATGGCGACCTCCACCGAGGGCCAGCAGGCGATCGCCGACCAGCTCAACGACCTGCCCGCGATCAAGGGCGTGACCCCGGACTTCGACAAGATCCAGCTGGTCGACCCGGCCACCCAGAAGGCCCCGGTGCAAGACCTGATCACCAAGGCCGGCTCGATCACCGAGCCGCGGGAGTCACTGCTCAGCTCGGACGTGCAGACCGCCATCCTGGCCGCGGCCACCTCGGTCGCGACCGGCAAGGCCAGTCCCGAGGACGCGACCAAGACCCTGCAGCAGGCCGCGGAGGCGGCGGGAGTGACCTTCAAGTGACCGCCACGACGACCAGGGCCCGGGCGGGTCTCGCGGAACCGGCCGCCGCGACGAAGCGGCGCGGACCCCGCAAGCCGCCCGGCCTGCCCTGGATCCTCCCGGCCCTGGTCCTGAGCGTCGGCCTGATCTACTACGGGATCGGCTACACCGGCTACATCTCGACCCTCGACTGGGACGGCCTCAGCCCGGGCGCCACGCACGTCGGCGCGCACAACTACGTGCGGATCTACCACGACCCGGTGTTCTGGGCCGCGGTCCGGCACACGGTGGTGTTCTTCGTCGTCACCTTCGTCGTGCAGACCTTCCTCGGCCTGCTGTTCGCCGTGATCCTGCACGCGCGGCTGCGGCTGGCCGCGATCTACAAGGTGATCGTCTTCGTCCCGGTGGTGCTGGCCCCGGCGATCATGGCGCCGGTCTTCCGGCACATGTTCGCCCCGGACGGCGAGCTCAACGCGGTGCTGCGGCACATCGGGCTGGGCAGCCTGGCCCAACCGTGGATCGGGCAGACCAGCACGGCGCTACCGGTGATCATGTTCATCACCATCTGGGAGTGGACCGGCGTCACGTTCGTCCTCTACTACGCGGCGATGACGCAGATCGATCCGTCGGTGCTCGAGGCGGCCCGGATGGACGGCGCCGGCAACCTGCGCACGCTGCGCAGCGTCATCTGGCCCGAGCTGCGCGGCACCACGGTGGCGCTGGCCATGCTCGGGGCGATCGGGGCGCTCAAGACCTTCGACGTGCCTTACCTGGTGACCATCGGCGGGCCGAACTACGCCACCGAGTTCCTGGGCACCTACATCTACCGGATGACGATCCCGCTCGCTCACGTCGGCTACGGCGCCGCGCTGTCGATCATTCTGCTGCTCGTGGCGCTGGTCATGGCGCTGGCGCTGCAGTTCGCCGGCCGCGAGCGGAGGGAACGCTGATGTTCGAGATCCGCAGCCGATGGGGAAGGACACTCCTGCAGATCGGCGCCACGCTGCTGGTCCTCCCGTACCTCTTCCCCTTGATCGTCATGGTCGAAGGCGCGTTCGCGGGCGAGGGCGTGCACAACTTCGAAGCCGTCCTGCGGGTGCCGGGCTTCGGGCGGTTCTTCGTCAACAGCATCGTCGTGGCGGCGGCCGTCATCGTGCTCGTCTACGCGGTGACCATGATGGCCGCGTTCGGCTTCGCCAAGCTGCACATCCGGTTCCGCGAGGTCTACTTCTGGCTGCTGCTGGCCTGTCTCACGCTGCCCGAGGTGGTGCTGCTGGCCCCGCTGTTCGCCACCGACACGAAACTCGGGCTGTACGACACGTACTGGGCGGTGATCCTGCCGCTGGCCGCCCTGCAGGTGCCGTTCGCGGTGCTGCTGACCCGCAACTTCATCAACGGGCTGCCGGACGAGCTGTTCGAGGCGGCGCGGGTGGACGGCGCCAACTCGTACCGTGGCTTCGTCCACCTGGTCATCCCGCTCACCCGGCCGATCGCCGCCGCCGTGCTGATCTTCACCCTGGTGGCCGCGTGGAACGACTACCTGTTCCCGCTGGTCTTCCTCCAGTCGCCGGAGCTGCAGACGATCACGCTGGTGCCGCAGTTCTTCGTCGGCGAGTTCTCCAACGACCAGACCAAGATCCTGGCGTCAGCGGTGATCACGGCGATTCCCGAGGTCGTCGCGTACCTCTGCCTCCAGCGCCTGTTCGAGCGCGGCCTCTCGGCCGGCGCCATCAAGTGAGAAGGGTGGCATCGTGCCGCTTATCCAGGTTCACCTCGCCCGGGACACGTTCGACAAGCACCACGAGCGGATCGGCGACGCGATCCACGACGCGCAGGTCGCGGCGCTCGGCATCCCGGCCGACGACCGGTTCCAGATCTTCTCGCCGCACGACGCCGGCGAGCTGAGGTTCGACCCCGGCTACAACGGCGTGGACCGGCGAGACTTGCTGGTGATCCGGGTGATCGCCGTGCACATGTACGACGTGGCGACCAAGCAGCGCTTCTTCCGGGCCGTCGTCGAGCGGCTGGAACCGCTGGGCATCCGGCCGGAGGACGTCCTGATCAGCCTGACCGAGAACGGCTTCGAAGACTGGTACGCCGGAAAGCTCTGAGAGGAAATCCATGCTTCAGTACGACTCCGCGCCGCTGCGGGTGCTCTACCTCGGCGGCACGGGCACGATCAGCACCTCGTGCGCGCGGCTGTCGGCCGAGTCCGGGATGGCGGTCACCGTACTCAATCGAGGCCGTAAGCAACCGCCGGCCGGAACCGAGGCGCTCGTCGCCGATGTCGCCGACGAGGCGTCCCTGTCCGCCGCGTTGCGGGACCGCGAGTTCGACGCCGTGGTCAACTTCCTCTCCTTCGACGCCGAGGACGCCACCCGCAAGGCCGCGTTCTTCGCGTCCCGCAGCCGGCAGTACGTGCACATCAGCTCCGCCTCGATCTACGCCAAGCCGGTCCGGCAGCTGCCGATCACCGAGTCCACGCCGACCGGGCCGAACCCGCCGCTCCCCTACGCCACCGCCAAGTGGGAGGCCGAGCGCGCGCTGCAGGGTTTGCCGGTGACGATCGTCCGGCCCTCGCACACCTACGACGACGACAACCCGCCGCTGCCGGGGGGCTGGGCCACGGTCGAGCGGATCGCCCGCGGCGAGGAGATCCCGGTGCACGGCGACGGCACCTCGCTGTGGACCCTCACCCACGCCGAGGACTTCGCCCAGGGGCTGGTCGGGCTGCTCGGCAACCCGCGGGCGCTCGGCGAGACCTTCACCATCACCGGCGCCGACGTCTACACCTGGGACCAGATCTACACGATCGTCGCCGAGGCGCTCGGCGTACGGGCCAAGCTCGTCCATGTCGCCTCGGAGATGTTCCCGCTGGTCGCCCCCGACTGGTTCTGGTCGGGCGAGATGGTCGGCGACATCGGGCACAGCGCCGTCTTCGACACCAGCAAGATCCGGACGTTCGTGCCCGGCTTCGCGCCCCGGCTCACGTTCCATCGCGCCGCCGCCCGGATGGTGGCCCGCCGCCCGCCGGTCGTCGCCGACGACGGGACCGACGCGGTGCTCGACCGGATCGTCGCCGCCTACCACGCCGCGCGGAAGGTCTTCGCGGCGTGAGAGCACTCGGCCGGACCGGTCTCGAGGTGTCGCCGCTGTGCATCGGCACGAGCCCGCTGGCCAGCATGCCCGGCCTCTACGGTTACGCCGTCCCCGAGGATCGCGCGGTGGCGACGGTCAAAGCCGTCCTGTCCTCCCGAGAGATCAACTTCATCGACACCTCCAACGGGTACGGGTCCGCGGAGCTCCGCGTCGGGCAGGCCCTCCGGGATCTCGGGGGCGTGCCGTCCGGATTCGTGCTGGCCACCAAGGTCGATCCCGATCCGGAGACCGGCGACTTCTCCGGCGCGCGGGTGCGGGCATCGGTCGAGGAGAGCCTGACCCGGCTCGGCCTCGACCGCATCCCGCTCCTGCACCTGCACGACCCGGAGCGGATCGGCTTCGAGGCGGCGACCGCGCCGGGCGGTCCGGTCGAGGCGCTGGTCGAGCTCAAGCGGCAGGGCATCGCCGAGCATCTCGGGGTGGCCGGCGGCCCGATCGGCCTGTTGCGGCGGTTCCTCGGCACCGGAGTCTTCGAGGTGCTGCTCAGCCACAACCGCTACACGCTGCTCGACCGGTCGGCGCGGGAGCTCTTCGCCGACGCGCACGCGCGCGGCATCGGGGTGCTCAACGCGGCGCCCTACGGCGGCGGCATGCTGGTCAAAGGGCCCGAGAAGCAGCACCGGTACGCCTACGGCGAGCGCGACGACCGGATCGCGGCCGCCGCGCTCGCCATGCGGGACGCGGCCGGCCGGGCGGGTGTGCCCCTGGCCGCGGCCGCACTACAGTTCTCGCTGCGTGCGCCGTTCGTCGACGCGACGGTGGTCGGGGTCTCCTCGCCGTCGCGGGTCGCCGAGACGGCGCGGCTCGCCGGCGTGCCGATCCCCGACGCGCTGTGGACCGAGCTGGACGCCTTGGCACCCGCGGAGGACCTGTGGCTGGGATGACCCGGATCGGACTGCTGGGCGCGGCCGGCATCGCGCGCGCCGCCGTGCTGCTGCCGGTGCGCCGCCGCGACGACGTGGTGGTCGCCGCGGTCGCCTCCCGGTCGGGCGCCAAGGAGTACGCGGCCGAGCACGGCATCGAGCGCGCCCACGACGCGTACGAGGACCTGCTCGCCGACCCCGGGGTCGACCTGGTCTACAACGCGCTGCCGCCGTCGATGCACGCCGACTGGACGATCGCGGCGCTGCGGGCGGGCAAGGACGTGCTCTGCGAGAAGCCGTTCACGATGAACGCGGCCCAGGCCCGGCGGGTGGTCGCGGCCTCGGCCGAGACCGGGCGCCGGGTGGTCGAGGCGTTCCACGACCACTACCACCCGCTCAGCGCCTGGGTCCGGGCGGCGGTGGCGGAGGGCGTCCTCGGGCGCATCACTCGCGCCGAGGCCGTCTTCCACGGCTCCAACCCGTACGTGCCGGGAACGTTGCGGCACGAGCCGGAGCTCGGCGGCGGCGCGCTGATGGATCTGGGCTGCTACCCGGTGCACTGGCTGCGGTCGGTGTTCCCGGGCGAGCCGGTGGTCGGGGCCACCTCCTCGGTGGCGAACCCGTCGGGCGCGGACATCCGGCTGCGGGCCGAGCTGACCTTCCCGGGTGGCGTCGAGGCGGTGGTGGAGGCGGACATGACCGAGGGCATCGCCCTGCGGTCGGCGCTGACCCTGACCGGCGAGCGCGGCACGCTGCTGGCCGACAACGTGGTCTTCCCGTCGGCCGGGCACAGCATCACGCTCGAGATCGACGGCGTTCCCCGGGTGTCCACGGTGGCCGGCCGCACGACGTACGACCATCAGCTCGACGCGGTCCTCGAGGGGCTGCGCGCCGGCACGCCGCTGCCGACCGAGGGCGAGGACCCGATCGCGAACATGGCCGTCATCGACGCGATCTACACGGCGGCCGGCTTCGACCGGTCGCGGTGGAGCTGAGGTGGCCGCGGACCACGACGAGGCGGATCGCTACCTGGCGGCCGCCGATCCCGTCCTGGCCGCGCTGATCGAGCGTCTCGGCCCGGTGGCGCCGATCGCGATGCCCGAGGCGGCCCGCGGCGAGCTCGGCGCGCTGATCCTGGCCATCGTCAGCCAGCAGTTCTCGACCGCCGCCGCCCGCCGCATGTTCGATCGGGTCCTGGGCCGGTTCGACGGCCGGGTGCCGTCGGCCCCCGAGCTGCTGGCCGCCGACCTCGACGAGCTACGGATCACGGCTGGCCTGTCCCACGCGAAGGCTCGCGCGCTGCGCTCGCTGGCCGAGCACATCACCTCGGGCGACCTCGACCTGGCCGCGCTGCCGTCCCTGCCCGACGACGAGGTGCGGCGCCGGCTGACCGCGGTCGACGGCGTCGGCGACTGGACGGCCGGCATCTTCCTGCTGTTCACCCTGCACCGCCCGGACGTCCTGGTGGCCGGCGACCTGGGCATCCGCAAGGCGGTGCAGAGCCAGTACGCCTTGACCGCGCTGCCGGACCCGGCCGAGGTGACCCGGCGGGCCGAGCCGTGGCGGCCGCACCGCACGCGCGCGTGCCTCTACCTGTGGCGCAGCCTCGAGGCCGCCCCGATCCCGGCCTCCTAGGAGCCGGCTTCCTCGCTCTCGGGCGGCGGTGGCGCGAGGTGCGTGTCGACCGGGGTGCCGAGCTGGACCGTGCGCGAGACGGTGCAGAGCCGGTCGTGCGACATCCGCGCGGCTCGGGGCAGCGCCTCGCGGGCCGCGTCGCCGCCCGCGCCTTCCGGAAAGGCGACCCGCAGCTCGATGGCCAGGTTGGTCAGCCGGTTGCCGGACTCGTCGCGCACCTTGTCCCCGGTGACCTCGACGACGAAGCTCGCCGGCTCCGCGCGCTTGCTGGTGATGTAGTCGACGTCGGCGCCCGTGCAGCCACCGAGCGCGGCCAGCAGCAGCTCGACCGGCGTGAAGTCGGCGCCGTCCCCGGTGCCGATGGTCATCGTGCCGCCACGGGCGTTGGTCACCTCGTACCGGCCAAGGCTTGTGCGCCGCAGGGTCACCGAGCGCCGGGAGTCGTCCGCCATACCGGCGAAGCTATCCGATGATCACGCCGAGCGGGGACCGGGCGGGCGGCTCCGCACGATGCGTGGCGCGTCGAAGTCGCGATTGTCGATCACGATCCCGGCCCGTTCGGCCGGGCCGATCTCGGCCAGGTACAGCTGCTCGCCGGGCAGGTAGTAGGTCCGGTACCGCTCGGACGCCGCGTCCGCCGACGCCATCCACGCCTGGTCCCGCCGGGTGCCGCGGCGCAGCACGTCCGCCGGCTCGATGTGCAGATAAACGACCAGATCCCAGTACGGCGCCAGGGCCGGCTTCTGCGGGAAGCCACCGTCCGCCACCAGGATCGCGTCGTCCGCGGCCGTCTCGACACCGGAGTCGACAGGCGTGCGGCCGGCAAGGTCCATGATCTGGCTCCGGTACCGGCGGCTCCCGCCCGGCCCGAGCGGCGCCAGCAGCTCGTCCCGGATGGCGTCGACGTCGAACATCTCGAAGTAGTAGCTTTCCGGCGAGCCTCGCGGATATCGCGTACGCCGGTCGACATGCCGTTTGAAGTGGTCGATCGACACCCGGATCACCGGACGCGCCGTGCGGGCGCGCAGCACAGCGGCCAGCTCGTCGGCGAGGGTCGACTTGCCGGCCGCGGAGTGACCGTCGATGGCGACGCGAGCCGGATGAGCAAGCCGCAGCGCCAGGATCCGGGCGGCCACCTCGGCGAGGGTCCGCTGCCGTGCCGGCGTCACCGAACCGGTGGCTCCGGCGAGACCACGACACCGATCATCGGCGGCCGCCGCAGGCGCAACAGGCGGGCGAACCAGTTTCCGGCCCGGGACATGACGTACCGGCGGGCCAGCAGCTCGCGCGCCTCGGCGGTCCCGGCGTCGTCCAGCAACCGGGCCGTCCCGGTCACGCTCGGCGCGCCGGGCGCCACCGTTCCGCGCAGCGAACAGGGCTGGACCCGCACCTCGGCGTTGCGCCGGATCCGCTTGACCTTGCCCGAGCCCGCCTCGGTCACGATCCACAGCTCGGCGCCGCGCGGCACGTGCCAGACCGGCGTGCTCACCGGCGAGCCGTCCTTGCGATAGGTGGTGAGGTTGACGTACCGGCTGGCCACGATCTCCTCGGGCATGGTCATCCCGTCAGCCTAGCGACGCGATCCCCGGCGCGGTCGACGCGGTAAGCTGTCCGATCAGGTCAACTCAAGTCGATGGTCCGCGTGCACCGCGAAGCACGCCACACATGACTCTCGAATGCTGGAGCGTCTCCGCTCCCCCGCGGTGAAGCCGGCGATCCGGGTCCGGACCCCACGCGAGATCCGGTCGGCCCGGCGCCCCCGTCGGCACCGATGCTGGGGACATCTCATCGCGGCTCCCCTGTGGCCGCTGCACGGCGCCAACCTCGGGACGCTGCTGCGCACCTGCGACGCGGTCGGCGCGTGCCTCGCGGTTCCGCCGTTCCCGTGGGTCGACACGGCTCTGGCCCGCGGCAACACGCTGCGGCAGCCCGCCTGCGTGCACCGCGTCGGCAACCCGCTGGGCTGGCTCGCCGAGGAGCGCCGCGCCGGGTCGGCCGTCCTCGGCGTCGAGCTGGCCGACGAGTCGATCCGGCTCGCCGACCTGCCCCCGGCCCGCCGCCGGACCGTCATGGTGCTCGGGCACGAGGCGACCGGCATCCCGCCCGAGGCGCTGGATCTGCTCGACGCCGCGGTCGAGATACCGATGATCGGCACCGGGTCGAGCCTCAACGTGGTGGTCGCCGGGTCGCTGGTGCTCTACAAGCTGGCCGGGCTGGTCTGAGAAAATCTTCGGCGAGGGTGTCCGATCCGGGTACGGCCGTTCGTGGAACTGATGTGTGGCGGCCGGTCGGGCCGCCGTCCGCCCCGGAGCAGGAGGAGAACGACCATGACCGAGTACCTGATCACCTTCAACGATGAGTGGGTGCCCGAGCACACGGACGAGCAGCTGCGCGCGAAGGGCGTGGCCGGCCGGGCCGTCGTCGAGGAGATGCGGGCCCAGGACGTCCTGATCTTCACCAACGGCGGGCTCGACCGGTCCACCGCGGTGTGCGGCGTCGAGTCGGTCGACGGGAAGGCCGTGTTCACCGACGGGCCGTACGTGGAGACCAAGGAGCACCTCGGCGGCTTCTGCGTCGTGGACGTGGCCGACGACGAGGCGGCGCGGTACTGGGCGGGCCGGCTCGCGGTCGCGCTCGACTGGCCGCAGGAGGTGCACCGGTTCCGCGGGCCCGGGCAGGCGCGGCACCCCGCACGATGACCGAGGGCGCCGTCGAGCGGGCGATCACCCGCGCCCACCGTACGGAGTGGGCGCGGCTGGTCGCCGATCTCGCGCGCCGTTTCGGAGACCTGGATGTGGCCGAGGAGGCGACGGCCGAAGCCTTTGTGGCGGCGGCCGAGCGGTGGCCGCGCGACGGCGTACCGCCGAATCCCGGTGGATGGCTCGCCACCACCGCGTCCCGCAAGGCGATCGATTGGCTCCGTCGCGAGTCGCAGCGCGACGCCAAGCATCAGGCGGCCCAATTGGCCTACGACGACGACCCTCCCGCACCGGTCGGCCCGGTCGAGGACGACCGGCTCCGGCTGCTGTTCACCTGCTGCCACCCGGCGCTGGCCATGGAGGCCCGGGTGGCGCTCACCCTGCGCCTGCTCGGCGGCCTCACCGTCGGCCAGATCGCCCGCGCGTTCCTGGTGCAGGAGGCCGCGATGGCGCGGCGGATCACCCGGGCCAAGGGAAAGATCAAGGCGGCCTGCATCCCGTACCGGGTGCCCTCGGACGGCGACATCCGCGAGCGGCTCGCCGGCGTGCTCGCGGTCGTCTACCTGATCTTCAACGAGGGCTATCTGGCCGGCGAGGGGGACGACCCGGTGCGCGCCGACCTCACCGACCAGGCGATCCACCTCGGCCGCCTGCTCCGGGCCCTGCTGCCGGACGACGGCGAGGTCACCGGCCTGCTGGCGCTGATGCTGCTCATCGACGCCCGGCGGCCGGCGCGCTTGTCCGGTACGGGCGAGCTGGTCACCCTGGCCGAGCAGGATCGCGGAGCCTGGGACCGGGCCCTGGTCGCCGAGGGCATCGCCCTGGTCCGGGAGCGGATCGAGGCGGTGGCGGCCGGGAACGGGCGGCCCGGGCGCTACCAGTTGCAGGCCGCCATCAACGCGGTCCACGCCCGGGCCTCGTCCGCCCACGACACCGACTGGTCCGCGATCCTCGCCCTCTACGGCCGGATGATGCTGGTCGACCCGTCGCCGATCGTGCGGCTCAACCGCGCGGTCGCGGTCGCCGAGGTCGACGGGCCGGCGGCCGGGCTGGCCGAGGCCGACCGGCTCGCCGCGGCCCTCGACGGGTACCACGCCTTCCACGCGACACGGGCCGACCTGCTGCGGCGGCTCGGGCGCGACGGCGAGGCGCGGGCGGCGTACGACCGGGCCCTCGCCCTCACCGGCAACCCGGCCGAGCGCGCCTATCTCACCCGTCGCCGCGACCGCCTCGCGGCCTGACCCGGCGCCCCGGCGCCGCGGCAACCAAGTCGCAACCGGCTGAAGCTACGGCTCCCGGGGGCGGCTGCCGACGCAGAACTTGTGGTGACAAAGACCGGCTCACGCAAACTTCCGCTCTGGGGCGCGATTCTGCTGTTCGCGCCCGTGCTGACGGTGCTCTACTACGTCACGGGGCACGTCGCCGGCTCCGCGGCCGTCGCCACCCAGGTGCTGTATTCGGCCTCGTCGGTCGGTGCCGTGGCCGGGCTCGTGTTCGGCGCGTTCCGCTACCGCGGTGGACGCCGCCGCCCCTGGCTGCTGCTGGCCGCCGGGCAGGGCGCGATGCTCGCCGGCGACCTGGTCTACTACGTCCTCGGGCTGCGGGCCGGCGAGGTGCCGTACCCGGGTCCGCCGGACGTCTGCTACCTCACCGGCTACCTCGGGCTGGTCGCCGGCCTGATCACGCTGGTGCGCCGCCGCACGCCGGAGTGGGACCTGCCGAGCCTGATCGACGCCGCCGTGGTCGCGGTGGCCGCCGCGCTGCTCGGCTGGGTGTACGTGATCGAGCCGATGGCGGCCGGCGCCGGCGGCGCGGCCCAGGCCGTGACGGTGGCCTACCCGGTGATGGACCTGGTGCTGCTGGCCCTGGGCGTACGCCTCATGCTCGGCGCCGGTACGCGGCCCCCGGCCTTCTGGCTGTTGATGATCTGGCTGCTCGGGATGCTGGTCGGCGACACGACGTACTCCGTCCAGGCGCTGCTCGGCAGCTACGACGGCACCTTCGTCGACGGCGTCTGGATCTGCGGGGTGCTCTGCCTGGCCGCGGCCGGCACCCACCCGTCGATGGCCGAGGTCGACGAGCCCTCGCCGGCCGCCGCGCCCGACGCCACGAAGTCGCGCCTGGTCGTGCTGGGCGCCGCCTCCCTGGTCGCGCCGGTCGTGCTGGCGGTCCAGTACCTGCGGGGAGCGTCCCTGCACGTGCCCGAGGTCGACGTCGCCTGCATCGTGCTGTTCCTGCTGGTCGTCGCGCGCATGGCCGGGCTGGTCCGGGTGCAGCGCGCGATGGCGATCACCGACGGGCTCACCGGCCTGCGCACCCGCCGCTACCTGAACGAGGTCCTGGGCACCGAGGCGGAGCGCCGGCACCGGACGGGCACGCCGTTCGCGTTCCTGCTCGTCGACGTGGACCACTTCAAGCGCGTCAACGACACGTACGGCCACCACGCGGGTGACCGCGTCCTGGTCGAGGTGGCCCGGCGGATGCGCGAGGTGGTCCGCTCCGGCGACGTGATCGCCCGCTACGGCGGCGAGGAGTTCGCCGTGCTGCTGCCCGGGGTGACCCCGCGGCGCCTCGAAAAGGTCAGTCACGCGATCCACCGCGGCGTGTCGACGGCGCCGTTCGCCCTCGGCGACGGCCGCCTGATCCCGGTAACGGTCTCGATCGGCGGCGCCTGCATGCCCCGCGACACCGACGCCGTCGAGGAGCTGACCCGGATCGCCGATCAGGCTCTGTATGCCGCCAAGTCGGCCGGCCGCGACCAGGTCGTCCTGGCCGGCTAGGAGGGCCGACATCCGCCGGCGGGTCGGATCACCGACCGCCGCCAGGAGTGCCGGCCAGGAGGTGTCGGCCGGGAAGGCCGGCTCGCGTCACTCCGGGCCCGGGCAGATGTTGCCGACGTTTCCCGTTTCTCGTATCACCACGCGGCTGGCCAGGGTGGTGCCCTTTGCCGCCAGCGCGTCGGCGGCGGGGCGGTCGGGGGTGGCGCGAACCGCGTCCAGGTCGACAACCATCAGCTCCACCGAGTATCTCTGGCCGGCGTCGCCGCTGAAGTACTGGGCACCCCGCCACGACGACAGCTGATCCGGTTTGTCCCAGTCGAAGACCTCTTCCACGTACTTGGTGCCGTCGTTGTTCAGGTTGCGCATGGCCAGAATGAGCGTCTTGCCCCTGGGCAGGTGCGAGGTGCCGGAGAAATAGGCGCAGTTCTTTACTCTCGCGCCTTCCGCGGGCGACGAGATGGTTCCGGTCGATGCGATTACCGCGTCGATCGTGGCCCCCGGGCTCGTCGTGACCGCCGGTTTCGAGGTCGTCCGTCGCTTGGTGGGGCCGGATGTCGCCGGCTCCGCGGGGGCGGAAGTCGCCGGCTCGGCGGGGGCGGATGTCGCCGGCATCGACGGCGGCTGGCTCGGCGGGGATGTGACGGCCGGAGCGGTGGGGCCGGAGACGGACGTGACAGCGGTGCGATGAGCCCGGCTGTCCACGGCCCAACCGGGCAGTCCCGTCCTGGCCAGCACCGCACCGGCCCCGACGGCGACGGTCAGGGCGGCCGCCAGAATCAACGCCGGACGGCGTCCTCGCCGCGGCCGGGGCGTGCCGTCGGCCGGGAGCGCCGAGAGCGCCGAGAGCGGGTGACGGTCAGGCTCCGGGACGCTGTTTTCGGCCCGGGACGGGTCGGTCGCGGCCGAGGCGCTGACTCCTTCCGCGAGCGGGTCGGCGGCGGCCCGGGCGGCGGTTCCGCCCGCGAGCGGGTCGGCGGCCCGGGCGGCGGATCCGTCCGGGAGCGGGCCGGTGGCGGCCCGGGCGGCGGTTCCGCCCGGGAGCGGGTCGGCGGCCAGGGCGGCGGTGCGGGCCAGGGCGGGGTCACCGTCGCCGTGGAACCGGCGTTGCGGGACGAGCGGCCCGTCATCGGCCATGCTGCGGCGAACGAACCGGTAGAGGTCGGAGACCGTGACGTACGGCGAGCCGGGCCGGGCCGCGGCGCCCAGCAGACCGCGCAGCAGGTGGGCGGTGAAGCGACTGAAGCCGGTGCCGTGCTCGGCATCCCGGCCGGGTCGTGCGACCGCGTTGCGGCGAGGACGTATCGGCCCCGCCCGGCCAGTTCGGCGGCCACGTCGGCGGTCTTGAAGGCGCCCGCGTGACAGCAATCGAGGATGATGATCGTCGCCGCCGCGGCGCTCTGGTCGATCATCCGGCTGATGGTCTCGGCGCCGAGCGTGGTGGCCAGCCGGCGGTCGGTGCGGCTGTTGCGAGCGCACAGCAGCAGGGAGCCGTTGTCCGCCGTGATGCCGTGGCCGCTGTAATAGATCAGCAGCACCTCGTCGCGGGTCGCCGAGGTCAGCAACTCCTCCAGTTCGGCGCCGATCTCGTACGATTGCCGGTCGGTCAGAAGCCTGACGTCGGCGGGAGCGAACAACGCGGTCGGTTCCTCGGCCAGGGCGCGCCCCAGGGCCGAGACGTCGTTGACCGGGCCCTTCAGATCCGGCAGATTGCCGGGATCGTCGGGGTAGTGCGAGTTGCCGATCAGGAGCGCCCGGTATCGCCGGACCGCCCACGGCGGCGCCTCCTGCCCTGAAATCACCGTCTCCCCCACCGGACCACTCGTCGACCGACGTCAACGTAGCCGCGGGCCTCCACGGCCCGGACCGCATTCGTCCGGTTTTGTGGCGGCCGGGACGGTCCCGGTCGGTGGACAAGAGGAAACGCCGAAGCGGGTCAGCGCGGCGAGGGTAGGGCTCGCAAGGCGATGTCGACGGTGGCGTGAAGCTCCTCGCGGGACACGCCGGCCGCCGCGTGCACCGCGTTGCCCTCGCTGACCACCATGACGTAGCGGGCCAGCGCCGCCGGGTCGGTGCCGGGCGGCAGGTCGCCCTCGTCTACCGCGCGGGACAGCCGGTCGGCCAGCGCCCGCTCGCCGGCCAGCCGGCTCGCGGCCAGGAACGGGGCGACGTCGCTGCCGGTGGACAGGCCGCCCTGGATGGACAGGCACCCGGCCGGGCGGCCGGGGCGGGTCAGCGCGTCCGCGTTCGACCGGAGGAAGCACTCGATGACCGCGCGCGCCGTCGGCTCGGCGAGCGCCTCCCGCGCGTACGCCATGTCGATCTCCGCATAGCGTGCCACCGCGCGGCGGAAGAGCTCCTCCTTGTTGCCGTACGCGGCGTACATGCTCGGCCGGTTGATGCCCATCGCCTCGGTGAGGTCGCTCAGCGAGGCGCCCTCGTAGCCCTGCCGCCAGAAGACCTCCACCGCCCGGTCCAGAACCGCGTCGACGTCGAAGCCCCGTGGCCGGCCCCGTTCCCGCGTCGCCTCCGCCAAAATCCGCCTCCGATGATCGTGACGCACCTCATCCTAACCGATCGGTACAGAAATGCGCGCCACCGTGCTAGCGTTCCGACTTGCATACCGGACGGTACAGAAAGAGGAACAGGGTCATGGGACAGCTCGACGGCAAGATCGCCCTCGTCACCGGCGCCAGCTCCGGGATCGGCCTGGCCGCCGCCCGCCGGCTCGCGGCCGAGGGCGCGTATGTCTTCCTCACCGGCCGCCGCGCGGAGGCGCTCGACGCGGCAGTGGCCGGGATCGGGCCGAACGCCACCGGCATCCGCGCCGACGTCGCCGATCCGGCCGGCCTCGACCGGGTGTTCGCCGCCATCGGGGAGCGCGGCCGGCTCGACATCCTCTTCGCCAACGCCGGCGGCGGGGAGTTCGCCGCCCTGCCCGACATCACGTGGCAGCACTACGCCGACACCTTCAACACCAACGTCGCCGGTACGCTCTTCACGGTCCAGAAGGCGCTGCCGCTGCTCACCCGGGGCTCGTCGGTGATCCTGACCAGCTCCAACATCGACACCAAGGGCGTGGCGTCGTTCAGCGTCTACGCCGCCTCCAAGGCCGCGCTGCGCTCGTTCACCCGCAGCTGGGCGGCCGAGCTCGCCGGGCGGGGCATCCGGGTCAACAGCATCGCCCCGGGACCGATCGCCACGCCCGGCCTGAGCGGTCTCGCGCCCGACCCCGAGGCGGCCGAGCAGCTGCTCAAGGGACTGGCTTCGGGCGTACCGATGGATCGTCTCGGTCGTCCGGAAGAGATCGCCGAGACCGTGCTGTTCCTCGCCTCCGACGCCAGCAGCTACATGACCGGCGCCGAGATCTACGTCGACGGCGGCGCCAGCCAGGTCTGACGCGTCCGCCTGCGCGGTGCCGGAACGAGCATGGGGACACGCCGCGCGTAGTCCGCATATCCGGCGCCGAGGCGGGCGCGCAGGTCACGCTCCTCGAATCGGATTCCGAGGCCGATGTACGCCGAGGAAGCCACCGCGAAGAACAGGTGACCGGCGGTCAGGTGCGGCGTCGCCCAGAAGGTGACCAGCAGCCCGAGCATCATCGGGTGGCGGCACCAGCCGTAGAGGCGGCGGTCGGTGAAGGCCGGCTCGTGGTGCGCCCGGTGACGCAGATGCGCGTACGCCTGCCTGAGCCCCAGGAAATCGGCGTGATCGACGGCGAAGGTGGACCAAACCACGAGCACCCAGCCCGCGGCGTAGAGCAGCCAGATGGGCGCCGACCAGGGCAGACTCACGTGCCAGACGGTGGCGGGCACCGGTTGCCACCCGCCGAAGATGGCGATCATGAGCAGAGCGGCACTGAGCACATAGGTGCTGCGCTCGGCGGCCGGCGGGATCAGGCGGGCGACGCGGCGCTTGAACCCGACGCGGGCCATGACCGAGTGCTGGACGGCGAACGCGAGCAGCAGGGCGCCGTCGATCGCGAGCGCCGTGGAAGCGGACGTGGTGGCCGGCCCGTCCATGCCGCCGGCCAGGAAGAGGACCGCCCACCCGACGCTGACCAGGAACGAGGCGTACGCGACCAGGGCGTACCCGAAAATGAGCATGCCCCTCATGGTGGTCGTGGGGCCGCGCCGGAACAGGCCGGAAAATACCTCAGCTGGTCGCCACGTACCAGGCGGCGATCTGCGCGCGCGACCGGAAGTCCATCCGGTAGCGGATGCGCTCGACGTGGGCCTCGGCCGACCGTTCCGCGATGCCGAGGCGCTCGCCGATCTCCCGATTGGTGCAGCCCTCGGCGATCAGCGCGGCCACCTCGCGCTGCCGGGCGGTCAGCGTCGGCGCCGCGCCGCGATGCCGCTCACGCAGGCCGAGGAACTTGCGGATGGCGCCGGTCAGCGGCCGGGTGTCGCCGATGTAGGGCAGATGCGACCGCCCCGGCACCACCTCGAACCGCGCGCCCGGGATCCCGTCGGCCAGCCGCCGGCCCTGCTCGATCGGCGCCGCCCGATCGCGCTCCCGGTGCACCACCAAGGTTCGCGCCTCGATGCGGGGCAACAGATCAACCACATCGAGGTCGTACGCCGCGGCCAGCATCGCCTGTGCCGTGTGCGCATCGGCCGACTCCCGCTGGTAGCGCCGGAACGCCGCCCGGGTGGCCTGGTCGGCGTCCGGCGCGAAGACGTCCGCGAGCAGGTCGGAGGCGAGCCCCCAGTGCTCGCCGACCAGCCCGAGCACGTGCCGCCGCACCTCGGGCGCGGCGACGTCGGCCCCGCGGGCCCAGCCGCCGTAGAGCACCAGCCGCGAGACGGTCGTGGGGTGGGTGGCCGCCCAGGTCGCCGCGACCGCCGCCCCCATCGACGCGCCGGCCAGGTCGAACCGGTCCGCGCCGGCCGCCGCGACCACGGCCGTGAGGGCGTCCAGCTCGTGCTCCATCGTGTACGGCCTCGTGATCGGCCCGGACAGCCCGCAGCCCGGCTTGTCGTAGCGGATCAGGGTCCGGCCGTCGGCGAGCGCCTCGTAGTAGGCCCGCTCGGCGGGAAGCGCCCAGCTCAGCTCCAGGTGCCCGAGCCACCCGGAGACGTAGACCAGCGGCGGCCCGGCGCCCACGGTCGCGTACGCGATCGGCACTCCCGCGGGCGAGGTGGTCATCGCGATCCGCTGACCCATCGGCCCAGTTTAGGGTTTCCCCGTGGACTCGGATCTTTCGGTGACGGTCGCGGACGGGGTGGCGCTGCTCGAGATGCGCCGGCCGCCGGCCAACCACGTCGACGAGACGCTGCTGACCGCCATCGTCGACGCGGCGCTCGCGCTGGACGACGATCCCGCGTGCCGGGTCGTGCTGCTGGCGTCGGAGGGCAAGCACTTCTGTGCCGGGGCCGACCTGGGCGAGGGCGAGTTCGTGCGCGACCGGGCGGCCGCGGCGCAGGGTCTCTATCGGCAGGCGGGGCGGCTTTTCGGCGTACGGACGCCGATCGTCGCCGCCGTGCAGGGCAGCGCCGTCGGTGGTGGTCTCGGTCTGGCGTGCGCCGCCGACTTCCGGGTCGCCGAGGCGTCGACCCGGTTCGTGGCAAACTTCGCGCGGCTGGGGTTCCATCAGGGCTTCGGCCTCAGCGTCACGTTGCCCGCGCTGGTCGGCCGGCAGGCGGCGGCCGACATGCTGCTGACCGCCCGGCGGGTGGGCGGCGAGGAGGCGTACCGCATGGGGCTGGCCGACCGCCTGGCCGGGCCCGGCCACGTGCGCGCCGCCGCCCATGAGCTGGCGCTGCAGATTGCCGCCTCGGCGCCGCTGGCGGTGCGCGCGATCCGCCAGACCCTGCGCGGCGACCTGGCCGAGCAGGTCAGCGCGGCGCTCGACCACGAGCTGGCCGAGCAGCGCACGCTGTGGGCCACGCACGACAGCGCCGAGGGCATCGAGGCAAGCCTCCAGCGCCGGGAGCCGCTCTTCCGAGGCGAGTAGCCCGGCTCTGCTCACCGTTGCGCTTCCTGTCGGTGATCAGAGCCGTGCGCAGGGGCCTAACGGCGGTGTTGCCGGCGGTCGTTGCTGTTCTGGCTGTTGGCGGCCGGCGCGCTGCTGTTCCGGCCGTCGCCGGCCGCCGCGCTGCTGTTCCGGCCGTCGCCGGCCGCCGCGCTGACGTCCCGGCCGTCGCCGGCCGCCGCGCTGCTGCTCGCGGCCGGCTTTCCCCTCGCGTCGCCCGCGGCCTCCGGCGTCATCGTGGCGATGAAGGCGCCGACGTTGTTGCCGTTGCCGCCGTTGCCCAACGTGTTGAAGGCGTTTGTGGAGAGCTTGACGCAGACCGAGTTCGCATCGACGCCGTTGTTGGCCGCGGCCTTGACCGCCACTCGGGGCACCGAGGCCGCGGGGTCCGCCTTCGCCGCCGCGCCGTTGTTCGCAGTCTTGCGATTGTTCGCAGCCGCGCCACTGTTCGCAGCGTTGCGATTGTTCGCACTCGCGCCAGTGTTCGCACCGCTGCGATTGTTCGCAGCCGCGCCACTGTTCGCAACGGCGCTGCCGTTCGCAGCCACGCTCTCGGTCGGCCTCGCGCCCGGCTTGTGATGACGAGTGCGGTGCTTTCGATCGCGGCCGGCGCCAGACGAGGCCGATCCTGAGGAGGAGGCCGACGCCGTGGGAGTTGCGCCCGCATTCGCCCCGCCGGACGGATCACCTCCGGACTGATCACCTGCGGACGGATCACTTGCGGGTGGGGTCGAAGCCAGCGGCGGGGTCGAAGCCGGCGGCGGGTTCGCGGCCGCGTTGGTGATCGGGCCGGTCACCGTGACGTCTACCGCTCGGCCCGCGCTGGTCAGGTGCAGCGCTGTCCCGAGGGGGAAGACGTCGGACAACGCCGAGTTCGCGTCGGCCGCTGCGGCCGCGTCGGCTACGACTATGCATGTCACCGATGAGCCGCTTCCGCCCTGGGTGGCCGCCAGGCTGATCCCGGTGCCGGCAGCGAGCACGCCTACCGTCGCGGAGATCAGCACGGCCCGGCCGGACAACCGGCGGCCCGCGGCCCGAGCGTCGCCCCGCCGCGCCGCGACCGGAGCGCTGCCCCAGCGGCCCGCGACCCGAGCGCCGCCCGGGCAGCCCGCGACCCAGGCACCCGCCCGGCGGTACTTTCTTCTCATGGCGTCCCACCCCTTCCTGGGGATTGCCCTTGCGACCCGAATTACGGGCCGGGACGAGACGCCAGTTCAACGATTCTTTTGGATTGACGAAGACCGAAACTCCATTTCGACAATCGTCACCGCAATGGGAGCTCACGCGAAAGACTGGACGCGGCGGACGCCCGGCCGGTAACTTGCACCTGACCGTGACACCGCCCGAAGGAGGTGAGACCCATGACTGCTGCATCGACGTGGGTGCTCCCCCTGCCCGTCACGGTCGGGCGATCGGCCTAGGTGTCGCCGGGAGCGCCGCAGGCACTCCCGGAAGGCAACACCATGTTTGACGTGATCATCGCCGGGTGCGGGCCGGCCGGCGCGATGCTGGCCGCTGAGCTGCGGCTGCACGACGTGCGCGTGCTCGTGCTGGAGCAGGAGACCGAGCCCGTCTCGTACGCGCGGATCGTGGGTCTGCATATTCGCAGCCTGGAGCTGATGGCGATGCGCGGGCTGCTGGACCGCATTGTCGAGAACGGCAGGAAACGGCCGGCCGCCGGGTTGTTCGCCGCCATCGACAAGCCGGTGCCGACGGGGCTGGATTCGACGTACGCCTATCTCGTGGGAATTCCGCAGCCGGTGATCGTCGATCTGCTCGAAAAGCACGCGGCCGAACGCGGAGCGCAGATTCGGCGCGGTGTCGCGGTGACCGGTTTCGAGCAGGACGACGACGGCGTCACCGTCGAGGCGGCCGTCGAGGCGGCCGGCGGGGCGGCCGGCGGGGAACGGCTGCGGGCGCGCTTTCTCGTCGGTTGCGACGGCGCGCGCAGCACGGTGCGCAAACTGCTCGGCGTCGGCTTCCCGGGCGAGCCGTCCCGCAACGACACGTTGATGGGCGAGATGGCCCTGGCCGTACCGCCGGAAGAAGTCAGGGTGAGCGACAAGCGTTTCAGCATCCGGCCCGCGGGCGCCGAGGTCTACCGCGTCGTGGTCCCCGCCGCCGAGGCGAGCGAGCGCGCGGAACCGCCCACCCTCGAGGATTTCCGGCGCGAGTTGCGCGCGATCGCCGGAACCGACTTCGGCGTCCATTCCCCCCGCTGGATGTCCCGCTTCGGCGACGCCACCCGGCTGGCCGACCGTTACCGGGCCGGGCGCGTGCTACTGGCCGGCGACGCCGCCCACATCCATCCACCCGCCGGCGGGCAAGGCCTCAACCTGGGCGTCCAGGATGCCGTCAACCTCGGCTGGAAGCTCGCCGCCGAGGTCCGCGGCTGGGCGCCGGGCACGCTGCTCGACACCTACCAGGCCGAGCGTCGGCCGGTGGCGGCCGAGGTGCTGGAGAACACCCGCGCCCAGGTCGAGCTGCTCTCCGCCGAACCGGGCCCGCGGGCCGTACGCCGGCTGCTCGGCGAGCTGATGGACTTCGACGAGGTCAACCGCTATCTGATCGAGAAGATCACGGCGATCGGCATCCGCTACGACTTCGGCGCGGGGCCTGACCTGCTCGGCCGGCGTCTGCCCGATCTCGAGACCAAACAGGGTCAGCTGTACGGCCTGATGCGCGCCGGCCGCGGCCTGCTGCTGGACCGCACCGAGCGTCTGACCGCCGGGGGCTGGGCGGACCGGATCGACTACCTGGCCGATCCGGCCGCGGCCCTGGACGCGCCGTGCGTCCTGCTGCGCCCGGACGGCCACGTCGCCTGGCTCGGCGATGACCAGCGCGATCTGGACGATCATCTCGCCCGCTGGTTCGGGGAGCCGCGCTGAAGGCGAGCCGGAGACTCAGCCCCGGTGATGCGTCTCGGCCAGCCGGTACACCGGGGTCGGCAAGCCCTCGTACCGCGCCTTCAACTGCAGTGCCAGGTAGAGCGAGTAATGCCGCGACTGATGCAGGTTCCCGCCGTGGAACCACAGGTTCTCCTGCCGGGTCGGCTTCCACATGTTGCGCTGCTCGCCCTCCCACGGCCCGGGGTCCTTCGGCGTGTCCGAGCCCAGCCCCCACACCTTGCCGACCTTGTCCGCGGTCTCCTGGTCGACGATGTCGGCGACCCAGCCGTTCATCGAGCCGTAGCCGGTGGCGTAGACGACCAGGTCGGCCGGCAGCGTGGTGCCGTCGTCGAGCACCACCGCGTCCTCGGTCAGGTGGTCGACCTGGCCCTGCGCCAGCTTGACCCGCCCGTCGGCGACCAGATCGGCCGCGCCCACGTCGATGTAGTAGCCGGAGCCGCGTCGCAGGTACTTCATGAACAGGCCGGATCCGTCCGAGCCCCAGTCGTGCCGGAAGCCGGCCTTCTCGAGCCGCGCGTAGAAGTCCGCGTCCCGGGACGCCATCTCCGCATAGAGCGGGATCTGAAACTCATGCATGATCCGGTACGGGATGGAGGCGAAGATCATGTCGGCCCGGTCGGTCGTGACACCGGCCGCCACGGCCCGTTCCGAGTAGAGGTCGCCGAGCCCGACGTCCATCAGCGTCGCCGACTTGACGATGTGCGTGGACGACCGCTGGACCATGGTCACGTCGGCGTCGTTCTCCCAGAGCGACCCGCAGATGTCGAAGGCCGAGTTGTTCGACCCGACCACGACGACCCGCTTGCCCCGGTACGCCTCCGGCCCCGGGTGCTCGCTGGAGTGCTGCTGCTCCCCGCGGAAGATGTCCTGCCCCGGAAAGACCGGCTTGTTCGGCTTACCGGACATCCCGGTCGCGAAGACCACGTGCACCGGATTCAGCTCGACCGTGTCGCCGTCCCGTTCGACGGTCACCCGCCAGGCGCCCGCCGAAGGATCGAACGCTGCCGAGCGTACGGTCGATCGGGTCCAGTAAGGCACCTCCATGACCCGCGTGTACATCTCCAGCCAGTCCCCGATCTTGTCCTTCGGGGAGAAGACCGGCCAGTTGGCGGGAAATGGCAGGTACGGCAGGTGGTCGTACCAGACCGGGTCGTGCAGGCAGAGGCTCTTGTAACGCTTGCGCCACTGATCGCCGGGCCGCTCGTGCTTGTCGACGACCAGCGCCGGCACCCCCAGCTGGCGGAGGCGAGCACCGAGCGCGATGCCGCCCTGACCACCACCGATCACCACGACGTACGGCTGCTGCTCGCGCCCGAGCGAGGCCGCCTCCGCCGCCCGGCGCTCCTTCCACGACAGCCGTCCCTTGCTCAGCGCGTGCTCGACGCCCTGCGGCCGCCGCGTCCCCTGGCTCTCCTCGAAGCCCTTGAGCTCGCGCAGCGTGGTCAGCAGCGTCCACGCGCCCTCGGGCTTGAGCCGCAGGTGGCCGGTGCCGCGCCCGGTCGTGGTCTCGAAGCGGATCCAGGCGTCGACCACGCCGTCGGCCTCGGTGGGCTCGTCGGTGAGCTCGAAGCCTTGTGGGCCGGCCTGGTCGAGGGTCGCGGAGAGCAGGTCCGCGACGCCCGCGCGGCCCTCGACGGTGGTGATGTTCCAGGTGAAGGCGACCAGGTCGCGCCAGAAGCTGTCCGGGGCGAACAGCGCGGCCGCGGCGTCCACATCGCGGGCCCGCAACGCGGACTCGAACGAGGTCAGCCACTCTTCGGCTCGCTGTCGTGGGGATGTAGTCATGGCGCCAGCAAACCGGCACCTCGACGCTGCGCAACAGGGTTGCAACACATTGCACATCCGCGCCTATGCTCAGGCGTGGGCGACGGCGTGGGTTTCGGCGTTGGTTTCGGCGTGGGTTTCGGCGTGGGCGAGGGCGGCTACAGCGCCGTGCGCCCTGGCACCGACCTCTCCCGGTACGCCCGTGACCTGCTCCGGGTGCACGACGCGGTGCTGGCCGGCGACCGTCCGCCGCACCGCCCCCGCGCGCTGGTCGAGCGCTCGTGGACGCGGGTGCTCGGGCTCGGCCTCGACCCGTCCCGCGCCAACGCCCGCGACCCCGTACCGCCCGGCGAGCTCGAGCGCCGACGCCGCGCCTCCGGCCTCGCCCCGGTCGCCGCCGACCTGCTGCGGATCGCCCAGGACGCCGCGTTCCTGCTGGTCGTCACCGACGCCGACGGGCGCATCCTGTGGCGGGCCGGTCCCACGTCCCTGCGGCACCGGGCCGACGCGCTCGGCTTCGGCGAGGGCGCGCTGTGGACCGAGGCCGCCGTCGGCACCAACGCGATCGGTACCGCCCTGGTCGAGGCCGCGCCCGTCCAGCTGTTCTCGGCCGAGCACTTCGAGCAGGCCCAGCACGCCTGGTACTGCTCGGCCCACCCGGTGCACGACCCGCGCACCGGCGACCTGCTCGGCATCGTCGACGTCAGCGGCCCCGCGCTCACCCTGCACCCGGCGATCGGCGCGCTGGTCGAGACCGGCGTCCGCCTGGCCGAGGCGCAGCTGTGGCGGCACCACGCCGACCGCCTGGACCGCCTGCGCCGCTCGGCCGCGCACGTCACCGGCACCGCCCGGGGCCCGCTCCTGATCGTCGACGACCACGGCTGGGTGGCCCACGCGTCCGGCGTGTCGGCCCGCGACCGGATCGGCGCCCCACGCGAGGGCGTCCCGCTCGGCGTTCCCGGCCTGGGTCTCTGCCGGGCCGAGCGCCTGCCCGAGGGGTGGCTGGTCCGCCCGGCCGGCCCGCACACCGCGATCACCGCGACCCTCGATCTCACGGCCGACCCGATCCTGGAGGTACGTGGTGAGGGCGACCCGTGGCGCACCCCGCTGACCCGCCGCCACGCCGACATCCTGGCCTTGTTGCACAGTTGCGGCCCCGGCGGGCTCACGGCCGGTCAGATCAGCCATTTCCTGTACGGCGATGCCGCCCACGTGGTGACCGTGCGGGCCGAGATAAGCCGCCTGCGCCGCACCGTCGGCGCCCTGGTCGCCACCAACCCGTACCGCCTGGCCGCCGGGGTGACCCTTTCGGTCGTCCGCGTGTGATGTGATCCAGCGCGTGACGCAAGCGGCGACGTTCCTGCGGGAGCGCCTTCATCGAGCCGGGATCGGCGATGTCCGGTCGGTGACCCCCGCGACGGGTGGCCTGGCCGCGCTCGCCGGCATCGCCACCCGCCGGGACGCGCCGCCGTTGTTCGTCAAGGCTTTCGCCGACCCGCCCGACGACGACGTCTTCGCCGCCGAGGCCGAGGGGCTGACCGCGCTGCGCGAGCTCGGCGGGATGGCGACCCCGGAGGTGATCCGCGCCGACCGGGAGCTGCTGGTGCTGTCGGTCCTGCGGCCGCGGCCCGCCGACGAGAGCTTCTGGGAGAAGTTCGCCCACGCGCTCGCCCACCAGCACCGCAGCACGATCCACCCGCGGTTCGGCTGGCACCGCGACAACTGGCTGGGCCGCCGCCGGCAGACCAACGCCTGGACCGGCGACGGCTTCGCCTTCTTCGCCGAGCACCGCCTCCTGCGCTGGCTCGGCGAACCGCGCGTCGACGCCGCCCTGGACGCCGCCGACCGCGCCGCCCTGGAGCGGCTGTGCCACCGGCTGCCCGAGCTGCTGCCGGCGCGCCCGGCCTGCCTGACCCACGGCGACCTGTGGAGCCAGAACCTGATGGCCACGCCGGACGGCCGTCCCGCGCTGATCGACCCGGCCGTGTCGTACACGTGGGCCGAGGTCGACCTCGCGCACGTGTGGACCACCGCGCCGCCGCCCGAGGCCCACCGGTTCTTCGCGCTCTACGCCGAGCTGACCGCCCTGGACCCCGGCTGGCCGGCCCGGATGCCCCTCATCCAGCTGCGGCAGCACCTGGCCGTGCTGGCCCAGTTCGACGACGACTGGGGAGCGGCCGACATCATCCGCGCGACGCTGGCGCCGTTCCGCACGCGCTAGGTCCTGTCCCGTGGCTCACGCGGGGCTGCGGCGAGGTCACGGCGGTCAGCATCGCCAGGTACGACTCGTGGGCGAGACGCAGGCCGCCGAGGTCCGCCGTCCGGAACCAGCCCATCGCGTCGTGCTCCTCCGGAGCGGCGTTGACGGGTGTTCCAGTCCACTTCTCGACCAACCAGATCCGCATGTGGACCAGCCCGGTCCGGAACTCGTGCAGCGGCGGCCCGGCCGGCTCCGGCGCCGTGATACCCAGCTCCTCCCGGAGCTCCCGGACCAGGCTCGCCTCCGGCTTCTCCCCCTCCTCGACATGACCGCCCGGCAGGTCCCAGACGTCGGGGTTATGACGGCGCCCGGGGCTGCGGTGACACAGCAGCACCCGGTCGCCGTCGCGGAGAACGGCGGTCACGATCCGGACCCGGCCGGAGTCGTCGGCGGAGATCGTCATCGGCCCATTCTGACGGTGTACGCCCCGGCTTGCGTTTGGGTGGGTCGTGGGCGGGAAGCCAGAGACATGCCCAAATCCGGACCGGATGCGGCCGCCGGGAGTGACCTCCGGCCGCTCGGCGACCCCGATGACCAGACCGGCGACTTCGCCGACGAGCACGAGCAGTTCGTCGTCGACGAGCCCGGCGACGAATCCGGCGGCAAAGAGACGGAGAGCCCGGGCGACTACGCCGGCGGCCTCGACCGCGAGGGCCCGCCGTAGGGCCGCGCCGGCGGTCCGGGTGCGTGGCGGTGTGCTGAACTAGGGCATGCAGATTCGTCCGGCCGAGCTGGCGGCGATCCGGGCCGGCGACATCGACGTGGCGTTCCGCCGCTGGGACCGGCCCCGGGTCCGGGTCGGCACCCGGATGCGCACCGCGGTCGGGCTGGTCGAGGTCACGTCGCTCGACCGCGTGGCGGTGAGCTCGCTGTCGGCCGCCGACGCCCGCCGGGCCGGCGCGGCGTCGCTGGCCGCGCTCCGGCAGGGGCTGGACCGGGTGCGCCCCGACCGGCCGGTGTACCGGATCGGGTTGCGGTACGCGGGCGCGGACCCGCGGCAGGCGTTGCGGGAGTCGATCCCCGACCCGGCGGAGATCGACGAGATCATCCGGTGGCTCGATCGGCTCGACCGCGCCTCGGCGACCGGGCCGTGGACCCGGGCGACGCTGCTGCTGATCGACGAGCTGCCGGCGGTCCGGGCGCCGGACCTCGCGCAGCGGATGGGGCGGGACACGCCGGCGTTCAAGCAGAACGTGCGCAAGCTCAAGGAGCGCGGCCTGACCGAGTCGCTCGACATCGGCTACCGCCTCTCGGCGCGCGGCGCCGCCGTCCTCGACCACGAGGGCCACCGCCGGCCGGTTCCCCGGGGGCCGGCGCCCGAGCCGGGCATCCCGCTGCCGCACCTGGGCGCGGCCGCGCCCCGGGCGCTCACCGCGCGCGGCGCGGTCAGCTCGGAGCGGGTCGCCGAGCTCAGCGAGGCCGAGGTGCGGGCGCTGCACGGCGTCGGGCCCTACGCTCTCCAGCATCTGCGAGCGGCGATGGACGCGGCTGGGCTGGCGTTCCGGGCCGATTAGCGGCTCGGCTTCGGCACCCCGGTGCTCTCCGTAACGACGCCGTGGGCCCGCCGGTGCGCTGCCGGCCGCCGCTGGGCCCGCCGGGCCGCCGTGGAACCCGCCGGCCCGCTGCCGGGCCGCCGAGGTGCCCGCCGACCCGCTGCCGGGCCGCCGAGGTGCCCGCCGACCCGCTGCCGGGCCGCCGTGGGGCCCGCCGGCGCGCCGCGGGAGGTCGGCTCGCGGGCGGCACCGGCTCCGTGGCGCGGCGCCGGATAGAGTCCTGGCAAGATCCCCGCCGCCGGCCGCACGGGCGCCGCCGGCCCCACGCGCCGGAGGAGGACGATGCCCGAGCTGCCGGAAGTCGAGTCGGCCCGGTCGGTCGTCGAGCGGGCGGCGCTGGGCCGCCCGATCGTGGAGGTCGACGACAGCGACGCGTACGTCTGCCGGCCGCACCGGCCCGGTGACATCCGCGCCGCGCTGGTCGGCCGGGAGCTGGTCGCCGCGCACCGGCGGGGCAAGAGCATGTGGTGCGAGACCTCCGGCGGCGGCCCGATCCTCGGCATTCACCTCGGCATGTCCGGAAAAATCGTGATTTCTGATGTGGACGGCACCGAGATCGACGGCGGGGACTACTGGGAGGGGCGCCGCGGGCCGGGCGACTACCGGTGGGCGCGGTTCACGGTGACGTTCGCGGACGGCGGGCGGATGATGCTGGTCGACCCCCGGCGGCTGGGCCGGATCCGGCTCGACCCGCCGGTGGAGGTCCTCGGTCCGGACGCGGCGACCATCACCGCCGCCGACTTCGCGCGGGCGGTCACCGGCGGGACGGCGCCGGTCAAGGCGCGGCTCATGGAACAGCACCGGATCGCCGGAATCGGCAACCTGCTCGCCGACGAGATCCTGTGGCAGGCCCGCGTCTACCCGGCCCGGCCCGGCGACGAGCTGACCCGGGCCGAGACGAAGCGGCTCTTCGCCGCCACCCGCGAGGCCGTGGGCGCCGCGCTGCGCGACGGCGGCGTGCACACGCTGACCATCGTGGCCCATCGGCACGCGGGCGGCCGGTGCCCGCGCGACGACGCCCCGATGACCCGCGGCGTCGTCGGCGGCCGGACGACCTGGTGGTGCACGCGCGAGCAGAAGCGCTGACCGGCGGCCGATCAGCGGTTCAAGGCGGAATGGCGGCGGCCGTAGAAGGCGTACACCAGGATGCCGAGCACGAACCAGACGGCGAACCGCAACCAGGTGACCGGGGAAAGGTACGTGATCAGCCAGAGCGAGAAGACCACACCGAGCGCGGGAACGACCGGCATGGCCGGCAGGCGGAACGCGCGCGGCAGCTCGGGACGCCGGTAGCGCAGCACGATCACCGCGACGCAGACGACCACGAAGGCGAGCAGGATGCCGATGTTGGTCAGCTCCGCCGCCTCCTCGATCGGCAGGAAGCCGGCGATCAGGGCCGACACCGCGCCGGCGATCCAGGTCACCCGGTGCGGCACCTGCCGGGCCGGGTGCAGGCCGGAGAACCAGGCCGGCAGCAGCCCGTCGCGGCTCATCGAGTACCAGACCCGGGTCACGCCGAGCATGAACGTGAACATCACGGTGAGGATGCCGATGATCGCGCCGACCGCGATGACGTCGGCCAGGCCGGAGAGCCCGACCGCGGCGAAGGCAGACGAGAAGCCGCTCTCCGGGTCGATCTCGGTGTAGTGCTGCATGCCGGTCAGGACCAGGCACGCCAGCACGTACAGGATCATGGAAATGACCAGCGACCAGATGATCGCCTTGGGCATGTGCCGCCGGGCGTCCTTGGACTCCTCGGCCGCGGTGCTCATCGCGTCGTAGCCGAAGACGGCGAAGAAGACCGTGGACGCGCCGGTGATCGCGCCGCCGATGCCGAACGGGAAGAACGGGTGGTAGTTCGCGGTGTCGATGTGGAAGGCGCCGACCACGATGACGAGCAGGACCACGGCGACCTTGATGGCCACGACGGCGGTCTCGGTGCGGGCCGCGGCGCGGATGCCCTGATTCAGCAGGTACGCGATGAGCAGGCACAACAGCATGGCGAAGAGATCCACCACATGGCCGTCGCCGGTCCCGGGCGCGCCGAGCACCCACTTCGGCAGGTGGATGCCGATGTCGTCGAGCAGGAACGAGAAGTAGCCGGAGATGCCGATCGCGACCACCGAGACGATCGCCGTGTACTCGAGCAGCAGATCCCACCCGATGAACCAGCCGACAACCTCCCCCAAAACCGCATATCCGTACGTGTACGCCGAGCCGGCCCGCGGAATCAGGCCGGCGAACTCGGCGTAGGAGAGGGCCGCACACGCCGAGGCCACGCCCGCGATCAGGAACGAGATGACGACGGCCGGCCCCGCGGTCTTGTTGGCCACCGCCCCGGCCAGCGCGAAGATGCCGGCGCCGATGATGCCGCCGACGCCGATCGCGGTCAGTTGGAAGAGCCCCAGCGACCGGTTCAGGCCGGCCGAGCCCTCGTCCGTGATGTCCTCGACCGGCTTGCGCCGGAAGAGCGCCGAAGTATCCATATCTATGGATCTAATCCGTCTCCCGCCGCGGCGCAACATCGGCGACGTGCCCGGCCGGCCCGTCGCTGACCACCACTTCCGTCGCGGGGTCGTGAGCCAGCGCCGACGCGGTGCCGACGATGAACCGCGCGCGCCGCCACGGCCGGTCACCGAGCAGGAAGGGCACCTCCTCCGCCTCCCACTCCTCCCAGTTGCGGTCGGCCTCCTCGGCGTCGCGCCCCTCCTCGGCCATGTCCCGCCGCACGCCCCGGCGTTTCGCCTCGGCGTAGTCGGACTGCACCCAGATCGCCACGTCGAGGTAGGGTGCGAGCGTTTCGCGGGAGACGCCGACGCCCTCGACGATCACGGTCGCCAGCCCCGCCGGCACCTCGATGTGCCCGTCGCGCCCGTCCCGCTCCCACCCCGGCGGCCGATAGCGAACCGCCCCACCGGCGCGCAGCGGTTCCAGAATCCCGTCGATCATCAGGTCGTCCCACCCGAACCGCGAGTGCGCCCAGGCCACGTCGTCGGAGTGCACAACAGCGGCCGCACCCAGAGCGCGCGCAAGCCGCCCGGCGAGCGTCGTCTTTCCACCCCCACCCCGCCCGTCGACCGCGATCACACGCGGCCGCCCGCCGGCGTCGCCACGCGGCCGCCCGCCGGCGACGTCACGCGGCCGCCCGCCCGCGACGTCACGCGGTTGGCCGCCGGCGACGTCACGCGGCTGGCCGCCTGAATCGTTATCTGGGCGGCCGTCCACGTTGCCCCACAGCCGGCCACCCGGATTCCCGCCCAGCCGCCCGTCCGAGGCTTCGGCCGCCCGGACCACGGAGCGGGCAAAGACCGGCAGAGGCTGGACTCGCCACGGCCCGGCCGCGGGCTCGCCCGGGCCAAGCTCGATGTCGCCGTTCGGTTCCACCGTGGCCCCACCGTCCCCGTCGGCATCCGTCACGTCTCGAGCGTGTCAGACTCTCCGCCCGCCCGCTGGGCGAGAGGGTGCGCCGGGCGAGCGAGGTCGGCCGCGCCGGTGAAGGAGAGCGGGCGGGCGCGTTCGGCGGGCAGGCGCGCCCAGCGGGCAGGCGCGCCCAGCGGGCAGGCGCGCCCAGCGGGCAGGCGCGCCCAGCGGGCAGGCGCGCCCAGCGGGCAGGCGCGCCCAGCGGGCAGGCGCGCTCAGCCGGCGGGCGCGCTCAGCGGGCGGCGCCGGCGTGGGTGAGCGCCTCGCGTGCCAGCGCCGACCAGGACAACGGGGACGGCTCGTCGAGTGTGAACCACTCCTTCATCGGCGTGCCCTTGTTGGCGTCGAAAGGGACGCCCGCGCCCGCCGCCACCAGCTCGCTCACCCGGGCCCTCGGCAACTTGACCACCAGGTGGCCGCGGACCAGCATGGCGAAGATCTTGCCGCGGAACTTCAGCGCCGCAGAGCCGAAGCCGCGCCCGGGGGCGGGCGGCGTGACGCCGTCGACGGCCGTCAGCTCGTCGACCAGATGCTCGAAACGCTCCTCCACCGACATGCGAGCACGCTAGCCCCACCCACCGACATTTTCCGCCGCGCGACCAGGCCCGCAGCAGCCGCCGCGCGATCAGGCCGGCAGCAGCCGCCGCGCGATCAGGCCGGCAGCAGCCGTACGCAGCACTGGCCGGGACGCGGGTCGAGCACGGCGCGGAACGGCGAGCCCTCCACCACGCCGCGCAGCAGGTCGAGGTTCACGTTGCAGACCAGCGACGTGTACTGCCGGGCCAGCCGGTGGAAAGGGCAGTTCCGCAACGTGATCGTGCCCGGCTCGGTGACGGACGGCTCGTACCCGGCGCCGGCCAGGGCCGCGTCGAGGTCGTCCGTCTCGGCGGCCCACGCGCGGCCGGACTCGTAGGCCGTTCGGTGCAGCACGTCCTGCACCGCCTCGCCGGAAGCGATCGACTCGGACACCGCGTCGGCGAGCAGGGAGCCGATCACGTCGTAATGGCGTTCCGGCACCGAGACCGCGACCTCGTCGCCGGCCCGCCGGTAGAGCTTGGCCGGCCGCCCGGCGCCGGGACCGCCGCGGCCGGGCGGGCGGCGGAACTCGAACTCGAGCAGGCCCTCCTCGGCCAGCCGGTCCAGGTGCATGGCGGCGATCCGGCGGGTCACGCCGAGCGCCTCGGCGGCGGCGTCGCGACTCACCGGCGCCTCGGCCCGGGACACCAGGTCGAAGACGGCCCTGCGCACGGGGTCGTCGAGCGCGGCCAGGGCGGCGAGACGGTCGGGCAGCGGGCGGACAGCCATGATCCGAGTGTAAAGCACCGGTCGCTTGACTTTAGAACGCGAGCTTTCTAGCGTACGGGAAACGGGCTTTTAGAAGGAGTGAGATGACCGTGGTGACCGAGACGCTCCGCACGAGCACCCCGACGCAGCAGGCATATCTGCTGCTCCGCACCGTTTTCACGGCGGCGCCGATCCTGTTCGGGCTGGACAAGTTCGTCAATCTGATGACCGACTGGCCGGGCTATCTGGCGCCGTGGGTCGATCACCTCGTCCCGGGCACGGCGCAGCAGTTCATGTACGTCGTCGGGGTGATCGAGATCGTGGCCGGCGTGCTCGTCGCCGTGCGGCCGCGGCTCGGCGCGCTCGTGGTCGCGCTGTGGCTGGCCGGCATCATCGGCAACCTGCTGATTCTCGGCGACTACTACGACGTGGCCCTGCGCGACTTCGGGCTGCTGGTCGGCGCCCTGGCCCTCAACCGGCTGGCGACGCCGGCCGGCTGACGCTCAGCCGACGCAGACGCGGTCGCGGCCGCTCTGTTTCGCCTGGTAGAGCGCCGCGTCCGCGCGGGCCAGCAGCTGCTGGAGATCCTGGTCGCCGTCGGGGGCGGCCAGGCCCACGCTGATCGTGACCGGCAGCGGGCCGGCGTCGGTCGGCACCGCCTGGCCCGACACCGCCCGGTGCAGCCGCTCGGCCAACTTTCCGGCCGGCATCGACGTCTGCGCGGTGACCACGGCGAACTCCTCGCCACCGTAGCGGCCGAGCACGTCGCCCGCGCCGAGCGTGTCCCGCAGCCGCCGGGCGACCATCCGGATGACCTCGTCGCCGACCGGGTGACCGTACGTGTCGTTGATGCGCTTGAAGTGGTCGATGTCCACCATGATCGCCGCCACCGGCCGGCCCTGCTCCCGGGCCGCGCCCACCCGCCGCCCGGCCTCGCCGAAGAAGTGGTTGCGGTTGAACAGCCCGGTCAGACCGTCGATCGTGGCCATCCGCCGCACCTGGCTGAAGAGCAGGGCATTCTCGTACGCGGTCATGCCCTGATCGGCGATGGCGGCGGCGATCTGGATCTGGGCCTCGGTCATCACGCCCTCGCCGGTCGCCCCGATCAGCAGGTAGCCGAACTGCTCCCCCCGCTGCGCCACCTGGTGGGCCCACCAGCAGCGCGGCGTCCCGAGCACGCCGCCAAACGGCGTCCGGTCCCCCGGGAAGACCGTGCGCGCCCGCGGTCCGGCCAGGTCGAGCAGGTCCGGCGGCGCCGACGGCAGCAGCGTGCCGACCGCCGCGGCGGCGCCGTGCGCGGCCGCGACCACCAGCCCCTCGTGGCCGACCCGGCTCAGCAGCACGGCCGTGTCGCCGCCGAGCGTGCGGGTGAGGCTGGCCAGCAGCCGGCGCATCACCTCGTCGGGGTCGAGCGACGAGCTCTGGTCGGCCATCGCCGCGCGCAGGGTCTCGGCCACGTTGCGCTGCCGGTGCGCGGCCTGCACCGCGACCTCGAGCTGGGCGGCCCGGGCGGTCTCCAGCGACACCGCGATGTGGTTGGTGATCGCCTTCAGGATGTCGACGTCGGCGCGGGTGAAGACGCCCTTCGCGATCCGGCTGTCCAGATAGACCAGGCCGCGCAGCTGGCCGCTGAACCGCAGCGGGGCGATCATGATGCTGCGCAGGCCGTGGACCTGCACGCTGTGCGAGCCGAGCGCCACGCCCTCCTCGCTGCCGGTCACCACCAGCGGCTCCCCCGAGTGCCGCACGCGGTCGACCAGCGTGGTGCTGTAACCGGTGAGCTCGCGGATGTCGTTGCCCTGCGCGTCGCGGCCGACGTGCGGGACCAGCTCGTTGCGGTCGCGGTCGAGCAGGAAGAGGTACGCCCGCTCGGCGCCGAGGATCCGCAGGGTCTCGTCGAGGGCGACCCGGGCCAGCGCGGTCGGGTCCAGCACCGTCGCCGACGCCAGGCTGACCTGCTGCAACGCCTCCAGCCGGCGCTGGTAGCGGCCGGGATCACCGCCCGGGGGCGGCGGCGAGACGGGCTCGTCGGTGAAGGTGATCGACCCCGGCTGCGTCGAGGAGTGCCGGCTCACCCGGAACTCGTCGCTGATCCAGCGCGACCGCTGCGGCCAATCCTGCTCGACGGCGATCATCTGGGCGAGCCGCGCCTGCTGCGCGGCGCCGGTGGGTTGCTCCAGGGCGAGCAGGGCGCGGGCTCTCACCCGGGCGGTCTCGTACGCGATGAGCGGCGCGTCGAGCGGGACGAGCTCGGCCTCGACGCCGCCGAGCGTGCGCAGCGCGTCGGCCGGCCGACCGGCCAGCACCTCGAGGTCGGCCCGGGCGACCAGGTGGAACGCGCGCAACGGCTTGGTGTCGGCCATCTTGGCCAGCCGGGCGACGGCGGCCTCGGCGGCGGCTCGTTCCTTGCCCGGGTCGGTCGCGGCCGGCGGCTTCTCGTGCCGGCCGGCCTCCACCGTGTCGTGCCGGCCGGCGTCCAGGGCGCCGCGGCAGCGGGCGAGCCGTCCCAGTGCCTCGTAGACGTAGTAGACGCGCTGCTCGGGGACCATCGCCCCGGGCTTGAGGCCGAGCGCCGCGAACTCGCTGGTGAGCCGCTCGAACGGCTCGTCCACGCGGCCCTGCTCGACCAGGGCGACCATCCGGGCGCCGTACAGGTTGATCAGTTGCAGGGGATTGTCGGGGTTGGCCCGCAGGAACCGGCGCAGCTCGTCGATGCGGGCCTCGGCCTCCTCGGGCCGTCCGCGCTGCGCCGCCAGCACCGCGCCGACCGCGCCGATCGCCGCGCCCTCGGCCTCCGCGCCCGGACCGAGGCGGGCCTGCCCGCGGCGGTACCAGGTCTCGGCCTCGGGCGTGCAGCCGCGCTTGAAGAACTGCATGGCCATGGTGGACACGCCGGTCAGGTAGTCGCCGAGCTCGAGCCAGCGCTCGTGGTCGACCAGCGCCCGGCTCCAGATCCGGCTCTCGTCGTCGTGACCGCCCAGGTACGCGCCGGCGCCGCGCTTCCACTCGACGAAGCCGACCAGCTCGGGGTCGCCGATCTCGGCCGCGACCTCGGCCGCCCGGTCGTAGAGGCGGGTTGCGAGCTTCCGCCGGCCGGCCACGTCGGCCACCACCCCGAGGCCGGCCATCTGCTGGGCGTACTCCCGGCCGGGACCGAGCCGGTTGATCGGGTAGAGCGCGCGCAGGCCCATGACCGCGCGCATGGCCCGGCGCATCCGCATCGACAGCGCCAGCGTCCCGATGTCGCAGAGGACGGCCTCGAGCCGATAGCGCTCGCGATCGCGGCCCTGGGCCGTGCCGAAGCCGATGCCGGTGCGGCCGACGAAGAGGCCGAGCAGCACCGACCAGATCGTGGTGAGGGCGAGCCCGATCCGGCCGCGGGGCAGCGGCGCGCCGAGCTCGGCGAGTCCCCGGCGGACCGCGTCGAAGGCGCGGTCCGGGTTCCACGCGCTGTTGTGGACCATCGCCTCCTGGGCCAGGATCTCGGCCCGGCCCAGCCGGTCGGGCTCGCCCCGCAGCGCCTGGTCGAGGTGCTGATGCGCCTCGGCGAACCGGCCCGAGCGGGCACAGCTGGTGCCGAGCGCGAGGAAGAAGTCGGGCGGCGGCGTGACCCCGGCGGCCGCGGCCGAGCGGGCGGCGACGTCGAGGAAGTCGCGGGCCTCGCGCGGCGCGTGCTCGGCCAGGGCGAGCCGGCCGGCCGCGAAGCCGCTGAAGTAGACCCGCTGCGGGCGGCGGGACGTCTCGCCGAGCGCGTAGTGGCGGGCGACGGCGTAGATGTAGCGGGGGTCGCCGGGCGCGGCCGCGTCGAGCACCTCGGCGATGCGCTGGTGCACCTCGCGCAGCGCGGGCTCGTCCAGGCCGAGCAGCAGCGCCTCGCGGATCCGGTCGTGCAGGAACCGGTAGCCGTCGCTGCCGGACGCGGTGACCAGCCGCCGCGACTCGGCCTCGGCCAGCAGGACGCGGGCCCGGCGCGGTTCCATCTCGCAGACGGCGGCGGCCAGCTCGGCCGGGAACCAGCGGCCACCGGCGGCGCCCGCGGCCAGCAGCCGGTGGCTCTCCGGGCCGAGGCCGTCGATGCGCTGCAGCACCAGGTCGACGGCGTCGCCGGTCAGCTCGAGGCGGTCGAGGTCGGCCAGGTCCAGCTGCCAGCCCTCCCACGAGGGCGTGACCAGGCCGGCGTCGAGGACGGCCCGCACGTACTCGCCGACCGTGAACGGGTTGCCGCCGGCCCGGGCCGCCAGCTCCTCGACGTGGCCGGCCGGCAGGCGTACGGCGCCCAGGTGCTCGGTGACCAGCTCCTCCACCGCGTCCTGATCGAGCGGGCCGAGCGGGATGCGGGTGTCCAGGGCGGCGTCCATATCGGCGCCGAACCGGTCGAGCGCGGCCAGGCTCGCCTCGTCGTCCCGGCTGGTGGCGATGACCAGCAGCGGCGTCACCGGCAGCCGGGCGGTCACCCGCTGCAGCACCCGGCGGGTCGGCTCGTCCAGCCACTGCACGTCGTCGATGTGCAGCACCGCCGCCTGGAACTCCTCGGCCAGTCCGATCAGGAACGCCCCGACCGCGCCGGCGAACTGCTCGTGGCGGTTGACCTCGCCGATGTCGGGCGCGTGCACGAGATCGGCGAGCAGCGGCGACAGGGTCCGCAACAGCGGGCCGCCGCGACCGGCCGCCCGGCGCAGCCGCTCGACCGCGCGGTCCCGGTCGGCCGGTGGCAGCCGCTCGACGGTCCGCAGGTACCGCTCGACGGCGCCGCGCAGGGGCGCCAGCGGCACCGGGTCGTCCGGGACGCACTTGCCGTACAGGATCAGATCGCCGTCGGAGGCCACCGCGTTGGTCAGCTCCCGCACCAGCCGGGTCTTGCCGGCGCCGGCCGGGCCCTCGACCACGACCGCTCCCCCGCCGCCGTCGCGGGCCCGCAGCCAGCGGTGGGCCAGCGTGACCACTTCCTCGTCCCGCCCGACCAGCCGGCGGGGTCCGCCCGGCTCGCCGTCCGACCGGCCGGCCGGCGCCACCGGGAACGCCGCGCCCGGCTCCGAGGCCAGCCGGCGCAGGTCGCCGAGCAGGCTCTCGCCGCTCTGGTAGCGGTCGTCGGGATCCTTGGCCATCAGCGTCGCGATGATCGCGGCCATCGTGGCGGTCAGCTCCGGCGCCAGCGTCCGCGCGTTCGGCACCGGCGCGGTGGCGTGCTTGCGGATGAGCTCGCCGGCGTCCTTCGAGTAGTACGGCAGCCGGCCGGTGACGCACTCGTAGAGCAGGACGCCCAGCGCGTAGAGGTCGGACCGCCCGTCGATCGGCCGCTTCAGCATGCCGGTCTGCTCGGGCGCGCTGTAGAGCAGCGTCCCGGCGACCCGGTCGCCCTGCGCGCCGCCGCGGGCCGCCAGCCCGAAGTCGATCAGCCGCGCGCCGCCGCCCGGCTCCACGATCACGTTGTCCGGCTTCACGTCCCGGTGCACGAGCCCGGCCCGGTGCGCCGCCGCCAGCGGCTCGACCAGATCGATCGCCAGCCGGATCGCGGCCGGCTCGTCCAGACGCCCGTTTCGAAGAGTTCTGGCCAGCGGGAAGCCGTCGATGTACTCCAGGATCAGGTAGGGCCCGGTGGACGTCTGGCCGACCTCGAAGATGCGGGGCAGCAGCGGGTGGCCGACCGAGCCGAGGAGGGCGGCCTCCCGGCGTACGGACGTCAGGGATTGCGCATCGGCCGAGGTCAGCACCTTGAGCGTGTAGTCGGCGCCGCGGCGCCGCACCCGATAGACGACCGTGTCGGCTCCGCGCCCGAGCTGCGAGATCACCTCGAGATCCGAGAGTGACCCCGCCGCCGTGCCGAAGATCGCGGTCAACGTGTCCTTCCATCAATGCGGGCTAATCGGAAGCTACGCCGCCATCCGACCGGATGCCACCGCCGCGCGGGCGGCAGAAGCATCCCTGTTCGGCCATGATCGGGTCAACCGCGGCGGCCGTGTCCGTCTGTCGACTGCGGCGTGCGACAAGCGCGGCGCAGGGTGGAGCGCGGCCGCCGCGCCGCCCGCGCGCCGTTGTGACCGTCGGCATAGGGCATTGTCGGGCGCGTCTGGTACCACCGGAGGTAGCCGAACGGGGGAGAACCGATCGTGGAACTGGGGATCGCACTGCCGACGTCCGGGCCGATGGCCTCGGTGGCGAACATCAAGCGGGTCGCAAAGGAGGCCGAAGACCTTCAATACGACGCCCTCTGGACATATGAGCGGCTGCTCCGGCCGATGGCCAAGATCATGCCGGGGCCGGACGGCGAGCTGCAGCGCATTCCGGAGGACTACCGGGAGACGTACGAGCCGCTCGAGACCCTCAGTTTTGTCGCCGGGACGACCGCGCGCATCAAGCTCGGCACCAGCATCATCGACGCCCTCTTCCACGCGCCGGTGGTGCTCGCCCGGCGCTATGCGACGCTCGACCAGTTCAGCGGCGGGCGGGTCATCGCCGGCATCGGGCAGGGCTGGATGCCGCAGGAGTTCGCCACCGCCAACGTGCCGCTCAAGCGCCGCGGAGCCGGCTTCGACGAGATGGTCGCGGCGATGCGGGCGTGCTGGGGACCGGATCCGGTGGAGTATCGCGGGCGGTTCTACGAGATCGAGGCGTCCGAGGTCAATCCCAAGCCGGTGCAGGCGCACGTGCCGATCATCATCGGCTCGAACGGCGAGGCGGGCATCAGACGCGCCGCGCGCATCGCCGACGGAATCAACCCCAATGCGTTCTCGTACGAGCAACTGGCCGCGGCCGTGACGACGTTCCACGACGCGGCGAAGGCCGAGGGACGCGACCCGGCCACGCTCACCGTCACCGCCCGGGCCAACGTGCCGATCACCGCCGGCCCGCTCGGCGACGGCCGCCCCTACCTGGGTGGCTCCCCGGCCGAGATCGCCGGCGACCTCGAGCGGCTGGCCGAGGCCGGCGTCGGTCATGTGCTCTTCTACAACCTCGCGCCGGACGGCGTCGACAACCACCTGCGGCTGATGGCCGACCTGCGCAACCGCGTCCCGGCGGCGCACCGGCCCGGCGCCTGACAGCCCGGCCGCCCCGGTCGCGGCCCGGCTGCCCCGGTCGCGGCCCGGCTCCCCCGGTCGCGGCCCCTCCTCCCCGGTCGCGGCCCGGCTCCCCCGGTCGCGGCCCCTCCTCCCCGGTCGCGGCCCGGCTCCACCGCCCGGCGCATGGTCCAATGGTCGCCGTGCTGCACCTGCGGATCATCAGCCCGGCCGACCGCACCGCCCGGGTCGAGCGGCTGCTCGCCGACGACGTGGCGGCGACCCACGTGGTGGTGTTCCCCGGCGTCGCCCGCGATCCGGCCGGCGACCTGATTACCTGCGACGTGGCCCGGGAGGGTGCCAGCGCGCTGCTGGGCCGGCTGCGCGGTCTCGGCCTGGAGCGGGACGGGTCGATCATGCTGGAGACGGTCGACGTGTCTCTGTCCCGCTCGGCCGACCGGGCCGAGCGCCGGGCGCCCGGCTTCGGCGTGGACGCGGTGGTGTGGGAGCAGATCGAGCAGGCCACCGGGGAGGAGTCGCGGCTGTCGGCGGCGTACCTCGTCTTCATGGCGGTGGCCACCGTGATCGCCGGCATCGGGGTGCTGCTCGACCAGCCGATCCTCATCGTCGGCGCGATGGTCGTGGGTCCCGAGTTCGGGCCGCTGGCCGCGCTCTGCGTCGGGCTCGTGCGCCGCCGGCCGCGGCTGGCCGGCCGGGCGCTGGGCGCGCTCGCCGTCGGTTTCCCGGTGGGCATGGCGGTCACCGTGCTCACCACCTGGCTGCTGGACGCGGCCGGGCTGGTCAGCAAGGACATGCTGCTCGCCGACCGGCCGCTGACCAGTTTCATCTGGCAGCCGGACGCGCTCAGCTGGGTGGTCGGCTTCCTGGCCGGCGTCGCCGGAATGCTGTCGCTGACCTCGGCCAAGGCCGGCACGCTGGTCGGCGTGCTGATCTCGGTGACCACGGTGCCGGCCGCCGCCAACGCCGCGGTCGCCCTGTCCTACGGCGTCACCGACGAGGCGGCCGGCTCGGCCGTGCAACTGCTCGTCAACGTGACCGCGATCGTGCTGGCCGGCGTGCTCACGCTGCTGGTGCAGCGCGTCGCCTGGCACCGGCCGGGGCGGCGGGTCACGGTGGACCCACGAGGGTGAGCACCGACTCGATCGGGTCGAAGCCGGCCGGCATGCCGGTGGTACGCCACGAGCCGGCCGGCGCGTCCGGGGGCAGCCACTCGGGACGGAACACGCCGAGGGCCAGGTCGAGGTCGTCGAGGTGCTTGCGGAGCTCGCCGGTCAGCGGTGTGCGCAGGTGCTCGGCCCAGAGGCGTACGCGCAGATCGCGTACCTCGTCGCCGGAGGTCACCATCGCCGCCGTGAGCTCGGTGTCCACCCCGGCCATCGACCGGCTGAACAGGTTCGCCGAGCCCACCGCCGCGAACTCGTCGTCGACGATGACGATCTTCGAATGCACCGTGAGGTGTTCGACGCGCCAGAGACCGACGTTGCGCCGCAGCTGCTGCGGCAGCGGGTCGAGGACCTTCTTCTGGAGATCGGCGTTGATCGTGGCGTTGATCAGCGGCGAGCCCTCGGCCGGGTCGCGGGAGCCCGAGCCGACCAGGATGACCTTCACGCCGCGGGCCGCCGCCGCCCGCAGGTGCGCGTACAGCTCGAACCGGTGGTCGCCGCCCGGGTACTCGCGGAAGTACTGGTCCTCCACGTAGACGTACCGCCGCGCCGCCCCGATCGCCTGCACCAGCGTCAGATAGACCTCGTGCACGCCCTCGGGCGCGACGTCGCTGTAGTGCCGGCGCTCCCACGGCAGCACCGAGTCGATGTACCAGGGCCCGACCGACCGCAGCACCTGGCAGGCCGAGCCGGGCGCCTCCCGGGCGGGCTGGGCCGGCGCCGGGCCGATCTCGTCGGTGAGGCCGGGCGGGTTGATCAGCGGCATGCCCTTGAGCGTCGGCCACAGGTACCGCCGCCGGGGCAGGTTCACCGCGCCGGTCCAGCGCATCCGCAGGACCCGCCAGACGTCGCCGGCGGCCGGTCCGCGCAGGATGGCGCCGGCGTCGTGCCAGCCCCAGCGGCCGCCGCGCACGGTCTGCCGCCGGTGCGGCGTCTCGTCGAACCGGTTGGCCGCGTAGTCGATCCCGCCGACCGCGGCGGTCAGCTCGTCGCCGCGCCGCACCAGGGTGATCTTCTGATGGTTGGAGCCGATGCCGGAGCCGGACCAGTCCAGCACGACCCGCTTGGCCAGCGGCGAGGGACCGGCCGCGGCCGTGCGCCAGTGCCGCAGCCGGTGGGCGGCGGCCACGTTCTGGTGGAACGGCCCGATCGTCGGCCGGGCGATGCTGCTGCTCACCACCGCGCCGGCCAGGATCACCCGGACGTCGACCCCGTTGCCGGCGAGCCGGGCCAGCAGGTCGCCGAGCGGCTGGTAGCCGGCCTCGCCCGGGCGCTTGCCGGTCAGGTCCATCTCCGGCTCCAGCTGCAGACCGCAGATGTACGCCGCATCGCCCGGCCCGAGCGACGTCAGCAGCTCGCGCATGCGCCCCATCCAGTGCCGGCCGTCGACCACGAGCTCGACCGACGAGTTCTCGCAGTGCGCGGTCACGGCCGGCGACAGATAGCGAGCGACGAGGTCGTCGAGCGGGGCCATGGCCGTGACTATATCGATCCCGATTCGCTGCTAAGTTCCTCCGAGACGATCATCGATCTTCGGGGGACGGAACGATGAGCACCCGCCGCGAGCGGATTGTCGAGGTCATGCGGGCCGGGCAGGAGGCGTTCGGCCGCGCTCTGGAGTCCTGCGACGGGCCCGGCCGTCTGGCGCCGCATCGCTGGGAGCGGCCGGGCGGGGGCGGCGGCGAGGCGCGGATCCTCGAGGACGGCGCGGTCTTCGAGCGGGCCGGGGTCAACGTCTCGGCCGTGCACGGCGACGAGGCGCCACCGTCGATCGCGGCCGAGCACGGGGTGGATCCGGCGGCCGGGTTCTTCGCGACCGGCCTCTCGATCGTGGTGCATCCCCGCAATCCGCACGTGCCGTCCTTCCACGCCAACTTCCGATATTTCGAGATGGGCGGGGAAACGTGGTGGTTCGGCGGCGGCGCCGACCTCACTCCCTCTTACGGGTACGCCGAGGACGCCGCCCATTTCCACCGCACGCTCCGGGATTACTGCGACGAATACGATCCGTCGTTCTACCCGTCGGCCAAGGACGCCTGCGACCGGTACTTCTACCTGCCGCACCGCCGGGAGACGCGCGGCGTGGGCGGCATCTTCTTCGACGGCCTGCGGCCGGGCGGCGCCGACGGCTTCGAGCGGGCCTTCGCCTTCGTGCGCCGCGGGATCGACACCAATGCCGGTGGCCTATCTGCCCATCGTGCGGCGGCGCATGCTCCAGGCGTACGGGGAAAGGGAGCGCCGTTGGCAACTCCACCGGCGTGGTCGCTATGTCGAGTTCAACCTGGTCTACGACCGGGGCACGCGGTTCGGGCTGCAGACCGGCGGCAACATCGAGGCCATCCTCATGTCACTGCCCCCGCTGGCGGGATGGTCCTTCGACGTGCGGCCGGAGCCGGGCACCCCCGAGGCCGAGATGCGCGAGCGGTTCCTGACCCCGCGCGACTGGGCCGCGGAACACGCGCCGGCGTAGGACCGTTTCGGCGGCTCGTCCCAGGCGACACCCGATTCCCGGCCGGTCGCTTGGCATCCGCGCTTCCGGCCAACCGGACGCGCAGAGCGTCCCCGTTGACGCCTCCGTGCAGGCGGCCTAAAGAGTCACCTCTGTTCCGATCGTGGCGGCCACGTCGTCCAGGATCTCCGCCGGCAGCACTTCGGAACCGGTGCTCGGGTTCACGTTGCCGCGCTTTCGTGAGCCGGTCCGGTGTCGTTGTTGGTTCTCCGTGGAACGTCCGCGTTCGCTACGCAACCAGATGCGAGGTTTGGCACGCCTTCGGATTTGCCGGTTTTGCTCGCGCCGAAGCCCTAACCCACCCCACCCGTAACTGGGTGGGGCTCAGGTTACGGCCCGGGTATGACACTTTTCAGCGGTTATCCCCAGGGCAGCCCGCTCAGCGCACTCTGCCGCAGCAGAGGACCAGCCGCGGGACCGGCGTGGGCGGGTGCGGGCCGACGCGGGCCGGCGCAGGCAGGGGCCCGACCCACGCTCACCGGGCCAGGCACGCCACGCTGAAGACGGCGGCCACCACGCCGTACAAATGGATGGTGTGCAGACGCTCGCGTAGCACCGAACGGTTCAGCAGCAGGGTGACCGCCGGGTAGAGGGACGCGACCACGGCGGCGGGGGCCAGGGCGGCTACGGCGGCGGTCAGGAAGGCGACGTCGGCCAGGGCGTCGGAGAGGCCGACGAAGACGATCGGGGGGCGCAGCAGGTTGCGGTCGCCGCGGCGCAGGGCGAGCACCAGGATGAGCGCGCCGATTCCCTCGGTTATGCGGGCCAGTGCCAGCGCCCAGAACTGGTCGGCCTCGCCTGCCTCGGGCAACAGCACGAAGTAGATCCCGAAGCCGAGCGCGGCGCCCAGGGCGCAGAGGTTCGCCGTACGGCGCCGGCGGTGCTGGGCTCCGCTGGGCACCGGCCAGCTCGCCATCGTGGCGCCGAGGAGGCCGGCCGCCACGCCGAGGCCGGCGCCCAGCCCCAGGCGCTCGCCGTGCAGCACGCCCCAGCCGACCGGCACCAGCGCGGCGACCGCGGCGACCGGGGCCACCACCGACGGCGTCCCGTCCCGCATGGCGCGGTAGAGCAGGCCCATCGCCGGCAACCCCACGACCCCGGCGGCCACGCCCAGCCACAGGCGGTTGTCCCAGGTGGCGGGCAGTCCGCGTACGGCCGCGGCGAGGAGCGCGAGCACCATCGCCGCGATCCGCGATCCCACCAGGATCGTCAGGACCGGCAGCCGGCGCGCCAGCAGGCCGGCGAGGAAGTCGGAGATCCCCCACGCGGTCGCCGCGCCGGCCGCGGCCGTCATCAACCACGCCATGCCCGTCAGGAGGCGGTGCCGGGGACGCTGGATACACGCGAACTCATGCGGCGACTATGCCGACCGCAAAGCCGCAGGTCAGTCGCCCGTAGGAGGGCGACCGACCGGACTAACCCGTTCGCGCACCCGGCTACTCGGTGGTGAGCAGACCGTTGGTCAGGGACGCCGCGGTCAGGTGGCGATAGCCGACCGAGTCGAACGCGACCACCAGCTCGTGGTCGTCACGGCTCAGGATGGTGCCCGGGCCCCACAGGCGGTGGCGAACGCGCGTGCTGCCGGGCGCGGCCGCCGCCCGGCGCGGCGGGACGGCCACCGCGTGGTGCGCCGCGTGGTGCGGCGGGGCCGCCGCCGCGTGGTGGTCGTTGTCGCAGGAACCGCAGGGCGGGTCGTACCGCTCGCCGAAGTAGCCGAGCAGGTCGGCCCGGCGGCAGTGGGTCGACTCGGCGTAGCCGCGGGCGGCCTCGATGCGGGAGCGCAGGATCGCCTGGCGACGGTCACCGGCGGCGGTCACCTGGCGGAACGCGTCACCCATCGGGGCGGCCAGCACCGCGTCGTTGCCGTCGGGGCGGACCAAGCCCAGCTCGAGCAGCTCGTCGACGACGCGGCTCACCGAGGGGCGGCCGGCGCCACTGGCCCCGGCCAGCTCCTTGACGGTGATGCGGCCGGTCGCGGCCTCGATCGCGTCGATGACGGCGTGCACCGTGGCCTCGCCGAGTTTCGACTTCGCGGCCAGCAGGCGCGGGATGCGTACGGTGCGCGGGTCGTAGACCAGGACGGCGCTCGCCGGTTTCCCGTCCCGCCCGGCCCGGCCGATCTCCTGGTAGTACTCGTCGAGGCTGCCGGGCACGCCGGCGTGGACGACGGTGCGCACGTCGGGCTTGTCGATGCCCATGCCGAACGCGCTGGTGGCGACGACCACGTCGAGCCGGCCGGCGAAGAACGCGTCCTGGATCCCGGCGCGGCGGGCGGCGGGCAGCCCGGCGTGGTACGGCTGCGCCCGGTACGCGTCGAGCCGCAGGCGGGCGGCCAGGCTCTCGCACCGCGCGTGGCTGAGGGCGTAGACCAGGGCCGGCCCGTCGTGGGCGAGCACGACCTCGACCGTACGGTCATCGATCGCCCGGTCCTCGGGAAGGTCGTGCCGCGCGCGGCGTACGGCCAGGGAGATGTTGGGTCGGTCGAAGTCGGCCACGATCACCTGGGGATCACGCATGCGCAGCTGACGCGTGATGTCCGCCTGCACCGGCGGCGCGGCGGTCGCGGTCAGCGCCAGCACCGGCGGACGGCCGGCCCGCTCGACCACGTCGGCCAGGCGCAGGTACTCGGGGCGGAAGTCGTGACCCCACTCGCTGACCAGGTGGGCCTCGTCGACCGCGACCAGCGTGATCGGGCGCGGGCTGCCGGCGACGGCGGCCATCGTCTCGGCGTTGGCCAGCTGCTCGGGACCGAGCATCAGGAAGTCGGCCCGGCCGCCGTCGAGCTCGGCGAGGGCGGCGGCCCGCTCGGCGTGGTGCTGGGCCGAGTTGAGCATGACCGCCCGCACCGTGCCGCGCGCCTCCATCGACCGCATCTGATCGCGCTGGAGGGCGATGAGCGGCGAGACGACCACGGTCAGCCCGCCCAGCGCGAGTCCGCCGACCTGGTAGATCGCGCTCTTCCCGCTGCCGGTCGGGAGCACGGCCAGCGTGTCGCCGTGCCCGGTCAGGGCGGTGAGCGCGCGGCGCTGCGCCGGCCGCAGCCCGATGCCCAGCACGTCGGCGGCGATGCGATCCAGCCGATCCATCGTCGTGCTCCTTACGCTCTGGTAAACACCGCCCGGCGACCTACGCGCTGCCGAGCCTCCGCGACGACCTCCTCGGCGTTCTCCACCGGCTGGACCTGCGCGACACCGTCCTGATCGGGCACTCGGTCGGCGCCTACGCCGCGGCGTTCGGCATCCTGACCGTCCGGCGCGACTATCACCTGCGGGCGCTGGGCTCGCTGCTGCGCCAGCTGTCCCGGCCCGATCCGGGCTGGTGGGAGCGGCTGGCCGCGGTCACCCACCCGACGCTGATGCTCTCCGGCGGGCCGGCCAGCTGCATCCCGCCGGGGCGGCTGGCCGACGCGGCGGCCGCCATCCCGGGCGCCCGCCTCGCCACGATTCCGGTCGGTCATCGCGTACACAGCCTGGCGCCCGACCGCTTCGCCACCGAGGTGCTGGATTTCCTCGAGCCAACTAGCCGTTGCGGCGCGGGAGCACCCAGTCCGGCCGGGGGAAGTGGCAGGTGTAGCCGTTCGGGATGCGCTCCAGGTAGTCCTGGTGCTCGGGCTCGGCCTCCCAGAACGGGCCGGCCGGCTCGACCGCGGTGACGACCTTGCCGGGCCACAGGCCGGAGGCCTCCACGTCGGCGATCGTGTCCTCGGCGACGCTCTTCTGCTCGTCGCTGGTGTAGAAGATGGCCGACCGGTAGCTGAGGCCGACGTCGTTGCCCTGGCGGTTCAGCGTCGTCGGGTCGTGGATCTGGAAGAAGAACTCCAGGATCTGCCGGTACGAGGTGACCGCCGGGTCGAAGGTGATCTCGATGGCCTCGGCGTGGGTGCCGTGGTGGTAGTAGGTCGCGTTCGGCACGTCGCCGCCGGTGTAGCCGACCCGCGTGCCGAGCACGCCGGGACGGCGGCGGATGAGTTGCTGCATGCCCCAGAAGCAGCCGCCGGCCAGGACGGCGGTCTCGGTTTGGCTCATCCGGCAACGGTACCGCCGGGCCGGGCCGCGGGTGTCCAATGATCTGGTGACGTTCCCCGCTCCCATACCGCCCATGCTGGCCACTCCGGGCACCTTGCCGACGGGCGGTGGCTGGGCTTACGAGTACAAATGGGATGGCGTGCGCGCCGTCGTCTACATCGAGGGCGATGACGTACGCATCCTGAGCCGCAACGAGAGGGATGTGACGGCCGCCTATCCGGACGTCGCCGACGCGGTCCGTGGCCTGGGCACGCTGGTGCTCGACGGCGAGATCGTGGCGCCCGACGCGCACGGCCGGCCGTCGTTCGCGCGCCTCCAGCGCCGGATGGGCGTGCACGAGCCGAGCGCCGAGCTGATCTCCGGGACGCCGCTGCGCTACAACGTCTTCGACCTGCTCGGCGAGGGCCGGACGTCGCTGGTCGCGAAGCCGTTCAGCGAGCGCCGGGCCCGGCTGGAGAAGCTCGGCGGTCTCCAGGTGCCGCCGTCGTTCGTCGCCGACGACCCGGGCGAGGTGGTCGAGGAGTCACGCGAGCGCGGGCTGGAGGGCGTGGTGGCCAAGCGGCTGGCGGCGCCCTATGCGCCCGGGCGGCGGTCGCCCGACTGGATCAAGGCGCCGTTCATCCGTACGCAGGAGGTCGTGATCCTGGGTTTCAAGGAGGGCGAGGGCCGGCGGGCCGGCACGATCGGCGCGCTCCTGGTCGGGCTCTACCGCGGTGGAAAGCTGTCGTTCGCCGGCGGCGTCGGGACCGGCTTCACCGACGCGGCCCTGCACGCGCTGCAGGCCCAGCTGAAACCGCTGGTCACCGCCGAGCCGGCGGCCGGCGATGTGCCCCGCCGCGACGCCCGCGGCGCGATCTGGGTGGAGCCGAGCGTGGTCGGCGAGGTCGAGTACCGCAGCTTCACCGAGGACGGCCGTCTCCGCCACTCGAGCTGGCGCGGGCTGCGCCCGGACCGCCGCCCCGAAGAGGCAAAGCTCTGATCGCCGGCAGGATCTCGGGGAACGTGCCGACGGCGGCGGTGAGATGGCGCGGGTGGAACTCGTCCAGCCGCCGCACGCCGCTCTGCAGGCAGGCGATGAACCGGATGCCGGCGCCGCCGGCCGCCAGCGCGTCGCCCGGCGAGTCACCGACGTAGACGCACTGTTCCGGCCGGAACCCGGTCTCGGCGAGCAGCTCGTCGAACACGCGCGGGTCCGGCTTGCGGAACCGCGTGTTGCCCTGGTGATAGGCGGCCGTGATGCGCGAGGCGAGGGCGTGGCCAGGTATCGCTGGTGGACGACCGGGAACAGCGCGGCGAACCGGTCGACGTCGACGATCACGGCTTCGGTCACGCCGGCAGCTTAAACAGGTTCACCAGCGTGCCGTCGGGGTCGCGGAACAGCAGGGACCGGTTGCCCCACGGCATCGTGGTCGGCTCCTGCACGAGATCGATGACATCGCGCAGCCGGGCGAACTCGGCATCGACGTCGTCGACCCGGAACTCCACGATCGCGGTCCGGTTGGCGGCGGGCGCGGCGGCGCCGACCGTCCGCACGCTGCCGATGGCGAGCGTCGCGCCCGGAGTGACGATCTCGGCGAAGTCGGGCGTGTGCCGGCGGGCCGGGATGCCGGTGACCCGCTCGTAGAAGGTCGTGAGCCGGTCGACGTCGGCAGTGATGATGCGGATCGAAGTGAGATTCATGGGAGCGACGCTAGAGCCGATACCGGACAGGATCCGCCCGGTATTTTGAGCAATGTGACCCGGCCGACCGCGCGCGTGCTCGCGCTTCTCGAGATCCTGCAGCGCGGCGGCACCCACACCGCGTCCGGCCTGGCCGCACGGCTCGGCCTGGACGAGCGGACGGTGCGGCGGTACGTGGAGCACCTGCTCGACCTGGAAGTGCCGGTCGAGTCGGTCCGCGGTCGCCACGGCGGCTACCGGCTCGCGCCCGGCTTCCGGATGCCGCCGCTCATGCTGACCGACGAGGAGGCCCTGGCGGTCATGCTCGGCCTGGTCGCGACCGGGCAGGAGTCCGCCGCCGCGAAGGTGCGCCGGGTGCTGCCCAAGCCGCTGGCCGCCCGCCTCGACGCGCTCTTCGGGAGCACGTCGTTCCTCAGCCGGAGCGCACCGGTCCCGCCCGAGGCGGCTCTGATGCTGCGGCTGGCCGAGGCGATCCGGCTGCGCCGGCCGGCGGCCATCGCCTACACCGACCGCGCGGGCCGGCGCACCGAGCGGACCCTCTGCCCGTACGGGATGGTGGCCCGCTCCGGACGCTGGTACGTGACCGGCGCCGACTCCGCCTCGGGCCGGGTCCGCACGTTCCGCCTGGACCGGATCGTCCTCGCCCGGATCGTCGAGGGCTCGTTCGCGGTGCCGGAGGGCTTCGACCCGGGCGCGTCGGTGCGGTCGGGCCTGGCCGCGACCCCGTGGCGGCACCGGGTGGCCGTGCTGGTCCGCGGCGCCGTGGAGGACGTGCGGGCGCGCCTGCCCGAGGGCCTCGCGACGATCGAGCCGGCGACGCCGGACGGGCCGGGTGGGCCGGGCGAGCCGGACCGGCGCAACGGGCCGGACGGGCCGGGGTGGGTGCTGGTGCGGCTGCGGGCCGAGCGGCTGGACTGGCTGCCGGCGGTGCTCGCCGGCCTCGGCCTGCCGTTCGTGGTGCGTGAGCCGGCCGAGCTCCGCGAGCTCACCCACGCGTGGGCGACCCGGCTGGCCGGGTGTGCGGCGGCCACGTCACCGGCGGAGGCGGCGCACGCCTACGACCGGCGGTGAACCGGGCCGTCAGCAGGACCTCTCGAAGGTCAATGCCTTTGCCGTGGCGGTCCACTGATAGGCGATCTGTTTGGGCCACAAATACCACGGCAACGGCGCGATCGCGACCGCCAGTGATCCGTCGTAGCACCGTTTTGTGCGCAGTTCCGCCCGCCACGCCTGATCGCGAGTGGTCACCAGAATCACCGAATGCCATTCGTATTTCTCGGCCAGTTCGGCGACCGCGCGCGCCTCGCCCCGGGTGGTGAACGGGTCCGAGTGGAAGCAGACGACCGGCACGCCGTACAGCGATCCCCGGTCGCACCAGCCCCAGCGCGCCTCGTCGTCGGGCACCGAGATCGCCACCACCGGCGCCCGGCCCTGCCGGTAGAGATCCATGGCCACGACCCGGCGCTCGCCGGTGCCGCCCAGTTGCACGATCGCGTCGGCCCGCTCGGGCACCGGGGGCAGGTCCGGCCATACGAACAGGTGAGCGGTCAACACCGAAAAGGCCGCAAAAAACACCAGGAAAACCGTTAGCACGCGACGCTTTATTCGCCTACGCGGCGCGGAACGGGCGTCGGTCGCGGTCATGAAATCACCGTAGGAAATGCCGCCACCGCTGTCCACGACTATGCGCGAGGTAACAATGACCATTTCATTCGCGCGGGGTGATGCGGCCGGGCCGGCGAGCCAGGACGATCGGCGGAGTGGGCACGCTGCTGACCGCCGGGGTCATCCTGATCGCCTATGCCGCGACCTCGGCCCGGCTCGACCGGCTGGGCGTCACGTCGGCGATCGTGTTCGTGTCCGCCGGGCTGGCGGTCGGCGGCGCCGGCTGGTTCGACGTCGGGGCGGCGAGCGAGGTGGCCCAGCGGGTCACCGAGGTCGCCCTGGTGCTCCTGCTGTTCAGCGACTCGGCCCGGCTCGACCTGCGGGCGCTGCGCGACCACCTGGCCTGGCCGAGCCGGCTGCTGCTGATCGGGCTCCCACTGACCATGCTGCTCGGGATCGGCGCCGGCCTGCTGCTCTTCCCGGGCCTGGGCCTCGCCGGCGCCTTCCTGCTGTCGACGATGCTGTGCTCGACCGATGCCGCGCTCGGTCAGCGGGTCGTCGAGGACCCGGCGGTGCCCGCTCGCGTACGGCAGGCGCTGGACGTGGAGAGCGGGCTCAACGACGGCCTGGCGGTCCCGTTCTTCCTGGTCGCCCTCGACATCTCGCTGGCCACCCTGGACAGCGCGGTGCCGTCGGCGGTGTTCCACAACGCGGCCGAGCAGATCGGCTGGGGACTGGTCGCCGGCATCGGCACCGGCGTCCTGGCCGGCCTGGTCTTCCGCCGCTCGGAACGAGCGGGCTGGCTGCACGGCCAGTGGGTGCAACTGTTCACCATCGCGGCGGCGCTGACCGGGTACGCGGCGGCGGCCACGCTCGGCGGCAGCGGGTTCATCGCCGCGTTCGTCGGCGGCATGGCTTTCGGGCACGTGTCCCGCGAGCACGGCCTGCGGGCCACCGCGTTCACCGAGGAGACGGGGAACCTGCTGGCCGCGGTCACCTGGATCGGCTTCGGCGCGGTCGCCGTCCGCACGGTGTGGCCCGAGATCGGGTGGCGGGTGCTCGCGTACGCGCTGCTCAGCCTCACGGTCGTCCGGATGGTCCCGGTGGCGGTGGCGTTCACCCGGTCCGGGGCCCGATGGCCGACGGTCGCCTTCGCCGGCTGGTTCGGCCCGCGCGGCCTGGCCTCGGTGGTCTTCGGGCTGATCGCGCTCGAGCACGGCATCCCGGACGAAGAGACGATCCTCGCCACCGTCGTGGTGACCGTGGCGCTCAGCGTCCTGCTGCACGGGCTGACCGCGTTGCCGCTGGTCGCCGCGTACCGGCGCTGGTACGACGGCGCCGGCCCCAGGGCGGGGACCGGCGGGGAGGCCGTCGGGGAGGCGCAGGACACCCCGGTGCCGCGCGCCCGGCGACGGGCCGCCCCGGCCTCCGCGCCGGCGGCCACCGCTATCTGACGTTGCGCCACTTCGCCCAGAACGGGGTCAGGTCGATGGTCGTGACCGCCTGGAACGCGTCCCGCAGGGTCGAGGGCTGGGCGATGCCGAAGCGGTTCCGGGCCAGGTAGTCGCGCAGCGCGGTCCGCACCCGGTCGGCGCCGATCAGCGACTCCAGTTCCAGGAACATGCAGGCGCCGTCGCCGTAGATGCCGGGGGCGTAGAAGTCGTGGTGGGTGTCGTAGTAGTCCATGCCGGCGTCGATCCGCATGCCGTCGTCGAACCAGAACGGGGCCTGCGCGCAGTAGCCGGGCGTCCCGAGCAGCTTGTCCGTCGTGTACTGGGCGAGCGACTCGTCGAGCCACGGATGCCGGTACTCGTCGTTGCCGACCAGCGCGTACCACCATTGATGCGCGGTCTCGTGCACGGCCGGCAGCGACGACGGCTCGGTCAGCACGAAGTTCGGGTACTCCATGCCCTGGAAGCCCTCGAACCCGCCGATCACGGCGTCCATCTCCGGGTACGGGTACGCGCCGTAGGTGGCCGCGCCGTACTCCAGCGTCCGGGCGACGTCGGCCTGCACCGAGCGCGCGGTATCCGCCGTGACCTCGCCGGTGTACCAGGTGTGCAGGCGGACCCCGGTCGACGTACGCCCGCTCACGCTGCCGAACGGCCCGGCCGCCCAGGCGAAGTCGCGCACGAGCGGCGCCGCGATCCGGGTGGTCACGCGCCCGCCGTGCCGGGCCTCGCCGACCACGGTCCCGGTCGCCGGGACGGAGATTCCCGCCGGGTGGTCGAGCGAGACGAGGAACGTCGAGGTGAGCGATTGGAAGCTCTCACCACCCGAGACGTACGGCGGCAGGTCGTCACCGATCGCCGGCACCGGCAAGGCGTTGCCGAGGAACGCGTAGTCACCGACCCGCCCGAAGCGATCCGCCCGCTCCGGCACGCGGATGGTCAGGGCGAAGGACAGGTCGGTGGTCCGGCGCGGCGGCAGCGGCCTGTTGAGCCGTACGCGCACGGCAGTGCAGCCGACCGCCGGCTCCCCCGGCGTGCCGCCCGTGAAGGATCCGACCGTCACGTCCGGTGTCGCGGCGCACCCGTCGACGCCGTTTCCCCACAGCCGCAGCCAGACCGCGTCGATCGGGGCCGGACCGGGGTTGCGCAGCACGATCGTCTCCCGGCCGTCCCACCGGGCGCCGGTCGCGTCGCTCGACAGGTTCACGTGGTAGGCGACCGGCCGGATCGCCGTCTCCACCGCGGTATCCGGGGCGGGTGCGGGGGCCGGAGCTATCAGGAGCAGCGCGCTCAAGGCGGGCAAGGCAGTCATGGCGGTCAGGATCGCGGCCACCTATCGACGGGCGCGATCCTTTCGGGCAGGGTCGAAACCATGCTGCGCCTGCACTTCGAGCCCGAGGACCGTGGGCGGGTCGTGTTCGACCTGGCCTGGCACTCCGAGACGATCGGCAGCCTCCAGGCGGTGCGGCAGCCCGGTCGCGGCCCGTTCCTCGACCGCTGGGCCCAGACGATGCGCCGGAAGGCGCACGGCCCGTTGCTGGAGGCGGTGCCCGCCGACGGTTACGTCCCCGACCTGTTCACGCCGGAGGAGCTCAGCGCGCTGCCCACCGACCGGGTGGTCGCCCGGGTGCGCACGGCGGGGAGGAACCGGGAGCTGCTGCCGTTCGGTGACGCTCTCCTCGCGTACCAGCAAGCCTGTATCGCCCCGGCCCTGCCGACGATCGGCGCCCTCCTGCGCGCCGAGCTGGCCCACCGCGCGCATTTGATCTTCACCGCGGGTCTCGACGCGGCGCTCGCGACGCTCGGGCCCGGCATCAGCTGGGAGCCGCCGGTGCTCGCGGTGAGCTCGCCGGCCGACGGCGACGTGCTGCTGAACGGCCGTGGGCTGCGGCTGGTGCCGTCGGTGTTCTGGCCGCGGCCGGGTGTGAGCGTGGCCGGCTACCGGCGGCCGACCGTCAGCTACCCGATCCATCCGGCGCCGGCGTCGCCCCCGAGGCCGCGCGACGATCCGCTGGCCGCTCTCGTCGGCGCGACCCGGGCCGAGGTGCTGCGCGCGCTCACCACCGGCTGCGGCACCACCCAGCTGGCACGCCGTCTCGAGATCAGCCCGGCGACGGCGTCCGCGCACGTCACGGCGTTGCGCGAGGCCGGGCTGGCCGCGACGCGACGCACCGGGAAGGCGGTTCATCACACGCTGACGCCGCTGGGACTGCAGCTGTTGGGGGCGCGCGGTGGAGGATCATGGACCCGGGTTGACGGATGACGCCGAACAAAGGACCACGACTGTGCTGACCGACCTCTCCCCCGAGCAGCTCGCCGCGTACCGCAGCACGCAGACCGCCCCCGCCGATTTCGACGACTTCTGGTCCTCGACCCTCTCCGCGGCCAAGGAGCACGAGATCGAGGTGCGGCTGCGTAAGGTCACGACGGGCCTCAAGACCATTCGCACGTACGACGTGAGCTTCCGCGGCCATGCGGGGCAGGACGTCCGGGCCTGGCTCCGTCTGCCCGCCGGCGCCGAGGGCCGGCTCCCGGCCGTCGTGCAGTACGTCGGGTACGGCGGCGGCCGCGGCCACGCGCTGGAGAACCTGTTCTGGGCGTCGGCCGGCTTCGTGCACCTGCAGATGGACACCCGGGGGCAGGGCGCGTCGTGGAGCCTCGGCGACACCCCGGACGAGGCGCCGGCCCCGCCGCAGGTGCCGGGCGTGCTCACCCGCGGCATCCTCGACCGCGAGCAGTACTACTACCGGCGGCTGTTCACCGACGCGGTCCGGGCCGTGGACGCCGCCCGCGAGCTGGACATGGTGGACCCGGCCCGGATCGCGGTGGCCGGCGGCAGCCAGGGCGGCGGCATGGCGCTCGCGGTGGCGGGGCTGCGGTCGGACGTGGCGGCCGTCGCGGCGTACGTGCCCTTCCTGTGCGACTTCCCGCGGGCGCTGCGGGTGACCGACGCGTTCCCGTACCGCGAGATCATCGACTACCTGGCCGTGCACCGGACCGACGTCGACCGGGTGCACGAGACGCTGTCCTACTTCGACGGCGTCAACTTCGCCGCCCGGGCGACCGCGCCCGCCTACTTCTCGTCGGCCCTGCGCGACGCGATCTGCCCGCCGTCGACGGTGCACGGCGCCTACCACGTCTACGGCGGCGAGCGGACGATGCAGATCTGGGAGTACAACGGCCACGAGGGCGGCGGCATCCTGGACGACGAGCGGGCTCTCGCGTTCTTCCGCGACCGCCTCGGCGAATAGATCGGAGCCGATGCCCATTCCCGCCCGCCCGGGTGGATCGCGCGCGTGTCGGTAATGTTGCCGATCCGAGAATCCGATCTTCAAACCCGCTGTCACGCTGCTCACAATCGAGCGCCGAAGATTTCTTTCGGTTGGTGCACGACGCGAAACCTCGACGCCCTGACCTGGACGTCGAGCGAGGCGGCGGGCATTTCGAAACGGCGGTGCAACCTTCTATTCGTACGGCCGAAAAGGTTGCATCGTGTCACGCGAGAGAAATGTGTTTCCGGGGTCTCGCGGATCCGGTCCGGATCCGCTTCTCTGGGGTTGCCCCCGAATATTCATAAGAGGCAATCGGAGCAGACCCATGACGACACCGCCGGCACCTGCGAACCGGCCCGGCGCCCGCCTGGCCTGGCGCCCACTGCAACGCTCCACCCGCGTCGCGATCATCGGCGCACTCACCGCAACGCTGTTCTACCAGCTGTTCCTGCTGAACCCCGCGTACCGCGGGCCGACGTGGTTGTGGGTCGCCATGCTGGCCGCCGAGGGACTCACCGCGCTGCACCTGATCGGCACGTGGTGGACCATCCTCGCGCACGACGACCGCCCGGAGGCGGTCGACGCCACGGTCTGGCGCAACCGGCTGCGCGCGGGCGCCGAGGCCCCGTCCATCGACGTCTTCATCACCGCGTACGGGGAGGAGCCGGCGCTCGTCCGCCGCACCCTGATCGCGGCCCGCGACATGGACCTGCCCCACCGGACGACCCTGCTCGACGACGGCGACAGCGACGAGTTGCAGGCCGTGGCCGAGGCCGAGAACGTCGGCTACCTCCGTCGGCCGGACGGGCGGCACGCCAAGGCCGGCAACGTCAACGCCGGCCTGGCCCGCACCGACGGCGAGTTCGTGGTCGTCCTCGACGCCGACCACGTGCCCGACCGCTCCTTCCTGATCACCGTGCTGCCGCACTTCCAGGACCCCGACGTGGCGTTCGTGCAGTCGCCGCAGTCGTACGTGAACGACGTGAACCTGGTGGCGACCGGCTCGGCCGAGGCCCAGCGCATCTTCTACGAGCTGGTCTGCCCGGGCAAGAACCACTTCAACGCCGCGTTCTGCGTGGGCACCAACGTGATGTTCCGCCGGGCCGCGCTCGACGAGATCGGCGGCATCTGGACCGACAGCAACTCCGAGGACATCTGGACCTCGATCGAGCTGCACAAGCGCGGCTGGAAGTCGATCTACACGCCGCAGGTGCTGGCGCGCGGCCTCGCCCCCGAGGACGTGCCGTCGTACCTCAAGCAGCAGCTGCGGTGGGCGAGCGGCGGCTTCGAGATCCTGCTGCGCGGCCGCCTGTTCCGGCGCCGCAGCGGGCTCACCATCGACCAGCGCCTGCAGTACCTGTTCTGCGGCACGCACTACCTCCTGTCGCTGGCGATGCTCACCTTCATGCTGTTCCCGGCCCTCTACCTGCTGGCCGGTCTCAGCCCGATCCGGGCCGACGGGTTCGCCTGGGCCACCCACTACCTGCCGTTCCAGGCCGCGGTGCTGCTGGTGACCTGGCTCCAGTCGGGTGGCTTCCGGCTCTCCGCGATCGTCGCCAGCATCGGCGCCACCCCGGTCCACCTGCGTGCGCTGGGCGCCGTGCTGCTCGGCCGCCGGGCCCGCTGGAAGGCCACCAACGCCGGCGGCGCGGCCCGCTCGCTGTGGGCGGTGATGCCGCTGGTCGCCCTGCTGATCCTCAACGTCACGGCGATCGTGGCCGGCCTCGCGGTGATGGACGACCCGGCGCCGACGTGGTTGTCGGTCGGCTGGGCGTCGATGATCGTGCTGATCACCGGCCGGATGATCCTCGAGTCGGTCACCGGCGGCCGGATCCGCCGGCGGCGCCCGGCCGCCACGCCGGCGGTCCAGCCGAGGGCGCTGGCGGCGGCGCCCGCGGGGCAGCCCGACCCGGTGGCCGTTTGAGGTCGGCCTTTCGCGCCGTCAGCCCTTCTGATCGTGCCGTCCCTTCTGATCGTGCCGTCAGCCCCTCTGATCGTGCCGTCAGCCCCTCTGATCGTGTTCCAGCCCCGTGATCATGCCCCAGCCCCCTGACCTCCCCCACCCGGTTACTGGGTGGGGCGACTCTACGGCCCGCCTACGACATCTTTTCGCCGCTGTCCACAGCGGCCGACCCCGAGCGAGGACGACATGAGCACCTCAACCCTGACCCCCCACGTGGAGACACCACCGGAACCGCCGAAAGGCGAGCGCCTGCGCCGGGCGGCACGGATCGCCCGTACCACCGTCGTGGTTCTCCTCCTGATCGCCGCCGCGGTGGCCGGGGGCGGATACGTCGTGCGCGAGCGTGTCGCCGAGCGGTCGATGGTCGACGCCGGCACCGCCGTCCTGTCCGCCGACCCGGTGATGGTCGGCTCGGCCGACGCCGGCGTGATCGCGCAGGCCCTGGTCGCCGAGCGGGACAGCGTCACCGCGGGCCAGCTGCTGGCCCGGGTGCGACTGACCGCGAACGGCGGCAAGGCCGCACCGGTCCAGGAGATCCGCGCGCCCGGCGCCGGCGTGGTGACCAGCATCCTGGGGCCGGGCGCCGTGGCCCGGGCCGGTGAGCCGGTCGCCGTCCTGTACGACCCGGCCAAGCTCGTCTTCACCGTGCCGGTGCCGCTCGAGACGCTCCGGAAGCTGCGGCTCGGCATGCGCGCGACGGTGCGCGGGCCGGGGCTGTCCGGCCCGGTCACGGCCACGCTCGCGGCGGTCAAGCCCGAGGTGGACGGCGCGACCGGAGCCGACGGCCGGCTCACCGTGGTGCTGCGGCCGGAGAAGGCGGCGCTGGCCACCGTCCGCACGCTGGTGCCGGGCCTGTCGTTCGCGGTGACCGTCGACACCACGACGGCGCCGGGCGGGACGCCGGCGGTGAACAGCGCATGATCCGCCGCCGTACGGTCCTGGCCGCCGCCGCGACCACGCTGCTGGCCGCCTGCACGACGTCCGCACCGGGGGCGGCGCCGCCGGGAGCCGCCGGGCCGGGAGCGACCGGGCCGGGAGCGACCGGGCCGGGAACGACCACCGAGGCGACCGGCGACGCGCCCGTCGGCGTCCCGGCCGTCCGCGGCCGGGGCAGCATCGCCGGGACGCTGCCGGCCGCGGCCACGCCGACCGCGCGGCCGGTGCAGGCGCCCGGATCGGCCGGGCAGGCGCTGCCGACCAACCAATGGTGGAGCTCGGCGCTGACCGGGCCGCGCACCCAGCCGCTCTGGGCCCATCCGCTGACCGTGCAAGCGGCCGCCGACGGGCTCCGGATCGGCGGCGGCGGCCCGGTGACGGCGGCCCCGAACGCGATCACGACGGCCTTCCGCCCGGCGCTGACCGTGCCGGGCGCGACCGGCCCGGTGAGCGTCGCCGGGTACGGGGCCTTCCACGTCGTCCTGCGGGTCGGCCTGGCCGGCGGGGGCAGCGTGGAGGCGACGATCGTGCAGGGCAGCCCGGTGCTGTGGCTGCGCTTCCGGGACGCCACCCCGGCGCTGTCGGGCGCGTTCCGCAGCGTCGGCGGACGCGCCCGGCTGTCCACCGGCGGGCAGCAATGGGACGTCCTCGGCTCCGGCCTGCGCGTCGGCGACGGGCTCACCGCCGCCGGATCCGGCCTCGCGGTGGCGCTGCTGCCGGACGGCGTGGACCCGGCGGCGTGGGAACGGGCGACGGCCGGTGCGGACGGCGACCCGGTCACCGGCACCGAGGCGGCGATGGCCTACGACCCGAAGTCCGGGACGGTGACCCAGACGCTGACCACGCACCGGGCCCGGCCCGGCGTCTGGGCGGTCCTGCCGCACCAGCATGTGGAACAGCCGATGGCCGGGTCCTATCCGGACGCCCGCGGCCCGCTCGCCGTGACCACCGGGACCGCCGTGCGGGTCACCGTGCCGATGCCGGGGCTGCTCACCGGCGTACCGGAGGTCTCGATCCCGGACGCCGACCGGCGTGCGGTGGCGGACGAGCTGACCCGGGACCTCGCCGATCCGCCGGGCGCGGGCGGCAGCTATTTCGGGCTCAAGGAGCTGGGCCGGCTGGCCTCGATCGCGGAGACCGCGGCCGCGGTGGGTGCCACCGCGCAGCAGCGGCAGGCGCTCGATCGGCTGCGCCCGCAGCTGGTCGACTGGCTGACCTATGCGGGACCGGCCGACGCACGCTACTTCGGGTACGACCGGGTCTGGGGCGGCCTGATCGCGGTGCCGGCCGAGTTCGGGGCTCAGGACTACAACGACCATCATTTCCAGTACGGCTATCTGGTCCGGGCCGCCGCCGTCCTGGGCGCCGCCGACCCGGCGTTCGCCCGCGACTACGGCGATGTCGTCGACGCGGTGGTGCACGACTTCGCGGGCGGCGCGCCGGGCTTTCCGCCGTTCCGGGTCTTCAACGCGTACCTCGGCAGCTCGGCCGCTTCCGGTTTCGCGCCCTTCGCCGACGGCAACAACCAGGAGTCGTCGAGCGAGGCGGTGGCGGCGTGGGAGGCCGTCGTCCGCTGGGGCACGATCCGCAAGAACAAGACCATGGTCGCGTACGGCGTGACGCACTACGCGATGGAGGCGGCCACCGCGCGCATGTACTGGCTCGGCACCGGGTCGAGCCGGCCACCCGGATACGGCCACTCGGCGGCCGGCATCGTCTGGGACGCGAAGGCCGACTTCGCCACCTGGTTCGACGCCAAGCCCGAGTCGATCCTCGGCATCCAGCTGCTGCCGCTGACGTTCGGCTCGCTGTACCGCGCCGGTTCCGAGCCGCGGATCCGGTCGCTGACCGGCACGCCACGCGCCTGGGGCGACCTGTTCGCCGCCGACCTGGCGCCGACCGACCCGGCCGGCGCCCGCCGCCTGCTGGACACTCCCGGCCTGCCCCGGGAGGACAGCACCAGCCGGGGCCTGGTCCGCTACTTCGTCGCCGCGATGGGGGTGCTCGGCCCGCCGACCGGACGCCCGGCGCCGATCGGCTCGCTCGACTTCGCCCGCGGCGGCCGAGTCAGCGCGGGCTGAGCGGCTCCCCGGGCGGTGTGGCCGGCGCCGTCACCGCGCGGTGTGGGCGGTGCCGTCACTGCGCGGTGTGGCCGGCGCCATCACCGCTCGGTGTGGCGGCCGGTCGAGGTGCTCAGCGACCCGACGAACACGGCGCCCTCACCGCGACGGCGGCGCCGACCAGCGCTGGGCGGCTGCCCGGAGGATCGCTCGGTCGACGGTCGGCCCGCCTGCGGGCCGGCCGTGATCGGGCCTCAGGCGTCGGCGGCGAGCAGGTGGTCGAAGTCGCCCTGCCGGACCCCGATCAGGAACTCGCGGAATTCGTCCGGCGTGTACTCGATCACGGGGCCGTCGGGGTGAACGGTGCTGCCGAACAGAATCTGACCATCGTGGGCGGCGACACGGATGCAGTTGCCCGTGGCACAGGATTTCGACTGGTACCAACGGACGCTCGCGGATGCAGACGGTCGCACTTGGACTCCACTTGGTCATGGGGCTCTCGCGGTTAATCTACCGCGAAGACGGACATTTCCCGGCGGTTTGCCGGAACTGTAGGGCGTTGCGCGACCTAACGGCCCGAGACCCGCGAAGGTCACGCCCGGATTCCGACGCGGCGTCCGTTCTACCGAGACCCGGTGGTGCCGCACAAGTAGGTAGCTCGAACTTGTGAATATCGAAAGCGGCCTACAGCGACGCGGTGACGCCGCGCAGAAAGGCGAGCGACGGGACCGGCGGCAGGGCGGCGGCCTGGAGCGCCGCGAAGGCCCGCTGGTGACGCTCCACGTCGGCCGGCTGGTCGTAGTACTCATTACCGCTCAACGTCTCTACGTAGACCACGGCGGGCACCTCGGCGGCCGGCAGCCCGAGCGCCGGGTTGTCGAAGTCAAGGATCACGAAACCGTTCAGCGTGCCGATATGCATGCCCGCCGAGAACGGAATTATCCGCAATTCCGCCGAGATCCTCTCGATCTGGTCGGCCATGTGCAGAAGCTGTTTCTGCATGACCGTCCGGCCGCCGACCGTGCGCCTCACCGCGGCCTCGTCGAGCACTATTCTGAGCTCCGGGTGACGCTCGCTCTCGAACGCGTGCTGCCGCGTCAGCCGCGCGTCTATCACCTTTTGTTTGCTGGCCTGCTCACCCGCGCCGTAAAACGTATCGACAATGGCGCGGATATAATCCGGAGTTTGCAGCAGACCGGGGATCAGCAATGGTTCGTACTCACTTATCGAGCGCGCCGCGCCCTCCATTCCGATGAGCACCTCGACGGCCGGATCGAGGTGCGACTTCTGCCACCAGGCGGTCTGCCGGCTCAGCTCGGCGAGCTCCATCAGCAGCGCCTGCGCATCGGTCGGAACGGCGTAGACGACGCAGAGATCGCGCACATCACGCAGCGTGGCGCGGCGCTGGCCGGTCTCGATGCGGCTTATCTGGGAGGGCGCCACCATCAGGCGCTGGGCGGCCTGGGTGACGCTCAGGCCGGCCTGGACGCGGTAGCCGCGCAGGGCGAGCCCGAGCTGCCGCCGGCGGACCAGCGGTCCCGGATCTCCGGGCACCTGACGCCTCCCCGGATGCGATTACCCAGCCATCGGCTATCACGCAGACTGCCACATGGCAATTGTTGTCCGCAAATGTATCTTGGCAAGGACCTCTTGGCAATTGCCAAGACGGCGTTGCACCATTTCCTTACACAGGGTCACGGGAAAAGAGATCACAAAGGGGGTGGGAGATCGACTCGACCGGGTTCGTCGGAACATCATTTCTCGCCGGGCCGGTGCGGCAACACCGGCCCAGCACGGCACCCTTCCTGCAATCGTCATGCCACCGGAGGGTCACCATGTCCGAAGCTACCACCATCGTCAATCGCGGACACGATCACGAATTGCCCGGCGGAACATTATGATCATCATGACGCCGGCCTCGTCGGTCATCAAGATTGCCATTGTCTGCGCCTTCATCGGTCTCGTCCTGGGCTGGCTGGTCGCCATGAACTCGCCGTTCTCCCCGGCGCCGGCGGCACCGCCGGCGACGCCTCCGGCCACCGCGCCGCGGTAGGCGGGGCCCGCCCGGCACCCACGGCGGCACCGCCCGGCCGCCCGGCGTGACGTCCCTCTCCGTTCCTCGCCTGCATCCCGGGGCATCTCCGGGGATAAGACTGAGGGTGACTACCGGAGAAAGGACGTACCGATGGCCAGGACCTGGTTCATCACCGGCACCTCCCGCGGCTTCGGCCGGGAATGGGCCGAAGCCGCGCTCGATCGGGGCGACCGCGTCGCCGCGACCGCGCGCGACGTCTCCTCGCTCGACGACCTCGCCGCCAGGTACGGCGACAGCGTGCTGACGCTGGCCCTCGACGTCACCGACCGGGAGGCCGTGCTGGACGCGCTGAAGGCGGCGCACGAGCGGTTCGGGCGGCTCGACGTGATCGTCAACAACGCCGGCTACGGTCAGTTCGGCATGATCGAGGAGATCAGCGAGGCCGAGGCCCGCGCGCAGTTCGAGACCAACCTGTTCGGGGCGCTGTGGGTCACCCAGGGCGCGCTGCCCTACCTGCGGGAGGCGGGCGGCGGCAACATCATCCAGGTGTCCTCGATCGGCGGCGTCTCCGCCTTCGCGAACATCGGCATCTACAACGCCTCGAAGTGGGCGCTGGAGGGCTTCAGCCAGGCCCTGGCGCAGGAGGTCGCCCTCTGGGGCATCCACGTCACCCTGGTCGAGCCCGGCGGCTTCAGCACGGACTGGGGCGGCTCCTCGGCCAAGCACGCGACGAAGCTCGAGGCGTACGAGAAGGTCCGTGAGATCGCGGCCGAGGCGCGCGGCAAGCGGGTCGCCAACCCGGGCGACCCGGTGGCCACCCGGAGCGCCATCCTGAAGATCGTGGATGCCGAGAAGCCGCCGCTGCGCGTGTTCTTCGGTGAGGCGCCGCTCGGCATCGCCACCGCCGACTACGAGTCCCGGCTCGCCGAGTGGCGCGAATGGCAGCCGGTGGCGATCGAGGCGCAGGGCGGCCGGGCGTAGGTTCGAGGCGAAGGCAGAGAGGGGAGCCGATACGTGAGCACTTCAACGATCGATCTCGGTGGCGATCTCACCGTCAACCGCCTCGGGTTCGGGGCGATGCGCATCACCGGGGACGGCATCTGGGGCGAGCCGAAGAGCCGGGACGAGGCCAAGGCGGTGCTGCGGCGCACGGTCGAGCTCGGGGTCAACTTCATCGACACCGCCGACTCGTACGGGCCGGAGGTCAGTGAGATCCTGATCGCCGAGGCCCTGCACCCGTACCCGGAAGATCTGGTCATCGCCACCAAGGGCGGGCTGGTCCGGCCGGGGCCGGGACAGTGGGTGCCGGACGGCCGGCCCGAGCACCTGCGCGAGGCGCTCGAGGGCAGCCTGCGCCGGCTGCGGCTGGAGCAGATCCCGCTCTACCAGTTCCATCGGCCCGACCCGAACGTGCCGCTGGAGGACTCGATCGGCGCGCTGGTCGAGCTCAAGGACCAGGGCAAGATCCGGCACATCGGCGTCTCCAACGTCACCGAGGAGCAGCTGCGCGCGGCCCAGCGGCTGACGCCGATCGTCTCGGTGCAGAACCGGTACAACGTCGACGACCGCCGGTCCGAGTCGCTGGTCGACCTGTGCGAGCAGGAGGGCCTGGCGTTCCTGCCGTGGGCGCCGATCCAGGGCCTGGAGGAGAACGCCGCGGTGCGGCAGGCGGCCGGGACGCACGGCGTGACGCCGCACCAGATCGTGCTGGCCTGGCTGCTCGCGCGCTCGCCGTCGATCCTGCCGATCCCGGGCACCGGCTCGGTCGGCCACCTGGAGGAGAACGTGGCGGCGGGGAGCGTCCGGCTCAGCCCGGCCGAGGTGGCGGCGATCAGCGGCCTCGTCTGACGAGCGGCCTGGCGGAAGAGGTGAGGGCGGCGCGGCCCCGAGGGACACTGGCGGCATGATCACGCATGACGCCGGCGCCCGGGGGTTCGGCAGCGACAACAACTCCGGCATTCATCCCGAGGTGCTCGCCGCGCTCGCCGACGCCAACGGCGGCCATCAGGCCGGGTACGGCGCCGACGCCTACACGGCCCGGCTGCAGGAGGTCTTCCGCTCGCACTTCGGCGACCGGGCCACGGCGTACCCGGTCTTCAACGGCACCGGCGCCAACGTGGTGGCCCTGCAGGCCGCCTGCGACCGCTGGGGCGCGGTCGTCTGCGCGGAGTCGGCGCACGCCCACGTGGACGAGGGTGGGGCCCCGGAGAAGACGGCCGGCCTCAAGCTGCTGCCGGTCCCGGCCGTGCACGGCAAGCTGACGGTCGAGGGCATCGCCCGCGAGGCCCGCGGCTTCGACGACGAGCACCGGGCCCAGCCGCAGGTGGTGTCGCTGACCCAGGCGACCGAGCTGGGCACGGTCTACCGCCCGGAGGAGATCCGGGCGATCGCCGACTTCGCCCACGCCCGCGACATGCGCGTCCACCTCGACGGCGCCCGCCTGGCCAACGCGGCCGCCCATCTCGGGCTGCCGTTGCGGGCGTTCACCACCGACGTGGGCGTCGACCTGGTCTCCTTCGGCGGCACGAAGAACGGTCTGCTGCTGGGCGAGGCGGTGGTGGTGCTCGACCCGGCGCTGAACCGCGGCCTGGACCGCCTGCGGAAGAGCTCGATGCAGCTGGCCTCGAAGATGCGCTTCCTCTCCGCCCAGCTGATCGCACTGCTGTCCGGCGACCTGTGGCTGCGCGGCGCCCGGCACGCCAACGCGTTGGCCGCGCTGCTGCACGAGCGGGTACGGGATTTGCCCGGCCTGCGGGTGAGCCATCCGGTCGAGGCCAACGCCGTCTTCGTCACGCTCCCGGCGGCGGCGCTGGCCGAACTGCACGAGAAGTTCTTCTTCTACGACTGGGACGGGGCGGCGGGCGAGGCGCGCTGGATGACCTCGTTCGACACCACGCCCGACGACGTCGACCGCCTGGCCGAGGCGGCCCGCGCGGCGCTCGGCGCCCGCTGACGGTCAGCGATCCGCAAGCGAGGTACGCGTCCAGGCGTCGAGGTCGTCGCGCGTCTCCCGGGTCATCGGATGGTCGCTCCCGCGGACGCGCTCGAAGGCCGGCAGCAGCGCGGCGAACTGATCGCGGGCCGCCTCGGGATCGCCGGCCCGGCCGGTCCACCCGGCGAGGTCGTACCGGATGCCGAGGGTGTCCGGGTGATCGGCGCCCTGGGTGCGCTGGCAGACGGGTAGCAGCTCGGCGAGCAGGTCGCGGGCCAGTGCCGGGTCGCCCGCCGCGCCCGTCCACCGGGCGAGCTCCTTGCGGAGGGTGAGAGTGTCGGGATGGGTCGCGCCGTGGACGCGTACGCGGATCGGCAGCAGGGCGGCGAACAGGTCGCGCGCGGTCGCCGGATCGCCCGCCTCGCCGGTCCACCGGGCGAGGTTGTGCCGGGTATTGAGGCTGTCGGGGTGCTCGGCGCCCTGGACACGTACGCGTACGGGCAGCAGCTCGGCGAACAGGTCGCGCGCGGTCACCGGGTCACCGGCTATGCCCGTCCAATAGGCGAGGTCGTGCCGGATGTTCACGGTGTCCGGGTGTTCGGCACCCTGGACCTCGATCGCGATCGGCAACAGCTCCGCGCAGATGTCACGGGACCCGGCCCAGTCGCCGGTCGCGTCGCCCCAGCGGGAGAGCTGGTGCTTGACGATCAGCGTGTTCGGGTGCCGCGGCCCGTCGATGCGCTCCCGCAACGCCACGAGGCCGGCGCACAGCGCGGCGGCCCGGACGGGATCGCCGGCCTCGCCCACCCAGTAGGCGTACTCGAAATGTCCCTCCAGAGTGTCCGGATGCTCGGACCCGCGTATCCGCTCGAGCACAGGCAGCAACGCCGCGAACAGGTCGCGAGCGGTTGCCGGATCGCCGGCGTCCCCGGTCCAGCGGGCGAGGTTGCTGCGGATGCTCAGGGTGACCGGCGATTCCGGGCCGCAGGACGCCTCGGCGTCCGGCAGGATGGCGGCGCTCAGGTCGCGCGCCGCCGCCGGGTCGCCCGCCTCTCCGGTCCAGCGGGCCAGGTCGCATCGCTCCTCCAGGCAACTCGACCGAGCCCGTTCGGCCACCGGCAGCAGGGCGGTGAGCACGGTGCGTGCCGCCTTGTGCAGGCCCGCTGTGCCCAGGTAGGTGGCCGTCCGCCGGGCCAGCCCGGCGATCAGCCCGCAGCTGTCGTCGTCGGCGTCGCCGGCCGCGGCCAGCAACTGCACGACGTGCGGGGTGAGCGACTGCCAGGCGCGCCGGTTCGCGGGGTCCGACGGGTCGCCGCCGGCGGCGTGGTCCAGCAGGCGGGCCGCGAGCGCGAGATGGGCCGGCACCTGCCCGGAGTCGCGCAGGTGGTGGCGTTCCGCGTCCCGGATCAGCGGATGGATCCGGATCGCGCCCGATTCGACGGTGAGCAGGCCGACGCCGTCGAGTGCCTGCACGAGCAGGGCCAGCCGGGTGGCGTCGGCCCCGGCCAGCAGCCGCGAGCCGGCGAGCACGGCCGGGTCGATCAGGGCGGTGGGTATCGGCACGTCGGCGAGGAGGGCGAGCAGCCGCAGCACCGTGCGCGCCTCGGGCAGGCCGCGACTGTCGAGCAGGTCGAGCGACAGCTCCCAGGTGCGGTCGAGCGCCGCCACGCTCCGATGCCCGTCGAGCGCCGCACGGTAGGCGGCGAACGTCGCCGGGGCGCCGGCGATGCCGGTGCGCCGCGCCTGGCTGATGGTCTGGCCGGCGATGGCGAGAGCCAGCGGCAGGCCGCCGAGGCGGTCGGCAAGAGCGGCCGCCTCGGCCGTGTCGCCGGCGTCGCTCGCGTGGTCGAGCAGCACCGACGCGCCCTCGGCCGGGGTCAGCATCCCCACCGGGTGCAATCGGTACCAGCTGCCGGGTCGGGAGCCGGCGGGCCAGGTGGCCGCGTCGCCGTCCCGGGTGGTGACGAGCAGCAGCCCGCGCCGCCGCGCCGGTGGGCGGATCCAGCCGCGCCCGGCGGTCACGGCCTCGCCCCCGGCCACGAGCAGGCGCAGGTCGTCGGCGTTGTCGATGACCAGCAGCCACCGCCCGGGCAGCTCGTCCAGCAGCCGCCACACGAGGTCGGGAGCGCTGCCCGCCTCGGACCAGGCATGCCGGACGGCGGAGTCGGAGGCGCCGAGGTCGGCCGCCAGCTGGCGCATGCCGGCATGCAACTGCGCGGTGCCGGCGGCCGACACCCACCAGACCCGGACCCCGGCGCGCCCGAGGCGCCGCGCGACCAGCTGAGCCACGGTGGTCTTCCCGGCGCCGCCCATGCCGTGCAGGACGTGGACGCGCGGCCCGCGCCGACCGGCCAGCTCGGTCACCAAGCGGTCCCGGCCGAGGATGCCGGCCCCGGAGAGCTCCGGCGGCCGCAGCGACCACATGCCGGCCCGGCGGGACGCGGGAACCGCCCGAGCCATCGGGGTGGCGCCGGCGGAAGCGCCCGCGCGGCGGTGCTGCAGCGCCGCCAGCACCATCAGGAGCACGGTGACCGTGCCGACGACCGACCAGATCACCACCGGGTCCTGCACCCAGCGCCATCCGGGCAGCAGGCCGGTGCCGATGTTGGTCGCCGCCCCCAGCGCGACGGTGAGCAGGACCGCCACCATCGTGCCGGTCGATCCGCCGCGTGACCGCCGCCCCCACGGCCCTGCTGCCACGTCGCCCCTCCGCGTGCTCCGGTTCGAGAACTGACGAAAACCCGCAAGACTTTACGGGCGGCCAGGGGCAGCGGTCGATGTTCGATCACGGAGAGTCAGAAGTTGGCACAAACCGCGATCATGTGTCCCCCTGCCGGACGCCGCGCCCGGTGATGGGCGCGGCGTCTCGGGCGGGCATCAGGCGCCGGCCGGCCGGCGAGTGCGGTTGACGGCGCGCAGGCCGAGGACCGCGAGCGGAGCGAACAGCGCCGTGAAGACCAGGCCGTAGGCCACGGTGAGGCTGACCGGGACGGTGAACATGCCGACCAGCGCGACCCCGTACACCGCGGGCGCCCACCAGCCGAGCACGCCCGAGCGGGCCAGGCCGATGTAGAGCAGCAGCAGGCCCAGGAAGCCGATCATGCCGGTGTCACGCCACGGGGAGAGCAGGGTCTGGGCGTCGACGGTGTCGGAGATGCGGACGGCCACGTCGAGCGGGACGGTCTGGCCGATCACCATGCGCCACCAGTCGTCCTTCACGGCGCCGGAGATGTTCAGCATGGTCAGGACGGCGGCGAGCATGCCGGCCAGGGTCAGCAGGCGGCCGCGGACACCGCGGACCAGCAGCGGCGCGACGATCAGGCCGAGCGCCATCGTCATGTTCGAGTAGTGCAGGAACAGCGCCGAGATCTGGGTCAGGTCGCTGTCGCGGGCGAGGGATTCGACGTACGCCTCGGTGGTGTCCGCCGTTTGCTCCGGCGCGGTGAGCATGCCGGCGAAGGTGAGGATCGGCCCGGCGATGAGCAGGCCGCCCGCGATGCGGTAGAGGATGGTGGTGGTCGGGACGAAGGTCTTCGCCGGAGCGGCGGTGGTCGTGATGTCCATGGCCGCAACCCTGCCGACCGGACCCACCCGCCGGCGTCCGCCGAGACGCACCGACCGGGTCCGTCGAAAGGCGGACTCGCCGGCCGCCGCGCCCACCTTACGATTCCCGGCATGAAGCGATCCGCGCGCGTGATTCCCCTGGTCCTGGGCCCGCTGGTGGGTGTGCTCGCGATCGCGGAGGCGCACCTGGACGCCGAGTTCGCCCGGCACGCGAGCGCGATCTGGGGTCCCGGCCTGCTGCTCGGCACGGGCATCGCGCTGGCCACCTGGCTGCCGCTGGCCGGCACCCTCGCCGCGGTCGCCTGTTTCCCGCTCGGCCTGCTGGTGGGCGCCCCGGACATCGGCGGCGCCGGCCTGATCGGGCTGATCGGCGTGGTCGCCTGGTCGGCCTGGCGGCTGCCGGCGCGCCGCGCCCTGCTCGCGCTCGGCGTCGCCATCGCGGCCGGCGTCGTCACCTCGCTGCTGGCCGGGCAGACGGTCTGGGAGGCGATCTTCCAGCCCGCCATCCTGCTGCCGGGCTGGCTGCTGGGCCGGCTGAGCCGTACCAACGCCGAGCGCGCGGCCGAGCTCACCCGCCTCGCCGCCGCCCTCGACGCCGAGCGTGAGCGCAGCGAGCACGCGGCCGTCGTCTCCGAGCGCACCCGGATCGCCCGCGAGGTGCACGACGCCGTCGCCCACTCGGTGAGCGTCATGACCCTCCAGCTCGGCGGGCTGCGCCGGCAGCTCACCGACCCGGTGCACCGCGACGTCGTGCTCGGCCTCGAACGCCTGGGCCGCCGGTCGGTCGAGGAGATGCGCGGCCTGGTCGGCATCCTGCGTGACGCCGGCGCCGCCGGGCCGCCCGCGCCGGAGCCGTCGCTGGCCCGCGCGAGCGAGCTGGTCGCCGACGTCGCCGCGGCCGGCCTGCCGGTGCACCTGGAGGTGGACGGCGACCGGGGCGAGGTGCCGCGGCTGCTCGACGCCTCGGCGTACCGGGTGCTGCAGGAGGCGCTGACCAACGTGCTGCGGCACGCCGGACCGGCGCCGACCCGGGTGACGATCAGGTACGAGCCGTCCCGGGTGTCGGTCTCGGTCGTGAACGGGGCGGGCAACGCGGCGCCGCCGGCCACCGGCGGCCACGGGCTGGTCGGCATGCGGGAACGGGTCTCGCTGTTCCGCGGCACGCTGCGCGCCGGCCCGGAACCGGACGGCGGCTTCGCGGTGCGGGCCACCTTTCCCACCGGGGCGGCGGCGTGATCCGGGTGGCCCTCGTCGACGACGAGGCGATGATCCGGGTGGGCCTGCGCATGGTGCTCAGCGGCGAGGACGACATCGAGGTGGTCGGCGAGGCCGCCGACGGTGACCAGGCGGCCGACCTGGTCGCCCGGGTGAGGCCCGACGTCGTGCTGATGGACGTACGGATGGCCCGCGTCGACGGCCTCACCGCGGCCGCCCGCATCTGCGCCGACCATCCGGACAGCAAGGTCATCGTGCTGACCACCTTCGACGAGGACGAATACGTCGCCGCGGCGCTGCGGGCCGGCGTCAGCGGCTTCCTGCTCAAGGTCGCCCCGCCCGAGCAGCTCATCGAGGCCGTCCGCACGGTCGCGGCCGGCCAGGGCCTGCTCGACCCGGCGGTCACGCTGCGGGTGATCGCCGCCTTCGCCGGCCGCCCGCCGGAGGCGCCCGACCGGGAGATCCTGGACCGGCTCACCCCCCGCGAGCTCGACGTGCTGCGGCTGCTGGCCGAGGGTCTCACCAACGCCGAGATCGCCGCCCGCATCTATCTGGGCGAGGCGACGGTGAAGACCCACCTCTCCCGGGTGCTGATGAAGCTGGGCCTGCGCACCCGGGTCCAGGCCGTGGTCTTCGCCTACCGCAACGGCGTCGTGGGCTGATCGACAGCGGGTTTGTTCCGGTACGCTTAGGTGGCCGCAAGGTTAACGAAGGGTGTACGGGGGTATGCGGGCTCGCGACCTCGCCCCATGCAAGCGTCCAGGGGCGCCAGGAAGCGAAAGGTACGTGCCGTGACGACGGGATTCTGGCAGCGTGACCCGCTGCGGTCGATGGCCGGTCAGGTTCCGAACGTCGAGCTCAAGGTGGTCGTGCCCGAGCAGGGCGGCCGGTCGCTGGGCATCGACACGAACCGCAAGCCGAACCGCCGGGTCTACTTCCTCGACACCCCTGACCTCGCCCTTTACCGGCACGGCGTGATCGTCCGCTTTCGCGACCGGGAGGGCCGCGACGACGCGGTGGTCAAGCTGCGCCCGGTCGTGCCGGGCCGGGTGCCGGGCTGGCTGCGCGACGCCGACACCTTCCACATGGAGATCGACGCGCTCCCCGGCAGGGCGGTCTGCTCGGGCGCCCTCAAGAAGCGCCTGGGCCGCAACGACGTGGCCCGCACGCTGGCCGCCGGCCGCCCGCTGACCAAGCTGCTCTCGTCCCGCCAGCGCCGGCTGCTGGCCAAGTACGCCCCGGCGTCGGTGGGCCCGGAGGACCTGGTCGTCTACGGCCCGATCGACGTGCGCTGCCTCAACGTGAAACTGCGCGGCCTCGACCGGGGACTGACCGCCGAGCGGTGGCGCTACCCGGACGGGTCGCGCCTGCTCGAGCTGTCCACCCGCTGCCGGGTCGGTGAGGCGGCGGCGGTGGCCAAGCGCGTCTCGACGGCGCTGCGCGCCTACGGGGTGACCCCGGCCGACCTGCAGCGCACCAAGACCGAGATGGCCCTCCAGGCGGCCGGCTGAGGACAGCGCGCCGGCCGCTTTCTCAGACCTCGCCGGCGTCGTGCACCAGCAGGGCCAGTTGCACGCGATTCTCCAGGCCCAGCTTGGTGAGCAGCCGGGAGACGTGGGCCTTCACCGTCGGCACGCTCATTCCCAGTTCCGCGCCGATCTGGGCGTTCGAGAGGCCGCGCGCGACGGTCCTGGCCACCTCGCGCTCGCGGCCGGTCGCACGGGACAGCAGGGTCTCGGCGGCCGCGCGGCGGTCGTGGATGACCGGGTCGGCGACCCGCTCGATCAGGCGGCGGGTCACCGCCGGGCTCAGGATCGGCTCGCCGGCGGCGACCCGGCGGACGGCCTCGACCAGCTCGCGCGGCGGGGCGTCCTTGAGCAGATAGCCGCTGGCCCCGGCGCGGAGGGCGCGCAGCACGTAGGCGTCGGCGTGAAAGGTGGTGAGCATGACGACGTACGGCCGGCGCCGTCGCGCGCAGAGCCGTTCGGCCGCCGCCAGCCCGTCGACCCGAGGCATGCGGACGTCGAGCAGGACGACGTCGGGGTGATGGGCGTCGACCATTTCGGGAACGTCGGCGCCGTCCGCGCCCTCGGCGACGATCTCGAGGTCGGGGGCGCTCGCCAACAAAAGGCGCAATCCCTTGCGTACGAGCGGATCGTCGTCCACCACCGCGACCCGCACCGGCCTCAGGCCAGCCACGGCAGCCGCACCTCCAGCCGGAACCGGCCCCGGCTCGTGCCGTGGGTGAGACGCCCGCCGGCCAGCTCCACCCGCTCGGCCACGCCGATCAGGCCGAGCCCGCTGCCCGGCATCGCCGTCGCCGCGCCGGAGACCGGGTTGCTCACCTCGATGCGCAGCCCGTCGCCGGGCCCGCCGTCCAGCACCAGCTCGACCGCCCGGCCCGGCGCGTGCTTGCGGGCGTTGGTCAGCGCCTCCTGCACCACCCGGTAGGCGATGCGCCCGGTCGGTGGCGGCGCCGTGCCGGCGATCCGGTCGTCGAAGCGGACGTCGCTGCCGCAGCGCCGGGCGTCGGCCACCAGCTCACGGACCTCGCCCAGCCCCGGCTGCGGCGGCTCCGGCGCGCGGCCGGCGTCGGCCCGCAGGACGCCGATGACCGCGCGCAGCTCGTCGAGGGCCTCGTGCGCGCCGTGCTGGATGACGCCGGCCGCCTCGTGCAGGTCGGGCGAGGTCGGGGTGCAGCTCGAGGGCGCCGGCCTGCAGGCTGATCATGGACAGTCGGTGGGCGAGCACGTCGTGCATCTCGCGGGCGACCGGTCGCGCTCGTCGCGGCGGGCCCGGGCAACGCGGGCCGCCTGCTCGGCCTCGGCCCGGGTGGCGCGCCGGTCGAGCTGCCGGATCAGCGCCTGCCGCTCCCGGGCGTAGAGGCCCCAGCCCAGCGCCGCGACGGCGAGCACGCCGCGGACCACGACGTCGGTCCAGACCGGAAGGCGGGGCTCGCGCTGGAACAGCAGATAGATCGGGGTGGTGGCGAGGTAGAGGGCGGCGAACCCGGCGGCGACCGCGAGCCGGCGGCGCAGGGCCAGCCCGAAGACGGCGGCGAGGACGGCGCCGGTGGCCATGACGGAGACGGCGCTGAGCGGCACGACCGCGGCGGCCAGGCCGACCGGCCACCGGCGCCGCAGCGGCAGCGCGAGGCAGGCGAGCACGCCGAGCGCCACGTCGACCGGCAGCGGGATCAGGCCCGGCACCGGTCCGGTGGGATCGCCCACGGCGACCAGGATCGCGCCGCCGATCAGCGCGGCCACGACCGCGAAGACGTCACCGAGCCGACGGCGGATCACCCCGTCAGGCTAGACCGGACCGGCTCGCGCTTCGTGACCGCGATCGGCGTCGCCGTCGCGTCCGCGCTGATCGGCGTGGCGATCGCTCGGTCGCCGGGATCCTTCGTCGCCGGGGCCGTCCTGGTGCAGGTGATCGCCCAACTGGTCGGCACCGGCAGCGGGCTGCTGATCCGGCGGCGGTGGGTGGCGATGGCGGCCACCATCGTGGTGCCGATGACGGTGACGGCCGTGCTCACGGTGGTCGCGCCCGATCTGGTGCGGTGGCTCACCCCGTACGGGAACGCGAAGTCCTTGCTGGCCGACCCGCCGGGCTTCGTGGGTCTCGCCGTGGTGGTTCCCCTGTGGTGCGTCCTGCCGAACGTGCTCGGGCTGCGGCGCCGGCGCGTGCTCAGATGATGCCGCCGTTGGCCCGGATGACCTGGCCGTTGACCCAGTGCCCCGACGGGCCGGCCAGGAACGCGACCACCTCGGCGATGTCCGCGGGCCGGCCGAGGCGCTCGAGCGGGGGCAGCTTGGCCAGGTGGTCGATGGTGGCCTGGTCCTTGCCGTCGAGGAAAAGATCGGTCGCGGTCGGGCCGGGCGCGACCGCGTTGACCGTGACGTCGCGCCCGCGCAGCTCGCGGGCCAGCACCAGGGTCATCGCCTCGACCGCGCCCTTGCTCGCCGCGTAGGGCGCGTAGGTCGGGCTCTGGATGCCGACCTGAGAGGTGGAGAGGGTGACGAACGAGCCGCCGGGGCGCAGCCGGCGGGCGGCCTCGCGGGCCACCACGAACGAGCCGCGGATGTTCACCCGGTGCATCCGGTCGAGGTCGTCGAGGTCGAGCTCCGCGATGGTGGACAGGATCATCACGCCGGCCGAGTTCACCACCACGTCGACGCCGCCGTAGGCCTGCTCGGCCCGGTCGAACATGGCGGCCACCGCCTTCTCGTCGGCGACGTCGGCGCCGTACGCGACGGCCTGCCCGCCGGCCGCGGTGATCTCCCCGACCACCTCGGCCGCGCTCGCCTCGTTGCCGCTGTAGCCGACGACCACGGCCGCGCCGGTCGCGGCCAGCTTCGTGGCGATCGCCCGGCCGATGCCCCGAGAGGCGCCGGTGACGATGGCAACCCGCTGCTGTGTCATGGGGAACGCTCCTTCGTAGCACTGTTATCGCCACATGGATTCGGTGATACGCCGACAGTAGCACGCGTCGCTAGCGTTGATACAACGCTGGCGTATCATTGATTTCATGAGCACGATCACGCCCGACGTCCGGTCCGCCATGCTCGCCGCGGCCGAGCGTCTTCTCGCCGACTCCCCCGACCGCGACATCGCCACCCGCGCCGTCTGCGAGGCGGTCGGGGTCACCCAGCCGGTGCTCTACCGGTTGTTCGGCGACAAGAACGGGCTGCTCGACGCCCTGGCCGACGACGGGCTGCGCCGCTACGCCGAGCACAAGGGCCGGCAGCCGCAGACCGGCGACCCGGTGGCCGACCTGCGGGCCGGCTGGGACGACCACATGGAGTTCGCCCGGCGGAACCCGGCCCTCTACCACCTGATGTTCGCGCCGCGCCCGCGCTCGCACGCCCAAGCCCGGCGCCAGATCATGGACCTGCTCGAGGCGGCGCTGCTGCGCTGCTCGGCGATCGGCGCGCTGCGGGTGTCACCGTCGGTCGCGGCCCAGATCATCTTGCCGGCCAACGTCGGTCTCGCGCTCAGCCTGATCGCCCAGCCTTCGCTGTTCGCCGATCCGGACCTGTCGGTGCGCATGCGCGAGGCCGTCTTCGGCGCGGTGCTGACCGAGCCGGCGGCTCCCGAGGAGGGCGACCCGGTGCCGGCCGCCGCCCTGCGGCTGCGTTCCCAGCTGGCGGTGTCCGGCACCTCGGCGCTGGAGCCGGCGGAGACGGCGCTGCTGGACCGGTGGCTCGAGCGGCTGGCATCTCGCGGCTCCGTGGGCCGCTGAGACGTCTCCGCCACGTCTGCCGATCCGGTCATACGCCGGCTTCCCGGCGCCGTCGCCGCGCTCATCGTCGCCGCTACGGCGGCCTATTCGTCCGGGCGGACCATGTCGGTGTCGCCGGACACCGACCGTACGTCGTATCCGGCGCCGCGTGGGACCCGCCCGCTCGGCCGGTCCGCCACCGGGTCGTCGCCGGCGGGCGCCGCGTCCTCCGCGATCTCCTCGTCGCGGACCTCTCTGGTCGTCCCCGGCTGCACCGACTCACCGGGCGGCCGCAGCGACGCGGCGTAGGCCGGCGTGCCATCCGGCTCGTCGGTGGGTGAGCGGTCGGCTCGTTGATCGGTCATGGTGTCCGGCTTCCCCGAGCGGCCGTCGCGAAACTGTTCGGTTCAAACGGATTGCCGAGGTCGACGACGACCCGGTGCGGCGGGCGCGGTCCCGGCCCGTCCGGGGCGAGCGGCTGGTCGAGATCGAGATCGCCAAGAACCTGTCCCGGCGTGAGTTCCTCGGCCTGACGGCCGGAGCGGCCGGGACCGCGGCCCTGGCCGCCTGCGGCAGTTCGGGACCGACTGGAGGCCGCGCGCACCAAGGGCTACGGCTTCGCCGAACTGCAGCGGCCGGCGATGAAACACCTGCTCGCCGTGCGCTGACCACGCCCGCGACCCGGCCGACGGGGCGGGGAAGCTGACTGGTCTACCGGTCGGCGCCCGCGGTGCGGCGCTCGTGCTCGGCGGCCAGGATCAGGTAGCTCGCGGCCGTCCAGGTTTAGGCGCGGTCGCGCAGGCCGGCTCCGGTCCGGGCGTCGAAGTTCTCGGCGAAGCCGGAGCGCTCGCACAGCACCCGGAACCGGCGGCTGATCTCGTCCGCGAGCGCCACGTGACCCGCGCGGCGCAGCCCGTCCTCGATCAGAACCGTCGGCGGCGCCCAGATCGGGCCGCGCCAGTAGCCGTCAGCTTCGTAGCGCGGCGAGTCGACGAGCTCGGTGGCCAGGCCGTGCTCGGTCAGGTGCCGCTCGATGTCGTGGGCGAGGGCGGCGGCGACCGGCGGTGGCAGCTCCTCGCCGAGCACGATCGGCATGAGGTCCAGCAGGCTGGTGCCCGAACGCCGGCCCGTCCCCAGGACGGCGTCGCGCATGCGGTCGGCCTCCTCGTTCCATCCGGCGTCCGGCTCGCCCAGCTCGGCGGCCATCTCGGCCAGGCAGCGCAGCTGCAGCGTCAGGAAGGCGGCGAGGTCGGCGGACTCGATCACGCGAGCGTCGTCGAAGGTGGTGGCGTTGTCCCAGCCGCTGTCGTTGCCGTGCTGGTAGTGCGGCACGGCGTGGCCCGGCGCCCGGCGATGGTCCAGCCAGAACCGGGTCCAAAGCACCATGCGCCGGTACGCCTCCGGCAGCCCCGCCCGGGCCACCGGCAACCCGCGCAGCCGCCGCCAGGCCCAGCCGTGGATCGGCGGCTTCACGAAGTTGTGCAGCACCTCGGAGTGCGCGACCGAGTCGGGCAGCGCGCCGGTGGGGTCCTGGTGGTCGAAGGGCAGCTGGAACTGGTGCCAGGCCAGCTCCGGCTCGCCGCCGGCCAGGGCGAGCGCGTTGAAGCAGTGGTCCCAGCTTCAGACCTTGTCCATCCAGTGCTTGGACATCAGCACGGCCGGGCGCGCGAAGAAGCCGGCCGGGTCCACGGTGGCCGACCAGAGGACGTAGGCGGCCAGCTCGGCGGCCGGCGTCCGCGCGCTGCGCCAGGGCGCGACCGCGTCCACGAACCGCCGGAACGTCTGCTCGGCGGCCCGGCGCGCCTCGTCGAACCCGGCGTCGAACCGGTAGGGACGCCGGGCGGTGGCGAACTCCTCGACCGCGATCTCCCACGGCTCGTCCGCCGGCAGGGTGAGGTGCCGGTCCGCGTCCCCGAGCGCCTCCACTCCGGCGGCGCCCGCCGCCGGGCCGGTCACCCGGTAGCGGCGGCCCGTCTCGTACGAGGTGAAGACATGCGCCCCGTCGACCGGGTCGCGGTAGAGGTAAAGGCCGCCGAAGGGCGTCAGCGTCCCGCTCGCGGCGGCGATGCGCAGGCCCAGCCCGTTCCCGCGCAGCCGGATCGTGTCCGGGGTCTGGTAGACGAGCTCGATCCGGCCGCCGCCGCCCTGCCAGGCGAGCACGGTCGGGGTCGCCGTCACGGTCGCCGGGGCGGACGGGGTGAGGCGCAGGACGGCGTGCATGCCGGTCTGGTGGGAGACCAGATGCAGGTCGTCGGCGACCGTCTTCTCGGCCACGACCGGCGAGACGTCGAACCAGGAACCTCGGTAGCTGAACGGGATGTCCCGGATGTCGAACATGCGGCGCCGCTTCCTTTCCCCATGCCTCAGGTCCCCGTGCCTCAGGTGCCCACGCGCAGGACGTCGCCGAGGCGGCGGCGCCGGCGGACGGCGGCCTCGGTCGCCACCACGGCGGCCAGGGTGACGGCCAGGACGGCCACGACCACGGCCGCCAGCCACCACGGTACGGCCGTCGCGGGGTCCGCGGTCTGGCCGGTCAGAGTGCGCAGCGCGAGCGGGCCGAAGGTCAGCCGGACCAGCAGCAGGGCCAGCAGCGGGCCACCGGCCGCGGCCACCAGCACCGGGGGCAGCAGCTCGCCGGCCGCGACCCGGTTGGTGTCGCGCGGGCGCAGGCCCAGCGTGCGCAGGCGGGCCAGCGTCTCCCAGCGCGACGGCGCGCTCGCGGCCGCGGCCAGGGCGAAGCCGAGCAGGCCCAGCACCAGCAGGGTGCCGGCGGCGAGCCGGTCGAGGGCGACCAGGCCGGCGTTCAGCGGCGCGGTCCGGCGGTCGTGCAGCACCTCGGCCCGGCTGATCGGGTGGCCACCGGCGGCGTTGGCCCGGACCGCGGCGGCGGCGCCGGGGCCGGTCGCCCACACCGTGTTCGGCGTGTAGTCCAGGCCGGCCGCGGCGTCGGCCAGGATCACGTCGGGGGCGTTGTCGACGGCCGGGGCGACGCCCACGGCGCGCAGCTCGACCGGGTCGCCGTCCTCCCGGTAGAGGCGGATCGTCATGCCCGGGCGCAGGCTGCCGTCGCTCGAGCGGACCAGCGCCGGGATCGGCGTGGATCGGCCCTTGCCGGCGAGCAGGGCGAGGCCGGGCGCGGCCGGCAGCGGGGTGGCGGCCAGCAGGCGCTGGTAGGCGGCGACGTCGACGACGACCAGGCTCGGGGTGACGGTGTTGTTGTCGGCGATGACCCGGGCGCTCTCGTTGACCTGGGCGGCCACCACCCCGGTGACGCCGGGCGCGGCCGCGATCCGGCCGGCGATCCGGGCGGTCGCGCCGTCGGCGCCGGGCGCCACGTCGGGGCGGGCGTCGGCGCCGGGCGCCACGTCGAGGCGGGCGTCGGCGCCGACCGTGCGCCAGGCGCCCTCGGCCATGCCGCTCGACGTGGTCGCGTTCAGGGTGGCGGCGAAGACGGCGAGGGCCACGGCGGCGGTGAGCGCGAGCAGCGGCAGCGCGCGGGTGGCGGTCGCGGCGGCGCGGGCGGCGCCGAAGACCGCGAGCGGCCGGCGCGAGCGCAGGGACCGGCGCAGGGCCAGGCCGGTGCCGACGGGCATGAGCCGGAGCAGCACGAGGGCGCCGGCCACGATGCCGAGGGTGGGTGCGGCCGCCGGCAGCGCCGAGTCCCCGCCGGTCGCGATGCCGCGCTGCCGCAGGGCGACGACGGCCAGCACGGCCGCGGCCAGCACGGCGACGTCGACGGCGGCACGGCGCAGCTGGGCGGTACGCCGGGCCCAGAGCCGGGCGGAACGGTTCGCCGGCGCCCGCCGGTCGCGGGTGGCCCGGGCCGCGGTGACGGTCCCGAAGGCGGGGCCGGCCAGGATGGCGCACACCGCCACCGGCGCGGCCCAGCCGACCGCGGCGCCGCCGGCCAGCGCGTTCGCGGCCAGCAGGCCGACCGCGGCCGCGGGCAGGGTGACCGCGAGCGACTCGACGAGCTGCTCGGCCGCCAGGCCGGCGAGGCCGGCGCCGCGCCGGCGGGCGGTGATCAGGGCCGGGGCGCGGCGGCGGGCCAGCAGGTCGGCGGCGAGCAGCAGGACGAAGCCGGCGCCGGTCAGGACGCCGATCAGCAGGACGGACGCCTGCGCGTACGCGGCGTGAACCTGATCGCGCACGTCGCGCAGCAGCCCGTCGAGCCGGGTGTCCCACTTGAGCGAGGCGTCGCGCTCGCCGGACGAACCGGAGGTGGCCTTGAGCGTGGCGACCTCGGCGGCCAGCGCCTGCGCCGTGGCCCAGCTGAGCCGGCCGGGGTCGGGGGCGAACCAGACCGTACGCCGGAACTGGTCCTGTTGCAGCGCGAGCCGGCCGTCGGGCAGCGACTTCGCCGACAGCAGGCCGCCGAACCGGGTGCTGCCGGCCCCGTCGAGGTCGGCGACCGGCCGCACCACCCAGGGAACGGCCTGCCACGCCGGGTCGTTCGGGTCGACCGGCCGGAAGATGCCGCTGACCAGCACGTTGTACTTGTTCCGCTGGTCGTCCTCGAGCGGGACGTGGTCGCCGGGACCGACCTTGAGCGCGGCCGCCTCGACCTCGGAGAGGCCGACCTGCGCCTCCCACTTCGGCCCGTTGAGCGGGATCTCCACGTTGCCGTCGGCGGTGCCGGCCGGCTCCTTGCCGGCGACCCAGGTGACGGCCGGGCCGCCGCTGTCGTTCTGCACGTAGTCGAGCTGGAACCGCCGCTGGATGCTGCCGTCGGTGACCGCGAGCGAGATGCTGGTGGCGGTGGTGACCGGCGGGCGCACCACCTCGCGCAGGTCCGGGTCGAGCGCGGCCACCGCCCGGCCCCAGAAGTCGTCGACGTCGGCGGCGAGCGCCTGGTTGCGGACCCGGCCGCCGGTCGGGCCGTAATCGTCCTCCCAGCGGGCCTGCACCTGGATGGCGGCGTCGGGGCCGGCCCGGCGGACGGCGTCGCGGGTGGCGCGGTCGGCGGTGGACCGCATGAGCGGCGGCACGGCCGCGGTGAGCACGGTGATGACCAGGACCACGGCGGCGACCAGCAGCAGCGGGCCGGCGTCGGCGCGGGCCCGGCCGCGGATGCTGGGCCAGTGCAGCGCGGGCAGGAGCGCGATGGGTCGCCGGAGGCCGGGCCGCCGCGGGGCGCCTGCGGGCGGGCCGGGCCGCCGCGGGGCGCCCGCGGGCGGGCCGAGCCGCCGCGAGGCGCCCGCGGGCGGGCCGGGCTGCCGCGGGGCGGCACCATCGGGGCCGGGACGGCGGGTCACGAGGCGACCCGCAGGTGGGCGGCGTCGGCCCGGCGGGCCTGCACGGTGACGACGGCCGCCACCGCCAACGCCGCGGCGGCGATCAGCAGGCCGAGCAGGGCGACCTCGGTGAGCCAGGGCCAGGCGGCCGCGGCCGGCGGCACCGGGGCGGCGCCGGTGTCGGAGCGGATGAGCAGGGGCGCCACGACCGCGGTCGCGAGCGCGCCGACCAGGGCGCCGGTGACGATCAGCGGCAGCAGCACGGCCGCGTGCTCGCCGAGCAGGGCCGCGCGGATGTCGCGCCGGGACATGCCCAGGCCGCGCAGCCGGGCCACCTCGAGGGCGCGCAGCTGCACGTCGCACGCCACGTGCAGGACGACGCCGCCGAGCAGCAGCAGAACCGCGGCGGCGACGAGTACCCGCAGGACGGCGGGCAGGGAGGCGCGCAACGGGCTCCCGGTGAGGCGGGCGGTCTCGGCCGTCCGGGTCCGGGACCGGCCGAGGTGCAGGCCGGCGGTGTCGCCCTTCGGATTGCCCACCCACCAGCCGGTGACCGGCGAGTCGAGGTCGCCGCGCAGCACCAGCGCGCGGGACAGCCAGTCCACATCGGACAGCGCTGCGGCGGCGCCGGGCCGCGACGGGATCGTGGGCACGACCCGCTTGACGACGGCGGTGACCGGGACGGTCCCGAAGCTGAGGCTGAGCTTGTCGCCGGGCTTGGCGCCGACATCGCCGGCGAAGCGGGCGGAGACGGCGACCGGGACCGGGCCCGGATCCGGGAACGAGGTGGCGACCAGGACGCGGCTCGAATCGGCCGGGTCGGCGAACCGCACCGTCGCGCCGAGGGTGAGCCGGCGTCCGGTGGCGGCCACGGCCGGCTCGGTGAGCTGCTCCGACTCGGGCGAGGCGGCGTGGGCGGTCCAGGCCGCGGCGGCCGGGCCGGGCAGGGTCAGCGCGACCTTGACCTGGCTCACCAGCACCTCCCACGAGTCGGTGGTGACCGGCAGGGCCACCCCGATCAGGCGCAGGCCGGCGACCGGCGCGCAGCCGGGCACCGGGCGGGCGCGGCCGTCGAGGACGATCGGCGGGCCTCCGCAGGCGGTACGCAGGCCGGTCTCGTCCTGCAGCAGCAGCCGCGGGGTCACGACGATCGGCTCCGAGCCGCTCGCCGTGCCGGAGACGGTCGGCGTGGCGCCCTTCGGCAGCGACGGACCGGTCACCACCCCGGCCGGCGCGAGGCCGTCGGCCACGTCGTCCGCGCCCCGGCCGCGCAGCAGCGCGGGTGCGTGCCGGGTATCGACGGCGACCAGCTGCGGCGACGCGCCGGAACCGCCGAGCCACTGGCCGACGGCGATGTTCTCGGTGACCACCGGGCTGATCGTGCCGCCGGCCGCGGCCCGCACCGCGGCGCTCTGGCCGGCCACCGGCGGCGCGTCCAGGGCGAGGGCGAGATCGGTGCCGACGGACAGGTCGGCCTGCTCGTGCTGGGAGACGTTCCAGGTGGCGGCGAAGGCGGCGCCGAACGTGGCGGCCGCGCAGGCGAGACCGATCAGCAGTCCGGCCGCGTACGCCTGGGGGCGGCGCGCGGCCTGGAACGCGGCCAGCGGCAGCACCAGCCCGCGGGCCCGGCCGGCCAGCCGCTCGGCCCCGCGCAGCGCGGGCGGCAGCAGGCGCAGGGACAGCGCGGTGCCGGCGGCCAGCAACAGGGCCGGGGCGAGCACGCGGACGACGTCGGCGCGGGTGCCGGCGGCCGCCGGCTGGGACCGCAGCTGCCACCAGCCGATCCCGGCCAGGGCGAGCAGCAGGACGTCGGCGCCGGAGCGGGCGAGCAGCTCCCGCCGGCCGCGCCGGTCGCCGCGGCCGGTGGCGGGCCGCACGGCCAGGCCGACGTGCAGCAGCGCGAGGGCGAGCGCGCCGGCGGCGACGGCCAGCACCTGGGCCGGGGTCACGGCCGGGCGGGTGGCGAGCCCGGCGGTGGACAGCGGCGGCAGGTGGGTCAGGGTGGCGTGCAGGGCCGACGAGGCCGGGATCGCGGCCGCGGCGGCGAGCACCGCGAGGGCGGCCGCCTCGACCGCGGAGACCAGCGCGAACTGTCCGCGGCTGGTGCCGAGCGCGGTGAGCAGCTCGCTCTCCTCGGCCCGTACGCCGGTGGTCAGCCGCCCGGCGAGGGCGAGCGCGATCGCCGTGAGCAGGATGCCGATCAGCGCCAGCGCGAGGACCGAGCCGGCCGTCAGCTCCTGCTGGCTGCGGGCGCCGAGCAGGGTCTGCGGCAGCGAGGACGAGACGCGCTCGATGCGTACCCGGTCGCCGAGCGTGCCGCCGAGCCGGCGGTCGGCGGCCTGCACCGCGCCGGTGAGCCGGTCGAGCGCGGGGCCGGTCGGCGCGGACAGGTCGGGGCGGGCGGTGACCTCGAGGCGGTCGAGGGCCGAACCGCTGGCCAGCAGGTCGCCCAGGCCGACCAGCAGCGGCCCGTACGCGTTGACCTGGTCGGCGTAGGCGGCGTCCTCGGGGTCGGGGTCGAACCCGGCGCCGCCCAGCGGATCACGGTCCCAGCCGGTGTCCGCCAGCGGGTGCACGATGCCGACGACGACCACGTCCAGCGGGCCGGCCGGGTCGCGGCCGATCTCGGGGCCGAGGTGCACGCGGCTGCCGGCCGTCAGCCCGAGCAGACGGGCCGTGTTGTCGAAGAGGGCGGCCTCCAGCGGCGCGCCGGGGCGGGCGCCGTCGCCCGCCGGCCGCGGCCAGCGACCGGCGATCAGCGTGGCCTGCGACGACAGGCCGTCGACGCCGGAGAGGTAGATCTCGCTGAGCAGCCCATGGTCCTCGTCGCTGGCCGCCGGCAGCTTGCGCATGGCCGAGGACGCGCGGGTGGAGGTGGCCGCGGGGAAGGGGGCGATCGCGGACGTCAGCAGCGTACGCGTGTCGGCCGCCACCGACCGCGCGTCGGCCGCCGCGATCGTCACCGTGTAGGCGGTGACCTCGACGTCGTCGGGCTCGGCCCGGGACGCCGCCACCTCGACCGCCCGCTCCGAGGTGCGGGTGACCAGCAGGGCGCAGGTGCCGAGCAGGGTGGCGCCGAGGGTGAGGACCGCGAGCAGGGCGAGCAGCAGCGGCCATTGCGCCCGGGCCCGCCGCGTGAGCAGCGCGATCACGTGGTCAGCTGTCCGTCGGCGATGTGCACGACCCGGTCGGCGAGCGCCATCATCACCGGGTCGTGGGTGGAGACGAGCGCCGTGACGCCCTCGGACTCGACGACGCCGCGCAGCAGCGCCATCACGGCCAGGCCGGTCTCGGCGTCGAGCTGGCCGGTCGGCTCGTCGGCGATGAGCAGCCGCGGCGACGCGGCGAGCGCGCGGGCGATGGCGACCCGCTGCTGCTGGCCGCCGGAGAGCTCGCCGGGGCGCTGCCCGGCGTGCCCGGCCAGGCCGACCAGCTCCAGCAGCAGCGCGACCCGGCGCTCCCGCTCAGCCTGGCCGGCGCGGGCCAGGCGCAGTGGCACGCCGACGTTCTCGGCCGCGGACAGCACCGGGATGAGGCCGAAGGTCTGGAAGACGTACGAGACCTTCTCGCGCCGCAGTTGCGACAGCCCGTCCTCGTCGAGGGCCGTGACCTCGACGCCGTCGACGGTGACCGTGCCGCGGTCCGGCCGGTCGAGGCCGCCGATCACGTTGAGCAGCGTGGTCTTGCCCGAGCCGGAGCGGCCGACGAGCGCGACCATCTCCCCCGGCTCGACGGCGAACGTGATGTCGCGCAGGGCGTGCACGTCGCCGAAGCTGCGGTGCACGCCCTCGACGGTCAGCAGGCTCATGCGTCGGGCCGGATCGTGACGTGGTCGGGCTCGAGGGCGAGCCGGACGCGGCGGGTCAGGTTGAGCGCCTCGCGGTAGTCGCGCGGCACCTGGACCCGGCCGGCGCGGTCCATCACCGCGTACTCCTCGGCGATGACGTGCTCGCCGCCGTCGTCGGCGGTCGCCGTGCGGCGCAGCACCTCGCTGCTGGTGCGCCCGTCGCGGATGGCGACCGTGCGCTCGACCTGGCCGCTCACCCCGGGGTCGTGGGTGACCACGACGACGGTGACGCCGAGCTCGCGGTTGACGTCGCGCAGCGCGCCGAACACCTCGGCCGAGGTGGCGGTGTCGAGCTCGCCGGTCGGCTCGTCGGCGAGCAGCACGCGCGGCTGGTTGGCCAGCGACACCGCGATGGCGACCCGCTGCTGCTGCCCGCCGGAGAGCTGGCCGGGCCGCCGGTCGGCGAAGCCGGCGACACCGAGCGCGCCGAGCAGCTCCATGCTGCGGGCCCTGCGGGTGCGGGCCGGCACCCGGGCGGCGGTCATCGGCAGGTCGACCATCTGCCGGGCGGTCAGGTACGGCACCAGGTTGCTCGCGGTCTGCTGCCGCACGAAGCCGACGGTCTGCCGCCGGTAGCGCACCCGGTCGGCGCGGGACATGCCCAGCAGGTCCCACTTGTCGACGCGGGCCCGCCCGGCGGTCGGCGCGTCGATCCCCGCCAGGATCGACAGCAGCGTGGACTTGCCGGACCCGGACGCGCCGACGACCGCGACCATCTCGCCGCTCTCGACGATGAGGTCGAGACCCTGCAGGGCCTGCACCTCGATCGGCCCCGACTGGTAGATGCGGACCAGGCTCTCGCAGACGATGAGCGCGTCGGCCCCGAACTCCGGCGCCCGGGGTGGTGGGGCCGGAAGAGACAGCGGTGTGCTGGACATGGGCCTCCTCCGGCTGGTGCGGGGCCTCACCCTACTCGGTGATCACCAGCGGGTCAGACCCGTTCGGCGCTGCCCAGGCCGTACCGCTCCCGGATCCAGTCGGCGGCCGGATGCCGGGTGGCGCCGAGGACGACCTCGAGCGGCAGGTACGACAGGGTCAGGCCGCCGGCCGAGCGCAGCGTCGCCTGGGACTCCCGCCAGCGGCGCCGGATGCTGTCGTCGCCGGCCGGGGTGCAGAGGGCGACGGCGACGTCGTCGTACGCGTGGCGGGCCCGCAGCGCCTCGCCCAGCGCGAGCGCCCGCATCGGCTCGGCGGCGCGGCGGAAGGGGCAGCCGCCGTCCGATGTCCACCAGCCGCTGGCCAGGGGCGGACCGGCGAGGTCGAGCAGCCGCGGATAGTCGATGTTGTCCCGGCGCAGCAGGTGGCACGCGTCGTGGTCGCCGCCGAACGGGGCGTCGACGCGGCAGGCGTCCCGGCGCGGGTTGGCCGGATCGGGGTGGCCGGCGCAGCGGCCGAGCTCCTCCTCGGTCAGCCGGACCAGCAGCAGGACGGCGACCCGGCGGCCGGCCGCGGCCGTGCCGGTGAGCAGCACGTCGATCTCGGTGGTCGGGAAGCCCGCCACGCGGTGGCCGAAGTCCGGCAGGGCGGCCTCCTCGACCGGCAGGCCGAGCAGGTCGCAGACCCGGGCCGCACCCTCGGCGCCGACCGGCGCGAAGACGTTCATGGCGAAGGCCTGGGCGCTGGTGACGATCGGGAAGCCGTCGCTGATCCCGTCGTGCTCCTCGGTGGCGGCGTAGGCGTTCCAGGCCGGCGGCAGCAGCGCCCGCATCGGGTCCGGCCACACGTCGTTCTCGGCGCCGGCCTCGGCCGCCACCTCGGCGATGCGCCGGGCCCGGCGGTGCCCGGACCGGGCCGGGGCGGGGCGTGGACCGGCGGTGGGCGCGTCGCAGACCGGCTGGGCCGCACGTCGCTCCATGCCCTCGGGACCGGGCATCCGGAGCCGTACCGGGGCGAGGTCGAAGGCCTCCAGCAGGGCCGGCGCGGTCGGGTGCAGCTCGTCGCCGGCGACGACGCGGTGGGCGAGGAACAGGGCCGCGTCGGGGACGATCGCGTCGAGCTCGGCCGCCACCGACTCCGCCCACACCATCTGGTCGAGCGCCTCCAGCAGCGCGGTCGGCGACGGCCGGGTGAGGGCCACGATGTGGTCCGGCATCGCGCGGGCGCCGAAGACCGCGGTGGCCGGCCCGGAGCGGGTCCGCCGGCGCACCCGGACCAGATCGGCGCCCCAGCCGTCGGCGGCCAGCAGCGTCTCCTGCTCGCTGTCCCACGGGGTCTCGGGCGGCGGCACCGACCAGCTCTGCGCGCGGTAGTGGGTGTAGACCTCGATCCGGGCCGGCAGCGGCGCGGGCGTCACCCGGCATCCGTCGTGCAGCCAGACCCGGACCCGGACGCTCAGGCACGGCGCCCGCCGCATCGTCGGGCCTTCCCGGCCCTCCGGCAGGATCAGCGTCACGTCGCGGTCGGCGGCGAGCCCGATGCCGTACGCGAGGGCGGCGTCGACGGCCGGCTGCGGCGCGTCGAGGCCGGCCACCACGACCAGGTCGTCGTCGCCGGCGAAGAAGGTCAGCCCGCCGGGGGCCTCGATGCCCGGTCGCAGCCGGGTGGTGGGCAGGCCGGCGCGCTGGGCCAGCCGGGCGTCGGGCTCGACCTCCCCCAGCCCTTCGACCATGGCGGCCAGCTCGCCCGGTCCGGCACCGGCGCGATGGGCGGCGGCGAGGTCGGCCACGGTGTCGCCGCGGTAGGCGAGGCCGGCCGGGCTGAGCGCGCACCACGCGGTGCGGGTGCGGACCATCACCCAGCGCGCCTTGAGCTCCAGGTCATTCTCGACCCCGTACGCCGCGGGCACGCTCCGGACCACGTCGTCCCAGCTCAGGACGCGGATCGTCCGGATCGCGGCGCCCGGCTCGTTGTCGGCCGTCCGCAGGCGCAGCCCGACCTGCCACATCAGCGGGAACATGGCGCCGGGGCGACGGTGCAGGCAGTCGTCGTGGACGCCCTCGTCGAGGTCGAGCCAGCTCTCCACCCGGTCGGCCCACTCGGTCCAGCCGTAGCCGTCGGGATAGCGCTGGCCGCCGCCGGCGTAGATGTCCGCGTACAGCGCGGCCATCGCGTTGTCGGCCCCGAGGTAGACCTTGTCCGCGAGCCGGCCGAGGTCACGGGCCGGGTGCTCGCAGTCGCCGGTCACGACGGCGATCTCGCCGGCGGTCCGCGGGGCCGGCATCAGTCCCCACCGGTGGTAGTGGCGGTCGGTCAGCTCCTGGCTCAGCCGCCACCGCCGCCAGGCCGCGGCCTCGGGCAGCGCGCTGTCGCGCCGGAGCAGCCCGCCGGCGTCCTCGGTCCGCCGCCGCCAGAACAGCTCGCTCACGCCGCCACCGCCAGGCTCTCGCGCAGGCCGCTGGCCCGGGCGATCGGCCGGGTCACCGCGGCCCGCACGGCGTCCTCGGTGCCGAGGATGCGCAGGCCGGTACGGGCGCGGGTCACCGCCGTGTAGAACAGCTCGCGGGTGAACAGCGGCGACGTGGCCGGGGGCAGCACCAGCGAGACCCGGTCGAACTGGCTGCCCTGGCTGCGGTGGACCGTCATGGCGTAGAGCGGCTGGGCCTCGGCCAGGCGGGACGGCGGGATCAGCACGATGTCGCCGCCCCGGGCGAAGGCGGCGCGCGGACCGTCGGGGGTGCGGACGACCACCCCGGTGTCGCCGTTGTGCAGCCCGGCGTCGTAGTCGTTGGCGGTGATCAGCAGCGGCCGGCCGGGCTCCCAGGCGGTGAGGTCGGTGGCGGCCAGCCAGCGGCCCGTCTCCCGGGTCCAGTGGCTCACCCCGTACGGGCCGCGGCGGTGGGCACAGAGCAGCCGGTGCGCGTCCAGCCCGCGCAGCGCCGTCCCGGCATCGCCCCGGCCGGCGGCCTCGGCCACCGCGCGCAGCGCCGCCAGGGCCTCGGTGCGCAGGTCCGCGCAGTCCGCGGCCGGGGTCTCGACGAACGCGAGCTGCCGGCCGCCGGCCCGCAGCAGCGCCACCACCCGGTCGTCGTCGCCGGCGCGGACGGCGCTCGCCAGGGCCGCGAGATCCCCGCCGAAGCGCCAGATCCGGTCCAGTGTGACCACCCCGTTCACGACCGCCTCCCGCTCTCCCACCTCGGCCAGCGCCGCCTGCAGGCCCGGCTCGCCCGGACCGTCCGCCGCCACGATGTCGCCCAGGACCGCGCCCGCCTCGACCGAGGCCAGCTGGTCCGGATCGCCGACCAGGATCAGCCGGGCGTCCGGGCGGACCGCCTCGATCAGCCGGGCCATCAGCGTCAGCGACACCATCGACGTCTCGTCGACCACCACCACGTCGTACGGCAGCCGGTGCGACCGGTGGTGCCGGAAGCGGGTGCGCGACCCGGGCCGCCGCCCGAGCAGCCGGTGCAGCGTCGAGGCCCGCAGGTCGGGCAGCGGCGGGCCGGGCAGCCGCCGGGAGACCTCGCGGACGGCTTCCTCGAGGCGGGCGGCGGCCTTGCCGGTGGGCGCCGCGAGCGCGATCCGGAGCGGACCGCCGGGCTGGGCGGCGAGGACCGCGAGCAGCCTCGCGATGGTGGTGGTCTTGCCGGTGCCGGGACCGCCGGCCAGCACGGTCACCCGGCGCAGGCAGCTGACCGCGGCGGCGAGCCGCTGCTTGTCGTCGCCGTCGCCGAAGAGCCGGTCGAGGTCGGCGCGCAGCCGGGCCCGGTCGGCGGGCGGGGGCGGCGAGACCGCGCGCTGTCGCAGCTCGCGGCCGATCTGGTCCTCCTCCCGCCAGTAGCGGTCGAGGTAGAGCAGCCCACGGACGAGGCGCAGCGGCCGGCCGGGCTCGCCGCGGGCCGACACCACCGGGCTACCGGCACAGGCGGACCGCCAGCGCACGGGGTCGGGCCAGGGCAGGGCGGCGACATCGACGCCGTTGTCGTCGGAGGCGGCGGTGCGGCTGACCGAGCCGAGGTCGACGCAGACCGAGCCGTGCCGCAGCGCCCGCACGGTGAGCGCGATCGCCAGGTGCATCGACTCGTCCGGCTCGCCGCCGAGCAGCGCGATCCGGCGCGCGGTGTGCACGTCGGCGAGGGTGAGCACGCCGGCGTCGTTGAAGGCGGCGAGCAGGCCGGTGGCGTGCAGCGCCCGTTCGACGAGCACGGTCATGGGCGGCCTCCGTCGAGCAGGTCGGACAGGTCGGTGACGAGCGCGGCCGGCGGCCGCCAGCCGAAGACGCCGTGCGGCACCCCGCCGGGCGCGGGCGTGGCCGGGCCGCACATCCCGCGCAGGAACAGGTAGAGGACGCCGCCGAGGTGCGCGGACGGGTCGTAGCCGGGCTGCCGCCAGCGCAGGTAGCGGTGCAGGGCGACGGCGTAGAGCAGCGCCTGCAACGGGTAGTGGGCGGCCATCATCGCCGGGCCGAGCGCGGCCGGGCGGTAATGATGGGCGGTGAGCGGCTCGTCGTACGGCCCGAGCCAGTTCGACTTGTAGTCGACGATCACGTAGCGCGGCCCGGGCAGCCGCAGCACCGCGTCGATGCTGCCGGTCAGGTAGCCGCGCAACGGCTGGACACCCAGCTCCGGGGAGCGCAGCCGGCCGGCGTACGCGGCGAGCGGGTCGCCGGGGCCGAGGTGCCGGGCCAGGCCGTCGCCGACGGCGCTCAGCGTGGCCGCCTCGGTGGTCGCGGGCCGGTCGCCGCCGTGCAGCGGCAGCTCGAACTCGAGCTCGTCGAGACGGTCGCCGCGGTCGAAGCCGGCCAGGCTGCGGCCGGCGGCGAGCGGGCCGAGCGGGGTGTGCAGGGCGGGCAGCAGCGCGGCGGCGAGCTCGTGCGGAGCGGGACCGGTCGGGGCCGGGCCGAGCAGGTCGCGGGCGTGCCCGGTCAGCTCGGCGGCCAGGTCGGCGGCGGCGAAGTCGCAGCGTTCGAGCAGCGCGTGCAGCAGGGTGCCGAACGCGGCGCCGGTGGGCAGGGCGCCCATCGGGGACGACAGGACCGCGGCGGCGGTCTCGTCCGGCACGACCACCGGCGGTATCGCCTCGTCGTCGTCATCGCCGGTCTCGCTGCGCACACCCGGCTCGTCGTGCCGGCCCGCGGTGAGCCGGGAGTACGAGGTGCGCCGCCATCCGCCGTCGAGGGCGCGGGCGAAGCGGGCCGCGGCGAGGGCCGGGCGCGTGGCCGGGGACGGCGCCCACGGCGCGGCCGGCACGCCGGCGGCCGGCGCGACCCGCTCGACCGGCTCGACCGGCTCGACCCGCTCGACCGGCTCGACGGCGAGGCTGTCGGAGGCCAGCGCCCGCAACCGGGCGAGCGCGGTGGCGTCGTCCGGCACCGGGTACCCGGCCGCGGGGCTCTCCGCCTCGCCCGGCCGCCCGAAGAGGAAGCGGTGCAGCGCCGAGGCCCGGGTGTTCGCGGTCGGCGCCCACCAGGCGACCACGCGGCAGGCGGCCCGGGTCAGCGCCACGTACAGCAGGCGCAGGTCCTCGCCGTCCTCCTCGGCCAGGTGCCGCCGGCTGCTCTCGGCGAAGCGCGGGCCGGCCGGTCCGCCCACGTCGAGGACCCGGTCGCCGGCGTCGTCGTGCAGCCGCGGCAGTCCCGGCTTGTCGACGTTCCGGTCCCAGCCGAACGGCAGGAGGACGACCGGGTACTCGAGGCCCTTGCTGCTGTGCACGGTGAGGATCTGCACCGCGTCGGCGTCGGACTCGAGGCGGCGGCTGCGCTCGGCGCTGACGTCGTGCGGCGCGTGGGCGATGCGGCGGCGCAGCCACTCGGCGACGGCGGTGAGGCCGAGACCACCGTCCAGCGCGGCAGCGTGCAGCGCCATGCCGACGTGCCGCAGGTCGGTGAGGCGCCGCTCGCCCGAGCGCAGGGTGAGCAGCCGGGCCGGCATGCCGGTGGCGGTGACGGCCTCGAGCAGGGCGGCCATCCCGCGGGTGGCGGCGAGCCGGGCCCAGTGGCGCAGCGTGCCGCCGAGCTCGTCGAGCTCCCGCTCGCCGGCCGCGGCGAGCCGGTCGGCGGACCAGCCGACGATGCCGGTGAGTGCCGCCGCCGCGACCCGGGGGCCGCGGTGCGGCTGCTCGAGGCCCTCGATCACGGCGAGCCAGTCGAGGGCGGCCGCGGTGCCGAAGACGCTGGCCGCGCCGGCCAGCACGGCGGGCACGCCGAGGGCGGCGAGGGCCTGCTGGGCTTGTGCGCTCTGCCGGTGGGTGCGCACCAGGACCGCGACGTCGCCGGGCGGCACGCCGTCGTCCCGGAGCAGACCGACGACCTGGGCAGCCAGGTCGGCGGTGACGGCGTCGCGGGCGTCGGCGACCGGGACCAGGCCCGAGCGCAGCGTGAACCCGGCCCGGCCCAGCACCCGCAGGCGGAACGGCGGGCCGGGCAGGCGCGCGCCGGGGTGGGCGGCGGCGACCGGCCGGACGGTGATCCGGCCGTCGCCGAGCGCGGCCCGGCCGAACACCGTCTCGAACGCGGCGAGCACGCCCCGGTCGCTGCGCCAGTTGGTGCCGAGGGTGGCGTGGGCCGGGGCGTCGCCGGCGGCGGCCAGGTAGCTGACGACGTCGGCGCCGCGGAACGCGTAGATCGCCTGCTTCGGGTCGCCGATCAGGACCAGCGTCGTGTGCCCGTGGAAGGCGGTGCGGACGATGCGCCACTGGACCGGGTCGGTGTCCTGGAACTCGTCGACGAGCACCACCGCGTAGCGGTCGCGCAGCCGTTGCCGGGCGGCCGGGCCGCGCACCGGGTCGGCCAGGGTCTCGTCGAGGCCGGTGAGCATGTCGTCGAAGCAGTAGAGCCGCCGCTCGCGCTTGCGGCGCCGCACCTCGAGCCGCACGGCGGCGGCGAAGCGGTACCGCATCCGGGCGTCCTCGGGGGCGTCGTCGCCGGCCGGCTCCAGCCGCGCCTGCCCGTCGCCGACGGCCTGCCGGGCGATCTCGAGCGCGGCCTTCCGGTCGAAGTGCGGGACCGGCGCCCGCGGGGTCGCGTACTTGCGGACGTAGAGGTCGTCGACCACTTCGGTGATCAGGTCGTCGAGGTCGTCGACGAAGACGGCGTCCGGATTGCGGTCGGCGGCGATGCCGAGCCCGGCCAGCACCTGCTCGCAGAACTGATGGGTGGTGGCGATGGTGGCGGCGTCGAAGTCGGCGACGGCGGCGGCGAGGCGGCGGCGCCGGAGCGCGACCTCGGCCGGGTCCGCGCCGGCGAGCAGCGCGAGGACGGCGTCGCCGGAGGCACGGGCGGCGGCCGGGTCGGCGAGGCCGCGCTCGGCGCTCACCAGGCGCTCGCGGACGCGCTGACGCAGCTCGGCGGTGGCCGCCCGGCCGAACGTCACCAGCAGCAGCTCGCGCAGCCCGGCGCGGCCCTCGGCGACGTAGCGGGCGGCCAGCGCGGCGATGGTGAAGGTCTTGCCGGTGCCGGCGCCGGCCTCCAGGACCGTGGTCCCCGACGGCAGCGGCCCGCACACGTCGAACGGGGTCGCGCTCATCGCGGCCGGTCCAGGGTCTCGGCCCGGCACAGCGGTTCCCACAGGCGCATCGCGATCGCGCCGAAGCGGGTCGGCTCGGCGCCGGCGGCCGGCTCGGCGAGCAGCCGGTCCAGCGTCGAACCGGCGCCCCAGACCAGGCGGTGCGGGTCGTCGTCGGCCTCTCCCCCGCCCCCGTACCGGGTCCACTCGGTGCGGGCCCTGGCCTCGGCGGCGGGCACGTCGCCGCCGCCGAGACGGCATTGGGCGTACGCGGGAGAGGCCTTGATGCTGAGCGGGACCGGCGCCCGCAGGCCCTCGTCGGCAAGCGCGACCAGGTCGCCGAAGAGGCGCGCGGCGCCGGCGGGGTCGATCGGGCCGGCCGTCGACCGGGACGGGCCGCGCATCCCCCGGCCGATGGTGACGGCCCGCCACCGGACGCCGGGCCGGGCGACGGTGAGCGCGAGCAGGTCGATCCAGGCGCGCAGGCGGTGCTTCGGGGCGAGCTTCGAGTAGGAGACGGCCACGATCGTGTCGCCGTGGACGTCGTCGACGGTGCCGGTGACCGTGCGGCCGTCCGGCAGCGCGAACGAGACATCGACCGCCTCGGGGGCGCCGCCGACATGCGTCAGCGCCGCCCTGGCCAGCGGCTCGGCCTCGGCCGCGATGGCATTCAGCAGCCGGGTGCCGAGCGGGCCGGGCGGCACCACGCCGCGCCGCCACTCGGCTTGGACGCAGCGGTCCAGCGGCGTGCCGGCGAGCAGCGACCGCAGCAGCCGGTCGCCGACCGCCCACTGCGCCAGCGGGTCGAGCTCGACCGGCAGGCCGTCGGCGGGCTCGCCGTCGTCGCCGGCGAACCCGATCCCGAGGCGGCGGCGGGCGAACGCGCGTACCGGATGGGTGAAGAAGGTCTGCAGGTCGCCCAGCTCGATGTCGCCGGGGATCGGCGCCAGCGGCGCCGCCAGGAAGGGCGGATCAGCGGCCCGCTCGCCGGTGGCCGCGAGCGCGCCGGCCAACGCGACCTCGTCGAAGCTGAACGGGGCCGGCGCGATGAAGTGGCGCGGATCGAAGGGCTGCAGCGGATGCCGGGTGACCACGGCGGCCGCCTCCGGGCCGAGCGCGTCGAGCAGCTCGGCGAGGGGCACGGCCGGCGAACGGGGCGCGTTGGTGCGCTCGTCCGCGCCCGAGTAGAGCAGCACGAGCGTTCCGGTCGCGGCCATCACCGCGTCCAGCAGCAGCTGCCGGTCCTCGCCGCGCGGGTCGCGCTCCCCCACGCAGGGAACGCGGCCGAGCACGTCGTCGCCGTCGACGCCGGCGCCGCGCGGGAACACGCCGTCGTCGAGCCCGAGGACGCAGATCACCCGGTGCGGCACCGAGCGCATCGGCACCATCGTGCACATGGTGAGGTCACCGGTGCGGAAGTTGGCGCGGGTCGGGCTTCCGCGCAGCCGTCCCTCCACAAGCGACCGTACGTCGGACAGTGTGAGCGACGCGTCCCCGTCGGCCGCCTCGGCGATGCCGGCCAGCTCCCGCCGCACCTGCGCCGCCTGCCATCCGTCGGCGTCCGCGACCGACGTGAGGGCGTCGACGGCCGAACCGATCGCGCCGAGCCAGCCGGACAGCGGCCGCTCGCCGGTGAGGGCGCCGAGGGCCGCGGCCAGCCGGTCGACCAGCTCGGCGAGGCGGCCGGCGAGGTCGGCGTCGCCGGAGTCCATGTCGTCGAGCGGCAGGGCGGTGCCCAGCCAGTAGGGCTCGTCCTCGCTCATGGCCACGCCGAGCAGGATGCGGTCGAGGCCCGCGACCCAGGTGTTGGAGCGGGCCGGCACCAGGAATTTCGACCGGTGCTCGGCGTCGAGCCCCCACCGGACGCCGGACTCGACGACCAGCTCGCGCAGCCGGTCGAGATCGTCGTCGTCGAACCGGAAGCGGCGGCGCACCGGCGGCAGCGCGGCGAGGTCGAGCACCTGGGCCGCGGTCATCCGGGCATCGGCCAGGCCGAGCAGGTGCGCGACGACGTCCAGCAGCGGGTTGAGCCGGCGCAGCGAGCGGTCGGCGAGCCGCACCCGCAGGCGGTGGGCGGGGTGGGCGGCGTCGGCGCCGAGGCCGAACGAGGCGGAGATGAGCGGCGCGTACGACTCGATGTCCGGGCACATGACGAGGATGTCCCGCGGTTCCAGCGCCGGGTCGGCGGCGAGCAGGCCGAGGATGACCTCGCGCAGGACCTCGACCTGACGGTCCGGGCCGTGGCAGGCGTGCACCTGGACGCTGCGGTCGTGCGTCTGTCCCTCGGCCCCGGCTGCGTTCGCCCCGGCTGCATTGGCCCCGGCTGCATTGGCCCGGGCTGCGTCGGGCCCGGCTGCATTGGCCCGGGCTGCGTCGGGCCCGGCTGCGCCGGCCATGGGCTCGTCGGCGGCGATCGCCCGTTGCAGCCGGCCGAGGCGGCTGGCCGGGAACGGCGTACCGGCGTGGTGGATCGATCGTCCCTTAGCGAGGGTGAGCTGCAGCTCCCGCGCATCCCGGCCGAGCGAGCCCAGCAGCGGGTTCCGGGGCAGGTCGCGGGTCCGATCGGCGGCGCGGGGAACGGGCGACCCGGCCGGGACGTGCGGCCGCAGCCGCTCCCACAGCGCGGGCGACGGGTGCGGCAGCCACAGATGCACGTCACGCCCGGCGGCCAGCGCTTCGAGCAGGGCCACGTGGGCGGCGGGCAGCCGGGTGAGGCCGAAGACGGAGATCCGGTCCGGCAACGGCGACCGCCCCGGATCGTGCCGCAGGGCGTCGCACATCTCGGTGAGCCGCTCGGCCGGGCTCGGCACGGTCATCCGCTTGGCCAGCCGCCGCCACAGCCCGGCCTGCCAGCGCAGGTCGTCCGGGAGCGCGCCGCCGAGCCCGTCCACGTCGTCGCCGGCCGACCAGGAGCGCAGCATCTCGGGCCGGTGCAGGCCGTAGGAGTCGAGCAGCCCGGCCAGGTGACGGGCCGTCGCGTACCGCCGCCCGCGCCGCACCGGATCGCCGTCGAGCGCGCCGAGATAGGCGGCGAGCGTGCGGCACCACGGCTCGGCGAGACACTCGTCGATGACCTCGAGAAGCGGCCAGACGAGCCGGTCGGGCCCCCATTGGTCGCCGCGGCCGGGCGCGCCGATCTGCTCGATCCGGCCGGCCAGCTCGATCAGGCCGGTCACCGAGGGGAAGCGCACGTTGGCGCAGACGCCGTCCTCGCCGTTGCCCGTGCCCAGCCGGTGCGCGAGGCGCTGGGCGAGCCAGCGCTCGACCCCCTTCGACGGGACCGCGACGATCTCGGCCGCGAAGGGGTCGCCGAGCGGCTCGCGCAGCAGCGCGGCGAGGGCTTCCGCGAGCCGGTCGCTCCGCTCGGCACGATGGAGAACAAGCATCAAGCCCAGCGTCGGCGACAAAAGGTGCAATACCGCCGGAACGCCGATTCACCCGCGTAAGCCCGCCGGCGGGCTTACGCTGCCGATGCCGCCCGGCGGCTCCGGACCGCGGGCGGCCCTTTCGGCGGTCTTCCCCCGCGGCCCACCGGCTTTGCGGCGCGGCCCACCGGCTTTGCGGCGCGGCCCACCGGCTTTGCGGCGCGGCCCACCGGCTTTGCGGCGCGGCCCGCCGGGTTCTCCGGGGCCGGTGCTAGCCGCTCGCCATGCGGATCAGGGCGTTGCCGCCCAGCAGCAGCACATCCGCGCCGGCGATCAGGGCCATACTCAGGTGCAGGCGGCGGGCGGCGAGCTCGGCGTCGTCGCCGGTCATGCCGCGCAGCGCGAGGACGACGCCGGCCAGCACCAGCGGGATGCCGCCGATGAGCAGGATGCCGACCGAGCCGGGGGTGTGCCCGCCGGTCACCAGCAGGGTCACCATGACGGCCGGCAGGATGCCGAAGAAGACCACGGCCAGCCCGGCCCACCAGCGCAGTGGCCGCAGCGTGTCCGGCATGGCCCTCCCCTCGTCAGCCGTACCAGGGTAGCCGCCGCCGGCGCTCACCGAAGGAAGAGGTTGAGCAGCACCGTCAGCCCGACGGAGAGCACCACCGAGAGGAGGATCATCCCGAGGCACCCCGGGGCGCCTCCGAGGAACCGGACTTCCGTGCCACCGATACGCATGCCGCATCGGCTACCCCCGAATCGCCCCGGACATGCGCCTCGATCAGTGCCGCGCATCGCTCGCCCGCGGTGGTCAGCGCGTTGTGGGCGGCGCCGGGCACGGTGACGGCCACACCGCCGGTCGCGATCGCGACGGCCGACCGCCAGCCGGGCGGCGCCACCGGGTCGAGCGCGCCGCCCAGCACCAGGGGACGTACCGGCAGCTCGAGCAGGTCGTCCTCGATCGCGTTCCGGGCCGAGTGCCCGACCGTCGCCCACACCCGCCAGGGCCTCGCCTGGGCGACGTCGCAGGCCAGGATCGGGGCCTGCCACGCCGGCTCGAACGGCAGGTCGGCCAGCCACCGCCGGAGCAGGCCCCACCGGCTGCGCGCCCGCACGTCGCAGGTCGGCCCGGCGAGCACCAGCGACGACACCGCGTCCGGACGCAGCACGGCGAGCCGGGCGGCGACCTCGGCGCCGAACGAGTGGCCGACGACACCGACCGGACCGAGCTCGCGGGCGTCCAGCCAGGCCGAGAGGTGCCGGGCGTGCCGGTCCACGTCGTAGGCGACCGGCGGCTTGTCGCTGTACCCGAAGCCGGGCAAATCTGGCACGAACACCGGCCGATGAGCCGCCAGCCGCCGCGCGGTCGGCATCAGGTAGCGGTGCGAGACGGCCAGGCCGTGCAGCAGCACGACGGGCGTCCCGGGCATGTCCCGTCGGTGCCGGTCGTGCGTCCGGACCCCGGCCACCGTGGTCCAGCCGCGGGCGAAGCCGTCGGCGGCCGCACCTACCGGCCGACGCCGTCCGGCGGTCAGACCTACCGGCCCAAGCCGTCCGGCGGCCACCCCTACCGGCCGGAACCGTCCTGCGGCCACCCCTACCGGCCGGAATCGTCCGGCGGCCACCCCTACCGGCCGGAACCGTCCGGCGGAACGTCGCCGATCCGCCGGCCGACGTCGTCGACCAGGCCCGGCGCCATGCTGCCGCCGTGGGCTTCCTGCTCGGGATGGCGTTGCCGCTCGTGCGCGGAGGCCTCCTCGCCGGTGTCACGGGAGCCAGGCCGGTCCGTGTCACGGGAGCCAGGCACGCCCGTGTCACGGGAGCCGGGGCCGTCCTCGGTCACGAACTCGGCATAGTTCTCGGGGTCGATGTCACTCATGATCGTCGTATACCCACCGACGCCGGACTTACGTGCGGTGCATGAGCGCGGGCGTCCGGGGGTAAACCATGACTATGATCCCCAACCTGTTTCGCCGTTTCGTCATCATGGCCATCGTCGTCCCGCTGGGCGCGATGGGCGCCCGCAAGCTCAGCGAGACGATGGAGGCCCGGCGCGGCCCGAGCCGCACGTCCCGCATGCTCCGGCAGGGCGCGGATGCCCTGCAGGGTTTCCGCCGCCCGAAGAAGCGCCGCTTCTCCTTCGGCCGCTGACCCGCGCGTTGCGGTGAGCGCCGCCGGCCGCGCGCAGATAGGTGAGCAGAGCCGGGGTTACGCGGACGTGCCGACCTCCCGCTGGGAACGCCGGCCCGTCCGCACGCCCCGGATCAGCCACGCGACGCCGGTGAGCACGGTGACGATCTCGATCAGCGGCACCCGATCCGCCGGGTAGAAGGACAGGCCGATCAGGGCGGCCATGCTCGCCCACGCCCAGGCGCTCACCGCGAACGGCACCCGCAGCGCGATCACGAACAGCAGCGCCATCTGGGCGGCCAGCACCGCCGGGTGCCAGGAGAACGGCGTGCGGTGGTGGGACTGCACCAGGATGCCGGTGACGGCCGAGGCGAGCCACAGCGCCCGCCAGGCCAGCAGCGGGCGGGTGACGGCCAGGACCATCGGCACCCCCAGCGCCGCGCCGCCGGCCGCGCAGACCAGCACCGGCAGGCCCGACTTGCGCTCCAGGTAGGTGGTCGCGCCCCACCCCACGTAGAGCGCGGCCGCGGTGGCCAGCGCGGTCGCCACGTGCTCGCGGCGACCGCCGGGCCGCGGTGGGTCGGCGCCGATCAGGAACACCGACCCGGAATGCAGGAACCTCTTCGCCAGATTCATCCGCGGAGCGTAGGTACGGGATACCCGCCGCGTCGTCATACCGGGGAGCCAAAAGCCCCCTCATACCTCAGTCCCAGTCGACCTGCGGCGACCGGTAGAAGTCGACGCCCTGCTCGACCCAGCGCGGGCCGTAGGCGCCGATCCGGGCGCGGAACGACGCCCAGTCGCGGTGCGGCGACCAGCCCAGCTCGGCGATGGCGGCCAGCCGCGGGAACGCCATGAACTCGATGTCGTCCAGGCTGCGCAACGTCTCCGACCACAGCGGGGCCTCGACGCCGAGGACCGCGCTCGCGGGCACGTCGGTCAGATGGGTGCCGGGATCCCAGTCGTACGCCGTCCGCACCTCGATGTATCCCGCCCAGTCCAGCCCGAGCGGGGTGTTCGCGTCGTATTTCTGGTCGATGTACGCGAGGTTGGCCGGCGACATGACCACCTTGGTGCCCTGCGCCACGGCCGCCGCCAGGGTCGCGTTGGAAGTGTCCAGGCCCCAGTACTGAGCGACCGCGCGGTGCGCCGCCGGCGCCGCGGCGATCTCGTTCCAGCCGTACGCCGTCTTGCCGTACTTGGCGACCAGCGGCAGCACCCGCTGCTCGAACGCCAGGTAGTCGGCCGCCGTCGTGGCGTGCGCCTCGTCCCCGCCGATGTGCAGGTAGGGCCCGGGCGTCATGGCCGCCAGCTCGCGGATCACGTCCTCGACGAAGCGGTACGTGACCTCCTTGCCGATGCACAGCGAGCTGTACCCGACCTCGGTGTCCGTCCGCGGCGGCGGCGCCACTCCGTCGCAGGTCAGCTCCGGGTAGGCGACCTGGGCCGCGTTGACGTGGCCGGGCATGTCGATCTCCGGCACGATCGTCACGTCCCGCTGGCTCGCATAGCGCACCAGGTCGCGGTAGTCGGCCTTGGTGAGGTAGCCGCCGCCCACGCCGTCGACCCCGGTGCCGGGCGCGCCGCCGACCGTGGTCAGCCGCGGCCACGAGTCGATCTGGATGCGCCAGCCCTGGTCGTCGGCGAGGTGCAGGTGCAGGTAGTTGACCTTGAAGCGGCTCATCTCGTCGATGTACGCCTTGACCTCCGGCACCGTGTGGAAGTGGCGCGCCTCGTCGAGCATCGCCCCGCGGAAGCCGAACCGCGGGTAGTCGACGATCTCCCCGCCGGCGACCGCCCACCGGGCGTGCCGGGGCGTGCTCGCGTCGATCGCCGCCGGCAGCAGCTGCCGCAACGTCTGCACGCCGGCGAAGAGCCCGGCATTGCCGTTCGCCGCGATCCGCACGCCGGAACGGCCGGACGTGAGGCGGTAGCCCTCCGCACCGAGTTGGTCGAAATGACCGGTGGCCAGGGACAGGGCCGGCACGCCGCGCGGCGCGTGGCCGACGATCGGCAGCCGGTACCCGGTGGCCGGGCGCAGCGCCTCGGCGAGCCGGTCGGCCACGTTCCGCGCCGACGCCGGCGCCTCGATGACGGTGTGCGGGGTGAGCCGGAACGCGGGGCCGTGCGGGCGCACCTGGACCGGAGCGGGCACGACGCTGCCGAGCGCCACCGGGGCGGGCGCGGCCCCGGCCGGAGCCGGGGCGCCCGCGAGCGGCAGCGCGACCACGAGAAGAGCGGCGAGACGTAGGCGCATCCCCCGACCGTACATACAGGCTTCTCGATCTGTGAAGACTCTTGTCAGTTCCGGTGCGGCATCCGCCGGGTCGCCCGCTGCCAGAGCCAGCCGGACGGCACGGTCCGGTCGTAGAGGACGTACTCGCTGACCGTGTGGTTGGTGGCGGTGTCGGTCAGCGCCCGCCGCGCCGCCCGATGCCCGGCCAGCAGCACCTGGTCGCCGGCCTCGAGCCGGGTGTCGTCGGCCGGCCCGAGCATCGCCTCGTCGCCGCGGAGCAGCAGCAGCGGCACCGCGGCCAGCTGCCGGTCGCGGTCCTGCGGCCGGCGCAGCAGGTCGCCGAGACGGGCGTCGCCGCTGCGCAGCCACGGGCCGAGCGCGGGCGTCTCGGCGTCGCCCAGGGTGAGCTTCCAGATGTCGCCGAGGCGGCTGCCGCAGTGCGCCTCGAGGCGGTCGAGCAGGTCCTCGGCCCAGTCGTTGCCGCGGGCCGGCATCTCCTGGACGAACCGCCACAACAGCGGGGAACTGAGCTGGGCGTACATCTCCCGGGCCACCACCTCGGCCGGCACCAGCACCCAGTCGGCGGCGACGGCGGCGAACAGCGGCGCGCTGGCCGGCCGGTTCTGCCGGGCGGCGATGAACAGGTCGGGGTTGTGCCGGCGGGCGGCGGCGATCAGCGACAGGTTGGTGGTGTCGTTGTCGGTGCCGGCCACGAAGCCGGTGGCTTCCTCGGGCCGGGCCCGCGCCAGCACCCGCGGATCGGAGGCGTCCCCGACGATGTCGGCCGGCTCGCGCAGGTCGACGATGGTCACCTCGAGGTGGTCGGCGCGCAGGTCCTCGACGAACTTGTGGCCGAACCGGCCGTGGCCGCACACCACCCAGCGCCCCGGCTCCGGCCGGCGGCCGGGCGGCGGCAGCTCGGCGCCGGGGCCGCCGGCCAGCCAGGACATCAGCTGATAGGCGGCCGGGGCGTGCAGGGCCAGCCGGACGTGGTCGCCGAACCGGTCGAAGGGGTTGACCACCGACGGCGAGCCGAACGCCCGCATCCGGTGCTCGATCGCCGGCGACAGGGTGCGGGCCAGCACCGGGACCTCCGGCCGGATCAGCGCGGCCGTCATGGCGACCACCAGGTTGACCTCGTCGTCGTCGGTGAGCGCCAGCACGCCCTCGCAGCGGGGGTGCTCGAGGCCGGCCAGGTGCAGCGTGCGCGGGTCGGCGGCGTCGCCGACCAGCCCCGGCACGTCGGCGTGGTAGGAGTCGATGTCGAGCGCGTCGACCCGTTCGGCCGAGAGATCCAGCACCACCATCCGCCGCCCGAGCGCGTCCAGCGCCCGGCCGAGGATCTGCCCGGTCTGCCCGTAGCCCGCGAGCAGCAGGAACGGCTCCCGCAGCCGGTTGACCGTCCGGGTGAACCGGCGCAGCGCGATGGCCTGCCGGAACGTGCGATCCTGCAACAAGGTCAAGAGCGACCCGATCGCGTACGCCCACCCGACCACCGTGAGATAGATGGTGGCCATGACCCACAGTCGCTGAGCGCCCGTGAACGGCTGCGGAAGCTCCCCGTAGCCGATCGTCGTCGCCGTGTAGCTCATGAAGTAGAACGCGTCGAAGAAGCTCATCCGCGCCGGGTGGCCGGCCGCGTCCCGCCCCGGGATCAGCGTGAGCCCGAGCACACTGATCGCGAAGATGGCGATCAGCACGATGAGCGGCGCCCGCATCCGCCGCAGGATCAGGAAGACCGTCGGCGACCGCTCGGCGTAGCGCGCCGCGAACCGGCGCCGCGGGCGGGACGTCATCGGCGGTGGAACGTGGTGGTCTCGATCACCAGAAGCACGACCGAGACGAGGTTGGCCACCAGCGCGCCGCCGGACAGCGACACCACGGCGGCCGTCGCCTCGCCGTCGAGCCCGGCCGACGAGACCTGCGTCGCCACCGCCCACACCACCGCGGCCGCGATCAGCTGCAGGTCGGCGACCAGGCTGGTGGCCAGGTGCACGGCCCCGATCTGGGTGCGGTCGCCGAACTTCAGCACGGTCGCGATCAGGCTCACCACGACCGCCGCGAACAGCTCGTACACGTTGTGCAACGCCGGGTCGGACAGGTCGCCGATGAAGAACCCGAAGTTCAGCGTGGCCGCCAGCAGCACGAAGAACCCGAAGACCACCTTTTCCAGACTCATGCGCTCACCTCGCCGCCCACGCTATCGGTGCCGCCGTCCACGCGCTCACCGAAGGTCACTCCCGGAGCTAGTGTCGAAGCGTGTCACTAGCCCTCTCTCTTCTTGACCTCGCGCCGGTCGCCAAGGGCCGGCCGGTCCGCGACAGCTTCGCGGCCTCGGTCGACCTGGCCCGCGCGGCCGAGCGCGCCGGGTTCCGCCGCGTCTGGTACGCCGAGCACCACAACATGCCGGCCATCGCCTCGTCGGCGACGAGCGTGCTGATCGGGCACATCGCCGATCACACCGAGTCGATCCGGCTCGGCGCCGGCGGCGTCATGCTGCCCAACCACTCACCGCTGGTCATCGCCGAGCAGTTCGGCACGCTGGCGACCCTGCACCCGGGCCGCATCGACCTCGGGCTCGGCCGCGCCCCCGGCTCCGACCAGAACACGATGCTGGCCCTGCGCCGCAACCCGGCCTCGGCCGACTCCTTCCCCGACGACGTGCTCGAGCTGCAGGGCTACCTGAGCGGGCACAGCCGGGTGCCGGGTGTGCAGGCGGTGCCGCGCGCCGACGAGACCGTGCCGCTCTACATCCTGGGGTCGTCGCTGTTCGGCGCCCAGCTCGCGGCGCAACTGGGACTGCCGTACGCGTTCGCCTCGCATTTCGCCCCCGACGCGCTGCACCAGGCGGTGGCGGTCTATCGCGAGCGGTTCCGGCCGTCCGGGCAGCTGGCCGAGCCGTACGTCATCGCCGGGGTGAACGTCTTCGCGGCCGAGGACCGCGAGGTCGCCGCCCGGCAGATGAAGGCGGCGTGGCGGGCCCGCACCCGCGCGCTGATCAGCCGGGGCGCGGTCGGCGGCAACTTCACCGACGCCGAGATCGACGAGTTCCTGGCGTCGCCCAACGGCGCCCAGCTCGCGTCGATGACCCGCTACAGCGTGGCCGGCACGCCGGAGGAGGTCCGCGACTACCTGACCGCGTTCGCGGCCAGCTGCCAGGCCGACGAGGTCATCACCACCCACCAGGCACCGGAGCCGGCGGACCGGGTCCGCTCGGTCGAACTGACCGGCGCCGCGATGGCGGTCACCGCCTGAGCCCGGCGCCCACCGCTCCCCGCGGGCCGGCGGTCGAGTCGAGATCGCCGTCATGCCCGCCCGTTCCGGGCAGCTGGGCGTGCGCCGGCGTCGCCGGGCTTGCGCCTACCGAGCTGCTCGCGCCCATCGTCGCCGTGCTTGCGCCGCCCGTCGCCGTGCCTGCGCCCGTCGCCGTGCTTGCGTCCAACGCCGCGCCCCGCCGTCTCTGCTCTGCTCACCTATACGCACCCAAGGCGAATGCGCTGTCGTTTCGGTGCGCATGTGTGAGCAGTGCAAAGTGGCCCGAAATACGTCGTCGTGGCGAGATAGCGGGACGGCCGAGGTGATGCGTGGGCGAGCAGGCAGCCGCGCCGATCGGCCCCCTTGGGTGGGCGGGGTGGCGGAATGCGGCGGCGGCCGGTGGCCGGTGCACGGCGGGCCGGTGGCTGGTGGCTGGTGCCCGCTGGCCGGCGGGCGGCGGCCGGCGGGCGGCGGGCGGCGGGCGGCGGGCGGCGGGCGGCGGGCGGCGGGCGGCAGCAGTGGGCAGCCGGGCGCCGGCGCCGGCGCGGGGACAGGCCGACGCCGGCGCGGGGACGGGTCGGCGCCGGCTTCGGCGTGCGACCTAGTTCTGCGGCGGGACGTCGGCCGGCATGCTGCCCCAGCTGTAGTTCGGAGTCGTGCCGAGCGTGTAGGTCAGGTGACCGCCGGCCGTGACCGTGCGGGCCGGCAGCCACGCCTTCGTGGTGCGCTTGCCGTCGACCTTCAGCGCCTGCACGTAGTGCGATGTCTCGGTGCCGGGCGCGTCGATGGTCAGTTCCTTGCCGCTGCCGAGCGTCACCACGGCGCGCGGGAACAGGGGCGTGGTCAGGGCGAGCTCGGCCCGGGTCGGCACGGTCGGGTAGAGGCCGAGCGCGGAGAAGACATACCAGGCGCTCATCGTGCCGGCGTCGTCGTTGCCGGGGATGCCGCCGGTGCCGTTGCTCCACTTGCCGTCGACGATCGCCTTGACCGTCTCCTGCGTCTTGTAGGCGGCGCCGAAGTAGTTGTAGAGGTACGGCGTCTGGATATCCGGCTCGTTGGTCGCGTCGAACCGGGCCGGCTTGGTGGCGGTCAGGTCGAACGTGCCGTCCGGGTTGCGGAAGAACGCGTCCAGCCGCTTCTCGGCGACGTCGTTGCCGCCCATCCGCTGGGCCAGGGTGACCACGTCGGAGTAGACCATCCAGGTGTACTGGGCGCTGCTGCCCTCGACGAAGCCGGTGCCGGTGGACGGGCTGAAGCCCTCGGCCCAGGTGCCGTCGCGGTACTTGTCGCGCATCCAGCCGGCGAAGGGGCTGTCGAGCGGCGCCGGGGTCGGCGCGGCCGGGTCGGCCAGCTCCAGCTCACCGAGCTGCACGATGTCGGCGCCGCCGTTCTTGACGACGTCGAGGCGGTAGAAGGCGAAGGACTGCGGGCTGCTCACCTCGTACGTCCTGGTCTGTCCTCGTTTTTCGAAGGCCTGCCCGGTCTGCGTGTCCACAGTGGTCCAGGCGCTGCCGTCGTTCGAGCCCTGGAGCCGCCAGTCGGCCGGGTCGCGCCCGGGCTCGTCGTTGCCCGAGGTGAGCGCGTAGCGGTCGACGGTGCGTGGCGCGTCGAGCTTGGCCGCGACCCAGCCGGTGGTGGCGAAGGTGAGCCACTTGGTGCCCTTGTCGCCGTCGAACGCCTGCGCCTTGCCCTCGTAGGGCGGGTTCTCGCCGCTCGCCGTGACCGCGGTGATGTGCTCGCGGATGTTGTGCTCCAGGCCCGGATCGGCCTTGGCCTCGGGGTCGTAGACGTTGCGCCAGTTGAGCGAGCGGGCCATGAAGGTCTTGTACGTCCGCAGGTCGCCCAGCGCGCCGGCCAGCTGGGCGATGCCGTAGTCGGCCGCCGCGTCCTCCAGCGTCTCGGCCGCGCCGCCCCAGCAGTGGCAGTCGTCGGCCGGCACGTATCCCTTGGCCAGGTAGAAGTCCAGCGACGGGCGCTGGCCGACGCACTCCACGTTGCAGCCTCGGTCGCTGGAGTCGTTGGCGGTCGGCACGGTCGCGGCCCGTACCAGCGAACTCAGGGCGCCCTCGGCGTCGAAGTCGCGGGCGCCGAACGCGTACAGGCCGGCGATCGCGGCGGCGGCCGGGTCGCCCGACATCACCGCGGTCTTGCCGTGTTCGAGCAGCCAGCGGTCCCACTCGCCGCCGCGCTGGGTGGCGTAGTTGAACAGCGACTGCGCATAGTCGCTCGCCTGGCGCCGGTCGAGCATCGCCAGCAGCTGCACCTGGGCGCGGTAGACGTCCCAGCCGGAGAACGTGCCGTACTGAGCGTGCTGGCCCTGGGACAGCTGATGGATCCGGTCGTCGGCGCCGCGGTAGCGGCCGTCCACGTCGCTGGTCAGCGTCGGCTCGAGCGCCGCGTGGTAGAGCGCGGTGTAGAAGGTGGTGAGCTGGTCACGGGTGCCGCCACCGATGCGGATCTTGCTGAGCCGGTCGGTCCACGCCTTCCGGGCGGCGGCGCGGACGGCGTCGAAGCCCCCGGTGGACTCGGCGGCCAGGTTGCGCTCGGCGCCGGCCTGATCCGTGTACGCGATGGCGACGCGCATGCCGACGCTGGTGGTGCCGGGCGCGAACGTCACGTAGCCGCCCGAGCCCTTGCCGGCGACCGGGCGGCCGGCGGCGCTGTAGCCGCTGCCGCCGCTCGCGTCGGTGCTGTCCGGGGTGAGCGTGCCGTCCGTCCAGGTGCCGGTGGCGGCGAACGGCTGGTCGAGCTGGGCGACGAAGTGCAGCGTGTAGTACGCGTGCGAGTTGTCGGTGCTCTGCGGGCCGCAGAAGTTGCCGGCGCTCACGCTGCCGGTGACCGTCCGGGTGGCCGGGTCGATGTGGACAGTGGCATCGGCGCTGCCGGTCTCCGAGAGCGAGGTGCGGAAGAGCAGGTTGGCCGGCTTGCCGGCGGGGAAGGTGAAGCGGCCGAGGCCGGTGCGGTCGGTGACGGTCAGCTCGGCGCCGGCCCCGCTGTCCAGGCCGACCCGGTAGTAGCCGGGCTCGGCGGCCTCGTTGGCGTGCGAGAAGGTGCTGGCGTAGAGGGCGTCCGTGGCGTCGGCGCTCGGCGAGGTGGTGACGCTTCCGGCGTACGGCATGATCGGAATGTCGCCGTTGGCGCCCGAGCAGCCGACGCCGCTGAGGTGGGTGAGGCTGAGCCCGCGGATTTTCGTGGCCGTGTACTGGTAGCCGCCCGGCGCCGGCGTCGAGATCTGGTTGCCGCGCGACGTCTGCGGGCTCCACGCGAGCATGCCGAACGGCCGGACCGCGCCCGGGTAGGTGTTGCCCAGGTTGGTGGTGCCGATGAACGGATTGACGTACGCGGCCGGGTCGTCGGCGAGCGCGACCGGTGCGGCCTGGGCGGCGGTGACCGGCGCCGCGACGGTGAGGGGAATGGTGACGGCGATCGCGGCGAGGACGGGTCGGAGCATGCGTACTCCCTTCTGACAACGATGTCAGCGTGACAACGATGTCAGTCAGGGTTAATCGATCTACTCCCATGTGCCAATGCCGCACGGTCTTGATCAGGCCGCGGCCCGGGCGGACCGGACGGCCTCGTCGACGGTCGGATGCACCTCGAACAGCTGGTCGAAGTTCACGATCTGCAGGACCGTGCGCACCATCGGCTGGGGGCAGGTCAGCCGCACCGAGCCGGCACCCGCCTCGGCGCGCCGCTGCAGCCGGATGAACAGGCTCAGGCCGGACGAGTCGCAGAACGTCACCCCGTCGAGGTTGATGATCAGATGAACGCCACCGCCGTCGAGCGCCGCGGTCGCCGCCGCCTCCAGCACCGACTGACTGGCCCGGTCGATGTCACCGGCCGGGGCGAGGACCACGACCGCCTCGGTCACGTGGGTCGTCACCACAGTCAGGGCCTGGTCGATCATCGTTGATCCTCGTCTTCTCGGTTCCGGTTGGCGTGCGGCACGGTGTTGCCGGCGGCCGCGGTGGACCATTCCAGCAGCAGAAGCGTGGCGTCGTCGTCCGGGGGCCGCCCTGGTGCTCCAGCACGGCGTGCGCCAGCCGGCGCAGCACCTCGGGCACGGGCAGGCCGGAGCCGGCGTGCCGGTCGATCAGGTGGATCAGGCGGGTGAGGCCGAACCGGTCCCCGTCCGGAGTCCGCGCCTCGGTGACGCCGTCGGTGTAGCAGAGCAACCGGTCCCCGGGCTCGAGTATGAGCTCGGCCGTCCCGCTCCGCCGGTCGCCGAGCCCCAGCGGCAGGCGGCGCCCGCTCCCGAGCTCGTGCACCGCCCGGCCGCGGCGCAACACCATCGGCGGCGGGTGCCCGGCGTTGAGGTAGCTCAGCCGGCCGCTCGCCAGATCGAGCTCGGCCAGCACCGCGGTGACGAAGCGCGCGTCCGGGAACTGCTCGGCCACCGCGTCGTCGGCCGCCCGCGCCTGCTCGCCGAGCCCCTGACCGGCGCGGCGCGCGGCCCGGATCGCCGCCAGCGCCACCGAGCAGGTCAGGGCGGCCGGCAGGCCCTTGCCCACGGCGTCGAAGATCGCCACGTTGACCCGCCCGTTCTCGAGCGTGTAGTCGAAGCCGTCGCCGCCGACGTCGTAGCAGGGCTGCAGCACCGCGCTCACGACGACCCCGTCGCCGGTCGCGGTGAGCGGGGGCAGCATCCGCCACAGCATCTCCGCGCCCGGGGACATGGCGGCCGACCGGCGGGCCCGGTCGAGGTGGTCACCGCGCTCCGACGTGGTGGTGACGAGATGCCCGACCAGCCCGGCCAGCAGCTCGCAGCGCTGCCGGAAAGTGGAGTCGGCCGGGCCGGCCGCCTCGCTCCGGACCACCTCGAGCACGCCGAGCCGGTCGGTGCCGTCGACCATCGGGATCCACCACTGCCGCTCGTCGGTGCCGGCCGCCAGCGACTCGACGCGAGCGAAGGCCCGGCCGGCCAGCGTGCCGGCGATCGGCATCGGCGGCGGGGCCGGGCGGCCGGGCTCCGCGAGCGCGCGCAGGCTGACCTGCTCGTAGTCGACCAGCCAGATGGTCGTGCGCAGACCCAGCGGCACCGCCGCCGCGGCCACCCACGACGCCATCGCGTCCGGGCTCCACCGATGGGAGTGGCCCAAAATCTCGCCGAGCGCGTCGAACCACCTCGTCGTGGCCGCATGGTCCATGGTCCACACCATAGGCCCCCGGCGGCCGATCAGCCGCCGACGAGCCTCTCCAGCTCCGGGATCACGGTCGCCGGGAGCGGCATCGCGGCGATCTCGGCCGCCACCTCGCCGGCCGTCGCCCGCAGTTTCTCGTCGGTGACCAGCCGGGTCAGATCGGCCGCGGTGATCGCCTTGGCCTCCACCGCGAGGCCGGCGCCCCGGCGGGCCAGCAGCTCGGCGTTGTGCCGGCGGTCGCCGGCGCCGATCGTGGTCAGCTGGGGCACGCCGGCCGCGAGGCCGCCGAGCACGCTGCCCGCCCCGGAGTGATGCACGAAACCGGCGGCGTACGGGAGAACCTCGTTCAGCGGTACGCGGCCGACCGCCCGCACGTTCGGCGGGAGGCCCCGCTCGCGCGCCGGCCGGACGAGCACGAACTCGGCGTCGACACCGGCGGCCGCGGCGATGACCGCGGGGCCGGGGTCGCCGTCGTTGGGCCCGGCCAGCGTGCTGCGGCTGACCAGCACCCGGGGCCGGTCGCCGGGCTCGAGCAGCCAGCCCGGGACCGAACCGCCGCCCGAGAACGGCACCGGCCGCATCGGGATCGCGCCCGGCAGCGGCCCGCCGCGGAGGCTCGGCGGGCAGACCGTGATGGTGAGCTCCGGGTTCGGGATGTCCAAGCCGGCCAGGACCGAGGCGCCGGTGACCGCCCCGAACAGCTCGGTGGCCGGCCACAGCGTGTTCTCCTGCAGCACCGACGGGATGCTCAGCCGCCCGGCCACGATCGCGCCCGCCTCCGCCAGCGGCTCGAAGACCAGCAGGTCGGGACGCTCCCGCTCGGCCAGCTCGCGCAGCGGCTCGACCAGTGCCAGGTTGGCCCGGCCGAACAGCTCGCCGACCATCGCGTGCCCCGCGGTGCCGCGCATCTCGGCGCGGGCGACGCCCGGATGCCGCAGCGCCGCCCGGATCGCGCTGCGCGGCAGGCTGAACCGGCCACCGATGTCGGCCGTGCGCAGCCCGAGCACGTCGGCCGGGAAGCCGCCGGACGCCAGGATCACGTCGTGCCCGGCGTCGCGGCAGGCCGCGGCGAGCGGGACGAGCGGCAGCAGGTGCCCCTGCAGGGGCGCGGCGACGAACAGGATGCGCATGCCCGGCTTTCTAACACGGCTCCGCTGAGCCGCCGCTGAGCCGCCGCTGAGCCGCAGCCGCCGGCCGGTCAGCCGTCCAGCCGGGGGGATCGCTCCAGCACCGCCTGGCGCAGAGCGACCAGGTCCGGACCGGGGCCGGCGCCGAGCTGACGGCGCAGCACCTCGTCCGCCTCCCGGTAGGCGGCGAGCGCCGCGCCGGCGTCGCCCGCGCGGTAGTGCGCCAGGATCAGCTGCGCCCAGGCCCGCTCGCGCAGCGGCTGGGCCGCGAGGTGCTCGCGCAGCAGCGGCACCAGGCCGGCGGCGTGGCCCAGCGCCAGCCGGACGTCGGCGAGGTCCTCGACGACCTGCAGCCGGTGCTGGTCCAGGCCTTGTAAGCGCTGGTCGAGCTCGGTGCCGCGGGCGACCCCGTCGCCGGCCGGCCCGCGCCAGATCCGCAGCGCGGCGGCCAGCTCCGGTTCGGCCGCGGCCGGGTCGCCGGCCCGGACCGCCCGCCGCCCGCTCCCGGCCAGCCGCTGGAACTCGGTCACGTCCAGCTCGTGGGCGTCCAGGACGAGCTGGTAGGCGTGCCGGTGGGACAGGATCCGCGAGTCGAGCACCCGGCGCAGCCCGGCGACGTGGTTGCGGATGTTCGGCACCGCCGACGCCGGCGGCGCGCCGGTCCAGAGCAGCCGGCTGAGCATGTCCACGCCGATCGGCCGGTTGCGCTCCAGGGCCAGCGCGGCGAGCAGCGCCCGCCGCTTGGCCGGGCCGAGGTCGACCCGGGCGCCGTCGACCCGCAGCTCGATCGCGCCCAGCAATCGCACCTGGATCGACACCGACCCCTCCCCCGTCCGACCGGCACAAAGGCCGAGAGCGCTCCTCACCCCTGCTCGACCAGATACTGCAGCCGGAGCACGCCGAGCATGCGCCGGACGTTCCGGCTCGGGCGCACCACGCGCAACCGCCGGTCCTCACCGCGTAACCGGGCGTCGGTCTCGGCCAGGGCACGAATCCCGGCGGCGTCGATGAAGGTCACATCGGCCAGGTCGACCGTCAGGTCGGACCCGACGCTCAGGGCTCGCTCGAGATCCCGTTGGAAGGCGGTGAGTGTCGTCATGTCCACCTCCCCGTGCGGGCGCAGTGTCGTCACGGGAGAAAGAGCGCTCGGGACGGCCCGGGCGTTACGCGGAGCCGGCGCGGCCCGGGTGACCCGCGTGCACGGCGGCCGCGCCGGTGCGGACCATGCGATGCCAGCGCAGCCTGCCGCCGAGCACCGCCATCACCGTCGACTGGATGACGACCAGGTACATCAGCTGGCGGTAGACGACCTGCTGGAGCGGCAGGCTCCAGAGCGGACCGTAGCGCTCACCGTCGAGACGCAGCGCGACCGCGGCCGTGGCCGCCTGCAGCACGGTGAAGACGGCCCAGACCAGCGCGGCCTTGCCGAACGGCAGGAACAGCAGGCTGTAGAGCGTGTACACGTCGATCATGGGCGCGGTCAGCGGCAGCAGCACCTGGAAGAGCAGCAGGTAGCCGAGGCCGCGCCGGCCGAGCCGCCCGCCGGCGCCCCGGTGCAGCACGGAGCGGCGGTGCTTCCACATGGCCTGCATGGTGCCGTAGCACCACCGGTACCGCTGTCGCCAGAGCTGGCGCAGCGTGGCCGGCGCCTCGGTCCACGCGACCGCCCGCGGCTCGTAGACCACCAGCCAGCCCGCGCGCAGGACGGCCATGGTGAAGTCGGTGTCCTCGGCCAGCGTCTCCCGGGACACGCCGCCGGCGTCGTGCACGGCGGCACGGCGGAACGCGCCGATCGCGCCCGGTACGGTCGGCATGCAGCGCGCCATCTCGAACATCCGGCGGTCGAGGTTGAAGCCGAGGACGTACTCGAGGTGCTGCCACCGGCCGAGCAGGCCGCCGCGATTGGCGACCTTGGTGTTTCCGGAGACCGCCCCGACCCGGGGATCCGCGAGCGGCTGCACGAGGCGGCCGACCGCGTCCGGCTCGAAGACGGTGTCCCCGTCGACCAGGATCAGGATGTCGCCGCGGGCGTGCCGGATGCCGGTGTTGAGGGCGGCCGCCTTTCCGACGTTCGGCTGCCGCACCACGTGAACGCCGGGCAGGCCGAGACGCTCGACGATGCCGGCGGTGTCGTCGGTGGAACCGTCGTCCACCACGATCACCTCGATCGCCGGGTAGTCGCCGCCGACCATCGAGCGGACGGTCGCGGCGATGTTGGCGGCCTCGTTGCAGGCGGGCACCACGACGCTCACCGGACCGAGGTCGCGCAGCGGCCGCCGATGCCGGCGACGCGCCCGGCGGACGTGGGCGGCGGCCGTGACCAGCTGGACCGCGAGACGCAGCAGGCCGAGCACCACGGCCGCCACCATGGCGGCGGTCAGGAACCGGGTCAGCCCGGCCGCGGCGAGCTGCGCCAGCCGCAGCGCCTGACCGCGCCACCGCTCGGCCGCGCCGGCGGCCGGCGCCGCCGGCAACCGCAGCGCCTCGGAGACGGTGACGAACCGGTAACCCTGGGCCTGGAGGCGGGGAATCACCCGATCGAGCGCGGCCACCGTCTGCGAACGGTCGCCGCCGCTGTCGTGCAGCATGACGATCCCGGGGCGCACGGCCCGGGCGATCGCCTCGGCGCCGGGGCGCGACCAGTCGCGGGTGTCGTGGTCGGTCAGCACGAGCGGATAGCCGGGCGCCGCCTCGCGCCAGGCGGTGTACTCGACCGCGGTGAGCGCCGACGGCGTCGAGGAGTAGGGCAGCCGGAGCAGGACCGGGCGGCGCCCGACGGCGGCGGCGACGGCGTTGCCGGTGAGGGTGAGCTCGGCCCGCATCCGCCACGCCGGGGCGCCGGGGGCGAGATGCGTGAACGTGTGGGACCCGATCTCGTTGCCGCCGGCCACGACCCGGCGGGCGAGCTCCGGGTACCGGTTGACCCGGGAGCCGACCTCGAAGAACGTGGCGCGGGCGTGGTACCGGGCCAGCACGGCGAGGATACGCGGCGTCCACACCGGGTCGGGCCCGTCGTCGAAGGTCAGCGCGATGGTCCGGGCCGGGACGGCGCGGCTGGTCACGGCGCCGCCAGGCTCGGCGCGCTGGACCGCGGCCGCGCCGGTCGCCGCCGCCGGCGCCGGCTCCGGGGCCCGCTCCGGCGACGTCGCGTCCTCGGCGCCGGCATGGGTCACGTAGCCGTTGAGGCAGAGCTCCGCCAGCAGGACGACCATGGCCACGGCGAGCAGCAGCCAGTGCGCGCGCGGCTCGCGACGCAGAACCCGCTTCCCCACCTCATCCCTTCCTCGGCGGCCGCCCGCTCGGCGAATGGATCCGGCCCTTGCCGCGGGCCGGCGCGGTGCTCGGCGTAGTGCTGGGCGTCGCATTCGGTGTCGCGCTCGGGGTCACACTGCCGGTCGCGGGCGGGGTGGGCGTGGCCGGCCGGACGGTGCGGCGCGCGGTGGTGCCGGCGTCCGCCCGCGCCGCCGGGGACGACGCGGGGACCGGCGCGCGATGTCGCGGAGAGGCCTTGCCGGCCTCCGCCGCCGGCCAGCCGGTGATCCCGGCCGGGCCGGCACCGGTGAACCCGGCCACCAGCACGACGACCGCCGCCAGCAGCAACGCCGCCCCGGCGGCGCCCGCGACCAGCACGACCCGGCGGCGCCGGCCGGACCGGTCGACGAAGACCGGCTCGACGATCATTTGCCGTTGCCGGGGTGACCCGGCGTCGTCGCGTGCGGGGTGGGGTGGGACGGCTTGGGCTTGTGCGACGGCGACCGGCCGGGCTTCGTGGTGGTGACCGAGGTGGCGGGGCCGGCCGGGCCGGTGGAGGGGGCGATCCGGGCGCAGTACGACGCCACGTTGTCCGCTCCGCCGGCGGCGGCGACCAGGTCCTTGCGGTCCCGGCCGTTCATCGGCTTGCCGCCGTCCGCGGCCGTCCGCCAGGCCGCGCACCAGGCCACGGCCGGACCGGCGCCGGGCGTGGTGGTGGCCGGCCCCGCCGTCGTGGGCGCGGGCGTGCTCCTGGGCGTGTGCGCCGGCCGGGAGCGGCTGCGGGCCGGCGCCGGCGGCGTGGTGCCTGTTCTCGGCGCTGGTACGCCCAGCGCCGAGAACAGACGGTGCGCGTGCTGCTGGACACCGGCGGGGAGACTTCCGGTCTCTGCCGCCACGGCGGTGCCGGCCAGCCCGAGGACGGCCACCCCGGCCGCGAGGCTCACGACAAACCTCCGGCCGGAGGCCGGCACCTGGACACGAATGGATCCCTTCGGTCGCGTGGTCAGCGCAGCACGGCGACGCTCCGCGGCGAGAGCAGCGACCATCGCCCGCTCACCGCTCATCTCCCCCGGCGTGCCGGGGGCTCGAACGGCGTCGAGCAGGTGGTCCAGCCCGGGGCTCCCCGGACCGGCCCGATCGCCCGCGACCAGGCGATCGGCCTCCTCGAGGCCGTCCCGGTCCGCTCGCCATGTACGCATCGCACGTAGGAGTGCGCTCGGCATCCGCATCCTGTTACACCTCCCCGGCGGTTTCCTGGCGCGAGCTGTCCGGCGCGCGTTTCCGCACGTCCGGGTCGGCGGCGAGCCGGCGCAGCCCGCGCATGGTCGCGATGCGCACCGCGCCGCGGCGTTTACCCAGCACATGAGCGGTGGCCGCGACGTCGAGGCCGGCCACCACCCGCAGCATCACCGCCTCGGCCTGGTCGGCCGGCAGGGCCGCGATCCGTTCCAGCGCCCACGCGGTCTCGGCGCCCTCGATCACCTCGGCGGCGGCGTCGCGGCCGATCGACTCCGGGGCGACCGAGCCGGACGGGTCCTCGCGCCGCCGGCCGGCCCGCCGCAGCTCGTCGATGCCACGATTGCGGGCGATGCTGAACAGCCAGCCGCGGAAGGCGGCGGGGTCGCCGGTGAACCGGTCGAGATCGCGGGCGACCTGCAGCCAGGTCTCAGACGCGACGTCCTCGGCCGCGCCGCCCGCGACCACCCGCAGGTAGCGCAGGACGGCCGGGTGCAGGGCCCGCCAGAGAACGGCGAAGCCCTGCTCGTCACCGGCCCGCGCCGAGATCAGCGCGTCGGCGAGTTCGTCATCCGTCGGCAATTGTGGCTCCCTGCAGAACAGGGCAGCACGCTACCCGTACGGTCAAGCCGGAGGCACCTCGGCGTCCATGTTCGCGAGAAAGGCGTCGACGGAGGCCCGAGCGGTCACCGGGTCGGCGGCCAGCTCGGCCCGGGCCGCGGCCAGTTCGACGACCGGGTTGGCGTTGTCGTCGGTGACATCCCGGAGGCGGTCGATCGTCTCGCCGGTTCGCTCGCAGAACCGGTCGAGCACGGCCGCCACGTAATCGAGATAGGCCGCGAACTGCTCGGTCATCAGCACGATCCCCGGGCTCTTCTCCGGGTCCTCGCAGGTGGGGGCGTTCTTCGCGTACTCCCGGATGCTCCCCGCGGTTAGGGAGACGCCGCGCGCCCCGCTCAGCCACCGGGTGAGCCGCGCGGTCGGCGGATCGGACTGGTCGGCGAGTTTCAGCGCCTGCCCGTAGGCGACCGAGTCGAGGTCGTGCCGGACGAGTTCGGCCGCGAGCTGGGCGAAATCGGTCATCCCCCGGTGGGCATGCACATCGTAGAGCAGGCGCACGGCGCGGTTCAGGTCCCGCGGCAGGCCTCCGGAAAGGCAATGACAGAGCCAGACGTACGGCTCGGGAAGTCGTAAAACCCGCTGCACAAGGAGTCGTCGGGTGTCCGCGAGCCCGAACCGGCGCAGCGTGATGATGTCGTCGAACGCGGTGTCGAAGGTGGTTCGCGTGGTGAGCGCTCGCCGGGCAAAACTGGACAAGGCGTCCTCGGAGACCGCCACCAGGAACACGCAACCGTCCACTCCGAAGATCGTCTTGAGGTCGTTGAGGAACTGCTCGGCCTGCTCGGCGGTAGCGATCTTGTCGAGTTCGTCGACACAGATCACAACCCGGGAGTACGCGCGTCCCGGCCGGCTGCGCAGATGCAGGCCGACCAGGCCGAGGAACTCCCGGAAGTCCCCGACGAGCTGCGGATAGGTGCGGATCTGCTCGGCTCGCTGCCGGGCCATCGAAGCGGTGGCGTCCACACTGGCGGGCGTCTTGACCGTGGCGCCGCGGGTGACCGTCAGCGTCTCGAGATAGCGCAACCGGCGGAGGTGCTGCCGGGCCAGCTCGTGGACCGAGCCGTCCCGCGGCCGCCGGCGACGGACCAGCACCGTCCGGGCCGTGGGCAGCAGGAGAAGCACCACCCCGGCCCCCAGCGCCACCGGCCGGAGATGGCCGGCCAGCCACAAGGGGATCGCCGCAGCGGCGTCCCACCAGATCGCGCCGGCCATCAGCAGCGCCCCGGCCAGGGCAGACACCCACGGCCAGCCGGCGCGCACCCGGCGGCGGGCGTGGCCGGGCTCGGTGGTGACGTCGCCGGGCGGCAGCACCGCCTGACAGAGGCGGGCGAACAGATGCACCAGGAAGTCGCGCCCGTTGTAGCTGGTCGGCGCCGAGACGAAGAGCATCAGGTTGTCGGTGCTGGAGCCGATGCGCTGGTCCCCGAAGCGCCGCAGCAGCGTGGTCTTGCCGACGCCGCGCGGGCCGCTGACCCCGATCGCGGCGGTGAGCGTGGAGGCGAGCGTGCGGCTGAGGCGGTCGCTCTCGGCGGTGGCGACGAACTGCACCCCCTCGGTAATGTCGCCGAGCCGCTCGACCGACACCGGCGGCAGCTCGGTGTCATAGCTGCGGCGCGTGAGGGGCTCCACCTTGGCGCTGATGAGCGGAAGGACCCCGAGGTCGACGACGGCGGCCGACCACTCGTTCCACGCCTGCACGGCAAGCCGGCGAGCGGAGACGGCCCAAGGCATTTCATCCGCGGACGGCCAGGCGGCCTTGTTGACGGCCCGGAGTGCCACGAGCCGCCGATGCCAGGGCCGCGACCAGAGCCACACCAGCCCGAGTACGACCGCGACGCCCGTAGTGACCAGGAGAAACAATGAGCCGAACAGTGTGCTGGCCCGGGTGACCGAGTAATCCCGAATCGCGTAGACCACGAGCTCCGCCACGCCCAGCATGCCCAGTACGAGGGCCGACCATCGAGCCCATGGCCACCACGGCTCCGGAAAGATCCGGATCCGGCGGAGCCCCCGCCACCAGCGACGGCGTTTCCGGATCCGGGCACCGGGCCAATACTGCTCCTCGCCTTCGTTCGCCTCGCCGCGCACCACCGCGGCCCGGCGCCACACTTCGAGGAGGGGCAGCTCGATGAGGACAGCGCCGCCGGCGACCAGGGCAAGCGCCGCGAGCGGGCCACCGGCGTTCCACACGTGGAGCGCCACCCCGGTGAGCGCGACGGCCGCCAGAAAGCCCGCGACGGCGGCGTACCCGATCGATACGCTCGCCGGCCGCGGGATGCCGGCCTGGTCGAGATAACGCCGGCGCGCGTCGGCCAGCCGATCCCACTGGGCCGTCGTCGCGGACGCCACCCGCGCGCTGTCGTTGCTCAGCTCGGCGCCGATCTCGTCCTTGAGGCGGCCGATCCGATCCGGCTCGATCAGATAGCGCACCGTCGCCTGCTCAAAGGCGGCCTCGACCAGCACGGTCCGCAGTTCCTCGATTGCCGTGCTCGCCGGCGTGCGTTTCGGCGGTTGGACGGCGTCGGGGGCATCACCGTGCTCACTCAGGTACTCCTGCAGCGCGGCGTGCCGGAACTGATAGACCGACCCCTTCTGGCGCAGCACGCCGGCGCCCTGAGCCGCCTCCAGGAACGACAGGAGACCCAGCGGCGCCTCACCTCGCGCCCTGAGCCACAAGGCACTCATGAGCAGTCGGCACGAGGCGGTGCCCGTCACTCCGACAAGGACACCGGCCAGGACAGGTCCGGCTGCGAAGCCCAGGTCACCTCCGGCAGCGGCGGCGGCGAGCCCCAGCATCCCGCAGAGCAGAGCGCAAAGAGCAGCATATCGACGATCGGCGTGCGCGAGCGCCCGTAGGTTCGACGCGAACGAGCCGCGCGCCGGCATGCCGACCGCAATGGTCAACGCGGCCATCGGAGCGAAGCATGCCCCGACCGCCACCACGGCGGTTCGCGCGACCGGCTCGGCCAGGATGAGCCCGATAACCACAGCGCTTCCGCTTGCGAGGATACCGAGAAGGAACCATGCCCACACCAGTTCCGCATTCCGCCGCAGACCGATCCGCTGGAAGGAAGCCGGCCGCCTGCCGGTCGCCAGGGTGTTGGCCAGGACGAGAATGAACAGCATCAGGCCCAGCCACCTGCTGCTCAAAAGTCCCGCGGCACCCGCCACCGCGGCCAAGAGGACCGAGACGGCGGTGGAGACGTACGGTGGCACCGCACCGGTCAGCTCCGGCAGGCCGATGGTCGTCGCATTGTCGTTGTCCAGACGGTTGGCCAGCGCCGAGAGCCATCGATACGCGCGCACCGAATATGCCGGTGATCGATAGGGCCCGCCCGGCTCGGGAAACACGGCCGCGACGAAGCGGCCGAGCAGGTGCGTCTCGATCGCCTCCCGGGTCGGGAAACGACCGATGTCCAGCAACTCGCTGGGCGCGCTGTCGGCCTGCGAATAGATCGATCGCGCCAGCTGAACGAACTGCGGGGTGGCCAACGCCGCTGCCAGCGGTCCCGCCGGGTCGGCTCGCAGCGCCTCGATCAACGGACGCCAGCGCTTGTCCGACGACGGTACCGAGCTGGCCAGAAAGCTCGCGACCGCATCAACCGGTGGCGGCTCGAGCTCCACCACCGTCATGGCGGGCGGAACGACGCCTTTGGCCAGCCCTTCGCCATAGGCGGCAGCCCGCGATGTGGCCACGAACGATCCGCCGGCGCCCGCGTACCGGCTCAGTTCCTTGAAGGCCACGGTGGCGTCACGCAGCTCGTCGACACCGTCGATCACTGGAAGAATTGCCCGCTGCGCCACGAGCTCTCGAGTGATCTCCGAGGCGGAGCGACGGCCGCCGTAGTAATGGTCGGTCAGGTGGCGGACCATGAAGTCGTCCACCGAATCGCCCGGATCCCATGCGGCCGCCGGCAACAGGACCGGAACGGGGTCACCCGGCGCCCGCCGGCGCAAAAGATCGAGAGTCAGCAACATGGCGACCGTAGTCTTGCCCGCGCCGGGCGAGCCGACGATGAGCAGTTGCCGCCGCGGGAGCGCGGCGAAGGCGGCCACGAAATCGTCGGCGTGGAACACCTGGCCGGCTCCCGACCGCGCCCGCCGGCTGGAGTCCGGAGCCGAGATCACCGACCAGCGCACCGGCAGGACCTCACCGAGTCCTCTTGCCCGCATCTCTTCGGTCCACTGGTGATGCACCATCGTCGCCAGTTCGTCGGCCCTGTCCTCAGGCCCCACGGGCGGACTCGAGCGCTCCCGCAGGCCCCGCCGCGCCGCCCGGATCGCCCATCCGATCGATCGCCACCGTCGTCCGCTCACGCCAAGCATGATGGCCGAGCGGCAATGCGCGGTCACCATGCAATTGCACTTCTCCCCCACCCGATCGGGCGACGCGGGCACACCCAGGAGTGATCCATTGACATTTGTCACCGGGAGGTGACAGCGTTTATATCGACGGATGTCGGTTTCGTCCCTTTACCAGGAGCGCCCATGCTCGATCGTGGTTCGGTTCGGTCCTTTGCCGCGGCGGCGGCCGGCAGCGTCCTGGTGGGCGGTCTGCTGCTGGCGCCCTCGTCGCCGGCCCAGGCGGTCGGGCGCAGCGCCCGGGATGCGGCCGTCGTCTCCGGGAACGCGCGCTTCGAGGTTTTGTCGCCCACGCTCATCCGGACGGAGTACGCGAACGGCGGCAAGTTCACCGACGCGGCGACGTTCAACGTGGTCGGGCGGGACAAGTTTCCGGCGGCGAGCTTCCGCAGCCGTACGGTGAACGGGTATTTGACCATCGAGACCGACGCCATGACGTTGCGCTACCGGGTGGGCTCCGGATCGTTCTCCGCGAGCAACCTCACCGTGCAGCTCAAGGCGGGCAGGCAGACCGTGCAGGCGGCACCCTGGGCCGGGCGCACCACGCCGGACTGCGCGCTCGGGACGCTGTGCGAGGCGGAGTCGCTGGCGTTGAAGGGGCCGGGCATCGCGGCCGACCACGGCGGCTACACCGGATCCGGCTTCGCGGCCGGGTTCCAGGCGACCGGCGACTCGCTCGCCTTCGCGACCACCGCTTCGGCCGCGGGCGACTACCAGCTGAGCGTGCGGTACGCCAACAGCACCGGCGGCGACGGGCAGAACGTCACCCGCACGCTGTCGGTCTCGGTGGACGGCGGCGCGGCCCGTACCCTCACGCTCCCGGCCACCGCCAACTGGGACACCTGGGCCATCGCGAGCGTGCCGCTCGGCCTGACCGCGGGACGGCACGAGGTCAGCGTCGTACGGACGGCGGCCGACTCCGGCAACGTGAACATCGACAGTCTCGCCGTCGTCGCACCGGGCGGCACCTTCCCCGGACCGACGCCGCCGGCACCGCAGCCGTGCGCGTTCGGGACGCTGTGCGAGGCCGAGACCGGCGCCTTCACCGGCGGGGCGAAGACCGCCAACGACCACAACGGCTACGCCGGAAGCGGCTTCGTGGCGGGGCTCGAGCGGGCCGGGGCCGGGGACGCGCTCACGGTGACCGGGGTGCCGAAAGCCGGTCAGTACCGCGTGCAACTGCGCTACGCCAACGCCAAGGCGGGCGCGCAACCGATCCAGTCGCGGACCATCACGGTGAACGGGACGACGGCGACGCTCCCGCCCACCAGCGGATGGGACTACTGGCGTACGGTATCGGTCCCCGTCACCCTCGCCGCCGGCACCGACACGGTGTCGCTGGGTTGTCCCACCGATGCCAGCTGCAACGTCAACCTCGACACCGTCGCCGTCACCACCGCCGCCTCTCCCCTGCTCGCGCCGCACGCGCCGCTCGGTGGATACCGCCGCGGCCTGGACGGCGTCGACCGCGGCGCGCTGACCGTCCCCGGCCTGCTCTACTCCGACGGCTGGTCGCTGCTCGACGACTCGGCCTCGGCGCTGCTCGACACCACGTCGCGCCCGGAGGCCGAGCAGGACGGCTACGTCTTCGGCTACGGCCAGAACTACGCGCGCGGCCTGCGGGACCTGTCCACGTTGACCGGTCCCACCAAGCTGCTGCCGCGATGGGCGTACGGCGTCTGGTACTCGGAGTACTACGACCGCACCGCGGCCGACTTCCAGCAGACCATCGTGCCCCGCTTCCGGGCCGAGGGCGTGCCGCTCGACGTGCTCGTGGTCGACACCGACTTCAAGGCCCCCGACCAGTGGAACGGCTGGACCATCGACCCGGCGAAGTACCCCGATCCGCAGGGCTTCGTGGACTGGGCACACGCGCAGAGCATCCACACCGGCTTCAACATCCACCCGAGCATCCAGGGCTCGGACCCCAAGTTCGCGGCCGCCCAGGCGACGGCCAAGGGCAAGCTCCAGCAGGCGGGCGGCAACTATGTCTTCGACTGGGGCGACCGGGACCAGCTCGCCGCGTACTTCCAGCTGCACCGCCAGATGGCGCCCGGGAACGTCGACTTCTGGTGGCTGGACTGGTGCTGCGACGGCTCGCGGTCCTCGCTGCCCGGTGTGACCCCGGACGCCTGGATCAACAAGAACTACGCCGACGAGACCGGCTTCGCGTTCTCCCGGGCGTACGGGTCGCTGCAGGCCGGCGGCTACAGCAGCCCGACCGCCGTGCCCACCGGGCCGTGGGCGGACAAACGGACCACGCTGCACTTCACCGGCGACACCATCTCCGACTGGGAGACGCTGCAGTGGGAGGTCGGCTACACGCCGGGTGAGTCGGTGGCGACCGGCCTCGCCGCCATCAGCCACGACATCGGCGGGCACACCCAGGGACTGCAGGAGCCCGGCAGCGAGCCGGGGAGCACCAAGCTTCCCGATGACCTGTACGCGCGATGGGTCCAGTTCGGAACGTTCCAGCCCATCGACCGGCTGCACTCCAACCACAGCGACCGCCTGCCGTGGCAGTACGGTCCCGCGGCCAAGGCCTCGGCCACTTCCTTCCTGCGCCTGCGGGAGCAACTGCTGCCGTACACGTACAGCGCCGCCGCCGAGGCCACCCGCACCGGCATGCCGATGGCCCGGCCGCTCTACCTCGCCTACCCCGGCGAGCAGGAGGCGTACGCGACGGCCGGCGCCGAGTACCTCTACGGCCCCGATCTGCTGGTCGCCCCGGTGACCACGCCCGGCAGTTCGGCCACCACCTCGGTCTGGTTCCCGCCGGGCAGCTCGTGGACCGACTACTTCACCGGCCGGACGTACGCCGGCGGCACCTCCGCCGACATCACGACGACCCTGGACACGATGCCGGTGTTCGTCCGCTCCGGCGGCATCGTGGCCACCGCCGACGGGGCGACCGTGAACGCGGGCGCCCCCGGCACGGCCGTCCTGCGCGACGACGCCGGCGCGACCGTGCTGGCGTACCGCAACGAGACGCTGCGGATCGCCGGCGCGGCCAAGCGGGCCTGGAAGCTGACCATCCTCGACGCGGACGCGCCGCGCACCGTCCGGATCGACGGCCGCACGGCGAAGGGCTGGAGCTACGCCGCCGAGACCCGGACGCTGACCGTCGACGTCGCGGCGCCGAGGACCAGGGCCCCGATCACCGTGACCTTCCGCTCGTAGGTGCCGTCGCGGCGCCCGGGCGGCCCCTTGCCGGGCCGGCCGGGCGCGCGCTCCGCGGCCGGGCACAATGGGCGGGATGCGCATACCGGCCGACGACGAGATCTGGGCGCTGCACGAGCGGTTCGCGCCGACGGCGGAGGCGCTCGAGCTGGTCCGTACCCACTGCGAGATCGTGGCCGGCATCGCCGCCCAGCTCATCGGGCCGGGGCTGGACGCGGCTCTGGTGCGGGCCGGCTGCCTGCTGCACGACATCGGCGTCTATCGACTGGGCCGCGGTGACGCGTACATCCGGCATGGGATTCTCGGCCATGAGCTGCTGCGCGATCTCGGGTATCCCGAGGAGCTGTGCCGGTTCTGCTCGTGCCACACCGGCGTCGGCATCACCCGCGCGGACATCGAGCGGCAGCGGCTTCCGTTGCCACCGGCCGACTACGTGCCGCGGACCGGCGAGGAGCGCCTGGTCATGTACGCGGACAAGTTCCACAGCAAGACCACCCCGCCGGCCTTTCTCACCGCCGCCACCTACCGGGCGGAGGTCGGGCGGTTCGGCGCGGACAAGGCGGCCGCCTTCGCGGCCATGACCGAGGAGTACGGCGAGCCCGACCTCACGGCGCCGGCGGCGGTCTCGGGTCACATCATCCGGTGAGAGCGCAGGGGTGGGAAAACCCCCGGAACGAGACGGATGGTTTCCGGCTTACCGCCACCGCCGGCGCTGCCTAGCGTCGTTCCTGTGATCGAACTACATGAGCTGACCAAACGGTACGGCGACCGGGTCGCCGTCGACGGGCTGAGTTTCCAGGTCCGGCCCGGGGTGGTGACCGGCTTCCTCGGCCCGAACGGATCGGGCAAGTCGACGACGATGCGGATGATCCTCGGCCTCGACGCCCCATCCCGGGGAGAGGCCCTCATCGACGGCGTCCACTATCGGGACCTCGCCCGGCCCCTGCGGGCGGTCGGCGCGCTGCTGGACGCCGGGGCCTTCCATCCCGGCCGCAGCGCCCGCGCGCACCTGGCCGCGCTGGCCGCGAGCAACGACCTCCCCGGCTCCCGGGTCGAGCAGGTGCTACGCACCGTCGGCCTGTCCGAGGCGGCCTCGCGGCGGGCCGGCACGTACTCGCTCGGCATGCGCCAGCGGCTCGGCGTCGCCGCGGCCCTGCTCGGCGATCCGGGCGTCCTGCTGCTCGACGAGCCGGTCAACGGCCTCGACCCGGAGGGCATCCGCTGGATCCGGGACCTGCTGCGCGGGCTCGCCGCCGAGGGCCGGACGGTATTCGTCTCCAGCCACCTGATCGCCGAGATGGCGCAGACCGCCGACCGGCTGGTGGTCATCGGGCGCGGCCGGCTGCTGGCCGAGACCACCGTCGCCGAGCTCGCCGCCGGTCACGAGAGCCTGGAGGACGCGTTCTTCCGGCTCACCTCACCGGTCACCGACTACCGAGGAGCCGAAGCGGCATGAGGAACGCGACACGCATGGAATGGATCAAACTGCGCAGCGTCCGGTCGACGTGGTGGCTGGCGATCGCGACCGTGGTCTCGATGGCGGCGGCCGGGGCCGGGGTGGGACTCGGCTACCGGTCGCACACCCCGGTCGCCACCGCCGCCCAGATCCTCGACAACAGCCTCAGCGGCGCCATCCTCGCCCAGCTGCTGCTCGGCGCGCTCGGCGTGCTCATGGTGACCGGCGAGTACGGCACCGGGACGATCCGCTCGACCTTCGCCGCCGTGCCCCGGCGCCGGACCGTCCTGGCCGCCAAGGTGGCCGTCTGCGGCGGGGCGGCCCTCACCGCCGGCCTGGTCGCCAGCTTCGCCGGCTACCTGGCCGGCCAGCTCGCGATCCGCGGCACCGCCATCCCGGCCGCCTCCCTCGGCGACCCGGTCGTCCGGCGCGCGGTCGTGCTGACCGGCGTCTATCTCGCTGCCACCGCCCTGATCGGGGTCGGCATCGGGACGGTCGTGCGGCACTCGGGCGCCGCGATCGGCATCCTCTTCGCCCTGATGTTCGTCCCGACGATCGCGGCCGGCCTGTTCGGCGAGAGCGGGGTCGCGGTCGGCCGCTTCGTCCCGGTGCTGATGCTGCTCAACTCGGTCGCGGTCACCTCGCCGATACCCGGGCTGTTCACGGCCTGGATCAGCGTGCTGCTGATGTGCGGGTACGCCGCGGTGGCGATCCTGTGCGGCGGCGTGCTGCTCCGCCACCGCGACGCGTGACCGGCGACAATGACGTGATGACCGCGCTGCGCGCCCCGTTCACCACCCTGGCCCTGCGCCAGGCGGTGTTCTGCGTCGCCGGCGTGGTCAGCGCGGTCGCGGTCCTGGCCGTGCCGGCCGCCCTGCCGGCCGTGGCCGTCGCCATCCTGTGGGCGACCGGGGCGATGTCGGAGCGGCCGGCGCCGGTGGTGGCGCCGGTGTTCCTGGTCCTGTTCCCGCTCACCGTCGCGCTCCTCGTCGTGCTGGCCACCACGATCGGGCGCGCGACCGGAGCGGTGCACCGCGCCCTGGCCGGCCGGCTGCTCGGCGTACGCGTCGACGCGCCGCCGCCGCGCCGGGCGAGCCGGGTCGCCGACGGACCGGGCTGGCGTGCCATCGGCTACGGCGTGCTCAAGGTGCCGCTAGCCATACCCGAGGGCTACGGCGCCTTCTGCTACGTCTTCGGCCTGGTCGACCTCAGCTATCCGGTGTGGTGGCCGCTGTTCCGCAACCACCCGCCCGGCACCCGCCTCGGGCCGGTGCACGCGCTGACCCCGTTCGGCATGATCGACGCGCGGACGTTCCCCGGCACGTTCGTCATCGCCGCCGCCGGCCTCGCGATGCTGCTGGTCGCGCCGTGGCTGATGCGGGCCGGCACGACGCCGGACGTAGCCGCGATGCGCCGGCTGCTCGGTCCCGGCCGGCTCGCCGAGCGGGTCCGCGAGCTGCAGGTCAGCCGGGCCCGCGCGATCGACGACGCGGCCACGATGATGCGCCGGCTGGAACGGGACCTGCACGACGGCGCCCAGATCCGGCTGGCCACGCTGGCGATGAACCTCGGCATGGCGGCCGAGAAGCTGGGCGCCGACGGCCCGCCACCCGATCTGGCCCAGGCCCGTGAGCTGGTCGCGCTCGCCCACCGCGGCGCCAAGGACGCCCTCGCCGACCTGCGCGACCTGGTGCGCGGCATTCATCCGCCGGTGCTCGACAACGGCCTCGGCGACGCGCTGGCGACGCTGGCCACGAGCAGCACCGTCCCGGTCGCGGTCACCGTCGAGCTGCCCGCCCGGCCGGCTCCGGCGATCGAGACCATCGCCTATTTCTGCGCCGCCGAGCTGCTCGCGAACGCGGCCAAGCACAGCCGGGCGAGCCGCATCGGCCTCGGCGTCGCCGGGGACGCCGACCGCCTGACAATGACGGTCGAGGACGACGGGACCGGCGGGGCCGACCCGGACGGCCCGGGGCTCTCCGGCCTGGCCCGGCGGATCGGCGTGGTGGACGGCCGGATGCGCGTGGACAGCCCGGCCGGCGGCCCGACCCGGGTCGAGATCGAGCTGCCCACCCAGGTATGAGAGGCGACGGCATGCGCGTGGTGATCGCGGAGGACGCCGCGATGATGCGGGAGGGGCTGGTCCGGCTGCTCACCGACCGCGGCTTCGAGGTATGCGCGGCGGTGGCCGACGCGGAGGCGTTGCGCGCGGCGGTCGCGGACTCGGCGCCGGACGTGGCCATTGTGGACATCCGGATGCCGCCGACCCACACCGACGAGGGCCTGCGCGCCGCGATCGACATCCGGCGCGACCATCCCGGCGTCGGGGTGCTGGTCTTCTCCCAGTACGTCGAGACCCGGTACGCGACCCGGCTGCTCGCCGACCGTCCGACCGGCGTCGGTTATCTGCTCAAGGAACGCGTCGCCGACGTCGCCGACTTCGTGGACGCGCTGACCCGGGTGGCGTCCGGCGGGACCGCGCTCGACCCGGAGGTGGTCGGCCACCTGATGCGGGCCGGGCGGGAGGCGGCCGGGCTGGCGTCGCTGACGCCGCGCGAGCGCGAGGTGCTCGCGCTGATGGCCGAGGGCCGGTCGAACGCCGGCATCGCGGCGGCGCTGGTCATCACGCCCGGGGTCGTGGAGAAGCATGTGGCCGGCATTTTCGCCAAGCTGGGTCTGCCGGCGTCGGACGGGGACAATCGGCGGGTCTTGGCCGTCTTGCGGCATATCGGCGGGTGAGGGGGTGGCGCGGGCGGGCTGTGGATGACGGAGCGAAATTGTCGGACCCGGGTGCTTCACTCGGCCCCGCCCTCACGGGGTGGGCCGGGACCGTCCCCGGTGTCGACGCGGGGCGCCAGGGGCGACGCGCGCTGTCGTTGATCCGGCAGCGGCCACGACAGATCACGGGCATGGTCACCCAAGGATCGTGCGCGGATTCCACGGGGGCCTGATGCCATGGGAATCGAAGCCGCACGCCGAGATCGGCCGGGCGCCGCACCTGCGGCACCTCGAACGGCTGGTCGCCGGGTTACGGGCCGGACGGGGCGGCGCGGTGGCGGTGACCGGCGAGCCGGGCGCGGGCAAGACGGCGCTGCTGGCTCGCCTGATGGAACGCGTCCCGGAAACGACCACCGTCCTGGCCACCTCGGGCGTCGAGAGCGAGGCGGCGCTGCCGTACGCGGCGCTCGGTGACCTGCTACGGCCGCTGCTCACCCGGCGGCCCACGCCGCCCGCGCCGCCTCCGCTGCCCGCGCTGCCACCGCTGCCACCGCCGCAGGCCCGCGCCCTCGGGGCGGCGCTCGCGCTCGAGGACGGGCCGGGCTTCACCCCGTACGCCCTCTGCATGGGTGTTCTGAATGTGCTCGTCGGCGCGGCCCGATCCCGCCCGGTGCTCGTCGTGGTGGACGACGCCGACGCGATCGACCAGCCGTCGGCCACCGCCCTGCTGTTCGCCGCCCGCCGGATCAGCGATGAGCCGGTGGCGATGGTCCTCGCCGCCCGGTCGCCGATCGACGGGCTGAGCGAGCTGCCGCTGACCGCACCGGCGCTCGCCCGGCTGACCCGGCGCGAGCTGCAGGTGGCCCGGGCCGTGGCCGGTGGGCTCAGCAACCCGGAGGCCGCCACCGCCCTGCGCCTGTCCCGGAAGACCGTCGAGACGCACCTCTCCGGCGCCTACCGCAAGCTCGGCGTGCGGTCGCGCACCGAGCTCGTCCGTTACCTCATCGAGGCGGACATCTCCCGTTTTGTCAGGTAGCCGCCAACCGAGGGAGTTCCCCGAGGCATTCCGGCCGCGCGGGCGCCAGTCTTGGTCCTTTCCAGAACGGGGGATTTCCATGCCACGCAACGGCGACCTCAGCACGATCATCGCCCACATCGGACACGGCGCCCACGCGATCGCCGACACCGCACCGGATTCCGCCGAGCTCAGCCGCGAGGGCTGGACGAAGCTCAGCGACGTCGTGCAGAGCGCGGGCCCGGTCGGCACCACCGACTTCGACTATCTGTTCAAGGAGCTGCTCGGCAAGCCCGACGCGCACCTGCCGGCCGGCAGCGAGGACGAGGTGACCACGACCGTCGCGGCGCTCAACGCGCTCGGCAACGCGATGATCGACCAGGAACCGCCGGCCGACGACCGCAGCTCGCCGATCCCGCCCGTCTACACGTACTGGGGTCAGTTCGTCGACCACGACCTCACCGCGGCCACCGACAACGACAAGGTGATCAGCATCCGGGACACCCCGCTGCCGCCGCTCGACCCCGACCAGGTGGTGGGCCTGCTCAAGAACGCGCGGAACCCCGCCCTCAACCTCGATTCCGTCTACGGCGACGGCCCGTTCGCGCCGGCGCCCACCAACCCCGACCGGATCGCCGTGCCGTACCAGGCCGAGGACCGGGCGAAGTTGCGGGTCGGCGCGCTCACCCCGGTCAACGTCGGCGTACGCATCCCGCCCGTCGACGACCTGGCCCGCGACCTGCCCCGCCGCGCCGACAAGGTGCCGCTGGTCGGCGACGCCCGCAACGACGAGAACCTGGTGGTCGCCCAGCTGCACGTGGCGTTCCTGCGCTTCCACAACGCGGCGGTCGACTGGGTGCGGGCCAACGAGCCGCAGCGCACCGGCTTGAGCGACGTCTTCCTGCGGGCCCGCGACCTGACCCGGTGGACCTACCAGTGGCTGGTGGTTCACGATTTCCTGCGTACGGTGACCGTGCCCGACGTGGTCGACTTCGTGCTCGGCAGCGACGGGTCGGGCCTGCTCGACGCGGCGTACATGCCCCTGGAGTTCTCGGTCGCCGCGTACCGCTTCGGCCACAGCATGATCCGTGGCGCGTACGACTGGAACCGCAACTTCGGCCGTCCCGGCAACAACACCCTGCCGAACGCGTCGCTCGACCTGCTGTTCCGCTTCACCGGCGTGGGAGGCTTGGGCGGCAACCCGACGCTGCCGAGCAACTGGCCGGTCGAGTGGAACCGCTTCGTCGACAAGGACAGCCTGTTCGCCGACCGCTTCGCCCGCCGCATCGACACCCACCTGTCGAAGCCGCTGAGCGAGATGGTCAACCAGACGGCCGGCGAGACCGGCGGCCCCGACCTGCTGGCACTGCTGAAGCACCTGGCCCGCCGCAACCTGCTGCGCGGCTACCGGCTGGGCCTGCCGACCGGCCAGGCGGTGGCCGAGGTGCTGGGCCTGCCCACCCTCACGGCGGCCGAGGTGGCCGGCACCGGCCCGGTGGCCGACGCCATCCAGCAGGGCGGTTTCGAGACGCGTACCCCGCTGTGGTTCTACGTGCTGCGCGAGTCCGAGCTGAAGGCCCAGGGCAACACGCTGGGCCCGGTCGGCAGCCGCATCGTGGCCGAGACCCTGATCGGCCAGCTGCGCCAGGACCCGACCTCCTACCTGCACCAGACGAGCTGGTCACCGAGCCAGGGCGTACGCCTCCCGGACGGCGCCCCGATCGACGCGATCCCGCAGTTCCTCCGCTTCGCCGGCGTCCTCTGACCCCGGCCTCTCAGCGCCCGATCCCGGGTCCCGCCACCCTGCCGGGCGGGACCCGCCGGCCGTTCAGGCGTCGCCCGGTCCTCGGGCCGCCCGCGCCGGTCGAACGCCGCCTGCACCGTGCCTTCGACCCGATCACACGGAGACGATCGGCCCGTTGCGATGACGCTTGATCCGCATCCCGAACGCGACAAGCATTCCCGCAGTCGCGGTGGCGAACACGAGCGGTGCGATGCCGTGCGCATCCGGCATCGCGGCGAAAGTCAAGCCCCAGCAGAGCGCCGAGACCGCGGTCGGCACGCCGAAGGCCAGCCAGCCGCCCAGCAAGCCCTCGGCCAAGCCGGCCGGGCCCGATCGCACCGCCACCACGGCCAGAGCGATCGTCACCATAGCCAACCCGACGTAATAGAGGTGGGCGGTCCAGATGTATCCCCAGCCGAATGAGTAGGTATCGACCAGGTAGGAGGCGGCCGCGACGCAGGCGAGAACGATGACCGCCCAGGCGTCCGGTTGGTAGCCGGGTCGTGACTTCGTCCGCAGTCGAGCGGCGGCGATGGCGCCCAGCACCGTCGCACTGATCAAGCCGAGGTATCCCGCCGTCACCGTCCCACTGAGCCATGCGCGCGACGCGGAACCGGATCCGAAGGCATCGCTCAACGGCCAGGTGCCGACCTCCGCGAGAGCATTCTCCAGATGCAGCGGAGCGGCGATCACCCAGGGAAGGCCGAAGCCGGCCACGATCCCGATCACCCGTGGCGTGGCCGGGCCCGACCTGGTTCGGCGCCACACCACCACGCCCAGGACCATCGTCACCGGCAACAACAGCAGGTCGTCCCACCACACCCGGGCCAGGTGCTCGGGAGCGCCGACCCAAAGATCGGTGAACTCGGCCGACCCGCCCTTGGTCGCCACGGCGACGCCGAGAACCGCCAGCTGGACCAGGCCGTACGCGAGCCCGGCGGCGAGGAACAGCCAGCCCATCGCCGATTCCATCCGTAGCGACGCCGTGATCGGCTTGCCGGCTCCCCAGCGGGTGCGAGCCTCGGGCGGCGGCCGGATGGGCTGGGCCGACGCCTCGGCCCGGCGGTTGCGCGCCAGGGCCAGCCGATCAACGTTTCCGGTTCCCCGCTGGCAAGGCCGCGGCAGGCCGCGACCGATCATTCTCTCCCGGAGGTGCTGATAGATAAAGCCGAATGTCAGTAGGTCTTCCTCACCGCCCACGCCGGCCCGCAACAGCTCGATAAGCTCACCGGTGAACGCGGTGTATCGCTCGCCTCGCGGCGCCAGCGCCACCGCGTTCGCCGGCGTCGACGCGAGAACGTACGTCCCCTCGATGTCCATTTGCCCGACGAGCGTGGCCTCGCCGCCCGCCATGTCCTCGGTCGCGCGGCCGCTGAAGCAGCAGTCCAGCATCACGATCCGGTTCTTCGCGGAACTTTCGAGAAGCACGTTCCGGAGCAGGTCATAGGGCAGGGAACTGACTTCGAGCTCATCGGGATCAGTGCCGGTCAAGCCCAGGTACAGCTCGTTGCGCCGCCCGGTCCGCCCGTGACCGGCGAAGTAGACCAGGAAGGTGTCCTCGGCGACTGCGCCGTACCGCCGCAGCGCGCGGTAGACGGCGCGCAGGTCGGTCGGCTCGGGGATCACTATGCGCCGGTCGGCCGGGAAGGCGCTCAGTTCGTTCGCCAGGTCCTTGACGTTGTTGCGCACCGCCGGCAGGTCCGGCAGCTCGCCGGACTCGTAGGAACTGGTGCCGATCAGCACCGCATAGGATCGCCGAGGGTCGGGAAGACGAATGTCAGGGCTCCGCCGCGGGCTTCGGCAGCACGGCATCCACCGCTTGGAGGATGAGGGCCTCCGGATCGGCGACCCGCTTCGCGTCGATCGCGACCTGGCGGCCGTCCGCGCCGGTCACGGTAATGCTGACGTCGGAGCGGCGCTGCGACAGCCAGGCCGTGACCGAGTTGGCGAGCGCGGCCCAGAGCGCGCCACCGCCCACGGCCGCACCCACCGCCTGCACCACGACCTCGGCCGAGGCGCCCATCTCGCCCGGCGCAACCGGTCCGGCGCCGAGCTTGATGTGGCCGCGCAGCGGCGGCTCGCCGCGCAGCCACTCGTAGAGGCCGGCCGTGTCCGCATCGCGCCCGGTCACGGCAATACGTACCTGCACGGAGGCTCCTGCGAGCTGGGAGATGTCGGCTACGGACATCGGATCGTACGTCGCCAGAAAGATCGATAAATACACCCCGGCGAGGGACAGAGCCTCGGACTTGATGCCCTGACTGCTGACGATCGATCAGGCGCGTCCACCCGGCGGGGTGGCCGTCAGCTCCGCCACCAGGTGTCGGACGGGGTGACCGGCACCGCCCGCTTGTGCCGCGTCGCCAGGAACGTAGCCTCGATCTTTGCGGCCACCTCGGCGGTGACCTCGCCGCCCTCCAGGTAGTCGTCGATCTCGCGGTACGTCAGGCCCAGAGCCACCTCGTCGGGCAAGGCCGGGCGATCGTCCTCGAGGTCGGCCGTCGGTATCTTCTCCCAGACGCTGGCCGGCGCGCCCAGCTCGGCCAGCAGGGCGGCGCCCTGGCGCTTGGTCAGGCCGGTCAGCGGGGTGATGTCGACGCCGCCGTCGCCGTACTTGGTGAAGAAGCCGGTCACCGCCTCGGCGGCGTGGTCGGTGCCGACCACCAGCAGGTTGAGCTGGCCGGCCACCGAGTACTGGATCACCATGCGCTCGCGGGCCTTGATGTTGCCGCGGACGAAGTCGCGCAGCTGCGGCTCACCGCCGAGCAGCTCGCGCAGGCCGAGGGCGGACTCGGCGGCGACGGCGTCGGCGCTGGGCTTGACGTTGACCGCGATGGCGCGATCGGGACGGATGAAATCCAGGGCCGTCCGGGCGTCGGCCTCGTCGGCCTGCACCCCGTACGGCAACCGGACCGCGACGAACGTCGCCGGGTGACCCTCCGCGCGCAGTTCCTCCGCCGCCAGCTGGCACAACCGGCCGGCCAGCGTGCTGTCCTGCCCGCCGCTGATGCCGAGCACATAGCCCTCGGTCCGCGACGCCAGCAGGTAGTCCTTGAGGAAGTCGACGCGGTGGCGGATCTCCGCCTTGGGCTCGATGCGGGCGCTGACGCCGAGCTCGGCGACGATCCGCTGCCGTAGGTCCGTCATGACCGCACTTTATCCGGCGTGGGTGCACTGCTCGTCCTGGTCGGCCAGGGAGAGCAGGATCGCCTGCAGCTCGGCCGGCTGGGGACCGCCGCCGCCGAGGTGGAAGATGAAGATGTACTTGGCCTTCGCGTTGCCGGGCACCGGCGCCGAGAGGTAGCCGATGAAGCGCACCTGTTCCTCCGGGCTGCCCAGCTCGGCGTTCCGCACGCCGGGGTAGGCGGCGGCCACCTGCGCGACGCTCGCGCCCATTCCGATGCCCTCGGGCGTCCGGGCCGCCTGCGCCACCGTGATGACGGCGAGGCCGTGGTCGCGGGAGAAGTGGACGCTCGTTCCCCCGTCCAGCGACACGATCGAGCAGGTCGAGGTGCTCGTCCTCGGCCAGCCGGGCGTGATGCTCACCTGCCCGGTGGCGTCGGCCTGCTCCTCGGTCATCCCCAGCCCCAGCTTGCCGATGCCCTGCGGTCCGAGCACGAGGTCGCCGCCGAGGCTCTGGAGCTTGGCCGGGCCGGTGCGCGGTGCGGTCCGGTCGCGGTAGGCGCTGTAGCCGACGACGCCGAGCAGCACCACCAGCGCGAGCTGCAGACCCCGGATGAGAATCGTTCGCATTGACCGGAATCGTAGGGCACCGGCCCCCGTCTCGGATCCGACAAGTCTGACATATCGTGCAGGCATGCCACTCATGCTCGCCGCCGCCCTCGTCGCGGCGACGGTTCCGGCGCCGTTGACCTCGACCGGGGCCGGCCTCACGAAACAGACCGTCAGCGTGCACGTCCCGGCCGGCTGGCGGATGACCCTCGACGGCCGCGATCCGCGCTATGTCGAGACGGTGCTGGTGCCGCAGGGCTTCTACAGCCGCGACGCACCCGGCACGGTCACGTTCACGCCCAAGCTCGGCTTCGTCGGTGCGGCCTCGCCGGTGACGATCCGGCTCAGCGGCCCCCACCATCGAACCCGCTTGCTGACGTACGCCGCGACAGTCACCCGCCCGCCGGCGCCGGGCGCGCCGGACATCGGCTCGGCCGGCCCCCGCGGCGCGCAACAGTCGGTGACGTTCACCGTCCCGGCCGGCGGCTCCATCGGCTACCTCGATCCGCCGGAGACGCCGCAGGGCACGTACGCGCTGGCGATGGCCTCGTCGATCGCCATCGCACCCGGCCACCCGCCGGACGACACGCTGATCGGCGTCACCGGCACGCTCTTGTTCACGCCGGCCCGCGGCGCCCCCGGCCGGATCCCGGCGATCCGCTATCGGGTCACCGACGCGTACGGCCAGACCTCGGTCGGCCACTACACGCCGGCCGTTACCGGCTACCGGGAGCGCGGCGTCGGTCGGCGTCCTCATTCCCGGATCCGCACCCCGAGCCATGCCCTGTGTGACAGCGGTGTCACGCTCGGATAGTCCGAAACGGAGGATGTGAAATGCATCCGGTCCGGCGACGATGGATTTCTTGATCTTGTCGCCGACGCGAACCGGGGGAACAGTGACGGCCGATCTGGCGAGGACCGCACCCGCGTACCGGCCCGCGCCGGAGGTGACCGGGGACGACCCCTTGCTGCAGTCGAAGTTCGCCGTGCCCGAGCCGCCCCGGTTCCTGGTCGCCCGCCCGCGGCTCACCCAGCGCCTGGCCCGCGGGGTGCGCGAGCCGGTCACCCTGGTCGTGGGCCCGGCCGGGGCGGGCAAGACCCAGCTCGTCGCGTCCTGGGCGGCCTCGGGCGCATCCGGGTTCCGCACCGGGTGGATCACCCTCGAGGAGGACGACGGTCACGCGCCGGTCTTCTGGGCCTACGTCCTGGAGGCGCTGCGGCGGGCGGGGGTCGAGCCCACGCCGGCGCTCACGGCGCCGGATCGGTCCTTTCTCGTACGCCTGGCCGCCACGCTCGCCGAGCAACCGTCGCCCGTGGTGCTGGTCCTCGACGGCGTCTCCCACCTCACCGGCCAGCAATGGGCCACCGACCTCGAGTTCGTCCTCCGCCACGCCGGCCGCATGCTCCGCCTCGTCCTCGTCGGCCGCTGGGACCCACCCCTACCCCTGCACCGCTACCGCCTCGCCGGCCGCCTCGAAGAAATCCGCAGCGAAGACCTCGCCTTCACCACCACCGAAGCCACCGAACTCCTCACCCTCCACCACGTACCCCTCAGCCACCACGGCATGGACCAACTCCTGCAACACACCGAAGGCTGGGCCGCCGGCCTCCGCCTGTTCGCCATGGCCCTCGAAGACGCCGGCAACGCCGAAACCCTCGTCGCCACCATCACCGGCAACGAAGCCACCATCGCCGAATACTTCGTCGACGAAGTCCTGCGCATCCAACCCGACCACGTCCGCACCTTCCTGCTCGAAACCAGCATCCTCGACGTCTTCACCCCCGAACTCGCCGAAGCCGTCACCGGCCGCACCGACGCCCGCTGGCTCCTGACCGCCCTCTGCCGCCAGAACGCCTTCGTCCAACCCGCCGGCGACGGCCTCACCGCCTACCGCTGCCACCGCCTCTTCGCCGAACTCCTCCAAGCCCAGCTCAACCGCACCGCACCCGACCGGATCCCGGGCCTGCACCGGCGTGCCTGCGCCTGGTTCGCCGCGAACGGGCAGGTGAGCGAGGCGATCGGGCACGCCGCCGAGGCCGGCGACTGGGATCTGGCGGCCACCACGCTGATCGAGGCGCACGCCATCGGCCGGGTGCTGCGCGGCGATCCCGGCCGGCTGGCCGACATGCCGCGCGACCCCTCCAGCGCGGCCGGCTCGGTGGTCGCCGCCGCGCTCGCCCTGACCATCCGCGACACCGACGAGGCCGCCGCGCGGCTGCACCGGGCCGGCGAGCTGATGGCGCCCCGCCCCGGCGGCGACGGCCCGGCGCCGGCGGTCGCCCTCCCCCTCGCCCTTGCTCATCAGGTCACCGGCGTCATGCTGGCCCGCCTGCGCGACCAGCCGGAGCGCGTGCTGCAGATCGCCGCCACCGCGCTGGCCGGCCTGGAGAACCAGGGCGAGCCGCGAGCCGCCGAGGTGCGGGCCGCCGAGCTGCGGATCCTCGAGCTGCGGGCGCTCGTGCTCGTGGCCAAGGGCGACGCGCAGAGCCGGATCGGCGCCGTCGACGCCGCCGCCGTCACCCTCACCGAGGCCGCCGGCGCCGCCACCGAGAGCCCCGAGCTCCGCATCGAGGCGCTCAGCCACCTGGCGTTGATCGAGGCCCACCGCGGCCGCCTGCGGCACGCCGAGCGGCTCGCCGACCAGGCGACCGAGCTCGCCGACCGGATCGGGCTCGACACCGCGGGCCGCCCGGTCGGCGCCGAGCTGGCGCTCGCCTGGGTCGCGCTGGAACGCTTCGACGTCGACACCGCGGGCCGCCACCTGCGAGCCGCCGACCCGCGGCGCATCCGCCCCGCCGATGGCATGATCCACGCGGCCTTCGCCCTCCTCCGCTCCCGCCGCCTCCAGGCCCGGGGCGAGCTGCGCAGCGCCTTCACCGCCCTCGGCGACGCCGCGCCGGTCCCCGGCGGCCAGGCCGCGCCCTCATGGTTGTCCCGCGAGCTGACCCTGACCCGCGCCCGCCTGCAGATCGCGATGGGCCGCCCGGACCTGGCCCTGGAGACCATCACCACGCTCGCCGGCGCGACGCCGTCCCCGAATGGCGACGCGGCCCGCGACGAGACCGCCGGCGTGACCGTCGTGCGGGCGGCGGCGCTGGCCGCGGCCGGTGACGCCGAGGGGGCCCGGCAGCTGGCCGAACCCCTGGCCGGCGCGGCCGGCGTGCCCGCTCCGGTGAGCCTCGACGCCTGGCTGGTGCTGGCCACCGCGGCCGTCCGCCGCGGCCGGGCCGGTGAGGCGCGCGCGGCCCTGCGCCAGGCGTTGCGGGCCGCCGCCCCCGAGTCGCAGCGCCGGGCCGTGCAGCAGGCCTGGGGCGAGCTGCGCCGGGTGCTGCGCGACGACGACGAGCTGGCCCGGCTCTACCGGCAGCTGCGGGGCGCGCCGCACGCCGAGCGGCCGTCGATCGCCGCCACCGCCGACGGTGAGATCGTGGTGGTCGAGACGCTGAGCAAGCGCGAGATGCAGGTCCTCGAGGGCATGGCGGCGATGCTGCCCACCGAGGAGATCGCCGCCTCCCTCTACGTCTCGGTCAACACCGTCAAGACGCACGTACGCAGCATCCTGCGCAAGTTGTCCGCCTCCCGCCGCAACGAGGCCGTCCGCCGGGCCCGCTCGCTGGGCCTGGTCACGGAGAAGCCCGCTCAGCCGACGTAGAGCCCCAGCAACGCGCCGTGCCGTTCGAGGCCCGCCACGACCTGGGTCGCGGTCATCGGCGGGATCGCGGGCCCGCGCTCGCCCAGCTCGGTGACCACCCGGGCGGCGTTGGCCCGGGCTAGCGGCAGCCGCGGATAGCGGCCGGCGGCGAGCCGGTCGACCCGGCCCACGTGGCGGGCGAAACCGGCCACCGAGCGCCACTGGGCGAGCCCGGCGTGGGTGTCGCCGCCGGCACCGGGCGGCTCGGGCAGGACGGCGAGACGCTCGAACGGGTCGCCACCGGCCAGCCACCACTCGGCGGCGGTGACGGCCGGGCGGGCCGCCGACTCGCACCAGTACGGGACCAGACCGTGTGCGAGCGCGCCGTACGGGTCGAGCAGCCGGCCGGTCTCCACCACGCAGGCGTCGCCCGGCCCGCCGGCGCCCCGCAGGTGCTCCCGGCAGAGGTCGGCCACGCAGGCGCTGAGCGCGGCCGGCGCCGAGTAGAGCACCCGGCAGGCGCGGTGGCCGGCCTCGTCGGCGATGCGGCGCAGCTCGGGCTCGAGGGCCGGTTCGCCGCCGCGCTCGGCGTACCGCGGGGGCAGGTCGCGGTCCGGCCGCGACCAGCGCCGGATGCCGAGGCCGCGGGAGATCTTCCGGAAGGTGGGCCGCTCGACGTCGTAGTCGGCGGCCGACAGCCCCGCCACCGGGCTGCCGACCTGCAGGCTGTGCCCCGGGCCCAGCTGCTCGACCGGCCAGCTGCGCAGATCCCGGAGCACGAGCGACATCCCGCCCGGCGCCAGGCGGGTGCGCAGGAAGCGGGCGTACGCGGCGGGCAGCCGCCGCCAGCGCAGATGGAACGTGACGGTGGCGCCGCAGATCGGGCCGTCCAGCACCGGGTCGTGCACCTGGCGCACGGCCAGCCCCGGGTTGGCGGCCAGGATCCGCCGGGCCGGCCCGGCGCCGTGCTCGCCGGCCTCCGCCCAGTCGCCGGCGAGGCCGTCCGGCCAGCGCATGCGTACGGTGAACGCGGTCGGCAGCCAGGCCGCGCCGAGCGCCGCGGCCAGGTGCGCCGCCCCGCCGTGCGGGGAGCCGAGCAGCACCGCCGGATAGGACGGGCCGGGGTAGCGGCGGACGAGCCACTCGGCGACGGCCTCGGCGTCGATCCGGCCGGCCGCGCCCGGCGGCATGGCGGCCGCGCTCGCCTCGTCGCGCAGCGCCGGCCCGCGCCGGTCGTCCGGCAGCTGGCCGAGCCGGCCCAGCACCGGCACGTGCCCGAGCCGGGCGGCGCCGCCGGGCGCGGTGGCGTCGATCAACGCACGCTCCAGGCTGTCCGGCCAGAGCACGGCTTCGGGACCGACCGGGACACGCGGCGGTCGGGGCGCTTCGGAGAGGGTCATGGCGGTTCCCGGCTCGCGGATGGGGCGAGGCGGCGGCTACCCCCGCACGCCCCGATCAAACCGGGCAACCGGAGGGGCGCGCCGGATCGGACCCGGCGCGCCCCGTCGCGTACGGGATCAGCAGGCGCCGTTGTCGGCCCAGACGTCCCATTGACCGCTGTGGGTGGCGGGCGACTCGTTCTGCGTCCACCACTTGGCCGTGTACTTGTGGCCGTTCTGGCTCACCTGGTTGCCCTGGGTGTAGACCGCGGTGGCGCTCCAGGCGGCGATCGTGCAGGTGCCACCGTTACCCGGCGTGGTGGGCGTCGTCGTCGGGATCGTGGTGGGTGGGGTGGCGCCGGCGAAGCGGGCCGAGTACTTGGTGAACTCCCACGGCGTCTGCGGCACGCTGCTGCACGTGCCGGAGGTGGTGCTCTGGTTGGGGTCGGGGCACTGCCGGTCCCGGTTCACCGACCAGTTCGTGTAGCGCGCCAGCTTGTGACCGGTCGCGTAGTCGAGCGTGGTCTGGAAGTCGGCCTGCCGGAAGTACTCGCCGGCGTCGCTGCGCCCGTTCATCTGGGAGATGCCCTCGTGCGCGTACGCGGTGGCGCTGTCCCAGCCGAACGTGTTCATCAGGATGCTGTGGAACGCCTCGAGCGCCGACACCTGCGAACTGCCGCCGTTGAAGCCGCCGTCGAACGGCATGATCGAGAAGTTGGCCGGCGTGAAGCCCTGGGACTTGGCCTCGTTGAGCATCTGGGTGCCGAACCAGCCGGTGCCGGACGCCGTCCCCGCGGTGGTGATCGAGACGTACAGGCCGGGGTTGTTCGCCTGCAGGATGCGCGCCGCGCCGATCTCGTTGTGCACGGCCGCGGTGTTCTCGTACTCGGGTTCCTCGAGGTCGAAGTCCATGGCCTTGAGGGCATACTTCGACACCACTTGCTGGTACGCGGCGGCGGTCGCCTCCGGGGTGCCGCAGGTCTGACCGAGCTTGGTGCCGCCGTAGCCGCCGATCGAGACGCTGACGTCGCCGCCGTTCGCCCGGATCCGGCTGATCATCGCGGCGGCGTCGGTGTCGGCGGAGACGGCGCGGGTGCCGTCCCAGGTCGGCGAGCAGCCGCCGCCGTTGGGCGCGAGGATGAACGCCAGCTGGAACGCCTTCTGCCCGGTCGCGTTCATGACCTCGACCGGGTCCGGCGGGCTGTTGTCGAACGGCATCAGGTACGGCGCCGAGGCGTACCAGTTGCTGGTGAGGGTGGCCGCGTCGGCCTGGGTGGCGACCGCGATGCCGGTCGCGGCGAGGGCCAGGGCGCCGGCCCCGGCGATGAGCAGTCTCTTCATGGGGGCTCCTGCGGAAGGGGATAGACCGCGGTAAAACCTTTAACAAAGTTTCTTAATCTTTGGCCGGCCGCGCCCATGACATTGGTCATGGGTCGCCACACCCGCATTGCAACGCGGCCCCGGCGCACGTGCTCGTTCCGGCTGCCGATTGCTTCGCTGTCGGTGTCAGCACGGTCCGGGGGGAGGCAAGGGATGACTGGCGCGAAGCTGCTCGCGGCCGCCCGCTACCGGTCGGCGGCCGGCGACCTGCCGGAGGTGCTGGAACTGGCCGCGGACGTGTGCCAGGCGCCGATGGCCGCGCTCGAGATGTCCGGCCCGGCAACGGCGCACTTCGCGGCGACCTGGAACATCCCGGCGACGGTGGACGTGCGCCGGTCGCGCTCGCTGTCCGGCATGGTCTCGGCCGCGCACGACGCCCTGGTGGTCGACGACGCCGCGCACGACCCGCGGGTGGCCGACCACCCGCTGGTCGTGGGGGCCGCGCACGTCGACTTCATCGCGGCCGCCCCGCTGCACCACGACGGGCACATCGTCGGCGCGCTCTGCGTCTTCGACAACGAGCGGCGGCGGCTCGACGCCGAGACCACCCGGCGCTACCTCGGGCGGCTGGCCCGGCGGGTCGACACCGAGACGAGCCTGCGGCACCTGCTGGCCCACCGCTCGCCGCTGGACCTGACCGACGCCGACGACGTGGTCACCACCGTCTCGCACGAGATCCGGACGCCGCTCACGGCGATCCAGGGCTACGCCGAGATGCTGGCCGACACCCCGGGCGCGATCTCCCCGGCGTACGCGGCGCAGATGACGGCGATCGGGCGCAACACCGAGCGCCTGTGCCGTACGGTCGACACCCTACTGCGCGCGGTGAACCAGCAGCGCCACGAGCCCGTCGGCGAGCGCCGGACCGTCGACCTGGCGTCCGTGGTCGCGCTGGCGGCGGCCGGTTTCGACGCGGCCGCCGCCCGGGTCCGGATCGACACGCCGGCACGGCCGGTCCAGGTCCTCGCCGACGGCCGCCTGCTCGGGCTCGCGATCGGGCACCTGCTGCGCAACGCGCTCGGCTTCAGCGGCGACCGCCCGGTCACCGTGACCATCGGCGACCGCCCCCGCCCGGTCATCGAGATCCGCGACCGGGGCCCGGGTCTCGACGAGCCGGAGCTGGCCCGGCTCGGCACCCCGTTCTTCCGCGGCGACCACGCCCGCCGCACCGAGTCGCCCGGCGTCGGCCTCGGCATCGCGGTGACTCAGCAGATCATCCAGGCGCAGGGCGCCGGCCTGCGCTTCGCCGGCGCACCCGGCGGCGGTCTCGTCGCCCGCATCCAGTTCTAGGGGTCCGGCGTCTTCCAGGGGTCCGGCGTCTTCTAGGGGTCCGGCGTCCTCTAGGGGTCCGGCGTCGCGGCGGCCCGGTCACCCGCCGGTCCTGATGTCCCAGCCGGCCGGGAACCTGTCCGGGCCGGGCCGGAGACGTGCCCGTGGCGATGGGGACGCCCGCCTCATGCGGCCGGCACGGCGGGCGGCGCACGCTCGCCGGGCAAGCGAGTGCAGAGGAGAATCCCATGACCCGCGCACGCCCGCTGTTCATCGCCATAATGGCCTCGACCCTGCTCCTGCCGGCCTGCGACGGCAGCCGGGACGCCGATCCGTCGCCGGCCGTCCACACGTCCCCGTCGCCCGCGAAACAGCCGCCCGCGAAACAGCCGCCCGCTGAGCAGCCGCCCACCAAACGGCCGCCCGCTGAGCAGCCGCCAGCTGAGCAGCCGCCGGCGGCTCCCGGCCCCACCGAAACGCCGGCCGCCCGACCCACCACGACGATCCCGGTCGCCGAGGCGCCACCCCGATCGCGAGTGCCGAAGAAGCTGACCGGCACGTGGGGCGGAGGCTCCTGGAACGACTCGACCGGCGGCAGGAGCTACCGCTTCACCTCCGACGGCACGGTCACGTTCGCCTTCCGGGGCGCCGAGACGACCGGCACCGTCGTGGTCGAGGACCACACGATGACCCTCCACTTCGGAGCCACCAAACGGACGATGAGCTGGTCCTACGTCGACTGCGACGACCCGGCCGGCTACGGCTTCGCCTTCAAGTCCCTGGTCCTCGACGGGCTGTCCTACGTCCAGGACTGCTGACCGTGAGCGCCCGGGGCATCTTCGGCACCAGATCGGTCGCGGTGGCAACCGTCGTCGGCCTCCCGGTGGCCGCCGCGTCGTTGTTCGTGGCCGTCTATCAGGCGGCCGGCTCGCCCGGGCCGGCGCCGCCGGACACCACGGCCGCGCCGCCTTCGACCGTGCCGGCCGGCACGTCCGCGTCGCCGCCGGCCGCGTCCGGGCCCGCCGCCGATGGGCCCTCCGCCGGTGGACCCGCCGCCAGTCGGCCTGCCGCCGATAGGCCCGCCGATGGGGCCGCCGATGGGCCCGCCGGTGGACCCGCCGATCGGCCCGCCGGTGGACCCGCCGATCGGCCCGCCGGTGGACCCGCCGGTGGACCCGCCGCTGACGGGCCCACGCCTCGATCGGTCCCGCCGTCGCGCAAGCCGTCCGCCCGTCCGCCGGAGGCCGGGACCGGCCGGCCGGCGACCCCCGCGGTCCGCTGGACCGGAGAATCCTGGCTGAGCAGCGGCGGCCTGGACGTCGACGCCGAGCCGCCGCGGCGCGGGGACGCGGGCCCGGATCTGCGCATGGACTACTACACCGAGGTCACTCCGGGCCGGGGCGCCCGGCTGGAGCGATGGCTCGGCGGCGGGAAGCCGGCCTACGAGCAGTGCCGGACCGCCGCCGGCGCCACCCCGGACCTGCCGCTGTTCGACCTGCCCGAGGGCGGCTGGTTCTGCGTCTTCACCACCGAGGGCCGGGTGGCCGCCGCGCGTTCGCTCGGTCTCGACGAGACCGGCCGGTCCGGTTTCGCGATCACCGTCTGGCAGCGGTGACCACGCCCACGACGTGCATGACAGACGGCCACCGCGCGACCGGGCGACGAGCCGGTCGTGCGCTACCGAGACGGCAGACCGAGGCGTTCCAGGGTGGTGCGCAGGGTGTGCCGTCCGGCCATCGAGGACGGTCCGCGCAGCCGGGCCAGCACCCGGCCGGTCCAGTCGCCGGGCAGGCCGAAGCGGGCGTTGTACTCGGCCAGCCGCTTGTCGTAGGCCGCGATGTGCGCGTCGGCCGCGGTGGCGTCGTAACGCTCCCGGTGCAGGACGGCGCCCTGCGGGAGGCGGGGCTTGACGTCCGCCTGCTCGTCCGGGTCGGGCACGCCCACCGCCAGACCGAAGGTGGCCACGGTGTGCGGCGGCAGGCCGAGCTCGGCCGCCACCTCGGCCGGCCGGTTCCGGATCGCGCCGACGAAGACCGAGCCGAGGCCGAGCGAGTGGGCGGCCAGCACCGCGTTCTGAGCGGCCAGCGCGGTGTCGACGAAGCCGATGATGGTCGTCTCCAGGTAGCCGACGGCCGACACCTCGTTCCCGGACCGGGCCGCCAGCCGGGACGCCCGGCCGAGGTCGGCGACCCAGACCAGGAACAGCGGCGCCTGGTCGATGAAGGCCTGGTTGCCGGCCAGCGCGGCGAGCCGGGCCTTGCGCTCCGGATCGCGGACGGCGACCACGCTCCACGGCTGGAGGTTGGACGAAGTGGGCGCCGACTGGGCGGCCGCGATCAGGGCGGTCAGCTCGTCCTCGGTCACGGCCCGGGAGCCGAACCGGCGCACCGAGCGGTGGGCGAGCTGCAGGCGGAGCACCTCGTTGTGGACGTTCAGGACGGCGGTGGGATCGCCGTAGCGGGCGGCGGCCGACAGGTCGGGCATGGCTATCCCTTCGGTACCAGGCTCAGGCGGTCGATCAGGGCGTCGCCGACCCGGGCCGTCTCCCGCTTGTACGGGGTGTCGGACAGGACGAAGTGGGTGATGCCGAGATCCGCGTAGCGGCGCAGCGCGGCGGCGACGTCGTCGGCCGAGCCGACCAGCCAGGTGGTGCCCGCTCCCCCGCCGCCGTGCCGGCCCGGCGCCGTGTAGAGGCAGGTGTCCAGCACGTCACCGCGGGCGGCCAGGTCGAGCAGCCGCTGCTGGCCCACGGCCGGACCGCGCAACCGGTCGTTGCGCCCCGATCGCCGGGCCATCTCCTCGACCTTCGCCTCGGCGTCGCGCCAGGCCTCCTCGGTGGTGTCGCGGACCAGCGTGGTGATGCGCAGGCCGAACTCCAGCGGCGCCAGGTCGCGGCCGAGCGAGGCGGTGAGCCCGCGGAGCCGGTCGATCCGCTCGGCGATGCCGTCCAGCGGCTCGCCCCAGAACAGCTGGACGTCGGCCTCGGTGGCGGCGACCCGCTCGGCCGCTGCCGAGGCGCCGCCGAAGTAGAGGCGCGGGCCGGCGCCGAGCACGCGGGGCACAACCGTCGACTCGGTGACGTGGAAGTGCTCCCCGGCGAAGGTGACCCGCTCCTCGGTCCACAAGCGGCGGACCAGGCGCATGAACTCCTTGGTGCGCGCGTACCGCTGGGCCTGGTCTCCCTCGGCATCGCCGTACGCCGCCAGGTTGTCCTGCCCGCTCACGATGTTGATGAGCAGCCGGCCGCCGCTGAGGTGGTCGAGGGTGGCGGCCGAGCTGGCGAAGTGCGCCGGCTGCCAGTAGCCGGGCCGGATCGCCGCCAGTGGCCGGAACGTGGTGGTGCGCGCGGCGATCGCGGTGGCCACCGTGAACGTGTCCGGCCGGCCCCAGCCGGTGCCGATCAGCGCACCCTGCCAGCCGTGCTCCTCGGCGGTCCGGGCGAGCTCGACGGAGTGGTCGAGAGTGCCGTAGCCGGCCACCGCGTCGTCGCCGCGGTGGCCGGGCTCGACCGTGTTGGGGATGTACCACAGGAAGGTGAGGCTCATGGGTCTGCCCTTCAGGCGCGACGCCGGCGCGCCGGGTCGGTGAGCGACGGCGGCCGGTAGCCCTGGTCGCGGTCGGACAGCGTCACGCCCGGCGGCACGATCTTGTCGATCTCGTTGAGGACGTCCGGGGTGAGCCGCACCTCGGCCGCGCCGAGCTGCTGCTCGAGCTGCTCGTAGGTGCGCGGCCCGATGATCGGGGCGGTGACCGCCGGGTGCTCGAGCACGAAGGCCAGCGCCAGGTGGATCAGCGGCAGGCCAGCCTGCTCGGCCAGCTGGGCGAGCGCCTCGACGGCCTCGAGCTTGGCGGCGTTCTCCGGCGCGTCGATCTCGAAACGGCCGGGCTGGTTGCCGCCGCGGCTGGTCGGGGGCTGCCCGCGGCCCTTGCGGAACTTGCCGCTCAGCCAGCCGCCGGCGAGCGGGCTCCACGGGATGACGGCGAGGCCGTACCGCTCGGCGACCGGCAGCACCTCGCGCTCGATGCCGCGGGCCAGGATCGAGTACGGCGGCTGTTCACTCACCACCCGTTCCCGGCCGCGCCTCTCCGCGATCCACTGGCCCTCGACGATCGCCGACGGCTCGAACGTCGAGGTGCCGATGTAACGGATCTTCCCCTGGCGTACGAGATCGGAAAGCGCACCCAGCGTCTCGTCGAAGTCCGTGTCCTCCTCCGGCCGGTGCACCTGATAGAGGTCGATGTGATCGGTGCGCAACCGGCGCAGGCTGTTCTCGACCTCGCGCAGGATCCACCGCCGCGAGTTGCCGAAGTGGTTCGGATTGTCGCCGATCTGGCCGTGGAACTTGGTGGCCAGGAAGACGTCGTCGCGCCGGCCCTCGAGCGCCTTGCCGACGATCGTCTCGGACTCGCCCTGGCTGTAGACGTCGGCGGTGTCGACCAGGTTGATGCCCGCGTCGAGCGCCCGGCGGATGATGCGGATGCTGTCGTCGTGGTCGGGATTGCCGCGGGGGCCGAACATCATGGTGCCGAGCGCGAGGGCGCTGACCTTGACGCCGGTGCGGCCGAACGGGCGGAGGGGGAAGGTCATCGGGCGGCTCCCTCGAGTACGGAGTGGACGGTGGAGGCGGGCCGGGGCAGGCCGTAGTGCTCGCGCAGGGTGGCGCCCTCGTAGTCGGCACGGAACAGGCCGCGCTCCTGGAGGATCGGGACGACCCGCTCGGCGAACGCGTGCAGGCCCGAGGGCAGCACCGCCGGCATGATGTTGAAGCCGTCGGCGGCGCCGTGGGAGAAGTAGTGCTGGATCGTGTCGGCGACCTGCACCGGCGTGCCGGTGAAGGTGCGGTGGCCGCGGCCGCCCCCGAGCCGGCCGATCAGCTGCCGCACGGTCAGGTTGTCCCGGCGGGCCCAGTCCACGATGAGCGTGCGCCGGCTCTTGGCGCCCTCGATCTCCTCCTCGGGCGGCAGGTCGTCGGGCAGCGGCTCGTCGAGCGCGAGCCGCTCGGGGTCGACCCGCAGCGTGTGCGCCAGCGTGGCGACCGCGTACTGCGGGGCGATCAGGCGTTCCAGCTCGGCGTCGAGCTCCCGCGCCTCGGCCTCGGTGTCGCCGATGACCGGCACGATGCCGGGCAGGATGACCACGTGGTCGGGGTCGCGCCCGGCCGCCGCCGCCCGGCGCTTGAGATCGGCGTAGAAGGCCTGGCTCTCGGCCAGCGTCGGCTGGGCGGTGAAGACCGCCTCGGCCCACTTGGCGGCGAACTCCTTGCCGTCCTCCGACGAGCCGGCCTGCACCAGCAGCGGATGGGCCTGGGGCGAGCGCGGCAGGTTGAGCGGCCCGTCGACCCGGAAGAAGGCGCCGCGGTGGTCGATCGTGCGCACCCGGTCGCCCCGGGCGTGGATGCCCGACTCCTTGTCGGCGACGACGGCGTCGTCGGCCCAGCTGTCCCAGAGCTTCGTGGCCACCTCGAGGAACTCGTCGGCCCGCTCGTACCGGGTCCGGTGCAGCGGTTGGTCGTCCAGCCCGAAGTTGCGGGCCGCGTCGGCGCCGGCCGTGGTGACGATGTTCCAGCCGGCCCGGCCGCCGGAGAGATGGTCGAGCGACGCGAACCGGCGGGCCAGGTTGTAGGGCTCGTTGTACGAGGTCGAGGCGGTCGCGATCAGGCCGATCCGGCTGGTTCCGGCCGCCAGCGCCGCCAGCAGCAGCGTCGGCTCCAGCTTCCCGGACGGTCGCCGGCCCGGGTCGCTCCACAGCACCGGGCTGTCGGCCAGGAACACCGAGTCGAACTTGGCGTCCTCGGCCACCCGGGCCAGGTGCTGGTGGGCGGCGAGCGAGAGGTTGGCGTGCGGGTCCGACTCGGGCAGCCGCCAGGACGCCTCGTGGTGGCCGGTGTCGTGCAGGAACAGGTTGAGGTGCAGTTGCCGGCTCATCGGGCCACCCCCGGCCGCGGCAGGCCGTAGTGCTCGCGCAGGGTGGCGCCCTCGTACTCGGTGCGGAACAGGCCGCGCTCCTGCAGGATCGGCACCACCTTGCCGACGAACGCCTCCAGCCCCGAGGGCAGCACCGCCGGCATGATGTTGAAGCCGTCGGCGGCCCCGTTCTTGGACCAGTCCTCGATGGCGTCGGCGACCTGGACCGGAGTGCCGGCGAAGGTGCGGTGACCGCGGCCGCCGCCGAGCCGGCCGATCAGCTGCCGCACGGTCAGGTTCTCCCGGCGGGCCAGGTCGACGATCAGGGTGTACCGGCTCTTGGCGCCCTCGATCTCGTCCTCGCTCGGCAGGTTCGCCGGCAGCGGCTCGTCGAGCTCGAGCGTCAGCCCGAACCGCTCCTCGAGCTGCCGCTTGGCGTACTCCGGGCTGATCAGCCGGTCCAGCTCGGCGTCGAGCTCGCGGGCCTCGGCCTCGGTGTCGCCGATGACCGGCACGATGCCCGGCAGGATCTTGACGGCGGCCGGGTCGCGGCCGAGATCGGCGGCACGCTTCTTGAGGTCCTGGTAGAAGGCCTGGGCCTCGGCCAGCGTCTGCTGGGCGGTGAAGACGGCCTCGGCGTAGCGGGCGGCGAACTGCCGGCCGTCCTCCGACGAGCCGGCCTGCACCAGCAGCGGGTGGCCCTGCGGCGAGCGCGGCACGTTGAGCGGACCGTCGACCCGGAAGAACCGGCCGCGGTGGTCGATCGGCCGCACCTTGGCCGCGTCCGCGTGCACGCCGGCCTGTTTGTCGGCCCGGATCGCGTCGTCGGCCCAGCTGTCCCACAGCCGGATGGAGACCTCGACGAACTCGGCCGCCCGCTCGTAGCGCTCCCGGTGCAGGGGCACGTCGTCGAGGCCGAAGTTGCGGGCCGCGTCGGCGCCCGCGGTGGTGACGATGTTCCAGCCGGCCCGGCCGTGCGACACGTGGTCGAGCGAGGCGAACCGGCGGGCGAGGTTGTAGGGCTCGTTGTACGACGTCGACGCGGTCGCGATCAGTCCGATGTGCTCGGTGACGCCGGCCAGCGCGGTCAGCAGGATCGTCGGCTCGAGCTTGCCGCCCGGCCGGCGCCCGGGATCGCCCATCAGCACCGGGCTGTCGGCGAGGAAGACCGAGTCGAGCTTGCCGCGCTCGGCGATCCGGGCCAGGTTCTGGAAGTGCTCGACGTCCCAGCTCGCGTACGGGTCCGACTCCGGCAGCCGCCACGACGCCTCGTGGTGGCCGACGCCCATGAGGAACGCGTTGAGATGCAGCTTCGTCACTGGTGGACCCCCAGGCCGTCGAGGAGGAAGGCGCGCAGCTCGGCCGGGGACCGGTCGACGCGTACGTCCGCATGGATGACGCCGTGGTCGAGCAGGATCACGCGGTCGGCGAGCGCGATCGCCTCGTCGACGTCGTGGGTGACCAGCAGGACCGCCGGCTTGTGCGCCTCGCAGAGCTTGCGCAGCAGGGCGTGCATCTTGATCCGGGTCAGCGCGTCGAGCGCGCCGAACGGCTCGTCGGCCAGCAGCAGCTGCGGCTCGCGGACCAGCGACCGGGCCAGCGCCGCCCGCTGCTGCTCGCCGCCGGAGAGCTGGTAGGGCCAGGCCCGCTCGCGGCCGGCCAGCCCGACCTCGGCCAGCGCCTGCCGGCCGCGCTCGCCGGCGTCGCTGCCGCGCAGGCCGAACGTCACGTTGTCGAGCACCCGCTTCCAGGGCAGCAGACGGGAGTCCTGGAAGACCACCGACACCGCGTCCGGAACCTCGATCCGGCCGTAGCCGTCGACGTCCCGGTCGAGGCCGGCCAGCGCCCGCAGCAGGGTGCTCTTGCCGGTGCCGGAGCGGCCGATCAGCGCCACGAACTCGCCGGCCGGTATGTCGAGGTCGAGCCCGTTGAGGACGCCGCCGTTGCGGCTGAACGAGCGGTGCAGATCGCGGACGTGGACCGCGGTCAGCTCTCGAGTGTCCGTCGCCATGCCAGCGCCCTCCTCTCGGTGAGACGGACGGCGGCGTCGGCGAGGAAGCCGAACAGGCCGTAGATGACCAGGCCGACCACGATGACGTCGGTCTGCCCGTACTCGCCGGCCAGCGTCATCATGTGGCCGATCCCGGCGGTCGCGTTGTACTGCTCGACGACGACCAGGCCGAGCAGGGACGAGGTGACCGCGAAGCGCAGGCCGAGCAGGAAGCCGGGCAGCGCGCCCGGCAGCACCACGTGCCGGATGAACTCGCCGCGCGAGATGCCGATGGTCTCGGCCAGCTCGGCGTAGCGGCCGTCGATGCCGCGCAGGCCGTTGTGGGTGTTGATGTAGATCGGGATCAGCGTGATGAGGGCGATCGTCACGATCTTCATCTCCTGGCCGATGCCGAACCAGGCGATGAACAGCGGGATGAGCGCGAGCGTGGGGATCGACCGCTTGATCTGGATCGGCCCGTCCACCAGCGACTCACCGAACCGGGAGAGACCGGAGACCACGGCGAGCACGGTTCCGCCGAGTACGCCGAAGGCCAGCCCCAGAGCGGCGCGGTGCAGCGACGAGAGGATGTCGCCGAGCAGGTCGTGCTCGGTCCACTGGGTCTTGAACGCCGCGACCACGTCCCACGGCGCGGTCAGGATCGCCGGGCTGACGAGGCCGGTGGCGGAGCCGATCGCCCACACCGCGAGCAGGACGATCGGGCCGACCCAGAAGGCGAGCCGGATCCGGGGCCCCGGGCCGAGCCGGCGGCGGACGACCCGCCGGTCTTCGTGAGTCTCGGCGACCGCCGCGGCGGGCTCGCTCACCGTGGTGGTCATGCGGCATCACCGGTGACGACCCGGTCCCCGGCCGCGGCCGCCTCGACCTTCTCGAAGCGGCGGTCGACGAGCTTGCTCACGTCGAGCTTGTCGTGCTTCTGCTCGGTGGCCAGCAGATCGGCGGTCGCCTGCAGCCGGGCCTGGGCGTTGTCCCAGGTGGCCGGGATGCCCTTGTCGCCGCCGACGGCGAGGTAGGCCTTGGCGTCGGCGGCGCTGAGCCCCTGAACGGCCTGGAGGTAGGCCTTCGAGTACTCCTCGGGGTGGTCGTTCTGCCAGAGCAGCGCCTTGGCCCGCACGCCGACGTAGGCCTTGAGGGCGGCCGCCTTTCCGGCATCCTGCACCGACTTGGTGAGGCAGTAGAGCGTGGAGGCGTCGTCCCGGATGCCGGTCTTGATCGAGGTCGAGCCCGGGTACTTGCCCTTGTAGCGGGCCAGGACCGAGGTGCCGAGCGGGGCGACGTCGACGGCCTTGCTGCCCAGCGCGGTCGGATAGGAGTCGCCGTTGCTGGTCAGGTCGACCAGGGTCACGTCGGACTGCTTGAGCCCCGCCTTCTGCAGCACGCGCAGGACCAGCGCGCCCTGCGCCTGGCCGGCGCTGTAGGCGATCTTCTTCCCGCGGAGATCGGCCAGGGAGGTGACGCTCACGCCGGGTGCGATTCCCAGCTCGTACGTCGGGTGCTGCAACGGGTCGACCGTGACCGACTGGAATACGATCTTGGTCGAGGTGCCGGTCCAGGCGGCGAACAGCGACGGGATGTCGGCGACCGAGCTGCAGTCCAGCTTGTCGCCGCGGAAGGCCTGGATGCTCTGCGGGCCGCCGCTGATGTTCGCCCAGGCGACCTTGACGCCCGCGTCGGACAGCTCCTTGTCGAGGCCGGAGGCGGTGAGGCTGGCCTGGATCGCCGGATCGCCGATCCGGATCTCGGTGCCACTGGGTACCTTCTCCGGCAGCGCTGCCGTCAGTTCCAGGGTCGCGGCGGAGTCCTTGCCGCAGGCGTACAGGGTGGAGAGCGCGACTAGCACGGACAAGGCCGCGGCGGCTTTCTTCATGACCGTCCTTTCACAGAGCGTGGTAGCTGCCGTCGTGGTAGAGCAGCGGGGGGTGATGGTCGGAGAGCTCGGCCTCCTCGACACGGCCGATGATCAGGTGCGAGCCGCCGGCCGGGTGGCGGTGCTCGATCGCGATGCGCAACCAGGCCGCGGCGTCGGCGAGCAGCGGCTCACCGGTGGGCAGCCGGCGCCAGCGGGTGGGCGCCGCGAACCGGTCGATGCCGCTGGTGGCGAACGTGCGGGCGGTCGACGTGTGTGCGGCGCCGAGCAGGTGCACGACGGCGCTGCGGGCGTCCCGCAGGTGGGGCCAGATCGACGCGGCCGCGTTGATGCTGAAGGTCAGCAGCGCCGGCTCGGCCGAGAGGGAGGCGAGCGACGTGACGGTGACGCCGGCGGGGCCGCGGCCGGCGTCGGTGGTCACGACGGCGACCCCGGCCGCGTGGCGGCGGAAGACCTGCCGGAACAGCGCGGCGTCAACCGGCGCGCCGGTCGGCGCGCCGACCGGCGCATCGACCGGTGCGTCAACCGGCGCATCGACCGGCGAGGAAGTCCAAGAGGCGGTGGCGGTCATCTCTGCTCCGTTCGGAAGGCGAGATGGGAGGGCTCTTGGAATTCATACTAGGGCTATGGGATTAGTAGGCAACTTTGCGCCGGACTGAATTAATGCCCATCCATGTGACCCGGGTCACCGCGCGGCGAGCGGCTCCGCGTAGACCCGGTCGAGCGCCACCGCGCCGCCCGCCACCGCGAGCACGTCGGCGGGGAAACTGCTGCGCCGCACGACGCGGGCCACGTCGGCGCCGGCGGCCGACCGGTCGGCGATCTCGGCCCGCAGGACCGCGAGGCAGGGGTCGAGCCGGTTCACGCCGGCCTCGGCCACGACCAGCACCTCGGGGTCGAAGAGATCGAGCAGCAACGCGGCAGCGCGGCCCACGAGACGGGCGCGCTCCTCGAACAGCGCGAGCGCCGCGGCACGGGCACTCCCGGCGCGGCCTTCGCCCCCGGCGCGGCCTTCGCCCCCGGCCGGGCCCCCGCTCCCGGCGCGGCCTTCGCTTCCGGCCGGCCCTCTCCCCTGCGCGACGTCGATCAGCGCGCGGAGCTCGAGGCGGTCGATCAGGCCGGCGGCCCGGGCCCGGCGCACCAGGGTGCGCTCGGAGACGGCGGCCTGCAGGCAGCCGGTGCGGCCGCAGGCGCAGAGCTCGGCGCAGCCCTCGACCGGCAGGTGCGCGACGGCGCCGGCGGCGGAGCGGGGTCCCTGGTGGACGGCGCCGTCGGTGGCGAAGGCGACGTCGACCACGTTGCCGACGAAGAGGTGGACGGCGCTGCCGCGTACCTGCCGGGTGGCGCCGCCGAAGAGCTGCTCGGCCCGCATCAGGGCGCGCGAGTTGCTGTCCGCGTACACCGGCAGCCCGGTCGCCCGGCTCAGCACGGCGGCGACCGGCACGTGCTGCCAGCCGAGGATGTTGTGGTCGACGACCGTGCCGTTCGCGGCGTCCACCCAGCCGCCGGTGGCCAGGCCGAGACCGAGGATCGCGCGGCCGGCGGCGTGCTCTCGGCGGAGGTCGTCGACCCGGGCCGCGAGGGCGGTCAGCACGCTGCGCGGATCGCGGGCGCCGTGCGGGTCCTGGCGCTGGGCGAGGACCCGGCCGCGCAGGTCGAGCAGCGCCACGGTGGTGCGCGGAACGGCGATGTGCGCGCCGATGACCGCGACCGTCTCGAGCTCGATGTCGAGCGGGACGTGCGGGCGGCCGTTGCCGGGTGGGCCGGCCGCCTCCGGAACCTCGCGCACCAGGCCCGCCTCGAGCAGGGACGACACGATGCCGGTCACCGACGCGGCCGAGAGCCGGGACGCCCGCGCCACGGAGCTGCGGGCGATCGGACCGTGGTCGAGGATCGCCCGCAACACCGCCGCGGCCGAGTCCCGCGTCCGCCGGGACTCGGCCACCGGGAGGTCGCGCCGCATCATGCGACGAGGCTAGCGTCGATTCCCCCGCGCTACCGCGTCCTGTTACGACACGTTTTACGGTCGGTAACGTCCGCTCAGTTGCCGACGCCGAGGCTCGCCATGAATCCCGCCGGGTAGCGGTCGCCGCGGGCCGACCCGGCCGGGACCGCCTCCTCGATCGCGGCTAGGTCGGCGGCGGTGAGCGTCACGTCGAGCGCGGGCAGCGCCTCGGCCAGCCGGGTCCGGGTGCGGGCGCCGATCAGCGGCACGATGTCGTCGCCGCGCGCGGCCACCCAGGCGATGGCCAGCTGGGCGACGGTATGGCCGGTGGCCTCGGCGACCCGGCGCAGCGCGGCGACCAGGGCGAGGTTGTGCTCGACGTTCCCGGCCGCGAAGCGGGGGCTGCGGTTGCGCGGGTCGTCCGGGCGGCCCGGAGCCCAGGAGCCGGAGAGCAGGCCACGGCCCAGAACCCCGTACGCGGTCAGCCCGATGCCCAGCTCCCGCAGGGTGGGCAGCACCTCGGCCTCGACCGCCCGGGAGAGCAGGGAGTACTCGATCTGCAGGTCGGCGATCGGGTGCACGGCATGCGCCCGCCGGATGGTCTCCGCGCCGACCTCGGAGAGACCGGCGTAGCGCACGTACCCGGCGTCGATCATCTCCTTGATCGCTCCGATGGTGTCCTCGATCGGCACCGTGGGGTCGAGCCGGGCCGGGCGGTAGATGTCGATGTGGTCGACGCCGAGCCGGGTCAGCGAGTACGCGAGGTAGTTCCGCACCGAGTCCGGCCGGCTGTCCTGCCCGGCGAACCGCATGCCCGGCCCCACCTGCTGGCCGAACTTGACGCTCAGCAGGTAGCTGTCCCGGTCCCGCCCGCGCAACGCCTCGGCCAGCAGCAGCTCGTTGTGGCCCATGCCGTAGAAGTCACCGGTGTCGATGAGGGTGACGCCGGCGTCGAGCGCGGCGTGCACGGTGGCGATGCTCTCGCCGCGGTCGGCCGGGCCGTACGCGCCCGACATGCTCATCGCGCCGAGCCCGAGGGCGGAGACGGCCGGGCCGGCGGTTCCCAGAGTTCGTGTCTGCATGTTACCACCGTGGCCCGCGCCCGGGCCGGGCGGGAGCGGAGCGGTCATCGTGGGAGAGCCGCTCCCTGGCTGGGCGACCAGGACCCGAGGGAGCATGGGGACATGCAACGTGACCAGCTCGCGGACTTCCTGCGCCGCCGCCGCGAGGCGATCCGCCCGGCCGAGGTGGGCCTGCCGGACGGGCCGCGCCGCCGCACCGCGGGCCTGCGCCGGGAAGAGGTGGCGATGCTGGCCGGCATGTCGGTCGACTACGTGGTCCGGCTCGAGCAGGGCCGCAGCAGCCAGCCGTCGACCCAGCTGCTCGGGGCGCTGGCCCGGGCGCTACGGCTCTCCGACGACGAGCGTGACCATCTCTTCCACCTGGCCGGGCATCAGCCGGCGCCCGGGGAGGGCGTGGCCCGCCTGGCCCGGGCCGGCCTGCTGCGCCTGCTCGACCTGCTCGGCGGCACGCCCGCGATGGTGATCTCCGACCTCGGCGAGGTGCTCGCCCAGAACCGGGCGTCGGTCCTGCTCAGCGGCGACCACACGGGCTTCTCCGGCGACCGGCGCTATCTGGCGTACCGGTTCTTCACCGAGGCTTCGGTACGCGAGGCGCACCCGCCCGGGCAGCGCGAGCACCAGGCCCGGCAGCTCGTGGCCGACCTGCGCGCGGTCGCCGGCCGGCGCTCCGGCGACCCGGTGGTGGCCGGGCTGGTCGAACGGCTGCGCGCGGCCAGCGCCGACTTCCGGCGGCTGTGGGCCGAGCACGAGGTGGCCGTGCGGCGCGCGGACCGCAAGACGTTCATGCATCCCCGGGTCGGCGCGGTGACCATGGACTGCGAGACGCTCATGACGCCCGACCAGGGCCAGCAGCTGCTGGTGCTCACTCCGGCCGACGAGGAGTCCCGCGAGCGGCTGGAGCTGCTTCGGGTGCTCGGCCTGGAGGAGTTCTCCGGCGACCGCCGCTGACACCGCCGCCGGGCCGCGCGGCGCTCGGACAGACCCTAGCGCCAGCGGCGACGCATCCACCACCTCAGCAGGGGCGGGACCACCCACGAGTAGACGCAGTAGGCGAACCAGGCGGCGGCCACCGGGAAGGCCAGCCACGGCAGGCCGAGCAGGCGCAGGCCGGAGATCGTGGCCACGGCGACCAGCCAGACCTTGAGCGGGCCGAAACGCAGGATCGGGCGCAGCGGCAACATCAGCGGATGGCCGGCGATCCGCATCTCGAGCGCGGATTCCGCGTACGCCTGATCGGCCGGCGCCTCGGCGACGGCCCGGCGGAAACCGGCGTAGGCCGCACCCACCTGGCCGCGCGCGGCGCTGGTGCCGCCGAGCATGGCGTTGGCGACCGGATCGGCCGGGTGCGCGCCGACGAACTCGCGGCTGATGCGCTGGGCCTCGCGGTCGTCCCCGCGGGCGTAGGCGACCTTGACCCGGGTCGCGTAGACCATCGGCGCCTCCGGGTCCTGCGCGGCGGCCAGGGCGACCAGGCGGGCGGCCTTGTCGACCTGGCCCTCGGCGGCGCAGAGGTCGGCGTACGCGCAGAGGAGGTCGACGTCCTCGGGGGCGATGGCCAGCCCGTCGAGCAGGACCCGCTCGGCCGTCCCCGGGTGTCCGGCCTGCTGCTCGGCGCGGCCCAGCCAGTACAGCAGGTCGGGATCGGGACCGTTCTCGGCCAGTCCGGCGCGGGCCGCGTCGCCCGCCTCGGCCCAGCGGTCGAGCTGGGCGAGGGCGGCGCAGCGCAGCTTGGCGGCGACCGGCTCCATCACCTCGGCGGCGGGCAGCGTGGCCAGCGCGGCGAGCGCGTCCTGCGGCCGGCCGGCCTCGAGCATCGCGTAGGCGCGGGCGAGCACCGGCGACGGCGCGGTCATCGGCGCACCCCGACATGCCCGGCGGCCGCCGTCAACGGAACGGCCCGCGACGGCGCCCTCACCGGATCGCCACGATGATGACGACGGCCTCGAGCAGGCCGCAGCCGATGGCGGCCAGCAGGCCGGGCCACACCATGCGGGCCGGCTCGCCGCCGCGGTAGAGGAACGCGCGGAACGACCGGCGCTCGACCGCACCGACCACCAGCGCGACCAGCACGCCGGAGACCGAGCCGGCCAGCCGCAGGCCCGAGCCGCCGCCGACGGCCGCGCTGACCACCACCCGCGCGGCGAAGCAGAGCAGCCCGGCCGCGGCGATCGCCAGCATCGGGCCGCGGGCCACGCCGAGCCGGCGGCCGTTGAGCAGGCCGAGGGTGGTGGCGGTGAGCGGGCCGCCGAAGAACGCCGGATAGAAGATGGAGTCGGGCCGCCAGGGCCGCGGGCCGCCGGCGGCCCGCTCCTGGATGGTCGGCCGGAACAGGTCGTCCTGCATTACGTCCCGTCTCCTCGAAGAGCCAGCGTCGCGGCGTACTCCCGCCGGCAGTCGGCCTCCAGCTGCGCCTCGGCCAGCGGTTCCAGCAACTCGAGGGCGAGCCGGTGCTGCTCCAGCGCCTCCTCGATGCGGCCGCCGGTGCGTAAAGCTACGCCAAGGCTGTTGTGGCACCACGCCCGGTTGTGCCGCAGGTCGTGCCGCTCGGCCACGCTCAGCGCCTCGTGCAGCACGCGCAGCGCCTCGTCCAGGTCATCCAGCGCCGGCGCCTCGTCCAGGTCGTCCGGCGCCGGCGCCGGCGCCTCGTCGAGGTCGTTCAGCGCCGACGCGTCGTTCGAGTCGGCCGGCGACGGCGCGGTCGCCAGCGCGAGGCCGAGCGTCACCAGGCCCGTGACCCGGGCCGGGCCCTCCGCCAGCGCGAGCGACGCCCGGGCCAGCGCCACCGCCTCCGCGCGGTCGCCCAGCCGCAGCGTCACCCAGCCGTCGAAGGCCAGCGCCTGCGATCGGCCGCCGTCCTGGCCGAGCCGCTCGAACAGCCCGGCCGCGCGGCGGAAATGCGCCCGGGCCGCCGGCAGGTCGCCGAGGTCGCGGCAGACCCATCCGGTGCGCAGCGCCAGACCGGCCGCGACCTCGTCGCCCGGATCGAGCCCGGCCGCCTCCGAGTAGGCGGCCCGCGCCTCGTCGAGCCGGCCGGCGGCGGCGTGCGCGAAGCCGAGGTCGGCCAGCAGCGCGGCACGGTCCCGGCCCAGGCGCCCGGCGGCCTCCGCGGCGGCGGCGAGCATGCGTACCTGATCGTCGGTGCCGCGATGCCGGAAGAACCAGACCCGCATGGCCGGCGGCAGCCCGGCCACCACCTCGTCGGCGCCCAGGCGGACGGCGGTGTCGAAGGCGGCGACCAGGTTGCCGTACTCGAGGTCGAACCAGGCCGGGTCGCCGGTGGCGGCGGCCCGCTCGAGGTAGTGGGCGAGCACCCGGCGGACCGCGTCGCCGGGGCGCGGCTCCTCGTCGGCCGCGAGCTCCGACGCGTACCGGCGAAGGAGGTCGTGCAGTCGATAGCGGCCCGGTGACGTCTCGCGAACCAGGTGCGCGTCGACCAGTTCCTCGAGGGCCGCCTCGGCCCGGCCCGGCGTCAGACCGGCGAGCGCGGCCGCCACCCCCGCGTCGAAGTCGTCGCCCGGCAGCAGGCCGAGCAGCCGGAACAGGCGGCGATGACCGGCGTCGAGCTGTTGCAGCGACATCCCGAAGACGGCGTCGAACCGGCCGGCGTTGTCGCGCAGGCGCTCGGCCAGCACCGCGACCGTCCAACCCGGACGATGCCGGAGGCGGGCGCCGGCCATCCGCAGGGCCAGCGGGAGGCCGCCGCACTCGCGCAGCACCCGGCCGACCGCGTCATCGGCATCGAGGGCGAGCCCGGCGGCCCGGCCGAACAGGAGCGCGGCGTCACCGTCGGTCAACGGCTCGAGCGACACCGGCGGCACGCTCTCCAGGCCGACCAGGCGGTTGCGGCTGGTCACCAGCACGGCGGACGTCCCGGCGCCGGGCAGCAGCGGGCGCACCTGCCCGGCGTCGGCCGCGTTGTCGAGCACGACCAGCACGCGGCGGCGGGACAGCTCCGAGCGCCACCGGGCGGCACGCTCCACCTCCCCGGCCGGCGGCCGCTCGACGTCGAGCCCGGTGAGCAGCTGGGCGAGCGCGGCCGCCGGCGTCAGCGGCACGTGGCCGGGCGTGAAGCCGTGCAGATCAAGATAAAGACCACCGTCGGGGTACGCGTCGGCCAGCCGATGGGCCACATGCAGGGCGAGGCTGGTCTTGCCCACCCCGGCCATCCCGTCGACCGTGGCGGCGCCGGCGCTCCGCAGCAGCTGCTCGACCCGGGCCGCCTCCGCCTCGCGGCCGGTGAAGTCGATCAGGTCGGCGGGCAGGTCGTTGCGCCGGGGCGGGGCGGCCGGCCCGGCCCTGGACGCCTCGGCCCACACCGCGCGCAGCGGCCGGGGATCGCGCCGGACCGCCCGGCACAGCGCGACGACCGCCTCCCACGGCGGCACCAACCGGCCGGTCAGGTAGCGCGAGAGCGAGGAGCTGCTGAGGCCGGCCTCCTTGGCCAGAGCGCGCAGGCTCAGGCCGCTCAGCTCCTTGATCTGGGCGAGCTGAGCCACCAGTCGCTCGCCGGGGCCGGACACGTGCAACACCGTATCGTCCCGGCCCACGCGACCGGATCGGAGAGGCGTTCGCGCTGGTCACGGCCGTTGCCGGTGTCCCACGGTGTCCCACGCCGGGCGCGCCCGGCCGGGCTTCGATGCTCCGATGAACCCCGTCAGCACGACGCATGAAGGAGGACCCGATGCCGACCGAACGGATGCCGAGCCCGACGGCTCTGGTCGCCGGGGCGGCCGCGGCGCTGGACGCGCTCGGCGCGGCGATCGCCGGCGCGGGGGTGGACGAGCGGCTGCTGGCGCTCGCACAGCTGCGGGCCGGCCAGATCAACGGGTGCGCGCCGGGCGTGGCCGCCGGCGTGGACCGGGCCCGGCGGGCCGGCGCGAGCGACGACCAGCTGCACGCGCTCGTGGCCTGGCGGGAGACCTCCTGGTTCAGCGCCGAGGAACGGGCCGCGCTGGCTCTCACCGAGGCGGTGACCCGGCTCGGCGACGGCGTGCCGGACCGGGTGTGGGACGTGGCCGCCACCCACTTCGACCACCGGGAGCTGGCCGGGCTGCTGCTCGCCATCGCGCTGGCCAACGCCGTCAACCGTCTCGACGTATCGACACACGCCCGCTAGAAGGAGATCAGATCATGGCCGTCACCAAGAAGAACACCACCGGTTTCAGCGACGCCGAGCGCGGCGCGATGAAGGAGCGCAACCGCGAGCTCAAGGCGGGCAAGGGCGACACCGAGGCCGAGGTTCTCGCCAAGATCGAGGGGATGCCGGACGCCGACCGCGCGATCGCCGGACGCCTCCACGAGGTGATCAAGGCGGCGGCGCCCGAGCTCACGCCCAAGACCTGGTACGGCATGCCGGCGTACTACCGCGACGGCAAGATGATCTGCTTCGTCCAGGCCGCGTCGAAGTTCAAGGCCCGCTTCGGGATGCTGGGTTTCAGCGACCAGGCAAACCTCGACGACGGCGACATGTGGCCGGCCTACTACGCGGTGGCCGCGCTGTCCCCCGAGGTCGAGGCCCGGGTGACCGCGCTGGTGCGGCAGGCGGTCAGCGGCTAGCTTCCCCGGCGGGTGAACCGGATCCGGAAACCTCAAGCCCGTCCGCCGGTCGCCGATGAGCGGGCATCATGACAGCGCACGGCATCACCAGACGACGATCGGCGTGGCCGCTGCATGCCGGCGTGCTGGCCGTCTCGGCCATGGCCGCCGCCGCGTACCTGACGGCCGGCCCGCACCCGCGCGTGGTGATCTTCGCGCTGGTCACGCTGGCGCCGGTCGCCACCTTCGCGGGCGCGCTCGCCACCGGGCGCCTGCCCGACCGCCGGCCCTGGCTCACCGCCGCAGTCGGACTCGTGCTGCTGTCGGTGAGCATGGCGTTCTGGTCGGACTGGGTGACCGCGCACCACCTCGGGCGGGCCGAGGGCCGCCCGGCCGACCTCGCGATCGCCTCCGCCCACCTGGTCTTCCTGGCCGGCACCGCGGGCGTGCTGCGCAAGCACGGCGCCAACGACCACGCCGGCCTGCTGGACGCCGCCCTCTTCGGGGTGTGCGTGGCCGGGCCGATCTGGGTGTGGCTGATCGCGCCCCGGCTCACGCCGGCCGCGACCCCGCTCGGCGAGATGCTGGTGCTGGCCGACCTGGCGGTGCTGGCGGCCGTGCTCGGCTGCCTGGTCCGGATCGGCCGGCGGGCGACGCGGGCCCGCGGGCCGATCGCCTATCTGGTGCTGACCGCGTCCTGCACGCTCGCCGCCCACCTGACGTCGGTGGCGACGGCCGCGCACGGGAGCACCGACGCGACCACGGTGCTGCTCATGCTCGCGTACCTGACGATCGCGGCCGCACCCCTGCACCCGGCCGCGTCGCTGGTCACCAACCCGGACCGGCCGGGCAAGGAGGCGACCGGCGAGCCGCCGCTGCTCTGGATGGGCGCGGCGTTGTGCGCGAACCCGCTGATCGCCGCGATCCAGCTGGCCCGCGGAGACGAGACCGCGAACGTGCTGCTGCCGGTCGGTTCGATGCTGGCGGTGCCGCTGGTGCTGCTGCGGCTGCGGCAGATGTCGGCGCTGCGCGGTGAGGCCGAGCGGACCCTGGCTCATCACGCCCATCATGACGAGCTGACCGGCCTGCATAACCGCCGGCACGTGGTCGCCGAGATCGACCGGGCGCTGGCCGACCTCGAGCGTGGCGACCTCGCCGAGGTGACGCTGCTGCTGCTCGATCTCGACGGGTTCAAGCCGGTCAACGACCACTACGGTCACCAGGCGGGCGACGTGGTCCTGCGGGAGGTGGCGTCGCGGCTGGCGGCGATCGCGGGCGCACAGGACGTCGTCGGGCGGATCGGCGGCGACGAGTTCGTGGTGCTGCGCCGCGGTGGCGGGCGGGAGGAGCTGGCCGGGCGGGTGGCGAGCGAGGTGGGCCGGCCCATCCCGGTGGGTTCGGCGACCGTACGGGTGGGAGCGTCGGCGGGCACGGCGACGGCCGGCCGGGGCGAGGCGGTCGACCGCGACACCCTGATCGGGCGGGCGGACGCGGCCATGTACGCCGAGAAGGCCACCCACCGCCGCGACCGGGCGCGCGCCGCGGCCTAGCGCACAGGCAGGCGCACGGTCACGGTGGTGCCGACGTTCTCGGTCGAGTCGACGTCGATCGAGCCGCCGTGGTTGTCGACGATCTTGCGGCAGATGGCGAGGCCGAGGCCGGTGCCGGGCACCGCCTGGCGGATCGCGTTGGTGGCCCGGAAGAAGCGCACGAACAGCGCCTGCTGCTCGTCGGCCGGGATGCCCATGCCGGTGTCGGCGACCACCACGACCGCCTCGTCGCGATCCTGCTCGGCGCGGACGGTCACCGTGCCCTCGGCCGGCGTGAACTTGACCGCGTTGCCGAGCAGGTTGGCGAGCACGCGGTCGAGCTGGACGCTGTCACCCCGCAACGGCAGAGGTCCCCGTACGTCGGCATGAAGCCCCACCGAGGCCTTCGCGGCCGCCGGCGACACCGCCGTGAGCGCGCGCTCGACGACCTGGGCGAGGTCCACGTCGCCCGGCTCGCTCCGGAACCCGCCGGACTCGATCCGGGAGAGCGTGAGGATGTCCTCGATCAGCTCGCGCAGCCGGCGGGTGTTGCGGGCGATCACCTCGACCATCCGCAGCTGGGCGTCGCTCAGCTCCGGCGGCTCGGCGTCGCGCAACAGCTCGACGTAGCCGGAGATGCTGGTCAGCGGCGTGCGCAGCTCGTGCGACACGGTGGCCATGAAGTCGGTCTTGGCGGCGTCCAGCGCGAACAGCTGGGCCTCGAGCTCGCCCTCCCGGTGGCGGCGCCGGAGGATCTCGGCCCGCATCCGCGCCACCGACCGCCCGAGCGCGACGGTCGCGACCGCGCCACCCGCGATCAAGCCGGCCGCGAAGCAGGCGCCGGGCACCGTGCGCCGCATCGCCAGCGCCGCGTCTCAGGCCCGGGTCCGGCTCAGCAGCGCCTGGATCCGGGAGACGAGTTCGCGCGGGCTGAACGGCTTGGTCACGTAGTCGTCGGCCCCGGCGCTGAACCCGCCCTCGACATCCTGCTCCTGCACCCGGGCGGTGAGCATGATGATCAGCATGCCCGCGGTGGCGGCGTCGGCGCGGAGCATCCGGCACACGTCGATGCCGGAGAGGCCGGGCATCGAGACGTCGAGGACGGCGAGCGTGGGCAGCCGGCTGCGGGCCTGGTCGAGGGCGGTCTGTCCGTCCTCGACCGCGATCACCTCGAAACCCGCCTGTTCGAGCTTGAACGCGACCAGGTCACGGATGTCGGCGTCGTCGTCGGCGACCAGAACGACCGTCACAGCATCTCCTCGGTTGGTACCACTAAACGGCACCATATCCCGATATCAGGGGTTGTGACGTGTGCTCAGGGGAAAGGAGCTCTCAGCGACCCGCAACTCAAGCGCAACCGTGGCGCATCGAACCTGCAGCCCAGGACGGGTGTTCTGGTTGGCACGACGCCCGAACTACCGCCGGCAGGAGGACCCGATGACCGTGACCATGGACGACGTCCGTACCGAAGCGCTCTTCGTCTCGGACGTTCAGCGTTCTCAGCAGCCGACGGCCGAGCTGATCCGAGCCGCGGTGACGGCCACGGTCGACCGCCTGGGCGAGGCCCGCTGCGCCGAGCTGGTCGCCCAGGAGTTCGGCGAGCACCCCGACTGCGCCCCGTCCCGCATGCGCTGGGCCCGCAACGCCGTGCGTCTCGCCTTCTCCGGGCCGATGCCCTAAGCTTCCGAACCATGCACGCGCGATTGAGGATGTGGTGGCCCGCCCGACCGGCGGCCACACCCACCCGCGCGTAACCCACCACGCGGCCGCCTCCCCGAGGCGGCCGTTTTCTTGTGGCCTCGACCTCGGCCGGCGCACCGCCCAGCGAGGAAGAGGACCAGCCATGCAGCCCTTCGCCCTGCTCCACCGCGACGGCGCCGACCACGTCGAGGTGCTCACCGGCGACGTGATCACGGTCGCCACGCTCGACGACATCCCGCTCAAGCGCGGCCGCCGCACGCTCGCGGTCATCCCCTACCGGCAGATCGCCGAGCGCGGCTTCGCCTGCGTCGACGACGGCGCTCCCCTGGAGTGCCTGCTGGTCACCGAGAGCCGCACCGAGCCGCTCGGCAGCTTCCCGCCGGGCCGGCTGCGGATCACCGACGGCGCCTTCGACCTCTCCGACGACGAGTACGGCGAGATCGTCGAGACCGTCCTGCGCGACGAGATCGGCCGCGGCGAGGGCGCCAACTTCGTCATCCACCGCGTCTTCGAGGCCGATGTCGAGGGCGACCCGGTCGAGGCGGCCCGCGCCGCGTTCGGTCGCCTGCTGCACGGCGAGCGGGGCACGTACTGGACCTTCCTCGTGCACACCGGCCGCCGCACGCTGGTCGGCGCCACCCCCGAGCGGCACGTCAGCGTCCTCGACGGGATCACCATGATGAACCCGATCAGCGGCACCTTCCGCCACGGCGACCGGGAGCTGCTCGACTTCCTCGCCGATCCCAAGGAGATCGAGGAGCTCTACATGGTGCTCGACGAGGAGCTCAAGATGATGGCCACGGTCGCCGAGCACGGCGGGCAGGTGGCCGGGCCGTACCTCAAGCAGATGTCCCAGCTCACCCACACCGAGTACCTGCTGGCCGGGCGCGGGTCGCTGGACGTGCGCGAGGTGCTGCGCGAGACCATGTTCGCGCCGACGGTGACCGGCAGCCCGATCGAGAACGCGTGCCGGGTGATTGCCCGGCACGAGCGACGGGGCCGCGGCTACTACGCCGGCGTGCTGGCCCTGCTCGACCACGATGAGCAGGGGCGGCAGACGCTGGACGCGCCGATCCTGATCCGCACGGCCGAGATCTCCCCGGCCGGCCGGCTACGGGTGCCGGTCGGCGCCACGCTGGTGCGGCATTCGACCGCGGCGGGCGAGGTGGCGGAGACGTACACCAAAGCGGCGGGGATATTGGGCGCGCTGGGTGCCGAGGGTTCCGCGGCCCCTCCCGTACGCCCGGAAGCCGAGTCCCCGGAGATCCGCGCCGCGCTCGCCGCCCGCAACGATCAGCTCGCGCGCTTCTGGCTCGACTCCCGCGCCCCCGGCGCCCTCACCGTGCCCGCGCTCGCCGGCCGCACCGCGCTGATCGTCGACGGCGAGGACACGTTCACGGCGATGCTCGCCCACCAGCTCAAGGCGCTCGGGCTGAAGGTCGAGGTGAAGCCGTGGCAGTCGGCGGTCGGCCGCACCCCGCTCGAGCCCGACCTCGTCGTGGTCGGCCCCGGCCCCGGCGACCCCGGCGACCTGACCGACCCGAAGATGGCCGCCATGCGTGACCTGGTCGCCGACCTGCTCGCGGCCCGCCGGCCGCTGCTCGGGGTGTGCCTCGGCCACGAGATCCTGGCCGTGCTGCTCGGGCTGCGCCTGCACCGGCGCGACTCGCCCTACCAGGGGCTGGCCCGCGACGTCGAGCTCTTCGGCGCGGTACGGCGGGTCGGCTTCTACTCCAGCTTCGCGGCCCTTTCCGCGTCGGACCACCTGGACTCGCCGCTCGGCCCGGTGGAGATCGCCCGCGACGAGACCGACGACGCCGTGCACGCGCTGCGCGGGCCGGGCTTCGCCGGCGTGCAGTTCCACCCGGAGTCGGTGCTGAGCCGGGACGGGGTGGCGGTGCTCGCCGAGCTTCTTCCCACATTGATGTCCGGCGTGGTTAGCCCGGCCGCGAACGGGTAGCAGAACTGGCACCGGTGGTTCAAGGGGATCGAGAGCCTCCGCTTGGACCACCGGCCACCTTGCTCAGGTTTCCGTCGCTTAGGGTTTCCGTCGTGACCGGCCCGCTGCACCGCCTGACGCTCGATCAGCTCCGCGAGCGCACCAGCGAGAAGTGGCGCGTGCACCCCGCCGATGTCCTTCCCCTGTTCGTCGCCGAGCTGGACGTCCCGCCGGCCGAGCCGATCGTGCGGGCCGTCACGGGCGCGATGAGCCGCGGGGACACCGGTTACCCGGCCGGGACCGGCTACGCCGAGGCGCTGGCCGCGTTCGCCCGCGAGCGCTGGGCGTGGGACGGCATCGCGGTCGAGCGCACCACGATGGTCCCGGACGTGATGAACGGCATCGCCGAGATCCTGCGCGTGGTGGCCGATCCCGGCGGCGACGTGGTGGTCAACTCGCCGGTCTACCCGCCGTTCTACGACTTCGTGCGGCACGGCGGGCGGCGGATCGTGGAGGCGCCGCTCGGCCCCGGCGGCCGGATCGACCTCGCGGTGCTCGACGCGACGTTCGCCCGGGTCGCGACGCCCGGCGCCCGGCCGGCCTACCTGCTGTGCAGCCCGCACAACCCGACCGGCGCCGTGCACACGGCGGACGAGCTCGAGGCGGTGGCGGCGCTGGCCGGCCGGCATGGCGTACGGGTGGTAGCGGACGAGATCCACGCGCCGCTCGTGTTCGCGGGGGCGGGGTTCGTGCCGTACCTGAGCGTGCCCGGCGCCGGGACCGGATTCTCGGTGATGTCCGCCTCGAAGGCGTGGAACCTGGCCGGCCTCAAGGCCGCGGTGGCCATCGCCGGGCCGGGGGCCGCCGACGACCTCGCCCGGCTGCCGTGGTGGCTCCGGTCGGGGCCGAGCCACGTCGGCGTCCTGGCCCACGTGGCGGCGCTGCGCGACGGCGGCGAGTGGCTCGACGCCCTGCTGGACGGCCTGGCCGCGAACCGCGACCTGCTCGCCGGGCTGCTGGCCGAGCACCTGCCCGGGGTCCGCTACCAACCGGGCGACGGCACCTATCTGGCCTGGCTGGACTGCCGGGAGCTCGGGCTCGGCGACGACCCGGCGGCGGTCTTCCTCGAGCGCGGCCGGGTCGCGCTGAACTCGGGGCCGACGTTCGGCACCGGCGGGGCGGGCCACGTGCGGCTCAACTTCGGGACCTCGCCCGAGATCGTCACGGAGGCGGTCCGGCGGATGGTTCGCGCGCTCTGACTGACCTAGCGCGGCCGGGGCAGGTCGCGTGTGTCGGCCTCGGCCACGATGGACTCGGCCACGTGCCGCAACTGGGACGGGTCGGGGCGGAAACCGTCGGCGATGTCGTGGTGCAGGCCCGACTTGGTCCGCCGCAGCAGGGTGTCGGTCACCTCGTCGACGGACTCCCCGGCGTACGTGTGCCTGGTCTTCTCCGTCGCCGCCCGCAGCGCCGACGTCAGCTGGTCCTGCAGGGGCCCGCGCAGCTTGTCCTCGACCGGGTTGAGGCTCTTCGGATCCAGCGTGACCTGCGGCTCGGCCATCATCATCCCCCATAGTCGTCACGGCGCTCGGGCCAAAAGGCGCGACGCTGATACCCCACCACGCCGCACCGGAAACGTCCGGCCGGCGAAGGTCACGGCGACCGCGAAGGCCGCCGACCCGGCCGGGCAACCGATCCCGCTGCCGCTCATGGGCCTGGACGGCGGTCTGGGGTTCGGGGCTGAGCCACTCACCGTTCGTCAGCGAGGCGTCCCGCACCGTCGTCTATCTGAGCTGGACAGTGCTCCGGGTGGCGGCGGCGCTCGGGCCGGCCGCCGCCTTCCAGCGCCGCGACCCGTGACGGCAGGGTCCGCGCCGGCCGGGCGCGGCTGTGCTGGGTGAGGAGGACGCAGGAGAGCACGAGCAGGGCGGCGCCGATCGAGGCGGGGGTGACGGTCTCGCCGAGCAGCGACGCCGACCAGAGCAGGGTGAGCACCGGCTGGCCGAGCTGGATCTGGCCGACCCGCGCGATGCCGCCCCGGGCCAGGCCCGCGTACCAGGCGAAGAAGCCGAGGAACATGGAGATCACGGTGAGGTAGCCGAACGCCGCCCAGGCCGCGGCGTTCGCCCGCGGCGGGTGGAGGGTGGCCGCGCCGAGCGCGATGGTCACGGTGGCGGGCAACGACAAGATCAAGGCCCAGCAGATGGTACGGGCGCCGCCCAGCTCCCGGGCGAGCCGCCCGCCCTCGGCATAGCCCAGTCCGCACAGCGTCACCGCCGCCAGCAGGTAGACGTCCACCGTGGAGAGCGAGCCGTGGACGGTGCCGGTGGTGGCCAGGAAGACGAGGACCGCGGCGAGGCCGCCGGCGACCGCGAGCCAGAACCGGGGCGGCGGCCGTTCCCCGGCCCGCAGCACGGCGAAGACGGCGGTCATCGCCGGCAGCACGGTGACGACCACCGCGCCGTGGGCCGAGGTCTGCGAGGTCAGGGCCAGCGAGGTGAACAGCGGAAAGCCGACCACCACGCCGAGCGCTACGATGGCGAGCCGGCGCCATTGGTCGCGGGTGGGCCGCGGCGCTCCGGTGGCGAGCAGATAGATCGAGGCCAGCAGGCCGGCCCCGACCGCGCGGCCGAACGCCACGAACCACGGGTCCAGGTGCTGCACGGCGACCCGGGTCATCGGCAGCGACATGCTGAACGCCAGCACGCCCAGCGCGCCGAGCGCGAGGCCGGCCGTTACCGTCTTCGGCTCGGTAGCGCTACTCTTTGTCTTCATGAATGACGGTAACGCAGCCGAGCGCGTTATCCAAGGCCTCCGCCTGCTGGCTGCCGCCGCTCCGCCCGGGGCGCGGCTCCCCTCCGTGCGCGTGCTGAGCGATCGTCACCGCGCATCCCCGGTAACAGTCACGGCCGCGATCCGGCAGTTGGTGGCGGCGGGCGTGATCGAGACACGGCCGGGGAAGGGCACGTTTGTCGCCCGGCAGGCGACACCTTTGGGCGACATTTCCGATTTATCGTGGCAAACCGTGGCGCTGGGTCCAGGACCGGCGGGTAACGCGGACATGCAGGCGTTACTGGCGTTGCCGCCCGAGGGCGCGATCCCGCTCTCCGGCGGCTACCTGGACGCCGACCTTCAGCCGACCGCCGCGCTGGGCGCCGCCCTGGCCCGGGTGGCCCGGCAACCGGCGGCCTGGCAGCGGGGACCGGTCGAGGGACGGGCCGACCTGCGTGCCTGGTTCGCCCGCGAGGTCGGCCTGCACGCCGACGACATGGTGATCTGCCCCGGCGGCCAGGCCGCGCTCTCCTCGGCGCTGCGCTCGCTGGTGACGCCCGGCGACACGCTCCTCGTGGAGTCGCCGACCTATCTCGGCGCGCTCGCCTCGGCCCGCGCCACCGGTCTGCGGGTGGTACCGGTGCCGGCCGACGCCGAGGGGGTGCTCCCGGATCAGCTCGGGGCGGCTTTCGCGCGTACGGGCGCAAGGTTGTTCTATTGCCAGCCGCTGCACGCCAACCCCACCGGCGCCACCCTCGCGACGCACCGCCGGGCCGCGGTCGCCGCGGCCGTACGCGAGGCCGGCGCCTTCCTCATCGAGGACGACTACGCGCGGGACCTCACGATCGACGGTGACGCCCCCGCCCCGCTCGCCGCCGACGACCCCGACGGCCACGTCATCTACCTGCGCTCACTCACCAAGCCGGCGGCGCCGGGCCTGCGCGTGGCCGCGATCGGCGCCCGTGGCCCGGCCCGCGAACGCCTGCGCGCGGCCCGCCTGCTCGACGACTTCTTCGTGGCCGGCCCGCTCCAGCAGGCCACCCTCGAGCTGGTCACCGCCCCCGGCTGGCTCCGCCACCGGCGCGCGTTGCGATCGGCCCTGCGCGACCGGCGCGAGGCTCTGCTGGCCGCCCTGCGCCGTCATCTGCCGTCGCTGGTCCCGCCCGTCATCCCGCGTGGCGGCCTGCACCTGTGGGCCCCGCTGCCCCCGGCCACCGACGACGTAGCCCTGGCCGCGGCGGCCGCGGCCGCGGGCGTGGTGGTCTTCCCCGGCCGGCCGTGGTTCCCGGCCGAGCCCCCGGCGCCCTACCTGCGCCTGACCTACGCCGCGGCCGCCCCGGACCGGATGGACGAGGCCGTCCGCCGCCTCGCCCGATGCCTCACCGGCTGAGCCCACCGGCGGCGCGGCCCGAGTGCGACGCCCTCGACAAGGCGGCCCGAGAGCGACGCCCTCGACAAGGCGGCCCGAGAGCGACGCCCTCGACAAGGCGGCCCGAGAGCGACGCCCTCGACAAGGCGGCCCGAGAGCGACGCCCTCGACGAGATGGCCGGGGAGCGGCGCCCCTCGACGAGACGGCCGAAAGCGGCGGTCTTGCCAAGTGCCCGGGCAGCGGCTATCTGGCCGCGTAGGAGGCGGTCAGCGCCAGGCCGCCGGCGGCCAGGATCGGCAGCCCGATGGTCAGGATCCCGGCCAGCCCGAGCCCGACCAGCAGCACTCCCGACGCGGTCAACGCCGGCCGGCCCGGCCGGATGGCGCCGACGACGGCCAGCAGCACGGCCGCGGCCAGCCCGGCCACGAACCACATCGCCGGCTCGTCGCCCTCGCCGCGGATCAGTCCGACGTAGACGATCAGCATCACGACGGCGATCGCGGCCGCCGCCAGCGCGCACAGACGCGAGGTCATGGCTCATCGTGGCAAATCTCGTAGACGAGCTCCAGGCCGTCCTCGTCGTCCCACTGCTCGCCGACCTTGACGAACCCGTACTGCATCGCCAGATCGTGCGAGGCGACGTTGTCCGGCCGGATGCTCACCCGTACCCGCCGCACCCGGGAATCGCTCCTCGCCCGCGCGAGCAAAAGCTCCAGCGCCGCCCGCGCGTAGCCGCGGCGCCGATATGCCGGATCCACCGCGTAGCCGATCTCGACCATGCCGCCGGCGTCCGGCGGCGCGTGGAAACCGGCGCGCCCGACCGCCACGCCCGCCGCCGCGTCCCAGATGACGCCGGTCACCCAGGCGGCGGCCTCCGGGTCCCGCGCACACTGCTCACTCCGGCGGCGCCACACCCCGCGGCACTCCGGCCCGGTCAGGTACGGCGAGAGCGGCACCGGGGCCGGCGCCGGCTCGCCCGCGGCCAGGGCGTCGAAGACCGGCCCGCTCAGATGCACGATGCGCACGTCAGTCACGCGGCAAAGGTTAGGCCGGGACCGCGCGGCCGGCGGCCCGGGTTGCGCCGCTGCGGTGCAATGCTCGCATGATGATCCGGCGTGGCGTCGTCACCTACTGGCTGATCGTGGCGGTGACCGTGGGCATCGTCGCCGCCGTGAAGGTGTGGCCGCGGCCGCTGGAGGCGCGCCGGGACGAAGCCGTGGATCTCTGCAAGGCGGCCGTGGACGACCAGGCGCCGACCGACCGGCGGAAGGTGTGGCACGAGGCGTCCCTACGGGTCGGCGGGGACCGGCTGATCACGGTGTCGGGCGCGTTCTCGACCGGGGACGCCGGCCTCCGGAGGTTTGCCTGCGAGATCGAGGACGGGCGGGTCACCAGCTCCGAAGTCGGCACCTGACTACAGCAGTGCTGTATTCTTGCTCGATGGAGGACATCGCCGAGGAGCTGCGGCAAGCGGTGGGGCGGTTCGTGCGGGCCACCCGCGCGCATGCGGACACGCTGCCGCCGACGCGGGCCGCCACGATGGGGCATCTGAGCCGCGAGGGGCCGCTCACCATCGCGCAGCTGGCGGCTCGGCGCGGGGTGCGGCATCAGAGCATGAGCCGCACGGTGGCCGAGCTCGAGGCGCTGGGCTTCGTGCGCCGGGCGGTCAATCCCGGCGACGCGCGCGGCTTCGTGCTCACGCTCACCGCGGCCGGCGCAGCCGCGCTCGACGCCGACCGCGCGGCGCGCCGGGACTGGGTCGCGGGGGCGATCGCGTCCCGGCTCACCCCGGCCGAGCGGGCGATGCTGGCGGCCGTTCCGCCGCTGCTCGACCGCCTGGCCGAGGGGCCTGCTTAGACCACCCGGCCGGCACGCCTCGAGCAACGGCCGAACCGGCCGGCGCGCCTCGGAGCGCGACCGCCGCCGGCCGGCGCGCCTCGGAGCGCGACCGCCGAACCCGCCGGCACGCCTTACAGCGTGACGGACGAACCGGGCGGCAGGACCTCGACCGGCACCCCGGCGAGCCCCTCGACCAGCGTCGCGAACGACTTCTGCCCCAGCTCGCTCAGCATCAGCTCGTGAATCTGCACGACCCGTTCCGGCCCCACCGCCCGCACGAAGTCGGCCGCCTCGCCGAACCTCGTCCACGGCCCGCTGCTCGGCAGCAGCAGCGTCCCGATCGGCACCCCGGGCACGAAATAGGCGTCGCCGGGGTGATAGACGGCACCGTCGATCACGTACCCCAGGTTCTCGATCCGCGGAATGCCGGCATGAATCTCCGCATGCTCACCACCCACCACCCGCACGTCGAACCCCGCGATCTCGAGCCGATCACCGGGCGCTGCCGCGGTCACCCTCTCCCCCACCTTCTCCCGTACGCCGGGAGGCCCCACCACCGGCACCGCAGCCGACCGCAACAGCTCCTCGTCGAGGTGGTCGAAGTGCTCATGGGTGACGAGAACCGCGTCGGCGCCGGCCACCGCCTCCCGGGCCCCGGGCGTGAACACGCCGGGGTCGATGACGAGAGTGCGGCCGGCCTTGGTCAGCGCCACGCAGGCGTGAGCGTGTTTGGTGAGTTCCACGAATACAGCCTAGCTGTATATTTCGCGAGCGGCGACGCGCCGGCGTGGTCAGCCGAAGGCGAGCTTCCGCCGGCCGGCCCGGGCCAGCGCTTCGGCCTCGGCCGGCGTGACGGGCGCGCGGCCGGTGGTCTTGCGCAGCACGGTCACCGGGTCCCAGCCCAGCCCGGCCACCACCGGCGGCGCGGTGAAGAGCAGACCGAGCACGCAGTCGGTGGCGGCGGGAGTCAACCAGGGCGGCCGGCCCGCGGCGTCGCTCACGTCGAGGCCGTGCAGGGCCAGCTCGACCACGCGGGTGACCAGGAACTCCGACAACAGCATCGCGTCGCCGTGGCGGGTGCGGATCAGGCGGCCGTCGGGCTCGCGGGCGCAGGCGTCGAGCACGGCGGTAACGGTGGCCGCGGCGGCATCGACGGCAGTAGCGGCGGCAAGCGCGCCGGCAACGCCGGCATCCGCGCCGGTAACGGCAGCATTCGCGCCGGTAACGCCGGGACCCGCGCCAGCAACGGCGGCATGCGCGCCGGTAACGCCGGGACCCGCGCCGGTAACGGAAGTAGCGGCGCCGGTAACGGTGGTAGCGGCGCGAGCCTGGGCGGTCCGGATGCGCTCGGCGTTGGCGGCCGCGCTGAAGCGGGCATCCGCTCGGTAATAGGTCACCGCTGTGGTGTCCGGCCGGTCCGGCGCGGGCCGGGCGAGATTCTCCGGTACGCGGTCGAGCGCCGTCACCACGTGTCCGACCAGCTCGCGTACGTCCCACGGAGTGCAGCGGGTGGGCCGGTCCCAGTCGTCCGGCTCCAGCCCGCGCACCCCGTCGAGGAACGCCCTGGCCTCATCGCTGAGCGCGCGTGACACCTTCACGGCGCGATGATGTCACGTCAGCAGCTCAGGTTTCCGCCCGTGGGGACGCCGAGCAGGCCGGCGAACCGGGTGTAGAGGTCGACCCGGCTCTGCACCTGGGCCGGGTTGCCGCCGTTGCACTCGATGCTGTTGATGGCCCGGATGGTGGTGCCGAAGCCCTGGCCGTTGACCATCGCGTTGTGCGACGTGGTCCCGGCCGCGCCGGTGCCGGTCATCCAGTACCACAGGCCGGTCTGCCACGAGACCGATGCGTTGGTGCCGACCAGGCCCGGGTTGTTGAGCAGGTCGATCCCGAGCGCGTTGCCCGCCGCGTAGTAGTTGAAGTTCCAGCTCAGCTGGATCGGACCACGGCCGTGGTACGCGGACTGGCCGGCCGGGCACCCGTACGGCTGGGAGTAGTCGCAGTAGTGCGGCCAGTTGGCCGTGTTGATCTCGTCGATGTAGACCAGCCCACCGGTCTCGTGGCTCACGTTGGCCAGGAACGCGGCGGCCTCCTGCTTCTTGACCGTGTCGCTGCCCGAGGTGGCGAAGGCGGGATATTTCTTCATCGCGTCGGTCAGTCCGGCGTACGTGTAGAAGCTGTTCCGCCCCGGGAACATCTGGTTGAAGACAGCCTCGCTCACGACGAAGCCGGAGTTCCCGCCGCCACCGCCTCCCCCGCCGCCGCCGGTCCCGGTGCAGGAGTAGGGCGACCAGAACCAGGTGCTGATCGTCGGGTCGTAGCCCGGGTTCTCGTGGGTGGCCTGGTAGAACTGGCCGTTGGTGTAGCGGACGATCGCGCCGACCGCGTAGTACTGCCCGGCGACCCAGTTCGGGTAGTTGCAGGTGGTACCGCCACCGCCGCCGCCGCTACCGCCGTCGCCGCACCCACCGCCGTCCTGCCAGACGCCCGAGCCGCCGGTGCTCGGCGCCTCGCCCTGCGTCCACCACTTCGCGGTCCAGTTGTGGCCGTTGTAGGAGGCCGTCATGCCGCCGGTGTACACGGTCGAGCTGCTGTAGGGGGTCACGCAGGCCGTGGCCGCGTCGGACGCGGTCATCGGCAGAATCGCCGCGGCGGCGGCGACCAGCGCCGCGGCCACGGCCGCGAACACGCCTCGTTTCGTCATGCATAGACGAAACCAAATGTCTTCATCACTGTAAAGAAGCTTAAGACATTCGGGCAACGGCAATTGTTCAGATCGCTACCGGGGACGCCGATGACTACGGAGTCACACGCCTCACCGACTGGAGCCCGCCATGCCCGAACCACCTGGAGGCCATGCCCCCAGGCCGCTTCGTGCCCTGGCCTGGCTCTGGTTCCTGCTGGCCGGAACGATCGCCGCGACGGCGTACATCGTGCTGCCGCAGAACCAGCTCACCAACTGGATCTTCCCGGCGGTGAACAGCAGCGGCGCGATCGCCGCGATCATCGGCCTCTCCCGCAACCGGCCCCGCAACCGGTCGGCCTGGACCATGCTGGCGGCCGCGCTGACGATGTCGGCGCTGGGCGACATCATCTTCGCCGGCTATGACCTGTTCCGCACCGAGCCGCCGTTCCCGTCGGTCGCCGATGTCCTCTACATCGCCGCGCACCTGGTCGCGGCGGCCGCGGTGGTACGCCTGAGCCACCACGCCGGCCGGGACAGCATGCTCGAGGCCGGGGTCCTGACCGTCCCGCTCGCGCTGCAGTACTGGATCCACATCATCGGCCCGACCCTGCACGACGGCGGCACCGGCCTCGCCGTGCTGGTCGCCGTCGGCACCCCGGTCGGCACGCTGATCGTGCTGTTCGGCGCCCTGCGGGCCGGCCTCAGCATGGAGATGCGCAAGGTGCCCGCCCGGCTGCTGGTCGCCGGCATGGTGGCCTGGTTCGTGCCGGACGCCTACTACGCCACCGCCAGCCTCAACGGCACCTACGTCGGCGGCGGCTGGATGGACTTCGGCTGGATGCTGTTCCCGCTGCTGCTCGGCGCGGCCGCCCTGCACCCGCAGATGCCGCAGCTCAACGTGCCGCTGCACGTCTCGACGAACATCCTGAGCGTGCGCCGCTACCTGGTGGTCATCGCCGGGGTGCTGACGCTCGACGGGTACGCCGTGGTCACCGCCGACGGCCAGACCCGCCTGGTCGCGATCGCCGTGCTGGTCTCGGCCGCGCTCGCCGCCATCCGCATCCGCCGCCCGCTGCGCGACATGGGCCGGCGCGCGACCCAGGACGCCCTGACCGGGCTGCCCAACCGCACCGAGCTGCTGCGCCGGCTGACGTTCGCGCTGGCCGAGCTGCCGGCCGACGGCAGCAGCAAGGTCGCCCTGCTCTTCTGTGACCTGGACCGGTTCAAGGACGTCAACGACAGCCTCGGTCACGAGGCCGGCGACCGGATGCTGGTCACCATCGCCGACCGCATCGTCGCCTCGGTGCGCGACGATCGCGACATCGTGGCCCGGCTCGGCGGCGACGAGTTCGTGATCCTCATGCCCGGGGCGACCGAGGCCGACACCGAGGTCGTCGCCGAGCGGCTGGTCACCACGTTCACCGAGCCGATCGTCATCAACGGCACCGAGCTCTACCCCTCGGTCTCGGTCGGCGTGCGCACCACCGACGACTACCAGGCCGACCCGGCCGAGCTGCTGCGCGACGCGGACGCCGCGATGTACCGGGCCAAGAGCGGGGGACGCGGCCGGGCCGAGCGCTTCGACGACGCGTACGCCGCGGAGGCCAGCGCCCGCCTGCGGCTGGACACCGAGCTGCGGCACGCGCTGGCCAACGGCGAGCTGCTGTGCGTCTACCACCCCGAGATCGACATCGTGACCGGCCGGCTCTACGCGCTGGAGGCTCTCGTCCGCTGGCAGCACCCCGAGCGCGGCCTGCTCGGGCCGGACGAGTTCGTGCCGCACGCCGAGACCCACGGCATCGTCGGGCAGCTCTTCGAGCAGGTGCTCGACCAGGTGCTGGCCGCACAGGACGAGTGGCTGGACCGCTTCGGCTGGCGCCCGCCGGTGGCCGTCAACGTGTCGCCGCGCCAGCTCAGTGACCAGCGCCTGGTCCCGATCGTGCTGGCCGCCCTCGAGGCGCACGACGCCCCGGCCTCGGCCCTGATCCTCGAGGTCACCGAGACCGCGCTGGTCGACGACGCGATCATGACCGGCACCCTGGCCGACCTGCGCCGGCACGGCGTGGCGGTGGCCGTCGACGACTTCGGCACCGGCTACTCGTCGGTGTCCCGCCTGGCCGACCGGCACTGGGACGCCCTGAAGATCGACCGCAGCTTCGTCGCCGGCATCACCGAGGACGCGGCCCGCGAGGGCGTCGTGAACGCGATGATCGCGCTGGCCCACGCGCTGCGCCTGCGGGCCATCGCCGAGGGCGTCGAGGACGAGGCGACGCTGGCCAAGCTGCGCGAGCTCGGCTGCGACGCGGCGCAGGGCTACCTGTTCACCCGCCCGGTCGGCGCGGCCGAGATCAGCCGCATGATCGAGATGTCGCCGGAGTGGAACGCCGACCCGGCCGCCGAGATCGCCGTGGTCGCCTAGCACCCTTGACACGCTCACGGATAACCGTTATCTCTTAGATAACCGTTATCGGTGGAGGCGTGATGCAAGATGTCGTGCTGGCTTTGCTGGCCAAGGAACCGTCCTACGGCTATGAACTCCGTTCCCGGCTGCGCTCCGCGCTCGGCCCGCTCGGTGAGGCGCACAACGACGGCCAGATCTACGTGACCCTCGGCCGCCTGGAGAAGGCCGGCCTGATCACGGCCGAGCTGACCGGCGAGGGCGACGGCCGCGACAAGAAGGTCTACGCCCTGACCGCCGACGGGCAACGGCGCGTCGCCGACTGGCTGGCCGAGGTGTCCTGGCCGCGCCCGGCGCCGTCCGACTTCCATCTCAAGCTGGTCGCGGCCGCCGCCGCGAACCTGGCCGACCCGCTCGCCCTGGTCGACGCCCAGCGCCGCGAGCTGCTGCGCCGCTTGCGGGAGGCGCAGCGGGCGGTGCTCGCCGAGCCGGACGGCTCGCTGGCCGGGCTGCTGCTGGAAGGACAGGTACTGCGGCTGGAGGCCGACCTGACCTGGCTGGACGCGTGCGAGCGCACCTGGGCGAATCGGGGGAACGGACATGAGTGACGTGGTGCTGCGCACCCGCGGTGTGCGCAAGGAGTTCGGCCGCGGCCCGGCGCGCGTGGTCGCCGTCGACGGCGTGGACGTCGAGATCGAGCGGGGCGAGACCGTCGCGGTGATGGGCCCGAGCGGCTGCGGCAAGTCGACGCTGCTGCACCTGCTCGGCGGCCTGCAGCGGGCCTCGGCCGGCGAGATCGAGGTGGACGGGCGGCGCATCGACGGGCTGAGCGAGCGTGGTCTCGCCCGGCTGCGCCGCGACCGCATCGGCTTCGTCTTCCAGGCCTTCCACCTGATGGACGAACTGACCGCCGTGGAGAACGTGGAGCTCCCCGCGCTGCTCGCCGGCGCCCCGGCCGCCCGGCGGCGGGCGCTCGACCTCCTCGACCGGGTCGGGCTCGCCGACCGGGCCGGCCACCTGCCGTCCGCGCTCTCGGGCGGCCAGCGGCAGCGGGTCGCGATCGCCCGGGCGCTGGCCAACGAGCCGCTGATCGTGCTCGCCGACGAGCCGACCGGCAACCTCGACAGCGCCGCCACGAACGAGGTGCTGCGGCTGTTCGACCGCTTGCACGAGGCCGGTCAGACCCTGGTCATCGTCACGCACGACCCGCGGATCGCGGCGACCGCCGGCCGGCTGCTGTCGATGCGCGACGGCGCGCTGGTCGACCAGACCATGCTGGTGGGCTGACGACATGGGCCGACTTCGACTGATCCTGCGCCTGGCCGGCCGTGATCTGCGCCGCCGTCCGGTCGAGGCGGTGCTGGTCCTGCTGGTGGTGGCCGCCGCCACGACGACACTGACCATCGGGCTGGCCCTGCACGGGGTCACCGACCACCCCTACGAGCAGACGCGAGCGGCGACCGCCGGTCCCGACGTGATCGCCACGCTGGTGCAGGAGAACGGCGGTCCGGCCGACCCGGCCGCCGTCGCCGCGCTGACCGGCGCGCCCGGGGTGACCGGGCACGCCGGCCCCTATCCCCTGCGCTACACCTCGCTGACCACCGGCGGCCGGCCGATGACGGTGGCCGCCCTCGGCCGCGACACCGGCCCCGGTCCGATCGACCGACCCAAGGTGATCCACGGACATTGGGTACGCCCGGGGCAGCTCGTTCTCGAGCGGGCGTTCGCCGACGCGATCGGCGCGCACATCGGCGACACCGTCACGCTCGGCGGCCACCCCTTCGTCGTCGGCGGAACCGCGGTCAGCGCCGCCCTGCCCGCGTACCCGAGCAGCCTGTGCCACATCGTCTGCTTCGCCGACGTGCGCCCGGGCATGGGCGCGTTCGACATCGGGCTCGTCTGGCTCACCACCGCCGACAGCGCACGGCTGACCGGCGCGACGCCGATGACCGCGTACCTCGTCGACCTGCGCCTGGCCGACCCGGCCTCGGCCCCGGCCTTCGCGGCGGCGCACGACCGGCGGCCATCGCTGTTCGTCCTGTCCTGGACGGACATCCAGGGCGCGGACGCCGGCGTCACCCGCACCGAGCAGGCGGCGCTGCAGGTCGGCGGCGTGCTGCTGGCGCTGCTCGCGCTCGCCGCGCTGACCGTGCTGGCCGGCCGGCGGCTGACCGACCAGACCCGCCGCGTCGGGCTGCTCAAGGCCGTCGGGGGCGGGCCCGTCCTGATCACGGCCGTGCTGCTGGTCGAGCACCTCACGCTCGCGGTGCTCGCGGCCACCGGCGGTCTGGTCCTCGGCCACGCCCTGGCCGGCCGGTTCACGGACCCCGGCGACGGGCTCCTCGGCGCCGCCGGGACGCCTATGCTCACCGGCGCCTCGGCCCTCGTCGTCCTGGGGACCGCGGTGCTGGTCGCGCTCATCGCCACCGCCGGGCCGGCCCTGCGCGCGGGACGCACCACCACCATCACGGCGCTGCACGGGCCGAGCCGTACCCCACGCCGCAGCACCCGGCTGATCGCGGTCTCCGCGCGGCTTCCCGGGCCGCTGCTGCTCGGCCTGCGCCTGATCGGCCGCCGCCCCTCCCGGGCGCTGCTCAGCGTTCTCAGCGTCACCGTCACCGCGGCCGGCCTGGTCACGCTGCTGATCAGCGACACGGTGACCCGCGTCTACACCGCCGGCCTGCACAACCCGCGGGCCGAACGGCTCACCCAGGTCACCGTCGTCATCACCGTCATGCTGCTGATCATGGCCGCGGTCACCACCGTCTTCACGACCTGGGCCACGGTCGCCGACGCCCGCCACCACGCCGCCCTGGCCCGGGCCTTCGGCTCGACACCGGCCCAGGTCGGCGCCGGCCTGGCCGCGGCGCAGGTGGTTCCGGCCGTCGGCGGCGTCCTGCTCGGCACGCCGCTCGGCATCCTGCTCTACCGGACCGTCACCCAGACCCCGCTCACCCTGCCCCCGGCCGGCCGGCTCCTGGCGCTGCTGGCGGCCATCGTGCTCGCCGTCGCCGCCTGCACCGCCCTGCCCGCCCGCCTCGGCGCGCGGCGCCCGATCGCCGACATCCTCGCCGCCGAGTGAGCCGGCGCGCGCACCTGGGGATGACGAGCGAAACTTGTCGTACGCCGGCCGTATTCTCACCCCACCCAGTGAACGGGGTGGGGTGGGCTGGGGTGGGCTGGGCTGGGCTTTGGTGGGCTGGGGTGGTGTGGCGGGGTCGGTCTAGACGCGGATGGCGGCCAGCTGCGTCGCCTGCGCGACGAGATTGCCCTTGGCGTCCCAGGCCAGCGCCGTCTCGTCCATCCGGCCCGAGGTGATCTCGGCGGCGTTCATCAGGATCCGGAGCGGTCCGGGTGCGGGCAGGCGCCGGTTGTACGCGGTGAAGGTGATCGTCGGCGCCCAGCCAGTCACGCCCAGGGTCAGCGAGATCGGCGGCGCCAGGTCCAGCGCCACCAGCATGCTCAGCGGGTCCCAGTCGGCGCCGTCGGCCAGCCGCAGCCAGGCGCCGACCCGGCCCGCCGGCGACGGCCGCCCGACGGCGAAGCCGAGCGAGGCCGGGTCGAGGCGGTGCTCCACCACGTCGAGCAGGTGCACCCGGAACGCGGCGCCGGGCGCGTCGGCCGGCAGCAGGAAACAGTCGTCCTCGGGCGGCAGCTCCGGCGGTGGCGCGGCCGACCAGTACGGCTCGGCGTCGTCGAGCACACCCTGGGTGACCAGCGCCTCGGCGCAGACCGTCCGGTCCTGCTCGAGCGTGGCCCGGAACTGGGCGGTCGAGCGGCCCTCGCGCAGCGGCACGACGGTGACGACGGCCGGGCCGGGTGCGGGCGGCAGCAGGAACGACGTACTGACCGCGACCGTGTGCGGGTGGCTCGCGGCCGCCGTCACCGCCCGGGCCAGCACCGCCATCAAATAGCCGCCGTGCAGCTTGTCGCCGACCGCCCAGTGCGCGTCGAGCTCGGCCCGGAAGGCGCCGCCCTCGGGCCGGACCGCCGTGGCCTCCGCGAACGTCCTCATGATGATCAAGCTGCCACGACGCCGGGACGGCGGTCAAATCCCGCGGCCGCCGGGTTTCGCACGCCACGCCCGAACGGATCGGCGCTGTCGCGGTTCCGTCTCAAACGAGCTGAATCGCGCACGGTCGTCGATCCTGGGGACCCGGAAGGGGGTGGGCGCGCATGCATCCGGACGATCTGGAGGCGTACGCCTTCGGTGATCTCCTCTCGCCCTCGGTGGCCACGCACGTCTCCGGGTGCGAGCGGTGCGCGGCGATCGTGCGGCGGGCGCGCAACGCCGCGGGCTGGCTCGCCGGCACCCACGCCGAGACGCCACCGCCCGGCCTGCGCTCCCGCGTTCTCGGCAAAGCCCTGAGTCAACGGCCTTCTTCCCCGTACGCGTCCCAGGCCGCCGCCCTGGCCGACCTGCTCGACTCCCTGCTGCCGTCGCAGTGGCAGGCCCGCACGGCCGGCGGGCGCACGGTCCGGGAGCTCATCCGGCACCTCGCCGGCAACGACGGCCTGGTCCTCGCCGACCTCGGCCTCGACGCCGCACCCTCCGCCGCCGCACCCCCCGGCCGCGGCGCCGCACCCCCCGCCGCCGCACCCCCCGGCCTCGCCGCCGCACCCTCCGCCGCCGCACCCCCGGGCCTCGGCGCCGCACCCCCCGCCGCCGCCTCCCCCGGCCTCGGCGTCGCACCCTCCTGGCGCGCGCAGTCCGACCGGCTGCTCGCGGTGACCGGCGACCTCGACCGTCCGGTGCGCCTGGCCGGCCGGGCGCCGATGCGGCGGCCGCTGCGCGAGGCGCTCACCCAGCGGGCGTTCGAGACCTGGATCCACCACGACGACATCCGGGCCGCGGTCGCCCTGCCGCCGGCGCCGCCCCCGCCCGCCCACCTGACCCGGATCCTCGAGTTCGGCCTCGCCCTGCTGCCCGGCGCGATCGACGCCACCGGGCGCGGCCGGCCCGGCTGCTCGGTGCGCCTCGCGCTGACCGGCCCCGGCGGCTTCGAACGCGTCGTGCCGCTCTCGGCCCGCGGTCCGGCCACCGGGCCGCCGGCCGCCTCGATGCCGCTGTCGGCCCACCGCCCGGCCACCGGGCCGCCGGCCGCCTCGGTGACGATGCCGGCCGAGCGGTTCGCCCGCCTGATGGCCGGCCGGGTCCCGGTCACGCCCGCGGTCGCCACCGTCCGCGGCGAACCGGGGGCCGCCCGGCTGCTGCTCACCGTCGCCGCGACGCTGGGATGTGAGTGACGTGCGGACCCAGGCCGACGACTCGCGGCTGCACGGCATGCTCACCGTCGCCGACGAGATCGCGCTGGCCGAGGCGTACGACCGGCACGCGCCGTCCGCGTACGCCCTCGCCCTGCGCATCACCGGCGACCAGGGCTCGGCCGAGGACGCCGTGCAGGAGGCGTTCGTCGAGCTGTGGCGGCACCCGGAGCGGTTCGACCCGCACAGCGGCTCGCTTCGGGCCTGGCTCTGCATGCTGACCCGCCGCCGCGCGATCGACCTGTTGCGCCGGCAGACGGTCCAGCGCACGCACCTCACCCGGCTCGCCGGCCAGGCCCCGGTCGAGGGCGGCGTCGAGGAGGACGTGGTCGGCGCCGCCCAGGCCAAGGCGGTGCGCGAATGCGTACGGGACCTGCCGGCCCTCTATCGCGACCCGATCGCCCTGGCCTACTACTACGGGTTGTCCTACCGCCAGGTCGCGGCCGAGCTCGGCGTTCCCGAGGGCACCGCCAAGTCGCGTCTGCGCTCGGGCCTGCGGCTGCTGGCCGAGCGCATGTCGGCGGCCGGCTACCCCGGATCGGCCTCGTAGCCTACGTTTTCCCGGATCCGTGGAACCCTTTGCCGCACCGATGTCTTTCGGAAGGGGGACGGGAGCCGACGGGAGGACACGGTGACACAGCGGATCAGGGAGTTGCTCGACGGCGCCGTGGCCGACCTCGAGCCCGGCGTCAGCGACCCGGTCGCGGCCGTGGTCCGGCGCGGCCGGGCGGCGCGCCGGCGGTCGGTGCTGGCCGCGGCGCTGGTGGTCGCGCTGCTCGGGGGCGGCCTGGCGGCCGGCCGGCAGCTGGTCACCACCGCTCGCGAGCCGGCGCCGGCCGGCCCGGCCGAGCTCGGCCGCCCGCCGGTGCCGCGGGTGGTCGGCCGCACCGTGGTGGCGGGCGCGATGCGGCTGCCGATCCCGGACGGGTGGACGGCGGTCGAGAACGACCCGTCCCGCCCGTGCGGCGACCTGCACAGGACGATCCTGCTGGTGGTCACCGGCAATCGGGGCTGCCAGAACGCGTCGGTCGAGGTCTACGGCTCGGAGCGCACCTATCCCGGCGGGACGCTCGTCGGCGACGACCTGCTGGACGAGGACCACCGGATCGTGACCCCGCCGGTGGCGATGACGCTGCGCGGCGGCGAGCCGGCCTGGATGTCGGAGAGCCTCGAGGCCGCGGACCTGGCGCCGGACCGGTACCCCGAGTTCGCCTTCTGGAACGTGGTCACGCTGCCCTGGTCGATGGTGATGCTCCAGCTGCGCGACGACGGGCCGGCCGAGCGGAAGATCCTCGACTCGATCGTCACCACGCCGACCGAGGCCGGCGTCCTGGCCCTGCCCGACTCGGCCCGATCGGTCTCGCTGACCACGCCGGACGCCAAGGGACGCAACCTGCCGGCCGGGGCGGCGCGGACGAAGGACCAGCGGACGGTCGCGGCGGTCATCGCGCTGCTGCGCGCGCAGTCGGACGTGGTGGACGACTCGGCGGCGTGCGCGGACCCGGGCCGGCCGCGGGCGGCGGTGTCGCTCGAATCGGCGACCCCGACCATGGTGGTGATCACGCTGGGCGGCGGGTGCCAGGAGGCGGTTTCCTCGGCCGGCGGGCGCGTACGCCTGAGCGACGCGACCCTGGCCCAGCTGAAGACGCTGCTCGGGATCGGGGCGCGGTGACCGCGGCGGGATTCGCCGGCTTCGTGACGGCCCGCTATCCGGCCCTCGTGCGCTACGGCACGCTGCTGACCGGCGACCGCGGCAAGGGCGAGGACCTCACCCAGGAGGCGCTGGTCAAGACGTACCGGGCGTGGCGGCGGCTGCACGAGCAGGGCGACCCCGAGGCGTACACCCGGCAGGTCATGGCCCGCGCGGCGTGGCGGGCCGGCCGGCGGATGTGGCGACGGGAGATTCCGGCGGAGGCGCTGCCCGACCGGGCCGCGGCCGGCGACGCGTACGACCGGCACGACACCGCCCAGATCGTGCTCGCCGCCCTGCGCGAGTTGCCCGCCGCCCAGCGTGTGGTCCTGGTGCTGCGTTATTGGGCCGGCCTCTCCGAGCAGGAGATCGCCGCTCAGCTCGGCTGCTCGGCCGGCACCGTTAAGAGCCGGGCGAGCCGGGCCATCGCGGCGCTGCGCCGCGCCGACGGACCGCTCGCCGACGCGTTCGCGCTGACCGGGAGCGCGGTGTCCGAGACCGGGCCGATGTCATGACCGCGGCGGCCGCCGCACCGCGGGCGGCCGCCCCCGCACCCACCACCCGCATCGCCGGCCTCGACGGCCTGCGTGGCCTCGCCGCGCTCTACGTCGTGGCGCATCACTGCTGGCTGTTGTGCTTCCCGGGCTATCCGCGGAACACCGGCCCGGCGTGGACGGGCTGGCTGCTGCACGGGCGCCTCGCGGTCGTCTTCTTCATCACGCTCTCCGGCTTCTCGCTCGCCGTCTCCCCCGCCCGGGACGGCTGGCGCGGCTACTTCCGGCGGCGGGCCCGGCGGATCCTGCCGCCGTACTGGGCGGCGCTGGCGCTGAGCCTGGTGGTGGCGTCGCTGGTCGTCCCGCTGCCGCTGGCCCATCCGCCGACGGGCCGCTCGGTGGTCGTGTACGGCCTGCTGCTGCAGGACTTCGTGGCCGCGCCCGCCCCGAACGGCGCGTTCTGGTCGATCGCGGTCGAGGCCGGGCTGTACGTGGCGTTCCCGCTGCTGGTGCTTCTCCGGCGGCGGTGCGGCGTGGCGGCCCTGATCGTGGTGGCCGTTCTGCCGGTGACGGTGCTCGGGGCGTACCGGCAAATGCCTTTCACCGCCCAGCTCGCGCCGCTGTTCGCGATGGGGATCGCCGCCGCCGGCCTGCGGGTCAACCGGTCGATCGCCGTTGTCGCCGCGCTCCCGCCGCTCGCGCTCATCACGGTTCGCGGTCCGGAGTGGACGGTGGAGCACTATTTCTGGGTCGATCTGGCGGTCGGCCCTGCCATCGCCCTGTTCCTGGCGTCGCTCGCGGCCGGACGCCCACCTCGCCTGCTGGTCAGCCGGACGGCCCGCCGCCTCGGCGACTGCTCGTACAGCCTCTATCTCATCCACATGCCGGTCATGGCGCTGATCAGCCGCCGCCTGGTCGCGCCGCACGTCGCACCCGGCGTGTCGGCATTCGCCCTCACCGTCGCGGTCGCGATCCCGGCGTCGGTCGCGGCGGCCACGGTGTTCGCCAGGATCTTCGAGCGACGCCGCCCGGTGGCGGCATGACGATGTCGGATTTGGGCAGTTGGTGGCCATACTGCGCAGGAGGCAACCTGTCTCTTGACTACTAGTCATGCCGTAGAGGAAGCTGGTCTCCGCGTTGTAGGTGGGCGCGGAGGGAGGAACCATGACCGGCAGCTTGTCGGCCGATGTCGCGTCTGCGCGGCCGGCGCCGACACGTGACTTCGACGGCCTGTACAAGGCGCTGTTGGAGGCCCATCCTCGTGAGGCGTTGCACCTGCTGTGCGGTGCACGACTCGACGGGCTCGCGGTGGTCCTCGACGGGCCGACCGAGCAGCCACGACAACGCAGCCGCCAGCGCGACAAGGTGTTCTTGGTCCAGCGTGACGACGGGATACCCGCCGACATCTATCACGTCGAGGTCCAGGTCCAGCGGACCGAGGACTTCCAGGAGCGGATGGTGGCGTACTGGGCGGCCCTGGCACTCAAGTATCGCCGGGCAGAGCATCGAATCCATCAGGTCGTGCTCTGGCCACTGGGCGGAGGGTTCCCGGGCCGTTTCCGACGCGATCAGGCGCGGCTCGACTACCGGTCGGTCAACGTGCCCGACGACCTGGATCCCGGGACGCTGCTGGCCAGCCCGCTGGCGCCGCTCGCATTGTGGTCCCAGAAACCACCACCCGACCTTGCCGAACGAGTCGCCGATCGCATCGCCGCAACCGGCGCGCTCGAGGAACAGCTGGTCCAGATCGAGCTGGGTATGCTCGTGGGAGGTTCCCTGGCTGCCCAGGTTCTCGACGCACTGCGAAGGAGAGGCATGAACGACGTTCTCGAGCAAACGGAGTCGGGCCGCGAGATCGCGCGCAAGAACCGGGAGCAAGGCCTCGAGCAAGGCCTCGAGCAAGGCCGGGTCGACGGGATGCGGGCGCTGCTACGCGCGACGTACGGCGAGCTTGCCGACCTTGACGACCTCGCCCGGCGACTGGCCGACCGCGACCACGACGGAAACATCGCACGCATCGTCGCCGGTGCCACCTTGGCGGAGTTGCGTTCCTGAGCATGCGAGTCTCGCGACCAGCCGCCGGCTCGTCGCGCCGCGCATGGCCGCGGGTCTGCCCACGTTCGCGCTGACCGTGGCCGTCGCGATCCCGGCGTCGATCGGCGCGGCCGCGGTGTTCGCCAGAATCTTCGAGCGACGCCCTACTGTGGCGGCATGACGACACTCACCGATGCGCCGCTGCGCGATGTTCTCGCCCGTCTGCACGCCGCTGCCGAGGGCGACGACGCGCTCGACATCGGACCGCTGCCGCCGTCCGCCACCGACCAGGAGCGCGCCGACGCCCTGGCGCCGGTCTACATGCCGATCTCCGCCGAGGGCGGCCGGCTGCTCTACAGCCTGGTCCGCGCGGCGCGGCCGGAGGTGGTGGTGGAGTTCGGCACGTCACACGGCATCTCGGCGCTCTACCTGGCGGCGGCGCTGCGCGACAACGGGTCCGGCCGGGTGATCACCACCGAGCTGAGTGCGGCCAAAGTGGACGCGGCCCGGGCGAACTTCGCCGAGGCCGGGGTGGCCGACCTGATCGAGGTACGTCCGGGCGACGCGCGCGAAACCCTGCGCGACGTGGGCGGTCCGGTGGGGTTGGTGCTGCTGGACGGGTGGAAAGGGCTGTATCTGCCGGTGTTGCGGTTGCTGGAGCCGGCGCTGGGCTCCGGTGCGCTGGTGATCGGGGATGACGCGAGCTTTGACAGCGTGAAGCCGTACCTGGATTACGTGCGGGATCCGGCCAACGGGTATGTGACGGTGGACTTTCCGGTTGAGGACGGGATGGCTATCAGCTGCCGGGTTTGAGGTGGACGCTGCGAGGGCGGGCTACTCCTCCCCCACCCCGTTCACTGGGTGGGGTGGACTATACGGCCGACCTACGACAACTTTTGCGCGTCATCCACAGGTGGTTGCGCGGCTTTCTCGCGAGTGAGCATCGCCAGCAGGGCGGCGTGCGCCTCCTCGTCGGCGGCGGCCAGCACGCCGTCGCCGGAATGCAGCGGCGAACCGTCGAGTGCGGTCACTACGCAGCCGGCCGCCTCGCACACGGCCAGTCCGGCCGCGAAATGCACGCTGTCGCGTAAGTCGCCGCCGGTCACGTAGGCGGCCCGACGGCCGGTCGCTACCCAGGTCAGCGCCAGCGTCGTGGAGAGCACGCGGGGCCGGAACCGGCCGGCGAACGACGGTGCGGCGAGCAGGGCAAGCGCCTGATCGATCGGATAGGGCGGGTCGAGGTTGACGTCGACAAGCCCGGTGGCGGCCGACGGGATGAGCGGAAGGTCGGCGGGCGTCGGCGGCGGCGGCGTGAGGGAGGGGCCGGCGCCGGCGGGACGGACGAAAGCGCCGTCGCCGGCGGTCCAGAAGATCTCGCCGGTGAACGGGTCGGCTACGGCGGCCGTGGTGGTGCGGCCGCCGTCTCGCAACGCCACGTTGACGGCCACCGCCATCGTGCCGGCGGCGAAGTTGAGCGTGCCGCACAGGGGGTCGACCAGCCAGCGGCGGGGACCCGAGCCGGAGGCGCCGCTCTCCTCGCCCACTATCGCGTCGGCGGGGCGGGCCTCGTGGAGCACGGCCAGGATCGCTCTTTCGGCGTCCAGGTCGGCGGCGGTGGCGAAGTCGCCGGCGCCCTTGTCGTGACGGGTCAGCGGGGCGCCGAACGCGGCCCGGACCACGGCGGCCCCGGCCGCGGCCGCGGCGATGGCCAGTTCTCGATCAGGTGGGTGCACCCCGTCAGTCAACCGTGGGCTCGCCACCCTGGCAGTGCCGCCACCGCCAGCGCTCGCCGGCCACCTCCACCAAACCGGAGACCCGGTAGGGGAACGAGTCGGTCTCGCCGGCGTCGGTTCGCACGTGGCCGTCGGCCTCGGCGAAGACGTACGCCCGGTCGCCGAACCGGTGCACCACCGTGCCGGTGACGGTCCAGGCGTACGCCTCGTCGCGCAGGAAGACCTTGCCCAGCAATGCCGCCAGGGCATCCCGGCCGGTCGCCTTCTCGTCGCGCTCCGAGCCGGCGTAACCGATGTCGTCGCCGGGCACGAAGCAGGCCAGGGCGGCGCCGAGGTCGCGCGCCGCGAACGCGTCGCTGAGGTCGCGGACCGCGTCGATCGGTTCGCTCATACCGTCACCCGCTCCTCGAGCTGCCCATGCGAAACCGGAAGTGCAACTGGAACCGAAGCCGGAACCTGAGGGGCGCGCCGGGCCAGAACGAACCGCTCGGCCAGCACGAACCGCGCCTGCCGGTCGGCCGCGTGCCGGGCCTCGTAGTACGCGTCCTTCTCCGGCTTGCGCATCCCGGGCAGGAACAGGAACCCGAACGTCACGGCCGCGCCGAGCAGCCCGGCCCCGAGCAGGGTCTCCCGCACGCCGATCCAGCCGGCCACGGGCGCCGCCAGCGCGTACGACAGAGGCAGCAGCGCCGTAGAGACGAACCAGTCCACACTCGACACCCGGCCGAGCATGCCGTCGGGAACGAAGCGCTGCTTGGCCGTGGCCCAGGCGATCGTGCCGGCCGCCTCGAGCCCGTTCACCACCACGCACGCCAGGGCCAGCTGCCACGCATGGGTGGCGGCCCCGTACCCGGCCACCGCCAGGGTGGCGACGGCCCAGGTCCCGTACATGTAGCTGATGAACTTTCGCGGGATGCCGATCCAGCCGACCGTCAGCGCCGCCACGATCGCGCCGAGTCCGCCCGAGGTGAGCACCAGGCTCAGAGCGGTGGCGCTGCCGTGCAGCTCGGTCTTGACCATGTAGGGCAGCAAAACCTCGGTCGGGCCGATGAACAGCAGATACGTGAACGTCGCCGAGAGGAACGTGCCCCACAGCCAGATGTGCCGCCGGACGTACCCGATACCCGCGCGCATCTCCTGCCACAGCGACTCCGGCATGCCGGACTCGTCGGGAGAGGACGACACCGAGCGCATCGCGAGCAGGCAGACCACCGAGACCAGGAAGGTGAACGCGTCGAAGGCGAAGGCCCACGGCGCCCCGACCAGCGCGATCACCGCGCCGCCCAGCATCGGCCCGAAGATCTGCAGGCAGGCCGGCCGGACGAACTGGTCGAGCGCGTTGGCCGTGACCAGCTCGTCCTCCGGCACCACCTGCGGCACCAGCGCGTCGAACGACGGCCCGAAGAAGCCGGCCGCCGCGCCGTACACCACGATCAGCCCGAGCAGCATCCAGAGCGACGTCATCGCCCCGGTCAGCGCGAGCGCCGCCACGCCGGCCATGACCAGTCCCCGGATCAGATCCGAGACCAGCATGACCCGGCGCGGGTCGAAGCGATCGCTGATCACCCCGCCCATCAGCAGCGTGACGACCTGCGGGAGGGAGAGCGCGACGCCCACGGCGGACATCGCGCTCGGTACCCCGAACCGGTCGTACACGTACCAGGCGAGAGCGACCAGCAGCATCCCGTCGCCGATCAGCGAGGCGCTCATGCCCGTCCACAGCAGCCGGAACTGTTTGTGGCGCAGGGGCGCCAGCGGACCGGCGACGGTCAGCACGTGCGGAGCTTGCCGGCGTTGTGGAGCTCGGTGATGACGGCGTTGAGCTCGTCGATCTCCTCGTCCGTGTTGGCCGCGGTGACCTGGGCGCGGAAGCCGACCTGGTCGCGCGGGACCAGCGGGTACGCGGCCAGCGTCACGTAGATGCCGCGGTCCCACAGCAGCTTGCCGACGGCGTCGATGTCCTCGCCCGGGGCCAGCGGCAGCTCGATCACCGGGGTGTTGCCGGTGTTCGGGGTGAAGACGCCGAGGCCGCGGACGTGGTCGAGCACCTTCATGCTCTTGCGGTACAGGTCGGCACGGATGTCGTCGCCGCGCTTGTCGTTGAGCTCCATGCCGGCCATGACCGTGGCGAGCGAGGCGGTCGGCGCCGGGCCCGAGTACAGGTACGGCGGGGCCGAGACCTTGAGGTGGTTCTTGACCCAGGTCGGCAGGGCGAGGAAGGCGAGCAGCGACGAGTACGACTTGGAGAAGCCGCCCACGAGCACGATGTTGTCGTAGGTCTCGCCGCAGTACTTGACGATCGCGTTGCCCTTGACGCCGTACGGGGACTTCTCGTTGGCGGCCCGCTCGCCGATGACGCCGAAGCCGTGCGCGTCGTCGACGTAGAGCAGGGCGCCGTACTCGCGGGCGACGGCGGCGAACGCCTTGATGTCGGGCGCGTTGCCGGTCATCGAGTTGACGCCGTCCATGGCCACGATCTTCTGCACGCCGGCCGGGGCCGCCTTGAGCAGCTCGCGCAGGTGCTCGTGGTCGTTGGCACGGAAGCGCTGCACGGTGGCGCCGAGACCCTTGGCGTACATGCTGCCGTCGTAGATGGTCTTGTGGGCCTGCGAGTCGAGGAAGACGTAGCCGTCCTTGCCGGCCAGGATCGGCAGCACCGACATGTGGATGTGGGTGATGGTCGGGAAGACCAGGGTGTCGGGCGCGTCGAGCAGGGCGGTGAGCTTCTCCTCGATCTGCGGGTAGATCGCCGGGTTGCCGAGCAGGCGGGACCAGCTCGGGTGGGTGCCCCAGCGGGCCACCTCGGGGGCGATGGCGTCCATGATCTCGGGCTCGAGGTCGAAGCCGAGGTAGTTGCAGGAGGCGAAGTCGGCCAGCCAGTGGTCGCCGACCCGGATCCGGCGACCCTTGATCTCCTCGATCGTGGCGTCGTACATCGGGTTGCCGGCTCGCAGTCGCTCGAGGTCCGCCCAGCGGCCTTCGCGCTGCACGAACTCGAGGCCGTCACCGGAGATGGGAGCGAGGGACATGTGGTTCCTTCCGAAGGGTGGGACTTGCGGATCTAGCGGGTTGCGGTGGTGGTCAGCCAGTCGCCGATCTCATCGGCAGTTACCGGCTTGGAGAAGAGATATCCCTGGCCAAAAGGACAGCCCATGGTGATGAGCGCCTGGCGGTGCCCGTCGAGCTCGATGCCCTCGGCCACGACCGCGAGGTCGAGCGTGCGGGCGAGGCTGACGATGGTCTCGACCAGCGCCATCTGCTGGGTGCTGTGCAGAATGTCGTCGATGAAGGACTTGTCGATCTTCAGGACGTCGACCGGCATCTGGCTCAGGTAGCTGAGCGACGAGTAGCCGGTGCCGAAGTCGTCGATGGCGATCCGGACACCCATGGCGCGCAGCTCACGCAGGTCGGCCCAGACCTGGTCGGCGTCGTGCAGCACGAGGCTCTCGGTGATCTCCAGGAGCAGCCACTCCGGCCGCGAGCTGGTCTCCACGAGCACCGAGCGCACCTGGTCGACGAACCCGGGCGTACGGAACTGGCGGGCCGAGACGTTCACCGACACGTACCGCAGCAGGTTGCCCTCGGGCCGGCGCCGCCAGGCGGCGAAGTGCTCGAGCGCCTCCCGCAGCACCCACCCGCCGATCGCGACCACCGAGCCGTTCTCCTCGGAGAGCTCGATGAACTCGTTCGGGCCGAGCAGGCCACGGGCCGGGTGCTGCCAGCGCACCAGGGCCTCCATGCCGATGACCATGCCGGTGGGCAGGTCGACGATCGGCTGGAAGCGCAGCCGCATCTGGTCGCCGGGCACCGCCTCGATCAGCGCCGTGCGCATCTCGAGCCGGCGCATCATCGCCTCGTGCAGCTCGTCCTGGTAGCCGCGCCAGGTGCTCTTGCCGTCGGTCTTGGCCACGTACATGGCCACGTCGGCGCGGCGCAGCAGCTCGGTGATGCCGCCGGCGTCGGCACTGGTCGCGACGCCCACGCTGGCGGCGCCGCTGACCAGGTGCAGGCCACCGTTGCCGTCGGAGACCTCGATCGGCACGGCCAGCGCCGCCACGATGCGGGCCGCGATGCCCTCGATCTCCTCGACCTCGGACACGTGCTCGACCAGTACGGCGAACTCGTCGCCGCCGGTGCGGGCGGCCGTGTTCAGCGGGCCGGCCACCTCGGTGATCCGCCGGCCGACCGCGACCAGCAGCTGGTCGCCGGCCGCGTGCCCGAGCGAGTCGTTGACCTCCTTGAAGTCGTCGAGGTCGACGAAGAGGACGCCCACGGTGCCGCGGGTGCTCTCGGCGGCCACGGCCGCCTGCTCGAGCCGGTTCTGGAACAGCGCCCGGTTGGCGAGCCCGGTCAGGGTGTCGTGGAACGCCTGGTGGGCCAGGTCGCTCTCGAGCCGCCGGCGCTCGGTGACGTCGCGGATGGTGACCACGAGGCCGCCCACGGCCGGGTCGTGGCGCAGGTCCCGGCAGGTGCACTCGACCTGCAGCAGCAGGTCGTCACCGGAGATCGCGGTGAGGTCGACGCCGTCGCGCGGGCCGCGGCCGTGCCGCACCTCGTCGAGCAGCAGGCGCAGGTCGTCGTGGTCGGTGCCGGCGATGAGCCGGGACAGCCGGGTGCCGACCAGGTCGGTGCGGCCGAAGACGGGCAGGGCGGACGGGCTCGCGTACCGGATCACCTCGTCGTCGCCGACGATGAGGATCACGTCGGAGGCGCTCTGGATCAGTGCGCGGAAGTAGTCCTCGCTGCTGCGCCGGTTGATCTCCTGGGTCAGGGTGATCCGCTCGACGGCCATCGTGCCCTGCGCCATCAGCGCGTCGAACGACGACTGGAGCGCGGTCAGCACGGCGTCGTCGGCGGCCAGGTAGGCGTAGTTGCGATGCGGCCGGCCGCCGCTCACCGAGCCGGAGACGGCCTCGGCGAACAGCGCCGACTCGAAGCCGCCGAGCTGGGCCGCGATCTCGGCCGGCAGGTCGGCCACCTGCACCCAGCCGGTGCCCATCAGGCCGGTCGGCACGCCGTGCTCGGCGTCCTCGCGGGTGTAGAAGAACCGGTGCGGCTCACCATCGGGCACGATCGCCGCGACGGCCTGGCTCAGCGCCTCCCCGGCCTCGGCCTCGCTGCTGGCCGCGACCAGGTCGGCCGCCGACATGCGCAGGGTGCGCTCGCGAGCGGTGTTGTCCCGCTGGGCCTGCAGCAGACCGGCCACCCGGGCCATGACCAGCAGGAACATCGTGCCGGAGGCGGTCGAGATCATGATGGCGTCCTCGACGCCGCCGGTGAGGTCCTCGATGACCAGCGTGGCCGGGGCGATCAGCGAGGCGACGGCCATGGCCACGATCCGCCGGCCGCCGGCGACGGCGTGCTTGGTCACCGGCCCGCCCGAGGTCATCCGGCGCATCGACGGGTGCAGGGCGGCCAGCGCGGTGGCGGTGTAGAAGAAGATCCAGCCGGAGTCGGTGGGCCCGCCCACGTGCCAGGTGCCGTCGAGCTGGCGGAGGCCGTAGATGACGTCGGTGACCAGCAGGCCGGTGACGCCGCACAGCAGCGTGGTCAGCGCGAGCGGCTTGCGGCCGCCCGCGGTGATCAGGCGCAGCAGCATGGCCAGCGCGAGCACGTCGCCGAGCGGGTAGCCGACCGAGGTCAGCTTCTCGAAGAACCCCATGCTCTCGTCCCGCACGTACGGCGAGATCAGGAAGACGTACGAGAGCAGGCCGAGCCCGGCCGTCGGCACCAGCGCGTCGAGCAGCGCCGCCCGGTTGTCCTGCCCCGACCGGGCCCGGATGAAGATCATCAGGGCGCTCGCCAGCATCGGGTAGACCAGCAGGTAGAACGCGTCGGCGACGGAGGGGAAGGGGTTGGCCTGCCCGAGGAAGTCGGTGAGCACGTTGTACGTGGTGTCGCCGAGCGTGAAGCTCACCAGCACCGCGGCCAGCAGGTACCAGGGCAGTGGCTTCGACGGGCGGTAGGTCCGGACGCCGACGACGACGGCGACCGCGGCCGAGAGGCCGATCGCCGCCCAGGAGTACATGCTGTAGGCCGGCAACGTGTAGAACACGACCGCGAGCACGACGACCAAGGCGGCGAAGCACGACTGCAGGCGCGTCGGCGACATCCGTGCTCCGATCCAAAGGTAGAGGGCTCTTGCTGAGGCCTCCTGGATCGGCACCGCGGCCACGCCGTCTTACTCTCCGTGACTAAAGTCATCCGAACGGATGAGCCCCTTTGGGTCATCCGGCCGAGCGCGTGCCGCACCCACGCGACGTCCCGCCGGCGTCGCTCGAGCGTGGCGGCCGGGCCGGGCCGGGCCGCTGACTCAGGCTGCGCGCCAGACCGACCATCGTTCGACGGTGATCTCCAGGAACGGGCCGGGCGGCGGCGTCTCGCGGTACTGCGGGTAGCGCTCGGTCAGCGCGCTCAGCCCGGCCGGCGACGTGTCGAGCACGCGGGCCACGCCGTCGGCCCGGACCCACCACAGCCGCGACCAGTCGTCCTCGTAGTGGTCGGCCAGCACGCTGACCCGCGGATCGGCGGCGATGTTGGCGAGCCGCCGCAGCTGCCGGGTGCGCTTGGGCTTGGCGTCGACCGCGGTGTGGATCACGTCCCCGGCGAGGGCGAAGACGATCGGGACCAGGTGCGGGCGGCCGTCCGGGGCGACCGTGGCGAGGCGGGCGACCCGGACGGTGCCGAACAGCTCGGCCGGCGTCACCGGCCGACCAGCTCGGCGATCGCCTTCTCCCACCTCTCCAGGGCCGGCTCGACCACGCTCCACGGGCCGGACGGCAGCCAGACCGAGGCCCGGTCGACGCCCGCCTTCTCGAGCTGCTCCAGGGCCTTGGGGTCGGGCGGGACGCTCAGCACCTGGACCTGCAGGTAGCGGTCGGCCGCCGCCCGCAGCGCGCCGATCCGGGCCAGGACGTCGGGGTCGTGCCACTGCGGGAACCAGCCGTCCCCGTACTCGAGCACCCGCTTCTCGGCCGTCGGGCCGCCCCCGCCGACCAGGATCGGCGGCCACGGCTTCTGTGCCGGCTTGGGCCACGACCAGATCCGGTCGAAGTTCACGAACCGGCCGTGGAAGGTGGCCTCGTCGTGCGTCCAGATCTCGCGCATCGCCCGCACCCGCTCGCCGAGCAGGCTGAGCCGGGTGCGCGGGTCGGTGCCGTGGTTGGCCATCTCCTCCCGGTTCCACCCCGAGCCGATGCCGAACTCGAACCGGCCCCCGCTCAGGTGGTCGACGCTCGCCACCTCCTTGGCCGTGGTGATCGGGTCACGCTCGACGACCAGGCACACGCCGCTGCCGATGCGGAGCCGGCTGGTCGCCTCGGCGGCGGCGGTCAGGGCGACGAACAGGTCGTACGTGTGCCAGTACTTCTGTGGCAGCTGCTTGCCCCCGCCCCACGGCGTCTCGCGGCTCGCCGGGATGTGCGTGTGCTCGGCGAAGTAGAGCGCCGAGTGGCCGCGCTCCTCGACCCGCCGGGCGATCTCGCCGGGTCGCACGCCGTCGTGCGTAGGGAAATATCCGACACCGAAGTCCATGGGGTCGAGCTTGGCACGATCGATAGTCTTCGACCATGAAAAGGGCGGAGCTGGCGGCCGGGACCGTGGAGTACGACGACAGCGGCGGCGAGGGGCCGGTCCTGGTCTTCCTCACCGGCATCCTGGTCGGCGCGAGCCTGTGGCGCGAAGTGATCGCCGGCCTCGGGCCCGGTCACCGCTGCGTCGTGCTCGAGCTGCCGCTCGGCGCCCACCGCCTGCCCCTCGGGCCCGATGCCGACCTCAGCTCGATCGGCCTCGCCCGGCTGGTGGCCGAGTTCCTCGAGACGCTCGACCTGCGCGAGGTCACCCTGGTCGGCTGCGACTGGGGCGGCGCCCAGCTGGTGGCGGCCCACCGGCTCTCCGACCGGGTGACCCGCCTGGTGCTGCTGCCCCAGGAGTCCTTCGACAACTTCCCGCCGGGCCTGCCCGGTCGCGCCCTCTACCTGTCGTCCAAGATCCCGGGCGCGACGGCGGCGGCTTTACAGACCTTGCGCGTACGCCCGATGCGCCGCTCCCCGATGAACTTCGGCCTGATGTCGAAGCGCCCCATCCCGCACGACGTCCTCGACGCCTGGCTGGCCCCCGCGCTCGGCTCGTCCGAGATCCGCCGCGACCTGTTGCGATACCTGCGCACCACCCGCCGCGACGAGTACACCGAGGCCGCCCGCCGCCTCGCCGCCTTCACCGGCCCGGCGCTGGTCCTGTGGGCGCCGGAGTGCCGCATGATGGTCCCGGCGAACGGCGCCCGCCTGGCCGAGGCCCTGCCGCGGGGCCGCCTGATCCAGGTCGCCGGCAGCTACACGCTCATGCCGCACGACCAGCCCGAGGCCTGCGCCCGCGAGATCCGCGCCTTCGTCGCCGCGCCGCCGCTCTGACCCCGCGCCGCCCCGCCGCTACCCGGACGCGAAGAACCGGCGAGCGGGCCGGCTCGCCAGCAGCGCCACCGCCAGCACGGCCAGCACCGTCGCCGCCGCCGAGGCCGCCGCGGTCACGGTGGCCGAGAGCGCGATCCAGGCGATCAGGTCGTTCGCGTCGCCGTAAGCCACCACGCCGAACGAGGACTCGTAGGTCACACCCACGCCGAGCACGCCCGCCGCGAGCACGGCCACCGGCAGTGTCAGACCGGCCAGACTCAGCCGATACGCGATCCGGTTGCCCCGCCGCAGCCCGGCCGCGGCGGCCGCCAGTCCGGCCGCCCCGGCGAGCAGCACCCCGGCGCCCAGCGGATATCCGGGCCTTTCACCGGAGACGTCCGGATACCGCAGCGCGCCGATCACGCCCGTCGCCGCCATCACCACGAGCAGCGCCGCGACCGTGGCCTGCGCCCAGAAGGCGACCGCGACCGGCCGTGGGCGCCGGTCCGGGACGGATATGCCGGGAAACACCCGGGCATCCTAGGGAGGCGGTCGCGCCCACCGGAACCACTGAACGGCCGACCGCGGCGCGCCATCCGAGCGACACCGCCGAGCGCCGGCCAGGCGGCGCCGGCCGTCAGCGGACGACGGCCCAGACGACCTTGCCGTCGTGGGTGGGTGCGGCGCCCCAGACGAAGCTGCGCGTCGTGACGACCAGCAGGCGGGCGTCGACCGGGTGGCGCGGCGGCAGCGTCTGCTCGCGGTCGCGCAGCGCGAGGTAGAGGCTGGACTGCCGCCGGCAGATGGTGAACAGCATGGCGCTGCCCGCGTGCGCCATGGAGTCGCCGACCAGGTCGAGCGCCACGTCCCGGGCGTCGAGGGCGAGGGCCGGCATCGTCCACACGCGACACGCCAGGGCGACCACATCGCGTACGGTCGCAAGGGTGTCGGGATGCGCGGGAAGCCAGCGCAGCTGGAGCCGGTCGGTCAGGGGCAGGGCGCTCGCCACGGCGGCCCGCGCCTGATCCACGGTGCCGAACAGCGACAGGAAGCGGGTGCAGCCGAGCTGCCGTAACCGGGTGACGATCTGCCGGGTCGGCGGCGCGCACAGGGCCACCTGCGCGGGCGGCTGCAGCATGGTGGCGGCCTGGCTGGCGGCGATCCAGGTGGCCGCGCTGCTCGCGTCGCAGTCGTTCATCTCGTGGAGGTCGATGATGATCGCCGACGGATGCTCGGCCAGGCTCTTGCGCAGCACGTCGTAGACGTCGATCGCGGTGCGCCGGTCCCACCGGCCGCTGACGACCAGCTCGACCACCGAGTCGTCCCGATGGTGGGTCAGCGCGACGCTACCGGGGTGCTCGGCGTCGCCGGCGCGCCTGCCGGCATTGTTCGCCCTCACGGTGACCTCCGATGCGGCCGTCTCCAGCAGCCAGTGTCCGAACGATGGATGCCAGGGGTCAACGATCGGGTCGCTTCTGCCGGATTCATCACGCGAATGGGGGATCGCGAATGCATCCGCCATCCTGCATACAGATCCGCTACTACCCTAAAGCGGCAAAAACCGTTTCATACGGATATGTACGGGTACTCGCCGCGCCGTCGTTCAGTGGCCGGACGGAGGGGCGGGGGCCCATGCCAGTCGTGGATCAGGCGGTGCTGGCCGACGCGGGACGGCTGGCCGCGATGGATCGAGCCCGGCGGATCGCGCCGGCGCTGCCGATACCGCTCGACGGGATCGCCCGGCTCGCGGCCCGGATCGTGCGCACGCCGATGAGCGCCATCACCTTCGTGGGAATTCGGCACGAGTATTTCGCCGGCGCCAGCGACCTCCCGCCCCGGCTGGCGGCGGGCGGCCGGGCGCCGATGGCCTACTCGCTCTGCAAGTACGCGATCGGCCAGGACGCGCCGGTGTGGAGCGGGGACATGGCGGGCGACGACGCCGACCTGCGCGAGCATCCGATGCACGTGGAGTACGGCGTGCGGTCGTTCATCGCGGTGCCGGTGCGCGACGCCGCCGACCGTGCCGTCGGGGCGATCTCGGTGATGGACACCGTGCCCCGCCGGTGGCGCGACGAGGACATCACCGTCCTGCTCGAGATCGCGCAGCTGCTCGACCCGTTGCCGGTCCCGGAGGCGCGGCCGGTCCCGGCCGCGGTAACCGCCCTCGACCCGTCCGCGTTGATCGAGGGCGTGCAGGAGGCGTTTGTCGCGGTCGATCCGCAGGGCATCGTGGCCGGCTTCAACCGGGCGGCACAGGAGCTGCTGGGCTGGCCGGTGGCCGAGGTCGCGGGCCGGCACATCACCGAGACGATCCTGCCCGACTACGGCGTCCGGTCGATCGGGGAGGCGCTGGAGCGGCTGTTCACCCGGCCCGGCCTCCGCCGGATCCCGAGCACGATCGGCCTGCGCCATCGCGACGGCCACCGGGTGCCCACCCGGATCGTGCTCTCCGTCGTGCGTGGCGCGGCCGGATCCCTCGCCTGCGCCTTCATCACCGACCGTACGCGGGAGGCCGCGGCCGAGGGCGACGCCGAGAGGCAACGCCGCTTCCTCGCCGCCCTGCTCGAGAGCCTCGACGTCGGCGTCGTGGCCGCGGACGCGGACGGCCACGTCATCGTGATCAACCGGGCGCTGCGCCGGGTGCACGGCCTCGCCGACGCCTGGACCGGGGCCCAGGTGGAGCGGATCGCCGCCGAGTCCCTGCGCGATCGGGACGGCGCGCTCCTGTCGCGGCCGGAGACGCCGCTCGGGCGGGCCCTGAACGGCGAGCACGTGCGCGGGGCCGACCTGCTGATCCGCGCGGCCGACGGCCGCGAGCGGATCTTCCGGGCGCACGCGCAGCCGATCACCGCCGGCGACGGCCGGCGGCTGGGCGCGGTGGCGGCGCTGCACGACGTCACCGCGATGCGCCGGGCCGAGGGATTCCGGGCCCGGGAACAGGAGATCCGCCACATCCTCGGCACCGCGCCGACCGTCGCCGAGGCGGTCACGGCCGTACTGCGTACGGTCGCCGCCGCCCTCGACTGGCCGCACGCCGAGCTGTGGTTGGTCGACGCCGTCACCGACTCGCTGGAATGGGCCGGGTGCTGGAGCTCGCTCGCCGGGCGCCCGAACCTGCACGGCGGCCCGATCCGCAAGGGCGCCTGCCTCCTCGGCACCGCCTGGGCCACCGGCCAGCCGATCTGGGTGCCCGACGCGACGCGGCCGGTGGACGGGTCGCCCGAGGCGGCGGCCGGGGCGCGGGCCCGCGCCGAACTCGGCCTGCGGACCGCGCTCGCGGTCCCGGTGCGCGACGGGAGGACGCTGCTCGGCGTCCTGGTCGGCTTCGCCGCCGCCGAGGAGCGCAACCGGGACCTGCTGATCGTGCTGCTCGGCGGGGTGGCGGCTCAGCTCGGCCTGTTCATCGCCCTGCGCCGGGCCGCCAACCTGGCCGAGCAGCTGACCCGCACCCGCAACGACTTCCTGACCCTGGTCGGCCATCAGCTGCGCACGCCGCTGACGGTCATCACCGGGTACGCCGGCCTGCTCGCCGAGGAGATCACCGCTTCGGCCGCTTCGGCCGCTCCGGCCGCTTCGGCCGCTCCGGCGGCTTCGGCGGCTTCGGCCGCTCCGGCGGCTTCGGCCGGTGACGCGGCCGAGATGGCGCGGGCGATCGAGCGCAACGCCCGCGCCCTCGGCAGTGTGGTCGGCGACCTGCTCGAGATTGCCGGCCTGCAGAGCGGCCACATCCCGCTCACCATCGCCGAGATCGACCTGGCGACCGTGGTGGCGGAGGCGATCGCCGACGCGGAACCGGCCGCCGCCCGGTCCGGGGTCCGGCTGCACACCGAGAGCGTGCCGCGGCTGAGCCTGCGGGGCGACGGCGGCCGGTTGCGCAAGGCGGTCACCTGCCTGCTGGCCAACGCGATCGCCTACACACCAAGCGGCGGCGACGTGCACGTACGACTCGGGGGTGGTCCGGAGGTCGCCGAGCTGCGGGTCAGCGACACCGGCATCGGCATCCCCGACGGCGAGCACGACCGCCTCTTCGAGCGTTTCTACCGCGCCAGCAACGTCGCCCATCAGGGCTTTCCGGGCGAGGGGCTGGGTCTCGCGTACGTCCAGACGGTCGCCGCCCGGCACCACGGCAGCATCACCGTCGACACCACCCACCGCCCCGGCGCCAGCCTGCTGCTCCGCCTCCCGCGCCGGGGCCCGGACCGCCCGTGCGCCTACGGCAGTCCCAGCACCGAGTCGTAGTCCATCGTGCTCACCAGCCGCAGCGGCGCCGCCACCAGCAGAAGAACAACCAACACCCCGAGCGCGATCCGGTACGCCCGGAGCCCGCGCCACCACGGCAAGGCCCACACGAGAGCCCAGCCGACCACAAACGCCACCGCGTGCTGCCCGGCCATCCGGAGCACGACTTCCTCGCACCGGTTGTCGGCCGCCGCCGACCGGCACAGCGCCGGATAGCCGGTCTCGCTCGTCGCGACCAGGACCGCGACGGCCCCCGCCAGAAGCGGCCCGAGCACGAGCACCAACACCGGCGTCAGCACCCACGACAGAACGTCCGGCCGCCGATCGATCCCCGCGGCCGGCGCCTCCTCGGCCTCTTCGGGCTCCTCGGCTTCGTCGAGCTCGCTGAGCGTCTCGTCGCCAACATGCCGCACGCCACCACTGGTAGGCGCATGCGCAAACGCCGCCGCCGGCTCGGGTTCCGCCTCGGGTTCCGCCTCGGGCTCCGTCTCCGGCGCCGCGAGCGCGACGGTCTCCCGCTCAACCTCGACGCCGCCGTCTTCCTCGGCCGCCGGCTCCTCGACCGCCTTCTCTTCCGCTAGTTCCTCTTCCGCTCGTTCTTCGTCCTCGGCCGCCGTCCCCGCGGCCTCGCCCGCCGCCGTCCCCGCAGCTTCGCCCGCTTCGGCATCGGCCGCCGCCGTCTCTTCGTCCTCCGCGCTCTCGGCCGCCTTCTCGCCGCTCAGCGTGGGCGTCCCGCTCGGGCCGGGACCTTTCGCGGGCCCAGCCTCAGCATCGACCGACTTCTCCGGCTCCGCGATCTTGTCCTCGTCCACGAGCGAGGACCTTAGCCGCTCCTCACCCGCCCTCGCTGCCCCCGCGTTCCCGCCCTCGGACCGCCCGTGTCCACCGGTCGGTTGACAACCGCGATCCACGTCCCGGTCGTCCCGCCGACCCGGCCGCGGCCGCCAGGATCAAGGGCATCACCAACCGCCGCACCGAGGAGCCGAAGATGCCGCACACCGGGATGACCGCGATGATCCGCTCGATGGCCTGGGATCTCGGCCTGCCGGTCGCCACCTACTACGCCCTGCACGCCGCCGGCGCCACCGACACCGCCGCCCTGCTGGCCGGCACCGCGGCCGCCGGCGCCCGCCTGGTCTGGATGGCCGCCCGCGCCCGCACGCTGAGCCCCTTCTCGGCCGTCATGGCCGCCGTCTTCGGAGTCGGGCTGCTCTTCACCGTGCTCACCGGCGACCCGCGGTTCCTGGTCATCAAGCACTCGGCGATGTCGGCGGTCATCGGTTCGCTGTTCGTCGTCACCGCCTTCCGCGGCCGGCCGCTCACGCTGGCCGCCCAGCAGAGCTTCCAGCCGCAGCGGGCGGCCGAGCTCGCCGCGGACTACGCCGCCGACCCGCACATCCGCCACGGCCACCGCGTCGCGTGCCTGGTCTGGGGCGGCGGCCTGCTGGCCGAGGCCGTGATCCGCGCCGCGCTCGTCTACCTGCTCCCGATCGACGTGATGGTCGGCCTCTCGACCGTCCTGACCGTCGTCACCTTCGCGGCCCTGATCACCTGGCAGGCTCGTTACCTGGCCGCCCACACCCGCAACGCCGCCACCGCCGACCCGACCGCGACCGCGACCGCCGAGCCGACCGCGACCGCCGACCCCACCGCGACCGCCGACCCCACCGCGGCCGCCGACCCCACCGCGGCCACCGCCGCGGCCGTCTGACCGGCACGTCACACACGCAACGGGCCCGATCCGCGCCGCCGGATCGGGCCCGTTGCCGAGCGCCAGAGACCGTGCCGCCGGCCGGAGAAACAGAGAAGACCCCGGCGTCAGCCCCGGAGATCCAGGATCAGGTCGACGATCAGCGCGGTCCACCCGGTCTGGTGCCACGCCCCGAGACCGGCGCCGTTGTCGCCGTGGAAGTACTCCGGGAAGACGATCAGGTCCTTCCAGTCCGGATGCCGCTGCAGGACCGGGTTGGCGCCGTAGATCGGCCGGCGGCCCTCGGCGTCCGGCACGAAGAGCGAGATCAGCCGCCGGGACAGGTCGTCGGCCACCGCGGTGAGCGGCATCTTCCGCTGCGAGCCGGTCGGGTACTCCACCATCAGGTCGTCACCGAAGAACGCCGCGTACTCCCGCAGCGCCTCGATCAGCAGGTAGTTCACCGGCATCCAGACCGGCCCACGCCAGTTGGAGTTCCCGCCGAACAGCCCGCTCGTGCTCTCGGCCGGCTCGTACCCGACGGTGAAATCGGAGCCGCCGAGCGACACGGTGAAGGGTTTCTCCAGGTGCGCCCGCGAGAGCGTCCTGATCCCGTACGCGGAAAGGAACTCCTCGGGGTCGAGCATGCGCGGCAGCACGCGCAGCAGCTGGTCCTGCCCGACCATGGCGAGCAAGCGCTGCTGGCGTCCCTCGGGCGACAGCCGCCGGGCGCTGATCACATCGGCCAGCTCGCTCTGCGACGCCCGCAGCCAGCGCAGCCGGGCGTAGAGCTCGGGAAGCCGGTTGAGCGTCGCCGCGCTGAGCCGGGTGGTGGCCGCGAGCGGCAGCAGGCCGACGATCGAGCGCACCTTCAGCGGCAGCTTGTGCCCGTCCGGCAGGCGCAGCTGGTCGTAGAAGAAGCTGTCCTCCTCGTCCCAGAGGCCCTGCCGGTACGCGCCCTCGGCGATGTAGGCGAAGTGCTCGAAGAACTTCGTCGCCATGTCCTCGTAGGTGCGGTCGTGCAGCGCCAGCCGGATCGCCATGTCCAGCAGGTTGAGCGCGTACATCGCCATCCAGCCGGTGCCGTCGGACTGCTCGAGCACGCCGGCGACCGGCAGCGCCGCCGACCGGTCGAACGGGCCCACGTTGTCCAGCCCGAGGAAACCGCCCTCGAAGACGTTGTTGCCGCCCACGTCCTTGCGGTTGACCCACCACGTGAAGTTGAGCAGCAGCTTGTGCATGACCCGGGCCAGGAAGTCGAAGTCACGGCCGCCGTCGATCTCGAAGACGCGCAACGCGGCCCAGGCGTGCACCGGCGGGTTCACGTCGCCGAACGCCCACTCGTACGCGGGAATCTGGCCGTTGGGGTGCATGTACCACTCGCGGAGCAGCAACAGCAGCTGGGACTTCGCGAAGCCGGGGTCGACGCGGGCGATCGAGACACAGTGGAACGCCAGATCCCAGGCCGCGTACCACGGGTACTCCCAGGGATCCGGCATCGAGATGACGTCGAAGCTGTTCATGTGCCACCAGGCGTTGTTGCGCCCGAAGCGGCGGCCCGGCGGTGGCGGCGCCGAGCCCGGATCGCCGGTCAGCCACTGCTTCACGTCGAAGTGGTAGAACTGCTTGCCCCACATCAGCCCGGCGATGCCCTGGCGCGCGACCGCCACCTCGTCGGGCGTCGCGGCGGCCGGGATGACCTCGGCGAAGAAGTCGTCGGCCTCGGCCTCGCGGTCGCGCATCACCGCCTCCCAGCCGGCGCCGAGGTCGAGCGCGGGCGGCTCCCGGTCGTGCTGGGCGAGCCGCAGCCGGATCGTGCGGGACTCCCCCGGCGCCAGCGTGAGCTCGTAGTGCAGGCCGCCCTTGGTGCCGATGCCGGCCGGGTTAACCGTGGGCAGGCCGGCGACCAAGTGGTCGTTGATGCCGTCCTTGGGGAACATGCTGGCGCCGGGCAGGCCCCAGAGGCGTTGGGCGTTCGTCTCGTTGTCGCAGACGAGGGCCGGCGGTGCGTCCTGGCCCTCGAGGACGATGTGGCCGAGGCTGCGGTGCAGGCCGGCCAGGCGACCGGGCCGGCCGGCGAGCACCGGCTTGGGACGGTTGGGCAGGCCCCACGACCAGGTGTTGCGGAACCAGAGCGTCGGCAGCACGTGCAGGGTCGCCTCGTCCGGCCCGCGGTTGGCCACCGTGATCGCGAGGCACATGTCGGTCGGCGTGGCCTTGGCGTAGTCGACCGTGACGGCCCAGTAGCGGTCCTCGTCGAAGACCCCGGTGTCGATCAGCTCGTACTCGGACTCCTCGCGCGAGCGGTGCCCGTTCACGCGGACCAACTGGTCGTACGGGAACTCGCGCTGGGGATAGTGGTAGCGCCACCGCATCCAGGAGTGGGTCGGCGTCGAGTCCTGGTACCACCAGTACTCCTTGGCGTCCTCGCCGTGGTTGCCGCCGTCGCCGCCGAGGCCGAACATCCGCTCCTTGAGGATCGGGTCCCGGCCGTTCCAGAGGGCGAGCGCGAAGCAGAACGTCTGCCGGTCGTCGCAGATGCCGGCCATGCCGTCGTCGTTCCAGCGATACGCTCGGGACCGCGCGTGATCGTGGGGGAAGTAGTCCCACGCCGTGCCGTGCTCGCTGTAGTCCTCGCGGACCGTCCCCCACGCGCGCTCGGCGAGGTAGGGGCCCCACGATCGCCACGGCTGCTCGCCGGAGTCGGCCTGCGCCAGGCGTAAGCGCTCCGCCACGCCGTGTCTCACCCCCTGAATCGGATCATCGTTGCCCTTACGACCACACTGAGTTTCATTCTGCCCGACAACAGGAGGTCATCTAGTGGCTACGGTCCGCCGCCTGGCCTTCGGCCAGCAGGTATGCGGAAACATCGACGAAGGCTCCGCTCGTGAGTGGCTGGTTCCGGACGGCCGGGGCGGCTACGCGATGGGCACGGTCAACGGCCTCCGTACCCGCCGCTATCACGGCTTATTGATTGTTGCCGGTGAGACGGCCGCCACTCGCCGGATGGGCCTGGCCGCTCTTGACCCGATCGTTACGCTGCCGTCCGGCTCGTCGGTCCGGCTGGCCACCCACGAGTGGGCGGATGGGACGATCGCCCCACGCGGGCACGAACTGCTGGCCGGCTTCGAGCTCGTCGACGGCCTGCCCCGATGGCGCTGGCGGATCGGCGATGTGGTTATCGAGCGCGAGCTGGCCATGGTGCACGGCCGGCCGTCGGTCGCGGTGGTGCACCGGCTGCTCACCGGCGGCCCGGTCAGCCTCTCCCTCGAGGCGCTGGTGACGTGGCGCGACATCCACGGCGAGCGCACGGCGAGCGGTCCGGCCCTCACGGTCGAGGCGGACGAGAGCGGGTGCGTGGTCGAGGGCGCGTACCGCTTGCGCGGACCGGATTTCCGCCCGGCGGGCGCGTGGTGGCGCGGGGTGCGGCACCGCGCGGAGGCGGCCCGCGGCCTCCAACCCCAGGAGGACCTCTGGTACGCCGGGAGCTTCCACGCCGAGCTGCGGCAACCGGGGGCGACGGCCGAGGTGTCGGCGTGGACCGGCGACCTGGACGACCCGCCGGCGCGGCCGGCCGAGGTCGTCGAGGCGGCCCGGCTGCGCAACCGGGCGGTGGTCGCGGCCGCGCAGCCGGCCGACGACGCACAGGCGACGCTGGCGCTGGCGGCCGACGCGTTCGTGGTGCGCACCCGCTCGGGACCGGACGTGGTGGCCGGCTATCCCTGGTTCGGCGCGTGGTCGCGGGACACGATGCTCAGCTACGAGGGCCTGTTCCTGACCACCAACCGGGCCGAGGAGGGGCGGGAGCTGCTCGTCTCGTACGCGTCCACGCTGTCCGAGGGGATGCTGGCGAACACCGCCGACACCGGCAGCGTGGAGTACAACACCGCCGACGGCACCCTCTGGTTCCTGCACGCGGTGGGCCGGCACGTGGCGACGACCGGCGACTTCGACCTGGCCGCCGAACTGCTGCCGGCCCTGCTCGGGGTGGTCGACCACCACCTCAAGGGCACCCGCTACGGCATCGTCGCCGACCGGCTCGACGGCCTGCTCCGGCAGGGCGCCCCCGGCGAGGCGCTGACCTGGATGGACGCCCGGGTCGCCGGGGTGCCGGTGACGCCGCGGATGGGCAAGCCGGTCGAGGTGAACGCGCTCTGGGTCAACGGGCTGGCCACCGTGATCAAGCTGGCCTGGCAGGCCCGGACCGGCGCCGGGGCGGCGGTGCGCGTGCACACCGAGGCGCTGTCCGGCTTCGCGCGGCGGTTCCCGGCCCCGACCGGCTGGCTCTACGACGTGGTGGACGGTCCGCAGGGCGACGACCCGACGCTGCGGCCCAACCAGCTGCTGGCGTGGTCGCTGCCGTACGCGCCGCTGCGCCCCGAGCCGGCGACGCTGCAGCGGATCGGCTCGGCCCTCATGACCCCGCTCGGCCTGCGCAGCCTGGCCCCCGGCGCCCCCGGCTACCACGGCGTCCACCGCGGCAACCAGGCGGCGCGGGACACGGCCTACCACACCGGAACCGTGTGGCCGTGGCTGACCGGCCCGTTCGTGGCGGCCTGGCGCCGGCTGGGCGTCTCCGCCGACCAGACCATCTCCGACGCCGACGACCACTTGGGCGAGTACGGCTTGGGCTCGGTCTCGGAGACCGCCGACGGCGACGCGCCGCACGAGGCCACCGGCTGCCCGTTCCAGGCATGGTCGGTGGCCGAGACCCTCCGCGCGCGCCGCCTCTGATTTTGTCCGCTACCGCCGCCCCCTCAGCCGCTTCCGCCCCTTCGCTGCGCCGCTGTGGACAACCGCCCGAAGTTGTCGCACCCCGCCCGTAATCTCCACCCCACCCAGTTACGGGTGGGGTGACGTAGGCCGCGATCGCGTTCACCCATCGGGCGCGGCGCCCTCACGGCCCGCCGCGCCCTCACCGCCCGCGGTGCCCCCTTCAGCCGGCGGCGGCGGTTGGCGGGGTCGGGGGCTCGGTGGTCGGCTCGGTGGTGGGCGGGGTCGTGAGCGTCGGGTCGGTGGTCGGCTTCGTCGTGGGGGTTGTCGTCGGCTTCGTGGTCCGGTGGGTGGGGCGGGTGGTGCGCCGGCGGGTGGGGTGGGTGCGGTCGGGCTCGACGGTCTCGGTCGTCGCGGTCCGGGGCGGCGGGGCGGGCGTCGTCGCGGTTGCCGTTGTGGCCGTTGCCGTTGCCGTTGCCGCGTTGCCGGCGGGCGGTCGCAGCGCGTAGAGCACGCCGCTGTCGCTGATCACGAACAGTTCCGCGCCGTCGCCGCGGGGAGCGACCGAGATCCGGTCGCCGGTCGGGTTCTGCCACAACGTTCGGGCGTTCAGGGCGTCCAACCCCGCCAGGCGGCCGTCCTCGAAGGCCACGTCGAGCTCGTCACCGCGTACGACGGGAATGCTCTTCTGGGTTTGAAGTCGCCAGCGCTCGGCGCCGGACTGGGTGTTCCAGGCGGTGACCGAGCCGTCCGCCGCCGACGCGTAGAGCACCCCGTCGCCGCCCGCGATGTGCTCGATCGCGGCGCCGCCGCGGGCGAATCCGGGAAGCTCCGCACCGCTCGCGGCCAGCACGCACCGGACCGTTCCGTTCTCGATCGCCACGCAAACGGAGTCGCCCGCCGTCACCGGACCGTCGACCACCGGCCCGGCTTCGGCCTTCCACAGCGGCGCGCCCTGCGTGCTCACGCCGCGCAGGTTGCCGTCGCCCGACGCGAAGACCACCACCCCGTCCCGCACGACCGGCGGAGCGACGATCTTCCCTTGGCCGAACGCCCGCCGCCGCTGCTGTCCCGCGCCGGCCTCGTACGAGTAGAGCATCCCGTCGTCGCCGCCGGCATAGACGCGGCGGCCGTCGGCTACCGGCCGGGCCGCGACCGGGTGCCCGACGTCGCGGTGCCAGATCTCCTTGCCGGTGCCGGCGTCGATCGCCACGATCCGCCCCGCGGCAGTGACCGCGTAGGCCACCCCGCCGGTGATCGCGGTGTCGGCGCGCGCGCCCGCGCCCAGCTTCCGCTCCCACGCCTTCGTGCCGTCCGCCCGCCGATAGGCCCGGATCGTCCCGTCCCGACCGCTGGTCAGCACCCAGTTCCCGCCGACCGCGGGCGGCTCGACCGCCGGAACCCCGGTGTTGACCTTCCAGACCACCGCCGCGCCGCCGGCCTGCGCCACCGGCGAGGTCGCCCCGGCCGGCGCCGCGCCCCCGGGCGGCTGAGCGTCCTTGGGTTCCCGGGGCCACGCCGCCGCCGCGGTCACGGCCGTGACGGTGAGCAGGACGGCCGCGAAGCCGCCGATCACCGGCCACCGATAGGCGCGCCACCGGGAACGCGCACTGCCCTGGTCGCTGGGGGAAGACGGCGGCGGGAACTGGTCGCGGGGCGGTACCGACGCCGACCCGGCCGTCCGCGCGGAGTCGTCGGAAAGCGCCGGTGCGGCCGGACCGTGCGGCGGTGGCGGCAGCGAGATGCCGGGCGGACGCACGGAGACCGGCAGGCTCGCGACGGGTGCAGGCGGGAGACTGCCGTGAGGCGGGCTCCCGGCGGGCGTGTTCATCGACGCGGCCGGGGGCGCTCCGGAAACCGGCGCCGCAGCGGAAAAGGCGGAGCTGGCGGCGGCCGGGGAGAGCGGGCTGACGGCAGCCGGGCCGGCGGAAGCGGAGGAATCCGGGCTCGCCGGTCGTGGCGGCATCAGCACGACCGGCGCCGGGCCCGCGGCGGGACTCGCCTCCCAGCCGGGGCCGCCGCTCAGCCGGGCGGCGCCGAGGGCGATGCCGAGCTCCGGCTGTTCGTCGATGACGACCGGGCGGTCCAGCTCGCGCGAGACCAGCAGCCCGACCAGCGGGATCCGCGACGAACCGCCGGCCAGCACCACGCAGCGCAGCTCCGCCGCCTCGACCGCGGCCGATCGCAACGCCCGGCGGACGGCGGCCACCGTCTCCTCGAGGGCAGGCGTGATCATGGCCTCGAAGTCGTCGCGGCGCAGGGTCACGCGCGTGTGCAGGCGGGGCAGCGCCACGGCGATCTGGGTCTCGCCGTCGAAGGACAGGTTCTCCTTCGCCTCCACGCACTCGCGGCGCAGGCGGGCGAGCGCCTCGCGTACGTCCGGATCGGCCGTGTCGATGTCCGCGAGCCGGTCGCCCAGCGTCTCCCGCACGTGCTCGAGCACGGCCTCGTCGAAGTCGATGCCGCCGAGTTGCTCGACGCCCTGCGGCTCGCCGAGGACCTCGAACCCGCCGGCCGTCTTCCGCAGCACCGCCGCGTCGAACGTCCCGCCGCCCAGGTCGTACACGGCGATGGTCTCCCCCACCGCGATGCGCGAGGTGCCCGCGAAGCGCACCGCCGCCGCCTCCGGCTCGGTGCGCAGGACCGCGTGCGGCACCCCGGCCAGCTCCGCCGCCTTCGCCAGCAGCTCCCGTTTGTAGGGTCCCCAGTTCGCCGGGTAGGTCAGCACGATCCGCCGGGCCGGCCCGCCCTGCCCCTCGGCCACCGACTCGACGACGTGCTGGAGCAACCGGGCCGTCAGCTCGTGGGCCGCCATCGGCCGCTCAGCGAGGCGCAGCGGCACCGGGTCGCCCATCCGCCGCTTGAACTCGCGCGCCAGCCGGGTCGGCTCGGCCTCGCCGCGCCGCTGGGCCGCGTCGCCGACCAGCAGCTCGCCGTCGTCGCGCAGGAAGACGAGCGACGGCATCTCGGGCTCGCGGCCGCCGAGCCGGACAGTCTCCACCGAGCCGTCCACATTGACCGCGGCGGCCGTGTAGGTCGTCCCGAGATCCACCCCGAGGCCGTACTCCACCATCCACCGGATGGTAGGTGCCGCTGTCACGGCGCCGACACTGTGCGCACAAAAGCCGACAAGACACGCCGCGACTTTCAGGCTTTCGCGGCGGTCAGGTCAGCCATCCCGGGCGGATCAGGCCGGCCTCGTAGGCGTAGACGACCAGCTGCGCGCGGTCGCGGGCGCCCAGCTTGATCATCGTGCGGCTCACGTGGGTCTTGGCGGTGGCCGGGCTGATGACCAGGCGGGTGGCGATCTCGTCGTTGGACAGGCCCTCGGCCACCAGCACCAGCACCTCGCGCTCGCGATCGGTCAGCTGGTCGAGCTGAGCCGGCGGGGCGACCTGGCGATGGTGCCCGGGCTTGCCCGCGAACTCGCCGATCACCCGCCGGGTCACGCTCGGCGACAGCAACGCGTCGCCGGCCGCCACCGCCCGCACGCCGCGCAGCAGCTCGACCGGCTCGGTGTCCTTGACCAGGAAGCCGGACGCGCCGCCGCGCAGCGCCTCGAAGACGTACTCGTCGAGCTCGAACGTGGTCAGGATGACCACTCTGGTCGCGGCCAGCGCCGGGTCGGCGGCGATGCGCTTGGTCGCCTCGAGGCCGTCGACCCCGGGCATGCGGATGTCCATCAGCACGACGTCGGGACGGGTCTGCTGCGCCTGCTTGACCGCCTCGAGGCCGTCGGCCGCCTCGGCCACCACCCGGATGTCGGGCTCGGCGTTGAGCAACGCGCGGAACCCGGCCCGCACCAGCGCCTGGTCGTCCGCCAGCAACACCGAGATCATCCGCGGCTCTCCTCGTCATGGTCGAAAACGGGGCCGGCATCGGGGGCGGCGTCGGCGCCGGGGGTGGGGAGCAGCACCGAGACCAGGAAACCGCCGTCGACCGGGCCGGCCTCGACGCTGCCGCCCAAGGTCTGGGCGCGCTCGCGCATGCCGGCGATGCCGGTGCCCTCGCCGGGGGCGTCGGCGGCCGCGGCCGGCGGGCCCTCGTTCCGGACGGCGAGGTGCAACGCGGTCGGCAGGTAGTCGATCGCGATCGAGGCCGTCGCGCCCTCCCCCGCGTGCTTGCGCACGTTGGTGAGCGCCTCCTGGACAATCCGGTACGCCGCGCGGTCGACCTCGGCCGGCAGCGGCCGCTCGTCGCCGGTCACCCGGGTGGTGATCGGCAGGCCGGCGTCGCCGGTGAGGTCGCCGAGGCGGCTCAGCCCGACGGCCGGCTGCCGGGGCGCGGCCTCGTCGTCGGCGCGCAGCACGTCGAGCACGGCCCGGACCTCGCGCAAGGCCTCGGCGCTGGCCGTCTTGATCGCGGTGAGCGCCTCGCGCGCCTGCTCGGGCCGGTTGTCCATCAGGTGCAGGCCGACCCCGGCCTGCACGTTGATCAGCGAGAGGTGGTGGCCGAGCACGTCGTGCAGCTCCCGCGCCATCCGCAGCCGCTCCTCGGACGCCTGCCGCCGCTCCTGCTCCTGCCGGGCCCGGGCCCGCTCGGCCCGCACCTTCATCATCTCGGCCACGTGCTCACCGCGGGCCTTGGCCGCCCCGCCGAGAAAGATCATCACCGCGAACCCGACCGCGAGCAGCACGGCCGAGCGCACGTCGGCCCGGGCGCCGGGCGCGATCCCGAGCGGGTCGGCGAAGACCCAGCAGATCGCGAGATAGGCGGCGTAGGAGATCGCGGCGCCGATCACGGCGGCCCGGCCGCGGCCCATCTTCGCCAGGTTGAACAGGGCGATCGCGGGGGCGACCGCCATCGTCCAGCGCGGGGCCGCGAAGGTGGCGAAGCCCAGCGAGCCGGCGGCGGCGACCGCGAAGACGGCCTCGGGGAAGCGCCACCGGAACAGCAGGGCGACCGGGCCGGCCAGCAACAGGGCGTAGACCAGCGGGGTGACCGGCCGGTAGACCGCGCTGTCGTGCACGCCGGCCACCTGGAAGACGCCGGCCACGACCGCGGCGCCGACGCCGATGTGGCGCCGGCGCTGGAACCGCCCGGTGCGGCGGTCCTCCCGCCACGGCGGGCCCCAGGGCCTGGTGTCGTCCTGCATGCGGCCGAAGTTACGGCACCGGGGCGGGGATGACATCGGAGCAGGGTCCAATCCCGGCGTACGACCACGGTCGTACGCCGCGGCCACGGCTCGGCCCCCGGTCGTACGGGCGCCGGGAAGAAGTCGCTCCCCCGGGCCGACGCCCGGACGCCGCAGAACGACGACTCTGGAAGCCACGACGCCCACGAGGAGGAGCAATGAGCGAGAACTGGCACGGCCCGGCCCGGCTGCGGACCTCGGACCAGGAACGCGAGCAGATCGCCGAGATCCTGCGCGCGGCCATGGCCGAGGGCCGGCTCACCCTGGCGGAAGGCGAGGAGCGACTGGCCACGGCGTACGCGTCGAAGTATCGCGACGAGCTGGGACCGCTGACGGCCGATCTCCCCGACGGAGGCCGGCGTGCCCTGGCCGAGACCCCGCAGGCGCGGCTCGCGACACGCCGGAGCCTGCGCCGGCACACCAGCTTCGTGATCTCGGCGGCGCTGATCCTGACCGGCCTGTGGGTGCTCTCCGGCGCGCACTTCTTCTGGCCGGCCATCCCGCTGGTGTTCCTGGTCATGGGTCTGGTGCGGCACGCGCGCTGGGGAAACTACGAGCGCCGCTACATGTACGCCCACCGGGTCGCCCCCTGGAACGCGCCCGGTCCCCGCTGACGCCCGCGCTCCACAGTGGACGCGTAGGTCGTTGATCACCCCTCCCCGCTCTGCGAAGGTGAGGCGGGGAGGGACAACAACACATGATGGGACCGTCGCACGCCCTTTCGGGGGCGGCCGCCTGGCTCGCCGGGAGCTGGGCACTGGACGCGTTCGCCGGCTACAGCCAGTCACCGCTGGCGGTCGCCGTGGGCGCCACCGTCTGCGCGGGTGGCGCCCTGCTACCCGACCTGGACCTGTCCGGAAAGGTCACCCGCAACCAGGGCGGCGCCACCGTCGCCCGTACGTTCGGGGTGTTCTCGCTCTTCGTGGCCGAGGTGATCGAGAAGATCTCGCTCGGCGTCTACACCGCGACCCGGCTCAGCCGCGACCCGCGCCGCACCAACGGCCACCGCACCTTCACCCACACCCTGCCGTTCGCCGCCCTGGTCGGCTGGGGCACCACGTCGCTGGCCGCGCACTACGGCAAGTGGGCGGTCGTCGGCATCATCTTCTTCACCGCCGGCCTGGCCCTGCGCGGTCTGTTCGACGAGTGGGCCGAGCGCGCCGGCTGGCTGATCGTGACCATCTGCTCGGCGGTGATCGCCTGGTTCACGGCCGGCCTGCTGCCCGGCGACCGGGGCTATCCGCTGCTCGGCTTCGCGGTCGGCTTCGGCTGCTTCGTCCACCTGCTCGGCGACATCATCACCCACGCCGGGGTCCCGATCCTGTGGCCGATACCGACCGGCCGGCGCATGTGGCGGATGGTCGGCGTGCCGAACGGCCTGGCGGTCCGGGTCGGCGGCAAGATGGAGACCATCGTCCTGCGTGCGGCGTTCACCGTGATCGCCCTGCTGGCCATCGCCGCGATGTTCGCACCCGGCCTGCTCCACCGCTTCGAACCGGACGCCTGGGCCGACCGGGTTCCGTAGCCACCCGAAACTTGTCGTACCCCCGCCGCAGAATGTGGGGGTGCTGGTAGCGGTCTCGCCCGACGGGCGGCTTCAAGATCTGCGGGCGGATGGTTCGCCCGCCGGTCCGCCGCGTGCGGTGGCCGATCTGGCCGCCGCCGTCGCCGAGCGGGAGGCCGCCGACCAGCCGCGCTGGGTGTGGCCGGCCACCGCGGAGATCTATCCGGCGCTGCTGCGGGCCGGGGTGCGGGTGGCCCGCTGTCACGATCTCGAGCTGACCGAGGCGCTGCTGCTCGGGCACACCGGCCGCTGGGGGTCGCCGCGCTCGCTGGCCGCCGCCCGGGCCCGGCTGCTCGGGCTTCCGGTGCCGGCCGATCCGCCGCCGCGCCCGCCGGAGCCGCCGGGCTTCGCCCAGGGCGCGCTCTTCGAGACCACTTCCGCTCCGCCGGCCGCCGCCGGGTTCGACGTTCTTCCGGCGATCCAGCGGGTGTACGAGGATCAGCTCGCCCGCGTCGGCGCGACCGAGCACCCGGGCCGGTTCCGCCTGCTCGTGGCGGCCGAGTCGGCCGGCGCCCTGGTCGGGGCCGAGATGGGCCACGCCGGGCTGCCCTGGCGTGCCGACGTGCACGACGAGCTGCTGCGGGAGCTGCTCGGCGCGCCGCAGCCGGTCGGGCCGCCGCGCCGGCTGGCCGAGCTGACCGCCGAGATCAACGAGGCGCTGGGCATGCGCGGGCTGCACCCCGACTCGCCGGCCGAGGTGGTCAAGGCCTTCGCCCGCAACGGCGTCGAGATCCCCAACACCCGCGCGTGGGTGCTCAAGCGGGTCGACCATCCGGCCGTGCCGCCCCTCCTGGAGTACAAGGAGCTCTACCGCATCTGGACCGCGCACGGCTGGTCGTGGTGCGACGCCTGGGTGCGCGACGGCCGGTTCCGCCCGGAGTACGTGCCCGGCGGCGTCGTGTCCGGCCGCTGGGCGACCCGCGGCGGGGGCGCGCTGCAAGTGCCCAAGGTCGTGCGCCGGGCCGTGATCGCCGACCCCGGGTGGCGCTTCGTGGTCGCCGACGCCGGCCAGCTCGAGCCCCGCGTGCTGGCCGCCGTCTCCGGCGACAAGCGGCTGGCCGCGGCGGCCGCGGCCGGCGACCTCTACGCGGCGCTGGCCGCCGACTCGTTCGACGGCGACCGGGCCAAGGCCAAGATCGCGCTGCTCGGGGCCATGTACGGGCAGACCGGCGGCAACGCGATCCCGGCACTGGCCGTGCTGCGCAAGCACTACCCGGTCGCGTTCGAGTTCGTCGAGGCTGCCGCCCGCACCGGCGAGGCCGGCGGCCTGGTCCGCTCCTGGCTCGGGCGCACCTGCCCGCCGTCGGCCGCCGCGCTGCGCGACGCCGGGCTCGACCCGCCGGAGGAGGCGGGCTCGGCCGAGACGCCGCAGGGCGGGGCGTCGGGCCGGGCCCGGGGCCGCTTCACCCGCAACTTCGTGGTGCAGGCCACCGCGGCCGAGTGGGCGCTGGTGCTGCTGGCCACGCTGCGTACGGCGCTGGAGGGCAAAAAGGCGGAAATGGTGCTGTTCGTGCACGACGAGGTAGTCGTGCACTGCCCCGAGGAGGAAGCGGACGCGGTCGCCGAGGCCGTCCGCGCGAGCGCCGTCCAGGCCGGCCGGCTGCTCTTCGGCGACACGGCCGTGCGCTTCCCGCTGGATGTCTCAGTAGTTGGCGCGTATGCGGAGGCGAAGTGATATTGCGGTAAGTTTGGTGGTCCGAAGCGAGAGGCGCTGCAACGGGGTGACACCCGCCACGCTCGCTCGGTGGATTCCGACCAAGGGCGCCTCCGTTGTCACCACACGGAGGTGGTCGGTATGAAGATCAGCACGGAAAGAAGCGCTCGTATCGCCGAGCTGAGGCGAAGGCTGGCCGAGCGGATCGTGGTGCTCGACGGCGCCTGGGGCACGATGCTGCAGGGCGCGAAGCTCAAGCCCGAGGACTTCCGCAACGAGCTGATCCCGGCCGACCACCCGCAGGACGTGACGGGCGACCCCGACCTGGTCATCCTCACCCGCCCCGACGTGATCCTCGACGTGCACCGGCAGTACCTGGCGGCCGGCGCCGACATCACCACGACCAACACCTTCACCGCGACCAGCATCGCGCAGGCCGACTACGGCCTCGAGCACCTGGTGCGCGACATGAATGTGCAGGGCGCCCGGCTGGCCCGGCAGGCCGCCGACGAGGCCGAGGCGGCGGACGGGAAGCCGCGGTTCGTGGCCGGCTCGGTCGGCCCGCTCAACGTGACCCTGTCGCTCTCCCCCAAGGTCGACGACCCGGCCTACCGGGCGGTCACCTTCGACCAGGTCAAGGCGACGTACGCGGAGCAGATCGCGGCCCTGGTGGAGGGTGGTGTCGACCTGCTGCTGGTCGAGACGATCTTCGACACGCTGAACGCCAAGGCGGCGATCGCGGCCGCGCACGAGGTGGCGCCCGACGTCCCGCTCTGGATCTCGGTCACGATCGTGGACCTGTCCGGGCGTACGCTCTCGGGTCAGACCGTCGAGGCCTTCTGGCGCTCGATCGAGCGCGCCCACCCGCTGGTTGTCGGCGTCAACTGCTCACTGGGCGCCACCGAGATGCGCCCGCATGTGACCGAGCTCGCCCGCCTGTCCGACGTCTTCGTCGCCTCCCACCCGAACGCCGGCCTGCCCAACGCGTTCGGCGGCTACGACGAGACCCCGGAGCAGACCGCCGCGCTGGTCCGCGAGTTCGCGGCGGACGGCCTGGTCAACATCGTCGGCGGCTGCTGCGGCACGACGCCCGCGCACATCGCGAAGATCGCCGAGGCGGTGCGCAGCTTCCCGCCGCGCGAGATCAACCCGCCCGCGCCGGCCACCCGGTTCAGCGGCCTCGAGCAGTTCGCGATCGGACCGGACACCGGCTTCGTCATGATCGGCGAGCGCACCAACGTCACCGGCTCGGCCCGGTTCCGCCGGCTGATCGAGGCCGAGGATTACCAGGGCGCCGTCGACGTGGCCCTCGACCAGGTGCGCGGCGGCGCCAACCTGCTCGACGTGAACATGGACGCCGACCTGCTCGACAGCGAGCGGGCGATGACCACGTTCCTCAACCTCATCGCCACCGAGCCCGAGGTCGCCCGCATCCCGGTGATGATCGACAGCTCGAAGTGGAGCGTGCTCGAGGCCGGCCTCAAGTGCGTGCAGGGCAAGGGCGTGGTCAACTCGATCAGCCTCAAGGAGGGCGAGGCGGTCTTCCTCGAGCACGCCCGCCGGATCAAGGCGTTCGGCGCCGGCGCGGTGGTGATGGCCTTCGACGAGCAGGGCCAGGCCGACACCCGCGACCGCAAGGTCGAGATCTGCGGCCGGGCCTACGACCTGCTGGTCAACGAGGCCGGCTTCGCCCCCGAGGACATCATCTTCGACCCGAACGTGCTCGCCGTCGCCACCGGCATCAGCGAGCACAACGGCTACGCGAAGGCGTTCATCGAGGCCCTCCCGCTGATCAAGGAGCGCTGCCCGGGCGCGCGCACCAGCGGCGGCATCTCCAACCTGTCGTTCTCGTTCCGCGGCAACGACGTGGTCCGCGAGGCCATGCACTCGGCGTTCCTGTTCCACGCGGTCAAGGCCGGCCTCGACATGGGCATCGTCAACGCCGGTCAGCTCGCGGTCTACCAGGACATCCCGGCCGACCTGCTGGAGCTGGTCGAGGACGTCCTCTTCGACCGCCGGCCGGACGCGACCGACCGGCTGGTCACCTTCGCCCAGACCGTCACCGGCAAGGGCAAGCAGCGCGAGGTCGACCTGTCCTGGCGGGAGGCGCCGGTCGCCGAGCGCCTGTCGCACGCGCTCGTGCACGGCATCGTCGACTTCATCGAGGACGACACCGAGGAGGCCCGGCAGCAACTGCCCCGGCCGCTCGACGTCATCGAGGGCCCGCTGATGGACGGCATGAAGATCGTCGGCGACCTGTTCGGCTCGGGCAAGATGTTCCTGCCGCAGGTGGTCAAGAGCGCCCGGGTGATGAAGCGCTCGGTCGCGTACCTCGAGCCGTTCATGGAGGCCGAGAAGGAGAAGGCGCTGGCCGAGGGCCGGGCCACGCTCGGCCGCGGCCAGGGCAAGGTCGTGCTGGCGACGGTCAAGGGCGACGTGCACGACATCGGCAAGAACATCGTCGGCGTCGTGCTGGGCTGCAACAACTACGAGGTGATCGACCTCGGCGTGATGGTGCCGGCCGCCAAGATCCTGGACACCGCGGTGGCCGAGGGCGCCGACGCGATCGGCCTGTCCGGACTGATCACGCCCTCGCTCGACGAGATGGTGTCGGTCGGCGCCGAGATGGAGCGGCGCGGCCTCAAGCTGCCGCTGCTGATCGGCGGGGCGACGACCTCCAAGCAGCACACCGCCGTACGCATCGCGCCCGCCTACTCGGCCTCGACGGTGCACGTGCTGGACGCGTCCCGGGTCGTCGGCGTGGTCTCCGACCTGCTCGACCCCGAGCGCGCCGAGAAGCTCGACGTGGCCAACCGGGCCGACCAGGAGCGGCTGCGCGAGCAGCACGCCAACCGCCACGCCCAGCCGCTGCTGACCCTCGCCCAAGCGCGGGCCAACCGGGAGGTGGTCGACTTCGGTGATCTGCCGACGCCGGCTTTCACGGGCGTACGGGTGGTGGAGCCCTCGATCGCGGAACTGCGCGAGATGGTCGACTGGACCTTCCTGTTCCTCGCGTGGGAGCTCAAGGGCAAGTTCCCGGCGATCCTCGAGCAGCCGGTCGCCCGCGAGCTGTGGGACGACGCGAACACCCTGCTCGACAAGATCATCGCCGATGGCTCGTTCCAAGCCCGCGGCCTCTACGGCTTCTGGGGCGCGCACGCCGAGGGCGACGACATCGTGCTCGACAATGGCGTCAAGTTCCCGATGTTGCGCCAGCAGACCGAGAAGCCGGCCGGCCGGGCGAACCGCTCGCTGGCCGACTACATCGCGCCCTCCGGTGATCACCTGGGTGGTTTCGCGGTGGCCATCCACGGCGCCGACGAGCTGGCCGCGCACTACGAGGCCCAGCACGACGACTACCGGGCGATCATGGTGAAGGCCCTGGCCGACCGGCTGGCCGAGGCGTGTGCCGAGTGGCTGCACCTCAAGGCCCGGCGCGAGTGGTTCGAGCCGGAGGCCGACCCGGCCCTGGAGGACCTGCACGCCGAGCGTTTCCGCGGCATCCGCCCGGCGCTGGGCTACCCGGCGAGCCCCGACCACAGCGAGAAGAAGGACCTCTTCGAGCTGCTCGGCACGGACGCGATCGGCGTGGGTCTCACCGAGTCGTACGCGATGACCCCGGCCGCCGCCGTGAGCGGCCTGATCTTCGCCCACCCCGCGTCGCGCTACTTCACGGTCGGCCGCCTCGGCCGCGACCAGATCGCCGACTACGCCGCCCGCCGCGGCATGCCGGTCGAGGAGGTCGAGCGTTGGCTGCGGCCGAACCTGGCCTACGAGATCGACTGACCCGACGTCCCACGCCGGGTGTCGCACGGCGCGACGCCCGGCGGTTCGCGGTCAGCCGTCCTGTGGTTCGGCGTGACGCTCAGGGAGCTGACAGCCCGGTCCCAGGCTGTGCTGGACTCCGGCCCTTATCTTGGTGGATGTCGAAACAAGAGCCGGGAGGGATGACGCGTTGGCTGGCTTCGTTAAACGGTTCGTGCTCTCGATGGTCGCGTCCAAGGTGCAGAAGATGTCGCACAAGCGCGGTCACTCGCCCGTGCTGGACGGCCTGCTGCACGAGGTCAACCGGCGTCGCGGTTACGGCCATCCGGGTCACGGCCACTATCAGCACCAGGGCCACTATCAGCACCACGGCCACTATCAGCACCACGGGCACTACCGCCACCATGGGCACTACCGCTACCACGGCCATTACCGCCGGCGCCGCTGGTTCTGAGCTCGCGGTGGGTCAGGCGATGAGGCGGTCCAGGAGCGGGAACTCGTCGTAGACCTGGTTGTAGTCGCCGAAGTGGCCGTCGTTGCGGACGATCTGGGTGCCGCCCAGCTTGTCGAACATGGCTCGGCCCTGGGCGGCGTCGCAGCCGTACGGGTCGGTCGCGGAGTTGATGAAGTAGAAGTCACGGGCGTTCCCGCGGATCGTCGCCCAGTCGTACGACTCCTGCAGCACCGGCTCGGCGGAGTCGTTGGGCCGCGTCGAGTAGCCCGCGACCAGGAACGCCTGCGCCACCCGCACGTGTTCGAGCAGCGCCAGCAGCAGCGCGGCGCCGCCGGAGTGACCGATCAGCACCGTGTCCCGGTCGAACGTGTGCGCGGCCAGCACCGCGGGCCGGAACTCGGCGATCGGCGTCACGTTCAGCCCGGGGTAGTGCGGGACCTCGACCTCGAAGCCGCGCTCGGCGAGGCGACCGGCCAGCCACGGATACCAGGCCACGCCCGGGCTGCCGCCGGTCCCGTGGAAGATGATCGCCCTGCGGGTCACAAGCTGTTCCTCTCGAGCCGGCCAACCGGACGCCGATGGTCGCGGTCAGGCGTTTCCTGCCCGCCGCCGCGCTCGCCGCCGGCCTGCCGCTGCCATCCGCCTGGCCGACGAGGGCGTGTGGGACGCCGCGAAGGGCCGCAACCGCCTGGGCGCGACCCTCCGCGTGAGTCAGGGGATCAGACCTCGCTGGACCGGGCCCAGAGGTTGATGCCGGACTCGGTGGCGTACTTGTCGATCTCGGCCAGCTCGTCGTCCGAGAACGACGTGTTGTCCAGCGCCGCCACGTTGTTCTCCAGCTGCTCGACGCTCGAGGCGCCGAGCACGACCGAGGTCATCCGCGGGTCGCGCAGGGTCCAGGCGATCGCCATCTGCGCCAGCGACTGCCCGCGCCGCGCGGCGATGTCGTTGAGCGCGCGGATCTTCTCGAGGTTGTCGGAGGACAGCAGGTCGGTGGACAGCGACTTGTCCTCCGAGGCGCGCGACCCCGACGGGACCCCGCTTAGGTAGCGGTCGGTCAACATCCCCTGGGCCAGCGGCGAGAACCCGATGCACCCGGCGCCGACCTCGGCCAGCGTGTCGAGCAGGCCGTCCTCGATCCAGCGGTTCAGCATCGAGTACGACGGCTGGTGGATCAGCAACGGCGTGCCGAGATCGCGCAGGATCGCCGCGGCCTCGGCCGTCTTGGCCGCCGAATACGACGAAATGCCGACATAAAGCGCCTTGCCGGACTTGACGGCCGACGCCAGCGCGCCCATCGTCTCCTCGATCGGCGTCTCCGGGTCGAACCGGTGCGAGTAGAAGATGTCGACGTAGTCGAGGCCCATCCGCTTCAGCGACTGGTCCAGCGACGCGGTCAGGTACTTGCGGGAGCCGAGGTCGCCGTACGGGCCGGGCCACATGTCGTAGCCGGCCTTGGTCGAGATCACCAGCTCGTCCCGGTACGGACGGAAGTCGGCAGCCAGGTGCCGGCCGAAGTTGGACTCGGCCGACCCGTACGGCGGCCCGTAGTTGTTGGCCAGGTCGAAGTGCGTGATGCCGAGGTTGAACGCACGGCGCAGGATGTCGCGCTGGGTCGCGAACGGCTTGTCGTCGCCGAAGTTGTGCCACAGGCCGAGCGAGACGGCGGGCAGCTTGAGCCCGCTGCGCCCGGTCCGGCGGTACTCCATGGCGTCGTAGCGGGTCGGGTTGAAGGACACGGGATATTCCTTACGGCAGCAGTGCCAGATCGTCGGCGGTCAGCGTGAGGGTGTCGGCCTGGGCCGAATCCTGGATCGACTCGGGGCGGCTGGCGCCCGGGATCGGGATGACGACCGGCGACTTGGACAGGTGCCAGGCCAGGCAGACCCGCTGCGGCGAGACGCCGTACCGCTCCGCGACGGTGGCGAAGCTGCCGCCGAGCTGGTCGGTGCGGCCGATCCCGCCCAGCGGCGACCAGGGCAGGAAGGCGATGCCCAGCTCGTCGCAGAGGGTGAGCTCGGGCCCGGACGAGAGGAACGACGGCGAGAACTGGTTCTGCACCGAGACCAGCCGGCCGCCGAGGATCTCGTTCGCCTCCCGGATCTGCGCCGGGTTGGCGTTGGAGATGCCGGCCATCCGGATCTTGCCGGCGTCGAGCAGGTCGCGGATCGCGCCGACCGAGTCGGCGTACGGCACCTTGGGGTCGGGCCGGTGGAACTGATAGAGGCCGATCGCGTCGACGCCGAGACGCTTGAGCGACGCCTCGCACGCCTCGAACAGGTGCGCCGGCGAGCCGTCCAGGGTCCAGCTGCCGTCGCCCGGCCGCAGGTGGCCGCCCTTGGTCGCGACCAGCACGCCCGACGTGTCGCCGCCGTAGGAGGCGAGCGCCCGGGCGATCAGCGACTCGTTGTGCCCGACCTCGTCGGCGTGGATGTGATACGCGTCGGCGGTGTCGATCAGCGTGACGCCGGCGTCGAGCGCGGCGTGGATGGTGCGGATCGAGCGTTCCTCGTCCGGCCGGCCCTCGATCGACATCGGCATGCCGCCGAGACCGATCGCGCTGACCTGGACGTCGCCGATACGACGGCTTTGCATGAGACCTCCCAGGGAAACCAACGTGTTCTACCCTCGCCGAAGCGGTTCCCCGAGTCCAACAGAAGAAACAGCTCGGATTCAGCACTTACACTTCTGGATCGTGGAGCTGAGGCATCTGGAGTACTTCGTCGCGGTCGCCGAGGAGCGGCATTTCACCCGGGCCGCCGAGCGGATGCGGGTGGCGCAGTCCGGGCTGTCGGCGTCGATCCGGGCGCTGGAGAAGGATCTGAGCGCCGAGCTGTTCGTACGCAACACCCGGCGGGTCGAGCTGACCGACGCCGGGCGGGCGCTGCTGGCCGAGGCGCATCGCACGCTGGCCAGCGCGGCGGCGGCGCGGGACGCGGTGGCGGCGGTGCGCGGCCTGCTGCGCGGCCGCCTGACGGTCGGCTCGGAGCAGTGCCTCGGCGTGATCGATCTGCCGCCGGTGCTGGCATCCTTCCGGCGGGCGCATCCGGGGGTGGAGATCCGGTTGCGGTACGCGGGATCCGGCCACATCGTCGAGCAGGTCCGGCTGGGGCGGCTCAACGCCGGGTTCGTCGCGTTTCCCGGTCCGGCGCCCGACGGCGTACGGCTGATGCCGCTCGCCACCGAGCCGATGATGCTCCTGTGCCATGCCGCCCACCCGCTCGCCGATCTCGACGCGGTCGGGGTGGACGAGCTCGCCGGTGCGGACTTCGTCGACTTCAGCGCCGACTGGGGCGCCCGCCGGGTCAACGACCAGGCCTTCGCCCGCGCCGGCACCGACCGCCGCATCTGCGTCGAGGTCAACGACGTGCACACCCTGCTCGACTTCGTGCACCAGGGGCTGGGCGTCGCGCTGGTGCCGGCCCCGGTCACCCGCAAGCCGCACGCGAAGGGCCTGCACGCGGCGCCCCTGAAGATCGACGACGCCTCGTGGCGGGTGTCGGTGGCGGTGCCGGCCGCCGGGTCCGGTCCGGCGGCCGAGGAGCTGTTGCGTCTGGCGCTGCCGGGCAAGATGGGTGCATGAGCGAGAATCTGACCGTGGCCGTCCTCGGCGCCGGCATCATGGGCGCCGCGATGGCCCGCAACATCGCCCGAGCCGGTCATTCCGTACGGGTGTGGAACCGCACCCCGGCGAAGGCCCTCGAAACCGGCCTGCCCGTCGCGTCCACGCCCGCCGACGCCGTGCGCGACGCCGACGTGGTGCTGACCATGCTCTACGACGGCGGCACCGTGCGCGAGGTCATCGAACAGGCGGCCCCCGCGCTGCGCCCCGGCGCGGCCTGGATCCAGTCGACCACGTCCTCCCCCGCCGACGTCGCGAAGCTGGCCGCGACCGCCGCCGAGCACGGCGTCGTCTTCTTCGACGCGCCGGTCCTCGGCACCCGGCAGCCGGCCGAGGCCGGGCAGCTGCAGGTGCTGGCGGCGGGCCCGGCCCAGCACCGGGCCGCCGTCCAGCCGATCTTCGACGCGGTCGGCGCCAAGACCGTCTGGACCGGCGACGACGCCGCCGCGGCCTCCGCGACCAAGCTGAAGCTGGTCGCCAACAGCTGGGTGCTGGCCGTCACCCACGGCGCCGCCGAGACGCTGGCCCTGGCCAAGGGCCTGGACGTCGACCCGGCGGCATTCCTGGGCCTGATCGCGGGCGGGCCGCTCGACATGGGCTACCTGCACGCCAAGTCGACCCTGATCCTCGAGGACAAGCTGACCCCGGCCAGCTTCGCCGTCGACACCGCCGAGAAGGACGCCGGCCTGATCGTCGACGCGGCGCAGGACGCGGGCGTCCGGCTCGACGTGGCGGCCGCCGGGCGCGAACGCTTCCGCCGCGCCGCGGCCAAGGGCCACGGCGACGCCGACATGGCCGCTTCCTACTACGCCAGCTTCGACTCCTAGGGCCGGTCCCATCCCCCGCTCCCGCGGCAGCGCGACCCGTCGGCGGCGCGCTGCCGCTCGATGTCGCCCGGCTGCGGCGCCCCGAACAGGCCGAGCAGGCCGGTCACCCACAGCTGCCGGTGCACGAAGCGGCTGGGCCGGACCAGCTTGACGCCCCGGACGGCGGCCAGCTGGAACGCGGCCACCAGCGTGATTAGCCGAGGGCAAGCCGCACGCTCGGAGTGCGCCATAGGGCCGCCGCGGCCGGCGAAGGCAAGACGGGCGCTCCCGCTGCCGCACGAAGCGCATCTCCGCCGTCACTGCCGACGAGCGCAAAAGGACCCGCCGTCACTGCGGGCGAGCGCGAAAGGACCCGCCGTCGCTGCGGACGAGCGCGAAAGGACCCGCCGTCGCTGCCGACGAGCGCGAAAGGACCCGCCGTCGCTGCCGACGAGCGCAAAACGCGCCCGCAGCGCCGCCGGCGCACCCACGGCGCGCCCGCACCCACGCCACCAGCGGACGCAAAACGCGCGCCCGGGCCGTGACGGCGGCGCGGGCGCGCGTTTTGGGCAATCGCCCACCGACCGGTGGGCGGACGCTGTTACTTGACGGCGCCGGCCGTGAGGCCGGCCTGGATCTGGCGCTGGAAGATGGCGTACACGATGATCATGGGCAGGATCGAGAGGGTGAGCGCCGCGAAGAGGGTGGACCACTGCGCGTGGTAGCCGGCCGCGACGCTGATCTGCGCGATGCCCTGGGTGAGCAGCATCTTGTTCTCGGCGCCGGGGCCGCTGATCACGACCACCGGCAGCAGGTACTGGTTCCACTGGCCGACGATGTTGAAGATCGTGATGCTGACCAGGCCGGACCGGGCCATCGGCATCATGATCTGGAAGAACTTGCGGGTGTGCGACGCGCCGTCGACGGTTGCGGCCTCGTCGATCTCGTAGGGCAGCGTCTTGAAGAACGCGGCCAGGAAGAACACCGTGAACGGCAGCGAATAGGCGATATAGACCAACACCAGGCCGGTGTACGTCCCGAGCAGCCCCATGTTCTTGAGGATGTAGAACAGCGGGCCCAGGGCCATGAACGTGGGGAACGCCAGGCCCGACACGAACAGGTAGTAGAAGAACCGGTTGCCCGGGAAGCGGTACCGGGCCAGCACGTAGGCCGCCATCGACCCGAGCAGCATCGTGCCGGCCGTGCTGATGATGACGACGATGACGCTGTTGAAGAAGTACCGGCCGACGTGCGCCTCGCTCCACGCGTCCACGTACGTCTGGAAGGAGAAGCTCTCCGGCAGCGCGAACGGCTTGCCCAGGAAGATCTCGGTGTTGCTCTTGAACGAGGCGAGCACGACCCAGATCAGCGGGCCGGCCGTGGCGAGGGCCCAGAGGATCAGGCCGATGTGCGCGATGCCGGTGAACGCGTTGATGTCGCGCTTGGTGCTGGGCTTGACCCCGGCGCTCTTCTTCGCCTTGGTGTCCGGCACGACGTCCGCGCCGGGGACGCTGGTGAGGTTCGTCATCGCAGGTCCCGCCTCTCAGGCTTCGACGGACTCGCGGCGGGTGACCCTCAGGGTCAGCGCGGCGAAGGTCAGGGTCAGGAAGAACAGCACGACACCGAGCGCGGAGGCGTAACCCACCTGGGAGAACTCGAACGTGTTGCGGTAGATCATCAGGCTCAGCACCGAGGTCGCGCCGTTCGGGCCGCCGCGGTCCACGGTCATAATGTTGACCAGCGCGAACGCGTCGAAGGCGGCGATGCCGAGATAGACCCAGGCGACCTGGATCGTGCCCCACAGCAGCGGGATCGTGATCCGGAAGAACAGCGTGAACCGGGAGGCGCCGTCCAGCGCCGCGGCCTCGTAGATGTCGGCCGAGATCGAGCCCATGCCGGCCGAGAACAGCACCACGTAGAAGCCGATCGCCTGCCAGATCAGCACGGCCAGGATGCAGGCCATCGCGTACCGCTCGTCGGCCAGGAACAGCCACGGCTTCCAGGAGTCCGGGAACAAGCCGTTGATCATGCCGCTCTTGTCCGGCCCGAAGACCCGCTGGAAGATCACGGCGACGATCGCCAGGGCGAGCAGCTGCGGGAAGAAGAAGATGATCCGGTACGCCTTGGAGCCGCGCACGCCCCGGGTCTGTCCGCCCTTGTGCGTGCCGCCCACGTTCAGCAGGAACGCGATCACCAGGGCCACGATCACCGTGATCAGCGGCAGCAGGATCAACAGGAACAGATTGTGCCGCAGCGACTTCCAGAACAGGTCGTCGTGCCACAGCTTCTGGAAGTTCTCGAGCCCGACGTACTTGATCGCGCCGAAGCCGGACCAGTTGGTGAAGGACAGCTGGAAGGCCTGGATGTACGCCGCGACCACGAAGGTGGCGTAGAGCGCCACGGGCACGACAAGGAAGCCGATGATGAAGGGATACTTGCCGTGCCGCATGGCGTTCTACCTACCTTGCTAACTCAGCTGCGGGTGAACTTGGTGATGGAGGAGTCCTTGGCGACCGCCTGGGAAGCCGCCTCCATCCGCTCGCAGAACTTCTTGGCGTCGCCACCCTTGAACATCAGGTCGTTGGCGGCCGCGCGGGACTCGTCGTCGAGCTTCTTGTACCAGGTGTCGAACAGGTAGCCCATGAACACGTCCTTGCCGGCCTTGCCCAGGAGGTCGTTGGCGCTGGTCAGACCGGGAGAGATGGTCTGACCGTCGGCCGCGCCCGCCACCACCGTAAGCGACTTGGTGAGCTTGGTGAAGCCCAGCGCCGCCTCCTTCGACAGCATGCCGCGGATGTACTCCTTGCCGCCCTGCGGGTTCTTGCCCTTGGCCGCCGCGAAGTAGATCTCGCCGGCCGCCGCGTTGATGGCGGTCGCCGGGAGCTGGTCCGAGGTGGTCACGCTCGGGTACGCGGCCACCGCGTACTCGAAGGTCGGCGGGGTGTCCTTGGCCTGCTCGTTCTCGAGCCAGGAGCCGCAGGGGTAGAAGGCCAGCTTGTCCTGGTCCTGCTGGAGCTGGACCTCGGTGTGACGCAGACCCAGGTAGGTCTTGTTGATGTACTTGTTGCCGATCTCGCCCCAGGCCTGGGCGGCCTTCATGATCGGGTCGGCCGTCCACGCGCCCGGCTTCAGGTTGTCGATGTCCTTGAGCGCCTGCTCGGTGCCGATCTTGGCGGCGCTGGTGAGCAGGGCGCGGACCATGTAGTACGACGCGTTGGCGCCGGCGAAGCCGAACGGCGTGATGCCGGCCGCCTTGATCTTGTCGCACAGGGCGGTGAAGTCGGCCCACGTGGTCGGGATCGTCCAGCCCTTCGAGTCGAAGAGCTTCTTGTTGTACCAGAGGCCGAAGACGGTGAACGAGTAGTTCATCGCGTACGGCTTGCCGTCGTACGAGCCCTGCTCGACCGCGCCCGGCACCAGCGTCTCGGCGACGGTCTTGCCGGCCACGTCCCAGGACGGCGCCGCGAACAGGTCGGTCAGGTCGGCCGCCTGGCCGGCCTTCACGATCGCGCCGAAGTCCATCAGCTTCGAGCCCGAGTTGTTGATCATGTCCGGCGGGTTGCCGGCGTTGATCCGGGGCTGGACGACCGTCGAGATCTCCTCGGTGGCCGAGTAGGTCACCTTGGCGTCCGGCCACTTCTTGTTGAACAGCGGGGTGTCCACGTCGGTGGCGTAGGCGGTGCCCAGGCCGCCGTTGAAGATGATGATCTCGACGCCCGCCTTGGGGTCGATACCCAGCGGGTTCTCCGCGGACTTCGTGCCGGTCGACTGGGTCTGCTTGTTGTCGTCACCACCGCCGACACAGGCGCTCAGCATGCCCACCGCGGGGGTGGCCATCAGACCGACGGCGGCCGCGCGGCGCAGCAGCGTACGACGGTCGACCTCGGCCTTGAATATCTCGCTCACAGCATCTCCTCAGTGCTTGTGCTCTCTTGTGTGGAACCGATCAGCCCTTCACCGCTCCGGCCGTGAGACCGGTGGCGATGTTGCGTTGGATGATCAAGAAGAAGACCACCACCGGGATGGAGGTGATGATCGCACCGGCCATGAGAGGACCCCAGGCGGTACCGCGGGTTGTCTGGTTCTGCAGCAGCCACGCCATCAGGTTCTGCTTGGCCGGGCTGTTGAGCGTGTTGATGATGATGAACTCGTTCCAGGCCTGGATGAACCCGTAGACGCTGGTTGCCACGAGGCCGGGACCGGTCAGCGGAAGGATGATGCGCCAGAACACCTGCCCACGCGTGCAGCCGTCGATGAGGGCCGCCTCGTCGAGCTCACGGGGAATCCCGGAGATGAAGCCTCGAAGGGTCCACACGGTGTACGGCAAGATCAGGACCAAGTAGGTGATACTCACACCTACCAGACTGTTGGTCAAGTGCACGCTCTGGAGCATCAGGAACAGCGGAATGATGAGCGCGAGCAGCGGCACCAGCTGGACGCCGAGGATCACCAGGATGATCGCCTTGCGGCCGTAGAAGCCGAACCGGGCGATCGCCAGCGCCGCCAGGAAGCCGACCACCAGCGCGCCGGCCACCGCCAGCAGCGTGACGATCAGGCCGTTGAGCATGTCCTGCAGGAACAGCGGCGCCTTGAAGGCCGAGGTGAAGTTGGCCAGCGTCGGGTTCTTCGGCAGGAACGTCGGCGTCAGGGCCAGCACCTCGTCGGCCGGCTTGAACGCCGTGTTGAGCACCCAGTACACCGGGAACAGCATCAACAGCGAGAAGACGATGCCGGTCGTGTTGGCGGCGATCGTGCCGGCGCGGCTGCGGCCGACGGTCATCACGCCGTCGTCGGGACGGCGCCTGCTCTTGCGGACCGGGGGCGCGCCCGGGGTCGTGGCGACCATCAGTCCACCTCCCCGATCTTGAACATCTGCCGGATGTAGAACGCCATCACGCCGAGCATGAGCAGCACGGTGATCACCGAGATGGCGGAGCCGAGGCTGTACAGCGACTTACCGAAGGCCTGCGTGTACGCGTACGTGGCCAAGGTCTGGAACTGGGGTTCGGGGTGGCCGTCGCGCAGCGCCCAGTTCTGGGTGAACAGGCCGAAGTCCCAGATGACCGACAGCGTGGTCACGATCGTCAGCAGCGGCTTGAGAATCGGGAGCGTGATGTTGCGCAGGGTCTGCCAGGACGACGCGCCGTCGACCGTGGCGGCCTCGATGAGCTCCTTCGGCACCTGCGTGAGCCCGGCGTTGAGGGTGATCGCGAGGAACGGGATGCCGGCCCAGACCACCAGCGTGGTGATCACCGACCAGCCCTGCCACGGGTTCACGAACCAGCTGTGGTTCTGGTAGTTCACCCCGGGCAGCTTGTCGATCAGGTAGTTCAGGACCCCGAAGTCGGAGTCGGTGATCCAGCGGAACGCCTGGGCGGCCACCAGCTGGGGCATCGCCCACACGAACATCATCGCGACGATCATCAGCATGCGTACGCCGCGGGCGACCCGCCGCATCAGCAGTGCGATGCCGAGGCCGATCACCACCGAGATGATCACGGTGATGACGGTGAACGCGACGGTACGGCCGACGACCGTCCAGAAGGCGGAGTCCGTGAGGATCTTGGTGTACTGGTCGAGGCCGACCCAGGGAGGCGTACGGCCGCTGAGCAGCTCGCGCAGCCGCATGTTCTGGAAGGACAGCACGACCATCCGCACCAGCGGATAGCCGAGGAGGCCGGCGAGCAGGAGCAGAGTGGGGATGGAGAGCAGCCACGGCAGGCCTGAGCTCTCGCGGCGGCGGCGCACCCGGGACGCACGGCCGGGCGCCCGGTGCGGAGTGGACCCGCCCGTCCGGCGGGTCGTCGGGGTCTCGACGACGGACATCAACAATCCTTTTCGCTTCGCTGCCGCCCGCCCCCGGTGAGGGGAGCGGGCGGCCGCATCGAGGGAGTCAGCTCTCGTTGAGCGTGGTGTTGATCTGGTCGTCGGCCCACTTGGCGCCGTCGGCCACCGACTTCTTGCCGGTCAGGATGTCGGTGAGCATCGTCTGCAGGATGTTGCCCTTCTCGACGTCCGCCCACTTCTCCGCGTTCGGCGTGAACCAGCTGCTCTTCGCGGCCAGCGCGGCCGGCGCGATCGACGGGTTGTCAGTGGCCGCCTTGTCCAGCAGCGCCGTCGAGTTCGGCAGCGCGTTGGCCTTGATCAGGCCGGCCATCGAGGTGCTGTCGGTGAAGTACTTGATCCACTGAGCGGCGAGCTCCTTGTTCTGGCTCTTCGCCGCCACGCCCAGGTTCGAGCCACCGAGGAAGGACGGGACGTCGGGCATCGGCGCGGCGGCCAGCTTGCCCTTGACCTTGGTGTCGACCAGCGGGGAGTTCGGGTCGTTCGGGTCCTTCTTGATCTGCTCGGCCGCACCCTGCTCCCAGGCGTTGCCGTAGAACATGCCCGCCTGGCCCTGCGCGAAGATGCCGGCCTGGTCGTTCTCGTTCTTGGTGACGTCGGCCTTCGAGTACTTCTTGACCATGTCGACCCAGCGCTGCAGGCCCTGGATCGAGGCCGGCTGCGACAGCTGGCTGACCCACTTGTCGCCGTCCTGCTTGGCGATGTCGCCGCCGGTCGACTTGACCCAGGACATCGCCGCGTACCAGTACTGGCCCGGCATGTAGACGGCGCCGAACTTGGCGTCCGACTTCTGGGCGGTCTGGAGCTTGTCGGCGTCGGCGAGGAACTCGTCGTACGACTTCGGGGCGGCCGCGATGCCGGCCTTCTTGAACAGGTCGGTGCGGTAGATCAGCACCCGGGCGCCGGCGTAGTAGGGCACGCAGTAGGTCTGGCCCTCGAAGTCGCAGGCGCCCTTGAGGCCGGCCAGCCAGGTGCCCGAGTTCTCGTAGTCGGCCGGGTTGATCGCCGCGAACGCCTGCGAGAACACGTACTTCGGGAACTCGGTGTTGCCGAGCTCGATCACGTCCGGCACGTCCGAGCCGGCCAGGGTCGCGTCGAGCTTGGTCAGGTGGTTGGCCCACTGCTGGTACTCGACGGTGACCTGAGCGCCGGTCGCGTCGGTGAACCGCTTGCTGGCGTCGTCGACAACGCCCTTCCACGCGCTCTGCGCGTCGACCATGAGCCAGACCTTGATGGTCTTGCCCTTGCCGTCGACCGGGCCGGAAGCGGACGTCGTGGGGGAGTCATCGGTGTTGGAACCGCACGCTGCGGCGCCGAGCAGCGTAGCGGCCATAGCCGCGGCTGCCACGAACTTGCGCTTCACGCTTCCTCCATTGTTTTCGGTATTCGAGGGGATTTAAGGGGTGGTTCCGTCCTTGGCGGCCTTGTGACCGTGGACGGCTTGCGCGGTGCGTTGGAAGGCCGCGTGCGAACGTTCGTGGGTCCGCTGCGCGACCGCGACATAGAGAAGGTCGAGGACGACCAGCTGCGGGTGCCGGGCGCTGAGCGCGTCCGGCCGGAAGGTCGTCGCCTGGGTGGCGGTGAGCAGGACGATGTCGGCGAGCTCGGCCAGCGGCGAGCGGGGAAAGCTGGTCAGCGCGATCGTGGTCGCTCCCCGGCTGCTCGCCTCGGCCAGGAGCTCGATCGTCTCGCCGGTCTCCCCCGAGTGGGAGATGCCCAGCGCGACGTCGCCGGGGCGGGACAGCGCGGCGCTGGCCAGCCCGTTGTGCACGTCCGTCCAGGCCCACACCGGCACGCCGATGCGGTGCAGGCTGAACTGCATCTCCTCGCCGACCAGCGCGCTGCCGCTGGCGCCGAAGATGTTGACCCGGCGCGCCGACGCGATCGCCGTCGCGGCCCGCTCCACCTCGGCGAGGTCGAGCAGCGCGGCGGTGTCGTGCATGGCCCGGGTGTCGGCCGCCATGATCTGCCCGAGAACCCGCTCGAGCGGATCGCTGGGCTGGATCTCGCGGCCGATGTCCACCGTCCAGCCGGCGGAGCGCGCCCGGCCGGTCTCGGCGGCGATGCCCAGCCGCAGATCGGCGTAGCCGTCGAAGCCGAGCGCGCGGCAGAACCGGGTGACGGTGGCCGGTGACGTGCCGCTGCGCTCGGCGAGCTCGACGATGGTGGCGCGGGAAGCCGCCGCCGGGTCGGTGAGCACCTGCTCGGCCACCCGCCGCAGCGCACCGGTGAACTCCGGCAGCAGCGAGCGGACCCGCAGCAGGACACCGTCCGACGGCTGGCCCTGATCGGCGACCAGGGAGTCGACAACCGCGGTCGCCGCGGCGCCGTCCATCTCTGGCTCGCTCATTGGCCACCCTTTCAGGAAGGACTGTTTACTGTCGCGGTAAAAGTTCTTACTAACCGCCCCCCTGTGTCAAGGCCGTGGGCGAAGTTTTCAAACCGTTACCTGACCTGCGCCGATGAACGCGCGTTACAGCGCCACCACTTGACCGCCATCGATCCGGAAATGTTCTTTACGGCGTGACCGCCATCACATGCAGGTGTTTGCCCGGTTTTGTCCTCGCTGGTTCGGCCGCCCAGCCGCCCCCGTTCGGCCGATGCCACTTGGGCCGAAGGGCTGATCTCTCGATGGGTTCGAAACACCGCCGCAACCGCCGGAAACAAGATCAAAAGATTTACCGCGCCGGGGTGGGTGCGCTCCCATCGATCGCGGCGAGCCGGGGCGCGCGGGCTCGCCGGCTGTTTCGTCGCTGGTCAACCCGCCCTCGCCGAGGGTCCTGCCGCGGGGTCGCGGGCGGGTGGGGCCGAGGGGTGGATGGCGGGTGGACGTGCGGTCGGGTGTTCCAAAAACGCGCCGGCGCACACGCTCGAACGCCGGATTCACCGTCGCGGAACCGTCCGCGTGGAGGACTCGCCCGACCGCGGGTCACGGCGGGTCCCGGGCACGACGGCTAAGGCATCCTAGGAGGCTAGGTTTCTTGGGTTGCGGAGCAGGGATGGCGGGACGGCGGAAGCTACGCGGACTCGCGGATGGCGGCGGCGAAAGCCTCGGAGCGGTGCTCGAAATTGCGGTACCGGCCGTAGCTCGGCGCGGCCGGTGACAGCAGCACCACGCCGCCCTTCGGGGTCAGGTCGCGGGCCAGCCGCACCGCGGCCGGGAGATCTTCGGCGTTCTCCAGGCGGATCCTCTCGAGCCCCTCCAGGGCCTCCAGGATGCGGGGACCGGAGTCGGGGATGCCGATCACGGTGAGTTCACGGGACGTCAGGAACTCACGTAGCGGTGCGTAGTCGAGCCCGCGATCGGTGCCCCCCACGAGCACGGTCAGCGGCCGGCTCGCGTACGCCTCGATCGCGTGCATGGCCGAGTACGGGCTGGTGGACAGTGTGTCGTCGACGAAGGTCAGCCCGGACGGGTCCTCGATCTCGGCCAAGCGGTGCGGCAGGCCCTCGAACGACTCGACCGCGGCCTGCAGCTCGTCCTTCATGCCCGGCACGTCGACGCCCAGGCCGTCCAGCACGGCCAGCGCGACGCACAGGTTGCGGCCGTTGTGCGCGCCCTTCAGGTGCAGGGCCTCGCGGTGGAACAGCGGCGCGTCCGAGCAGTACACCCACTCGTCGGAGACACGGAACCGGGAGTCGTCGGCGCCGGCCGGGATCGGCGGGAAGCCGTTCAGGTCGCAGATCCCGCGGATCTCGTCGCGCAGGCGAAGGTCGGCGCCGTTCACGACGATCATCTCGGGGCCGTGGCGCAGCAGGTTGAGCTTGTCGCGGTAGTACTCCCGCTCGCCGCCGTGCGCGTCGAGGTGCTCGGGGAACAGCGACGTCACCACGGCCACCCGCGGCGAGTCGGTCAGGTCGGCGCACTGATAGCTGGACAGCTCCAGCACGTACTGCGCGGCGGTCGGCAGGTCGAGCAGCGGCACCCCGATGTTCCCGCCGAAGACGTTCGGGCGGCCGACGGCCGACAGCAGATGGCTGATCAGGCTCGAGGTGGTGCTCTTGCCCTTGCTGCCGGTGACGCCGATGGTTCGCGCTGCGTGATCGGCCATCCAGAGGGCACTCCCGCCGGTGATGGTGACGCCGCGGTCGCGGAGCTCCTTCATCCACGGGTGGGTCTGCGGCACGCCGGGCGAGCGGACCACCACGTCGGCCGTGGCCAGGGCCGGGAACGCGTGGTCGCCGCCGGCCAGCGGCGCCACCGAGGCGAGCTCGTCCCACGGCACGGAGAGGAAGTTCGCGCTGTCGTCGACGGCGATCAGCCGGGACGGCTTGTGCGGCGCGATCGCGTTCACCGCGGCCCGGCCTTCCCGCCCGGTCCCCCACACCGCCACCGACCGGCCGCTCAGGTCTGCCAGACGCACGTCGAACCCTCCTCGTCGAGTCGAACTAGTATTGCCGGTCGGCCACAAGACAGGAGTTCCGGGTGCAGTTCGACGTCATGCGCTTCCCCTCGTACGCGTTCGACCCGCAGACCGGCGTCGCGACGTTCGACTACCTGCTCGACGGCCCCGAGCCCCTGGCCTTCACCGAGACGATCACCTTCCCCGTTTCGCAGAACCCCGCCCCCGCCGCGTTCCACCGCGTGCTCGATCTCCTGCACGTGGTCGCCGGCGTGAGCTACTACAAGGTCGGCGCCCCGGCGCGCGTCGTCGCACCGAAGCCGGTCCCGCGGGAGGCGGCCGACTTCTTCACCGCGATCTACACCCACGGCATGGCCGAGTACGCGTACCGGAACCGCCTTGCTCATGTTCTTGATCTCGTGGTCGAGGTTCCCGCGGAAGAGAGCACCCGGCCCGAGAAGACGGACAACTCGCAGGGCCGGCCGTTGTCCGCGGTCGGCGGCGGCAAGGACTCGATCGTCACCCTGGAGATCCTGCGGGCGGCCGGCCTCGACCCCGTCCCGTTCTCGGTGAACCCGAACAAGGTGATCGTCGAGGTCAACGAAGCCTCCGGCCTGCCCGCCCTCGCCGCCCGCCGCCGGCTCGACCCGCGGCTGTTCGAGCTCAACAAGGCCGGCGCGCTGAACGGGCACATCCCGGTCACCGCGATCAACTCGCTGATCGCGATCGCCACCGCGGCCTGGCACGGGCTCGGTCCGGTGGTGATGTCGAACGAGCGCTCGGCCAGCGACCCCAACCTGATCTGGAACGGTCACGAGATCAACCACCAGTGGTCGAAGGGAGTGGTGGCCGAGGGCCTGCTGCGGGATGCCGTCATCGCCCACGCGGGGCTGACGGAGCCGTACTTCTCCCTCCTGAGGTCGTTGTCGGAGCTGCACATCGCCCAGCTGTTCGCCCGGCACGACGCCTACGACGACGTGGTGACCAGCTGCAACAAGGCGTTCAAGCTGCACGACCCGACCGCCCGCTGGTGCGGCGACTGCCCGAAGTGCCGGTTCGTCTTCCTGGCCATGGCGCCGGCCATGGAACGCGCCCGCCTCACGCACATTTTCGGTCACGACCTCTTCGCCGACGAGACGCAGATCCCGGGCTTCCTGGAGCTGCTCGGCATCGACGCGCACAAGCCGTTCGAGTGCGTCGGCGAGGTCGAGGAGTCGCTGGTCGCGCTCTCGATGCTCACCGACGACGCACCCGTGCTGGTCGCCCTGCGCGCGGCGGTGCCACCCACGGCCTGGGCGGCGGCGTCACGCGAGGCGGTGCTCACTCCGGGCGGACCCCACTTCATTCCCGGCCCGTACGCGAAGATCCTCGACGCCTCGATCTCCTGACCGCCGGAATCGCCGCCGGGTGAGCACCGCACCGCGGTCCGGCAACGGTTACGCCGCCGCGCCGTCCTTGGCGATGTAGACGCGCTTGCCGGTGGGCCGGTAGCCGATCCGCTCGTAGATCCGCCACGAGTCCGGCCCCGAGGCCTCGAGCCACGCGATCCCGGCGCCGCCCGCGAACAGCAGGCGGGTCACCTCGGCGGTGACGGCGGCCGCGATCCCCCGGCGGCGCCAGGCGGGCCGCACCGCGATGCCGGCGACCTCGCTGACCCCGTCATGCGGCGGCACCGCCTGACCGCCCCCGGCGCACTCGCCGCCGGGGGTGACGGCGACGACCGCGATGCCGCCCTTGGCGCGCAGGCGGCGCATCCGGGCGATGTCGGCGGGCGGCGCCACCGCCTGCGGCTCGCCCGAGAACCCCTCGTGCTGGGCGCGCACCATTCCGGCGAAGTCCTCGTCGGACGCCGCCGCGCGAATGGCGAAACCGTCGGGTGCGGGCGGGATCGACAGCGTTTCCGGGATGCAGACCAGATATTCGTGGCGTTCCTCGACGGTGAATCCGGCCTCGAGCAGGAGCCGTTCGAGATCGGGGGCGGTGCTCGTCACGTACTCGAGCCGGGGTTGCCGTTCCGCCCGGTGGAAAGCGGACACCAGATCGGCGACATCCGATGCGGTGATGACCGAGCCCGGACGGGGCGTGGCGTAGTTGATGCCGGGACTCGGTGTGCCCGGATCGACGCCGATGACGAACGGGCCGGTCTCGATCGGCGCGGGACGGCCGGAGAGGTTGGCGACGACGGATTCCTGGATGCGGGCATCCACGTTCAAGACAAGACCTCGATGCATGAGAAAGGAAGAACTGACGGAGACGAACGGAAAACGTCCGGCCGCCGTGCGCCCCTTCGGAGCTCAGGCGGCCAGCAGGCCGGCCCGAATCATTGGCGTCATTCCCTCATGCCGAGTAGGTGCTGCCGCTTCGTTTGCGTGGGTGCAGCCGGGAAAGCGTTACAAATGATCGCCGGAACTGTCAACCGGATGCCGCCGCCGGCGGGCGTCGATGCGGCGCCGGGCGAGCGCGGTGACGATCGGGGCGAGGATCCAGAGGTCGAACGCGTAGTCGGACGCGAAGAACGAGACCGGGATGCTGATCAGGAAGCCGGCCGCCTGCGCGCCCGCACCCCAGTAGGCGTTGGCGAACCGGTGCGGCGGGGTGTCGTCGCGGTACAGCTTCTGCCGCTGGATGACCAGCACCATCGACAGGAAGACGATGCCGGCGACCGCCTGGATGCCGGCGTAGATGCCGATGCGCAGCTGGATGGCGCCGTCGCCGGTGCTCAGCAGCTTGGTGGCGAACGGCGTTATCACGATCGTGAGCAGCCACAGCAGGCTGAGCAGCGTCATGCCCCGGCCCAGGCGGGTGACGTACCGGAAGATGCGGTGATGTGCCGCCCAGTGCATGGCGATCACGTAGAAGCTGATCAGGAACGCCAGGTACTCCTGCCGGCCCTCGCGCAGGGCGTCCCACAGCTGGGCGTTGGTCCGGATGTCCGCGCTCTCGGGAACGGGCAGCTCCAGGGCGAGCAGCGTGATCGCGATGGCGATCACGGCGTCGGCGAAGAAGGTCATCCGCTCGGCGGCGACGGCGCGGGGGTCCGGCTCTCCCGCATCCACGGTCGTCTCACTCATGGCTGAGCAGCCTAAGCATCACGGTGGATCGGTGATCAGCGAGGGACCGCGCGCCGGCCGGCGCGCTCCGTGTTGGGCTGATGACATCCCGGCGGTGACGGGGAGGACGGGGCAGTACGGTTGTACTGTTCGCGTGATCCGCTGGAGCGGGGGTGTGGCTGTGTCGTCCGGATCGAGCTCGGGTTCGGGGGCGGACCCGCACCTGCTGGCGTTGCTGCGCGCCATCCGGCTGCGGCAGGCGGCTCCCGACGCGGTGGCCGCCGGTGTCGCCGACGCGGCTGCCGCCCTGACCCAGGGTGGCGAGGGCGGCGGGCGGCAGCGAAGGCCCGACGAGCTGCCTCCGGGCGAGCCGGCCCCGGGCGGGCCTCTCCCGGGCGCACTTCCGCCGGGCGAGCGACACGCGGCTTTGCCGGCCGGCCCGGAGGGCGAGCGGGCGCTGATGCCCCGGCCCGGGTGGGCGGTGAGCCCGGCGCCGGAGATCGGCGTCGAAGCGGCGGGCGTCGAGGCCGCTGATCCCGAGGCCGCTGATCCCGGCGCCGAGATCGAGGCCGAGATCGAGGCCGCGCCGACGACCGATGATGCTCGGCTGCGAAGGCAGGCGGCGGGCTTTTTCGGCACCGGACGCCCGGCCGACCTGGCGCCCGCACCCCCGGCCGATCTCGCGCCGCCCGCACCCCCCACCGGCCCCCTGCCCGCCGCCGAGCGGGCGGACCGGCTCTTCCGCAATCGCTTCACGGGCCTGCCTCTGCGGCGCGGCCCGGAAACGGAGAACACCATCGCACGCCCCCTCTGGGCCTCGGCCGACCAGCCCGGCGCCGAGACCACCGCACCCCACCTGCCCGGCATGCGGATCTCGCCGCCGATGGTCGCCTCCCCCGGGCGCTCGCCGTCGGCCGACGGCATGGATCCGGCCGACGAGGCCCTGCTGCGGCAGACCAAGCGACTGCTCGGCACCAGCCTCGTGCACGCGGGCGGGCCCGAGCACGTGGCCGAACGCTTCCACGCGGCGCTCCTGCAGGCCGATCCGGAGTTGCCGGCGGCCCTGCCGGGGGACGCGTCGGTGCGGACCGGGCGGCTCGCCGACGGGCTCGTCTGGCTGGTCGAGCACCTCGACGATCCGCCCGCGCTGGTCGGCGGGTGCGCGCAGCTGGGCGCGGCGCTGGCCGAGTGCGGCGTGGCGCCGGAGCGGTTGCGGCTGGTGGGCGCGGCGCTGGCCGAGGCGATCCGGGCCGGCACGCCGGCCGGCGAGTGGGGCGAGGAGCTCGATCTCGCGTGGCGGTCGACCTGGCAGCACGCGTACGAGTGGATCCGGCACGGCGCGACGACGGCCGACCGTGAGCCGGTCACCTGGGCCGCGACGGTGGTCTCGCACGAGCTCCGGCGCCCCGACCTCGCGGTGGTGCGGCTGCGGCCGTACCTGCCGATGCCCTTCCGCCCGGGTCAGTACGCCCGGATCGAGGTTCGCGAGCTGCCGGGCATCTGGCGGCCCTACTCGCTGGCGGGCGCGCCCCGCCGGGACGACGTGATCGAGCTGCACGTGCGGGCCAAGACGCACTCGGGGGTGAGCGGGACGCTGGTCTACCGCACCCGGGCCGGCGACCAGGTGCGGCTGAGCCGGGCCGAGGGCGAGATGGGCCTGCCCGAGAGCCCGGACCGGAACGTGCTGATGATCGCCGGTGACACGGGCGTGGCGCCGCTCAAGGCGCTGCTGCGGGAACTGGCCGACACCGGCGACCCGCGCTCGGCGGTGCTCTTCTGGGGCGTACGCAATCTGGCCGAGCTCTACGACATCGAGGAGATCGCCGAGATCGCCCGTTCCGCCAAGCGCGCCACCGTGGTGCCGGTGGTCTCCGAGGGCGACCCCGGACCGTACGCGTCCGGCCTGGTCACCGACGCCGTCGCCGCCTACGGCGAGTGGTCCCGCCACGAGGTCTACCTGGCCGGTCCCCCGCTCATGCTCGCCGCCACCAGCGCCGCCCTGCACCAGCTCGGCGTCGCCCCGGAGCACATCCATCACGACGCACCGGAGTAAACCGGGCGATCACGGGGTAGTGGCACAGATGTTCGAGACGTCTGTGAGGAGGACACCATGGCGGACCGAGAGGATGCCACCGCCGGCAGCCCGGTGAAGGACCCGGAGGACTGGACCACGGGCGACGAGCCGGCCACCGGCGCGCAGGAGTCGTACCTGCACACGCTCGCCACCGAGGCGGGCGAGCCGGCGCCGGAGGGCCTTACCAAGGCCGAGGCCTCCCGCAAGATCGATGAGTTGCAGGAGCAGACCGGCCGGGGCCGTTAGGGCTTGGTGATCCGGTAGAGCACCGAACGCGCGAGATGCGGCGGCTGGGTCGGATCGTCGAAGTCCTCGACGTACGTCATGCCCAGGCGCCGCATCACCGCGTGCGAGCGAACATTCCCGGCGGCGGCGATCGCGAGCACCTCCGCAAGATCAAGGGCTTCCCATGCGTACGCGAGAACGCCCGCCGCCGCCTCCGTCGCGTAACCGTTCCCCCAGGCCGCCCGGGAAAGCCGCCACCCGATCTCCACGCCGGTGAACGGCAGTTCCTCGTCGACCGGGTCGAGCCCGGCCATCCCGATCAGCCGGTCGGAGCCCGCGAGCGCCACCGCCCACCAGCCCCAGCCCCGCTCGTCGAGGCCCTGCTGGAAGTAGTCCATCGAGGCGCCGGCCTGCGCCCGGGTCAGCACCTCGGGGAAGTACTCGCGCACTTCGGGGTCGGCGTTGAGCGCGGCCCAGGCGTCCAGGTCGGAGGCGCGCCAGTCGCGCAGCACCAGTCGTTCGGTGGTCGGCATGATGCCGCCCACCCTAGCGGGCGTCCCGTCCGGCACGGCCCGGCCGTCCGGCCGCGCCGGGCGTTCGCTCGGCGTCCTTCGCCGGTCGGGCGTGATCAGGCCGCCCGCACGGGCCATAATGCAGTCATGTCCGACGCGCCGCAGCAGCAGGATGACGAGCAGGCCGAGCAGCCCGAGGAGTTCCTGAACCGGGCCGCCCGCCGGGCCGCGAAGAGCAAGAAGCACCACCACGGCGAGGTCACGACGCACAGCGCCAGCCAGCCGCACGGCCGGGGCACGGTGCCCGCCCGCAAGGACTACGGGAACCGCCGCAGCGGCTGACGCACGCCCACCGGCAGAATGGTCCGATGCCGGCACATCAGGTGGACAGCGCGGACGATCCGCGGATCGGGGACTATCGCGCGCTGACCGACCTCGAGCTGCGCACGCGATGGGAGCCGCCGAACGGGCTCTTCATCGCCGAGGGCGAGCTCGTCATCCGTCGTGCCCTGCGCGCCGGCTACCGGCTGCGGTCGATCCTGGTCGACGAGAAGCGGGTCGAGCAGTTCGAGGACCTCCCGCCGGAGGCGACGATCTACACCGCCACGCCGCCGGTCCTGGAGTCGATCACCGGCTTCCACGTGCACCGCGGGGTGCTCGCCTCGTTCCACCGGCGCGAACTGCCCACGCTGAGCGAGCTGCTGGCGTCGGCGCGCCGGCTCGCGGTCCTCGAAGGGCTGAACACGCACACCAATCTCGGCGCCCTCTTCCGCAGCGCCGCCGCGCTCGGCATCGACGGCGTGGTGCTCTCGCCGAACTGCGCCGATCCGCTCTACCGGCGGGCGGTGCGGGTGAGCATGGGCGAGGTCTTCGCGATCCCGTACGCCAAGGCCGAGGCCTGGCCGGAGGCGCTCAAGGAGATCTCCGGCGCCGGGTTCCGCCTGCTCGCCCTGACACCGGGCGACGACACCGTGAACCTGCAGGAGCTCTCCCCCGCCGACCGGGCGCGCCCGGCGCTGATGCTCGGCGCCGAGGGGCCGGGGCTGACCCGGGCCGCGCTCGCCCTGAGCGACGTGCGGGTGGCGATCCCGATGCAGAACGGCGTCGACTCACTCAACGTGGCGACGGCGGCGGCCATCGCGTTCTGGGAGCTTTGCCGCTGAACTTCCCCCTGGCTACCCTTACCGCCGTGCACGATAAATCCGCCAATATCCGAGTTCTTTTAACTATCTTGGGTATTGCCGCTCTGGTGGGAATCACGGTCATCACGATCGTGCGCCTCACCCCCGGGCACGACCGCAGCCGGACCCTCCCGCCCCCAGACCCCGCCTTCACCCTCCCCGGCACGCTCGCCGGCCCGCCGGCCCCGGTCAGCCTCCTGCCGTCCGTCACCGGGAAGGCCACCGAGAAGGCCGCGACCAGGCCCGCCGCCGAGGCCGCGACCGGCCCTGCCGCCGAGTCCCGTCCCCGGCCTCGGCCGGCCCGCACGCTCCCCGCCGTCATCAGCCCGCCCCGCACGGTCCCGGCGGTCGGCGGCAGCTACCACGTGCTGAGCTCCTATCCGGACAGCTTCATCGGCGAGGTGCTGCTCACCAACCGGACCGACGCGCCCCAGGACTGGGTGGTCACGTTCACCTATCCGGGCAACCTCCGCACCTCGTGGCTGGAGTCGCTCCCCCAGCCCACGCTGGTCCAGCGCGGGCACACGTTCGTCTGGACGTCGTCGGTGCCGCTCGCCGCCGCCTCGACCGCCGAGCTCAAGTTCCATTTCGACCTCGCCGGCGGATCGGATCGTCCGTCCTCCTGCTCGGTGAACGGCATTCCGTGCTCGTGAGGCTCTTGTGGACAGCCGCTCGAGAAATGTCGTAGCCGGCCGCTGATGTCTTCCCCACCCAGTTACGGGTGGGGTGGGGTTACCGCCGCCTTGCGGCGACGCGCACGGTCTGCGGGGTGAGCTGGCCCGCCAGCAGCGCCGAGAGGGCCAGGGCGAAACCGAGCAGCTGCGGCGCGCTCAGCGTCTGCCCGAGGAGGACGGCGCCGGCGATTGCGGCGACCAGCGGCGACAGCAGGCCGAGCAGGGCGGTCGCGGTCACCGGGAGGACCCGCAGGCCGGCAAACCAGAGGGTGTACGCGAGCAGCCCGCCGACCAGGCCGAGCCACACGTAGCCGCCGATCGCCGGGCCGTCGATGCCGGCCGGGACGCCACCGGTCAGGGCCGTCGGGATCAGGAGCACCAGGCCGCCGCCGGTCAGCTGCCAACCGGCGAAGGCCATCGGCCGCACGCCCTCGGGCCGGCCCCAGCGCTTGGTCAGCGTCACGCCGAAGGCCATGGCGACGGCGCCGGCCAGACCCGCGGCGATGCCGGTGGCGTCAAGGGCGGCGGCCGGGCCGAGGACGACCAGGCCGACACCGGCCACCCCGACCAGGCCCCAGGCCACGCGCCACATCGACAGGCGCTCGCCGAGGACCGCGACGGCCAGCAGGGCGACGATGATCGGCTGGGTGGCGCCGAGGGTGGCGGCGACCCCGCCGGGCAGGCGCTCGGCCGCCAGGAACAGCAGCGGGAAGAACGCGCCGATGTTGAGCGCGCCCAGGACGAGCGCCCGCCACCACCAGATGCCGCTGGGCAGCGTACGGGTGAGAGCGAGGGCGACCAGGCCGGCGGGCAGCGCGCGCATCAGCGCCGCGAACATCGGGTGGCCGGCGGGCAGGAGCTCGGTGGTGACGACGTAGGTGGTTCCCCAGACCGCGGGCGCCAGGGCGGTGACGGCGGTGGTGGTCGCTCGTCCGGTCGCCGTAGCCGGGGCCGGATGTGGCGCGGTGATGGTCATGCCACCAGCGTCGACCCACGGCTATTGATGAGTCCAACACATACTTTTCACAGCAGCAATCTCGTATGACGATTGATAGGTGGAACTTCAGCAGATGCGGTACGTGCTGGCGGTCGCCGAGACGGGCAACTTCACGCGGGCGGCCCGGCAATGTCTCGTCGTACAGTCGGCGCTCAGTCATCAGATCGCCGCGCTGGAGCGTGAGCTCGGCGCCAAGCTGTTCGCCCGCACCAGCCGGCGAGTCGCGCTGACCGCCGCCGGCGAAGCGTTCCTGCCCGCCGCGCGTGCGTGCCTGGAGGCCGCCGAGCGTGCCGCCGCCGACGCCGCGGCGGCCACCGGCGAGATCCGCGGACGCCTGGCGGTCGGCATCATCCCGACCGTGACTGGCATCGACCTGCCGGCCACGCTGCGCGAGTTCCACCATGCCCACCCGCGGGTGCGCATCGTCCTGCGCTCGGCCGGCAGCGACGACCTGACCGCCGCGATCCGCGCCGGGGACGTCGACGTGGCCGTGCTCGGCCTGCCGGAGACGACCGAGCCGCGCGGCGTCCGCTTCCGCGCTCTGAACCACGACAAGCACGTCGCCGTCGTGGCCCGCGACCACCGCTTGGCCGCCCTCGACCGCGTGGACCTGCCGACCCTGGCAGTCGAGCCGTTCGCCGACTTCCCGGCCGCGACCGCCGGCCGGGCGCAGAGCGACCTAGCCTTCGCCGCCGCCGGCCTGGAGCGGACGGTCGCCTTCGAGGCGATGTCCACCGACCTGATCATCGGCCTGATCCGTCAGGGCCTGGCCGTGGCGCTGCTCCCTGCCCGCTTCGTGGCCGGCATTCCCGGCCTGGAGACGATTCCGGTGACAGACGGCCCCGGACGCGTGGAATACCTCGCCTGGAGCGACTTCAACCCCACGCCGGCGGCGGTCGCTTTCCTCCGCTCCGCCGGCGTGTCGCCGGTTTCCTAGCGCGCCACGCTTTTCCTCGTGGCCGCGCTCTTCTTCAGCACACGAGGGCGGCCGTCGGCCATCAATCGATGCGGTAGGTCAGGTGCGTCGCATAGCCGGACGCCCGGACGTGGATCTGCCGCAGCTGCCGCGGCGCCGCGCCCTCGAAGAGCGGGGTGCCGCCGCCGAGCAGGATCGGCGCCAGATGCAGGCGCAACTCGTCGACGACGCCGGCCTCGATGGCACGGCGGACGGTCTCGCCGCCGCCCATGATGACGACGTCGCGGTCCTCGGCCATGGCGACGCCCTTGGCCACGGCGCCGGCGATGCCGTCGACTACGAACGTCATGCGGTCGGCCAGGCGCACCTTATCCGGCGGGGTGCGGGTCACCACCAGCACCGGCGGCTGCGCGGCCAGCCCGGCGCCGTAGCCGACCTCGTCGTTCCACCCGCCGGGGCCGTCGATCACGTCGAACAGCCGCCGGCCCATGATGACCACCCCGGTGGCGGCGGTCGACTCCTCGAGCACCGCCCGGTCGATCGCGTCGGACTGGAACGCCCACGTGTGCAGGCCCTCTCCGCCGCGGCCGAGCCCCAGCTCCGGACTCGCATCGGGCCCGGTGACAAACCCGTCCAGCGACACCGAGATGTCGGCGACCACCTTGGTCATGCCCTGCTCCTTCCGCCGGCGCTGCCCCTCGCGAGCCGTCCTCCGGAGCATGCCACCCGGGTACGACAGAAAGCCGTCACCGGACGAGCCAACTTGCCGCCGGAAGGTTCCCGGGACGACGCCGGCGCGCATGTGGACAACGTGGCGAAAGTGTCGTAGGCAGCTGCTCTACTCGACCCCCACCCAGAACCGGGTGGGGTTGAGTAGGCGGCGCCAACGGGGGGCAGCCTCGGCCGTCTGGGAACGCGACGGTTCGGGCGGGGCCGGGGAAATGGCTGGCGCCGGCGGTCGGGCGCGGCTGGGGGATGGCCGGCACTGGCAGTCGGGCGGGACGGGGGGTGCCAGAGCGGTCAAAGACGAGCCGGACCGCGGGATGCCAGAGCGGCGAGGACGGCCTGGCGGGCGGGGGTGCCGGGCAGGGGTGCCGGGCGGGGGTGCCGGGCGGGGATGCCGGGCGGGGGCGGCCGGGCCGGGCGGGGGCGCCGGACCGGGCGGGGGGGGTGCCGCGGCGCGGACGTCAGGCGGACGGGCGGCCGGGCGAACGGGCGGCCGGGCGGCCGGGCGGCCGGGCGGCCGGGCGGCCGGTCAAGCTCGCGGAATCAGCCGGCTTCCGGTCCAGGCCAGACCGGTGCCGGCGGCCAGCAACAAAAGAGCCCCTACCGTGGGCAGGGGCTTCTGGGCGTACGCGCCGGCGCCGATCGCCGCCGCGGCCAGCATCAGGAGGATGCCGTCCGCCGGGTTCACCAGTTTGGAGCGGAAGACGGCCCAGCCGAGCAGGAGCCAGCCCAGGCCCGAGGTGGCGGCCGCTACCAGGCGGGCGGTATCCAGCTGGTCGGCGGTCAGCGGGGCGCCGGGGGGCAGGAGGCCGCCGGGCGGGGCGACCAGGGTCAGGGCGGCCAGCGGCAGGGCGATGATCGTGCCGGCCAGGCCGGTCAGCAGGCCGGTCAATGCCGAGCGGCGGGTCCGGGAGCCGGAGAGCAGCGCGGCCAGGGCGATCATCGCGACCATGGCCAGCCAGTCGGCGGCCAGGCTCACCGGCATGGGGCCGGGTGGGGTGTCGATGCCGAGGGTCAGCCAGCCGTCGAGCATCGCGGCGCACGGGAGCGCCCAGAGGGCCAGCCGGGCGTAGCGCCGGACCGACCAGATCCAGACGGCCTCGCGTACGGGAAGGAGATGCTCTTGATCCTTCGAGCCCGCGGCCGGGCGCGCGGCCCCGACCCAGGCCGGCGCGACCCGCAATGGCCGGCCGCTCGCCGTGTGGTGATGGCTGGTGCTCATGGCTCCGCCTCGCGTGGGCTCAAGCCGAGCGGCCCGGGGGCAACCGTCGGGATCCTGGGACGAGCATTCCAAAAGCGAGCGACCTGCGCAGCTAAATCGTGAAATTCCGGGATCGTACGTCGGAGGGGAGGCGATGACGGTGACCGGGCTCGAGGTCGGCCACGGCGCCTTCGGGCAACTCCCTGAAGTCGAGCACGAACATCCGGTCCCGGCGCTGATCGTGACTCACCGGTCACCCACGCGTTTAATTCGAAAAATTTCGTCGCGCCTCTGAGCTGCGGAAACACTGCCGTCCGCGGGTTGCGGCCGTCGAGGGCGTTGAACCCGGCCGCGGGTGAGGTCCGTACAGGGGGCCAACGACCACATCGACGTCCACCTACGAGGAGTGATGATGAGATCGCGCGCGTACCGAAGGAACCAGAGCCCCCACCGGCGGAAGGTGATCGGCGCCGTCGTCGTGGGTGGCGTCCTGGCGGCGGCCGGACTGGCCGGCGTTCAACTCGCCTCGGCGAGCACGACGCCCAAGGCGGCGGACGTCATCGTGGTCGAGGGCCAGCAGTTCGACGTGTCGCAGTGCAAGGCCCTCGAGATCAGCGGCGGCGACGTGGTCTGCGACGGTGCGAAGCTCGCCCCGCAGCAGGAGCAGGCCGCGGGTGACGCGGCGGCGGCCTCGGCGCAGGCGCTCGAGGCGGCGTGCGACACGTTCGCGGCGGACGCGGCGGCGGCCGAGGGCCAGGCCGGCCAGGACGCCGGCGAGCAGGCCGGCGAGCAGGCCGGCCAGGAGGCGGGCCAGCAAGCGGGTGAGGCGGGCAAGGCGCAGGGTGAGAAGGGCGCGGCGGCGGCCAAGGCCGCGAACAAGAAGCTCGCGGCGAAGTGGGCCAAGGCGCTGAAGTCGGCCAAGAAGGCGAAGGCAAAGGCGGCCCAGGCCCAGGACAAGGGCAAGGGCAAGGCGGCGGACCAGGCGGGCGAGGACGCCAACGCCGGTGCCGACGCCGGCGCGGCGGCGGCCGCGGCGGTCACCTCGGCGCAGAAGTCGCTGCTGCAGGCCTGCCTGGCGCTGGCCGACGCGAAGGCGGCCGCCGGCGTGGGCGCCGGCGACCAGGGCGGCGCGGGCGACCAGGGCGGCGCGGCCGACCCGTCGGCGGCCCCCAGCGAGGAGCCGAGCGCGGAGCCGAGCGACGACCCGACCGCCTCCAAGGAGGACTGAGAAACAGAGAACCGAGGAACAGAGGACTGACAAGACCACGGCCGGCCCGGGAGATCCCGGGCCGGCCGCGTCGGTTGAGAAGGGAAATCAGGCCCGCTCGCGGGAGGCGACTCCGTTGTAGTCGGCCCCACCGAGAGCGGCGGACGGCGGAATCGGATCCGGTGCGGGCAAGGCGGCCGTACGGTCGGGGTCGCCGGAAACCTGGGCCTCCGCCTCCCGTACCTGCTCGTCGACCTGGGCCGCCGCCTCCGCCGCAGCCTGCGCCGCCTCGGCCGCCTCACGCTCCACCTCGGCCGCGTTGACCGTCTCGGCCGGCTTGTCGCCGGCCATGTTGGCCAGGCCGCCCAGCGCGCCCCCGAGACCGTCGAGCGCCTTGGTGAGCTCGGTCGGCACGATCCAGACCTTGTTGGCCGAGCCGTTCGCGATCTGCGGCAGCGACTGAAGGTACTGGTAGGCCAGCACCTTCTGGGACGGGTTCGCCTGGTGGATCGCGTCGAACACCGTCCGGATCGCCTTGGCCTGGCCCTCGGCCTGCAGGATCCGGGCCTGCCGGTCACCGTCGGCCCGCAGCACCGCGGCCTGCTTCTCGCCCTCGGCGGTGAGGATCTGGGCCTGCTTGTGGCCCTCCGCGTTGAGGATCGCGGCCCGCCGGTCCCGCTCGGCCCGCATCTGCTTCTCCATCGAGTCGCGGATGCTCGGCGGCGGCTCGATCGCCTTGATCTCCACCCGCGTCACCTTGATGCCCCAGCGGCCGGTGGTCTCGTCGAGCACGCTGGACAGGTGCCGGTTGATCTCCTCGCGGCTGGTCAGCGCCCGCTCGAGGTCGAGCGAGCCGATCACGTTACGCAGCGTCGTGACCGTCAGCTGCTCTATCGCCTGGAGGAAGTTGGAGATCTCGTAGGTGGCCCGCACCGGGTCGACGACCTTGAAGTACAGGACCGTGTCGATCGACACGACCAGGTTGTCGGAGGTGATCACCGGCTGCGGCGGGAAGGAGACGACCTGCTCGCGCATGTCCACCTTGCTGCGGACCGCGTCGACGAACGGGACCAGCACGTTCAGGCCCGGAGTGAGGGTCCGCTTGTACTTGCCCAGGCGCTCCACCACGTCCATCCGCTGTTGCGGGACGATGCGGATGGACCGGAGCAGCGTGACGATGGCGAACACCACGATCACGATGACTAGTACGCCGATCACTGCTTCCATGGCGCCTCTCTATATGTTGGGCAGGTCATCGCGCCACACGATGGCCGTGGCGCCGGTGACCTTGACGACCCGGACTCGTTCACCCGGGAGGTATTTCTCGGTGCCGTCGAACGACCGAGCCTGCCACAGCTCGCCCTCGAGCTTGATCATCCCGTGGTCGCCGTCCACCTCTTCGACCACGACACCGTGCGTACCCTCCATGGCCTCGATGCCGAACGGCATGTCGCCGGTCTCCAGCGCCGGCTTCGCGTGCCGCAGGATGATCGGCCGCAGCGCCCCGACCGAGATGCCGGAGAACAGGGCGAACACGATGACCTGCAGGAGAAGCGGCGCACCGAGGGCGGCCGCGCCGGCCGCGGCGAGCGCGCCCACGGAGAAGAAGATGATCAGGAGGGTGGCCGTGAAAGCCTCGGCGATCGCCAGTGCGATGCCGAGCACGATCCAGAGAATCGCTTCCACACCACGATCGTGACACGCTCGCGCACGCATCGCGACGCCGCGTCGAGCGGTTAAGAAGAAGAGTCGTTTGTCGGAGAGGGTCAATCGTGTCGCTGCTGCCGGAGACGGCCCGCCGGGTCGACGAGATCGCCGCCCGGGCCCAGGCCGAGGGCCGTACGCCGTCGCTGGCGCTCGCCGTCGTCCGCGACCGCGCCGTCCTGCACTTCGCGGGCGTCGGCGCGCACCCGGTGCCGGACGCGAAGACGCAGTACCGGCTCGGCTCGATCACCAAGACGATCACCGCGACGATGGTCATGCAGCTGCGGGACGAGGGCTTCTTCGCGCTCGACGACCTGCTCTACCGCCATCTGCCGGGCACCCCGATCGGCGGGGTCACGCTGCGCCAGCTGCTCGGGCACGTGTCGGGGCTGCAGCGGGAGCCGGACGGGCCGTGGTGGGAGCGCAACGCCGGCGGTGACGTCGACAAGCTGCTGGCCGACCTCGGCTACGACAAGCTGTTCGGGGCGCCGTTCCGTCGCTACCGGTACTCCAATCTCGCGTACGGCCTGCTCGGCGCCGTGCTCGAGAAGGTGACCGGCGAGTCGTGGCCGTCGCTGGTCGCCAAGCGGGTGCTCGACCCGCTCGGGATGAAGCGCACGACGTACGCCCCGATGGAGCCGTTCGCCCGCGGCTACGTGGTGCACGCGCTGGACGGCAGCCTGCACGAGGAGCCCCGGCACGACTCGGGGGCGATGGCGCCGGCCGGCCAGCTCTGGTCGACGGTCACCGACATGGCGAAGTGGGCCGCCTTCCTGACCGACCCGGCGCCGGCCGTGCTGCCCCGGGAGACCGTCGACGAGATGTGCGCGCCGGTGGTGATCAGCGATCTGGAGTCGTGGACCGGCGGGTACGGCCTGGGCCTGCAACTGTTCCGGGTGGGCGAGCGGGTCTTCGTCGGCCATGGCGGGTCGATGCCGGGCTACGTCGCGCACCTGGCGGTCCATCGGCGGAGCCGGCTCGGGGTGATCGCGTTCGCCAACGCGTACGGGCTGACCGGCACCCACATCAAGCAGGTCACCCTGGCCGCGCTCACCGCCGCGATCGACGGCGAGCCGGAGACGCCGGTGCCGTGGTCGCCGCCCGCGCCCCCGACCGGCGAGGCGGCGGCGCTGGCCGGCCGCTGGTGGTGGATGGGCCGCGAGTACGAGGTGCGCGGCGACGGCGAGGCGATCGAGATGACCGGGCCGAACCACCGGTCGCGCTACGTGCGCGAGGCGCCGGACCGCTGGCGGGGCACCGAGGGCGACAACGAGGGCGAGATCCTGCAGATCCTGCGCGACGAGGACGGGGCGGTGCGCAAGCTGGACATCGCGACGTTCGTCTTCAGCCGGGACCCCCACGACCTCGCCTGACGCCCTACCATCGGTCCATCATGGACCGGGCCGCGAAAGCCGTCGGGGTGACCGCCGCGAGCGTCACCGTGCTGCTGCTGGCCACCGACACCCGGTACGGCTACCACCGCGACGAGCTCTACTTCCGGATGCTCGGCGCGCACCCGCGCTGGGGCTACGTGGATCAGCCGCCGCTCACCCCGCTGCTGGCCCGGCTCGGCATCGAGGTCTTCGGTGACAGCGTGTGGGCGATGCGGGTGCCGGGCGCGATCCTGCTCGGCCTGGCCGCGGTGCTGGCGGCGCTCATCGCGCGGGAGGTCGGCGGCGGTGCCGTCGCGCAGACCCTGGCCGCATCGGGTGCGTTCGGCGCGGTTCCGCTCGCGTCGGCGCACAACACCTCGACCGGCACGGTGGATCTGCTGGTCTGGCTCGGCGTCGTCTATTTCGCCGTACGGGCGTTGCTCGCCGGCCGGGAGCGCAGCTGGCTCGGGGCCGGGCTCGTCGCCGGTCTCGGGCTCTACAACAAGAACCTGGTCGTCCTGCTGCTGGTCTGCCTCGGCGCCGGCCTGCTGGTGGCCGGCCCGCGCCGGGAGCTGCGGTCGAGGTGGCTGTGGGCCGGCGTCGGCGTCGCGCTGCTCGTCGGCCTGCCCAACCTCGTCTACCAGGTGGTCAACGACTTCCCCCAGGCGAAGATGGCCGAGGCGGTGGCCCGGAACAAGGGCGACGATTCCCGTACGCTGCTGCTGCCGTTCCAACTGCTGCTGCTGGCGGTGCCGCCCATCTGGATCGCCGGGCTGGTCACACTGTGCCGGGACCGCCGGCTCCGGCCCGTCCGGGCGCTGGCCGTCGCGTACCCGCTGATGGTGGTCCTGGTTTTCGTGGTCGCCGGGCAGCCGTACTACACGCTGGGCCTGCTTTACGGCCTGTATGCGATCGGCAGCGTGCCGGTCGAACGCTGGGTGACCGGCCACCGGGCGCGGCAGGTCGTGCTCGGCGCCGCCGTCGTGGCTCTCTCCGCGCTCGGCATCGTCTCGTCGCTGCCGATCCTGCCCGCCAATCGGATGGGCGGCGCGGCCGGGGCCAACCCCACGATCGGCGACCAGATCGGCTGGCCGGAGTACGTGGCCCAGATCGCCGCCGTGTACGACCAGTTACCGGCCGCGGACCGCGCTCACGCTGTGGTGTTCACCGGCAACTACGGAGAGGCGGGGGCCGTCGACCGCTACGGCCCGGCGCTCGGGTTGCCGGCCGTCTACAGCGGGCACAACGAGCTGTTCCGCTTCGGACCGCCGCCGGACGACAAGACGGTCGTCGTGGTGGTGTCGCAGGCCGAGCCGGCGCGGGTGGCCGCGTTGTTCGGCCCGTGCGGGAGCGGGACCGCGTTGCACAACAGCTCCGGAGTCGAGAACGAGGAGCTGGAGGCGAGCGTGTATCTGTGCCGGCCGGCTACGGCTTGGCATGTGTTGTGGCCTCGGCTGCAGCATTACGACTGAGGTATTGCGCTTGAGGTATTACGGAGGACGTTCAGCGCCTCGCGTGTGCGACCCCACCCTCGTCTCGGGTGGGGCTTACTAGAGCACACCCCTACGACAATTTCGCGACGCTCTCCACAAGCGCCGCGGACGAGACGGCGTTGAACGGCGGGGTGGCCCGGACCACGGGCGACGCCACCCACGCGACCGACGCGTCCGGGGCTCCGGGCAACGCAACCGGCGCGACCGGGACCGCGGACGGCGCATCCGGCACTCCGGGCAACGCAACCGGCGCGACCGGGACCGCGGACGGCGCATCCGCGACTCCGGGCAACGCAACCGACGCGACCGCGACCGCGGGCGGCGCGTCCGGGGCGACCGGCACCGCCGTCGTCCTCCGCAACCCCAGCCCCAGGCCGGCCGCGACCACCGCCACCCCGGCCCAGACCACCGGCGACGGCATCGGGCCGCCCATCAGCACCCCCACCACCGCCGCGGCGATCGGCGCGATCCCGGTCAGCAACCCTGCCCGCGCCGATCCGACCCGCGAGACACACGTGTACCAGAGCACGAACGCCAGCGCGGTGACGCAGACGGCCAGATACAGGCCGGCGAGCAGATCAGTGGTACCGAGCCGCAGCACCGCGCCCGGGCCCTCGCGCACGACGCCGGTCATCGCGAACAACACCGCGGCCATCCAGGTCGCGTGCACCGAGACGCCGAGCGGGCCGTGCCGTCCCAGCACCGGCACCGCCAGCAGCGTGAAGCCGGCCTCACACGCGAACGTGACCAGCGCCCACAGCAGCCCGATGCCGTCGGTGCGGCCGAAGCCCTGCACCAGCGCCGCGCCGGCGGTGACGACGGCGGCCGCGGCTACCAGGCGGGCGGCGGGCGCGCGGCCCTCCAGGAACGGCCCGGCGACCGCTAGCAGCACCGGCACGCAGGCCACGGCCACGCCGAGGACGGCCGGCTCGGCGTGCCGGGCGCCCAGCACCAGGGCGAGGTTGAAGACGAACATGCCGGTCACGACCACCCCGGCGAGCCAGAGCCACTCGGCGCCGCGCGGCCGCACGAGGCGGCCGGCCGAGCCGACCATGCGACCGAGAAAACCCGACGAGCCGAAGACGACAGGCGAGCCGGAAACAGCACGCGAGCCGGGAACAGGACGCAAGCCGGAAAGGCGGGCGAACAAGACCAACAGAAGGCACGCCACGGCGTAGCGCAACGCCTGGACGGTAAGCACGGGCGCGCCGGCCAGCGCGCCCGAGACGGCGACGCTGCCGCCGACGAAGACCATGCCGGCGGCGCCGGACAGGAGCGGTAGTGGGTTCACACGAACCATGCTGTCCGCGGGTATGGTCCGGTTGAAGGGCCAATCCGGGTGGGCAAAAGGAGGACCAATTTCCGGCTCCGACTTTCTCCAGCTGCGGGCCGAGGACGCGCCGGCCAAGGGGCTCACCGCCTGGCTCACGGCGGGGTTGCGGGACGCGATAGCGGGACGCCGGCTGGCGCCGGGCACTCGGCTGCCCGCCACCCGCGTACTGGCCGACGATCTGAGCATCTCGCGCGGCGTCGTGGTCGAGGCCTACCAACGGCTGATCGACGAGGGGCTGGCCACGGGCCGCACCGGCGCCGGCACCACCGTAACCGGCATAAGCGATGAATCCGATCTGGGCAGGGACCGCCGCCGCGCGATGAGCGCCCTTCGCCTGCCCTTCCCGGCGCCCGACGGCATCGACATCGATCTGTCCCCAGGGGTGCCCGATCTGTCGGCGTTCCCGAGAAAGCAATGGCTACGGGCGGAGCGGGCGGTGCTCGACGAGGTCACGGCGGCCGACCTCGGCTACGGCGATCCGGGCGGCAGCCCACGGCTGCGGGCGGAGCTGATCGGCTGGCTGCGCCGGACCCGCGGCATCCGCGCCGAGGCCGACGACATCATCGTGGTGAGCGGCGTCGCCCAGGCCCTGGCGCTGCTGGCGCAGACGCTGCGGGCGAACGGCGTGACCACGGCCGCGGTCGAGGATCCGGGCTCGCGCGGGGCAAAAGACCAAATGGCCCATTGGGGCGTACGGCCGGAAGGCGTGCCCGTCGACGACGAGGGCATCCGGGTCGACCGGATCACGCAGGAAGCGGCCGTCCTGACCCCGGCGCACCAGTTCCCGACCGGCGTCGTGCTCAGCCCGGCACGCCGGCGGGCGCTGCTGGATTGGGGCGGCCTGATCGTCGAGGACGACTACGACGCCGAGCACCGCTACGACCGGGCGCCGGTGGCCGCGCTGCAGGGATCGGCGCCGGACCGCGTCGCGTACGCCGGAAGCGTCTCGAAGTCCCTGGCCCCGGGCATGCGCCTGGGCTGGCTGATCGCGCCCCGCCGCATGCAACCGGCGCTGCTCGAGGCCAAGCACGACAGCGACCTCGGCAACCCGGCCCTCCCCCAACTCGTGCTGGCCCACCTGCTCGCGACCGGCGACTACGAGAAGCACCTGCGCCTGGTCCGGTCCCGGCAGCGGCGCCGCCGCGACGCCCTGCTGGCCGGCCTGCGCACCCACCTGCCGCAGGCCCAGGTGACCGGCGTGGCGGCCGGCCTGCACCTGCTGATCCTGCTGCCGGGCGAGACCCCGGACGAGACTGCCGGCACACCGGACGAGACCGCCGGCTCGCCGGACGAGACCGGCGGCACGCCGGACCAGACAGGCAAGAAACCGGACGAGCTCATGGCCGAGCGGGCCGCGGCCCGCGGCGTACTGGTGCATCCGCTCTCCTGGCATCGGCACCGGCCCGGACCGCCCGGCCTCGTCCTCGGCTACGCCGCCCAGCCTCCCGACCGGCTCGCCGAGGCCGCGAAGCGGCTGGGCGTGGCCCTCACCCGACCGTGACGAAGTCGATCAGCCGTTCCATCGAGTTGATCAGCGGCGTCTCCACGTCCTTGTAGCTGCTCACCTCGCGCAGGATGCGCCGCCACATGTCGGCCGGCTCGCGCACGCCGAACGCCTCGCAGACGCCCTCCTTCCAGTTGCGCCCGGGCGGGATGACCGGCCACTTCTTGATGCCGATCCGCTCCGGCCGCACCGCCTGCCAGATGTCGACGTAGGGGTGCCCGGTGATCAGCACGTGGGGGTCGGTCACCGCGGCGACGATCCGGCTCTCCTTCGAGCCCGGGACCAGATGATCGACGAGTACGCCCAGACGCCGCTCCTTCGACGGCTGGAACTCGCGGACGGCCGCGGCGAGATCGTCGATGCCGTCCAGCGGCTCCACGACCACGCCCTCGATCCGCAGGTCGTCGCCCCAGATCCGCTCGACCAGCGCGGCGTCGTGGATGCCCTCGACCCAGATGCGGCTGGCCTTGGCGACCTGGGCCTTGACCCCGGCGACCGCCACCGACCCGGACGCCGTCACCCGGCGCTGCGGCTGGGCATCGACCAACGGCTTGCGCAGGGTCACCGGCTTGCCGTCGAGCAGGAACGCGGCCGGCGTCAGCGGGAAGTTCCGCCGCTTGCCGAACCGATCCTCGAGCACGACCGCGCCCAGCTCGAACCCGACCACCGCGCCGCAGAACCCGGAGTCGGCGTCCTCGACCACCAGATCGGGCTCGGCGTCCACCTCGGGCACCACTTTCCGGCGGCGCCACTGCGCCTTGAGCACGTCCTCCCCATACATGCAAGGCACGGTAACCCGTGCGTTGGGACACGCCCTTTATGACGCTCCGGCCGAGACAACCTTCCCGGTGGGCACGTACCCTTGCTCGCATGTCCCCCGCAGCTGATGCGGCCACCCGCACCGCGCGGCGCTCGACCCGGTTCGTGGCCTGGGTGCGCGCCTGGCGCGCCGGTCTGGTGCCGTTCGACGAGCTGGCCGGCGAGATCGCCGCCGACGAGGAGCACCTGGTCGCCGACGCCCCGGGCACGTGGACCGACGTGCCGCTGCCGCAGGGCCTGCCCGTCTTCGCCAAGGTGCACCCCGACGACATCCGCCTGGTGCTGCCCGCGCCCGGCGACCCGCGCGGCCTGCCCGGCCCCGGCGAGCTGACCGGCGCCGCGCTGCTGGCCGGCGAGGCCGTCATGACCCCGCATTTCGGCGTGGTGCCCGAGGTGCGGCGGCACACGTCCGGCTCCGGCGTCGAGTTCGAGACGGTGCTGTGGCGGGTCTACCCGGTGGCCGACTACAAGCCGGTGTTCCAGATGGGCGCGGCCGAGGCCGAGGGCGAGCTGACCATGGCGCTGACCGAGGCCACCACCCAGCTCACCAAGCTCGACGTGGCGCAGTGGAAGCCGGAGCTGGCCGGGGCGCTGCAGGCGCTGCGCCGGCCGGAGAGCACGGCCACGTTGCCGGCCGGCTTCGACCCGCGCGCCCGGCGGCTGTTCGCCCGGGCCAGCGTGCTCGACCAGGTGCTGGCGCTGGCCGAGACCAACGCGCCCGGCGGCGCCGTCAACGGGTACGAGGCGCAGCAGCGCGACGCCGCCCTGCGCCCGCTCCTGACCGCGTGCCGCCAGGCGCTGGTGGCGGCCTGCAACTCGCCCCTCCGGCCGTAGATGCCGGACCGCTTCGCCCACTGCACGTTCTGCGGGGCCCGTTTCACCCCGGGCCAGGCCTGGCCGCGCCGGTGTGCCGCCTGCGCCGAGACGTCCTATCGAAACCCGAAGCCGGTGGCAGTCGCGGTGCAGCCGGTCGGTCACGGTCTCCTGGTCGTACGCCGCGGCATCCCGCCCGCCCGCGACCGCCTCGCGCTGCCCGGCGGCTACGTCGACCTGGGCGAGTCGTGGCAGGCGGCGGCCGCCCGCGAGCTGTCCGAGGAGGTCGGCCTCAAGACCGACCCGGCCGGCGTCCGCCACTTCGACACGGTGAGCGCCCCCGACGGCACCCTGCTCGTCTTCGGCCTGTTCCCGGCCCTGCCCGACGCGTCGGCCATCCCGCGCCCGGCCCCGAACGACGAGACGCTGGGCTGGGAGATCCTCTACGGACCGACCGAGCTCGGGTTCAGCATCCACACCGCGATCGCGGCCCGCTTCTTCCAGGGCCGGCAGGCTCAGTAGCCGACCAGCTCGACCGCGACGGTGACCTTGTCGCCGGGTTCGAGCGAGTGGGCCTTGCGCACCGCCTTCTTGACCGGCAACACGTACGCCCCGGCCTTGCTGTCCGGGAAGATCGAGGTCCGCCAGACGGTGGCGCCGATCCGGGCCTCGACCCGCACCGACCCGAAGCCGCGCCGCTCCCCCGCCGTCAGGTCCCGGATCACGTCCGAGGCGTCGACCGGCAGCGTCACGAACGTCCAGCCCTCATCCGGGCGCGCTGCCCAGACCCACAACTCGCTCTCGAAGTCCACATGCACGCCCGACAGGATCCCACGACCGGGTCGAGTCAAGAACCGACCGAGGGATTGATCGCGTACCCGCTTTCCCGGAAGTTGATTGCCCAAGGGAAATTGCTTTTTGCACAAAAGGGGCACCGGACACCATGACGCTTCCGCACGGCGAAAACTCGCAGCAGGCCCATCCGTACGCCCCGCCGCCCGCTCCCGCCTATGCCCTGCAGCCGATCCCGAACGCGCCCGTGTACCCGCAGCACCCCTACCCGCAGCACCCCTACCCGCAGCACCCCTACCCGCAGCGGCAGGAGCGGCTCGTCTCGCCCGGTGGCCGGCTCGGCGCGCGGCTGCTCGACGGCGTGCTGGCCATCGTCACGCTCGGCATCGGCTTTCTGATCTGGTCATTCTTCACCTGGCCGGACGGGCAGACCCCGGCCAAGAAGATGCTCGGTCACGTGGTCGTCGACGCCAACACCGGCCAGCCGTTCGACCTCGGCCGGATGATCATGCGCCAGATCCTCATCGAGGGCCTGCTCGGCACGATTCTCAGCTCGGTGACGTGCAGCATCTATCTGTGGGTCGACGGCTTCATGGTCTTCGGCGAGCGCAACCGCACGCTGCACGACCGGATGGCCGGCTCGGTCGTGGTCTATCAGTGAACCAGTCCGCGGCCGGCGAGCTCGTCGACCAGTAGCTGAATGGCGGGGGCGCATCGTCGCCGATCGTGCGCGGTGAACCACGCGATCTCGCCGATCTCGGCGGCGGCCGCCGGCTCCTGACCGTCGCCGCCGCCGGTGAAGCAGATCAGGCGCACGACCGTGCCCGGCGGCCGGTTGTGCGCGGGCGCCACGATCTCGGTGAACGGCTCGAGATCGGCGGGGTCGACGACGATGCCCACCTCCTCCCGCACCTCGCGGGCGGCGGCCTCGGCGTACGTCTCGCCCTCCTCGGGCTTGCCGCCGGGCAGGTAGAACGCGTCGGTGTAGCCGGGCCGGACGACGAGGACGTGGCGGTCGCGCACGCACACCCAGGCGGTCGCGATGATCGTGTCGGTCACGCGGCCCTGTCTACCACGCTGACCACCGTGCCCGGTCCGATGTGGTCGAGCAGGGTGCGCTGGGCGGCGGCCGGCAGCCGGATGCAGCCGTTGGAGACGCTGCGGCCGAACACCGAGCCGCGGTACCAGGCGTGGATGCCGGTGTGCGCGTCCTGCAGGCCGGGCGCGACCGCTCCCCGGTCGTCGGGCACGGCGCCGAGCACGAGCGCGTCCAGGCCGGCGTAGACCTCGCCGCGGGTGCCGGTGCGGCCGAGGACGAACGTGCGGCCGAGCGGCGTCGGCGTGCGGGCGGCGCCGGTCGCGACGGTCCAGCTTTCCCGGCGTACGCCGTCGCGCAGCCACGTGAGCTCGTGCGTGCTCCGGCTCAGGACCAGCTGGTCGCGCAGGGTCCGCGCCTCCCAGCCGTGGTCGGGCAGCCAGCCGATCCGCCGGTTCACCGAGGGCAGCAGCACCGCGACCCAGCCTGGCCGGCGCGCGACGATCGGCACCGTCACCGGCACGCCCCGGATCGACGGCGGCAGGTAGGCCCGCGGTGTGCCGCCGGGCGCGTCGTAGAGGGCCAGCCGCCTCGGCGCGTGCAGGGCGCCGGCGACGAACGCGGTGGCGGCCGGCTCGGGGTCGGCCGGGAAGCCGCCGGGGACCTGCACGTACGTGATCGTCTTCAGGCCGGCCGGTGGCTTCGCCGCCTTCTTCGGCGGCACCGGCCGCGGTGCGGCCGCGACCGGGGACGTGACCACCGGCGCCGGCGGGTCGGCCGGGGGCGGCGTGGGCGCGTACAGGTGGCTGAGGCCCGCGATCGCGCCGAACGCCACCACCAGGGCGGCGAACGGCCTGGTGCGACGGGTGCGGGCGAGACTCACCCGGACACCGTAGTCGGCGCCCGGCGCCCGGGTGGCTAGATCTCGCCGATCAGGTCGGCGACCGAGTCGACGATGCGGGACGGCCGGAACGGGAACCGCTCGGCGTCCTGCCGGCTGCTGATGCCGGTCAGCACCAGGATCGTCTCCAGTCCCGCCTCGAGCCCGCACAGCACGTCGGTGTCCATCCGGTCGCCGATCATCGCGGTGCTCTCGCTGTGCGCCTCGATGGTGTTCAGCGCCGAGCGCATCATCATCGGGTTGGGCTTGCCCACGAAGTACGGTTCGACGCCGGTGGCCTTGGAGACCATCGCCGCCACCGAGCCGGCCGCCGGGAGCGCGCCCTCGTTGGACGGGCCGGTCGCGTCCGGGTTGGTGCAGATGAACCGGGCGCCACCGTCGATCAGCCGGATCGCCTTGGTGATCGCCTCGAAGCTGTAGGTGCGGGTCTCGCCGAGCACCACGTAGTCCGGGTCGAACTCGGTGAGCACGTAACCGGCCGCGTGCATGGCCGTGGTCAGCCCGGCCTCGCCGATCACGTACGCCGTGCCGCCCGGCCGCTGGTCGGCCAGGAACTGGGCGGTGGCCAGCGCGGCCGTCCAGATCGACTGCTCGGGCACGTCGAAGCCCATGCGGTTGAGCCGGGCCTGCAGGTCGCGCGGCGTGTAGATGGAGTTGTTGGTGAGGATGAGGAACGGCTTGCCGGACGCCTTCATCCGGTTGACGAACTCGGGGGCCCCGGGCACCGGCTCGCCCTCGTGGACGAGCACACCGTCCATGTCGGTGAGCCAGCTCTCGATGGCCTTGCGCTCTGTCATCTCGCTCCTCGCCGTTGGGGTGCCGGGCAGCATCCGCCCGGGCAGTCGTCCCAGACCGGGAGAGTACCCAGCCGTTTCGCCGGCTGCGCATCGGTGCGCTCCCGGACCAGCTCGCGGATCATGGTGACGAAGCGCGGGTCGGTGCCGGGCGTGGCGGCTCGTGCGTACCCCAGGCCGAGCTTTTCCGCCGTCTCGGCCGCCTCGTTGTCGAGATCCCAGAGCACCTCGAGGTGGTCGGAGACGAAGCCGATCGGGCTGACCACCACGTCGGTGACGCCCTGTCCGGCGAGGGCCTCGAGGTGGTCGTTGATGTCGGGCGCGAGCCAGGGCACCTGCGGCGGGCCGGAGCGGCTCTGCCACACCAGGTCCCACGGCAGCTCGGCGGCGGACCGGGCGTGCACGAGGCCGGCCGTCTCGTGGAGCTGGGCCGTGTACCGGCCGCCGGTCGGGCCCGCGGTCTCGGCCATCGACAGCGGGATCGAGTGGGCGGTGAAGACCAGGCGGGTGGTGGCCCGGCGGCCGGGATCGAGGGTGGACAGCGCCTGCCGTACGGCGTCGGCGTGCGGCTCGACGAAGCCCGGGTGGTCCCAGAACTGGCGCAGCTTGGAGATCACCGGGGCGCCCGGGCCGACCTTCGCGCGGGCCCGGGCGATGTCCTCCCAGTACTGCTTGCACGACGAGTAGCCGCCGTAGGCGCTGGTGGCGAACCCGAGGGCGTGGGTGATGCCGTCGTCCCGCATCTGCGCGACGGTGTCCTCGAGCATCGGATGCCAGTTGCGGTTGCCCCAGTAGAGCGGCAGGTCGAGGCCGTCGGCCCGCAGGGCGGCGAGCAGATCACGGCACTGCTGGTTGATCGGGGACACGCCGCCGAAGTGGTAGTAGTGCTCAGCCACCTCGGCCAGGCGCTCCTCGGGGACGCCACGCCCGCGCACCACGTTGCGCAGGAACGGCATCACGTCGTCGGGCTTCTCGGGACCGCCGAAGGACAGGAGGACAAAGGCGTCGTAGACCACGACGCCATTGTCCCCCGCCTCAGGTGCCGATGGCGTGGAAGCCCCCGTCGACGTGGATCACCTCACCGGACGTGGCCGGGAACCAGTCCGAGAGCAGGGCGCAGACGGCGCGGGCGGCCGGCTCGGCGTCGTCGAGGTCCCAGCCCAGCGGCGAGCGCTCGACCCAGGCCTTCTCGAACTGCTCGAAGCCGGGGATCGACCGGGCGGCCATCGTGCGCAGCGGGCCGGCCGAGACCAGGTTGCTGCGGATGCCCTTCGGGCCCAGGTGCAGCGCCAGGTAGCGGGAGGCGGACTCGAGGCCGGCCTTGGCCACGCCCATCCAGTCGTAGACCGGCCAGGCCAGGGTGGCGTCGAAGGTGAGGCCCACGATGCTCCCGCCCTGCGGCATCAGCGGCAGGCAGGCGGTGGCCAGCGACTTGTACGAGTACGTGGAGACGTGCAGCGCCTTGGACACGTCCTCCCAGCCGGCGTTGAGGAACTCGCCGCCGAGCACGCTCTGCGGCCCGAACGCGATCGAGTGCACGACGCCGTCGAGGCCGTCGACGTGCTCACGCACCTTGTCCGGCAGCGCGGCCAGGTGCTCCTCGTCGGTCACGTCGAGCTCGATCACCGGCGCCGGCTGCGGCAGCCGCTTGGCGATCCGCTCGACCAGCGACAGCCGGCCGAAGCCGGTCAGCACGACGGTGGCGCCGTTCTCCTGCGCGACCTTGGCCACCGAGAAGGCGATCGAGGCGTCGGTGATCACCCCGGTGATGAGCAGCCGTTTGCCGGCCAGCAATCCAGACACGGGAATTCGCTCCTATGGTTAAAAGAAAGTCAGTGGCCCATGCCGAGACCGCCGTCGACCGGGATCACCGCGCCGTTGATGTACGCGGCGGCGTCCGAGGCCAGGAAGGTCACCGCGGCCGCCACCTCGTCCGGGCCGGCGAGCCGGCCCGCCGGGACGGCCTTGATGATCTCCGCCCGGCGCGCGTCGGACAAGACCGCGGTCATCTCCGTCTCGATGAAACCGGGCGCCACCACGTTCGCCGTGATGTTGCGGGAGCCCAGCTCACGAGTAATGCTGCGGGCCAGGCCGACGAGGCCGGCCTTGCTCGCCGCGTAGTTCACCTGTCCGGGACCGCCGTAGAGGCCGACCACCGACGAGATGAAGATCATTCGGCCCCACTTGGCGCGCAGCATCTTCGAGCTGGCCCGCTTGGCGACCCGGAACGCGCCCTTGAGGTTGGTGTCGACGACCCGCTCGAACTGCTCGTCGCTCATCCGCAGGAGCAGGGTGTCGTCGGTGATGCCCGCGTTGGCCACCACCACCTCGACCGGGCCGAGCTCCTTCTCGACCTCGCCGAAGGCGGCGTCGACGGCGGCGGAGTCGGTGATGTCGCACTGCACGCCGAACAGCCCCGCGGGCGCGCCGCTGCCCCGATGGGTGACCGCGACCTGGTCGCCCTGCTTCGCGAACGCCTGGGCGATGGCCAGGCCGATCCCCCGGTTTCCTCCGGTCACCAACACCGTGCGAGCCACGACGATTACGCTCCTCATACCCAGGTAGGGGGTGCCATTTGGCACCGTGGGGTCACGACGGCACGGCAACACCGCCGTAACCTGCCCGGGTGGAGACTATCGGCCCGGCGACGAGGCGCAACGCCACGGGCCCGTTGCGCCGGCTCCTCTGGCTGAGGGAACTGCCGCGACCCGCGCCGAGACGGCGTTCCTGGTGGTACGCGGCGCCGCTGAGCCTGCTCGCGCTGGCCGGCCTGGGCCTGGCCGCGGGGGCGTACCTCGAGGACAACCGCAACCTGCCGGGGATCGTCATCGTGATCATGGCGGCCGGGTCGGTGCTGCCGGTGGCCGTGTGTTTCCGGCGGCCGGTGCTGGCCTGGCGGATCGCGTACCCGTTCCTGTTCCTCGGCGTGATCAACGCGGCGTCCGGCGAGCCCTGGCCGTGGAACCCGGTGCAGATCTTCGGCTTCCTGGTGGTGCTCGGCCGGCTCGCGATCACGCAGCAGTCGGCGGTCACGCTGTGGGCGACGGTGGCCAGCCTGATCCCGGTCTTCCTGTTCGCGCCGACCGCCAACGCGTGGGGCGGCGTGCTGCTGGTGGTCGCCATCGCGGCGCTCGGCGACATCGCCTTCCGCCGGCGGCGCACCCGCGAGCTGCTGGCCCGCAGCGAGGAGCTCACCGAACAGGAGCGGGCCAAACGCGCGGTGCTGGAGGAACGGGCGCGCATCGCGCGGGAGATGCACGACGTAGTGGCGCACCACATGTCGATGATCGCCGTACGGGCGGAGACCGCGCCCTATCGGGTCGGCGGCCTGGGCGCGGCCGCCGAGGAGGAGCTGGCCACGATCGCGACGGCGGCCCGGGCGGCGCTGACCGACATGCGCCGGCTGCTCGGGGCGTTGCGCGCGGAGGACGGCGCCGAGGCGCCGACCACGCCCCAGCCGGGGCTGGCCGACCTCGGCGCGCTGGTGGAGAACGCGCAGGCGGCCGGGGTCGACGTCACGCTGACCGCCGAGGGGCTGGGGAAGGTGCCGGAGACGGTCGGGCTCGCGGCGTACCGGATCGTGCAGGAAGCCCTGGCCAACGCCGCGCGGCACGCGCCCGGCGGCCCGGTGACCGTCGAGGCTCGCGGCGCCTCCGACCGGCTCGAGCTCACCGTGCGCAACCGGCGCACCGAGGTCTCGGCCTCCGGCGGCGGGCATGGTCTGATCGGCATGCGCGAGCGGGCGGCCCTGCTCGGCGGCGAGCTGACCGCCGGGCCCGACCGGTTCGACTTCGTGGTGCACGCGACCCTGCCGTTCGAAAGGCCCACCGAGTGATAAAGATCCTGATCGCCGACGACCAGGCGATGGTCCGCGAGGGCTTCGGCGCGCTGCTCGGCGCCCAGCCCGACATGCTGGTGGTGGGCGACGCCGCGGACGGCGCCGACGCGGTGGCCCGGTCGCGCGAGCTGGGGCCGGACGTGGTCCTCATGGACATCCGCATGCCGGTGATGGACGGTCTCGAGGCCACCCGGCGCCTGTCCGGGGGTCATTCGGCGTCGCCCAGGATCCTCATCCTCACCACCTTCGACCTCGACGACTACGTGTACGAAGCGCTGCGTGCCGGTGCCAGCGGGTTCCTGCTCAAGGACGCCCCGGCCGCCGACCTGATCAACGCGGTTCGGGTGGTGGCGGCCGGCGAGGCCCTGCTCGCGCCCTCGGTGACCCGGCGGCTGATCGCCGAGTTCGCCGCCCGCTCGCCCGGCGACCGGCCGCGACCGGCCGCGCTGAACGCGCTCACCCCGCGCGAGACCGACGTGCTGCGGCTGGTCGCCCGCGGGCGCTCCAACCAGGAGATCGCGGCCGATCTGGTGGTGGCCGAGCAGACGGTCAAGAGCCACATCGGACGGATCCTCACCAAGCTCGACCTCCGCGACCGGGCGCAGGCGGTGGTCTTCGCCTACGAGACGGGCCTCGTAGTACCGGGGTAGCACGCCCGATTGGCTACCGCGGTGTGACGACCGCGGGGGTTTCCCGGCCGGACCGTGCGGCTCATGCGCATCCTGCCGAACGTCCTCGCCCTGGCTCTGCTCCTGCCGATCCCGGTCGCCCCGGCCGCCGCCGTTCCCGCTTCGGTGGTCTCGCACCTGCCCGCCTTCGCCGACGCCTACCGCGAGACGTCGGTGCGCATGCTGGCGACCGGTTGCCCGTACGCGACATGGGCCGCCCAGGGCCGGCGCTTCCTCTTCTTCGACCCGGCCGGCGACGGGCGCGCCGCCGAGGTGTTCGGCGACCTGGCCACGGCCTCGCGCATCGCGATCCTGGTGCCCGGCGTCGACACCACGCTGGCCGACTTCGACCGCGGCCTCGGCGGCATCGCCCGGCGCGCGCCCGGCGTCCAGGGCCGCACCCTCTACCGGCAGCTCAGCAAGCGCGACCGGGACGTCGCGGTGATCTCCTGGCTCGGCTACGACCCGCCCGAGGGCATCGGCCTGGCCGCCGCCACCGAGGGCCGGGCCCGCTCCGGCGCCGCGCTGCTGACCACGTTCGTCCAGGACGTGCTGCGCCAGCGCCCGGGCGCGACCGTCACGCTGATCGGCCACAGCTACGGCTCCCTGGTCGTCGGCCTGGCCGCGCCGCGCCTGCCGCAGGTCGCCGACGTGATCGCGCTCGGCTCCCCCGGCATGGGCGCCGCGCACGCCACCGACCTGGGCGGCGCCCGCGTGTGGTCGGCGCTCGCGCCGCACGACTGGGTCCGCCGCATCCCGCAGGTGCGGGTGCTCGGCCTGGGCCTCGGCAAGCGGCCGTCGTCGGCCGGCTTCGGCGCCACCGCGCTGCCCACCGACGGCGTCGCCGGGCACGATTACTACCTCGTTGAGGGCAGCGCCACCCTCCGCGCGGTCAGCGACATCGTCCTCTCGGGTGGTCCTCGCCACGAGGGGGCCTCCCGCGTTTATTAAGTTGGCCTTAAGGGGTACAGTTCCCGACGGCCCGGATGCCTGCGCTGCACCGGTTTCGGGCCCCAGGAGCTACCGGCCGCCGGAGTGATTCCGGCTCTGACTCTCGGAGGTGATCGCTGTGCGAGATAGCGATCCTCCTAGTCGTGGCCGGGCCCGCCGTCAGCGCGTCTGACCGCTGACGACTTCCCCGCCCCGCATCCCCCGGTTTCGCCGCCCCACGCGCCGAGGCCGGCCCCCGTCGTGTGCGCCGCGACACCGGGATGCGGAGGCGCCGGCCGCGACGTGACCTGCGCGCGATCCCCATCGCCAGTTCACATCACTTCACCGAGCGGAGTCTGCCGTGAAGAACTTCGTCGCGCCCCTGAGCTTCACCCTCGCCACGGCCTGGGTGGTCATCCTGTTCGTGCTCGTCCACAGCAACTCGTGAGCGGCCATCCGCCGGCCCTCCCGGCCACCATCACGCCGCTCGCTCCCGCGCCGGCGGGCCCGCCCGCCGGCCCTGCGCCGCGCCCTTAGCTCTGCTCACCCACACGCGCGCCGCAGCTCAGAGCACCGCGGCTCAGCGGGCCCCGCAGGCCAACTCGCCGCAGCCCCACTCGCCGCGGGCCTCGTGCTCGGCCGCTCACGGCAGGCGGGACGTCCAGATCAGACTGAACGCCGCGGCGACCAAACCGAACAGCAGCGCCGCGCCGGCGTACCACTGGGTCACCTCGCGCGGCTCGACGCGGTGGCCGATCGAGCTTCCCATGTCCTCGTAGACCTTCTTCAGCTCGCCCACCGAGGCCGCCTCGTAGAAGTAGCCCTTGGTCTGCTCGGCCAGCTGCTGCAGCGACAGCCGGTCGACCGGCACGCGCTGGAGGTTGCCCCGGATATCGACGACGCCGGTGTCGGTGCCGAAGGCGATCGTCGAGACCGGCACGTTGGCCTGCGCCGCCGCCGTCGCGGCGTCCTCGATCGAGCGGCCCGACGTCCGGTATCCGTCGGAGAGCAGCACGATGCGGGCCGGCGGGGCGCCGTCGGCGCCGTCGGCCGGGACCGTGCGGATCGCGTCCAGCGACGTGAACACCGCCTCGCCCGTCGCGGTCGCCTCGGCCAGCGTCAGGCCGTCGATGCCGGAGATCACCGACGACCGGTCCTTGGTCGGCGACACCAGGACGTTCGCCGACTTGGCGAACGACACCAGGCCCAGGTTGTAGCTCGGCGGTAGCTCGTTCACGAACGCCTTCGCGGCCTCCTGGGCGGCCTCGATGCGGTTGGGGGCGACGTCGTCGGCCTCCATCGAGAGCGATACGTCGATCGCGAGCATCACGGTCGCCCGCTCCAGCGGCTCCTGCTTGTCGACCGACGGGCGGGCCATGGCCGCACCCAGCACGAACAGGCTCAGCAGGAACGCGGTCGCCGACACGTGCCGGCGCCAGCCGAGGCCCTTGGGCGCCAGCGTGCGCAGCAGGTCGACGTTGGTGAAGCGCATCGCGTACGTCCGGCGGCGGAACTGCCGCCACACGTAGACGCCGGCCATCGCCAGGACGGGGAGCAGCGCGAGCAGCCACCACGGCTGCAGGAAGCGAATCATCGGGTGGTCCCCCGGGTGCGTGCGTGTCGCTGGGCGGCCACGAATCGGACCATGTCCAGCAGCCAGTCGGTGTCGGTGCGCAGGCGCAGGTGAGCGGCCCCGGCGGTGCGCAGGGCGCGGGCGATGGCGCCGCGCTGCTCGGCCGCCGCCTCGGCGTACCGGCTGCGCAGCTTCGCGTCGGCGGTCTGCACCTCGTGCAGCACGCCGGTCTCCGGGTCGGCGAGCGTGAGCACGCCGACGTCGGGCAGTTCCAGCTCGCGAGGGTCGACGACCTCGATGGCGAGCACGTCGTGCCGCACCCCGAGCTTGCGGATCGGGCGGGCCCAGCCGTCGATCGGCGCCAGGAAGTCGGAGATCACGACGGCCACCCCGCGGCGGCGGGGCGGCCGGTTCAGCATGTCGATCAGCTCGCCGAGGTCGGCGCGGCCGGGGCGGATCTCGGTGCGGGCGATCGCCCGGAGCAGCCCCTGCGCTTCCTTGCGGCCGGGGCGGGCGGGCAGGCGGACCATCGGCGGGGCGGCCGGGGCGGCGTTCCTGCGCTTCCTTCCCGGTACGCCGAAGCTCCGTCCCGCTATGCCGGAGCCGGTGCCGACGACCGCGCCGATCCGGTTACCGCCGCGCACGGTCAGGTGGGCCATCGCGGTGGCGGCCGCGATCACCAGGTCGCGCTTGAGCCAGCGGGCGGTCCCGAAGTCGAGGCTGGCCGACAGGTCGACGGCGAGCCAGGTCTCGAGCTCCCGGTCGGCGACGGTCTGCCGTACGTGCGGCAGGGTCGTGCGCGCGGTGACCGGCCAGTCCATCCGCCGCACGTCGTCGCCGGGCCGGTACTCCCGCGACTCGCCGGCCTCGGTGCCCGGACCGGGCAGCAGGCCCACGTAGTCGCCCTGCAGCAGACCGTCGAGCTTGCGCGTGACCAGCAGCTGAAGCCGCCCGAGCACCGCCTCGGCCCGCGCCGCCCCGTCGAGAGCCGCACCGCCGGCACCGTTGCCCGCGGCGGCACCGTTACCCGCGGCGGCACCATTGCCCGCGGTCGCGGAGGGGCCGGCGCCCGGACCTCCGCCGGGGGCGGAGAACGGCGAGCCGTCGGCCGACGGATCTAGTGCTGGGCCGGCCATCCGGCACCTGCCTGGGGAGCGGCACTCACGGGAGCGGAAGGATGGTTGCCGTTGGGCGAGGTGCCCTGGCGGGAGGCGACCGACGGCATCGGCACGCTCTGCATGATGCGGGCGACGATGTGGTCGGCCGGGATGTCGTCGGCCAGCGCGTCGTAGGACAGCACCAGGCGGTGCCGCAGGATGTCGGGCGCGATGTCCTGCAGGTCCTGCGGGAGGGCGTAGTCGCGGCCGCGGAGCAGCGCGAGGGCCCGGGTCGCGCGGACGATGCCGAGCGAGGCGCGCGGGCTGGCGCCGTACTGGATGAGCTGGGCGACGTCGGGCATGCCGTGCTGCGCCGGGGCGCGGGTCGCCAGCACCAGCCGGACCGTGTAGTCGACCAGCGCGTTGTGCACGAAGACCTGGTCGGCCCGGCGCTGCAGGCCGAGCAGGTCTTCCGGGGTGAAGACCCGCTTGGGCTCGGGCGCGCTCACCCCCATGCGGTAGACGATCTCACGCTCCTCGGCGTCGGTCGGATAGCCGACCAGGATCTTCATGAGGAAGCGGTCGCGCTGGGCCTCGGGCAGCGGGTAGACGCCCTCCTGCTCGATCGGGTTTTGGGTGGCCATCACCAGGAACGGGCTGGGCACCTCGTGGGTCTGGCCGCCGATCGACACCTGGTGCTCGGCCATCACCTCGAGCAGCGCCGACTGCACCTTGGCCGGCGCGCGGTTGATCTCGTCGGCGAGCAGGAAGTTGACGAAGACCGGGCCGAGCTCGACGTCGAACTTCTCCGAGGTCTGCCGGTAGATGCGGGTGCCGACGATGTCGGCCGGCACCAGGTCGGGCGTGAACTGGACCCGGGAGAACGTGCCGCCGACGACCTTGGCCAGCGTCTCGACCGCGAGCGTCTTGGCCACGCCGGGGACGCCCTCGAGCAGGCAGTGGCCGCGCGCGAGCAGCGCCACGAACATCCGCTCGACCATCCTGTCCTGGCCGACGATCACCCGTTTGACCTCGAACATCGCACGCTCGAGCTGCGTCGCGTCCTGGGCGGGTGGCACGGGGGCGCTCCCGTTGCTCGGTTCGTTCTCGGGCGTGAGCGGCTGGGCCACCGGTCCTCCACAGCGGTCGGCTGAAAGCAGCTTTGACGAACAAGACTTACACGACCTAGCTGAAAGTGCGCTCGGTGTACCCGCATTACGCGCTGAGCGCGTGCGACGCCATGGCCCGGTCGTGTCGATCTTTCTGCGTAATGCGCGGGATCGGACGCCGAACACGGGAGGATGCGCATCTCGAGTTTCCGTGTAACATTCCCTTCGTCGCCGGGCGACTTCCCCCGTGGTCGCCCGGCGTTCAGCCCATCGGAGCCCCCTGTCCGCGGAGTGCGCGGACCCAGGGGGCTTCCGCATGTCTGCTCCGGGGGCCGAGCCCCCGGAAGCCCCACGAGGCGGCGGTGCACGCTCGGCGGTGCACGCTCGGCGGTGCACGCTCGGCGGTGCACGCTCGGCGGTGCACGCTCGGCGGTGCACGCTCGGCGGTGCACGCTCGGCGGTGGGCACGCTCGGCGGTGCACGCTCGGCGGTGGGCACGCTCGGCGGTGGGCACGCTCGGCGGTGGGCACGCTCGGCGGCGTGAGCCGCCTATCGTTGACGTTGATGAGCGACGACCTTTCCCCGCAATGTTCGTCCAAGGGCTGCCGTGCGGACGCCGCCTGGGCGCTGCGGTGGAACAACCCCAAGCTGCACACGCCGGAGTATCGGAAGACGTGGCTGGCCTGTGCCGAGCACCGGGAGTCGCTCGGCGGGTTCCTGGAGGCTCGCGGTTTCCTCCGCGAAGTGACGCCCTTCGGTGCGATCTCCTAGGCTGCACGGTGTGACCACGCCGTCCCCGCCCGCCGCCGACGCGCTCGAGCCGTGGCCCGACACGGTCGCCTGGCGGAGCGTGTCGCCCAAGCTGATCACAGTGGAGCTCATCGCCCGCGCCATCTTCGTGCTGGTGCTGCTGGTCGGGCTCGGCATCGGGCAGGCCCTCGCGCCGTACTGGCTGTGGCTCGCCGCCATGGGCCTGGTGGTGGTCTACGCGATCTGGCGCGGCTTCGTGACGGTGCGCGCGGTGCGCGCGTGGGGCTACGCCGAGCGCGATCAGGACCTGGTGGTGCGGCACGGCCTGCTGGTCCGGCGGCTCTCCATCGTCCCGTACGCGCGAATGCAGTTCGTCGACGTGACGGCCGGCCCGCTCGAACGGGCGTTCGGCCTGGCCACGGTCCAGCTGCACACCGCCGCGGCGGCCAGCGACGCCAAGGTGCCGGGCCTGCCGCCCGAGGAGGCGGCCCGGCTGCGCGACCGCCTCACCGCCCTCGGCGAGGACCGGGCCGAGGGACTGTGACCACCACGCCGCCCACCTCGCCGGCGGTCGCGGCCGAGCCCCGCCGCCGGCTGCACCCGCTGAGCCCGTTCCTGCACGGCGCCAAGAGCATCGCCGTCGTCGTGGCCGCCCTCTCCTGGAACGCGCTGCGCGAGGTCGGGCCCGAGCGCTTCGCGCTGATCGTGGCCGTGCTGGCGCTCGGTGTCGTGGTCTTCTCCGCGATCAACTGGCTGACCACCGGCTACCACGTGGTCGGCCGCGAGCTGCGCATCTCCGACGGCCTGCTCTGGCGCCGCAACCGGGCCATCCCGCTCGAGCGGCTGCAGGCGGTGGAGCTGCGGCGGCCGCTGCTGGCCCAGCTCACCGGCCTCGCCGAGCTGCGCCTCGAGGTCGTCGGCGGGAGCAAGACCGAGGCGCCGCTGGCGTATCTGACGGTGCGCGACGCGGCCGCCCTCCGGGAACGTCTTCTGGCGCTCGCCGGGCGTACGGCGGCCTCGCCGGCGGAACCGGACGCCGGACCCCGGGTCGCCGCACCCAGCCTGGAACGTCCCCTGCTCCGCGTCGAGAACCGCGACCTGGTGGTCAGCCAGCTGCTCACCCCGCAGGCCTTCCTGCTGCCGGTGGGCGTCGCGTTCGTGGTCATGCAGTTCGTGCTCGACGCCGAGTGGGGCTTCTACGCGATCGCCAGCACCGTGACCGCCATGTTCGGCGTGCTCCTCCAGCCCGGTCGCCGGGTGCTGCAGGACTGGGACTTCCGGCTCGCGCGCGACCCCGGCGGGCGGCTCGTGGTGCGCTTCGGCCTGCTCGAGACCCGCAGCCAGATCGTGCCGCTGCATCGCGTGCAGTCGGTCGGCGCGACCTGGCCGCTGCTGTGGCGCGGGCAGAAATGGCTGCATCTGCGGCTCGACATCGCCGGGTACGCGGGCGAGCCGGGCTCGGACAGCAAGCGCTCCGACCGGCTGCTCCCGGTGGGCGACTTCGCGACGGCGCGGGCGCTGGTCTGGGACGTGCTGCCGGGCGTCGACCTGGCCACGCTGGCGACCTCGCCGCCGCCGGCCCGGGCCCGCTGGCTGCACCCGTTCGAGCTGCGCTACCTGGGTGTGGGCCTGACGCCGGACGTGTTCGTCTCCCGCTGGGGGCTGCTGACCCGGGAGATGGTGCTGGTGCCGTACGCGCGGCTGCAGAGCGTCCGGGTGATCCAGGGCCCGCTGCAGCGGATGCTGGGGCTGGCCACCGTGTACGCGGACACGGCCGGCGGACGGTCGGGGCAGGCGCGCGACCGGGACCTCGCCGAGGCCTGGGCGCTCGCCGAGCAGCTGGCGACCCGCGCGCGGGAGGCCCGGCGGCCCGCGCCCCTGGTCACCGACCGGCTCGCGCCCTCGGCCGTGCCCACCCCATCGGTCGATGACACGTACTGGCAGCGGCCGGTCCAGCCTTAAGCTTCTTCGCATGGAGCTTCCGGAGTTCGCGCCCGGTCTCACCGCCCGGGTGGAGTTGACCGTCACCGATGCCGACACGGCCCAGGCCCTCGGCTCCGGCGACGTGCCGGTGCTGGGCACGCCGCGGGTCCTCGCGCTCGCCGAGGCCGCCACCGTCGCCTGCACGGCCCGGCAGATTCCGGGCGGCCTCACCACCGTCGGCACCCGGGCCGAGGTCGAGCACAAGGCGCCGACGCCGGTCGGGCACCGGGTGACCGCGCAGGCCACCCTCGCCAAAGTGGACGGGCGCAAGCTGGTCTTCGACGTGACCGTGCAGGAGGGCGACCGGGTGGTCGCCGAGGTCCGGGTCGAGCGTGTCGTCCTCGACCGGCAGCGCTTCATCGAGAAGGCCCTCTAGAGGAGCGCCCCCCAGCGCGCGGTGAGCTCCTCGTTGGTCGGCATCGCGGTGGCGCCGCCCTGGCGCTCGCAGACCAGCCCGGCCACGGCCAGCGCGAAGCGGACGTTGCGCCGCCACCCCTCGAGGCCGGCCGGGAAGCCGTCGGCGAGCAGGCGCCGGATCAGGGCGCCCATCACCGAGTCGCCGGCGCCGGTCGCGTCGATCGCGGCCACGCTCGGGGCCGGCAGTATCTCGGCGCCGTCGGCCGCCGCCACGTACGCACCCTTCGCGCCGCAGGTCACCACGACCGCCCGCGCGCCCAGACCGCGGATGCGTTCGGCCGCGGCGGCCGGCTCGGCCCCGTCGTAGAGGACGGCCGCGTCGGCCGAGCTGAGCTTGACCAGGTCGGCGGTGGCGAAGAACTCCTCGACGAGCTTGCGGAGATCGCCGACCGCCTGCGGGCCGGGCAGGAGGGTGGGCCGGACATTCGGGTCGAAGACCTTCAACGGGCCGTTCTCGCCCCATGCCCGTTTCGCGGTCTCGACGAAGGGCGAGCGCAGCAGCGCGATCGAGCCGGCATAGAGCACGTCGGCACCCCGCACGACCGCCGGATCGACCTCGTCGAGCAGCGCGTAGGAGGGCGGCTCGCCGTAGAACGTGAACGTCGGCTCGGCGCCGACGAAGGTGGTCACGGCCAGCGTCGTCGGCGCCGGCACGCGCTGGACCGCGCTGAGATCGACCCCCGCCGTACGCAGGAAGGCCGCCAGCCGATCGCCCAGGATGTCGTTGCTCAGCGAGCCGGCGTAGCGCACGTCCCCGCCGAGCCGGGTGGCGCCGACCGCCACGTTGAGCGGCGCGCCGCCGATCGCCTGCCGGTAGATCAGCTCGCCGTCGAGGTCGGCCTCGAGCAGATCGACCAGCGCCTCCCCCAGCACCACCGCGTACCCCATGCCGCCCCTTCCGTCAGATCTCCCAGCCTTCCGCTCGTTCGCTTCGCACGCAATGGCCGCCCGATAGATCCGTTTCTGCTCCGATTCAACCACGACAACGCTGGTGCTGGTCCCGCTGGATGCGGTCTGCATTTCCCCCGGCCGGGACGGTAACGTCGGGGGGGAAGCTACGAGCGGAGGCGCGGATGAACGAGCAGAAGGCGGCCAAGACGGAGTCGCACGACCCGGACTTCCCGGAGGCGTTTCTGCAGTTCATGCGCGGTGGCTGGCGGGAGGATCCGCTCGAGGTCGCGGCCGTGCCCGAGGCGCCCAACTATCAGAAGCGCCGGGCCGCGCTGTCCGAGGCGTTCCCGGGTGAGACGTTGATCATCCCGAGCGGCAACGAGAAGGTGCGGGCCAACGACACCGACTACCCGTTCCGCCCGGGCAGCGACTTCTTCTACCTGACCGGCGACAAGGACCCCGACAGCGTGCTGGTCCTGCGCCCGACCGGGTCCGGGCACGACGCGATCCTCTACACCCGCCAGCGCAACTCCAAGGAGACCGACGCGTTCTTTCGCAGCCGCAACGGCGAGCTGTGGATCGGGCGCACCCACACGCTGGCCGAGAAGTCGGCCGAGCTCGGCGTGCAGACGGAGCCGCTGGGCGCGCTCGGCCCGGCGCTGGCCGGCTCGGCGCCGGGGCGCACCCGGGTGCTGCGCGGCTTCGACGCGCAGGTCGACCGGGCCGTCCTGCAGTACGAGCCCGACCGCGAGAAGCCGCGCGACCGGGAGCTGGCCTGGGTGCTGTCGGAGCTGAAGCTGGTCAAGGACGAGTGGGAGATCGCCCAGCTCCAGGCCGCGATCGACGCCACCGTCCGCGGCTTCGAGGACGTGGCGCGCGTCCTGCCCGCCGACCGCGGGGTCAAGGAGCGCCTGCTCGAGGGCGTCTTCGGGCTGCGGGCCCGGCACGACGGCAACGACGTCGGCTACGGCTCGATCGTCGGCGCCGGCGCGCACGCGACGATCCTGCACTGGGTGCGGAACACCGGCGTCACCAAGCCCGGCGAGCTGCTGCTGATGGACATGGGCGTCGAGGGCGACAACCTCTACACCGCCGACGTGACCCGCACGGTCCCGGTGACCGGCACGTTCACCCCGCTGCAGAAGCAGGTGTACGACATCGTGCACGCCTCGCAGCAGGCCGGCATGGACGCGATCCGGCCCGGCGTGAAGTTCCGCGACGTGCACAAGACCTGCATGCGGGTGCTGGCCGAGGGCCTGCACGACCTCGGCCTGCTCCCGGTGAGCGTCGACGAGGCGATGGACGAGAAGAGCACGGTCTACCGCCGCTGGACCCTGCACGGCTTCGGCCACATGCTCGGCATCGACGTGCACGACTGCTCGAACGCCCGCAACGACAACTACCGCGACGGCGCGCTGGCCGAGGGCTACGTGCTGACCGTCGAGCCCGGCCTGTACTTCCAGCCCGAGGACGACCTGGTCCCGGCCGAGCTGCGCGGCATCGGCGTCCGCATCGAGGACGACGTGCTGGTCACCGCCGACGGTTGCCGCAACCTCTCGGCCGGCTTGCCGCGCTCGTCCGCCGACGTCGAGGCGTGGATGGCTTCCCAGCGCGAGGCCGGCCCCCGCCTCCCCGGCTGATCGGCCCGGCCGGCTACGGCTGGTAGCCGGCCACCGTGAAGCACTCGGCCCCGCTCGGGCCCTCATCCGAGACGTTGATGACGACCTTGAGCGGGTGGCCGTCCCGGGCGTCGTAGGTGGTGGACACCTCGCCGCCGTCGTCGGCCGCCGTCTGCGCCATCTCGCGCAGCTCGCCCAGCGTCGGCACCTCGATCTCCTCGCCGTCCTGCCCGGCGATCGGCCCGAGGTCGACGCCGGCGCTGGCCTCGGCCGACGCCGGCTGCTGCGACGAACCGATCCGCTCGAACCCGGTCACCGCGCCCGCCTGCACCGTGACCTGGTAACGCCCCAGCGGCGAGCTCTCGTCACAACCCCGGATCAGCGTGTACGTGTACGAGGCCGGCTCGCTGAACGGAGGCGCGGACCCACCGGACGCCACGGCCGGGGCCGGGGCCGCCGAGGCCGACGATCCGTTCCAGGTGGGGCTCGCGGACTTCGACGTGCACCCGCCGACGACGGCCACCAGGGCGATCCCGCCCACGACCAGACCGAGCCGCACCTTCTGCCTCCACCGCGTCGAGAACGCGAGGAAGTTTCCGCGCGCGGCCGCAATGTAGCGCAGCCCCGCACGCGGCCCAGCGCCGGTGAAGCGGTCAGAGGTCGGCCACGAACACCGCCACCGAGCGGGCCGGCACGGTCAGCACGCCCTCGGCGGCCGTCGCCGTGCGGAGCAGCGGGTCGGCCGACGCCGCCAGTTCCGGGTGGGGGTGGAGATGAAAACGGGCCAGAGCCGGCACGTGCTGCGTCGTCGGGTTCTCGGTGGCGTTGAAGACGACCACGACCCTCCGCCAGCGGGGGTCGAGGCCGGTCCCGTCGAGGGACATCACGATCACGCCCGGCGTCTCGGCCGGACCGCCCAGCGGGAACGACAGCCGCCGCTGGACTTCGTCGCCGGTGGGCAGGCCGAAGACCGGCGACGAGCGCCGCACGCGCAGCAGCTCGCGGTAGCGCTCGGCCGTCATCGCGATCAGCTCGGGCGCCGGCACCAGCGCCGGGTCGGCCAGCAACGGGCGCGCCACCTCCCACTGGTCCTCGTTGTCGCGGGCCGGCGGCAGCCCCAGCCCGAAGCCGTTGCCCTGCCGCGGGTCCCACCGGATCTGGTTGAACCAGTCCCCCGAGTTGAACGAGTTGCGGTCGAGCGACTTCGACCGCAGCCGCTCGCTGCCGAGCGCGATGAACCCCACGCCCTGCCCGAGCACCACCAGCGACAGCGCCAGCACCTGCATGCGCGCCCGGTCGACCGGGGCCAGGTCGCGCGGCAGCTTGAACGCCAGCGCGTCGTAGAGGATCTCGTTGTCGTGCGCGTCGACGTAGTTGACCGTCTCGGCCGGCGCGAGCGCGTAGCCGCTGGGCGACCCGTTGTAGTCGATCTGCGCCCCGCTCTGCTCGGCCCCGGTGTGCGTCACGAAGCGGTAGGTCGACAGGCCGCCGGACAACCCGACCTTGATCCGGTCGTGCAGGTAGAGCGGCGTGTGCGACCCGAGCCCGGTCGCGAAGCCCTGGACCGTGGGGTCGCCGTGCGAGCCGCCGCCGCGGGCCGCGTCGCGCAACCGGTCGTTGAACGTGCCGATGCCGGTGCCGGCCATGTTGACCTGGGTGGCCTGGGCGAACCGGGCGTCGTACGCCACCTCGCCGAAGTTCCAGCCCTCGCCGTACAGGTAGATGTCGCGCCCACCGGGAAGGTGATCGAGCGCGATGCGCACCTCGAGGATGTTGGCCCGCGGATGATGGCCCATGAGATCGAAGCGGAAGCCGTCGATCTTGTACTCCCGGGCCCAGGTCACGATCGAGTCGATCACCAGGCGGCCCATCATCATGTGCTCGGTGGCGGTGTTGGGGCAGCAGGTCGACTCGGCGGTCATGCCGTCGGCGAGCAGCCGGTGGTAATAGCCGGGCACGACCCGGTCGAGGACGGCGAACTTGTGCAGCCCGTCCTCCATCGCGTGGTTGTAGACCACGTCCATGACCACGCGCAGGCCGGCGTCGTTGAGCGCGGCCACCATCTTGCGGAACTCGAGGATGCGGGACGCGCCGGACGGGTCGACCGCGAAGCTGCCCTCCGGCGCGGTGTAGTGCCAGGGGTCGTAGCCCCAGTTCCAGCCGTCCTCGTCGGCGACCGCCATGACCTCACGCTGCTGCTTGTCCGAGTCGGGCGGGAACGAGGCCAGGTCACAGGCGGGCAGCGCCTGGTCGGCCCGGCGGTCGGGCACGCTGGCGAAGTCGAACGCGGGCAGCAGGTGCAGGTGGGTGAGCCCGGCGTCGGCCAGCGACCGCAGGTGGCGCATGCTCGCCGCCTCGGGGCGGGTGAAGGCCGCGTACGTCCCCCGCTCGGCCGGCGGCAGCGAGCCGTCGAAGATCGAGAACTCGCGTATCGACACCTCGGCGATCTGCATCCGGGCCGGCGCGACCGCGGGCGGCTTGGCCAGCGTCTCCCACCCGGGCGGGCAGAGCGCCGGGTCGGCCAGGTCGACCAGCAGGCTGTGGGTGGAGTCGACGGCCAGGGCCAGCGAGTACGGGTCGGTCACGCTGGTGGTGACGACGCGCTGGGCGGCCGGGTGCCAGACCTCGACCCGGTACCGGTAGTAGCGGCCCAGCCACTTGCGCTTGCCCACGATCGTCCAGACCCCGGTCACCGCGTCGCGGTCCATCGGCAGCACCTTGGGCTCGTCGCCGGGCGCGCGGAAGAGCTCGAGCTCGACCGTGCGCGCGGTCGGCGCCCAGACCGACAGCTGCGGCCGGTCGTCGGCGATCACCAGGCCCAGCTCGGCGTCGGCCGCGTCGGCGTAGAGGTCGTCGAGCACGCCCGGCAGCTGCACGCCGGTGACCGCCGTGACCCGGCCGTCGTCGTCGCGGCCGACCACCAGCACCTGACCGCGCAGCAGGTAGCCGAGGGCGGCGTCGCCCAGCTCGCGCACCGAGAACGCGCGGTAGGCCCGCAGGTGCGGGAAGCGCCGGCTCTGGGCCTGGAACAGGCCGCCGGGCCGGGCCGTCAGCGGCAGCGTCGTGTACTCGCCGGTGATCTCGTCGCCCTCCCGCCGCGCGTCCCCGGCGGCGGACGCGACGAGCGTGAACGCGGCCGCCCGGTCGGTGAACCACTCGGGCAGCGCGATCGTGGTGCGGTCGAGGAAGACGGCCAGCGAGCGGGCCGGGTCGAGCTCGGGGCCGAGCGTCCCGAGGTCGGGCCGGACCGGGGCGGCGGTGCCGGCCAGCACCCACAGCTCGCGGGCCACGGTCAGGTCGAGCCGCTGGTCGTCGGGCAGGTCCTTGGTCTCGCCGCGGTGCAGGACGAAGCGCAGGCCGGCCGCGTCGGGCCGGACCGGCACCCGGAAGACGGCGCCGAACGCGTCGTAGCCGGACGGGAAGATCGGCCGGCTCCAGACCGGCTTCTTCGGCGTGCCCTCCCAGGCGTGCAGGCCCCATCCGGCGTAGTCGCCGCCCGGCCGGCGGTAGTGGATCACCGCGACGCCGCTCTCGGGCTCGGGCGCCGGCCCGGCCGCGCCGGGCGGCGAGGTGTAGATCTCCGGGTCGCCCGGGCGCAGCCAGATCTCGGAGACGAACGCCGGGTCGACGTGCCGGTCGACATCGACGTCCTTGGCGCCGGCGTGGTCGACCAGCAGGAAACCGACATCGCGCGCTTCCGGGGCGAGACGGACCCAGGCGAACCGCCCGTACGCGTCCTCGCCGGCGAAGGCGGCCCCGCCCGGATAGCCGTGCTCCTGCCCGGGCGCGAGGTCGCCCCAGGCATGCAGCCACCAGGGCGCGTAGTCGCCGTCGGGCCGGGTGTAATGCACGACGAGCCACTGCGGTCGGCTGCGGGAGGTCGGCGGCGAGGGAGCAAGCTCGATCGTGGTCACCGGATCATCCTTGCACCGGCCTACGACAGTTTCAGTGGGTCGCGACGACCGTGGTGATCCGCGGGCCGCTCGAGTCCGTACGGAGGAGGTAGCGGTACGACTCACCGGCGAGCGCGCCGCCCCGGCTGTCCAGGTACTCCCACCGGACCGCCACCATGAGCAGCGCCGGCGAGAGCTGCTGCACGTCGAGCAGCTCGGCGTGGGCGGCGACGATCTGCTGCTCCCGATAGGCGGGAGCGGCGCCGAGGAAGGAGAGCGCGACCGCCGCCGGCGTGGTGAAGGTGAAGCTGTAGGAGTCGGCGACGACCATGCCGGGCAGCGCGTAGCAGCCGGCCACCGCCGCGACGTCACCCGAGGTCAGGGCGGCGCCGTAGCGATCGAAGAAGTCCGTCAGAAAGGTGAGGTCGGTTGGGGCCTGCACGAGCGTCGGAGTGCCCGGACGCGGGAACGGGTAAACACGGGTGAAGGTGCTCTTCCTGATCAACGATGCCTTTGGCATCGGCGGCACGATCAAGACGACGTTCAACCTGGGCGCGGCGCTCGCGGCGCGCGGGCACGAGATCGAGGTGCTGAGCACCGTACGCCGCCGGGACGTGCCGAAACTGCCCGTCGACCCGGCCGTTCGCCTCATGTCGCTGACCGAGGGACGGCCGCACCACCCGGATCACGTCGCCGAGGCGCGGGGCCGGGGCGAGCCGCCGAAGGTCTACCCGGCCGCCGACTACCGGGCCGCCGACTACGACCGGTACATCGAGCGCCGCTACCGGGAGTACCTGCGGGCCACCGACGCCGAGGTGGTGATCGCGACCCGGCCGGGGCTGATCGCGTACCTGGCCACCTTCGGTCCCCGGCATCTCATCAAGATCGGGCAGGAGCATCTGGTACGGGGTCAGCACCGCCGAGCCGTCCGCGACGAGCTCCCGCGTCATGTCCGCAAGCTGGACGCGTTCGTCACCGTCTCCCGGCGCGACGCGGAGGACTACCGTGCCCATCTCCGCCTGCGCCGCACCCGCCTGCTGTTCATCCCGAACGGCATCCCGGAGCCCGGTGTGCCGCCGTCGCACGGCCGCGCCAAGCTGGTCGTCGCCGCCGGCCGCCTGATCCCGAGCAAGCGCTACGACCTGCTGATCCGGGCCTTCGCCAAGGTCGTCGCCCAGCGCCCGGACTGGCGGCTGCGCATCTACGGCGACGGCAAGGAGATGCCGGCCCTCCGCGCGCTCGTGCTCGAGCTGGGGCTGCACAACCACGTACGGCTGATGGGTCAGATCGCCCCGATCGAGCCGGAGTGGGCGAAGGGGTCGATCGCGGCGGTGGCCTCGGACCGGGAGCCGTTCGGGATGACGCTGGTCGAGGCGATGCGCTGCGGCGTGCCGGTGGTCAGCACCGATGCGCCGCACGGACCGGGCGAGATCCTCCGGCACGGCGAGGACGGCCTGCTCACGCCCGTCGGCGACCCGGACGCGATGGGCGACGCCCTGCTGCGCCTCGTCAACGACGACGACCTGCGCCGCACGATGGCCGCCGCTGCCCGTAGCAATGCGGCGCGATACGACCCGTCGCTGATCGCGGAGCAGTACGAACGCCTGTTTGCCGAAATTTCGGGCGGAAGACGCGGAGGTTGGCTTCCTCGGGCACGACGGCCGGCCGGCGTCGCGGCGACCGCGAGGCAGCGGCCGGCGAGGGCGCTCGGCCCGGCCGCCTCGGTGAGCCGCCCCTCGCTCGACTGGGACGGCGTCATCGCGCTGCCCGATGGTTTCGCATTATTTCCGGACAAATCCGTCGGAGGAACGGAGGCCTGCGACGTGGCGGAGGTGCGCCGCGGCGACGGCACCCCGGCGCTGGCCGGCCTCCGCGACACGCGATCGCTTCTCGACGGGCCGCTCGGGCCGCGCATCCAGCTGCCCTTCCGCGCTCTCGACGGCACCCTCAAAGTGCGCATCTGGGATCAGCCGGTCTACGCCGAGGTCGGTGACGTCGACGCCGACGCCGACGGCATCCACCTGACCGGCCGGCTGCACGGCGCCGTCTTCGACCGTCCGACGCTGGAGGCCCGCTCCGGCGATCGGACCCACCCGCTCCCGATGACCGCCGAGGGGCTCGACTTCCGCGTCACCGTGGCCGCCCTCCCGCCCGGGACCTGGTCGCTCCACCTGCGCCACGCCCCCGCCGCCGAGCCCGTGACGCTGGCCCGGGTGCGGGACGACATCGTCGACAAGCGGACCGCTTTCGTGCTGCCGGCGGCCACCGTGGGCGATCGGACGCTGCTTCCCGCGTACACGGAAAGCAGCGAGCTCAGCATCCGCGTGACCTAGCCACCCCGCCTTGCGCCGCCTTACAAGACGGACGTACGGTTTACGGGAAACGTGAACCGAGAGTTAGGTCGGCCTAACACCGAAGGCGCCCTAGCCGGTGCGAAAGACTGACTTCGACTTCCAGTCGCTGGGTGAAGGAGATGACGTGGCCAGCCTCGACACCTTTGGTGCGAAGAGCGAGCTGCGCGTCGAAGACGCGAGCTACGAGATTTTCACGATCGACAAGGTCGAGGGGCACGATCGTCTGCCCTACTCCTTGAAGATCCTGCTGGAGAACCTGCTGCGGACCGAGGACGGCGCGAACATCACCGCCGACCACATCCGCGCGCTCGGCGGCTGGGACCAGACCGCCGACCCCAGCGTCGAGATCCAGTTCACCCCGGCCCGGGTGCTGATGCAGGACTTCACCGGCGTGCCCTGCGTCGTCGACCTGGCCACCATGCGCGAGGCCGTGAAGGACCTGGGCGGCGACCCGACCAAGGTCAACCCGCTGGCCCCGGCCGAGCTGGTCATCGACCACTCGGTCATCGCCGACCTGTTCGGCCGCGCGGACGCCTTCGCCCGCAACGTCGAGCTGGAGTACCAGCGCAACCGCGAGCGCTACCAGTTCCTGCGCTGGGGCCAGACCGCGTTCAACGAGTTCAAGGTGGTTCCCCCGGGCACCGGCATCGTGCACCAGGTCAACATCGAGTACCTGGCCCGTACGATCATGGAACGTAACGGGCAGGCCTACCCCGACACGGTCGTGGGCACCGACTCGCACACCACGATGGTCAACGGTCTCGGCGTCCTGGGCTGGGGCGTCGGCGGCATCGAGGCCGAGGCGGCCATGCTCGGCCAGCCGGTCAGCATGCTCATCCCGCGCGTGGTCGGCTTCAAGCTCTCCGGCGAGATGCCGGCCGGCACCACCGCGACCGACCTCGTCCTCACGATCACCGAGATGCTCCGCGAGCACGGCGTGGTCAGCAAGTTCGTCGAGTTCTACGGCCCCGGCGTGAGCGCCGTCCCGCTGGCCAACCGGGCCACGATCGGCAACATGTCGCCGGAGTACGGCTCGACCGTGGCGATCTTCCCGATCGACGACGAGACCATCAAGTACCTTCGTTTGACCGGGCGGAGCGACGAGCAGGTCGCGCTGGTCGAGGCGTACGCGAAGCGGCAGGGCCTCTGGCTCGACCCGCAGGCCGAGCCCGACTACTCGGAGAAGCTCGAGCTCGACCTGTCGACGATCGTGCCGTCGCTGGCCGGCCCCAAGCGCCCGCAGGACCGCGTGCCGCTGAACGCGGCCAAGCCGATGTTCCGCGACGCGCTCACCAACTACGTCTCCGACCAGGGCCCGGCCGACGAGGCGAGCGAGGAGTCCTTCCCGGCCAGCGACCCGCCGGCCAACCACGGCGACTCGGCCGCCGACAAGCCGCACGTGTTCAGCGCCGCGGCCGGCGCCGACGGCCGGCCCTCCAAGCCGACCCGGGTGGTCGGCGAGGACGGCACCGAGTTCGAGCTCGACCACGGCTTCGTCGGCATCGCCGCGATCACGTCCTGCACCAACACGTCCAACCCGCAGGTCATGATCGGCGCCGCGCTGCTGGCCAAGAACGCGGTCGAGCGCGGTCTTTCGCGCAAGCCCTGGGTGAAGACGACCCTCGCCCCCGGGTCCAAGGTCGTGATGGACTACTACGACCGGGCCGGGCTCACGCCGTACCTGGACAAGCTTGGTTTCAATCTGGTCGGCTACGGATGCACCACCTGCATCGGCAACTCGGGACCGCTGCCCGAGGCGATCTCGGCGGCCGTCAACGAGCACGACCTGACCGCGGTCAGCGTGCTCTCCGGCAACCGCAACTTCGAGGGCCGGATCAACCCCGACATCAAGATGAACTACCTGGCCTCGCCGCCGCTGGTGGTGGCGTACGCGCTGGCCGGCACGATGGACCTGGACATCACGTCCGAGCCGCTCGGCACCGGGTCGGACGGCCAGCCGGTCTACCTCAACGACATCTGGCCCAGCGCCAAGGAGATCGACGACGTCATCGCCTCGGCGATCGGCGCGGCCGGCTTCAGCTCGGCCTACGCCGACGTCTTCGCGGGCGACGAGCAGTGGCAGTCGCTGCCGACGCCGTCGGGGCAGACCTTCGAGTGGGCGAACGACTCGACGTACGTGCGGAAGCCTCCGTACTTCGAGGGCATGGCCGCGTCGCCGGCGCCGGTCGCCGACATCTCGGGCGCCCGGGTGCTGGCCAAGCTCGGCGACTCGGTGACCACCGACCACATCTCGCCGGCCAGCTCGATCAAGGCCGACTCCCCGGCCGGCAAGTACCTCGCCGAGCACGGCGTACCACGGCACGAGTTCAACTCGTACGGCTCACGCCGCGGCAACCACGAGGTGATGATCCGCGGCACGTTCGCCAACATCCGGCTGCGCAACCAGCTGGTGCCGGGCGTCGAGGGCGGCTTCACGGTCAACCACCTGACCGGCGAGCAGACCACGATCTACGACGCGTCGGTGGCGTACCAGGAGGCGGGCGTCCCGCTGGTCATCCTGGCCGGCAAGGAGTACGGTTCGGGCTCGTCCCGCGACTGGGCGGCCAAGGGCACCATGCTGCTGGGCGTGCGCGCGGTCATCGCCGAGAGCTACGAGCGCATCCACCGCTCGAACCTGATCGGCATGGGTGTGCTGCCGCTGCAGTTCCCGCCCAAGACCAACGCCGAGTCGCTGGGCCTCACCGGCACCGAGACCTTCACGATCACCGGCGTGACGGCGCTCAACGACGGCGACATCCCGTCGACGGTCAAGGTCCGCACCGACACCGGCGTCGAGTTCGACGCCGACGTGCGCATCGACACCCCCGGCGAGGCGGACTACTACCGCCACGGCGGCATCCTCCAGTACGTGCTGCGCAAGATGCTGAACAGCTGATCGTCCTTCGCCCGCCTTCTTCGCTCGAGGAAGGCGGGCGATTTTTCTGCGCTGTCCCGGGCTCAGCCGGCGATCGCCTCGGCTATCTGGCGGGTGGTCGCGGCCGCCACCCGGGCGTCGGTCGCGGCGTAGGAGCAATACGCGTTCAGTCCGGCCGCCAGCGCCCAACCCCGTCCGCGCGCCCACGTCGCGTCGTCGACGCCGAGCTCGTCGCGGAAGACCGCCCGCGCTCCCGCCGACATCAGCGTGAACGCGATCATCATGTCGCGGGCCGGGTCGCCCACACCGAGGCCGCCGAAGTCGATGACCGCGCTCAGCCGGCCGGACACCGTGAGCAGGTTGCCGGTGTGGAAGTCGCCGTGGAACCACACCGGCTCGCGATCCCAGCCGGGTGCCTCGAGCGCCGCCTCCCACACCGCGGTCATCCGGTCCGGGTCGAAGACGCCCGCCACCCGCGCGATCGCCGCGCGCGTTTCCCGGTCCCGGTCCGGCAAGCCGGAGATGTCGGCCGGGGAAGTATCGGGAAGCGGGAGGCTCTGCAGCGTACGCAGGAAACCCGCGAGTGAGACCGCCGCCGCCGTCGAGTCGCCCAGCTCGGCAACTGTCGCCACCGAGCCGGGAAGCCACCGGGAAACGGCCCACGGCCAGGGGTAACCCAGCGCGGGCCGGCCCACCGCGACCGGCGACGGGATGGCCAGCGGCAGATGCGGGGCGAGCCGCGGCAGCCAGCGCATCTCCTTCTCGGCCTGGCCGATCGCGCCCTCGTGGCGGGGCAGCCGGACGGTGAGCTCGTCACCCAGGCGGTGGATCAGATGGTCGGAGCCGCCGGGCTCGACCGGGCGCAGCGGCAGTGCCGCCCACTGCGGGAACTGGGTGTCGACCAAGCGCCGGACCAGCGCGCCGGTGAGCATGACCATAACCTCCGTGCGAGTCCCGCCACGGCGTGCGGGCCGCGAGTGAATAGGCTTCGGGAATGGATGACAACACGGTGCTGAGCCGGATCCACGGCTTGGTCGATGAGGAGCACAAGCTGCGGCAGCAGCTGGGCCGGGGCGAGATCTCCTCGGACGAGGAGCACGCCCGGCTCAAGGAGCTGGAGGAGGCCCTGGACCAGTGCTGGGACCTGCTGCGCCGGCGCCGGGCCGCCCGCGAGGTGGGCAACGACCCGAACGTCGAGCAGGCCCACAGCGTCGGCGAGGTCGAGGGTTACCTGCAGTGACGCGGTCCCGGCCGCGGCCGCCGCGTGGTCGGCGGCCGCGGGCCGGGTGGGCGGCGGCGGGTCATCGCAGGCCCGCCTCGTAGAGCAGGCGCTCGAGCAGCTCGTCGACGTCCACCCGCAGCCCGCGCTGGGTGAACCAGCCCGCGACGTTGCGCACGTCCCGGGCGATGAAGTCGGCGCCCTGCGGGTTGGCGACCACGTCGACGATCTGCGGCAGGTCGATGAGCACCAGCCGGCCTTCGTGCACGAGCGTGTTGTACGGCGAGAGGTCGCCGTGCGCCACCTGCGAGCGCGCCAGAACCGACAGCGCGTCGGTCATCTGCAGCCACAGGTCGGCCAGCTCGTCCGGGTTTGCCCGCACCTGCGCCAATCGCGGGGCGGCCTCGCCGGTATCCCAGTCGCCGATGAACTCCAGCATCAGCTCGGTGCCGATGAGCTGCACCGGGTAGGGCACCCGGACCAGCCCACTGGCCTGCCCGATCGCCCACAGCTGGGAGAGCGCGGCGAACTCGGCCGCCGCCCACTGCCCGGCGATCATCTCCTTGCCGAACGACGTGCGGTTGGCCATGGCCCGCATCTCCCGGGAGCGGCGGACCCGGCGGCCCTCGAGGTAGCCGGCGTCGCGGTGGAAGAGGCGGTGGTCGCCGTCGCGGTAACGCTTGGCGGCCAGCATGCTGACCTTGTCGGTGTCCGGTACGTGCCGGCGCACCAGGAAGACGTCCGCTTCCTTGCCGGTCTTGAGCATGCCCAGCTCGTCATCGACCGCGGCGTGCTCGGTGCGTACCCAATCGGGTCGGGGTTTCGGGCCGTGCAGGGCGCCGTCCCAGGTCGACCAGTTGTCGCCCGTCTCGGGCAGGTCGGGCTCCTCGACGAGGTGCGGCGTGGCGAGACTGCTCCGCTTCAGGAAGTCGGGCTCGTCGTCGTCGAACTTGCGGCGGCCCTTGCGCATGGTGGCCGGGCCGAAAGAGTCGTGCGAACGCACTGGAGGGTCTCCTCAGAGAAAGAAGGGTTTCGAAGCTGGACAGCAGGCATCGCAAAGACGGCCATCTGTCTCACCCCCTTCTTCTCGTCGGAACGGTGCTCACTCTGCCGGGGCCGGAAGACACCCGCAACCCATTTATTGCGCGGCCATGATCGCCGACAGGCCCTGAATCACGTTGCCGACCACCCGGGTGGGCGCGAACCGGTTGTCGACCCACTCCCGCCCGCGGTGCAGCCACACGCTGGGCAGGCCCATCGCGGCCGCGCCGCCGATGTCGGCCTCGGGGCTGTCGCCCACCACCCAGGCGCCGCCGAGCCGCATGCGCACGCGCTGCGCGGCCAGCGCGAAGATGCGCGGGTTGGGCTTGCTCACGCCGGCCTGCTCGGAGATCACCCAGTCGGCCACGTACCGGTCGAGGCCGGTGCGGCGGATCCGGCTGTCCTGCAACTCGGCCTGCCCGTTGGTGACCACGACCGGCACCAGGCCCGCGTCGCCGGCGATCTGCAGCGCGCAGCCGACCATCGGGTCGAGCCGCTCGAACGCCAGCGGCCCCTCGTGCAGCTCCTCGAGCAGATCGATCGAGGGAATCGTCAGCCGGTACCGGTCGCGGATCAGATCGGCGAGGTCCCACCGCGAGGTGAGACCGTCAGCATCAACGGAGAGTAACCAGTCGAGATCGTCCTGTGGCGCGCCGATCTCGTCCAGGAAACCCTTCGCCCACAGCCTGAACGCACCGCTGCGGTCCAGCAGGGTGTCGTCGAGAGCGATGAGCACGAGAGGCACCCGCGCACTTTACGTGAGGTAGGGCGGAAGCGAACAGTCCAGGACTGTTAACAACTTCCGGCCCGGATGGTGGATTTCGCATCATCCGGCCGTACCGGAGGACGTCGTTGACAAGACGTACGTACGGATTGCAGAAGAAAGCGCCTGCGTGACACGATCCATGACGTGCCCCGTGTGAGTCAGGACCAGCTCGACGCGCGCCGCCACGAGATCCTCGCGGCGGCGCGGGACTGCTTCGCGCGCTTCGGCTACGAGGGTGCCACGGTGCGGCGCCTCGAGGACGCCACCGGCCTGTCCCGCGGCGCGATTTTCCACCATTTTCGCGACAAGGAGTCGCTGTTCCTGGCCGTGGCCGAGGACGACGCCGCGGCCATGGTCGAGACCGTCGCCCGCAACGGCCTCGTCCAGGTGATGCGGGACCTGCTGGAGCGGGCCGGCGGCAGCGAGGGCGACACGGCCGGCTGGCTCGGCACCCAGCTCGAGGTGTCCCGGCGGCTGCGCACCGACCCGGCGTTCGCCAAGCGCTGGGCCGAGCGCTCGGCCGCCATCGCCGACGCCACCCGCGACCGCCTCCAGCGCCAGCGCGAGGCCGGCGTGCTGCGCGACGACGTCCCGGTCGAGGTGCTCACCCAGTTCCTCGAGCTCGCCTACGACGGCCTGGTCCTGCACCTGGCCACCGGCCGGCCGGCGGGCGAGCTGAGCCGGGTCCTCGACGTGGTGGAGAGCGCCGTCCGCAAGGCCTAGTTCGCGACGTTGCGGGCGTCTGCACAATGAGGCCATGCAGGACACCTGGGGGATTGCTGGCCCGGCCTTCATCGCCGGGTACCTTGCCGCGCTGGGCATCGTGGCCCTCCTCGCCCTTGTGCACCGGAAGATCAGGTTCAAGGGCGACCCGAGCGTACGGATCGACGACCTCGGCCCGCAGCAGCTCGCCTACCTCAACGGCGGCGATCGGCTCGCCGTCTACTCCTCGCTGGGCGGCCTCCGCCAGGCCGGGGCCCTGGGCGCCGGGCCGGGCCGCACGCTCATGCAGACCGGACCGCTGCCGGCCGGCGTCACCCCGCTCGACTTCGCCATCCACCAGGCCGCGAGCCGCCAGGCCCGGGTCCGCGACCTCACCGACGACCAGTACGTGCGCTCGGCCCTCGACGACCTGCGCGCCGGGCTCGAGCGTCGCGGCGTCGTGGTCACCCCCGAGACGGTCCGCCAGACGCGGATGTGGGCGCTGGCGACCGGCGCGCTGACCCTGGTCGGCATCGTCCGGCTGATCGCCGGCATCCGGAACGACAAGCCGGTCGGCGTCCTCTTCGTGCTCCTGGTCGTGACCGCGTTCCTCACGTACAAGCTGGCCCGCACCAAGCGGCTGGCGACCACGACCGCGCAGGCCCGCATGCGCGAGCTGCGCAAGTGGAACAACCACCTCGCCCCGCAGCTCTCCCCGTCCTACGCGACCTACGGCGCGACCGGGGCGGCGATGGGTGTGGCCCTCTACGGCTCGGCGTCGCTGTGGGCGATGGACCCGGCGTTCGCGGCCGAGGCCGAGATCCAGCGCCACATGGTCGACGGCCTGTCGACCGGCACCGCCGGCAGCAACTCCACCGCCGGCTCCTGCGGCGGGAGCAGCTCCTGCGGCGGCTCCAGCTCGTGCGGCGGCGGAGGGGGCTGCGGCGGAGGCGGTGGTTGCGGTGGCTGAGCCCGGCGGCATCCCGATCCCGGCGGCCCAGTCCATCGCCGCGGGTGCGCGCGGCTCGGCCCAGTCCACCGCGGCGGGCGCGCGCGGCTCGGCCCAGTCCACCGCGGCGGGCGCGCGCGGCTCGGCGCAGCCCTTCCCGGCCGGCGATGCTTACGGCGTAGGGATCGGGTGGCGTCCGGAAATTTCGGGCTTTGTCGGTGCGCTGCCGGGGCTGCGGTTCGCCGAGGTGGTGGCCGAGTCGGTGCATGCGCACGGCGACCTTCCGGACGGCCTGGCGGCGTTGCTCGACCGGGGGGTGGCCGTCGTGCCGCACGGCGTCCGGCTCTCGCTCGGCGGCGCCGAGCCGGTCGACCCCGGGCGGGTGACCCATCTCGCCGCGGTGGCCGACCGGCTGGGTGCGCCGCTGGTCAGCGAGCACATCGCGTTCGTACGCGCGGGGGGCGTCGAGGCCGGGCACCTGCTGCCGATTCCGCGCAGCCGGGAGGCGGTCGACGCCGTGGTGGCCAACGTCGCCCGGGCCACGGCCGAGCTCTCCGTGCCCCTCGCCCTCGAACCGATCGCGGCGCTCTTCGACTGGCCCGACGACGAGCTCACCGAGGCCGACTTCCTCACCGAGATTCTCGACCGTACGGGCGCCTTGTTGTTGCTCGATGTCGCGAACGTCTACGCCAACGCCCGCAACCGCGGCGAGGACCCGCTCGACCTGCTCGGCAAGCTCCCGCTCGACCGGGTGGCCTACGTCCACGTGGCCGGCGGCGCCGAGCACCAGGGTCTCTACCACGACACGCACACCGACGCCGTCCCGCCGGCCGTGCTCGACCTGGTCGCCGAGCTGTGCGCCCGCCACCGCCCGCCGGCGCTGATGCTGGAACGGGACGGCGACTACCCACCGGCGGCCGAGCTGAGCGCCGAGCTCGACGCGATCGCCGCCGCTGCCGGCTACCCGGCGATCACATGACCGCCGCCGACCGCGGCAGCCTCGCCCAGCGGCAGGCCGCGCTTGTCCGCGCCCTGACGGCGGGCGAGCCGCGGCCGGAAGGCTTCGATCCCGTCACGTTCGACGCCGCCCGGACGGCCCTGCTGCGCAAGCGGGCCGGCGAGGTGGGCCGGCATTGGCCGATGCTGGCCGCCGGCCTCGGGGCGAGCTGGAAGAAGGAGTTCGCCCGGTGGGCGGCGACCCGGCCGACCCAGGGTTCGCTGCGGGACGGCTGGGATCTGGCGCGCGACCTGCTGGCCCGCGACGCCCTGCCCGCGATGGCCGCCGAGGAGCTGGCCGGCTACGAGGCCCGCTTCCGCTATGACGGTGTCTCGGCCCCGCGGTCCCGACGCGGGCCGGCCCTGCGGTCGGCTTCCGGCGTCGTCGTCGTGCAGGTCGCCGGCCGCGTCCGCGTGATCCGGCGTCCGTCGAGCTGACGGGCCGGGTTCCACTCCGCGGGCGATCCGGCCGGTTACCCGCGGGCCGAGCGCCGGTCGGCCCCCGCCCGCGGAGCGCCGCCACCCCGCGGAGCAAACGCCGCCCGGCCACCGCCCCTCGGAGCAAACGCCGCCCGGCCACCGCCCCGCGGAGCGGACGCCGCCCGGCCGCCACCCCGCGGAGCGCGTCCCCCGTGCTTTCTTCAGGCCGGGACCTTGTCGAGGAAACCCAGCACCCGGCGGATGCGGCCGTCGGCGTCCAGCTCGGCCACGTCGAAGCCCACCACCAGCGGCTCGCCCGGCACGGCGCCCAGGTGCCAGGTGAAGCGCGCCTGGTCGTGGTGGGCGTCGGCCGGGCCGCCGGGCGAGAAGGTCAGGCCCGGGAACTGCTGCTGCACCGCGCCGATCAGGGCGTCCAGGGCGTCGCGGCCGGTCGCGGCGGCCATCGGGTCGACGTAGCGGACGTCGTCGGCGAACAGGTCGTCGATCCGCTTGCGCCGGGTCCCGGGGTCGGTGTCGTTCCAGACGCCCAGGTACCGCTCCACCACGCTGTCGAAGTCGCTCATCGCTCTCGTCCTCTCTCGGATGCCGACGGAACCCGGCGGGAACCGTCGTTGACGAGAACACCGTCGCCCGAGCGGGGTAGGCGCGTCGATTACGCCGGAGGTAATGGTCGTCCTTCCCTCAGCCGTTAGGCTTCGGGCATGAGCGACGTGGGGCAGTTGCTGCGCGAATGGCGGACGACCCGGCGGCTGAGCCAGCTCGAGCTCTCCGCCCGGGCCGGAGTGTCGGCGCGGCATCTGTCGTTCGTGGAGACCGGGCGGTCGCGGCCCACCCGCGAGATGATCCTGCGGTTGGCGGCGCGGCTCGACGTACCGCTGCGGGGGCAGAATGAGCTGCTCCTGGCCGGCGGTTATGCACCGGCCTGGGGTGAGTCGGCGCTGGATGGTCCGCGCCTGGCCGCCGTGCTCTCCTCGCTGCGCGACGTGCAGGCCGGTCATGAGCCCTATCCCGCGCTGCTGGTCGACCGGCACTGGACCATGATCGACGCCAACGCGGCCGTCGCGCCGCTCACCGAGGGATGCGCGGCCTGGCTGCTCGAGCCGCCGGTGAACGTGCTGCGCCTGTCGCTGCACCCGGAGGGCATGGCGCCGCGCATCCGCAACCTGGCCGAGTGGCGCACCCACGTGCTGCACCGGCTCGACGACCAGGCCGCCCACACCGCCGACCCGCGGCTGCGGGAGCTGCACGCCGAGCTGGCCGGCTATCCCGGCGGCGAGACCGGTGAGCGGCCGGCCGGGCTGGTCGTGCCGCTGCGCTACGACGACCTCTCGTTCTTCAGCATCACCTCGGTGCTCGGCACGCCGCTCGACGTGACGCTGGACGAGCTGGCGATCGAGTCGTTCCTGCCCGCCGACGCGACCACGGCGGCCGCGCTCGCGCGCCAGTCACAGCGGTGAGGCAGGATCGGGAGCATGGATCTCGGACTCGACGGGCGCGTCTACGTCATCACCGGTGGCTCCCGCGGGCTCGGCCTCGCGACGGCCGAGGCGCTGGTCGCGGACGGGGCCAAGGTCGTGCTCTCCTCCCGCGACCGCGACCGCATCGAGGCCGCCGCCGAGCGGCTCGGGCCCGGTGCGGCCGGCGTGGTCGCGGACCTGGCCGACCCGCCGACCCCGCAGCGGCTGATCGACGAGGCCACGTCACGGTTCGGGCGCCTGGACGGCGCGCTCATCTCAGTGGGCGGTCCGGCCGTCGGGTCGGCGGCGTCGATGACCGACGACCAATGGCGTACGGCGTTCGAGACCGTCTTCCTCGGATCGCTGCGAGCCGTCCGGGTGATCGCCGGCGCGCTGGGCGAGGGCGGCGCGATCGGGCTCGTCCTCTCGACCTCGGCCAAGACGCCCCTGCCCAACCTGGGTCTCTCCAACGGTCTGCGGCCGGGACTGGCGATGGCGGCCAAGGACATGGCGGACGAGTACGCGCCCCGCGGCATCCGGATCGTCGGGCTCCTGCCGGGCCGGGTCCTGACCGACCGCAACCGGGAGCTGTTCGCCGCCACCGGCGACGCGGCCGCGGAGGAGGCCCGGGTGACCGCACGGATCCCGATGCGGCGGATGGGCCGCCCCGAGGAGTTCGGCAAGGTCGCCGCCTTCGCGCTGTCCCCGGCCGCGAGCTACCTGACCGGCCTGCTCATCCCGATCGACGGCGGTTCCCTGCGTGCCCTCTGACGTCTTCCGTAAGCCCACGCCCGAGGAGGTGGCGGCCGCCGCCGGCCGGACCATCCCGGACCTGGTCGGCCCCGGCCTGCGGGTGCTGTTCTCCGGTATCAACCCGAGCCTTTACTCGGCCGCGACCGGTCATCACTTCGCCCGGCCCGGCAACCGCTTCTGGCCCGCCCTGCACCTCGCCGGCTTCACCCCGCGCCAACTGCACCCCGCCGAGCAGGGCGAGCTGCCCGCGCTGGGCCTCGGCATCACCAACGTGGTGGCCCGGGCCACCGCCCGCGCCGACGAGCTGTCGCCGGCCGAGCTCATCGCCGGCGGGGAGGTCCTGGCCGCGCTCGCGGGCCGCTGGCAGCCCCGCGTCCTGGCCGTCCTCGGCGTGACCGCCTACCGCACCGCGTTCGGCCGCCGCGCGGCGGCGATCGGCCCCCAGGACGAGACCGTCGGCGGCGTGCCGGTCTGGGTGCTGCCCAACCCGAGCGGCCTCAACGCGCACTTCCAGCTCGGCGCCCTGGCCGCCGAGTTCGCCCGGCTGCGGGCCACCGTCCTCTGACGACTACGGTTGCCGGGTCGCGCGCGGAGAGCCGGGCGCCGCGCTCAGGGTTCGATCGAGCCCGCCGGGACGGTGATGATCTCGACGTCCTCCTCGACCAGCGGGGACGCCACCGCGAACTGCGTGCGGTACAGCTCCGCGTAGAGGCCGCCGGCCGCGACCAGCTCCTCGTGCCGGCCGCGCTCCACGATCCGGCCCTGGTCGAGCACGAGGATCTGGTCGGCGTCGCGGACCGTGGACAGCCGGTGGGCGATCACCAGGGCCGTGCGCCCCTCCAGCGCCGCGGTCAGCGCCCGCTGCACCGCCGCCTCCGACTCGCTGTCGAGGTGGGCGGTGGCCTCGTCCATGATGACGATCGACGGGTGCTTGAGCAGCAGCCGGGCGATCGCGATCCGCTGTTTCTCGCCGCCGGAGAAGCGGTAGCCCCGCTCCCCCACCACGGTCTCGAGGCCGTCGGGCAGGGAGCGGACCAGGTCGGCGACCTGCGCCCCGGCCAGCGCCGCCCACATCTCGTCGTCGGTGGCGTCCGTCTTCGCGTACCGCAGATTCTCGGCGATGGTCTCGTGGAAGAGATGCGAATCCTGGGTGACCACGCCGATGGCGTCGCGCAGCGAGCCCAGGGTGGCGTCCCGCACGTCGACCCCGTCGACCAGCACGGCCCCGTCGGTGACGTCGTAGACCCGGGAGACCAGCATCGACGTGGTCGACTTGCCGGCGCCGGACGGGCCGACCAGCGCCACCATCTGCCCGGGCTCGACCGTGAAGTCGACGCCCTTGAGGACCGGCGCGCTCTCGGTGCGGTCGAGGGTCGCCACGTCCTCCAGCGTCGCCAGCGACACCTCGCTCGCGCTCGGGTAGCGGAAGTGCACGTCGCGGAACTCGATGCGGCCGGCGCCGGCCGGGACGTCGACCGCGCCGGGCTTCTCCTCGATGCCGGGCTTGAGGTCGAGCACCTCGAAGACCCGGTCGAACGAGACCAGCGCGCTCATCACGTCGACCCGCACGTTGCTCAGCGCCGTGAGCGGGCCGTAGAGCCGGGTGAGCAGCAGCGCGAGGGTGACGACCGTGCCGGCCGTGACGCTGCCGGTGACCGCCAGCCAGCCGCCGAGGCCGTAGGTGAGTGCCTGGGCCAGGGACGCGACCAGCAGCATCGCCACGAAGAACGTGCGTGAGTACATGGCCTGCTGGACGCCGATGTCGCGGACCCGCTCGGCGCGCGCCCCGAAGTGCGCGGCCTCGGCGTCGGGCCGGCCGAAGAGCTTGACCAGCAGCGCACCCGAGACGTTGAAGCGCTCGGTCATCGTCGCGTTCATCTTGGCGTCGAGGTTGTAGGACTCGCGGGTGATCTCGGCGAGCCGCTTGCCGACCCGGCGGGCCGGGATGATGAAGACCGGCAGCAGCGCCAGCGACAACGCGGTGATCTGCCAGGACAGGCTGAACATGACCGCCGCGGTGAGCACGAGCTGGATGACGTTGCTGACCACGCCGGACAGCGTCGAGGTGAAGGCGCGCTGGGCACCCAGCACGTCGTTGTTGAGCCGGCTGACCAGGGCGCCCGTCTGCGTACGCGTGAAGAACTGCAACGGCATGCGCTGGACGTGGTCGTAGACCCGGGTGCGCAGGTCGAGGATGATGCCCTCGCCGATGCGCGCCGAGTACCACCTCTGGGCCAGCGACAGGAACGCGTCGATCACGGCCAGCCCGGCGATGGCCAGCGCGAGCTTGACGACCAGGCTCGCGGCGCCGTCGCCGCCGCCGGTGATCGCGTTGACCACGTGGCCGGCGAGCAGCGGCGTGGCCACCCCGATGCCGGCGTCGAGCACCACGGTGATCAGGAAGACCGTGATGTCGCGGCGGTAGGGTCGGGCGAAGCGCAGGATCCGGCGGGTCGTGCCGCGGGTGAGGCGGTGCTGGGTGACCCGATCGGAATTCTGGATCGAGCGCAGCATGCTCCAGCTGGACATGCTGGACGAGGGGCCCATCGGTTCACCTCCCGGGCGGTCATGGGCGGGGCAGAGGACAGTCTGCCCGGCGGGTACGACAACCCGGGACGTGCGAGCGCTATTCCGTGCCGATCAGGTCGCGCAGGCGGCGGGTCTGCGCCTCCCGCTCGGCCCGGTCCTGGTCCGCGTACGACCGCTGACCGGCGCCGGCGATCAGGGCCTTGATCTCGGCGACCGCGCCCGCGTCGGCGGCGAGCACGGCGGCGGTCAGGTCGCTGACCGCGCCCGTCAACGCCGCCGGGGGGACCACCGCGGTGGCCAGCCCCAGGGAAAGGGCCTCGTCGGCGGCGATGCGCCGGCCGGTGACGCAGATCTCGAGCGCCCGCGACGGCCCGACCAGCTCGGTGAGGCGCTTGGTGCCGCCCAGATCGGGGACGAGCCCGAGCGTCACCTCGGCCATCGAGAAGCGCGCGTCGTCGGCGAGCACCCGCACGTCGCAGTTCAGCGCCAACTGAAATCCGGCGCCGATCGCATGACCCTGGACCGCCGCGATCGTCACGATGGAGGGGTTACGGAGCCAGGTGAACGCGGACTGGAAGCCGGCAATCCGATCGGCGCACTCCGCCGCTGACAACTGCGCCAGTCGAGTGAGTGAAGAATCGCCGTCGCCGCGCGCGGCCGACAGATCCAGGCCCGCGGAAAACGCACGCCCCTCGCCTCGGACAATGACGACTCGTACGTCACCCGGCAATTTCCGGGAAATGTTCGCCAGCTCTGCCCACATCGCCGGAGTCTGCGCATTGAGAACCTCGGGCCGGCACAACGTCACCGTTGCGACCGGCCCATCCAGGTCGTAGCGAACTCCCGCCTCGGCGGCGGGAACGGCAATACCGGGCTCGGCGTTGTCCGGCGTCACCCCTTCTTGCGCCGACGAGCGCCGCCGCGCTGGCGAAGCTGTACGCCCGACTCGGTGAGCACCCGATGCACGAATCCGTAGGAACGGCCGGTCGAAGCGGCGAGGGCGCGAATGCTCTCGCCAGAGGTGTAGCGCTTGACCAGATCCTTCGCTAGCGACTGTCGCTCGCTGCCGACGATTCGGCGACCCTTCTCAGTGCTGGTGGCTGTGCCCGTGGCTGCCATGTTGAATCCTCACGTCCCAGACTGTGCGGTTCGATACGGTCCCACCTATTAGACCGCCTCCAACGATCATGCGCTAGGTATCCCGGCTTAGCCAACGTGCCCATTTAGCACTGTCAGGAACTTGACCCTGACCATCCGCATCAATGTCAGACAGTTAACTGACGTTAGGGCGAGGACGATTCCGACCACTCGGTAGGTAGCCGGGCCACCCGGTCCAAGACCATCGATCACCTGCGCAAACACTCGATCGAGGGCGGGCGCGGGCGAGACATGACGCACCGTCGATGCAACGAACACGCAGCGGCGCCGCCGCCCGTGTGCCAACTTTGCGGCGCCCGAGGCGCTGCCCGACCTGACCGCAAACGCCCGAACGTCGCACTGTCTGTGTGGGCACCAGTTGACAACTGACGATCAGCAACGCTCGCCGTCAGGCCAGCTCGACGAGCTCCAGGAGATCGTCGCTCCACGCGTCCTCGTCGCCGTCCGGCAGCAGGATCGCGCGGTCGGGCTTGAGCGCCTGCACGGCGCCCGCGTCGTGGGTGACCAGCACGATCGCGCCCGGGTAGTTGGCGATCGCGTCCAGCACCTGCTCGCGGCTGACCGGGTCGAGGTTGTTGGTCGGCTCGTCCAGCAGCAGCACGTTCGCCCCCGAGCAGACCAGGGTGGCCAGCGCCAGCCGGGTCTTCTCGCCACCGGACAGCACGCCCGCGGGCTTGTCCACGTCGTCGCCGGAGAACAGGAACGCACCGAGGATCTTGCGCAGGTCGGTGTCGGTCTGGTCGGCCGCGGCGCTGCGCATGTGCTCGAGGATGGTGCGGTCGACGTCGAGCGTCTCGTGCTCCTGGGCGTAGTAGCCCAGCCGCAGGCCGTGGCCGGGCCGCACCTCGCCGGTGTCGGAGTCGAGCAGGCCGCCGAGGATGCGCAGCAGGGTGGTCTTGCCGGCGCCGTTGAGGCCGAGGATGGCGACCCGGGAGCCGCGGTCGACCGCCACGTCGACGTCGGCGAAGATCTCCAGCGACCCGTACGACTTCGACAGCCCCACCGCCGTGAGCGGCGTCTTGCCGCAGGGCGCCGGCTGCGGGAACCGGACCTTGGCCACCTTGTCCGAGACGCGGGTCTCCTCGAGGCCGCCCAGCAGCTTCTCGGCGCGGCGGGCCATGTTCTGCGCGGCGACGGTCTTGGTGGCTTTTGCCCGCATCTTGTCGGCCTGCGCCATCAGGGCGCCCGCCTTCTTCTCGGCGTTGGCCCGCTCGCGCCGGCGCCGGCGCTCGTCGGTCTCGCGCTGCTCGAGGTACTTCTTCCAGCCGACGTTGTACATGTCGACGACCGAGCGGTTGGCGTCGAGGTACCACACCTTGTTGACCGCGGCCTCGAGCAGCTCGACGTCGTGGCTGATCACGATGAGGCCGCCCTTGTGCTGGGCCATGTAGCCGCGCAGCCAGGCGATCGAGTCCTGGTCGAGGTGGTTGGTGGGCTCGTCGAGCAGCAGGATGCCCTTGCCGTTCTGCCCCGAGTCGGCGAACAGGATGCGGGCCAGCTCGATGCGGCGGCGCTGACCGCCGGAGAGGGTGCCGATGGTCTGGGCCAGGGCCCGGTCGGGCAGACCGAGGTTGGCGCAGATGCGGGCGGCCTCGGCCTCGGCCGCGTAGCCGCCCAGGGCCGCGAACTGGTCCTCCAGGTGGCCGTAGCGGCGCACCAGCTTGTCGTCGGCCGACTCCTCGAGCTCGATCTCGAGCTTCTGCATCTCGGCCAGGATCGAGTCGAGCCCGCGGGCCGACAGCACCCGGTCGCGCCCGGTCACGTTCAGGTCGCCGGTGCGGGGGTCCTGCGGCAGGTAGCCGACCTCGCTCGTGCGCTCGACCTTCCCCGCGTACGGGATGCCCTCGCCGGCCAGCACCTTGAGGGTGGTGGTCTTGCCGGCGCCGTTGCGGCCGACCAGGCCGATCCGGTCGCCGGGCTGCACCCGCAGGGTGACCGGGGACAGCAGGATGCGGGCGCCGGCACGCAGTTCGAGTCCGGTGGCGGTGATCATCTGAAAGCTCGCTCTCAAGAAGAAAGGCTGACTCCGACAGGTCAGCCTTCGCAGAGCAGCACTAGGGCCCATACTACCGGGCGTCGGGTAGGACCAGCCAACTGATTACTGATCAAGATCAACGGGTAATCCCTCGCGCAACCCCCGCGCCAGTGAGGATGAGATGGAACTCAACGAGAACGCTGACATCGACACCAGCCAGGTCGAGGACCAGCGCGGCTCCGGTGGAGGCGGCGGCGGCTTCGGCGGCCTGCCGATCCCGATCGGTGGCGGCGGCCTCGTCGGGATCATCATCACCGTCGTGCTCGCCCTCGCCGGCGGCTACTTCGGCGTCAACCAGCTCGGCGGCAGCAGCGGCAACTCCGGTGACAACACCAACATCACCCAGGAGTGCGGCGACAAGTCGACCGCCCGCAGCAAGCTCGACTGCCGCAACGTGCTCTACGTCAACTCGATCCAGGCGTTCTGGAAAGAGGCCGAGCCGCAGTACTTCGGCAAGCAGTACCAGCCGGCCAAGACGGTGCTGTTCTCCAACCGGGTGAGCACCGGCTGCGGCGCCGCCGACTCGGGCACCGGCCCGTTCTACTGCCCGGCCGACGACCGGGTGTACATCGACCTGACCTTCTATCAGCTGCTGGCCCAGCAGCTGGGGGCGCCCGGCGAGTTCGCCCAGCCGTACGTGCTCGCCCACGAGTACGGGCACCACATCCAGGACCTGGTCGGCACCGAGGCCAAGATGCGCCAGGCACAGCAGAGCGCGTCCTCGGACGCCGAGCAGAACCTGCTGTCGGTCAAGCTCGAGCTGCAGGCCGACTGCTACGCCGGGGTCTGGGCCAAGCACGCGACCGAGACCAAGTCGTCGAACGGCCAGCCGATCTTCAAGAGCCTGACCGCCGACGACATCCAGCAGGGCATCCAGACCGCCGGCCAGATCGGCGACGACACCCTTCAGCAGCGGGCCGGCAACCAGATCAACCCGGCCGAGTTCACCCACGGCACGTCGGCGGACCGGCAGAAGTGGTTCTCCGAGGGCTACAACTCGGGGACCCCGGAGAAGTGCGACACCTTCGCCCCGGGGGCGGTCAAGGAGGGCGACTGACCTACGGTTCCTTCACCAGCACTCGTACGGCCCGGGCCCCGGCCACCGCGGAGACCAGCACCGCGTGCCGGGGCTCGGGCACGTCCAGCAGCCGTTCGGCACGAAGGGCGGCCACCGCCGACAGCGAGGGCGGCGCGAGGATGGCGTCGATCGCCGCCCGGTCCCCGCCGGTCACGAGCGCGACCAATGACCGTACCTCGGGAAGGAGAAGGCGCCCCACGATGCCGGCGCCGTCGGCCGCCGCCGCCTTCGCCTGGTTGTCCCGCCGCCGCGCGAAACGCTGCTGGGACCAGCCACCCGCGGCCGTGCGCCCCTGGACGTAATGCGTCTCCACCTTGGACGTGATCAGCTCCGGCCCCTCGGCGATGCCCACCGCCACCGCACCCTTGCGCGCCAGCAGCAGTCCGATCCGCCGCGGCGTCGTCGCCTGCACGATCAGCTCGGCCATCGTCTCGACCGGCGGCGCGCCCGGCGGTTCCTGCCAGTTCGCCGTGGCGCCGTCCTCGGCGATCAAGAGCAGACCCTCTTCCCGGTACGCGCCATGGCGCCCGGCGAAGTTCGCCAGCCACCGTGGCAGCCGCTCGGGCGCGACATCCACCCACTTGCCGCCGCCGGCCGCCGTCCGCTCCCCCATTCCCGTCACACTACGGTGGCAGGATGCTGCTGTGACCGACCTGGTGGCTACCCTGCTCGCCCGCCTCGGCGACGGGCTCTCGGCGGCACGCGACCCGGCGCGGGCGGCGGCGATGGCGGCGTACATGCGCGACCAGTTCGACTACGCCGGCGTGGCCGCGCCGGCGCTGCGCGCGGTGGAGCGCGCCGCGTTCGCCGGCCTGCCCCGTCCCGCCGAGGCCGACCTGCGCGACTTCGCGCTCTCCTGCTGGTCGCGGCCCGAGCGGGAATACCAGTACGCGGCCTGCGACTACCTGCGCCGGCACGTCGGCGTGGCCGGCGCCGGGTTCCTGCCGGTCGTGCGCACGCTGCTGACCACGAAGTCGTGGTGGGACACGGTCGACCCGCTGGCCACCCGCTTCGTCGGCGACCTGGTGCGATCGCACCCGGTGCTCGCCCACGAGATGGACGACTGGTCGCAGGACGAGAACAAATGGCTGGTCCGCACCGCGATCCTGTTCCAGCTGCACTACGGCGGCGCGACCGACACGTCGCGGTTGTTCGGCTACTGCGTCCGGCAGGCGGGTCACCCCGACTTCTTCGTGCGCAAGGCGATCGGCTGGGCGCTGCGGCAGTACGCCCGCACCGACCCCGAGTCGGTGCGGGCGTTCGTGGCGGCCACGCCGGCGCTGTCCCCGCTCTCCCGCCGCGAGGCGATGAAGCACCTCTAGAGCAACCTGATCGCCAGGATGGCGATCACCGCGGCCGAGACCAGGGCCGTGACCATCCGGCCGCGCTCGCCGGTCAGCAGCCGCCCCACCAGGCTGCCGCCGCCGGCGATCAGCAGTTGCCAGCTCGCCGACGCCAGGAACGCGCCGATCACGAACCAGGCTCCGCCGCCCTCGCCGGAGCGGCCCAGCACCAGCGCCGCGAAGTAGACGACGGTGGCCGGGTTGAGCAGGGTCAGGGCCAGGATGCCGGTGAACGCGCGGATCGGCGTCGCCGGCCGCTCGTCCCGCGCGGCGCCCGGCTTGCGGAACGCGCTGCGGGCGGTCATCGCGGCCAGCCCGAGCAGGACGGCGGCGGCCGCCCAGCGCAGCGGGGTCGCGATCGGGGCGATCAGGCCCGCCACGGCCGCGCCGCCCACCACGGCGATCGTCGCGTAGATGCCGTCGGCGGTGGCCGCGCCCAGGCCGGCGGCCGCGCCGACCCGCAGCGACGTGCGGGCGCTGAGACCGGCGATCAGGACGCCGATGGCGCCCACGGGCACGGCGACGCCGTAGCCGGCCACGACGCCGGCCCAGAACGGCGCGCTCACGACAGCTGCTGGCGGACCGGTCCTTCCAGGACGAGCGCCGTCTGCTGCCGGACGGCCCGATCGGCCGCGGCGACAGCGATGACGGCATGCTTCAGCAGCTTGTTCACGCCGCACATGATGCGGCCCGGCGCCGCGCGCCCGCCACCGAATTAGCGGTTGCCGGCGAGATCAGCGGTTGTCGGCGAGCCAGGCGGCGATGCGCTCCTCGACGTAGCTCAGCGCCGCGTCGATGTCGGCCACCGCGTCGGGCGTACGGGCCAGCGCCACCAGCGACGCGTGCAGGTGGTCGGCGCTGCCGGCCAGCCAGCTGAACTCGTCGAACAGCGCGGCCAGGTCGGTGCGCCAGCGGTCGGCGCCGGTACGGATGCTGGCCAGCCGCACCCGGAACGTCTCCAGCTCGCCGCGCATCTCGTCGATGCCGGCCGACTCCCGGCCGCGGTCGAGCTTGCTCAGCACGTCGGGGACGCGGCGCCGGCGGCGGGTGGCGGCGGCCCGGGCGCCGGCGAGCACGGCGGCCCGATGGTCGGTGACACGCGACCACTCCGAGCCGAGCCGGGAGAAGACGATCTCGGCGAGCATGGCCGCCTCGGGACCGGCCGGGTCGAGCCGGTCGAGGATCTCGGCGGCGGCGCGCATCCAGGCGTCCACCGAGCCGAGCAGGCACCGCATCACCATCAGCGCGGCCTCGGTGGGCGCGTCCCGGTCCGCGGTCAGCGCGGCGAACAGCTGATCGGCGTACCGGTCGCGCAGGTCGTCGTCCCAGCCCGGGAACTCCAGGACGATGCGCAGGCAGCGCAGGTAGCTCTCGACCGCCTCGGCCGGGGTGGTCTTGGTGGCCGGCAGCAGCCAGACCTCGAGCAGCGCCTGGGCCGCGGACGGCGTGCGGTCGGGCCACCAGGAGACGTACGCCCCGGCGGTCGCCGCGAGTCCGGAGGCGAGCAGCGGCTCGATCGTGTGCCAGGCCAGCTCGACGTCCAGGCAGCCGTAGAACGGCACGCGCCGCCGGTGCGCCTCCACCTGGCCGTCGTGGTCGAAGGCGCTCGACGGCCGCACGAGCAGCCCGTACGGGTCGGGGCGGGACGGGAGGTAGCTGCCGTCATCCAGGACCAGGCGTACGTCGCGGGCGGCCCCGTCGGCGACCCGCTCGATGGCGAACGTCTCGACGAACGAGTCCCAGGCGTCGCCGTCGAACTGCCCGTGCCAGAGCATCGCGTGGTCGTGCCACCGCCGGGACGGGTCGCCGCCCGCCGCCTCGGCCAGGTCGCCGAAGCGCAACTCACCCGCGACCGCGACCGCCAGAAGCACCAGGTTCGCCGTGTAGGCCGCGAACCGGGCGGCGACATTCCTGGCCGCCGGCCGGTAGGAGCGGCTCGGCCAGGCCCCGTCGCGCTCGCACTGCCGGAAGAGCCGGACCAGCACGCCGGTCCAGCGGGCGCGGTCCTCGGCGCCGAGCCGGACGGCCATCCCAGCGAGGAACTCCACGATCGGCGTCCGGGCGGTGAGCGGCACCACCGACAGCAGATCGGCCATCAGATCGTTCCCGGTCATCGGCCGCCCGGCCGGGGTCACCGCGTCGCGCGCCACCGTCTCGCCGAGCAGCCGCCAGGTGAGCCGGGCCACGAGGTATTCGCCGACCATGGAGTGCAGGAACTCGTACGCATCGCGGGCGCGGCGGACGAAGAAGAAGCGCCCCGGCAGCGGTCCCGGCGCCGGATCGCCGAGCGTGGCCCGCAGGTCCTGGCCGACCGCCTCCTCGCCGACCCACTGGGCCGAGCGGTTCAGCATCGCGAACGCGACCACCGCGAGCCGGTCGAGCTCCTGCTCGGCGAGCGACTCCCGCTGGGCGACGTCAGCGTCCGGGTACGCGGTGGCCACCTCCCGGCGGGCAAAACCGGTCAGCAGACGCTCGAACAGCTCGCCGGTCGTCAGCGGGCCGGCCGGCCCCCGCCGTAGCGCGTGCCCGTCGGCGTCGTAGAGGGCGAGCAGGAGCAGCAGCAGCGGCTGCCCGGCCAGGCCGGGGTGGGCGAGCACGTCGTCGGCGGCCAGGCCGGCGTCGTTCGCCTTGTTCCACACGTCGACCCAGCGGCGGATCCGGGGCTCGTCGAAGGGTCGCAGCCGCAGCAGGACGGTCTCGGCCGGCAGCGACGCGCGCTCGGCCGCGCTGGTGCGACTCGTCACGATCACCGCGACGGCCCGCCCCTGCTCGTGCTCGCGCTCCTGGAAGTCGGCCGCCGTCTGCAGGAAGTCGCGCCGGCCGGCCCCGGTCGCCGGGAGCAGCTCGTCGAACCCGTCGAAGATGATCACCGGCACCGCGTCGGTCGACCGGGTGAGGTCTGCCCAGGTCGTCTCCTCGCCGGTGGCGGCCCGCACCGCCTGCTCGACCTGGCGCGGGAGCGGGAGCCCGCCGTCGGCGTCGCGCAGCGGCACCCGGATCGGCAGGAAACGGGTGCTGGCCAGCCGGGCCGCGAGGATCTTCGTGAGCAGCGACTTGCCGGCGCCGGGCGATCCGAGCACCAGCAGCGGCGCGCGCAGGGCCCGCGGCGAGCCGAGGTAGCCGGCCAGGAAGCGGTCGAGGTCCGGCCGCACCTCGACGTCCTGCCAGAACGTCTCGCCGGCGGGTGAGCGGTTCGCGACCCGGGTCGCGACCTGGAAGGCGGGCGGGATGTACGCGCGCTCGAGCGCCGGCACGACGAGGCCGCCGGGCAGGTCGATCGGCTCGATCACGCCCCGCTCGAGCAGGGCGCCGTGGGCGCGTTGCAGGGCGTCGGCCACGCCCTCGGCGGTGGTCTCGGTGGTGACCGAGCGCAGGAGCCGTTCCAGCTCCCGCAGCGACGGCTCCAGCGAGCCGGGCCGTCGCTCCACCCCGAGCTGGTGCCGGTGGTCGATCCACAGGGCCAGGTCGGGGCAGTCGGCCATGAGGTTGAGCAGCATCTCCTCGTACCTCTTGATCGCCCGCCGCCCGCCGGCCCGGATGTCCCGCCGCAGGATGGCCCGCTCGCCGTCGCTGAGCTCGTCGTACGGGGCGAGGCCGGCGAGGAAGCGGGCGAGGGCGTCGGAGAGGTGGTCGTAGAAGACCTCGAGCTCGGCCAGGAACTTCTCCTGGGGAACGTGCGGCTCGGGCAGCAGGACGCCGGCCCGCAGCGCCGAGGTGGCCAGATCACGCGCGCCGTCCGCGCCCTGACCGGCCAGGCGCGGCTGGTCGTGCCGGGTCGTCCGGGCCCAGGAGAGATCGACGTCGGAGAGCGCGTCGAAGTAGGCGGCGATCACGATGACCGCGTGCGCGGCGGCGAGCCTCTCGGTGCGATCGCGCCGGGCCGAGCCGGTCATCGCGCGCGAGGCCGCGTTCACCAGCTCGCCCGAGACCCGGGCCAGCTCGGCCCGCAGATCGAGCAGGCCGAGCAGCGGCGGGGCGGCGATCGCGGCCCCGGCCAGCAGTCCGCCGGTCATCGCGTCGACCCGGCGGAAGATCGCCGACTGCGGGCCGCCGCCGAGGATCAGGATGGCATCGGCATAACTGATCGTCTTCGCCACGATACTGATTGTTGCGGCGAGGCGGCTTTTGCGGCAGTCCCGGTTATCGATCTGTCGATCATCTGCCGGATTTATCGCGACTTATCCGCTCGGCTGGCAGCAGGTGATCGTGGATAGGGTGGGATCGTGAGCGTAGTGGGCGAACTGATCCTCATCCGGCACGGCCAGAGCCTGGCCAACGTGGCGTTCCAGGAGGCCAACGAGCGCGGCCTGATCGAAGCGGAGGTGAGCGGCCGCGACGCCGAGGTGCCGCTCACCGAGATCGGCGAGAAGCAGGCGGCCGCGGTCGGCGGCTGGCTGGCCGCCCTCCCGCCCGGGCAGCGCCCGACGGTCGTCGTCACGTCGCCCTACCTGCGGGCGCGCGAGACCTGGCGGATCGCGGCCGAGGCGGCCGGCATCGACCTGCCCGCACCCACCACCGACGACCGCCTGGTCGACCGGCTGATGGGCGACCTGGAGCTGCTCACCCACGCGGCCGTGGCCCAGCGTTTCCCCGGCGAGGCGGCCCGGCGCGCCGAGGCCGGCGAATACCGTTACGCCCCGCCCGGCGGCGAGGCCTTCGCCGACGTCGAGTCGCGGTTGGCCGGCTTCCTGGCCGACCTCAACCGGGACCGCGCGGGGGAACGCGTGGTCGTGGTCGCCCACGACGCCGTGGTCCTGATGATGCGCGCGGTGATCGAGCAGCTCTCGTGGGACGAGGTGATCGCCATGGAACGGGCCGAGGGCACGGTCCGGAATGCGTCGATCTCCCAGTTCCTGGCCGAGGACGGCCGGCTGCGGCTGGTCCGCTACAACGCCGTCGACCACCTGCCCGCGGCGTGAGCCGGACGGGTCAGCCGCGTCACTCGGTGTCGGACCAGGCCAGCAGCTCGTCCAGAACGGAAGCGTCGCCGTCCACGCGCAGGTCTTGACGGGGAATGCGTTTGTAGAGGGCCAGCACCAGGTCGCTGGCGGAGCCGTGCAGGGTGGTCAGCGGGTCGCCGCTGGCCGGCGGGTCGAACCGGGCGCCGGACGGGGACAGGTCGACCAGCCAGGACGGGCCCTCGGTGGCGGTGAAGGCGACCCGGGCCGGGCGGTGCGGCCAGGGGCCGAGCGAGGACAGGCCGACGCTCAGGAACTCGGCCACGCCGTCGACGGCGATGGCGGCCGGGAGCGGCTCGGGCTTGCCGACCGCCTCCTGCGCGTCGAACGCGTGGACGGCCGCCTCCTGCACCTGGTGACGGGCGATCGCCTGGGCGGTCATCGGGGCGCCGGACGACTCCCACCACGTCCAGGCGGGAGTGTCGGGGCCGGCGGCGCGCAGGGCGTCGAGCAGCAGGCGGGTCGACTCGCCGAACCAGGTCAGCAGATCACCCCGGGGGTCGGTGTCGCCGCGCTGCTCGGGAGTGGGCGGGCCGGACGTGTCGGCCTGGCTGGTGGTCAGAGCCCAGAACCGCTGGACCTGGCCGAGGTGGGTGATCAGGTCGGCCAGCGACCAGTCGGGACAGCCGGGCACGCGGGCCTCGAACGACGGCGCGAGGCCGGCGGCCCCGCGCAGGGCCGCCGACCTCTCCTCGATCAGGGTCAGAAGCTCGGAGAACGGCGGTGTGTCGGTCATGCCTCGGTTTCTATCACCGGGGTACGACAGAAAGAGCTAGACGTTGAAACCGAGCGCCCGCAGCTGCTCGCGACCGTCGTCGGTGATCTTGTCGGGACCCCACGGCGGCAGCCACACCCAGTTGATCCGGAAGTCCTGCACCAGGCCGCCACCGGGGCCGGTGGTCAGGGCCGAGCGCGTCTGGTCCTCGATCACGTCGGTGAGCGGGCAGGCGGCCGAGGTGAGCGTCATGTCCAGGGTCACGACGTTGTCGTCGTCGACGAACGTGCCGTACACCAGGCCGAGGTCCACCACGTTGATGCCGAGCTCGGGGTCGACGACGTCCTTCATCGCCTCCTCGATGTCCTCGACGGAGGCCTTCTTCACCGCGACGCCCGAAGCGGGGGCCGGATCGGCGGCCGCGTTGAGATCCACGTCGGGCGCCTCGCCCGCCGTGCCCGCGGCCGCGCGCTCCTCGGCCAGCCAGGCGGGAGTCTCGTCGGTAACGTTGTCAGTCATGCCTTCACCTCCGGGCTCACGCCCACGTCCACACCCGCACGCGCCGCCGCGTCCTTGAAAGCCATCCACGGCAGCAGCGCGCACTTGACCCGGGCCGGAAACTTGGCCACCCCGGCGAACGCCACCGCGTCCTCGAGCACATCCTCGTCCGGCTCGACCTGCCCGCGGCCCTGCATCAGCCGCACGAACGCCTCGTGAATCGCGCCGATCTCGGCCGCCGACTTCCCGACCAGCAGCTCGTGCAGGACGGAAGCCGAGGCCTGCGAGATCGAGCACCCGACTCCATCGTACGAAATATCGGAAAAATCGGATTGCACGCGTACGGTGATCTCGTCCCCGCACGTCGGGTTCACGTGGTGCGCCTCGCCCGAGTACGGATCCCGCAGCCCACGGCCGTGCGGGTGCTTGTAGTGGTCGAGGATGATCTCCTGATACAGCCCGTCGAGCATCAGCCGAACACCTTTCGCACCTGGTCGAGCCCCCGCGCCAGCGCATCGATCTCGTCCGTCGTCGTGTACAGGTAGAACGACGCCCGCGTCATGGCCGGCACCCCGAACCGGGCACAGGTCGGCTTCGCGCAGTGGTGACCCACCCGCACCTCCACGCCGAGCGCGTCCAGGATCTGACCGACGTCGTGCGGGTGCACCCCGTCCACCGCGAACGAGAGCGTTCCCCCACGGCCTTCGGGAGTCGCCGGCCCGAAGATCCGCACACCCGGCACATCGGCGAGAGCCTTCAGCGCGTACGCGGTGATGTCCTGCTCGTGCTGGTGGATCGCCTCCATGCCGAGACCGCTCAGGTAGTCCACCGCCGCGCCCAGCCCGATCGCCTCGGCGATCGGCGGCGTCCCCGCCTCGAACCGGGCCGGCGGCGCCGCATAGGTCGTGCCCGCCATCGTGACCGTCTCGATCATCGAACCGCCACCGAGGAACGGCGGCATCTTGGCCAGCAGGTCGAACCGCCCCCACAGCACGCCGATGCCGGTCGGCCCGAGCATCTTGTGCCCGGTGAACGCGATGAAGTCCACGCCCAGCCCGCGCACGTCGACCGGCAGGTGCGGCACCGACTGCGAGCAGTCCAGCGCCACCAGCGCGCCGACCTCCTTCGCCCGCGCGGTGATCCGCGAGACGTCGTTGATCGTGCCCAGCGTGTTCGACATGTGGACGACCGACACGATCCTGGTGCGCTCGTTGATCAAGTCGTCCAGCGACGACTCGTCCAGGCGCCCCTCGTCGGTGATGCCGAACCAGCGCAACGTCGCGCCGGTCCGCTCGGCCAGCAGCTGCCACGGGACGATGTTCGAGTGATGCTCCATCTCGGAGATCACGATCTCGTCGCCCGGCTTCAGCGCCAGCAGCTGACCGGCGGAGTGCGCGACCAGGTTGAGCGCCTCGGTCGAGTTCTTGGTGAAGACGATCTCGTCGGGGGTGCCGGCGTTGACGAAGGCCGCGATCTTGGCGCGGGCCTCCTCGTACGCCGTCGTGGCCTCGGTGCCGAGCGTGTGCACCGAGCGGGAGACGTTGCCGTTGTGCCGCTCGTGGTGCACGCGCATCGCGTCCAGCACCTGACGCGGTTTCTGCGAGGTGTTGGCGCTGTCCAGGTAGACCAGCGAGTGCCCGTTGATCTCTCGGGAAAAGATCGGGAAGTCCGCCCGGATCCGGGCCACGTCGAAGGCCATGGTCAGACCCGCGCCGCCACGTAGCGCTCGTAGCCCTCGGCTTCCAGCTGCTCGGCCAGTTCCGGCCCGCCCTCCTGCACGATCTTGCCGGCCACGAAGACGTGCACGAAGTCCGGCTTGATGTAGCGCAGGATGCGGGTGTAGTGGGTGATCAGCAGCAGGCCGGTGTCGCCGGTCGCGCGCACCCGGTTCACGCCCTCGCTGACGATGCGCAACGCGTCGATGTCGAGGCCGGAGTCGGTCTCGTCGAGGATCGCCACCTTCGGCTTGAGCAGCTCGAGCTGCATAATCTCGTGGCGCTTCTTCTCGCCGCCGGAGAAGCCCTCGTTGACGTTGCGCTGGGCGAACGCCGGGTCCATCTGCAGCTTCTCCATCGCGCCGCGCAGCTCGCCGGCCCAGGTGCGCAGCTTCGGCGCCTCGCCGTCGATCGCGGTCTTGGCGGTACGCAGGAAGTTCGCGACCGAGACGCCGGGAACCTCGACCGGGTACTGCATCGCCAGGAAGAGGCCGGCCCGCGCCCGCTCGTCCACGGTCATGGCCAGCACGTCGTCGCCGTCCAGGGTCACCGAGCCGCCGGTGATCTCGTACTTCGGGTGGCCCGCGATCGAGTACGCCAGCGTCGACTTGCCCGAGCCGTTCGGACCCATGATCGCGTGGGTCTCGCCGGCCTTCACGGTGAGGTCGACCCCGGCCAGAATCGGCTTCAGCTCGCCGTCGGGCAGCTTCACCGACACCTTCAGGTCGCGGATCTCCAGGGTGCTCACGGGTTGACTCCATTGCTCGGTGTGGTCGAAACGTAGAGGTCGCCGTCGCGGATCTCGACGGCGAAGGTGGCCACCGGCTCGGTGGCGGGCAGACCGGTGGGCTCGCCGGTGCGCAGGTCGAAACGGGAGCCGTGCAGCCAGCACTCGAGCGTGCAGCCGTCGACCTCACCCTCGGAGAGCGCGACGGCGGCGTGACTGCATTCATCCCGTACGGCGTAGAAGTTGTCGTCGTCGGCATGCACCACCGCGACATCGACGCCGGAGATCTCCACCGAGATCGCCGAGCCCTTCGCGATGTCGGCGGCCGCGCCGACCAGCTCGAAACTCACGCGCCGACCTCGCCCAGCCGCGCCTCGATGGCATCGCCCAGACGCTCGCGCAGCTCCTCGACCGGAATCTTGTTGATCAGCTCGACGAAGAAGCCCCGCACGACCAGCTTGCGCGCCTCGCGCTCGGGGATGCCGCGAGCCATCAGGTAGAACAGCTGCTCGTCGTCGAAGCGGCCGGTCGCGCTCGCGTGCCCGGCGCCGACGATCTCGCCGGTCTCGATCTCCAGGTTCGGCACGGAGTGGGCGATCGCCCCGTCCGTCAGAATCAGGTTCCGATTGATCTCGTACGTGTCGGTGCCGGTCGCCGCGGCGCGGATCAGCACGTCGCCGACCCACACCGTCTTCGTCGTCGCGCCCTGCAGCGCCCCGCGGTAGCCCACGTAGCTGCGGCAGTCCGGCACCGAGTGGTCGACCAGCTGGCGGTGCTCGAAGTGCTGGGCCGTGTCCGCGAAGTACAGGCCCCAGAGCTCGGCGTCGCCGCCGCGTCCGGCGTACTCGACGCTGGTGTACTGGCGGACCAGGTCACCGCCCAGCGCCACCTGCACGTGCTGCACCCGGGCGTCCTTGCCGACCCGGAACTTCACGTGCTGGGCCTGCACCGCGCCCGCGTCCCACTCGGCCAGGGTCACGAACGTCAGCTGCGCGCTGTCGCCGATCACCACCTCGACGTTGTCGGCCAGCGTCGCCGTACCGGTCTGCTCCAGAACGATCGTGACCTTGGCGAACGCGCCCACCTTGACCAGCGTCCGGGCCCCGGCGGCATCGCCGCCCTTACCGACCAGGCGCACCACGACGGCCTCGTCCGGCGACGTCTCCGGTGCCACCTCGATCAGCGTGACGCCGTCGGCCGAGCCGTAGGCCAGCGCCGAGATCCGGTCGAACGGGGTGAGCACCGCCTCCGCGTTCTCCTGCTTGGCGACCGAGACGCCGGCCGGCAGCTCGCCGTGCTCCACCGCCGGCGCGACACCGCCCAGCTTCGACGCCGTGACCAGCTCGCCGAGCCGCTTGAGCGGGGTGAACCGCCACTCCTCCTCGAGCCCGTTGAGGGCCGGGAAGTCGGCGACGTCGAACGACCGCAGCACCTGCGACTTGGTGCTGGGCGGTGCTGCACTCAAAGTTTCCGTGGTCATTGCTTAGCCGACCGCGCCTTCCATCTGAAGCTCGATAAGACGGTTGAGTTCGAGGGCGTACTCCATCGGCAGCTCCTTGGCGATCGGCTCGATGAAGCCCCGCACGATCATCGCCATCGCCTCGTCCTCGGTCAGGCCGCGGCTCATCAGGTAGAAGAGCTGGTCCTCACTCACCTTGGAGACGGTCGCCTCGTGCCCCATCGCCACGTCGTCCTCGCGGATGTCGACGTAAGGGTAGGTGTCCGACCGGGAGATGGTGTCGACAAGGAGTGCGTCGCACTTGACCGTGCTCTTGGAGTGCGAGGAGCCCTCCAGCACCTGCACGAGACCGCGGTAGGAGGTGCGGCCACCGCCGCGGGCGATCGACTTCGAGACGATCGTGCTCGACGTGTACGGCGCGGCGTGCACCATCTTGGCGCCGGCGTCCTGGTGCTGGCCCTCGCCCGCCATCGCGACGCTCAGCACCTCGCCCTTGGCGTGCGGGCCGGTCATGTAGACGGCCGGGTACTTCATCGTCACCTTGGAGCCGATGTTGCCGTCGATCCACTCCATGGTCGCGCCCTCTTCGCAGGTGGCGCGCTTGGTGACCAGGTTGTAGACGTTGTTCGACCAGTTCTGGATGGTCGTGTACCGGCAGCGGGCGTTCTTCTTGACGATGATCTCGACGACCGCCGAGTGCAGCGAGTCGGACGAGTAGATCGGCGCGGTGCAACCCTCGACGTAGTGCACGTAGGCGCCCTCGTCGACGATGATCAGGGTCCGCTCGAACTGGCCCATGTTCTCCGTGTTGATCCGGAAGTAGGCCTGCAGCGGGATCTCCACGTGCACGCCCTTCGGCACGTAGATGAACGACCCGCCCGACCACACGCTGGTGTTCAGCGCGGCGAACTTGTTGTCGCCGACCGGGATCACCGTGCCGAAGTACTCCTTGAAGATGTCCTCGTGCTCCTTGAGGGCGGTGTCGGTGTCGAGGAAGACGACACCCTGCTCCTCGAGGTCCTCACGGATCTTGTGGTAGACCACCTCGGACTCGTACTGCGCGGCGACGCCGGCCACGAGGCGCTGCTTCTCGGCCTCGGGGATGCCCAGCTTGTCGTACGTGGCCTTGATGTCCTCGGGCAGGTCGTCCCAGGAGGCGGCCTGCTTCTCGGTGGAGCGCACGAAGTACTTGATGTTCTGGAAGTCGATGCCGGTGAGGTCGGCGCCCCACGACGGCATCGGCTTGCGGTCGAACAGCCGCAGGCCCTTGAGCCGGAGGTTCAGCATCCACTCCGGCTCGTTCTTCTTGGCGGAGATGTCCCGCACCACGGCCTCGGACAGACCGCGCTGCGCACTCGCGCCGGCCACGTCGGCGTCGGCCCAGCCGTACTCGTACTTGCCCAGGGCGGCGAGATGCTCTTCCTGGCTGACGATCTGGTCGGTCATGTATCTGTCCTAACCGTGGTTGCGTTGCTCTTGGTCGTGCCGCGGGCCGGCCCCGGGATGTGCGTGGTGCACACCCCGTCGCCGTGCGCGATGGTGGCGAGACGCTGCACGTGGGTGCCGATGAGCCGGGAGATGACCTCGGTCTCGGCGTCGCACAGCTGGGGGAACTCGGCGGCCACGTGCGCCACCGGACAGTGGTGCTGGCACAGCTGCCCGCCGGACGCGATCGTGGTCGCGTTGGCAGCGTAGCCTTCGGCGGTCAGCGCCTCGGCGAGCGCCTCCGCCCGCTTGATCGGATCGTCGCCGGCCTCGCAGATCGCCTGCCGGCACCGCTCCTCGAGCGCGGCGACCTGGGCCGACGCGAACTCGCTCACCGCCTCCGGCCCGCCACGCTGCGCGATCCAGCGCAGGGCGGCGGTGGCGATGCCATCGTAGAAATGCGGGAACGACTCGCGCGCGGCGGCGGTGAGCACGAACGCCTTGGCCGGCCGGCCCCGCCCGCGCGGCCCCTGGTGACGGACCTCGCGGGTCTCCACCAGCCGCTCGGCCAGCATCGCGTCGAGGTGCTTGCGGATCGCCGCCGGCGACAGCCCGAGCTGGGCGCCGAGCTCGGCCGCAGTGGCGGCGCCACGCTCGAGCAACAACTGGGCGACGCGATCACGGGTGCGACCGTCGGACGCGCTGGCCGCTGCCACCGCACCGCTCCCGATCAACACCTCGTTTTTCACTACGTCAACGTTACGTATTTCGGCGCGGGGCTGCAAACCGGCTTCCCGGTGATCCAGGCCACCGCTCTCTCGCGCCCGCGATTTCGGCCGCCGTGCCCCTGCGTACGATGCGAAAGGTGAGGCTTCCCGCACTGCGCCCGATGGCCCTGGCGTCCCTGATCGCGAACATCGCGCTGGTCGTCACCGGCGCGGCGGTCCGCCTGACCGACTCCGGCCTCGGCTGCCCCACCTGGCCCAAGTGCACCGACGGCTCGTACACGACGACGGCGGCGATGGGCGTCCACGGCGTCATCGAATTCGGCAACAGGCTGCTGGGAATCGTCCTGTTCGTGGTCGCGGTCGCCTGCTTCTGGGCGGCGTGGCGCGAGCGCCCGCGGCGCCGCCGCCAGGTGGCGCTGGCTCTGGCGGTGCTGCTCGGCATCCCCGGGCAGGGCGTGGTCGGCGGCATCACGGTGCTGACCGGCCTCAACCCGTGGGTGGTCGGCCTCCATTTCCTGCTCTCGATGGCGTTGATCTTCTTCGCGTACGCCCTGTGGCACTCGACCGCCGAGGGGGATGGAAAGCCTTTCTTCCTTGTCCCCGCCCCCCTCCGCCACCTCACCCACCTGTTGGCCGCCGTCAGCGCAGCCGTCATCGTCCTCGGCGTGGTCGTGACCGGAAGCGGCCCCCACTCCGGCGACAACGGCGCCAAGCGCAACGGCCTGGACCCCGCCGCCATCGCCCAGGCCCACGCCGACCTGGTGTTCCTGCTGCTGGGCCTGACCGTCGCCGCCTACCTGGCCTTCCGAGCCGTCAACGCCCCCGCGGCCGCCCGAGCCGCCCTGATCCTCCTGGTCATCGAGCTGTCCCAGGGCCTGATCGGCTTCCTCCAGTACTTCACCCACCTCCCCGTGGCCCTGGTAGCCGCCCACATGCTCGGCGCAAGCCTCGTCTGGGCCGGCACAGCCGCCGTCCTGCTAGCCATCCGCGAGCGCCCCTCGATCCCCGCCGAGCCTGCCCACTCCCCCGCCGGCGTGACCCCCGCCCCGGCCGCCCCGGTCCCCACCTCCTAGCCGCTCAAAGCCTCACGCCAGCCCGGCATCGCCGCCCGCCGCCCGCCTGGCATCGCCGCCCGCCGCCCGCCTGGCATCGCCGCCCGCCGCCCGCCTGGCATCGCCGCCCGCCGCCCGCCTGGCATCGCCGCCCGCCGCCCGTCTGGCATCGCCGCCCGCCGCAAGCCTGGGGCCGCCGCCAGCGTGCTGCCACGCGGGGAGACCTGATGAGTTCCCGCCACCTGACCAGCCCGATGTCATCAAGATTCCGGGTGTCGGCAGCTCGCAATCTCGCAACGCCGCAACCTTGAGGAGTTGCCGCCTCCGGCGAGCAGGAGCTCATCACCCTTCCGGCACGACCTCGGGCGGCGCTGCGCTCATCGGCACGAGCGGGCTCCCTGCCCACCCACACTGACCGCCACCCTCGGAGCTTGGGCCTAAGGGCAGCAACGGGCCGCAAACAGCCCAGCCACGCAGCGCCCGTGGCCATGGCAGCCCACCTCGGCCATCCCGCCACCGCAACCGGCCCCACACAGCCCGGCACGCCGGCACAGGGGGCGCCGGCACAGGGGGCCGCCGGCACAGGGGGCCGCCGGCACAGGGGGCCGCCGGCACAGGGGCCGCCGGCACAGGGGGCCGCCGGCACAGGGGGCCGCCGGCACAGGGGGCCGCCGGCACAGGGGGCCGCCGGCACAGGGGGCGGCCGGCACAGGGGGCCGCCGGGACCCGCCTGCCGCGAGGACGGTTGAGGCTCCGGCCAAGCGTCGGCCCGCCGCGAAGACGGCAGAGATACCGGCCAAGAGCCGGCACGTCGCGGGGATGGCGGAGATTCCCACCGACACCGGCCGGCCGAAGGCTGCGGAGCTCCCGCCGGCACCGGCCGGCGCAGTGGACGGTGTCGGCGGGACGGTGGCCGCTCAGGGAGACGATGAGCGGCCACCCGCTCGCGCAATGAGCTCTGTCCTGAAGCTCACCTCCTTTCTGGACGCGTCGCCGGAGAGGGTGCGACGCGGTCCTCCTTGCTGTGGCGGATCGGGCGCGCGGCCCGGCCGGCCGGCTTCGGCCACCGCGCCGCCCCGGGGGAGCCGGAGCGGCCGGGACTTGTGTCGTCCCGAGGGTCCGGCGCCGCGGCGACCGGGAGCCTGGTCGCGGCGGCGGGCCCGGCGGGTGGCCGAAGCGCGATCACCCGCGTCGGCTCGGCGGGAAACGGCGCCGGCGGGTGATGGGTGCGACTCGGGTGGCGGCGCCCGTACGGCGGGCTGAGACGGACGATCGCTCGTCCGGGCAGGGTCAGCCCGGCGCCCGCCGGGCGGTCGGCGATCGACCGCCGATCAAGTGCGGCCATCGGCGGGACGGAAGGCGAAAGGAGAAGCGGGACGAGGAGCGCGACGAGAGCCGGGATCCCCACCGGGGTAATACGTGGGAGGAGATGAAGGTGCTGCTGGTGAGATGCATGGGAGCAGCGTGACCGCTGGGGCCGATCAATGGCGGAAAACTTTGCGGCCTGTGGACGACACGCCATGTCGTCCACAGGGGTCTACTCCGCCGCCCAGGTCAGAGCACTTCGCCGGCGCGAGAAAGAGGGCGCGGAGAAAGGCGACGCGAGGCGGGCGAGAAGGCGAAGGGCGGGAAGCCGAGGCGCGAGAAGCCGGAGGGCGAGAAGCCGAAGGGCGAGAAGCCTAAAGGCGCGCGACGACGGCGTCGGCCAGGCGGTCGGCGGCGCCGGGGGCGGTGCGCAGGAACAGGGACGGCTCGGTGAGCTCGAGCTCCAGCAGCAGCGGGTCGCCCGACGGGCCGGTGATCACGTCGACGCGGGCGTAGAGCAGGCGGGCCGGGCCGCCGGGGACGGCGGCCAGGGCCTTCTGGGCCACGGCCAGGTCGGCCGCGGTCGGCACGCGGGCGGAGATGTCCTCGCTGCCGGGGTCGATCTTGCCCTCGTCCGGACCGGTCAGCATGGGGCCCTTCCGGGCGGCGTGGCTGAACGTGAGCGGGCCGCCGGGGGCCGCGAAGAACAGCAGGGCGGTCTCGCCCTCGGTGTCCACGGCGGTGAGGTACGGCTGGATCATCGCGGTGCGGCCGGCCGCGGTCAGCCTGGCCACGTGGGCGGCGGCGAGCGACGCCTGCGTGGGCAGGGCGTAGCGGCCGGTGTCCTGGCTGCCGGCGCTGACGGTGGGCTTGACGACCCACTCGCCGGCGGCCGGCGGCGTCCACGTTTCACCAGGCGCCACAAAGGTCGTCGGCGTCACCGGGACACCCAGTGCGGCCAGATCGGCGAGATACCGCTTGTCGGTGTTCCACTCCACGATGTCCGCCGGGTTGAACAGGCGCGGCACCCGGTGCGCCCAGGCTACGAAGTCGGCGCGGCGGGGCACGTAGTCCCAGGGCGACCGGAGCATCGCCAGATCGAAGCCGGCCCAGTCGACCGTGGGGTCGTCCCACCGTACGGCCGCGGCTTGGACGCCTCGCGCGAGAAGCGCGTCGCGCAAGGGAAAGTCATCGTCCCAGAGGGACGGAAAGAGATCGCAGGTAACGAGAGCGACCCGGGAGGACTCCCGGGTCGCCTGGTGGTCGGGGGACATTGACAAGATCAGCGGGCCATGCTCCGGCGCGACATCGAGCGCCACAGGTCGTTGCTGGGTCGCATCTGCTCGAGGAGCTCGCGCTCCCACTCGTTCTCCACCTCGACGCCGGCGCTCTCGCACGCCTGACGAGCGACATCCGTGCCGTCGGCGAACTGGTCGGACCACTCGCCGTCCTGGCCGACGAGGACAATGCGGGCACCACGCTTGCCGACGTACTCGATGACCGCCTTGGCACCACCGTGTCCGGCGGCGAAGGACTTGATCCCCGCGGTCAGTGTCGTATCGGAACCTTGAGCCATGACGGGCAGCCTAAGCATCCAAGACGCCGGAGCAAGCACCATCCGGTGCATTTTGTGATGCCAATTACCTGCGGGTTTAGCTGGTCACCGCATTGGTATGAGCCAATTGCGCCCGAATTGCCCCATCAACAAGTTTCCATCGATGGGGTGACTGACCGTAACCTCAAACCGGGCGAAAAAGGTCAGACAAGCGCGTCCACCGCGACCGCGATGAACAAGATCGTGAGGTACGTGATGGACCAGTGGAACAACCGCATCGGCTTCGTCGGCTCGCCCTTGCGGGTACGCCGGACCAGGAGGAACGCCTCGCCGAGGAACAAAGCTCCGGTGACGATCGCGGTGATCCCGTAGATCGGGCCGAGGCCGAGCGGCCACGCGGCGAGCGACGCGGCGACCGTCAGCACGGTGTAGAGGACGATCTCCGCGTTGACCCGGGCGACCGAGCGGACTACAGGGAGCATCGGCACGCCGGCCCGGGCGTAGTCGTCCTTGTACTTGATGGCGAGCGCATAGAAGTGCGGCATTTGCCAAAAGAACACAACCGCGAAAAGCGCCCACGCGAGAGCCGACACCGAGCCGGTCACCGCGGCCCATCCGATGATCACCGGAGCCGAGCCGCAGATGCCGCCCCAGAAGGTGTTGGCCGGGGTGCGCCGCTTCAGCCAGAGCGTGTAGACGACGTCGTAGTAGAAGATGGCCCCGGCCGTCAGTGCGGTCGCCAGCCAGTTGGTGAAGACCGCCATCAGCGCGACCGAGACCACCGCGAGGGTCAGTCCGAAGATCAGCACCGAACGCGGGGTGACCGTGCCGTCCGGCAGCGGGCGCCGCTTGGTGCGCCGCATCAGCTGGTCGATGTCGCGGTCGATGTAGCAGTTCAGCGCGCTGGCGGCGCCGCCCGCCAGAGCCCCGCCGACCAGCACCGCGGCCAGCGTGCGCAGGTCGGGCCAGCCGCCCGCGGCGAGCATCAGGGCCGGGACCGTGGTCACCAGCAGCAGCTCGACGATCTGCGGCTTGGTCAGTGCCAGGTACGCCCGCAGCAGCGCGACCGGGTCGCGGCGCGCCGCGGAAAGGGGAGCCTCCGGCGTCCGTCCTGGAGCGGGACGCTCGGTGATCATGCTCACGGACAGCCACCTTCCGGCATCGGCACCAGCCACCATCACGGCCGCAGCCGGCGGCGCGCTCGGACAGCCTACGCTCAGCCGAAGGCGCTGCTCCGGCGGCCCGGCGCAGGTGCGGGCGATCACACGCGGCGTGTCCGCTCTCAGCGTATGGGCCTGAAGCGTTCCCGGGGCGCGGGTTTACGGCAAGTAGATAGGGTCAACCTCAAAAGGGTTCCTAATCCATGCCCCGAGGAGCACAACCGACGTGGCTGCCACAGATCCTGCTCTCAATTGGTCCGACCTCGACCGCAAAGCGGTGGACACCGTCCGGGTGCTGGCCATGGACGCCGTCGAGAAGGCCGGCAACGGTCACCCCGGTACGGCCATGAGCCTCGCGCCGGCCGCCTACCTGCTGTTCAACCGCGTCATGCGGCACGACCCGACGGACCCGAACTGGCCCGGCCGCGACCGCTTCGTGCTCTCCTGTGGGCACTCCAGCCTCACCCTCTACATTCAGCTCTACCTCTCCGGCTACAGCCTCGCGCTCGACGACCTGAAGGCGCTGCGCCAGTGGGACTCGCTGACCCCCGGTCACCCCGAGTTCGGCCACACGCCCGGCGTCGAGATCACCACCGGCCCGCTCGGCCAGGGCATCGGCAACGCGGTCGGCATGGCCATGGCGGCCCGCCGCCAGCGCGGCCTGTTCGACCCGGACGCGGCCGCCGGTGACTCGCCGTTCGACCACCACGTGTACGCGCTGTGCTCCGACGGCGACATCGAGGAGGGCGTCAGCCACGAGTCGAGCGCCATCGCCGCGGTGCAGAAGCTGGGCAACCTCACGCTGATCTACGACGACAACGAGATCTCCATCGAGGACGACACCCGGATCGCCAAGAGCGAGGACGCGGGCGCGCGCTACGAGGCGTACGGCTGGCACGTCCAGACCGTCTCCTGGCGCAAGGGCGACCCGGCCAAGGGCGACTACCACGAGGACGTCGAGGCGCTCTGGGACGCGATCCAGACCGCCCGGTCGGTGACCGACCGGCCCTCGTTCATCGTCCTGAAGACGATCATCGGCTGGCCCGCCCCGAACAAGCAGAACACCGGCAAGATCCACGGTTCCGCCCTGGGCGCCGACGAGGTCAAGGCGACCAAGGAGATCCTCGGCTTCGACCCCAACGAGTCGTTCGCCGTCGACCCGGCCGTGCTCGAGCACGCCCACAAGACGGTCGAGCGCGGCCGCGCCGCGCACGCCGAGTGGGACAAGTCGTTCGCCGCCTGGGCGCAGGCCAACGGCGAGCGCAAGGAGCTGTGGGACCGGCTGGCCGCGCGGGCGCTGCCGGACGGCTGGACCAAGTCGCTGCCCGAGTTCCCGGCCGACGCCAAGGGCCTGGCCACCCGCGCCGCCTCGCAGCAGGTGCTCAACGCCCTCGCCCCGGTGCTGCCGGAGCTGTGGGGCGGTTCCGCCGACCTGGCCGAGAGCAACAACACCACGATGAAGGGCGAGCCGTCCTTCATCCCGGCCGAGTACGCGACCAAGGAGTTCCCGGGCAACGAGTACGGCCGGACGCTGCACTTCGGCATCCGCGAGCACGGCATGGGCTCGATCCTCAACGGCATCGTGGCGGACGGGATCACCCGCCCGTACGGCGGCACCTTCCTGGTGTTCTCCGACTACATGCGTGGCGCGGTACGCCTGAGCGCGCTGATGAAGCTGCCGGTGATCTACGTGTGGACGCACGACTCCATCGGCCTCGGTGAGGACGGACCGACCCACCAGCCGATCGAGACGCTGTCCGCGCTGCGCGCCATCGTCGGGCTCAACGTGGTCCGCCCGGCCGACGCCAACGAGACCGCGTACGCCTGGCGCGGCGCCCTCGAGCACACCGACGCCCCGACCGCCCTGGCGCTGAGCCGGCAGAACCTCCCGACGATCGACCGCAGCAGGTACGCGTCGGCCGAGGGCGTCCTCAAGGGCGGTTACATCCTCTCCGAGGCCTCCGGCGGCGAGCCCAAGGTGATCCTCATCGGCACCGGCTCCGAGGTGCAGTACTGCCTCACCGCCCAGGAGCGCCTCGAGGCCGAGGGCACGCCGACCCGGGTGGTCTCGATGCCGTGCCAGGAGTGGTTCTACGCGCAGCCCCAGGCGTACCAGCAGGAGGTCATTCCCCGCGGCGTCAAGGCGCGCGTCACCGTCGAGGCCGGCATCCGGATGAGCTGGGACCGCATCCTCGGCGACGCCGGCGAGCCGGTCAGCATCGAGCACTACGGCGCCAGCGCGCCCGCCAAGATCCTCTTCGAGCAGTTCGGGTTCACCGCGGACAACGTGGTGGCCAAGGCCAACGCCGCCCTGGCCAAGGTCGGCGAGATCACCGGTCACACGACCGGTAACTGAGGGAGTGTTGAAGGCATGACAGATCGGCTGGCCGAGCTCTCCGCCCAGGGTGTGGCGGTCTGGCTCGACGACCTCTCCCGCGTCCGACTGACCAGCGGCTCGCTGAAGAAGATGCTCGACGAGCAGCATGTGGTCGGCGTGACCACGAACCCCAGCATCTTCCAGAAGGCCCTCTCCGACGCCGACGCGTACGACGCCCAGCTCAAGGACCTGGCCGCGCAGCGCGTCACCGTCGAGGAGGCGGTGCGGCTGATGACCGCCCGCGACGTGCGCGACGCGTGCGACGTCGAGCGTCCCGCCTACGACGCCTCGAACGGCGTCGACGGCCGGGTGTCCATCGAGGTCGACCCGCGCAAGGCGCACGAGACCGAGAGCACCGTCGCCGAGGCGAAGACGCTGTGGTGGCTGGTCGACCGGGAGAACCTGTTCATCAAGATCCCGGCGACCCTCGCGGGCCTGCCCGCGATCACCGCCACCCTGGCCGAGGGCATCAGCGTCAACGTGACCCTGATCTTCTCGCTCGAGCGCTACCGGGCGGTGATGGAGGCGTTCCTGGCCGGCATCGAGCAGGCCAAGGCGAACGGCCACGACATCAGCAAGATCGGGTCGGTGGCGTCGTTCTTCGTCTCGCGGGTGGACACCGAGGTCGACAAGCGCCTCGACAAGATCGGCAGCGACGAGGCCAAGGCGCTCAAGGGCAAGGCCGCGATCGCCAACGCGCAGCTGGCGTACGAGGCGTACGAGGAGGTCTTCGGGACCGACCGCTGGAAGGCGCTCGCGTCGGCCGGCGCCCACCCGCAGCGCCCGCTGTGGGCCTCGACGTCGACGAAGAACCCGGAGTACAAGGACACCATCTACGTCGAGGAGCTGATCGCCCCCGGCACGGTGAACACCATGCCCGAGTCGGTCATCAAGGCGTACGCGGACCACGGCGAGACCCGCGGCGACACGATCAGCGGCCAGTACGACGCGGCGCGCAAGGTCTTCACCGACCTGGCCGCCGCCGGCGTCGACTTCGACGACGTCGTGAAGGTCCTCGAGACCGAGGGCGTCGACAAGTTCGAGGCGAGCTGGAAGGAACTGCTCGAGGGCGTCGACAAGTCGCTCAAGGCCGCCTCCGCGGGGTCGTCGAGCCCGAGCGACGCCGCCTGATCCATCCGCCGGGGCCTGCCTCACCTGGTGCGGCGGGCCCCGGCGCACTTCACCTGTGCATGACACCGATAACTGGCAGGATGGACCACGTGGGCAATCCGCTGCGTACCGCACAGGACCGCAGGCTCCCGCGCATCCCGGAGCCGTGCGCTCTGGTGATCTTCGGAGTCACCGGTGACCTGTCCCGAAAGAAGCTCATCCCGGCCGTCTACGACCTGGCCAACCGCGGTCTGCTGCCGCCCGGTTTCGTGGTCCTGGGCTTCGCCCGCCGCGACTGGGGCGACGGCGACTTCGAGTCCCTGGCGCTGGAGGCGGCGAAGAAGGGCGCCCGGACCCCGTGGCGCGAGGACGTCTGGCAGCGCCTGGCCAGCCAGTTCCAGTTCGTGCCCGGCTCGTTCGACGACGACGCCGCATTCGACAACCTGGCGGCCACGCTGGACGACCTGCGCGAGCGCAACGGCATCCCCGGCAACGCCGCCTTCTACTTCTCGATCCCGCCGGCCGCGTTCCCGCTGGTGCTCAATCAGCTCGCCCGCACCGGCATGGCCGACAACGCCAAGTCCGGCGGCTGGCGCCGGGTCGTGGTGGAGAAGCCGTTCGGCAACGACCTGCAGACGGCGATCTCGCTGAACCAGCTCGTCGACGAGGTCTTCACGCCGCAGGACGTCTACCGGATCGACCACTACCTGGGCAAGGAGACGGTCCAGAACATCCTGGCCCTGCGCTTCGCGAACAGCCTGTTCGAGCCGGTGTGGAACTCCAAGTACGTCGACAGTGTCCAGATCACCATGGCCGAGGACGTCGGCATCGGCACCCGGGCCGCGTTCTACGACGCGTCCGGCGCCGCTCGCGACGTGCTGCAGAACCACCTACTGCAGCTGCTGGCGCTGGTGGCGATGGAGGAGCCGACGAGCTTCGACCCCAACGACATCCGCGCCGAGAAGCTCAAGGTGCTCAAGGCGATCTCGCTGCCGAAGGACATCTCCAAGGGCACGGTCCGCGGGCAGTATCTGCCGGGCTGGGTGGCGGGCGAGCGCGCGGTGGGCTACCTCGAGGAGAAGGACATCCCGGCCGACTCGACCACGGAGACGTACGCGGCGGTCCGCCTCGGTATCCAGAACCGGCGCTGGGCGGAGGTGCCTTTCTACGTACGCGTCGGGAAGCGCATGCCACGCCGGGTGACCGAGATCGCGATCCTGTTCAAGCGCGCGCCGCACCTGCCCTTCGACCCGGCCGACGTCGAGATGCTCGGCAACAACCAGCTGGTGATCCGGGTGCAGCCGGACGAGGGCGTGGTGCTCAAGTTCGGCTCCAAGGTGCCGGGCACCGCCATGGAGGTCCGCGACATCGCGATGGACTTCCAGTACGGCGAGGCGTTCACCGAGTCCAGCCCCGAGGCGTACGAGCGGCTCATCCTCGACGTGCTGGTCGGCGACCGCACCCTGTTCCCGGACGCGGCCGAGATCGAGCAGTCCTGGCGGGTCATCGACCCGCTGGAGGCCGCGTGGGCGGGCACCAAGCCGGAGCCGTACCGGGCCGGCGAGTGGGGCCCCCGCGCGTCCGACGAGATGCTGGGCCGCGAAGGTCGTTCCTGGAGGCGAGCATGATCGGACTGTGGGACACCACCGGCAACGAGGTCGTCAAGGCTCTGGCCGCCGAGCGGCGCAGCGCCGGCGGCGTGGCGTCCGGCCTCGCCCTGACCCTGGTCGCCGTGGTCGAGGAGAAGAAGGTCCGCGAGGCCGAGGCGGCGGCCACGATCGCCGCCGCGGCGCACCCGTGCCGCCTGCTCATCGTCGTGCGGTCCGACCTGGAGGGTCGCAGCCGGCTGGACGCCGAGATCGTCGTGGGCGGGCGGCTCGGCCCGGCCGAGGCGGTCGTCATGCGCATGTACGGCCGCCTGGCCCTGCACGCCGAGTCGGTCGTCATGCCGCTGCTCGCCCCGGACGTCCCGGTGGTCACCTGGTGGCACGAGGAGCCGCCGGACGTGATCGCCAACGACTTCCTCGGCGTCGTGGCCGACCGGCGGATCACCGACTGCGCGCAGGCGCCCGACCCGGTGGCCGCGCTCAAGCAGCGCGCCGCCGACTACGCCCCCGGCGACACCGACCTCACCTGGACCCGGATCACGCTGTGGCGCACGCTGGTGGCCGGCGCGTTCGACACCACCGAGGAGCGGGTCACCGGCGCGACCATCGTGGCGCCGGCCAAGGACCCGACCGCCTGGCTGATGAAGGGCTGGCTGCAGTCCCGCCTCGGGATCGAGCCGGTGATGGAGACCACCGACCGCGCGCCGCGCATGCACTCGGTCGAGCTCCAGTGCGCCAACGGCGACTGCGTCCGGGTCACCCGCGAGGAGAACACGGCGCTGTTCAGCCGTACCGGCCAGGAGGACCGCTACATGCCGCTGCCCAAGCGGCCGGTCGGCGACGAGCTCGCCGAGGAGCTGCGCCGGCTCGACGCCGACCAGATCTACTCCGACGCGCTCGGCGCGATGGCCGGGGTCACCGGCCTCGACCAGCGGCCGCCGATGCGGGTGCACGTCTGGAAGGACCCGGCGCTCGCCGCCCGTGCCGACGAAGCCGGCGCGATGGCCGGCCCGGGCGGCACGGCCGCATAACCACACCGAAATCAGCAGGGCCGTCCGCCACCCCGGCGGGCGGCCCTCAGTGCAGGAGGCGATGAATGAGCAAGACCCTGGTCGTGGTGGTACCCGACGCCGACGTCCTGGCCGCCACCGTGGCGTCCCGCCTGGTCGCGAAGATCGTGGACGCGCAGGCCGAGCGTGGCTCCGCGAGCGTCGTGCTGACCGGCGGCCGGATCGCCGCCAAGGTGCTGCGCACGGTCAAGGAGCTGCCGGCGGCGGCCGCGATCGACTGGTCGCGGGTGGACCTGTGGTGGGGCGACGAGCGCTACCTGCCGACCGGCGACCCCGACCGCAACGAGACGCAGGCCCGCGAGGCGCTGCTGGACGTGCTGCCGCTCGACCCGCACCGGGTGCACGCGATGCCGGCCGACGACGGGCAGCCGGCGGAGACGGCGGCGGTCCGCTACGCGAACGAGCTGGCCACCGGCGGCGCCGACGTGCCGCCGTTCGACGTGCTGATGCTCGGCGTCGGCGAGGACGGCCACGTGGCCTCGCTCTTCCCCGGGCATCCGGTGCTGAACGAGACCGGGACCACGGCGGCCGTCCACAACAGCCCGAAGCCGCCGCCGACGCGCATCACGCTGACCATGCCGACGATCCAGACCGCGGACGAGGTGTGGCTGATCGCCGCCGGCCCGGACAAGACCGACGCGGTGGGCGCCGCCCTCGACGGCGACCGGTCCAAGCCGGCCGCGCACGCCACCGGGCGCTCGCGAACCTACTGGCTGCTCGACGAGGCCGCGGCGGCCAAGCGCTCCTAGGCCTTCAGAAGATCATTCGCCGCGGCGCTGGCGGACCTTAGCGAGCGCCTCGGCGAGGATCTTCGCGCCGTCCTCGTCGGACCGGCGCTCCTTGACGTACGCCAGGTGCGACTTGTACGGCTCGGCGCGCAGCCGCCCGGGCGGGTTCTCCCCGTCCAGGCCCGCGGGCTGGCCGCAGCGCGGGCAGTCCCACGTCTCGGGCGCCGGGGCCTCCGCCGCGAACCGGACCTGGCTCGCGTGGCCGGCCGCGCAGAAGTAGATCACCTCACGGCGCGGCGCGGGCTCGCTGCGCTCGTCGGGGCGCATGGGGCTGGACCCGACGCGGCTGCCGCGGATCGCACTGCCACTGGACACGGACGTCACTCCTGTCTCGAGGGGCTTGTCGGAGATGGGCCGGTAACACGGCCGTAACGGGGCAAAAGAAATGCCGCGCGCCCGGCAGAACCGGACGCGCGGCAGATTCTACGACTAAAGGTGCCGGTCAGCTAGAAGGCAGGGCCAAGCGGAGCCAAAGGCCCAGACCGACGATGCAGGCGAACCACACGACGCCGACCAGAACCGTGTAGCGGTCGAGGTTTTTCTCCGCCACCGAGGAGCCGGCCAGGCTGGACGTGACGCCGCCGCCGAACATGCTCGACATGCCGCCGCCCTTGCCGCGGTGCAGCAGGATCAGCAGGGTCAGCACCAAGCTGGTGAGCACCAGCAACACGATCAACGTGTACGCGAACCACATCGGCATGATCGGGTCATTTCTCTCGGAGGACGGACAGCGACAACAATAGCGGGTGCCCGGCCGCCGTCGGCGACCGGGCACACGCCGCTTTTCAGCGAGCCACGTGCTCCCGGAACCGCACGATGGAGGCGAACTCCTCGGCGTCCAGCGAGGCGCCGCCGACCAGCGCGCCGTCCACGTCGGGCTGGGCCATGATTGAGGCGATGTTGGCCGCCTTGACCGAGCCGCCGTACTGGATGCGCACGGCCTCGGCGACCTCGTTGCCGTAGAGCTCGGCGAGCTTCGCCCGCAGCGCCTTGCAGACCTCCTGGGCGTCCTCCGGCGTCGCGGTCTTGCCGGTGCCGATCGCCCAGACCGGCTCGTACGCGACGACGGCCTGCTTCACCTGAGCCGGCGTGAGCCCGGCCAGGCCGGCCTGGAGCTGGTTGGTGCAGTGCGCGACGTGGGTGCCCTCCTCGCGCGTCACCAGGCCCTCGCCCACGCACAGGATCGGCGTGAGACCGGCCGTGAAGGCGGCCTTGACCTTGGCGTTGACCAGCGCGTCGTCCTCGTCGTGGTACTCGCGCCGCTCGGAGTGCCCGGCCAGCACGTACGTGACGTTGAGCTTGGCCAGCATTCCGCCCGCGATCTCGCCGGTGTACGCGCCGCTCGCGTGCTTGGAGACGTCCTGGGCGCCGAGCCCGAGCAGCAGCTTGTCGCCCTCGATCGCGGTCTGCACGCTGCGCAGGGCGGTGAACGGGGGCAGCACCACCGTCTCGACCTCGCCGAGCTGCTGCTCGGTGAGGCTGGCGGCCAGCTTCTGCACCAGGAGGATGGCCTCGAAGTGGTTGAGGTTCATCTTCCAGTTGCCGGCGATGATCGGCTTACGGGTGGTCTCGGTCATCACTTCTCCAGCGCTTCGACACCGGGCAGCTTCTTGCCCTCGAGGTACTCCAGCGAGGCGCCGCCGCCGGTGGAGATGTGCCCGAACGCCGACTCGTCGAGGCCGAGGGTGCGCACGGCCGCGGCCGAGTCACCGCCACCGACCACCGAGAAGCCGTCGATCTTGGTGATGGCCTCGGCGACGCCCCGGGTGCCGGCCGCGAACGGCGCCAGCTCGAAGACGCCCATCGGGCCGTTCCAGAAGACGGTCTTGGCGCTCGAGATCGCCTCGGCGAACAGCGCCACCGACTTGGGCCCGATGTCCAGTCCCAGCCGGTCAGCCGGAATGTCGGAAATGTCGGTTACTTCGTGACCGGCGTCGGCGGAGAACTCGGTCGCCGCGACCACGTCGACCGGCAGGACAATTCGCCCATCGGCCTGCTCCAGCAGCGACGCGCAGGTCGAGATCATCTCTTCCTCGAGAAGTGACTTGCCGACCTCGTGCCCCTGCGCCTTGAGGAACGTGAAGCACATCCCGCCGCCGACGAGCAGCTTGTCGACCTTCGGCAGCAGGGCCTGGATCACGGCCAGCTTGTCGGAGACCTTCGAGCCGCCGAGCACCACCACGTACGGCTGCTCCGGGCTCTCCGAGACGCGCTTGAGCACCTCGACCTCGCGCAGCACCAGCCCGCCCGCGTAGTGCGGGAGGATGGCCGGCACGTCGTAGACCGACGCGTGCTTGCGGTGCACCGCACCGAACGCGTCATCCACGTAGAAGTCCGCGAACTTCGCCAGTTCGCCGGCGAAGGCCGCGCGCTCGGCGTCGTCCTTCGAGGTCTCCCCCGCGTTGAAGCGAAGGTTCTCCAGCAGCAGCACGTCGCCGTCGCCCAGCGCCGCCACCTTGGCCGCCGCGTCTTCACCGACCGTGTCGGCCGCGAAGATCACCGGCGTGCCGAGCAGCTCACCGAGCCGCGTGGCGACCGGGGACAGCGTGTACTTGGGGTCCGGCGCACCCTTCGGGCGGCCCAGGTGCGACATGACGATGACGCGAGCGCCGGCGTCACGCAGCGCCACGAGCGTGGGCAGCACCGCGCGGGCCCGCCCGTCGTCGGTGATGACGCCCGGGTTGTTCTTGTCGAACGGGACGTTCAGGTCGGCGCGCACGAGCACGCGCCGACCCGAGACACCCTCGCCGAGCAGGTCGTCGAGAGTCTTCACGATGCGTCAGCCGACCAGCTTGACCAGGTCGACGAGGCGGTTCGAGTAGCCCCACTCGTTGTCGTACCAGCCGACGACCTTGACCTGGTTGCCGATCACCTTGGTGAGGCCGGCGTCGAAGATGCAGGAGGCCGGGTCGGTGACGATGTCGGCCGACACGATCTGGTCCTCGGTGTAGGTCAGGATGCCCTTGAGCGGCCCGTCGGCGGCGGCCTTGATCGCGGCGTTGACCTCGTCGACCGAGGTCTCCTTGGCGGCCTGGAAGGTCAGGTCGGTGGCCGAGCCGGTCGGGATCGGCACGCGCATCGCGAAGCCGTCGAGCTTGCCCTTGAGCTCCGGCAGCACCAGGCTGACGGCCTTGGCGGCGCCGGTCGAGGTCGGCACCACGTTGAGCGCGGCGGCGCGGGCGCGGCGCAGGTCCTTGTGCGGGCCGTCCTGCAGGTTCTGGTCCTGGGTGTAGGCGTGGATCGTGGTCATCAGGCCACGCTCGATGCCGATCGTGTCGTTGAGCACCTTCGCCATCGGCGCGAGGCAGTTGGTGGTGCAGGACGCGTTCGAGATCACGGTGTGCTTCTCGGCGTCGTACAGGTTGTCGTTCACGCCGACGACGATCGTGATGTCCTCGTTCTTGGCCGGGGCCGAGATGATGACCTTCTTGGCGCCGTTGTCGGCGTGCACCTTGGCCTTGGTCGCGTCGGTGAAGAAGCCGGTCGACTCGATGACCACGTCGGCGCCCAGGTCGCCCCACTTGAGGTTGCCCGGGTCACGGTCGGCGAACGCCTTGAAGGTCTTGCCACCCACGGTGATCTCGTCCGCGGTCGCCTTGACCTCCTGCGGGAGCCGGCCCAGGATCGAGTCGTACTTGAGCAGGTGCGCCAGCGTCGCGTTGTCGGTCAGGTCGTTCACGCCGACGATCTCGATGTCCGCGCCGGAGGCGAGCACCGCCCGGAAGAAGTTGCGTCCGATACGGCCGAAGCCGTTGATGCCAACCCGGATGGTCACAGGTGGATCTCCTCGTTTCGGTCCGCCGGGTTTCGTCGACCGGCGGAGGGTCTGCACGCCGTTCCGGTACCGGTCGGCGTTAGGCGTCCGGCCGAGCGGAATCATGCGCCGCACCAGACTGGCGGCGTCGCAGCGCGGTCGGCCGAACTGCCGGCACCGTCGCCGTCGCCCACGACCCTATCCGAGCCATTCCCAGGTGCAACGGCCGGGTGGGTTACCCGAGAGTGACGAAGGTCCCGCTCCGCGCCAAATCAAAATCACGCGGAAATACGGGATGAACGCCGGGTCCCGCTTCGACAACGCGAGGTAGCTGCACCACCGGGCCGCAGCGCGCCTCTCGCGCGTTGCTTCGGCGCGGGTCCGAAACGTCCCGATGACGCGGTCAGCAGGCCATCATCTCGGGGGTGACGGCGGCCTCGGTGTCGGGGATGCCCAGGTCACGGGCGCGCTTGTCGGCCAGGGCCAGCAGGCGGCGGATGCGGCCGGCGATCGCGTCCTTGGTCAGCGGCGGGTCGGCCAGCGCGCCCAGCTCCTCCAACGACGCCTGCCGGTGCTCGAGGCGCAGCTGGCCGGCCGAGGTCAGGTGGTTCGGCGCCTCGTCGGCCAGGATCTCCAGCGCCCGGGTGACCCGCGCGGCGGCGGCGACCGCGGCCCGGGCCGACCGGCGCAGGTTGGCGTCGTCGAAGTTGGCCAGCCGGTTCGCGGTGGCGCGCACCTCGCGGCGGACCCGGCGCTCCTCCCAGGCCAGCACCGAGGCGTGCGCGCCGATCCGGGTGAGCAGCGCCGCGATCGCGTCGCCGTCCTTGATCACGACCCGGTCGACGCCGCGGACCTCACGCTCCTTGGCGGTGATGCCGATCCGGCGGGCGGCGCCGCGCAGGGCCAGCGCGGCCTCGGGGCCGGGGCAGGTGATCTCGAGCGCCGACGAGCGGCCGGGCTCGGTCAGCGAGCCGTGCGCCATGAACGCGCCGCGCCAGGCCGCCACCGCGCAGCAGACGTTGGCCGAGACGACGTGCGGCGGCAGGCCCCGCACCGGGCGGCCGCGCACGTCGAGCAGGCCGGTCTGCCGGGCCAGGGCCTCGCCGTCCTTGACGATGCGCACGATGTAGTGGCTGCCCTTGCGCAGGCCGCCGCTGGCCAGCACGTGCACCTCGCTCGGGTAGCCGTAGACGTCGGCGATCTCGCGGCGCAGGCGGCGTGCCACCGCGCCGGTGTCGAGCTCGGCCTCGACGACCACGCGCCCGCTGACGATGTGCAGGCCGCCGGCGAACCGCAGCAGCGCCGCCATCTCGGCCCGCCGGCAGCAGGGCTTGGGCACGTCGACCCGGCTCAGCTCGTCCTTGACCGCTGCCGTCATCGCCATCGTGTTGTCACCTCATGCGCCGGATCTTGAACAAAGTTGTGCCGCGACTCGCCTGTTGCTTAACGAGCGGCGCCCAATACTGGCACCAGTGCAACGCCCAACGACTCAGGATCATGCCTGGGGCTGCCATCCGCAACGGCCAAGGGTGCCAACACCAGGCGAGCGCCCATCGATTCCGCGGCCCGGTGCACCGGCTCGGGCTCGCCGACCCACTTGGCGTCGGCCAGTACGGTGTCGACCCGCAGCGCCGGCAGGTACCACCCGAGCGCGGCCAGGTGATCGGCGACCGAGAGCCCGTGCGTCTCGTTGTCGGTGGCCAGGTTGAGCGTCACCAGCCGGCGCGCCGGGCTCGCGATGATCGCCTCGGCCAGCCCCGGCGTGAGCAGGTGCGGGAGCACGCTGGTGTACCAGCTACCGGGACCGAACATGAGCCAGTCGGCGGCCCGGATGGCGTCGATCGCCTGCGAGCAGGTCGGCGGGTCGGCGGGCTCGATGCGTACCGCCTCGACGTGGCCGAGCGCCACCGCGACCGCATGCTGACCACGTACGGTGACCACCGCGCCCGGCCGTTCCGGGTCCGCTCCCAGCACGTCGGCCTCGATGCCGACCGCGTGCCGGGCCATCGGCAGCACCCGGCCCTGCGCCCCGACCATGGCCGCCGCGTGCTCGAGCGCGACGACCGGGTCGCTCAGCATCTCGATGAGCCCGAGCAGCAGCAGGTTGCCGACCGCGTGCCCGGCCAGCGAGTCGTCGCCGGCGAACCGGTGCTGGAACAGCTTCGCGGTGCGCTGCTCGACCGGGTCGTCCCCGGCCAGCGCCGCCAGCGCCTGACGCAGGTCGCCCACCGGCAGCAGCGCGTCCCGCTCGGCGAGCAGCCGCCCGCTGGACCCGCCGTCGTCGCCGACGGTGACGATCGCCGTGATGTCCAGATCGAGCTCGCGCCCGGCGTGCCGCAGCCCCCGGAGCGCGGCCCCCAGCCCGTGCCCGCCCCCGAACGCGACAACGCGCGTGGCACTACCCGCCGCCGGCGCCAAGCGCGCGTCGCCTCCCGCCGCCGGCGCCAAGCGCGCGTCGCCTCCCGCCGCCGGCGTCGGGCGCAAGACGGCTCCCGGCGCCGGCCGCTCGGCCGACCCGCCGCTCACCGCTCGCCCGTCCCGCCGCTGTGCACCGGCCGCGCGTCCCTCCGTCACTCCCGCCCCAGGTCGCGGTGCGAGGCGTGGGCCGACAGCCGCATGTCGCGCAGCTGGGCGGTCAGCTCCTCGGTGATCGCGACGCTGCGGTGCTTGCCGCCGGTGCAGCCGACGGCGACGGTCAGGTAGCGCTTGCCCTCGCGCTCGAAGCCCGGCGCCGTGGCCGCGATGAGACCGGCGTAGGTGCCGACGAAGTCGTGCGCGCCCTCCTGGTCGAGCACGTACTTGCTGACCGCGTCCTCCAGCCCGGTGTGGTCGCGCAGCTCGGGCACCCAGAACGGGTTGGGCAGGAACCGGGCGTCCATCACGTAGTCGGCGTCCGGCGGCAGGCCGTACTTGAAGCCGAACGACAGCACCGTGATGCGCAGCCGCCGCACGTCCTCACCGCCGAACAGCTCCTCGACCCGGCGGCGGAGCTGGTTGACGTTCAAGTGCGAGGTGTCGATGATCACGTCGGCCTGCTCGCGGGCCTCGGCCAGCAGCGTCCGCTCGGCCGCGATGCCGTCGGCCAGCCGCCCGTCGCCCTGCAGCGGGTGCGACCGGCGCACCGACTCGAACCGCCGGATCAGCACGTCGTCGTCGGCGTCGACGAACACGACACGCGGCGAGAACCCGCGGTCCTTGAGCTCCCGCACGGCGCCGGCGAGATCGGTGGAGAACGCGCGGCTGCGCACGTCGAGCACCATGGCCGTACGCTTGGCGGCGCCACCGGCCTGGAAGGCGAGCTGGGCCATGTCGAGCATGAGCGCCTGCGGCAGGTTGTCGACCACGTAGAAGCCGACGTTCTCCAGGGCGCGGGCCACCGTGCTGCGGCCGCCGCCGGAAACGCCGGTCACGACCACCAGGTCGGTGGTCAGCTCGTCCGGATCCACCGTGTCGGGGAACTCCGGCAACGACTCCGTCACGAACGCCTCCCGCGTCGCTTCGCCCGCACCCCATCGGACGGGCACACCATGCTATGCACTCTCATCGGCTCCGCCCGCCGCCGGGTTGAGATCGCCCGCAGCGCCGCGGGAGGCGGCCTCACGACCCACCATGGCCGGGTCGAGCTCGGCCGCGGCCCCCATGGCCGGGTCGAGATCGGCCGCGCCGGCCAGGGGCGAGTCGAGATCGGCCGCGGCCTCGTCCGCCAGCGCGGCCCGCACGGCGGACGTCTTGACCGGGGCCGGCGGCGGGATGCTCGAGCCAGCCCGGGCGCGCGTGGCGCCGGCCTTGGTGCGGCCGGCGCCGCCCGGCGGGATGGCGCCGGGCTCGGCCGGCGGCTTCTCGTTGTCGGCCGCGGCCGGCGGGTTCAGGGCCGCGAGCAGCGTCTCGGCCGTGCGGCGCCCGATGCCCGGGACCTCGGTGATCTCCTCCGGGGTCGCCGCGGCCAGCCGCTTCAGCGAGCCGAAATGCCGCAGCAACGCCTTGCGGCGGGTCTCGCCGAGGCCGGGGACGTTGTCGAGCGCCGACGCGGTCATCCGCTTCGAGCGGCGCTGCCGGTGGAACGTGATCGCGAACCGGTGGGCCTCGTCGCGGACGCGCTGGAGCAGGTAGAGCGCCTCCGAGGTGCGCGGGAAGATCACCGGGAAGTCCTCGCCCGGCAGCCACACCTCCTCCAGCCGCTTCGCCAGCCCGCACAGCGCCACGTCGGTGATGCCCATGTCGGACAGCACCGCGGCCACCGCGTTGACCTGCGGCTGGCCACCATCCACGACGACCAGCTGCGGCGGGTACGCGAACCGCCGCGGCCGCCCGGTCAGCGGATCGACCCCCGGCAGGTCGTTGGTGGCGAGCTCGACCGAGCCGGCCTCTCCCGCGGCCGAGGCGTCCCCGGAAAGAACGGCGTCCCCGGAAGGAGCGGCCTCCCCGGAAAGAGCCGCGTCCCCGGAAAGAGCGGCGTCCCCGGGAAGCCCCTCCTGCGCGCGGTAGCGGGCGAACCGCCGCCGCATCACCTCGCTCATCGCCGAGAGGTCGTCCATGCCGCTGCCGTCGGCGTTCCCCCGCACGGCGAACCGGCGATATTCACTCTTGCGGGCCAGGCCGTCCTCGAAGACCACCATGGACGCCACCACGTCGGTGCCCTGGATCTGGGAGACGTCGAAGCACTCGATGCGCAGCGGCGCCGACTCCATGCCGAGCGCCTCGGCGATCTCGTCGAGCGCTTTGCTGCGGGTGGTCAGGTCGCCGGCCCGGCGCAGCTTGTGCCGCTGCAGCGACTCCCCCGCGTTGCGCGCCACCGTCTCGAGCAGCGCCCGCTTGTCGCCGCGCTGCGGCACCCGTAGGTGCACCCGGCTGGTGCCGCGGTGTTCGGAGAGCCAGTCCTCGAGTGCGGCCTGGTCGTCGGGCAGCGCCGGCACCAGCAGCTCGCGCGGCACGTCGGTCTCGCCGTGCTCGCCGCCGTACATCTGGCTGCAGAAGTGGTGCACCAGGTCGCCGGTGGAGAGGTCCTCCACCTTTTCCACGACCCAGCCGCGCTGGCCGCGGACCCGGCCGTCGCGCACGTGGAAGACCTGGACGGCGGCCTCCAGCGGGTCCTCGGCGAAGGCGACCACGTCGGCGTCGGTGCCGTCGCCGAGCACGACGGTCTGCTTCTCCATGGCCCGGCGCAGGGCGGCGATGTCGTCGCGCAGCCGCGCCGCCCGCTCGAACTCGAGCTCGTCGGAGGCCTGCATCATCTCGCGCTCGAGCCGCTTCACGAACGTGTCGGTGCGGCCGGCCATGAAGTCGCAGAAGTCGTCGACGATCGCGCGGTGCTCCTCGGGCGAGACCCGGCCGACGCACGGCGCCGAGCACTTGCCGATGTAGCCGAGCAGGCACGGCCGCCCGATCTGGCCGGCCCTCTTGAAAACCCCCGACGAGCACGTACGCGCCGGGAAGACCCGCAGCAGCAGGTCGAGCGTCTCGCGGATCGCCCACGCGTGCGAGTAGGGCCCGAAGTAGCGCACGCCCTTGCGCTTGGCCCCGCGCATCACCTGCAGACGCGGGAACTCCTCGTTCAGGGTGACCGCGAGGAACGGATAGGACTTGTCGTCGCGGTACTTCACGTTGAAGCGCGGGTCGAACTCCTTGATCCAGGAGAACTCGAGCTGCAGCGCCTCGACCTCGGTGCCGACCGTGACCCAGTCCACACTCGCCGCCGTCGTCACCATCTGCTGCGTACGCGCGTGCAGCGACCAGGTGTCGGCGAAGTAGGAGTTCAGCCGATTCCGCAGGTTCTTGGCCTTGCCGACGTAGATCACGCGGCCGGCCGGATCGCGGAAACGGTAGACGCCGGGAGACTCGGGGATGGTTCCGGGCGCCGGACGATACGTGGACGGGTCTGGCACGGGGTCAACAGTAGTGCGGGGGACTGACATTATTGTCCGACCGGAGGTCCGTTGCCGCCGCCACGGCGTCGGACCTCCGGCCGCACAACCGGCCGCGCGGGATCAGGCCTTGACGATGTTGTCCCCGTCCACCTTGACCTTGGTCTCGGCCAGCGGCTTGGTGGCGGGCCCGGTGGTGGGCTCGCCGGTGTCGATCGAGAACTTGCTGCCGTGGCACGGGCAGGTGATCACGCCACCCTCCACCTTGCTGACGTCGCAGCCCTGGTGGGTGCAGACCTTGCTGAACGCCTTGTACTGCCCGGCCTGGGGCTGGGTGATGACGTAGTCGGCGGTGATGATGCCGCCGCCCTGCGGGATGTCGCCGGTGGTGGCCAGCGCGTTGCCGCCGGTCGATCCGCCGCTCGAGTCGTCGCCCTTGTCGTCGCCGGAGCCGCCGGCGTTCGCCGCGCCGCTGCCGGCCGGGGCCGGGTTGTTCGAGAAGTCGGTGCCGTTGGTGTTGGTGCTACCGCTGTTGGTGCCGCACGCGGCCAGGACCGCCGTGGCGCCGACCGCGCCGGCGCCGAGCAGAACGAGCCGGCGCGTCGAACCGGTGCCGGCGCCCGTCGGCTCCTCGACGTTGTGCTCGGTGTCGGGCGTCGTCTGCACGTCTGTCATCGGTTGTCCTCCAGTGGGGCTGGGTGTCCGCGTGACTGGTCACGCGGCGTCGCACTTATGTACGCGGTCGCGGTCGGACCGGTTCAGGCATCGCCCGAAATTGTCCGCAGCCACCGTGTCCTTTCATGGGCGTTTGGGGGTCTTTGCCCGGCGCCTTTGCCTGCTGTTTACACACAGCACGGCACCCGGTCGAGCCTAGGTCTCGACCGGGCACAGTAGCTATGAGTCACCTGAGATTTGGCTGGGTATCAGACCGTAGCCTTTGCCCGCGACCGCGTCGAGCGCGTCTTCGCGGCCGGCTTGGGAGCGGAGCCGTTGGCCTTGGCCGCCCGGTCGGTGGCCGCCGCCGCCCCGGCCGCCTCGCCCTCGAGCCGCAGCGAGTGCCGCAGGAACTGACCGGTGTGGCTCTCCGGCACCTCGGCGACCTCCTCGGGCCGGCCGGTGGCGAGCACCAGCCCGCCCTTGCTGCCGCCCTCGGGGCCCATGTCGATGAGCCAGTCGGCCGTCTTGATCACGTCGAGGTTGTGCTCGATCGTGATCACCGTGTTGCCCTTGTCGACCAGGCCGTTGAGCACCAGCAGCAGCTTGCGGATGTCCTCGAAGTGCAGGCCGGTGGTCGGCTCGTCGAGCACGTAGACCGTGCGGCCGGTCGACCGCTTCTGCAACTCGGACGCCAGCTTGACACGCTGCGCCTCGCCGCCGGACAGCGTCGGGGCCGGCTGGCCCAGCCGCACATAGCCGAGGCCGACGTCGACCAGCGTCTTGAGGTGCCGGTGGATCGACGTGATCGGCTCGAAGAAGGTCGCGGCCTCCTCGATCGGCATCTCCAGCACCTCGGAGATGGTCTTGCCCTTGTAGTGCACCTCGAGCGTCTCCCGGTTGTACCGGGCGCCCTTGCACACCTCGCACGGGACGTAGACGTCGGGCAGGAAGTTCATCTCGATCTTGATGGTGCCGTCGCCCGCGCAGTTCTCGCAGCGGCCGCCCTTGACGTTGAACGAGAACCGGCCCGGGCCGTAGCCACGCACCTTCGCCTCGACGGTCTCGGCGAACAGCTTGCGGATGTTGTCGAAGACGCCGGTGTAGGTCGCGGGGTTGGACCGCGGGGTGCGGCCGATCGGCGACTGGTCGACGCCGACCACCTTGTCGACGTGCTCGAGGCCGGTGATGCGGGTGTGCCGGCCGGGCACCAGCCGGGCGCCGTTCACCTGGTTGGCCAGCACCGTGTAGAGGATGTCGTTGACCAGGGTGGACTTGCCCGAGCCGCTGACCCCGGTGACGGCGATGAACTGCCCGAGCGGGAACTCGACGGTCAGGTTGCGCAGGTTGTGCTCGCGGGCGCCCTGCACCACCAGCTCGCGGCCCGGGGTCTGCGGGCGGCGGGTGCGCGGCGTCGGGATCGTCTTGCGGCCGGACAGGTAGGCGCCGGTCGGCGACTTCTCGTTCTTCAGCAGCCCCTCGACCGAGCCGCTGTGCACGATCTCGCCGCCGTGCTCGCCGGCGCCGGGCCCGATGTCGACGATCCAGTCGGCCGTGCGGATCGTGTCCTCGTCGTGCTCGACCACGATCAGCGTGTTGCCCAGCTTCTTCAGCCGGACCAGGGTCTCGATCAGCCGGTGGTTGTCGCGCTGGTGCAGGCCGATCGACGGCTCGTCGAGCACGTAGAGCACGCCGACCAGGCCGGAGCCGATCTGGGTGGCGAGCCGGATGCGCTGGGCCTCGCCGCCGGAGAGCGTGCCGGCGCCGCGGTCGAGCGACAGGTAGTCCAGGCCGACGTCGACCAGGAACCGCAGCCGGGCGTTGATCTCCTTGAGCACCCGCTCGGCGATCATCTTCTGCCGGTCGTCGAGCTCGATCGTGGCCAGCAGCTCGGCGCAGTCGCCCACCGACAGGTTGCAGACCTCGGCGATGCTCTTGCCGGCGATGGTCACGGCCAGCACCTCGGGCTTGAGGCGGCTGCCGCCGCAGACCGGGCACGGCACGTCGCGCATGTATCCCTCGTACTTGTCGCGGGACCAGTCGCTCTCGGTGTCGCCGTGGCGCCGCTCGATCCACTGCACCACGCCCTCGAAGCCGGTGTAGTAGGAGCGCTCGCGGCCGTACTTGTTGCGGTAGCGGACGTGGACCTGGTCCTCCGACCCGTACAGGATCGTCTTCTGCGCGCGGGCCGGCAGCGCCCGCCACGGGGTGTCGATCGAGAACTTCTCGGCCTGGGCCAGGGCCTCGAGCAGACGCAGGAAGTACTCCATGGTCTGGCCGCCGGACCACGGCTGGATCGCGCCCTCGCGGATCGTGCGCTCGGTGTCCGGGATGATCAGCTCGGGGTCGACCTCCTTCTTCGTGCCGAGGCCGGTGCACTCGGGGCAGGCGCCGTAGGGCGCGTTGAAGGAGAAGACCCGGGGCTCGAGGTCCTCGATCGCGAGCGGGTGGTCGTTGGGGCAGGCCAGGTGCTCGGAGAAGCGGCGCTCCCGGGCCGGGTCGTCCTCGGGGAGGTCGACGAAGTCGAGCAGCACGATGCCGCCGGCCAGGCCCAGCGCGGCCTCGACCGAGTCGGTGAGGCGCTGCTTGCTGGACGCCTTCACGCTGAGCCGGTCGATCACCACCTCGATGGTGTGCTTCTCCTGCTTCTTCAGCTTCGGCGGCTCGGTCAGCGGGTGCACCACGCCGTCGACCCGGGCCCGCGCGTAGCCCTTGGACTGCAGCTCGGCGAACAGGTCGACGTACTCACCCTTGCGGCCGCGGATGACCGGGGCCAGGACCATGAAGCGGGTGCCCTCGTCCATGGCGAGGACCCGGTCGACGATCTGCTGCGGCGTCTGCTTGCTGATCCGCTCGCCGCAGACCGGGCAGTGCGGGATGCCGGTGCGGGCGAAGAGCAGGCGCAGGTAGTCGTAGACCTCGGTGATGGTGCCGACCGTCGAGCGCGGGTTGCGCGAGGTCGACTTCTGGTCGATCGACACCGCCGGGGACAGGCCCTCGATGAAGTCGACGTCGGGCTTGTCCATCTGCCCGAGGAACTGCCGGGCGTACGACGAGAGCGACTCGACGTAGCGCCGCTGCCCCTCGGCGAAGATCGTGTCGAACGCCAGGCTGGACTTGCCGGAGCCGGACAACCCGGTGAAGACGATCATCGCGTCGCGGGGCAGGTCGAGGTTGACGTCGCGCAGGTTGTGTTCGCGCGCGCCTCGAATAGTCAAACGGTCGGCCACCAGCCAGCCTCTCCGTACATGTGTTTGAAACGAGCAGAGCCGCGGCCACTCTAGCCATGGGGTACGACAAGTTTTCGCCGGAACCGGCCCGCCTAGGTGCAGCGCCTGTCACATGCCGCACATTCCCGCAGATCAGGCGCGGCAATCTCACCCAGCAGAGGGAACCGGAAGTGAGCGTACGTCCCACAGGTCCACTCCGCCGACCCGTGCCGGCGTGCCCAGCGCGGACGTGAGCGTGGCCAGCAACGCCTCTTCATTGCGGCTGCCGGGGATCAGCACCACCGCGCCGGCCCGCCAGAAGATCAGGTCGGCCGTGATCCGTTCCCGGTCGGCCGCCGAGAGCACCGCCGGCCGCCCGAACTCGCGCACCCGCCACAGCAGATCCGAGGTGTAGCGGGGCGGGGCGTTCCAGGAACCGGTGCGGTCCCGGGGCGGATTCGCGGGGCCCATGAAGTAGCCGCGGGGTGATTTGTACGACAAACCCGACAGGGCGAGCCAGCGCATCCCCTCCCGGCCGGTGGTGACCTCGGGCAGGGGAACCGTCACGAGCGTGCGGTCGTCCGCGACGTACGGGCGCCAGAGGTTCTGGGTCATGAAGGCGGGCAGCGGAGAGGCCGGAACCGTCGGCAGCGGCTTGGGGGCGAGCGGCACGAGGGCCAGCAGCAGTCCCGCGACGAACCAGCGGCGCTTTCGCACACTGAAGGAGGAAAGGCGGTCGGTGGCCAGCGCGAGCAGCACCCCGGCGATCGTGGCCGCGACCATGCCGAACCGGGTCACGCTCACCAGGTTGATGATCGGCAGATGGCTGACCGCGCCGAACGGCAGCGGGATGCCGGTGTCCGCCCCGGCGACCTTGAGGGTCGGTCCCATCGAGACCACCAGCAGCACCAGCCCGGCGATCGCGGCGGCACGGGCGGCCACGTTCCGCCATAGCACCACCACCGACACGACGATCATGAGCAGGCCGATCGGGCCGAAGAACGTGTTGTCCTCGGTGCCGCTGACGCTCAGATGCCGGGTCAGGGCCGCGTTGCCGGCCAGCGACTGCCGGGCGAACGCGCCGACCGCGAACAGGTCGGTGACGTACTTGCCGGCCTCGAACGGCTGCCCGTGGTAGCTGCCGGGCCCGGTGAACTGAAAATACAGCGGATACGCGAGCAGCACGCCGGCGGTCACCCCCGCGACCCCGAGGCCGGCCAGGAACTGCCGCGCGGCACGCATCGCGAGGCGGGGGCGCATCAGCGCGTACGCGATGACGAACGCACCCAGCGTGAGAGCGGTGAAGAGCAGGGTCTCCTCGTTGATGAAGACCTGCAGGGTGATCAACAGCCCCAGGATCACGCCGCCGCGCACCGCCCGCCCGGGCTCGCGCAGGCGCAGCACCTGCCAGACGATGAACGGCGTCACGTACTGGCTGACGAAGTTGACGTGCGCGTTCGCGTGCGAGACCAGCGCCGGCGCGAAGCCGCACCAGAGGCCGCCGACCCAGGCCGCGGCCCGGCTGGTCACCAGGTGCCGGGAGAGCACCCAGTACCAGGCGTAGGCGGTGCCGGCCAGGCCCAGCGTGAGGGCCAGCACCAGCGACACCGCCGGGCCGAGGAAGTGGGTGACCGGCGCCAGCGGCAGGGTGATCGCCAGCACGGTGGTGTTGGCCATCATGTTGACGCCGTCGGGCACGTTCATCCGGCCGTCGAAGAGCGGGTTGTCGCCGTGGAACAGCACCCGCTCGCCGTGCGCGAACACGTACAGGAAGAAGCCGTGGTCGTCGTCGTTGCTGGAAAGAACCCGGCCGGCCGGGTCGAGCCAGAGCCGGATCATGACCAGCACCGCGAGCACCAGGTAGCTCAGCGGCGCCAGCAGATCGGCGCGGTTGCGCATCCGCTCCGCCGGGACGGCGGGCGCAACTTCGTCCTCGACCGCCGCCTGCATCGCACGATTGTGGCAGATGCTTGTCAGTGCCTCCGGCGACGGTGACCGGCGGTAGCCATCCGGGCCTGCTGGCGGGCGCTCTCCACCTCGACCTCGTGCCGCAGCTTGCGCCAGCTGGCCAGCCGGCGCGGGGTCAGCGCGCCGGCGTCGAGCGCGGCCCGGACCGCGCAGCCCGGCTCGGCGCCGTGCCGGCAGTCGCCGTACCGGCAGTGCGCGGCCAGCTCGGCGATGTCGGCGAAGGCCCGGTCGAGCCCCTCGGCCGTGTCGAGCAGGCCCACCCCGCGGATGCCGGGGGTGTCGAGCACCGCGCCGCCGCCGGGCAGCGGGACCAGGTTGCGGTAGGCGGTGGTGTGCCGGCCCTTGCCGTCGGCGTCGCGGATCGCCTGCACCGGCATCACCGCCGCCCCGGCCAGGGCGTTGACGAGCGTCGACTTCCCGGCGCCGGAGCGGCCGAGCAGCGCCAGGGTGCGGCCGTCCGCCACGTACGCCCGCAACTGCTCGACGCCCGGCGTGCCGCGCACGCTCACCGGAACCACCGGCACGCCCGGCGCGAGCTCCGCGAGCTGGCGGGCCACGGCCGACGGATCGGCCGCGGTGTCGGTCTTGCTCAGGACCAGCAGCGGTTTCGCCCCCGACTCCCAGGCCAGGGCCAGCAACCGTTCGACCCGGGCGTCGTCGGGCTCGGGATGGATCGGCTCGACCACCGCCACCGTGTCCATGTTCGCGGCCAGCAGCTGGCCGGTGGCGTCCTTGTCGGAGGTGCGGCGGATCAGCGCGGTACGGCGGGGCAGCACCGCCTCGAGCGTCACCCGGCGATCGGGCCAGTGCCGGGTCACCACCCAGTCGCCGGCGCAGGGCAGCTTGACCGGGTCGTGCGCGGCGGCGAGCAGCACCCCGCCGGCGAGACTGGCGCGGAGGACGCCGGACTCGCCGAGCACGGTGCAGACGCCGCGGCCGGCCCGCAGCACCCGGGCGGGCGCGGCGTCGGGACGGTCGAACGGACGGTAGGAGGATGCGAGGGAGTCGTCCCAGCCGAGCCGGGACAGGTCGTGCGACATGGGAACCCTTTGCGGGGACGGGAGGGCGCCTGGCCGGGTGGTCAGGCGGCGGCCTCCGGGTGAAGGGACGCAATCGAGACGAACAGCACGTTCCCCACCTCCTCCGCGGGTCGGTCGGCGCGTCTGCCACCGACGGTACGGTCACCACTACCCCAGCGAAAGCGAATTAGGGTCCACTAGGGTTTGCTCGTGACGATGGATCCGCTCGTGCTTCTCACCGAGGTCGACCGAGCCACCGAGGCCCTGCTGCGCACGGCCGCCGACCTCGACCCCGCGACGGTCGCCGCGCCGTCGCTGCTGCCCGGCTGGACCGTCGGGCACGTTCTGACCCACGTCGCGCGCAACGCCGACATGTACACGCGGCTGCTCACCGGGGCCCGCACCGGGGTGGCGGCCGAGGCGTACGCGCCCGGCCAGCGGGACTCGGAGATCGACGCCGGCGCCGGCCGGCCGCTGCGCGAGCACGTCGAGGACATCCGCGAGTCGCATGAGCGGTTCGCCGACGCGGCGGCCGCCATGCCGGCCGAGGCGTGGACGTTCCGGCTCGAGTTCATCAAGCTGCCGGCGGCCGGGGTGCCGTGGGCGCGGCTGCGCGAGGTCGAGGTGCACCACGTCGACCTCGGCCGGGGCTACACGCCGGCCGACTGGTCCGACGCGTTCGCGCTGCGGCTGCTCCGCGAGATCGTCACCGGCGCCGGCCCGGACGCGCCGCCGATGGTCCTGCGCCCGTACGGCATCGACCATCCGCTGACGATCGGCGCCGACGACCACGCGCCGGTCGTCGGCGGCCCGACCAAGTCGCTCGCCGCCTGGCTGTCCGGCCGCGGCGACGGCGGCGACCTGACCGTCTCGCCCGACGGCGAGCTCCCGACACCCGTGAGGTGGAAGTGACCATGGCCTACACCGGAGACGTCACCCGGGGCGGCGCGCCCGCCGTCCGCGACCTCGGCCACCTGAGCATCACCAAGGTCTCGGTCGGCCCGATGGACAACAACGCGTACCTGCTGCGCTGCGGCGACGAGCAGCTGCTGATCGACGCGGCCAACGACGACGACACGCTGCTGCCGCTGATCGGCGACCGCGGCCTGGCCACCGTCGTCACCACCCACCGGCACGGCGACCACTGGCAGGCCCTGGAGGACGTGGTGCAGGCGACCGGGGCCCGCTCGCTGGCGCACGCCGACGACGCCGCCGAGATCCCGGTGGTGACCGGCACGCTGGCCGAGGGCGACACGGTCACCGTCGGCGACTGCGCGCTCGAGGTGATCCATCTGGTCGGGCACACCCCGGGGTCGATCGCGCTGCTCTACCGCGACCCGGAGGGCCACGGCCACCTGTTCACCGGCGACAGCCTCTTCCCCGGCGGCCACGGCAAGACGGTCACCGTCGAGGACCACATCTCGCTGATGAACGACCTCGAGGCCAAGGTCTTCGGCAAGCTGGGTGACGACACCTGGTTCTACCCGGGGCACGGCCGCGACTCGACGCTGGGCGCCGAGCGGCCGTCGCTCGCCGAGTGGCGCGAACGCGGCTGGTGATCCGACCTATCCTCGGCCGCCGCCGCTCCGAATCTCCGGCGAGAGATGTGTGCGGCGAGAGGCGGATTCATGACGGAACCCGGCATCGGCCGGCGGCCGGACCATTTGGCGGCGGTGCCGGACGCGCCGCCCGACCCCGGTCAGCTGCTGCGGGCCGTGGCGCGCGGTGACGAGCAGGCGTTCGAGCGGCTCTACGAGCTGGTCGCGGCCCGGGTCTACGGGCTGATCCGGCGCGTGCTGCGCGACCCGGCGCAGGCCGAGGAGGTCGCCCAGGAGGTGCTGGTCGAGGTCTGGCGCACGGCCGCCCGCTTCGACCCGGCCCGCGGCTCGGCCACGTCCTGGGTCTTCACCATCGCGCACCGGCGGGTGGTCGACCGGGTGCGCGCCGAGCAGGCGGCGACCGCGCGGGACATGCGGGTCGGCGCGGGGTCGATCGACACGCCGTACGACGCGGTGGCCGACGAGGTCACCGGGCGGCTCGAGCGCCAGCAGGTGCGGCGCTGCCTGGACGACCTCACCGAGCTCCAGCGCGAGGCGGTCACCCTCGCCTACTATCAGGGTCACACGTACGCGCAGGTGGCCGAGCTGCTCGGCACCTCGCTCACCACCGTGAAGGCTCGCATGCGGGACGGCCTGGTCCGGCTGCGCTACTGCCTGGGGGCGGCGGCATGAACATCCATTCCCTGATCGGCGCCTACGCCCTGGACGCGGTCGACGACGTGGAGCGGGCCGCGTTCGACCGGCATCTGCGTGAGTGCGAGGAGTGCCGCACCGAGGTCGACGAGTTGCGTGAGGCGTCGGCCCGGCTGGCGGCGGGCGCCTGGTCGGTGCCGCCGCCGCGGCTGCGGGCGAACGTGATGGCGGCGGTGCGCACGACCCGGCAGCTGGCGCCGGAGACGCGTCCGGCGCGGGCGGCGCGTCCGGCGATGCGGTGGCGGCGGTGGGCGGCCGCGGCCGCCGCGGTGGTGGCGGTGGGCGGTGTCACCTACGCCGTTCAAGATCAGCGCGTACGCCGTGAGCACGCGGCCGCCGAGGCGGCCCGAGCCGACGAGGCCCAGGTGCGCGCCGTGCTGGCGGCCCCCGACCTGGTGGTGCGCGACCAGGTGGTGACCGGCGGCGGACGGGTGACGGTCGCCGTCTCCCGGCTGCGCAACGCCGGCGTGATCATGCTGGCCGCGGACTCCGTCCCGGGTGGCCGGGTCTATCAGCTGTGGACGGTTCGTGGCGGGGCGGCGCATTCGGAAGGCGCGCTGGACACCGGGCAGACCGCGGCCGTACGCATCGTCGAGGGCATCGACCAGGCCTCCGGCGTGGGCGTCACGCTCGAGCCGCCGGGCGGTTCGGCGACGCCGACGCTGCCGATGGTCGCCGCTCTGAAAATAACTTGAGATCGCACGTCGCCACGACGCACTTCGCTCCGAATAAAGGATGTAAGTCCTGACATTGGAGGAACGAAATGCGTACGACCCGATTTGCCGCCCTGGCCGCCGCCGCTCTCTTCTCGATCTCGGTGGCGGCCTGCGGCGACGACTCCTCGTCCGGCTCGTCGTCCGCCGCGCCCGCGGCGACCACCACCGCGCCGTCGCCGATGGCCAGCGCGTCGCCGTCGATGATGGACGCGATGACCAACTTCGGGCCGGGCTGCGCCGCGGTGCCGACCGACCCGTCGAACAAGGGCAGCTTCGAGGCCATGGCCCAGGTGCCGGTGGCGACAGCGGCCTCCGGCAACCCGCTGCTGTCCACCCTGGTCAGCGCCGTCAAGCAGGCGGGTCTGGTGGACTCGCTCAACTCGGCCGACGGCATCACCGTCTTCGCGCCGACCAACGACGCGTTCAACAAGATCCCGGCCGCCGACCTCAAGAAGGTGCTCGCCGACAAGAAGACGCTGACCAGCATCCTGACCTACCACGTGGTGCCCGGGAAGCTGACCCCCACCGACCTGGCCGGCAGCCACAAGACGCTGCAGGGCGGCGAGCTCACGGTCAGCGGCAGCGGCGAGGACTTCAAGGTGAACGGCGACGCCTCGGTGGTCTGCGGCAACGTGCAGACGGCCAACGCGAACGTCTACATCATCGACACCGTCCTGATGCCGAAGCAGTGATGAAGGGCGCGATCGCCGGCGTGCTCGCCGCCGGCTTCGGGGTCGCGGCCGCGGAACTGCTCGCGGCCGTGACCCGGCCCGCCGCCGGCCCGCTGGTGGCGGTGGGCGGCGCGGTCGTCGACGCGACGCCGGCCGCGGTCAAGGAGCTGGCGATCCGCGAGCTCGGCACGCACGACAAGCCGGCGTTGCTGACCGGCATCGCGGTGGTGGTCGCCCTGGTCGCGGCGGCGGCCGGCGCCCTCGGCCGCCGGCGCCGCTGGGTGATCCCGGCGGGGGCCGGCCTGCTCGGGCTGGCCGGGGTCGCGGCCGCGTTGTCCCGGCCGGCATCCGTTCCGTTCGACGCCGTCCCGGCCCTGCTCGCCGCCGCGGTCGCCGGCCTCGTCTTGTGGTCGCTGACCCGGCCCTCCCTCACCGGCGCTTCCTCCACCTTCTCTTCCGCCGGGCCCACCGGCACGCCGGCGCCCATGCGGTCGCTCGAGCGGCGCCGCTTTCTCCGCGCGGCCGCCCTCGTCGCGGCCGGCGCGGTGGCCGCCGAAGGCGGCGCGACGCTGGTCAAGCGGTCTCGCGGCGATGCGGCGGCCCGGTCCCGGGAGGCGATCCGGCTGCCGGCCGCGGCCGACCCGGCTCCGCCGCTGCCGGCCGGCGTGGCGCCGGGCTTCCGGACTGCAAACACCGCCTTCTACCGGGTCGACACCGCGCTGACCGTGCCGCGGATCGACCCCGATGCCTGGTCGCTGCGGGTGCACGGGATGGTCGGCCGGGAGCTGCGACTGTCCCTCGCCGACCTGTTGCGGCGGCCGCTGATCGAGCGGGACGTCACGCTCAACTGCGTCTCGAACGAGGTCGGCGGGCCCTACGTCGGCACCGCGCGCTGGCTCGGCGTGCCGCTGGCGCCGCTGCTGCGCGAGGCCGGGGTGGCGGCCGCGGCCGACCAGCTGGTGGCCCGCTCGGTGGACGGAATGACGATCGGGACGCCGGTGGCCACCGCCCTGGACGGCCGGGACACGATGCTGGTGGTCGGCATGAACGGGGAGCCGCTGCCGCTCGAGCACGGGTTCCCGGTGCGGATGCTGACCCCGGGCCTCTACGGGTACGCGGGCGCCTGCAAGTGGCTGACCGAGCTGGAGCTGACGAGGTTCGACCGCTTCGACGCGTACTGGGTGAAACGGGGTTGGGCCGCCGACGGCCCGGTGAAGACCGCCTCCCGGATCGACCGCCCGCGTCCGTTCGACCGGCTGCCGGCCGGGCGGGTGACCGTCGCCGGCGTCGCGTGGGCCCAGCATCGCGGCATCCGCGCGGTCGAGGTCAGCGTCGACGGCGGCGCCTGGGCCCGGGCCGAGCTGCTGCCGGTGCCGTCCGCCGACACCTGGGTGCAATGGCGCTACTCGTGGACCGCGACGGCGGGCCCGCACTCGATCTCGGTGCGGGCCACCGACGGCACGGGGGCGGTGCAGCCGGCGGCCCGCGCCACCCCGTTCCCGAGCGGCGCGACGGGTCGTCACACCATCTCGGTCACGGTCACCTGATCGCCGGCCGCCTCAGCCGTGGCCCTGTACGGCGCCCGGCAGCACGTGGATGCCGGCCCCGAACTCGACGATCTTCGCGTCCGACCAGCCGCGGGCGTCCCAGATCTGCACCAGCATCCAGCCCTTGGCCGGCACCTTCACCCACAGGTTCTTGCCGTGGTCGGTGCCGAGCCCCGGGTTGATCACGCCCGGGTTGCCGGCGACCGTGACCGCCGTCCCGGTCGGCTGCGACTTGTCGTCGGCCGACTGCAGCATGATCGCGATCTTGTCGACGAAGCTGTCCGGGTTCTTGTCCTCGAGGCCGACCGGCGCGATGGTCAGCGCGGCCGCGTTGCCGCCCTGCACCTCCCAGCCGGCCGGCACCTTGTCGATCGTGAAGCCCTTCGGCTGCTCGCCCCGGTAGGCGACGAGCCGGGTGGCGACCACGGCGGGCGAGCCGGTAGCCGGCGAGCCGGTGGCCGGCGACCCCGCGGCCGTCGCGCCGGACGGCGACGACGCGGCGCCGTTGCCGCCCGAGACGCCGTAGCTGATCGCCGCGGCGACGGCGGCGGCCGCGAAGACCGAGGCACCGGCGCCGCGCGCGGCCCGCCGGCGCAGCAGCGCCCGCCGGCCGCGGATCACGTCGGCGTCCGCCTGGTCGGTTGTGGTCGAGCCGGCCGGGCCGGCGAGAGCGGAGAGCCGGTCGTGCAGATCCATCATCGGATGACTCCTGTCAGGGGAATGTCGGTCTGGGCCAGCACGTCGCGCAGGCGCTCGAGCGCCTTGGCGGTCTGGCTCTTCACCGTGCCCTCGGAGCAGCCGAGGGCGTCGGCGGTGTCGGCGACGCCTAGGTCGTAGAAGTAGCGGAACACCAGCGCCGCTCGCATCCGGGGCGGGAGCTCGCGCAACGCGGCCCGGATCCCGTCGTTCCCGTCGTCGGTCCCGCCGGTCTCCGACTGCGGCCGGTCCGGCAGCTCGGCGACCGAGCGCTCGTGCCGGCGCCACCACCGGCGCCGCTCGTCGGTCAGCGCGTTCACCAGCGTGCGGCGCAGATAGCCCTCCGGGTTGTCGGCCCGCCGGAACGCCGGCCAGGCGACATAGAGCTTGGTCAGGGTGGACTGCACCAGATCCTCGGCGAGGTGCTGGTCACCCGCCGTCAGCAACGTCGCCGTGCGCACCAGCTGGGCGCGGTGGCTGAGCACGAAGCTGTGGAACTGCTCGTCACGCTCTGTCTTCACGTGCCCTCCTTCGCTCTCACAGACCCCTGACGTTTCACCGCCCTCCGCGGGTTGCCTTGCGCGAACGAAATGTGGCCGCCGGCGCTGAGCGCGCCGGCGGCCGGTAAGAAATATCCGATTTATCAGGCGGGTTCCGGCACCCCGCCCGGCTCCGCCGGCTCGATCGGGACCGGCTCGACCGGGACCGGCTCCGGCACGGGCTCGACCGGCGCCGGTGGCAGCGGCTCGGGCGCGTCCGGCTCGAGCTCGCCCGGGTCGTCCGGGATCGGCGCGCCCGGATCGAGCGGCGGGTAACGGTCGGGGTCGGGTTGGTTCCTGGGCATATGCCCTGGTTACCCCGGCCGGGACAGCACCATTCATCCGATTCACGCATGATGAGGCGCATGACGTATCCGCCGCCGCTCTACCACGGGGACGAGGGCGAGATCAGCGCCGTCTACCGTCCCGCCGCGACCGAGCCCGATCTCATCGCCAACCAGGGGACCAGGATCCACTACCTGTCGACCGGGCCGTCGACCGGCGGGCTGTTCGGGATGTACCGCTGGGAGTGCGGTCCCGGCGTCACCGGGCCCGACCCGCACTTCCACCGGACGATCTCGGAGTCGTTCTACATCCTCTCCGGCAGCATGCGCATCTACAACGGCGTGAAGTGGATCGACACCGAGCCCGGCGACTGGGTGCACGTGCCCGCGGGCGGCGTGCACGGCTTCAAGAACGAGTCGGGCCAGCCGGCCTCGATGCTGCTGCACTTCTCCCCGGGCGCGCCCCGCGAGGGCTACTTCGAGGGGCTCACGCACCTCTCGGAGATGAGCGAGGAGGAGCGGGTCGCCTTCTACCTCGAGCACGACAACCACTGGCTATAAGACTTCGAAATCCACGAGCATCCCCCCGTACGCCTTCGTCAGCGGCCGGGCGTACTCACCGGTCTTCGAGGTGCGCAGTCCCAGCGTGACCAGCGACCGGACGAGCAGGGTGGCCGCCGTGACGCCGTCGACGACCGGCACCCCCAGCTCGGCCTGGGCCGCCGCGCACAGGTCGGTCATGCCCGCGCAGCCGAGCACGATCACGTCCGAGCCGTCCCGATCGAGGGCGGCCCGGGCGAGATCGACCACCCGTTTCACCACGGCCGGGTCGCTCCCGAGGTCGAGCACCGGGATGTCGCACGCATGCACGCCACGGCACGCGCCGGCGGGGGCGTAGCGGGTCGCGAGATCGTGCGCGCGTCCCCGCGTACGGTCGAGCGTCGTCACCACGCTGAACGCGCGACCGACCAGCGTGGCCGCGTGCATCGCGGCCTCGGCGATGCCGACCACCGGGCCCGACGCCAGCTCGCGGGCCGCGTCGAGGCCGGGATCGCCGAAGCAGGCCACCACGTAGCCGTCCACCCCTTCGCGCTCCCCGTCGGCGACGGCGGCGAGCAGCCCCGGCACCGCGAGCGCCTCGTCGTAGTGGCTCTCGATCGAGGCCGGCCCCATGACCGAGGTGACCGCGTCGAGGGTGACGCCCGGACCGGCCACGGCCCGGGCGCTCGCCTCGATCAGCGCGGTCATCGACTCCGTGGTGTTCGGATTGACGACCCGGATGTGCATCTCAGGCCGGCTCGGCGACGGTCGCGCTCCCGGTCGATCCGGCCGGCACCGGCTCGCCCGCGGCCCGTTGGCCCGGCACAGCCGGCTCCACCGGGGAACCCACCCGGCTCGACTCGGCCACCCGGAACCGGGAAGCCAGCGCGAGGTAGACGACCAAGCCGAGGCCCATGCCGATGAACCAGCTGTACTGGGCCGTGGTGTGCATGCCCGGCACCCCCGTCGCCAGCACCGGGATGACCGCCACGACCGCGCCCACGGCCGTCGCGATGATCGCGGCCGGGTTGTAGCCCTTCGAGTACCAGTAGCGGCCCTCGGGCGCCATCGTGAACATCTCGTCCACGGCGACCTGCTGACGTCGTACCAGGTAGTAGTCCGCGATCAGCACACCGAAGAGCGGGCCGATCGCCGCGCCCAGCGTCTCGAGGGTGTAGTGGATGACGTCCGGGTTGTTGTAGAGGTTCCAGGGGGTGATCAGCACCGATCCGACCGCCGCGATCATGCCGCCGGCCCGCCAGCTGATTCGCTGCGGCGACACGTTGGAGAAGTCGAAAGCGGGCGAGATGAAGTTGGCCACGATGTTGATGCCGATGGTGGCGATCGTGAAGGTCAGCGCGCCGAGCACGATCGCGAACGTGCTGTCGATCCGGGAGACGGTGGTGACCGGGTCGGTGATCAGCTCGCCGAAGACCGGGATGGTCAGCGAACTGGTCACCACGACCAGGATCGAGAACGCGAGGAAGTTCACCGGCAGCCCGAGCAGGTTGCCGCGCTTCACGGCGGCGAAGCTCTTGCCGTACCGGGAGAAGTCTCCGAAGTTGAGCATCGGCCCGGAGAAGTAGGACACGACCAGCGCGATGGCGCCCAGCATGATCGGAATCGCGTCGAGGCCGGTGTACTTGACCTCGCCCAGGTTCAGGTTGATCGCGCCCCAGCCGGCCTTGTAGATCAGGTAGCCGGCCAGCAGGATCATGACGACGTAGACGGCGGGCCCGCAGAAGTCGATGAACTTGCGGATGGTCTCCATGCCGGTCCAGAACACGGCGGCCTGCAGGACCCAGAGGATCGCGTACGTGCACCAGCCGAGCAGTGGCAGCCCGAGGAACCCGTGCTGGTTGACGTCGGCGTACGGCGCCAGGTCCGGCCAGATCTTGAGGACCACCACATCGAGCGCCGCCGAGGCCAGGTAGGTCTGGATCCCGTACCAGGCCACCGCGATCGCCCCGCGGATGATCGCCGGCACGTTCGCCCCGAGCACGCCGAACGCGGTCCGGTTGATCACCGGATAGGGCACGCCGGTGCGCTGGCTCGGCTTGGCGACCAGGTTGCAGAAGAAGTAGACGATCGTGATGCCCACGACCAGCGAGATCAGCACCTGCCAGCTGGACAGGCCGAGCGCGAACAGGCTGCCGGCCGTGACGTAGCCGCCGACGCTGTGCACGTCGGACATCCAGAACGCGAAGATGTTGTACGAGCCCCAGTGCTGATCGCGCAGGGGCGCCAGATCCTCATTGGTGAGCCGCGGGTCGTACCCGGGCTTGATGATGCCGCTGCCGACCGGCATGCCGGCGGCTTCGACCAGGTCCTGTGGCGTGCTCTCGGGGGTGTCGGCCATGGGCTCACGCTAGGTAGCCCCTGTTTCACAGTGATGAGCGGAAATGTATATCTTCCGCTTACCAGCCTCTATTCCCCGGCGGGCGGTTGGGCCGCGACGAACGCCGCGTCCTTGTCGATCTTCCCGATCTTGGCCGCGCCACCGGGCGAGCCGAGATCCTCGAAGAACTCGTAGTTCGCGTTCGTGTAGTCCTTCCACTGCTCCGGGACGTCGTCCTCGTAGAAGATCGCCTCGACCGGGCAGACCGGCTCGCACGCGCCGCAGTCGACACACTCGTCCGGGTGTATGTAGAGCATCCGATTGCCCTCGTAGATGCAGTCGACGGGGCACTCCTCCACGCACGCCCGGTCGAGCACATCAACGCACGGCTCCGCGATGATGTACGTCATCATTGAAATGTAGAGCACGCGTCAGCCGGGCTCGAACAGGCCCGTGTCCTGCGGCAGCGCGCCGATCGCGGCCTGCAGCCGGTGGTGGTGCTCGGCGAAGACCGCGATCAGCGCCTCGGCGTCCCGGGCGCAGAACGCGGCCAGCATCCCCGCGTGGTCGGCGTGCAGCACCGCCCGCGCGGCGTCGCCGAGCTGCGACATCGGCTGCAGCGGCTCGGTCATGTTCCAGGCGGTGTCGAGCATGTGCAGCAACCGCCGCATCCGGCACGGCCGGATCAGCGCGAGATGGAAGCGCCGGCTCTCGCGGTGATAGAGCCTCCCGTCGTACGCCGAGATGGCCGCGTCCAGCGCGCCGTGGGCGGCCCGGGCCTGTTCGTCGTCGGCCTCGGTCGCCCGCTCGACCGCCACCCGCAGCGCCGCCGTCTCCAGCGCCTCCCGCACCAGGTAGATCTCGGTGAACTCGGCCGCGGTCATCATCGTCACCCGGTAGCCGAAGTGGGGCCGGTGGTCGACCAGCCCCTCCCCGATCAGCGTCATCAGCGCCTCGCGGACCGGGATCCGGCTCACCCCGAACGCGGCCGCCACCGCGTCGACCGGGATCGCGGAACCCGGCGGCACCTCCCCGTCCAGGATGATCCCGCGCAGCTCCTCGACGATCGCGCTCGGCCCGCCGCCGGCCGCAGCCCCCGGCGGCCGCCCGGCGAGCCGGGCGACCAGGGCCGACCTCCGTCGCGGACCAGGCATGCCCGGACCCTAGGCCGCCGGCGTTACAGCGCTGCTACCACTTCGGACGCCTCGACCGGGATCGAGAACATCGGGTAGTCGTAGGCGATCGCGTTGTCGTGCTCCTCGGGCGAGGTGGCCGCCGTGCAGTCGGTCAGCGTGATCACCCGGTAGCCGTTCTCGTAGGCGCTGCGCATGGTCGACTCCACGCAGCAGTTGGTCAGGAACCCGGCCAGGATCACCGTCTCGATGCCCTTGCTGCGCAGGATGAAGTCGAGGTTGGTGCTCGCGAACGTGTCCAGCCCGCGCTTGCCCTCGATCACGATGTCGCCGTCGGCCGGGGCCAGGCTGTCCACGATCGCCGCGCCCCACGTGCCCTTCACGAACGCGTTGCCGTCGACGACCCCCTTCAAGATCCCGTACGGATGCCGCGACAGCTCGCCGTAGCCGGGCGCGAAGGTGATCGGCGCGTGCATGATCGTCACGCCCGCGGCCCGGGCCGCCGCCACCAGCGCGACCGTCTTGTCCAGCATGCCGGTCTTGTCCATCACCGGCGCCACCGCCCCGTGCAGCACGCCACCCTCGGTGGTGAACTCGTTCTGGTACTCGATCAGCACGACCGCGGTCTTCGCCGGGTCCAGCTGCAGCGTCTCGGACATCCCAACCTCCTGTGGCCCTGGTCACTGTCTCCCAAGCAAGCACGCCGGGCCCCGCCGGGCAAGCCCTTCCTCTGCTGACAGCGGAAGCCGTCGATACCGGGCCCGCGCGCTGGATACGCTGGCCGCAGCCGACGGGAAGGGGTTCCGGTGGACCTGCGACACGACCCGATGCGGTGGGGGCAGCCCCCGCACCACTCGCCCGAGCCGTGGCCGCCGCAGCATCCCGGCGCCGGCCCGGCCCTGCCCGGATGGCTCGAGGAACGCCTGTTCGACCAGCGGATCGTCATGGTCCGCGGCCAGCTGACCAACGAGGGCGCCACCGGCATCGCGGCCGCCCTGCTCAGCCTGGACGCGGCCGGCCCGGCCCCGGTGCAGCTGCACGTGGCCAGCGACGGCGGCGAGCTCACCGCCGCGCTCGCGGTGATCGACGTGATCGACACCATGGCCGCCCCGGTGCACGCGCTGGTCACCGCCCAGGCCGGCGGCGCGGTCATCGCCGTGCTCGCGGCCGCCGACAAACGGATGGCCTACCGCCACGCGCGCTTCAAGCTCGCCGAGCCGCGCTCGGCCGGCGTCACCGGCACCGCCGACGAGGTGACCCGGGCCGCCGGGCAGCATCTGCGGGAGCTGGAGGAGGTCGTGCTGCGGCTGGTCGAGGTGACCGGGCAGACCCGCAGCCGGATCGAGGACGACCTGCAGGCCGGGCGCACGCTCGGGGCGCAGGAGGCGGTCGAGTACGGCCTGATCGACGAGATCGTCGGCAAGGCATGAAAAAGGGCCCCCGGAACGCCGGGGGCCCTTCTCACAAGCTGCGGGTCAGCTGGGGACCTTCACGCCCATCGACCGGGCGGTGCCCGCCACGACCTTGATGGCCGCGTCCAGGTCGTTCGCGTTGAGGTCGGGAAGCTTGCGCTCCGCGATCTCCTTGATCTGCTGCTCGCTGAGCGTGCCCACGGTCTGGGTCAGCGGGTTCGACGCGCCGGACTGGATGCCGAGAGCCTTGCGGATCAGGAAGCTGGTCGGCGGCGTCTTGTAGGCCAGCGTGTGGCTGCGGTCCTCGTAGACCGAGACGATGACCGGGATGATCTCGCCCCGGTTCTTCGCGGTGGCCTCGTCGTACTCCACCTTCACGGCACGCATGTTGGCCCCGGTCGGACCAAGCATCTTGCCGAGGTCGACCATCGCGGCGTTACCCGCCTCAAGCGCGAGGGTTACCTCATGGGTCTTCTTCTTGGGCGGCATTGCGTAGGGCTCCTTAGGGTGAGCTGCAAGCCGAAATTATGCAGCTCGCCAGCATCATCAACACACGACAACCCCGGGACCTTACTACCGCGTCGAAGGACGGGTCAAAACGGGTCCCGGGTCTCAGTCGTCAAGTGTAGCTCGCGCCGGGCCGGGCCCTCGGGTGGGGCCGCGGGTGGGGCCGCCGGTGTGGCCGCGGGTGTGACCGCGGGGTCAGTAACTGTCGCAGAAGCACGACCTCATCAGCGCGCGGACGACGCCGACGTAGTCGCTGCTCGGCACCTTCTTGCTCGACCCGGCCGCCTCCACGGTGCCGACCCCGGCGTGGTAGGCGGCGATCACCAGGTTGAGCAGGCACCACGACGACGTCGACGAGCACTTCGACGTACTCAAGCTGTAGTTGTTCTTGAAGTAGAGGTCGCCGATGTACTTCGTCAGCCAGGCCAGGTAGTTGGCGCCGAGGACGGCGTTCTGCTTGTAGTCCTTGACGTCGTAGGACTGCTCGAACCGTGAGTTGATCATCGAGACCGTGTCCGGCATCAGCTGCATGAGGCCGAAGCCGCCGTCGCAGTTCACGATGTTCGACTGCCAGCCGCTCTCGTTCCAGGCGACGCTGCGCACGAGGTCGGACGGCACGGTCAGGGTCGGCGCGCTCTTCGGCCAGTACTTCTTGGCGGCCGCCGCGTTCAGCGCGGACTTCGCCGACTTCTTCGAGACCGCCTTGCCGTCGTAGTGGAAGCAGGCCGCGTGCTCGAAGTTGTTCACCGGCCCGGTCGGCGTCGGCTTGGTGGTCTTGGGCTTCTTGCTCGGCGTCTTCGACGGCTTCGGCGAGGGCGGCTCGGTGGTCGGCTCCTCCTCCGGGGTCGGCGACTCGGTCACCGGCTCGAACGAGGGCTCGTCGGCCGCCGCCGCGGCGGCCGAGCCGGTGTCGTTGTTGTCCTTGTTTCCGGTCAGACCGCACCCGGCGGCGACCACCAGGGCCACCACCACTGCCAGAATCCGTGCACGCATCGACGAACGACCTCCCCGTGAAACGCCGAAGGCGAACGCTAACAGCCGGCGCACAACCTCCGCTGCCCGGCTAACCGGACAAAAAACTCAGGACCGGCCGCTCTACCCCGGACCCGTGACGGCAACCGAGACCGGGGACAATGGAGGCATGCAGACCCGCACCGACCTCCGCAATGTCGCCATCATCGCTCACGTCGACCATGGCAAAACCACCCTGGTCGACGCCATGCTCCGACAGGGCGGACAGTCCCACGCACGCGGCGAGATGACCGACCGCGTCATGGACTCCATGGACCTGGAGCGGGAAAAGGGCATCACCATTCTCGCCAAGAACACGGCCATCAGCTACCAGCCGGTCGACGGCGAGCCGGTCACCATCAACATCATCGACACCCCGGGCCACGCCGACTTCGGCGGCGAGGTCGAGCGCGGCCTCACCATGGTCGACGGGGTGGTGCTGCTGGTCGACGCGTCCGAGGGCCCGCTGCCGCAGACCCGCTTCGTGCTGCGCAAGGCCCTGCAGGCCCGGCTGCCGATCATCCTGGTGATCAACAAGGTGGACCGGCCGGACGCCCGGATCAAGGAGGTGGTCGACGACACGTACGCCCTCTTCTTCGATCTCGACGCCGACGAGTCCCAGATCGACTTCCCGATCGTCTACGCCTGCGCCCGCGACGGCATCGCCTCGCTGGCCCAGCCCGCCGACGGCACGGTCCCGCAGGACAGCGACAACCTCGAGCCGCTGTTCACGACCATCCTCGAGACGATCCCGGCGCCCACCTACCACGAGGAGGCGCCGCTGCAGGCCCACGTGGTCAACCTCGACTCGTCGCCGTTCCTCGGCCGGCTCGCGCTCTGCCGCGTGCACGAGGGCACGATCCGCAAGGGCCAGACCGTCGCCTGGTGCAAGACCGACGGGACGATCAGCAACGTACGCATCTCGGAGCTCCTGATGACCGAGGGCCTCGAGCGCAAGCCGGCCGAGAGCGCCGGCCCCGGCGACATCATGGCCATCGCCGGCATCCCCGAGATCATGATCGGCGAGACCCTGGCCGACGCCGAGAACCCGCAGCCCCTCCCTCTGATCACGGTCGACGAGCCGGCCATCTCGATGGTCCTCGGCACGAACACGTCGCCGCTGGTCGGCAAGGTCAAGGGCAGCAAGGTCACCGCGCGCATGGTGAAGGACCGCCTCGACCGCGAGCTGATCGGCAACGTCTCGCTCCGGGTGCTGCCGACCGAGCGGCCGGACGCCTGGGAGGTCCAGGGCCGCGGCGAGCTCGCGCTCGCCATCCTGGTCGAGCAGATGCGGCGGGAGTCGTACGAGCTGACCGTCGGCAAGCCGCAGGTGGTGACCAAGACGATCGACGGCAAGATCTACGAGCCGGTCGAGCGGCTGACGATCGACGCGCCCGACGAGTTCATGGGCGCGATCACCACGCTGCTGTCCACCCGTAAGGGCCGCATGGAGCAGCTGACCAACCACGGCACCGGCTGGCTGCGGATGGAGTGGCTGGTCCCGGCCCGTGGCCTGATCGGCTTCCGTACCGAGTTCCTGACCGAGACCCGCGGCACCGGCATCATGCACCACCTCTTCGAGGACTACGAGCCGTGGTTCGGCGAGCTGCGCACCCGCAGCAACGGCTCGCTCGTGGCCGACCGGGCCGGCGTGGTGACGGCGTTCGCGATGACCAACCTCCAGGAGCGCGGCCAGCTCTTCGTCGAGCCGACCACCGAGGTGTACGAGGGCATGATCGTCGGCGAGAACTCGCGCCAGGACGACATGGACGTCAACATCACCAAGGAGAAGAAGCTCACCAACATGCGCTCGTCGACGGCGGACGAGACCGAGAAGCTGATCCCGCCGCGCAAGCTGTCGCTGGAGCAGGCGCTCGAGTTCTGCCGCGAGGACGAGTGCGTGGAGGTCACCCCGTCGGCGGTCCGGATCCGCAAGGTCATCCTCGACCAGCAGACCCGGGGGCGTCAGGCGGCCCGGCGCAAGCACGCGCAGAACTGAGTCACGAAAGGCCCGGTTTCCCGTACGGGAACCGGGCCTTTGCCGTTGTTTGTCAGGCCTTGGCGTTGAGTAACTCGCGTTTGCGGTCGCGCGAGGATTTGACCAGGCTCGCGAGCGTGGCGATGCCGAGGGTGCCGATGATCACCAGTAGCGAGAGCCAGATCGGGATCTCCGGGGCCCAGTGGACGCCCTCGCCCCCGTTGATGAACGGCAGGCTGTTGGTGTGCAGCGCCTCGAGGAAGAGCTTGGCGCCGATGAACGCGAGGACCGCGGCCAGGCCGTAGTTGAGGAAGACCAGTCGCTCGAGCAGGCCGCCGAGCAGGAAGTACAGCTGGCGCAGGCCCATCAGGGCGAAGACGTTGGCGGTGAAGACGAGGTACGGCTCCTTGGTGATCCCGAAGATCGCCGGGATGGAGTCGAGCGCGAAGAGCAGGTCGGTGGTGCCGATCGCGATCATCACGATCAGCATCGGCGTGAACAGGCGCCGGCCGCTCCGGGTCACGGTCATCAGCCGGCCGTCACCGAACGACGACGACACCGGGAAGGCCTTCTTCGCCCAGCGGATCAGGACGTTCTCCTTGAAGTCCTCCTCGTCGTTCCCGCCCTCCTTGACCAGCGTGATCGCGGTGTAGACCAGGAAAGCGCCGAAGATGTAGAAGACCCACGAGAACTGGGCGATGAGCGCGGCCCCGGCGGCGATGAACAGCCCGCGCATGACCAGCGCCAGCACGATGCCGATGAGCAGCACCTTCTGCTGGAACTGCCGCGGCACGGCGAACCGGCCCATGATGATCACGAAGACGAAGAGGTTGTCGACGCTCAGCGAGTACTCGGTGAGCCAGCCGGTGTAGAACTCACCCGCGTACTGGCCGCCGGCCGTCACCCAGACGCCGGCGCCGAACAGAACGGCGAGCCCCACATAGAACGCCACCCAGGCGCCCGACTCCTTCATCGAGGGCTCGTGCGGTCGCCGGCCGATGATCAGCAGATCGACGGCCAGAACGGCGACGAGGGCGATGAGGGTGGCGATCCACACCCAGGCGGACACGATCAACGACGACCTCCGGCAGACACGGTTCGACGCTGTGTCCACCCGAGCCGGGCGAGCACAGCGGCGTGCGGCTGTCGGAGGTCTCTTCCGCCGCCCGTGGCGACCGCCGGCCCCGGGTAGCCCACCAGGGCATTCCGTGTTGACGAGACCGGCGCGAGGGAATACTCCCCTCCTACGGCAGCCATTGTGTCTCATCGCGAGACCCAATGGCATGGCACCCCGGAAAAGCGTGGGCCGTCTCTCGGCTCGAACCGCTCATCCGGTCATGTATTTCTCATCAGGGTAGCGCGGGATGGCCGGTGTGGGCGATTCGTTCAGTTCGTTCAGGCGTCCTAGGAACCTAGTCTGTTCGTGTATCGCCCTTGTTCGTGTACCGCCCTTGTTCGTGTGCCCGCTAGTTCGTGTACCGTGCCCGCCGCCCGCGATCCGCGAAGCCGAGCCGCCGGTAGAGCGCGGCCGCGCCCGGATTGTTGACGTTGACGTTGAGCCAGGCCTCGGTCGCGCCGTCGGCCGCCATCCGGGCCAGCGACTCGCACACGAGCGCGGCGCCGAGCCCCCGGCCGCGCACCGCGGGGAGAACGCCGACCTGCACCACCCACCCCAGCGCCGAGGTGATGAAGCCGGCGTCGCCCAGGCCGGGAAGCGTGACCAGAACCGACCACGACGGGCGGAAGTCGTCATCCTCGTCGTATTCGGCGATCCACTCGGCCGCCGGCTCGTCCGGAAAGCCCGGGCGGTCGCGGAAGGCGGCCCGATAGACAGCATGAAAGCGCGAGGCGGTCTCGCCCGACCACTCGCTGAGGGTGGCGCCGGCGGGCCAGATGGCCGGGGTGGCGTCCTTGACCTCGGCCCGCATGACGTCCTCGGCGAAGACCTGCCGGAAACCGCGCGAGACGAACAGCGCGGCGGCCTCGTCGGTGAGCGACTCGCTCTCGATGGTGACTTCGAGAGGCGCCCGCCCCTCCCCGCCCGCGCTGATTTCGGCCGCCGACGCCAGGCATCGGTCCAGCACCTCGGCGCCGAGGCCACGACCGCGCGCGTCAGGGTCGACCAGGCCGGTGACGATCACGCCGTCGCCGGTCGGGCACACCGCACCGGCCGCCAGAAGGGCGCCCGCCGCGACGGCACCAGCCCCCGCGGCCGAACCGCCAGGCGACACGGCGTTGTCCGGCGCGGCCGGGCTGCCCGGAGCGCGGAGGGCGAACGCCCGCCCTCCGTCCGCGGCCCAACGCCGGCGGAGGAACCACGGCTCGGTCGCGAGCGGCATGCCGCCGTCGGCCCGGACGCAGCGCTCCACCAGCCTCAGCAACTCGTCGGGCAGGCCCTCGAGCGTCGTCCAGGCTTCGGTCACCCGTGGAGGCTAGCGAACGATCCCTACTTCACGCCCGCCATATCCATGCCGCGCAGCTCCTTCTTCAGCTCGGACATCTCGTCGCGGATCCGGGCCGCCAGCTCGAACTGCAGCTCGCGCGCCGCGGCCAGCATCTGATCGTTCAGGTCCTGGATGAGCTGGGCCAGCTCGGCCCGGGCCATGCCCTCGCGGGCGGCGCCGCTGGACGCCCGCGCCTTCGACCTGGTCTCGGGCACCGGGGCCTTGCCGCGGGAGATCTGCCGGCCGCCACCGCCGACCATCGGCCCGTTGGCCACCACGGTGTCGGTGTCCTCGGCCTCGCGGTAGATGTCGTCGAGGATGTCGTGGATCTTCTTGCGGAGGGCCTGCGGGGTGATGCCGTTCGCCTCGTTGTGAGCGATCTGCTTGGCCCGCCGCCGGTCGGTCTCCTCGATCGCGTCGCGCATCGACGGCGTGACCTTGTCGGCGTACATGTGGACCTCGCCGGAGACGTTGCGCGCCGCGCGGCCGATGGTCTGGATCAGCGACCGGCCGCTGCGCAGGAAGCCCTCCTTGTCGGCGTCGAGGATCGCCACCAGCGACACCTCGGGCAGGTCGAGGCCCTCCCGCAGCAGGTTGATGCCGACGAGCACGTCGTAGTCGCCCTTGCGCAGCTCCTTCAGCAACTCGACCCGGCGCAGCGTGTCGACCTCGGAGTGCAGGTAGCGCACGCGAATGCCGTTCTCCAGCAGATAGTCCGTGAGGTCCTCGGCCATCTTCTTGGTCAGCGTGGTCACCAGCACCCGCTCGTCGCGCTCGGTGCGCAGCCGGATCTCGTGCATCAGGTCGTCGATCTGGCCCTTGGTCGGCTTGACCACCACCTGGGGGTCGACCAGGCCGGTCGGCCGGATCACCTGCTCGACGAACTCGCCCTGCGCTTGCTGCATCTCCCACGGCCCGGGGGTCGCGGAGAGGAACACCATCTGGCCGACCCGCTCGAGGAACTCGTCCCACCGCAGCGGTCGGTTGTCGGCGGCGCTGGGCAGCCGGAACCCGTGCTCGATCAGGATGCGCTTGCGGGACGCGTCCCCCTCGTACATGCCGCCGATCTGCGGGATCGTCTGGTGCGACTCGTCGATGACGGTGACGAAGTCGTCGGGGAAGTAGTCGAGCAGGGTGAACGACGGCTCCCCGGGCGACCGCCCGTCCATGTGCATCGAGTAGTTCTCGATGCCGTTGCAGAAGCCGACCTGCCGCATCATCTCGACGTCATAGGTGGTACGCATCCGCAGGCGCTGCGCCTCGAGCAGCTTGCCCTGGCGCTCGAGCTCGGCCAGCCGCTCCTCGAGCTCGGCCTCGATGCCGCGGATCGCCTTCTCCATCCGCTCCGGGCCGGCGACGTAGTGCGAGGCCGGGAAGATGATCAGCTCGTCGACCTCGCGGATCACCTCGCCGGTCAGCGGGTGCAGGTAGTACAGCTTCTCCACCTCGTCGCCGAACAGCTCGACGCGGACGGCCAGCTCCTCGTACGCCGGGATGATCTCCAGCGTGTCGCCGCGCACCCGGAAGGTCCCCCGCTGGAAGGCCATGTCGTTGCGCGCGTACTGGATGTCGACCAGGCGGCGCAGCAGCTTGTCGCGCTCGACCTCCTCGCCGACCTTGAGCCGCACCGAGCGGTCGACGTACTCCTGCGGGGTGCCCAGGCCGTAGATGGCGCTGACCGTGGCCACCACGATCACGTCGCGCCGGGTCAGCAGCGACATGGTCGCCGAGTGGCGCAGGCGCTCGACCTCTTCGTTCACCGAGGAGTCCTTCTCGATGTACGTGTCGGTCTGCGCGATGTAGGCCTCGGGCTGGTAGTAGTCGTAGTAGCTGACGAAGTATTCGACCGCGTTGTTGGGCAGGAGCTCGCGGAACTCCTTGGCCAGCTGCGCGCAGAGGGTCTTGTTGGGGGCGAGCACCAGCGCCGGCCGCTGCAGCCGCTCGATCAGCCACGCGGTCGTCGCGCTCTTGCCCGTGCCGGTGGCGCCGAGCAGCACCGTGTGCCGATCGCCGCGCCGGACACGCCGCTCGAGCTTGTCGATCGCCGCGGGCTGGTCACCGGCCGGCTGGAACTCGCTGATGACCTCGAAGCGGCCATCGCGGACGGGGATGTCGAGAGGCATGGGACCACCGTACGTCGGGGGTATGACAACTTCTGCGAACCCCGTGCTGAGGGTGCACATTCCCGCTGTTGTCCGGCCTTGCGGGGCTCGCCTAGCCTGTTCGGGTAGGCCGCTCGCGGCGGCCGCCCGGCTCCGCCGACGGATCACCACACGGTCCGTGCGGGCCGGCCCGTGGTCGATGCGCCCCGGCTCTCCGGGCGAGCGCACCCACGGTGGTCGCGCTGAGCGCAGACCGGCCGCCGCGAGCGCCTAACCATTCCCCGAGCCGCTTGTCCGTTCCCGAGCCGGCTGTCCATTCCCGAGCCGGCTGTCCATTCCCGAGCCGGCTGCCCATTCCCGAGCCGGTTGTCACTGCCCGGGATCCGGCTGCCACCCCACCTCTTCGGCCCAGTCGTCGGCGGCCCGCGCCTCGGCGTCGAACCAAGGCTCCTTGGCTTCCCCGTACGCGTACCGGTCGGCGTGCTCGACCGCCCATCGCGCCTTGGCCGCCGCGTATTCCTCCCGCGCCGCCGGCACCGCCCGCAGGTGGTCCCGCATGAGCAGCGCGAACCGCCACCCCGGCGACCCGTGCACCCGGACGTGCAGGTTGACCGGCCGCCCCGGATCGGCGCTGCCGTGCAGCCGCTTCGGCCAGGTCACGCCCGGGACACCTCGCGCGTTGTCGGCCCACTCGCCCTCGCGCCGGGGAAAGCCCGCCTCCCCCAGCCGCTCGGCCAGCGCGTCCGCCTCGTCGAGCGTCCGCACGGCCAGCATCAGGTCGATGATGTCCTTGGCCGGCAGGTCCGGCACCGCGGTCGAGCCGATGTGGCTCACCCGGGCGGTCTCACCGATCGCGTGCCGCAACCGGGCCATCAGCCGCGCCGCCTGGACCGGCCACTCCGGGTCCGGCTCGGCGATCCGCAGCTCGGTCTCGGGCCGGGCCCGGGTGCCGAGCCGCACGTGCTCCTCGAACGGCACCAGCCGCTCCCGGAAGATCCGGTCCACCTTGGCGTGCAGCTCGGCGAGCGTCCCGTTGTTCTCGATCACCACGTCGCACGCGGCCCGCCGCTGCGCATCGTCCGCCTGCGCGCCGATCCGGGCGACGGCCTCCTCCCGGGTCATCCCGCGCGTCTCGGTGAGACGACAGATGCGCAGGTCACGCCGGGCCTCCACGACCAGGACGAGGTGGTACGTCGGTGGCAGCCCCGTCTCGACCAGGAGCGGCACGTCGTTCACCACGATCGCGTCCGCGGGCGCCTCCACGATCAGTTCGGCGGTCCGGGCCCGTACGCGCGGATGAATGATCTTCTCGAGCCGCCGCCGGGCCGCCTCGTCGCCGAACACCTTGGCGCCCAGCGCCGCCCGGTCGAGGTCGCCCTCCGGGGTCAGCACGCCGGCGCCGAACGTCCCGACGATCTCGGCCAGACCGGGCGTGCCGACGGCCACCACCTCGCGGGCCAGCCGGTCGGCATCGATGATCACCGCACCGAGGTGGGCGAGCCGCTGCGCCACCGCGCTCTTGCCCGCTCCGATGCCGCCCGTCAACCCGACCCTCAGCACCTACCGAGTATCTCAGTTGCCGGTGAGCAAACAAACAACGGCGAAAGGCCGCCCCGGCCGGAGCCGGGACGGCCTTTCACATGACGCAGAACTTGCTTGCCGCCTTGCTTGCCGCCTTACTTGCCGCCGGCGAGCTTCTCGCGCAGAGCGGCGAGGGCCTCGTCGGTGGCCAGCGTGCCGGACGGCTCCTCGGCGGCGCGCGCCGGGGCCGGCGAGCTCGACGAGGTGGTCGTGCCGGTCGGAGCGCTCGCCGCGGCCGGAGCCGGGTTGAGCGCGGCCTCGGCGTCGGCCTCGCGGGACGCCTGCACCTGCTTGGTGTGGGCCTCCCAGCGCTCGCGGGCGTCGGCGTACTGCTTCTCCCAGGCCTCGCGCTGCTTGTCGAAGCCCTCGAGCCACTCGCCCGTCTCCGGGTCGAAGCCCTCCGGGTAGATGTAGTTGCCCTCGTTGTCGTACGTGGCGGCCATGCCGTACAGCGTCGGGTCGAAGTGCTCCTCGCCCTCGACGAAGTTCTCGTTGGCCTGCTTGAGCGACAGCGAGATCCGGCGACGCTCGAGGTCGATGTCGATGACCTTGACGAGGACGTCGGAGCCCACCTGCACGACCTGCTCGGGCAGCTCGACGTGCCGCTCGGCCAGCTCGGAGATGTGCACCAGGCCCTCGATGCCGTCGTCGACCCGGACGAACGCGCCGAACGGAACCAGCTTGGTGACCTTGCCCGGGACGATCTGGTTGATCGCGTGGGTGCGGGCGAACTGGCGCCACGGGTCTTCCTGGGTCGCCTTCAGCGACAGCGAGACGCGCTCGCGGTCCAGGTCGACGTCGAGCACCTCGACCTCGACCTCCTGGCCGACCTCGACGACCTCGGACGGGTGGTCGATGTGCTTCCAGGAGAGCTCGGACACGTGCACCAGGCCGTCGACCCCACCGAGGTCGACGAAGGCGCCGAAGTTGACGATCGAGGACACGACGCCCTTGCGGACCTGGCCCTTCTGCAGCTTGTTGAGGAACTCGGTGCGAACCTCGGACTGCGTCTGCTCGAGCCACGCGCGGCGGGACAGGACCACGTTGTTGCGGTTCTTGTCCAGCTCGATGATCTTCGCCTCGAGCTCCCGGCCCACGTACGGCTGGAGGTCGCGGACGCGGCGCATCTCGACCAGCGAGGCCGGAAGGAAGCCGCGGAGACCGATGTCGAGGATGAGGCCACCCTTGACGACCTCGATGACGGAACCGCGGACGACGCCGTCGTCTTCCTTGATCTTCTCGATCGTGCCCCAGGCGCGCTCGTACTGCGCGCGCTTCTTGGACAGGATCAGGCGGCCTTCCTTGTCCTCCTTGGTGAGAACAAGAGCCTCGATGTGGTCACCGACCGACACCACTTCCGCGGGGTCCACGTCATGCTTGATCGACAACTCACGCGAGGGGATCACGCCCTCGGTCTTGTAGCCGATGTCGAGCAGGACCTCGTCCCGATCGACCTTGACGACGGTGCCTTCGACAATGTCGCCGTCGTTGAAGTACTTGATGGTCTCGTCGATCGCGGCGAGGAACGCCTCCTCGGATCCGAGGTCGTCGACGGTGACCTTGTTGGCGCTCGAGGTGGCCTCGATGCTGCTCGTCATGTGGACAGTTGCTCCGAACGGATGGTTTTGTGGTGTCTCGCGCGCTCCGCGGAACTGCCGCCGGGCACGGCACGAACGAGCGAGACGATCACCAACGATTAGTCAGGACCACACGCAGTCGATCATGCCGAGACCGACGACCACGGAGCCTGCTCCCTGCCGAGGCACACGATCCGCGAGCGCATCGACTAGCTTACCGTGCGCATTACCACAGGTTGCAAGCCCTCCTCACGACGGCGGCACAATGTTCGGCGGAAACCTCGAACCGTGCCCGTAATATGCCGATCCGGACTCTGTCGTACGGTTGACCGGTGATCGACACTCCGGCGCCGTCGCGCCGCCCGGTTACCGACGACGAGAGCCGGCGCGCCAGCCGCGGCTGGTGGGATTTAGACGCGGACGACTACCAGGCCGAGCACGGCGCCTTCCTGGGCGACGCCGACTTCGTGTGGTGCCCGGAAGGCCTGCGTGAGGCCGATGCGCACCTGCTCGGCGACGTGCGCGGGCGCCGGGTGCTGGAGCTGGGCGCGGGCGCCGCGGCGGCGGCCCGCTGGCTCGACGGCCAGGGCGCCGAGGTGACGGCGATGGATCTCTCGGCGGGCATGTTGCGGCAGGCGGTGGCGGGGGCTTCCCGGTCCGGCGTACGCGTTCCGCTCGTGCAAGCCGACGCGCTGGCGCTCCCGTTCGCGGACAGCGTATTCGACATCGTCTGCACCGCCTTCGGAGCGATCCCGTTCGTGGCCGACTCCGCCGCGGCGATGCTCGAGGTGGCGCGTGTGCTGCGGCCCGGCGGAAGCTGGGTGTTCTCGATCACGCACCCGATGCGCTGGATCTTCTGGGACGAGCCCGACGAGAGCGGCCTGGTCGCCCGGAACTCGTACTTCGACCGCCGCCCGTACGTGGAGACCGACGACGAGGGCCGCCCGACGTACGTCGAACAGCACCGAACCCTGGGCGACCGCATCCGCGAGCTGGTCGCCGCCGGCTTCGTGCTGCGCGATTTGATCGAGCCGGAGTGGCCGGCCGGCCACGAGCAGGTCTGGGGCCAGTGGAGCCCGCTGCGCGGCAGGCTGTTCCCCGGCACCGCCATCTTCGTCGCCGACCTGCCCGGCCCGCACCCCACCACCGGCCCCCGCCACTGACCGTCCCGCGGGCCGCGCCACCTCCGCCGGTCGCACCCACCCGCCCGCCGCTCCGTCGCACGGATCCGCCCGCCCGCCGCTCCGTCGCACGGATCCGCCCGCCCGCCGGTCCGCCGCACGGATCCGCCCGCCCGCCGGTCCGCCGCACCGATCCGCCCGCCCACCGCCACGTCACACGGATCCGCCCACCCACCGCTACGCCGCACCGATCCGCCCGCCCACCGCTACGTCACACGGATCCGCCCACCCACCGCTCCGTCACACGGATCCGCCCACCCACCGGTCCGCCGCACGGATCCGCCCGCCGGTCACACCCGCCCCTCCTCGCCACCCGGCACTGCGAGGCGCGTCCGTCCCAGCCCGGCACGCCGCATCATCGGCCCTCGAAGTCATCAAGATCGGGGAGGCGACGGCCAGCCCTCCGGCACGCTGATGAGTTCCGGTGCCACCCCGCACCGGCACTCATCAAGATCGCGGAAAGGCTGCGCGTGAAGATTGCGGGGCGCTACCAGCGAGCGCCATTGCGGCGGCCAGGCAGCCAGCTCGCCGTCACCGTTTCCGGGGGCGGGTGGCGGGTATGCGACCGGGGTGAGCAACGAGAAGAAGGACCTCAGCAAGGGTGACAAGGTGACCTGGCGCAGCCACGGCCAGACCGTCGAAGGCACCGTCGAGCAGAAGATCACCAAGCGCACCGAGGCCGCCGGGCGTGAGGTGGCGGCGTCGCCCGAGGAGCCGCAGTACCGGGTCACGAGCGACAAGACCGGGAAGGACGCGGTTCACAAGCCCGGGTCGCTCCACCGCCGCGGCTGATCACCGCAGGGCAGCGCGTTCCGATGCCGGGCAGGGCGTCGATCCGACGCGACGCATTGCCGCGTGAAGGCGGGGGCGCGTCGCTACGGCGCTTCGGCGCGGGCGGGTGGGACGGCGCAGCGAAGGCGCTCGGCGCGTGGGCGCGGGCGGCGGAGCGGCGAGCGGCCGACCGGTGAGAAGTGTGGCGGCGGGGCCGGCGAGCGGCGAAGCCGACGCGAAGTGGCGGCGGGGCCGGCGAGCGGCGAAGCCGACGCGAAGTGGTGGCGGGCCCGGCGAGCCGCGGAGCCCACGAGAGGCGCGGCGCCGCGGCCGGCGAGAAGTGCGGCGCCGCGGCACGGCCCGCCAGAAGCGCGGCGGTGGGCGGGTCAGCCGCCGCCGCTGATGATGCTTCCGGCGTCCAGCAACGCGGCCAGGACCGTCAAGCCGGCGGGGATCAGGCGGTAGTAGACCCACGTGCCGCGGCGGTCGCTGTCTACCAGGCCCGCCTCGCGCAGGACGCGCAAGTGGTGGGAGATGGTGGGGCCGGTCAGGTGGAAGGCGCCGGTCAGGTCGCAGACGCAGACCTCGCCGCCGCCGGCCGAGGCGATCATCGAGAGCAGGCGGAGCCGGACCGGGTCGCCGAGCGCCTTGAACATCGGGGCGAAGCGGCTCGCCTGCGCGGGATCCATCGGGCTGTTAGTGAGCGGCCCGCCGGCGACAGCGGCGACTGTCTCCTCGGAGTGTTTCCTCACCATCGTTCCCGCCTTACTGGTCGTTACACGTACCGCGGGGCGAACATTACCTCCCCGAGCCCGTGGGCGTCACCGCGCCCACGGGCACGGATCGATCAACGCGAGCTGTGAGAAGCCCGCGAATCCGGCTCGATGAGGATTATTCGGGGCGGTGGAGACCCAGTCGCTGACCTGCGGCGAGCGGGACTCAAGGTGTGCCCCGAACAACCCTCAATGGTCGGCGCCGTTCCAGTCGCGGCCGGAACCGACCGAGACCTCGAGCGGCACCGACAGCGGGTGCGCGCCGCCCATCTCACGCCGCACCAGCGCCTCGAGCGCCTCCCGCTCGCCGGGCGCCACGTCGAAGACCAGCTCGTCGTGGACCTGCAGCAGCATGCGCGAGCGCAGGCCGGACTCCTTGATCGCGGCGTCCACCCGGAGCATGGCGACCTTGATGATGTCGGCGGCCGAGCCCTGGATCGGCGCGTTGAGGGCCATCCGCTCGGCCATCTCGCGGCGTTGCCGGTTGTCGCTGGAGAGATCCGGCAGGTACCGCCGGCGACCCATGATGGTGGCCGTGTAGCCGTCCTGCACGGCCCGGCGCACCACTGCCTGCAGATAATCGCGAACGCCACCGAACCGCTCGAAATACTCCTCCATCAGGCCACGCGCCTCGTCGACCGCGATGCTGAGCTGGTTGGAGAGGCCGAACGCCGACAACCCGTACGCGAGCCCGTAGTTCATGGCTTTGATCTTGCGGCGCTGGTCGGGGACGACCTCCTCGACCGGCACGTGGAAGACCGACGACGCCGTGGCCGCGTGGAAGTCGAACGCCGAGTTGAACGCGGCGATCAGCGCCTCGTCGCCGGACAGGTGCGCCATGATGCGCATCTCGATCTGGCTGTAGTCGGCGGTCATCAGCTGCTCGAAGCCGGGCCCGACCACGAACGCGCGCCGGATGCGGCGGCCCTCCTCGGTGCGGATCGGGATGTTCTGCAGGTTCGGGTCGGTCGACGACAGCCGGCCGGTGGCGGCGACGGTCTGGTTGAACGTGGTGTGGATGCGGCCGTCGTCGGAGACCGACTTGAGCAGGCCGTCGACCGTCGACTTGAGCTTGGCCACGTCACGGTGACGCAGCAGGTGGGCCAGCAGCGGATCGCCGGTCTGCGCGAACAGGCTCTGCAGCGCGTCGGCGTCGGTGGTGTAACCGGACTTGATGCGCTTGGTCTTGGGCAGGCCCCGCTCGTTGAACAGGATCTCCTGCAGCTGCTTGGGCGAGCCGAGGTTGAACTCGCGGCCGACCACCTCGTGCGCGGCCTGCTGTGCGGCCTTCACCTCGGCCGCGAAGTGGGCCTCGAGCTCGGACAGGTACTCGGTGTCGGCGGCGATGCCCAGGTGCTCCATCTCGGCCAGGACCCGCGACAGCGGCTGCTCGACCTCGGTGAGCAGGGCCTGCGACTCGCCGCCGTCGCGCGAGAGCTCCTCGGTGAGCACGTCGGCCAGGTCGAGGGTGGCCCGGGCCCGCAGCATCAGGTTTTCCTCGGCCGCGCCCTGGTGGCCGAGCCCGTCCAGGGTGAGCTGGCCGTTGTCGGGCTCCTCGACCCGCAGCTCGCGCTTGAGGTAGCGCAGGGCGAGGTCGGTCAGGTCGTAGGCGCGCTGGTCGGGCTTGGCGAGATAGGCGGCCAGCGCGGTGTCGACCCGGACGCCCTCGAGCGTCCAGCCGTGCGCGCGCATGGCCAGCGAGGCGGGCTTGGCGTCGTGCACGACCTTGGGCCGGTCGGGGTCGATCAGCCACAGGGCCACGGCCTGCTCGTCGGCCTCGTCGAGCGCGGCCGGGTCGAACCAGGCGGCCGGCCCGTCGCCGGTGGCGACCGCGATGCCGGTGAGCGAGCCGGTACCGCGCCCGAAATGTCCGCTCACGGCGACGCCGACCGGGGCCGCCGCGGCGTGCTGACCGAGCCAGGCGCCGACCTCACCCGGGCGCAGGACCGAGCCGGACAGGTCGAAGCCGGACTCCGCCTCGGGCTCGACGGCCTCCAGGTACGAGTACAAGCGCTCGCGCAGCACTCGGAACTCGAGCGCGTCGAAGACCTGGTGCACGGCCTCGCGGTCCCAGCCGTGCCACTTCACGTCTTCCGGCTTCAGCGGCAGCTCGAGGTCGCACACCAGCGCGTTGATCTCGTAGTTGCGCAGCACGTCGGCCAGGTGGGCGCGCAGGTTCTCGCCGGCCTTGCCCTTGATCTTGTCGACGTTCGCCACGATGCCGTCGAGGCCGCCGTACTCATTGATCCACTTGGCCGCGGTCTTGTCGCCGACGCCGGGCACGCCGGGCAGGTTGTCGCTGGCCTCGCCGACCAGGGCGGCCTTGTCGCGGTAGCGCTCGGGGCGCACGAAGTACTTCGCCTCGATGGCGTCGGGCGTCATGCGCCAGACCTCGGAGACGCCGCGCACCGGGAAGAGGATCGTGGTGTGCTCGTCGGCGAGCTGGAAGGCGTCGCGGTCGCCGGTGGAGATGATGACCTCCATGCCGGCCGCCCGGCCCTGCTTCGCAAGGGTGCCGATCACGTCGTCGGCCTCGTAGCCGGGCTTTTCCACGACCGGGATGCGCAGCGCCTCGAGGATCTCCTTGATCAGGCTGACCTGACCCTGGAACGGCTGCGGCGTCTCGGACCGGCCGGCCTTGTAATCCGCGTACTTCTCGGTGCGGAACGAGACCCGGGAGACGTCGAACGCGACCACGATGTGCGTCGGTTTCTCGTCACGCAACATGTTGATCAACATGGAGGTGAAGCCGAACACCGCGTTCGTCGGCTGCCCGGTCTGGGTGCTGAAGTTTTCCACCGGCAGCGCGAAGAAGGCCCGGTACGCCAGCGAGTGGCCGTCGAGCAGCAGCAAACGGGGGGTCAGGGCGTCGTCGCTCACGTCCAGGAACTCTAGACCCGAGGTACGACAGAAAGGCCGACCGCCCCGGTCGCCTTTACAACACTTTGCTGAGGAATGCCTTGGTTCGTTCGTGTTGCGGATTCGCGATGATCTCGGACGGCGGGCCCTGCTCGACCACGACGCCGCCGTCCATGAAGACGACGTTGTCGCCGACCTCGCGGGCGAAGCCGATCTCGTGGGTCACCACGACCATGGTCATGCCGTCGCGGGCCAGGTCCTTCATGACGTCGAGGACCTCGCCGACGAGCTCCGGGTCGAGCGCGCTGGTCGGCTCGTCGAACAGCATCAGCTTGGGCCGCATCGCCAGCGCCCGGGCGATCGCCACTCGCTGCTGCTGGCCGCCGGAGAGCTGACCGGGGTAGCTGCCCTTCTTGTCCCCGAGGCCGACCCGCTCCAAGAGGCCGGCCGCGCGATCGCGTACGGCCGCCTTGTCCTCCTTCTTCACCCGGCAGGGCGCCTCCATGACGTTCTGCAGGACCGTCATGTGCGGGAAGAGGTTGAAGCGCTGGAAGACCATGCCGATCTGCTGCCGCTGGCGGGCGACGTCGCCGCTCTTCATCTCGTGCAGCTTGCCGCCGCGCTCGTGGTAGCCGACCAGGTCGCCGTCCACGAAGATCTTGCCCGCGTTGATCTTCTCGAGGTGGTTCACGCAGCGCAGGAACGTCGACTTGCCGGAGCCGGACGGGCCCAGCACGCAGCACACCTCGCCCGACCGGACCACCAGGTCGACGCCCTTGAGCACCTCGAGCGAGCCGAACGACTTGTGCACGTTGTCGGCGCGCACCATCTCCGCTGTCATGTTGCTCCTCCGCCCTCGGTGGCGACCCGGCCGCTGCTTTCGACCTCGATGTCCCGGAGCTTCTGCCGGGCCCGGCTGCTCGAGCCGTAGCCGCGGCCGAAGTGCCGCTCCAGGAAATACTGACCGATCATCAGGATCGTGCACAGGATCAGGTACCAGATCACGGCGGCCACCAGGACCGGGAACACCACGAACGTACGGGCCTTGATCGCATTGAGCTGGAAGAACAGCTCCACGCTGACCGGCACGAAGGCGACCAGCGAGGTGTCCTTGACCATCGCGATGACCTCGTTGCCGGTGGGCGGCACGATCACCCGCATCGCCTGCGGCAGCACCACCCGGCGCAGCACCTGCCCGCGGGAGAGGCCGAGCGCGGTCGCGGCCTCGGCCTGGCCCGGGTCGACCGACTGGATGCCGGCCCGGACGATCTCGGCCATGTACGCGGCCTCGGACAGCCCGAGGGCGAGCATGCCGGCCACGAACCCGGCCAGCAGGTCACTCGCCTTGACGCTGTAGAACTGCGCGTTCAGGTCGTCGATGCCGAACAGCTTGCCGATCTGCTGGTCGAACGGCAGGCCGAAGCCGATCCGGTTCCACAGGATGTTCAGGTTGCCGAAGAGCACCGCGAGCACGAGCCGCGGCACCGCCCGGAAGAACCAGGTGTAGACGAAGGCGACGGCCTTGAGGATCGGATTGTCGGACAACCGCATGATCGCCAGGATCACGCCGAGCACCACGCCGATCAGCATCGACGTGACCGTCAGCAGGATGGTGCCGCGCAGGCCCTCCAGCACCGGGCCGGTGAACATGACGCCGCGCTTGCCCGGCTCGTACGAGACGAAGATGAACTTCCAGTCGAACTGCTCGTTCGTCACCAGCACGTGCAGGAACATCGCGGTCAGCACCGCGATCACCGCGATCAGCACCCAGCGTCCGGGGTGCCGGACGGGCACGGCCTTGATCGGTTCAGGCCGTGCCCGCTCGGTCGTTGTCGGCTCGGTCATCGACTCAGGACGCGGGGTTCACCGCGGGGCTGGTGATCGCGCCCGCCTCGACGCCCCACTTCGACAGGATCGTCTTGTAGGTGCCGTCGGTGATCAGCGCCTGGAGCGCGCCCTGCACCGCCGCGCCCATCGTGTCGGCCTGGTCCTTGGGCAGCACGTAGCCGTACGGCGCCGAGTCGTAGATGTCGCCGACCAGCTCGAGCTGGCCGTTGGTCTGCTTCACCGCGTACGCGCAGACCGGCGAGTCGGCCAGCATGGCGTCGTCCTTGCCGGTCACCACGGCGTTGGTGGCGTCCGACTGGGCCTGGTACTGGTCGATCGTGATCTTGGCCTTGCCGCCGTCGGTGCACTTCTTGGACCGGGCCGCGATGTCGTCGGCCTGGACCGTCGACGTCTGGACCGCGATCTTCTTGCCGCACGCGTCGTCGGCGTTGATGCTGGCGCCCTTCTTGGCCGCCCACTGCGTGCCGGCGTTGAAGTAGCTGACCATCGTGACCTGCTTGAGGCGGTCCGGGTTGATCGTGAAGGACGAGACGCCGGCCGCGTACTTCTTGCTGGTCACGCCCGGGATGATGCTGTCGAACGAGGCCGACTGCCACTCGGTGGTGAGGCCCAGCTTCTGGGCGACCGCGTTGAACAGGTCCACGTCGAAGCCGATGACGGTCTTGCCGTCGGCATCCAGAAACTCACTCGGCGCGTACGTCGAGTCGGTCCCGATGACGAGCTTGCCGGCCGACTTGATGTCGGCCGGGACCTTGTCGGCCAGGCTGGTGTCGGCCGAGGCGCTGGAGACCGGGGCCGAGCCCGTCCCGGAGCCGTCGCCGGACTCCGAACCGCAGGCGGCGACCGAGGTGGTCAGCGCCGCCGCGAGGGCCAGGCCGAGGATCGCCCGCCGGCCAGGGGTGGTGCGGAACATGGGGATATCTCCTCTGCGAGAGAGAGTCAACTCAGTTAGGCGACGCCGAGGTAGGCGTCCTTGACCGCCGGGTCGTGCAGCAGCTCCGAGCCGGTGCCTTCCTTCACGATCCGTCCAGTCTCCAGAACGTACGCCCGGTGCGCGCGGGAAAGCGCCTGCTGGGCGTTCTGTTCCACCAGCAGCACCGGTGTGCCCTGCTGGTTGATCTCGACGATGATGTCGAAGATCTGCTGGATGAGCATCGGCGCCAGACCCATCGAGGGCTCGTCGAGCAGCAGCAGCTTGGGCCGGCTCATCAGGGCCCGGCCGACCGCGAGCATCTGCTGCTCGCCGCCGGACATGGTGCCGCCGGACTGCTTCTCCCGTTCCTTCAAGCGCGGGAACAGGCCGAACACCCGGTCCAGGTCCTGGTCGATCTCGGCCCGGTTGCGCCGGGTGTAGGCGCCCATCTCGAGGTTCTCCCGCACCGTCATGCCGGGGAAGATGCCCCGGCCCTCGGGCGACTGCGAGACGCCCCGGACCACCCGCAGGTCGGCGCGCAGCTTGGTGATGTCCTGCCCGTCGAAGCGGATGGTGCCCTGCATGACCGGGCGGAGACCGGAGATGGCCCGCATGGTGGTCGACTTCCCGGCGCCGTTGGCGCCGATCAGCGCGACGATCTCGCTCGCCCCGACGGTGAGGCTGATCCCGTGCAGGGCCACGATGCGGCCGTACGCGAGGGAAACGTTGTCAAGCTCAAGCAGCATCGGTCGGCACTCCCAGGTACGCGGCGACGACCGCCGGGTTGTCCCGCACCTCGGCGGGTGTCCCCTCGGCGATCTTCTTGCCGAACTCCAGCACCACGATCCGGTCGGTGACGCCCATGACCAGGCGCATGTCGTGCTCGATCAGCAGCACCGTCACGCCGGTGTCACGGATCTTGCGGATCAGCGCCAGCAGGTCGGCCTTCTCGGCGGGGTTGAAGCCGGCGGCCGGCTCGTCCAGGCAGAGCAGGGTCGGGTTGGTCGCCAGGGCCCGCGCGATCTCCAGGCGTCGCTGCTCGCCGTACGAGAGGTTGCGGCTGACGTCGCCGGCGCGGTGCGCGATGCCGACGAACCGCAGCAGCTCCAGCGAGCGCTGCCGGCCCGACCGCTCCTCCTGCCAGTGCCGGGGCAGCCGGAACAACGCGCTGAGCACGCTCGTCTTGTGATGGGCGTCGGCACCCACCATGACGTTCTCGAGCGCGGTCATCTCCGGGAAGAGGCGGACGTTCTGGAACGTACGCGCGATGCCGCCCCGGGTGATCTCGTGCTTCTTCTTGCCCACGATCGACTGGCCCTGGAACCGGATCGCCCCGCTGGTCGGCCGGTACACCCCGGTCATCGCGTTGAAGCAGGTCGTCTTGCCGGCGCCGTTCGGGCCGATGAGGCCGAAGATCTCACCCTTGCGCAGCGAGAAGCTGACGTCGTTGAGCGCCACCACGCCGCCGAACCGCAGCGTCACGTGGTCGACCTCGAGCAGGAGGCTCGGGTCGCCCGGGCTGGTGTCGATCGTGCCCGAGCCGCCGGTCGGGGCGGCCTGGTCCACCGGGCGCGCGTCCTCGCGGTCGAGCTCCTCCGGACTCTCCATGTGCGGCTCACTCAACGGGAGCCACCTCCTTCTCGCGGTCCTTGAGCTCCATCGCCCGGCGCCGGCTCGGAATGAGACCCTGCGGCCGCACGATCATGATCACGATGATCACCACTCCGAAGATCGCGAACCGGTACTCGTACAGGTCGGTGTGGAAGAACGGGTCGGAGATGCCGCGCAACCGGTCCGGGATGTACGAGATCAGCGCGCCGCCCAGGATCGCGCCGGCCATGTTGCCGGAACCGCCCATGACCACGCCGGCCAGCACCAGGATCGAGAACTGCAGCACGAACGTCTGCGAGTTGACGAAGCCCTGCTCGCCGGCGAACAGCACGCCGCCGAGGCCGCCGATGAAGGCGCCGATCGAGAACGCCCACAGCTTGAACTTGGTGGTCCGCACGCCCATGATCTCGGCGGCTTCCTCGTCCTCGCGGATGGCCAGCCACGACCGGCCGACCCGGCTGCGGTCGAGGTTCCGGACACCGAAGATGACCACGATGATCACGCAGAGACCGAGCCAGAAGTACGGCGTCGCGTCGGTCACGCCGAAGATCGGCTTGCCGTCCGAGCCCTGACCGGGCGGGTGCGGGATGTTCGTGAAGCCGCGGTCGCCGCGCAGGAAGTTCGGCGTCGAGGTGGCCACGATCCGGATGATCTCGGCGAAGCCCAGCGTCACGATCGCCAGATAGTCGCCGCGCAGCCGCAGCGTCGGCCAGCCGAGGATCAGGCCCGCCGCCATGGTGATCGCCAGCGCCACCGGGACCGCGGCCAGCCAGGCCCAGCCGGTGTGCGAGTAGAGCAGCGAGTCGCGCGACGTCAGCAGCGCCGTGCCGTACGCGCCGATCGCGAAGAAGCCCACGTACCCGAGGTCGAGCAGGCCGGCGTAGCCGACCACCACGTTCAGGCCCAGCGCCAGCAGCACGTAGTAGGACATGTTGAACAGGGCGCTCGGCCAGTCGATGCCCTGGGTGATGATCTGCGGGCCGATGCCCGGGATGTCGCCGGCGTACGGCAGCAGGAAGGCCAGGACGGCCGCCACCAGCGCGACGATGGCGCGCACCCAGCCCGGCTGCCGGCCGAACCAGCCCCGCACTCCGCCGCTCTGCCGGAAGGTCGGCTGCTTCGCCTTCTCCGGGGCCACTGCGGTGTCGCTCATGCTCGTGCCCTTCCGAGAGACTCACCCAGCAGACCGGTCGGGCGGAACAGCAGGATCAGCACCAGCAGCACGAACGCCGCCGCGTGCAGCCACTGCGAACCGAACAGACCGGCCGCGTACGCCTGAAGCACGCCCAGCAGCAGGCCGCCGACCAGCGCGCCCCGCAGGTTGCCGATGCCACCCAGCACGGCCGCCGTGAACGCGTCGATGCCGAGCAGGAAGCCGGCGTCGTACTTGGTCACGCCGATCTTCAGGTCGTACATGACCGCCGCGATGCCGGCCATCAGGCCACCGAGCAGGAAGACCAGCGCGATGACCCGGGACTTGTTCACGCCCATCAGCGCGGCGCTGTCCGGGTTCTGCGCCACCGCGCGGATGCCCCGGCCCAGGCGCGAGCCGTTGATGAAACGATCCAGCACGAACATCATCACCAGCGCCAGCGCCACGATCAGGATCTGCAGGTTGGTGATGTGCGTGTTGCCGATCGTGATCACCGTCCTGGCCTCGATGATCGGCGGGACACCCCTCTGGTTACGGTGCGTCAGAACACCCACCGTCTCCGAGATCGCCAGCGACGCACCGATCGCGGTGATCAGGAAGGCGAGCGGCGGGGCATTACGCCGGCGCAGCGGCCGGTAGGCCACCAGTTCCACGCCCAGGGCCGCGACACCCGAGATCACGATGGCCGCGACCAGGCCGAGCGCCATGTACCCGAGCATCGCCCCGACAGCCGGCGCCGCCGAGTTCTGGTCCAGGCCGAACCATCCCCAGGCGATCAGGCACGCGTACGTACCCAGGAGAAACACCTCGGAATGGGCAAAGTTGATCAGCCGCAGAACACCGTAGACCAGGGTGTATCCCAGCGCGAACAGGGCGATGATCGCACCCTGCGCCAGCCCGGAGACGGTGAGCGGCCCGAAATCGTTGATCAGACCGGAGAAGTTCACAGAGGGGCTCCAAAACGACGAGGTCGGTGCGGCCGGAGATCATCCGGCCGCACCGGCCCTACGAAGAGTTACTGCGTGATCAGGAGGTCTTGATCTCCTGGTCCGACTTCGCGTCGCCGCTCTGGTCGAACTTGAACGCCCACACCTTGATCAGGGACGGGTCGAGCTCACCGGTCGAGGTGAACTTGTACGTGTTCGCGATGCCCTTGTAGTTCACCGTCGACAGGTACGTGTTCAGCTTCTCCGGCGTGGTGTTGCCCGCGTCGATGCCCTGCAGGAGGATGTTCGCCGCGTCGAACGCCACGTCCGAGTACGTGCCGGCGTCCTGGTTCCACTTCGCCTTGTAGTCGTTCACGAAGGTGCCGCCCGCCGCCTCCGGCGGGGAGCAGGGGCAGGTCACGACGGTGCCGACGGCGGCCGCCGTGCCGGAGGCCTTGGACAGGCCCGGGTCCTTCATGCCGTCGCCGCCGAGCAGCGTGCCCTTCCAGCCGGCCGCGGTCAGCTGCTTACGGATGACGCCCGCGTTGGTGTAGTAGCCGCCGTAGAACAGCGCGGTCGCGCCGCTCGAGTTGACCTTCTGCACCAGCGCCGAGAAGTCGGTCTGCTTGCCGTCGCCCTCGGTCTTGTCCGTGGCGACCACCAGCGCGCCGAGCTTGCTCTTCACCACGTCGGCCAGGCCGGCGCCGTACGCCGACTGGTCGTCCGCCACGAAGACCTTCTGCGCCTTCAGGACGTCCTTGATGTACGTCGCGGCCGCGGGGCCCTGGGCGTCGTCGTTCGCCACCGCGCGGTGGAACGTCTTCCAGCCGTTCGCCGACAGCGACACGCGGGTCGCCGAGGGCGTGATCGTCGGGATGCCGGCCGCCTCGAAGATCGGGTCCGCGGCCTCCGACTCGCCGGAGAACGGCGGGCCGACCACGCCGAGGATCTTCTTGTCCGCCACGAGGTTACGAGCGACACCGGGGGCCACCTCGGCGGCGCCCTGCGAGTCGAACTTCGCGACCGTGATGCAGTCGGAGCCCTTCTGCTTGTTGTACTGCTGCACGGCCAGCTCGAAGCCCTGCTCGATGTTCACACCGAGGTTGGCGGCCGAGCCGGTCAGAGCGCCGAAATATGCGAGCTTGTAGCCGCAGTTCGAGCCGCTCGCCGTGTTGTCGCTGCTCGAAGACTTATTGCAAGCAGCGGCACCGGCGATGAGCCCGATGATGGCCACCCCGCCGATGGCTCGCGCGAGAACCTGCCTCAAGGTTGGAACCCCTCCTCCATACCGAACCCACCGAGCCACCGCGCGTCGATTGGCACTTGCGTGCGCGAACGACCACACTGCGCCCGTCATGGGGCGGGACGCTATCCCAGGTTCCCGGCCTGCCAAAAGACTTCGATCGGGCTTTCACCGAACCGTTACGTCTGGTGTTTCCACGGCCGGAGCAGGTGTTACAACATGAGTGTTACGGCAAGATCAACTGGTGGCCGGCTGCGCGCCGCCCGCCTCCTGACTCTCCGCCAGGATCCGGTCGGCCACCTCACGCATCGTCATCCGGTGGTCCATCGCCGTCCGCTGAATCCACTTGAACGCCTGCGGCTCGGTCATCTGGTACTTGGTCATCAGCTCGCCCTTGGCCCGCTCGACCGACTTGCGGGTCTCCAGGCGGTCGGTCAGCCCGGCCACCTCCGACTCGAGGGCGGCGATCTCCGCGTACCGGGAGAGGGCGATCTCGATCGCCGGCACCAGGTCCGACTTCTGGAACGGCTTCACCAGGTAGGCCATCGCGCCGGCGGCGCGCGCCCGCTCGACCAGGTCGCGCTGGCTGAACGCGGTGAGGATGACGACCGGCGCGATCCGGCCGCCGGCGATCCGCTCGGCGGCCGCCAGGCCATCCATGATCGGCATCTTGATGTCGAGAATGACCAGGTCGGGGCGCAGATCCTCGGCCAGGCGGACGGCGGTCTCGCCGTCACCGGCCTCCCCGACCACGTCGTAGCCCTCCTCGACCAGCATCTCGGCGAGGTCCAGACGGATGAGAGCCTCGTCCTCGGCGATCAGCACCCGCTTGCGATCGGCCCCAGCCTGCGTGTCGGCCACGGAACCCCTACCCCCAACGCTCCCGAAGTCGCGACACCCCGGTATGTGGGTGTCGCCGCCCTAAGCGTAGTGGGTAGGCTGTCGGAAGCTCAGCCTGGCGTGGCCACTTCACAGTCGGCCGGTTCGCCCGGGAGGAGCATGTCGGCCCCTGTATTCCAACCGGCAGAGAAGATGGTCTCAAACACCATACAGTGTGGGTTCGAATCCCACCGGGGGCACCGAAATTGTCGTACCGGCTCGAGATGATGACGCCGTGCACCCGCCATATCTGCGCGAAAGAGCCATCCAGCTCCACGCGGCCGGCGTGCCATTCTCCGAGATCCATCGCCGGCTCGGCCTGTCCCGCAACACCGTCGGCGGCTGGCTCTACGGCAAGCGCGCGGCGCGGATAAAGATCGACAAGCGGTGCCCGCGCTGCGACCGGCCGCCCCGTGCGATGGACGATCCGCGGGCCTACGCCTACCTCCTCGGGCAGTACCTCGGTGACGGGCACCTGCTGACCACCCAACGCGTACCGCTGCTGACGGTCACCTGCGACATGCGGTACCCGGGCCTCATCCACGAGGTGTCGTACGCGATGGAGGCGTGCGGCGCGCGGACGGCCGGATTTCAGGAGCGCACCGGCTGCGTCGCCGTCCGCGCACATTGGACGCATTGGCCGTGTCTCTTTCCGCAGCACGGACCGGGCGTGAAGCACATTCGAAAGATCGAATTGGCTGGTTGGCAGCAAGAAGTGGCCGATGTCCATGTCGTGCGATTTCTGCGCGGTCTCTTTCATTCCGACGGCAGCCGATTTGCCAATCGGGTCGTCGTGAACGGCAGGCGATATGCGTATCCCCGTTATACGTTCGTCAACAAATCCACCGACATCATGGCTCTGTGCGGGCGCGCGCTCGATCTGCGGGCGATCGCCTGGCGGATGGCCAGGCCCGACACGTTGTCGGTGGCGCGGCGGGAGGCGGTGGCCCGGCTCGACCAGTTCGTCGGACCCAAGTGGTGAGGACGCCTGGCCGATATTGCCCGATCCCACACTCGCGGCGGCGGCGAACGGGCGCGCTCGGCCACTCACCGTGACCGGATCCTGCCGAGCTGAGGGCGACCGTCAAGCCACGACGTGACGCGGCGCTCACCCCGCGGGCGTCGGGTCCGCTCATCCGAGGGCACGGGCGGGTGGCTGAGCGGCGCGGTCATCCGGCCGCTGAGCGGTCCGAGCGGCGGGCCCGGCCGGCAAGGTCCCGGCCCCGGCCGCCGGCGTCCCGGCGGCAGGCCCAACCGGCGGCGTCGGGCTGGACGACCCCGCCGGGCCAGGCGACTCCACCGGGCCAGGCGACTCCACCGGGCCAAGCGACCCGGCCGGCCCAGGCGACCCCGCCGCGCCAGGCGACCCCGCCGCGCCAGGCGACCCCGCCGCGCCAGGCGACCCCGCCGCGCCAGGCGACCCCGCCGCGCCGGGCGACCCCGCCGGGACGCGCGGCGACGGCGGGCGGGGCGGCGGCGAGGCCGAGGCCGACTTGCGCAAGGCGGCGCAGTATCGCTCGATCCCGCCCGCTCCCCCGGCCGCCACCTCGAGCCGGCGCCGGCCCTCGCTGCTCGGCGACGCCCCCCGCCGCCAGTCGTCGCACCAGGTCAAGGCGATGATCGTCGGTGCGGAGGGCGAGGGCGAGGTGGCCGGGGAAGGAGATGGGGAGCCTGTTCTCGGCGCCGGTACGCCCAGCGCCGAGAACAGGCGGTGCGCGTGCTGCTGGGCCCCCTGGGGGAGGTTGCCGGTGCGGGCCGCTACGGCGGTTCCGCCGAGGGTGAGGAGAGCCAGACCGGCCGCGGCGGTCACGACAGCGGTCCGCATCCTCGCCGGGCGCCGGGCGGCTCGGGCAGCACGTCTGCGATGCGCGACGAAGGCGGCGACCGCGGCCTTCTCGCCGCTGAGCTCGTCGGGCATGGCGGGCGCGCGGGCGGCCGCGAGCAGCTCGTCGAGTGCGGCGTGCGAGGGGCCGGGTAGGTCGCCGGCGACCAGTCGCTCGACCTCGGCGGGGCCGATGCGGTGGGTTCTCCGGGAGCGCATCGCATGGAGAAGAGCGCGCGGGGTCCGCATCGCGTTACACCTCCCCCGCGGCGGCTCGGGCGGCGCGGTCCCGGACCTGGGGATACGTGGCGAGCCGGCGCAGGCCGCGCATGGTGGCGATGCGGACGGCGCCGGGGCGCTTGCCGAGGATGTGCGCGGTGGTGGCCACGTCGAGGCCGGCGACGATGCGGAGCATGACGGCCTCGGCCTGGTCGCCGGGGAGGCTGGCGATCAGGCTCAGCGCCCAGTCGGTGCCGACCCCCTCGAGGGCGGCGACGGCGGCGTCGGGGGCGACGCCGTCGATCCCGGTCGCGGGGGTGGGCCGGCGGCGGCGGTGCTCGTCGAGGGCGCGGTGGCGGGCGATGCGGAACAGCCAGCCCCGGAAGTCGGCGAGGTCGCCGCGGAAGCGGTCGAGGTCGCGGATGACCTGCAGCCACGTCTCGCTGGCGGCGTCCTCGGCGTGGTCGCCGATCACCACCCGCAGGTAGCGCAGGACGGCTGGCTGCAACCCGCGCCAGAGCAGGGCGAACCCGTGCGGGTCGCCGTCCTGAGCGGCGCGCAGGGCGTGCTCGAGGTCCGGTTCGGCGGGGCTGGCGCGTCGCAAGACAGGCTCCGGGGGGTGGGCTTGTGCGCCTCTTACCCCGCCCGGCGCGGGCCCGAACACCACCCTGGTGGCGCCCTGTGAATCTGGGCGAACGGCCGGTCGGTCCGGACGAGGGATGTTGTCATGGCAGGGACACCTTCGCTGGAGGCCTCATGTTGTGGTCCGGTTCCTCTCCCCTGCGGGTCGTGCGTGACAGCATGTGGGGCTTTCTGCTGTTCGCGGGGGTGGCGTGGCTGGCGATCTCGTGGAGCGTGCTGCGGCTGGACCCGGCCGGCGTGGCGTCGGTGGCCGGGCCGGTGATCCTGTTCGGGGCGCTGGCCGAGGCCGTACGGGCGCTGGCCGGCACCCGCACCTGGTGGCTGAACGCCGGCATGTCCGTCCTGTTCGCCGCCACCGCGGTCGTGCTGCTGCTGGACCGGGACTCGACGTGGACCACCCCGGCGGCGCTGGTCGGCTGGTTCCTGATGGTGCGAGGCGCGCTGGACGTCGCGGTGTCGACGATGAACCGGGGCACGGACCGCACCTGGGGCGTGCTGATGGCGCTGGGCATCGCGCAGGTGGGGCTGGGCTTCTACGCGGCCGGTCCGCTCGCCCGCGACGCCGATCCGGTGGTCATGCTGCTGGGCGGGCTCGGCCTGCTGCGGGCGGTCGCCGACCTGGTCACCGCTCTGCGATTGCGGGAGGTTTCCGGCGTACGGGCGCATGAGGTTTTGCAGTTGTCACCGGAGCGTGAGGACGGCGTCGCGGGCTATTCCGCGGGTTTGTCGGATTTCGAGGTGCCGAAGGCGAAGCACCGGGCCGCGTCGAAGACGTTCCACGACGAGGTCCTGCGGACGACGGCCGACCTCGACACGATGATCGCGCAGGCCGGCGTGACCGGAACGCCGCGGGCGACGCCGGATCCGGAGGATCTGCCGGCCGTGCCCGACACCCCGGAGGGCGCCGAGGAGGCGGCCGAGAGGCATCACTGAGAGAAATGTCCCCACCTCGCTGAGCGGGATCCCGATGATGGCCGGTCGCCAGGCCGGGGATCCCGTTCAGCGGGGCAGATCTCAGCGGGGCAGGCGCTCGCCGACGCGGCGCAGCAACCCTTCCTGGACGGCGCTGGCGATGTGCCGGCCGTCGCGGGTGAACATGCGGCCGGTGGCCAGGCCGCGGCTGCCGCTGGCGGAGGGGCTGGTGCAGTCGTAGAGGAACCACTCGTCGGCGCGGAACGGCCGGTGCAGCCACAGCGCGTGGTCGAGGCTGGCGCCGATGACGCCGCCCGGCCCCCACACCTCGCCGTGCACCGAGAGCACCGCGTCGAGCAGGGACAGGTCCGACGCGTACGTCAGGGCGCAGGCGTGGATGAGCGGGTCGTCGGGCAGCTTGCCGTCGATGCGCATCCAGACCCGCTGCTGGTCGCTCGCCCCGCGGTCGCCCGGCGGAACCCAGCCGGGGACGCCGACGTACCGCACGTCGATGCCGCGCGGTGCGGCCGCGAAGTTGCCGGCCCGGCTCGGGTAGCGGGAGACCCAGTCGGCCATGGTCGGCACCTCGTCGGGGCCGGGCACGTCGACCGGTGCCGGGAGGTAGTGGTCGAGCCCTTCCTCGTGGACCTGGAAGGAGGCCGACATGAAGAAGATCGTGCGGCCGTGCTGCTGTGCCACCGAGCGGCGCACCGAGAAGGACCGGCCGTCGCGGATGGTCTCGACCGAGAACTCGATCGGCTCGGTCGGGTCGCCCGGGCGCACGAAGTAGCCGTGCAGCGAGTGCACGGTGCGCTCCGGGTCGACCGTGCGGCCGGCCGCGACGAGGGCCTGACCGGCGACCTGGCCGCCGAAGACGCGCTGGGCGCCGGTCTGCGGGCTCTCGCCCACGAACGTGGCCGCGTCGACCTGCTCCAGATCGAGAAGACCGAGGAGCTGGTCGACGGCGGCCTGCCCGGACAACGGCGAGGTCACACCGTGGCCGGGTCGACGAGCGAGCCGAGCTGGTGCACCCGCAGCGTGTTGGTGGAGCCGGGCGCGTTCGGCGGGGAGCCGGCCACGACGACCACGAAGTCGCCGGGCTTGGCCAGGCCGAGGCCGAGCATCTTGGCGTCCACCTGACGGAACATGTCGTCGGTGTGCTGCACGAAGTCGGTCAGGAACGTCTCGACGCCCCAGCTGAGCGCCAGCTGGTCGCGCACCTCGGGGACCGGGGTGAACGCGTAGAGCGGGAGCTCGCAGTGCAGCCGGGAGAGGCGGCGGACGGTGTCGCCGGTCTGCGAGAACGCGACGAGCGCCTTGGCCCCGATGTTGCGGGCGATCTGGGACGCCGCCACGGTCAGCGCGCCGCCGTGGGTGCGCGGGTCGTGCTGCAGGCGCGGGACCGGGATCGAGCCGGCCTCGGTGGTCGACACGATCTTCGCCATCGTGCTGACCGTGAGCACCGGGTACTTGCCGACGCTGGTCTCGCCCGAGAGCATCACCGCGTCGGTGCCGTCGAGCACCGCGTTCGCCACGTCGGAGGCCTCGGCGCGGGTCGGGCGCGAGTTCTCGATCATGGAGTCGAGCATCTGGGTGGCGACGATGACCGGCTTCGCGTTCTCCCGGCACAGCTGCACGGCCCGCTTCTGCACCAGCGGCACCTGGTCGAGCGGCAGCTCGACGCCGAGGTCGCCGCGGGCGACCATGACGCCGTCGAAGGCGAGCACGATCTGCTCGAGGTGGTCGACCGCCTCCGGCTTCTCCACCTTGGCGATGACCGGGACCGTGCGGCCCTCCTCGGCCATGATGTTGTGCACGAGCTTGATGTCGTCGGGCGAGCGCACGAACGACAGCGCGACCAGGTCGACGCCGAGGCCGAGGGCGAACCGCAGGTCCTCCTCGTCCTTCTCGCTCATCGCCGGCACGCTGACCGCGACGTTGGGCAGCGAGACGCCCTTGTTGTTGCTGACCGGGCCACCCTCGATGACCAGGCAGCGGATGTCGTTGCCCTCGACGGCGGCGACCTCGACGGCCACCTTGCCGTCGTCGATGAGCAGGCGGTCGCCGACCTTGACCTCCTGCGGAAGCTTCTTGTAGGTGCACGACACCCGGTCGGGGGTGCCCATGATCTCGTCGCTGGTGATGGTCACCAGATCCCCGGTGTTCCACACGTGCGGCCCGTTGGCGAACTTGCCCAGGCGAATCTTCGGGCCTTGCAGGTCGGCGAGAACGGCCACGGCGCGCCCGGTCTGGCGGGCGGCGTCGCGCACGAGGTCGTACACCGTCTGGTGGTCCTCGTGGCTGCCGTGGCTGAAGTTCATGCGGGCCACGTCCATACCCGCCTCGACGAGCCCGAGCATGCGCTCGGCCGATGCGGTGGCGGGCCCCATGGTACAGACGATCTTTACGCGGCGTGTCACAGCCATCAGGCTAGTCTCTCTTCCGAATCGGCCCGGCGGCCGACCCCCGTCACAGGGATGAATTCTCAGCGGGCCGTCCAGTTCGCATCCGCGCGGGTCTGCGGGCGCCCCGAGGCCATCGAGCGGGCGTCGGCGACCGCGGGCAACAGCTTATCGGGCGGGACGAGAACCCCCTTTGCCGGTACGGAATCTGGGAGCGCTCGCAACCGCAGCGGCGGCCGTCCCGCCCAGCCGGCGCGGCCGAGGCGCGGCGAGACGCCGTGAACGCGCCTCTCGCGCGGCGCGACGGGTCACGGTGGCCCGTCGGTGGCTTGCGGTGATTTCAGGCTTCCCAGTCCAGATCGGGCACCGCTACGGTGACCGGCCCCGCGAACCGGCACGCGGCCGCGCTCGCCGCCGCGCTTCCGCCCGCCGCCGCGCTCCCGGCCGCCGCCGCGCTCCCGCCCGCCGCCGCGCTCCCGGCCGCCGCCGCGCTCCCGCCCGCCGCCGCGCTACCGCCCGCTGCCGTGAGGTGCTCCGCGTGGTCGCTGCCCGGCCAGAGATGAGTGAGCCAGAGAGCCTTGGCCCCGGCCCGCGCGGCCAGCACCCCCGCCTCGGCCGCCGTGCCGAGGTTGCCGGCCATCCGCGGCGGCAGCTCGGTGGCGTGCGTCGCCTCGGCGATGAGCAGGTCGGCGCCCCGGGCCAGGGGCACGAACGCATCCCGGCCGCCGCCGTCACCCGTATAGGCGACGCTCTTTCCGCCGGCCGTGAGGCGCACACCGGCGTTGGGCACGAAATGCGGAAGCGGCACCGTGTCGACGCCGATCGGCCCGATCTCCAGGCGGCCCGGCATCGGCAGGTCGTGCAGCTCGTACGCCCCCGCCAGGGTGGCCGGCCCGTCCAGCGCGAGGACCGCGTCGAGCGCCCCGGCCGGAGCGTGCACGGGCAGCGGATCGGCCACGCCACTCATCGCCCGGGAGCGCAGCAGCGGGTGCAGGTCGGCGCAGTGGTCGGGATGGCCGTGCGTGACCAGGACGGCGCCGACCTCGGCGACCGTGACGTGCTCGAGCAGCTTGAGGTGGGTCGCATAGCCGGGGTCGACCAGCAGGGCGAAGCCGTCGTGGCGGATCAGGTAGCCGCTGCAGCCGCGCCCGTGCTCGGGGAACGCGCCGGATCCGCCCAGAACAGTCACCCGCACGTGCCCGATCCCGCCCTCCCAGGGGGAGCCCCCGCCGGTCATTATCGCGGAAAAAAGGGGCGGCGAGGGTCTGCCGCGGCGGCCTGTGGATAAGTCGGCCGCTGCGGAGGACCCTCGCCGGAAGGAGCGAAATTTGCTAGACGCTCAAGGGTTGGGCGCTCGCCGGGACCGGGGCCGGCAGCTCGCCCTTCGCGCCGAGGTAGTCGTGGATCGCGGCGGCGGCCGAGCGGCCCTCGGCGATCGCCCAGACGATGAGCGAGGCGCCCCGGTGCATGTCGCCGGCCACGAAGACGCCCTCGGCCTCGGTCTGCCAGGTGGCGTCGGCGTCGAGGACGCCGCGGCGGTTGCGGGTGATGCCGAACTGCTCGAGCAGCGGCTGCTGCTCGGTGCCCTCGAAGCCGATCGCCAGGAGGACCAGGTCGGCGCGCAGGTCGCGCTCCGAGCCGGGGGTGACGGTGACCGTGCGGACGCCGTCGACGCGCTGGACCACCACGTCGGCGACGCGGACCGCGGTCACGTTGCCGTCGGCGTCGCCGACGAACTCCTGCACGGCCACGCCGAAGACGCGGTCGCCGCCCTCCTCGTGGGCGGGGTAGTTGCGCAGGATCACCGGCCACGTCGGCCACGGGTGCTGGGCCGCGGCCCGCACCTCGGGCGGCAGCGGGTACTGGTCGAGCTGGATCACGTTGGCCGCGCCCTGGCGGTGGGCGACGCCGAGGCAGTCGGCGCCGGTGTCGCCGCCGCCGATGATGACGACGTGCTTGCCGACGGCGTCGATCGGGGTGGACTCCTGCAGACCGGCGACGACCCGGTTGGCCGGGACCAGGTGCTCCATGGCCAGGTGCACGCCACGCAGATCCCGGCCCGGGGTCGACGGGGTGTCCCGGCCGGCGAGCGCGCCCGCGGCCAGCAGCACCGCGTCGAACCGCTCGCGCAGGTCGTCGGCGGTCACGTCGACACCGACGTTGACGCCGGTCTCGAAGACCACGCCCTCGGCCGACATCTGGGCGAGCCGGGCGTCCACGACGTCCTTCTCGATCTTGAAGTCGGGGATGCCGTAGCGCAGCAGGCCGCCGATCCGGTCGTCGCGCTCGAAGACCGTCACCGCGTGGCCGGCCCGGGCCAGCTGCTGGGCGGCGGCGAGGCCGGCCGGGCCGGACCCGACGACGGCGACCTTGAAGCCGGACGCGGCCGGCGCCGGCTGCGGCCGGACGTAGCCGAGGTCGAACGCGTGGTTGGCGATCTCGACCTCGACCTGCTTGATGGTGACCGGGTCGTCGGAGATGCCGAGCACGCACGCGGCCTCGCACGGCGCCGGGCACAGCCGCCCGGTGAACTCCGGGAAGTTGTTGGTGGCGTGCAGCGACTCGGCCGCCGCCTGCCACGCCCCGGTACGCACGAGGTCGTTCCAGTCCGGGATGCGGTTGCCCAGCGGGCAGCCCTCGTGACAGAACGGGATGCCGCAGTCCATGCAGCGGGTGGCCTGGTCGCGGATCAGCTCCTCGCCGGCCGGCGGGTAGACCTCCCGCCAGTCCCGGATGCGCACCGGCACCGGGCGCCGCTTGGGCAGCTGCCGCTCATAGCGGAGAAAACCGTTCGGATCAGGCACCCTTGACCCCCATGACCGCCTCGTCGACGTTACGACCGGCGGCTTCGGCGGTCCTGATCAGTTCCATCACGCGCTTGTAGTCGCGCGGCACCACGGCGGTGAACCGCTCGACCGCGGCCGGCCAGTCGGCCAGCAGCTTGTCGGCGACCGCCGAGCCGGTCTCGGCCAGGTGCTTGCCCACCAGGCCGCGCAGCAGGTTCTGCTCGTCGGCGGTGAGCGGGGCGAGGTCGACCAGCTCGGGGTTGACCCGGGTCGGCACCAGGTCGAGCACGAAGGCGGTGCCGCCGCTCATGCCGGCCGCGAAGTTGCGCCCGGTCGGGCCGAGCACCACCACGGTGCCGCCGGTCATGTACTCGCAGCCGTGGTCGCCGACGCCCTCGACGACGGCCGCGCCGCCCGAGTTGCGCACGGCGAAACGCTCGCCGGCCCGGCCGCGCAGGAACAGCTCGCCACCGGTCGCGCCGTACAGGATGGTGTTGCCCGCGATGATGTTGTCCTCGGCGACGAAGGGCGCCGTCTCGTCCGGCCGCACGATCACCCGGCCGCCGGAGAGACCCTTGGCGACGTAGTCGTTGGTGTCGCCGATCAGCCGCAGGGTGACGCCGCGCGGCAGGAACGCGCCGAACGACTGCCCGCCGGTGCCGCGCAGGGTGAAGGTGATCGTGTCGTCGGGCAGTCCGGCCCCGCCGAAGCGGCGGGTGACCTCGCCGCCGAGCATGGCGCCGACGCTGCGCTGGTCGTTGCGGACCGGCAGCTCCTCGCTGACCTTGTCGCCGCCGGTCAGGGCCGGCTGGGCGAGCTCGATCAGCTTGTTGTCGAGCGCCTTGTCGAGGCCGTGGTCCTGGGCCACGACGCCGCGGCGGGCCGCGCCCTCGGGCAGCTCCGGCACGAACAGGACCGGCGCCAGGTCGAGGCCGTGCGCCTTCCAGTGGTCGACGGCCGGCCGCACGTCGAGGACCTCGGTGTGGCCGATGGCCTCATCGATCGAACGGAAGCCCAGGGAAGCCAGGTACTCGCGGACCTCTTCGGCGAGGAAGAGGAAGAAGTTCTCCACGAACTCGGGCTTGCCGGTGAAGCGCTCGCGCAGCACCGGGTTCTGGGTGGCGATGCCGACCGGGCAGGTGTCCAGGTGGCAGACCCGCATCATGATGCAGCCGGAGACGATCAGCGGGGCCGTCGCGAAGCCGAACTCCTCGGCGCCGAGCAGGGCCGCCACCACGACGTCGCGGCCGGTCTTGAGCTGGCCGTCGACCTGCACGGTGACCCGGTCGCGCAGCTTGTTGAGCAGCAGCGTCTGCTGTGCCTCGGCCAGGCCCAGCTCCCACGGGGAGCCGGCGTGCTTGAGCGAGTTCAGCGGGGACGCGCCGGTGCCGCCGTCGTGACCGGAGATCAGGATGACGTCGGCCTTGAGCTTGGCGACGCCGGCCGCGACCGTGCCCACGCCGATCTCGCTGACCAGCTTGACGTGCACCCGGGACGCCGGGTTGACCATCTTGAGGTCGTGGACGAGCTGCGCGAGGTCCTCGATCGAGTAGATGTCGTGGTGCGGCGGCGGCGAGATCAGGCCGACGCCGGGGGTGGCGTGCCGGGTCTTGGCGATCCACGGCCACACCTTGTTGCCGGGCAGCTGGCCGCCCTCGCCCGGCTTCGCGCCCTGCGCCATCTTGATCTGCAGGTCGTCGGCGTTGACCAGGTACTCGCTGGTCACGCCGAAGCGGCCGGACGCGATCTGCTTGACCGCGGACCGGCGGGCCGGGTCGTAGAGGCGCTCGACGTCCTCGCCGCCCTCGCCGGTGTTGGACTTGCCGCCGAGCCGGTTCATGGCGATGGCCAGCGTCTCGTGGGACTCGGCCGAGATCGAGCCGTACGACATGGCGCCGGTGGCGAACCGCTTCACGATCTCCGACGCGGGTTCGACCTCGTCGATCGAGATGGGCGACCGGTCCGATTTGAACGAGAAGAGCCCCCGCAGTGAGCCGGCGTCGGCCGCGAGCTGGTCGACCTTGGCGGTGTACTTGCGGAACACGTCGTACTGCTTGGAACGCGTCGCGTGCTGCAGCAGGAACACCGTCTCCGGGTTGAACAGGTGCAGCTCGCCCTCGCGGCGCCACTGGTACTCGCCGCCGACCTCGAGACGCCGGTGGGTGCGCTCGGCCGGGTTCGCCGGGTACGCCTTCTCGTGCCGCGCCTTGACCTCGGCGTGGATCTCGGCCAGCCCGGAGCCGCCGATCCGCCCGCTGGTGCCGGCGAAGTAGCGCTGCAGCAGCTTGTTGTCGAGGCCGACCGCCTCGAACACCTGGGCGCCGCAGTACGACGAGACGGTCGAGATGCCCATCTTCGACATGATCTTCAGGACGCCCTTGCCGAGCGCCTTGACGTAGTTGCGGACCGCGACCCGCGGGTCGAGCCCGGCGAGCGGCCCGGTGGCGATCAGGTCGTCGACCGACTCGAAGGCCAGGTACGGGTTGACCGCCGCGGCGCCGAAACCGATGAGCGTGGCGGCGTGGTGCACCTCCCGGCAGTCGCCGGACTCGACCACCAGCGCCACCTGGGTGCGGGTCTGCTCGCGTACCAGATGCTGGTGAACCGCCGCGGTGAGCAGGAGCGACGGGATGGGCGCGAGGTCCGCGTTGGAGTCGCGGTCGGAGAGGACCAGGATGCGTACGCCGTCCTCGATCGCCTCCGACACATGCCGGCAGATCTGGGTGAGCCTCGCCTTGATGCCCTCGGCGCCGTCCCGCAACGGATACAGACCGGAGACCCGCACCGCCTTGAAGCCGGGCAGGTCGCCGTCCTCGTCGATCGACAGCAGCTTGGCCAGCTCGTCGTTGTCGAGGATCGGGTAGGGCAGCACGATCTGCCGGCAGGACGCCGGGCCCGGGTCGAGCAGGTTCGCCTCCGGGCCGATGGTGGCGGACAGGCTGGTGACCAGCTCTTCCCGGATGGCGTCCAGCGGCGGGTTGGTGACCTGCGCGAACAGCTGGTGGAAGTAGTCGAACAGCAACCGCGGCCGGGCCGACAGCGGCGAGATCGGCGTGTCCGTGCCCATCGAGCCCAGCGGCTCGGCGCCGGTACGCGCCATCGGCGCCACCAGGATCTTCAGCTCCTCCTCGGAGTAGCCGAACACCTGCTGGCGGCGGGTCACCGAGTCGTGCGTGTAGATGACGTGCTCGCGGGGCGGCAGGTCGGCCAGGTTGATCAGGCCGGCGTGCAGCCACTCGTCGTACGGCTGGGCGGCGGCCAGCTCGGCCTTGATCTCGTCGTCGTGCACGATGCGGCCCGCCGCGGTGTCGACCAGGAACATCTTGCCCGGCTGGAGGCGGCCCTTGGCGACCACGGTGGCCGGGTCGACGTCGATGACGCCGGCCTCGGAGCCGAGCACGACCAGGCCGTCGGCGGTGTGCCACCAGCGGCCGGGACGCAGCCCGTTGCGGTCGAGCACGGCGCCGATCTGGGTGCCGTCGGTGAAGGCGACCGCGGCCGGGCCGTCCCACGGCTCCATCAGCGAGGCGTGGAAGCGGTAGAACGCGCGCCGCTTCGGCTCCATCCCCGGGTCGTTCTCCCACGCCTCCGGGATCATCATGAGCATCGCGTGCGGCAGCGTGCGCCCGGCCAGGTGCAGCAGCTCGAGCACCTCGTCGAAGCTGGCCGAGTCGGACGCCTCGGGCGTGTTGATCGGGAACAGCCGCTTGATGTTGCCGGGCAGCACCTTCGACTGCAGCAGCGCCTCGCGGGCGGCCATCCAGTTCTTGTTGCCGCGGATGGTGTTGATCTCGCCGTTGTGCGCGATGAAGCGGTACGGGTGGGCCAGCGGCCACGACGGGAACGTGTTGGTCGAGAAGCGGGAGTGCACCAGGGCGATCGCGCTGGCCACCCGCTCGTCGGTCAGGTCCGGGAAGAAGGTGGGCAGCTGGTCGGGCGTGAGCATGCCCTTGTAGGTGATCGTCCGGGACGAGAGCGAGGGGAAGTACGCGCCGACGCCGCGCTGCGACGACTCCCGCTCGGCCTGCTTGCGGATCGTGAACACGACCCGGTCGAGCTCGAGGCCGGACAGCGGCTCGTCCTTGGGACCGGCCGCCGTGTCGGTGAGCCGGTGCGCGGCCAGGAACACCTGCTTGATCGCGGGACGGGCCTCGTCGGCGCTGGCGCCCAGCCCGTCCGGCTGCACCGGCACGTCCCGCCAGCCGAGCACCTCGCCGCCCTCGACCAGCGCGTACTTCTCGAAGATCTTGATGGCGCGGGCCGCGTCGGCGTCGTCGTGCGGCAGGAAGACCAGGCCGGTCGCGTAGAAGCCGGCCGCGGGCAGCTCGAACCCGGCGGCCGCGCGGTAGAAGGCGTCCGGAACCTGGATCATGATGCCGGCCCCGTCGCCGGTGTTGTGCTCGGCGCCACGGGCGCCCCGGTGGTCGAGGCGGATCAGCGCCGACAGGCCCTTGGCGACCACGTCGTGGGAGCGGCGTCCATGCAGGTCGGCCACGAAGGCCACGCCGCAGGCGTCACGCTCGGCTGACGGGTCGTAAAGCCCCTGGGGGTGCGGAAATGCCACCGGGCCTCCTGTCGTCGCTGGTGTTTCACATCAAGGTCGGGACGACGTCGGCCCTGCAAAGTCTCTAGAGTCTACGTTAAGGAGCACCGATCTCCGCCAGTTCGGATGGATCACACTTGGATCGGGTCGAACCGGCATGCATCGACATCATTTGCTATGGAGCGACAACTGCTTTCTCAGGACAGCTGATGAGGGCAGTTGAAGAAGGCGCGCCGTTGCGCCATTCGGTAGTCTCGCGCGGTGGCGCTACCGGATACCGACGTCTTCGTCAGGCTCGAGCGGTTCTATGACGCTCTCCCCCGACCCTACGCACGTGTGGAGGACTTCGGGGGGCTTGTGCTCTTCGTCCGCGAGGGCGAGGGGTGGCCCTACTACGCCCGGCCCCGGATAGGGGCGGAGACGCCTTCCGCTGCCGATATTACTGCGGTGCGCCGCCGGCAACGAGAGCTGGGCGTGCCCGAGGCTTTCGAATGGGTGCACGAGACCACGCCCGACCTGCTCGCCGTGGCCCGCTCGGCCGGCCTCGACGTGCTGCTCGCCCCGCTGCTGGTGCTCGACCCGGCCGCGCTGGTGCCCGATCTGCCGGTACGCGGGGCGACCATCTCGCTGCTGGACCCGGCCGCGGAGACGTACGCCACCGACCTCGCCGCCTCGCGCGCGGTGGCCCAGCTCGCGTTCGGCAGCCCGCCCAAGGCGACGCCGCTGGAGGAGGTCGCGGCCCTGGCGACCGAGACGGCGGCGCCGGTCGAGGCGGCGCTGACGATCGAGCCGGCCGGGCCCGCCGAGCGCGACGCCGCCCTCGAGACGCTGAGCGACGCCCTGGTCGACGGGTTCCGGCGGCGGGCCGCGACCGGCTCGTACCACACGGCGGTGGTGGTCTCCCCCACCGACGGCATCCTGGCCACCGGCGCGCTGATGCGCGAGGGCGACGTGGCCGAGATCGCCGGGGTGGCGACGCTGCCGGCGGCGCGCGGTCGCGGCTACGCGTCCCAGCTCACCGCCGAGCTGGCCCGCCGCGCCCTGCACGACGGCGTCTCGCTGATCTTTCTCTCGGCCGGCGACGACGACGTGGCCCGCCTCTACACGAAGGTGGGCTTCCGCCGCGTCGGCACCGCCTGCATCGCCGAGCCGGCCGCCACGCCGCTCTGAGCAAGCAGAGCAAAGGGCTCAGGCACGGTTGAGGGCGTCGTCGAGGACGAGAGCCGAGTTGATCAGCGCGAGGTGGGTGAACGCCTGCGGGAAGTTGCCCAGCTGCTCGCCGGTCAGGGCGATCTCCTCGGAGTAGAGGCCCAGGTGGTTGGCGTAGGTGAGCATCTTGGCGAAGGTCAGCCGGGCCTCGTTCAGCCGGCCGGAGCGGGCCAGCGCCTCGACGTAGTTGAACGTGCACAGCGAGAAGGTGCCCTCGCCGCCGCGCAGGCCGTCGGGGGACGCGGCCGGGTCGTAGCGGTAGACCAGGCTGTCGGTGACCAGCTCGCCGGCCATCGCGTCGAGTGTCGAGAGCCACATCGGGTCGGTCGGCGCGATGAAGCCGCAGCTGGACATGCGCAGCAGCGACGAGTCGAGCACGTCGGTCCGGTAGTGCTGGCGGAACGCCTGGCGCGCCGGGCTCCAGCCGCGCTGCATGATCTGGTCGTAGATGGCGTCCCGCTCGCGCAGCCAGCGCGGCAGCGGCGCCGGCCGGCCGTGCTCGGTGGCCAGCCTGATGCCGCGGTCGAGCGCGACCCAGCTCATCAGCCGCCCGTAGGTGAAGTCCTGCCGGCCGCCGCGGGTCTCCCAGATGCCCTCCTCGGGCTGGTCCCAGTTGTCGGCGAGCCAGCCGAGCAGGTCGCTGATCTTGCGCCAGCCCTGGTGGCCGGTGGTGGCGCCGTGCCGGTCGGCGAACCACAGGCTGTCCATCGCCTCGCCGTAGATGTCGAGCTGGAGCTGGCCGGCCGCGCCGTTGCCGATCCGCACCGGGGCCGAGCCGCGGTAGCCCTCCCAGTGCTCGAGCGTCTCCTCGACCAGGTCGCTGGTGCCGTCGACCCGGTACATGATCTGCAGGGGGCCGGCGCCCTTGGTGTCGGCCTGCTCGTCGACCCGCTCGGCCAGCCAACGGCCCAGGTCGGCGGCCTCCTCGGTGAAGCCGAGGCCGAGCAGGGCGTAGACCGAGAACGCCGAGTCGCGGACCCAGGTGTAGCGGTAGTCCCAGTTGCGCTCGCCGCCGATCTGCTCGGGCAGCGCCGCGGTCGGCGCCGCGACCAGGCCACCGGTCGGCGCGTACGTCATCAGCTTGAGGGTGATGGCCGAGCGCTCCACCGCCTCCCGCCACCGGCCCGTGTAGGTCGAGCGGTCCAGCCAGGTGGTCCAGTAATGGATGGTGTCGTCGAGCAGGCGCCGGGCCTCGGCCACCCGGACCTGGCGGATGGGCCCGGCGGCGCCGGTCTCCAGGATCACGCCGCGCAGGTCGCCGGCGCGGAGCGTCACCTCGGCGCGCACGTCGCCGCCGTCGTCGACCCAGGTACGGGCCAGGCGCTCGTCGTCGGGTTCGCGGACCAGATGCACGGTGATCGCGTAGTCGTCGCTCTCGAAGACGGCGCCGTCGTCGGTGAGCGTAGTGCGGTGCTCGGCGCGGCCGTAGTCGAAGCGGGGCGCGACCTCGACGTCGAAGGTGATCGAGCCGCGGACGCAGCGGACCAGGCGAACCAGCTGATGCCGGTCTGTCGCGACCGCTCCGCTGATCGGCATGAAGTCGACGATCTCGCCGACGCCCTCCTCGGTCAGGAAGCGCGTGACCAGGACGGCCGTGTCCGGGACGTACAACTGCTTCGCGCGCGAGTGCGCCCGCGAGGGGTAGATCCGGAAGTAGCCGCCGGAGTCGGCGTCGAGGATCGAGCCGAAGACGCTCGGCGAGTCGAAGCGGGGCGCGCAGAACCAGTCGACCGTCCCGTCGGTGGCGATCAGCGCGGCGGTCTGGAGGTCGCCGATGAGCCCGTGCTCGGCGATCAGCGGATAGTCAGCCATCTCCCGAGCGTTCGGCCCGGCCGCCCGCCGCGCATCATGCGCCGGGGATGATGCGTGACTCGATCACCTGCCCGGGTATCCGCTCCTGCTCGCGGGCCAGCAGCGCCAGCGCCCGGAGGTCGGCCTCGACCGGGTCGGCGGGGTCGAGCGCGCGCGGCCACAGCCGTGCCTGCCGCACCGCGGCGATCTCGGCGACCAGCACCAGGGCCTGGCTGACCAGGTAGAGCAGGGTGAACAGCCCGGCGACGGTGGCGAACGCGCCGTAGACCGGGCCGGCGCTCTTGACCAGGCGGGCGAACAGCGGGCCGCCCACGTGCAGCACCAGCGCCAGGATCAGCGCGGCGAGGGCGGCCGGCCGCCACAGCATCCGCCAGGAGGTCTTCCGCACCAGCAGCAGGCGGACCCCGAACAGCAGCACCGCGAACGCCGCGACGCCGGTGCCGGCCGCCGCCAGGATCCGGTCGAACGTGCCGAGGCGGGGCACCGCGGCGCCGGCCACCGCGAGGGTGCCGCCGGCGAGCACCCCGGCGAGCAGCAGCAGGACCACGGCGAGGACCCGGGCGTACGCGCCGATGGGGTTGGGAAGTGATCGGTAGGGGACGCCGGCCACGTGGTTGAGCGTCCGGTAGCCGGCGAACACCACCCCGGTCGCCGAGTAGAGCAGGCCGCCGACGCCGACGATGAACGCCACCGGCGAGGTCGGCAACGAGGAGGCAGCGCTCTCGACGGTCGGCTGCAGCGCGGGCGGGACGATCGCCGTGATCAGGTCGTGCCGCAGCTGTTCGTCCGTGGCCAGCAGCCGGGAGACGATCGCGACACCGAGCAGCAGCAGCGGGAACAGGCTCAGGAAGCCGTAGTAGGTGATCAGCGCGGCGTGCCGGGGCCCGTCGTCGTCGAGGAACTTCTTGATGACGGCATAGGGGAACCCCACCCAGCCGTGTTCGCGCTGGAACCGGTCGAGGCGGGCGAGCACGTCAGTCCGGGGGCAGCCAGTCGGCGGCCTGGGCGTGCCCACCCAGGATGCGCGGCCGCATGTGGTTGAGGGCGGCGTCGCGGGCCCGCAGCGCGAGACGCCCGCGCGCCTGCACGACCGCCGACATGCGGCGGGTCTGCCGGACCACGGTGGTGGTGCGGGGGCGGCGGAGCCTGCTGTACGCCTCGATGGCCGTGCCCAGTCCTTCACCGGGCGCCGCCTCGGCGGTCAGCGCGCGCAGCGTCGCCGCGTCCTCGAACGCCAGGCACGCGCCCTGGCCGAGGTGGTGCGGCATGGCGTGGGCGGCGTCGCCCAGCAGCACCACGCCGCCGGTGCCGGACCGGAAGCCGTACGCCCGGGGCAGCGGACGCAGCTCGCGCACCTCCTGCGGCAGCAGGTCGTCGGGGGTGGTCGCGGCGAGCAGGTCGCCCACCGGCGCGTGCCAGTCGGCGAACCAGCGGCGCAACAGGGCCAGCTGGGTGGCGGGCGGTTCGGGCCGCGGCGCGCCGGCCGCGGTGGCCACCCAGTAGACGCCGCCCTTGCCGGCCGCGCGCTCGCCGAGCGGGATCGACACGAACCGGTAGCCGGCGCCGAGCGTCTCGCCGCCGGCCCGCTGCTCGTCGGTGAGCCGGGGCACCCGATAGCCGGGGATGACCGCCTGCCACGCCGCGAAGCCGGAGCCGACCGCGGCCGACTCCGGGGCCAGCGCCCGCCGGACCGGGCTGTCGATGCCGTCGGCCGCCACCACCAGGTCGGCCTCGATCAGCGTGCGGCCGTCGCCGACCGCGGGCCGCTGGCGCCGCCCGGTGCGCACGGTGGTCACGGCGAAGCCGGTGCGGATCTCGACCCGGTCGCCGAGGCCGGCGACCAGCGCGTCGTACAGGTCCTCCAGGTGCACCACGCAGGGCGCCGGGCCGGCGCCGGCGCGGGACCGGGGGGCGACCAGCCACTGGCCGTCGGGACGGCGCACCCCGCCGTCGGGCATCGGGGTGGCGATCGCCGACCAGCCGCCGTCCGGGTCGAGCGACTCCAGCGCGCGCCGGCCGTTCGCCCAGAGCACCAGGGCGGTCGGCGGGGCGGCGACCCGCTCACCGCGCTCGAGCAGGACCACCCGCCAGCCGGCGCGCGACAGGGCCCCGGCGGTGGCCAGACCGGCCATCCCCGCGCCCACCACCACCGCCGTGCGCACGACGACCGCGCGTCAGTTCTCGTCGGCCGGGCGGGCAGCCTTGTCCACATCGGTGTCGCCGCCGGTCACACCGTCCGGCCCGTTCGCCGCCTGGGCGCCGGTGGCCAGCACCGCCTCGGTCTTGCCGGCCGGGCCGGCCGGGTCGGTGTCGTCGGGGTGGCCGCCGGCCGCGATCTCCTCGGCCCGGTCGGCCTCGGTCTCGGGCGGCAGATAGCCGTTGCGGCGGTACTCCTCGAACCGGTGCTCGCTGACCACCTGGTAACCCTTGGGGGCGCGGCGCGGCTCCGCGGCCTCCGGCTCACCCTCGGCGGCCGGCTCCGGCGCGGTGGTGGGTGCGTCGTCGGGCACCACGTACGCCCGGGGGCCGCGCACGAGCACGAAGTAGGCGAGCGCCCCGAGGAAGACGACGATGGCCGTGAACACGTTGAGCCGGATGCCGAAGACCTTGTTGGCCTCGTCGATGCGCAGCATCTCGATCCAGAACCGGCCCGCCGTGTAGGCCATCACGTACAGCGCGAACGCCCGGCCCCGGCCGAACTTGAACTTGCGGTCGAGCAGCCAGACCAGGGCCGCCACGCCCAGGTCCCAGACCGCCTCGTAAAGGAACGTCGGATGATAGAGACCGGCCTTGGTCACCGGCTCGCCGTCGATCACCAGCGCATGGCCCGGGTTGTTCTGGTCCATGTCGTGCACGCGCAGGCCCCACGGCAGCGTGGTGGCCTTGCCGTAGAGCTCGTTGTTGAACCAGTTGCCGAACCGGCCGATCGCCTGCGCGACCGGCAGGCCCGGCGCCAGCGAGTCGGCGAAGACGCTCAACGGCAGGCCGAGCTGACGGGACGCGATCCACGCGCCGAGGGCGCCGCCGGCCACCGCGCCCCAGATGCCGAGGCCGCCCTCCCAGATGTACAGCGCCTGGATCGGGTGGCCGCCCGCGCCGAAGTAGTCCTGTGGGGAGGTGATCAGGTGGTAGACGCGGGCGCCGATGATGCCGAACGGCACCGCCCACACCGCCATGTCGAGCGAGGCCCAGGGGGCCACGCCGCGATTACGCAGCCGGTACTCCATGATCAGGACGGCGGCGACGATGCCCAGGACGATGCAGATCGCATAGGCCCGGATGGGCAGGCCGAGCACATGCCAGACGGAGGTCGTCGGACTCGGGATCGCGGCAATGTTCACGGGTGCACACGCTACCGTCGCGATGCGCGCGGCGGTTGCTCAGGGCTCGCCTACTTTCGCGCCTTGCGCACGCCGTCCGCGTACGCCTGGCGGCCGTCTAGGCGTGCACTCCGCGCACGCCCTCGGCCAGCTCCGCGCTCAGCGCCCGCAGCCGGGCCTGACCGGCCGCTTTGTCGGGGGCGTCGAGCACGCAGCGGATCAGCGCCGAGCCCACGATCACGCCGTCCGCGAACGCCGCCACCTCGGCCGCCTGCGCGCCGTTGCCGACACCGAGGCCGACCCCGACCGGCATGTCGCGGTCGGCCTGGCGCACCCGGGCGACCAGGTCGGGGGCCTGCCGGGACACCGAGGTGCGGGCGCCGGTGACGCCCATCAGCGCGGTGGCGTAGACGAAGCCGCGGCAGTGGGCCACGGTCATCGCGATCCGCTCGTCGGTCGAGGACGGCGAGACCAGGAACGTCCGGTCGATGCGGTGCTGGTCGGACGCCGCGATCCACTCCTGCGCCTCGTCCGGGATCAGGTCGGGCGTGATCAGGCCGGTGGCCCCGGCCGCGGCCAGGTCGCGGGCGAACGCGTTCACGCCGTACTTCTCGATCGGGTTCCAGTACGTCATCAGCACGACGGTCGCCCCGGCCTTGGCCACTGACTCGATGATGTGCAGCGTGTCGCGGGTGCGGACGCCGGCGGCCAGGGCGATGTCGCTCGCCTTCTGGATCACCGGGCCGTCCATCACCGGGTCGGAGTAGGGCAGCTCGACCTCGATGACGTCGCAGCCGGCCTCGTGCATGGCGATCATCGAGGCGATGCTGTCGTCGACGGTCGGGAAGCCGGCCGGCATGCACCCGACCAGGACGGCCCGGCTCTCCGCCTTCGCCTTGTGGAAGGTGTCGGCGATGCTCATTCCTGCTCCCCCGGGACCAGCGTCTCGACCTCATCGAGGATGCCGAAGTAGGCGCCGGCGGTGTGCACGTCCTTGTCACCGCGGCCGGACAGGTTGACGACGATGGTCGGCGTGCGGCCGAGCTCGGCGGTCAGCTCCGGCACGATCCGCAGGGCGCCCGCGACGGCGTGCGCGCTCTCGATCGCCGGGATGATGCCCTCGGTGCGGCACAGCAGCTGGAACGCGGCCATCGCCTCGGCGTCGGTCACCGGCTCGTACGTGGCCCGGCCGGTGTCGTTGAGCCACGCGTGCTCGGGGCCGACGCCCGGGTAGTCCAGCCCGGCGGAGATCGAGTGGGACTCGACCGTCTGGCCGTCGTCGTCCTGCAACACGTACGTCCGGGCGCCGTGCAGGACCCCCGATGAGCCGCCGGTGATCGACGCCGCGTGCCGCCCGGTCTCGACGCCGTCGCCGCCCGCCTCGAAGCCGTAGAGGCGCACGTCGTCGTCGGGCACGAAGGCGTGGAAGATGCCGATCGCGTTGGACCCGCCACCGACGCAGGCCGCCACCGCGTCCGGGAGCCGGCCGAGCTGGGCCAGGCACTGCTCGCGGGCCTCGACCCCGATGCCGCCCACGAAGTCGCGGACGATCTCCGGGAACGGGTGCGGTCCGGCCGCGGTGCCGAGCAGGTAGTGCGTGGTGTCGACGCTGGCCACCCAGTCGCGCAGGGCCTCGTTCAGCGCGTCCTTGAGCGTACGGGAACCGTTCGTCACCGGGACCACCGTCGCGCCCAGCATCCGCATGCGGGCCACGTTCAGCGCCTGGCGCTCGGTGTCGGTCTCCCCCATGTAGACGACGCACTCGAGGTCGAGCAGGGCGGCCGCGGTCGCGCTGGCCACGCCGTGCTGGCCGGCGCCGGTCTCGGCGATCACCCGCGGCTTGCCCATCCGCTTGGCCAGCAGGGCCTGACCCAGCACGTTGCGCACCTTGTGGGCGCCGGTGTGGTTGAGGTCCTCCCGCTTGAGCAGGATCTCGGCGCCGGCGTGCTCGCTCAGCCGCCGGGCCCGGTAGAGCAGCGACGGGACGCCCGCGTAGTTGGTCAGCAGGTCGGCGAACGCGGCCTGGAACTCCGGGTCGGTCTTGGCCGACCGGTACGCCGCGTCCAGCTCGTCGAGGGCGCGGACCAGGGCCTCGGGCACGAACCGGCCGCCGTAGCGACCGAAGTGACCGGCCAGGTCGGGCAGCACCGGCGCGCTCATCGGACCGGCCTCGGCGTCGCCGGGTGGTTGCCGGCGTTGACCAGCTCGGCCACCGCGTCGCGCGGCGACTTCTGGGTGACCAGGCCCTCGCCCACCAGCACGGCGTCGGCGCCGGCCGACGCGTACCGGATCAGGTCGTGCGGACCCCGCACGCCGGACTCCGCGATCTTCACGACGTTGTTGGGCAGGCCCGGCGCGATGCGCTCGAACACCGACCGGTCGACCTCCAGCGTGCGCAGGTCCCGGGCGTTGACCCCGATCACCTTCGCGTTCGCCTCCAGAGCCCGATCGGCCTCCTCCTCGTTGTGCACCTCGACCAGCGCGGTCATGCCCAGCGACTCGATCCGCTCGAGGAGGCCCATCAGAACGTTCTGCTCGAGGGCGGCCACGATCAGCAGCACCAGGTCGGCGCCGTGCGCGCGGGCCTCGTGCACCTGATAGCTGGAGACCACGAAGTCCTTGCGGAGCACCGGGATCTGCACCGAGGCGCGCACCGCGGCGAGGTCGTCGAGCGAGCCGCCGAACCACCGGCCCTCGGTGAGCACGCTGATGCACCGGGCGCCGCCGGCCGCGTACTCCCCGGCCAGGTCGGCCGGGTCGGGGATGTCGGCGATCGCGCCCTTCGACGGCGAGGACCGCTTCACCTCGGCGATCACCGCCACGCCGGGCTTACGCAGCGCCGCGTAGGCGTCGATGGCCGGCGGCGCCGCCGCGGCCGCCTGGCGAACCTGCTCCAGCGGCACCCGCTCCTGCCGGGCCGCCACGTCCTCGCGCACTCCGGCGAGAATCTCCTCCAGCACGTTCTGCGGCCCGCCAGTGCCCGCTTCCGCCTGCTGATCGGATGTCACTAACGACTCCCCTCTCCGGGTGTCCCTCGCCCGATGCTAGGAGGTGGCGGTGGTCGGCAAGCCCCCGGGGGTATGGCGCGCCTCACGAGGTGGACTGCGGCATAATGCCGCCTGCTCGCGCGTCGTGTCACTTCAGTCACAGCGATCCCAGGCCGCTGTGCTGCGGGAACTCCACTGATCGGAGGATGCGGCGGCGCGTTGATGCCGTCGTCACGGCCGGGAAACAACCATCGGCCATGCTCAGGACAAGGCACACTGGTTCCCGGCGTTCCGCGGGACGCCGGAAGCAGAAGATCGACCTGGAGCAGACCATGGCCGTTTCGCAGCACACCCCGACGCCACCGGCGGGCCTCGCGTCCGTCTCGCGCGCCTTCGTGTCCGCCGCCGCCGACCTGGTGACCAACGTCCAGCGCGCCGTGGTCGGCCCCGAGAAGATCCGCACCGCCCGCGACAACGCGTGGGACGCGATGCTCGCCGACCAGGCCCGCAACCAGGCCCGGGCCGACGTGGCCCGCGAGGTGGCCCGCCAGGTGGCGGCCCGCCGCCAGTTCGCCCAGGCTCGCTGACGCTTCTCCGGCGCCCAACCTCGCTGACGCTTCTCAGGCGCAGTCGAAGCGGTAGTCGAACGGCCGGTCCGGGCAGTCGACGCACACGAAGAGATAGATGCCACCGACGTCGCCGAGCATCAGGCCGGCCGGGTTCTGCACGGCCCGCCACGGGTGGTCGCCGGCGGCGTCGAAGCCCCAGCCGTCCATCGCGGCCCGGTCCTCGACCGGGATCCAGCGCTTCTCGTCGCCGCGGCTGAACTCCCAGCTCGCGATCGTGGCCAGATGCCGCATGCCGGCGCCGCACGCGCACACCGGCCACTCCGGGCTCTGGGTCCAGCCCGGGTAGCCGCCGGCCTTGGTGCCGGAGGCGACGGCGAGGTCGGTCTCGTAGTGCCAGCCGGTCTCGGCGGCCAGCCGGGCGCACTTCTGCTCGATCGCCAGCCACACCGGGCCGGGCAGGTCGTCGCTGGGATATTCGGTGACCCGCTCGGGATGCAGCACGCACGGGCCGGGCACCAGCCGCGGGTCGGACTCGGCGTCGGGCCGGGGCGCGGTCAGCACGTCGGCGATCTCGGCGCGGCGGCGCCAGCGCAGTTGGGGGCGGGGTGCGCCGTCCGGCTCATGGTCGAACGGGCACCACAGCACCTGCAGCACGTCCGCGCCGCCGGGGAAGGGCAGCTCCGGGACGTCGTCGCGGAACAGCTGCAGGACCGGCACGAGCGGCGCCTCGGGCTCGGCCGGTCCGTCCCCGTGGTCGCCCCCGACGGGGCCGTCGCAGAACGGCCACGGCTCGTCGGCCGGCCAGAGCAGGGGGCCACCCATCGAGCTCTGCGCTGCGGTGGGCGCGCCGGGGCGCGGGTGAAGTCGCACGGCGATGCGCGCGAACGGTCTCAGCTCGGGAAACTCCGCGCGCATGTCGATCGGCGCCTCGGGTGTGGTTCGCACACCGCGGGATCGTACTGAGCCGGGCGTCGTCGTGGTGCCCCTCCGCGGAGCTCAGCCGGCGGTCGGGTCGTCCCCGCGGTCGAGCGCATCCCAGGCGGCACGGTGATCGACCGGCGTCGTGGACCGCTCGCGACGCGGCTCGGCCACGGTCTCGACGCTCTCCGCAGCGAGCGGTTTCCGGTCGTAGCGGGCCGACATCCGCGGCCACCGATGACCCCGCAGGGCTGCGGTCACCCCGCCGGCCGCGATGATGACGCCGCCCACGGCGCACGCCACCGGCCACAACGTGCCGCCCGCGCCGGCCGCTCCCGGATCCAGACCGGCCCGTCCGGCGATCGCTCCGATCAGGACACCCAGCCCGGCCAGGGCCAGCACCACGCCGAGCGCGCGCCGCAGCCGGCCGGCCGTGGCCAGCAGCGCGCCGGTGCCGGCCAGCGCGACCAGGGCCAGGCCGGTCACCCACGGCTCGAGGTCGGTGCCGGTCCGGGCCTCGCGCAGGTCGGACATGCCGGGACGCGGCGTGAGGTGGATCGACCAGGTGCGGGTGATGGCGTACAGCGAAAGCGCCGCGCCGGCCAGGCAGGCGGCGAGCGTCAACGCGTACGACCGGCGGCTCATCGTGCGGCGCGCAGCGTCTCGGCCGAGGCGATCGCGGCCAGGACCGCGGCCGCCTTGTTGCGGGTCTCGGTCTCCTCGGCTGCCGGATCCGAGTCGGCGACGATGCCCGCGCCCGCACCGACGTACGCCGTGCCGTCCTTGAGCAGCGCCGTGCGGATCGCGATCGCCATGTCCATGTCGCCGGCGAAGCCGAAGTAGCCGACCGTGCCGCCGTAGAGCCCGCGCCGGGTCGGCTCGAGCGACTCGATGATCTCCATGGCCCGGACCTTGGGCGCGCCCGAGAGCGTGCCGGCCGGGAAGGTCGCGGCCAGCGCGTCGAACGCCGTCCGGTCGTCGCGCAGCTCACCGGTGACGGTCGAGACGATGTGCATGACGTGGCTGTAGCGCTCGATGCGGGCGAACTCCGGCACCTCGACCGTGCCCGGCTTGCAGACCCGGCCCAGGTCGTTGCGGCCGAGGTCGACCAGCATGACGTGCTCGGAACGCTCCTTGGGGTCGGCCAGCAGCTCGGCGGCGAGCGCGGTGTCCTGCTCGGGGGTGGCGCCGCGCCAGCGGGTGCCGGCGATCGGGTGCAGCAGCGCGCGGCGGACGCCGGCCTCGTCCGCGCTGACCTTCAGGTGGGCCTCGGGCGAGGAGCCGACGATGTCAAAATCATCGAAGCGCAACAGATACATGTACGGGCTGGGGTTCGTCGCCCGCAGCACCCGGTACACGTCGAGGGGGTCGGCGTCGGTCGGCCGCTCGAAGCGCTGGGCCACGACGATCTGGAAGCACTCCCCGGCCCGGATCGCCTCCTTGGCCTCCTCGACCGCCTTCTGATATTCCCCCGGCGCGGTACGGCTGACGGGCTCCCCCGCCGGACGGCGGTCCACCGTGGAGATCATCGGCGGGGTCGGGCGCGACAACGCGGTGGTCATGGCGTCGAGCCGCCCGACCGCGTTGTGGTACGCCGCGAGCCGCTCCCGCTCGCCGGCGCCGTCGGACAGCACCGCGTTGGCGACCAGGATCGCCGAGCCGTCGTAGTGGTCGAGCACCACCAGGTCGGTCGCCAGCATCATGCCCAGCTCGGGCAGCGCCAGGTCGTCGGTGGCCGTCGACGGCAGCCGCTCGAACCGCCGCACCAGGTCGTAGCTCAGGTAGCCGACCATGCCGCCGGTCAGCGGGGGCAGCCCGGCCTCGGCCGGACCGTCGGCCAGCGCCGCGACCGTGGCCCGCAGCGCGGTGACCGGGTCGCCGCCGGTGGGCACGCCGGCCGGGGGGACGCCCAGCCAGGCCGCCTCGCCGTCCCGCTCGACCAGGGTGGCGGCGCTGCGCACGCCGATGAACGAGTAACGCGACCAGGCCGCGCCGGACGGCCCGGCGCCCTGCTCGGCCGACTCGAGCAGGAACGTGCCCGGTCCGCCGGCGAGTTTGGTGTAGACACCGACCGGGGTCTCGCCGTCGGCGAGCAGCCGCCGGACCACCGGCACCACCCGCCGGCGCTGCCGCAGGAAGGTCGCCTCGTCCGGGCTGACCGCGCCGCTGGTCATCGACCCTCCCCCGTGGTGGCGGGCGTCGTGACCGGCAGCTCGGTGAAGAAGCAGTCGTGGGCGCCGGTGTGGCAGGCCGCGCCGACCTGCTCGACGGTCACGAGCAGCGCGTCACCGTCGCAGTCGAGCGCGACCGACTTCACGTACTGGTGGTGGCCGGAGGTCGCGCCCTTCACCCAGTACTCCCGGCGGCTGCGCGACCAGTACGTCGCCCGTCCGGTGGTCAGCGTGCGATGCAGCGCCTCGTCGTCCATCCACGCCAGCATGAGCACGTCGCCGGTGCCGTGCTCACGCACGATCGCGGCGACGAGGCCGTCGTCGGTGCGCTTGAGACGGGCCGCGACGGCCGGATCCAGGTCGGTCTTGACTGCCACGCCACGATTCTCCACCCCCGCGCGCGACACGCCCGACAGGCCCCGCGGCCGCGCCCACGATCCGGGCGCCGGGGACGCTCACGATCCGGGCACGGGGGATGTGCCGGGACGTCCGGTTCGGTACCGTCGTCAAGCGCCGCGCCCGGCCCAGGGCGTGGCCGCCCACCCGGCGGATGAGGGTCAGCGCAGCTCACGGGCGCGGGTGGTGCATCCACGCGACGGGAGTCTTAAGCCCATGGAGCCGACGTCCAGCCCCGACAACTCACGGTCACCGCGCGGTCTGTCGCGCTTCTGGCCGGTTCATCGGGAGGGCGAGGAACCGTCCGCGGAGGCCCGTCCGGACGACCCGGCGGTCGCCCGTCCGGGTGAAACCGAGATGGTTGCCCTGGGTTCGCGACGCGCCGACCCGGCCGGGCTGATCGTGCCCGGTGTCCCCGGCACCCCGGGCCCGGGTGGGGCTTTCGGTCCGCAGCGCTTCGGCGGCGACCGCCCGAACGGACCGCGGGCGGTGGCGACGGGTGGGCCACTGGCCTCGGGAGCGGGTGGACCGGGCGGCGGCTCGCCGGGGCCGGACGGGGCGGGCTCGGCGCCGGCTTCGGGAGCGCGCGGCGGCGTGAGCGGTCCGGGCGCCGGCGGTGGGATCGGCGCGAGCGGCGGGATCGGCGGGATCGGCGCGGGCAGTGGGATCGGCGCGAGCGGCGGGATCGGCGCGAGCGGCGGGATCGGCGCGAGCGGCGGGATCGGCGCGAGCGGTGCTTCGCGGGACGGCGGCGCGACGCGGGGCGGAGCAGCAGACGGCGACGCGACGCGGGGCGGAGCGGGAGACGGCGACGCGGCACAGGGCGGAGCGGGAAGCCATGGTGACGCACCGCGCGAGGAGGCGGCCCGGGCCGGTGACGCTCCGGATGGTCGCGCGGGCGGACCGGGCGACGGCACACGCGGCAAAGCGGGCGGCGGGCCGGACGGGGACGGGAACGACGGTTCCGCGGGCGGGCGGCCGGGGGCGGATGCGGCCCGGGAGGGCGATCCCGATCACTCCGGCGCGTCGGAGACCGGCGAAGACGCAGCTCAGGTCGTAGAGTCCCGTCGGGCCAGGAACCCCTGGGACCGGGACACCGGTGCGTTCGGTGGCTTCGGGCTCGGCGGCCGCAACGGGCGGTTCCTGTTCGGGCGCGGGACCGACGACCATCGGGGTGGCCGCAACGGGCACGGCGACGCGGAACCGGGGCGCAACGGTCACGGTGACGGGCAGCGCGGGCTCAACGGTCACGCGGGCCCGGAACTGAACGGACGGACGAGGAAGCCGGACGACGAGACGTCTACTGTGGATGGCTCCGTGCCGGTGGTGGCCGGCGGCGCCGAGCCGGCGGACGCAAGCGACGAGAACGGGCGTGATGACATGAACGGACGGGCCGACTCCGCTCCGGTGGAGGACACGGCCGACGCCGGGGGGCGCCGTCAGGCGACCGGCTGGGCGTCCGCGCCGACCTCGACCAACCCGGTGATCACGCCGACCTCGGGCGCGCCGGTGTCGGCCACGCCGGTCTCGCCGGGGTCCCACCCGGGCGGGTTCGGACAGCCGCCGACCTACGTGCCCGCGCTGCCCGACCCGGCCGCCGGCCCGGTCTCGGGCGTGCCGGCGCCGCGCATCGGCACTCCGCCCGCGCCGGCCAACGCCGAACGGGCCACGGCCGAGCGGCCCAACGCCGAACGGACCACGGCCGAGCGGGCCGACGAGCCGCGCGCCGCCGGCTCCGCGCCGGTCACACCCCACTCCCCGGCCGGCCCGTCGTTCGACGCCCCCGGCGGCCGGGCGAACCCACTCGGAAGTCCGGCGACCCCGCTCGGCAGCCCGGCGACCCCGCTCGGCAGCCCGGCCACCCCGCTGGGAAACCAGGCCACCCCGCTCGGAAACCCGGCCACCCCGCTCGGCAGCCCGGCCACCCCGCTGGGAAGCCAGGCCACCCCGCTCGGTAGCCCGGCCACCCCCCTGGGGAGCCCGGCCACTCCGCTCGGAAACCCGGCGACCTCACTGGGAAGCCCGGCGGGCCGGCCGAGCGTGACCCCACCGGCCGACCAGGTCGAGATCGCCCTGCCCGGCGCCACCCTCGGCAGCGGCGCCACCCTCGCGAGCCCGGCCTCGCTACGCACCGACACCGACCGCCGGCCGTGGGAGGACGAGAGCGCCCTGCGCCCGCCGGCCCCCCGCCGCTCGGCCAGCCTCGAGGACGCCGAGCCGGCCCGTCGCGGCCGCCGCGCCGCGCCCGACACCGACGACGAGCCGGCGGCCGAGGAGCAGGCCCGCCCGGGTGACGTCGAGGCGGGGCACATCGCGTTCTGGGACGACGACGCCACCCGCCACTTCCGGGCGGCCTGGCACGAGGTCAAGGCCGAGTTCGTGGACGACCCGGTGCGGGCCCTGACCCGGGCCCACGACCTGCTCACCGACGCGGTCAACGAGCTGACCGAGGCGCTGCTGGCCGAGCGGGACGAGCTCGACCCGCTGCGCGGCACCGCCACCCCGGACACCGAGAGCATGCGGATGGCGATGCGCGGCTACCGGGAGTTCCTGGACCGCATCCTCGCCCTGTAGCGCGCCCGACCAGAAGCGCCCCGCCGGTCCGAAGACCGGCGGGGCGCTTTGTCGTGGGGACTTTGACAGATGCCGAAAAACCCCTTGCCGCAGAATTCATCGTGCGTTGAAATCATCGCGTGATGAATTATACGAGTGCGATCGAGGTAACCAACCTGGTCGTGGAGCGCGGGCACCGGCGGGTGCTGCGCGGGATCAGCTGTGCGATCCCGCCCGGCAGCGTGACCGGGCTGCTCGGGCCGAGCGGCAGCGGCAAGACCACCTTCATCCGCGCCGTGGTCGGCGTGCAGATCGTCAAGTCCGGCACGGTGACCGTCCTCGGCCGGCCGGCGGGCAGCGCCTCGCTGCGGCGCGAGGTCGGGTACGTCACGCAGGCGCCCAGCGTCTACGCCGACCTGTCGGTGCGGGAGAACGCCCGGTACTTCGCCCGGCTCTACGGGCTGGGCGCGGCCGACGCCGACCGGGCGATCGCCGACGTCGGGCTCGCGTCCGCGGCGCAGCAGCTGGTCGGCAACCTCTCCGGCGGGCAGCGCAGCCGGGCGTCGCTGGCCTGCGCGCTGATCGGCTCCCCGGCGCTGCTGGTGCTGGACGAGCCGACGGTGGGGCAGGACCCGGTACTGCGCGCCGACCTGTGGGGCAAGTTCCACGAGATGGCGGCCAACGGCACGACGCTGCTGGTGTCGAGCCACGTGATGGACGAGGCCGGCCGCTGCGACCGGCTTCTGCTGATCCGCGACGGCGACCTGATCGGCGACGACACGCCGGCGGCGATCCGGGAGCGGGCCGGCACCGGCGATCTGGAAGAGGCGTTTCTCCGGTTGATCCGCGAGCGGGAGCAGGTGGCGGCATGAGCATCGGGATCACGGTCGCGACGTCCGGGCGGATCGTCCGGCAGCTGCGGCACGACCGGCGCACGGTGGCGCTGCTCATCGTCGTGCCGGCGCTGCTGCTCGCGCTTCTCTATTTCATGTACGAGGACTCGGCGCCGACGTTCGACCGGGTGGCCCTGATCATGCTGGGGATCTTCCCGTTCGTGATCATGTTCCTGGTCACCAGCATCGCGATGCTGCGGGAGCGGACCAGCGGCACCCTGGAACGGTTGCTGACCACGCCGCTCGGCAAGGTCGACCTGCTGTTCGGGTACGGCGCGGCGTTCTCCCTGGCGGCCGCCGTGCAGGGGGCGGTGGCGACCGGCGTGGCGTACTGGCTGCTCGGTTTGGACACGCTCGGCAGCCCGGCCCTGGTCGTGCTCATCGCGGTGGTCAACGCGGTCCTCGGCGTCGCGCTCGGCCTGCTCTGCAGCGCCTTCGCCCGTACGGAGTTCCAGGCCGTACAGTTCCTACCGGTGGTGGTCGTGCCGCAGATCCTGCTCTGCGGTCTGTTCGTCCCGCGCGAGCAGATGGCCGGCTGGCTCCAGGCGATCTCCGACGTGCTGCCGCTGACCTATGCGGTCGACGCGTTGATCGAGGTGGGCCGCTCGGCCGAGGCCACGACCACGATGTGGCGCGATCTGATCATCGTGGCCGGCGCCGCGATCGTCGCCCTGTTCCTGGCCGCCGCGACCCTGCGGCGGCGTACACCCTAGGAGCCGTGTTGGTCAGAAGGAGCGGGCGGCGCCCCGGCAACCAGGACACCAAAGCGTCCATCCTGGAGGCCGCCCGCCGGACCTTCGCCGAGAAGGGCTTCGACCAGGCCTCGGTCCGCGGCATCGCGGCCGAGGCCCAGGTCGACCCGGCGCTCGTGCACCACTATTTCGGCACCAAGGAGAAGCTGTTCCTGGCGGCCATGAACGCGCCGATCAACCCCGGGGAGCTGATTCCGCAGGCCCTCGCCGGTCCGCGCGAGCAAGCCGGCGAGCGGCTGATCCGGCTGGCCCTGGGCGTGTGGGACTCGCCGGCCGGGTCGGCGGCGCTGGGCATGTTCCGCTCGGCGCTGAGCAACGAGTGGACGGCGCGGCTGCTGCGGGAGTTCGTGGTCACCCAGATCCTGCGCCGGGCGGTGAGCGAGCTGGTGCCCGATCCGGCCGAGGCCCCGATGCGATCGGGCCTGGTCGCCACCCAGATCGCGGGCGTGATGGTGGCCCGTTACGTGCTGAAGATCGAGCCGCTGGCGAGCGCGCCGATCGAGACCCTGGTCGCCGCGATCGGGCCGAACGTGCAGCGCTTCCTGATCGAGCCGATGCCCGAGGTGTTCAAGCAGGAGTAACGCTAGCCGCCGCAGCGGTGGCAGAGGACCGGGTGCAGCAGGTGGGCGAGGTCGTGCCGGCCGGTGACCGGGCGCGGGAAGGCGAGCCGGGCCAGCTTGTCGTCGAGGCGCACCAGGAAGCCGTAGCGGTCCATCCGGACCACCCGCGGCTCGTTCTCCGGCTGGAACGCCGGGCCGAGGTGCCGGCGGACGTACGCGCTCATCTCCGCCAGGTGATGGTCGGCCAGATCCGCGATCAGGTCGAACTCGATCTGCCGCAGCGGGTCGGGACTGGCCGCCAGGAACTCGTCGGGGTCGACGTCGACCAGGTTCTCGTGGCGCTCGTAGCGCACCTCGGCGACATCCATCCGGTGCAGCACCTGTGAACCGCCGACGTCGAGCAGGTCGCCGGAGGCGTCGACCTCGGCGTAGTCCAGCGCCGCCCGGCGGGCCTCGTCACCGTCGAGCCGCCGGGCCCAGCCCGAGACCCAGACCCGGCCGAGCCCGGGCGCGCCGGCCACCGGCGGCACGTCGGCGATGTCCAGCACCATCGCGGTGTCGTCGGCGCCCGGCGCGGGCGTGATCGCGGTGGCGAACGCGCCGCCCTCGGGCGCGAGCAGCAGCACCCGGCCCTGGGCGTCGGTCACGTGCCGCACCGGGAGCGGGCCCTGGCGGCACGCGATGTGCGCGACCGCCGGGAGGTGGCCGGCAGCGAGCGTGCGGGCGACCTCGGCGTGGCTGGGCTGCATGGTGGATACCTCCGCGGACCGGTTAGGCTTGCCTTAGTAAGGTGAGGCTAACCGTAACAGAGCCCTCAAGCGCAAGACCCTCTCTCGGAGACTTCATGAACAACTCCCGGCCCAAGGCCAAGCTGTCCCGTGCCCTCGGCATCCCGCTGACTCCCAAGTGCGTGAAGTACTTCGAGAAGCGGCCCTTCCCGCCGGGCGTGCACGGCCGGGCGCGGCGCAAGAGCTCGGACTACCAGGTCCGGCTGCTGGAGAAGCAGCGGCTGCGGCACCAGTACAACATCAGCGAGGCCCAGATGCGGAAGGCGTACGACGACGCCCACCGCGCCGAGGGCAAGACCGGCGAGGCCATGGTGAGCCTGCTCGAGCGCCGCCTCGACGCCGTCGTGCACCGGGCCGGCCTGGCCCGCACCATCTACCAGGCCCGCCAGCTCGTCGTGCACGGCCACTTCACGGTGGACGGCAAGAAGGTCGACCGGCCGGGCTTCCGGCTCAAGCCGGGCCAGGTCGTCGAGGTGCGCGAGAGCAGCCGGCAGAAGCCGCCGTTCCAGATCGCCGCGGCCGGCGCCCACCTCGACGGGCCGACCGCGCCCTACCTGTCCACGGCGCTGGAGGAGCTGCGCACCACCGTGCTGCGTGTCCCCGAGCGCAAGGAGATCCCGATCCTCTGCGACGAGCAGCTCGTGGTGGAGTTCTACGCCCGCTAGGACGACCGCGTCTGCTCGAGCCAGGAAGCGTAGAGCTTGGCGTAGATCGAGCCCTCCTCGGCGACCAGTGAGGCGTGCGGGCCGCGTTGCACGACGCGGCCCGCGTCGACCACGATCACCTCGTCGGCGGCCTGGGCGGTCGACAGGCGGTGGGCGATCGCGACCGTGGTGCGGCCCCGGGTGACCGTGTCGAGGGCCCGCTGCAGGCGCACCTCGGTCGCCGGGTCGACGGCGCTGGTCGCCTCGTCGAGCACGAGCAGGTCGGGGTCGGCGACGTAGGCGCGGACGAGCGCCACCAGCTGCCGCTCCCCCACGCTCAGAGCCTCCCCGCGCTCGCCGACCGGCGTCTCCAGGCCGGCCGGCAGACCCGCCACCCAGTCGGCCAGGCCGAGCTCGGTGAACGCGTCGGCGAGCTGCTCATCGGTGAGCGACGGCTCGGCGAACCGGATGTTCTCGGCGATCGTGGCGTCGAAGAGGAACCCGTCCTGCGGCACCATCACCACCCGCGACCGCAGCGACGAGAAGCGCACGTCGGGCAGCGGCGTGCCGGAGAGCAGGACTTCGCCCTCGACCGGGTCCATCAGGCGGGTGAGCAGCTTCGCGAACGTGGTCTTGCCGCTGCCGGTCTCGCCGACCACCGCGTACTTCCGGCGCGCGTCCAGCGACAGGTCGACGTCGGCCAGCACGATCGGGGCGTCGGCCGCGTAGCGGAACGAGACGTCGCGGAAGCGCACCGACAGCGGGCCGGGCGGCAGCGGCACACCCTGGTCGTCGGGGTCGGCCACGTCCGGGCGGAGGTCGAGCACGTCGAGCACCCGGCGCCAGCCGGCCACCGCGTTCTGCGCCTCGTTGAGCATGTCGGTGGCGATCTGCACCGGCTGGATGAAGAGCGTGACCAGGAACAGGAACGCGGTCAGCTCACCGACGGTGAGACTGCCGCCGACGCCGAGCAGCGTGCCGACCACCACCACCGCGGCCAGGGCCAGGCCGGCGCCGAGCTCGCCCGAGGAGAAGCTGGTCACGCTGGTGCGCAGGGCCTTCTGCTGGGCGACCCGGAGGCTCTCGATCGAGGTGTCCAGGCGCTGCCCGGTACGGCCGGCCACCCCGTACGCCCGGATCACCGTGGCGCCCACCACGCTCTCGGCGACCGCGCCGAGCATGACGCCGGTCCGCTCGCGGACCGCGCGGTAGACCGCGGCCAGCCGCTTCTGGAAGAGGCGGATCACCGCGACGGCCGGCCCGAAGGCGAGCAGCACGACGATCGTGAGCTGCCACGAGTACGCGAGCATGACCAGCGTGGATACCAGCAGCTGACCGGAGGAGAGCAGCAGCTGCACGCCGCCGAACTGCAGGAACTGGGAGATCTGGTCGACGTCGCTGGTCACCCGGGACACCATCGAGCCGCGGCGCTCGGACTGCTGGTGCAGCATCGACAGGTCGTGGATGTGCCGGAACGTGCGCGAGCGCAGGGCGCCGAGCGCGGTCTCGCTGACCGTGAACAGGCGCCGGGTCATCAGGTAGCCGGCCGCCGTCGAGATCATCAGCACCACGAACGTGAAGGCCACGACCTCGATCACGTAGCCGAGATCGGGACCGCCGTCGCCGCGGATGCCGTGGTCGATGCCCTGCTGCACGGCGATCGGCACCGCGACCTTGCCGGCCATCTGCACGATGGCCAGCGCGATCGTGCCGGCCAGGCCGGGGCGCAGCTCCGGGGAGAGTGCCAGACCCCGCTTGACGGTGGCGAAGGTGCCTTCGGCGGTGGTCACGCGTCGACCCTCTCCTGCTCGGCTTTCTCGTACGCGGTGACGAGGTCGGCGTACCCCTCGTTGGTGGCCAGCAGATCGGCGTGGGTGCCGGTCGCCACCACCTTGCCCTGCTCGAGGTAGACGACCTCGTCGGCGAGCGCGATCGTGGCCCGGCGGTAGGCCACGACCAGGATCGAGGCGCCCGCGTCCCGCCCGCGCAGCGAGCCGAGGATGGCGGCCTCGACCCGGGGGTCGACGGCGCTGGTGGCGTCGTCGAGCACGAGCAGCCGCGGGTGGCCGGCCAGCGCCCGGGCCAGCGTGATCCGCTGCCGCTGGCCGCCGGAGAGCGAGGTGCCGCGCTCGCCGACCGCGGTGTCCAGGCCCGCGGGCAGCTTCCCGACGAAGCCGTCGGCCTGGGCCAGCCGCAGCGCCGCCCACGCGTCGTCGTCGGTCAGGCCGTCGCGCTCGAGCGTGATGTTCCCGCGCACGGTGTCGTCGAAGACGAACGGGATCTGCGGGACCAGCGCCGACGTGCGGGCCAGCGTGGCCTCGGTCAGCTCGGGCAGCGGCTCGCCGTCGAGCGTGACGACGCCGCCGGCCGGGTCGACCAGCCGGATCGCCAGGGACGCGATCGTCGACTTCCCGGAGCCGGTCGGGCCGACCAGGGCGACGGTCTTGCCGGCCGGCACGGTGAAGGAGACGTCGCGCAGCACGAGCGGGCCGTCGCCGTACCGGAAGTCGACGTGCTCGAAGCGTACGGTCGCCGCGGTGTCGGTCTTCGCCAAGGTCTTGGAGCCGTAGGCCAGGTCGCCGGTCGAGGTCAGCACCGCCTGCACCCGCTCCCAGCCGGCCACCGACCGCGGCAGCTCGGCCACCACCCAGCCGATCGCCCGCACCGGGAACGCCAGCACGGTGAACAGGAACGACACCGTGACCAGCTCGGCCACGCTGATCGCGCCGTTCTCCAGCCGCCACGCCCCGAGCAGCAGCACCGCGAGCGTGCCCACGCTGGGCAGGCTGTCCATCACCGGGTCGAAGAGGCCGCGCAGCCGGCCGACCGAGATCAGCGCGTCGCGCAGCTCGGTCACGAAGACGCCGAAGCGCCGCGACTCGTCCTCCTCGCGGCCCATGGTCTTGACCACCAGCGCGCCGTCGAAGCTCTCGTGCGCGACCGCGCTGACCTTGGCCCGCATCCGCTGGGCCCGGATCTGCCGCGGCGACATGTACCGCGAGTAGACGACGTTGAGGCCGAACAGCGCCGGGAACAGCGCCACGCCGACCAGCGCCAGCACCCAGTCGGTGAAGAAGAGCGCGGCCACCGCGGCGACGACCATGACGATCGTGCCGACCGCGAACGGCAGCGGCGCGATCGGCACGAAGGCGGCCTCGACGTCGGAGTTCGCGTTGGACAGCAGGGTGCCGGTGGCGTGCTGCTGGTGCCAGGACGGCGGCAGCGACAGGTAGCGGCGGGTGACCGCGCGCCGGTAGCGGGCCTGCAGGCGGAACTGCATGAACCCGGCGCCGAGCCGGCGGCCGAAGATGCTGCCCACGCGCAACAGGCTGATGCCCAGGAAGACGGCCGCGACCAGGGCGAGGGTGCCGACCGACGCATGATGATCGGCGAACGCGGGCACCACGACATGCCCGACGACGGCGCCCACCACGTACGAGTTCGCGATGATCAGCAGGCCGAACAGGCTGCTGCCGACGACCCCGACCGTGAAAAGGCGCGGCTCGGCCCGGATCGCTTGCCCGAGCACTCGCAGTCCCCGTCCCAGCACGTCCCTGCTGGCCCTGCCGCCGCTCAATGTCCCAACCCGACCTGTAAGCGTTCGCCGGCGCTACCGGCCTTACCGATCCATCCTGCCCAACCACGGCCGCCGTTTACACCTGTGACAATGTGTCTACGATCACGTCCGTGACTGCCTTTGCCCAGAGCGAGCGTCAGCAACTGGCCGACCTGCTCCTGCAGGTGGGCCCCGACCGGCCGACCCTCTGCGAGGGCTGGACCACCCGCGACCTGGCCGCCCACCTCGTGGTGCGCGAGCGGCGCCCCGACTCGGCGGCCGGCATCATCCTCCCGCCGCTGCGCGGGTACGGCGAGCGAATTCGGCGCGCCAAGGCGGCCGAGCCGTTCCCCGCGGTCGTCGCCGAGATGCGGAACCCGCCCTGGTGGAGCCCGGTCAGCAACCCGCTGCTCGACGAGCTGGCCAACACCGTCGAGTTCTTCATCCACCACGAGGACGTGCGCCGCGGCGAGGGCGACTGGGAGCCGCGCGACCTGGACGAGCCGCACGCCCGGGCGATCTGGCGGGCCGCGCAGTTCACCGGCAAGCTGGCGCTGCGCCGGGTGCGGATGCCGGTGCGGGTCCGGGAGGCGGCCGGCTTCGGCGAGTTCGTGGTCGGCGGCGAGAGCGCGCAGGTGACCGTGACCGGTCACGCCGGCGAGCTCGCGCTCTTCCTGTCCGGCCGGCAGCGGGCCGCCCGGGTCGCGGTGACCGGCCCCGAAGAGCAGGTTAACGCTCTGCGGAAGGCCCGTCTGGCGATCTGATTGGTCCAAGCCAGCACCACGTAATTGGCCCAGACGGGAAGCCAATCCGACCTCTACGTTTCAGGTATGAAGCTTTCCGTGGCGCAGGGCACCGCCCTCAGCGTCGGCGCCGTCCTCGGCACCGGGGTGATCTCGATGCCGGCCCTCGCCGCCGGGGTCGCCGGCCCGTCCTCGCTCGTCGCCTGGCTCGCCCTGATCGTCCTGTCGGCGCCGCTGGCCTGGACGTTCGCCGCGCTCGGCGCCCGGCACCCGGATGCCGGCGGCGTCTCCACCTACGTCCGGCTCGCGTTCGGGCCGCGGGCCGCGGCCGCGGTCGGCTGGTGCTTCTACTTCGCGGTGCCGCTCGGCGCCCCGGCCGCGGCCGCGTTCGCCGGCGGGTACGTGGCCGACGTGCTCGGCGGCGGCCGGGCCACGGTGCTCGGCACGTTCCTGGCGATCGTCGGTGTCGTCTTCGGCATGAACTGGTTCGGGCTGCGCGTCTCCGGCCGGGTCCAGCTCTGGCTGACCGCGGCACTGGCCGCCCTGCTGGTGGTCACCGTGGTCACCGCGCTGCCGCACGCCCGCGCGGCGAACCTGACGCCGTTCGCGCCGCACGGCTGGACCGGGATCGGCGCCGCCGCGGCCGTGCTCGTCTGGGGCTTCGCCGGATGGGAGGCGATCTCGTCGCTCTCCCCCGACTACCGCCACCCGCGGCGGGACGTACCCCGGGCCACCGCCATCGCCGTCGCCGTGGTCGGCGTCCTTTACCTCGCGGTGGCGCTGACCAGCGTGCTGGTGCTCGGGCCGGCGCTCGGCGACAGCCCGGCCCCGCTGGCCGACCTGCTGGCCGTGGGCGTCGGCGGGCCGGTCCGGGCGGTGACCGCGGTCGTGGCGGTGCTGCTGACGATCGGGGCGGTGAACGCGTACCTGGCCGGGGCCTCCCGGCTCGGGGCGGCGCTGGCCCGCGACGGCGCGCTGCCGGTCCGGGTCTTCGGCACCCCGCGCAAGTCGCTGACGTTCGTGCTGTTCGCGAGCCTCGCCTCGGTCGCCCTGCCGTTCGCGCTGAAGACCTCGATGCTGCTGGTCACCGGCTGCTTCACGCTCGTCTACGTGCTCGGCACCGCGGCCGCCCTCCGGCTGCTGCCGGCCGGGCCGTCCCGGGCCGGGGCCGGTGTCGCGTTCGTGGCCGTGATCGGGCTGCTGGTGCTGACCGGGCCGCCGGCGCTGCTCAGCCTGGTGGTGGCGGCCGGGGCGATCGGCTATCAGGGGTGGCGGGCCAGCAGGTCCGCGAAGATCGCCATCCCCTCGCCGATCAGCGCGGGGTCGACGGCGCCGAACCCGAACACGAAGCCGGCCTGCGAGGTGGCGTAGGTCGCCAGGTCCTCGATCGCGAGCCCCCGCCCGGCGCCCACGGACACGACCGCGGCGGAGTCACCGTCCCACAGCGCCGTCACATGGAGCCCCGCCGCCGACGGGACAACCGAGATTTCCGGAATGTCGCTCAGCGCGCCGGTCAAGGCGGCATGGCGGCGCGCGTACTCCTTCCCGGCCTTGCGGACATGCCGGGCGAGCTGACCCTCGTCGATGAACCGGGCCAGCGCGGCCTGGATCGCCGGCGGGCCGTACCCGTCGCCGAGCTGACGGGCCGCGGCCACGGCGCCGCGCAGGCCGGGCGGCACCACCAGGAAGCCGGTCCGGATCGAGGGGATCATGCTCTTCGAGAACGTCCCGGCGTAGAGCACCCGCCCCGCCTCGTCCAGGCTGTGCAGCGGCTCGAGCGGCCGGGACGAGAACCGGAACTCGCTGTCGTAGTCGTCCTCGACGATCGCGACCGGGCGGCGGCGGGCCCAGTCGAGCAGCTCGCGGCGCCGGGCCAGGCTCATCGGCCGGCCCAGCGGGAACTGGTGCGACGGGGTCGCGTACACCAGCCGGCACCCGGCCGGCAGCGCCGCGACCACCAGGCCCTCCTCGTCGACCGGCACGCCCGCGACCCGGCAGCCGATCGCCTCGAACAGCCGCCGGGCCGGCGGGTAGCCGGGCTCCTCGACCGCCACCACGTCGCCGGCCCGCAGCAGCACCCGGGCGACCAGGTCGAGGGCGTGCTGGGTGCCGTTGGTGACCACCACGTCGCCGGCCGTGGCCCGCACCGACCGGGCGTAGCCGAGGTAGCGGGCGATGGCGGCGCGCAACGCCGGATGCCCGTCCGGGGCGGGGTACGTGCCCGGCGTGTTCGCGCCCGCCCGCATCTCCGCCGCCACCAGCCGGCGCCAGGTGTCGAACGGGAAGAGCGTCACGTCCGGGATGCCGGTGCGGAAGTCGTACCGCGGCTTCGGCTGGTCGCCACTGGTCGGCGCCGGGCTCGCCGGCCAGCCGGCCCGGGGCCGCAACGGGTCGGCGGCGGCCCGCCGCGGGCGGCGCGGGGCGGTCACCGCGGCGACGAACGTGCCCGAGCCGACCCGCGACGACAGGTAGCCCTCGGCGACCAGGCGCTCGTACGCGGTGGCCACGCTCCCCCGCGAGACGCCGAGGTCGGCGGCGAGCGCCCGGGTCGGCGGCAGGCGGTGCCCGGCCGGCAGCCGCCCGTCCACGATCGCTTCCCGCAGCGCCCGGTAGACCAGGACGGTCTTCTCGCCGCCGCCGTCGTCGGTGATGACCAGATCCACCGGGCCATTCTGGTATGTCCAAACCGGTATGCAGGTCCGCGCCGGGCCGGGAAATAGGCTCGTCGGCAGAAGGAGGGCAACCATGAAGAAGAAGGTCTCGCTGCTCTGAGACAGCACCGTTTGCGGAAATCGCGAGCAGTAAATATGTTGCGCTAGGTGACCAAGGTGCTACCGAGCGGAGTTCGCCGGTGAGCGCCCTGTGGCGAAATCGCGAGTTCACGCTCCTCTGGACGAGCCAGTCGCTCTCCGACCTCGGCGGGGCGATCGCCCAGCTCGCCGTGCCTCTGCTCGTGCTCGACCTGACCGGGTCGCCGGTCAAGGCCGGCGTCGTGGGTACCTGCGCGCTGATCGCGAAGCTGGCCACCCGGCTGCCGGCCGGCGTGCTGGCCGACCGGGTCGACCGCCGCCGGGCCATGCTGATCTGCGACGTGATCCGGCTGATCGCCGGCATCGGCCTCGGGGTCGCCGTGGCCACCGGGCGCGCGACCCTCGCCCTGATCATCACGGTCGCGGTGCTCGACGCCGCCTGCACCGCTCTCTTCAACACCATCGAGCACGCGTCGCTGCGCAGCATCGTCCCGGCCGCCCAGCTGCCGGCCGCGGTGGCCCGCAACGAGGCCCGCACGTACGGCACGGCGCTGGCCGGCCCGCCGCTCGGCGGCCTGCTCTACGGCGTCACCCACGCCCTGCCGTTCTTCGGCAACGCCCTGTCCTATCTGGCGTCGTTCGCCGGCGTGACGCTGATCCGCCGCCCGCTGCAGGCCGAGCAGTCCGAACCGCCGCCCCGGCACGCCACCGCCCTGGCCGAGGGGCTGCGCTTCGTCTTCCGCAACCCGTTCCTGCGGGCCGTACTGATCATCGCGGCGCCGCTGAACTTCGCCCTGACCGGCGTCCTCTTCACGATCGTGGTCACGCTGCAGCGGCACGGCGTGACCCCGGGCGTGATCGGGCTGACCGAGACGATCGTCGGCATCGGCGGCCTGACCGGCGCGTTCGTGGCCCCGGCGCTGCAGCGCTGGCTGCCGTTCGCCCGGCTGATCCGGGCGATCTGCTGGGCCGCGGCCGGGGTGCTGGTGGCCAGCGCATGGCTGACCACGAGCGTGCTGGCCGCGGTGCCGGTGGCGGTGGCGGTCTTCCTCGGGCCGTCCTGCAACGCGGCCCTCTTCGGCTACCAGGCCGCCATCACGCCCGACCGGCTCCAGGGCCGGGTGCTGAGCGTGATCTTCCTGGCCGCCATGTCGGCGTCGGCCGCGGCCCCGCTGCTGGCCGGTTTCTTCGTGACCGCGTGGGGCGGCCCGCGCACGATCCTGTTCTTCGCCGCGTCGGTGGTGGTGGCGGCGCTGACCGCCAGCCTCGCGGCCGGCATCCGCGAGATGGAGCCGCTGGAGGAGACCGCGCCTACCTGACCAGCCGGGCGGCCAGCGTCTCGCGGTCGATGAAGCAATCCGGGCCTACCTCACGCGTACAGGCGAAGGCGCCCGCCAGCAACGCCCAGCGCAGGCAGACCTCGTCGCTCTCGCCCGCCAGGTGGGCCGCCAGGAAGGCGGCGGCGAAGGCGTCGCCCGCGCCGTTGGTGTCCACGATCGGCGCGCCCGGATCGGCCGCCGCGTGATGCACGGCGCCCTCCTTGGTGATCAGCGTGGCGCCCTCCCCGCCGTGCGTGACCAGCACCCGCGACGCCACGCCCTCGGCCAGGATCCGCTCCGGCGCGCCCGCTGCCAGCTGCACGCCGGAGACGAAGACCAGATCGGACCCCAGGGCCAAATCCAGGTGGTACGGGTTGACGCCGTCCCAGTCGTGCAGGTCGGTGGAGACGGTCATCCCCGCCGACCGCGCCACCGGGATCAGATGCCGCCCCCAATCCATGATCGTCACGTGCGCGTGCCGGGCCTCCGACGCGGTCACCACCGCGTCCGGGAACCGGTAGCCCGGCACGGCCCGTCCGTCGTAGATCGACAACCGCCGCCCGTCCGGGCTCATCAGGTTGACCGCCCGCCGGGTCCCGGCCGGCGCCGGCGCCGCGTGCAGCGGGATCCCCCACTCCGCGAACGCCGAGGTCACCCGCCGTCCGGCGTGGTCGTCGCCGACCGTGTCGGCCAGCGCGACCGGCACGCCCAGCGCGCGCAGGGCCAGCGCCACGCAGGTGCCGGTGTGCGAGACCTCGTCCCGGATCGGGCCGGTCGGCCGGGCCGAGTCGGCGCCCAGCACCGGCAGCCCCGCCACCGGCACCACGGTGTCCACACCCGTCCCGCCCAGCACAATCACGCTCATGCTCGGCGACGTTACCGGCGGGTCGGTCGATAGACTCGGAGCCCGGGCCCGGTACTAGCCTCCTGGCCGACCTTTCAATACTCTGCGGTAACAAGCGCGTTACCTCCCCCTTTTTCTTAAGGCGGCGCCCGATGGCTCTCGACGTTCCGTACCGCTCGATCCCCGACATGTTCTTCAAGCGCGTGGCGGCGACACCGAACGGTCAGGCGTTCGCGACGCCCAACGCCGACGACACCGGTTTGGTCTGGCACACCTGGTCGCAGGTCGCCGAGCGGGCCGTCGCGATCGCGGCCGGGCTGCGCACGCTGGGCGTCGGCCTCGAGGACCGGGTGGCGATCCTCTCCGGCACCAGCTACGAGTGGATCCTCGCCGACCTCGGCATCAACTGCGCCGGCGCCGCCACCACCACGGTCTACCCGACCACCGAGCCCGAGGACGCGAGCTTCATCGTGTCGAACTCGGGGTCCAAGGTGCTGATCGCGGAAAGCCCCAAGCAGGCTCTCAAGATCTCCGGCGCCGAGACCGGCGTGACCCACGTGGTGCTGCTCGGCGGCCAGGCCGACGCCGGCGCCACCCCGCCGCAGCTGACGCTGGCCGAGCTCGAGGAGCGGGGCCAGGCGGCGCTGCGCGACGACCCGAAGCTGATCGAGCGGGTGGTCGAGGGCATCGGCCCCGACCACCTGGCCACGCTCATCTACACCTCGGGTACGACCGGGCGGCCCAAGGGCGTGCAGCTGCTGCACGGCGGCTGGACCTGGGAGGGTGTGGCGCAGGAGAGCCTCGGCCTGTTCGAGTCGACCGACCTGCAGTATCTGTGGCTCCCGCTGTCGCACTCGTTCGGCAAGACGCTGCTCTGCGGCATCATCCACGTCGGCGTGCCGACCTACGTCGACGGCCGGGTCGACAAGCTGGTCGACATGCTCTCGGTGGTCAAGCCGACGCTGATGTGCGCGGCGCCCCGCATCTTCGAGAAGGTGTACAACAAGACGGTCACCACCGCGCTCGACGCCGGCGGGGCCAAGGCCAAGATCTTCGGCTGGGCGGTCGGCGTCGGCAAGCAGAAGGTCGCGCTCGAGCAGGCCCGCAAGCCGCTTCCGGCCGCCCTCAAGCTCAAGTACGCGCTGGCCGAGAAGCTCGTCTTCTCGAAGCTGCAGACCCGGCTCGGCGGCCGGCTCCGGGTGCTGGTCAGCGGTTCCGCGCCGCTGAGCCGCGACATCGCCGAGTTCTTCGCGGCCGCCAACCTTCCGATCATGGAGGGGTACGGGATGACGGAGAGCAGCGCGGCCAACTTCGTGAACCGGGCCGGGCGCCTCAAGATCGGCACCGTCGGCGTGGCGCTCGGCGACCTCGAGTGCAAGATCGACACGGACGGCGAGGTGCTGCTGCGCGGCAAACCGGTGATGCGCGGCTACCACGACCTGCCCCAGGAGACGGCCGAGGCGTTCACCGAGGACGGCTGGCTGCGCACCGGCGACATCGGCGAGCTCGACGACGAGGGCTACCTGCGCATCACCGACCGCAAGAAGGACCTGGTCAAGACCTCCGGCGGCAAGTACATCGCGCCCAGCGCCATCGAGGGCATGTTCAAGGCGGTCTGCCCCTACACGTCGCAGGCGGTCATCATCGGCCAGGCCCGCAACTACGTGACCATGCTGATCTCGCTCGACGAGGACGCGATCGTGTCCTGGGCCAAGGGCGGGCCGCTCGACGGCAAGGAGTACGCCGAGATCGTCGCCGCCCCCGAGACCCAGGCGCTGATCGAGGGCTACGTCAAGGAGCTCAACGCCAAGCTCAACCGCTGGGAGACGGTGAAGAAGTTCGCGATCCTCCCCCGCGACCTCAGCATCGAGGCCGGCGAGATCACCCCGTCCATGAAGATCAAGCGGCGGAGCGTGGAGACCAACTTCGCCGCCGAGATCGACAAGATGTACGAGGGAACGCTCGCGCAGATCTAAAGAAACTCGATCTCCAGGGCGGCCAGCGTCCCGGTGTCGGCGATCTGCTCGATTCCGGTGACCCGGCCGCCCTCGTCGATGGTGAAGGCGAACGCCACCTTGGGCTCGCCGCGCACCGCCCAGACCAGGCCGGGCATGCCGTCGAGGAGTGCCGTCCGCAGCGCCTTGGCCCGGCCGTTGAACATGCCGGCGACGCCCTCCTGGCCACTGACCAGCGCGCTCACGCCCATCGCCACCGCCGCTTCGTCGGCCCGCAGCACCACCGACGGGTCGAGCAGCTCGAGCAGCGCCGCGAAGTCGCCACCCCGGGCCGCCGCGAGAAAGGCGTCGACGACTTCCCGCTGCCGCGCCTTGTCCGGACTTTCCGGGTTCGTTCCCTGAGCTCGGCGGCGGGCCCGGCTCGCGAGCTGACGGGCCACCGCCGGCGACGCCCCGATGATCTCGGCGATCTCCGGGAACGGCACCGCGAACATGTCGTGCAGGACGAAGGCGAGCCGCTCCCGGGGGCCGAGCGTGTCCAGCACCAGCAGCAGCGCCGGGCCGATCGCGTCGGCCATCACCGCGTCGTGCTCGGGGCCGGCCGCCTCGTCGGCCACCACCGGGAGCTCGGCCGGGTCCTCGCGGCGGGCCTGCCGGGAACGCAGCATGTCGAGGCAGACCCGGGAGACGACGGTGGTGAGCCAGCCGGTGAGGTTGCCGACGTCGGTCGTGTCCGAGCGGCTGAGCCGGACCCAGGCCTCCTGCACGGCGTCGTCGGCCTCGTGCGGCGAGCCCAGGATGCGCTGGGCGACCTGACGCAGGTGCGGCCGGTCGGCCTCGAACCGCTCGGCCAGGATCTCGAGTTCGCTCATCGTCACACTCTCCGTTCGGGGTCCGTCATAGCTTTGACGGACCGCAGCGGTCCGCTGTGACAAACGGAGGATCCCATGGCCATTCGCACCATCACCGTCCCGGTCAAGGACCTGGAGGCGGCCACCGCGCTCTACGGCAAGCTGCTCGGCGTCGACCCGTACATGTCGTCGCCGTACTACGTCGGGTTCCGCCCCGAGGGCTCACCCGAGATCGGCCTCAACCCGCACGGCGACATCGCGGCCGGGCCGATCACGTACTTCCACGTGGCCGACATCAACGCGACGGTCGCCGAGCTGACGGCCGCCGGCGCGACCGTCGAGCAGGAGCCGCGCGACGTCGGCGGCGGCGGGCTCACCGCCCACCTGCGCGACGGAGACGGCAACCTGATCGGCCTGTTCCAGGGCGCCGATGCCTGACCAGTCGCGCCCTGCCGACCAGCCGCGCCCAGCCGACCAGCCGCGTCCAGCCGACCAGCCGCGCCCAGCCGACCAGCCGGGCCCTTCCGGCCGGCCGCGCTCGCTCGAGCAGCGCACGGCCGACGCGCTCGCCCGGCTCTCCGCGCCGGTGGCCGACTGCTGGGTGGCCACCGCCTCCGGGGACGGCGAACCGCACCTGGTGCCGCTCACGCTCGCCTGGCACGGCGAGCGGATCGTCCTGGCCACGTCCCGGACCTCGCCCACCGCGCGCAATCTCGCCGCGAAGGGGCGGGCCCGGGTCGGGCTCGGGCCTACCCGCGACGTGGTCATGATCGACGCCGTCCTCGAGGAGACCATCCCGGTCGCCTCGTCCGGCACGGTGGGCGCGGCTTACGCCGAGCAGAGCGACTGGGACCCGCGGGAGGCCGGCGAGTCGTATGTCTTCCTCGTGCTGCGCCCCACGACCGTCCAGGCGTGGCGCGAGGTCGACGAGATCCCAGGTCGCACCGTGATGAGGGACGGCGCCTGGGTCACGCGATGACCGCGGGCGTGCGCCACGCGGGCCGGGCGCCCCGGTCCAGGTCGTAACGCACGGAGGCGATTCGCCGTACCGCCTCGGTGAGGGTCTCCTCGTCGAGGGCGAACGGCAGCCGCAGGAAACGCTCGAGCGTGCCGTCGAGGCCGAAGCGGGGTCCGGGCGCGAGCCGGACGTCGACGTCCTCGGCGGCACGAGCCAGCGCGCTGGAGATCGGGCCGTCGAGCTCGGCCCAGAGCATCACCCCGCCGGCCGGCACCGTGAACGTCCACTCGGGCAGGTGCTCGTGCAGGGCGGCGACCAGCGCGTCGCGGCGGGCGCGGAGCTGGGCGCGGCGCGCGGCGACGATCTGCGGGGCCTGGGCCAGCAGCCGTACGGCGACCAGCTGCTCGAGGACGGGACTGGCCATGTCGACGCCGACCCGGATCGCGGCCAGCCGCTGCACCAGCGGCGCCGAGGCCCGGACCCAGCCGATCCGCAGGCCACCCCAGTAGCCCTTGCTCATCCCGCCGATCGACACCACCCGCGAATGCCGGTCGAAGACGGCGACCGGCGGCGGCATCTCGGACCCGTCCAGGGCGAGGTCGACGAACGACTCGTCGGCGATCAGCTCGGTGCCGGCCGCGTGGGCGGTGGCGACCAGGCGCTCGCGCAGGGCGGCGCCCATCAGGTGACCGGTCGGGTTGTGGAACTCCGGGATCACGTACGCGACCCGCGGCCGCCCCTGCCGCAGCGCGCCCAGCAGCATCTCGCCGTCCCAGCCGGTCGCCGCGTCGAGGCCGTGCGTGTTGATCCGCGCGCGGCGGGCGGAGAGCGCGGCCAGCGCGTTCGGATAGGTCGGCGACTCGACCAGCACCGGCGCGCCGGCCGGCACCGAGAGCCGCAGCACCAGGTCGAGTGCCTGCTGGGTGCCGGCCGTGATCAGGATCTGCTCGGCCGAGGTGGCCACGCCGCGCGCGGTATAGCCGGCCGCGACCGCCTCGCGCAGCTCGACCAGGCCGGTCGGGTGGTAGCCGGCGCTGCCCAGGTAGCGCGGCAGGTCGTCGGCGGCGGCGCGGGCGGCGCCGATCAGCTCGTCCGGCGCCGGCGAGGCGGCCACGCCGAGGTCGATCACGTCGCTCTCGTCGCCGGCCGCCCACAGGCCGGAGGTGGCGACGCGGTGGCCATGCGGCAGGGTGGTCCAGCTTCCCGCGCCGCGCCGGCTGGTGAGGTGGCCGGTCTCCCGGAGCGCCCGGTACGCGGCCGAGACCGTCGTGCGGCTGACCCCGAGCGCCTCGGCCAATTCCCGTTCCGCGGGAAGTCGCACGCCGAGCGGCAGCCGCCCGTCGGAGAGTAGTCCCCGGACGGCCGCGGCCAGGGCGGCGTAATCCGGGCTGCGGTGGCGGCCGGGCAGCGCATGCCACTGACCGAGCAGGCGAGCCAGTTGGGCCCCTCGCACCGAGCTCGTCACAGCCACCTCCCGCAAATTGGCTCTTCAGCGTCGCCGAATTGGCCTTCAGAGTGGCATCTATGAGTCTGATTGGCAACGGAGATCGCCGTCTCACCCGGCGCCTGGTCCAGCTTTTCACGGGCCTGGTGCTCTACGGGGTGAGCATGGCGTTCATGGTGGAGTCCGACCTCGGTCTCAATCCATGGGACGTCTTCCACCAGGGCCTGTCGAAGGCGACCGGCATCAGCTTCGGCTGGGTCGTGATCCTGCTCGGCATCCCGATCCTGTTGCTGTGGATCCCGCTGCGCCAGAAGCCCGGCTTCGGCACGATCGCCAACCTCGTCGTGATCGGTTTCGTGGTCGACATCGCGCTGCCGGTGCTGCCCGCCGGCGGGTCGATTCCCGGCCGGGTCGGCTACCTGGTCGCCGGCATCCTGGTCAACGGTCTCGCCACGGGCCTGTACATCGGCGCACGGATGGGCCCGGGCCCGCGGGACGGCCTGATGACCGGGATCGTCCGCCGCTTCCCCCGGCTGTCGATCCGCCTGGTGCGTACCACTATCGAACTTTTTGTCCTTGGGGTTGGGTTCTTGCTCGGGGGCACGGTCGGCATCGGAACCGTCGCCTACGCCCTGTGCATCGGCCCCCTGGTTCACGTCTTCCTGCCGCTATGCACGGTGCCGGAAACGCGCAACTTGCACATGTCCGAGGTGGACTGACACAAGTCGGTGATCATCCGGCCACAATTGCTTCCCCGGCAGGGTAGGGGCGCGGCATCATTGCGCCATGGGGGCTGGCGACTGGCAATGGAACGACGCTTGGATCTTCGTGTCCGCGGTCATCGCCGAGCGCCTCGAGCGCGACCGGGCGCTGCACGCCTCGCTGCCGGTGACCGGGGCCGGGCTGGCCGACGTGCTCGCCGCCGCCGACTTCCTGCACCACGCCGTGCCGAGCCGCGAGGAGCTGGAGGAGTCCGTACGCCGCCTGGCCGGCGCCGGCCTCCTGGTCGTCGAGGACGACCTGATCGAGGTAGCCCCGGCCGGCGAGCAGCTGTGGCGAACCCGCCCGTTCAGCGGCCTGTCCTCGGCCGTGATGACCCTCCAGGCCCAGCTGAACCGGGCAAGCGCCCCCGGCGACTTCGACTGGACGCTGGACGAGCAGACGTACAACACCGCCGTCCGCGAGTACTCGGTCCGCCTCGCTGACGGCCGGTAATGCGGGGCTGGGCCGTCGCTTGCTCGAACGCTAAGGCCCGGCGTCGCCCCTCTTCGTGGTCGTCGCGGCTTTAGCTCCTTCTGGTCACGCCTCTCCCGTTGACGCCGGCCGAAGATTGCCGCCCTACTCAACCCCACCCCGTCACTGGGTGGGGTGACGTTACGGCCCGGGTGTGACACTTTCCGGCGGTTATCCCCAGCCCCTCTCGCCGGCGTGCGCCGGCCGGGCCTTTTACGCCGCGCGCCCTCGTTTGAGCCGGACGGAGCAACAGCCTCCTTCTCTGATGACTTGAGACGCCCCAGAGACTGGGAGTCATCAAGATCGGAGAGTCGCGGCGGGCGGATTCGCGGGCATTGGCAGCTCTGATGAGTTGCCGCGCTTGGCGTGCGGGAAGTCATCAACATCCGCGGGGGCGGGCAATCGAGAGCGCCGTGGGCGCGGGCGATGCCGGCGCGGGCCACCGGGCGATGCGGGCCATGCGGGCGGCGCTGGCCGTGCCGTCGGCAGGGCATGCGGGCGGCGCTGGCCGTGCCGACGGCGCGAGCCCTGCCCACGGCGCGGGCCCTGCCAGCGGCGCGGGTGCCGCGCCGCGTGGGCCTTGCACGACCAGACTTGGCCCATGGGCCGCGCCGCGGCGTGGGCCGGGCGGGCGGCGCAGGCCGGGCGGGCGGCGCAGGCCGGGCGGGCGGCGCAGGCCGGGCGGGCGGCGCAGGCCGGGCGGGCGGGGTCGGACGCTCGGGCCTAGCGCACCGGGTTACCGGCCTCGCGCAAGCTCTCCTTCACCTCGCCGATGCTCAGGTCTCCGAAGTGGAAGACGCTCGCCGCCAGCACCGCGTCGGCGCCGGCCGCCACCGCCGGTGGGAAGTGGTCGACCGCGCCGGCGCCGCCGCTGGCGATCACGGGGATGTCGACCACCGCCCGCACCGCGCGGATCAGGTCGAGGTCGAAGCCGGCTTTTGTGCCGTCGGCGTCCATCGAGTTGAGCAGGATCTCGCCGGCGCCCAGCTCGGCGACCCGGCGGGCCCAGTCGATCGCGTCGAGGCCGGCGCTGCGCCGGCCGCCGTGGGTGGTCACCTCCCAGCCGCTGGGCTGGTCGGCCGAGCGGCGCACGTCGAGCGAGAGCACCAGCACCTGGTTGCCGAAGCGCTCGGCGATCTCGGAGATCAGAGCGGGACGGTTGATCGCGGCCGTGTTCACCCCGACCTTGTCGGCGCCGGCGCGCAGCAGGACGTCGACGTCCTCGACCGAGCGGACGCCGCCGCCCACGGTCAGCGGGATGAAGACGCTCTCGGCCGTGCGGCGCACCACATCGAGCATCGTGCCGCGGTCGTCCGAGGACGCGGTGACGTCGAGGAAGGTCAGCTCGTCGGCGCCGGCCGCGTCGTAGGCCGCGGCCAGCTCGACCGGGTCGCCGGCGTCGCGCAGGTCGACGAAGTTGACCCCCTTGACCACCCGGCCCGCGTCGACGTCGAGACAAGGGATCACGCGCACCGCCACCGTCATGCCTCAACCCTAATGGGCGCCCGGGGCAGCGCCGCGGGGACGGGCCGGCGGCGGAGAAGGCCGAGCAGGATGCCGCCGACCACGAGCACGCCGCCGGCGACGCCCGCCGGGCGGATCGGCTCGCCGAGCACGAGCGCGGCCGACGCCATGCCGAAGAAAGGCACGAGCATGGAGAACGGCGCGACGGTGCTCGCGCCGTACCGCCGCAGCAGGAAGCCCCAGGCCGCGAATCCCGCAAGCGTCGAGACCAGCGCGACGTAAAGCACCGCCAGGACGGCTCGGCCGTCGATCGCGCGCAGCGCGGCGAGGTCGGACGCCGGACCGTCCACCGTGAGCGAGAGCAGGATCAGCGGGCCGCTCGCGACGGCCGAGACCCAGACCATGAACCGCAGCGTGTCGGGCGGGGACGCCTTGCGGGTGACGATGTTGGACAGGCCCCACGCCGCGGCCGCGCCGACGATCAGCAGGAACGCGCCGAAGCCCGCACTCATGCCGGCGGCGACCACCACGATGCCGGCCGCCGCCACCGCGAGCCCGGCGACCTGCACCGGGCGGGGGCGCTCGCGCAGCAGCAGCGCCGCGAAGATAACCGTGAAGACGGCCTGGCTCTGCAGCACGAGCGAGCTCAGGCCGGCCGGCATCCCGGCCGCCATCCCGGCGAACAGCATGGTGAACTTGACGACGCCGAGGATCAGGCCGGCGAGAACGATCCAGCGCCACGGCACCTGTGGGCGGCCGGCGAAGAAGATCGCCGGGAACGCGGCAAGGGTGAAGCGCAGGGCGTTGAACAGCAGCGGCGGGAAGTGGTCGAGGCCGGTCTCGATGGCGACGAAGTTGACGCCCCAGACCGCCATGACCGCCACGGCGAGCGCGATGTGACGCAGTTTCATGCGTTCGAGCCTGGCGAACAACGACCCATTAGCACCATCGAATAATGCTGAAGTGACGATGTAGGGTCGCTACATGATTGACCTCGGCCGGCTGCGCGCCCTGCACGCCGTGGCCAGCTACAAGACGGTTCTGGCCGCCGGCGAGGCGCTGCACTGCACGCCCTCGGCCGTGTCCCAGCAACTGGCCAAGCTGGAGCGCGAGACCGGCGCCACCCTGGTCGAGAAGGATGGGCGCGGGCTGCGGCTCACCGAGGCCGGCCGCATCCTGGCCCGGCACGCCGAGCGGGTGCTGGCCACCGTCGACGAGGCCGAGGCCGCACTCGCCGCCCATCGCGACACCGTGGTCGGGCGGCTGACCGTGGTCGCGTTCGCCACCGCCTGCCGGGCGTTGCTGCCGTGGGCACTGCACCGGCTGGCGGCCGAGCACCCGCAGCTGTCGACCGGGCTGATCGAGGCCAACCCGCACGAGGGCCTCGAGGCGCTGCACCGCGGGCACGTCGACCTGGCGGTGCTCGACGACTGGCCCGAGGTGGCGCTGCGCTACCCGGCCGGCATCGCGCACGTGCCGCTCGGCTGGGACGTCGCCGACCTGATCGTGCCGAGCGGCCACCGGCTGGCCGGGACGACGCTCGGGACGACGACGCTTTCCGCGCTGCGCGACGAGCGGTGGATCTCGGCCAAGGCCGGGGACATCTGCCACGAGTGGCTGACCCGGGTGATGCCGGGCGTGCAGCCGGATTTCCACGTCGGCGAGTTCGAGACCCAGCTGACGCTGATCGCGGCCGGCCTCGGCGTGGCGATCATCCCGCGGCTCGCCCGACCGGCAACCCTGCCGGACGGAGTGCGAGTTGTCGGGATAAATCCGGCGCCACGGCGCCGCGTCGTGATCGCTTGGCGAGAAGCGGCCGCGGCCCGCCCGGCGATCAAAGCCGCCGTGCAGGCATTACGCGAGTCCTGGAATCAGGCCAGCGCGGCCAGGGCCTCCGCCACCGTGAACGCCCCGGCGTAGAGGGCCTTCCCGGCGATCACGCCCTCCACCCCGATCGGCTCGAGAGTGGCCAGCGCGCGCAGGTCGTCCAGCGTGGACACGCCCCCGCTGGCGATGACGGGCTTGTCCGTAGCGGCGCACACCTCGCGGAGCAGGTCGAGGTTCGGCCCGCGCATCGTGCCGTCCTTGGTGATGTCGGTGACGACGTAGCGGGCGGCGCCCGCCTTGTCGAGCCGGGCCAGCACCTCGTACAGGTCGCCGCCGTCGCGCGTCCAGCCCCGCGCCGACAGGGTGCGGCCGCGCACGTCGAGCCCGATGGCCACCCGGTCGCCGTACTCACCGCACACCCGGTCGCACCACTCCGGGTCCTCGAGCGCGGCGGTGCCGATGTTCACCCGGGCCGCGCCGGTGGCGAGCGCGCGGGTCAGCGACGCGTCGTCCCGGATGCCGCCGGAGAGCTCGACCTTGACGTCGAGGCGGCGCACCACGTCGGCGAGCAGCTCGGCGTTCGACCCGCGCCCGAAGGCGGCGTCGAGGTCGACCAGATGCACCCACTCGGCCCCGTCGTTCTGCCAGGCGAGCGCCGCCTCGATCGGGTCGCCGTAGGCGGTCTCCGAGCCGGCGGCGCCCTGCACGAGGCGGACGGCCTGGCCGTCGGCGACGTCGACGGCGGGCAGCAGAGCGAGGGTCACGGTCTCTCCTTCTAGTTCTTTCGGCCCAGGACCAGGACGACCAGGGCCGGCAGGGCCATAACGATCACGATGGTGAGCACGATGCGCAGACCGAGATCGGGCACGAACAGCCAGATCGCGGCCGCCGCCAGCAGCGGGACGAGCACGATGCCGATCCGCTGCCCGCGACTGCGACGGTAGAGACGCCCGGGCCGGCCGACGCGCGGGGTGAGCTTCCGGACAACCGCGCGACGGCGCTGCCGGCGGGCCACCTTGCGGGCGCGGACGGCCTTCTCCCGCTCCAGCACGGCGAGCCGCTCGGCGCGCCGCTTCGCGCGCTCCTTGGACACCGTCCGCTACAGCCCGGCGACCCAGTTGCGCAACAGCGCGTAGCCGGCGTCGGCGGACTTCTCCGGATGGAACTGGGCGACCGCGATCGGACCCAGCTCGACCGCGGCGGCGAACGGCTCGTCGTGGCTCGCGGTGGTCACCTTGGCGCCGGCTCCGGTCAAGACATCAAGATCCGAGGCCGCGTACGAGTGGACGAAGTAGAACCGCGTCCCCGGTTTTATCCCCGCCAACAATTCTGACTTGTCCGGAATGTCAACGGTGTTCCATCCCATATGCGGGATGCGCTCCGCTGACAATTTGGACACAACGCCCGGCAGCAGACCCAGGCCCTTCGTCTCGACGCCGTGCTCGACGCCCGACTCGAAGAAGATCTGCATGCCGACGCAGACCCCGAGCACCGGCCTGCCCGCCGCCACCCGCTCGGCGATCATCGGGCCGGCGCCGAGCTCGTCGATGCCGGCCATGCACGCCGCGTAGGCACCGACCCCGGGGACCATGAGCCCGTCCGCCTCGGCCGCGGCCCGCAGGTCGCTGGTCACGGTCACGTCGACGCCGGTGCGGGCGACAGCCCGCTCGGCCGACCGCAGGTTGCCCGACCCGTAGTCGAGCACCACCACTCGCTTGGTCACCGCGTCACCAGCCCCGCTTCTCGTGCCGCCGCCGCTTCGCCGGTGGCCATGTCAGTTGTCCCCGGGGATCAGCCAGGCCACGCCGCCCGCGACCGCCAGCGCGGCGAGCACGCCGACCAGCGCCACGCTGAACTTCGTCGCGCCCGACCGCGCCAGCTGGATCACGCCGCCGACCAGGAAGCCGGCCACGATGAAGAGCACGATCGCCATCAGAGCACGCCCTTGGTCGAGGGCAATGCGCCGGCGTTGCGCGGGTCGATCTCGACCGCCTCGCGCAGCGCCCGGGAGAATGCCTTGAACTGCGCCTCCACCACGTGGTGCGCGTCCGGCTTGCCGCCGTCGCGGGCCGCCCGCAGGACGCTCACGTGCAGGGTGACCTTGGCCGCGAACCCGAACGACTCGAAGATGTGCCGGGTCATGCTCGTCGGGTAGACCGGGCCGATGTACGGCGCCAGCTCCGGCTCGTCGTGCACCACGTAGGGACGGCCGGAGAGGTCGACGGCCGCCCGGCAGAGCACCTCGTCCATCGGGATCGTGGCCGACCCGTACCGCCGGATGCCCGCCTTGTCGCCCAGCGCGCGCGAGAAGGCCTCACCGAGCGCGATGGCCGTGTCCTCCATCGTGTGATGCGCGTCGATCTCGAGGTCACCCTCGGTGCGCACGGTCAGGTCGAAGCCGCCGTGCTTGGCGAGCTGGTTGAGCATGTGGTCGTAGAAGCCGACGCCCGTGCTGAGGTCGCCCTTGCCGGTGCCGTCGAGGTCGATCTCGACCAGCACCTTGGTCTCGTTGGTGACGCGCTCGATCTTGGCGGTACGACTCACTTCATGGCCTCCAGCGCTGTTGCCTCGAGGAAGGCGTCGGTCTCGGCCGGGGTGCCGGCGGTGACCCGCAGCCAGCCCGGCAGGCCGACGTCGCGGATCAATACACCGCGGTCGAGCAGCCGCCGCCAAGCGATTTTCTGATCACCGCCGACCTCGAACAGCACGAAGTTGGCGTCGCTGTCGGCGACCCGGTGCCCGCGCTCGCGCAGCGTGACGACGATGCGGTCACGCTGCTCCTTGATCGCCTCGACCGTCGCGAGCAGGGCGTCGCGCTGGGCGATCGCGGCGCGGGCGGCGGCCTGGGTGAGCGAGCTCAGGTGGTACGGCAGGCGCACCAGCTGGACGGCGTCGACCACCGCCGGATGGGCCGCGAGGTAGCCGAGGCGGCCGCCGGCGAACCCGAACGCCTTGCTCATCGTGCGGGTCACCACGAGACGCGGGTGGTCGGCGATCAGCTCCAGGGCGGTCGGCGTGCCGGCCCGGGCGAACTCCGCGTACGCCTCGTCGACCACCACCATGCCGCGCGCCCGCTCGAGGACCGCCGTGATCACCTCGGGGTCCAGCGCGGTGCCGGTCGGATTGTTGGGCGAGCAGAGGAAGACCAGGTCGGGGTCGTGCGCCTCGAGCTGCTCGACCGCGGCCGCGACCGGCAGGCCGAAGTCGGGGCCACGCCGGGCGCCGATCCAGCGGGTGCCGGTGCCCTGGGCGAGCAGCGGATGCATCGAATAGGAAGGACCAAATCCCAGCGCCGTACGCCCGGGGCCCGCGAACGCCTGGAGCAGCTGCTGCTGTACCTCGTTCGACCCGTTCGCCGCCCACACGTTCGCCGTGGTCAGCCCGTGGCCGAGGTAGTCGGCGAGATCGGTGCGCAGGGCCACCGCGTCCCGGTCGGGATAGCGGTTGAGATCGCGCAGCTCGGCCTGCAGCGCCTTGCCGATCGCGTCGGTCACCTCGTCCGGCAACGGATACGAGTTCTCGTTGGTGTTCAGCCGGACCGCGACGTCGAGCTGCGGCGCGCCGTAGGGCGACTTGCCCCGCAGATCGTCGCGGATCGGCAGATCGTCGATGTTCATGCGCTGAACCTCGCCCTCACCGCGTCGCCGTGGGCGGGCAGGTCTTCCGCGTTGGCGAGCGCGACCACGTGATCGGCCGCGTCGCGCAGAGCGGCCTCGTCGTATTCGACGACGTGGATGCCGCGCAGGAACGACTGCACCGACAGGCCCGAGGAGTGACGCGCGCAACCGGCGGTCGGCAGCACGTGGTTGGAGCCGGCCATGTAGTCGCCGAGCGACACCGGCGACCAGGCGCCCACGAAAACCGCGCCGGCGTTGCGGACCCGCATGGCCCACTGCCGCGCGTCGCGCGTCTGGATCTCCAGGTGCTCGGCCGCGTACGCATCGACGACGCGCAACCCCTGCTCGAGGTCGCCGACCAGCACGACGCCGGACTGCTCCCCGGTCAGCGCGGTCAGCACCCGCTGCTCGTGCTTGGTCGCCGCCACCTGCCGGGTGAGCTCGGCCTCGACCCGGGCCACCAGCTCCTCGGAGTCGGTCACCAGCACGCTCGCCGCCAGCGGGTCGTGCTCGGCCTGGCTGATCAGGTCGGCCGCCACGTGCCGCGCGTCGGCCGTCTCGTCGGCCAGGATCGCGATCTCGGTCGGCCCCGCCTCGGCGTCGATGCCGACGGTGCCGCGCAGCAGCCGCTTGGCCGCGGTCACCCAGATGTTGCCGGGCCCGGTGATGATGTCGACCGGCTCACAGCGGTCGCCCTCGTCGACGCCGTCCGACCCGTAGCCGAGCATGGCGATCGCCTGGGCGCCGCCCACCCCGTACACCTCGTCGACGCCGAGCAGCGCGCACGCCGCCAGCACCCGCGAGTCGGGCAGGCCGCCGTTCTCCTTCTGCGGCGGCGAGGCCACCACGAGGCCCTCGACGCCCGCCTCCTGGGCCGGCACCACGCTCATGACCACGGTGGACGGATAGAGGGCGAGACCGCCCGGCACGTACAGCCCGACGCGGGACACCGGCACCCACCGCTCGGTGACCGTGCCGCCGGCCACCACCTGGGTCGTCACGTCCTGGCGGCGCTGGTCGGCGTGCACCTTCCGGGTACGCCGGATCGCCTCGAGCAGCGCGTCGCGTACCTGCGGATCGAGGGTCTCCGCCGCCGCGGCGATGGCCGCCTTGGGCACCCGCAGCCGCTCGATGGTGACGCCGTCGAACCGGGTGGTCGCCTCCGCGATCGCGGAGAAGCCATGCTGATGGACCGCCTCGACGGTCGGGCGGATCTGCTCGACGGCCTCGGAGACGTCGAGCCGGGCACGGGGCAGCAGGCCGCGCGGGTCCCGGAGGGAGCCACGCAGGTCGGTCCGATTCAGCACGGGGACAATTCTAGGCGGGGGGTATGACAAGGGCTTTCGCGCCACGGCATGGCCCAGGGCTTGAGACGGGTTGACCATGGTGAGGTGGCCGATAGGCTGAGCTGGTGAGCGAGCGGCTGCCGGTGTTCCCGCTGGGTACGGTGCTGTTTCCCGGGCTTGTGCTGCCCCTGCACATCTTCGAGGAGCGTTACCGCGCGCTGGTGCGCGAGCTTGTCGCCAGCCCGGTCGACGGCCCGCACGAGTTCGGCGTGGTCACCCTGCGCCGCGGCACCGAGGCGCCCAGCCCGGCGTCGTTGTCCGAGGACGACGACGCCGCCGCCGAGCCCGCCGTGGTGCAGGCGGCCGACCTCTACCCGGTCGGCTGCACCGCCGAGCTGCGCCAGGTGACCGAGCTTCCCGACGGCCGCTTCGACATCATGACGGTGGGCCGCCGCCGCTTCCAGGTCGTCGACGTCCACCAGGGCGACGAGCCCTACCTGACGGCCAAGGTCGAGTGGCTCCCCGACGAGACCGCCGACGAGGCCGCGGCCCTGCTGGCCCCGCGCGCGCTGGCCGCCTTCCGAACGTACCTGGACCTGCTGCGCCCCGACTCCGAGGTGCTGGACGCGGTGCCCGCCGATCCCACGGTCCTCTCGCATCTGATCGCCGCCACCGCCCAGCTCACCACCGACGAGCGTCAGCTGCTGCTGGCCGCCCCCGACACGGCGAGCCGCCTGCGCACCGAGCTGAAGCTGCTCAACCGCGAGGCCGGCCTGCTGGCCCGCGTACGCGCGGTTCCCGTGCCGCTCTCCGACCTGGCCCGCCCCGCCAGCCCGAACTGACCGCCGGCCCCTTTGCTCTGCGCACCAAAACGCGCAACCCGCCGCACGCGCGGCTCTGCTCACCAATACGCGCGACCGGGCCAAGCGCCGTCGAAGCGCGTATAGGTAAGCAGAGCAAAGGGGCTCAGGCGCGGGGCGGCTCGGCGGGCATCTGCGGCTGGTGGGCCGGCTCGACCGGCGCGGCATCGGGCGCCGGGGACGCCGGGTCACCGGGCCACGAGCCGCCGGCGGCGGCGGTGTTGGGGCCGTAACCGGGCTTGGCGCCGGGGTTCTCCAGGTCGGGATCGTTCGACCAGCCGGCCAGCAGCGTCAGCAGGATCGCGGCCGCGAACGCCGGCACCAGCATCGGCCCGGTCGAGTGCACCTCGGGCGGCGCCAGGTAGGTCGCGCCCCGGGTGGCCGTGTCCTGCCAGTGCTCGTAGGCGCTCTTCCCGATCATCTCGCCGACCCAGGGCGCTACCAGGTAGCCGGCGCCGAGCGTGCCCGCGACGACGCCGAGCAGCAGGAACGGGCCCCGGTCGCGGCGCAGCAGCAGCCAGGCCACGACCGCGGCCAGCAGCCCGAAGGCGAGCCCGAGAATCGTGTACCACCCGTCGGCCGCGATGTACTCCTCCGGCGACGGGTCGTTGACGACGATGTTCTCCCCCGTGGCGATGACCGGCACGCTCGGCGCGATCCACGCCCAGAGCAGCCCGAGCGGCCCGCCGAGCGCCATCACCACGGCCGCGGTCAGCACGGTGACCGCCACGGTCCGCCGCCACGGCCGCCGCGCCGCCGGCCGCATCCCCCACCACCGGCTGCCGTCCTCCGGCCCGCTGGGATGGGCGAGCCCGAAACCGCCACCCTCGCCACCGAACGCCGCCTGCCCGCTCGCCTCACCCGCGCCCTCGAACGCCGGCTGCCCATCGGGAAACGCCGGCTGCCCGCCCGCGAAGGCTGACTGCCCGCTCGCGGCATCCGAGCCGTGGGAAGGCTGCGGCCCAGGAGATGCGGGACCGCCGAGTGACGATGCTGGCAGGCCGGCGGCGTAGGCGCCCGGGTCCGCCGTCGGATCCACCGGCGGCCGGCCAAAGGGCTGCGGCCCGGCGAAGGGCGGCCCCGCGGCGGATGACCCGGCCGAGGGCGGGCCGGCGAAGGGCGGCCCCGCGGCGGACAGCCCGGCCGAGGGCGGGCCGGCGAAGGACGGCCCAGCGGCTGGCGGCCCCGCGGAGGGCGACCCCCCGGAAGGCTGGGACTGCGCCGGCTCCTGGCTCGGAGCCGACTCCTGGCTCGGGTTCACCCTACGATCCTGCCAGGTCTGGCCGCGGACCGTCGGCCACGCCCCGCAACGCCGCCACGACCAGGCCGTTCAGGCGACCGCGCTGGGCCCGAGGATCATCTTGAGGTCGGCGCGCAGCGCGGGCGTCGGCGCCACCCGCACGGCCCCGAGCCGCAGGACCGTCGTGCGGCTGCCGTTCTGCAGGTGGACGTGCACCTCGGAGTCGCCGGGGTGGCTGGTCAGGATCTCCTTCAGCTCGGACACCAGCGGCGGCGTGCACCGGGTGATCGGCATGGTGAGCGTGACCGGCTTGCTGTCCGGATTGTGACTGATGTCGGGCAGGGACATGTCCATCGCCATGATCCGCGGGGTGTCGTCGCGCCGGTCGACCCGGCCCTTCACGATCACGATCGCGTCCTCGGCGATGTACTGCCCGATCACCTCGTACGTGTTCGGGAAGAAGAGCGTCTCCACCCCGCCGGCCAGGTCTTCGAGCGTGGCCGACGCCCACGCCCGCCCCTGCTTGGTGATCCGCCGCTGCACGCCGGTGAGGATGCCGGCGAGCGTGACGACCTGCCCGTCCGGGACCGACCCCTCCTCGTTGAGCGACGCGATCGACGTGTCGGCCGAGTTCGCCAGCAGCTGCTCGAGGCCCGCGAGCGGGTGGTCGGAGACGTACAGGCCGAGCATCTCCCGCTCGAAGGCCAGCTTGTCGCGTTTGTCCCACTCGCCGTCACCGATCGTCGGCATCGCCACCGTTGCCGACGAGCCGCCCTCCCCGGTGTCGGCGAACGCCCCGAAGAGATCGAACTGCCCGGCCGCCTCGTTGCGCTTCACATCCGCGTACGCGTCGATGGCCTCCGCGTGCACGGCGAGCAGCCCCTTGCGGGTGTGCCCCATCGAGTCGAACGCGCCGGCCTTGATCAGAGACTCGATGGTCTTCTTGTTGCAGGCGACCGCGTCCACCTTCGACAGGAAGTCGTAGAAGTCCTGGTACTCACCCTTCTCCTGGCGGCAGCGGGCGATCGCCTCGACCACGTTGTGCCCGACGTTGCGGACCGCGGCGAGACCGAACCGGATGTCCTTGCCGACCGGGGTGAACGGCCCGGCCGACTGGTTGACGTCGGGCGGGAGGACCTGGATGCCCATGCGCCGGCACTCGGCCAGGTACATCGCCATCTTGTCCTTGTCGTCGCCGACCGACGTCAGCAGACCGCCCATGTACTCGGCCGGGTAGTGCGCCTTGAGGTAGGCCGTCCAGTACGACACGAGCCCGTACGCCGCGGAGTGCGCCTTGTTGAACGCGTACCCGGCGAACGGCACCAGCACGTCCCACACCGCCTGGATCGCCTCCTTGGAGTAGCCGCGCTCCATGCAGCCCTGCTGGAACGGCCCGAACTCCTTGTCGAGGATCTCCTTCTTCTTCTTGCCCATCGCCCGGCGGAGCAGGTCGGCCTGGCCGAGGCTGTAGCCGGCCAGGATCTGCGCGGCGCGCTGCACCTGCTCCTGGTAGACGATCAGGCCGTAGGTCGGCTCGAGGATCTCCCGCAGCGGCTCCTCGAGCTCCGGGTGGATCGGCGTGATCTCCTGGAGCTTGTTCTTGCGGAGCGCGTAGTTGGTGTGCGAGTCGACGCCCATCGGGCCCGGCCGGTACAGCGCCAGGACGGCCGAGATGTCCTCGAAGTTGTCCGGCTTCATCAGCCGCAGCAGCGACCGCATCGGGCCGCCGTCGAGCTGGAACACGCCCAGGGTGTCGCCGCGCGCGAGCAGCTCGTACGCCGCCGGGTCGTCCAGCGGCAGCTGCAGCAGATCGAGGTCGAACTCGTGGTTGAGCTTGATGTTCTTGACCGCGTCGTCGAGGATCGTGAGGTTCCGCAGGCCCAGGAAGTCCATCTTGAGCAGGCCGAGCGTCTCGCACGTCGGGTAGTCGAACTGCGTGATGATCACGCCGTCGGAGGCGCGGCGCATCAGCGGGATGTGGTCGATGATCGGCTCGGCCGACATGATCACGCCGGCCGCGTGCACGCCGGTCTGCCGGATCAGGCCCTCGATGCCGCGCGCGGTGTCGATCACCTTCTTGACGTCGGGGTCCTGCTCGTACATCGTGCGGATCTCGCCCGCCTCGCTGTACCGCTTGTGCTCCTTGTCGAAGATGCCGGCCAGCGGGATGCCCTTGCCCATCACGTCCGGCGGCATCGCCTTGGTGATCCGGTCGCCGACCGCGAACGGGTAGCCGAGCACGCGGGCCGCGTCCTTGATCGCGGCCTTGGCCTTGATCGTGCCGAACGTGGCGATCTGCGCGACCTTGTCCTCGCCCCAGCGGTCGGTCACGTACTTGATGACCTCACCCCGCCGGCGCTCGTCGAAGTCGATGTCGACGTCGGGCATCGAGATGCGCTCGGGGTTGAGGAACCGCTCGAAGATCAGGCCGTGCGGCAGCGGGTCGAGGTCGGTGATGCCCATCGCGTACGCCACCAGCGAGCCCGCCGCCGAGCCACGGCCGGGGCCGACCGCGATGCCGTTGCGCTTGGACCACTGGATGAAGTCGGCGACCACCAGGAAGTACGACGGGAAGCCCATCTGGATGATGACGCCCAGCTCGTACTCCGCCTGCTTGATGTGGGTGTCGGGGATGCCGCCCGGGAAGCGGCGGCGCAGGCCCTCGAACGCGACCTCGCGGAAGTACTCCTCCTCGGTGCGGCCCTCGGGGATCGGGAACCGGGGCATCAGGTTCTTGAAGGTGAACATGCCGTCGGTGTCGACCTTCTCGGCCACCAGCAGCGTCGTGCGGCAGCCCTCCTGCCAGGCGTCCGAGGAGTCGACCGCGCGCATCTGGTCGGCCGACTTCACGAAGTAGCCGTTGCCGTCGAAGCGGAACCGGTTGGGGTCGGCCACGTTGCTGCCGGTCTGCACGCACAGCAGCACGTCGTGGGCCTCGGACTGCGCCTCGTACGTGTAATGGGAGTCGTTGGTGACCAGCGGCTTGATGCCGAGCTTCTTGCCGATCTCGAGGAGCCCGTCGCGTACCCGCTTCTCGATCGAGAGGCCGTGGTCCATGATCTCGAGGAAGTAGTTGTCCTTGCCGAGCGCCTCTTGGTACTTCGCGGCCGACTTGAGCGCCTCGTCGAACTGGCCGAGCCGCAGCCGGGTCTGCACCGCGCCGGACGGGCAGCCGGTGGTGCCCATGATGCCCTCGGCGTGCTCGGCGATGATGTCGAAGTCCATCCGCGGGTACTTGCCGAGCTGACCCTCCATCGACGCCCGCGAGTTGAGGCGGAAGAGGTTCTTGAGGCCGACCGCGTTGCGGGCCCACATGGTCATGTGCGTGTAGGCGCCGTTGCCGGAGACGTCGTCGCTCTTCTGCTCGGGGCGGCCCCACTTCACGCGGGCCTTGTCGAGGCGGGACTCGGGCGCCACGTACGCCTCGACGCCGATCACCGGGATGACCTCGGCCGCCTTGGCCTGGGTGTAGAAGTCGTACGCCCCGTGCATGTTGCCGTGGTCGGTGATCGCCGCCGCCGGCATGCCCAGCCGCTTGGCCTCGGCGAGCAGCTCCTTGACCCGGGCGGCCCCGTCGAGCATCGAATACTCGGTGTGCACGTGGAGATGCACGAACGAGTCAGACACCCCGGGCCCCCTTAAATTTTGACGACGCCGCGACTCTAGTCGGCCCCTCCGACAGAAACGAGGGGGCGCGCGAGGATCACTCGGCGAAGGGCTCGACCATCATCGAGGCCGCCCGCAGCCACGCCTGCTTGGTCTCCGGCTGGAGCTCCTGGTACTCGATGGAGGACCCGACCTCGAGCGACGGGTCGTAGGGCACGATCGCGACCCCGCGCGTACGGGTGGCGAAATGCTTGGCGAAGTCGTCGAGCATCGGCAGGGGCCCCGGCGACGGGCAGGAGATCAATGTCACCGCGTTCGAGACCAGGTCGCCCATGCCGCTCTCGTCGAGCACGTCGAGCATCCAGTCGGCGGTGAAGGCGGCGTCCTCGCGCGGCACCGTGGTGATCACCAGCTGGTCGGCCTGGCGCATCACGGTCTGCCAGTTGACGCTCTCCACGTTGTTGCCGGTGTCCACGCAGATCACGTCGTGCGTGCGGCGCAGCAGGTCCATCACCCGGCGGACGGTGCTCTGGTCGAGCCGCTGCGCGAAGCGCGGGTTCTCCTCACCGGCGAGCACGTCGTAGGACCCGTCAGAGGCGTGCCGCAGGTAGCTGTCGAGCTCGCTGAGCAGTCCCTCGCCGTGCAGGTTCTCGATCTGCATGAGGTCGGCCAGCAGGTGCTTGATCGTACGGGCGTGCCGGGCGCTGCCGGCCCGCAGTCCGAGCGTGCCGCGCAGCTCGTTGTCGTCCCAGGCGAGCACGCCGCGGCCGCGGACGCTGCCGATGGTGGCCGCCGCCAGCACGGTCGCGGTGGTCTTGTGGACGCCGCCCTTGGGGTTGGCGAACGCCAGCACGCGTGGTTTGCCGAGCTTGCGGCGCAGCACCGCGACGGCCCGCCCGATCTCGTCGTCGGGCCGGGTCTGCCGCCACTCGATGCGGGCGCCGGCCGGGGAGGTCGGCGCGGGGGCGGGCGCCGGCGCCGGCGGGCGCACCGGCGCGGCCGCGGAGGCGCGGATCTGCGGATAGTCACGAGGCGCGGGCGGGGCGACCGGGGCCACGGGCGGTGGGGCCACCGAAGCCACGGGCGGCGGAGCCGGCGGGGCGACCGAAGCCACGGGGGGCGCCACCGGCGGCGGGGCGGGCGGGGCCACCGGCGTCGATCGGGCCGGGGCGGACGGGCTGAAGAAGCTGTGCGGCTGCTCGGCACGCCAGCCGTTCGCCTCCGGGGCCGGGGCGGGAGCGGGAGCGGGCGCCTGCCGGGCCTGGTGCCGGGGGTCGAGCGGGTTGATCGGGCGCTGCGGCATCGGCCGGCGTTGCTCGTACGGCGGGTCGGCCGGCCGCTGCTCGAAGCCGTTCGGCGCCGGCTGCTCGTAACCGCGCTGGTCGAGCGGGTTGTACGGCCGGCGGCTCGGCAGCGGCTGCCCGTACTGCGACGGCGGCGCCTGCTGCGGTTCCGTCTCGGCCTCGGCCGGCTGCTCCTCGGCGTTGCGGGCACCATGCCGGGCGCGGTCGAGCAGCGCCCGCCAACGCGGGGCTGGTTCCGCAGGCCGGCCCCAGCCGGTCTCGGTCCCCTCCACGGCTCGTCCTCCCTGCGCGTTGCTAGTCCCGGTGGTGCACACGGCCGGCGCCCGCCCACGGCGGCCCATGACAGGCTACGGAGCGAACCGTCTTCGGGCCACTGCCCGACCGAACATCCCCGGTCATTCTCCTCGATCGAACTCGAGCGCCACAGTCGTGATCGACTGGCCGTCCGTACGGGTGGCGGACGAGGAACCTAACGTGCGGACGACGCCCGAGATGCTGTCGATCAAGAACTTGGCAGCGCTCACGGATGTGGCTGACGGCACTGCGGGGCGCTCGTGCGGTGCCGGGAGAGAGGAATCGGGCAGGGGGCGGATGCTCGCCGGTGAGTCGGATGTCACAGGGAGCCCGGACGAAGACAGTATCGGCGCGGGCGTCCACGAGGCAATGGCTGAACCGTCGTTTGGCACAGGAATCGGAGATCCGCTCGGTTCCGCCGGGATCGTCCCGTCCTGCTCCGGCAGCGGCGGCCGGAACTCGGCCCGGTCGAGCCGCCACACCTCGGGCGCGGGATCGACGGCACGCACCCCCGGCCGGTCCGCGACCCCCTGCAACGCGCCGGGGGCGGCGCGGACCACGGCCGCGAAGACACAGGCACAACCGCTGCGGTACGCGTCGGCCTCCGTCCCGGCGGTGCGGGCGGCCGACTCGTACGCGCTGCGGGCCCGCGCCGCGTTCGCGTCCTCCCCGCCGATCCGGCGGCCGAGCTGGAGGTACTCCGCCTTCTCCCGGTCGCGCTGGAGGGCGGCGTCGAGCATGCCCGACATCACGTCGGCCGGCAGCCGGTAGGCCGCGATCCGCACCACCTGGGTGTGCCGCCCGGCCACCGGCACCCGGGTGTAGACCTGCGCGACCGCGACGCCGTCGAGCATGCCCGGCAGGGCGCCCGGCGGCACGTAGTCGTCGAGGCTGACCAGCGCCCACATGTCGCCGGCCGGAGGCGCCGACGGGTCGCCGAGGGCGGCCAGGTCGGCGCGGGCCGAACGGAGGTAACCGGCGACCGACTGCCCCGGCACGACGCCGACCTGGATCAACTCGCCGGCCGCGCCGGGCGCCTCGCCGTCCCGCCGGCTCGCCCAGACGATCGCCAGCAGCAGGGCGGCGGCCGAGACGATCGCGACCCCGATCATGGCGCGCAGCAGGACCGTGCCCGTCGTCGGCTCCCGCTCGTGTTCCGCGGGCCCCACGTGTTGCTCCCCGAGGTCAGCTCGCGTCCTGAAGCACGTCCAGCGCGTACTTCAGGTCGTCAGGGTAGTCGCTGACGAACCGGACCTCATCGTGCGTTCGGGGGTGGAGGAACCCCAATTCTCGGGCGTGCAGCCACTGCCGGCTCAGCTTGAGCCGGGCCGCGAGGGTGGGGTCGGCGCCGTAGGTGAGGTCGCCGGCGCACGGGTGGCGCAGGGCCGAGAAGTGCACCCGGATCTGGTGCGTGCGGCCGGTCTCGAGCTTCACGTCGACCAGGCTGGCGGCCCGGAACGCCTCGAGCGTGTCGTAGTGGGTGACGCTCGGCTTGCCCGACGACATCACCGCGTACTTGTAGTCGGCGGTGGGGTGCCGGTCGATCGGCGCGTCGATGGTGCCGCGCAGCGGGTCGAGGTGGCCCTGCACGACCGCGTGGTACCGCTTGTCGACCTCGCGCTCCTTGAAGGCGCGCTTGAGGACGCTGTACGCGATCTCGCTCTTCGCCACCACCATGAGCCCCGTGGTGCCGACGTCGAGGCGGTGCACGATGCCCTGGCGCTCGGCCGCGCCGCTGGTCGCCACGTTCTGCCCCATCGCCGCCAGGCCGCCGACCACGGTCGGGCCGGTCCAGCCGGGGCTCGGGTGGGCGGCCACGCCGACCGGCTTGTCGACCACCACGATGTCGTCGTCGCTGTAGACGATGGCCAGCCCGGTCACCGGCTCGGCCACCACGACCGGCGCGGTCGCCGGCGCCGGCAGGGTCACCTCGAGCCAGGAGCCGGCCGTGACCTTGTCCGACTTGGGCCGCGGGTAGCCGTCGACCAGCGCGTCGCCGGCCTCGACCAGGGTCGCCGCCGCCGTGCGGGACAGCCCGAAGAGCCGGGAGATCACCTGGTCGAGCCGCATGCCGTCGAGCCCGTCGGGCACCGGCAGGGAGCGCTGGGTCACGATGCGGGTTCCGCCTTCTTGCGTACGGCCCGCCGGCCGTCCCGTTGCCGCCCGGTGAGCTCGAGCACGACCGCGAGCGCCACGCCGACCGACAGGCAGCTGTCGGCCACGTTGAAGACCGCGAACTTCTCCGCGTACGGCGCGAAGAGGCTGATCATGTCGACCACGTGGCCCTGGAACGGTCCCGGCGCGCGGAACAGCCGGTCGGCCAGGTTGCCGAACGCGCCGCCGAGCACCAGCCCGAGCGAGATCGCCCAGGGCAGGGAACGCAGCCGCGTCGCCATGAAGACGATCCAGCCGATGACCACCAGCGTGATCACCGGGAACACCCAGGTGTGCTCGCTGCCCATGCTGAATGCCGCCCCGCTGTTGCGCAGGAGCGACAGGTAGACCAGCCCGCCGAGGATCCGCACCGGCTCGCCCTCGGTCAGGTGCTCGGTGCACAGCCATTTCACCCACTGGTCGAGCGCCACGGCCAGCGCGGCCGTGATGCCGAGCACCGCCACGGCACGGGGACTGAACCGGGGCTTCGCCTCCGGCTCGGGCCGCACCGCGGTCGCGCCCTCCGCCTCGTCAGCGTTCAGCGTCGTTCCTCCAACTGCTTGCAGGACACACAGAGAGTCGCGGACGGGAACGCCGCCAGTCGCTCGACCGGGATCGGGTTGCCGCACCGCTCGCACCAACCGTAGTTCCCCTCGCCGAGCCGGTCGATGGCGCGCTCCACCTGTGTGATCCGCTCGAGCAGGTTGTTGGCGAGGGTGATCTCCTGCTCGCGCTCGAACGTCTTGGTGCCGGTGTCGGCCTGGTCGTCGCCGGCCGAGTCGGCGAGCCGCTCCCGCTGGAGGTCGGAGATCTCGCTGAGGGACTGGTCGTACTCCTGCTGCAGCTCGTCGCGGCGCTCGGTCAGCGCCACCCGGATCTTCTCCGTCTCGGCGGCGCTGCGGGTCCGCTTCGTGGCGGCCTTGGCGGTCGTGGCGGTCCTGGTCTCGGTTGCCTTGGCCATAGTCGCTCCCTCGGCCGCACCCCCCGGCGCGGCGATCAGCGTGTCGTCAGGACGGGCGCGGGTCGCCCCGCCCGTCCCCTTTGTCGTGCCGGTGAGCGCCGGCATCCGGCGCCGCGAGCCCGACGCCGCCGTAGATCTTGCCCCACCTGCACAAACGGCGCGGCTGAACGGTCAGCCGCGCACTCCGGAGGGTGGCAAGGATACGGAACGTATCGGGAAGCGACAACACGGGTACACGATCTTGGCGCGACAAAGGTCGTAAATCTCCCGGTCGGATACCCGACCGTTCCCAATTCGATTCACCGGGCCGGCTCCTCCCGTCCCTCCTCGCCGAACCAGCGGGCCAGCCGCCCGCGCCGGCTCACCGCCCGCAGCCGCCGCTCGGCCGCGTCGCGCACGGCCGCCGTGGCCACGATGAGCAGGGCGTCCCCGGTTCGCAGGCGGGTGTCCGGGCCGGGCACGAAGCCGGCGCCGTCGCGCACCACCAGCGTCACCGAGGCGCCGGCCGGCAGCCGCAGCTCGTCGACGTAGACCCCGGCCAGCCGCGAGCCGGGCGACACGTCGAGCTGGAGCAGGTCGGCGTGCATGTTCTCCAGCGGCGCCGTCTCCACGTGGATCTCGGCCGGCTCGTCCGGCGCGGTGACCCCGAGCAGCCGCGACGCCGGGCCGAGGGTGCTCGCCTGCACCAGCGTGAAGATGATGACCAGCACGAAGACGGCGTCGAACAGGCCGTCCGCGCCCGCCGTGCCGGCCGAGAGCGGAATGGTGGCCAGCACGATCGGCACCGCGCCGCGCAGCCCGGCCCAGGAGAGGAAGGCGGTGCCCCGCCAGCCCACCCGGAGCGAGTCGGGCACGCCGCGCCGCCCGAAGAACCGGCCGCCGCGGGCCGGGCGGGCGAGGACGGCCGCCACGATCACCGACAGCGGACGGGCCAGCAGCACCAGCGCCAGGCCCACGACCAGGGCCGGCACCAGCGCGCCACCCAGCCGCTCGGGCGAGGCGAGCAGGCCCAGGAGCACGAACAGGCCGATCTGGGCGACCCAGGCGAGCCCGTCGGCGAAGCCGAGCACGGCCCGCCGGTGCGGCAGGCGGCCGTTGCCGAGCACCACCCCGGTCACGTAGACGGCGAGGAAGCCGGACGCGTGGACCACCGCCCCGGCCGCGTACGCGAGCACGGTGAGCCCGACCGCGGCGATCGGGTAGAGCCCGGCCGAGGGCAGCGCGGCGTGCCGCAGCGTCCAGCGGCCGGCCGCGCCCACCGCCAGCCCGATCGCGGCCCCGGCCGCCAGCTCGTAGGTGACCAGCACCACCTCGTACCACCAGGGGTGCCCGCCCTCGGGCGCCGCGCTCAGCAGCACCACCAGGATCACCACCGGGGCGTCGTTGAGGCCCGACTCGGCCTCGAGGGTGGCCACCAGCCGCGGCGGCAGTCGCAGCCGGCGCAGCGTCGCGAAGACGGCGGCGGCGTCGGTCGAGGACAGCACGGCGCCGTACAGCAGCGCCAATCGCCAATTCAGACCGAGGACCAGATGGACGCACAGCCCGACCACCGCGATGCTGACCAGCACGCCGACGGTCGCCAGGGAGGCGCTCAGCCCGAGCACCGGGCGCAGCGTGCTCCAGCGGGCGGTCAGGCCGCCCTCGGCGATGATCAGGATGAGCGCGCAGAAGCCCAGGGTGCGGGTCAGCTCGGCGTCGTCGAAGCGGATGCCGAAGCCGGACTCGCCGAGGGCCATGCCGATCAGCAGGTAGACCAGGAGGCTGGGCAGGCCGACCCGGGTCGAGAGACGCACCGCGGCCACCGCCACCAGCAGCACCGCGGCGCCGATGAGCAGCGCGAGGTCGAGGTTTCCCGTCACGGGGTTCCGGCGCCGTCGCGCAGCCGGGTCAGCCGGGCCCGGACGTCCTCGCCGGCCGGCACCGTGAAGACCTTGTCGCGGCTCGTCGCGCCGATCCGCAGCGTCACGTCGCCGGCCCGCACCGCCAGGGCGCCGGCCAGCGCCCGCCGCGCCGCCTCGGTGGCCTTGCCGTCGACGGCCGGCGCGCTCACCGCGACGATCAGCGCGGGACCGTGCGGACCCTCGTAGCGGCCGCCGACCCGGTCGCGGCCGGCGCCGGGCCGGACGCGGACGGGGACGGAGAGGTCTGCTGAGGAACGCCCGGAAACCATGCCCCATTGTGCCGATCACGGGGTGTGGCCGGGCACCGGCTCAACCGGCGGTTCTGCCCGCCCCGTTCGCCGCTCAGTGCCGGACGGCGGCGGCGACCAGGCGCTCGACCGGCCGGCACAGCCCGCACGGGCTGAAGCCGAGCTCGACCGCCTCGTTCACCGGGATCGGCTCGGTGAGCCGGCCGACCAGGTGCGGGCACTCGGGCAGGTGGTAGCGGGGCCGGCCGTCGACGACCAGGACCTCGGCGTCAAGCCGGGCCACCCGCACCGCGTCGGAGGGGCTGACCGCCTGCGGCAGCGGCTCGTCGGCCGGGTCGTCGTCGTCCGCATCGGCGAACTCGTGGTCGTCCGCGGCCGGTTCGGCCTGCGCGAACGCGGGCTCGGCGTGGGTACGCCACGGGGGCTCGTCGTCGTCCTCGGCCCGGGCCGAGTGGATCGCCTCGGCCGCGCGGTCGTAGTCGGGCTCGTCCTCGCGGCGCGCGCCCGCGGCGGCGGCCATGGCGGCGGCGGCGTCCCGGCGGCCGGCCTCGAAGGCATCGCGCTCGTCGAGGAGCGGAGCGTCGATCGGCCCGCCAAGATTTTCGTTGCCAGAATTTTCGTCGACCGCGTCCAGGCGGATCGTTTCCCGCCTATCTGACAAATCGGACTCGGCCGATTCGGCGGCGAACACCGGGCCCGGCCCGGCAAAATCGTCGGTGCTGCGCTCCGGCGGCGCGGCCTCCGCGGCGAACTCGGGAGCGGCGGGGTCCGGCGCCGTCTCGCCGGCGGCCGCCCGGCGGCCGGCGTTCTGGCGCGCGCCGATGACCAGCGCGACCGCGGCCAGCAGGCTGGCCACGATCGAGCTGATCAGGAGGGTGCTCGATCCGCCGGTGAGGCCCAGCGCGAGCAGCGTCACCGCGACGAGGATGAGCAGCAGGCTAACAACGATCATGGCTCATCCTCGTCGTGGTACCGGGGGCAACTTGCTAGGGGCGCTCGGGGATCAGCGTCCGGACTCGATGGCGCCGGTGCGGCTGCCGCCGTACGACCCGGCGAGACCGGCCGCGGCGAGACCGCCGGAGCCGCCGACCGCCCGGCTCGAGTCGGCGCGCGACATCTCGGCCTCGAGGCCCTGGCCCCGGCCGTCGAGGTCGCGCAGCTGGCTCTCCAGGTAGGCCTTCAGCCGCGTGCGGTACTCCCGCTCGAACTGCTTGAGCTCCTCGATGTGCTTCTGCAGCGCGGTCCGCTTCGCGTCCAGGCCACCCATGGCCTCCTGGTGGCGCTGGCGGGCGTCACGCTCGAGGGCGTCGGCCTTGGCGCGGGCCTCGCGGGTGACCTCCTCGGCCTTGGAACGGGCGTCGGAGAGGAGCTTGTCGGCCTCGCGGCGGGCGTCGGCGACGTGGTCGTCGGCGGTGCGCTGGGCCATCATGAGCACCCGCAGCGCCTGCTGCTCGCCGTCGCCGGTGCCACCGGCGGGAGCGCCGACCGGGCCCTGGGCCCGGACCTGCTCCAGCTCGGCCTGCATCTGGCGGGCCGCCTGCTCGGCCTGAGCCTTGTCCCGCTGCACACGGTCGAGCTGGGCCTTGACGTCGTTGAGCTCGGCCGCGAGGCGGGGGTCGGCGCCCGAGACGGCTGGCGCGCCGCCCCGTCCACCGCGCTCCACCTGGGCGCGCAGCTCGTTGTTCTCCTCGATCAGACGGGCGAGCTCGCGCTCGACCTCGTCAAGGAAGGCGTCGACCTCCTCCTCGTCGTACCCCCGCTTGCCGATCGGGGGCTTCTTGAAGGCGACGTTGTGCACGTCGGCCGGGGTCAGCGGCATCGAAACTCCTCGGGTCAGTTGCGGCCGCGGTGGGGCTGCTGTCTAGCTGTACGCGATGATCAGGCTTTGAAGCACGAATGTCATGAGCACGAACAGGATAACCAGCAGCACGATGAAAGCCAGGTCCAAGCTCACGTTACCAATGCGCAGCGGTGGGATCACACGCCTCAACGCCTTGAGAGGCGGATCGGTGACGGTCCACACCGCCTCGAGTGCCGCCGAGGCGCCGCGACCGGGCTGCCACCGCCGTCCGTACTGGAGCACCGCGGACAGGACGAACCGGGCCAGCAGGACCAGGAAGAAGAGGTAGACGATGAGATAGAGGACTTGGAACAGGATCGACAGCACGTCTGAGGGTCCCTCGTTCGGGGTCAGCTCTGGTTGAAGAACCCACCCTCAGCGATCTTGGCCTTGTCCTCCGCGGTGACCTGGACATTTGCCGGCGAGAGCAGGAAAACCCGGTTGGTCACGCGCTCGATCGTACCGCGTAGGCCGAACGCGAGACCGGCCGCGAAGTCCACCAGCCGGCGGGCGTCACCCTCATCCATCTCGGTGAGATTGATGATGACCGGAACGCCGTCGCGGAAGTGCTCGCCGATGGTCCGCGCTTCCCGGTATGTGGTCGGGTGCAGCGTGGTGATCTGGTACCGCTGCTCCTCCTCGACCGGTCGCGCCTGCGGCTGCGGGGTGTGCACCTGCTGCGGCGCGAGGGCCAGATTGTCCCGGGTGGCGTAGCTGAGCGGAGTCGCCGGCTCGCTCGACGTGGTCGACCGCGTGATGGAACGCACGCGGGCCCGATCCGCGGTTTCCACCCGATCGTGGTCGTCCAGGTCGGCCCGGGAGAGCCGCTCGGAGATCCGCGCGCGGTCGCTGCGGGCGCGCGGCACCGACCGCTCCTCCTCGACGTCGTCGTCCTCGTCCGCGAACTCGTCGGCGTAACGGTCGGACGAGTATCGGTCGCGATCCCGATCGCGGTCGCGGTCCCGGTCACGGTCGCGGTACGAGGTCTCGCGATAGCCACGGTCGTCGTACCCGCGGTCGTCGTCCTCCTCGACGAGGCCCAGCCAGACGCCCGCCTTCCGAAGCGCGCTCATGCCCCCACCTCATTCCGCACCTGGGCGAAAGTGCCGACCCGACCAGCCATGTCCCCCACCTTTTGTCCGCCGCGCGGCCCGCACCCCCTCGGCGTACCGCAGTCCCCCCTTGCACGAGCCGGAAGTCCGAAACGGACTGAGGCGACCCGCGGTGTCAAATAACACCTATGTAGTTTGCTGCCCGCCGCAAGGCTACCGCAGCGGGTTTCGCATTCCGAGCAAAGAAGTGCCGATCCGGACGTGTGTCGCGCCGTGCCGGACGGCCGCCTCGAGGTCGCCGCTCATCCCGGCCGAGATCGCGGTCGCGTCCGGATGCGCCTTCACCAGCCGCGCCGACAACACGGCCAGCTGCTCGAACGCACGATCCGGGTCCCAGTCGAGCGGCGCCACCGCCATGAGGCCGCCCAGCCGCAGCGACGACGAGGCCGCCACGGCGTCGGATATCCGCCAGAGATCGTCGCCGATCGCTCCGCCCCGGGACGGATCGCCGTCGATGCTCACCTGGACCAGCACGTCGATCTCCCGCGACCGGGCCTCGGCGGCGGCCGCGAGAGCGGCCGCCAGCCGCACCGAGTCGACCGACTCGACCACGTCGGCGTACCCGGCCACCGACTTCGCCTTGTTGCGTTGCAGCTGGCCGATGAAGTGCCACCGCGGCGTCAGGCCTTCGGCCCGCACGGCGCGAGCCTTGGGCGCGGCCTCCTGGTCGCGGTTCTCCCCGACGTCGGTGACGCCGAGCCCGGCCAGCAGCACGACATCGCTTGCCGGATAGGTCTTGGTCACCGCGACCAGGGTGACCTCCTCCGCCGGCCGCCCCGCGGCCGAACAGGCGCGGGCGATCCGCTCCCGGACCTCGGCGAGCGAGGCCGCGAGCTCGTCGCGGCGGCCGGCGGCGCCGGTCACGAACCGTTCTTGAGGAAGTCCGGAACGTCCACGTCGTCGAAGAGCACCCGGCGCGGCGTCTGCACCGGCGCGGCCGGCATCTGTGCGGCCGGCACCGGGGCGGCCGTGGTGGCGGCGGGCGCCGCGGTCGGCTGCGCCGGAGGCGCGACCTTCCGGGCCGGCTCGGCCGGCTTGTACGACGGGGTGCCGCCGTCGAACCCGGCCGCGATCACGGTGACCCGCACCTCGTCGCCGAGAGCGTCGTCGATGACCGCGCCGAAGATGATGTTCGCGTCCGGGTGGGCCGCGTCGGTGACCAGCTGCGCCGCGTCGTTGATCTCGAACAGGCCGAGGTCGGAGCCGCCGGCGATGGACAGCAGCACGCCGCGCGCGCCGTCCATGCTCTGCTCGAGCAGCGGGCTGGAGATCGCCTTCTCGGCCGCCTCGACCGCGCGGTTGTCGCCGCGGGCCGAGCCGATGCCCATGAGCGCGCTGCCGGCACCGCTCATGACGCTCTTGACGTCGGCGAAGTCCAGGTTGATCAGACCCGGCGTGGTGATCAGGTCGGTGATGCCCTGCACGCCGGACAGGAGCACCTGGTCGGCCTGGCGGAACGCGTCCATCATGCTGATGCCGCGGTCGCCGAGCGCGAGCAGCCGGTCGTTCGGGATCACGATGAGCGTGTCGCACTGGTTGCGGAGCTCGTCGATGCCCGACTCGGCCTGCACCTGGCGCCGCTTGCCCTCGAACGAGAACGGCCGGGTGACCACGCCGATGGTGAGCGCGCCGAGCTTGCGGGCGATGTTCGCCACTACGGGCGCGCCGCCGGTGCCGGTGCCGCCGCCCTCACCACAGGTCACGAAGACCATGTCGGCGCCCTTGAGCACCTCTTCGATCTCGTCCCGGTGGTCCTCGGCGGCGTTCTTGCCGACCTCGGGCTGGGCGCCGGCGCCGAGGCCGCGGGTCAGTTCCCGGCCGACGTCGAGCTTGACGTCGGCGTCACTCATCAACAGCGCCTGGGCGTCGGTGTTGATCGCGATGAACTCGACACCCTTGAGCCCCACCTCGATCATGCGGTTCACGGCGTTGACGCCGCCGCCGCCGATCCCGACGACCTTGATGACCGCCAGGTAGTTGTGTGGAGGTGTCATCAGGGCTCAGCCTTCCCTTCCGGGGTTGGCGGACGTCGTGGGCCCCGTGCGGTCCGGCCAGGAACCGCAACTCGACATCCGCTGCCGTACAAGGGAGGGCGAGGAAACCCTCACCCTCTACTAGAGGCTTAGGGTTATGTCAACCATTCAACCTCTGGAGGCAACGTAAGCGGCGGACTGGCCTCAACCAAGGACCGGCGCGGCGTGTCGAAGCCCGCTTGCGTGGCGAATATCCGACGCGGCCGTAACCTCTGGAAAAATACGCCGTTCCTGCCCCGATGTCCGAAAAGTCCGTCAGCGGATCGTGACCACTGTCGGGGCGCTGACGTCGATCTCCTTGCCCGCCTTCTTCAGCAGCGCGGTCGCCACCTGGCTCTTGGTCTCGCTGGCGGTGTCGTCGCCCCAGACCACCGTGCGGTCCTTGCTCAACTCGAGCTTGATCTGCGCCGGCGCCGCGGCCGAGACCGCGACCAGCTGCTCGCGCAGGTCGGGGCTGAGCGCGGCGAGCACCCGCAGCGCCGACCTGGTGTTCACATCGGAGGGACCGGGCGCGGTGAGGCGCATCAGCGGCAGGCCGTCGGGCTTCTTCGCGACTTCCCGGTACGGCACGCCGGTCCCGTCGATCAGCTGGAGCTTGCCCGGGGAGGTCGGCACGGCCGCGACCGGCGTGCGCTCGACGACCTCGATCACGAGCGTGGACGGCCAGCCGCGCTTGACGGTCACCCGGTCGACGGCGGGGATGGCCCGCACCCGGGCGCGCACGCCGTCGACGTCGACCCGGGCCAGCGGCTCGTCGGCCGGCACCGCCGCCGCGTCCTGCACCTGGACCGGGCTGATCAGCTGGACACCGACCACCTTGACGTCGCGCACGCCGAGCACCGACGTGCCGTAGACCAGCCAGGTCAGCGCGCCGGCGACGACCAGCACGCCGGCCGCCACCGCCCACGGCATCGCGGCCTTGAGCCGGCGCTGGCGGGCGCGCGCCATGAACCGCCGGGCCGAGGACGGCACCGCGTCGGTATTCGCCCGGACCAGCCGCCAGTTGCGCCCGCCGCCCCCGCTCATGTCAGGCCCCCGATTCGCCCTCTCCGGCCAGCGCGGCCAGCAGCTCGTCACCCATCAGCGAGATCGGCGGCGCGCCCATGGTCACCACCACGTCGCCCGGCCGGCTGCGGCGCACGACCTCGGCCGGCACGTCCTCCCAGTCGGGCACGAACACCTTCCGATCGGCCGGCAGGTCGATCGCCGCGGTCAGCGCGACCCCGCCCTCGCCCGGCTGGCGCACCTCGCCCGGCCCGAAGACCTCCATGACGACGGTCTGGTCGGCGATCGACAGCGCCTCGGCCAGCTCGGCCTGCAGGTCGCGGGTGCGGTAGACCCGGTACGGCTGGAAGACCACCAGCAGCTTGCCGTCGCCGGCCACCTCGCGCAGCGTCAGCAGCGCCGCCTTGACCGAAGTCGGGTGGTACGCGTACTCGTCGTAGACGCGCACGCCGGCCGCGATGCCCTTGCGCTCGAAGCGGCGCCGCACACCGGGGAAGGACGCCAGCGCCTCGGTGATCTTGTCGAGCGGCATGCCCAGGCGCAGCGCGGTGAGCACCGCCGCCGCACTGTTGAGGCCCATGTGCCGCCCCGGCAGCGCCAGCTTGATCTCGCCCAGCGACTCCCCGTCCAAGGCGGCCTGGTAGCGCACCCCGCTCACGGTCGAGACCACGTCGCTGAGGCGCAGGTCGGCGGAGGGCGACTCGCCGTAGGTGTAGACCGTCCGCCCGGCCGCGCGGAGTGCTGCGATCAACTCCTCGGTGCCGGGGTCGTCGGCGCAGGTCACGACAAATCCGGAGTCGTCGGTGAGGGAAGCGAACTCGAGGAAGCCGGCCTTCAGGCCGTCCAGGTCGCCCCAGTTGTTGAGGTGATCGGCCTCGATGTTGGTGATGATCGCGACGTGCGGCCGGTAGATCAGGAACGACTTGTCGCTCTCGTCGGCCTCGGCCACGAAGTGCGGCCCGGTGCCGTGGTGCCCGTTCGACCCCGCTTCGGAGATCTCGCCGCCGATCACGAACGACGGGTCCTGCCCGGCGTGCTGGAGGATCACCGTCATGATCGACGTGGTGGTGGTCTTGCCGTGGGTGCCGGCCACCGCGATCGTCTGCCGGTTGGTCATGGCGGCGGCGAGCGCCTCGGAGCGGTGCATGATCCGCAGGCCCCGGCGCCGGGCCTCGACCAGTTCGAGGTGGTCCTGCGGGATCGCGGTCGAGTAGACCACCGTGTCGACGCCGTCCAGGTTCTCCGCGACGTGCGACATGTGGATCGTGCCGCCGAGCGCGCGCAGGGCGGCCAGCGCCGGCCACTCGCGCAGCTCGCTGCCCGAGACCGGGACGCCGCGGGTGAGCAGCAGGCGGGCCAGGCCGCCCATGCCCACGCCACCGATGCCGATCAGGTGCACGCTGCCCAGGTCCTCGGCGGTCAACTCGCCGGCCGGGGTGAGCTCGGAAGAAGAGATCATCGCGCCTTCGCCACCGCTTCCAACACAAACTCCAGGAGGGCCTCGTCACCGTCGCGGCGTCCGTACCGCGACGCGGCCGCGCCCATCATCGCGAGCCGCTGCCGGTCGCGTGCCAACGGGATGATGTGCTGCTCGATCCACTCGGGGGTGAGCTCGCTGTTGTCGACCAGGACGCCGCCGCCCGCCTCGACCACGGGCAGCGCGTTGCGGCGCTGCTCCTGGTTGCTGTGCGGGTAGGGCACGTAGACGGCGGGCACGCCGAGCGCGGTCGTCTCGGCCACGGTGATCGCGCCGCCCCGGCACAGCATGAGGTCGGCGGCCGCATATCCGAGCTGCATGTCGGACAGGTACGGCACCACCACGTACGGGACGGGAAGGTCGTTGGGCACCTCGAACGGCTCGTTGCGCCCGCCCTGCACGTGCAGCACCTGAACGCCGGCGTGGGCGAGACGCTTGGCCGCCGCCGCCACCGCCAGGTTGATGGTGCGCGCACCGGACGAGCCGCCCGAGACGAACAGCACCGGCAGGTCGGGACGCAGGCCGAACTGGTAGAGCGCCTGCGGCCGCAGCGCCGCGCGGTCGAGATGCGAGATGGCCGTGCGTAGCGGCACGCCGACGACCCGCGCGTCCTTCAGCGACTCGGCCTGCTGCGGCTGCTGCGGGAAGCCGACCGCCACGTTCTTGGTGAACTTCATGCCCATCCGGTTGGCCACCCCCGGCGGCACGTTCACCTCGTGGATGACGATGGGCAGCTCCCGCCGCCACGCCGCCAGGTAGGCCGGGACCGACACGTAGCCGCCGAAGCCGACCACCACGTCGGCCTGCACCTCGTCGAGGATCTTGCCGGCCGCGTGCGCCGACTTCCACATCCGGTCGGGGGTGCGCAGCAGGTTCATGTTGATCGAGCGCGGCAGCTGGAACGCCGGGATCACCCGCAGGTCGTAGCCGGCCGGCGGGATCAGCTCGTTCTCCATGCCCTTGGGACTGCCCAGCGTCGTGATCCGCACCTGGGGGAAGTGCCTCCGCAGCGCGTCGGCGAAGGCGAGCAGCGGATAGATGTGACCGCCGGTGCCTCCCCCGGCGAGCACGACCGACCGCAGCGAGCTCATCACCGTCTCCTTCCGGCCCCCGCGCCCTCGGGCGTCCGGCCGGACTTCGGTCCCGGCTGCCGTTGCGGGGGTAGTGGCGGCAGCGGGGCCCAGACTAGCCGTACCCATCTCGAGGGCGGACGGGCGTTCAGGGCCTTGGCCGCGTCCGGCTCGGCGCGGGCGAAGGAGGCGAGCATCCCGATCGCCGCCAGCGTCACGACCAGGGCGCTGCCACCAGCGGAGATGAACGGGAGCGGGACACCGGTGATCGGCAGCATCTTGGTGACGCCGCCGATGTTGATGACGGCCTGGGTGACCAGCCAGGTGGTGATCGCGGTGGCGGCCAGGCGGCGGAACGGGTCGGCCGAGCGGCGGGCGATCCGGAAGCCGGTGTAGGCCAGCACCGAGAACAGCGCCAGGATCACCGAGCAGCCGACCACGCCCAGCTCCTCGGCCACCACGCCGAAGATGAAGTCGTTCGAGGCCTCGGGCAGCCAGTTCCACTTGAGCACGCCCTTGCCGAGGCCGACGCCGAACCAGCCGCCCTCGAAGATCGCCGAGCGGGCCTGGATGATCTGGTAGCACTCGTCGGCGAGGTTGCACTTCTCGATCGGCTGCAGGAAGTTCGTGAGCCGGGCGAGCCGGTAGTTCTCCCCGTCGGCCGAGCCCGAGCCGGCGCCGCCGGAGGCCGCCGCGATCAGCAGGCCGACGCCGGCCAGGCCGAGCACCCCGAGCGCGGCGAAGACCCGCAGCCGTACGCCCGCCGCCCAGAGCAGGCCGACGATCAGCGCGAGCAGGATCAGCATCGTGCCCAGGTCGTTGTAGCCGACCAGCACGAACAGGAGGCCGACGACCGGGAACAGCGGCCGGGCCAGCTCGCGCCAGTGCCCGAGCGCCGGCCCCTTGCGGGCGATCACGTCGGCGCCCCACAGCACCATGCCGAGCTTGGCCAGCTCGGCCGGCTGGAGGCCGATCGGGCCGAAGTACAGCCACAGCAGGTTGGTGCGGATCGGGCCGATCCCCGCGTGGCCGAGCACACCGACCGAGTAGAGCGCCCGGATCACGTCGAGGATGCCGAGCAGCACGACCGCCGCGCCGAGGATGTACTTGCCGAGGTCGCGCAGCGTGCCGGCGGGCAGCCGCTGGCAGATCCAGAACGCCACGAGACCGAGCAACGCGTACACGGCCTGGTTGGCGATCGCGGAGAAGGCGTTCCCGTTGTCCCGGTACGCCTTCACGCTCGTGGCCGAGAAGACCATGGTGAGCCCGATCAGCAGCAGCAGGCTCGAGCTGGCGATCAGCAGGTAGTACGAGGAGAGGGGTCGCGCGAGCAGCCCGTGCACGGCGGGCAGGAGCTGCCTGCTGAGCGACGGGCGAGCCACCTTTTGTGTCCGGTCGTCCGCCATGGACACATCATCGTGCGGCCGACACGCCAGTCGCCGTCACCGCGCTGGCGTGTCGTGCCTCGATGTGATCCACCTATCCCATGACCGCCAGGAAGTCCGAGTAGAAGAGCCCGAGACCGATCGCCACGCAGATGCCGGCCACGATCCAGAACCGGACGACGATGTTGACCTCGCTCCACCCGGCCAGCTCGAAGTGGTGCTGCAGCGGTGACATCCGGAACACCCGTTTACCGGTGGTCTTGAACGAGATGATCTGGATGACCACCGACATCGTGATGATCACGAAGAGGCCGCCGATGATGATCGACAGCAACGTGGTCCGGGTCGCCACGGCCAGGCCGCCGATCAGGCCGCCGAGGCCGAGCGCGCCGGTGTCGCCCATGAAGATGCGGGCGGGCGAGGTGTTCCACCACAGGAAGCCCACGCAGGCCGCGGCCGCCGCCGCGGCGATCATGGCGATCTCCAGCGGGTCGCGCACCTGGTAGCAGTAGGCGTTGGCCAGCCGGTAGTCGGTGTCACCGCACCAGTGCCGGTACTGCCAGAAACCGATCAGCGCGTACGCCCCGAGCACCAGGATCGAGGCGCCGGTGGCCAGGCCGTCGAGGCCGTCGGTCAGGTTCACGCCGTTCGACATCGCCATGATCACGAAGACGAAGACGATGACCGAGCCGACCTTGCCGACGTCGAGCCAGCTGATGTCCCGGATGAACGAGATGTGCTCGCTGGCCACGGTCTGGCCGTTGGTGCTGGCCACATAGAGCGCGGCGATGCCGAAGCCGGCGCCGACGATCAACTGGCCGAGCAGCTTTCCTTTGGCGCTCAGGCCGTCGGAGTTGCGGCGGCGGATCTTGAGGAAGTCGTCGAGGAAGCCGACCACGCCGCAGAAGACGAACAACCCGAGCAGCACCAGGGCCGTCATGGTCGGCCCCTCCTGCGCGATCTGCCGCTCGGGCAGAGTCGTCAGGGCCACGTGCCCGGCCACGTAGGCGAACACGGTCGCCACGATGAACGCGACACCACCCATCGTGGGGGTGCCCTTCTTGCCCTGGTTGCTGGCCAGGCCGAGCCCGCCGCGGATCGGCTGGCCGGCCTTCAGCGCGGTGAACACCCGGATGGCGACCGGGGTGCCGAACAGCGAGATGATGAACGCGACCGCGGCCGCGACGATGACTGCCCTCACGGGCGACCCTCCTCAGAACGCAGCCCGTCGACCACGTCCCACGTGCGGTACCTGGAACCCTTCACGAGCACGACGTCGCCGGCCCGCAGTTCCCCCCTGACGATCTCGAGCGCGGCGGCCTGGTCCGCCGCGAAGATCGCTTCGCCGGTCCACCCCGCGACCGCTGTGGCCCCGTCCAGGATCGGACGCGCGTTCTCCGCCACCGCCACCAGCCGGTCGACGCCGAGCGTGGCGGCCAGCCGGCCGACCTCCTCGTGCCCGGCGCGCTCGTGCTCGCCGAGCTCGGCCATGTAGCCGAGCACCGCGACGCGGCGGCCCTCCGCCCGCATCGCCGCGAGCGCGTGCAGCGCGGCCGCGGTCGACGACGGGTTGGCGTTGTAGCTGTCGTCGATGACCGTGACACCGTCCGGGCGGGTGAAGACGTCCATCCGCCGGCTCGACACGATCCCGATCTCGCCCAGCGCGCTCACCACGTCGTCGAACGGCATGCCCACCGACAGCGCGGCCCCCGCCGCCGCCAGCGTGTTCGCGACCTGGTGCCGCCCGGCGACCGCCAACCGGACGATTTCGCTCTTGTCCCGATAAGTGAGCCGGTAGGACGCGCGGCCCCGCTCGTCGAGCGAGACCTCGGTGGCCCGGACCGCCGCCTCCGGCGACTCCCCGGTCAGCAGCACGCGCGCTCGCGTGCGGGGTGCCATCCCGGCCACCAGCGGGTCGTCCGCGTTCAGGATCGCCACCCCGGTCGCCGGCAGCGCCTCGACCAGCTCGCCCTTGGCCCGGGCCGTGCCCTCGACCGAGCCGAACTCGCCGATGTGCGCGGCGCCGACGTTGAGCACCACGCCGACCTCGGGCCGGGCGATCTCGCACAGGTAGCGGATGTGCCCGATCCCCCGCGCGCCCATCTCGAGCACCAGGAACCGGGTCTCCTCGGTCGCCTGCAGCACCGTGTACGGGAAGCCCAGCTCGTTGTTGAGCGAGCCGGCCGGCGCGATGGTCGTACCCGCCCGCCCCAGCAGCTGCCCGATGTAGTCCTTGGTCGTCGTCTTGCCGGACGAGCCGGTCAGCCCCACGATCGTCAGCCCCGGCAGCCGCTCGACCACGGCCCGGGCCAGCGCGGCCAGCGCCGCCAGCGGCTCCTCGACGACCACGCCCGGCTCGCCGGTGTCCCGGGTGCTCAGCACGCCGGCCGCACCCTTGGCCACCGCGGCCGCCGCGAACTCGTGGCCGTCCACCTTCTCGCCCTCGAAGGCGGCGAACAGCCCGCCCGGCGCGACCTTGCGGGAGTCGTACTCCACCGGGCCGGTCACGGCCACCGACGGCGCGGCGTTGACGAGACGCCCGCCGGTGACCTTGGCGATCTCGTCCAGCGTCATGCGAATCACGAGCTGCTCCCCAGCGCTGCCGCCAACTCGATGCGGTCGTCGAACGGCAGCATCTGCCCGTTCACCTCCTGGCCCCGCTCGTGCCCCTTGCCGAGCAACGCGATCACGTCGCCCGGACCGGCGAGCCGGACCGCCTCGTCGATGGCGGCACGCCGGCCGGCCACCTCTATCACCTTTGTGTTCGCATCGGCTTGCTCGGCGCCGGCCCGGACCGCGGCCCGGATCGACGCCGGGTCCTCGGTGCGCGGGTTGTCATCCGTCACGATCACCAGGTCGGCGCCACGGGCCGCGGCGGCGCCCATCAGCGGCCGCTTGCCCTTGTCGCGGTCGCCGCCGGCCCCGATCAGGCAGATCACCCGCCCGCCGCGCCCCGCCGCGAGCTCGCGCAGGGCGGCCAGCGCGGCGACGATCGCGTCCGGCTTGTGCGCGTAGTCGACCACGCCGAGCACCTCGCCCGGCGCATCCACCCGCTCCAGCCGGCCCGGCACGCCCGGGCACGCGGCGATGCCGCGGGCCGCGACCGCCGGGTCTACGCCGATCGCCACCAGCGAGGCGAGCGCGAGCAGCGCGTTGGCCACGTTGTGCCGGCCGGGCAGCGAGACGCCGGCTTCGACCGCTGTCCCGTCCGGGCCGTGCGCGACGAAGCGCTGCCCGAACGCCGACGGCCGCACCTCGGACGCCCACCAGGTGGCCGCGGTGTCGCCGGCCGCCGAGTAGCTGATCGTCGACGGCTTGAACAGCGGCCGCAGCGCCGGGTCGTCGAAGTTGAGCACCTCGGCCCGGCTGCGCCCGTCGAAGAGCCGCGCCTTGGCCGCGAAGTAGTCGTCGACGTCGGCGTGGAAGTCGAGATGATCGAGCCCGAAGTTGGTGTAGCCGCCGACCGCGAAGCGCAGCCCGTTGACCCGGCCGATGGCGAGCGCGTGGCTGGAGACCTCCATCACCACGGCGGTGACGTCGCGCTCGGCCGCCGCGGCCAGGATCGCCTGCAGGTCGGTCGCCTCCGGCGTGGTGCGCACGCTGGCCACCACCAGGTCGCCCAGGCGCGTCTCGACGGTGCCGATCAGCCCGGTGACCAGGCCCGCGGCCCGCAGCCCCGACTCGACCAGGTAGGCCGTCGAGGTCTTGCCGGCGGTGCCGGTGATGCCGATCATGGTGAGCCGGGCCGACGGGTCGCCGTAGATCGCCGCCGCCGCCGCGCCCAGCACCGCCCGCGGATCGTCCGCCACCAGCACCGGCAGCCCGGCCGCCAGCGCCCGGTCGCGGCCGGCCTCGTCGGTGAGCACGGCCACCGCGCCCGCCTCGGCCGCGCCGGCGGCGAACTCGGCGCCGTGCCGGTTCGCACCGGCCAGCGCCGCGTAGAGGTCGCCGGGGCGGACCTCCTGGCTGTTGTGGGTGATGCCGGTGACCGGCACGTCGTCGCCGGTCAGCGCGGCGGGCAACAGCTCGGCCAGGCGCGCCAGCGGCAGCGGCGCGACGGTCTCGGGACGGGGAATGCCGGGCACGGCGTCAGACCCTACCCCGTGCCCGGCAATCGACCGAAAACGCCATCCTGCGTACGCTCATGGATGGATCTTGAAGGTGGGTGCCTTGGTGACCGACGGCGGCACCCGGTTCTGCAGCAGCGCGAACGACATCATCTTGCTGAACGCGGGCGCCGCCACGTCGCCACCGGCCCCGTGCGGCACCTCGGCCGACACCGCGATGACGAACCGCGGGTTCTCGGCCGGCGCCATGCCGATGAACGAGCCGTAGTTGCTGCTGGTGTACTGGCCGTCGATCAGCCGCTTGCCGGTGCCGGTCTTGCCCGCCACCCGGTAGCCGTTGACCCGCGCCTGGGTGCCGGTCCCGTCCTGCTCGTCGACCACGGCCTCCATCATCGTGCGCAGCTCGGACGCCACCTCCGGCCGCAGCACCCGGTGCGTCTCGGGCTCCGGGCCGGGCGTGACCTCGCCGTCCTTGCCGGAGATCATTCCCTTGATCAGGTGCGGCTGCACGTAGAGGCCGTCGTTGGCGATCGCGGCGTAGGCGGCCGCCATCTGGATCAGCGTGACGTCCATGCTCATGCCGACCGGCACCGAGCCCGAGGCCGAGCCGCTCCACTGGTCGGGTGTGAGGATCTTGCCGGGCTGCTCGCCGGCGACACCCTCGTTGGTCGCCTTGCCGAGGCCGAACTTCTGCTGGTAGTCGTACACCCGCTGCTTGCCGAGCCGGTCCGCGATCATGATGGTGCCGACGTTCGAGGAGAGCGCGAGCAGGCCGGGCATCGTCATCAGCGTGCCCTTCTTCTGCGGGTGGCTGTCCACGAACTTGTAGCCGCCGCGCACCAGCCCCGGGCCGATCGCCAGCGTCGACTGCGGCGTGATGATGCCCTCCTGCAGGGCGGCGCCGAAGATGATCGCCTTGTGCACCGAGCCGACGTCGGCCACGACCGCGCTCGGCACGTCCATCCGGTTCTCCGGCGTGTAGTTCTCCGGCTTCGTCGCGTCGTACGGCGGGAAGCTCGCCTGGGCCAGCACCTCACCCGTCTTCACGTCGAGCACCACGGCGCCGCCGATCGAGGCCTTCCACTCGCGCAGCTGGTCGCCCAGGATGCGCTGCACCTCGTACTGGAGGTCGGCGTCGATGGTCAGCTCGAGCGAGGCGCCCGGCTGCGGGGCCACGTAGTGCTGGTACCCGCCCGGGATCGGCGAGTTCAGGTCGCCCTTGCCGACCTCGTACTCCTGCTCGCCCGGCGTGCCGCGCAGCAGCGAGTCGTAGCGGGCCTCGAGCCCCTCGAGACCGGAGTTGTCGGCGCCGGTGAAGCCGATCAGGTTGGCGGCCAGATCGACGCCCGGCACGTCCCGCCGCTCGTCCTGCCGCACCACGATGCCGGGCAGGTTCATCGCGCTGATCCGGTTGCCGACCGAGATGTCGACGCCGTGCGCCAGGAACTCGAAGTGCGACTCGCCGCCGCCCGGGCGCTTGTGCCGGGTCATCAGCGGGACCAGCTTCGACTGCGGTACGCCGATTAGCGGCGCCAGCGTGGCCGCGACCTGCGACGGGTTCTTGATCATCGTCGGGTCGGCGCCGACGTAGCGCGCTTCGACGCTGTGCGCGAGCACGGTGCCGTCCCGGTCGATGATGCTGCCCCGGGGCGCGGGCAGGGTGAGGTCGCTGATCCGGGTCGCGCGCAGCTCGATGAGCCGCTTGGCGTCGGCCGGCGAGGAGGCGACCTGGAGGACGACCAGGCGGATGCCGATCATCACGAACAGCGAGAGCGCGAGCACGGTGCCCAGGCGCAGCCGCCGGGTGGGATTGGCGAGCTTGGGCGGTTCGGGCGCGATGGTGCGCACGGCGCGGCTCTTGACCGCCGGTTTTCCGGTACGCCGATCCCGGCCGGCCCGCGGCCGGACCGGCTCCCGCGTCCGGGCGCCACGGACCGCCGCGGCCCGCTCGCGGCGACGGGTGAGCTCGTCGAGACCGCGGTCGTCCCGGTCGTGGTTTCGATCGTCCGGCTCCGGCCGGCGGCTGCGCGGCGGCTCCCGGCGCTCGTCCCGGGCCCGCGTCTTGGCCACGGTCGTCCGCCGGTCCCTGGTCTCCCTGGTCTCCCTGGTTCCCTTGGTCTCCCTGGTCTCCCTGGTTCCCTTGGTCTCCCTGGTCTCCCTGGTTCCCTTGGTCTCCCTGGTGGCGCCGCCTGCCCTCGCGCTGCCGCCCCTCTCGCCGCGGCCGGCCTTTTCGCTCCCGCCGTTCTCGCTGTCGCCGTCCGGCCGCCGCCCGCGCTGGGGACGGCCGCCGTCGAGCACCTGCAGCGCCGGACGGAACGGGTCGCTCGTGCGGCCGGCCCGCGGCGAGCGGGTGCGCTGGTCGCGCTCGGCCACGGTGCGCCCGCGCGGGGTGTACGCCCGCGCGTCGCCGATGCCGCCGAAACCGCGGCTCCGGCCCTTGTCGGCCTCGTCGCCCTCGCTGGGGATGTCACGAGACGTACCGCGCCGGGGCTGAGTGCCCCGGCGCGGTGTGTCGTCGGATCGCGGCGACATGGCGGCCTAGTGCCCGGTGCCGGTGATGCCGCCGGTCGCCGCGGTCGTCGGCGTGCCGGCGCTGTCGCCAGTCTTTCCCGTGGCGGCGTCGCCAGTCTTTCCCGTGGCGGCGTCGCCAGTCTTTCCCGTGGCGGCGTCGCCCGCGGTGACCGCCGGCTTGCCGTTCACCGGCGTGAGCACGCCGATGATCTTGCCGTCGGGCAGCGTGAACAGCGCCGGGTTGTCCGCCTTGACCAGGCCGAGACGGCGGGCCGCCGCGTCCAGGTTGCCGATGCTGGAGACCTCGACCAGCTGGTTGTCCAGATCCTGCTGCTGGGTGTCGAGCTGGGTGTCCTGCTTCTGCAGGTCGGCGATGCGGAACGAGTTCTCGTTGGTCTTGGTGTTGATCAGCAGGATGCCGAGCACCCCGACGATCACCACGCCGATCACCGAGGCCACGAACGGCGCCCGCGGCGCGCTGATCGGCGCCGGCGGCGCGACCCGCAGCCGGGGCGCGCGCTCCTGCCCCACCTTGGGCTCGGCCTTGGCCCGCTCGATCCGCAGCGGCTCGGCCTTCGCCCGCTCGATCCGCAGCGGCTCGGCCCGCGCGTCCAGGTCGATGAACGCCTCCGGCTTGAGCGCGGCGGTGCCGTCCACCGGCGCGCCGAACACCGACGCGTCGAGCGCCGGCCGGCGGCCACCGGCCCGCTTCCGCCCGGCCTCGCGGTCCGCCGCTCCCAGCCCACGCACCCGGCCGGTCTCCCGGTCCGCCGCCGGCGTACGGCCGCGGCCGATCATCGGCTCCGGACGCCGGCCCTTGCCGCGCGCCGGCGTCGCCGCCCGGTCACGTTCCTCCCGCGAGACCCCCTGCGTCCCTGAGTGGCGCGTGTCGTCCGTGAAGTGGCGCGCCCCCCGGGCGTCACTTCGGGCGTCCGCATCGCGTGCCGGCATCGTTCCGCGCTGATCCGTGACCCGGCCCCCCGGCCGCGGCCCGCGCGTGCGCTCGCTCATGCTTTCCCCTCCCCCTCGTCGCGTTCCCCCGGGCGTAACCGCCCTCGTCCCCCGTGCGTTGACATGCGGGGCCGTTCGCGGGCGGCACCCGATGCCTGGTCCTGCCGGCCGAGTCGCTCCACCGCGCGCAGCTTCACCGAAGCCGCTCGCGGGTTCGCCTCGACCTCCTCGTCGGTGGGCGGCTCCGACCCCTTTGTCAGCAGCCGCAGTGTCGGACCGGTTCCGGGCAGCTCGACCGGCAGGTCGATCGGCCCGGTGCTGCGCGTCCTCGCGGTGAGGGCACGCTTGACGATCCGGTCCTCCAACGATTGGTAGCTCATCACCACAAGTCGGCCCTTAGCCGCCAATGCGTCCAAAGCGGCCGGTAGCGCCGACTCCAGTGCGGCGAGCTCCCCATTTACCTCAATACGTAGCGCCTGAAACGTTCTTTTTGCGGGATTTCCACCCGTTCGTCGCGCGGCGGCCGGGATCGCCTCCTTGACCAGCTCGGCCAGCCGGGCCGTGGAGGTGATCCGCCCCTTCGCCCGCTCGCGCACGATCGCCGAGACGATCCGCGGCGCGAACTTCTCCTCGCCGTACTGCCGCAGGATCCGGACCAGCTGACCCGGCTCGTACGTGTTGACGACCTCCTCGGCGGTGACCCCGGCGGTCTGGTCCATCCGCATGTCGAGAGGGGCATCCTGGGCGTACGCGAAACCGCGGTCCGCCTCGTCCAGCTGCAGCGACGAGACACCGAGGTCGAACAGCCCACTGTGGATCCGGTCGTACCCGAGGTCGGAGAGCACCTGCGGGAGCTCGTCGTAGACCGCGTGCACGAGATGGGTCCGGGCCCGGTACGGCGCCAGCCGGTGCCGGGCGTGCGTGAGCGCCTCGGTGTCCCGGTCGAGTCCGATCAGGACCACGTCCGGAAACCGCTCGAGCACCGCCTCCGCGTGCCCGCCCAGCCCGAGCGTGAAGTCGACGTGGACGGCGCCCGGCATGTCGAGCGCCGGGGTGAGCAGCTCGAGACAGCGCTCGAGCAGCACGGGCACATGCGTGCCACGAGGCTCCCCCACGTCGACCCCCTTTTGCCACCCCGGCCGTCCGCCATCGCCGCACATCGGCCCGGACGTCGTCCGTACCGCCAGATCCCCATCCGCTCGTGTCCGTCGGGCCGCCCGTTGCCGGCGGGCTTGCCTTCTCGGACACGCGCCTGGCGCCGGGGAAGAGGCGCCAGGTGCGGGAGCGGCTGGAGATCTCGCAGTACGGCGGCAGTGACGTCCGGGGCCGCCATCGACCCGGCAGGGTGCCACGCCCTACAGTCCGCCGGGCAGCACCCCCTCCTCGATGTCGGCGAACTCGTCTTCGCTCGCCGCGAGGTAGTCCTCCCAGGACTGCTTGTCCCAGATCTCCACCCGGGTGCTCGCCCCGATCACCACGAGGTCGCGGTCGAGTGCCGCGTATTCCCTCAGGTGAGCCGGGATGGTGACCCGCCCTTGCTTGTCCGGCACCTCGTCATGCGCGCTGGCGAAGAACACCCGGCTGTAAGCCCGGGCGGCCTTGTTGGTCACCGGCGCCTCACGAAGCTGGCCCGCGATGCGCTGGAACTCCGGCATCGGGAACACGTACAGACAGCGTTCCTGCCCCTTGGTGATCACGACACCTCCCGCCAGCTCATCCCGGAACTTGGCCGGAAGGATCAGCCGCCCCTTGTCATCGAGGCGCGGGGTATGGGTGCCGAGAAACATCGGCCGTCCACCCCCCTGCCCCAGCGGTTCGCGGTCCGCTTGTCAACTCGGGCCGACAGGCCTCCCAGGTCCAGTCCCCCTCAGCCCTGCCACTGCGCTCCACTCTACTCCACTTCCCTCCACCCGCAAGCGGAATGCGAGCCGACCCCGTTTGTCAACCGCCAAGAAACCCCAGCTCAACGCCTTGCCCTCCGGGTGGAGCGGCCCCCCAAGATCATCCCCGTCACGTTCCCGACAGCCGCCCTTCGAACCCCTCCATACCACCGCAAAATTTCGTATTTCTCCCGCTCCCACACCCTGTCAACCCCTCCCGGGGAGGAAAGTGGAGCCCTCCGGTGGAGCAAAGTGGAGCCCTCCGCCCGCCTCCACGACCCCCTAGCGCCGCTCCTTGCCGCCGCCCCTCACCGCCGCCGGCTTTCTCCGTCGGCCCCCTCCGCCGCCTTTCCCCGTCGTGCCTCCTGCCGCCCCCTTCGCCGTTCTGCTGGCGATCTTGATGACTCCCGGCACCCGCCACGCGCCAACTCATCAGCGCGAGCTGTTATCCACAGCGACCGAAGCGCCGGCTCACGCTTTGCGGCAAAGTCCTCTCGTGCTGCCGATTCCGGGTTTCGACGCCGGCGAACTCGACTGGCTGCTGTTCGAGCAGGCGGGGGTTCTGACGACCGCTCAGGCCGAGCAGGTCCTCACGCCGGCGACCGTCCGTGCACACCTTCGTCAGGGCCGATGGCGACGGTTGAGCCGCGGCCTGCTGCTCGCGGAGAACGGACTGCTCCGACCTGAGCAGCAACTATGGGCGGCCGTGCTGGTCGCCGGCCGGGACGCGCACTTGGCCGGAACGACGGCAGCCATCGAAGGCGGCGTCCAGGGGCTTCGGCCCGGTCCGATACAGGTGATCGTGCCGGCCGACCGGTGCCCGAGCGTACGACTGCCGCGGCTGCCCGGCGACATGCCCAGCGTCCGCGTCCGCCGCACCACCGTGTTTCCCGAGCGACACCGCCAGCTCGCTCGACCGCCACGCGTGACCATGGCACGGGCGGTGATCGACGGCGCGTCCTGGGCGACGGGCGACAACGAGGCTCGCGATCTGATCACGCGAGCCTGCCAGCAAGGTCGCGTCACCGTACGGGAGCTGCGCGAGGTGCTCCGTCACTTCCCGACGCTTCGCCGGCGGCAGCTGATCAGGACCACGATCGCCGACGTCGAAGGCGGCGCCACCGCACTGTCGGAGATCAACCTCGCGCGGCTCTGCCGCAGGCATCGGCTCCCCGGGCCCGACTTCCAGCAGCCACGTGCCGACGCAACCGGCCGGAACCGCTTCGTCGACGCGCATTGGACGAGCGCCCGCCTGCTGGTCGAGGTCGACGGAAGTCACCACATGGACGTCGAGCATTGGTCGGCGGACATGCTCCGGCAGAACGAGATCTGGATCGCCGGCGACCGGATCCTGCGATTCCCGGCGTGGCTGGTCCGCGACAGGCCCGCAACCGTAGCTGCCCAGATCCGAGAGGCACTGTCCGCCGGCCAATCTGAACTGCGCCCACCAGCACGCCGAGCACGATGATGAGTTGCGCGCCCTGAGTGGCGCCCCGAAGACGCGAGGTCATCAAGATCGCGAAGCAGGAGGAACGCGATCGGGCGAAACGACCCGAGGCTGTTGAGTTGCTGCGCGACGGATATCTCAAGTCATCAAGATCGCGAGAAGTGCCGTAGTAGGCGGCGCGCGAAGGCGAAAGCGCGAAGCGACGGGCAGCGCGACGGCGCGGCGAAACGCTGATGTGTTGCTGTGCGACGCGGCGTCGAAACTCATCAAGATCGCAGCGGCAGCGGGCGGGGGCGCCAGCAGGCGGGGGCGGTAGCGGGAGCGGGCGGCAACAGGAGGGGGCGACGGCGGGCGCGGGTGGCGGCGGGCGCGGGCGACAGCGAGCGGGTACGGCAACAGGCGCGGACGGCAACAGGCGCGGCGGGCGCGGGCGACAGCGGGCAAGGCCTCGGGAATGGGAACGGCCCGCCGCAATGGGTACGACGGGCCGTGGAAAAGCGTAGGTCAGGCGGTGGCCTCGGCGGCGGCCTGGCGGCGGGCCGAGCGCTTCCAACGCCACACGATGGTGGTTGTCAAGGTGAAACCGATCAAGGCCGGCGCGAGGCTCAGCGGGCTCATGCCGTGCGGGTTGGCGACCGCGGCGCCGATCACGGCGTAGCTCACGGCGGACGGGATGGAGGCCAGGAAGGTGCCGAAAAGGTAGCGCTTGCGGCAGACGCTGGTGGTGCCGTAGGCGTACCCGATCAGGCCGAACGGCGCCAGCGGGAGGAAACGCACCAGAAGCACCGCGGAGAGGCCCCGTTTGTTCAGCCAGCCGTCCAGGCGGGCGAGACGGCCGCCGGCGCGGGCGTGCAGCACGCCGCGGCCGGCCCAGCGCCCGGCGTAATAGGTGGCGGCGGCGGCGATCACCGCGGCGGCCAGCGCCGTCGCCGCGCCGGTGGCCGCGCCGAGCAGGGCACCGCACGCGATGGTGATGGCGGTGCGCGGGACCAGGACCGACAGCAGCAGGCCGCCGACCACGGCGATCGCGACCGGGGCCACGTGGCCGAGGGCCAGGATCGCGTCGCCGATCTCGCGGAGCGGGAGGAACGCGGCGGCGGCGGCGAGGCCACCGACAACGGCACCGAGGACGCCGAACCGGATCAGGCGGCGCTTCCAGCCCATGGCCGCCGGGGCGGCCGGCACGGGCACGGCGGAAGCGGAGACGGCCGGAGCCGGGAGAGCGAACAGGGTGTCAGTCATGCAGGCGTACCGCCCTACCTTGTCGTCGGTCCATGATCGGTTTATGCCCCCGCCGCGGCGAGCCGTTCGGCCCGAAGCCGGTCCGTCCAGGTGTCGTCAACGGGAGGAAGACTATCCGCGCCGATCGCCCAACGCAGTAGCAGATCGGCTATCGCTGGGTTGCGAGCGAGCGCGGGCCCGTGGGAGTACGTGCCCAGGATCTTCCCGTGCCACGCGCCCTCGGTCTGGCCGTCGTTGCCGATGCCGGCCGTGACCCGGGCCAGCGGTGAGACGCCCGGGCCCAGGTGGGTGCGGCCGCCGTGGTTCTCGAAGCCGCTGAGCGCCGGCAGCCCCAGCCGCGGGTCGATGTCGCCGCGGATCTCGCCCACGGCCCGGGTCTCGCCCCGGTCCGAGTGCAGGTCGAGGAGTCCGAGTCCCGGGCACTTCGCTCCCTTGGCGAAGAACGAGTGGCCGAACAACTGGTAACCGGCGCAGATCGCCAGCACCGCGGCGCCCTGGTTCACGGCCCGGTGCAGCCCACCGTCGGCGATCAGACGTTGCGCGGCCAGAGCCTGCGGCCCGTCCTCGCCGCCGCCGATCAGGTAGATGTCGGCGCTGGACGGCATCGGCTGGTCGGACCGGATCTCGTACGCCTCGACCGGCAGCCCCCGCATCGCGGCCCGGCGCGCCAGGATGAGCATGTTGCCCCGGTCACCGTACGTCGAGAGCAGGTCCGGATAGATCCAGACGATGCGCAGTGTGCTCTCAGTTGACACGGTCCAACTCCGCTCGAATGTCCTGGAACGCCGTGTAGTTGGCGATCACCTCGAGACGACCGGGCGGAACCGCCTGGAGCGCCTCGTCAAAACTCCTAACGTGCCGGAAGGGCACACCGTTCACCTCGAGACGAACGGCCAGGTCGTACGCCCGGTCGCCGCTGATCAGCACGGGCCGGTCCCGCAGGGGCGAGAAGTCGACGTCGTACAGCCACGAGGTGTCGAGACCGTCGGGGTCCCGGGCGTTGACGGCGAGCAGCGTGGGTGCGAGCTCGGCCATGTCGAACGCCTCGAGCCAGCTTGCCGGGTTCTTCGCCAGCAGCAGACGGACGTTTCGTCCGTCCCGGTCGACCTGCGCATAACGACCGGCGACCGAAGAGACCGTCGCCAGCCGCGGCAGCGCCTCGATCGGGCGGACCCCGAACTCGGCCGCGACGGCCAGGGCGGTCGCCGCGTTACCCAGGTTGACCTGCCCGGGGAGCTGCAGCTTGACCAGGTGCCAGTCGCCGCGCGGGTCGACCACGCCCTCGTCCTCGACGTGCCACTGGGCCTGCGGCCGGCGCAGCGGGCAGCCGGTGCACCACCAGTCGCCGTTGCTGCGCTCGATCGGGTCGCCGCTCTGCGGGCAGACGAACGAGTCGTCGAGCCAGCGCTGGCCGGCGCTGAACCAGGTGACCTGGCCGGCGCTGCCCTGCGCGGCCCAGACCACCATCGGGTCGTCCGCGTTGGCGACCACGCGCACGTCGGGGTGGCCGGCGAGGGCGTCGCGCCACAGCTGCGCCATCATCGCCACCTCCTTGGCCCGGTCGAGCTGGTCGCGGGAGAGGTTGAGCAGCGCCACCACCCGCGGGCTGGTGGCGTCGATCACCCGGGCCAGGTAGTGCTCGTCGACCTCGAGCACGGCGAACGGCGTCACGCCGGCCTTGGCCAGCGCCGAGGTGTGCCCGGTCGGCATGTTGGCGCCGAACGAGTTGGTGGCGACCCGGCCGAGCACCTCGAGGGCGGCCGCGGTGAGCCGGGTCGTGGTGGTCTTGCCGTTGGTGCCCGAGACCAGCGCGACCGCGCGGCCCGCGGCCAGGTGGGCCAGCAGGTCAGGGTCGATCTTGAGCCCGATCCATCCGCCGATGACCGAGCCGTCGCCGCGTCCCGCGGCCCGGGAAAGCGCGGCCGCGGTCTTCGACACGCCGGTCGCGACCTTGGCCCGCAGGGGCATCTTGCCGTCCGTCACCTGAGCGAGGGTACCGGAGTCGGCTGTTACGTCGAGTGGCCGCCGGGGCCGGCGAAACGCAACGGCCTGACCAGGGGAACCACTATTTGTGTGTTCTGTTTCACCCGTAACCTTCGACAAGCCGTGATCGCCCCCGCACTACCCGTCATGGCATTTGTCTCGCGGACGTAACAAACTGGACAGGCCCCAATGTGCCAAACACGGACAGTGACGAATTGGCTGCCGCCGATCAAGAGAAATTTCAGGTAGCAAGGTTCTGCCGATCCGCACGGAACGGCTCGCAACGATTCGGTTCACGCCGAGCCCTGCCCCGGGCCGATCGTCGCGACCACCGCAATCGCACAACCACAAAGGCATATGGGGGCAGGGACGGGGGACCCACAGCTTCTCGAGAGAGACAGCCGGTCCGCTCCGCGCCACCCGCTCCGGTGGCGGTCGACGGGGCAACCTCGGGGTGAAGTCGGCCACCACGGCGACCGGGCACACCTTCCCGCCCGAACCCGACAGCTAACCTCGCAGGCGTGCCGGAGGGATATCTCTACCGTGCACGAGCACACCTCGAGCCGGCGTCGACGGCTGTCCGTCGGCACCGGTACTGCCGCGCTGTCCCTGGGTCTCTGCCTCTGCGCAGGTCAGCTGATCGCGACGCCGGCGGCCGGCGCCGCAACGCCGGTGGCGGCGGTTCAGGCTCAGGCCGCGGCCAAGCCAAAGCCCACGAACCTGACCAACGTCAGTTCCCGGACCCTTACTTCCGGCCAGCAGGTTCGCATCACCGTCCGGTACTACAACCCGAAGACCGGCAAGCGGATCACGTCCGGCAAGGTCCAGCTCCAGGGCAACCGGGGCGGCAAGTGGGCCGCAGTGGGCACTGTCCGGGTCGGCAAGAACGGCATCACCAACCTCTACACGCGGCCGAGCACCAGCGTTAACCTTCGCGCCGTCTTCTACGGGAACAGCTCGTACCGGGCGTACTGGGGCAGCTCGATCCGCATCACCGTGCGCAGCAACGCCGGGGCTCGGGTGCTGGCCGAGGCCAAGCGGCACACGGGCGCGCTGTACAAGTTCGCGGCCGCCGGGCCGAAGCGGTTCGACTGCTCCGGCTACACCCTGTACGTCTTCAAGAAGACGCTGGGCGTCAAGCTGCCCCACAAGGCGAACTCCCAGCAGAAGTACGGCAAGGCGGTCGCCAAGAAGTCGGCCAGGGTCGGCGACCTGATCGTCTTCCGATCCGGCTCGTACGGGTACCACGCCGGCATCTACGCCGGTAACGGCTACATGTACGACTCGCCGCACACCGGCGCCCGCGTCGGCAAGCACAAGATGTACGGCAGCAACTACGTCGTGCGTCGCCTGGCGGCGTAACGAAGCAAGGAACGACCAAGGAACGAAGTGAAATGGGGGGCACCGGTTCGGTGCCCCCCATTCTTCACACCACGACGCTGACCAGCCGGCCCTTCACCACGATGACCTTCTTGGGGTCACGCCCGGCCAGCACGTCGGCGACGGCGGCCAGCGCTTCGGCGCGTACGGAATCCTCGGAAGCCTCCGGGGAGACCGAGACCCGCCCCCGCACCTTCCCGTTGATCTGCACCGGATAGGTGATCGACTCGGCCTTCAGGTGGGCCGGGTCGGCGACCGGGAAGTCCACGTAGGCCAGCGTGCCCTCGTGGCCCAGCTTGCTCCACAGCTCCTCGGCCAGGTGCGGCGCGAACGGCGACACCATCAGCACCAGCGGCTCGATCGCCTCCCGGGACGCGACCGGCAGCGGGGTCAGCGCGTTCGTCAGCTCGATCAGCTTGGCGATCGCCGTGTTGAACCTCAGCTCGTCCATGTCCTCGCGGACACCGGCGATGGTCCGGTGCAGGTGCTTGCGGACGGCCGGCTCCAGCGGCTCGTCGGTGACCCGCAGCGCGCCGGTCTCCTCGTCGACCACCAGCCGCCAGACGCGCTGCAGGAACCGCTGCGAGCCGACCACGGCCCGGGTCTCCCACGGGCGCGAGACGTCCAGCGGGCCCATCGCCATCTCGTACACCCGGAAGGTGTCGGCGCCGTACTGCTCGCACATCTCGTCGGGCGTGACGACGTTCTTCAGCGACTTGCCCATCTTGCCGTAGCTGCGCGTCACCGGCTCGCCGTCGTAGAAGTACTGCCCGTCGCGCTCCTCCACCTCCTCGGCGGGCACGTAGAACCCACGCTCGTCCTGGAACGCGTACGCCTGGATGTAGCCCTGGTTGAACAGCTTCCGGAACGGCTCGAAGGACGAGACGTGACCCAGGTCGTACAGGACCTTGTGCCAGAAGCGGGCGTACAGCAGGTGCAGCACCGCGTGCTCGACCCCGCCCACGTACAGGTCGACGCCACCGGAGTCGCCGTCGCGGGCCGGGCCCATCCAGTACGCCTCGTTCTCCGGGTCGACCAGCGCCTTGTCGTTGCGCGGGTCCAGGTAGCGCAGCTCGTACCAGCAGGAGCCGGCCCACTGCGGCATGGTGTTGGTCTCCCGGGTGTACGACTTCAGGCCGTCACCCAGGTCCAGCTCGACGTTGACCCAGTCCTTCTTGCGGGACAGCGGCGTCTCGGGCTCGCTGTCGGCGTCCTCCGGGTCGAAGGTGCGCGGCGAGAAGTCGTCCACATCGGGCAGCACCACCGGCAGCATCGACTCCGGCAGCGCGACCGGCAGACCGGTCTCGTCGTAGACGATCGGGAACGGCTCGCCCCAGTACCGCTGCCGGCTGAACAGCCAGTCGCGCAGGCGGTAGGTGGTGGCGCCGCGCCCGTGCCCGTGCTGCTCCAGCCACGCGATCATCGCGGCCTTCGCCTCGGCGACGCCCTTGCCGTCCAGCCAGTCACTGTTGATCGCCGGGCCATCGCCGGTGAAAGCGCCTTCAAAACCTTCAGGAGCCTGCACCGTACGGATGATGGGCAGTTCGAACTTCTCCGCGAACTCCCAGTCGCGCTCGTCCTGCCCGGGCACCGCCATGATCGCGCCGGTACCGTAGCCGGCCAGCACGTAGTCGGCGATGAAGACCGGGATGCGCGCCTCGTTCACCGGGTTTGTCGCATAGGCCCCGACGAAGACGCCGGTCTTCTCCTTGGACTCGGTGCGCTCCTCGTCGGTCTTGGCGGCGGCCTGCGCGCGATACGCGGCGATCGCTTCGCCGGGCGTGCCGTAGCCGCCGGTCCACGCCGGGTTCACCCCGTCCGGCCACTCCGCCGGAGCGATCTTGTTGACCAGCTCGTGCTCGGGCGCCAGCACCATGTAGGTCGCCCCGAACAGGGTGTCCGGCCGGGTCGTGAAGACGGTGATCTTGTCGGCGGAGGAACCGACCGGGAAGTCGACGTGCGCGCCCCGGGACCGGCCGATCCAGTTCCGCTGCATCAGCTTGACCGGCTCCGGCCAGTCCAGCGTGTCCAGATCCTCGATCAGCCGGTCGCCGTACGCGGTGATCCGCATCATCCACTGCTTCAGGTTGCGCTGGAAGACCGGGAAGTTGCCGCGCTCGCTGCGCCCGTCCGGCGTGACCTCCTCGTTGGCCAGCACCGTGCCCAGGCCCGGGCACCAGTTGACCGGGGCCTCGCTGACGTAGGCCAGCCGGTGGTCGTCGACCAGCTTGCGCCGCTCGACCGCGCTCAGCTCGGCCCACGGCGCGCCCGGGGCCGGGCGGGTGCCGGCCTCGAACTCGGCGATCAGGGCGCTGATCGGCCGGGCCTTGCGGATCTTCTCGTCGTACCAGGAGTTGAAGACCTGCAGGAAGATCCACTGCGTCCACCGGTAGTAGTCCGGGTCGGTGGTCGCGAACGAGCGGCGCTCGTCGTAGGCCAGGCCCAGCCGCTTCAGCTGGCCCTTGTACCGCTCGACGTTGGCCGCCGTGGTCACCGCCGGATGCGTGCCGGTCTGCACCGCGTACTGCTCGGCGGGCAGGCCGAACGCGTCGAAGCCCATCGGGTGCAGGACGTTGAAGCCGGCCATCCGCTTGTAGCGGGTGTAGCTGTCGGTGCCGATGTAGCCGAGCGGGTGACCCACGTGCAGGCCCGCGCCCGAGGGGTACGGGAACATGTCCTGGACGTGCAGCTTGGGCGCGCCGGCCCGGGGGTGCGCCGGGTCGGCCAGGTCGCCGGCCGGGTTGGGCGCGTCGAACGTCCCGTGCTCGGCCCACCGGGCCTGCCAGCGCGGCTCGATCTCGTTGGCCAGTGCGGCCGTGTACCGGAACCGCGGGGTCTCTGACTCGCTCATGATCGGCATCTCAATCAGTCTGTGGGCACAAAAAAGCCCCTCACGCAGGAGGGGTTCGCCGTGCTGTGCCCGTCGTTATCGGCGGTGGCAGCACGGCCGGCTAAGAAGGTCGAACGGCCGGGCCATGCGTGCATGATACCGGTCGCCGCCCGGGGGCGGCGACCGGTATCCGTGCGACTACGTCAGGCGGCCGGTCCGTAGACCGCCAGCTCGGTGGAGTCCAGGAACACGCAGCCGGCGTCGGCCGGCGGCTGGCCGGCCGGGCACTTGCCGGCCACCTGGGCCTGGGTGGTGAGCATCGTGTAGCGGATGAACCCGACGCCGGTGCCGGTGCCGGCGGCCAGGCCGACCGGGGTCGGCGTGACCGTGCCGGGCGGGAAGGTGCCGGCCGCGGCCTGCGTCCAGGTCTTGCCGTCGGGCGAGGTCTCCACGCGGTAGCCGGCGGTCGAGACGCTCGCCGGGTCACCGCAGGTCGCCGACGGGTTGATCACCAGCTGGCTGATGTTCACCGTCCCCGACAGCTTCAGCACGACCGTCTGGCCGGTGGGCGACACGTCCGAGCCCCAGCCCGAGCCCTGCGACTGGTCGATCAGGAACGCCGGGCCACACTGCGGGCTGTAGTCGGGGCCGGTGAAGCTGACCACCGAGCCGCCGCCCGACGAGGCCGCCCAGTCCTTGCGGACCGCCCAGTCCTTGCGGACCGTGTGCGACGGGATCGACAGCGTGGCGGTCTGCTGGTCGTAGCCGGCGCCCCGGGCGAACACCTTCGCGTACGTGCCCGGGAAGATGCCCGAGATGGTGTAGGTGCCGTCCGCGGCCGTGGTGGCCTGCAGGTCGCCGGCGAAGCCGGAGGCGTGCCCGCCGAAGCCGATGGAGAGGCCGGCCACCGCGGCGCCGGTGTCCTGGTCGGTCACCTTGCCGATGAGCGTGCCGCGCGGCGTGTTCGGGCCCGGCGGCAGCGAGAAGTCCTCGACCGGCTGCTTGTCGTCACCGTCGAGGGCGGCGGCGAAGTAGCCCATGCCCCGGTTGGCGAACACCTTCCAGATGGTCTTCTGCAGCTTGCCGCCGTTGACGACCAGGTCGGCCGCCAGGATCGAGTTGCGCTCGTCCAGGAAGGACGGGCTCGACGGGGACAGCTCCATCGCCCGGGTCACCAGCGACTCGGCCTTCTTGCTGCCGATCGCCTTGCGCAGGTCCCACAGGGTCTGCGCCCAGATCTCGCCGTCGGCGTGCACCTCGGCGCCCCGCGAGGAGATGCGGCCGAAGTCACCGTACGTGTAACCGCCCGGCCCGGCCGCCGCCGTGCCCGGGCAGACCGCCGCCGGCGCACCGACGGTGCAGTCGAGCGGCTCGCTGCGGATCGTGGTGCCGGCCGTCACGTACTTGCCGACCAGCACGTCGCCGATCTTGGCGGTGTCCTTCTCGAGGCCCTGGTTGACCAGGTAGTCCATGGCGTACCAGTCGCTCCAGGCCTCACCCATCGACCGGGGCTGCTGCTTGTTGAGCGTCGAGTTGCCGTTCGCGTCGACCACGAGCCGGTTGGACAGACCGTGCGTGTACTCGTGGTACACGATGTCCGCCTCGTCGCCCGAGTTGCCGGCGATGAACAGGTCGTCCGGCTGGAACAGGTACATCTGCATGGTCGGCGGGATGCCGTCCGGCGGCGTGTTCATGTTGGCGTTGTCGACGTGGTCACCGTCGGGCAGGCCGTTCGCGGTGTTCGCGCCGTCGTCCGACTGGCCCTGCACAGCGTCGTCGTCGACCGCCTCGAAGTTGCCGGCGCTGCGGGTGAAGCCGATCGGGTTCGCCGCCAGGTGGTCGTGCCAGGTGCCCAGGAAGTAGTACATCTGGACCGCGTTCTGCGCGCGGTTGACCTGCCAGGAGTTCGCGGTCTTCGGGTCCCACGAGCACTGGAAGGACGCCGAGCACTTGCCGCCGACCGTCGCCGAGAAGTCGGTGAACGGGTAGTCGAAGCTCTTCTTGGCCGACGGCGCGACCTCCTCCGTCGGGTTGGCGACGTTGTCGTCGTTGACGTCCGAGTAGACGTGCGCGACGTTGCCGGCCAGCCGGGGCGAGTTGTTCGGCAGCCACTTGCTCAGGCTGACCTTCACCTGCTTGCCGCCCCGCGGCGCGCCCGGGTAGTTCGGCCAGGTCTCGGCGGAATCGGCGTCGACCGTGCTCTGCCGGTACAGGACGTCGCCGGTGGCCGCGTCGACCACGTGCACGTAGCCCTCGTCCACCGCGATCGTCTGCCAGGCCAGGCGGGCACCGCCGGCGGCCTGGAACCAGACCAGCTTGGCGTTGCCGCCGTCGCTGAACGTGGTCTTCTTCGTCGCCCCCGCGTCGGTCTTGGTGACCTTGGCGGCGGAGGTGCCCTCGACGTCCTTGACCGCCGCCGCGCGGGCGCCGGCCGCCGATACGCCGGCCGCGCCGCCCGCCGCCGGGAGGTTCTTGAGCGGGGAGCCGTCGATCTGGACGATTCGCCCGTCCTTGGCGATGTGCGCCTTCAGTCCGTTCCCGAAGACCGGGATGCCGGCGGAGGTCTGCACGAAGCTCAGGTGGTGCGTGCCCGCGACGTCGACGTAGTCCTGACGGAGGGTCAGGTTCGCGATCGAGGCGGCGTCGAGGCCGAAGACGTCGGCGTGCGCGGCCAGATAGTCGCGGGCGATCTTCTCCGGCTTCTGCTTGCTCTTGCCGGTCAGGAACCCGTCCAGCCGGGCGACCCGGCGCGGCGTGCCGGTCGACCGGTCGATGTCCACGATGCCCTGGACACCGAGCTGGTCCCGCAGCTTGTTCACGGCCGAGCCGGACGCCTGCGGAACGATCCTGGCCTTCAGCGCGGCCGTCGGCTGCGCGGCCACGGCGGCGCCGAGGCTGGCGCGGCTGTCGTAGTCGGCACGGCGTTGTGGCTGCTGGCGCTGGGTCTTACCGGCGTTCTTGGCCGGGTCCGGCGCGGCCTGCGCGGTAGCCGGCAACAGTCCCGCCAGCAACACTGCGCCGGCGGCCGCCGCCCCCACCCGCCGGGTCACGGACGGTACGGATAACGGTCTCAATTCAGCCCCTCTCGACCGGGCATCGGCGCAGCCCGGACGCGATGAGGACCCCGCGCCGGCCGCACCTCACTTGTGTGGCCCGTCGATGGCTGACTCTCTCCGAAGATCCGAAAATATAACTAGAGCGATGTCCGATTCTTTACCCATCCGATATCTGAGTCCCGTTGACGCTTGCTTGACGGCATCCATTGCCCGCACTCGGCGAGTTGGTGTGATCGGGCTAACCTGTGGGGACGGGCGGCATGCCGCCCTGTTTCGCTGCGCTCTGTGCTGCGAAAGACGTGGCGGAATAGACCTTGGAGGAGGCCCGTGACAACCCCGACCTGGGACGAGCCCGGTGGACCGATGACCGCGGAGGACTTCCGCGCGGCGACGCAGGCCATCATGGCCAACATCGAGCAGGTCATCGAGGGCAAGAGCGCGACGGTCCGCCTGGCGCTCGCGGTGCTCCTCGCCGAGGGCCACCTGCTGATCGAGGACGTGCCGGGCGTCGGCAAGACCAAGCTGGCCAAGGCGCTGGCGCGGTCGATCGACTGCTCGGTACGACGCATCCAGTTCACGCCCGACCTGCTGCCCAGCGACGTGACCGGCGTCAGCGTCTACAACCAGGAGACGCGCGACTTCGAGTTCAAGCCGGGCGCCGTCTTCGCCAACCTGGTGGTCGGCGACGAGATCAACCGCGCGTCGCCGAAGACCCAGTCCGCCCTGCTCGAGTGCATGGAGGAGCGGCAGGTCACGGTCGACGGCACCACGTACGAGCTGCAGGCGCCGTTCATGGTGATCGCGACGCAGAACCCGATCGAGATGGAGGGCACCTACCCGCTGCCCGAGGCGCAGCGCGACCGGTTCACCGCCCGGATCGCCATGGGCTACCCGGACCCGCGGGCCGAGCTCGCGATGCTCAGCGGCCACGGCGCGCACGACCCGCTGAACGACCTGCGGGCCGTCGCCGACGCCTCGATGGTCCGGCGGCTGATCGCCACGGTTCGCGACGTGCACGCCGCCGACGCCGTCCAGCAGTACGCGATCGCGCTGGTCACCGCGACCCGGGAGGCACCCGAGATCCGGCTCGGCGCGTCACCGCGGTCGACGCTGCAGCTGGTCCGCACGGCCAAGGCGGTGGCGGCGCTCGAGGGCCGCGACTACGTGCTGCCCGACGACCTGCAGACGCTGGCCGTCCCGGTTCTCGCGCACCGCCTGATCCCGACCGCGGACGCGCAGCTCAACCGCCGCACCACAGACGCGATCGTGGCCGAGATCGTGCACCGGCTGCCGCTGCCGCACGAGCGCAACCGCTCGCCCTACGACACCCGTCCGGGCGCCGGCGGCGGCGCCCAGTACGAGCCGCGGGGGCACTGACATGCGAGAGGCCTTGCGGGGGCTGACCACGCGCGGCCGATCCTTCCTGGCCGCGGCCGCCGCGGCCGGCATCTCGGCGATCGTCCTCGGCGAGCGTGACCTGCTGCGGGTGGCGGTGCTGCTGGCCGCGCTGCCGCTGCTCGCCGCCGCGTACGTCGGGCGCAGCCGGTACAAGCTGGCCTGCACCCGCTCGCTGGAGCCCGGCCGCACCCCGGTCGGGTCCAGCGCCCGGGTCATCCTGCGCCTGCAGAACATGTCCCGGCTGCCCACCGGCACGCTGCTGCTGGAGGACAAGCTGCCGTACGCGCTGGGCAGCCGCCCCCGGGTCGTGCTCGAGCGGCTGGGCGCGCACCAGGCGAGCTCGGTGGCGTACACGGTCCGCGCCGACGTGCGCGGCAAGTACCCGATCGGCCCGCTGGTCATCCGGCTGACCGACCCGTTCGGCCTGTGCGAGCTGACCCGGTCCTTCCCGAGCGTCGACCGGCTCACCGTCATCCCGCAGGTGGTGCCGCTGCCGACGGTCCGGCTCGCCGGCGAGTACGCGGGCACCGGCGACAGCCGCGCCCGGTCGGTGGCCGTGCACGGCGAGGACGACGCCGCGACCCGGGAGTACCGCCGCGGCGACGACCTGCGGCGCGTGCACTGGCGGTCGACCGCCCGCACCGGCGAGCTGATGGTGCGCCGCGAGGAGCAGCCCTGGGAGAGCCGCGCCACGGTCGTGCTCGACACCCGGGTCTATGCCCACCGCGGCGAGGGCCCCACGGCCAGCTTCGAGTGGGCCGTCTCGGCCACCGCCAGCATCGCCATGCACCTGCGCGCGGCCGGCTACAAGCTGCGCCTGGTCACCGGCTCCGGCATCGACATCGACGCGGCCGAGATCGCCGGGGAGGGCGTCATCCTCGACACGCTCGCCGACGTGAAGCTCGCCCAGAACGGCGACGTCTCGATCCTGGTCGAGCAGGTGCGCCGGCGCTCCGACGGCGGCCTCGTGATCGGCATCTTCGGCTCGCTCACCGTCGCCGAGGCCGAGCTGCTGGCCGGCCTGCGCGGCAACGGCGCCACCTGCATCGGCTTCGCCATCGACAGCTCCACCTGGGTCTCGATGTCGGCCGGCGAGCGGCAGGAGGCCGACCGCGAGCACGCCGCCGCGGCGCTCGCCCTGGTGCACGCCGGCTGGCGCTCGGTGCCGGTGACCCACGGCGCCACGCTGCCCAACCTGTGGCCGGCCGCCGCCCGCGGCTCGAGCGGCTTCGCCTGGCGAGCCGCCATGGCCGAGACCGTCGGAGGGGTGATCCGATGACCGGCCGGCGACGTCTCGGGCTGGTCGCGGCCGGCGCCACGCTGCTGGCGGCCGCGCCGATCTCGTCGATCTTCGAATCGTGGAACTGGCTGGTCCGCTGCATCCTCGCGGTCGGCCTGATCGCGGGGGCGGCGATGCTCGCGCGCACCCTGCGGTTCCCGGTGTGGGCGCAGGCGCTCAGCGAGGTCGTGGTCCTGCTGCTCGTCCTCACCTGGATGTTCCCGAGCGGCCACGAGATCCTGGTGCCGCAACCGGCCACCTTCGGTCATTTCGCCGACCTGTTCACCCAGGCCGGGCAGGATACGAGGTCGTACGGCGTGCCGGTCCCCGATCGGGACGGCCTGCTGTTCGTCACGGTCCTCGGCATCGGCGGCGTGGCCATCGCGGTCGACCTGCTGACCGTCGTCGCCCGGCGCCCGGCGCTGGCCGGCCTGCCGATGCTGGCGATCTACTCGGTCCCGGTCGCGGTCTACGTCGACGACGTTCCGGTGCTGCCGTTCATCATCGGCGCGACCGGCTTCATGTGGCTCCTGGTCTCCGATAACGTCGATCGCGTACGGCGTTTCGGCCGCCGCTTCACCGGTGACGGGCGCGACGTCGACGTCTGGGAGCCCTCGCCGCTCGCGGCCGCGGGCCGGCGCCTGGGCGTGGTCGGCGTGGCCGCGGCCGTGGTGCTGCCGCTGCTCGTGCCGACCATCACCGGCGGCCTGCTGTCGCAGCTCACCCAGAGCGGCAGCGGTGTCGGCACCGGCGGGGGCGGCAACGGCAACGGCGGGCGGATCAGCCTGTTCGCGTCGCTCAGCGGCAACCTGACCCAGGGCAACACGGTCCAGGTGATCAAGCTGACGACCAACGAGGAGCTCCCGTTCTACCTCCGCTTCGGGGTCGCCGACCAGCTCACGAACCTGGGCTTCGGCAACCGCGCCCCGGTCGGCAACGCGGTCAACCGGGGTCTGCCCGACCCGCGCGGCGGCACGGCGGGCGGCGAGTTCCAGCAGTACCACGCGCAGATCGAGGTCAGTGACGCGCTGAAGCAGAACATGCTGCCGGTCTACGCGAACACGATCCGCGCGGGCGACCTCGGCGGCGGCTGGTCGTACGACCCGAACCAGCAGGTGATCTTCTCCAACCGGCAGACGACCAAGGGGAAGAAGTACTCGTTCGACTACGTGCGGGCGACCTACACGGAGGCCGAGCTGCGCACGGCCGAGCCGCTGAACAAGGACAACCCGCTGCGCACGCAGTACACGAACACCCCACGCGACGACTATGTCGACACCCTGGTGGCCGGCCTGATCAAGGGCAAGACCACCGATTACGACAAGATCCGGGCGCTGTACAACTACTTCTCGAAGGCGAACAACTTCAGCTACAGCCTGACGACCGAGTCGGCGGGCAGCAGCTCGGACATCGCCGCCTTCCTGAAGAACAAGGTCGGTTACTGCCAGCAGTACGCGGCGGCGCTGGCCTGGATGGCGCGGGTGGCCGGTCTGCCGGCCCGGGTCGCGTTCGGCTTCACCAAGGGCAACCCGGTCGACGGCTCGTGGATCATCACGAACCGGAACGCGCACGCCTGGACCGAGGTCTACCTGCAGGGCTTCGGCTGGATCCCGTTCGACGCGACACCCGCGTCGAGCGTGGCCGGCTCGGCCCGGTCGTCGTACGCGCCGAACGTCGACGAGACGACCCCGCTCCCGTCGTCGTCGACGAACGCCGGAGCGGCCGGGCCCGAGACGTCGGTGGCGCCCGGCAACCCGAACCGGCCCGACCGCGGGGCCAACGACCCGACCGGGGCCGGCAGCTTCGACACGGGTGCGGACAAGACGTCGTACAAGGCCCTCTGGATCGCCGGCGGCGTGGCCCTGCTGATCGCCCTGTTGCTGGTGCCGGCCCTGCGCCGGGCCCTGCTGCGACGGCGACGGCACGCGGCGACGGCGCCCAAGGCGCCCCGGGTGCTGGCGGCCTCGGGAGCCGGGCCACCGGGCGGCGAACACGGCATCGTGGTCACACCCGAGGCGACGCGGGCCCGCGAGGACGCCCACGCCGCCTGGGAGGAGCTGCTCGACACGATGATCGACTTCCGGATCCCGGTCGACCCGACCGAGACCCCGCGCGTCACGGCGCAGCGCCTGATCAAGGACGCGTACCTGCCCGACCGGCCGGCCGAGTCGGCGACGCTGCTGGGCACGGCCGAGGAGCGCGCGCGGTACGCCCGGAAGCCGCTGCAGGGTGGCGAGCTGACGTCGGCGCTGGGTCAGGTGCGCAAGGGGCTGGCCCGCTCGGCCAACCGGCGTACCCGGATCGCGGCGGTCCTGCTGCCGCCGTCGATCCTGCTGCGCTGGCGGCTGGGCCTGGCCGAGGCGTCGGCCCGGTTCGTCGGCTGGTCGGGCCGCGTGCGGGACTCGCTGTCCCGCTTCAGCCCGCGCCGCCTGCTGGCGAGCCGGGGGCGCTGAGCACCGTTGCCGGACGCCGTCCCCGTCACGCGGGGGCGGCGTCCGTTTCTTTTCCTTCGGTCCCGCGAAACCTCGCCAGCCAGGCGTCGCCGACGGCCCCGAACGGCTCCTGCCGGGCCGAGATCATCGCGACCAGCTCGTCGGCGGTGGCGCGGGCCTGCGCGATCAGCTCGGCCGGGTACCCGTACCGGCGCTGATGGTCCTCGAACTCGTCCTCGTCGAGCAGCTCGACGGTCCCGTCCCGGAGCCGCACGACGTCGAGGTCGAGATCGACCGCCTCGATGCTGCCGTCCGCCGTCCGCGCCGGCACCGTGGTGACGTCGACGTAGACCTCGACCTCGCGGTGGGCGGGCCCGTTCCAGGACGCGACCCAGCTGCCCTCGGCCGGGCAGAGCACGATGAACTCGTACTCCGGAAAGATCGGCTCCTCGTGCCCCCGGTGCATCGCGATGCCCGCCCGGCACCCGTACCACCAGCCGAACCGGTCGCTCCCGAGCGGCTCCGCCGCGAAGGTCCAGTGCTTCTTGCCGCCCCACTTGGTGTACCGCAGCTCGGCCACGCCCGACCCCCCGAATTTGTCGTAGGCAGGGTCTAGTGTCGCCCGCGTGACGATGACCGTGGAATTCGCCCGCTTCACCGTGCGCCCCGGCGCCGAGGACCGCATGATCGCCGACCGCCCCGCGATGCTGGCGGCGCTGCGTGCCCGGTTCCCGGCCTGCGAGGCCGCCTACCTGACCAGGGAGGAGGACGGCACCTGGCTCGACGTGATCGTGTGGCGCACGCGCGAGGAGGCCGCGGAGTCGGCCAAGCAGATCATGACCATCCCGGAGTGCGCGGCGTGGTTCGAGCACATCGACACATCGCTGGGCCTGAGTCACGCCGAGGTCCTCGACGCCTGGCCGGCCTCCTAGCCGCTCGCCCTTGCGTGTGGCCGACCCGCACATAGCCGGCGCTCGCAGCGCGGCCACGACCGCCGGCCACGCCTCGCGCGGGTGACGGCGGGCGCATCGACAAACGGCGATGGCGGCCCGTGGCCGCCATCTGCCGGTCGCTGGACGTCTCGGACGCCAGCGTGTTCAGGAGTGCGCGCTCGTCAGCGAGCGCGCCGGGTCAGCGGTGCCCTTCCGGACGCTGACGCCAACGGTCCTCGAGCCGATCGAGCAGCCCGGCCTTGCGCGTCTGACGGGTGCGACGGCTCGCGGTGCCGCCCACGGCGTGGAGGTCGGGCGCGTTGACCTTGCGACGGGACTGCATCGCGAAGGCGGCGGAACCGAGCATGACCACGAAACCGCCGACGCCGAGCAGCGTGTTGCTGCTCACCGTCCCGTAGACGACCAGGGCCAGACCAAGGATGATCACGAAGGCGGCGACGAGGAGCCGGCGCCGTGCGTGGAAACGCGGGTCGCTGGCCCGCACAGCCGAGGCGAACTTGGGATCCTCGGCAAGCGACCGCTCGATCTGATCGAACAGCCGCTGCTCGTGCTCCGAGAGCGGCACGGCATTCCTCCCCGGGCGCATATCCGATCCCGAAGCCGGGGTCGGAGTGAAACAAGGTAGGTGGCGCGGGACAGCCGTCGGCTGCCTTATCGAGCAAGTCTACGAGGGGGTTGGCGGCTCGGAAAGCGGGACGACCGTCCGCTGGGGGTGATTTTCGGTGCGGCGGAGATCGCTTCGTCCCAAAAGACTGGCTGGACCGACACTTGCGCGCCCGAACCGGGCGGCCACGGCGTCGGCCGCGGCCTCGGCCTCACGCCAGCCACGCTCCGGTTCGCCGAGGCTGAGCTGCCGCGACGTGGTCGCCGCCGGGCTGAGGCCCTCGACCCGCACGCCGACCAGCCGGATGTGATCGGTCGCACCGAGCGCCTCGAACAAGCCCCATGAGGTCTCGAAGATCTCCCGGGCCACATCGGTGCTCGTGGGCACCGTGCGTGACCGGTTGACCGTGCGGAAGTCGGCCAGCCGGACCTTGATCGCGACGGTGCGGCCGACCTGGCCGCTCGCGCGCAGCCGGGCGCCGGTCTTCTCGGCCAGCGCCAGCAGGCTGCGCCGCAGCAGCTCGCGGTCGGCCACGTCGGTGTCGAAGGTCATCTCGGCGCCGATCGACTTCTCCTCGCGCTCGGGCGTGACCCGGCGCGGGTCGCGGCCCCACGAGAGCTCATGCAGGTGGGCGGCCGCGGCCTCACCGACCGCGCGGCGGAGCATGCCGTACGGCGCGTGGGCCAGCTCGCCGACGGTGGTCAGCCCCAGCCGGCGCAACGTCTCGGCGGCCCGCTCCCCCACGCCCCAGAGCGCGTCGACCGGCAGCGGATGCAGGAAGTCGAGCACCAGGGCGGCCGGCACCACGACCATGCCGTCGGGCTTGGCCCGGGTCGAGCCGAGCTTGGCCACGAACTTCGTCGGGGCGACACCGACCGAGCAGGTCAGCTGCTGCTCCTCGTACATCCGCTCCCGGATCTTCCGCGCGATGACGGCGGGCCGGCCGAGAAGCCGCTGCGCGCCCGCGACATCGAGGAACGCCTCGTCCGAGGAGAGCGGCTCGACCAGCGGCGTCACGTCCCGGAAGATCGCCATGACCGAGGCCGAGGCCGCCGAGATCGCCGGCCCGTCGACCGGCAGGAAGATCGCCTGCGGGCAGAGCGCCCGGGCCCGCGCCGTCGGCATCGCGCTGCGCACCCCGAAGCGGCGGGCCTCGTAGCTGGCCGAGCTCACCACCCCGCGCGGGCCGATGCCGCCGACCACCACCGGCTTGCCGCGCAGCTCGGGCTGCGCCCGGACGGCCACCGAGGCGAAGAACGCATCCATGTCGACGTGCAGGATCGTGCACCCCGCGTCGTCGGCCTCCGGACCGAAGCGCGGGTCACGCCCTCGAGGCACCACCTGACTGCGTCCCACGCCATGAACCTAGCGCCACCCTCCGACAAAAATCGGCGGCCGGCCGCTACTCCGGCAAATGGCACTTATCGCGCTCAGCGGGCGATCAGCAGCGGAATCGTCATCTCGGCGGCGGTCACCGAGCCGTGGTAGGCGATCAGCTTGCCCACCGCCGGCGGTTCCCAGCCGGTCGCCAGCGCCACCGCCCGCTCCAGGCAGATCACCACGACCTCGCCGATCCGGCCGAGGTGGCCGTCCGGCACCGGGCCGTACCAGCCCTGCGCGACCGCCTCCTCCCGGCTGAGCACCCACGCGCCCGAGCCGAGCACGCCGCGCCAGGCCGCGATCACGTCATCCCGGGCGCCCGGCGCCGCATAGAGATAGCGGACCCGCGGCTCCCCGGCGACGCCCACCACGCCGTCGGCCAGCTCCGGGATGTCGCCCATGTCGACGCGGCCCTCGAGCGGGATGTTGAGCTGGCCGTGGTCGGCGATCACCAGCAGCGCCGACCGGGGCGGCAGCCCGTGCACGAGACGGTCGAGCAGCTCGCCGACCCCGGCCGCCGCCGCCTGCCACGTGCTCGACTCCACTCCGTCCTGGTGTCCGTAGTGATCGAGATCCGGGTGATAGCCGTAGACGATGCCAGGTCCCGCCGACAGCGCCGCCAGCATCCCGGCGGCGAGCTCCCCGGCGTTCGAGGCGCCCACGTAGACGGCCCCACGGTTGGCCGAGAGGCTGAGCCCGCTTCCGCGGAACTCGGGCTTGCTGACCACGGTCACCGCGATGCCGGCCGCGGCCGCCGTCTCGAAGCGGGTGGGCACCGGCTGCCATCGGCGCGGGTCCGGGTCGTCGTGCCACTGGATGTGGTTGAGCACGCGCCCGTCCGGCCGCCGCGTCGTGAAGCCGAGCACGCCGTGCGCACCGGGCAACGCGCCCGTCCCGAGGGTCACCAGGCTGACCGGCGTGGTCGACGGAAAACCCGCGGTCAGGCTGCGGCTCCCGGGGGCGAGATCCTTCAACACGGGTGCGTACGCGGAGGCAGCACCCAGTTGATGAGACCCGAGCCCGTCGACGAGCAGCACGCCCACCCGGTCGACCCCGTCCAGCGCCGGGGCGAGCCCCAGCACGTCCCGCGAGCCCGGCACGCCAAGCACGGCGCACACGCTGGGCAGCAGATCGGCGAGGCTGCCGCTGCCGTAGGCCGGCCGCACCGGCACGAGCGCGTCGGCCCCGAGCCCGTCCCCCGGCACGCCGCCCTCGCCCAGGGCGGTCCCCACGCCGGCCGCGCCCCCGCTCCCGGCCTCTTCCCCGCTCATGGGCGGCGCGCGAAGAGGTGCAGCTGGGAGGCGATGTCGCGGAAGGGTGGCCGCGCCGAGAGCGCCAGCTCGAGCTCGAGCAGCGCCTGCGGATCCTCCTCGATCACCGCGGCCGGCAGCAGGTCGGCCAGCACGCGCACCCCGTGGGTCTCCTCGACCTCGAGCCCCGCCGCGCGCAGGAGGTCGGCCGCCGTGTCCGCGTCGTACCGGCGGCGCAGCGTGTCCCGGGCTCCGGCCCGGCCGTCGGGGTCGGTGACCAGCGCCGACGCCGACCGCAGATGCCCGTTGATCGCCCGGCCGAGGATGGCGGCGGCCCGGCTCGCGACCAGCACGCTGACCGCCCCGCCCGGGCGCAGCGCCGCCGTGATCGCCGCGACCACGTCGGCCGGCTGGTCGACCACCTCGAGCACGGCGTGGCAGAGGATCAGGTCGGCGCTTCCCGGCTCGATCAGGCCGGCGAGCGCATCGCCGTCGCCCTGCACCGCGCGCACCCGCCCGGCCACCCCGGCGTCGGCGGCGCGCCTGGTCAGCGCCGCGAGCGCGTCGGGACTGGCGTCGACCACGGTGACGGTGTGCCCGGACTCGGCCAGCGGCACGGCGAAGCCACCGGTGCCGCCGCCGACGTCGACCACGGTCAGCGCGCGGCCGGCGTGGCGGTCCAGCTCGCGGCGGAGCACGGCCCAGACGGCGGCGGTGCGGGCGGTGGCGAGCGGTCGGGCCGTACGCGTCGATGCGGTTTCCACACGGGCAGCGTATCGGCCTTCCTCATCCGGCACCCGCAGCGCGCGCCCCCGCCGTTCAGAACGCCACGAGGGCGCCGAGCGCTCGCCGCATCTCGCAGCTGTTGCCGTAACGGTGCTTCCACTGCACCGTGGTTCCCCGCCATTCGCCGGTGACCTCGGCGGTGACCGGCTGATAGATGAGGATGCACGCGGTGTGCGCCGGCTCGATCTTGTCGAGGTCGCCGCCGACGGCGGTCAGCTCGGCACACGCCGCGGCCGCCCGGGGATGTCCGCCGCCGGCCGGACCGCACTCGAGCTTGACCGCGGAGGCGAAGCCGGCGTCCGCCATGTAGCTCACCGTGAGCTTCGACTCCGGCTCACCGCGGCCACCGCCGTCGCCGTAGCCACCCGGCGGCCCCGCGGCGAGCACCGCCGCGACCAGGCCGATCATCGTGGGGATCATTGCGTACTCCAGATTGTCCGACAAATCCGACAAATGGGTACGCTACCGGAAGTCGCGGGACGCGGGCGTGACCGGCGGGGTGGCCGTCTCCAACCGGTCCGCGACCAGGTTGAGCACCCCCTCCGCCTTCTCCAGCCGGCCGCGCACGATCAGCGCCGAGCTCGTGCGGGCGACCCGGCGGTAGCGCTGCCACAGGCCCGGCGAGCAGGTCACGTTGAGCATCCCGGTCTCGTCCTCGAGGTTCACGAAGGTCACGCCGCCCGCGGTGGCCGGCCGCTGCCGGTGGGTGACGATCCCGCCGACCCGGATGCGGGTGCCCGCCTCCACCCGGCCGAGCTGCGAGATCCGCAACGCGCCGACCCGGTCGAGCTCGGCCCGGATGAACTGCGCCGGGTGCGTCTCCGGCGACAGGCCGGTCGCCCACACGTCCGCGACCAGGCGGTCGACCTCGCTCATCCCGGGCAGCATCGGCGCGTCGGTGCCGGTCACGGTCCCGGGCAGCCGGTCCGGCTTGTCCTGCGCGGCGGCGCCCGCGGCCCACAACGCCTCCCGGCGCGACAGGCCGAAACCCGCGAAGGCGTCGGCGGTGGCCAGCGCTTCCAGGTGCGCGGTGGTGCATCCGGTGCGGCGGGCCAGATCGGTCATGCTCCGGTACGGCCCGTGGGCCCGCCGCTCCTGCTCGATCGCCCGGGCAAGCTCGTCCCCCACCGTACGGATGCGGGAAAGCCCTTGCCGGACGGCCGGTCCCCCGATTCCCCAAGCGTGCGGAGGCTCGCCCTTCTCGCTCGTCGCCCGCGTCTGCGGAGTTCGCTCCAGGGTGGCCGCGGCGTCGCTGAGGTTGATGTCCGGCCGGCGCACCTCCACGCCGTGCCGCCGCGCGTCGTCGACCAGCGTCTGCGGCGAGTAGAAACCCATCGGCTGCGCGTTCAGCAGCGCCGCGCAGAACGCGGCCGGGTGGTAGCGCTTGAGCCAGGCGCTGACATAGACCAGGTACGCGAAGCTGATCGCGTGGCTCTCCGGGAAGCCGTAGTTCGCGAAGGCGCACAGCTTCACGTAGAGGTCGTCGGCCAGCTCGCCGGAGATGCCGTTCGCCGCCATGCCCTGGTAGAGGCGCTCGCGCATCTCCTCCATCTTCTTGACCGAGCGCTTCGAGCCCATCGCCCGCCGCAGCTTGTCCGCCTCCAGCGGGGTGAAGCCGGCCGAGTCCATGGCGAGCTGCATCAGCTGCTCCTGGAAGAGCGGCACGCCCAGCGTCTTCTCCAGGGCGCGAGCCATCGTGGGGTGCGGCATCTGCCATTTCTCGATGCCGTTCTTCCTCCGGATGTACGGGTGGACCGAGCCGCCCTGGATCGGACCGGGCCTGATCAGCGCCACCTCGACCACCAGGTCGTAGAAGACCTCCGGCTTGAGCCGGGGCAGGGTCGCCATCTGCGCGCGGCTCTCCACCTGGAAGACGCCGACCGAGTCGGCCCGGCACAGCATCTCGTAGACCTCGGGGTCGGACGGCCGGATGTCGCCGAAGTCGAGCTTGTCGTCGATCATGTCGAAGGCGTAGTGCAGCGCCGAGAGCATGCCCAGGCCCAGCAGGTCGAACTTGACCAGGTTGATCGCGGCGCAGTCGTCCTTGTCCCACTGCAGCACCGTGCGGCCCGGCATCCGGCCCCACTCGACCGGGCACACCTCGCTCACCGGCCGGTCGCAGATCACCATGCCGCCCGAGTGGATGCCCAGGTGCCGCGGGAAGGTCTGCAGCTCGTTGGCGAAGGACACCACCTGCTCGGGTATGTCGTCGATGTCCACGGTGGCGACGCTGCCCCAGCGGTCGATCTGCTTGCTCCACGCGTCCTGCTGGCCGGGCGAGAAGCCGAAAGCCTTGGCGATGTCGCGGACGGCCGAGCGCGGGCGGTACGAGATGACGTTCGCGACCTGGGCCGTGTGCCGCCGGCCGTGCCGCCGGTAGACGTGCTGGATGACCTCCTCGCGGCGATCCGACTCGATGTCGACGTCGATGTCCGGCGGCCCGTCCCGCTCCGGCGCGAGGAACCGCTCGAAGACCAGGTCGTACTCGAAGGCGTCCACATTGGTGATGCCGAGCGCGTAGCAGACCACCGAGTTCGCGGCCGAGCCCCGGCCCTGGCAGTAGATGTCGTTGTCCTTGCAGAACTTGACGATGTCGTAGACCACGAGGAAGTAGCCCGGGAAGTCCAGGTTCTCGATCATCTGCAGCTCGTACTCGAGCTTCGCGTAGACCTCGGGCACCTCGTCGGGCAGCCCGTAGCGGGCCCGGGCGCCGCGCATGGCCAGCTCCCGCAGCCAGCCCATCTCGGTGTAGCCCGGCTCCGGGATCGGGAACGCCGGCAGCTGCGGCGCCACCAGCTGGAGGTCGAAGGCGAGCGCGAGGCCCAGCTCGGCGGCCCGCTCGACCGCGCCCGGGTAGGCGGCGAACCGGCGGGCCATCTCGGCGCCGCTGCGCAGGTGGGCGGTGCCGGCCGCGGGCAGCCAGCCGTCGATCTCGTCGAGGCTGCGCCGGGCCCGCACGGCGGCGACCGCGGTGGCCAGCCGGCGGCGGGCCGGGATCGCGTAGTGGACGTTGTTGGTGGCGACCGCCGACAGCTTCCGCCGCCGCGCCAGCTGGTAGAGCACGTCGTTGCGGTCACCGTCGTACGGGTCGCCGTGGTCGGTCAGCTCGACCACGACGTGCTCGGCGCCGAACAGCTCGATCAGCCGGTCGAGCTCCCGGGCCGCCGCCTCGACGCCGCCGGTGGCGAGCGCGCGCGGGACGAGGCCCTTCCGGCAGCCGGTCAGCACCATGACACGGCCGCTCAGCCGCTCGGCGATCCGCTCCACGCCGCCGTAGTCGGGCTTGCCCTTCTCGGCGCCGGTCAGCTGCCCCTCGCCGATCGTGCTGCCCAGCGCCGCGTAGCCGGCCGCGTCCTTGGCCAGCACCAGCAGATGCTGCCCCTCCGGGTCGGGCTCGCCGTTCTGCGGCTTGGTCAGCCCCAGCGACAGCTCGGCCCCGAAGATCGTGGGCAGTTCCAGGTCGCGCGCGGCCTCGGAGAAGCGGACCACGCCGTAGAAGCCGTCGTGGTCGGTGACGGCCAGCCCGGTGAGGCCGAGACGGGCCGCCTCCTCGGCCAGCTCCTCGGGGTGACTGGCGCCGTCCAGGAAGCTGAAGTTGGTGTGACAGTGCAACTCCGCGTACGGAACGGTGGGCTCTTCCCGCCGGATCAGCGGCGGCGCCTGATAGGCCTGCCGCTTGCGGCTCCAGACCGGCGAGTCCCCACCGTCCGCGTCGATGGCGAGCGGGTCGACGTGGAAGGGCTTCGGCGCCTCCTTCCCGATCTGGCGGATGTCGTCGCCCTGCGGAGCCTTGATCGGCTTTCCGGTGAGCGCGGCCTCCAGGTCCGACCACGGCTGCTTCGGATTGTGGAAGCTCATCCCCGCCTCCGGCCGGCCCGCTCAGTCATAGATCGCCTCCACCGCCCAATGACCGGCGGCGAGGGAGAGCAGCAGCGCCCGCCCGTCCGAGAGCGCCACCTGGAAACGCGCCCGGCGGCGGCCCTCACCGCTCGCCCACCAGCGCTCGTCCACCGGCCAGGGTCCGGCCCACCCGCTGATCTCGACCGGCCCGCCGCGCTCGACGATCAGGGCGGCCGGGTCGCCGGTCAGCTCCAGGCGGGCGCTCACGCCGACCGGGACGCCGGCCGGGTCGAGCACGACCGCGGGAATCGGCTGAAGCGGCACCACGGCGGGCGCCGGTTTGGGCAGGCGGCCCGGCCAGGGCGGCAGCGCCGCGGAGGCCGGGACCGGGCGACGACCACCGCCGCCCTTGCGCCGGGCCGGTGGCACGGTCACCACCGTGAGCCCGTCCGCCGGAGCTCCCACCGGCCCGGCCGTTTCCTCCCGCCCAGCCGCCGGCTCTTCCCGTCCGGCCGGCCCCTCCCATCCGGCCGGACCCTCCCGCCCAGCCAGTTCCTCCCGCTCCTCCGCCTGCCTTTTCTCCTCCACCCGGGCCGCCCGCCGGGACGCCAGGTCGATCACGTCGGCGGGCCGGTCCCCGGGTTCGGGCGCCGGACGGTCGTCGATCGGAGGCGGGGTGAAGTTGAAGACCAGGGCCGGCGCCTCGGAGCGGGCCAGCAGCGGGGCCACGCCGACGCCCGGGATCGGGTCGGCCTGCGGGGCCGCGGGCCGGGCCGGTTCACGTTCGTCGCCCCACGGGACCAGGCGGATCTGGTCGTCGGCCGAGCGGCCGCCGCCGAGGACGGCGGTCACCAGCGACTCGGGACCGAGCAGGCCCTGCACGCGGCTGAACGCCCGGTGGGCGCGCTCGCGGTCGGCGCCGGCGTCGCCCCAGAGACCGGGCTGGAGTCCCAGGTGGACGAGCACGCCGTCGGGGATGAGCCGCAGCCGCACCAGGCCGGCGGTGGGCCGGGTCGCGGCGCCGCGGCGGGCGCCGGTGAGCCAGCCGTCCAGCTGCCAGCGGACCCGCTCGGCGATGGCGGCCGCGGTCAGGGTGCCGTCGTGCCGCCACACCCGGTGCAGCTCCTGGCCGTCCGCGGTGACCGCCTCGATGCCGAGCCGGGTGCAGGCCAGGCCGTGCGCGGCGAGCTTCTCGTGCAGGCGCTCGGCCAGCGCCTTGCCCGCGAACGCCGCCACGTCCACCCGTTCCAGCGGCTCGTCGTAGGTCTCGGCGACGTCCAGGTCGGGCGGCGGTTGCCGGACCGCGAGCGGCCGATGGTCGCGCCCGGCGGCGAGCCGGTGGGCGAGCGCCCCGTCGAAGCCGAACCGGCTCAGCACGTCCCCCGCCGGCAGCGCCGCGAAGTCGCCGAGCGTCTGCACGCCCAGCCGCTTGAGCAGGTCGACCAGCTCCGGCCGTTCCAGCGCCGCGATCGGCATCCCGGCCAGGAAGGCGGCGGTCTCCCCCGGCGGGATGATCAGACCATCGCGGGCCGCGAGCCCCGCCGCGAACACCCCGTCGGCGATGCCCACCTGGCTCTCCACCGCACAGACCTGGGCGATCTGCTCGACGATCCGCTCGGCCGCGGCCTCCTCCCCGCCGAAGTACCGCGCCGGTCCCCGGGCCGCGAGCGCGCAGGCGCCCGGCCGGATCACCTCGACCCCGACCGCGACCTCTTCCACGGCGGCGACCACGGCCTCGTACGCCCGGGCGTCGCGCCCCGCGTCATACTCGACGACCACCAGCTTCGGGCAGCGGCTCTGTGCCTCCCGCCGCCGGAGTCCCCGCCGCACCCCCTCCTGCCGCGCCGCCTCCGAGCAGGCCACCACCCGGTTCTCCCGCAACACGACGACCGCTTCCGCCCCCGGCACCCCGTCCACGATCTCGGCCGCGATGACCGGCCAGTCCGGGCACCAGACAAGCAGGGTCCGAATCTCCTCCCCCACGTCAGCCCACTCCCCGCCGGCGCTCGCTCCCCGCCACCAGCACCGCCGCACGCCGCCCGCGACCGCCACCCACCGCAGGCGCGGCTCCCACCGCCGACTTCGCGGATCGGGCCGCCCGGCTCGCGGCACCGAGCGCGGAAAACCTCCGAGCGCCACGACGCGACGCCTCGAGCACTTCGGTCCGGACCGGGCGGCGAGAGAAGCGGATCACCGAGAAGGCCCGGCCATCGCGACTCGACAGCGCAAGCTCGCCGGCCGAGGACGCATGGCGACCGAGGCCCAGCGCGGAAGCGGGACGAGCATCGCGCCCGGGCTTCTCGGCGGGAAGCGGCCCATCCGGGCGATTCGGGCGGTCCGGGCCATCCTGGCGGTCCGAGCCGTCCGGACGATCGGGGCGATCCCGGCGGTCCGGGTGATCGCCGGAGTCGTGACCGTCCGAAGTGGTAGGTGTGGGCGGCAGGCTGAACGGGCTGACCGTGACGCCCGGCATCCACATGGTCAGCTCCTTGGGCCGGGCGGCCGCCCCCCGGCCGCGGGCCCGCACCGTGACCTCGCGGCGGCGCAGTCGGCCTCGGCCGGCGCCCAGGCCCTCCCAGCGGCCCTCGGTTACCTCCAGGGTGACGTCGGCGCCGTCCCAGCGGCCGAACGGCACCAGCACGCTGCCGCGCTGGCGGGCCCGCGCCACGAGGCGGCTGGCGATCGTGGGCGCTACCGGGCCGGGGACGGCCGCGACCACCACGTCGACGCCGTCGATCAGGGCGGCCACGACGGTGGGCCAGTCGGGGCCGGGGTTCGGCACGAGGGCCAGCCGGTCGAGGGCGATGCCGGTCTCGGCGGCGGCGAGCGCGCCCAGCGCCGGCACGCCGACCACCGCGCACCAGGAACCGGTTCGCGAGGCCTCGGCGAGCAGCGCCAGCAACAGGGACGTGCCGCCGCTGGCCGGCGCCGCCCGGCCGGTGGCGACCGCGACGGTGCTGCCCCGGCGCAACCCGCGACCGGGCAACAGGCCGCTCAGCTCGGGCGCCACCGGCAGCATCCGGTGCACACCGGGCTCGGCCGTCTCCCCGGCCGCCCGAACCAGTTCCGCAAGGGCGGCCGCACCGTTGATCATGCGTCCCGCCATCGGTGCCACGCTCCGTGTTGCCGTGTTTCTTCCCGTCCGGCCAATCCGGACGGAGGTGCTGAGTTACGGTGCTGCAAACTGATATTTCCGATAAATCGGGCGGGCCGGCGAGCGGGGGCGCCACCTAAGCAAAACCAGACGCTGGAAGGGCACGAACGACGACGGCGAAGCCCGATCGAATACACAAAGCGGACACACGAGCCGGACAGCCAAAGCGAAGCCGCCCAGCAAGCGGCAACCGAGCCACCCCGAGCCGCAGACCGGACCAACCCGAGCCGCAGACCGGACCACCCCGAACCGCAGACCGGACCACCCCGAACCGCGATCCGGAGGACCATCCGGCGGGGCTGTCGATCCGCCTGGGCCGGACCCACGCCGACCGGCCCGGGCGGGGAGACCCGTCAGGCGGCCAGCGGCGGCTGGTAGCTCAACCCCAGCGACGACTCGACCACGGCCACGAACTGCTCAGCGGCGCGCAGCAGGTCGTCGGCCTCTCGCGGGGTCACCACCCGCGGGATGCCGGCCTCGGCGGCGGCGCGCTTGGTGGCGCCCAGGGCGAAGTAGCCGGCCCAGTCGGCGAAGTCGGGGGCCACCAGCACCAGCAGGGACCAGACGCTGGTCACCTTGCTGCGGCGGCTGGGAGCGGCGGGGCGGGCCCGCGCGGCCAGCACCGCGGCGGCGGCGCGCAGGGCGGCCAGGTGGGCGGCCGCGTAGCGCAGGCCGTCGGGACGGGTTCGCGCCGCCTCGTCGAGACCCTGGCGGGCTATCGCCAGCAGCTGGGCGGGAGTGCGGTGCGGCAGCATGTGGGCCGGGACCGCGGGGGCCTCCGCCTGCGCCGCCGAGGTCGGCGCGTGCGCCCTCAGAAGGGCCGGCGCCGTGTTGCTCGCCATAGGTCGTTCTCCTCGCATGTGTCGCATCCGACGTACCGCTGTAACCGATGGGTCGAACCGATCGCTGCGGAGGAAGACGCAGCGCCGCGTGCGGCGAGCCGGCCGGGCGTGAAGCTTCCCCACACCACACCCGGCCGGACCATGCCGGCGGGTCCGTCGCCCACCACCCGGGGGTCGGGGGCGGCGGGCGACGGTCCTGCCTTGTCCGAGGGCGACCGGGCCCGCGAATGCCCGGAGCCTCTCTCTGTGCGGCACTTCGCGGGCGCCGCACCCCGGGGGCCGTGCCGCGAAACACCGCTCCCGGAGTCAGGGCGGTTGTTCGAAGCCTTGAGGGTGCTTTCGAACATCCGTTCTAACTACTCGAAGACTAGCACGCCTGTACGACAAAAACAGGCGTGGTTACCCCGGGAAAATTCTCTGACTATAGTCAGAGAATGGACCAGATCGAGCGTGTCCGTGACTTCAACCGCTACTACACGCGCAGCCTGGGCGTCCTCGGCGACCACTATCTGGGGCTGGAGCGGCCCTGGAGCGAGTCGCGCCTGCTCTTCGAGATCGGGGACGGCGCCGACCTGCGTGACCTGCGCACCCGGCTCGGCCTCGACTCCGGCTACCTGAGCCGGATGCTGCGCTCGCTCACCGACCAGGGCCTGGTCGAGGTGCGCCCGCACGACACCGACGGACGCGTACGCGTCGCCGTGCCCACCGCCGACGGCCGGGCGGCCCGGGCCGAGCTCGACGACCGCGCCCGCGGCAGCGTCGAGGCGATGCTCGGCCGGCTCACCCCGCGCCAGCGCGACCGCCTGATCGACGCGCAGGAGCAGGTCCGCCGCCTGCTCCGGATGGCCGCGGTGGAGATCGTCGCCGTCCCCGACGACGACCCGGCGGCCCGGGAGTGCCTGCGGCGATACGCGGCCGAGCTCGACACCCGCTTCCCCGAGGGCTATGACGAGAGCGCCCTGCTCCGCCCGGGCGAGCTGGCCGAGACGGGCGGCGAGTTCCTGCTGGCAAAAGAGGGCGCAAAGGAGGACGACCGAGAAGCCGCCGGCTGCGGCGCCTGGCAACCGCTGTCCGCCGACGCCGTAGAAATTCGCCACATATGGATAAATCCGGCGAACCGGGGACTGGGCCTCGGCCGCCGCATCCTCGACCGCCTGGAAAGCGGCGCCCAGGCGAGCGGCTATCGAACATTCCGGCTCGGCACCCACACTTCTCTGCCGGAGGCGGCGAGTCTGTACCGCAGCAGCGGGTACCACGAGATCCCCGCGTACAGCGACTCGTCGTACAACCAATTGAACTTCGAGAAGAGGACGTGATGGACCGGACCATCGTGATCACGGGGGCGAGCTCGGGTGTCGGCCTCGCCGCCGCCGAGCAGCTGGCCGCACAGGGCGACAACCTCGTCGTCGTCGGCCGCAATCCGGAACGGCTCGCCGAGGCGGTGCGGCGCGTCCGAAATGCCGGCCAGGGGCGCGAGCCCGGTCAGCTCCGGGCCGACTTCGAGTCGTTCGACCAGGTCCGCAGCCTCGCCGATCGGCTGCTCACGGCGTACCCGAAGATCGATGTTCTGGCCAACAACGCGGGCGGGATCATCAGCGAGTACCGGAGGACGAAGGACGGCTTCGAGGCCACCGTCCAGGGCAACCACCTCAGCCCGTTCCTGCTCACCCACCTGCTGCGCGAGCGCCTCGCCGGCGGCCGCGTGATCAACACGGCCTCCGAGGCGCACCGCCAGGGGCCGCCCGACCCGCGTGACTTCACCGGCGACCCCAAGACCTACAAAGCCTTCCGCGCGTACGGCGGGACGAAGTCGGCGAACATCCTCTTCACCTCGGAGGCACACCGCCGGTGGCCGGAGGTGTTCAGCCTGGCCTTCCACCCCGGCGTGGTCCGCTCGAACTTCGGCGACACCAAGGCGATGCGCCTCTTCTACCGGTACGCCCCGTTCCTGACCACGCCCGAGAAGGCCGGCGCGCTGCTGGCCTGGCTGGCCACCGCGCCCGAGACCGACCTGGTCGCCGGCGGCTACTACGTGGGTCACGACGTCAAGCAGCCGAAGCCGCACGCTGCCGACGCCGCGCTGGCCGCCGAGCTTTGGGACGCCAGCGCCGCGGCCGTCGGGCTATAAAGGCCCGATGAGATACCGGACCCTGGGAAGCAGCGGCCTGCGCGTGTCCGAGCTGATTCTCGGCGCGATGACCTTCGGCGAGCAGGGCGGCGTGGGCGCGCCGCTCGAGGAGTGCCGCAAGATCCTCGACGCGTACGAGGAGGCCGGCGGCAACACGGTCGACACGGCGATCAACTACCGGGACGGGCAGAGCGAGGAGTTCCTGGGCCAGTTGCTTTCCGGCCGGCGCGAGTCGTTCGTGCTGTCCAGCAAGTACACGAGCACCCGCAACGCCGACGACCCGAACGGCGGCGGCAACGCCCGGAAGAACCTGCGGGCCTCGCTCGAGACCAGCCTGCGCCGGCTGCGGACCGACTACCTGGACCTCTATTGGGTGCACGTGTGGGACAGATCCACGCCGATCGAGGAGACCATGCGGGCGCTCGATGACGCCGTACGGGCGGGAAAGGTCCTTTATGTAGGCATCTCCGACGCGCCCGCCTGGGTCGTCTCCCGCGGTCAGACGCTGGCCGAGTGGCACGGCTGGAGCCCGTTCACCGCCCTCCAGGTCCCGTACAACGTGATCGACCGCGACATCGAGCGCGAGCTGCTCCCGATGGCCGAGTCGCTCGGCATCGGCGTCACCGCGTGGAGCCCGCTCGCCGGCGGCATCCTCTCCGGCAAGTACACGCAAGCCGGTGGCGTCGCCGGGCCGAGCCGGCACGATCCCGCGAGCCTCACCGAGCCGCAGCGGGCGGCCGCGGTCGCCGTGCAGGCGGTGGCCGACGAGATCGGCGCCACCCCGTCGCAGGTCGCGATCGCCTGGACGGCCGCGCGCTCGAAGGCGGTCGTCCCGATCATCGGCGCCCGCTCGCTCGAGCAGGTGCTCGACAACCTGGGCGCGACCGAGGTGAGGCTCACCCGCGAGCAGATCGACCGGCTCGCGGCGGCGACCGATTTCACCCGCGGCTTCCCGCACGACTTCATCGACAACATCGCGCACTGGGTGTTCGGCAAGGGTCTGATCAGCGAAGAGACAGAATAGGCGGCATGGAAACCCATCCGAACGTGGTCGCGGTGCGCGAGGCGCTGGAGGCGGCCGGAGCGCGTACGTCCGAGATCGTGGTCCTGGACGAGGCGGTGCACACGGCGGTGGCCGCCGCCGAGGCGCTCGGCGTCGAGGTCGGCCAGATCGCCAACTCCCTGATCTTCGATGCCGAGGGCGAGCCGCTGCTGGTCCTGACCTCGGGCGCGCACCGGGTCGACACGGCCAAGGTCGCGGCCGGCCTCGGTCTCGCGAAGCTGCGCCGGGCCACCCCCGAGTTCGTCCGCGAGCACACCGGCCAGGCGATCGGTGGCGTCGCGCCGCTCGGCCACCCCAAGCCGGTGCGCACGCTGGTCGACGTCGACCTCGAGAAGTACGACGTGATCTGGGCGGCCGGCGGCGTACCCCGCGCGGTTTTCCCGATCACGTACGCCGAGCTGGTCCGGGTCACCGCGGGCACGCCGGCCGAGGTGGCCTGAGCGCCCATGCCGGTCACCCTGCACGTGTGGCGGGTGCCGCGCCGCCGGATCGGCGCGGCCATGCTGCGCATCGGTCTCCAGCGCCGCCCGCCCGCGGCCCGTTTCGTGAAGTTCCTGGGCACCGGCAGTGGCTTCGAGGTCAAGGACGCGGACTTGACGCGGTACGCGGCGGTGACCGTGAGCGACGAGCCGCTGGCGTTCCCGGCGTGGGACCGCCTGGCCGTGCAACGCGCCACGGTGGACCTCGAGCCCCTGGCCAGCCGGGGAAGCTGGTCGGGCAAGACGCCGTTCTCCGTTGACAAAAGCCGCAAATCGGATGGCATGGTGTTGGCGTTGACCCGGGCCCGCCTCCGCCCGTCCCGGACGCTGACGTTCTGGCGGGCGATCCCGCCGGTCGTCCGCGAGCTCGACGCGGCCCCCGGCCTGCTGGCCGGCTTCGGCATCGGGGAGGCGCCGATCGGCTGGCAGGGCACGGTCAGCGTGTGGCGTGATGGGGCGGACCTGACGCGGTTCGCGTACCGTCAGCCGGAGCACCGTGCGGTGATCGCACGCACGCCGCGTGACCGGTGGTACGCCGAGGAGCTGTTCGCCCGGTTCGCCGTGCGCGGCATCGCGGGCGACCGGTCGCTGCTGGGGTGGCGCGAAGAAGGGCCGCACGGAGAAGGGCAGACTGAGGCATGAGGCTCGTTGCGTGGCAGCCGGACGACCTGCTGCGGCGGCTCGACGACGTGGTCGCCGTCTACGGCGAGGCGATGGGCTACCGCCAGGAGCTGCTCCAGACCCGGCGCGGCTACATCGGCGCCCACGTCCGGCGGCCCGGATTCCGGGCGGTCGCCACGCTGACCACCGACGGGCGGCTCGCCGGCTTCGGGTACGGGTATACGTCGGGGCCCGGCCAGTGGTGGCACGACCAGGTGCGATCGGCCCTCGACGACCAGGGCCGCGAGCACTGGCTGAGCGACTGTTTCGAGGTCGTCGAGCTGCACGTGCGGCCGGCCGCCCAGGGCCACGGGATCGGCGCGCGCCAGTTGCGGGCGCTGCTGGCGATGGCCGACGGCAAGACCGTGCTGCTGTCCACCCCGGAGGCGGACGAGCAGAAGTCGCGGGCGTGGCGGCTCTACCGCCGGTTCGGCTTCGTCGACGTGCTGCGGCGGTTCTACTTCCCCGGGGACGAGCGGGCGTTCGCGATCCTGGGGCGGGAGCTGCCGCTCGTCGATCGGCCGGCCGAGGACGCACCGGGAATAGTCGGCATTTGATCCGGAAAATCGTGCCCTGGGCGCTTGTCGCGGCCCTGGTGCTGACGCAGATCTGCTACCCGTTGACTCACGGCGCGACTCGCGCCTCCTTCACCGTTTTAACCGTCTTATTGGGATATTTCCTGTCGGTCTTCCATGCCGCGCTCACCCGTGGCCCCCGGGCGGCGGCCGCTCTCGTCCTCACGGCCACCCTCGGTGGCTTCGCGGTCGAGGCGATCGGGGTCGCGACCGGCTTCCCGTTCGGCACGTACGACTATTCCGGCCAGCTCGGTCCCAAGCTTCTGGGCGTCCCCCTCGTCATCCCGCTGGCGTGGACGTGGATGGCCTGGCCGGCCTGGCTGGCGGCGACCCGCCTCGCCGCATCCGGGCCGGCCCGCGTCCTCATCGCCGGTTTCGGCCTCGCCGCCTGGGACGTCTTCCTCGACCCGCAGATGGTCGGCGAGGGCTACTGGCGCTGGCAGCACCCGACGCCCGCGCTGCCCGGCGTGCCCGGCGTCCCGATCGGCAACTACGTCGGCTGGCTCGGCTTCGCCCTGGTCCTGATGACCGCACTGGCTGCGGCCGGCGGCGCGAGCGTGAAAACCCCGTCCGCCGCCGACGCGCCGATCATCACGCTCTGGGTCTGGACGTACGCTTCCAGCGTGCTCGCCCACGCCGTGTTCCTGCACCTGCCCGGCTCCGCGGCGTGGGGCGCCCTGCTGATGGGCGCCGCCGTCCTCCCCCTGGCCGTGGTCGGGTGGCGCCGATGGCGTGGCTGATCCTGCTGCCCTGGCTGGCGCTGACCGCCCACACGGCCGTCAACGCTCTCCTCCTGCGGCGCCTGTCCGCGACCGGCCGGACGGACGAGAAGATCGCGGTGCTGCTCCCCCTGCGGAACGAGGCCGACCGGGTCACCCCGTGCCTGGAGGCCCTGCTCGCCCAGCGCGGCGTGCCGCATCTGACGATCTACGTCCTGGACGACGGCTCGACCGACGGGACGGCCGAGGTGGTGCGATCGGTCGCCGGTGACAAGGTCCGCCTGCTCACCGGCGAGCCGCTGCCCCCCGGCCGGCTGGGCAAGCCGCACGCCTGCGACCAGCTGGCACGGGCCGCCGGCGACGCCGACCTGCTGTCCTTCGTGGATGCCGACGTCGTGCTCGAGCCGCACGCGCTCGCCGCGGCCGCAACCCTCCTGCGCCGGTACGACCTCACGCTGCTCTCCCCGTACCCCCGGATCACCGGAACCGGCCGCCTGGTCCAGCCGCTGCTGCAATGGTCCTGGCTCACGTTCCTCCCCCTGCGCGCGATGGAACGCTCCCCCCGGCCGTCGCTCGCCGCGGCCGGAGGCCAGTGGCTGATGGCCGATCGGCCGGGTTACCTCGCGTCCGGCGGCCATGCCGGCGTGGACACCGAGGTCCTCGAGGACATCGCGCTCGCCCGCCAGGTCAAGCGCGCGGGCGGCCGCATCGCCCTCGCCGACGCGTCCGGGCAGGCCACCTGCCGCATGTACACGTCCTGGCGCGACCTCACCGCCGGCTACACCAAGTCGCTCTGGGCGTCCTTCGGCTCCGGTCCGGCGGCGGCTCTCGTCGTGGTCCTTCTCCTTCTGCTGTACGCGCTGCCGCCCGTCGCCGCGGTGGTCCTCTGCTTCACCGGACCCCGCCTCCTGGCTGCCGTCGCCGCGGTCGCCTACCTGCTCGGCGTGGCCGGCCGCGCGATCGCCGCCGCGGCCACCGGCGGCCCCCGGTGGCCGGACCCGCTCGCCCAGCCGGCGTCGATCGCCGCCTTCGCGTGGCTGGTGGCCCGCTCGTTCCGGCTTCGGAGCCAGGGCCGCCTGGCGTGGCGAGGGAGGTCGCTGTGAGCCGCATCGTCGTGATCGGGGCGGGCGTGGGCGGATTGGCCGCCGCCATCCGGCTGGCCGAGGCCGGCCACGAGGTCGAGGTGCACGAGCGCGCGCCGGTCGTCGGCGGCAAGCTGGCCGTCTTCGAGCGGGACGGGTTCCGCTTCGACACCGGCCCGAGCCTGCTGACGCTTCCCCAGGTCTTCGACGACCTCGGCCTCGGCCTGTCGCCCACGCCGCTGGACCCGGTCGTCCGGCACTTCTTCCCCGACGGCACCGTCCTCGACTCGTCGGCGAACCACGAGGTCTTCGCCGACCGGATCGCCGCCGCGCTGGGCCCGGCCGCGGCCGCGGAGTGGCGGCACTTCTGGCGCCGGGCCGCCCGCATCTGGGGCGCCTCGTGGCGTTCGGTGCTGCGGCATCCGGTCACCCCGGCCACGCTGGCCGGCCTGTCCTGGCGCTTGACCGACCTGGCCGCGATCGCTCCCGGCCGCTCGCTGCGCGACCTCGGCCACCGTTACTTCCGCGACCCGCGGCTGCGCATGCTGCTCGACCGCTACGCGACCTACACCGGCGCCGACCCGCGCCGCGCGCCCGCCGCCCTGGCCGCCATCCCCTACGCCGAGCTCGAGTTCGGCGGCTGGTACCTGCCGGGCGGCCTGGGCACCATCGCCGGCGCGATGGCCGACCGCTGCGCCGCCCTCGGCGTACGGGTGCACCTGGGTTCGGAGGTTTCCGGTGTTGATCGTTCCGGCGTCCGCCTGGCCGACGGCTCGCCGGCCAAGGCGGACGTGATCGTGTCCGATGTGGACGCCCTGACCCTGTACCGCGACCTGCTGCCGACGCCGTCCCGCCTGCGCACCCTGTCCGACCGCAGCCTGGCCGGCTTCGTGCTGCTGCTCGGCGTCCGCGGCGAGACGCCGCAGCTGGCCCACCACAACGTCTTCTTCCCGCCCTACTACGACGCCGAGTTCGACGCCATCTTCGGCACCGCCGCCCGCCGCGCCCGCCCCGCCGACGACCCCGCCGTCTTCGTCACCCGCGCCACCGACCCCGAGGTCCACCCGCCCGGTTGCGAGGCCTGGTTCATCCTGGTGAACGCCCCCCGCCACGGCACGACCTGGCAGTCCACCGACTGGACCCGCCCCGCCCTGCGCGAGGCCTACGCCGACCACATCCTGGCCGTCCTGGCCCGCCGCGGCCTGGACGTGCGCGACCGCATCCTGTTCCGCGAGATCCGCACCCCCGCCGACCTGGCCACCGCAACCGCCACCCCCGGCGGCGCCATCTACGGCACGACCGGCGGCTTGCTGCGCCCCCCGAACCGAGGCCCACTCCCCAACCTGTACCTGGTAGGAGGCTCAGTCCACCCCGGCGGCGGCCTCCCGATGGTCACCCTTTCGGCCGAGATAGTCGCCGCCCAGATAGGCCCCGCCTGACGCCCGCATCCGCCGCCGGCCCGCGTCCGCCGCCGGCCCGATTCCGCCGCCCGCCCGCATCCGCCGCCCGCCCGATGCAGCCGACCGCCCGAGTCCGCCGCCCGCTCGCAGCGGCCGCCCGCCCGGGTCGGCGACCGGCCCGAGTCCGCCGACCGCACGAGTCCGCCGCCCGCTCGCAGCGGCCGCCCGCCCGGGTCCGCGACCGGCCCGAGTCTGCCGACCGCACTAAGCCGCCGCCCGCCCGAGTGCACCACCGGCCTGAGTCCGCCGCTCGCCCGACCGCCCACCGCTCCGGCCGGGTGGCGCGGGGAGTCCCAGGCCCGCCGCGCCCTTTGCTCTGCTTACCAATACGCGCAGTCGCGGGCGGCTCCGGTGAGGGATGAAGAGTTCGTGCGTCCCCCTCGCACATTCTCTTCAAGATCTGAGCCGTGGCGACGGACGATGCCGACAAAGTTCGCATCTCATCAACGGCGCGCTCACCGCGGCGCCCGATCGAGGCCGCGCGTATTGGTAAGCAGAGCAAAGGGGCCGCAAACGCACTCGGGAAGCGGCCGACGGAGTGTCCAAGCATCGAGTGGCGAGCGCCGAACGCCGGGACGCGACAACGAGCGGCAGGAGCCACGCACAGCTGCAGGCGGCGAGTGCAGGACACCACGACGACCGGCACGCTCAGAGCAGGACGGCGCGCGGTGAGCGCACGGCATGAAGGCAAGTTGGGGCGTCCCGGCGAGCACCAGGTCGCCCCGGCGAATGGCGGGGCAGCCCGACCGGGTGGCGGGCGGCCCGAGTGAGTGGCGGGCAGCCCGAGCGGGTGGTGGGCAGCCCGAGCGGGTGGTGGGCAGCCCGAGCGGGTGGTGGGCGGTGCGGCAGGGCAAGCAACGACGGCGAGCGGCCTGCACGGGGCGCGGCTGCGTGCGGGAGCTTAGGGCGCCCACGGCGCGCTCGACCCGCCACGGCGAGTGGCAGGCTCGGGCGTCGCGCGAGCGGCAGGCTCGCGCGTCGCGGTGAGCGGCGGGGCGTTTCGCGGGCCGGCGGTCGCCATCGAGCCTGCTGACGGGCGCGGAGGACGGGCGGCGAGGGACGCGGGCGGGTGGCGGTGGCGGTGGCGGGCGCGCAGCGCGGGTGGCGGTCGCGGGCGCGCAGCGCGGGTGGCGGTCGCGGACGCGCAGCGCGAGTGGCGGTCACGGACGCGCAGCGCGAGTGGCGGTCACGGACGCGCAGCGCGGGCGGCGGTGGCGGGCGCGCAGCGCGGGCGGCGGTGGCGGGCCAGGGCGACGAGGACGACGGCGGCGGGGGGCGGCTAGCTGGGGGCGTGGGCGGCCAGGAAGGCCTTTGCCATCGCGGACGCCAGGTCGGCCGGGTCGCGGGCGGCGATGGCCTTGCCGTCGGTCAGCCTGGCCATGTCGGTGAGGGTGGCCATGTCGGCGTCGGGGCCGAAGCCTACGCCGATGATGGGGACCTGGCGCTCGCGGTCCTGGGACTTGGCCAGGCGGTCGAGGAAGGTCTTCTTCGGCATGGCGTATCTCGACTCGGCGTCGGCGCCGTCGCTGAGGACGATCATCAGGGTGATGGCGCCCGGCTTGACGTGGGGGCGCATCGCGGACTGGGCGTCGAGGATGGTCTGGAACAGTGGGGTGCCGGCCTCGTTCGGCGCCTTGTAGCCGCCGATGGCGGCGGCCATCGCGGCTCGGCGGGTGCGGGCGCCGACCTTGTCGTTGATGGGGCCGAACGGGACCATCTCGGTGTGCGGCGGGGACGTCGGCGCGGGGGTGTTGAAGAACCACAGGCCGACGCTGGTCTCGTCGCCGAACAGCTGGGTGGCGGCCAGGCCCGACTGGCGGAGCAGGCCCGCCTTGGTGGTCTTGCGGCCGGCCTTGTCGACGGCCGGCTTGTTCATCGAGCCGGACGCGTCGATCAGCAGCAGGACCTGGAAGGCGAGCGTGCGGTACTGCGCCCACTGCAGGGCGGGCGCGAGGAGCTTGTCGGAGCGGTCCGGCACCTTGATCGTGTGGGGCGTCGCGTACGTCCGGAAGCCCGCATCGGTGAGGGCCGCCTTGCCGATCGCCGCCCGCAGGCGCTCGGCCAGCGCGGGCTGCCGGGTCGTGGTCGAGATCGCGAAGGGATAGTCGGCCTCGATCAGGCCGTCCGACGGGTAGGAGCCCTTGAGCGCGATCGGGTGCCCGGCGTGCTGGTACGTCGTCAGCTGCTGCTCGGTGATCGGGAAGACCCCGACGTCGGCGGCGGCGGCCCCGGCGTCGGTCTGGGCGCCCACCCGGCGCAGCAGGTCGGCGGGGTCGGCCGCGGCGTCCTTGAGCCGGCTGCGCAGGGTCAGCGCCCGCAGCTGGGCGATCCCGGCGTCGGGCGTGCTCTCGTCCATCGCCGACTGGATGGCGTAGACGGCGAGCATGCCGACGCTGCTGTGCAACGGGTCGGGCATGGTGACCGCCGGGATCTGGTGACCGGCCACCCCGGCCATCAGCTGCATCCACGTGGTCTTGTCGCCCGTGGCGAACCGGCCGGCGATCGGGGCCGGCGCGGCGAGCACGATCGGGCTGCGGGCGATCGGGCCACCGTCCACCCGGTACGCCTCGACGCCGCCGACCAACGAGATGCGCAGCCAGGCGCTGGACGAGGGGATCCAGACATCCGGCTGCTCGGGCGCGATGGCGGTGACCGCCGGCTCCTGGGCGGTGACACCGATCGGCCCGCAGTCCCGGTCGTTGTTGATCGTGCGCGCCGCGCTCTCGACCACGGGGGCGATCTCGGGCGCGGCGACGACGCGCAGAACCGTGTCGGAGCACGGCCCGGCCGGCCGGGCGGCCTGCTCCTGCGGCTTCTGCGAGTAGAGCCACCAGGTCGTGCCGCCGGCCACCAGCACCAGCACGGTCACGATCATGGCGGTCAGCATGAGCCGGACGCCGGCGGTCATCGGCTGCTGCTCGGGATCGTGCTCGGGCAGATGCGCGGTCGCGTCGTGCCACGAGTGATCGGACATGCCAGCACCGCCTTTCCGAAGCCCGCCGGGAAGGGCCGAATGGTAGCCCCAATCGGCGGCCCGGCAACAGCGACCGGGAAACGCCCAGAAACGCCTGCGGATACGGACCGTCGCGAAAGGACTTCAAGATCTCGAAATAACGTCGCCGACCGCGGCAAGATCGGAATGCCGTGAACGCGGGCGGTAACGATCAACCCGTGACGATCAACGGAAAAAGGTAGGGTCACGATCATGGATTGGCTGACGCCCGAGCGGTATGCCGCCGCGATCAGGTCCGAGACGGCCCGGTTCGCCGCGGCCCTCGTCCGCCGCGACGACGCCGAGCAGATCGTCACCTGTCCGGAGTGGACCGTCCGCGACCTCGCCACCCACGTCGGCACCGGTCATCGCCTGGCCGCCGGGATCATCGAGGAGCGGCGCGACAGCATGGCCGAGTACGTGCTCGTCGATGCCCCGCCCGAGCAGCCCGACTGGCCGGAATGGCTGGACGAGGGCGTGACCAGGCTGAACGCCGCCGTCGACGACCTCGGCTTCCACGGCCGGGTCTGGACCTGGATGCCGCAGCACCAGATCGCCGGCTTCTGGCAGCGCCGCATGCTGCACGACCTGATCGTTCATCGCTTCGACGCCGACCCGGACGGGAGGATCGCCGATCTCGACATCGATCTCGCCGCCGACGGCGTAGCCGACATGCTGCTCACCCTCGAGTACTTCAAGCGGCCGACCGGCACCGGGGAGACGGTGCAGTTCCAGGCCACCGACACGGGCCAGGGCTGGCATGTCACGCTCCACCCCGGGGGCATCTCGTGGCGGCCGGAAACCGCGCCGGCCGACGTCACGATCGAGGCCCCGGTGAAAGACCTGTTACTGATCATCAATCGGCGCCGCGTGCCGGAAATGATCGAGGGCAACGCCGCGCTCTACGACCATTGGCGAACGAACACGCAATTCTGAAGAGCTACAACGGGCGTACGCCGGAAGGAAGCTCCTCGGTCGCGACATGCGCGAGCAAAGTCGCCCGCAGCGCTTCCGCGGCATGCGGCAGCACCGACCGCTTCCGGTGGGCCAGCGCGATCGTCCGGCGCATGCCGGGCGGAGCGAGCGGCGTCGCCCGCAGCAGGGGCCGGTTGGCCAGCACCATGCTCGGCACCAGCGCCACCCCCAGCCCGGCCTCGACGAACGCCAGCACCGCGTCCATCTCGCCGCCCTCGACCGCGAACTTCGGGGTGAACCCGGCCTGCCGGCACGCCTCCAGAGTCACGCCGCGGATGTCGTAGCCGGCCCGGAACATGACCAGCGGCGTGTGCTCCAGTTCCGACAAGGCGATCTGCGGGTACGTGGTGGGCGGCGGCCGGTCGAAGGCGGAGGCCACCACCAGGCTCTCGCGCAGCACCGGCGTGGTGGTCAGCGCCGGGTCGACGCCCTCGTCCGGCTGCACGATCAGGGCCAGGTCCAGGGTGTGCGCGAGCAGGTTCTCGATCAGGTCCTGGGAGCTGCCCTCGTTCACGTACAGCTGGATGTCGGGGTGCCCGGCCCGGAAGGTCCGCAGCACCTCGGGCACCAGTGAGCTGCAGAGACTCGGCGTCGCACCGAGCCGCACGTCCCCCCGGCGCAGGCCGACGATGTCCTGCACCGCCTCGCGCGCGGCGTCCGCGTCGGCCACCATCCGCTGCGCCATCGGCAGCAGCGTCTCGCCCGCGACGGTCAGCGTGACGGCGCCGCGGATCCGCTCGAACAGCGGCGCGCCGAGGCTCTGTTCGAGGGTGTGAATCTGCTTACTGAGAGTCGGCTGGGAGACGCCCAGATTGTCCGCCGCTTGGGTGAAATGCCGTGTTTCCACGACCGCCAGGAAGTATCGAAGCTGTTGCAACTGCACCGTCATAGCCTATCGCTATGAACACCTACCCGATCATGCATTAGACGAATCGCCAGAGGCTTTCTACCGTCAGATCCGTGGCGGTAGACACGAAAGTTCCCCCGGTGGCCAAGATCGCCCCGGCGCGGAAGCGGACCTCGTCCGTGGCGCTGAAGATCTTCATGGCGGTGACCGGCATCCTGCTGGTGCTGTTCCTGTATGTGCACATGATCGGCAACCTGAAGATCTTCTTCGGCGAGACGACGTTCGACCACTACGCGCACTGGCTGCGCTCGATCGGCACGCCCCTGCTGCCGAGCGATTGGTACCTGTGGATACAGCGCGGCGGCCTGACGATCGCGGTCCTCGGGCACATCGCGGCGGCGACCATCCTCGCCCGGCGCGCCCGGCAGGCCCGGCCGGTCAAGTACGCGCACCGGCCCAAGGTGCAGGGCAGCTACGCGGCGCGCACGATGCGGTGGGGCGGCGTGATCGTCCTGCTCTTCGTGATCTACCACATCCTGGACCTGACCACGCTCACCCTCAACCCCAAGGGCGAGGCCGGGCACCCGTACGCGAACGTGGTCGCCGATTTCGCACCGGGCCGCTGGTACGTGACCCTCTTCTACACCGTCGCGATCGTGGCGGTCGGCTTCCACCTGCGGCACGGCCTGTGGAGCGCGGTGCGCACGCTCGGCCAGCAGACCGCCCGGGGCGAGCGCATCGCCCGTACGACCGCCCTGGTCCTGTCCTTGATTTTGGTCGTCGGTTACCTGTCGGTGCCGTTCGCGGTCCTGACCGGATTGGTGGGTTGAGGAAGATGCCGGAATTCTGGAACGACGGCGACCCGATCGCCGACACCGCCGCCCCCGACGGCCCGATCGAGACCCGCTGGGAGCGCCGCAAGTTCTCGGCCAAGCTGGTCAACCCGGCCAACCGCCGCAAGCTGACGGTGATCGTGGTCGGCACCGGCCTGGCCGGCGGATCGGCCGCGGCGACCCTGGCCGAGGCCGGCTACCACGTCAAGTCGTACTGCTACCAGGACAGCCCGCGCCGGGCGCACTCGATCGCGGCCCAGGGCGGCATCAACGCGGCCAAGAACTACCGCAACGACGGCGACTCGATCTACCGGCTGTTCTACGACACGGTCAAGGGCGGCGACTTCCGCGCCCGTGAGTCCAACGTCTACCGGCTGGCCAGCGTGTCGGTGAACATCATCGACCAGTGCGTGGCCCAGGGCGTCCCGTTCGCCCGCGAGTACGGCGGCCTGCTCGACAACCGCTCGTTCGGCGGCACGCAGGTGTCCCGTACGTTCTACGCCCGGGGCCAGACGGGCCAGCAGCTGCTGCTCGGCGCCTACCAGGCGATGGAGCGGCAGATCGGCCTCGGCAACATCGAGATGAACGCGCGGCACGAGATGCTCGAGCTGATCGTGGTCGACGGCAAGGCCCGCGGCATCGTGGTCCGGGACATGGTCACCGGCGAGATCACCACCGAGATGGCCGACGCCGTGGTGCTGGCCTCCGGCGGATACGGCAACGTCTTCTTCCTCTCGACCAACGCCAAGGGCTGCAACGTCACCGCGTCGTGGCGGGCGCACCGCAAGGGCGCCCTCTTCGGGAACCCCTGCTACACCCAGATCCACCCGACCTGCATCCCGGAGTCGGGCACGCACCAGTCGAAGCTCACGCTGATGAGCGAGTCGCTGCGCAACGACGGCCGGGTCTGGGTGCCGCTCGCCCGCGGCGACCAGCGCGCTCCGGGCGACATCCCCGAGGACGAGCGCGACTACTACCTCGAGCGGATCTACCCGTCGTTCGGCAACCTGGTTCCGCGTGACATCGCGTCGCGCGCGGCCAAGAACGTCTGCGACGAGGGGCGCGGCGTCGGTCCCGGCGGGCTGGGCGTCTACCTCGACTTCGCGGACGCGATCCAGCGGCTGGGCAAGAAGGCGGTCGAGGCCAAGTACGGCAACCTCTTCGAGATGTACCAGCGGATCACCGGCGAGGACCCGTACGTCACGCCGATGCGGATCTACCCCGCGGTGCACTACACGATGGGCGGGCTCTGGGTCGACTACGACCTGCAGTCGACGATCCCGGGCCTGTTCGTGGTGGGCGAGGCCAACTTCTCCGACCACGGCGCCAACCGGCTGGGCGCGTCGGCGCTGATGCAGGGCCTGGGCGATGGTTACTTCGTGCTCCCGACGACCCTCGGGAACTACCTGGCGTCGGGGCCTTACGCCCCGGTTTCGCAAGATCACGAAGAGGTGGTGGCGGCGCGGAAGGCGGTCGAGGACCGCATCGCGAAACTGCTGTCGATCAACGGCGACCGTACGGTCGACTCGTTCCACCGCGAGCTCGGTCACATCATGTGGGAGTACTGCGGCATGGAGCGCACCGAGGAGGGCCTGACCAAGGCCATCGGGCTGATCCGGTCGCTCCGCGACGAGTTCTGGCAGCGGGTCAAGGTGCCCGGCACCGGCGAGCAGCTGAACCAGAACCTGGAGAAGGCCGGCCGGGTCGCCGACTTCTTCGAGCTGGCCGAGCTGATGTGCATCGACGCCCTGCACCGCCGGGAGTCGTGCGGCGGCCACTTCCGGGCCGAGTCGCAGACCCCGGACGGCGAGGCCCTGCGCCACGACGACGAGTTCAGCTACGTCGCGGCCTGGGAGTACGCCGGCGCTTCCCCGGACGGCAAGCCGACCCTGCACAAGGAACAGCTCGAGTTCGAGTACGTCCACCCCAGCACCCGGAGCTACAAGTAATGGACATCCAGGTTCGCGTGTGGCGCCAGTCCGACGCTTCGGACTTCGGCCGCATGGTCACGTACGACGTGAAGGACATCTCGCCCGACGCCTCCTTCCTGGAGATGCTGGACGTCCTGAACGAGAAGCTGATCCTCGACGGGGACGACCCGATCGCGTTCGACCACGACTGCCGCGAGGGCATCTGCGGCATGTGCAGCATGGTGATCGACGGGGTGGCGCACGGTCCCGAGCGGGCCACCACCACCTGCCAGCTGCACATGCGGCACTTCAAGGACGGCGACGTGATCGACGTCGAGCCGTGGCGGGCGTCGGCCTTCCCGGTCATCAAGGACCTGGTCGTCGACCGCAGCGCGTTCGACAAGATCATCCAGGCCGGCGGCTACATCACGGCCCCGACCGGGGCGGCCCCCGAGGCGCACGCGACGCCGGTGCCCAAGAAGGACGCCGACCTGGCGTTCGAGGCGGCCACCTGCATCGGCTGCGGCGCGTGCGTGGCGGCCTGCCCGAACGGCTCGGCCATGCTGTTCACCGCCGCGAAGGTGGCCCACCTCGGCCTCATGCCGCAAGGTCAGCCCGAGCGCGACTCCCGGGTCATCGACATGCTCCAGGCGCAGGACGACGCCGGCTTCGGCGGGTGCACCAACGCCGGCGAGTGCACCACGGTCTGCCCCAAGGGCATCCCGCTGACGCTGATCGGCCGCCTGAACAGCGACTACCGCAAGGCCCTGAAGAACCGCTGATCTCCGGGCCGGGCACAACGGCGTGCCCGGCACGGCACCTCAGTCCTCTCGGTAACGGATCCCCGCGTACAGGAAATCGGTCAAGGTCTTGATCGCCTGCTCGTCGGGGATCTTGTCCATCCAGGTGTCGGCGAACGTCGAGACCAGCAACTGGAAGATGGACGCGAGCACCTCCGGGTCGGCCGACGGGCCGGCCTTCTCCATGTGGTGCGAGAGGTGCACGACGTCGGGCCGGAGCATCTCGCGCTGCACCTCGTCGAAGTGCGGGTCGACGATCGCCGCCTGACGCAGCGCCTCGATGACCGTGCGGTGCCGGCGGTAGACCGACCAGTACTGCATGATGTGCCAGCGGATCGCCTCGCGGTCGGAGAAGTCGTCCGAGTGCTCCTCGAGCAGCGCGCTCTCGTCCCCCTCCGCCAGCAGGTCGGCCATCAGCGCCCGCAGCAGCTCCTCCTTGCCGGCGAAATGCTGGTAGAACGATCCGGTCGCCCGACCCGCCTCCGCCGTGATGTCCGTGATCTTGGCGTTGAGATAGCCCACCCGCGCGAAGACCCGGACCGCCGCCGCCTTGAGTTCCGCCTCGGTCTGCGCCGCACGAAGCTTGCGCACACCCGTTTCCGCCATTGACGCAGGATATCAAGCTGCCGTACGGTGAATCCATGTTCAGTGAATCAAGATTCAGCGAGATTATCATCGTCGGGGCCGGTCCGTGCGGCCTCACTCTGGCTCGCGAGCTGCAGCGCCGCGGGGTCCCGTTCCGCATCATCGACAAGGCGGCCGAGCCCTTCACCGGTTCGAGAGGCAAGGGCATTCAGCCGCGTACGCAGGAGGTCCTCGACGATCTGGGCCTGATCGACCGCTTCCGCGCCGCCGGCAGCGACTACCCGGAACTGCTCATCCACCTGCCGGGCGGGCAGGAGATGCGCCGCCGGATGGATCCGCTGCACGAGCCGACCGATGCGGCGCCCTACCCCAACGTGCTGATGGTCCCGCAATGGCGCACCGGGCAGTTGCTGGCCGAGCGCGTGCCGGTCGAGCTGGGGGTCGGCCTGACCGGCCTCGAGCAGGTCGAGGGCGGCGTGCGGGTCACGTTCGACACCGGCGAGACGGCGGCGGCGCGCTACGTCGTCGGCGCCGACGGCGGGCAGAGCACGGTCCGGCGGCTGCTCGGGGTGCCGTTCGAGGGCGAGACCTTCGAGACCGAGCGGATGTTCATCGCGGACGTACGGCTGGCGGGCCTGGACCGCGACAGCTGGCACATCTGGCCCGGCGACGACGGGCAGTCGCTCAAGCTCGGCCTGTGCCCGCTGCCCGGCACCGAGGACTACCAGCTGACCGCCCCGCCCACCGATCTGTCCGTCGAGGAGCTCGTCGCCTCGGTGGCCCCCGGCGTCAAGGTCACGCACGTGGGCTGGACGTCGGAGTTCCGGGCGAACATCCGGATGGTCTCGCGCTACCGGGTCGGCGACGTCTTCCTGGCCGGCGACGCGGCGCATGTGCACTCCCCGGCCGGCGGGCAGGGGCTCAACACGAGCATCCAGGACGCGTACAACCTGGGCTGGAAACTGGCCACGGGGGACGACGCGCTGCTCGAGACGTACGAGGCGGAGCGGCTGCCGGTGGCGGCCGGGGTGCTCGGCATCAGCACCCGGCTGCACGACGACCGCAGCATGGACCGTTCCGATCCGGTCCTGCGGCAGCTCTCGCTGACCTACCGGGGCGGGCCGCTCGCGGCCGAGCACCGGTCGTCGCCCGGTGCGGTGCGAGCCGGCGACCGGGCGCCCGACTCGCCGATCCCGGGCGGGCGGGTCTTCGACCTGCTGCGGGGGCCGCACGCGACGCTGCTCGCGTTCGGCTTCCCCGGCGACCTGCCGTCGTCGTCGCCGGGGCTCGCGGTGCACCGGCTCGACCCGATCCCCGCTTACGACGTCTCCGCGCCGGCCCTGTTCCTGGTGCGGCCCGACAACTACATCGGCTGCGTCTCCGAGTCGCCGGCGGACGTCCATGACTACCTGCGGCTGATCGGCGTCCGAGATCTGACTGACAGCTCCCGATGACCGGCTCAGGGTGCCTGGTGGAGGCATCCGATGTGGCCCGTCCGGCTCGGCCGGCTCGGCCGGCTCGCCCGCGCCGTCGCGGTTCCGCTGGTGGCGGTCGTGTGGACGCCTGTGCCGGCGCCGGTGCCGGATCGCCACTCGGGGGTGCCGGGCGAGCGCTTTGTCGTCTTCTTCCCGGCGGCCTCGTCCGCGCCGGGCTTGGGGTCGCCCTCGTCCACATTGCCGGGCTCTTCCGGGTGCGAAGTCTGGTTCGACCTCTATCCGCGGCGGAGGATGTCGTGCGACGGCGGGTGGGCGGTCGTCGCCGTGCCGATCTCACCGCCGCGGGCCACCACGCTGCGCTGGCGGTCGGCGGGGCGAACCGGGGAGATCCCGTTCGCGATCCTGCACGTGGACGTCGACGCCGCGCCCGACCCGGTGACCCGGGGCGACGCGGTCACAGTGACCTTCGCCGGCGACACCCCCAAGCTGCTGATCACGTCCTGCCGGGTCGCCGCGAGGTACTGCCGCGACCGCCCGTCCTGGCGGCGCAGCGTCCTGCTGCCGATCCCCGCCGACGCACCCGAGGGCCGCGAGCTGCCGTTCACCTGGTCCTTCTCCTACCAGTTCGGCGACGACGCGGGCGGCCTCTCCGGCACGTCGAGGGTCTGGATCGCGCTGCCGCCCCCGTCGTTCGCCGTGCGCCCGATGCCGGCGACGGCCGGCCCCGGCATCCCGCCGGCGGTCGCCTTCACCAGCCAGACCCCCGGCGTCACCATCACCGCGTGCGGCCTCTCCTACCGCGGCGCCGAGGCCCGCTGCGACAGCTCCGGCATCGTCGCGCTCCCGATCCCACCCGAGACCCCACCCGGCGTGACCATCACCTTCGAGCACGAGCTGTCCTACACCAGCACCCGCCCCGGCGAGCCCGACAACACCATCCACCGGACCTTGCCGTTCCGCACAGCACCCAACGTGTTCCCCTTCCTCCCGGGCGCCGAGGCCGCCCCTTCCCCGCCGTCTCCCACGTCCCCTTCCGCGTCCGCCGCCTCCGCTTCCGCCGCTCCTGCTTCCGCCCTCTTCCCCGGCCGGGCTTGGTGGCTCGCCGGCATCCTGGTCCTCGGCGGGTTGCTCACCTGGCGCCTGCTCCATCGCCGCCGGTCGGGCTCCTGACCGGGCCCGCGTCCCCTCACTCGTTCTCAGCTCTCACGCCGTCCTTCTCGTTCTCCGTCGTTCCGTGGCCACCCTCGCCTCTCCCTTCCGTTCCGCTCTTCTCCTTGCCTCTCTCCTTCGTTCCGCTCCTCGCCTTGTCCCTTTCCTCCGTTCTTGCACGGCGGCGCGCGGCACCCATGGTGGCCGCCACCAGCGCCAGCGCCCCTGCGATCAGGAGCGGAACCGGCGCTCCGAGATGGACCGCCGCCGACCCCACGGGGATCGCCACCGCGACCGGCCCGAACATCACCGTGTTGGAGGTGGCCGCCACCCGCCCCAGCAGGTGGTCGGGCGTGCCGGTCTGCACCGCGGTGACGCCGGCGATCAGCGCCCACGGCAGCCCGAGCCCGGCCAGCGCGCTGCCCGCGATCATCGCCGGCCACCAGGGCAGCGCCGACGACAGACAACCCACCGCGAAGACGGCCGACCCCAGCGCCGCGACCGGAACCGGCGCCAGCCGCGCGAGCAACCGTCCGGCCAGCAGCCCGCTCACGATCGACCCCGCACCCTGCGCGGTCGACAAAACCCCGAGGCGTGTGGCCGGCAGCCCGAGCGTGTGCACCACCTGCCCGATCAGCCCCGCGTTGGTGAGCCCCGACAGCCCGATGGCGACCGCCGCGATGAGCACCGGATCGCGAACCGCCGCATTCCCGAAGAGCGCCTTGACCCCGGCCCGCACTTCCCCACGGCCCCGCCCACCGGCGTCCCGCCCACCGTCGTCCCGCCCACCGCCGTCCCGCCTGCCGCGAGCCCGCCCGCCACCGTCCCGCCCAGCGCGAGCCCGCCCACCGCCGTTCGGCCCACCGTCGTCCCGCCCGCCGTCGTCCCGCCCACCGTCGTCCCGCCCGCCGCGAGCCCGCTCCCCGGCGCCCGCGTTCGTGGCTGCACTCAGCGCTGTCGATGTCCGCGATGCCTGAGCGCTCGTCGTCCGCGGCGGCCGCAAGCGGAGCAGTGCGTAGCAGGCGGCCGTGAGCAGCGGCATGATCGAGCAGACCAGCACCACCGGCGTCGGGCCGCGCCAGGCGTAGAGGCCGGCGCCGGCCAGAGGCGCCAGCAGCTTCATGCCCTCCTGGGCGCTCGACCGCCAGCCGTTCACGTCGGCGAGCAGCTTCGGGGGCAGGGCCGACGGCAGGATCGCCGTCTCGGCCGCGTCGCCCAGGGCGTAGCTCACGCCGCGGGCCAGCAGCACCGCGTAGATCAGCCACGCCTCGCGGGCCGTCGAGACGGTCAGCAAGGTCAGCAGCAGCAGACCGAGGGCGATGTCGATGACGATCAGCAGCGGGCGCCTCGGCACCCGGTCGGCGATCGCGCCCAGCCAGGGCGAGGCGAAGACGGGGGCGTAGATGCACAGGCCGGTCAGGGCGGCCAGCGACACCGAGCCGGTCAGGTCGACCATCCAGACGCCGGCCGCGAGCGTCATCGCCGTACTGCCGAAACCGGACAGCGCCGAGATCAGGATGAACAGGACCGCGTTGCGCCGCACGGCACCCTCCGAGGCGAGGCGAGGTTGAGCCTCACATCCTCAAGAGTTGAGCCGCAATCTGTCAACCCTGCAAGCCCACCGGAGACCTCATCGAGCCGCCGCCAATGCCGCACGCAGACGCGCGACGGCCGCTCGGGTCGGCGCCGGGAAGGCCACCTCCGCCCGGTCGAGGTCGCCCACCACGTCGGCGACCAATGCATAGAGCCCGGGCACCGGCGCTTCCGGTGCGGCCTCGAGCGTCTCCCGGACGAGCCGGGCACGCCGGAACCGTCCGTCCCACCGCCGGTCGGCGCCGATCCGGCGGTGCAGCTCCACGGCGGCTTCGCGCAGGGCGGTGGCTCTTTCGCCGTACGGCCGATCGAGGTCGGAACGCACCGGGCGCACCGCGGACGCCAACCGCAACCGCCGCTGTTCCGCCGCCTGCCGGCTGCTGAGGCCGAGGGCCGCCGCGATCTCCACCCAGGTCGCGCCCGCCCGCCGCGCCTCGTCGATGAGCTCGAGCTCCCGTGCGTCCAGCCGGGTCCGCTCCGCCGAAATCGTCCGCAGCTCATTGAGGTCGGCCATGCGAGCAGCCTATCACTTGTCAACGACTCATTGACAAGCTGAGCGTGCTAACGTCGGCGGCACCCACGACCCGAGGAGGTGAGACCGATCAACGCTCTGACGTGTCGGGACTCCTTCGCCCGGATGGCCTAGGGAGCGCCCGAGAAGGCACCCCGAAAGGCAAACCATGCACTTCCTTTCCCGTACGGAGTCGGGCGGCGACGTCTTCATGCTGGGTGACATCCCCGGCGTGCTGTGGACTCCCGGCGATACCCCGGCCACCCGCCCGCTGATCGTGGTCGGTCACGGCGGCGGCCAGCACAAGCAGGCGCCCGGCGTCGTGGCCGCCGCCCGCCAGTTGATCGCGGCCGGCTTCGCGGTCGTCGCCCTCGACGCCCCGCACCACGGCGACCGCCCCAAGAGCGACGACTTCCTCCGGCTGGCCGCCGCCAACCGCGCCCGCATGCAGGCCGGTGACAGCCCCGATCTGGCCGCGATGCACCTGCTGCTGGCCGAGCAGTCGGTCACCGAGTGGCGGGCGGTGGTCACCGCGGTCCAGCGGCTGGACCGGGTGGGCGAGGGCCCGGTCGGCTACCACGGCGTCTCGATGGGAACGGGTCTGGGCATCCCGTTCGTGGCGGCCGAGCCCCGCGTGCGGGCCGCCGTCCTCGGCCTGCTCGGCGCTGATGGGTTGGTCGAGGAAGCCGCCCGCGTCACCGTGCCCGTGAGGTTCCTGGTGCAGTGGGACGACCAGTTGGTGCCCCGAGCCGACGCCCTGGCGCTGTTCGACGCGCTGGGCTCGACCGCCAAGTCGTTGCACGCCAATCCCGGCAACCACGGCGAGGTCCCCGCGCTCGAACGGGACGATTCCGTAAATTTCCTGATTAGGCGCCTGAGCTGAGGGCGCGCGGCAGGCCGGGTTTCGAGGCCCGGCCTGCCGCGTTCCTTTGCTCTGCTTACCGATACGCGGGGTCAGGAGCAGCCGACCGGCGCCGTCGAGGGGTCTACCGCGAAGGGTGAGGTCGCGGGCGCATCAGGCGTAGGGGTGGCGGGCTCGGACGCGGCGGGCTCGGAAGCGGCGGGCTTGGAAGCGGCGGGCTCGGAAGCGGCGGACGCGGCGCACACCATCGCGGCAGGCACAGCGGGAGCTGAGGAAGCAGGAGCCGGCGCGGTGGAGGCCGGCGCGGTGGAGGCCGGCGCGGTGGAGGCCGGCGCGGTGGAGGACGGCGCGGTGGAGGACGGCGCGGTGAAGGACGGCGCGGTGGAGGCCGCGGATGAGAGAGAGTCCGCAAAGGCAGGCGCGCCAGACCCGGGCGCGGGCTCGGCGGGGGCGGCACCGGCGGCGGCGGAAGCGACAGCGGCGGCGAGAGCGGGAGGAGCGGCGGTAGCAGCGGGAGCGGCGGCGGCAGAAGCAGGCGCGGCGGGAGCAGGCGCGGCGGGAGCAGGCGGCCGGCGCAGCAGGAAAGCGGTGATGAACAACGCCGCGGTGACGAAGCCGGCGGCGACCAAGAACGCTCGGGCGTAACCGTCGTGCAGGGCCTCGACCGGCGGAACGCCGAGCGCCGACCGGTGGGCGGTGTGGGTGGCCGCCACGGCGGCCAGCGCGGACAAGCCCAGTGCGCCGCCCGCCTGCTGGGCCGTGTTGCTGAAGCCGGACACCATGCCGGTGTCGGCCGGGGCGGCGCCGGCCATTGCCAGCATGATGATCGCGGGAACGGTCACGCCGACGCCCAGGCCCATCACCACCAGCGGCGGCAGCAGGTTTTCGACATAGGACACCGACGCCGGGACGCGCGCCAGCAGCAACAGGCCCGCGAGCAGCGTCGCCAGGCCGGCCAGCAGCACCGGCCGCGGGCCGAAGCGGCCGGTCACGCGCGGCGCCACGAAGAGCGAGACCAGGCCGATCACGATCGGCGTCGGCAGGAACGCCAGGCCGGTGCCGAGCGCGTCGTAGCCCATCACCCGCTGCACGAACAGCGCGTTCAGGAACTGGAAACCCATGCCGGTCGCGAAGACCAGCACCACGGCGGCGTTCGCGGTGAGCAGCCAGCGCCGGCCGAGCACGCGCAGGGCGATCAGCGGGCGGCGGGCGAGACGCTGCCGCAGCAGGAAACCTAGGATCAAGACCAGGGCGGTGGCTCCGGTGAGCGTGGCGGGCACGGCCGCGCCGGATGATCCGGTACGCACGATCGCGTACACGCCGAGGCAAAGACCCGCCGTGATCAGCACCGCCCCGGGAAGATCGAGCCCCGCGCCGAGGCCGGCCCCGGCCTCGCGGGGCAGCAGGCGCCGCCCGGCGAACCACACCGCCACCCCGATCGGCACGTTGATCAGGAAGATCGCCGGCCAGCCCACCGCGTCGGTCAGCACGCCGCCCGCGACGAAGCCGACGGCCGCGCCCCCGGCCTGGGTGAAGCTGTAGATGCCCATGGCCCGCGCCTGGGCGGCGGGCGACGGGTACAGCCGGACGATCATGCCGATCACCACGGCCGCCGCCAGCGCGCCGCCCGCTCCCTGCACGAAACGGCCGGCGACGAGCAGGCCCGCGGAGCCGGCCAGGCCGCAGGCGAGCGAGGCGACCGTGAAGACGGCCAGCCCGGCGAGGAACACCCGCCACGCGCCGACCAGGTCGCCGAGCCGCCCGGCCAGCAGCAACAGGCCGGCGAAGGCCACCAGGTACGCGTTGACGACCCAGGCGACCCCGGCGGCCGAGAAGCCCAGATCGCGCTGAATGTCGGGAACGGCGACGGCGACGATCGTGCTGTCCAGCACGATCATCAGTGACATCGCGCAGAGCACGGCCAGGGCGGCCGCGCGTCGGTCCACGGAGAGGCTCATGAACCGACCGTAGCAGACGATCCTCTAGCGGACTATCTGCTAATCACCTACCTCGCGCCCGCCGGATCGGCTGCGGCCCCGGATCGCGCTGGGTGCCGGCGAGCATGCCGAGCGCCTCGACGAACGCCGCCCGGGCCGGGGCCGGAAGGCCGCCGAGCGCGTCGGCGTGCACCTGGTCGACGATCCGCTGGCCCTCCTCGGCCGCGAGCCGCCCCTTCTCGGTGACCGCGATGATCCGGGCCCGCCGGTCGGTCGCCGACGGCCGCCGCTCGGCCAGCCCGCGCCGCTCGAGCTCGTCGACGGTGCTGACCATGGTGGTCTTGTCGAGGTCGGCGAGGGCCGCGAGCTGGATCTGGGTGCGCTCCTCCTCGAGCGCGTGCACGAGCACGCACTGCATGCGCGGGGTGAGGTCGACCTCGGCGAGTGCGACGCCGAGCCGGTTGGAGAGCACGTGTCCGGCCATGTTGAGCAGGCCGGTGATGTCGCGCTCGGTGCGTTCGGGTGCTGCCATGCGGAAATCCTAGCCCCGGATCATCCGCTTCCGGATGATCCGAGGCCGGGACGACCGGCGGGCCTGGCCCCCGTGACCGCCCACCGGCCGCGCTTCCTTACCGGGTCAGACCGATAACGCCCAGGTCGGCGCGAACGGCCGGACCAGCAGGGGCATCCGCGCCTCGGCCGGCGTCCGGTCGCGCTTGCGGTTGTTGCAGCGGCCGCAGGCGGCGACGGTGTTGGCCCAGTCGTCGCGGCCGCCGCGCGAGCGGGGCAGCACGTGGTCGATCGTGGACGCCGGGCCGCCGCAGTAGCCGCAGGAGTGCCGGTCGCGGGCGAGCACGCCGGTCCGCGACCAGGCCGGCCCCCGGCTGTGCCGCCACCGGGTCACCACGTAGCTGACCAGCCGCACCACCGTCGGCATCGGATAGCCGCCGATCCGCCGGCCGGGCTCGGCCTCATGCACGACCGCCACCTCGCGGAACAGCATCCGGATCGCGTGCCGGAGGCTGACCCGGTGCAGCGGCCCGCAGTCGGCGTTCAGCACCAGAACCGCGGTCATCGCGATCACCCCCTGCCCCCTCGCGTCGTCCGTGCGATGTCACCGATGACGGTAAGGAGCGGGGTCCGGCCCGGACAACCGATTAACGATCACCACTGAGCGCGCGGCCCACGGCGACGGCGAGCTGTCCGAGACCGATCAGCGCGAGGCCGAGCCAGACGGCGACCGCCACGACGGCGAGCGAGGGCAGGACGGCGGCCGCCAGCAGCCCGAAGATCGTGACGAGGACGCGGGTGGGGCGCTCGGCGACGGTGACGACCCCGATCTCGGCCATCCCGGCGGCGGCGGCGCGGGCCCGCGCGTACTCGTGCAGCCAGCTCACCCCGCCCGCCGCGACCGCCAGCCAGCCCGGCGCCCCGGCCAGCCAGAACGCCAGCAGCCAGGCCGCCTCGCCGAGCCGGTCGGCCACCGAGTCGTAGACGTAGCCGAGCCGCGTGGTCCGCCCGGTCACCACCGCGACCGCGCCGTCGAGCCCGTCGGCCAGCGCCGCCAGCAGCACCACGACGGCGCCGAGCAGCAGACCCGCACGGCCGAACAGACCCGAGGCGCCGAGCAGCTCCGGGCCGCCGAGCAGTTCCGGGCCGCCGACCACCTCCGGGCGGCCGAGCAGCACGACCAGCGGCACGCACCAGCAGAGGAGCAGACCCGCGGTGGTCACCGCTCCCGGTCCGACCCGCCGGGCGGCGAGCCAGGAGCCGATCCGGTACGCGAGGCGCACCCATCCGCGGACCAGGAAGGATGCCGACCGCGGGTCGAAGTCGCCGTGCAACGCCGACCAGGCCGTGCAGTACTCGGCCCAGGTCACGGCCGTGGGTCAGGCGGCCGCGGCGACGGACGAGGGCGCCAGCAACTGCCACACCTCGCGCGTCGCGGTCGAGCGGTTGAGCGTGATGAAGTGGATGCCGGGCACGCCCTCGGCCAGCAGCCGGGCGCACATCTCGGCGCACTGCTCGATGCCGAGCGCCCGCACCGCGGCCTCGTCGCCGGCCACCCGCTCGAAGCGCTCGAGCAGCTTGGGCGGGAACGGCGCGCCGGAGAGCTGGCTGGACCGCTCGATCGTCGCCATCCGGGTCACCGGCATGACGCCGGGCACGATCGGCGTGGCGCAGCCGGTCGCCGCGACCCGGTCCCGCAGGCGCAGGTACTCGTCGGCGTCGAAGAACATCTGGGTGATGGCGAAATCGGCGCCGGCACGACATTTCCGTACGAAATTGGCGGTGTCGCTCTCGATGTCGGCCGACCGGGGGTGCTTGTAGGGGAAGGCGGCCACGCCGACGCAGAAGTCGCCGGACTCCTTGACCAGGCGCACCAGGTCCTCGGCGTAGAGGACGCCCTCGGGGTGCCGCACCCACTCGCCCATCGGGTCGCCCGGCGGGTCGCCGCGCACGGCCAGCACGTTGCGGATGCCGGCGCCGGCCAGCCGCCCGATCACGTTGCGCAGCTCGGCCACCGAGTGGTTCACGGCCGTCAGGTGGGCCATCGGCAGCAGCGTGGTCTCGGTCGCGACCCGCTCGGTGACGGCCACCGTCGTGTCGCGCGTGGTGCCGCCCGCGCCGTACGTGATCGACACGAAGCTCGGCCGCAGCGGCTCGAGCTCGCGGATCGCCTGCCAGAGGTTGCGCTCGCCCTCGGGCGTCTTGGGCGGGAAGAACTCGAACGAGAAGGTCGGCGCGCCGGACCGGATCAGCTCACCGATCGCCGGTGTGCCGGGCAGGCGAGAGGGAAGTCCGAGAGCCACGCCGACGACTCTACCGGCTGCTGGTCACCGGGCGTCGGCTAGCGTCTTCGGCGTGACGTCCCCCGTAGAAGCGGCCGGTCTGCGCGCCCGGGTCGACAAGGCCCTCGCCGCGTTCCTGGCCGAGCAGCGCGCCCGGCTCACCGGCATCGACCCGGCGCTGGCGGAGGTTTCCGACGCGCTCGACGACTTCGTGCTCGGCGGCGGCAAGCGGCTGCGCCCGGCGTTCGCCTACTGGGGTCACCGGGGCGCCGGCGGCGCCGACTCCGACCACGTGGTGGCCGCCGTCGCGGCGCTCGAGCTGGTGCAGGCCAGCGCCCTGATCCACGACGACCTGATGGACCGCTCGGACACCCGCCGCGGCGAGCCCTCGGTGCACCGCCGCTTCGAGCGCCGGCACGTCGACGCGTCCTGGCGGGGCGCGCCCGCCGCGTTCGGCGACAGCGCCGCGGTGCTGCTCGGCGACCTGGCCCTGGTCTGGTCGGACGAGCTGCTGCACGTCTCCGGCCTGAGCCCGGCCGAGCTGACCCGGGCCCGGCCGGTCTTCGACCAGATGCGCACCGAGGTGACGGTCGGGCAGTACCTGGACGTGCTGACCCAGTCGACGGCCGACACGTCGCTCGACCGGGCCGGCAAGGTGGCCCGGTTCAAGTCCGCGAAGTACACGGTCGAGCGGCCGCTGCTGCTGGGCGCGGCGATCGCCGGGGCGCCGGCCGGGGTGAGCGCCGCCTACTCGGCCTTCGGGCTGCCGCTGGGCGAGGCCTTCCAGCTGCGCGACGATGTGCTCGGCGTCTTCGGCGACCCGGCGCAGACCGGCAAGCCGGCCGGTGACGACCTGCGCGAGGGCAAGCGGACCTATCTGATCGCGGCCGCGTTCGAGGCGCTCGACGGTCGCGAGCGGGCGGAGCTCGACGCCGGGCTCGGCGACCCGGGGCCGGACGTCGAGCGGCTGCGGTCGCTGATCCGGGAGAGCGGCGCGCTGGCGGCGACCGAGCGGCGTATCGACGAGCTGATGACGGCGGCGCTGTCGGCCCTGGCGGCGGCCCCGATCGAGGACGACGCCCGGGCGGTGCTCAAGGCCCTGGCCGATGCCGCCACGCGGCGTACCGTCTGAGTAGTTTGCTCCCCTCGCCCGCGGACGGCGTCCGCTGGACGCCGCGGCGTCCCCACCACACCCAGAGATCGAGGGTGAGCAGCACCATCGCGAAGCCGAAGAGCAGGTCCTCGACCGGCGCGTAGGCGATGCGCAGGCCGAGGATGGCGCCCGGGTCGTACATGACGATGTTCCGGCCGGTCAGGATCCCGTTCGACAAGAGCTGGAAAAACACGATCAGCGGGTACGTCGCCCAGAACGCGGCCCGGCTGAGCAGGCGCACGCGGAACACCCAGCGGTCCAGCGCCGCGGTCACGATGACGCCGAGGACCGCGGCGGCCGTGTAGGTCACTCGTCGCCGGCCGGTTTGCGCAGCACGGCACGCACCGCCTCGAACCCGAGGATCGCGCAGACCGGCACCACCAGGAAGAACAGCACCTCGTCCAGCGGCAGGCCGCCGGGGAAGACGACGCCGGTGGTCTGCGCCGGGTCGAAGTGCCAGTGCCCGGCCGCGATCGCGCCCAGGTCCCAGAGCACGAAGACGACCGCCACCGGGACGACGGTCAGCACCAACCGTCGCCACCGGCGGAAGACGTTCACCCGCAGCACCGGCTCGAGCCAGAGGGCGGCGCCCAGGCAGCCGGCGAGGACCAGCACGTACGCCAGATGGCGCATCAGAAGCCGAGCGCCTGCGCCCGCCGCTTCACCTCGCGCGCACGGTGCCCGGCGAGGCCGAGCGCGGCGTTGCCGTCGAGATCCGAGTCGGGCTCGTAGAGCCACCGCAGGGCCTCTTCGTCGTTGTACCCAGCATCGCGCAGCAAGGTCAGGACGCCCGGGAGGTGCTTGAGCACGTTGCTGTTGGCCAAGAGCTCGGCCGGGACCTGCCGGATCCCGTCGCGCTTGACGGCGAGCAGCTGCCCGTCGCGAAGCATCTGATGCACCTTGCTGATCGAAACGTCCAGCTTCGCGGCCACGTCCGGCAGGTTGACCCAGGCGGCCGGGCCGGCGGTAACGGAATCGCTCACTCCTACAGCGTGCCAGAAGAGGAGAACCAACTCGATGAGCCTGTTGCGGAAGGCCCGCTCCGAGCTGTCCGGCGCCGTGCGCTCGGTGCGCTACGACCTGGGCCGGCGACCGGTCGAGCCGCCGCCGGGCGGCCCCGACGTCACCTCCACCGGGATGAGCACGTTCGGCGGTCACCTGTTCGAGGAGCCGCCGGTCCCGGTCTCGCACGCGGCGCCGCCCCGGCGGCGCCGGCGCGCGGCGGCGGTGACCGTCTTCGGGGTGCTCACCGTCGTCGGGGCGACCGGCGCCTACCTGGGCGTGGTCAACGGGCTGGGCTCGCTGCTGAACGAGACGCCGGCCGCCGCCGGGACGTTTCCGCCGCCGCCGGCGGCGACCGTGACGTTCACGCCGAACAGCGGCATCGGCCGCGGACCGGCCGCGACCGGCCCGCGCACCACGCCGCCGGCCGGGACCGGCGCCGTGCCGGATCCGGCCGCGCCGCCCGCCGCCGCCACGGCCGCCGTGGCCGGTCCCGCCACCGCGAACGACCCGGCCCGGATCTCGAGTCCGATGCGGACCGCCCCCGGCGCCACGAAGCCGGAGAGCGCCGGCAACCCGCCGCCGATGCCGGTGCCGGTGCCGACGCCGACCGCGCCGGCCCCCTCGGCGTCGCCGTCGGCCTCGCCCTCGGGCTCGGCGGGCGACTCGGCCGACCCGTCCGGGCCCGGCTATCCGGACCCCGGCGAGACGTCCGCCACCCCGAACGATTCGCCCGATCCCAGCGATAGCCCCCAAGCCCGGCATCGCCGTCACGACCACTAAATAGACTTTTGTCGGGGCAGAACTCCGAGATCGGGCTCGTACGCGTACCCGTTTGGACTCAGCTGTGACATCCTGGTCTGCCCTCGCCCGAAAGACACATACACTTCACGCCGATGGACACCACAGTCGCCGACACGTTGATCGGCACCACGATTGACGGCCGCTACCGGATCACCGGTCGCGTGGCCCGTGGTGGCATGGCGACCGTCTACACGGCCACCGACCAGCGACTCGAGCGCACCGTCGCGCTGAAGATCATTCACCCGTCGCAGGCGACGAATGTCCACTTCGTGGACCGGTTCACCGACGAGGCCAAGACGATCGCCCGGCTCACCCACCCCAACGTCGTCGCCGTCTACGACCAGGGGCGCCATCAGGGCCTGCCCTACCTGGTGATGGAGTACGTGCAGGGTCGCACCCTGCGCGAGCTGCTCACCCAGCGCCGCCGGCTCAACCCGGTGGAGGCCTGCGCGATCCTCGACCAGATGCTCTCGGCGATCGCCGCCGCCCACCGGGCCGGCCTGGTGCACCGCGACGTCAAGCCGGAGAACGTGCTGGTCGCCGAGGCACCCAGCGGCGGCACCGGCAACCTGGTCGACGCCGTGGTCAAGGTGGCCGACTTCGGCCTGGCCCGGGCGGTCGAGGCCAGCAACGTCGACGACTCCGGCCAGCTCATGGCGACCGTGGCCTACGTGGCGCCCGAATTGGTCACCGACGGCCATGCCGACGCCCGGTCCGACGTCTACTCGGCCGGCATCGTGCTCTACGAGATGCTCACCGGCCGGGTGCCGTTCGACGGCGACGACCCGGTCGAGGTCGCCTGGCAGCACGTCGACAACGACGTGCCGGCCCCGTCGGCGACCGTCAAGGGCGTGCCCAAGCCGCTCGACGACCTGGTGGCCCGCGCGACCCGCCGCGACCCCGGCGCCCGGCCCACCGACGCCGGCGCGATGCTGGCCGAGGTGCAGGCGCTGCGCGACGACCTGGGCGCCGCGAGCGTCGAGACGGCCCTGCTCCGCCAGGTGCCGCAGTCCCGCCATTCGGCCGCCGACGCGACCGCCATGATGCCGTCGGTGTCCGACCGGCCCAGCTGGGCGCGCCTGCCCGAGCAGAGCCGCCCGGCCGCGCAGACGTACCGCCGTGGCGAGCCCGGCCTGCGCCCGTCCGGCGGCCCCGACCGCCGGCGCATCCTGATCTCCGCGGCCGTGGCCGTGATGGTGCTCGTGGTCATCGGCAGCACCTGGTGGGTGACGCTGGGCCGCTACACCGAGGCGCCGGCCATGGTCAACATGACGAAGGACCAGGCGGTGCTGTACGCGCGGCAGCACAACTTCGAGCTGTTCTTCGGCGACGGCGCCTACAGCGAGAACGTCCCGAAGGACACGGTGCTGACCCAGAGCCCCGGCGCGAACGAGCGGATCGTCAAGGGCGGCACCATCACGCTCAGCCTGTCCCTGGGCAAGGAGCGCTTCCCGGTGCCCGACCTGGCCGGGCTCGAGCTGGCGGCGGCCAAGAGCGAGCTGACCGAGGCCAACCTGAAATACAAGGACGGCGCCGGGCAGTACAGCGACACCGTGCCCGAGGGCGCGGTGATCTCGACCAACCCGGCCAAGGGCACCGAGCTCAAGCGCGGCGACACGGTCACCGTGGTGGTCAGCAAGGGCCGGGCGCCGATCCAGGTGCCCAACCTGGTCGGCACGAACATCAACGACGCCCGCGCCCAGCTCCAGGGCCTCGGCCTCGAGGCGGTCGAGCGCTACAAGGACAGCGACGCGCCGGCCGACCAGGTCATCAGCCAGTCGCCCAAGCCCGGCACCGGGGCCGCCAACGACGACGAGATCACCCTCGACGTCAGCAAGGGCCCGCCGCTGGTCACCGTCCCCGACCTGACCAACCAGCCGTGCCCCCAGGCGCAGGCGTCGCTGCAGCAGCAGGGTCTGCAGGTGCAGATCCAGGGCAACGGCAACGCGTTCGTGCACCAGCAGAACCCGCCGCCCAACACCCAGGTGCAGCCGGGCTCCCAGGTGGTCCTGCTGTGCTTCTAGACCGCCGCATCGGGTCGCACACCAAGACGTCGGGCGGGCTGGCCAAGGCGGCCCTGCCCTACGTCGATGCCGCCGGGTCGGAGACGTTGCAGGTCTACGTCTCCAACTCGCGCGGGTGGGCGCTGCCGGCCGGCGACCCCAAGCAGGACCTGCTGTTCCGCGACGGCATCGGCGAGCGCGGGCTTCCGGCGTACGTGCATGCCTCGCTCTTGGTGAACTTGGGCTCGCCGACCGAGATGACCGTCGAGAAGTCGGTCGCGACCCTGGCCCACGCGCTGGAGCGGGGAAAGGCCATCGGCGCGACCGCGGTCGTCTACCACGCGGGCAGCGCCGTCGACGCCGAGCACGAGGCGAAGGCGATGCACCAGCTCCGCGAGGCGCTGCTGCCGCTGCTCGACGACGCGGCCGCCCGCGACCTGCCCCGGCTGCTGGTCGAGCCGAGCGCCGGCGGGGGCCGCAGCCTGGCGTCGAAGGTCCAGGACCTCGGCCCCTACCTGGCCGCCGTCGAGCACCACCCGTGGCTGGGCGTCTGCTTCGACACGTGCCACGCCTGGGCGGCCGGCCACGACCTGGCCACCCCCGGCGGCATGACGGCGACGCTGGACGCGCTGGTCGACACCGTCGGCCCCGGCCGCCTGATGCTGATCCACGCCAACGACTCGAAGGACGAATGCGGCTCGACCCGCGACCGCCACGAGACGATCGGCAAGGGCCGCATCGGCGCGGCCGCCTTCGCCGAGCTGCTCACCCACCCGGCGACCGCGGGCATCCCGGTGATCGTCGAGACTCCCACGGTCGAGCACGAGGGCCACGCCGCCGACATCGCCCTGCTGAAGTCCCTGCGCCTGCCCGCCTGAGCGGCGCCCTGGGGACAACCCGCCGGAAGTTTCGTACCCGGGCCGTAATCTCACCCCACCCAGTGACCGGGTGGGGTTCGGCGGGGATGCGTCAGCGCGAACGCACGACGTAGGTCAGGTGCGTCACCCGGCGTGACGACTCCGAGCCGACCTGCTCCAGCGCCACCCGGGAGGTGTCCACGCCGTCGAAGAGGCGCACCCCGGCGCCGAGCAGCACCGGCGACAGCGCGATCGTGAACTCATCGACCAGGCCGGCGTTCAGGTACTGCAGGATCGTCGCGCCGCCGCCGGCGATCCGGACGTCGCGGTCTCCGGCGGCCACCCGGGCCTGGTCGAGGGCGGTCTCGATGCCGTCGTCGACGAAGTGGAAGGTGGTTCCGCCCGGCCGCTCCCAGGGGTCGCGCTTGGTGTGCGTCACGACGAAGACGGGGGTGTGGAAGGGCGCCTCCTCCGGCCACATCCGCTCGCCGGCGTCGAACATCCGGCGGCCCATCACGCTCGCGCCCGTACGCTCGTACGTCTCCCGCACGATGTCGTTGTCGCGCCCCTCCTCGCCGCCCCCGCCGAGCTTGAGGTTCTCGCGGAAGAAGCGCAGCGGGAAGATCCATCGCTGCAGCTCCATCCACTGCCGCCCCATCAGCTCCCCGAGCGACCCGGGCGCGATGAAGCCGTCCAGCGACATCGACACACTGAAGAACACCTTGCCGGCCATCAGCTCTCCGCTCCCGTCCTGGTGAGTTCGGCGACGTACGCCGCCAGGCCGTTCAGCGTCTGCCGCCCGGCCTCGATCGCGTGGTACTTCTCGACCGCCTCGTCGCGCTGCTCCCGGGTCGGGAAGAGCGTGCGCATCACGAGCCGGGTCGCCGCACCGTCCGGCGTGAAGGTCAGCACCGACTCGAACGCCTTCGGGTCGTCGCGGAACTCGCCGTGCAGCATCGCGATCCGCTCCGGCCGCACGATCTCGGTCCAGGTGATCCACTCCTGGTAGTCCGTGCCGTCCGGGCCGCGCATCACGAAGTCCCAGACGCCGCCGACGCGGAACTCGAACGAGCGCGTGCTGGTGCGGAACCCGTCCGGCCCCCACCACCGCGACAGGTGCCGGACCTCGGTGAAGGCGTCGAACACCAGCTCCCGCGGCCCCTCGATGACACGGGAGATCACGATCTCCCGGTCCTGCGTCACCCCGGCCATCGATCATGCCTCCCGCTGCGTCTGTTTGAGGTCCTGCACGTACGCGTCCAGCCGGTCGAAGCTCTCGTTCCAGAACCGCTCGAACCCGCCGACCCACTCGTGGACCGGCCGCAGCCCACGGGCGTCGAGGCCGTAGAGGCGCTGCTTGCCCGCCCCGCGCACCCGCACCAGCCCGACCTCGCGCAGCACCCGCAGGTGCTTGGACGCGCCGGGCAGGCTCATCCCGAGCTCCTGGGCCAGATCGGTCACCGGCCACTCGCCCGACCGCAGCAGCGCGAGGATGTCGCGGCGCTGCGGCTCGGCGATCGCGTTGAACGTGTCCGACGTCGTCGCTGCTCGTGCCATGCCGCCACAATATTTTCCCATATGGGAAAACGTCAAGTGGTTGTGGATACCGAGCGGAAGCTGTCGTGGGCGGCCGTATTCTCACCCCGACGAGCGGATCCACCTCGCCGACCCATCCAGCACAGCCTCGACCAGCGGTGGAGCTACGCACCGGCCGCGTAATACGCCGCCCCCGACGGCTGGCGCAGCAGCGTCAGCCGCGGATGGCCACCCCGATGGTGATGATCAGCGAACGCCCGGCCGAGGTCGACGACCGGACGGTACCCGGACACGGGGAAGGCGACCTGATCATCGGCACGGACAACCGGTCCGCGATCGGCACCACCGAACGCTTCGCTACCCTCCCAACCCACACCAACTGACCAGCCCCGTTGCGACGACCCCCAGAATCCGCCGTGACGGGGTGGGGCTTCAGACGACGGTGAGCAGTTTCGACAAGCGTTCGGCGGGCTCGTCGGGGGTCGCGGCCGGCAACCGCAGCAACTCGACGCGGTGCACCAGCCTCGGCACCCGGATGCCGGCCAAGCCGGCCTCGCGCGCGACCACCGGCTCGGGCAGCACGGCCAGGCCGTGACCGCCGGCCACCAGACCGGTCAGCACCCCGACATCGGCGCCGTCGTAGCGCAGGCCGGCCCGCAATCCGTCGACCGGCAACCGCGCGAACGGCGTCACCTCCGGCGCGTCGATCCAGTACGCATCCGACAGATCTGCCAGGTCGACGGTGCGGCGCGCGGCCAGGGGGTGGGAACGGGGGACGGCGACCACGGCCGGGCTCTCCGCGACACCGACGGCCCGCGGGCCCCCGGCGCCGGGCTCCGGCAGTCGCAGCGGGTCGCTCGGCGCCGTGAAGCCGTCCACCAGGCCGAGATCGATCTCGCCGGTCGCCACGGCCTCGACGATCCGGTCGCGGGCGGCGACCCGCAGGCTGGTGCGCAGCAGCGCCGACTCGGCGCGGATGGTCGCCAGGCCGGCCGCCACGGGAGCGGCCCAGGCCAGCGGAGTGAGGCCGAGCACGAGCCGGCCCGGCGGCGCGAGGGCGCGGGTGACATCGGCGCGGGCGGCTTCCAGGCGTACGAGCAGAAGACCCGCATGCCGCCGCAACCGCTCGCCCGCCGGGGTGAGCCCCACCGGGCGCCGGGTGAACAGCGGCGTCCCGAGATCGGCCTCCAGGGCCGCGATGTGCTGGGATACCGCCGACTGGGTGTAGCGCAGGCGCTCGGCGGCCCGGGAGAACGAGCCGGTCTCGGCGACCGCCACGAACGTCCGGAGCAGGTGCGTGTCCACATCACGGATGCTAATGCCGCATGCAGTCATCATCGTTGGACCTGATGCCGGTTCCGGCCGCAGCATGGTGACATGATTTCGATTGCCCTGGTCGGAGACCGGTCCCCGGCCGTGCGCGCGCACTCGCGCATCCCCGTCATCCTCGATGCGCTGCGCGAGGAGGAGCGGATCGACCTCGACGCCTACTGGATCCCGACCGAGGAGGCCACCGACCCGGTGGCGCTCATCGGGTTCGCCGGCGTATGGCTGTTGCCGGGCAGCCCGTACCGCAGCGAGGCGGGCGCCGTCACCGCCGCCCGCGTGGCCCGCACCGCGGGCATCCCCTTCCTCGGCACCTGCGGCGGGTTCCAGCACGCGATGCTCGAGTTCGCCCGGGACGTCTGCGGCCTGACCTCGGCGACCCACGCCGAGAACGGCGACACCGGCGACGATCCGCTGATCGCCGAGCTGTCCTGCTCGCTGGTCGGTCACGAGGGCGCCATCAACCTGGCGCCCGGCTCGCGCATCGAGCGGCTGCTCGGCACCGGCCGCACGATCGAGCGCTACCACTGCAGCTACGGCATCGCGGCCGGCTACATCGATCTGCTCGCCGCCCACGGCATGCGCTTCACCGGCCACGACGACGCCGGCGAGGTGCGCGTGGCCGAGCTCGGCGATCACCCGTTCTTCCTGGCCACGCTCTTCCAGCCGGAGCTGCACACCGACGGCGTCCACCCGGTGATCCGGGGCTTCGCCCAGGCGGTCGCCGCCCGAGCGACCGCGCCCGCCTGAGTCGCCTCTGCACCTTCGGCTGCCCTCGAGACCGGCGGCGTGGCGTCGCGCCGCCGGTACGCTCGCTCAAGGGGGCGCCATGTACGCACGCGGGCACGACGAGCAGAGGTCGGACGACACCGCGGCCGCGCCCCGATCGCCGGCGCCCGGCCTGCCGCCCTCGCTGCTGGCAGCGGGCAACCGCGCGATCGTGCGCCTGATGGCGGCGGACACGGCCGGCGGGGACAAAACGGCCGACGCGCGGGTCGCCACCCCCGCGTCCGGCGTTGCCGACGCGTTCTCGATCGCCACCTCCGATCCGGCCGCTCCCCTGCCGCACCGGGCCGCCATGGAGCAGGCCTTCGACACGTCCTTCGCCGGGGTGCGGGCGTTCACCGGCGGCCAGGGCGCACGGGCCGGCCTGGGCGCGCTGGGCGCGGTCGCCGCGTCGTACGGCGACCAGGTCGCCTTCGCCGAGCGCAACCCGGCCCCCGGCACGGTCGCCCACGAGCTGGCCCACGTGATGCAGACCCGCGCCGCCGGCGGGAGCCGGGGTGATCCCACCGCGGTCAGCTCGCCCGGCGACGCCGCCGAGAGGAGCGCCCACGCCGCGGCCGACGCGGTGCTGGCCGGCGAGCCGGCGTCCGGCCTCGGCCCCGCCCCCGACGCCGTGCACCGGGCCGTGCGCACCAACGGCGGCACGTTCGACACCGCCTCCTACCGCCCGATCAGCGCGCCCACCGGCTCGGCCGGCGAGCAGCTCGGCGCCCACATCGAGCTCGACTTCACCCCCGGCGACCTGGTCGAGAGCACCAAGATCGGCATGATCCAGACCGTCAAGGCGATGAAGGCCTCGACCCCGGCCGGCCCGCGCGACACGGTCGCGACCGGGGTCGGCGACCCCGAGGAGGGCCAGCTCATCATGGGTCCGGGCCAGGCCGACCCGGGCCGCGAGCTCGACCGCTCGGTGCATCCCGGCGGCCGCGACCAGCCGAACACGAGCCCGATCTACGGCGTGCACAACTCCCCGGCCTTCACCGCCGCCAAGCTCGCGGAGGGCACGCCGGGCACTGGCGGCAGCCAGTGGGGCTCCCATACCCGGGACCCGCGGACCGGCCGGTTCCTCCCGGCGGTGGCGGCCCGGATCGACGACACCCCGGGCCGGCAGATCGAGTTCGACGGGCAGACGTTCGAGCAGACTTTCGAGTCCACGGCGATCGTGGTCGAGGGCCCGATGCCGGTCGACACGTACCTCGGCTCGGTCTCGTGGGGATGGCGGTCGGACGCGGCCGGCGACGTCACCGTCGACCCGGTCACGCTGGTGCGGGCGGGCACGCCGAGCGCCGAGTTCATGGGCGCGGCCGAGCGGTGGAACGCGGCCACGTTCCACGACACGGCGAGCGGAGATGCCGCCACCCCGGTCGCCGTGCCGCTCGCTTTCATGGACTCGGGCGCCGTGGCCGCCGCCGACCGCACCACGGCGGACCTCCTCGGCCGCCTCGCCGTGGTCGGCCTCGAGCTGATGGCGGCCCAGGCCCTCGGCGCGGCCATGGCGACCGACCAGACCAACAAGGACTTCGAGCGCAAGGCACTGGAGGCCGAGCTGCGCAAGCGCCGGGTCAAGGTCGCCGTGCACGTCATCTCGACCGAGGACACGATCGGCAGCGACGAGGTCTACGTGACGATGACCGGGCCGAGCGGCGCCGTCGTCAGGTCCGCCACCCGCGATCTCGACGATGGCGACAAGCGCAACTTCTTCCTTCCGCTCGCGTCGCTGCTCCCGCTCACCGGCCCGCTCACCATCCGGGTGTACGACGAGGACTGGCCCGACGCCGACGACCTGATCGTGGACATGCCGTTCGCCGCACCCTGGGCTCCCGCGCACAACACGTCCTCCATGGACGACGCCAAGTACGACGTGATCGTGAGCTTCGAGAAATGAGCCTCACCCTGACCGCCGCCGCCCACGCCGGCCGGGCGCTGCTGACCCTGCGCAACGACGGCCCCCGCTCCCTGCGGGTCGCCCACCACGTGGAGGCCGGCGAGCCGCACTACGACTGGTACACCGTTGAGCTGACCGGCGCGGCCGGCGCCCGTACGCTGCGCTTCACCGACGACCGCAACGAGGCCGGCCTGGTCATCGCGGAGCTCCCGCCGGGCGCCCGCCTGGAGGACGCCATCGACCTGTCCGCCTGGGCCCTGCGCAAGGCCAACGGCGCCCGCCCGCTCCCTCCCGGCGACTACCGGATGCGCGCTTTCTACCAGGTCGACGACGTGCCGGGCGTGTGGACCGGCCGCCTCGAGTCGAGCCCGGTCCCGATCACCATCGAGCCTCAGCGGTAGGCCGGCGCGAGCTCGGCCCACTGCGCCGCGTCGTGATTGTGGATCACCAGGGCGACCTTCTCCTGCTCGGCGACCGTCATCAGGCGGCGCTGGGCCGCCCGGGTCGCGGGCTCGTCGAGGTCGAACGGGGTCATCGGGCGGGTCTCCGGGTCGGTGTCGCGCATCCAGGCGTCGCCGGCCAGCAGGATCTTTCCGGTGTGCGGCAGCGTGACCAGGACGGCCTGGTGTCCCGGCACGTGGCCGCCGCACTCGATCAGGGTCACGCCGGGCACGAGGTCGTGGTCGCCGTCGACGAGGGTGTAGCGCAGGCGCGGGTCGTCCCAGTGCGGCCGCATCCACTCGTAGCGGTGCAGGCCACTGGTGCGGGCGTGCTCGTACTGGGCGCGCTGGGCCACGAACGAAGCGTGCGGGTACTCGTCGTTCGCGCCGGCGTGGTCGGGGTCGAAGTGCGTCACGATCACGGTCGAGACGGCGGAACGGTCGAGATCGAGGGCCTCGTTGCGAGCGAAGTAGGCGGAGGGGCCGGCCGGGCAGCCGGTGTCGACCAGGATGTGCCGGCCGTCGCGGAGAACGAGCAGGAAGCCGGGGATGGGCACGCCCGGGCCGATCACGGTGCCGAACTCGAGCGGGGTAAGCGATACCACGTCGGTCATGGAGTCACTATAAACATGAGCGGACTCAAGTTTGTAGTAGCCTTCACCTATGGACGGACTGCGGGAGCGCCGGAAGCAGCGCACGCGGAAGGCGCTGAGCGACGCGGCGGCCGCAATGTTCGCGGAGCGGGGCTTCGACGGGGTCACGATCAGCGAGATCGCCGCGGCGGCCGACGTCGCCGTGGGCACTGTATTTAATTATTTCCGGACAAAGGAGGAGCTGTTCTTCGATCGTGAGGGGCAGCTGACGGCCGGACTCATCCAGGCAGTGTCCGGCAGTGACGACCCGATCCAAGCCTTCCGAGCCTGGCACGAGAGCGAGCTGGACTTCCTGCTCGACCCCCGCGCCGCCGATCTGACGATGCGCTTCTTCCAGACGATCGCGGAGAGCCAGACGTTGCCGGACGCCGAGCTCCGCCTCCACCGCCGCCTGGAGACGGCCCTCGGCCAGGCCCTCGGCGACCCGATCCTGGCCGCCCTGCTCCTGGCCGCGCACCGCAGCGTCCTCGAGCTGGCCCGCGCCGACGTGCTGGCCGGCCGGCCGCCGCGGAGGGCCACCGAGACCGCGTTCGCGATGCTGATCCGGCCCCCCACGGGCGGCCCGGATCAGCGGTAATCGGCGGTCGTGCTCGGCACCGCGACCACCGTGGCGGCCGGGATGTCGAAGCCCGAGCGTCAGGAAGCTGCCCGGCGCGAGCTCGACACTGGACGGGTTGGCCTGGTCCGGGTGGCCCGAGTCGTAGAGCAGCGTGTCCTCGTAGCCGTCCCAGACCGACAGCGGTCGCCGCACCAGACGGCCGACGGTCACGCGCCGTTCGGAGAACCGCTTCGAGAGATCGCCGTACGTCACGAGCACCTCCCCCGTGCTCAGCGCGAGCGCGTGGTGCGAGGACGCCGCCATGTCGGTCGGCTCCGGCGCGGTCCACGTGTGCCCGCCGTCGGTCGAACGGCACGACCACGCCCGGTCGGCCGAGGTGCGGATCAGGGCCACGATCTGGCCCTCCAGCACCGTCAGCGTCGGCTCCTGGAAGTCGATCTCGTCGCCGGCCGCCAGCGGCACCTCGGACGAGGCCGGCCACGTACGGCCGCCGTCCGTGCTGCGCACCACGGCCGCCCGGTACCGCCGCTCCCCCGGCGCCCGGCCGTAGACCGGCAGCAGCAGGTCGCCGCCGGGCAGCTCGACCGCGGCGCCGTGCGAGGCCCACCACGGGTTGCCGGCCCGGACCGGCTCGCTCCACGTCCGGCCGCCGTCGGTGCTGCGGCGTACGAAGGTGCCGTGGTCGTCGTGCTCGGTCCGCGAGGTCCACGCCAGCACGAAGTAGCTAAGCAGCACCGTCCCGTCGGCGAGCCGCACCAGCTTGGGATCCCGGTCGTCGAACGGCCCGTCCACCACCACCCGCGGCGTGCCCCAGCTCTGCCCGCCGTCGTCGCTCTCCACCACCGTGATCCGCCCGTGGTGGCTGATGTGCCCGGTGCCCTCGCGGTAGGCCACGAGCAGGCGCCGGCCGGCGGAGTCCAGCGACACCACGTCGGGGAAGTGCGGCACGAGCCCGGTCTCCGCGTGCGCGACGACGATCATGTCACGACCTTTCGGCGAGGATCCCCGTCAGCACCGTGATCGCCTGATCGAGGGCGTTGTCGTCGATGTCCAGATGCAGCACGATACGCGCGAGCTTCGGCAGCATCGCGGCGATGTGCACGTCCCGCTCGGCGGCCAGCGCGGCGAACGCCGGAGCGTCCAGGTCGAGGCCGGAGAGGTCGACCGGCACCAGGTTGGTCCGCACCGCCGACGGGTCGACGACGCCGAACTTCGCCAGCTCGGCCGCGAGCGTCCGGGCGCGGGCGTGGTCGTCGGCCAGACGCTCGATGTGGTGGGTCAGCGCGTGGTCGCCGGCCGCGGCGAGGATGCCGACCTGCCGCATGCCGCCGCCCATCCGTTTGCGGATGACGCGCGCCCGGGCGATGTCCGCGGCGCTGCCGATCACCAGCGAGCCCACCGGCGCCCCGAGGCCCTTGGAGAGGCAGACCGAGAGCGTGTCGAACAACGAGCCGTACTCGGCGAGCGGCACCCCGTCGGCGACGTGCGCGTGCCAGATCCGTGCGCCGTCGCAATGCAGGGATATTCCCGATTCGTCGGCCAGGGCCCGCAAGGACCGCAGAACGGGCAACGGGATCACCGCCCCGCCACCGAGGTTGTGGGTCTGCTCGACGGCCACGGCCCGCGTCGCCAGCGACGGATAACCCGTCGGCCGGATCATCGCGGCGATCGACGAGACGTCGAGGGCGGCGCCGACGGCCGGCCACGTACGCGTGGAGATGCCGCCGAGAGCCGCCGCCGCGCCCAGCTCGTAGGTCACGACGTGCGCGTCCGCCCCGGCCAGCAGCTCACCGGCCGGCGGCACGACGAGCTGGAGCGCGATCTGGTTGGCCATCGAGCCGGAGGGCGCGAATAGCGCCGCCTCGTGGCCGAACATCGCGGCCACCCGGGCCTCGAGCGCATTGACCGTCGGGTCGTCGCCGAAGACGTCGTCGCCCACGGGGGCCGCGGCCATCGCCTGGCGCATCGCCTCCGTGGGACGGGTGACGGTGTCCGAGCGGAGATCAACCACGGAGCATCTCCGCCACCAGGAAGGCCAGCTCCAGCGACTGCTGGGTGTTCAGCCGCGGGTCGCAGGCCGTCTCGTACCGGTCGGGCAGGTCGAGGTCCTCGATGCCCTGCGCGCCGCCCAGGCACTCGGTGACGTCCTCGCCGGTCAGCTCGATGTGGATGCCGCCGGGGTGGGTGCCGAGGCCGCGGTGCACCTCGAAGTAGCCGAGCACCTCGTCGACGATCCGGTCGAAATGCCGGGTCTTGTAGCCGTTCGACGACTCGTGCGTGTTGCCGTGCATCGGGTCGCACTGCCAGACCACCTTGGCGCCGGCCGCGGTCACCTTCTCCACGATCGGGGGCAGCGCGTCGCGTACCTTCCCGTTGCCCATCCGGCTGATCAGCGTGAGCCGGCCCGGGACGTTGCCGGGGTTGAGCTTCTCGCACAGCTCGATCGCCGTCTCGGGGCTGGTGCCGGGCCCGAGCTTGACACCGATCGGGTTGGCGATCCGCGAGATGAAGTCGATGTGCGCGTGGTCGAGCTGCCGGGTGCGCTCGCCGACCCAGAGGAAATGGCCGCTGAGGCCGTAGGCGCGGCCGTCCGAGACCCGGGTGAGGGCGCGGTCGTACTCCAGCGCCAGCGCCTCGTGCGAGCAGTACAGGCTGACCGTGCGCAGCGCCTCGCTGTCGGTCATGCCGCAGGCGCGGATGAAGTCCAGCGCCCGGTCGATCTCGCGGGCGATCGCCTCGTACCGCTCACCGGCCGGCGAGGCGCGCACGAAGTCCTTGTTCCAGTCGTGCAGGCCGTGCAGGTCGGCGAGACCACCGGCGAGGTAGGCGCGCAGCATGTTCATCGCGGCGGCGGAGTTCGCGTACGCCCGGATCATGCGCTGCGGGTCGGCGACGCGCGCCGCCTCGGTGGCCTCGAGGGAGTTGATCAGATCGCCGCGGTAGGCGGGCAGGCCCAGCGAGTCGGTCGGCGCCGAGCGGGGCTTCGTGTACTGCCCGGCGACGCGCGCCACCTTCACCACCGGCATCGAGGCGCCGTACGTGAGGACGACCGCCATCTGCAGCAGGGTGCGCGCGTTGGCCAGCAGGTGGCTCTCGGTGTTGTTGTCGAAGGTCTCGGCACAGTCGCCGCCCTGCAGCAGGAACGCCCGCCCCTCGCACACCTCGGCCAGCTTGGTCCGCAGCTGGTCGACCTCGTAGGGCGCGACGATCGACGGGACGTTGTCGAGGACCTTGCAGACCGAGGCGACCTCGTCCATGTCGGCCCACGGCGGCATCTGCACCCGCGGCAGCTCCCGCCAGCGGTCGAGGCCGAGCGCCGCGTCCTCCGCGGAGTCGGTGGACGGGCGGGACGTCTGGAAGGCCGGGTTGCTGACCCCCGGGTAGCTCAGCTGATGCCACTCACGGCGCATGGGGAAAGCCTACGAAAGCGGGGCACCAGGCCTGCGCCCGGTGCCCCGCTTCTCACCTGAGGAGATGAGTTGTTGCTGTGTTACATCAGAGGTTGTTCTTGATGGCGGTGATCAGCTCACCGTTGGTGGTGTCACCGGAGAACTCCCAGAAGAACGCGCCGGCGAGACCCTGGTTCTTCACGTACGTCATCTTCCCGGCGATCGTGGACGGGGTGTCGTAGCCCCACCAGTTGCTGCCGCACTTGGCGTACGCGGTGCCGCCGACGGTGCCGGTGGCCGGGCAGGTGTTCTTGAGGACCTTGTAGTCCTCGATGCCGGCCTCGTAGGTGCCGGGCGCCGCGCCGGTGGCCGAGCCGCCGGGCGCCGCCTGAGTGACCCCGGTCCAGCCGCGGCCGTAGAAGCCGATGCCGAGCAGGATCTTGTTGGCCGGCACGCCCTTGCTCTTGAGCTTCTGGATCGCCGCGTCCGAGTAGAAGCCGGCGGTCGGGATGCCCGCGTACGAGGTGAGCGGCGAGTGCGGAGCGGTCGGGCCCTGGGCGTTGAAGGCGCCGAAGTAGTCGTACGTCATCGGGAAGACCAGGTTGAGCTTCTGGATGCCGGAGGCGTAGTCGGCCACGTCGAGCTTGCCGCCGTTCGAGCCGTCCGCCGAGATCGCCGAGGTGATCAGGAACGACGAGCCGAACTTGTTGCGCAGCGCGGTGATGACGTTGTTGTACGCGGCCGGGCCGGACGCGTCGCACTGCAGGCCACAGGCGTTCGGGTACTCCCAGTCGATGTCGATGCCGTCGAAGACGTCCGACCAGCGGGAGTCCTTGATCAGGTTGTAGCAGGAGTTGGCGAACGCGGTCGGGTTGGCCGCGGCCTGGGTGAAGCCGCCGGACCAGGTCCAGCCGCCGAACGACCAGATCACCTTGATGTTCGGGTACAGCTTCTTGAGCTTGCGCAGCTGGTTGAACGAGCCGCGCAGCGCGCCCGCGTCCCAGGTGTCGGCGACGCCGTCGACGCTGGTGGCGGTGGTGTAGGCCTGGTCGTAGTCGGCGTACGAGTCACCGATCGAGCACTGGCCGCCGGTGGTGTTGCCGAACGCGTACAGGATGTGCGTGAGCTTCGCGGCCGAGCCCGAGGTGACCAGGTTCTTGACGAAGTACTGGCGGCCGTAGACGCCCCACTCGGCGAAGTAGCCGACGACGTTCTTGCCGCTCGGACCCGACGTGGTGGGCGGAGTCGTCGGCGTCGTGGTGGGCGGGGTGGTCGTGGGGGCGGTGGTCGGGGCCGTGGTGGGCGGCGTGGTCGGTGGGGTGGTCGTGCCGCCACAGGCGCCGTTGTCGATCCAGACGTCCCACTGACCGCTGTGCGTGGCCGGCGACTCGTTCTGAGTCCACCACTTGGCGGTGTAGTTGTGTCCGTTCTGGGAGGCGGTGTTGTCCTTGACGTAAACGGCGGTCGAGGACCAGGCGGGGGCACAGGCCACCGCGGCTGAGGCCTGGGTCAGCGGCACCACGGCGGACGTCGCCACCACGAGAGCCCCGGCCCAGAGAGCGCGGCGGAGGGATTTCTGCACTTCGTCTCCTCGTGAACAGTTAGGAAAGTTTCCAAAAAGTTCGTAGAGAGACCGTAGTCACAGCCATTCACAATCGTCAAGATGCGCGCTTGCGATTAAGCGGTGTCTTAACTTCTTCCCGGCCGCCGGTACGGGGTGCACACGAACGGACACTGCGCGTAGTCTGCCGTCATGACCATCTTTGGTGGCCGATGACCATCCACGTGATCGGCGTTGATGCGTACGCCCTGGGCTGGGTGGGGGTGGAGTTGCGCGACGGCGTCTTCGGCCGGGCCGTGCTCGCCGCCTCGCTATACGAGATCGTCACCAGCAGCTCGGGCGCGGCCGTGATCGGCGTCGACATCCCCCTCGGCATGCTCGACGACCGCTGGCGGGCGGCCGACACGCTCGCCGCCGACCAGCTCGGCCCCCGCCGCGGCAGCGTCTTCCGGGTGCCGCCGCGCGCGGTCTGGCAGGAGGCCGACTTCGCCGCCGCCAACCGGCTGTGCCGCGAGCTGACCGGCGCCGGCCTGAGCCGGCAGTCGTGGGCTCTGCGGCCCAAGCTGCTGGAGGCGAACGCGATCTGGGAGCGGCATCCGGGCCTGCTCTTCGAGGCCCACCCGGAGGTCTCGTTCCGCACGATGGCGGGCGAGCCGCTGCAGCACGCCAAGAAGACCTGGTCGGGCCAGATGCGCCGGCGCGACCTGCTGGCCCGCCACGGCATCGTGCTGCCCGACCAGATCGGCCCGGCCGGCCAGGCGCCGCCCGACGACCTGCTGGACGCGGCCGCCGTCGCGTGGTCGGCCCACCGGGTGGCCACCGGCGCGGCGCTGAGCCATCCGTCGCCCCCGGAGGAGAACAACGGCTCGAAGATCGCTATCTGGTATTAGCGGCGGCCATCTGCGTGGCGATCTCGGCGGCGCGGTTGCGCGCCGCGTCCAGGGCGTCGAGCAGAGCCGCCCGTACGCCGTGGTTCTCCAGCTGCCGGATGGCGGCCGCGGTCGTGCCCGCCGGCGACGTCACCGCCTCGCGCAGCTTGACCGGGTGCTCGCCGGAGTCGCGCAGCATCGTGGCCGAGCCGATCGCGGTCTGCACCGCGAGCTCGTGCGCCACGTGGCGGGGCAGTCCGAGCAGGATGCCGGCGTCGATCATCGCCTCGACCAGCAGGTAGAAGTAGGCCGGCCCGGAGCCGGAGAGCGCGGTCACGGCGTCCTGCTGCGACTCGGGCACCCGCAGGGTCCGCCCGAGCGGCCGGAAGATCTCCTCGGTGAGGGCGAGATGCTCCTCGGTCGCGTACGGCCCCGGGGAGATGGCCGTCATCGCCTGGTCGACCAGCGCCGGGGTGTTGGTCATGACCCGCACGACCGGGATGCCGCCGGGCAGCCGCTCGGTGAAGTAGCTCGTGGGCAGGCCCGCGCACAGCGAGATGACCAGCCGGTCCGGCGGCACCTTCATGCCGAAGTCGTCGAGCACCTTGCCCGCGTCCTGCGGCTTGGTGGCGATCAGCAGCACGTCGGCCTGGGTGAAGGCGGTCAGGTTGAGCACCGGGCGGATGCCGTGGCGCTCGGCCAGCTCGGCCGCCCGCTCGGGCCGGCGCGTGGTGGCGAGCACCTGCTGGGTCGGCCAGCCGGACCGCAGCAGTCCGGAGAGGACCAGCTCGCCGAGCTTGCCCGCGCCGATCACGGCGACACTGTGCTTGGTCATCTCGCCCCTAACGTAAAAAGGGGGGCGACCCGCGCGGTCGCCCCCCTTTTGGGAAACATCAACTGCCGAAGAAGACCTCGGCCTCTTCGTAGCGGGAGAGCGGGACGGTCTTGAGCTCGCCGGTGCCCTCGATCAGCGGCACGCGGACGATGTCGGTGCCCCGCAGCGCCATCATCTTACCGAAATCGCCCTCGTGGACGGCGTCAATCGCCTGCAGGCCGAAGCGGGTCGCGAGCACCCGGTCGAACGCGGTCGGGGTGCCGCCGCGCTGGATGTGGCCGAGGACGACCGTGCGGGCCTCCTTGCCGGTCTTGGCCTCCAGCTGCTCGGCCAGCCACTGGCCGATGCCGCCGAGGCGGACGTGCCCGAAGGAGTCCAGCTCCTGGTTGACCAGCTGCATCTGGCCCTCGAGCGGCTGCGCGCCCTCGGCGACCACGACGATCGGCGCGTACTCGACCTGGAAGCGCTTGGTCACGTAGGTGGCGACCTGGTCCACGTCGAAGTTGCGCTCGGGCAGCAGGATCACGTTGGCGCCACCGGCGAGGCCGGCGTGCAGCGCGATCCAGCCGGCGTGCCGGCCCATGACCTCGACGACCAGCGTGCGGTGGTGCGACTCGGCGGTGGTGTGCAGCCGGTCGATCGCCTCCATGGCGATGTTGACCGCGGTGTCGAAGCCGAACGTGTAGTCGGTCGCGTTGAGGTCGTTGTCGATCGTCTTCGGAACGCCGACCACGTTCACCCCGAGGTCGCTGAGCTTGGTGGCGACGCCCAGCGTGTCCTCGCCGCCGATGGCGACCAGCGCGTCGACGCCCTGCTCGGCCAGGTTCGCCTTGATCTTCTCGACGCCACCGTCGATCTTGAACGGGTTGGTGCGCGAGGAGCCCAGGATGGTGCCGCCGCGCGGCAGGATGCCACGGACCTCGGCGATGCCGAGCGGCTTCGTCAGGCCCTCGAGCGGGCCCTTCCAGCCGTCGCGGAATCCGACGAACTCGTGACCGTACGCGGCGACGCCCTTGCGGACCACCGCCCGGATCACCGCGTTGAGACCGGGGCAGTCGCCGCCGCCGGTGAGCACGCCGATACGCATGATTTGCTCGTCCTCCCTGAATCGGGTTGCGAGAAGAAGTCGTAAGCCCGTCGAGCCCCAGGGAGCGTTCTCTTACGGCAGCGCTGCCGGCCCGGGGCGGGCCGCAAGCGCACTTTATCTGCCGCCGGAAACTCGGGCGAAAGCGCCCCGGGTCGAGCCTAGCCCTTCATGGCGTTCCAGCGGGCGAGGTTGTGCCGGGCGTCGACGAGGGCGTCGTGCCGGCCGGCCATGCTCGGCAGGTGCGGGCGGCCCCGGTCGTCCCAGAGCTGGCGCAGATCCTTGGTGAAGCGCGGTATCTCGCGGGGCAGGGCCGGCATCGCGCCCCACAGCTGGGCGAGCGCCACGTGGTCGTAGGCGGCGAACCAGGCCCACAGCTCCATCTGCTCGTCGCGGCCGCGCAGCGGCTCCATCAGGAACTCGTGGAGGTCGTCGCGGATGCGCTCGCGGGAGCGCCAGGCCCGGTCGGACGGGGACGGGAGCTTGTCGAGGACGTTGCGGCGCACCCAGGGAATGGCCTTGGTGTCGTCGAACTCGGTGCTGATCGCGTAGAACTCGCGGCCGAACTCGTCGACGACGCCGATCGACACCAGGTCGATCACGAGGCCGTCCTCGATGAACTCACAGTCGTAGAAATAGCGGTAAACCATCGCCACCATCCTTACGTACGGCTAGCCGCCCGGCGCTTCCAGGGCCCGTCTCGCGCGGCGCAGCGTCTTCCTGTCACCCCGGCGGGCGGCCCGATCGGCCCGTACGGCCCAGCGCAGCCGGGACAGCACCGGGAGCGCCGCCTCCAGCTCGTCGCGCCGCACCGGCCCGGCCGCCAGGTACCCGTCGATGAGCTCGCCGGCCTTGGCCACCCCGCCGGCGTAGCCGATCGCCGCCGCCACGTCGTAGACCAGCGGGCCCATCCCACCGGCCCCGCAGTCGAGCAGGCCGGCCCGCCCCGTGGCGGCGTCGACCACGAAACTCGCCGGTGAGGGGTCGCCGTGCAGCATCCCGTACGTCAGCCGATCGGTGACGGTGAGCCGGACCGCCGCGCTCACCGCGTCCGCGACGGCGCCGCGCAGCCAGGCCTCGGCCGCGAGATGCGGCGCGTTGTGGTCGAGCACCTGCCACGGGCGCAGACCGGGATGGTGAAAACCCTGAAGAGCCCGATGTACGGCGCCCAGGCGGTCACCCCACCATTGCTGGTCGACCGGGTCCCGGCCGTCGAGCGGCCGCCCCGGCACCCGCCGCAGCAGGGCCAGCGCCCCGGCCGGCGTCCGCGCCGTCAATCCCCCGGCGAGCGTGCGCACCGGCTCGCCCGCCGCGATGTCCCGGATCCGCAGGTGCTCGGCCGCGACCAGGCCGGCCTCGACCGGTTGCCGGTCGGCGGGCTCGACGAGACGGCACACGTACCGCCGGCCGCCCGCGGTGATCTCCCAGCCGCGGGAGAGCACCTCGCACGGGAGGGCTTTGATCTCGGTCGGCAGGAGATGCCACTGGTCCCGCAGGGTCGAGAGAACAAGGTCGTCATCCGGCACCGCGGGATTATCTCGGCAGATGCCGAAAATACGACGGACAGGATGACCGTCAATCACGCTTGGCTATCGAGAGGTTTACAGATAGCGACCCGCGCGACATGATCGTAGGCACGCTCGCGCAGAAATGGCGCGGGAGGGCAGCTTCGTGCTATTAGTGATCGTTCGCGTCGAGGGGCCGGCGCCGGCCGGGCTCGTCGACGCGGTCCCCACCTGGGGGAGGGATAGCGCCGTGGACCATCGCATGCCGGACTCCGGCGACGCGCTGACCGGCGTGGAGATGTTCGCCGGCCTGGAACCGGACGTCCGGCAGCGGGTCATCGCCACCGCGGTTCCACGCACGTACCGCAAGGGTCAGATCATCTTCGTCGAGCACGACCCCGGCGAATCCCTGATCATCCTGAAACGCGGCGCCGTCGCGATCTTCCGCACCGCGCCCACCGGTGAGCGGGCGGTGCTCACCGTCGTCCGGCCGCCGGACGTGCTCGGCGAGGTGTCCCTTCTGGACGCCGCGACCCGCAGCGCGTCGGCCGAGGCGATCGAGGACTGCCAGGCGCTGACCCTGTCCCGCGCCGCCTTCATGGACCTGGTCCACTCGAACCCGCGCATCCTCGACGCGGTGATGCGGTCGGTCGGCGCGCTGATCCGGCGGCTCACCGAGCAGAACACCGACCACGTCTTCCTCGACCTGCCGGGGCGGGTGGCCAAGACGCTGGTACGCCTGGCCGGCGAGAGCCAGGCGCCGATGATCACGATCGAGCTCAACCAGAGCCAGCTCGCCGAGATGGCCGGCGGCTCGCGGCAGAGCGTGAATCAGGCGATCGGCTCGTTCGCCAGCCGCGGCTGGCTGCGCACCGAGGGCCGCCGGATCGTGGTCACCGATCTCCAGGCGTTGCGGCGCCGAGCGGGGATGGCTCTGTCTTAGCGACGACCGGGGCCTCGATCGAGGTCTTCAGCTTGCTGGCGTAGACGTCTACGTACTCGCGGCCGGTCATGGTCATCAGCTCGTACATGATCTCGTCGGTGATCGCCCGCTCGACGAAGCGGTCGCCGCGCGAGCCGGCGTAGCGGGAGAAGTCGAGCGGCTTCCCGAACCGCATCCGCACCCGCTTGACCTTCGGGATCATCGTGCCGGTCGGCTGGATCTCGTCGGTGTTCAGCAGGGCCACCGGCACGACCGGGGCGCCGCTCTCCAGGGCCAGGCGGGCCACGCCGGTCTTGCCGCGGTAGAGCCGGCCGTCCGGCGAACGGGTCCCCTCCGGATAGATGCCCGCGATGCCACCCTCGCGCAGCACTCTCAGCAGGGTGTCCAGCGCCGCCTGGGCCGCCTTGCCGCCCGAACGGTCGACCGGGATCGTCCCGGTCGCGAGGAAGAAGTGACGCATCAGCCACCCTTTGATCCCCTTGCCGGTGAAGTACTCCGCTTTCGCGACGAACGTCACTCTGCGATCCACCATCAGGGGTGTGAAGATCGAGTCGGAGAAGGACAGGTGATTGCAGGCGAGGATCACCGGGCCCTCGGCGGGCACGTTCTCCCGGCCCCGCACGTCGGGACGGAAGATGAGCCGCAGCACGGGCCCGAGGACCACGTACTTCAAGAGCCAATAGAACAAGAGCGTCCTTCCATGGACCATCGACCGCAAACGGAAGCCTAGGCCTTTCAGTCCCTTTGTGGGTGGTGGGCGGGGCGGTTGGACGGGAACGCGGACGGCGCGCCACAACGCACTCCCGCAACCGGTGCTCGGCGTGTCACCATTCAAGGCACGGTCGGCGAGGGAGTGTGCAGGGTGACAGCGGGTGGCGCCCGCCGGGGGCGGCGGGACAACGGGCTCGACGCGGCCAGCTTCGCGGTGGCCGGCGACGTCGATCCGCGCGTCGGCGAGCACCTTCTCGACGTGCTCCAGGCGGTGGGCATCGCGGCATATCTGCAGCCCACGGCTGATCTCAACCCCATCCTGCGGGCGACCACGCTGCCGTCGCGCCCGACCGACCGGCTCTACGTCGACCGGGCCTACCTCGAGGACGCCCGGGCCCACCTGCTCAAGGAGACCGGCGGCCAGCCGCCGACGCCGCCGGCCGACCCGACCCGCGAGCCCGACATCGAGGCCGAGTGGGCCAAGATCGTGGCCGGGTTCCACACCACCGTCGACCCGACGGCCGCGCCGTGGCCGGCCGCCGAGGGGCTGCCCGCCGCGCCCGAGCCGCCGGTCGCGCCGCCGGTGACCGAGCCGGCGCCGCACAACCGCCGCCGTACCGACCACCCGGCCGAGCCGTCGCTGATCGACGGGCTCGACACCTTCGGTGCCGGCCTCGACGACGACGAGGACGAGGACGAGGAGCGCTACATCCCGCCGCCTCCCCCGCCGTTCCCGCGCCTCTCGAAGTACGCGGTGATGGGCGTGATCGGGGTCGTGCTCGGTTTCGTGCTGTTCCTCTTCCCCGACCTGCTGCCGATCACCCGCGACTACGTGACGCTGCTCGGCTTCGCGGCCATCGTCTCGGGCGCGGTCATGCTCGTCTGGCGGCTGCGCTCGGGTGACGACGACGAGGACGACTTCGACGACGGCGCGGTGGTCTGAGGCCGGTCCGGCGACCCTTTCGGGGTCGGTCGTGTCGAATTGACCACCGTCGGTATAACCGTCCGGTGAGGTTCCGGTAGCCTTCGGTGATGCGCCAGAGCTCGTTGGTCGTGGTCGCCAACCGTCTCCCGCTCGACGACAATGCCGCCCCCGACGGCGCCTGCGAGTGGCGGCGCAGCCCCGGCGGACTGGCCGGAGCCCTGCACGCGATCCTCGACGGCACGCCGGCGACGTGGGTCGGCTGGGGCGGCGGGGTCGGGCCGGCGCGGCCGCTGCCCGACATCGGCACGCTGCGGCTGCGCCCGATGTCGCTCACCGAGGAGGAGCTGCGCGGCTACTACGAGGGCTTCGCGAACTCCACGCTCTGGCCGCTCTATCACGACGCCGTCGAGCAACCGGTCTTCGACCGGGGCTGGTGGGAGACGTACCGGTCGGTGAATCGCCGCTTCGCCGAGGCCGCGGCCGAGGTGGCCGAGCCCGGTGCCGCCGTCTGGATCCAGGACTACCACCTGCAGCTGGTGCCGCAGCAGCTGCGCGAGATGCGGCCCGACCTGCTGATCGGCTTCTTCATGCACGTGCCGTTCCCGCCGCCCGAGCTGTTCATGCAGCTCCCCCGCCGGGTCGACCTGCTGCGCGGGATGCTCGGCGCCGACCTGGTCGGGTTCCAGCGGGAGCAGGCCGCGCACAACTTCGCCCAGCTCGCGGCCAAGCTGGTGAACGCGCGCGGCGCCGACGAGGCGATCCTGCTCGACGGGCGGGTGGTGCGCACCGGCGCGTTCCCGGTCTCCATCGACGTCGCCGAGATGCAGCAGCTGTCCGCCCGGCCGTACGTGGTGAACCTGGCCCGCCAACTGCGGCACGACCTCGGCCGGCACAAGAAGGTGCTGGTCAGCGTCGACCGGCTGGACTACACGAAGGGCATCGAGCACCGGCTCACCGCGTACAGCGAGCTGCTGCGCGACGGGCGGGTGAAGGTCCGCGACACGGTGATGGTGCAGGTGGCGGTGCCGAGCCGGGAGCGGGTGGAGAACTACCGCGGGCTGCGCGACCGGATCGAGCGCGAGGTCGGCCGGATCAACGGCGAGTACGGGCGGGTGGGCGAACCGGCGATCCACTACCTGAACCAGCCGTTCGACCGGGCCGATCTGGCCGCGCTCTACCAGGCGGCCGACGTCATGGTGGTGACCCCGCTGCGCGACGGGATGAACCTGGTGGCCAAGGAGTTCGTGGCGGCCCGGGCCGACGACACCGGCGCGCTGGTGCTCAGCGAGTTCGCCGGGGCGGCGGCCGAGCTCGAGGACGCGTTCCAGGTCAACCCGCACGACCTCGACGATCTCAAGGAGACACTGCTGCGGGCCATGGACGCCGAGCCGGCCGACCTGGCGCGCCGGATGGCCGCGATGCGCGCGCACATCACCGAGAACGACATCCACGCGTGGGCACGTGCCTATCTGACGTCCCTCGATCTGACCGGCAGCCTGGCCCAGCGCCTCCCGCGCCGCCGATCGCCGGCCGCCGCCCGCGGCTAGCCGGCCACCGCCCGGGGTCAGCCGGCCGCCGCCCTGGGCCAGCCGGCCACCGCCCGCGGCTAGCGGGCGGCCAGCTCCTTGGTGAGCCAGTCGAGGATGGCGTCGATCGGCTCGGCCCAGCCGGCGTCCAGCATCAGCTCGTGGCCCATGCCCGGGAAGAGCAGGGGCGCGCCGCCGTAATGGCTCGCCGTGCGTTCGAGCGCCTTGCGGGACACCACCCGATCGTCCGGCGACCCCACGACCAGCACCGGCAGGTTGCCGACCGGGCGGGGCAGGCGTCCCCGGGGTTCCTTGGCCGGCGCCAGTTTGGACAGATAGGCGTCGGCGGCCTCGGCCGGCAGCCCGTTGAACAACTGCCGGCGGTTGAGGCGCAACCGGCCGCCGAAGACCGCCGGGACGGCGCCGACCGGGTTGGCCCGCAGCGCGGCGCCGATCGTGGCCCCGCGCGCCGTCCGCGGGGCGGCGAGGACGGCGGCCCGGGCCGGGTAGCGGCCGAGCGCGCGGGCCACGACCAGGGCCCCGGCGCCGTGCCCGATCAGCACCGCCTGCCTCGGCAGCGACGCCGCCACCTGCACCGCGTCGTGCACCTGGGCGCGCAGGTCGCCGCCCGGGCGCGGGGTCAGCGCGTACGCCGGGAAGCCGCGACCCGCCGCGTGCGCCAGCCAGTGCTCGGCGAAGGCCCATGCCCCGTGGCCGGCGCCGGGCACGAACAGCAGCGGCGGCTGCTGGTCCTCGCCCTCGACCAGCCGCGACACGACCTCGCGCTCGACCGGCGGCACCGGCGACGTCCAGTCCGCGAACCGGATCAGCTCTTCGCTCATCGGGCCGGCTCCCTCTCGCTCGGCGCGACGGCTCGCTCGCCGCTCATCGGGCCGGCTCCATCTCGCGCAGCAGCCCGGCGAGCGCCTTCAGGTAGTCGATGTGGTCGACCTCGAACCAGTGCCGGCGGGTCGGCACCACCTGGCGGCGCGACCAGCTGCGCAACGGCCGGGTGGACTCCTTCTGCTGGACGGCCGCCGCGCGTACCGGATCATCCCGGCGCAGCCGCAGCCAGCGCGCCACCGCGACGCTCTGCCAGTGCGCGAGCGGCAGCAGCCCGGCGTCCGGCTGGAGCAGCCCGACCACCGCCAGCGTCGGATGTTTACGGGCGAACGCGTGCAGATGCAGGTCGGGCCGGCCGTCCTCCCCGGTGTCGAGCAGCTCGGGCGCCAGGAACTCGAAGCGCGGCCGGTAGCCGGTCGCCATGATCACCAGCTCGGGATCGATGCGACGGCCGTCGGCCAGCTCGACCTTGCCGTCGGCGAAGCGGGTCACGTCCGGCACCGGGCGGATCCGGCCGTGCCCGAGGTAGTACGGCAGCTGGCTGTTGACGATCGGATGGCTCTCGTACGGCCGGTGGTCCGGCGCCGGCAGCCCGAAGCGGGTGAGGTCACCGGTCGTCATCGCGACCGTGCGGCGGTAGAGCCACTGCCGCAGGCGCAACGGCAGCCGCCACCGCAGCATCCGGTCGTTGACCTGGTCGGCGGGCCGGCCGAGCACGTACTTCGGCGCGTACCAGTAGCCCCGCCGGGTGGAGTGCCAGACGGTGGTCGCCTGCTGCGCCGCCTCGACCGCGATGTCGCAGCCGGTGTTGCCGCCGCCGATCACCAGCACGCGGCGGCCGCGCAGCTGGGCCGGGTCCTTGTACTGCGCTGCGTGGATGACCTGCCCGCGGAGCTCACCCGGGATCTCGGGGCGGGCCGGGGACCAGTTGTGGCCGTTCGCGGCGACCACGGCGGCATACCTTTGCGTACGCGTGGAGCCGCCCCCGGTCGACCGGGTGCTGACGTCCCAGCGGCCGTCGCCCGCCGGGATTACCGAGACGACCTCGGTCCCGTACCAGATGTGGTCACCCAGCCCGAAATGCGTCGCGTACCGCTCCAGATAGGACAGCACCTGGCTGTGGTGCGGATAGTCGGGCCAGCCGTCCGGCATCGGGAAGTCGGGGAACTCGGTCAGCGGGCGGGACGAGATGAGATGGGTGCCCGCGTAGACCGGACTGCGGTCGTGCCGCCAGTTCCAGGCGCCGCCGACCGAGGTCTCCCGCTCGTAGCAGTCGACGGCGAAACCGTGCTCGCGCAGGTTCTTGATCGCGGCGAGCCCGCTGGCGCCGGCCCCGATGACGCACACCGCGTCCCGACGGTCGGCGATGTCCGGAGTGTCGTGCACGCGGCGATCCTGCCAGAAGGCGCGCCTACGAGGAAGGGAGCTTCAGGTCCACCAGCAGAGGAAGATGATCACTCGCCCGGCGGGCCGGGTCGCTGCCCACCACCTCGTACTTCTCGATGGTGATGTCGGGCGTCACAAAGAGGCCGTCGATGAGCCGGGCGGGCAGCGTGGCCGGGAACGTGAAGTGTCCCGCCGCCGACGAGACCAGGCCGTCCTCGACCGTGCGCCAGGCGCCGCCGCCCGGGCCCTCGTTGAGGTCGGCCGCCGCGATCACCGGGCCCTCGGCGGCGTCGAGGGCCTCCTTCCAGAGCGCGGCCTGGGCCGGGCGCTCGGCCGGGTCGGTGGCCAGGTGCGAGCCGGAGACGGTGAAGGCGCCGCCGCGCACCGAGCCCCGCACGAACACGGCGCCGCGCAGGTGCCGGCCCGGGGTCAGCGGGTAACGCATGCACCAGGTCTCGAGCACCCGTACGCGCAGGCTCACCAGCACGAGGTTGCCGAGCGCGGGCAGGCCGCCGGCCGCCACCACCAGGCCGGTGTCGTCGGCGAGCGCCGCGCACTTGTGCCGCCACCGGAACCGGCGCGGCGCCTCCTGCACGACCAGCACGTCCGGGGCCGCGTCGCGGATCAGGTCGATCAGGGCCGCCCGGTCGTCCTTGAGGCCGTGGACGTTGTAGCTCATGACCCGCAGCGGCACCCCGGACACCGTCGTCCCGTCCCGCCGTCAGATCCGCCGGGCCAGATCGGCCGCGCCGACCACCCCGGCGGTGTTGCCGGTCTCTGCGGCCACCACATCGGCGACCGGGAACCGGCCGCGCTGTTTCAGCTGATCCCGGTACGTCGTCCGGGTCGGCGTCATCAGCAGCTCGCCGGCGTCGACCACCCCGCCCCCGACCACCAGGATCTGCGGGTCGAGGGCCTGCGCGAGGTCGGCCATCGCGACGCCGAGCCAGTAGCCGATCTGCGCGAACGCGTCCCGGGCCACGCCGTCGCCGGCCCGGGCCGCCTCGGTGATCTGCCGGCCGGTGATCGCGACCGGGTCGCCGCCGGCCAGCTCGAGCAGCAGCGCGGCCCGCTCCGGCTCCTGCCGCGCTCCGGCCCGGGCGAACCGCACCAGGGCGTTGCCGCTCGCGTACTGCTCGAGGCAACCGAGCCGCCCGCAGCCGCACGGATGCCCGTCCGGCACCGACTGGATGTGGCCGAGCTCCCCCGCGATGCCGTTGGCGCCGTGCCACAGCTTGCCGTTGAGCACGATGCCGCCACCGATGCCGGTGCCCACCGTGATCATCACCATCGAGTCGTCGGCGTGCCGCGCGACCCCGAACCGGAACTCGGCCCAGGCCGCCACGTTGGCATCGTTCTCGAGCACGGTGGGCAGCCCCACCGCCTTGCTCACGTAGTCCCGCAGAGGCTCGTCGCGCCACGCGAGGTTCGGCGCGAACAGCACCGTGGCCCCCGGCGCGTCGATCCAGGCCGCGGCCCCGATCCCGATCGCGGTCGCCTCCGGGAACTGCCGCGCCAGCTCGGCCGCCACCTCGACGATCGTGTCGCGGGTGCCCGCCGGGTCCTCGGCCGGCGTGTCGCGACGGTTCGACGCCAGAACGCCGCCGTGCTCGTCGACCACCCCTCCGGCCACCTTGGTGCCGCCGACGTCGACTCCGATGGTCAGCGTCACGCTGTCTCCTCTGCTACTGCAAACCGCTCACGCCGCGCCGTCGCCGGGGGCAGCGTCGCCCGCCGCGCCGTCGCGCTCCCCAGACGCCGCGGCGCCCGGTACATCATGATCCACGGTCGCGGCGCCGCCCACGTCGCCAACACCCGCTTCCGCGGTGGCCGCGGCCCATACATCAAACCTTTGAGGGGTACGCCGCCCCCGCGTGCCCCCACCACGCGTGGCACCCGTCTCCCCACCGCCCGCAGAGCCACCACGCGCCGGCACATCGCCACCCGCCACCGCGCCCGCGGAGCCACCGCTCGCCGTCGTGCCCGCGGAGCCACCGCTCGCCCCCGCGCCCGCCGAGCCACCGCTCGCTCCCGCGCCCGCGGAACCATCGGTCGCCTTCGCGGCCTCCGCCAGCGCCGCCGCCTCGGCCACCCGGCGAGCCGCCTCGGCCGCGGCCTCGCGCGCCTTCTTGGCCGCCGCCCGCCGCTCGGCCTGCGCCGCCGCCCGCTTCGCCGCGGCGGCCGCCCGCTCGCTCTCGGCCGCCGCCGCGCTCGCCGCCGAAGCCGCAGCCCACGGATCGGTCCCCGCCCCAGGCGGATTTTTCGGTTTTGTCGGAAATGCGGATTGGGCCACCGCGTCGCCGAAGGTTACGGCCTCGTGAGTGGCCGACCCGGTCGCCTCGGGAGTGGCCGACCCGGTCGCCTCGCGAGTGGCCGACCCCGTCGCCTCGCGAGTGGCCGACCCGGTCGCCTCGCGGGTGGGCGGCCGCGCTGCCCGGGTGGCCGTCGACCACGCCTGGTCGGGGCTCGGCGCCGGCGGGGCAGCCGGCTTGGCGGCTCGCTTGGGCCGATCGCCCGCGAACACCGAAAGCCCCCGCATCAGGCTCGCCACCCCCGAGGCGATGTCCCCCGCGCCCGCCGCCAGCCGGACAGCCGCCTCCGGGCTCGGGTCACGCACCGCCGCGATCGCCTTGCACACCGGGCAGACGCAGCACTCGGCGCTCCCCGTGGCCCACCGCGACCGCGCATGCTCCCACGAGCCGCGCCCCCGCTCCGACGATCCGCGCCCTTGTTCCCACGAGCCGCGCCCCCGCTCCGACCGGCCACTTCCCTGCCGACCGGCCGCCTGATCGTCACTCCCCGGCTGGTCACGCCCGGGACCCGCCGCCAGGCGGTCGACCGCCCCGGCGACCGTGCGGGCGAGCGCGCTCAGCCCGGCGCCGACGGTGTCGCGCGTACCGGAAGGATCGCTCGAAGCCATCGCGAAGATGGCGGCCACGAGGCGCTCGGCCTCCTCGCGCGCTGAATCTGGCATCGCCCCACCCCGCCTAGCTCGCCGGGAGGCTCTCGACCCGGCGCTTGAGCTGCTTCAGCGCCGTGTCCATGATCATCTTCTCGGCCTTGCGGCGGAACATGCCGAGCATGCCGATGGAGAGCTCGACGGCGAGCGTGTAGGTCACCGTCGTGGTGCCGTCGTCGTTGCCGGCCAGGTCGTAGGAGCCCTCCTGGGACTTCTGGGTCTTGGACGGCTCGACCAGCTGCCACTCGATGCGGCTCAGATCGTCGGCGTACGCGTACTCGAGCGTGTAGTCGTCGGCCATGACCCCGGCGTCGATCACGAAGCGGACCCGCGCGGCGTAGCCGTCCTCGTACTCCTCGAGGACCTCGATCTGCTTCAGCGCGTCGACCCACTCGGGGTAGCGGGGAAAGTCGCAGATCACCGCGGCGACCGCGTCGACGGGCGCATGTACCTGGATCGACTGCGTCGAGGTATCCGCCATGCACGGAGGCTACCGCGTCGGTACGACATTCCCGACGACCGGGCCGAGCCGTATCTTGCAGCGGCGACTACCATCCGTCAGGTGCCGGTGCTAGCCAGTGTCTCCGCGCGCGTCCAACCGCTCGCGGTGACCGCGCGCGTCATCATGTTGGCGCTGGTCGCGGCCCTAACCCTGATCGCCACCCGCGACCCCGCGCAGCTGCGCTGGATCGCCCTGCTCGTGGTCGCCGCGCTGCCCGCGTTCCTGGCGCCCGAGCACCGCATCCTCGGCCCGCTCGGGCGGTTCGCCGAGGTCACGGTCACCGGGCTCGCGGCCGGCTCGATCGCGGCCGCCGCCACCGCCAGCGGCACCGTGGATGCCGGGTTCGGGGCCGAGGCCGTGCTGCCCTATCTCGCCGTCCCGCTGCTGACCGCCGCCCTGCGCCGGCGGCCGACCGAGGGCGCCGCGCTGCTCGGCGTCGCGGCCGTGGCGCTGGTCGCCGGCGGCACCCTGATCGGGGCGGACAGCCCGATCACCCAGCCGGGCTTCCTCGCGGCCGGCGGGCAGTGGCTCGTGCTCGGCGCGATCGTCACCTTCGCCGCCGATACGATGAGGCAGCTGATGCAACCGGCCGAGCAGACCCCGCAGCCGTACGCGGAAGCGACCCGCCTCCTGACGCAGCTGCGCAGCGTGGCCCGGTCGCTCCCGGGCGCGACCCTGGACCCGGGCGGCATCTCCGAGCACCTGCTCGACGAGCTGCGCATGGTGGCGCCCAGCGACCGTTCCGCCGTTCTCTCCACCAGCGGCGGCGGCCGTCTCGTGGTGCTGGCCCAGACCGGCGCCGACCGGGTCGACTGGGAGACGACGCTCGACGCCGACTCCGCGATCGCCGACGCCTGGGCGACCCAGCAGCCTCAGGTGGCGAACCGGTCGCAGGGGCGCTCGGCCCGCCGGGGCGACGTCTCCTCACTTGTCGTTCCGCTGGTCGCCGGGGTGCGCACGATCGGGCTCGTCATCCTCGAGACGGACGCTTCCAACGCGTACCCCTCCTCGGTGGTCTTCGATGTCACCGGCGTGACCGAGCCCGCCGCGATCCGCCTCGAGGCCGCCCTGCTCTTCGACGACGTGCGCTCGCTGGCCACCAATGAGGAGCGTCAGCGGCTGGCCCGCGAGATCCACGACGGCGTCGCGCAGGAGCTCGTGATGGTCGGCTACGGCATCGACAACGCGCAGGCCACCCTGCCCGAGGGCGCCGAGGAGACGGCCGAGGAGCTGCGCACCCTGCGCAACGAGGTCACCCGGGTGATCACCGAGCTGCGGCTGAGCCTGTTCGAGCTGCGTTCCGAGGTGGACCGCAACGGCGGGCTGGCCGCCGCGATCGCCGAGTACGCGCGGACCCTGGGCACCTCGGCCGGGCTGCGCGTGCACTTCACCTTCGACGAGTCCACCGCCCGCCTGCCCGCCGCGACCGAGGCCGAGCTTCTTCGTATCGCGCAGGAGGCGATCACCAACGCGCGTAAGCACGCCGGAGCCTCTAATCTGTGGGTTACCTGCACCGTGGACCCGCCGTACGCCGAGATCGAGGTCTCCGACGACGGCAAGGGCTTCGCCGACGACCGCCCGGACGGTCGTTACGGCCTGACGATCATGGCCGAGCGGGCGGAACGGATCCGGGGCCGTTTGAAGATCACGCCGCGACACCCCAGCGGGACAACCGTAGCCGTAGTGCTCGGATCGCCGGGTAGGCGCGATAGCGTGCGGGATAGCGTTTCCGCTCCAGAAGGGGAGTAACCCGAGCATGTCGACCAGTCCTGCGCCGACGACGCGCACCAAGGTCCTCCTTGTCGACGATCACGACCTGATTCGTAAGGGGCTGCGACACGCATTCGAGCGCGACCGGCAGTTCGAGGTCGTCGGTGAGGCCGCCACGGCGGCCGAGGCGGTCCGGCAGGCCGGCGCCCTGCAGCCCGACGTGGTGATCATGGACCTCCGGCTGCCCGACGGCAGCGGTCTCGAGGCCACCAAGGCGCTCCGGAAGAACAACGCCAACATGGGCATCGTGGTCCTCACCATGTACGCGGGCGACGACCAGCTGTTCGGCGCGCTCGAGGCGGGCGCCAGCGCCTTCGTGCCCAAGACCGCGCCGGCCGACGAGGTCGTGGCGGCCGCCCGGCACGCGGCGTCGGCGCCCAGCGCGTTCACCGCGGCCGACCTGGCCGAGGCCATGAAGCGCCGGCTGGCCCCGTCCGGGCCGCAGCTCTCGCCGCGCGAGGGTCAGGTGCTGCGCCTGCTCGCCGACGGGATGAGCGTGGCCGGCATCGCCAAGCAGCTGTTCGTGTCGGAGTCCACGGCCAAGACCCACATCTCGAAGCTCTACGAGAAGCTGGGCGCGGCCAACCGGGCGCAGGCGCTGATGACGGCGCTGCGGCTGGGCCTGCTCGAGGCGCCGGACGCCCCGAAGTTCTAAGCGGTCCGCATCCGCTTGAGCAGCAGGTAGGCCTCGCACCCCAGGCAGAGCCCGAAGGCCGCGTTCAGGAACGCCGCGAGCAGCCCGAACGGGGCGAACACCACGCCCAGCGTGGTCAGCCCGGTGAGATACCCCAGCGTGCTCACGGCCAGGAAGCTAAATCCGACGGTCTGGGCGAATCGGACGGGGGCGGCGGGCTCACGCTCGGCCGGGGGGCCGAGGCGGGGCAAGATCAAGCTCCGGTACGCGTACGCGTAAGGGCCGCGCCGCGGATCGAGAGCGGTGACGGCGAAGACGATCGTCTGGGCGAGTGCCAGCCAGCCCCAGCCGGTGGCCAGCACCACGACGAGAACGGCGCTGGTCACGGCCGCGGCGAAGCGCTGGCCGCGGGGGTCGAGTTCCATGCTCCGAAGCGTCGCATTGTTCGCCGTCGACGCCGGTGTGTGCTCAATCACCACCGGACCGGTCAACTTTCCAGGGATCGCACGACCTTGCGCAACAGGGCGTTGAGCTGGAGAAGCTCGTCGTGCGTCAGCGCGCTCATCATCTGCTGGTCGCGCGCCATGCCCTCGAAGATGTGCCGGTCCCACTGCTCGCGACCCTTGGCCGTCGGCCGCACCAGCACCCGCCGCCGATCGGCCGGGTCGACCTCGCGCGTGACCAGCCCCGCGCCGGCGAGCCGGTCGAGGCGGCTGGTCATCGCGGCCCGGGTCACGTGGACGGCGTCGGCCAGCTGGGCCGGGGTCGCCTCGGTCGGATAGGGCTGCACCATCAGCGCGTGAAGGGTCTTGTAGTCCTCCAACGTGAAGTCCTCGTTGCCGGCGAAGGCCGCCGCGTCCTGGCGCTTCGCCCACTTGGCGATGTCGTACATCCGGACCAGCGCGCCCTCGACCTCGGGCGCGAACCGGGGGTCGTCCTTCCAGAACGCCGCCCAGCGCGCCACGTGCTGATCGACCCCGTCCCTCTCCTCGGCCATGCCGCCCATTGTTCCACGCCCGATATTTAGATTGCGAATAATTCGACGTCGAACTAGTCTCGCCTCATGCTCAGCGACTTCCGCCTGCTCGCCACCGGCCAGACGCTCTCCTGGATCGGCAACGGCTTCCAGACCGTCGCCCTCGCCGTCGCCGTGGTTCGCGCGGGCGGCGGCGCCGGCGACCTCGGCATCGTGATGGCCTGCTCGTTCACCGCTCTGCTGGCCTGCTCGCTGGTCGGCGGCGTCTGGGCCGACCGCCTCCAGCCGCAGCGGGTCATGGTCGTCTCCGACCTGATCCGCCTGCTCTGCGCGGCCGCGATCGCGGTGATGTTCGCGGGCGGCGGCTACCACCTGGCTCTGCTCTGCGCGCTGACCGCGATCTCGGCCGGCGCCGGCAGCTTCTTCAGCCCCGCGATGACCGCGCTGCGCCCACTGCTCGTCCCCGCTTCGTCCCGTCAGGCCGCCAACGCGACGCTCAGCATGCTGCAGACCGGCAGCTCGGTGGCCGGTCCGGCGCTCGGCGGCCTCACCGTCGCGGCGTTCGGCGCCCCGGCCGGCTTCGCGGTGAACGCGGCCAGCTTCCTGGCGTCGATGGCGGCCTGCCTGCTGCTGCGGACCCGGGCCACCCGCGGCCCGCGCTCGTCGATGCTGAGCGAGCTGCGCGCCGGCTGGCAGGAGATCAGCAGCCGGAGCTGGCTGCTGGGCGGCCTCTTCGGGGCCGGGGTCTACCACATCGCGAACGGGATCATCCTGGTCCTGGTGCAGGTGGTGGCCATCGAGCGCCTGGGCGGCGCCACCGCGGCCGGCTTCATCGCCGCCGCCGAGGGCCTGGGCGGCACGATCGGCGCGGCGGTGGCGTTGCGCTTCAAACCGCGGCGGTTGCTGCGGGCGGGCTGGCTCACGCTCATGCTGATGCCGTTCTGGGCCCTGGCGTACGTCTGGCCGGCCACCCTGGTAGCCGTCCTGGCCGGCGCGATCATCGGCTGGGCCGGCCTGATCTTCTACGACGTGGCGTGGGAGACGGCGTTGCAGGACCGGGTCCCCCAGAACGCCCTGGGCCGCGTCGCGTCGTGGGACACGATGATGTCCTTCCTCGCGATCCCGATCGGCAACGCCCTGGCCGGCCCGGTCGCCGACCGTTTCGGCATCGACCGGGTGCTGACCGTCTGCGCTCTGGTCCTGCTGCTGGCCGCCGCTTCCCAGCTCTTGATCCCCGCCACCCGGAACCTGACCCGAGCCGGCGAGACCCCGGCCGCTCACACCCCGCCCGAGCTGGCCGAGGCAACCCTCTAGGGCACCGCTCAGCCTCGAGCGGGAAGCAGGCCGGCCAGGGCCGCGATCAACTGCGGCTTGCTCGGCACACCGGTGGCCCGCTTCACCACGCGCCCTTCGGCGTCGAGCACAAGGAGGGTGGGGGTTCGCCAGATGCCCAGCTCCCGCACCTCGTCGAGGTGGCTCTCGGCGTCGACCTCGACGTGCCGCACGCCCGGCAGCAGCTCGGCGACCTCGGAGCTCACCCGCCGCACCGCCCGGCACGGCGCACAGAACGCCGACGAGAACTGCAGCAACGTGACCGCCGCCGGCTCGACGCCGAGCCGCTCGCGCAGGTCCGCCCCGAGAACCCGCCCGGCCGCGCTCGGGTCGCTCTCCGCCGCGCCGGCCCCGGCCGCGTCCTCGACCACTCCGGGCTCTTCCTCCCGGTCCGGCACCGGGGCCGCCGCTTCACCGCGGTCGAGCGCCACGCCGGCCTCCGAGACCGCCGCATCACCGCGGTCGAGCGCCACGCCCGCCTCCGGGGCCGCCGCTTCACCGCGGTCGAGCGCCACGTCCGCCTCCGGGTCGGCCGCGGGCGCCGGGACCACGGTGAGCGCGCGAGCCTTGGGAGTCTGCTGCGCCCCCTGCACCGCCGCGGCCGCCGCCGTCGACGCCGCCTTGGCCGCCGCGGTCGCGGCCGCCGTCGGGGAGGAATGGTCGGGTATCTCGACGACCTCGAGCCCGGCCGCCCGCAGGATCGCGGCCCGCTTCCGCTTCTCGGCCGCCTCGTCGCGGAGAACCCCATCGGTGCGCCGGCGCCACAAACCGAACGTCGTGGCGACGATCAGGACGGCGACGATGACGGCGATCCCCAGCGGGTCCATGAGGAAACGATGCCACGCCGAAGTTGCCGAATCCCCGGGTAGCGACGCGATTCACGTCCGCCGATCCCCGAAGCTAGACCGCAGACCCATCCAGCAGCCCCGTCAGCCGGGCCGCCTGCCGCTCCCAGCGCCACTCGCGCTCGACCCACTCCCGGCCCGCCCTGCCCATCGCCCGGGCCTTCGCCGGATCGCCCAGCAACTCGGTCAAACGGGACACCAGGGCCGCCACGTCGCGGCCGCCCACCACGTACCCCGTCTCGCCCTCGCGAACGGCGTCGGGCGCGCCCCCCGAGTCGCCCCCGACCACCGGCAGCCCGGTCGCCGAGGCCTCCAGATAGACGATGCCCAGGCCCTCGACGTCGAGGCCGGCGGCCCGGGTGCGGCACGGCATCGCGTAGACGTCGCCCGCCGCGTAGTGCGCGGGCAGCTCGGCCCACGGCACCGAGCCGGTGAACACCACATCGGACTCGACGCCCTGCTCGCGGGCCAGCCGTTCCAGCTTCGCGCGATAGGGACCGCCGCTGACCAGCAGCAGGGCGGCTCCCGGGACCCGGCGCCGGACCGCGGGCAGGGCGCGGATCAGCATGTCCTGGCCCTTGCGCGGCACCAGGCGGGAGACGCAGACGATCACCGGGCGGTCGCTCAGGCCGTGCCGGGCCCGGACCGCCGAGCCGTCGGCTCCGGGGTGGAACGCCTCGACGTCGACCCCGGGCGCCAGCCGCTCGAGGCCGGTGAGGCCGTGCAGCGCGCGGTCGAGCCGGGTGCGCTGGTACTCCCCCAGGTACGTCACCACGTCGTTGCCCCGGGCGATGTGCCGCAGCAGCTGCCGCGCGCCGGGCAGCGCGGCCCAGCCGATCTCGTGCCCGTGGGTGATCGCCACCGCCCGCCGCACGCCCGCCGACCGGCGCAGGCCGTCGGCGAGCAGCCCGAGCGGGGCGGCGGCGCCGAACCACACCCGGTCGCAGTCGTGCTCGCGGGCCAGCGCGGCCGCCCGCCGGGCCACGGCCGGGGTCGGCAGCAGCACGCCGGTCTGCTCGCGGACCACCTCGAACGGCTGCTCGGCGTCGAACTTGGCCGCGCCCTTCCACGTCGACGCGTAGACCACCACCGAGCCCGCCGGCTGCCGGATCGCCAGGTTGTGCACGAACTGCTGGATGCCGCCGGGCCGCGGCGGGAAGTCGTTGGTGATCAGCAGCGTGCGCCCCATCAGCGAGCTCCCCGGGCGTAGGCGCGAGCCGCGGCCATGCGCTCCACCGTGGACGGGTGGCTGGCGGAGATGACGTACTCCCAGGCCGGTGGGTCCGGATCGGAGAGGTTCACGGTGCCGAGGCGGCGCTGCATGGCCTCGAAGGTCGCCGGGTCGCCGGTCAGCGTCAGCGCGTGCTCGTCGGCCCGGGCCTCGATGCGGCGGGACACGTAGGCCTGGGCCGGGCCGGCGACCAGCCCGGCCACGGTCACCGCGGCCAGCATCAGGCCGATGCCGCGCGGCTCGCCCAGCGACGTGACGCCGGCCAGGCGCAACAGCCCCGACCACGAGCCGAGCAGGAACAGGGCGATCACCGCGACGGCCGAGCCGAGCCCGCCGAGGACGGTGCCGATCAGCACGTCGTTGTCCTTGGCGTGGCCGAGCTCGTGCGCGACCACCGAGACGACCTCCTCCGGCGTGGCCTCGGTGAGCATGGTGTCGTAGACGACGATGCGGCGGGTCGGCCCGAGCCCGGAGACGTACGCGTTCACCGCGCGCGTGCGGCGCGAGGCGTCGGCCACCAGGACGTCGCGGACCGGCACGCCGTCGCGGTCGGCGAGCTCGATCAGCGCCGACCGCAGCGGGCCGCCGGCCATCGGCGTGAACTTGTTGAACACCGGCTCGACCAGCACCGGCAGGACGAACGAGAGCAGCACCACGAGCCCGGCCGCGCCCACCGCCCCGAACGCCCACCACCACCGCGGCGCGAAGTGGGTGATCGTGTAGAAGCCGAGCAGGGCCACGCCGCCGATGACCGCGCCGACCGCCCACGACTTGAGCAGGTCGACCGTCCACGCCCCCCAGGACTGGGTGGAGATGCCGTACTTCACCACGACGACGTGCCGCCAGGCCGCGAACGGCAGTGTGACGACCTCGGCCACGAGCACCACGGCCAGGCCGCCGAGCAGGGCCTGGACCACCCAGTTCGAGCCGAAGGCGCCGACGATCCGGGCGCCGAGCGGGGTCAGGCCCAGCGCCAGGGCCACCAGCAGGCCGACGGCCATCGCGCCGTACGACCCCGGGCGCAGCTCGGCGTGGAACTCGCGGGCCCGCGCGACCTTGTCGGCCGGGAGCGAGCCGAGGGCGGCGAGCTGGTCGGCGCGGGGCGCGGGCGGTCGGTGCCAGGGGATGGTCACGGCCGCGAAGACGGCGAGCAGCACGAGCAACACAACGAGGGTGCCGGCCGCCCAGGCGCGCGACGTCATCATCCGCCCCATCCTAGGGTTGATCACGCAACGTGTCGGCGGCGCGGGAGCATCGGGACGACGACCGGCGGCTCCGGGGTCTCCACGATCTCCACCTCGAAGCCGGCCAGCTCGAACGTCTCGATCGCCCGCAGCTCGCCGGGCGTCAGGTCGGCAATGCCGTCAGGGGTGTCCAGCAGCGCGCTGACCAGGCAACCCCGGCATGCGTCGGCGGAACCGGCGCAGCGACCGCAGTCGACGATCATCACTCCTCCTCACCCGGGTGGCGCACCGGCCACCATCGGTGACGGTCACGCTAGGCGAGGGGTATGACAAAAATCAGGAGCGGGCGAGCCGGCGGAGAAGAGAGTCGGCTCCCATCGGGTACGCGCCATGGCGCCGCACGCCGTCGGCGACCTCCCGGTCCGACGAGATCACCACGATCGGCCGCCCCGCCGGCTCGGCCCGGACCAGTTGCCGGATCAGCTCGTCGGCGGTGTCGCCCTTGCGGGAGAACAGCACGCGCACCCCGCGCGGCGCCGGCGGCAGCCCGTGCACCCGCTCGGCCCCGTCGAAGACCACGGTGATCTCGTCCCCGGTCTGGGCCGCGATCCCGCCGAGGCCGGTGATCAGCCGTTTGCGCTGCTGCTCGAGCGACATCTCGGCGAAGCCGCGCTTGGTCACGTTGTAACCGTCGACGACCAGGTGCGCCCGCGGCAGCGCCAGCAGCTGGTCGAGCCGGCCCGGGTCGTCGGTGTCCTGGGCCCGCGCCCGGGACCGCTCGGGCTGGCCGGGCCGCTCGGCGGCGGTGTCGGCCACGAAGTCGGCCGGCATCTTGTCGGACGGGCCCAGCGCCAGCTCGCGCCGCAGGCCCGACGCGGCCTGCCCGATGGTCTCGATGAGCAGCCAGAGCCGGGCGTCGTCGGCGGCCCGGGCGTCCTTGGCGCTCTGCTTGCCGGTGGCGGCCTGCGCCTCCGCCTCGGCCAGGCGGGTCTTCAGCCGGCGTACCTCCGCGTCATGGTCGGCCGCGATGCGCGACGCGCGCCCCTTCTCGGTGGCCAGCAGGTCGCTCGCGCGCTTCTGGGCCGCCTGCGCCTCGCGCAGCGCCTTCGCCGTCGACCGCGCCTCCTCGCGCAGCTGGCCCAGCTCCTCGCGCACCCGGGCCAGCTCGTCGCGCAGCTTGTCGGCCTCGACCTTGGCCACCGTGCGGTCGTGCTCGGCGCGGACCGCCCGCTGCTCGGCGTCGCGGATGCGCCCCTCGACGGCGGCGCTGTCGGCCTCGGCCCGGACCGCGTCGCCGGCGCCCTCGACCAGGTCGCGCCAGCCCTCCGGCCGGGCCAGGTAGGCCAGCGCCGCGACCTCGACCGGGTCGGCGGCGGCCGGCGCGACCCCGGCCGACACGGCGACGCCGAGATCACCCGCCTCGGTCACGACCTTGCCGCTGATCCGCTGGCGGAAGAGCGGGTCGGAGGTCAGCTGCGCGGCGATCTCACGGCCGCCGAGCCGGGCACGACGATTCGGGGCGAAGCGGGCGACCCGCCGCAGCACGACCGGGATCTCGTCGGCGGGCAGGCCGGGAAGAGCGGCCGCCGCCAGGACGGTGATGCGCTGCCGGACCGGCTCGGGGAGGATCGGTTCCGGGACAAACTCCGCATCCTGGAAAATCGCCGCCTCCTCCGTGGGGCGGTCGCCGGGATACGAAGGCTCGGACATCTACCTATTCTCACACCGTGGGCAGCGGAAAAGCTTGTCGAAGCAAGTGATCTTTTGTGACGGCGCGCCGGTTATTGTCGTACCCCCTCTCTAATGTCCCCGCCGTGGCCCAACCCGCATACGTCCAGGGCACTCTGGACACGCTTCTCGCCGCCGACGGCTCGGTCGATCCGGCGGCCCTCTCGCTCGCCGACACCACGTTCGTGGTGCTCGACCTGGAGACGACCGGCGGCGCGGCCGACGGCGGCGGCGTGACCGAGATCGGCGCGGTCAAGGTCCGCGGCGGCGAGGAGCTGGGCGTCTTCGCGACCCTGGTCAACCCGGGCGAGCGCATCCCGGCGTTCATCACCGTCCTGACCGGCATCACCGACGCGATGCTGGCCCCGGCCCCGCCGATCGAGTCGGTGCTGCCCAGCCTGCTCGAGTTCCTGCGGGGGTCGGTGCTGGTGGCGCACAACGCGCCCTACGACGTCGGCTTTCTCAAGGCGGCCTGCGCCCGCCACGGCTACCAGTGGCCCGGCCCCCGGGTGCTCGACACGGCCGCGGTCGCCCGCCGGGCGCTGACCCGCGACGAGGTGCCCAACCGGAAACTTGGCACACTCGCCCAGTTCTTCCACGCCCGGGTCCAGCCCACCCACCGCGCGCTCGATGACGCCCGGGCCACCGTCGACGTGCTGCACGGGCTGATCGAGCGGCTGGGCAGCTTCCGGGTGCACACGCTCGGCGACGCGATCGAGTTCGCCAAGGCGGTCACGCCGACCCAGCGCCGCCAGCGCCACCTGGCCGAGGGCCTGCCGCACGTGCCCGGGGTCTATGTCTTCCGGGCCGCCGACGACCGCCCGCTCTACGTCGGCACGTCCAAGGACATCGCCACCCGCGTCCGCAGCTACTTCACCGCGTCCGAGAAACGCGCGCGCATCTCCGAGATGCTCGCCGCGGCGACCCGGGTCGAGGCGGTCGAGTGCGCCCATTCGCTGGAGGCCGAGGTCCGCGAGCTGCGGCTGATCGCGGCACACGCCCCGCCGTACAACCGCCGCTCGAAATATCCGGAGCGAGTGGTCTGGCTCAAGCTCACCACCGAGGTCTACCCCCGGCTGTCGGTGGTCCGGCGGCTGGCCGACGACGACGCGGCCTACCTCGGCCCGTTCTCCTCGCGCCGCACCGCCGAGCTCGCCGCCGCCGGGGTCTACGACGCGCTTCCGCTGCGCCAGTGCGGTCACGCGCTCTCCCTCCGCACGCCGACCCCCGCATGCGCCCTGGCCGAGCTGGGCCGATGCCCGGCGCCGTGCGAACACAAGATCACCCCGGAGGCGTACGCGGAGACGGCCGCCCTGCCCTTTCGGACCGCCATCCACGGCGACCCCGAGATCGTGGTCGCCGCGCTCATGGGCCGCATCGAGGCCCTTTCCGAGGTCCGGCGGTACGAGGAGGCCGCGGTCCTCCGCTCCCGCCTGATCGCCCTGCTCCGGGCCACCGTCCGCATGCAACGCCTGGCCGCGCTGACCCGGCTGGCCGAGGTGGTGGCCGCCCGGCGCGACACCGTCGGCGGGTGGGAGATCGTCGTGGTCCGGCACGGCCGGCTCGCCGCCGCCGCCACCTCCCCGCCCCGCGAGCATCCCCGGCCCACTCTCGACGCGGTCCGGATGACCGCCGAGACGGTCCTACCCGGACCGGGCCCGGTGCCGGCCGCGAGCGCCGAGGAGACCGAGCGGATCCTCGCCTGGCTCGAGCGGCCCGACACCCGGTTGGTGGAAACCTCCGGCGACTGGGTGTCACCGGTTCGTGGCGCCGCGCGCTTCACCGCCCTGCTCAACCGGGCAGAAGCCGCAGCATCGGGCAAAGACTCGGCCGTTCGCTCATCCGTAACTGACCGTTCGGATGACGCTCGCTCGCTTAGGCTGTAAGGCAAGTGGAATCACTCGGCGCGGTTCGGGTGGCTTCACGGCGATTTGCCAGGCGGGCCGGCCGACAAGACGGCCCGAGCGGTGAGGGGGTGTCCAGTGGACGTCGACGCCGGCCACGGCGCCGCCCTTGGACGTGCCCTCCCCACGCAAGCGCCCGCCGAGCAATCCATCTCCCAGCGGCTCCGGTCCTTTCTGAGCTTCCCGGGCAACGACGACGACCCGGTGGCGAAGCTCACCAAGACCCACCGCGGCATCCACCCGTCCGCCGACGCCGGCGTGCTGCGCCGCAGCTACGCGATCGCGGAGAACATGCACCGCGGCCAGATGCGCAAGTCCGGCGATCCGTACATCACGCATCCGCTGGCCGTCGCCCAGATCTGCGCCGAGCTCGGCATGGACACGACCACCCTGGTGGCGGCCCTGCTGCACGATACGGTCGAGGACACCAGCTACACGCTCGAGGCGCTGCACAGCGACTTCGGCCCCGAGGTGACCCACCTGGTCGACGGCGTGACCAAGTTCGACAAGGCGTTCTACGGCAAGGCGGCCGAGGCCGAGACCATCCGCAAGATGATCGTGGCGGCCGGCAAGGACGTCCGGGTCCTGGTGATCAAGCTCGCCGACCGGCTGCACAACATGCGTACGCTCGACGCCCGCTCCCCCGCCAGCCGCGCCCGGATCGCCACCGCCACCCTCGACGTGCTGGTGCCGCTCTGTGACCGGCTCGGCATCCAGGCCCTCAAGCGCGACCTCGACGACGTGGTGCTCTACCACCTCGAGCCCGACTCCTACGCCCGCATCGACGAGCACGTGCGGAACCGGCCCGGCTGGCAGGAGTACCTCAACGAGGTGACCGGCAAGGCGCGGGCGGCCCTGCGGCGCCAGCGAGTGTCGGCCGTGGTCAAGCCCCGCCCGCGGCACTACTACTCGATCTGGAAGGACACGGTCGCCGGCGACCATCCGGTCCCGTTCGACCTGCCCCGCATCGCGGTGATCGTCGACGGCCCGCCCACCGACTGTTACGCGGCGCTCGGCGCCATCCACGGCCAGTGGCGACCGGTCGCCGGCCGGTTCAAGGACTTCATCGCCTCGCCCAAGAACAACCTCTACCGCTCGCTGCACACGACCGTGACCGGCCCCGACGGCCGCTTGGTCGAGGTGCTGATCCGCACCGAGACGATGCACCGCTACTCGGAGTACGGCGTGGCCACCGGCTACCGCTACCCGAAGGACGCCGAGACCGCCGACCCGTCCGGCGCCGACCAGCTCTCCTGGCTCAAGCGGGTGCTCGACTGGCAGCAGGACACGACCGATGCGGCCCAGTTCCTCTCCTCGCTGCGCTGCGATCTCGCCGAGGCCCAGATCACGGTGTTCGCCCACGGCCGCGCGATCGAGCTGCCCAGCGGCTCGACCCCGGTCGACCTGGCCTACGAGCTGAGCTCGGAGAAGGGCGACCAGTGCCTGGCCGCCACGATCAACGGCCGGCTCGCCCCGCTCAGCTCGCAGCTGCGCGACGGCGACGTCGTCGAGATCTTCTCCGAGTCCGACGGCCACGTCGAGGTCGAGCCCAACGCGCCGCGCGGTCCCCGCAAGGAGTGGCTGGGCTTCGTGAAGTCGAGCCAGGCGCAGCTCTCGATCAACCGCTACTTCGACGACAAGAACGAGCCCCGCATGAGCATCGCCGACAAGGTGAAGCTCGGCCGGGCGACGATCGGCCTCACCCTCCGCAAGCACGACCGCGGGCTGGCCAGCGAGGTGCCGCTGCGGCGTCTGGCCGAGGAGCTGGGCTACCCCGACCTCGAGACGATGCTGGTCGCGGTGTGCGAGCGCAACCTCGAGCCGGACACGGTGGTCGAGCAGCTGATCGCCCTGGTCGACCACCCCGACTGACCGCTCGGCGGGCACCGCTAGCCTTGGCGACGTGAATTTCCCTCGGCGTGTGCGCGGCCTGGCGTACCTCACGTTCTATCGGATGCCGCTGCCCGCTCGCCGTTTCGTGGCCAAGCTCGTCGCGCCGAGATATCTGGTCGGCGCGGTCACCGTCCTGCGCGACTCGGAGGCGAAGGAGAACGGCGGTCCCGAGCGGGTGCTGCTGCTGCGCCAGCCGCATCGCGGCGGCTGGGGCCTGCCGGCCGGCCTGCTCAAGAAGCGGGAACAGCCGGTGGTGGGCGCGGCGCGCGAGCTTTTCGAGGAGACCGGCGTACGCGTGGAGCCGGCCGACATGACGGCCGGCAGCCCCAACGCCATCGTCCACGTGGTGGGCGTGGTCGACACGATCTTCTTCGCCTACGTCCCGGCCTCCGCCACGCCGCTGGTGGTCGACGGCGCCGAGGTCCTGGAGGCGGCCTGGTTCCCGGTCGACGACCTCCCGCGCCTGAGCGCCAACACGGCCCTGGTCCTGAACACCTACGGCATCATCCCCCGCGCCTCGTGACCGGGATCTGCGCGGTGGTCCTGGCCGCCGGCGAGGGCCAGCGTCTCCGACCGCTGACCGAGACGCTGCCCAAGGCGCTCTGCCCGGTCGGCAACGTCCCGCTGCTCGACCGAGCCCTCGCGCGCGTAGCAGCGCTCGGTTTCGACTCGCCGGCCAACGTCGCTGTCAACGCCGCCTATCTCGCCGACCAGGTCGTAGCCCACGTCGCCGACCGCGCCCACCTCTCGGTCGAGCCGGACGGGCCCCTCGGCACGGCCGGCGGCGTCGCGCGCCTGCGGTCCTGGATCGACGGCCGCGGCGTGCTCGTCGGCAACGCCGACGCCTACCTCGCCGACCCGCGACGATCCCCCGGCCCCGACATCGCGGCCATTCTGGACGGGTGGTCGGGCGCGACGGTCCGCATCCTCACCAAGCCGAACCGGCCCGGCGAGACCGGTGGCTTCAGCGGGCGCCGGTTCGCCGGCTTCTCGCTCCTGCCCTGGCGCTACGTCCGCGAGCTGCCGGACGAGCACGGCAACCTGGTCCGGACGTCCTGGCGCCCGGCCGAGTCCCGCGGTGAGCTCGAGCTGATCGGCTACGAGGGCGTCTACATCGACACCGGCACGCCCGCCGACTACCTCAGCGCCAATCTGCACGCCGCGAATGGTCAGACCCTGATCGACCCCACCGCCGACGTCGATGGGCCCGTCTCCGCGTCCGTCATCGGGCCGCACGCGCGCGTCCGCGGCAGCGTCACCCGCGCCGTCGTCTGGCCGCGGGCCGAGGTCGGCCCGGGCGAGAACCTCACCGACGTGATCCGCGCACCGGACGGCCTGACCGTCGCGGTCTGACCGCGGCGTCGCCGATACCATGGTCGCGACACATCCCGCCTCTCATCGTCGAGGAGCCCAGGTGAACACCGCGATCGTGCACATCGACTGCGCCACCGACTCGATCCCCGAGGTCGCCGAGGCGCTCGCGGCCCTCGACGGCGTCAGCGAGGTCTACTCGGTGGCCGGCAACGTCGACCTCATCGCCATCGTCCGCGTCCCGCACTTCGACGACATCGCCGAGGTCATCGCGGGCAAGATCTCCAAGACCCCGGGCGTGCTCAACACGGAGTCCCACATCGCGTTCCGCGCCTACTCGAAGCACGATCTCGAGGACGCCTTCGCGATCGGCCTTCCCGACGCCGACTGAGGCGACGAAAAAGGGGCCCGCCGAAGCGGGCCCCTTTCGCGTTGCTCGGGTCTAACGGCCGGACGTGATTTCCTCGCGCTCGTCGCGGGCGCTCACCGGCGGCATGCCGGGCGACACCGGCGCCTCGGCCGGCTTCTCGACCGGGAAGAAGAAGCCCTTGATCGCCGGCGCCAGCGCGCCCACGCGGTTCATCTTCTTCGGGACGACCCAGCCGCCGTACTCGATCGGCACCGGGTGGCCGTGGTCGTCGACCGGGCCGAGCGGCTGGTGGACCTCGATGAACTGGCCGTTCGGCAGGCGGCGGATGATGCCCGTCTCCACGCCGTGGGCCAGGACCTCGCGGTCGTGCTGCTGGAGACCCAGGCAGATGCGGACCGCGATGAAGTACGCCAGCGGCGGCCCGATCAGCAGGCCGATGCGGCCGGCCCAGGTCATCGCGTTCAGGCTGATGTGGAACTTGTCGGCGATCACGTCGTTGCCGCCGGACAGGGTCGCGACCAGGAAGAACGTGAACGCCATGGCGCCGATGCCGACCCGCTCCGGGTTGTCGCGCGGGCGCTGGAGCAGGTTGTGGATCGACTTGTCCTTGGTGCGCCGCGCCTCGATCCACGGGTAGAACATCGGGATCGTGGTGAGCGCGCCGAGGCCGACCACCGCGGGCCAGAACAGCGGCGGGATGCTGTAGCCGTTCCCGATCGGGATGTAGATCTGCCAGTTCGGCATGAGACGGACCAGGCCGTCCATGAACATGACGTACCAGTCGGGCTGCGACGCCGAGGACACCTCGGAGGCGCGGTACGGCCCGAACAGCCAGATCGGATTGATCTGGAACAGACCGGCCATCAGCGCCACGGTGCCGAAGACGGCCATGAAGAAGCCGCCCTGCTTGAGCGCGTAGCGCGGGAACATCCGCTCGCCGACCACGTTCGTGTTCGTGCGCATCGGGCCGGGCCACTGGGTGTGCTTCTGCGCGAAGACCAGGCCCAGGTGGACGCTGATCAGGGCGAGCAGGCCGCCCGGGATCAGCAGCACGTGCGCGATGTAGAACCGGCCGATGATCAGGTGGCCCGGGAACTCGCCGCCGAAGATCGAGGCGGAGATCCAGGTGCCGGCGACCGGGATGGACAGCATGATCGCCGAGGCGATGCGCAGGCCGGTGCCGGACAGGCCGTCGTCCGGCAGCGAGTAGCCGGTGAAGCCGGCCAGGAAGCCCAGCAGGAACAGCACGACGCCGATCGCCCAGTTCGCCTCGCGCGGCTTGCGGAACGCGCCGGTGAAGAACGTACGGGCCATGTGCACGACGATCGAGGCCATGAACAGCAGCGCCGCCCAGTGGTGCATCTGCCGCATGAACAGACCACCGCGCACCTCGAACGACAGGCGCAGCGACGACTCGTAGGCGGCCGACATCTCGGTGCCGCGCAGGGCCGGGTAGGCGCCCTGGTAGGCGACCTCCTTCATCGACGGGTCGAAGAAGAGGGTCAGGAAGGTGCCGGTGAGAAGCAGGATGATGAACGAGAAGAGGGCGATCTCACCCAGCAGGAACGACCAGTGGTCGGGAAAGACCTTGTTGAGCAGCCCCCGCAGCGGGGTGGCCGCCTTGTAGCGCTCGTCCACCCCCTTGGCGAAGGTGACGGGCGCCTGCGTGAGATCAACTTTCCGGCGCTTCACGGCCGCTCCCAGAAGTCGGGTCCGACGGTGTCCTTGTAGTCGGACTTTGCCACGAAGTAGCCCTCGTCGTCCACGCCCAGTGGCAGCATCGGCAGCCGACGGGTCGCCGGGCCGAAGATCGGCTGCCCGTTCCGCGTGATCAGGAACTGGGACTGATGGCACGGGCAGAGCAGCCGGTTGGTCTGCTGCTCGTACAGGCTGGCCGGGCAACCCGCGTGCGTGCAGATCTTCGAGTACGCGACGTAGTCACCCCACATCGAGCCCTTGTTCCGCGGGTCGGCGTGGGCGTTGGCCCGGGTGCGCTCCGCGTCGTCCGGCCGCAGGTGGATCAGCAGCGTCGGGGAGTCGGCCCACTCGTTGGTGGAGCCGCCCGGGATGCCGGGGAACACCGTCAGCTGACCGCCGGTGCTGACGTCCTCGGGACGCAGCGGCGTGCCGTCCTGCCGGGTCAGCCGGACCAGGTTGCCGTTGTTGAACTTCGGGTTGAAGCCCGTCGAGAACATCATCGGCGGGTCGTCCTTGTGCGGGTTCTCGATGAGCCCGCCGATCAGCGGCGCCGCGGCGGCCAGGCCGAGCGGCGCGAGGCCGACCGCGATCGCGCCCTTGAGCAGCGGCCGGCGCTGCACGCCCTCGCCCAGCTCCTGGCCCACGAACATGATCGTCTGGCCGGTGATCAGCTGCTGGTCGGGCGCCGAGCCGCCGTTGTGCCGCTGCTGGATCGACACCTCGTGCGGCAGCAGCTTCTTGGCCCAGGCGAGGATCGCGAAGGCGATCGCGAACAGCGCGATGCCGAGCGAGATGCCGAGCAGCGGCGTGTAGTAGTCGCTCAGCGTGTGGCCGAGCTCGAACTCCCACGGCCACCAGATGTAGAAGCCGAGAAACGCCAGCCCGGCCACGCCCGCGATCAGGAACAACAGGGCGATGTTGCGCACGACGCGCTTCTCCGCCTTGGAGTCCCGGCCGTGGAACTGCGACTCGTACGTGACGATCTCGATCTCGTCCCGCCGGGCGCCTTCCTTGACGATCTCGAACCGGCTCAGGCGCGGGTCGTTGACGTCGACCGCTTCCGGCTCGTCGTGCAGCGTCGTCATGACTTCCCCGCAATCCACAGCGTCGTGAAGACCAGGATCACAATGCCGAACCCGAAGATGGCCAGGCCCTCGGTCACCGGGCCGTACCGGCCGAGGTTGAACAGGCCGCCCGGGTCCTTGTCCTCCTGGAGCTGCTTCGTGACGTACGTGATGATCTCGCGCTTCTGCTCGGGCGTCAGCTCGTTGTCGCCGAACACCGGCATGTTCTGCGGGCCGGTCAGCATGGCCGCGTAGATGTGCTCGGGGCTGACGTCGTGCAGGCTCGGCGCGTACTTGCCGGAGGAGAGGGCGCCGCCGGCGCCGCCGAAGCCGTGGCACGAGGTGCAATTCACCCGGAACAGCTCACCGCCGCGGGCCAGCGCGTCCGGGTTCGCCTTCAGGTCCTCGACGTAGTTGCCGTCGGCCGGCAGCTCGGGGCCTCCGCCGAGCTCCTGGATGTACTGACCCAGCTGCTTGGTCTGCGTCTTGTCGAACTGCGGCTTCTTCTCCTCGGCCTGAGCCTCCTGGCGGGTCATCGGCATGCGGCCGGTGCCGACCTGGAACTCCACCGAGGCCGACCCGACGCCGATCAGGCTCGGCCCGCGGCCCGGCACACCCTGCGCGTCGCGCCCGTGGCAGGTGATGCAGCTGTTGTCGTAGAGCTGCTTACCCTCCTGCGCGGTCGCGGAGAGCTGCACGTTGTCCTCGGCGAAGGCGCCGGGGGCGAACGCGGTGTACACGCCGCCGGCGAGCGCGAGCGCGGCGAGCATGCGCACCGCCGCGCCGAGCCGCCGGCGCGCCCGGCTGGGCGCACCGCGCCGCCGGGTGAACAGCCCCCGGAAACGCCGGCCACCGGCGGGGGTGTGTGAAGTCATGGGCTGGATCCCTCTGGGTTTCGACCTGAAGCTCATGGACGGGCGCGGCTCTACTTCAGCCAATAGATCATGAGGTAGAGCGCGATCCACACGACGTCCACGAAGTGCCAGTAGTACGACACGACGATCGCCGACGTGGCCTGCGCCGGGGTGAAGCGGCCCATCGTCGTGCGGATCATGTAGACGATGAACGCGATCAGACCGCCGGTGACGTGCAGGCCGTGGAAGCCGGTCGTGAGGTAGAACATCGAGCCGTAACCGTCGCCGTTGATCTTGATGCCCTCACGGACGAGGTTGTGGTACTCGTTGGCCTGGCCGAGCACGAAGATCAGGCCCATCACGAACGTGATCGTGAACCAGCGCCGCAGCGCGAAGACGTCGCCCTTCTCCGCCGCGAACACGCCGAACTGGCAGGTGACCGAGGAGAGCACCAGGATCACCGTGAAGGTCGTCGCGTACGGGATCTTCAGCTCGGGAGTGTGCTCCTCCCACATGCTGTAATCCGCCGCGCGGATCGCGAAGTACATGGCGAACAACGCCGCGAAGAACATGAGTTCACTGGAGAGCCACACGATCGTCCCGACGCTGACCATGTTCGGTCGGGTCAGGGAGTGGATCCTGCTCTTGTCGATGGCTGAGGCCGCTGTCACGGGCTCATTATTGCCCCGCGATCAGTCCAACGTGCCGCGGGGGGTGGAATCCGGCACGAGTCGCAGCCCGGAAGAACGGTCACCGACCGGATAGGCCTAGCCTCGAGTGGTGCAGCTAGTCGAAACGCCCACGTCACTGGCCTCGGCCGGGGATACTGTGCTTCCGCCGTTCACCGCCGCCTCGATCTTCACCGAGTTCCACGTGGCGAGCCTGGTCGGACTGTTCCTGCTGGTCGCGGGCGCGCTCTACGGCTACGGCGTCCATCGGCTCCGGCTGCGGGGCGATCACTGGCCGGCCGGGCGCACGGTGGCGTTCGTCGCCGGTGGACTGGGCTCGATCGCGGCGGTCACGGTCAGCGGCATCGAGGCGTACGACGACACGCTGCTCTCGGTGCACATGGTCCAGCACATGGTCCTGTCCATGGTCGGGCCGATCTTCCTGGCGCTGGGCGCCCCGGTGACCCTCGCCCTGCGCACCCTGCACGGCCCGAGCCGCCGGACGCTGCTGGCCGTGCTGCACAGCCGCGTGGTCAAGGTGCTGACGTTCCCGCTGGTCGCGTTCGGGATCTTCATCGCCAACCCGTTCATCCTCTACTTCACCGGGCTGTACCGCGCGACCCTCGAGCACGCCTGGCTGCACGAGTTCATCCACATCCACTTCATCGTGACCGGCTGCCTGTTCTTCTGGCCGCTGCTCGGCCTCGACCCGCTGCCCGGCCGCTGGCCGTACCCGGGCCGGGCGCTGCTGATGGTGCTGTCCGTGCCGTTCCACACGGTCCTCGGCCTGACGATCATGCAGAGCAAGACGCTGCTGGCCGGCGACTACTACCCGAACCTGCACCTGACCTGGTCGAACCCGTGGAACGACCAGGTGCTCGCGGGCGGCATCCTCTGGGCCGGCGGCGAGATCGTGAGCGTCACCATGCTCGGCATCCTCGTGCTGCAGTGGATCAAGCAGTCCGAACGGGAGGCCCGCCGGATCGACCGCGCCCTGGACCGCCAGGAGGCGCAGGAGGCGGCGCGGGCGGCGGCAGCGACGAAGCTCACCGGCCCGGCCGACGGCGAATAGCGCGTTCGGTACGATCAGCGGGCTACTACGAGACGTGAACCGGGGCACATTCATGAGCGACGTACAGGCGAACTCGCAGCCGGACCTCTACACGGTCCTGCTCTACAGCGACGACATCGCGGTCCGCGACCGGATCCGGCTGGCGATCGGCACCCGCCCCGCCGCCGACCTCGCGGTCGAGTTCGTCGACGCCTCGACCTGGGAAGAGTGCCGGATCATCCTCGACAAGTACGAGATCGACCTGATGGTGCTCGACGGCGAGGCGTCGCCGGCCGGCGGCCTCGGCATCGCCCGGCAGACCAAGGACGAGTACGCGACTCCCCCGCCCGTCTGCGTGGTGCTGGCCCGCGCCGCCGATCGCTGGCTCGCCGCCTACGCGCAGGTCGACCAGACCCTGACCTACCCGCTCGACCCGGTGACCACGGGCCAGACGATCGCCGCCATGCTCCGCGACCGCCGCAACGGCGTGGTCCCGCTGGGCACGCTGGGTCACCTCGGCTGATCTTCCACTCTTCATTCCCCCCCGGAGGGCCCGCCATGGGCGCACGCACCTGGCCGAACCTGACGAGCGCCCTGCTGCGCGGCGAGGAACTGGCCACGGCCGACACGGCCTGGGCGATGGGCGAGATCATGGCGGGCAACGCCACGCCCGTGCAGATCGCCGGCTTCGCGATGGCGCTGCGCGCCAAGGGCGAGACCCCGGGCGAGCTGGCCGGCCTGGTCGAGGCCATGCTGGCCAGCGCCACCCTGGTCGAGCTGCCGGAGAAGACCCGCACCTCCGCCGTCGACGTGGTCGGCACCGGCGGCGACCGGGCCAACACGGTGAACATCTCCACGATGGCCGCGATCATCACGGCCGCCTCGGGCGTCACCGTGGTGAAGCACGGCAACCGCTCGGCGTCGTCCACCACCGGCACCGCCGACCTGCTCGAGCACTTCGGCATCCCGCTCGACCTCGGCCCGGCCGGCGTCGCCCGCACGGTCGCCGAGGCCGGCATCGGCTTCTGCTTCGCGGCCCGCTACCACCCCGGCATGCGGCACGCCGCCGTCACCCGGCGCGAGCTGGGCGTGCCCACGTTCTTCAACGTGCTCGGCCCGCTGACCAACCCGGCCCGGCCGACCGCGGCCATGGTCGGCTGCTTCGACCTGCGGATGGCGCCGGTGATGGCGGCCGTCTTCGCCAACCGCGGCGACTCGGCGCTGGTGGTGCGGGGCGAGGACGGGCTGGACGAGTTCACCACGGCCGCGCCGACCCGGGTCTGGATGGCCCGCGGCGGCGCCGTCGAGGAGCTCGTCGTCGACGCGGTCGAGCTGGGCCTGCCCCGCAGCGAGCCGGCCGACCTGCGCGGCGACGACGTGGCGTTCAACGCCCGGGTGGCGCACCGGACGTTCGCCGGCGAGCCCGGTCCCGTACGCGACGCCGTGGTCTTGAACGCCGCGGCCGCCCTCGCCGCGCAGAACGGCTTTCCCGGCGACTTCAGAGACACGCTGCGGGCCGGAATAGCCCGGGCCCAGGAAACGATCGACTCCGGGGCCGCGACGGCTCAGCTGGCCCGCTGGGTGGATGTGGCGCGGGCGGCCAAGGCCGCCGAATAGGGCGCGATAACGAAAAGGCATCAGACACGCCGCCGGTAATCCGCGGCGATGGTGCCCATCCGTGGCAGCGTCTGAATCACATTCGGGTAATTCACCAGGACAGGAGCATCCCGTGTCCGAGCGTGAGCTGCGCTGTGTGATCTGCGACGGCGACATGATGTTCGAGGTTCCACCGTGCCCGGACGATCACGACGACTGCCCCGAGCTCGTCTGCACCCGCTGCGGCGCGGCCGAGGTCGTCGCCCCGATCGTCGTGCACCTGTGGGGCAAGCAACCGGCGGCCCAGGTGCCGCACCAGCGCCGAGCCGCCTAGAAACACCGAGGCCCGCGTCCCCCGAGGGGAACGCGGGCCTCGCGTCAAACCAAACTCAATGCTCGGCGGTGTGGCGCGTGCCGCTGTAGTACTCGAAGAGCATCGCGCTGGCGGCGATGATCACCATGACCAGGCCGGCCGCGATCAGCCACCACATCCAGAACACCAGGCCGAGGCCGGCGATGGACGCGGCCAGGGCGATGCCGAACGGCCAGTAGCTGCCCGGGCTGAAGAAGCCGATCTCGCCGGCGCCCTCGGCGATCTCGCCGTCCTCGCGGTCCTCCGGGCGGAGGTCGATGCGCCGCGACACGAACCAGAAGAACGTGCCGCACATCGTGCAGAGCAGTCCGGAGAGGATCAGCGCCACGGTGCCGATCCACTCGACGCCGCCGAACTCGCCGTTCGTCCAGAAGCCGTAGAGCGCCGCGGCGGCGAAGAGGAAGCCGGCAACGCCGATGAAGATTTTGTACTCGGTCTTCACGTCAGTCCCCTAGCTCCCGGCCACGTTCCCGGACTGGTTCCAGTTGTTCAGGTGGCGGCGGGTGTTCAGCGGCTCGGTGGTCGTCGCGTACGGCGCCTGGCCGATGGCGACCATCGCCTCCTGGGTGCTGGCGCCGCCCTTCTTGGCGGTCAGGAACTTGTCGAAGTCCGCCGGCGACACCGCGACCAGCTCGAACTGCATGAACGCGTGGTAGGTGCCGCAGAGCTCGGCGCACCGGCCGACGTAGCGGCCCGTCTTGTCCAGCGTGACCTCGAACTTGTTGCGAATGCTGCCGGGGAACACGTCCCGCTTGAACAGCAGCTCGGGCACCCAGAACGAGTGGATGACGTCCTTCGAGGTCTCCTCGAAGCGGATCTTCTCGCCGACCGGCAGGACCAGCAGCGGGATCACGTCGGCCGAGCCGATGGTCGAGGCCACCGTGTTCGCGTCGGCGCCGACGCCGTCGCGGTAGTCGAACTCCCACTGCCACTTGAACGCCACGACCTGGACCACTTGGTCGGGGTTCTTGGAAAGCTTGTCCACGTCGGTCTGCACGATCGCCGTGTAGTAGAAGAGGACCGCGACCACCAGGATCGGGGTGACCGTGTAGAGGACCTCCATCGGCATGTTGAACCGGGTCTGCACGGGCAGCTCGTCACCGCGCTTGCGGTACCGGATGATGCACCAGAAGATCAGGCCCCACACGAAGAAGCCGACGGCCAGCGCGGCGATGACGGACCCGATCCACAGGTCGTACATCTTGTGTCCCTGCAGGCTGATGCCGTTGCTGGGCCACCCGAAGTTGCCGAATTTGCTCCCGAACTCCTGCAACGAACAACCCGAGAGCAGCATCAGCAGCCCCGCGCCGCCGAGAGCGAGCCCGGTGATCCGGACTGCCGTCCGCGGCCGTGCGGCCGAACTCTTTGCGCCCACCTGCTTCTGCCTCCCTTAGCAGCGCCGCCTCGCCCGAAAACGGACACGGGCGGCAAGGCGTCACCGACGGTCGCACACTACTCGACCAGGCCCTACCGTCCGGTTTCGGGGGTCGGATCTTCCGTCTCCCCCGGATGCCGGCCGTCAAACGGACGATACCGTTCTCCGGGTGGGAGACACGGGCGTTCCGGCCGGACCGGCGGCCTACATGGACGCGGCCACCGCCGTTCCACTGCATCCGGTGGCGGCGGAGGCGCTGGTGGCGGCGCTGGCGGACGGCTGGGCCGACCCGTCGCGGCTCTATTCCGCGAGCCGGCGGGCGCAACAGCTGCGGGATGCGGCCCAGGCCGCGATGGCCGAGTCGCTGGGCGTACGCCAGGACGAGGTGTCCTTCTGGTCCTCCGGTACGCAGGCGGCACAGGCCGCGGTGCTGGGCGGGCTCGCGGGACGGCGCCGGCAGGGTGTGACCTTTGTGCACTCCGCGATCGAGCATTCGGCCGTCCTGCACGCGGCTCCTCAGGGACAATCCGTCGAGGTCGGCGTGGACCGCTTCGGCCGGCTCGACCTGGCGGCCTGGGACCGGGCCGTGTCCGCGCCCGGCGTCGGCCTGGCCGCCCTGATCAGCGCCAGCCACGAGGCCGGGACCGTCCAGCCGGTGGCGGCGGCCGCCGGGTACTGCGCCGAGGCCGGGGTGCCGCTCTACGTGGACGCGGCCCAGTCGATCGGCCGCCATTCGGTGCCGCCGGGCTGGTCACTGCTCAGCGCCAGCGCGCACAAGTGGGGCGGGCCGCCGGGCGTGGGCGTGCTGGTGGTGCGCAAGGGTGTGCGGTGGATCTCACCGTACCCCCAGGATGATCTTTATCGCCCCGGCGCGACGGGCGCCCTCGACCTGCCGGCCGTGGTGGCCGCGGCGGCGAGCCTGCGCGCGGTGCTGGCCGAGGCGGAGACCGAGGCGGTGCGGCTGAGCGCGCTGGTGCGCCGGATCCGCGAGCGGGTGCCGGCCACCGTGCCCGACGTCGAGGTGGTGGGCGATCCGGACGACCGGCTGCCGAACCTGGTGACCTTCTCCTGCCTGTACGTGGACGGGGAGGCCCTGCTGCACGCACTGGACCGCCAGGGGTTCGCGGTGTCGTCGGGCTCCTCGTGCACGGCGTCGACGCTGCGGCCCAGCCACGTGCTCGAGGCGATGGGCGTGCTCAGCCACGGCAACGTCCGGATCTCCCTGCACCGGGGCACGACGTCGGCGGAGGTGGACCGCTTCCTGGCCGTGTTGCCGGGGATAGTGGCAAATATCAGGAAAGAGGCGGGAATATGAGCGAAGGATCCGCCGCCGCTGGGACCGACGCGGGCGCCCGTCTCCCGGCACTCACTCTTGACTGCCTCGGTCAGCGCTGCCCTCTCCCCATCATCGCCCTCGCCCGGCAAATCGGAAATGTCGGGCGAGGTGAAGTGGTGCGGGTGCTCGCGGACGACCCGGCGGCGGCCAATGATGTGCCCGCCTGGTGCCGGATGAAGGGGCAGGTGTACCTCGGCTCCCCCGAGCCGCATGCGTTCGACGTGCGCCGGGTCAGCTGAGGTAGTCGACGACCGGGCCGACCGGCTCCTTGGCCAGGAACGTGTCCACCACCAGACGGGGGCCGAGGTACGGCTCGTACTCCTGCTGCCGCTCGAGCACCCGCACCCAGTCCGGGACGCCGTCGTGGTCGCGGGTCTCGTAGCGGGCCTCGACCCGGCGCCGGTGCTCGGCGTCGTCGCCGCAGACCACCTCGACCACCCGCAGCGGCACCTGCCGGCGCGCGGCGAGGTCGACCCAGAGCTGCCTTGCCGCCTTCACCGGGTTCACCGCGTCGATGATCACGTGGTGGCCGATCTCGAGCTGAAGCTCGGCGAGGGCGGCCACCACGCCGTACGCGGCGAAGCCGGGCCGGGTCTCGTGCACCTCGTACCGCCGGAGCGTGAAGTCCACCGTGTCGACGGCGAGCACCGTCGCGGGCAGCTCGGCGGCCACCCGCGCGGCGAGCGTGCTCTTCCCGACGCCGGGCAGCCCGGCGAAGACGGCCAGGACCATCAGCTCCGCCCGGGGGCTCAGGCCAGGAACGGCTTGATCTCGGCGGCGGCCTCGTCACCGTACGAGTCGGCGAGCCGCTTGGCGAAGTCGTCGGCGCGGACGTCGTACTCCTGCGGTCCGACCGACTCGAGCACCAGGGCCGCCACCAGCGAGCCGACCTGGGCCGCCCGCTCGAGGCCCAGGCCCCAGGAGACGGCCGCGAAGAAGCCGGCCCGGAAGCCGTCGCCGACGCCGGTCGGGTCCTCGGGGATCACGTCCCGGGCGACCGGCACGTGGATGCGCTCGATGTCGCGGCCGGTGATCTCGACGCCGTCCTTGCCTAGCGTCGTGACCCGGATGCGCACCTGCTCGAGGACCTGGTCGGCGGTGAGGCCCGCCTTGGTCTCCAGCAGCGAGCGCTCGTACTCGTTGGTCAGCAGGTACTCCGCGCCGCTGATCAGGGTCAGCACGTCGCTGCCCTCCATGCGGGCGAGCTGCTGCGACGGGTCGGCCGCGAACTTGAAGCCCCGGGCCCGGCACTCCTCCGAGTGGCGGATCATGGCGGCCGGGTCGTTCGCGCTGATCAGCACCAGGTCGAGGCCGCCGGCGCGGGCGTCGACCGGCGCCAGCTCGATGTTGCGGGCCTCGGACATCGCGCCCGCGTAGAACGAGGCGATCTGGTTGAGGTCGTCGTCGGTGGTGCAGACGAAACGGGCCGTGTGCGCGACCTCGCTGACGTGCACCGAGTCGCAGTCCACGCCGTGCCGCTCGAGCCACGACCGGTAGTCGGCGAAGTCGGCGCCGACCGCGCCCACGAGGATCGGGTGCAGGCCCAGCTTGCCCATGCCGAAGGCGATGTTGCTGGCCACGCCGCCGCGCCGGACCACCAGGTCGTCGACGAGGAAGGAGAGCGAGACCTTGTGCAGCTGGTCGGCGATGAGCTGGTCGGCGAACCGGCCCGGGAAGTGCATCAGGTGGTCGGTGGCGATCGAGCCGGTGACGGCGATCTTCATGTCGGCCCTCGGGGGTCGGGAAACAGGGGCGGCCTTGCTACCGCAGCCTACCGGCAGGTTACGCGCCGCAGGCCGCCCCGTTAACGGGACGGCCTGCGAGAAGGTCGTGCTATGGAGCGGCGGATCAGTGGAACGAGTCGCCGCAGGCGCAGGAGTTCTGCGCGTTCGGGTTGTCGATCGTGAAGCCCTGCGCGTCGATCCGGTCGGCGAAGTCGATCGTGGCGCCCGCCAGGTACGGCGAGCTCATCCGGTCGACGACGACCTCGACACCGCCGAAGTCGCTGACGATGTCGCCGTCCAGCGAACGCTCGTCGAAGAAGAGCTGGTAGCGCAGGCCGGAGCAGCCACCGGGCTGTACGGCGATACGCAGGCGCAGGTCGTCGCGCCCTTCCTGCTCGATCAGGGCCTTGACCTTCACCGCGGCGACGTCGGTCAGGATGACGCCGGTCGGGGCGGCGGCCTCGGTCGACGGGGTGTGCGCTTCAGTGGTCACTGCGTATCTCCCTGCCAGGGTGCGAACTCTGCCGTACCACCCAACGCTAGCCCTGTTCCGGACGATTCCCAATCCGGGTGGCCCAGGTCACCTGCTCCACTGGGCGGAAAGGCGCTCGGACAGCTCACGCAGCCCCCGGGCGGGCTCGGCCAGGGCGGTCTCCGCCGACCCGAAGTGCTCGGTCAGCGACAAGGTCTCGGTCACCCCGGCACTGGCCGCCTCGCGGTAGCCGGTCTCGTTCCGGCCGCAGACCACGATGCAGGGCAGGCCCCGGTCGCGGGCTCCGTTCGCGATGCCGGCGACCACCTTCCCCCGCAGCGACTGATGGTCGAACGAGCCCTCGCCGGTGATCACCAGGTCGGCCGCGTCCAGCTCCTTCTCCAGGCCGATCAGGGTGCTGACCAGGCCGATACCGGAGACGACCCGGCCGCCCACGGCGATCAGGGCGGCCCCGATGCCGCCGGCCGCGCCGCCGCCCGGCGCGACCTCGAGGTCGGTGACGCCGAAGGCGCGCTCGAGCACCCCGGCGAACTGCTCGAGGGCGGCGTCGAGCCGGAACACGTCCTCGTCGGTGGCGCCCTTCTGCGGGCCGAAGACCTTGCTGGCGCCGTGCAGCCCGGTGAGCGGGCTGTCGACGTCGGTGGCCGCGACCAGCCGGACGTCGCGCAGCCGGGGCTCGCCGCCGAGCGCCACCGCCGCGGACAGGGCGGCGCCGCCGTAGGGCAGGGCGTAGCCGGCCACGTCGACCGGCGCGGCGCCGAGCGCGGCCAGCATGCCCGCTCCCCCGTCGTTCGTCGCCGAGCCGCCGAGCCCGATGACCAGCTCGGCCGCACCCGCCTCGATGGCCGCCATCATGAGCAGGCCCAGGCCGTACGAGGTCGTGGTGCCGGGGTTGCGCTCCTCGCGGGTGAGTAGGTGCAGGCCGCACGCCTGCGCGCTCTCGATGTAGGCGGTGGCGCCGGCGAGCAGGACCTGACCGCGCACCGGGCGGCCGAGCGGATCGACCGTCTCCACGTCGAGCAGGCGGCCGTCCAGCGCGCCCGCGAGGACCTCGACGAAGCCCGGACCGCCGTCCGAGAGCGGGCGCAGCACGAGGTCGTCGGAGGGGTTCCAGCCGGACGCGACGGCGGCGGCGACGGCGGGGGCGGAAAGGGTGCCGGCGAACTTGTCCGGACAGATCAGTACGCGCACGCACCGAGTGTGGCAGGCCACTCCTTACGCACGAGATGGCGGTTCCGAGCTGTGCGACGATGAGTTCGTGACCTCGACCTGGACCGAACCGGCGAACTCCGCCACTGCGCTCCTCCTGCTCGGCCGTGGCAGCGACCCTGCCTCCGAGCGCGGCGTCGACTGCCCCGGTGACCTGCCGGCGCCCAGCGACCCCGATCTGGTCGCCCGCGCCACCGCCGCCAAGGCCGCGCTCGGCGACCGCGTCTTCGTCCTCGGGCACCACTACCAGCGCGACGAGGTGATCCAGTTCGCCGACGTCACCGGCGACTCCTTCAAGCTCGCGCAGCAGGCCGCGGCCCGGCCGGACGCCGAGTTCATCGTGTTCTGCGGCGTGCACTTCATGGCCGAGAGCGCGGACATCCTGACCACACCCGAGCAGAAGGTGGTGCTGCCCGACCTGGCCGCCGGCTGCTCGATGGCCGACATGGCGGTGCTCGGCCAGGTGCAGACGGCCTGGGAGCACTTCGAGGACCTGGGGATCGCCGGCGACATCGTCCCGGTCACCTACATGAACTCGTCGGCCGACATCAAGGGCTTCGTCGGGCGCAACAAGGGCGTGGTCTGCACGTCGTCCAACGCCAAGCGGGCGCTGACCTGGGCGTACGAGCAAGGTTCGAAGGTCTTCTTCCTGCCCGACCAGCACCTGGGCCGTAACACCGCGGTGCTGGAGATGGGCTTCGACCTCGACGACTGCGTGCTCTACGACCCGCACAAGCCGAACGGCGGCCTGACCGACCAGCAGCTGCGCGACGCCCGGATCATCCTGTGGCGGGGGCACTGCTCGGTGCACGGCCGGTTCACCCTCGACAGCGTGCGGGAGGTGCGCGAGCGGGTGCCGGGCGTCAACGTGCTGGTCCACCCCGAGTGCCGGCACGAGGTGGTCAAGGCGGCCGACTACGTGGGCTCGACCGAATACATCATCAAGGCGCTCGACGCGGCGCCGGCGGGGTCGGCCTGGGCGGTGGGGACGGAGCTCAATCTCGTACGCCGGATGGCCCTCGCCCACCCGGACAAGCAGATCATGTTCCTGGACCGCACGGTCTGCTACTGCTCGACGATGAACCGGATCGACCTGCCGCACCTCGTGTGGGCGCTCGAGGAGCTGGTCGCCGGCCGGGTGCCGAACCAGATCACGGTCGACGAGGACACCGCCCACCACGCCCGCGTCGCACTCGACCAGATGCTTGCCCTACCGTAACTATCAGTAACCATGGAAGCGCTGTCCGGCGGGCAGCGCTTTTATGTTGTCTTAATCATCAGCATTTCAGTCCGGTCTGGGCGTTGTGCCGACTTCCCTTATTGTCACTCAACGCTATGATTCCCCGGTTGCCGAAACGGGTACCCCCGCCCGTCGATCACTTCCGGGCGCCCCGATCGCCCGCCGGCTGGAGGTTACGTTGACCGACGATGTCCTGGTCGTGCACGGCGGTACGCCGCTGCAGGGTCAGATCCGGGTCCGTGGCGCCAAGAACCTCGTCTCCAAGGCGATGGTCGCCGCCCTGCTGGGCGAGACACCGAGCCGCCTCTACGACGTGCCGCGCATCCGCGATGTCGAGGTCGTCCGCGGCCTGCTCGAGCTGCACGGGGTCAAGGTCAGCGACGGCGCCGACGACGGCGAGATGGTGATGGACCCGACCAACGTCGAGAGCGCCAGCACCGACGAGATCAACGTGCACGCCGGCTCGAGCCGGATCCCGATCCTGTTCTGCGGCCCGCTGCTGCACCGGCTGGGCCGGGCGTTCATCCCGGACCTCGGCGGCTGCCACATCGGCCCGCGGCCGATCGACTTCCACATCCAGGCGCTGCGCGAGTTCGGGGCGGTCGTCGACAAGGCGCCCGAGGGCATGCACCTGAGCGCGCCGAACGGGCTCAAGGGCGCCAAGCTCGAGCTGCCCTACCCCAGCGTCGGCGCCACCGAGCAGGTGCTGCTCACGGCCGTACGCGCGGAGGGCGTCACCGAGCTGCGCAACGCCGCCATCGAGCCGGAGATCATCGACCTGATCTGCGTGCTGCAGAAGATGGGCGGCATCATCACCGTGCACACCGACCGGGTCATCGAGATCCAGGGTGTGCCGAAGCTCCACGGGTACGCGCACAAGCCGATCCCGGACCGGATCGAGGCCGCCAGCTGGGCCGCCGCCGCGCTCGCCACCAAGGGCGAGATCGAGGTGGTCGGGGCCCGGCAGGCCGACATGATGACCTTCCTGAACGTGTTCCGCTCGATCGGCGGCGAGTTCCAGATCACCGACGACCGGGTGGCCCGGCCGGGCGTGACCGGGGCCGAGGGCGGCATCAAGTTCTGGCACCCGGGCGGCGACCTGCAGCCGGTCGCCCTCGAGACCGACGTGCACCCCGGCTTCATGACCGACTGGCAGCAGCCGCTGGTGGTGGCGCTGACCCAGGCCCGCGGTCTGTCGATCATGCACGAGACCGTGTACGAGCAGCGGCTGGGCTACACCGACGCGCTGAACCAGATGGGCGCGACGATCCAGGTCTACCGGGACTGCCTGGGCGGCACGCCCTGCCGCTTCGGCCGGCGCAACTTCAAGCACTCGGCGGTCATCGCCGGCCCGTCCAAGCTGCACGCGGCCGACCTGGTCATCCCCGACCTGCGGGCCGGCTTCGCCCATCTGATCGCGGCGCTGGCCGCCGAGGGCACGTCCCGGGTGTACGGCGTGGACCTGATCAACCGCGGGTACGAGGACTTCGAGAACAAGCTCGCGGCGCTGGGCGCGCACGTCGAACGTCTCTGATTTGCCAGAAAGGGCGGCGCGGTGTGCTTCGCACCGCGCCGCTTGGCTACTCTCCTAGCGTGTCCTCGCTTTTTCGCCGCAAGTCCGCTGACGTCGTCACCCCTTCCGTCGAGGAGGAGGAGACCAGCGCCGCGCCCCGCCCGAAGGGCTACACCCCGAGCAAGCGTGAGCTCGGCCAGGTGACGCCGAAGCGGCAGAGCACGGGCCGCAAGGTCAACGCCGAGGCGCCGGCCAACCGCCGCGAGGCCATGAAGCAGGTGCGTGAGCGGCAGCGAGTCGAGCGGGCCGAGGCGGCCGAGGGCATGCGCCAGGGCGACGAGCGCTACCTGCTGGCCCGCGACCGCGGTCCCGAGCGCAAGCTGGTCCGCGACATCATCGACGCGCGCCGCACGGTCGGCACGTGGTTCTTCGGCGGCGCGCTGATCGTGCTGATCGGCTCGACCATCCGCATCCCCGCGATCCAGCTCGCCAGCAACGTGCTGTGGGCGCTGCTGGCGGTCGCCGTGATCGTCGACAGCGTGCTGATCGCGCGCAAGGTGAAGAAGCTGGTCAAGGAGCGCTTCCCGAAGTCGTCGGTCCGGGTGGGCTCGCTTCAGCTGTACGGCGTGATGCGCGGCCTGACGTTCCGCCGCATGCGCGTGCCGAAGCCACAGGTGGAGCTCGGCGACAAGATCTGACCGTCGCGGGCGTTCTCCGGGCGCTCGCGTCGCGGGCGCTCAGGCCGTGGGCGCGGTCTTTATGGGACGCCGGCCAGGCGCAGCAGGGGCCGCGCGATTTATGGGACGCCGGCCAGGCGCAGCAGGGCCGCGGGCTTTATGGGACGCCGGCCAGGCGCAGCAGGGCCGCGGGCTTTATGGGACGCCGGCCAGGCGCAGCAGGGCCGCGGTCGCCGCCGCCGCGAGCACGACGACCACGAACGGCGCCTTCCGCCAGGCCAGCACGCCGCCGACCAGCACTCCGAGCGGCCGGGCCGGTCCGGCGAAGTGGGTGCCGGCCATCAGCGCGGCGGTCCCCGCCAGCGCCGCCAGCAGCGCGGCGGCGGCCATCGGGAGAATGCGCTCGAGGGTGGCGGAAAGCTTCAGACGTCCGCGCAGCAGCACGCCGCCGAGCCGCATGCCGTAGGTGCCGACGCCGAGGGCGATGATGGCCGCGATCAGCATGTCTCCTCCTCGACCGCGTGCCGCCTCTGCTCCGAGGCCGCGTTCCGCCTCTCCTCGACCGCGTTCCGCCTCTCCTCGACTGCGTGCCGCCTCTCCTCGACCGCGTTCCGCCTCTCCTCGACTGCATGCCGCCTCTCCTCCTCGGCCGCGTGCCGCCGTGGGCGCACGAGCGTCAGCAATCCCGCCAGCGCGCAGATGACCGGCAACCCGGCCGGCAGCACCGGCGTGAGCAGCACGGCGACCGCGGCGCCGGTCAGGGCGACCGTGCGCGTCGTGCGGTCGCGCAGGGACGGCATGATCAGGGCGATCAGCGCGGCCGGGAACGCCGCGTCCAGACCCAGCGCGTCCGGATCGCCGGTGGCGCCGCCGAGCAGGACGCCGAGGGCGGTGCCGATGTTCCAGGACGTGAAGAGCGTCGCGCCGATGATGAAGTAGACCCGGCGCCGGCGGGCCGGGTCGGGCTCGGCCAGCGTGAACGCGGCCACCTCGTCGGTCAGGAGGTGGCTGCCGATCACCTTCTCGCGCCGGCGCGGACCGAGCGCGCCGCCCACGGCCAGGCCGAACGGCAGGTGGCGGGCGTTCAGCAGCAGGCCGGCGAAGACGGCGGCGAGCGGGTTGCCGGCCGCGAGCAGGCCGACCGCCAGAAACTGCGAGCCACCGGCGAAGACGACCGTGGACATCAGAAAAGGCACCCACACCGGCAGCCCGTACGCGATCGCGATCGCCCCGAACGACGCACCCACCGCGACCATCGCCGCCGCGATCGTCACGGCGTCTCGCAGGAGAGCCCGGTCCGTTCGCTGTAGCGTACGCATGGTTTGAAATACTGAACGATACTCACCGCGTTCGTCAAACCGAACGAGCCGATCGATGGAGCGAACATGCACGAGCCAACCCCTCCGCTCGCCACCATCGCCGCGGCGCTGCGTCGCGAACGGGAGCGGGCCGGCATCTCGCTGGCCGAGCTGGCGCGGCGGGCCGGACTGGCCAAGTCCACGCTCTCCCAGCTCGAGGCGGGCACCGGCAACCCCAGCATCGAGACGCTCTGGTCGCTCGGCGTCGCGCTCGGCGTGCCGTTCAGCCGGCTGGTCGAGCCGCCGGTCGACCAGGTCCGCGTGATCCGGGCCGGCGAGGGGCCGCGCCTCCAGGCCGATCAGGCCGACTTCGTGGTAACCCTGCTCGCGGCCGGCTCGCCGCACACCCGCCGCGACGTCTACCTGATGGAGCTCGAGCCCGGCCAGCCCCGGGAGGCGGCCGCGCACCTCCCGGGCAGCGTCGAGCACCTGGTCGTCGGCGCCGGGCGCGTGCTGGCCGGGCCGGTGGGCGAGGCGATCGAACTGGGCCCGGGCGACTACGCGTCGTTCCCCGGCGACGTACCGCATCATTACGAAGCGCTCGAGAACTCGTGGGCCGTGCTGGTGATGGAGCATCGGTAAGCCGATGTGACAGATGGTTGCCTGCACCTACCGTTGGGTAACACGCCTCGGTAACGTGGCGACCAGCGAGGTCAGAGCCCGTCGAGGGAGGTCAACCGTGACCACGACGCAGCCCAACCGCACCGACGTCTCCGAGCGTCAGGCACGCCAGGTCGCCGAGGCGGCACGCGAGGCCGAGTGGCGGAAACCGAGCTTCGGCAAGGAGCTGTTCCTCGGGCGGTTCCGGCTCGACCTGATCGATCCGTGGCCCAGCGAGCAGCCGCGTCCCGACGCCGAGCAGTTCCTCCGCGACCTCGGCGAGTTCGCCCGCACCGAGATCGACGGCGCCCGGATCGAGCGCGAGTCGCACATCCCCGACGAGGTCTTCCACGGCCTGGCCCGGCTCGGCGCGTTCGGCATGAAGATCGACAAGGAGTACGGCGGACTCGGCCTCACCAACCTGCACTACTGCCGGGCGCTGACCCTCGTCGGCTCGGCCAGCGCCTCGGTCGGCGCCATGCTCTCGGCCCACCAGTCGATCGGCGTGCCGCAGCCGCTCAAGATGTTCGGCACCCCGGAGCAGAAGAAGGCGTTCCTGCCCCGGCTGGCGGCCGGCGAGGTGTCCGCGTTCCTGCTGACCGAGCCCGACGTCGGCTCCGACCCGGCCCGGCTCGCCACCACCGCAACCCCGGTCGAGGGCGGCTACCGGCTGAACGGGGTGAAGCTGTGGGCCACCAACGGCACGATCGCGACCCTGCTCGTGGTGATGGCCCGGGTGCCCGACAAGGGGATCACCGCGTTCGTGGTCGAGAGCGAGTCGCCGGGGATCACGGTCGAGCGGCGGAACTCGTTCCTCGGGCTGCACGGGCTGGAGAACAGCGTCACCCGGTTCCACGACGTCTTCGTGCCCACCGAGAACGTCATCGGCGCGGTCGGTAAGGGCCTCAAGATCGCCCTGACCACGCTGAACACCGGCCGGCTGTCGCTGCCCGCGATGTGCATCAGCGCCGGTAAGCGGTCCCTCGCGATCGTCCGCGAGTGGGCGGCCGACCGCGTGCAGTGGGGACTGCCGGTGGCGCGGCACGAGGCGGTCGCCAAGAAGATCGCGTTCATCGCCGCCACGACGTACGCGATGGAATCGATGCTTGATCTTTGCTGCATGATCGCCGACGACGACCGCAACGACATCCGCATCGAGGCCGCGCTCGTGAAGCTGTTCGCCAGCGAGATGGCCTGGCTGGTCGCCGACGAGCTGGTGCAGGTCCGCGGCGGTCGCGGCTACGAGACGGCCGACTCGCTGGCGGCCCGCGGCGAGCGCGCCGCCGAGGCCGAGCAGCTGCTGCGCGACCTGCGGATCAACCGCATCTTCGAGGGCTCGACCGAGATCATGCACCTGTTGATCGCCCGCGAGGCCGTCGACGCGCACCTCTCGGTGGCCGGCGACATCATCGACCCCGAGGCCGGCGTCGGCCGCAAGGCCAGGGCGGCGGCCCGGGCCGGCGGGTTCTACGCGCGCTGGCTGCCCACCCTCGCCGTCGGCAAAGGCCAGGCCCCGTCGTCGTACGCCGAGTTCGGCCCGCTCGCGGCGCATCTGCGGTACGTCGAGCGCGCCTCCCGCAAGCTGGCCCGGTCGACCTTCTACGCGATGTCCCGCTGGCAGGGCAAGCTCGAGCGCAAGCAGGGCTTCCTCGGCCGGATCGTCGACATCGGCGCCGAGCTGTTCGCGATGTCGGCCGTCTGCATGCGCGCCCACGCCGAGCGCGACCATCGACCCGAGGGCCTCGAGCTGGCCGACCTGTTCTGCCGCCAGTCCCGCCTGCGCGCCGACGCCCTGTTCACCGCCCTGTGGGAGAACACCGACGCGATCGACGTCAAGGCCTCCCGGCGCGTGCTGCAGGGTCGTTACGCGTTCCTCGAGGACGGCATCCTGTCGTCCCCCGAGGGCGACGAGGCGTGGGTGGCGGCGTGGCAGCCGGGTCCGTCCGTGGTCGACGACGTCCGCCGGCGTATCCCGAAGCCCGAGCCGAAGTAGTAAGTAGCCGCGCGGAAGCCGCCGTGCCGGTCTGGTCGGGTCGGGTCGGCATGGCGGGCCGCGCTCGGCGGGCGCTCGGCCCGGCGGGGCCCGGCACGGTCCACCAACTGCGCTTCAGCCCGAGGACAAGCAAACCGGCCCGCGGCATTCCAAGGCCGTCCATGCAGAGCCCCTACCAAACCCCACCCCGTTCACTGGGTGGGGTGAGTTAAGCAGCCGGGTACGACAAAATTCCGGCCGCCATCCACAGCGTCGATCAAACGGTGGCCGACTTACGGCGGCCGCGGATCAGGTCGAGGACGGCGACGCATGGCCGACGGCCCCATGAACCCCGTAGGCCGAGAGCGCACCGGCACTCACCGCCGGCGGATCTTGATGACGTCCCGTATCCCCGCCGCGCCAACTCATCAGACTTCGACCGTGCCGGCGAGCTCCGCGGCCGCGACCTGTCGATCTTGATGACTTCCGGCCCGCAGGGCGATGTTCTGTCCCGAGACATGGGCGACGCTGGTGCGGCGTGCGGTGCCCGGCGATGCCGATGGCGCCGTTGCTGGCCACCAGGCAGCGGTGCAGGGCGGCCTCGGTTTGCCGGGGCGGGCTTGTGGGTCCGCCGAGGCTGACCGCGGGTGGCGAAGGCCTGGTCGAGGGTGGCCCGGTGGGCCAGCGCGCTGTGCCATCGAGTGTTGTGGTGGCCGCGGTAGGTGTCGAGCAGCTCGATCAGCGCCGGGCATCCAGCAGGTTCATCACATGCCGCCGAGAAGCCATACCCGATAGCACGGACCAACCCGGCCATGATCGCAGCCAGGTGACACATGTATCGGGACTTCAGCACCGACACATGTCATGGACTGAATAGCTTCCAGGGCGACGCAAGTCATCACGGCAGCAACCTTCCCCACCCCGTGCACTGGGTGGGCAAAGCTAAGCAGCCGGGTACGACAACTTCCGGCCGTCATCCACAGCGTCGAGCGCGACGGCGCCCGCGACCCTTCCCCAGAAATCAGCCCGCGGCATAAAGGCGAGCCACAACATCCTCGATATCGGGCTCGACCACGGAAAGATCCCGCACCGACGCGGCGGTCACCAGCGACGCGACCGCCGTGCCGGCTGAGGTCGAGTCCAGGGCGAACGTCACCCGGTGCCCGTCGGCCTCGACGGCGGTCAGCGTCGCGCCCTCGACGGTGAAATCCGGGGGCAGCGGCGCCTCCAGGTCGACGACCAGGCTGCGGAGCGAGCCGTAGCGGGCATGCAACGCCTCGATCGTGCCGTCGTGCACGACCCGGCCGTGGTCGATCACCACCAAGCGGTCGCACAGGCGCTCGATGTCGGCCAGGTCGTGGGTGGTCAGCACGAGCGTGACGTCGCCGGTCGCGCCGAGCTCGGCCAGGAACGAGCGGACCGCCTGCTTGCTGACCACGTCGAGGCCGATCGTCGGCTCGTCCAGGAACAGCACCTTCGGCCCGTGCAGCAGCGCCGCCGTCATCTCGCCGCGCATCCGCTGGCCGAGCGACAGCTGCCGAACCGGCGTGTCGAGGAAGGCGTCCAGCTCCAGCAGCGCGCGGCAGCGGCGCAGGCGGGCCTCGTGCTCGGCCGGCGGCACCCGGTAGATGTGCCTCAGCAGGCGGAACGACTCGCGCAGCGGCAGGTCCCACCACAGCTGTGAGCGCTGCCCGAAGACCACGCCGATCCGCAGCGCCAGGCGGGTGCGCTGGGGCACCGGGGTCAGGCCGAAGACCGAGACCTCGCCCGAGGTGGGGGTGAGCACGCCGGTCAGCATCTTCAGGGTGGTCGACTTGCCGGCGCCGTTCGGCCCGATGTAGCCGACCATCTCACCCGGCTCGATCGTCAGGCTGACCCCGTCGACGGCCGAGACCACGCGTTTCTCCCGCCGGAAGCGGCCGGCTTTGACGCGTACGGCGAAATCTTTGCGAAGGTCTTGCATGCGAATCATGAGCCGGTGCTCCGGTAATGACGGACGCCCGAGCGCCACACCAGGGCGGCGACGAGCGTGGCAGGCAGGCAGACCAGCGGCGCCACGAAACCGGCCCAGGCCGGGAGCCCGAGCGGGTCGGTGTGCCCGAGCAGGGCGAGCGCCGGTTGGTAGGAGACGAAACCGAAGCCGAGGGCGTACGCGAACAGGTCGCGGAACCAACCTCCATAAACCGAGATGGGGTAGGAGGTGAAGTCGCGCCCGCCGTAGGTGAAGGCGGCGCCGATCTGGCCGGAGTCGACCCACCAGAAGGCGAGGCTCGCGCTCAGCACGAAGATCGCCCCGAAGAAGAAGCCGCCCCCGATCGGGGCCAGCACCGCCAGCAGCACCCGGCCCGGCGTCCAGTCGACGTGGTTGACGTGCAGCGCGACGCCGTAGACGGTCAGGCCGAAGGCGACCCGCAGCACCTTGCGCACCGGCAGATCCATGAAAACGAGCTGCGGCAGGACGCCCAGCGGCCGGAGCAGGATCGTGTCCAGGGTGCCGGATCGCACGTACCGCTGAAGGTCGTCGATGTTGCCCACCACCGCGTCGCAGAGCACGAAGCCGGAGACCGCCAGCCCGGTCATCAGCACGCCCTCGGCCAGGGTGAACCCGCCGAGGCTGGTGGTCGCGCGGAACAGGACGAAGACGGTGAGCACGTCGAGGACGGTGGCGCCGAGGTTGCCGATCACCTCGACCGCGAACGACGCACGGTAGGAGGTCACCGAGCGGATCTTTCCGGCGATCATGGCGCCGTACGCCCGGAGCCGCCCGTCACCCACCCTGCACCACCAGCTTGCGTTCCGCGCGCCGCTGGACCAGCCGGCACAGCGCCAGGAGCGCGATCGCCCAAGCGGCCTGGAGCAGCACCAGCCCGAGCTGAAGCGCCGGCGGATCGCGCTCGACCAGCACGTCGAGCGGGGTCTGTAGCAGGCCCGGCAGCGGGGTGGCGACCCAGAGCGCGACGCTCGCCCACTCGGGGAGCAGGCGCAGCGGGAAGTAGAGGCCGGAGAGGACTCCCGAGCCGAGGGTCCAGAGCATGATCGGGCCGCGGGCGTCGTGCAGCCAGAAGGCGGTCGCGTTGACCAGGTAGCGGCAGCCGAAGCTGGAGATGACGCCCAGCACCACGGAGATCAGGAAAAGCGGGACGGTCTGCGGCCGTTGCGGGACGTAGAACGGGAAGAAGATCAACCCGGCCACCACCGGCGGGATGAACCGGGTGAGCATGCCGTGCCCGGCGCGGCCCAGGTCGGCGGCGAAATAGGCGGTTACCGGCGGAATCGGGCGTAACAGATCGGACGCGACGTCGCCGGTGCGGATCCGGTCGGCCAGCTCCGTCCAGCCCCAGATGCCGGTCACCGTCAGTAACCCCTGCCCCACCCAGACGAACGTCACGAGCTGGGCCGGGTCGTAGCCGCCCGGGCGGCCGCCGGTCGCGCCCTCGGCGACGGCGAGGAGCACGTAGCAGCGGAGGAAGCCGAAGACTATGTTGGTGAACGATCCGGCTATGGTGGCTTGCCGATAGGTCGCGTAGCGCCGGAAACCCGACCACACCAGCGCACCGAAAGTAGCGACGGAGGCTCGGAACGGACGACCGGGAGAGATCGTGAGCACGCTGGCGTCAATCCCGTCCACGCCGTTAATCTCCTTCCGAACCCCCGCAGTGGAGCCGGGCGACTCTACCCGGGTCTCCGGACGGCCACCGCACATTTTCCTGTCGAAGAAGTGGACAACGCCGTGACGGAGCGCCGCCAATCACCGGGCCTGATCCTGGGTGCCCGATGAACGGCTGGAGCTCCCAGATAGGCGAGGACCGCTGGGGCGACGAGCCGGCGTGGGTCTACGAGATCACCTGGGAGTGGGAGCCGCTGCCCGGCCAGCGCTATCCCGGTGACCCCGGCCGGCGCAAGGCGGTGCACACGCCGGTCTACGAGGCGTCCCCGTCCGACCACCCGGCCCAGCGCGACCAGGACGCCCGCGGTGGGTACGCCGCGCGCAGCGCTCCCCCGCCCCCACCGCAGCGCGACGAGCCGTCGTGGAACCGTCCCGCCGCTCACGCTCCGGCGCCCGATCAGCGCCGCGGCGCCGCCCCGGTCTACGGCCGGGAGGGCCAGTATCCGCAGCGGCGGGAGGGCTTCCCCGCCGACGCCGGCCGGCGTGAGGGGTTCGCGGCCGACGCTGGCCGGCGTGAGGGATTCGCCGGCGACGGTGGCCGGCGTGAGGGATTCGCCGGCGACGCTGGCCGGCGTGAGGGATTCGCCGGCGACGCCGGCCGGCACGAACAGCCTGGTCGGCCGCCGTCCGGGCAGCCGTCGTTCCGGCCCGGGGCGCAGGCGCCGGGTCGTCCCGGGACGCCGGTCTCCCCCGGCGGCCGCGCGTCGGTGGCGCCGGTCTCGGGCTCGGCGCCGCGCCCGCAGTCCGGTCCGCCCGGTCCTGGCAGCTCCCAGCAGCGCCCGCAATCCGCACCGCCGGGCCCACCCGTCACCCCCGGCCCCGGCGGATCGCACCAGCGCCCGCAATCCGCGCCGCCCAGCCCACCCGTCACCCCCGGCCCCGGCGGATCGCACCAGCGCCCGCAGTCCGCGCCGCCCAGCCCACCCGTCACCCCGGGTCCCGGCGGATCGCAGCAGCGCCCGCAATCCGCGCCGCCCAGCCCACCTGTCACCCCGGGTCCCGGCGGATCGCAGCAGCGCCCGCAATCCGCGCCGCCCGGTTCGCAGCAGCGCCCGCAGCAGGGGTCGCCGCGGCCGCAAGCGGGAGCACCGATGTCGCCCCGGGTCCAGGGGCACGCTCAGCCACCGCCGGGTCCGCGACCGCCGCAGCCCGGTCATCCGCAGCAGCACGGCGCCGCGCCCGTCTCACCGGCCAACCCCGGCGTCTACGGCGCGGCCCGCCCGGCCGCGCCCTATTACGGCCGTCGCCCCGACGAACCGCAGCGCCCAGCGGGCGGCAGTCGCCCCGACGAACCGCAGCGCCCAGCGGGCGGCAGTCGCCCGCCGTTCGAGAGTCAGCCGTCTACCGGCCGCTCGCCGCACGAGAATCGACCGGCCGCGGAGGGCCGCACGCCGATCGACGGCCGCGCTTCCGCGGAGGGGCGTCCGCCGGCCGCCGGCCCCCGTCCGGTCTCGCCCGGCTCCGGGGTCTACGGCAGTGCGCGACCGGCGCCGGCCGACGCGTTCCCGGCCCGGCCCGAAACTCAGCAGCCCGGCCGCCGGCCCGACACGCCCTTCGACCTGCGTCCCGCGCCAGAAGTGGGAGCACCGGCCCCGGCCCGGCCCGCACCGCAGCCCACCCGGGTCACGCCATCGCACCCGGCCATGCCGCCGGCACCGGTCTATCCGTCGGTGCCCGGCCAGGCCCGCCCGGTCTCGGCGCAGCCCGGCCCGCACCCGGTTTCCGACCCCGGCCCGCAACCAGCTTCCGGATTCGGTGCCCAGCCGGTGTCCGGACCCGGCCCGCAACCGGCCTCCGCAATCGGTGCCCAGCCGGTATCCGGACCCGGCCCACAACCAGGTCCTGGATTCGGTGCCCAGCCGGTGTCCGGACCCGGCCCGCAGCCTGTCTCGGGGCCTGGGCCGCAGCCCGTCTCGGGGCCGCCGCCGCAGGCTGGTGCCGGGGGCGGGTATCGGCCGGTCTCCGCTCAGCCTGGGCCTTCGCCGGTTTCGGGGTCGCCTCGGCCGGTCTCGTCGCCTGGCTATGGTGAGTCGCCGATGGGTGGGCTGCCTCGGGTCGGTAGCGGGCACGCCCAGATGGGGGCGGTCGACCCTGCGGACCATCCCTATGCGCCGCGGCCCCGGCACGCTCCGGGTAGCGAGACGCCGGCTGGTCGGTCAGCGGGGTTCGGCGAAGGTTCGGCGCCGGTTGCCGGGACGGGAGCGCCGGCCGGGGAGTTCGTGCTGCCCGACGGGCCGCAGGCGGGGTCCCGGGTCGATCCGGTCACGGCGCCGCCGGTGGTGGCCGCGGCCGAGCCGGACTGGGCTGCCTCGGCCTGGGAGCGCACGGCGGCGCCGGAGGCGGATTCGACCGCGGATCAGGAGGAGGAACCGCGCGGGCTGGGATGGCTGCTGTCGCAGAGCGGGCTGGGCGCGACCACTCCGGTGGTCGAGCCGGGGCCGGCCAACGCGAGCGCCTCCCTCGTCAGCACTCCGCCCGCGGTTCAGCCCGCGCCGGAGCCGGAGCCCCCGGTCGTGGTCGAGCCAGAGGTCACGCCCGACCCCGAGCCGGAAAGCCCGGTCGCGGTCGAACCGGAAAGCCCGGTCGCGGTCGAATCAGAACTCGCGCCCGACCCCGAGCCGGAACCTCCGCTCGCGGTCGAATCAGAACTCACGCCCGACCCCGAGCCGGAATCCCCGGTCGCGGTCGAACCAGACGCCACGCCCGAGCCCGCGCCGGTGCTCGCGGTGGAGCCTGACCACGAGCCCGAGCCGGAGTCCGCGCCCATGGTGGAGCCGGACCTCGAGCCGGAGCCGGAGACTGCGCCCACGGTGGGGCCGGAGGTCGCGCTCGCGGCAGAGCCAGATCACGAGCCCGAGCCGGAGGTCGCGCTCGCGGCGGAGCAGAACGACGAGCCCGAGCCGGAAGCGGCGCTCGCGGCGGAACGCGACCACGAGCCCGAGCCGGAAGCTGCCCTCGCGGCGGAGCCGGACGTCGCGGTCGAGTCGGAGCCGCAGCCGGAACCGGAACCTGTTGCTGCCGGTCCGGAGGACGCGGCCGAGCCGGACAGCGGTTCGGCCGAGCAGAGCTGGTTCGTGCCGGTCACCGGCGCGCAGGCGATCATCACGCCGAGCGGCGGCACGGTCGACGAGGTTGCCGAAGAAGAAAGCGACACCGCCCCGGGGACCGACATCGTCGAGGAGGCGGTCGAGGCCGAGCTCGTCGACATCGAACCGGTTGATGCCATGTGGGTCGAGGCCGAGGTTCCGGTTCGGGTGGAGGAAAGCTACGAGCCCGAGCCGCTGGCCATCGCGGCGCCGGGTGCGGAGGAAGCCGGGACCGAGGAAGCGGCGCCGGGTGGGGAGGAAGCCGGGACCGAGGAAGCGGCGCCGGGTGGGGAGGAAGCCGGGACCGAGGAAGCGGCTCCGGCGAGCGACGCGATCCAGGCGGAGAACGAGCCCGAGGCGCCACCCGAGGTGGCGGCCGAGAGCGAGATCGAGGCACAACCTGAGGGCGCGGCCGAGCTCGAGCGCGAAACTCGAGCTGAGCGCGAACCTGAGACCGGGAGCGAGGACGAACGCCCGGCGGAAGTTGCGGTCGAGGAAGCGCCTGCTCCGGGCGTACGGGAAACGGAAACCCCGCAAGCGGAAGCCGCCCCACCCCGCCGGACCACCGCTCGTGCGCGGCGTGCCGACCCGGAGGAGATGCTGGCCACCTATCCGTGGTCGTTCGATGCGACGACGCTGCGGGAAGAGGTCGACGATCCGGACCAGATGTGGACCGTGGTCGATCGGCTCACCGACAAGCTCGAGTACGCCGAGCGCGACGCCGTGCGGGCGCGGCTGCTCAGCCTGCGGGCCGTCGCCGAGCGGCTGCTCGGTGAGCTGGACGCGGCGCTGGAGGATGCGCGGGAAGCGCTCGGGCACGCGGAAGCCACCGGTGAGCTGGGGCGGATCGCGATCGTGCGGGCGCGGCTGGCGCACGTCCACCAGTGGCGCGGTGAGTACGCCGAGGCCGACAAGCTCTATGCTGAGGCCAGCTCGCCGGAGCTTCCGTCCCGGCTGCGGGCCGAGATCGAGGAGCTGGCGGGGCGGTCGGCGTTCGACCAGGGGCGCTACCTGGAGTCGATGAACCACTTCGAGACGGCCCTCGACCTGCGCAAGGGCGCCGACCCGGAGCTGGTGGAGCGGATCGAGGCAGCGCTCGACACGATCACCAAGCGGACCTCGAGCGGAGGCTGGGGGCCCTATCCGCGCACGCGGGACGAGATCTCCGGCATCGCGGAACCGCCGCGGCCGATCCGGGACGAGCGGACGGGTCTCTGGGGCTACGTGGGTGCGGTGCCTCCCCGGTACGCGCAGGCGCAGCCCTTCGCCGACGAGCTGGCCTGGGTGCGGCGGCCGGATGCGGCGGCCTGGGAGCTCATCGACCTCGCCGGTGAGGTGGTCATCGACGCGTCCGCCGGCTATCTCGCGGCCGAGCGCTTCTCCGAGGGGCTGGCCTGGGTCTCGCGGGACGAGGACGGCGGCTGGTACGCGATCGACCGGCTCAACCGCCTCATCGTGCCGGGCGGGTTCGACGACGCCAAGGCGTTCCACCACGGGCTGGCGCTGATCAAGCGGGGCGGCTGGGGCGTGATCGACCGGCACGGGCGGGTGCTCGTGCAGCCGCGGTACCGGGCGTTCCTCACCCCGCTGGTCTCCGGCGGGCCGATCGAGGGCTTCACCGACGAGGGCCTCGCGGTGGTCGAAGGGGATGGCGAGAGGTTCGGCGTGGTCGACCGTACGGGACGCCTGATCGTCCCGCCCGAGCACGCCGCCGTGGTGATCCACCCCACCGCGTTCCTGGTGTCCGACCGGTTCGGGCTGTGGGGCGCGCTGGATCGCGACGGCCGGCCGTTGATCGAGCTGAGGTACCGCGAGCAGGCCGACGTGCTGGACGAGATCGATCGGCGGCTGACCGACGGGCGCCCGGTCCTCTGAGTAAGTAGGGTCAGCCTCATGGAGTTCCGTCATCTCGGCCGTTCCGGCCTGCTCATCAGCGAGATCGCCTACGGCAACTGGATCACCCACGGTTCCCAGGTCGAGGAGGACGCGGCGGTCGCCTGTGTGCGCGCCGCCCTCGACGAGGGGATCACCACCTTCGACACCGCCGATGCCTACGCGGGCGGGCGCGCCGAGGAGGTGCTGGGCCGCGCGCTCAAGGGCGAGCGCCGCCAGGGCCTGGAGATCTTCACCAAGGTCTTCTGGCCGACCGGCCCGGGCCCGAACGACCGCAGCCTCTCCCGCAAGCACATCATGGAGTCGATCGACGCCTCGCTGAGCCGGCTCCAGACCGACTACGTCGACCTCTACCAGGCCCACCGCTACGACTACTCGACGCCGCTCGAGGAGACCATGCAGGCGTTCGCCGACGTGGTGCGCTCGGGCAAGGCCCTCTACATCGGCGTGTCCGAGTGGAACGCCACCCAGCTGCGGGCCGGCTGGGAGATGGCCCAGGACCTGAAGATCCCGTTCGTCTCCAACCAACCTCAGTATTCCGCGCTCTGGCGGGTCATCGAGGCCGAGGTGGTGCCCACCTCGATCGAGCTCGGCATCGGCCAGGTGGTCTTCTCGCCCATCGCGCAGGGCGTGCTGACCGGCAAGTACGAGGTCGGGAAGCAGCCGCCGGCGGGCTCGCGGGCCACGGACGAGAAGTCGGGCGCCCAGTTCATCTCCCGGCTCATGGGCGACGACGTGCTGACCGCGGTGGCCGGCCTCAAGCCGCTGGCCGAGCAGGCGGGTCTGTCGATGGCCCAGCTCGCGGTGGCGTGGGTGCTCCAGAACTCCAACGTCTCGGCCGCCATCATCGGGGCCTCGCGTCCGGAGCAGGTCCGCGACAACGTCAAGGCCTCGGGCGTACGCCTGGAGCCGGACCTGATGAAGGCGATCGACGCCGCCCTCGACCCCGTCGCCGAGCGCGACCCGGCCCAGACGGTCTCCCCGCCCCGCCGTCCGTAGTCGTCGCTGCTTCTGGGGTGGTTCGCTACGAGCCACTCCAAAAGCGCATCAACTCCAGGCCGATCTGGATCAGGGTGCGGTCGATGCTCAGCAGGTCGCCGATCCAGTAGACCGCCTGGAAGAACCAGTCCCCGAGCCTCGTCTGCCACAGCGCGAGAAAGAGCAGGATGAAGCCGTACGGGGCGAAGAGCGACCACGCTCGCTGATAGGCCGGGCTCATCCAGGGCGCGATGATGCTGCCGCCGTCGAGGCCGGGCACCGGGATGAAGTTCAGCACGCTCGCCGTGATCTGCAGGAACGCCAGCGCGGCCAGCGCGCACCAGAACTGCGGGTGGGCGCCGGAGAGGCCGACCTCGCCGGTCGGCAGCAGGGCCAGGTGCACGTCGCCGAAGCCGATCAGGAACGGCACCGACAGCAGCAGGGCCAGCACCACGTTGGTCAGCGGGCCGACGGCGCTGATCAGTGAGTCCTTGACCTTGCTGTTGATGTAGCGATGGTCGATCCAGACCGCGCCGCCGGGCAGGCCGATGCCGCCGAGGACCACCACGACCACCGGCAGCACGATGGACAGCAGCGGGTTCGTGTATTTCAGCGGGTTGAGCCGCAGGTAGCCGCGCTCGGCCACGGTCTTGTCGCCGGAGACGAAGCCGGCCAGGGCGTGCGCGTACTCGTGCAGGCAGAGCGACACGAGCCAGCCGGTCACGATGAACAGGAAGACGTCGACCCGGACGTTGCCGAACCGGGCCCAGGTCATCCAGCCGCTGACGACGAAGACGGCAAGGATGCCGACGAAGACCGGGCTCGGCACGAAGGCGTTGCGCGGGGTCCGCGTGTAGACGGGCTCGTAGGTCACTGCTCTGTCATTCCGCTGGTCATTCCGCTCATCGTTCGGCTCGTCATTCGGCCGGAAGGAGGCTCATCCGGTAGTCGACCCGGTCGTCCTCGAGCAGGACCACCTGGGCGATCCCGGCGCCGGCGAGCTCGCGCCACTCCTGCCCGATCCAGGACTCGGCGTCAGCCTGGCTGCTGAACGTCTCGCCCGGACCTGCGACCTGCTCTCCGTCGACGTTCTCGTACCGCCAACTCCACGGCATCCGCCGTTCCCCCTCACGTCTGCAATCGTGGCCTCCACCCTACGGCGTCGGCCTGTGCGGCCCGGCCTTAAGGTACGGGGCATGTCCGATGATCGGTGGAACACCGTCCTGGTGCTCGGCGGGATCCGCTCCGGCAAGTCCGCGTTCGCCGAGGCCCTGGTCGCGGATGCGCCCTCGGTGCGGTACGTGGCCACGGCCGTGGGCGGCGAGGGCGACCCCGAGTGGCTGGCCCGGATCGAGGCCCATCAGCGGCGGCGGCCGCAGTCCTGGTCGACCGAGGAGACCGGCGCCGACCCGGCCCGCCTCGCGGCGCTGCTGACCGAGGCCAAGCCGGACGACACGCTGCTGGTCGACGACCTCGGCGGCTGGGTGACGGCGCTTCTCGACCCGGCGCGCCAGCCCAACGACGACGAGGCCGACGTGGCGGCGCTGGCTTCGGCGGTACGGGGGTGCACGGCCCGGGTCGTGCTGGTGAGCCCGGAGGTCGGTCTCACGCTCGTGCCCACCACGCCGATCGGGCGGGCCTTCGCCGATGCGCTCGGGACGACGAACCAGGCGCTCGCCGAGGCCTGCGACCGGGTCGCGCTGGTCGTGGCCGGCCGCCCGGTGTGGCTGAAGGATTCGGCCGGCGATCCGGTCCCGGGCGTCGGCGGCGCCGCGCTCGCCGCTCCCTCGACCGGCGTCACCGCCCTGGGCGACATTTCCGAAAAATCGGATTTGTCGGCGACAGGGGCGGCCGCCGAGCTTGCCGCGCCGGAGACGACGCTCGCGGAGCCTCGGCTGGTCGCGCCGGCCGCGGGCGGCGAGACGCTCACCGCCGGGGCGCCGGCGGTGTTGAACGAGCCTACGCAGCAGCTCCCGGTCGTCGGGGTGGGGACGCCGATCGAGCCGGGCATGGATCTTCCGCTGCCCGACGCCGATGCCGGGCCGGACGCGCGCGACCGGCTCGTGAACGTCGACTTCGCGGGGACGGGCTTGGGTTCGCTGGTCGAGGCGGTCGAGTTCGCGGCGGCCACCCAGGGCACGACGATTCCGCGGCCGTGGTCGTCGGTGCGGGTGCTGCTGGTCTCGGGGCGGCACGACGGCGGCGCGGCGGCCGGGGACGACCCGGCGGACGCCGAGCGGCGGGTCGCCGAGGTCGAGCACGGCGAAGGGGTGCTGAGCCGGCTCGCCGGGCAGGCCGGGGCCGACGTCGCGGTGCTGCGGGTGGCCCGGTCGGGCGCGATCGAGGACGGACCGGTCACCGATGAGGCCGCCGTCGACGTGGCGCTCGGGCAGGGCTGGCGGCTCGCCGAAGCGGCCGCCGACGCCGGGCGCGATCTGCTGGTGCTCGCCTCGATCGGGGTCGGCACCGACGCGGTCGCCGCCGCGCTGTCGGCCGCGATCACCGGCGCCGAGCCGGTCGAGCTGCTGCCGCGGGTGCTGCGGGCGGGCGGGCGCTTCGACGACGAGGCGTGGATGCGGCGGTGCGCGGCCGTGCGGGACGCGCTGCACCGGATCCGGCAGGCGCCCCGCGGCGCCAAGGATCTGCTGCGCGAGCTGGGTGGCACGGACTTCGCGGTGGCGGTGGGCGCGCTGCTGGGCGCGTCGTCGCGGCGGCTGCCGGTGCTGCTGGACGGGCCGGTCGGCATCGCCGCCGGCCTGGTGGCCCGGGATCTGGGCAGCCAGGCCCGGCACTGGTGCCTGCTGCCGGACGCGGGCCACCTCGCGATCGTGGCCAAGGGCGCCGACGTGCTCGGCCTCAACCCGGTGCTCGACCTCGGCCTGGGACTGGGCGAAGGCGCGAACGCGCTGGCCTCGCTGCCGCTGCTGCGCACGGCGATCGGGCTGGCCGCGGCCACGCCGGTGCACCCGGCCCTGCTCGCCGAGCCGGGCGACGGCGGGGCCACCGACCTGATCGTGCCCAACGACGAGGACGTGGACTTCGCCGAGCCCGAGCCGGACGGCCCCGGCCCGGCGACCACCGAGGAGTGAGCGCGGGCGCCGGCCTGCGTCTGGCGGTCACCACGCTGACCGTGCTGCCGCTGCGGGCCGGCCGGGTGGACCGGGCGGCGGCGCGCTGGGCAATGATGCTCGCGCCGCTGGTGGGGCTGGCCCTGGCCGCGGTGCTCGCGGGTCTGCTCTGGGGCATGCGCGAGGTGGGTTTTCCGCCGTTGGTGGCCGCGGCGGTGACGGTGACGGCGGGCGTGCTGCTGACTCGCGGGCTGCATCTGGACGGGCTGGCCGACACGATGGACGGCTTCGGGTCGTACAAGACCGGAAATACCGCCCTTGAAATCATGAAAAAGTCGGATATCGGGCCGTTCGGCGTGGCGGCGATCGCGCTCGTGCTGCTGATCCAGACCGCGGTGCTCGCCGCGGCGCCGGGCGCCGCGGTGGTGGTGGCCTGGACGGCGGGACGGGTCGCGATCACGCTGGCCTGCCGCGACGGAATCCCGGCCGCGCGCCCGGACGGCCTGGGCGCGCTGGTGGCCGGGACCGTGGGCCGGACGACGGCGTGGGCGATCGCGATCGTCGTGGTCCTCGCGTCGGCGCCGGCGATCCCGGGCCGGCCGGCACAGGCGCCGGTCGCCGTCGCCGTCGCGCTCGCCGCCGTGGCGCTGCTGCTGCGGCGGGCGGTACGCCGGTTCGGCGGCATCACCGGCGACGTCCTCGGCGCGTGCGCGGAGATCGGCACCACCGTGGCGCTGGCCGGTCTGTCGCTGCGCTGAGAGAGGAGGGCTGAGAGAGGAGGCTAGCCCTGCTCGGCGTCGTACTGCTTGACCACGCGCTTGGGGGCCGTCCGGCGCCACGCGTCGGTCACCACCCGCCGGAGCTCGACCGGGTCGGCCTTCGACAGATCGACGCGGACCCACCCGTACCGGCCGGTGTAGGCGGCGATCTCGTAGACCTCGGGCGCGCTCGCGATCAGCTCGGCCTGATCCTCGACCGAGGCCTTCACCGAGGCGTACGCCGACTCCTCGCTCCCGGACGCGAACATCTTGTCCCCGTAGCGCAGCGTCGGGTGGCCCCAGCCCTCGACGAACACCTCGCGGGTGCCGGGCAGTGCCAGCACCCACTCCTTGAGCTGCTCGTAGGTGACCGCCATGTCAGCGCACCGACGGCTGCACGAACGGCGGCCTGACCACCCTGGCCTCGGTGCGGCGGCCGCGGATGTCGATCTGCACGAGGTCGCCGTCCTGGACGCCGGCCGCGGTGTCGATCAATGCCAGCGCGATGCCGACCTTCTTGGTCGGGGAAAAGGTGCCACTGGTCGTCTCGCCGATCGGCTGCTCCCCCGCGTACACGTGCATGTGTCCCCGGGGGATGCCGCGGCCCGTCAGTTCCAGTCCGCGCAGGAGGCGCCGCGGACCCCGCTCCTTCTCCGCGACCAGCGCATCGCGGCCCCAGAAGGCCGGCTTGGACCAGCCGACCGCCCAGCCCGAGCGGGCCTGCACCGGGCTGATGTCGAGGGAGAGCTCCTGGCCGTGCAGCGGGTAGCCCATCTCGGTGCGCAGGGTGTCGCGGGCGCCGAGCCCGCACGGCTGCACGCCGGCCGCCACGATCGCGTCCCAGACCAGCGTCGCCGCGTCCCACGGCACCACCAGCTCGTAGCCGTGCTCGCCGGTGTAGCCGGTGCGGCAGACGATCAGATCCACGCCGAAGAGCGGCGCGGTGGCGAAGGACATGTAGTCGTGGGCGGTGGGCAGGCCGAGCTTGCCGAGCAACTCGGCCGACTGCGGGCCCTGCACCGCCAGCACCGCGAAGCCCCGGTGCTCGTCGGTGACCGTGACCCCCTCGGGGGCGGCCGCGGCCAGCCGGCGCACCACCTCGGCCGTGTTCGCCGCGTTCGGGATCAGGAAGACGTGGTCGTCGGCGAAGAGGTATGCGATCAGGTCGTCCACGACGCCGCCGCTCTCGTCGCAGCACAGCGTGTACTGGGCCTTGCCCGGCTCGATGCGGCCGAGGTCGTTGGTGAGGCAGGAGTTCACGAACGCGGCCGCCCCGGCGCCCCGCACCCGCGCCTTGCCCAGGTGGGAGACGTCGAAGACGCCGGCCGCCTCGCGGACCGAGGCGTGCTCGCGCAGCACCCCGCCGCCCGCGTACTCCAGCGGCATCTCCCAGCCGCCGAACGCGGCGAACTTGGCGCCGAGCGCGACGTGACGCTCGTGCAGCGGCGAACGGAAAAGGGCATCGGTGACCTCGGCAGACATGAGAGTCAACTTACCCGTGACCTTGGGACTCGTTATTGTCGCGGGGACACCCTTCACCCGGCGCCGTCGTGCCGGGGTTCCGCAAGCGCAGCCGGCGCGCCCAAGAAGCCGCCGGCCCGACCGTCCCCGGAGAGCCCGAGTGACCCAGCCCAGCCTCAGCCTGGTCGATAACGACCCGGCCGAATTGGCCGTCGACGCCATCGTCATCGGCCTGCACAGTCAGCCCGACGAGGGCGGCGCCCTGCTTCCGGCGGCCGGCGCCGAGAGCATCGCCGCCGCCTTCGACGGCAAGCTCACCTCGACGCTGGCGCTGCTCGGCGCCGGCGGCGCACCGGGCGAGGTGACCAAGCTGGCCACGCTCGGCACGATCGCCGCGCCGCTGGTGATCGCCGTGGGCCTCGGCGACGAGCCGTCCGGTTCCGCGCCCGAGCTGGAGAAGCTGCGGCGTGGCACCGGGGCGGCGGTCCGCGCGCTGGCCGGCAGTGCGACGGTGGCGCTGGCCCTGCCGATCCCGGACGACGAGGACGCGCCGGCCGTGCTGCGCGCGATCCTGGAGGGCGCGCTGCTCGGCGGCTACCGCTTCGCCGGCTACAAGACCAAGCCGCAGCCGGGCCGCCGCGATCCGGTCACGGCGCTCCAGGTGTACGTGCCGGACGCGTCCGACGCCGCCGCCCGCGCCGAGCTGGCCCGGGCCGAGGCGGTCGCCAAGGCGGTGCGCACCACCCGCGACTGGGTCAACACGCCGCCCAACAACCTGCGGCCGCCGCAGTTCGCCGACGCGGTGGTGGCGGCGGCCGAGGGCACCGGCCTCGAGGTCGAGGTGCTCGACTTCGAGCAGCTCAAGTCCGGCGGCTACGGCGGCATCGTGGCCGTCGGCCAGGGCTCCGAGGCGCCGCCCCGGCTGGTCAAGCTCAGCTACGTGCCCGCGGGCGTCGAGTCGCCGAAGAAGGTGGCGCTGGTCGGCAAGGGCATCACCTTCGACACCGGCGGCATCAGCATCAAGCCGACGGCCGGCATGTGGGAGATGAAGTCGGACATGGCCGGCGCGGCCGCGGTCGGCGCCGCGATGCTCGCCATCGCCGAGCTCAAGCCCAAGGTGGCGGTCAGCGCCTATCTGGCCATGGCCGAGAACATGCCGTCCGGTTCGGCGTACCGGCCGGGCGACGTGATCACGATGTTCAACGGCAAGCGGGTCGAGGTCTTCAACACCGACGCCGAGGGCCGCATGGTGCTGGGCGACGCGATCGCCCGGGCCTGCGCCGACGGCGCCGAGTACGTGCTGGAGGCGTCCACGCTGACCGGCGGCCAGGTGGTCGCGCTGGGCAAGCGGATCGCCGGGCTGATGGGCTCGGACGCGGCGGTCGAGCTGATCCGCGCGGCCGGCGACAAGGTCGGCGAGCCGGCCTGGCCGATGCCGCTGCCGGAGGAGGTCCGCAAGGGCATGGAGTCGGACATCGCCGACATCTGCCAGACCAACGCGAACCTCGACCGGGCCGGGCACATGCTGCAGGGCGGCGTCTTCCTGCGCGAGTTCGTGGCCGACGGGGTCGAGTGGGCGCACATCGACATCGCCGGGCCGGGCTACCACGCGGGCGAGGCGACCGGTTACTGGACGAAGGGCGGCACCGGCGTGCCCGTCCGCACGTTCCTCCAGGCCATCGACGATCTGGAGAGCTAGCCCATTCTCTTCTGGCGGGCGTTGTAGTCGCGCATGCGCTGCGGGTAGCCCATCAGCCGCACGTCGTAGATCGGCAGTGCGAGCTGGTGGGCCCAGCGGCGGGCGATCTCGGGGGACTCGATCCGGCGCCGGGTCCACTCGCCGTCGTGTGCCACGAGCAACACCGTGGTCTCGGTCACCGTGGTGCGGGGCTCGATGAAGGCCTCGACTCCCCGGCGGGAGCGGACGAACTCCGCAAGATAGTCGAGATCGGCACGATCAACCGGCCGCCCGGCCGGCCGCCGGGTCTCCGTACGCCGCCGAAACCAGGCCACTCCCCGCTCCTCACGCTCAATTCCCGCAAGGGTACGTCCCGGGGGCTCGCCGACGGGCACCTGGCTGCATCGATCGGTTCCACAAGTGACAAGATGGCCAAGACGTACTGTGACCGTTTCCATTGTGTGACCCACATGGCGGCGATGCGACCACTGGAGTCAACGTGAGCCAGCCGAACGGCGGAACCTTCGACATCGTCATTCTCGGTGCCGGCAGCGGCGGGTACGCGGCCGCCCTGCGCGCCGCCGAGCTCGACCTCTCCGTAGCGCTGATCGACAAGGCCGAGCTGGGCGGCACCTGCCTGCACCGCGGCTGCATCCCGACCAAGGCGCTGCTGCACGCGGCCGAGGTCGCCGAGCAGACGCGCGAGGCCGAGCAGTTCGGCATCAAGGCCGAGCTGCACTCGATCGACATGGCCGGGGTGAACTCGTACAAGGACGGTGTCGTCTCCCGGCTGTACAAGGGCCTCACCGGGCTGCTCACGCACAACAAGAACATCACCGTGGTCAACGGCGAGGGCAAGCTCGTCGGCAAGGACACGGTCGAGGTCGGCGGCCAGCGCTACACCGGCCGCAACATCATCCTCGCCAGCGGTTCCTACTCGCGCTCGCTGCCCGGCCTCGAGGTCGACGGCAAGCGGGTCATCACCAGCGAGCACGCTCTCAAGCTCGACCGCGTGCCGGCGTCGGCGATCGTGCTCGGCGGCGGCGTCATCGGCGTCGAGTTCGCCAGCGTCTGGAAGGCCTTCGGCGCCGAGGTCACCATCCTCGAGGCGCTGCCCCGGCTGGTCGCGGCCGAGGACGAGGACATCTCCAAGCAGCTCGAGCGCGCGTTCCGCAAGCGGAAGATCAACTTCAAGGTCGGCAAGCCGTTCGAGAAGGTCGAGCACACCGACAGCGGCGTGCGCGCCACCATCCAGGGCGGCGAGACGGTCGAGGCCGAGGTGCTGCTGGTCGCCGTCGGCCGCGGCCCGACGACCCAGGGCCTCGGCTACGAGCAGCAGGGCATCGCGCTCGACCGCGGCTTCGTGATCACCAACGAGCGCCTGCACACCGGCGTCGGCAACATCTACGCGGTCGGCGACATCGTTCCCGGACTGCAGCTCGCGCACCGCGGTTTCGCCCAGGGCATCTTCGTGGCCGAGGAGATCGCGGGCCTGCGCCCGGCGGTCATCGACGAGGCCGGCATCCCGCGGGTGACCTACTGCGACCCCGAGATCGCCTCGATGGGCCTGACCGAGGCCAAGGCGAAGGAGAAGTACGGCGCGGACAAGATCTCGACGTACAACTACAACCTCGGCGGCAACGGCAAGAGCCAGATCCTCAAGACCGCGGGCTTCGTGAAGCTGGTCCGCCTGAACGACGGCCCGGTCCTCGGCGTGCACATGATCGGCGCGCGGATGAGCGAGCAGGTCGGCGAGGCTCAGCTGATCTACAACTGGGAGGCCTTCCCGGAGGAGGTCGCCCAGCTGGTGCACGCCCACCCGACGCAGAACGAGGCTCTCGGCGAGGCATTCCTCGCGCTGGCCGGCAAGCCCCTGCATGCACACAGCTGATCGAGCTGATCTACTCGTTCCCGAAGACGTAGAAGCGGTTAAGGAGTTCTGAGAATGCCGGTATCGGTCACCATGCCGCGGCTGGGTGAGAGCGTCACCGAGGGCACCGTCACGCGCTGGCTCAAGCAGGAGGGCGAGCGGGTGGAGGCGGACGAGCCGCTGCTCGAGGTCTCCACCGACAAGGTCGACACGGAGATCCCGTCGCCGGCCGCGGGCGTCCTGACCCGCATCGTCGTCGGCGAGGACGAGACGGCCGATGTCGGCAGCGAGCTCGCCGTCATCTCCGGCGACGGTGAGGACGCGGGCTCCTCCGAGCCGGCCCCCGCCGCCCCGCAGCAGACGCAGCAGGAGACGCAGCGGGAAGAGGAGCCGGAGCCGCCGGCCCCGACCACCCCCTCGACCGAGAAGCCGGTCGAGGAGGAGGCCCCGGCGCCGCAGCAGGCCACCGCGCCGTCAGCCGGCGGATCCGGCACCGACGTGAAGATGCCGGCCCTGGGCGAGAGCGTCACCGAGGGCACCGTCACCCGCTGGCTCAAGCAGGTCGGCGACACCATCGAGGCCGACGAGCCGCTGCTCGAGGTCTCCACCGACAAGGTCGACACCGAGATCCCGTCGCCGGTCGCCGGCACGCTGCTCGAGATCAAGGTGCAGGAGGACGAGACCGCCGACGTCGGCGCCGTGCTCGCCGTGGTCGGCGAGCAGGGTGCGGCCCCGGCCGCCGCCCCGGCGCCGCAGCAGGCTCCCGCCCCGAAGCAGGAGCAGGAGCAGCCCAAGCCGGAGCCCCAGCCGGAGCAGCCCAGGATCGAGTCGGCCCCGGCCCCCTCGTTCGCGCCGGGCGACTCGTACGCGGAGCCCACGGCCGAGGCCGAGGCGGCCAAGGACCCGTCGGCGGCCGAGAGCAAGGGCGAGCCGCCGGCCCCCGCCGCGGCCCCGAGCCGCGAGGCCACCCAGGGCAACGGCGCCGGCGACGCCGGCTACCTCACGCCGCTGGTTCGCAAGCTGGCCGCCGAGAAGGGCGTGGACCTGTCCAAGCTCACCGGCACCGGCGTCGGCGGCCGCATCCGCAAGCAGGACGTCATCGACGCGGCCGAGGCCGCGGAGAAGGCCAAGGCCGCCCCGGCCCCGGCCGCGCAGCCCGCCGCCGCCCGGTCCGCCGGCGCGCCGGCCGCGGCACCCGCGCCCAAGGCGGCGCCGAGCCCGCTGCGGGGCCGCACCGAGAAGCTGACCCGCACCCGCCAGACGATCGCCCGGCGGATGGTCGAGTCGCTGCAGATCTCGGCGCAGCTCACCACGGTGGTCGAGGTCGACGTCACGAAGATCGCCCAGCTGCGCAACCGGGCCAAGGCCGACTTCCAGGCCAAGCACGGGGTCAAGCTGACCTTCATGCCGTTCTTCGCGCTGGCCACGGTCGAGGCGCTGCAGCAGCACCCGGTGGTCAACTCGTCGATCGACCTCGAGAACAACACGGTCACCTACCACGACGGGGAGCACCTGGGCATCGCGGTCGACGCGCCGCGCGGCCTGATCGTCCCGGTGATCCGCGACGCCGGCGACCTCAACCTGGCCGGCCTGGCCAAGCGCATCGCCGACGTGGCCGACCGCACCCGCAACAACAAGATCGGCCCGGACGAGCTGTCCGGCGGCACGTTCACGCTGACCAACACCGGCAGCCGGGGCGCGCTGTTCGACACGCCGATCATCAACCAGCCGCAGGTCGGCATCCTCGGCACCGGCGCGGTGGTCAAGCGCGCCGTCGTCATCACCGACCCCGAGCTGGGCGAGATCATCGCACCGCGCTCGATGGTCTACCTGGCGCTCAGCTACGACCACCGGATCGTGGACGGCGCCGACGCGGCCCGCTTCCTCGGCACGATGAAGGAGCGCCTCGAGGGCGGCCAGTTCGAGGCCGAGCTCGGCCTCTGACCGAAGCAACAGGCAAGGGCGTGCCGGAGTGATCCGGCACGCCCTTCGTTTTGAACCTGTTCGAGTCCGGGCATCATGGATCCATGCGGATCCTGATCGCCGGCGCCTCCGGCTTCCTCGGCACGCGACTGGCCGGCCGCCTCAGCGCCGCCGGGCACGAGATCACCCGGCTGGTCCGGCGCCCCGCGACCGGCCCGGACGAGAGCACCTGGCAGCCGTCCCAGGGTCAGATCGACCCGGCCGCGGTGGCCGCCGCCGACGTCGTGGTCAACCTGGCCGGCGCCACCATCGGGCGCCGCTGGACCGCCGGCTACCGCAGCACCCTGCGGTCGAGCCGGGTGGACACCACCGGCACGCTGGCCCGCGCGATCAAGCAGCTACCCGCCGCCGACCGGCCGCGCACGATGCTGCAGGTCTCCGGCGTCGGGCGCTACGGCGACACCGGCGACCGGCCGGCCACCGAGGAGGCGCCGGCCGGCACGACGTTCCTGGCCGACCTGTGCCAGGTCTGGGAGGCCGCCGCCCGGCCGGCCGAGGACGCCGGCACCCGGGTCGTCCTGCTCCGCACCGCGCCGCTGCTGGCCCGCGACGGCGGCATGCTCAAGCCGCTGCTCATCCCGTTCCGCCTGGGCGCCGGGGCCAAGCTCGGCGCCGGCCGGCAGTGGATGGCCTGGATGGCGCTGGCCGACTGGCTCGGCGCCGCCGAGTTCCTGATCGACCGGGAGGACATCGCCGGCCCGGTCAACATGGTCGGCCAGGTGCAGTGCACCAACGCCGAGTTCACCCGCGCGCTCGGCCGCGTCCTGCACCGGCCCACGCTGCTGAGCGTGCCCGGCTTCGCGCTCGACCTCGCCCTCGGCGGCCTCGCCGAGGAACTCCAGATCAGTCAGCGGGCGGTCCCCGCCGTACTGGAGAAGTCCGGTTTTCGGTGGTCTTATCCGGATGTCGAATCCGCCCTGCGCGCCGCAGTCGATGTTTGACGCGAGACAAGGGGCGCTGACTTGCTAACCTGCGGCTGATGTCCGTCGCCGCGCCCGCCACCGAAGCCGGAGAGGATCGTCCGGTTCCGCCTGTCGTCGGGACGACGAGCCGACTCCGCCGTTCCCATTTCCTCATGGCCCTGGCCTCGCTCGGCCTCGCCGTCTACCTGACCCACGGGCTCTGGCGGCAGCCGTACACGCACGTCATCGCCGACAACGTGGGCGACCAGGCGTTCTTCGAGTGGGTCCTGGCCTACGGCACGCACCTGCTGCGGCACGGCGGCGACCCGTTCTTCACCACGATGATGAACACGCCGCTCGGGGTGAACCTCGCGGCCAACACCTCGATCACCGTGTACGCGATCCTGTTCGCCCCGCTGACGGTGCTGGCCGGGCCGCAGGTCACCTTCGTGACGGTGCTGACGCTGAACATGGCGGCGGCCGCCTTCGCGTGGTATCTGTTCCTCGGCAAGTTCGTGGCCCGCAACCGGGCGTCGGCGGCGCTGGGCGGCCTGTTCTGCGGCTTCGCCCCCGGCTTCGTCGCGCACGCCAACGGCCACCTGAACTGGTCGTCGGGCTGGATCGCGCCGGTCGTGCTGTGGGCGCTGCTGCGGCTGCGGCAGGAGGGCCGGTGGCTGCGCAACGGCGTCGTGCTGGGCGCGCTGCTCGCGGTCGGCTTCTCGATCGCCGCCGAGGGCCTGTTCTTCGTGGCGCTGGCCGGCGGCGTCTTCCTGATCGCCTGGTCGGTGCCGCGGGCGACCCGGGCCGAGGCGCGGGCGGCGCTGCCCACCGTGCTGGCCGGGCTCGGGGTGACCGCGGTGGTGGCCGGGGTGCTGCTGGCCTACCCGCTCTACATGCACTTCACGGGGCCGCAGACCTTCGGCGGGACGGGCTTCAACCAGCGGCACTACGCGGAAGACATCGCGTCCTACTTCGCCTACTCCGACCGTACGATCGCCGCCTGGGCCGGCCTCACGAACGACCTCGCGCCGAACCCGACCGAGCAGACCTCGTTCTTCGGCCTGCCCCTGATGATCCTGGTCGTCGCCGCGTGGCTGCTGCTCTGGCGCCGGGCCGACGCCGGTCGCCGCTCGACGCTGCGCGCGCTGGCCGTGGTCGGCGGCGTCTTCATGGTGCTCTCGTTCGGGCCCCGGTTGCTGATCTTCGGCACCGAGACCGACATTCCCCTCCCGTACGCGATATTGCAGCGCCTTCCGCTGTTCGACTCCGCGCTCCCGGCCCGTTTCGCGCTGGTCCTGGTCGGGGTCTTCGGCGTGATCCTGGCGATGACCGCCGATCTGCTCCTCGACCGCGAGACGGTCCCGCACCCGGCGCACACGTCGTTCGCGGCCGCCTTCGCCTTCGCCCTGATCCCGCTGTTCCCGCTGCCGCTGCTCACCACCGTGCGGACGCCGGAGCCGAAGTTCATCGCGGACGGCACCTGGCAGCGGTACGTGCCCGCGGGCGGCACGATCACCTCGCTCCCGTTCGCCACCAACGTGGCCGCCGACGGGCAGCGCTGGCAGGCGTACACGATGGCCCGCGGCGGCCCCCAGTTCCGCATCCCCGACGGCTACTTCCTCGGCCCCGACACCGGCGGCAAGAAGGAGAAGGGCCGGATCGGCGCGGTCCCGCGGCGCACGGACTGGCTGTTCCTGCGGGCCTCGCTGTACGGCTACGTCGCCCAGGTCACCAATTGGGACCGGGCCCAGGCCCGGGCCGACTTCCAGTACTGGGGCATCGACGCCGTCTTCCTGACCGACGAGATCACCGGCGCCGACGGCATGCTCTACCGCGCGGCCGTCGAGCTCACCGCGACCGAGCTGCTCGGCCAGCCGGAGCGCGTCGACGACGTGCTGGTGTGGCGCATCCGGCCGGGTGTGGATCCGATCGATCGCTGATATCGGACTAGCCTGGGGGCGTGACATCCTCCACGCTCACCGTGCTCCGCCCCGGTCTGGTCGACTACCGCGAGGCGTGGGCCGAGCAGCGCCGCCTGCACGACGCGGTGGTGGCCGGCGACCAGCCCGACACCATCCTGCTGCTCGAACACCCCAGCGTCTTCACCGCCGGCAAGCGCACCGAGCCGGCCGACCGCCCGTTCGACGGCACCCCCGTCGTCGACGTCGACCGCGGCGGCAAGATCACCTGGCACGGCCCCGGCCAGCTCGTCGGCTACCCGATCCTCAAGCTGCCCGACCCGGTCGACGTGGTCGCCTACGTCCGCCGCACCGAGCAGCTGCTGATCGACTTGTGCGCCGAGCTCGGCGTCGCCACCGACCGGGTCGAGGGGCGCAGCGGCGCCTGGGTGCTCGCCGACGACCGCGGTCCCGACCGCAAGATCGCGGCGATCGGCATCCGGGTCGCACGCGGCGTCACCCAGCACGGCTTCGCGCTCAACTGCGACTGCGACCTGTCGGCGTACGACCGCTTCGTGCCCTGCGGCATCCGCGACGCGGGGGTGACGTCGCTGAGCGCCGAGCTCGGCCGCGACGTGCCGGTCGCCGAGGTCATGCCGATCCTCGAGCGGCACCTGCCGACGCTGTTCTGATCCGATGGCTCTCTACCGCGACCCGCGCGACAAGCGCGTCTTCGTGCCCAAGAAGGGCGGCGGGGTGGTGCTGAACTTCGGCCACCCGGTCGCCTGGGCCATCCTGATCCTCACCACGATCATCCCGCTGGCGATCGTGGCCGCGGTGACGATCGGCGTCCTCACCTGATCGCCCACACCGAGACCGCGTCGCCCGCCAAGCAGGCCAGGTAGATCCCGGCCGCCGTGCACGGACCCGGCGCCAGCATCGGCAGGAAGCCGATCACCCGCCCGCCGGCGAGATCGCTCACCCACGTGCGTTCGCCGTCGAAACGCAGCATGAGCCCGCCGACCACGCCGCCCCGGCCGAGCTCCGCCACCACCCGGCCGGTCGCCGGGTCGAAGCGGACCGTGCCGCCGCCCCCGTCCATGGCGAGACCGTTGCTGATCGTCTGCCAGACCGGGTTCGTCCAACGGACGGCGCCGGTCGCCGGGTCGAGCGCGGTCGCGCCGTGCGAGCCGGTCGCGCAGACCAGCGGGCCGCAGGCGACGATCTCGCTCGGCTCGAGAACCGGCGTGCGCCAGAGCGGGACGAGGTCGCGCAGGCGGTACGCGGCCACGAACGTCTGCGCATGCACGTAGACGGTGCCGCCGGCGATCACCGCGGCGCTCGCCCGGCCGATCCCCTGCTCGTACGGGTCGATGCCGAAGTCACGGCCCGAGGCGAGCACCGAGCCGTCCGCCACCGACCGCAGCGTGGCCCGGCCGTCGTGGTCGAGCGAAAGCAGCGCCGTCCCCGGGTCGCCGATGTCGAACGAGTACGCCTCGCCGCGCGCCTCCCAGATCGTGCGTCCGGTCGCGAGATCGGCCATCCGCACGATCGACCGCATCGGATCCGCGACCGCCACCCGGTCGCCGATGACCCGCGCGATGCCGGACTCGGGCCCCTCCCACCGCACCCGCCCGGTGGCGGCGTCGAGGAAGGTGATCCGCCCGTTCTGGGCCGGCCAGTAGACGAGCGTCGAGCCGGTGGGGTCCAGCGACAGCGCCGGCCGCTCGCCGGCGAGCGCGGCCGACCACCCGGGACCGCCGCCGAGCGGAATCGCCTCGATCACCGTCGCGCCGCCGCCGACCCGCCCGTGGGCGGCGAAGAGCACGCCCGGGGCGCCGCCGCCGGCCCGCCCGTCAGCGGCGAACAGCGCGCCCGGGGCGCCGCCGCCGGCCCGCCCGTGGGCGGCGAACAGCGCGCCCGGGGCGAGCGCGAAGGCCGTCGGCCGGCCGCCGGTGTCGGCGACGTGGGTGATCCGGTCGTGGCCGGCCGGCGCCACGGACCCGCCCAGCATCAGGGCGAGCAGCACGGCCACGATCGGGCGGGCACGATGCACCCCGCCGTGGCCCGGCCGCGGACGCGGGCGCGGCGGCGCCCGATCGAGGTCGATCACTCCACTCGCCATACCGAGACCGTCTCGCCGGTCGCCGGGCAGGCCAGGAACGGCCCCGACACGTCGCACTCGGTCGGGAACACCAGCGGAAGCACGCCGATGATCCGGCCGTCGGCGAGCGAGGCGACCCAGGTGCGGTCCCGCTCGAAACGCAGCAGCAGGCCGCCGACCGGACTGCCCCGGCCCAGCTCCGCGACGACCCGGCCGGTCGCCGGGTCGAGCCGGGCGACCCGGCCGGCCACGGTCACCGCCACCCCGCCGGGCGTGATCGTGCGCCACGGCGCCGCCCAGCGCGTCGCCCCGGTCGCCGGGTCGATCGCCGTGGTGACGTTGCGGCCGAGGGCGCAGACGAGGCCGCCGCACGGCACGAGCCGGTCGGTCGGCGGGATCTCGACCTTCCAGCGCTGCCCGAGGTCTCCCACCCGGTACGCGGTCAGGGCCGTCGGCGACCACCAGTAGAGGGTGTCGCCGAGGACGGCCTCGGAGGAGGACCGGCCGGCGTAGTCGAAGCCCCAGCCCTCCACGTCGAGGCCCAGGTCGCGGCCGGCCGTCAGCACCCGGCCGTCGGCCACCGCCAGGACCGAGCCGGTGCCGGCCGGGTCGACCGTGATCAGCCGGGTCGCGTCCCCGTCCATGGCGAGCAGGTCGGCCCCGCGGCTCCACACGGTTCGCCCGGTGGCGAGGTCGGCCATCCGCAGCTTGCCGGTCAGGTTCTCGTCGTCCCACGTCCACAGCGCCACCCGGGCGCCGGCCAGATGGATCTTGGCGAACTCGGGGGCGGTCCACAGCACCTTGCCCGTCCGCGCGTCGAGGAAGGTGGTGCGGCCCTCCTGCTCGCGCGGCTGCGCCATCAGCGTCCGGCCGTCACCGCCGAGCGTCAGCACCGGCAGCCCGGCCGTCACCGTCGCCGTCCACCGCGGTCCGCCCGGGGTCAGCGGCGCCGATTCGATCCGGGAACCGGCCTGCTCGGCGTGGGCGGTGAGCAACGCGTCGGCGGTGAGCAGGCGCGCCGTGAAGGCCCGGGCCTCGCCGACCCGGGTGAGACCGTCGACCCGCTCCGGCAGCGCCGCCCCGCCCAGGCATGAGGCCAGGACGAGGAGCGCCGCCAGGAACGCGGGCCGGGTCGTGCTCCACCGCGGACGAGGGTGGGACGGCGGCGGCGGTGCGGCATCGAGATCGATCAGCACCGTCACAGTGGATCCCACCCTTCGTCAAGTCGCGGTGAGCTACGGCGTTATCCGGTGCAGGTCGCGCGGGAACGCGGTCACCTCGCGCACGTTCGCGATGCCGAGCAGCCGGGCCACGAACCGCTCCAGGCCGATCGCCCACCCACCGTGCGGCGGCATCCCGTACCGGAAACCGTCAAGATATCCCCGATAGGGCTCGAGCGGCTCGCCCGCCGCGGTCAGCGCCGCCACGTAGTCGTCGTGGCGATGCAGCCGCTGCCCGCCGGTGACGATCTCCAAACCCCGGAAGAGCAGGTCAAATCCGTTCGAGTACGCGTGGTCGGCCGGGTCCGGGTGCGTGTAGAACGGCCGCTTGCGCATCGGATAGCCGGTCACGTAGACGAACTCGGAGTCGTGCTCGCGCCGCGCCCACTCGCCCAGCGCCCGCTCGTACGCGGGGGTCATGTCGCCCTCGTCGGCCGGGGCGCCCGCGATCCGCAGCGCCTCGGCGAACGGCACCGACGGGATCTCGTCGGGCACCTTAGGGGTGGTCACGCCGACGCGCTCGGCGACGGTCGCCATCATCACCGACAGTGTGCGGGTGAGGGCGGCCATCACGTCCCGGTGGTCCCGCACGAAGCCCATCTCGGCGTCGAGCGACGTGTACTGGGCGAGGTGGCGCGCGGTGTCGCTGGGCTCGGCGCGAAACACCGGCCCGACCTCGAAGACCCGCTCGAAGACGCCGACCATCAGCTGCTTGTAGAGCTGGGGCGACTGCGCGAGGTAGGCCGGGCGGCCGAAGTAGTCGATCGGGAAGACGTTCGCGCCGGACTCGGTGGACGACCCGACGATCTTGGGCGTCTGGATCTCGGTGAAGCCCTCGGCGCTCAGCGCCGTACGGAAACCCGCAGTCGCCGCGGCGGACACCCTGAGTGACGCGCGTCGCGCGGGGTGACGCAGCGCAAGGGCCGCGTGGTCCAGCTCGGCGGGCAAACTCGCGGTGAGCGCGGGCCGATGCAGCTCGAACGGCAGCGGTACGTCCACAGCGGACAAGACCCGGATGACCGGTGCGGTGAGCTCGACCCCGCCCGGCGCCTGCTCGTTGTGGGTGACCGTGGCGACGACCTCGATCACGCTTTCCTCGCCGATGGCCTCGAGCTGCTCACGGGTCCCGGGTTCGGTCACGACGACCTGGCTCAGGCCCGCGGCGTCGCGCACGATCAGGAAGGCCACCGACTTCAGCAGCCGGCGGCGGTGGACCCAGCCCGCGATCGTGACGGTCTCGCCCCGGTGTGCGGTCAGCTGGGTGGAGAGGATGCGTTGCATGGCGGTTGCCTCCTCTGGTGTCTGCAACGCGGCCCCAGGGAGGTGTGGGCGAGCGGGATCCTCGCGGTGCCACCACACCTTCGCGCCCGTCGGGAACGGGCGCCTCTTTTCGTGCTCGGCTCAGGAGTGTCTTCACGCCCCGGCGCACGGTCCGCCATCACAGCTACGGCGGCTCTCTCGGCCGGCGGATCGGAGGCGCTACTTGGCTCCTTCATCGCCGTTGGCGGAACGTTAACAGCAGGTCACCGGCAGGGAAACCGAATTACCAGCAGGTGGGGTGACGGCGGTCACACCACGCGCCACGTGAGCCTCGTCGCCCCTGTCTAGGCAGGGCCCTATTCAGGCGTAATCTCGGGGCTGTGACTATTGCTCCCGAGGGCCGCCGCATGCTGCGCATCGAAGCGCGCAACGCCGAAACTCCCATCGAGCGGAAGCCGCCGTGGATCAAGGTCAAGGCCAAGATGGGCCCCGAGTACACGCAGATGCGCGGCCTGGTGCAGAAGGAAGGCCTGCACACGGTCTGCCAGGAGGCGGGCTGCCCGAACATCTACGAGTGCTGGGAAGACCGCGAGGCGACCTTCCTCATCGGCGGTGACCAGTGCACCCGCCGGTGTGACTTCTGCCAGATCGACACGGGCAAGCCGGCCGAGTTCGACGCCGACGAGCCGCGTCGCGTCGGCGAGTCCGTCGCCACCATGGGCCTGCGCTACGCGACCGTCACCGGCGTCGCCCGCGACGACCTGCCCGACGGTGGCGCCTGGCTCTACGCCGAGACGGTCCGCCAGATCCACAAGCTCCAGCCCGGCTGCGGCGTCGAGCTGCTGATCCCCGACTTCAACGCCGAGCCGTCGCAGCTGGCCGAGGTCTTCGGCGCGACGCCCGAGGTGCTGGCGCACAACGTCGAGACCGTCCCGCGCATCTTCAAGCGGATCCGCCCCGGCTTCCGCTACGAGCGCTCGCTCGACGTGATCACCCAGGCCCGCGCGGCCGGCCTGGTCACCAAGAGCAACCTCATCCTCGGCATGGGCGAGGAGCGCAGCGAGATCTCCCAGGCGCTGCGCGACCTGCACGCCGCCGGCTGCGAGCTGGTGACCATCACGCAGTACCTGCGCCCGACCCCGCGCCACCACCCGGTCGAGCGCTGGGTCAAGCCCGAGGAGTTCGTCGAGCTGCGCGAGGAGGCCGAGCAGATCGGCTTCGCGGGCGTGATGAGCGGCCCGCTGGTCCGCTCGTCCTACCGCGCCGGGCGGCTTTACCGTCAGGCCCTCGAAGCCCGCGGCTGACGCACCTCCTCGCGCCCGCAACCGCGCCGCACGGTACCTCGCCGCCACGCCGCACCCGCCGCACGGCTTCGCCCGCCGCACCCGCGCGCCCGCCGCGCGGCAGCGCCCCACCACATGGCACCCACCGGCGAGCGCATCTCCCGCTTTTCGGACCTTTCGGCCAGTGGGCGATGCCGATTTGTCGTGCCTAACCTCGATGAGCCGGGGCAAATCGCCCCGAGGGGAGACGCAGACCCGGGCCGAGCATCTCGGTCACCGTTACACGGCCCGGCGAGTCACTGGTGAGACCGGCCCCGACCGTTCGAAGGTAGGGGTGGTCCGGCCGTGCGCCGTTTCCTGCTGTTCCTGGCCGGCATGGCGTCCGTGATCGCCGTCCTCGAGGCGCCCGCCACGGCTTCCGCGGCCGCCTCACCCACGAGCGCCATCACCGCGACCGGGGCCACCGCCGCCGACGGCTGTGCGTCAGCGGCGAGCGCGACCTACCGGCACACCTTCAACGGCACCGCCGGCACCGTCACGATCGCCGCGGTCAAAACCCTCTGCTCGGGCCAGAAGCAGGCCTTCTCCCTCGTCTCCTACACGAGCGGCGCCCCCGGCTCGAACGCCGGCCAGTTCCTCTACGACACCGCCACCGGCACGATCACCGCGTCCCGGCGCAGCGTGACGCTGAAGGTTGCCGTGCCCGCCTGCTACGCCCAGGTCGACGCCTTCGCGGGGACCGCGGTCCGGACCGAGACCACGAGCATGGCCAACCCCTACGGCAGCGCGACCCTCGGCGCATCCGGCAGCCGCTCGGCCGGCCCGCTCGCCTCCCGCACCGCCGGCGCGACCGCCTGCACCGCCGTCCCCACCGTCACCTACGCGAACGCCTGCGACGGCACCTTCACCGCCACCCTCGCCAACGCCGCCACCGCCAACGCCGAGGCCGTCTTCCTCAGCGGAAGCCGCCGCATCCGCCTCTCCCCCGGACGCTCCACGACGATCAAGGTCGCCCGGGGCGCCACCTTCACGGTCCGGGACAGCTCCTTCACCACCCACGTCGCCCAGTGGCGCGCGCCCTCGACCCCCTGCGTCACGACTCCGGTCGGCGGCGCCGCGCCGGCCGGCCAGGCCGGTACCGGACAGCCGGCCGCCCGCACACCGTCGGGCGCACCCTCGCCGAGCGCGGCGTCCCCCACCGCGACAAACGGCAGCGCCACCGCCGGCCCCACCTACGCCGAAGCCCCGGCCGCCTACCCGACCTTCCCCGACGACACCGACGCCGCGGCCACGGCGATCGCCGACACCGGCATGGGCACCGGCAGCATCATCGCGATCGCGCTGGGCCTCCTGATGATCGGCGCCGGCGCCACGGCCCTGACCTGGCTGGTCCGCCTCAACCGCCGCCTGGCCTGACGCGCCCGAGAGCAACCCGCCCACCGCGCACGAACCAGCCCGCGACGTCCGCCACCCCGCGTGAACCAGCCGGCCACGCCGCAACCCGCGCAGGCCGGCGAGTCCCACAGGGGCGGCCCACCCCGTGGCCGATCCCGCAGGGCCGCCCGCCCCGCGGCCGATCCCGCAGAGCCGGCCCACCCCGTGGCCGAGCCGGCCCCGCGCCGACCCCTACTCGTCGAGCAGCCCCAGCCGATGAGCGACCGCCGCCGCCTCCACGCGGTTGGCCACCTCCAGCTTCGCGATGATGCGCGAGACGTGGACGCTGGCCGTCTTGGGCGAGATGTACAGGCTCTGGGCGATGCGGCTGTTGCTCTTGCCCTCGGCCACCAGCCGCAGCACCTCGCGCTCGCGGGCCGTCAGGATCTCGGTGCCGGCGGCGACCACGGCCGCGGCCCCCGGCGTCCGCAACCCGAGCCGGCGCGCGAGCGTGTCGGCCGCCTCCAGCAGCGGCGCCGCGCCCAGCTCGTCGGCGATCGCGCTGACCTCGGTGAGCGTCTCGGCCGCCGCCGCCCGGTCGGCCGCCTGCGCCTCCGCCAGCCCGAGCAGCGCCGCCGCGATCTCGTAGCGCCGGCCGTCGGCCCGCCACGCCTCGACCGCCGCCCGCCACCGATCCTCGCCACCGTGCAGCACAGCGTCGACCTGGGCCGCGTACGCGATCTCCGCCGGATAGCGCCGGGTGACCGTCGCGGCCACCTCGGCCACCGTGCGCGCCAGGTCTTCGCCGCCCGGCGCCAGCATCGCCGCCCGCGCCGCCACCGCCAGCACCGGCCACGAGTAGCGCGGCCGCTCGAGGACGCAGGGGTGGGTGACCGCCGTCCGCGCCACCTCGGCCGCCGCGATCGGGTCGCCGGCGTCGAGCTCCATCAGGATCCGCAGCTCGAACAGGTAGAGCCGGTTCTCGGCCATCAGGTACGGCTTGCCCAGCCACATCGCCGCCCGCGTGATCAGCGGCTCGGCGCCCTCCTGCCCGCGAGCCAGCCGCAGCCAGGCGCGCAGCCGCAGCCAGGGCAGCGCCAGCCGGCCGGGCGGGTCGTGCCGGGCGGCCTCGGCGAGCCGGGCGTCGGCCTCGTCCCACCGGCCCAGCGCGATCAGCGCCTCGGCGTGGTTGGCCAGCAGGAACACGCCGGTCGTGCGGCTCACCCCGACCCGGTCGGCGTCGGGGATGCCCTCGGCCGCGGCCGCCGCCGACTCCGCGTACCGGCTCAGCTCGTAGAGCGAGTCGGAGATGCTGACCAGCGAGTGCGTCAGGCTGGCCAGGTCACCGGTCGCCCGGGCCCGCTCGGCCGCCGCGGCCATGGTCGGCAGCGCCTCCTCCACGTTCACCCGGCCGGTGCAGACCTCGCCGAAGACCACCTCGGCCGCCACGACGGTGGCCAGGTCGCCCTCGGCGGGGGCGGCCGCCTTGGCCTCGGCCGCGATCCGGGCGGCCTCGTCGCCGTCGAGGTCGGAGTAGAGGTGGGCGAGGTCGGCCAGCAGCCGCACCCGGTCGGGCCCCTGCGGCGCCAGCGTGAGCAGGCGGTACGCCTCCCGGCACTCCGCGGCGCCGTCGCTCTTGCCGGTGTTGCGCAGCAGCTTGACCCGGCGGATCAGCAGGCGCGCGGCCCGCACCGGCTCGGCCTCGGCGTCGAGGTCGCGCAGGGCGGCCCGGGTCAGCGTGAGGGCCCGCATGTGGTCGCCGGCGTCGATCGCGACCATCGCCGCCTCCTCGAGCAGGTCGAGGTGGCCGATCCCGAGCAGGCGCTCGGCGTCGGGGACGTCCTCCCACAGGTTCAGGACGCGATCGAGGAGGCCGGCCTGTTCCCCGTACGCGAAGCTCCGCCCCGCCTCGACTGCCGCCCGCTTCGCCGACACCAGCGCCTTCGCATGATCGCGCGCCGCGTGCCAGTGGTGCGCCACCTCGGCCGGCGCCCGCCCCACCGCGACCAGCGACGGATCGTCCTCGACCGCCTGGGCGTAGCGCGCGTGCAGCCGCGCGTGCTCACCGGGCAGCAGGTCGTCGTGCACGACCTCGCGGACCAGCGCGTGCCGGAACTCGTAACCCCCGTCGGGGTCGAACACCACCAGCTGGGCGGCCACGATCGTGCGCAGCGCCGACTCGAGGGCGGCCTCGTCGATGCCCGCGACCCGCAGCAGCAGCTCGTGGCCGAACTTGGTGCCGCCGACCGCCGCCACCCGCAGCACCTGCTGGGCCGGCTCGGGCAGCTGGTCGACCCGGGAGAGCAACAGGTCACGCAGGTTGGCCGGGATGTCGGTGCAGGCCGGGTCGGCCGCGGCCGCGAACTGCTCGATGAAGAACGGGTTGCCCTGGGACCGCTCGTTCACCGCGTCGACCGTGGCCGCCCGCGGCTCGACGCCGAGGATCTGGGTGAGCATCTCGGCGGTGCCCTCGCGGTCGAGCCGGTCGAGCTCGTGCCGCTGCACGCCGCGTACCCGATCCAGCTCGGCCAGGAAAGGCCGCAGCGGATGTCCCCGATGCAGCTCGTCGGTGCGATAGGTGCCGATCAGCAGCATCTGCGGCACCCGGGCCGAGCGCACCAGGAAGCCGATCAGGTCGCGGGTCGAGCGGTCGGCCCAGTGCAGGTCCTCGAGGATCAGCACGATCGGCCGGCTGCCGCTGACCCGCTCGAGCAGGGCGCCGACCGACTCGAAGAGCAGGCCGCGCCGCGCGTCGCCGGGCTCGGGCGGCGGGCCGAGCTCGGGCAGCAGCCGGGCGAACTCGCGCTCGCGCCCGTCGAGGATCGCGGTGCCCTCGGCCCGCACCAGCTCGCGCAGGGCGGCCGCGAACGGGGCGAACGGCAGGCCCTCCTCGCCGAGCTCGAGGCACTGGCCGGTGAGCACCCGCACCGGCTCGCCGGCCAGCGTGCGGCGGAACTCCTCGACCAGCCTGGTCTTGCCGACCCCGGCCTCGCCGCCCACCAGCAGGGTGGACGGCTCGGCGCTGCGGGCCCGCTTGAGCGCGTCGCGCAACGCGGCCAGGTCGGCCTCGCGGCCGACCAGGACCTCGCTGTGCACGTGCGCTGTCATGAGGTCGAGCATGCCATGGGGGTACGACAAGAATCGCGCCCCTTTTTCGCCGCTCATGCGGCCGCGGTCACCCGCGCGCCGCGCCCCCGGTCACGGCGCGCGCGCCATCGGGCGAAGCGGCGGTGCTGCCCGGTGGTGACGTTGCGGGCGAGCTCGTGGCCGGCGGCCTCGCGGATCATCTCGGCCACCCGCTGGCGGTGCAGTTCAAGGGTCATGGACGGGTCGCTGTGGGGAAACATCTCGTCGCGCCTTTCGACAGGTCCTTCGTTGTCGATGTCGACTCTTCGCGCGAAGGCACCCCGCCCACATGGGGAACCTGCCTCATTCCGCGGCCCGGGCCCTCCTTACCTACCGCGGCCCCCGGTGCCCGGCCCGCGTAAGGCACCGCAGTCCCACTACACTTCCGGGTTATGGCAAAACCCCAGGAGAAGGTGTCGTTCGGCGAGCGCCTGAAGCAGATCGGTCAGGTGTTCTCCTTCACGGCAAAGCAGGACAAGTGGTTCGTTCCGCTGCTGATCGCGGCGGTTCTGATCCCGGTCGCGCTCACCGTGCTCGTCGTGCTCCTGACGGGTGGCTACATCTGGATCCCGGTCGGCATCATGCTCACGCTGCTGGCCGCCGTGATCGTGCTCAACCTGCGCTCGAACGCCGCGATGATGAACGCGGCCGAGGGTCAGCCCGGCGCCGCCGCGTCCCTGATCGAGAACATGCGCGGCGACTGGCGCGTCCGCCCGGCCGCGAGCTCGACCACCCAGTTCGACATGGTGCACGTGGTGATCGGCCGCCCCGGCGTGATCCTGCTCGGCGAGGGCAACGCCCAGCGCGTACGAGGCCTGCTCGGTCAGGAGAAGAAGCGGCTCTCCAAGGTCATCGGCAACGCGCCGATCTACGACTGGATCATCGGGCCCGAGGAGAACCAGCTCAACATCCGCAAGCTGCGCAGCACCCTCATGCGCCTCCCCCGCAACCTCACCGGCAAGGACGTCAACGCGCTCGACAAGCGTCTCGGCGCCCTCATGGCCCGTCCGCAGATGCCCAAGGGCGCGATCCCGAAGAACATGCGGCCGGCCAAGGGCGCGTTCCGCCAGCAGCGTCAGCGCTGACTAAGAGCAAAACGACAAAAGCAGCAGCAGGCGTACGCGGTCCGGACGAGTCCACGCCGCGCACCCGCGGCCGAGCTGCAACACCGGGCCGCAGCGCGCCTTTCGCGTGTGGCGGTGGGTCACCCGCGCGGCTGCGCCGCCACCATCACCGATCGCGCGGCCCGGTCGTGCAGCCCCCGACCGTCCCCATCAGAGATCACGGCCGGGATGATCAGCGCGATCAGTGCTCCCCGCAGCAGCGCCCGCGGGATGCCGATCGCCCCTCCGTCCGTGATGGAGATGCACCGGATGCGGGCCAGCGCCATGCCCAGCGTCTGTCCGAAGAGGCCGACGAAGAACGCGTGCGCCAGCACGAAGACGCCCAGCTGCGGCCACGGGTTCGCGCGCAGGTCGTCGACCAGGAAGCTGGCCACCAGCGTGGCCGCGGCCCAGTCGATCAGCAGCGCCAGCACCCGCCGCCCGAACGACGCCACATCGGTCCGGGGCTCGCTGGTCGTCGACACCATGCCAGCGTAACCGGGCCGGTTTTCCCGACCGGGCGCGCCGGATGTGACGGCCGCGATAGCCTCGCCTGGGTCGCGGCCCGGTCTCCGACGCCGTAACACGACGGAAACAATAGGGATACGCCCGGGCAACTCCGTACCCATAGCGTCGCGACCAGCCTAGCCATGCGGCGCAACCACGCCGCCCCGGTGTCGAATCATGTGCCAGGAGGACGTGTTGTTCGCCAATCCCGAGGAACTCCTGCGATACCTCAAGGACGAGGACGTCAAATTCGTCGACGTACGGTTCTGTGACCTGCCCGGCGTCATGCAGCACTTCAACACGCCGGTCGAGTCGTTCGACGACAGCGTCGTCACCGACGGTCTCGCCTTCGACGGGTCGTCGATCCGCGGGTTCCAGGCCATCCACGAGTCCGACATGATGCTTCTGCCGGACGTGACGACGGCCTTCATCGACCCGTTCCGGCAGCAGAAGACGCTGGCGCTGAACTTCTTCATCCACGACCCGTTCACCCGCGAGGCCTACTCGCGCGACCCGCGGAACGTGGCCAAGAAGGCCGAGACCTACCTGGCCTCCAGCGGCATCGCCGACACCGCCTACTTCGGCGCCGAGGCCGAGTTCTACATCTTCGACTCGATCCGCCACTCCACCGCCGCGAACCAGGCCTTCTACTACATCGACTCGATCGAGGGCGCCTGGAACTCGGGCAAGGAGGAGGAGGGCGGCAACCGCGGCTACAAGACCGCGTACAAGGGCGGCTACTTCCCGGTCGCGCCGCTGGACCACTACAGCGACCTGCGCGACTCGATGGTCCGCCGCCTGCTCGAGGCCGGCTTCACCGTCGAGCGCTCGCACCACGAGGTCGGCACCGCGGGCCAGGCCGAGATCAACTACAAGTTCTCGACCCTGCTGCACGCCGGCGACCAGATGCAGCTGTTCAAGTACATCATCAAGAACACGGCGTGGGAGAACGGCAAGACCGCGACCTTCATGCCGAAGCCGCTCTTCGGCGATAACGGCTCGGGCATGCACACCCACCAGAGCCTGTGGCTGAACGGCGAGCCGCTGTTCTACGACGAGACCGGTTACGCGGGCCTCTCCGACACGGCCCGCTGGTACATCGGCGGCCTGCTGCACCACGCGCCCAGCCTGCTGGCGTTCACCAATCCGACGGTCAACTCGTACCGCCGCCTGGTTCCGGGTTATGAGGCTCCGGTCAACCTGGTCTACTCGCAGCGCAACCGCTCGGCCTGCACCCGCATCCCGGTGACCGGCAGCAACCCGAAGGCCAAGCGCATCGAGTTCCGCGTCCCCGACCCGTCGAGCAACCCGTACCTGGCGTTCTCGGCCCAGATGATGGCCGGCCTCGACGGCATCAAGAACAAGATCGAGCCCCCGGCCCCGATCGACAAGGACCTCTACGACCTGCCGCCGGAGGAGTTCAGCAGCGTCAACCAGGTGCCCGGCTCCCTCGACGCCGTCCTCAACTCCCTGGAGGCCGACCACGAGTACCTCACGGCCGGCGGCGTCTTCACGGAGGACCTGATCTCCACCTGGATCGACTGGAAGCGGACCAACGAGATCGACCCGGTCCGCTTGCGCCCGACCCCGCACGAGTTCGAGATGTACTACAACGTCTGACCCGCTGTAGCTCGCTGACCTGCGGAAACGCTCGCCGGTCTGATCTTGGGCACACCTCGGGCACATCTTGAGAAGCGGCGGTCATGCTCGGCTCCCAGCCGACGTGACCGCCGTTTCGCGTCCCCCGAGCGCCCCGTCGACCAGCGACCGAGTCCGGTCGAGCGCATCGGGCCACTCGTGCACGTACTCGTTGAGCGTCACCGTCGGCGTCGAATGCCCCAGCGCGAGTTGCACCGTTTTGACGCTGGCCCCGGCGTGGATCAGCAGGGTCGCGTAGTAGTGCCGCAGGCCGTGGAAACCCCACCGCATCGGCAGACCGACCTTGGCCCGCACCGGGGTCCACGTGCGCGAGAAGGTCGAGGCGAGCACGGGGCCGCCGTCCGCTCCCCGAAACACGAGCACAGCCGGACGGCGGACCGTCCGACGAGGGTCGGTGTCGTCGTCGACCTCCACCGGATCGCCTGCCGCCTTCAGGTGCTCGCAAAGCGCCGCCGCCACCACGTCCGGCAGCTCGACCGTGCGGACGCTGGTCTTGGTCTTGGGCTGACCGAGGTATACGGGGCGCCCTTCGTGAGACTTGAGTTGCTGGCGGACCGACAGCTCCGCGCGCCGGAAGTCGATGTCCTCCACCTCCAGACCCAGCACCTCGCCCAGCCGCAGCCCGCAGCCGGCGGCCACGTAAACGGCCGCGGACAGCCGGTCGGGCATCAGCTCAGCCAGCCGGTGAACCTGCTCCGGCGTCGGAATCACCCGCTTTCCCCGGTCGACGGCAAGCCCAACTTACGCCTCCAAGACGGATCGACGAAGTCGTTGAACGAGGTCTTTATCGCCGAGGCTAACGCCTATCTGCTGGCCAACTTTCCGGCTGGCGCGACCGAGTGGGGAAGCGATTATTCAATTGACTTGATTGAGCGAGGATTGGCATATAAAATCCAAGTGAAGGGCGAATAGTTCGAAGTAAAGCAGATATCTGCGTCATTTAAGATTACATTGCTTTCGACGCAAGATGTTGTTTTCGGTCCAACCCTCCGATATGGCAGCGATAGCGGCCTAGAAACCCACAGCACTCAGGGCCGAATCAGCTCCGACGATGTGAATGTTTTGATCGCCGTTCACCAGAAAGAAAGCGAAAAAGGGTGTCACGGTAGGGCGAGATGATGCTGAAACCGAAAAGATCGTAACGCTAACGTTCTTCACTAAGCCTGATTCTGATTCTGGCGGCTTCTCCGCTTCGAGTGATACCGAAAGTTGACTCGGGGAACTCCGATGATCCCTGCCATCCCGTCGCCCTCGACCCGCCCAATGCGGGAGCGGGCCGCCGGCGTCCGCCACGTCAAGACGGCCTTTACAGTCGGCACCCAAGGCTGGCGGGCGCCGGCGGCGGTCTGCTCGGCTTGCCCGGGCCGAGGGTGACAGGTCTGCGGCCATCCCGGAGCCGGAGCGCTCCCGCCGGAGGCGCAGTAGCCGCAAGCACTTCCTCGGCCTTTGCCCCGCTACGCCCGGGCGCGGGCAGCTCGGCCGCGTCGCCCAGGCCACGCCGGTCGGCTGCCCGACTCTCGATATATACCTAATCCCAATCCGGCGTGTCGGCGGCCCGTCCTCGTCCGCTTACACGCCAGCCGACCGGCGTTGGCGTGACGGCCCCCGCCCGCCTTGCAGGGGGTGGCCATGACGCCCTGGTCGGCGGTGTGAGCGGCCCGTCTCGGGCCGCCTTGAAGACGTACAGAAACTTTGGACGCGTACATGCGCTGGGCTCCAGTTGATCCGTTACGAATTCGGTCAGATGATCCGTAACAGCTCCGGGCTAGACGATCGCGAGTTGGCACATCGTGGGATGCAACCGTGGCGGGCCGTTGCCATGATGCCGCGCATGACCAAGTGGGATTGCAATGCGATTGACCTGCACCTCGGCTAGGAATCGTGTTCGGCGACCTAATCGCAAGGCCCGGGTCAACCGGGTTGACCCCGCCAGGTACCCGGGCCTCCTGTTCGAACGGCCTGTCTGTCGTCCTAGCTAGGCGAACAAGAACGTCACGATGCCGAGCCCAAGCACGACCGCAGCCGCGAAGACACCGAATCCGTAGAGCACGCAGCGAACCGGAGCAGTGCCGGCAAAGGCGGAGAGGATGCCCCCGGTCTGGCCCACGATCACTGCCACCAGCAAGACGAAGGCCAAAGCCTGAAACCGATTCACTCGATCACCTCATCGCTCACTGCCCCTGTACCGTCACCTTATGTATGCGAGTGGCATCTGACACCCTTTTTGTGGGGTTATGTGCAGAAAGCGAGAATCGGGCCGACGACCGTTACTCTCCGCTCAACGACGGCGACTTTGTGCAATGCGTTTCGAGGAATTGGACGTAAATGCCCAAGTAGCAATGCGTGCTTTTGCCGGCACTTAAAGTACGCAAGCAGAAATTGGATCTATCTTGCTCAGTGCACATCGTCTGAGCTGGCAGTACCTTCCCGATCGTCAAAGGTCTGCCGACTCTAAAGAGGTCCGGTGGGACGGCGAACAAGAAGCACGGTTGGTCCGGTACGCGCGCCCTTCAGCCTTACCCGATTGGACTACGGGGTTCGATAGGTAGCTCACAGACGGCCGCCTCGACCTCAGGACCGGTCTGCGCCGGATGGAATGCGGCTCAGCGGGACCAGTCCGCCAGCCCGTCCAGGCCCTCATCGCGATACCAGCGGATCCAGCGATGCGCCGCCTGCCGGGACACTCCGACCCGCTCGGCAACCTCGGTCACCGACACCCTGGCTCCAACGTCGACCATGGCCCGATACCGCTGCTCTGCCATGGCCAACTCCGCCAGCACTCCGCTGAGTGTCACGCATCAAGTGAAGCCAGGGTGTAACGCATCAAGCGGAGTCAGACATTGGACGCGTACATCGGCGGACGCTCCTATTGTCGTCAAGCCACGGGCTTGGTGATCGAGGTTGTTCAGTCGCCTAGGAACATGAGTGACGTGCCTGGGGTCGTGGCGCACTGCTCAGCAAGCGCCCGGAGGCGAAGTAGGCCACGGCGTTCCGGCCCGGTGCGGGCGAGCGGACGTAGTCTGTCGATATCCGAGATCAATTGGGGCATTTTGTCTCGGGTCACGTCCAAATCACCGTGCGCGTCTACTTGGCTGAGGACGAGGAAGGTTGGGTCTGCGGCGGGCAGCAGCCGGTCGAAGTCGCCGGCCGCATCGAAGCTCCCCCCGTCAGGGTCGGGCAGCATGGTGAGCTGCTGTCCTGCTCGGTGAAGGCGCGCCTGGATTCCCATGTACGGATGATCTCTCAGGCGATGTCGTGCGGCCAGATTGTCAGCAGGTGGCAGAAGGCTTCTCGGGCGATGTAGCGCTTGAGGCACCGCATGATCTCAGTTTTGCTCTTGCCTTCGGTGGTGCGACGGGCGACGTAATCCCTGGTTGGTGGGTGACACCGCATACGGACCAGCGCGACACGCCAGAGCGCACTGTTGGCATCTCGGTCGCCGCCGCGATGTAGCCGGTGCCGATCGGTGCGTCCGGAGCTGACCGGGATCGGGGCGGCGCCGCAAAGGCGAGCGAACGCGGCTTCCGAGCGCAGCCGGCCGGGGTTGTCGCCGGCAGTGACCAGCAGCTGTCCAGCGGTGTCGACGCCGACACCGGGCAACGCGACGAGGTCGGGGGCGGTGGCCGTGACGAGGGCCGTGAGGTGGACGTCGAGGTCGTCGATCTCGGCCTGCAGAGCCAGCCAACGGCGGGCGAGGCTGCGCAGCGCTGCCTTGGTAGCGGCGGCCGGATCGGTCACCGGACCGGGCCGCAGGCTAGCGCAGCCGCGGATGCGATGTTTGCCGGTCAGCCCACGCAGCGACTGCCGGACGGCCTGCGGAGCAGACACGATGAGGGCGTCGATCTGATTACCAGCCTGGATGCGGGCCTTCATCGCGCCGCGTCGGGCAACCCTCAGGGCGCGAATCATCTCGACATGGGCATCACGTGACTTCGGAGTACCCGACGCGCGTCCGGACAGGACGGCACGGGCAGCGGCTTCGGCGTCGATGAGGTCGGACTTGCCGTTGCGGCGGCGTGTGGAACGGTCGGGGCGGTCGACCTCGATGACGGTGAAGCCGTAGTCGGTGAGGAAACGCAGCAAGCCCGAGCCGTAGCTGCCGGTGCCTTCCATGCCGACCTTGTCGACCGGTCCGAAAGACTCCGCCCAGGTCGCCAACTGGGCGTACCCGCGCGTCGTGGTCGGAAAAGATCGGGTGTCAAGGAGTCTGCCGGCTTGGTCCAACACTGCTGCCACGTGCACGTCGGCGTGCGTGTCGACGCCTACCGTCACCGTCGTCTGATCGCCCATCTTTTCTCCTTCGCCATGTCCGACAGGGCTCTCGATCGCGGGTACCGGGCTCAACGTGGGACGGCACGGGGATCAGGGACGGACCCAGGCTCCTAATCAGGTCACTACGCATCCGGTGCCAGCACCGAGAGAAGGTAATCCCGGCGGCGGGACGACGGGTCAACTTGAAGGCACGCAGCCGGTGAGAACTAGGGTCAGACCCGACCGCCGAGATCACCATGAAGATGATCCCCGTGAGAACTTTCTCTACATCTTCAAGGGCGGCCCTGTGGGCCGCCGCGCGAGCCACTTTCGCCGGCCGTCCGCGCCTTGCCGCTTCGCTCCCGGCGCGGTCGGCGGTGGCCACCCGCGAGACCGGCGGACACGCCGAAGCCCCGACATCCTCACGATCGGGGAGGCGCGGGGGCTCTGCTAGATCTGACACAGACGACTACCGACCGGGATGGCGCCAGGCGCTCTGCCACCGGACCGCGCCGTGCGAGAACGCCGACGGTGGGCACGGCCTCCGGCCCTCCAACCCGCAGCAGTCCTCCGGCGGCCGAGGCTCCGCCCCTGGACCCGGGCGACTCCGGGATGTCGGGCCCGGCCCGGCGTCCCGTCGCGCACCGGAGGCAGCCAGACCGCGTGCGACTGGTCCAGGTCGTTCGTCGGTGGGCCGATTCACCTGGATCGGCCGGAAGCGGCCCGGCCGTGCACGGCTGGCGCGACGGGTTGCCAGCGCCGGCAGAGCTGTCAACCTGCATGCGATGGAGAGGGAAGCTCAAGGAACGGCGGTCGGGTCCATACTTGTGGGCGCAGACATGTCAACGGTCGCGACGGTACGGTGCCGGCCGGACAGACGGCGCGCGGGGGACATGGGGTGGCGGATGCGCAAGATCTCGGGGGCCACGGTCGGCCTCGCCGCCGCCGCGGTGGTACTGCTTGCCGTGGTGACCAATGTCGCTACGAGCACGATTGAGCTAGCCGGCTGGGCGAAACCGTGGGTTTGGGCAGCGACCGCGGTCCTGGGTGCCGCTGTCGTGCTTTACGAGCTGTACCGCCACCACGTGGACAAGCCAGCGGCCGCTGTGCTGGATGTGGACGCCGCCATTGAATCGTTGGCCGTCGGGGTTGGACGGCGCTGGCACGACGAGGAGCGGCGGTGGCGGGTGCACGACCCGTATCCGCTGCCCGTGCGGTGGGATGTCGGTCCGGCCCAGTTGACCGATCATTGGGCGAACATCCGGAAAGCACCGCCGGGCGTCGAGTCAACGCCGCTGGCGTTGGCGGCCGACATGGAGAAAGTAGCGGCGGTCTATCGGCGTATCCCGTCGGGGCGGTTGGTCGTCCTCGGTAGAGCCGGCGCCGGGAAGACCGTCCTGGCGGTGCGGCTCGTTGCGGACCTGCTAGCACACCGCGATCACACCGAGCCGGTCCCGGTGCTCTTCGCGGCCAGTTCCTGGGACCCCTTGGCGCAACCGCTGGACATCTGGCTGGCCGCCCGTCTCGTTGAGGACTACCCGGGCCTGGCTGCCCTCGGAGCGACCGGGGCCACCTTGGCTGCCGAGCTGGTGCGCGCGGCGCGGATCCTCCCCATCCTGGACGGCTTCGACGAGATCGCAGCCGGATTGCGTACTGCCGCGTTGTCTCAACTCAACGACACCACCGGTCCGCTAGTGCTGACCAGCCGCGCCGAGGAGTACGCGGATGCTGTCGCTGTCGCTGACGTGCTTACCGCCGCCGTGGTAGTCACCTTGGCCGACTTGGCGATGGCCGACCTGGCTGTCTACCTCACCCGCGCCACTGCACCGACCGTAAGCGCCCGGTGGGTGCCGGTGTTGGCCGCGCTGGATGCGAAACCGGTCACCCCAACCGCAACCGCGCTCGCCACCCCGCTAATGGTCTACCTCGCCCGAACCGTCTATGGCGATACCCCCGACCACGATCCCAGTGAGCTGCTCGACGCCACGGTATTCCCCACCTCCGACACCATTGAAGACCATCTGCTCGATGGGTTCATCCCCGCCATCTATGACCGCCGCAAATCTGGCACGCGCAAAGCGCTGCCCTGGGACGATCCGGACCATGCCCAACGTTGGCACAGCTACCTCGCCAGGCATTTGTGCCGCCTCAACAGTCACGATCTGGCCTGGTGGCAACTGCGCGACACAATCCCTCCCGCCATCCGCCTCATCACGATGGGGCTCGCGGTTGCCCTTCCGTCCGTGCTTACGATTGGGATGAGCGTCGCGCCCCTTTACGGTCTCGCGTCCGGGTTCTTAGTCGGGCTCGCGATCGGGCTCCCTTTCGCGCTTCCAAGCACAGGGCCGAAGCCGACCAAAACCAACCTTCAGATACACGGACGGGTTGGGCGTGTGCTCCTGAAGTTCGTCCGATGGCTCCTAATCGGGCTGGTGACGGGGCTGCTGGTCGGGCTCGTGGCCGGACCCTTTGTCGGACTCGCTATTGGAATCTGGGTCGGTCCCTTGTTCGGGTTAGTATTGATTGTCCTCGAAGACCTCGCGTCTATTCCAGACATCAGCACCGCTGCTAGCCCCGTCGAGACTCTCCGGATGGACCGTAGCCGGACGGTCACCGCTATCATCGTGGCCGGCCTCGTGTCCGGTATTGTGTACGGCCTCGTGACCGGTCGCCTGACCGGTCTCGCGGTTGGGCTCTCGTTTGGGCTAATAGTTGGATTCTTACCAGCTTGGGGTCAATGGCTTGCTACCACACGCATTTGGCTGCCACTCACCGGCCAAATGCCCTGGCGAATAGTGGGCTTCCTAACGGACGCGCATGATCGCGGAGTCCTACGTCAAGCCGGCGGAATTTACCGTTACCGCCACGTGCGCCTCCGCGACCGGCTCGCAGACAAGCAAGATCACAACAGCTAAGGCAGGGTGTGCCAAAGCGCTTCCGAGCCTGTCCGCGGCCTGCTGGCGACGGCTGAGGCTGAGCAAATCGGCCGTGGCAGGCTCACGGCGGTCAGCAAATCCGCTCTCACCTTACGGATCAGACGGTTAAGGCTCGTGACGTCTCAGAACGCCGCTAGCCCTGAGCTGGTGATTGGCACACCTGTGCTGGTCAACAGATTGGGTTGACCGAGCTGGGGGTCAAGGGGTCGCAGGTTCATTGCGCAGCCCGCAGTCGCCGCACTAGACCGTTTGCGGCGCATCTGGACTCGTCGCCTCTGGCGGCCCTGCCGGGGGCGGCCTGCGGCCAGCCTCCAACTGCGCCTCCGGGGGGCGCTCGGAGAAGAGCCTTCCCGCCACGCGCCGGAGGCAATCAGACCGAGCCACCGGGGGCAAGCGGTGGAGCGTGCTTGCCCCCGCCGTCCCGGCCCGATTGGGCTGCGCCCGCGCGACGGGAAGCCTCCAGCCCTCTTGTGACTTAATGATCATTGGGAACTGTGCCGAATACGTGCCGAAGTTCTAATAGATCGGACACCGCACTAGCGCTCCGACCCTGGTCACCACGTTGCTAAATGCCGTGTCTACTACGCCCTCCGGATGCGACGCTTTCACGGCCCTACCCACGGCACGCATAACCGTTGCGGGGCAACACTCTGGAGTTTTCAAGGTACGAGGACAGGTTGGAAGCCGGCCTACGGACGAAGGCTCAGTGCAGCGCGGAGGAAGTTTGCGCTCAACCGGGCCTTACCGATCACGCGGACATCGCCGGTTCGGCGCTTCGTCTTGGCGGACCGCGCAGCCTCCGGCAGCCGGGGCCGGCAGCCCCGGACCCCGCACGAAGGCCCTGCCTCCGGCGGGCGCTCTGGGCCAAGCCTTCCCGCCACGCACCGGAGGCAATCAGACCGGGTGGCCGCAGGCAAGCGGTGGAGCTTGCTTGCCTGCGGCCACCCGGCCCGATTGGGCTACGCCCGCGCGACGGGAAGCCTTGGCCCACCGTTGGCAACAAGCTCGACGGGCACACGCTGGGCACAACCCAGACGAGAAAGCGGTGTAAAACGACGGCAGTCGATGACAACCATCGCCGCAGGTCAACCGGCATTTGCAGGCTGTTTCTGCAGGTGACCGCTCCCCCGCGTTTGGTTCGAGATGTACTACAACGTCTGACGCGTTCCGGCCGCCGACCTGAGCTTGGGGTCGCGGCGGCAAACGCGGCGATCGGCGGTCGTCTCCGGCATCGAGCCGGAGGCGGCCGCCGCTTCTACGTCCGCGGTGCACTCCTATGTCATCATTGCCGCATGGGTGCCGGGTCCCTTCGCCGCACGGCGGTCGCTGTGGCCGTCGGCGTGTCCGGGAGCGCCCAAGTCATCGCGGGCTTGCCATCGCACCCGACCGCCCTCCAAGCGATCTGCCTGTCGTTGACCGCGCTAGGCGGTAGCGCGGCGGCACTTTGGTCGCTCGACAAAGCAAGCCCAGCTCCACATGGCGAAAAAAAACGGAGCGCAATCAGCCAGGTTGCAAAATGCGGTATCGCAGACAGCCGTTTCACCGCGGTTCGATTCGCGGTTGCCCGCTGACGGGCCGAAGCGTTGGCGTCGACCCCGCTCAGCGCCCGATGGCATGTGCGTCAGGCGATTCGCGAGGCCCGGGAGCGGGCGCAACTCACGCAGGAAGAAGTCGCCGGGCAACTGGACTGGTCGGTAAGCAAGTACCGGCGTATGGAGTCCGGCGATGTGGCGATCTCCGTTCCGGATCTCCAAGCCTTGTTCGGCCTCTACACGGTTGATCCGCACGAGACCCGTGCCATCATCGCCGATGCCCGGTTCGCGAGGAGCCGGCAGTCGTCTTGGTGGAACGCGCCCGCGTTCACCGCGTACCTGAGCGCCGCTCAGCTGGTCGTCGCCCAGTACGAACTGGACGCCAAGTCGATCAGCAGCTTGGCAACGGTGACGATCCCGCCGCGCATGCGTTCCCCGGAGTACGCGACCGCCCTCGCCGCCTCGACCGTGCACCGCATCCCGGTCGAGGAGTTCCTCCGGCACGAGGCGGACCGCCGTCGCCGGTTCGCCGCACGGCTGCCGCACATCGAGGTGAGGCTCTTGCTCGACGAGTCGATGCTCCACCGCGATCCGGGCGGCCGGATGGTCCTCCAAGATCAGCTGATGGAACTGGTCACCTTCGCCCAGGGTTCCACCGTCGACCTCCGCATCCTGCCGTTCGCCGAAGCCGCGCGGCTGGGCCAGTCGACCGAGTTCGAGATGTTGGAGCTGGAAAACGACCACTACGCCGTCCACGTGGGCGGGAGACCGGAAGGAGCGATCCTCGAACCCGGCGACGCGGGCACCTACCGCGAGGTCTTCGAGACTTTGCTGGCGTCCGCGCTGTCCCCGGTGGAAAGTCTTCGCCTGCTGCAGGGCCGGATCAACGAGCTGGACCGTTGGTGAGCGGCCAGCGTCACAGCACCTGTCCATGATCTGACCGGGCGGCGAGGGCGGGAGCCGATAGCGTCGGACGGACGGAAGGCGACGATGGACGAACCGGCGCAACTGACCGACCGCGACAAGCTGCAGAAGGAACTGCTCTGGAGCCACTATGCCGAGTTCCGGGCGACGGCCCGCCAGGTCGAGGTGACCCGGTCGAACGCGACCAACTACGCGATGCTCGTGGCTTCCGCCCTGATCGCTGTCATCTCGCTCGACAAGGCGGTCAACCGCAGCGATCGGCCGCTCTGTGTGGTGCTCGTCGAGGTTAGCTTCTTCGCAGCGCTCTACGCCTTCGCATACGGCGAGCGATACCTCAAGAACAAGCGACGCGCGCACTTCGTGCTGCTGGAGATCGATCGGCGATTCTTCGACGACCGGCCCGCCTCCGGCCGACTACATGGACTGAGCCAGGCGGCCGACGCGGGGGAGGGCCGGTTCACCGGCGTCTTCGGCTGGATCAACCGGATCGCGTTCTCGACGCACCTGTTCTGGGTGATCGTGCCGCTGGTCATCTTTGTTCTCGGATGCCTGCTTCTGATCCAGACCTTCGTAGCGTGACCCGGCGGCGGCCGCCTCCGCTTCGCGTTCCGGCCTGATGCGGCCCCTCTACGCCAGCAAAGTTATGGAAACCACCCCGACCGCAAGCCAGAACGCCACGATGACCAGCGACAGAAGCCGGTCGACATTGTTCGACGAGAGGTTCTCCCATGGGGATGGCTTCTTCGTCTTCTTGAAGTCTTCCCATTGGGCGTCGAGCCCTGGCCCCTCGTTCAGACGGCGCTCGGCCGTCGCGACCCGGTCACGATGGAACTCGATGTAGAGCGTGTTCCGCGAAAGCAGAACGAACCACAGCACGGACGCCAGGAAGCCGACGATCGCTACCAACAGCAGCAGCACGAAGTCGGACGTGGTGCCGGTCCTCCCGTTCTTCAGCGAGAACCCCACCGCGGCGACCAGGAAGCTGTTGGTGGCCAGGAAGGTCTTGTTCTTGTCCTGTCGAAGTGTGTCGTAGTGCTTCCACCAGTCCAGGCTTTCCGCACGCTGCGCTTCGTCCCGCGCGTCGCTCTGGCTCTCCCCCATCGTCAGCACCGTCCGAGTTCGCTGGTCGCCGTCCACCGGTAGTCCTCACTCTGGCCGGCATGCGAGCACCGGTCGACCGGGAAGGCGACAGCTCCCGGTTCGTCCGTGATCTGACCCCGCATCGGGAGAGGGCGCCGCGCCAAGGGACGGCGGGACGTGATCGGGTGGGTCGTTCAGGCAGAATCGGAGCGTGGACATCGCGGTGCTCGGGCCGGTCGAGCTGCGCGACGGGGGCGGTGAAGCCGTACCGGTCGCGGGCGCCCGTCTGCGTACGCTCCTGCTCCTGCTCGCGCTCGACGCCAACCGCGTGGTGTCCGCCGATCGGCTCATCGACGGCGTGTGGGGTGACGAGCCGCCGCAGGCGGCGGGCAACGCGCTGCAGGCCCTGGTCTCCCGGCTGCGACGGGCGGCGCCCGGCCTGACCATCGAGTCGGCGGCCGGCGGCTACCGGCTGGAGATCGACCCGGCGAAGGTCGATGCCGTCCGGTTCGTCCGGCAGGCGGACATTGATCCGCGGACGGCGCTCGACCTCTGGCGCGGCGATCTCGACTTCCCGGAGGTGGCGCGGGCCGACGCCGTCCGCCTCGAGGAGCTGCGGCTGGCCACGCTGCGCCGCCACCTGGCGAGCCGGCTCGACCGCGACGATGTCGTGCCCGAGCTGGAAGGCCTGGTCGCCGCCCATCCGCTCGACGAGCCGCTGGCCGGGCTGCTCATGCGGGCCCTGCAGAAGCAGGGCAACCCGGGGCGGGCGCTGGAGGTCTACGAAGGGCTGCGGCGCCGGCTCGCGGAGGAGCTCGGCGTCGATCCGACGGCCGAGCTGGCGGCCGTCCATCTCGAGGTGCTGCGGGCGCCGGGCCCGGCGCGGGGCAATCTGCCGGCCGAGGTGAGCAGTTTCGTGGGGCGCGATGCGGACGTACGCGAGGTGTGCGCCCTGATCGACGCCAACCGCCTGGTCACGCTGCTCGGTCCGGGCGGCAGCGGCAAGACCCGGCTCTCGGTCGAGGTCGGCGGCCGCCGCGGCGGTGAGGTCTGGCGGGTCGAGCTCGCCCCGGTCACCGATCCGGCCGAGATTCCGCAGGCCATCCTGAGCGCGCTGGGCCTGCGCTCCCAGGTCCTGATTGCCCGGCCGGCGACCGGCGAACGGCTGACGGCCGCCGAACGGCTGACGGCCGGCGAACGGCTGACGGCCGGCGAACGGCCCGCGCCGGCCGAGACGCCGCTGGCCCGGCTTTCCGAGGCGCTCGCGGCCCGCGAGCTGCTGCTCATCCTCGACAACTGCGAGCATCTGATCACCGCCGCGGCCGAGGTGGCCGATGTGCTGCTGCGGGCCGCGCCGCGCCTGCGCCTGCTCACCACGAGCCGGGAACCGCTCGGCATTCCGGGCGAGCGGATCCATCCGGTCGAGCCGCTGGCTCTCCCCCCGGTGGGTGCGGATGCTGCCTCCGCGTCCGCCTTTCCGGCCGTACGCCTGCTGCTCGACCGCGCGCCGGGCCTGGTGCTCGCCGACGACACCGTCGAGCCCGTCGTCCGGGTCTGCCGGGCCCTCGACGGCATGCCGCTGGCCATCGAGCTCGCCGCCGCCCGCCTGCGCACCCTGCCGGTGACCGTGCTCGCCGACCGCCTGGCCGACCGGTTCCGGCTGCTCACCGGCGGCAGCCGGGCCGCGCTCCCCCGCCATCAGACGCTGCGCGCGGTGGTCGACTGGAGCTGGGATCTGCTGACCGAGGACGAGCGGCGGCTCTGGCGCCGGTTCGCCGCCTTCCACGGTGGCGCCGAGGTGCTCGCGGCCGAGCAGGTCTGCGCCGCCGACCTCGGCCTGCTCGGCGCGCTGGCCGACAAGTCCCTGCTGGTGCTGGGCCCGGACGGCCGCTACCGCATGCTCGAGACCATTCGCGAGTACGGCTTGGAGCGGCTGGCCGAGGCGGGCGAGTCCGAGTCCCATCGGCTCACCCTGGCCCGCTATCTGCTGTCGCTGGCCGACGAGGCCGAGCCCCGGCTGCGCTCGGCCGAGCAGCTGGTCTGGCTGCGCCGCCTGGCGGTCGAGCACGACAACATGCACGGCTCGATCCGGGCCGCGATCGACGCCGGCGACAAGGCGACCGCGGCGGCGTTCGTGGCCCGGCTCGGCTGGTACTGGTGGCTGCGCGGGCACCGGATGGAGGGCGCCGGCCTGGCCGTCGAGGTGGCCGCCATGCCCGGCGAGGCCGACCCGGAGGACCTGGCGCTGACCCACACGTTCGCCGCCATCAACGGGCTCGAGGGTGCGCTGGCGATCGACTCGGTCCAGGAGCACTTCCTGGCGGCCGAGGCCCACGGCGCCGGTCCGGACGCCAGGCATCCGGCGCTGCGCCTGCTCAAGCCGCTGGCGACGATCTTCGAGAACCCCGACCCGGACACCGGGTTCGCCGTGGTCGCGCCGCTCTTCGAGGACCACGACGCCTGGCTGCGGGCGTCGGCCAAGATGATCGTCGGCCACCTGCGGCTGAACTTCGGGGACGGCGGCGAGGCCGCGGTCGCCGACATGCAGGACGCGCTGGCCGGGTTCCGGGCCGTCGGCGACCGCTGGGGCATCGGCTTCACGCTCAGCGCGCTGGCCGACATGGTCGCGGCCGAGGGCGACTTCGCGCAGGCCGTGCGCCGGCAGCGGGAGGCCGCCGCGCTGATCCGCGAGGTCGGCATCCGCGAGGACATGCCGCAGCTGGAGGCCAAGATGGCGCACCAGCTGTGGCTGGCCGGCGAGCACGACGAGGCCCGGCGGGTGCTCAAGCAGGCGCGGGAGACGGCCGAGGAGATCGCCCTGCCTGAGGTTCTGGCCTCGGTGCAGTACGGCTACGCCACCATCGCCCGGATGACCGGCGACCTCGACGAGGCTCGCGACATGATCACCCGGTCGGCCGCGATGATGTCGAACCCGGCGTTCGCACCGCAGTTCGGCGCGATGACCCGCAGCACGCAGGGCCTGATCGAGGCCGCGGCCGGCGAGCTGGCCCGGGCCCGGAGTTACCACGAGGAGGCGCTGCGGATCGCGGTGCGCTCGCGGGACGCGCCGGTGGTGGCGATGGCCGTGGTCGGCTGGGCCGACCTGGTGCTGCGCGAGGGCGACCCGGAGCGGGCGGCCTACCTGCTGGGCGCGGCCGACGCGGTGCGCGGCGCGCGGGACGCGACCGTGCCGGACACCGGCCGGGTCGAGGCGGAAGCCCGCGCCGCCCTGGGCGACGCGGGCTTCGAGGCGGCCTACCGGCGGGCGGCCGGGCTTTCGGTGCCGACGCTCCTGCCGGCGATCGGCCTCGAGGAGCTAGACCCGGCGGCGGAAGGCCCAGACCGAGAGCGGGGCGAAGACGGCCAGCAGGACGACCGCCCAGATCACTGACTGGGTGACCGGCGTGGCGACCGGGCCGCCGTTGAGCAGGGCGCGCACCGCGTCGGCGAGGATCGACACCGGGTTGACCTTGACCCACGCCTGCAGCCAGCCGGGCATCGTCTCGGTCGGCGCGAACGCGTTGCTGGCGAAGGTCAGCGGGAAGAGCAGCACGAAGCCGAAGATCTGCACCTTCTCCGGCTCGCTGACCAGCATGGCCACCAGCACCGACATCCACGACGTGGCGAAGGCGAAGAACAGCAGCAGCGCGTACATGCCGGCGACCTCGGCCGGGCCGGTGCCGATCCGGAAGCCGAGGATCGTGCCGACGACCAGCAGCAGCGTCACCGCCCACGCCTGCTTGACGACGTCGGCCAGGATGCGGCCGGCCAGCGGCGAGAAGCGCGAGATCGGCAGCGACCGGAGCCGGTCGAAGACACCCTTGCTGATGTCGGTGTTCAGGCCGACGCCGGTGTTGAGCGTGGCGAACAGCAGGTTCTGCACGATGATGCCGGGCAGCCCGAACGCCAGGTACTCGGCCGTCGACCCGGCGATCGCGCCGCCGAAGACGTACGTGAAAAGCACCAGGAACATGATCGGCTGAACGCTGAAGTCGAGCAGCTCGAACGGGTTGTGCTTGATCTGCACGAGGGTGCGCCAGGCGAGCGTGGCGGTGTTGCGCACGGCCACGACCGGGCTGACCCGGGCCTCGATGGTCGTGGTGGTCATGCGTCGCTCCCTTCCGAAGAGTCCGAGGCGGTGGCGGCGTGCCCGGTGAGCGTGAGAAAGACCTCGTCGAGGCTGGGGCTGCGCAGGGCGAGCTCGGCCACCGCGACGCCCTTCTCGTCCAGCCGGCGCACCAGCGTGGCGAGCGCGGCCGGGTCGGTCACCGGGGCGCTCACTACCGGGCCGCTCAGGTCGACGGCGCCGGAGGCGATCGAGCCGACCAGCGCGGCGACGATCTCCCGGTCCTCGTCGGACGCCGGCCGTACGGTGACGGTCTGCGCCCCGGTGCGGGACTTGAGCTCGTCCGAGGTGCCGGTGGCGATGACCTTCCCCTGGTCGATCACCACGATCTCGTCGGCCAGCTGGTCGGCCTCGTCCAGGTACTGCGTCGTCAGCAGCACGGTGACGCCGCCGGCGACGAGCTCGCGGATGATGTCCCACATGTCGTTGCGGCTGCGCGGGTCGAGGCCGGTGGTCGGCTCGTCCAGGTAGAGCAGCCGGGGGTTGCCGACCAGGCTGGCGGCCAGGTCGAGCCGCCGCCGCATGCCGCCCGAGTACTTCCCGGCGGCCCGGTCGGCCGCGTCCGCGAGCCGGAACCGGCCGAGCAGCTCCCGGGCACGGGCCCTGGCGTCCCGCCGGGACAGCCCGAGCAGGCGGCCGATGAGCAGCAGGTTCTCGACCCCGGTCAGGGTCTCGTCGACCGACGCGTACTGGCCGGTGAGCCCGATCAGGCTGCGCACCTGGTGGGCCTGCTTGACGACGTCGTATCCGCCCACCGTGGCGTGCCCGGCGTCGGGCTGGATCAGGGTGGCGAGCACCCGCACCGCGGTGGTCTTGCCGGCACCGTTCGGCCCGAGCAGGCCGAGGACGGTCCCCTCGCGTACGGCAAGATCGACGCCGCCGAGGGCGACGGTGTCGCCGAAGCGCTTGACCAGCCCTTCGGCGACGATCGCGTTCGTCATGAGTTGACTCCCGTCATGGTTGCGTTGACGGGAGTCAGCCTGCCGGGGACCGCTGACACGGCGCTGACAAGCCGTGTCAGCGGATGTCAGAGGGGCGACTACGCGACGATCCGGTCCGATTCCTGGACCGCAGTCGAACGGACCGTCTCCATGGGCGTCCAGACGAGCAGGGCCAGGGTGAAATAGACGTAGAGGTTGCTGCCGACGATCCGCAGCGGCGGGAAGGGCTCGAACTCCCACGCCCACAACAGCCGGGACGTCATGATCAGGTAGGCGGCGACGGCCAGGCCGAGAAGCCGGCGGTCCGGCCGGGACGCCTTTCTCTGCTCATCCCTTCGCGCGGGGGCGAAGAGGCCGTGGTCGGCGCAGCGGATCAAGGCGGGGATCAGCCAGACGCAGTGGTGCACCCACGTGACCGGGCTGATCAGGCAGCCGACGACCCCGCTCAGCGCGAGCCCGCCGAAGACGTCGGCGGGCTCCCGGCGTACGCGCAAGGCCCAGAAACCCAGCGTGAGAAGCACGCAGACCAGCCACACCGGGGTGGGGACCGCGTCGATCGGCAGGCGGGCCAGGAAGCCGCGCTCGGACTGGTTGGACACGTAGGACAGCACGCCGACCCGGTTGGTGTCCCAGAGCGCCGAGGTCCAGAACTCGCGGGTCTCGTCGGGGAAGACCGCGCCGCCGAGCAGGGTCGCGCCCGCCGCCGTCGCCGCCGAGACCGCCGCCGCCCGCCAGCGCTTGGTGATCAGCAGATAGAGGATGAAGACGCCGGGGGTCAGCTTGATCGCGGTGGCCAGGCCGATGCCGGCGCCCGCCCACCGCCTGCCCCGCGCCACCCCGAACAGCATGTCGCCCGCCACCAGCGTGAGCAGCAGCGTGTTGACCTGGCCGAAGCTGATCGTCTCGCGCACCGGCTCGAACGAGAGCGCGAGACAGATCGCGACGCCGAAGCCGAACCACATCGGCTGACCCCAGCGCTTGAGCATCGGGCCGGCGAACCACCAGGTCAGCAGCGCGGTGGTCAGGACGGTGGCGATCACCGCGATCACCACCACGACGACGTACGGGAGGACGGCCATCGGCGACATCAGCAGGCCGGCGAAGGGCGGATAGGTGAAGCCGTACGGTGTGCCGGGCCGCATCCAGTCGTAGACCATGCCGCCGTCGCCGTGGAACCAGTACTGGATCGCCCCGTAGTAGACCTTCGAGTCGAAGTAGCGGTTACGGTTCTCGGCCAGGTAGTCGATCAGCAGGGTCAACGCCACGAGCAGCGACAGGATGACGATTTTTGGCTTCATGCCACGCTTTTCCGTATTTGTAGCCGAAGTACCCGAGCAGGGCGGTCATCGCGATCGCGCCCTGCGTCCTGGTCGCCAGCGCGAGGTTGTAGCCGTCGGGCATACACAGGGCGGCGACCACCGCGCACGGGATGATCAGCCAGCGGGTCTCCCGGCGGACCGTCGGCGCCAGCAGGGCCAGGGCCCAGACCGCGTACCAGGGATGGAAGACCGGCGCCAGGACGACCGTGGCCGCCAGCGCGTAGGCGGCGTAGCGCAGCGGGTCCCGCGTCCAGGCCCGCAGCCAGAGGACGACCAGCACCACCGCGAGCAGGACGATGCCGATCGCGCGGGTGACCGGGACGGCGTCCACCCCGAACACGCCGATTGTCAGGCCGACGGCCGTGGCCGGGGAGGTCCACTGCACCGAGACGCCGCTGCCCTCGAGCCCGGTGATCCAGCCGAGGCCGCGCCCCGACGCGAGCGAGACGACCAGCAGGGCACCGATCACGCCGGCCAGAAGCGCCGCGATTCTGGCGCCGTTCGCACGCAACCGTGGAGCGCTTCCCGGTGTCTGGTAGGACGCGACCAGCAGTACGGCGAAGGGCACGACGACCACGGCCGTGGCCTTCACCCCGATCGCCAGCCCCAGCAGCACGCCCACCGCCACCGCCGAGAGCAGGGAGCGCCGGATGACCGCCACCGTCAGCCCCGCCAGCAGGAAGCCGACCATCACCGCGTCGTTGTGCGCGCCCGAGACCAGGTGGATGGGCACCAGCGGGCACGCCAGCACGAGGAACACCGCGCGCTCGGGTGGCACCCCGCCCCGCCGGGCCAGCGCCGGCAGGCACACCGCGATGAGCGCCACGCCGAGCAGCGCGATGATCCGCAGACCCGCCAGCGTGCCGGCCAGGTGGCCGCCGCCGAGCTTCGCCGCCAGCCCGGCCAGCAGCAGAAACACCGGACCGTAGGGCGCGGGCGAGTCCCTCCAGGTGGGCGCGACGGCGTCGGCCCACGGACAACCAAGACCATGGACCCCGCCGGCGTACGGGTCGAGCCCGGCCGCCTGCTGCCATCCCTGACACGCGTACGAGTAGATGTCGTAACTGCCGAGCGGAAGGAACGCGACGAATGGCGCCAGCCACAGTGCCGCCGTGACGTAGGCCCACCGCGTCGACGGCACCTGCCGCCGGCCGGCCCACCACGCCCCGATCAGCAGCGCCGTGCCGAAGAGCCAGGCGAGCGGCAGCACGACGCCGTTCTTCCCGGTGACGATCGTGCCCGGAGTAATCGTCGGCTCCCACGGGCGGTGCGCGCCACCGAGCCAGGCGGCGACCGCAAGCAGCAGACTGCCTGCCAGGCCCGCGTATCGGACGAGGGCGGGGCGGGACATGGCGGCCACCCTACCGTGACAGGCTGCAACCACCGGACCGCCCGGTAGGGTCGGGCGCGTGGTGGCCCGGCACCGGCTCGAGTGGGGCACGGCCGTGCTGGCGGCCGTGCTCGGCGTGGCGTACCTTCTGCTGCCGCCGATGGGCTCCGACCTGTCGGCTCAGGTGGCGCGGGCCGACTTCTTCGCCGCCCACGGCTACACGCCGATCGACCTGCGCTGGTACGCGGGAGTGGACCAGCTCGGCTACAGCCTGCTGTCGCAGCCGGTGATGGCGCTGCTGGGCGTGCGGGTCACCGGCGTCCTGGCGCTGATCGCCGCGTCGGTGCTGCTCGCCGTGCTGTTCCGGCGCACCGCGGCCCCGCGACCGTGGCTGGGCGCGCTGGTGGGCACCGTCTGCGTGGCCGGCAACCTGGTGAGCGGGCGGGTGACGTACGGGCTCGGGGTCGCCTGGGGTTTGGCCGCCCTGACCCTGCTCGCCGTCCCCCGGTGGCGCTGGCTCGCGGTCGTGCCGGCCCTGGCCGCCGGCGCGACGAGTCCGGTGGCCGGCCTGTTCCTGGGCCTGGCCGGCGCCGCGCTGCTGCTCGCCGGCCGGGCGACGAGCGGCCTGCTGATCGCCGTGCCGGCCGCGGTGCCGCTCGCCCTCACCGCCCTGCTGTTCGGCGACGGCGGCTGGATGAACATCAGCCAGACCGACACGCTGCGGGCGGTGATCGCGAGCCTGGTCGTGGCCGTGCTCGTCCCCCATCGAGCGGTCCGCGCGGGCGCCCTGCTCTCGGCGCTCGGCGTGCTGGGCGCCGCGCTCGTGCACACCCCGGTCGGCCTCAACGCGACGCGCCTGGCGGTGATGTTCACGCTGCCGGTGCTGGCCGCCTACGCCGCCCCGCCCCGATGGCGCCGGCCGGCCGGCGGAGTGCACCAGGTGGACGGCGCCGGCAGCGCGCACCCAACCGACAGCGCGCACCAGGGCATCGCCGAGCACTCTGCCGGCGGGCACTCGACCACCTCACCCCGGGCGCCGCTGTGGACGGTGCTTCTGCTCGTCGCGGTGGCGTGCTGGTGGCAGCCTCCGGTGGTGACCGGCGACCTGCGCGATCTGGGCAATCCGACGGCCGATCCGGCGTACTTCGGCCCGCTGCTGGAGCGGCTCGGGCAAGAGACCCTGACCGGGCGGGTGGAGATTCCGCCGACCCGGGACTACTGGGAAGCGGCCCACATGGGGGACGTGCCGCTGGCCCGCGGCTGGCTTCGCCAAGCCGACATCGCCCGGAATCCTCTCTTTTTCGGAAACATCCCGGGAGCGCAGGGCACCGGGGAAGCACTCACCGCCGGCACCTATCGCACCTGGCTGGACGACGTCGCGGTCCAGTTCGTGGCCGTGCCCGACGCCGAGCTGAGCTGGTCGGGCCGCCCCGAGGCGCGGCTGGTCACGGCCGGGCTGCCCTACCTGACCGAGATCTGGCGCGGCGCGCACTGGACGCTCTACCGGGTCGCCGACGCCCGGCCGATCGTCACCGCCCCGACGACGCTGGTCGCGCAGGACGATACGTCGGTCACGTTCCGGGCCGAGAACGCCGGCAGCGTCGTGGTCCGGGTCCGCTATTACCGCTGGCTGCGGGCCGACGGCGGGGCGACGGTGTCGAGCTCGGGCGGGTGGGCGCTGGTCCGCGTCCCGCAACCCGGCACCTACACGCTGTTCAGCTGATCCGAGCTCGAGCGGCTCAGAGCGGCTCGATCACCCGATTCCGGGCGTGCTGGTAGATCACCGAACTGCGGAAACCGACGATCTCCCGCCGGCCGGTGAACTTGTCCATCAGGAACGAGTGCAGCGCATCCACGCCCGGGACCGCGACGTGCACCAGGAAGTCGTCGCCGCCGGCCACCACGAACACCGCAAGCACCTCGGGCAGCCCGGACACGTACGCCTTGAAGCCCTCGATCACGTCCCGGCTCATGGGCCGGACCTGCACATGGAGGAACGCCTGCACATGCCGGTTGAGCGCGGCCAGGCTGACCTCCGCGTGATAGCCGGTCAGCACCCCGCGGCCGACCAGCAGCCGCACCCGCTCGAGGCAGGTCGACGGCGCGATGCCGACCGCGCGGGCGAGATCACGGTTCGTCTGCCGGGCGTTGCGCTGCAATTCCCGCACGATTGCCGAATCAACGTCGTCCACGACCGCCCATTCTGCCCCCGCGCCGAACATCATTCGGCGCAACCCCGCGGTCCCCCACCAAGCGCCTAACTTTCGCTTTCGACACCAGGCGTCCGTACGGAGGAAAGCATGTTCCCGCACGAGCAAGTGATCATCAGACGAGGCCGTGAGTCCGGGTTGCCGATCATCGTGGCGGTGCACTCGACGACCCGGGGCATGGCGATCGGTGGCTGCCGCATGAAGGCCTACCCCGGCTGGCAGGACGGCCTGGCCGACGCCCTGCGCCTGTCCGCCGCGATGACCGACAAGTGCGCGCTGGCCGGCCTGCCCCACGGCGGCGGCAAGACGGTGATCGTCCTGCCGCCGGCCGGCGATGGCGGGAGGCAACTCGCACCGCACCAGCCCGGCGACGATCTGCGGGAGGCGGCACTGCACGACGCGGGCAGCGTCATCGAGGACCTGGGCGGCATCTACGCGACCGGGCCCGACGTCGGCACCGGTCCCGCCGACATGGTCACCATCGGCGAGCGCACCACCCACGTCTTCTGCCGCCCGGTCGAGCACGGGGGCAGCGGCGACTCCTCCCCGGCCACCGCGCTCGGCACGATCGCCGCCCTGCGGGCCGTCTGCGCCCACCGCTTCGGGTCGCCCGATCTGTCGCGGCGCAGCTTCGCGGTCCTGGGGCTGGGCCGCGTCGGCGCCCACGTCGCCCGCCTGCTCGCCGAGGCCGGAGCCAAGATCAAGGTCGCCGACATCGACGAAGCGAAGCGGGCGGCGGCACCGGAGGGATCTGTCTGGATAAATCCGGACGAGTGCCTGCGGGAGACGGTCGACGTTCTCATACCGGCGGCGCTGGGCGGCCTTCTCGGCCCGGAGACCGTGCCCGCCCTCCACTGCCGGGCCATCGCCGGGCCGGCCAACAACCAGTTGGTATCACCGGACACCGCGGCGACCCTGCACGAGCGCGGCATCCTCTGGGCCCCGGACGCGGTGGTCAGCGCCGGCGGCATCATCCACGCCACGGCCGTCGAGCTGCGGCACCGGTCCGAGCAGAACGCGCTCGCCGAGGTGGAGACCATCGGCGACACCCTCACCGCGATACTCCGCGAGGCCGACGCCCGGAGGATCAGCCCCTACGAGGCCTCCATCACCCGTTCCATCGCCGCGCGGGAGCGCCGCGTCAGCCGCAGGTAGCGGTCGACGAACTCGCCCGGATCACCGCCGCCGAGCAGCTGCACCGTGCCGGCCAGTTCGACGCCGTGCCGAGGCAGCTGGTCGGTCGGGCGGCCGCGCACCAGCGTCAGCGCGTTGCGCACCCGGGCCGCCAGGGTCCAGCCGGCCTCCATCGCGGCGGCGTCGACCTTGTCGACCAGGCCGGCGGCCACCGCGGCGGCCAGCGCCTCGAGCGTCTGCGTCTTGCGGAGCTCCGGCAGCGCGTACGCATGCCGCAGTTGCAGAAGTTGAACGGCCCATTCCACATCGGACAGGCCGCCCCGCCCGAGCTTCGTGTGGGTGTTGGGGTCGGCGCCGCGCGGCAGCCGCTCGGTCTCGACCCGCGCCTTGATCCGGCGGATCTCGACGACCTGCTCGCGGCTGAGACCGCCCGGCGGGTAGCGCATCGTGTCGGCCAGCGCCTCGAACTCGCGGCCGAGCGACTCGTCGCCGCAAACGAACCGGGCCCGCAGCAGCGCCTGCGCCTCCCACACCTTCGACCAGCGCGCGTAGTACTGCTGGTAGGCGCCGAGGCTGCGGACCAGCGGGCCCTGCCGTCCCTCCGGCCGCAGGTCGGCGTCGACGCCGAGCGGCGGGTCGGGCGCCGGCGCGGTGAGCATGCGGCGCAGCTCCTCGGCGATCGCGTGGGCGGCGGCGCTGGCCTCCCGCTCGACGCCGCGGGCCGGCTGGTCGTGGACGAAGAGCACGTCGGCGTCGGAGGGGTAGCTCATCTCGTAGCCGCCGAGCCGGCCCATCCCGATGACGGCGAACCGCAGGCCGCGGGGGCCGGGCTTGACCGCACGGGCGGCGATGAGGGCCGCGTTCAGGGTCGCGTCGGCGACGTCGGAGAGGGCCCGGCCCAGCGTCCCGACGTCGATCGGCTGGGCGGGGGCGAGGTCGCCGGCCTGGCTGAGGATGTCGGCGCAGGCCAGCCGGAACAGCTCGCGACGGCGCAACGCGCGTACGGCCGCGGTTGCCTTCTCGGCATTGTCGGCGTGCCGCTCGGCCGCCGCCGCGAACCCCACCATCAGCGCCTGGCGGTCGCGCGGCACCAGCTCGGCGTCGTCGGCGAGCAGGCGCAGCGCCTCGGGGTCGCGGGTGAGCAGGTCGGTCGCGTAGCGGGACAGGCTCAGCACCCGGGCCAGCCGCCGGGCCACCGGGCCGCCGTCGCGCAGCAGACGCAGGTACCAGGGGGTGCTGCCGAGCTTGTCGGAGACGTCGCGGTAGTTGAGCAGGCCCCGGTCGGGCTCGGGCGCGTCGGCGAACTCCTGCAGCAGCATCGGGAGCAGGGTGCGCTGGATGGCGGCGGTACGGGTGACGCCGCCGGTGAGTGCCTGCAGGTGCCGCAGCGCGGCCGCCGGATCGGCGAACCCGAGGATCACCAGCCGTTTGCGGGCCGACTCGGCGGTCATCCGCAGCGCCTCGGCCGGCACCCGGGCCACCGACTCGAGCAGCGGCCGGTAGAGCAGCTTCACGTGCAGGCGGCGCACCTGGGCGGCGTGCCCGACCCAGTCGGAGCGGAAGGCCTGGACCGCATCCCGGCCGGGCATCGCCGTGTACCCGAGGGAGGCCGCCAGCCAGCGCAGGCCTTGCGGATCGTCGGGCACCGTGTGCGTACGCCGGAGTTGTTGCAGTTGCAGCCGGTGCTCGACGCCGCGCAAGAACCGGTAGCCCCGCAGCAACGTTTCCCCGTCCTCGCGGCCCACGTAGCCGCCCGCGACCAGGGCGCGCAGCGCCGGGAGCGTCCCGCCGGCCCGCAGCGTCTCGTCGATCCGGCCGTGCACGAGCTGCAGCAGCTGCACCGCGAACTCGATGTCCCGCAGCCCGCCCGGCCCCCGCTTGATCTCCCGGTCGAGCTCGTTGGCCGGCACGTTCTCGATGATCTTGCGGCGCATGTCGCGGACGTCGGCGACCGCCTCGGGCCGCTCGGCCGCGTGCCAGACCAGCGGCGCGAGGTCGTCGATCCACTCCCGGGCCAGCGCCAGGTCGCCGGCCGCCGGGCGCGCCTTGAGCAGGGCCTGGAACTCCCAGGTGCGGGCCCATCGCCGGTAGTAGGCCTGATGGCTGGCGAGGGTGCGGACGAGCGGGCCGCGGCTGCCCTCCGGGCGCAGCGCGGCGTCGACCGGCCAGGCCACCTGCCCGCAGATCTCGATCAGCCGGGCCGCCACGGTGGTGCCGGCGCTCAGGTCCTCGTCGGTGCCCGCCACGAAGATGACGTCCACGTCCGAGACGTAGTTGAGCTCGTTCCCGCCGCACTTGCCCATCGCCACGACGGCGAGGCGCGGCTCGGTCACGCTCTCCGGGAGGCCGGCGACGGCGATCTCGTACGCGGCGGCGAGCGTCTCGTCGGCCAGCCGGCTCAGCGCCTCCATGGTCGGCTCGAGACCGCGTCCCCCGGTCAGGTCGGCGGCCGCGATGCGCAGGAGCGAGATCCGGTACGCCCGGCGCAGCTCCGGCACGGAGAGCTCACCCTCGGCCTCGAGGTGGCCCTCGGCGTTGGGCGGCAGCCCCGACTTGCTGGTGGCCAGCACCCGCCAGTCGTCGGGGTTGGCCACCAAGTGGTCGCCGAGCGCCGAGGACGCCCCGAGCACCGCGACCAGTCGCCGGCGCAGCCCGTGGTCGCGGAACAACGCTTCGAACAGCGCGTCGGTCGCCTCGTTCGGGTTGATCTCGCCGCCCGGCCCGGCGACGCCCCGCCCGTTGCTGCGGTCGGCGGCCCGCCCGGCCGCCTCGACCAGGCGGTGCAGCTGGCGCAGGGCGAGCGTCGGGTCGGCGGCCCGGGACAGCGAGTGGATCAGCTCGGCGGCGTCGGTCCCGGTCGGGCCCTGCGCCTCGGCGTCCCACAGCCGCAGCCCGGTCGGCCCGAGCAGGTCGGCGGCCTTGACGCCGTCGTCGGCGAAGCCGTACCGGGCGAGGCGGCTGGGCCTGGTCATCTACTGGCCCAGCAGCGGCAGGGTCCGGGCGTTCCCGGGGTTCGGGATGTCGGCGCCGGGCAGCGTGCCGAGCGCCAGCGACGCGAACCGGGCCGCGAACGGCTGCCACACCTCCTCGACGTCGGGCAGCACCTCGGCGATCGCGTAGGCCACCGCCTCGGCGTCGTAGCCGAGCTCGTCGAGGGTGGCCCGGTCGTCGGCGGCCCACTGCTCGATCATCTCCAGGTCGCACTCGATGTGGAACTGGACGGCCCAGGCCCGGTCGCCGAGCCGGAACGCCTGGTGCGGGTAGCGGCTGGAGGCGGCGAGCAGCACGGCCGTCAGCGGCAGCTCGGTGATCTCGTCGCGGTGCCACTGGATCACGTCGGGCAGCAGCGGCACCCACTTGAACAGCGGGTCGGTGTCGGCGGCGTCGCGCTTGCCGACCAGGCCGGGACCGATCTCCGGGCCGGCGGTGCTGCGCTCGACCAGGCCGCCGTGGGCCTGGGCGAGCAGCTGAGCGCCGAGGCAGATGGCCAGCGTGGGCACCCGGTTGCGGACGGCCTTGCGCAGCAGCCCCTCGAGCTGGGGGAACCAGGGCGCCCCGGGCGTGCCGTCGGCCGCCGCGTACGCGCTCTGGTCGCCGCCGAGCACGATCAGCCCCAGGTAGTCGTCGAGCGTCTCGGGCAGCGGGTCGCCGGCGTGCGGCCGGAGCACGGTCAGCTCCAGGCCGGCCTCGGTCAGCCACGCGCCCAGCCGGCGCAGGTCGTCGGTCGGATCGTTCTCGATCACCAGTGCGGTTCCCACGCTCCGAACCTAATCCGTGCCGGGTTCCTAATCACCGACAGGAGGTTGTCGCCACCACCCGGGAAGGTGGTCACAGCCAACGACAAAAGGAGTTTGTGAGATGCCCGCGATCAACGGAATCGGCTGGTTCGAGATCGGCACCGACAACCCGGCCGAGGCCGAGCGCTTCTACGGCGACGTCTTCGGCTGGACGTTCGGCAACGACGAGGGGGCGGCGACCGGCGCCGACGGGTCGCCCTATCGCTCGATCACCCCGCCCGGCGAGGGCCGCCCGGCCGGCGGCCTCTTCCCGACCGGCGGCAAGGTGCCGAACTACGCCGTCTTCTACGTGCTGGTGGCCGACGTCGACGAGACGGCGGCGGCGGCCGAGGCGGCGGGCGGCCGGGTGCTGGTGCCCGCGCAGCGCACGCCGGACGGGCTGACCTTCGCCCACATGCTCGACCCGTCGGGCAACCAGTTCGGCATCTTCGCCCCGCCCGCCGGCGGCGAATGAGCCCGGCCGGCGTCGATCGAGGGCCGCCTCGCGGGCGTCGGTGCCGCTCAGCCCAGCGTCAGGGCATGCACGATCTTGTCGGGGATGTCGATGTCGTAGGGCTCGAGCTCGCGCGGCGGCGGCTCCTCGGCGGTGACGGTCACCGAGCTGATCCGGTCGGTGCGGAACACGCGCACCGATCGGCGCAGCCGGCAGAACGCCACCAGGTACCAGTGGAGGGGCGTGCCGACGAAGGCCATCGGCTCGATGTCGCGCCGGGAGGTGCCGCCGCCGCGGTCCTCGTAGTGGATGCGCAGCACCCGCCGCAGCGACAGCGCGTCGCCGACGACGCGGGGCACGGCGGTCGGCGGCACGTTGCCGACGAAGTGGACGCGGCCGGCCAGCGCGCGGGCCGCGGCGGCGTCGGCCGGCGACATCGCGTTGACCAGCTTGTGCAGCGCGGTCGAGGCCGGCCCGTGGAACGGGGTGCCGTCGAGCCGGTGCAGGGCGAGCGCCATGGCCACCGCCTCGGCCGCGGTGAAGTTGACCGGGGGCAGCGTGTGCACCTTGTCGAGGCAGTAACCGCCGGTGCGGCCGGGCTCGGCATAGACCGGGGTGCCGGACTGCTGCAGGGCCGAGATGTCGCGCTCGACCGTGCGCACGCTCACCTCGAAACGGTCGGCCAGCCACCGGGCGCTGCGCGGGCGCGGCGACACCGCGCGCAGCTCCTCGATGAGGGCGTAGAGGCGGTCGGTCCGGTTCACGGAAACAGGCTAGGCCGGGGGTACGACATTCTTTTAGGCTGCGCGGATGGCCGAGCCCACGCCCGCGGTCCGGGTGTCGACGCTGGAACTGTTCTTCGACCTGGTCTTCGTCTTCACCATCACCCAGCTGGCCACCACCCTGGCCGAGCATCTCGACCTCGCCACCTTCGGGAACGTGCTGCTGATCCTGGCCGTGGTCTGGTGGATGTACTCGGGCTACGCCTGGCTGACCAACGCGGTGGCGCCGAACTCGACGACCCGGCGCACGCTGCTGCTGACCGGCATGGCCGGCTTCCTGGTGATGGCGCTGGCGATCCCGGAGGCGTTCGGCGAGTACGGCTGGCTGTTCGGCGTCAGCTACCTGGTCGTCAACGTGGTGCACACGCTGCTGTTCCGCACCGCCGGTCCGGGCGCCCGGACCGCGCTGCGGCTGCTCGGCCCGCTGAACATCCTGGCCGCGCTGCTGGTGCTGACCGGCGGCCTGGTGCCCGAGCCGTGGCGGCACCTGCTCTGGATCGCGGCGCCGCTGGTGCAGATCTCCAGCAGCTACCTGCACCGGATCGACATGCACACGATCGCGGCCGGCCACTTCGCCGAGCGCCACGGCCTGGTCGTGATCATCGCGATCGGTGAGTCGATCATCGCGATCGGCGCCGGGTTCGCGGGCGTGCACCTGGGCCCGAACGAGATCCTGGTCGCGGTGCTGGGCCTGTGCGTCGCGTACTACCTGTGGTGGTTCTACTTCGCCGGCGACGACTCCCGCGCCGAGCGCGTGCTGGCCGGCGCCGAGGATCCGCGCCGGCGGGCGCGCCTGGCCCTGCAGGCGTGGGGGTACGCCCACTACCCGATCCTGCTCGGCATCGTGGTCGCCTCGGTCGGGATCAAGAAGACCGTCGGCCACACCACCGAGCCCCTGCACTGGCCGCAGGCGCTGGCGCTGAGCGGCGGGGTGGCGCTCTACCTGCTCGGCCACGCGGCGTTCCTGGCCAAGCTGCGGCTGCGCGGCGCCTACCACCGCATCCTCTGCGCGCTGGCCGTGCTGGCGGTGATTCCGCTCGGCCATCTCATGGCCATCTATCAGCTGGTGGCGGTCGTGGTCATCATGGTCGCGGCCGCGATCATCGAGGACATTCCCGAGGTACGGCGTTCCGGCAGCTCCGCGATCAGCGACTTCGGCCGGACGGCGCCGCACGAGTGACGGTCAGCGCCGGCAGCGGAACCGCACCCGGGTGACGCCGTCGCGGTGCTCGACGGCGAGCCACTCGCTGAGCTGGTTGGCCACCCACAGGCCGACGCCGGAGCTGCGCGGGTTGACCGGCGGGCGGTAGCCGGCGAGCGGGTCGACCGGGCCGGCGCCTTCATCGATCACCTCGCAGGTGATCGCCGCCTGCTCGACCCAGACCTGGATGCGCCGGTCGCCGCCGCCGTGACGCAGGCTGTTGACCGCGACCTCGGTGACCACCAGCAGCAGGCCGGCGATCGCCGTCTGGTCCCAGCCCAGGTTGCGGGCGATCGCCTCGAGCGTCCGGCGCGCGTGCCGCAGCCGCTCCGGCCCGGTCAGCGCCAGCACGACCAGCGGCTCCGGGCCGACCGGTGGCAGCGGCTCGGCCAGGGCCCGCAGCAGGTCGTCCGGCGGTTCGTAGAGCGCATTCGGCCCGCCCCGCTCGCCGACCAGGACGGGGTGGGTGCGCCGGGCGCCGGCGATCACCCGGTCCGGCAGCCGGCGGGTGTCGTACGGGCAGATGACCCAGACCGGCACGGCGGCGAACACGTCGTTGGCCGCCGACTCGTACCGGATCCAGCTGTCGTGCCGCGGGCCGGGGCCGAACGTCACCTCGCCGACGGCACGCACCGCCGGGCGGCCGCTGCCCAGGGCCCGGTCGACCAGGCCCTTCCACCCGGCGATGGTGGCGGCCGGGCGCTCGTACCAGGTGTCGCTGTCGATGAAGGTGACCTCACCGGCGTCGGGGCCGAGGGCGTCGCGCAGCAGCCCCATGTTGCGCCGGGACACGACCGCGACCGCGGCCTCCCGCCGGCGGACCGCGCCGGCCAGGAACGGCGCCAGCGTCGAGGCGAACGTCGCGTCGTCGTCGTAGACCAGAGCCTCGTGCCGGAAAGCTGTGGCGCTACCCGAGCCTGGACTATCAGTCGGCGGAGTCGTCTCCATGATCAGTCCTCGATGCACACGCTCGGGAAGCAGGCCGACCAGGTCGCCGACTCCCAGATCCGGCGCAGCAGCGGCGGGAGCGCCCGCAGCCGGGTCGGGCCGTGCCGGCTGGAGATCACCTCGCAGGCGGCGCCGATGCTGCGGGCGCCGCTGACGTCGACGAAGCTCACCCCGCGCACGTCGAGGACCGGGGTCGGGCGGCTCGGCGCGGTCACGATCAGCATGCGGTAGACCTGGTCGGCGGTCAGGGAGTCGATCTCGCCGGAGAGCCGCAGGGCGCCGTCGCGGCCGGCGTTCATCCCGAACGCGCCATGGTCACGGGACCGGCGGGTGTGCACCGTCTCGGCCCGGAACAGGTCCTCGGGCGTCCAGTGCCGGGCGTCGTACGCGCAGACCGCGGTGATCGGCAGCTGCTTGGCCAGCAGGTCGGCGCGCAGCTCGTACCCCGGCCATGCGGCCAGCGCGCCGGGGTGATCGAGCACGAAGCGGGTGTCCACGTACGCCCGCAGGCCGGTGAGGCCGTCGTCGACGGCGGCCCGGGCGTCGGCGGCAAGAGCGGCCAGCCGCCGGTCGGCGTCGAACGTGTCGCCGGCGAAGAAGGCGGCCTCGGCCGGGGCGATCGCCAGCAGACCGCGCTCGACCAGCTCGCACACCGGCAGCCCGGCCGCCCGGAGGTCGTCCCCGATCGCGGCACCGGCCGCCCCGGCCGTCACGTGGACCTGCACGCGCTCGCGCCGGGCGAGGCCGGCCACCACGTATTCGAGCAGGTCCCGGCTTACCTCGGCCTCGCGGTCGTAGACATGGCAGAGGTGGTCGTGGACGGTCAGGTCGGCAACGGCGCGGACGGCCGGCACGACGATCACTTCCTCGCTCGTAGCGCTTTGAGCCCGGACAGCCGGATCGCGGCTCCCGCGAGACTATTAGCGCGCTTCGGCGGGTCGCCACCGGTGGGGACGGGAAACGCCCGATCGGGTGTCCCGACCGGGCGCGCCCTGAGCGTACGTGCTAGAAGGTGTGCTCCGCGGCGGGGAACTCGCCGCCTCGCACCTCCGCGGCGAACTGCTGGGTCGCGGCCGACAGGATCCCGGACAGATCCGCGTACTGCTTGACGAAGCGCGGCATGTGACCCGTGCGCAGGCCGGCCATGTCCTGCCAGACCAGCACCTGCGCGTCGGTGTCGGGGCCGGCGCCGATGCCCACGGTCGGGATCGGCAGCTCCTTGGTGATCGTCTTGGCGACCTCGCCCGGCACCATCTCGAGCACGACCGCGAACGCGCCCGCGTCGGCCACCGCCCGGGCGTCGGCCAGCACATGGGCGCCGTCCGCCTCGCGGCCCTGCACCCGGTAGCCGCCGATGGTGTGCTCGCTCTGCGGCGTGAAGCCGACGTGGCCCATCACCGGGATGCCGGCGCCGGTCAGGGCCTCGATCTGGGCCGCGACCCGGCGGCCGCCCTCGAGCTTGACCGCGTGCGCGCCGCCCTCCTTCATGAAGCGGACCGCCGTGCGCAGGGCCTGCGCCGGGCCCTCCTCGTAGCTGCCGAAGGGAAGGTCGGCGACGATGAGCGCGGTCTTGGTGGCCCGCACGACCGCGCGGACCAGCGGCAGCAGCTCGTCGACCGTCACCGGCAGCGTCGTCTCGTAGCCGAAGACGTTGTTCGCCGCCGAATCGCCGACCAGCAGCACCGGTACGCCGTTCCGGTCGAAGATCGACGCGGTGTACTGGTCGTAGGAGGTGAGCATCGGCCAGCGGTCGCCGCGGGACTTGGCGGCGATCAGGTCGCGGGTGCGTACCCGCCGGGTGGGCGGTCCGCCATACAAGGTGGGAATGTCCGACATGTCGCACTCTCCTTCCCTCGAGGCCGCGCTGGTGCGGTCCCCGGGTCCGGCCATGGTCGCACCCGGAGACGGCGCCCGGTCAGGGGTCAGTGGAGGTTCTCACACACCTTCCCGAAACCTGTTCGTAATGGGCAGGCGCCGATCGCGGCCGAACGCCTTGCCCGAGATCTTGGTGCCGGGCGCGGACTGGCGGCGCTTGTACTCGGCCAGGTCGACCATCCGCAGCACCCGGTCGACCAGAGCCGGGTCGTTCCCGGCCGCGATCAGCTCGTCGCGGCCCATGTCGTCGTCGACATACCCCTTGATGATCGGATCAAGCACGGCGTAGTCGGGCAGCGAGTCCGAGTCCTTCTGATCGGGCCGCAGCTCGGCGCTCGGCGGCTTGGTGATCGAGTTCTCCGGGATCGGCGGCTCGCCCTGCGTGTTGCGCCAGCGGGCCAGCCGGTAGACCGTCGTCTTCGGCACGTCCTTGAGCGGGTTGAAGCCCCCCACCGAGTCGCCGTAGAGGGTCGAGTAGCCGACCGCGAGCTCGCTCTTGTTGCCGGTGGTGAGCACGAGGTGCCCCTCCTGGTTCGACAGCGCCATGAGGATGACGCCGCGCACCCGGGCCTGCAGGTTCTCGACCGTGACGCCGGAGAGCGACATGTTGGCCAGGAACGCGTCGACCATGGGCTGGATGGCCTCCACCCGGTAGTCGATGCCCGTCCGCTTGGCCAGTTCGGCGGCGTCGTCCCGCGAGTGCTGGGACGAGTAACCGCTCGGCATGGAGACGGCGAAGACACGATCGGCGCCGAGGGCATCCACCGCGATCGCCGCCACGACGGCCGAGTCGATGCCACCGCTCAGCCCGAAAATCACCGATCTGAAGCCATTTTTATTGACATAGTCCCGCAGTCCCACGACCAGCGCTGACCAGATCTCCGCCTCGTCGACGATCCGCTCCGCGATGCCGCCGTCCCGTTTGTCCCGCTGAGCCGGGCGCGGCGCGGTCTCGAGCACGACCCTCGACACCGTCATCTCGTCGTCGATCCACTGCTCGACGATCGGCAGCGGCTCGGCGTCGGTCTTCTCGGCCCGGTTCGGCGTGGCGTCGGCGGCCGGCAGCGACAGGTCGTGGATCAGCAGCTCCTCGGTGAACTGCCCGGCCCGGGTGAGCAGCTCGCCCCCGGCGGTCACGATCATCGAGTCACCGTCGAAGACCAGCTCGTCCTGGCCGCCGACCGCGTTGACGTAGGCCACCGTGGCGCCCGCCTCGGCCGCCCGGCGCATCACGAGCGGCAGCCGCACATCGTCCTTGTTCAACTCGTACGGGGAAGCGTTGATGTTGAGGACCAGCCCCGCACCCGCCCGCCGCGCCGCCGTGAACGGCCCACCCGCCTGCCAGATGTCCTCGCAGACGGTGAGCGCGACGTCGACCCCGCCGAAGCGGACGACGGTCAGCGCCTCCCCCGGCTCGAAGTAGCGGTCCTCGTCGAAGACCCCGTAGTTCGGCAGGTGGTGCTTGTAGTACCTGGCGGCGACCCGCCCGCCGAGCAGCAGAGCCGATGCGTCCCGCCGCCCCCGGCCCGGCTCGTGCGAGGCGCTCGTGGCCGGCGGTCCGTCCGCGTCGACATATCCCACCACGACCGCCAGATCGCCCAGGCCGTCGGCGGCGAGATCGCGAGCGAGCGCCTCCAGGGCCGACACCGAGGACGAGACGAACGAGTTCCGGAAGACCAGGTCCTCGATCGGGTAGCCGGTCAGCATCATCTCCGGGAAGGCGACCAGCTGCGCACCCGCGTCGGCCGCCGACCGCGACCACCGGCGGACCGCCGCCGCGTTGCCGGCGATGTCGCCGACCGTCGAGTTCACCTGAGCCAGGGCGATCCGCAGCGTGGGCATGCCCTTATTCTTCCCCAAGCGCCGACCACCCAGGACGGCGCGCCCGGGCCAGGTCAGCGTAATCTCGGCGTAACGCAGCCGAGCCAGACTGGCTCGTCAGGGCAGCCACCACCAGGAGTGACCGTGGACCGACAGCAGGAGTTCGTGCTTCGCACTCTCGAGGAGCGCGACATCCGTTTTGTCCGGCTCTGGTTCACCGACGTGCTGGGCACGCTCAAGAGCGTCTCCGTCGCCCCGGCCGAGCTCGAGTCCGCCTTCGAGGAGGGCATGGGCATCGACGGCTCGGCGATCGAGGGCTTCGCCCGGGTCTACGAGTCCGACATGGTGGCCATGCCCGACCCCACCACGTTCCAGGTCTTCCCGTTCGAGGGCGGCGCCAGCGGCGAGAGCGCCCGCATGTTCTGCGACATCCTGCTCCCCGACGGCAGCGCGGCCTGGGCCGACCCGCGCCACGTGCTGCGCCGGGCGCTGGCCAAGGCGGCGGAGAAGGGCTTCACCTTCTACACCCACCCCGAGGTCGAGTTCTTCCTGGTGCAGGACGGCCCGCTGGACGGCTCGGTGCCGGTCCCGGTCGACACCGGCGGCTACTTCGACCACACCACCCACTCGGTCGCCCGCGACTTCCGCCGCCAGGCCGTGCTCGCGCTCGAGCGGATCGGCATCTCGGTCGAGTTCAGCCACCACGAGGTCGCCCCCGGCCAGCAGGAGATCGACCTGCGCTACGCCGACGCGCTGACCACGGCCGACAACATCATGACCTTCCGGCACGTGGTCAAGGAGGTGGCGCTGTCGCAGAGCGTGCGCGCGACCTTCATGCCCAAGCCCTACACCGACCAGCCCGGCAGCGGCATGCACACCCACCTGTCGCTGTTCGAGGGCGAGCGCAACGCGTTCTACGACGGCGACGACCCGATGAAGCTGTCCAAGACGGCTCGCGCCTTCATCGCCGGCCTGCTGGTGCACGCCCGGGAGTACACGGCGGTCACCAACCAGTGGGTCAACTCGTACAAGCGCCTGTTCCCGCTCCAGCTGCCCAACGCGATCACCGAGTCGCCGGCCTTCGTCAGCTGGGGGCACCTCAACCGCAGCGCCCTGGTCCGGGTCCCCGCGTTCGGCAAGCCCAACTCGGCCCGGGTCGAGGTCCGCTCGATCGACTCGGCGACCAACCCGTACCTGGCCTTCGCGGTCATGCTCGGCGCCGGCCTCAAGGGCATCGAGGAGGGGTACGAGCTGCCGCCGGGCGCCGAGGACGACGTCTGGTCGCTGTCGCCGGCCGAGCGCAAGGCGATGGGCTACGACGCCCTGCCCGAGAACCTCTCCGAGGCGATCGACGTGATGAGCAAGTCCGAGCTGGTGGCCGAGGTGCTCGGCGAGCACGTCTTCGACTTCTTCCTGCGCAACAAGCGAGCCGAGTGGGAACAATATCGCCGCGAGGTCACGCCGTATGAGCGCCAGCGCTACCTGGGGGCGCTGTAGTCTCTCCTGACCTTGGAAGGGAGAGATCGTGCTGCAAGATTTGCTCGAAGGCGCCGGCCGCAGCATTGTTTTCGGACTTGTCGGGATCGGCCTGATGGCCCTGGGATACGTTCTGATCGACATCCTGACGCCCGGAAAGCTGCGCGACCTGATCTGGGCCGAGCGCAACTGGAACGCCTCGATCCTGCTCGCGGCCAACCAGCTGGGCATCGCCCTGATCGTCTTCACCGCGATCTTCACGAGCTACGACTCGTTCGGCCAGGGCCTGGCGTCCACGGTCATCTTCGGCGTCATCGGCATCGCCATCATGGGCCTGGCCTTCCTGGTGCTCGACTGGATGACCCCCGGCAAGCTCGGCGACGTCATCTGCACTCCCGAACGCCACGGCGGCGCGATCGTCTCGGCCGCAACCCACTTCGGCGCCGCGCTCATCATCTGCGCCTGCATTTCTTAGCTTCGCCGCAGATTCGGAATTTCCGCCCGGTCCGTGGAGTAACGGGCCGGGCGCCCGCTCAGGCGCCGTGCCGGAACTCGACCTTGCGGGTCGCGGGGTCGGCCACCGTGAGCGTCGCCCGGATGCGCTCCCCCAGCGGCAGGTCACCCACGCAGCGCGCCCGCACCGCGGGATCGTCGATCGCCACCGTGCCGCCGGCCGGGCGGTTGCCACGCGGCTCGTCGCGGTCGACGACGCCCGCCTCGAACTGCTCGCCCACCCGGCCCTCCAGCAGCACGGCCTCGGCCAGGTCGACCGCACCACGGGAGGCGGCGCCGGCCAGGCGGTCGGTGTCGCCCATCGTCTTCGGGAGCCTCGGCAACGCCTCGCGGGCCCAGGCGGGCACCTCCGCACCGGCGGTCAGCGCCAGGCAAACCTCGGTGGCGTAGCGGTCGGCCAGGCGCCGCAGCGGGGCCGTCACGTGGGCGTACGGCGCGCCCACGCCGCCGTGGCCGGTCTCGGCCGGCGGGTCGCCGTCGAACGGGGTGTAGGCGGCGCCGCGCAGCAGCTCGGCGGCCTGGTCGAGGAAGGCGGCGCCACGCGGGGTGGCGGGGTCGACGCCGGCGACGACCGCGCCGACCGAGGCGCCGGCGGGCCACGGCACCCCGAGCGAGACGGCGGCGGCCCGGAGCTTTTCGACGGCCTCCGGGCGGGCGGCGGGCATGGTACGCAACAGGCCGATCCGCCCCTCGAGCATCAGCGACGCCGCGGCCATGCCGGTGAGCAGCGAGATGTGGGCGTTGTGCTCCTCGACCGGCAGCGGCGCGCGCAGCACCAGGCGCCAGCCGTCGCCGTCGCGCTCGACCTCCTGCTCGGGCAGCGGCAGGTTGACCGCGCCCCGGGCGGCGGCCCGCGCGGCCAGCAGTCGGCCGATCTCGGGCAGCAGGGCGACCGGCTCCGGCACCGTGCCCGCGTCGGCCTGACCCTGCACGGTCGGATAGTCGAGCTTGGCCCGGCTGCGGACCATCGCCCGCTCCACGGTGACGCCGACGGTCGCGCCGTCGGCGTCGAGGTCGATCGTCCACACCACGGCCGGGCGGTCGCCGTCGGGCAGCAGGCTCGCCGCGCCCTCGCCGAGCACCTCCGGGTGCAGCGGGATCCGCCCGTCGGGCAGGTAGATCGTCTGACCGCGTCGCCAGGCCTCGGCCTCGAGCGCCCCGCCGGGCCGCACGAACGACGCCACGTCGGCGATCGCGTAGCTCACCCGGTAGCCGCCGCCGGCCCGGCGGGCCAGGTGCATGGCCTGGTCGAGGTCGCGCGACGTGGCCGGGTCGATCGTCACGAACGCGATGTCGGTGCGGTCGGCGGCGGCCCGCGGCGGATCGGCGGCCGCCCGCCTCGCCTCGGCCAGCGCGTCCTCGGGAAACTCCGCCGGCAGTCCCAGCTCCCGCCGCAGGACCGAGAAGTCGATCTGCGGCGCCCACACCCTTTTGATCGGCACGGATCATTCCTACCAGCCCGCGCCCCCACGCAAACGCCGGTGGCCACGCCCGAAAGCGTGGCCACCGGCGGGAAACCCCACTATCGGGCGCGCTTGGCGGCCACCTTGCGTCCAGCGGCCGTACGGGCGGAAGCCCCCGCCGCCGCGTTCCCGGCGGCCGCCTTCCGGGCCGCCGCGGCCGTGGGCGCCTTCGCGACCTTGGCCGCGTTGGTGGCCGACGTCTTGGTGGTCGTAGCCGCCCGGCCCGCGTTGGTCGCCTTCGCCACGTTCGTGGTCTTGGCCGGCCGGCTGCCCGTGGTCGCCTTGTTGGCCGCCTTGGCGCTGGTCGCCGTGGCCCGGCCCGCCGCGGCGCGGGTGGCCGGCATCCCCGTGGTCGCCGTCGAGGCCGGCGCCTTCTTGGCCGGGCTCGCCGTGGCCGCCGTCTTCTTCGCCGCCGTAGCCTTGGCCCCCGCCGACTTGGCCGCAGTCGCCTTAGCCGCAGTTGCCTTAGCCGCAGTTGCCTTAGCCGCAGTCGCCTTCGCCCCGGTCGCCTTCGCCGCAGTGGCCTTCGCCCCGGTGGCCTTCGCCGCCGTGGCCTTGGCCCCGGTCGCCCTGCTTGCGGTCGCCTTGGCCGCGGTCGCCTTCGTGCCAGTCGCCTTGGTGCCCGCCGTCCTGGTGCCGGCCGCCCCGGTGCCGGTGGCCGTCGCCGCGGTCGCCTTGGCCGCGGTCGCCCTCGTGCCAGTCGCCTTTGTGCCAGTCGCCTTCGCCGCGGTCGCCTTGGTGCCAGTCGCCTTGGCGCCAGTGGCCTTGGCGCCGGTGGCCTTCGCCGCGGTCGCCTTGGTGCCGGTCGCCGTCCGCGTGGGCGGGGTGATCTTCGCGGCCCGGCTTGCCGCGTCCCGTCCGGAGGCCGCCTTGGCCGCCCGCACGTTCGCCATCGCCGTCGACGACTTGCCCGCCGCCGCGCGTGCCGCGTCCCGGTTGGCGGTGGCCGTCGCCGTCGACTTCCCGGAAGCGGCCCGTGCCGCATCCCGGTTGGCCCTGGCGGTGGCCGACTTCCCGGAAGCCGCCCGCGCCGCGGTCTTGTTCGCCGCCGCCGTCTTGGCCGCCGCCCGCGCCATGGCCGCCGTCGTGGCCGCCGCCGTGCTGGCCGCCGCCGCCCGGCTGGCCGAGGCCGTCTTCGCCGCGCTCTTGCTCGCCGTCGCCTTAGGCATGGCCGCCTTGCCCGCCGCGGCCTTCTTCGTAGCCGGCGCCTTCTTGGCCGCGGCCTTCGAGACCGGACGCGCGGTACCCGCCACCTTCTTGGCCGGAGCCTTAGTCGCCGGAGCCTTCTTCGCCGTCGCCTTAACGCCCGTCGCCTTGGCTTCCGTCGCCTTGGTGCCCATCGCCTTGCTGCCCGTCGCCTTGGTCGCCGTCGCCTTGGTGCCCGTCGCCTTGGTGCCCGTCGCCTTCGTCGCCGTCGCCTTGGTGCCCGTCGCCCTCGTCGCCGTCGCCTTGGTCGCCGTGGCTACCGATCGAGCCGCCGCCGCCGTCTTGGCAACCGCCTTCTTGGTCGCCGTCGTCGCCTTGGCCGCCACCTTCTTGGCCCCCGTCGCCTTTGCCGCGGCTGTCGTCTTCGCCGCCGTGGATTTGGTCGCCGCCGTGGACTTCGCCGCCGTGGACTTCGCCGCCGTGGACTTCGCCGCCGTGGACTTCGCCGCCGTGGACTTCGCTGCCGTGGACTTGGCGGCCGTGGACTTCGCCGCGGCGGGCCTGGCCGTTCCGGTGGCCCGGGCCGTCGCTGCCTTCGCCCGGGACGCCGGCCCCGTTGCCGCCTTCGTCGTCCGGGCCGCCGACTTCTTGGCTCCCGGCTCCGGCGTGACGACCGGCATCCCGGTGATCGAACCGATCACCGACGGCATGTCGGCGGCCCGGCCCCGCCGCCCGGCCGGCCGGTTCGCCGACCCGGCGGCGGTCTGGGCCGTCGCCGGCGACGTCATCGGCATCGAGTCGTCCATGTCGGCGGCCGGGGTCGGCTCCGGCGGAATCGTCGCTGTCGTCATTCCCGGGATCGGGCTCACGGCCGCCGCCGTTCGACGGGGCGTGACCGGCCGCTTGGTGGCGCCGACCCGGCCCGCGGCCCGGTTGGCCGTCGTCTTGGTGGTCGCGGTCTGCAGGCCGCGCGCCGGCGTCACAACGCCCTTCGCTGCCTTGCCCGCGGCCGGCTTGGCCACCCGCCCGGCGGCCGGCTTGGCCACCCGCACCGCGGCCGATCGACCCACGGAGGTTCCGATCGAGCGGCCGGTGCCCGCGACCTTGGCTGTGCCGGCGGAGGCCGCCGGCATACGGACGACCGGCGCCGCCGTCCGAGACGTGCCGGACTTCCCGGCGGCACCGGCCTTGCCGGCGGCGGCCTTCCCGGCGGCACCGGCCTTCCCGGCGGCACCGGCCTTGCCGGCGGCGGCCTTCCCGGCGGCGCCGGTGGTGGCGATGGTGGTGGTGCGGTTCGGGGTGCTGGGCTTGGGCACCGCGGGCCGGGTCGTGGTCGTCGTCCGGGCGGTCGCGATCGTGGTCGCGGGCTTGCGCGGGGCGGACGCGGCCGCCACCTTCTTCGCGGCCGGCGCCTTGGCGGCGGTCGCGCGCCCGGCTTTTCCGGCGCCCGTGGTAGCTCTGGTCGGAGCCTTTTTGGCAGCGGCCATCAGGGTGTTCCTCCTTGCGAATGACTGCGGGCTCGTCTCCGCCTGGAGACTGCGAATTCCGGCTTGGACACAGGGGGTCGCGGAGCCGGTGCTAGCTGACCTCCCCGGTCCAGCGGGCATCCTCGGCGTCCCACTCCGCATTGCGCTTCTCGACGGTCTCGAGTGCCCGCGTCGCTTCGTCGGCCGTGGCGTAGGGACCGAGCCGGTACTGGGCGGGACACAAGTCGTCGCCGGTCTCGACACGGCTGTCGCGAAGGCACCAGAAGTAGCCGCCTCCGCCGGGCCCACTGTCGTTCATGCAATCACTGTGCACCTCAAACCGACCATCCGCCACCGATTCGGGCAAAAAGTCCCAGATTTCCACTGTGGAAATGCGGGGATATCCACAAAAAACCGCCCCGACCGAAACCCGGCCGGGGCGGTGTGAAGCGGAACGGATCAGCCGAGCTCGGCCGCGACCAGCTCGGCGACCTGCACGGCGTTCAGCGCGGCACCCTTGCGCAGGTTGTCGTTGGAGACGAAGAGCGCGAGCCCGTTCTCCACCGTCTCGTCGGCGCGGATGCGGCCCACGTACGACGGGTCGCGGCCGGCCGCCTCGAGCGGGGTCGGCACGTCGGAGAGCTCCACGCCCGGCGCCACCGCCAGCAGCTCGCGAGCGCGCGCCGGCGACAGCGGCCGGGCGAAGCGAGCGTTGATCTGCAGCGAGTGGCCGGTGAAGACCGGCACGCGTACGCAGGTGCCGGAGACCAGCAGCGACGGGATGTCGAGGATCTTCCGGCTCTCGTTGCGGAGCTTCTGCTCCTCGTCGGTCTCGTCGCGGCCGTCGTCGACGATCGAGCCGGCCAGCGGCAGCACGTTGAAGGCGATGTTCTTGCTGAACGAGCGGGGCGCCGGGAACTCCACGGCACTGCCGTCGTGGGTCAGCTCGGTCGCGCGGTCGGCGACCTTCTTCACCTGCTCGTCGAGCTCGCTCACGCCGGCCAGCCCGGCGCCGGAGACGGCCTGGTAGGTGGTGGCGACCAGGGCCACGAGACCGGCCTCGTCGTGCAACGGCCGGAGCACCGGCATGGCGGCCATCGTCGTGCAGTTCGGGTTGGCGATGATGCCCTTCGGCCGCACCCGGGCCGCGAGCGGGTTGACCTCGCTCACGACCAGCGGCACGTCGGGGTCCATCCGCCAGGCCGACGAGTTGTCGATCACGACCGCTCCGGTCGAGGCGACGCGCGGCGCCAGTTCCTTGGAACTGCCCTTGCCCGCCGAGAACAGCACGATGTCGAGGCCGCCGAAGTCCGCCGTGGCGGCGTCCTCCACGGTGACCTCGCCGTCCTTCCACGGAAGGGTGCGACCCGCGCTGCGGGCGGAAGCGAACAGCCGAAGCTCACTGACAGGGAACTCGCGCTCGGCCAGGATGCGCCGCATGACGCCGCCCACCTGTCCCGTCGCGCCGACGATGCCGATCCTCATGCCGACAAAAGTACGGCCTCACCTGCCCGCGAAGAAATCGCTTAACTCACCGCGTACCAAATAGTAAGATTTTGCTCTCAAATATAGAGACAGCGGGGCTAGCTTCGAAGGCATGGCGACCTACACGCACGGGCATCACGAGTCGGTCTTGCGCTCACACCGCTGGCGCACCGCAGAGAATTCGGCGGCATACCTCCTGCCCCGGCTGACTTCCGGAGTCTCGGTCCTCGACGTCGGCTGCGGCCCCGGCACCATCACCGCCGACCTGGCGACCCTCGTCACACCGGCCCGCGTCACCGCGCTCGAGGTCACCGCCGAGGCGCTCGACCTGGCCCGGGCCGAGATCGCGCGGCGGGGTCTGGCCAACGTCGACTTCGCGGTCGGCGACGTGCACGCGCTCGACTTCCCCGACGACACCTTCGACGTGGTGCACGCGCATCAGGTGCTGCAGCACGTGACCGATCCGGTGGCGGCGCTGCGCGAGATGCGCCGGGTGACGAAGCCGGGCGGCCTGGTGGCGGTACGCGACAGCGACTACGCGGCGTTCACCTGGTTCCCGGCGGTGCCCGAGCTGAGCGAGTGGCTGCAGTTGTACGAGCGGGTGGCCCGTGGCAACGGCGGCGAGCCCGACGCCGGCCGCCGGCTGCTGGCCTGGGGTCGCGAGGCCGGGTTCAGCGAGCTCACCGCCACCTCGAGCACGTGGTGCTTCGCGACGCCCGAGGACCGCGCGTGGTGGGGCGGCATGTGGGCCGACCGGGTGCTGAAGTCCGAGTTCGCGGCGACCGCGGTGCGCACCGGCGCCGCGACCGAGCAGGATCTCCGGCGCATCGCGGACGGGTGGCGCCGCTGGGCCGCCGACGAGAACGGCTGGTTGTCATTGCTCCACGGAGAGTTGGTGGCAACCGCCTAACCGACGGTGGTCGAGACGCCCATCGCCTTGGCCCCCTCGGAGTTGGGCTTGTAACCCCAGTGCCAGCTCTCCCGGGACGCGGTGTTGAAGAAGCCGTACTTGTCGGCGTTCTGCCGCACCCACGCCAGCGCGTTGGCGTTCAGGTCGAGGTCGGCGGCGATGCCCCAGCCGTGCTCGCTGGTGCCGGGCTTGGCCGCCAGCCCGCCCTGCGAGTAGAGGCCCTTGCGGCGGGCGAGGTCGACCTGCTCGGCGTACGGGCGGTAGGAGTCGGTGATGCCGATGTGCACCCCGTCCTTCTCGGCGTCCGCCACCATCTTGGTCAGCGCCTCGGCGGCCGGCGCCCAGAGCTTGTGCCGGGTGCTGCCGACCTGCTCGAGCGCGCCGGCCGGGATCTTCCCGTTGCCGTACGCGGCGAGGTCGGCCGGAATGCCCTTGCTGTTCAGCGCGTACGTCCGGCCCGATGACGGGGTCTGCGCGACGGCGTCGGAGAGGTAGCTGGCGAAGTCCTCGCCCGAGGCGCCACCGGTGCCGGTCGTGGTCGTCTGGCTCTGGGTGCGCCCGGCCTGCTGGGTCTGCAGCGCGATGATCCGGCTCTGGATGTCCGCGATCCGCGAGTTCACTCCCTCGATTCCCACACCGTTCCGTTCGGCGCGGCCGGCGAAATCTGAGTGTCAGCCCGCGATCGGCAGCGACAGGGTGTGCCCGGTCTGGGCGGCCTTGGCCGCCAGATACCGGACATTCGCCGCCGACGCGTAGACCCCGGTCGGAACCACGTCACGAACCTCGATCCCGTGCGAGCGCAGTTGCCGGGATTTGTCCGGATTGTTGGTCAACAGATCGAGCGACGTGACGCCGAGCACCCGCAGCATCTGGGCGGCGGCGGCATAGTCCCGTTCGTCGTCGCCACGCCCCAATGCCCGATTAGCCGCGTACGTGTCGAGGCCGGCCTCCTGCAGCGCGTAGGCGTCCAGCTTGGCGTACAGGCCGATGCCTCGCCCCTCCTGGCGCAGGTAGAGCAGGTAGCCCCCGGCCACCGAGATGCGCTCGACCGCCTCGCGCAACTGCGGGCCGCAGTCGCACCGCTCGGACCCGAAGACGTCGCCGGTCAGGCACTCCGAGTGCATCCGCACGAGCGGTGTCGTGGTCTCCGGGCCGAACGCCAGCGCCAGGTGCTCCCGGCCGTCGACCAGGCCGGAGAACGTGGTCACCCGGGCGGTGGCGGCAAAGCCGTCGGGAAAGCGCATCGGGACGGTGACGGTCGTACGCACGGACATGGCCCCTGAGATCGGAAGCCGGCCGGCCGAGTTGAGGGATCAGATGCTGACCGGCTCGCGCCGCTCCGCCCCCTCGAGGCGCTCGACCAGGTCGAGCTCGACCTCGGAGGTGGTGTTCTTCGCGTGCGGCAGCATGTTGGTGATCAGGACGATCAGCACCCCGATGCCGGCGTAGAGGCCGAGCACGGTCAGGTGCCCGGAGATGTGCGCGGCCGGGAAGTACAGGTCGTCGCGGACCGCCTGCACCCCGGCGCCGGTCGGCAGGTACTCACCCACCCGCCGGCCGAACGCGGGCAGGAACTCGGGCAGGATGCTGGCGCCGGAGATGACCGTGCCGAGCGTGAAGTAGACGGCGCCGACCAGCGCGCCGGCCGGGCCGAGCAGTGCCACCGCGCCCGCCGTCGAGGCCGTGATGGCCAGCGAGATCAGCGAGAAGATGCCGAGCATCTCGCCCCGGTCCGCGGTCTCGCCGACGCCGAACCAGGTCATCGACCACAGGATCACGGCGGCGGAGCCGATCGCGTACACGATCAGGATGGTGACGTGGGCCAGGCCGCGCCGCCACGACCGCCGGGCACGCGGGATCAGCCGGCCGAGCCCCATCGAGGCGATCGTGCCGCCGAGCGCCAGCGCCTGGGTCAGGAAGCCGAGCGACACCCCGTTGACGTCGTCGCTGGGCAGCGGCACGACATCGGTGACCGCGGGCGGCGTGTTGAGGTCCTGGGCGGCGCTGACCGTCATGGTCATGCCCTGGGAAGCCAGCTGGTCGAGGGTCTGAGCGGTCTGCTGCTGGACGACGCCGGTGTAGGTGGCGCGCAGCAGGCTCGCGGCGGCCGGCCCGGCGGCGCTCGCCACGTACAGGTGCGGCTTGCTCGCCGTGATGTCCACGCCGCCGTAGACGTCCCGGCGCTTGATCGCGATGACCAGGTCGTCCGCGGTCGCGTAGTCGGTGACCTTGAAGTTGTCGTTCCGGGACAGCAGGTTCATCACCGCGTCGCGCTTGCTCGCGGGCGTGACCAGGCCGACCGGCAGGTGGTGCGGCTGGGCCTTGTGGCCCATGCTCAGGTAGTAGGCGGTCAGGCCGAGCTGGACGAGCACGCCGATCACGCAGACCGCGAGCGCGAAGCGCCGGAACTGCATGACCGACTCGGCCGGCGAGTTCTCCTGGGCTACCACACCTGGAAGCATTACGGACGAAAGCCCATCATGAGGCGGATTCGCCGATAAGGGCACGGCCCAGCTCGTCGACCGCGCCGCGGCCACCCGGGCGAGCGCCGGGCGGGGCCCCTATAGCACTCCGGGCCGTTGCCCTTTCGAACAGACATCCAGCTCAGTGATTGTCACCACGCGGCCGCCCGGATCCGGAATACCGATCCGTCGTGTCCGCGCTGAAATTCTCGCCGAAGAATGGCACGCCTGGCCGGAAAGCGCGCAGGTAGTCCGGATGACGCGGGCCGTCGGCAGGTTACTCATTCACCTTTCCGAGCGATGTCGCATCAAGCGCCAGCAATGCCCGAAAGTCACCGTTCACGAACGTGTGACGCCGCCGACCTGGTCTAATGTGGATCTAGGTAGGCTCGCGGAGCGCCCCGCGTTGACGTGCAAGTTGCACGACTCTTAGTGTCGGAGGCGTGACACCGCGTGGGCGTCCGGGTTACCGGAGCCGTCGCGGGCACGCGACAAAGCACGGATCACAAGCGGTCTAGGAGCGCCTCGATGACTGTCACGATCGGCATCAACGGGTTAGGACGGATCGGCCGCAGTATCACGCGGATAGTGGCCGCCTCCGGAGATTCCGGAATATCCATTGGAGCCGTGAACGACCTTGCGTCGACCGAGAAAATGGCCTATGGACTGCGTCGCGACAGCATTCGAGGCTCGTTTCCCGGCACCGTCACGGCACGCGCCGACCACCTCGTCGTGAATGACCATGCGATCCGCGTATTCCATCATGCGCAGCCCGAGCGCATCCCCTGGGCCGATGCCGGTGTCGACGTGGTCATCGAGGCCACCGGCCGTTTCCGGGCCGGCACCACGGCCCGCACGCACATCACCCACGGCGGCGCCCGCAAGGTCGTGATCAGCGCCTCGGCCGACGACCCGGACGCGTTCCTGGTCTACGGCGCCAACCATCACACCTATGACCCGGACATTCACGACGTGGTCTCCCCCGGCTCGTGCGGCGTCAACGCGCTGACCGTGATGGCCAAGGTGCTGCTGGATCGATTCGGCCTGCGGTCGGTCAACACCTCGGTGGTGCTGGCCGTCCAGGGCTGGCAGAAGGCGCAGGACTCGGTGGTGGGCACCTCGCGCGAGGATCCGCGTCTCGGCCGGGCCACCGGGGAGAGCATCATCCCGCACAACTACGTGGTCGGCGATCTCGTACGGGTGGCGCTGCCCGAGATCGGCGAGATGCGCTACAGCTACTACTGCGTGCCCACCCCGATCGGGTCGCTGGCCGAGCTCTCCGGCCTGACCGATCGGGCGGTCAGCGTCGAGGACGTCAACCGGGCCATGGCCGAGGCGGCGGCCGGACCACTGCGCGGCATTCTGGCGTACGACCCGGATCCCACCGTGTCGATCGACGTGAAGAACAACCCGGCGTCCTGCCTGTTCGATCCCTCGGGCACGCAGACCACCGCCGACGGGGGCGTGAAGGTGCGCGGCTGGTTCGACAACGAGTGGGGCTTCTCCAACCGGCTGCTCGACCTCGCGCGGCTGGTAGGTGATAGCTCACCCGTCCCGTCCCGGCGGATGACCTGGAGCATCGCCTAGAGTCGGCCTTGATGACTGACATCGGCGACGTACGGGCGGCGGAGAAGCGGATCAGCGACCGGATCCGGCGGACGCCGGTCATGCGGGCCGATCGCCACGTCTGGTTCAAGCTCGAACTGACGCAGCACGCGGGCAGCTTCAAGACCCGCGGCATGTTCAACCAGATCATCGCGGCCGCCACCCGGGGTGTCCTGCCGTCGGCCGGTATCGTGGCCGCCTCCGGTGGTAACGCGGGGCTGGCCGCCGCCTACGCGGCCCGGGAGCTCGGCGTGCCGGCCGAGGTCTACGTGCCGTCGACGGCGCCCGCGATCAAGGTGGAGAAGCTGCGCAAGCTCGGCGCGTCGGTCGTGCAGACCGGCAACGAGTACGCCGAGGCGTACCTGGCGGCGGTGGAGTGGGCGCAGGCGTCCGGCGCCTACTTCTGCCACGCCTACGACGATCCCGACATGGTCGCCGGGAACGGCACGCTTGGCTTGGAGCTGCTGTCCCAGCTGCCGGACGGGTTCGACACCGTGCTGGTCGCGGTGGGCGGCGGCGGCCTGATCGCCGGCCTGATCGCCGCCCTGCGCGACTCGGCCGACGTCGTCGCGGTCGAACCGGCGACCTCGGCCGCGCTGCACGCGGCGCTGCGCACGGGGGCGCCGGTCGACGTGCCGGTCTCGGGGGTGGCGGCCGACTCGCTCGGGGCGCGGCGGGCCGGGGAGATCGCCTTTGACCTGGCCCGGGACGCCGGGATCAGCGCGCTGCTGGTCGACGACAAGGCGATCGTCGACGCCCGGCGGCGGCTGTGGGACGACTACCGGCTGGTGGTCGAGCACGGGACGGCGGCGGCGTACGCGGCCCTGACGTCCGGCGCGTACGTCCCGGCGCCGTCCGAGCGCGTGGTGGTGCTGCTGTGCGGAGCCAACACCGACCCGTCGGATCTGGTGTGATCAGCCGTTTATCGCCCGGAAGAGCAGCACCAGGCCGATCACGGTGCCGAAGGTGACGATGAGGATCCTCAGCACGCGCGCCGGAAGCCGGCGCGCGAGCTTCGCCCCGGCGTACCCCCCGATGATTGTCGCCGGCGCCAGGACGAGCACCGCGTCCCAGTGGACGTGCGCGAAGATCGCGAAGACCACCAGCGTGACCAGGCCGACCGCCGCCGACAGCACGTTTTTGAGGGCGTTGATCCGCTTCAGCGGCTCGTCGAGGATCAGGGCGAGCGCCGCCACGTACATGACGCCCAGCGCCGCCCCGAAGTAACCGCCGTAGACGGCACCCACGAAGACCACGGCCTGCAGGGTGAGCGCGGCCCGCCTCGGCGACATCTGCCGCGGATGCCCGACCAGCCCGCGCAGCCGCTCCTGGAAGGCCAGCGTGGCCGCCGCCCCCAGCACCAGGAACGGCACGATCACCTCGAACGCGCGGGCCGGCGTGAGCAGCAGCAGCGCGCAGCCGCCGACCGACCCGACCAGGCTGGTGGGCAGGATCACCCGCACCCGGCGCCCCTGGCCCGCGAGGTCGGCCCGGCTGCCGACGACGCTCGACACGTACCCCGGGAAGACCGACACCGAGTTGGTCACGTTGGCGTCGACGGTCGGCAGCCCCGTGGCGATCAGGCTCGGGAAGGTGATGAGCGACCCGCCGCCGGCGATCGCGTTGACCCCGCCGGCGGCGACCCCGGCGACGAGCAGCAGAAGTACATGCGAGAGATCCATGGCAAGGCCGAATCTACGTGGTCGCTAGAATCCTCCCGACGGACGAGTCGGCCGGGCGGTCGCGTCGGCGCCCCGCGGGGCGTCGCCGAGGAACGTCCGGACTCCGCAGAGCAGGGTGGTTGTTAACGGCAACCCGGGGTGACCCGCGGGACAGTGCCACAGAGAACAGACCGCCGGCCGCGAGGCCGGTAAGGGTGAAACGGTGAGGTAAGAGCTCACCAGCACCCCGGGCGACCGGGGTGGCTAGGTAAACCCCACCCGGAGCAAGGCCAAGAAAGGCCGGGACCGCGAGGCCCCGGCCGGCGCAGGCGTTCGAGGGCTGCTCGCCCGAGCCTGCGGGTAGGCCGCAAGAGCCGGCCGGCAACGGCCGGCCGAGATGGATGACCGCCCCCGGCGAAAGCCGGGACAGAATCCGGCGTACAGGCCGACTCGTCCGTCCTCCCGCCTGATCAGTGTTGGCGTTGCCGGAGCGCGCGCTCGGATCGAGCGCGCTCGACGGCGGCCCACGTGCGCTCGGCCGTCTCCACGGCGAGCGAGATCTCGCGTTCGGTCCATTGATGCGGGGCCGCGCGGTGCACGGTCAGGACGGCGACGAGCGTTCCGTCCTTGACCAGCGGCACCGCGATGCCGGCGTGGATCGAGAGCGCCGCGTGCGCGTCGCGTTGCGCGCTGTCGAATCGTTCGTCCGAGCTCAAGTCGTCGAAGACGTGCAGCTCGCCGGCCCGGTGGCGGTCAATGATCCACTGACCGAACTGCGCGATGTCGTACCGGCCGGGTGGGAGTGGGGGCACGTCCCGCCCGAAGGCATCTTCGATCAGCCATTCGTCGCCGTCGACCTCGGCGTAGAGACAGCGGTTCGCGCCGAGTTGCTCTCCGAGCAGGCGGGCAGCAGTCGTCCGGACCGCCGCCGGGTCGCCGAGCGGCCGGAGCGCGTCACTCAGTTTCAGCAGGAACGCCTGCCGCTCCTCGCTCTCGCGCAGCGCCGCTTCGGCCTTCCGCCGCTCCAGGTAATCGGCTGCCTGTCGAACGACCAGATCCATCATCCGCAATTCGCGCTCGGCCGGCTTGCGCGGCGCCGCGAAATGCGTCGAAATCATCCCGAATACGCGGCCGTCCGGGGAGATGAGCGGCGCGGATTGAACCGCGCGCACGCCCGCAGCCAGCAAGACGTCGAGCGAAGGCTGTCCGGCGAACAGCTTGCTCTGCCGCACGTCTTCGACGACGACCCGGCTGCGCGTGGCGAACGCCTGGGCGCATACCGCGGAGTCCTTGGCTTCCACCGCGGCGAAGAACTCGAGAAACGGCGCCTCGAAGCCGTGCTGAACCGCGATCTTCAAGGTGCCGGACACCGGGTCCACCACCTGGATATTGCCTTTGTCGGCGCCGACCATCGCCACGGCGGTGTCGAGGACGGCCTGCAAGCCGGTGGAAAAATCGAGGGCCGGATCGGCGCATTGCTTGCCGAGCTCGTAAAGCGTGGTGATCGCTTTCAGGTCCGCAGCCGTCTGCCGGTCGCGTTCGCGCAGGGCCACCTCGGCGCGGGTGCGTTCCGCCTCTGCCCACGCACGACCCGCCAGCGCTTCGACGAGCGCGAGCTCGTCGGACGTCCAGAGCCGTGGCTGCGGGTCGCTCACGGAGAGAACCGCGTGGAACTCGCCCTCGAGGTAGATCGGGACCGCGATGCCCGATCGAAGCCCATGCTTCGCCATCTCGCCCACGGCCCGAGGGGAGATCCGCGGGTCATTCGTGCTGTCGGTATAGACGACAGATCGCCCGGCGACATGTTCGGAGACGAACCGGTCGTCCGGGTCGAGTGGCCATCGCGAAGGCTCGGCGCGTGTGCCGTCGGCGAGAACGATACAGTCGGCGACGTACTCCTGTGTCTCGTGGTCGATCTCCGCCCAGGCGGCGCGGCGCGCCTGGAGTCGTTCGATCATCATCCGGCATGCGGTCTCCGCGACAGCTCCCGGTTCGGACAGGCCGCGGGCGGTGTCCGAGAACCTGACGAGGAACTCGTTCAGCTCGAACGCGCCTCTACGCGCACGCGCCAACTCGAGCTGACCGGCGACACGTGCCACGAGCTCGCGGGCCGAGAACGGCTTGACGATGTAGTCGTCCGCGCCGGCCAGCAGGCCCTCGATCGCCGACTCCTCACCGGCCCGTGCCGTGACCAGCACGACCGGGATCCCGCTCAGGTCCGCGTCGTTGCGCAGCTCGCGCAGCAGCGCGAAGCCGTCCAGGCCCGGCATCATCACGTCGGCGAGGACGAGCTCCGGCGGGTCGCGGCGCGCGAGCGCAAGGGCCTGTGCGCCGTCGGCCGCAGTCGCCAGCTCCCAGTGCGGCGCCAGCAGACGCGCCAGATAGTCGCGCATGTCCTGGTTGTCGTCGACGACCAGGATGCGCGCCGCCGGGGCGTACCCGCTGAGCTCGTGCCGGGCCGTCCAGTCGTCGGCGAACAACTCCGCCGCGGGTGCATCACCCCAGCTCGAGGCTTCCTCGGCCATCGCGGCCGCGACCTGCAACGGCGGGTCCGTCGGCGGCGCCGTGTCCAGCGCCACGGGCCGCCGCCTGGAGGGGATCCAGACCGTGAACGTCGTCCCCTCTCCCACGGTGCTGGCGACCCGGACTCGCCCGTGATGGCGGCGCACGAGCTCATCGACGAGAGCGAGCCCGATCCCCGCCCCCTCGTGCGTGCGCGCACGTGTGCCCCGCACCCGGTGGAAGCGCTTGAAGACGTGTGGCAGCTCCTCCTGGGGAATGCCCACCCCGGTGTCATGGACGACGAGCTCGGCGTGCTGGGGCAACGCGCGCAACGTGACCCGGACCTTGCCCTCGAACGTGAACTTCAACGCGTTCGAGACCAGGTTGGAAACGATCTTCTCCCACATCTCGACGTCCACCCAGACGGGCTCGGGCAGCCGCGCGAGGTCGACCTCGAGTCTCACTCCGGCGCGGCGGGCGGCACTCTCGAACTGGGCGACGATCTCGCGGGTGCGCTCGGCGAGATCGACCGGCGCGAACGTCGCCCGGAGCCGCCCCGCCTCGATCTGCGAGAAGTCGAGCATGGTCCCGACGAGCCGCTGCAGGCGACGCGCGTTGCGGCGGACCAGCTCGACGTCGGCCCGCTGCTGCGGCGAGAGCCCGTCGCCGTCCCGGCCGAGCTCCTCCAACGGACCGAGCATCAGCGTCAACGGCGTCCGGAACTCGTGGCTCACGTTGGAGAAGAAGTCGGTCTTGGCCCTATCCAGCTCCGCGAGGCGACGCAGGCGATCGCGTTCGCGCTGCCGCGCGTGCGCCTCGTGCACCTTGGCACCCACGGTCTCGCCGACCAGGGTGAGGAAGCCGCGGTAGCCGTCGTCCAGCCGCACGGTCGGCAGGACGCCCAGGATGACGATGCCGACGACGCCGCCGTCGGCCCCCTGATCGCGCAGCGGGTGCAGGACGGCCTGCTCCAGCGACAACCGCTCCTCCGTCACGCGCTGCCCCCGGAACCGCTCGGCGACGTCGTCGAGGAGGACCTCCGACATCTCCTTCACGACACGGTCCAGCGGCCACGCCGCCCCGGGCGCGAGCCGCAGCCGGTGCGGCGCCATCGCGCTTCCCGCCTCGGCGCCGCTCACCGCCACGAGCGACGCCCCCGAGCGCGCCGGATCCAGCAGGTAGGCCGCCACGAACGGCACGTCCTCCGCGCTCGACAGGACGCCGACCGCCGCCTCGAGAGCCGCGTGACGGGTGGGTGCGGTGGGCAACACGGCGAGCCGGTTGAGCGTCTGCAGCCGGCGCCGGCCGAGCACCTCGTCCGTCCGGTTCAAATACGTCTGCTGCACGCCGAGGACCGTGCCGTCGGCCGCACAGACGGCGGTGTACAACCCATCGAACCAGGCGTCGAGCATGCGCCCGCCCTGGACGTACGGCACCTTCACCGTCTCGTGCCGAACCGGGTTGCCGGCACGGGCCTGCGCGAGCACAGGGAGGAGGTAGTCGGCCACCTCCGGATAGGACTCGATGCTGGACACCGCGAACACGCGCTTGTACTCGCCGGCCATCGAAGGGAGGGCCGCCTCGTTGAAGAGCAGGATGTGCTCCGCGCCGAGGTGCAACGACACGGGGTACTGAGCCGCCATCGCCAACTGGGTGACCGCTCGCTGCGCCTCCGGCCATGTGCTGACGGCGCCAAGTGGGGTTGCCGCCCAGTCGATCTCGCGTGCGAGCCGGGCGATCTCGCCGTGCTCGCCGAAGGTGCGCCGGACCGCCTCCGCCTCGTAGCCGGGCACCGGCAGACGCCGGCCGGCCACGACATCGACCAGCGTCGCGCCGATCTCGTGCAACGGCAGCACCAGGTCGACCGCGCCCGCGGCCACCGCGGCGGCGGGCATCGACGGCTGCTCGGCCGTGTCCTCGCTCTGCGCGATCACCCGCCCGCCCGCGGCGCGCACGGCGCTAGCCCCCGCGGCACCGTCGCCTCCCATCCCGGTCAGCACCACCGCGAGCGACGCAGGGCCGAAGCTGTCACCGACCGACGTCAGCAGCGCGTCGAGTGGCCGCTCCGCGAGAACCTTCTCCGCCGGCCGCACCGCATACGTGCGGTCGGGCAATACCTCGAGCACCGACCGCGGCGGGCACACCGTCACCGTCCCCGGCTCGACCCGGCCGCCCTCGCGCGCCCACCTGACCGGAAGCGCGATCCGTCGATCGAGGATCTCGGCCAGCGCGCTCCCCTGTCCCCCGAGATGCTGCGTGAGGACGACCGCCGCAGGGAAGTCACGCGGCAGCACGCGAAGAACGGCTGACAGCGCCTCCAGGCCGCCCGCCGATGTCACCAATGCCACGACGTCGACGCCGCGCCCTTCCCCGTCCCGCGCGGCGCTCCCCGAGCCCGTCGGCGTCTGCGCCATAATTTCTCACGCTACCGCGACCCGTGGTCGATGACACCGCCTCGATTCGCGCCTGGGTTCGCGCGTAGCGTGTTCGCCAGCGGCGTCGCGGGTGGAACGGGCGCCGGGAGTGCCGGGCTGTCGCCGCAGGCAGGCTGCCCGACGGGGTGGAGGCGACCGTGGCCACGCGATGGGGAGCGACCAACTTCTCAGGCGCGCCGCGCACCACGACGATCGAACTCACCGATGCCGAAGCCATCGCGGCCTTCCTCAGTGGCACTTACGACAGTGCGGCCATGCGCGTCCGCAGCAAGCCGAAGCACCCGCTGCTGCGCTTCAGCGTCGCCGACGCCACCACCTTCACCATTCACACCATGCGGCAGTCCGCCGTCCTGGACTTGCAGATCGAGCCGTTGAACATGGTGACCGTCTGCCGGCTCGTCAGTGCCCACCTGCATCACAGCCGGGGCGGTAGCGACCAACGCTACGGGCCCGGCGACCTCTGCCTCGGTGTGTATCAGGACCGGCAGTACACCGCCCGCATGCAGCCCGGCGAGTACACCAGCTGCCTGCTCGACCTGACCGAACTGGCCAAGGTCGCGGCCACCGCACCCAACCGGCGGCCCCAGTCGATCCGATTCACCAGCCTCAACCCGGTCTCGGCGGCCGCGGCCGAGCAATGGTGGAACGCCCGGACGTACGCCGCCGACCTCCTGGACAGCCCCGCAGCCTCTACGCCACTGGTCCTCGCGACCGTGACGCAGCTGCTCGCCGCGGCAACCCTCACGGCGTTCCCGAACACCGCACTGACCGACCCCACCATCGAGGACCGCCACGATGCCCACCCAGCAAGCCTGCGCCGGGCCATCAGCTTCGTCGACGACAACGCCCACCGCACCATCAGCCCCGCCGACATCGCCGCCGCCGCGCACGTCAGCATCCGCGCCCTGCAACTGGCCTTCCGCCGCCACCTAGACACCACCCCCGCCGGCTACCTCCGCCGCGTCCGGCTCGAGCACGCCCACCGCGACCTGCGCACCGCCGACCCGAGCACCGGCGCCACGGTCGGCGCCATCGCCGCCCGATGGGGCTTCGTCGACCAGAGCCGATTCAGCGCCGACTACCGCGCTGCCTACGGCATCCCGCCCTCCATGACTCTGCGTAGTAGATGATCAAAGCCGTCGCCTGCCCGGCACCTGCGACCGCGACTGCGGACAGGAGGCGACCGGTCGATCGTTGAGATCACGTGCGGCTCGGATCACGTTTGGCAGCAAGAATCGGGCGTACCGGCCAACCTCCTCGCGCGGTTTCCGCTGTGGCACCCTGTGGCGATGTCCGGCCCCGGTGAGTGCGCGCCCGCCTTTCCCACCCTCGTGATCATCCGGGGGAACTCGGGCTCCGGGAAGAGCACCGCGGCGCGGGAGGTGCGCCGCCGGTACGGGCGGGGCTGCGCCCTGGTCGAGCAGGACCAGCTGCGCCGGGTCGTCCTGCGCGAACACGACATCGCCGCCGCCGAGCCGGTCGCGCCGGGGTTCATCGCCGCGGTCGCCCGGGCCGCGCTCGACAGCGGCTACCACGTGGTGCTGGAGGGCATCCTGCACGCCGCACGCTACGGGACCGTGCTGCGCCGGCTGGCCGCCGATCACCGCGGCACGGTCGCCGTGTACTACCTCGACGTGCCGTTCGCCGAGACCGTGCGCCGCCATCGGGAGCGGCCGGAGGCGGGGTTCACCGCCGACGACATGCGCGGCTGGTACACCGAACACGACGTGCTGGGCATCCCCGGCGAGCACATCATCGGCGAGGAGAGCAGCCTCGACCGTACGGTCACCACGATTTTGCACAGCAGCGGGCTCGCGTACGCGTCAGCGCTCACCCCCTGCCCGACCCGCTGCCCGGCCTGCTCGCGCCGGGGAGGTGAGATGACTACTCGGTGAAGCCCAGCTTGCGCAGCAGGTCGAGCACCAGATGGTTCCGCGGGTCGACGATCCCGAGCGGCGTCTTGTTCTCGTTGTTCTGCGCGTTGGGATTCGCCCCGGCGTCGACGAGGATGCGGATGCATTCGGGGCCCTCGTCCAACGCCAGCGCCTGGTCGACGGAGCGCACCAGGTGGAACATGGCGGTCTCGCCGTTGATGTCGGTGGCGCCGACGTCGGCGCCGTTCCGCACCAGCGCGGTGATGACCGGCGGCCGGACGTCGAACGGCAAGCCGATGGTGATCACGGCCCACATGAGCGCCGTGCGGTCCGTGTCGTCGCGGTCGTCGATGCGCGCACCGCTCCGGACCAGGAGCTCGACGCTCGCCGAGGTGTCCAGCCCGCGGTGGAACTGGGTGTCGACCATCCACATCAGCGGCCGCTTGCCGGCGCGGTCGCCGAGGTTGGGATCGGCGCCGAAGTCGAGCAGCAGCCGGATCGGCTCTCCGCCCCGGCGCATCGCGGCGAGGACCAGGGCGGTCTCCCCGATCTGGCTCTTCAGGTCGACGGAGGCGCCCGCGTTCAGGAGCACTTCCATGATCTCGACGGAGTAGCGAATCGACGCCGTCATCAGGGCGGTCCGGCCGTCGAGGGCGCGGGCGTCGACGTCCGCGCCGGCCTCCAGCGCGGCGGTGACGGCCTTGACGTCGAGGGCCTCCGCGGCGGCCAGCAGTTCATCGTCGTGGACGGAGTGGACGGACATGGGCGCCTCCTTCGCCGAGTCACTGCGACCAGCGTGGCAGGTTCGCGAGGCAAGGCCGACCGGCCGACCGGGCAGGAGTGGGCGCCGCACGGACGGCGAGGGCGCCGCCTCCCCCACGGGGAAGCGGCGCCCTCCGACCCGGGAGCGGGTCCGGTCCTACGTCGATGAGACGGTCTCGACGGTCGTCTTCTCGCGGTCCACACGCGGGTCGCCTTCGTCGGCGAAATAGTCGTCCGGCGTCGTACCGTCCACGCCCTCGTTCGTCTTCAGGGCGCGGAGCAGGAACGTCACCAGAACGGCGACCACGAGGTTGACCGCCACGGCCACGAATCCCACGTAAATCGTCTTCGGCGAGTCGAAGCCCCAGAACTTCTCGAGCGGGAACGCGGACCCGCCGAAATGGGCCTTCTTGGTGGCGGCGTTCGGAATCTGCCAGAGCATCCACAGGGCCAGCGCCATTCCGGCCGCCCAGCCCGCGATCAGCGCGCCCCGGTGCAGCCAGCGGGTGTAAAGGCCCAGCGCGACCGCGGGCGCGGTCTGCAGGATGATGATGCCGCCGATCAGTTGCAGATCGATGGAGAACTGCGGGTCGAGGAAGACGATGAAGGCGACCGCGCCGATCTTCACGACCAGCGAGGCGATCTTCGAGACCTTCGCCTCCTCGGCCGGCGTGGCGTCGCGCTTCAGGTATTCCTTGTAGATGTTGCGGGTGAAGAGATTGGCGGCGGCGATCGACATGATGGCGGCCGGAACGAGCGCGCCGATGCCGATGGCGGCGAAGGCCACGCCGGCGAACCACGACGGGAACTTCTGGTCGAACAGCAACGGCACCACCGTGTTGCTGTCCACCGTGCCCGCTTTCGCGCCGGGCAGCGGCTTCACGCCCGCCGAAATGGCCATGTAGCCGAGCAGGGCGATCAGACCCAGCAGGAAGCTGTACGCCGGGAGCGCCGACATGTTGCGCTTGATGACATTCCGGTTCTTGCTCGCCAGCACGCCGGTGATGCTGTGCGGGTAGAGGAACAATGCCAGGGCCGAACCGAGCGCCAGGGTCACGTACTGGATCTGGTTGTTGGCATTGAGCAGAATGCCGTCGCCCGGGTTCGGCGAGGCCTGGAACTTCTTGTCGGCCGCGTCGAAGATGCCGCCCCAGCCGCCCAGTTTGTAGGGCAGATAGATGACCGCCACCAGGATCACGATGTAGATCAGCGTGTCCTTGACGAAGGCGATCAGCGCGGGGGCGCGCAAACCCGATTGATAGGTGTACGCGGCGAGGATCGCGAACGCGATGATGATCGGTGCATGCCGGGCCAGCAAACTGTCGCCGGTCACGCCCATCGTCTTGAGAACCGCCTCGATGCCGACCAGCTGGAGCGCGATGTACGGCATGGTCGCGACGATTCCGGTGATCGCGACGAGAAGCGCGAGCGTCGGCGAGTCGAACCGGGTGCGGACGAAGTCGGCCGGCGTCACGAAGCCGTGCCGGTGCGACACCGACCAGAGCCGGATCAGGATCAGGAAGAACAGCGGATAGATGATGACGGTGTAGGGCACGGCGAAGAAGCCCGCGGCGCCGGCGCCGAAGATCAGGGCGGGAACGGCGACGAAGGTGTACGCGGTGTAGAGGTCCCCACCGACGAGGAACCAGGTGATCCAGCCGCCGAAACTGCGGCCGCCCAGTCCCCACTCGTCCAGATGGGCCATGTCGTTCGGCGCCCGCCACCGGGCCGCCACGAAGCCCATGCCGCTGACCAGCAGAAACAGCACCGTGAAGATGATGATTTCGGTGATGTGGTCGCTCATCGGGTCACCGCCTCGTCATCCGGTAGACCAGGCTGGTGGTCGCCACGCCGAGGAGAATGAACAGGAACTGCAACCAGTAGAACATCGGGAAGCCCCACAACCGCGGGGAGTCGTGGTTGTAGAGGAACGTCAGCAAGGGCACCACAATGGGGATGATCAGCAGCCAGTTCCACGGGCTGTGATCGGACTTTCGCTGCACGGCGGCGCTTTCCTGCACGACCGCCGGCTCAGGAGATTCAGGCTCGGCCATCCAGCCGCACCTCCTCGCTCTTTGTCGGGCCGGGGATGAGGGCCCACCAAGGACGCTAACGATGCGGGACGGAATCAGTCGATCACTGTGCGCCGAACGGGCGAGGCGGTGCGCTCAACGGCACCACCTCGCCCGCGCGGAAGGGTCTAGCGGTGGGACAGGCCGAAGCTCACGGCCTTGGTCAGCGACGCGTTCTCGTCATCGCCGTCCAGGGACCACATCATCGCCCCGCCCAGGCCCTTGGCCCGGATGTAGAACGTCTTCTGCAAAAGCTGGGCGGGATCGTCGTACGTCCAATAGGTCGTCCCGTCGAAAAGCCACGAGTTGCCGGCCTTCCAGTCGCGGTAGACCTTGAAGCCCGGGAGGTTCTTGACCGTCTTGTAGTCCTCGGTGCCGCCCCCGAAAACGCTCGGCGCCGGACCGGTCGCGGTCGCGAACCGCCCGTCGCCGCCGGAGGTGATCCCGGTCCAGCCCTGGCTGTAGTAGGGCATGCCGAGCACGAGCTCGCGCTTCGGCGCACCCGCCTGCACCCAGGCGTTGATCGCGTTGTCGGCCGAGAAGTCCGGGTTGTCCGGCGCGCCCTTGGGCACGAAGATCGACGACTGCTGGTTGGTCCGCGTCTCCCACGTGCCGTGGTAGTCGTAGCCCTGCACGGTCCCGAAGTCGAGGTACTTGAAGATCTTGTCGCCCTCGAACCCGGCCGCGATCTTCGCGGGCGAGGCCGGCAGGAACGCCGTCAGATCGTAGTGCTTGCGGGTGGTACGCCCGAGCTTGTCGAGCTGCTTGCGGAACTCCGCGGCCAGCAGCGTGAAGTTCTGCTTGTCCTCGGGCCGGATCACGTTCCCGGCGTTGCCGTCCGAGCCCGGCCACTCCCAGTCGAGGTCGACGCCGTCGAAGATGCCGGCCGCGACGCCGGGCGCGTGCTCCGGCAGGTTCCCCTTGATCCACAGATCGACGCAGGAGCTGACGAGCTTCTTACGCGAGGCGTCGGTCAGAGCGGCGTCCGAGAAGTACGCGGACCCGCTCCACCCGCCCAGCGAGATCAGCACCCGGAGCCTGGGGTTCTTGGCCTTGAGCTCCGCGAGCTGGTTGAGGTTGCCGGCCAGCGGCTGCCCCGCGACGTCCCCGACGCCGTCGACGCTGAGCTCGTCCGGGAACGACGTGCCCCAGTCGGCCCAGGGGTCGGCCGAGATGCAGGTGCCGTCCTTGGTGACCGGCCCGAACGCATAGTTGACGTGGGTCAGCCGGGCGGCCGCCCCCGAGTTCTGCACCTTGCTGAGCTGGAAGTTGCGGCCGTAGATACCCCACTGCGTGAAGTACCCGACCTTGACGTACGACTTGCCCTTGCCACCACCACCATGCGCCTGTGCCGCGACAGGCGAGACCGCCACGATCGAGGTGGCCACAGCAGCCACCGCGACGAGGCGGCGGGTCAGACCGCGCATGAGCCCTCCAGGGCCGAAACGTTGAAGAAAGTTTCCTAATCGAGGAAGCTAAACGTCCACAGCCGCCGAAGCAATCGTCCGATCCTCCGGGCCTGCGCCGGGGCATGGCTATCCGGCTTCGCGGGGATGCCCGCTGCCGGCGCGACTTCGCTAGGGTGCGCTACGCCGAGTTCCGGTCCGATCCGGCCGAGGCGCCCGGCCTGCCGTGGGAGCTGCTGCGCGAGCCGGGCAGCGGACGGGCCCTGATGCTGGCCGCCCGGCAGTTCGTGCGCACCCACCGGGAGACCGCCGGGTCGGTGCGGCCGGCCACGTTCGCCCGGCTCGGTGAGGTGCTGCGGGCCGCCGCCGGCGCGGAGCGGCCGTACCACGTCGTCCACTTCGACGGGCACGGGACGTACCCGGACATCAGCGGCGTGGACCTTAGGGACAGTGGAGCGCGACCGGATGTCAGGCGGGCTCCGCCGCCGCGGCCGGCTCCTCCGCCACCACGGCCGTACCGCCCTGCGGCGACCGGCCGCCGGGGTGCGCGAGCGACACCAGGAAGGAGAGGCCCAGGGCGATCGCCATGCCGCCCAGGACCCAGCCGGTGGCCACGGCGAAGTCGTGCCGGACGGCGTCGGCCACCGCGGCCGGGATGGCGCCGCCGCTTCCGCCGCCCTGCGCGCCGGCCGAGTCGGCGAGGCTCTGCGCCTGCGACCGCGGCATGCCGAGCCCGACCAGCGACGACACCAGGCGGTGGGCGAAGACGGTGGACAGCACCGTGCCGAGCACCGCGACGCCGAACGCCGAGGCGTAGTTGCGCACGGTCTGAGTGATGCCGGTGACCTCGCCGTACGAGGCGCCGATCGCCCGGTTGACCGCGTCGGTGCTGGCCGGCCCGAGCAGCAGGCCGATACCGGCCCCCGCGATGACGATGTACGGCCACTGCGCGCCCAGGCTGAGATCGGTGATCTTCCAGGCCCACAGTGCGAAGCCGATCGCCGCCACCGCCGACCCGGCGATCACCGGCAGCCGGGCACCGCGCTTGTCCAGCAGCCGGCCGCCGACCTGGGCCGCCGGGGCGAAGCCGGCGAAGAAGACGAGCAGGTAGAGGCCGGCCTCGTTGGCGTCGAAACCGAGCGAGAACTGGGCGTACACGCTGGCGAAGAAGAACACCGGCACGAACGCGATCATCGCGAGGAACAGCACCGCGTTGTCGACGACGAAGGCACGGTCGCGGAAGATCCGGACCTTGATCAGCGGGCTGCTGGTACGCGCCTCGACGACCACGAAGATCACGATGACGGCCAGGCCGCCGACGATGCACAGCCAGGTGCCGGGGTTGTCCCAGCCCCATACCGGCGCCTGCTCGAAGCCGAGCACGGACAAGCCCATGCCGGCCGCGGCGAGCAGGGCGCCGATGTAGTCGATCCGCTCCCGGCGGCGGGTCGGCGCGATGTGTGCGACGGCCAGCAGGATCAGCGCCAGCACGGCGATCGGCACGTTGATCCAGAAGATCGCCCGCCAGGTCCACTGGGTGAGGAAACCGCCCGCGATCGGGCCGATCGCGGTGAGGCCACCGCTGACCCCGAAGAAGATCGCCATGGCCCGGCCGCGCTCGCGGACCGGGAACGCCGAGATGACCACCGCGAGCGCCGCCGGGATCATGATGGCGCCGGAGACACCTTGCAGCGCCCGGAAGATGATGATCCACGCCTCGGCCGCGCCGTTCTTCGGAGTGAGCCCGCACAGCAGCGAGGACGCGGCGAACCCGATGATGCCGATCGTCGCCATCCGGCGATGGCCCAGCACGTCGGCGAGCCGCCCACCGAAGGCGAAGGTGGCCGCCAGGGCCAGGAGGTAGGCGTTGATCACCCAGCGCGAGCCCTCCGCGCTCAGCGACAGCTCGGACTGGATGTTCGGCGAGGCGATCGCCACGATGGTCTGGTCGATGAAGGTCATCGCCACCGCGAGCAGCATCGCGATGAGGGCGATGTTCTTCGAGCGGGCGGCAGGCGCGTCAGGCTGAGACATGCGTCGATCGTTTCATCGCCCGCGGACCGCGGATATCCGTCGAGGGCTGGAACCGCTTGTCCATCGGTCGACGGACAGGCGGGCAGTCAGGACGGGTCGCCGGGGGCGTCGCGGGTGATGGTGTACCCCAGCGCGAGGATGGTGCGCACCGTGGTGAGCACCAGTGCCCGGTCGTATTCGCGCTCTCGTTCCGGCAGGTCGGAATAGGGCACCAAGCATGGGTGCTCGCGCTTTTCGTCGTCGCGGGACGGGCCGTATCGCCAGCCGTCGGTCATGCGCTCCACGGCCCAGACCTCGTGCGCGTTCTCGGCCAGGCGCTCGACCAGGGCGAGAATGTCGCCGGGCAGGGGAACGTGGTCGGTGGGCAGCGGGCTCGGCCGGTAATCAGTCGCCATAATAATGAGTCCGCACCTTGGCCACCCAGTTCTGGAAAACCGAGTCCAGGTCGTCGCGGGATTGTTTGGGCATCGTCTCGGTCGGCATGGGGTGGATGAAGACCTCGGTGCTGCCGACGTCGAAGACGCCGCCGCGGACGTCGGGCTCCCGGAAGATCATCAGGGGCAGGCCGGCGCTGTAGAGGATGCCGGCCTCGAGGTGGTTCCACGGGGTGGGGAAGGACATGTCGGCGGTCCCGGCGCGGGGACTGCCGGGCCGGACCTGGCCGCCGGTCATGCGGAACTGCTCGAAGCCGAGGATGATGCCGCCCGAGCAGTGCCGGATCATCCGGAGCACCTCCTTGAGCGGGAGGTCGTTCGGATAGTCGCTGCGCCCGAGCGCGCGCCATTCGAGCTTGTAGCGGCGGACCAGCGTGTGAATCATTTCGGCGCTCGCGGTCTGGACCGGGTTCAGGTTTTCCGGGCTGGGCGCGGAGACGAAGACCGGAATTCGCATGCGGCGGATCTGCATGTGCGGGGAAACCTCCTCGGCCGGGTCTGGCCCATGGTAGGGCCACTGTGGAACCGGCCGAGTCCGTCGAATGGGTGCCTAGCCCGGATTTGCGGCCCACCACTCGCGATCGAGAATTGCCATCCGGAGCTGGTCGTGCCAGCGGCCGCCACGATAGACGGCCTCGCGGTCGCGCCCCTCTTCCACGAAACCGGCTTTCGCGTACGTGTGAATCGCTCGCTCGTTGGAGCCGAGAACCTGAAGCTGAATGCGATGCAGGCCGAGCTCGCGGAAGCCGTAGGCGAGGATCAGCCGGGCCGCCTCGCCGCCGTAGCCCTGGCCCTGGAACGGCGGGCCGATGATGATCGCGAAGGTAGCGGTGCGGTTGTGCGCCTCGGCGCCGAAGAGGGCCACGTGCCCGATGATCGTGTCCTGGTCGCGGGTGGTCACCGTGAAGCCGGCGTCGATGCCCTGGTTGCGGCCCCACGAGCGGAACTGCTCGGTGAGCGCGTCGCCCGGGCGGGGCAGCAGCGGGCCGCTCGTCTGCAAAGTCAGCACCGCCGGGTCCTGCCACCAGGTCACCAGATCGCCCAGATCTTCGTCGCGCATCTCCCGCAGCCGGATCCGGGCGCCGATCAACGGGTTGTCGGAAAGCTCCATGGCCGGAACGGTATCTAGCCTTCGGTGATCGTGATGCCCCCGGCGCCGGCGCTCGCCTGCACGTCGACCCCGGCCACGCCGTCCCGCCAGCCGCCGGCGGTGAAGACCTGGCCGCCGCCGACGCCCTGGTGGGTCCGGCCGTCGATGGTGACCTGGCCGGCGCCGGACGCGGCCGCGACCCGGACCGGGGTGCCCGCCGCCAGCCGGACCCCGAACTGGTCGACACCGCCGGTCATGGTCACGGCGGTGGGCCGCGCGGGACGGGCCAGCACCAGGTCGATCCGGCTCGCGCCGCCGGCCAGCTGGATCGCGTCGGTGGTGCCGCCGGCCATGTCGATCCGCATGTCCTGGGCGCCACCGGTCATCCGCAACGTCCAGCCCACGTCGGCGTTCAGCACCACGTCCACCACACCCGAATTTCCGGACAATCCCAGCCGTACGTCTGAATTGTCGCGATCAATCCGACCGATGAGCCCGCCCGACGTCGTGACCCGATAAAGATTGTCCCCCAGCGAACCGGCGCGCACGTGCACCGACGTGGCACCGCCCACCACCTCGAAGGTGGCGTTCCGAACGCCGTCCCGGGCGCCGGACATTTCGGATTTGTCTGGATTGTCGCGACCGAGCCCGACCAGGATCGCCACCAACCCGACGACAAAGACGATAAGCAGAGCGAGGCCGAGAAGGACCGCGGGCCAGCGAAGGGAGAGGTTCACGCCGATGAATGTTCCCGCCGGCCGGAAAAGCTACACCGTCCGCCCTCGGCTGCGCATGTGCTCGGCCAGCGCCGCGTTGAAGCGCTCGAGCGCCTCGGCCAGCTCCCGCTTCTCGGCGTCGGAGTACTTCTGGAGCACGGTGCCGTAGAGGACCCGCCGCGCCCGCCGTACCGCCTCGACCTGCTCGAGCCCGAGCGGGGTGGCGGCCACCACCGTGCCGCGACCGTCCCTGGGGTCGGCGCGGCGCTCGATCAGCGCGTCCTTCTGCAGGGCCGTGACCTGGCGCGTCACCGTCGAGCCGTCGAGATTCAGCGCGGCCGCGAGCACCGAGACGTTGAGCGGGCCGTCCTGCTGGAGCTGGCGGAGGATGACGTACGCCGCCCGGTCGAGCGCGCGGTGCGGCTGGACACCCGTGGAACGGCGCGTCGCCTCGCCGAGCCGCATCAGCATCGCCACCTGCGTCTCGATCGTGCCCAGGACCGCGTCATCACTCATAGTTGTATGTTACAGCGACCTCGCAAGCGGCCTCACGCGCGGGCGAAGGACGGTCGCGCACAGGCCCATCACCGCCATCAGCCCCACGATCAGCGTAAACGACACGGTCAGGCTCGACACATGGGCGATGCCACCGATGATGCCGGGGGCGATCAAACCGCTCCCGTACGCGATGCCCGCCACCCCGGCGATGTTGCGCCCCGGATGCCCGTCGAGCTTGCCGGCGGCCGCGAACACCAGCGGCACGACGACCGCGATCCCGATGCCGAGCAGCCCGAACCCGGCGATCACCAGGGCTACCGGCGTGGCCAGCACCACGGTCAGCGCGCCGATCGTGGCCAGCGCCCCGGAGAGCCGCACGGCCGTGACCGGCCCGAGCCGGCGCACCACCCAGTCGCCGCCGAAGCGGGCGGCCGCCATGCAGATCGAGAAGATCGCCACGGTCGCGGCCGCCGTCGACGCCGGGTGGTGGAGCAGGTCGCGGACGTAGACGGCGGACCAGTCGAGGCTCGCCCCCTCGGCGAAGACCGCGCACAGGCCGATGAGCCCGATCGGCAGCACCTCGCGGGACGGCAGTGCGAACGCCGGCGGCTCGTCCACGGTCGGCTCGGGACGGTGCGAGATCAGCCAGGTCGAGGCGAGCAGCGCGATCACGATCAGCCCGGCGGCGGTCAGCGCGAAGTGCCACGGCGCGCCGAGACCGGCCCGGGCGGCCAGCGCCGCAACCGCGGAGCCGGCCAGCCCGCCGACGCTCCACCAGCCGTGGAAGCCGGACATCACCGATCGCTCGTAGCGCTCCTCGACCAGGACGGCGTGCGCGTTCATGGCCACGTCGGCGAGCCCGGCGGTGGCGCCGTAGATCGCCAGCACCGCGCAGAGCAGGGGGAGGTTCGCCGGCAGGGCCGGGAGGAGCAGGGCGAGACACCACAGGACGATCAGCACGCGTACGAGCGGACGCAGATCGAAGCGATGCGCGAGCCGGCCGGAGATCGGCATCGCCAGGACCGCGCCGACGCCGGGCATGAGCAACGCGAGCCCGAGACCGCCCGCACTCACCCCGACGTGGTCGGCCACCCAGGGGACACGGGCCGCGAAGGTGCCCGTCACCGACCCGTGCACGGCGAAGATCACGGAGGTGGCGACGCGCGCCCGGCGCAGGGCCGGGGCCGGGTGAAGGTGGGTGACGGCCATGCGACCGACGCTAGACGAATCCCGACCGCTTGGTAAGTATTTACCCGTGGGGTACGCGAAGGGCCGCGCCAAGCGGCGGGACATCCTCGACCAGGCCACCGCCCTGTTCGGCGAGGCCGGCTACCGCGGCACGTCCCTGCGCGAGATCGCGGCCCGCTGCGGCATCTCGCATCCCGGGCTGCTGCACCACTTCCCGACCAAGGAGTCGCTGCTGCTGGCGGTGCTGGCGCATCGCGACGAGGTCGACCAGGAGCGGGTCGCGGCGGGCTCGCCGGCCGGGGCCGCGGCGCTGCGCCGGCTGGTCGACCTGGTGGCGCTGAACCAGACCCGGCGGGGCATCGTCGAGCTGTTCACGGTGCTGTCGGCCGAGGCCACCGCGGCCGATCACCCCGCACACGACTACTTCGTCGAACGCTACCGGCGCATCACGGACGAGATCGAGGGCGCGTACGCCGCGGCGCAGTCGGCCGGCGACCTGGTGCCCGGCGTCGACCCCGCGGGGGCGGCGCGCGAGCTCATCGCCCTGATGGACGGCCTGCAGATCCAGTGGCTGCTCGGCGACCCGTCGCTGGACATGGCCGCCGCCGTCGCGGCCCACCTCGGCACGCAGCTCATCTAGGGTCTGTCCACGGGACAGACCCCTGGTGTCAGGCGATGACGGCGACGATCGTGGTGCCCGGGCGGAATCGGCCTTCGTCGATCAGGGCGAGGAGGCCGTACATCATCTTCGCCTCGTAGACCCGGTCGAGGAGGACGCCGTACCGGCCCCGAAATTTCGCGATAAAGGCGTCTAAAGTGACCGTCGTCTTGGCGAAGCCGCCGAAGTGGAAGTCCTTCTCGACGTGCCAGTTCGTGGTCGGCCGGCCGAACTCTTCCTGAAGGCGGCGCACGTCGCCGGCGAGGAACCCGCCCTTGAGCGCGGCGAAGCCGATCGCGCGCTGCCCCGCGGCCAGGGCGGTGGCCGCGCCGGCCAGGGTGGCCCCGGTCCCGGCCGAGCAGCAGAGCACGTCGAACGGCACGTCGATCTCGCCGACCAGCTCGGCACAGCCACGCAGCGCAAACCCGTTGGCGCCACCCTCGGGGATGACGAAGCAGTCGCCGTCCCCGTCGGCACCGCCCGCGCCGCACCCGCCCGCGCCGCACCCGCCCGCGCCGCGCCCGCCCTTGCCCGACTTTTCGCGATATGTCGTGCGATCGACGTAAGAAAGTGTCATGCCGAAGCCGGCCGCGCGGCGCAGAACCGGATTCAGCGGCAAATGCTCTTCGCCGCGGATGATGCCGATTGTCCGGAAGCCGAAATAATGTCCGGCCGCCGCCGTCGCCAGGATGTGGTTGGAATACGCCCCGCCGAAGGTCAGCAGCGTCTCGTGCCCGGCCGCCGCCTCGAGGTTGTACTTCAGCTTCCGCCACTTGTTGCCCGGGAAGTCGGGATGGATCAGATCGTCGCGCTTGAGCAGCACCCGCACGCCACCCGGAACGCCGTCGAGCACCTCGAGGGGCGAGGGCAGGCGCAGCTCGATCGGCACCCGACCACCCTAGGGCCATGCGACGTACGCTCGTGACCGTGGACGCCCTGAAGCGGGTCGACCTCGGCGAGGTGCCCTACGCGCAAGCGACCGAGGAGATGGCCGGCTGGGTCGAGGAGCGCCGGGCCGGGCTCGCCCCCGACCGGTTGTTCCTGCTCACCCACCCGGCGGTGATCACGTACGGCAAGCAGACGCCGGCGGCCGACCTACCCGCTGCGGATGACCCGATCCCGACCGTGGCCGTGGACCGGGGCGGTCACGCGACCTACCACGGTCCCGGCCAGCTGATCGGCTACCTCGTCGTGGATCTGCACGAGCGCGGCCCCGGCGACGTCGTCCGCTGGGTCGAGAACTCGCTGATCACGGCCCTGGGCGGGCTCGGCTTCGCGACGATCCGCCGGGACACGCCCAAGGGCGGCGCGAGCCTGGTCGGCGTCTGGACCCCGCGGCACGCCAAGCTGGTGTCGATCGGGATGCGCATCCGGGGCGGGGTCACCAGCCATGGATTCGCGCTCAACATCGACCGGATCTGAGCGTCTACCAGCGGTTCGTCGCGTGCAGCCTGGACGGCGTCCCGATGACCTCGCTCCGCGAGATGGCGGCGGAGCAGGGCATCCCGCTGCCGTCGGAGGCGGCGATCCGGGACGCGATCGCCGCCGCGTTCACCGGCGGCGCGTATCGGTGAGCAGAGCGACGATCGCTCTGCTCATCGAGGGACGCTAGGCCGCGTGGGCGGTCTGGCCGAGCGCACCGGCCTTGAGGCGCTCGAACTCGGCCGAAGTGATCGCGCCGGAGTCGAGCAGCGACTTGGCCGAGGCGATCTCGTCGGTCGCGCTGCGCTTGCCGTCCGAGGCGGCCACCGAGCGGATGTAGGCGTCCTGCTGCTTCTGCGACTCGGCCGCCGCCGCCATGGCCCGCTCCTGCATGCCGCCACCGCGGGCGATCAGGTAAACCAGCATGCCCAGCAGCGGCAGGATGATCAGGAACAAGGTCCAGAGCGTCTTGCCCCAGCCGCCGAGGTCCTTGCTCCGGAACAGATCTCCGAAGATCCAGAACAGGCACATGAACCAGGCGAAGAAGATGAAGAACTCGAGCGTTGCGAGCAGGAACGACCCGTTGTTGTCGAACACGACGCCCTCCCGGAGCCGCGGAATGTTGTGTCCAGTTCACCGCGGACGGAAGATCCCGGCCTCATCCCCAGGGGGCGACTCCTAGCGCAGGTGCGCGGTCTCGTTCACCGAGCGGACCGCGATGTTGCCGTCCGGCCACGCGTCCATCGTCGACACCCCGGCCGCGTCCAGATAGAGCCGGTGCAGGAACGCGTCGGAGGCCGCGAGCGCGTCCCGCAGGATCAGCTTGATCGGCGAGACGTGCGAGACAACCACGACCACCCCGCCCGCGTACGCCTTGAGCACCGTCGCCATCGCACCCCGGATCCGCTTGGCGACCGCCTGGAACGACTCGCCACCGGGCGGCGCCACCGACGTCGATCCCAGCCACGCGTTGAGCTCGTACGGCCAGCGCTCCTGCACCTCGGCGAAGGTCAGCCCCTCCCACTCGCCGAAGTCGCACTCGATCAGGTCGTCGACCACCGTCACCGGCACGCCGCCGACCTCGGCCGCGATCAGCTCGGCGGTCCGCACGCACCGGCGCAGCGGCGAGCTCAGCACCGCCGTCACGTCCCGGGAGATGCCGGCGACCCGGCCCCCGGCCGCCATCGCCTGCGCCTCGCCCTCGTCGGAGAGTGGCACGTCACCGCGCCCGGAGTAGCGGCCCTGCTTGGTCAGCGCCGTCTCGCCGTGCCGGACCAGGACGATCCGGGTCGCGTTCTCCATCGACGGTGGCGCCCAGGACGGGGCCGGCGCGGACTCGTCGGGCAGCTCCGTGGACGGCGTCTTGCCCTGCGCCTCGTCCATCGCCCGGTTCGCCAGCGCGTCGGCCGCCTTGTTCCGCTCCCGCGGTATCCATTCGAACGAGACCCGGTCCAGGCGGCTGACCAGCTCGGCCGCCGACGCCGCGAGCGGGCGCAGCCCCGGGTTCTTGATCTGCCAGCGGCCGGACATCTGCTCGATCACGAGCTTCGAGTCCATCCGGACGTCGACCTCGGTCGCGTTCAGCTCGAGCGCCGCCTTGAGGCCCTCGATCAGGCCCGTGTACTCGGCCACGTTGTTCGTGGTGGTGCCCAGCGAGCCGTACCGCTCGAGCAGGATCTCCCCGGTCGGGTGGGTGCGCACCACCGCGCCGTAACCGGCCGGCCCCGGGTTGCCCCGGGACCCGCCGTCGGCCTCGACCAGAACTCTCACAGTCCGGACTCCGCGGTCCGCACCATGATGCGCCGGCACTCCTCGCACCGGACGACGTCGTCGGCGGCGGCCGCCTTCACCCGGGCGAGGTCCGCGCCGTACAGCTCGATCCGGCAGCCGCCGCACCGCCCGGAGCGGAAGAGCGCCGCGCCGAGCCCGGACTCCAGCCGGATCTTGTCGTAGAGACCGACCAGGTCGGCCGGCAGATCGGCGGCGAGCGGGGCCCGGCTGGACGACTTGAACTCCTGCTCCTTGGCGATGTCGGCGAGCGCCTCGTCGCGCCGGCGCTCGGCCGCCTCGCGACGCTCGACCGCCGCCGCCAGCCGGCCACTCACCTCGGCCAGCGCCGCGTCCGCGGTCTCCTTCTGCTCCATCAGCTCGAGCTCGGCGTCTTCCAGCTCGGACTGCCGGCGGTTGAGCGTGGCCAGCTCGTGCTGGAGGCCCTCGATCTCGCGGAGCGCGCCGCCCGCGTCCAGCCGGGCCTGGTCCTTGGCCTTGCGGGCGCGTACCTGCTCGATGTCCTTCTCGAACCGGCTGATGTCGCGCTCGAGATCGTCGACGGCGACCTGGGCGCGCACCCGCTCGTCCTCGAGCGCCGAGATCTCCCGGGACGCCGCGTCGATCTCGGCGAGCTCGGGCAGCGACTTGCGCTTGTGCGCGAGCTGGGCGAGGGCGGTGTCGACCGCCTGCAGGTCGAGCAGGCGGCGCTGGGCATCCGGGGAGGCCTTCACGGCTGGGTCTCCTTCTGAAGGGAACTGAAAGCATGGACCGTCCAGGGGTCGGTGTCCACGTCGGACACCGTCACCTCGACGCCGAACTCTTCGCGCAGCCAGGCGCCCACCTCGTCGAGCCAGGGCCGCTCGGTCGCCCAATGGGCGACATCGAGCAGGGCGGGGCCTCCCTCGGCGAGATGCTCACTGGCGGGGTGGTGGCGAAGATCGGAGCAGAGGTACGCGTCGACGCGCGCCCGGGTCGCGTCGGCGAGGAACGGGTCACCGGCGCCACCGCAGACCGCGACCGTGCGGATCGTCCGCTCCGGATCGCCGGCCGCGCGGATGCCCGCCGCCGTCTGCGGCAGGCGCACCGCCGCGAACCCGGTGAGCTCGGCCAGCGTCATCGGCTCGGGCAGCTCGCCGATCCGGCCCAGGCCGCGCCCCTCCCCCTCGGCCGCGCCGGTCGCGGGCACCAGCGGGCGCAGGCCGGTCAGCTCGAGCCGGCGGGCGAGCGCGTCGGAGACGCCCGGGTTGGCCACGTCGGCGTTGGTGTGCGCGGCGTAGAGGGCCACGTCGCCGCGGATCAGCCGGTGGATGATCCGGCCCTTGTACGTGTCGGGGGCGATCGTCGACACCGGCTTGAGCAGCAGCGGGTGGTGGGCGACGATCAGGTCGGCGCCGGCCTCGAGCGCCTGGTCGACGGTCTCGGGGACGCAGTCGACGACGGCCAGCACCCGCGACACCGGGTGCGTGAGATCGCCGAGCACCAGGCCGACCCGGTCCCAGGACTCCGCCCAGTCCCGGGGATAGCGCCGGTCGAGGGCGTTCACCACGTCCAGGACGGTCGGTGCGGCGGCAGTGTCGGTCACGGCCGACAACTCTATCGGGCTACGCGACCGTTCCCGGCTCGACTCGGCTGCTCATCGTCACCGGATTGCTGACCGCCTGCAGCGCGCGCCGCCACGGGAACTGCCCGCGGAAGCGGTCGGTCTGCCCGGGGCCACCGAGCCGGCACACGTCGTCGCCGTACAGGACGTGCACACCCCAGTCCCGGAGCTTCGCCAGGCTCTCGTGCAGGGCGGGGTGCAAAGCCATGACCTTGTTCGTGTACGGGACGACGGCCGTCGGAACGCCGTACCCGTAGCCCTCGACCAGCAGGCCGAGGACCAGGGTGTCGGTGATCCCGGCGGCCCACTTGTTGACCGTGTTGACCGTCGCCGGCGCGACGATCATGGCGTCCGCCTCGGGCAGCACGTCCGGGTCGCCGGGACACTTGTAGTAGGTACGTACCGGATGTCCGGTCTGCGCCTGGAGCGCCGCGACGTCGACGAACTTGCGCCCGTCCGGCGTGGTGATCACGCAGACCTCCCAGCCTTCCTGCTGGGCCAGGGTGACCAGGATCCCGACGTCCCGGGCCATGGGCGAACCACAGACCAGGATGTACAGCACGCCGGGTGAGGGGTTCGTCACCACAGGCAAACCCACCTCATACGCCGACTCCCATCTGCTCAGCCAGCTCCGCGATCGGAGCCGGTGGCGTGCCTCGCGTGCGGCGCAGCACGTCGGAAAGAACCTCGTGGGCGAGCGGGCGGCAGCGGATCTCGGACGGGGCGAGCCGGTCGCCCTCGAGGAGCATCTCGCTCGCCTTCTCGATGTTGCCGATCTGGGTGTAGCCGCGGGCGATGTCCAGGTAGTGGTGCGCCCGCCGCTCCGGCAGCAGGGCGTGGAACCCGACCTGGTCGATCCGCTCGTGCGTCTCCACCGCGGTGCGGCCGTCGCCCAGCTCGACCGCCGTGGCGCAGCGGTGCAGCTGCACGTTGGTCGGCCCGAAGCTGGTCCAGTAGTGGTTGTAGTCGCCGCCGAGCTCGAACGACGCCTGTTCGGCGCCGCACAGCAGGTCGCGCACGGTCGCGCTGTCGCCGATCCGTGCCGCCGCCATCGCGCCGTTGAGCAGCAGCATCCCGTACACCGAGAGGCGGTCGCCCTGCGCGGGCTCGCGGCTGGGCGCGAGCCGGTTCGCGATGTTGACGTTGACCTCGAGCGCCGGGCGCACCCGGCCGAGGGCGAGCAGCGCGCTGCCGACGCGGTAGCTGGCCAGGCCGGCCAGCAGCTGGTCGCCGGCCCGCTGGGAGACGGCGATCGACCGGTCGGCGGCGAGCCAGGACAGCTCGTGCTCGCCGACCTTGCGCAGCGCCGACGACGCGATCTGGTACACCTGCCCGAGCAGGTGCGCCGCGTCCCGGGCCTCGTCGGAGCTGGCGTGCGCGCTGTCCGCCGCCTGCGCGTCGCGCAGGAGCTTGGGCAGGGCCCGCGCCAGCACGCCGTACTTGGCGTGCTGATAGGTCAGCCACGCGTGGCTGACCGCTTTGCGCATCTCCGACAGAGGTGGTGAGTTGGGCACAGCCTGGAAGAACGCGCTCATCTGGTCATAGCGCTCCAGAGCCGCCCGGATCTCCTCGACCTCCACCTGGTCGATGCAGTTCTGTGTCTCCGGCCGGCGTTCCACGTCCTTGCCCAGCAGCAACTGGACGTCGACCTGAAGTACGTCAGCGATCTCGTAGACGACGGAGAACTTGTCGAGCCGGCGGACCCCCCGCTCCACCTTGTCGACCCAGCTCTTGGACTTTCCCAGCCGGTCGGCAAAGACCTGCTGGGACATCTTGCGTCGGCCGCGCCAGTAGGCGACGCGGCGGCCGATCGGCAGCTCGTCCACGATGCCTCCCCCGACTCGCCAGGCGACCCCCGCCGGCGAGCCCTTGTGTCGTTTGCAGTTTGGATCGTCCACGCGCATCCGCGTCGCACAGCATGTGTGATCGCTTGCTCACCGATGCTCGTAGTTTCTGTTGCAACTTGCAAAGGGTGGATCTGCCGAACCCAACGACGCGTGTCGCGCTTGGATACGCCCTCCGCGCCTGATATGGACGCGGACCACCCAAAGATCGGGGGTTATGCGAGCCATGGAGTGGACCGTCAACCGGCCGTTCGTGCCACTGCCGCTTGCCGGGCGGCTGGACCGGGTGCGCCTGCGCCGGCATGCGCTGCGGTACGCCGGGCACGGCTGGGCCGTGACGCCCGGCGCCCAGCTCACCGGGCACCGGTTCGTGTGCGGCCGGGCCGGCTGCCCGATCATGGCCTGCCACCCGGCGCTGGAGTCCTGGGAGGACTCGGCGACCACCGACCCCGGCCAGGTCGCCGAGTGGTGGCGGCGCCGGCCGTACAGCGTGCTGCTGGCGACCGGCTGGACGTTCGACGCGCTGGAGGTGCCCGCCTCGCTCGGCCTGCGCGTCCTCGGCGCCGCCCGGCTGCGCAGCGCGGTGCCCGGCTCCGACGCCCGGGGCCCGGTCGCGGTGACCGCGGCCGGCCGCTGGATGTTCCTGGTCAAGCCGGGCGAGCCGCTGCGCTCCGAGCTGGATCACCGGCTCGACGTGGTGCGCCACGGCCGCGGCTCGTGGATCCCGGCCGCGCCCAGCCGGATGCTCGAGGGCCCGGTGCGCTGGGCCGTCCCGCCCGAGCAGACCCGGTGGCGGCTGCCCGACCCGGACCTCGTGCAGGGCCTGCTCGTCGACGCGCTCGGCCACGCGCCGGCGGCCCGCCCGGCCGTGCCGCGGCAGCTCTCCACCGCCCGGCGGGCCGCCTGAGGAGGCGCCGGGCAGAGGCGACGACGTCCGACCGACCGCCGGATCGTTGAGGCAGGTACCGGACGGTGAACGGGCATGGGCGGGGACACGCATGTCGACAGACAAGGTAGTTGCATTCTTCGTGACGGTCGAGTCACTCAATGGAATGAACGTGCGTGAGCGCGGCGCCGGCACCCGCCCGCGGGGGTCGCGGCCGGTCGCCTCCCGCCCGCCGGGGACGCCGCGGCGCTTACGGCTCTACTGAGGGGCCCCGGGCGGGGCCTTCCTGGGCCGGGCCCGCACGTGGATGCGGGCGCCCTGCCGGTCGAAGATCGTCAGGAACTCGACCGGGCCGCCGCCCGAGCTGCCGAACCAGTGCGGCACCCGGGTGTCGAACTCGGCCGCCTCGCCCGCCGGCAGCACCAGGTCGTGCTCGCCGAGCACCAGGCGCAGCTTGCCGCTGAGCACGTAGAGCCACTCGTAGCCCTCGTGCGTCTTGGGCTCCGGCTCCTGCCGGTCGCCGGCCGCGATGATGTGCTTGAACGCCTGGGGGCCGCCCGGGTTGCGGCTCAGCGGCAGGATCAGCTGGTTGTTCCGGCTGATCGGCCGCGCGTACACCCGCGGGTCACCGGTCGGCGGGGCGCCGACCAGCTCGTCCAGCGGCACCCGGTGCGCCCGCGCGAGCGGGAGGAGCAGCTCGAGGGTCGCCCGCCGCTGTCCCGACTCCAGCCGGGAGAGGGTGCTGACCGAGATGCCGGTGGTCTCGGCCAGCGCCGCCAGCGTGATGCCGGACCGGCGGCGCAGCGCCCGCAACCGGGGGCCGACCTCGCGCAGCACCTCGTCGGTCGCCGTCGTGTCCGCTGCCGTCGTGTCCGCTGCCGTCATGGCAGCAATGATTCCCGGTCGCTGAGCTCGCGGTAGGCGTCGAGCACGGCGGCGGTGCGGTCGGCCAGCTCGGGGGCGGTCTCGGCCGGGTGCGGACCCGAGCTGAGGCGGGCCAGCACCAACTCGGCCTGGCGGGCGGTGGCGCCGATCCGGCGCTCGGTCAGGAACGTCTCGCCGGCCAGGGCGGCCTCGTCGATCGCGCGCAGGATCCGGTTGGCCTGCTCCCCCGTGATCCGCCACAGCTCGTCGGCCCGGTCCGCCTGCTCGGCCAGCGCCAGCGCCGCGCGGCTGCCGGCGGGGACGTCCTGGTGGCGTACGGTCTCGAGCCCGGCCCGCAGCCGGCGCAGCTCCTGGCGCCGGACCAGCAACGTGGCCAGGTCGTCGAGGGCGTGGGTGAGCGAGCGGTCGGCCGACTCCGGGTCGATCATGCCGGGGAGCTCGGGCCAGGTGCGGCGGACCCGGTGCGCCATGGCGAGCGCCCGCGCGTAGGCGGCGCGCTCCTCACGCGTACGCAGGACGCGGGTTTGATCGGTCCTGGGAAGCGCGAAGATCGCCGGCTGGGATCGGCGGAGATCGTGCCGGCCGACCGCGATCAGGGTGGCCAGGATGACGCCGCCGAGCAGCCCCGCGGGAAGGCCGGCCACCAGGAGCAGGGCGCCGGCGAAGAGCAGCGGCAGGCTGAGGCGGGCGAGGAAGGTCACGCGGACCTCGCGGCCGCGGCCGCTCGGCAGGACCGGGCGCGACTCGACCAGGCTTCCGGTGCGGCGGCGGCGGGCGCGGCCGGTGCGGGTCCGCAGGGGGTACGCGGAGACCAGTGTCTTCTCGGCATCGGCGCCTACGTGCAGGTCCGCCATGGTCACTCCCCCGTTTCGCCCGGGCGGGCCCGATCGCCGAGGGGAATCCGACCGGGGCCCGCCCACCGAGCGGGACCTCCCGCCGGCACCCTGTTGATTCGGTCGCCGCGACGGCCGGCTTGACGGTTGACCCGGGTGCGGACCGGTTGCCTCTGCTTCGGCCGGTCGTCTCTGCTCCGGCCGGTTGCCTCTGTTCCGGCGGGTGCCTCTGCTCCGGCCGGTGCCCGGTGGGGCAGTCCGGCGCGGATGATCGCGGTAGCCTCGCGTGGTGACCGCGGTCGATATCGTCCTGTGCAAGTACGGCGGACGGCCGCATCGGCAGGTGACCGGGCGGCTGCTCGGCGAGGACGCGTACGGCACCTGGGTCGCCACCCCGCGCGGCAGCGTGGTCAGCTACCACTACGGCACCCGGCCGACCGGGCTCACCCGGGCCGACGCCGTACGCCTCATCCCGGTCGAGGGCTGGTGGATGGCGATGTTCCTGGCCGAGCCGGCCGTGCGCGACCTGTACTGCGACGTGACCACTCCGGCCGAGTGGACCGGCCCCGCCGAGATCACCGTGATCGACCTCGACATCGACCTGGTCCGCTACCGCGCCGACGGCCGCGTCGAGGTGGAGGACGAGGACGAGTTCGCCGAGCACCGCGTCACCCTCGGCTACCCCGCCGACATCGTCGAGGGCGCCCTGCGCGGCGCCGAGTCGCTGCGGTCCGCCCTGGCCCAGCGCGAGGAGCCGTTCGCCGAGCACTACCGCAAGTGGCTGGCCCTGGTCTGACCGGCCGTCCGGCGCCCGTCCCGCACCCCGGTGTGCCAACCCTGGCGGCCCGCCCCCGCCGCCCCCGAAAACTGTCATAGGCCACCCCTAAGGTCCCCCGCATGAACGACACCCCACTCCAGCAGTCCCCCATCACCCTCGACCGCCGCCTCCTGCTGGGCGAGACCGACTACCAGGTCACCGCCTTCCCCACCGAAGACCACCGCATAGACCTGTGCATAGTCAGCACCGACGGCGACGGCCAGGTGATAAGCGAGATCAGCGGCGGCCTCGCACCCCACGACCTGGCCCCGTTGACCGACGTCCTGACTTCCACCCTGGCCGGCCTGATAGCCATGACCCAGCCCCCACCGTCCACCCGCCCGGCCCCGCCCCCCGACCGCCGAGGCCGCCACCCCAACCAGGGCGCCCGCTGGACCCCCGAGGACGACGCCGCCCTGACCACCCTCTTCCGTTCCCACCCCCACCCCCGCCTGCGCGACCTGGCCACCCGCTTCGGCCGCAGCCCCACCGCCATCCGAGCCCGCCTGGACCGCCTGGCCGAGCTCCCCGCAACGGCCCCCTGGCCGGCCCCCGTGACCCCCACCGCCCCCGCTGCCTCCGCTCCCGGTTCGCCGCCCAGCGGAGGCGCATCCCCCAGCGGTTCCACCGCCTACACCAACCCCACGTCCACAGCCCAGGCCGCCTAGCCATCCACCAACACACCCCGCCCCACCCCCGTGGGGCGGGGCCACCCCCAGCTCCGCCACCCCCACCAGGAGGCCTTCCCGCACCAACCTCACAGCCGACCAAGGCCCCGAGACCGCCCCGCCCCTCCAAACGAAGCTCAGGTGGGGGTTGCGGGTGGTCGGCCCCAAGCCGGCCGCTCCGAGCCGAAGTCGCGCCTCGACCCGGACTCACCCTTGGATCCGAGCCCCTGCTTGCAGCCGAACGCAGGCGTCGCACCAGGAGCTCGGGCGTCGCGCCCGCGGCTTGGGCGTCGCCGGCGCGGGCGTCGCACCCGGGGCTCGGGCGTCGCGGGCTCCGGGCGTCGCACCCGGGGCTCGGGCGTCGCACGCGGACTCGGGCGTCGCGGACTCGGGCGTCGCAGCAGGGGCTCGGGCGTCGCACCCGGGCTTGTGCGTCGCGCGCTCGGGCGAAGGAGCAGGGCTCGGGCGAAGGAGCAAGGCCTCGGGCGCAGGAGCAGGCGCTCGGGCTTGGAGTGCGGCTCACGCTTCGAGCTGCGCTGACGCCCCTGCGAAGGTCACGCAGAGCGGGAGTCGCGCTGGGCTGCAGTTGAACGCTGACCTCGCAGCCCGCAGGCGAGCCGTCGAAGCGCAGCCACCGCAACGCCGGGCTGCGAGCGCACCGCCCACGACCCGCAAGCGCACGCTCTCAGCGCAACCACCGCAACGTGGGGTCCGGGGTCCCCGCCAACGGCCGCAGGCAAGCGCCCCCAGCGCAACCATCGCAACGTAGGGGTCCGGGGTCCCCGCCAACGGCCGCAGGCAAGCGCCCCCAGCGCAACCATCGCAACGTGGGGGTCCGGGGGCTCGGCCCCCGGAGCAGACATGACACGGCGCCCAGGTCCGCGCTTTCCGCGGACAGGAATCGCCGCACCGTGTGGGCGCGGCAGGTTTCGAACCTGCGACCCCTCGCTTGTAAGGTCTGCGAGCCGATGTCCGTCGCCACCCGGGATCGTCCCCGACGTGCGCGTCGGCCTCACGCCAGGACGCCGCCGAACCCTGGTGAATCGGGCCGAACGAGACCGCAACTGAGACCAAGTCCCGACTCACGAGCGCGGACCCACCCAGGCGCTCAAGCTCCGTCATGCCACATCGGGCCAGCGTTATGCGATCCTTCTCGGATGCAGCCGGTACAAGTCGACTTTTGGACGACGAGTGCACAAACTATGCCGGTGCTCGCGCTGGCTATCGTAGTTGAGGCTCGTGCCATCATAAATAAGTGGGAGCCCGGAAGACATAGGTTAGTTAAGGCGTGGCAGGGAATCATATGGAGCGTTCCGCTTGCAATCTACGCCTTAGCCTTGCCCCAATGCTTCCTCGCATTAGCGGGCAACTCTGTTAGTTCAATGTGGGTTACCCTTATTCAGATCGGCATGTCAAGTGGAGCCAGCGCCCTCATCCTTAACCCTGCGATTGAAATATTCGTCAAGTCAAATACACGCGGATTCGCACACCTGGTTCCTTTCCTGTCATATCCCAGCGGAATGGCTCGGATTCTCATCCTGCGATGGAGCATACGGCGCCTACGTCGGGGGTTCGCTAGGCGTTTAGACACCCTCGCGTGGCAGGAAATCGAACTCCGATCGCTCAGACAGGAAGCCAATTCGTCGTCTCATCTCTCGAATGAGAAACGGCAGGAAATGCTGGAAGGGATCGAGCGGGCCCTCGTGGGATTGAGTGAGATCCGGGTCGAGGCTCGCGAGGATTTGGAGCAAATCGCAAAGGCATCCCGCCAGGCACGAACAGCGAACAAAGAATTGATAGACAAGATTGAGAAGGACTTGAGTACTCTAGACTTCACCTTTGTAAATCGGGTTGAAGACGCGCCGCGTTCGGCTACGGAATCAAAGGTCCCCGAACCAGCCGTAGAGCAAAGATCGTCCCGGTCAAGCTCTCCTGCGGAGGACACCGGAAGTCATCCAATGGACGAGTAGGGAGGCCAGCGGCACGATAGCTCTAGCCTCGTCATCGTCTTGACGACGAGATTTGGGGGCACCGCCGTGACGGGACACTTGAGCCTGCCACAGAATTTCCATCATGCCGACTAGGTTTCCCACTTCCCTCGGATGGCCGGTCGCATCCGGCAGGGCAAGCTCCCACTTATGCGAAGAGTTGTGACGCAGCTCGCCAATCACGGTTCCTAGCGTGGCGCTACCCGCGTTGGCCTTCCTATTCTCAACCATAGGGCAAGCCACCTCCTCAACGGCTCTGATCGCCTCATTGAACGCTTTATCCGCGTCCGGGTGCCGTCCATAGGCAGCATCCCAGGCCGACCGCAGATGCTCCGCAGCCTGCTGCGGAGCGGTACGAATCGACTCCTCCACGACTGCAGCCACAGTCTGACCGACTCGGCGCTCAAGACCGCGCCGGCCATCGCTTCGCGTTGCAACTCGCCAAACAGAGTTCGCAGCAGTCAGCTTGGAGTCAAGGCTGCGCACGTACGGACCCGGATCAGCCCATTGCATTTCATAAAGCGTCTCGTGCACTGCATCAAGAATCGTTTGCGGCGGAAATTCCCACGGCAGGGTTTCGGTTTCGAGCCGGAGCATTATGTTACCTACGTTGGAACCGTAGTGCGTGCTCGGCCGCACCGTGTTTCCAGGAGGCGTGCCTGTCAGCGCCTCCTGGACCCAGCCACCTAGGGCGCGGTGAAGTTGGGGCGAGACGGTCTCGTTCGGCTCAGGCGATGCGAACTGCCGCTGACCTGGCGAAGGCCAGTCTACGTTCGTCATTGATGTCTAATCCTCACTGCGACGCTGAAACAGTAACGACTGTCAGCACGGGAATGCGTGGTTGAAGTTGTGATCGCTGGGTCAACGCGCGCCTAGGGCAATGTCGCGTACGCCACCGTTGCGTCATCGCTTCGCTTCGACCGCCGCCATCGTTCGGCTTCGGGGTCCGACGATTCAATTTTTCGCACCTGACTTATGAGTTCAGCCGGGCCATCTGTATCGAGAATTCGCAGGACATCGCCCCACGTGATAAGCGCAAACGGCGTTACGCATCTTGCAGCCCCGTCGGTCAAGACGGCTATCGCTGTTGTGTCCTGCATGGCAAGTGAACCCACGATAGCGTGCTTCGCAGCTTCAGGGTCGGCTGCGGCCACCCAGAAGCCTCCTGGCCGATTACGGGCATCCTGCTCTCGGCGCTTCATCTCCCCTAGCGCTGCCTTGCGCTCGTTCGAATCCAATGGCAATGCTGTCGCGGCAGCTCTTTCGTTGCGAGCAACATTGCTAACGCGATCGTCTGTAAATACTCTGATGCCGCGCTCTGTTTGAATGACTATCACCGTGTCTGCGAGGACGAGATACTCAAGGAAATCTCCCTGGAGTCGAACGATCGCGACACCGGCCGACGGGGTCCCCGGATGTCTCAGGTCGCATTCCGGGTGCATTCCGGCGACCTGCCGGATGCTATCCGCTAGCGCCTCCTGCAGGCTCAGCTCCGGCCTCTCGGCTACGGCTGACATCAGCGCGACGCCCAGCTTGGCTACGTACCATGCGACACCGTGGCGGCAACCAGTATCAATGCGTGCTGTCGCTCCGTCCAGTACAACGATGGTGTCCCGGCTCGCTGCCGCCCAATCCTCGTTCGGGACCGCCGGATCGCCTGGCTCGCTCACGACTACCGGATTCACTGCGCGGCACCCTCGTGGCGGTAGATCTGCGATACGCGGGCGCTGGAAATCACTTGGCGGCTCTCCGGATCGAACCTACACGAAACTATGGTGGAGAAACGACGAGTCTTAGTCTCTCGGTAAAGCTCGGCAAGGTTGTTTTCGATAAAGTGGGCTGCCCCGGATGTTCCGATGGCATGAATCCCGGCGATATAGAGGAATGTGCCCTTACCGTCCGGCCGAGGCAACCTGCCGATGTACGCCAAATCGCCATTCTCTCCCGCATCACACGGTGACCGGTGGACAGTACCGGCAATATGATCAACGAGGTGCCAGCCATCATTGTCCTTCGCGAACCCGACGTTGTTGTCGGACTCTAGTACCTGTTGAACTAAAGGTGACAGGCGTGGCCCGCAGGCAACGATCAGGTTCGGTCGGTTAAGGACGACGAACCCAGGCGGCGGGACTACCTCGTATTCCGCCTTCAGGCCGTGCGATCGCGCCAGCTCGGCCAGTCGCTCGAATGCGGCAAGCGCCTCTGCTGAGACGACCGCTCCGGGCTTTTCCTTGCCCGCCTCATGCTTCCCGCCGAGAGCGACCGTGATCGCGCCTGTTCCGAGGAACGCCCTTTCGGGACGGACTCCAGCCGAAAGAAGCTGCGAGACGCGGGATCGCGACATGTTGAGCATCTCGGCGATCTGCGTTTGCGTCATGCCGTCGGCAAGAAGCTCCTCTAGAGCCTCACGACGGAGCCTCGACAACTCTCCGACAGCCGACTGGTAATCGTCGATCAAGTTGTGAGCCGCAGTTGCCCGCGCACGCGGATCAACGATCGCTGCCAGCTCGCCGGGGTCTTCCATCGCCGGGCAACTCCGTCCTCGTCAAGGGGGGCGAACTCAGTCTAGCCGTGTCCACCGGGCAGGACTCTGCAGGTCATGTTGACCCGGATGAACAAGTTTGTTGAGTGGGCTTGACAGCGAACCGGCAAAGATGGTGTTGTCGATGTACACCCCCCTTAACACGGTGGGTAGAGGGCCATAAACTCTCGTCCCTGGCTGCCGGATGGCTTCCGGCACGACGGAGGTGGCTTCGGCTACGCCGCTCGTGACCGGCCCGCCGCGCACTTGATCTTTGAGAACTGCATACGTGACTGCGGGGTTGCCCCGGGTGTCGGCCGTTGACTTGTCCGGTCGCGAGACGTGTCCGCTCGATGGCTCAGCCGCAGTCGCGACCCTTCCAAGCTTTCTCGCTGGTCAGCGTGGTGGTAGCCGCGTGGCTGCTGTCGCGCTGACTCTTCCTTTGGAGGACTTCCCGTGAGGGATGAATTCGACTTCGAGCCGGCCGATGCCGACCTGGACGCGATCGAGGCGGAAGAGCCCCTGATCAGCGCCGAGCTGGTTTGGCTGGATGCCGAGATCACGCTGCTCGCCGCGATCGACCGCGACGCGGTCAGCGACCTGGATCACCGCCGGGTCCGCCGTGCCGAGGCACGCGTGATCCGCGAGACCTTCGCCCACGTGGCCCGGCTGACCCGTACGCCCGGGCCGCGCCGCGCCGCCTGATGGCCCGCATCCGGGCCGCGTTCTTCGACCCGGACGGCAGCCGGTACGGCCTGCCCACCTACTGGTGGCGCGGCGCACCGGACGGCTACGCCACCCGCCGGCAACTACGCGAACGCGGTCTCAACCCGGGCCGACAGCCGATCGCCGCCCAAATCTTGTGGGCCGGTGTCGGCGGTACCCGCGTCGCCTACCTCTACCGCCTCGACCTCGCCCGACCCAAGCGCACCCCGAGCCCCGCGCAACTGCGCGCGGTGCGGCGAGCGCTGCTGGCCCGGCGCACCTGCCCGACCTGCCGCAGGGTGCGGCCCTACTACATCCCGCGCTCGCTCGGCGAGTGCCTGACCTGCGCATCCGTGGAGGCTGCCGCATGAAGACCCCGCCCGTTGCCCTGACCTGTACCTCCCCGAACTGCTCTCTTCCGACCTGCCCGGACTGCGGCGAGTGCGTGAAGTTCTGCGACTGCCGCTGGCCGAAGCCCACCAAGAAGGGTGCGAGCCGATGACCGCCGCGACCGCTGTCCGCAGCGCCTACCCGCCCGCGATCGCCGACCTGATGCCCAGCGCGATCGAGCTAACCAAGACCCTCAACGGCGAGCTGCCCTCGCGCAACCGGCTGATGAAGCACCTGCACATCGGCTCGGACAAGGCCAAGACTGTGCTCGCCGAGCTGGCCACGCTGGCCGAGCGCGACCAGCGGATCACCGACCTGCACACCGCGATGGTGGTCCGGGGCAGCCTCGCCGAGCGACCGCCGCTGACCCTGGTCCCCGACGTTCCGGCCGAACCCGACCCCGAGGCCGAGCCGGAGCCGGAGCCGAAGCCGAAGCCGAAGAATTTCCTGCCGGACCCCGCGAGCTCCACGCCCCTCGCCGCAAATTCTTCGGCCGAGCCGGTCGCCGAGCCGCCCGCGATCGAGGCCGAGCCGCAACGTCGGCCGGTCACCTGGCCGGTGCTGATCCTGTGCCTGCCCGCGTTCGTCGCGATCTGGGGCGGCTGGGTCGAGATGGGACGGCTGACCGGCTTCGGCAAGGTCACCCTCCTGCCCGGCATCGCCGACCGTTTCCAGCTCAACACCGCGATCACGCTCCCGATCGGCGTCGAAACCTACGCCGCGTACGCGCTGTTCGCGTGGCTCTCCGGCCGCGCCACCGGCGACGCCCGCCGCTTCGCCAAGATCTCAGCGATCGCCTCACTCGCCGTCGGTGGCCTCGGCCAAATCGCCTACCACCTGATGGCCGCCGCCGGCTGGACCACGGCCCCGTGGCCGATCACCGCCGCCGTCGCCTGCATCCCGGTCGCCGTGCTCGGCATGGGCGCCGCGCTCGCGCACCTGATGCACAAGTAGCCCCGCCCGGTCGCACGGCCCAAACCGACCAAAGCAGCGCCGTGCGACCGGTCACCCCATCCAGTCAGCAGACCCTTTGGGAGGTCACCAGTATGGCAAGCAACCTGTTCGGGCCGGGCAACTCCACCGGCCGCCGCAGCGCACACGAGATCCGCGACGCCCAGGACGCGGCGCGGGCCGCCGACGCACGCCAGCGCCGCGCCGCTGCGGCCGCCGGCCGCGACCGCCGATCGATCGGCGGCAAGCGATGAGGCGCAACGACCGCACGAGTGTCGAGCAGACCACGAACACCCGGCCGGCGCGCTGCCCGCACGGCTGTGACCCGCTACGTCCGCAGCACCGTCGGGGGCGATGAGCCATGGGCTTGAAGAAGAAGACCTACGGCGTCGATCTCGACAACAAAGACCGCTACGCGCTCATGGAGGAGTCCAAGCACAAGGGCTCCCTCTACTTCGAGGGCACGACCAAACGCCGCTTCGCCCTCGGTGACTCGATCCGCACCTTCCGGGCCGGCCGCTAACCCCGTCCCGCCCGCCGATCCGGTTGCCCGGCAACCGGATCGGCGGCAAACGGCCCACCCCACACACCCGCTCAGCGTCGTCAACCTCAACCCCTCGAACGGAGATCACCTCTCATGCGGACCACCTGTGTCGGGTGCAACGGCACCCGCGTCCAGTACCGCCCCTGCACCCGCTGCAAAGGCGCGGGCCAACTCCGGCTCACCTGCGGCACCTGCGCCGGAACCGGCACCCTCTACGTCAGCCGAGACAAGTGCACCCGCTGCCACGGCGCTCGCACGATCACCTGCACCTGCGACGCCTGCGGCGGCAACCGCAAGATCCCCCACCAGTGCAGCGGCTGCGGCGGCCTCGGCACCGTCCAGGTGCGCCGCTGATGACCGCCCCATTCGTGATGCCGGTCGACGTAACCGACCCCGCCCGGATCGCCGAACGCGCTCTCGCCACGCTCGGCTCCACGCCCCGCGCCGTCGCGGCCTCGCTCGCCGCTGCCGGATTCACTGGCCGCGTCGAGTCCGCCGATGACTGCCCCATCGCCCGGTACCTGCGCGCCACCGATCCCCGGCTGACCGCCGTGATCGTCCTCGGCGACGGCATCCAACTCGACCTGCCCGCCGAGTCCGTCACCATCCCGATCCCCGATCCGGTGCTGTGGTTCGTCACCCGCTTCGACCACGCCGACCTCCCGCACCTGATCGACACATCTCCGCAGCTTGATCCCCTCGCAGACCCGGGCACCACGATCCGGAAGGAGGACCGCCCGTGAACCCCAACCCGACCCCGGAGCCGGACGACTTCGACTGGCAGGCCGCCGAAAACGACGTGGCGGAGCAGCCGGCCGCCGAAGTAGTGGACCTGAACGCGGCCCGGACCCGCCGGGCCAACCCTGCCTCGGCCGAGCGCGACCAGGTCGACGAAGATGCCGAGTCCATCGACGACGCACCGCCCGGCGAGGGTGGCCCGGCCGACCAGGCCGATGACATCCCGGCCGAGGTGCTGGCCCGGCAGAAGGACCGCCGGCCGATCCTGGCCGAATGGGCGCGCTCGCGGCGCGCGTTCCGCGCCGCGCTCAAGCATCAGACCAAGAACGCCGGGTACGTGCTGGCCTATCACGCGGTCCGCTCGCCGAAGTACGCGGCGAAGACGGCCTTGTGGGCTCCGATCGGCCTGTTCCGCGGGCTCGGCCGGGCGCTGCATTGGGCGACGGCCGAAGAGGGCAATTGGGACCTTCGGCAGGCCGCCGCGCAGCGCGGCGAGGCCGACACGTGGTTGAAGCTCGACGCCCGTCGGCAGCGGCAGTCCGTGTGGCGGTGGTGGGTGCTCGCGTTCGGGGCGGCCGGCATCGTCACCGCCGCCGTGGTGCTGGCGTTCGGCCCGACCTGGTGGCGGTGGCTGGCCGTGTGCCTGGCGTTGCCGCTTCTGGCCACGCTCGGGCGTCCGGCGGACAAGCCGATCACCGACCGGGTGACCGAGGGCAGCCGCTACCGCAAGCTCACCGCCGAGCTGGTTCGCCGGGCGTTGACGTCGTTGCAGATGGCCGCGATCAACAGCGCCGTGGCCAAGGACGCGAAGGCGATCGCGTTCCCGTTCGACATCCACCGCGACGGCCCTGGGCACATCGCGATCGTGGACCTGCCGTACGGGGTGGAGGCGTCCGAGGTGGTGGCCCGGCGCGGCCGGCTCGCCTCGGCGATGCGGCTCCCGCTCGACCAGGTGTGGCCCTCAACCGCGCCCGGACACACCGGCCGGCTCGCCCTTTGGGTCGGCTACGAGCCCGCCTCGCAGATGAAGCAGCCGACCTGCCCGCTGCTGAACGAGTCGGCGAAGGTGGACCTGTTCAAGCCGTTCCCGTTCGCCACCACGCCGAAGCTCGACGAGATCTTCGCCGAGCTGATGTTCCGCAACTGGCTGTTCGGTGGGCAGCCGGGATCGGGCAAGACGTTCGCGCTGCGGCTGCTACTGCTGGCTGCCTCGCTCGACCCTCGCGCCGAGATTCGCGGCTACGAACTCAAGGGCGTCGGTGACTTCGCCGTACTCGAGCCCGTCATGGCCGAGTACGGCAACGGCTTCGACGACGAGACCCTGGCCCGCGCGTTCGCGTTCATCGAGTGGCTATACGAGGAGTGCCGTCGCCGGTCGAAGCGGATCGAGCACTACGCCCGGCTCGGCAAGGCCCCGGAGAACAAGGTGACGCCCGAGCTGGCCTCGCTCAAGGGCTCCGGGCTGCACCCGCTGGTGGCCTGGTTCGATGAGCTGCAAGAGCTGATGACCAGCAAGTTCGGCAAGGAAGCCGGCGAGCTGCTGGAGAAGGTCATCAAGCTGGGCCGGGCCTTGGGCGTGATCATCATCATCGGCACCCAGATCCCCGACAAGGACAGCCTGCCGACCGGGATCACCCGCAACGTCAACTCCCGGTTTTGCCTCAGCGTCGCTGACCAGACCGCGAACGACATGATCCTCGGGACCTCGGCCTACAAGCAGGGCTACCGGGCCACCGTGTTCCAGCCGGTCACCGAGGCCGGGTGGGGTGTGCTGCGCGGCTTCGGGGCGGTGCAGTCGGCCCGCTCGTTCTACGTGGACACCACGGCCGCCGGCCGGATCGTGGCCCGTGCGGTGGCGCTGCGCACCGCCGCCGGCAACATCCCGACCTTCCCGACCGAACGCGAGGTCGGTCCGGCGCACAGCGTGCTCGACGACCTGGCGCAGGTGTGGCCGGGCGACGAGAAGTCGGCGTGGAATGAGACGCTGTGCGGCCTGCTCGCCGAGCTGCGGCCCGACGTCTACGGCGGCTGGGAGGCCGCGCAGCTCACCGCCGCGCTCAAGCCGTACCCGGCGATCAAGGTCGGCGACGTCGGCCGCCGCATCGACGGCAAGTCGGTCACCCGGCGCGGCATCCGGCACGCGAACCTCCTCGCCGCGATCGCGGAGCGTGACCGGAAGCGGTCGAGCGACTAGCCCTCCGCCGGCTGCTAGCGCTAGCGGTCCAAGCCGCTAGCGCTAGCAGCTCCGCTAGCACCCGATCAAGATTCTGAGCTGCGATCTAGCGGATAGCAGCTCACGGCCCTTCACGCCCTGAAACCGGCCTTGGAGGCTGCTTTGAACCCCCAGCTCAGCGGCGCTATCGCCGTCCCGCTCGCCCTCATCATTGTCACGCTCGGTTACGCTCTCGCGTGCTGGGTGTGGCCCTTCAAGAGCTGCCGCAAGTGCGACGGCACCGGTAAGAAGCGCTCGCCGTCGCGGCGCGCGTTCCGGCTGTGCCGCCGCTGCGCGGGCACCGGCCGCCGGCTTCGCGCCGGCCGCTGGATCTACAACCGGCTCTCCGGCATCCGCCGGGACGCCCGATGACGCCCCGGACCATGGGCCACCATCGGCGGCAGCCGACGCCGCACACGACGTGGTGCGCCCGCGACCACCGCTGCGGCCTCAACGAACACCGCTCACCCGACATGATCGCCGACGCGGTCGGCGGCCGGGTGACCATCACCCGCGTGCGAGCCGGCGACATCGAGTACGCCGAGATCCGAGGCCGCGTCCCACTGCACGGCCACGACACGACCGCCCGCCGGCAGCTCGTCCTCGCGCTGCACCTGTTGCGACGGCTGTTCGCCGCCGTCGCCGGCATGCGCCCCGAAGCCCTACCCCCGCCGCCGGACCGCCCGGCGATCGGCCGGAAGGCCGCCTGATGAACCGGCCCGCCGTCCCGGGGCAGTGGATCGCCGCGAGCGCGGTGCTCCACCGTCCCGTGACGACCACCGAGCCCTACCCCCACGTCTGCGATCGGCTAATCCCCGCCGACGAGACCACCACCGGCACCCGGCCGATCCGGTTGCCGTCCCGCGACTGTGCCGCCTGCGCGATCAAGCACTGCGGCCAGTCCTCGCGGCGTACGCCGCCCATCCCGCTCGCCGAGGAGGCGACCATGCCCGACCTCGCCCCGACGCTGCCTGCCGCGCTCGCGCTGGCCGCCGAGGGCTATCCCGTGTTCCTGCTCGGCCGCCGCAAACGGCCGGTCGCCAACTGCTCGACCTGCCCTAAAGCCGAGACCGACCCAACCCATGATCCGGAAGGCTGCGACTGCCTGACCTGCCACGGCTTCTACGCCGCCACCCGAGATGCTGACCGGATCGTCGCGCTCCATCAGGCGGTACCGGGCGGCCTGCTCGCCGTGCGCACCGGCCGGGCGGCTGGAATCGCCGTGGTCGACATCGACCCCCGCCATGGGGGCCGCCTCCTGCCCGAGCTGATGCCACCTACTCGCTGCGTGCGTACCGGCTCGGGTGGATGGCACCTGTACTACCGGCACCCCGGCGGCTCGTTCGGCGCGAAGCTACGTGGCCATCCCGGCATCGATCTCAAAGCCGACGGCGGGTACGTGGTCGCGCCGCCTTCGGTACACCCCGACACCCGACAGCCGTACCGGTGGATCGGTGACCGGGCAGTCATCGAGATGCCCCCGCCGTTGATCGAGGCGTGCCGGCCAATCGAGCCGTCCGCCGCCCCGCCGGCCACCGTCACCCCGCTTGGCCGGGGCGGGGGCATCTCGGACCCGGCCGCCCTGCTCGCCGCGAACCTCGCCGCGATCGCCCGCGCCCCGGAGGGCAGCCGCCGCAACACCGTCTACGGCGCGGCCCGAGGCGTGGCCCGGATGGTCGCGGCCGGGGCGATCACCGCCGCCGACGGCTACGCGGCGCTGTACGCGGCCGGCCGGGCGGCTGGGCAGAGCGACCGGGACACCCGCGCCGCCATCCTCGGCGGATTCCGCGCGGAATCCGTTGCCATAGAAGGGATTGCCGCATGACTCAACCACACGCGAATCTCGACGGCGCGACCCTGCTCGATCGGCTGCACGACACGCTGACCCGCTACGTCGTGCTTCCGTCGGCGGAGGCGATCGACGCCACGGTGTTGTGGATCGCCGCGAGCCACGCGCAACCGGCATGGGCCCACGCGGCCCGGCTCGTGATCCGCGCACCGGAGAAGCGCTGCGGCAAGTCCCGGCTGCTCGACATCGTGGAAGGTACCTGCCGAGAACCCTTGATCACGGTCAACGCTTCTACAGCGGCGGTCTACCGGTCGATCGGCACGGCCGAGCCGCCCACCCTGCTCGTCGACGAAGCCGACACGATCTTCGGCGGGAAACAGGCCGAGGCCAACGAAGAGCTACGCGGCCTGCTCAACGCCGGTCACCAGCGCAACCGGCCCACCATCCGATGGAACCAGGCGCGCAACGAGCTGGAGAAGATCCCGACGTTCGCGATGGCCGCGCTCGCCGGGATCGGGCAGATGCCCGACACGATCGAAGATCGCGCCGTGGTGATCCGCATGCGGCGCCGAGCACCCGGCGAGACCGTCGCCCCCTACCGGCATCGCCGGGACGGACCCGCCCTGCGCAAGCTCGCTGGAGACCTCAGCCACTGGCTACGCGGCAACCTCAAGGCGCTCGAACGGGCCGAGCCGGTCATGCCGCTGGAAGACCGCGCCGCCGACACCTGGGAACCGCTGATCGCCGTCGCCGACCTCGCCGGGGGCGACTGGCCTGACCGGGGCCGGCACGCCGCCGAGACGCTGACCGCCGAACGCGACCACAACACCGTGGCGTCCGACCGCATCCGGCTGCTGACCGACTGCCGAGCCGCGTTCGGCCAAGCCGAAGCGATCCCCACCGTCGCGCTGCTCGACCGGCTCAAATCCGACCCCGAAGCGCCATGGGCGGAGTACGGCGGGACTGGCTTGACCGCGATGCGGCTCGGCGCGCTGCTGCGCGAGTACGACATCGGCTCGGGCAACATCCGCTTCTCAACGGACGCGGCCCGCGCCTACGGGCTCACAAGCACGCAAGCCAAGGGCTACCAGCGCGCTGACTTCCTCGACGCTTGGCAGCGCTACTGCACCGAACCCGAGGGGGAGCCGTCCCAGCCGTCCCAGCCGTCCCAGCCCAGCTCAGCCCCGGGACGGCTTGCGACCGTGGTACGGCTCAAGCCGTCCCAGCCCACTCTCGATGCCGAGATGCCCCCGCCGCCGGACGCGGCACGTGGGCTCGATGCCGAGATGCCCCCGCCGCCGGACGCGGCACGTGGGACGGCTTGAGCCGTCCCAGCGTTCAAGCCGTCCCGGGTTTGACCTGCGACGGGACGGCTGGGACGGCTGGGACGGCTTGACCGCCCGGCACGAACCCACTGCCTCGATCCGCGTCTGAGAATGGCCCGCTGAGAGCTACGCAGAGACATCGGTGCATCCGGTCATACCAGCCATGCGCAGATCTTGGCTCTGCGGCGCTCTCAGCGGCCCGTTCTACGCCTTCCTGCCGTACCGCCCCTCGCACCCACGCCAGAGGCCGAGCAACACCGGAACGAGCCTCAGCGACGACGTGGGACCCCCACCGACCCATTCACGTCGCACCACGGGGAGACACCGTCATGGCAACCGACGCCACGCCACTCGTCCTGACCATCGAGCAGGCCGCCCACCGTCTCGGGATCGGCCGAACCCTCATGTACGCACTCGTCACCAGCGGCGAAATCGAGTCGGTCACGATCGGCCGGCTCCGCCGCATCCCCGCCGACTGCGTCACCGAATACGTCCACCGACTTCGCCAGCAGAACACCCAGCTTCCGGCCGCCGCCTGAAAGGAGATTCCCTCGAATGGGACGCAAGCCCAACGGCGCGTCGAGCATCTATCTCGGTGCCGACGGTGACTGGCACGGCCGGGTCACCGTCGGCACCAAGCCCGACGGCCGGCCCGATCGGCGACACGTACGCGGCAAGACCGAAGCGATCGTCACCCGCAAGGTCCGCGACTTGGAGCGCGAGCGCGACAGCGGCTCGATCCGAAAGACCGGTCAGCGCTGGACCGTCGCCTCGTGGCTGACCCATTGGGTCGAGACCATCGCCGCCCCGGCCGTGCGGGAAACGACGATGGTCGGCTACCGCGCGGCCGTGTACACGCATCTGATTCCGGGCATCGGCGCCCACCGGCTCGAAAAACTCGAGCCCGAACATTTGGAGCTGCTGTACGCCGCGATGATCCGGCGAGGAAGTGCGCCGGGCACGGCCCACCAGGCGCACCGCACCATCAAGACCGCGCTCAACGTCGCCATGCGGCGGGGGCATCTCCCTCGCAACGTCGCGCGACTGGCTAAGGCACCCCGACTCGACGAAAAGGAGATCGAGCCGTTCACCGTCGCCGAGGCGCAGCGGCTACTCGCCGTCGCGGCGGAAAAGCGAAACGGCGTCCGATTCGCGCTCGCGCTCGCGCTCGGCCTCCGCAAGGGCGAGGCACTCGGCCTGAAATGGCGACGCGTCGATCTGGAGAACGGCCTCCTGCGCACGCCCCGGCAATTGCAGCGGCACCGATGGCGGCATGGCTGCGAGAACCCGCATGCGTGCGGGGAACGGCTGCACAAGACCGCGCCGTGCCCGCCGAAGTGCTCGCGTCACCAGCGAGCGTGCCCGCCACCGTGCCCACCCGGTTGCCAACGGCACGCGAGCAATTGCCCGCAGCGTCACGGCGGCGGTTTACGCGAGGTCGACGTGAAATCGCGTGCCGGCCGCAGGGCGGTCGGCATTCCCGCACCGCTGGTTGAAGCGCTCCGGCAGCACAGGGAAGCGCAGAACGCAGAACGGCAGATAGCAGCTCAATTGTGGGAAGAAGGCGATTGGGTCTTCGCTCAGCCGAACGGGCGACCAATCGACCCCAGAGCCGATCACGACGCGTGGAAAGCGCTGCTCAAAGAGGCGGGCGTCCGGGACGCTCGACTTCACGACGCCCGGCACACGGCCGCCACCATGCTGCTCGTGCTCGGCGTGCCGACCCGGGCCGTGATGGAAGTGATGGGCTGGTCTCAGATGGCCATGACGACGCGCTATCAGCACCTCGCGCCCGAGCTGGCCGGCGGCATCGCCGAGCAGGTCGCGGGGCTGCTCTGGCGGACCAACTGAGACCGAAACTGAGACCGGAGCGGATCGCCGATCGCTCGGCTGTCCGCTCCGGTGCTGGTCAGATGGGTGGGCGCGGCAGGTTTCGAACCTGCGACCCCTCGCTTGTAAGGCGAGTGCTCTCCCGCTGAGCTACGCGCCCGGCTCGGCCTGCGGCCGACCGGAGTGGTCATCGTACCTTGCCGGGTGGCCGGGCCTCAGGGCGGCGAGGGCCTCTTTCCACGGGTGCTGGTCGCGGGAATCGCCGGGGCCGGTCTCCTCGGCGTAGCGGATCACGCCGGTCCGGTCGATGACGAAAGTGCCCCGGTTGGCGAAGCCGGCCTCGGCGTTGAAGACCTGGTAGCTCTGGGCCACGGCGCCGTGTGGCCAGAAGTCGGCCAGCAACGGGAAGTCGTAACCCTCCTGGAGCGACCAGACCTTGTGGGCGTAGACCGAGTCGACGCTGACCGCCAGGACCTGTACGTCTTCATTGGCATAAAGGCCGATATTGTCGCGGATCTCGGTCAGCTCGCCCCGGCACGTGCCGGTGAAAGTCAGAGGGTAGAAGACCAGGAGCACGGCCTTGCGATCGCGGAAGTCACGAAGGCGTACGAGCTGATTGTTCTGATCTTTGAGCGCGAAGTCGGGCGCCGGGGCTCCCACGTCAAGCGGCATGCGCACACCCTAACCGGACCGGCGCCAGAGGGACGCCGGCCGGCGCGAACGGAGAGGCGAGCGCGAGGCTACTTCTTCTTGGCACCCCTGGGGGAGACGAGCCGGGCACCCGTCCAGTCCTTGCCGGCGTTGACCGTCGAGGTCTGCTGCAGGCCCGCGGTGGGGGCGGACTCCGAGATCTCGCTCGGCTCGACGTGGCCGTCACGGCCGGCCTTCGGGGTCAGCAGCCACACCACGCCGTTGTCGGCGAGGGGGCCGAGGGCATCGGTGAGCAGCTCGAACAGATCACCATCACCGTCGCGGTACCAGAGCAGCACCGCGTCGACGACCTCGTCCGTGTCTTCGTCGACCAACTCGCCGACGCGTTCGGTCAGGGCGTCACGGAGGTCCTCGTCGACATCGTCGTCGTAGCCCATCTCCATGACCACCATGTTCGGCTCGAAGCCGAACCGGTCCGCCAGGCTGCGTACGCCGTCGGCCTGACCAGCGGTCGCGCTCACTGTCTAAGTCCTCCTAGCCAAGAATGAAAATGCACGAAACCTGGGGGTAGTCCACACACTCGCGGCCCCGTGCGCAAGTGGCGCACCGAGTGTGTGGCAATTTACCGCGCCAGCAGGGCGTGGGCACCCTGTGTGATGGCATCCTCCCCCACCAGCACGTGCTGTGCGGCCGGACCGAGCGGAATCAGTGAGTCCGCGGAGGCCGTCCGGCGTGCGGAGCCCACGAAACCGCCGTCCACCAGGGCCGCGAGGATGCCCTCGCCGACGCCGCCGGAGCGCCGGGTCTCGTCGACGATCAGCACGCGGCCGGTTGCCGCCGCCTCCCGGACCAGGTCGGCGGCCGGCAGCGGGCTCAGCCAGCGCAGGTCCACCACGCGGGATCCGTACCCCTCCTCGGCCAGCCTGGCCGCCACCCGCAGTGACATCCGCAGCCCGTTGCCGAACGTGACGATGGTCAGATCGGCCGCGTTGCCCACCGGGTACGTGCGCGCCCGGCCGATCGGCACGTGCTCGCCGGCCCACGAGCTCGGCGGCGAGTACGGCGCCAGCCACTCGTTGTCGCCCTGCTCGTAGAGGTCGCGGGTGTGGTAGAGCGCGATCGGCTCGAGGAAGACGCAGACGCTGCCGTCGGCCGCGGCCGAGGCCAGGCAGGAGCGCAGCATCGGGGCGGCGTCGGCCGGCCGGGCGGGCACGGCCAGGACCAGGCCCGGCACGTCGCGCAGCACCGCCACCGAGTTGTCGTTGTGGAAGTGACCGCCGAACGCCTGCTGGTAGGCGAGCCCGGCGATCCGCACGACCATCGGGTTCCGGTAGGCCCCGGAGGAGAAGAACGACATGGTCGCCGCCTCCCCGCGCAGCTGGTCCTCGGCGTTGTGCAGGTAGGCCAGGTACTGGATCTCGGGCACCGGGAGCAGCCCGTCGAGGCCGGCGCCCAGGCCGAGCCCGAGGATCGTGGTCTCGTCGAGCAGGGTGTCGAAGACCCGCTCGGCGCCGAACCGCTCCTGCAGGCGCTTGGTGACGCCGTAGACGCCGCCCTTGCGCGCCACGTCCTCGCCGAACAGCAGCATGCCGGGGTGCGACAGCAGGGAGTCGGCGAGCGTCGCGTTGATCGTCTGGGCGAGCGTGAGCGGGCCGGACTGCTCGGGCAGCTTGCCGTCGAAGGCCTTGTGCCGGGCCGCGGCGCCGGGACCGACGGCCCGGGTGGCGATCTCGGTGATCTCGTGGGCGATCCGGAGCGGCCGGCGCGGGGCGAGCGGCGCGACCACGTCGGCGACCGAGGCGAGCTTGGGCTCGCCGAGCACCTCTTCGGCGACCTTGCGGACCTGCCAGCCGATCTCGTCGTAGCGGCCGATGATCTCCTCGGGGCTGAACAGGCCGGCCTCGACCAGCAGCCGGGCGGTGCCGACCAGCGGGTCACGCTCGAGATCGCGGTTGATCTCCTCGGTGGTGCGGTAGGCGACCTCGGCGTCGGCGCCGGCGTGTCCCATGAGCCGCACGGTGGACAGGTGCAGCACGGCCGGGCGTCGCTCGCGCCGGACGAAGCCGGCCGCCTCCACCGCGGCGTCGTAGGTGGAGGCCAGGTCGCAGCCGTCGGCCGAGGTGTAGCGCACGCCCGGTCGCGACGCCAGCATGGCCGCGAGCCAGCCGTCCGGCGAGGGCACGCTAACGCCGAGGCGGTTGTCCTCACAGATCAAGAGCAGCGGCAGCCGTACGGACGAATGCTCGAACCACCCCGCGGCATTCAACGCGGCCGTCGCCGTCGCATGGTTGGCCGAGGCGTCTCCGAAGGAGGCGACCGCGATCGCGTCCGCCGGCCAGCGCCGCGGCGTGCTCCGCGGGCGCGCCAGGGACCAGGCCAGGCCGACCGCCCGGGGCAGGTGCGAGGCGATCGTCGAGGTGGTCGGGACGATGTTGAGGTCCGCGCTGCCGAAGACCTTGTGCCGCCCGCCCGCGATCGGCTCGTGCGCCGAGGCGACCACCCCGCGCAGCACGTCCCGGGCCGCGTCGCCGATGCTCTTGGCGCGGGCGCAGAAGAACGCCGCCGACCGGTAGTGCAGCAGCGCCGGATCGGTCGGCAGCAGCGCCGCCGCGACGCCCGCGTTGCCCTCGTGGCCGGACGAGCCGATGGTGTAGAAGCCCTCGTTGAAGCTGCGCAGCCAGCGCGCGGCCAGGTCGAGATGACGGCTGGCGAGCTGCGCGTCGAAGAGCTCCGCGGCCCGGCCGCCGGTGAGCAGGGCGCCGTCCCGTACGGCGTCACCGGGCGCGCGCCGCTCGCCGGGCACCGGCAGGGCCGACACCGCGTCGCGGAAGCGCTCGTCCAGGTTCTGCGGCGTGGTCACGGGACCAGCATCGCCCACCGGCGCCAGGCCTGCCATCTCGGAATCCGGCCGGAGATCGGGACGCTGCCCTGACGTGCAGCGATCACCCGAGTCTGATCCGTCACCGATTCGGGCACCGGCGGGCCGCCCGGATGCTGTACTCGCCGGATGGTGGTGCGGAGGCTCGCCGTGGGCGCGCTGTGGGTGGTGCTGGTGGCCGGTCTGTTCCTGATTCTGGATCTCTACACATGAGAGCGGGCCGGAGGAAGCCCCTCCGGCCCGCTCATCGGCAACCCGCGATCAGGTGGCCACGACCGCCACGACGGTGAAGGCGGCCTTCGCGTAGCGGAGGAGCGTCCCGGCCGGCGGGAGGCCGGCCGCGATGATCGTCTTCGCGCCCGCGGCGGTGCCGGCCGGGATCGTCACCGTCGCGGTGAAGGTCCCGCTCGCGTCGGTCACCGCGGTGCCCAGCCGGGCGCCGCCGGCGTAGAGCGCGAGCGCGACCCCGGTGTACGGCGCGAAGCCGCTTCCGCTCACCGTCACCGTGCTGCCGGCCCGGCCCGAGGACGACGTCGCGGTCAGCGCGTTCGGCGCGGTCGGCATCGTCGTGGTGGACAGCGTCGGCGCCGCCGAGAACAGCGCCGTGGCCGTGACCGCCTCACTGGCCGCCGACTTGACGCCCGTCTGCGAGCCGTTCGCGACGACCGTCACGGCGTACACACCCGGCGTCACGTTCGAGAGCGTGCAGGTGGTGGCGGTCGCCGTGGTCCCGGCGCAGGTGAGCGGGGCGCCACCGGCCGCCGGCGTGGCCGACGCGGTGAACCCGGCCAGCCCGTCGCCGGCGCCGCCGGACGCCCACTGCACCGCGATCGACCGGACGCCGCCGGTGGCCACGACGTTGCGCGGCGTGCCGGGCGGGGTCCGCGGGGTCACCGACGCGGCCGCGCTGGGCGCCGACCATCCGGTGGCCGCCTGGCCGACGCTGACCACGGTGATCTGGTACACCTGCCCGTTGGTCAGACCGGTGATCGTGCAGGTCGTGGTCGCCCCGTTCGGCGTGGTGCAGGTGTGCGTACCGTTCGCGTCGGTCGTGCTCGCCGTGTAGCGGGCGATGCCGTCACCGGTGTTCGCCGGCGCGGTCCAGCTGACCACGGCGCTCGCGTTGCCGCCGACGGCGGTCACCGCGGTCGGGCTGCCCGGCGCGCCCGCGTTCGGCCGCACGCGGGCCGAGGGCACGCTGGTCGCCACGTTGCCCTCGCCGGGCCCGACGGCGGTCACGGTGATCGTGTACGACGTCAGGTTCGTCAGCCCGCCGATCACACATTCGGTGCCGGTGGTCGTGCAGGCGGCGCCGCCGGGGCTGGCCACCGCCCGGTACGAGACGACCCGGTCGGCGGCGTTCGCCGGCGCGGTCCACGAGACCGCCACCTGCCGGTTGCCGGCGAGCACGTCGACGTTGTACGGCCGGCCCGGCGCCTGCGGCACGATCGGTTCGGAGGCGCGGCTGAACGCCGAGCTCCCGCTGCCGCCGGCGCCGACGGCCTGCACCCGGAACGTGTACCGGGTGGCCGGGTCGAGCCCGGAGACCACACAGGAGGTGGCGTCCGCGCCGGCCGGCTCGGCACAGCCGATCCGGCCCGGAACCGACTCCACCACGTAGCCGTCGATGCCGGCGCCGGGCGACGGCATGTCCCAGCTCACCACGACCTCGCTGGTGGTGGCGCCCGGGGCGACGGCGGGCCGGGCCGGCACGTCCGGCGGTCCGACCACGATGGTGTCCGAAGGCTCGCCGACGGCGGTACGGCCCGCGGTGCCCTCGGTGGTCACCGTGAAGCTGTAGGCGGTGCCGCTGATCAGGCCGGTGAAGATGCAGGAGCTCTTCTCGACGTGCAGGCAGGCGGTCGGCGTGGCCACGGCCGGGCTCGACGTCACCGAGTAGCCGGTGACCGGCCCGCCGGTGGTGGGCTCGTCCCAGCTGACCCGCACCGCGTTCGCACCGTTGAGTGCCAGCGTCGTCGCGCCCGGCGCGTCCGGGCCGGCCATGCTCACCGGCCAGCTCGGCTGGCTCTCCGACGTACCGCCGGCCGAGCCGTTCGCGGTCACCACGAAGGTGTACTCCTTGGTGGCGTCCAGCCCGCCGAAGTCGCATTGGGACGCATCGGCGGCGACGTCGGTGCACGCGGCCGAGGTGACCGGCGTGGACGGGGCGTCGGTCGCGAACGCGGTGACGGTGTAGCCGGCGACCGGTCCGGCGCCGGGCGGCGACGGGGGCCACATGACCCGCGCCGTCACGCCGGACTCGTCGGCGGCGATGACGTCGGCCTTCGGCATGCCCGGAGCGTTCGGCTTGTTCGGGATCACCGCGACGGTCGGCGCGGAGGTGTTGCCGTCGAGGGCGTTCTCGGCCCGCACCGTGAACGTGTACGACCTCGTCGGGTCCAGGCCGGTGAGCGTGCAGGTCCGGTCTGTCGCCGGGTTGGGCGTACAGGTCGGGCCGGCCATGCCGCCGGTCGTCGGCGTCACCGTGTACGCGTCGACCACCGCGCCCGCGGGCTCGTCCCAGGTCACGGTCACCGTGCCCGGAGTCGGGCTGACCTGGACCTGCACGTTGGTCGGCGCCGGCGACGGGCCGGGGACGATCGCGTCGGTCGCCACCGAGCCGGCGGTGCCGGCCGCGTTGGCGGCCTCCACCGTGAAGGTGTAGGTCTTGTCCGGGTCGAGGCCGGTGACGTCGCAGGAAGTGTCGCCCGGGTCGCCCGTGCAGGTCGGCGTCTCGGTTCCACCGTCCGACGACGCGGCGGTCACCCGGTAGCCGGTGATCGCGCCGCCGCCGGCCGGCGGCGTCCAGGAGACCGTCACCGAGCCGTCGGCGTCACCGAGGGCCACCTGCGGAGCGGTCGGCGCGCCCGGCTTGTCGGGCTTGAGCGCCGTCGTCGCGGCCGCGTCCGAATGTCCCCGGGGATTCTTCGCCGACACCACGAACTGGTAGCTCTTGGTCGCGTTGAGCCCGGTGATCTCGCAGCTGGTCTCGGTGGCCGCGACCACGCACGGGTTGGTCGTCGGCAGCACCCCGCCGTCCGTCGACGAGGTCAGCACCTCGTAGCCGGTCGGCGCGCCGCGGTCGGTCGGCGCATCCCACGACACGACGACGGTGCCCGGCGTGTTGGCCTTCAGCGCGACGTCCACCGACGTCGGCACTCCGGGCGCGTCCGGCACCAGGTCGGGTGTGGTGGCCGGGGCGGGCGCGGAGCCGAGGTCATTGACCGCCGCGACCGTGAAGTTGTAGTGCTTGTCCAGGTCGAGCCCGGTGATCGTGCACGACGTCGTGGCCGGGCCGGCCTCGCACGGGTTCGGCGTCGGCAGCGTGCCGCCGTCGGTGCTGGCGGTGGTCACGGTGTAGCCGCTCACCGTGCCGCCGCCGGTCGGGGCCGTCCACGTCACCTCGACGGTGCCGGAGGCGGCGCCGGGCAGCGCGACGACCGAGGTCGGCTCCTGCGCGAGGTCGGCCACGATCGGCGCGGTGGCCGCGGCGCTCGTACCGCCGAGGCTGTTGTTCGCGGTCACCACGAAGCTGTAGGGCTTGTCCCGGCTCAGGTCCGTGATCTGGCAGTCGGTGTCGCTCGGCCCGCCGATGCAGCCGGCCGAGACGTCCGCGGTCTGATCGGCCGACGTCGCCGTGACGGTGTAGCCGGTCACCGCGGCGCCGGTCGGCGCGGTCCAGCCGACCGTCACCGTGCCCGGTCCGTCGATGGTCACGGTCGGGTCGGTGGGCGCGCCCGGCTTGCTCGGCACGATCGGGGCGGTCGGGGACGCGGCCGTCTCGCCCGCCGTGTTCACCGCGCTGACCGTGAAGGTGTAGTGCTTGGTCCCGTCGAGGCCGCTGAAGTCGCAGTGCGACACGGTCGGGCCGACCTCGCACGGGTTCGTGGCCGGCAGCGCTCCGCCGTCGGTCGAGGCGACGAGCACCCGGTAGCCGGTGACGAGGCCGCCGCCGGTGGTCGGGACGGTCCAGCTCACCGTCGCGACGACCGGGTCGCCGGCCAGCGTCACGTCCACGTCGGCGGGCGTGCCGGGCTGGTCGGGAACGATCTCGTCGCTCGGGTCCGAGGCCACCGCGCCGAGGTCGCCGACGGCGCTGACGGTGAAGGTGTAGGTGTCGCCGGGCGTCAGGCCGGTGATCACACACGACGGCGCGGCCAGGTTGGCGCCGCAGCCCGCGTCCTGCGTGCCGGCGCTGCCGCCGTCGGCCGGATCGGCCGTCACGACGTAGTTGGTGACCGTGCCACCGCCGGTGGCGGGCGTCCAGCTCAGGCTCACCTTGCCAGGGGCGTCGCCGAGCGTCACGGCCGGCGTGCCCGGCTTGTCCGGCAGCTGCGAGACGATCGGCGCGCTGGCGGCCGACGTCTGGTCGCCCGCGTTGTTGTGCGCGGTCACCGTGAACGTGTACGCGGTGCCGTTCTCCAGGCCCTCGAAGGCGCACTGGGTCGTCGGCGAGTTGACCGTGCAGGTCGCCGGCGACAGGTTGCCGGTGGCCGGCGACGGCGTGACCACGTAGCTGTCCACGGTGCCGCCGTCGGCGGGCTCGTCCCAGTAGACGGTGACCTTGCCGGCGACGTCGCCGAGCTCGACGCTCGGGGCGTCCGGCCGGCCCGGGAAACCGGGGGTGATCGCGGCCGACGCGGCACTGGCCACCGAGCTGCCGCCGTTCGTCTCGCCGACCGACGTGACCGTGAAGGTGTACGACTTCGCCATGTCCAGGCCGGTGACGGTGCAGGAGGTGTCGTCCGGGTCGGACTTCGTGCAGGCGCCGACGCCGGTCGTCGCGCCGTCGACGGTCTTGCTCACCGTGTAGCCGGTGATCGCCGGGCCACCGGACGGCCTCGTCCACGACAGGTCGACGCTGGTGTCGCTCGCGCGGACCACGGTCGGCGCGTCGGGCGCGATCGGCGGACCGGCGATCTTGGCGTCGGATGCGGGGCTGAGCGTCGAGGTGCCGCTGCTGCCGGCCGCGTTGGTGACGCCGTTGGCGGCTACCCGGAACGTGTAGGCCGTCCCCGGCTCGAGACCGGCGATGTCACAGCTGTTCGCCGGGTAGGACACCAGGCCGGTACAGGTGCCGGTCTGACCGGGCGCGGACGGCGAGGGCGTCACCTTGTACGACGCGATGCCGGCCCCGACGCCGTTGGCGCTCCAGCTCACGTGCATCGCGGTGGGATCGCCGGAGTAGGTCACGACCGGCTTGGACGGCGCGGCCGGCGGCCCGGGCGTCACCGAGGCGGTGGTGGCCGGCGCCGAGCAGTCGGTGGCGTCGGTCGGCGTCAGGTTCGGGCAGACGATGACGTCCACGGTGTAGGGCGTGTTCGCGGTCAGACCGGTGATCGTGCAGCTCGTCTGCACCGCCGATGCGTCGCAGTAGGCACCGCCCGGGTTCGCGGTCGCCCGGTACCGGGCGATCACGCCGCCCGGCGTGCCCGGCGGCGTCCAGCTGACCAGAATCGTCCGACGGCCCGGAACCGCCGAGGCGCTGTCCGGCGAGGCGAGCGGCGACGCCATCGCCGGCGCCGGATTGGCCAGCACACCGCCGACGGCCAGCAGCGCGCCCGCGGCTGCCACAACCCATCTGGAAAGAGTTCGCCTTACTGGTCGCACTGCTCCACCCCCGCTACTGGTTGCCACCACCACAAGGTAGCCACTTTCGTGCTAAATACCTCCGAAACCGGCCAATAGGAGTGGACTCGCGGGCGGCCACCTGCTAGGGGACTGGCACACTCGGCCCATGCGCACCGAAGTGATCACGGTCCGGACCGGCTCCCACCCCGTCGTCCGGGACATCACCAGCGAGGCGAGCCGGTTCGCCGCCTCCGAAGGGGACGGTCTGCTGCACGTCTTCGTGCCACACGCGACGGCGGGCCTGGCGATCATCGAGACCGGGGCCGGATCGGACGACGATCTGCTCGCGGCCATCGATGAGCTGCTGCCGGCCGAGGACCGGTGGCGGCATCGACACGGCTCGACAGGGCACGGCCGCGACCACGTGCTGCCGGCCTGGATCCCGCCGTACGCGACACTGCCCGTGATCGGCGGGAAGATAGCGCTCGGAACGTGGCAGTCGATCTGCCTCGTCGACCCCAACGGCGACAACCCGACCAGGCAGGTCCGCTTCTCCTTCATCGAAGGCTGAGAAGTTACTGGTCAGTACGTGTGTCCCGGATCGCGGACACCCCGGGTAGGCGTGACGATGCCCACCGCGAGGGGGCAGGATGGAGTCCTATCCGAGCGACTCACACAATGGGCCGCCCGGTTCCGACACCCGACCAAGAGGATTGCCTGTGGCCACGGAGCGCAAGCGCCCGGTAATCAGCGATGGACTGCCGAGCCAGCTTCCCGACATCGACCCCGAGGAAACCAACGAGTGGGTCGAGTCGCTCGACGGAGTCATCGACGAACGCGGCGCCAAGAGAGCCCGCTACGTTATGTTGCGCCTGCTCGAGCGGGCCCGGGAGCGGCAGGTCGGCGTGCCGCCGCTGACCTCCACCGACTACATCAACACGATCCCGCCGGAGCAGGAGCCCTGGTTCCCCGGCGACGAGTTCGTCGAGCGCCGCATCCGGGCGTACATCCGGTGGAACGCGGCCATGCTGGTGCACCGTGCGCAGCGTCCCGAGATCGGCGTCGGCGGCCACATCTCGACGTACGCGTCGAGCGCCAGCCTCTACGAGGTCGGCATGAACCACTTCTTCCGCGGCAAGGACCACCCCGGCGGCGGCGACCACATCTTCTTCCAGGGCCACGCCTCCCCGGGCATGTACGCGCGGGCCTTTCTCGAGGGCCGGCTCAGCGCCGACCAGCTGGACGGCTTCCGGCAGGAGCTGTCGCACCCCGGCGGCGCCCTCCCGTCGTACCCGCACCCCCGCCTGATGCCGAACTTCTGGGAGTTCCCCACCGTCAGCATGGGCCTCGGCCCGCTGAACGCGATCTACCAGGCGCGCTACAACCGCTACCTGCACAACCGCGGCATCAAGGACACCAGCCAGCAGCACGTCTGGGCGTTCCTCGGCGACGGCGAGATGGACGAGGTCGAGTCGCTCGGCGCGATCGGCGTGGCCGCCCGCGAGGAGCTCGACAACCTGACCTTCGTCATCAACTGCAACCTGCAGCGGCTCGACGGCCCGGTGCGCGGCAACGGCAAGGTGATCCAGGAGCTGGAGTCGTTCTTCCGCGGCGCCGGCTGGAACGTGATCAAGGTGATCTGGGGCCGGGAGTGGGACCCGCTGCTCGCGGCCGACACCGACGGCGCGCTGGTCAACCTCATGAACGTCACGCCCGACGGCGACTACCAGACCTACAAGGGCGAGTCCGGCGCGTACGTGCGGGAGAACTTCTTCGGCCGTGACCCGCGCACCCGCAAGCTGGTCGAGCACATGAGCGACGACGAGGTGTGGAACCTCAAGCGCGGCGGCCACGACTACCGCAAGCTGTACGCGGCGTACAAGGCGGCGACCGAGCACACCGGCCAGCCGACCGTGATCCTGGCCAAGACGATCAAGGGCTGGACGCTCGGGTCGCACTTCGAGGCCCGCAACGCCACGCACCAGATGAAGAAGCTGACCCTGGACGACCTCAAGGGCTTCCGGGACCGCCTCTACCTGGACATCAGCGACAAGGCGCTGGAGGAGAACCCGTACCTCCCGCCGTACTACCACCCCGGCGAGAAGTCCGACGAGATGCAGTACATGCTCGAGCGGCGCCGCGAGCTGGGCGGCTTCGTGCCGTCCCGGCGCACCAAGGGCAAGTCGCTGGCGATCCCCGACTCGAAGGCGTTCGGCGACGTCAAGCGGGGCAGCGGCAAGCAGAAGGTCGCGACCACGATGGCCTTCGTCCGACTCCTCAAGGACCTGATGAAGGACAAGGAGTTCGGCGCGCGCTGGGTGCCGATCATCCCGGACGAGGCGCGCACCTTCGGCATGGACTCGCTGTTCCCGACCAAGAAGATCTACTCGCCGCACGGCCAGACCTACACCTCGGTCGACCGCGACCTGTTCCTGTCGTACAAGGAGGCCACGAACGGCCAGATCCTGCACGAGGGGATCAACGAGGCCGGCTCGACGGCCAGCTTCATCGCCGCCGGCACCTCGTACGCGACGCACGACGAGCCGATGATCCCGCTGTACATCTTCTACTCGATGTTCGGCTTCCAGCGCACGGCGGACGAGCTGTGGGCCGCCGCCGACCAGATGACGCGGGGCTTCCTGCTCGGCGCCACGGCGGGCCGCACCACGCTGAACGGCGAGGGCCTGCAGCACGAGGACGGCCACTCGCTGCTCATCGCGGCCACCAACCCGGCCGTGGTGGCCTACGACCCGGCGTACGCGTTCGAGATCGCGCACATCGTCGAGGACGGCCTGCACCGGATGTACGGCGAGAAGCAGGAGAACGTCTTCTACTACCTCACCGTCTACAACGAGCCGATCGTGCAGCCGGCCGAGCCGCCGAACGTGGACGTCGAGGGCCTGCTCAAGGGCATCTACCGCTACCAGGCGGCGCCCGAGACCACCGGGCCCAAGGCGCAGCTTCTGGCCTCGGGCACCGGCATGGGCTGGGCGCTCAAGGCCCAGGAGCTGCTGGCCCAGGACTGGGGCGTGGCCGCCGACGTCTGGTCGGTCACCAGCTGGACCGAGCTGCGCCGGGACGCGGTCGAGGTCGAGGAGCACAACCTGCTCAACCCGGGCGACCAGCCGCGCAAGCCGTACATCCAGCAGAAGCTGGAGGGCACCGAGGGCCCGGTCGTGGCGGTCAGCGACTTCATGCGGGCGGTGCCCGACCTGATCTCGCGCTGGGTGCCGAACGACTACACCTCGCTGGGCACCGACGGCTTCGGCATGAGCGACACCCGGCACGCGCTGCGCCGCCACTTCCACGTCGACGCGGAGTCGGTGGCCGTGGCCACGCTGCGCCAGCTGGCGCTGCGCGGCAAGGTGCCGACGCACGTGCCGGCCGAGGCGGCCAAGAAGTACGCGATCGACGACGTCTCGGCGGCTCCGGTCGGCGAGACCGGCGGAGACAGCTGACATTTCGCGTGAAGGGCCCCATCGGCGACGATGGGGCCCTTTGCCGCTCAGACCTCGGCAGACCTCGCCGAACAGGGTGAGGTGAGACGTCGCGGTCTGCAGATGAGCCATCAGTTGCTGGCACTCGGCCTGGGCGGGGTGCTGATCACCGCCATCGTGCTGCTCGGGGTCGGCGCCTGGGAGAGCGGCCGGTTCGCCGGGCACGCCGGGGACGAGGTCGCCGCCCAGACCCGGGAGAGCCTGGACCGGACCGTCACCGACGTCACGACGCTGGTGAAGACGGTCGGGTCGGACGTGCAGGGCAAGGTCGACCAGCAGATGAGGTCCGCCGACGTCTACCTGGGCCAGCGCGGCGGCGCCCGGCTGGCCACGGCCACCAGCACCTGGACGGCCACCAACCAGGTCAGCAAGGCCAAGAAGACGGTCACCCTGCCGCAGCTGAAGATCGAGGGCGAGGCGCTGACCCAGGACGGCGACCACAGCGGCGCGACCCGCTTCGTCGAGCGGACGAAGGCCCTGGTCGGCGGCGAGGTCACGGTCTTCCAGCGGATGGACGACGCGGGCGACCTGATCCGGGTCGACACCACGATCAAGGGCAACGTCGGCACGTACATCCCGGCCGTCGGCGCCGACGGCAAGGCCAACGCGGTGGCCGCCGCGATCAAGTCGGGCAAGGGCTACCGCGGCGTCGCCCAGGTCGTCGGCACCCCGTTCATCACCGGCTACGACCCGATCAAGGACGGCGCCGGGAAGGTGATCGGCGCGCTCTTCGCGGGTGTGCCCCAGGCGGACGCCCTGGCCAGCCTGACCTCGGCGATCGCCGTCGAGAAGGCCGGCGCCAACGGCTGGACCTCGGTGTTCAGCACCGCCGCCGCGGACGCCGGTCGGGTGATCGCGTCGAGCATCGACGGCCTGCCCGGCCAAACCGTGCTGGACGCCACCGACGCCGGCGGCGCCAAGTACGTCCAGGAGATCGTGACCAAGGCGCCGACCCTGGGCGACGGCCTCTGGCGCACCGGGTACACCCTGCCGGGCGCCGAGAACGGCAAAGCCGGCGGCACCACCGTCATGGTCACGTTCTACAAGCCGTTCCAGTGGGCGATCGCGGTCGGCGGCTACCACGCCGACGCGAACGGCGCGATCGACGCGGTCCGCAGCGGGCGCAAGGACATGCTCTTCTCGTTCGTGCTGGCCGCGGTCCTGCTGGCGGTCGCCGGCGCGGGGCTGGCCGTGTTCCAGGCCCGGCGGATCTCGGGGCGACTGCGGAAGCTGACCGACGGCCTGGCCCGGCTCGCGCATCGCGATCTCACCGTGTCGGTCGACGTCCGCGGCACCGACGAGATCGCGGTGGCCGGCCAGGAGCTGAACGCGGCCGTGGCCGAGCTGCGCGGCGTGATGACCGAGGTGACCAGCGCCTCGCACGAGGTGTCGGCGGCGGCCCAGCAGGTGGCCGCGAGCGGCGGCGCACTCTCCTCCTCGGCCGACGCGGCGGCGGCCCGGGCCGGCTCGGTGAACGTGGCCGCCGAGAGCGTGTCGAGCGTGGTGCAGACGGTGGCCGCGGGCGCCGACGAGATGGGCTCGTCGATCTCGGAGATCTCCAGCAACGCCCAGGACGCGGCGCAGGCCGGGCGGGACGGGGTGGCGCTGACCGCGGCCGCGGCCGGCGTGATCACCGAGCTGCGCGGGTCGACCTCGCAGATCGCGGACGTCGTACGCCTCATCGCCAGCATCGCCGAGCAGACCAACCTGCTGGCGCTGAACGCCACGATCGAGGCCGCCCGCGCCGGGGAGACCGGCAAGGGCTTCGCGGTCGTCGCCAACGAGGTCAAGGAGCTGGCCCAGGAGACGGCCCGGGCGACCGAGGACGTCACCGCCCGGGTCGCGGCGATCGAGGGCGACACCACCCGGGCGGTCTCCGCGATCGAGGCCATCACCGCCCGGATCGCGCAGGTCAACGACTACCAGACGGCGATCGCGGCGGCCGTCGAGGAGCAGGCCGCGACGACCGCCGAGATGGCCCGCAACATCGCCGAGGTGGCGGCCGGCAGCCGGGACATCGCCGAGGGCATCGGCGTGGTCAGCGGCGCGGTCGACGGCACCCGGCAGACGGTGAGCGCCTCGCACCGGTCGGCCGACGAGCTCAACGCGACCGCCGGCCGCCTCACCGACCTGGTCGGGCGCTTCACCGTGTGAGGAAGCTGTTCAGCTTGGCGTACTGCTCGCCGGCGCCCTGCTCCATGAAGCTCTGGATCTGGTCGGTGAGGTAGCCGGCGAAGTGGTCGAGCATCTCGGTGCGGCCGTCGCCCAGATCGCGGAAGGTGACCGTGACCTTGCCGCCGCCGAGGCCGCGCTGACCGTCCCACTCGAACTCGAGCAGGCTCGGTTCGTCGACCTTGGTGTAGCGCATGTCGGAGGGGAACTCGGCGCCGGTCTTCTCCTGCACCATCACCACCCGGAACACGCCGCCGGGCCGGACGTCCATCTCCACCCGGTCGCGCGGCGTGTGCATGCCGGCCGGGCCCCACCATGCGGCCAGCTGGTCGGGATCGGTCCAGGCCCGCCAGACCACCTCGCGCGGCGCGTCGCAGATCCGGACGATGTCGATCTCGCGGAAGGTCATCTCGTCGGTCATCGGTCGGTTCCCTTCATCAGAGTCTTGAGGTGGGAGTCGAGCTTGTCGAAGCTCTCCTCCCAGAACTGGCGGTAGCGGCCGAGGAAGTCGCTCGCCTCGCGCAGCGGCTCGGCCTCGAGCGTGCAGGGACGCCACTGCGCCTGCCGGCCGCGGGAGATGAGCCCGGCCCGCTCGAGCACCTTGAGGTGCTTGGAGATGGCCGGGAGCGTGAGGTCGAACGGCTCGGCGATCTCGTTGACCGTCGCCGGGCCGTCGGCCAGCCGGGCCAGGATCGCCCGGCGCGTCGGGTCGGCCAGCGCCCCGAACACGACACTGAGCTGATCCGTGGCCATGTGGACGCCTGCGCCTTACGCCGGGATGTAGGTGATGACCTCGACGCCGGTCGTGGTCTGCCAGGTGGCGGTCGGCTTCAGGGCGATCCTGGTGCCGTCGTCCCAGAGCTTGCGCCCCTCGCCCTGCACGACCGGGTAGATCATGATGCGGTACTCGTCGATCAGGTTGTGCCGGGTCAGGTAGTTGACCAGCGAGGCGCTGCCGTTGATCAGGAGGTTGCCGGGCTCGGTCTTGAGCTTCGCCACCGCGTCGGCGACCTCGCCCTGGATGAAGGTCGCGTTCCACTCCGGCTCGGTGAGCGTGGTGGTGGCGACGTGCTTGGGCATCGAGTTCATCTTCACGCCGAAGTCGCCGGTGGAGGCCTCCATCTGCGGCCAGGCGGCCTTGAAGCCCTCGTACGTCTTCCGGCCGAGCAGCAGCGCATCCGCCTCCCCGAGGTTGGCCGCCTGCCACTGCCCCAGCTCGTCGTTGAAGTACGGGCCGCTCCACTGCGGCTCCTCGAAGACGCCGTCAAGAGTCGTGTACTCGACCGCTACAACCTTGCCCATCTCCATCACCCCGGTACTTTCCGACTTGGTTAATTAGCTGATCGGTAAATTACACGCCGGAGTGGCCCTCGTCAACCTGTCTGACATTCCGTAAGCTCTCCGCTACGGAGGGGAGGATCGATGGCGATCACGCACAACCCGGCCGCACTGGCCGAGCCCGTCGTCCCGGTCCGGCGGTCCTGGATCGGCCTGCTCTTCGCCGCCAACCTGGGCCTCTGGATGGCGTTCTACACGCCACTCCAGGTGCTGCTGCCCGAGCAGATCGAAGACCTCGGCGTGGCGCACAAGGAGATCTGGCTCGGCATCGTCACCGGCATCGGCGCCATCGTCGCCGTGGTGGTCAACCCGCTGGCCGGCGCCCTCTCCGACCGCACCCGGCCGCGGCTGTTCGGCCGGCAGTTCGGCCGGCGGCACATCTGGACCGCCGGCGGCGCCGCGCTGCTCTTCCTCTGCCTGCTGGTCCTCGCCGTGGCGCCCAACCTGTTCTGGATCACGGTCGGCTGGGCGGTCGCGAACGTGGGCATCAACATCATGCTCGCGACGCTGACCTCGGCCGTGCCCGACCGCGTGCCGGTCGACCAGCGTGGCCTGGTCTCGGGCTGGATCGGCATGCCGGTGGCGCTCGGCCTGGTGCTCGGCGCCATCCTGGTCACCGCCGTGGTCACCACTCCGCCGCCGGGCTACCTGATCATCGCGTTCGGCATGATCCTGCTGGTGGCGCCGTTCGTCCTGCGCACCCCGGACGACCCGCTCGGCGAGGCGCGGATCCCCCGCATCTCGTTCCGGCTCGACCTGCGGGGCAACCCCGACTTCGCCTGGGCCTGGGTCACCCGGTTCCTGGTCATGCTCGGCAACGCGCTCGGCACGCTCTATCTGCTCTACTTCCTGACCGACCAGGTGAAGCTGGCGGACCCCGACACCGGCCTGCTCTACATGATCCTGCTCTACACGGTCGGCATGATCGGCACGGCGATGCTGAGCGGCTGGCTCTCCGACCGGGCCGGCAAGCGCAAGGTCTTCGTGGTCTGGTCCGGCGTGATCATCGCGGTCGCCGCGATCCTGCTCGCGGTCTGGCCGACCTGGCCGGTCGCGATGGTGGCGTCGGTGCTGTTCGGCGCCGGCTTCGGCATCTACCTGGCGGTCGACACCGCGGTGGTGACCCAGGTGCTGCCGGCCGCCACCGACCGGGCCAAGGACATCGGCGTCATCAACATCGCGCCCTCGGTGTCGCAGGCGCTCGGCCCGGTGCTGGCCGCGCCGGTGGTCGCCTACCTCGGCGGCTACCCGTCGCTGTTCGTCCTCACGGCGCTGACCAGCCTGGCCGGAGCCCTGGCCGTGCTGAAAATCCGTTCTGTGCGATAGGTAGTCTGGTCGGGTGACTGTTCGCGTACGTTTCGCCCCGTCCCCGACCGGCATGTTCCACGTCGGCGGCGCCCGCACGGCGCTGCAGAACTGGATCTATGCCAAGCAGCACGACGGCGTCTTCGTGCTCCGCATCGAGGACACCGACGCCGCCCGTAACCGTCCCGAGTGGACCGAGGGCATCCTCTCGGCGCTCGACTGGATCGGGATCGAGCGGGGCTCGTACGAGGGGCCGTACTACCAGTCCTCGTACGCCCCCGACCACGCCGCCGCCGTGACCCGCCTGTACGGCGAGGGCCGGGCGTATTACTGCGACTGCAAGCGCGAGGACGTCATCGCCCGCACCGGCAACCCGCACACCGGCTACGACGGCTTCTGCCGCGACCGGGGGCTCGGCCCGGGCGAGGGCCGCGCGCTGCGGTTCCGCACCCCCGACGAGGGCGAGACCGTCGTCGAGGACCTGGTGCGCGGCAAGCCGACCTTCGAGAACAAGCTGATCGAGGACTTCGTCATCGCCCGTGCCGACGGCTCGCCGCTGTTCCTGCTGGCCAACGTCGTCGACGACATGACCATGGGGATCAACGTCGTCATCCGCGCCGAGGAGCACCTGCCCAACACGCCCAAGCAGCAGCTGCTGTGGGAGGCGCTCGGCCACACCCCGCCGGTGTGGGCGCACGTGCCGGTCATCGTCAACGAGAAGCGGCAGAAGCTGTCGAAGCGCCGCGACAAGGTCGCCCTCGAGTCGTACCGCGACGAGGGCTACCTGGCCGCCGCCATGAAGAACTACCTGATGCTGCTCGGCTGGGCGCCCTCGGGCGACCGCGAGATCGTCCCGTGGCAGGTCATCGAGGACGAGTTCCGCATCGAGGAGGTCAACCACGCCTCCGCGTTCTTCGACATCAAGAAGCTGCGCGCCTTCAACGGCGAATACATCCGCGCGCTCGCACCCGACGAGTTCGCGGCCTGCTGCGCGCCCTGGCTGCAGGGCACCGACACGATCCCGGCACCGCCGTGGCGCCCGGAGGCCTTCGACATCCAGGTCTTCACGGCGGTCGCCCCGCTGGCACAGACCCGCATCGCGGTGCTGTCCGAGATCGTGGAGTACGTCGACTTCCTCTTCCTCGACGAGCCGGTGCGCGACGAGGCGTCGTGGGCCAAGGCCATGAAGGGCGACGCCGCCGAGATCCTGGACGCGACGGCCGCGGCGTTCGAGGCGCTCGAGGTCTGGGCGGCCGAGCCGCTGAAGGCCGCGCTCGAGCAGGTCGGCCTGGCCCGCGAGCTCAAGCTGGGCAAGACCCAGGCGCCGGTACGGGTCGCGGTCACCGGGCGCTCCGTCGGCCTTCCGCTCTTCGAGTCGATCGAGGTGCTGGGCCGGGAGCGCACGCTGAGCCGACTGCGAGCCGCGCGCGCCGCCCTCTAAGTAGCTCCATATCGTATTTGCCGCCCAGGCCGCCATCGTTGCCCGTCGTTCCGGTAACGAAAACGCTGAGCGGGGTGACCAGGGCAGCAACCGCTTGCCGTCGGTGGGTACTATTCGGCCGCTGATCAACGGCCGTTGTCGCTTCGTCGGTCATCCCCAGATGGCTTCAAATCGTCCGGCTCGAGATGCGCCCGGGCGTCAGTCCGGGGAGGCTGAAGTGGCTCCGGTCGTGCCGCGCGATTCGTCGTCGCGGCACGACCAGTGCACGAAGCCATGTCCACCACGGGGCGGGGGAGGCCGGACGATGGTTCGAGGGGCGATCACACGGTTGACGACGGCGGCCGGAGCACTGGCCGTCGCTTTCGCGCTCACCATCGGTGTCGCGCCCGCGGCGCAGGCCGCGCCGAAGCCGCCGGCCAAGCCGACCAGCATCCAGATCACCGGCAAGGACATCAACGGCACGCTCATCGTCGACCCGAGCGACGGCGCCCGTCTGTTCGACACCCTGCTCGCCGAGGTCAACTGGATGGCGTCGGCCAAGCCACAGACGACCGCGCCCAAGTCGGACAAGCTCGGGCCGAAATACAAGCTGAGCGTGCTGGCCAAGACCGTGCCGCTGCAGGAGTACGAGCTGTACCCGATGGCGGCCGGTGGTCCCCGTGCCCACCGCCCGGCCAACCAGCCCAGCGGCAAGAAGGACGACGGCTGGTTCTACGGCCGGCTCACCATGTCCGAGACGCTGCGGCTGTCCGGCGTCCCGCTGAAGGCCAAGCCCGACGTGATCAACGGCGGCATCGGCGGCGGCGTCGGCGAGGACATCAAGACCGGCGAGCTCGACCCGGTCGCCGGGGTCACCACGTTCCTGCAGCGGATGCGCGAGCTGCTGCTCCTCAACGGCGGCGTGCTGATCGTCATCCTGTTCGGCCTGGCCGGCATCGCCTTCCTGATCCGCCGCAAGGTCTGACCCGCCCGGGCCGCCCTAGTCGATCTGGCCGGCCGGCACCGGCACCTTGAAGACCGGGCAAGCGTCGGCGGCCGGGCCCGGGCACTTCTCGTCCGGGCCGAAGGCGTCGAAGAGCCGCTTGTCGGTCGCGACCTTCTCGACCTGGGCGCCGGTCAGGCCGGGCTTGCCGTCCGACGGGCGGCCGGCGTCCCGCTCGCCGGTGGCCATCACGACCACGGTCCGGCCGTCGGAGATGCGCCGGGCGATCGTCTCGTGCACCTGCCAGCCCGGGTCCTGGTCGTCGTCGTAGCGGACGTACTCGATGCCGGCCGGCGCCCACTCGGTCTTGGCGCACGAGCCCGGCGCGGCCGTCACCGGGAAGCACAGGTCGTCCCGGACGGCGTAGACGGCGACCTCGAGCGTGCCGCGCGGCTTGCCGTCCCGGTCGGTGACCGAGTACTGCCGCCAGCCGTCGCCGCGCTCCGGCGGCCGAGGGGCGAGGTCCATCTTCTTCTCGGCGGCCACCGGCGCGAGCAGGGCCAGCACCCGGTCGGCCACGGCCGGCGGCGCGGTGACGGCGCCGGCCGTGGCCGGGGTGGTCTTCACGTCCGGGCCGGCCGCCGGCATCAGGGTCGTGGTGAGCAGCCAGCCGGCCACCACGATCACGACCACCGCGGCCAGGCCGGCCGCCAGCAACGCCCGGGTGCGGCGGCGGCGCAGGCGGTCGGCACGGCGGAAGATCTCGTCGACCGCGTCGCCGGCCTCGGGCTCGCCGTCGAGCACGTGCTCGAGCAGGCTGGTCAGCTGCACAGTCATCCGGCCAGCGCCGCCTCGGAGTCGGTGAGCAGCTGCTCGAGGGCGGCCAGCCCGGCCCGCTCGTACGCGGCCACCCGCTCCTCGTCGAGGTCGAGCATGGCGCCGACCGCGTCCGCGTCGAAGCCGTCCCAGTGCCGCAGGATCAGCACCGCCCGGCAGCGCGGCGCCAGCTTGTGCAGGGCGTCGAGCAGCAGGATCGACTCGGCCGCGACACCCTCGGCGCCGGCCGCGGCCACGAAGACGTGCTCCCGGCGGCGGTTGCGGCGACGGCAGGCCTCCATCAGGTCCGCGTACGCGTAGACGTCCGGATCGGCGACCGCACCGCGCCGGGTGTCGGCCACGACCCGGGCCAGGCTCGCCTCGGTCAGCTCGGTGGCCAGCTCCCAGTCGCCGCACATCAGGAACGCCGACCGGCGCAGATGCGGGAGGCGGCTGGTCACGAAGTCGCGCAGACCATTCTCGTCGCCGGACATGCTTCCTTTATAGGAAAATATCGGCGCTCGCAACGGCAAAGGGCGGTCAGGACGCCCGAACGGCGACCTCCACCAGGCGTACGAGATCGGTCAGGTCCGCCTCGAACTCGGCCGCCGGATCGCCGGAAGCCGCGGCCGGAAGACCGCCGGTGACCTCGCCGGTCGTGTGACCCAGCAGAAAGGCGGCGATCATCCGGCCCAGCCGGGGAACCTGGGTGTCGGGCACCCCCGCGTCGTGCAGGATGCCGCGCAGCGCCGCGGTGAGCCACGAGGCGGATGCGCCGGCCGCCGAGCGGTTCAGCAGCAGCGGAAAGGCGCCGGGATGCGCGTACGCGAGCTGCCGGACGGCCCGGCCCAGCGCGACCAGCCGGCGCCGCCAGTCGATGCCCTCGCCCTCGTCGACGACCGAGCCCAGCTCGTGGTGCAGGAGGTCGACCAGGCCGTCGAGAAGCGCGTCCTTGCCGCCGACATAGGGATAGAGCGCCATCGACGTCAGACCGACCCGTTCGGCCACGGCCCGCATCGACATCGCCGCCAGCCCGCGCTCGTCGACCAGCGCGAGCGCCTGGTCCAGGATCAGTCGCCTCTTGTCGTCCACGATCCCACCGTGTCCATCCGCCGCCGCGGCCGCTCCCGGACGCGCCGAAGGGCTACCTCGACCGGGTGACTCAGCACCAACGGCCGGGTGGCCGGCCGCGGCCGGCGGCGCGGCGGCGCGGCCGGACCGCGCCGTGCAGATGGGCGCCCGCCCAGCCACGCAGCTCCGTGCGGCAGCCCATCCGGCTCGGACCCGTCATCGGCTCGTCCTCGGCGGCCGGGGCCGCCGGAGTCGCCGGGTCCTCGAGCGCGGGATCGATGTCGGCGCGCAGCGGCCCGTCGTCCGGTTCCGTCATCTCGCCTCCCCCAACCTTCACGCGGTTCCATCGGCCGCGCGGCGCCCGGCCTTACCTTCTGGACCGGGTGACCCGCGCAACGCTAGGACGACACCCTGCCAGGTCACCGACCGAAATCGCGGCAGGGGCGCACCGCTATCCCGACAAAGAACCCAAATCGGTATAGAAACCCCGTGCATTGCACTCATTTGGCCCGCCACCTGCGGACTTGCCCCTATCCCCGCGGATCCTCCCCGACCGGGACAGAGCGGTGGCGAGTCGCCGATCCCGGGCCGCGGCGTGGCACGCTGTGCTGCGTGGCATCTCCCGGGACGACAAAGCCCCCGCTCGCCGCCACGCTGCGCCGCATCGAGCGCAACGCCGGCGGCCTGGCCACCTCGGCCGTGGCCCGGATGGACGAGACCCTCCCCTGGTTCCGCGCCCTCCCGGCCGACCAGCGCTCCTGGGTCATGCTCGTCGCCCAGGCCGGTGTCCGCTCGCTGGTCGAGTGGCTGCGGTCCGGCGGCACCGTGGCGAACACCCAGGAGATCTCGGACGAGGTCTTCGCGGCCGCGCCCCGCGCGCTGGCCCGGTCGATCACCCTGACCCAGGCCGTCCAGCTGATCAAGGTCACCATCGACGTGGCCGAGTCCGAGGTCGGCAACCTGGCGGCGGCCGGCGAGGAGGAGGCCCTGCTCCAGGCCATCCTCAAGTTCTCCCGCGAGATCGCCTTCTCGGCCGCCCGCGTCTATGCCCGGGCCGCCGAGTCGCGCGGCGCGTGGGACGCCCGCCTGCAGGCCATGCTGGTCGACGCCCTGCTGCGCGGCGACTCCTCGGACGTGCTGGCCAGCCGGGCCGCCGCCCTCGGCTGGGCGGACGCGCCCCCGGTCGCGGTGGTGGTCGGCCGCTCCCCCGGCGGCGAGATCACCTCGGTGCTGCACGGCGTCTACCGCGCCGCCCGCCGGGCCCGGCTCGAGGTGATCGGCGGCGTACACGGCGACCGGCTGGTGGTGGTGATGGGCGGCGTCACCGACCCGGCCGCCAGCGCCGCCGCGCTGGCCGGCAGCTTCGGCGAGGGCCCGGTCGTGGTCGGGCCGGCCGTGCCCTCGCTCGACCAGGCCACCGAGTCGGCCCGGGCCGCGCTGGCCGGCTTCCGGGCGGCGCCGGCCTGGCCCGGCGCGCCGAGCCCGGTGGCCGCCGACGACCTGCTGCCCGAGCGGGCGCTGGCCGGCGACCTGGCGGCCCGGCGCGCGCTGCGGCACGACGTGCACGGCTCGCTTGCGCGGGCCGGCGGCGGATTGATGGAGACACTGGACGCATTCTTCGCGGCCGGCGGGGTACTCGAGAGTGCGGCCCGCGAGCTCTACGTGCATCCCAACACGGTGCGATACCGGCTGAAGCGGGTCGCCGAGGTGACCGGCCTGTCACCGCTCGACGGACGCGACGCGTTCGCGCTGCGGCTCGCCATGACCATCGGGCGCTTGGATCCTGCGACCTAAATCACCGAGCGCTCGTTCAGCTTCACGATGCCTACAAATGGTGCGCAAGTGGGCCACCGAACGGGCCCATTTGTAGGATCCCTACAACGGCGGTCGTAGGGTTTGGTTGCCGCCGTCACCCCCGCTCGGCCCCTCCATCCGGAAGAGTCAGTCCCGTGCTCGCCGTACTCTCCCCCGGCCAGGGTTCCCAGAAGCCTGGCTTCCTGACCCCCTGGCTCGACCTGCCCGGCGCCGCCGACCGGCTCGCCGCCTGGTCCGAGCTGGCCGGCCTCGACCTGCGCCACCTCGGCACCGAGGCCGGGGCCGACGAGATCAAGGACACCGCCCGCACCCAGCCGCTGCTGGTCGCCGCCGCGCTGCTGGCGGGCGAGCAGCTGCCGCTCGAGAACGTCGCCGTGGTCGCCGGGCACAGCGTCGGCGAGCTCGGCGCGACCGCCCTGGCCGGCGTCTTCCCGGCCGAGGCCGCGATCACGCTGGCCGCCGTCCGCGGCCGCGAGATGGCCGCCGCCTGCGCCCTCGAGCCGACCGGCATGAGCGCCGTCCTCGGCGGCGACCCCGACGACGTGGTGGCCACCATCGAGCGGCACGGCCTCTACCCGGCCAACCGCAACGGCGCCGGCCAGATCGTCGCGGCCGGGTCGCTGGAGGGGCTGGCCAAGTTCGCGGCCGAGCCGCCGGCCAAGGCCCGGGTCATCGCGCTGCCGGTGGCGGGGGCGTTCCACACGCCGTACATGGCGCCGGCCGAGACCGCCCTCGGCGCCGTCGCCGGCGATGTCGCCGTCACCGACCCGGCCCGCGTCCTGCTCTCCAATCTCGACGGCACCTCGGTGACCGCCGGCGGCGAGATGCTCCAGCGGCTGGTCCGCCAGGTCACCGCCCCCGTTCGGTGGGACCTGTGCATGCGGACGCTCAAGGAGCTCGGTGTCACCGGCATCATCGAGCTGCCACCGGCCGGCACTCTCGCCGGCCTGGTCAAGCGCGAGCTCAAGGGCGAGGGCGCCCCCGAGATCGTCACTCTCAACACGCCGGACGACCTGCCCGCCGCCCGCGACCTGATCGCCCGTATCGGAGGAGCAACACGATGACAGCCGCGGGTTCCCGCATCATCGCGCTGGGGCACTACCAGCCCTCGCGCGTCGTCACCAACGACGACCTGGCCAGCACGATCGACACCAACGATGCGTGGATCAAGGACCGCGTCGGCATCTCCGAGCGGCGCATCGCCGGCGCCGAGTCGGTCGCCGACATGGCCACGTACGCGGCCGAGAAGGCGCTCGCCGGCTCCGGGCTGAACGCCGCCGACATCGACCTCGTGGCGGTCGCCACCTGCACCTCGATCGACCGCTGCCCCAACGTCGCCACCCGGGTCGCGGCCCGGCTCGGCATCACGGCCCCGGCGGCGTACGACCTGAACACCGCCTGCTCCGGCTTCTCCTACGCGGTGGGCACCGCCGACCACGCGATCCGGGCGGGCGCCGCCCGCAACGCCATCGTGATCGGCGCCGAGAAGCTCTCCGACGTCACCGACTGGACCGACCGCACCACCGCCGTGCTCTTCGGCGACGGCGCCGGCGCGGCCGTGATCACCGCGGTGCCGGACGGCGAGGCGGCCGGCATCGGCCCGGTGCTCTGGGGCTCGGCGCCGGACAAGGGTGACGTCCTGAAGATCGAGGGCTGGCAGCCGTACATCCAGCAGGAGGGCCAGATCGTCTTCCGCTGGGCGACCACCGCGCTCGCCCCGTTCGCCCGCGAGACCTGCGAGAAGGCCGGCGTCGACCCGTCCGAGCTGGCCGCCTTCATCCCGCACCAGGCCAACGCCCGGATCATCGACGGCATCGTCAAGCGGCTCGGCCTCGGTCCCGACGTGGTCGTGGCCAAGGACCTGGTCGAGTCGGGCAACACCTCCGCGGCGAGCATCCCGCTGGCCCTGTCCAAGCTGGTCGAGCGGCGGGAGGTGCCCTCGGGCGCCCCGGTCCTGCTCTTCGGCTTCGGCGGCGGCCTCACGTACGCCGGCCAGGTCGTCCGCTGCCCGTAAGCGGCGACCGACCCGGACGGACCACCCTCACCACCACCAGTTGAGAGGAATACACGAGAAAATGGCAACTCGCGAAGAAATCACTTCCGGCCTCGCCGAGATCCTGGAGGAGGTCGCCGGGGTGAACCCGGACGACGTCGCCGAGGACAAGTCCTTCACCGACGACCTGGACGTCGACTCGCTGTCCATGGTCGAGGTCGTGGTGGCCGCCGAGGAGAAGTTCGGCGTCAAGATCCCCGACAACGAGGTGCAGAACCTCAAGACCGTCGGCGACGCCGTCTCCTACATCGAGGCGAATCACTGACATGAGCAACGTAGACGTCGTCGTCACCGGGCTCGGCGCGACCACCCCGTTGGGCGGGGACGTCGCGTCCACCTGGGACGCCATGCTCGCGGGCCGCTCCGGGGTGAGGGCACTCACCCAGGAGTGGGCCGCACAGATGCCCGCCAAGATCGGCGCCGAGCTGGCCGTGGAGCCGAGCGAGGTGCTCGAGCGGGTCCGCCTGCGCCGCCTCGACCGCTCGGAGGCGATCGCGCTGATCGCCGCCAAGCAGGCCTGGGCCGACTCCGGCCTGGAGGACTCCGGGCTCGACCCGGAACGCCTGGGTGTCAGCTTCGGCAGCGGCATCGGCGGGGCCATGACCCTGCTCAACCAGGACGACATCCTCGAGGAGTCGGGCCCGCGCCGGGTCAGCCCGCACACCGTGCCGATGCTGATGCCGAACGGACCGGCGGCCTGGATCGGCATCGACTTCCAGGCCCGGGCCGGCGTGCACGCCATGGCCAGCGCCTGCGCCACCGGCGCCGAGGCCCTCGCCCTGGGCCTCGACATCATCCGTTCCGGCCGGGCCGACGTGGTCATCGCCGGCGGCACCGAGGCGGTCATCCACCCGCTCCCGTACGCCGGGTTCACCGCCATGCGCGCCATGTCCACGCGCAACGACGAGCCCGAGAAGGCCTCCCGCCCCTGGGACAAGAACCGCGACGGCTTCGTCTTCGGCGAGGGCTCCGGCGCGGTCATCCTGGAGCGCGCCGACCACGCCGCCGCGCGTGGCGCCCGGGTCTACGCCCGGCTCGCCGGCGCCGGCATCACGTCGGACGGCTTCGACATCGTGCAGCCCGACCCCGAGTGCAAGGGCGGCATCCGCGCGATGGCCAAGGCGATCCAGGACGCCGGCCTGACCGGCGCCGACATCGCGCACGTCAACGCGCACGCCACCTCGACGCCGGCCGGCGACATGGGCGAGATCGTCGGCATCAAGGCCGCGGTCGGCCGCCACCCGGTGATCACCTCGACCAAGTCGATGTCCGGTCACCTGCTCGGCGCGGCCGGCGCGCTCGAGTCGATCGCGACCATTCTCGCCATCCGGGACAGCGTGGTTCCCCCCACGATCAACCTGGACGACCCGGACGATCGCCTCGACCTCGACGTGGCGGCGCACAAGTCCCGCGCGCTCGACATCCCGGCGGCCATGAACAACTCGTTCGGCTTCGGCGGTCACAACGTGGCGCTGGTCTTCACCCGCCCCTGAGGTCCCGACTCAGCAAGCGCTGCGGGGCAGACCTGCGACGGCGACCGGCGATCGGCCGGTCGCCTTCGCTTTTCCGGCGATGACCGCGGCCAGGGTGGTAAGCGACAGCCTGCTCGACGAGTACGTGGCGATGAGCGTCGGCGACTTGGCCGAGGCGAGCAGGTAGGGCGTGTCCATCATGACCGTGATGGCCGCGGACTGGTCGAGATCGAGGGCGCTGTCGCCGTACCCGACCAGGTGTATGACCTTGCCCCCCGCGGCCTGGACCGGCACGCCCAGCGCTTGCAACGCCTTGACCAGGTTGATCCGCGCCGCCTCGCGGCCGTCGGCCGCAGTGACCGTGACCGGGCCGGTGAGCAGGGGGCCGCCGCAGGCACCCTTGAGGACCGTGATCGACGCGGCATCGAGCGCGGCGACCGCCTGCTCGTGGGCCGCGCCGCTCCCTCCCTCGGCGGGCCGACCCGACTTCTTCGCCTTCAGCGTGAGGATGCGGGTCACGGCCTCGACCAGGCGCTCCCGCTTGAGCGAGCCGTCCTTGAGCCCGGCCAGGATGCCGTCCCGGGCCTTGGTGATGTCCGGCGGCATGAGCAGCATGTCGTTGCCGGCGTTGAGCGCGCGCACGGCGGCCTCGCCCGGCGGCCACTGCATGGCGGGCGGCATGTTCATGGCATCGGTGATCGCCACCCCGCCGAACTTCAGCGCGCCGCGCAGCTCATCCGTCATGATCTTGTGCGAGAACGTGGCCGGTACGCCCTTGTCCAGCGCCTGAACGTCGAGGTGACCGGACATCACCACGTCGGCGCCGGCCGTCACGCCGGACCGGAACGGCGGGAGATCCTGCGCCGTCCAGGCGTCCCGGCTCTGCTTCACCACCGGCAGCGTCGCGTGGCTGTCCCTGTCGGTGTGGCCGTGGCCCGGGAAGTGCTTGAGGCCTGCGGCGACGCCGGCCGACCGCAGCCCGCGCACGACGGCGGCGACCTGGTCGGCGTTGGCCTTGGGGTCGGCGCCGAACGACCGGGAGCCGATCACCGTGTTGGCCGGCGGCCCGAGGGTGTCGGCGACCGGGGCGAAGTCCACGGTGATGCCCATGGCCGCCAGCTCCTCGCCGGCCGCGTGCCAGGCCGCCTCGGTCAGGGCCGGCTTGCCCGCGGCGCCGGCGCCCATCGCGGACGGCAGCATGGTCACGCCCTGGGTGACGCGGGTGACCACGCCGTACTCCTGGTCGGTGCCGATCATCAGGGGTGGCAGCTCGGCCTCGCGGGCCGCCGTCTGGAGGCCGTCGGTGAGCTTGCGGACCTGCTGCGGGTTCTCCACGTTGGTCGCCGGGTTGGTGGAGCCGGTCGGGTCCTGCGCGGTGAAGCTGACCAGGATGAGGCCGCCGAGGTGGAACTTGGCCACCATCTGGGCCGGAGTGTCGACGCCGGCCAGGCCCCGGTTGCCGGCCGCCGACGTCTTGTCCACCGTGGTCGCGTCACTGCCGTAGGCGTACGGCATCAGGACCTGCCCGGCCAGATCGGCGTCGCTCATCGCGGCCGCGCGGGCCGCCGGATCCGCCTCCGCCGCCGCCCCCGTCTCCGCCCCCGCCTTCGCCGACGCCGGCTCGCTGGAGGTTGTGGCCGGCGCCGGCGTCCTGTGCGCTTCGTCCTTGCCGCACGCGGCCGCGGCCAGCAGTGTCGTGGCGACCACGGCGAGCGGCAGGCACCTCTTCACGCACGCCATCTCAGCAGCCCGCCCGACCGTCCGCAAATTTTGCCGTTTTTATCGGCCTTTACCCTACTCTCGTCAGCAGCGTCACCGGCGCGCCGTCGCCCGCGTACCGGTACGGCTCGAGCTCGGCGTCCCAGGCCGTGCCGAGCGCCTTGTCGAGGGCATGCGAAAGGGCCTCCGGCGCTCGCGCGGAGGCCATCAGCGCGCGCAGCCGGTCCTCGCCGAGCTGGATGTCCCCCGACGCGCCCATGATCCCGTGGAAGAGCCCGCGGCCCGGCACGTGCATGAAACGTTCGCCGTCCACGCCCGGGCTGGGTTCCTCGGTAACCTCGAAACGGATCATGGGCCACTGCCGGAGGGCAGCAGCCAGCTCGGCGCCGGTCCCGGCCCGTCCGGTCCAGCTGCATTCGGCCCGTCGCGCGCCGGGATCAACCGGCTGGGCGGTCCATTGCAGGTTGACCGGCGCGGTCAGGACGCGCGCGATCGCCCACTCGACGTGTTGGCACACGGCAAGCGGGGTCGAGTGGACGTATACGACGCCACACGTTGGCACGGTGACCTCCCGGAGACCGAGGTGCGTCTTCCCCTACGACCTCGACCGCGGTTGATCGTGTCCCATGATGCCGGTTGGTACGGATGGTGCGCCAGAGAATCGGCAACATCGACATCTTCGCAGCCGTCGTGGCCCACTCATCTCAACGGCCGGACCTGCTCCGACGGCACGGTCCGCCCGGGATCGTGTAGAGTTGCAACGGCCTTTTTTCTGTTTCCTCAAGGAGTACCGCCGTGGCTAGCAGCACCTCCAAGACCGCCCGCGCATCAGTTCGCGCCGGCCAGGGCACCTCGGGCGCTCTGAGCGTGCTCGGTGAGTACAAGTACCTCATCCCGCTCGCCAGCGGCCGCTTCGCCTACGTGCGCAACCTGACCAACGGCAAGACCGTGCACCTCAAGACCGACTCGGACGCCTTCATCGAGGAGATCCGCTCCCTCTCGGCCGCCGGCCACGGTGCCAAGATCCGCGCCGAGCTCGAGACGCTCAACACCGCCCACCCGCAGGACGGCTGGGACGCCACCGAGAAGCGCCTGGTCGACGCCGGCGTGTTCGAGGGCTGACACACCGTTCGAAAAGGCGCCCCGGCCTGGCCGGAGGCGCCTTTTTGCGCTCTCTGATCATCAGCCCATCGAGATCATCAAGGCATGATCGGGGACAGAACCGGATGATGTACGCATAATTCCGCGCGTTGAGATTGCGGATTGCCTCATCCGCCGCCGTTTGGTTCGTCTGCCGCCCTTCGGCTCGTCCGCCGCCTTGGCTCGTCCGCCACCCTTCGGCTCGTCCCCCGCCCTTCGGCTCGTCCCCCGCCCTTCGGCTCGTCCCCCGCCCTTCGGCTCGTCCCCCGCCCTCTACTGGGTGGGCTCGAACATACGGCTCGGGTACGACAGTTTTTGCCCGGCGATCCACATGCCTTCGCGCGAGCCCACCGCTGGCTCCGACCTCCCAGCACCGAACACAACGCCACGCTCCCGGGAGTCTCTCGAGCACGACCGGCGGCGCAGTCTCAACAGCCGCGCCACTACCAGCCAGCCGTGCACTAACAGCCAGCCGCGCTCGTACCAGCCAGTCGCGGAACACCAGCCCAGCAGCGGGCATCCCAGGCTGAGTCCACCCTGGCTCGCCCCATCGCCGCGGGCCGGTCAGCGCGCCACATCCGCCGGCAAGCCAACGCCACCCCAGCCAACGCCGCCCAGCCAACACCGCCCAGCCAACCCCACCCCACCCGAGCACTGGGTGGGGCCGACCATACGGCCCACCTACGACACTTCCGGCCGGTTATCCACAACCCAAAAACGCCGCAGCCTCAACCGCCACAGCGATGAAGAGCCACAGCGACCCGCAACCCGCAACCTCATCAAGATCCGGGCACCGCCGATCCCCCACCGACCTACGGCAGCAGGTCCACCCATCCCGTATCGAGGTCGTAAACGGCACCCACGACATCGACCCGGCCGGCCGCCACCGCGTCCGCCACGCCCTCGATCTCGCGCATCACCGCCACCGTCCGCGCGACGTGCGCCCGCATGGCCAGCTCCGCCACGTCGGGCGAGTCGAGCCCCACGGCGGTGACCGCGGGAGCGATCTCGTCCACCAGGTACCCGATGTCGCCCGGCGGGCGCTCGCCCGAGCTCAGCGAGTCGACGGTCGCCTGCACGGCTCCGCACCGCTTGTGGCCCAGCACCATGATCAGCGGGACTCCGAGCTTGGCCACGGCGAAGCCGACCGACCCCAGCACGGCCCGGTCGACCACGTGCGCGCCGGAGCGGACCACACAGATCGACCCGAACGTCTGGTCGAAGATGGCCTCCAGCGGCACCCGCGAGTCGATGCACCCGATGACCACGGCGTGCGGCTGCTGTCCGCCCGACGCCGCGGCCGCGGCCGACACGCGGTGCCCGTGCTCGGGGCGCGCGCTGACGAAGCGTTTGTTGCCGGCGACCAGCTCAGCCAGAGCGTCGGCGGCGGTGGTGATCGGTGGGGACGGCGGGGCCAAGGGGTCGGTGGTCATGAGGGAAATTCTCGCCGAGTTCGGGCAAGTGGACAGGGAGTGCGAGGCAAGTCACGGAATGACGGGGAGATGAGCCGTACGGCAGCTAGGGCGAAAGGCAATAAATCACCCAGGACCCGTGGCACTTGCGCGAGATGCGGGTGATGATTACTACCCGTGGGTACAACGGGGCCGTGCGACTTGCGGAGGTGCCCATGTCAGAACGCTCGGTGTTGCGGCTCGCGGATGACGTCGCGCTCAGTGTCGAGACCTGGGGTCCCGCCGACGCGAAGGTCACCGTGGTGCTGCTGCACGGCTGGTGCCTGAACCGGCGCACCTGGCATCACCAGATCGCGGCGCTGCAGAAGATGGGCGAGGCGGCTCCTCGGATCATCGCGTTCGACGCTCGCGGCCACGGCCGCTCGGGATCGACCCGGCTGGGCTCGGCGACCCTCGGCCAGCTGGGCGACGATCTCTCCGAGATATTGCGGCGGTACGCGCCGGAAGGCCCCGTGGTGCTGGCGGGCCACTCGATGGGCGGCATGACGATCATGGAGTACGCCCACGGCCACCCCGAGGAGTTCGCCCAGCGCGTCGCCGGCCTGTTGTTCGTCTCGACCACCGCCGAGGGCACCGCGCACACCCGCTACGGCCTGCCGGCCCGGCTCGCGACCCTGATGCGGGCGGGCGAGACGCTCGGGGCCGGGCTGCTGGCCCGCTCCGGCGCCTGGCGGCCGCACCGCGCCTTCCTCCCCGCGCTGCGGCCGGCCCTGCGCTGGCTGCTGTTCGGCGACGACTACGAGGACGCCGCCCTGCAGATGACGATGAAGAGCGTGGGCCGCACGACGCTGCGCTCGATCGGCGGCTTCCGCACCTCGATCGGCGAGCAGCAGCGGCTCGACACGCTGGCCCGGCTGGGCGACGTACCGGCCGCCGTGCTGGTCGGCGACCGCGACCGGCTGACGCCGCCGCCGTGCGCCGAGTGCATCGCCGAGGCCCTGCCCGGCACCGAGCTCACCGTCTTCCCCGGCGCCGGCCACATGCTGATCCTCGAGCGTCACGCCGAGGTCTCCGCCATCCTCACCACCATCGTGGAGCGGGCCGGCGCGAGCACCTCGGGCGAGCGCCGCCGGCGTACCAGGCGGGCCCGCAAGGCCGCCACTGCGAGCCCGAGCGGCAAGGCCGCCTAGGTTCTGTCTCTTAGATCAAGTCTGTCGGGTACGGCTCGGAGCCAGTCGAGCATTTCGACGAGGTCGAGGGTGGCTTGAAAGTGGGCGCCGAGCTTGTCGTAACGGGTGGCCAGTCCGCGCCAGTGTTTGCGCCGGTTGAAGCCGCGTTCGACCTGGTTGCGCCGCGTGTAGGCGTGCGGGTCGAACGCGGGTGGCCGGCCGCCGTTGCGGCCCTTGCGCAGCCGGTTGGCGACCTGGTCACGCGGCTGCGGGATCGTGGTGGCGATGTGTTTGTCCCGCAAGGCCTTGCGGTTGGCCCGTGACGAGTACGCCCGGTCGCCGGTTAACGAGTTCGGACGCACACGCGGGCGCCCAGGTCCGGGTGTGGCCACCCGAACCTGGTTGAGCAGCGGGATCAGCTGCTGGGTGTCGGCGGCTTGCCCGGGCGTGATCAGCGATGCCAGCGACCGGCCCCGGCCGTCGGCCAGGGTGTGGATTTTCGTGGTCAGCCCGCCGCGGGAGCGTCCGATGCCTTCGCGTGCCTGCGTCGCGGCGACGTCGAGCCCCTTTTTGCGGCCCCGGCAGCATGCTGATGGGTGCGCACGATCGTGGCGTCGACCTGGGCGTCCCAGTCGATGTCGTCGTCGAGTTCGGCAAGCGTGACGACCTGGGCTTTCAACCGCGCCCAGGTGCCATCGGCCGCCCACCGGCGGAAACGTTGGTACGGCGTCTTCCACGGCCCGTACCGTTCGGGCAAATCCCGCCAGGGTGAACCGGTGCGCTTGACCCAGCAGATCGCGTTGATCACCTGCCGGTGATCACGCCACCGCCGGCCCTGAACCGGCTGCGCCGGCAGCAACGGCGCCAGCACAGCCCATTCCTGGTTCGTCAAATCACCACGCGCCACACCCGATCCAACGATCGACGCCCATGATCGCCACGATGATCTAAGAGACAGAACCTAGAGGGACTTGGCCAGCGCGTCCATCAGGTCCTCGGTGCCCTGCTTGCGCTGCGCCGAGTTGTCCAGCCCGTCCAGGTAGACGCCCTGCTCGGTCAGCACGAAGTCGGTTCCCCCGCCGGCTCCCGCCCGCAGCTCGACGGTGGCGACCGAGACCGAGATGCGGCGCCCGTTCATGGTCATCTCGTACGTGTAGACGATCCGCTCGTCCGGAACCACGTCGGTGTAGGTAGCGACGTACCCGTACCGGTTGTCGGCGAAGACCGACTCCATCGTCTCCCGGCCGCCCTCGCGGAAGTCGAACTCCTTGTGCTGGGTCGACGACGGATCGCCGAACCATTTGGCCTTGGCCCCCGGGTCGGCGAAGGCCCGGAAGACCCGCGCCGGCTCGGCGTCGAAATGCCGGTCGATACGGAAGGTGTCGTGCAGCGCGGAACGTTCAGTCATCACTCTCTCCGTTCAGGAAGTCCTCGAGACGATCGAGACTGCTCACCCATCCGGACCGCCGGTCGGCGATCCACTGCTCGGCGGCCTGCAACGCGGCCGGCTGGAGGCGGCAGGTGCGGACCCGGCCGACCTTCTCCGAGCGGACCAGGCCGCTCTCCTCCAGCACGCGCAGGTGCTGCAGCACCGCGGGCAGCGTCATGGTCAGCGGCCCGGCCAGCTCCTTGACCGTGGCCGGACCGCGGCTGAGCCGGTCGACCATGGTCCGCCGGCTGCCGTCGGCCAGGGCCGCGTACATCAGGTCGAGCGAATGGTTAAGCACTTGCTTAAGTATCCGCTTCGGCACCCGGCTGTCAAGAACCCGGCCGGTAGGAGTAAGTTCGATTGCCCCCTTTTTCAACCAGGGAGAAGCACCAGCCTTGAGCGACCCCACCGTCCTCCAGCAAGAGATCGCGGTCGAACAGCAGCATGTGGACCGGGTCTACGCCCGCCTCGCCGAGCTTCGCCGCGACGCCTCGCGCGCCGAGAAGGAGGGCTACCGCCTGGCCGGCGTCGGCACGTTCGGCGCCCTGGTCGAGCGGGACGCGATGGTCTACCACGCGGCCCGGCGACGCCATGCCCTCGACACCGAGTACGAGGGCCTGGTCTTCGGCCGCCTCGACCTGAAGACCGGCGCGACCCACTACGTCGGCCGGATGGGCATCCGCGACGAAAGCTCGCAGCCGCTGGTCGTCGACTGGCGCGCGCCGGCGGCCGCGGCGTTCTACCGGGCCACCGCGGCCGAGCCGCTCGGCGTGATCCGCCGCCGCATGATCCAGTCGAGCCGGGAGAAGGTCACCGGCATCGAGGACGACCTGCTCGACCCGGAGGCGGCGCCGCCCGGCATGCGGGTGGTCGGCGACGGCGCGCTGCTGGCCAGCCTGTCCAAGGCGACCGGGCGGGGCATGCGCGACATCGTCGCCACCATCCAGCGCGAGCAGGACGAGGCGATCCGCTCCCCGGCATCGGGCGTGACGATCGTGACCGGCGGGCCGGGCACCGGCAAGACCGCGGTGGCGCTGCACCGGGCGGCGTACCTGCTGTACTCCGACCGCAGCCGGTTCGCGGGCGGCGGCATCCTGGTCGTCGGCCCGTCCGGCGTCTTCGTGGAGTACATCGCGACCGTGCTGCCCTCGCTCGGCGAGGACACGGCCACCCTGCGCTCGCTCGGCTCGCTGGTGCCGGGCTACGACGCGACCCGGGTCGACAGCGGGCCGGTCGCGGCGATCAAGGGCTCGCTGCGCATGCGGCGGGTGCTCGAGCGGGCCTCGCACGACGCGGTGCCGGGCGGCCCGGCCGAGCTGCGCCTGCTCTACCGGGGCACGCTGCTGCGGCTGGACGCGCGCGAGCTGGACGAGATCCGGCGCAAGGCGCTGCCCCGGGGCGCGCGCCGCAACGAGGTCCGCGGGCACGGCTTCGACCGGCTCTTCGACGCGCTCTGGGCGCAGGCGCGTCAGCTCAAGATCACGGGCCTGCCGGAGAAGGCGGACTTCGAGGCCGAGCTGGCCGACCGCGGGGACTTCCGCGACTTCCTCAAGGCGTGGTGGCCCCGCTTCACCCCACTGCGGGTGCTGCGCTGGCTGGCCGATCCGGGCCGGCTGCGGAAGTACGCCAACGGCCTGCTCTCCCGGGAGGAGATCGCGACCCTGCAGGGCTCGTTCGACGCGCTGGCCGAGCAGGGTCCGACGATCGCCGACGTGGCGCTGCTCGACGAGCTCGACGAGCTGATGGGCCGGCCCCGGCAGGCGCAGAAGAAGACCAAGAACCCCTTCCACGTACGGGACGGGATCCAGGAGGTCAGCACCTACGCCGACCGGCAGGCGGCGGCCCGGGCCCAGCAGGTGCAGCGCGACGAGGACTACCGCGACTTCGCCCACGTTGTCGTGGACGAGTCGCAGGACGTCTCGCCGATGCAGTGGCGCATGATCGGCCGCCGCGGGCAGTACGCGTCCTGGACGATCGTGGGCGACCCGGCGCAGACCGCCTGGGCCGGCGACCCGGCCGAGCTGGACCGGTCCCGCGACCGGGCGCTCGGCTCGCGCCGGCGCAACAGCTACGCGCTGACCACCAACTACCGGAACTCCTCGGAGATCTTCGCGGTGGCGGCCCGGGTGATCCGCACGCTGCTGCCGGACCTGCCGCTGCCGCGGGCCGTGCGCAGCACCGGCGTCGACCCGGTCGATGTGGTCACCGACCGGGCCGGGCTGCCGGGCCTGGTGCGCGAGCTGGCCGAGAAGCAGCTCACCGAGGTGGACGGGACGATCGGCGTGATCACGCCGGTGCCGCGCCGGGACGAGATGGCCGGGTGGGTGGCCGGGCTGCCGGAGCGGGTCCAGGTGGTCACGGCGCTGGAGGCCAAGGGCATGGAGTACGACGCGGTCGTGCTCGTGGAGCCGGCGGCCCTCACCCGGGACGCGGCCGGCATCCGCACGCTCTACGTCGCCCTGTCCCGGGCCACCCAGCGCCTGACCACGGTCGGGACGACCGCCGACTGGGTGCCGGCTACGGAATCCGCACGCTGACCGCGTCGTACGGCGTGGTCGGCGTCGCCGGTGTGGTGAAGCGCGCGTTGGGCAGGTAGAACCGCTTGCCGTACTCGGCGATGGTGGTCGGCACGTCGAACGATCCGTCGGTGGTCCGCGAGATCACCGAGCCGGCGGTGGCGTCCTTGTTCAGCAGGATCTCGGTGATCGTGTTGAGCCGGTTCTGCACGACGTAGAGCGTGCGCCCGCGCAGCCAGAGGCCGTCGCCGTTGACCACGTTGTCGCCGCGCAGGTCGATCTCGGTCGTCTGCCCGTCGTAGCGGACGTGGAACAGCTTGCCGGTGTTCGACTGGACGACGATCAGCGCGCGGCCGTCCGGGGTCGGCGCGATGCCGTTGGCGTTGTTGCCGGCCGCGTACTTGATCGCCCCGGTCAGCGGCACCCGCACGGCCGCGGCCGGCAGCTTGCCCTTCCGGTCCAGCGGCAGCTTGAACAGCACGGGGTTGGCCGAGTCGGTGAACCAGGCGGCGCCGCCGGTCAGTGCCACGTCGTTGATGAACGACGGGACGGTCTGCAACGCGTACGTGCGCAGGACCTTGCCGTTGTGGGTGTCGATCACACGAGCGTCGCCCCCGGAGCCGCCGGCCACGAAGAGGCGTTCCCGCTTGTCGAGCTTGAGGCCGAGCGAGGGAGTGCCCGGACCCTGGTTGATCACCCGGGTCTCGCCGGTGACCAGGCCGACCCGGATGATGTCGCCGTCGGCGCGGGAGCCGAAGTAGGCGTACGGCCGCTCGCCGATGGCGATGCCCTCGGGCTGGAAGCCGGCCGGGAGGGCGAAGCTGGTGAGCACTCCGGAGTGGGAACGGGCCACCGCGGGGGTCGCGCCGAGCGTGACCGCGAGCAGCGCGGGGATGACAATCGCGAGAGTACGTCTGGACACGGAAATCCTTTCCAGGCGGTGCTGTGAGGTTGTCGTTGATGACATACCCCGGCCGAGCCGCCCCGGTTCGGCTTGCACATATAGCGATGTACGCATACATTGGCCGAGGCGGGTCGCGCCGACGGAGGGTTGACGCATGGGAGCCGGGCACGACCACGGGAAGCAGGCGATGCGCGCCGGCGAGCGACACCGGGCCCGGCTGTGGTGGGCCGGTGGCCTGCTGGCCGCGTTCATGCTGGTCGAGGCCGTCGCCGCGTTCGCCACCGGTTCGCTGGCCCTGCTGTCCGACGCGGGCCACATGTTCACCGACGTGCTCGGCATCGCGATGGCGCTGGCGGCGATCACCGCGGCCGGTCGCGCCGCCACCGACTCGCACCGCACCTTCGGGCTCTACCGCCTCGAGGTGCTCGCGGCGCTGGCCAATGCCGCGCTGCTGACCGCGGTCGCCGTCTTCGTCCTGGTCCAGGCGGTGCGCCGGTTCACCGATCCGCCCGAGGTGCTGGCCGGCGGGATGCTGGCGGTGGCGGTGGGCGGCCTGGCGGTCAACCTGATCGCCTTCGGCCTGCTGCGCGCGGGCGCCAAGGAGAGCATCAACGTCCGCGGCGCCTACCTGGAGGTGGTCGGCGACCTGCTCGGCTCGGTCGGCGTGATCATCGCGGGTGTGATCATCAAGACCACCGGCTGGCAGTACGCGGACCCGATCGTCGCCGTGATCGTGGCGCTCATGATCCTGCCGCGCACGTTCGCACTCGGCCGCGAGGCGGTGCGGATCCTCGTGCAGGCCGCGCCCGACCACCTCGACATCACCGCGGTCCGGGCCCGGCTGGCCGCCGTGCCGGGCGTCTGCGACGTGCACGACCTGCACGTCTGGACGCTGACCTCGGGCATGGACGTCGCCTCGGCCCACCTCAGCCTCGAGCCCGCGGCCGAGCTCGCGACGGTGCTGAGCACGGCCCGCGAGGCGCTGCACGAGGACTTCGACATCGACCACGCCACCCTCCAGGTCGAGCCGGTCGGGGCCGGCGGAGGGTGTGCGCCGGCCGGCTGGTGATCGGGTATGGCGATCATCACAGAAGGCGGGCATCCTGGTCGCACTCCGGCCACCGGTCGCGGGAGGCGTCTCTACGCTAGGTGGCTATGTCATCACGAGGGGACACCGTCATGGCGCAGACCGTCATCCATCAGCCGAGAGTCGCGTGGGACGGCGCCCGGGCGTTCGTCCGGGCCGCCGGCAGCCAGCAGTCCGACCGGTTCGCGGCCAAGGTGCTGAGCCGGCTCGGCAGCGAGGTCTACGGCCAGTTCGCCGACACGCGCCAGCGCCTGCTCACGGCTCTGGTCGAGACCGGCGGCGACCGGTACGCGGGGGACGTCGAGGCGGGCAAGTGGCGAGTGCGGCTCGAGGATCTGCTGCAGACGCGGCCGGACCTCATCGATGCCGTACGAGAGTTGACGAACGAGGCATTCGAGCTCTGAGGTTTTATCGCTTTTGCCGGACCGGGCGTCCATAAAAGTGGACAATGTCGGATATGAGCGACGCTCGGGTCATGGTCTTCGCGCCCGCACCTCAACTCACCGTGACTATCGAACAGCAACACGAGCTGCCCGAGTTGCACGTCCATCCGGGCGGGCAGGGCATCTGGCAGACTCGCATGATCACCTCGCTGGGCGCCGAGGTGATCCTCTGCGCGGCCGTGGGCGGTGAGGTCGGCCGCGTTCTCAAGCCGCTGCTCGACTTCAAGGGCGTGACGCTGCGGACGATCCCGCGGGAGAGCGGCAGCGGCTGGTACGTCCACGACCGGCGGGACGGCCAGCGCCGCTCGCTGGCCGAGATCGCCGGCGCGCCGTTCACCCGGCACGAGCTCGACGAGCTCTACAACCTGGCGCTGGCCGAGGGTCTGCGGGCCGGCATCGCGATCCTCAGCGGCCCGGCCCACCCGTCGGTGATCAAGCCGGCCGTGTACCGGCGCCTCGCCGCCGACCTGCGGGCCAACGGGTGCAAGGTGATCGCCGACCTGTGCGGCGACCATCTCAAGGCGGTACTGGAGGCGGGCCTCAACGTGGTGAAGATCAGCCACGAGGAGCTGATCGCCGACGGCCTCTCCCCCGACGACTCCGAGCGGCACCTCACCGACGCGCTGCTCAAGCTGCGCGACGACGGCGCCGAGGCGGTCCTGGTGTCGCGGGCCGACATGGGCGCGCTGGCCCTGATCAACGACGAGATCTACCGGGTCGGCACGCCCAAGCTGACCCCCACCGACGGCCGCGGCGCCGGCGACTCGATGACGGCCGGCGTGGCCGCGGTGCTCGCCCGCGGCGGCGAGATGAGCGAGGCGGTACGCACCGGGGCGGCCGCCGGCGCGCTGAATGTCACCCGGCACGGCCTCGGCACCGGACATCTGGACGCCGTCCAGGTCCTGACCGAGCGGATCAAGCTCACCCCGATCAAGAAGGCACGATGACACGAATCCTGGTCACCAACGACGACGGCATCGAAGCCCCCGGCTTGCGCTACCTGGCACGGGCGGCCGCACGCGAGGGGCACGACGTGGTGGTGGCCGCGCCGGTCACCGAGTCGAGCGGCAGCAGCGCCGCGATGACCGCGATCGAGGAGCACGGCAAGATCATCCTGCACAAGCGCGAGCTGCCGGGCAACAAGCACATTCCGGCGTACGCGGTGGCGGCCTCCCCGGCGTACATCGTGCTGCTCGCCTTGCGGGAGGCCTTCGGTGAGCCGCCGGAGATGATCCTCTCCGGCATCAACCGGGGCGCGAACGCCGGCTCGGCCGTGGTGCACTCGGGCACCGTGGGCGCGACGCTGACCGGGTCCTACGCGGGACTGCACGGCCTCGCCGTCTCGCTCGACGTGCTGTCACCGCGGGTGGCCTCGACCCGCAGCGGCGGCGCCGCGATGGACGTGATCAGCGAGGTCGACGACGAGAAGCGGCACTGGAGCAGCGCCGCCGAGCTCGCCGTGCGGCTGATTCCGACGCTGCTGCACACCGCCGCCGGCACGGTCTTCAACCTCAACGTGCCCGACCTGCATCTGGACGGAATCCGCGGGCTGCGCCGGGCCGCGCTCGCGCAGTTCGGCCAGGTGCAGATGAGCATCGCCGAGGCGGGCGAGGGCTTCGTGCGTACCGCCGTGCAGGCCGCCGACGACCTGCTGGAGCCGCAGACCGACCTGGCCGCGCTGGCCGAGCATTTCGCCGTGGTCACGCCGCTGCGGGCGCCGGTGGAGGCCTCGGACGTCCGCTTCAACCTCGAGACGGTGGCGGTCCAGTCCCCGGCGATCTAGGGAGGGCCGCTCCGGGCCGCTCGAGGCCGGCCATGGAGGGGCCCCCGCATGCGCCTCGCGCATCGTCGCGGCGGGTGTCGGCGGAAGCGGCCGACGCCTCGAGCGTCGCGGCGCGGTCAGGCGAAGGCGGCCGGCTCCTCGCTCTCGGCGCCGTCGCCGAAGGGGGTCGGGTTGCCGAAGAGGCCGAGCAGCCCGGTCACCCACAGCTGCCGGTGGGCGAAGCGGCTCGGCCGGGTGACGACCAGCTTGACCTCGCTCACGGCGGCGAGCTGGAAGGCGGCGACGAGGGCGCTGATGCCGACCGAGTCGATGAAGGTCACGTTGTGCAAGTTGAGCTCGATGCGGGTGGGGCGCCCCTCGGCGAGCTGGGTCGCCACGGCCTCCCGGATCTCGTAAGCGTTCTCCACGTCGATCTCGCCGCTGGGCGAGACCTCCACCACACCGTCGGCAAGCGTCGACGTCATTATCGACAGCGTCACGCCAATCCCTCCACCCGCCCGGACTCCCCGAGCGTCAGCTCCTCTGTGCGCGGGCCGCGACGCAGCGTAGTGCACCACCCCACTGGGCCTCGCGCCGGGGGCAGAGCAGACTACCCCCGAAAGGTTCGGTGAAACTGACCGAAACGCTAGGCCCCGAACCTGTTAGCCACCTGAGTGACCCGTGTGAACCGCGTCAAGACTACCGGCTGGCGTCCAGTCGTTTCCGAAACGTGATGGCGTCCACAGCGGACGCGTTTGCCGCTTGGCGCATATGGGCAGGTGACCGAGGTACGCCGACCGCGTGAGGAGATTGCGACGATGACCACAACAGCCGAGCGAACCGCCGAACAGGCCTGGGACTACCTGACATCCGCGTGGTCGACGGCGAGCGACAACGCGTCGAAGGCGGCCACGGCCGCGAGCGACAAGGCCTCCAAGGCGGCCTCGCGAGCCGGCGACAAGGCGGCGAAGGCGGCCACGCGCGCGAGCAACAAGGCGTCGAAGGCGGCGTCGCAGACCGGGGGCAAGGCCTCGAAGGCGGCGACCCGGGCCAGCGACAAGGCCGCGAAGGCGGCCGCCAAGGCCGCCGCCCTGGCCGGCGACCGTGGCCAGGACTTCGCCGACGAGGCGTGGCGGCGGGCCACCGCGGCCGCCGACGCACTGGCCGGTCGCCGCCCGGGCCGCCCGTGGGGTCTGATCGCCCTGGCCGGCCTGGCCGGGGTGGCGGTGGGCTGGGCGGCGGCCGCCTACGCGCGGCGCTCGCTGGCCCAGCAGGCGGCCGAGGAGGAGCGCGAGCTCGCCGAGACGGCCGTGATCGTCCAGGGCCGCGAGATCTGACACACCCGAGCAGAAGCACCACCGGCCGCCGGGCGGAGCCCTTTGCCGCCCGGCGGCACCTACGCTGTCGGCGTGGATGCGCTCTTCTTCGACACGGCCGCCGACCTGCGTGAGTGGTTCGAGGCGAATCATGCCGCCGCTCCCGAGTTGTTCGTGGGGTACTGGAAGAAGGGCAGCGGCCGCAGCGGGGTCTCCCACCCCGAGGCGATCGAGCAGGCCCTCTGCTACGGCTGGATCGACAGCGTGGCCCGCCGGATCGACGACCAGCGCTACCAGGTGCGGTTCACCCCGCGGCGGCGCGGCAGCGTCTGGAGCGAAGTCAATGTGGCGAAGATCGCTGAGTTGACCGAGCGCGGCCTCATGCGCCCGTCCGGGCTCCGCGCTTTCGAGGAGCGCAAGATCGACCAGGCGCCCGCGTACGCCCACGAACAGGACGGGCAGTTCGACGACCAGCAAAGCGCGCGTTTCCGGGCAGACCCGCAGGCATGGGACTGGTTCTCGGCCCAATCCGCGTCCTACCGCCGGGCGGCGACACACTGGGTGATCAGTGCGAAGCGGAGCGATACCCGGGAACGGCGGTTGGCCCAGCTCATCGCGGACTCGGCGGCCGGGCGAAGGGTGCCATCGCTGGCCCCCCGCTGACCGACGGGCATCTGTAGAGTTGAGCGACGTTCGCTTGCTGTGGCCCTGCCACCCGATTAGATAAGGTCCGGCGGTGCTGTCTGCGGGGATCCTCCTGGGCAACCGTTATCGGTTGGACGAGCGCATCGCGACCGGTGGCATGGGCGAGGTGTGGAAGGGCACCGACGTGGTGCTCGGTCGCGTGATCGCGGTCAAGGTGCTGAAGACCGCCATGCTCAGCGACCCCGAGTTCGCGGCCCGGTTCTACGGCGAGGCGCGGATGATGGCGTCGTTCCGCCACCCGGGCGTCGTCGAGGTCTACGACTACGCCGGCGCCGGTGACGGCGACTCCGACGAGGACCAGGTGGCCTACCTGGTGATGGCGTACGTGGAGGGCGAGCCGCTCTCGGCCCGGGTCCGCCAGGGCCCGATGAGCGTCACCGAGACCATGTCGATCGTGGCCCAGGCCGCCGACGCGCTGCACGCCGCGCACGAGGTGGGCGTGGTGCACCGCGACGTGAAGCCGGGCAACCTGATCGTGAAGCCGAACGGCACGGTGGTGCTGGTCGACTTCGGCGTGGCCCGGTCGAACGCGGTGACCAGCGTCACACAGCTCAACGCGATCGTCGGCACCGCCCTCTACATGGCCCCGGAGCAGGTGGCCAAGGGCAAGGTCACCGCGGCCACCGACATCTACGCGCTCGGCGCCGTGGCGTACCACTGCATCGCGGGCGTGCCCCCGTTCGACGGCGACAACGCGTTGCAGGTGGCCCTGCGTCATCTCGAGGACGAGCCCGACCCGCTGCCCGCGCACGTGCCGCCCCCGGTCCGCGCGCTGATCGCCCGGGCGATGGCCAAGCAGCCGGCCGACCGGTTCGCCACGGCGGCCGAGTTCGCCGCGGCGGCGTTCGAGTCGGCCGGCCCACTCGACTGGAAGCGGATGACCGGCACCGCGCTGGTCGCCCCGCTGAGCCCGCCGGCGCCGACCCGTGCCGTGCCGATGCCGCGTGACCTGCCCTTCACCCCGGCCAACCCGCCGCTGCCGGCCCGGCGCCGGCCGCAGCGCAGCCAGACGGCGCTGCTGGTGGCGGTCTGCGTGATGGCGGTGCTGGCGATCGGGCTGACCATGGCGATCATCTTCCGCAGCGACGACGACCCGCAGTCCGGCAACAACCCGCTCAACGTGGCGCCGACCGAGACGCAGCAGCAGGATGACGATCCGGTCGTGCCGACGCTCGCGCCCACCCCGACGACGAAGCAGCCGAACCGGCAGGCCACCACCCGCAAGACGTCGGCGCCGCCGAGCAAGTCCGCCTCGGCCAGCGCGTCGGCTTCGACCAGCGCGACCCCGACGAAGCCGACGACCCAGCCGACCACGACGTCGCCGCCGACCACGCAGCCGACCACGACACCCCCGACGACGCCCCCGACGACCGACGCCACGACCACGCCGCCCGGCGAGACCGGCGGCTGACCCCCGCGAGATCCGAAGGGGCGCCCGGGAGATCCGAAGAGGACCCTTGACTCTGACACTGTGTCAGGCCGGAGGCTACGAGGACCATGTTCAGTATCGGAGACTTCGCCGGCCTGGGCCGGGTGTCGGTGCGGATGTTGCGCCACTACGACGCCATCGGCCTGCTGCCGCCCGCCCACGTCGACCAGCACAGCGGCTATCGCTTCTACACGGCGAGCCAGCTCAAGCTGCTCAACCGGGTGACCGCGCTCAAGGACCTCGGCTTCTCACTCTCGGAGGTGCAGAAGCTCATCGACGAGAAGGTCGACGTCGGTGAGCTGCGCGGCATGCTGCGCCTGCGCCGGGCCGAGCTGGAAGCGCAGGCACGCAAGGACCGCATGCGGCTGGCCCAGGTCGACGCCCGTCTCCGGATGATCGAGATTGAGGGCCATATGGACACCGGAGACGTCGTTCTCAAGAACATCCCGCCGATCCGGGTCGCGGAGCTGTCCGCGACCGCGACCGGCTACGACCATCCCGATTCGATCACCGAGAACCTGTCCCCGCTCTACCCGCGGCTCATGGAGCTGATGGAGGCCGGCGGCGTGCAGATGACCGGGGCGCCGATCGCGTACTACCTGCCGGCGCCCACCGAGCCGGGCGACGAGACGATCACCGTGCACGCGGCGTTCCCGATCGGTGACGCCGAGGCCGGCGACGACCCCGGCTTCGAGGTGGTCGTGCTGCCCGAGATCGAGCAGGCGGCGACGGCCCTGCACGAGGGCTCGATGTCCGAGGCTTTCCGCACCGGGCAGAAGATCGCGAACTGGATCGACGACAACGGCTACCACACCGTCGAGCCCGGCTTCGCCCGCGAGGTGTACCTGGACTGCCCGCCGGGCGAGTTCGACAAGTGGGTGACCGAGATGCAGGTCCCGGTCAGCAGATAGCGAGGAGGGGCGCCCGAGGCGCCCCTCCACCGAACATGATCAGAACTGGACGGGCACGCCCTCGCGGACGAGCTGCCAGTTCTTGACGAAGAAGTCGGCCGGGTTGATCGAGCCCTTGGCCTGGGCCCAGTCGATGAGCAGCTGGCGGATCTCCTTCTGCTCGTTGTAGACCTGGGTCTTCACGATGCCGGGGAAGTTGCCGCCGCCGGAGCGCCGGTAGTTGTTCACCGCCACCACGAACTGGGCCGCCGGGTCGACGTCGGCGCCGGCGATCTGCAGGCGGGTGATCCGCGAGCCGATCGGCTTGCTGATGTCGATGTCGTAGTCGACGCCGGAGAGCACGTCGTAGTTGTAGTCCGGGATCGACGGGTCGCTGATCGTGGCCGGGTCGACCGGCGCGCCCGGGGCCAGCGTCACGAAGAACTTCGCCGAGTACTCCAGGTACGCCTTCACCTCGGCGCCGGTCAGCACGACCGCCTCGAGCGTGTTGTCGTAGATGTAGAGCCCGGCCACGTCCTTGATCTTGACGTCGCCCTTGGGGAACACGGCCGTCCGGCTGAACGGCGCCGCGATCGACAAAACCGGCAAGCTCCCATAAGCGCCGCCGGCCAGCGCCGCGGTCACTTCGTCGGTCTGCACCTTGTTGATGTAGTCGAGGATCGCGGTGTCCTCGTACCGGGAGGTGGCGGCCGAGAGCTCCTCGGTCGACTGGGCGACGACCTGGTTGACGTACGCGACGGTCTTCGCGTGCTGCGACCGGGTCACCGCGAGAACGCGCGGGTCGGCCTCGACGGTGTTGGTGTTCAGCGTGGTCGCGGCCTTCGCGACAATCGACCACTTGCCGTGCTGACGGACCAGGTCGAAGTCCATCTTGGTGAGGCGCTGGCCCCACTTCGACGGCTCGGACAGCAGCACCTGCTGGCCGGTCGCCTCGTTGGTCACGAACCGCTGCGGGATGTCCAGGTGGGCGTGGCCGAACAGGACCGCGTCGATGCCGGGCACCTGGGCCGCGATCAGCGCCGCCGGGTTCTCGTTCGGCAGCTCGGGGCCGTAGCTGGACTTGCCGCTGTCGCCGCCGTGCGCCGAGACGATCACGATGTCCGCGCCGCAGCGCCGCATGACCGGCACCCACTTGGCCGCGGTGGCCACCATGTCCAGGAACTCGAGCTTGCCCTCGACGTTCGCCCGGTCCCAGATGGCGACGCCGGGGTTGGTGAGGCCGAGGATCCCGACGCGCAGCGTGGGAGCGTGCTTTCCGAGCGAGACCTTCTTGATCACGTACGGGGTGAAGGCCGGCTTACCGGTCGTGGCGCTGACCGCGTTGGCGGCCAGGGCCGGAAAGCCGAGCTGCCGGATCCACAGGTTCAGCAGCGGCAGGCCGTAGTTGAACTCGTGGTTGCCCAGCGTCACCGCGTCGTAGTGCAGGACGTTCATGGCGCGGGCCATCGGGTGCTTCTCACCGGTCGTGGTGATCGGCTCCTGCTTGGCGTAGTAGGTGGCCAGCGGCGTGCCCTGGATGGTGTCACCGGCGTCGAGCACCAGCGTCGCCCCGGTCGCCTCCCCGCGCAGCTTGTTGACCAGGGCGGCGAGCTTGGCCACCCCGACGTCGTTGTGCGCGCTGTCGTCGTACTCGGCGTCCCGGTAGTAATCCCAGTTATACACATTTCCATGCGTGTCGGACGTGCCGAGCACGGTGAGGTGGTACGTCTCCGGGGCCGGAGCGTGGCCGCCATGGGCCTGTGCGGCCCCGGAGGCGACGAAGGGCGCCGCGGTGGCGGCGGCCGAGGCGGCGATAACTGTGCGCCGCGAAACACCGGCGGGAGGGGTCATCACGAACCTTTCCGAATCGGATCGCGCGCCTGGTCCAGGCGCGCCTGAACGCACCCTAACCGTCGATGCCTCGGCAGTTGAAGAACCCACTTGTCACATCTCGCCGGGGATATCGATCCCGAGCAGGCCGAGGCCCAAGCCCAGCGTGCGGGCGGTCCGGTCGGCCAGGGTCAGCCGGCTCGCCCGGGTCGCGCCGTCCGACCGCAGCACCGGGCAAGTCTCGTAGAAGGCCGAGAACGCGACGGCCAGGTCGTGCAGGTAGCCCGCGAGCCGGTGCGGCTCCCGCAGGTCCGCCGCGGCGGTGACGGCCGGCTCGAAGCCGAGCAGGGCCAGCGCCAGCCGCCGCTCGGCCGGCTCGGCCAGCACCACGGGCCCGGGCTCGGACGCGCCCCGCCGGAAGATCGACCGGATCCGGGCGCAGGCGTACTGCAGGTACGGCCCGGTGTTGCCGGTCGAGGCCAGCATCCGGTCCCAGTCGAAGACGTAGTCGGACCGCCGGTCCCCGGCCAGGTCGGCGTACTTGATCGCGCCGATGCCGACGGCGGCCGAGGAGGCGCGGCTGTCGGCCTCGTCGAGCAGGTCGTCCAGCCGTACGTTGTCGCCGGCCCGGGTCCGGAAGGCCTTGCCGTCGTCGCCCAGGATCGAGCCGAACTCGATGTGCTCGGCGGTCACCGCCGCGGGCAGCCAGCCGGCCGCCCGGGCGACCGCGAAGACCATCCGGAAGTGGGTCCGCTGCGGTGCGCCCACCACGTACAGCAGCCGGTCGGCCTTCAGGTCCCCGGCCCGGTGCCGGACCGCGGCGAGGTCGGTCGCCGCATACCCGAACCCGCCGTCGCTCTTGCGCACGATCAGCGGCAGCGGCTCGCCGTCCCGCCCGGTGAAGCCGTCCGGGAAGACGCACAGCGCGCCCTCGCTCTCCACCAGCAGGCCCCGCGCGGCGAGATCGTCCACCACCGACGCCAGCCGTTCCTGGTAGAAGCTCTCGCCGACGAAGTCACCCCCGGTAAGGGTCACTCCGAGCCGGGCGTACGTGTCGAGGAAGTTGCGTTCGGTCTGCTCGACCAGCTGCGTCCACAACGTCCGGGACAGCTCGTCGCCGGACTGCAGGGCCACCACCCGCCGCCGGGCCCGGACCCGGAAGTCCTCGTCGGAGTCGAACTTCGCCCGCGCCACCCGGTAGAAGCCGGTCAGGTCGCCGAGCGAGTGCCGGGCCCGGTCGTGGCCGAGCTCGACCATGTGCTCGATCAGCATCCCGAACGGGGTTCCCCAGTCGCCGAGGTGGTTGGCCCGCACGACGTCGTGGCCGAGCCAGCCGAGCAGCTGGGCCAGCGCGTCGCCGATGATCGTCGACCGCAGGTGCCCGATCTGCATCTCCTTGGCGGCGTTCGGCGCCGAGTAGTCGATGACCACCCGCTCGGGCCGGGCGGCCGGTGGGACGCCGAGCCGGTCGTCGAGGTCGTCGACGGCGGAGGCGAGCACGGCGTCGTCGACGGTGACGTTGAGGAAGCCGGGCCGGGAGACGCGCACGGTGGCCAGGCCGGCGAGATGCGCGCTGGCCGCCGCCGCGACGTCGGTGGCGATCGCCCACGGTGGCCGGCCGGTGCGCTTGGCCAGCGCGAGCGCGGCCGCGGACTGGAAGTCGGCGTGCTGCGACCGCCGGACCACGGGATCGACCGGGAATCCGGCGACGGCGGCGAGCGGCGCCGCGAGCCGGTCGGCGAGCAGAGCTTCGAGATTCATGGCAAACCCATCGACGTGTACGCGCGGAGGCGGGTCGACCGGTTCCGGACACAAAAAACCGGCGGGCTCGACCCGCCGGTGGAAGGGCACAACTTCAGCGGCGGTCGTCAGATCGCCGGCGTCGCTCGCAGAAGCCGTACATGGCCGCGACTGTAGCAGGATGGTGACGTGGGTATCGAGCAACTTTGGCGGGCCGGTGAGCCCGGAGTGATGGCGTTGCCGTCGGGACGGCTGGTGCGCGGCCGCGGCCTGCGCGACCCGATGCCGTCCGGTCATCCCCCGGCGTTCGGCGTCTACCTGCTGGGCAAGGAACCACCGGAAGTGGGCTGGGAACAGCGCTGGGTCCGGTGGCCCGACTTCCGCCTGCCGGCCGATCCGGCGTACCTCCACGAGGTCCTGCTCGAAGCCCTGCGCCGCAGCGAGGGTGAGCGGGTCGAGATCGCCTGCGGTGGCGGCCGCGGACGCACCGGAACCGCGCTGGCCTGCCTCGCGGTGCTGGACGGTGTGCCCGGCCCGGACGCGGTCGCCTACGTGCGCGCGCACTACCACCCGGGCGCGGTCGAGACGCCGTGGCAGAAGCGGTTCGTCCGCGGTTTCGGCGAGAGAGTGAAACACGGGCACTGATCAGAAGCTGCCATTACGCTGGGACAGCACCGCCGACGCCCAGGGGGACCGATGATCGTCGTGGAGCGCACGTTCGCCGTGACCGCAGCCCCGGCCGTCGTGCTGGCCTATCTCCGCGACTTCGCGAACGCTCAGGAATGGGATCCCTCGGCCGTGCGCACCAGCCGGCTCGGCGACGGCCCGACCGTCCCCGGCGCGCAGTGGCGGCATGTGCGCAAGGTGTACGGGGTGACGGCCGAGCTCACCTACACGCTGATCGCCGACGAGCCCGGCCGCCTGGTCCTCCACGGCCGCAGCGAGGGTGCGACCTGCGTCGACTCCGTCGTGGTCCGGGCCGTCCCGGGCGGCAGCGAGGTCACCTACCGGGTCGAGCTCGAGATGCACGGCCTGGCCAAGCTGGCCGCCCCGATCCTGCGGTCGGAGATGGAGAAGCTGGCGTCGGGCGCCGTGGTGGCGGCGACCGCGGCCCTCGACCCGGCGGCGGTGCGCCACCGGTTCGGCGCCGCCACGCCGAACCGGCTACCCACCCCGCTGGAAGAGACCGGTTAGCGGCGCGTCGCCAGCACCTGGACGTAGGCGGCCGCGATCTTCGCGGTGCCGTCGGTCGCGACGTTGTGCACGGCCGCCAGCGCCACCAGGTCGTCGAAGAGCGGCTTGGCGTCGTCGCCGAGCGCCTCGAACGCCTTGACCGTCGGGCCGTAGTGCCGGCGGAAGTACTCGGCGAACGCCTCCGGTGACGGGTAGCGGAACACGAACGTGCGCGGCACGACCCGCAGGTCGGTCACCCGGTCGCCGAACAGCTCGCGGACCCGCGCCTCGCTGCCCCACTCGACCGGGCCGCGGATGCCGGGCGGCGGCGGCACCCGGCGGCCGACCGTGCGGAACATCTGGCCGATGAAGCCCTCGGGCGTCCAGTTCGCCATCGCGATCGTGCCGCCGGGGCGGGCCACGCGGGTCAGCTCGGCGGCGACCCTCTCCTGGTCGGGGGCGAACATGGCGCCGACGACCGAGAGCACCGCGTCGAACGAGCCGTCCGGGTACGGCAGGTTCTCGGCGTCGGCGGTCTCGAAGTCCATGGCCAGCCGCTCGGCCGCCACGCGCTCGCGGGCGCGGTCGAGGAGGCTCGGCACGTAGTCGCTGGCCACGACCCGGCAGCCGCAGCGGGCGGCCGCGATGGCCGCGTTGCCGGAGCCGGCGGCGACGTCGAGCACGCGCGCGCCGGCCGACAGGTCGGCGGCCTGGACGAGCTCCTCGGCGATCGGGTGGATGATGGCGGCCACGGCGCTGTAGTCGCCGCTGGCCCAGGTCTTCTGCTGCTTGGCCTTGAGGCCGTCGAGTGCAAGCTCTGTCATGCGACCGACGCTAGAGATCCCCGGCCGCCGCCACATGGGGAGAGTTCCCTAAATCAGCCCGCGCCGCCGGGCCGCCGCGGCCGCCTGTCCCCGGCTCGGGACGCCGAGCTTGCCCAGTACCGCCGAGACGTGGTGGTCGACGGTCTTGGTCGACAGCGTCAGCCGGGAGGCGATCGCGGCGTTGCTCAGCCCCTCGGCCAGCAGCGCCAGCACCTCCCGCTGGCGGCCGGTGAGTCCGGTCGGGTCGGCCGCGGCGGCGGCCCGGGGACCACGCGGCACCGGCAGCCCACGCTCGCGCAGCGTGGCCCGCAACCGCCGGGCCGGCCGCACGGCGCCGAGCCGGTCGTAGATGCGCAGCGCCTCGGCGGTCGCGGCGGCGTCGCCGGCGGCGAGCGCCTCGGCCCGCAGATAGGTGCAGCCGCGCTCGGCCCAGGCCGCGGCGGCGGCCCGCCACTCCCCCGCGATCATCAGCCGGAACGGCTCGGCCTCCACCGGCGGCGGCTCCTCGCCGCAGCGGGCCAGCCAGAACCCCAGCTCGCCGAGGAACCAGGCGTGCCCGGCCCGCGCGGCGACCTCGGCGCCGTGCCGTGCCTCGGCCGCCGCCCGGCGCCGGTCGCCGTCCAGCCAGTGCAGCTCGGCCAGGGCCAGCGCGGCCGGGCCGACGAACTGGATCTCGCCGGTGCGGTAGCCGCGCTCGGCCGCCTCGGCCGCGGCCTCACCGGCGCCCGGCTCGTCCCGCCGGATCCGCAGCACCGCCCGCGCGGCCAGGGCCGGCAACTGGGCGCCGCCGGGCTCGAGCGGGCCGCTCAGCGCCACGGCGACGGCGTCGGCGGCGGCCGGCCAGTCGCCGCGGGCGAGCTCCATCCGGGCCCGGTGGCCGGACACGTGCCGGACGTAGCCGTGCAGGTCGCGGGCGGTCAGGAAGGGCAGCAGCCGGTCGAAGGCGGCGTCGGCGGTGGCGTAGTCGTAGCGGTCGACGGACTGGGTGCCGAGGTTGACCAGCGCGCGACCGGCGTGGTCGTCGAAGCCGGCCGCGGCTGCCCGCTCGAAGGCGGCGGTGAGCAGGGCCGCGCCGGCCGCGTCGTCGAGCTGGTGCCGGGCCGAGCCGATGTTGACCATCGCGTGCAGCTCGGTGTCGAGGTCGCCCAGACCGCGGGCCAGCTCCAGCGCCCGGTTGCCCCACTCGACCGCCGCCGGCTCCTCGTTGGCCAGCATGAACAGCTGCGACAGGTTGCTGTAGGCGGCGGCCAGCTCGCGGCCCGGCGGCGCCGCCTCGAGCACCTCGACCGCCCGCCAGGCGGCCGCGCGGGCCTCGTCGGGCCGGCCGTTCCACCAGCTCAGCCGGGACAGCCAGCGCAGGTCGTCGCCGATCCGGCGAGGGTCGCCCTGCTCGGTGCGCAGGGCCAGGGCCGCGCGCCGGGTCTCGATCGCCTCGGTGCTGAGGCCGCCGTGGTAGGCGGCCGTCGAGTACTCCTCGAGCAGCCCGGCGTGCTCGTCCGGCGGGCCGGCGGCGACCAGCGGGCGGGCGGTGGCGTAGTGCGCGGCGGCCTGGCGGTAGGCGCCGAGCTGGGCGGCCCGTCGCGCGGCGGCCGGCGCCCAGCGCAGCACGGCCGCCGCGTCCCCGGCGTGGTGGGCGTGGTGCACGAGCCGGGCCGGGTCGATCCCGGGTATCCCGGCCAGGGCCGACAGGACCTCGGCGTGCAGGGCTTTCCGCCGTACGGGCGAAAGGGCCTCCTCCACCGCCAGGCGCAACAGCTCGTGCCGGAAGGCGACGCCGTCACCGCTGGTGGTCAGCACCCCGCGCGCCAGGCACTCCTCGACCGCATCGGCCCGGCCGGTGAGCAGCGCCGACTCGGCCCGCGCCGGCACCACCGCGACCAGCCCGGCCACCTCGCGGGCCGGCTCGCCGAGGGTGGCCAGCCGGGACAGCACGAGATCGCGCACGGTCGGCGGGATCCCCTCGGCCTCGGCCGCCAGCACCTCGGTGACCAGCAGCGGATTGCCGCCGGTGACCGCGTGCACCTCGGGCCGGTCCCGGCCGGAGCGCCGCGCCAGCTCGTCGACGGCGGCACGGGACAGCGGCGGCAGACTCACCCGGCCGGAAAGCGCGGCCGGAAGTCCGGCGAGGACGGTCCGCAAGCGGTGGCCGGGCCCGATCTCGTCGTCCCGGTACGTCAGGAGCAGCAGCGCCCGGCACAGCGCGAGCCGGCGGCCGAGGAACGCCACCATGTCCAGCGTCGCCTCGTCGGCCCAGTGCAGGTCCTCGACCACCACCACCGGCCGCGGCGACTGCGGCGGCCGGTCCAGCGCCTCGAGCAGCAGGTCGAACACCTCGGCCCGGGGCCGCTCGCGCTGCAGGGCCTCGCGCAGGCGGCCGCCGAGCACCCGGGCGATGTCGTGCAGCGGGCCGAGCGCGCGCGGGGTCAACAGCGGGTCGCAGGCGCCCCAGAGCACGTGCGCCCGCGCGCTGGCCGCCTCGGTGAACGCGGTGGCCAGCGTGGACTTGCCGGCCCCGGCCTCGCCGCTGAGCACCGCCACCCGGCCGCCGGCGGACGTCTCCGCGAGCAGCCGGTCGAGCGCGGCCAGCTCGTCGACGCGTTCCAGCAGGTCCATCACCGGTGAGGCTAGGACCTTCAGCTCGGCGTGGACATCCCACTGCCGTACGGGAAGAGGCCGTCGATCGTGACCGGGAGCCGGCCGGGGGCCTCCGCCTCGCCGCGCAGCACCGCGGCCAGCGCGGTGACCGAGACCGGCTGGTAGCCGTAGGCGGCCACGTAGGTGGGCGCGGCCGGGAAATAGGCGATGTCGTAGGGCCCGCCGACCGCGGCGACGACGATCGGCTTGCCGGTCGCGAGCAGGGCGGCGACCAGGCGCTGCTGGGTGACGTCGTTCCAGGCGTTGTACGTGGTGACGACCGTGACGTCGGCGTTGTTCGCGGCCGCGACCGCCTGGGCGATGACCGCGTCGCTGGGCGACCCGGTGTAGAAGCGGGTGGCGCCGAGCGCGTTCGCCAGGTTGGTCGTGGTGGTCGCGCCCCAGCCGGTGACCAGGACGTTCTGGCCCGGCTGCAGCGGCAGCGTGCCCTTGCGCAGGACCGTGATCGAGCGGGCGGCGGCGTCGGCCATGGTCGCGAGGTGCTCGGGGGTGCCGACCGTGGGCTGCTCCGGCACGTACGGGAAATAGGTCTTGGTCTTGAGGATCCGGCGCACCGACTGGTCGATGCGGTGCTCGGAGATGGTGCCGGCGGCGACGGCGTCGAGCAGGGTCTGGATGGCGAGCGGCACGTTGCGCGGCATGAGGAGCTGGTCGACGCCGGCGTTCACCGCGTCGAGGACGATCTCCTGGTCGGTGTAGTCCTCGAGGGCGGCCGCCTCCAGCGCGTCGGTGATGACCACGCCGCCGAAGTGCAGCTGCTTGCGCAGCAGGCCGGTGATGATCGGCTCGGAGAGGCTGGCCGGCCTGCCCGACGGGTCGAGCGCGGGGGCGATGATGTGGGCGGCCATGACGCTCGTCGCCCCGGCCCCGATGGCCGCCTTGAACGGCGGGACGTGCGTGCTCTCGATCTGCTCTTTCGTCTCGTTCGTGATCGCTACGCCGTTGTCGGTGTTGACGGTCGTGTCGCCCAGGCCGGGGAAGTGCTTGGCCTGCGTCCCGATCTTGGCGCTCCGGTAGCCCTTGATCGCGCTTTTCGTGAACGCCACGACGTGGTCGGTGCGGTCGGAGAACGCGCGTACGCCGTCGGCCGTGTTCCTCGGGTTGGTGTTCACGTCGACCACCGGGGCGTCGACCACGTTGATCCCGAGCGCCCGCAGCTCCTGGCCGCTGACCTTCGCGACCTTCTCCGCCGTACGGGGATCGAAGGTCGCGCCGAGGGCCATGTTGCCGGGCGAGACCGCCAGCGGCGCGCCGATCCGGTTGACGACGCCGCCCTCCTGGTCGGTGCTGATCTGCAGCGGGATGCCGGTGTCGGCCATGGCCGTCAGCTGGAGCCCGTTGGAGAGCGCGGCGATCTGGGCCGGGGCGTTGAGGTTGTGGCTCCAGGTGAAGTAGATGACGCCGCCGAGGTGGTACTTGGCGACCGCCTCGGCGGCGGTGCTCACGCCGTACGCCTGCTGGTTGGCGGCCGCGTCGGCGGCGCTCGGATTGGTCGCGGAGTCGCCGTAGACGTAGGAGACGACCATCTGGCCGACCTTCTCGGCCAGCGTCATCTTGGCGATGCGCCGGCCGATCGAGTCCTGTGCCTGCGCCGGCGTTCCGAGTCCCATCATGGCCAGCACCGTCGCCGCGGCGAACGCGGACGCTCTCCGAATCATGCCCTCATCGGAACGCCCGGATCGATCGTTGTCAAACCGAATGCCTCCTCGGCCAGGTCGAGCGCCCGGATCCACGGGAAGCGGCGGGGATCGTTGTGCCCGGGCGGCAGCGGTTCCCAGCCGTCCTCGGCGCCGAACAGGACGCGTACGCCCTCCTCGCGCAGATCGTCGATCGCCCTGCGGAACGGCCGCCGGGCGGCGAGCGCCGAGTTGACCGCGGGCACCACGACGGTCGGCACGCCGCGCCCGATGACCTCGGCGACCGAGCTGAGAACATAGGTGTCGGCGATGCCCGCGGCCAGCTTGTTGATCGTGTTGAACGTCGCCGGCGCCACGATGAGAGCATCGGCCGGCGGCGAGATCCGCCGCCCGTCCGGCGCGAACTTGTACGTGGTCCGCAGCGGCCGCCCGCTGGCGCGCACAATGCTCGCCGGCTCGATGAAGTCGAGCGCGCTCTTCGTGGCGGTCACGTCGACCGTCCAGCCCCGGGCGCACGCCTCCTTGATCAGCGACACCACCCCGGAGGCGGCGCCGCCCCCGCACACCACGACCCGTAGATCACCCATGGCCCCGATCCTGCCCGATCCTCGCCGGTTTGTGTTGCCCAGATCACATCGAGCTTCCGGACATCGCGCGCAATACCCCCAGATCGCCCGCGAGTTAGTCGCCCTGCTGGCGATCCGTCTCGCCGGCCCTGGAACACGGCGGTTACACGACGCTGCGCCGGCCAACAGCGAGGCGAAGATGCGGCAGGCGTTCGACAAACTCGCCCGGCACGGCCGGATCCTCGTCGTCGGCCAGCCGGCCCCGGTCGGCGCGTTGCCGGTCGCGGTCGCCCGGTCTTCCTCGCCGCGTTCGCCAGCCTGCCTCGCCCGCCGCCGCGTCGACGTCCTGTTCGCCATGGTCCGCGACCACCAGCCCGACCAAACCCGGCCCACAGACCACGCCCTCGCCGCTTGACGACACGCACCGGCTCGCACGCGTCGACCCACCGGCCGGCTCGACCTCCCGCCGGGAAGTCGGCGACGGCCGAGGTCGCGCCGGTGGCGGCCATTTCCAGGAAGTGGCGCGGTCGGGGCTTGATTTGGCGTCCACGTCCTTGAAGTGGCGGCGGTGCCCGGGTGGCGGCGGGCGGCCGGCGGATCGGCCGCGGACCGTCCATATGCGAGCGAGGCATTTATTTCGGCCGATGCACCCTCAGTGACGGCGCGGAAACTATTTGTTAAGGGCCGGGAAACGGCCGGGAAATCGCCTCCTCCGAGACTTACCCCATTCCTAGCAGTCAATGCCTGGAACGGTCCCCCAAGGGTTGCCTCAGGAGGATATATGTTCGGGAATCGTGGATATCGGGCGCTGGCCCTGGTGGCGACGGCGGCGACGCTCGCCGGGCTCGCCGGGTGTGGCGCCAAGACCAGTGACGGGGCAACGGCGGGCGGGGCCGGAGCGGTCGTCGACACGGCCGGGCCGAGCGTCAAGGTCGGGCTGCTCAACTCCCTCTCCGGCACGATGGCGATCAGCGAGGTCACCGTGCGGGACTCTCTGCGCCTCGCGATCGACGAGATCAATGCGTCCGGCGGCGTGCTCGGCAAGCAGATCACGCCGGTCAGCGAGGACGGCGCGTCGGACTGGCCGACCTTCGCCGAGAAGGCCCAGAAGCTGATCAGCCAGGACAAGGTCGCCGCGGTCTTCGGCTGCTGGACCTCGGCCAGCCGCAAGGCGGTGAAGCCGGTCTTCGAGAAGAACAAGGCCTTGCTGTTCTACCCGGTGCAATACGAGGGGCTCGAGGAGTCGCCCTACATCTTCTACACCGGGGCGACCACGAACCAGCAGATCGTGCCGGCTCTCGACTATCTCAAGGCGCAGGGCAAGACCTCGCTCTACCTGGTCGGCAGCGACTACGTCTTCCCGCGGACGGCCAACAAGATCATCAAGGCGTACGCGTCGGCGAACGGCATGAAGGTCCTGGGTGAGGACTACGCGCCGCTCGGCTCGACGGAGTTCTCGACCATCGTCAACAAGGTGAAGGCGGCCAAGGCGAGCGCCGTTTTCAACACCCTCAACGGCGACAGCAACGTGGCGTTCTTCAAGGAGTACAAGTCGGCCGGCCTGACCGCGGCGGCGATGCCCGTCGTCTCGGTGTCGATCGCCGAGGAGGAGGTCAAGAGCATCGGCACGCAGTACCTGGCCGACCAGCTCACGGCCTGGAACTACTACCAGACCACGGAAGGCGCCGCCAACGAGAAGTTCGTGAAGGCGTACAAGGCCAAGTACGGCGCCGACAAGCCGACCAGTGACCCGATGGAGGCCGCGTACACCTCGGTCTATCTCTGGAAGGCCATGGTCGAGAAGGCCGGCGCGTTCGACGTCGCCAAGGTGAAGGCGGCGGCCGACGCCGGCGGCATCACGTTCGAGGCGCCCGAGGGCCTGGTCACCGTGGACGGGCCGTCCCAGCACGTCTACAAGACCGCCCGGATCGGCAAGATCGGCTCGGACGGCCTGATCAAGGAGGTCTGGAGCTCCGGCCAGCCGGTCAAGCCGGACCCGTACCTCAAGGACTACAGCTGGGCGACCGGGCTGTGAGCCTCGTCCTCGGCCAGCTCTTCACCGGCATCAGCATCGGCGCGGTGCTGCTGCTCATCGCCCTCGGGCTGAGCCTGACCTTCGGCCAGATGAACGTGATCAACATGGCGCACGGCGAGTTCATCATGGCCGGCGCGTACACCGTCTACGTGCTCCAGCAGGTGATCACCAGCGCCGGCGCCTCGCTGCTGGTCGCCCTGCCGGTCGCGTTCGCGGTCGCCGGGGCGATGGGGGTGCTGCTGGAGTTCCTGCTGATCCGCCGGCTGTACGGGCGGCCGCTCGACACGCTGCTGGTGACCTGGGGCGTGGCACTGATCCTCCAGCAGGCGGCCCGGGACATCTTCGGCGCGCCGAACGTGCAGACCCGGGCGCCCGACCTGCTCACCGGCAGCATCCACCTGCCGGGCGGCCTGGTCATCGCGAGCAGCCGGGTCTTCATCCTGGTGCTGGCGCTCGGCGCGGTGGCCGCCCTGACCGTGGTGCTGCGCACGACCCCGCTCGGCCGGCGGATCCGGGCGGTGGTGCAGAACCGCGACCTCGCCGCCGTCTCCGGGCTGGCCACCGGCCGCGTCGACCGGCTGACCTTCTTCATCGGCTCGGGGCTGGCCGGCATCGCCGGGGTCGCGCTCACCCTGATCGGCCCGATCGGGCCGGCCATGGGCACCAACATCATCGTCAACGCGTTCCTGGTCGTCGTCGTGGGCGGGATCGGCCAGATCAAGGGCACCGTGATCGTGGCGTTCGCGCTCGGCATGCTGCAGTCGATGGTGGAGTACGCGACCACGGTCAGCGTGGCCAGCGTGATCGTCTTCGTGGTGATCGTCGCGTTCCTCCAGTGGCGGCCGCAGGGCCTGTTCACGCTGCGGACGAGGAGCCTGGCATGACCGCCGTCGCGTCACCGCCGGTCGAGTCCCCGCCCCAGCCGCGGGCGGGGCGGCGCTGGAGGCCCGCCGCCGGCTTCGGGGTGGGCGCGGTCCTGCTCTTCGCGCTCGCCCCGGCCGTCCTCGGCGACTTCCGCCTCGGCCTGCTCGCCAAGTACCTCTGCCTCGCGATCATCGCGGTCGGCATCGGCCTGGCCTGGGGCCGCGGCGGCATGCTCACCCTCGGCCAGGGCGTCTTCTTCGGCCTCGGCGGCTACGCGATGGCCATGCATCTCAAGCTGGTCGACGCGGGTCCCGGCAACCTGCCCGATTTCATGCAGCTGTACGGGCAGCTGGACGCCCTGCCGTGGTGGTGGCGGCCGTTCACCAACCCCGTCTTCGCGCTCACCGCGACCGTGGCGCTGCCGATGCTGGTGGCCCTGCTGCTCGGGTTGCTGATCTTCCGGCGGCGGGTCCGCGGCGCCTACTTCGCGATCCTGTCCCAGGCCCTGGCCGCGGCCATGGCGATCTTCCTGGTCGGGCAGCAGGGCACGACCGGCGGCACCAACGGGCTGACCGACATCCAGGGGTTCTTCGGCTACGACCTGAACGACCCGGTCAACCGCCGGATGATCTACTTCATCGTGGCCGGGGCGCTGCTGCTCATGCTCGCGGTGGCCTGGCAGCTGATGCGCAGCCGGTACGGGGAGCTGCTCGTGGCCGTGCGCGACGGTGAGGAGCGGGTCCGGTTCCTCGGCTACGACCCGGCCAACGTCAAGCTCGTCGCCTACGTGGTGGCGGCCGGCATGGCCGGGCTGGCCGGCGCCCTCTTCGTGCCCGCGGTCGGGATCATCTCGCCGGCCCTGGTCGGGGTGGTGCCCTCGATCGAGTTCGTGGTCGGCGTCGCGGTCGGCGGCCGGGCGAGCCTGGTCGGGCCGGCGGTCGGCGCGATCGCGGTGGCCTGGGCCCGTACCGCCCTCTCCGAGAAAGTCCCCTCGGCCTGGACCTACTTCGAGGGTTTGCTGTTCATCCTCCCGATCGTCTTCCTGCCCGGCGGCCTCGCGTCGCTGTGGGAGATGGTCCGCCGGCGGAAGGCGGCGTCATGAGCGGACTCTCGGTGCGCGACCTGCGCGTGGTGTTCGACGGCTTCGTGGCGGTCGGCGGGGTGGATCTCGACGTGCCGGCCGGCGACGTGCGGTTCGTGATCGGGCCGAACGGCGCCGGCAAGACCACCCTGATCGACGCCATCACCGGGCTGGTCAAGGCGTCCGGCTCGGTGACCTTCGACGGGCACCCGCTGCTCGGCACGAAGGTCCACAAGATCGCCCGGCTCGGCGTCGGGCGCACGTTCCAGACGGCGGCGGTCTTCGAGGAACTCACCGTCCTGCAGAACCTCGACATCGCGGCCGGCTGGAGCCGGCATCCGATCACCCTGCTGCGCAAACGCACGAGAGTGCCGGAATCGGTGGCGGCGGCGCTGGCGACCGTGGGTCTTTCGGCCGTACGCGATGAGCTTGCCGGCACCTTGGCCCACGGCCAGAAGCAATGGCTCGAGATCGGCATGCTCCTGGTGCAGGACGCCAAGCTGCTGCTGCTCGACGAGCCGGTGGCCGGGATGAGCCAGGCCGAGCGGGACGCGACCGGCGAGCTGCTCGGGCGGCTGGCGGCCGACCGGACGGTGCTGGTGGTCGAGCACGACATGGACTTCCTGCGCCGGTTCGCCCGCACGGTGACCGTCATGCACGCGGGGAAGGTGCTCTCCGAGGGAACGGTCGCCGAGGTGCAGGCCGATCCGCGGGTGCAGGAGGTCTATCTCGGACACTCGGTGAAGGGGGCGTGATGCTGGAGTTCGACGAGGTGCACGTCGGGTACGGCCGCAGCGTCGTCCTGCACGGGGTGTCGCTGGCCGTGCCCGGCGACGGGGTGGCGGCCGTGCTCGGCCACAACGGCGCCGGCAAGAGCACCCTGCTGCGCTGCGCGGCCGGGCTGCTGCGGCCGCGCCGGGGCCGGGTGCTGCTCGACGGCGACGACATCACCCGGCTCGCCCCACATCAGCGGGTGGCGCGCGGGATGGCGTACGTGCCGCAGGGCCAGCAGAGTTTCCCGCACCTCACCACCGCGGAGAACCTGCAGCTGGTGGCCGACGGCCGCCGGGACGGCAAGGCCGCGACCGCCGAGGCCCTCGACCTGTTCCCGGCGTTGCGGGAGCTGATGGGCCGCCGGGCCGGGCTGCTCTCCGGCGGCCAGCGGCAGCAGCTCGCGATCGCCCGGGCGCTGATCACCCGACCCCGCCTGCTGCTGCTCGACGAGCCGACCGAGGGCATCCAGCCGTCGGTGGTGGCCGAGATCGAGCGGACCATCCGGGCGGTGGCCGACCGCGGCGGCATGTCGGTGCTGCTGGTCGAGCAGCACGTGGGCTTCGCCCTGACCGCCGCCCAGCGCTACTACGTCCTCGAAGCCGGCCGGGTCACCTCGACCGGCGACGGCGGCGCCGAGGCCGAGGGGACGGTGCGGCGGGCGCTCACGGTCTGAACCGCCGGGTTGCTAACGTCGGCCGACGGCCCTCTCGTCCGACGTCACGGGGTAACCATGAAGCTGCTGCTCACGTCCGCTGGTGTCCGGAACAAGTCCATCGAGGCGGCGCTCGTCGAGTTGCTCGGCAAGCCGATCGCCGAGTCCACCGCGCTCTGCATCCCGACCGCCGACTACGGCAGCCCCTACGGCTCGCCGGGCGGGGTCTGGCGCTTCGTCAGTGGACACTCCCCCTTGCCGATGACCGAGCTGGGGTGGAAGTCGGTGGGGGTGCTCGAGCTGACCGCGCTGCCCAGCATCGACCGCGACCGCTGGGTGTCGTGGGTGCGCGAGGCGGACGCGCTGCTGGTCAAGGGCGGCGACGCCCTGTTCCTGGCGCACTGGATGCGGGAGTCGGGGCTGGCCGATCTGCTGCCGTCGCTGCCGGAGACGGTCTGGGTCGGCTTCAGCGCCGGCAGCATGGTGCTGACCCCGCGGATCGGCGCCGACTTCATGAGCTGGGAGCCGCCGGGCGGCCGGGACGAGGCGCTGGGCGTCGTCGGCTTCTCGATCTTCCCGCACGTCGATCATCCGGATCTGAGCGAGAACACCATGGCCGCGGCGGAGAAGTGGGCGGCCGAGATCCCCGGTCCGGCGTACGCGATCGACGACGAAACCGCGATCAAGGTGGCCGGCGGAACGCTCGAGGTCGTCACCGAGGGGCACTGGAAGCTGTTCACACCGGTCGTCGCGGACGCCGGTGACCTGCCCGTTCTCGAGCTCGCCGCGCCGGGCCCGCTCCGGGACGCCGGGGTCGGCGCCATCCTCGGCGGCTTCAAGACGACGATGACCGGGTTGCCCGCGCTGCACGAGCGGGCCGGCGAGCCGATTCCGGCGGCCGGCGACCGGTTCTGCGTCGTGGACTCGGACGGCGAGCCGGCCGCCGTCATCGAGATGACGCACGTCGGCATCGAGCCGATCGGCATGGTCACCGACGAGTACGCCCGGGCCGAGGGCCGTGGCTACCGCGACGCCGCCGCCTGGCGCGCCGCCCACGAGGAGTTCTTCCGCAGCGACTTCGTGGCCGAGTTCCTCGGCGCCGGTCCGGAGATCGACGACGACACGCCGGTGGTCACCCAGCGGTTCCGGCTGGTCGGGCGGCCGGCTACCGCACGTCGACGGTGAGGCGGACGGTCACGGTGTCGCCGACGTCGATGGCCTCGGCTTTCCGCACCACGGTCTTGACCGGGACGATGTATCTGCCGTCCTTGGGCCACAGCGAGGTGGTCCACCCGGTCCGCCCGATGCGCGCCGCCACCGGGATCATTCCCCAGCCGTAGGTGACCAGCGAGGCCGCCGCCGCGATGGCCTGGCACTCGTCGTCGGGGACGGTGACGAAGTGCCAGGGCGCGGGGCCCCGCCAGAACCACATCTCGCCGCTGAACTCGAGATCCATGGCGACCAGGATAGGAGCCCCGGGCCCGGCCGGGCCCGGGGCTTGTCGCGCTAGCCGGTGGTGCAGGACAGGGCCGGGACGCTGTTGGTGCCCGACCACGAGCCGAGGAAGCCGAACGTCGTCGACCCGCCGGCGGCGAGCTTGCCGTTGTAGCCGGCGTTCCTGGCGGTGACGGCCGAGCCGCTGCTGGTCACCGTGGCGCTCCAGGCCTGCGACACCGACTGCCCGTTCGCGTACGTCCAGGTCACGGTCCAGCCGTTGATCGCCGCGCCGCCCGCGGTGACCTTGACCTCGCCCTGGAACCCGGCCGGCCACTGCCCCACGATCGAGTACGACGCCGTGCACGCCCCGCCGGCCGGCGGAGTGGTGGGCGGGGGCGTCGGCGGGGTGGTCGGCGGGGTGGTCGGCGGGGTGGTCGGCGGGGTGGTCGGCGGCGTCGTGCTCGTACCGAAGATCGTCGCCTGCTTCGAGGTCGCCCTGATCCCGTTGGCGCCGTCGACGATCCGCCGGCCCCACGTGGTGAGCGCGTTCGGGTCGAAGTTGGTCGTCATGTCCAGGACCGGGTCGTTGTTGCCGGCCCACGACCAGCCGATGTAGCCGAGCCCGCGCTTGACCGCCTCCGCCATCAGCGTCTGGTCGTCCACCTCGCCCGAGGCGAACTGCCAGCCGAACTCGCCGATCACCAGCGGCCACCCCTTGGCCTTGACGGCGTCCAGGTACGAGGTGATGGACGCCGCCGTGTTGAAGACCGCGTACATGTGGATCGACAGCACGGTGTTGTGCTGAGTGTCGGCGTCGAGCACGGTCTGCGCGTTGTCCCGCATCGTGTACTGCCAGTCCTGGCCCCAGTTCGGCGCATCGACCATCAGCAGGTGCTGGAAGCCGTTGCTGCGCATCTTCTGGACGGCCGCGGCGGTGGCGGCCGTCCACTGGCCGGGGTTGTTGTTGCCGATCGGCTCGTTGCCGATGTTGATGACGACGTAGTCCTCCTGGCCGGCCAGCACGCTCTTGAGGCCGATCCAGTAGTTCACCGCCTGGTCGAGCGGGTAGGCGGCGCCGTCCTCGCCGTACCCGGTGGTGTCGTGGTCCTCGAGCACGCAGATCAGCCGGTTCTGCTTGCAGAGCGAGATCACGTTGGCCACGTCGGAGGCGTTGTTGGCGGTCCATCGGCCGCCACTGAGCACCACGCGTACGGTGTTCGCGCCGGTGGCCTTGATGTTGGCGAACGAACTGGTCTGGTTCGTGAACCAGGTGTGCTCGTGGTTGATGCCCCGCATGATGAACGTCGATCCATTGGACTCGACGATGTTCGTGCCGCTGATGTGCAGCCCGGTGGCCGCGTAGGCCGGACTCGTGAAGGTGAGCACCGACGCGACGAGGGCGATGACCACGGCGCCGATCAGGGTGAGCTGTCTTTTCATGACCTGCCTCGAGAACGGGGGAAGTGGGGAACCACCACCCAGCCCGCCGCCTGCACGGCAACGCGCTCGCCCTCGGGATTCCTGGAAAAGCTACCGATTCCATTGCCGGACGTCAATGGGAGCGTTTCCATCGCGTATTCGTAACCCACACACAGGCCGGGGACAGGTCGGGCCCGCACCTTCGACGGATGCACCCCAGCATCCAGGGAAGGGACGCTCGATGACCACCGACCAGGTCTCACCTCGCCACGACCCGTCTTCACCCGGACGAGCCGGTCACCGCGCCGATCGGGGAATGGGCGCCGACCGGGGAATGGGTTCCGCCGGCCGACGGGTGGAGGACCGTGCCGGCCGACGTCACGACCGCTCCGGCGCCGGGGGGCGGCGGGTCCGTGGACCGGGAAGAAGGTCGCCGCCGCGGTGGCGTTGGCGGCGGCGCTGGCCGGCGGTGCCGGTTTCGGCATCGGCATGGCGGTCGACAGCGGCGGGAGCGGCTCGGTTCAGCAGGGCGTGCCGGGCGGCGGCTTCCGCGGCGGCGAGGGCGGTGGTCCGGGCGGCATGATGGGTGGCCCGCAGGACGGCGCGGGGACGGGCTCGACCACCTAGGCGCGCTCGAGCAGGGCGACCAGGAAGTCGGACCTGGGTGTGAACGGGCGCAGGTCCCAGGTGCTGAACAGTATCTCGGCGGTCAGACCCGCAGTGCCAGCGTCGCTCAGGAACGCCTCGAACGCGTACCCCCGCTTGGCTCCGAAACCGACCGCCAGTCGCGCCTCGGCGCGTAAGCACCCACCCAGCCTGCGCAAGATCTCCACCCGGGTGGAGGGAGCCACGAAGGTCATCACGTTGCCGGCGCAGACGATCGCGTCGAAGTCGCCCGGCACGTCGAGCTCGGCCAGATCGCCGACCAGCCACTCGCCACCCGGATGCCCGGCGCGGGCGTGGGCGATCAGCTCGGGGTCGAGGTCGACGCCGACCACCTCATGGCCCGCGTCGAGGAGGAAGCCGCCCACCCGGCCGGTCCCGCAGCCGGCGTCGAGGATGCGGGCGCGGCGGCCGACCATGGCGTCGATCATCCGGGCCTCGCCGCCCAGGTCCATGCCGCCCGCGGCGAGATCGCGGAAGCGCTGGATGTAGCGCCGTGAGTGGCCGGGATCGTCGGCCACCAGGCGGCGCCACTTGTTCTCGTCAGTCATCGCTGTTCCTACGAAGGCGGCCGCCCCCGCGATGGGGACGGCCGCCTTCGGCGTTGCTCTCAGACGGTGCCGGGGGACTTGCTGTTCGAACCGGCCAGCTCGCCGGTGTCGCTGGTCGTGTGCAGCTTGTCGCCGATCTTCTCGCCCAGCTTGGAGGACTGGATCTTGTCCTTGCCCTCCGAGTAGAGCTTGGTGGCCTGCGCCTGGGCGACGCCGGCGGCCTCCTGAACCGACGGGCTCTCCCAGACCTTCTTGGCGCTGTCCCGGATCTCCTCGTACTTCTCCCGGCCGGCACGGCTACCCAGGACGAAGCCCGCCGCGAGGCCGGTGAGGAACATCAGCTTTCCGCGCATGGTGGCGGCTCCTTCCGAACGTGACGCGTGCGCGTCTCCGCTGCGTCATACCCATCCTGCCTTTTTTGTACTCATGCCACGGTCGTTTCACCCGGTACGGCGCGCCCGGGTACCCCTTGGTGCATCGGGCCCGCGGTCATGTACTCTGTTTCCCGGCACCACGGAGCACCGGTGCTGAGCAGCAATCCCCTGTAGCTCAATTGGCAGAGCAGCCGGCTGTTAACCGGCAGGTTATTGGTTCGAGTCCAATCGGGGGAGCCACTTTCGCCCAGGGCACACGCCCTGGGCGTTTCGCTTGCCTGAGGGTTTTGCTTGCCTGATGGTACCGCCCTAACGTGAAGCGTGACCGATTCTCCTGCCTCGGCCATCTCCCGCCGTTAGGCTGAGGCTCGCCTGTTTCGTCCCCTTGTGAGGTGCCCGTGTCGCAGCCCGTGGAGGTGGATGTCGTCATCGTCGGCGGCGGACTCGCCGGTCTCGCCGCCGCACGCCGGCTGGACCGCGCCGGCGTCGAATGGCTGCTCGTCGAGGGCTCCGACCGCATCGGCGGCCGCGTGGCCACCGACGTCATCGACGGCTGGCACCTAGACCGCGGCTTCCAGGTGCTCAACACCGCCTACCCGCGGATCCCGGCGCTGATCGACGTCGAGGCGCTGGACATGCGGTATTTCACACCCGGCGTGCTGGTACGCCGCGGCGGCGACCTGCACCGGCTGGAGAACCCGCTGCGCGACCCGCTGACCGTGCCCCGCACGCTGGCCTCGGGCGTAGGGACGCTCAGCGACCGCCTGAAGTTCGCGGCGCTGGCCACCCGCTGCGCGACGATGCCGCCCGCGTCACTGCTCGCGGCGCGGGAGACGACCACGCAGGAGATGCTGCGCAAGGCCGGCCTGTCGCACCGGATGATCGAGGAGGTGCTGCGGCCCTTCCTGTCCGGGGTGTTCGCCGACCGCTCGCTCGACACGTCCAGCCACGTGTTCGCCATGGTGCTGCGCTCCTTCGCCCGCGGCCGCATCGGCGTACCGGCCGCCGGCATGGCCGCGCTGCCCGCCGCCATCGCCGGACCGCTCCCCTATCCCCAGCTGCTGATCGGCGCCCGCACCCTCTCGGTCGGCCCCGGCATGGTCGTCACCGAGGGCGGCGAGATCCGCTGCCGCGCCGTCGTGGTCGCCACCGGCCCGGTCGCCGCCACCACGCTCCTCCCCCAGCTGCCGGTGCCCGACATGCACGGCCTGACGACCTTCTACTTCGGGGCCGACCACGCCCCGCTCGACGAGCCCACCCTCCTGCTCGACGGCGACCGCCGCGAGATCATCGCCAACACGGTGGTGGTGAGCAACGCCGCGCCGGAGTACGCACCCAGCGGCAAGTCGCTGATCGCCGCCTCGGTGGTCGGCGTGTCCGCCCCGTCGAGCGCGTCGGAGTCGGTGATCCGGGTCGAGCTGGCCCGCATGTACGGCGTGCCGACCGACTCGTGGGAGCTGCTGGAGACGGTGAGCATCCCGGAGGCGCTGCCCTCGGCCCGCGTCCCGCAGGCCAATCTCCGCAAGCCGGTCGACCTGGGCGACGGCCTCTTCGTGGCCGGCGACCACCGCGACAGCCCCTCGATCCAGGGCGCGCTGGCCGGCGGCTGGCGCACCGCGGGCGCGGTGCTGGCGTGGCTGGGAGCGCGGGTACCGGCGTAGATCGGTGGCTTGCGGGTTGAGTGGCGGGTTAGGATCGCCGCCGGTAAGGGGCGGTAGCTCAGCGGGTTAGAGCAGTCGACTCATAATCGATCGGTCACGGGTTCGAGTCCCGTCCGCCCCACGAGTGGTTGGGTGGAGTCTGCTCGCCGAACGCGCGAGCCGGAACCACTCGTCATGCCTGCTCCGGGGGCCGAGCCCCCGGACACCCCGCGGCGCGGCGGTCGCGCATCGTCGTTGCGGTTCGCTTGCTGCAACGTCCGGTCCACGAGTGGTTGGGTGGAGTCCGCTCGCCGAACGCGCGAGCCGGAACCACTCGTCATGCCTGCTCCGGGGGCCGAGCCCCCGGAAACCCCGCGGCGCGGCGGTCGTGCATCGTCGTTGCGGTTCGCTTGCTGCAACGTCCGGTCCACCAGGTGAAGCATTGCCGGGAACCGTTTCTGGCTCGGCGGCCGCCTCTGTGGTGGTCCCGGCGGTCTCGTCGGGCCGGGGATGCGGAAGACCGGCGGTTTACCAGCAATACCCGGCAATCCGCCCGGCTGCAGTAACCGCGACACCAGTCATGACGCGGAACGGTGCGGGCGTCCGGGCTCACCGCAGGAGGAGCACAGCATCGCCAGCGACCTCGAAACGACGCTGCCACCACCGTCCAGGAGCTGATCCGGCAACGGAGCGAACGTCAGCAGGGGTGAGAGGCGCGCCGGCCGTCGCCTCCGGCCGCCGACGGCGGCCCTCGTACTTCCGGGCCGGCCGCTCGGGCGACCTGCGCGGTCGGCGGGCGATGGGGCCCGCGTTCAGCGGCGCCGCCGGGCGGTCCCGAAGATCGATCGGGCGATTTCCCGGCCGGCGGCCGTGGCGGCGCTGCGCAGGGCCGTGCGCACCGCCGCGTTGCCGAGCGCCTTCTCCAGGAAGGACTTCTCCGGCTCGGGTTTGCGGGCCGGCGCCTCGGGCGAAGACGGCGCCGGGACGGGTGCGGCGGGCGGCGGCACGGCGACCTTGGCCAGCAGCATCTCGTACGCCGACTCGCGGTCGACCCGCGGGCCGTACCTGGCGAACAGCGGGGACGCCTTGACGAGCTGGTCCGACACCGCCGCGTCGACCTGCGCCATCAGCGATTGCGGCGGCGGCATCCTGGTCCAGGCGACCGGGGACGGCGCGCCCCGCTCCGACAGCACCGTCACGACCGCCTCGCCGGTGCCCAGTTGGGTGAGTACCTCCGCGAGGTCGTACGCCGACTTCGGGAACGTCGACACGGTGGCCTTGAGCGCCTTGGCATCCTCCGGCGTGTACGCCCGCAAGGCGTGCTGTACCCGGTTGCCCAGTTGCGCCAGCACGTCGCCGGGCACGTCCTTCGGCGTCTGCGTGACGAAGAAGATGCCGACGCCCTTCGAGCGGATCAGCCGCACGGTCTGGGTCACCGCGGCCAGGAAGTCCTTCGACGCGTCGCGGAACAGCAGGTGCGCCTCATCGAAGAAGAACACCAGCTTCGGCTTGTCCACGTCACCGACCTCAGGCAGGTCCTCGAACAGGTCAGCGAGGAACCACATGAGGAAGGTGGCGAACAGCTCCGGCCTGTCCTGCAGGCTGGGCAGCTCCAGGATGCTGACCACGCCGCGTCCGTCCGGGGCGGTGCGCAGGAACTCGCGGGTGTCGAACTCCGTCTCGCCGAAGAAGTCCTCGGCGCCCGCGTCGGCGAACGCGACCAGCTCGCGCAGGATCACCCCAGCCGTCGCCTTGGACAGACCGCCGAGCGCGGTCAGCTCCCCCGCGCCTGCCGGCGAGGTGAGGTGCTGGATGACCGCGCGCAGGTCGGCGAGGTCGAGCAGCGGTAAGGCGTTCTTGTCGGCGTAGTGGAAGATCAAGCCGAGCGAGGACTCCTGGACGTCGTTGAGGCCGAGCACCCTGGCCAGCAGGGTCGGGCCGAACGAGGTGATGGTGGCCCGCACCGGCACGCCGGTGCCCTTGCCGCCCAAGGCGAAGAACTCCACCGGGTACGCCGTGGGCTGCCAGTCCGCGCCGACGTCGCGGGCCCGGGCGGTGACCCGGTCGCTGGGCACGCCCGGCGCGGCCATCCCGGAGAGGTCGCCCTTGACGTCGGCCAGGAAGACCGGGACGCCGGCGGCAGAGAGCTGCTCGGCCATCGCCTGCAACGTCTTGGTCTTGCCGGTGCCCGTCGCGCCGGCGACCAGCCCGTGCCGGTTGACCATGGACAACGGGATGCGTACCTTCGCCGTGGGGTCGCAGGTTTCGCCGACGACCAGGGCGCCCAGCTCGAGGACAGGGCCGGAGAACGCGTAGCCGGCGCGCACCACCGCCGGGATGTCAGTTTCCGCCATGCCGATCAACTTAGCTCCGCCACGCCGTGAGTGCAGCCAGGCGCCGGTCACGGCGGTTCCCGGCGCGGCAGCCCCGGCCTGGCAACCGGTGATCTGCTAGATCAGCGCGTGTACCGGGCACCCCGCGTGCGGACGAGGGTCTCGCCACTCTCGAGGTGCTGCGGCAGCCGCAGGCCGGCAGCTGGCTTGCGCTTCTGACTCGAAGGTGCTGGCTGCTGGGCCATGTGGGCCGGGCACGCGCCGGCGAGTGATCGGCCCGGGTGCCGTTCTAACGGTCGTTTCAGGTTCGCTCGGTATGAACCGACTTGACCGTCCGTCCGACGCTGAAAGGCAGCCATTCATGATCTCTGTGCTTGTGGTGGATGCCCAGCCGCTGCAGCGCCTCGGGTTTCGCATGCTCCTGGAGAGCACGCCCGATACCGCGATCGTCGGTGAGGCCGAGAACGGCGCCGAGGCCGTTCGGCGGATCACCGAGCTGCATCCCGACGTGGTGCTGATGGACATCAACCTGCCGGGCGTCGACGGGATCGAGGCCACCCGGCGCATCGTCGCCGCCGGTGGGCGTTCGCGGATCCTGGTGCTGACGACCTTCGACGTGGACCGGTACGCGTTCGCCGCGCTGCGGGCCGGGGCGAGCGGTGTCCTGCTCAAAAACATCCGCCCGGAGGAACTGCTCGCCGGCGTCCGCGCCGTCGCGGCCGGGGACGCGGTGATTCCGCCGGCGCTGACCCGGCGGCTGCTCGACGCGTTCGCCGACCTGCTCGACGGTGACCCCTGCGAACCCGTACGGCAGGACCCCCGGCTGGACTTCCTGACCGACCGCGAGCGCGAGGTCCTCGTCGCCATCGGCCACGGCCTCACCAACGGCGAGATCGCGCGACAGCTCACGCTGTCGGAGTCGACGGTGAAGACCCACGTCGGGCGGGTCCTCACGAAGGTCGGCGCACGGGACCGGATCCAGGCCGTCATCCTGGCCTACGACCTGAGACTCACCCGGCCGGTTCAGCACTTCGTCCCGGCGCTTCCTCAGGACTTGCGGGGGGAGACCGTCATGATGCCGATGCACATCTCGTCGCTGGTGCCGTCGCCCCACACCACGTAGCGCGGCGGCAGCTTCCTCAGCTGGGGCAGCAACTTGCGCAGTCCCGCGTCGTGCGTACAGGTCACCCGCAGCGTGTCGCCCGGACCGATGTCCACCGGCTTCGGCAGCTTCATCAGGCGCTGGTTGTCGAAGTCGAAGTGCGGCACGTCCAGAACCACCTGGGCCTTCGGCGTGCCGGGGTTGAGTTCGACCTTGATGGCCCGCCCGAGCATGTGCATGTGGCCGAAGCCCGCGAACAGCGTCATCGGCGCTTCCACCTTGTGGTCGCAGGTCTGGGTGATACCGGGCTTCGGCACGCCCCGGCCGCACTCCTCCACCTGACGGTCCGCCATTTCGCCGACGTCCGGCCCGAACCGCTTCGTCACGTCCGCGATCGAGGCGGCCCGGTCACAGAGCGGACCCGACTCGCCGGCGGCGCAGGGCAGGTCGGTCGGCGCGTCGAGCGGCCACGTTTCGAGCTCCCGGGTCTGCGGAGTGCCGTCCGTCAGCCGCAGCCGCACCGCCGAGCGGTCCGGCCCGGCCGGCTTGCCGCCGGTCGCGAGCAGGTTGTAGTGGATCTGGAGGACGATCAGGCTGCCCGGCTCCAGCTTGTAGCCGGCGTCCTGGTCGAGCAGCGTCTCCGTGGCGCCCGGCGCCCAGGTGTCCACCCAGGCCGCGTCCCCCTCTTCGACCTGGGCGCCGGCCACGCCGGTCCCGCCGAAGCACTGCCAGCCGGCACCAGGCGTCTTCGCGTCCTGCTTGCGCACCGCGGCAGCGCCACGCGGCGGCACCGCGTACACGATGGCGTGGTGCGCGATGGCGACGTTCCCCGGTGTGAATTGGGTCCCGGTCAGAAACGCCGTCTTGGTCAGGCCTGGATCGATCACCTGGCACCGGTACTCGTCCGAGCCGCCCTCCGGCGGCACGGGCGTGTAGGCCGCGGCCATCCTGAGGTTGACGAACCGCTCGCCGGCGCGCAGCGGCTGTGGTGGAGCTGACGACCCGCCGGCGTGCGCGCCGTGCGGGCCGGCCGCGGTGGGCGCCGCCCTGTTGTCGGCGTCCGACCCGCAGGCGGCGACAGCGAACGCCGTCACCAGCGTCATGGCACCCGCTCCGAACTTCCACAATGGGCCCTCGGGTTTCGTCATAGCTCGAAAGCTAGGCCCGATTCCGTCCCGTTTCGTCGTACTGCGGTCGTCATTCTCGGGAGAGGGGCGGTACCGCGGTACCACGCCGCGGCATTAACGGTCGTCTCAGATTCACTCGGTACGAATTCGGCCTCGGATGAGCGACGCAACGCTTACGTAGGAGGCTATTGATGGAAGTCAATGCAACGCCGCCCGGTCGGCTGGCGGGCCGGTGGGTGCCCTGGTTGGTGATCGGCTTGTGGGTGGCGCTGGCGGCGGTCATGGTGCCGTTGAGCGGAAAGTTGAGCTCGGTCACGACCGACAGCGCCGTGGACACCCTGCCGGCCGGCGCGGAGTCCACCAAGGTGGCCGTGCTGGAGGACAGGCTCTCCGGCGGTGAAGACAGCACGTTCGTCTTCGTGTACCACCGCGCCGGCGGCATGACCGACGCCGACCGCGCGACGGTCGAGCGCCAGTACACCACCCTGACCAAGCGATACCCGCCGAAGGCGACGACCGCTTCCGCCGACGCAGGAGAGGGCGAAGGCGCCGGCCCAGCGACGAGAAAGTCCGACGACGGCCAGGCGATGATGTTCACCCTCCAGGTGAGCGCGGCCTACGGTCCACCGGAGACCATTGTCGGTCCGCTGCGTGACGCCGCGAAGGACCGTCCCGCCGGCCTGGAGCTCGACGTGACGGGCCCGGCCGCGATCGACGGCGACATGGACGCCATCTTCGACGGCATCGACCTGCAGGTCTTCCTGACCACGATCCTCGTCGTCACCGTCCTGCTCATCCTCACCTATCGCAGCCCGGTGCTGTGGCTCATCCCGCTGGTGGTGGGTGCCGCCGCATTGACCGCGATGGCGACCGTCTACCTGCTCGTCAAGGGCTTCGGCATCGTGGTCAACGACCAGAACTCGGCGCTTTTGACGATCCTGGTGTTCGGCGTCGGCACGGACTACGCGCTGTTGCTCATCGCTCGATATCGGGAGTCACTGCACCACCATGAGAACGTGCGGGTCGCGATGGTCCACGCGCTACGCGGCGCGGCGCCGGCCATCGTCGCGTCCGCGGCCACCGTGGTCGCCGGCCTGCTGTGCTTGCTCGTTGCGGACCTGAACAGCACCAGTGGGTTGGGCCCGATCGGTGCGGCCGGCATCCTGTGCGCATTGGTCGCCATGCTGACCCTGTTTCCGGCGGTGCTCGTGATGCTCGGCCGGCGGATCTTCTGGCCGGCCATCCCGCGGTTCGGTACGGCCGTGGCGGAGAAGCCGGGGCTGTGGGGACGGCTCGGCGCCGCCATCAGCCGCCGGCGGTGGGTGGCAACGCTCGGCTCGTTCGGAATCCTCGGTGTGCTCGCCATCGGGTTGGCCGGCAATACCGGCGCCCTGCGGGAGCAGGACCAGTTCCTGTCCGCGCCGGAGTCGGTCACCGGCTTCACCGTTCTCCGCCAGCACTTCCCGGAACTCGGCGGCCAGCCGATGACGATCTTCATGCGGCCGGCGTACGAGGAGCGCGTGCTCGACATCGTCGAGGGCACTCGCGGTGTGGCCATGGCCATCCCGGAGCAGGCCGGCGTCGGCTGGGCCACCATCTCCGTGTTCCCGGCGGACGCACCGGACACGGTCGCGGAATACGACACGATCAAGCGGGTGCGCGCCGCCGTGCACGCGGTCAGCGGGGCGGAGGCGATCGTCGGCGGGCCGAGTGCGGAGAACCTCGACACCGAGGTGACCACACGGCGCGACGAGAAGCTGGTGATTCCGCTGGTGCTCGCCGTCGTCCTGATCGTGCTCGGTCTTCTGCTGCGCGCGATCGTCGCCCCGCTGGTCCTGATGGCCACCGTGATCGTCTCGTTCGCCGCGGCCTTCGGCGGCAGCGTGTTCGTGTTCGACACGATCCTCGGGTTCAAGGGCGTCGATAATGCGGTGCCGCTGCTGGCATTCATGTTCCTGGTGGCGCTCGGTGTCGACTACAACATCTTCCTGGCCAGCCGGGCCCGGGAAGAGACGGTGCGTCTCGGTACGAGAGGGGGCATGCTCAGAGCCCTCTCCGCCACCGGCGGGGTCATCACCTCGGCCGGCCTGGTCCTGGCGGCCACGTTCGCGGTCCTTGCCACACTTCCGCTGGTGATGCTGGTCGAGGTCGGGTTCCTGGTCGCCTTCGGCGTGCTGCTCGACGCCGTGCTGGTGCGATCGGTCCTGGTGCCCGCCCTCACCCTGCTGATCGGCCGGCGGATCTGGTGGCCGAGCCGGCTGTCCCGTCCCGTGGCGGAACCGCCGAACGGGCGACACTCGCTCGCCGACCAGGAGGAGCCCGCGCTGCAACGGTGAGCGCGCCGCGCCGCCGGGGCGGGTCAGCGCGCCGCGGTGTCCTCTCCGGCGGTGAGCCGCGCGACCGGGGCGGGCGGGGCCGCGGCCGGAAGGTCGACCCGAAGCAGCGCGCCACCGCGGGCGGAGCGGGCGACGGTCGCCCGGCCGCCGTGGGCGTCGACGACCCGCTGCACGATCGACAGCCCGAGACCGGATCCCGGCAACGCCCGGGCGCTGTCGGCACGATAGAACCGGTCGAACACCCGCGGTACGTCGGCGGCGTCGATGCCCGGCCCGGCGTCGTCGACCTCGAGCACCGCCGACGCGCCCTCGGCCCGGAGCCGTACCTGGACCGCCTGGTCCGCGGGGGACCACTTGCCGGCGTTGTCGATGAGGTTCAGCACCGCCCGCTGGAGCGCGGCGGGACGCCCGCTCACCCAGACGGAGGTCACGTCGGTCACGATCTCGATGTCGGGCGCGCGGGAGCTCGCCCGGGTTGCGGCGGCCACCACCACGTCGGCGAGGTCGAGCAGCTCGGTGCTCTCGTCGCTGACGTCACCACGCGCCAGATCGGTCAGCTCGGCGGCAAGGGTGCTCAACTCGGCCACCTGAGCGCCGACATCGTTGAGCAGCCGGGTCCGGCTCTCGGCCGGCAGCGCGCTGTCCAGCGTGCCGCGCCGATCGAGCCGGATCAGCAGCTCGACGTTGAGGCGCAGGCTGGTGAGCGGGGTCTTGAGCTCGTGGGCGGCGTCCTCGGCGAGCAGCCGCTGAGCCTGCCGGGAGTCCCGGAGCGCGGCGAGCATGTCGTTGATCGACTGGATCAGCCGCCGAATCTCCCCACCACCCTCATCCGGGATGTCGGCGTCGAGATCCCGGGTGTCAGCGACACGTACCGCGGCGGCGGTCAGCCGGTCGATCGGAGCCAGCCCGGTCCGCGCCACGGTCCGCCCGACGAGGGCGCCCCCGGCCATGCAGAGCAGCCCGATCAGCAGCATGCCGAACCCGAACTGGTTGATCGGGCCGTCGTCGGCGACGTGTGCCACCTGGACCGCGCCGCCGCCGGCCCGCAGCGTGTAGACGACGTAGCCGTCTTCGTCGCTGTCGTTCGACTCGATCAGGTCGGCCGACGCTCCACCCGCCACGCGCCGGGCGTGCTCGCTGACCGGGGGCAGCGCGGGTTGGCCGGGCGGCGTCCGGGTCGAGCCGTCGGGCAGGATGACCCGTACGAGCCGACCGGATCCTGGATAGGGCGGCAGCTCGACCTGCGCCAGACCGGCGCGCTCCGCGTTCGTCGCCAGGACGCGGGAGTCGGCGCGTAGCTGGTTCACGGCGGTGTGCTGCAGCTCCCGAGCCAGAAGCTCGCTGGCCACCTGGAAGGCCACGAAGACGCTGACCGCGATGGCCGTCGCGGCGATCACTGTCATCCTGGTTCGCAGGGACCGCCGGCGCCACCATCGGGTCAGCCGACGCGGTTCCCGGCTGACGGGCCCGCTCACGGAGGAGTCTCCCGCAACGTGTATCCCAGGCCGCGCAGCGTGTAGATCAATCGCGGCTCACCGTCGGCCTCCATCTTGCGGCGCAGGTAGCTCACGTACACCTGGAGGTTGTTGGCGGTGGTGCTCATGTCGAAGCCCCAGATCGCCTCGAACAGCGCGTCGCGGGTCAGGACCCGGGTCGCGTTGCGCACGAGAACCTCCAGGAGAGAGAACTCGGTACGGGTCAGGCGCAGCGGCCGCCCGCCACGCCACGCCTCGAACCGGTCGGGATCGACCCGGACGTCGGCGAAAGACAGCACGTGCGACTCCCCGTCGGCCGGCGCGCGCCGACGAAGCAGGGCCCGCACCCGGGCCAGCAGCTCCTCGGTGGCGAACGGCTTGGGCAGATAGTCGTCGGCGCCCGCATCCAGCCCCTCGACCCGGTCGGAGACCCGGTCACGGGCGGTCAGCATCAGCACCGGAAGATCCCGGCCCGCCGCCCGCAACCGCCGACAGGTCTCCAACCCGCCGAGGCGGGGCATCATCACGTCGAGGATCAGCAGGTCCGGCGTGTCACCGCCCGCCCCACCGACCCGGTCGAGCACGGCGAGCCCGTTGGCGACGGCGCTGGTCTCATAGCCTTCGACCTGGAGCACCCGCTCCAGCGACTCACGGATGGCCGCCTCGTCATCCGCGATCATGATCTGCACGCCGGCCCGCCCCCGCAATCGATGGTTTGCGGCTCATGCTGCCCGATCAACCTGAGGCCAAGATTAGAGCCGCCCGGCCGGCGACGATGCAAGACGTTCAGGTCGAGTCATGCCGGCGGGCCGCCGCCCTACGGCCTCGGCCGGCGCGGTGGATGCTGATCCAGGTTTCGATGTCGGTGAGCACCCAGACCTTGCCCTGGGCCAGATCGGCGACGGGCCTCGGGAAGTCGGACCGCAAGGCCAACTGGCGGACCCGCTGGCGGCTCACGCCGAGCATGTCGCGGATCTCGTGCGGTCCGACGAGGGGAACGAAGCCATCGCGCATGCACACGACTATAGGCGTAGGACTAGGATGCTGTCGAAGTCGGATTCGTCGCCGAAGGCGTGACTCCGGCAGGGCCTGCATTGGGCAGACTAGCTGACCTGCTGTTGGAAGACTATAGAGCCTGCATTTGGTAGAGTAGCGCTGTGGTCGATTACCGTCGCCGGATCGTGGACGATGCACTGGATGAGCTCCAGCCGCACCTGCGTGCTCTGTCTATCCACGGGCCGAAAGGTGTTGGCAAGACGGCGACCGCGATGCAGCGAGCCGTATCTGTCATCGACCTCAGCCTTCCTGCTCAGCGAGAGATACTGGCTGCCGACCCGTCGGTTCTGACCACGCTGCCGGGACCCGTGCTGGTGGATGAGTGGCAGCGGCTGCCCGAAGTCTGGGATCAGGTTCGCCGCGCGGTTGATGCCGGCTCCCCGCCTGGGCACTTCATCATCGCCGGCAGTTCGGCACCCCGGGGTGCCGTGGTTCATTCCGGTGCCGGGCGAATCGTTCCGATGCGGATGCGCCCACTCAGCGTGGCAGAGCGGGATATCGAGAACCCTACGGTGAGCCTGGCCGCGCTCCTGGCCGGCGACCCGGACATCGACGGAACCACTGGGCTCCGGCTTGCCAATTACGTTGAGGAGATCACCGCATCAGGATTCCCCGCCATTCGCGGACTGCCGCCTCGCGTCCGCCGGGCCGAGTTGGATGCCTACTTGGAAAACGTCGTTCAGCGAGAATTCCCCGAGCAGGGCTACCCGGTCCGCCGTCCTGCCGTGCTGCGCGCGTGGCTTGCCGCCTATGCGGCCGCGACGTCGACAACGGCGGCGTACTCGAAGATCCTGGACGCAGCCACCGCCGGCCTGGCGAACAAACCGGCCAAGGAAACCACCATGGCGTACCGTGACGCACTGTCGTCGCTGTGGTTGCTCGATGACCTGCCGCCGTGGATTCCGGGCCGGAATCACCTTGATCGGCTCAGTCAGTCCGCTCGGCACCAGCTGGCCGACCCGGCACTGGCCGCCCGGCTTCTGGGACTGGACGCCGCCGCGCTGCTACGTGCCGAGCAAGGCAACACCAACCTTTCCGAGGGTACGATTCTCGGCGCCCTTTTCGAGCATCTCGTGGCGCTCAGTGTGCAGACCTACGCCGAAGCGGCCGAGGCGAGGGTCAGTCACCTCCGCACCCGCAACAACGATCACGAGGTGGACCTCATGGTTCAGCATGCCGATGGAAGAGTGCTGGGTATTGAGGTCAAGCTGGCCGACCGAGTAGAGGATGCCGACACCAGGCACCTGCGTTGGCTGCGGGATCGAATCGGAGAGGACCTGATCGACTCCGTCGTCATCTACGCAGGCGGACGTGCCTACCGTAGGCGCGACGGCGTCGCAGTCGTTCCCTTGGCACTGCTCGGCCCCTGACCCACACCAGACGACCGGCTCGCGGGCTTACAGCGGGCGGGTGAACATCTTCCGGTTGGTGAAGTTGCGGTAGCCGGCGCGCTGGAAGGCTTTGACCATGGCGGTGTTGTCGGCGTCGCAGTCGCCGCGGATCTCGGCGGCGCCGGCATCGCGGAGCACCCGGGTGCCTCGGGCGACCACGCTGGTGGCGTAGCCCCGGCCGCGGCCGATTCTCGCGACGGCGACCAGGCCGATCACCGCCGAAGTGGGCGTACGCGCCGGCATGCTGATCGCCACGGGGGTGCCCGCCGGCTCGTAGCCGATCTCGTACCAGCCGGGCTGGTGGTCCATTTCCAGCATGTCGGCGATGTTGCGCTCGGCCGCGCCGCGCAGGCCGTGCTCGGCGATCTCGGCCTGGAAGATCGAGTCCTCGGTGTCCGTGAAGGTGTCGGCGAGCAGCTCCACGAACGGCGTTGCACCCAGGTCGGCCAGCGATCGCCAATTCAGCCGCTCGTCCTGGGCCGGCATCGGGTCGCCGGCGGTCCACCGGAACCGGCAGCCGTCGCGGATGACGGTGAACCCGGCATTGGCGAGCAAGTCTTCACGCAGTTGGGGATTCCGCTGGAACTGGGGCGCCTGGGCCGGGCTGTCCAGGACATGGCCTTGTGTTTGCGCGCCCCACTTACGGGCCTGGTCGGCGGCGTACGCCAGCAGCGCCGCGCCGGTGTCCGGGTCGCCTGGCTCCAGCAGCACGATGTCCATCGGCACGGCGCGGCCCGGCATCGTCCACAGCACGACGTTTCCCGCCAGGCGACCGTCGCGTTCGGCGGCCAGGCACCACTCCGGCCGGGTGCAGCCGCTCTCCAGCAGGCCGGCCAGGTAGGCAGCGGTCGCGGCGTTGCGCTCGTCGTCGTCGGGAAAGGCCGTCAGCGCGGGTAGCTCGTCGGCGCGGGCGGGACGAATCGTCAGCACGGTCGGGGTTCCTTCTTCGTCGATCGACGGGCGCCGTCAGCCCTGATCCAGGGCTCGAATCGTGTGCCGATATCCGACGACGAAGGCTCCGGCCGGGACGGACCCGGCCGGAGCCTTCTTTCTTGTCGAGCGATCAGCGGGTGCGGAGAGTCCCGTTGATCGGCGTGCCGCTGCGGCTGCCGGCGGCCGAGTGGCTCTGGGCCTTCGCCCGCGGCTCGGCGCCGACGGTGCTCGCCGTACCCGTGGCGTAGATGCTCTGGAAGGTGCCGTTGACATCCACGAGCACGTCAGTCGTACCGACGTAGTTGTAGATGCTGAAGCCCTTGTTCGCACCCAGCCCCACGATCGCGGCGTTCGCGACGGTCTGGCCCTTGGCCGGGTTGAGGTTGCTGGCCGTGGGCCGGGTGACCCCGTTCGGCCACAGGGTCAGGTAGGTGTTGGCGGTCGGCTTGACCCCGGTGACGTTGAAGGCGAGGGCGTCCGCCTGCGCGACGCTGGCGGGCGCCGTCACGTTGGCCGTGACGCCGGCCCCGAGCGCCTTCGCGTAGCCCAGGCCGTTGCGGGTGTCGGTGATCCGCACCGGAGTGATCGGCTGGAACCGCAGGCCGTCGCCCGGCGTCGCGTTGTCGTAGACGCCGACGATGTCGACGATGAGGTGGGTCGTCGAAGTCGCCGAGGAGGTGTTCGTGTTGATCACGCCGATCATCGGGATCCCGCTGGCGTCACACCACGTCTCGTTGCAGGGCGAGGTCGGCACGATGGCCATGTTCGGGACGTTGCGCCCGCTCGTGTAGTTGAGCGTCGACGTCTTCGGGAACGCGCCCGTGTTGCCGTTCCACGCCGACAGGTACCCGCTGCCGTTGGGGCTGACCGCGGTGATGTTGACAGCGACCGCCCGGACGTACGAGTTGAACTCGCCGAAGTCCCAGCCCAGCTGGTAGTAGTCGCCGTTGCCGAGCCGGCCCGCGTCGCCGTCGGCCCGGGTGTCGACCCAGCGCTCCGGCGTGAACGGGTAGAAGTCCGCGTCGGTGTTTCCGGCCGCCGGAATGACGCTGCTGTTGGCCGCGTAGAAACCGACCACGTCGGCGATCACGTGCGTGGCGCCGTACTCGTTGTAGATCCGCACCTTGCCGCCCGTGCCGACGCCGACGGTCACCGAGTTGGCCCCGGTCCAGCCCTTGGCGAAGTTGATGGACGACGCGGTGGGCCGGGCCGCACCGGTCGGGTAGACCGTCAGGAAGCTTCCCGCGGTGCTCCCGGTCACGGTGACGTTCAGCACGACCGCGGACACGCCGGTGGACGGCACGCCGCCCCGGCCCGTCACCTGCAGATCGAGGGTCTTCTGAGTGCCGAGCTTCGCGGCGGGCGCGCCGACACCGCTACGCGTGTCGAGCACCCGTGCCGGCGCGACCGGGTAGTACGCGCCCTTCGCGCCGATGCTCCCGGTGAGCGAGAGCGGGACGGTCTTCGTCGAAGTGCCGTTGTCCGACACGGTCAGCGTCGCGGACTGCGGGCCGACGGCCGTGGCGTTCGGCACCACTCCGATCTTGCACTGCCCGCTCGGCGCCAACGTCGCGCCGGAACAGGTGTCGGTCTTCTTGATGAAGGCCGGGGCGTCGGTACCGGTGATGGTCGCCGTGCCCAGCGTGATCGCCTCGGTGCTGGTCGAGGTGACCGTCACCGTGCTTTCCGCTCCGGGCTCCCCCACCTTCTGGTCACCGAAGGACAACGAGGCCGGTGAGACCGTCACCGCCAGGTCGGCCGCCGCGAAGGCCGGTACAGTGACCACTGTGGACGCAATGACTACTGCGCCGATGATGACGCCATGCAGACGTCGCACGCGTTCCCCCCGTTTTGATGGACTTGGATAGGCAGACGCACGTTAGATCATGCCGCCGGTCGACGCAACGCCCGAACAGACGGTCCGGCAGGCCCGAAAGGCGCCCGATCCGAATGTCGCCCCGACCGGGTCCGCGACCGCCCTCTTCACCATCTGGCCACCGGTGAGCGGTGGCGGCGCGGCGAAGTTCGACGCCCGCCGGAAAGACAAATCAAATGCGCGTGCCTTGACCCCATCGGAACCCCGGCGTATCAAGGGGCTTTGCGGCGACCGTGCTCGGCCGTGAATACGATCTCTCGGCGGGGCGGCGCCCGGAGGGGGCATTCATGTATTCCACCTGGCAAAGATGGACGGTGACGATATCCACGACGCTTCTCGTGATCACTGCGGGCGGCGCGGCCTCGGCCGATCCGGCGGCTGAATCCTCTGACGGATCAGCGGTTATCGCGTGGAACGAGACGGCCGCGACGGCCGCGCTGGGCGCCTGCCTGGCTCCGACGAACAATCCACTCCACGAATCGCGCATGTACGCGATGACACATATCGCAATTCATGACGCATTGAATGCGATCGACCGTCGTTCCCGGCCTTACACCTATCGCGGATCCGCGCACGGCGCGTCACCGGACGCCGCGGTCGCCGCCGCGGCACGCGACGTGCTCGTGCCCGTTCTCCGCGAGCTGCCAGCGCCGTTCGCGGACTGTGTCACGGGCGCGAAGGTCGTCGAGGGCGTCGAGGCACGCTATGCGGCCGTTCTAGCCCGCATTCCCGACGGTGCGGCCAAGACGCGGGGAATCGCGACCGGCCGCGCCGCCGCGGCGGCGATTCTCGCGGCCCGGGCCGGTGACGGGTCGGACACGCCGCTGTTCGACACCGCGTACCCGCAGGGCACGCGGCCCGGCGAGTACCGGTTCACCCCCGGCTCGGACTTCGCGTTCGCACCCGGGTGGGGCGGTGTCACGACGTTCGCGCTGCGCAGCGCTGTCCAGTTCCGGCCGGGTCCGCCGTACGCGGTGACCTCGAAGCGCTACGCCCGGGACTTCGCCGAGGTCAAGCGCCTGGGCGGGGACGGCGTCACCACCCCGAGCGCGCGCACCGCCGACCAGACCGAGATGGCCCGGTTCTGGGTGGAGAGCTCGCCGCTGCTGTGGAATCGGGTGGCCCGAGACGTCGCGACCCGCAAGCACCTCGATCTCTGGGAGAGCGCACGTCTCTTCGGCCTTCTCGACATGGCACTCGCGGACGGCTACGTGGCCACGTTCGACACCAAGTACCGGGCGTACAACTTCTGGCGTCCGGTGACCGCGATCCGCAACGCGGCCGACGACGGCAATCCGCTGACCGCGGCCGACCCGACCTGGACGCCGTTGGTGCAGACGCCGCCGATTCCGGACTACGACTCCGGCCACAGCGTGGAGGGCGGCGCCGCGGCACAGGTGCTGCAACGCTTCTTCGGCACCGACCGGATCCGCTTCGAGACCTGCAGCTACACGCTGCCGGCCGGGCAGACCTGCACCGACGCGGCGCCCGTGGTGCGGCACTTCCGCTCGTTCAGCGAGGCGTCGGACGAGAACGGCCGGTCGCGCATCATGGTCGGCTTCCACTTCCGGAAGGCCGTCAACGAGGGCATCGCCCATGGCGTCCGGATCGGCGACTGGACGGTGAACCACACCCTGCAGCGCGTGCGCTGAGCGGAAGCAGAGCCGGTCACGAGCCGACCCGTTCGGCCGCGTGACCGGCTTGCGCGGGACGCGACCGATGCCCGGCGCCGAGCCGCCGGGCCATCGGCCACCAGATCACGTGCTGGAGCAGGGACAGGGCCAGCGTCAACGGAAGCAGGGTCCACACGCCGGCGCCCTCGGCGATCGCGCCCGCCAGCCACGGGAACGACGAGCCGCCGACGACCGATCCCGCGTTCATGATGCCGATCGAGCTGGGCACCAGGCGCTCGGTGGTGAGCCGGGGCGCCAGGGCGATCGCGGTGGGGAAGATCGGCCCGAGGAAGAAGCCGAGGAGGACCAGGCCGGCCGTGGCGGCGGCCCGGCCCGGCAGCAACCAGGTCAGCGCCGTGGTGACGGTGACGCCGGCGAGGCACACGTTCATCAGGCCGGCCGCGGTGCCGCCGAGCCGGGTGACGATCGGGCTGAGCAGGAACCGGCCGGCGGTGAGCCCGAACCAGTAACCGCTGACCGCGTAGCCGGCGAGCACCGCGGTCTGCCCGCGCCCCTCGACGAGGTAGCCGAACGCCCAGTTCCCCACGCCCACCTCGAGCCCCACATAGACGGCGAGCAAGGCGGCGCCGAGCAGGACGCCCACGTGCCGCAGCGCGAGCCGGGTCAGGCCGGGCGTGCTCGGTGACCCAGGCTTCGTCGCGGCCGGAGCCGGATCGGTACGGGGATAGACGAGCAGGAACGCGGCCGTGAGCGGGACGGCCGCCGCCGCCAGCAGCACCATGACCATCGGCCACGAGGCGGTGGCGACGATCCAGGCGGCCAGGGGTGGCCCGAGCAGCGCCCCGACGCCGAAGAACCCGTGCAGCCGGTTGAGCAGCGTGGTCGCGCCGGGCAGGGCGGACAGATGCGCGTTGAGCACGGACTCCAGCAACCCGAGCGCGTAGCCGGACGCGATCTGGAGCAGGACGAAGGCTACGAACGCCGGCCGGGTGCCCGCGTACAGGGCGGCGAGCGCGTACAAACCGCCGGCCGTCGCCGCTCCCATCCGGGTGCCGAATCGGTGGATCACCGCACCGGCGGTGAGCCCGGCCAGCACGAACCCGGCCGAGCCGGTGAAGAAGGTGAGGCCGAGTGTGGCCCGGGAGACGGCATAGTCGTCGATCTGCGCGGCCAGCAGCACCCCGTTGACGCCGGCGTTCAGGCCGACGAGGACGAAGGCCGCATAGGCCAGCGCCACCGGCGCCCAGCGCGGTTGTCGCATCACAGCCTCCAGCGCTCGCACCGCGACGGGCGGCGGCCGCAGCCGAGGGAGGTGCGGCGCGACGGCCGGGGCCGCCGCGCCGCGCGGGTGGTGGAGCCGGCGATCGTCAGCCGGCGCTGCAGGAGACCGATGGCCAGGTCCAGGTGCCGTTGGCCATGATCGTGACACCGAAGTTGTTGCCGCTGCCGTTCGGCTTGGCGACCATCTGGTACTGGCTCGGCCAGCTGGCGCTGGTGTTCCAGGTGGAGCTGACGACCGACGGCGCGACCAGGTTCAGCGTCACGGTCCAGTTGTTCGAGCCGGAGACCGCCACGTTGAGGTTGTACCGGTCGCTCCACTTCTGCCCGGCCGACAGGGTCGCGGTGCAGCCGCCGGTGCCGCCGCCACCCGTACCGCCGCCGCCGGTGCCGCCGCCACCCGTACCGCCACCGCCGGTGCCGCCGCCACCGGAGCCCTCGCTCACGGTGATGTTGGAGCTGACGCTGCTCTGGTAGCCCTCGGTGGCGAGGATCTGGTAGTTCGGGCTGCCCAGCTGCAGGCCGGCCTGGCGCCAGGCGTTGAAGTGGTTGGCCACGTTGATCGTGCCGCCGGTGCGCTTCTGCTGCCGGACGCTCCAGTACTGGTAGAACGTGGCCGTGCCCTGGATCGAGGGCTGGTTGACCCGCTGCGTGCGGTAGAGGTCGTAGGTGCTGCCGTCGGTGGTCACCGAGCCCAGCCGGGTGGCGCCGGTGCTCGGGTTGTAGTTGCCGAAGTTCTCGACGATGTAGTACTCGACGAGCGGGTTGGTCATCCAGCCGTACAGGGCCAGGTAGCAGTTGCCGCCGCAGTTGAACGAGCCGGAGTAGTTGACCGTGTGGCTGGTGGAGCCGGGGTTCCAGCCCTTGCCGACGACGGAGTTGTTGATGTTGCTCATCTGCACGCTGTAGTTGCCGCCGCCACCCAGGTTCATGGTGACGTTCCCGTTGTCTTTCCAGTACGAGTAGAAGTACCCGTTGTGGGTGCCGGTCGAGTTCGAGGTGATCGTGCGGTCGGCCTCGGCGTGGGCGGCGCCGGCCGCGGCCACCGAGGTTACGGCCATTGCCACGGCGCTGGCCAGGCCGACGAACAGCCGCGTGCGGCGACGCCGGCGACCGGTCGGTCGAGCGGATGTGTCGTTCATGCTGAGTCCCTTTCGGAAGGACTGCGAGGACGGACGGCAGCAGACCCGGACCAGCGGAGCCGGCGACCTGGGTGACGGCGGGGCGCGTCGGCGTCGCACCAGGTGCTGGCTCGCCGGCCGTGTCGGTCGGCGCGCCGAGGGGGAGCCGGGTCGCGGTGGACGACCCGATCGACGGTGGTCGAACTGCCGGTGGCGACATCATGTGCTGGCGATCACGTGCGTGTCAACAATTACCGGAAGTTCGCGGAAGTTTCTTCGGCCCATTCGGGTGTGAAATTTCCTATTTGCTCGATTACTGCGACGCGATTCATCGCGGCCGATCAAGGCTTCGCTACGGCACCCCTAAGGTCATGTACCGAAAGTTTCGGACGGTTGCCCTCGTTACGCGACCGACGGGCCGGCGTTCTCCGGGGTGGAACCCTCGACGGCGGAACGGGCCAGCATCTCGCCCAGCAGCGGGGCGAACTTCATCAGGTTCTCGCCGTGGACGGCCAGCACCCGGCCCCGGCGCGCGAACTGGAGGCCGTCGCCGAGGCCGGGGTTGTGCGTGCAGTACACCCGGCCGATCGGGCGGGGCTCGACGAACGGCAGGTGCTCGGCCACGTAGCCGGTCACGGCGGCCAGTGACGCCTCCTCCGCGGCCTCGCGGCCATTCGCCCACGTCACCAGCGCCGGATCGACGTCGCCGCCGACCGCCCAGCTGCCCGGACCGTCCTGATGCTGGTAGGTCCCGAGCACCCCGTCGGCCGGCGCGGTGATCCAGCACGACAACGGCGCCGGCGCCGCGGGCCGAAGCGGGAAGCTGACCCGCAGGTGGTGCTCGAGTACCCGCGGGGTGTCGATGCCGACGCCGGCGGCCAGCGCCGAGGTGCCGGCGCCCGCACAGATCAGCACGGCGTCGAAGGTGTCCGACTCGGCGCCGGCCCTGACGCGTACCCCCGACGCGGTTTCCTCGATGGCATCGACGTGGACCGGCCGGAGACGGGCGCCCGCCGCGCCGACCAGGAAGGCGCGGACCCGGTCCACCCGGATGACGCCGCCGGCCGGGTCGATCAACGCCGGGCCCGCGAACGTGACGGCCGGCAGACGCAATCGCGGGGAGCCGGCCTCCACCAGCTCGTGGGCCACGCCCGCCGCGGCCATCGCCTCCGCCCACCCACCGGCCTCGGCGCCACTGACCACGGTGCCGACCTCGTCGACAAGGGCTACGCCGGCCCGCTCGCTCCAGGTGGCGAACAACGCCCGCGAACGCCCGGCCAGCCGCACCATGTCGGGACAGGCGTGCGCCAGGCGAAAGATCCGGGTGTCGCCGGCCGAGCGCTCGGCCATCGGCTCGCCGCGCTCATGGCACCACACGTCGATCCCCTGCCGGAGCAACGCGACGGTCGCCGACAGGCCGACGACGCCCCCACCGATCACTGCCACCCGCATGGCAGCCGACGCTACGCCGCGGCCGGTGAAACGCACGACGGGCCGGGCACGACGAGCCGGGCACGACGAGCCGGGCCGCTGACCGGCGCCGGCCCGTCGCCGCCGGTCAGGCGCAGGTGGTGCCGTTGAGCTTGAAGCCGGTGGGAGCGGCGGCGTTGCCGGTGTGGGTGGCCTGATAGCCGATGGTCGTCGAGCCGCCGGCCGAGAGGGAGCCGTTGTAGCCGGCGTTCGTCGCGGTCACCGTGCCGCTGGTGGGGGCGTAGGTGGCGCTCCAGCCGGAGGTGATCGTCTGGCCGGTGGGCAGGGTGAAGGTCAGCGTCCAGCCGTTGATGGCGGCCGCCCCGGTGTTGGTGATGGTGATGTTGTCGGTCAGTCCGGTGTTCCAGGCGTTCACCGCGTTGGTCACCCGGCAGGCGCCGGTGCCGCCGGGGCCGGTCGTCGGTGCGGTGGTCGGCGGCGTGGTCGGCCTGGTGGTCGGCGGGGTCGTCGGTGCGGTGGTGGGCTGACCGCCGCCGGCCGCGGTGATGATGGCGCTGATGATGCCCGGCTGGGTCACCGTCGCGTTACCGCGGTCGAACAGGCCGAAACCGTACTGGCCGTTGTAGCCGTTGTCCCAGTACGCGGTGGCGGCGCCGTACTTCTTGGCGGTGGACACGAGGGCGCGGGCGAAGTTCGTGCGATACGTGTTGTTCGCGGAGTCGAATGACGTCTTGTCGATGGCGCCGTACTCACCCACGAAAACCGGATATCCCCGTACGACGAAAGCGTCGTGCATCTTCTTCAGCATGGTGTCCAGGTAGTCCTCCTGTCCCCAGGTGGACCTCTTCGCCGGATTGCTCGCCGCCGATCCCCACTGCGTGATGGCGCCGTCCTCCTGACCGGTGAAGTCCCACGGGTCGTAATAGTGGACGGAGATCATGATGCGCTGCTCGCCGCTGGGAATGGAGCTGGAGCGGTACTGGTCGGTCGGCAGCACGAAGCCGTAGTTGCCGGCGGTGTACTCGATATTGGTGTTCCAGCCGGGCACGAGCAGCCACCGCGAGGCGTTGGTGCCGCCGGTCCGCCGGACGGTGTCGACGAAGATCTGGTTGTACGCGTTGATGTTCGAATAGCAGGTCGAGGTCGGATTGCCGTATTGGCCGTCGAACTCCTCGTTCATGGATTCGAAGATCAGGTGCTCGTTGTAGCTCTGGAACTTCGTCGCGATCTGCTGCCAGACCTTCTGGTACCGGGCCTTGATCGTCGACTGGTCGGACGAGTCGCAGATCAGCCATGAGCCGGTTACCGACTTGTATCCGTCCCCATGCATGTTGATCAATACGTAAAGACCCTGGTTGTACGCGTAGTCGACGACCTCGGCAATTCTGGTCAGCCACGCGGAACTGACCGTGTAGTTCGGCCCCGCCCCGATGTTGCCCAGGTAGGAGACCGGGATGCGGATCGTCTTGAAGCCGGACGCCTTGACCCGGTCGATGAGCGCCTGCGTGACGACCGGGTTGCCCCAGGCCGTCTCGCCGGGTATCCCGCTGGCGTTGGCCTCCAGCTGGTTGCCCAGATTCCAGCCGGCGCCCAGGTCGGCGACCAGCTGGGGAGCGGTCAGCCGGCTGGTGACATCGGCCGAGGCGGGCCGGGTCACGCCGTACACGGCGCCGGCGAAGGCCAGGGCGGCGGCGAAGAACGCCAGCCCCGCCTTCCTGACTGTCGATCTCATGGAACTTCCTCTCGGACGGACTCGAGCGCCGGGACCGGCGGTGACTCCGGTCCGCGCATGGCCATCGAAGCGCTTCGATGCGCTCGGGTCAAGAGGTGCCCGGGCCGGTGGCTGCGGGCCGCCCAACTTCGGGGGCCAATGACGCACACCGGGGCCGTCGCCCGATTTCCGCGGCGAACGCCGTTACTCGGCCCCCGGGTGGGTTATCCCGCTTTACGCGTCTGCTTCTCACCGATTCGGCGGATGGCTCGATCGACTTCCAGTCGGTTTTTCGTCGTCGCCGGACCAGCGGTTGATCGGTCGTCAGGCTTTCGGCGGCCTCTGCTTTGATCAACTTTGTTGGGGCACCGCGCGCCCAGCATTTGCACAGGAGTGGAACACGTGACACAACCCCCACCGCCGCCGTTCGGCCAGCAGCCCGCCGGTCAGAATCCGCCGCCACCCGCCGCGCCCGGATATCCGGCGCCCGTACCGCCGAAGAGGAAAGGCCCGCTGCGGTGGGTGCTCATCGGCGCCGGAGTGCTGATTCTGCTGTGTTGCATCGGCGTCATCACCAAGCTTGCCGGCGGCGATGACTCCGCCTCGTCGAAGGCGGGCACGGCGACCATTGCCCCGGCCGAGAGAACGGCGGAAGCGGAGGGCGCCCCGGCGACCAAGGCGGCCGAGACGAAGCAGGCCGAGGCGAAGGAAATCACTCCGGGCCTGAAGCAACCGGCCCGGGACGGGAAGTTCGAGTTCGTGGTGTCGTCCATGAAATGCGGTGTCTCGGAGGTCGGCTCGGACCTGCTCGGCGCCAAGGCGCAGGGACAGTTCTGCCTCGTGAACCTCTCGGTGAAGAACATCGGCAAGAAGGCGCAGTCGTTCGCCGACTCGGCCCAGACGGCGTACGACGCGAAGAAGGTCGAGTACTCCTCGGACTCCAACGCCGCCATCTACGCCAACAAGAACAGCCAGGTTCTCTTCACCGAGATCAACCCCGGGAACACCGTCAAGGGCACGCTGGTCTTCGATGTGCCGAAGGGCACGAAGCTCACCAGCATCGAACTGCACGACTCGCTTTTCTCCGGCGGCGTGACCGTCGATCTCCGGTAGTTCGGGCGTCACGCCAGGGATTTGGCGATGGCCGACTCCCAGGAGCGCATCATGGCCGGATAGTGCGCTTCGAAGTCGGTGAGCCAATGGTCGCCCTCGGGAGTCAGGGCGGTCAGCGAATAGGTGACGTCGACCCTGGTGTGACTCCCGGCCGGCGACAAACGCACCTCGATCGTGCCGGCGTCGCGGCCGGCGGCGACGCGGGCGTACCGGATGCGCCGGTCGCCGTCGCGATCGACGACGATCCAGGTGACGTCCTGCCCGCCGTGAGCGGTGACGAAGACCGTGCCGGCCTCGGCGTCGTCGGTGACCGGCGCTGGGAACTGCGGGTCCCAGCCGTCGACCCATTCGCGTTCGCCGAGCGCGGTGAAGAGCCGAAAGGCCGCGGAGACCGGAAGGGCCACGGTCAGACTTCCGTCCAGTGTCATCGACACAGCAAACCAGCCGCCGGCTAGTTCCTGTTCATGGCGATCAGGATGACGACGGCGGTGACGAGCACGAGGGCGGCGATGACGGCGGCGGCGATCTTCCAGGCGCTGTACGGGCGCTCGCCGGCCACCTCGCCGGTCCGGGCGTTGACCAGGATGTTGTACGTCTTGCCGGCGTGCAGGTAGCACGCAATCCAGACCGGCAGCAGCATCAGCTTGAACGTCAGGTCGTTGTACTGGGTGCTGACCTGGTGCACCCGCTGCTCGTCGCCGCCGATGTCGGCCCGGCAGTCCCGGTCGATCGCCGGCGCCATGCGCGACTTCGCCGTCTCCAGGGCCGATTCCGGCTCCACGTCATAGCGCAGCGTCTCGTGGCCGGCCAGGTATTCGGGTCGGTACGGCTCGGCGTCCAGCAGCGGCCACGGCTCGAGCTTGTCGAGGTGTTTCGGGGCCACTTTGGTGGTGCCCGCGATCAGCACGTCGTCGAAATCGCGGGCCACCACGCCGCTCGCCGACCGCCAGCGGGTCCGCTGCACCTGGCGGGTCTTCGTCTCGCCGTTCTCGGTGTAGGTCTCGGTGACCCAGTAGTGGTCGCCGCGCTCGCCCCGGTATTGCGAGACGGTGCGGGCGTCGTACGTCCAATGCGGAAGGTAGGTGCTGTGCGACGACTCGGCCGCGGTCACCTTTTTCAGGCCGTTCGGCGCGAACCACCGCGACGACGTCCATTCCTTCAGCGCCGTGCGCAGGGCGGAACGGTCGATCGCGAACGGCAGAACCGCCTCGGGCACCACCTGGTCGCCGGGCGAGACGTCGGCCACCAGGGGCGCGCCGCAGAACTGGCAACGGTCGGAAATCCTGTCGCTCTGGGTGACCGCGCCGCAGCCCTTGCAGGTGAAGACGTGTGGGGCCAGCGTCGCGATCGGCTTGCGCGGCAGGCCGGCAAATGACGCGTACGAATGCTCGCGAATGTGCCGCCCGGTGGGCGCGAGTTTCGTCTCGGCCCCGCAATAGGGGCATTTGAGCACGTCGGTGCCGGGCGCGAACTCGATGTTCGCCCCGCAGTTCGCGCACGGGTACTGCATCTGGCTCATCGGTGGTCAGCCCTGCGGCGGAAGCGGGGGCGGCACCTGGGCGAAAATGCCGGCCAGCTCGCCGACCTGACCCGCCGCGGTCCACGCCGCCATGCCGTTCTTCCACACCAGCGTCTCGCGGTTCAGCTGACCGGACGAGGCCATCGAGGCCAAGGCATTCTGGTCGTACGGCCCCTGCTGCTGGCCATTGACGCCGATGAACCACGCGGCGGTCGCCGGAAGCGGCGGCGGCCCGGACGAGGAAGGCGTGTTCATCGCCTGGGTCGCGCGCTGTCCCGCGGCCATGCCGAGCCCGAAGCCGAACGCCTCCCCCGCCCCGCCGGAATTGTTCGCGGCGTCCTCCATCGCGTTCGCGGCCTGAAACTTCGTATAGCTGTCGAGGTCGCCGACCACACCGATCGACGTGCGCTTGTCGAGCGCCTCCTCGACCTCGGGCGGCACCGAGATGTTCTCGATGATGAACTTCGGGATCGCGATGCCGCTGGGCGCGAGCTCGTCGGTGAGCACGGTGGCGAGGGTGGCGCCGATCGCCTGCTGCCGGGCGGCCAGGTCGAGCATCGGCACGCCGGCGGTGGCCAGGGCGCTGCCGAGGTGGCTGACCACCAGCTGGCGCAGGTACTCGCGCACCTCCTCGGTGCGGAACTGGGGGTCGGTGCCGACCAGCTCGCGCAGCAGCGTGGCCGGGTCCGCGACCCGCATCGCGAACGCGCCGAACGCCCGCAGCCGGACCGCGCCGAACTCGGGATCGCGCACGATCACCGGGTTCTGCGTGCCCCACTTCAGGTCGGTGAACTGCCGGGTGCTGACGAAGTAGACCTCGGCCTTCCACGGCGACTCGAATCCGTACTTCCAGCCCTTGAGGGTCGAGAGGATCGGCAGGTTCTGCGTGGTCAGCGTGTAGGTGCCGGGCGTGAAGACGTCGGCGACCTGCCCCTCGTTGACGAAGACGGCGGCCTGCGACTCCCGGACGATGAGCTTGGCGCCCATCTTGATCTCGTTCTCGTAGCGCGGGAACCGCCAGACGATCGTGTCGCGGCTGTCGTCGAGCCACTCGATGATGTCGATCAGCTCACCCTTGAGCTTGTCCCACAGACCCATGCGAACTCCTGGACCTCGTCGCCATGCGCTGGTCACCGCGCGGCGATGACGCTACCAACCCCCGGCCAGCGTCACGCGGCGTCGTGGAAGACCAGGTAACCCCGGGACTGCGCTCGCGGCCGCTGCTCCACCATCAGGAACTCGCCCCCGGTGTAGTCGGCGCCGGGCGCGTCGAGGCCGACGACCACCTGCAGCGGGAAGAGCATGTCGCCGAAGACGTCGCGGTGCAGGGCGTTCCAGTCGCCGGGGCGGTAGCGCAGCAGGATCTGCGCGGACTTGGACTGCCCGGCGGCGTGGCACCGGGCGATCCACTCGTCGAGCTCGTCCGGCCAGGGTGCGGGCTTTCCGAGCTTGGCCGCCCAGTCCCGGGCGACGGGCAGCAGGCGGGGATAGAGCTCCGCCCGCAGCCGCCGCACCGGCTCGGGGAGGTCGTGCGTGAAGTACCGGTACTGGCCGGATCCGAACCGGTGGCGGGCCATGTCCACGGTCGTCCGGAAGCGCGCCGGCTGGTCGTAGAGCGCGGCGATCTCGCGACATTCGACGGGCGTGAGGATCGGGCCGGTGAGCGCGCAGCCGTACGCGTTGAGCTCGTCTTCATTGATCATGATGTCCTCAGAGCAGGCTCGGTTGGAGGGCGCCCTCGTGGGTGAGCAGCCACACCTTGTTCGCGACGCCTCCCGCGTAGCCCCGCATCGAGCCGTCGGCGCCGATGACGCGGTGGCACGGACGCACCACCAGCAGCGGGTTCGCGCCGATCGCCGCGCCGAGGGCTTGAACGCGGTCGCGGGCCAGCCCGAGGCGCGCGGCCAGGGCGCCGTACGTGGTGGTCGTGCCGTACGGGATCCGGTCGAGCTCGTGCCAGACGCGGCGCTGGAAGTCGCTGCCGGTGGTGGCGAACGGCATGTCGAAGCGGGTCAGCTCGCCGGCGAAGTACGCGTCCAGCTGCCGGACGACCGCGGCGAACGGCCCCGCTGTGGATTGCCGGCCGGGAGGTGTCGTACCCGGGCCGTATTCTCCCCCCACCCAGTAACGGGGTGGGGAAGAGTAGCGGCCGGCTAGGGAGAGCGACCTCAACCGGAAGCCGTCCGCGGTCTCCTCGCCGGTCAGCAGCAGGTCGCCGAGCGGGCTTTTCATCGTCGTCCGGGCCGTCATCTGTGCCTCCTTCGTCACGTTCAACTGTGCGGCTTGGCATCGCCGAAAGCTGGCGGTATTCGGACATGGCGCTGGAGCTACGGCGGCCCGGGCGCTCGAGCTCGCCGGCATGCTGATCGCGGAATGAGCGTCGCCCGAAGCCGTCGGCGGGCGCGGCGGTGCGGACCATTGATCATCTTCCCGGCGCGGGCGGGCGTAACGTAAACCACGCCGGCAGGGCAGCCGGTTGTGCGCGCCGGCCGGGAGCGGCCATGGAGTTGCGATTTCGTCTGGTAACGCTGCGAGCCGAGCTGCTGCTGCGCAGAGCCGATCGCCGGCGTCGTCGGCAGCTCGCCGCCGAGCTGGCTACCTACACCAGCCACGCCGAGCTCAACGACCTGTACGCACTGCTGGACGCTCACCCCGACGGCGAGACGCACGAGATCCGCCGGATTCTCGGCATTCAGCAACGGCGTCGGCTCGGAATGACGTACGGGGATCACTGAGCCCGACCGCCACCAGCCCTCTTGCCGATGTCCGCGCGCGGGCTTATGTTAGTCACTAACAATCTTTATTGACTAACACATCGGCGGAGGAAGACGATGTCCGTTCTGGTGGTGGGAGCCGGGCCTACCGGGCTCGTCATGGCGTGCGCCCTGCTGGAGGCCGGCGTGCCGGTCCGGCTCATCGATGCCGCGCCCGGGCTGGCCACCACGTCCCGGGCCCTCGGCCTGCAGCCGCGTGGCGTCGAGGTGCTCGACCGGCTCGGCGCGCTCGCCGACCTGCCCGAACGCGGTCTGCCGATGCGCGCGGTGGTGATCCATGTGGATGGCGCGGAGATCACCCGGCTGCGGGTCGGCGGGCGGACGAAGCTGGTCAGCCGGCCCGGAGTGGTGATCTCGCAGGCCGAGATCGAGGGCGCGCTGCGGCGCCGGCTGACCCAGCTCGGCGGCCGGGTCGAGTGGAACAACCCGCTGACCGAGCTGCCCGCGACCGGATGGGTGGTCGGCTGCGACGGCGCGCACAGCCAGGTTCGCAAGGCGGCCGGCATCGGCTTCCCCGGCGTGCCGCTGATCGAGCGGTTCATCGTCGCCGACCTGCACGCCGACCTGCCGCTGCCGCGCGACGCGGTGAGCACCTGGCTGGCCGGCGACCAGATGTTCGCCCTGTTCCCGCTGCCCGGCGGCGACCTGTGGCGGGTTCTCATGCCGGAGCCGGCCGGCACCGCGGACGACGCCGACCCCGAATCGCTGGTCACCGCGGCGCTGCCGGAGCGCACCGGCCTGCCCGCCGCCGCGATCACCGGATTCGCCTGGACGTCCCGGTTCCGCATCCACCGCCGGCTCGCCGACACGTACCGGGCGGGCCGGGTGCTGCTGGCCGGCGACGCCGCGCACATCCACAGCCCGATGGGCGGCCAGGGCATGAACACCGGGATGGGCGACGCCGAGAACCTGGCCTGGAAGCTCGCGCTGGTCGAACGCGGGCACGCCGACGAGACGCTGCTGGACACGTACGAGGCCGAGCGCCGGCCGATCGCCGAAGAGGTGCTCGGCAACACCAGCTCGATGACCCGGGTGATGCTCGGCCGCACCGTCATCGAGCGGCTGATGCGCGATCATGTGGTGGTGCCGCTGATGAATCGCCCCTTCGTGCAACGCCTCATCACCGAGGCGTCCTCGCAACTGCGGGTGTCCTATAAGGCCGGGCCGCTGGGGTCGGCGTACCCCCGGATCGGGCGGGGTCCCTACGAGGGCGACCGGATTCCGGACCGGCCGTGCATCCGCGCCGACGGGTCGCCGACCCGGCTGCACGCCGAGCTGGGCGGCCGGTGGGCGGTGCTGACCGGCGACGAGACCGCTGCCCGCGTCGCCCGGCGCCACCTGGGCGACACCGCCGTCGTCACGCTGCGCTGCGCCGGTGTCGACCAGACCTACCTCGTACGCCCGGACGCGCACCTCGCCTGTCGCGGCGACGCCGACCGCCTGCGGGCCTGGTTCAGCCGGACCCTGGGCACACCGCAACCGGCCTTGGCCGCGGCGTGAGCGGACTGCGCGAGCGCAAGAAGACCGAGACGCGGCGGCGCATCCAGGAGCACGCGCTGCGCTTGTTCCAGGCCAAGGGGTACGAGGCCACCACGGTCGAGGAGATCGCGGCCGCCGCCGGCGTCTCGCACATGACCTTCTTCCGGTACTTCCCGAGCAAACCGGCGGTCGTGGAGAACGACGACTACGACCCGATGATCGCCGAGCTGATCCGGTCCCGGCCGGCGGCCGAGGAGCCGCTCACCGCGATCCGTCGCGCGCTGGTCGGTGCCCTGCGGGCGATGCCGGCGGCGGAACAGGCGACGATCCTGAGCCGCGCCCGCCTCATCCTGGGCGAGCCGGCACTGCGGGCCCGGCAGATAGAGTCGCAGCGCACGACCCGCGAGATCTTCGCGGCCGCGATCGCCGACCGCGACGATCCGCCACCGGCGTTCCACCGCCAGGTGCTGGCCGCGGCCGCGCTCAGCACGCTGGCCGTGGCGATCGACGAATGGGCGGGCGGCAACGGCGCCGACGACCTGGCCGACGTCGTCGACCGCGCTTTCGCGGCCCTGCGGTGGCCCGCCCGGACCTGACCGCACACCGGGCACCGGGCACCGGGCACCGCGCACCGCCCACCGCGCACCGTCCGATTTCCTACAGTGCGATGCCGGGACCGGCCACGATGGCGCACCGTACTGCGATACAGCCGTCTCGCCGTGGGGGGCGATCATCGTGGTGCGGAAGCTGTTGTTCGCCGTCGTTCTCGGCCTGGTCACCGCCGGGCTCGGAGTCCCGTCGACCGCCGGCGCGACCCGGGTCGACATCGACGCCGTCCGGTCCTGGAACGAGCTCGCCCTGAACGTGGTGCGGACGACCCGGGCGAGCGACGCCGACGCCGCCCGCCTCTACGCGATGGTCGACGTCGCGATGTACGACGCCGTCAACGGGATCGAGAGCGCCCGCGGCCGGGCGTCGCGGGCGCCCGCCCTGGTGCCGGGAGCCGGGCCGCGCAACGGTGACGAGCAGGCCGCCGCCGCGGCCGCGGCGAACGCCGTGCTGACCCGGCTGGACCCGGCCCGGGTCGCCGACTACGACGCCGCACTCGCCGCCGGCCTGGCCCGGCTCGGCGACGGCCGCGACGTGACCCGCGGGGCGGCCTGGGGTGCCCGGGTCGGCGAGCTCGTGGTGGCCGCCCGCGCCGGCGACGGGTCCACGCCGGTCGAGACCCAGCCGGCCGGCGCCGGTCCGGGCGTCTTCCGCGCCGCGTGGCCGGGCGTGCAGTACCGCAACGTCCGGCCGTTCGCGGTGGCCGATCCCGGCCGGTACGTCCCGGGACCGCCGCCGGCGCTGGAGTCGGTTCCGTACGCGGCCGCGTTCGCCGAGGTGGCCGTGCTAGGCAATGCCGCCCTTCCGGCGCCCGACCTGCTGGCCACGTTCCAGTTCTGGTCGCTGCCGGCCGGGTCCGACCAGCCGCCCGGGGAATGGCTGCGGATCGCGCTCACCGTCGCCGGCGACCGCCGGCTGCCGCTGACCGAGCAGGCCCGGCTGACCGCCCTGCTGACCATGGCGCTGGCCGACACGACCGTGACGACCGTGGCGACCAAGTTCCGCTACCAGCACTGGCGTCCCACGACGGCGATCCGCGAGGCCGACACCGACGGCAACCCGTCGACGGCCGCCGATCCGGCCTGGACCGCCCGCGCCGGCTCGGTGGGCGGCACCCCGGAGTACGTCTCCGGGCACAGCTCGTACAGCGGAGCGGGCGCCGCGGTGCTGCAGGGCTTCTTCTGCGCCGACGCGATCCCGTTCCGCCTCGCCACCGACTCGGCGCCGGGCGGGACGCCGCGTGCATACCCGGGCTTCTCGGCGGCCGCGGCCGAGGCCGGCCGGTCGCGGGTCTTCGGCGGCCAGCACTTCGAGTTCAGCAACCAGGCGGGACTGGCGATCGGCCGGGGCGTGGCGGCCGAGACGCTGGCCACTCGCCTGCTGCGCACCACCGGGCCGGCACACTTCGGCGCCTGCCCGCGGTGACGTTCCCTACCATGGCGGCGTGAGCCGTGAGGTCGAGGAGCTGAACCGGCGCCTGCTGCGTGCGCGGGACGCGATCGATCGCGCGTACGCCGAGCCGCTCGACGTGGCGGCCATCGCGTCCGTGGCGTACATGTCGGTGGCGCACTTCAGCCGCTGCTTCCGCGTGGTGTTCGGCGAGACGCCGCATCGCTACCTGCAGCGGCGGCGGATCGAGCGGTCGATGTTCCTGCTCCGGGAGACCGGCCGCAGCGTCACCGACGTGTGCTCGGCCGTGGGCTTCACCAGCCTCGGCACGTTCAGCCGGACGTTCCGGGAGATCGTCGGGGAGTCGCCGTCGGCCTACCGGCGCGGCAACGGGCCGGTCGTCGTGCCCGGCTGCGTCCAGATGGCGAACACCCGCCCGCGCGCCGATCGAGCAGTTCCGGAGAAGCTTTTCCCGGGCCGGCTTTCGTAGCCTGGCGCGGTCCCCACCGTACGGGAAAGGAAAGCGCGAGATGATCACCAAGCTGAACGTCACCTCGATCTACGTCCTCGACAAGGAGGAGGCGCTCGATTTCTACGTCGGCATGCTCGGGCTCGAGAAGGGCAACGACGTCCAGCAGGGCTCCTACCGCTGGCTGACCGTGCGCGTCCCGGGCGAGGGCGGCACCGAGATCCAGCTCGAGCAGCCGGGCCCGCCGCTGCACGACGAGGCGACGGCCGAGCAGCTGCGCGAGCTGGTCACCAAGGGCGCGCTCAACGGCCTGGTCCTCGACTGCGACGACGTCCGGGGCCTGTACGAGAGCCTGAAGTCGCGTGGTTTCACCGACTTCACGCAGGAGCCCGCCGACCACTTCTACGGCACCGACATGGGCCTGCGTGACCCGTCCGGCAACGCGATCCGGGTCCTGCAGCCGGGCAAGGCGGCCTGACTCAGGTCTCGGCCACGTTCTCGATCGCGGCGATGTTCGCGGCCTCGTCCGGGTCCGGCCCGGACGTGGCCAGGAACGCGCGCAGCACCTCGACCGCCACGTCCGGCGCCAGTCGTTTGAGGCTCATGGCCAGCACGTTCGCGTCGTTCCAGAGCCGGGCGCCGCGCGCGATCCAGGGATCCCAGGCGAGAGCGGCCCGAACCCCGGGCACCTTGTTGGCGGCGATCGCGGTGCCGGTGCCGGTCCAGCACATGACCACGCCGTAGTCGGCCCGGCCCTCGACGACGGCCCGCCCGACGAACCGGCCGAGATCGGGCCAGCTCTCCGCCTTGTCCGGCCGGACAACCGCATGCCCATCCTCGACGAGGGCGGCGACGACCGCCCGGGTGGTCTCGTTCTCGTCGTCACTGGCGAACGCAACCCGCATGCCCGCAGCCTATGCCGCCGGCCGCAGCGGCCCGATCGCGGCTTGACGCGAAGGATTGTCGCGTGCCATCTTGCTTGGTGACAATACTCATCCCGATATGACAGCGGGGCCCGACGTGGCACGCTTAGGACAGCATCCGCCGAGAGGTGAGGCGATCCGATGAGCGTGGCAATGCTGGAACACCCGGAGCCGTGGAGCGAGGACGAGTACTTCGCGCTCGGAGAGACCGCGAACCGGATCGAGCTGATCGATGGAAGCCTCTGGGTGAGCCCCGCGCCGAGCAAGCGTCATCAGCACATCGTGTTTCTGCTCGCGATGGGCCTCTACGACGCCGCCGAGCGGGCCGGCCTGCTGGTGCTGCAGGACGTCAATCTCCGGCTGGCCGGCGGGCGCATCCTGCAGCCGGACCTCGTCGTGGCCGACACCGACGACGCCGGCACGACGGTCGAGGCCGCGGAGGCCAAGCTCGTCATCGAGGTGGTCTCGCCGAGCAACGCCGGAACCGACCGGCTGCTCAAACCACAGCTCTACGCGGCGGCCGGAATCGGGTGGTACCTGCGGGTGGAACAGCCGCACGACTCGGTGGAGCTGCACCTGAGCCGGCTGAGCGGCGATCACTACAAGCCGCGAGCGGTCGCGGGGCCGGGCGAGGTCCTGGCCTCCGCCGAGCCGTTCGCGTTCGAGCTGGAGATCGCGTCCCGGCTCCAGCGCCGCCGGCGCGGCTGACTGCGGTGGCGTTCCCGGTGCCGGTCAAAGCGGGGGTGCCGGTCAAAACGCGGCTGCCGGTCGAAGCGGGGCTGCCGGTCAGAGCGGGGCTGGTGCCGCGGCGGCGGGGGCGACCAGCAGCGGGAGAACCGCGCGCACCTGGGTGGTCAAGCCGTCGAGGACGGGCTCGCCGCCGGCGGTGTAGGCCAGGAGCGCCTGCTGGAACAGGCCGTCGAGCATGCCGTACGCGACCGCCGGGGTCACCGCCGGCGGACGGCCGGACAGGGTCGCGTACCGCTCGATCACCCGCCAGATCATCGCCTCCAGCGCCGCGTCGATCTCGGTGATCGCGGTGCGCAGCGCCTCCTCGAACATGCTCTGCGTGCGCAGGTCGTACCAGAGGCGGTGCATGGGCGCCTCCTCGCGGATGGTCTGTGCCAGCTTGGCCGCGAAGGCCTCGACCAGAGCCCCGGCCGAGGCCGAGTCGCGCACCACGGCGTCGTAGCGGGTCACGCAGCGCGCCTTGTAGTGGCGGACGCTGTAGATCACCAGCTCCAGCTTGTCCTGGAAGTAGTAGTGCACGACGCCGTGGCTGAACGGCGAGTTGCCGGCGATCTCGCGGAGGCTGGCCCGCGCGTACCCCATCTCGCCCAGGGTGAGCAGCGCGCTCTCGGCGAGCTCATCGCGGCGGCGGTCGAACTTGTCGACCGGTCGGGTCGCAGTCACAGCCTCATCCTACGGAGCTTGACAAGCGTCCAAAGAATTCTTGACAACTGTCAAGCGGAGGCATGTGATGTAGGTCTCACGAAGGGAGCCGCCATGGCACAGATCGATCTCACCGGCCGCCGGGCCCTCGTCACCGGCGGGGCCCAGGGACTGGGCGAAGGCATGGCCCGCGCACTCGCCGACGCCGGGGCGAGCGTCGTCGTCGCCGACCTGCAGGACGACCTCGGCCCCAAGGTCGCCGAGTCGCTCGGCGGCACCGGCGGCTTCGTCCACCTCGACGTGACCGACGACGACAACTGGGCGGCGGCGGTCACGCAGGCGATCGGCATCCTGGGCGGGCTCGACATCGTGGTCAACAACGCCGGCGTCGAGATCACCAGCCTCATCGTCGACCTCGAGCCGGCCGCGGTCCGCAAGATGCTCGACGTCAACCTGCTCGGCACCGCGCTCGGCATCAAGCACGCGTTCCGGGCCATGCGCCCGGGCGGCGCGGCCGGCGCCGGTGGCGTCGTCATCAACGTGGCGTCGGTCGCGGCGACCATCGCGTTCCCCGGCATCTCGGTGTACTCGGCCACCAAGTCCGGCGTCGACCGGCTGACCCGGGTGGCTGCCATGGAGTCCGGCAAGCTGGGCTACGGCGTACGGGTGAACTGCATCTATCCCGGTCTCGTCCCCACCGCGATGGGCGCCGGGCTCGCCCTCGACGTCGCCCGGCTCGGGTTGTTCGGCTCGCCCGAGGAGGCGGTCGGCGCCGTCGTCGAGCTCACCCCGTCCGGCCGGCTGGGCGAGGTCGGCGACATGGCCGACGCCGTGGTCTTCCTCGCCTCCGACGCGGCCCGCTTCATCAATGGCGTGGGCCTGCCGGTCGACGGCGGAATGGGGATGTGAGATGGCCGGCAAGCCCGTCGTCGTCTACGGCGCGTCCGGCTACACCGGCCGGCTGATCTGCGAGTACCTGCGCGAGTACAACGTCCCGTTCGTGGCGGCCGGCCGCGACGCCGCCAAGCTCAAGCAGTCGATGCACGAGAACGTGGCCGGCATCGAGACCGCGGACTACGAGATCGTCGAGGTCGCCCACGACACCAAGGCGCTCACCGAGCTGTTCCGCGGCTCGTCGGTCGTCTGCAACACCGTCGGGCCGTTCAGCGTGTACGGGCCGGAGGTCGCCGAGGCGTGCCTGGCCGCCGGCACGCACTACCTGGACACCACCGGCGAGCAGGACTGGATGATCACCTGCGACGAGAAGTACGGCGGTGACTTCGCCGCCGCCGGGCTGCTGCTGGCGCCGGGCGTCGCGCAGATGTACACGACCGGCGAGATCGCGGCCGAGCTGTGCCTGGAGAAGCCGGGACTGGACACGCTGGACATCGCCGTCTTCTGGGGCGGGAGCCCGACGATCGCTTCCACGCTCACGATCCTGGTCAACGCGGCGACCTCGGGCGCGTACCGGCTCGAGCAGAACCGTTACGAGCCCTGGGATCCGGACGCCGGGCTCTATCAGCTGGTGCTGCCCGGTCAGCACGAGCTGGCGCTGGCGCTGCCCTGGGGCGGCACCTCGCATCCGGTCTGGTACCGCAGCGACCCCCGCGTGGCCAACGTCAAGGTGCTCGGCGGCGTCTTCAACCGGGCGCTGATGAACGGCGTACCGCGGATCGTGTCGGCCGCCGTCGAGGCGACGAAGGACATGACCCCCGAGGAGAGGTACGCGGCGCTGACCGCGACCGCGGCGCAGGTGATGAACCGGATGCCACCCCGGGAGAACCCGCGGCTGAACAAGTCGGTCGACTCCGTGCACGCCTCCGGTCCGCTCGGCCGGGCGCACTGCGTCATCTACGGCAACTCCAACTACAAGCAGACCGGGCTGATGCAGGCGTACGCCGCGTACCACCTGCTGCAGCGCCCGCCCCGGCGGGTCGGTTTCGCCTCCGGCTGCCAGGCCTTCGGCCACCGCGAGCTGCTCGGCGTGCTGGAGAGCTTCGGCCTGGTCCGCGAGCCGACGGTCACGGTCGAGCGCTGAGTCATGCGACTGGTCGACTACCTGGACAAGGGCGCGTCGCTCGACGCGAGCGCGCCCTGCCTCAGCACCGACGGTGAGACCCGGACCTATGGCGAGGTGCGGCGGCTCAGCTTCCGCATCGCGGCGGCGCTGGCCGCCCGCGGAGTCGTTCCCGGAGAGCGGGTGGCGGTGCTCTCCGGGAACGACCCCACCGCCTTCACCTGCGTCTTCGGCATCAGCCGGGCGGGCGCGGTGTGGTGCCCGATCAACCCCCGCAACGAGGCGTACGAGAACCGGGAGCTCCTTGCGCTCTTCGGGTGCACCGCGCTGATCTACCAGGAGTCGTTCGCCCCGCTGGTGGCGAAGATCCGCGCCGAGCTGCCGGAGCTGAGGACGCTGGTGTGCCTGGAGACCGAGTTCGACGATTTCCTCGCCTCCGCCGGCTCCGACGATGTCGATCGGCCGGCCCGGGACGACCTCGCCATGATTGTCGGCACCGGCGGGACGACCGGGCGGCCCAAGGGCGTCGAGCTGACCGGGGACAACCTGCTGGCGATGACGGCGATCACGCTGATGAGCTATCCCTGGGCGGACCGGCCGGTCTATCTGGCCCTCGCCCCGCTCACCCACGCCGCCGGGGTGCTGTGCTTCCCCGTACTGGCGAAGGGGGGTGAGATCGTGATCATGCGCAAGCCGGACGTCGGCGCGTTCCTCGCGCTGATCGAGCGGCACCGGGTGACGCACACGTTCCTGCCGCCGACGCTGATCTACATGGTGCTCGCCCACCCCGGCCTCGACGAGGCCGACCAGTCCTCGCTGCGCTGCTTCTGGTACGGCGCGGCGCCGATGTCCGCGGCCCGGCTCGAGGAGGCGCTGCGCCGGATCGGCCCGATGGCGCAGCTGTTCGGCCAGACCGAGGCGCCCATGATGATCTCGACGATGGCGCCGGCCGACCACTACCGGCCCGACGGAAGCGTCGCCCGGGATCGGCTGTCGTCGGCCGGCCGCCCGTCGCCGCTGGTCACGGTGGCCATCATGGGACCGGACGGCGCGCTGCTCCCCCGCGGCGGGACCGGTGAGATCGTGTGCCGGGGCCCGCTGGTGATGCGGGGCTACCACCGCGACCCGGCGGCGACCGCGGCCGCCTCGGCGCACGGCTGGCACCACACCGGCGACATCGGCTACCTCGACGAGGACAACTACCTGTTCATCGTGGACCGGGCCAAGGACATGGTGATCACCGGCGGCTTCAACGTCTACTCGACCGAGGTCGAGCAGGCGCTGATGCAGCACCCGGCGGTGCAGGACTGCGCGGTGATCGGCCTGCCGGACGACAAGTGGGGCGAGCGGGTGACCGCGATCCTGCAGCTGCGCGCCGGGGCGACGGCCGACAAGGAGGAGGTGGCGGCGTTCGTGAAGGCGCGGATCGGCAGCGTGAAGGCCCCGAAGCAGATCGAGATCTGGGACGACCTGCCGCGTTCCAAGGTCGGCAAGGTGCTGAAGTCCGACCTGCGCGCCCGCCTCGGCGGCCGGTGAAGACCTACCACTGCTGAGACGATCGTCGATACATTGAGCGCGTCAAATTTCCCGGATGTGGGACGGGGACGCGATGCGAATTCCGGAAATCTCCAGAGCCGCGATGGTGGTCGTGCTTGCGGCCGCGCTTACTCCACTTCTGACCGGCGACCCGGCGAGCGCCACGCCCCGCCCGGGCTCGTGCACCACCGACCCGACCTACCTCGGTTCGGTCCCGAGCCCGGAAAGCTACCTCGGCTTCCCGCTCGGGGCCGGCCAGCAGCGGGTCGTCACCAACGCCGAGATCCGCGGCTATCTGAGCGCGGTCGATCAGGCCTCGGACCGCGTCGTCACCGGGACGATGGGCACCAGCGTGCTCGGCCAGCCGCTGCGGTACGCGGTCGTCGCCGGCAAGCGGGTCGACCGCCGCACGCTCGACGCGATCCGCGCCCTGCGGGATCCGCGCACGCTGAGCGTAGGGCAGGCGCGCCGGATCGCCAGGGACGGGCCGGCCATCGTCTGGATCGCCGGTAACGTGCACGGCGGCGAGACGAGCGGGGCCGACGCCTCCCTCAAGACCCTGTACGAGCTGGCGGCCGGGCTCTCGTGCGCGGTGCGCGACCGGAACGACAACCTGATCACCGTGATCCTGCCGACCCAGAACCCGGACGGGCGGGACGCGGCCCGGCGGCAGAACGAGTTCGGCTTCGACCTCAACCGGGACTGGTTCGCGCGTACACAACCGGAGACCGACAGCAAGCTGGAGCTGCTGCGCCGATACCCGCCGCAGGTCTTCATCGACGCGCACGAGATGGGCGGCCGGCAGTATTTCTTCCCGCCGAACGCGGACCCGATCCACCACGAGATCGCCGATCAGCCGGTCGACTGGATCAATCGGATCGGCGCGGCGAACGCGGCCGCCTTCGGATACAACGGCGCCTGCACCGACACCGTGAACACCGAGTGCTACTTCAACTACGACACCTATGACCTGTTCTACATGGGATACGGCGACACGGTTCCGTCCACCGGCTTCGGAGCGGCCGGTATGACGTACGAGAAAGGCAGCGCCTCCGCCGTCCAGGATCGGGTACAGCAGCAGTTCACCACGCAGTGGGCGACGCTCGGCTGGGCCGCCGCCCACAAGCGAGAGGTGCTGAACGGCTACTACCAGATCTGGTCGGACGCGCTGGCCGAGGGACGGGCCGGCGCGCTCGAGCCGAACGAGGTGGTCCAGCCCGAGAACGAGGTCCAGTTCCCGGTACCGGACATCAAGATCAAGTCGTACTTCCTGATGCCCGGCCGTCAGCTCGGGGACGTGCGCCGGCTGGTCGAGCGGCTGCGCCGGATGGACGTCGAGGTCTACCGGGTGACCAAGCCGCTCACCGTGCCGCACGCGCACATCTTCGGCGGCCGCACCGGCACCGGCGTCAAGGTGCCGGCCGGCGCCTACTGGATCCCGATGGACCAGCCGCAGAAGCACTGGATCCAGGCGACGCTGGGCGAGGACCCCTACGTCCCGTTCCCCTACTTCTACGACGTGTCCTCGTGGAGCAACCCGCTCCTGATGGGCATCGACACGATCTACACCGGCGACGACCTTCGCCCACGCGCCGTCCGGGTCAGAACCATCTCCGGCGGCCGTACGGGATCAGCTCCGCGCCACGGCTCGTACTCCTTCCCGATGGACTCCGCCTCCGCCGCCCAGCTGACCTTCCAGCTTCTGGGGCAGGGTGTCGCCGTGACCCGCGACGCCGGCCGCGCCGAGGTGCCGGCCGCCGCCGTGACGCCGGCCGTCGACCGGCTCGCCCGCTCACTCGGCGTCGACCTGACCCCGTCGCGCCGCCCGGCCGCCGGGGCCGCGATCGCCCTTCCCGACGTCGGGCTGTTCCGGGGCACCGGCATCTCCACGACGTCGGGCTCCTACGGCGAGGCCCGTTACGTGCTCGGTCAGCGGTGGGGCCTGAGCCTGACGCCCGTCACCACGGCCGACATCAACGACAACACGGCCGCGTTCTCCGCGCGTACGGTGCTGATCGTCCCCGACGGCAGCAGCGCGACCGGCGGTCTCACCGCGACCGGGCAGGCGAACCTGCGGAACTGGATCGCCTCCGGCCGCACCTACATCGGGTTGCGCAACGAGGGCACCCGGGTCGCCCGGTCCGCCGGCCTCACCTCCACCACCGAGAAGGCCAAGCCCGACGACTACCTGGTGATCGGCTCGCACCTGCGGGTCGACGCCGACACCACCAACCCGGTCGCGCACGGCCGCCCGGCCGAGGACTTCGAGTTCAACAACGACGACCCGATCCTCAACCCGAGCACGACCGGCGCCAACGTGCTGACCTACCCGGGCGGCGACACGTTCTGGCACAACGGCTACACCGTGGACGCCGACCTGCTCAAGGGCACGGCGGTCGTGGTCGACGAGCCGACCGGCGCCGGGCACGCCGTGCTGTTCGCCTTCAACCCGCTGTTCCGCGGCTACAACGAGAGCGGCCTGCAGCTGGTCGCCAACGCGCTGCTGTACCCGGCCGCGCCGGCCCCGTCACCGCTGCGCGCACCGGGCGTCGACCCGGCCCGCGCGACCGCGGCGGCGCTTCCGGCCCCGGCCAACCTCGGCGGCAAGTGGCGGCCGGCCCGCATCCAGGTCGCCGCGGCCGACCTCGGCCGGACGCAGCGCCTGGTCGCCCGGTACACCGGCACCGCCACGGCCGCGGTCGTCGGCGACTCGGCGTACCTGACCATTCCCAACCCGCAGGGTCTCTCGTTCGACGAGCACCCGTTCCTGCGGGACCTGGTCGGCGACCTGCGCGCGGCTCGCATCCCGCTGCGCTCGGTCGTGGGCTGAGCCGTCCCCCGGCCGGGGTCTTCCGGGACCCCGGCCGGGCTCTACAGGACCTTCGCGCCGTACATCTCGCCCAGCGGATCGGCCAGCAGCTCGAGCCGGGCGCCGTCCGGGTCCCGGAAGTAGATCGACGTGCCGCTCTCCACCTCGTGCGGCACGTTCGCGGCGACGAGCCGCTCCCGCAGGTGCTGCCATCTCTCCGGCGTCACCGAGATGGCGAGGTGGTGCAATCCGCCGAGGACCTCCGCGTACGGGCCGAGATCGAGACCCGGCAGGTCGAAGAATGCCAGCAGGTTGCCGTTGCCGATGTCGAAGAAGAAATGGTTGGAGCCCGGGTAGTCCCGGTTCTCGAAGATCTCGGTGAGCGGGAACTCGAGCACCCCTTGGTAGAACTCGATCGTCCGCCGCACGTCCGAGCAGATCAGCGCGAAGTGGTGCAGGCCGCGGGCGCTGGTCGGCGGGCGCCCGTCCGGCGGCCGGAGATAGTCGTCGCGGATGCGGTCACGCTCGGCCGCGATGGCTTCGAGATCAATCGTCATGGCCGTCCCTCCTCCGGCCATCGTAGGCGCCGGCCGGCCCCCTTCAATGCAGGTAGCCGTTGTTGTCGCAGGTGCGGCGCTGGACCACGCAGTCCTTCGTGCGCTTGTTCATGGCGTCGGCGTCCCACACCAGGAACGCGTCGCCGTGCATCGACGAGGCGCTCCGGCCGGTCGGGTCGGAAGACAGGTAGTAGCCCTGCTTGGTGCCCTTCACCCCGTACTGGATGTCGAAGGTGAGCGCCGGAATCCGCACCGGATGGCCGGCCGGGCAGCCGTTCTCCGTCCCGAAGGCGACGTGGTCCTTGTGGTTGGGGCTGTCCAGGTGCTTGCCGTCCCAGCAGTCCGGGAACTGCAGCATGAAATGCAGGGTGGCCGGCTCGCCGCAGATCGGCCAGTTGCCGTTCGTGCTGCGGGCGATGCCGTCGAGGTCGCCCGGCCCGTAGAAGGCGCAATAGAACTGGCCCTGGGCGCCGCGCGGGGTCGGCACCTTCTTCTTGGCGTCGCCGGCGATCATCCGCAGCCCGGCGGGAATCGGCATCGTGCCCCGCGAATTGCCGCGGATCGATCGGTAATAGACCCGGAAGCCGGTGGTCTCGACCGGTTTGCCGGTGGCCGCGTCGTAGAGCGTCGGCACCCAGTACGAGGAATGGTCGACGGCCGGCTTGCAGGTGGAGGCCGTGAACCGGGTCAGGTCCTCGGCGGTGGTGTCGGCATCGACCGCCTTGTTGCCCACGAACGAATGCATGTGCGAGGCGCCCGGCAGGCCGGGAAAGACGATCGGGTCGTCGGCGCGGCGGTGGCTGTAGGTGCAGTCGGCGCGGAACTCGGGAAGGTTGCCGACGCCGTTCGGGACCGGGTCGACCGGCCGGGCCTTGAAGTTCGCGACCTGCTTCTGCCAGGCCGCCTGGTCGACCGGGATCCAGCCGTTGGTTGCGGCCGGTTTCCGGGGCGTCTCGCTTTTCGCCGGCGTCGTGGTCTTTGCGGTTTCCGGGCTCGGTTTCGCGGGCGGCGCCGCACTCGTCGGGACGATCGAGGCGATCGAGGCGATCGCGGCGGCCGTATCGGAAACGGGCTCCGGGCTCGTCGGCGATGACCCGGCCAGCCGGACGCCGACCGCCGCGCCGGCGAGCACCAGGACGACCAATGCACTGCCCCAGACGGGCTTCGCGGTTATCGACACCCCTGGGAGACGGCCCGCCCGGACCGCCATAACACAAACGAGCCGCGATCTTGCGTACGCCGTCGGCGGCTCGCTATCGTGCATCGCTTTCGACGATTCTCAAAATAGAGGAGACATCACATAATGACCGCCACCCAGACCGTCGCCACCGGCACCAAGTCCTGGATCGCCACCCTGCTGATCTGCTTCTTCCTCGGGTCGCTCGGCATTCACCGCTTTTACGTCGGCAAGGTCGGCACCGGCATCCTGATGCTGATCACCTTCGGCGGCCTCGGCGTCTGGACGCTCATCGACTTCATCATGATCGCGGTCGGGAAGTTCTCCGACAAGGACGGGCTGGCCCTCGCCCGCTGAGCGCGTTCACCGGGCGTCTCCCTTCTCCGGGGGACGCCCGGTTCACCTCCGCGCTGTTAACGTGCGTCGATGGAGCGGGTCGACTACGACGCCAGGCAGCACGCGGTCTATGCGGCCGGCCGGGCGATGCCCGACGACATGCGGCAGACCTGGGCCGAGGTGTTCGCCGCCTGGGCGCCGCCGGAACGGCCGCTGACGGTTCTCGACCTGGGCTCGGGCACCGGGCGATTCACCCCGACGCTGGCCGGGACCTTCGGCGGCCCGGTCTACGGCGTCGAGCCGTCCGAGCGAATGCGCGAACAGGCCGCCCCCCACCCGGGCGTCGAGTACCGGGCCGGCCGGGCCGAAGCCATCCCGCTGCCGGATCGGTCCTGCGATCTCGTGCTGATGTTCCTGATGTTCCACCACGTCGTCGATCGGCCGGCCGCGGTGGCGGAGATCCGGCGGGTGCTGCGGCCGGGCGGGCGGGTCCTGCTGCACAGCACCTTCGCCGATCGGATGCCCGATCTGCTGTGGCATCGCTTCATCCCCGGGGCGCGGACGGTCGAGCAGCGGATGTTCCCCACGCTCACCGAGGTGGTACGGCTTTTCGGCGCGGCCGGCATGCCGGTGGTGGCGATCGAGCGCGTACGCGAGAAGTTCGCCCCCAGCCTGTCCTCGTACGCGGCCCGGATGCGGTTGCGGCCGATCTCCACCTTCGAGCATCTGACCGAGGACGAGATCGTGCGTGGCCTCACCGCGCTGGACCGCGCCGCGGCGGCCGAGACGACCCCGCGGCCGGTGACCGCCGAGGTCGACCTGCTCGTGCTCGGGACCGATCAGAGCGACAGCGCCTCCACCCGGGCCGACGCGACCGGGGAGCCGGCCGGCACCTCGAAGCCGCCGAACGCCACCAGGTGATCGCGGACCACCGCCGCCGACAGGGAGGCGCGACCGACGGCCAGCTGCGCGTCGATCGTCCGCCACCGGTCGGCGTGCGGGTCGTAGACCTCGGTCGTGCGCAGCGGGCCGTCCGGGCTCGCCCCGCCGACCACGAAGATGCGCCGGCCGCCGGCCGCCACGCCCGGGTTGCCGCGGCCCGTGTGCAACGGCGCGACCGTCCCCCAGGTGTCCGAAGCCGGGTCGTACCGCTCCACCGTGGTCTGGAAGACCTGCACGTCGACGGTGCCGGCGATCGCGTACAGGTGGCCGTCGAGCACCTCGGCCTTGAGCAGCCCCCGCGCCGTCGGCATGGGTTTCACGTCGTGCCAGGAGTCGCGCCGGATGTCATAGAAGGCGACCGCCGTGGTCGCGTTGTCGTCCGCGTCGAAGCCACCGACCACGTAGATGCGGTCGCCGATCGCGGCCGCCGCGGCGCCGCCCCGCGCACCCGGAAGCGGCCGCCCGGCGCGCCAGTGACCCGTCCGGTGATCGAGGATCTCCACCACGTCGACGGTCTTGTCGCCGACGAATCCGCCGAGCACGTAGACGTCGCCGTCGCGGGCGGTGGCGGCCGCGGAGTTGCCCCGCTTGACGTTAAGCGGCCGGATCAGGCTCCACCGCCCGGTCGCCGGGTCCAGCCGCTCGACGGAGCCCAACTCGGCGCCGAAGCCCGAGGTATAACCTCCGATCGCGTACGTGATGCCGGTCGTCGTCCCGATCAGCCCGCCGCGCGCCTCGTTGAGCGACGGGCGCGCCTGCCATTCGTTGTGTCCCATGCTTTCCACGCTGCCGTCCGCTGGGTGACAGGCGCCATACGACGTACGTCGTAGGGTCACGCCGTGGGCATAGCGCTCGGTGACGACGCACTTCGGCGGCTGCTCGGCCCGTCGCCGACGATCGCCGACGTGCTGGCGGTCGCCGCCGAGGCCGTGCCGTGCGACATCGTCTCGTGGTCGCGCTTGGACCTGGCCGGCCGGCGCGTGCTCGACAACGTCTGCTCGGTCCCGGTCGACGACGACGATCTCGACGAGGCCTTCTGGGCGACGTATCGCGAGCACCCGCTGTGCCACGGGCCCGGCTCGTTACTGCCGGTATGCGCGATCAGCGACCTGCTGTCGCCGCGGGAGTGGCACCGGACGGCCATCTACGCGGAGTACTTCCAGCCGACCGGCGTGGAGCACGAGCTCGGCGTGAATCTGAGCCATCCGGCGGGCCAGACCAACGTGCTGCTGTTCGACCGAGGCCCCGGCGCCGACTTCGACGGCCACGACCGCCTGGTGCTCACGCTGCTGCGGCCGCATTTGGACGCCGCGATCCAGCGCATCGTCTCGCCGGCGCTGACACCCCGCGAGGAGGAGGTGCTCGGCTTGGTGCGGCACGGCCTGACCAACCGGGCCATCTCCCGGCGGCTGGGCATCTCACCCCACACGGTGCGCAAGCATTTGGAGAACGCGTACGCCCGCCTGGACGTACACACCCGCACCGAGGCCGCCTTCCACGGCGATCGCGCCATTGATGGACGCCACTTGTTAGCGTCGAGAGCCATGGACCCCGCCGACCGATTCCGCCGATGACGGGCCGGCCGCGCAGGCCCCACGGAGGCAACGGCGACGACGGCGGCGAGCCACCCGACCGCCACGGCGGCGGTGGCGACGACGGCGGCGACGAGCCGCCCGGCCACCGCGGTGGCGACGTCCCCGGGCCTGGGGACTTCGGAAGCGTGCGCCGAGCCGAGGACGGCGTCGCCGGCGTGGCCCGCGACGGCAGATCCAACCCGGCTCCCGGATGGAGGCCCAGCACCTCCTCCGGCGCCGGCGACTCCCCATCGCGGCCCGCGCACCCGGACGACGTGCGGCTGCAGCGCATCATGCACACGTACGACCAACTCGGCGACGAGCCGCCCACCTTCAACATCGCAAGCAATGATGCCGCGCACGACAGGGCGCACACGATCGACCGCCATGGCCCGGACCTGCCCATGACCAGGGATCCGAACGTCCAGACGGTCGAAGGGCGGATCTATGGCGACACGGGGTGGGAGAAGGCCGCCAACGGTTCCTACAAGTGGACGGACCACACCACGATGAATCGCGAGGTGAACCGATACGTTGAGGAGAACTGGCCGAGTATCCGCGACGATCTGGCCATCGACGGGTCACACGAGAACGTCTTCGACGCGGGTCATCGCATCGGCGAGGGCTACTACAACAGAGGAATGCACGGTGCCGGTCCACGCCAGTCGCAGTACGACGCGACCAGCCTGGTCAGAATCCGCATCAAGGTAGTGGAGGGCTCCGATCCGCCCGTGCCGTTCATCGTCACCGCATTCCCCGCCGGGCTAGGGTAAGTCGATGGATACGTCGGAACTGCCGGAATCGGTGCGAGCACGCATCGCGGAGCGGTCGGCGCTTCCCGCGGTCGACAAGGTGCGGGCGCTGCTGCATGGATACGTCGCGGACGCGGAGACGTTCTCGGAGATTCGGGACGAGCTCGCGAGCACGGCCCGGACCAACACGGTGTTCCTCCGCCAATACCTCGCGGCGCTGGAAACGATCCTCACCGAGCCTCAGCCGGCCGGGACGCTTCTCCGGCTCGTCGAGAGCGACGGCAACTGGGGAATCGACCACGACCAGACCGACGCCGGCGCCGCGGAGTTTTTTCGAAGGCTTGCCGACATGCTCCGCGAAGTGATCGGTGAGGTCGAGTAGCTCCGCCGTACCAACCGGGCCATCTCCCGGCGGCTGGACATGTCCCGCACCGAGGCCGCCTTCCGCCATTGATGGACGCCACTTGTTAGCGTCGAGAGCCATGGACCCCGCCGACCGATCCCTAGGATGACCGGCCGGCCCCGGAAGCCGCGCGGCGGTGGGGGTGGCGGTGATGACGGCGGAAAGCCACCCGCTCACCACACCGGCGGGCCGCCGGACCCGGACGACTTCGGCAGCATCCGCCGTGGCGAGGATGCCGTCGAGCGGAAGATCCTGGCGAACAGGCCCACCCCGACGCCGAGCGGGCGGCCGCGGCCATCAGGCGGCGACCGCACCACCACGGCGCCGCCGGACCATTCTGACGACGTCGTCCTGCGGAACGCGATGCGCAAGTACGAGCAGCTCGGCGACAAGCCACCGAGGATCCGCTTGGAAGCCAACGATGCCCTGTTCAACAGCGAAGGGGCGCACACGCTGGACCGGCACAGTCCCGATATTCCGCTACGGCGAGCCCCGGGCGAGAAAACGGTCGAGGGAAGAATCTACGGCGATGAAGGGTGGCACGCGCCCGCGAACTGGGCGTTGAAATGGACCGACCACACGACGATGCACCACGAGGTCAATGACTACGTCCAGCGGAACTGGGCGACCATCCGCAGCGATCTCGCGATGGAAGGCCAGCACGTCGGCGCATTCGAGGCAGGCCATCGGGTCGGCGAGGGCTTCTACAACGACGGCATGTTCGGGATGGGACCGGTCCACGCCCGATATACGGCCGCCAGCGCCGTCAAAATCGTCATCGAGCTCGACGAGGGCGTCGATCCGCCGCAGCCCTTCATCGTCACCGCCTACCCTCTCGGCGTTTTGCCGCGCGGACTAATGTGATTTCCATGGAGATCTCCGACCTCCCCGAGCCGCTCCGCCGGCGGATGGCGGAGCAGGCGGCGCAGCCGCCGATCGACACGGTCCGGGAGTTCCTCCACGGCAACGTCGCGGATGCCGAAAGTCTCGACGAAGTTCGCGCGCACCTCCGACGGTTGGCACGATCCACGACGCGGATGCACCACCGGGTCCTCACCGCGCTGGAAACCGTTCTCGCTACGTCGTGGCCGGCCGGCACTCTGGCCCAATTGGTGGGCTGGGACGGCAACTGGGTTTTGGACGACCCGTCCGACGTGGGCGCTGCGGTGTTTTTGCGCGGGCTTGCGGACATGCTGCGCGAAGTGATCGGTGAGGTCGAGTAGCTCCGCCGTACGGCTTGACGAAGCGGTTAACAGCCTTTGAAGGCGGCCGGCGCGGGGCCGCGGGCATGCATCAACTTCGATATGTTGGCCGGGAACAGACGCACGTCGGGCCGTGATCCGGTCCGCCGACGGAAGGAAAGTTCCTGTGCGACGACTGCTTGTGGCCCCGATCGCCACGGCGTTGGTGCTTGCTGGGACGGGGGTGGCGGCCCACGCGGCGCCGGCGGCGCCCACCCCTGGAGCGCCCGGGATCGGCGACAGCTATTTCCCGGACTACGGCAACGGTGGGTACGACGTCTCCCACTATGACATCCGGCTCAAGTACACGCCGGCCACCGACAAACTGACCGGCACCACGACGATCCTGGCCACCGCGACACAGGATCTCAGCCGGTTCAACCTCGACTTCCTGCTCGACGTCTCCTCGATCTACGTCAACAACCGGCCGGCCACGTACGCGCGAGAGGGCGACCACGAGCTCATCGTGACCCCGGCCCGCACCGTGGCCGAGGGCGGCCCGATGACGGTGGTCGTGCAGTACTCCGGTGTGCCGTCGACGAAGGTGGCCGAGGGCTTCACCGCGTGGATCCGCACGCCGGACGGCGCGATGGCGGTCGGCGAGCCGGAGATCGCCTGGTGGTGGTACCCGAGCAACGACCACCCGCGGGACAAGGCCACCTTCGACGTCTCGGTGTCGGTGCCGGACGGGGTCGAGGCGATCAGCAACGGGACGATGCCGCGGCCGCCGGTACGGGAGACGCTCGGCTACACCCGGTGGAGCTGGCGGTCGCTGAAGCCGCAGGCCACCTACCTGACCTTCCTCACCGTCGGTCAATACGACATCACCACGGACAGCGCCGCCAACGGTGACACGGTCTACAACGCGTACTCGCAATTGCTGAGCCCCGATTTCCGCGACGCGGCGCAGGCGAGCGTGGAGCGCACCGCCGAGATCACCGATTGGGAGAGCACCGTCTTCGGCCCCTGGCCGTTCGAGGCCCGCGGCGGCATCGTCGCGCCGCCGGGAACGCTGGGCTTCGCGCTGGAGAACCAGACCCGGCCCAACTACGCCGCCTCGTTCTTCCGGCGCGGGTCCAACACGTACGTGATCGCGCACGAGAACGCCCACCAGTGGTTCGGTGACTCCGTGTCGGTGGCGGACTGGCAACACATCTGGCTCAACGAGGGCTTCGCCAGTTACGCGGAGTGGCTGTGGTCGGAGAAGAACGGCGAGGGCACGACCCAGGAGATCTTCGATTACCTGTACGCGACGTATCCGGACGACGCCTCGATCTGGACCACGGCGCCGGGCGACCCGGGCGTGCCGCGGATGTTCGGCGACGCCGTCTACGACCGCGGCGCGATGACCCTCCACCAGCTGCGGCTCGCGGTGGGCGACGACAACTTCTTCACCATCCTCCGTACGTGGACGGCCGATCACCGCTACGGCAACGGCACCACCGGCGAGTTCGTCGCACTGGCCGAGAAGATCTCCGGTCAGGACCTCGGCGCCCTCTTCCAGGCCTGGCTCTTCACGCCGTCCAAGCCGGTCGTCCCCGGCGCGACGACGACGCTCGCCCGGAAGGCCGCACCCAAGTCGTGGGCCCAGATCAGCCGGACCCACGCGCTGCTGCACGAATAACGAGCGCAACTGATTGACAGTCCTCAATGGTCATCGACAGGGTGGAGAGCGACATCCTTCGATGACGCAGGAGGTTCGATGTCACCTCGGGTCCGCTGGACGGCGGCGCTCTCCGCCGTCCTTCTCACCGCCGCGCTCGCGCCGGCCCAACCGAGCGCCGCCGCACCCGCGACCGCACCGCCGGCCGTGAGCGTCGCGCTCGACGGCGGCGAGCACGCTCTCATCCGCTTCCGCCTTCCCGACCAGGCCGCGTTGCAACGGCTCGTCGCGAACGGCGCCGACATCGCCGCCCGGCCCCGGACCGCCGCGGACGGCGCGATCCTCGCCGACCTCGTGGTCGACTCCGCCGAACTGGCCGCGCTCACCCGCGGCGGCGCCATCCCGGTCCAGGTGATCGAGCGCGAATCCGACGGCGCCCGGCGGCTGGCGCAGAGCAAGGCCAGGATCAGCGCGGCTTCGGCCGACACGCTGACGTTCCTGCAGGCCTACTGGTGGACGACCAACGGGCGAACGTTCCTGCAGACCCAGGTCGCCACCACGGCGACCGACGACCCCGACGTCGAGATCACGGTCACCTGGCGTACGGCCGACGGCACCACCGGCAGTTACCAGCTGATCCGCTTCGAGGACTCGGGTGAGTACCAGTACCACTACGCGCTGCCGCAGCGGCTGCCGGCCAAGCCGGTCTCGGTGACGGCCACCTCCAGCCTCGGCGGCCAGAGCCGGGCGGTCACCCCATCGATCTGGCCCAATGCCACTCCCCCGGCGCTGCCGAGCGGCTATCAGAAGGACTTCATCCAGGCGTACATGACGCCGACCGACATCAGCGCCCGCATCAAGCGCCTGAAGAAGCAGTATCCGAGCCTGGTCGACGTCATCGAACTGCCGAACAGGACCCAGGGCTACCGGCGTACGGCGGTGGCCTATCTCGGCGATCCGAATGCGGCCGCGGTCGTGGTCGAATCGGTGAAGTTCGGCGACCAGGGCATGAACGGTGTGCAGGTGAAGACCGTCGATCCGGGAAGGGCGAACCGGCCGCTCTCGGCGACGTACAAGGACCGGGTCTTGACGGTGAGTCTGGCCACCGACGCCGGCGGCAAGGTGATCAGCACGACCGACGATGTCGCCGCCTTCATCTCGGCGAAATACCCGCAGCGGTTCCGCGCCGTCGTCGAGGACGGGTCGGCCGGCCTGCCGATGCCGGTCGCCGGGCCGGTGCGGCTCGACGACGGGCTGCTGGGCACCGAGGTGCCGAAGAAGCCGTGGACGGTGCAGGCGCTGCGCATCGGAAAGGTGCGCGACGGATCGAAGGTCGGCGTTCTCGCGTACAGCCAGGAACACGCTCGGGAATGGGCGACGCCGTTGGTCACGCTCGAGTTCGCCGAGCGGATGCTGGCCAACTACGCCACCGATCCGGAGACCCGGCGGCTGGTCGACTCGGTCGACATCTTCGTGATCCCGACGGTGAACCCGGACGGCGCGAACTACACCTTCAACGACTACAACTTCCAGCGCAAAAACCTGGTCAATCACTGTACGGGCACGAGCCGCGACCCGAAGTACCGCAATTCCTGGGGCGTGGACGTCAACCGCAACTACACCGTCGGGTCCTATTTCGACGGTTACGTGGGCGGGAGCGGTAACTGCCTTTCCGGGACGTATTCCGGCACCGGGGAGCTGTCCGAGTCGGAGAGCCGGAACGTGATCGCCCTTGCCTCCGCGCATCCGAACATCAAGTTCGCGATGAACGTGCACAGCTACGGCGGTTACTTCATGTGGCCGCCCGGCAGTTACAAGGCGGACGGCCGGGTCACGCTGCCGCGACCGTCGATCGACGAGTCGAAGTTCTTCCTCGACAGCGCCCGCCGGATCGTCGGCGCGATCGCGGCCTCCCGCGGGACGGTGACGTGGCCGGCCCAGACCGGGCCGGTGGCGGACGTGCTCTACTCGGCGGCCGGCAACTCGGCCGACGAGCTGTACTACGAGCTGGGCATCGACGCCTGGGACTTCGAGGTCGGCAACGACCTGTGGAACGACGCCACCCAGGAGTGGGAAGGCGTCGGATTCCAGCCGCCGTACGACGAGGCGCACGCCGAGTCGCAGGAGTATGCCGGCGGCCTCGTCGAGCTCGTGCGGATCGCCGGCGAGACCGCCCAGCCGTAGACGCCCTACTCGTCCCCCACCCCGTTCACTGGGTGGGGGACGAGTAGAACAGACACCTACGACAACTTTCGGCGATCGTCCACAAGGTCAGGAGGAGGACGAGAAGGCGGCGTCGAAGGCGGCGGTCGGCGCGTCGAACGCCAGCCGCCGCACGAACTGCAGGGCCTCGGGGGCGCCGACCAGGCGGTCCATTCCGGCGTCCTCCCACTCGATGGAGATCGGGCCGGTGTAGCCGATCGCGTTCAGGGCCCGGAAGCAGTCCTCCCACGGCACGTCGCCGTGGCCGGTCGAGACGAAGTCCCAGCCTCGGCGCAGGTCGGCCCACGGCAGGTGCGAGCTCAGCCGGCCCCGGCGCCCGTCGCCGGTGCGGACCTTCGCGTCCTTGCAGTCGACGTGGTAGATCAGGTCCTTGAACTCGAGGATGAAGTTGACCGGGTCGAGGTCCTGCCACACGAAGTGCGACGGGTCCCAGTTCAGCCCGAAGGCCGGTCGGTTGCCGATCGCCTCCAGCGTGCGGCGGGTCGTCCAGTAGTCGTACGCGATCTCGCTGGGGTGGACCTCGTGCGCGAACCGCACGCCGACCTCGTCGAACACGTCGAGGATCGGGTTCCAGCGGTCGGCGAAGTCCTGGTAGCCCCGGTCGATCATGGCCGGCGAGGCGGGCGGGAACATCGCGACCGTGTGCCAGATCGACGAACCGGTGAAGCCGACGACCGTCTTCACGCCGAGACGGGCGGCGGCACGCGCGGTGTCCTTCATGCGCTCGGCGGCCCGCTCGCGTACGCCCTCGGGGTCGCCCTCGCCCCAGATGGCGGCCGGAAGGATGTCCTGGTGCCGCTCGTCGATCGGGTGGTCGCAGACGGCCTGCCCGACCAGGTGGTTGGAGATGGCGTACACGGAAAGGCCGTGCTTCTCGAGGACGTCCTTCTTGCGGTCGATGTAGTCGGGCTCGGCGAGCGCCCGGTCGACCTCGAAGTGATCACCCCAGCAGGCGATCTCGAGGCCGTCGTAGCCCCACTCGGAGGCCAGCCGGCACACCTCGTCGAAGGGCAGGTCGGCCCACTGGCCGGTGAAGAGCGTGATGGGTCGCGCCACTGTCGTCTCCCTGATCGCAGCCGAAATCGGCGGACGGCGAGGGTGACCGACCGAGAACAGACGACGGCCGCGCGAGCGTGACGACCGGCCGGGCTTGCGCCTCCCGACCGGCCCACCCGACTGCGGCGTGCCTGGTGAAACCCTATCGAAAAATCACCGCGCGGGGCAGGGCTCGTTCTCCGGCGTCAGGCCGAGGGCGGCCAGCTCGGCCAGCAGGTACGCCACATCGCCGGCCACCTGCTCCGGGGACGGGTCGGGCACCCGGCTCAGCAGTGTGAGGTACTCCGTGAGCGGGCCACCGGCGCCGAAGACCTGCCGCAGCGCCGACCGCCACGCCTCGGTCGTCCCGCCCGGCACCGCGGCCAGCCGCACCTCGATGACGGAGAGCCCGGCCTCGGTCAGCGACGCGATGCCGGCCGCCGGGTCGGTCCAGGTGCGGGCCACGTGCCCGAGGTCGAGGCAGACCCCGAGGCGTTCCCGGTCGGTGCGGCTCATCGCGGTGGCCGTCTGCTCGGGGCCGTCGAGCACAAGACCGGGCGCGGGCTCGAAGCCGACCCGCACCGCCCGCCCGTTCTGCCAGGCCAGGTCGGCCAGGCCGGCCGAAAGGCGGCGCAGGATGCCGGCGCTCGCCTTGTCCGACGCCTCGGCCCAGCCGGCCCGCGGGCCGAGCCCGATCGTGCTGATCGCGCCGCGCACGGCGTCCTCGTCGAGCAGGTCGAGCAGGATGCGGGCCAGATCGAGGGTGTACTCCCGGCGAGCCGGCTCGGTCCACGCCGGCGACATCCCGGCCGGCGACATCCCGGCCGGCGACATCCCGGCCGGCGACATCCCGGCCGACGTCATCCCGGCCGGCGACACCTGAGCCGGCGACACCTGAGCCGGCGACGCCTGGGCCGGGGACACCTGGGCCGAAGGATCGTCGCCGCCGCCCTCGCCGGAGCTGAAAAGCGCGCCGCTCAACGTGACGACCTCGAGCCGGCGGGCGTCGAGCTCGGCACGAAGCCGGGTGCGGGCGCGGCTCTCGACGGCGAGGGCGGCGGCGAGCGCGGGAGGAAGCCACAGGTTGACGCCCAGCAGGTCGGCGCCGAGACGACCACGGACCTGCCCGTAGGTGTCGAGCTGAGCGACGATGCCCGGTAGATTGCTGTCGGGCCGGGGCGCGACCTCACAGCTCAGGTGCACGATCCGGCCGGAAGGATGTCTCAGCCGCATCAGAGTCCTCCCCGGGCACCGGTGCATCTGCACGTGCATCCGCGCGTGCTAAGGCGTCCAGTATGGACCATACGGGCGTCGATCCTCGACGCACGCGGTGCCGTCCGTCGCGTTGCCATGACGCCTCCATCCGTGGTGTCTCTGCCCTCGGATACGAGCGTCATGCGCCCACAGGATCAGCGGCGTACCGACCGTGCGACGCGGTGACATGCGCGGACATGAATCGGCAACGGCGATTCCATCGGCGTACGCCAATACGCGCGGCCCCGGTGACCTGCCGGTAGAGGGGCCCATGGGCAAGCTGCCACGCCCTCGGAGAGCGTGTTCAATGTGCACTATCCGCACCTTCGGACACGCACGCGACGGTGACCCGTGCGACCGCACGAGTGATCCGCAAAGCGCGGCGATAATCCGGAAAGAGTGTTTCCGTCGCGAGCCGGCCCGGCATGGGGCGCAACCATGCCATCCCTCACCGGCTCGCGACGGACGCCTTCATCAAGGAGCGAGAACCGTCAGACGGGTTCGACCTTCGTCCACTGGGACGACTCCGCCGACCGGGACACCGCGTCGAGGACGAGCTGGATCTGCAGCGCGTCGGTGAACGACGGCGCCGGGTTGGTCCCCTCCGCGACGGCCGCGATCAGATCGCGCATCTCGTGGGTGAACGAGTGCTCGTAGCCGATCAGGTGCCCGGGCGGCCACCACGCCGCCATGTACGGGTGGACCGGCTCGGTCACCAGGATCCGGGCGAAGCCCTGCTCGGCCTCGGGCCGGGTCGCGTCGTAGAAGCTGAGCTCGTTCATCCGCTCGAACTCGAACACCAGCGAGCCGAGCGAGCCGTTGAGCTCGACCCGGATGCCGTTCTTGCGCCCGGTCGCGAAGCGGGTCGCCTCGTAGGTGGCGATCGCACCCCCGTCGAGCCGGGCCAGGAACAGCGCCGCGTCGTCCACCGTGACCTCACCGAACTCTTCACTACCAGAGGCCGAAAGCCCGGACGAAGCAGAAGGCAGCGGCCGGGAGGAGACGAACGTCTCGGTGAGCGCGGTGACCGACGAGATCGACTGCCCGGTCACGTACTGGGTGAGATCGATGATGTGAGCGCCGATGTCGCCCAGGGCGCCCGACCCGGCCACCTCCTTCCGCAGGCGCCAGACGAGCGGGAACGAGGGGTCGACGATCCAGTCCTGCAGGTACGTCGCCCGGACGTGCCGCAGGGTGCCCAGCCGGCCGTCGGCGACCATCTGCCGCATGAGCGCCACGGCGGGCACCCGCCGGTAGTTGAAGCCGCACATCGCGCGTACGCCCCGGGTTTGTGCCTCGGTCGCGGCCGCGGCCATCTCGCGTGCCTCGGCCACCGTGTTGGCCAGGGGTTTCTCACAGAGAACGTGCTTACCGGCCGCGAGTGCCGCCAGCGCGATCTCGGCGTGCGTGTCACCGGGCGTGCAGATGTCGATGAGATCGACGTCGTCCCGTTCGATGACCGAGCGCCAGTCCGTGGCGTGCGACTCCCAGCCCAGCTTGGCCGCGGCGGCCGCCACCCCGTCCGGGGAGCGGCCGCACACCACCGACATCCGTGCCGACAGCGGCAGGTCGAAGAAGTGGTTCACGGTGCGCCACGCTTGGGAGTGCGCGGCGCCCATGAACGCATAGCCGACCATGCCGACCCGCAGCTGTTCCGACATCAGATAACCCCTTAGAAGCCCAGTTTCGCGTACTTGTCGGCGTTCTCTTTGGTGATCGTCTCGGACGCGAGCGTGATCTCCTTGGGAACCTGCAACTCGACAAGATCACTCATACCCTTGCCCTGCCCGATCAGGCGCGCCAGGGAGATCGCCGACGAGGCCATCGACGGGCTGTAGGTCACCGTGGCCTTGAGCACGCTGTTGTCGGCCGCGATCGCGTCGATGGCGGCCTTCGAGCCGGCGCCGCCGACCATGAAGAACTCGCTGCGGTTCGCCTGCTTGATCGCGGCGAGCACGCCGATGCCCTGGTCGTCGTCGTGGTTCCAGACCGCGTCCATCTTCGGCAGCGCCTGCAGCAGGGCGGTCGCCGCCGCCTGGCCGGAGTCGGCCGTGAACTCGGCCGGCCGCCGGTTGGCGACCTTGAACCCGTACACGGCGAGGGCGTTGTTGAATCCCTGCGTGCGCTCCTGGGTGAGCTCGAGCGAGTCGATGCCGGGGATCTCCCCGATGATCGGGTTGCTCACGCCCTTGGCCTTGAGCTGCTCGCCGATGTACTGCCCGGCGGCCAGGCCCATGCCGAAGTTGTCGCCCTTGATCTGCAGGCGGTAGGCGGCGGCCGAGGGGAAGGCGCGGTCCAGGTTGACCACCGGGATGCCGGCCTTCATCGCTTCCAGGCCGGCCGCGTTCAGCTCCTTGCCGTCCCACGGGAGCATCACGATGACGTTGGGCTTCTGCGCGATGAGCGTCGAGAGGGCGGCGCGCTGGGCCGCGGCGTCGGCGCCGGCTTCGACGGTCTTCAGCTCCACGTCGGTGTACGCCGCGGCCTGCGCCTTGGCGTTGTTGGTGATCGCCGCGATCCAGCCGTGGTCGGCGGCCGGTGCGGAGAACCCGATGACGACCTTCTGGCCGGCCGCGGCGTTCGCGTCCCCGCTCGCGTTGGTCTTCACCTGGGCGTCGGTGCCGGGGTCGTTGCTGGTGCAGGCGGTGAGAAGCGCGCCGGCGCCGACGGCCGCGCCGCCGAACAGAACGCGCCTACGGGACAAAGCGGACATGATTCCTCCAAGGGGTACCCGGGTTGGAGCATCCGGGCGAAGGACTAGCGCTTGAGGAGCTGGGTGAGCGAGCGGTACCGGAACTGCTGGATCAAGACGGCGACGACGATGATGCCGCCCTTGACCATGTTCTGAACCTCGGTGGAGAGGTTGTTGATCGCGAAGAGGTTGGTGATCGTGGAGAAGACCAGCACCCCGAAGAGGGCGCCGATGATGGTGCCGCGGCCGCCGCTGAGCAGCGTGCCGCCGATGATCGCCGCGGCGATCGCGTCCAGTTCGTAGAGGTTCGCCATGGCGGCCTGGGCACTGGTCGCCTGGGACGTCAGCATGATCGCGGCGATGCCGCAGCACAGGCCGGAGAGCGCGTAGAGCAGCACGGTATGCCGCTTGACGTTGATGCCGGCGAGCCGGGCCGCCTCCGGGTTGCCGCCGACCGCTACCGTGCGCCGGCCGAACGTCGTGCGGTTGAGCAGCACCCAACCGGCGGCGACGACCACGGCGAGGATCCAGACCAGCAGCGGGATGCCGAGCAGCTTCGTGGTCGCGATGCTGTTGATCACGTCGTTGGCCGAGACCTGGGTCTGTTTCCCGGAGATCTGCGCCGCCAGGCCACGAGCCGACACCAGCATCGCGAGCGTCGCGATGAAGGGAACCAATCGGCCGTACGAGATCAGCACCCCGTTGATCAGACCGACCGCGACCCCGACCACCAGGGCCGTGAAGATCATGCCCATCGCCCCGTAGCTCTGGGTCGCCAGCGTCGTGCACCAGACGCCGGCCAGCGCGATGATCGCCCCGACCGACAGGTCGATGCCGCCCCCGATGATCACGAACGTCATCCCGACCGTGACCACGCCGATCGCCGACGCCTGCTGCAGGATCGTGAGGATGTTGTTGCGCACCCAGGTCGGGTCGGAGTAGAGCTCGGGCCGGGTGATGATCCCGATGATCACCAGCGCCACGAGCACACCGACCAGGCCCAGGTTGCGCACCGCGTTCTCGTCCAGCCGCCACTTCCGCCTGGAGGCGGGCACCGTTTCGGCGATCATGCGGGCTCTCCCTCCAGAAGCGACCCCGCCATCACGAGGTCGAGCACGGTGTCTTCGTCCAGTTCCCCGGCCGGCGCCTCGTGGATGAGCCGGCCCTCGCGCATCACGAGCACCCGATCGGCCAGGCCGAGCACCTCGGGCACCTCGCTGGAGACCAGCAGCACGCCCACCCCGTTCTCGGCCAGCCCCCGGATCACCTGGTAGAGCTCGGCGCGGGCGCCCACATCGACGCCGCGGGTCGGCTCGTCGAGCAGCAGCAGGCGGGTGTCGCCCAGCAGCCAGCGGCCCACGACCACCTTCTGCTGGTTGCCACCGGAGAGCGTGCGGGCCGCGCGGTCCACGTCGCGCGGGCGCAGCTCGAGCTGGTCGGCCGTCTTGAGGGCGGCCGCGCGCTCGTCCCGGGCGTCGGTGAAGCCGCCGTGCGCGAAGCCGGCGAACGACGCGAGGGTCATGTTCTTGTAGACCGGCTCGTCGAGCAGCAGCGCCTGGCTCTTGCGCTCCTCGGGGGCCATTCCCATGCCGCTCTTGACGGCCTTGCCGACCCCGCTCACCCGGCGGCCGTCCAGGACGACCGTGCCGGCGTCGGGCCGGCGTGCTCCGAAGATCGTCTCGAGCAGCTCGGAGCGGCCCGAGCCGACCAGGCCGGCGATTCCCACGATCTCGCCGGGCGCGACCGTGAGGTTCGCGTCGGCGAACTCGCCGTGCCTGGTCAGCCCACTCACGACCAACAGCGGCTCGTTCCGTTCCCCGGTCGCCGGCCGCGGGGGGAAGACGTACTCGATGCTGCGGCCGGTCATCTTGCCGACCAGCTCCCGCGTCGGGGTGGTCCGGGCCGGCAGGTTGGCGGCGGTCGTGCGCCCGTCCTTCAGCACCGTCACCCGGTCGCCGATCTCGCGGATCTCGGCGAGCCGGTGCGAGATGTAGATGACCGCGATCCCCTCGGCCGTCAGCTCCCGGATGATGCGGAACAGGTTGGCGACCTCGTCATGAGCGAGCACGGCGCTGGGCTCGTCCATGACGATCAGCTTGGCGTCGTGCGAGAGCGCCCGGGCCATGCTGACGATCTGTTTGCCGGCCGCCGGCAGCTTCCGGACCAGCTGGGTGGCCGGGATCTCGGCGTGCCCGAGCCGGGCGAGGATCTCCTTGGTGCGCCCGGCCGTCGAGCGCCGCCGGGTGAAGCCGAAGCGCGCGTGCTCGTGGCCGAGGAACGCGTTCTCCGCCACCGACAGGTCGTCGACCAGGTCGAGCTCCTGATAGATGGTGGCGATGCCGGCCCGCATCGCGGCCTGCGGCGTGGCCGGCGCGAACGGCTCGCCCAGCCAGCTGATCTCCCCGCCGTCCGCGTGGTGCACGCCGGCGAGCACCTTGATCAGCGTGGACTTGCCGGCGCCGTTCTGCCCGAGCAGGCAGTGGACCTCACCGGCTTCGACCTCGAGCTGCACGCCGTCGAGCGCCCGCACGCCGGGGAACGTCTTCACGACATCCGTCAGCTTCAGGACCACGTCGCTCATGACGCCTGCTCGAAGGCCATGTCGCTGGCAAGCACGGCCGCCCCGGTCACGCCCGCGCGGCCGCCGAGCTCGGAGAGCACCACCGGCAGGTTCCCGGTGGCCAGCGGCAGCGACCGCCGGTACACGACGCTCCTGATCTCGGCTAGTAGCACGTGCCCGAGCTGGGCCAACCCACCCCCGATCACGATCATCGACGGGTTGGCGAACGAGACGAGCGTGGCGAGCACCCCGCCCACCCGCCGGCCGCCCTCCCGGATCAGCCGGATGCAGGTGACGTCGCCCTCGGCCGCACCGTCGGCGACGTCCTTGGCGCTGAGCTCCTCGCCGCCGCCGGCCGCCAGCCGCTCGGCCAGAGCCGGCGACTCCCCCGCCCGCGCCGCGGCCAGCGCGTCCCGGGCCAGCGCGGCGCCGCTGAACAGCGCCTCCAGGCAGCCGGCGTTGCCGCAGGAGCAGACCGGCCCGCTCGCGTCGACCTGGATGTGCCCGATGTCGCCGGCACACCCGTCGACGCCGCGGTAGACCGCGCCGGCCAGGTGTATGCCGCACCCGATGCCGGTGCCGATCTTCACGAACAGGAAGTCGTCGACGCTGTGCGCGACCCCGCCGTGCCGCTCGCCGATCGCCATGATGTTGACGTCGTTGTCGACCACGGCCGGGCACCCGTGCTCCCGGGCGAGCACCTCGCGCACCGGATAGCGGTCCCACCCCGGCATGATCGGCGGCGACACCGGCACCCCGTCGCGGAAGCTGACCGGCCCCGGCACGCCGATCCCGACGGCGTCGAGCCGCTCGTATGCCCCGTCGGTGCGCGCCTTGGCCAGCAGCTCGTTGACCCGCTGGAGGATCGCCTTGGGCCCGGACCTGATGTCGGCCGCCTCCCGATAGGCGGCGACCGGCTCGAGCCGCCCGTTGGTCACCTCGATGTCGATCGAACTTGCCCCCAGATCGACGGCCGCGAAGCGCAGCCGCGGGTGAATCTCCACGAGCGTCGACCGCCGGCCGCCACGCGAGGCCGCCATGCCCGCCTCGGCGATCTGCCCGGCCCCCACCAGGCGCTCCACCTCGGCGAGCAGTCGTGGCCGGGTCAGCTCGAGCCGGTCGCCGAGCTCGGCCCGGGACACCGGCCCCTCGTCCCGAAGCAGCCGCAGAATCCGCAGATGCGGAGCGTCGGCATAGAACACGGACACCTCCGTTTACACCGCCGTGTTGTGCCCGTCACAGTAGGCTGCTTCCGCCTCCGCAGTCCATACCTTCTCGAAGATCATTACGAACTTTTGTATCCCTGGTCGAAAGTAGGACCCCTCCACCGGCCGAAGTGCCGGAACAGGGCCCATAGAAGCTTGCAAGTAGGCAAGCAAGAAGTTAGGGACCGACCCCCGGTGGGCAATGCGATTACAGGCCGTATGCGCCGGTGGCGGGGAGGACCTGCGTGGCGGCCGCACGAACGCACACCCCGCTCGGAGGGAACCTCGCGATGAAGCTCCGCCACGGCAACGGCAACGGCGACGCGGACGCGTCCGCCACCACGAAGGCCGCGCCGCGCGACGCCGACGCCAAGGAGGCGCATGCGCGCGGCGCCGAGGACTACGACGTCGCCACCACGAAGACCGGTTCCGACGCCGACGAGCTCGGCGACACGGTGCCGCCGGACGCCGGCCCGGACAGCCCCACCGAGCTGCGCGGCAAGGGGATGTTCGCCGCGGTCAAGCGCACGTTCAAGCAGTTCTCCGAGGACAACATCTCGGACTGGGCGGCGGCGCTGACCTACTACGGCGTGCTCTCGATCTTCCCGGGCGCCCTGGTGCTGGTGTCGATCCTGGGCTTCCTGAGCTCCAACGGCCGGGAGACCGTGCAGAACACGATCAGCGAGGTGACCACCAACAAGCAGATCCAGGACCTGGCCAACACGGTGCTGGGCCAGGTCAACGGCTCGGGCAAGGCCAGCCTCTCGGCGATCATCGGTATCGTGCTGGCCTTCTGGTCGGCGTCCGGCTACATCGCCGCCTTCATGCGCGCGTCGAACGCGGTCTACGACGTGCCCGAGGGCCGGCCGATCTGGAAGACGCTGCCGATCCGGGTCGGCGTCACCGCGGTCGTCGGCCTCATGCTGATCATCTCGGCCTTCATCGTGGTTTTCACCGGCGACGTGGCCAGGGTGGTCGGCGAGAAGCTCGGCTTCGGCGGCGTCGCGGTCACCGTCTGGAGCATCGCCAAGTGGCCGGTGCTGGTGATCCTGGTCAGCTTGATGTTCGCGATCCTCTACTGGGCGTCCCCGAACGCCAAGACCGGCGGCTTCCGCTGGGTCAGCCCCGGCGGCATCTTCGCCGTGGTGCTGTGGCTGGCGGCCTCGGCGGCGTTCGCGATCTACCTGGCCAACTTCGCCAACTACAACAAGACGTACGGCACGCTGGGCGGCGTGATCGCGTTCCTGGTCTGGATGTGGATCTCGAACATCGCCATCCTGCTGGGCGCCGAGCTGGACGCCGAGCTGGAACGAGGCCGCGCGATCGCCGCCGGCCACGACCCGACCGACGAGCCGTTCCTGGAGCTGCGCGACGACCGCAAGCTCAAGAAGGGCAGCGAAAAGGGCCTGACAGTCGATTAGCGCCCCGGTGGGCGTGCGCGGGGGTGGGTGACGGGTTCGTCGCCCACCCCCGCGGCCGTCCCGCCCCCGAGACCTTGAAGACTTCGCACACCCGTAACGCACCATCTCGCCAAGATTCGCCGACCAGCACGGCAGGAAGCCCGCCAAGACGCAGATCGCCGGCCGCGGCAGGAGAGCATCGCCGAGCCGAGCGACGCAGCGCCTCACGGCGGCAACCACGACGACCGAGCGAGAGGCGGCAGCCAGCCCGGCCACGCAGCGCCCGTTGCCATGGCCGCGCAGCCCAGCCACGCAGCACCCGTGCCATGGCCGCCCAGCCCAGCCCCGCAGCGCCCGTGCCATGGCCGCCCAGCCCAGCCACGCAACGCCCGTGCCATGGCCGCCCAGCCCAGCCACGCAGCGCCGTGCCATGGCCGCCCAGCCCAGCCCCCGCACGGCCGCAGCCGACCCCACCACGCCGGGCCCGCCGAGCCGGCGGCCGCCGCCGACGACGGGCGGCCTACTTGCAGAGCATCTTCTGCATTCGCCGGCCCGCCACCGTCAGCCCCGCCGCCAGCAACGCCACCAGGTAGACCATGTCGAGCGCCTGCAACCACCCCACCGGGCCCAGGCTCAGGGCGCGGACCAGGTCGACCGAGCGGTACAACGGCGTCACCTCGATCAGCCAGCGCAACCACGCGGGGTAGCTGGTGGCGGGGACGAACGTGCCGGAGAAGAGGAACAGGGCGAACTGCGCGGAGGCGATCAGGTCGAAATCCTGCCAGCTGCGGATGACCGTGGACGTGGCCATGCCCAGGGCGCCGAAGGCGAAGCCGACCAGGACCGTGGCGGGGAGCATGGCCAGCGCGCGCGGGGTGGTCGTCAGGTCGAGCGCGACCATCAGCACCAGGAACGCGGCCGAATAGAGCACGCCGCGGACCATCGCCCACGCCAGCTCGCCCAGCGCGATCTCGATCGGGCGCACCGGCGTGGCCAGCATGCCGTCGTAGAGGCGCATGAACTTCATCTTGCCGAAGAAGTTGAACGTGGTCTCCGACAGCGCCCCGGTCATCGCCGCCGACGCCAGCATGGCCGGGGCCACGAACTCGGCGTAGCTCACCAGGCGGCCGTCGGGCAACGGCAGGTCGCCGATCAGGCCGCCCACGCCAACGCCGATCGAGAACAGGTAGAGCACCGGCTCGAGGAAGCCGGACAGCATGACCACCCAATAGGCCGAGCGCAGGCAGGCGACGTTGCGCTCGGTGACCGACAGCGCGCGCCGGCCCATCCCCGCGGCGACCCGCGGCAGCACCAGGCTGGAGACCGGCATCTCAGATCACCAACTGCCGGCGGAAGCGGTCGTGCGCGAGCCACGAGCCGAGCGCGCACCAGGCCAGCAGGTAGAGCACGTGCCCGAGGCCGGGCAGCCCGGGCGCCAGGCCGAGCATCGCGTCGCGGCTGAGGTCGACGCCGTGCCACAGCGGCAGCGCCCACGCCACCCAGCGCAGCAGCGTGGGCAGCGACTCGATCGGGAAGAAGACGCCCGAGAACAGCGACATCGGCAGCACCGCGAACCGCATGAGGATCGCCAGGAAGCTGTCGATGGTGATCGACGCGCTGTAGGCCACCGTCGGCGCGGCCACGGCCAGGCCGACCAGCAGCGAGATCGGCACGACCAGCAGCGCCCACCACGAGTGGACCACGCCGAAGAGGACGGCCACGACGAGGAAGACGACGGTGCTGAGCAGGATGCGGAACAGCATGAACAGGACGTGGCCGCCGAGGATGTCGGCCACCCGCAGCGGCGCCGCGGCCTGCGCGAAGTAGACCTTGAGCCACTTGAAGTAGCTGAGCACCGGCCACGTCGCCTCGCCCAGCGCGGCCTGCACCGCGGTCGACGCGATCAGGCCCGGGACGATCCAGTCGAGGTAGGGCACGCCGTCGACGCCGCCGGTCACGTACGCCCCGACGCCGACCCCGAAGCCGAGCATCGTCAGCAGCGGCATGACCAGCATGGACAGCGCACTGGACCGCCACGTGCGGCGGTAGTGGACCAGGTGGTACTCCAGGACGTGGGTCATCAGTCCACCAGCGTCCGGCCGGTGAGGTGCAGGAACACGTCTTCCAGGCTGCTGCGCCGGACGAGCACGCTGGCCGGGTTGAGCGACCGCCGCTGCACCTCGGCCGCGGCCTCGTCGCCGTCGTCCACATAGAGCAGGATGCGGTCGGGCAGGACCTCGGTGCGCTCCCCCAGGCCGGCGAGCTTTTCCGCGTACGCCTCCTGCGACTCGGCGGCGAAGCGTAACTCGACCACCTCGCGCGTCGAATACTGCTCGATCAGGCCGCGCGGCGAGCCCTCGGCCACGATGCGACCGCCGTCCATCACCACGAGCCGGTCGCACAGCTGCTCGGCCTCGTCCATGTAGTGGGTGGTCAGCACCAGCGTCACGCCCTGCCGCTTGAGCCGGAACAGCCGCTCCCACACCAGGTGCCGGGCCTGCGGGTCGAGACCGGTGGTCGGCTCGTCGAGCAGCACGATCTCGGGCTCGTTGACCAGGGCCCGGGCGATCGTGAGCCGCCTTTTCATGCCGCCCGACAACGGCTCGACCTGACTCGTCGCCCGCTCACCGAGCTGCACGAACTCCAGCAGCTCGGCGGCCCGGGCACGGGCCACCTTGCGAGGGATGCCGAAGAACCGCGCGTACGTCGTGAGGTTTTCCTGGACGGTGAGCTCCATGTCGAGGTTGTCCAGCTGTGGGCAGACGCCGAGCTTGGCCCGGATGCGCGGGCCGTCGCGCCGGGGGTCGAGCCCGAGGATTTCGAGGACCCCGCCGGTCGGTGGCGAGACGCACCCGATCATGCGCATGGTCGAGCTCTTGCCGGCGCCGTTGGGCCCGAGGAAGCCGAACGCCTCCCCGCGACGCACGTCGACGTCGATGCCGTCGACCGCCGTGAAGTCGCCGAACTTTTTGACCAGACCGCGCGCATGAATGAGGGAATCCACAGTGCCGACCCTAGAGAAGGGGTACGACAATTTCCGCCGACTTTCAGTCCGGCGGGGTGGCCGCCCCCTGCGCCGCCGAGACCAGCTCACCGGTCAGCTCCACCACCGCGGGCAGGGTCACCGGCGTGCCGGAGTCGTAGCGCACCGCCCACGAGAGCCCGTTGTGCCCCGGCACCCGCCGGCCCACCACCCGCACCCCGCCGGCGTTCAGCGGGTGGTGCGAGGTGTACGCCACCGACCGGGTCACCCGGGTGCGCACCTGGTCGGGCAGATCACCGGGCTCCAGCAGCAGGAAGCCGATCGCCGGGCCGTCGACCAGGACGACGTACCCGTCGCGCTCCTCGGCCATCTCGGCCGGCGTGATCCGCAGCTCCCGCCCGGACCACGCCGCCTTGTGGATCTCGTGCCAGCCGAGCCTCCTGCCGTCCGGCAGCCACAGGCCGAAGTTGGTGGCGACCAGCGCCTTGTCGTCGACCGGAGCCCAGGCCAGGACCCGTTCGTCCGGCTCGAGCGCGGGGCGCAGCGCCGCCGGGAGCTTCGGCTTGCGTCGAAGGAAACTCACAATCCACCTGCCGCTTGATCGCGCAACGCGCGTGCCTGCTGTTCGAGCGAGAAGAGCTCGCCGGCCAGCGCCAGGTAGTCATCCTTGTGCGCCACCGGGTTGAGCCGCTGCACCTTCGACTTGAGATCACGGATCCGGGTGGTGATCGAGCCGAGCTGGAGGCTGGCCAGGAGCACCTGCACGTAGCGCGGGTCGACCACGCCGTCGACGATCAGGGGCTCGACCGCCAGCTCCGAGATAAGGCCCTTGCCGGCGAGGTCGTCGCAGCTGTCGCGCACCTTCTCGATCCAGACCACACCGCCGGTGGACACCGACGACGCGCCCCCGGCGGCCGAGATCGCGAGCCGGATCGCGCGGTACACGTCGTCGGCGTAGTTCTCCTCGCCAACCACGTCGAACATGGGCCCGGCCAGCACCGGCTCCTGCAGCGCGAGCTTCAGCGACTCCCGCTCACGCACCCGCTGAGGCGCCTCGGCCGCGCGCGCGACCGGCCGCGAGTCGACCTGATCGGCGCCGCGCAGGGCGGCGTTGACGGCCCGCTGCACCGGCTCGAGATCCATCCCGAGGTCGCCGGCGAGCTTTCGCGCGTACTCCGGCCGCTTCTCCCTGTCCTTGATCTTGGCAACCAGGGGCGCCGCCTTGCGCATGGCCTCGACCCGCCCCTCGACCGTGTCCAGATCGAAGCGCGAGATCGTGTGCCGCAGCGCGAAGTCCACCAGCGGCTCCCGGCCGGCGATCATGTCGCGTACGGCCAGATCGCCCTTGGCCAGACGCAGCTCGCAGGGGTCCATGTTGTCCGGGCTCACCGCGATGAAGGTGCGGCCGACGAAGCGCTGGTCCTCCTCGAAGGCGCGCAGCGCCGCCTTCTGACCGGCCGCGTCACCGTCGAACGTGTAGATGATCTCGCCGGTGAAGCTGTCGCTGTCCATCAGGAGCCGCCGCAGTACGCCGATGTGGTCGATGCCGAACGCCGTGCCGCAGGTCGCCACCGCCGTCGGCTCGCCCGCCTCGTGACAGGCCATGACGTCGGTGTAGCCCTCGACGATCACCGCCCGGCCGCGCTTGGCGATCTCGCGTTTCGCCTGGTCGATGCCGTAGAGCACGTGTGACTTCTTGTAGAGCGGGGTCTCCGGCGTGTTCAGGTATTTCGGGCCGTCGTCGTCGTCGAAGAGCTTGCGCGCCCCGAAGCCGATGACATCGCCGCCCAGGTCCTTGATCGGCCAGAGCAGCCGGCGCCGGAACCGGTCGATCAGCGAGCCGGAGCGGGCCGGCTTGGTGAGGCCGGCCGCGTTGAGCTCCTCGGCGGTGAAGCCCTTCTGCCGCAGGTGCTTGGCCAGCGCGTCCCACGAGTCGGGGGCGAAGCCGCAGCCGTAGCGCTCGGCCGCGTCCTTGCCGAAGCCGCGCTGGGCGAGGAACTCGCGGGCCTTGCGGGCGCCGGGGGTGCCGAGCTGGTCGCGGTAGAACTCGAGCGCGGAGACGTGCGCCGCGAGCAGCCGCTGCCGCTGCCCGGTCTGCGGGCGGGGCGCGCTCGGCGAGTTGTCGGTCTCGTAGCGAAGCTGAATGCCGGCCCGCGAGGCGAGGCGCTCGATCGACTCGATGAACGAGAGGTGCTCCGCGTCCATCAGGAACTTGATCGCGTCCCCGCCCTGGCCGCAGCCGTGGCAATAGTACACATTTCGGGCAGGGGCCACCGTGAAGGACGGCGTCTTCTCGTCGTGGAAGGGGCACAAACCCTTCAGGTTGCCGCCGCCCGCGGGCCGCAACGTCACCGACTCGCTGATGATGTCGGCGATCGACGTCCGGTCCCGGACCAGCGCGATGTCCTCGTCCTTGACCCTGCCCGCCACGGCATACATCCTGCCTCGCCCCGGCCGCGCGCCGCCACCAGGGTCCGGTGCCACGATGCCGGCCGTCAGGCGCGCGCCGCCACCAGGGTCCGGTGCCACGATGCCGGCCGTCAGGCGCGCGCCGCCACCAGGGTCCGGTGCCATGCCACGGCGGCGTGGTCGGTGAGCGACGCGACCTGGTCGACCACCACCCGCAGTGCCGCGGCGTCACTCTCCGCGGCGTCGTACAGCGGGCGAAAGACCACATCCAACCCGGCGGGCGTACGCATCAGGGCCTCCACCAGCTCGACCAGGATCTGCCGCTGCTGCTCGTACCACTCCTCGGCCGCCCGGGTCCGCATCACGTACCGCAACGCCATGCCCTTCAGCAGCGCGCACTGGTTACGCACGGTTCTCGGCACGATCAGGTCGGCGTCGTACCGGCGTACCGGATCGGTGCCGTAGCGGCTCTGCGTCGCGCCCACCGCCGAGGCGACGAACCGCCCGGTCAGGACGCTGGTCATGCGCTTGAGGGTGACCTGCGCCCCGAACGTGCCGTCGTAGCCGGCGACCGCGGCCACGGCCGGGTCGGCGAGCAGCTGGTCGAGGGCCGCCGCCAGCGCCGGCACCGGCTCGTCCGAGTACGTCGCGGCCACGTCCGCGCAGAGCTCGGCCCGCTCGCCGGCCGAGTCGAGCAGGGGCTGCAGCGAGAGATAACCCCCGTGCACGCCGTCCTCGACGTCGTGCACGGAGTACGCGACGTCGTCGGCCCAGTCCATGACCTGGGCCTCCAGGCAACGACGGTCGCCGAGCGAGGCCGGACGCATCCAGTCGAAGACCGGCCGGTCGTCGTCGTAGACGCCGAACTTCCGCCGGCCGGAACGGCGCGGCCACGGGTACTTGCTGCACGCGTCGAGCGAGGCCCGGGTCAGGTTGAGGCCGGCGCCGGGTACCTTGGCCTCGAGCCGGGTGAGCACCCGCAGCGTCTGCGCATTGCCCTCGAAGCCGCCGCAGGGCTGGGCGACCTGGTCGAGGGCGTGCTCGCCGTTGTGGCCGAAGGGCGGGTGGCCCAGGTCGTGCGCGAGCCCGGCGACGTCGACCACGTCCGGGTCGCAGCCGAGCCGGGCGCCCATCTCCCGGGAGATCTGGGCCACTTCGAGGGAGTGCGTCAGACGCGTACGGAGGAAGTCGTCGGAGCCCGCGGTGTGCACCTGGGTCTTGGCCGCCAGGCGCCGGAAGCCGGCCGAGTGCAGCACCCGTGCCCGGTCGCGCTGGTACGGGGTCCGTCCGTATCCGCTGTCCTTGGCCGGTTCGGTGATCCACCGCTGGGCGTCGGGCGCCGTCATGATCCCAGCCTAAGCGTCTCGTCCCCTGTGCCGATCTAGTTGCCGTGGAGTCCGATTCGCCGAGCGGGCGAGGCCTGACGATCGTGGCGCGTCTGTTGATCATGGGCGCGGCCGGGCTGGCGTCCGTCGCCCTGGTCGTCGCCTTCGCGATCTACAGTTCGTCGGTGCAGGCCGCCGCCAGCCGGGACATCGCCCGGGTGAGCAGCGGGATGAGCGCCCAGTGGAACGCCGACATGATGCACGACGCCCTGCGGGCCGACGTGATGTCGGCGATGTATGCCACCACCGACGCGCAGCGCACGGCGTACGGCGTGGCCGACGTGAACGATCACGCGAAGACCATCGTCGAGATGTACGACGCCGCGCAGGCCCAGGCCCCGGATGCCCTCAAGGCCGAGTACGCGCAGGTCAGGCCCCGTCTGGTGATGTACGCCGACACCGCCCGGTCGGTCGTGGCCACCGCTTCCACCGACCACGCCAAGGCCGCCGGCGAGCTCGAGGGCTACCTGGCGATCTACGCGGAGCTGGAGGAGAAGCTCGGCGCGCTCGACGACGGCATGCTCGAGGCGGTCGAGGCGGCCAGCGACCACGGCGTCGCGTCGGCCCGCCGGAGTGACTGGATCATCGCGCTGGCCGGCCTGCTGGGCGCGCTGATCACGATCTTCGCCGGGTGGCGGACCCTGCGGGCGATCCGGCGGCCGCTGCGGGAGATGCTGTTCGGCCTGCGTGCGGTGGCGGGCTGCGACCTGACCGTACGGGTGCCGGTCCTGCACCGCGACGAGCTGGGCGAGATGGCCGGGGCCCTGAACACCGCGATGGGCGCGCTGCAGGAGACCGTGGCGGCGACCGCGGCCAGCGTCGGCACGTTGTCGGCGGCCAGCGGCGATCTCCGGTCGCTCGCCGGCGACCTGGACTCGTCGGCCGAGCGGACGTCGGCCGAGGCCCGCAGCGCGGACACGTCGGCGCGTCAGGTGTCGCAGGCGGTGACCGACATGATGACCGCGACCGAGCAGCTGTCCAGCTCGATCCGGGAGATCTCCCGGCAGACCGCGTCGGCCTCGGTGACCACGGGCGAGGCGACCCGCGACGCGGCCGACACGGCGGCGGCGGTGGCCCGGCTCAGCGACGCGAGCCGGGAGGTCGGCGACATCGTGCAGCTGATCACCAACATCGCCGAGCAGACGAACCTGCTGGCGCTGAACGCGACGATCGAGGCGGCCCGGGCCGGCGAGATGGGCAAGGGCTTCGCCGTGGTGGCGACCGAGGTCAAGGACCTGGCGCAGGAGACGGCCCAGGCGACCGCCGACATCACCGCCAAGATCTCGGCGATCCAGGAGATGACCTCGGGCACCGCCGACGCGATCGCGGCGATCACCGGGGTGATCCGGCAGATCGACGACGGTCAGCAGACCATCGCGGCGGCGGTCGAGGAGCAGGCGGCGACCACCGACCTGATGGCCCGCAACGTGCACGCGGTGTCGGCGGCGGCCGGCGAGATCAGCGGCACGGTCTCGAACATCACCCGTTCGACGGAGGCCACGGCCGAGGGCGCGAACACCACCCGCGGCTCCGCCGAGCAGGTGAGCTCGGCGGCCGGCGAGATCGAGACCCTGATGGCCCGCTTCCGGTACTGAGGCGGGTTCAGGGCTTCCGCGCGGAGAGCACGCAGAACTCGTTGCCCTCGGGGTCGGCGAGCACGACCCAGCTGACGTCGCCCTGACCGATGTCGACCGGCCGGGCGCCCATGTCGACCAGCCGCTCGACCTCGGCCTCCTGGTCGTCCGGGCGCAGGTCGATGTGCAGCCGGTTCTTCACGGTCTTGGCTTCCGGCACCGGGGTGAACAGCAGGCCGGGCAGCTCGTCGGGCGTGCGCCGGATCTCGACCTCGTCCGGCGCCTCGTGCACGATCTCGTACTTGAGGGCCTCGGCCCACCAGCGGGCCAGCCGGTGCGGGTCCTCGGCGTCCACGACGATCTGTTCCCAGCTGACCGGCATATGGCGCCCTCCTTATCGAAAAGTGACGATCATGTTACGCCCCAGGGCCTCTCGTGCCGCGCCGGAAACGGCGCACGTAGCGTGCGACGACGCTTCTCGATGCCGATGAGGATGCGAGATGTGTCGGGACTGCGGACGTCCCGGCCGTCCGTTCGGGGAGCGAGTCGTGACATCTGCGGCACCGGCCGTCGGCGCCCTGCGGCGCCTGCTGAGCGAGTTGGGCGAGGACTGGCGGACCGGGGCGGTCGAGGTGGGTGGCCGGCCCGGGGGTGTCCTTTATCTCGTCGCGGGGCGCATCGCGTACGCCGAGACGCCCGCCACACCGACGCTGGGTGAGCGGCTGGTGGCCTCGGGCCGGGTCAGCCCCGCCGCCTGGAACGCCGCCCGGGCCGAGGGCCGCGGTGCCCGGCTGCTCGTGCGGGACGGGCTGATCGGGCCGAACGAGCTCGCCCTGCGGCTGGTCGCGGCGATCGGGGACGCGACCCGGCTGCTGCTGCGGTCGGAGGGCGCGCCGCTGCGGTTCGTGCCCGGCGCCCGGCATTGGCTCGGTGTGGTGGTGCCTCATCGCGTACCCGGTCCGGATCTTTATCGACGCAGCGTGACCAATGCGCCGAGGCCGCGTCCCGGCCGTTCACGCTCAACGGCGTGCGGCTCCCGACCGTGACGCACAGCGGGTGCGACTTCTGGCCGCACCGTCGCCGCAGGATGGCCCACGGTGACGGCGCGGGGAAGCCGTCCCGCCGAACAAGGGGAAAGCGTGCCCGGGGTCGATCACTGTTTGCAGGAGGCCATGGCGATTCCTGGCGCGGTCGGCGCCAGCATCGTCGACTACACCACCGGCTTCCCGGTCGCCACGACCGGAGCCGCACCGAACTCCGACCACGAGGCCGCCGCGGCCGGCACGGCGGACGTGGTCCAGGCCGCGACCAGCCGCTCGCTGTTCGTCTCGGCCGTGCCGCACGACCTGCTCGAAGACCTGATCATCACGACCGCCGGGGGCTATCACCTGCTGCGTCTCGTGCAGACCGACTTCGACAGCCGGCTCGTCCTCTACGTCTGGCTCGACCGGGTCCAGGGGAACCTCGCGGTGGCCCGCCGCCGCATGCAGAAGCTCGCCGACGACCTCGTCGTCGTCTGACGTCCTTGTGGGGAGAAGCGTTGTCCACCTCGAAGACCGCCACGCCGGCGCGCCTGCTCGCGCAGGTCGCCGGGGAGCGGCAGACCGGCGCGCTGGTGGTCGGCGGCCACCCCGGCGGCGCGGTCTACGTCCTCGAGGGGCAGGTCATCTACGCCGAGTCGCCGGCCGCCCCCGGCGTCGGCGAGCTGCTCACGTCGTCCGGGCGGCTGGCCGGGCGCACCTGGCAGAGCGCGCTCGACCAGGGCACCTCGACCGCCCAGGTGGGCCGGCTGCTGGTCGAGCAGGGTCACCTCACCCAGGGCGAGCTGGAGCTGTGCGTGCTGGGCGCGACCTACGACGCCGCCTACTTCGCGCTCGCGCCGCCCTCCGCCCCGGTCGACTTCCTGGCCGGGGCGACGCACTGGCTGGGACCGGTCGTGCACGTCGACCCGGCCGCGGTCGCGCGCGAGGTGCGCCGCCGGGTGCGGCTGCTCGACGAGATCTTCCCGGACGCGCGGGTGGACACCGCCGCGGTCACGCCGGTCACCCGCCCGCCGCGGGAGCGGGTCACGCTGACCGCGCCGCAGTGGGAGCTGCTGGTGCACGCCGACGGCCAGCGCACCCCGGCCGACCTCGCGCTGCTGCTCGGGCGGGCCGGCTACGCGACGGTGCAGGAGCTGCGCCGGCTTGCGGCCGCGGGGCTTCTCGAGCTTTCGGCCGTACGCGCGGAAAGCCCCGAGTTCGTCCGGCTCCCGCGGGCCCGGGGCACGGCGGTTCCGTCGCGGCGCCCGGTGGTCGCGCCGGCCGCCCCGGCCGCCGGGTCCCCCCAGGCTGCCCACGCCGCCCCGGCCGCCGGGTCCGCCCAGGCCGCCCCGGCCGCCGGATCCGCCCAGGCCGCGCCGGCGGGTGGGGCCGCCCAGGCCGCTCCGGCCGTCCCGGTCGTCCCCGCACCTTCCCCGGCCCCCGCTCCCACACCCGCTCGCGCTCCCGCTCCCGGCGAGGAGGTCGGCGCCAACGGGACCGTCTACCGGCCGCCCCGGCTGGCCCGCCGGAAACCGGGGGCCAAACTGCCCAAGGAGGTCGCCGGCGAGACCCCGCCGGCGCATCCGGGCACCGACGAGGTGCTGCTCAAACGCATCCGTACCGCCCTGCGGGCCCTGCGGTGACGCGCGCGCCCCCCGACCCCCGACCTTCCGACGAGAAAGTGAGACCCGAGGATGACGGTGGACCCGGCGGTGCTCCAGGAGCTCGACCGCCTGCGTGGCCGGGTGCCGGAGCTGTCCGGCAGCGTTCTGGCCACGACCGACGGGCTGGTGGTCGCGCACGACGCGCACGGCATCGAGCCGGACGGGCTCGCCGCGCTGGCCGCCGCGCACCTGGCGCTGGCCCGGCGGTTCGCCCACGCCGTGAACCACGGCGAGCTGCGGGAGTCGGTGGTCGAGTGCGACCGGGGCTACATCACCACGTACACCGCCGGCCCGAACGCGCTGCTCACCCTCGTCACGTCGGGTGACGCGAACCTGGCGATGGTCCACCTCGAGGCGCGGCGATGCGTACGCCGGCTCGTGAAGATCCTCGCGATCGGGGCGAAGCCGCCGCAGGCCCGGCCCGAGATACCCACGCAGGCCGGCCCGGCCGCGCCGCTCGCGCGGCGCACGCCGATGGCCACCCTGCCCAACAACGCCCGCCGCCGGCAGGCGACGGGTTGAGCCTCCCGGCTCACCCCACCCGCGCTCGTGGCACCCGCCACGGCCGGCCGGTACCGCCAGCCAAGCGGCGGACCGCCATCCCACCGCATACGGAGGACTCATCCATGGGTGACATGGACACCGCACTCAAGGAAATCATGGAGATCGACGGCGCGATCGGCGTCGCCCTCGTGGACCACACGAGCGGCATGGCGCTGGGCACCGTCGGCGGCGGCAAGGAGCTCGACCTGACGGTCGCCGCGGCCGGCAACACGGACGTGGTCCGGGCGAAGCTGCGGGCGATGGAGATGCTCAACATCTCCGAGAAGATCGAGGACATCCTGATCACGCTCGACACCCAGTACCACATGATCCGCCCGCTGACGAGCCGCTCGGGCAAGGGCCTGTTCCTCTACCTGGCCCTGCGCCGCGACCGGGCCAACCTGGCCATGTCCCGGCACCAGCTGCGCCGCATCGAGAACGACCTCGACGTCTGACCCGGACCGGCGAAGCATGCCCGCTCCCGGCGGGGAGGGCCCGCACCGCCCTCCCCGCCCCGGGCGCCCGGTCAGTAGGGCTGGGGATTCCTGTGTTCGCCGAAGGTCTCCAGAAGGATCTCGCGCTCGCCGTCGGTCAGGTTCGTCTCGATCAGGCGGCTGTGCTGGCCCATCCCGTGGAAACGCTCGCCCAGGCGGTCGAGGTTGCCGGCGTCGGTGACCAGGAACAGGGCGGACGTGCCCTCGGTGATCTCGGTGCGGATCGTCTCCAGCTGTTCCTTGGTGATGCCGGAATCCTCGGTGGCCTTGGAGAGGGCGCCGATCGCGGCGCCGGCCACGCCGCCGATGACCGGGATCAGGAAGAGCGTGCCGGCCACGATGCCCCACAGCGCGCCCCACCCGGCGCCGCGCCAGACGCCGTCGCGGCCGTGGTGCACCCGCTGCGGCTCGCTGGCGCCCTTCGGCCAGGTGATCACCGCGTGGTCGAGCACCTTCACGAGACCTTCGCCCTGGGCGTCCTTGAGCTGGTCGGCGGCGTGCTGCGCGCCCTCGGGGTTATCGAACTTCCACACGGTAAACGTCGTCATGTCGCGCTCCTGAGAAGACTCCGGACGGAGGACTGACGCTCATCGTCGGCCGTAGGCCGGGCGCGCTCCTCATCCCGGGCGGACGAAATCATCCCCGGCGAATCGACCTCGGACGATCTCGAGCAGGGCGGTGAGCCCGATCGGCAGCGCGGCCAGGGCGAACAGCACCGGCAGCGGCAGCATGAGCGCGAAGCCGGCATACAGCAGCACGGCGAAGACCTCGGCCGCGAAGCCGCTCACCGACAGAACGGTGGTGCGGGCGGGTCCGGTGATCTCCTCCTGGAGGCGGGTTTCGGCCCGGATCATCGCGTACTGCAGCAGCCCGAAGGCGGCCGACACCGGGATCATGCCGGCCAGGTGCGGCATCAGCGCGCCGGCGGCCAGCAGGATGGCGGCGGCAACGATCACACCGGGAAGAGACGCGGCGGAGAGTGACCGCCTTCTCGCCACCGACGGCCTTACCACCGACGGCCCGCTTCCGGCGGGCGCGCTCTCCGCGGGCGCGCTCTCTGCGGGCACGCTTCCGGCGAGCGCGCTTCCCGCGGCCATCGCCAGGGCGGTCAGCGCGAACAGCAGCGGTACGGCCGAGGTCGCCGCGCCTTTCTCCCGGGCGAGCAGCGGAAGGTACTCGTCGAGCGCGCTGAACCCGGGCACCAACGCGGCGACCAGGACGGCGAGCACCATGCGCCGGCCGCGGATCGCCTCGCGCACGCCGGACCGCAGCAACGAGAGGTAGCCCATCTCGGCGGCTTCCTCGTCCGCAGGGCCGCTGCCGGAGACGCAGCGCTGTCTGGCGGCGTCTCCACCCGCCGGGCCGCTGCCGGAGAGGTCGCGCTGCCCGGCGGCGTCCCCAGCCGTACCGCCGCAATCGGGCAGTCGCAGCGCGAGAAGCGCACCCAGCGTGACCACCGCGATGCTGGCGATCCCGACCAGACGGTAACCACCCAGCGTGTAGGCCGGCGTCGCGAGCAGCGTGGCGGCCAGCATCGCGAGGATGCCCACCGTGCCCGACCGGCCCATCAGCTTCGCGTACGCCGCCGGCTCGCCGACCTGGTCATAGACGAGCGCCTCGATCGTGCCCGACGCCATCGCGCCGCCCAGTCCCCACAGCACGAAGCCCAGCGCGAAGCCCGGGAAGGCCGGCCAGATCAGCCACAGCGCGTAGCCGGCGGCGGTGAGCAGCTCACCGATCGCGTAAAGGCCGCGGCGGGACCAGGCGTCGGCCAGCGCGCCGGAGGGCACCTCGAACGCGAAGGCGACCACCGACCAGATGGCGAACAGCGTCGAGATCTCGGCGGTGGACAGCCCGGCGTCGGCGAACAGCAGCGCGTAGACCGGATAGAGCAGGACTCCGTCGGCGCAGGCGCGGACGGCGTAGAGAAGCGGAGATCAACGTCAAACCGGATGCATGGTCCCATCCTGCTCCGGGCGTCAACCGAGATTTGCCTCGTCGGCCGCGGCTCGGCCCGACTCCCAGCCCTCGAGACTGTCGACGCGGCTGCCGCGGGCTCGCACCGTACGGGGAAACGCCCTGGTCACCGCCTCCCGGACCCGCAGATCGCGCCCGCGCAGGACCGGCCGCAGATCCGGTTCGCCGTGCTGGGCGATCTCCCGCCGGGTGGTTTCGGAGAGCCCGCCGCCCTGGCGGCCCCGGCCGCCCTGGCGGCCCCGGCCGCCCCCGCTCGCTCGCGGGAGATCGTCAGCCTGGGCGCGCCATCGCGGGTCTATGTCGCGAAATTTCGCCATATAGCGGCGAGCCGCCTCGGCGATCACCGCCGCCTGCAGCGGATCGCCCAGCCGGGCCACCACCCGGTGCAGCTCGGCCGGCTGCCAACCGCCCTGGAACAGCCGGTCGACCGCGACATCGAGGGCACTGGTCAGCGCCGCGTCGACCTCGGCCGCAGGCGCCACGGTCAGCGCGTCGAGCCCGTCCTCGTAACTGAGAGTTCCGTCCAGCACCTCACGGATCGTGCTGGTCATCCGCCCGACTCGTCGGTCTCGGCGCCCACCGGCACGGTCTCGTCGTCGCGGCTGTCGAGCCAGCCGTACGGCAGCGAGACCTTGCCTGGCGAGTTGACCCGCCCGCGCGGCTGGCCCAGCGTCTCGACCGGGAACGGCACCGCCGGGTCGAGGGCCTCGAGCAGGTCGTCGAGCTCGGCCAGCGACGAGATCATCGCGAGGCTGCGGCGCAGCTCGCCGCCGATCGGGAAGCCCTTCAGGTACCACGCGACGTGCTTGCGGAAGTCGGCGCACCCGTGCTTCTCGTCCCCGAGGGCGTCGACCAGCAGCTCGGCATGCCGCGACATGATCTTCGCGACCTCGCCCAGCGACGGCAGCACCGGCCGGTAGCTCGCGCCCTGCGTGAACGCGGCCTCGAGGTCGGCGAACAGCCAGGGCCGGCCCAGGCAGCCGCGGCCGACCACGACCCCGTCCACTCCGGTGTGCTCGACCATGCGCAGCGCGTCCGAGCCTTCCCAGATGTCGCCGTTGCCGAGCACGGGCACGTCGAGCGCCTGCTTGAGCGTGGCGATCGCATCCCAGTCGGCCTGGCCCGAGTAGCGCTGCTCGGCGGTGCGCGCGTGCAGGGCGACCGCGGCCACGCCCGCCTCCTGCGCGATGAGACCGGCTTCGACGTACGTGAGATGGTCGTCGTCGATGCCCTTGCGCATCTTGATCGTGACCGGAATCCCGAACGGCCGCGCCGCCTCCACGGCCTGCGCCACGATCCGCCCGAACAGACGCCGCCGCCACGGCAGAGCCGACCCCCCACCGCGGCGCGTCACCTTGGGCACCGGGCAGCCGAAGTTGAGGTCGATGTGATCGGCCAGCCCGTCCTCGCCGACCATGCGCACGGCCCGGGCCGTCACATCCGGATCGACACCGTAGAGCTGGAGGCTCCGGAAGTCCTCGTCCTCGGCGAACGCAATCATCTTCAGCGTCTTGGGGATCCGCTCGACCAGCGCCCGCGTCGTGATCATCTCGCAGACGTAGACGCCGCCCCCTTGCTCGCGGCAGAGCCGCCGAAACGCCACGTTGGTGATACCCGCCATCGGCGCCAGCACGACGGGCGGATTGACGGCGCGGTCGCCGAGCTCGAGCGGTGCAGTCACGCCCTACAGCGTGACACGTCCGGCCCGGCGACCTCGAATCGCCGCCTGGTTAACCGCGGTTGCCGCGCTCGACAAGCGTCGCGACCATGTCGATGACTTGGCTGACCTTGCCGTCGAGCTGAGTGACCTTGCCGTCTAGCTGGCTCACCTTGCCATCGAGCTGGGTCACCTTGCCATCAAGCTTGGTGAACTTGCCATCGAGCTGGGTCACCTTGCCATCAAGCTGCGTGACCTTGCCGTCTAGCTGGCTCACGTTGCCATCGAGCCGGGCGACGTTGTGGTCGAGCTGAGTGACCCTGCCGGTCAGCGCAGCGACATTTCCCTTAATCTCGGTCACATCGGAGGTGAGTCGAGCCAGACTCTCGGTGTGCTCGGACTGCGTGATCGCGAGAGCCTGGAGAAGGCCTCTCTGGGCGCGCACGCCCTCCCCGATGTCAGCCAGGTCGCGATCCTGGCCGGCGCGGAGCCGTTCCTGCTCATCCATGCGGTGCTCCAGTACGGTGACGCGCTCGTCGAGTGTGGGAGTCATCGGTTCCTCCAGGGAAGGGTAACCGGGCCTCGGGCCCAGGGGGGTGGGTGCGACTCGGCCTGCAGGCTAGCCTAATGACTAGGCGTCATGCGACAGGGATAGGCATGCGTCATGTGCCAACATTTGTTCGACGCGGCCGTGCCGTGCGATCCATGCCTTGCTGACCGGACAGATCCAGCCCGCCACCTCGAGGGCGATGATGTGGATGTCCTCGATCGGCCGGTTGAACATCGGCTCGTGGTGCGCAATCCGATTGCGCGACCGATGCAGGACCTCGACCGCCTCGTGCAGGACCCGGCGCCGCGGCTGACCGGGGAAGGCTCGATAGAGGCTTTCCCGCCACAGGGTCGAGTCGTAGTGGTTAGCCAGCAGGTATCGCCAGAAGCCGAGACTGAGCTCGGCGACGACCTGGCCCGGCGTCTCTCCGCGTTGCCTCGCTCGCATCCGGGCGAGCTGGACGACTTCGGCCTGGCGACGCTGAAGGAGATGGCCGGGGTCCAGGTACCACCTCGGCTCGCCGAATCTCCGGGCCGACCACTCCGTCAGGTTCTCGTGGATGGCGTTGCGCATGATGACCTCGACATGCCCGATCGTCACGGCCAGCGCTGCCGAGACTTCCGAGTTCCAGTGATAGACGCGCAGGGCCGCGGCGTTGTCGTCGCCCCCGGCAATGACGTAAGGACCCAGCCGTTCGGGTGATAGCCGGCGGATCAGAACCGCCATCTCGGGTGAATAGGCACGCATCATCTGGCTTCCCTCCCCCATGGCCCGGTACACTTTCCCCAGAAACCCCGGACAGCCTCTGCTTCGCATGCGGCCGGGGTTCCTTAATGTCCGGGGTCGTTTTGACGCGGCCGACCCTAGTCCCATGACAGCTCGGCTCGCGACAACCGCGGGCGGGCGACGACGGAATCTGGCACAGTCGACGGCATGGGTGAGGGCGGACCGCGACGGCTGGTGGTGGTCTTCGAATCGCCGGTAGCCGAGGCTCTGCTGCGGCTCGCCGTGGAGGTGGGGTTTCAGTCGGTGCTCGTGGAGCCGGACCAGACCCGGCTCCAGGGCACCCCGCGGCCGCACGGCGACCTCTTCGTGCACGATCTCGCGGCGGCTCATCTCGACGACGACACCGACGTCGTGCTCACCGACCACCACCGGGCCGAGATTGGAACCGTGCTCAAGGAAGCGCTGGCCGCGCGGACGCGGTGGATCGGCATTCTCGGGAAGCCGCAGGTCGAGGGGCCGCACGTCAAGATGCTGCGCGACCTCGGCGTGCCCGAGGAGGAGATCGCCCGGGTGCACCGGCCGATCGGGCTCAACATCGGGGCGAGGACCCCGGCCGAGATCGCTGTCGCGACCCTGGCCGGGCTCATCGCGGACCGTAACAACAGGCCGGGCGGAACGGCCTTCTAGCAGCCGGGCAGGCGCCGCAGCAGGTAGTCCTCGACCTGGGCGAGCGCGACCCGCTCCTGCTTCATGGTGTCGCGGTCGCGGATCGTCACCGCGTCGTCGGTGAGGGTGTCGAAGTCGACCGTCACGCAGAACGGCGTGCCGATCTCGTCCTGGCGCCGGTAGCGCCGGCCGATCGCCTGCGAGTCGTCGAACTCGACGATCCAGCGCTTGCGCAGGTCGGCGGCCAGGCCGCGGGCCTTCGGGGACAGCTCGGGGTTGCGGGACAGCGGCAGCACGGCCACCTTGATCGGCGCCAGGCGGGGGTCGAAGCGCATGACGGTGCGCTTGTCGACACCGCCCTTGGTGTTGGGCGCCTCGTCCTCGTCGTACGCCTCGAGGAGGAACGCCAGCACCGCACGAGTCAGGCCGGCCGCGGGCTCGATGACGTACGGGACCCAGCGCTCCTGCTTTTCCTGGTCGAAGAAGCTGAGGTCGACGCCGGAGTGCTTGGAGTGCGTGGTCAGGTCGAAGTCGGTGCGGTTCGCGATGCCCTCGAGCTCGGCGAACTCGGTGCCGCCGAACTGGAAGCGGTACTCGATGTCGACGGTCCGCTTCGAGTAGTGCGAGAGCTTCTCCTTGGGGTGCTCGTAGAAGCGCAGGTTCGACTCCGAGAGGCCCAGGTCGCGGTACCAGTTCCAGCGCTCCTGCAGCCAGTACTCGTGCCACTGCTCGTCGCTGCCGGGCTCGACGAAGAACTCCATCTCCATCTGCTCGAACTCACGCGTACGGAAGATGAAGTTGCCCGGGGTGATCTCGTTGCGGAAGCTCTTACCGACCTGCGCGATGCCGAACGGCGGCTTCTTGCGGGCGGCGGTGGCCACGTTGTTGTAGTTGACGAAGATGCCCTGCGCGGTCTCCGGCCGCAGGTAGTGCAGGCCCTCGGCGCTCTCGGTCGGGCCGAGGTAGGTCTTCATCAGGCCGTTGAACATCTTCGGCTCGGTGAAGGTGCCCTTGTTGCCGCAGTTCGGGCAGTTGATCTCCTGGAGCGAGGACGGGAGCGAGCCGTGCTTGGCCTCCCACGCCTCCTCGAGGTGGTCGGCGCGGAACCGCTTGTGGCAGGACTGGCACTCGGTCAGCGGGTCGACGAACGCGTCGAGGTGACCGGAGGCGGCCCACACGTCGCGGGCCAGGATGACGGCGGAGTCGAGGCCGACGATGTCGTCACGCTGCTGCACCATGGTGCGCCACCACTGGCGGCGGACGTTCTCCTTCAGCTCCACGCCCAGCGGACCGTAGTCCCAGGCCGAGCGGGTTCCTCCGTAGATCTCACTGGAGGGGAAGACGAAGCCACGGCGCTTGGCCAGGCTGACGACGGCATCGATACGGTCGGCGGGCATGTTCCTCCTACGCCGGCTGGGTGTCGGCGGGGACTACGAGTAGGAAAGGATCGGGACAAACAGCGAGATTACTCTCCGAGCTCGCACACCTCGAAAGCGCCCGTGCCGCTGTCCACGCCCAGATAGGCCTCGAGCTTCGCGCTGTCGCCGTTGTCATAGACGGCGTCGACCGGCACCGACCAACTTACAAGATCAAACTTCCCCATCGTGTACGACCGGATGGCCGGCTCCGCGGTGACCTTGGAGCGGAACGCGGCCGGGCTCTCACCCTGTTGCGTCTCGTCGCAGAGCATCCCGTAGGCCGCGTCGTAGCGCCCGTCGCGCAACGCGTTGAGGTAACCGCTCACCGCGGCGTGTGCCTTCTCCTGGTACGACCCCTGGCTGGACACGGCCACGCCGATGATCGCGGCCAGGCCGCCGCCGCAGACCAGCAGGACGACGCCGGCCGCGATGCCGATGCTCAGGCCGATGCGTTTGCCCTTGCCCTCGACCGGCGGCGCCGGGAACGGCGGGTAGACGCCGGGACCGGGCGGCGGGGCGGGCGGCTCCTCGGGCACCGGCGGCCCCGAGGCGGCCGGCGCCCACGCGGGCGGCGGCCCATAACCGGCCGAGACCGGCGGCGTTTCCCAAGCGGGCGGATAGACGCCGGCGCCCTGCTGCGGCACGGGAACGTGAGGCTCCGTCGTCATAGGGCCAGATTAGCCGTCAGCGCCAGGGCTCGGCCGCCCGGTCGCTGGCGGTCACGACCACCTCGCCGCCCGGCGCCGCGCTCGCCAGCGTCTCGAACGCGGACGGCTCGTCGACCGACTCGGAGAGCAGCGGCGTCGCGTGCACCTTGACGTCGAACCCGCCCAGGGCCCGCCGGTAGGCTCCCACCGACTCCCACTCGGTCACCAGGGTCCAGTGGGCGGGCTCGTCGAGCGCGCGGGTGAGCCGCCCGGAGAGATAACCGGGCCGCTCAGCCAGGGCGGTGAGGGCGGCGTGCGCCCGGAGCACGAAGCCGTCCTGCGTGTCCGGCGGGACGACGAAGCGGTTGAGCACGAGCATGCGACGAGCGTACGCAGCGCGAGGAGGCGACATGGTGGCACCGTCGGAGAACCTGCTGCGCCGGCTGGCCCGGGTCAACCCGACCACGGCCTTCGTCGTGGCGCTGGTGCTGATGCTGGCCGGCCTCTTCCTGCCCGGCATCGTCGGCGCCGCGCTGCTGTTCCTGCTCGCCGCCGGCCTGGCCGCGCTCACGTTCACCACCTGGCCGGTGCAGTCCCCGTCGACCCGCGCCCTGCGCGCGACGATGCTCGTTCTCCTTCTCGCCGGGGTCGTGGCCAAGGCGCTCTGAGCGGCGACTCATGCGCTTTTGACAATCATTATCATTGTCGGCGACAGTGGGTGCTATGCCCCGCGCCCTGCTTGCCGTGCTCCTGACGCTCGCCGTCGCCGCCGGCTGCGCGGGCCGGGCCGCCGCCGGCGGGTTCACCGCCGGGAAGCTCAACGTCGTCACGGCGTTCTACCCGTTGCAGTTCCTCAGCGAGCGGATCGGGGGCGACGACGTGACGGTCACCAACCTCACCAAGCCCGGCGCCGAGCCGCACGACGTCGAGCTGAACCCACGCCAGGTCGCCCAGGTGGCGGACGCGGGGGTCGCGGTCTACCTCAAGGGCTTCCAGCCGGCCGTCGACGCCGCCGTCGGCCAGGAGGCGAAGGGCCGCTCGTTCGACGTGACGACCGTGGTCGACCTCAAGCCGTTCGACCCGGGCTCCGACGAGGGCGGCCTCGACCCGCACGTCTGGCTCGATCCGGTCCGGTTCGCCACCATCGCCGGCGCCCTCGGGGAGCGCCTCGCGCAGGCCGATCCCGCGCACGCTTCCGACTACCGGTCACGGGCGCGCCAACTTCAAGGGCAACTGCAGACCCTCGATGACGCGTACGCGAAAAGCCTCCGCAGTTGTCAGCGCCACGAGCTGGTCACCAGTCACGAGGCGTTCGGCTACCTGGCCGCCCGCTACGGCCTGACCCAGATCGGCATCACCGGCATCTCCCCCGAGGCCGAGCCCTCGCCGCGCCGCCTCGGCCAGGTCGCCGCCGAGGCCCGCCGCACCGGCACCACCACGATCTTCTTCGAGACGCTGGTCAGCCCGAAGGTCGCCGACACGATCGCCCGCGAGGTCGGCGCCCGCAGCGCGGTGCTCGACCCGCTCGAGGGCCTGACCGAGGCTGAGCCGACCCGCGGCGGAAAACCCCAGAATGAAAACCACGAAGACGCCGACTACTTCTCCGTCATGCGCGCCAACCTGGCCGCCCTCACCACGGCATTGGGGTGCACCTCATGAGCGTCGTCGACGTACGCCATCTCGCCGCCGGCTACGACGGCCGCGAGATCCTGCACGACGTCTCGCTCTCCGTCACCGGCGGCGAGGTCGTCGCCATCCTGGGCGCCAACGGCTCCGGCAAGTCCACGCTGATCCGCACGGTCCTCGGGCTGGTGCCGGCCGCCCGCGGTGAGATCGACCTGTTCGGCACCGCCCAGCGCAAGTTCCGGGACTGGGCCCGGGTCGGCTACGTCCCGCAGCGGCTCGGCGCCGGCAGCGGGGTGCCGGCCACGGTCGGCGAGGTGGTCGCCTCCGGCCGGCTGGCCCGGCGCGGGATCTTCCGGCCGTCCGGCGCCGCCGACAAGGCCGCCGTCCGCGAGGCGCTCACCGACGTGGGCCTGCTCGACCGCATCGGCGACCCGGTCGCCACCCTCTCCGGCGGCCAGCAGCAGCGCACGCTCATCGCCCGGGCGCTGGCCGGCCGGCCCGACCTGCTGGTGCTGGACGAGCCGACGGCCGGCGTGGACGCGGCCAGCCAGGAGGCGTTCGCCGCGGCGCTGGGCCGGTTCGCGACCGCGGGCGGCACGATCCTGCTCGTCGCGCACGAGCTCGGCCCGCTGCGGCCGCTGATCGACCGGGCGATCGTGGTGCACGAGGGCCGGATCGCGTACGAGGGCGTCCCGCCGGAGCCGGCCGGTCACCACGCCGACCCCGACCACGACCACGTGCACCCGCATGCCGCCCTCGAGAAGGCCGGCATCTGCGAGTGGGCCCCCACGGACCGGATGGCTGCAAACTAGATGGACCTCTTCGCGTACGACTTCATGATCCGCGCGTTGATCGGCGCGCTGGTGATCGGCCTGGCCGCGCCCGCGCTCGGCATCTACCTGGTCCAGCGGCGCCTGTCGCTGATCGGCGACGGCATCGGCCACGTGGCGCTGACCGGCGTCGGCGTCGGCCTTCTGCTGCACCACTCCCCGGTGATCAGCGCGGTGATCGTCTCGGCCGCGGGCGCGGTCGGCATCGAGCTGATCCGGCAGCGCGGGCGCACCTCCGGCGACCTCGCGCTGGCCCTGCTGTTCTACGGCGGCATCGCGGGCGGCGTGGTGCTGGTCGGCCTCTCCGACGACAGCAGCAACGCGAACCTGATGCAGTACCTGTTCGGCTCGCTGATCACGACCTCGCCGCAGGACCTGGTGGTGATCGTCGTCCTCGGCGTCGCGGTGCTCGTGGCCATGACCGTCTTCCGGCCGGCGCTGTTCGCGGTCTGCAACGACGAGGAGTACGCGCGGGTCAGCGGCCTGCCGGTGCGGACGCTCAACCTGCTCATGGCGATCACCACCGCGGTCACGGTGACGATTGCCATGCGTACGGTGGGATTGCTCTTGGTCTCGGCTTTGATGGTCGTGCCGGTCGCCGCCGCCCAGCAGGTCACCCACGGTTTCCGCACCACCATGGCGCTCGCGATGGTGATCGGGCTCGGCGCCGCCGGTGCCGGCGTGGCCGTCTCCGCCGAGATCGACACCGCCCCCGGCGCCACCACCGTCATCATCGCCCTCGGCGCCTTCTTGGCGATCTCGCTCGGCGGTGGGGTCCTGCGGGCATTGCGCCGCCGCGCCCACCAGCCCCGCGAAGTCGAGCCGCCCGATGTCGTCCTCGCCGCGCGATAGGTTGGCACCACCATGACGACGGGCTACGAGGCGTACGAGTCGGCCGGGGAGCTGCTGCGGGCCCTCTCCGCGCCGATCCGCGTCGCGATCGTCGCCGAGCTCGGCGTGGGCGAGCGCTGCGTGCACGAGCTGGTGGAGAAGCTGGGCGCGCCCCAGCCCCTGGTCTCCCAGCACCTGCGGGTGCTGCGCGGCGCCGGGGTGGTCCGGGGCGCGCGCCGCGGACGCGAGATCGCATACTCCCTGGTGGACGACCATGTCGCACACATCGTCGCCGACGCCGTCAGCCACGCCCGGGAGGTCCGATCATGAGCGCCGCCGACTCGACCGCGCAGCGCAACACGAAGCAGCGCAGCGCGGTGAGCGCCGTGCTCAACGAGGTCGAGGGCTTCCACAGCGCTCAGGACCTGCACGCGAAGCTGCGCGAGCGGGGCGAGCGGGTCGGCCTCACCACCGTCTACCGCACGCTGCAGGGCCTCGCCGACGCCGGCGAGATCGACGTGATGCGCCCGCCCGGCGGCGAGCACCTCTACCGCCGCTGCAGCCAGGGCCACCATCACCACCTGGTCTGCCGCTCGTGCGGCCGGGCGGTCGAGGTCGAGGGCCCCGCGGTCGAGTCCTGGGCCGACCGGGTGGCGGCCCAGCACGGCTTCGCCGACGTGTCGCACACGATGGAGATCTTCGGTACGTGCCCGGAGTGCGCGGCCAAGCGCTGAGCACTTCCACATGGGACGCTTTGGCCGTGAAGCTTTACGCCGAGCGCATCCCCACGGCCATCCGCCAGCTGCTCACCGACATCGCGGTCGTCATCTGGGTCTACCTATGGATCAGGGCCGGCCTCTGGGTGCACGCCATGGTCGAGAAGCTGGCCGTGCCCGGCCAGAAGCTGGAGAGCGCGGGCGGCGGCATAGCCACGAACCTGGCCGACGCCGGCAGCAAGGTCGACCGCGTCCCCCTGGTGGGTGACCAGCTGGTGAAGCCCTTCAACGGCGCGGCCGACGCGGCCCGCTCGATCGCCGACGCCGGCCACCAGCAGGAGCAGATCGTCGACCAGATGGCCCTGGTCCTGACGATCCTCGCGCTCTCCGTTCCGCTCGCGCTGGTGCTGTTCCTCTGGCTACCGTTGCGGTTGCGCTGGATGCGCCGGGCCGGGGTGGCTTCGTCCGTACGATCGGAGCCCGCCGGCCGCGACCTGCTGGCGCTCCGCGCGCTGGCGTCCCAGCCGCTCGACGAGCTGGCCCGCTTGGGTCCCGACATCGCCCAGAGCTGGCGGAACGGCGACGCGGACGCCGTCGACGCGCTGGCCGAGCTCGAACTGAAGCGCTTGGGTTTGACGGTCTCGGGGCGTCGTCGATAGGCCGTCCGTTTTGGGCGCCGTTGTCTGCCGCGGGGTTTACCCGCTCTGCGGGTGCCGGCCGCGTCGTGGCGCGCCGCGCGTTTACCCGACCGCGCCGTTGTCCGCCGCATTGCCACCGCTGCGCCGTCGCCTGCTGCGCCGTCGCGCTGCGCCCCGCCCACTGCGCCGTCGTCCGCTGCTCCCTCACTCGCTGCGCCGGTGCGCGCCGCACAATCACCGCCGGAGCGTCGCCCGCCACCTTGCTACCGCCGCGCCCCGCCGACCGCACTGTTGCCCGCTAAGCCGTTGCTTGCCGCGCCGTCGCCCGCCCAATGTCGGATCTTGATGACCTGCTGCTCTCGGAGCGCCGCAAGTCATCAGCCTGGCCGACGCCCATCAACCCCACCCACAACCAGCGACCCTGATGACCTGCCGTGCGCCCAACGCCGCACTTCATCAACCCTGCCCCGCCGCCCGCCAACCGCCGCCCACAACCCGCCGACCCTGATGACTTCCCGTGCGCCCAACGCCGCACCTCATCAGCCCTGCCCCGCGCCCGCGTGCCCTCCGTGGGTGGGAGGCAGCGCGATCCGCCCGGTGGCGCGTATTGGTGAGCAGAGCGAAAGCGCAACAAACCCGCTGCCGATCATGCGGCCCCCGCCCTTTGGGTGGGGGTGAGTTAAGCACGGGGCTACGACAACTTTTCGTCTTTTCCACAGGCATCACCGGGTGGCACGCCGCCGTCTACCACGCGCTCGTCCTCCTCCTCGGCGTCCTCGTCTATCCAGCTGTGGCGGTACCAGGGGAACGCCGCCCACAGCGCCACGAACCAGAGGGCTGTGGCGCCGGACAGGAGGAACGCCAGGCCTCGGCTGAGGATGAAGTCGGTCACCAGCAGGACGCTGCTCACCATCGATATCAGCAGGAACGCCAGGCCGCCGGTGGTCATGCGGTGGGCGTGGCGGACCAGTTCGGGCTTGCGGCCCTGGCGGAACAGGGCCCGGTGGAAGGCGACCGGCGCAATGATCATGGCGGTGGAGAAGGCGGCCGCCAGCAGGGCCACCACGTAGACGGTCTTCTGGAACGGGGTGGCGCGCGGGAAGCCGCTGGTGAAGGGCAGCGTCAGCAGGAAGGCGAACAGGATCTGGATGCCGGTCTGGGCGACCCGCAGCTCCTGCAGCAGGTCGCCGAAGTTGCGGTCCCAGCGTTGTTTCTCGGTCTCGTCCCGGACCCGGCGTTTCTCCAGTCCCAGCCGGGACGAGATCCTCATGCGCCCGTTATGCGCGCCAGCGCGGCGTCGGCGACCGCCGTGGGGGCCTGCTCGGGCGCCCAGTGCGAGACGTCGCGCAGCACCACGAGCTGATAGTCGGCCTCCACCCAGTCGCGGGTGCGCAGGGCGGCGGTACGCGCGACGACGCCGTCGTGGTCGGGCCAGATGTACGTGGTCGGCACCGTGATCACCGCCACCGGCGCCAGCTGCTCGCCGGACAGGCCGCGATACCAGTTCAGCCCGCCGGTCAGCCGGGCCGGGTCGTCGCGCATCGCGTCGGCGTAGAGGGCCGCGCGGCCGCCGATCGGGCGCAGCATCGTGCGCAGGGCGAGGGCGTTGCCGGCCAGCAGGAACCGCTCGGCGACCGGCGACCGGAACAGAGCGAAGTAGGCGAACCGGGCGCGCTGGGTCGGGCGTACGCGCATCGCCAGCCGCAGCGCCCGCGGGTGCGGGACCGAGATCGCCGTCAGCGTGCGCACGCGCTCCGGATGCTGCGCCGCGAGCATCCAGCCGACCTGTGCGCCCCAGTCGTGGCCGATGACGTGGGCCGACTCGAGGCCGAGCGCGTCGAGCACGGCGATCGCGTCGGCGGCCGGCTCGGCGGCGCGGTAGTCGGAGACCTCGGTGGGGCGTGCGCCGGGCGAGTAGCCGCGCTGGTCCAAGGCGTACGTGCGCAGACCGGCCGCGTGCAGCCGGGGCCGGATCAGGTCGAACTCGCGGTGGTCCTGGGGGAACCCGTGCAGGAGCAGAACCGGGTCACCGTCGGCGGGCCCGCCCTCGTACACGTCGAAGGTGAGGCCCCGCGCCTTGATCTCCATGTTCTTGATCACTCCTCAACTGTCCCGCCGCCAACAACGGTGTTAGCGTCATCGAAGCAATGTAATCCGACAGGGGAGCGCACAGCGCTGAGAGTGCGGGGTGACCCGCAGACCCTCGTACCTGATCTGGGTAATGCCAGCGCAGGAAGCTCGGTCTTTTCTCCAGCCGCGCCGTGTAAAAGCGGCGTGCGTCTCCTCCCGGTCACCCCACTGGGAGGCACCTATGGCTACTACCACCAACCGATGGCGCACGATCGACATCGTGATCGCCTCGATCATCGCGGTCGCGTTCGGCGTCATCTTCTGGGCGTGGAACCTGCTCTGGAACGGGCCGGCCGACGCCATCCCGCTGCCCGGGCGGGCGATCCTCTACGGCATGTGGCTGGTCCCGGCCGTGCTGGGCGCGCTGATCGTGCGCAAGCCGGGGGCCGCGTTCTACACGCTCACGCTGGCCTCCTTGGTGAGTGTGGCGATCGGCACGAGCTGGGGCTGGACGCTCGTCGTGCAAGGCCCGCTCGAGGCGCTCGGCGCGGAGCTGATCTTCGCCGCATTCGCCTACAAGGTGTACAACGTGCCGGTGGCCCTGCTCGCCGGCGCCACGGCCGGCGTCGTGGCCTCGGTCTACGACGCGTTCGTCTGGTACGGCGGCACGTCGTGGGCCACGCTGCGCATCCCGTACATCCTGCTCGCCGCCCTGTCCTCGCTGGTGGTGGCCGGTCTCGGCAGCGTGCTGCTGGTGCGGGCGCTCGCCCAGACGGGTGTGCTGGACCGGTTCCCGGCGGGCCGGTCGCGCGCGCTGGTCTGACCACTGATCTCATGTGAATCATGAGCACGGTCGAGCTGCGGGGATTCGGGTGGCGGCATGCGGGCCGCCGCGCCTGGGCGGTCCGCGACGTCGACCTGACCGTCGGGCACGGCGAGCGGGTGCTGCTGCTCGGTCCCTCGGGGGCCGGCAAGAGCACCCTGCTCGCGGCCCTGGCCGGGCTGCTGCCCGACGACTCGGGCGAGCAGGCGGGCACGGTCACGATCGACGGGCTCGACCCGCGCGCGGCCCGCGACCGTGCCGCTTCCGACGCCTGGTCCGCCGGACGGCGCGGAGAAGCCGGGCGTGGGGTGGGCATCGTCTTCCAGGATCCGCAGACCCAGCTGGTGATGGCCCGCAGCGGCGACGACGTCGCGTTCGGCCTGGAGAACCGGGGAGTGCCGGCCGCCGACATCTGGCCCCGGGTCAGCGACGCGCTCGACCGGGTCGGCTTCCCCTACCCGATCACCCGCTCGACGGCCGCACTGTCCGGCGGCGAGGCGCAGCGGCTGGCGCTGGCCGGCGTGCTCGCGCTGCGGCCCTCGCTGCTGCTGCTGGACGAGCCGACCGCGAACCTCGACCCGGCCGGCGCGGCGCTGGTGCGGGAGGCGATCGGCCGGTCCCGCGGCGACGAGACGCTGATCGTGGTCGAGCACCGGGTGGCCGAGGCGCTGCCGCTGGTCGACCGGGTGGTGGTGCTCGAGCCGGGCGGCGGGATCCGGGCCGACGGCGCGCCCGAGGTGGTCTTCGCCGCGTACGGTGACCGGCTCGCCGACGAGGGCGTGTGGGTGCCCGGCTTCGCGATCCCGCCGGTGAAGTCCTCGACTCCCGCCGGCGAGGAGGTGATCCGGGCCGAGGACGTCACGGTCGCCCAGCGGCTGGCCCCGGTGTCGATGGGCGCGAACGCCGGCGAGGTGCTGGCCGTGACCGGGCCGAACGGCGCCGGCAAGTCGACCTTGGCGCTGGCCCTGGGCGGTCTCCTGGCCCCCACCGGCGGCCGGGTCACCGGGTTCGGCGATCCGCGGCCGCCGCACAAGTGGCGGGCCGCCGACCTCACCCAGCGGATCGGGTCGGTCTTCCAGAATCCGGAGCACCAGTTCGTCACCGCCCGGGTCGCCGACGAGCTCGCGGCCGGACCCCGGCGCGTCGGGCGGAGCGACGCCGAGATCAAGGACATCGTGGATGCGCTGCTCGACCGGCTGCGCCTGGCGAAGCTGGCACAGGCCAACCCGTACACCCTCTCGGGGGGTGAGGCCCGCCGGCTGAGCGTCGCCACCGCCCTGGCCACCGCCCCGCGCCTGCTCGTGCTCGACGAGCCGACCTTCGGCCAGGACCGGCGCACCTGGATCGAGCTGGTCACGCTGCTCGCCACGCTGCGCGACGAGGGGCACGCCGTCGTCGCGGTCACGCACGACGACGACTTCGTGCAGACACTGGCCGACCGTACGTTCGTGCTGGGCTCCTCCCGCCTGCGCGACCCACTCCCCCGCCGGCGGCGCGCATGAGCCTCGCCCTGCAGCCGGTCGCGAACCCCACCGCGCCGCTGGCGCGCCGCAACCCGGTCGCCAAGCTCGCCGCCGCCCTGCTCTTCTCGCTGCCATTGATCAGCACGCTGGATCCGCTCACGCCGGCCCTGGCGATCGCGGTCGAGCTGATGCTGCTGCCCCTCTTCGGCCTGCGCTACGGCGTGCTGGCCCGGCGCGCGTGGCCGCTGGTGGTGGCGTCGGCCGGCCTGCTGGTCACGATGATCCTGTTCGCCGCCCACCGCGACGGCCGGCTCCTGCTCGATCTCGGGCCGTTCGACGTGACGACCGGCGTGCTGATCTCGGCGCTCGGGCTGATCCTGCGGCTGTTCGCGATCGCCCTGCCCGGCGTGATCGTCTTCGCCACCACCGACCCGACCGACCTGGCCGACGCGCTGGTGCAGAACGCCAAGGCGCCGGCCCGGTTCGCGATCGGGGCGCTGGCCGCCTTCCGGCTGCTGCCGCTGCTCGGCGCCGAGTGGCAGATGCTCACGCTGGCCCGGCGGGCGCGGGGCGTCGACACCGGGATCAGGACGTTCCCGGCGACCGCCTTCGCCCTGCTGGTCGGGGCGCTGCGGCGGGGCACCCGGCTGGCGGTGGCGATGGACGCCCGCGGCTTCGACTCGACGGCGCCGCGCACGTACGCCCGGCGGCAGATCTTCACCACCGCCGACGTGCTGCTGATCGCCGGGGCCGTCGTGCTGGCCGCCGCCATCCTCACCACCACGATCCTGACCGGGCTGTTTCGACCGATCACCAATTGAGTTCGCCGGGGCGTCATGCGGTGTTCCGGTGCTCCCACCAAGGTCGCCCCATGGGTCACGATCACTCTCACGACATCCCCGAGGGCACCGGCGACGTTCCCGCCGCCCTCGACCCGAGCATTCCGGACAGCGAGCTGTCGCCCTCGGACGTCTCCCGCCGCGGCTTCCTGCGGGGCGCCGGCTTGCTCGGCGCCGGGGCGGCGGCCTCGGTGCTGGCCACGCCCGGCCCCGCGCACGCGCACCCGCACGGCCCGACCGGCGGCGGCACCGACAAGGGCGGCTTCCGCTGGCTCGCGGGCGACAACCACATCCACACCCAGTACAGCTCCGACTCCCGAGGAGCTCAAGGGGCTGCTGACGTTCCAAGGCCTGGAGTGGAACATCCCGGCCGCCGAGCACGCGACCGTCTTCGTGGCGCCGAGCAAGCACGAGGTCGAAGTTCTCAAGCAGTTCGAGCAGACGTACGACGGCTCGCAGCTGCCCACGACGAACACCGAAGCCGAGAACGAGGCCGCCGCGATCGCGGGCATCAAGTTCCTCGCGTCGCAGGTCAAGGCGCGCAAGGTGGACGGCGCCCTGTTCCTCGCCAACCACCCGGCCCGGCGCGGCATCGACTCGCCGCACGAGATCCGCAATTGGCGCGACGCCGATCCGACCGTCGCCGTCGGCTTCGAGGGCGCGCCCGGTCACCAGGCCGCCGGCATCCCCGCCCCGTACGGCCGCGGTGGTGCTCGTGGCTATTACGACAACAACCCCTCGGCGGCGTCCTTCGCCGGGTATCCGCTCGAGAGCTACCGCACCTGGGGTGGCTTCGACTGGATGACGGCCACCGTCGGCGGACTCTGGGACAGCCTGCTGGCCGAGGGCAAGGCCTGGTGGATCACCGTCAACTCGGACTCGCACGTGGTCTACAACGACCAGTCCGACCGCGGCCCGGGCAGCGACTTCGAGGCCAACGGCAAGCACAACGACCCGGTCTACACCGGCAAGACGCTGACCACGGCCGGGGACTTCTGGCCGGGCTTCTACGGGCGTACGAACGTGGGCGCGTCGTCGTTCTCGTACAAGGCCGTGATGGACGGCCTGCGCGCCGGCCGCATCTGGGTCGACCACGGCCGGCTGATCAAGGGGCTCGACGCCCGGGTCCGGGTGGCCGGCGACCGCCGCCGCGACACCGGCACGCCGTTGGGCGGCGTCGTGCACGTCAAGCGCGGCACGGCGACCGAGCTCACCCTCGACATCGACCTGCAGGACCGGCCGAACTGGGCCGAATTCATCGCGGTGCTCAAGCGGGTCGACGTCATCGTCGGCACGGTCACCGGCCCGGTCGCCGACAAGGACAGCTTCACCGCCCCGGACACCAAGGTGGTCAAGTCGTTCGAGATCGGCGCGGGGGCGAAGAGCGTCTCACTGACGTACCACTTCGGGCGGTTGGACAAGCCCTTCTACGTACGCGTACGCGGCACCGACGGCAACCGCACGCAGCCCGGGCTGATGGGCTCCACGATCGACCCGTACGGCCCGAAGCTGGACGTGGTCGGCGACGCCGACCCGTGGGGCGACCTGTGGTTCTACACCAACCCGATCTGGGTTCTCCCCAAGTGACCCGCTACCGCTCGGTCGTGGCCGGCGCCACCGCGGCGCCGGCCCGCACGACGCCCGATTTGTCCGCTGGAGCCGCGGCCGCCGCGGCCGGGCGATTCGGGCGCGCCGTGATTTTTCCGGGCTGGCGCGATCTGACAGGCACGCTGACCACCGCCGAGGTGCTCGAACTGAGCGCGATCGACAAGGTCGAGGTGCTCGGTTCGGGCCCGGCCGACCCCTCCGCGCGAATCGACACCGGCGGCTTCGTCCGCCCGCAATATCGCCTCGGGGAGCTGGTCCTCACCACCACCCCGGCCGCCGGCGGGCTCCTCGTGCCGTTCGAAACGCGGGATCCCACCCCCTGCTGCGCGAACCACTGAGGGCCGGTTTTCTAGGCTGATCCGGTGACTCGCCCGACCTTGCACTCGATGCTGGCCGAGGCGCGCAGCGGGGTCCTGCTCTACGGCATCACCCCGCCGCGCCTCGACTCCACCCCGTCGCGGATCCGGGAGATCGTCGCGGTCACCCTCGGGCGGCTGTCCGGGCTCGACCTCGACGGCCTGATCCTCTACGACATCGACGACGAGTCCGATCGCAATCCGGAGTCGCGGCCCTTCCCGTACCTCCCGACGCTCGATCCCGCCGATTTCCACGCCGAGCACCTCGGTGCGTGGGACCGCCCGGTCGTGATCTACCGCTGCGTCGGCAAGTACCACGAGGACGAGCTGCGCGACTGGCTCGGCGGCGCCGACCCCGGCCGGGTGCTCAGCGTCTTCGTCGGCGCCTCCTCGGGCGGCAAGCCGGTGCGGACCGACCTGCGCACGGCTCAGGCGCTGCGGGCGGAGGTGCGCCCCGAGATGCCGCTGGGCGCCGTCGTGATCGGCGAGCGGCACGCCCGCTCCGGCGACGAGCACCTGCGCATGCTGGCCAAGCAGGAACGGGGCTGCACGTTCTTCATCTCCCAGGTGATCTACGACGTGAGCGAGACGAAGAACCTGATCTCCGACTACTTCTACGCCTGCCGGGAACGGTCCCTGCCGCCCCGGCCGATGATCTTCACGCTGTCGCTGTGCGGGTCGGACAAGACGCTCGAGTTCCTCAAGTGGCTCGGCGTGGACATCCCGCGGTGGCTCGAGAACACGTTGCGCCACTCGGCTGATCCGCTGGCCGACTCGTACCGGGAAAGCCTGGCGATCGCCCGGGACCTGCGCGAGTTCTGCGAACGGCTCGGCATGCCGTACGGCTTCCATGTCGAAAGCGTCTCGATCCGCAAGGCGGAGATCGAGGCCTCCACGCGCCTGGCCGCCGCTCTTCGCGCGCTGCTACGGGAAGAGGGTCATGGCCGGGTCGCTCGCGATCGCGATGAGGTCGTCGACGCTCAGCGGTAGATCGGGCCGCGACGGCTTCTGCTGCTCGGCCGACGTGACCCCGCCGGGCCCGAACTCGGTCGTGATGCCGTTTGCCGCGCTCGCGAACGAGGTCGTGTCGCCCCGGTAGATCCAGATGTTGACCAGCCGGTACCCGCTCGACGTCCGCACGTCCAGCACCATGATGGTCTCGCCGTGCGGCCCGGTCCGGACCGTGCACCCGTGGCCGTCGCAGTCCTTGGCCGCCGCGGCCGCGCCAGGCGACGTCGACGAGACGCCGAAGCCGATCTCGCCGACTCCCCGCGCATCGCGAACGACGGCCGACACGCTGATCACCGGTGGCGTGGTCTCGGCCGGTCGCTTCGGATCAAAGACCCGCAGGGGGTACGCCTCGAGCGGTCTCGTGCCGGCCGGGGTGGCCGGGTCGCGGTAGAAGTCGGTGCCGTCCAGCCGCGGCGGCACGGTCTTCGCCAGGTAGCAGCTGATCCGCGCGCCGGCGTGGGCGGCCGGCTCGGTCGGGATCCGGGTGCCCAGCACCGTGGTCGGCTGCACGGTGGGCCCGGCCGGCGGCTCGCTCGCTTTCGCGCAGTAGGGCTGCGGGTCGAGCGTGGCCCAGAACGGCCCGTCCAGGACCGGGAAGGTCAGGTCGTCCCGCGACCCGGCGCCGGGCAGGAGCGCGATCCCGAGCCCGGCGGCGGCGAGGACGGCCGCACATGCCGCGCCGATTCGGCGGCGCCTCCGCCTCTTGCGGCCGGCGGCCAGGACGCCGTCGTAGCTGAAGGCCGGCGGCGGCGGATCGCCGGTGTACGCGACCAGCAGCTCGCGGATGTCGGTGTCAGCCACGGTCGCGGCTCCCCTCGCTCAGGGCCGCGCGCAGGGCGGCGATACCGCGCGCGGACTGGCTCTTCACGGTGCCCTCGGCGATCTTCAGCAGGGCGGCGACCTCGGCCACGGGCAGATCCTCGAGATGCCGCAGCACCACGACGGCGCGCTGCTGGGCGGGCAGCCTCCGCAACGCGTCGCCCAGCTCGTCATTCCCTGGGGCCCGTTCCGAGGTGGCCCTTTCCGCTCGTTCCGGGGGCTCGGCCATCACCGTCTCGCGGCGATGCTTGCGCAGGTGGGTCAGATATGAGTTCACGAGGACCTTTCGCACGTACGCGTCAATCGCGTCCCCACGCACCCGGCGCCATCGCGGATAGACCTTCACAAAGGTGATCTGCACCAGATCGTCGGCGGTGTGCCAGTCGCCGCACAGCGCGTAAGCGAGCCGCCGCACCGCACCGGCCCGCCCCGCGAAGTAGCTCGCGAACTCCGCATCCGCCTCGCCCACCGTCGACGCCTCCCGTCCTAGGCGTCTTAACAACCTTCCGGGACCACCGAAAGGTTCAACCGCGCCGCATACTTTCCTCGCCGTCGATCGCCGCCAGATCGTCCGCGCTCAGCGTGATCGCGCCGGCCGCGACGTTCTCCCGCAGATGCGCGACGCTCCCCGTCCCCGGAATCGCCAGCACGTGCGCCCCTTGATGCAGAGTCCACGCGAGCCGCACCTGATGGCCCGTCACCCCGTGCCGGCGCGCGACCTCCGCCACGGCCGCTCCGGCCTGCCCGGCCCCCGGCCCACCCTCCCGCCCGTCCCCCGCGATGGCGAAGAACGGCACGAACGCGATGCCCCGCTCCCCACAGATCCCGACGAGCTCATGGCTGCGCCGGTTGTCGAGCGCAAAGCTGTTCTGCACGCATACGACCGGCGCGATCGCCTCCGCTTCCGCCAGCTGCCCGGGACGCACCGCCGAGAGCCCGAGGTGCCCGATGAGCCCTTCCTCCCGCATCGCCTCCAGCGCCGCGAACCGCTCCCCGATCGAGTCCGCTCCCCGGAACACCCGCAGATTGACCAGCTCGAGCCGCTCCACCCCGAGCCGGCGCAGGTTCTCCTCGACCTGGTAGCGAAGCTCGGCGGGCGTGCGGGCCTCACCCCACTCCCCACTCGGCAGAATCCCCGGGCCGACCTTGGTCGCGATGAGCAGCCGCTCGTCATACGGCGAGAGCGCGCGCCGGATGAGCTCGGTCGCATACCGGGTAGCACCGGTCCCCACGTCGAGAACCCCACCCGGCGAGAAGTAGAACGCGGCCGTGTCGATGTGGTTGACGCCGAGCTCGACCGCGGTGCGCAGCGTGCGGATCGCCCGGGCGGGATCGGGGTCCACAGTGAGCCGCATCGAGCCGAAGCCCATGCGGTTGATTTCTTTGTCGCCCAGTTGCCACGTTCCAGCGGCCGCGGCCGTGATTTCCCCGTTCAGCACCGGCGGAACGATACGCCGTTCGGTGCTTGGTCGATGGCCGCCTGTGGACGGCGGGAGATTGTTGTCGGGCGGGGGTGGTTTAGTGGGGTCCCCACCCAGAAGGGTGGGGGTGGGCGGGGTACGGCCAGTAGCTGCTGAAGTTGATCGTCGTCGGTGTTGCGTTCCAGCGCGGGGATGTGCGGGAAGCAGCCCATTGCCGCGCCGGTGCTTGCGGTGGGCTGCCATGGCACGGGGCGCTGCATGGCTGGGCTTACTGCCGCCGCTTGCTGTCACCGCTTCTCAGGCACGGGGCACTGCGCGGCCGCGCGCTTACTGCCGCCCCTCGCCGCCGCCGGCACGCACGCCTGGCCACCGCGCGAACTACCCACTGCCGCGACTCGCTCGTCGCCGGGGCTTGCGGTGGGCCGCCATGGCACGGGGCGCTGCATGGCTGGGCTTACTGCCGCCGCCTGCTGTCACCGGTTCTCAGGCACGGGGGCACTGCACGGCCGGGCTTGCTGCCGCCCCTCGCCGTCGCCGGCGCGCACGCCTGGCCACCGCGCGAACTACCCACTGCCGCGACTCACTCGTCGCCGGGGCTTGCGGTGGGCCGCCATGGCACGGGGCGCTGCATGGCTGGGCTTACTGCCGCCGCCTGCTGTCACCGGTTCTCAGGCACGGGGTCTGTGCATGGCTGGGCTTGCTGCCGCCCCTCGCCGTCACCGCTTCTCAGGCACGGGGGCACTGCACGGCCGGGCTTGCTGCCGCCCCTCTCGGCCCGGTTGGTGGGCTCGGCAACCGCTGCCGACGCGCCTCCAACCGGCTACGGACGCCGGGGCGGGCCGGCCACAGCGAGGACCGCTCACTTGCAGCCCAAAACGGCAGATCTTGGAGAGTTTGGGTACCCGTGACGCACGAACTCTTCAAGATCTGGGCGGGCCGGCGGCCACCTCGGCGATGGAGGCGGCACAAAAGGCGCGAACAGCACAAGGCGGAAGGCAGCGCGAGGCGGGAGACAGCGCAAAGCGGGAGACGGCGCAAAGCAGGAGACGGCGCAAAGCAGGAGACGGCGCAAAGCAGGAGACGGCGCAAAGCGGGAGACGGCGCAAAGCAGGAGACAGCGCAAACAGCAACCGACAAGCACGGACCGAATCAAGCATGAAAGGGCAGCCCGCCAGGGCTAACGCCCCCAACCGGCGAGAAAGCGCGCTCCCGCCCTTGCCTCATCACCACCGCGCCGCATCATGGAGGGCGCCGTGAGAGCGCTCTCTGCGGTCGGGAACTCGGTGGACATCGAGCTTGCTTCGGTGCGGCCGGCTGGGACGATGGGGCCATGTTGGTTGCGTTCTCTGTTACGCCGCTCGGCGTCGGCGAGTCGGTGGGCGACCTCGTGGCCGAGGCGGTCCGGGTGGTTCGGGAGTCGGGGCTGCCCAATCGGACCGATGCCATGTTCACCACCATCGAGGGCGAGTGGGACGAATGCTTTGCCGTGGTGAAGCAGGCCGTGGAGGCGGTGGCGAAAGCGGGCGCGCCGCGGGTCAGCGTGTCACTCAAGGCCGATGTGCGGCCGGGGGTCAGCGGGGCGCTCACCGCGAAGGTCGAGCACATCGAGCGCGCGCTGGAAGAACGGCACGAGTGAAACGCCTCGTCATGTGGGACGTCGACTACACGCTGCTGCGCGGCGGCGGGGTCGCGGGCCGGGCCTGGAAGGCGGCGTTCACCGAGATCACCGGGCTCGAGTGGCTGGCCGACCCGGTCTTCGGCGGCCGCACCGACATGGACATCTGCGCCGAGGTGTTCGCCACCCACGGCGTCACCGACTGCACGCCGGATCGCTTTTTCGAGCGATATATAGCAAATGTCCGGAAAGTGGAACACGAGTTCGGCCGCCAAGGCGCGCTGATGCCGGGGGTCAAAGCGGTGCTCGAGAGGCTCGGCGAGCACCCGGGCGTGGTGCAGACGCTGGTCACGGGCAACGTTCCCGAGGTCGCGCGGGCCAAGGTGGCGGCATTCGACCTGCAGGATGCCTTCGACGCGGAGGTCGGCGGCTACGGCACCGACGACAGCGTGCGGGCCACCCTGGTGCGGCGCAGCCTGGAGCGGGCCGAGGCCAAATACGGCGAGCCCTTCGCCCCGGTCGTCGTCGGCGACACCGTGCACGACGTGACGGCGGCGCTGGCCAACGGCGCGCTGGCGGTCGGCGTCGCGACGGGGTCGACCCGGATGGCCGACCTCGTGCTGGCCGGCGCTCACGCCGTACTCCCGGATCTCTCCGACGTGGACGCTACGGTACGGATTCTGATGACTTAGGCGGCGCCACCGGGTTGGGGACGGCGCCGCCGAAGCGCCGGTCCCGGCCCGCGTAGAGCTCACACGCGTACCAGAGATGGCGCCGGTCGAAATCGGGCCACAGGGTGTCGAGAAAGACCATTTCCGCGTACGCCGACTGCCAGAGCAGGAAGTTGGAGGTGCGCTGCTCCCCGGACGGCCGCAGGAACAGATCTACCTCGGGCACCTCGGGGTGATAGAGGTACTTGGCGATCGTCTTCTCGTTGACCTTGTCGGGGTTGAGCTTGCCGCGCGCGACGTCGCGCGCGATGGCGGCGGTCGCGTCGGCGATCTCGGCCTGGCCGCCGTAGTTGACGCAGAACTGCAGCGTGAGGGTGTTGTTCTTCTTGGACATCTCCTCCGCGGTCTGCAGCTCCTGGATCACGCTCTTCCACAGCCGGCCGGCCCGGCCCGACCAGACCACCCGCACGCCCAGGTCGACCAGCTGGTCGCGGCGGCGGCGGATCACGTCGCGGTTGAAGCCCATCAGGAAGCGGACCTCCTCGGGCGAGCGCTTCCAGTTCTCGGTGGAGAAGGCATAGGCGGAGAGGTACGGGATACCGAGCTCGATCGCCCCTTCGATGGTGTCGAAGAGCGAGTACTCCCCCTGCTCGTGACCCTTGGTGCGGGAGAGCCCCCGTTCCTTGGCCCAGCGGCCGTTGCCGTCCATGACGATCGCCACGTGCTTGGGCAGCGCCGCCTTGGGCAGCTCCGGCGGGCGGGCCCCGGACAGATGCGGGGTGGGCGGACGCGGCATCAGGAACTCTCCCGTCGATCGACCAGCGGCAGCGAGCGCAACGCCCGCTCCATGTGCCATTGCAGGTGGGCGGCGACCAGGCCGCTGCACTCGCGCCGCACCGGCGGCTCGGCCGCGTCGGCGACCCGCCAGTCGCCGTCGGTCAGCGCGCTCATCAGCGCCAGCGTGGCCGGGGCCGGGTGGGCGGCGCCGGGCGGGCGGCAGTCGGGGCAGACCGCGCCGCCGGCCGGCACCGAGAACGCCGCGTGCCGCCCGGGGGTGCCGCACACCGCGCACTCGGCGATCGCGGGCGCCCAGCCGGCCGTGGACATGGCCCGCAGCAGGTAGGCGTCGAGCACCAGGCCGCCGGCGTGCTCACCGGCCGCCAGCGCTTTCAGCGCGCCCAGGGTCAGCTGGAACAGCCGCAGCGACGGCTCGCGCTCGACCGGCGTGAGCCGCTCGGCGGTCTCTGCGATCGCGCTGGCCGCCGTGTAACGCGGGTAGTCGCCCAGGAACTGCTTGCCGTAGAGCGCGACCGCCTCGACCTGGCTGACCGAGTGCAGCGAGCTGCCGACCCCCTCGGGCGACCCGGCCAGCTGCAGGTCGATGTGGCCGAAGGGCTCGAGCCGGGCGCCGAAGCGCGAGGTCGTACGCCGTACGCCCCGGGCCACCGCGCGCAGCCGCCCGTGCCGGCGGGTGAGCAGCGTGATGATGCGGTCGCTCTCGCCGAGCTTCTGCACGCGCAGGACCACCGCGTCGTCGCGGTAGAGCTGGCGGCGGTAGCCGGATCCGGTGGGCACGACAGCCATTCTGCCCGGTGGGTACGACAAACCCTGACCCGGATCTCAGGGTCATCTCGGGGACGGCTCAGTGGGAGGACCGATGGTGCCGCCCCGGCCGCCGCGAATAGCGTCAGGGCCATGACCACGACCCTGACCCGGCGCGCCGGAGTCCTCGCCCTCATCGCCGCGACGACGACCACCCTGACCGGCTGCGCCGGCGTGATCGGGGCGAAGATGACGTACGACGACACGGTCAAGGACAAGATCACCGACATCGTGCTGACCGGCGACTCCGGCGACGTGGCGATCGGCACCGGGGCGGTGCAGGCCACCACGATCAACCGGGTCATCCGCCGGGCCACGAACCCCGGCGAGTCGTACCACCTGCAGGGCACGACGCTGACCATCGACACCTCGTGCGGGATGAACTGCTCGGTCAGCTACAAGATCGTGACACCGCCGGGGGTGAAGGTGCACGGCAAGCAGCGCTCGGGCGACGTCACGCTCGACGGGTTGGCCGACACCGACCTCGAGGTCAGCTCGGGCGACCTCACGGTCCGCGACGCGACCGGCCCGGTGCAGATCCGCGCCACGTCCGGCGACATCAAGGTGCTCAACGCGAAGGCCTCGGTCAAGGTCAAGGCCAGCTCCGGCGACGTCGAGGTGCTCGAGGCGGGCGGCCCGGTCGACGTCGGTGTCACCTCCGGCGACCTGCGGGTGTCGCTCGCCGCGCCCAACTCGGTCACGGCCCACGCCAGCAGCGGCGACATCGACGTCATCGTGCCCGACGGGAAGTACAAGCTGGTCACCAGCGCCGGCTCGGGCGACGTACACACCGGCGGCATGACGAGCGACGCCACGTCGAAGAATGTGATCGACGTGCGGGTCACCAGCGGCGACGTCACCGTAGCCTCAACTCCGTGAGCTTCTACCAGCCGCTGGGTGACGACCACTACGCACCGACCGAGTCCACCGAGAGCCCCTGGGACAGCGCCATGCAGCACGGCGGTCCACCCGCCGCCCTGCTCGGCCACCTGATGCGCCTCGACGGCCTGAGACTGGCCCGGATCACCGTGGACTTCCTCGGGCCGATTCCGCGCCGCGACTTCCGGGTCGAGGTGTCGCCGGTCAAGCCGGGCCGGCTGACCTCGCTCAACGAGGCGAGCATGGTGATCGACGGCCGGGTGGCGGTGTCGGCGCGGGCCTGGCACATCGCGCCCGGGCCGCAGCCGCCGGTGGTCACCACGAGCGGGCCGGTCCCGCCGCTGCCGGAGACCTCCGACGAGTTCCGCGCCTTCACCGAGGGCTGGGGCTACGGACGGGCGATCGAGTGGCGGTGTACGCGCGGCGGCCTCGACGAACTGGGCGAGACCCACGTGTGGACCCGGGTGACGATGCCGCTCATCGACGGCGTCGAGCTCGACGGCCAGGACCGGGCGCTGATCGTGGCCGACTCGGCGAACGGGCTCTCGGCCGAGCTCCCGGTCGACAAGTGGCTCTCGATCCCGCCGACCATGACCACCACGCTGCTGCGCCCGGCCACCGGCGACTGGGTGCACATGGCGTGCCGCACGATCCTCAGCGACGACGGTCTCGGGCTGGCCGAGGCGGAGGTGTCAGACTTCGACGGGAAGATCGGGCACGTCGCCCAGCCCTTGCTGGTCCGGGCCCGGTGAAGCCGGCCGCTCATCCGTTCGATAGGCGTCGAACACCTCGGCGATCTCCTCGGCGCCACGGCGAAGCTCGTCCAGGTCCTCGGGGCCGAACTCGGACGGGCTGAACCCGAGCACGCAGTGCGCGCCGAGGACGACACCGTCCACCACGATCGGCACGCCGGCGTAGGTGCGCACGCCGTCCGCGGTGACCAGCGGGTTCGCCGACTGCACGAGGTCGGCGGCGGCGTCCGGCACCACGTACGGCTCGCCCGACATGACGGCGTTCACGCAGAACGACCACTCGATCGGGGTGCCGCGCAGCTCGGCCAGCCAGCCCTCGAGCCCGTACGACCCGGCGAAGAACTGCGCCGTGTCGAGCACCATGCTGACCAGGCCGACCGGCCGGCCGAGCCGGGAGGCGGCCCGCTCCGCGATCTCGTCGAGTCGTTTCCGCAGCTCGGGGTGGTCGAGGTCGATGGCGGACAGGACCGTCAGCCGGCGCCGGTCGTCGATCGTCGGTGTCATCGGGTGCCTCCGGGTGCCTCGACAGGGCGGCCGCCGGCGTCCGAGGTGACGCCGCCGGAGCGGGAAAGCCGGGCGAAGGCCGCGGCCCGTACCGCCAGCGCGCGCCCGCACAGCCGGGTGATCGGATCGGCCGCCTGCATCGTCACGACGATCCGGACGAATGCGGCGTCGCCGGTCTCCTCGCCGGTCAGGCCGGCGGAGAACAGCAGCGTCCGCCAGATGTCCTCGGTGTGCGGCCCGTAGAGCCGTTCCAGCGCGGCATGCGCCGAGGCCAGCGTCGGTGCCTCGAGCGGATGCGTGTCCCCGTTCTCGCCCATCGCCGATCAAGTCGGCCGACCCCGCGAAAAGCTGAGCGCTTCGCGCCCACAAAAGTCAGACCTTGGTACGGACCATGGCCGGCGCCGGCGACACCGGGACCCGCCGCCGGGCGACCCCGGGCACCAGCGACGGCCGGCGCCCGGCGGCGACGTCCTCGACCCAGCCCACGGCCAGCACGACGACCGACAACAGCGCCGCCACCACCGCGAGCCGCCAGCTGATCCCGACCCAGCCGAAGATCGGCAACCCGGCCCATTCGGCGAACCGGGCCACCGCCACGATCAGTGGCACGTGCCAGAGGTAGATCGTGAGCGCCCGCGCGTTCAGCACCGTCAGGATCCGCCGCGGCCGTACGGTCGGCGAGATGCCGAGGGCGACCAGGACGAACGCGGCCGACCAGAGGGCGTTGCCGAGCGGGATGTCGTTGAGGTCGAACCCGCGCGGCCCCGGATGGGTGAACGTCCAGGCCGCGCCCAGCACCGCCAGCACCCCGGCCAGCCACCAGCGGCGCCGTTTCAGCAACCCGTCGTGGTGGGCGAAGCCGAGGAGCCAGGCCCCGCCGTACAGGGCCAGGTCGTGCGGCACCGGCGCGGGATGGAGGCCGGCGAAGGTGATCACGGCGAGGGCGACGTAGGGGGTCGCGACCACCAGCAGCGGCGCCCGGCGGAACAGCGGCAGGACCAGCGGCGACAGCAGGACGAACCACAGGAAGTCCCGCAGATACCACATGGCGGCCAGACCCTCGAGCCAGAAGCCGGTGGCCGGCGGGTCCTGGATCGGGAACGCCCACAACAGCACCCGCCAGTCCCAGACCAGCCCGATGGCGAGCATCGAGGGCACGGCGACGGCGACCAGGACCCAGACCGAGGGCAGCAGCCGGTGCAGCCGCTTCTCCACCGCCCACGGGCCGTACTTGTCGAGGGACGCCGCCATCAGGGAGCCGGCCAGCGCGAACATCACGGACATGGCGGGGAAGACGACGGTGAGCGCGGCCCACCCGGTCGAGTGGTAGACCACCACGCGGACGGTGGCGGCGGCACGCAGCAGGTCCAGGTAGCGATTACGCATAGGACCTATGGCTTACCCAAGCCCCCGGGAGGGCCGCAAACCAGCGTGAATTATCCCATATTACGCAAAACTAGAAACCCAGCTTGCGCAATTGACGGGGATCACGCTGCCACTCCTTCGCGACCCGCACATGCAGATCGAGGTAGACCTTTCCCCCGATGAGCTGCTCGATCTCTCCCCGGGCCCGGCTGCCGACCTCCTTGAGGCGGGCGCCACGCGAGCCGATCACGATCGACTTCTGGCTGTCGCGCTCCACGTAGAGATCCGCGTAGATCTTCGTCAGCCCGCCCTCGACGATCATCTCCTCGACCAGGACCGCGATCGAGTGCGGCAGCTCATCCCGTACGCCCTCGAGGGCCGCCTCCCGGATGAGCTCCGCGATCAGCACCTGCTCGGGTTCGTCGGTCAGCACGTCGTCCGGGTACAGCTGGGGCGATTCCGGCAGATACCTGACCATCACGTCGACCAGCTGCTGCACCTGGTGACCGGAGACCGCGCTGACCGGCACGATCTCGGCGAAGTCGTGCAGCTCGCTGACGGCGAGCAGGTGCTCGGCCAGCTTCTGCGGACCGACCAGGTCGACCTTCGTGACCACTGCGATGACCGTGGCCTTGAGCTCCGCCATCTCGGCCGAGATGAACCGGTCGCCGCGCCCCACCGGCTCGTCCGCCGGGAAGCACACGCCGATCACGTCGACCTCGCTCCACACCTCCCGCACGAGGTCGTTGAGCCGCTCGCCCAGCAGCGTCCGCGGCCGGTGCAGTCCCGGCGTGTCCACCAGCACGAGCTGCGCGTCCGGGCGGTGCAGGATGCCGCGAATGACGTGCCGCGTGGTCTGCGGCTTGTTCGAGGTGATCGCGATCTTCTGCCCGACGATCGCGTTCGTCAGCGTGCTCTTGCCGGCGTTGGGCCGCCCGACAAAGCACGCAAATCCGGCGCGATAGACGCCATCACCCACTTCGCTGCGCGCCGATTCCGCATGGCGGTGCACTTTCTGCGGGCGGGGCGCACTCTCCGGCGCAGACCCCTTGCCGGTACGCCGGGAAGCCCCCGCGCCCGACGCAGCCGTCTTCCGCGAGGCACCGTCCCGCCGCTGACCGCCACCCGCACCAGCCCCGGCCGCTCCGGCACCACCATCACGCCGCCGGCCGCCGGCCGCCCCGGCCCCTCCGGCACCGCCGTCACGCCGCCGGCCACCGGCCGCCCCGGCCCCGGCCCCGGCCGCTCCGGCACCGCCGGCACGCCGCGGGCCGCCCACCCCGGCTCCGGCTGCTCCGGCCCCGGCCGCGCCGTTTCGCCGCCGGGCGCCGCCCGAGGTGGTCCCGGAACCAGAGGCGCCACCGCGCCGCTGGCCGCCACGCTGCTCCCCGGCTCCCTCGGCCTGACGCGCCGCCCGGCGTTCCTGCCGCCGCAGCTCGTTGCGCTCCCCCGGAGTGAGACGCCGCTCCCCCGGCCCGCCGCGCGAGTCGGAAGCCCCCGGCCCCGACGACCGCGCCTCAGACGACCGCGCCTCAGACGACCGCGAGCCTGCCGTCCGCGAACCTGCCGTCCGCGAACCTGCCGTCCGCGAACCTGCCGTCCGCGACTCCGCGGAACGCGAACCTGCCGTCCGCGACTCCGCGGAACGCGAGCCGGACGACCGCGATCCCGCCGTGCGCGAGCCGGACGAGTCCGAAATTTCGGATTTGCGGGTGGGGCGGCGCTCGTCGCGCGAGGGGTTCGGCGCGTCCGTCATGCGGTTACCGAGCCGAGCAGCGAGCCGTCCGGGGCCGCCACGTGAATCGGGGCGTCGGTCGCCAGGTCGCGCACCGCCGCGTGGCCCGCGCCATCCAGCTCGGATGCCTCCGTCACCACCGCGGCCGCCTCCAGGAGGGTCGCGCCCGACGCCGCGGCCGACGCCACCGCCAGCTGCAACGCGGTCACGGCCAGGCTGGGCAGCGCGACGGTGGCCGCGGCGTAGGTGCGGCCGTCCTGGTCGCGTACGGCCGCGCCCTCGACCGCGCCCACCCGCGCGCGTGCGCTTCGCGCCAGGGTGACCAGCTTCGTGTCCTCGGCGCTCAGCGCCACGCCGTCGGTCGCCGGCACCGCGGCGCCGGCAAAGGTCTGGTCAGGCATCTGCGGTTTGTCTTTCCTCGGATTCGGTATCGGAATCGGGCTCCGCCGCCGGCTCCGGCGGATCGACCCGGCGAACCAGCACCGAGTCGATCCGGTTGCGCCGGCCGGTGGTGCCCTCGGCCACCAGGTGCAGGCCGCCCACGTCGACCTGCGCGCCCGGGATCGGGACCCGGCCGAGCGTCTGGGCCAGCAGGCCACCGACCGTCTCGACCTCGTCGGCGGGCAGCTCCACCCCGAACTGCTCGCCCAGGTCCTCGATCGGCAGGCGGGCGGTCACCCGGACGGCGCCGTCCTCGAGGTGCTCGACCGGCGGGCGCTCGACGTCGTACTCGTCGGTGATCTCGCCGACGATCTCCTCCAGGATGTCCTCGATCGTGACCAGGCCGGCCGTGCCGCCGTACTCGTCGACCACGATGACCAGGTGGGTGCGGGCCGCCTGCATCTCGGAGAGCAGGTCGTCGACCGCCTTCGACTCGGGCACGAAGGTCGCCGGGCGCATCGCGTCGGCCACCGCCTGCGCGGTCGCGGCGGGGTCGCCGGACTGGGTGCGCCGGATGACGTCCTTGAGATAGAGCACCCCGAGCACGTCGTCGACGCTCTCCCCGATCACCGGGATGCGCGAGAAGCCCGAGCGCAGGAACAGGTAGAGCGCCTGCTGCAGGGTCTTCGGCGCCTCGATCCACACCATCTCGGTACGCGGCACCATCACCTCGCGGGCGATCGTGTCGCCGAGCGCGAAGACCGAGTGGATCATCTCGCGCTCGCCGTGCTCAACCACGCCCCGCTGCTCGGCCAGGTCGACCAGCTCGCGCAGCTCGACCTGGCTGCCGAACGGGCCCTCGGGGAAGCCGCGGCCCGGCGTGACCGCGTTGCCGATCAGGATGAGCAGGGACGCGAGCGGGTTGAGGACCTTGCCGAGCCAGCGCACCAGCGGCGCGGCGGCGCGGCCCACGGCGTACGCGTGCTGGCGCCCCACCGTCCGCGGCGCGACGCCGACCACCACGAAGCTCACCACCGTCATCGCGCCCGCCGTGACCAGCGCGGCCCGCCAGCCGATCCCCCAGCTGTCGACGGCGACCAGCGCGATGAGCGTGGTCGCGGTCAGCTCGCACAGCAGACGCAGCAGGAGCAGCAGGTTGAGGTGGCGCACGACGTCCTTGGCGACCGCCTCGAGCGCCGCCGCCCCGCGCTGACCCTCGCGGGCCATCTCGCCGGCCCGGGCCGGGGAGACCGTGCCGAGCGCGGCGTCGGCCATCGACGCGAGCCCGGCGAGGAAGACCAGGATCACCGCGACGGTGATCAGTTGTACGTCCGGCAGGCCCGCCGACGCCGGGCCGGCCGCGAGCAGAGCTGCGGGATCCACGGGATCAGCCGGCCTGCCGGGTCGCTCGCCAGGCCTGGAGCAGCCGGTTCTGCAGGGCGAACATCTCGCGCTCCTCCTCCGGCTCGGCGTGGTCGTAGCCGAGCAGGTGCAGCGCGCCGTGCACGGTCAGCAGGTGCAGCTCGTCGGCGGCCGAGTGACCGGCCGCCGCGGCCTGCTTGGCGGCCACCTCGGGGGCCAGCACGATGTCGCCGAGCAGTGCGGGCTCGCCGGTGCCGGCCTCGCCCGGGCCGTGGTCGACGCTGCCCTCGTCCATCGGGAACGCGAGAACGTCGGTGGGGCCGTCGCCGCCCATCCAGCGATGGTTGAGCTCGGCCATGTAGTCGATGTCGACCAGCAGGATGGACAGCTCGGCGAGCGGGTTGACCCCCATCTCGTCGAGGGCGTACCGGGCCACCGCGAGGATCGCGTCGGTGTCGACCTCGACTCCCGACTCGTTGGCGATCTCGATGGACATAGTGCTGCTCTTACCCTTTGGACTCAGCGCCTACGCCCGGACCGGCCACCACCACTGGCGGCGCGCCCCGGGACGGCGTGTACGGACTGGGTGGCGCTCTGCTCCTGCTCGGCGTCGTACCGCGCGTAGGCGTCGACGATCTCGGCGACCAGCCGGTGCCGGACCACGTCGGCGCTGGAGAGCTCCGCGAAGTGCACGTCCTCGACATTCTGCAGGATCTGGCGGACGACCTTGAGACCGCTGGTCGTGCCGCCCGGCAGGTCGACCTGCGTGACGTCGCCGGTCACCACGATCTTGGCGCCGAAGCCGAGCCGGGTCAGGAACATCTTCATCTGCTCGGGCGTCGTGTTCTGCGCCTCGTCGAGAATGATGAACGCGTCGTTGAGGGTGTTGTGGGTGACAACTAGGTCGTCGGTCACATAGAGGGAATCCGCCGCCGCGACCGAGATGCAGACGGTCTCGGTCTCACCCGCGGGCTCGATATCGTGCACGAACCGCATCGGACGGCCCCCGCCGGACGCCTCGTACGCCGCCTTCTTGCGGTTCAGCCGGAACGGCTCGACCCCTTCGGGCAGCCGGATGTCCAGAACATAGGCATCGTTCCGATATCCGACCGGACGTCCACCCGCGAGGCCGGGCTTGCGCCCGAGAGCCGGACGGCAGCGCCAGTACGCGACGCCGCCGAGGGAACGAACGAGGAACACGACGTCGTCGCGCAGTCTTTCGGAGCAGGTCGTGTACTGAATCCGGCAGGTGCGGCCCCGCTGGGTAACCGGGCCGCCGTCGGTGTCCAGCAGGCCTTGCAGCACGGCGAGCCGCACCGCGGCGCTGTTCCACAGATAGGCCGGTGGCACGAACTTGGTCTCCGAGCGCGTGCCGGCGAGGCCGAGCACCCGCAGCACGGCGGTCACCGGATTGGCAGTGATCACCCCACCGCGGCCACCACCGCCCTCGCGCCGCAGGACGTAGTCGTAAGCGGCCCCGAGACTCTCCGCGAGCTCCGGGTCGGCAGTGGAGAAGGCGGGCGTCGTCGCCGTCGTCAGGCAGCCGTCGCCGAGCAGGAGGCCCAGGGCATAGGGGTCGAGCGGTACCTCCTGCGGCACGAACTCGACCGGATCGACGACCGGGAGCTCGTACCGATGGACGGCGCCGCGCCGCAGCTTGCCGATCATGTCCTGGGTCTGCAGAACTCGCCAGGGACGGCCGTGCGTGCGGTCGTCCACGGTGCGAACGGTCCACAGGTGCTCGCCGCAGGCGAGTGTCGAGGCGCCGTCCTGGGTCGTGAGCCGATAGACCGGCTTTCGCCCCTGCGGATAGACCCCGAGCACCGGAGTGGGCAGCCCGTCGGAGCCGACGACCAGGTCGCCGACCGCGAGGTCGCCGATCTGCCGCCAGCCGTCCGGGGTGAGCACGCCGGAGGTCACCGGCTGCGCCCGGCCACGCATGTACGCCAGGGGCGCGACCTCGATCGTGCCCGCCGCCATCAGCCTCGGGATCGACTCCGGATCGAGCATGTCGTGCAGCGCGTCGTAGAGCGGCCGCAGGTACGGGTCGATCTTCTCGTTGAGCGTGCCGGGCAGGAAGCCCAGCCGCTCGCCCGCCTCGACCGCCGGCCGGGTCAGGATGATCCGGTTGATCTGCTTGGCGGTCAGCGCCTGCACGGCCTTGGCCATCGCCAGGTACGTCTTGCCGGTACCGGCCGGGCCGATGCCGAACACGATCGTGTTCTGGTCGATGGCGTCGACGTAGCGCTTCTGGCCGAGCGTCTTGGGCCGGATGGTGCGCCCGCGCCGGGAGAGGATGTTGAGGGTCAGCACCTCGGCCGGCCGCTCGGTGGTGTTCTCCTCGAGCATGGTCGCGGTCCGCCGCACCGAGTCGACGGTCAGCGTCTCGCCCTTCTCGATGAGCTCGATGAGCTCGGAGAACAGGCGCTCGGCCGTCGCGTTCTCGGCGGGGTCGCCGGTGATGGTGATCTCGTTGCCACGGACGTGCACGTCGCTGGCGAGGGTTCGCTCGATGAGCCGCAGAATTTCGTCCTTGGCACCCAGCAGGTTGACCATGATCTTCGGGTCGGATACCGAGATCTTGGTCTGCACACGCGCGCTGGAAGGGTTCGGCGTACCGGTCATAGGGCGGCCCTAGGGCCTCCGCCACCTGCTCTCATCTGTGAGTCGGAAGGATCGTGCCATCGTATCCGCTGAGCCGTCGCCCCGCCGATGCCATTATCCGCCCGAAGCGCCGTCCGAGGCGAAGCCGCCGTCGAAGGCCTCCTGCCCGCGGGTGAACCGGTAGGTCGCCCAGTGCATGCGCACGATCGCGCCGCTCGCGTCCCGGGTCAGCCGCAGCAGCTCCCCCGCCTCCCGCCCGGAGACGGTGCGCAGCACGTCGGGCCGGTCGGGCAGCGGCTGGAAGACCGAGGGCGGCAGGTCGGCCGGCGCGCCGGCGACGCGGGACTGCAGCGCCCCGCCGTGCCAGGAGAACGTGAACTGCGAGCCCTCGCTCCACCAGACGCCCAGGGCCGAGCGCAGCTCGCGGGGCGCGGGCGGGGCCGGCGACCACGGCTTGATGTCGGCCGGGTCGATCTCGACGGTGAGCCGCAGCAGCTCGTGCACCAGCTCGTTGATCTCGTCGGCGGTGCCGGAGGAGCCGAGCACGGCGCAGCCGAGGGCGTCCGGGGTGTCCTCGCCGCCGCGCCGGCCGTGCACGCCGGCCAGGAAGCCGGGCATCGCGCCGTTGTGGCCGATGTCGATGGCCCGCCGGCCCTGCGGGTGCAGCATCAGGCCGAGGCCGAAGCCGGAGAGCCAGGACGTCTCGTCGCGGGTGGTGAGCGGCCAGCGCATCTCCTCGACGGTGGCGGCGGCGAGCACCTTGCCGTCGGGGTCGACGAGCTCGGGTGACACCAGGAACGCCGCCCATCTCGCCATGTCGGCGGCGGTGCTCCAGAGCTGCGCGGCGGGGCCGGCACCCCCAAGATCGAGATCAGGTTCCGGCCGTACGGCGTCCGAGTACTCGTCCACCAGATAGCCGACCGCGGCCTCGGGTGGGGTGCCGGTCGTGGTCGCGGTCAGGCCGAGCGGCTCGAGGATCCGGTCGGCGACCAGCCGGTCCCAGGTCGTGTCGCGCAGCCGGGCGACGAGCTGGCCGAGCACGCCGAACGCGAGGTTGGAGTAGTGGAACCGGCGGCCCTCGGGCAGCACCCGCTCGGCCCGGTCGAGCTCGGCGAGCATCCGCTGGGCGTCCGGCGAGACGAGGGTGTCCCAGACGTCGCCGTGCGGCTCGCGCTGGAAGCCGGCGGTGTGCGAGAGCAGCCGGCGGATCGTGGCGTCGCCGTGCGCGGGCAGGTCGAGATACGCCGACAGCGGCCGGTCGAGGTCGAGCAGCCCGTCGTCGCGAGCCTGCATGACCAGCACCGCGGTGAAGGTCTTGGTGACCGACCCGATCCGGAAGCGGGTGTTCCCGTCGAGCGGGAAGGCCGGGTTGCCGGAGTCGCCGATCGTGAACACCCACGGCTCACGGTCGGCCCGGACCAGGGCCACCGACAGGGCCGGGACGCGACCGTGGGCCTGCGCCCGCCGCGCCGCCCGCTCGTACCGGGCGAGAACGGCGCTCATCGGATCGCCAGCATCGGGCCCAGCGGCTCGCCGCCGAGCACATGGGCATGCACGTGGAACACTTCCTGCCCGGCGTACCCACCGGTGTTGAAGAGCACCCGGAAGCCGTCGGCCCGCAGGCCCTCGCCCTCGGCCACCGCCGCGCAGGCGGCGAGCAGGGCGGCCGAGCCGGCCGGATCGTCCTGCGCGAGTGCGACCACGTCGGCGTGATGCGCCTTGGGAATCACCAGCACGTGGACCGCGGCCTTGGGGTCGATGTCGCGGAACGCCAGCGTCGTGTCGGTCTCGTGCACGACCGTCGCCGGGATCTCGCCCGCGACGATGCGGCAGAACAGGCAGTTGTTGTCCACCCCAGGGATCTTAGGGTGGGTGCCATGGTCGACATCGAGCACGTCCTGGAGCAACTGAGCCTCGAGGAGAAAGTGTCCCTGCTGGCGGGGCAGGACTTCTGGTCGCTGCCCGCGATCGAGCGGGTCGGGCTGCGCTCGCTGGTGATGTCGGACGGGCCCATCGGGGTACGCGGGACCGGCTGGGCGCCGGACGACCCGTCGATCGCCCTGCCCAGTCCGACCGCCCTCGCCGCCGCCTGGGACCCGGAGCTGGCCGAGACGGCCGGCCGGCTGCTCGGCCAGGAGGCGCGCCGCAAGGGCGTGCACGTGGTGCTCGGCCCGACGGTGAACCTGCAGCGCACCCCGCTCGGCGGCCGGCACTTCGAGTGCTACTCGGAGGATCCGCTGCTCAGCGGCGAGATCGCGGTGGGGTTCGTGCGCGGCGTGCAGGCGCACGGGGTCGGCACGACCGTGAAGCATCTGGTCGGCAACGATTTCGAGACCGACCGGATGGAAGTCGACGTCCGGATCGGCGAGCGCGCCCTGCGCGAGATCTACCTGGCGCCGTTCGAGCGGGTGGTGGCGGCCGGCGGCTGGGGCGTGATGAGCGCGTACAACGGCGTGAACGGCTCGCCGATGGCCTCGAACGGCCGGCTGCAGGACGAGGTGCTCAAGCGCGAGTGGGGCTTCGACGGCGTGGTGGTCTCGGACTGGCGGGCCGCGCGCTCGACGGTCGGCGCCGCGCTCGGCGGGCTCGACATCGCGATGCCCAAGCTGGAGAACCCGTGGGGCGACGCGCTGGTGGCGGCGGTCGAGTCCGGCGAGGTGCCGGTCGAGGTGATCGACGACAAGGTACGCCGGGTGCTGCGCCTGGCCGTGCGGGTGGGCGCCCTCGGCGACGTCGCCCTGGACGCGCCGGAGGAAGCCGTGCAAGCGCCGGAGGAAGTGGACGGCGACCGGGTCGCGCATGACGTGGCCACCCGCTCGTTCGTGCTGGTCCGCAACGAGAGCTACACGCTTCCGCTGGAGGTGGCGTCGCTGACGAAGGTGGCGGTGATCGGCGCCCTCGCCCTCGACGCGCGGGTGCTCGGCGGGGGCAGCGCCCAGGTCTCGCCGCCGCACGCGATCTCGCCGCTCGAGGGCCTGGGCCGCGCGCTGTCCGGGGTGGACGTCGAGTACGCGATCGGCGCCGACCCGCGCCCGTTCCTGCCGGCCCTGCACAACGAGACCCGGGTGGTCATCGGGACGCACTCGTTCACCGTCGACCCGGCCGCCGTGCGCTGGATCGGCTCGCTGCCCGGCGGCCTCGACCCCGACGACGTCGACGGGCTCCGGCTGGAGACCACGTACACGCCGGCGGAGAGCGGCGAGCACACGTTCGCGGTCTCCGGCTTCGGCACCTTCCGGCTGACGATCAACGGCTCCATCCGGTACGAGGGGACGCTGCACCCGCCCGGCACCGGGCGCGCCGACCTGCTCCTCTCCCCGCGCGAGCAGCGGGTGACGGCCACGCTGACGGCCGGCGAGCCGGTGACGATCATGCTCGAGCAGACCATCGCCCGCGGCGCCGGCCACTCGGTCGCCACCACGCTCGGCCACCGGCCGCCGGCGCCGGACGAGGACGGGATGATCGAGGAGGCGGCCGCGCTCGCCGCCGGGTCCGATGTGGCCGTGGTCGTGGTCGGCACCACCGAGCAGGTCGAGTCGGAGGGCTTCGACCGGGTCTCGCTGGCGCTGCCCGGCCGGCAGGACGAGTTGGTGGCCCGGGTGGCGGCGGCCAACCCGCGCACGATCGTGGTGGTGAACGCGGGCTCGCCGGTGCTGATGCCGTGGGCCGGCGACGTGGCCGCGGTGCTGCTCACCTGGTTCCCGGGTCAGGAGGGCGGCGCGGCCCTGGCCGACGTGCTCCTCGGCGTCGCGGAGCCGGGCGGCCGGCTGCCGACGACGTGGCCGCGGACCGAGGCCGACTGCCCGGTGCTCGAGATCCGGCCGGAGAACGGCGTCGTCGCGTACGACGAAGGGGTGTTCGTGGGTTATCGCGGCTGGCTGCGCTCGGGCGCCCAGCCGCTCTACGCGTTCGGGCACGGCCTGGGCTACACGACGTGGAGCTACGACGAGATGGTGGTGACCGCGACCGAGGCGGTGGTCACCCTGACCAACACCGGCGCCCGCCGGGGACGCGAGGTGGTGCAGCTGTACGTCGCACCGGCCGCCGGGGACGAGACGCGGCCGAAGCGCTGGCTGGCCGGGTTCGAGAACGTCGAGGCCCATCCCGGCGAGACCGTGACCGTGCGGATCCCGTTGCCGCCGCGCACGTTCCAGATCTGGGACGAGGGCTGGCGGACGATCGCCGGCGACTACCGGGTGGTCGCCGCGCACGCCCTCGACGATCCGCGCGCCGAGGCGACGGTGACCATCTAGGTGCGGGACTGCCAGGCCTGCCACAGCTCGGCGTAACGGCCGCCGGCCGCGACCAGCGCGGCGTGCGTGCCCTCCTCGAGGACGGCGCCGTGCTCGAGCACGACGATCCGGTCGGCGGTCGCGGCCTGGGTCAGGCGGTGCGCGACCAGCAGCGTGGTGCGGCCCTCGGTCGCGGCCAGCGCCGACTCCTCGAGGATCCGGGCGCCCACGCTGCCGGCCTCGGCCGTGGCCTCGTCGAGGATGGCCACGGCCGGGTCGACCAGCACCAGCCGGGCCAGCGCGAGCTGCTGGCCCTGGGCCGAGGTCAGCGGGTGGCCGCCCTCGCCGACCGGGGTCCGCAGATCCTGCGGCAGGGCGGCCACCCACTCGGCCGCGCCCACGGTGGCGAGCGCCTCGCGTACCTCCTCGTCGGTCGCGTCCGGCCGGGCCAGGCGCACGTCCTCGACCAGCGGGCCGGCGAAGACGTGCGTCTCCTGGCTGATGATGGCGACCACGCCGGGCGCGAGCTCGTCCACCGGCACGCCGCCGGCCGACGCCGTTCCGCAGGCCGGCTGCAGGATGCCGGCGGCGATCGAGGCCACCGTGGTCTTCCCGGCGCCGGTCGAGCCGACCAGGGCGACCCGCTCCCCCGGCTCCACCCGCAGCGTGATCCCACGCAGCACCGGGACCCGCTCGTCGTACGCGAAGCAGACGTGGTCGAGCTCGAGCCCGGCCTTGTCGAGCTTGATCGTCCCGGCCGGGGCCACCGGCAGCGTGCCCACGCCGACCAGCCGGGCCAGTCCCGCCCCCGCCTCCTGGATCTCGTCGAAGGTGAACAGGATCATCCCGATCGGGTTGAACAGGCGGTGGAACAGCACGGCCGCGGCCGCCGTCTCGCCGACCGTGACCCAGCCGCTGCGCACGAACCAGAAGCCGGCCACCAGGATCGTGGCCAGGCCGACCAGCTCGGCCCGGTTGATCCGGCCGACGAACCGGGTGAAGAGCGTGAAGACCCCGACCGAAAGATCCCGCGCGTACGCCGAGGCGGTCTCGATGCCGGTGAGGTGCCGTTCCTCGAGGCGGTACGCGTGCACCGTGCGTACTCCCTGCATGCTCTCCATCAGCAGCTGGGACCGGGCGCCGATCGCTTCCCGCTCGCGGGCGTAGATCGGCGCCGAGCGCGGCAGGTACCAGCGCAGCGCCGCGAGGTAGAGCGGCAGGGCCGCGAGCCCGGCCACGCCCAGGCGCCAGTCCAGCCCGAACATGGCCAGCACGCTGAGCGCGCCGAGCAGCAGCGCCGAGATCACGGTGGGCAGCACCTCGGCCGCGGCGGTGCCGATCGCGGCCACGTCGGCGCCGACCCGGGAGAGCAGGTCGCCGCGGCCGGCCCGGTCGAGCACGGTGGCCGGCAGCCGCAGGGCCACGGCCATCGTCTGCTCCCGCAGGGCGGCCAGGATGCGCTCGCCGAGGCGGCTCACCAGGGCGGTGGTCGCGCCCGAGGCGATGCCGCCGATCAGCGCGGCCCCGACGACCAGCAGGGCGATCGGCACGAGCGCGGCCGGGCGGGCGCCTTCCCGTACCAGGTCGACCAGCCGGCCCAGCGCGGTCACCGGGATCACCGACGCGGTCGCCGCGACCAGCCCCGCGGACAGCGTGACGGCCAGGTCCATCCGCCGGGAGCGCAGCTGGCCGAGCAGCCAGCCGCCGGTCTGCCGCGGGGTCGCGACCGGGAGGGCGGTCATCGCAGCACCGCCGCCCGGTAGGCCGGATCGGCGGCGGCCAGGGACGCGTGGGTGCCGGTGGCGACGATCGCGCCGTCGCGCAGCACCACCACCCGGTCGGTGACCGCCAGCAGCGCCGGGCTGGTCGTGACGAGCAGCGTGCCGAGCGTCGAGCCGGGCCGGTGCCGCAGGTCGCGGATGCCGCGGGCGATCGCGTGCTCGGTGACCGCGTCCACGGCCGTGGTCGGGTCGTGCAGCACCAGCAGCCGGGGCTCGACCAGCAGCGCCCGGGCCAGGGCCAGTCGCTGCCGCTGGCCGCCGGAGAGGGCGGCGCCGCGCTCGGCGATGGCGTGGTCGAGCCCGTCGGGGTGGGCGGCCACCACGTCCTCGGCCGCCGACGCCCGCAACGCGCCGTCGAGGGTCTGCTCGGCGTGCTCCTTGAGCACGATGTTCTCCCGGATCGTGCCCGAGAACAGCTCCGGGTGGTGGGGCGTGACCAGCACGTCGGGCGAGCCGTCGTCGTAGAGCTCGAGCAGCGCCGACGGGTCGGTCTCGACCACGACGCCGAGGCACTCGCCGTCGGTCGGCAGCACCGGCGGATCACCGGCGGCGTCCCCGGCCGGCGGCGTGTGCGAGAGGACGTCGGCGATCCGGCCGGCCGAGGCGCGCGAGGTGGCGATCCAGCTCGGCGCGGCCGAGAGCGTGCCGAACGGCTCGCCCAGGAACGCGGCCAGGCCGATCACCGTGACCAGCTCGCCGGCGGTGATCCGGCCGGTCAGCGCGAACCAGCCGGCCAGGATCGCGATGCCGCAGGCCAGCAGCGTGCTCACGGTCGTCGAGGCGACCTGGAAGCCGCCCTGCGTGCGGGCCGCGAGCAGGGTCGCCCGCAGCGCCTGGCCGCTGACCTCCCGGTAGCGGGCGTCGGCCGCCTCCTGCGCGCCGACGCCGCGCAGCGGCCGCAGCCCGGTGACCAGGTCGGTGGCGAGCGACGAGGCCCGGCCGGCGACCTCCTGCCGCTCGGCGACCCGCCGGGTGATGTGCGGCGCGGCCCGCTGCAGCGCGATCAGCACGATCGGGGTGCCGACGAGCACGACCAGTCCGAGCGGCACCGAGATGAGGCAGAGCCCGACCGCGCTGACCGCCGTGGCAACCAGCGCCCCGATGATCCGCGGCACGTAGTCGAGCAGGTAGGACGCGTGGTCGGCGTCGGTCGTCGAGATCGTCAGCACGTCGCCGGTGCGCGCCTCGGCCCGCGGGTCCAGCACCTTGGCCGCCACCTCGAGCCGCAGCATGTGCGACTCGTCGGCGAGTGCCCGCATGAGCTGCCGGGCGCCGGTGCGGTACGCCGTGGTGAGCAGCAGGAAGAGCAGGCCGAGCAGGGACACCCAGAACACCAGGCGGGACAGCGAGCCGGTCGAGACGGCCTGGTCGACGGTCTCGCCGATGAGGATCGGGACGAACGCCTCGCAGCCCTGATGCAGCGCGATCAGGGCGCAGCCGGCCAGCAGCCGCCAGCGGTTGCGGGACACGGCCCGCCACAGGATGTTCATGCGGCGAGACCCACAGCTTCCTCCCAAGCCCGATGGCGCGCGCGCAGCACGAACGTGCGGCGGCCGAAGTCGAGGCTCATCGGATATCGACCTTTGCGCGGCAGACCCCCTCAGATCAAGACCGAAACTTCCGCGCCTGCGCCGGCCCGGCGGCCCGACACCCTTTCCGATCGCGCTAGTAATAACTCTGAGTGATGTCGGTCGTCTTGACGCAGAGTAATTAGCGGCTATAGTCGGACAGGTCAGATTCACCCTTTATGCCAGGCAGGATGAGGTCGCATGCCGCTCACGTCTCCGGGTCGTCACCACTCTCCGTCATCGTATGATCTCGACGAGACAGGGATGCGACGCATCGTGGCGGCGGCGCTCACCGCGTACCGGGACCGCCCGGGCCGATTTTTGGCGCTGGCCGTCTCCCCGGCGTCCCCGCTCGCGAACGTGGCCCGCACGGTCGAGCGGATGGTCTTCGAGCCGACCTTCGCGATGGACGCGGACACGATGACCGCCGAATACCGGCGCTACGAGGACGAGAGCCTGTTCTTCCTCGTGCTCGACCGCAGGACGGGGCAGGCGGCGGGCGCGGCCCGGGTCGTCGAGGGCGGCGGCAAGACCCTCGACGACGCCCCCGAGTGCATCGACACGCCGCTGTCCACGATCGTGGCGCTGCACGAGATGCACGACGGGCGGATCTGGGACTTCGCCACGCTGGCGGTGCTGCCCGCGTACCGCGGCGGACGGTCCGGCCTGGCGGTCAGCTCCCTGCTCTACCGCACGTTCCTCAACGCGGGGCGGCTGGCCGACGTACGGCATCTGGTCGCCATGCTCGACTACCGCGCCCACCGCAACCTCAAGCTGATCGGCGTTCAGTTCGCGCCGATGGCCGGCTCGCAGCCGTTCGACTACCTCGGCTCCCCGTCGACCGAGGCGCTGCACGCGCCGTTCCCGGAGCTCGTCCCCGCGATCGCCCGCCAGGCCACCCGCCTGCGCCGGCTCGGCACCCCGTTCCACGGCGCCATCAAGGGCCGTGGCCTGCGCCGCCTGATCACCCGCCGGATCGCCGCCCGCGTGGCGCACCAGGTCTCCTCGGGCGAAGGGCTCGACGAGAGCATCGTGCTGCCCGGTCTGGACCGTCGTCAGCTGGTGCGCGCACGGTAAGGTCGGCCCGCGACCGATGCGGAGCCGCCGGACACCGGCGAACGGCGGGCGAACCCGATCACCAGCGGGCGAGCCGCGCGATCACCAGCGGTCGAGCCGCGCGATCACCAGCGGTCGAGCCGCGCGCAGAGCACCGACAGCGCCGCAACGCCGGCCGTGGACGTGCGCAGCACCTCGCGACCCAGCCGCACGGCGACGGCGCCCGCCTGCTCGAACGTCTCCCGCTCGGCGTCGCTGATGCCGCCCTCGGGGCCGACCACCAGCACGATCTCGCCCTCGCGCGGCAACGCGGCGGTCGCGAGCCGGACCGTGGCCTCCTCGTGCAGCACGAAGGCGGCCGCCGCCCCGGTCAGGCGGGCGGCGATCTGCTTGGTCGAGCAGTCCGGATCGCCGCCGACGGCCGGCAGCCAGGCCCGGCGCGCCTGCTTGGCCGCCTCGCGCGCGGTCGCCACCCACTTCTCGCGGGACCGGGCGCCACGGTCGCCACGCCACTGGGCGACCGCGCGGGACGCCGCCCACGGCAGGATCTCGTCGACGCCGATCTCGGTCATCGCCTGCACGGCCAGCTCGCCCCGGTCGCCCTTGGCGATGCCCTGGGCCACGACCAGGCGCGGGCTGGGCGCGGGCTGGAACGAGCGGCCGCCGACGGCGAGCTCGACGGCGCCCTTGCCGACGGCGGTCACCGTCGCGGCCGCGCTGCCGCCGCGGCCGTCGGCGAGGATCAGCCGCTCGCCGGCCCGCAGCCGCTGGACGGTGGCGGCGTGGTGGCCCTCGGGGCCGGCCAGCGCGCAGGACGGGCCGGTGGGCAGGTCGTCGACCAGGAACAGGGGTGCGGACACCACCGCACGGTACGTCACCGGCCGGGCAACGTCGTGCCGGCCGGTGCGGGCCCAGGATCGGGGGCCGGGTGCGGCCGGGCCGAGGTGGCCACGGTGAGCAGCGCCATCAGGGCCACGAAGGCGGCCACCGCCAGCGCGAGCCGGCGCCGGGCCGGGCTCGGGCGGAGGCTGAGCCGCCGGCCGGCCGGCTCGGGCAGCACGATGGCGCGCAGGTCGGCCTCGACCTCCGCGGCGGAAGGGCGCGCGGCCGGGTCACGGCGCAGCAGGCCCTTGAGCACGGGCAGCAGCGGGCCGGCGTGCTGCATCGGGTCGGGCGGGTCCTCGCCGAGCGCGCGCAGGATGTCGGTGATCGTGGGGCGGTCGAACGGCGGGCGGCCCTCGACGGCGTGGTAGAGCGTGGCGCCCAGCGACCACAGGTCGGACTCGGGACCGCCCTCGCCCTCGGCCAGCCGCTCGGGCGCGAGGTATTTGGGCGAGCCGAAGACGATGCCGGCCCGGGCCAGCTCGCGCACGGCCTCGGCGGTCACGGCCGGGCTGAAGTCGGCGAGCTTGACCCGGCCGTCGTCGGCGATCAGCACGTTGCTCGGCTTGACGTCCAGGTGCAGCAGCCCGGCCCGGTGCACGGCGGCCAGCGCGGCGAGCACGCAGCGGCCGAGCCGGGCGGCGCGCTCGGGCGAGAGCGGGCCGTCCTCGTCGATGATCTGCTGCAGCGAGCGGGCGGGGACGTACTCCATCACGATCCACGGCGCCTCGGCCGCGGGGATCACGGCCATCGTGCGTACGAGATGGGGATGGCTCACCCGCGAGAAGGCCCGCGCCTCGCGGACCGTGAGGTCGCGGAACTGGTCGGCCTCGGCCGGGTCGATTCCCTCGGGCAGCGCGCCCTGTTTGATCGCGACCGTCAGGCCGGCCTCTTTGTCCCAGGCCAGCCACACCCGGCTCAGCCCGCCGGCGCCGAGCGGCTCGACCAGACGGTAGCGACCGGCGACGAGGTCCCCCGTCCTCACAAGCGCCTCGCTGTCACCATTGCGGGTAGAAGTCCGACGATCCGGTTAGACGGTACTAGATCAAACCGTGCGCGCACCGCGGACTTGGGGTGGTCTCACCCGCCGGGAACCGCCGCGAACGTCGCGACGATCTGGTCGAACAGCGGCAGATCGGATGCCCACCGGGCCCGCGGCGTGCGCCACTCCAGGCTGAACATGCGCTCGCCGGTGTCGTCCAGGAGCGCCAACCGCTCGACGCGGATCAGACCGGAGGAGACGTCCTGGTACGTGTACTCCCAGGTCGGCTGCGGCGCGGACGGCGGCTGCACGATCCGGATGCGGCGGTACCCGGGCAGGTCCGTCCTCAGCTCCTCGGCGGTGAAGGCGGCGAGCACGTTGGCCGGGGCGGGCCGGACGCCGATCGTCAGCCGCGGCCACTGAGCCCGCTTCGGGGCGGCGGTGAACTCGCCCGATGCGGTGACCGAGCCGGGCCAGTCCAACGGCAGCCCCACCCGGTAGCCGGGACCCTCCAGGAACCAGTAGAAGCCGGGCGGCAACGCCGCCGCCACCGCCACCGGCGCGGCCGCGGTCCCCGGACGAGCGGCCGGCTCGCGGCCGGGCCGCACCACGGCGAAGACGGCGACCAGGGCGACCAGGGCGGCGAGCGCACCCGCGAGCGCCACGTGGCGACGGCGGCGGGCGGGCGGCTGCGCGAGGACGGGCGGCGTGGGCGTGGCGGCCGGCTGCTGGATGACCTCACGCAGGGCGGCCTCGACCTCGTCGGCGGTCAGCCGGCGGGCCGGGTCGAGCCGCAGCAGCCCCACGAGCACGGGGGTGAGCGGGCCGGCCAGCCGCGGCGGGTCGGGCGGGCCCTCGGTCGGCGCCAGCAGTGTCTCGGTGGTGGTGGCCCGCACGTACGGCGGGCGGCCCTCCACCGCGTGATAGAGAGTGGCGCCCAGCGACCAGAGGTCGGACTCGGGCATCGCCACGCCGTCGATGAGCCGCTCGGGGGCGAGGTATTTCGGCGAGCCCAGCACGATCCCGGCGCCGGCCAGCGCGCGTACGCCCTCGGTCGTCACCGCCGGCCCGAAGTCGGTGAGCACCACCCGGCCGTCGTGGGAGACCAGCACGTTGCTCGGCTTGACGTCGAGGTGCAGCAGCCCGGCCCGGCGCACGGCGCGCAGGGCCTCGAGCACGGCCAGCCCGATGCCGGCCACCCGGGGCGGCGGCAGCGGGCCGTTGTGGTCGATGATCTGCTGCAGCGAGCGGGACTCCACGTACTCCATGACGATCCACGGCTCGTCGTCGTCGGGCAGTACGTCGAGCGTGCGCACCACGTTGGGATGGCCGACCAGCGAGTAGGCCCGCGCCTCGCGGACCGTCCACACCCGGAACAGGTCCTGCTCGTCGCGGCTCAGCCCGTCGGGCAGATGGCACTGCTTGAGGGCGACCTGCCGGTCGTCGGTCAGGTCGTGGGCGAGCCACACCCCGCCCATACCGCCCGCGCCGAGCCTCCGCAGGAGCCGATAGCGCCCGGCGACGAGCTGCCCCAGCATCTCCATCCCGGCCTCATCCCCGGCATTTGAAGATCAACGTGTGTCGGTGAGCAACCCGACCGTACTTCATCGACGCTCAGTGCTCCAGACGTCGCTCTGTGGTCTCGACCTTGTTGTGACGTGGGCGTATGGTCGGTCGCGACTTCCTCCTGAGCGGGCGATGGTACGCATGCTGACTCTCGGAAACGGACGGCTCTGGCGGGCGCTGCCGATTCTCTGCGCCGGCCTGCTTCTTCTCGCATCCGGCCCGGCGCCGGCGGCGGTGACGCAGGCGGTCCCGGCTCGGCATCGGGCCGCTCCGAGCGCCGCCGACCTGGCGATCCAGCTCGAGGCGCTGCTCGGGCAGCACTCGGTGCTCGCGGCCGACCTGATGCGCAGCCGGATCCGCGGCGACGACGACTTCGTGCAGGCGGCGAACGCGGCGCTGGGCAAGAACACGTCGGCGATGACGACCCTGGTCGGGCAGCTGTTCGGGCAGGCCGCGGCGGACAAGTTCGGCCCGATGTGGTCGGAGCACATCGTGGGCCTGTTCACCTACGCGGGCGCGATCGCGGCCCAGGACAAGGCGGCCCTCGAGGAGGCGCGCAAGGAGCTGGTCGAGTACGAGGAGGATCTCGGCGACTTCTTCGCGGGCGCGTCGCAGGGGCGGCTCAGCCGGGCCGCGGCCCGGGCCGCCGTCGTGCAGCATGTCGGACATCTGACAGGGCAGGCGGACGCCTACGCGGCGAAGAACTACGCGCTGGCCGACGATCTCTATCGGATGGGCTACCAGCACACGTACGACCTGGGCCTGACCCTGGCGAAGTCGCTGCTCCCGGCCAAGGACGTCGCCACCCTCGGGCAACCGCTGTGGCGGCTGCGCTCCCAGCTCGGCAAGCTGCTGGCCGAGCACGCGGCGCTGGTGGAGGACCTGACCCGGGCCGCGGTGACCGGCTCACCCGACTTCGACTCCTCCGGCCAGATGATCAACGGCAACACCGCCGACCTGGCGGCGGCGATGGACACCCTGTTCGGGCCGGCGGCGGCCAAGCAGTTCCAGTCGCTGTGGGCCGACCACGTCGAGCAGCTGGTGGCCTACTCCAGCGCCACGGCGGCCGCCGACAAGGCCAAGCAGGACCAGGCCAGGACCGAGATGGCCGGCATCGAGCAGCGGATGGGCACGTTCCTGGCCGGCGCCACGAGCAAGCACATCAGCGCCGCCGACCTCACCGCGGCGGTGCAGAAGCACGACATGATGCTGATGAAGCACGCGGACGCGTACGCGGCCAAGGACTACGCCACCGCCCACGACGTCGCCTACGACACGTACCAGGACATGTTCGGCCTGGCCACGCAGCTGGCCGACGCGTTCGGCGTGACCGTGGCGGCCAGGCTCCCCAGGGGCGGCGCCCAGACCGGGTACGGCGGGATGGCCGCCGTCGTGGAAAGCCGCTGATGCCGTCGTACGCCCGTGTCCCGGCCCTGGCCACGCTCGCGCTGGTCCTGCTGGCCGTGCTGACCGGCGGTCCACCCACGGTGTCCGCGACCGCCCGGCCCGCCGCGGCCACCCGGCCCGGTCCATCGCAGGAGCCGGCGAAGACGTTCAGGTCGGTGCGGACCTACGACCAGGTCGCGCTACCGACCCGGCTCCGCATCCCGGCCCTGCACGTGGACAGCAGGATCGAGCGACTCGGCCTGCGGGCCGACGGCACGATCCAGGTCCCGGCCACCACCGACGTCGCCGGGTGGTACGAGTACGGCCCGCGCCCCGGCCAGGCCGGCCCGGCCGTGCTCCTCGGCCACGTCGACTCGACGGCGGGCCCCGGCATCTTCTTCGACCTCTACCGGGTCAAGCCGGGCACCGCCGTCCAGGTCGAGCGCTCCGACGGCACGACGGCGACCTTCTCGATCACCAAGGTCGAGCGGGTGCCGAAGGTCCGGTTCCCCACCGACCTGGTCTACGCGCCCACCCTCGACCCCACGCTCCGGCTGGTCACCTGCGGCGGCAGCTTCGACCACTCTCGCGGAAGCTATCGGGACAATGTCATCGCGTTCGCCGAGCCGGCCTGACCCCGGGCCCGCCGACCGGGCGAAGCCCCGCCGCCAAGCGGCAACCCGCGGCCGGGCGGCAACGCGCGGCCAGGCGGCAACGCGCGGCCAGGCGGCAACGCACGGCCAGGCGGCAACGCACGGCCAGGCGTGGTGGCGCCGGGCGGCCGGGCGGGGCGCGCGGGCGATGGCCGCGGCCCTCGCGGCCCTCGCGGCCATCGCTGTCGCGCTGGTGAGCGACGCCGCGCCGGCTGTCGCGGCGGTTCCGCTGCCGATCGCCGGCGTGCTCAGCGGCGGCGGCGAGACCGCGGTCGTGGTCGACCTCAGCGCCAGCAACAGCACCAGCACCCGCCGCGTGCAGGTCTCGGTCGGCGGCCACCCGCAGCACGCCGACCTGGTTCCGATCATGTCCGACGGGCTCGCCGTCTCGTTCGTGGTGGACGCCTCGACCGCCGGGGCCAAGACGCTGCCGGCCTGGCTGAGTGCCGCCGCCCGGTTCATCCTCGAGGCGCCCACCAGCACCGAGGCCGTGGTCATCCCCGACCGCCGCCCGGCCGCCGCGGCGGCCGGGCCCACGCGTGGCCCGCTGGGCGTGGTGGGCTCGCTCGACGGGATCCGCGCGGCCGGCGACCGTGACACCGAGGCCGCCCTGACGCTGGCCCGCGGCCAGTTCCCGCGGGTGGAGACGGGCCGCCGGGTGGTGGTCATGTACACCTCGGCGGCCGACGCCGGCGGCATCGAGGCCGCCGACCTGGCCGGCGACTTCCGGGCCAGCGGCACGATTTTGGTCGTGGTCGGCACCGCGGCGGCCGGCGCGTACTGGTCCGAGGCGGCCGCCGCGACCGGCGGTTTCTTCGCCCCGGCCGGCGAGCCCGTGGTGGTGCCGGCGCTCGACCAGGTCGAGTCCACGCTGCGCGACCGCTACCTGGTCTGCTTCGCCACCCCGCCCTCGCTGCCGGCCACCGTCGCCGTGCAGGTCGACACCGGCGACCTCACGCTGACCGGCGACGCGGTCGTGCCGGCGCCGGGCGGCCACCGCGAGGGCGCCGGCACCTCGACCATCGTCGGCACGATCCTGATCGCCGCGGTCGCCGCCACCGTGCTGGCGATCGTGGTGCTGGTGGTCAGCCGGACCCGGCGACCGCGGCCCGAGGCCGGGCCGCCGGGGCTGACGTCGGTCTTCGTCGGGCGCGCCGGCGTACCGCAGACCGCCCGCGGGCAGGCCGCGGTGCCGCGGGAGCACGGCACGCCGTGGTCGTAGGGCCGGCGTCGGCTTAGGACTCCGCCTCCAGATGGGTGCGGGACTGCTCCCGTACCCGGCCGAGCGCCGCGTCCCACTCGTCCGGCGGCGCGTCGACCGACCGGCCGCCGGAGAAGTAGTCCGAGTGGGTGATGACCGCGGCGGCGATCGCCACCACGGCGGCCAGCGACGCGATCACCTGAAGGCCCTGGGCGATGTCCTCGAACCACGAGTACCACCCCGGGTAGAGCAGCGCCTTCACCGCCGCTATCCGGTCGGGTATCGCCGACCCGGTCAGGTTGTCGAAGTAGACCGAGAGCGGGCGCGACTCGGTCGCGTCGGCGCCGACCCCGAACAGCCCGACCAGGGTCAGCAGCACGCCGGTGGTCAGCGCCGTGGTGCGAGCCCACAGCCGGCCGCGCCGGATCCAGAGGCCCAGGGTCGCGTACGCGATGCAGAGAAGCCCGAGAATCACCAGCTGGATCGCGCCGTCCCGGCCGCGCAGCAGGGCCGGCGCCTCGATGCCGTAATCCGTCTCGATCTTCGCGAGCAGCGCGATGAGTTGTCGTTCTTCCGTCGTTCCCCACCAGTGCAGCTCCAGGAAGCCGTCGAGCAGGAGCAGCAGGCCGACCGGCGCGAGCGCCATGGTCAGCCACGCTGCCACCCGCACGGGGCGTGGAGCATCGGTCCCCGTCATGCCGCGCATGGTAGACCCGCACGGCGGACGGTCTCATCCCCAATTCTGCGGAGCGGGCTGCCGGGTCGTGACGTTGATGCGATTGAAGAAGTTCGTCGTCGCGATCCACAGCACGATCGCGGCGAGCTGCTTCTCGTCGAAGTGCTCGGCCGCCGCGTCCCAGATGTGGTCCGGCACCGCGTCGGGCTGGTCGGCGAGCCGGGTGGCGTACTCGGCCAGGGCGAGCGCGGCCCGCTCGGCGTCGGTGAAGTACGGCGTCTCGCGCCACACCGCCACCGCGTACAGGCGCTCGTCGGTCTCGCCGTTCTTGCGCATGGACCTCGCACCGGCGTCGACGCAGGGCCCGCAGCCGTTGATCTGGCTGGCCCGCAGGTGCACGAGCTCGAGCACGACGGGCTCGACACCGGCCGAGTGGGCCGCCTTGTAGAGGAAGTTGACCGCCTTGACCGCGTCCGGAAGCAGACCGGCCGGGTTCTCGATCCGAGCTGTCATGATGCTTCTCCTCGATTCCCGTGGCGCCGTCACATCGGCGCGTTCTGGTTCGTCGGAGGAGTGACGAAGCGGCGACGGTGACTGTGACCAAAGTGGCTTACATCACAAATGGGGGTAATTGTCGATGAGCGACGCGGCGCTGGCTGAGCGGTTCGAGCGGCACCGGCCCCGGCTGCGGGCGGTGGCGCTGCGCATGCTGGGCTCGGTCACCGAGGCGGACGACGCGGTGCAGGAGGCATGGCTGCGCCTGAGCCGTACGGGTGACGGCCGCGTCGACAACCTGTCGGCCTGGCTGACCACGGTCGTCGGGCGCGTGTGCCTCGACATGCTGCGCCAGCGCACGGCCCGCCGGGAGGACGCATACCCGGCCGAGCAGCCCGCCGCCGTACCCGGCCCCGAGGAGCAGGCCGTGCTGGCCGACTCGGTCGGTCTCGCCCTGCTGGTCGTGCTCGAGACGCTGACTCCGGCCGAGCGGCTCGCCTTCGTGCTGCACGACATGTTCGGCGTCTCGTTCGAGGACATCTCCCCGCTGGTCGGCCGCTCCCCCGACGCGGCCCGTCAGCTCGCCAGCCGGGCCCGGCGCCGGGTCCGGGCCAACCCGGCCGCCGACCCCGAGACGCCGGCCGACCGGCGGATCGTCGAGGCGTTCCTGGCCGCCTCCCGGGGCGACGACATCGGCACGCTGCTGACTCTGCTCGACCCCGACGTCGAGATGCGCATCGGCCCGGTCAGCCAGCATCGCGGCGCCGCGGTCGTGGCCCGTTTCTTCGCCGGCCGCGCCCAGGCCGCGCGGGCCGCCCTCATCGACGGCGCGCTCGGCGTCGCGATCGTCGTCGGCGGCAACCGGATCGGGGTGCTGCGCCTGACCATCGTCGACGGCCGGATCACGGTCATCCAGGCGGTCACCGACCCGGTCCGGCTGGCCGCCCTGTCGATCGTCCCGCTGGAGACCAGCTCACCGAACTGACCGGCTCACAGCACCAGCACCAGCCGGCCGTCCGTGTCGCCCGCGGCCTGGCGGGACCAGGCCTCGGCGACGTCGGCGAACGGCACCACCTCGTGCGCCACCGTGAGCCGCCCGGCCGCCGCGTGCCCGGCCACCTCGGCCAGCGACTCGGCCCGCTGCGCCACCGACAGCGCGTTGTTGGTGTAGCCGAGCACCCGGAGCGAGCCGCTGCGCAGCGTCGCCGAGTCGATCGGCGCGGTCGGCGCGGCCGAGCCGCCCAGGTTGACCAGCCGGCCGCCCGGGCGCAGCACCCGCAGCGCGGCCGCGGCCGGCACGCCGAAGACCGGGCCGAGCACCAGGTCGGCCGGGCCCGCCGCGTCCCGGATCCGGTCGGCGAGCGAGGCCGGGTCGTCGTCGGGCCGCAGCCGCACGGCCTCGGCGGCGCCGAGCCGGACCGCGCGCTCGCCCGCCGCGGCCGAGCGGGCCACGGCGACCACCCGGCCGGCGCCGGAGAGCAACGCGAGCTGGACGGCGGCCTGGCCGACCACGCCGCCGGCGCCGAGCACGATCACCGTCTCGCCCGGGGTGAGCCCGCCGGTGCGGACCAGCGCCGAGTGGGCGGCCACCGCCGAGAGGCCCAGGGCCGCGACCAGCGGCAGCGGCACCCCGCGCGGCAGCGGGACGACGTCCACATGGGGCACCGCGACGGCGCCGGCCATGCTGCCGTCACCGGGCCGCATGCCGGCCGAGGTGGCGAACCAGACCGGGGTGCCGTCGTCGCGGTGGCCGACGCCCTGCACGCCCGGCACGTAGGGCGTGGCCGGCACCCCGAAGTAGCTGGTGCCGCTCGCGCAGAGCAGGTCGAGCGGGGTGATCGGCGCCGCCGCCACGGTGACCGGCACCTCGCCCGCGCCGGCCACCGGCGCCGGCCGCTTCTCCAGTGCCGGCGGCCGGCCGCAGATCCGCAGCACGGCGGCCGGCATCATGTCGCGATGTCCGGGTAGGGCAGCGCGAAGTGGGCCATCCGCGCCCCGTACGCCTTCTGATATTCCAGCGGCTCGGTGTTGTCCCGCTCGAACATCGCGATGAAGAGGGTCAGCGTCAGGAACGGATGGGCGCCCAGCTCGAACAGCTTGCAGTGGTCGTGGCCGATCAGCGCCTCGCGCTCCTCGCCGGTGAAGCGCTGCCAGGTGCTCGCCTCGCCGGTGAGGCAGTTGAGCACCTGGTTCGCGCGCTCGGCCTCCCACCACGTGACCAGCTCCCGCGGCGACTCCCGGTAGCGCTCGACCAGCTCGGGATCGCGGTCCACCGTGTACAGGAACTTGTTCAGCAGGTACTTGCTCATGCCGGCGCTCCGTTCGGATACCAGGTGAAGTACGCCTCCATGGTGTGGAACAGGTCGAGGCTGTCGACGTGGTCGGCCTTCGCCCCCGCCCCGGCGACGCCCATCATCAGCATGAAATCCATGAAGCCGTGGGTGGCGTTGCCCGGCGAGTGCAGGCTCTCCAGCGACACCTCGCGCAGGCAGCTGTCGAGGTCGCCGGTGGCGATCCACTCGACGGCCTTGCGGTCGAACTCGGGGTCGGGGCCGTGCGGTCCGAACTGCCGGGGACCGCCGAGCTCGAGCGACAGGTGCCCGGTGCCGATGATCGCGACCCGCAGGTGCGACGGCCACTCCTCGACGATCTTGCGGATGGCCTCGCCGAGCGCCACGAACCGGGACGGCTGCGGCAGCGGCGGCGCGAAGATGTTGGTGTAGATCGGGACGATCGGCAGGTCGGCCTCGGGCCGCAGCGTGATGATCGGGCAGGTGACGCTGTGGTCGATCCGCAGCTCGTTGCTGAACGCGAGGTCGAAGCCGCGGTCGAGGCCGGAGCGCAGGATGTGCGCCGACAGGTCCTCCTGGCCCTTGAGCAGCATCCGCGGCAGGCCGAACTCGCGCTCCTCGTTGTACCAGTTGGCGTCGTAGAACGGCGCCTTGCCGACCAGGAACTGCGGCATGTTGTCCAGCCACAGCTGGTGGAAGTGGTCGGAGCCGACCATCACCAGCACGTCGGGGTTCGCCCGGGTCAGCGTCTCCCGGAACGCCGTGATCTTGGAGACCCACTCGTCCGCGAACGGCGGCCGGTCGTCGCCGGTGGCGGTGCTGGCGCGGTAGTAGAACGGATGGTGGGTCGAGGCGATGACCGCGACGATGCTGGCCATAGTCAGTCCTCTCGGGAGCCGGGAAGGGGTTCGTAGACGGCGTTCCGGTCGACGGTGAGATAGATGTCGTTCGCGATCGGCCGGCGGCGCTCCTCGGCCAGCTGGCCGAGCAGCCCGGCCGCCCGGGCCAGCAGCGCGAACCCGCGCAGCAGGTCGGTGGGCAGGCCGAGGTCGGCGAGCGCGGCGCCGCACACGCCGGCGCCGTTGAGCGGCAGCTTCCGGCCCAGCACCTGGGGGTGGACCCGGCCGATCGCCTCGAACAGCCGCAGGTGCGGGCCGCGCAGGCCCTCCTGCTCGGCGATGCCGATCAGCACCGGCGTGCGCGGGTCCTCCTCCTTGTGCACCGGGTGGCCCAGGCCGGGGATGATCCGGCGCTGCTCGCGGGCCTTGCGTACGGCCTCGAGCGCGATCACGTCGTAGTCCCGCTCGGTGCCGGCCTCGACCAGGGTGTCGGCGAGGAACCGGCCGCAGTCCTCGGTCACGCCCAGGAACCGGGAGCCGCCGCCGAGCAGGCCGGCCGCGAGCGCTCCCTGCAGGGAGTCCGGGGCCGAGAGGTACGTGAGCCGGGCCGCGATCGCCGTGGGCGTGAAGCCGTGGTCGGCCAGCGCCACCAGCACCGCCTCGAACAGCCGGGTCTCGCCGGCGGTCGGCCGCCGCCCGGCCACCAGCCAGTACGCCAGCTCGCCGAACCCGACCTTGCCCATCAGCTCGGCGGCCAGGTCCTTACCCAGCAGCGAGATGGTCTCCGGGGTGGACGTGCCCAAGCCCGTCGGAAATCTCAGCTCTTCCTTTTTGGCGGGTTCTCCGCGCCGTCCGGAGGACCAGGCGCCGGTCAGCGGCTCAGCCACGCGCGGATCTCCTCACCGTGCTCGTCGAGGGTGGGCGGCGGCAGCTCGTACGCCGCCGGGGTCTCGGAAAACGTGATCGGGTTGCGCACCGCCGGCACGCCGCCCGCGTCGATCACCGGGTGCAGGCCCAGCTCGCCGGCCAGGGCCACGCCACCGTCGATGGTGTTGATCGGCGCGCACGGCACCCCGGCCGCGAGCAGGTCGCGGAACCACTCGTCCTTGCCCCGCTTGGCCAGCCGCTCGACCAGGATCGGGCGCAGCTCCTCCCGGTTCGCCGTACGGTCCTGGTTGCGGCCGAAGCGCGGATCGTCCGGCAGGTCGGGCAGGTCGAGCACCTGGCACAGCTTGCGGAACTGCCCGTCGTTGCCCGCGATCACGATCAGCTCGCCGTCGGCGGTGGGCAGGGGCTCGTACGGGAAGAGGCTGGGATGTGCGTTTCCCATCCGGTACGGGATCGTGCCGCTCGCGACGTAGCCGCTGGAATGGTTGACCAGGCCGGAGAGGGCCGAGCTCAGCAGGTTCACCTCGACGTGCTGGCCACGCCCGGACCGCGCCCGGTGGTTCAGCGCGGCGAGGATGCCGATCGTGGCATGCATGCCGGCCATCACGTCGAAGACCGAGATGCCGGCCCGGTACGGCGGCCCGTCCGGATCACCGGTGAGACTCATGAGCCCGGAGATCGCCTGCACCATCAGGTCGTATCCCGGCATCTCGGCGCCGGCCCCCGAGCCGAAGCCGCTGATGCTGGCGTAAATGATCTTCTCGTTGGCCGCCGCGACCGACTCGTAGTCCAGGCCGAACCGGGACAGACCACCGGGCTTGAAGTTCTCGATCATGATGTCGGCGCGCCGGGCGAGCTCCTGCGCCGCTTCCAAATCGGCGGCGTCCTTGAGGTTGAGCGCAATCGACCTCTTATTCCGATTTATACCGAGATAGTAGGTCGAGACGCCCTCGCGAGTCGGCGGCATCCACGTGCGGGTGTCGTCCCCCGTCGGCCCCTCCACCTTGATCACCTGCGCGCCCAGGTCGGCCAGGAGCATCGTCGCGTACGGCCCGGCCAGGATCCGCGAGAAATCCGCGACCAGCAGACCGTCCAATGGGCCCTGCGCCATCATCACCGCCCGTTCTGCGGACACTCGTCCGCGCAATCAGCCTGCCCCCGCTCAGGCGGCCTGTCAACGGCGGTTTTACAAAACCGAAACAGCCTCTTGACCGTCCAGGTGACCGGGAGCACACTGACGCCACTCGCCCTGCCCGCTGTGCGGACAGTGGTCCGGAACCTCCCGAAAGGATGGGCGATGAGCGACAGCGACCGGCCGGTGGTCTTCCGAAACGGCCTGGTTCTCACCATGGACGACGCGCACACCGTGCTCAAGGATGCCGACGTGCTGATCGTCGACGGCAAGATCGCCGAGGTCGGCCCCGGCCTGACCGCCCCCGACGGCGCCGTCGAGATCGACGCGAGCGGCGGGATCGTGATGCCGGGCATGGTCGACACCCACCGGCACATGTGGCAGACCGCCATGCGGGGGTACGGCGCCGACTGGACCCTCACCCAGTACTTCGTCTGGTACTACCTGGAGTCGGGCAAGCTGTTCCGCCCCGAGGACATCTACGCCGGCAACCTGCTCGGCGCGATCGAGGCCATCGACGCCGGCGTCACGACGACGGTGGACTGGTCGCACGGGTTGCAGACCACGGATCATGCCGACGCCGCGGTCGACGCGCTCGAGGCCGTGCCGGGGCGCTTCGTCCTCGCGTACGGGAATATCCAGCAGGGTCCCTGGGAGTGGTCGACCACCGACGAGTTCCGCGACTTCTACCGCCGGCGCATCGACGGCGGGAAACTGGCCGGCTTCCAGATGGCGTTCGACATCCCCGGCGACCCCACGTTCCAGGAGAAGGCCGCCTTCGAGGTCGCGCGCGAGCTCGGGGCGTCGGTCACCACCCACGCCGGCGTCTGGGGCGCCACCAACGACGACGGCATCCGGCTCATGTACGAGAACGGCTTCATGACCCCCGGGACCGTGTACGTGCACGCGGCCTCGCTGAGCAGCGACTCGTACCACCGGATCGCGGCCACCGGCGGGTCCGTCTCGGTCTCGACCGAAAGTGAGCAGAGCGCCGGCCAGGGCTACCCGCCCACCTGGCAGCTGCGCAAGCACGACGTGCCGGTGTCGCTCTCGATGGACACCAGCGTGTGGTGGAGCGGCGACCTGTTCTCGGCGATGCGCACCACGCTCAGCGCCGACCGGGTCCGCGAGCACCAGGAGGCGCACGGCAAGAAGGAGACGGTCACCCACCACGCGCTGCGGGCCGAGCAGGTCGTCGACTGGGGCACCCGGGGCGGGGCCAAGGCGCTCGGCCTGGACTCGTCGATCGGCGCGCTCACGCCCGGTCGCCAGGGTGACGTGGTGCTGATCAAGAACGACGCCTCGCCGGCGATGTTCCCGGTCCTCAACCCGTACGGCCACGTGGTGTTCCAGGCGCAGCGCGGCGACGTGCACACGGTCGTGGTCGGCGGCCGCATCGTGAAGCGGGACGGCCGGCTCGTGGACGTCGATCTCGCGGCCGCCCGGGCCAAGGTGGACGCCACCATCGCGTACCTGCGGGAGACGATGGGCGAAGAGGCGTGGCAGCGCGGCATGAACCCGGACATCCCCGAGGCTCGCATCCTGCACAACCCGTACCAGTACACCAAGTAGGGTGCCCCAATGACCGACAGCGGAAGGGGCGCCGGACCCGATTTCATCGAGGCCCTGGCTCGCGGCCTCGACGTCCTGCGCTCCTTCCGCCCCGGCACGCCGGCCATGACGCTCAGCGAGATCGCCGGGCAGACCGGCCTGGCCCGGCCGACGGTCCGCCGCATCCTCATCACGCTCGAGGCGCTCGGCTACGTGCGCGCCGCCGACCGCGGCTACGCGCTCACCCCCCGGGTGCTGGACCTGGGCATGGCGTACGTGAACGCGCTGAGCATGTGGGATGTCGCCCGCCCGCACATGGAACGGCTGGTCGCGCAGACCAACGAGTCGACGTCGATGGCCCAGCTCGACGGCGGCGACATCGTCTACGTGGCCCGGGTCGCGGTCCCGAAGATCGTGACTCTGGCCGTGACCATCGGCACCCGCTTCCCGGCGCCGGCCACCTCGATGGGCAAGGTGCTGCTGGCCGCCCTGCCGCCGGCCGAGCTACCCCGGGTGCTCGCCGAGGCCTCCCGTTCCGGCATCACCGCCCGCTGGCAGCCGTCGGCCGAGGAGCTGGACGCCGCGCTGCGCGAGGTACGGGCCAAGGGCTGGGCGCTGGCCGACCAGGACCTGGCCCCCGGCATCCGCTCGATAGCGACCGGCGTCCGCGACGGCGACGGCAACGTGGTGGCCGCCATCAACGTGACCGTGCACGCCGCCGAGACGTCGGTCGAGACGCTGCTCGAGGACCACCTGCCCAAGCTGCTGCGCACCGCGGCCGAGATCAGCCACGACTGGTCGCTGACCGCGGCCGTCCCCGCCGTCACCGTTTGATCAGTTCCTCGGTGGCCGCCAGTCCCGGCGCCGGCCGCTGGGCGATGTCGCGGCTCGGCGTGCGGCGGAGCTGACCCGGTGCCAACCTGATCTCATGAAGCACGTCGACGACCTGTTCGACCCCGAGCCCGACCGCTGGGGGCTGCGGGGCGATCCCTGGGTCTGGCAGGCGATGCGCGACCACCTCCAGGGCACCTATCTGCCGCCGACGGTCGGTGAGGCCGAGGCCATGCTCTACAACGCCTTCAACCGCATCGTCGGCGTCGATCTCGCGACCGAGATCGCGCCCTCGGTCTACCGCGCCGAGTTCGCGCACGGCGGCATGTCGTCCGGCCAGGTGCACCTGGACACCTGGCGCGCCAAGCTCATGCCGCTGCTGATCGACCGAGCAAGAGCCAAGATCTGAGGCACCGCCGCGGCCGGCCGTGCTCAGCACCGCGGCTCGATCACCGCCTCGGTGCAGGCCGAGCCGGCCTCGGTGCAAGCCGAGTCCGCGGCCGCGCTGACGATGAACCGGTCCGTGGCCGCCTCGCCCTCGACCGCCGCCTCGACGATCGCCCGGTCCAGCGCCACCGCGACCTCGGGGCCGGCCACCTGCAGGAGCTGGCGGCTGATCTGCTGAAGCTGGCGCACCTGCTCGGGCGTGAGCACGTCGAACACCAGGCGCCGGGCCTCGCGGACGTGCGCCGGAGCGGCCGAGGCCAGCATGGCGAAGCCCTTCTCGGTGAGCATCGCCTCGGTGCAGCGCACCTCGCCGTTGTGCACCACGCGCCGCACCCAGCCCTGCCGCTCGAGCCGGCTGACCGCGTGCGACAGGCGCGACGCCGACCCGCCCGCGAACAGCGCCAGCGCATTCATCCGGACCGGCCGGCCGGGCGGGCGGGACAGCGCGACCAGGATCGAGTACTCGAAGAAGTTGAGCCCCGAGTCGCGCTTGAGCTGAGCGTCGATCGCGGTCGGCAGGGTCATCAGCAGCGAGATCAAGGTCATCCAGGCGCCGCGCTCGTCGTCGTGGAGCCAGGGGACCTCGTCGTCCGGCGGCAGCGTCGTGGTGTTGGTCACCACCACAGGGTACCCGTGTTGAACATTCAATGCTTGTCGTGGCAAGCTTCTGAGCGAGGCGGTGTTGAACATTCAATACCCCAGATCAGGGAGCATAACCGTGACCGTTCTTCGCATCGACGCCAGCATCATGGGCCCGCACTCGGCCAGCAGCGAGCTCGCCGACATCGCCGAGGCCGAGTGGCTGGCCGTCCGGCCGGAGACCACGTTCGTGCGCCGCCACCTCGGCGCCGACCCGCTGCCGGCGGACGCCTGGGCCACCGCCGTCCACGCCGGCTTCACCCCCGAGGAGCAGCGCACCGAGCAGCAGCGGGCGGCGGTCGCGCTGGCCGCCACGCTGGCGAGCGAGCTGCGCGACGCCGACGCCGTGATCCTGGCGCTGCCGCTCTACAACTGGGGCGTCTCCCAGCACGCCAAGACCTGGTTCGACCTGGCCATCGCCGGCGGCAGCCAGGGCGAGCGCCTGCTCGACGGCAAGCCCGCCGTCGTGCTGACCACCCGGGGTGGCGGCTACGGCCCCGGCACCCCGCGCGAGGGCTGGGACCACAACACCGCGTACCTGCGCCGGATCGTCGCCGACGTCTGGGGCGCCGACCTGACGCTGGTCGAGCGCGAGCTGACGCTGGCCGGCGTGAACCCGGCGATGGACCCGTTCCTGGAGACCGCCGAGCTGATGAAGAAGGCCGCCCACGAGGCCGCCGTCCACGCGGGCCGCACCCTCGCCGCTCGCTGAGCGGGCAACCACGGCATGGTTCCCGGCATCGCCGGGAACCATGTCAGTGCCCGTTGAACGCGTCCCGCATCCGGCTGAAGAACCCGCCCTGCTTGCTCAGCTCGGCCACGTCTTCCCCGCGCGTCTTGGCGAACTCGCGCAGCATCCGCTCCTGCTCGGCGGTCAGCTTGGTCGGCGTCTTCACGTCGAGATGCACGAAGAGGTCGCCCCGGCCCTGACCCCGCAGGTGCGGCACGCCCTTGCCGCGGATGCGCAGCGTCGACGCCGGCTGGGTGCCGGACTTCACCTCGATCGCCTCTTCGCTGTCGAGCGTCTTGATCGTCAGGCGGGTGCCGAGCGCCGCCGCCGTCATCGGCAGGGTCACCCGGCAGTGCAGGTCGTCGCCCTTGCGGGAGTAGACGTCGTGCGGCCGCTCGTGGATCTCGACGTACAGGTCGCCGGCCGTGCCGCCGCCCGGGCCGACCTCGCCCTGCTGGGCCAGGCGGATGCGCATGCCGTCCTCGACGCCGGCCGGGATCTTCACGGTCAGTGAGCGACGGGTACGCACCCGGCCGTCGCCGGCGCAGGTCGGGCAGGGGTGCGGGATGATCGTGCCGTGGCCCTGGCAGGTCGAGCAGGGACGGGACGAGACGACCTGGCCCAGGAACGTGCGCTGCACGCTCTGCACCTCGCCGCGGCCGCCACAGGTCTCGCAGGTGGCCAGGTGGGTGCCGGGCGCGGTGCCGGCCCCGGAGCACTGGGTGCACAGCACCGCCGTGTCGACCGTGATCGGGGCCTCGACGCCGAACGCCGTCTCGACCAGGTCGAGCTCCAGCCGCAGGATCGCGTCGGCGCCGGGCCGGGTGCGCGGCCGCGGCCCCCGGGACCCGCCGCCGGCGGCGGTGCCGAAGAAGGCGTCCATGATGTCCTGGAACCCGACGAACGGGCCGCCCGGACCGCCGGCGCCACCCGGGCCCGCGCCGCCACCGGGCGCGAGCGGGTCACCGCCGAGGTCGACGATCTGCCGCTTCTGGTCGTCGGAGAGGACCTCGTACGCCGCGTTGATGTCCTTGAACTTCTCGTGCGCCTCCGGATCGGGGTTGACGTCCGGGTGGTACTGCCGAGCCAGCTTCCGGTAGGCGCGCTTGATCTCGTCGTCGGTCGCCTCCCGGCTCACGCCGAGAATGCCGTAGTAATCCTTGGCCACGGGGTTTGGAGTCCTCAATTCTGTGCCAGCAGGTCGCCGACGTAGCGTGCCACCGCGCGGACGGTGGCGATGGTGCCGGGGTAATCCATCCGGGTGGGGCCGAGCACACCGAGGCCACCAACGATAGTCGCGCCCGGTCCGTAACCGGTGCTGACCACCGACGTCGACCGCAGGTTGTCTATCTCGTTCTCGTCGCCGATCCGGACCCGCGTCTTGCTCGGCTCGAGGTCACCGATGAGCTTGAGCAGGATGACCTCCTCCTCCAGCGCCTCGAGCACGGGACGCAACGTGCCCTGGAAGTCCAGCACACCGCCCCGTGTCAAGTTCGCCGTTCCGGCGAGCATGAGACGCTCCTCGCTGCGCTCGACCAGGGTCTCGAGCAGCACGCTCGCCAGGCACGCCATCGTGCCGCGGTGACCGGGCGCACAGTCGTCGACCAGGCCCTGCACGAGCGGCGGGGTGTCGGCCAGCCGCTGGCCGGCGAGCTTCTCGTTGACCTTGCGGCGCAGGTCGGTCACGTCGTCGGCGGCGACCGGCCCGGGCAGCTCGACCAGCCGCTGCTCGACCCGCCCGGTGTCGGCGATCATCACGAGCATGAGCCGGGTGGTGGAGATCGGCACGAGCTCGAGGTGCCGGACGCTGGACCGGGCGAGCGACGGATATTGCACGACCGCGACCTGGCGGGTCAGCTGGGCGAGCAGGCGCACGGTGCGGTGCACCACGTCGTCGAGGTCGACGGCGCCGATCAGGAAGCGCTCGATCGCCCGGCGCTCGGCCGGGCTGAGCGGCTTGACCTTGGAGAGGCGGTCGACGAACAGGCGGTAGCCCGCGTCGGTGGGCACCCGGCCGGCGCTGGTGTGCGGCTGGCGGATGTAGCCCTCCTCCTCCAGCACGGCCATGTCGTTGCGCACGGTGGCCGGCGAGACGCCGAGCTGGTGCCGCTCGACCAGGGCCTTGCTGCCGACCGGCTCCTGGGTCTCGACGTAGTCCTCGACGATCGCCCGCAGCACCTCGAGCTTGCGGTCATCCAGACTCATGACCCCTCCCTCCGAGCGTGCTGGCACTCCCCGTGACAGAGTGCCAGTCTACGTCGCCTCGGGCGGCAACGCGATGATCGAGTGAACTGTCTATTCATCGACTCCGACCGCATGTCGCTCTCGACCGTATTGAGCTGCGGTCCTACGGTGTCAGCCATGACTGAACCACCTCGCCCGCCCGGTGAGGGCGCCGCCCCGGGAGGCGGGTCCAACGACCCCACCGCGCCGTTCAACCCATATGGGGCCAACGAGCCGACCTCCGGTTCGACACCGCCCTCTTCGCCGCCCCCGCCGCCGGGAGGCTACGCTCCTCCGCCCTCCGGTGGCTACAACCCCCCGCCGGCCGGTGGCTACAACCCGCCGCCGCAGTACGGCGGCTACAACCAGGCGCCGGCCGGCTCCGGCCTCGACGACAAGAACTGGATCCTGATCAACCACTTCGGCGGCGCGGCCGGCGCCTTCCTCGGTGGTGGCTGCTCGGGCTGGATCGTGCCGCTGATCGTGCTGCTGGCCCGGGGCAACCAGTCGCCGGTGGTGCGGGCCGAGGCGGTCAAGGCGCTGAACTTCCAGATCCTCTGGTCGATCATCGCGCTGGTCGGCTGGGCGACGACCTGCCTGGTCATCGGCTTCATCATCGGCCCGGTGGCCTGGCTCATCGCGATCATCTTCGGCGTCATCGCCGGCGTCAAGGCGAGCAACAACGAGCCGTACAACTACCCGATGACGGTCCAGATCATCAAGTAAGCGTCGATGGCGCCGGGGCGGGGGCCCGGCGCTTCACACCACCTCACGGACGACGGCGTCGGCCAGGAGGCGGCCGCGCAAGGTCAAGATCAACTGCCCTTGGGCGTACGCTTCGCGGTCGAGCAGCCCGTCGTCGAGCGCCCGTCTCGCGCCCGCCCGGTCGACCCGCGCGAGCGGGATCCCCTCGCGCAGCCGCACCCGCAGCATGACGTCCTCCACGTGCCGGTCCTCCTCGGTGAGGACCTCCCGCGCGTGACCGGACGAGACGCCGGCGGCGAGCCTCGTTCCGTACGCCGCCGGGTGTTTGACGTTCCACCAGCGCACCCCGCCGACATGGCTGTGCGCGCCGGGCCCGAGCCCCCACCAGTCGGCGCCGGTCCAGTAGAGCAGGTTGTGCCGGCAGCGGGCGTCCTCGCCGGTGGCCCAGTTGGAAACCTCGTACCAGCCGAAACCCGCCTCGGTCAGGGCCGCCTCGGCCGCGAGATAGCGATCGGCGGCCACGTCGTCGGACGGGAACGGCAGCTCGCCGCGGCGCATGCGGGCGGCCATCCGGGTGCCGTCCTCCACGATCAGGGCGTACGCGCTGACGTGGTCGACACCGGCGTCGATCACCGTGCGGAGCGACTCGGCGAAGTCATCCGCCGACTCGCCCGGCGTCCCGTAGATCAGGTCGAGGTTCACGTGCTCGAAGCCGGCCTCGCGCGCCTCCCGGGCCGCCTGCGGCGCCCGCCCCGCCGTGTGCCGCCGGTCCAGGATCTTCAGGACGGCCGGGCTGGACGACTGCATGCCGAGGCTGATCCGGGTGAAGCCGTTGCGGCGCAGCCGGCGCAGATAGTCCGGGTCGACCGACTCCGGGTTGGCCTCGGTCGTGATCTCGGCGTCCGGCGCGAGCCCCCAGGTCTTGTCGATGCCCTCGAGGACGCGGCCCAGGTCGTCGGCGCTGAGCAGGGTCGGGGTGCCGCCCCCGACGAAGACGGTGTCGACCCGCTGCGGGCTTATCGCGTTCCGCGCGAGCCGCAGCTCGGACAGCACCGTCTCGGCGTAGCCCTCGCGACTGACCCCGCCGCCGAGCTCACTGGCCGTATAGGTGTTGAAGTCGCAGTAGCCGCACCGGCTGGCACAGAACGGCACATGCACGTACACCGCGAATCCGTTCTTTCCGGCAGCGGCCGCCGCCTCGGGGGGAAGCGATCCGTCCTCGGGTACGGGATCGCCATCGGGAAGTGCGCCGGCCATCCGTCAAGTGTGCACGCACCCCGTTAAGGTCTCGCCATGGATCTGGTCCGTACCGCCACCGACGCCGGGGTGACCACCGTGACCCTGGACAGCCCGGCCAACCGCAACGCCCTCTCCACGCCGCTGATGACCGAGCTGCTCGAAGCCTTGTCGGCCGCGCTCACCGACCCGGCCGTGCGCGTGGTCGTCCTCTCGCACACCGGCCCGGTCTTCTGCTCGGGCGCCGACCTCAAGGAGACCGCCGAGGCGCGCGCCGCGGGCCGGGTCCCGGCCGAGAAGCTGGCCGACGTCCTGGCCGCGCTGTGGGAGTTCCCGAAGCCGGTCGTCTGCCGGGTGGCCGGTCCGGCCCGGGCCGGCGGCCTGGGCCTGATCGCCGCGGCCGACATCGCGGTCTGCGTGCACGAGGCGACGTTCGCCTTCTCCGAGGTGCGGCTGGGCGTCATCCCGGCCGTGATCAGCGCCACCGTCCTGCCCCGCCTGGCCCCGCGCGCCGCCGCCGATCTCTACCTGACCGGCGACGTCTTCGACGGCCCGCGGGCCCAGGAGGTCGGCCTGGTCACGAAGTCGGTCTCGGCCGAAGGCCTGGACGCGACCGTCGCCGCCTACTGCGACGCCCTGGTCCGCGGCGGACCGCTGGCCCTGGCCGGCGCCAAGCAGCTGCTGCGCCGCACCCCGGGCCCGTCGATCCGGGCCGACCTGGCCGATCTCGCCGAGCGCTCGGGCGGCTACTTCCGGTCGGCCGAGGGCGTCGAGGGCGTCACCGCGTTCCGCGAGAAGCGGCCGGCGGCCTGGGTACCCCTGGGAACACGCTGAGAAGGCCGCCGGTAACAGCTCGGTCTCGCCCTCGTTGATTACCCTTGTTGCCTGAGTCCGCGAGGGTCGCCCGGGAGGTGTGAGTGCGCAAGACACCGGTGGCGGTGCTCGCGGTGCTCGCCCTCGTCGGGACGCTGGGGATCGTGATCGCCGTGCGCGGCATGGACGGGAAGATCCCGCTGCCGGCGATCGGGCCCGAGTGCACGGTTCGCGCCGACGGCGAGGTCACGCTCGACACCGTGCAGATGGCCAATGCCGCGACGATCACGGCGGTCGGCATCCGGCGCGGCATGCCGGAGCGGGCGGTCGTCGTCGCGCTGGCCACCGCGCTGCAGGAGTCCAAGCTGGAGAACCTCGAGGACGGCGACCGCGACTCGATCGGGCTCTTCCAGCAGCGCCCGAGCCAGGGGTGGGGCACGCCGGAGAAGATCCAGGACCCGCGCTACGCCGCCGACAAGTTCTACTCCGCCCTCAAGAAGGTCAAGGGCTGGCAGAAGATGCGGGTCACCGACGCCGCGCAGAAGGTGCAACGCTCGGCCTATCCCAACGCGTACGAGAAATGGGCCGACGAGTCGGCGGTGCTGGCGCGCGCGCTGACCGGCCGGGCCACCGGCGCCGTCGCCTGCACGGTGACCGGGTCGCCGGTGCTGCGGGGCGCGGCCGCGGCGGCGGCGCTGATGGAGGGCCTGAAACGGGATTGGGGCAAGGGCCTGGCCAAGACGCCGGCCGCGGCCCAGGCGGCGGGTCTGACGGTCGCGGTCTCCGATGCGAGCACCGGCTGGCGGTACGCGCATTGGCTCGTTTCGCACGCTTCCGACACCGGCCTCGAACGGGTACGTTTCGCCGATCTCGAATGGCGCGCCCCCGACGGGAAGTGGCAGCCGGTAACCGCCGACACGGGTGCCGACGAGCGCCAGGTCATCGCCCAAGTGTTCAGCTGACGTCGGCAAAGTCCGATCCGGACGATCGGGAACGCTCCCAGTTTCTGATTGCTCTCGGTGATAGCGCAGCGTATATATCGCCGTGGACAGACAGCTACCGCCCTGGTACGAAGTAGAACGTGTCGAGGGCGATCGAATGGATCCTGCTGGGTGCGGCGAGCTTTGTGGCGATCATCGCCGGTGTCCGATGGCACCGTCCCACCCGATTGCTGCCGTGGCTGCTGCTGGCCGGATCGATCGCGTCGCTGGCGATCGGCGACATCTTCTACGCGCTCGACGCGATGTCGGCCGCCGACGCCTGCTACCTCGCGATGTTCGTGCTGGTCGCCGGCGCGCTGCTGCAGTTCACCCGGGGCGGCTCGCTGCTGGTCGACCGCGCCCGCCTGATCGACCTGCTCGCCTTCGCCTGCTCGACGCTGCTGGTCGTCTGGGTGTTCGTGATCGGCGGCAGCGGCCAGATCGGCAAGATCTCGGCCGCCGACGTGATCGGCGACCTGCTCCTGACCGGGGTCGCCGCCCGCCTGGTCTTCGCGGCCGGGCGCAACATCGCGGCGAGCCTGCTGCTGGCGGGCGCGGTGGGCATGCTGGTCAGCGACGTCGTCTATCCGCTGTCGCCGGGCCCGGTCACCGAGGCCGGCTACATCGTCCTCTATGTCACGTGGGGCCTGGCCGCCCTCCACCCGTCGATGACCCACCTGACGCTGCCGATGTCACCGCGGCCGACGCCATGGCGCGGACGATGGGCGGCGCTGCTCGGCGCCGCGGTCGCGACCCCGCCCGTGGTGCTGCTGATCGAAGCGCTCAGCGGCACGGTCCGCGACGGCGTGGTGATCGCGGTGGCCGGGGCGCTGACGCTGCTGATGGCCATCACCCGGCTGTCCGACTCGATCCTGCAGAACAGCCAGGCGGCGAGCCGCGAGCGGGCGCTGCGCACGGCCAGCGGGGCGCTGGTCGCGGCGGCCGACCCGCCCGCCGTCGAGGAGGCGGTGCACGCGGCCGTCGCTCAGCTGATGCCGGGCCGGCCGGCGCGGGTCGTGTTCACCGTCGACGGCGCCGGCGTGCCCCCGGCGTCGGCGTCCCCTCCGCACGAGCGCAGCTGGCTGGTCGGCTCCGACCCGTACGAGACCACCCTGGTCTGCCCGTTGTGGCTGGAGCCGATGTCGGTGGCCCGGCCCAGCGGGGGCGCGCTGATCCTGACCGCCCGCCGCGAGGTGCTGACGGCGACGCGCGACGCTCTGGAGGTGCTGGCCGGCCAGGCGGCGCTCGCTCTCGACCGGATCAGCCTGGTCGAGGCGGTCGGCCGCCGCGACAGCGACCAGTACCTGCGGACCGTGATCGGAAACACAGCCGAGCTCATGCTGGTGATCGACGACGACCAGCGCATCCGGTACGCGAGCCCGGCCGTGCACGAGCTGCTCGGAGAGGATCCGCTCTCGCCCCTCGCGACGCTCGGCGACCTGGTTCACCCCGACGACCGGGACCAGGTCCGCCGGGCGTTCCAGTCGGCCGGCGACGGCACGCTGTTCTGCTCGCTCCGCCGCTCCGACGAGTCCCAGATCCTGATCCAGGCGACCTACCGCGACCTGCGCGAGGACCGGCTGGTCCGCGGCTACGTCCTCACGCTGCACAGCGTGGCCGGCCCGGACGACCCGGTCGACCGGCTCCCCCACCGCGACCACGTCGACGAGCTGCCCGCCTGGGTGAACCGCCGCAGCGCCCAGCACAAGTTCCGGTACTGACCGCCGCCACGCTCCCGCGGCCCTTTCCCACTTTGCCTTGTCGCTTTCCCGTGGACATTGACACACATGAAAGCGCCGGGCCTGAACCAGGCCCGGCGCCTATGTGCTATCCGCACTGGGGGAAATTGCTTTGTTCCGCCGTTGACGGCTCGCCTCAGCTCGTTGCTGAGGCGAGCCGCCCGCGTCAGCGGGTGAGGCGGCGGCGGCTGCCGATGCCGGCGACCAGCGCGACACCGACCGCGGCCAGAACCACCTGGAAGGCCAGCTCGATCCAGTCGAAGCCCTTGGTGTCGGCAACGCCGAAGGCCCGGGCCAGAACCGTGCCGAGCAGAGCGGCCACGATACCGATGACCATGGTCAGCCAGATCGGGATGTTCTGCTTGCCGGGCACGACCAGGCGGCCCAGCGCACCGATGATCAGACCGACGATAAGGGCGGTGATGATTCCGGTGACAGTCATGAGGTCCCTCCTCGGGGGTGGAGCATCCGTTGCGTCCGTCGAGCCCCAGATTTCCCGAGTACCGCAGAAACCAAACCGCTTATTTTTTGTTGGTTCCCTTGGTGTCCACCGAGTCGGATGTTGACAGTGCGGCGATGAAGGCCTCCTGCGGCACCTCCACCCGGCCGACCATCTTCATCCGCTTCTTGCCCTCTTTCTGCTTCTCGAGCAGCTTGCGCTTACGGGTGATGTCACCGCCGTAGCACTTGGCCAGCACGTCCTTGCGGATCGCCCGGATCGTCTCGCGCGCGATGATCCGGCTGCCGATCGCGGCCTGGATCGGCACCTCGAACTGCTGCCGCGGGATGAGCTTCTGCAGCTTGCCGGCGATGGTGACGCCGTAGTTGTACGCCTTGTCCTTGTGCACGATCGCGCTGAACGCGTCGACCGGCTCGCCGTGCAGCAGGATGTCGACCTTGACCAGGTCCGCGACCTGCTCCCCGGAGGGCTCGTAGTCGAGTGACGCGTACCCCTTGGTCTTGCTCTTCAGCTGGTCGAAGAAGTCGAAGATGATCTCGGCCAGGGGCAGCGTGTAGCGCAGCTCGACCCGCTCGCTGGACAGGTACTCCATGCCGAGCAGGCTGCCGCGACGGCTCTGGCACAGCTCCATGACCGCGCCGACGTACTCGTTGGGCACCAGCACGGTGGCCCGCACGACCGGCTCGTGGATCTCGGCGATCTTCCCGTTCGGGAACTCGCTGGGGTTGGTGACGATCTTCTCCTCCGCGTCCTCGGTGAAGACGCGGTAGACCACGTTCGGCGCGGTGGAGATCAGGTCGAGGTTGAACTCGCGCTCGAGCCGCTCGCCGATGATCTCCAGGTGCAGCAGGCCGAGGTAGCCGACGCGGAACCCGAAGCCGAGCGCCGCCGACGTCTCCGGCTCGTACACCAGCGCGGCGTCGTTGAGCTTGAGCTTGTCGAGCGCGTCACGCAGCGCCGGGTAGTCCGAGCCGTCGATCGGGTAGAGGCCGGAGTAGACCATCGGCTTGGGGTCCTTGTAGCCGCCCAGCGGCTCGGTGGCGGGCCGGACGTTGCCGGTGACGGTGTCGCCGACCCGGGACTGGCGGACGTCCTTCACGCCGGTGATCAGGTAACCCACCTCGCCCACGCCGAGCGCGCCGGCCTTCTCCATCTCGGGCGAGACGACGCCGATCTCGAGCAGCTCGTGCACCGCCCCGGTGGACATCATCTTGATCCGGTCCCGCGCCTCGATCCGGCCGTCGACGACGCGGACATAGGTGACCACGCCCCGGTAGACGTCGTACACCGAGTCGAAGATCATCGCCCGGGCCGGCGCCTGGGCGTCCCCGACCGGCGGCTGGAACTGCCGGACGATCTCGTCGAGCAGGTGCTCCACGCCGGCGCCGGTCTTGCCGGAGACCCGCAGCACGTCCGAGGGCTCGACGCCGATCAGCTTGGCCAGCTCCTCGGCGTACTTCTCGGGCTGCGCCGCCGGCAGGTCGATCTTGTTGAGCACCGGGATGATGTGGAGGTCGTTCTCCATCGCCAGGTACAGGTTCGCGAGCGTCTGCGCCTCGATGCCCTGCGCCGCGTCGACGAGCAGGATCGCCCCTTCACAGGCGGCGAGACTGCGCGAGACCTCGTACGTGAAGTCGACGTGCCCCGGGGTGTCGATCATGTTGAGGACGGCCGACTCGCCCCGCTGCTCCCCGTCCCGCACCACCCAGGGCATGCGCACGGCCTGCGACTTGATGGTGATGCCACGCTCGCGCTCGATGTCCATGCGGTCGAGGTACTGAGCGCGCATCTGACGCGGGTCGACCACCCCGGTGATCTGCAGCATCCGGTCGGCCAGCGTCGACTTGCCGTGGTCGATGTGGGCGATGATGCAGAAGTTGCGGATGCGACTCGGGTCGGTATTCCCGATCACATTCACACCAGGGTCGAGCGGTCCAGGCACGATCGTCCGTTCTTCTCAAGCTGAGCGGCGCCGGCGGTGATGCCGGCATAACTGAGCCCGGCGGCAGCCGAGTCAGAGGTCACCGGCGAAGGCCGGCGCGTTCTATCGTCCCACGCCCGCGCCGGGAGCCCCGATCACACCCGTTGAAGCGGCGCACGCGGACCCGGCGGCAGTTCGGCACAGACCACGTCACCGGCCCGGACGGCCCCACCACGCAGCACAACGGCCATCACACCCGCCTTGTAGACGACGCCGCCGTCCGCACCCCGCCCGACGACCTCCTTGAGCAGCCCGTCCCGGAACACGTTGATCTGCGCACACGGATTCCGAAGCCCCGCCAGCACCACCGCCGGCCGCGGGTCGTCCCCCCGATCGCGCCCCGCCGCCGCCGCGAGCGCCACCGCCGAGGCCGCGGTAGCCGCATCAAGCTCAGCCGCAGCCGCCACTTCGAGCACAGCGGTCAGCGACCCCCGGGCGCCGTGCAGGCCCTCACCGGCAGCGTCGCCCAGCCCGTCACCGGCCGCTGTCGAATTCGTCGCCGCAGCCGCGCTCGCCCTCGCAGCGCCCCACGCCTCCGCTGCCGCGCCGGTCTCCGCTGCCGCGCCCGCCTCCGCTGCCGCGCCCGCCTCCGCCGCGGGCTCGTGCCCGCCTACCGCGCTCCCCCCGGCGAACTCCGCGCCGCCGGCCCTCTCCGCCGAACCGAACCGCAGAATCGTCCCCACCGGCAACGCGAGCAGATCAATGCCGCTCGTCGTGACGTTCTCCCCGAGATTGCCCGCCGCGACCGCGTATCCCTTGGCGCCGACCTCCGCGAACAACTCCTGCTGAATCAGGTGCACCTGCCGGAAGTTGGGCTGCTTCGCGTCGGCCCGCACCCGGCCTCGATGCTTCACGTGCACACCCGCATGCACGTCGCCCGCCACTCCGACTCCGGCGATCAGAACGATCTCGTCCCGCACCGGCTTCGTGAACGCATAGGTGTCGTTACAACTGACCGCCGCGACGGTCCCCTGTTCGGCCTCCATGCGCCCGAGTCTGCCCCGAGCCCTCCCCCGCGCTCGACCCCGTTTCCCACGCCCTGGTCGCCACGTCCGGTCACTCCGGCGGCTCGAGGAACAGCGCCGACAACCGCGGCAACCGCCTCTGCATCTCCTCCTCGTTGTCGAAGTCCCACAGATCGGCCGCATCGGGCCTGGTCACCGGTTTCTCCCCGAGCGGCATCTGCGACCCGGTGGCCTGCCGGTAAGCGTCCTCCGCGATTGACAGCACCTCCTCCGCCTCGAAGACCGCGCCGTTTTCCGCCGCGGCCCGCACCGCCGGCACGTCGGCCAGGGAATCGGGCGATTTCACCGACCGCGCCACGGCCTCCCGCCCGTGCGCGATCAGCCAGCCCCGGAAGCTGTCGAACCCCTCCTCGGAACACCCGCCGTTGATCAGATAGGCCGCCGCCCACAGGTCCTGCGTCCCCGAGGCGGCCATGACCTTGTCGAGGTGCCGGGCCCAGGCGACGATCTCTTCCGGGTCACGGGTGGCCAGGTCGGCGGCGGCGCGTTTGGCCACCTCGCCCGGGGAGGCGGGCCGATCGGCGGTCGCCCGGCCGATGACGGCCCAGAAGTCGTCGGTTCTCATGGCCGGAATCCTGCCAGGGGGGTACGACAAAATCGGGGACGGCAAGATGGTCGGGTGCGGCCGATCTCACTGCCCGAAGTTTCGTATGCTGCCACCGCCGTACGCCCGGATTGGTCGGATTTGCCGGAAGCGCTGCGGGAAGCCATCGCCGTCCGTATCGGCGCTCCGATCGTCCGGGCGCAGAGCGCCGGCGGCGGCTTCACCCGCGCCTTCGCCGCGATTCTCACGACTTCGGAGGGCTTGCGGGTATTTGTCAAGGCCGCACCGCTCACCGACCCCACCTCCGAGTGGTACGCGCGAGAGGCCGCCCTGACCTCGGCATTGCCCGATTCCGTCCGCGCACCCCGCCCTCGGTGGACGCTGGTCGATTCCGGCTTTTTCGCCCTATGTCTGGATGCCGTGGACGGCCACATGCCCTCTCTGCCGTGGTCGCCCGCCGAGCTCGACGCGACCCTTTCCGCCTGGTCGACGGCCGCCGAGGCCCTGCAAGATCCCTCGCCCGAGCTACTCGCGATCGGTATGCCCGCTTTGCCGGACATCCTCCGCCACGAGATGTCCTGGTGGTCGCGCATGGCGGCCGCCCACCAGCCAATGCCCACAACGGCACAAAACACCCTCGCGCCCGTACGCCTCCGTGAGCTCGCCGCCCTCGAGGAAGCCCTGCCCGACGTCGCCGGCGGAACCCGGATGATGCACGGCGACCTGCGCCTGGACAACGTCATGATCGATCGTTCCGGCCGCGCGTGGCTCTGCGACTGGACCTGGCCGTGCCTGGGCGCCCCCTGGTTCGACACCGTCACGCTGCTGGTGACCGCCTATGCGAGCGGCCTGGACGCCGACGCCCTCCTCGACCCGTGGAACGCTCCCGCGGAGGGGGTGGACGGGGCTTTGGCGGCACTTGCCGGATATTGGCTGGTTCGCGCCGCCGCCGGCCCCAGCAGCGCCTCCCCGCACGGCCGTCAGCACCAGCGTTTCAGCGGCGAGCAGGCGCTGCGCTGGCTGGCCGAACGCCGCGGCTGGTGAGCAAGATCGGCTCGCCGAGCGTCCGCGCCGAGTGTTCGACCTCGGCCGCCTAGTGTTCAACCTCGGCCGGCGAGTGTTCGACCTCGGCGCGAGTATTCGACCTCGGCGCGCGAGTGTTCGACCTCGGCCGCCGAGCACCTGTGCCCGGCGAGCAAGCCGACCCCAGCTGGCGGAGGCTCCACGACCACCCGATGGCCGTTTTGGCGGGTCGCGGGGGTGCTGGTAGTCTGGTTCCTCGCGTGTGGTGACGCGCCGCTGTTCGCTGCTCCGGCAGCCGGTCGCTCGAGGGTGACCGACCGCGGTGACCACCGCGCTTGAGACCAGTTTCCGAACCTAGTCAGGACAAGGCTGTCGCGTGGCGAACATCAAGTCCCAGATCAAGCGCAACCGGCAGAACGAGAAGGCCCGGCTGCGCAACAAGTCGGTCAAGTCGTCGCTGAAGACCGTGATTCGCAAGCTCAACGAGGCGAGCGAGGCGGGCAACACCGAGACGGCCACCGCTCTGCTGCGTGACGCCTCGCGTCAGCTCGACAAGGCTGTCAGCAAGGGCGTCATCCACAAGAACCAGGCGGCCAACCGCAAGTCGGCCATCGCCAAGCGGGTCGCCGCGCTGTCGGCCTGATCCGTCAGGCTCCGGCGCGGCAGCACGGAGGCGGCCGCGCCACAGCTCGCAACGTGCGAGCCGGTCATCGACGACCACACCCGGGCATCGCCGGGCCTTCCACAGGGCCCGAGGCGGTGCCCGCGTCGTTTCTCTCAGGAGATTCGCCACGGTCACCCGGGTCGGCCCCACAGTCAAGACAGGCGTGGCAGGGCTCGGCCGGGGTCACACGGCCCGGCCGCACATCACGATTGCCGTCGCAGGAGTCGGCCGGCGTCACGGTCGGCCAGCGTCGAGCGGATCGGCGGCGCGCGCCCGCCAGGCTTCGCACCCGGCTGACCGCGCGTTCCCGACCGGCTTCGCAAGCGTCACTCGTAGCGACGCATCGCCGACTGGCGGACCCTCTGCTGCTGCGCCTCGGCCTGCTCCGCCCACGGCCGCATCACCGGGCCGCCCCGGTCTCGTTTGATCACGCCGGGCAGCCTCGTCGTCGCCTCCTCGGCGACCCGCATCGGTGGCGCACCAGCCGCGGCCGGCCGCAAGACCTCGGCCCGCCCCGCCACCCCACCCGGCGTCGCCGGATGCCCGACCAACCCGCCCGGCGCCCACCCGGCGGACCCGCCCGGCGTCGCCGCTCGGCCGGCGGATCGGCCCGACGTCGCAGCCCACCCAGCGGCTGCCGTCGTCGCCCGCCCAGCCGGCCCCGCCGCCATCGCTGCCCCTCCGGCCGACCCGGCCCGCGGCATCAACGCACCGGCGACGAGGTCGTTCAGCTTGACCATCAGCGCCACGGTCATGGGCAGGACGATCACGCCCCACCAGCTGACCAGCTCGGCCAGCGCCAGCAGCGCCCCCAGCGCGACGCTGCCCTCCAGGAACACGAAGCACAGGAACCCACTGGGCGCGACGTGCCGGAGCCGCAGCACTCGAGCGTACAGCGGCCGGTGCGCCTCCTCGCTGCGCCCGCTCATCGCGCCGCCACTCCCCGGCGCGCCGCAGCGACGGCGAAGACGGCCTGCTCGAGCGCGTATCCCCGGTCTTCGGCCCCACCCTTGACGGCCGCGTTGCAGTCGGCCGCCGCGCGCATCGCGTCGACCAGGCCCTCGGGCGTCCACCCGCGGCTGCGTTCCTGGGCCCGCTGGATCTTCCACGCCGGCATGCCGAGCGTGCTCGCGAGCTGATAGGGGTTACCCCGGCCGGCGGCGGCGACCTTGGCCACCGTACGAACACCGTCCGCGATCGCGTCGGCGATGGGCACCGGGTCGACGCCGACGTGCAGCGCCCACCGCAGCGCCTCCAGCGCGCCCGGCACGTCACCGATCATGGCGGCATCGGCGACCGTGAAGCCGCTCACCTCGGCCCGGCCCTTGTAATAACGCGCCACCACGGCCTCGGTGACCTTGCCATCGGTGTCCGCGAGCAGCTGCGAGCAGGCCGCCGCGATCTCCCGCAGATCGTTGCCGACGGAGGCCAGCAGCGCGGACGCCGCCGCCTCGTCGCACCGGCCGCCGTTGCGCCGGAACTCGTCCCGGACGAACGCGATCCGCTCCCGGTCGCCCTTGAGCTTGGCCGCGGCCACCACGGTCGCGCCGGCCGAGCGCAGCCCGTCGGCGAGCGCCTTGCCCTTGGCCCCGCCCAGGTGCGCGACGATCAGCGTGACGTCGGGGTCGGGATTCTTCGCGTACGCCAGCAGCGCCGTGATCAGGTCTTTCCGCGCATCCTGTCCACTGCGGACCACCAGCACCCGGCGACCGCCGAACAGGGACGGGCTCAGCATCTCGGCGACCTCGCCGGCACTGATCGCCCCACCCTCGTACTCCCGGACGTCGGCGCCCGGATCGGACGCCCGCGCCGCGTCGACCGCCGCGGTGATCGCGCGGGCGGCGAGCAGCTCCTCGTCGCCGAGGACGAGCAACAACGGGTCCGGAGGTGGTGCGGTGTTCACGCTCAATATCGTCGCACGGGGGGCTGACGTTTCCGCGAGCCTCACTCCTACGCGCAGAAGGCCGATCACGCAATGCGAAAGCAGACATATCGGCGCCCCGGGATGTAACGGTCTGCGGAGGGTCGCTCGATCAGGCTGAATGTTCCGAGCCGCCCACCACCGCCGCGGCGAGTCGCATCGACCGGCGTCGTCTGGAACTAATCGCCCGAAGCCGGGCGTGTCGGCCGAGCAGGCGGCGATGTCAGCTCCGACGGCAGCATCGAGCCGACCCAGGCATCCACCCGCACCCCGCGATGCACCAGCCGTTGCCGCAGCGTCGCCTCCAGCCGGAAGCCCGCCTTCTCGGCGACCCGCCGGGACGCGACATTGCCCACCTCGGCCCGCCACTCGACCAGCCCGAGCGCGAGACGATCGAACGCCCACCGGCACAGCGCCCGCACCGACACCGTGGCAACCCCACGCCCGCGCGCCGCCGGATCCATCCAGTAGCCGATCTGCGCCGCCCCGCTTCCGTCCAGCCCCAGCCCGACCCGTCCCAGCCGCGTGCCGTCGCCGGCGCTCGTCACCACGAACTCGGCCCGCTGACGCCGATCCCACGCCGCGATCGCCATCTCCCGGACGAAGAACTCGGCGTCGGACCGCCGATAAGGCAGCGGAATCTGCAGGAACCGCTGCACCGCCGGGTCCAGCGACACGTCGTGCACCCACGGGATGTCGTTCACCACGAACGGCCGCAGAACCAGATCGCCCGCCGTGATCGTCTCTCGCTCCATGCCCGCATTCTGGCCGCTCAGTGCGCCGGCGGAGATCCGCGGGCCACCACCGCGAGACCATGACCGGTCGCGACCGCGGCGAGATCACCCTGCTGGTCCGTACGCATGACCCGCGCCCCGCCCCGGGCAAGCCGCCCGAGCAGCGACGCGTTGGGATGCCCATAGTCGTTGTCCTTCCCTACCGACACGAGAGCCACCGCCGGATCGATCGCGTCGAGGAACTCCGGCGCCTGATAGCTCGACCCGTGGTGTGCCACCTTCAACACGTCCGCCCGCAACGCCGCCGGCCCCAGATGACGGAGAAGCTCGTCCTGCTCCTCGGTCTCCGCGTCCCCCGGCAGCAGCACCGTCTCGCCCGCGACCCGGGCACGCAGCACCAGTGAGTTGTTGTTCGGATCGGAGTTGGTGCCGTGCAGCGGCTCGTACGGCCCGAGCACGCTCAGCCCCAACCCGCCCACCGAGTACGCCCAGCCCGGCCCGACCGGGTGCAGCCGCAGTCCGTTCTGCGCCCCGGCCGCGGCTTCCACGGCGGCCCGCCCGGCCGGCGGCTCCGGCCAGTCCGGCCCCACGACCGCCCGGACGACGCGCCCGCGGAACACCCCCGCCACCCCGCCGACGTGATCGGCGTGGAAATGGCTGACCACGAACAGCACCACCTCGCGCACCCGCAACCGGCGCAGGCAGTGGTCGATCGGATCCGGTTCCGGACCGGCATCGATCACGACCGCCCGGGATGGCCCGGCCGGAAGCACGATCGCGTCGCCCTGCCCGACCGCGCACGCCACCACGATCCAGTGCTTCGGCGGCCAGCCGGCGGCAATGACCCGAACCGGCAGCGCGCCCAGCACCCCGGCCAGCGCCACGACCAGCACGAGCCGCCGCGCCGGCGGTCGCCGCGCCGCCACCAGCAGCGCCACGGTGATGACCGCGAGCAGCAGTGCGCCCCACACTCCGCCCGGCCACGGCAGCGCTCCCGCCGGCACCCGGGCGCCGTAGGTCGCGACCAGCACCAGCCACTTCGCCGGCCAGTGCGCCAGCCAAGCCATGAACCCGGCGCCGGCCGGCCACACCGGCGAGATCAGCGCGGCGCCGACACCGAGCAGGGTGGCCGGTGCGATCGCGGGCACGACCACGAGATTCGCCGGGATCGCCACGATGCTCAGCGTCCCGGACAGCCCGGCCACGACCGGGCCGCAGGCGACCTGGGCGGCCGCCGGAACGGCCAGCGCCTCGGCCGCGCCCGGCGGCCATCCCCGGCGGCGGAGCGCGTCCCGCCACGGCGGCGCCAGCAGGAGCAGCCCGGCCGTCGCGAGCACGGACAGCGCGAACCCCGGGTCGGCCGCCAGCTCCGGGTCGTACAGGATGAGCGCCGCCACCCCGGCCGCCAGCGCCGGCAGCGCCGCCCGCGGCCGCCCGGAGGGCAGGCCGATCAGCCCGATCGCGCCCATCGCCGCCGCCCGCACGACGCTCGGCGACGGCCGGGCCAGGATCACGAAGCCGAGCAGCACGACGGCACATACCGACGCCCGCACCACCGGCCCGGCCCGGGTCCACTTCATCGCGAACAGCACGACGCCCAGCACGATGGCGACGTTCGCCCCGGAGACCGCCATGAGATGCGTCATGCCGGTCGTCCGGAAGTCGTCGCCCAGCGCCGGGTCGAGCCGGCTCGTGTCGCCCACGACCAGCCCCGGCAGCAGCCCGCCGGCGTCGTCGGGCAACGGCTCGCAGGCACGTTGCAGCCCGGCACGCAGCACCCCGGCGGCACGCTGCACCCAGGGCGGCCGCCCGACCAGCTCGGGCGGGTCCTTCACCGACACGGCCGCGGCCCGCAGATCGCCGGGAAGCGGTGGCATCAGCCGGCCACGGGCGATCACCCGCTGTCCCGGAAGCAGCCCCTTCCAGCCGGAGTCGCTGCCCAGGACAACGGCGCGCGCCGACAGGGTCAGCGGCGGAGCATCCACGGCGCCGACTTTGCGCAGCTCAACGGGCACGAGGTAGGTCGGCGGCCGGCCGGGCGACCCGCGCAGAGCACGCGGGTCGTCACGGACGACAGCCTCCACCCGTACGGGATGACCGGCCCGCACCAGCGCGACCAGCGGCCCGGCCTCCCGGATCGTCAGCCGCGCCCCGGTCATCGCCGCCCCGGACCCCGCGCCCAGCAGGACCGCCACCGCGATCCAGCCCGCCGCGCCCAGATCCGGTCGCGCCCGCGCCAGAAGGACCACCGGCGCCGCGCAGCCGAGCAACCCCGCACCGAGCAGCAGCGCCGGCCGGGCCGTGAGGTGGAGAGCCGCCAGCGCCGCCAGCCAGGCCGCCACGGCGAACCCGGCCAGACGCAGGTCCGGCGCCCGCTCGCTCACACCGTCACCAGGTCTTTCAGCTGCTCGTACCGCGCGTCGCCGATGCCGTCGACCTTGCGCAGGTCGGTCACCGCCCGGAAGCCGCCCTGCGCGTCGCGAGCGTCGAGAATCCGCTGCGCCAGGACCGGACCGACGCCGGGCAGTCCGTCGAGGTCGGTCAGCGTGGCCGTGTTCAGGTTGACGAGGCCGCCGGCCGGCCCGGCCGCGGCCCCACCGGCGGAACCGGTGGGCGGCGCCTGGCCCGGCGGTGGCGTGACCCCGACCATGATCAGCTCACCGTCGACCACCTTTCGCGCGAGATTGAGCAGGGCCACGTCGACGCCGGGATCGGGACCGCCCGCCGCCGTCAGCGCGTCGGCCACGCGGGCGCCGGGCGGCAGGCGTACGAGCCCGGGCTTGCGAACCTTGCCGCCCACCGCGACCACCAGCTCGGACGCCGCCGGGCTCGCGATTCTCCGATCGGCCGACGCCGGCGCCGGCTCGGTGGTCCCGAACGACGGCGGCGCCACCGTGTCGATGTGCGGCCGCGACCGCCAGGCCAGCAACGCGGCGATCAGCACCACCGCGGCGGCCACCGCGGCCAGCGCCTTCACCCCGCGGCGGCCCGGATCGAACGCGCTCAGCCCGAAGCGCCGGCCGTTCTCCGGGGGCGGCTCTCCGCCGAACGCGCCCGCACCACTGAGGACCGGTTCGGGCTCCTCCAGATAAGACTCGTGGTACGGATAAGGATCCGGCTCCTCGGGCAGGACCCACGCCGGTGGCGGCAGCGGACGATGCTCCGGGCCGGCCGGTCGCAGCGGTGACGTCGAACGCTGATCCATGGCTTCTCCCGGGGGTGAGGGGTCGGTGGGCGGGGCCGGTGTCGGCTCGCAGTCGCCTTCGGCAACCGCCGCGGGTGGCGAGGCCCACGGCGTGCCGGGACGAAAGCCACCGGTCGTCTCCGAGCCGGGAGCGGCCGGCGGGTCGGGCTCGGGCGGCGGCGCCGGCTCGACCGGAATCGGCAGCTCCACCGACTCCGGCAACGGATCGAGATCGACGTCGTCGGGCCAGGTCGGCACCACATCCGTCCAGCGCAGCGGCTCCCCGACCTCGGCCAGCTCGCCGAGCGCCGTCTCATAGCGCGAGCGCGCGACGGGCCCGCCGCGCAGGATCCGGCGCGGGGCCGCGGCGGCCCGGCCGCGTACGCCGGAATGCGTCGCGGCCATGACCGACCGCAGCCTTGCCGCTACGACGTCGTCATCTCGCACGCCAGGCAGGTTAGGGATTTCGCCGATTGATCGTTTGAGGCCTGTGGACAGCGCTTCGGCCTGTGGACAACTCTTACGGATCTCGTTTTCTGTGCTATTGAATGGCGTGACGAAAACCGGGATCACGGCTCCGGCGATGGCCGACGCGATCGCGCGGCTGCGGGCCGCCGGCTGCGTGTTCGCGGAGGAGGAGGCGGCGGTCCTGGCCGGCGCCGCGTCCGGCCCGGCGGCCCTGGACGCGATGATCTCGCGGCGCGCGCTGGGTGAGCCGCTCGAGCAGATCGTCGGCCACGCCGACTTCTGCGGGGTCCGCGTGCGGCTCCGGCCGGGCGTTTTCGTTCCGCGCGTACGCAGTGAGCTCCTCGTCCGCCTCGCCGCGGATGCCGTGGTTCCGGGTTCGATCGTGGTCGACCTCTGCTGCGGCTCGGGCGCCCTGGGTCTGGCCGTGCTCCGCCGGCGACCGGGCGTGGAGCTGCACGCCGCCGACGTCGACCCGGTGGCGGTCGCCTGCGCCCGCGACAATCTGCGCGGAAACGTCTATCTGGGAGATCTTTTCGACCCGCTGCCCGGCACTCTTCGTGGGCGCGTCACGGTCCTGCTGGCCAATGTGCCGTACGTGGCGACGCGTCACCTCCCGCTGCTGCCGGCCGAGGCACGCGACCACGAGCCGCGCACGGCACTGGACGGCGGCGCCGACGGCCTCGACGTGTTCCGGGCCGTGGTCGCCGGCGCTCCCGGCTGGCTGGCGCCGGGCGGGATCGTGCTCTCCGAGATCACGGAGGCCCAGGTTGCGCCGGCCATGGACGCGTTGCGGGCGGCCGGACTTCACGCTGACCTGCGCTACGACGAAGATCTCGAAGCTCGGGTGGCCCTCGGGCAGAAACTTGTCGGCCCGGTGCGCTAAGGTCGGCGGCCTCAAGGGAGATGTGAGGCGCCGGTGGGCCTGCTGAAGAGCATTGCCCGGGCACGACTGGCCGGGCAGGTTATCCGCCGGCTACGCCGGGCAGGGTTCACGGACGCACGTTACGACGCACGCGGTTTCCGGGTCCGCTTCACCGCGGACGGCGACGAGACGCCGACGATCCTGGAGCTCGCCCCGCTGCTGGCCGCACGGGGTGGGCGACGGAGAGGACAGGTGGATCGGTTCGTCGCCGGCCTGGTGTCCCCGCCCCGGCTGCCGCTGGACTGGGCGGAGGCGCGACCGCTGCTGCGACCGGTGCTGCGTGGTGTCACGCCGGGTTCGCCGTTGCGGCGTCCGGTCCTGCCGTTCCTGTACGAGTTCGTGGTGGTCGATCAGCCGGACACCATGACCTATGTCGGGCCGGAGCACCCGGCCGGATGGGAGGTGAGCGCGGAGCAGGTCTTCGCGGCGGCCCGGGCGAACCTGTCCGGGGCGGTGCTGCACGGGGTCGCGAGCGAGCCGGTGGTGGTGCGGTTCGTGGACGACGGGGACGCCTACTGGACGTCGCACCTACTGCTGGAGAACTGGCTCGGGCGGCTGGCGGGCCAGGTCGGCGGGGTGCCGGTGGCGTTCGCGCCGGAGCGCGGCACGCTCCTGGTCACGGCCGACGGGAGCGAGCACCTGCCGGGACTGTTCGCGCAGGCGGAGGAGATCTACGCGACGTCGTCACGGCCGATCACGCCGATGGCCTACGTGTCCGATGAGCAGGGCTGCACGGTGCCGTACGAGGCGCCGCCCGGCCACCCGCTGCACCGCGCGGTGCAGAGGGCGGAGAGGCTGCTCGCGGTCTGCGAGTACGCCCGCCAGGCGACCCAGGCGCTCACCGAGGAGCCGCCGGAAACGGTCGCGGCCCTCCCGGGCGACGCGACCGGCGCCGACGACAAGAACGGCAAGGACGGCAAGGACGGCAAGGAAGGCGAGAAAAGCAAGGACGGCAAAGGAGGACTGCCCGGCACAGCAACCCCCGGCGACACAAAGCCGCGCGGCGCAGCGTCAACGGCGATGGCGGAGTTGCGGCTCGTGGGTTCGAACGAGCAGGGCTGGCGCACCCGGGCGATCTGGGAGCGCGACGAGCCGGCACTGCTTCCGGAGGCCGACGAGGTGCAGGTCGGCGCCGATGTCCGGGCCTGGGACGAGGTGGCACGCCACCTGAGTGTCGCGCCGGATATCGACCCGCCGCGCTGGGCGGCTGCCGGATGGCCCACCGCCTGAACGGGGCGCGATGCCGATGCGACGGCGCTGCTGCCGTGACGAACGCGCCGCCTTTCCGCGCCGCCCTAGCCGCGCCGGGCCGGGTCACTGCCGGGTCACTGCCGCGCCCGGCCGGGGTCACTGCCGGGTCACTGCCGCGCCGGGCCGGGTCACTGCCGGGTCACTTTCGGGTCGCTGTCGGGTCGCTGCCGGGTCGCTGGGCGGGTCACTGTCGGGTCGCTGCCGGGTCACTGTCGGGTCGCTGCCGGGTCACTGTCGGGTCGCTGTCGGTGAGCCCGGCAGCAGCGCGGACGGTCAGGGCCGACGGTGGACGACCACGCCGGCCAGCCCGGGGCCTACATGCGCCGCGACCACGGCGCCGATCTCGGTGATGTAGCAGTCTCGCAGGCGGTCGCTCAGGCGCATCGAGACGGCGTCGGCCAGGGCCGCGGCACGGTCGGGGGCCTCCAGGTGGTGGACGGCGATGTCCACGTCGCCTTCGCCGGCGGCCTCTACGGCCAGGTCCACCAGTCGGGCCAGGGCTCGGCCGGCGGTGCGGACCTTGTCGCGGACCACGATGGCGCCGTCGGCGACGTGGAGTATCGGCTTCACCGACAAGGCGGTGCCCAGCAGGGCCGACGCCGCGCCTATGCGGCCGCCGCGCCGGAGGAACTCCAGGGTGTCTACGTAGAAGAACGTGCTCACGCGGGCCGCGTGGTCGTTCGCGGCGGCGTTGACCTCGTCCAGGGACTTTCCGGACCGGGCGGCCGCGGCGGCGGCCAGGGCGGCGAAACCCAGGCCCATGCCGGTGGTCTTGCTGTCCACGACCCGGACCCGGTCGCCGACCTCGGCGGCGGCCAGGGTGGCGGCCTCGTGGGTGCCCGACAGCTTGGCCGACAGGTGGACCGAGACTATGCCGTCGGCGCCGGCTTTCAACAGACGGTGGTAGGCCTCGACGAACTGGGACGGCGCCGGGCGGGACGTGCTGACGGCCGAGCGGCGGGCGCTCAGGGCCCGGGCCACCTCGGCCGGCTGGATCTGCTCGCCCTCCAGGCCCTCGGCCCCGTTGATCACCACTGTCAGGGGGACGACGGTCAGGTCATACGAGCCGCTCAGTTCGGCGGGCAGGTACGCGGTGGAGTCGGTGACGACCGCGACGGGCATGCGGGCACGTTAACCGATCCGCGCCCGGCAGGCCGCACGGGAGGCGGCCGACCCGCGAACGTGCCGACAATCCGGACGAAGAGCCGGCGGTCAGGCGGGGGCGACGGAGGTGACGACGAACGGGATGCCCTGCTGGCAGGTGGACATCAGCTTGGGCTCGGAGCGGCCGGTCACCGTGACCTTCTTGCCCACGAGAGTCTGCGAGCGCAACGCCGGGTCGTCGAAGACGAGCAGGTGGGAGCCGGCGTCGTCCTTGATCAGGCGGCAGTTCGGCTCGACACCCTCCTCAACCGTGCCGGTGACGGTCTGTGCCCCGGCCGAGGAGGAGGAAGACGGGGAAGGAGCGGCCGGGGACGAGGCGGCCGGGGAGGAATCAGCAGGCGAGGCGGGAGCGGAAGGCGACGAGGAATCAGCCGCAGAAGACGCGGGCGACGCATTGTTGCCCGCGCACGCACCCAAGCTGGTAAGGCACAGCGCGAGCGTGAGGGCGGCGGCGAAGCGACGGGTCGACATGATGGTTGGACGCTACCCGATCAACCCGGGTTCCCGAGAGATCACACCGGCGGCGGCGCGGGGTGGTCCGGGAACGGACCCACGTTGTACGCCGCGACCTGCCAGCCCCGATCCCGATCGTGCGTCAGCTCCACCCAGTGGCAGTTCTGCAACGCCCGCAACGTCCGCAACTGCTCGAGCGGCCACCCGAGCAGACGACCGATGCCCTGCCGGGCGGCCGCGCCGTGGGTGGCGACGACGACCGTACCGCCGGGCGGGGCAAGCCCGGCCGCCGCGCGCAGCGCCTCGGCGACGCGTTCGCCCAGGTCGATCAGGCTTTCGACATCGCCGCCGACCTCCTGGCCGGCCTTCCAGCGGGCGTACTCCTCCGGGTGCAGCGCGGCCACCTCGGCCGTGGTCCGGCCCTGCCAGCTGCCGAAGTAGCGCTCACGCAGCCGCTTGTCGTAATTGATCGACAGGCCGCTGAGGGCGGCGAGCGCGGCCGCGGTGTCGGCCGCGCGCTGCAGGTCGCTGGCGACGATCGCGTCGGGCCGCATCTTGATCAGCAGCTCGGCCGCGTCGACGGCCTGCTGGCGGCCGACCGCGTTCAACGGCACGTCGGTCTGCCCCTGGACCCGGTGACCGGCGTTCCAGTCGGTGTTCCCGTGCCGCCACACGATCAACCGGGTCAAGACGAGGCCGCCGGACGATCAGCAGCCCCAGCGACAAGCCTCACGCGACGCCCGAGGCGTCGGCGTCGACCATGTCGCGGTCGACGAACGGGATGGTCGGGCAGTCCTTCCACAGCTTGTCGAGGGCGTAGAACTCGCGCTCCTCCGCGTGCTGGATGTGAACCACGATGTCGACGTAGTCGAGCAGCACCCACCGGCCCTGGCGCTCACCCTCACGACGGACGGGTTTCGCCTTTTCCGGAAGGTTGACCAGGGCTTCCTCGATCGCGTCGACGATCGCGATGACCTGCCGCTCGTTCGACGCGGAGGCAATCACGAAGGCGTCCGTGATGTAGAGCTGCTCGGCGACGTCGATGACGACGATGTCCTGCGCCTTCTTGTCGGCGGCGGCCTGAGCGGCCGTCAGCGCAAGCTCAAGAGCGCGTTCGGTGACGGGCAAGAGCGTCCCCTCGTTCGGTGTCCTGGAGATACAAGCGTCTCACACCGGTGTGACATTTCCCGAGCCCCGATAGAGGCCCCGCTTGTTGATGTACTGCACAACACCGTCGGGGACCAGGTACCAGACCGGTTCGCCACCGGCCACGCGCTCGCGGCAGGCGGACGAGGAGATGGCCATCGCCGGCACCTCGACCAGCGTGACCGAGTCGGCCGGCAGGTGCGCGTCGGAGAGCTCGAAGCCGGGCCGGGTGACGCCCACGAAATGCGCCATGGTCAGCATCTCGAGCGCGGATTTCCAGCTCAGGATGAGGCCGAGCGCGTCGGCGCCGGTGATGAAGTACAGCTCGGTGTCGACGCCGTACAGCGCGCGCATGTCACGTAGGGTGTCGACGGTGTAGGTGGGGCCGTCGCGGTCGATGTCGACGCGGCTGACGTGGAAGCGCGGGTTCGAGGCGGTCGCGATCACGGTCATCAGATAGCGATCCTCGGCCGGCGAGACCTTGCCCTTCTGGTACGGCTGGCCGGTCGGCACGAACACGACCTCATCGAGCTGGAAACGCGCCTGGACCTCGCTGGCGGCGACCAGGTGCCCGTGGTGGATCGGGTCGAAGGTGCCACCCATGATGCCGATCCGCCGCCGCATCAGAAAAATATAGATCAATCATCAAGGCGCGCACGTACGGCCGAAAGCAGGTCGTCCGCGGTGAACGGCTTCTCCAGCAGCGCAACGCCCGGGTCGAGCGTGCCCTGCGAGTGCAGCACCGGCTGGGCGTACCCGGACATGTAGAGCACCCGGGTCTGCGGCCGCGCCCCGGTCAGCCGCTCGGCCAGCTCCTTGCCCAGCATTCCCGGCATCACCACGTCGCTGACCAGCAGGTCGATGGCCCCGTCGTGGGCGGCCGCCAGCTGCAGCGCCTCGGCGCCGCACTCGGCCGCGAGCACGCGATACCCCGCCGCCGAGAGGATCCGCCCGGCCACGTCCCGCAGCGCCGCCTCGTCCTCGACGACCAGCACCGTCTCGCCACGCCCGGCCACGGTGGGCGCCATGCCGGACAAATCGGAAATGTTCGAGGAGAAGGGGGAGGACGAGGAGGCCGGCGGGGCGACTACCGGGAGCAGCACCGTGACCGTGGTTCCCACGCCCGGGGACGAGGCGATGCTGACCTCACCACCGGCCTGGCTGACGATCCCGTAGACGGTGGCCAACCCCAGACCCGGCCCCTCGCCTCGCGCCTTGGTGGTGAAGAACGGGTCGAAAGCCCGCTCGAGCACCTCCGGCGTCATCCCCTCCCCGGAGTCGCTCACGCGAAGCCGCACGCGATCGCCGTGTGGGGACGTGTCGATCACCAGCTCGCCGCCGGAGGGCATCGCGTCGCGCGCGTTCACGGCCAGGTTCACCAACATCTGCTCGATCTGACCGGGGTCGGCCTGGACGGCCGGGAGCGCGGCCGACGGGCGTACGAGCAAGTTGATGTGCTCGCCCAGCGAACGCCGCAGCATCTCCTCGATCGACGCGATGACCGTGTTGAGGTCCAGGATCTGCGGCCGCACCACCTCGCGCCGCGCGAACGCCAGCAGCTGGTGGGTGAGGTCGGTGCCGCGCTCCCCCGCCCGCACCACCTGCCGGGCGTCGGCCGCGATCGCCTTCAGGTCCGGCGCCGGCGACTCGGCCTCCTCGATCACGAAGTTGGCGTAGTTGACGATCACGCCGAGCATGTTGTTGAAGTCGTGCGCGATGCCGCCCGCCAGCTGGCCCAGGCTCTCCAGGCGCTGGCTGCGGTGCACGTGCGCCTCGGCCCGCAGCCGCGCCTTGTCCTGCTCGGCGCGCGCCCGCTCGCTGAGGTCACGCACCACCGCGACGGCGAGCCGGCCCTGCGGCGTGTCGACGATCGCGACCGACGACTCGACCGGGATCTCCACCCCGTCCCGCCGCCGGATCGTGGTGGTCACCGCCCCGATCGGCCCCGGACGGCCCTCGCGCAGCCTGCGCTGCCGCTCGGGGAGCATGACCTTGGCGTCGTCGGTGATCAGCGTCTCGATCCGCGTGCCCACCAGCTCGTCGCGCGACCATCCGTAGAGCTCCACGGCCCGGTCGTTGACCAGCACGATCCGCCCGCCGTCGGCCATGACCAGGATCGCGTCGGGGGCGGCCTGCAGAAGGCCGCCCGCCAGCTCTTGGCACCATTCCACGCATCCACCCCCGTAGCTGAGCGTATCGGCTCAAACTCCGGGAAACGGCTAAATGCGTTTAGCCGGCCGCGCGTGCCTCCAGCGCGCGCCGCATGTCGTCGTCGGTGTCCTCCACCACCCGGCGCAGGATCGGGTCGAGGTCGGGGCGGGCCAACAGCTCGGCGGCCAGCCGCCGGGTCTCCGCATCGACGACCACCTCAGGGTACGCGAGACCGGCCGTCCGCTCCGCGCTCATCCCGCTGCGAACCCGCATCATGGCCGGCATCTCGGCGAAGTACCGCGGCACGTACGGCGCGAGCAGGTCGAGCTGCTCGGCCTGCCAGAACCCGGACGCGGTCATCTCGACCAGCCGGTTCGACAGCGACACGTCCTCGACGATCGCGCTCCAGGCGGCCGCCTTGGCCTCGGCGTCGGGCAGCCCGGCCCGGCAGCGCGCGGCCCACTGCTCGCCGGTCGCGCTGCGGTCGCGCGTGAACTCGGCCTCGATCTCGTCCCGTCCGGCGGCGCCCAGCACCACGAGCCGGTAGAGGATCAGCCAGCGCAGGTCGGCGTCGATCGGCAGCCCCGGCGGCACGCCCTCGCCGGCCAGCCAGCCCGCCAGCCGCGCGGTGTCGACGGTGGCGCCGATCAGGCCCCGGGCCGCCGCCAGCTGCCGGGAGCCGCCCGGCTCGGAGACCGCGAGCAGCCGGTCGGCGGCCTGCGCCACCAGCTCGAGCGCGGCCGGCCGGGTCTCCGGCGTCGAGTAGCGGTCGACCAGGCTGCGGGTGGCCCGCAGCACGTCCTCGACGATCACCACCTCGGTCTCCACCGGCAACGCCGTCAGCACGAGCGTGACCAGCTCGGCGACCGGGCGCTCGCCGTCGACCACGGAGTCGAGCATCGAGGCCCACAGCACGGCGCGCGCCAGCGAGTCCCCGACCAGCGGCAACACGGTCGGCACGGCGGCGGTCGAGGCGTCGTCGAGGCGGATCTTCGCGTACGTGAGATCGCCGTCGTTCAGCAGCAGCAGGTCCGCCGTGGCCTCACCCGAAATACCGGGAATTTCGGAGACGTCAGACGGCGCCACCTCGGCCTCGACCCGCGACCGCAACACGACGGCCCCCTCGGGAGACCGGTCGTAGAGGCCGACCCCGATCTTGTGTGGCCGGAGGGTCGGGTACGCGGCCGGGGCGCTCTGCAGCACCGAGACCCCGGAATAGTGCCCGTCGGCCGCCGAGACGGACAACCGCAGGGTGTTGACCTGAGCACGCCGCAACCAGACCTCGGCCCAGGACGACAGATCCCGGCCGGAGGCCTTGGCCAGGGCGCCCAGCAGATCGGCGAGCGTGGCGTTCCCGTACGCGTGGGCCGCGAAGTGCTCGTTCAAGCCGGCCCGGAACGCGTCGTCCCCGACCCAGGCCACCAGCTGCTTCAGGGTCGCGGCGCCCTTGGCGTACGAGATGCCGTCGAAGTTGAGCAACGCCTCGTCGGTGTCGGCGACCGAAGCGGGTGCCACCGGATGGGTCGACGGGTGCTGGTCGGCGCGCAGTCCCCAGGCCTTGCGCTGCATGGCGAACGTGGTCCAGGTGCCCTTGAACCGGGTGGCCTCGGCCGCGACCCGGGTGCCCAGGTACTCGGCGAAGGACTCGTTCAGCCAGAGGTCGTCCCACCAGGCCATGGTCACCAGGTCGCCGAACCACATGTGCGCCATCTCGTGCGCGATCACGTTGGCCCGGCTCTCGCGCTGGCTTTCGGTGACGGCCGAGCGGTAGATCATCTCGTCCCGGAAGACGACCAGTCCCGGGTACTCCATGGCGCCGAAGTTGAACTCGGGCGCGAATGCCTGCTGGTAGTGCCCGAAGGGATACCGGATGTCGAACATCTCGTGGTAGCGGTCGAGGCACTGCTTGGTGATCGTGAACAGCTCCTCGGCCTGCTCGTCGAGGTGCTCGGCGAGCGCGGCCCGCACGTAGAGCGCCAGCGGGATGCCGTCGTGCTCGTCGGTGACCGCGTGGAACGGCCCGGCGAACAGCGAGGCCAGGTAGGTGGAGATCGGCTTGGTCGGCGCGAACTGCCAGTGGCCGCCCTCGGCCGAGATCAGCTCGCCGTTGGCCGCGACCTTCCAGTGCTCGGGCGCGGTCACCGAGAGCTTGAACGACGCCTTGAGGTCGGGCTGGTCGAACGCCGGCAGCACCCGGCCCGCGTTGTTGATGAACAGGTGCTGGTAGAGGTACGTGTTGCCGTCCGCCGGATCGACGTACTTGTGCAGGCCCTCGCCCGTGTTCGAGTAGTGCATCGTGGCGGTGACGGCGAGCTCGTTGTGCTCGGCCAGGCCGGTCAGATGAAGGCGCCCGGAGGTGGCCGCGGACGCCGGCACGGCCTCGCCGTTCAGCGTGATCGACTCGATCGCGACCGGCTCGAACTCGAGGAACGTGGCGGCGCCGGGCCGGGCGTCGAACCGCACCACGGCGCGGGAGACGAACGTGTCGGAATCGGCGGTGACGTCGAGGTGGACCTCGTACTCCTGGACATCGACGTTGGCGGCGCGTTCGGCGGCCTCGGCACGGGTCAGCGGCATGACGACCATCATGCCTGTCCGGCGGGCCCGCCATGTCGCCGCCCCGCGGTAGCATGTCTGACATGCGCGCGCTGAACCTCTGCTGGTGGCGGCCCTGACGGGCGGCTCACCCACACGCGCATGACCTCATTCGCGGCCGCCCCTTCCGGGCGGCCGTTCTGCACGTCAGAAGGCGATTCCGGCGGGGCCGGCCACCCCGTACCGGAAGGAATTTGCCATGAAGCGACTCACCGGCTTTCAGCCCACCGGAAACCTGCACCTCGGCAACCTGCTGGGCGCCATGCGCCCGCTGGTGGAGGCGCAGGAGACCGCCGAGTCGATCGCCATGATCGCCGATCTGCACGCGATGACGATGGAACACGATCCACCGGCGCTGCGGCGGAGCACGCTCGGCGTCGCCACGATGCTGCTGGCCGCCGGCGTCGACCCGGCGCGGACCGCGATCATCGCGAACTCGCAGGTTCCCGAGCACGCCGAGCTGCATTATCTGCTCGAGTGCGTGACCGCGTACGGCGAGGCGGCTCGGATGATCCAGTTCAAGGAGAAGAGTGCCGCGGGTGGTCCGGTCAGACTCAGCCTGCTCACCTATCCCGTGCTGATGGCGTCGGACATCCTGGTCCACGACGTCAACCAGGTGCCGGTGGGCGAGGACCAGAGCCAGCATCTCGAGCTCGCCCGCACGCTCGCGACCAGGTTCAACGCCCGTTACGGCGAGACGTTCACGGTGCCCGAGGGCGTTCGGCCGGAGTCGGCGGCGCGCATCATGGACCTGGCCGAGCCGACCGCCAAGATGAGCAAGAGCAGCGTGTCGGCGGCCGGGCGGATCGGCCTGCTCGACCCGCCCGAGGTGATCCGCAAGACGATCTCCCGGGCGGTCACCGACACGCTGGGCGTGGTCCGGCACGATCGGGTCAACCAGCCGGGCGTCACCAATCTGCTGGAGATCCTGACCGCGTGCACCGGCTCCCCGGCGGGCGCCTACTCGTCCTACGGCGCCCTCAAGCGTGACGTCACGGAAGCGGTGGACGCCCTGCTCGCGCCCGTTCGCAAGCGGCACGCCGAGCTCTCGGACGACCCCGGCTACGTGCGCGAGATCCTGGCGGAGGGCAAGACCCGGGTGCGGCCTGCGGCGCTTGCGACCGTACGCCGTGCCCGCGCCGCGATCGGGCTACTGGACTAAGGCTTTGAGTCTCTTCTCGAAGCACACGGTGTGCGGAACTCCCCCGAGGGGTCCGTAGGCGGGGATCTCGTGATAGCCGGAGGACTGGTAGAGGGTGATCGCCGCGGGCAGGTCGGTGCCGGTCCGGAGCCGGATGACCGGCCGGCCCGCGGCGAGCGCCTCCTCCTCGATCGCGACGATCAGCTGCCGGGCGATGCCGCGACCCCGGAACGCCGGGCGCACGTACATCCTCGTCAGCTCCGCTGTCCGCTCCGACAGCGCCTGCCACGCCGCGCACGCCACCGCCCGGCCGCCGATCACCGCCACCAGATACGCAGCGTCGTCGCCGGGCCGGAACGCGGCGGCGCTCCGGGCCTGGTCGATCTCGCTCTGCTGGGCCGTGACCAGCGCCGCGAGTTCCGGGTCCAGCGCGGGGCGGGATTCGATCAGCACGCAGGTGACGCTAAGCGAGCACCCTTTCCGGATGGTTGCGCGAAGCTGGACTGCGTCCTATTCGCCGGTGTCGTCCTCATCGTCCGCGTCGTCGTCCTCGGTCACCAGCACCGGGCGGTTCGCGTTCGCCACGCTGGTGATCGTGCCGTCGGCGGCCATGTGCAGCAGCTCGTCGTCGCCGCGGACCCGCCGGGCCTTGCGGGCGGCGAGACGCTGGGCCGCGGTGAGCCGGTGGCTCTCCTCCTCGAGCCGGGCGTCGGTGCCGCGCGGGCCGGCGTGGAACTCGCCGGCGTTGGGCTGCCAGTCGAACTCGCGGTCGGCGATGCGCACCGGATCGCCGGGCTGCGCGCCCTTCTTGGCCAGCTCGGCCTCGACGCCGAGGCGCTCGAGCCGGTCGGCCAGGTAGCCCACGGCCTCGTCGTTGTCGAAGTTCGTCTGCCGGATCCAGCGCTCGACCTTGGTGCCGCGCACGACGAAGACGCCGTCCGCGTCCTGCTCGACGGTGAAGCCGCTCTCGTCGACCGCCTTGGGGCGCACGATGACGCGGGTCGGCTCGGCCGGCGGGTGGGCCAGCCGGTGCTCCTCGACCACCGCGGCCAGCGCGTACACCAGCTCCTTGAGGCCTTCGCGGGTCACGGCGCTGACCTCGAACACCCGGTAGCCGCGCTCCTCGATCGACGGGCGGACCATCTCGGCGAGATCCCGGCCGTCCGGAATGTCGATCTTGTTGAGCACCACGAGGCGGGGGCGATCTTCGAGGCCACCGTACGCGTTGAGCTCGGCCTCGATCGCGTCGAGATCGGCCAGGGGGTCGCGCTCGATCTCGGGCGCCGCCGCGTCGAGCACGTGCACCAGCACCGAGGTGCGCTCGATGTGCCGCAGGAACTGCATGCCCAGCCCCTTGCCGGTGGCCGCGCCGGGGATGAGCCCGGGCACGTCGGCGACCGTGAAGGTCTGGTCGCCGGCCTGGACCACGCCCAGGTTCGGCACGAGCGTCGTGAACGGGTAGTCGGCGATCTTGGGCTTCGCCGCCGACATCACCGAGATCAGCGAGGACTTGCCGGCCGACGGGAAGCCGACCAGGCCCACGTCGGCGACGCTCTTGAGCTCGAGCACCACGTCGAGCCGGTCGCCGGGCTCGCCCAGCTCGGCGAAGCCGGGCACCTTGCGGCGCGTGTTGGCCAGCGACGCGTTGCCCCGGCCGCCCCGGCCGCCCCGGGCCACCTCGAACGTGGTGCCGGCGCCGATCAGGTCGGCCAGCACCTCGCCGTCCTCGGTCTGCACAACCGTGCCGTCCGGCACCGGGAGCACGAGATCCTTGCCGTTGGCGCCGTCGCGGTTGGCGCCCGCGCCGCCGCCGCCGTTGCTCGCCTTGACGTGCGGATGGAAGTGGAAGTCGAGCAGCGTGTGCTGCTGCGGGTCGACGACCAGCGTGATGCTGCCGCCGTGCCCGCCGTTGCCGCCGTCGGGCCCGCCGAGCGGCTTGAACTTCTCCCGGCGCACCGAGACGCAGCCGTGCCCGCCGTCACCCGCCTGCAGGTGCAGCACGACCCGATCGACGAACGTGGTCACAGCTCAGTCTCCCTTGGAAAACAAACAGCGGGCCCCGGACCCCTCGAGGTCCGCGGCCCGCTGAGGAAAAGCTTATTCCGCTACCGGAACGATGCTGACGGTCTTGCGACCACGGCTCGTGCCGAACTGCACGTTGCCGGTGGCCAGCGCGAACAGCGTGTCGTCGCCGCCACGGCCGACGAGCTCGCCCGGGTGGAACTTCGTGCCACGCTGACGGATCAGGATCTCGCCGGCGTTGACCAGCTGGCCGCCGAACCGCTTGACGCCGAGCCGCTGCGCGGCGGAGTCACGGCCGTTGCGCGAGCTGGAAGCACCCTTTTTGTGAGCCATGAGTGATCCGCCCCTTACTTCCCGCTCGTGATGCCGGTCACCTTGACGCGGGTCAGCGGCTGGCGGTGACCCTGGCGCTTGTGGTAGCCGGTCTTGTTCTTGAACTTGTGGATCCGGATCTTCGGACCCTTGGTGTGCTCGGCGATCTCGCCGGACACCGTAACGTTGGCAAGCTTGGCCGCGTCGGTCACCAGGTTGTCACCGTCGACGAGGAGGACAGCGGCGAGCGTGAGCGCATCGCCGGGCACGCCCGCGAGCTTCTCGACCTCGATCACGTCGCCCTCGGCAACCTTGTACTGCTTGCCGCCGGTCTTGACGATCGCGTACATCGGACGCGGACTCCCTGAGACTTGCGCAGCGAAGACCGCTGCTTGGCGGATGGTGCTGGTCCTGGATCCCCCACCGCTGGGGCCGGGGTTACACAGGCGCACGGCGCATGGAAAAGCGCCGTCGGCAAGCGTACTTCATCGGCGTGGTCATCCCCAAACCGGGCCGCCCGCCGCCCGGCGTCAGCTCTTGCCGCAGGCCTTGTCCAGGTTACCGGTGATCGCCGACATCTTGTCGGCGTTGAGCTTGGTCACGTCGCCCTTGAGCGCCGTGACCTGCTTGCTCATCTGGGTCAGGGCCGACTTGAGCGCCTTGTCGTCGGCGAGCCGGGCCATGCTGGAGAGCGCCGACGAGTAGCTGGAGACGTCCCGGTCGATCTTCTCCTGCGCCTGTGCCTTGGCCGCCGCGCCCTGGCCGGCCGCGTCGATCTGCATCTGCAGGTCGGCGATGAAGGTCTGGCCGAAGCTGGTGCTGGTGCGCTCGGCCTGCGCGCAGATGGCCTTGGTGTTGCCGGAGAGCGCCTTGTCGGCCTTGGCCGCCACCGAGGGGTCGACGGGCGCCGGGGCCGGGGCCGCCGGGGTGCCGGCGTCCGAGCCGGCACCGGCATTGGCACCGGCGGCCGGGGTGCCGCCGGCCGGGGCCGAGGCGTTGTCGTCGGCGCCGGAGCAGCCGGCGAGGGCGAGCACGGGAAGAACGAGCAGGGGGACGAGGCGTCGCATCGGGGGTCGGTCTCCTCGGGGGGGCAGGGTGATCGATCCCCGCAGGGTAGCCGACGTCGACGGGTACGAGGGCCAGCCAGTTAAGTTTCTTTACCGAAGGGTGCCCGGTCTGGCCTCGCCGGCTGGCCCAGCCGCGCTGTCACTGGCGCTGGCGCTGGCGCTCGCGCTCGCGCGGGCTCGCCGACGGCGAAGCCAGTGGCGCGCAGGCCGGCGTTGAAGGGTTCGGTCAGCCCCGGCCGCTTGAGGGGGTCGCCGGCCCGGCTTGACCCACTCACCGGCTGGGTGGATATCGCCGGCTTCGCCTTGGCGCAGGCAGCCGCCTGATGGATAGCGCCAGCCTCGGCTTGGCGCCGGCACCCGCCTGATGGATGTCGCCAGTCCCGCCTTGACCCACCCCCGCCCGTCTGGGTGGGGGTGGAGTCAAGCAGCCGGGTACGACACTTTTCGGGCGTTATCCACAGCCGATGCGGCGCGTTACGGGCGGGTGCGCCGCCTCGTGCCGCCGCGGCGGGAACGCCGGCGGCCGCCGGCGCCGGCGCCGACCGGCTCGTCGTCGTCATCGTCATCGTCGGCCGCGTCCGGGTCGTCGGAACCGGTCAGCCGCATCGGCTCGGACGAAGGCGCGGCCTGCCCGGCCGGCTCGGCCTGTCCGGCCGGCTCGGTCTGCGCGGACGGGGGCTCGGCCTGCTCGTAACGGGACAGGTCATAGCCACTGATGTCGTATTCGTCGTCGGGTTCCGCGGTGGTCAGGGCCGGCGCGGTGGGCTGGACGATGCCCGACCTGATCACGCCCGATCCGGAGACGTGCGGCAGGCCCGCCGTCTCCGCCACGGGGTCGTCGCCGTCACGCGCCGTGCGGCCGGAGCCCGGCTGCGCCGTGCGGCCGGAACCCGGCGCCTCGGCCGACGGAGACGAGGCAACCGAAGACCCGGCGGCCGAAGACCCAGCGACCGGAGACCCAGCCGCCGGAGACCCAGCGCTCGAAGACCCAGCGCTGGAAGACCCGGCGACCGAAGACCCGGCGACCGGAGACGCGGCCGGGGACTCGGCGATCGGGGACTGCGCGACCGAAGCCTCCGCAGAGGCGCTCTCCGAACCGCCGCGGCGGCGACGGGACTTCGTGGCCGGCGCCTGCTGCTGCGGGGGTGCCTGGTCCGTACGCGTGGCCGCCGCGACCGCCTTCACCTGGTTGCCCGCGCCGCCGTTCGTCCGCTTCTCCGGCACCGGCTCGGTGTGGATCAGGACGCCCCGGCCCTTGCAGTGGTCACAGGTCTCGCTGAACGCCTCGAGCAGGCCCGCACCGATCCGCTTGCGGGTCATCTGCACCAGGCCGAGCGAGGTGATCTCGGTGACCTGGTGCTTGGTCCGGTCGCGGCCCAGGCACTCGGTGAGCCGCCGCAGCACGAGCTCGCGGTTGCTCTCCAGCACCATGTCGATGAAGTCGATGACCACGATGCCGCCGAGGTCGCGCAGCCGGAGCTGGCGCACGATCTCCTCGGCCGCTTCCAGGTTGTTGCGGGTGACGGTCTCCTCGAGGTTGCCGCCGGCGCCGGTGTACTTGCCGGTGTTGACATCGACGACCGTCATCGCCTCGGTGCGGTCGATCACGAGGTGGCCGCCGGAGGGCAGGAACACCTTGCGGTCGAGGCCCTTGAGGATCTGCTCGTCGATCCGCTTGTCGCCGAAGACGTCACCGGCCCCGGTGTACCGGTGCAGGCGCTCGACCAGGTCCGGCGACACCGAGTTGAGGTAGTTCTCCACCTCGGCGTACGCCTGGTCGCCCTGGACCACCAGCTCGCGGAAGTCCTCGTTGAAGAGGTCCCGGACCACCCGGATGACCAGGTCGGGCTCCTCGGAGAGGGCGACCGGCGCGTGGCCCTCGGCCGCCTTGCGCTGGATCTCCTCCCACTGGGCCTGCAGCCGCTTGACGTCGCGGGCGAGCTCGTCCTCGCTCGCGCCCTCGGCCGCGGTCCGCACGATCACGCCGGCGCCGTCCGGCACCAGCTTCTTGAGCACGTCCCGCAGGCGCTTGCGCTCGGTGTCGGGCAGCTTGCGGCTGATCCCGGACGCGTTGCCGTTGGGCACGTAGACCAGATGCCGGCCGGAGAGCGCGATGTGGCTGGAGAGCCGGGCGCCCTTGTGCCCGATCGGGTCCTTGGTGACCTGCACCAGCACCGAGTCGCCGGACTTCAGCGCCTGCTCGATCGAGCGGGCGCGGCCCTCGAGACCGGTGGCGTCCCAGTTGACCTCGCCGGCGTAGAGCACCGCGTTGCGGCCGCGGCCGACGTCGACGAACGCCGCCTCCATGCTGGGCAGCACGTTCTGGACCTTGCCCAGATAGACGTTGCCGACCATGGTGCCCGAGCTGATCCGGGACACATAGTGCTCGACCAGGATGCCGTCCTCGAGCACCGCGATCTGGATGCGGTCCGGCTTCTGCCGGACGACCATGACCCGGTCGACCGCCTCGCGGCGGGCCAGGAACTCGGACTCGCTCAGGATCGGCGGGCGGGTGCGGCGCTGCTCGCGGCCGTCCCGGCGGCGCTGGCGCTTGGCCTCGAGCCGGGTCGAGCCGGAGACGCCCTGCACCTCGTCGGTACGGCGCGGCTCGCGCACCCGGACGACGGTGTGCACGCCGTCCTCGATGCCGCCGGTGTCGGCGTCGCCACCCGAGCCCTTGCGGCGCCGGCGACGACGGCGGCGGGTGACGCCATCGCCCTCGTCGGAGCCGTCCTCGCCGTCCTCGCCCTCGTCCTCGACCGAGGCCTCGGCGTCCTCCTCGACGTCGGCGGCCTCGTCGTCGTCGGCCGGGCCCTTGCCCCGGCCACGACCACGGCGGCCCCGGCGACGGCGGCGCCGGCCGGAGCCGAACTCGTCGTCGGACTCGTCCTCGACGCCCTCCTCGACGTCGTCGGCGGACTCGTCGGCCTCGTCGACGGCCTCGGTGGTCTCGGTCTCGACGGCCTCGACCGGCTCCTCGGCGGCGGCACCCCGGCGGCGGCGACGGCTGCGGCGGGTGCTCTCGGCCGGCTCCTCGACCGGAACCTCGGCCACGGCGGCCTCGGTCTCGGTGACCTCGGGCTCGGCGGCGGGCGTCGCGGCGGCGACCGGAGCGGCGGCGGACGCGGCGCGGCGGGAGCGCCGGCTGACCGGGGCGGCAACCTCGGCCTCGGTGGGATCGGGCGGCATGAAGAGTACGGCGGGAGGCAGCGCGCCACGCCGGCTACGACGCTTGGGCTGCTCCTCCTCGACGAAGTCGGCGTCGAGCGGGATCACGCCGACGATCGGGGCCGCGACCGCCTGGTCCTCGGCCTCTTCCTCGTCGACGGGCTCCTCGGCCGGCTCCTCACCGGCGATGAGCGGCTCGACCGGCACAGTGGCGGCGGTCCCGGAGGCGGCGGTCCCGGAGGCGGCGGTCCCGGTGACGACGGGCGCGGCGCCGGAGACCGAGGCGGGCTCGGTGACGGAGACCGAGGCGGGCTCGGGGACGGACGCGATGCCCACGGCCGGCGCGGTCCCGGCGGCGGGCTCCGTAGTGGCTTCGGGCGTCGCGGCGGGCGCGGCGGCCTTCTTACGGCGGGTGCGGGTCGCCTTCACCGGCGCCGGCGCGGCCGGGGCCTCCCCCGCCTCGGCGGCCGGCCCGGACGTGGCCTCCGCCGAAGTCGAGGAGGGAGCGGCTCCCGCGGCCGGCCCGGACGTGGCCTCCGTCGAAGCCGAAGTCGAGGGGGAACCTGCTCCCGCGGCCGGCCCGGACGTGGCCTCCGTCGAAGCCGAAGTCGAGGGGGAACCTGCTCCCGCGGCCGGCCCGGACGTGGCCTCCGCCGAAGCCGAAGTCGACGAGGAAGCGGCTGCCGCGGGCTCGGCGGCCGGCGCGGCCGCCTTGCGGCGGCTGCGGGTGGCCTTCACCGGCTTGACCGGGGCCTCGGTGGCCGCGAGCTCCGCGTCCGACCCGGGCTCGGTAGACGACGCGGCGGCGCCGGACGACTCCTGCGCCGCAGTCGGCGCGGCGGCCTTGCGGCGGGTCGTGCGCTTGCGCGCAGGGGCGGAAGGGGCAGTGGTGCTATCGGCGGTCTCGGCGGGCGGATTGATCGCTCCGCTCGTTTCACCGCCCTGTGGCTCGTTATCGAGCATGGGGCGCTCTCCAGTTCTGGCCGCCCCGGGCGCGTGTGAGCGCTGCCACGCAGGGCTGCCGCAAGTGTTTCGGTCCCGGCCGGGTTGGCGGACGGGCGGCCGAAGTCTGCCGATCGGGCGCCGGCTGTGCAGCTAGCGCCCTCCGATGGCGGCGCGATCCGCGTCCAACGGATCGACGATCTCCCCCTGCTCGGTCAGCGTGCCCTGGGCCAGCCGGGTCACCCGTGGGGGCACCGGCGGCTCCAGGCCAGCCACCACGCGCAGGCCGGAAAGGACGTCATCGGGTCGTACGGCGGGCGTTACCTGTCGTACGACAAGGTCGATTATCGCACACGGTGCGCCGTCCGCCCCGGAAGGTGGGTCGGACTGCTCGGTCACAGCGATGTGGGTCACCGCGGCGCGGGCGTCGAAGGACCGCCGGCCCTGCTTGGTCATGCGCTCGACCAGCACTTCGGCGGTGCCGGCGAACCTCTTGACGGCCGCCTCGGCCACCGCCGGCTCGACCTCGGGCAGCTCCAGCCGCCAGCGTGAGGCGTCGATCCGGTCGGCCAGGCTGCCCTCGCCGGCCACCACGGCCTCCAGCACGTCGAGGCCGGGCGACAGGGCGGCGTCCAGCGCGACGCGCAGCATCTCCGGGTCGACCTCGGCGCGCAGGCCGATCTCGAGGTACTCGGCCTCGCTGCCGACTCCGGTGGGTGCGGCGCTGGCGTACGAGATCTTGGGGTGTGGGGTGAAGCCCTGGGAATACGCGATCGGCACCGCGGCACGCAGCAGGGCCCGCTCGAAGGCCCGGGCGAAGTCGCGGTGTGACGTGAAACGCAGGGGCCCGCGCTTCGCGTAGCGGAGGCGGATCCGCTGCACGACCGGCGCCTGGCCGCCCGGAGGCTGGTTCTTGGGGGGAATGTCCTTATCTCCTAAGCCGGGACCCGCAAGTTGTTCACCGGGGTCAGGGGCAGCAGCTTCTTGCCGGTCGGACCGATCTGGATCTCGGTGTCCATCGACGGGCAGACGCCGCAGTCGAAGCAGGGCGTCCAGCGGCAGTCGTCCTGCTCGTACTGGTTGAGCGCGTCCTGCCAGTCCTGCCAGAGCCAGTCCTTGTCGAGGCCCGAGTCGAGATGGTCCCAGGGGAGCACCTCGGCCTGGTCGCGCTCGCGGGTGGTGAACCAGTCCAGGTCGACGCCGAACGCCGGGAGCACCTCGGCGGCCGATTCGATCCATCGGGCGTACGAGAAATGCTCGCTCCACCCGTCGAAACGTCCGCCTTTTTCCCAGACACGCCGGATGACCGCACCGACCCGGCGATCGCCCCGGGAGAGCAGGCCCTCGATCAGCGACGGCTCGCCGTCGTGGTAGCGGTAACCGATGGCCCGGCCCAGCGACCGATCGCTGTTGATCTCCTGCTTGAGCATCCGCAGGCGGTTGTCGATCACCTCGGGACGCTCCATCGGCGCCCACTGGAACGGGGTGTGCGGCTTGGGCACGAACCCGCCGATCGACACCGTGCAGCGGATGTCCTTGGTGCCGGTCGCGGCCCGGCCGGCCTTGATGACCTCGTGCGCCATCCGGCCGATCTGCAGCACGTCGTCGTCGGTCTCGGTCGGCAGGCCGCACATGAAGTAGAGCTTCACCTGGCGCCAGCCGTTGGTGTAGGCGGTGACGACGGTACGGATCAGGTCTTCCTCGGTCACCATCTTGTTGATGACCTTGCGGATGCGCTCGGAGCCGCCCTCGGGCGCGAAGGTCAGGCCCGTGCGCCGCCCGTTGCGGGACAGCTCCTGGGCGAGGTCGATGTTGAACGCGTCGACCCGGGTCGAAGGCAGCGACAGCGAGACGTTGGTGTCCGCGTACTGCTCGGCCAGGCCGGAGCACATGTCGCCGATCTCGGAGTGGTCGGCGCTGGAGAGCGAGAGCAGGCCGACCTCGGAGAAGCCGGAGAACTCCAGGCCCTCCTTCACCATCTGGCCGACCGTGGTGATCGACCGCTCGCGGACCGGACGCGTGATCATGCCGGCCTGGCAGAAGCGGCAGCCCCGGGTGCAGCCCCGGAAGATCTCCACCGCGTACCGCTCGTGGACGGTCTCGGCCAGCGGGACCAGCGGCTTCTTCGGGTACGGCCAGGCGTCGAGATCCATCGTCGTGCGCTTGGCGACCCGGAACGGCACGTCCGGCCGGTTGGGCACGACCCGCTGGATGCGGCCGTCGGGCAGGTAGTCGACGTCGTAGAAGCGCGGAACGTAGATGCTCTCGGTGCGGGCCAGGCGCAGCAGCAGCTCGTCGCGGCCGCCGGGGCTGCCCTCGGCCTTCCACTCGCGGATGATGCCGCTGATCTCGAGGACGGCCTCCTCGCCGTCGCCGAGCACGGCCGCGTCGAGGAAGTCGGCGATCGGCTCGGGGTTGAAGCTGGCGTGGCCGCCGGCGAGCACGATCGGGTCGTCGTCGCCCCGGTCGGCCGAGAGGAGCGGGATGCCGGCCAGGTCGAGGGCGGTCAGCATGTTGGTGTAGCCGAGCTCGGTGGCGAACGACAGGCCGAGCACGTCGAAGGCGCGGACCGGGCGGTGCGCGTCGACGGTGAACTGCGGCACGCCGTGCTCGCGCATCAGCGCCTCGAGGTCGGGCCAGACCGCGTACGTCCGCTCGGCCAGCACGTCGGGCTGCTCGTTGAGCACCTCGTAGAGGATCTGGACGCCCTGGTTGGGCAGGCCCACCTCGTACGCGTCCGGATACATCAGCGCCCAGCGGACGGTGGCCGCGTCCCAGTCCTTGACGACGGCGCCGAGCTCGCCACCCACGTACTGGATCGGCTTGCTGACCCGGGGCAGCAGCTGCTCGAGCTGCGGGAAGACGGAAGGGGCACTCATGGGAGTCCAGGGTACGCGGGCTCCCCTATGATTTTGTTCTGGGGTTTTCCGCCGCGGGCTAGTTCAGCTCTCCAGCTCGGCCGCGGCCCGGTCGAGATCGGTGGTCAGGACGTCCTCGCGGAAGGCGCACAGTTGCAGGGTCATCCGGGCCGCGCCGTGCTCGCCGACCACCAGCCGGGTGGTCTTGCCGTGCGATTCGAGGTCACCGACCAGGGCATCCAGCAGCCGTACGCCGGCGCTGTCCAGGAACGAGACGGTGGTCAGGTCGATCAGCACCTTCCCCGCCTCCTGGATCCGGCTCACGATCGCCTTGCCGATCTCGCCCGAGTTGGCCAGGTCGATCTCGCCGGTCAGGCTGATCACCTCGGCGTCGCCGAGCTTGGCAAAGCTCACCCATTGATCGGTCACTCCGCCTCCCGGGCTCGGCGCATGGTCACCGTGGTGCCGTCGCTGCGGTCGAAGAGCACCTGGTCCATCGACTCGCGGATCAGCTGGAGTCCCCGGCCGCGGGCGACGTCGGTGACCGCACCGCGCCAGGTGCCGTGGTCGGTGACCCGCACCTCGACGGCGTCGGCGGTCACCGTGGCGGCCACGTCGATCATGCCGAACGGGTCGTCCCGGTAACCGTGCTCGATCGCGTTGGCCACCGCCTCCGAGCAGGCCAGCAGCACCGAGTCCCGGGTCTCCGGCTCGACGCCGTGCGAGGCCAGCCAGCCGCGCAGGTCGGCCCGGAGCAGGGCGATCTGCATGCGGTCGGCGCTGATCGTGCGCTCGATGCGCTCCTCGGTGCCGAGCGTCAGGCACAGCAGGCATACGTCGTCGGGGTGGTCGCGGCCGACCATCATGTCGGCCAGGCCCGCGGTCAGGCCGGGCAGCGGCGCGTCCCGGCGGCGGGCGAACTCCCGGGCCAGGATCTCGAAGCCCTTGTCGATCGGGCGCGTACGCCGCTCGATGAGACCGTCGGTGTAGAGCAGCAGCCGGCTTCCGGCCGGCAGGCGGCGGCGGTGCTCGGTGCGCCGGGTGTCGCCGGCCCGGGAGCCGAGCGCCGCCGAGCGGCCCTGCAGGAGGAACTCGGGCGAGCCGGCCGGCTCCTGCAGCAGCGGCGGCAGGTGCCCGGCACAGGCGTAGACGGCCTCGCCGGCGGCCAGGTCGACCTCGACGTAGGCGACGGTCGCCATGCGCGCGGTCTCGACCCGGTCGACGAACCGGTCGAGCCCCTCGAGCAGCCGGGCCGGGCCGGCCTCGGTGTCGGCCAGCGCCCGGATCGCGCTGCGCAGCTGACCCATCGTGGTGGCCGCGTCGATGCCCCGGCCGACCACGTCCCCGACGACCACGGCCAGCTTGTCGGCGTGGATGAGGAACGCGTCGTACCAGTCGCCGCCGACCTCGAGGTCCTGTCCGGCCGCCTGGTAGTGGGTCTCGACCGAGAACCGGGCGTCGCCGCCGGGCAGGTCGGCGGCGAGCAGGCTGCGCTGGAGCGTACGGGCGATCTGCCGCTCCTGCTCGTAGAGCCGCGCGTTCTCGAGGGCGAGCCCGGAGCGGTCGGCCAGCTCGGTGAGGAACGCGCGCTCGGCCGCCGGCCCCCGGGCGTCGTGCACCATCCGCAGCGAGAGCGTGCCGAGCACCCGGCCGCGGGCGGTCAGCGGCAGCACCACGAACGCGACCTTGTCGTCGTCGGCCGGGAAGACCGGCGCCGCGGCGGCGGTGGCCCGGGCCATCGCCTCGGCCAGCAGGTCGGGGTCCGGCGGCGGCCCGCCGGCCTCCTCGAGCAGGCCGGTCGGGCCGACCGAGAGCCGGACCGACGCCCAGTCGGCGACCTCCGGCACCATGCGGTCGACCAGGCGGCGGGCCCGGGGCAGCAGCCGGGGCAGCTCGTCGAGCGCCCGGGTGGTCTCGGCCAGGAAGGTGGCCTGCTCCTCGCGGCGGCGGGCGTCGTCGTAGAGGCGGGCGCGGTCGAGGGCCTGGCCCGCCTGCTGGCCGAGCAGGCGGACGACGCGCAGCTCGGCGGCCGAGAGGCTGCGCTCGCCGGTGAAGCTGAACGCCAGCACGCCCAGTGTCTCGGCGGTCGCGTTCTCGTCGGACGGCCCGGTGGTCAGCGGCAGGAGCACCACCGTGTTGCGGCCCGACTTGCGCATGCTCTCGACCAGGTCGGGGAAGTGCTCCTTGGCCTCGGTGAGCGAGCCGACCACATGCAAGTCGCCGCGCTCGGCCACCCGGGCCACCGCTCGCGGCGAGGATCGGGGCATGTCGTCCCAGTTGCCGGTGGTCGGGTCGGTCGAGGCGACCGCGACGATCGTGTCCCGCTCGGCGTCGACCAGGTAGATGCTGCTGCTGGCGGCGCCGAAGGCGGGCTCGGGCGCGCGAACGACGGCCTCGGCGACCTCGGCCTCGGTGGGCGCCGCCGCCAGGTCGGCCACGATCTGCTGGAGCACCCGCACGCGTCGTTCGGAGTCCTCGGCACGCTTTCGTGCGTACAGCAGCTCCTTCTCGTATCCCCGCCGCTCGGTCGCGTTGAAGACCATCGTGCGGATGGCCCGCGGCTCCTGCGCCGGACCGCGGGCCAGCACCGAGTTGACCAGGGTGGGCAGGGTGCGCCCGTCCGCGCAGACCACGTCGAGGGCGAGCTCGTGCACCTCGTCCTGCATCCGCAGCAGCGGCGCGTAGTGGGTCTCGTGGTAGATCTGCCCACCGGCGCTGAGCAGGTCGCGGAAGCGCCGGTGCCCGACCAGGTCACCGCGCTGGAAACCGGTCCAGCTCAGGAATGTCTGATTGACCTTGACGATGGTGCCGTCGGGAAGCGTCGTCAGATACCCGCACGGCGCGTGCTCGTACAGGTATTCCGGGTCGTCATCCCAGGGCAGCCGCAACTCCTGCGTCACGTCCGGCCCACCTGAGTCACTCACGGGTCCGCTCTACAACCAGGCCTTCATCGCGTCGATCGTCTCATCCGGCGCACTGAGGTTGGGGCAGTGGCCGGTCGCGTTCATCTGCACGAGGGTGCTGCCCGCCGTGTGCTTATGAACATAGTCACCGACGAACGGCGGCGCGATCACGTCATCGGAGCATTGCAGGATCAGCGACGGCGTCCGCAGCTTCAGCAGGTCGTCGCGGTTGTCGGACAGGAACGAGGCGCGGGCGAATTTCTTGGAGATCTCGGGGTCGGTGCGGCAGAAGCTGTTGGTCAGCTCCTCGCCCAGCTCGGGCCGGTCGGGGTTGCCCATGATGACCGGCGCCATCTGGCTGGACCAGCCGAGATAGTTGGCGTCGAGCGAGTCCAGCAGGGACTCGAGGTCCTCGGGGGTGAACCCGCCGCGGTAGCCTTCGGCCGGCGCGTCCATGTACCGCGGCGACGGACCGATGAGGACCAGCTTCGCGAAGCGCTCGGGCTCCTTGTTCGCGGCCAGGACGCCGATCATCGCGCTCACCGAGTGCCCCACGAAGACCACGTCCCACATGTCGTGCTCGTGCAGGATCTCGAGGACGTCGTCGGCGTAGCCGTCCAGCGTGGCGTACTTGGCGTCGTCGTAGGCCGACAAGTCGGACTTACCGTTTCCGACATGGTCGAACAGGACAACGCGGTAGTCGTCCTGGAACGCGGGCACGATGAAGCGCCACATGTTCTGGTCGCACCCGTACCCGTGAGCGAACATCATCGGCTGCCCGAGATCGTTCCCGGCCAACGTCACGGCGTTTCTCTGCGTCGTCCTCATGTCTCGGTAACCATACGGCTCCGATCCGTTTCGCACATCGCCCAGTCTGTCCGTCATTCATGTTCGCCGTCCGGTCCGCGCCGTTCGGCAGGCTGGCGTACCGCTTCTAACCTGGCGGAAGACGAGCGAGGGAGAGAAGAAGCGGATGACCGATCAGGAGTCGGACGAGACTCGCCCGGCGCCCGAGCGTGATCCGACCCGGGTCGAGGGCGGCGGCGAGCCGTCGACCGTGGACGCCCCGGCGCGCTGGAGCGGCTCGGCGGCCGTGCCGCCGCCGGCGCCGAAGAAGTCGCGGTGGACCCGGCGGCGGCCCCTGGCCGGCGAGGAGGAGGACGAGCGGGCCGCGATCCCGGCGGTCGACCCGTGGGCCGGGCACGACACGCCGATCGATCCCTTCCCGGCCGTGCCCGAGGTGCCGTTGCCGCCGACGAAGATCGAGGCACCGGCACCGACCAAGGTCGAGCCACCCGCGCCGGCCCCACCCGCGCCTCCGGCGGCCGCGGCGCCACCGCCGCCCGCGATGAAGCCGGCCGCGACCAACCCGGCCGCCGCCAACCCGGCGGCGATGAAGCCGGCCGCGCCACCGCCCGCGTACCAGCGGCCGGCCGCGCCGCCGCCCGCCTACCAGCGGCCGCCCGCGCCGCCGCCGGTCGCGAGCGGTCCCCCGCCGTACCGGAAGCCGCCCAAGCTCAGCCGCCGCGAGCGCAAGGCCCGCGAGAAGGCCCTCCGCGCACTTCCCCCAGCTAACCGGCTGCCGGTGCAGACCCGCCCGCCGCTGCCACCGCGGCCGCCGTGGGCCGGACCGCCGCAGCCGCAGCGCCCGCTCCCGCCGCCGCGCCGCAAGCGCCGCCGCGGCCGCCTCTTCCTGATCGCCGCGCTGGGCGTGCTGTGCTGTTGCGGCGGCCCGTTCGCCTACCTCCAGTTCCCGGCGGCCCGGCAATATCCGGTCACCGCCGACCTGCCGACCGACTTCTCCGACCTCAGCCTGCGCGACGACAGCGCCAGCAAGCGCGCCGCCGACCGGCTGGCCGAGGAGCTCCGGTCGGCCGACGCCAAGGACGGCAGCCCGTTCGCCGGGGTCTACGGCGACAGCCGCGGCAAGCGGGTCACCGTCTTCGGCATCACCGGCTTCCGATTCACCCCCAAGAGTGACGTCCGCGCCCAGCTCGACCGGCTGAGCGACGACTTCGGGCTGGACCAGGTGCGCTCGTTCAGCCTCGGCGAGACCGGCGCCCACGAGAGCTGCGGCATCGGACGCGCCGACGGCACCTCGGTCGTGGTCTGCGCCTGGGCCGACCACGGCAGCATGGCCACGGTCCTGCTGACCCGCCGCTCGATCGAGGACAGCGCCGAACTGGTGGGCCGCCTCCGAAGCGCGGTGCTGACTCCCGGCTGACGGGTAGAACTGCCCTATGACCCGCTGGCTCTTCGCCGATCAGCTCGGACCGCACTTCCTCGACCAGCCGGACCAGGAGGTGCTGCTGGTGGAGTCGAAGGCGGTGTTCCGCCGCCGGGTCTTCCACCGGCAGAAGGCCCACCTCATCCTCTCGGCGCTGCGGCATCGCGCGCTCGACGACCGGGTGCGGCTGGTGCGGGCGGAGACGTACGCGGAGGCGGTGACCGGCGCGGTGACGGTCTGCCATCCGACCTCGCGCGCCGCCCGGGGCCTGGTCCGGCGCCTGCCGAACGTGGAGGTGCTGCCGCCGCGCGGCTTCGTCACCTCCCCCGCCGAGTTCGTGGCGTGGGCGGACGGCCGGCACGACCTGCGCCAGGAGGACTTCTACCGGCACGCGCGCCGGCTGCATGGCGTGCTGATGGACGGCGACGAGCCGGCCGGCGGCCGGTGGAACCTGGACGCGGAGAACCGGGAGCCGCCGCCGAAGGGCGCGCGAACGCTGGGCGTGGCCCTTCCGCCGGCGATCGTCGAGGACCAGATCGACCAGGACGTACGCCGGGAGCTCGATCGCTGGGAGCGCGAGGACGGCATCGAGTTCGTCGGGAACGACGGCCCCCGGCTCTTCCCGGTGACCCGGGAGGAGGCGCTGACCCGGTTGCGCCACTTCGTCGCGCACCGGCTGCCGGCCTTCGGGCCGCACGAGGACGCGATGCTGGCCGGCGACCCGTTCCTGGCCCACAGCATGCTCAGCGCGTCGATGAACCTGGGCCTGCTCGACCCGGTCGAGGTGATCGAGGCGGCCGAGGCGGCGTACCGGGCCGGCGACGCGCCGCTGCCGAGCGTCGAGGGCTTCGTCCGGCAGGTCATGGGCTGGCGCGACTACATCTGGCACCTGTACTGGTACTTCGAGCCGTCCTACCGGCGCGACAACGAGCTGCACGCGCGCAGTGAGCTGCCGGCCTGGTTCGCCCGGCTGGACGCCGGCGCGGTGGAGGCCCGCTGCCTGTCCGACGTGCTGGCCGGGGTGCGCGACCGCGGCTGGGTGCACCACATCCCGCGGCTCATGGTGCTCGGCAACTACGCCCTCCAGCGCGGCTGGCGCCCGGCGGCGGTGGCCGACTGGTTCCACCGCTGCTTCGTCGACGGCTACGAGTGGGTGATGACGGCCAACGTCATCGGCATGAGCCAGTACGCCGACGGCGGCCGGATGAGCACCAAGCCGTACGCGGCGGGCGGCGCCTACGTCAACCGGATGAGCGACTACTGCCGTGGCTGCCGCTACGACCCGAAGGCCCGGCTCGGCGACGACGCGTGCCCGTACACCGCCGGCTACTGGTCGTTCCTGGCCCGCAACGAGCAGCGGCTGGCCGGCAACCACCGGATGCGGCAGGCCGTGCGCGGGCTCGCCCGGCTCGGCGACCGGGACGCGGTCGTCGAGCAGGAGGAGGCGCGGGGCTCGCGGGCGCCCTAGCGCCGGCTAGCCCTGGCCCTCGGCCGGCGGCTTCTTGGCCGGGGCGTAGCGCGGCACGTACTCCTGGCCGGTCAGCTTCTGGATCTCGGCCATCACCTCGTCGGTGAGGGCGCGCAGCGAGGTGCGGTCGTCGGCGCGGCCGGTCACGTCGATCGGCTTGCCGAACCGAACGGTGATCTTGCCGCGGAACGGCATCGGATACGGCTGGCCGATCGGCTGGACCTTCTCGGTGCCGAGCATGCCGACCGGGATGATCGGGACACCGGCGGCGACGGCGAGACGCGCCACGCCCGTACGCCCCCGGTAGAGACGCCCGTCGGGAGAGCGCGTGCCCTCGGGGTAGACCACGACCATGTCGCCCGCCTTGAGCACCGGGATCGCGCCGTCGAAGGCGGCGAGGGCGTCGCGGCCGCCGGCCCGTTGAACCCGGATGGCGCCCAGTCCGTTGAGCAGGTTGCGGGTGAACCAGCCGCTGAGGCCGGTGCCGTCGAAGTAGTCCGACTTGGCCCAGAAGGCGAGGTGGCGGGGAACGACCGCACCGAGGAACAGCTCGTCGGCGACCGACAGGTGGTTGCCCGCGAAGATCGCGCCGCCGGTGCGCGGCACGTTGTCGAGACCCTCGACGCGGGGCCGCCAGCCGAGCATGAGCGCGTTGCCGACGGTGACCTTGCCGATGGAGTAGAGCAGGGGCAACTGGGGTCCTCGGGTCGTGCGGATAGTGGGGGTGGTGTGAGGTTATCGGACCGCACCCCGGAAGTCCCCGACGAAGTTGCCGACCCGGCCGGACATTCACCGCACAGGCGGCAAATGTCCGGGCCGGGCCGGCAGATTCACCGGCTGACGCGCTCCACGGCGACCGTGATCTCCTCGCCGTCGCCGACCTCGCCGGCGAAGCCCTGCGCCCCGGCCGGCACGAAACCGACAGTGGTCGCGAGCGTCTCGCCGGCCACGAACTCCCGGTGGGCCTCGACCGCGTGGCGCACCGCGTCGGTCGCCGAGACGGTCAGCGTGATCCGGTCGGAGACGTCCAGGCCGGCGTCCCGGCGGGCCTGCTGGACCACCCGGATCACGTCCCGGGCCAGGCCCTCGGCCAGCAGCTCGGGCGTGACCACCGTGTCCAGCACGACCACGCCGGCCCCGGCCGGGAGCGGCGCCGAGTTGGCCACGTCGGCGGCGACCAGCTTGAGCTCGTACTCACCCTCCTGAAGAGTGACGCCGGCCGCGACCGGCGCGCCGTCGACCAGCTGCCAGTCGCCCTTCTTCACCGCCTGGATGACCTGCTGCACCTGCTTGCCGACCCGCGGGCCGAGGGCGCGGGGCACCACGGTCAAGACCTGCTCGCAGTACGCGGCGACGTCGTCGGTGAAGATCACATCCTTGACGTTCACCTCGTCGGCCAGCAGGTCGCCGAGGCCCGCCAGGGTGCTCGCGTCGGCGGCGGCCACGGTCAGCCGGGCCAGCGGCAGCCGCACCCGCAGTGCCCGGGCCTTGCGCAGGGACAGCGCGGCCGAGGCCACGTCCCGGATCGCGTCCATCTCGGCGACCAGCGCGTGGTCGGCCGGGAAGGTGGCCGCGTCCGGCCAGTCGGTCAGGTGCACCGACCGGCCGCCGGTCAGCCCGCGCCAGACCTCCTCGGCGGTGAGCGGCGCAAGCGGCGCCACCACCCGGGTCAGCGTCTCGAGGACCGTGGCCAGGGTGTCGAACGCGTCGTGGTCGCCGGCCCAGAAGCGGTCCCGGGATCGCCGGACGTACCAGTTGGTGAGCGCGTCCAGGTACGACCGGATGTCCTGCGCCGCTCCGGAGATGTCGTATTCGTCCAGGTGACCCTGGACGGTGGTGACCAGCTCGCCGGTCTTGGCGAGGAGGTAACGGTCGAGCAGGTGCGGGGAATCTGTCCGGAGTTTCGCTTCATAGGACGAAGCGTTGGCGTACAGGGTGAAGAAGTAATAGACGTTCCAGAGCGGGAGCAGCACCTGGCGTACGGAGTCCCGGATCGCCACCTCGGTGACCGGCATGTCCCCGCCCCGCAGCACCGGCGAGGACATCAGCATCCAGCGCATGGCGTCCGAGCCGTACGTGTCGAAGACCCGGTAGACGTCCGGATAGTTGCGCAGCGACTTCGACATCTTCCGGCCGTCCTCGCCGAGCAGGATGCCGTGGCTCAGGCAGTTCCGGAACGCCGGCCGGTCGAACAGGGCCGTGGCCAGCACGTGCATGGTGTAGAACCAGCCGCGGGTCTGGCCGATGTACTCGACGATGAAGTCGCCCGGGTAGTGGTGCTCGAACCAGTCCTTGTTCTCGAACGGGTAGTGCACCTGGGCGAACGGCATCGACCCCGACTCGAACCAGCAGTCGAGCACCTCCGGCACCCGGCGCATGGTCGAGCGGCCGGTCGGGTCGTCCGGGTTCGGGCGGGTCAGCTCATCGACGTACGGCCGATGGAGGTCCTTGATCTCGACGCCGAAGTCCCGTTGCAGCTCCTCGAACGAGCCGTAGACGTCGACCCGCGGGTAGTTCGGGTCGTCGGACTTCCAGACCGGGATCGGCGAGCCCCAGAACCGGTTGCGGGAGATCGACCAGTCACGGGCGTTGGCCAGCCACTTGCCGAACGAGCCGTCCTTGATGTGCGCGGGCGTCCAGGTGATCTCCTGGTTGAGCTCGACCATCCGGTCGCGGAACTTGGTGACCGCGACGAACCAGCTCGAGACCGCCTTGTAGACCAGCGGGGTGTCGCAGCGCCAGCAGTGCGGGTACGAGTGGGTGTAGCCCTCGTGCCGGAGCACTTTTTGATTTTCTTTCAGGAGAGCGATGACCGGCTTGTTGGCGTCGAAGACCTGCACGCCCTGCCACGGCGGGACGAGCGCGGTGAACCGGGTGTGGTCGTCCACCGTCACGATCGTCGGGATGCCGGCCGCGTTGCAGACGTTCTGGTCGTCCTCGCCGAAGGCCGGGGCCTGGTGGACGACGCCGGTGCCGTCCTCGTCGCTGACGTAGTCCGCGGCCAGGACCTGGAAGGCGTTCGGGCCGGCCTGATCGACCAGGAAGTCGAAGAGCGGGGTGTACCGGCGGCCGGCCAGTTCGCTGCCCCGCACCGTGCCGACCTGCTCGTAGCCGTCGAGCTCCTTGGCGTACGCCCCGACGCGCGACGCCCCCATGATGAGCGTTTGGTCCGCTTTTTTCAGGATTGAGTACTCGATGTCGGGGCCGACGGCCAGCGCGAGGTTCGACGGCAGCGTCCACGGAGTGGTCGTCCAGACCGCGATGTCTTCGCCGGATTCCAGCCGGAAAAGCACCGTCAAAGCGGGATCGGTCCGGTCGCGGTAGACGTCGTCCATCCGCGTCTCGGTGTTCGACAGCGGCGTCTCGCACCGGTAGCAGTAGGCGAGAACGCGGAAGCCCTCGTAGACCAGGCCCTTGTCGTGGAGCGTCTTGAACGCCCACATGACCGACTCCATGTAGCTGGGGTCGAGGGTCTTGTAGTCGTTGCCGAAGTCGACCCAGCGGGCCTGCCGGGTGACGTACCGCTCCCAGTCCTTGGTGTAGGCGAGCACGGACGCGCGGCAGGCCTCGTTGAACTTGTCGATGCCCAGCTCGACGATCTGCGCCTTGGTCGAGATGCCGAGCTGCTTCTCGGCCTCGACCTCGGCCGGCAGCCCGTGGGTGTCCCAGCCGAACCGGCGCTCGACGTGCTTGCCCCGCATCGTCCGGTAGCGCGGCACCAGGTCCTTCACGTAGCCGGTGAACAGGTGACCGTAGTGCGGCAGCCCGTTGGCGAACGGTGGGCCGTCGTAGAAGACGTACTCGTTGCTGCCGTTCTCGCCGGCCGGGCGCTGCTCGACCGACGCCTCGAACGTCTTGTCGGCGGCCCAGTGCTCGAGCACGGCGCGCTCGACCGCCGGCAGGTCCGGGCTCGCCGGTACGCCGTCGGCATCGGTGTGCTTGGGATAAGCCATCGATGGTTCCCCTCAAACAGTTCACGTTCGCGTGGACTGCGAGGACGAGCGCTTTCGGCGCCCGCGGTACCACCTCGCTTGGCGGAAGCTGGTCCGCCCGCTCATTCATCGGCTGTCGCGCGTGCCGATCGCCCGGCTCTACTGAGGTCTTCGGACCCGTTCTTCCGGAGGCTCCCCGGTGATGGCCGGTTCAGCGCCTGCGGGGACCAAGGATACCCGTCCGCCGAGTGCTCAGATCGGCGCCCGGCCAGACGATCGTGGGGCTCGTGAAACCCGTCGCCGGCGCCTTGATCGTCTGCGCCCTGCTGCAGGCGTGGCTGAGCGCGGCACACCACCCCTCATGGCTGGTGATCACGGCCGGCGCCGGCACCTCGCTGCTGGCCCTGGCCGCGGCCGGCCGGCACGCCGTGCTCGCCCGCGGCAACGCCGGGCCGGCCCGGGCCGCCTGGCTGTTCACCGCGGTGGCCACCGGCCTGTGGGCGATCGGGAGCATCCTCTACACCGTCGACGCGATCCGGGGCGTGACCGCGGCGCCGCCCCGTGTCGGCGACTGGTTCTGCCTCGCCGCCGCGATGACCGCGCCCGGCGTCCTGCTCGCCGGGCCGTCGGCGCCGGTCGCCGGGAACGTCCGGCTCCGCCTGGGCATGGACGGCCTCATGGTCGCTGCCGCCCTCTTCGTGCCGGCCTGGCCGCTGCTGCTGCGCCCGGCGTGGGAAGTCCTCGGCAACGCCGCCGGCGTGCTCGCGGTCGGCATCCCGGCCGTGCACATCGTCAGCATCGCGATCGCCGTGGTCCTGCTCTCCCGCAGCGGGGCGTCCGCCACCAACGCGGTGACGGCGCTGGCCGGGGCGTTCGCGGTGTTCGCCGGCGCGGTCCTGATCTACCTGGGCGTGGCGCTCCACGGCGGCTCGTGGCAGGTGCACAGCATGGCCGGCGTGTTCGCGGCGGCGACCGTGCTGCTGCTGTTCGCCGGCGGGTTCCGGATGCCGGTGGACAGCCGGCCGTGGCTGGAGGCGCCGACCGGGGCCCGGGCCGCGCTGCCGTACCTGCCGGTCGTGATCGCGTACTCGGTGGCCGCCGTCCTGCAGCGCCGCGGCGAGATCGACAACGCGCTGGTGGCCGCCCTCCTGCTCGTCTCGGCGCTGGTGCTGGGCCGGCAGTTCCTCGCCCTGCGCACGGCCGGCCAACTTTTGGCCGAGGTGGCCGAGCAGCGCCGGCAACTGGCCCACCAGGCGACCCACGACGACCTGACCGGGCTGGCCAACCGCAAGCTGCTGCACGCCCGGGCGGCCGAGGCGCTGGCCGCGGGCGAGGGCGTCGCGCTGCTGCTCGCCGACCTCGACGGCTTCAAGCAGGTCAACGACAGGTACGGGCACGCCACCGGCGACGAGGTGCTGATCCGGGTGGCCGAGGCGCTGCGCCGGGCGGTGCCGGCCGAGCATCTGGTCGCGCGGCTGGGCGGCGACGAGTTCGCGATCCTGGTGGTGGCCGACGCCGCGCCGGCCCACGCGGTAGCCGAGCGGATCGTCGCGGAGATCCTGGCCGGCGGCGAGCCGCGGGTCGGCGTCAGCGTCGGGCTGGTCCACGAGGCCGGCGGCCGGGCGACGCTGAACTCCCTGCTGCGGGAGGCCGACACCGCGCTGTACGAGGCGAAGGACGCCGGCAAGGGAGTGGTTCGCGTCTACCGGCCACCGGCCGCGGTGGCCTGCTAGCGGCAGGCCTTCAGGGTGGTCGACCAGAGCGCCACGCCCTCCCGATCACGCAGGTGAACGGTCAGATCCCCGGAATCTCCGTCGATCGCCACCTCCCCGAAATGCTGGAACCCCTCGGCCGGCGACGCGTTCGCGACCGGCGGCGCGTGCACGAACGCGGTCCGCGGCCCGAACGTCCCGTCCAGCGTGTTCGGCCCGAACGCCCCGGCGTGCGCCGGCCCCGAGACGAACTCCCAGAACGGCGTGAAGTCCTGGATCGCCGCCCGGGCCGGGTCGTAGTGCTGGGCCGCGGTGTAGTGCACATCGGCGGTCAGGAAGACGATCCCGGTCACCCCGTGCCGGTGCGCCGACCGCAGCACCTGGGCGAACTCGAGCTCCCGGCCGAGCGGCGCCCCGTTGTCACCCTGGGCGACGCCCTCCTGCGCGCCTGGCCCGTCCGGCACGACCAGGCCCAGCGGCAGATCGTTGGCGATCACCTTCCAGGTCGCCCGGGACTCGCGCAGGCCCCGGATCAGCCATTCCCGCTGCGCCTCCCCGAGCAGACCGCGCCGGGGGTCGGCGTACGTGTTGCCGTCGTTCGGGTCCTTGAACGTGCGCATGTCCAGGATGAAGAGATCCAGAAGCGGGCCGTGCGAGATCTTGCGGTAGACCGGGCCGGTCGCGCCCGGGATCGGCGTCCATTCGTGGTACGCCTGATGCGCCCGCGCGGCCAGCACGTCGACCCGCTTCTCGGTGTAGCGGGCGTCGTCCAGGATCTCGCCCGGGTACCAGTTGTTCAGCACCTCGTGGTCGTCCCACTGGTTGATCTGGGCGACCTCGGCCGCGAACCGCTTGTAGTTCTCGTCGAGCAGGTTGTACGCGTACTGCCCGCGGTACTCCTTGAGCGTCTCGGCGACCTTCGACTTCTCCTCGGTGACCAGGTTGCGCCACGGCCGGCCGTCGGGCAGCGTCACCGACTCGGCCAGCGGCCCGTCGGCGTACACGGTGTCGCCGGAGTGCAGCAGGAAGTCGGGCTTGCGGCGGCGCATCGACTCGAAGAGCTTGAGGCCGCCGTACGCCGGATCGATGCCCCAGCCCTGGCCCACCACATCGCCCGTCCAGACAAAACGGACGTCCTTCCGGTGCAGCGGCGCGGTCGTCAGCGAGCCGTCCACCGCCGAGCCGAACAGGCCGGGCCGGTCCAGGCTCTCCGCCCGTACCCGGTAATAGATCGTGGAGTCGGACGGCAGGTCCCGCAGCCGCACCTTGCCGGTGAAGTCGGTGTCCGGGGTCAGGACCGGGCCGCGCAGGACCCGGCCGCCGCGCAGGTCGGGGCGGCGGCTCACCTGCACCCAGAGGCGCGAGGGCCGGTCGGCGCGACTCCAGACGATCGCCGAGCCGGCGGTGGCGTCGCCGCTCTGCACCCCGTGGGTCAGCAGCGGCCGCACGCCGGCGCTCGAGAAGGCGGGTGCTTCGAACAGTGCGCCACCGGCGAGGCCGACCGCGCCGGCTTTGAGCAGGTTGCGTCGTGAGATCGAGGTCATGCCCTGATGCCTATCGATCGCACGTGGCCCCGAGGTGGCCGTTCCCTAAACTTCACCGTGTGATCCGGATCGAGATCGATGAACCGACGCTGGCCCGCACCAGGATCGCGATCAGTCCGCTCGGCGAGGCCGTGTGCAGCCTCTTCCTGTTGCGCCGCAATCCGGCGGGCGCGCCGTGGCCGTACGACCAATGGGCCGTCCGCGCCCGCGAGATCCTCCGGACCCACCCCGCCACCGCGCCGGTCCGGTTCTACTTCGAGACGTCGTCGAGCATGCCGGATTTCCTCGATCCGATCCCGTCGACCTCGACGCCCACGCTCGACGAGCAACTGGCCGAGCTGCGCGCGACACCGGCCGAGCTCATCGACGAGCAGCTGCGCCGGTACGCGCCCGACCCCGCCCTCGAGCCGTTCCGCCGCGACCCCCGCGCCGCGCTCGACCGGCTGGCCGACGGCCTGGCCGCCTACTGGGACGCGGCGATCGCGCCGCACTGGCCGGCCATGCGCGCCGCCCTCGACGAGGAGGTGCTGCTGCGGGCCCGGGCGCTGGCCGCCGACGGGCCCGACGCGCTGCTGGCCCGGCTGCACGAGCGCATCGTCTGGGAGCGGCCGGTGCTCACCCTGGTCAAGTCCCTCGAGCACTCGTTCACGGCGACCGACCAGCGGCTGCTTCTGGTCCCGCTGATCTTCTCCCGGGGGGCGCTCTTCTGCTCGACCGACCACCCCGAGATCGTGATGGTCACCTACCAGGCGCGCGGGTCGGCCCTGCTCGCCTCGATGCCGGCGCCGGTCGCCGACGACCGGCTGGCGATCCTGGTCGGCCGGGGGCGGGCCGCGGTGCTGCGGGCGCTGGTCACGCCGGCCACCACGACCAGCCTGGCGACCGCGCTCGGCCTCGCGCCGAGCACCGTATCCGAGCACCTGACCTCGTTGCTGGCGGCCGGCGTGATCCACCGGCGCCGGGCCGGGCGCCGGGTGCTCTACGGCCTGGAACCGGCCGGGACCGCGCTGGTGGGGCTGCTCGGCGACGATTCGGCCGCGACCGAATTCGTTTCCTAGAACGGCGGCCGCACCCTAGCGTTCGGGGCATGGGGAGCGACTACGCCATCGAGGCTGATGGATTACGCCGGACATATCGGGGGCGCACGGGCTGGCTGCGGCCGAAGAGGACCGAGGTCGAGGCCGTGCGCGGCGTGTCGTTCACGGTGCGGCGCGGAGAGCTGTTCGGCCTGCTCGGGCCGAACGGCGCCGGCAAGACGACGACGATCAAGATGCTCAACACCCTGCTCCTGCCGACCTCGGGCACGGCGCGGGTGTGCGGCCTCGACGTGGTCAAGCAGACTCGGGAGGTACGCCGGCGGATCGGCTATGTGTTCGGTGGCGACCGCGGGCTCTACGAACGGCTCTCCGCACTGGACAATCTGCGCTACTTCGCCGAGCTGTACGGGGTGGCGCCGCGCGAGCAGAAGCGACGGATCGCCGAGCTGCTCGAGCTGGTCGGGCTCGACGGACGGGAACGGGAACGGGTCGAGGGCTATTCGCGCGGCATGCGGCAGCGCCTGCACATCGCGCGAGGGCTGCTGCACGGGCCGGAGGTGCTGTTCCTCGACGAACCGTCCATCGGGGTCGATCCGGTGGCGGCGCGCGAGCTCCGGCGTACCGTCTCCGATCTCGCCGCTTCCGGCACCACCGTGCTGCTCACCACGCATTACATGGCCGAGGCCGACGAGCTGTGCGAGCGGATCGCGGTGATCGCGGACGGCGAGATCCAGGCCCTCGGAACCCCGTCCGAACTGCGGCGGCGCGCGGACGGACGGCGGGTGGTGGAGGTCGAGGCGTACGGGGTTCCGGACACCGCCGTGGCGGCCCTGCGCGGCCTGCCCGGGGTCCGCGAGACCGCGATCGAGGAGCGCGGCGCCCTGCAGCTGCTCACCGTCCACTCGGACGCGCACGTGGACGTGCAGGGCGACATCCTGCGCGAGCTGGCCGGCATCCGGCTCGGCCGGGTCGACAGCCGCGAGCCGACCCTCGAGGACGCCTACGTCGCGATCGTGAACGCGGCATGAGGACGCTGCGGATGCTGGTGCTGGGCACGCTCACCCACGCCAAGCAGATCAGCCGCTCCCCGTTCGAGGTGACGATCGCGCTGGTCGTGCCGATCGTGCAGGCCACGCTCGCGGTCTACCTGTTCCGGGCCGGCGCCGAGCAGCACCGCCTGCTCGAGGCCGCGGTCGGGGCCGGGCTGATGGGCGTCTGGTCGTCGGTGCTGTTCGGCTCCGGCGGCGCGATCCAGAACCAGCGCTGGCAGGGCACCCTCGAAATGATCATGCTGGCGCCGCGGCGGCCGGTCCTGGTGATCCTGCCGATCACCGTGGCGACCGGGCTGACCGGGACGTACGCGCTGCTGGCCACGCTCGTGTGGGGGCGGGTGCTCTACGGCATCGAGCTCGACTTCGTGCACCCGGCCGCCTTCGTCGTGGCCGCCGTGGTCTGCGTCGTCGCCCTCGGCATGTTCGGCCTGCTGCTGGCCTCGACCTTCGTGCTGATGCGCAACGCCAACGCGCTGACCAACACCCTCGAATACCCGATCTGGCTGGTCTCCGGCATGCTCGTGCCGATCACCGTGCTGCCGGCCTGGACCGGGCCGATCGCCGCGGCGCTGCCGACCACCTGGGGCGCGCGGGCGCTGCGCGAGGCGACCACCGGCGGCCCGGTCTGGCCGTCCGTCGCGATCTGTCTCGGGATCAGCGTGATCTGCCTGGTCGCGGGCTCGTTCGCGCTCACCCACGTCGAACGCCGCGCCCGCGCGGCCGCAACCCTGGCGCTGGCATGAAGACCTTGCGACTGATAACCGTGGGCGGCGTGATCGCCTATCGCGCGCTGTTCAACTGGACCCGGCCGGCGATCTTCGTGGGGACGTTGCTGGTGGGCCCGCTGTTCCAGCTGCTGTTCTTCGCGTACCTGGGAAGGCAGTTGGGTGTGGCGGACGACCGCTTCTACATCGTCGGGAACGCGGTGCTGTGTGCCACCTTGGCCTGCGTCTTCGGCGGCACGCTCGCGGTGGGCAACGAGCGGCGGTACGGGACGCTGGGGCACGTGCTGCTCTCCCCCCGCAGCCGTACGGTGGTGTTCCTCGGCCGCGCGCTGCCCTACGCCGGGAACGGGCTGTTGATCGCGGTCGTCACGCTGACCGTCGGCGCGGCGCTGCTCGGCCTGCGGATCCCCGTCGCCGCCGTCCCCGGCCTGCTCCTGGCCATGGCCGTCGGGTCGCTGGCCTGCGCCTTCTTCGGGCTCACCCTCGGTGCGCTGGGGCTGCGCTTCCGCGACGTCTGGGTGATCTCGAACGTCGCGGTCGCGCTGCTGCTCCTGCTCACCGGCGTGAACGTGCCGAGCTCGGCGCTGCCCGGCTGGATGGTGCGGATCGGCGAGCTCCTGCCGATCACGCACGCCGCCGCGGCCGCCCGGGAGCTGGCCGCCGGGCACGGTCTCGCGGCCGCGGCCGGTGACCTTGGCCGGGAAGCGCTGATCGGCCTGGGGTACGCCGTTCTCGCCGCCGTCCTGCTCAAGATCTTCGAGACCGAGTCCCGCCGGTCGGCCAGCCTCGAGACGCTCTAGCTAGATCTTGGGAAACCAGAGGGCCAGCTCGCGGGCCGCGCTCTCCGGCGAGTCGGAGGCGTGCACCAGGTTCTCCCGGTTGGAGAGGGAGAAGTCGCCGCGGATCGTGCCGGCGGCCGCCTTGCGGCCGTCGGTCGCGCCGATCATGGTGCGGACCACCTCGATCACGTTGTCGCCGGAGAGCACCAGCGCCACCAGCGGCCCGCTGGTCATGAACGCCTTCAGCGGCGGGTAGAACGGCTTGTCGACGTGGTCGGCATAGTGCTGGTCGGCGAGAGCCGCATCCATCGTGCGCATCTCGAGCGCCTCGATGACCAGGCCCTTACGCTCGAAACGGGCGAGGACCTCGCCGAGCAGACCGCGGCTCACCGCATCGGGCTTGACGAGGACGAGCGAGCGCTCGACGGGGCTGGTCACGAATTCCTCCGTTTAACTTCGGCAGACACGCGGGATTCAGCCTATCGGTACCGAGTTTCCGGCGAGCGGCAACGCCGGACCTACCGCACTTTCGCTCGGGCCGGGACGGGCAATAACCTGACGTGAAAGAGCGGGAGGTCCACATTGGCAAACCAGACCGGCCGTCCTGTCGCACCGGCGCGCAAGCTGGTGGCGGCCGTCATGGGCACGATCGCGGTCTTCGTCGTGGCCGTGGGCCTCGGCATGTCCAGCTGGGGCGTGGTCGTCTTCGGCCTCGCCGTGCTGGCGCTGTCGATCGCGCTGGGCATGGTCAATGTCGTCCGGCGCGGCGCCCGGGCCTGGGTGAGCGGCACGGCCGAGGTGAAGGCGATCTCGCCACCGCCGGCGTCGTCCGCCGTCTACGGCCGGGCCGAGATCCAGGCCGTCGTGGTCGCGCCCGGCCTGCCGACCTCCGAGGTGACCATCCGCGAGCCGCGGGTGCCGGTCGTGAAGTGGCCGGTGATCGGCGACACGCTGCCGATCACGGTGGACGTCGACGACATGCGCCGCGTGCGCATCAACTGGGACGAGGCAACCCCGCGCGAACGCGGCGAGGACCCGCCGCCCCCGCCCACCACCGACTACGGCGACCTCCCCGACGACTACAACGACGACCTGGACGACGACCTCCTGGGCGACGTGGAGCCCCCGCCCTGGACCACCCCCGACCGCCAGTGGGACGACGGCCCGCCGCCCCCGCCGCCGCCCGCCGCCCCCACCACCGCGGCCCCCGCCGCCGACACCCCCGTGGTGGTCCGGGACACCCCCGCCGGCGTCGTGGTCGAGGGCGAGTTCGTCGACCACAACACCGACACCCAGCCCCTCCCGCGCCGAGCGCCCACGTCCCCCGACGCTTTCGCGGCCGCGCCGCCCGCCGGGGCCGCCGAGGCTTCCCGCGCCCCTTCCGCCGGCGAGGCCTCCCCTGCCTCTTCCACCGCCGAGGATCCCCCGGCCCGTTCCGCCGCCGAAACCGCCGAGGCGTCCCCAGCTCCTTCCGCTACCGAAACCGCCGAGGATTCCCCGGCCCGTTCCGCCGCCGCGACCGCTGACGCCTCCGGAGTCTCTTCCCCGGCCGAGTCCTCTCCGCCTTCCCCCGCACCCGGCGATCCCGCCACGGCCGGCGCTTCCTCGGCGCCCACCGCCACCTCGGGCACCTCCTCGGCGCCCTCCGCCACCTCGGGCACCTCCTCGGCGCCCTCCGCCACCTCCTCGACCACGGGCAGCTCCCCCAGCGCCCCCTCGGATTCCGAAGCCGCCGGAATGGCCGCCGCCGGAGCCGCAGCGGGAGCCGCAGCCGGCGTGGCTGCCGGAGCCGCCGCCCACCGATTCGCCAATGACCCTTATGCCGACCAGGCAGCCGGTCCACCCAGCACCGTCGGCAACGCCCCCGGCGAGCGCGTGTCCACCGGAGGCCGCCGCCCGAGCCCGCGTCCCCGCCCTCACGGCGGCGGCACCGCAACCGCGACCGCCGACCCGCTGACCGCCGACCCGCTGACCGCCGACCCGCTGACCGCCGACCCGCTGACCGCCGACCGGCTGGCCACCGAAGCCGCCGACCCGCTGACCGGCGACCGGATGACCACAGGCCGGATGACCACTGACCGGATGACCACTGACCAGCTGACCACCGACCAGATGACCACCGAAGCCGCCGACACGATCGCACCCCCGTCTCCACGCACCCCGCATCCCGACGACCTCCACGCGGCCAGCCCCGTCGACATCCCGCTGGACGACCCGGCGCCGCACGCCACCACGGCCTACCGTCGCCCGGAGCCAACCGTCACCGCGACCACCGCGACGCCGAGCCCCTCCGCCCCGCCGCCCACCGCTCCCCCACCGACCACGCCACCACCGACCGCCCCGCCGACGTCGATGTCCCGCCCCACGGCCCCCGAGCCGTCGCACGACGACATCGACCTCCCGTTGGACGGCGACCCCGCCCCCATCCCCGAGGCCACCGCGCCCGGCGCCCGCCAGGCCGTAGCCGAAGACCTGATCGCCCCGCCCGCCGAGAACATCCCACCGGCCACCCCGCCAGGCACCCATGCCGAGGCTCCCGCCGCCGCTGCCACCCCGCCGGGCACCCGTGCCGACGCTCCCGCCGCCGCTGCCACCCCGCCGGGCACCCGTGCCGAGACTCCCGGCCTGGCCGAACCTCGAGCCACGACGAGGTTCACGGCCAATGCGGCGCACGACGCCGAGTCCTACGACCCCACGGCGGAGATCCCGGTAGCGACCTCCGAAACCGCCGGCGCCGGAGCCGCACCGACCCCGCCTGCCGAGAAGCACCACTCCCCCGGCGTCGTAGCCGGCGCCGCCGCCGCAGTCGGCGCAGTAGCCGCTTCCGCGGTGGCAGCGGTGAAGAGGTTCGGCCACTCCGACAAGGACGCCCAGCCCACCACGGATTCTCCCGACGTCGCCCGGCCGGCCACCACACGCACCGCAGCCGGCACGCCGGCACCTGCCGAGCCGACCGCAGCCGCCGCACCTACGGGGCCCACCGCGGCCGCCGCCGCACCTGCTGAACCCGCCGCGGCCGCCGCCACCGCGCCTGCCCGGCCCACCGCAGCCGCCGCCGCGCCTACGGGGTCCAACGCAGCCGCCGCCGCACCTGCCGAGCCCACCGCAGCGACCGAGTCCACCCCGGCCTCGGACGAGACCACCGCGGCCCCTGACGAGCCCACCGCCACCGCGACTCCCGCGACCGCGCCGGACAAGCCGGAAGCCACCCCCTGGTCGACACCACCGACGTTCGCGACGGAACCGGACGAGCACGCCGAAGACCTGATCACCGCCTATCCCAGCGCGCGGCCCGGGCCGGCCGGGGCGATCTACGGCGTAGGGATCACGGTTCTGGTCACCGATCTCGCGCGGTCCATCGCCTTCTACCGGGACACGCTCGGGTTCTACGAGATCGACAGCGGGGACGGCAGCGCAGTACTGGCCTCCGGCGACACCCGGCTCGTGCTGCGGACGGTCTCCGGTCTCGGCGGTGAGGCCGGTCGCCTGATCTACCTGAACCTCGAGGTCGGCGACGTGGAAGCGGTCTACGCCGAGCTGACGGCCAAGGGCGTGACCTTCGTGCACCCGCCGCAGCCGGTCAACCGCGGCGACCGCCTCGAGCTGTGGTCGGCCACGTTCCTGGACCCGGACAGCCACAACATCGCCATCACCCAGTGGCGGGCCATCCGCTGAAGTCACCCCGGCGGGGCCCGGCCTTCAACCCAGGACCGACCTGCGGGGCGCCGACCTTCAGCCCAAGACCGGCCGGCGGGGCGCCGGGCCTCAGCCCAGGATCGACCGGCGGACGTAGGCCGCGTAGGCCCACGTCCCGGCGAAGATCAGGCCCAGGACGGCCAGGGACCAGTGCAGCAGGCCGCACGCGATCAGCAGCGCCTGCAGCACCGCGCCGGCCGGCCACGCCCAGCGGCGGCCCATCATGCCGGCCAGCAGCGCGCACAGTACCGCCAGCGCGATCACGGCGGCGACGCCCCAGCCGCTCAGGTGGCCACCCATGATGCGGATGGGCTGGATCGCCAGCAGCAGAACGATGGCCTCCAGCACGAGCGTCCCGGCGCCTAACCCCCGTACGGCCGCCTGGGGGTTACGCAGACCGGACCGCGGAGGCTCGGGCGGCGGCGGGGTCATCGCTTCAGCAGTTTCCGCGCGTCGGCGACCGTGACGACCGAGCCGGTGATCAGCACCGCGACCCCGCTCAGCTCGCCCGACGTGTCCTCCTCGGCGATCACCACCGCTTCCTCGATCGCGTCCGGCATGGTCTCGGCCACGGTGACCCGGTCCTCGCCGAAGATGTCGGTCGCGATCTGCGCCAGCTCGGTGACCGGCATCGAGCGCGGCGAGCTGTTCTGCGTCACCACGATCCGCGCCGCCACCGGCTCGAGCAGGTCGAGCAGGCCGGACACGTCCTTGTCGCCGAGCACAGCGACCACCGCGACCAGGTGCCGGAAGCTGAACTCCTCCTCCAGCGCGCTGACCGTCGCGGCCATACCGTGCGGGTTGTGCGCGCCGTCGAGCAGGATCGTCGGGGCGCTGCGGACCCGCTCGAGCCGGCCCGGCGAGTCGACCTGGGCGAACCCCTCCACGACCAGCTCCGGCCGCACCTGGTCGCCGAGGAACGCCTCGACCGCCGCCAGCGCCAGCGCCGCGTTCTGAGCCTGATGCGCCCCGAAGAGCGGCAGGAAGATCTCGTCGTAGATCGCGTGCAGCCCCTGCAGGGTGAGCACCTGGCCGCCCACCGCCTGGGTGCGCTGCACGACGCCGAACTCGCTGCCCTCACGGGCCAGGGTCGCGCCCATCTCGACGCTGCGCTCGAGGATCGGCCGCATGGCCTCCTCGGTCTGCAGCGCGCTGATCACGGTGGCGCCCTTGTGGATGATGCCGGCCTTGGCCCAGGCGATGTCCTCGATCGTGTCGCCGAGCCACTCGGTGTGGTCCAGGCCGATCGGGGTCATCACGGCCACGCCGGCGTCGATCACGTTCGTCGCATCGTCCTCGCCCCCGAGGCCCACCTCCACGACCGCCACGTCGACCGGGGCATCGGCGAACGCCGCGTACGCCATCGCCGTGGTCATGTCGAAGTAGGTGAGCGACTCGGTGTTGCGCGCGTCGATCAGCTCGGCGAGAGGAGCGATTTCCCGGTACGTCTCGACCAGTCGCTCCTCGGAGATGGGCTCGCCGTCGAGGCTGATGCGCTCGCGAACCGTCTCCAGGTGCGGGCTCGTGTAGCGGCCGGTGTGCAGGCCGTGCGCCCGCAGCAACGCGTCAATCATGCGGGCCGTGCTGGTCTTGCCGTTGGTGCCGGTCAGGTGGATCGCCGGGTAGGCCCGCTGGGGGCTGCCGAGGACGTCCATCAGGTCTTTGATCTTGCGGATGTCGAAGACCATGCGGGTGAAGCCGCGCCCCTCGAGCGCGGCCACCACCTCGTCGTATTCGGTGCTCATGACGTAGGCAACGCGGAAAGGGCCGCGGCAATTCGCGTGAGGTCGGCCTCGGCCGTGGCCAGCCGGTCCTTGATCTTCGCGACCACCGGCTCGGGCGCCTTGGCCAGGAAAGCGTCGTTGCCGAGCTTGGCGCGGGCCTGGGCCGCTTCCTTCTCGGCCGCCGCCCGGTCCTTCTCGAGGCGCGCCCGCTCGGCCGCCACGTCGATCGTGCCGCGGGTGTCGAGGTCGACCGTGATCCCGCCGGTCACCGCCAGCGTCGCCGTCGCCGTGAAGCCGGCGGACGGCTTGTCGAGCCGGGCCAGCGAGCGGATCAGCGGCTCGTGCGTGTCGATGCCGACGTTGCCGAGGCCGGTGAGCGCCGCGGTGACCCGCTGGGTGGGCTTGAGTCCCTGGTCGGAGCGGAACCGGCGGACCTCGGTCACGACCTTCTGCAGGGCGGTCAGCTCCTCCTCGGCCGCGTCGTCGATCAGCTCCTTGTCGGCGGCCGGCCAAGCGGCCCGGGTCACCGTCTCGCCACCGGTGAGCGCGATCCACAGCTCCTCGGTGACGAACGGGATGACCGGGTGCAGCAGGCGAAGGAGCTGGTCAAGAACATGACCGAGTACGCGGCGGGTAGCGCCCGCGTTCTCCGACGCCAGCACGGGCTTGCTCAGCTCCAGGTACCAGTCGCAGACGTCGTCCCAGGCGAAGTGGTAGAGGGTGTCACAGACCTTCGCGTACTCGTAGGTCGCGAACTGCTCGTCGACCTCGGCAATCACGTGCTGAAGCCGGGACAGGATCCACTTGTCGATCGCGGAGAGCTCTTCCGTCGCCGGCAGCGGTCCGTCGACGGTCGCGCCGTTCATCAGGGCGAAGCGGGTCGCGTTCCACAGCTTGTTGCAGAAGTTGCGCGAGCCCTGGCACCACTCCTCGCTGATCGGCACGTCGGAGCCGGGGTTGGCGCCGCGGGCCAGCGTGAAGCGGGTGGCGTCGGCGCCGTACCGGTCGATCCAGTCGAGCGGGTCGACCACGTTGCCGAACGACTTCGACATCTTCTTGCCGTGGCCGTCGCGCACCATGCCGTGCAGGTTGACCACGTCGAACGGCTGGACGTCGTCCATCGCGTACAGCCCGAACATCATCATCCGGGCGACCCAGAAGAACAGAATGTCGTAGCCGGTGACCAGCACGCTCGTCGGGTAGAACTTGGCGAGCTCGGCCGTCTGCTCGGGCCAGCCCATCGTCGAGAAGGGCCAAAGAGCGGAAGAGAACCAGGTGTCGAGTACGTCTTCGTCCTGGCGCCAGCCGTCACCCGTCGGCGGCTGCTCGTCGGGGCCGACGCACACCACCTCACCGTTCGGCCCGTACCAGACCGGGATGCGGTGGCCCCACCACAGCTGACGCGAGATGCACCAGTCGTGCATGTTGTCGACCCAGGCGAAGTAGCGCTTGGCCAGCTCGGCCGGCTCGATCACGACCCGGCCGTCGCGCACCGCGTCGCCCGCCGCCTTGGCCAGCGGGCCGGTGTTGACGAACCACTGCAGCGACAGCCGCGGCTCGACGGTCGTCTTGCAGCGCGAGCAGTGGCCGACGGAGTGCAGGTAGGGCCGCTTCTCGGCGACGATCCGGCCCTGCTCGCGCAGCGCGTCCACGACGGCGGGGCGCGCCTCGTACCGGTCGAGGCCCTCGAAGGGACCCGGCACCGTGACCACCGCGCGCTCGTCCATGATGGTGAGGCTCGGCAGGTTGTGACGCTGGCCGATCTCGAAGTCGTTGGGGTCGTGGGCGGGCGTGACCTTGACCGCGCCGGTGCCGAACGACGGGTCGACGTGCTCATCGGCCACGATCGGGATCCGCCGCCCGGTCAGCGGCAGCTCCACCTCGGTGCCGATCAGGTGCCGGTAGCGCTCGTCGTCGGGGTGGACGGCCACCGCGGTGTCGCCCAGCATCGTCTCGGCCCGGGTGGTGGCGACCACGATGGAGTTGTCACCGTCGCCGTACCGGATCGAGACCAGCTCGCCCTCGTCGTCGGTGTGCTCGACCTCGATGTCACTGAGGGCCGTGAGGCACCGCGGGCACCAGTTGATGATCCGGTTGGCCCGGTAGATCAGCTCGTCGTCGTACAGCCGCTTGAAGATCGTCTGGACCGCACGGGAGAGACCCTCATCCATCGTGAACCGCTCGCGCGACCAGTCGACCGAGTCGCCGAGCCGGCGCATCTGGCCGAGGATGGCGCCGCCGGACTGCGCCTTCCACTCCCAGACCTTCTCCACGAACTTCGCGCGGCCGAGGTCGTGCCGGGACAGCTGCTGGCTGGCGAGCTGGCGCTCCACCACGTTCTGCGTGGCGATGCCGGCGTGGTCCATGCCCGGCAGCCACAGCACCTCGTAGCCCTGCATCCGCTTGAGACGGGAGAGGGTGTCCTGGATGGTGTGGTCGAGCGCGTGGCCGACGTGCAGCGAACCGGTCACGTTCGGCGGCGGGATGACGATCGAGAACGCCGGCTTGTCGCTGGCCGGATCGGCGGTGAAGTAGCCCGCGGATACCCACGTCTCGTACCGCCGCTGCTCTACCTCGCCCGGCTGGTACTGAGCGGAGAGGCCACCGGTGGGCCGGCTGTCGGGGGTGCGGGTCTGGGTCGTCTCGGTCACCCGACAAGTCTACGGAGCCGGGCGTCGAACCCCGAATTCGCACCTCCTCCTGTGGATAACCATTGCTAGGCTCGCGCAATGTCCGACGCCCCGATCGACATCGGCCCGGTCGAGCTCGCCGAGGAACCGCCCTCGCCCGAGCCGCGGCCCCGTTCCCGCGTCCGCCGGGCCCTGCTTCTGGGCCTGCTGGGAGTGGCGGTGGCCGGCGCCGGCGCCCTGGCCTACACGGCCTACCAGATCAGCACCCAGAAGGACGCGACGCTGACCGCGCCCGCGCAGATCGGCACCCTTCGCCTCGACACCTCCGAGGACGCGAAGTCGACCGCCGACTACCTGCAGACCGCGGTCGCCGCCGAGATCGACCTGGACAAGGCGATCGGGGCCGTCTACCTGGACTCGGGCGACAAGAACGTGCTCCTCTTCGGCGGGACGGCCCTCTTCTGGGCACCGGAGAACGACCTCGACACGGCGTTCGACCTGATCTCCGACAACGAGGGCGCGGTCACGGACCTGCACGAGGTCGACGCCGGCAAGCTCGGCGGAACGATGAAGTGCGGCACCACCAAGACCGACTCCGGCGATCTGACCGTCTGCGGCTGGGCCGACCACGGCAGCGTGGCGCTCGGAATGTTCAACAATCGCACCGAGAAGGAAGCGGCGCCGTTGATGCGGCAGATCCGCGACGCGACCCAGACGCGCTCTTGAGACGACGTAACTTCCCGAGAACGACGAAAGGCCCACCCTTTCCCGGGTGGGCCTTTCGTATACGTTGAGTCCGGCGGCGTCCTACTCTCCCACACCCTCCCGAGTGCAGTACCATCGGCGCTGGAGGGCTTAGCTTCCGGGTTCGGAATGAGACCGGGCGTTTCCCCTCCGCTATGACCACCGAAACAGCAGCCAGCAGCAGAAAACCAGCAACCAACACGTGTGTTGGGTGGTTGTTCGTTTGCTGTGAATCACACAGTGGACGCGTTGAGCATAAAGTTTAGGTGTGGTTAAGCCCTCGGCTTATTAGTACCGGTCAACTGAACCAGTTACCTGGCTTACATTTCCGGCCTATCAACCCAGTCGTCTGGCTGGGAGCCTTACCCCCTCAAGGGGGTGGGATACCTCATCTCGAAGCGAGCTTCCCGCTTAGATGCTTTCAGCGGTTATCCCTTCCGAACGTAGCTAACCAGCCGTGCCCCTGGCGGGACAACTGGCACACCAGAGGTTCGTCCGTCCCGGTCCTCTCGTACTAGGGACAGCCCTTCTCAAGTATCCAACGCGCACGGCGGATAGGGACCGAACTGTCTCACGACGTTCTAAACCCAGCTCGCGTACCGCTTTAATGGGCGAACAGCCCAACCCTTGGGACCTGCTACAGCCCCAGGATGCGACGAGCCGACATCGAGGTGCCAAACCATCCCGTCGATATGGACTCTTGGGGAAGATCAGCCTGTTATCCCCGGGGTACCTTTTATCCGTTGAGCGACACCGCTTCCACACGCAAGTGCCGGATCACTAGTCCCGACTTTCGTCCCTGCTCGACCTGTCAGTCTCACAGTCAAGCTCCCTTGTGCACTTACACTCAACACCTGATTGCCAACCAGGCTGAGGGAACCTTTGGGCGCCTCCGTTACCCTTTAGGAGGCAACCGCCCCAGTTAAACTACCCACCAGACACTGTCCCTCGACCCGATCAGGGCCGCAAGTTAGATACCCAAACCCAACAGAGTGGTATTTCAACAATGCCTCCACCCGAACTGGCGTCCGAGCTTCACCGGCTCCCACCTATCCTACACAATTAAATTCGGATACCAATGTCAAGCTATAGTAAAGGTCCCGGGGTCTTTCCGTCCTGCCGCGCGTAACGAGCATCTTTACTCGTACTGCAATTTCGCCGGGCCTGTGGTTGAGACAGTGGGGAAGTCGTTACGCCATTCGTGCAGGTCGGAACTTACCCGACAAGGAATTTCGCTACCTTAGGATGGTTATAGTTACCACCGCCGTTTACTGGCGCTTAAGTTCTCCGCTTCGCCCTTACGGACTAACAGGTCCCCTTAACGTTCCAGCACCGGGCAGGCGTCAGTCCATATACATCGTCTTACGACTTGGCATGGACCTGTGTTTTTAGTAAACAGTCGCTTCCCCCTGCTCTCTGCGGCCATACCCCGCTCAAGGACGCATGGTCCCGTCACGGGTCCGGCCCCCCTTCTCCCTAAGTTACGGGGGCAATTTGCCGAGTTCCTTAACCACAGTTCGCCCGTCGCCTCGGTATTCTCTACCTGACCACCTGTGTCGGTTTCGGGTACGGGCCGCTCGGAACATCGCTAGAGGCTTTTCTCGGCAGCATAGGATCACTGACTTCACCTGATACGGCTCGGCATCACGTCTCACCCATCATGCGATGCGGATTTGCCTACATCGCGGGCTACACGCTTACCCCAGGACAACCACCGCCTGGGACCAGCTACCTTCCTGCGTCACCCCATCACTAAACTACTACCCCACAAGGTCCCAGCCGCTACCAGTCCGAACCGAAGTCCTCGCCGGCTTTGGGTGGTTAGTACATGGAGGTTCGTCTTGGGCGTTCCTTCGCGGGTACGGGAATATCAACCCGTTATCCATCGACTACGCCTCTCGGCCTCGCCTTAGGCCCCGACTCACCCAGGGCGGATTAGCCTGGCCCTGGAACCCTTGGTCATTCGGCGGAAGAGGTTCTCACTCTTCATTCGCTACTCATGCCTGCATTCTCACTCGTGTGGCGTCCACGACTGGGTCACCCCGCCGCTTCTCTCGCCACACGACGCTCCCCTACCCATCAACGCACCTGGATCGACGACTCAAGGCCGGCGACCGGGTTCATGCGTCAATGCCACAGCTTCGGCGGTGTGCTTGAGCCCCGCTACATTGTCGGCGCGGAACCACTTGACCAGTGAGCTATTACGCACTCTTTAAAGGATGGCTGCTTCTAAGCCAACCTCCTGGTTGTCCATGCGATCCCACATCCTTTTCCACTTAGCACACGCTTAGGGGCCTTAGCTGGTGATCTGGGCTGTTTCCCTCTCGACTACGAAGCTTATCCCCCGCAGTCTCACTGCCGCGCTCTCACTTACCGGCATTCGGAGTTTGGCTGATTTCGGTAAGCTTGTAGGCCCCCTAGACCATCCAGTGCTCTACCTCCGGCAAGAAACACACGACGCTGCACCTAAATGCATTTCGGGGAGAACCAGCTATCACGGAGTTTGATTGGCCTTTCACCCCTAACCACAGGTCATCCCCCAACTTTTCAACGTTGGTGGGTTCGGTCCTCCACGCAGTCTTACCCACGCTTCAACCTGCCCATGGCTAGATCACCCCGCTTCGGGTCTAGAACACGCGACTATAACGCCCTCTTCAGACTCGCTTTCGCTACGGCTACCCCACACGGGTTAACCTCGCCACGTGCCACTAACTCGCAGGCTCATTCTTCAAAAGGCACGCCATCACCCCACAGCACTACCTGCACTGGGCTCTGACGGATTGTAGGCGAACGGTTTCAGGTACTATTTCACTCCCCTCCCGGGGTACTTTTCACCATTCCCTCACGGTACTCGTCCGCTATCGGTCACCAGGAAGTATTCAGCCTTACCAGGTGGTCCTGGCAGATTCACAGCAGATTCTAGGAGTCCGCTGCTACTCGGGTGCTTCTCAAGAGAGGCTGTGAATTTTCGTCTAC
>NZ_CP192038.1:200000-1560000 GCF_050951115.1 Actinoplanes sp. CA-030573 | reverse complement strand
CAAGATCCGAAATCTTGCCGGCACCGCCCAAATGTTTTCCCCACGAAACGCGCCCGCTCGAAAGCGGGTAGCTCGTAGAGGTGGCCTCGCAGACCGGCCGACGATCGCTGAGCGATCAGTCCGCCCGGTTCCCCGCGGGCTTTGTAACTCTACCCGGTCGACCTCGTCGGCGCAAATCCCCGGTCCTGCGGATTTCCGTGCCAACATCGCCCGGTGCTTCGGCTAGCTTAACGCGTACCTCTGCCGCCCGCGTTTGACCTTGCGGCTCGTCACCTTCGTGGCGTTCCGTCCGGGTTTCCCGCGGGCAGAGAGAAAGTTACGTGATCACCCGGGCCCGATGCAAATCGACGCCCTTGCGCGTCGCTCCGGCGAGGCCCCCCGCCGAGCTTGCCGACCATGACAGAGTGAGCGCATGGGTTCCTCCCGGACGCTGGCTGCCGACGCGCTCCTCGATCTGCTCGTCCCCCTGTGGCAAGTGGTGATCGGCGCGCTTGTGCTGGTCACGCTGGTGGTCTCGGTCCTCCGGATCATCCGCCGCGGTCCCTCTCGCATGGGCGGCGCCCTATTGCTGACCGGTTCCGCCGTGATCGGCCTGGCCGTCGTCGGCTACTTGATCCAGCTTTTGTGACCCCGGACACCCATCGTCGAGCTGTGGATGACGCCCGGGAAATGTCGGTCCCTGGCGCTTAACTCTCCCCCACCCAGAACAGGGCGGGGGAGGCGGCGGAACCAGCGACGATCAACGACAACGGCCGACACAGCGCCGACCGGCAGACAGCAGCGACCAAGCTGGGCGACCAGCGCCGCGGGCGGGCCGGCGGACGAACGGACGAACGGGCAAACCGACGGACCAGCGATCAGGCCAGCAACCGACGATTCGCCAGACTGGGCAGCTCGGTCCGGATCTGCTCCAGCCGCGCCAAGTCCAGATCCGCCGTCACCACGCCGACCGTATCCGGCGCCTGGGCGAGCACCGTCCCCCACGGGTCGACGATCATGCTGCGGCCGAAACACGTGCGCTTCGGCTCATGGTCGCCGATCTGGCCGGCCGCGACCACATAGCACTGGTTCTCGATCGCTCGGGCTCGGAGCAGGACCTCCCAGTGGTCCCGGCCCGTGTGCATCATGAAGGCGGCCGGCACCACGAGGATGCGGGCCTCGCCCTGGACGGCCAGGCGGCGGTACAGCTCCGGGAAACGCAGGTCGTAGCAGATGGAGAGGCCGGTGCGGACGCCGGCGATGTCGGCCACCACGGTCTCGGCGCCGGGGGCTACCGAGCGCGATTCCTGGTAGGAGACGCGGCCCGCGATCTCCACGTCGTACAGGTGAATCTTGCGGTAGAGGGTGACCAGCTCGCCGTGCGGATCAAAGACCAGAGAGGTGTTGTACGTACGGCGGTCGTCGGGGCCGATCTCGTGGAAGGAACCGGCGTGGACCCAGAGGCCGAGCTCGCGCGCGGCGGTCGCGAAGAACGTCGCGTACTCCCCGTCGGGTCCCTCCGGTTTGGGAGCGCCCTCGCCGGGACCCAGGTAATCCGTGTACTCCGGCAGGACGGCCAGTTGGGCGCCGGCGGTGGCCGCCTGCTCGAGCAGCCGGCGGGCGACGGCTAGGTTCTGGTCACGCTGGTCACGGGAGTTGAGCTGGCACACGGCTACGCGCATGACGCCAGACTAGCCGCGCGGCACAGAAGAACGCCGCCGAGCGATGCCCGGCGGCGTCCCAGAAGCTAGGCCGACTTTTCCTCGCGGTCGGGGCGACGCCGGCGACCGACGAACTCCCGGGGAACGATCGTGGGGTTCACGTTCTCCAGCACTACCTCGCGGGTGATGACCACGCGGGCGGCGTCGGGGTTGCTGGGCACCTCGTACATCACGGAGAGCAGCACCTCTTCCATGATCGCGCGGAGGCCGCGGGCGCCGGTGCCGCGAAGCATGGCCTGGTCGGCGATCGCCTCGAGCGCGCCGTAGTCGAACTCGAGCTCGACGCCGTCCAGCTCGAAAAGACGCTGATATTGCTTCACGTACGCGTTCCGCGGCTCCGTGAGGATCTTGATGAGCGCCTCGCGGTCCAGGTTGCGGACTGTCGTGATCACGGGAAGGCGGCCGATGAACTCGGGGATCAGGCCGAACTTCAGCATGTCCTCCGGCATGACCTTGCTGAAGATGTCGTCCGTGTTCCGCTCCGAGATCGAGCGCAGGTGGGCGCCGAAGCCGACGCCGCCGTGGCCGACCCGCGACTCGATGATGCGGTCGAGGCCGGCGAACGCGCCGCCCACGATGAACAGCACGTTCGTCGTGTCGATCTGGATGAACTCCTGGTGGGGGTGCTTGCGGCCGCCCTGGGGCGGAACGTTCGCCACCGTGCCCTCGAGGATCTTCAGCAGCGCCTGCTGGACGCCCTCACCGGAGACGTCACGGGTGATCGACGGGTTCTCGCTCTTGCGGGCGATCTTGTCGACCTCGTCGATGTAGATGATGCCCTGCTCGGCCCGCTTGACGTCGTAGTCGGCGGCCTGGATGAGCTTGAGCAGGATGTTCTCGACGTCCTCGCCGACGTAGCCGGCCTCGGTCAGCGCGGTGGCATCGGCGATCGCGAACGGCACGTTCAGCATGCGGGCCAGGGTCTGCGCCAGGTGCGTCTTGCCGCAGCCCGTGGGGCCGATGAGCATGATGTTGGACTTGGCCACCTCGACGTCGCTGCCGCTGCCCGGCGCGCCGCTCGACTCGGCCTGAATGCGCTTGTAGTGGTTGTAGACCGCTACCGAAAGCGCCTTCTTCGCCTGTTCCTGCCCGACCACATAGTTGTCGAGGAAGGCGCAGATCTCCATCGGCTTGGGAAGCTCTTCCCACTTCACCTCGCCGGTTTCGGCCAGCTCCTCTTCGATGATCTCGTTGCAGAGGTCGATGCACTCGTCGCAGATATAAACGCCGGGGCCCGCGATGAGCTTCTTGACCTGCTTCTGGGACTTCCCACAGAAGGAGCACTTCAGTAGGTCGCCGCCGTCGCCGATCCGTGCCACCTACGTTCTCCTTGAGCTCATCGGCCGGCTTTACGCCGACCCCTGACACGAGGACCGATTGCCTCGTTGCCATCTCATCGTCTGCCGAACCGCGTAACTGAGGCTGCTGCCTCGACGTTACCCGCCAAGGGGCATTTCTCCGACCCCCCAAAACGGGCGTGTCAGGGGTCGGCCAGTCTAACTCGACCGGGCCGGCCCCTGAACTGCGGCCTCAGCTGCCGGCGCCGACGGACTGCAGGCTCTTCTTGCGCGTCGCCAGGACCACGTCGACCAGGCCGTACTCCTTGGCCTCGTCCGCCGTCATGATCTTGTCACGATCGATGTCCTTGCGGACCTTCTCGACCGGCTGGCCGGAGTGGCGAGCGATCATCTCCTCCAGCTGCGTGCGCATGCGGAGAATCTCGCGGGCCTGGATCTCGATGTCCGAGCCCTGGCCGTAGCCGCCCTCGGTGGCCGGCTGGTGGATCAGCACCCGGGAGTGCGGCAACGCCATGCGCTTGCCCGCCGTGCCGCCGGCCAGCAGGACCGCGGCGGCCGAGGCCGCCTGGCCCAGGCAGACCGTGGAGATGTCCGGCCGGACGTACTGCATGGTGTCGTAGATCGCCGTCATGGCGGTGAACGAGCCACCGGGCGAGTTGATGTACATCAGGATGTCGCGGTCGGGGTCGGAGCTCTCCAGCGTCAGCAGCTGGGCCATCACGTCGTTGGCCGACGCGTCGTCCACCTGGACGCCGAGGAAGATGATCCGATCCTCGAACATCTTGTTGTACGGATTTGTCTCCTTCATCATTCCGTTCGAGGAGCGCTCGACGAACGACGGGAGAACGTAGCGGTTGTGCACCGGAGCGAACCCGGGAGGCATGGTCAGGTCGGTCATAGTTCTGCTCCTCAGTTCAGCGTTCCGGCGCCCTCGGAGACCTCGGTGGCCCCGGTGATCACCTTGTCGATGAAGCCGTAGTCCTTGGCCTCCTGCGCCGTGAACCAGCGGTCCCGGTCGAAGTCGGCCTCGATCTGCTCCTGGGTCTGACCGGTGTGAAACGCGATCCGCTCCTGGAACATGCGCTTGGTGTAGAGCATCTGCTCGGCCTGGATGGCGATGTCGGCGGCGGTGCCACCCATGCCACCCGACGGCTGGTGCATCATGATGCGCGCGTGCGGCAGGGCGAAGCGCTTGCCGGGCGCACCGGCGCAGAGCAGGAACTGCCCCATCGAGGCGGCCATTCCCATCGCGACCGTCTGCACGTCGTTGTCGATGAACTGCATGGTGTCGTAGATCGCCATGCCCGAGTAGACCGAACCACCCGGTGAGTTGATCCAGAGGTGGATGTCGCGCTCGGGGTCCTCGGCGGAAAGCAGCAGCAGCTGCGCGCAGATGCGGTTGGCCACCGCGTCGGTCACTTCGCTGCCGAGGAAGATGATGCGCTCACGCAGCAGGCGGTTGAAGACCGAGTCGTCGAGGTTGCCACTGAGGGTGTCGCCCCCGCGCAGCACCGGGCTCGCGGGGATGTGGAGATCGGTCATGGCAGCCCTTCACAGCTGACTGTGCCGGCCGAGCTTCCGGCCGGCAGGTTGTCCGTCGTACGACCAACCTAACCGGTCGAAAGAGCATCAGCTTCCCGCTCGGGCAGGTGTTCGCTGACAGCGCAGTGCTAGCTGGCTCCGCTTCGCTCCGCGGGCGATCGCCCCCTTCAGGTTGACGAGGAGGCAGCCAATTTCCCGGCACCGCAAACCCCGCGGCGACGGAAAATCGACTGCCTCCTCGTCAACGGGGCGATCGCGACTCTCCCCGGCTCAAACCAAACTCAGAACCAAAATCAGTGGTTGTGGCCCTCGTGCTCGGCCTCGGAGGCCGCGCGCAGGTCGTCCAGGGTCAGCACGTTGCCCTCGGAGTCCTTCATCTCGACCTGCTCCATCACCGAGGCGAGCGCCTTGCCCCGGCGGACGTCGCCGAAGACCGCGGCCGCCGCGCCCGACTGGACGAGCTGGTCGTAGTACTGCTGGGGCTGCATCTGGGCGCGCTGGGCCCGGTGCACGATCTCGTGGCCGAACTCGTCGTCGGAGACCTGGACGTCCTCGGCGTCGGCGATCGTGTCGAGCAGCAGCTGGATCCGGACGCCCTCCTCGGCCGCCTCGGTCAGCTCCTGGTCGATCTGCTCCTCGGTCTTGTCCTCGGAGGTGAGGTAGTCCTGGAGGGTCGCGCCGATCCGCTCGAGCTGGTCGGTCATGGCCTGCTTGCGGCCCTCGACCTCGTCCTTGACGACGCCCTCGGGCGCGGGGATGTCGGCCGCCTCGACCAGCTGCTTGAGGGCCTCGTCGCGGGCGGCGTAGATCTGCTCGACCTTCTTCACCCGGGTCAGGCGCTCACGCAGGTCGTTGCGCAGCTCCTCGAGCGTGTCGAACTCGCTCGCCAGCTGGGCGAACTCGTCGTCGATCTCGGGCAGCTGCTTGTCCTTGACGCTGCGGACGGTCACCTTCACCTCGGCGTCGCGGCCGGCGAAGTCGCCGCCGACGAGCTGGGTGGTGAACTCGGCGTCGGCGCCCGCGACCAGGCCGACCAGGACCTCGTCGAGGCCCGGGAGCAGCTGCTTGCTGCCGACCTCGTGGGAGATGTTGGTGGCGGAGCCGCCCGGCACCTCCTCGCCGTCGACGGTCGCGTTGAGGTCGAGCTGCACATAGTCGCCCTCGGCGGCCGGCCGGTCGACGGTCTTCAGCGTGGCGAAGCGCTCGCGCAGGCCGTTGATCTGCTCGTCGATCTCGTTGTCGCCGATCTCGACGGCCGGGACGGTGACCGAGATGGTCTTCAGGTCCGGCACCGTGATCTCGGGGCGGACGTCGACCTCGGCGGTGAACTTCAGCGGCTCGTTGTCGGCGAACTCGGTGATCTCCACCTCGGGGCGGCCGAGCGTCTTCACGTCGTGCTCGCGGACCGCGGCCAGGATCTGCTGCGGGATCGCCTCCTGCACGGCCTCGTTGAGGACCGCGCCGCGGCCGACCCGCTGGTCGATCACGGCGGCCGGGATCTTGCCACGACGGAAGCCCGGCACCTGCACCTGCGCGCCGATCTCCCGGTACGCCTTCTGCAGGCTCGGCTTGAGCTCGTCGAACGGCACCTCGATGGCGAGCTTCACCCGGGTCGGGCTCAGAGTCTCGACGGTGCTCTTCACAGGCGTACTCCTTGTAGCTACGAATAGTTGGTGTCAGTCGGGGTGGCGGGATTTGAACCCACGGCCCCTCGCTCCCAAAGCGAGTGCGCTACCAAGCTGCGCCACACCCCGTGGCGCTGGCCAGTGTATGCGGTCCGCTTTCCTCCACGTGCGCTGGAGTCACCTAGGTGGGAATCCCGCTCGCAGTGGCGTGGAGCGATTCAGTAAGCTGGCGGGCGAGCTCCGGGCAACCGGGGCCTCGCGGGCGTAGCTCAATGGTAGAGCCTCAGTCTTCCAAACTGATTACGCGAGTTCGATTCTCGTCGCCCGCTCCACGCATCACCGCAGCTCACAGCGCCTGGGCCCGAGCGCCTGGCGCAGCGCACCCGGAGTGTGGCCGGTCTCCTCGCGGACGGCCCGCGTCATGTGCGCCTGGTCGGCGAAACCCATCCGGAGCGCCAGGGCGGCAAGATCGAGGGACGCCGGGAGCTCATCGAGCGCGGCGCGGACACGCAGACGGCGGCGGTACGCGTTGAGCGTGCACCCGGTGACGCGACGGAACGTGCGGGACAGATGCCAGGGCGACCAGCCGACCGCCCGGCCCAGCGCGGTCAGGTCGAGATTCGGGTCGGTGTGCAGGAGCGCGCGCACCTCGTCGACGGCCGCCACCATGCCGCTCGGTGCGAGAAGCGAGCCCGACGCCGCCGGAGTACCCGGCGGATGCGGGCCCGGCGCGGGGAGCGATTCCGGGAGCAGGGCCGCGATCAGGTCGGCCACCAGGTCGGCACGGTCGGCCGGGTGCGCGGCCAGCAGACGCCGGTGGGCGAGGTCGGCGGCGGCCGAGACCGGCACGCGGTCGCCGTGGCGGTGCGCCAAGCGGTCGGCCATCTCGTCGGGGACGGCGACCGACGTACAGAGATCGCCGCCGGCCGGATGGGCGATCTGCTGGAGCTCGGCGCGGCGTTGCAGATACCCGGCCGTGACGTCGGCAAGGGTCGCGCGCCCGTCGGCGCGCCGCACGAAGACGCCCCGCCGGATCAGCACGACGGCGGCGCCGGAGACCTCCTCCTCGGCACTCCACGCCCGGCCACCGGGGCAGCGCACCGCCGCCACCCGCGCGACGGGCGACTCGAGCAGGATCCGATGCTCCAGCACGGACTCCAACCTAACGACAAAAGGCTTCAAGACGCGTACGCGGTGAGCACCGCACCCTGGCGCCCATGGGCATGACTGAAGAGCTCGCCGCGGCCGGGCCGTGGCCGGGGCACGAGCAGGAGATGGACCTCTACGGCCGGTTGGCCGGGGCCTGGGACGTTGACCAACCGCTACTACGCCGAGGACCGGGACGAGTGGGTCCACGGCACCGTCGTGTGGACGTTCGGGTGGGTGCTGGCCGGCCACACCGTCCAGGACGTCATGTGGTTCACGGCGCCGGGGCCGGACGGCTATCCGCGCCGGGTCACCGGCAGCACGGTCCGCCACTACGACCCGGCCGGCAAGACGTGGGCGATCGTGTGGTTCTCCCCGGCCGGGACGACCACCACGCTGACCGGGCGGGCCGGCGACGACGGCGGCATCGCGCAGGAGGGAACGGACCCCCGCGGCCGGCCGATCCGGTGGTTGTTCACCGACCTGACCGGCGCGAGCTTCCGCTGGCTGGGCTACGTCTCCGACGACGGCGGCGCGACCTGGCGGCTGGAGCAGGAGATGCTCGCGCGCCGGCGATGAACCGGCCCCGTAAAGGGGCACAGCGCCGGGCCGCCACCCGGCGCTGTGCCGTCTCAACTCCGACGGATAGGAAGAACTCCGCCGCCGGGGCGAGGTGATGCACTCCCCCTGACGGGAGTGTGCCGGCGGAACTGGGAGCACTTCCAAACTTGAAGGTTTCCAGTGATTCCGGCCGCCAACGTAACGCCCACCTTCGATGCCGGTCTATTAGGAGGTCCTTAAATCTGACCGGGGATCAGCAAGTTGTCACACAGCGCGAACATCGCGGGGTTGACAGGTGACCAAAAGGTCACATAACTTAGCGTCATGGAAGACGACGACCGGGTGTTCAAGGCGCTCGCCGACCCCAGCCGTCGTTTCCTGCTCGACCTGCTCTTCGAACGGGACGGCCGCTCGCTGGGGGAGCTCGAGTCCGAGCTGGAGATGACGCGTTTCGGTGTGGCCAAGCACCTCAAGGTTCTCGAGGAGGCGGGTCTCGTCGTCACGCGCCGGTCCGGGCGGGAGAAGCTGCACTTCCTCAATCCCGTGCCGATCCGGCTGATCCACGACCGGTGGATCGACAAGTACACCGAGCACCACGTCACGACCCTCGTCGATCTCAAGCACGCGCTGGAGGAAGAGCCATGACCGACACCACTACCGCTACCGCGCTCACGACCCAGGTCTACCGGGTGTGGATCAAGGCGACGCCGGAGCGGATCTGGGCCGCGATCACCGATCCGGAGTGGAACTCGCGGTACGCGTACCAGGCGCCCAGTCACTACGAGTTGTCGAAGGGCGGCTCGTTCCACGCGACCGCCACCCAGGAGATGAAGGACTTCGCCGCCGCCAACGGGTTCGGCGTCCCGGACACGATCCTCGACGGCGAGGTGCTCGAGGTCGACCCGCCGCGGCGGCTGGTGCAGACCTGGCGGATGCTGATGGACCCGACCACGGCGGCCGAGCCGTTCACCACGCTGACCTACGAGATCGAGGACGCCAAGACCCAGCCCGGCGTCTGCAAGCTGACCGTCACGCACGAGCTGACCGGCGCGCCGGCCACGGCCGCGATGGTGGCCGGCACCGACGACGGCGGGGCCGGCGGCGGCTGGGCCTGGATCCTCAGCGACCTCAAGACGCTGCTCGAGACGGGCCAGAACTTCGCGGCGTAGCCACGAGGAGCGCGAAACATCCGGTCCGGCCCTGGGGCGACCCGGGGCCGGACCGGTAGTGTCCGCCGCGTGATCTGGCTCTGGGCATTACTCATCGTGATCGGCATCGCCATGATCGTGGTGGCGGTGTGGCCGAGCCTCCGCGGCACGGACAAGAAGAACGACGGCGAAGGCGTCTGACGTCCCCGAGACGCGGGCTGGCACACTACCAAGGGTGAGCGACGAAGAGCTGGAGACGTACAGTCTCGTCGAGCTCGCCGTCGAGCGTCTGCGGCGCGACATCCTGAGCGGACGGACCGCCCCCGGCGAGCGCCTGGTCGAGGAGCAGCTGACCCGCCGGCTGGGCATCAGCCGGGCGCCGCTGCGCGAGGCCATGCGGCTTCTCGCCCAGCAGGGACTGGTCGAGCACATCCCCCGGCGCGGCGCGCGGGTGGCCACCCTCTCCGACACCGACGTACGCGAGTTGTACGAGGTCCGCGACATCCTCGAGCGGCACGCCGTGGCGACGATGCCCGAGCGTCCGGACCCGGCCGGCCTGCGCGCGGTGCTCGACGTCATGCGCCGGGCGACCGAGGCCGGCGATCGGCTCGAGCTCGCGAACGCCCACCGGCGATTCCACGTCGAGGTGGTACGCCTGGGCGGCAACCGGCAGCTGGCCGGCCTCTACGAGTCGGTCCTGGTGCGCATCCAGCTCTACATGGCGGTCAACATGCAGCGCGAGGCCGAGGCCGCTCGCGCCGAGGACGGCGTGCACCGGCACGAGCGGCTGTTCGCGGCGGTCGAGGCCGGCGACACCGAGGGCGTCCTGCGGGCGCTCGACGAGCACGGCGCTCGCGCCTATCTGACGTAGCGAAACCATCGCGTTACACAACGAGCCTGACCCCGAAACAGGATTGTCGACAATCGACGATGTGGACATCGATGATGTCGTAGCCGAGCTGGCCGGGGCCGAGGGTGTGTGGATCAGCACCTTCCCGGCCGACCAGCTCCGCGAGCGCGCGCGGGAGATCGACCCGGCGCTGCCCCTGGCCGGCATCCCGTTCGGGGTCAAGGACAACATCGACGTCGCCGGCCTGCCGACGACCGCCGGCTGCCCGGACTTCGCCTACCGGCCGGCCAGGAGCGCGGCCGTCGTCCAGCGCCTGGTCGACGCGGGTGCGATCGTGGTCGGCAAGACCAACCTCGACCAGTTCGCCACCGGCCTCACCGGGACGCGCTCGCCGTACGGGACCCCGGAGAGTGTCTTCGGCAACGGGCTGATCGCCGGCGGCTCGAGCTCCGGATCGGCCGTCGCCGTCGCCAACGGGACCGTCCCGTTCGCGCTCGGCACCGACACCGCCGGCTCGGGCCGGGTCCCGGCCGCATTCAACGGGATCGTCGGGATCAAGCCGACCCGCGGGCTGCTCAGCACGCTCGGCGTCGTGCCGGCCTGCCGGTCCCTGGACTGCGTCTCGGTCTTCGCCACCGACCTGACGCTGGCCGGCCGGGTCATGCGGGTGGCCGCCGGCTTCGAGCGGGACGACCCCTGGTCCCGGCCGGACCGGAGGCGCCCGCTGACGACGGCGCCGCGGATCGGCGTACCGGAGAAGCTGGATTTCTTCGGCGACGCCGGGCAGGAGAAGGCGTTCGCCCGGTTCGCCGGCGACCTGACCGTCGACATCGGGCCCCTGCTCGAGGCCGGTGACCTGCTCTATCGCGGCCCGTGGGTGGCCGAGCGGCTCGCCGATCTCGGTGACTTCCTGGCTGCGCACCCGGGGTCGGTGCTGCCGGTGACGCGGCGGGTTCTCGAGACCGGGCAGGGGTTCACCGCCGCCGACGCCTTCCGCGCCCAGCACCGCCTGCGGGAGCTCCGGCACGCCGCCGACCGCCTGTGGGAACGGATCGACGTGCTCGCGCTGCCCACGGTCGGCACCACGTTCACCCGGGCCGAGATCGCCGAGGACCCGATCGGCCGCAACCTGACGCTGGGCCGCTACACGCAGTTCGCGAACCTGCTGGACATGGCGGCCGTGACGGTGCCGAACGGGTTCACCGCGGACGGACGGCCGGCCTCGATCACGCTCTTCGGGCCGGCCTTCAGCGACGAGACACTCCGGCTGGCGGCCCGCGCGCTGCCGGTCGACGACCGGATGACGATCGCGGTCGCCGGGCTGCACCTGTCGGGCGAGCCGCGCAACGGCGAGCTGCTGGAGCTGGGCGCCACGCTGCTCGGCCCCGCCCGCACCGCGCCCTGCTACCGGCTCTACCGGCTGCCGTCCGGCGTGCCGGGGCTGGTGCGTGACCCCGACGGCGGCGCCGCGATCGACGTGGAGCTGTGGGAGCTGCCGGCGGCCCGGCTCGGCGGGTTCCTGGCCGGCATCCGGGCGCCGCTCGGCCTCGGCCGGGTCGCGCTCGCGGACGGCGCCGAGGTCACCGGCTTCCTGTGTGAGGCGTACGCGACCGCCGGCGCCCTCGACATCACCGCCGGCGGCGGCTGGCGGAACCACCGGAGGAGAGGAGCTGACTCATGACCGTGACGATCGGGCCGGTCAAGGCCGACCCGTACCTGTGGCCGTACGACGGGTCGGTGCCCGTCGACAGGACGGCGCTGATCTGCATCGACTGGCAGACCGACTTCTGCGGCAAGGGCGGCTACGTCGACTCGATGGGCTACGACATCGAGCTGACCCGGGCCGGGTTGCCGGCCACCGCCCGGCTGCTGGCGCACGCGCGCGACATCGGGATGCTGGTCATCCACACCCGGGAGGGGCACGACCCGGATCTGTCCGACCTGCCGGCCAACAAGCGGTGGCGGTCGGCCCAGATCGGGGCCGAGATTGGCGGCGACGGGCCGTGCGGGCGGATCCTGGTCCGGGGCGAGCCGGGCTGGGAGATCGTCCCCGAGGTGGCGCCGGTCGCGGGCGAGGTGATCATCGACAAGCCGGGCAAGGGCGCCTTCTATGCCACGAATCTCGACCTGGTGCTCCGTACGCACGGCATCTCGCATTTGATCCTGACCGGCATCACCACCGACGTCTGCGTCCACACGACCATGCGCGAGGCCAACGACCGTGGCTACGAGTGCCTGATCCTCAGCGACTGCACGGGCGCGACCGACCCGGCCAACCACACGGCCGCGCTGCACATGGTGACCATGCAGGGCGGGGTCTTCGGTTGCGTCGCGACCGCCGACGACGTCATCGCCGGGACGGAGGCCTGAAATGCCGCTGGTGGAAGCCCGTCCCGGGCCGCTCAAGTTCGAGTGGGACAGCACGGCGCTGCTCGTGATCGACATGCAGCGCGACTTCCTGATGCCGGGCGGGTTCGGCGAGTCGCTCGGCAACGACGTGTCCCAGCTGCGCCGGACGATCGAGCCGCTCGCCGCGCTGCTCAAGGCCTGGCGCGCGGCCGGCCTGCCGGTCATCCACACCCGCGAGGGACATCTGCCCGATCTGTCCGACTGCCCGCCGGCCAAGCTTCATCGTGGCGCCCCCAGCATGCGGATCGGCGACCCCGGCGCCTTCGGCCGCATCCTGATCCGCGGCGAGTACGGCCACGACATCATCGACGAGTTGCAGCCGGCCGACGGGGAGGCCGTCGTCGACAAACCCGGCAAGGGCGCATTTTACGCGACAAATCTCGCCGAGATCCTCGGCGACACCAAGACACTGGTCGTCACCGGCGTCACGACCGAGGTCTGCGTGCACACCACGGTCCGGGAAGCGAACGACCGGGGCTACGAATGCCTGGTCCTGGCCGACTGCGTCGGCTCGTACTTCCCCGAGTTCCAGAAAGTCGGCCTCGAGATGATCGCCGCGCAGGGCGGCATCTTCGGCTGGGTCGCGTCCTCCCCCGAGTTGATCTCCGCCCTTCAGGAGTAGACATGTCCACTGCTGCCCCGGCTGCCCCGGCTGTCCCGGCGAAACTTCCCTACTGGGTCCGCGGCGACACCAACGCCTTCTTCGGCTTCGGCGTCAACGTGCTGGTCAACGTGCTCACCCTCACCGGACTCTGCATCGGCGTGATCAAGATGCCGGCCGGCGACGTCTTCGGCGTGATCCTGCCGGCGCTCGGCATCGCGCTGGTCGCCGGCAACATCTACTACACCTACCTGGCCCGGCGGCTCGCGGCGCGGGAGAACCGCACCGACGTCACCGCGATGCCGTACGGCCCCAGCGTCCCGCACATGTTCATCGTGATCTTCGTGATCATGCTGCCGATCTACCTGTCGACGAAGAACCCGGTGGCCGCGTGGACGGCCGGCATCGCGTGGGCGTTCATCATCGGCGTGATCGTGCTCATCGGCGCGTTCGTCGGCCCGTACATCCGCAAATATGCGCCCCGCGCGGCGCTGCTCGGCACCCTGGCCGGCATCTCGATCACCTTCATCTCGATGAACCCGGCCGGCAACATGTGGACGGCCGCGTGGATCGCCCTGCCCGTCTTCGGCCTGCTGCTGATCGGCCTGCTCACCGACATCCGGCTGCCCTTCAACATCCCGATCGGCCTGGCCGCGCTGCTGGTCGGCACCGCGATCGGCTGGATCGGCGGCTACATGAGCGCGCCCGACGTCAGCGCGGCGGCCAAGGACATCGCGTTCGCCTTCCCGCACCTCAAGGTCGGCCTGCTGATCGACGGGCTGAAGGACATGGCCCCGCTGCTGGCCACCGCGATCCCGCTCGGGGTCTACAACTTCACCGAGGCGATGACCAACGTGGAGAGCGCGGCCACCGCCGGCGACAAGTACAACCTGCGCAGCGTGCTGCTGGCGGACGGGGCCGGCGCGATCATCGGCTCCTGCCTCGGCTCGCCGTTCCCGCCCGCGGTCTACGTCGGCCACCCCGGCTGGAAGGCGGCCGGCGGCCGCACCGGCTACTCGATGGCGACCGGCGTGGTCATCGCGCTGCTCTGCTTCTTCGGCCTGTTCGGGCTGCTCGGCGCGATCTTCCCGACCCCGGCGATCGTGCCGATCCTGCTCTACATCGGCCTGCTGATCGGCGCCCAGGCGTTCCAGGCGACCCCGCGGGCGCACGCCGCCGCGGTGGTGGCGGCGCTGATCCCGAACATCGCGCAGTGGGTCACCGGCATGATCGACAACTCGCTCTCGGCCGCCGGCACCACTGCCCAGCAGGTCGGCACCGACGCGCTGGTCGGCGCGGGCGTCGTCTACAGCGGGCTGAAGACGCTCGGCGAGGGTGCGATCCTGGCCGGCCTGGTGCTCGGCGCGATCGTCGCCTTCATCATCGACAAGCGGTTCTGGCACGCGGCGATCTTCGCCGGGTCGGGCGCGGTGCTCACCTTCGTCGGCCTGATCCACGCCGAGAAGGTGCAGTGGAACGCCGACGGCCAGGTCACCCTCGGCTACCTGTTCCTGGCCGCGGTGTGCGTGCTGTTCGCGCTGACCAAGCCGGCGCCGCGGGAACCCGACCCGGACGAGCTCAAGCTGCTCGAGGAGGAGGTCTCCGGCAACACGTTCACCGAGGCGCCGGCCGGCGGCGTACCGGTGCCCGCCTCTTCTTGATCGTCCCGGCCCGGCGCTTCGGCGCCGGGCCCTCACCGGGAGAGGAAAGATCGTGGAGATCGACGAGGTCACCGCCGCCTTCGAGGCCTACGAGCGCGCCCTCATCGCCAACGACGTCGACGCCGTCCTGAGCTTCTTCGCCCCCGGCGCCATCCGGTTCGGCATCGCCGACCAGCAGGACGGCCTCGAGGAGCAGGCGCGGTGGCGGCGCGCGCAAGGACCTCTGCCGCCGGGCCGTCGTCTCAAGGACACCACCATCCGCGCGTACGGGATGGGCACCGTGATCGTGACGACGCTGTTCGGCTATCCGGGCACCGACGTGCTCGGCCGTCAGTCGCAGACCTGGGTCCGCCTTCCGGAGGGATGGCGGATCGTCCACGCGCACGTCTCCGAGCCGCGCGCATAAGTCACACATCGCCGGGCATTCGGCCGTCATGGACCCACGCAACCGTTACCCGAAGCCGTCCCTCGACGGCGGCAACCAGGAACCGCCCGGCTCGACCCGCGCCATGCCCGACAAGCCCGACCACGGCGAGGAGAGCTACCGGGGCAGCGGGCGGCTGTCCGGGCGAAAAGCGATCATCACCGGCGGTGACTCCGGCATCGGGCGGGCGGTGGCCATCGCGTACGCGCGGGAGGGCGCCGACGTGCTGATCTCGTACCTCCCGGCGGAGTCCGCGGACGCCCAGGACACGGTCGATCTCATCGAGAAGGCCGGGCAGCGGGCGGTGGCCGTGCCCGGCGACATCCGGGACGAGGCGCACTGCGAGGCGATCGTCGAGCGGGCCGTGCGCGAGCTGGGCGGCGTCGACATCCTGGTCAACAACGCCGCGTACCAGATGATGCAGCCGGGCGGGATCACCGAGATCACCACCGAGCAGTTCGACCGGGTCATGAAGACCAACCTGTACGCGATGTTCTGGCTGTCGCGGGCGGCGGTCCCGCACATGCGACCCGGCGGTTCCATCATCAACACGGCGTCGATCCAGGCGTACCTGTCGTCGAGCGCGCTGCTCGACTACGCCACCACCAAGGGCGGCATCGTGGCCTTCACCAAGGCGCTGGCCGAGGACCTGGCCGAGAAGGGCATCCGGGTCAACGCCGTCGCGCCGGGACCGATCTGGACGCCGCTGATCCCGTCGACGATGACCGAGGAGAAGGTCTCCTCGTTCGGCGGCGACACGCCGCTGGGGCGGGCCGGACAGCCGGCCGAGGTGGCGCCGGCGTACGTCTACTTCGCGAGCGACGACGCCAGCTACACCACCGGCGAGGTTCTGGGCGTGACCGGGGGCAAGCCCGTCAGCTGAGGTTGTCGGCCACCCAGTGGTAGGCGGTCATCACCCACTCGGTCTGCTGGAGGTCGGCGATGGCGACGCCGGCCAGGAACAGGGCGGTCACCAGGTGCGAGCCGCGGGCGCTACGGCGCCGGCGGCCCAGCTGCCGCTCGAGCACCAGGTAGCCCACGACCCGGGCCAGGCAGAACACGCCGGCCGCGACGATCAGGGTGACCAGGAAGACGATCACCGGGGTGATCAGCGGGCCGCCGCCGGAGAGCGCCCAGATGCCCCAGCAGACGAACGCGAACAGCACCGCCGCCGTGGTCCACTCGCTGCCGCCGCGCAGGTCGCTCCAGCGCCAGCTCATGCCGGGCGCCGTGGGTGGGGCGCCGGCGCCGGGCCAGCCCACCCCGGTCGGCTCGTGCTCGGCGTACCGCTGCTGGGGCTGGGTCTGCGGGGTGACCCGCGCCCGGCCCTGCGTGAACGGGTTGTACGCCGGCGGCGCCGCTCCGGCCGCCGCCGTCCGCTCCTCCGGCGCGTGCCCGGCCCACGGATCCTGCGGTGGCATGTCGAGCGTCCGCTCATACGGATGCGGTTGCTCCGGCATCGCTCCCCCTCGTTGATAGCTCGCGCCCCCCATCGAGAGTAGCGAGCCGACAAATCGTTCGCTCTTACGCGACGAGTCCGTTACACAGAAGGCCATGGACGAGTCCGTACGTCTGCGACAGGCCACCGCGCAGGACCACGACGCGATCGTGGACCTGCTGAACTACGTGTTCCACCACGACTACGACGACGAAGACCGGGCCCGCGACCTGCTGACGTTCGAGGCCGAGCGCTCGCTCGTGGCGGACGACGCCGGTTCGGTCGTCGGCCACACCACCGCGCTCACCCGCGAGCTCACCGTCCCCGGCGCGACGGTGGCGGCCGCGCACGTCACGGGCGTCGGCGTGGCGCCCACCCACCGCCGGCGCGGCCTGCTCACCGCGCTGATGCACCGCCAGCTGGCCGAGATCGCCGAGGCCGGGCGCGAGCCGATCGCCGTGCTCTGGGCCAGCGAGACGACGATCTACCCGCGCTTCGGCTACGGCCCCGCCTGCGCCGTGATGTCGTACCAGGCGATGACCCGCGAGCTGCGCTTGCGTCCCGAGGTGCCGGGCGCCGGCCAACGCCTGCGCCTGGTCGACCCGAAGAAGGCGAGCGCCGAGCTGGCCGAGGTGTTCGACCGGGTCCGGGCCGACCGGGTCGGCTGGTCGAGCCGTCCCGGCAGGTGGTGGGAGCAGCGCCTGGCCGATCCCAAGGATCATCGCGGCGGCGGCACCGCGCTGCGCGGCGTGATCTGCGACAACGCCTCCGGCCGGCCCGCCGGGTACGCGCTGTGGCGCACGAAGGGCCGCTGGGACGAGTTCGGTCCCGACGCCGAGGTGCGGGTCAGCGAGGTGGCGGCCGACGACCCGGCGGTCTACGCGGCCCTCTGGCGCTTCCTTCTCGGCATCGACCTGGCCCGGACCCTGACGTACGACTTCGGCGCGCTCGACGAGCCGTTGCAGTACCTGCTGGACGAGCCGCGCCGCCTGGGCCGGAAATACGAGGAAGCCCTCTGGGTGCGCATCCTCGACCTGCCCGCCGCCCTGGAGGCCCGCCGTTACCTGACGCCGGTCGACGCGGTGCTCGAGGTGACCGATCCGCTGCTCGGCTCGAACACGGGCCGCTGGCGCCTGACCGCGTCGGCCGCCGACAAGGCGCGGTGCGTGCGCACCGAGGAGCCGGCCGACATCGCCCTCTCGGTGACCGACCTGGGCGCCCTCTACCTGGGCGGCACGTCCCTGGGCGCACTGATCGCCGCCGGTCGCGCCCGCCCGCTGACGGCGAACCTGCCGTCGGCCGCGTTCGGATGGCACCGGCAGCCAAATCCGATCGAGGTGTTCTGAGTGACGCCCGCGGCGGTACCGTCGGCGACATGGCCGAGCCCGAACGCCGACGCCGCCGCGTGCGTCCCTCCTCCTCGTCCGCCCCGGCGCCCCCGCCCCCGGACGAACCGGCCACCCACACGCCGGCCGCGCTGACCGGGGCGATTCTCGACCCGGAAGCCCCACCCACCCCCGGCGCTCCGGCCGGCGGCATCCCCGGCGAGCGGCCGGCTCCGGGCGGCGGCATCCCCGGCGAGCGACCTCCCCGCCCGGCGCAAGGGCGACGCCCCTACCCCGGCGGAAGCCCCGGCGCCGGCCCGGGCGGCACCCCCACCGACGACCGCGAGGCGGAGCGCGGGTTGCGGGGCCTGGTCGGCTCGGGGTCGTCACAGGTCAGCGTGGGCGCCGCGCTGCGGGCGCGCGACGCGGCCCGGCCCACCGACGAGCAGCTGGCCGAAGCCGACCGCAACCTGACGATCGTCCGCCGCAACTGGGTGCCGCGCGAGGATCTCCCCCGCAACCGCTGACCGCGATGGGCTCAGGAAGCCGGCAGCTCCGGCAGCTTGCGAGTCTGCTCGTACTCGGCCAGCTGGGTGATCCGCCGGGCGTGGCGCGGGTTCCCCGAGAACGGGGTGGCCAGGAACGCCTCGACGAACGCCGTGGCCTCGTCGAGGGTGTGCTCGCGGGCGCCGATGCTGATGACGTTGGCGTCGTTGTGCTGGCGGGCCAGCTGGGCGATCTCGGTCCGCCAGACCAGGGCGGCCCGTACGCCGTCGATCTTGTTGGCGGCTATCTGCTCGCCGTTGCCGGAGCCGCCGATCACGATGCCCAGCGAACCCTCGTCGGCCACCACCTTCGCGCCCGTGTGAAGGCAGAAGGCCGGGTAGTCGTCCTCGGGGTCGTAGACGTGCGGTCCCACGTCGACGACGTCGTGGCCCTGCTTGGTCAGGTGGTTGACGAGGTGCATCTTCAGTTCGTAACCGGCGTGGTCCGAACCCAGGTAGACACGCATATCGGAAGTCTCTCAGAAGGTCAGTGCCGCGCGCAGCGAGGACGCGACCTGGTCGGTCGCGGCGCGGGCGGCGTCGAGCACGGCCAGCTTGCGGGCGAAGCCGTGGTTCATGCCCATGTAGCGGGTGTGCACCACCGGCACGCCGGCCGTGAGCAGCGCGTCCGCATAGTCGGCGCCCTCGTCGCGGAGCGCGTCGTACTCGGCCGTGATGATCAGCGTGGGCGGCATGCCGGACAGATCCGCCGTGGCGAAGACGGCCACGTCGGGAGTCAGCCGGAGGCGCGGGTCGGGGACGAAGGTCTCCCAGGCGAGCTTCATCGAGGCCCGGTCCAGCCCGTAGGAGCCCAGCTCGTCGAACGACGGCGACGCGGTCATCGGATCGAGCGCCGGATAGATCAGGACCTGGTAGTCCAGCGGGGTGCCCAAGTCGCGCTGGCGACGGGCCGCGATGGTCGCCAGCTGGCCGCCGGCGCTGTCGCCGCCGATGGCCAGGCGCGACGCGTCGACGCCGAGGTCGGTCTGCCGGACATGGGACAGGACCGACTCGACGTCCTCGAGAGCGGCCGGGAACACGTGCTCGGGCGCGAGCCGGTAATCGACCGAGAGAACGGCACAGCCGGACCGGAGGGCGATCCGCCGGCAGACCCGGTCGACGGTCTCGACGCTGCCGTAGCACCACCCGCCGCCGTGCAGGTAGACGAAGAGCGGGGCGTCGACCTTCGTGGCGTAGAGGCGGCAGGGAGCCCCGTGCGCGTCGACGTCCACGACCACGGCCAGCGGCACGGCCGGCCCGCACTCGGCGTCGACCGCCTCTTCCATGGCCTTGCGGGTGAACAGCAGCTTTTCGTACGGGTCGGAAATGTCCGACGGCGGGCGGCGGCGGAGCGACCCCGCCGCCGTCACCTGAGGGTCGAGCATCAGTCGAGCTGGGCCAGCACGAGACCGCCCCGGGCCTTGGGGGTGAACCAGGTGCTCTTGCGCGGCAGCTTCTGCCGCTCGAGGTTGACCGTCACGAAGTCGTCGACGGTCACCGGGGCGATCAGCACGGCCAGCTCGGCGCGGCCGGCGTCGACCTCGCCGCGCAGCCACTCGGCCGGGTAGTCGCCGCCGATGTACGAGATCCGCTTGTCGCCCGGGTCGAGGCCCAGCACGTCACCGAGGAGGACCCGCTCCACGAGCGCGTGGTCGAGGTTCTCCACGGCCGGCAGTTGCGGATCGGCGGGCAGCGTCACCGCAAGGGTGCGGCCCCCGGCGTACAGCTCGATCGTGCCCTTGGCCGGAATGGCCGCCGGCCGGGGCAGCTCCTCGACCGACGCGCCGGCCGCCCGCAGCCGGGCCGGCAGCTCGCCGACCGGCAGCGACAGCTCGCTGATCAGCCGGTTGTAGGGCTGGATGGCGACCGACGCCGGCGTGGTCACCACCGCGAGGAAGCGCGGCAGCCGCCCGGTCTGCGCAGCCAGGCTGCGGTGGTTGCCGTCGGCGACCACCAGCTCCCCGCCGCCGGCCAGCGCGGTCAGCTCGTCCTGCAGCGGGCCGGGCCCGACCGCCCAGATCGCGTGCGTGCGGCCGGTCTGGTCGACGTCGGTGGCGGCGGGCTCCCCCGCCGCGTCGGTGGCGGCCGCCAGCGCGGCGTGCAGCTCGTCGCCCTTGGCCGTCTGCAGCAGCAGCACCGGCGACAGCAGCGTCCCCAGCGCGCCCGCGAGCGCGACCCGCTCGCGGACCTTCTCGATGAAGACTTCCTCGTTGCGGATGACCAGCCCGGGCTCGTCGGCGGTGGCGGAGATCTGGTCGGTGTCGACCATGCTCCACAGGCCGTACGCGGCGGGCTCGCCGGGCGCCGTGATCCGGTAGAGCACCACGACGTGCTCGGCCGGGACGTAACCGCCCTCGGCGCGCTCCAGCGCGAGCCGGGCCACCGCGTCGGGAAGGGAGTCGCTGAACGACTTGCCGAGCGAATCGGGCGCCAGGTGCGGCATCTCGATGGCAAGTGCGCTGTGCGGGTTGGCGGAGATGATGGCGGTGATTTCGGCGTCGTCGGCGAACTCGTCGTAGTTCTGCGCGCCGGTGCTCCCCGTGGTGAGCCAGGCGCGGCGGATCGAATGCACGACCGTCATGGCGCGCAACCTACCTGGCGGGCCGGCGGTGCCTCGTCACCGGCATGTTCCCGCGTGACCTGGCTAACTGTGCTTTTCGCCACGTGCCGACCGGACGGCCGATCGGGGTGGCCGAGACCGTGACCGGCGGGGCGACCATGGCCGCGATCTCGGGCGGGATGCCGGTCCATTTCCCGCGCTCCACGGCGATCGTCGACGTCGCAACCGTCTCCGTATCGGCCATCTGAGGTCCTCCGGTCGTTCACGTTCTGGCTCGTTACCCCATCCAACGATCGGTAGTCCGAAGCGGTGGTGCGTTTACCACTTCTGCCGTCAAATCACGTCCGGGTACTCCGGGTGAGGTACGCCACGCACCGGACGCATAGTCTGACGAGGAAAAGCTCGTGCGCTCTGAAGGAGAGTGGCTGTGGCCGGAGTTCGAAACTTGACACAGGTGGAGGCTGCCGACCGCGCCCGCCTGCTCGAGGTGACCGGATATGACATCGCGTTGGACCTGACCGACGGGTATGGCAATCCGGGCGACGGCACCTTCCGCTCCACCACGGTCGTCACGTTCCGCTGCGCCGAGCCGGGCGCCGAGACGTTCATCGAGACGGCCGCGACCTCGGTGCGCTCGGCCACGCTGAACGGCGAGCCGCTGGACCTGACCGGGTTCACCGCCGAGAAGGGCCTCACGCTCACCGGGCTGGCCGCCGAGAACGAGCTGGTCGTCGACGCCGACTTCGCCTACTCGGCGAGCGGCCAGGGCCTGCAGCGCAGCCTCGACCCGGTCGACAAGGAGATCTACCTCTACAGCCAGTTCGAGACGGCCGACGCGCAGCGGGTGTTCGCCTGCTTCGACCAGCCCGACCTGAAGAGCGTGTTCACCTGGCGGGCCACGGTGCCGAAGCACTGGAAGGTCGTCTCCAACATGCCGGTCGACCGCGAGGAGGAGGCCGGCGCCGGCGCCAAGACGGTGCGCTTCCAGACGTCGCCGCGGATGAGCACCTACATCACGGCGATCTGCGCGGGGCCGTACACCGAGGTGCGCGACGAGCACGACGGCATCTCCCTCGGCGTGTTCTGCCGCGCGTCGATGGCGCAGTACCTCGACCCGGACGACCTCTTCCTGATCACCAAGCAGGGCTTCGACTTCTTCCACGAGCAGTTCGGCGTGCGCTACCCGCTCGCCAAGTACGACCAGCTGTGGGTGCCCGACTTCAACGCCGGCGCGATGGAGAACTTCGGCTGCGTCACCCACGCCGAGGCGCACTACATCTTCCGGTCGCAGGTCACCGACTTCGAGTACGAGCAGCGGGCGAACACGATCCTGCACGAGCTCGCGCACATGTGGTTCGGCGACCTGGTCACCATGCGCTGGTGGAACGACCTGTGGCTGAACGAGTCGTTCGCCGAGTGGGCGAGCCACTGGTGCAACTCGCAGGCGACGCGCTTCACCGACGCCTGGACGACGTTCCTCTCCGTACGCAAGAGCTGGGGTTACCGCCAGGACCAGCTCTCCTCGACCCACCCGGTCTACTGCGAGATGCCGGACCTCGAGGCCGTGGAGGTCAACTTCGACGGCATCACGTACGCCAAGGGCGCCGGCGTGATCAAGCAGCTGGTCGCCTACGTCGGTCTCGACTCGTTCCTCACCGGTCTGCGCGCCTACTTCGCCAAGCACGCCTGGGGCAACGCCACCTTCGACGACCTGCTGGTCGAGCTGGAGGCCGCGTCCGGCCGCGAGCTGCGCAAGTTCGCCGCCCAGTGGCTCGAGACCGCGCAGGTCAACACGCTGCGCCCGCTGGTCGAGATCGGCCCCGACGGCACGTACACGAGCGTGGTCGTCCAGCAGGAGGCCCCGGCCGGCTACCCGACGCTGCGCACCCACCGCATCGGGGTCGGCCTCTACGACCTGCAGGGCGACCGGCTCGTGCGCCGCGACCTGCTGGAACTGGACGTGACCGGCGAGCGCACCGAGATCAAGGCGCTGACCGGGGTCCCGGCCGCGGATGTCCTGCTGCTCAATGACGACGACCTCTCGTACACGAAGCTCCGCCTCGATGAGCGCTCGATGGCGACGGTGGTCAACCACATCGCCGGCATCGACTCCTCGCTGGCCCGGGCCCTGGTCTGGAACGCGGCGTGGGACATGCTGCGCGACGCCGAGCTGGCCGCCCGCGACTACGTGACGCTGGTCTGCTCGGGTCTGCCCCGGGAGACCGACATCAACCTCACCACCTGGACGGTCCGGCAGGCGGCCAGCGCGATCGCGCAGTACGCCGACCCGGCCTGGCAGCCGACCGGCTGGGCCAAGCTCGCCGAGCTGTCCCGCGACTCGCTGGCCACCGCCGAGCCGGGCAGCGGCTGGCAGCTGAGCTGGGCGCGGTCGTTCATCAGCTCGGCCCGCACGCCGGACGAGCAGGCCGTGCTGCGCGACTGGCTCTCCGGGCGGAACGTGCCCGAGGGCCTGGTCGTCGACACCGAGCTGCGGTGGAACCTGCTGCAGGCGCTGGCCTCGCTCGGCGCCGCCACGCTGGAGGAGATCGAGGACGAGCTGGCCACCGACCGCACCGCCAGCGGCGAGCGGGAGGCGGCGGTCGCCCGGGCGCTCATTCCGACCGCCGAGAACAAGGCGGCCGTCTGGGCCGAGCTGACCAGCGACGCCGGCGTGCCGAACTGGCTGAACCGCTCGCTGCTGACCGGCTTCCAGAGCGTCAAGCAGGTGGAGCTGACGGCGCCGTACGCGGAGAAGTTCTTCGACGTGGTGGCCGACGTGTGGGCGCGCTCGGACAGCGAGCCGGCGCAGGAGTTCGTCATGCTGGGCTACCCCGTCTACCAGATCAACGAGCGGACGATCGCGCTCACCGACGCGTGGCTGGCGCGGGACGGGCAGCCGGCGTCGCTGCGGCGGCTCGTGGCCGAGGGGCGCGACGGGGTCGTGCGGGCTCTCAAGGCGCGGGCCCGCGACCGGGCGGCGGCGTGATCCGTCGCGATCGGGCCGCGGCGTGATCCGTCGCGATCGGGCCGCGGCGTGATCTAGAGCCAGGCGGCCGGGGCGACCCGGATCGGATAGGGGGCGTCGAGCTTGACCGGCTCGGCGCCCTCGATGCTCCGGTCGGGGCGGTAGCGCTCGCCGCTCAGGATGTAGGTGCGCAGGAGCGGCGTGGCCCGCCCCGGCTCGACCCGCCAGAACGCGTGGATGCCCGCTTCCGCGTACAGCGTCGGCTTGAGGATGCGGTCGTAGCGGCGGGTGGCCGGCGTCTCCACCTCGACCACCAGCGCCACGTCGGCCGGGTCGCTCCAGATCGCGCCGGACGAGCGCGGCCGCAGCACGGTGACGTCGGGAACGACGTTGCTGTCTCCACCGGTTCCCTCGTTGATGGCGATGCCGAGCCGGTCGCACACCCACCAGCCGGGCGGGGCGGCCGAGCGCAGCGTGGTCACGATGCCGCGGACCACCGCCTCGTGCGACTCGGGTGGCGGGGGCGCGGCGTGCAGGCAGCCGTCGATGATCTCGTACCGATGGCCGTCCTGCGGGAAAAGGTGCAGGTCGGGCTCGGTCCACTCGGCCTCCGGCGCACTCCACCGGGGCGGAGTGCTCGCCACCTGACTGGACACCACCAAAGCGGACCACCTCCATCACCGCGGAGTGCCAGCCTACTCACCCAGTGTTGTTGCCAACGTGTTTCCAGTTTCATTTGGCACACACAAAACGACCCTCATCCCCGTGGGATGAGGGTCGTTGCGCGCGGTGGTCAGTGGCGGCCGGCGTGCGACTCAGTGGCGGCCGGCGTGCGACGCGAGCTGGTCGATGCCGGCGAGGACGCCACCGGCGAGGTCGCCGCCCGCGAAGGCCGCCGCCATCGACAGGCCGGCGAGCTTCGCGTCCCGGTCGGAGATGCGCTTGCGCGCGTCGACGCCGGTGACGATCTCGAGACGGCGCTGGTTGGGCGACACCGCGATCAGCACCGCGAGCGCCGAGTTCTCGATCTGCTTGTGCAGCTTCTCCGCCGACTCGCGGGTCGGGACCTCGAGCTCGCCGATGTAGACGCTGAAGGTCAGCCCGGTCTGCTGGTCGGCCACCCGCAGCGCCTCGTCGAGACGCAGCAGCTGCCGGGTGGTGAACGGGCCGTCGGCCACGGCGTCCGGCCCCGACTGCTCCGGGGCGCTGACCAGCGTGTCGCCGCCCGGCTCGTCGAGCGCGGTCAACGGCTGCTCGCTGGGGAGGGCGGCAGTCTTTCCCAGGTCACCAGCTGTCACTTGCGCCTCCTACAGAACCGGGAAGGACCCGATGGCCGGAGATGTCCTCGAGCACAGGCGCCTCGATCGCCCGGCGGGACTGCCCACCGGCGGGACCGGTGACCTGCTCCGGCGACGCCAGGAACCAGATCGGCTGGAAGTCGTAGGGCCGGCCCGGCCGATACCGGCGGGTCTTCCGGTCGCGGCCGCTGCCCGCGAGGACGAGCGACGCCACCAGCAGGATGACGCCCGCCGGGATGATCACGAAGATCAGGACGGTTTCTGATATCGACAACAACCTCAACGCCCCCAGGCGCCTGAATTCCCGTTGATCCGAACAACGTCACGGTAGCGGAGTGCGGGTCGTGCCGGACCGTCGGGTCTCGAACCCGAGGTCTCAGCCGGTAGGGATCTACGCGGAAACGGCGTGGAGGTGCGAAAATCACCCCTACGCGCCGTTCGGGTCATCGCGCCCGCGAACGGCAGGAGGGGGATCTCATGCGCCGGTCTGTCCCCGCCGCCCTGGCGGCACTCGTCGTAGGCCTGTTCGTCCTGTTCCTGGGCCCGGCCGCGGCACGGGCCGCATCGATCTACCTCGAGGTCAACCCGAGCACCGTGCCGGTCGGCGACGAGGTCGGCCTGCGGGCCTCGTGCGACGACAACCTCAAGGCGGCCTCGGTCACCTCGTCACTGTTCGGCACCGTGGCGGTCAGCCCGCAGTACGGGCTGCTCACCGCGACCGTGCGGGTGCCCTCGGGCACCAAGCCCGGCGACTATCGCATCGACCTGCACTGCCCGGACAACAAGACCGCCTCGGCCACGCTGCACGTGGTCGCGAAGGTGGAGCCGGCCAAGGGACCGGCCACCGGCGGGGGCGGCATGGCGCCCGGGCGGAACGCGCCCATGCTCATCGGCAGCGGCCTGCTCGTGATCGGGGCCGGCTTAGCACTGGGACTGGTGACCCTGCGACGCCGTCGCCTCGGCTGAGGCCGCCCGTGGCTACCCGGCAGACGCCCGCGACCGGCTCGCGAGTGCCCGATGCGGTGCGCGCCAAGCAACCGGCCGAGATCGTCGCGCCGCCGCCCGGCACCATCACCGGCCCGCTGCCGCCGACGCCGCCGGCCCCCGGGCGCCCGGCCTTCCGGCTGCCCCACCCGCGGCCCCGGCCCACGTACCCGCCCCGGCCCGGACGCGGCCGGCGCCCGTGGCCGGTCGGGATGATCGTGCTCGTGCTGGTCTTCCTCGGGCTGTTCCTGGTCGCCATGGGCATCGGGGCGGCGACCAGCATCGACCTGCCCGCGTTGTTCGAGCGCCAGGCCGGCGAGCCGCCGCCGCGCTCCTTCCCGGTGCTCGACCCGAGCCGTCCCGAGCGGCTGACGATCCCGTCGATCAAGGTCGAGGCACCGATCCTCGACGTGGGGCTGGCCTCCGACGGCTCGGTCGACGTACCGCCGCTGAAGCGCCACAACGAGGCCGGCTGGTTCGACGGCGGTCCCACGCCCGGGCAGTTCGGTCCGGCGCTGATCGTCGGGCACGCCGACACCAAGAGCGGCCCGTCGATCTTCTACAACCTGCCGAAGCTCAAGCCCGGCCAGCGGATCGAGGTCCTGCGGGCCGACAACTCGGTGGCGATCTTCGAGGTGAACTCGATCGAGCACTTCAACAAGGGCAAACTGCCGATCCAGCGCGTGTACGGGGACTTCAGCCGCCCCTCGCTGCGCCTGATGACCTGCGGAGGCAGCTGGGTCGGCGGCAGCACCGGCTACTCCGACAACGTCGTCGTCTTCGCCTCGCTGGTGGGCACCAAAAAGAGTTAAGCCGCCTCGGCAGTCTCTGCCGGGGCGGCCGGAAGGTCGAGCCAGTCGGCCCAACGCGGGTCGGGCGTGCGGTGTCCGAGGACCCGCCAGGCCACCCCACGTGGCGCCGCTGGTATCTGGTGCAGGCGCCACCCGAGCTCGGCCGGGGTCTTGTCGCCCTTGCTGTGGTTGCACTTGGCGCAGGCGGCCACCACGTTGTCCCAGGCGTGCAGGCCGCCGCGGCTGCGCGGGAAGACGTGGTCGATCGTCTCGGCCGAGCCGCGGCAGTAGGCGCAACGGCCGCCGTCCCGGGCGAAGATCGCTCGGCGGGAGAGGCCGACGTGCGTGCGGTACGGCACCTTCACGTACCGCGTGAGGCGTACCACCGAGGGAACCGGGAGGTTCTGGTGGGCGCTGTGGAGGATGCCGTCACCGTCGGAGACGCATTCCGCCTTGGCGGTCAGGACGAGGATGGTCGCTCGACGCACTGATACGACGCACAGCGGCTCGTACGTGGCGTTCAGAACTAACGCGGATGAGCCCACTGTCGGTCGTATGTCAGGCATCGTGATCACCCTCCGGTGTAGGTGCTTACAACCGCTCCCGGTCTGTCGGTGTCCGTGGTCCGTGCGCCAATAGTCCCTGATGGATGAGCAAATTGCGAGCGCAATCCGTAGCCGGGCGGTAAACGTCTGAGGTCTGTGCGCTGTGTGGCACCTGAAAGCAACCCCAGCTTCGCCCGGTACGGTGGCTCTCCGTGCTACTCCTGGACCCCAGCCCCGGACCCTCGACGTCACCGAGCCCGAGCGTCTTCGCCTCGATCGACGTAACGAAGATCTGCAACACCGACGTGGTGTGCAGCCGCGTCTACGAGTGGACGGGCAACCAGTGGCTGGCCAACTCCAGCTATTGGGTCATCGTCAAGCCGTTGCGGATCCTCGGGATCGTCGTGGCCGCATTGGTGATCCGCTGGCTGTTGCACCGCGCGATCAAGCGGCTCACCAACAGCACCACCCGGGCCTCGATGCCGGCCCTGCTCAAGCCGCTCAAGGAGCGGACCGCGCAGACCGCCGAGGAAGGCCAGTTCATCCCCGAGCGGCGCCGCCAGCGGGCCGAGGCGATCGGCTCGGTGCTGCGCAGCTTCGTCACCGCGGTGGTCTTCACGATGGCCGCGCTGCTCGTCTTCGGCGAGCTCGGCTTCAACCTCGGCCCGCTGCTGGCCAGCGCCGGCATCGTCGGCGTGGCGCTCGGCTTCGGCGCGCAGAGCCTGGTCAAAGACCTCATTGCCGGCCTGTTCATGCTGCTCGAGGACCAGTACGGGGTCGGCGACACGGTCGACCTGGGCGAGGCGGTCGGCGTCGTCGAGACGGTCGGCCTGCGGATCACCACCGTCCGCGACATGCGCGGTGTGCTCTGGTACATCCGCAACGGCGAGATCGTGCGGGTCGGCAACAAGAGCCAGGGCTGGTCGCTGGTGGTGATCGACATCCCGATCGGCTTCATCAACACGGAGGAGGCGATCGGCGTACTCAAGCGGGCGGCCTCCGCCGTCGCCGAGTCGGCCGAGCACAAGACCGAGTTCCTCGAGCCGCCGGACGTGGTCGGCGTCGAGCAGCTCACCGTGGACGGCGCCGTGATCCGGACGATCGCCAAGACCACCGCCGACGGTCAGGCGACCGTCCAGCGCGAGCTCCGCCGGGCGCTGACCGAGGCGATGGACGAGGCCGGACTCTCCGAACGCATCGCCGCCTCTCGATTGATTCCGCGGGCCGCGGTGCCGCCCGGACTGCCTCTTGCGTACGAACCGGAGGATCGGCCCGGCGGAGCCACCTGAGCTGGGATTAGTTCGTCCGGGGGATGGTGGCCCTCCTCCGAACGGCCGACAATCCGCCCGTCCGCCCTAGCATCGACTCGGACGATCGGGCAGAATCCGCTTGAGCATCTGCACATGCGGCATCACGTTCCCGTCGGGCTCACCCGCGGGCGTGCCGGCGGTCGCCGCGATCCGGCGACCGACCGATCGATGGAGGACTGGTGTCCGAAGACTCCGCCCGGAAGGCCGACCCGGCCGGCAAGGTGACGGAAAGCGACCGACCGGTTACATTCCGGGACGTCTTTGCCGTCGGCGAGTACCGAGCGATCTATGCGTCGCTGCTGGTCAACTGGGTCGGCGACTACCTCTCCAAGGCGGCCGTGACCCTGCTGGTCTATCAGCAGAGCAAGTCGGTGCTACTCTCGGCGGCCGCGTTCGCCGTCAGCTTCCTGCCCTGGATCCTCGGCGGCACGGTTCTCTCCGCACTGGCCGAGCGGTACCCGTACCGCCGGGTGTTGATCTGCGCCGATCTCTTCCGCCTGGTGCCCACCGCCCTGCTGATCGTGCCGCACATGCCGGTCTGGGCGATGATGTCGCTGATCTTCATCGCCAGCCTCGGCATGCCGCCCACCCAGTCGGCGCGCTCGGCCCTGCTGCCGCACCTGGTCGGGCGGGAGAAGCTGCCGACCGCGATCGCGATCAACCAGACCACCTCCCAGTCCGCCCAGGTCTTCGGCTACCTGGCCGGCGCCACGATCGCCACGGTGATCAGCCCGCGGCTCGCGCTCGGCGTCGACGTGCTGACCTTCGCCCTGTCGGCCTCCTTCATCGCCTTGGGCGTACGCCCCCGGCCGGCGACACGCACGCGGGCCCAGCGCACCGATCTGCTGCACGAGTCGGCCGAGGGCTTCCGGCTGGTCCTCGGCCGGCGGGTGCTGCGCTCGATCGCCGTCCTGGTCTGCCTCATGAGCCTGTTCGCGGTCGCCCCCGAGGCGCTCGCGGCGGCGTGGGCGGCCGAGGGCAGCGCCGACCCGACGACCCGCGGCCTCGACCAGGGTCTGATCATGGCGGCCGGTCCGATCGGCTTCGTGATCGGCGGCCTGCTCACCACCCGGCTGGCCGCGCCGTCGACCCGCGACCGGCTGATCCGGCCGTACGCGGTGCTGAGCACGCTCGTGCTGGTGCCGGTGATCGCCGGGCCGCCGCCGGTCTGGGCCGCCGTCCTGGTGGCGCTCTCCGGCATCGCCCAGGGCGGCCTGTCGCCGACGCTCAACGGCAAGTTCGTGCTGATGATCCCGCACGGCTACCGCGCTCGCGCGTACGGCGTGGTCCAGATGGGCATGCAGCTCAGCCAGTTCGCCGGCGTGATCATCAGCGGCGTGCTGGCCGACCTCTTCCGGCTGCCGCTGGTGGTGGGACTGATCAGCGTCGCCGGCACCGCCGTGATGGGCGGCCTGGTCGCGCGCTGGCCCACCGGCCGTGAGTTCGACACCGCCATCGAGGAGGCGGCGGCCACCCATCCCCCGGCCGTTCCCGCCCCGTCGCCGGCGGCCGACTCGTATCAACCTCACCACGCCGCCAAGACGCCGGGCGAGACCACGGCCGCCGCCAAGTCGTACAAGCCGCATCACGCGGCCACGACGAGCGTCACAACGGAGAGCTCCTGACCGCCTGGCAGGATGGACAGGTGACCGCACCAGCTCCGGACGAGACCTCCTTCTACGACGCGATCGGCGGCGAGCCCACCTTCCGCCGGCTCGTCGACCGGTTCTACGCGGGCGTGGCGGCCGACCCGCTGCTGCGGCCGATGTATCCCGAGGAGGATCTGGGCCCGGCGGCCGACCGGCTGGCGCTGTTCCTGATGCAGTACTGGGGCGGCCCGAACACGTACTCGGCCTCTCGTGGCCATCCCCGCCTCCGCATGCGGCACGCGCCCTTCAAGGTCGACCCGGCCGCCCGCGACGCCTGGCTGACGCACATGCGCGACGCCGTGGACTCGCTGGAGCTGCCGGCGGAATACCGGACGGCGCTCTGGGACTACCTGGAGCGGGCGGCCTACTTCATGGTCAACCACATGGACTGAGCGTTTCTCGGGCCCGCGCTGGATCGTTTGTCGAGGTGCAAGTCTCGATCACTGACCTGGAGCCGCCCGCATGCGTCGTCGTCTGCTCGCCGCCGCCGTCATCGTCGCAGCCGCCGTCGCCTGCGCCCATCCCGCCGAGGCCGATCCGGCCCAGGCCACGATCGTCTCGGCCAACCCGGTCGACTGGACACCGCACGTGCTCGACGGGACCGTCTGGAGCATGGCGGTGGTGGGCGACACCGTGGTTGTCGGCGGCGCGTTCACCAAGGTCGCCGACAGCGGCCGCAAGAACACGTACGCCCGCAAGAACATCTTCGCGTTCGGGCTCGCCGACGGCCAGATCCGGCCCTTCGCCCCGGACGTGGACGGCGCCGTCTATGCGCTGGCCCCCGGCACCGAGGGCACGGTCTACGCGGGCGGCGCGTTCAAGTCGGTGAACGGCGCCGACCAGCGCGGCCTGGCCCGCATCTCGCTCTCCGGCCAGCGGGTGACCTCGTTCGGCGCGAAGATCAACTGGGGCGATGTGCGGGCGCTGGCCACCCGCGGCACCTTCCTGTACGCGGGCGGGACCTTCTCGGCGATCAGCGGGGTGAACCGCGCCGCGCTCGCCCGGATGAACGCGACCACCGGCGCGGTGGACACCGGGTTCGACGCCCGGCTGACCGCCCCCGGCCTGAGCCGGACCCGGGTCGAGCACTTCGACATCTCCCCCGACGGCCGGCGGCTGGTCGCGGTCGGGGCCCTGCTCAAGTCCGGCTCCTACGACCGGACGCAGATCGCCATGTTCGACGTCTCCGGCGCGGCGGCGGCGCTGACCAGCTGGTACACCGACGCGTACAAGCCGGCCTGCATGAAGGGCTTCGACACGTACCTGCGGCAGGTGAAGTTCTCGCCCGACGGCTCCTACTTCGTGGTGGCCGCGACCGGGCGCGCCTCCTCGCCGGACCGCCTCTGCGACTCGGCCGCGCGCTTCGAGGCCGGCGGCACCGGGCGGCACAACCCGACCTGGGTGCAGCGCACCGGCGGGGACTCGCTCTACGCGGTCGCGGTGACCGGCTCGGCTGTCTATCTGGGCGGGCACCAGCGCTACTTCGACAACCCGTACGGCACCGACGCGAAGGGCCCCGGCCCGGGCGCGGTCTCCCGGCCCGGCATCGGCGCGGTGAGCCCGACCACCGGCCGGGCGCTTTCCTGGAACCCGACCCGGGCGCGCGGCGTCGGCGTGCGGGTCTTCCAGGTCGTGCCGCACGGCCTGCTGGTCGGCTCGGACACCGACGAGCTCGGCCACGAGTACCACGGCCGCGTGGGCATGTTCCCGCTCTGAGGCCTCGTCGCTCTGCTCATTTGGACGCGCCGGCTGTGGACAGCTTCGCGAAAGTGTCGTACGCGGGCCCTAATCTCTCCCCCACCCAGTGACGTGGGTGGGGTGGGTGTGGGCCGGCGGTGCGACGGGCGATTCGGCGCCCGCGCCCTTCGACAGGAGCCCGCGCGTATGGGTGAGCAGAGCAAAAGGGCGCCGCGCGCCCGTCCCGGCGGCCGCCATCGCGGCGGCGGCGGGTGGGCGGCGGCGCCGCAGAAGTCAGAGCAGGGCGCCCTCGTCGTGGAGCCAGTCGACGAACGACGTGGCCACGGCCGCGCCGCAGTCGAGCATCTCCACCAGCAAGGCGTCGTGGCAGCCGGCGGCCAGCGGGACCTGCAGCTCGGCGTAGATCGGGAGCTGGCCCCGCTCGGTCGGGTCGCCCACGTAGGCCTTGCAGAAGCGGCGCGTGTGGTTCCACTCGTTGACCACGCGGTAGGCGCGGTCGGCCCAATCCGGCGGCACGGTCGAGTGCGGCCGGGCGCGCATCACCAGGATCTCGTCGTCGGGGCCCTCGAGCGTGAACAGGACGGCGTGCCGCTCCCACATTGCCAGCAGGCTGCCGCCGCCGTCGGCCAGGAACCGGATGTCGAGCATGTCGAGCGCCTTGCCGATGCGCGCCAGTGTCACCGCCGCGATCTGCTGCTCGCTCTGCTCCGGCTGCACCTCGGAGGGAACCACCACCCGGCTCGGCTCGCGCTGCGCCGGTACCCCGACCCGAACGGTGCTGCGCACCATTGAATCCCCGTCGGTGTCCGGCGCGTTACCCGCGGCCGAACCCGGACGCCATGACCACCACGGCATCGTTGCGCACCTCACTCCCCAGCAGACCCACCACCGGACGTAGCGAGTGGATCCGAGGGCCGACGGTACCCGTACAGGTCGCGGAGGTCATCCCCCCAACCGGAGGGCGGAACCGGTCGTCCGATATGGCATCACCCTTTCGGGTGACTACCTATAGGCATAACAGCCAATTTTGTGACTGGCTGTAGCCAGGCGACTCCATATGGTGCCGAAAGACCCACCCAACGGCCCGCCGTGCGGACCCGGGTGTCGGGCACGTCGGCGCCCGCGGGACCCAGGAAACCCATTCGGGAGACGGCCTGGACGAGGCGCTGGGAGACTTCCACCGGGCCGCCCCCGGCCGGCGTCACGACCAGGGCGACGTGGTCGAGCAGCGCGTCCCGCACCGCCCGCTGGCCGACCGAGCGGCCGGCGAGCCCGCCGGACGAGATCTCGCGCAGCGTCCCGGCGGCGGCCGCGGCCAGCCGGGTCAGCTCGCTCGCCGACACGGTCTCGACCGTCTCGGCGGCGGCCGGCGGAAGCGGCCAGCGCCAGTCCGCGTCGCGCCGGGACGGCAGCCGGTCGCCGCCGCCGGCCAGCACGGCCAGCAGCTCGGCGGCGGAGACGGTGGCGTCGTCCGGCCCGCGCCCGGCGACCTCGCGGGTGACCAGCACGTCCCACGGCAGGCGCGCCCATAACGCCGTACGCCCGCCGGATGCCCGCAGCCGCACCGGAGCGCCCGGATCGAGCCGGGTCAGCCGGGCGAGGAAGGCGCCGGCGTCGGGCACGCCGGTGATGCCGTGCTGAGTCATGCGGCCAGGTAGGGACGCAGGAACTCACGCTCTTCCGGGGTGAGCCGGCGCGGATGCCCGTTGGCCAGGTTGTACGGCACGCAGACCGACCGGGCCCGGCTGGCCAGCACGCCGTCGTCGAACAGCTCGTAGGCGACGGTGAACGATGCCGCCTTCTGCTCGGAGATCCACATCTCGATGCGCACCGGCTCGCCGTAGTCGACCGGGCGCAGGTAGTCGATCTCGTGGCGGGCGATCACGATGCCCTCCTCGAACGACCCGAGCCCGTGCTGCCGGGCGCCCACGAAGAACATGGCAACGCGCGCCTCCTCGTACAGCGTGAGGAAGCGCGCGTTGTTGACGTGCCCGTACGCGTCCATGTCGGACCAGCGCACGGACACGTCATAGATGAACTTGTCAGTCACGAGTGAGCTTGCGGTAGGTGACCCGGTGCGGCCGGGCGGCCTCCGCGCCGAGGCGGTCGATCTTGTTCTTCTCGTACGCCTCGAAGTTGCCCTCGAACCAGAACCACTTGTCCGGGTCCTCGTCCGTGCCCTCCCACGCGAGCATGTGGGTGGCGACCCGGTCCAGGAACATCCGGTCGTGGGAGATGACCACGGCGCAGCCGGGGAACTCCAGCAGCGCGTTCTCCAGGCTGGACAGCGTCTCGACGTCCAGGTCGTTGGTCGGCTCGTCGAGCAGGATCACGTTGCCGCCGATCTTCAGCGTCATCGCGAGGTTGAGCCGGTTGCGCTCGCCGCCGGAGAGGACCTTGACCGGCTTCTGCTGGTCGGGGCCCTTGAAGCCGAACGCCGCGACGTAGGCCCGGGACGGCATCTCGACCTTGCCGACCATCAGGTGGTCGAGTCCGTCGGAGACGACCTCCCACACGGTCTTGCTGCCGTCGAGGCCGGCGCGGTTCTGGTCCACGTACGACAGCTGCACCGTCTCGCCGATGCGCACCGAGCCCTCGTCCGGCTTCTCCAGCCCGACGATGGTCTTGAACAGCGTGGTCTTGCCGACGCCGTTCGGGCCGATGATGCCGACGATGCCGTTGCGCGGCAACGAGAACGACAGGTGGTCGATGAGCGTGTGCCCGTCGAAGCCCTTGACCAGGTCGTTGACCTCGATCACCGTGTTGCCCAGGCGCGGGCCCGGCGGGATCTGGATCTCCTCGAAGTCGAGCTTGCGGGTCTTCTCGGCCTCGGTCGCCATCTCCTCGTAGCGGTCGAGACGGGCCTTGCTCTTGGTCTGGCGGGCCTTCGCGTTCGACCGCACCCACTCCAGCTCCTCGGTGAGGCGCCGCTTGAGCTTGGCGTCCTTGCGGCCCTCGACCGCCAGGCGCTGGGCCTTCTTGTCCAGGTACGTCGAGTAGTTGCCCTCGTACGGGTACGCCCGACCGCGGTCGAGCTCGAGGATCCAGTTCGCCACGTTGTCCAGGAAGTACCGGTCGTGGGTGATGGCGATGACGGTGCCCGCGTACTTGGCCAGGTGCTGCTCCAGCCAGCTCACGCTCTCGGCGTCGAGGTGGTTGGTGGGCTCGTCGAGCAGCAGCAGGTCGGGCGCCTGCAGCAGCAGCTTGCAGAGCGCGACCCGGCGGCGCTCACCACCGGAGAGCTGGGTGACGTCGGCGTCCGGCGGCGGGCAGCGCAGCGCGTCCATCGCCAGCTCGAGCTGCGAGTCGATGTCCCACGCGTCGGCGTGGTCGAGCTCCTCCTGGAGCTTGCCCATCTCCTCCATCAGCTCGTCGGAGTAGTCGGTCGCCATCTGCTCGGCGATCTTGTTGAACCGCTCGAGCTTCGCCTTCGTCTCGGCGACTGCCTCCTCGATGTTGCCGAGGACGGTCTTCGCGTCGTTGAGCGGCGGCTCCTGGGCCAGCATGCCGACGGTGTAGCCGGGCATGAGCCGGGCCTCGCCGTTGCTGGGCGTGTCGAGCCCCGCCATGATCTTGAGAAGGCTGGACTTACCGGCGCCGTTCGGACCCACCACGCCGATCTTGGCGCCGGGCAGGAAGTTCAGCGTCACGTTGTCGAGCACGACCTTGTCGCCGTGCGCCTTGCGCGCCTTCTCCAGGACGTAGATGAACTGGGCCACGGTGCGCCCTACCTCCGCGATCGTTGATTTTCAAGCCGGACGGGTTGCCGAATGCAACGGCCTATCTTTCCAGGTCCTCTTCCGGCCTCCGTAGTCAACCCCGCGGGGCTTCCCCGGATTCCCTCACTCGGACTCGACGACCGGGCTCGACTGGTCGCGCTTGCCGTCCGCGCGGTACAGCGAGAACCGCTTGCGGGTGACCTCGAAGCGGTTGCCCTTCTGGTCGTACACCTCGTACTCGCCGTCGCCCACGGCGCGCACACCGGTCAGGAAGAGGCCGTTGTCGTGCTGCTTGAGCGGGCGGTCGCCGGTCTTGCCCTGGTAGTAGAGGCCCTGGTTCGCGTCCTGGCAGATCCAGACCGTGGTGTGGTCGGCCGTGACGATCTTGAGCACCTGGTACAGGCTCTGGCCCGCCGTCTCCAGCGTCGCGTCCGGGCACAGCGGCCCATCTACCGCCGGGGCCGACGCGACCGGCGCGGTATCCGACGTTTCGGAACCACCGGGCTGGGAATGTGACCGGTCCCGCTCGCCGAGCACGAACCCCGCCGTTATCCCGATGATCGTGAGGAAAACGGTGGCGATGACCACAGGGAAGAAAATCGGACGCCGTGGCGGGGAAAGATCGGCGGACGGTGTCACCGGCTCAGGATGGCACCCGGCAGCCACCCCGGTCCAACGAGGCTGCATAGGAGTGGGCACGCCTCGAGCGCTTACGCACAGTAGGCTCGGGGTGGGAACAGAAACGACCCGGAGGTGCACTCAGCGTGGCCGAACGAAGTTCCTTCGTCGTTGTCGCCAACCGTCTTCCCGTCGATGAGATCACCACTCCGGACGGGGAGCGCCAATGGCGCACGAGTCCGGGCGGCCTGGTCACCGCGCTGCACCCGGTGCTGACCGAGCACGGCGGCACCTGGATCGGGTGGGCCGGCGGCACCGGCGAGGCGCCGGAGCCGTTCGAGCTCGAGGGCATCCACATCCACCCGGTGCCGCTCAGCGCCGAGGAGCTGGAGCGCTATTACGAGGGCCAGTCGAACGCGACGATCTGGCCGCTCTACCACGACGCCGTCGAGACACCGGTCTACAAGCGGCGCTGGCGTGAGGCGTACCGGCTGGTGAACCAGCGCTTCGCGGAGGCCGCGGCCGAGGTGGCCGACGAGGGCGCCACCGTCTGGGTGCAGGACTACCAGCTGCAGCTCGTGCCGGCCATCCTGCGCGACCTGCGCCCCGACCTGAAGATCGGGTTCTTCCTGCACATCCCGTTCCCGCCGATCGAGCTGTTCATGCAGATGCCGTTCCGGGCCGAGGTGCTGCGCGGACTGCTCGGCGCCGACCTGGTCGGCTTCCAGCAGCGGCTGGCGGCGCAGAACTTCGTACGGCTGGCCCGGCATCTTCTCGGTCTGCGGTATGAGGGCCAGTCGATCCAGGTGGACGGCCGCAAGGTCCGGGCGGGCGCGTTCCCGATCAGCATCGACACCCGCGAGATGGAGCGGATGGCGGCCGATCCCCAGGTGCAGGCGCGGGCCAAGCAGATCCGGGCCGAGCTCGGCGACCCCGAGACCGTGATCCTCGGCGTCGACCGGCTCGACTACACCAAGGGCATCGAGCTGCGGCTCAAGGCGTTCCGCGAGCTGCTGGCCGACGGCAAGCTCAAGGTCGGCGACGCCGTGATGGTGCAGGTCGCGACCCCGAGCCGGGAGCGCGTCGAGCACTACCAGACGCTGCGGGTCAAGGTCGAGCGCGAGGTCGGCCGGATCAACGGCGAGTTCGCCCGGGTCGGTGTCCCGGCCGTGCACTACCTGCACCAGTCGTACAGCAAGCAGGAGCTGGCGGCGATGTACGTGGCGGCCGACGTCATGATGGTGACCCCGCTGCGCGACGGCATGAACCTGGTGGCCAAGGAGTACGTGGCGTGCCGGGGCGACTCCGGCGGGGCGCTGGTGCTCAGCGAGTTCGCCGGGGCGGCCACCGAGCTGCGGCAGGCGTTCCTGTGCAACCCGCACGACCCGGACGGCGTCAAGGAGGCGCTGCTGCGGGCGGTCGCGGCCGAGCCGGCCGAGCTCAAGCGGCGGATGCGGGTCATGCAGCGCCATCTGCGTACGCACGACGTCGCCGAGTGGGCCCGCACGTTCCTCGACGAGCTGGCCGCGGCCGCCGGCAAGGACGAGGAAGCCGCCGCCCCGCCGGCTTCAGTCGACGTATAGGCAGAAGGGATGGCCGGCCGGGTCGAGGTAGACCCGGACGTGCTCCTGGGGCTGGAACGAGGCGAGCGTGGCGCCGGCCCGCTCGGCGTGCGCGCCCGCCTCGTCCAGGTCCTCGACCCGGATGTCGAGATGGACGCTCATCTGCTGATCGCCGGGGCCGGCCGGCCACACCGGCGGCACGTGGTTCTTCTCGGTCTGGAAGGACAGCCCGGGCCCGCCGGCCGGGGCGCCGAGCGTGACCCAGTCGGGCTCGTCCTTGGTGGCGGTCCAGCCCAGCAGCCGGTGGTAGAACGCCGCCAGCTCCCGGGCGTCCGGGGAATCGAGCACGATCCCCGTGAGCATCATCTGCGGCCGTGAATCCATGTCACGTTCCTACCCGCCGTGTTCGGGCTATAACCGGACGTCGACCACGTCTCCGATGACGACGGTGGCGGGCGGGCGCAGGCCGGCCTCCACGGTGTCGGCCGCGACCGCGCCGAGCGTGCTGCGCAGCGACCGCTGGTGCGCGGTCGAGCCCTCCTGGACCACGGCCACCGGAGTGGTGGCGGGGCGGCCCTCGGCGATCAGGCGGGCGGCGATGGCGGCCAGGTTCTTCAGGCCCATCATCACCACGACCGTGCCCCGCAGCCGGCCCAGCGCCGGCCAGTCGACCAGCGACTGCGGGCTGTCCGGCGCGACGTGGCCGGAGACCACGGTGAACTCGTGGGCGACGCCGCGGTGGGTGACCGGGATGCCGGCCAGGGCGGGCGCCGCGATCGAGCTGGTCACGCCGGGCACGACCAGCACCGGGATGCCGGCCGAGGCGCAGGCCAGGGCCTCCTCGCCACCACGGCCGAAGACGTACGGGTCGCCGCCCTTGAGCCGCACCACGAACTTCCCCTCGAGGGCCCGTTCGACCAGGATGCGGTTGATCTCCTCCTGCGCCTTCGACGGCCCGTACGGGATCTTGGCCGCGTCCACGAACTCGACCTCCGGCCGCAGATCGCCGAGCAGCAGGCCGGGCACGAGCCGGTCGGCCACCACGACGTCGGCCGCGGCGAGCAGCCGGCGGCCCTTCACGGTGATCAGCTCGGGGTCGCCGGGGCCGGCGCCGACCAGGGCCACGCCCTTGTGCTCGGGCGTGGCCGGGGGCTCGGTCTCGAGCGCCTGGGCGACCAGATCGCGTACGGCCATCGCCCGCCGCCGGTCGCCCCCGTCCGTGACCGCCACCGTGACCTGCCCGTGCCGGGTCACCGCCGGGGTCCAGGCGGTGGCCGCTTCACGGTCGTCGGCCCGTACGCAGAAGATCCGGTGCTCCTCGGCCGCGGCGCTCACCTGGGCCGCCGCCGCCGGATCGTCGATCGCCACCTGCACCAGCCAGGCGCCCTCGACGTCGGCCGGCTCGAACTTCCGCCGCTGCCAGGTCGCCCGCCCGGCGTCGACGTAACCCTGCAGCGCCGGGGTGAGCTCGGGCGAGACGATGTCGATGACCGCGCCCGCCGCGATCAGGGCCGGCACCCGCCGGGTCGCCACCGCGCCGCCGCCTACGACCAGCACCCGCCGGCCGGTCAGCCGCAGCGCCATCGGATAGAGGCTCACTTCTCCGACACTCCCGCCGAGTCGAACGTCGCCACCTCGTGCAGCACCCGCACCGCGGACGCCACCACCGGCAGCGCGAGCACGGCGCCGCTGCCCTCGCCGAGCCGCATGCCCAGGTCGAGCAGCGGGGTGAGGCCGAGGTGGGCGAGCGCGACGGTGGCGCCGGGCTCGGCCGAGCGGTGCCCGGCGACCATGGCGGCGACCGCGTCGGGGGCGAACGCGGCGGCGGCCAGCGCGCCGGACGCGGCGATCACGCCGTCGACGATCACCGGGATCCGGTGCGCGGCGGCGGCCAGGATGAAGCCGGCGATCGCCGCGTGCTCGAGGCCGCCGACCGCGGCCAGCACGCCGAGCGGGTCTTTTTCCGCCGCGGCGTGCTTGGCCAGCGCCGACTCGACGACGGAAACCTTATGCGCGTGCGTGGCGTCGTCGATGCCGGTGCCACGGCCGGTGACCGCGGCCGCCGGCGAGCCGGTGAAGGCGGCGATCAGGGTCGCGGCCGGGGTCGTGTTGGCGATGCCCATGTCGCCGGTGAGCAGGCACATCGCGCCCTCGGCGATCAGCCGTTCGGCGACCTTGACGCCGACCTCGACCGCGGCCCGGGCCTCGTCGCGGGTCAGCGCCGGCTCGACCGTCATGTCCCGGGTGCCGCGCCGCACGTTGGCGTCGACCAGCCCGGCGGCGACCGGGAGCGGGTTGGCCACGCCGACGTCGACCACGGTGACGCGGGCGCCGGCCTGGCGGGCGAACGCGTTCACGACCGCGCCGCCGGCCAGGAAGTTCGCCACCATCTGGGCGGTGACCTCCTGCGGCCAGGGGCTGACTCCCTGAGCATGCACGCCATGGTCGCCGGCGAAGACGGCGACGGCGGCCGGCTCGGGCAGCGGCGGCGGGCAGGCGCCGAACAGGCCGGCCAGGCGCACCGACAGCTCCTCGAGGTCACCGAGCGAGCCGGCCGGCTTGGTGAGCCGGGACTGCAGCTCACGGGCGGCGGCCATGGCCGGCTGGTCGGCGGGCCGGATGGCCGCCACGGTCGTCTCCAGGGTCACGATCGCTCCTCGATCACGTCGGTGAGAGCCGCCACGAATGCGTCGGTGATCGCAGTGTCGCGCACGGCGATCCGCAGCCAATCGGGGCCCAGGCCCGGGAAGGTGTCGCCGCGGCGCACGGCCCAACCGCGTTCGCGCAGCTCAAGTCTTATCTTCTCGGCTTCCGGCAGGCGTACGGTCACGAACGCACCGGCCGGAGAACCGGCGACCGTGAGGTTCGGCACTCGCGCGAGCCGGCGAAGCAGATGGTCCCGCTCGGCCGCGACGCGCGCCGCGATCTCCCGCTCGGCGGCGATCGCGGTCGGTGACGCACAGGCGATCGCGGCCGCGAGAGCCGGCGTCGAGACCGCCCACAGGGGCCGGCACGCGGCCAGGCGCGCGAGCAGGCGGGCCGGCCCGAGCAGATAGCCGATACGCAGGCCGGCCAGCCCCCAGGTCTTGGTCAGGCTGCGCAGCACGACCAGCCCCGGAAGATCGTCACGCTCGGCCAGCGACTCGGGCTCGCCCGGCACGCCGTCACGGAACGTGGTGTCGGCGAAGGCCTCGTCGACCACCAGCACCCGCCCCGGACGGGCCAGCTCGGCGATCTCCGAGGCCGGGTGCAGCACCGAGGTCGGGTTGGTCGGATTGCCCACGAAGACCAGGTCGGCGTCCTCGGGGACGAGCCGCGCGTCGAGCCGGAAACCGTCCTCGGCCCGCAGCAGCACCCGGTCGACGTCGTGGCCGGCGTTGCGCAGGGCGGCCTCGGGCTCGGTGAACTGGGGGTGCACGACGACGGCGTGCTCGGGTTTCTTGAAGTGCGCGAGAAGCACGAAAGCCTGCGCCGCGCCCGCCGTCAGCAGCACCTCCTTCTCGCTCCGCCGATGCCGGCGGGCCACGGCGGCAACCGCCTCACGATCGTCCGGATAGGCCCTGAGCTGCGACAACGACTCCAGGATCGGGGCCGAAAGCCACGCCGGCATCGGCTCGTGCCGCACGTTGACGGCCAGGTCGATCAGCCCGGCGCCGACCTCCGCGTCGCCGTGATGCCCCAGGTCGAACGTCATGCCATCAGCATGCCGGACCGTTTTTCACGTCTCACTTCGGCCGTTTCGTCGGGACATGAACGGTTTTGTCATACCTTCGGGAGGTGGCAGCCGGAAAGATTGCTCCCCTCGTCCGCGCCGGCCTGATCGCGGGTCTCGTGATCGCCGGTCTCGCCTACCCACTGGCGGCCCTCGCCGGCATCGGCGTCAAAGCCGGCTCCGACGCCCTGGCCCGCATGCCGGAGAACCTCATCGAGGTGCCCAGCGCGCAGACCACCTACGTGTACGCCAGTGACGGCAAGACGCTGCTCACGATGTTCTACGAGGAACACCGCAAGCCGATCAAGATCGGGGACATGTCGCCGTACATGACCGAGGCGATCGTGGCCTCCGAGGACTCGCGTTTCTACGAGCACCACGGGGTCGACGCCAAGGGCGTGGCGCGGGCCTTCGTCGCGAACCGGCAGGCGGGCGGCGTCGCCCAGGGCGCGTCGACGCTGACGATGCAGTACGTGCGGATGGCCCTGCGGGACAGCGCCAAGACGCCGACCGAGGCGCTCGAGGCCACCGAGCAGACCACGCAGCGCAAACTGCGGGAGATGCGGCTCGCGATCGAGCTCGAGAAGCGGTTGTCGAAGCAGGAGATCCTGGAGCGCTACCTCAACTCCGCCTACTTCGGGCATCGGGCGTACGGGATCTTCGCCGCCGCCCAGGTGTTCTTCTCCAAGACGCCCAAGCAGCTGAACCTCAACGAGGCGGCCCTGCTCGCGGGACTGGTCAAGGCGCCCTCGGCCTACGATCCGGCGGCCGGTGACCAGCGCGCGGCCACCAACCGGCGCAACTACGTGATCGACCAGATGCTGAAGATGGCCGTGATTACCCCGAGCCAGGCGGCCGACGCGAAGCGGGCGAAGATCCGGCTGCGCCTGAGCACGCCGCCCAACGACTGCGTGTCGATCGCCGAGCCGCACAACGACTGGGGCTTCTTCTGCGACTACCTCAAGTCGTGGTGGCGCGAGCAGCCGGCTTTCGGCGCCACCCCCGAGGACCGCGAGGAGAACCTGCGGCGCGGCGGCTACCAGGTGATCACCTCGATCGACCCCAAGATCCAGGCGTACGCGATGAAGCACGTCCTGAACAAGGAGAAGATGCGCAGCCGGTACGCCCACGGGCAGGTCATCATCGAGCCGGGCACCGGGCGGATCCTCTCGATGGCGGTCAACCGGCACTACTCGCTGCAGCCGAACCCGAAGAAGGGCAACTACCCGAACACGGTCAACCCCCTGCTCGGCGGCGGCACCATGGCCGGTTACCAGGCGGGGTCGACCTTCAAGATCTTCACGATGCTGGCCGCCCTCGACTCGGGCCTGCCCCTGGACACGTCGATCTACGCGCCCCAGCAGTACGTGTCGAAGTACATCACCGCGCCCGGGCCGGCGACCTGCGGAGTGCACTGGTGCCCGAAGAACTCCACCAAAGCCATGACCGGTAACCAGACCATGTGGAGCGGGTTCGGCAAGTCGGTGAACACGTACTTCGTCCAGCTCGAGCAGAAGGTGGGCGCGGACAAGGCGGTCGCGATGGCTTCGCGCCTGGGCCTCAAGTGGCGGACGGACGTCGACCAGAAGCTGGCCACGCCCGAACACGCCTCCGGGTGGGGCGCGTTCACGCTCGGGGTGAGCGACGCGACGCCGATCGAGATGGCGAACGTCTTCGCGACGCTGGCGGCCGAGGGCGAGTACTGCGAGCCGCTGCCGGTCCGGGTGATCCAGAACCGCGACGGCTCGAACCTGAAGTACCGGGGCCAGCTGGTCGCCGGGCCGCGATGCCACCGGGTGGTCTCGGCCGACGTGGCCCGCGCGGCGACCGATGCCGCGCGCTGCGTGACCGGTTACGGTTCCGCCCGCGGCGGCTGCGGCGGGTGGTCGACTTCCCCGATGGTGTACGCGACACTGCACCGTCCCGTGGCCGGCAAGAGCGGCACCACCGACAGCAACAAGACGGCGTGGTTCTGCGGCTTCACGCCCCAGCTGGCGGGCGCGGCGTTCGTGGCCGATCCCGACGATCCCAACGACTACGTGGGCGCGGGCCGCTCGACGATCTCGAAGTACACGCTGGCCGAGACCTTGCGGGATGCGCTGAAGGGCCAGCCCAAGCTCAAGTTCACCCCGCCGTCGAAGCAGATCGCCTGGCACGGCGTCGACAAGAACGACCAGAGCGCCGACGCCACCACCGCGTCGATCGACGGGGCCGATGGCGGCGGCACGAGCGCCGGCGTCAGCAAGAGCGACACGAACGGCGGAGGCAAGCACAAGAAGCACCACCGCAACCACAAGCACAGCGCCGGCACCCAGAGCGGCGACACCCGGAGTGACAGCGCCCGGGGCGGCAGCGCCCGGGGCGGCAGCGCCCAGGGCGGCAGCGCCCAGGGCGACAGCACCAGAGGCGACAGCAATTCGGGCGGCGGCGTCCGGGGCGGCGCCACCGGCAAGCCGGGGAAGTCCGACCACAACGGCCACCGGACCGCCAAGACCGACGGCAGCCGCAAGCACCCCACCGGCGGCACCGGCCGCGCCAGGTCCGGCCAGACCGACACCACCGGCTGGAACGGCGACTGACCTGGTCGGACTAGCGCCGGCGGCCTGCGTCGACGCCGCGGGTGCGTCGACGCCGCGACGGGTCAGGCGGCCGGGGCCTCCGGTCGGCGCCGGCGGCGGGGCTCACGCCAGGCGGGGTCGCGGCCGGCCAGCGCGAGCGTCTGGTCGAGCAGGGTGGCCTCGTCGTCGTCGATTACGCGCGGGCCGAACTCGCCGGGCGTGCCCACGGCCGGACCCTGCTCCAGGAACTCGATCAGCACCTCGAGCGTGCGCGGATCGGCGAAATACTCCTGGCCGGTGCCCTTCGCGAGGTCCCAGCTGTGGACGATCAGCTCGTTCATCGCCGTGATGCCGAGCGCCGTCGCCGGCATCTCGACGCCGCCCACCTTGGACGTGCCGGTCCAGGCGGCCGGATCTTTCCAGGCGGTGGCCAGGTCTTCGAGCAGGACGGGCAGCCGGCTGCGCCAATGTCGGGAGAGGTGCTGCGCGGACGGCCGGGGCGGCGCGCTCTCGGTGCCGGGAGCGTCGGTGCGTTTGCGAGCCGCCTGGGTGAAGGCGAGGGACAGGGCCATCAGATGGTCGAGCAGAGCGGCGACGGTCCAGTCGGGACAGGGGGTGGGGCACCTCAGCTCGTCGTCGTCGATCCCCAGGAGGAGCGCTCGCAGTCTACGAACCGGCGGGTCGAAATCCAGCGGCACACGATCGGCCACGGTCGTCCTCCTTCGGGTCGTCGGTGTTAAACCCACGTTACGGGTGAGGTACGACACTTTCGCGTTCAACGAAGGGCGTTTTCGCGACAGGGCTGGTTTCCGCTCCGAACGTCCGCCCGAGATCCGGCCGGACGGCGGATTGGCCCTGTTCAGGACGTGGTGATGTCGGCCGTGTCGGAGAGGTCGGGCACGCTGGCGACACCGGAGGCCGGAGCCGGTCCGGAGTCGGGCGACGGCCCGCCCGCCATCGGCCCGGAGCCGGGCGCCGGCGGCAGTCCACCCATGATCGGGCCGGAGCCGGGCGCGGGTGGAAGATCGCCGGCCATCGACCCGGACCCGGGTGCGGACACATATCCGCTCATCGGCGCGGGCCCGGGCGTGGGCGCATACCCGCTCATCGGCGCGGGCCCGGGCGTGGGCGCATACCCGCTCATCGGGGCAGAGTCGGGAGTGGGCGTATAACCACCCATCGGCGCGGACCCGGGAGTGGGCGCATACCCGCCCATCGGGCCGGAGCCGAGCACGGACGGGTAGCCGCCCATCGGGCCGGAGCCGGGCGCGGGCGGAAGGCCGCCGGCCATCGGCGGACGCGGGCGGCGGCGCGGAGCCTGGTCGTGCGGACCGCCGGCCGGACCTTGGGGACGGTGATCGGGTAGCGCGCCCGGCGACGAAGGCTGGGCATGCGGCGGTCCATAGGAGTCGTATTGCTCCGGTGGGACGCCGGCGCCCACCGGCGGCCCGAAGAACGGCTCGCCCGGCACGAACGGCGGCAGGTCATGCGGCAGGTCGTGCGGCATCGCGGGCGCGGACGCCAGCGCGGCGGCCGGCATCGACACCGTCGGCGGCTCGCCGTGCGGATCCGCCGCCGGGCTGTGCGGCTCACCCTGCGGGCCGTGCGGCTGCGACTGCGGGCCACGCTGCGACTGCGACCGCGACTGCGACTGCGACTGCGACTGCGACTGCGCACCATGCTGCGGCTGCGCACCATGCTGCGACTGCGCACCATGCTGCGACTGCGGACCGCGCGGCTGAGTGCCCTGCGGCTGGGGGCTGTGCGGCTGCGAACCGTGCGGCTGAGGGCTGCGCGGCAGCATACCCTGCGGCTGGGGGCTGTGCGGCTGTGGACCGCCGTGACCCTGCGCCCCGTGTGGCTGGGCGTGCGCCGGCGGCGGGCCCGGCCGCTCCCCGGCCGGGCCGGCGATCGCGGCGGCGACCACCCGCTTGGCGATCTCGGGGGCGGCCGCCCAGTGCAGGCCGAGCTGCGAGGCGTGCACCTGGCGCCAGACGAAGCCCTCGGGATTGCCGCCCGACCAGGTCCAGGCGGGCACGTTCCCGGCGCGCGGCGTCATGATCGCGCGGTGCTGCTTGTAGCCGGTGATCCGGGCGCCGGCCGGAGCCAGCAGCGACGTGGTCGGCGCCGTCGCCTCGCGGTAGCCGGCCACGGTCTGCTCGCCGGTGACCGCCGACGTGTCGATCACCGCGCACATCGGCCGGCCGTCGAAGTCACGCCCGAGCCAGGGCAGCGCCACGCCCTCGGCCACCACCGGCCAGCCGTCGTGGGCGAACTTGGCCACCGCATTGCAGAGCCGTCGGTTGGCGGAGAGCTCCTCGGCGTACCCCTCCGGAAGTCCACCACCGACGACGAGGGCGCGCGTGCCGGCCGGGAGCGACTCGTCACGCAGTGGGTCGACGACGGCGACATCGGCGCCCGCCGCGGTGAGGAGCTCGGCCGTCTCGACGTACGTGTAAGGCGCACCCGGACCACCCGCAAGCGCGACGATCGGACGCTGCTCGAAGTCACCGCCCACCGCATCGCCCGGCGTCCAGATCGGGCCGGGCAGCGCCGGCGCGCCCCCGGCCAGCGCCATCAGCCGCTCGAGATCGAGCCCGGACAGCACCGCCTCGCCCAGCCGCCGCACCGCCCGGCTCGCCTCGACCGTCCGGTGCGCGACCGGAACCGGGCCGTGCGCGCGGGCCGGCAACACGTTCGGCAGATCGCCGCGGCGCAGCGCGCCCAGCACCGGCATGCCGATGTCGTCGAGCGCCGTGCGCAACATCTGCTCGTGCCGCGACGAGGCGACCCGATTGAGGATCACGCCGCCCAGGTGGACCATCTCGTCGAACATCCGGAAGCCGTGCACCAGCGCCGCCAGCGAGTGACCCATCGCGGCCACGTCGACCACCAGCACCACCGGCGCGCGCAGGGTGGCGGCGACCGCGGCGGTGCCGTCCACCTCGGGCTGGCCGGTCAGTGAGTCGAACAGACCCATGGCGCCCTCGATCACCGAGAGCTGGGCGCCCGCCGCGCCGTGCGCGAAGAGCGGGCCGATCCGCTGCGCGCCCACCAGCCGGGGGTCGAGGTTGCGGCCCGGACGGCCGGCGGCGAGACCGAGGTACGCCGCGTCGGTGTGATCGGGCCCGACCTTGAAGCCCGCCGCCGGAATGCCCCGAGCCACGCACGCCGCGAGCAGACCGACCGCGATCGCGGTCTTTCCGTGCCCCGAGGAGGGCGCGCTCACGACCAGGCGGGGCTGGGCGCTCATCAAAGGTTCTCCCGACTTGTCACTGGGCCGCCGTGCAGGTGAACAGGGCCGCCGTCGGCACAGTACCTGGCTCCGGGAGGTGACGCCGGTCCGCCGGGTAGCCTCGTGGGGTGTACCGGTTCCTGCTGACACCGCGCTGGCTGGGCGCCGCCGCGCTGACCGTGGTCGCCGCCGTGATCATGGTCATGCTCGGCGACTGGCAGCTCCATCGGTACCAGGAACGCAGCGCGATCAACGCGCGCATCGACGCCGCTGACTCGGTCCGGGCGGTGCCGCTGATCTCGGTCCTCGAGCGGCCGAGCCGGGCGGGGCACGCCGGCTCATCGCCCGGCAAACGCTTGGCGTGGACAAAGGTCGAGGTCAGCGGCCGGTACGACGTGACGCACGAGATCCAGGCGCGCGGGCGGACCGTGGACGGGGACGTCGGATTCGAGATCGTCACGCCGCTGGTACTGGCCGACGGCACGGCCGTGCTGGTCGACCGCGGCTGGGTGCCGGCGCCGGCCGCCGGGGCGGGCGCCGCTCCGGTCGTGCCGCCCGCGCCCACCGGCGATGTCACCGTGGTCGGCCAGATCCACCTGTCGGAAAGCCGACCCACCGCCATCGAGCACCGCAATGGCCGCCTCGACACCAGGCGCATCACGGTCTCCCACTTGGCGGGACAGATGCCGTACCCGCTCTATGGCGCCTACGTCCTGCTCACCGACCAGACCCCGCCGAACGACCCGGCCTTCACCCGCATCCCCATCGATCACGAGGACGCCTGGCAGAACGCGGGTTACACGGCGCAGTGGTGGCTCTTCGCGGCGATGGCGCTTTTCGTGTACGTCTGGCAGGCCCGCAAGGAGGCGCAGGGTGCCGGCCGGTCCGAGGGCGCCCCGACCGCGAAGCCGAGCCTGCGCGACCGCGTGGCCGAGGCCGACCGCCGGCGCGAGGCCGCCCGCTTGGCCGCGCTGAGCGCCCCCGTCGACCGCGTGGAGGAGGCCGACCGCAAGCGCGCCGAGGCGGAGGCCAAGCTCACGGCCCCGAGCGGCCAGGACTAGGCCGCGACGGAAGCCAAGCTCGCGGCCCCGGGCGGGCACGACTAGGGTCGCGGCATGACCTCGTCGCCGAGCGACCCGTGGGGAGCGCCGGCTCCGCCGCCGGACGATCCGTGGAGCGTCCCGTCGCCGTATCCCCCGGCTGCGCCGCCCGCCGGTCCCGCGTCCGCACCGCCCGCGGCCCCGGCATCCGCGCCGCCGGGAGGGTCGCCGGGCTCGGTGCCGGCTCCGGCTCACCCGGTCTCCGGCCAGCCGGCGTCGTCACCGCCCGCGCACCCGCCGACCGTGCCGCTGCCGGCCAATGCCCCCACCGCCCCGGTCTCGGCCTACGTGCCCCCGCCCGACCCCCAGCCCGGGCCGGTGATCATGCAGATCGCCGAGATCGCGGTCACCTCGACGACGGTGCACACCCCGACCGGTGACATTCCGCTCGCCGGCTCGCAGTGGCAGGTCAACGACTACTGGTTCAGCCAGCAGCGCATCCCGCGGTGGGCGGTCATCGCGGCGATCGTCGGCTTCTGCGTCCTGACCGTCTTCAGCCTGCTCTTCCTGCTGGTCAAGGAGAACGTCATGCAGGGCACCGTGCAGGTCACCGTGACCAACGGCTCCCGGCAGTACGTCGCCCGCATCCCGGTGGCCGACCAGAACGGCGTGACCGCCATCAACCAGCAGGTCAACTACGTCCGCACGCTGGCCGCCCTCTAGGGTCTGTCCCGTGGATCACGCGAGTGCGAGGCGCGGTCCAGGTGGTGGCTGACGTCGGCCGCGAAGCGGCCGCATCCCGGTGTTGGATTCGGGCGTTTCGCGGACGCCGTCAGGCGCCGCCTGGGCCCCGCCGCAGCCCCGCGTGATCCACGGGACAGGCCCTAGCCGGCCGGCGGGAGGTGCGCGCCCAGCGCCTTGACCGTGTCGATCGTGTCGGCCTCGGCCGCCCGTTTGTCGTCGCGGTAGCGCAGCACCCGGGCGAACCGCAGCGCCACGCCGCCGGGGTAGCGCGGCGACGTCTGGACGCCGTCGAAGGCGATCTCGACCACCTGCTCGGGCCGCACGGTCACCACCCAGCCGTTGTCGCCGGTGGCCAGCTCCTGGAAGCGCGCGGTCTGCCAGCGAAGCAGCTCGTCGGTCAGGCCCTTGAACGTCTTGCCCAGCATCACGAACCCGCCCGTCGCCGGGTCGAGCGCGCCCAGGTGCAGGTTGGACAGCCAGCCCTTGCGACGGCCGTGCCCCCACTCGACGGCCAGGACGACCAGGTCGAGCGTGTGCCGGGGTTTGACCTTGACCCACGCCGAGCCGCGGCGGCCGACGTCGTAGGGGGCCTCGAGCGCCTTCATGACAACGCCCTCCTGACCGGCGGCGAGCGCGGCGGCGAAGGCGGCCGCGGCCTGCTCCTCGGTCTCGGCGATGGTGCGGCCGACCAGCAGCTCGGCGGGCAGGGCGCCGGCGAGCGCGGACCAGCGGACGTGCGCGGGCTCGTCGAGCAGGTCGGCGCCGTCGAGGTGCAGCACGTCGAAGAAATAGGGCACCAGCGCCGAGGTGACCGCGCCGCGGGTGGCGGCGCGGCTCGACGTCTCCTGGAACGGGCGGGGGCGGCCGGACGCGTCGAGCGTCATCGCCTCGCCGTCGAGCACGGCCTCGCGCACGGGCAGCTTGCGGACCGCCTCGACGACCTCGGGCATGCGGGCGGTGATGTCGTCGAGGCTGCGGGTGAAGACGGCGACCTCGTCGCCCGAGCGGTGCACCTGGATGCGGATGCCGTCGAGCTTCACGTCGACCGCGGCCGGGGCGCCGGTGGCGAGCAGGGCGGCGCCGACGTCGGGGGCGCTCTGCGCCAGCATCGGGGTGAGCGGGGTGCCGACCCGCAGATGGATCTCGGCGAGGGCCGCGGCGCCGCCGGTGAGCGCGGCCACGGCCACCTGCTTCAGGTCGCCGGAGAGCAGCAGCGCCCGGCGCACCGCGGTCAGCGGCACCTCGGCCGCCTTGGCGATCGCGTCGGCCAGCAGGCCGGCCTGGGCACCCTGCCGCAGCTCGCCGCCGAACAGGCCGACCAGCAACCGCTGCTCGTCGGCGGTGGCGGCGCCGAACAGCGCGCCGAGCAGGTCACGCCGGCGGGCCTGGGAACCGGCGCCGGCGACGACCGAGATCTCGGCGATCGCGGCGTCGACCTCGCCGACCGTGAGCGTGGGCTCGGCCGCGGGCGCCGGCCGGTCGCGCAGGCTGGCATAGCCCACCCCGGTCTGCCGCTGCCGCAGCTCGCCGGCCAGATAGGCCGAGCCGGCCGCGATCTCGCCGGGATCGAGGCGGCGCAGGGCGTCGGCCAGGAGCTCGATCTTGGCCTTGCGCCCCGAGGTAGCACTCACGGCGGCCGAGGTGGCCGCCAGGTCTGAGAACCGCACGGCCCTATCCTGGCAGCCACCTACGACATTTTCCGGCGAGACGAAGCGACCCCCGTCGCGGCATCAGGCGGCCAGCGGCTCGGCGATCCGGAAGCCTCGGGCCCGGACCGCGTCGGCGACGCGGGTGACCTGCGCGTCGAGCGCGCAGAGCGTGGCAGAGATCTCGTCGAGGTGCTCGGTCAGGGCGGAGTCGTCCCAGCCGGAGACGTCGACGTCGTCGAGGGCGCGCACGGCGGCCCGCAGGCGGACGATGGACTCGAGGCGGTCGTTGGATCGAAGACGATCGATCGCGTCGCGCGGCCCGACAAGGCGGGGCCGCACCAGGAGGGTCACGGAGTTGCCCGGCGAGCGGCTGACACCGGCCGGCTCGGCGGACGCATCTTTAGAACGCATGTTCGAATCCTAACAGGATTCATCCGGTCATGAGGGGCGGAAAAATCCGCGGCGCATCGGCGGGCGCGGCCACCGCGGCGACAAAACCATCGGGGCGTACGAGGTGAAGCAGCCCCGGGCGCAGCAGGGTGCCGGGCGCCTCGGGGAAGACGTGCACGGGCAGGCCCAGGTCCGGAACGGCGGTCGCGGCCAGTCCCCCGTACACGTGGATCTGCCATTGAAGTGACCGCAACGCGGCGAAGTTGTCCCCCGCCCAGGGCAGCCGCCGTCCCACGACCGGGTCACGGCGGCCGCCCGACGCGCGCTCGGCCCCGGGCGTCATCCAATAGTGGATGCGGATCTGCGAGACGTACTGGAAGAGGCGTGAGCCGCCACGCGTGCCGCCCACCACCCGGACCCCGACCGGCGCGATCAGCGGAACCACCGCGCGGCGCAGCGCCCGCGAGAACGCGGTCTGCGAGGTGACGCCCGCGAAGATGCGGTCGGTGGTGGCGACCAGGCGCTTGGCCACCGGGCGACGCTCCGCCTCGTACCGGTCGAGCCAGGCGTCCCGCCGGCGGCCCTGCAGCACGTCGGCCAGTTTGAAGGCGAGGTTGTGCGCGTCCTGGAGCCCGGTGTTCATGCCCTGGCCGCCGACCGGCGAATGCACGTGCGCGGCGTCGCCGGCCAGGAAGAAGGGCCCGTCCCGGAAGGCGGCGGCGATGCGATGGTGTACGCGATAGGTCGCGAACCACCGCGCATGGTCGTAGGTGACGGCGAACCCGCGCAGCCGTGGCCGCACGTCCTCCTCGGTGAGCATCCCGTCGCCGTCCTCGTCGCGCACCAGCCCGATCAGCCGCCACGCACCCCGCCCCCGCATCGGGAAGGCCAGCAGGAAATCGTCCGTCCCGGGCCGTACGTTGATCGCGCCCTCGACCAGACCGCCGGCCGCCACCGCATCGAGCACGTAGAACCGGTGGGGGTTGGTCGTGCCCTCGAAGTCGATGCGCCGCTGCCGGCGGATCGCCGAGTTCGCCCCGTCACAGGCGACGCAGAACCGCGCCCGCACGGTGTCGTTGCCGACCTTGGCCGCGATGCCGTTCTCGGTCTGGGAGACCGTGGTGACCGCGGTCTCCCAGCGCACCTCGTGGCCGAGCTTCTGGAGGCTCTCGTAGAGGATCTCCTCGTTCCGGCTCTGTTCGAGGACCTCGAGGTACGGGTACGGCGTCACGCCCTCGCCCAGCGGCCCGAGCGGAATGCGGCCGAACGCCCGGTCGCGGTAGCCCGGAGCGAGCGCGCTCGCGCGTTGGGCGGTGGCCAGGACCAGGTCACCGAGGCCGAGCTGGTCGTAGATCTCGAGGCTGCGGGCCTGCACCACGAGAGCGCGCGACTCCCGGGTCGGCCCGTCCTTGCCGTCCACCACGATCACGTCGACCCCGAGCTTGACCAGCCAGTTGGCGAGCATCAGCCCGGTCGGGCCGGCGCCCACCACCAGCACGTCGCACGTCCGGTCGGCCATCGGCGACCCTCCTCCTTCAGCTCGTCAGCGCCTCCGCGACGTTCTTGAACAGCAGCGCCTCGGCCAGGCACACCCGCTCGAACTCACCCAGGTGCAGGCTCTCGTCGGGTCCGTGCGCCCCCGAGTGAGGATCCTCCACGCCAGTGACCAGAATCGATGCCTGCGGGAACAGGTCCTGGAACGTGGCGATGAACGGGATGGACCCGCCGACGCCCATGTCGACCGGCGCTACGCCGTCCCACGCCGTGCTGAAGGCCGCGCGCGCCGCCTCGTAGGCCGGGCCGGTCGCGTCGATCACGCACGGCGAGCCGTCGCTCTCCAGCGTGACCTCGACCTCGGCGCCCCACGGCACGTACTTCTCGAGGTGGGCACGGACCGCCGCGTACGCCGACTTCGGGTCGTCGCCGGGCGCGAGCCGCACTCCGATCTTGGCTTTGGCCCGCGGCTGGAGCGCGTTGGCCGCCTCGAAGGTCCGTGGCGCGTCGATGCCCAGCACCGAGATCGACGGCTTGGTCCAGATGCGGTCGGTGATCGTGCCGTGGCCGATCAGCTTGACCCCGTCGAGGATCCCGCCCTCGTGCCGGAACCGGTCCTCCGGATAGTCGACGCTGGCGCCCTCGCGGCCGACCAGCCCGTCGACCGCGACCTCGCCCTCGTCGTCGTGCAGGGTGCTGAGCAGGCGGGCCAGGGTCATCAGCGCGTCCGGCACCGGGCCGCCGAACATGCCGCTGTGCACCGCACTCTTGAGCACCTTGACCTCGGCGAACAGGTTGACCAGACCGCGCAGCGAGGTGGTCAGCGCGGGCCGGCCGATGTCCCAGTTGCCGGAGTCGGCGATGACGATCACGTCGGACCGCAGCTCCTCGCGGTGCGCCGCGATGATGTCGTCGAGCGAGTCGGAGCCGTACTCCTCCTCGCCCTCGACGAAGACGACCACGCCGACCGGCAGCCGGTCGCCCCACGCGCGCAGCGCCGCCACGTGGGCCATGACGCCGGCCTTGTCGTCGGCGGCGCCCCGGCCGTAGAGCCGGCCGTCCCGCTCGACCGGCTCGAACGGGTCGCTGGCCCACAGCGCCGGGTCGCCGACCGGCTGCACGTCGTGGTGCGCGTAGAGCAGCACGGTGGGCGCGCCGGGCGGCGCCGCCTTGCGGCCGATCACGGCCGGCTGGCCGCCGTGCCGCACGACCTGCACGTCGAGGTCGCAGCCGCGCAGCAGCTCGGCCACGGCCTCGGCCGACCGCTCCACCTGGGAGTGGTCGAAGCCCTCGAAGGCGATGCCCGGGATCCGGACCAGCCGCTCGAGGTCGGCACGGACGCCGGGCATCTCCCGCGCGATCGCGGCGCGCAGATCGGTTTCGCTCAAGCTCATGAACCGATCCTAGGGTCTGTGTCGGAGTGGGGGCCGGAGCGAGGCGAGGTCCAGGCGTCGTCTGGGTGTGCGACGCGGGCGCCCGAATACCGGGGTTGTATTCGGGTGTTCGCGGCGTGCGGCCAGGCGGCGGCTGGGCCACGCCGCAGCCCGTCTCCCACTCCGACACAGACCCAGGGTGACCTAGCTTTCCGGCTCGCCGTCCCGGCGTTGGCGGCCGGAGGCCCAGTCGCGGGCGCCGCGGGCGGCCGAGCCGGCCAGGTCGCCGGCGCCGCCGCCGAACTTGCGCAGCAGGCCGACCAGCGGATCCTGCGAGGTCGTGAACGTCTCGCGGTAGGACGAGGCGGCCGCCTTCACGTCGTCGGCGACCGACGCGTCACCGTCCGAGTCGCGGCGCGGGTAGTCACCGCCGAGGATGCGCGCGTAGTCGCCGGAGTCGACCCACTTGCGCAGGTCGGCGGCCCGGGCGACGGGCACCGGGTGCGTGCTCCAGGCGGTGATGCCGATCTTGTGGATGCTGTCCCGCAGGTCGCCGCCGCTCTCGTACTCCGCGGCCTGCTCGAGGAAGGCGGTCGTGTCGATCTGGGAGAGGTCGCCGCCGCCGGCCAGCTTCATCAGCAGTCGCAGCGAGGCGGCCGGGTCCTGGCCGGCGAGCAGGCCGGCCCGGTCGGCGGACAGCTCGGCCTTGCGCCACCACTCGAGCATGGCCACGATGATCCCGCGCAGCGCGAGGGCGCCGACCGGCAGCCAGGCCAGGCTCGTGGTCCACCGGGTGAGGATCATCATGATCGTCTTGTAGACGGCGTGACCGCTGCGCACGTGCCCGATCTCGTGCCCCAGCATGGCCCGCAGCTCGTCGTCGTCGAGCTTCTCGACCGCGCCCGTGGTGATCACGATGAACGGCTTGTCGAGGCCGATGGCCGCGCCGTTGATCATCGGGTCCTGGTTGACGTAGAGCTCGGGCAGCTCGGCCACGTCGAGCGTGGCGGCGGCCTCGGCGAAGCGCTGGTAGACCCTCGGGTACTGCCGGTGGTCGACGCGGATGGCGCCGGCCAGGAACTGCAGGCGGAAGCCCCGCTCGCTCCACATGCCGAAGAACGCCTTCACCACGTCGTCGAACCCACGCAGCTCACGCAGGGCGGTCAGCGCGCCGCGGTCGGCCGGGTGCTCCCAGGCCCGTGAGCTGATCCCGGTCAGCGTGACCCGCCGGCGTACCGGACGGTTCTCTTCATCGGTCATCGTCGCCGCCTCTGAAAACATCGCCTTTGAAAACGTCGCCTTTGAAAGCGTCGTCGCCGGTCGCCGCGGCGCCGTCGACGATCAGGTCGGCGCCGGCCGCGGTCTGGTCCTCGGCGAAGTGCCGGTCCTCGGCAGCACGCCATCGCCCAAGGTACGCCCGGAACGCAACGCTGTCGTCGCCGTCGCGGGCCAGGGCGCGCTCCCACCGCAGCTCGGGCGGTGCATCCACGAACACGGCGAGGGTGAGCTCGGGACGGATCGAACGCCGGGCGGTGCTCACTCCCTCCAGCAGTACGGCGTCCGCCGGCTCGACGGTGACCATCGGACCGGCGAAGCGGCCGCGATGCCAGTCGTAGCGCTGGTAGCGGCCGGCCTCACCCCGCCGCAGCGGCGCCAGCACCTGCCGTTCCAGCCGTTCCCAGAAGGTGAACTGGTCGTCCCAGCCGTCGAGCAGGTCGTCGGTGTGCACGACCGGCGCGTCGAGCTGCTTGGCCAGCCGCAGCGCGAACGTGGTCTTCCCGGCGCCGCTCGGCCCGTCGACCGCGATCAGCCTCGTGGTGCCGAGCTTCGCGGGACGACGCCCGATTTCTGCAGCTAAGTCCGCGTATCTCATGATGGTGCGCCCGGCGGCACGAACGGCAACCCCGGCGGCGGCCCTTCCTCGATCAAGCGCCAGAGGGCGTCGGTGTCGAGATGCTCCTCGACCAGGTCGCCGAGTACGTCGAGGGCACGCTCGCGAACCGCGGCGAACCGCGTGCCGGGCGCGACCGCGAACCCATGCCGTCCCGCCTGCCGCGCCGCCTCGGTGAGGAAGCGCCGGCGGAACTCGTCGGACTCGAATGCGCCGTGCCAGTGCGTGCCACTGACGTTGCCCACGACCGCGCCCTCCGGCCGCCCGTCCGCATGGCGCAGCAGCGGCGCCGGCTCGCCCCGGGAGACGAAGCCGTGGTGGATCTCGTAGCCCCGGACCGGCGCACCCAGCCCCTCCCCCGCCGGCCGGGCCAGCGTCTTGCGCGCGCCGAACGTGATGCCGACCGGCAGCAGGCCCAGCCCCGGCACCTCGCCGCGGCCGCTCTCCACCTCGTCGTCGATGGTCTCGGCCAGCATCTGGAAGCCGCCGCAGATGCCGAGCAGCGGTTTGCCCGCCCCGGCGTGCCGCAGGATCGCGTCGGCCAGCCCCGTCTCGCGCAGCCACTCCAGGTCACTGACCGTCGACTTCGAGCCGGGCAGCACGACCAGGTCGGCGTCGGCGATGTCGCCCGGCTCGATCGTCAGCTGCACCCGGACGCCGGGCTCGGCCGCGAGGGCCTCGGCGTCGGTGGCGTTCGAGATGCGGGGCAGGCGGACCACGGCGACCCGCAGCCATTCGCTTCCGCTGGGCGGTCCGGGACGACCCAGGGTGCGCCCGTACGCGAGGGAGTCCTCCGCGTCGAGCCAGACGTCCAGGTGGAACGGCAGGACGCCGTGCACGGGCCGGCCGGTCACCCGGCTGATCATGTCGAGGCCGGGCCCGAGCAGGCCCGGGTCGCCGCGGAACTTGTTGATCACGAAGCCCGCGACCAGCGCCTGGTCCTCCGGGCTCAGCAGTGCCAGCGTGCCGTGGAACGCGGCGAACACCCCGCCCCGGTCGATGTCGCCGACCACGATCGCGGGCAGCCCGGCGTGGCGGGCCAGCCCCATGTTCACGAAGTCGCCGTCCCGCAGGTTGATCTCGGTCGGGCTGCCGGCGCCCTCACAGATGACCGCGTCGTACTCCGCGCGCAGCTCGTCGAGGGCCGCCCACGCCGTCCCGGCCAGCTGCTCCCGCACCGACCGGTAGCTGCCGCCGGTGACGTTGCCGATCGCCTCGCCGAGCAGCACCACCTGACTCGACCGGTCGCTGCCCGGCTTGAGCAGGACCGGGTTGAACCGCAGGTCGGGCGCGACGCCGCAGGCCGCCGCCTGCATCGCCTGGGCCCGGCCGAGCTCGCCGCCCCGCCCGTCGGCGCCGACCACGACGGCCGAGTTGTTCGACATGTTCTGCGCCTTGAACGGCGCGACCTTGACCCCGCGCCGGTGCAGCCAGCGGCAGATGCCGGCGGTGACCACGCTCTTGCCGGCATCGGACGTCGTCCCGGCCACGAGGAGTCCGCCGCTCATGGCCGGCCCCGCCGGGCCAGCGCCAACCCCGCTGCGATCACCGCCGCGGCCGCGCCCACCGCGCCCGAGACCCGCGCCGCGCGCCGCAGATGCACCGCCGACGGCCGCGGACCGTCGCCGAGCAGCGGCCGCACCTCGCTGCGTCCGAAATAGACGTTCCGCCCGCCGAGCCGCACCCCCAGCGCCCCCGCCATCGCCGACTCGCACTGCCCCGCGTTCGGCGAGGGATGGTCGTTGCGGTCGCGCCGCCACACCCGCAGCGCCTCCCGGGGCGACCCGCCCGCGACCGGCGCCGCCGCGATCGTCAGCAGCCCGGTCAGCCGGGACGGTGCCAGGTTCAGCGCGTCGTCGAGCCGGGCCGCGGCCGTGCCGAACCGCTCGTACCGCGCCGACCGGTGCCCGACCATCGCGTCCAGCGTGTTGGCCGCCCGGTACGCCAGCAGCCCCGGCAGCCCGAGCAGCCCGCCCCACACCAGCGGGGCGACGACCGCGTCGGACGTGTTCTCGGCCACCGACTCGACCGTGGCCCGGGCCAGCTCCGGACCGTCCAACGTCGACGGATCGCGCCCGCACAGATGACTGAGCCGCCCGCGGGCCGCCGCCAGGTCGTCCCGGTCCAGGTGACCGGCCATGATCCGGGACTCCCGCCGCAGCGTGCGCCCGCCCAGCACGGTCCAGGTCGCGGCGGCCACCAGCACCGCTCGGGCCACCGGCCGGTCCCCGGTGGCCCGGGCCGCCGCCACCCCGATCATGGCCGGCCCGCCGACCGCGAGCGCGGCGAACGCCGTCCCCGCCCGGCGGCCGGGTGCGTAGAGGCGGCGTTCGAGAGCACCGGCCGCCGTGCCGAAGCCGGCGACCGGGTGGAACCGCCGGGGGTCACCGAGCGCGGCGTCGAGCAGGTAGCCGGCGATCAGCCCCGCCGCGTCGGCACGCGCCATCTCTCCGGTCCCCCGTTCACTTCTCGGTCATGGGCAAAGATCGCACACCCAGACCGGTCGATCGGCCGGCTCCGCGGGAAACGGCACCGGCTCCAGCTCACCCCAGACGATCGCGCCCGGTGCGCGGTCCTCCAGGAACTCCTTGACGATGGCGTGCAGGTCGCCCGTCACCCGGTACGGGATCGCGAGCGGCAGGTCGTTCCGGCCGCACGAGCCGGTCGAGCAGCGCAACTGCCCGGCCTCCCCGTCGTGCCAGACGTAGAACGTGGCCGGCCCGGCGTACGGCATCGCGGCCACCTGGTCGCGGAGCAGCTCGGCCGTCTCCTCGAAGGCCGCCACCACCTCCTCGGCCGACAGGCCCATCCGTTCGTGCGGCGGAGCGCCGAACCAGCTGGTGTTGGCGTGCTCGGCGTCCAGGTCGTGCGGCGAAAGCACCAGGGTCTCGCCCGCGATCGCGCGGATCTCCTTCAACAGCACGGGCCCAGTCTGCCCGCCGAACCCGGGGCCGGGCCAACCGGGCGGGTGGCCCCTGTGCGGTCGACCTAATCCGAACAGGGGCCACCCGGGAGTCAGGCCGCGACCGGCTCCCGCTTGCTGCGGCGGGTGCGTCGGGTGCCCGCCGGCTGCTCGGCGACCAGCCGCTCGACCTCGAGGGTGAGATCGTCCTCGTCGTCCGGCTTCGCCCCGCCGGCCGCCACCACCTCCGGTTCCGCCGTTCGCGACGGCGTCAGCGCCGGGACCGGCACCGGCTCGGCGAAGGTCGGCTCCTGCTCGTCGGGCACGCCGTCGCCGTACCCGACGACCGCCTCGCCCTCCCGGACCGCGACGGTCGGCTCGCCACCGATCAGTGCCTCCGACTCGCCGTCCTCGAGCTGGCCGGTGCCCGGCAGCGACTTGGCCCGGAAGAACTTGGCCCGGCCGCGAGCCAGGTCGTGGCCGATCGCGTACGCCTCCATCTCGAAGGAGATCCGCGGGTTGCCGTTATCGTCCTTCCAGTCGCGGGTGTAGAGCCGGCCCTGGACGATCACCGGGTCGCCGACCGTGATCGAGGACGCGATGCCCTCGGCCAGCTTGCGCCAGGCGACGACTCGGACCCGCAGGTTGTTGCCGTCGACCCAGCGGCTGTTCTCCCGGTCGTAGCGGCGCGCGGTCGAGGCGACCCGGAAGTTGGCCACGAGCGCGCCGGAGCTGGCGATGCGCCGCCATTCGGGAGCCGTCAGGACGTTGCCGACCACTACGAGGTTGGTGTCGAACATTGGTGCCCTCCCTTTTCGGAACGAGTGAGGCCGCGAGCATGCCTTCACCGCGTACGGGAGCGGGAACTTGATTTTTGAAGGTGGGGACGAAGGCCGACATGGGGAAAACGGCCGCAGCGGCGACGGATCTGCTACGGCTGGGTAGCCTGGGCTCGTGGAGATCGACGTCCTGGGGCAGCCCTACGAGCGGCACACGATCGATTTGGGCAGCGACGACGAGGGCCCGGTCGTCGCCACCCTCGTGCGCCGCCGAGCCGATCGGCCGACGCGCCGTGCGGTGCTCTACGTGCACGGGTTCGTCGACTACTTCTTCCAGACCCATCTGGCCGACTTCTTCGCCGAGCGCGGATGGGACTTCTACGCGCTCGACCTGCGCAAATACGGCCGGAGCCTGCTGCCGCACCAGACTCCGAACTTCGCCCGCAGCCTCACCGACTACTACCCTGAGCTCGACGAGGCGGCGCGGATCGTCCGGGACGTCGACGGGCACGACCAGATGCTGGTCGCCGGGCATTCGACCGGCGGCCTGATCACCGCGCTGTGGTCGCACTCCCGGCAGGGCCGCGGCCTGGTCGACGGGCTCTTCCTGAACAGCCCGTTCTTCGACTTCAACGTGCCCTGGCTGGTCAAACGCCCGCTGATGTCGGCGGTGATCGCGGCCAGCGGCAAGACGCCGTACCGCAAGATCCCGACGGCCTCGCTCAGCTTCTACGGCGAGAGCCTGCATTCCGATCACCGTGGCGAGTGGACGTACAACCTCGAATGGAAGCCGGTGACGGGCTTCCCGGTGACGGCCGGCTGGCTCAACGCCATCCGCCGGGGACAACAGCGCCTGCGCGCGGGGCTGGGCATCGACGCGCCGGTCCTGGTCGCTTGCTCCACGCGTACGTTCAAGGGCCGCGCCTGGCACGACGACATCCACTCGACCGACGTCGTCCTCGATGTCGAGCACATCGTGCGGTGGGCCCCCCGCCTCGGCGCGCGGGTGACGATCGCCCGCTTCGACGGCGGCGTCCACGACCTGACCCTCTCCGGCCCGTCGGTGCGCACGGAGGTGTTTCGCGAGCTCGGCCGCTGGGTGGACGCCTTCGTGCCACCGCCCGGGACGCCCGAGATCTCGGTGCCGCCCGCTCCCGAGGACAAGACGGACGACAAGTCCGGGGTGACCGCCTAGTATGTGCCTGGCCAGCGCTCGTAGCTCAGCGGATAGAGCAACGGACTTCTAATCCGTCGGTCGCAGGTTCGAATCCTGCCGGGCGCGCGAATGCGGCGTGCCCTGCCCGCAGACTGCGCGGGCCGGGGCATCGCGCCATGTCGCTCCGGGGGCCGAGCCCCCGGAGACCCCGCGTTGCGATGGGCGCGGTGGGAGTGACGGTTGCGGTGGACTTGGCTGCGCGCCTGGCCCCAAAAAAACTGGACCCAACCCAACCCAACCCGACCCAACCCGACCCAACCCCTAACCTAACCGCCCAGCCGCCCAACGGCGCAGCCCGCGAAGGAGCTCGGTGCGAAAACTTCGGTACTCGATCAATGTTGCGCTTGATGGCTGTTGCCATCACGAGGCGGGAGTGGCGCCCGATGCGGAGTCGATGCGGTGGTGGGCCGCGGAGATGGGGCGCGCTGACGGGCTGCTGTTCGGGCGGGTCACGTACGGGATGATGGAGTCGGTCTGGCGGCGGCCGGCGGACGGCGCGTGGCCGGGGTGGATGGAAGCGTGGCAGGTTCCGTTCGCGGAGACCATCGACCGGGCGAAGAAGTACGTGGTGTCCGGCACGCTCAGTGACGTCGACTGGAATGCCGAGCTGGTGCGGGGGGACCTGGAGCAGGCGGTTCGGCGGCTCAAGCAGGAGCCGGGCGAGGGGCTGTTCGTGGGGGGCGTGACCCTGCCGCTGGCGCTGGCCGATCGGGGACTGATCGACGAGTACACGTTCCTCGTGCAGCCGGTGCTGGCCGGGCACGGGCCGACGTTGCTCGCCGGGCTGCGCGAGCGGATCGAGCTCGAGCTCGTGGATCGCCATGACTTCCGGTCGGGGGTCGTCGGCCTGCGTTACCGGCCTGCCGGCCGGGGGTGACGGGCCGCCGTACGGCTATGTGAAAAAGCTTTCGGACGACCTCAAATGGGTGTTTTCCGAAATAACCGCCGCGTCGTAGGTTATTTCGCGCCAGGGAACCCCATCGAGGAGGCCTTCCATCTTCACCGCATCGGCCACCGCGGCCGCCCACCCGGCCGTCAGCGCCCCCTGAGATGGGGCCGGATCGCCCGCCGGTCCGCGGCGCCCAGGCGCCAGTCGAGGCGGGACCGCACGTCGAAGTAGACCACCGCCCGCAGCCGGGGGAACGCCCGCGTGGTCATCATCGCGGAGAGCCACGCCGGCCGGTCCGGCCCGGGCGCGCAGCCGAACTCGGTCACCCAGACCGGCAGTCGCGGGTCGAGACCGGTGACGGTCGCATACATCGGGGCGAAGATCTGCCGGAACGACCGCCAGCCGCCCTCGTTCCAGTTGAAGCCGTCGAGCCCGAGCACATCCACGTACGCCGATCCGGGCCAGATCGCCGGGACCCGGGTGTTGGACGGCAGGTCGGAGGCGTCCACGTTGAACACGAACTTCAGGTTGCGCACGCCCCGGTCGCGGAAGAACGACACGACGTGCCGCCAGGCCGCCACGAACTCCGTCGGCGTCCCACCGTCCCGCTTGTCGCCGGCGGGCGTCGGCTGCCAGGTCGACCAGTTCCCGTTGAGCTCCGGCCACGGGCGCACGTACACGTCGTACGGATAGGCGCGCATGGCCTTGGCCACCGCCGCCAGATACGAATCCTGACGCCCCGCGGCGACGTCGCGGAATCGAATTTTCCAGGGTTCCCAGGAAATCAGCACCTGCCGTTTTCCACCGGCCGCCATCCACTTCTCGGTGGGGCCGGGAAAAACATAGGACCAATCCACGTACGTCGACGCGATGTCCACCGGACGGCCCAGCTCGGCCTCGAGGGCCGGCAGCCGCTGACGGCTCGTGCGCAGGTCATCGACGGCCGCGCCGAAGAGGAACGAGGCCGTGACCGGTCGCGCCGCGGCGCCGAAAGAGCTGGAAGAGCCGAGCACCCCGATCGACACCACGACGGCGAGCGCCATTTTCAGGATGCGACTCATGAAAGCGGACGGTACCGAAAATGAACGACGCGACCAAGGAAGGTCGCCGAAACGGGCGAACCATGAAATGGCGATCGGCGGCATTCCTGGCCGCCGCCGGCCTGGCGCTGCCGGCCGGATTCGTGATCGCCGACAAGGCGCCGGCCAAGGGTGAGCCGGCGCGGCCGGTCAACAACGACTGCTCGGGCGGGCACATCGAGCTGACCTTCGACGACGGTCCCGGCGTCCACACCCGTGAGCTGCTCGACCGGCTCAACGCGCTGCACCTGCACGCGACGTTCTTCGTGATCGGCAAGAACATCGAGGACGGCGGCCGCAAGGCGGTCACGCTGATGCACGACCTGGTCGCGGCGGGCAACTCGGTGCAGAACCACACCTACGATCACGCGTCGATCACCGGCGAGTCGACCAAGCGGGCGCCGCTGACCGCGGAGCAGATCACCCAGGAGCTGGACGGCGCGACCCGGACGATCGTGGCGGCCGGCCTGCCCCGCCCGACGCTGTACCGGCCGCCGTACGGCGACATCGACGCGCGGGCCGACGACTTGGCCCGCAAGCTCGGCTACCGGATCGTCTCGCCCTGGGGCATCACCGACTCGAACATCGTGGACTCGAAGGACTGGTCCGGCGCGACCACCGAGCAGATCGTCTCGAACGTGGTCAACGGCTACACCAGCGACGGCTACCGGCTCACCGGGATCCGGGACCGGACGATCGTCACCATGCACGACGGCGGCCGCCAGGACACCCTCAACTCGATCGCCGCGCTGCAGCCGATCGTCGACTACATGAACGCGCACCGGCTGTGCTCGACGACCGCCATCCGCGAGGACGCGACCGGCGGACGGGTGCCGACCCCGCCGCTGCCCGAGCCGGGCGCCGGCAACCTGGTGCACAACGCGTCGCTGGAGAAGCGGCACGGCGCCGAGCCGGCCTGCTTCCAGCACGCCGAGAACGACACCGCGGGCGTACCGGCCCGATGGTCGCGGGTCGCCGGCCGGCAGAGCGGGTCGACCGCCGAGCAGCTGGTCGTCGAGCGCTCGACCGGCGGCGACCGGAAACTGATTATCGCGCGGGACCCGGCCGGCTCGCCCTGCCTGTCCAAGGTCACGCCGGGCATCCGGTACGGCACGTGGCTCTGGTACAAGGGCGACTGGCCGGACCGGACCGACGTCAGCATCGTCGTCTACTACCGCCGCCACTCGGGCGACTGGGAGTACTGGGCGAACGGCCCGTCGGTCGAGGCGTCGCCGGAGTGGACGCTGACCGACTTCGTGACGGCGCCGCTGCCCTCGGAAGCGACCGCCATCAGCTTCGGTCTCGAGATCAGCGGCACCGGAACGATCGTCACCGACGACTATGCGATGGCCCCGCAGTAGCCTCCGGGTCGGCGCGGGACCAGGTCAGCGTGACCGCACGGCGGGGCTGCCGCGGCACCGGGACGTGCAGCGGACGGCCGTCGAGGTCGCGCAGCACGGGCATGACCAGCGTGGGCGTCGCCTCCGGGTCGTGCCGGGCGACGTGGTAGTTCACCGGGGCCGCCTTCGAGGTGCGGGTCTGCCAGCGGTTGTCGAAGAGCTTGAACAGCGCCACGTACCGGGTCGGCGTCAGCAGCAGCAGGTTCAGCAGGATCGCGGCCGGCGTGCCGATCAGGAACGAGAGCCACTTCTCCCGGGCGGGCATGCCGGGCCGGCCGACGAGATAGAGGCCCGACAAACCCCACCGCACGATGACGTACGCGCCGAGGTAGACGCCCAGCGCGAGCAGGCCCTTGCCGCCGCTGTAGCGCTCGTGACCGGAGATGGCGCCGGCCACGATGCCGCCCAGGGCCCACAGCGTGATGGCGGGGGCGATCACGAGCTGGAGCATCCCGTACGTCGGGGAGATGAGCTGCCGCAGGTCCAGGTTCTTGAAGACGTACGGGAGCATCCACCACCACGATCGGGCCCAGCGCAGCCGCTGCCGGTAGGTGCCGGTCAGGTTCGCCGGCATGTCGGTCTCGACCAGTGCCTCGGCCACGCCCACCACCTGGCCGCGCTCGAGTGCGCGCAGCGCCAGCCACCGGTCGTCGCCCGTGCCGCACTCCACCGCGTACGCCTCGAGGTGGTCGTAGAGAAGGTCGGCCCGGTAGATGGCCAGCGCGCCGGAGGTGGTCTCCAGGCAGCCGAGGATGGACCGCGAGGCCCGCATCATCACGCAGCTGGTGCCGATGTCGATGTCCGCCGCCCGGGCGACCAGGCTGTCGCCGTAGTTCCGGATGTAGATCATGCCGGTGGCGGCCTGGATCTTCGGGTTGCTCATCGCCCGCAGCAGGTGCTCCAGCGCGTCCGGCGCCGGCCTCGAGTCGGAGTCGACGGTCAGCACGAACTGGTAGGTGTTCGACCGCCAGCGGCCCGCCACCTTCCGGCCGTGCGCCTTGAGGACCTCGACCTGCGCGCCGCGCTTGCCGGTGTTCGGCTGCCGCCGCCACGTCACCCGCGGGTGCTCGAACGGCAGGATCGGCACGCCCGAGCCGTCGTCGATGACCTCGATGTCCACCGCGATCGTCTGCGCCAGGATGCTGCGCACGCAGCCCACCAGGTTGTCCTGGTCCTCGTTGTAGGCCGGGATGATGCACAGCACCCGGCCCGACGCCGGCTCCCGGTCGAGGTAGCGGCGGCCGAAATGGAAGGCGACCAGGCAGAGCAGGATCACCAGGGCGCCGAAGCACCAGTACCCGATCAGCAGCGGATCGTCGGTCTGGCGGTTCACCACGAAGGTCACCGCCTCCAGGGCCATGATGACCCCGGCGATGATGACCAGGTGGGTGAGGCGGGCTTTAGGCGACGGCACGACGCTCCTGCGGGACGAGGCGAGAGGACAGAACGAGGGCGGTGACGGCGGCCGCGAGTCCGAGCGCGGCCGACGTGGTCCAGCTCAGGCCGCCGGTGTGGGCGAGGTAGGCGACGCCGGCCACGGCCGCGCCGGCCAGCGTGAAGATCGCCTTGCGGCCGCGCCGGATCCGGGAGCCGTACCGGAACGCGGAGATCCCGAACAACACCGCGATGATCGCGGCCGCGAGGATGGTGTCGAGGCCGAGAAAGTGGGACAGGACGAGGGCGCCGGCGCCACCGGTCACCGGAGCAGCGTTGCCGTAGGGCATGGCTGGACTTTCTGGTTGGAAGCTGATTTACCGGACTGACGGACAGAACGTAAGCGAGATCGCTTCTTTCCGGCATCACGCGAAGGGGGTCGTCCGACAGGCAGGCCCGGCGGGTCGCTCGGACGGGTGCGGGCGGGCGACCGGGCATCGGCGCAGATGGTGCCCTTCGAGCCGTTCCAAGACGTCGAACCCGGACTATTCGCCCGCCTCCCGGGCACGCCGAAAGCACGTGCTCCCGCCACACTTTCGTGGAGCGGCCACCGGCCTCCGGTTCGGACGGTTCGGCACGACGGGGCAGCGCGGGGAATGCCGCGGGTCTAGACTCCGGGCCACTCCAGATCGGTGAGGATCTCGGGAGGTTCGCGCATGCGGTACTCGGTTCGGTGGCGCTTCGTTGTCGGGATCGCGGCGGCTCTGGCGCTGGCCACGGGGGTTACGACGCCGGCTCGAGCGGCCGACATCTCGGTCCGGATGGCCATGCCCGATGTGCTGGTGGGAGCGGGAGCGTCGGCCGATGTGCGGCCGATCGTCTTCGCCGATCAGGGGCAGACGCTCATCTTCACGACCATGACCTATGAGCTCTCCGACGGTCTCGAGGGCGTCCGGCTCGCCGGCCCCGCCGACAACTTCGACTGCACCTCGTCCGGGCCTACCAAGGTCAGCTGCCCGATCGTGTCCGAGATCTACGTGTCGCCGGCCGGGAACCGGGAACACCATGCGGTGATCTCCGCCGACCCGGGCGCGAACGGCGAGACCGGGAAGATCACCATGACGTTCTCGGGCGGGGGCGTGAAGCCGGCCAGCCTCACGGTCGACGTCTCGGTCGTCCACGGGGTCGACCTCGCCGCCGGCGGTTCGCAGACGATCAGCGTCGCGCCGGGTGCGACGTTCGGGGCGTCGCTGGAAGTTCGCAACAACGGCGACAGCGTTGTGCACGGCGCCGCGGTCACCATCGACACCGCCTATGCGTTCAGTGCGAGGACGCGGTTCGCCAACTGTCTCTACCGCGACGACCAGCCGCACGCTTGCGTCTTCGATCAGGGTCTGGAGCCCGGCGTCACGTACCAGGTCACCCTGCCCTATCGGTTACGCCGGGACACGTATGCGCCCAGCACGGTGGCCGGCGACTTCGTGTGGCGAACGGCCGACGGCTACCGGAACCTGATCAAATTCATCGAGGACAATGGCTTCGAGGGCCCCGGCACTCCCGGCACCGGCGCGAAGCTGGAGCTGAAGCGGAAGGTGTCGCTGGCCAAGCAGACGGACACCGATCCCGGCAACAACTCGCAGTCGCTGACCGTCAACGTCACCGGTAGGCAGGGCGCCGACCTCGCCGCCGTCGGCGTGACCGCGTCCGCAGCCGCCGGCGCCACCATCACATTGCCCGTCGGCGTCCGCAACAACGGCCCGGCCACGCTTGACCCGCCCGTCGGAAGCCCGGTGTTCATCGTCGTCACGTTCCCGGCCGGCACCGAGGTCGTCACCACGCCGGCGGGATGCATGGAACAGACCCCGCCGCCGCACGCCGACTACGCCTGCTACACGAGCGAGTCCGGTCCGTTCCGGGCCAAAACGACCGTCACCTGGAAGTTCCGGGTGAAGGTCACCAAGGTCGTCGTCAACGCCACGGGAACGGTCGCGGTCGACGACGTTCACGACTTCAGCAAGGACATCAACGAGGCCAACAACGTCGCGAAGATCGTCCTGAACCCGGCCAAGGCCGGGAACAGCGGTGGCGGCCAGAGCGAGGGCGAGGGCGGCGGGAGCGGTGGCGGCCTTCCGATCACCGGCCCGCCGACCTCCCTGATCGGCGCGGCCGGCGCGGGACTCGTGGCGATCGGCCTGGCCGGCTTCCTCATCGCCCGCCGGCGGCGGACCCGCTTCGAGGCCTGACGTGCCTAGTTGACGAAATCCTGGGTGAACCACACCTTGCCGCTGCTGTCGCGGGTGACGGCGAGGCCGATCCGCTTGAAGCCGGCGCTGAGCAGGTTCCGCCGGTGCCCGTCGTTCGGCGCGACCTCGGCCAGCATCAGGTCGGTGAGCCCATTCGCGGCCGCGATGATCTGGGCCTGGTTGTCGGCCGCGTTGCCCTGGCCGATGTTCTCCCCGGCCGAGGTCCACGAGACGCCCGCGGCGGTGAAGCGGTCGCCGAGGCCGGCCTCGCCCGGGCACTGGTGCGAGAGCCCGCATCCGCCGGCCATCAGCGCGTTGTGCGCCTCCGAGGCCCGGGAAAGCTGAGCGCTCAAGGTCAACGGCGACAATCCGTTGGCCGTACGGGCGGAGTTGATGTGCTCCAGCGCGGCCGCGATGATCGGGTCGCCCGCCGGCGCGGTGGTGGCCGGCGGCGCCGCGGTCGGCGCGGTGGTCCCCGGCGTGGTCGGCGCGGCCGTCGTCGGCTCGCCGGCCGGCGGCGTCGCGGTGGTCGGCTCCGCGGTCGAGCCGTTGGTCGGCTCCGTGGTCGGCCCATTGGTCGGACCAGCGGTCGGCCCGGTGGGTCCAGCGGTGGTCGGAGTCCCCGCGGTCGGCTCGGTGGCCGGAGCCCCCGATGTCGGCGCGGTGGGCGGCGGCACGGTCGCGCTCGCGGTGGGCCGGGGCCGGGGCCGCCGCGACCCGGTCGCGGTGGTGGCCGCCCCGAGCTTCCCGGCGGCGGCCCGGTGCGCGGCGTCCGCCGACGTGGCGACGGTCCGATGGCGATCAAAGGTCTGCGCGGAGGCCACTCCCGCCACGGTCGCGCTCCCCACGCCGACCACGAGGGCGGCGATGACGAGCGGTCGTTTGCGGGCAGGCTTGCGATGACGGGCGAGCAAGAGTGTTCCTCATCGATCGACGACATGGGGTAGGCCTCTGCACTATCCGGCCTGCCACTCACGATCGCCGATTCCTTCAGGAGTCCTTAAAGATCGGCTCAGGCCCTCCTAAGCCGGACTGCCCCGGAACCCCCGGCCCGCGGACCATGAAGACGTCGATCGGGTCCTCCACCTCGACGACGAACCCGTGCCGCTCGTACAGCCGCCGAGCCGGGCTGCCCCGCAGCACGTTGAGGGCAACCGTCTCCCCGCGCGCGTCGGTGCCGTCCAGCAGCTCTCGCAGGATCTCCGAGCCCAGGCCCCGCCCCTGATGGTCCGGCGCCAGGTAGAAGTGCTCCAGCCACTGCCGACCCTCGGCGGGACGCAGGGTCACGCTTCCCGCGAGCGCGCCATCGACCAGGACGATGGACGTGTGGGACGGCGAGAACGAGTCGCGCAGGCGTTGGCGCACCCGATGGCTGTCGTAACGGCCGAGACGCTCCAGGTCGGCCCGCAGCACCACCGCCCGCAGCTCGGCCAGCGCCTCGACGTCGGCCGCCGTCGCCGGGCGCAGGCGCCACTCTCGCTTCACGAGCGAGAAGTATTGCCTAGGGCCACGCGACGTCGTCGATGGCCAGCCAGGGGGCCGCGGCCACCGCCGCCGGGGTGAGGCCGGTGAACTCGCGCACCTCGCGATGCAGGTGGGACTGGTCGGCATAGCCACCGGCGGCGGCGACGGACGCGGGCGCGTGCCCGGCCGCCAGCAGGTGGGCGGCGCGGTCGAAGCGCACCAGCCGGGCCGCCACCTTCGGCGTCACGCCGAGCTGGGCGCGGAACCGGGACCACAACCGCTTGCGACTCCAGCCGACCTCCTCGGCCAGGCTCTCGACGCGCACCCGGCCGCGCCCGCCGCGAGTGCGCCGCCAGGCGTACGCGACCTCGGGCTCGACCGCCGGGAAGCGCCGGCCGATCGCCGACGTCGCGATCGCGAATCGGTCCTCCCAGGAACCGGCCGCGCGCAACCGCTCGCCGAGACGTGCCGCCTCGCGTCCCCACAGGTCCTCCAGCGGCAGCACCGCGCCGGTCAGGGCGGCCGGCGCGCCGAGCACCGCGGCGGCCGCCACCGGCGAGAGGCGGATCTGCAGGCAGGCGACGAGGCCCCGGCCGCCGGCGCGCAGCTCGCCGGGCAGCAGGCCGATCACCGTGCTGCCGCGGTGCTGGTGGCCGAGGGCGTCGAAGATCAGTGCGTCGTCCTCGCTCAGGTCGACGAGCAGGGTCACCGACGGGTGCGCGACCATGGCGATGTCCACTGGCGGCGCCGGGACGCGCCGGCGGAACCCGGCCATGCTGATGCCGGGCGGCAGGCTCGACGGGCGCGGCACGGCGACGTCCATGTCGGACCACACCCCCGCGGGCGGTTGCACGGGACCAGCCTAGGCCGCGAAATCCAGGAGCAGCTTGCCCGTCGCCTCGGGATCTTCGAACATCGGCAGGTGCCCCACGCCGGCGAGCATCTCGATCCGCACGTCCGGCACCGCGTAGTACTGCCGGGCCGACTCCGGGTCCCAGCGCGGGTCGGCCGCGCCGAAGATCACCAAAACCGGGAATCCGAGTGCGGCGAGGCGGTGGGGCACGCTTTCCGCCGAGACGTACGCGCCATTGCCGCGCATCACTCCCCGAAAGGCGCTATAGGTGGTGCCGCGCAGTTCGGCCACCGCTTCGTCCGGGATCTCCACCGGCCCGGCCGCGATCGAGGCGAGCCCCTTGCGGGTCAGCTCGTCGGACCGCCGCGACCAGAGCAGCCGGCCCAGCGGCGGCGCCATCAGCACCCGGAGCAGCAGCGGCTGCGGCAGCAGCGCGTCGAGCCGGGGCCCGCAGCTGATCAGCGCGATCGACCGCACCAGCTCGGGGCGCCGCTCGGCGAGCGCGGTGGCCACGTAGCCGCCGCTGGAGTGCCCGGCCACCGTCACGTGCCGCAGGCCGAGCTCGTCGAGCAGCGCCGCGACCCGGGCGGCCTGGTCGGGCACGGCGTAGGACGCGGGCGGCGCCGACCGGCCGCAGCCGGGCAGGTCGACCCGGATCACGTGATGGCGGGCGGCCAGCATCGGGACCATCGGGCCCCAGCAGCCGCCGGCCGCCCCCGATCCGTGGATGAGCACCAGCGGCGGCCCGTCGAGCGGCCCGTCATGGACCACATGCATTCCGTGCGAACTCATGACCTCGACGATGCGCCGCCGGTCGCCGCCGGTCTTGGACGAATGTCAGCCCAGCTCGTAGTCGAACCAGACCCGGTGCGTGCCGTCCTCGTCGACGGCCAGGCCGCCGGTGCCGCGGATGCCGGTCAGCTCGCCGGTGCCGCTGGCCGGGACGATGGTCAGGAACTCGGCCTGCCGGTCCTGGCCCGTGGTGGTCGCCGAGTGCACGAAGTTGAACGCACCCGGCCGCCCGCCGACGCTGCCCTCGAACGACTCCATCGCTACGTACGTCCCGGTGCCGCTCGCCGGGTCGAAGGCGGCCGTGAACAGCGTCTCGGACCGCCCGGCGACCTCACCGGCGAAGGTCTTGCGCATGGTCGCGACCCCGACCGGCAGCCCGGTCTTGATCTCGCCCGCCGGCACCGGCGCGGGGGTGAAGCCGGCTACGTCGAAGGTTCCGCTTGCTCGCATACCGGCACCGTACGGCCTATGGCTGACAGGTTCCGTCAGGTTCGCACGACCAGATGCGGGAGCGTCACCGTCACCACGAGACCGCCCTCGTCGCGCGCGAACGCATCGGCCGTGCCGCCGTGGGCCCGGGCGACGGCGCGCACGATCGACAGGCCCAGGCCCGCGCCCGGCCCGTGCAGCCGGTCCGACCGGTACCGGCGGAACGGCTCGAACAGGCCGGGGACCTCGTAGCGGGGGATGACCGGACCGGAGTTCGACACCTCGAGGACGACCCAGCCGTCCGGGCGCGTCCCCGTGCGTACGCGAACCCAGCCGTTGTCGCCCGAATTGTGCCGCACGCCGTTCTCCACCAGGTTCTGCACCAGGCGTTCCAGCAGCACCGGGTTCCCGGCCACCACCGCCTCGGCCGGCTCGGTCACCACCTTCACCGTGTCCGACACCGCGACGTGCTCGACGATGTCGGCCAGGTCCACGTAGGACCGCTCGGCCACCGGGCGGTCCGACTGCGCCAGCAGCAGGAGACCGTCGATCAGGCGCCCGTGCCGGTCGTTGATGGCCAGCAGCGTCGTGCCCAGCTGCCGCACCTCCTCCGACGGCGACTCCGCGGCCAGCGCGACCTCCAGCAGCGTCCGGTTCAGCGTCAGCGGCGTCCGCAGCTCGTGCGACGCGCTCGCGATGAACCGGCGTTGCCCGTCGAAGGAGTGGTCGAGGCGCTCGAGCATGACGTCGAACGTGTCGGCCAGCTCCTTGATCTCGTCGTACGGGCCGGTCAGCGCGATCCGCTCGTACAGCCCGCGGTCGGCGTCCGGCGGCGCCTGGGCGATCCGGCGCGCGGTCGCGGTGATCTGGTGCAGCGGCTGCAGCATGCGCCCGGCGACCAGCCAGCCGAGCGCGATCGCGGCCGCGCTCACCACCGCCAGCGCGATCAGCCCCTGGGTGAGCATCGTGTGCAGGGCCGTGCTCTGGGTGCCGTCGACGATCTTCTGGACGAACTTCGGCTCCGGGCCGACGCCCGCTCCGTCGCCGGGCCCGACCGCGTACGACGCCTCGCCGGCCACCGCCATCGGCAGGCGCTCCTGCACCAGCACGTAGGTGACGCCCAGCAGCACGATGCCGGCCAGCACGAACAGGCCGCCGTAGACGAGGGTCAGACGCGTGCGAACGGTGACTCTCATGGGATCCGATACCCCACTCCCGGCTCGGTGAGCACGATCGGCGGGTCGCCGAGCTTCCGCCGCAACTTCAGGATCGTCATGCGTACGGCGTGGGTGAAGGGGTCCGCGTTCTCGTCCCACGCCTTCTCCAGCAGCGACTCGGCCGACACCGCGGTGCCGTCGGCGCGCAGCAGCTCGGCGAGCACGGCGAACTCCTTGCGGGACAGCGGCACGTAACGGCCGTCGCGGTGCACCTCGCGGCGGTACGGGTCGAGGCTGATCCCGGCCCGGCGCAGCACCGGCGGAGCGGCCGGACGCGCGCGCCGGCCCAGGGCGGCGACCCGCGCGGAGAGCTCGCGGAAGGCGAACGGCTTCGGCAGATAGTCGTCGGCGCCGAGCGCGAGCCCGGTGACCCGGTCGTCGACGCCGGCCGCCGCGGTCAGCATCAGCACCCGCGCGGCGCCGCCGCGGGCGGCCAGGGCGGTGCAGACGTCGTCGCCGTGCACCACCGGCAGGTCGCGGTCGAGCACCACCACGTCGTAGTCGTTGACGTCGATCCGCTCCAGGGCCGCCGCGCCGTCGTACGCGACGTCGACCGCGTGCGCCTCGTGCCGCAGGCCCTGCGCCACCGCGTCGGCGAGCAGCGGCTCGTCCTCGACCACCAGGATCCGCATGCCTCCATGGTGCCGCGTGCTCGCGTCACTTCGGCGTCACGTTTTTCCGTGACGGCCGGGAAACCCGCCGGCGGCTCTACTTCAGAGCCGGAAAGGAGACGGACATGCGATTCAAGACGGCCGCGGCACTTCTGCTCCTGCCGGCTCTGGTGACGGCCTGCGGGCAAGCCGCGGCGGACGACCCACAAGTGGCGAGCGCGGGAAAGGGCAAGGCGAGCGCCAGCGCGAGCCCGAGCGCGAGCCATTCGGCCGACCCGGACGCGCCGCTGAAGTTCGCGCGGTGCATGCGCGAGCACGGGATCACCTGGTTCCCCGACCCGGGCAACGGAAAGCAGTCGATCGCGATACCGCAGGGCACCGACGCGAAGAAGTTCGAGGCGGCCCAGGAGGCGTGCAAGCAATTCATGCCCGACGGCGGCCAGGTGCACAAGCCGAGCGCCGAGGATCTGCAGGCGATGCGCGACCAGGCCAAGTGCATGCGCGACAACGGCGTTCCCAACTTCCCGGATCCGCAGCCGGACGGCGGCCTCATGATCGACCCGAGGAAGCTCGGGACCGGGCCCGGCGACCCGACCTTCGACAAGGCGCAGAAGACCTGCGAGAAGTACATGCCGAAGGGCGCCGAGAAGCACACCGAGAACCATTCGAACTCCGGCGGCGGGGGCGTGACGAACATGGGAGGCGGGGCATGAACGCGCGGCGGACGGCGGGCGTCGTGGCCGGGGTGGTGACGGTGGGCGCGGTGGCCGCGGCGGTCACCGTGTTCAACCTGCCGGACGCCGAGAGCAGCAGCAACTCATCGAAGGACAACAATGTCGCGAACACGGCCGACATCGCCCGGGAGAGGCTTGTCGACCGCGAGACGCACGACGGGACGCTCGGTCACGGCGCCACCATCGCCCTTGCGTCCCGCGGGAGCGGCACGGTGACGTGGCTTCCCACGGCCGGCTCCACGATCACGCGCGGGAAAGCTCTCTACCGCCTCGACAATCGGCCGGTCGTTCTTCTCTACGGGACGCTTCCGGCGTACCGGAAACTCTCCTCCGGGGTCAAAGGAACCGATGTCCGGCAGTTCGAGAAGAACCTCTGGGCGCTCGGATATCGGGGATTCACGGTGGACGGCACCTTCACGTCGGCCACCGCCGCCGCGGTCGAACAATGGCAGGAGGACCTCGGCCTGAGCGAGACGGGAGCGGTGGAGACCAGCCAGATCGCGTACGCCGAGACGGCCGTCCGCGTCGATTCCCAGAGCTCGGCGAAGGGCGCCGTGGTGCAACCGGGCACCGAGCTGATCAAGTACACCGGCACGAGCCTGGTCGCCACCGTCGACCTCACGATGGACGCCCAGCGTCTCGCCAAGCCCGGCGCCGCGGTCCAGGTCGGCATGCCCGACGGCAAGCGGCTCCCCGGGAAGATCGTCAAGGTCGGCACGACCGTGCAGGAGGGGCAGGGCGATCAGGAGGACACCACGCTGATCGAGGTCACGATCGCCTTCACCGGCGCGCCCACGGGCATGGACGAGGCGGCGGTGTCGGTCGGCTTCACCGCCGGCGAGCGCAAGGACGTGCTGACCGTGCCGGTCGCGGCGCTGCTCGCGTTGTCCGAGGGCGGGTACGGCGTCCAGGTCGTGGACGGCACGACCACCCGGATCGTCGCGGTCGAGACCGGCCTGTTCGCCGACGGCAAGGTCGAGATCAGGGGCGACGGGCTCCGCGCCGGCATGAAGGTCGGGATGCCGGTATGAGCCCGGTGATCGAGCTCTCCGGAGTCACCAAGTCCTACCCCGGCGGGGTCACCGCCGTGCGCTCGGTCGACCTGGCCGTCGAGTACGGCGAGCTGGTCGCGATCGTCGGCCCGTCGGGGTCGGGCAAGTCCACCATGCTGCACCTGATCGGCACGCTGGACCGCCCGTCCCAGGGCACCGTGAAGATCGACGGGCACGACGTGGCCACCCTCTCCGACCGGCAGCTCTCGGCTCTGCGGGCGCGCCGGATCGGGTTCGTCTTCCAGCAGTTCCACCTCGCGCCGGGGCGGAACGCGGTGGCGAACGTCGCGGATGGGCTGCTGTATGCCGGCGTACCGAAGCGGGAGCGGGAGTGGCGCGCCGAGGCCGCCCTGGTCCGTGTCGGCCTCGGCGACCGGCTCACCCACCGCCCGCACCAGCTCTCCGGCGGTGAGCGTCAGCGGGTCGCCATCGCCCGCGCCGTGGCCGGGGACCCGGCGGTGCTGCTGGCCGACGAGCCGACCGGAAACCTCGACTCGGTCTCCGGCGCCGGCGTGGTGCGGCTACTGCGCGAGCTGCACGCGGCCGGCACGACGGTGCTGGTCATCACCCACGACCACGAGATCGCCGGCGGCCTGCCCCGGCAGGTGCCGATGCGCGACGGGGAGGTGATCGACGATGTCGCTGAATCCGGCCCGGTTGGGACCGTCTGACCCGGATCCGGCCCGGCCGCGACCGTCTGACCTGGCTCCGGCCCGGCTGCGACGGTCTGACCTGGCTCCGGCCCGGCTGCGACCGTCCGACCTGCTGCGTCTCGGCGGCACCGGCCTGCGCGCCCGCCCGTTGCGCGCGGTGCTGTCGGCGCTCGGCATCGCGATCGGCATCGCGGCGATGACGGCGGTGGTCGGCATCTCGTCGTCCAGCCAGGCCGCCCTGGACCGCGCCCTGGCCGCGCTGGGCACCAACATGCTGACCGTCACCCCCGGCCAGACCATGTTCGGCAAGGACGCGAAGCTGCCGGACCAGTCGGTCGCGATGATCCGCCGGATCGCGCCGGTCCGGTCGGCGACGGCGACCGGATCGGTCGACGGGGCCGCGGTCTACCGCACCGACAAGGTGCCGGCCGGCCAGACCGGCGGTCTCGCGGTGCTGGCGGCCCAGCTGGATCTGCCGTCGACGGTCGGTGCCGAGCTGACCCGGGGAACATGGCTGAACGCGGCCACGGCCCGCTATCCGGCGGTGGTGCTCGGCGCGGACGCGGCCCGCCGGTTGGGGGATGTCCCGGCGGTCTACATGCTGGGCCGCTGGTGGACCGTGATCGGCGTGCTCGGCCGCGTGCCGCTGGCCCCCGAGCTGGACTCGTCGGTGCTCGTCGGCTGGCCGGCGGCGGCCTCGTACCTGGGCTTCGACGGCCACCCGACCACGGTCTACACCCGGGCGGTGGACTCCCAGGTGGAGGCGGTGCGCGGGGTGCTGGCGCCGACGGCCAACCCGGAGAACCCGAGCGAGGTGAAGGTCTCGAAGCCGTCCGACGCGCTGGCCGCGCGGCGGGCCACGAACGCGACGTTCACCGCGCTGCTGCTCGGCCTGGGCGCGGTGGCGTTGCTGGTGGGCGGCATCGGCGTCGCCAACACCATGGTGATCTCGGTCCTCGAGCGCCGGGCCGAGATCGGCCTGCGCCGTTCGCTGGGCGCGACGAAGGGCCAGGTGAGGACGCAGTTCGTCGCCGAGTCACTGTTGCTGTCGCTCCTGGGCGGGGCGGCCGGGGTGCTGCTCGGCTACCTGGTGACCGGCGTGTACGCGACCACGCAGAGCTGGCCCGCGGTGGTGCCGCTCTGGGCCATGGCCGGCGGCATCGCCGCGACCGTCCTGATCGGCGCGATCGCCGGCCTGTATCCCGCAATCCGCGCCGCGCGGCTGGCGCCCACGGAGGCCCTGGCCGCGGCGTGATGGCGGGGGCGTGCCCGGGAAGCGCTACGGGGGCTTCCCGGGCACGGCCGCGAGGGCTTCCCGGGCACCGCCGCGGGGGCTTCCCGGGCACCGCCGAAGGTCAGGCGACCTGGCCCGGAGTGTGGCCCGGGGCGATCGACGCCTGGACGACCAGCGCCGCGGCTCCGATGCCGGCCGCGTCGCGGGGCTGGGCGGACAGCTCGACCGTCACCGGGTGGCGGTTGCGGGCGTGGGCGGTACGCTCCAGGTGGGCGCGCACCCGCCGGGCGTAGATGGACCCCGCCACCGCCACGCCGGGGCCGGTCAGGACCAGGCGGCCCAGGTCGAGCAGGTTCACCACCGACGTGACGGCCACGCTCAGGTGGGCGGCCGCCCGCTCCAGGACCTCGAACGCGATCTCGTCGCCGCTCACCGCGGCCCTGGCCACCGCGTCGTACGCGCTCGAGTCGCTGGTGGCCGTCGCCAGGCGGTCGCGCAGCTGGGGGGTCTCGCGGGCGTCGGCGACGATCGCGGCCATCGAGGCGTAGCGCTCCACGCAGCCCTGGTTGCCGCAGGGGCAGGGGCGGCCGGCGTAGTCGACCGAGACGTGGCCCAGCTCGCCGGCGTCGAAGCTCGCGCCGCGGAAGAGGGCGCCGCCGAAGACGAAGCCGGCGCCTATGCCGGTGGAGACGTAGATGCTGCCGAACGCCTGCTCGCGGGAGACCCGGCGGCTCCAGAACTCGCCCAGCGCGGCCGCCGCGGCGTCGTTCTCGACGATCACCGGCAGGCCCAGGCGGGACGACAACCAGGCGCGGTCGAAGGTGGGCTCGGGGCGGCCGGGGTACGGGGTGGGCGCGACCACCGCCAGACCTTCGATGCGGCTCGGGGGCAGGTCGAGGCCGGCGGTGAAGTCGTCGAAGCGCGTGGCCAGCAGGCCGGCCAGGTCGCCGGTGGGGCGGGGCACCACCTCCCGGCCGATCATGCCGCCGGTCAGGTCGATGGCGACGCAGGTGATCGTCTCGGCACCGAGGTGGAAGCCGACGCCGAAGCGGTTCTGCGGGTTGATGGCGATCAGCTTGCGGGGCTTGCCGCGCAGCGAGCCGGCCGAGCCGACCTCGTGGATGATGCCGTCGGCGATCAGGTCGCGGACGATGTTCGAGATCGACGGCTGGGTCAGACCGGTGACGTCGGCGAGCTCGACCCGGCTGATCGCCACGGCCGAGCGGATCACGTCCACGATGAGGGCCCGGCTGCCCGGTCCCGCCGCGGGCGCTTCCCGACGTGCCATGTCGTCTCCGCTGTAGTGCCGACGTCTGGCGATACGGTACCCACCGCGCGAACGCCGCCGGTCCCGGCACGCCTCAGACCTCGACGCCGCGCGGGCGCGCCCGGCGCCGGAAACCCGGCCTCAGACCTCGACGCCGCGCGGGCACGCCCGCCGCCGGCGACCCGGCCTCAGACCTCGACGCCGCGCGGGTGCTCCGCGCCCGGCGACCCGGCCTCCGGAGCGCGGCCCGCGGCCAGGGAGCCGGCCCCCGAGGTGGCGCCGGCCTCGGCCGATGCGGCGGCGGGGCCGGTGGTGCGGCGGGCCAGCCCGATCACGCCGAGCGTCATGACCACGGCGGCCAGGGCGACGACGACGCGGCCGGCCACGCCGAAGCGGAAGCCCTCCTCGAAGACGACGATGCCGGCGACCGCGGCCACGATCGGGTTGGTGACGCTCACGGTGGCCAGCGGGGCGGCCAGGCCGGCCCCGCGGTACGAGAGCTGGCCGAGCAGGTAGCCGCCGGTCGAGAGCAGGATGACCATGCCGGTCAGGAACAGCGAGACGGCGCCGGCGCCGTGCTCGGTCAGGGACGCCAGGACGGCCTTGGACAGCACCGACGAGATGCCGAACGCGACGCCGGCGGCGGCCGACAGCATCAGGGCCCGCCAGCGCGGCGAGCGGGCGGAGAGGGCCGCGGCCGTCCCGGTCAGCACGGCGACCACGGCCAAGGTGATCATCGAGAGGACGCGGCCGGCCGTCTCGGTGAGCAGCGGCGGGTCGTCGGACTCGACCGAGAGCGACAGGATCAGGGCGAGGGCGGCGACGGTGAGGCCGGCGTCGATCCAGGCCGGCACGCTGATCCGTACGCGGTAGCGCAGCGCCGAGATCGGCAGGGCGAACAGCAGCGTCAGGGTGCCCAGCGCCTGGACCACGGCGACGGTGCCGAAGTTCAGCGCCAGCACGTGCAGGCCGACCCCGCTCGCCGTGAGCAGCAGCGCGACCGCCCACCGGGCCAGACCCCGCTGGCGGTGCTCGGCCAGCCGCTCCTGAGCGACCGCCGCGCCCGCATAGCTCGCGGCGGACAGCACGGACAGCGCGACAGCCCACCCCAGCGACCCCATGGACACCCCTCTTCGAGCTTGCCTCACCGACCCACTGGTCAGCCTGTCGAAGCCGCCGGATCTTGGCGTCCTCCTGAAGGGGTAGATGACCCCTACATCACCCGTGGTACCCCCTGCTCCGGAGGAGAACGCTCCGGATCGGCGCGATCTTCCCGGGCACGGGCCCGGCGGCGGGCCTCGGCCAGGCGGGCCGCGTTGCGGTCGACCATGCCGTGTGTGCGGCGGCGCGCCGCCAGCCGGCGCTGCTCGGCGCGCTGCTCGCGGCGGCGCTGCGCCTCCTGGGCGCGGGCCCGCAACGCGGCGAGCCACTCGTCGTCGGTCGCCGGCATCGGGGGCGGGGGGTTCGTGGGCGTGGGGTGAGTCCGCATGGGGGTGAGTCTGCTGGAGGGGTACGACGGAAATCCCGCTTTCGCCCCGGCGGCCCGGGCTGCCACGATCAAGCGCATGACACAGGCGGCGAGGGTCCGGATCGGCTGGCGGGACATGCCCGAGGCGGTGCGCTGCCGGACCGAGGAGATCATCGGCGGCGGCCGGGTGACCACGGCCGAGTCGCAGGCCGGCGGCTTCTCGGCGGGCTCGGCCGACCGGGTGGTCACCGAGTCCGGCCGGCGCGCGTTCGTCAAGGCGGTCAGTCCGGCGATCAACGCCCGCTCGGCCGAGCTCGCCCGCCAGGAGATGCGGATCACCGCGGCGCTGCCCGCGGCGGCGCCGGTCCCGCGCATGCTGGGCGGCTTCGACGACGGCGACTGGGTGGTGCTCGTTCTCGAGGACGTCGACGGCGCTCAACCCCGTACGCCCTGGGTGGAGAGCGAGATCGACGCGGCCGTGACCGCGCTCGGCGAGCTGGCCGCCACGCTCACGCCCGCGCCGATCTCCGGGATGCCGACCGCGGCCGAGCAGATGGCCGACGACTTCGCCGCCTGGGACGCGATCGCCGCCGACCCGCCGGCCGACCTCGACCCGTGGGCGAAGGGCCACCTGAGCGAGCTGAGCACGGCCGCCGCCCGGAGCCTGGAGTCGGTCGCCCACGGCGACACGCTGCTGCACTGCGACGTACGGTCCGACAACATGCTGGTGCGTCCGGGCGGCGGCATCGTGGTCGTGGACTGGCCCTGGGCCTGCACCGGCCCGGCCTGGATCGACCGCATGTGGCTGGCCTGCGACATCGTGGTCTCCGGCGGCGACCCGGCCCGGGCGATCGACGGGATCGACCCCGGCCTGGTGACCGACTTCGCGGCGGGGATGGCGGGTTCCTTCGAGCGGGTCGGCCGGCTGCCCGACCCGCCCGGCATCCCCACCGTCCGCGCCTTCCAGCGGCGCTGGGCCGGCGCGCTGCGGGGCTGGGTCCGCGACCGCCTCTGATCCGGGCGCGGCCCCGGGCCCGTACTCATCGGCGGCTGGTTACGGCCATCGCACCAGATGGGAGGTCCGGCACACCGGCCCGGGCCGGGACCGGCCGCGCACTAGGCTGGTAGATCTGGGCTTCGGCGTGGCGGCCCGGACGGCCTCAACTTCTGACACGGAACGGATGATGATGAGCGAGCAGGCCAAGGTGCGAGTCCTTCTGTTGGAGAGCATTCACCGCGACGCGGTGTCCCGGCTCGAGGCCGAGGGATACCAGGTCGAGTCCGTCCGCAACGCCCTCGACGAGTCCGAGCTCCTCGAGCGCATCCCGGGGGTGCACCTGCTGGGCATCCGGTCCAAGACCAAGGTGACCGCCAAGGTGCTCGAGGCGGCCGACAGCCTGGTCGCGATCGGGGCGTTCTGCATCGGCACCGACCAGATCGACCTGCACGCCGCCTCGGCCGCGGGCGTCGCGGTCTTCAACGCGCCGTTCTCGAACACCCGCTCGGTGGTGGAGCTGGCGATTTCCGAGATCATCGCGATGACCCGCCGCCTCACCGAGAAGAACGCGCTCATGCACGAGGGCGTGTGGGACAAGTCGGCGGACGGCGCGCACGAGATCCGCGGGCGGCGGCTGGGCATCGTCGGGTACGGCAACATCGGCACCCAGCTCTCGGTGCTGGCCGAGAACCTGGGCATGCACGTCTCGTTCTACGACACGGCCGACAAGCTGGCCCTCAGCAACGCACACCGCTGCGCCTCGCTCGAGGAGCTGCTGGAGACGTCCGACGTGGTGACCCTGCACGTCGACGGCCGGCCGGGCAACGCCGGGTTCTTCGGCGCCGAGCAGTTCAAGCGGATGAAGCCGGGCGCGCTGTTCCTCAACCTGTCGCGCGGCATCGTGGTCGACCACGTGGCGCTGCGGGACGCGCTGACCGGCGGGCACCTCTCCGGCGCCGCGGTCGACGTCTTCCCGGCCGAGCCGAAGGGCCGGGGCGACGAGTTCGTCTCCGAGCTGCGCGGCCTGCCCAACGTGATCCTCACGCCGCACATCGGCGGGTCGACCGAGGAGGCGCAGTCCGACATCGGCGACTTCGTGGCCAACAAGCTGGCCCACTTCGTCAACGACGGCAACACGACGCTGAGCGTCAACCTGCCGGGGGTGGCGCTGCCCGAGCAGAGCGGCATGAGCCGGATCGTGCACGTCCACATCAACACCCCGGGCGTGCTGGCCCAGGTCAACAGCATCCTGGCCCAGCACGCGGTGAACGTCGAGGGCCAGCTGCTGAGCACCCGCGGTGAGTACGGCTACCTGATCACCGACATCAGCGGCGGTTACAGCGACGAGGTGCTCGACCAGCTCCGCAGCATGGAGCAGACGGTCCGGCTGCGCGTGCTGTCGTAGTCAGGCGCTCTCCACCGTCAGCGCCGTGATGCGGGCGCCGGCGGTGACGTCGTAGCGGTCGGTGGTGTCCCAGCCCTTCGGGGTCAGGGTCGAGCCGGCCGTTACGTCTTTCAGGGTCCGGGTGCCGGCGACCACGGTCTGCGCGCCGCCGCCCACCTTGATCCGCACCGGGTTGGCCGCCGGCGCCTTGAGGACGAGCTTGTCCACGGCGCCATTGATCTTCACGGGCACGGTTCCGGCCGGCTGCGACAGGGTCAGCTCGGCCTCCCGCATCCCGGCGACCATCTCGATGCCGCTGATCTGCCCGCCGCTCACGTCGATGCGCTGCTTCTCGGCGTACCCGGAGAAGCGCAGCTGCCAGCGCACCTTCGCGGCCAGCACGATCTCGATCTCGCCCCCGGTGCCGTCGCCGTCCCGGGTGGTCTGCAGCTTCACGTCGTCGTTGCGGATGGTGGCGCTGGGCAGGATGCCGGCGTCGTCCGGTGTGGAGATCCGGTAGAGGTCGTCGCCGAGCTCGCCGATCGTCACGTGCACGGTGTTGGCCCCGGCGAGCAGCTCGAAGCTGGCCTTGGTGCGGTTGTCGAGCGGGGCGCTGACCGTACGCTTGCCGGTCCCGCCCGCCCCGAGCTGGAGCACCGAGTCGATGTTGTCGTCCGAGCCGGAGAAGTACATGACGCCGACGATCGAGCCGGCGACGAGGACAACGGCCGAGAGCACGACGATACCCAGAGTGACCATCCGGGACTGTCGCGGCGGCAGCGCCGGGGCGGGCGCCGCTTCCCGGCGCGGCGGTTCGTGCTGCGGCGCCTCACGCGGAGGCGGCGGCAGGCGGCGCTCGCCGGTGTCGGTGCGCCAGGCGGCGTGCTCCCCCGACGGCGTCCGCAGCGCGCCGGTCGAGCCCGAGGGTCCCGCAGATGACGAGCCCGGCGACGAGAGGACCGGGGATGGCGAAGCCGAAGATGACGAGGCCGGAGCGGGCGGCGCCGAGGTCGGCCCGTGCCGCATCGGCGAGATCGGCGTCGCGGTGAAACCGTAGGACGCCCGGCCCGATCCGACCGGGGTGGCCGGCCCGTACTCGGGAGCGGCCGGCGCCGGCACGTCGGTGCCACCGGTGAACCACGACCCTCCGGTCGTGGATTGCGCCGGCGGGTTCGCCGGCGGGCGCCGATAGAGCGTGTCCCCCTTGACCGCCACATCGGACATCGCGTCGTCAGCTGCTGCTCGGTCCACCGCGAGTCTCCCCTGTCGCAAGCACCGGCTTCGCCGGCTGTCCCCGGACAGTGGTACGGATCTGGCGTTCTCGCGGATGAGTACTGGCAGGAACTACTTACCGTTACTGCCGGCCGGGCCGGATCAGGCCCCGGCGGGTGGCGATCGCGACCGCCTCGAGCTGACTGTGCGCGCCGAGCTTGGCCAGCACCGCCTTCACGTACCCCCGGCACGTGTGCAGGCTGATGCCGAGCCGGCGGGCGATCGCCCGGGCGTCCAGACCGGCCGCCATCAGGTGCAGCACCTCGTCCTCACGAACGGTGAGTCCGCCGCCACGCGGCGCCGCGACCGGCGTCGTGCTGCGCAGCAACCGGGCCAGGATGTCGGTGGAGACGGTCATGCCGCCGCCGTGCGCGGTGCGCAACGCGTTCAGCACGTCACCGAGCGCGCCGTTCTTGGACAGGAAACCCGCGGCGCCGGCCGCCGTGGCCCGCCCGACGAGCGCGCCCTCATCGCTGGCAGTGAGGATCACCACACGGGTGTCCGGCTGGCGAACGCGAATCAGCTCGGCGATCGCAATTCCGTCCGCATCGGACAGATCGGGATCGAGGAGGATCACATCCGGCTGCAGCTGCGCGGCGAGCTGCAACGCCTCGGCACCGGTGCGGGCATGACCCACGTACTCGAGGTCGGGCTGGCCGGCCAGAGCGTGTCCGAGCAGCTCGGCGAACGTCTGGTGGCCGTCGACGACGAGGACACTGATCGCTTCGCCGTGTTTCATGCGCCACCTTTCAAACCGATGAGGACCTCGGAAGTCTAAGGAGTACCAGCTCTCATCTTTGCCCTACCAACAGCCTGCCGCAGCGACGGGCCGGATCCGTTGCGCCGGTACCACCGACAGAAGGATGAGGCCAAGCGGCCGCGATCACCAGTCTTTCGGTGGATAGCACCCCCAGCATTGGGCCTTGCCGGTCAACTGTGCCAGACGCAGAGTTCTCATTCATGTTCGACATCCAGCTCTTCGGTCGCATCGAAGTTCGTACCCGGGGCGAGCGCCTGTCCGGCGCCGACTTCGGTGGCGATCGGCCGCGGCACCTCCTCGCCCTGGTCGCACTGCGGGGCGAGGTGTCCATCTCGGAGCTGGCCGAGCTGCTCGGCACGGGCAAGAAGTCCGTGGAGGCCGACTTGTCGGTTCTGCGGGCCCATTTGGAGCCCGGTGTGACCACGCGGGATTCCGTGTTGCTCACGCACCGTGGCCGCGTGCGCTTCGATCCCGATCGCGTACGCGTCGACGTGGCCCGTTTCGACGAGCTGGTGACCGCCGCCGCGAGCCGGCCCGCGCCGCGTGCGATCAAGCCGCTGACCGCCGCCGCGTTCCTCGCGAGCCGTCCTCTTCTCGAGGAGGAGGACGCGCCGTGGGCGGCCGAGGCGCGAAGCGAATACCGGGCCAAACTGGTCATGGCGGCACCGTCCGCGACCGTCAAAAGTTAAGGAAGAAATTAGACTCGGCGGGTGCTGCGACCGGTTCCGCTGACCCCCGAGATCTCGCTGCATCTGGCCGATCCCGGAACCGGTCTCTTCGACCTCACCGGCGGCGAGTTCCGCAGCGACGAGCCACCGCCGTTCTGGTCGTTCGTCTGGGCCGGCGGCCAGGCCCTCGCGCGCTATGTGCTGGACCATCCCGAGGTGGTCGCCGGCAGGCGCGTACGGGATGTCGCCACCGGCTCCGGCATCGTCGCGATCGCCGCCGCCCGGGCCGGCGCCGCCGCGGTCGCCGCGACCGACATCGACCCCCGGGCGGTGGCCGCCGCCCACCGCAACGCGGCTGCCAACCACGTCACCCTGCGCGACGACGTGCCCGACCCCGAGGTGATCCTGGCCGGCGACGTCTTCTACAGCCCGACCGTGGCCGCGGCCCTCATCGGCGATCTCCGGACGGAACGGCGGAAATCCGTCGAGGTCCTGGTTGGCGACCCGGGACGGGGGTACTTCCCGGAGCGGCTGTTCGAGCGCGTGGCCGAGTACACCGTGCCGGTGCCCGCCGCGCTGGAGGAAGCCGAGACGCTGACCACCGGGATCTGGCGGATGCGATAAGCGTCACGTTCCGCGTCGATCAGCAAGATGCTTTCAACACGCAACAAGTTGTACGCTGCATGCATCAATCAAGCTTCTCAGGACGGCAGCACGTGCAGACGATGGACGCGGCCGGTGGCGCCTCGCGTCTGGCCGACGAACTTATGCGGTTCTTCCGGCTCGGCGCCCGGGCGAAGGGCATGCTCAACCGGGGAGACCTGGGTGCGGAGTTCTCCGCGTTGATGCTGCTGTTCCCCTTGCGGTTCCACGGCCCGATGCGCGTGACCGACCTGGCCGAGGCCAAGCAGGCCGACCCGTCCACGGTCAGCCGGCAGGCCGCACAGCTGGTGAAGGCGGGCCTGGCCCGCCGCGAGGCAGATCCGGAGGACGGCCGGGCGTCGCGTCTGGCCATCACCGAGGAGGGACTCGCCGCCTGCCGGGAGTTGCACGACGATCGCGAGGCCTTCCTCGCCGCGGTGCTGAGCAACTGGCCGGCCGAGCGGGTCGAGGCCTTCATCGAGCTCTTCACCGAATTCAACAGCGCGGCCGAGGCGCATCTGCGCAGTGTGGCGGCCGCGACACCACCACGGGAGAACGCGTGAGCAACACCGAGACCACCGCGCCGCCGCCCACCGGCTCCGCGGACTTCACCCACCGCCAGATCCTCACGGTTCTCGCCGGCCTCATGATGGGCATGTTCCTGGCCGCGCTGGACCAGACGATCATGGCGACGGCCACCCGGACGATCGCCGACGACCTGCACGGCTTCGACCTGCAGGCCTGGGCCACGACGGCCTTCCTGATCACGTCGACGATCTCCACGCCGCTCTACGGCAAGCTGTCGGACATCTACGGGCGGCGGCCGTTCTTCCTGTTCGCGATCGGCATCTTCATCGTCGGCTCGATGCTCTGCGGCCTCTCCCAGAACATGTACGAGCTGGCGGCGTTCCGGGCGATCCAGGGCGTCGGCGCCGGTGGCCTCATGTCGCTGGCCCTGGCGATCATCGGTGACATCGTGCCGCCCCGCGAGCGGGCCCGCTACCAGGGCTTCTTCCTGGCCGTCTTCGGTACCGCGAGCGTGCTCGGCCCGATCCTGGGCGGCTTCTTCGCGGGCGCCGACAAGCTGCTGTGGGTGGACGGCTGGCGCTGGGTCTTCTACCTGAACGTGCCGATCGGCATCGCGGCGATGGCGGTCGTGGCCAAGGTGCTGCACCTGCCCCACCACCGGGTCAACCACCGCATCGACTGGCCCGGCGCGATCACCCTGATCGTCGGTCTCGTCCCGCTGCTGACCGTGGCCGAGCAGGGCCGCACGTGGGGCTGGGACTCCGGCCGCTCGATCCTCTGCTACGTCATCGGCGCCATCGGCATCGTCGCGTTCGTCTTCGTCGAGCGGGCGTACAAGGAAGAGGCGCTGCTTCCGCTGCGGCTGTTCGGCAACCGTACGGTCAAGGTCGGCGCGATCTCCAGCTCGATCCTGGGCATGGCGATGTTCGGCGGCCTGATGACCGTCCCGCTGTACCTGCAGATCGTCAAGGGCGCCTCGGCCACCGCGGCCGGCCTCCAGATGATCCCGTTCGTGGTCGGCATCATGGCCGGCTCGATCACCGCCGGTCAGCTGATCGCCCGTACCGGCCGCTACCGGATCTTCCCGATCATCGGCAGCATCCTGATGGTCGCGGCGCTCGCACTGTTCGCCACGATCGGCGCCGACACCCCGCTCTGGCGAACCATGCTGATCATGGTGCTGATGGGCCTCGGCCTCGGCGGCAACATGCAGCCGATGATCACCGCGGTGCAGAACGCGGTGAGCCCGCGCGAGATCGGCGTGGCCACCAGCTCGGTGACGTTCTTCCGCTCGATGGGCGGCACGCTCGGTACCGCGATCTTCCTGTCGGTGCTGTTCAACGTGCTGCCCGGCAAGATCAAGGACGCCTTCACCTCGGCCGCGCAGACCGACGAGTTCCGGACCGCGCTGGCTCAGCACCCGGACCAGGCGAAGATCCTGCAGCAGGCGACCAGCGGCGGCGGCGGCGACCTCAGCGATACGTCCTGGATCAACAAGCTGACCGACGTGCTCGCGCACCCGTTCAAGGTGGGCTTCTCGGACGGCATCCAGGTGGTCTTCCTGCTGGCCCTGGCCGTGATGATCGTCGGCCTGGTCGTGGTCTTCTTCCTGCCGGAGATCCCGCTGGCCCAGCGCTCGGCCCAGGCCCAGCGCGAGGCCGACATCCTGGCCGCGGAGAACAGCGACGGCGTCCCCGGCGAGGTCGGGGCGGGCCCGCTGGCGGGCTCCGCCGCCCCGGTCCCGGCCGGCAAGAGCAAGGACGGCGGCGCGTAACGCCATCGCGCGACAAAGGCCGAGGCGCACCGCGTCTCGGCCTTTGCTCTGCTCACCCCGGCGCGCGCCCGGACAGGTAAGCAGAGCCGCTCTGCTCACGCCACGCGCGGGCAGGCGCGGGCGAGCGCGGGACGCGGCGGTCAGGCGTTGCGGGCGGCGGCGGCGATCAGGCGTTGCGGGCGGCGGCGGAGGCGGCGATCAGGCGTTGCGGGCGGCGGCGGCGATCAGGCGGTCGGCGACGGCCTGGCGGTCGAGCCCCAGCCGCTGTGCGGTCTCGCCGAGCACGTCGTAGGCCTCGCGCACGCCGCACCCGCGCTGGGCGATGATCACGCCGACGGCGCGGTCGATGGCGGCACCGGTGCTTGCCTCGTCGCGCCGGCGGAGTTCGCCGAGCAGGACCTCGGCCTGGTTGACCAGGGCCATGGCGGTCAGCGTCAGGTCGGGGCCGAGGCCGCCGGGGCGGTCCAGGTAGAGGCTGAGCGAGCCGACCTCGGCGCGCGGCACGTCCAGGGGCACGGCCACCACCGAGCGGACGCCCTCGGCGCGGGCCGGCTCGGCGAGCTCGGGCCAGCGCTCGTCGGCCGCCAGGTCCTCGACCGTCACGAGCGAGCGGCTGCGGGCGGCATCGAGGCCCGGGCCGGCGCCCGACGCGTACTGGAGCTCATCGACGCCCTCGCCGCTCGGACCGTAGGCGGTGCAGCTGAGCGGGCCGCCCTCGCCGATCAGCGCGATCGAGCAGCGCACCGCGCCCGGCACCGCGCCCACCGCGAAGGAAGCCAGGCGCTCCAGCGCCGAGGCGAAGCTCTCCGCGCCGAGAAGGCGCACCGATACCTCGTGCAGCAACCCCGCCAGTTCGATCGGGTGGGGACCGCTGAGGGGCGCCGCATGCGGGCGACGCGACCGCCGGAGACGGCTCAGCACACGCACGGGACCGCGCTTGGGGCCAGAAATCCGGCGATTCGGGGCAGACACGCCCGGCACTATGCCATGACCATCGACAGGCACGGAAGTTCGATGCCCCTACTGGGTGGTCTCGTCGGAGTGGCGGCTCTCCAGCGCCTCGGGATCGTGCTCCCGCCGGTCGGAGTCGGCCAGGATCGCCTCGGCCTGCGCCTTCGGGTCGGCGCTGCCGGCCGCGTGCTCCTCGGGGAGCAGGTCGGCGGCGCGCTGGTCGATCCGGTGATCACTCATGGAGGTCGAATACCCCGCGCGGAAGGCGGGTGAAACACCACGCGGCCCCCGGGAGAAACCCGGGGGCCGCGCAAGAGATGTCGGTGTGCATGTCGCCTCTCGGCGAGTGGCACAACACGGCTCCAGCCGAACGGTATTCCGTGAAGGCATTAGTGGTGAGGCCCGGGGACACTGGACACACCGACATCCGTACTCAACCGTCGGCGGCCCGGGACGATTCCGTAAGCGATTGTGACCCGGGTCACTTCTCGCCGGCGGCGCCCTTGGCCGCGTCGTAGGCCATCTGCAGGAAGTCGGAGGCGGCGGTGGCGGTCAGGACCGTCGCCGCCAGCCGGGTCAGGCGCGGGGCGAGCACCAGCCCGCCGGTCAGGCCGGTCGCCACCCACACGGCGAGGCAGAACGGGCACGTGATCAGTTCGCCGATGCCGTGCCGCAGCGAGCTGCCCTCGTCGCGTACCTCCTCGTTGAGCTCGGCCGCCCCGGCCGGCTCGGCATAGCGCGTGAAGGGCGCCCGCAGCGGGCTCGTCACCGCATCCTTGGCCAGCAGGCGGCTGAGCTTGTGGGTGGCGATCGAGATGAGCACCACGTCGGCGGTCGCGGGCCGGCCCGGCACCGGGCGGCCGGTGAGCTTGGCCGCACCGGCCAGGGCGGCGGCCAGCGTGCCGAACGCGCCCATCGCGGCCAGGTAGCCGGCGAGCGGGCGGTGCTCGTGCGGCGCGTACGAGTCGGCGACGTGCGACAGGCGGTCACGCATGGTGTCCGTCATGAGGGGGGCCCTTCGGGTCGGCGGTCAGAAGTCCTGCGTCAGGCGGGACGGGTCGACCTCGCGGCCGGGGTACCGGACCATGTACTCGGTCTCCAGGTCGGCGGTGCGCCGGAAATGGTTGTCCAGGGCCGCGTCGGGACCGTGCCGCAGCGTCGCCAGCCGGGTCCGGTAGAGGCTGGCAAGCTCCCGGAAGAGGTCCTCGTCCGCGAGCGTGGCCGGCTCCACGCCGGTCTCGTTGTGAAGCTGGGCGTCCGTCATGGTTACCTCCGTTGGTGTGCTTGCCAGCACGGTTGCCCATGCGGACGGCGGCCAAACGCGCGCCGGTACGCTGGCGGGCATGAAGGGGCTGTGGACGCCGGCCTGGATCGTCCGGCACGTCCTCGCGCTCGCCGCCGTGGTGGGCTGCCTCGGCCTGGGCTGGTGGCAGTTCAGCCGGGCCAGCGGTGGCAACACACTGAGCTGGGGTTACACATTCGAGTGGCCGGTCTTCGCGGCCTTCTTCGCGTTCCTCTGGTTCCGCGAGGTGCAGCTCGCCCGCCGTCCCCCCGCGCCGCCGGAGGACGACGAGGCCGAGGAGGAACGGCTCCCAGGCTCGCCTGTTACGGTCGGCCGGCCGGTCCGGGTCGCCGTGCCGGCGCCGGCCGCCGAGGACGACCCCGAGCTGGACGCCTACAACGACTACCTCACCTGGCTGGCCGCCCACCCCGGCGCCCGCCCCTCGGACTACCCGGGTTACTCCAACAAATAGGAAGTGCACCGTGCAGGGAGCCCTCACCCGCTATCGGATCATCGCGTGGATCGTCGGCGTCTGCCTGCTCGCGCTGGTGCTGGTCGGCATGCCGCTGAAGTACCTCGGCGACAACGACACCGTGGTTGCGGTCGTCGGCCCGCTGCACGGTTTCCTGTTCATGGTCTACCTGGTGCTGACCTTCGATCTGGCCCGCCGCGCCCGCTGGCCGTTCCCCCGGATGATCCTGGTCATGGCGGCCGGCACGATCCCCTTCCTCTCGTTCTGGGCGGAGCGTAAGGTCACCAACGCGTGGGTTCCCGCCGAGCTGGCGAAAAGTCCCGTTTGAGGGCCGCGAATGACGCGCCGTCTTCGTCGAATGACAATGTGTTATCGGGATCATTGGCGCATATCTGGCGATTACCTTAAATCCCGCACAGAGACCTTGATTTTGTTTCCCGCATCGATAAGTTAATGCGGTTGGTTCGGTCCGCAGCCACTTCCCTCCGGGTGGCGCCGGCCAACGCCGCCGAATCGGCGCGCCGTCCCCCGGGCGCGTGGCCGAACCGGGGAACCGCGTTACCGGGGTGAATCCGCGTCCAGCGGTAGGGCCTTCTTCCCGCCCACTGATCTTCCGGAAACGCAGGCGTCAGCTAACCCGGTAGGCGGCCGAAGCGGAAGAAAGGTTCAGCAACCGGTGCCAACCCCCCGCACCAGGCTTCGTTCCCTCGTGGTCGCGGCCATGGCGGTCGCGCTGACCGGGTCCATGGCGACCTCGGCCCACGCGGCGCCGTCGGAGAGCGAGCTCAAGAAGCAGATCGAGACCGCGTCGAACCAGCTCGAGGACATCACCGAGTCGTACAACAAGCTCAACATCGACCTGAAGAAGACCGCCGACGACCAGAAGAAGCTGGCCGCGTCGATCGCCCCGGCCAAGGCCAAGATGGTCGTCGCCGAGGCCCAGGTCCAGTCGGTCGCCGCCACCGCCTACATGCAGGGTCGGGTCGGGCCAATGAGCGCGCTGCTGGGCGGCGACCAGAGCAGCCTGATCGACCGGATGAGCTACCTCGAGATGATCAGCCGGTCGAACCAGCGCGACATCAGCGACTACACGGAGACCACCCGGACGTACGCCGACCGGCAGGCCGCGCTGAAGACGACGCAGGAGAAGCAGCAGGCGCAGCTCAAGGCGATGGCCGCCCGCAAGAAGACGATCGAGGCCAACATCAAGAAGCTGCGCGCGATGCGGGAGCAGGCGTTCGGCAGCGCGACCGAGCCCGGCGTCTCGGGGGCCGCGGGCAAGGCGCCGAGCATCTCCGGCTCGGCCGGCATCGCGGTCGACTTCGCGTACGTGCAGGCGAACAAGCCGGCGTACTACGGCTACGGCGACTCCGGGCCCAACACCTTCGACTGCTCGGGCCTGACCATGGCCGCCTGGGCCAAGGCCGGCAAGTCGCTGCCGCACAACGCGGCCGCCCAGTACAGCGCCACGGCCCGCATCACCAAGTCCCAGCTGAAGCCGGGCGACCTGGTGTTCTACCGCAGCCTCGGCCACGTCGGCCTGTACGTCGGCGGCGGCATGATCATCGACGCCTCCCGCGAGGGCGAGCCGATCAAGAAGAGGTCGATGAACATCATGACCCCGTACGGCTACGGCCGGGTCCGGTAGTTCCCCGCGCACCAAGAAGGCCGGTACCCGTCCGGGTACCGGCCTTTCGCGTCTCTGTCGTCGGGGGGGGTTCGGTGCTCAGGCGGCCTGCAGACCCTCGGCCCGGGCCAGCTCACGCAGCCGGCCGAGCGCCTGGATCTCGAGCTGGCGGATGCGCTCCCGGCTGAGCGAGAAGCGCGAGGCCACCTCGGTCAGCGAGTGCTCCCGGCCGTCCTCGAGACCGTAGCGAGCCCGCATGATGCCGGCCGACCGGTCGTCGAGGTGGTTGAGCAGGCCCTCGATCCGCTGCCGCTCGAGCGCGGTCAGCACGATCTCCTCCGGGGAGGGAGCGTCGCTGTCGGCGACCAGGTCGCCGAGGTTGGTGTCGCCGTCGTCGCCGACCGGGGTGTCGAGCGAGACCGTGTCCTGCGCCCACCGGGTGAGCTCGTTGACCCGCTCCACGGTCACGCCGAGCGCCGCCGCGATCTGCTCGGGCTCGGGGTCGGCGCCGAGCTCGCGGACGAGCTGGCGGGTGACGTTGCGCATCCGGTTGACGTCCTCGACCAGGTGCACGGGGAGGCGCACGGTGCGCTCCTGCTGGGCGATGGCCCGGCTGATCGCCTGGCGCACCCACCACGTCGCGTACGTCGAGAACTTGTAGCCGCGCTCGTAGTCGAACTTCTCCACCGCGCGGACCAGGCCGGTGTTGCCCTCCTGGATCAGGTCGAGCATCGGCATGCCCGAGCGCACGTAGCGCCGGGCGATCGAGACCACCAGACGCAGGTTGGCCCGGATGAACAGATCCTTCGCCCGCTGACCCTCGTGGACGATCCGCTCCAGCTCCTCGCGGCTCACGCCACGGGGCATCTCGCCCTCGTCGAGCAGGAACTCCGCGTAGAGGCCCGCCTCGATCTGCTTGGAAAGCTCGACTTCCTCGGCTGCGCTCAGCAGTGGCGTCCGGGAGATCTCGTGCAGGTAGACGCCGACCAGGTCTCGCTCCTCGGCGACCTGGTCGGTCCGCATGACGGTGCTCTTCTCCACGTTGCCCACGGTCCCCTCATTGCGTTCACTACTTACCCCGTTACGGGCAAACCCTGTGTTCATCAGTTCCTCCCCGTAACGTCCGCAAGACGTGCATTGCGGTTACTGGCATCTACACAACAAATGACTGGTCGCACTGATTCCGGCTGGTGGGTCGAAAGTGTCACGAATGCCTGGGTGATTGCTGAGAGCCGAGTGCGATGTTCCTGAGGAGGAGGCTCTCCAAGCGGCATTCGCGCGCCGCGGCCGGCGGCGGTCGCGCACCAAGACGCATACCCGCCATCGCCTCAATGACACCATCGGCCCCTCATCCGTCGCAGCGACGGGCATCACCACAGACCATGGGACATCCGTCACTACCCAGTACGGCCGCTCGGCTTCCCGGGTTCACGTGCAGCATCGACAGGTTCGCGACCGTCTTGAAACAAAAGGCTCATCGAAAAGATCCCGATGGGCCGGGCCGAACGGGACACCTGCCACAATGCGGCACGCGCGCCTCCACTTCACTCGCCCGCAAGGGTGACGCCCGTGCAGGTGACGGCCCTTTTCGCAACGAACCGCGACCCATGGATCATCCTGCGACGGACGTGACGAGAACCACACCGTCCGGGGCGGATGAGCGGGCAGCATGATCCTTATGGAAAACGGACGGACGGCATTCGTCACCGGCGGCGCCGGCGGGCTCGGCCGGGCCACGGTGGCGGCCTTCGCGGCCGCCGGCTGGCGGGTGGTGGCACCGGTGCGGCCGGGGTCCCGGGCCTCCCTGCCGGACGCGATCGTGGTCGAAGCGGATCTCGCCGATGAGACGGATATCACTGCCGCGATGGCGGTCGCGGCCGCGGAACCGGGGGCGCCGCTGCGGGCGGTGGTCAATCTCGCGGGTGCGTACGCCGGGAGCGGTCTCGTGGCCGACACCCCGGTCGCGGAGTTCGAGCGCCTGCTCGCGCTGAACCTGCGTCCCACCTACCTGGTGACGGCCGCGGCCCTGCCGCACCTGGTGGCGGCCGGCGGTGGCGGCATCGTCTGCGTCTCGTCGCGGGCCGCGGTGGCGCCGTTCGCCGGGGCGGCCGGCTATGTGACGGCCAAGGCGGCGGTGCTGGCCTTCGCCGGGGCGGTCGCGGTCGAGTACCGCAAGCAGAAGGTGCGCTGCAACACGATCGTGCCCAGCGTGATCGACACCCCGGCCAACCGGCGCGACATGCCGGACGCGGACTTCTCCCGCTGGGTGCGCCCGGCGGAGATCGCCCCGACGATCGTCTTCCTGGCCTCGGACGACTCGGCGCCGACCACGGGCGCGACCATCCCGGTCTACGGCCAGGCCTAGCCGGCCGCCCGGCGCCGGCCCGCCGCCCGGCGCTGGACCGCCGCCCGGCGCTGGCTGGGCGGCCGGCCTACAGCGTCTCGGCCAGCTGGTAGCCCAGGGCGGTGGCGCCGGCGATCAGGGGGCCGCCGGCCAGGATCATCGCGCGGACCCGGGAACGGGCCGGGGTCACCGGCGCCGGGAGCGGCAGCCGGGCCCGGATCTCGGCGGCGACCTCGGCCGGGGTGCCGTTGGCGTCGATGAGCACGAAATCGGCGTACTCGGGCAGCGAACGGTAGGCGGCCGCGGCGGCCGACAGATACTCGACCCTCTCGTGGTCGTAGCCGCGGCGCTCGATGCGGTCGTGGGCGATCAGCGGGTCCACGGCCAGCAGGAAGGTCACGTCCGGGCGCGGGAACAGGCGGTAGGCGAGACGGGCGCGGCGCTCGGCGGACGGGCCCGCGGCCCGGGCGCGCAGGCTCGCGTACTGGCAGGCGGCGTAGCGGTCCATCACCGTGATCTCGCCGGTGAAGGCCCGGCGCAGCAGGGTGCGGAGGATGGCCAGCCAGCGCAGCACGGACTCGATGAACAACATGCCGCGGCGGCCGAGCAGGTCCTCGGCGTCGTCGCCGCGGCCCAGGGCCGCGGCCAGGCGACCGAACCAGCGACGGCCCCCGGCGTTGCGGCGGTAGGCGGCGCGCAGGCCTTCGGCGGCCAGGTCGTCGGCCAGGCGGTGGGCCTGGGTGGTCTTGCCCGATCCGTCGATGCCGACCAGGGCGATGGTGCGTGGCTGGCGGGTCATGCCTACCAACGGTAACCAGGGTTGCCCAGTGTGTTTCCGAGCAACGGTGCTCATTCCGTACCAAAATCGGGTGTAGCAGTTGATTTTGGCGTGAGGTTCAAGGGGAAGCGGCTCGGGTACCGCAATACGACCCGAACCGCACACGTCGAACAGGGAGAACGCCCATGCCGCACCACGTGGACGAAGGCTTGGCCGGCACGCTCAAGCGGGTGGCCTCCACCCTCAAGGCGGCCGACATCCCCTTCGCGCTCGGTGGGAGCTTCGCGGTGTACGCGCACGGCGGTCATTCCAGCGACCACGATGTCGACTTCCTGATCCGCGAGCAGGACGCCGAGCAGGCACTGAAGGCGCTCGCGGCGGTCGGCTTCCGCACCGAGCAACCGCCCGAGGACTGGCTGGTCAAGGTCTACGACGAGGACCGCATGGTGGACCTCATCCATCGGCCGGTGGAGACGCCGGTCACCGACGAGACGCTGCGCGACAGCGAGATGATCTCGGTCGAGGCGATCAACATGCCGGTGATCTCGGCGACCCAGCTGATGATCCACAAGCTGCTGAGCTACAGCCAGCACTACTGCGACTTCGCCACCGGCTTCCCGGTGGCACGGTCGCTGCGCGAGCAGATCGACTGGGATCGCGTACGCCGGGAGACGTCCCGATCTCCGTACGCCGAAGCGTTCCTGATCCTGCTCGACCGGTTGGACGTCGTTCCCGCCGGTGGGAACGAGCCGGATGGGGGTAGGGGAGACAGATGAGCACTCAACTCGACGAATACCTGGAAGCCGAGATCCAGAGTCTGCTCACCGACGGGCGGATCGCGGAGCTCGGCATCACCGTGCAGCGCCGCGAGCACCTGCTCGTGCTCGGTGGCGAGGTGGAGAGCGCGCACCGGCGGGACGAGATCTGCCGGCAGATCAACGAGCGCTTCCCGGACGTGGAGATCACCTGCGACATCGGGATCACGAGGACACAGGCACCCAGCGAGGTGGAGGAGATTTCATGATCAGGATCGCCGCCGTGGGCGACGTGCACGTGGACAAGGACGTGCTGGGCCGGTTCCGGCCGGCCCTCGAGCAGCTGCCCGAGCGGGCCGACGCGCTGCTCGTCGCCGGCGATCTGACCCGGCACGGCACCGTCGAGGAGGCGCGCTGCTTCGCGACCGAGTTCGGCGGGCTGGGCGTGCCGGTGGTGTGCGTGCTGGGCAACCACGACCACCAGAGCGACCAGCAGGCCCGGGTCACCGACGTGCTGACCGACTCCGGCATCACCGTGCTCGAGGGCGACACGACCGTCCTCGAGCTGCACGGGCACCGCCTCGGCATCGCCGGCGTGAAGGGCTTCGGCGGCGGGTTCGCCGGGGCCTGCGCCAGCAACTTCGGCGAGCGCGAGATGAAGGACTTCGTCGGCACCACCGAGGTGATCGCCCAGCGCCTCCAGGACGCCCTGCTCTCGATCCAAGTCGACGCGCTGGTCGCGCTGACCCACTACGCCCCGGTGCCGGACACGCTGCTCGGCGAGCCGCTGGAGATCTACCCCTTCCTCGGCTGCTACCAGCTCGGCCGGGCGATCGACGCGGCACCGACGGCGCTCGCCCTGCACGGGCACGCACACCACGGGTCGGAGCGCGGCCGTACGCCGGGCGGCGTCCCGGTGCGCAACGTGGCCCACCCGGTGATCAAGCAGGCGTACAACGTCTACCAGCTTCTGTCCGATGAAGTCGATCTCGAATTGGTCGCCACATAGGTGGGTTTTCTTTTCGAGGCGTCCGGGTAACTCGACCGCATGGACGTTCTCCTCTGGATCCTCGCAGTCATCCTGGTGGTCGCCGGCATCCTCGCGCTGTTCCGGCGGCAGCTCCTCTGGGGCATCGTGCTGATCATCGTTGGCCTGCTGGTAGGCCCGGGTGGCGTCAGCATCTTCACCTGATCCCTCCTCCCTCGAAACCGAGTCGCGAACCGGGACCGCCGTATCGGCGGTTCCGGTTCCTCTTTGTGATGGGACCGCACACGGCGTGCGATGAACGGCCGCCCATTTGGCCGTAAATCACCTGCGAACATCCGTCGATCCATCGCGAGGTTCGCAGTGACCGAGGTCCATCACTTCACGTACGGGGTCTTCAACCCCCTCGCCGCCTACCTGCTGGCATTCCTGGGCTCGTTCTTCGGGCTCCTCTGCACCGCCCGCGCCCGCGACGCCCGCACCCGGGGCCGGCGCAACCGATGGCTCGGCATCGCGGCGTTCGCCATCGGCGGCGGCGCCATCTGGCTCATGCACTTCGCCGCCATGCTCGGCTTCGACGTGCCGGCCAGCCCGGTCCGCTACGACCTGCCGATGACCCTGCTCAGCATGATCGCCGCCGTGGTCGCGGTCGGACTCGGCCTGGTCATCGTCGGCCACGGCAAGCGCAGCCTGCCCAAGGTGATCGGCGCCGGCACGCTGACCGGCTCCGGCGTGCTCGTCATGCACTACACCGGCATGGAGGGCATGCACGTCGCCGGGCACATGACCTACAACCTGTCGCTGGTGGCGGCCTCGGTGGTCATCGCCTGCGTCGCCGCCACCGTTGCGCTGTGGTTCGCCATCTCGGTGCGCGGCTGGCCCCGGGTCAGCGTGGCCGCCGGGATCATGGCGATCGCCGTGTGCGGCATGCACTACACCGGGATGGCCGCCATGTCGGTCCACCTCGATCCGTCCGCGATCATGCAGGTGCACGGCGTCCGGCCGCTCACGATGATCGTCCCGATCACGCTGATCACCGCGGCCACGATCGTCGGGGTGGCGCTGAGCGCGCTGCAGGCGATGACCGAGGAGGAGTTCACCGACGGCGCCGGCAACCCGAAGCGGGGCGTGCACGCCGAAAGCGGTAATGCCTGGTCACTCAAGCAGGCATCGTTCGACACGACCGCCGCGGCGGGCTCGCGTCGCCCGTCACCCCGTCCGGTCCCGATCCGGTCCACCACCGGGAACTGACCATTAAAGTGTCGGCATGGCGCCACGGATGCTGCTGTCGATGCCGTTGCATGCGATCACCGAGGTCTATGGCGTGGAGGGGCTGCGCGAGCGGTTCCTCCTGGAGGTCGAGTCGTTCCCGCCCGACGAGCGGGACCAGCTCGTGGCGGCGCTCGAACTGGCCGCCAAGCTGCACGCCGGCGACCGCCGGGTCCGCGAGCCGTACCTCAACCACCTGCTGCGGGTCGCGATCCGCATCATCAAGTACTACGGGGTCCACGACGTCGACGTGCTGACCGCGGCCCTGCTGCACGACGCCGTCGAGGACCACCCGGCCGAGCTCGGCATGCTGGCCGAGGGCACGCACGGCGAGCTGACCGAGGCCGCGATCGCCGAGCTGGCCCGCCGCTTCAACCCGCGGGTGGCCGAGCTGGTCCGCTCGGTCACCAACCCGCAGTACGACCCCGAGCGCGACCGCCACGAGCAATATCGCGAGCACGTGGCGGCCAGCCTCGACCGGGACCCGTGGGCTCGGGTGATCAAGGTGTCCGACTTCACCGACAACGGGGTGGGCGTCGTGCACACCACCCCGGACAAGGCGTACTCGTCGGCCACCAAGTACCGGCCTCTCGTGCCCAAGCTGCGTGAGCTGGTCGGGCGGCCGGACACGCCGCTGTCGCTGGAGGCCAAGGACCACATCCTCGACCAGCTCGACCTGGCGGAGGAGAGATTCGCGGCAATCCTCGACGGCTAGCCTGGGCGGCATGCACAACCGCTGGTGGCGCGACGCCGTCATCTACCAGGTCTATCCCCGCTCGTTCGCGGACAGCGACGGCGACGGGATGGGCGATCTGCCCGGCATCACCGGGCGCCTGCCCCGCCTCAAGGACCTCGGCATCGACGCCGTGTGGCTATCGCCCTTCTACCCCTCACCGCAGAACGACGCCGGCTACGACGTGGCCGACTACCGGGCGGTGGATCCGCTCTTCGGCGACCTCGGCGACGCCGACAAGCTCATCGCCGAGGCGCACAACCTGGGGCTGAAGGTCATCGTCGATCTCGTGCCCAACCACACCTCGAGCGCGCACGAGTGGTTCCGCCAGGCGCTGGCGGCGGCGCCGGGGAGCCCCGAGCGCGACCGCTACATCTTCCGCGAGGGCCGCGGGCCGGACGGCGCCCTCCCGCCCAACTCGTGGACCAGCATGTTCGGCGGCAGCGCGTGGGAGCGGGTGCCGGACGGCCAGTGGTACCTGCACCTGTTCGACGTCAGCCAGCCCGACCTCGACTGGGGCAACCGGGAGGTGCGCGAGGAGTTCCTGGCCATCCTGCGGTTCTGGCTCGACCGGGGCGTGGACGGCTTCCGGGTCGACGTCGCACACGGGCTGGTCAAGGAGGAGACGCTGGCCGAGTACGACTACCCGACCGCCGTCCTCGGCGGCCTCGAGCCGGTCGGCCCGCCGCCGCCGATGTGGGACCAGGACGGCGTGCACGAGATCTACCGGGAATGGCGGGAGCTGCTCGACACGTACCCGGGCGGCCGCATCCTGGTCGCCGAGGCGTGGGTGCAGCCGGCCGAGCGGCTCGCCCGCTACGTGCGGCCGGACGAGATGCACCAGGCGTTCAACTTCCTCTACCTGGAGGCGCCCTGGCGCGCGGACGCGCTGCGCGACACGATCAACACCACGCTCCAGGCGAACGACGAGGTCGGGGCGACCACGACCTGGGTGCTGTCGAACCACGACGTGGTACGGCACGCCAGCCGGCTCGGCCTGCCGCCCGGTCACGGCCGGCTGCACGGGATCGGGCCGGAGGACCCTCAGCCGGACACCGCGCTCGGCCTGCGCCGGGCCCGGGCGGCCACCCTGCAGATGCTGGCGCTGCCCGGCTCGGCCTACCTCTACCAGGGCGAGGAGCTCGGGCTGCCGGAGCACACGACGATGCCGCACGAGCACCGGCAGGACCCGGCCCGGGCCCGGTCGGGGCACACCGTGGTCGGCCGCGACGGCTGCCGGGTGCCGATCCCGTGGGAGGCGGACGCGCCCTCGTACGGCTTCGGCCCGTCCGACGCGAGCTGGCTGCCGCAGCCGGCGATCTGGGCCGAGTACGCGCTCGACCGCCAGCAGGGCGTGCCCGGCTCGACCTGGGAGCTCTACCGGGCGGCGCTGGCGGCCCGCAAGGAGCACGCGCTCGGCTCGGGCTCGATCGCGTGGCAGCTTCCGGGCGACTCCGGGTTCTCCGCGCCGTCCGGAGGACCGGGCGCCGGTGACGACGGAGCCGACGTGCTGGCGTTCCGCAACGGCGACGTGCTGGTGCTGACCAACTTCGGCGCGGCGCCGGTCTCGCTGCCCGAGGGCGCGACCGTGCTGCTAACGAGCGAGCCCCTCGACGCCGACGGGCGGGTCCCCACCGACGTCACCGTCTGGGCTTCGATCTGAGTCACCGGCCGCGGCCAGCAGGGCGTTGTGCGTGTTCTGCATGTCCTTCGCCACCGTCCTGCTGGCCAGCCAGAACATGACGCCGGTCGGCACCCAGAAGAACTGGAACGCGGCCAGCCCGGCGGCGTAGTTCAGCGGCGGCGGGAACGCGCCGGCCAGCCCCCGGAACGCCACCGCCACCATCGCGTTGCCGCCGGCCCGGCCGAAGCCGTTGACCAGGTTGCCGAGGCTGTAGACGGTGCCGCGGTGCTCGGGCGGGTTGACGTCGGCGATCAGCGCGAACCAGTTCGGCGAGTTGGCCGAGGTGAGCATCAGCGCGAAGACGGCGATGGCCAGGCAGAGGCCGACGGTCGGCTCGGTGAAGACGTCGGCGAGGACGGCCCGGATCACGGCGCCGGCGCCCGCGCCCTCGGGCACGTCGATGGTCATCGGAACGAAGAACAGGACCAGATAGAAGGGTACGGCCGCCAGCACCCCCACCGACGCGACCAGTGCCCGGCCCCGGGGCGTCCGCCGCTGCAGCCGGTCGCCGACCAGCCCGCCCAGGATGCTCAGCGCGCCGCCGAGCTGGAAGAGCGTGGCGAAGACGCTGCCGACCAGGACCGCCGTGCTCGACGAATACCCCTGGTCCTCGGCCCGCGACCGGAACAGGATCGGCAGCCACACCAGCGAGCCGAGCGCGATCTGGGCCGTGAAGCCCTGGAAGATCAGCCAGATGTTGGTGCGCCGGCCCAGGATCACCGGCAGGTCGCCGACGTGGATGCGCTCGTCGTACTGGACGCCGGTCAGCTCGGGCTGGCTCTCGCCGCGGGGCACGTTGTAGGTGAACAGGTAGGCCACCGTCGCGACCACGCCGGCGGCCGACGCGACCAGGAACGGCTCCCGCCAGTCGGCATGGCCGAGCAGCCCGCCCAGCAGCGTGCCGGCGAGCGTGCCGACGCCCTGGGAGAGGCCCCAGAAGCTCATCACGAGGCCGCGGCGCCGGGGCGAGATCAGGTCGCTGACCACGGCGAAGCTGACCGACGCGACGGCGCCGAGACCGAACGCGGCCACCACCTGGGCGATCAGGAACGACGGGTAGCCGCCGGAGAGCCCGGACCAGGCGGTGCCGGCGACCCAGATCGTGGTGCCGAGGATGAGCACCGGCTTGCGGTCGGTGCGATCCCCGGCGTACGCGAAACCGATCGCCGCCACCGCGCTGATCAGGAACATCATCGTGGTCGCCAGCGCGATCCGGGCCTCGCCGACCCCGAAGGTATCGCCGATGCTGCCGTAGAGGGGCGGCACCAGGCCGATCGCCACGTTGTCCAGCGACGCCAGGATCACGAAGACCACGACGCTGTAGACGCGGTGCGCGGTGCCGCCCTTGCTCACCCGAGGAAGGTTAGCGGGGACGGTCGATCACCGCGTTCTGAGCGGCCTGGTACTGCTCGCGGATGATCGGGGCGGCGGTCGCGTCGTACGTCTCCGGGGTCTCGGCCGACCAGACCGGCGGCTCGTCCCCGCCCTGGGCCACCCACGCGGCCTGGCGGGCGGCGCCGTCGGCCACGTACTCCCCCGGCGGCGGGACGAGAACCGGCAGGCCGAACAGCTCGGGCGCGATGCGGCGGACCGCCTCGCTGCGCGCGCCCCCGCCGACCAGCACGATCCGGTTGGCGGTGGCGCCGTGCCGCACCAGCGCGTCGAGGCCGTCGGCCAGTGCGCAGAGCATGCCCTCGACCGCGGCCCGGGCCAGATGCGCCGGGTCGGAGGTCTTGAGCGTGAGGCCGTGGATCGCGCCGGTCGCGTCCGGCCGGTTCGGCGTGCGCTCGCCCTCGAGATAGGGCACCAGAACCAGCCCGTCGGCGCCGGCCGGCGCCTGCAGCGCCAGCCGGGAGAGCTCGTCGTGGTCGACGCTGAGCAGCTTGGCCGCGGCGTCGAGCACCCGGGCCGCGTTGAGCGTCACCACGATCGGCAGGAACCGGCCGGTGACGTCGGCGAAGCCGGCCACCGTGCCGCTCGGGTCGTCGGGCGGGACGTCGGAGCTGACGAAGACGGTGCCCGAGGTGCCGATCGAGACGACCACGTCGCCCGGGCCGGCGCCGGTGCCGAAGGCGGCCGCCGCGTTGTCGCCGGCGCCCGGGCCGAGCGGCGCGCCGTGCGGCAGGTGACCCGCGACGCCGGTCGGGCCGAGCACGCCGGGGGTTCCGATGACGCGTCCGAAGCCGAGCTCGAGCAAGTCCGGGCGGTAACCGTTGGTCTTGGCCGACCAGTAGAGCGTGCCGCTGGCGTCGCTCCGGTCCGTTTTGATCGTCGCGATGTCGGTCGACCCGGACAGCTTCCAGGTCAGCCAGTCGTGCGGCAGGCAGACCGCGGCGACCCGGGCCGCGTTCTCCGGCTCGTTGCGGGCCAGCCAGCGCAGCTTGGTCAGGGTGAAGCTGGCCACCGGGACGATGCCGACGGCGTCGGCCCACGCTTGCCGGCCCTTCTCGCCGCCGCCGAGGTCCTCGATGAGGTCGGCGGCCGCCCCGGCGCTGCGGGTGTCGTTCCACAGCAGCGCCGGGCGGACCACCTGGCCGTTCTCGTCCAGCACCACCATGCCGTGCTGCTGGCCCGCGACCGAGGCCGCGGCCACGTCGTCCAGGCCGCCGGCCTGGTCGATCGCCTCTTGCAGCGCGGCCCACCACGCGTCCGGATGCACCTCGGTGCCGTCCGGATGCGCCGCCCGGCCCTGACGGACCAGCTTGCCGGTCTCCGCGTCGCGGATGACCACCTTGCACGACTGGGTGGAGCTGTCGATCCCGGCTACCAGAGTCATGTCTTCCCTCAGTTGGCGCGGAGGACGTGGTCGATCGCGAGCTGGTGGAGCTTGACGAAACCGTAGCCCTGGGCGCCCACGGCGTCGACGTCGAACTCCTCCCAGGCGCTCTTGTCGTTGAGCAGGTCCTGGTAGGTCTCGCCCGGGTTCAGGGTCGGGGTCTCGAGGTCGAGCACCTTGCTCTCGCGCAGCGCCTCCTGCACCACCGGGTCGGCCCGGAACTCCTGCGCGCGCTCCTTGAGCAGCAGGTACATCCGCATGTTGGCCTTCGCCGACTCCCAAACCCCTTCGAAGTCCTCGGTACGCGAAGGCTTGTAGTCGAAGTGACGCGGGCCGTCGTACTTCGGTCCGCCGCCGATCGGGCCGTTCTCCAGCAGGTCGACCAGCGCGAACGCGTTGAGCAGGTCACCGTGGCCGAAGACCAGGTCCTGGTCGAACTTGACGCTGTGCTGGCCGTTCAGGTCGATGTGGAACAGCTTCTTGTGCCAGAGCGCCTGGGCGATGCCGGCGAAGAAGTTGAGATTGGACATCTGCTCGTGCCCGACCTCGGGGTTGATGCCGAACAGCTCGGGGCGCTCGAGCTCCTGGGTGAAGGCGATGGCGTGGCCGAGCGTGGGCAGCAGGATGTCGCCGCGGGGCTCGTTCGGCTTCGGCTCGATGGCGAAGCGCAGGCCGTAGCCCTTGTCCTCGGAGTACTGCGCGACCAGGTTCAGGCCCTCGCGGTAGCGGTCGAGGGCGGCGTAGATGTCCTTGGCCACGTCGTACTCGGCGCCCTCGCGGCCGCCCCAGAGCACGAAGGTCTTGGCGCCGAGCTCGGCGGCGAGGTCGACCTGGCGCAGGATCTTGCGGAGGGCGTAGCGGCGGACCGAACGGTCGTTGCTGGTGAACGCGCCGTCCTTGAACACCGGGTGGGTGAACGTGTTGGTGGTCACCATCGGCACCACCAGGCCCGTCTCCTCCAGCGCCTTCTTGAACGAGGTGATGATGCTGTCGCGGGTCGCCGCGTCCGAGCCGAACGGGACGAGGTCGTCGTCGTGGAACGTGAGGCCGTAGGCACCGAGCTCGGCGAGCTTGTGGACGGCCTCGATCGGGTCGAGCTCGGGGCGGGTCGCGTCACCGAACGCGTCGCGGGCCTGCCAGCCAACGGTCCAGAGACCGAAGGTGAACTTGTCTTCGCGGGTGGGCTGGACCGGCACGGTTACCTCCACGTAACAGATCTGATTTGTTTATTGGTTGAATTATTTGGCCGCGGTGTGGCATTGTCAAGGCCGTGAGCGGCCGTCTTCTCAGTGCTTCCCGGGCTCCCGTCCGGCAATCGAGCGTGCGAGCCCACAATCTCGCGCTCGTGTTGCAGACAGCGGCAAACAGCTCAAACCGGCCATCCCGGGCGGCAATCGCGGCCGCCACCGGCCTGACCCGCGCCACCGTCTCGGCCCTGGTCGACGACCTGATCGCGGGCCGCCTGCTGACCGAGCACGACCCCGCTCCGCGCACCGGCGCCGGCCGTCCCGCCGCCGGGCTGGCGCTCAACCCCGAGGGCCCGGCCGGTCTCGGGCTGGAGATCAACGTCGACTACCTGGCCGCCTGCGTGGTGTCGCTCACCGGCGAGGTGCGGCACCGGTTCGTCGAGCACGGCGACCAGCGGCCGCTCTCACCCACCGCCGCCCTCGAGGCCCTCGACGCGCTGGCGACCCGGGCCCGGTCGGCGGCCGAGGCCGACGGGCTGACGGTGGCCGGCGCCGCGCTCGCGGTGCCGGGCCTGGTCGCCGCCGACGGGCTGGTCCGGGTGGCGCCCAACCTGGGCTGGCAGGACGTCGAGGTGCCCCCGTTGCTGCCCGGGCTGGCCGGGCTGCCGCTGGTGGTCGACAACGAGGCCAACCTGGCCGCCCTCGGCGAGCTGCGGGCCGCCCCCGACGGCCGGACCTTCCTCTACGTCTCGGGCGAGGTCGGCATCGGCGCCGGCATCGTGCTCGACGGCGAGCTGTTCCGCGGCGTACGCGGCTGGAGCGGCGAGATCGGCCACGTGACCGTGTTCCCCGACGGCCGCCCGTGCCGCTGCGGGGCGAACGGCTGCCTCGAGCAGTACGCGGGCCAGGAGGCGATGGCCGCCGACGCGCCGCTGGCCGCCTCGGCGCTCGGCATCGCGCTGTCGGCGGTGGTCAACCTGCTCGACATCGGCACCATCGTGCTGGGCGGCGCCTACGCTCCCGAGCTGCCGCGCCTGCAGGCGGGCATCGAGGCCGAGCTGGCCCGGCGGGTGCTCACGGCCGGCCTCGCGCCGGTCTCCCTGCGCGCCGCCACGCTGGGCGCCGACGCCGCGATGCGGGGCGCGGCCGACGCGGTGATCCAGGCCGTACGCGACGACCCGGCCGCCTGGCTCGGCCGCTGACCCGCTGGTCAGGCCGTGCGGGCCGGGGCGGTGGCGGCCTGGTCGTCCTCGACGGCGGCCGCGTACTCGGTGAGGCCTCGCAGCAGGGCGGCCCGGCCGGAGGCGGACATCTTCTCCAGCGTGGCCGACAGGGACAGCCGGCGGATGCGGCGCAGCTCGGCGAGCAGGCTCCGGGACGACGGGGTCAGGTAGAGGGCGATCTCGCGCCGGTCGGCTCGGCCGGGGACGCGCTCGACCATGCCCGAGGCGACCAGGCGGTCGCACAACCGGCTCGCCGACGAGAGCAGCATGTTGAGCTCGGCGGCGAGGCCACCGAGGTTGACGCCCTCGGCCCGCTCGACGGCGAGCAGGGCGTTGAGCTGAGGCCAGGACAGACGCGGGGTGACCTGCTCGCGCGCCTGGTCCCAGGCGAACAGCAGGGCTTGCGCGGCGTCGTCGATCGCCGCGGCGTGCATCGGGTCCGGCCCTTCGTCAACGGCCATGGTGCAGCAGACACTACCCTGCAGGCATTCCCGGAGGCAGCAACGGCCGCCACCGCGATCGGTGGCGGCCGTGGCCTCGTACGACATTCCGGTTTAATTCGCCCCGGAGCGCGATGCGATCGCCTCGAGGAAGATCTCACCGATCTTCGCCGGGTCCTCGGCGATGAACACGCCGCCCGCGCTCGTCGGCTTCACGATCGTCTCGAGCTCCTTCTGGTTGACCTCGGTGCCGATACCGACGATCACCACGCGGACCGGCCGCTTCGGGTCGTTGAGCTGCTTGAGCCGGTTGACCAGGGTCTGCTGGCTGATGCCGTCCGGGTTCTTGTTCTCGCCGTCGGTGAAGAGGATCACCGAGTTGATCTTGCCCGGCTCCCACGAATTCTGGACACGCTGGTAGGCGGCGAGCAGCGTGTCGTAGAGACCGGTCTGACCGCCGCTCTTCGGCACGATCTTGCTGATCGACTTCTCGAGGTCGCTGCGGGCCGACGAGAGCGGGCTGATCGGCACGATCTCCTTGTACGGCTTCTTGCCGTCCAACTCGGTGGAGAACAGCCACACGCCGACGGCCCACTTGTCGTCGAACAGGTCGAGACCGCCCTTGGCCGCGCCCCGGGTGACCGTGGCCCGGTCGGCGCCGCCGGCCGTGGGCACCGGCGTCTGCATCGAGCCCGAGACGTCGAAGACGGCGAGCACCCGGCCCGGCAGCGTGATGGCGGCCCAGCTGCCCAGCACCTGGCTGAGCGCGCTGGCTTCGAGGCCGGCCGCGGCCGAACCGCCGGACGACTTGCCCTCGGCGCCGGCGCTGCTGCTGATCGAGGGCGACGCCTCCGGCGCGCCGAGCGGGGCGGCGAAGCCGGCGCCGACCGAGCCGTCCGGGGCCCGCAGGCCCGCGGCGGCCAGCGAGTTCTTGAACGAAGCCGAGGCGAGCTGCTGGCGCAGGCCCTGCGCGGCGGCCGACTTCTGCAGGTCGACCTCCGGCATGATCGCGTACGGGTAGTCGAGCGGCAGCGGGCTCGGGTCGAGGTAGAGCGCCGCCAGCTTGACCGGCGGCTGCTCGGCGTTGTACGCGACCACGGCCTGCTCGGACAGCGGCGCGGCACTGAGGCTGGTCGCGATGTCGTTCGGATCGGCCGAGTGCGGGAACTTCTGCAACAGGTCGTCGCGCAGCGCGGACGCGCTCTGCGCCAGCGCCTTGATCGCACCCACCTTGACCTGCTGGGCCTTGGCGCCGGCGCCCGCCGCCTGACCGAGCGCGAGCAGCCCGGAGAGACCGGTGGCGTCGCGGGTCGGGTCGACCAGACCGGTACGCAGCCGGGTGCTGGTGGTCAGCTGGGCGAGCAGGTCCTTCCAGCCGAGCTTCTTGTTGGGCCAGCCGATGCCCTCGGCGACCTTCTGCGGCATGGCGACCACGACCGGGCTCTGCGCGACCGGCTTGCCGTCGGTCGGCACGAAGCCGGGCGCCTCCTGCTTGAGGCGCAGCAGCCAGGTCGACGAGTCGGCGATCCAGACGTCGGGCACCTTCACCGACTCGGGAGCGGCGCCGAGCCCGGTCAAGCTGACCTTGTGCTCGCTCGCGACCGCCGCGGCCATGGTCGCGGGGTTCACCGCGTTCACGGTGACGGCGACGCAGGTCCCGTTGACGTTGGCGCCGTCCTGGATCCAGCGCTGCGCCGTCTGATCGACGGCAGGCGCGATCTCCGTCGCGGCGGCGACGGTCAACCGGACGGAGCCGGTGCAACCGGAGTCGGACAGTTGTTGGTAGCCCAGGTACGACCCGGCAATGACGACGATGATCGCCATCGCTGCCCCAACGACGCCCGCTCCTCGGAAATTAAAGTTTCGACGATGGCGGCCTGACACGCGCTCTATAGTGCGCACCACAGAAGCTGAGCGCCATATACGTTTGGCGGAAAGTTACTCGGATTAGGTCATCTGGCCGACAAAATCACGCAGCGTACTGCCGCCATCTCGATCAGTGCGGGCCCCTGCCGGGTTTAGAGCGATTTTCCGGACCGGTGGGCAATCGCCCCATCTCGCGCATCATCTGACCGCCATCGATGTCCAGCGCAGCAGGCATGTGGGGCTGGCTTCGGCGGTCGGCTCACCCTGCGCCGTAGGGATGCCGGTGTCCGGATCGATCCGGAAGGTCGTGACACTGTGTGACAGCTGATTGGCTACGTAGAGGTGATCCCCGAGCAAGATCATGTGGCGTGGCCAGTCACCGCCGGTAGGCACCTCGGCGATCAGTTCGGCCCGGTCACCGTCCCACGCGATGGCCGAGACCGTGTTCGGCCCGCGGTTCGCGACGTAGACGAAACGGCCGTCACGGCCCGTGGTGATCTCGGACGGGTAGTTGACGCCCTCCGCCGTGCTCGACGGCGCCTCGCCGGCCGGCTCGAGCGAGCCGTCGGCGGCCGGGCGGTACCAGGTGAGGTTTCCGGCCAGCTCGCCGACCAGCAGCAGGGTGCCGTCCGGGGCGCAGAGCAGGTGGCGCGGACCGGTGCCGGGCTTGGCCTCGACCGCGGGCGGCAGCATGCTCAGCCGGCCACTCACCGGATCGAGCCGGCAGCACCACACCCGGTCCGCGCCGAGGTCGGCGACGAGCACCCGGCCGCGGTCGGTGACCACCATGTGCGCGTGCGGGCCCCGCTGGCGCTCGGGGTCGGGGCCGGATCCCTCTAGATCGAGCAGGTCCGAGCGCTCCCCCGGCGCACCCTCGGGGTCGAGCGGGTGCACCGCCACCGAGCCGCTGGTGTAGTTGGCCACCAGCAGGAACCGGCCGTCCGGGGTGACCGAGAGGTGCGCCGGGTCGGAGCCGCCGGTGGGCTGCACCGACAGCGGCGTGAGCTCGCCGTCCTCGGCCACCGTGAACGCGCTGATCGTGCCGGCCGACTCGAGCTCGTTGACCGCGTACAGGATCGGCAGCGTGGGGTGCTGGGCGAGGAACGAGGGCGACGGGGTGCGGGCGGCCACGCCGAGGCGGGTCAGCACGCCCGAGGTGGTGTCGCGGCGCAGCAGGGCGATGCCCTCCGCCTCACCGCCCTTGTCGCCCGTGTAGCCACCGACGTAGACGTACTCAGCGTTCGCAGCCATGCCCCGATCCCATCACATCCGGGTTGCCCGGTCACCGGGAGAGGGCCAACGCCGGACGGCGGCGGGACGGCAGCGGAACGGCAGCCGGCCGCAGCACGGCGGCAGCGGTTCGGCGGCACCGGTGCGCAGGATTCGATCCGCATCGGAACCCCACCGGAGAAAGACGAAGATGATGACCACACGCAACGCACAGCTCGCCGGGATCGCCACTGTCCTGGCTCTCACCGTCACCGGTTGCGGCGCCGTCCGCGGCGATGGCGCCGTCGCCGATCCCGCGGCCGGGCCGTCGAGCGCCGCGGCCGACCCCCGCCAGGCGCTGCTCGACTCGGTGCCCGACGAGACCGTCGGGGCCTACGCGTTCGACGTGCGGGGCGGCGACTCACCGTTCTCCGGCGTGCTCGACGCGCCGAAGAAGGCCATCGAGTTGCGGCTCACCGAGAGCGGCGAGCCGAACATCACGCTGACCATGGACATCCGCGCGATCGGCGGGAAGAGCTGGATCAAGCTCGCCGTCAAGCCCGCCGGCACCCCCGGGCTGCCCAAGATCCCGAAGAAGTGGCTGCTGGTCGACAAGGCCAAGATGAGCGGCGACGGCAAGGACATCGTCGGCTACGACGGGTCGACCGATCCCGGCTACGCCGCCGACGTGATCGAGAACGGCACCGGGATCCGGCCGACCGGCGCCGGCCACTTCGCCGGCACCACCGACCTCACCCGATCCACCCAGGCCGAGATCCTCGACGGCAAGGCGCTCGAGGCGCTCGGCGACAAGGCCAGGAAGGTGCCGTTCGAGGCGGTCGTCGGCGGCGACGGGCACCTCAGCACGCTCACCGTCAAGATTCCGGCGGCGGGCCGGACCAAGGCGCGGACGTACGCCGTGCGCTACAGCGGCTACGGCCGGACCCCGACGCCGACGGTGCCGGCCGCCGGCGAGCAGCAGAAGGCGACGCCGATCGTCTACCAGCTGCTCGGCTGAGCGTCCGCCCTTGCGGCCGCGCGGAACCGACGGGGGTCCGCGCGGCCGGCCTTCCCCGGTAACCCGGCCTCCCTCGGCGATCGGAACATCGTGATCCACGACGCTGGAAGCCGGTGCACGCTCTGCGACCGGCTGGTGCTGGGCCTGGCCGGGCACGACTGGACGGCCCTGCCGTGGATGATCGCGGCCGGCAGCGGGGTCCCGCCCGGTCCCTGCCACGTCCGCTGCCTCGAGGAACTGGGCTGCGGGTGGGCCTGGGCCGGGGCGGTCGAGAACTACCACCGGATCCGTTGGCCGTTCTGGCTCGGCGGCGTCGAGGGCGGCGTGCGCTGGCGGCTGCACGGCAGCCGCTCGGCACGGCGGTTCCATCTCTGGCGCTCCGACGGGCTGCTCATCTCCTTCCCGTACGCGTCGACGGCCGCCCATCCGGGGAGGATCCGCACGGAGCTGGCGGAGGTCGGCACCGCCCACGCGGCGGCGCTGCTGACCGCGATGGGCACCGACGAGCCCGCCATCGCGGTGCCCCTGACCTCGATGACCACCGCCCTGGGCGTGGCCGACCGATACCCGCGCGTCGCCGGCACGGTGACCCGGGACCGGGCCGGCGCCGCCGATCTGGTGACCGCCCGCCACCGGCTGACGCTGACGCCGGCCGTGGTGCGGACCGCACGGCGCATGCTGCCGAGCGGGGGCTGACTATGCTGCCGCTTATCGGTGCCGGTCGGGGGCGTGTGGTGCAGCGATTCGAGATGCTCGGCGAGGTTCGGGTGCGGCGGGACGGCGAGGAGCTGCCGCTCGGCCCGGCCAAGCAACGTGCTGTACTCGCGGTGCTGATGCTGCATGCGGGCCACCCGGTCCCGACGTACCAGATCGTGGACGCGGTGTGGGGCGAGGATCCGCCCGGGAACGGCGCCAACGTGGTGCAGAAATACGTGGCGGGGTTGCGCAAGGCGATCGGGCGCGAGCTGATCGAGCTGACCGGCGGCGGGTACGTGCTGCGGACCGCCGGCGCGGCCTTCGACCGCGACGAGTTCGAGGCCGCCGTCCGCCGGGCCGCCGCCGAGCGGGCCGCCGGTCAGCTGGTGACGGCCGCGCAGACACTGCGGGACGGCCTCGGCCTCTGGCACGGGGCGGCCTTGGCCGGGCTGACCGGCCCGGTCTTCGAGGCCGTCCGGGCCGGACTCGCCGAGCAGCGCGCCGCGGCCTGGGAGACGTGGGCCGACCTGGAGATCGCGCAGGGCCGGGCCGGCGACCTGATCGGCGAGCTGACCCGGCTGACCGGCGAGTTCCCGCTGCGCGAGGGCCTGCGCGCCCAGCTCATGATGGCCCTGCACCAGGCCGGCCGGTCGGCCGAGGCGCTGGCCGTCTTCCGCGATGCCCGCGAGTACCTGCGGGACGAACTCGGCACCGAGCCCGGTGAGCGCCTACGGCAGGCACACCAGCGGATCCTGCGCGCCGAGCCACCGCGGCCCGCGCCCGGCCCGCCGATTCCCGCGCCCGGCCCGCCGATTCCCGCGCCCGGCCCGCCGATTCCCGCGCCGGTGCCGTCGCCACGCCGGCGGGCCATGGTGCTGGAGGTGCTCTTCGCCCTGCTCCTTCCGGCCGCCACCTGCCTGCTCGGCTCCTGGGGGTTTTTCCTGTACGTGGCGGTCCGCCGCCGCAAGCCCCGGTACTACGCGATCGCGGCCGGATACGCCGCCGCCGTGCTGGTCGGCTTCCTGCTCGGCTGGGTCATCGACCCGTCACCGCTCGACGCCGACTATTCGACCCCCACCGAGGACGCGGGCGACGCCATCCTGATCGGCGTGGCCGTGGCCGCGACCGTGCACGGCGTGATCGTCGCCCTGCTGCACGACGGCTCCGACCAGCAACAGGCGCTGACCTAGCCGGCATATCCGGATCAGCGCGACCCCGCCGCGGTCAGCTGCCGGCGCGCCACGTATTCCACCAGCTCGATGAGCACGTTGCGGGCCGCCATCGGCTCGCGGGCGTCGAAGAGCACCACCGGCACACCGGGGTCGAGGTCGAGCGCCCGGCCGACCGCGTCCGGCGCGAAGCGCTGCTCGGCGTCGAAGCAGTTCACGGCGACCACGAACGGGGTGCCGCGCTGCTCGAAGTAGTCGATCGACGGGAAGCAGTCGGCCAGGCGGCGGGTGTCGGCCAGCACCACGGCGCCGAGCGCGCCCTGCGACAGCTCGTCCCAGAGAAACCAGAAGCGGTCCTGCCCGGGGGTGCCGAAGAGGTAGAGCTGCAGGTCCTCGGTGATGGTGATGCGCCCGAAGTCCATCGTCACGGTCGTGGTGGTCTTGCTCTCCACGCCGTTGACGTCATCCGCGCCCTCGACCCCGGTGAGGATCTCCTCGGTCTGCAGGGGACGGATCTCGCTGACCGACCCGACCATCGTGGTCTTGCCGGCGCCGAAACCGCCCGCGATCAGGATCTTGAGCGCCACCGGGATGCGCGACGACGCGCCGTTGCGGTCAGAGCGCACGGAGTCCATTGACAACCGCCTTGAGTACGTCGACGTCGTGCGGCTTCGTCGCCGCCGGGGGTTCGTACATCGAGATGAGACCAGCCGAGCGTAGATCACCGAGCAAAACCCGGACGACACCGACCGACAGGTCAAGCGTGGAGGCGAGCTCCACCACGGGGATCGGCTCCCACGCCGCGGCGACGATCGCGTGATGCTCCGGCTGCAACGGGCCATCGACGAACGTCTCCGCGTGGGCCGCCACGACGAACGCCATCATGTCGATGTCGCCGCCGGCGGGTGCGACCCGGCCCTGGGTCATCGCATAGGGACGGACCACCGGGCCCGCGTCGCGGTCGAGCCAATCGTGCGCTACGCGGGGCGGGTCAGCCGGCATCGGAGGGCGTCACCGGCGTGCGTTCGGGCGCGCTCATGTTCTGGCCGACCCGGGTGACGAGCATCGCCATCTCGTACGCGATGAGGCCGAGATCGGCGTCGCTGGAGGCGAGCACCGCCAGGCAGGCGCCCTGCCCCGCCGCCGTGACGAAGAGGAAGGCCGACTCCATCTCGACGACCGTCTGCCGTACCGGCCCGGCCCGGAAGTGGCGGCTCGCACCCTTGGCCAGGCTCTGGAAACCGGCCGCCATCGCCGACAGGTGCTCCGCGTCCTCCCGCTTGAGCCCGGCCGAGGCGCCCATCATCAGCCCGTCGGCCGACAGCACCACCGCCTGCTGCGCGGTCGGCACCCGCTCGACTAGATCGTCGAGAAGCCACGTGAGGTTCGCGCTCTGGTTGGTCGTCTGGATCACTATGCGTCCTCTTCCGGCCTGGTCACATGGTCTTGCCCGCGGTCGTCGCCCGCGTTGTCGTGCCGGCTCCCGTGGTCGTGCTGGTCGCCGTCGCCGTTTCCCTTCGCCTCGCTCGCCTGAGCCAGCGCGGCGTTCACGATCGCCGGGAAACTGACGGTAGCCGCATCGGCGAACGACGCGCCTCCGGGTGATCCCCCGTTGCCCGTTTCCTCCGTCTTCCGCCGATCTTCAGATGATGCGGGGACACGTGGCCGGGGAATCATGCCGGACCCGCCCTCCCCCGGCAAGCGAGACGCGTCGATGCGTCCGCGGGTGGTGCCCTGCTGAAGGGCGCTCATGATGCTGCGCACCTGCTCGGGCGAGCGCAGCGGAACGGTCGGCTCGTCGGGCATCGAGCCGGCCGGCCGCCGCAGCTGCGGCGCCAGGCTGGCCTGCCGGACCCGCTTGGGGAGACCGTCCTGGGTGGTCTCACCGACCTGCTTCGCCGGCGCCGCCCTCTCCAGGGGCGCCGCCCTCTCCAGGGGCGCCGCCCTCTCGAGCGGCGACTCCCTCGCCGGCGCCAGAGCCTCGGGCGGCAGGTCGATCGACGGCGTGGCCTTCTCCGGGGCGGCGGGCAGGGCGGTCGCGAGGTCGATCGGGCGGCGTACGCGGCGGCGCTGCACCAGGCCGTCCACGCTGAGGCCGTCGGCCACCGAGGACGGGACCGGGCCGCCGATCGCCGGCTGCTCCCGCGCGGGCACTTCACGCCCACGCACCGACGGGTCCTGCGCGCCGATCGAGGGCTCCCACGCCGGCCGGTCCTGAGCGCCGCCCGCGGGCCGGCCGACCGAAGGCTCACCCACCAAGGGCTCACCGGCCGAGGGCTCACCCACCGAAGGTTCCCGCACCGGGGGCTCCGCGACCTGCGGCAGGGCGGCGAGCGCGCCGTTGAGGGTGACCGGGCGACCGGCCACGGTGACCTCGCGCAGCTGCTCGGTCCCCTGCCACTGCAGCGCCGCGAGCGAGCGGCGGTCGTCGGTGCCGGAGCCGACCAGCGGCCGCTCCCATGGCTTGTCGATGGGCGCACCCGAGGGCAGGGCGGCCTGATCGGGGCGGCCGGCCACCAGGTCGCCCGGCACGAGCACGATCGCGGTCACCCCCGCGTACGGGGAAGGTCGCAGTGAGACTCTGATGCCGTGCCGGTTGGCCAGTTGCGCCACCACGAACAGGCCGAGACGGGCGCTGTCGGCGGGGTCGAAGTCGGGCGGCTCGACCAGCTTGCGGTTGGCCTCGTCGATCGCCTCGTGGGTCATGCCGAGGCCGCGGTCCTCGATCTCGATCGCGTAGCCGTTGGGCAGCACCTGGCCGGAGACCTGGACCCGGGTGTGCGGCGGCGAGTAGGACGTCGCGTTCTCGAGCAGCTCGGCCAGCAGGTGGATGACGTCGCCGACGGCCCGGCCGAGCACGGCCGACCCCTCGATCGAGCGGATGTCGATGCGCTTGTAGTCCTCGACCTCGCTGATCGCGCCGCGGACCACGTCGATGATCGGGACCGGGTTGCGCCACCCGCGACCGGGCGCGGCGCCGGCCAGGATCACCAGGTCCTCGGCGTGGCGCCGCATCCGGGTGGCGAGGTGGTCCACCCGGTACAGGTCCTCGAGCTCCTGCGGCTCGGTCTCGCGGCGCTCCATGCGGTCGAGCAGGGCGAGCTGGCGGTGCAGCAGGGTCTGGCTGCGGCGGGCGATGTTGAGGAACACCTCGTTGAGGCCGCGCCGGACGTTGGCCTCCTCGACCGCGGACCGCACGGCGGTGCGCTGTACGTCGTTGAACGCCTGACCGACCTGGCCGATCTCGTCGCCGCCGTACTCCAGCGGCGGGGTCTCGACGTTGACGTCGACGGTCTCGCCGCGCTGAAGCCGGCGCACCACGTTGGGCAGACGCTCGGTCGCCATCTCCAGGGCCTCGCCGCGCAGGCGGCGCAGCCGGCCGACCATCGACCGGCCGACCTTGATCGACACGGTGACCGACACCGCGACCGCGATGAGGCCGAGCACGCCGGCCAGGGCCAGCCGCAGCAGGATCGTGATCGCCAGCGACGAGCCGCGGTCGGCCAGGTCCTTGATCGCGGCGTCCTCGAAGTCGCGCAGCTGCCCGGTGGTCTGGGCATAGGCGCCGTGCCAGCTGTCCGCGCCGACGGGCGAGATCGCGCCCGCCCGGCTCTGCGTGACCAGCCGGTCCATCATGCCGTCGAGCTGCTCGTACGGCGTGTCGCTGCTCAGCCTCTGGAAGGCCGCCCGGCTCGACTCGGGCAGGTCGTCGACGCCCTGGGCGAGCAGGAACCGGGCCGTACCCACGTCCTGCACCAGGGCCGAGCGCAGCGGGTCGGAGAACTGGCCCGCCACCGTGGCGCCGGCCAGCAGCGAGTCGACCCGGCTCAGGTACTCCTGGCCGCGGCCGACGGTGGCCAGCGCCCGGATCTGCCGGTCGATCTCGTCGTCCGGGAAGGTCGCGGTGGCCGCGAACATGTCGAAGCCGGCCGCCACCATGGTGCTGTAGAGATTCTGGGCGCCGATCGGGTCGAGCTCGCGGTTGTCGATGTGCCCGCGCTGGGCCTGCAGCAGCGCGATCTCGGTGGAGAACTGGTCGATCCGGCCGCGCAGGCTGTCGCCGGCCGAGCGCCAGGCATCGCCGCCGCGGGCCGCCGAGCGGAAGTCCGCGACGGCGCGGTCGGTCGCGGCGCGCTGCGGGGTCAGCATGGCGACCGAGGCGCTGGTGTCGGACAGGTACTGCACCGAGAGCCGGCGCTCGCGCTGGAGCTCGGTGATGACCACCTCGCCCGGGTTGGCGACATCGGTGGCCAGCGTGCGCGCGGAGAGCAGGGTGAGCACCGGGCTCGCGGTCAGCGCCGTCGCGAAAAGCCAGACCACGAGCAGCGCCGTGAGCGGCACCGTGACCATCGTGATGATCTTCGAGCGAATCGACCAGTTGCGGGTTCTCATCAGGCTCCGCCCGAGGGTTGACGGCATCTCCTCGGCGCCGCCGGTCGTCGCAGGTTGTGACCGACCGCTCGCGCCTTCCGGAGAATACGTAAAACCTTCAACCGGCACTACCATCTGCTCGGCCGAAATTGGACCGCTCTGTCCTAAATGTCCAGCGGATCGGCATCCGTTCGCGAAGTCGACCTTGTGACAGAGCGCCGATCGAGTCCCTACTCAGCGGTAGTCGAACCGTTCCGACCAAAGGGGATTGACGACCCTCGGTGAGTGGGCATAACGGGGGGCGAAGAAGGAGGAGACCGATGTCCCCCACAGTCACCATCGTCCTGATCATCGTCGTCCTGGTGGTCATCGCCGCGATCGTGTACGGCGTGCAGGCCGGCAGGCGCAAGAAGCTCCAGAGCACCTTCGGACCCGAGTACGACCGCGTGGTGGCCGACACCGGCAACCGGACCGAGGCCGAGAAGGAACTGCGCGAGCGCGAGAAGCGGCACGCCGAGTTCGAGCTGAAGGAGCTGACCCCCGAGTCCCAGCAGCGGTACCGTGCCGCCTGGGAAGAGGTGCAGATCCAGTTCGTCGACAACCCGTCCGAGGCGGTCACCACCGCCGACGAGCTCGTCACCCGGCTGATCGGCGAACGGGGCTACCCCACCGACGGCGAGTACGACGACCGGCTCGCGGACCTGTCCGTCGCCCACGCCAACACGCTGCAGCACTACCGCGACGCGCATGCGATCAGCGAGCGGAACACGGCCGGGTCGGCCAGCACCGAGGACCTGCGCCAGGCGCTGGTGCACTACCGGGCGCTCTTCGCCGATCTGCTCGGCACCGACCCGGTGTCGACGACTGCTGGTACTACTACTTCCGTTCCCGATACTTCCGATCGCGACGATGAGCCGGCCCCCGCTCCCCGCGAGGCCGCCGACACCGACGCCGCCCCCGACACCCGCCGCTGAGGAGTCATCGAGCCATGAAGTTCTTCTCGAACGAAGCCAAAGAGAACGAGCCCGAGTACGACCGTGAGAACTCGGACGTGGTGACATCGGAGCCGGTGGCGGTGCCGCAGCAGCGTGCCGGCTCGCCGTGGAGCGACGCGCCGGCGTCGGGCGATCACATCGCCGCCGATCACGCGACCGATCACTCCACCGACGTGGACGGTAGCCCCGACGACGAGCTCGCCGACCGGGAGCGCCGCGACGGCACCGAGGAGGGCGACTCCTTCCGCCGGGACGAGACCTCCCTCGACGGCGACTCCTTCCGCCGTGACGACACCGCCCGCGACACGGGCCTCGACGACACCGGCCGCGACGACACGGGCCGCGACGAGACCGGACGCGTCGACGGGCACGACGGGTCGGACCCGGTCGATGTCGACCTCGACGATCCCGCCACGCGTCACGACGAGGACGCCTCGCGCCGGGATGCCGGCGAGGCCGAGGCCGTCACCTACGGTCCGGACGGCACGGTCACGCCGGCCTCGACCGACGACTCCGACCGGGACACCACCGAGGGTGTTTCCGGGGGCACCGCCGAGGACGCCGCGATCAAGGACGAGGGCACCTTCGAGAGCCCCGAGGTCGTCGACCCCGCCACCGGCGACAAGCTCGACGAGTCCGGTGCCGCCGGCCGGCGCGACGTCGCCGACGAGAACGCCGACGACCGGGCCGGGGCCAGGGCCGAGGCGGACGAGACGGTCGACGAGGCGCGCGCCGACGAGGAGCGGGCCGAGCACGAGCTCGACGGCACCGGGACGACGCTCGACGGGACGTCCGCCGAGGCCGCGCAGTCCGAGCCGGTCCCGGTCGCCGCGGCGACCACGACCACGACGGACGACGCCGCCGCGACGACCACCGACGAGCCCGCCGCCGCCACGCCCGGCAGCGTGCCCGCCCCCGCGCTCGACCGGCTGTTCGCCGAGGGCGACTCGTTCGCCGACCGGTTCCGCGACATCCAGCTCCGCTTCGTGGACAGCCCCAAGGAGGCGACCGCCGAGGCCGCCGCCCTGGTCGGCGAGGCCGTCGACAAGCTGACGTCGGCCCTGAAGGCGCAGAAGGACGCGCTCGCCGGCGAGTCCGACGACACCGAGCAGCTCCGGGTGCAGCTGCGCAGCTACCGCGACCTGCTGAACCGCCTGTCCGCGCTCTGAGACCGGTCATCATCGAAGGGGAGCCTCGGCTCCCCTTCGTCGTGTCCGCCGGTTAGCGTGCGGTAATGCGCGCGGGCCGTCTCGTCTCGCTCCTCCTGCTGCTGCAGACGAGGGGCCGGATGACCGCGCGCGAGCTGGCCGACGAGCTCGAGGTGTCGGTGCGCACGGTCTACCGCGACGTGGAGTCGCTGGGCTCGGCCGGCGTGCCGATCTATGCCGACCGCGGGCCGGCCGGCGGCTACCAGCTGCTCGACGGCTATCGCACCCGGCTGACCGGGTTGACCGGCGACGAGGCGGGCACGCTCTTCCTGGCCGGCATGCCGGGGCCGGCCGCCGAGCTGGGGCTGGGATCGGTGCTGGCGGCGGCGGAGCTCAAGCTGCGCGCCTCGCTGCCGGGCGAGCTGGCCGACCGGGCTGACCGCGTACGGGAAAGGTTTCATCTCGACGCACCCGGCTGGTTCCGTGGTGATGAGCCCACGCCGCACCTGTCCACCGTGGCGGAAGCGGTGTGGGGGGCGCGGCTGCTGGAGGTGCGGTACCGCCGGTGGAAGGCCCCGCGTGAGGTCACCCGCACGCTGCACCCGCTCGGTGTGGTGCTGAAGGCCGGCCGGTGGTACCTGGTGGCGACCGCCGGCGACCACGTCACCGCCTACCGGGTGTCGAACATCCTCGAGGCCGAGGTGCGCGACGAGCCGGCGGTCCGGCCGCCGGGCTTCGACCTGGCCGCGTACTGGCGCGAGTGGGCCGACCGCTACGAGCGGAGCGTCTATCGGGACACGGCGACCGTACGCATGACCGAGGCCGCGCTGCGCCTGATGCCGTTCGTGTTCCCGCCCGAGATGGCCCGCGCCGCGCGCGAGGCGGCCGGGCCGCCGGACGAGGACGGGTGGCTGATCACCACGGTGCCGATCGAGTCGGTTCGGCACGGGCACATCGAGCTGCTCAAGCTGGGGGCCGAGGCCGAGGTGCTGGAGCCGGCCGAGTTGCGGGCGCGCTTCGCGGAGACGGCCCGGGGGCTGACCGCCCGGTATCTCACCGCCAAGGACGCCCGGGCGGCACGGCTCTCGGCCGCCGCGGTCAGCGAGACGTGGCCGGCGCCGGATGATCGCCCCGGATGGTGATGGTTCGGTCGTTAGGCCGGGCCACCCCCTCCCCCGCCCTCATGGGTGGGCCTGATTCAAGCACGCCCCACCGACAATTTTGGCGCGCTGTCCACAGGGAGAGCTAGCCCGGCCCGCCCGCCGCGATGCCGCCGCTGTCGCCGTTCAGATGGTTCTCCGGGTAGCTCGGGCCCGGACCGCCCGAGGTGGGCGGGTCGGGCGGCGTCGTCGGCTCGGTGGTGGGGTCGGTGGACGGCGTGCCCGGCTGGGTGGTCGACTCGGTGGGCGGTGTGGCCGGGGTGGTCGGTCCGCCGGTGGTGGCCGACGGGGATGCGCTGGCCGAGGCCGACGCCGAGGCCGAGGTGGTCGTGGGCGCCGCCGACGTCGCCGGGGTCGCGGACGGCGTGGGGGACGTGGAGGCGCGCAGCGGGAGGACCTTCACCCGGTGCGTGGCCTTGATCGTCGGCTCGTCGCCGATCTCGCTGTCGCCGGCCCCCTCGCCGCCGAGCAGCGTCTCCGGCCCGGACGTGTGCTCGCCCACGACGGCGGGCGGACGCACCGGCGCGACCTCGACCGCGCCGAGCTGGACCCCCAACCACATCGCCGGACCCAGTCCGACCGCGACGATCGCCCCGAAGAGCGCCGCGGGACCCCGATCCATGAGTGACCTCCCCCGTATACAGGCGATCATCCGCGCGATCCCCGTCCGAGGACTACCCATTTCGGGAAACGCCAAGCGAACAACCACTGAGGCTATTGTGACTCAAGGTGATCAGGCGGTTGCTCATTCGTCGCGGATGAGACGCTTCCGTTGTGGGCCACGGATCCGCAGGTCAGAGAGTTCAGACCGGGGCATGCCGGTTTGAGCGCAGTCTGCAATCAAGCCCGGTTTCGCACCGACCGCAAGCCCTCGGTACGCCCGCCGGCGCACTCGCGACGGCCGGCTCAGCGGGTGCTGGTGAGGAACGCCACAGCGTCGTCGAGGGCCGTCCAGCCGCCGGGCAGCTCGTCGGAGTCGAGCCCGGTGCGCACGCTGATGGCGCCACCGTCGCGCAGGCTCATCTCCCACGACCGGCGCCCGTTGCGGGTCGCCGACGCGCCGGCCATGTCGGCGAACGGCACGAACCGGCTCCCGCTGGTCTCCCCCGCGGCCGGGGTCTCGGCGAGGACGGTGCCGTCGGCCAGCACGCCGTCGGTGGCGACCTTGCTGAGCCGGCGTTTCGCCTCGCCGGTGCGTGACCGGGGCAGCCCGGGCAGCAGGAACAGGCCGGTCTCGACCACGAGCAGGTCGGTTCGCACGCCGTCGACCAGCACGTTGACCACGCCGCCGATCACCGGCACCCGGGCCGGCGCGCGGCCCGCCGCGGCCGGGTCGGCGGCGCCCAGGTCGATGCCGATCGCGGTCAGCCGCTCGCGGGCCTCGGCCACGGTGGCCGGGTCGGCGGCGATCTCGGCCACGCCGACCAGGTCGAGGTGGGCGCCGTCGATCGCGACCAGCTCGGCCGTGCCGGTCCAGCTGTGCCGCCAGCGCGCGACCCCGCCGTGCAGCGCGGCCAGCGCGAACAGCAGGGCGATCAGGTCGGTGACGCGGCCCGCCACCTCCTCGGCCGGCCGGTCGTCGAAGACGGTCTCGGCGATCTTGCGAAGCCGGCCGTCGGCGGCGAGGTCGAGCACCTGTGCCGGGCCCGCGACCGGCGAGCCGGCGGCCCGGGAGATCGCCCGCAGGGACGCGTCGGCCTCGCGTTCCATCTCGGCGACCCGGGCCGCGCCGAAGAACTCGTCCCACGGCACGACCGTGCGCCCGGCCGGCGGGAACGCCACCGCCTGCAGCGCCCGGCCGAGCCCCGGCAGGTCGGGCACGAGGTCGCCGGCGGCGCCGCGCTCGGCCGGCTCGGGACCCTCGGCGGTCAGCGCGACCAGGGCCGCGACCCGGTCGGCGAGCGGCGGATGCGGGTCGCCCTCGGCCGGCGGCGCGGGCTCCAGCGCGCGCAGCAATGCCATGTCCTCGGGTCGGGCGGCCAGCACCCGCAGGAAGCCGCCGAAGATGTCGTCCGGCACGTAGCCGGCCTGCCAGCCGGGACTGAGGTACTCGGCGTGGAAGAGCTGCTGCATGCCGTCGAGCGCCGGCTCGTCGCGCAGGATCTCGGCCATCGCCCGGCCGCCCGCGAACTCGGCCGCCACCCGGTCGGCGGCGAGCTCCTGCTCGCGGGCGAAGGGCGCGTCGACCGCCCTATACCACCTCGCGTAGGCCCGCAGCAGCGGCCCGGCCGGGCTGCGCCGCGGTATGCGCGGCACGATCCGGGCGATCGCCAGCCGGCCGCGGTAGGCCATCGGGGCGAACCGGCCGAGCCGCGGCGTGCCGTGGGCGAGCTCGTGCGCGACGGCGGCCCGCAGGCGTTTCTCGTCCCACGCCTGCAGCAGCGGCAGGCCGAGGAACAGCACCCGGCGGCCGCCGCGCAGGCCGGTCAGCAGGACGTGCTCGACGAGGCTCGCGGTCGCGCCGGCCACGACCACGATCTCGGCCGGCGGGCGCACCCCGGCCGCCTCGGCGGCGGCGTCGGTCATCGCCCAGAGATCGGGGGCGTCGGACCGGGTCACCGGCACCCCGGCCGGGGCCGGCCGGCGCAGGCGCAGGGCGCGCACGGTCGCGAACCACAGCAGACCGGCGGCGGCGATGACCAGCGGAAAGGCGATCCGCAGGGCGGCCGCGCCGGGCAGCGCCGACAGCACCAGCAGGACGGCCAGCAGCACCACTACCACCTGCAGCCAGGCCGCCAGCAGAAAACCGGCGAACATGGCGGCCGACAACGCCGCCCGCTTGCCGTCGCGCACGGTACCTCCGAGTCGAGGGGAACTGAACGGGCACAGCCTAGACAGGGCCACCGACCGAAAACCCAGACGGCGAGTCCGGCGCCCGCAAGAATTAAGGAAGTCTTGTGGCCTCGTTTCGGCCCGTGACGAGAGGGGATACGGATGGCCATGGTTCTGCCCGACCAGACCCCCCTCATTCCGATCAAGGGCTACGCCTGGCTCCCCGATCTGCGCCGCCGCTGCCACGGGCAGCCGGTCCGGATGCGGGTGATGGGCCGGCCGGCGGTCGCGATCAGCGGGCCCGACGCGGCCCGCTTCTTCTACTCCGACGGCAACCTCGAGCGGCACGACGCGCTGCCGCACCCGGTGGTGGCGACGCTGTTCGGCCGCGGCGCCGTGCACACGCTGGACGGACGCGACCACGAGGTGCGCAAGGCCCTCTTCGTGTCCCTGCTCATGCACGAGGACGGCATCGACACGCTGGCCAAGATGGTCGGCGAGTCGTTCGACACCGCGGCCGACCGATGGCGCGGCGGCCCGGCGGTCTCGCTCTTCGACGAGACGGCGAAGGTGCTCGCGGACGCGGTGACCCGCTGGACCGGCGTACCGGGGGAGGCGCGTGACCGAGCCGCCCTGGCCGCCGATCTCGTCGCCATGGTCGACGGGTTCGCGACGCTGGGTCCGCGGCATGCGCGGGCCCTTGCGGCGCGCCGGCGGCAGGAGCGCCGTCTGGCCAAGATCATTGCGGATGTACGGCGTGAAGACCGTTACCCATCGCCCCTGTCCGCCGTCGCGCACCACCGGGCCGGCGGCGAGTTGCTGGACCCGCGCACCGCGGCCGTCGAGGTGCTGAACATCATCCGGCCCACCACCGCGGTCGCCTGGTTCGCCGCGTTCGCCGGCCACGCGCTGGAACGATGGCCGGAGAACCGCCGGCGCCTGACCGACGACGACTTCGCCCTGGCGTTCGTCCACGAGCTGCGCCGCTTCTACCCCTTCGCCCCGTTCCTGGGCGGCCAGGCCACCCGCGACCTGCGGTTCCAGCGGGTCGACATCCCGCGGGGCGCCCTCGTGCTGCTCGACGTCTACGGCCAGCATCACGACGAACGGGTCTGGCCCGACCCGTACGACTTCCGCCCCGAGCGCTTCCTGCACCGCCCGGTCGGCGCGTTCGAGCTGATCCCGCAGGGCGGCGGCGACCCGCGCACCGGCCACCGCTGCCCCGGCGAGAAGATCACCATCGCCGTGCTGGGCACGATCGTGCAGCGCCTGGCTCGCCTCGAGTACTACATGCCGCCGCAGAACCTGTCGATCGACCTGTCCCGCATCCCGGCCCGAGTCCACGACGGCCCGCGAATAGTCGTGCCCTGAGCAGGCACGTCACTCGGCCCAGTCGATCTCCGGGGAGCGGTGGAACGTGACGCCCTGTGCGGTCCAGCGCGGCCCGAACGCGCCCACCCGCGCGCGGAACGACGGCCAGTTCCGCCTCTCCCGGGGCGTCCAGCCAATCTCGGCGATCGCCGCCAGCCGGGGGAACGCCATGAACTGCACGTCGGCGATCGAGCGCAGGGTCTCCGACCAGAGCGGGGCCTCGACGCCGAGCAGGGCCTCCTCGCCCACACCCGGCAGGCGGTCGGCCGGGTCCCAGTCGTACGACCGCTCGACCCCGACCAGTCCGGCCCAGTCGAGCCCGAGCGGGGTCTGGTCGTCGTACTTCATGTCCAGGTAGCTGCGGTCGGCGGGCGACATGATCACCTGATGCCCGTCCGCGGCCGCCCGGGCCACGCCGTCGTCGGCCGGCTCGATCCGCCAGTACTGCGGGATCGCGTTCGGCGGCAGGTCGACGGCGGCCATCTCGTGCCAGCCGATCGGCTGCTTGCCGTACTTGCCGGCCATCGGCAGCACCCGGCTCATGAAGACGCGGTAGTCCTCGGGCGGGGTGGAGAACGCCTCGTCGCCGCCGATGTGCAGGTAGGGCCCGGGAGTCATGGCGGCGAGCTCGCGGATCACGTCCTCGACGAACTCGTACGTCCGCTCCTTGTCCGCGACCAGCGAGCTGTAGCCGACCTCGGCGTCGGTGCGCGGCCCGACCGGGTTGCCGTCGCGGGTCAGCTCCGGGTAGGCGACCTGCGCCGCGTTCACGTGACCGGGCATGTCGATCTCGGGGACGATCGTGACGTACCGGCTCGCGGCGTATTCGACCAGGTCGGCGTACTCCCAGGCGGTCAGGAAGCCCGGCCCCGCGCCGTCCACCCCGGTCCCCGCGCCGCCGCTGACCTCGGTGAGCCGCGGCCAGCCCGGGATCTCCAGGCGCCAGCCCTGATCGTCGGTCAGGTGCAGGTGCAGATGGTTGATCTTGAACTGCACGATCGAGTCGATGTAGGACCGGATCTCGGCCGGCGCGAAGAAGTGCCGGGCCAGGTCGAGCATGGTGCCGCGGTAGGCGAAGCGCGGCTGGTCGTCGATCCGCCCGCCGGGCAGGATGATCTCCCCGGTGGTCCGCTCCTCCGGCAGGAGCTGCCGCAGCGTCTGCAGAGCCAGGAACAGACCTTGGTTGCTCGCGGCGCGAAGGGTCACGCTTTCCCGATCGATTTCCAGCCCGTACGCCTCCGTGAGCGGGCCATTGTCGTCGGACCCCTCGAGGAGGACCCGGAACGAGCCGCCGTCCGCCCGGGAGACCGGCCGGCCGGTGACCCGTCGCAGCAGCTCCACCAGCTGCTCGGCGATGTCCTCCGCCGCCGGGGTGGCGGTCACGGACACATCTGCCGGAATGCGGAAATTCCCGGCCGAATCGGGCCGCACCGCGGCCGGAAGGGGGATGACGTCACCGAGCTGTCGGAGTGCGGGCACGATCGAAACCTTAAACTGTCTTTCCATGTCGATCACGACCCGTCGCGCCGATCCCGCGGATGCCGACCTGCTGCATGACCTCGCGGCTCGTACGTTCGGACTAGCCTGCCCGCCCGGGACCCTCCCGAGCGACATCGACGCGTTCATCGCGCGGCATCTGTCGCGGGAGAGCTTCGATCGCTACCTGGCCGACTCCGGCCGCACGATCCTCATCGCCGAGCAGGACGGAACGCCGGTCGGCTACTCGATGCTGGTCGACGGCCCGATCGCCGACCCCGACGTGGCCGCGGTGGTCGACGAGAAGACGAGCATCGAGCTGAGCAAGTTCTACGTGGCCGAGGACCGGCACGGCTCGGGGGCGGCCGCCGCCCTGATGGCCGCGACGCTGACCGAGGCGGCGGCGACCGGCGCGGAGCACTGCTGGCTGGGCGTGAACCAGCAGAACGCGCGGGCGGCCCGCTTCTACAAGAAGCACGGCTTCGAGATCGTCGGCGTCAAGCGCTTCCTGGTCGGCGACGTCTGGCACGACGACCACGTCCGCGTGCGGTCCCTGCCCTGACCTTCGTGGGCCGGTGTCGTCTCCTTGGCCGGCCTCGTCCTCGATCAGGCTGCGTCGATCTTGACCCAGTCGACGTACTTGCCGGTCCGGGCGTCGCCGGAGGACCGGCCCCGCAGGCGGCGATTCACCCACGGAAGGACGTGCTGGCGGTAGTAGCGGGCCTCGGCCAGCACGCCGCGCGACTCGTCCGGGCCCGGGTCGATGACGTGGGCCTCGGTCGGGTGCCCGAGCGCGGTCAGCACCAGGCCGGCCACCCGGCGGTGACCGGCGGCGTTGAGATGCAGGCGGTCGGCCGACCAGTAGCCGGCCCGGCGGATCTCACGATCGTGGAAGACGTCCACGAACGTGACGTCGAACCGATCCGCGAACGGCGCGATGGCGGCGGTCAGCATCTCCCCGCGGCGGCGCATCATGCCGCCGAACGGAAGCCGGTCGGAGGGGTCGGCCCCGCTGAGGAGCAGCACGCGTACGCCCGCGTCGGCACAGCGGCGCAGGGCCTGCTCGGTGAGGGCGACCAACCGGCTCATGTCCCCGCCCGGCCGCATCATGTCGTTGCCGCCGCCGTTGAGCGACAGCAGCGTGGGCTGCGGCGACAACGCGAGCGCGGCCTCGAGTTGCTCGGTCACGATCGGCTCGAGCAGCCGGCCACGGATCGCCAGGTTCGCGTACTGGATGGTCTGCGACTCGCCCCCCGCCAAGCCGGCGGCCACGAGATCGGCCCACCCTCGCTGGCTCCCGTCCGGCAGCGTATCGCCGAGGCCCTCGGTGAAGCTGTCCCCGATCGCCACGTACCGCGTCACCGCTGTCCTCCGCTCACCCGCGCCCACTTGCGCACGCCCGCTTGTCCGCCGCCGCTTGTCCGCCGCCGCTTGTCCGCCGCCGCCGCTTGTCCGCCGCCGCCGCCGCTTGTCCGCCGCCGCCGCTTGTCCGCCGCCGCCGCTTGTCCGCCGCCGCCGCTTGTCCGCCGCCGCCGCTTGTCCGCCGCCGCCGCTTGCCCGCGCCCGCTTGCCCGCGCCGCTTGCCTACGTCCGGACCGACGTTACCGAACGCTTCCGTGCAGAAACCCCGCCCGCGCCCGGCACGTGACCGAAGTCGCCCGGTAGCGCGATCCGGTCTAGCCGAGGACCGGCTGACCCGTCGCGAACCAGGCCGCCTCCCCGGGCAGGACGGCGAGCTCGATGCGGCGGCGGGTGCGTTCGTCGATCGGCGGCAGGGCGTCCAGCGTGAACCAGCCCACCTCCAGCGACTCGTCGTCGTTGACCCGGGCCTCGCCACCGATCGCGCGGCAGCGGAACGCGATGTCGACGAACTCGCACTGGTCGCCGTTGGGATAGGTGTTCGGCTGCTGGGTGAACACGCTGATCACCCGCTCGGCCACGGCGTGCACGGCGGTCTCCTCGAAGACCTCGCGCACCGCCGTCTCCGCGGGCTGCTCCCCCGGGTCCATCACGCCGGCGATGGGCGCCCACTTGCCGTTGTCGGAACGCCGGGCCAGCAGCAACCGACCGAGGTCGTCGAAGACGATCGCGGTGACCCCGGGAAGCAACAGGAGCCGGTTCCCGAGCTCGGCGCGGATGCTCTTGATGTACGGCGAAATCGGCATATCGGACAAGATAGGCCGTTGATGGCGGTCAGGCGAACATGGGACCGACCTCCTCGGCGACCTGTCGCACGAAGCCGACCGGATCGGGGTCGTCCACGGTCGGCTGAAGGATCAGCTTCGTGGCGCCGGCGTCGACGAACTCGTGCAGCCCGGCCGCCATCTGCTCGGGACTGCCGGACACGCCGGGGACGTCGATCTCGTACCGCCGCTGCTGGTCCTCGAGACGCGCGGCGGCGCCCGGCCCGAACGCGGCCGGGACGAAGACCACCAGCTCGTGCGGGCCGGCGGCGTTGATGTGGGCCTTGGCCCGGGCGACGCCCTCGGGGGACGTGCCGGCGGTCAGGATCGTGCCGTCGCCGACCTCGCCGCCGAGCGCCAGCGTCTTCGGGCCGGTGGAGCCGACGTAGAGGGGCGGGACGACCGGCGGCGGCCAGTCGAGCTTGACGTTGTCGAGATTGACGTAGCGGCCCTTGGTCGTCACCGCCTCGCCCTGCAGAAGCGAGCGCAGGGCCGTCGCGTACTCCCGGAGGAGCGTGAGCGGCGACGCGACGCGGGCGCCCACCTGGCCCATCCATTCCTGCACGCCGTGGCCGATGCCGGGCAGCGCACGGCCGCCGGAGATGCGGCTGAGCGTGGCGATCTCCATGGCGCAGGCGGCCACGTTGCGGAACGGCAGCGGCATGATGCCGATGCCGACCTTCAGATTCTCGGTCCAGGCGAGCGCGGCGGCGGTCGCCGAGACACCGCCGGCGAGGAAGCAGTCTTCCCACAGCCAGAGCTCCTCGAGGGCGGCCCGATCGGCAGCGACGGCGATGTCTCGAAGCTTCTCCGGCGGATTCTGCGGCAGCGCGATGGCACCCAGGGTCGTCATGGTCACCTACTCTGCCACCGCTCGGCCGCTCACATCGGCCCCGCTCGCCACCTCGCCGCCGCTCCTGGCCAGCTCGGCGCGGGCGCGCATCAGGGCGAACCCGAGCAGGTTGAGGCCGCGCCAGCGGGTGGGATCGGTGGCGCGCTCGTCGCTCGCGGCCAGGCCGATGCCCCAGACGCGGTCGGTCGGGCTCGCCTCGACCAGGATGCGGTCGCCGGTGGTGAGCAGGTAGGCGCGCAGGTCGGCGTGCTGCCCGAACTTGGCCAGGCTCGCGTCGGTGACGATCTCGAAGCGGCGGTCGGCCCAGGTCTGATCGTCGAAGCCCGCCACGCCGCGGCCGAGCATCTTCGCGTCACGCGGGTGCCCGGCCTCGAGGATGCGGCCGGCCGTCGTCTCGTCGCCGAAGAGCTTGGCCTTGCGCCACATCATGTAGTGCTCGGCCGAGCGGAAGACGACGCCGTCCACAGTGAACTCGACCGGCCACCACTGGCTCAGGCAACCGGCGCCGACACTGCCGTCGCGCTGCGGGCGATGGCCCCAGAACAGCAGGTATTTCACGCTGTCGCCCAGCGCGACCAGCTCGTCAACAGTGCTCGGTGGCTTGTTCACGGCGCCCATTGTGCTGGGCGCGACGGCGGCGCGACAGCCGAATTTCGGGCCTGTGGATATCCGGTCAATCTTATATAAGCGACGGCTTAGAAAGGGCCGGAAAATGTCGGAGGGGGTCGATAGCTTCGTGCATGCGGATCGGCGCCACGGGGGCGCCGATCCGCACCGATGATCGTCGGGCGGCCGGGGAGACGCGGTCCGGGAGACGCCGTCCGGGAGACACGATCAGGCGGAGTTGCGCAGCAGGGTCTCGCCCACCTCGCGGACGCGGTCGCGCAGCTCCGGCGGCGACTCCACGGTGAAGGGCGCGCCGAGCACGCCGAGGGTCAGGACCGGCCACGAGAGGTCTTCGACGTTCATGCGCAGGCGGCACGACCCGGCTCCCGCGTCGCTTACGGAGGACGGCTGTCCGGCGGGAGAAAGGGCAGCGTCGGCGGGAGACGAGCCAGGGGCGGCGGGAGACGCGCCGGCGGTGGCGGGAGGCGGGCCGGCGGTGGCGGGAGACGCGCCGGCGGTGGCGGGAGACGCGCCGGCGGTGGCGGGAGACGCGCCGGCGGTGGCGGGAGACGGGCCGGCGGTAGTGGCAGACGGGCCGGCGTCGGTCGCCGCTGCGGGATCGGCGGCTCGGGCGGTGGCGGGCGCGGGCAGGGGCAGGGGCTCGACCGTGCCCCAGTGGCCGACGACGGCGCGGACCTGGTCGGGTGCGGCCTCGATCACGACCGAGACGTCGTAGCGGTTGGGCAGGGACCGCATGCGGGAGCGGAGCCAGGCGGCCGGGTCTCCGCCGGGGATGTCGCGCGGGCGGAAACGGGCGCCCGTCAGCGCGGGGGCGGTCAGGCGGTCCACGCGGAAGCTGCGCCAGTCGGCTCGGTCGAGGTCCCAGGCGAGCAGGTACCAGCGGCGGCCGAGCGGGACCAGGTGGTGCGGCTCCACGTGGCGGGCGGCGGCGTCGCGCTCGCGGGCGACGTACGTGAAGCGCAGCCGCTCCTCGCCCCGGCATGCCAGGGCGATGGTGGTCAGGACGGATGGGTCGAGGGTGGGGCCGCCGCCGAGGACGCCGGGGGTGGTCACGGCCCGGAGGGCGTCTATGCGGCGGCGCAGGCGCGGCGGCAGCAGCTGGATGACCTTGGCCAGGGCCCGGACCGAGGTCTCCTCGAAGCCGGCCACGGCGCCGGCGGCGGCGGTTCGCAAGCCGATCGCGATGGCCACGGCCTCGTCGTCGTCGAGCAGCAGCGGGGGGACGGCGGCGCCGGCCTGGAGCTGGTAGCCGCCGGCCGCGCCCCGGTTGGCGTCCACCGGATAGCCCAGCTCGCGCAGGCGGTCCACGTCGCGGCGCAACGTGCGCGGGCTCACCTCGAGGCGCTCGGCGAGCTCCCCGCCGGGCCAGTAGCGGTGAGTCTGCAGCAGCGACAGCAGTCGGAGCATCCGGGCACTCGTGTTCGCCATGAATTCAGACTCCGCCGCATTGAGGCCAGAAACTGTCCGCAACGAACCATAGCGTCGGAACCATGATTGAGACACGAGGTCTGACCAAGCAGTTCAAGGACGTTCGCGCGGTGGACGGCATCGATCTCAGCGTGCGCGCCGGGGAGCTGGTCGCGCTGCTCGGGCCGAACGGGGCGGGCAAGTCGACCACGCTGCGGATGCTGACGACCCTGATCCCGCCGACGTCGGGCACCGCCACCGTGGCCGGCTTCGATGTGGTCAAGCATCAGCGCGACGTGCGGCTCCGGATCGGATACATCGGGCAGGGAAATGGTGCGGGCCATAGCCAGCGCGGGCGGGATGAGCTGATCAGCCAGGGGCGGGCGTACGGGATGAGCGTGCGCGACGCCCGGCGACGGGCCGGCGAGCTGATCGAGTCGCTGGGGCTGGCCGAGGTGGCCGACCGCACCGTGGCGACCCTCTCCGGTGGGCAGCGCCGGCGGCTGGACATCGCGATGGGCCTCATCCACGCGCCCGAACTGCTCTTCCTGGACGAGCCGTCGACCGGGCTCGATCCGCAGAACCGGGCCAACCTGCAGGAGCACATCCTGCGCCTGCGGCGGGAGCACGACACCACGATCGTGCTGACCACGCACTACCTGGACGAGGCCGACTCGATGGCCGAGCGGGTCATCGTCGTCGACCACGGGCGGATCATCGCCGACGACACCCCGGCACGGCTCAAGGCCGAGCACGTCGGCGACACCATCCGGCTCGGCTTCGACTCGGCCGACGAGGCCTCGTGGGCGGCCGCGCAACTCCAGAACCGCAAGCTCACCGCGTACGGGAAGGGCATTGTGATCCACACGCAGGGTGGGCCGCGGCAGGTGCCCGGGATTCTCGAAGATCTGCGTTCCGCCGGAGTGCCGGCCGCCGAGGTCGAGGTGACGCGGCCGACGCTGGACGACGTCTTTCTTCAGCTCACCGGCCGCAGCCTGCGTGAGCAGCAGCCGATCCAAGAGCTCGTGGAGGTCTGAATCATGCTCACCGACACCATGACCGTGTTCAGCCGCGAGCTGCGGCCCACGCTGCGCAACCCGTTCACGCTCATCATCGCGATGGTGCAGCCGCTGGTGTTCCTGGCGCTGTTCGCGCCGCTGCTCCCGGGCGACAAATCGGACGCGCTGCGCTGGTTCGTGCCCGGCATCGTCGTCATGTCGTGCCTGTTCGCGTCCTCGATGACCGGGTCGAACCTGCTCTTCGAGATCCAGACCGGCTCGCACGAGCGGATGCTGGTCACCCCGCTGCGCCGGCCGGCCCTGCTGATCGGGCGTGCGCTGAAGGAGATCGTCCCGATGGTGGCACAGGCGGCCCTGATCGTGATCGTCTGCCTGCCGTTCGGCTACCGGCTCAGCGTCGGCGGCGCGTTGTTCGGGCTCATCATCCTGGCCGGCTTCTGCGTCGGGCTCGGCGCGCTCTCGTACACCCTCGCGCTCGCCTCCAAGCACCAGGAATGGCTGTTCTGGACCGTGCAGCAGACCGTGCTCTTCCCGATCCTGCTGCTCGCCGGCGTGCTGCTGCCGCTCGACGGCGGGCCGGGCTGGCTGCGCGCGCTGGCCGCGTGGAACCCGCTGCGCTACGTGGTCGACGCCGAGCGGGCGCTGTTCACCGGTGACGTCTGGCGGTCGACGACGGTCACCGGCTTGCTGGCCGCCGCCATAGTGGGATCGCTCGGCCTGCTCGTCGGCGTGCGAGCGATGCGCCGGTCCGACTGACCACTACGGTCGGGTCCGGACCAGCGGGCGGACAGGGGTGGAGCGATGTTCGGGTTGCGGCGGCTCATCGAGGGGATCACCCCACGGCGTACGCGAGGAGCCGTGCCGCCGCAGCGCCGGCACAACCCGGACGCCGTCGTCGACTGCGCGGTCTACGCGGCGGGCGAGCGGCGGCCGGGGACGGTTCATTACACCGAGGCGGCACGCTTGGCGCGACGGCATGGGGCGTACGTGTGGCTGGGTCTGCACGAGCCGGACCGGGCCACCATGCGCTCGATCGCCGAGACCTTCGACCTGCACGAGCTGATCGTGGAGCGGACCGTCGAGGGCGGCCACCGCCCGGCGCTCGAGGTGATCGGCGACGTGACCCGGCTGGTCCTGCGCACCGCGCGGTACGTCGAGCACGACGAGCTGACCGCCACGTCGGAGGTGGTCGACACCGGCGACGTGACGGTGCTGATCGGGCCGTCGTTCGTGATCAGCGTGCGGCACGGCGCGGCCGGAGCGCTCTGGCCGGTGCGGCAGGACCTGGAGAAACGGCCGGCGGTGCTGCGGCTGGGACCCTGGGCGGTGGCGTACGCGATCGCCGGCCGGATGGTCGACGAATACCTCGATGTGGCGGTCGCGGTCGAGCACGACCTGGAACGGCTCGAGGAGGAGACGTTCGCCGACCAGCGCTCCCCCGAGATCGCGCACTTCTACCAGCTCAAGCGGGAGATGGTCGAGTTCAAGCGGGCGGTGCTCCCGCTGCAGGAGCCGCTCGCCCGGTTGCTCGACGAGCCGCGGCTCCCGGTGGCGCTGCGGCCCTACTTCACCGACGTGCGGGGCCGGCTGGCGCGGGCGGTGGACCGGGTGGCCGGCTTCGACGACCTGCTCAACTCGATCCTGCAGGCCCGGCTCGCCCAGGTGTCGATGGGCCAGAACAACGACATGCGGATGATCGCGGCGTGGGCGGCGATCGCGGCGGTTCCCACGGTGCTGGCCGGGATCTACGGCATGAACTTCGAGCAGATGCCGTTCCTCGACGCGCCGTACGGGTTCTGGGGCGTCATCGCCGCGATCGCGGTGATCTGCGGCGGCCTGTACTGGCGGTTCAAGCGCGTTGGCTGGCTGTGACCGAACTCGTGGCACACCAGCAACGGAGATCATCCGAACGGTCGGCAGTCCACTCCGGACAGCGGCCACGAGGCTGCCCGCTCTCCCGTGGTCCTGGTCACCGCCGGTAACTACCTTGAGGTCGTCGACGTCCTCGGGGATCGGACGCCGTCGGAAGAGGACCTGCGCCCGGCCGGTACTGCCCCCCAGCCGGCCGGGCGCATCCCTTTTTATATGTTCGGCAAAGTCGCCGGGTACAAACGTCGCGCGAGTCGGGGCCGGTCGCCCCGGCCCCGTCTCACGTCATTCCCCCGTTGAGGCCGCGGCCACTACTCGAGCGTAGAAGCCGGGCCGCTCCGACGTCCCCATTCCGGAGATTTACGGATTTGTCGGACAGAGCGGGTCGGGGCGGCGTCAGTTGTTGCCGTTGCCGTTCCCGTTGCCGTGGCCGTGGTTGTGCTGGCCGTTGTCACCCTGCTGGCCGCCACCCTGCTGGCCACCGCCCTGCTGGCCGCCACCCTGCTGGCCGCCCTGCTGACCACCGCCCTGCTGACCGCCGCCCTGCTGGCCGCCCTGCTGACCACCGCCCTGCTGACCGCCGCCCTGCTGGCCGCCCTGCTGACCGCCACCCTGCTGGCCACCGCCCTGCTGGCCGCCCTGCTGGCCACCGCCCTGCTGACCGCCCTGCTGGCCGCCACCCTGCTGACCGCCACCCTGCTGGCCGCCCTGCTGGCCGCCCTGCTGACCGCCACCCTGCTGACCGCCGCCCTGCTGGCCGCCCTGCTGACCGCCACCCTGCTGACCACCGCCCTGCTGGCCACCGCCCTGCTGACCGCCCTGCTGGCCGCCACCCTGCTGGCCACCACCCTGCTGACCGCCGCCCTGCTGACCGCCGCCCTGCTGGCCACCGCCGTGCTGGCCGTGGTCGTCGCCGTGACCGCCGGGGCCGCCCTGGCCCGGGAAACCGGGACCGCCGGGGAAACCGGGACCACCGGGGAAGCCCGGACCGCCCGGACCACCCGGGTGGCCGCCGGGGAAGCCGTGGCCGGGACGGTCGTTGCGGACGACCGGCAGCGCCAGGCTGAACGAGCGCCACTCGGTGCGGGCGCGCCGGGTGCAGTCGTCGAAGGAGACGATCGCGCGGAGGCGGGCGATGCCGGAGCGGTCGAAGTCGGCGTTCACCCGGATCGGGGTGAAGTCGGTGCGGCCGGGGCGGAGGGTGTCCCCCCGGAAGAACGTCGCGTAGGGGCGGCGGCCGGCGTAGTCGACGTCGACGTCGCGCGCCACCAGCCGCACCGAGAAGTCGCAGACCCGGCGGTCGGTGCGCCAGTTGATGTTGATCCAGTTGTCGGTGTGCGCGCGCACCGCCCGCAGCCAGCTCGACACCGGCTGCGGCCCGCGCGCGGCGGCGTTGGCCGGCGCCGCCGTGGTCACCGCGGCCGTGCCGACCGCCGCCGTGGCGAGGGCCATCAGCACTCCGATACGCCGACTCTTGTTCATCATTCCTCCGGTGGCTGATCGGTTTCATTCGCCCCGAGCCGTCGCGGGGCAAAACGGACACTATGGGCAACCGGCCTCCGGGGTGCGGTTTTACGCGGTGTTTCGGACTTATCTACTCTTTCCTGTACAAAATGTTTAGCGCCCCCTCGGCCGAAAAGATGATGTTGGAGACGCGGCGGACGCGATCGGCCACGATCAGGGCGTACGAAGGGAGAAGTCATGTCGCTCAGCGGTGCCCACAAAGCGGCGTTTCGTCGCGAGGTCACGCAGGGAGGTCACGTCTACGCGATTCGCGACCCGGACGGTTTCCCGGCTCCGGCCGGCGAGGACGGGCGGCGCGCGGTGCCGTTCTGGTCCAAGCCCACGCGCGCCCAGCTGATCGTCAAGCACGTCGACGCGTACAACGGCTTCGAGGTTGTTCCGATCCCGGTCGAGGAATGGCTCTCCGGTTGGATGACGAACCTCGAGCACGACGAGATGATGGTCGGCGTCAACTGGGCCGGAGCGCGCGCGACTGGCTACGACATGACGCCGGGCCAGGTTCTGCGGTGGTTCGCCGAGCTCGGCACCGAGGCGACCGGCGAGCCGCGGGTTCCGACGGCCCAGCGGTAGTTCGGATCGACCCGTACCCCTATGCTTGCGGCACTGCAAATACAGGGGGTACGGCAATGCGGAGCCTGCAGATCCTCGTCGTCGACGACGACGATGCCGACGCCCTCATGATCTCGGAGGCGCTGGCCACCGAGACCGACGCCAGCGTCGAACGGGTGCACGACGGCCGCGAGGCGCTCGACTACCTGCGCCGCGAGGGCCCGTTCAGCGACGCCCCGCGCCCCGACCTGATCCTGCTCGACCTCAACATGCCGCGGATGGACGGGCGCGAGACGCTGGCCGCGATCAAGACGGACGACGAGCTCAAGGCGATCCCGGTGGTGATCCTGACGACCTCGGGCGCGGCGCCGGACATCGTGTCGAGCTACCAGCAGCGGGCCAACGCGTACGTCACCAAGCCTCTTGGTCTTGATGACTTCGAATCGACCGTACGCCAGATCAACCGCTTCTACCGCGAGGTCGCGAGCCTGCCCGACGCCGGGCTCTGAACCGCGCCGCGCCGTGTACCGGGCACGCGCCCGGGGTACCACCGGAGCATGACCGACAACGACACTCCCGTGGATCTCGGCGCCCCGGTCTCCTACCTCGTGCTCAAGGACGGCACGCCCGTCTTCGACCGGTCCGGCAGCAAGGCCGGCGAGGTCGAGCACGTGGTGGCCGACGAGCAGGCGGACGTCTTCCACGGTCTGCTGATCAAGACCCCGGCCGGGCACCGGTTCGCGCGGGCCTCGCTGGTCGACGGCCTCTTCGAGCACGGCGTGATCATCTCGGCCGCGGCCGGCGAGCTGCCCGAGCCGAGCGCCGACCCGGCCGCCCGGAAGACCGAGGACGACGAATCGCTCACGCACGGCCTCAAGAAGGCCTGGGACTGGCTGGTCCAGCCGCACTGACTCCCGCGGCCGCATGGCGCCGGGCGGTTGAGGCCGCCCGGCGCGGCCCGCACCCGCCGGCGGATGCGGGCCGCGTGCACGGCACGGCGGCGGAAAGCGGCCGGTGCGGCGCGGCCGCGGGAGGCGGCGGGTGCGGCGCGGCCGCGGGAAGCGGCAGGTGCCGCGCGGCCGCGGGAAGCGGCAGGTGCCGCGCGGCCGCGGAAAGCGGCGGGAACGGTCAGCGGGAACGGTCGCGGTACGTCCAGTTGCCGGCGCCGAGGGCGGAGGCTCCCCGCGACGGCTGCTCGACCGCCGGCGCCTCGGCCTGCCGCGGGATGAAGCCGGTCTGGCCGGACTCGCGGCGGGCTGCCAGGTATTCGGCGGCCGCGCGGTCCTCCTCGGTCGGGGCGGCCATCAGCGCGTACGCGAGGCCGAGGATGCCGAAGACCACGGTGAGGCCGACCGGGACGATCATCGCGGTCGCGGTCGCGCCGGAGAGGACGCCGGCCGGGTCGTGCTCGGTGACCGACATGGCGGACATGCCGGTGAAGTGCATGCCGTTGACCGCGATGCCCATGACCAGGGCCGACACGAAGACGATGAGCGGCTTGCGGACGGTCACGGCGAGCCAGAGCGCCACCGAGGCGGCGACGACGGCGATGCCGATCGACATGCCGACCCGGGTGGCCGAGTACGCGATCTCGCCATTGAGGTGCATGGCCGCCATGCCGGTGTAGTGCATCGCCGCGACGCCCAGCCCGGCGATGATGCCGCCGGCCAGGATGCGGAAGTTCTGCGCGCGCTTGCCGAACAGCGCGATCACGAGGCCGAGGCCGACCGCGACGACGGCGATGACGGCGCTCGCGATGGTGAGGCCCACGTCGTACCGGATCGGGGTGCCGACCACGCTGAAGCCCATCATGGCGACGAAATGCATGCTCCAGATCGCCGTGCCGCCGATCGCGACCGCGGCGAGGATCAGCCACCAGACGCGCTCGGTGTTCGAGCGCGCCGATCGGAACCGCACCGCGAGCGTGAGTCCCAGCAGTGATCCGAGCACGGAGAGCACATAACTGATCGTCGGGGTGATCCACCCATGATCGAAGTGATGGATCTGCGCCATTGCGTTCCTTCCTCGGTGCCCGCCGCGATGCATCCTGCCTGCTCGATCGTGACCTTGGGAAGCATTGTGACCGAGGTTGCGTCACCTTCCGGCTACAGATGTCGAAACAACGCGCGAAGCTGGCGTTGGCCGCGAAGCAGCAGGTCAACCAAGGATTGATCTTCAGCGATGCCGATCAACCGGCGGTCTTCAGGCCGCTCTCGGCGCAAACGCCTGACATATCGGAAGCCGCGGCACCAACCGCCGCCACCTTGTCCGGTTCATCCGCTTTGCCGGCCGCGGCCACGGCGATCTTGTAGGCGTCGCCGAGGCGAGTCGCGGCGTCGGCGAGCGGCGCGTCGGCATCCCGGGTCGCCGCCACGACGTCGTCGACCACACCGGGCGTCATGAGCGAGCCGGCGGTGATGGCGGCGCCGAGCAGGGCGCACCCAACGGTGCCGGGCGGGTCGTCGACCATCGCGGTCTCCGACGACAGAATCACGCTCGGTGAAGGACGGTCCGGTGACGATCGAGCCCGATCACGGACACTGCAGCCGGCCGTCAGAGCGATGCCGCACCCGGCCGTCAGCGCGACAAGGAGAACCAACGACGCGATCCGGTGCATTAACCAAGATTATGCGCAATTTCCGCGTACGGAACGGGAAAGGCGCGGCCGACAGTCGACCGCGCCTTTCTCCGCCCGTTCTCGTTACAGGTAGCTGAGCTTCTTCCACGCGGCCCAGCTGAGGTTGAAGTCGGTCCAGCCGTTGCCCTGCTTGAGCTTTTCCTCGGTGCCGCTCACCGTGATCGGGTCGCCCATCATCGTGCGGCTGAAGAGCCAGGCGCCCATGGCCTCGGAGACGTTCACGCAGCCGTGCGACACGTTGACCTTGCCCTGCTTGCCCTCGGACCAGGGCGCGGCGTGGATGAACTGGCCGCTCCAGGTGATGCGCTGGGCGAAGTCGATCGGCGTCTTGTAGCCGTTCTTGGGGTCGGTGTCGGTGGTGTCGAAGACGGTGTGCCTCATCTTCTCCATCACGATCATCGTGCCGCTCGACGACGGGGTGCTCGGCTTGCCCAGGCTGACCGGCAGCGTCTTGATGACCTTGCCGTCCTGCTTGACGGTCATCTGCTTGGTCTTGTTGGAGACCGTCATGACGAACGAGCGGCCGATCTTGAGGTCGACCGTGAGATCGCTCTTGCCGTAGTAGTCGTTGCCCAGCGGCACGCCGGCCAGCTGCACCTTGTAGAAGACCTTGGAGTTGGCCTTCCAGAACTCCTTGGGCCGGTAGTGCACCTCGGTCGGGCTGATCCAGCCCCAGGAGCCGACCTGCGCCGGGCTCGCGGTGACGGTCATGCGGCGCTCGACGTCGTCGCGGTAGCTCGCCGGGATCGCCCGGCTGAACTTGATGATCAGCGGCATGCCGACGCCGACGACGTTGTTGTCGCCGAGGAAGCTCGTCACCCGGATCACCTTCGACGGCTTGGCCATCGTGGTGAACGTGCTGGTGGTCGTGCCGCCCTTGCCCTCGGACGCGGTGCCGTTGACGGTGACCGTGTACTTGGTGCCGTAGGCCAGCGCCTTCTCCGGCCGCCAGACCTTGTCGTCCTTGTCGAGCGTGCCCTTGACCTCTTCGCCCTTGTCGTCGGTGACCTTGACCGACGTGTTCTCCGGGTCCTCGCTCGTGTACTTCACCTCAGTGGCGGCCACCACGCCGGTCGCGTCGGACTTGGGCGAGACGACGGCGACGGTGGCCGGCGTCGGGGACGGTGACGGCGTGGCGGAGGCGGTGCCCCCGTCGGCCTGCGCGCTGTTGTTGACGCCGCTGCCGTTGCCGTTGCCGCCGCCCTGCCAGCTCGGCGACTTGTCGCCGTGACCGCAGCCCGAGCTCAGCAGGACGGTGCCTGCGATCAACCCCACCGCGGCGATGCGCCACGGCCGGCTCACTCGACTGTTCTTCATGGTCCCCTCACGGCGTCGTTCGTCCCCGGCGCCCAATAGTGCTCTATGAAAGCCCGGTGACCAATCCCGGATTCGTGCCGCGGCATTCACCGTCACACAGGTCATCGGGGCAAGTCGCCCGTTCAGGGCCATTTGTGCGACCCCGGCCGGGCTACTTCAATGCCGCCGGCACGGGCAGGGCGCTGCCCTTGACGAACTCGGGCCAGCTGACGTTCCACGGCGTCCAGCCGTCGCCGTAGCCGAGCTTGCTGCCGGTGCCGTTGACCTTGACCGGGTCGCCGATGAGCGTCTTGTCGAACAGCCAGCGGGCGTTGCCGGGGGCGACGTTGACGCAGCCGTGCGACACGTTGCGGTGGCCCTGGGCGCCGACCGACCAGGGGGCGGAGTGGATGTACTGACCGCTCCAGGTGAGGCGTTGCGCGTACTGGATCTCGGTGCGGTAGCCGTCCGCGCCGTCGGTGTCGGTCGTGTCGAAGACCGTCTCGGCCAGCTTGTCCATCACGACCATGGTGCCGCTGGCCGAGGGCTTGCTGGGCCGGCCGAGGCTGACCGGCATCGTCTTGACGACCTTGCCGTCCTGCTCGACCGTCATCTTCTTGGTCTTGTTGTCGACCACCATCTCGAACTTGCGCCCGATCTTCGCGGTCGCCGCCCGGTCCCGGTCGCCGTAGCGCCCGGCGCCGGTGGGCACGCCGCCGACCGCGATGCGCACGGTCAGCGTGGTGCCGCTCTGCCAGTAGTCCTTGGCGCGGTAGTAGGCCTGGGTGCCGCTCGGGGTCCACGACCAGACGCCGGGCTGCGGCGGGTCGGTCTTGACGAACATGCGCTTCTGCACGGCGGCCCGGTCGGCCTTCTTGATGCCCGGGCTGAACTCGACCACGACCGGCATCGCGACGCCGTAGGTGTGGTCGTCGAAGAGGTAGAGCCCGGTGCCCGTCCGGTGGGCCGGCGCGCCCATCGTGGTGAACGTCGTGCCGACGGTCTTGGTCAGGCCGCTGTCGCTGGTGGCGACGACGCTCGCCGCGTACGACTCCTTGGTCTTGAGGGTCTTGCTCGGCACCCAGCTGGAACCGTCGTCGCGCAGCTCGCCGGCGACGGGCTTGCCCTTGCTGTCCTTGAGGGTGACCGAGGTGACCTTGGCGCCCGCGACCTTGAACCCGATCTCGGCGCTGACCGGCACGTCCTTCTTACCGGAGACGGGAGTCACGGTCAGCTCGATCGGCACCGCGGCGGACTCGGGCTGCGGCGCGCTCGCGCTCGGACCCGCGCTGGTGGACGCGCTCGGCTGCCCGGCGGCAAAGGCGGCCGGCTTCTTGTCATCACCGCAGGCGGACAGCGCGAGAGGCGCGATCACCGCCGCCACCACCACAGCCACCAGCGAGCGCCGCATGCCGACCATCCCCGTGAGATCAACTTCTGGAGTTCGTTGCGGGGACATCCTGCCTCATGGATGCAAGGTGTGGTTCATCCCTGGGGCTGATTCAAGCTGTGAAGGTGTTGGGAGGAGGGCCGATTTCAAGGATCAAGGAGGTGCGTGCTAACGTTTCCGTCGTTGCCGGAGAGCGCCGCTAGCTCAACTGGCAGAGCAGCGGACTCTTAATCCGCGGGTTGTAGGTTCGAGTCCTACGCGGCGCACCACGCATCACCAGGCCATATAGCCATCCGGCTATATGGCCTTCTTCTATGTGGCGCCTGAGCACGTCACCCCATCGGGGGTTCGCGACGTCTCGCGGCCGATGCCGACGCATTGAACGATGTCGCGTTGACTTCCGCATGTCTAGGGTCGTGGCTACTCCTCGCGGAAGGATCCTCCGTTGTCGGGTGCGCTCATGGTCGTACTGGTGATCTTCGCGGTCCTGCTGTCCGTGGTGGTATACGGGTGGCGGCGCAAGAAGGTGGACGCCGCCATCGCGCTGGCGCTGGTCGCAGTGGTGGTCGCCGTCTTCGCCAAACCGATCGAGGACTTCTTCGACGTCTTCCTGGAATCGCGTCCCGGCGGCGCCGCCCCGCAGGTCGTCAACCCGCCCTCCGCTGGTGTCACGGACGCCCGGACATCGGCGGCGGCGCCGGCCACGACGCAGCCTTCGCAGCATGCCCGCGCCACCGGCGCGCCGGTCACCACCAGCGACGTTGCGTCTGATCCGGAACCGGCGACGACGCCGCCGAAGCGGCCGAGCGGACCGCGATCGATGTTCGTCGCCGACTTCGAGTCCTCCGACGTGCGGTCGTCGAGCAACACCTACGAGGCCGACAGCGTCAACCTCGACGGTCGCACGTACTCGAAGTCGAGCCTGCCGACCTGCTATTACGACGACACGTGGACCGAGTTCACGTTGCACCGGAAGTGGACGCGGTTCTCGGCGCTGGTCGGGATCAAGGACGAGGCCCAGAGCGACTACAGCGCCACCGTCACGATCTATCTCGACGGCAACCTGTGGAAGGAGCCGCTGACCGTCAAGGTCGGCAACCCCAAGTCCGTCCGGATCGACGTGACCGGGGTGCTGAAGCTCAAGCTCATCTGCTCACCCGGAACAGGACACGAGGGCTTCATCCGGCTGGCATTGGGCGACGCTCTGGTGTCGGCGCCCACATAGAACGAGGCTACGCTCGGGGCAAGTACGGTGACCGGGCAAGATCGGCGTCCGGGCCGGCCGAGGTACAGCGATCATGAGCCTTCCGCACGCACACCAGCGCATCATCGACGCGGAGATGCGCGCCAGCCGTCGCGAGCTGTTGCGCCAGTTTCGCCGCGAACTGCGCCGTGACCCGGAAACGCTCGTCGCTCCACGGTTCCTCGACGTGGCGGACTGGCCCGCGGTCTGCACCGCGATCACCATCGCGGCCGGCGGCGGCGCCGACGCCTGCGCCCTCCACGCTCCCTCTCCCTATACCTCGGTATGGCGCATCGTCCGCCACCGCGGCCTTCCGGCGGCGCTGCTCGATCACCTCAGCACGGTCGGCCCCACCAGGCCGTCGGTGCTGAGCGCCGTGTTGTCGACGGGCGCCCCGCTGAGGATCGACGACCTCACCGTCAGCCCGATCCTCGCCGGGGAACCGGGGCCGGGCCTGATGCTCGCCGCCGGCATCCGCTCGGTGCACTCGTACCCGCTCCATCACCCGCAGGGCTCCCTGCTGGCCGTACTCACCCTGTACAACCGCACCAAGGGCCGCCACCCCGCCCATGCCCGGCTCGCGAAGGTCGCGGCCGAGGCATTGGCCACCTCCGCGACGCGCTCACCGAGCCGGCCCCCGGTTACCGCGAGCCGGACCGCAGCCCCGTGATCTTCTTCCGGAGGTCGCCGGCCGACACGTGCTCGAGTCTCGTGCGGATCTCCAGAGCGCGGCTCCAGGCCTCGCGGGCGGCACCGGGCCGGCCGGCCTCGTGGTGGGTGTCGCCGAGGCGCTCCAGGGCGTCGGCGGTCATCGAGGCGTGACCGAGCCGGCGGAAGATCTCGATGGCCCGCCGGTAGCAGTCGACGGCCTGCTCGTGGTGGCGCAGGTGCTGGTGGGCGTAGCCGAGGCTGTCCAGGGTGAAGGCGATGTTCTCGTGGTCGCCCCGCCGGGTGTTGATGGCCAGCGCCTCCCCGCAGAACTTCAGGGCCGCGGCGTGGTCGCCGAGCAGGGCGCGGAACCAGCCGACCGTGTTGAGGGCGCGGGCCATCCGCAGCTCGACCGGCTCGGGGGCGGGCGACTTGCCCGACCGGGTCGCGGCCAGCGCCCGTTCCGCGTGCGCGAGGGCCTCCTCGAGATGGCCCTCGCGCTCGGCCAGCATCGACAGGTCGAGATGGACGTCGGCCTCGCCGCACCGGTCGCCGATACCGTCGAAGAGAAGCAGGGCCTCCCGGGCCTGGGCGGCGGCCTCGGCCGGGCGGCCGAGACCGCGGTAGGCCTCACCGAGCCGGCGGTGGGTGTACGCCAGCACGCCGGGACTGCCGAGGTGACGGGCCGCGGTGACGGCCGCCTGCCAGGTGTCCATCCGGTCGTGCAGGTGCCACTGGCGGCGGTGGAAGGTGTCCAGGCCCCAGGCCAGCTGCCAGGTGTACGCGTGCAGGCCGGCGGTGGCGGCATGGCTCGCGGCCGCCAGCAGGTTGGCGTGCTCGGCCGCCAGCCACGCCATGGCCGCCTGGTGGTCGGCGATCGGCTCGGCCTCGACGCCGTCCGGCAGCGGCGCGAGCGGCACAGCGATGGCGTCCAGGTTGGGGTAGACGATCCGGTTGGCGGCGCAGGCGGTGTGCACATAGTGGGCGATGAGCCGGGCCGGCGCCTCGGCGGCCTCGTCCGCTTCCTCGGTCGCGGCCAGCTCGGCGGCGTAGGCGCGGAGCAGGTCGTGCTGGGCGAACCGGCCGGGCCGGTGTTCGGTGGCGAGGTTGGCCCGGGTGAGTTGGGTCAGCAACCGGCGCGTCTCGGGCACCGGCGCGCCGGCCAGGGCGGCGGCGGCCGGTACCGACAGATCGGCGCCGGGATGAACGCCGAGCAGGCGGAACAGCCGCGCGGCCGGGGGCGTGAGCGTCGCGTAGGACCAGGAGAAGATGGCGCGTACGTCGCTGAGCGGGTCACCGGCGTCGAGCGCGTTGAGCCGGTGACCGGCCGCGTTCAGGTCGGCGGCGAGCGCGGCCAGCGGAAATCCGGACTGCCGGGCCCGGGCGGCGGCGATGCTCAGCGCGAGCGGCAACCCCGCGCAGGCCGCGACGATCTCCGGCACGGCGCCCGGCTCGGCCGCGACCCGGTCGTCGCCGAGCCGCTCGTTCAGCAGGTCCCGCGATTCCTCCGGGCTGAGCACGCCGAGCTGCAGCGGGTGCGCGCCGTCGGTGGCCAGCAGACCGGTGAGCTGGTTGCGGCTGGTGACCAGGACCAGGGCGGACGGGCTGCCGGGCAGCAGGGCGCGGACCTGCTCGGCGTCGCGGGCGTTGTCGAGCAGCACCAGGACCCGTTTGCCGGCGAGCAGGCTCCGATAGCGGGCGGCCTGCGCGTCCGCGCCGGCCGGGATCCGGTCGGGCGCCACGCCGAGCGCGTCCAGGAACCCGCGGACGGCGTCGGCCGGATCCATGACCCGGCCGTACGGGTCGAAGCCGCGAAGGTTGACGTACAGCTGGCCGTCGGGGAAGTGCCCGGAGACCCGGCGGGCCCAGTGCACCGCGAGGGACGTCTTGCCGATCCCGGCCATGCCGGACAACGCCGAGATGACGGCTACGGTCGGCCGGTCGCCCGACATCGCCAGCAGCGCGTCGAGTCGGGCCAGTTCCTCGGCGCGGCCGGTGAACGGGAACATCTCCGGGGGCAGCTGGGCCGGCGGCCGGGTGGGGGCCGGCTGGGTAGGCGGCGGCCCGCCGGCCGTCTGGCAGAACGAGTCGCGCGCCTCGCCGGTGAGCCCGAAGGCGTCCGCGAGCAGGCGCATCGTGGCCGGCCGGGGCCGGCTGATCCGGCCCGCCTCGACCTTGCCGATCGTGCTCGTGCTGACACCGATCCGCTCGGCGAGATCTTCCTGCGAAAGCCCCAGCCGCCGCCGGTGCGCCCGTACGGCGAGCCCGAACGCCGATGCTCCCACCTCGCCGATAGTACGGGTGAGTTACCGGTGAAGTCTCTGGTGAGCCGGTCCCGCGCCTGCCAGGGTGGAGGTTCGCCCTCGGCTGACGGGGGGCTGAGGGCGAACAGCCGATGAAGGAGACCGTCGTGTACGTGGCCGGTTCGCCCGTCGTCGAGTGGACGCGGGCGGTCACTCCCACCCGGACGGCGCCCGGCCATAGGCGGGCGGCAGGTGCGGCCAGCTCAGCGGGCGGCCGTCGAGCCGGCCGGGCGGGCTGATCCCGCTCCACCCGCCGCCCAGTGCCGTCCGGTAGGCGTCGGCGTCGCGAGGCGAATCCTCGCCTGCGGCCGGTCCGCTGCCCTGGTCGAGCAGCCATCGCGCCGTTCGGGCCAGCGACACCGACACGTGGGTCGCCTCGCCGGTGCGGACGCGACGGCCGAGCGCGGCCAGCGCCCCGGCCGCGATGAGGTAACCGGTCGCGTGGTCGAGCAACTGGCACGGCAGGGCGCCGGGCCGGACGCCGTCCGTGCTCGTCGCCCAGCCGATGCCGGTGGCGATCTGCACCAGGCTGTCGAACCCGCGCCTGGTCTCCCAGCCGCGGGACGTACCCCAGGCCGAGAGCGTGACGACGATCGTGCCCGGGTGCTGCTCCGCCACCTGGCCGGGGTCCAGACCGAGGCGGCTCAGGGCGCCCGGCCGATAGCCGGTCACGAGGACGTCGGCCCGGTCGAGAAGGCGGTGCAGGACCCGGCGGCCTTCCGCGGTGCCGGCGTCCAAGGTGGTGCTGGCCTTTCCGATTACTCCGTCGACCGAATGCAGCGGCAGCTCCGGGCGACGCGGGTCGTCGACGCGCAACACGTCGGCGCCGAGCGCGCCCAGCATCCGGGTGCCGACCGGGCCGGCGATGACCCGGGTCAGGTCGAGCACCTTCATCCCCGACGCCGGCAGGGGGCCGGGCGTGGCCGGCGGCGCCACCGCGCGACCCAGCGGGGACATGCCGATGAGCGGGCCGTCCGGGCCCTGCCACTCGGCCTGGGTGCGAGCCGCTACGGCCAGGCCGCCGGCGGCGTACACGATCCGCTCGATCTCCGATGCCGGGCGCGCCGCGATGACCGCACCCAGCGACGCCTGAACCTCGGCCTCGGAACCGTCGGGCACGCCGAGGGACGTCAGCAGCGCCGTGCGGTGCCACGGATAGTTCGCATGGGTACGCACCCAGCCGTCCGCGGCTCGCCACAAGCGCGACAGCGGCGCGAAGCCGTCGATCCCCCGCCCGTCCGCGTCGCGGAGCCAGACCTCGCTGCGCACGGCGGCCGCCACGTGGTCGCGGTCGAGCGCGACGGCGGGACGGCGGCCGGTGCGCGCGAAGGCCAGCTCGGCGGCCGCGGTGAGGCAGGCGGCCACCGAGGCGGTCGCGCAGTCGGCGACGGCCAGCGGGGACGCCAGAGCGGCCGGTTGCGGATCGCCGGTGAGCTCGGGGCCGGGGCCGGCCAGCCCGAGGCCGGCCAGCACACCGTCCAGCAAAGCCGTCATGCACCGATTTTCGCCCACCGAAGGCGGTCGGGGTGGGTGCTGTTGCTCACCGTGGAAGCGTCGCATCAGCCGCCTGGGTGCCCCGGCGACGAGCCGCGGTCCCTGGTCACACGGGTGAAGGTGCCGGATAACTTAGCCGAACGGCCATTCCATTCTCCACACCGGACATCGAGCCTTGAGGCCGTGGCGCACTCCGGATCACCAGGCGGGTCGCAGTTCGATTCAAGGGGCGAGCCCCATCCCGATATCTCCGTTGCCGGTTCTCGCAGCGTCCAGATCGGCGATCACAACTTCATGGTCAACATCTACCACGGGATGGTCGACTGGCTGCGCGGAGATCTCTCGTCGGAGACGGCGGCTGCTGAGGTGGCGCGACAACTCGAACAGTCGGCCGACGCTGAGTGGGACGCCCTGACCGAGTGGGGATACATGCAGGTGCCATGGGTCGAACTGAGCTCGCCCAAAGGCCTGCGCACCGACGACGACCTGGCACGGCACATCGCCGAAGGCGGACATCTGATCATCGAGGGCGAGGCACAGTCCGGCAAGACCACTCTTGCGGTGCGGCTCATCAAACTCCTGGCCGAGCAGGGAGAGGCTCGTGCGGTTATCTTCCGCCTGCACTCGTGGGAACCGGGGCAGCGCCTCCGGCCCTGGATGGCCCAAGTCCTGCGGGACGATTACGGCCTGAGCGGAAAGGCCTACAACTCTGCCGTCAGGCAATTGTGGGATCGGCGAATCATCCCGATCTTCGATGGTTTCGATGAGCTGCAGGTCGTCGCCAACCCGCGAACCGTCCAGGAGTTGAGGATGTTCACCCATGGGCGGCCCGCGGTGATCACGGGGATCCGGCCGAGAACCGGCTCCTGGGATCTGGAGAATGTTCTGTCGGATGCCGCGGTGATCGCATTGCAGGGAGTTGCGGACGACGAGATCCGGCACTACATGCTGCAACGGCCGCCTCCGACCTCGGCGCTCCGAGCCGAGTGGGAACAGGTGGTCGATGCGGCCGCCAGCGAATCAGCGGCACCGGTTCGCGTCGCGCTCTCCTCCCCTTTGAACGCCTGGTTGGCCAAGACGGTCCTGCGAGCCGGAAACCCCATGTCGACGTTGTCCCGGCTGAATACGATGGAGACGCCCGCACAGGTCGAGGAATATCTGCTGCGCGACGTGGTCCGAGCGGTCATTGAACGCCATGCCGCGCAGGGCGAGACACTGAATCCGCCGAGCAGGGAGTTCGATACCGGGCGGGCGCAGCGGTGGCTGGGGTTTCTCGCGCATCGGTCGGCTGGCCGCGCCATCGCGTTCTGGCACTTGAGAGACTATGCACCACTCTTATGGATCGCGCTCGTCGCCGTCATCGCTCTCGGCGCTTCGGCCGGGTTCCTGGGTTGGCTAGGCGTCATGCCTCCCGCACCCCCGGTTCTCTTCCTCCTGGCCGGCGTCATGTTCGGTTTTGGCTTCGCCCGAGGATATTCGATCGGTCGTTGGAAGGGACCGGACGACGCGGCTCGGCTCGGCTACATCATCGCGGAGCAGGATCCGGCGAAGCCGGCGCTACTGCGGCCGTCCATCGTCAAGGACGGCGCTTTGCGCGAGCACGGCCGCAAGTTGTTGTGGGGATTGGCACTGGTCGCCGCCGGCTATGTCACCGCGACCACGGTCTATTGGATCCTCCGCGGATCGATCGACTGGCTTATCGGATATTCGCTCGACCAATTCGTAGCCGCCGCGGTGGCGTCGACGGTCATAGCGCGCGTCGTCGCCCATGTCGCCGGCCGGAGCGCAGCCTTCATCCTGAGTCGTAGCCGCCGGTTGGACGCTTCGCGCGGCGCCCGGACCTCGCACCCCCTCAAGGTCATTCACAACGACGCCAAATCCGGCATTCTGATGGTGACGGTGTCGCTGGTCGTGCTCGGCCTCGGCTACGTGCTCTTCTGGCGGTTCTTCGATCCGCCGTCGGGCCTTGCCGGCCTGTTCTCCGTCTTGGTGGGCGTCCTGGCGGCGGAGTTCTTCTGGAATCAATGGGCGCCCTATAAAGCGGCTCATCTCTGGCTGGTCTACCGAGGACGGCTTCCGTTATGGCTCGAGGACTTCCTCCGAGCCTGCCACCGCACCAACCTGCTGCGACAGAACGGCAATCACTTCGTCTTCCGCCACCAGAGCCTGAAGAGCTCGCTGGCCAGGGAATACCGACGGCAGGCCGGGCGTGCTGGATGATGGTGCCCGTGAGCTTTCAGATAGTAGCCGGCACCGAGGGACTCGGGCTCGATGCGGTGGCACATGTCCTCGTGCCGGGCCGCGGGCGGGACGAGTCCGGCTTCGGGCTGACCCCGGAAGCAATCGACCGGGTGACGGTCGCGGCCGAACTCTACCGAGAGATCGCCGGCCCGAAGGGCGGACGCGTAGTGTGCTCGGGTTACAAGTCACCGATCGACCGCAAGGGGGCGCCTTGGTCGTCCGACGCCGCTCCCGGAGTGGTGTTCTCCGGCATGCCGGAGGCCGAGTTGATGCGGCGCGAGCTGATCGAAAAGGGCGTGCCGGCCGAGGCCATCAGGGCAGAGCGAAGGTCGATCGATACCGTGACGAACTTCCTCCGGTCCGAGCTGGAAGGTCACTTCGGAGACGATCGCCCGGTCGCCATCGTTGCCCAGTATGATCATCTATGTCGGATGATCACAGTTATCGCTCCCCGCACGCTGCGAAGGCAATACCTCGGAGTCGTGGCTCCGTCCCGATCGCCGGACGATGAAGGCTGGCTGCCCACGTTGGTCAGTCGCGTGGTGGCAGCCCGGCTACCGGACGACTCCCAAGCAGCGATCGACGTCGCCACCGCTCGGGCGGCGCGGATCTGGCGAGCGGCTGAGATAACGGGCATGCGCAGCTATCACTAGGAGGTTCGGTGACCGAGGGCAATGTGGTCTTCATCCACGGCTTCTGGTCCTCGCCGCGGACATGGGATCGATTGGCCGAGGTATTGGCTGACGACCTGGATCTGGCCGGGCTGCGTTGGCATCGGTTCGGTTACGCATCACCCAAATACTCCCTGCCGCTCTGGCCCGTCCGCATTCCGGATTACGACGACATCGCACAATCGCTGCGGCCTTTCCTCCAACAGCCGGAACTGCGGGGCGACGTCGCCATCGTGACGCACAGCCAGGGCGGCCTCATCCTGCTGCGGTATTTGGCCTGGATGCTGAACGAGGGCCGCGGGGCCGAACTGGCCCGGATCCGGTCCGTGGTGTTGCTCGTTTGCCCGCATGAAGGCACCGACTACGCCCGCTCGATCCGGGCCGTGCTGAGGTTCGGTCAGCACCCTCAGGCGCGTGCACTGCGGACGCTGGACGAGCGCGTGGCCGCCGCCCGCCGCACGGTGTTGAACCAGGTCGTCCACGCGACGGCGGTAAGCAACCGGGAGTGCCCTATTCCGATCCATGTCTATGCCGGCCAGACCGACAAGGTCGTTGGACGGGTGACGGCTCAGAGCAGCTTTCCGCACGCTGCGGTGCTACCCGGTGATCACTTCTCGATTCTCGATCCGGGCTCGCCGAACAGCCTCACCGCGCCGACGGTGAAGCGGCATCTGGTGGAAGACCTGAAGGCCGGGGAACAGCACCCATCCGTCCCGACTCCAGATAACACGATGCCGCCACAGCGGTCCGGCCGACCCACCATCAAAGTGCAAGGTTCGAGCGGCGTACAGATCGGCGACAGCAACACTCAATTCAACACATGGGCTTCGACAAAGGACAACGAGGCCGAGCCTGAGTAGTCCGGCTTCGGCGCCCGGACGGTCGCGCTGGCCACCGCACTGCGCCGGGCCGGCGGCACCGTGGTGCTGGTTCCCGTCGAACGGCCGAACGTCGCCGAGCAGGCTGTCAATATTCGGCTGAATGCCCATGCAACCTTCCACCGTCCCGGCCGCGACGTGAATGGTGGACCACCGGGGGGACAGGGGGAGCCGGGATGCGGCCCGATCACGAGCGGGAGTACGTCGAGTATGTGTCGGTGCGGCTGCCCCGACTGCATCGGCTCGCGTATCTCCTCTGCTCCGACGCACACCAGGCCGACGACATCGTCCAGGCGGCGATGACCTCGCTGTACCTGAGCTGGAAGCGGGCCCGGCGGGCGGACAACCTCGATGCGTACGTGCATCGGATCGTGGTCCGCCGTTATCTCGACGAACGCCGCCGCCGATGGTCGAAGGTGTTGCTCGGCGACGCCGTTCCGGAGATCGCCACCGGCGGCGAGCATGCGATCGAGGCCCGCGACGAGCTGGTGACCGCGTTGCGCTCGCTGCCGAAGGGTCAGCGGGCCGTGCTGGTGCTGCGCTTCCTCGGGGACCTGTCGGTGGAGGCGACGGCCGAGGCGCTCGGTTGCTCGGTGGGCAACGTCAAGAGCCAGTCCTCGCGCGGCCTGGCCACCCTGCGCGGCCTGCTCGACCCCGGCCAGTTCCGGCTTTCGGACGGAAACCAGTTCCGGCTCTCGGAGGGAAAGGCGTGAACGGCGTGGACGAGGAGCGGGAGCTGCGGGCGCGGCTCGAGTCGGCGTACGTGCCGCCGACCCGCCTCGAGGTGGGCGCGCTGCTGCTCGACGGCCGCCGGCGGCAGAAGCGGCGGCGGGCGGTGCTCGGCGCGGCGGTGGCGATGGCGCTGCTGGTCACGGTGCCGTCGATCCTGCTGCGGGAGGCGCGCGAGTCGGCCCCGGTGGTGGGCGTGGTGGTCAAGCCGTCGCCGTCCGCGCCGGCCTCGGCGGCGCCGCCGGCCGCGTGCCCGGTGCGCACCCTGCCGGTGCCGGCCGGGATGAAGAACGTGACGCCGACCGGGATCGATCCGACCGGGCGCTTCATCGTCGGCAATGGAACGGTCGGGCAGAACTTCCACCCGGTGCTGTGGACCGACGGCAAGCCCCAGGCGCTGCCGATGGTGGGTCAGTCGGTCGAGCTCGACGCGGTCAACTCCAGCGGCGTCGTGGCCGGCCTCGTGGCGAACGGGACCTCGGAGTACGCCTTCCGCTGGCAGAACGGCAAATACACCCGATTGCGTACGCCGCCCGGCAGCTGGCACGTCTATCCCTGGCCCCGGATCAACACCGCCGGCGACGTGGTCATGATGGCCGAGCCGAGCGCCAACATCGAGGGCAAGGGCGCCATCGCCGTACTGTGGAAGGCCGGCTCGACCAAGGCGACGAAGCTGCCGCTGCCGAAGAACGCCGGCATCAGCGACATCGACGACGCCGGCCGGATCGTCGGGGACGTGGACAGCGACAACGACGGTTCGGCCGATCTCGCGTACGTCTGGGACCAGCAGGGTCATGGCACCAAGCTGAAGCAGGCCGCCGGACAGCAGTCAGCCGCGCGCGCGATCCGCGGCGACTGGGTGACCGGCGGCTTCTGGCCGCGCCAGGCCGCGGTCCGCTGGAACCTGCGCACCGGCGAGATGAAGGAGTTCGCGACGCCGGAGAACGCCGATCTGCCGCCGGCGCTGGACGGCGTCGGCCCCGGCGAGATGGTCAACGCCAAGGGCTGGGTGGTCGCGAGCGGCTACGTCCTGCGCGACGATGGCCCGGCCGTGCTGACCGTGCCGAAGGGCCTGACCGCCAAGGCCGCCGCCGTCTCCGACGACGGGGTCGTGGTCGGGATCGCCCAAAACGATGCCCACGACGCGACCGCCAACCAGGGTCCGCGCCTCTGGCAGTGCTGACCCGGAACGCCCAGCCGACGCCGCGCCGGGCTCCGACGACTACAGGTCGTGCCAGGGGTGGGCGGGCGCGGGCTCGGGCTCGAGCACCTCGGTGGCGAACGGGGTCGCGGCGAACGGGTCGGTGACCGTCACCGAGTCGGCGTCGGCCGGACGCGGCGGCGTCCACATCGGCCGGCGCTCGGCCGGCGCCCAGGTCAGCGCCGGAGCCTGGTGGCCGGCTAGCGCGGGGCGCACCCGCTCCGGCGGCACCCAGATGGGTGGCGGACCCCACCAGATCACCCGCTCGCTGTGCGAGGGGGCGGGCACGCGGGCGGGCGGCGCCGGAGCGGGTGCCGACTGCGGGACCGGCGCCGGTGCGGCCGGGAGGGCCGGGCGCTCGGCGGCGGGCAGGGCCGGCGGGGCCGGCTCGGCGGGAAGGGCGGTGGCCTTGTTGGCGGGGGCGGTGGACAGCACGACCGCGGTGCCGACCGTGACCAGGCCGGCGATCATCGCGGGCATCGCCCAGCCGGGGCGGACGGTGTCGCCCAGGAACATGACGGCGACGAAGGACGGGGCGATGACCTCGGCGATCCAGAGGACGGCGGTGACCGGGCCGACCTGGCCGCGCTGCAGGGCGTTCGCGTAGAGCATCATGCCCGTGACGCCGAAGACCAGCAGGGCGGCGACCAGCGGCTCGGTGACGAGCGCGAGGGCGGCCGAGGCGAAGCCGTCGCCGGGCAACGTCAGCGCGCGCCCGACCAGCGCGGCGCCGCCGAGGCAGAGGCCGGCGAGACCGGCGACCACGCCGGGCGGCGCGAACCTGGTGGCGCCCCAGCCGGCCAGCGCGATCGTCAGGGCCGCGCCGCAGAACCAGAGCCGCAGCTCGGTCGAGGCGGCCACGCTCTCCTGCGGGCCGGCCGACATGGCCAGCACGGTCAGGGCGGCGACGGCGACGGCGACCGCGAGCACGTCGATGGTGCGCAGCCGCGACTTGAGGATGACCCGGGCGGCCACCACCGTGATCGCGAGCGAGCCGGCCAGGACGGACTCGACCACGTAGACCGCGAGCGTGCCGAGGGCGATCATCGAGCCGACCCAGGCGAGCAGGTCGAAGCCGGTGCCCAGCAGGTAGAGGGGATGGCCGAGGGACTTGACCGTGCTCGTCGAGCGGCGGGCGCCGACGGCCTGGAGGATCGACGCGGCGGCATAGGCGAACGCGCCGAAGATGGTGATGGCCAACGCGACCCACCCAGCGGCGGTCATGGAGCCCACCAGCCTTGATGACGCTGTGTATATTGACCGGTCACACTCTGATGATATGTGCGCGGTTCCTAGATCGGAACGGCCACGAGGATCTGTCCTGCGTAGGTTTCCGCCTGCACGCCCGCGACCTCGGCTGGGGCCATCAGCGCGGCGCCGTCCAACGTGGTGGTTCCCGAGGCCGAGGAGAGCCAGCTGCCGGCCGGCTCGCGCGATCCGTCGGCGGCCACGACGAAGAGCCGGCACTGCTCACCTGGGGGAACGCCGGTCACGGTGGCGCTGACCCGGACCCAGCCGACGGCGGGACGGACGGTGGCGCTCATCGCGACGCCGGTCCCGGTGTCGGTGGCCGAGCCGGTGCGGGTGCCCGGGGTGGACGTCGTGGTGGTGGCGGCCGCGACCGGTGAGCCGGAGGAGGCGGTGCCGCGCCCGATCAGCGTGCCGGCGGCGAGCGCCACCAGCGCCACGAGCACGGCCGCGGCGGTCAGCAGCGCGCGGTTGCGCCACGCCCGGCGACGGCTCTGGCCGCGTACCTCCGCAAGCGTCTTGTGAAGCAACAGCTCACCGTCGGGCGGTGGCCCCTCCAGGAACGCCTCCGGGGGCAGCTCACCGAGCGCCGCCTCCATCTCGCGCAGGTCCTCGACCTCGCGGCGGCAGGGTGCGCATCCGTCGAGATGGGCACGCACCGAGTCCTGTTCCTGACGATCGAGGACACCGAGGACGTACGCCCCCAGCAGCTCCGTCTCGTGCTCGCTCACCCGGCCACCGCCTCGCGAAGTTGCCGGAGAGCGCGATAGCTGCGCGTCTTCACGGCGCCGGCCGGCACGCCGAGCGACTCGGACGCCTCGGCCACGTCGCGACCCTGGAAGTAGAGCGCGTTGAGCACATCGCGGTCCTCCGGCTCGAGCGTTTCCATGGCGCCGAGCAGCGCCATCGCGCCCGGTTCCGGACCGGCGCCGACGATGCCGTGGACGATCGTGAACAGCCGCGCCCGTGCCGGTCCCTCCAGAATGGCAGGCTCCTGCCAGGCGCGGACGAGGGCTTCCTGCGCCACTTCCGCGCCGCGGGCGCGATCACCGACCAACCTCGACGCGTACGCGAGAAGCGCCGCGCCGTGCTCCTCGAACACCTGCCGCACGAGGACCTCGTCGGCGGCCCGCGACCGACGGCTCACTCCCCCACCCGCAACACCGAGACCGTGTCGTCGTCCCCGTTCGAGACATAGGCGAGCCGGCCGTCCGGGGAGACCGCGACCGTGCGCGGGCTTCGTCCCACCTTCACCGTGGCGGTCAGCTTCCCGGTGTGCCCGTCGAGCACCGAGATCGTGTTGTCGCCCTCGTTCACCACGTACGCGTGATCGCCGTCGGCGGAGAAGGCGACGCTCTGCGGCTGACGGCCGACCGGGAACGGCCCGGTCCGCTTCAGCGTGGTGGTGTCGATGAGATCGGCCGCGTTCGCCTCGAAGCCGGCGACCAGCACCCGCCGCCCGTCCGGCGAGACGGCCAGGCTGTGCGGGGCCTTGCTGACCGGCACCGACCGGAGCAGCCGGTTGTCGCGCATGTCGACGACGGCGACCACGTTGGACTCGTGGTTGGCGCTGAACGCCCGCAACAGGTCGCCGGCGTAGCCGATCGCGTGCGGGTTGGGCGGCACCGCGATCCGGCCGACCTCGGTCCGGCTGTCGGCCGTGTAGATCTCGATGCGCCCGCTCGAGTGGATCGGCACCCAGACCTTGCCGTCCGGGCTGACCGACAACGCGTACGGCTGCGGCCCGGTGGTCAGGTAGTGGTCGACCGTGCGGGCCGCGGTGTCGAGGACGGCCACGCCGCTGCCCGTCTTCTTGTCGTTCTCGTACATCGACACGTACGCGGCCCGGCCGTCCCGGGAGACGGCCACGAACCGTGGTGTGTTCCGCAACGGCGTCGCGGTGACCCTGCGGGTGCCGGCGTCGATCACCGAGAGCACGCGCTGGCCCTGGTTGGCGACGTAGACCGTCCGGCTGTCGGGCGAGACCGCGATGCCCTCGGGCTCGTTGCCGACCCTGATCGTCCCGACCACGGCCGGCTTCGCGACGCTGACGATCCGGTGCGCGAGCCGCTCGGTGGCGATCGTGGCCTCGGGGGTGGCCGTGCGCGGCGCCTCGCCGACGCCCACCGCCGCGGACGTGGCCGGCGCCTCGACCAGGGCCGCCTGCCGGTTGCCGTCCGGGCGGTCGACCAGGGCGAACGCCACGCCGACGCCGCCGAGGACGACCAGCGCGGTGAGGCCGGCGATGAGGGCGGCGGCGCCCACCCGGCGGCGGTGCTCGCGCGGGGGTGGCAGGACGGTGACGCGCGGCGGGCCGTACGTGCTGAGGCCGTCGACCGCGCGCATCTGGGCCTCGACGCCCATCCGGGACATCGGCGGCGTGGTGGTCAGGACCTGGCCGGTCACGCGTACGTCGGCCCAGCCGGCCGGGCCGCGAACGGTGACCGAGCCGTCCAGCCACTCCGACCGCGGCTGCCAGAGGATGCGCAGCTGGCGGCCGGCGAGCATGGCCCGCAGCCCGGGACCGGAGACGGTGACGGTGGCGGTGGCGGTGGCCAGCGGCGGGCCCTCGACCAGCACATCGGCGACCACCCGCGGGGTGCCGTGCGCGATCTCGCCGAAGTCGACCCGGTCGGGGCGCAGGCGGATCGCGGTGCGCTCGAGGGCGCCGGCGGCCGCGGCCGAGACGCTGCGGCTGTCGTCCTGGGTGAGGCCCTCGAGGGCGCGGCGGGCGGCAGCCGCCATCGCGAGGTCGGCGCCACTCGCGATGCGGGACAGCTCGTCGACCGCGGTCAGACGAGTCTCCCGGATCGGGCTGTCGATCTCGGTCACAACATGCGTCGGCAGGCCTAGATCACTCATCGTGTCCCCGCGATCATCATGCAGTGACCGAGGGGGTCAGCGGAAGCCGCCGAGCAAGATTGGCATCTATCTGGTTATCCGACGATTGCGGACTGTAACCGGTCGGTGGCGTACTCCCGGGCGCCGGTCAGGGACGGCTCGGTCGTGATGGTCGCCGCCCAGACCGGGAGCCGGCGGGGAAGGCGGTCGACCGCTTCCTGGATCTCCGGGAGCAGCTCCGGACCCCAGGAGCCGCCGATCACTATCCGCGCCGGGTCGGCGAGGGCGATCGTCGCGGCGATCACTCCGGCGATCGCATTGGCCAGCGGTTCCGACATTTCCGATTTATGGGTTTTTAGGTGGTCGACGTCGATCGCCGTCGAGCCGGCGCGGCGCAGATCTAGCTCGGCGAAGATCTCGATGAACGGGACCGCCCGGCCGCCCGGACCGACCGTGATGACGTGCGCGATCTCGCCGGCCAGGCCCGCGCCGCCGCGCCGGATCTCGTTGTCGCCGACGATCGCGCAGCCCAGGCCCTCGCCGAGGAAGAGGTACGCGAACTCGCCGCCGGCGTGCCGGCGCTCGGCCCGGGCCGCCCAGTTGACGTCGTTGTCGACCACGATCGGGCCGTCCACATGGGGCGCCAGGACCTTGACCGGGTCGAGCTCACCGACCAGGAACGGGGAGTCGGGCAGCTGGACGAGGCGGCCGGAGTCGCGGTCGACCGGGTCGGCGGCGCTCACCACCGCTATCCGGGGCTTGCCCGGCCGCCGGTCTTCGCCGGCGCTTGCCGCCCGAGCGGTCGTCGCTCTTCCCGCCCGGCCGGCCGCCGCGCTTCCCCCCGGGCTTCCCGCCGCGTTTGCCGCCGGGTTTCCCGCCCGGCCGGCCTCGACGGCGACCTCGCGCAGGGCGGCGGCGACCCGGGCCGGGCGGGCCGGGCGGCCGACCTCCCGCTCGGCGCGATGCACCACCTCGCCGTACGCATCGAGGCACAGCGCCGTCACACCTGCCGGCCCGATGCTGATCGCCAGGGCCGTGCCCACCTCGGCGGACAGCGAGTAATAGGTGCCGACCCGCCCCCGCCCCCGCCCGCCCGGGGTGCGCTCGCCGGTGTCGGCCACCAACCCCCGCTCGGTCAGCCGGCGCACGCTCTCCCCCGCCGTCGGCTTCGAGATGCCGGTCTCGGCGGCCAGCTCGGCCCGGGTCAGCCGGCGGTGGCGCATCAGCGCCCGCAGCACGTGCTCGTCGGTCAGCGCGCGGACGAGGTCGAACGACGGCTTCGCGGAGTCCACGTGCCAATTCTAGGCAGGACCCTTGCCTTGAAAGACGCCACGCCCTACAGTCTTTTCAAGTAAGGAACATTGACTAGAAGGAGGAGCCGTGCCGACGCCAGCCTTGTTGCCCCATTGGGAAGAGACGCCGACCGACCTGGCCGCGGCGACCCGCGAGGTCAAGGCGGCCCTGCGCGAGCGCATCGCGGCCTCCGGCCGCACGGTCGACGAGGTCTTCGCGGTCGTCGAGCGGCGGGTGCAGACCGCGATCGACGAGATCGTCGCGGCCCGGCGCCGGGGCGAGACGGTCTGGCCGGTGATCGACTATGCCGACATCGCCGCCGGCACCGTCCCGGCCGAGCAGGTCGCGCTGCTCCGGCGCCGCGGCTGCCTGGTGGTGCGCGGCCACTTCGAGCGCGAGCAGGCGCTGGGGTGGGATCGCGACATCGTCGACTACGTCGAGAGCAACCACTTCTTCGAGAACTACCGCGGTCCCGGCGACGACTTCTTCGGCAGCGTCGGCTCCAAGCCCGAGATCTACCCGATCTACTGGTCGCCGGCCCAGATGCAGGCCCGGCAGAGCGAGCGCATGGCAACCGTGCAGGAGTTCCTGAACCGGCGGTGGACGTTCGAGTCGGAGGGCGAGCGCTGGTTCGACCCGGCGCGCGACTCGCTCTACCCCGACCGCATCCGGCGGCGCCCCGAGGGCGCCGACTCGGCCGGCCTCGGCACGCACCTCGACCCGGGCACGCTCGACCTGTGGATGACCCGGGCCTATCAGCAGGCGTTCCGGCACCTGTTCGACGGCAGCGTCGAGCAGTACGACCCGTGGGACGCCGCGCACCGCACCGACGGCCCGCAATATCCGGGCTCGACCATGTGCTCGGCATTCCGCACGTTCCAGGGCTGGACCGCGCTCTCCGACATGGACCACGACCAGGGCGTGCTGCACACCGTCCCGATCCCCGAGGCGATGGCCTACCTGATGCTGCGCCCGCTGCTGAGCGACGTCCCCGACGACGACATGTGCGGCGTGACCGTCAACCAGGTCTTCCCGGCCGGCCACAAGTGGCACGCCCCGCTAATGGAGGCCTTGTCCGGCATCCCCGACGTCAAAGCCGGCGACTCGGTCTGGTGGCACTGCGACATGATCCACAGCGTCGCCCCGGTCGAGGCCCAGAAGGGCTGGGGCAACGTCATGTACATCCCGGCCGCCCCGTGGTGCCCGCGCAACGAGGCCTACGCCGAAAAGGTGCGCGACGCCTTCCTGAAGGGCGAGAGCCCCAGCGACTTCCCGGCCGAGCACTACGAACGGGAGTGGCCCAACCGCTTCCACGCCGAGGACCTGAACGAGATCGGCCGCCGCGGCCTCGGCCTCTGACCGCCGCCTCAGCCTCCGCCCACCGCCTCAGACTCCCCCACCGCCTCAGCCTCCGCCCACCGCCTCAGCCTCCGCCCACCGGCGCAGCCTCCGCCCACCGGCGCAGCCTCCGCCCACCGGCGCAGCCTTCGGAAACCCTCCAACCACCGCCCAGCCTCTGACCATCAGCCGAGCCCGGCGCCCGAGCGGCAGCCGGGCTGGGCGCCCCTACGTCCCACGGCCACCACCGCTCTCGTGGCTCGCCCGCCGCGCTGTTCTTGGCACACCGCCACCTGGCACTCGCGGTCAGCACGCTGGTTGGCGGTCAGCGGCGCGTGTCGATCAGGGCGGCGATGCCGTCCAGCAGGCGGGCCAGGCCGAACTCGAAAGCCCGGGCCGGGTCGGCGGCGGCGTTGTATTCGGCGCCGGCGGCGGACCCTACCCGGGAAGCCGTCGGAGTGGCGGCGGGGTCGAGGACCTTTTCGAGGGCGGGGGCGGCCTTTTCCCACCATTCTTCGTCGGTCAGGCCGGTTCGCTGGGCTACCAGAATGGCCGCTACGGCGGTGCGGGCGGCGCCGTGGACGTAGTCGCCTACGAGCTGCACCGCCAGGTCCATCTCGATGTCGGTCAGGCCGATGCCGTCCACGGCGCGCAGCTCGTGGTCGTACTTGGCGATCACGTTGGGGCCGAGCGGCGGGCGACTGGTCGCCACCTGCAGCAGCCAGGGGTGGCGTAGATAAAGGGCCCAATTGTCGCGGGCCACGCGCTCGAGCCGGCCCCGCCACGCGCCGGGCGCATCGTCCGGGCGAGGGGCGCCGTCGGGGCCAGGAGCGTCGTCGGGGCGAGGGGCGCCCTCGGGGCCAAGAGCGTCGTCGGGGCGAGGGGCGCCGTCGGGGCCGAGAGCATCGTCGGGGCGAGGGGCGCCCTCCGGGCCGAGAGGGTCGCCGGGGCGGGGGATCTCGGCCAGGACGTTGTCGAGCATCAGGTCGATCAGCTCGGCCTTGCCGGGCACGTAGGTGTAGAGCGACATCGCGCTAACGCCCAGCCCCTCCGCCACCTTGCGCATGGAGAGCGCGCCCAGGCCGTCGGCGTCGGCCACGGCTATCGCGGCGCGGGCCACCTCGGCGGCGGTGAAGCGGGGCTTCGGGCCGGGACGGCGGGCGGCGTCGTCCGCGCGGACGTCCCACAGCAGCTCGATCGTGCGCCTCGGGTCGCCGCCGCCGGTGAAATCGGTGGTCACCCTTTACAGCGTACGGAGTCTGCCGGTACCTTCGAACTCCGTACGGCGTAAGGAGATGACCGATGATTGTCGCCGAAGGCCTGAGCAGGCGGTTCGGCACCACCACCGCTCTTGACGGGTTCGAGCTGAGCGTTCCGGGCGGGACCGTGCACGGGCTGCTCGGGCCCAACGGCGCGGGCAAGTCCACCGCGGTGCGGATTTTGACCACCCTGTTGCGGCCCGACTCGGGGCGCGCGACTGTGGCCGGCCACGACGTGGTGCGCGAGGCCGATCGGGTGCGCGCCGCCATCGGGCTGGTCGGGCAGCAGGCCGCCGTCGACGAGCAGCTCACCGGGCGGCAGAACCTGGAGATGTTCGGGCGGCTGCATCACCTCGGGGCGGCCACGGCCCGGCGGCGGGCCGGGGAGATGCTGGAGCGCTTCGGGCTGGCCGAGGCCGCCGACCGGGCGGCGGGGAGATATTCGGGCGGCATGCGGCGGCGGCTCGATCTGGCGACCGGGCTGCTGACGGGGCCGGCCGTGCTGTTTCTCGACGAGCCGACCACGGGGCTCGACCCGCGGGCCCGCAACGAGGTGTGGCGGGTGATCCGGTCGCTGGCGGCCGAGGGCACGACCGTGCTGCTCACGACGCAGTATCTGGAGGAGGCCGATCAGCTCGCCGACGGGCTGGCGGTCATCGATCGGGGGCGGGTGGTCGCTTCCGGCACGTCGGACGAGCTCAAGGGGCGGCTCGGCGACGACCACGTCGACGTCGTGGTGCGCGATCCCGGCCGGCTCGGCGCGGCGGCCGAGCTGCTGGCGCGGGTGGGTGCGGGCGAGCCGCGGCTCGATCCGGACCGGCGGCTGGCCGGCGTTGCGGTGGCCGACCGGGTCGCCGGGCTCACGACGATCGCGCGATCGCTGGCCGAGCACGGGATCGAGGCCGAGGACATCGTGCTGCGGCGGCCCACCCTGGACGAGGTCTTCCTGGCGCTGACCGAGAGGAGCGCGGCGTGAGCGCGTACGGGATGGCCTCGGACAGCTGGGTGCTCACCCGGCGCACGCTTCTGCACTGGCGCAACCAGCCGGCGCAGTCGGTTCTCGGGCTTCTGTTCCCGGTGATGGTGCTGCTGATGTTCGGCTACCTGTTCGGCGGGGCGATGGTGGTGCCGGGCGGGGGCGACTACCGCGAGTTCCTGCTGCCGGGGATGTTCACGCTGACCATGGCGTTCGGGCTCGAGGGCACCTACACGGCGGTGGCCGCCGACGCGCAGCGCGGGGTGACCGATCGGTTCCGGACCATGCCGATCTCGGCGGCCTCGGTGGTGACCGGGCGCAGCGTGGCCGACATGCTGAACGCGGCCGCCGGGTTGCTGGTAATGATCGGCTGCGGGCTGGCGATCGGCTGGCGCTGGCACAACGGCGCCGGGGACGCGCTCTCGGCGGTCGGGCTTCTGCTGCTTCTGCGGTACGCGTTGCTGTGGCTCGGCATCTGGCTGGCGCTCGCCGCCGGGAAGCCGGAGACGCTGATCGCCCTGCAGATCCTGGTCTGGCCGCTGGGCTTCCTCTCCAGCGTCTTCACCTCACCCGAGACGATGCCGGGGTGGCTGGGCACGATCGCGACGTGGAACCCGCTGTCGGCGACGGCCGCCGCCACCCGCGCATTGTTCGGCAATCCCGGTTTCGGCGGCGATAACGCGATATTGCTCGCGGTGCTCTGGCCGCTGGCCCTGCTCGCGGTGTTCGTGCCGCTGGCGATAAGGCGATACCGCCGTCTCACGTGACCACATTTCCTCAGGTCACTCACAACCTATTTTGAGCAAACGCTCCTACAGTCGAGAAATGCAGAGCGTGGGCGATCGTCCGGTGATGACGGTGATCCCCGCGGCGGACGGTGCGGCCGACGACAAATCGCCGGAACCGCCCAGGCGCCGCTGGAACACCCCTGACCTGCGTAAAAAGGCATTGATCGGCGTGCTGGCGGTCTGGGCGGTGGCGATCACGGCCGTGGTGATCTTCCGGGACGGTGGCGGCGGGGCGAAGGCGCCCGTCGCCACCCGCCCCTCGGCGTCACCCTCCGCATCGGACGCTCCGCTCACCGTCTCGCAGGTCTATCAGGCCGTGCTGCCCTCGGTGGTGCTGATCCAGTCGACCGGCAAGGCCGGCGGCTCGGCGACGGCGAGGAGCATGACCGAGTCGTCGACCGGCACCGGCGTGATCGCCAACGCGGACGGGACGATCCTGACGGCCAACCACGTGATCGAGGGCGCGGCGGCTATCAAGATCACGTACACCGACGGGACCACGTCGGCGGCCGAGGTCAAGACCGCCGACGCCAAGCGGGACATCGCCACCCTGACCCCGGCCCAGCTGCCGGACACGCTGGTGCCGGCCACGCTCGGCGGCGGCGTGCAGGTCGGCGACGACGTGGTGGCGATCGGCAACCCGCTCGGGCTGACCGCCAGCACCACCAGCGGCGTGGTCTCCGGCCTCAATCGGACGATGGCCCCGGACGAGGGCGGGGACATCACCGGGCTGATCCAGTTCGACGCGGCGGTCAACCCGGGCAGCTCGGGCGGGCCGCTGGTCAACGACCGCGGCCAGGTGACCGGGATCGTGGTGGCGCTGGCCAACCCGACCGACGACGGCACCTTCATCGGCATCGGCTTCGCCGTCCCGATCGGCGCCGCGCTCGGCGCCGGTCAAGGCGACGGGAGGACGCCGCCGCTGTGAAACCGCCGCCGCGGTGAAGGGCGGCCCCGGAAGAGACGCACGCGAGAGACGAGGGATGCACGCATGAACTGGAGCGACGCCGCGGCCCCGGCCGCGTCCGCCGGCCCGATCGAGAAGGTGCTCTACGAGGTCAAGAAGACGATCGTGGGGCAGGACGCGCTGCTCGAGCGCCTGGTCGTGGCGCTGCTGGCGCGCGGGCACATCCTGGTCGAGGGCGTGCCCGGCCTGGCCAAGACGCTCGCGGTCAAGTCGCTGGCCCAGGCCGTCGGCGGCGACTTCCACCGGGTGCAGTTCACCCCCGACCTGGTGCCGGCCGACATCGTCGGCACCCGCGTCTACCACCAGCCGACCGGCGAGTTCCAGGTGCAGCTCGGCCCGGTCTTCACCAACCTGCTGCTGGCCGACGAGATCAACCGCGCGCCGGCCAAGGTGCAGAGCGCGCTGCTCGAGGTGATGCAGGAGCGGCAGGTCACGATCGGCCGCGAGACCCACCCGGTGCCCAACCCGTTCCTGGTCATGGCCACGCAGAACCCGATCGAGAACGAGGGCGTCTATCCGCTGCCGGAGGCGCAGGTCGACCGCTTCATGATGAAGGTGCTGGTCGGCTATCCGTCGGTGACCGAGGAGTTCGTCGTGGTCGAGCGGGCGCTCACGCCCGCCGCGGTGATCCAGCGCATCATCGACCCGGAGACCTTGGTGGGGCTTCAGCAGCAGGCCGACCAGGTGTACGTCGACCCGTCGCTCATCGAGTTCGCCGTGCAACTCGCGCATGCCAGCCGGGAGCCGGCCCGGGTCGGACTCACCGACCTGGCCCGATACGTCACCTTCGGCGCCAGCCCCCGATCGTCGATCAGCCTGGTGCTGGCCGCGCGCGCCCTCGCGTACATCCGGGGCCGGGAATACGTCGTGCCCGAGGACCTCACCGACCTCGCCCTCGACGTGCTGCGGCACCGGCTCGTGCTCTCCTACGAGGCGCTCTCCGACGAGGTCACCCCCGACCTGATCCTGTCGAAGATCCTGGCCAACCTGCCGATCCCCGAGCCGGCGGGCCGGGGCCGCTGATCATGGCCACCGCACCGGAGAGGCTGCTGCGGCGACTGGAGTGGCGGCTCGGCCGCCGGCTCGACGGGCGGTTGCAGGGCGCGTACCGCACGGTGTGGCACGGCGCCGGCATCGACTTCACCGACCTGCGGGTCTACCTGCCCGAGGACGACGTCCGGCACATCGACTGGAACGTGACCGCCCGGGTCGACGAGCCGTACGTCCGTCTCTACACCGAGGACCGCGAGCTGACCTGCTGGCTGGTGGTCGACCGGTCGGCCTCGATGCGGTTCGGCGGCCGGAACCAGGCGGGCGACGGCAAGGAGTCGGTGGCGACCGAGCTGGCGATCAGCCTGGGCCGGGTGGTGTCGCAGGGCGGCAACCGGGTCGGCGCGATCCTCTTCGACAACGAGGCGCATCAGGTGATCCCGCCGCGGACCGGCCGCGACCAGATCCTCCGGATCACGCGCGAGCTGCTCCGGGCGCCGGCCAGGAGCAAGGCCGCCAGGACGACCGATCTGTCGAAGATGCTCGAGCTGGCGGCGGCCACGACCGTACGCCGCCGCAGTCTGGTCTTCGTGATGAGCGACTTCATCGGCGACCCGGGCTGGGACCGTCCGCTGGCGCGGCTCACCCACCGGCACGAGGTCGTGGTGATCCGGGTGGTCGACCCGGCCGAGCTCGAGCTGCCCGACCTCGGCGTGATCCTGGTCGAGGACGCCGAGACCGGCGAGCAGCTGCTGGTCGACACCAGCGACCCGTTGCTGCGCAGCCGGCTCGCCGCCGAGGTCGGCGCCCGCGAGGATGCGGTGGCCGCCGGCATGCGCAAGGCCGGGGTCGGCGCCCACCGGATCACCACCGACCAGGACCTGGCGGCCGCGCTGGTCACGATGGTGCGCGGCTCGGGACGGGGGCGCCGGTGACCTTCCTCTATCCGCTCGTGCTCGCGGTCGCCGTCGTCGTCACGGCGGCGGCCGTCGTCGCCTACCTCCGGGTGCAGAAGCGGCGGACGGCGGCGCTCACGGCGGCCGGCTTCGCCCCGGCGGGCACCCGCCGCGCCACGGTGCGGCGCCATTTGCCGTACGCGCTGCTGTTGCTCGCTCTTCCGATTTTGATCGTCGGTCTGGCCCGTCCGCAGGCCGAGGTCGCGGTGCCGCGGGTGTCCGGCACGGTGCTGCTCGCCTTCGACGTCTCCAACAGCATGAAGGCCGCCGACGTGCAGCCCTCCCGGCTGGTGGCGGCGCAGAAGGCGGCGGCCGGCTTCGTCGAGGAGCAGCCGGAGAGCGTGGACGTGGGTGTGGTGGTCTTCGGCGAGCAGGCGCTGCTCACCCAGGCTCCGACCGACGACCACGCACTCGCGCTGGCCGCGATCAACCGGGCGGCGGCCGGCGGCGGCACCTCGCTCGGCCAGGCGATCCTGGTCGCGCTGGGCACGATCACCGGCAAGCCGGTCACGCTCCCCCAGGACGGCGCCGCCCCCGACACGTCCGCCCTCGGCTACTGGCCGTCGGCGACCATCGTGGTCTTCTCCGACGGGCAGGACACCGGCGGGCCGGACGCGGAGGCCGCCGCCGAGCTCGCGGCCGCGGCCGGGGTGCGCATCCAGACCGTCGGGGTCGGCACGGCCCGGGGCGCGACCGTCGAGGTGGACGGCTACCAGCTCGGCACCTCGCTCGACGAGGCCCTGCTCACCACCGTCGCCCAGACCACCGGCGGCGCGTACCACCGGGCCGGCGACGCGGCGTCGCTGGCCGACACGACCAAGTCGATCGACCTTCGCCTGACCGCCAAGAAGGAGCCGGTGGAGCTGACCGCGCCGTTCGCCGGCGCCGCCCTGCTGCTGCTGGCGGCGGGCGCGTTCCTGAGCACCCGCTGGCACGGAAGGATCGTCTGATGTCGCTCAGCTGGCCGTGGGCGCTCGCCGCCCTGCTCGTCGTGCCGCTGCTGCTGCTCGCCCGATGGTGGATGAACCGGCGGCGCAAGCGGTCGGCGGTGACCGTCTCGAGCGTGGCGCTGATCCGGGCCGCGCTGCCCGGCCGCAGCTCGTGGCGGCGGCGCATCCCGGTCTGGCTGTTCCTGGCCGGCCTCCTCGTGCTCGGCGCGGCGATCACCCGGCCGCAGGCGACGATCTCGGTGCCGTCCAACAACACCTCGATCCTGCTCGCCATCGACGTCTCCGGCTCGATGTGCAGCACCGACGTCAGCCCCAACCGGCTGACCGTGGCCAGCGAGGCGGCCCGCAAGTTCATCCGGCAGCAGGACGACGGCACCCGGATCGGGCTGGTCGCGTTCTCCGGCATCGCCGGCCTGCTGGTCGCGCCGACCACCGACAAGGACAAGCTGCTCGACGCGATCGACACGCTGAAGACCGCCCGCGGCACGGCGATCGGCCAGGCCATCCTCACCTCGATCGACTCGATCGCCGAGTACAACCCCAACGTGGCCAAGACCGGGGTCGACCTGGGCGACGCGGCGCCGGACACGGTCGGCGAGTACCAGCCGGACACGATCGTGGTGCTCACCGACGGGTCGAACACGACCGGCGTCGACCCGGCGACCGCGGCCGAGCAGGCGGCGGCCCGGCGGGTGCGGGTCTACACGATCGGCTTCGGCACCACCGAGCCGGCGCCGATGGTCTGCACGGCCGACCAGATCGGCGCCGACCAGTTCTCGGGCCGGGGCGGATTCCCGGGCGGCGGCTTCGGCGGGCGGGCCGGCGGCGGCCGCAACCAGGAGATCGACGAGGACGCGCTGCAGACCGTCGCCGACACCACCGGCGGGCGCTACTTCCGGGCCGAGGACTCCGACCAGCTCGTCGGCGTGCTCAACGACCTGCCCCGGGAGATCGGCCTGCACAAGCAGAAGACCGAGATCACGTTCTGGTTCGTGCTGCTGGCCGGGCTGCTCGCGTTCACCGGGGTGGGGCTGTCGCTGTGGTGGAACCGGGGACCGGCCCGGCCGGGGACGGCGGCCCAGCGCTCGGCGAGAGAGTGACGCCGGGGAAGGTGGCGCGCGCCGAGGGCGGGCGGCGCGCGCCTTCCCCGCGGGCCCCGGTGAGGGAGGCCCGCCGATCGTCAGTGGACCGGCGTCGGGCGGCGGGCGCCGCCGAAGCCGGGGTCGGGATAGACGCGACCGAAAGCGATCAGCCAGGGGATCTGCTCCCGGGCGGGCACGCCACAACCGCGGAGGAAGGCGACCACCGAGTCGCGGCGGGGTACGCCGCTGCCGGTCACCAGGTTGTGGACGGTGGCTCGGGAGATGGGAGTGCCGGCGTCGCGGCTGCGGCGGGCGACGCTGTCCAGGGAGCGGCCGCGCTCGCGCATCAGCGCGCGCAGGCGTCTGGCGTACTCGACCGGCGTCACGCCGGTGGGGTCCGACGGAACCAACGTGGTTGCTGCGCTCATCATTTCTGCCGTTACCTCACGTAAGCGGATGCATCATCCAGTTACGTCGATCCAATAGAGGTCGTCGGCTCAGAACAAGAACGCAGCTGCGCACCACTCGCTACGGCAGCGCCCAACTCTGGTCGCTGCCGCCGCTGCAGCCGGCCACCCGGGTGGTGGCGCCGGCTCGGCCGGGGTCGGACAGGCAGCCGCCGTTCGCGGCGTTGACCAGGGAACTTGCCGGCCCGGCCCGCCACTGGGCCGACCCGCCGGCGCCGTCGCAGCCGGCGATCCGGACCGTGCCGTCGCCGGTCGCCTCCGCGCACCGGCCCGAGACCCGGAGCGTGCCGTCACTCGCGAGGGTGAACCGCTGCGCGGGCAGGTCGGCGCAGCCGGACACCTGCACGGGACTGCCGTCGATGCCGAGCAGGCCACCGAGCGCGAGGCAGCGGCCGCTCGCCGCCTTGACCGAGCCGGTGCGGTCGGCGGCCGGCGGCGGGGCGAGGGTGGCCGACGGCGGGAGCGACCCGCTGGGCGACGACGGGGCCGAGACGCCGGCGGACGGGTCGACGCTCGCCGACGGCGAGGAGGACAGCGACGAGGACGGCGAGACGGACGCCGAGGCGGAAGCGGACGCCGACGCGCGGGCGGCGGACGAGGCGGCGTCGGCCGGCAGCGCCCGGTGCTCCTGCGGCGGGAGCGCGGCGCCGGGCTGGGTCTCGTCGGGCGCCGGATGGAAGATCAGCCAGCCGGCCACGGCCAGCGCCACGGCGACGCCGCCGACCAGCACCAGCAGGCGCAACCCGAGCGGACGCAGCATGCCACGGCGGCGGGCCGGCGGTTCGGCGACCGGTGGCAGCTCCGATGTGTCGTCGACGACCGCGGGCTGCACCACGGTCGGCGCCTCCGAGGGGTCGCGCGCGGGCCGGCCGGACACGGGCTTGATGTACGGCCGGACCAGGACGGGGTCGGGCCGCGAGGGATCGTCGGTCATGTCACGCCTGACGGGTCGGGTTAGGACAGGTACGCGACGATACGCGAAACTCACTGGAAAGGATCAATGCCCGCCGATTACGCCGGGTGCGGCGCCCGGAGGCCGGCCCGCGACTCGCATCCCAGCTTCTGGAAGACGTGCGTCAGGTGGGTCTCGACGGTCCGCCGGGTGACGAACAGCTGCTGGGCGATCTCCCGGTTGCTCAGCCCGGTCGCGGCCAGCGTCGCGACCTGATGCTCGGCCGGGGTCAGCGAGTCGGCGGGCCGCCGCGGCCGCGCCCCGGCCGCCCGCAGCTCGTCCCGGCAGCGGCGGGCCAGCAGCAGCATGCCGCCTGCCTCGGCCATCGCCAGCGCCCGGCCGAGCGGCTCGCGGGCGGCCGCCCGATGGTTGGCCCGGCGCAGCGTGGCGCCGAGCTCGGCCAGCGTGCGCGCCTCCTCGAGCCGGAACGGCGTGCCGGCGAGCAGGCCGGCCGCCTCGCGCAGCGGGCCGAGCGCCTCGTCGTGGCCGAGCGTGCCGGCCAGCGCGCGCAGCCCGGCGGCGTGCGGCCCGGGCAGGCCGAGCCGGGCGGCGATCGCGACGTGCTCGGCGGCCAGCCGCCGGCCCGCCTCCGGTTCGCCCAGCGCGACCAGTGCCCGGCAGTCGTCGGCCCGCCAGCCGGCCATGCCCACGTGCCGCATGTCGAACAGCTTCCACGTCTCGGCGGCGGCGGTGAGGTCGGCGTGCGCCTCGGCCGGCCGGTGCTGGGCCAGACGCAACCGGGCGCGGCGCTCGAGCAGCAGGCCGGTGGTGATCGCGCCGGGCGGCAGGTCGGTGACCGTCGCCAGGATCGCGTCGGCCGCGTCGAGCTCGTCCAGCTCGGTCAGCGCCTCGGCCAGCGGGAAGATCGACCAGATCAGGGCCGGTGGCGGGCTGTGCCGGCGCTTGAAGTCGTAGGCGAGGCGGGCGTCGGCCTCGGCCTCGCGGACCCGGCCGGCCTGCAGGTCGGCGATCGCCCGCAGGAAACTGCCGTGGGCGAGGGCTATCCGCCAGCCGCGGGGCCGGGCGAGGTCGATGAGGGCGGTGCATCGCTCGCGGGCGAGCGTGATCTCGCCGTACGCGATGAGGGTGAACTTGGCGAAGGTGGCCAGGATGGAGTCCTGGTCCTCGGGCGGCAGCGGCGTGATCAGAAGGTCCCGGCAGTCGGCCACCGGGCGGTTGTCGCAGAGCGCGGCCCAGGCCCGGCCGATCCGCCACAGCGGCAGCTCGGGAGCGCTCGTGCGGCGGACCAGCTCGCGCGCCTCGGCCACCCCGGTCGCCAGCAGGCAGGAGTTGCCCACGAGCTCCGCCTCGAGCCTGGTCACGACCGGCGGGTCGGCGGTGGCGGACCGTTCGAGCCCCAGACGGCACAGCCGGACCGCGTCCTCGAAGTAGCCGGCCATGCCCAGCGCCCGGGCGCCGTCGAGCGCGATCCGCGCCCGCTGCCCGGCGTCGGCCGCCAGCTCCACCGCCGCGTCCAGCAGCCCGAGCGCGCCCGGCGCCACCTGCGCGGCGACCACCAGCCCGAGCCGGCACCGCACCTCGGCCTCATCGACCGGGTCGGGCGGCGGCTCGTCCAGCGCGCGCCGCAGGAACGCCTCCGCGCTCTCCGGCGCGCCCCGGCGGCCGGCCCGCTCGGCGGCGGCCCGCAGGGTGGCCACCGTGGCCGCGTTCCGGGCCGGCTCGCTGCGCAGGAGGTGCAGGGCCACCGCCTCGGGATCGGCCCGGTCCCGGCTCAGGATCGCCGCCGCCCGGGCATGCCACAGCGCCCGCTCCCCCGCCGGCAGTCCCTGGTATAGCGCGCCGGCCACCAGCGGGTGGGCCAGCTCGCCGTCGCCGAGCACGCCCGCCGCCCGCAGCCGGTCGGCCAGCCGCCCGGCCTCGACGCGGTTCAGCCCGGCCAGCTCGGCGGCGTGCCGCAGTGGCGCCGCCCGGCCCAGCACCGCGAACGCCCGGGCCAGCGCGCCGGCGCCGGACGGCAGGCGGGACAGCTGCCGCTCGACGGCCCGGGCGACCTGCTCCGGGCCGAACGTGCTGAGCCGGGCCGCGACCTCGGCGGTCGGCGCGGCCCGCTCGGCGGCGAGCTGGTCGAGCAGGGCGCCGAGCAGGAACGGGTTGCCGGCGGTCGCGTCGTGGCAGGCGTGCGCGAAGCCGGGATCGGCGCCCGGCAGCCGCTCGTTCACCACCGACTCGACGGCCGCAGGCCCGAGCGGCGCCGGCCGGACCGGTGGATCGGGCGCGGCCGCCAGCAGGTCGGCGAGCAGTCCCGGCTCGGACGGCGGCTCGCCCGAGCGGACCGCGCAGAGGATGCCCAGCGGCAGGTCGGCGATCGGCCGGACCAGCTGCAGGAGCCAGCGCAGCGAGGGTGCGTCGGCCCAGTGCACGTCGTCGACCACGAGCAGCGCCGGGCCGCGCTCGGCCAGCCCGCAGGCGAGCCAGACCAGGCCGTGCGCCGCCGCGTGCATGGCGTCCCCGTCGAGGGCGGGCGCGGCGCTCTCGCCGTCGAGCGCGCCCCGGGCCAGCGCGGCCGCCCCGACGGTCAGCGACGCCCACTCGTCGCCGCCGCGCAACGGGGCGAACAGCTGCCGGGCGATCCCCCAGCCGGCGTCGTGCTCGAGCGGGCCGCCCCAGGCGCGCAGCACCCGCATCCCGCCGGCGGCGGCCGCCGCGGCGGTGGCCGCGATCAGGCTCGACTTGCCGATCCCGGCCGGCCCCTCAACCAGGATCAGGCGGCCGCTTCCGGCGCACACCGCATCGAGCCGGCGGCGGAGGACGGCCGTCTCGGCGTCGCGCTGGAGCAGCACGCGAGGCATCTTCCGAAGGTAGGCCCGCGCGAGCCGCCGGAAAACCTCGTGGTCGGATCCACGATTCACCGGCGGGCCGATCGGGTCAGCATCGACCGATGACGACAGCCACGAGGTACTCCTTGCGACGGGCGCCGGAGGAATACGAGCGACTGCGCGCCGGCCTCATGATCGGCGCCTGGAAGCGGCGATGAGCACCCTTGACGTCGAGCGCATCCGGTCGCACTTCGACTTTCCGGCGACCGGCCGGGTGGTCACCAACAACGCGGCCAGCACCCAGCCGCCACGCGAGCTGATCGAGCTCCTCGGCCGCCTGGCGCCGTGGTACGAGAACGTCCACCGGGGACAGTCGGCGGCCTCCCGGCGTACCACCGCGCTGTTCGAGTCCGCCTACGACACGATCGCCTCGTGGCTGAACGCGCCGTCGCGCCGGTGCATCGCCACCTATCGCAACACCACCGAGGCGATCAACGCGGTCATGTACTCGCTGCTCACGTCGTTCCGGGACGGGGACAACGTGGTGACGACCATGATGGAGCACAACTCGAACTACGTGCCCTGGCACGCTCTCTGCCGCGAGATCCTGCCGCGATTCGGCCGCCGGGTGGAGTGCCGGATCGCTCGCTTCCGCGCCGACGGCTCACTCGACCTCGACCATCTCGCCTCGCTGATCGACCAGCGCACGAAGCTGGTCTGCTGCACCGGCGCCTCCAACTTCTTCGGCGCCAAACCGGATCTGGCGGTCGTCCGCCGCCTGGCCGACGCCGGCGGCTATCCCCAGCCCACCGGCGAGCATCGCGCGTTGCTGCTGGTCGACGGCGCTCAGCTGGTGCCGACCACCGCGGTCGACGTGCAGGCGCTGGACGTCGACTACCTGGCGTTCTCGTTCCACAAGATGCTCGCGCCGTTCGGCGTCGGCGTCCTCTATGCCAAGGAGCACCTGCTCGACCACGACCTCCCGTTCCTCTACGGCGGCGACATGATCGCCGAGGGCCGGGTCACCCCCACCAGCGTCGCCTGGAACGACCTGCCCTGGAAGCACGCGGCCGGCACGCCCAACATCCTCGGCGTGATCGTCTCGGCTCAGGCCCTGCGACTGCTCGTCGACCTCGTGCTGCCGACCGCGTTCTTCTCCAGCTGGGGCCCGCTGCCGCGCGTCGCGATCGAGGAGACCATGACCCGGGTGGCCCGGCACACCGCCGCGCTGACGGCACACTGCATGGCCGGGCTGCGCGAGATCAACGGCTTGCGGCCGTACGGGCCGGAGCAGCGCACGCCGCTGGTGGCCTTCACCATCGCGGGCGTCAGCCCGTTCGCCGTCGCGCAGGCGCTCGACCGCCAGGGCGTCGAATCCCGGGCCGGCTGCCATTGCGCCACGCTGGCCCACCATGCGCTGGGCCTCGACCCGCCGGCCAGTTGCCGGTTGAGCTTCGCCCTCTACAACACATTCGACGACGTCGACCGCGCCGTCGCCGCGCTGCGCACCATCCAGCCGGCCGCCACGGACGCCTTGCCGACCGGGCGATCGACTCCGGCCGTCCGCTGAGCCTCGGCCGCGTCAGGCCGGGTTCGCCCGCGCCTTGAGCTCTTCGAGCAGGCCGTCGCGGTCGGCCAGGACCTCGCGCAGGATGGCGCGCCCGGCCGCGAGCAGGTCGGCGACGGCGGGGGTGCTCAGCGCGTACATGACCAGGCCCCCGCTGCGGAAGGAGACCACGACGCCCGCCCGGCGCAGGACGGCCAGTTGCTGGGACAGGCTCGAGGGCTCCACGTCGATCTCGGCCAGCAGGTCGCGGACCGGGCGCGCGCCCGCCTGCAGGAGCTCGAGCACGCGGATGCGCACGGGGTGGCCGAGGGTGCGGAACATCTCGGCTTTCGCCTGGTACAGCGGCACCGACATGCGTGTCCCCTCCGGCATGAACCCGTCAACGACGCGCGCGCCGGGCGGTGACGCGATCTGCGGTCATGTGTAACTGCCTAATTGCAGAAGTCTTCATCTCGACGGACGCGGTGTGCGGCCGGTATCGCCACCGGCGAGGCATCGTCGGTCTCGCCACCGGCGCGGCACGGCCGGCGGCGCGCGCAACCGAGAACGGGAGATGACATGGCCGAGATGGACGTCGCACTCAAGGACGCGATGCAGATCAGCGGGGCGATCGGAGCCGCGCTGGTCGATCACACCAGCGGGATGGCGCTGGGCACCGTCGGCGGCGGCAGGGACTTCGACCTCATGACCGCCGCGGCCGCCAACACCGACGTGATCCGGGCCAAGCTGCGCACGATGGAGATGCTCGGCCTGCAGGAGGACATCGAGGACGTGCTGGTGACGCTCGACTCGCAGTACCACCTGATCCGCCCGCTCAAGGCGCGGTCGGGTCACGGCCTGTTCCTCTATCTCGCGCTCAGCAAGGACCGGGCCAACCTCGCGATGGCCCGGCACCAGCTCCGCAACATCGAGGCGGCCCTGGAGATCTAGCTATTCGAAGAACTTCAGGCCGAACCCGGTGTTCGTGGTCGCGCCGGGCACGTTGGCGCGGCTGTAGGTCACGGCGCCCCACCAGCAGAACGTGCCGGTGTACCAGTAGCGGTTCGACCACGAGTACGGCGTGCCCTTGGGGACGGCGTGGAACATCAGCGGGAACCGGGGACCGGCCGGCGGCGACGTCGCGATGTCGCCGTTGAGCAGGACGAAGCTGTGGCTGCCGGGCCCGTTCACGTACAGCGTCGGGTCCCAGCCGGCCATCATCGTGGCCCGGTTCGAGCCGAAGAGGCAGCCGTTCGACTTGTACCAGTCCCAGACGTACGCCGGATCGCCGCCGGCCCGCAGCCGCACCTCGCCCAGGCAGTACTGGTCGCTCCAGGAGCCGTTCGCGGAGTACACGATGTGCAGCTGGCCGTTCGGATCCTTGATCGGGGCCGGCGCCTCGTTGATGAACGGGTTGCCGACGACCCGTTCCCAGCTCTCCCGGGGCTGGCTGATGAGGTAGCGGGCGCCGGTCGGCGTGGTCGGCGAGCTCATCCGGGCCAGGTAGAGGTTCTGCTCGACGTTGGTGTCGCCGGCCCAGCCCGACCAGACGAACCAGCGCTGCCCGTTGAACGTGAACAGGGTGCCGTCGATCGCCCACTTGTCGTCGGGCAGGGCGAGCTGGGTCTCGGACGTGTAGCCGCCGTCCGCGGTGGCCGAGCTGATCACGTACATCCGGTGGGCGGACCCGGCCCCGGCCGAGAAGTAGATGTAGTAGCGGCCCGAGTCGTACACGATCTCGGGCGCCCAGACCTCGCCGCGCCCGCGGGTGTCGGCCCACACCTGACGAGCGGCGGCGCTCGCCAGCGCGTCGGTGGACGCGGCCATGCGTACCGAGATCCCGCCGCCGGTGGACTGCGCGGAGATGTAGGTGCTCCCGATCCGGATGACGCTGGGGTCGGCGGCCCGCAGGCTGGTCTGCGCGGCATCGGCGGGGCCGGCGACGACGACCGTGCCGCTCAGCGCCAGCAGTAGTGCCAGGAGAAGCTTCCGCATATGTGAAGCGTTCTTTACATAGTTATTAACGTCAATGTCTCAACGGGCAGAGTCAGGCGGCGATCGAGCCGACCGGCTCCAGGCCCAGCCAGTCGGCGAGCTCGGCGATCTCGCGGCCGACCGCCGCCTCGTCGAAGGCGACGTCCTCGTGGATGGCGTCGACCCGGAGCACGCCCGCCTTCCGGTCGGCGGTGGCGTCGACCTTGCCGACCAGCTGGTCGCCGTCCAGGATCGGCAACGCCCAGTAGCCCCACTTGCGCCGCGCGGCCGGCTTGTACATCTCGAGCTGGTAGTCGAACTCGAACAGCTCGGTGGCGCGCTTGCGGTCGTAGACCAGGCGGTCGAGCGGGGACAGCAGGGCGATCCGGCCCTCGAACGGCTGGTCGAGCTGGGCCGGGTCCACCCGCCACTTCCCCCGTACGCCGTCGACGACGGCCGTCTCGCCGACGAACGGCTCGACCTGCTGCGGGCGCCCGCGGACCAGGCCCATCGCGCTCAGCTCGCGCTCGTCGCGCCGCCGGAGCGCCTCCTCGAGCGGCACGACCGGATCGTCCGGGTAGACCCGCTCGGCCAGGTCCCAGAGCCGTTCCCCCCGGCGGCGCCCGGCCAGCGCCACCTCCCCGCGCTGCACCATGAGGTCGAGGAGACGGTCGAGGTTGCGATTGTTGTTCCAGCCGCTCGACCGCCACGGCACCGCGCACGTGTCCGGCAGCTCCTTGATCGAGAGCGGCCCGCCGGCGTCGAGCCGGGCCAGAACGTCGCGGCGGCAGGCATCGTTCGCGCGTACCCAATCGCGGATCTCCTCCTGCCAGGGCCGCAGCCGCCCGACGCCCGGCCAGGCCGCCATCTCGGCCCGGAAGAGCGCGATGTCCTCGGCCGGCCGGATCATCCCGCGCAGCTCGATCAACGTCCGCTCCCGGAGGGCGTCGCTCAGATCGGCCGGCGAGTACGCGGAGCCGATGCGCGACCAGCAGACGAGGTGCGCACTGGGTGCGACCGCCGCGGTGGGGTCGTTCTGCAGGAGCGTGAGGCCGTGCGCGACGTCGAGGAGGCCGTCGGGGCGGGCGGCGTCGAGCAGCTGAGCCCGCACCGAGATGCGCCTGGCCTCGGCGCGGGTGAGCTGGTGCATGGTGATCGACGATAGTCCGAGGTGGGTGGCGGTTCGGCCGGTCCCGTTACGCCACCCCACCCGGTTCTGGGTGGGGGGCCAATTTACCGCCCGCCTACGACATTTCTGAGGCGTCGTCCACCGGGGGCGCTGCCGCCTCGTCCGGTGCGGCGGTGGGATCGGTGCCGGCCAGGAAGCCGTTGGCGTTGTCGCGGATGCGGATCGCGCCGATGGCGTCGGCCCAGCGTGCTACCTCGGCGGCGAGGGCGGTGGCGGCCGATTCGTCGCCGGCGTCGCGGGCCAGGACGGCCAGCAGGAGTTGCTGGGAGAGCGTGCCGGTCACCTTGCCGGCTCCGGCGCCCAGCGCCGTCGCCCGCTGCCAGCGGTCGAGGGCCGCCGCGTGGTCGCCGTTGTCGTGGTCGTGGTCGCCCAGGTGGCGGAGTGCCTCCCGGGCCAGGAGCGCATCCCCGCCCGGCGGCCGCCCTTCTCCGCCGGCCGCGGCGAGCGCGACCTCGTAGTAGGCCGGGGCCGCGGCCCGGTCGGCGCGCAAGTTGTCGGCGATGAGGCCCCGGTACATCGCCGCCCAGCCGGCTGCCAGCCGGTCGGGGGCGGACGTTCGCAGGTTGTCGGCTCGGCTTTCCAGGTCGGCGATCGCGGCCGGGTCCTTGCCCCACGGGCCCGGCTGGAAGCGTCCGCCCGGTGGATGGATCAGACGCAGGTAGTCGTTTCGCAGGCGGAGGAAGTCGAGCGGCCAGGACTCTGCTCCGGCCTCGTCGGCGGCGGCGATCCGCTCGCCGGCGCTGTCGGTGCCGACCCACCAGTCCTGCTCGAGGGCTACCTCGGCCGCGGCCAGGGCGATCTGCGCCTGGTGCGTTTCCGCCGCCACCGGACCCGCGCCTACGGCGGCGTCGAGCAGGGTCAGCGCGCGCGTCCAGCGGCCGGCGAGGGACAGGTCGATGGCGGCCGCTGCGATCTCGGTGGTCAATCTGGAAGTCGTCATGGCCGTGACGGTAGTTTTGCCGAAAACTATCCACAAGAAAACTACCTGGGGGGGCGCGTGGACGGGCCGGTGGATGCGCATGTCGAGATCTGGAGCAAGGAGCTGGCGTGGCTCGATCCGCTCACCGAGGCGATCACCGTACGGCTGGCCACGTTGTCCCGGCGTCTCACGCAGTCGCGCAAGCGGGCGCTCGCGGGCAGTGGCTTCCGGCTGTGGGAGTTCAAGATCTTGCTGAACCTGCGGCGGCTCGGTGCGCCCTACGCGACCAGCCCGTCGCTGCTCGCGGAGGCCATGGGGCTGACCCGCGGGGCGCTGTCGGCCCGCCTCGCGCCGCTCGAGGAGGCGGGGCTCATCGTGCGGACGCATGACAGCGAGGATCGGCGACGGGTGGAGGTGCGGCTCACCGAGGCCGGGTACGAGGCGTTCGAGCGGCATGCGGCGGCCGAGAGCCGGGATGAGCGGGACATGCTGGCGCCGCTCACGGCGCAGGAACGGCGGACGCTCGACGCGCTGCTGCGCAAGCTCGTCACCTGAGCGACGACGAGCTCAGCGCGCGACGACGAGCTCAGCGCGCGACGACGAGCTCAGCGCGCGTCGAACTCCTCGTCCTTCACGCCGCCGGTGAAAGCCGCCCACTCGTCCAGCGTGAACGAGAGCGCGGGGCCGGTGCGGTCCTTGCTGTCGCGGACCTCGATCGTCTCGCCGACGCGGCGGACCTCCACGCACTGGCCGTTGCCCCCGCTGCGTGTGCTCTTGCGCCAGTTCTGGTCGAGCATCCTGCCCTCCTAGGGCTGCTGCTGCGCATCGCGAATGCTTGCGATGATCGCAGCTGATTCGGACGGCGACAACGCTGACGAGCGCAGATCGTTGAAGACGGTCGTGCAGCGTTCCACGTCAGCGCCCTCAGCGTAGAGGTCGCCGGTCAGGCCTTCGATGTAAACCACTCCTTCGTGGTCGGGAAAGCTGAGGATCGCGAAGGACGAGAGCATCGACGCGTACGCGCCCTCCCGGAACGGAATGACCTGGAGCGTGACGTTCCACCGGTCCGCCGCCTCGAGCAGTGCCGTGAGCTGGTCGCGCATGACGGCCGCGCCGCCGATCTGGCGGTGCAGGACGGCCTCGTCGAGCACGGCGATCAGCTTCAGGTCACCTTCCCGGACACGTTTCTGGCGTTCCATCCGTACGGTCACCCGCTGCTCGACACCCGCAGGAGACGGCCGGAGCGCGTCCGACGAGGTCATCGCCCGGGCGTACGCCTCGGTCTGCAGCAGGCCCGGCACGACGATGGTCTCGAAGTTCTGCATCCGGTCGGCCGCCGACTCGAGCCCGATGTACTGCCGGTACGCGGGCGGCAGGTCGCCGAACTTCGCCCACCAGCCGCGCTGCTTCCCCTCGCGGGCCATCGACAGCAGCGTCTCGCGCAGCTCGGGTTCGCGCACGCCGTACAGGTCGAGCAGCGCGGTGAGCGCCGGGCCCTTGATGCCCACCCGGCCCGACTCGATCCGGCGGAGCGTGCTCGCGGACACCTCGATCACATCGGCGGCGCGCTCGGTCGGGACCCGGGCCTCGTCGCGGAGCCGGCGCAGCTGGACGCCGAGCTGGAACCGCACGAACGTCGGACTGTCCACGCGCGCATTGTGCCGGATCGAAGACGCCCGATCGAGAAGGTGCGTCACCCGTTGTGATGATGCGATGCGCAGGCGCAATTGACCGGTGAAAAGTGCGCGCGCAGAATTACCGCATCACTCCGGGCGAGAGCCGGAAGGAGAGAGACGGTGCATACTCCGGACCGTCCCTCCTGGCGGTGCCACAACTGCGCCGACCCGTGGCCGTGCGACCGCGCGCGCAACGACCTCACCGCCAAGATGGACCGGGCAACGCTGGCCTCGCACATGTGGGCCCAGCTCGACGACTACGCGAGAGACGTGCCGCACGGCTCCCCGACCGAGCTGTTCGACCGCTTCATCCACTGGACGCATTGACCAACTACCGCGGGCTGCCGTCCCACTGCCACGACTCGGGAGCCCGCAAGCTACCGAGATCGGCCCGGCCCGTGCAGTACAGCAGCGTCGGCCACGGGTCGGAACCGGCCGGCGCCGCCGGGAACAGGCGGTCCAGCGCGCGGGCACACAGGCCGGCCGGCGGTTCCCAGATCAGGCCGAGCCCCGAGGCCACGTCGTGCATGTGTACCAGCACCTCCACCACGCCCATGGCTGCGAAGCCACTCGGGTCGGAGGCGCCGAAGTTGTGAAACGACATGCGATCGGGCGGGACGGTCTCGACCAGGGCGGCCTGCATCGCGCCGCACGCCTCGAGCACCTGGAGCAGACCGGACGGCCCGTCGGCGGGATCGACGAAAACGGTCAGCGGCAGGCCGCCGGCCCCGGTGCGGCGCCAGCCGAACGGGACGTGGGTGCGTACCGACGGCTTCGCGGGGGCGATCTGGGCCGCGTACGTGAAAAGGTCGTCGGCCATGTGCTCGACGGTCTCCCAACACGTCCAGTCGAGACCGGCCGCCGGCGTCGCCGTCCAGTCCCGGTCGTCGGCCGCGGCCAGGGTGTCGACGGCGAGGGCCACGGCCCGGCGGAGTTCGTCGGCGTTCATCCGCGCAACCCTAGGTGACAGCGGCTGTCCACTTAGTGCCATGGCGCTTTAGCGGCACGATCGGGACTGTTGGCGGACGTCAATGACTTGAAAATCTGTACCGCCGCCCCCCGCGCTCACCGAGGAGATCCCGACATGGGGCTGCCGCAGACCCCGGCCGCACCACCCGCCCGCGCGACTACCCCAACAGCGCCGGCGATCATGCTCACCACCGACGACGTCGGCCGCACGCCCCCGCGGGCGACGGCGGTGCACGGCGACGGTGCGGCCGGGCCTCTTGACGGGCCCCGACCGAGATGATCCCGATCGCCGGCTACAGCCATCCCCGGCGCGCGGCCTGGAAGGCCAGGCCCGGCCGGCTGTCCACGCCCGCCACCGCCATCAGGCGATCGAGGCGGCGCTGGACGGTCCGCTTGCTCACGCCCAGGTGGGTGGCGATCGACTTGTCCGGCATGCCCGCCACCACCAGCGACAGCAGCAGCCGGTCCGGCTCCTCGGCGCCGCTGTCGGGCTGGACCGGCGTCGCCCGCTCCCAGTAGCTCTCGAACAGGGCGATCAGCGCGCCGAGCAGCTCGCTCGACCGGATCAGGGCCGCCGTCGGCTCGCCCACACCACGGGCGTCGTCGGGGACCAGAGGGCAGAGCGCCAGCGTACGGTCGGCGATCGCCAGGCGTACCGGAAGCGCCGGAAGCGTGCGCGCCTGCTCGCCGAGCCCGACCGCCTCGAGGATGCCCGCCAGTTCGCCCGGTATCTCCAGCAGCTCCCGCTCGTAGATCGCCCGATAGCGCACCCCGCGGATCAGCGCGTTGTTCTCCTCGGTGTTCTCGGTGCCCGGCATGGCCAGCGGGTTCGCCCGGCAGAACCAGAGGATCTCGTCGCGCGCGTCGTCCTGCATCTCGCGCAGGCGCTCCCGGAGCGGGCCGGCGCCGACCACGATCTCGACCAGATGCTCGGCGCTGCGGCGGCGCGTGCTCGTGCGGTACTCCTCGCTGAGCGCCGCGACCATCTGCCGCGCCGACTCCAGCGCCTCCTGCTCGCGCAGCAGCACCTCGCCGAGGGCCACGTCCGGCGGGAGGGCATGGAAGAACGCGGGACCGCCGGTGGCCAGCCCCTTGCGCCGCAACGTCTCCAGCAGTACGGCCGCCTCGTCCGGACCGATGCCGGCCTGCCCGGCGAGCTCGTTGGCGCCGGCCCCGGACATCCGGACCAGCAGCCGGTAGGCGCGCTCCTCGGAGGCGGGCAGCAGATCCAGCCGGTCAACCACGCGGCCCACTGTACGAACGCTTACCAGTTGTTCAACTCCGGGTGGTCGATGCCACGGACATACGGGGCATTGAGGTATTCATTCGCGTCGAGCCGGATCTGGCCGGCGCCACGGCAGGTCGGGCAGGCGTCGTTCGGGACGGTCCGCGAGCCCGTCGTGCGGCAGGACGGGCACCAGATGCAGCCGTCGTGCAGGATCGGGTCGCGCCGGCCGGACGACTGCCGGTGCGCGACGGCGAGCCCGCCCGCGAGCAGCACCGCGACCACCGCGTACAGCAGCAGAGTCATGCGCGCACCTCGATCTCCGGTCGGGGTCCGCACATCGTGATTGACGGATAGACCTAGGTGGAATCGACCGTTCAGCGGAGGCGTGGGGGGACCACGATAGTCCGTAAGGGTGGAAAACCATTGAAGCTCACGGACGCATATGTGGCGGTATAGGCGCCGGTGCCGTGTATCTGCACGAGGTCGCCGGGGCGGAGGGCGAGCGGCAGCTCGTAGCGCGCGTTCTGGTAGAGGATGTCGACGCTGTCGCAGGTCGGCCCGGCCAGGATCACCGGCGCGGTCGGCGCGCCGTCGTGCGGTGTGCTGAGCCGGTATTGGATGGCCTCGTCCTCGGTCTCGGCCAGGCCGCCGAACCGGCCGACGTCGAGGTAGACCCAGCGCGGCTCGTCCGCGTAGGACTTGCGCGAGACCAGGACGACCTCGGTGTGCAGGACGCCGCAGGGGGCCGCGATGTACCGGCCCGGCTCGATCATCAGGTCGGGGCGATGGACCGGGAAGTGCCGGTCGACCGCGGTCGCGATCGCCGACGCGTACGCCTCGATGGGTTGAGCCGGCGCCAGATAGTCCACCGGGAACCCACCGCCGCAGTTGAGCAGCCGCAGCGGGATGCCCTCCTCCCGCAGGCGGCCGAACAGGACGGCCGCCTCGGCGATGCTCGGCTCCCAGCGGCCGGGGTCGAGCTGCTGCGAACCCACGTGGAAGCACACGCCCGCCGGATCGAGCCCGTGGCGTGCCGCGTACCGGATGAGATCGATCGCCATCTCGGGCGCGCAGCCGAACTTGCGGCTCAGCGGCCACAGCGCGCCCTTGCTCGAGGCGAGCACCCGGCAGATCACCGTGGCGCCGGGCGCGTTGGCCACGAGCTTCTGCAGCTCACCGAGGCTGTCGAAAGCGAAGATCCGGACCCCTTGCCGGTACGCGTACGCGATGTCCTCGGCCTTCTTGATGGTGTTGCCGAACGACAGCCGATCCGCCGAAGCGCCCGCGGCCAGGCAGAGGTCGACCTCGTTGCGGCCGGCCACGTCGAAGTGGCACCCGGCCGCGACCAGCTCGCGCAGCAGGAGCGGCTCGGGGTTGGCCTTGATCGCGTAGTAGACCGGTGTGCCGGTGAAGGCGGCCGCGATCTTCCGGTACTGCGCGACCGCGACGTCGACGTCGACGAGCAGATAGGGCGTCTCCATCAGGGGAACGGCTCCCCGAACGCCTCCCGGATGCGATAGAGGTCGCGTAGCCGGGGCTCGGTGCTGCCGGCCACCCAGCGCCCGACCGTCTTGGTCGACACGTCGAGCCGGCGGGCGGCGGCCTCCATGGTCAGCCCCTCCTCGCGCAGCCGTCCCTGCAGCCAGGCCGCGAACGACTGCACCGCCGCCGGCGCGCCCGGCGAGACCGGCACGGCGACCGGCCGGGCCGCGGGCGAGGCCGGCGCCGGGATGCGCGCGTTCCGGGACTCGGGCGCGAACAGCACGTCGACCTCGGCCGCGTCCGGGAAGATGCGCAGCGACACCTGGATGGTGCCGGCCTCGCCGGCCCCCTCCAGCAGCACCTCGGCCACCCGCTCGCCGAGGATGCGGATGTCCTCGTCGGAGACGGTGGAGCCGGTGAGCTGCCGGCGGACGAAGTCGCGGACGTCGGGAAGCGCGGCCGGGCGCGCCGGGAACGCCTGCGCGACCACCTCGACCGGCAGAATCTCGACGTTCTCCTGCATGCGGTCAGCTTACGGTGACCGGCCACCCCCGATCGAGTGACGAGGGTCTTTCGGCTCCCCGCCGGGCGGCATAGAGTGCGCGCGATGGACCAGGTCCTGCACATCCTGTGGATGAACGGCGGTCTGAGCTGCGACGGCGAGTCGGTGGCGCTGACCGCCGCGACCCAGCCCAGCATCGAGGAGATCGTCGCGGGGGCCCTGCCGGGTCTGCCGCCGATCGCGATGCACTGGCCCTACTTCGACTTCGACAGCGGCCCCGACGGCGGTTCCGGCAGCTTCATCGACTGGTGGCACCGCGCGGCCGGGGGCGAGCTCGATCCGTTCATCCTGATCGTCGAGGGCTCGGTGCCGGACGAGACCAACAAGGCCGAGGGCTACTGGTCGGGGTTCGGCAACGACCCGGAGACCGGGCAGCCGATCTCGGCCGGGGAGTGGCTGGACCGGCTCGCGCCCAAGGCCACCGCGGTGATGGCGGTGGGCACCTGCGCGGCGTACGGCGGGGTGCACGCGATGGCCGGCAACCCGACCGGCGCCATGGGCGTGCCCGACTACCTGGGCTGGGACTGGCGGTCGAAGGCCGGCCTGCCGATCGTCTGCGTGCCGGGCTGCCCCACCCATCCGGACAATCTCGCCGAGACCATCCTGCAGCTGCTCTACCAGGTCGGCGGGCAGGCGCCGGAGCTCGCCCTGGACGAGTCCCTGCGGCCGCGGTGGCTGTTCGAGTCGACCGTGCACGCCGGGTGCGATCGGGCGTCCTATTACGACCAGAGCGACTTCGCCAGCGGGTACGGCTCGACCAACTGCCTGGTGAAGGTCGGCTGCTGGGGTCAGGTCGTCCGGTGCAACGTGGCCAAGCGCGGCTGGATCAACGGCGTCGGCGGCTGCCCGAACGTCGGCGGCATCTGCATCGCCTGCACGATGCCCGGCTTCCCGGACAAGTTCATGCCGTTCATGGAGGCGCCGGCCACGGACGCCGCCGAGGCGCCCGGCTATGCACCCCTGATCCGCACCCTGCGGGGCTTCACGCTGCGGGTCGCGACGCATTGACACCCCTTGCCCCATGCCATCACCCGGTAGCGGCGGCTGTTCCCCCGGTCGTTCCGCAGGACCGGACACAACTGTCCAATCGCGCCCCTGACCTGGGCCTCCACTTGATCGGCCGAACGCCGGACCGATCCACAACTGGGCGGACAGAAGCGGGTCTGGTGCCCACCGCCGGGGCTCGTGCAGCCTGGTCACCACACCGGACACAACCGGCTACATGGCGTGACTCCCGATGCGCCGGTCAGCGACGACTCAAGAGGTGGGACAGCTTTGCTCTGGCAACGACTCACGACGCGAAGAGCGCTGGCGACGCCCATGGAGTGCTCCGGGGGCACCTCGACCCGTCGTGCCCCGCATGTTCCCCTGGTGGTCCGCGAGCCCGAGGCGGGCTGGTGGGCCGAGCAGGCCCGGCAGACGGTGACCGTCGCCGCGGTCCGGGAGAGCGACGCCGCCTGGCACCCCGAGACGGTGGTGGCCGAGCTGGCCCACCTGGCCGTGGACGACGGGCTCCTGGTCGTCTTCGGCTCGAGCGCCCGCTCGGTGCAGCACACCATGGTGGCCGAGCTCCGCATCCGGCTCCCCCGGCAGGAGGTGGTGTCGATCCGGGTGCGCCACCGGCACGGCGACCTGCTGCGCGACGCGGCCGTCGTCGAGCGGCTGCTGGACGCCGGCCGGCTGCCGGTGGTGGTGACGCCGCTGGCCACCCTGCACGACGTCACCGCGGAGATCGCCAGTTACCTGCGCGCCGACCGGGTGCTGCGCGTGCTGCGCACGACCGGCGGCGCCGAGCTCCGCCCGGTGTGGCAGCGGTCGGCGGTCAGCTAGCCCGCAACCATTCGTACCAGGCGCCCATGTTGTCCCCGCGGGTCGCCGACAACGACACCAGCTCCGCCTTGGGGTTCACCGAAGCCACGTGCTCCCGGCAGGCGGCGAGATCGAAGTCCACGTACGGCATCAGATCGATCTTATTGACCACCACCAGATCGGCAGCAGCGAACATGTATGGATATTTCAGTGGTTTATCGGTGCCCTCGGTCACCGAGATGACCACGACCCTCCCCCGCTCCCCCAAGTCGAACAACGCCGGGCAGACCAGGTTCCCCACATTCTCGACGAAGAGCAGGCAGTCCCGCGCGGGCGCCAAGCGCTCGACCGCGTCCCGCAACATGGCCGCGTCGAGGTGGCAGCCGGCGCCCGTGTTGACCTGCACCACCGGGCAGCCGGTGCGGCGGATGCGCTCGGCGTCCAGCCTCGTCTCCTGATCGCCCTCGACGACCGCCACCGGCCCGGGCAGCTCGCGGATCGTGCGCTCGAGCAGCGTGGTCTTGCCCGAGCCGGGCGAGCTCATCAGGTTGATCGCGTCGATCCCGCGCGCGGCGAGGAGCTCCCGGTTGGCCGCGGCCAGCTCGTCGTTCCGGGCCAGCACCTTCTGCTCGAGAGTGATCTCCTGGTGCGCATGCGCGTGGTCGTGCCCGCACCCGCAGGTCGCGCACATCTCAGCCCACCTCCATCGAGACGATCTGCAGTTCCCGGCCGGCCGTGACGTCGAGGTCGGCGCTCCCGCACGGGCAGAGCAGGATCGGGTCGGTCAGGCACACCGCCGCGCCGCATGACCGGCAGCGGGCGGCGCCGGCCCGTTCCTCGATCTCCAGCCGGGCGCCGTCGGCGACGGTCCCCTCGACGGCCAGGTCGAAGCAGAAACGCATGGCCGCCGGCACCACCGCCGTCAACGCTCCGATACGGACGGTGACACGGTGCACCCGGCGGTCGCCGGCCTTCTCGCACACCGCGTCCACGATGCTCTCGGCTATCGCCAGCTCGTGCATCAGCCCTGGCCCATCACGCGCACCCGGATAGGTGGTGATCTACGGAACGGATTGACATTGTCACACGGCGCAGGGCTAAGGTGTTACCTGCCTCACACGTACGGGCCGAGCGTCGACCCATTGCCGCCAGGGGTCATGGACGACCCCGGAGAGACGGGTCTTCCATGCCAGACGATCCCCTCATCCATGTCTTGTGGATCAATGCGGGCCTCAGCTGCGACGGAGACTCGGTCGCGCTGACGGCGGCCACCCAGCCGAGCATCGAGGAGATCGCGCTCGGCGCGCTGCCGGGGCTGCCGCGCATCGCCGTGCACTGGCCGCTCATCGACTTCGAGTGCGGCCCGGCCGGCGGCGCCGACGACTTCCTGGAGTGGTTCTTCAAGGCCGACCGCGGCGAGCTCGAGCCGTTCGTGCTCGTGGTCGAGGGCTCGATCCCGAACGAGTCGCGGCACGCCGAGGGCTACTGGTCGGGGTTCGGCACCGACCCGTCGACCGGCCAGCCGATCACGACGAGTGAGTGGCTCGATCGGCTCGCGCCCAAGGCCACCGCGATCGTGGCGGTCGGCACCTGCGCGACGTACGGCGGCATCCACGCGATGGCCGGCAACCCGACCGGCGCCATGGGCGTGCCCGACTACCTGGGCTGGGAGTGGAAGTCGAAGGCCGGCCTGCCGATCGTCTGCGTGCCGGGCTGCCCGATCCAGCCCGACAACCTGGCCGAGACGCTCACCTACCTGCTCTACCAGGCGACCGGCCAGGCTCCGATGATCCCGCTCGACGACGCGCTGCGGCCGGCCTGGCTGTTCGGCGCGACCGTGCACGAGGGCTGCGACCGGGCCGGCTACTACGAGGAGGCCGACTTCGCCACCGCGTACGGGTCACCGAAGTGCATCGTCAAGCTCGGCTGCTGGGGTCCGGTGGTGAAGTGCAACGTGCCCAAGCGCGGCTGGCTCAACGGCGTCGGCGGCTGCCCGAACGTGGGCGGCATCTGCATCGGCTGCACGATGCCCGGCTTCCCCGACAAGTTCATGCCGTTCATGGACGAGCCGCCCGGCGGCCGGTTCTCCACTACCGCCGTCGGCTTCTACGGCACCGCCATCCGGCGTCTGCGTGCCATCACCACGCACACCCTCGACCGCGAGCCCAAGTGGCGCCGAAAGGTCTCGGCATGACCGAGTTAGTGGAAATGTCATGGGATCCGATCACCCGGATCGTCGGCAGCCTCGGCATCTACACGAAGATCGACTTCGCCGGCAAGACCGTGGCCGAGTGCAAGAGCACCAGCTCGATCTTCCGCGGCTACTCCATCTTCATGAAGGGCAAGGACCCGCGGGACGCGCACTTCATCACCAGCCGCATCTGCGGCATCTGCGGCGACAACCACGCGACCTGCTCCTGCTACGCGCAGAACATGGCGTACGGGGTGAAGCCCCCGCACCTGGGCGAATGGATCGTGAACCTGGGCGAGGCCGCCGAGTACATGTTCGACCACAACATCTTCCAGGAGAACCTGGTCGGGGTGGACTACTGCGAGAAGATGGTCGCCGAGACCAACCCCGGCGTGCTCGAGCAGGCGAACCGCACCGAGGCGCCCCAGGCCGACCGGCACGGCTACCGCACCATCGGCGACATCATGCGTTCGCTCAACCCGTTCACGGGCGAGTTCTACCGCGAGGCGCTGCAGGTCAGCCGGATGACGCGGGAGATGTTCTGCCTGATGGAGGGCCGGCACGTCCACCCGTCGACGCTCTACCCGGGCGGCGTCGGCACGGTCGCCACGATCCAGCTGATGACCGACTACCTGACCCGGCTGATGCGCTACGTCGAGTTCATGAAGAAGGTCGTCCCGATGCACGACGACCTGTTCGACTTCTTCTACGCGGCGCTGCCCGGCTACGAAGAGGTCGGCAACCGGCGCGTCCTGCTCGGCTGCTGGGGATCATTCCAGGACCCCGCGTCCTGCAACTTCAAGTACGCGGACATGACCGACTGGGGTCGCAAGATGTACGTGACCCCCGGCATCGTCGTCGACGGCAACCTGATCACGACCGACCTCGTCGAGATCAACCTCGGCATCCGGATCCTGCTCGGCTCCTCCTACTACGAGGACTGGGCCGACCAGGAGATGTTCGTCTCGCGGGATCCCCTGGGCAACCCGGTCGACCGGCGGCACCCGTGGAACCAGCACACCAACCCGCGCCCGCAGAAGCGCGACCTCGACGGCAAGTACAGCTGGGTGATGTCGCCACGCTGGTACGACGGGACGGACTACCTCGCGCTCGACACCGGCGGCGGCCCGCTGGCCCGGCTGTGGGCGACGGCGCTGGCCGGCCTGGTCGACATCGGCTACGTCCGGTCGACCGGCTCGTCGGTGAAGATCAACCTGCCGAAGACGGCCTTGAAGGGGCCGGTCGAGCTGGAGTGGAAGATCCCGCGGTGGAGCAACACCATCGAGCGGAACCGGGCGCGGACCTACTTCCAGGCGTACGCGGCCGGGTGCGCGCTGCACTTCGCGGAGAAGGCGCTGGAGGAGATCCGGGCGGGGCGCACCAAGACGTGGGAGCCGTTCGAGGTGCCGGAGGAGGGCATCGGGTGCGGCTTCACCGAGGCGGTGCGGGGCGTGCTGTCGCATCACATGGTCATCCGGGACGGGAAGATCGCGAACTATCACCCGTACCCGCCGACGCCGTGGAACGCGAACCCGCGCGACAGCTTCGGCACGCCGGGCCCGTACGAGGACGCCGTCCAGGGTCAGCCGATCTTCGAGGAGAACGACCGGGACAACTTCAAGGGCATCGACATCATGCGTACGGTGCGCAGCTTCGACCCGTGCCTGCCGTGCGGAGTCCACATGTACCTCGGTGGCGGCCGTCAGCTCAACCTGATGCACAGCCCCACGCAGTCCGCTGGGGCTTGAGTGGCCGGCACCGACTGGCGGGAGTACGCCGCCCGCATCGACGTTCTCCTGGCCGCGACCGACCCGTCCGCCGGCGAGGAGCTGGTCCGGACCGTCGCCGACCTCTACGGCGCCGGGCTGGAACGGATGCTCGAGCTGCTGCACGAGCGCGGCGCCCTGACCGACGAGGTGCTGGACGCGCTGGCCGCCGACGAGCTGGTCGCCGGCCTGCTGCTGGTGCACGGCCTGCACCCGCACGACGCGCCGACCCGGATCGGCCTGGCCCTGCGCGGCACCGGGGTCGAGCTGATCGAGGTGACCGAGGGCGGCGTGTGCCGGCTGCGGGGTCGCCGCCCGCACGGCCTGGAGCAGCTGATCGAGGCGGTCGCCCCCGAGATAACCGCCGTCGAGATCGAGGCGCCCAAGCCGCTGATTCCCGTTTCGGCCCTGTTCACCCGGCCGGCGTCATGAGCGACGCCCTCGCCACCCTGCGCCGGGTCGTCCGCCGGCCGGCGAAGGCCGCGGTCGAACGCTGCGAGATGTGCACGGTCGAGATCGATCCGGCGCACGGCCACGTGGTCGACCTGCAGAGCCGGCAGCTGTTGTGCGCCTGCCGTCCGTGCTACCTGCTCTTCACCGACGAGCACGCCCACCTGCGATACCGGGCCGTCCCCGATCGGTATGCGGCGCTCGGCACCGTCTTCGACGAGCGTGCGTGGGAGGAGCTGCAGATCCCGGTCGGCTTGGCCTTCCTGTTCCACAATTCGGCGCTCGGCCGGATGGTGCTGCTCTACCCGGGCCCGGCCGGCGCCACCGAATCCGAATTGGACTTCTTGTCCGCGGAGTCCGCCGCCTCCCCCACCCTGTTCCGGGTGGGCGCTACTCCACCACCCGCATACGACAATTCCGAGCCACAATCCACAGGCGGCGACATCGACCTGCGCCCCGATGTGGAGGCGCTTCTCGTCCGGCGTGGCGAACCCTCCTACATCGTTCCGATCGACGCCTGCTACGAGCTGATCGGGCGCCTTCGCACGCTCTGGCGGGGCTTCGACGGCGGCCAGGAGGCGCATGCCGCGGTGGCCGAGTTCTTCGAGCGGATCCGGGCGAGGGCGTCGTGAGCGCGTACGCCTTCACCGTCCTCGACATCGTGGCCGAGCCGTACGCCGCGTCCCCCCAGCTCACCTGCCGGCTGCGGATCGCCGAGACCACCGGCCGGCAAGTGCACGCGATCGCGCTCCGCAGTCAGGTGCGCATCGAGCCGCAGCGCCGCCGGTACGACGCGGGCGAGGAGGACGCGCTGCGCGGGCTGTTCGGCGAGCGCGGCCGGTGGGGCGACACGCTCAAGTCGTTCCAGTGGATGCAGGCGAACGCGACCGTGCAGGGCTTCACCGGGTCGACGGAGACCGAGCTGGCGCTGCCCTGCACGTACGACCTCGAAGTGGTCGGCACCCGCTACCTGCACGCGTTGAACGGCGGTGAGGTGCCGCTGAATCTGCTCTTCTCCGGCACCATCTTCACGAAGGGGGCCGGCGGCTTCGAGGTCGAGCAGGTGCCGTGGGCATGCGAGGCGCGCTACGGCCTGCCGGTCTCGGTGTGGCGCGACATGATCGACGCGTTCTTCCCGAACTCGGGCTGGCTGCGGGTCAGCTCGGACGTCCTGGACGACCTCGCGGCCTTCCGCGCCCGGCACGATCTGATCAGCTGGGACGAGACCATGCAGCGGCTGCTCGAGGCCGCGAGACGGACGGCGCCGTGACCGTCGAGGCGGCCCGGGCGGTCGCCGATGCGGTGCTCTACGAGGGATATCTGCTCTATCCCTATCGCGCGAGCGCGGCCAAGAACCGGTCGCGGTGGCAGTTCGGCGTGCTCGGTCCGCCTGCGGCGACCTCGCCGGCCTTCGCGGAATCCCCGGCCATGGTGATGCGGTGCCTGCTGCTTCCGTCCGTACGCGCCGGGAGCGTCACGATCCACCTGCGCTTCCTCCAGCTTCAGTCCCGTCAGGTCGAGGACGCCGCCGGACATCCGGTCGAGTCGCTGGAGTTGCCCGGGGAGACGCTGCTGAGCTGGGACGAGGCGGTCGAGCACGAGCTGACGTTCGAGGCGGCCCTGAGCGATGAGTCGGATTTCCCGGTCGCCGTCGCGGGTGGCACGGAAGTCGCGGGTGGCACCGCTGAGGAGCCGCACGTCAGGCGCCGTCGATGGCCACTCAGCGCTCGGGTGCGCGTGGCGACCGAAGCCGACGGTGACCTCCTGCGCCTCACGATCTCGGTGACGAACACGCATCCGGACACCGTGACCAGCAAGGACGACGCCCTCCGGCATTCGCTGCTGGGCACACACCTGCTCGTCGAGGCACACGACGCCACCTTCGTCTCGATGCAGGATCCGCCGCCCGAAGCCGCCGGCGCCGCCGCACGCTGCCGGCCGGAACGCTGCTGGCCGGTGCTTGCCGGATCCGATCGGCTCCTGCTGGGTGCGCCGATCATCCTGTACGACCACCCGGCCGTCGCCGAGCAGAGCCGGGGCGCCCTGTTCGACGCCACCGAGATCGACGAGATCCTGACGCTGCGGGTCATGACGATGACGGACGACGAGAAGGCCGAGGCCCGGGCCACCGACGCGCGGGCGGGGGCGATCGTCGACCGGTGCGACCGGCTCTCGCCGGGCGAGCTGCAGAGCCTGCACGGCACGCGGCTGGACGACACGCCCTGGTGGGACCCGGCCGCCGACGAGCCGGGACCGGACTCCGTGCTGATCGCCGGGGTGCGGGTCGGCAAGGGCAGCCTCGTGCGGGTCCATCCGAACCGCCGGGCCGACGCCCAGGACCTGTTCTTCGCCGGGCAGAAGGCCCGGGTGACCGCGGTCGTCTCCGATGTGGACGGCGAGACGTACGTGGCCCTGGTGCTGGCCGACGATCCGGCGGCCGACCTGCACGACTGGTACGGCCGGTACTTCTACTTCGCACCCGACGAGCTCGAACCCATCACCGAGTCCATCACCGAGGGGGATGCATGCTGAAACTCATCGGCGCCCTGACCACGATCGCCGCCGCCGCGGCGGCCGCCTACGCCGCCACGCTGGTTGTCGCATCGCTGCCCGACATCCAGCGCTATCTCAAGATTCGGTCGATGTGAGCATCCTCGTAGCCGGCATCGGCAACCTGTTCCTCGGCGACGACGGCTTCGCCCCCGAGGTGATCAGGCGGCTCAACGCCGAGGGGCCGCCGCCCGACCGTGTGCGGTACTACGACTACGGCATCCGCGGCGTGCACCTGGCCTACGACATCCTCTACGGCGTCGACCGGCTGATCATCGTGGACGCGCTGCCACTGGACGGGGGCACGCCGGGCGAGCTGGTCGTGCTCGAGGTCGGTCCCGGTGACATCGAGCCGGTCGGCTTCGACGCCCACGCGATGAGCCCGGGGGCGGTGCTCGGCAACGTGGAACGGCTCGGCGGGGAGATGCCGCGGACGTACGTGATCGGGGTCCGGGTCGACGGGGTGGTCGAGGAGATCGGCCTGACCCCCCGGGTGGAGGCGGCCGTCCCGGCCGCGATGGCCGCCGTGCGCACGCTGGTGGACCGCATCCTCCCGGAACTTCCGCCGGTCGACAACAGCGAAGAGGCCGTGGCCGCGCGGACCGAAGCCGCGAGAGCCGCCTTCCTGAAGGCCGTGACCGCCCAGTCCGCCGCACCGGCTGCCGACAAGGCCGCCACCGCACAGGCCGCCACCGCACAGGCCGCCACGGCACAGGCCACCGCCGAGTCCGAGGGGTCTTGAGATGTGCCTCGGCATCCCCGGGCAGGTCGTCGAGGTCGTCGACGGCTTCGCGGGACAGCTCGCGCTGGTCGACGTCGAGGGCGCCAAGCGGCAGGTCAACATCGGCATGCTCGACGAGCCGCCGGACCCGGGCGCGTGGGTCCTCATCCACCTCGGCTTCGCGGTCGAGGTGATCGACGCCCGGGAGGCGGCCCGCGCGATGAGCGGCCTCGAGCTGGTCGGCCGGGCGCGGCGGGTGCGGCGCCGGTTCACGGTGCTGGGGCTCGTGCAGGGCGTCGGGTTCCGGCCGTTCGCCTACGCGACGGCGTCGGCGCTCGCGCTCTCCGGGTCGGTGGCCAACACGGCGGACGGCGTGGTGGTCGAGGTGGAGGGCGAGGCCGAGGCGGTGCACGAGTACGGGATCCGGCTGCGCACCGAGTCGCCCCCGCTGGCCATGGTGCTGGACGTCGGCGAGGAGGAGCTGCCGCTCACCGGCGGCACCGGCTTCACCATCGAGTCGTCCCGGGGCGGCGCCCGGTCGCGGACGCTGGCCTCCCCGGACGTCGCGATCTGCGCCGACTGCCTGCGCGAGCTGACCGACCCGGCCGACCGGCGATACCGGCACCCGTTCATCACGTGCACGAACTGCGGGCCGCGCTTCACCATCATCACCGCGCTCCCCTACGACCGGGCGGCCACGACGATGGCGGCGTTCCCGATGTGCCCGGCGTGCGCGGCGGAGTATGCCGACCCGGCCGACCGGCGCTTCCACGCGCAGCCGATCGCGTGCCCGTCCTGCGGCCCGACGCTGGAGCTGATCCGCCGGCCCGCGCGTATCGGTGAGCAGAGCGATGGCACAGCCGCGCGTATCGGTGAGCAGAGCGACGGCACAGCCGCGCGTATCGGTGAGCAGAGCGACGGCACAGCCGCGCGCATCGGTGAGCAGAGCGACGCGGTCGCGGAAGCGCGGCGGCTGCTGGCGGACGGGAAGATCGTCGCGGTCAAGGGGCTCGGCGGCTATCACCTCGCGTGCGACGCCCGGAACGCCGAGGCCGTCGCGGAGCTGCGGCGGCGCAAGCGGCGTGGGGGCAAGCCGTTCGCGGTGATGGTGGCCGGCATCGAGACGGCGCGGGAGCTGGCCGTGCTCACCCCGGACGAGGAGCGGCTGCTCGCCGACGTTCGCCGGCCGATCGTGCTGGTGCCGCGGCGGGACGGGTTCGGGGTCGCCGACGAGGTCGCGCCGGACAATCCCGATCTCGGGCTGATGCTGCCCTATACGCCGCTGCACGTGCTGCTCTTCGGGCTCGCGGGCGACCCGCCGGGGCCGGACGCGCTGGTCATGACGTCGGGCAACCTCTCCGGCGAGCCGATCGTCACCGGCGACGAGGAGGCGCTGGCGAAGCTGGCGCCGATGGTGGACGCGTGGCTGCGGCACGACCGGGCGATCCGGGTGCCCTGCGACGACTCGGTCAGCCGGTACGTCGCGGGGGCCGAGCTGCCCGTGCGGCGGTCCCGGGGGTACGCGCCGCTGCCCATCGCGCTGCCGTTCGGGGTCGGGCCGGTCCTGGCGGTGGGGGCCGATCTCAAGAACACGTGCGCGGTGGCGAGCGGCCGGTACGCGTGGCTGAGCCAGCACGTCGGCGACATGGACGACCTGTCCACGATCGACGCGCTGACCGCCACCGAGCGGCACCTCGAGGAGCTGACCGGGGTGCGGCCCGAGGTGGTGGTGGCCGATCTGCATCCGGGCTACCGGTCGGGCGAGTGGGCGCGACAGCACGCGGACGGGCGGCCGGTACGGCGGGTGCAGCACCACCACGCGCACGTCGCCTCGGTCATGGCCGAGCACGGGCTCGGGCCGGACGAGCGGGTCATCGGGATCGCGTTCGACGGCACCGGCTACGGCCCGGACGGCGCGGTCTGGGGCGGCGAGCTGCTCATCGCCGGGTACAAGTCGTATCGGCGGGCGGCCCGGCTGGCGTACGTCCCGCTGGCCGGCGGTGACGCGAGCGTGCTCCGGCCGTACCGGATGGCTCTCGCGCATCTGCACGCCGCCGGCGTGGCCTGGCACCCGGAGCTCCCGGCCGTGGTGGTCTGCCCGCCCGCCGAGCGTGCCCTGCTCGCCCGGCATTTCGGCAGCGGCGCCGGGTGTGTGCCGACCTCGAGCATGGGGCGGTTGTTCGACGCGGTGTCGTCGCTGGCGGGGGTCCGGCACACGGTGGAGTACGAGGCGGAGGCCGCGATCGTGCTGGAAGGCCAGGCGCGCCTGGCGAAGACGGGACTCGAGCACCCGTACGGCTTCGAATTGTGCGTGAGTCACGACGGACCGGATGTCGCCGACGCCGGCCCGGTGATCCGCCAGATCGCGCGTGATGTTCTCGGCGGAGTGCCGTCGCCGGAGATCGCCGCCCGGTTCCACGCCGGGGTGGCCGCGCTGATCGTGGCGCTCGCCGAGCGCGCCCGGGAGCAGACCGGGATCGACGTGGTGGCGCTCGGCGGCGGGGTGTTCCAGAACGCGCTGCTGGTCGCGATGGCCGTTCGTGACCTGGCGGAACAGGGCTTCACCACGCTGCGACCGCGGCTGCTGCCGCCGAACGACGGTGGCCTGGCGCTGGGGCAGCTGGTGATCGGGTCGTCTTAGGAGGTTCCCATGTGCCTGGCGGTTCCCGGACGCATCGTCGGCATCGCCGAGGCCGACGGCGTGCCGATGGCCGAGGTCGACTTCGGCGGCGTGCGCAAGAACGTGTGCCTGCAGTACGTGCCGGACGCGACGGTCGGCACGTACGTGGTGGTGCACGTCGGCTTCGCCATTCAGCTGCTCGACGAGGAGTCGGCCCGGCAGACCCTCGCGAACTTCGAAAAGATGGGCATTCTCGAGGAGGAGTTCGGTGAAGTACCTCGATGAATTCGGCAACCCGGAGCTGGCCAAGCGGCTGGTCGAGCAGATCCACGCGGTGACCACCCGGCCCTGGGCGATGATGGAGGTCTGCGGCGGGCAGACCCACTCGATCATCCGGCACGGGATCGACCAGCTGCTCCCGGACGGCGTGGAGATGATCCACGGGCCGGGCTGCCCGGTCTGCGTGACGCCGCTGGAGATCATCGACAAGGCGCTGGCGATCGCGGCCCGGCCCGGCGTGATCTTCTGCTCGTTCGGCGACATGCTGCGGGTGCCGGGCAGCGGGCGGGACCTGTTCACGGTCAAGAGCGAGGGCGGGGACGTCCGCGTCGTCTACTCGCCGCTCGACGCCCTGACCATCGCCCGGGAGAACCCGGACCGTCAGGTGGTGTTCTTCGGGATCGGCTTCGAGACCACGGCGCCGGCCAACGCGATGACCGTCCACCTGGCCGAGCGGCTGGGCGTGCCGAACTTCTCGCTGCTGGTCTCGCACGTGCTGGTGCCGCCCGCGATCGCCGCCATCATGGAGTCGCCGCGCTGCCGGGTGCAGGCGTTCCTGGCCGCCGGGCACGTGTGCAGCGTGATGGGCACACGCGAATATCCGCCGCTCGCCGAAAAGTACCGGGTGCCGATCGTGGTGACGGGCTTCGAGCCGCTGGACATCCTCGAGGGCATCCGGCGGACGGTCGTGCAGCTCGAAGCGGGCCGGCACGAGGTGGAGAACGCCTATCCGCGGGCGGTGCGCGACGACGGGAACCCGGCGGCGATGGCGATGCTGCGGGACGTCTTTGAGGTGACGGACCGGACGTGGCGCGGGATCGGCGAGATCCCGGCGAGCGGGTGGCGGCTGTCGGAGCGCTATCGCGACTTCGACGCCGAGCACCGGTTCGCGGTCACCGGCATCCACACCTCCGAGTCGCCGCTGTGCCGGTCGGGCGAGGTGCTGCAGGGACTGCTCAAACCGCACGAGTGCGCGGCCTTCGGCAAACAATGCACTCCGCGTACGCCGCTGGGCGCCACCATGGTGTCGTCCGAAGGCGCCTGTGCGGCCTACTACGCCTACCGCCGTCTCGATCTGGTGCACCTCTCATGATTGATTTCGAGGGCTGGAGCTGCCCGTTGCCGCTGCGGGACACGCCGCAGGTGGTGATGGGGCACGGCGGCGGCGGTGCGATGTCGGGCGAGCTGGTCGAGCATCTCTTCCTGCCCGCGTACGGCTCGTCGGTCTCGCCGGCGGACAGCGCCGTGGTGCCGTTGCTGGGCGGGCGCATCGCGTTCTCCACCGACTCGTACGTGGTGAAGCCGATGTTCTTTCCCGGCGGCTCGATCGGGGAGCTCGCGGTCAACGGGACGATCAACGATCTGGCCATGTCGGGGGCGACGCCGCACTGTCTGTCGATCGCGTTCATCCTGCAGGAAGGGGTGTCCATCGCCGAGGTCGGCCGGATCGCGGCGGCGGTCGGCGCGGCGGCCTCGGCGGCGGGCGTGCCGGTGGTCACCGGGGACACGAAGGTGGTGGACAACGGCAGCGGGGACGGGGTCTTCCTGAACACGGCCGGGGTCGGGGTGGTGGCGCCGGGCGTGACGATCTCGCCGGACCGCGCCTCGGTGGGCGATTCCGTGATCATCTCGGGGGACATCGGGGTGCACGGGGTCGCGGTGATGAGCGTGCGGGAGGGGCTCGAGTTCGACACCACCGTGGTGAGCGATACGGCGCCGCTGCACGGGCTGGTGGCGGCCATGGTCGGTACGGGGGCGGACGTCCATGTTCTTCGCGACCCGACCCGGGGTGGGGTTGCCGCGTCGCTGAACGAGATCGCGCGTACGGCGAAGGTGGGTGTTGCTCTGGACGAGACGGCCTTGCCGATTCCGCCGGCGGTGGCCGACGCCTGCAGTCTGCTCGGGCTCGATCCGTTGCAGGTGGCCAACGAGGGGAAGCTGCTGGCGTTCGTGCCGCCGGCCGCGGAGTCCCCGGTGCTCGCGGCGATGCGCGGCCATCCGCTGGGAGCGGGGGCCCGGGTGATCGGGACGTGCGTGGCCGGCCATCCGGGAATGGTGGTGGCGCGGACCGCCCTCGGGGGGACGCGGGTGGTGAACATGCCGATCGGCGAGCAGCTTCCGCGGATCTGCTGATGTCGGACGCCGGGGCGTTGCTGTTCGCGCGGTACGCGTATCCGCCGAACGAGTTGGGGTATTGCGGGCCTTCGGGAGCGTCGGATCTGCTGCGTTCCGAGTTGGCTTCCGCCATCGCTGCCCGGGCGCCGGGGTTCGACGGGGCCTGGGCTTATCTGTCGTATCTCGCGGCTGATGATCCCCTGGCCGTGGACGTGGTCGAGGCGTACTGGGTGGGGAACTCGCTGCTCGACGCCGGCGACTTCTCCGATTTGTCGGCTTTTCTTGGGTCGCGGTTTGCCGGGCAGCGGGGTGGGACCTGGGCCGACGCGGGGGCGCGGGCTCTGCCGCACCACAGCTTTCACGTGTTCGAGGTCTATCCGTGGGCGGCGCTGCTGCGACGGACCGGAAATCCGACCGCCGTCTCGGTGCTGGATCGATGCCGCATCCGTACGGGAAAGGTCGTCACGGTCTCGGGTGAGCAGGCCACCGTGCTCTCCCATCCGCTGGTCTGGGACGGGTCGGCGCTCGCCGCCGGGCCGCCGCGCCCGGAAACCGTCTCGTGGTCGGCCGAGGGGCGGTCGCTTCTGGCCGGGCTCGCCCCCGGTGACCTGGTGTCGCTGCACTGGGACTGGGTGTGCGATGTGATCACGCCGGAGCAGGCGGCACGGATCGAGTCGCTGGAGGAGCGAGCGCTGCAGAACTGTCGTACCCCCGGTCTACCGTCACCCCCATGACGACACTGCAGAACCGCCCCAAGTCCGCCCTGCTGATCATCGACGTGCAGCGCGATGTGGTGGCCCGGGCCCACCAGCGCGACGCGGTCGTCGGCAACATCGCCGAGCTGGTGGACAGGGCGCGCGCCGCCGGCGTCGACGTCGTCTGGGTGCAGCACAGCGACCCGCAGGGCATGCCGCTGCACAGCGAGGGCTGGCAGATCGTGCCCGAGCTGCCCCCGGGCGCCGGCGACCCGGTCGTCCACAAGCTCTACGGCGACAGCTTCGAGGCCACCGATCTCGAGTCGGTGCTGGCCGAGCGGCAGGTCGGGCACCTCTACGTCACGGGCGCGCAGTCCGACGCCTGCGTCCGGTCCACGATCCACGGCGCGTTCACCCGCGGCTACGACACGACCCTGGTCGCCGACGCGCACACCACCGAGGACCTTTCGGCGTACGGTGCGCCGGGCCCCGACCAGGTCATCGCCCACACCAACCTGTATTGGCAGTACCAGTCCGCCCCCGGCCGGGCCGCCGCCGTCGTTCCCACCGCGGAGGTGAATTTCAAAGCCTGAACCGGCCCTGCCGCCATCGGCGTTTGTGAGGCATGACCAGCCCCACCGCGCTCCTCGCGCCGGCCGTCGAGTCGCCGGTGAGCACGTGGGCGGGCGTGTCCCTGGCCGAGGACATCCAGCAGACGGCCGCGGGCATCACCAGCGGCGGCTGGATGGACACGTCGATCGGCGGCGTCACCGCGGGCCTCGACGCGCTGTCCCTGGTCGTCGACCCGATCGGCACGCTCGTGCAGTACGGCGTGTCGTGGCTGATCGAGCACGTCAAGCCCCTGGCCGAGGCGCTCGACTGGCTGGCCGGCGACCCGGCCGCGATCGCCGCCCAGGCCCAGACGTGGCGCAACATAGCCGGCGCGCTGCGCACGCATTCCGACGACCTGCTCCGCGCGGTCCGCTGGGACACCACCGACTGGCAGGGCACGGCCGGCGACGCGTACCGCGACTGGTCCACCAACCAGCACCACGCCGTGGCCGCCCTGTCCACCGCCGCCGACGCCATGGCCTCCGCCACCGAGCTGTCCGGCAGCCTGATAGCCGGCGTCCGCATGATGGTCCGCGAGGCCGTGGCCACGGTCGTCTCGCGCCTGGTCGACTACGCGTTGGAGGAGCTTTTCAGCGTAGGCCTGGCAACGCCGGTGGTGGCCGCCCAGGTCTCCGCGTTGTGCGCCACGTGGGGCAACCGCATCGCCCGCTGGTTGCGCGGTTTGCTGGACAGCTTGCGCCGCTTGCGCGGCCTGACGGACGAGCTGAGCGAGGCGCTGGCCGCGATAACCCGGTTGTTCCGCCGCCTGGGCGGAGAGGACGGGCGGGTTTGGAGCCGCTATGCCGGAACCGGCCGGCACCGAGGCGACGGTCGCGGCGGCAGAGGCGGCGGCAAAAGCGGCGGAGGTGGGGGCGGAGGTCGAGGCGGAGGGGGCGGTCGCGGCGGGGGTAACGGTCGCGGCGGCTTCACCCTTCCGTCCGGAAAGCCGGATCCCAATCGGACGCCACGCGGCCGTCGGACCTATGCACGGCCGGACAAGAAGATCCATCGAGCCCTTCACCGGGAGAACGAGACGGCGGATGTGCTCTCCCGGCACGGTTACGACGTCGAACAAAATCCGCCGCCGAACGCGTACGGCAAGAACCCGGACTATCGCGTCGAGGGCAAATACTTCGACTGCTACGCACCCGACAGCGGCAATCTCGACACCATCCGTGATCGGATCGACGATAAGGTCAAGACCAAGCAAGCGGCCAGGATCGTGCTGAATCTCGACGACTGCCGACGCTCCATGAGCGACATCAGAGCCGCTCTGGAACGCAAACCGGTGCACGGGCTGCAAGAGATTCTCATCGTCACGAACGGCCAGATCGTCCAGTTCTACCCCTTCTCCTGACCAACGGAGACACGATGGCCCTGGAATACACCTTCTACTCCGCCGCCGACTTGACGGCGGAGGAGTTGCGGTCTCACCTGGCCGCCGCGGTGGGTGGGTCGATCGCTTGGGACGGCACCGTCGAGCGGGCCGGGCTCAGCGTTGCCGCGTGGCGAGTGGCGCCGGGTGAGGAGGCGACCGCGCCGGCGTTGTTCGGCTTTCCGCACCGGGTCACGGCGATCTTCCGGTTCGCGAACCTCGAGCGCGAGTTGGAGCCGCACAACACGGCGCTCATGGTGGGCAGCGTGCTGGCCTTGCAGCAGCGCACCGGGGCGGATGGCGTGCTGCTCTTCAACGGTGAGGAGGCGGTGCTCCTGTGCCGGGCCGGGGAGGCGATCTTCGGGGCGGAGTGGGAGTGGGAGGACTTTCCCGAGGCGGCGGCGCTCCGGGAGGGACACCGGGTCGAGGTCCTTCCGCAGCCGCTGCTCTGACCGGTGATCTCGGATTCGGGACTGGGGAGCCGATGATGGCGACCTTCGACGAGTGGGATGCGGCCTACCAGCAGGTCTATGCGGCCCTGCCCGGGGACGCCGACATAGCGTGCCCCGATTGTGGACAGCACACCCTGCGCCTGGTCTACACCCGCGACCCCGGCCGCGACTCCGGTTACGGGCACTTCTGGTGTGACGCCTGCCTGATCGGGATCGGGCTGTGCCGGGCGATCATTCCGGACGGCGCCATCGTCCAAGATGCCCGTCTCCCGGCCGAGGAGAGGCTCCCGCGGGTTCCCAACTTTCGGCTGGTGCCTCCAACCTGATCCGCTGAGCGGGCCCGCCCGCGCGACCCATCCGGGCTGTGGATAACGGCGGGAAAATGTCGGGCCCGGCTGCTTGACTCTGCCCCACCCAAGAGGGCGGGGCCGGGGGGCTGAGCGAGGCATCCAGGAACGAGCCGAACCGCTGGCGAGGACTTACCTGTGACGGCGGTCACGAGTAAGTTCCATGGAAAGTGATCGATTGCTGGCGGTGGCAGACGTGGACCAGTTCAGGATCGTTACCGACCCGGTTGCCAACTCGGTGGCGGTGTCCGCCATCTTTGCGGTGCTGCCTCTGCTGACGTTGTTCGTGCTGCTCGGCGCCCTGCGGATGCGGGCCTGGCTGGCCGGTGTCATCTCGCTGGTGGTGTCGCTGCTGGTGGCGATCATTGTGTACTCGATGCCGGTGGGGCAGGCGCTGCTGTCGGCCACCGAAGGCGCCACATTCGGATTTTTCCCGATTTTGTGGATCGTGATCAATGCGATCTGGGTCTACAACCTGACCGTGGTCAGCGGCCATTTCGATGTGCTGCGCCGGTCGATGGCGCGGGTCAGCCCGGACATGCGCATTCAGGCGATCATTGTGGCCTTCTGCTTCGGCGCGCTGCTGGAGGCGCTTGCCGGGTTCGGTACGCCGGTGGCCGTCACGGTGGTCATGCTGATGGCGCTGGGCTTCCCGCCGGTCCGGGCGGCGGCCGTGGCGCTGATCGCGAACACGGCGCCGGTCGCGTTCGGGGCCCTGGCCACACCGATCGTCACGCTGGGGACGGTGACCTCGGGGGCGGCGGACGATCCGCGGCTCAACACCGACACGCTCGGGGCGATGGTCGGGCGGCAGACCCCGTTGCTGGCCGTCATCGTGCCGCTGATCCTGGTCGCGGTGATCGACGGGCGGCGCGGCATGCGGCAGACCTGGCCGGCCGCGATCGTGGCCGGCGTGGTCTTCGCGGGCGCGCAGTTCGCGGCGTCCAACTACATCTCGGTGCCGCTCACCGACATCATCGCGTCGCTGCTGTCGGCGGCCTCCGTCGTCCTGCTGCTGCGGGTGTGGCGGCCGGCCGAGATTCCGCCGCTGCATGTGGACGCCGAAGCCGAGACGGAGACGGTGCCGGCATCCGCGGCGACGCAAGCGACACGCGGATACCACGGCGATCAAGGCGGCGACGTTCCCCAAGGCGATGGGAGAGACGGGCAAGACGGAAGGGAAGGAAGCCAAAACGGAACGGCCGGCGAAGCGTACGGGCAGAAGATCGACCCACCCGGCGAGATCGCCAAGGCCTACGCGCCCTACCTGATCATCATTGTGCTGTTCTCGATCACCAACATCGGGGTGATCAAGGAGGCGTTGGCCAAGGAGCCGTGGACGGTGGTGTTCGGGTGGCCGGGCCTGCATGTGCTGAGCGCGAGCGGCAAGCCCGTGTCCTCGACCAACTTCACGCTCGGCTGGGTGCCGGCGGCGGGCACGCTGATGATCGTCGCCGGCATTCTCACCGCGATCGTGCTGCGGGTGAGCGCCGGCCGGGCGATCAAGGCGTACGGCGAGACGTATGTGACCCTGCGGCACGCCATCGTGACGGTCATGGCCGTGCTGGCGCTCGCCTACGTGATGAACCAGTCGGGCCAGACCAACACGCTCGGCGCGTTCCTGGCGATGGCCGGCGGCTTCTTCGTCTTCCTGTCGTCGATCCTCGGCTGGATCGGCGTCGCGGTGACCGGCTCCGACACGTCCTCGAACGCGCTCTTCGGCGCGCTGCAGGTGCAGACCGCGACCAAGGCCGGCCTCGACCCCGTGTTGCTGGCCGCGGCCAACTCGTCCGGCGGGGTGCTCGGCAAGATGATCAGCCCGCAGAACCTGGCGATCGCGGCCTCGGCGGTGGGCATGGCCGGCCGGGAGGGCGACATCTTCCGGCGGGTGGTCGGATGGAGCCTGGTTCTGTTGCTGATCATGTGTGTGCTGGTGACACTTCAAGGCACGCCGGTTCTCGATTGGATGGTGCCCGCCAAGTGAACGATCGGGTCCGCGCCCTGATGGCCACCCACCTGACCGCCCTGTGCAACGCCCAAGCCGGCATCAAGGACGCCAAGAGGGAGCGGGACGAGGCCGATCGCCGCTTGGCGGAGTCCGCGGACGGCACCGACTGGGTCGATCGGTCGTTCTTCGCCGTCTTCCGGAACGACGATGACGGGCGCGCCCACCGGTACCGGGAGGCGTCCCGGGCCCGCCGCCGGGCGATGGCCGAGGTGCGCAAGCGGGAGCAGTTGGCACGCCGCGCCGATCAGAGCTTCGGCAAGGAACTGGAGAAGGCGCTGGCCCGGCACGACGAGCACTATCGGGCCCTGAAGGGCGCCATCCGCGAGTGCGACGGAGCCTTGCGGCAGTGCCGGGCGATGACGAAGCATCTCGAGGCAGCGCTTCAGCGGCCCAAGCCGGCGACGAAGCAGGACCCGATGCGGGAGCGGCGCTTCCACGAAGCGATCACCCGGGCGCGGCGAGAGGCGCCGAAACTGCAGCGCGCGATCCACACGGCCATCAGGACGGTCGACCTGGCAATAGATCAACGGCTTTCCGATCCCGTACGGCTGGATGTAGCGCTCCTCAAAGACCTGGCGCAACCCGACGAGGCCGAGCGTCCCCTCCGCACCCTGAAAGGCCAGGTGACCGCCGCCATCACGACGGTCACCCGGCACCGCGGCCGGGCCGAGCACGCACGGCAGGTGGCCCTCACCCGCGCGCGCAACGCCCTCATCGAGCGTGAGCCGAGGTCCGAGCCACCCCCGCCGCGTGAGCCGAGGTCCGAGCCACCCCCGCCGCGTGAGCCGAGGTCGGAGCCACCCCCGGCCGCGTGAGCCGCATTTGCCTCGAGCCCATCTCTTGGACCGTTGTAGCTGGCCACAGCCAGCGCGAAGGTGTTGCGACTGTGCGGGTCCAGCGCAAAGGTGTTGCGACCGTGCGAGTCCAGCGCGAGGGTGTTGCGACCGTGCGAGTCCAGCGCGCCAGTAGGCAGCACGCGCGTGCCCAGCTCCCGCCTGCGCGGCCGGCCCCTCGACCGCGCTCGTCGCATGGGCGGTGCGCACCAGCTGCGGCCCAGGCACGAGTACATCGCCCGCGCGCAGAACGTCGGCGCCTCGCCTCACCCTGCCTCGCCCCCACCTCACCCTGCCCCGCCTCGCCTCGCCCCTCCCTGCCTCGCCCCTCCCTGCCTCGCCCCTCCCAGCCTCGCCCCTCCCAGCCTCGCCCCTCCCAGCCTCGCCCCTCCCAGCCTCGCCCCTCCCAGCCTCGCCCCTCCCAGCCTCGCCCCTCCCAGCCTCGCCCCTCCCTGCCCCGCCCCTCCCTGCCCCGCCTCGCCTCGAATCTTGGAGAAAAAGTGCGCGTGGGCAGCACAAACTCTTCATCGCTTACCGAGTGGGCCCACCGGAACGCCCCTCGCCCCACCGGGTCGCGATCGTGCGGGCGGAACTTGCCGAAGCGCTGTGGACAACCGCCGAAGAATGTCATAGCGAGGGAGTAACTTTCCCCCACCCAGTGACCGGGTGGGGTGTAGGCAACGGCGCTTCAGCGAGGCGAGCACTGAGGCCAGCGGGGGGAGCGCGCGCTGCTGCCTACGGACCGCGCGGTGTCGACGGAGCCCTGCGGGGCGGGCTCGGAGGTGCGGCGACCGCGAAGCGCGGCGGCGAGGAGCGGATTCGCTCAAGCCGAGGGGTGACGCCTCTCCAGCAGCTGGTGCATCGCGTTCAGCAACTGGTCGTTCTGGAACGGCTTGTGCAGCAGCGGCGCGTCCGGCGGCAGCTCCTGGCCGCCCGGCGCCGGGCCGCTCGTGTAGCCGGACATGAACAGCACCGGCAGGTCGGGGCGGCTTCGGCGCAGCTCGGCCGCCAGCTGGGTGCCCGACATGCCGGGCATGATGACGTCGCTCAGCAGGGCGTCCACCTGCAGGTCCCGCTCCAGGCAGAGCTTCAGCGCCTCCTGCGGGTCGCCCGCCGCGTGCACCTCGTAGCCGGCCTTCACGAGGATGCGGCAGACGATGTCGCGTACGCCGTCCTCGTCCTCCACCACCAGGATGCGATGTCCGCCGCCCGCGGGCTGGGCCGCTCGGTCGGGCGGCGCCGGCGCCGTGGGGGTGTCGGAGCTGATCGGCAACCGTACGCGGACGGTCGTGCCCTGCCCGGGCTGCGAGTCCAAGGTGATGGTGCCGCCCACGTCGGTCACCACGCCATACGCGGTGGCCAGCCCCAGGCCGGTCCCCTTGCCCCGCCCCTTGGTCGTGAAGAACGGCTCGAACGCCCGGGCCGCGACCTCGGGTGGCATGCCGGTGCCGGTGTCGGTGATGGTCAGGCTGACGAAGCGCCCGTCCGGCTCGACGCCGGTGGAGATGGTCAGCCGGCCGCCGGACGGCATCGCGGCCCGCGAGTTCATCACGGCGTTCATCAGTACCTGCTCGAGCTTGCTGCGGTCCATCAGGATGGCTGGCAGGTCGGTCGCCAGCAGCGTGCTCAGCTCGATGTCCTCGCCGAGCGTGCGGGCCAGCAGGCGCTGCATGTCGGCGGCCACCGTGTTGAGGTCGAGCGGCTCGGGGCGGGACGGCTCCAGGCGGCTGAAGATCAGCAGTTGCCGGGTGAGACCGCTGCCGCGGGCCGCCGCCTGCTCGATCGCCTGCACGTCGGGGCGGCAGGGGTGGTCGGCCAGCTCGTCGGCGAGGATGTCGGCGTACCCGGAGATCACCGCCAGGATGTTGTTGAAGTCGTGGGCGATGCCGCCGGCGAGCTGGCCGAGCGAGTCGAGCCGCTCGGCCTGGCGCAGCTGCTGTTCGAGCCGCGTGCGTTCGGTGATGTCACGGAGGATGCCTTCGACGGCGACGATCCGGCCCGTACGGTCGGCGATCGAGCTCGCCCGCTGCTCCACCCACGCCGTACGCCCGCTGTGATGCTGGAAATGGATGGTGAGGGTGCCGGGCTCGGCCGACCCCCAGGACGCGTGCAGGGTGGCGCGGTCCTCGGGGTCGACGGTTTGGAAGATCAGCTCGGGGTCGGCGTAGAACCGCTCGGGCGGGTAACCGGTGATCTCCTCGATCGCGGGGCTCAGATACTCCATCGCCGGGGACGGGTGCAGCCGGTAGCGGAAGATGACGTCCTGGGCGTGCTCGGCGATGAGCCGGAAGCGTTCCTCGCTCTCCCGCAGCGCCTCCTCGGCCCGGCGCCGCTGCCGCCGCTCGGCCGCCTCGTGCAGCTCGCGCTGGACGGCCGGGGCGAGCCGGGCCAGCCGGTCCTTGAGCAGGAAGTCGCGCACCCCGGCCCGCATCATGGCGGCCGCCGCCTCCTCCCCTACCTGGCCGCTGACCAGCAGGAACGGGATGTCGGCGTCGTGCTCGCGAACCTGTTCGAGCGCCTCCTCGGCCCGGAACACCGGCATGTTGTAGTCGCAGATCACCACGTCCGGGGAGCGATCGGCGAGCGCGGCGGCCACCCCTTCCGGCGTGTCGGCGCGGCGGTGGACGACCTCGAGGCCGGCCTTGGCCAGTTGCCGCACGATCAGCACGGCGTCGTCGTCGCTGTCGTCGACGACGAGGATGTGCACGGGGGCGCTCACCGCAGCGGCGCCGGTTCGTTGACGAGCAGCCAGTAGACGCCGAGGGCGTTGACCGCGGCGACGAACTCCTCGAAGACGACCGGCTTGCGGACGAAGCTGTTGGCGCCCAGCTCGTAGCTCGTCACGATGTCTCGCTCCTCGTTCGAGGTGGTGAGCACGACGACCGGCAGCCGGCGGGTGCGCTCGTCGTCGCGCAGCCGGCGCAGCACCTCGAGCCCGTCGACCTTCGGCAGCTTGATGTCGAGCAGGATCAGCGCCGGCCGCAGCGGCTCGCCCGACTCCGGCAGCAGGTGGTTCAGGGCCTGCTCGCCGTCGGTCGCGATCACCACCTCGTTCCTGATGTTGTTCTTGGTGAACGCCCGGACGGTCAGCACCGCGTCGTCCGGGCTGTCCTCGACCAGCAGGATCGGTCCCTCGCTCATCGGATCTCCCAGTCCGCCGGCGCCGGTGTGAGGCTGAACCGGAAGGCGGCGCCCTCGCCGACCGCGCCCTCGGCCACGATGCGGCCGCCGTGCCGGGTGACGATCCGGTGCACGATGGCCAGGCCGATTCCGGTGCCCTCGAACTCGCCGGCCGAGTGCAGCCGCTGGAACGGGTCGAAGATCTTGTCGGCGTACTTCATGTCGAACCCGGCGCCGTTGTCGCGTACCTCGAAGACGTCGACCCCGTCCTGCACCCGCATGCTCACCTCGATGACCGGATCGGGGGTGTGCGACGTGAACTTCCACGCGTTGCCCATCAGGTTCTGCAGCACGAGCCGGATCAGGTGCGGGTCGCCCTGGGTCACCATGTGGTCGGCGATGTTCCAGCGGACCTCCCGCTCGGTCAGCTCGCCCGCGATCTCCCGGGCCAGCGCGGTCACGTCCGTCGGCGACCGCCGCAGCTGCGACCGGGTGGCCCGGGACAGGTGCAGCAGGTCGTCGATCATCTGCGCCATCCGGCCGACGTTGGCCTGGATCCGCCGCAGATAGCCCTGCGCCTCCTCGGCCAGTTGCTCGGCGTAGTCCTCGAGCAGCACCTGGCTGAAGCCCTCGAGCGATCGCAGCGGCGCCCGCAGGTCGTGCGACACCGAGTAGGCGAACGAGTCCAGCTCCCGGTTCGCCGCCTCGAGCTCGGCGGTCCGCTGCCGCACCCGCAGCTCGAGCTCGTCGTTGAGCCGCCGGACCTCCTCCTCGGCGCGCTTGCGCTCGGTGATGTCGGTGGAGATGCCGCAGATCGCGTACGCCCGGCCGGCCGCGTCGTGCAGGGGAAACTTCACGGTGACGTACGTGTGCAGCCCGTCCTCGGCCGGCGCCTGCTCCTCCACCTGCAACGGCACCCCGCGCGCGATGGCGGCCAGGTCGTTGGCCCGGAACTCGTCGGCGATCGGCCCCGGGAACAGGTCGTGGTCGGTCAGCCCCACGATGTCCTCGCGACGCAGGTGGAACAGCCGCTCGTACTCGCGGTTGACCAGCAGGTAGTGCCCGTCGGCGTCGCGCATGTAGATCACCGCCGAGGTGTGGTCGATCAGGGCCATGAGCTGCTCATGGCCGACCTTCACCCCCACGCCGCCCACCTACGTCACCCCACCAGCGCGACCGAGACCGATGCGGCCGACGGTACCTCCGCCGCGCGTACCTTTTCCGCCGTTTCGCCGGTTAGGGCGGTCCGCAGCGGCGCGAGCGGGTGGTTGCGACGGGCCCGGGTCAGCCGCTCCAGGAACGTCTCGTTCATGCCGGTGGTGCCGCGCCGGTTGGAGACCAGCGGCTTGTCGCCCTGCCCGGCCACGTCGCGCCGCCGCTGCGGCTTGAACAGGAACTTCTGGCTGAGCATCAGGTGCGCGCCGGCGGCCCGGGCGTGCGCGGTGAGCAGCCGGTACCAGTCGACGAGCGCCGGGTGGGCGCCGATCAGGTGACGCAGCTCGGCCGGCGACCGGTCGGCGAGCGTGCCCGCGTCGAGGTCGAGGTGGTCGAGCAGCCGCTGCGGCAGCGTCGGGCGGGCCATCAGCTCCTCGATGGTGGCGCGCTCCCCGTCGAGCAGCGCCGGGAACAGGCGGCGTACGTGCCGGTCGTAGTCCGTGATGGCGATGCCGAGCAGGAAGTCGCGCTTGAGCGCCTCCGGGTCGAGCGCGCCGCTGGGCGGGATGTCGCCGGCCGTCCAGTGCACCGCGAACTGCCGGAACACGTCCATGAAGTGGTCGGCCGGCATGCTCTCGTCCGGCGGCAGAGCGGCGAAGTCGAGAAACAGGCTGCGCATCGCGAGAATCAGGGCGGTTGCCAGGCGTACGCGCTCGATCGCCCCTTCCGAGACCAGGCAGGCGTCCTCGTCGCTCAGCGGGCACAGCATCTCGTTGACCGCGAGCTCGAGCGCCTCCGCCTGCTTGACCAGCAGAAAGAAGCGCTCCTCGCCGGGCGTGCCGGTGTAGCTGCGGATGTTCCCGTCGTCGAACACGCCCGGCAGCACCGCGAGCAGCTCGGCACCGCACCGGACCTCGATCGTGCCGACGTTCCAGCGCACCAGCGAGGCGTAGCTGTCCCGGCCGTAGTGGCCGGCCCCGGTGTGCGCGGCCAGCGCCGCGAAGTAGTCCCGGAACGGGTGCCCGTCGACGGTCAGGTCGTCGAACGCGCGCTCGGGAGTCTCCTTGCCGCCCGGATTCCACTCCTGGTAGTGCCGGGCCACCGAGGCGCCGACGAAGCCGAGGCGGACGACCAGGCGGCGGGCCTCGGAAGGATCCAGCCGGTCGATCGCCGGGAGGTGGGGAAGCAGCAGGTCACGGGTCTGGTCGGCGACCGCGCTGTGCGGGATTTCGGAGCGCAGGACGGCGCGGTTCAGCCGGGGCAGTTCCGTGTCGACCCAGTCGCCCACCATGGCTGCCTCTTCGACCAGGTGGTCGGTTTTCTTAGCCGGGGAGGGCCGCCGCGTCCCCTCCGCGGAAGGCCGCCGCCTCCCCCGCCCCGGTACTGGGTGGGTGGCAGATTACGGCCCCCCTACGACAATCTCCCACCCTCATCCACAACGATTGACATCCATAACGCTCGATGCGAGAGTGCGGACACCGGCGTCAGCGTGCCGCCGACCCGTCACGCGCCGCCATCAGGATCGGCGGCGGGTGATCCCCTGCCGCCCCCAGCAGAAGGGATCCACCCATGCACCTCCGACGGGTTCTCGGCCTCGGCGCCGCCGTGCTCGCCACCGCGGCCGGCATTGCCACCGGCCCCGCACCGGCACAGGCAGCGCCCATCCAAGCCGCGCCGGCACCGGCCGTCGCGGCCACGACGCTGGCCTCCACCATCGCGCTGAGCAACTGCTCGGCCTCGCTGGTGCGCTACCCCTCCTCGGTCAGCAGCGACCGCGCCATGATGCTCACCAACGGCCACTGCTACGAGGGCGGCTTCCTGAGCGCCGGGCAGGTGCTGCAGAACCGGACCAGCAGCCGGTCGGGCACGCTGCTGAACTCCAGCGGCCGCTCGCTGGGCACGGTCCGGGCCGACCGGGTCCTCTACGCCACGATGACCGGCACCGACGTGACCCTCTACCGGCTCACCTCGACCTACGCGACCCTGACCAGCCGGTACGGGGTGACGGCCCTCACCATCTCGGCGAGCCGCCCCACGGCCGGCGCCGCCATCGACATCCCGTCCAGCTACTGGAAGCGGATCTGGAACTGCAAGATCGACAGCTTCGTCAACACGCTGCGCGAGGACCAGTGGACCTGGCACGACTCGATCCGCTACGACGTCAACTGCGACACCATCCACGGCACCTCGGGCTCGCCGATCGTGGACGCCTCCTCGAACCAGATCGTCGGGATCAACAACACCGGTAACGACGACGGCCAGCTGTGCACGCTCAACAACCCGTGCGAGGTGGACGCCAACGGCACGACCCACGCGTACCAGGGCCAGAGCTACGGCGAGCAGACCTACTGGTTCACCACCTGCCTGACCTCGAGCCGCACGATCGACCTGACCAAGTCGGGATGTCTTCTGACTAAACCGGCCTGACCAAACCGGCGAACTAAATCGTCCGAACGGACTAATCGCCGCAGGTCCGGCGGGGTTTCCCCGCCGGACCACATTTCTCGAAATCGAAATGTCGCGCCGCCCTTTTCACCTAATCGTGTTCGCGATTCCAACCGGACAAATGCCGCGATTTTCCTATGATCATCACATCGGCAATAACCGGACATGAAGAGGTGAATCGATGAATAAAGCAACGCGCATGCTGGCGATGACGGGAATGGCTATCGTCGCGAGCGCCACGTTCGCCGGCCCGGCCATGGCCGCCACGGCCACCCCGGCGCCGTCCGCCGGCCAGTCGACGACGGTCAAGGCGTCGCACGGTGACCGCTCCAAGATCGTCGGCTTCTACCGCACGGCGAGCCAGTGCCACCGCATCGGCAACATCGGTGAGTGGCGCAACCGCTGGGACGACCACGACTGCTTCCGCGTGCGTGGCGGCTTCCACCGCAACTGGTGGGCGCTGCGCGTGAGCTGGGACAACCGCGGTCACGGCTTCCCCGGCCACGGCCACGGCTTCCCGGGTCACGACGGCCCCGGCTTCCCGGGCAACGACCACGGTCACGGCCACCACGGGCACGACTTCCCCGGCAAGCGCTGACACAAAGCACGAACCATCTGACCCGACATGAGGGCCGCATCCCGGACGCGGGATGCGGCCCTCCCCATTTCCGCCCACGCAAAACCTACAAATTGTCGGAATTCCCGCTATTTCCCGGCCAAATCCGATCGGAGCCGGCCCGCCGGTAGCGCATTGACACTCTTCGTTGCCCGCCGGAAGATTGGGAGCGCTCCCATTCCCCCGGATTCCGCAATTGGAGAGCCATGCCAACCGCGATACCCCGTCGCGCCGCGCTGGGCGCCGCCCTGCTCGCCGCCGCCGCGCTGAGCGCGGCGCCACCCGGAGGCGCCTACGCCGCCACCACCCCCGTCGCCGTCACCGTCAACGCCCGGGCCGGGCTCGCCACCGTCCCGGCCACCGCGCTCGGGGTCAACGACGCCATCTGGGACACCACGCTCGGCACCGACGCCGTCGCCGACCTGCTCGGCCAGGCCGGCGTCAAGATGATCCGCTACCCCGGCGGCTCCTACGCCGACATCTACCACTGGGAGACGCACACCGCTCCCGGCGGCTACGTCGCCCCCAACACCGACTTCGACACGTTCATGGCCTCGGCTCGCCGGACGGGCGCCGAGCCGATGATCATCGCCAACTACGGCACCGGCTCGGCCGAGGAGGCCGCGGGCTGGGTCAGGTACGCCAACGTCACCAAGAAGTACGGCGCCAGGTACTGGACGATCGGCAACGAGAACTACGGCAACGGGCACTACGGCTCGTCCTGGGAGGCCGACGACCACGCCGACAAGAGCCCGGCCCAGTACGCGGCCGAGGTCGTCGCCTACGCCGACGCGATGAAGGCGGCCGACCCGACGATCAAGGTGGGCGCCGTGCTCACCATGCCCGCGAACTGGCCGGACGCCCTGGTCGGGACCGGCGACGCGGCCAACTGGAACCAGGTCGTGCTGCAGGCGGCCGGCCCACACATCGACTTCGTCGACGTTCACTGGTACCCCGGCGGCGGCAGCGCGGCCGAGGCGATCGGCAAGACGCAGTACCTCGACGACTCGATCTACATGCTGCGGAACCAGATCAACAAGTACGGCGGCGCCAACGCGAGCCGGATCGGGATCAGCCTCACCGAGACGAACGTCGGCGTCGGGCAGAACACCCAGCCGGGCGCGATCTTCCTGGCCGACGCGTACAGCAGCTTGATCGCCAACGGCGTCTTCACCGTCCAGTGGTGGAACGTCCACAACGGCATCGGCACGCCGTCCACGGTTGCCGGGCAGACCGACTACAACGACTTCGGCCTGCTCTCCAGCGGCACCTGCACCAGCGACAACTCGGTCTGCGAGCCGCCGCTCAACACGCCGTTCGCGCCCTACTTCGGGCTGAAGCTGCTGTCGTCGTTCCTGCACCCGGGCGACCAGATGGTCCGGGCCGCCACCGACAACGCGCTGGTCACCGCCCACGCGGCCCGGCGGCCGAACGGCGACCTGTCGGTTCTGCTGATCAACAAGGACCCGGACGCGGCGCACGACATCGCGCTGTCCTACCGCGGCTACACGCCGTCGGCGGCCGCGCCGACCGTGCTCACCTACGGAAACGGTGACACGTCGATCACGACCGGAAGTGCGGGGACGCTCCCGCCGTACTCGCTGACGCTGTTGACCTTGCAGCCGAGCGCGAGCAACGCCGCCGCGCCGAACGCCCCCGGAGCCCCGACCGCCGACGCGGTCACCGACCGCACCGCGACGATCTCGTGGCCGGCCGTCGGGCGCGCCACCAAGTACGAGATCTACCGGGCCAACGGCGCGATCAGCGAGCAGCTGGGCGAGACGAGCGGCACGTCGTTCACCGTCCGCAACCTGCAGCCCGGCAAGCGCTACACGATCAACGTGCTGGCCCGGGACAACGCCGGCCGCCTCTCCTGGTCGTCGCCGCCGCTGACCTTCGCCACCGGCGCGCCCGCGACCAGCACCTGCACGGTCAAGTTCGCCGACACCAACGACTGGGGCAACGGCTACGTCGGTCAGGTCGACGTCGTCAACACCGGCACGGCGCCGCTCAACGGATGGACGCTGAACTTCACCTGGCCGGCCACGTGGCAGAGCGTGAGCAGCGGGTGGAACGCGACCTGGATGCAGAACGGCACCGACGTGCGGGTGACCAGCGACGCCACGCTCGCCGCGAACGGCGGCAGCACGTCGGTCGGCTTCGTCGGCGCCTACAGCGGGCCGAACATCCTGCCGACGGCGTTCACGCTCAACGGAACGCTCTGCTCGACGAGCTGAGCGGCCCCTCCGGCGGCGCGTCCCGGCGCGCCGCCGGAGGGAACGTTCCGCCGGCCGGTACGTGATGCCACAGCCGGCGGGGCCAGCGCGCGCCGGCCGCGGAATTCGGTTGCCGGGCCGGGCGCCCGTAGGCAGGCTGCCAGACGTGGATGCGGACTTGATTCGGCGGTTCATGACGGACGGGTTCCTCAAGTTCGAGCAGGCCGTGCCGCCCGCGATCGCGGCCGAGTGCGCGGATCTGCTGTGGCGGGAGATCGACGCCGAGCCCGACGATCCGGCCACCTGGAAGCAGCCGGTCTACTGGGTCGCCGGCCTGGCGCAGGAGCCGTTCGTGCGGGCCGCGAACGTGCCGGTGCTGCTCGACGCGTTCGATGCGCTGGTCGGCCCCGGACGATGGGCGCCGCGCGACTCGATCGGCGCATTCCCCTTGCGCTTCCCGCACGCCGAGGAGCCGGACGACGCCGGCTGGCACATCGAGAGCAGCTACCAGCTGCCCGGCCACGACGAGTGGCGGGTCAACGTCCACTCCACCGGCCGGGCGTTGCTGATGCTGTTCCTCTTCACCGATGTCGACGAGCGGAACGCACCGACCCGCATCCGGGTCGGCTCGCACATGGACGTGCCCCCGATCCTGGCGAAGTACGGGTCCGAGGGCGTCTTCATGCCGGACGTCTGCCCCGAGATAGCCGCCGCCTCGGCCCACCGCCCGCTCGCCTACGCCACCGGCCACGCGGGTGACGTGTTCCTGTGCCACCCGTTCCTGGTGCACGCGGCCCAGCCCCACCACGGCGATCGCCCGCGCTTCATGGCGCAGCCACCGCTCATGCCCGGGCCGGGATGGGAGCTCGGCCCGTACGCGCTGGCGGTCACCGACGTCGAGCCGTCGCCCGTGGGCCGCACGATTCGCGAGGCGCTCGGTCATCCATAGCCGGGGCGGCTCGCCGGCCCATCAAGCTGTTGACGGCCCATCGACACAAAAGGCCCGGTCGTCGTGACGACCAGGCCTTTCGCTCGCACTGCATGGGGTGATCGACGGGACTCGAACCCGCGACCCCCGGGACCACAACCCGGTGCTCTACCAGCTGAGCTACGACCACCATCGCGCACGGGGAACCCGCCCCCGTGGTGCCGGACAAGCATAGCCGCTCCCACCGGGGGCCCGTCGAGGGGGTTACCCGGCGCGGTCGGGTGACGCCCGGGTCAGAGCTCGGCCGCGATGGCCTTGGCCGTCTCCACGTCCGGGCCGGGCAGCGGGACGAACACCGTGCGGCGGTAATACTCCAGCTCACGGATGCTCTCGCGGATGTCGGCGAGGGCGCGGTGGGCGAGTCCCTTGGCGGGCTGGCCGAAGTACACCCGCGGGTACCAGCGGCGGCACAACTCCTTGATCGAGGACACGTCGATCATGCGGTAGTGCAGGAACGCGTCGAGGGCGGGCATGTCGCGGGCCAGGAAACCCCGGTCGGTGGCGATCGAGTTCCCGCAGAGGGGCGCCGTGCGGGGATTGGGGACAAACTCTCGCACGTACGCGAGAACCTGCTCCTCGGCCTCGGACATGGTGATCGCCGAGCGCCGCACCTCCTCGGTGAGCCCCGATTTGGCGTGCATGTCGCGCACCACCGGAGGCATCGCGTCCAGCGCCGCGTCGTCGGCATGGATCACCAGATCGACGCCCTCGCCCAGCACTCGGAGCTCGGGATCGGTGACCAGCGCCGCGACCTCGATGAGCTTGTCCTTGCCCAGGTCGAGACCGGTCATCTCACAGTCGATCCACACCAGAAGATCAGCCACGCCGACAGCCTACGCCCGCGTACGGCGTGTCGCTGTCACGTCCCCAGCGGCCACCCGTCCGGGAGGTTGTCACCCACCGTCGCGTTTTGCCCGCTTTCGGGGCAGGACTTCCCAGTTACGTTGTCGAGGGGATAAACTGGTCTTAACGGACGAAGCCCCCCTTCGGTTACTCCGTTCCCCCGGTAAAGGGCCCTCCGCGTCGGCAGCGCGGGGGGCTCTTTCGGTTTCTTGGTCGGCTTTTGGGCCATATGACGAAGGCCGCCCGATCGGGCGGCCTTCGTGGCGGGCTTTCGCGGTGCTCTTCGGTTGCTGTTCGGGCTGCCCTCTGGGGCTGCTCCTTGTGCTGCTCCTTGTGCTGCTCCTTGTCCTGCTCTTGGCGCTGCTCCTGGCGCTGCTCCTGGCGCCTGCTCAGTCGTCCTGCGGCCGGTTGGGCGCCGCCCGCCGCCGCCGGATCGGCTCCGGGGCTGTCGGTTCGATCGGGTTGGTCACCGTCCGGCGCCGCCGCCGCTGAGCCGAGGCGGCGAACAGCTCCGCCGCCTCCTTCTGGTAGTTGGTCAGACCGCCCGAGCCGTTGCCGGCCCCCTTCTCGGCATCCGGCTTCGCCGCCGGGGTCTTGGCCGCCGCGGTCGTCCGTGTCGTCCGGGCCGTCGAAGGCTTGGCGGTCGCGGCTGGCTTCGGACCTTGCTTTCCGGTGCCCGGAGCCGACGCCCCCGTGGCCGCAGCCGGCGCCGCCGTGGTCGCAGCCGGCGCGGCCGTGGCTGCAGCCGGCGCCCCCGTGACCGCAGCCGGCGCCCCCGTCGCCGCAGCCGGCGCCGAGTTCGCAGCCTTCGCCGACGCGGCCTTCGCGGGCGTGACCTTCGCAGGCGTCACCTTCGCGGGCGTAGCCTTCGCGCTCTTGGCCGGGGACTTCTTGGCAACCTCGGCCGAAGCTTCGGTGATCGCCGGTTTCGCCACCCGCGCGGCTCGGGGCCGGGTCGCCTTGAGCGGCTTACCGCCCACCGCGAGCCCCGGCTCAGTCACGCCGGCGGCCGGCCCGACCTCGCCCGGCTCGCTCTCGGCGGAATCGTTCGTCGCGGGGCTGGTCTGCGCCTTCGCTGCCTCGGCCGCGCGCGCCGCCACGGTTTCGGCTGCCTTGCGCCAGGCGGCGGGCGCCGGGCGGCCTTGTCCCAGGCCTGGCAACCGGCTCGTGAACCCTTCGATCGCTCCGCCCGCGCGTGGGCCGCCCTTGAGCGTGACGCTCCCGGTGGCCGCGGGGTCGGCGCCGAGCCGTGCGGCCTCCGCCTTCGCCACCTCCGCCATCGCGTCCTCTCGCTCGACGTCGCCGTCGATGCTCGTGGCGAGTCGCGGACCGGAACCCTCGGCGTCCGAGGACTTCGGCATCGGACGCTGGGCGGGGCGACCGTCGGCCGGAGTGTTCTCGGTCGTGGCCGGTGCTGCCGTCCCGGCGATGCGCTCGCCGCGGGCCATGGCGTGCATGACGGCGGAGACGTCCGGGCCGGCGGCGGCGACCCGCACGGGCGAGGCGTTCTCCGAGGTGCGTTCCGGGCTCGGCGACTGCGCGGGCGCGGTGGTCCGGGTGGGCGTCGCCTGCTCCCCGGCGGCCGGCGCTGGGTTCGGCGTTTCCGGTCGGACGCGTTCGCCGGTCGCCTTGTCGGCGGCGTGGCGACCGGGTGTGCCCGTCTTGGCGGAGTCGGCGGGTCGAGTTTCTTCCGGCTTGGCGGAGTCGGCGGGCCGGGTGTCTCGCGGCGATTCCGGCGCTCGGGGCGCGGCGAGCGAAGCAGGGGCGAGGACCTTCGGCTCGCCGGGGGCGGTGACGTCCTCGGTGAGGTCCTCCGGCACGGTGACGTCCTTAGGGAGGTCCTCCGGCACGGTGACGTCCTCGGTGAGGCCCTCGGGGGCCGCGCCGGAGGCGCCGATCACTGAGGTGAGCCTGGGAGCGGACACCGGACGGCGATCATCGACGGCCGTTGCGGTGTCCGCCCCCGCGGCCTGCCGCGCCCTACTGGCGGATAGGGGCGCGGCGCCGGCGCTCGCGGTCGTCGCCGAAGCGGGCGACTCGGCGGAAGCGGCCGGCGTGGCGGGCAATGCCTGATCCGGGCCGGAGGCCGCGGAAGTCTTGGCGGAAGAAGTCTCGGTGGGGGGCGAAATTTCTTCGCGTTGCACGCTAGCCTTCGAGACCCCCGCCTTCCCAACCGGTGGGGCGAGTTCTGCATCACCCGGCGCCCGCTCGGCCGCCGCCACCGAGGGTCGCCCGAGCCCGTCAACCTTGGGGAACGGGCTGGGCCGGCGAGAAGAACCGCCGGCGGCGGGCGAGGCCTGACGGCCGACCCGCGGGGAATCAGCGCGGGTCAGACCGGTGGCGGCCCAGTCGGTTGCCTTCGGGCCGGTGATCACGGCGACCCGCTGGCCGGCGGTGCGAGGATCGCGGTCCGCCATCGGTTCGCGCCGGGCCGGTGCGGTCTCCCGGGCGGCCGGCGCGGTCTCCCGGCTGGGCGAAGCGGTCTCCCGGGCGGCCGAGGCGGCCGGCGAAGGAGATGGAGCTCCCTGGCGGGTGACGCGGTCTCCGGTGGCGGCATGGTCTCCGCGGGCGGCGCGGGCGGCGCGGGCGTCGGCGGCTCCGGCGGCGTAGGCGGCCGCCACGTCGGTGGAGGACAGCGGTTGGTTGCCCACCGGTCCACGCCCCCCGGACGGCGCGGAGGTCGGCGAAGAAGACGAAGTGCCCTCCGGCCCGTCTTCGTCGGCGACGCCGGCCGAGGTGGTGGTCTCGGCGGCTGCCTTTCGGCGGGCTACCTCGGCCATCCGGGCCGCGGCGGTGGCCTCGGTTTCGCGGGCTCGTTCGGCTGCGGTTTCGGCTACCCAGGCGTCCACGGCTGAGGCGTGGAACATCGGCAGGTCGCCGGGCTTGGGGGTCTGCCGCTTGCCGCCTCGGGCGCCGCTTCGGCCGAAGAGTGACTCGGAGGATGACGGGGGGTCGCCCAGCGGCAGCGACACCGGGCCGCCCGCGGACGAGGCCTGGATGAAGTTGAGCGGCTCGCCGGGAGCGGGCACTCGGCCGGCCGGGGAAACGGGACGGCCGGGAATTGCTGTCGCGGCGGCGTATTCGGCCGGGCTCGGCGGGGCGGCCGAGGAAGACGCGGCTGAGAAAGAGGCGGCGGAGGAAGGGGCGGCCGAGGAAGGGACGGCGGAGGAAGGGGCGATCGACGAAGGGGCGGCCGACACCGGAACACCGGCGGTGAGGGGGACGCCGGAGAGCGGCTCCGCCGCGACCGGGACGGCGGTGGGGCCGGCCAGGGCCGGCTGGGGAGCCGGCGGCCAGGTGAACTTCAGGGCGGCCGACGGCAGCGCCGGCTTGGGGGCGTCGGCCAAGGTGCGCGGGCGGTGGGCGCCGGTGGGGTGGGCGGCGGGCAGGCCGGACCGTGGCAGCGGGGCGCCGATCGCGGCCATCAGGTCGGGGACCTGGCTGGGCTCCACCACGTAGACGACCTCGCGGCGGCGGGCGGGCCAGGCCAGGACGATCAGGCCGGTCATGACCAGCAGCGTGCCCAGCGTGAGCAGGCCCCAGGTGCTGGAGTTCAGCCAGCCGGGGCGCAGCTCGGCCGAGGACGTCAGCTGCAGGCCGGGCTTCGCGCCGGGGCTCATCACCACCAGGCTGTACGGGCCGCCGGTGACGTCGCCGGGTGACCAGGCGATGCTGCCCTCGCCGGTGCGCAGCCAGAAGGACGCCCGCGCGGGAATGCGGGCCGGCGCCTGGCGGCCGGGCAGGGCGTTGGTGGCCACGGGCAGCGCGCCGGTGCCGATGTCGACCGTGCGGACGGTGCTGTACGGGACGCCGCCCAGGTACTCCTGGACCGCCGCGGTCGGGGCGATGCCGAGGAACGCCGGCCCCTCCTGCGTACGGGCATTGACCCGCAGTTGGGTGTCGCCGATGCGGGTGAAGGGCGCGTCGGCGCGCAGCAACCGGTCGACGTCGGGCACGACGAGGGCGTACCCGGGGAGGGCCAGTCGCTGCAGGTCGCCGCTGAAGGCGCCGCCCTGGTCGCGGTGCTGCATGGCGGTCCACAGGGCCGCGCCGGCGAGCAGCGACGGCAGGCCGATGGTCAGCAGCAGCATTCCGAGGATCGTGCGGAACACCCGCATCAGCTTCTCCCCCTATCTCAGGCCGTACTGCGCCGACCATACAAGTCCAAATAACCCCAAAGTGGTCAAATAGCGTCTAAATCGCTGACAGACATGACAAGGGCCCGACGGAAAGCCGCCGGGCCCCCGGAGAAACCGGATAAATCAGGAAATGTTGGCGGTCATCGTCAGCGTCTGCTCGTCGATGTCGCTGGTGCGGGCCGTGAACTTGAACGTCCACTGCCCGGCCGACGGCAACGCGATGTCGCCCACGGCGTGGAAGTCGGTGATCCGCAGCAGCGGGATCGCAATCGGCTCGATGCCCTTGGACGCGAGCGCCGCCGTACCGGTCCATTCCACGACCGTCAGCGGCTTGTTGTCGGGCGTGTACGCGTACAGGTGGATGGAGTTGTTCCCGACGGTGGCCGGGAAGATGTCCACCCGCAGCGCCATCGTGCTGCTGGTCAGCGTCTGTGACACGGTGCTGGTCGTGTCGACGGTCGAGGCCGCCTCGGCCGTGCGCGGCGGCGCGATCTGCACCAGCGCCGCGGTCACCCCGAGCACCACCGCCGTGATCGCCAGCTCGACGCCGACCACCCGGCGCAGCCCGCGCGGCTCGGTCTCGGCCTGCTTGGAACGCACCAGCCGGCGCGACCACCACGCGACGCCGAGCACACACGCGGCGAGTGCCACCTTGACCAGGATCAGGCGGCCGTACGTGCTGTTCACCAGCCCGTCGAGCGTGGACACCTCGATGAGGGCCTGGATGACGCCGGCCAGGATCAGCGCGCTCACCGCGGTGGCGGCCCAGCGCGACCAGATCGGCAGGATGGCGGCGAGCTCGCGTTCGTTGGCCTGGCGCAGCAGGAAGCCGACCAGCATGACCAGGCCGCCGAGCCAGACCGACATGGCGGCCAGGTGGATCGCGTCGATCACCACCGAGACGCCGGCCACCGGTGACGCCGTCGGGTGCCCGGTCAGCGGCCAGGTGGCCAGCGCCGCGACACCCAGCACGCCGAGCAGGGCGAGGTCGGTCCTGGATTCGCCCGAGCCTTTCAGCAGCGGCCGCAACAGCATGGCGGCGGCGCAGAGCACGCCGAGACGCACCAGCATGACGGCGCCGAACGTGCTGCCGAGGACGTCGCGGAGGTCTCCCACCCGTACGTCGGAAAGGCCCGTCCCGAGCGAGTAGGGAACCTGCAGCCAGATCGCCATCAGGGTGCTGAACGTGACCAGGCCCATGCCCGTCCAGATCACCCGGGACGGACCGCGGCGGCTGAGCCGGTGCGGCCACAGCAGCGCCAGCACCAGCGCCGGCCCGACCAGGAGCACCAGTCCCGCGTACCCCAGATATTTGCCGACCGGGATGAGCGCCCGGACCACCGGGTCGACCTTGGTGTCGTCGACCGCCGCCGTGGGTGGCGCCGAGGCCGCGCCCACCGAGTAGGTGATGCTGCCACCGACCGGGTGACTGTCGGCGGAGATCACCCGGAAGCTCACCAGATAGGTACCCCGGCCGCCGCCCGAGCGCAGCGGGATCGTCAGCATCGCGCCGTTCACCGTGGGCTCGCCCTGGTCGGCGCGGGAGCCGTCGGGCGCCAGGACCTGGATCTTGCCGGTGACGATCTGGACCGACTCGCTGAAGGTCAGGGTCACCTTGTTCGGCGCGTCGGGCACGATCGTGCCGTTGCCGGGGTCGGTGGCGACGAGCGCGGCGTGGGCGCTGGCCGGCGCGGCCGGGCCGAGCAGCACCAGGAAGAGCCCGATCAGCAGCCCGAAGCCACCGGCGAGAAGCCGACGACAATCAAAGGTCATGCGCGCCATGGTCCCCGATCCGGTCAGAAGCTCCCACGGGCGGGTAGTCGCCCGTGCGGCCCACATGGTTCCAGAAGGCGCCGACAATTCTGCTCCGCGTACCATGGCCGACCATGACGGAGGGTGAGAACGGCCCGGATCCCACCACATTGCTGGCGATAAGGGCCGGGGCGGGTGACCCCGCGGCGCAGGCGGCGTTCGTACGCGCCACCCAGCCCGAGGTCTGGCGGTTCACCGCCGCGCTGGTCGACACCGGCGCCGCCGACGATCTCACCCAGGAGACCTATCTCCGCGCGTTCAAGGCCCTGCCCGGCTTCGAGGGCCGCTCGAGCGCGCGCACCTGGCTGCTCGGCATCGCCCGCCGCACCTGCGCCGACCACCTGCGGGCCGTGGTGCGCCGCCGCCGGCTCGACGCCCGGCTCGCCGCCGAGGCCTGCACCGACCTGCCCGCGCCCGACCCGGCCCACCGGCTGAGCACCGCCGACCTGCTCGGCCACCTCAGCGAGGAGCGGCGCACGGCGTTCGTGCTGACCCAGGTGCTCGGCCTCTCCTACGCCGAGGCCGCCGCCGTCGAGGACGTGCCGGTCGGCACCATCCGCTCCCGGGTCGCCCGGGCCCGCGACGAGCTGGTGACCGCGGTCGCCCGGGCGCGCGCCGTGTGAACGTCCAGCTTGTTCCCAGACAAACCACAGTCGGATGAGGGAACCTGGCGGCTGAGGATTTCGACTAACAGGGCGTGACGATGGAAACGAGGCAGTTGTCTGCCCGGATGACGGCTGCCTGGCCGTGGATCTCCACGGTGGCGCGGCTCGGCCTGGCCGCGGTGTTCCTGACCGCGGGCGCGCTCAAGGTCGGCGATCTGGCCGCGTCCGGCCGCGCCGTCAACGCGTACAAGCTGATGTCGTACGACACCGCCAAGGTGGTCGGCGCCGTCCAGCCCTTCCTCGAGATCGCGCTCGGCCTGCTCCTGCTGATCGGCCTCGCGGTCCGGCTCAGCGCCGCGATCGCCGCCGTGGTCCTGGTGATCTTCATTGCCGGGATCGTGTCGGCGTGGGCCCGCGGGCTGCAGATCGACTGCGGCTGCTTCAGCAAGGGCGGCGACCTGGCCGCCGGGCGCACCGCGGAGTACGGGCGGGAGATCCTGCGCGACGTGGGCTTCCTGATCCTGGCCGGGATCCTGCTGGTCAAGCCACGCACCCGGTTCTCACTGGACGGTCTTCTGATGGGGGAGAGATGAGCAAGGGCAACCGGGGGCGGGACCGGGCCGCGGCGCGGAAGATCGTCGAGCAGCAGAAGGTGGCGGCCAGGCGGCGCCGGGTGACGATCTGGACCTCGGTCGCCGTGGTCGCCGTGCTGCTGATCGCCGGGCTGATCGGCTGGGGCGTCTACGCCAACCAGCAGCACAAGACCGAGGCGAGCAAGGCGGCCACGCCGAGCGTGGCGGTCGACGACGGCACCGCGTTCGCGGTCGGCACCGGGCCGGTCACGATCGACCTCTACGAGGACTTCATGTGCCCGATCTGCCACAACTTCGAGACCGCCAACGCGGACACGCTGAACACGCTGGTCTCGGAGAAGAAGGTGACCGTGCGGTACCACCCGGTGGCGATCCTCGACCCGGCCTCGAACGGCACGAAGTACTCGACCCGCTCGGCCGGTGCGGCGGCCGCGGCCGCCGAGGGCGGGAAGTTCAAGGAGTACCACGACGTGCTCTACCAGAACCAGCCGCCGGAGAACAGCGACGGCCTCGACAACGCGCGGCTCATCGAGCTGGGCAAGCAGGTCGGGCTGGGCGACGCGTTCGCGCAGGCGGTCAACGCCGGGACGTACGACAACTGGGCCACCCGGAACACCGACACGTTCTCGGCCCGCGGCTTCACCGGCACCCCGACCGTGGTCGTCAACGGCAAGCAGCTGCAGGGCGCCAACGGCTCGGTGCCCACCTCGGACGATCTCACCAAGGCCGTGGCGGCGGCCGCGGGGTGAGACGTCTCGCCCTCCTGGTGACCGTGGCCGGCGCGTTCCTCGCGCCGGCCACGCCCGCGTTCGCGCACGGTGGGGACGCGCCCGACGCGACCGCCTACCGCACGACGGTCACCGGGATCAGCGCGCCGGAGAAAGGCCTCACCGTCCGTACGGTCGAGGCCGGGGCGCGGCTGGAGCTGAGCAACACGACCGGGCACTCGGTGGAGGTGCTCGGCTACTCCGGCGAGCCCTATCTCGACGTCCGCCCGGACGGCACCTGGCAGAACGTGAACTCCCCCGCCGCGTACGTCAACCAGACCTTGACCGGCGAGACCCCCGTGCCCGCCACCGCCGATCCCACCGCGCCTCCCGCCTGGCGCCGCGTCTCGACGGCGACCACCGTGCGCTGGCACGATCAGCGCACGCACTGGCTGAGCCCGGGCCGTCCGCCGGCGGCGAGCGCCGATCCAACCCGCGCGCACCGCCTCCGGGACTGGACGGTTCCGCTGCGCGTGCAGGCGCGGACCTTCGCGGTCACCGGCACGCTCGACTGGGTGCCGCCGCCGCGCACCGGGCTCTGGTGGGGCCTCGCGGCGGCCGGCGGCGTCCTGCTCACCGCCCTGCTGATCAAATGGCCGGGCTCGGTGCGGCCGGTCGCGCTTCTCGGTGGTCTCTTCCCGCTCGCGTACGCCCTGAGCACCGCCCTCGACGGAACCGGTCCCTTCGTGGTGCTGATCGTCGTGGGCCTGATCGCGCTCGCCGCCGCCTACCGGCACCCGCCGTTCTTCCTGGCTCTGGCCGGGGCTTGTCTGCTCATCTTCGCGGGCCTGGCCGAGACGGCCGTCTTCCGCGGAGCGGTGTTGCCGGTCTCGGGGCCGGGCTGGCTCGCGCGTACGTGCGTGGCCTGTGCTCTGAGCGTGGGCGCCGCACTCACCGTGACCGGAGTCCTTCGCCTGCGCCGGTCTATCGTCGTCGCATGACTGAGACCGCCCGACTCTCGGCCGGCGACGCCGCGCCCGAGTTCTCGCTGCCCACCGACAACGGCGACCGGCTCACGCTGAAGGATCTGCGTGGCCGCAAGGTGGTGCTCTACGCCTACCCCGCCGCGATGACCCCCGGCTGCACCACGCAGGCGTGCGACTTCCGCGACTCGCTGGCCTCGCTGCAGGCCGCGGGCTACGAGGTGGTCGGCATCTCGCCCGACGCCCCGGCCAAGCTGGCCAAGTTCCGCGAGCGCGACGCCATCACGTTCCCGCTGGTCAGCGACGAGGACAAGAGCGTCCTGACGGCGTACGGCGCATACGGCGAGAAGAAGAACTACGGCCGTACGGTGATGGGCGTGATCCGCTCGACGTTCGTGATCGACGAGAACGGCGTGATCGAGCATGCCCTCTACAACGTGAAAGCCACCGGCCACGTGGCCAAGCTCCGCCGGGATTTGGGAATCGACTGAACATTTCCGAAGATCGCCCGCGTTCCGGCCGATCATTCGATCACGACCACCGGTCTCTCACACCCACGGCGGCCGTCACGCGGCCCGATCCGCGAGGCGGCCGCCGTGCTCGCTCCTGCCCGCTCGCGCTCGCTCCTGCCCGCTCGCGCTCGCTCCGATGAGCGCGGCGGCGTGCGGCCGCGCGGCGGCCGTGACCGGGGGTTGACCTGCGACCGTCTAGACTCTCCTCAGCGTTCGCCCCTGGGGCGACACGGGCGGAAGTGGCGTAATTGGCAGCCGCGCTGGGTTTAGGTCCCAGTGCCCGAGAGGGCGTGAGGGTTCGAGTCCCTTCTTCCGCACCGCAAGATCAGCGACCGGTCACGCCGTCGATCAGCTCGCGCAGGATGTCGGCGTGACCCGCGTGGCGTACGGTCTCGCTGGTCACGTGGGCCAGCACCCAGCGCAGCGTGCGCGGTTCGTCGCCCACCGGCTGCGCGCTCAGCGCCTCCGGCCCGGCGGCCGCCCGCAGGTGGGCGTCGCTCTCGGCGATCGCCGCACGGTAGCCGGCGATGACGTCCTCCGGCTTCCGCTCGGGCGCGACCACCATCTCGAAGTCGACGTCGGCCCAGCGCGGGTCGCCGGCCAGCGTGTAGCCGAACCAATACCGCTCGGCGTCGGTCAGGTGCTGCACCAGGCCGAGCAGCGTCGTGTCCGACACGACCAGCCGCCGCCGGAGCTGCTCCTCGGTCAGGCCGTCGACCTTCTTCAGCACGCAGGCGCGGGCGAAGGCGAGGAACGCCAAGGCCGTGTCCAGTTCGCCGTCGTCGTCGAGCGGCACGCGCTCCCGTTGTGTCTCGAGCATGACCACGACCTTAGATCCGCTCGGCCAGGCGCACGAACAAGGCGTACGCCTCGTCGACCTCCTCGCGGGGCGCACCGGCCAGCAGGTCGAGCAGCAGCCCGCGGGTCACCGCCACGCCCAGGCGCAACGCGGCGCGATCGGGCTCGACGCCGACCGCGGCCGCCACCGCCGACGCGTCCCGGATCCAGGGCGCGGTCAGCCCGTCCCGCATGTCCGCCGGCGGCCGCGTGGCGAGGGCGGCCACCTCGAAGAACAAGCGCACGAACGGCCGCAGCTCGGGGCTCGACACCCGCTCCCACAGGCCGGTCATCACGTCGCTCGCGCTGCCGTCCGTCATCGCGCCCATTGCCGCCCGCTGCCGAGCCTCGACCGCGCCGACGATCGCCGCGAGCAGGCCCTCGCGCGAGCCGAAGTGGTAGAGCAACATCCGGTGGCTGGTGCCGGCGCTCGCCGCGATCTCGCGGAGGCTGCGGTCGGCCAGCCCGTCCCGGGCCACGGCTTCCATCACCTTCGTGAGCAGCGCCTCACGGGATTCACGGTCCATGTACCAAATGGTACAGTGCCTTCATGTACCGGGAGCACAGCACCGTCATCAGCGCGCCGCCGTCCCTGGTCTGGCGCCTCACCACCGACGTCGGCCAGTGGCCGTCCTTCATGCCGACCGTCCAGAGCGTCACGCCTCTCGATCCCGCCCCGCCGCAGGTCGGCGGCCGCGCACGGGTGAAGCAGCCCGGCCAGACGGCCGCCGTCTGGACCGTGACCACCCTGACCCCGATGACCGAGTTCACCTGGGAGACCACGCGGATGGGCCTGCGCATGGTCGGCCGTCACCGGCTCACCCCGGAGGACGGCGGCACCCGCAACACCCTGTCCATCGAGGTGACCGGCCGCGGCGCCGGCCTGTTCGGCGCGCTCTTCGGCGGCATGATCGCCCGGGTGCTCGGCCGGGAGAACGCGGCCTTCGAGCGGGCCGCGGCCGCCAGCCAGGTCACCGCCGACTGATCAGCGGACCACCAGCGTGGCGCTCGCCTGATGTTGGACGGCTCCGGCCGTACCGGTGATGCGCAGGGTGTAGGTGCCGCGCGCGGTGGTCGACGTGGTGGTGACGCGCAGCTTCGACGTGCCGGGCACGGCCGCGGGGTTCGGCGTCACGGTCGGGGTGATGCCGGGGGGCGCGCCGGTCACCGCGAGGGTCACGGGCGCGGTGAAGGTGCCGATCGCGCTGGTCGTGACGGTATAGGTGGCCGTCTGGCCCCGGGTGACGGTTATCGAGGCCGGCGAGACCGAGAGGGCGAATCCGGGTGGGGGCGTGATGGTCAGGCGGGCGTACGCCGTACGCGTCAGTCCGCCCCCGCTCGCCGCGACGGCTAGGAGATAGGCGCCCGGGGTGACCGAGGTGGTGGTCGTGATCGCGATCTGCGCGCCGGTGATCGCCGCCGGCGTGCCGGTGATCGTCGCCGACGCGCCGGTGATCGTTGCCGGCGTGCCGGTGATCGTCGCCGACGCGCCGGTGATCGTCGCCGACGCGCCGGTGATCGTTGCCGGCGTGCCGGTGATCGTCGCCGGCGCGCCGGTGATCGTCGCCGACGCGCCGGGCGGGAGGCCGGTCAGCGCGAGCGTGACGCCGGCCGCGAAGCCGTTCACCGGCGTGACCGTGACCGTCAGCGTCGCCGGTTCGCCGGGCGCGATCGTCGGCGCCGACGGGGAGACGCCGACGGTGAAGTCGGGCGCGGTGGCGAGCCACTGATAGGCGGCGGGGGCGTCGACCCGGCCATATCCGTACGCGTTGTCCGGCCCGATGTCGCCGAGGTCGCCGCCCGTGGTCTCGAGCGCCGACTGCAGGCGATCCGGGCTCAGATCCGGGTAGGCGCCGAGCAGCAGCGCCAGGACGCCGGACACGTGCGGCGCCGCGACCGAAGTGCCGGTCGCGTCGAGGTAGCCGCCGTAGAGGTCGGTGGTCCGGATGCCCACGCCGGGCGCGACGAGCCGGGGCTCGGTCCGCTGGTCGCAGGCGGACGGCCCGCGGCTGCTCGACGAGTCGACGACGCCGGCACCGTCGATCGAGCCGACCGCGAGCGCCTCGGGAAGATTGGCCGGGCTCAGCACGGTGCCGGCCGCGCTGCCGTAGTTGCCGGCCGAGAACACCGGGATGATGCCGGCCGCCCGCAGGTTGCGCAGATCGGGCTGGAACTCGGCGTTGCACCCGGCCGCCGACCCGGTCCACGAGGAGTTGACGACGTCGGGCGCATCGGCGGTGGCCGGGTTGCCGTCGGGGTCGAGCAACCACTGGAATCCCTTGTGGATCGCCGAGGTGGAGGCGACGCCGCGATCGTTGAAGACCTTCACCCCGATCCACCGGGCGCCGGGCGCGACGCCGAGCCCGGTGCCGCTCGCCGCGCCGCCGACGATCACCCCGGCGGTCGCGGTGCCGTGCCCGCTGACATCCGTGGGCACGGTTGGGTGCTCGCCGTTCGGGTCGTACCAGCTGTTCGCTCCGCCGCGCCAGCTCCCGGCCAGGTCGGGGTGGCTCGCGTCGACGCCGGTGTCCATGACGGCCACCACTGCGCCCTGCCCGGTCAGACCGAGGTCCCACAGAGCCGGGGCGCCGACGGCGGTGACGTTGGGTCCGGTCGGCAAGGCGGAGGTGGCGGTCGCGGCGGAAATGGCGCGGGCGCCGGTCGGGCTGTGCCCGGCGGCGATGGTCCGCCCGGCGGGCATGCTGTGCCCGGCGGGCGCGCTGTGCCCGGCGGCCATGGTCCGCCCGGCGGGCATGCTGTGCGCGGCGGGCGCGCTGTGCCCGGCGGGCGCGCTGTGCCCGGCGGCCATGGTGGGCGCGGCGGGTATTGCGGCTGGAACGAAATCGGTGGCGTCGGGGTCGATCCGGGCGACTTCCGGGCGTGCGGCGATCTCGCGGACGACCGAGGGCGCGGCGGTGATCGCGATCGCGTTGACGACCCACAGTGGACTGGTGGCCGTTACCAGGCCCTGCGCTCGCCGCCGGCGCAGGAGGCCGAGCAGGCCGGGCTGGTCGGCGCTCGCCCGCGACTTCAAGGCCCGAACCAGCGCGGACTGCCGCTCATGTCGGGAATGTCCGGCAATGCGAGCGGGGTCGACCTGGGTGCGCAGCCGCACGATGACGCTTTCAAAGCCGGGCGCGGCTTGCGCGGGCGCTGCTTGCGCGGGCGCTGCTTGCGCGGGCGCGGGCGCGGCGGGCGCTGCTTGCACGGGCGCGGGCGCGACGGACGCGGGCACGGCCGGTGCGAGCAGGGCAATCAACAGAGCGCGAGCAAGCGTACGCCTCATGGCGCGTCCTTCCCGATCTTCCGGTGCACGACGGCGAGCGCCAGCACGGCGAGCGTCAGCAGTTCGGCTCGGGGCAGCCGGGACGGGGGCGGAGCAGGGCGCGGCGCGGTCCAGGCGAGCGGAACCGTGAACCGCTCCCCCGCCCGCCGCACCGTGACGATCGCCGTGACCGCCGATCCGGCCGCCGGCGCGTCGAGAGTCCCGGCGAAGAGCCCGGACGCACCGCGGAACAGCGGCACCGCCCGCCCGCCGAGGTCGAGGTCGACGCGGTCGATCGGTGCCGGCGGCGGACGGCGCCCGCTGGCGGTCCGGACGGTGACCGTCCCACCCGCCTGCCACACCGAGACCGTGAGATCGCCGACCACCCCGGCCCGCAGCACCGGCGCCGGCGCAGCCACCGGCGGCGCACCCAGCCAGCCCGCCGCGCCCACGACGAGACCGACCGCAATCAGCGGCCCGGCGTGCTCCCGCAGCGAACCGGCCACGACCCCGTTGTGGACAGCCGGCCGAAATTGTCGTACCCGGGCCGTAACTTCACCCCACCCAGTAACGGGTGGGGGACGGTTAGCAGAATCAGCCGGGCCGCGGATCACAAGCGAAGCGGGAACCCCGCTCGAATCGCGGACCGTGAGCTGGGCGACCGCGTACGCGGCGATGCCGCCCACCGGCGCGAAGACAACCGCCGGCTCCAGCGCCGCGAGCACCGCCACCAGAACGGCCACCACCACGGCCACGAACGCGAGCAGCCTTCGGCTCGGCCGGTCCCGAGCCACTCCGGCCAGCAGGGCGAGCGCCGCGATCACCGGCCACGGCCGGCCCAGCACCGCCGCCAGGACCGTCGCCAACGCGCCCGTACCGGCGGCCAAGGTCAGCACAACCCGGCGCGCCGCCGCCGGTGCACCGGGCGCCGGGAGGGCGACCAACGCGACGATCAGCCCCTCGACCAGCCCGGCGAGCAGGCACGCGAACAGCCACCTGAAGGCGGCATCGTGGGGCGCGATGTCGCCGAACCGTTCCGCGACCTGCCCGCCGGGGGTCCCGGGGGTGGCCAGGGTGAGCTCACACCACCCGCACATGCTCGACCTGCGCGTTCCCGAGCAGCACGGTGACCCGGGCGCCGCGCCGCACCCAATTGCCGGGGTTCTCGAAGACCAGGTAGTAGGTGACGCCGGCCCGGTAGTCGCCGCTGTGCTCGTGGTTCATCAGCAGGTCGCGCACGATCAGGCCGGAGCCCTCGTCGACCACCGCGGGCGGGGTGGCCGGGTCGTGCAGCGCGTGCGCCCGGTCCGGGTCGACCACCCGGAACCGCAGGTCGACCAGGCCGCCGCCGCCGGAGACCGCGACCCGGGTGATGGTCACGCCGCTGGCCTGGCCCAGCTCGTCGGCGGCCACGGCCGGACGCACCCAGCCGGCCGGCGCGGGGACGGCGGAAGCGGCGGGGGCGGCCGGCGACCGGGCCACGTGCCAGGCCCACAGGCCGGCGACGGCCAGGACCACGCCGGCGACGGCGCTGCCCAGCCGCACCCAGGTCGATGGCGATGCCTTCACGGCGACCCCTCAGTGATGGATGAAGATCAGCATGCCGCCGCCGGTGGCCGGCTGCGGGCCGGCGCCGGTCTGGGCGCCGTTGGTGACATGCTGCTGCCGGTTGTAGAGCGGGAAGCCGTGCGGGCTCGGCCCGGCCCCGGACGGGACGGTCACCAGGATGTCCTCGCTGGCGCCGGCCGGGATGGTCTCGGCCGTCACCTCGACGTCGCCGGCGATCGGGCGGGCGTCGCGCGCCACCACCCGGCCGTGCGTGCCCAGCATCGCCATCGTGGTGTTGTCGTAGCCCGCGTTGAGGTAGCGCAGCAGCAGCCGCTGACCGCCGGCGGCGGTGATGCCGGGCGCGGTGTCCGGATAGGACTTCCCGTTGACCAGCCAGTAGGTGGCCCGGTAGGCGTGCAGGTCGAAGGTGTCGGGTGCGGCGTTGAAGGCCGGATCCACCGCGCTCAGCACGAGGGGCGCCTCCACGTCGTAGTCGGGCGTCGCCGGGCGGACGATCAGCGCGCCGTACAGGCCCATCGCGACCTGCCGGCCGGCGTCGCCGCCGCTCTGATAGAGGTACGTGCCGGGCGCCGTCGCCGTGAAGGTGCGGGTGACCGTGCCGCCGGGCGGCGCCGAGTCCGGGCCCGGCGCGAAGTCGATGCCGGGGATCTCGAGGCTCACCGTGTGGCCGGCGGGCAGCGCGTTGGTGACGCTCAGCGCGACCGTGTCACCCACGTTCACCGACAGCACCGGGCCGGGCAGCGCGGGGTTCGCGCAGCCGCTGGCGAAGCCCCAGATCGGGACGCTCGCCCCGCCGGCCAGGGTGGCGGCCCCGGACACGGCGCACAGGTTGATCGTCACCGCCGCGGCCGACGCCGGGCTCGGTGCGGCCAGGCCGGCCGCCACCAGCGCCAGGACGAGCGCGCCCTTCCGTACGTGCATCGCCGTCTCCTAAGGGGCGTCGTAGGTGAGCGCCAGCAGGTTTCCCCAGGTGGAGAACACCGCCGGGGCGGGGGACGTGTACCGCTCGGTGTGCACCAGGACCCGGACCTGTCCCCCGTTGAGGTAGGCCGCCGCGGCCGGCAGGCTCCAGGTCGCGCCGACGTCGGCGGACCCGACCGACTGCGGCTGGGCCGGCGGTGGCGGCAGCGTGACCCAGCCGGGCGAGGCCGGCGTCGAGCACCCGGCCGCGCCGCCCACCGTCCAGTCGCAGATCTTCACGGTCTGCTGCGGCAGGTTGGCGGTGAGCGCGGTGCAGGTCGTGGCGGTCGTCGTGGCACAGTTCGCGCCCTTGTAGGTCACCCTCAGGTGCTGGGATCCGGCCGGCACGCCGGTGAAGCCGGCGGTGAAGTCGGTGGCCAGGGCGGTGACCGCGGCGCCGCTCGCGTGCGCGGCCGCGGTGGTGCCGAGCTGCCCGCGCTGCACGGTCCAGGTCGTGGTGCCGGCGCCCGCGGTGACCCGCAGCACCTCGTTGTCGAGCCGCACGTAGTAGCCGGCGGCGGCCGGGAAGCCGGTGGCCGAGGCGACGGTGATCGACGTCTGCGCGGCGGTGGTGGCGGTCGGCCGGGTGGTGGCGCGCGGGTTGACGGCGTAGTAGCTGGTGTCGTCGGCGGCGAGCCCGGCGACCGTACCCGACTTGAGCACGCTGCCGAGCGGCGTCACCGAGGTGGGCGCGGCGAAGCATCCGCCGGGCGGGTCGACCCGCAGCAACGTGGCCATGCCGCCGAAGCCCTGGTCGAAGTTCGTGAACTCGTTCAGCGCGTGGCTGTGCCAGGGGAAGTACCACTCACCACAGATGTTCTGGCTGACGACCCCGCTCGGCAGCGCACCTTTGTGGCCGAGGTACGGGCTTCCGGCGTACCACGTGTTGGCGTCCTTGAAGAAGACGTCCCGGAAGTTCGGCGGTGGCACCGGCAGCGGGTTGGTGACCTGGTCCCAGCCGTCCTGGTCGTCCCAGCGCAGCAGGAAGTCCTCGGTCTGGCCGGCCCCGATGGTCTCGCCGAAGTGCTCGGTCGCGGCCGGCAGCAGGCGGCCGTCCTGGGCGATCTGGCTGGTGTGGTTGCCGTGCGGGTGGAACGGATGGTTCGAGGCGCCCACATTGATCATGCGGATGAGGGCCGGCGCCGACGTCGGCGTAGTCGGCTGGATTCGGACGAGAGCGCCGTACGGCTGGTTCGGCAGCAGGCTGGAGCCGTTGTCCTGGATGGTGTCCGGGAACTCGCGGCCGTTGACCGCGAAGTAGCGGTCCTGGCGGGCGTTGACGTCGTACGTGCCGCCGGTCTCGACGGCGTGGTGCAGGTCCGAGTCGATCTCGCTGAGCAGCAGCAGGTACTCGCGGGACGGGTCGAACGCGGTGCTGGGGCCGTAGGCGAGGGCGGCCCCGGCCGACGGGCGCACGACCAGCGCGCCGTACAGGCCCATCTCGAGCTGCTTGGCGATGTCGGAGCCGCTTTCGTAGAGGTACGTGCCGGGGCTGCCGGCCACGAACGAGTAGCGCACCGTGCCGCCGTTCGCCGCGGCCTCGGTGGTGAGCAGGCCGGGGCTGCCACCGGACGCGGTGACCGGCTGGTCCTGACCGGGGAAGACGATCGAGGCCGGCTCGGCCAGGTTGTCGGTCAGGTTGACCACGACGGTCTCCCCCTGGGTCACGCACAGCACCGGGCCCGGGCTCTGGAAGTGGCCGCCGTCCTCGGCGTAGCTCCACATGAAGACGCTGTTGCCGTCCGGGGTGTCGATGTAGCCGGTCTCGGCCACCAGGTCGAACGTGTGCACGCCGCCCGCGACCGTGCCCGGTGTGCAGACCATGCCGGTCGGCGGGGCGCCGGCCGGGATCGCGGCGGCGGCGCCGGGCGCGAACAGGCAGCCGGCGGCGGCGAGCGTCAGTACGGCCGCGAACCTCATGGTGGCCCCCTCAGACATAGGTCTGGCTCACGACGGTCTGCGCGGGCAGGGGGCGGGCCGGGGCGTACACCCGGACCTCGGTCATCATGCCGCCCGGTCCCGGCGCCGGGGAGGCGAAGTTCTGCAGCTTGCGCCAGTCCCGGTTCTTGAAGAAGTAGACGTTGTAGGCGCCCCACGAGTCGGTGCCCGACGGGCGCGCCGCGTCGTAGGCGGGCGCGTCGAAGAGCACGTCGCGGGCCTCGCCCGGCCCGAGGTAGAGGGTGCTGGTCCAGTACGCGGCGGACCGCAGCGGCGACGCGTCCTGCCCGATCACGTGCAGCGGGATGCCGGGCAGCTGCATGCTGTGCTGTTGGTACCCGAGGTTGGCCAGGCGCAGCAGCACCCGCTCCCCCGGGTTGACCTGGATCAGCGCCGAGTTCGGCTGGCTGTGGTCGAGAGCGCCGTCGTAGTTCGGGTTCGGCGTGCCGATCCGCAACGACGCCGGCAGCGACGGGTCGTCGTTGGGCAGCACCGTCATCGGGTAGGGACGGCCGTTGAGGGTGAACCATTGCGGGTCGTAGTCGGTCGGGATGGTCTCCTGGATGTCCCGGTCGCCGTCGTGGAAGTCGCGCCACAGCTCGTTGAGCAGGATCGCGAAGTGCCGGTGGTAGCCGGTGGAGCCGTCCCCGTCGTTGTACGCGAACCGGGTGAAGCCGCCGATCGAGGTGCCGTCCTGCCGGGGCCGGACGAAGACGATGCCGGTCATGCCCATCTGCACGTGCTCGACGTCCTCGAAGTGGCAGTGGTACATGTACGTGCCCTCGCGGTGCGGCCGGTAGAAGTAGGTGAGCTGCTTGCCGACCGGCACCGCCACCGACACCTCCGGCACGCCGTCGTTGAGCGGGGTCGGCAGGTCGAAGCCGTGCCAGTGCACGGTGTGCGAGTCGACCAGGTCGGGCCGCTGGACGAAGCCCAGGTTGGTGAGCGTGATCTTGATGTCGTCGTCCTGCCGGAAGTCGAGCGTCGGCGCCGTGTGCTGCGCGTGCCCCTTGTACGTGCTGATCAGCTGGGCCACCGACAGCGCAGGGCTGACCGGCACGAAACCGAAGACGTACAGCGGGTTGCCCTCCCGGCCGGGCACCGAGATGTAGCCGTCGGTGGCGACCAGGGACACGCCGGTGGTGGCCGCCCCGGCCGCGCGCGCGTCGCCGACGAGGGCCCCGGCGGCGAGCGTGCCCGCCGCCCCCCAGAGGAATTCCCGGCGCGTGATCACGGCAGCCTCCTCGGTCCGATGATGGTCGCGAACAGCGGCACCGGTATGCCGGGGCGTTCGTCGGCGCCGAGGTCCCACGGGGTAAAGACGCGGGTCGAGACGAGGTTCGGCCGGAACCCGCCGTCGACGTCGACGTTGGGCGCCGCGATCGCGGTGGACGCGCAGGCGGCGATGGTGGCGGGGACAGGCGTGTTCGAGCACCGCACGCCGCGGTCGAGCACGCCCGAGCCGGCCGCCAGGTGGTAGTCGCCGGTGAGTCCGACCGGCGGGTCCTGGCCGGTGATGGTGACCGCCGCGGTCTGCGGGTCGAGCCGCGAGCCGGAGACGGTGAGCTCGTCGACGAACGGCGCCACGAAGCCGGGGTTGGTCCCGATCAGGTTGCCCTGGCCGCCCGGCACCGCGCGCAGCACGCCGTCGGGCCCGAGGTTCTGCCCGTTGGTCAGGTCGGAGTAGCGGGGCGTGAACGTGTCGGTGTTCGTCAGCGTGCCGTGGACCTCGAAGTCGATGAAGCCGCGGTCGACGAGCGTCGCGCCCGGGCCGGGCTGGCTGAGCGTGAACGCGTCGTTGTTCCAGAAGATGTTGTTGAACAGCGCGACCGGCCGGGAGAAGTCCGGCGCGCCGGCCGGCAGCGTGTCCTGGAACAGCGGGTCGTTGGCCTCGGAGGCCAGGCCGGCCGCGTGCGGGTTCCCGTCGGAGTCCTCGGACGACCCGGTCGAGACGTTGTTGGCCACGGTGTTGTTGACCAGCCGTACGTTCGAGGCGTCGTCGAGGGTGATCGCGCCGCCGAGGTCGGCCGCGCCGTTGTTGTCGATGAGGTTGTTCCGGATGTTGATCGCCGCCGTCAACGCGTCCAGCACGAAGATGCCGCCGCCGTCGTCGCCGGAGTAGTTGCTCTGGATCAGGTTGCGGTCCACGTCGACCGGGCCGGTGCCGGTGCCCAGCGTCCCGCCGCCGACCGGCAGCTCACTCTCGATGGCCAGGCCGGCGCCCGAGTCGACCGAGTCGTTGTAGTAGATCTGGTTGTCGTGGATCCGGCCGCCCGGGCTGAGCCCGATGTGGGACACGCCGGCGCCGTAGTTCACGCTGAAGTTCGAGCAGACGATGCTGCCGGCCACCTCGTACGCGTTGGCGCCGTTGAAGATCCCGATCCCGCCGGCCTGGGTGAGTCCGCCGTTGCCGATCAGCCGGTCGTTGGCGATCCGCACGTTGTAGTTGTGGTTGACCCCGTCGTCGTACGGCTGGCCGACCCCGATGCCGCCGGCCACCACGCCGCCGTTGTTCTCGAGCACGTTGTTGGTCAGCTGGATGTTGTTGATCGACGCCTGGAGCTGGATGCCGCCGGCGCCCTCGCCCTGCCCGGTGCTCAGGCCGATCCCGTCGATCCGGGCCTGGTTGAAGGAGGTGGTGGCGGAGCTGCCGATGTCGTACGCCGTGGTGGTCTTGGCCAGCACCGTGATGTCGGCGCCGCGCAGCACCGGATGGGCGGTGCTCACCCCGGCGTAAGGGGCGTGCGCGGCGACCGCGGCGTCGTAGGCCCCGGCGTTCTGCTGGAAGTACCGGCCGTCGATGACCGTGCCCGGGATGTTGAAGCGCGGGTCCTCGGGGTCGCGAGCCTGCAGCTCGTGGGCGGCCACGATGCCGCCGGGGCCGCGGCCCTGCAGCTTGAGCGGCTTCCACAGCAGGATGTTCTCGTTGTAGACGCCGGGCGCGAGGACCAGCAGGCTGCCGGCCGCCGCCGCGTCGATCGCGTTCTGCAGCGCGTGCGCGTTCGTCGCCGGCGCCGGGACGTTCACCACCGCCGGGTTGTACGTGACGGTGTTGGCCCCGGTGCCGTTGCTGCCGAACACGTGCACGGTGACGCCGTTGACGCTGGACACGCCGCCGTTGGCGTTCGCGGTGGTGATGGTCAGCTGCTTCGGCCCGGGCCGGAAGGTCGCGTTGGGCAGCAGGTTGGCGGCGGTGTTGGTGGCCGGCGGCGGCACGTTGAGCACGATCGTGTCGGGCGTGCTGCCGCTGCCCGGGGTCCAGCTCACGATGCCGCCGTTGGCCCGGGTGAGCGTCTGGGTCTGGCCGTTGCGGTCGTCGGTGAGCGTGGCGCGTACGCCGGTGAGCCCGGTCGCCGTGCCGGCCGCCCCGATGAAGTCGGCCTGCACCGTGACCTGCCGCGAGCCGGTGGCCGGCACGACCGGGGTCGAGACCTGGAGCAGCTCGGGCCGGGCCGGGACGGCCGGGTCCTCGCACGCCGTCCCGGAGATCGGGTCGAGCGGCAGGTCGAGCTGGGTGGTCAGGCCCGGCCACGACTCGGCCGGCGTGGTCGCGGTCAGCAGGTTGGGGTTGTAGGCCGCGTTCGGGTGCGCCTTGCTGCCCGGGTCGTCCACCTTGACCAGGTACATGCCGGGGCACGGGCCCTGGGGTATCGGGCAGTTGAACGTCTCGGTCGACGGCAGCAGCGCCTCGAACGAGCCGTCGGGGCTGGTCGTGACCGTGGTGAGCAGCCGCCAGTTGTTCTCGTCGGCGTCGACCCGGGCGTAGATGCCGACCGGGATGCCGGCGATCGGGCGCGGCTCGCCGTACCACGGCGACTGCGGGTTGCGCTCGAAGTAGATGTCGTTGAAGACCTGCCCCACGAAGCGGCCCGGCACCGCCACGTCGCCGACCCGGTTGTCGGCCGGATCCTCGCCGTTGGGGTCGGTCCGGAAGTTCGTCATCAGGTGGAAGTCGGCGTTGGCGTTCTGCCCGTTGGTGAGCACCACGAGCCGCTTGTCGCAGAGCGGGGCGTGGGCGCCGGGCTTGCCGAAGTAGACGCTGCGCGGCGTGAGGGTCGACTGGTCGATGACGTGGTCGTCGCCGGCGCACGGCGGCGGCGGGAGGGCCGGGGTGAAGGTGTTGCCGAGGTCGACGTTGACGTCCTCCTCGCGGACCGGCCGGTAGAGGCAGCCGGCGCCGCCGCCGGGCACGCCGCCCTTGGCCGAGCTGACCAGCGCGCCGCAGGCCCGGGTGTCGGCGGCGTCGGTGGGCATGATCGCGTGCGTGACGTAAGTGCCGGCGACCAGCGGTTGCGGGTCGCCGCCGCCGACGCAGGTGCCGTCGTCGGCGGCCAGGTCGTAGCCGCCCGGGCAGTAGTCGGCGAACGCGTAGCCGCCGTCGAACGCGCCGTCCTTGGTCGGCTGGCCGGCCAGCGGCACCTCCAGGCAGTTCGGCCCGATGCGCGGGTTGAACTGGGCGGTGATGTCGGTGCCGGAGAAGTCCCGGAGTGGGTTGCAGTTCTGGGTGAACGTGTTGCCGGCCGGCTGCTGCGGGTCCTGGCCGGCGTCCGGCTGCTGCCACTTGTCGGTCACGTACTTGTTGAGCACCACGTCGTCGGCGGTGTTGGCCACGCCGTCCGGGCCCGGGCCCTCGAGGTAGACGGTCACGCCGGGGACGGCCGGCTCGTAGTCCTCGTGGTTCTGGAAGCGGGCGTCGAACTCGTTGCGGGTGGTGGCGAAGTAGGTGATGCCGACGATCTGGCCGGGCGTGCCGGCCGGATAGTCGCGCTTGCCCCAGTCGACGGTGGCCCGGTGGCCCTCGAGTAGCTTCTGGTTGGTGAGCAGGCCGCCGCCCTGGTCGGTGGGTATGCACGGGTTGGCGGGCGCGGGTGCGGCGCAGGAGGGCGTCACGGCGCCGGTCTGCTCGTCGTGCACCGACGGGCCCGGGTACGCCGAGAAGCGCGCGAAGCCCTGCTCGTTGATGATCCACCGGCCCAGCGGCCCACCCTCGGCCGTCGGGTACTGGTAGTACCCGTGCGCGTCGGTGAAGGTCGCCTCCTTGATCGAGCCGTCCCGCCAGCGCTGGTCGACGTCGGTGTTGGCGAGCAGCGGCTCACCGGGGTCGAGCCGGCCGTTGTTGTTGGTGTCCTTGTAGACGTGCCCGTCGAGCCAGCCGAACCACCGGGAGACCCCGATGCCGGTCTGGCCGTCGTCGCCGGTGTCGTTGACGTCGACGCTCTGCCCGGCGGCCACCGTCACCGGCTTGAACCGCATGATGTAGCTCAGCTGCTCGTCCCAGATCGCCAGGTTGTAGCTGCCGGCCGGGACGTTCTGGATGTCGAAGTTGCCGTCGCCGTCGCCCTGACCGACGTAGACGGTCCGGTCGGTGGTCGCGTCGGAGAGCGCCACGAACGGGTTCTCCACCGGGTCGTTGTAGGTGCCGGTGGTGTAGGGCGCCCACTCGGCCCAGTTCCGCGCCTGCCCGGTGATCTCGCCGGTCCCGCTCGCCCCGAACGGCTGCGGGGAGCAGACGAAGCCGAACCAGTACGCGGTACGCGTGTTCGGCGGCTCCCAGAGCTGCTCGCCGGGGGCGCCGGTGCCGTCGCTGCCCTCCTCGACCGGGGCCAGCAGCTGCAGGCCGCCGTCGATCGTCGTGGTCTGGTGCCAGCGGCTGTCCGGGTCGTCGTTGCACGGCTTGTCCGGCGGGTGCACCTCGATGTAGTAGGTGGCCGGCCCGAGGTTGTCGATCTGCGAGAAGCCGTCGCCGTCGGTGAGGCACTGGCCGCCGCACAGCGGGTTGTTGTGGTAGTCCACGGTGACGTCGCTCTGGGTCTGCTCCTTGAGGTCGACCGTGAAGCCGTCGACGCCGCCTTCCTCGGTGTCGGGCGCGCCGTTGGTCCAGGCGTTGTCGTCGAAGACGAAGACCCGGATCTTGCCGAGCGGCAGCGGATGCGCGTCGCTGGCCTCGGTGAGGTCGATCCGCGCGGTGGCCGAGCCGTCGGCGGTGGCCGGGTTGGGCAGGGTGAGGTAGGCGCCCCACATCTTGTGGTTCAGGGAGCGGGCCGAGATCAGGTAGCGGCCGGCCGGCAGGTGCAGCATGGTGCGGTCCTGGTCGCCCTCGGCCACGATCGGGCTGTTGCTCTCGGTGCTGAGCGCGAGCGGGTCACTGGGCAGCCGGGTGTTGTCGACGTTGACGAGGTAGTTGAAGTTCGTCAGCGGCTGGCCGCTCGCGAAGTCGCGCACGTCGACCGTCACGGCACAGCCGCCGGACGGGCACGAGGTCGCGGCCGCCGCGGGCCGGGCCGTCACCACCGGGGGAAGCAGGGCCACCACGATTGCGACGGCCGACATCCCGGCCAGTAGGCGCCACCGTCGATCCCGCATCGGACCCCACCTCCCGCGCGCGACGCACCGGCCGGTGTGCCGGGCGCATCAGGCCGATGATGAAGCGACCGGCACGTGGGGTGAGCGGCTCATGACAGAACTGTCATGCGTCCGTCATGGACGGTCGCGCCGCGCGGGAACTCCATCCGCACGACGGTGCCGCCGCCGGGCGGTGTGGTGATGGTGAGGCGGCCGTTCCACGACCGGACGACGGCGCTCACCGTGGCCAGGCCGAGGCCGGTGCCGGAGGCGGTGACCCCGAGCCCGTCGGCGCCGAGCGCGGCCAGCCGGGTCAGGCTCTCCGGCGACATGCCCGGCCCCGAGTCGGTGACGGTGACCGCCCAGGTCTTCGGGTTGCCGTCCCCCTCGACCGCGATGACGTCGCCGGGCTCGGTGAACTTGATCGCGTTCTCCACCAGGCTGTCCACGGCGGCCTTGAGCCGCTCGGGGTTGAACGACGCCCGGCCGACGGCCGAGCGGATCCGCCACTCCCGGTCGGCGGCCGGTCGCCAGCGGTCGACCATGGCGATCAGCGCGGCGTCGACGTCGGCGATCTCGCGGACGTCGGCGCCCTCGAGCTGCACCAGGGTCACCAGCCGGTGGGTGATGCCGGCCAGCCGGTCGAGCTCCTCGATCACGATGGTGCAGTCGGCGATCAGCGACGGGTCGCCGGTGGCCGACCGGAGCAGCTCGGCGTAGCCGCGGGCGACCGTGATCGGGGTGCGCAGCTCGTGCGAGGCGACCCGGACGAAGTGGTCGCGGGCCATGGCCCGGCGGCGCTCGGCCTCGGCCAGCCGCTCGATCTCGGCGGTCAGCTTCTGGCGCCGGCGCACGTGCCAGACCATGACCACGAAGACCGCCGTCATCAGCGGCACCTCGGTGGTCTCCTCCCAGCCGATCGCGCCCGCGGCGGCGTGGTGGACCAGCACGTACCCGGTGCTCACGGCGACGACGGCCAGCACCGCGAGCATCGGCCGCAGCGGCCAGGTGACCAGGCCGTACACCACCGAAAGCCCGATCCACACCAGGTGGAAGGGAATCGTCTCGGCGCCCGGCAGCACGTACATCAGGCCGAGGTTGAGCAGGCCGGCGCCGACCAGCAGCGGGATCAGCAGCGGGCTAACCCGGGATGAAGCGGTAGCCGACATTGCGCACCGTCTCCACGCGATCGGGGTCGTCGAGCTTGCTGCGCAGCCGGCGCACGTAGACGTCGACGACGTTGCTGCCGGGATCGAACATCATGCCCCACACGTCGGCCAGCAGCTCCGAGCGCGTACACGCCTGGCCGACCCGCTCCATGAGGTGGCGCAGCAGCAGGAACTCGCGGAACGACAGGTCGATCTGCCGCCCGCCGACCAGGGCCCGGTGCAGCCGCAGGTCGAGGCTGATCAGCCCGACCGCCAGCCAGCGCCGCTGGGCGCCGGGCGCCGGCGCCTGCATCCGGGTGCGGACCCGGGCCACCAGCTCGGCCATGGCGAACGGCTTGCCCAGGAAGTCGGTGGCGCCGGCCTCGAGACAGGCGACCCGGGCGCCGATTTCGGGCACCGCCGAGAGCACGAAGACGCGCTGCCCGGGCCGCGCGCGGACGATCTTGTCGAGCACGGTCGCGCCGTCCACGTCCGGCAGCATGAGATCAAGCATGATCAGGTCGAACTCGGCGGCCAGGGCCGTCTCGAGCCCGTCCGTCCCGGTCGCGGCCCGGTCGACCACGTGGCCCTCGGCCCGCAGCGCGCGCCCCACCAGCCCGGCGATCCGGTCATCGTCTTCCACCACGAGCACCCGCCCCACGGGCCACCTCCGTTGGTGATAGCGATGAACTTACGAGCCTCCTGCCGCCCACCCAATATTGATGCGATTGATTCGACCGTTCGGTCGCACGCGCGCGCCCGAACGGCGTAGCGGCCACGTCCCCAATGGGCGTAATGCCCGGGCCGCGGCCGCGACCCGGGCATCGTCGGCGCCGGTGTCAGGAGGCGAAGTACAGGCGGCCGAGACCGTCCGGGATGTCCATGCCGTGGTAGCGGCCCCAGCCCGAGCTGACCGAGCGGCCGCCGTCGAAACCACTGCCGGTGTTCAGGCGTACGGAGACGTCGGTGCCGCTGTGCACGATCATGTCGGTCCGGTGGTCGCCGTTGAAGTCGGCGAAGTAGAGCCGGCCCAGGCCGTTCGGCACCTGCAGGCCGTGGTACCGGCCCCAGCCCGAGCTGACCGACCAGCCGCCGTCGAAACCGCTGCCGGTGTTCAGGCGCACCGAGACATCCGTCCCGCCGTGCACGATCAGGTCGGCCCGCCCGTCACCGTTGAAGTCCGCGAAGTACAGCCGGCCGAGACCGTCCGGGACGTCCATGCCGTGGTACCGGCCCCAACCCGAGCTGACCGAGCGGCCGCCGTCGAACCCGCTGCCGGTGTTCAGGCGCACCGACAGGTCGGTTCCGCCGTGCACGAACATGTCGGCCCGCCCGTCACCGTTGAAGTCGGCGAAGTAGAGGCGGCCGAGACCGTTGGGGATCTGCATCCCGTGGTAACGGCCCCAACCGGAGCTGACCGAGCGGCCGCCGTCGAAACCGCTGCCGGTGTTCAGGCGTACGGAGATGTCGGTGCCGCTGTGCACGATCATGTCGGTCCGGTGGTCGCCGTTGAAGTCGGCGAAGTAGAGGCGCCCGAGACCGTCCGGGACCTGCAGGCCGTGGTAGCGGCCCCAGCCCGAGCTGACCGACCGGCCGCCGTCCCAGGCACTGCCGGTGTTGAACCGTACCGAGACGTCGGTGCCGCCGTGGACGATCATGTCGGCCCGGGCGTCGCCGTTGAAGCTGTCGTAGTGGCCGTCGGTGGCGTAGTCCCAGACCGCGTCCACGATCTTGGCGGCGTCGCCGGACTCCGGGGCATAGCGTTCGGGGTACGCCGAGACCTGCACCGCCTGGCACACCTCCCCGATCGGCGCCGTCTGCCACGCGTTGCCGGGGTACTTGTCGATCATCTTGTTCAGGAACGCGTTGGTCGCCCAGATCGGGTCGGTGCGCTGGGCCGCGCTGCCCCACGAGGCGCGCTGCTGGAACAGGCCGAGGCTGTCGTGGTCGACCGCCACGTCGTAGTTCTGGAGGGTCGACTCGACGATGGCGGTGGTCACCGCGATGACCGCGGCGCGGCGGGCGAGGTTGCGGTCGCGGACCGCCTTGGTGATCATCCGGGCGCAGGAGACCCGGTACGCGGTCATGTACCCGTCGAGCTTGCCGGTGAGCGTCTTGTTCAGGTCGGTCGCCAGGTCGCCGTCGGCGCTGGTCGCGCCGTTGTCGTCGCACGGGACGCTGGAGATGGCGGCGGTGACGCTCTGGGCGGCGGGCATGCTCGGGGCGGCGGGCAGTGGCGGGTCGGTGGCGGCCCGGGCCGCCGGTGACATGGTCAGGATCAGCGAGCCGGTCGCCAGCGCCACGGTCAGCAGCCGGCGTACGGGTCGGGTGGCAGTCATGGGATCTCCCGGAGAAAAGGGGCTGCCGGGCCCGGGGGCGGGGGCCCGGCAGCCGCGCGAGGGGACGTCAGGAGGCGAAGTAGAGGCGGCCGAGACCGTCCGGCACCTGCAGGCCGAAGTAGCGGCCCCAGCCCGAGCTGACCGACCGGCCGCCGTCGAAGCCACTGCCGGTGTTCAGGCGCACCGAGATGTCGGTGCCGCTGTGCACGATCAGGTCGGCCCGGTGGTCGCCGTTGAAGTCCGCGAAGTACAGCCGGCCCAGACCGTCCGGCACCTGCAGGCCGTGGTAGCGGCCCCAGCCCGAGCTCACCGACCGGCCACCGTCGAAGCCGCTGCCGGTGTTCAGGCGCACCGACAGGTCGGTTCCGCCGTGCACGAACATGTCGGCCCGCCCGTCACCGTTGAAGTCGGCGAAGTAGAGGCGGCCGAGACCGTTGGGGATCTGCATCCCGTGGTAACGGCCCCAACCGGAGCTGACCGAACGGCCGCCGTCGAAACCACTGCCGGTGTTCAGGCGTACGGACAGATCGGTCCCGGAATGCACGAACATGTCGGCCCGGCCGTCGCCGTTGAAGTCCGCGAAGTAGAGGCGCCCGAGACCGTCCGGCACCTGCAGGCCGTGATAGCGGCCCCAGCCCGAGCTCACCGTGCGGCCCCCGTCGAAACCGCCGCCGGTGTTCAGCCGGACCGAGACGTCGGTGCCACCGTGGACGATCATGTCGGTCCGGTGGTCGCCGTTGAAGTCGGCGAAGTACAGCCGGCCCATGCCGTCCGGCACGTCCATGCCGTGGAACCGGCCCCAGCCCGAGCTGACCGACCGGCCGCCGTCCCAGGCACTGCCGGTGTTGAGCCGCACCGAGACGTCGGTGCCGCTGTGCACGATCATGTCGGCCCGCGCGTCGCCGTCGAAGCTGTCGTAGTTGCCGTCGAGGATGTTGTCGTACCGGACCGGCGTGTAGAGGCCGGCGTTGCCGCTGCTCCAGGTTCGCTCGATGGTGCCGGCGCTGCCCGTCTGCTCGATCACGACCGGCTCGGTGTGCGCGGAGTTCGACCACTTGACGAAGAGTGCGACGTGGTTCTCGTCCTTGTCACCGGTGTGCCGCAGCAGGGCGTCGCCGGGCTGCAGCGAGGACCGGGCGATCACGTACGACCGTTCGTCGAGATTGCCGGTCCAGAACGCGTCGCCCCGGCCGCCCAGGCCCCAGGCCATCGAGACGAAGCCCGAGCAGTCGGTCCGGTAATCGCCGAGGCTGTTGCGGTAGCACGCGTACTGGCTGTAGGGCACGCCACCGACGTTCAGCCAGGTGCGGGCACGGCTCAGCACCTGGTCGCGGGTCAGCGACAGGTCGTCGTGGCCGTTGTCGTCGCACGGTAGCGGCGTCGTGCTGACGGCGGCGAGCGAGGCGCTCGACGACGCCGGCGGCAGGCCGGGATACGACGGCAGTGGCGGGTCACCAGGCGTCCCCCCGGCCGCCGCGGCCGGCGTTCCCGGCGGCCCGGCCACCAGAGCCAGCGCCGCGACCACCCCCATCGCAAGTCCCCGAAGCTTGTTCATCTGTCTGGACCTCCCCTTCCAGGCGGGCGACTGGGGCGCCCGGCACGGAAAGCATGGGGTCGTTCGCTCTACGTTCACTGGAGGGCTGAAACCCGTACCGCTCCCGTACTACGCTTCGTCGCCTATCGATCTCTGTGAGGTGACGGGACACAGTGGAGAGCGCGCCCGATCTCGGCCGGTTGATCCGCCAGTGGCGACACGAGCGCGGCCTGAGCCAGCGGCAGCTGGCCGACCGGGCCGGGCTCAGCCTCGGCGCCATCCGCGATCTGGAGCAGGAGCGCAGCCGGCACCCGCGGCTGCGGTCGAGCGAGGCGCTCGCCGACGCCCTCGGCCTGACCGGCGCCGACCGCACCCGCCTGCGCCGGCTGACGATGCGCCCCCGCCCCGAGCCGGCCCCGCCGTCCGGGCCGGTGCGCATCTCGGTCCTGGGCCCGCTCACGGTGACCACGCCGGCCGGGCCGGTGCCGATCGGCTTCGGGCGTCACCGGGTGGTGCTGGCCCGGCTGGCGCTGACGCCGAACTACCCGGTCAGCCGCCCGGAGCTGATCGAGGTGCTCTGGCCCGAGGGCGCGCCGCCCACCGCGGCGAACGTGCTGCAGACCCACGTCAGCCGGTTGCGGCGGATCCTCGAGCCGCGGCCCGCGGCCGGCGCCGAGCCGATGCTGGCCTGGACGCCGGGCGGGTACCGGCTGCGCCTGGACTCCGACCGGCTCGACCTGGTGGCGTACCGGGAGCGGCTCGCGGAGTGGCGCCGCCGGTCCTCGTCCGATCCGCAGCGCGCGTTCGACCTGCTCAGCGAGGCGCTGGACCGGTGGCACGGCCACCGCGCCGTCGAGGACGTCCCCGAGCTGCGCGAGCATCACCTGGTCACCGCGCTCAGCGACGAGCTCGTCGAGGCGACCATCCGGCAGGCCGACCTCGGTCTCGCCGTGCGCCGCCTGCCCGAGGTGCTGCCCCGGCTGCGCCGCCTGACCGCGCGGCATCCCTGGCACGAGCCGCTGCACGCCCGGCTGGTGGTCACCCTGGCCGCGTCGGGACAGCAGGTGGCGGCGCTCGAGGCGTACGAGGAGATCAAGCGCCGCCTCGCCGAGGAGCTCGCCATCGACCCCGGCGCCGAGCTGATGGCCGCCCGGCAGGCGGTGCTCGCGGGCCGGTGGGAGCCGGCCGCGCCGGCCCGGGCCGACCGGCGCCCGACCCCGTGGCAGGCGCCCGCGCCGCCGCCCGACTTCACCGGCCGGGCCGAGCAGCTGCGCGCCCTGGAACGGCTGTTCCGTTCCGCCCTGCGTGACGCCGGGCCGGCCCGGCACGTCACCGGCGTGATCTGCGGGATGCCCGGGGTCGGCAAGACCAGCCTCGCGCTGCGCGCCGCCGAGCTGCTGCGCGACGACTTCCCCGACGGCCAGCTCTACGTCGACCTGCGTGGCGCCGACCGCAAGCCGGTGAGCGTCGAGGCGGTGCTGGCCCGGTTGCTGCGCGGGCTCGGCACGCCCGGTGCGGCGATCCCGATCGACGTCGAGGAGGCGGCGGCGCTCTACCGCAGCCTGCTCGCCGAGCGGCGGCTGCTGGTGATCCTCGACAACGTGCGCGACGCCGCCCAGGTGCGGCCGCTGCTGCCCGGCGGCGGTGGCAGCGCGGTCCTGGTCACCAGCCGCAACCACTGCGCCGACCTGCCCGGCGCCACCCACCTGGAGCTGCCGGTGCTGCCCCGGGCCGAGGCCGTCGACATGCTCGGCGGCCGGATCGGGCCGTCCTGGACGCCGGCCGACCGGCAGGCGGCGACCGCGCTGGCCGAGGCGTGCGGCCGGCTGCCGGTCGCGCTCCGGGTGATCGCGAGCCGGCTCACCCGGCGCACCCCTGGCGAGCTGCTGCGCTCGCTCGAGGGCGGCCCGCAGCCCGGCTCGGCGGCGCTGCGCGCGACCTTCGACCTCAGCTACGGCGCGCTCGATCCGGCGGCGGCCCGGCTCTTCCGCGGGGTGGCGCGCCTTCCCGGCGCGACCTTCCCCCGCGAGGCGGCGGTCGCGTCGTTCGACGGCGACGCCGGCCACTCCCTCGACGTCCTGGTCGAGGAGAGCCTGGTCGAGTCCGTCGGCGGCGACCGCTACCGCCTGCACGATCTGCTGCGGCACTACGCGCTGGAGCACGACGACGAGGACGGGCCGGCCGCGCTGCGGCGGGTGGCCGACTGGTATCTGACCCGCACCGCGGCGGCGATCCGGCTGCTCTACCCGGCGATGGTCCGCCTGCCGACCGAGGTCGACGAGACGGTCATGAGCTTCGCCGACGTCATGGCCGCGACGACCTGGCTCGACGACGAGGCCACCAACCTGGTGGCGCTGATCGAGACGCTGGCCGACGGCGCCGGGCGCGAGCGCGCGTGGCAGCTCGCCGACCAGCTGCGCGGCTACTTCTTCGTCCGCCGGGAGCCGGTGTCGTGGCTCGCGAGCGGCCGGGCCGGGCTGGCGGCGGCCGAGAAGGCCGGCGACCGGATGGCGCAGGCGGCCATGCACCAGACCCTCGGCCAGGCGCTGTGGTCGGTCGGCCGGCACCGGGACGCGCTGGAGGAGTACGGCGCCGGGCTCGCCGCCGCCCGGGACAGCGGCTGGCGGATCGGCGAGGCGTACCTGCTGCACAACCTCGGCCTGGTGCACGCCGAGCTGGGCCGGACCGACGAGGCGCACCGGCTCTACCAGCACGTGCTGGCCGTCGGCACCGGCCGCGAGTTCGCGCACATCCGGGCGGTCACCCTCAACGACCTCGGCGTGATGTGCACCGAGCAGGGCCGGCTGGGCGACGCCGTCCGGCACTTCCGGGCCGCCATGGAGATCAACGGCGAGGCGGCCCGGCTGCCCTCGGCCATGGCCAACTGCAGCAACCTGGGCATGGCGCTGCGTCAGCTCGAGGAGTTCGACGAGGCGTACGACTGCCTGACCCGCGCGCTCGGCTATTACCGCGAGACCGGGTCCGTCAACGGGCAGATGTCCACGCTGGACGAGCTGAGCCACCTCTACCAGCAGCGGGCCGAGTGGAGCGCCGGGGTCGACGCCGCCACCCAGGCGCTTCGGATCGCCGAGCGGCTGTCGAACCCGAAGGCGACCGCCGGCGTGCTGAACACCCTCGGCGGCGCCCTGCTCGGCGCCCGCGCGGTCACCGAGGCGCAGACCCGCTTCCGCGAGGCGCTCGTGCTGAGCCGCGAGCACGGCTACCAGTACACGGAGGCGCAGGCCGGCATCGGAACCGCCGCGGCGCTGCTGGCCGCGGGCGCGGTCGAGCCGGCCCGGGCGGCCGCCACCGAGGCCCTCGCGATCGCCCGGCGCAAGGACTACCGCATCCTGATCGGCGACGCGCTGACCGGCCTGGCCCGGGCCGCCCTGGCCGGCGGCGACCCGGTGGCGGCGGCCGGACACGCCGAGGAGGCCCGGGCCCGCTACCGGGCGACCGGCAGCATCGGGCGCCTGCGTGAGCTCGACCGCCTGCCCCTGCCGATCACGGCGGCGGCCACCATGCCGACCTGACCCGATCGGCCGGCCCCTTCCCGGGCGCCGTCCTATGCTCGACCTCGGAAGATGCTTGCCACGGCTACGTCGTTATGGGTCAGACATGTCCGCATACGACCCGGCATTGACGCGCGACGGGCTCGGCGTGCGCCTCGTCAAGTCGGCCTTCGCCCTCTTCGCCGGGTTCCTGGCCGTGGTCGTCCTGTCGAGCGGTTTCCTGCGCGGCGTCCCGCATTGGCAGGGCCGGGAACTTTTCGCCCGGGTCGCCGCTGGCCTGGCCGCCGCCGTTATAACGGTCGGTCTTTTCCGGTGCCGCCGAGACCGGCTGTCCGCGGAGGACTGCGTCCACCCCGGTCTCGCGATCCCGCGCGACACGTGGCTCGACGATCTCTCCGCCGAGGCGGCACGGCGCATCCGGTTCCAGACTCCCAAATCACCGACGAATCCGGCCGGAGATCCGGTCCCTGACGATTTCCGGGAGGCCGTCGCCGTCTTCGTCGAATTGATCATGAATCCAGCGAAGCATCGCGTGCGCGTCGCGGAGACCATCGACCTGGAAGGATCTCTCATGGTCCAGCGGGTCACCGTCGAGCTCGCCCTCCCGCCGGGCTGGGACCGGGCGAAGTTCCTCTACCTACCGGTCCTGCATCCGGTGAAGGGTGAGCTCGTCGACAACCTCCGGCTGCGGGACGCCGGCGACTGCACGCTCGCCGACCTGACGTACGACGAGACCACCCGGCTGGCCGCGGCGGGCTTGCGCTTCCTCCTGGCCATGGGATACGAGAAGGTGCTGGCCCGCGCGGACCCGGCGGCGACGGAGCAATGGCCCGACGAGGACACCAGGAAGAGCGAGACGGAACTCCTCCGGCTTCTGGCCATACGCGGGTACGCCGACCTCGCGTTCCGGAAAGCGGAAATGGAGCGCCAGCTCGACGACCTGCCGCTGGACGACCTGGCGCAGGACCGGCTCCGGCGGTACGTGCTGGAACTGTGCGGCGCCTATCCGATCGTCGCCGTCGTCCCGCCCGCCGCAGTGACCGGCGGCCGCGTTCTGCTCAAGTACGAGCGGACGCTGACGGCGTCGTCGCGCGCGGCGCCGGACGGTCACGGCCGGAACACCTTTCCCCAGCGGGTGCATCGCGGGATCCGGGGCTGGCGCGGCCTGACGCGGATCGCCCTGGGCCTGCGACCCTCGCAGATCGCCGTGCCGATCGACCTCGCCCTGACCGCGTCCTCCTATCACCTGACCCTGAACGCGCCGGAGAGCAAGTACGTCCTCGAACAGCGCCTGGTGTGCATCCACTGCAAGCGACCGGTCCAGTCGTCGTGGATCGGTTCCGATCCGAGCCGGCGCGGATGCTGCCATCGCTGGGGCGAGGAACCGCCGAGCATGTGGTTCGACGACCGCCACTACTTCCGTCTGCAGCGCCGGCGCGGCCAGAACTTCATCCACCTGTACCTCCGGGGATTCGGGGCGATGAGCCCGAAGATGGACGGGTTACGGATCGTCGGGCGCTTCAAGGAGGTTCCGCCCGGATCGCGGCTGCAGGCCGTCATGACGGCGCTGGCGACGACCGTCCTGCTCACCGTGGTCGGCTACCTCGTCTCGCATCACCGCGTGTCACCGGGGAGCGACTATCCGGCGGTCGTGCTCGGCCTGCCCGCCGTGGTGGCGTCCTGGTTCGGCATCGCCACCGACCGGAACGCGCTGGTCGGGGGATCCCTTCTGGCCCGCGTTTCGCTCATAGTCAGCGGAGTGTTGTCGATCGTCTCGATCGTGACCTACCTGGTCACCGCCCCGACCAGCGGCAGTGGAGGCCATGCCGCGCACCCGCACGTCACGTTCCTCGGCGTCACCCAGCCCGCGTGGATCGCACTGGGCGTCGTCTCGTTCCTCAACTTCCTCTACGTCTACTACCGATTCCTGCTCAAGCTGGTCCACTACCGCGACCTCCTGGGTCGTACGCACGGGCACTGGTCGGCCGTCCAGGCCAACTAGGAAGGGGACACGATGCCCGAGAACGAGCCGTCGGCGGCCGCCAACGACGCCATCTGGCTGGTCGAGTCGACCGACTTCGTCACGCCCTATGCGCCGCTGGCGGAGTCGGTCTTCGACGATGCGGAACGGCTGAACGCGGCCTGGGAGCTGACCGTCTCCAGCCTGAGCCGTGACTCGGGCGCGGCCGGCGAACGCGGCGGCACCGATGATCCGGGTGACGACGTCGAGGACGACTTGGGGACGCCCGAGATCATCCAGCGCCTGCAGCACCACATGCGTCTCATCGCCGAGGAGCGGGCCGGCAGCGAGCCGGCCGCCGGGCCGGAGCCGCGGATGCGGACCCGGGCGGCCGAGTTGCTCGACCGGCTGCTGCGGCGCCCGGGGGCCGACACCGCCTGACGCCGGAGCGGGAAGACATCCGGTCATGGCAGGCTGGGGGCATGCACGTCGCGGCGCTCTCCACGTACCCGGTCAAGGGTTGTCATCGGATCGACCACGACGTGGCGCGGGTGGAGCCGTGGGGTCTCGCCGGTGATCGCCGCTGGATGATCGTCGACGCCGACGGCGTCGGGATCACCCAGCGTGGCGACGCCCGCCTCACCCAGCTGCGCGTCGCGGTGCGCGACGGCGGCATCGTGCTCTCCGCGCCCGGCCTCCCCGATCTCGACCTCGACGAGCCGGTAGACGGGCCGAAGGAGTTCGTGCGGGTCTTCTCCAACCACGCGCCGGCGCCGGCCCGGATCGCCGAGAGCGAGTGGTGCAGCGCGTTCCTGGGCCGGCCGGCGCGGCTGGTCTGGCAGGCCGACCCGGGCGGGCGCGCGGTCGGCGGCGGGACGGACGGCGGCGAGCCGGTCAGCTTCGCCGACGGCTACCCGATGCTGCTGGCCAACGCGGCGTCCCTGGCCGCGCTCAACGACTGGCTGGCCGAGGCCCGGGACGAGCCGGTGCCGATCACCCGGTTCCGGCCCAACCTGGTGGTCGCCGACGCCGAGCCGTGGGCCGAGGACGAGTGGGTCGAGCGCGGCGTGCGGCTGCGGGCCGGCGACGTCGAGCTGATCGCCGCCTCGGGCTGCGGGCGCTGCGTCGTCACCACGATCGACCAGGAGACCGGGGCCAAGGGCCGGGAGCCGCTGGGCATGCTCGGGCGGCGCCGGCGGTTCGGCCAGAAGCTGCTCTTCGCGATCAACCTGATCCCGGCGCCGGGCGCGCGGGGGTCACTGCGGGTAGGCGATCGGGTGACGGTCGTCCACTGATCCGGTGAAGCGCGTCGCATGCGTCTTAGGTCTGTCTTAGGAAGGTTGCCCGGGACCGGTCCGCCGCGCAGGATCGCTCACCGTGACCGGTTCCCGTGTGCTCTCGCCTCGCTGGCTCGCCGCCGGCGGCGCCGTGGTCCTCGCCGCCGCGCTCGGTGTCGCGCTGCTGCTGCAGAACACCGGCTCCGCGTGCGCCGCGCCGCCGTCGACCTCGGCGAAGACGGGCAAGGCGACGTTCTACGACCTGGGCGACGGCACCGGCAACTGCTCGTTCCCGTCCTCCCCCGCCGACGATCTCTTCGTGGCGCTCGGGCCCGATCAGTACTCGGCCGGCGCCGCCTGCGGGACGTACCTGGACGTCACCGGCCCCAAGGGCAAGGTCCGGGTCAAGGTCACCGACTCCTGCCCGGAGTGCGCGGCCGGTCATCTCGACCTGAGCCGCACCGCGTTCAAGAAGATCGGCGCCGAGGTCGACGGGATCATCCCGATCACCTACAAGACGGTCACCGGCGTGCGCACCCCCGCCCCGATCAGCGTGCGGGTCAAGGAGGGCTCGTCGCAGTACTGGCTGGCGGTGCTGATCGACAACCACGGCAACCAGCTCCGGTCGGTCACCGTCAACGGCAAGGCCACCCACCGCGAGGACTACAACTACTGGGTGATCGACGGCGGCGCCGGCAGCGGACCATTCAAGATCAAGATCAGCGACGTGTACGGCCACAGCACCGTCGCCAGTGGCATCAGGCTGACGCCCGGGGCCACCCAGAAGACGTCCGTGCGCCTGGTCGGCGGCGGGTCCTCGGCCACCGCTCGCACCACGGCCGCCGCCACGCCCTCGAAGGCGAAGAAGAAGGCGAGCCCGTCCCCCAGCCCCTCGTCCGCCGCGCCCACCGCGTCGTCGGCCGCGCCCGCGCTCGAGTCGACCGAGGTGGCCGCGCCGACCGGCGACGTCGAGGTGCCGCCCGCCCAGGAGGCGGTCGACCTGGCCGCCGGCCGCGCCCACTGCTGACGCCGGTTCCGCGCGGCCCGGCTTTCCGCCCCGGCCTTTCCCCCCGGCCTTCCGCCCCTGACCTTTCCCCCCGGGCCCGCCCCGGTCTTCCCGGCCCGATTCCAGCCCAGACTTCCGCGCCCCACAACCCGCCGCGCCCGGGTTCTCGTGCCCGGTGCGCCCGCGGCCACCGGCCGCCGGCGGCGACGCCATCACCCCCAGGGCGTCGCCGACCCGGCGGCCGCGGTGGCCTCGGTCAGTCGGTCAGTCGGTCAGTCGGTCAAGTCGAACCACATGTAGACCTCGTCCCGGTCGTCGCCCGGCCCGACCCGCAGCGCCTCCGGCAGCCGGCCGACCTCGCGGTAGCCCAGCCGGAGATAGAAGCCCTCGATGCCCTGCCCGCCGCGCACGGTGACCGAGAGCCCGGCCAGCCCCGCCTTGCGTCCCAGCGCCTCGGCCTCCCGCATGAGCGCGGCCCCATAGCCTTTGCCCTGCCCGCTCGGCGTCACCATGACCCGCTTCAGCACCCGCCAGTGGTCCTTGAGCCGAAACCGGTTGTCCACCACGAACAGGAACCCGACGACCGCGCCGTCGTCCACCGCGACGAGCAGCCGGTCGAGCCCTTCCGCCACGCCCGCGAACGCCGCCTCGGCCACCGGCCGCACCGCCGCCGCCTCGACCGGCGCCACGAAGCCCACGGCCCCGCCCGCGTTGGTGACCTCGACCCAGAGCGCGACGACGCGCTCGAGCAGGTCGTCGGTGAGCGGCGGGTCGACCAGGAACTCGATGGGCATGACCCCATTCTCAATGGGCGGCGCCGTGGCCCAGCAACGTCTTGCGTGGGTGCTTGCTCACTTCCTCGGCCGACGACGAGTAGAGCAGGTGCGGGACCTCGGCCGGCGCCTCGGGCTCGGGCTCGGCGTCGCCCGCCGGCTTGGTGGCCGCGGCGAAGGGGTTCGGCGCGGCGGCGCCCGGCCCGGCGGCCGGCGCGGCACCCGGCCCAGAGGCGCCCGGCCCGGCGGCCGGCGCTGCGGCCGGCGCTGCGGCCGGCGCGGGCGTCGCGGGTGTCGCGGTGGCCGCGGTCTCGGGCCGGGCCAGTGACCGGATCCACTCCTCCCAGGCCTCGCGCTCCTCGGGGGAGAAGACCCGGTACATGTGGCCGCCGAAGTCCATCTGCCTCAGGAACGGGCTCTTCTCCGGGTCGCCGGCGACGACCTGTCCGGTCTTGACCAGCATGTCGAGCAGCTGGGTGGGGTTGTCGAAGAGGTTGTTGGTCATCCCGCCGGCCGGCACGTCGCCGTGGTTGAGGCTGCCGTAGCGCTTCTTGTGGTCGATCATCTGCAGCACCCGGTCGCGGGCCCGCTGCGGCGACAGCAGGGAGTCGACCACGTCCTGGCCGAGCGTGCCGGTGACGCGGAACGCCACGTAACCGTTCCAGATCCGCGCCCACTGCTGCTGGCGTACGTCCTCGTCGGCGAAGCGGGCCAGATAGCGCTTCACCGCGCGTTTCGCGATCGCGCCGTGCCCGGTGTCGGCGTTGTCGATCGCCACGTGCAGCCGGTAGTACGCGGGGTCGATCTCGAAGCGCTGCAGCAGGCGGGCGGTGGTGGCCAGCTCGACCGACTCCCATTCGAAGTACAGCGTCATGCCCAGCAGCTCGGGCAGGAACTGGTCGGTGAACTGCGAGACCACCAGCTGGAACAGCGGCAGCGTGAAGGCCGAGTCGAGGAGCTTGTCGTCCTGCGCGTACTCGATGCTGGTGATCGGCGCGGTGTTGATGCCGACGCTGGAGAGCGTCGCGGTGAAGATGTTGGCGTGGTTCTGCGCCGGGTCGCCGGAGCCGACCTCGTCCACCCAGATCCGGGTGAGGAAGCCGGTGAGGTCGTCGATCGGGCCGATGGTGGCGATGTTGCGCAGCCACACGCCGTCGGTCTGGTTGAGCGGGCCGGACTGCCGCACCCGGTCGATCGCGTCGGCCCTGGTCCGGAACGCCCGGTCGTTGGCCGGGTCGTAGCGTCCCACCCGGTCGACCAGGTCCTGGTAGATGCTGTCGAGCCGGGCGTCGAAGGCGCGCTCCTCGTAGCGGAACGGCTTGAGCTCGGTGTCGACCATCGGATCCTGCTGGTACGCGGCGGCGGCGTCCAGGTAGCCGTGTGCGAGCTTGGCCGCCGTCGGCAGGAAGTCCGGATATTTGTGCAGGTTGAGCATGATGTGGAAGTAATCGCGGTCGCGCAGTCCCGCGTACGGCGCCCGTTCGGTCTCCACGTGCACGCCGGTGCCGTCGGCGGTCGGCCTCACGAAGCCGAGCTGCGACCATTCCTGGACCATCTCGCGGTGCCTCCTGTCGGCGCGCCGCCTAGCGTCCAGCGAGGTCGGCAACGAGTCCCCGATGCCACGGTCCCAGCGCCAGCGCGGGAACGCGGTCGTGTTGATCGGCCGGCTCGGCGTGTTCCCGTCCGGGAACAGCGCCGAGGTCACGGCGGCGTAGTCCTGGTCGACGATCACGTCGTCCGGGCGCTGGGCCGGCCACCAGAAGTGCCGGCAGTCGGTGAAGTCGGCCTGCCACGGCACGGCCATCGTCTCGGTCATGCAGCCGGGCTCCATGTCGGCCCGGAAGCGGAACGGCGCCGAGTACCGCTCGGGCTCCCGGCAGCGGCGGCTCATCTCGATGCCGGGGAAGAAGGGGCCGCCCACGCACGACTCCATGGCCGCCTGGTCGAGCTGCTCGGGGACGGTCAGCGGGGCGGGATCGGCGTCGCCCGCGGTGAAGTTGCCGTCGGCCCAGAGCGCGAGCCGCCGGTACTGCAGCGGGGTGACGGTGAACCAGGTGCCCGGGTCGCCCGGCGTGGCGGTGCCGTCGTCGCCGGAGAGCTGCGGCATGTAGGCGGCCGTCGCCTGCTTGATCGCGGTGGCCGCGTCGGCCTCGGCGACCGGCTTGCGGATCGCGGCGAAGACCCGCTTCCGCGCCTTCGCGGCCCGATCGCCCGGGTCCCGCAGCTGCGCCAGGTGGTCGGACTCGAAGAAGTCGCCGATGCGCTCGGCGCCGCGGCCCTCGTTGACCGCCCGCCGGTGGCCGCGGGTCGCCGACTGGTTGACCCACTGATAGCCCATGGCCCGCTCGAGCACCGGCACGACGTCGCGCTCGAACGAGACCTCTTTGGGCTCGAGGATCCAGCCGCGCTCGTACGCCGCCTGCTCGGCCACGTCGTAGAGGGTGACCAGGTTGCCGACCGCGGGCGCGAAGTCGGGCGGCGCCACGACAACCCAGGCCGGCTGGACCTCGACCTCCTCGCCGCCGGTCAGCACCACGCGCGCGGTGACCGGGCCGTCCGAGGTGTCATCGTGCCAGCCGTCGTTGTCGGCGAAGCTGGGCAGCGGCGCCCCGTCCGGCACCGAGGCCGAGTGGCCGGCGCCGCCGAGCACGATGAGCCGGCCCTCGTCGTCGGTGCGCAGCTCGCCCAGCGGCACCGGGGTGCCGAGGAACGTGCCGGTGTCGGCTTTGACGGCGGCCGCCTGCCGGCCGATGATGTCCCGCGGTCCGGGGTCGATGACCAGCTCGCCGCGGCGCGCATCGGGCACTTCGTCGTTGCGCCGGCCCGAGGAGGCGGCGAAACGCTGGGCCGCACCCTTGCGGTTGACCAGGTGGACGGTCCAGGTGATCTCGGCGTCGTCGGCGGTGATCTCGCCGATCAGCTTCTTGTCCCGGTCGAAGCCGAAGACCCGGAAACGGGCGGCCTGCCGCTTGACCCGGCCGGCCTTGTCCTTGTAGGACGCCGGCTCGTCGCCCGAGCCCGGCGTCTCCGGACCGAGGAAGTAGTCGTCCGGGCTGTCGCCGACCCTGGCCACGCCGACGGCGGGATGAATGGCGCAGTAGGCGAACTTGCTCATGCTGGTCACCCTCACATCGCGGGTGCCGCGCGGACCTGGCAGATCTCCCAGTTCCGCGCGGCGGGAACCCTTAGGCGGTCTCGATCAGCTCGCCCTTGCGGGCCAGCGCGCGGCGCACGGCCTCGGCCGCGTTGACCCGGCCAAAACCGTACCGGTCGCTGTGGCCGCCGGCGTCGTACTCCGCGCCGTTGTCGTCGATGCGGTCGGCCGACTCGCGCAGCACTTCCCGGACCTCGTCCCAGCGCAGGTCGGGGTTGGCCGACAAGATCAGGGCGACCACGCCGGCCACCCCGGGCGCGGCGCTGGACGTGCCGCCGAACGAGTTGGTGTAGTTGCCGGCCTGGTCGCCCAGCGACTCGTCGCCCGAGTTGTAGCCCTCCCGGCCGGTGCGGTCGGTGGTCCAGATGCCGGGCGTACGCGAGGGCGACCCGTTGCTGCTCGGGAAGCTCACCCACACCGCCTTGCCGAAGTCGCTGTACCGGCTCTGCCGACCCTGGTCGTTGCAGGCCGCCACCGCGATCACCTTCGGATAGCCGGCGTAGCCGTCGTTGTCCACGCTCTCGGCACCGTTGCCGGCGGCCCACGTGATCACGCAACCCTTGCCGCCCCGGCCGCGCTCGATCGCGTACTCGATGGCCAGCCGGGTGCTGTCGGGCAGCCGCACCACCTGGTTGTGCACCGGGTCGGTCGGGTCCCACCAGCGCCCGTCGGCCGGTCCCCAGCTGCACGAGATCACGTCGGCGCCGTGGTCGGCGGCCCAGACGAACGCGTCGGCCTCGTCCTGCGAGCCGAGCCCGGAGACCAGCCGCAGCGGCATGAGGCGGGCCGCGGGCGCGACGCCGGACGCCTTGCCGACTCCATCGGCGCAGGCCACGCCCGCGCACGAGGTGCCGTGGTTGTCGCCCTCGCCGGGCCGCGGGTCGTTCGACTTCGGCCGGCTGACCGAGCGCGGGGCGAACACCTTGCCGGGCGCGGCGAACTCCTCGTGGTCGATGTCGACGCCGTCGTCGATCACGCAGACGACCGTGCCCTCGCCGCGGGTGTCGGCCCAGGCCGCCACCACGTTCGCGTGCGCCACGATGTCCTGCCCGCCGATCGTGGCCGGTCCGAGGTGCCACTGCTGCGGGAACATCTGCCGGCGGTCGACCTCGCGGACCAGCTCGGGATGGCAGAGGTCGACCTCGTCCCGGTCGAGCAGCTCCTCGGCCAGCGCGAAGACGGCCCGGCCGATGCCGGTGGGCGCGCCCACGAAGTACGCGTTCGGCGCCGTGCCGACCGGGCGCTTGACCGTGAGGCCGGCCTCGTCGAGCAGCCGCAGGCACTCGCCGGCGGTCAGGTCGTCGCGGAACTTGACGAAGACGTTCTCGGTGTAGACGACCGGCGCGCCGAACTGGTCGCGCAGGCCGCGGCCGGCGAACTCGACCTCGGGATCCTCGTTGATCACGACGGCGAGCTGCTCGGCGGCCCCGATGGGCGCGCCGTAGACGCCGACCCCGGCCTCGGGGAACCCGAACAGCGGCGTCAACCGGTCCTGCGCGGTACGGCTGGGTGACGACAGTGGAGAGACATCGTGCCGGGCGCCCCGGCGTACCGACCGGATGACCACCAGGTCTTCGTTGTCCTCGAGCTCCAGGCGGAATCCGGAGCTGCCACCGAATCGGCAGCTGAGCATGACAGGCACTCCTCTCATTCGAGCCCCCCTGCGAACACAGTGCTCATCGGCGGGTGTCGAGACAGCCTGATAAACGACACACTGGTGGCGTGAACGCGACCCGAGTGGCGGTGCTGGGCGCCGGTCCGGCCGGCTCGGCGGCCGCGATCACGCTGGCCCGGGCCGGTGCCGAGGTGACATTGGTCGACCCGCGGCCGGTGACCGGCTGGGAGCCGGGCGAGGGGCTGCCGGCCGCGGCCGGGGCGGTGCTGCGCGGGCTGGGCGTGCCGACGGACGGTCACCTGAGGTGCAGCGGATTCCTTTCCAGCTGGGGTACGGACGAGTTCCGGCCCGCCCTTCTCGATCCGCGGGGCCCGTCGTGGCAGCTGGACCGGGCCGCTTTCAACAACGGCCTGCGGGAGGCCGCCGGACCGTGGCGGCCGCTGCGGCTGACCGAGTGCCGGCCCGGAACAAAGTGGACACTCCGATTTGCCGATGCGCCGGAAATTTCGGTCGATTTCCTGGTCGACGCCACCGGCCGATCGTCGGCGGTCGCGCGGATGCTCGGCGTCCGCCGCCGGACCGACAGCAGCCTGGTCGGCATCGCGGCGCTGCTCGACGATCCCGACCCGGAGGACGCGGTGAGCATCGTCGAGGCGGTTCCGCACGGCTGGTGGTACGTCTCGCGTGTCCCCGGCGACCGGCTGGTGGCCGTGCTCTTCACCGACGCGGCGATCGCCGTCCGCGACCGCCTGACCGAGCCCGGCCCCTGGACCGACGTGCTCGCCGCCACCAAGCACGCCGCGGCCCGGGTCGGCCGCCCGCACCGGTCCGGCCCGGGCACCGCGGCCGCCGGCCCCGGCCCGCGCACCGCCGCGGCCGGCAGCTCGGCGCCGGAGGCTGCGACCGGTCTCGACCTGCGCACCGTCGCGGCCGGCAGCACGGCGCCGGAGGCTGCGACCGGTCTCGACCTGCGCACCGTCGCGGCCGGCAGCTCGGCGCTGGAGGTCGCGGCCGGACCCGGGTGGGTGGCGGCCGGAGACGCCGCCTGCGCGCACGAGCCGCTCGCCGCCCGCGGCCTGCACGACGCCCTGACCGGCGGCATCGCGGCGGCCGAGGCCCTAATCACCGGCACCACCGGCGACTACGCCGCGCGCGTCGCCGCCGGTTACCGCCGCTACCTGAGCGAGCTGGCCTGGTTCTACCGTCAGGAGACCCGCTTCCCGGGCACCGACTTCTGGGCCGCCCGGGCCGCTCAGCCCTGATCGCCGAGGTGCAGCCGGTGCGCGATCGCCGCCGCCTCGACCCGGTTCGCCGCGTTGAGCTTGCCGAGGATGTTCGACACGTGCACGCTCGCCGTGCTCTCGCTGATGAACAGCGACCGGGCGATCTCCCGGTTGCGCCGCCCCTCCTTGAGCAGGACCAGAACCTGCAGCTCGCGGTCGGTCAGGTGGAACGGGTGCTCGGGCTCGGCCGGCGGGGCCGCGGCCGGCGCGCGCAGGTCGAGCCGGGCCCGGTCGGCGAGCGCGGTGATCTCGCGCAGCAGCGTGCGGGCCTCGATCGAGCGGGCGGCGTCGTGGGCGGCCCGCAGCACCTCGCGGGCCCGGGGGTCCCGGTGGCGCACCAGCTCCTCGGCCTCCCGCCAGCGAGCGTAGGCGGCGGGATAGGGCCGGGCGAGCCGGTCCCAGCCGGCGGCGACCTCGCCCCACGGCTCCGGCCTCGGGTCGCCGCCGGTCAGCCGCGCGAACTCCGCCTCGCCCATCGCCGCGTCCACCGCCGCCTCCGGGAACGACTTCTGGCGTACGCCCATCTGCCGCCACAGGTTTCGCACGCGCTCGATGAACTCCGTACCGCGCTCCTCGATGTCCGATGTGTTTCGGCCGCGCGCCCGCCGGCGCTCGGCCTCGTCCGCCTCGATGCGCAGGCCGAGCACGCAGAGCGCCACCGCCTGCTGATCGTCGCCGTGCGCGCCGACCACCTCGAGACCGGCCGCGATCTCGGCCCGGGCGGTGTCGTAGTCCTCCTGCCAGAGCGCGTGCGCCGCCGCGGCCGCGTGCACGAGACCGTGGTCGAGCGGGTCCTCGTCGTGCTTGAGCTGCTCGAGCGCCTGCTTGAGCTGCTGGGCCGCCTCCTCCGGCCGGCCGCGCGCGGTGGCCAGCTCGGCCAGCACCACGAAGGTCATCAGCGCCCGGGCGGCCGCGTGGTGGCTGGCCAGCAGCCGGTCGGCGACCTCCTCGGCCTGCCGCCAGCGCCCGTTGCGCCACAGCACCAGCACGATCGAGTCGAGCATGTCGATCATCGGCGGGAACATCAGGCCCAGGTCGGCGCTCCAGCGCAGCGCCTCCTCGGCGGTGGCCACCGCGTCCGCCGACCAGCCGATGAAATCCAGGGCCAGGCAGAGATGGTTGTACGTGAGACAGGTGCCCTCGGGATCGTCCTCGTCCCGGGCCACCCGCAGCGCGTCCCGCATCCGGCCGATGCCCTTCTCCGGCTCGCCGTGCATCGCGAAGTGCCAGCCCGACGTCTTGAGGCCGAGCACCTCCTCGCGGCGGCTGCCGGCCGACCGGGCCAGTGACAGCGTCTCCTCCCACAGCGGCGCCGAGTCGGGGTAGAGGCCGCGGATCGACAGCGAGTTCGCCAGGGCGGCGGTGACCCGGGCCCGCTCGGCGAGCGCGTCGCTGGTCGCCAGCAGGTGGTAGGCCTGGGTGAACGCCTTCAACGCCCGGGCGCCGTCGATCCGGTCGACATAGGTGCCCATCGCCTCGTGCAGGAGCGCCCGGCCGACCACGTCCTCCTTGGCCGTCGCCGCCAGGGCCTCCTCCACCAGGCGTACCGCCACCTCGTGCTCGCCCGCGTCGTGCGCGCAGCGGGCCGCGGCCGCGAGCAGCTCGGTCCGGCTCAGCCCGATGTCACCGACGTCGTCCCACAGCTCCAGCGCGCGCGTGTAATAGGTGAGCCCGGCCCGGAACGCCCGCACCTCGGCGGCGGCGCGGCCGGCCTCGATCACGGCGGTCAGCGCCCGCGGGAGGTCGCCGGTCGCCTCCCAGTGGTGGGCGACCACGGCGGTGGCGGACGAGCGCGGCCCGTCGCCGAGCTGCGGCCGCTCGGTCAGCGCCACCGCGACCAGGGCGTGCAGGCGGGCCCGCTCCCCCGGCAGCAGGTCGGAGTAGACCGCCTCCTGTGCGAGCGCGTGGCGGAACCGGTAGGCGTCGCCCGAGTCGGCCAGCAGCACCCGGTTGCCGGCCAGCTCGCGCAGGGCCGCGAGCAGCGATTTCTCCGGCAGCTCGGCGACCGTGGCGAGCAGCGGGTAGCCGATCCGGCGGCCGATCACCGCGCAGATCCGCAGCACCGCCTGGGCGTCGCCGGAGAACGTGGCGACCCGCAGCAGCACCACGTCGCGTACCCGGGCCGGCACCTGCTCGCCGTCGCCGAGCCCGCGCGCCTCCAGCAGCTCCTCGGCGAAGAACGCGTTGCCGCCGGAGAGGTCGGCGATCCGGTCGACGGCCGTGGGCGGCAGCGCGGCGCCGGCCAGGTTGCTGAGCAGCACGCCGAGCTCGCCGGCGCCGAGCGGGGCGAGCGGCAGGTGGCTCATGAAGACCCCGCGCAGCAGCTCGACCAGGGCGGCGGGCAGCGGACCGGCGGCCGGCTCGTCGTCGCGATAGGTGACCATCAGCAGCACCCGCTCGCGGCGCAGCGCCACGGTCAGGTAGCTGAGCAGGTCGAGCGTGGCCTGCTCGGCCCAGTGCACGTCCTCGATCACGAGCAGCACCGGCGCCTCCTCGGCCAGCTGCGCGAGCAGGGCGAGGAAGACGTCGAAGACCCGGGCCCGGCCGGCGGCGCTGTCCGAGGGGGTGGCGCCCGGGTCGGGCCAGAACATCTCGTCGAGCATCGCGAACCGCGGGCCGGCCAGCTCGGCCAGGGAGGCGGCGGAACGGTCCCGCAGCAAACGGCGGAGGGCGTCGAGTATCGGACCGTAGGGCAGGCCACCCGTACTGATGCGGAAGGACGCGCCGGCCAGAACCTGGCCGCCCTCGGCGACCACGTGCTCGATCCATTCCTGCACGAGGCGCGTTTTACCCACGCCGGCCTCGCCGGAGATCAGGATGCCGGCGGCCTGTCGTTGACAGACGTCGCTCCACACCGCGCTGATCTCGCCGAGCTCAGCGTGCCGTCCGACCAAGGGCGAGGGTCGTCTCCGCCGCACGAGAACGGAGTATGCCAGGCGTGGCCAAACCCGGACATCCACTTTCCCGGCGGACCATTCCGACCGCTTGTAAGTGAGCGGGTCGGCCGATCCTAGGCGTTTGTGGGACGGCTGGTTAAGGGCTCGGAGTCACCCTCATTGTCGGAAACCCAACAGGGAGGCCCATCATGATCGACCACATCGGACAATTCGGCGCCCCCGCGCTCAGTCACGACCACGCGCCCCGGGACCGCAGCCCGGTTCCCGCCGACCCCGACCGCCGCCAGGTGGCGGTGCTGTTCGCGGACATCTGCGGCTTCACCCGCCTGGTCGAGACCGTCGAGCCGGAGGCCGTCTACCGGATCGTGCGGCCGCTGCTGGACGAGCTCGTGGACTGCGTGCACCGGCACGGCGGCGAGATCCAGCAGGTGCTGGGGGACGGGTTCATGGCGGTCTTCGGGCTGCGGCGTTCGCGCGGGGGCTCGCGCCTGGACTCGCTCGGGGACGAGACCGCGCGGGCGACGGCGGCCGGTTACGAGATGCTTCGGGCGACCCGGCCGGGCAGCCCCGAGGTGCACATCGGCGTGGAGTCGGGCGAGGTTCTGGTCACCAGCTCGTGGGACCCGGCAAGCTTCGGCGTCTGGGGCCGGGCGGTGAATCTGGCCCAGCGCATGTGCGGCGTGGCGGGACCGGGCGAGCTGGTGCTCGGGCCGCGGGCGTACGCGATCGCCGGTCACCTGGCCGCGCCGGCCACCGAGGCGTTGGTGCGGGTGCGGGGCGTCGCCGAGGCGGTGCCGGCCCACCGGATCACGCTCGAGCCGGCCCTCCCGATGGCCGCATGACCACCGTTGTCCGGGCCGGGCGCGCCACGGGGGCGCGCCCGGCCCCTTCCTCCACGGCACGGCGAGCGCCTCGGCGGGCGGCAACCCGGCGGCTCGCACCGCGGGATAGAGGCCGGCGGGGCCGCCGATGACCACGGTGGCGGCCACCCCGCCGCCCATCGCCCAGAACGGCACCACGGTCGTCCAGCCCTGCACCGTCGCATAGGCCGCGGTGATCGCCCGTCCGCGGCACCTGACTCGCGGCTTGAATCTCGATCGCGTCGGACGGGTTCCCTCTGAAAGTTTTTATGCATAAGCTGCGATGGTGAATGGCGACACGGCACGGGCGCTCGTTGAGCTCTTTGGTGGGGCTCGGCTCACGCCTACCCAGCGCCGGATTGCGCACAGCCTGGTGGAGCACTCGGCCAAGGCCGCGTATCTCAGCGCGGCCGAAGTCGCGGACCTTGCGGGCGTCAGCCAGCCGTCGGTCACGCGGTTTGCGATGGCTCTCGGCTACGAGGGATATCCGGCGCTGCGGCGGCAGCTGCGGGAGCTGGCCGGCGACGCCCCGGACGCGCCGGGGCCGGTCGAGGGCAACGCCATGCAGCTGGCCATCCGGGCCGAGGCCGAGCACCTCGCGCGGCTGCACGATCAGCTTGCCCGGCTCGACGACGTGCAGAAGGCGGCCGAGCTGCTGATCCGCAGCCGGCCGCTGCCGGTGCTCGGTCTGCGGGCGGCGGCGCCGCTCGCGGGGTACTTCGGGTACTTCGCGGCGAAGGTGCTGCCGGACGTGCGGGTGCTCGACACGGGCGGCACGAACCTGCTCGATCGGCTCGATCAGGCGAGAACCGCCGGGGCCGGTGCGATGCTGGCCATGGTGCTGCCGCGCTATCCGCGGGAGTCGCTGGAGGCGGTCGCCGAGGCGCGGCGCGCGGGGATGGCGGTCGTCGCGATCACCGACTCGGTGGTCAGCCCGGTGGCCGAGGAGGCCGATGTGGTGCTGCCGGCCGCGGTCGGCACGCAGCTCGTGTTCGACCTGCACACGGGGCCGATGGCGATGGCCATGGTGCTGCTGCAGGCGATGTGCGACGCGGCGCCGGAACCGGTACAGCGCCGGCTGGAGGAGTTCGAGGCAACCGCCGCGCGGCGGCATATCTTCACGGCATAGGGAGGACGACGACGATGTCCGAGATCCGGGCGGCGCGGGGCACCGCGTACACGGCGCAGGGGTGGCCGCAAGAGGCCGCCAAGCGGATGTTGATGAACAACCTCGACCCGGACGTGGCCGAAAGGCCGCAGGACCTCGTCGTCTACGGCGGCACCGGCAAGGCGGCGCGCGACTGGCCCTCGTTCCACGCGATCGTGCGCGAGCTCGACGTGCTCAAGGGCGACGAGACGCTGCTGGTGCAGTCGGGCAAACCGGTCGGCGTGTTCCGCACCCACGAGTGGGCGCCGCGGGTGCTGATCGCGAACTCGAACCTGGTCGGCGACTGGGCGACCTGGCCCGAGTTCCGCCGCCTCGAGAAGCTGGGCCTGACCATGTACGGGCAGATGACCGCCGGCTCCTGGATCTACATCGGGACGCAGGGCATCCTCCAGGGCACGTACGAGACGTTCGCCGCGGTCGCCGCCAAGCGGTTCGGCGGCACCCTGGCCGGCACGCTCACGCTGACCGCCGGATGTGGCGGCATGGGCGGGGCGCAGCCGCTGGCCGTGACCATGAACGGCGGCGTCTGCCTGATCGTCGACGTGGACCGCACCCGCCTCCAGCGCCGGGTCGCCACCCGCTACCTGGACGTGATCGCCGACGATCTTGCGGATGCCGTCCGGAAGGCGCAGGCCGCAAAAGCGGCGAGAACCCCTATCTCCATCGGGGTCGTCGGCAACGCCGCGGTGATCTTCCCGGAACTCAGGCAACTGGGCGTCGAGATCGACATCGTGACGGACCAGACCAGTGCACACGACCCGCTCAGCTACATCCCGGTCGGCGTCGACATCGACGACGCCGCCGAGTTCGCCCGGACAAAACCGGACGAGTTCACCGACCGAGCCCGGGCAAGCATGGCCCGCCACGTGGCAGCCATGGTCGCCTTCCTGGACGACGGCGCCGAGGTCTTCGACTACGGCAACTCGATCCGGAGCGAGGCCAAGCTGGGCGGCTTCGAGCGCGCCTTCGACTTCCCGGGCTTCGTCCCCGCGTACATCCGCCCGCTCTTCGCCGAAGGCAAAGGCCCGTTCCGCTGGGCCGCGCTCTCCGGCGACCCGAAGGACATCGCCGCCACCGACAAGGCCGTCCTCGACCTGTTCCCCGAGAACGAGGGCCTCACCCGCTGGATCAGGCTGGCCGGCGAGCGGGTCGCGTTCCAGGGCCTGCCCGCCCGCATCTGCTGGCTCGGGTACGGCGAGCGCGACAAGGCCGGCGTCCGCTTCAACGACATGGTCGCCCGCGGCGAGATCAGCGCGCCGATCGTGATCGGCCGCGACCACCTCGACGCCGGCTCGGTCGCCTCGCCCTACCGGGAGACCGAGTCGATGCTCGACGGCTCCGACGCGATCGCCGACTGGCCGCTGCTCAACGCCCTGGTCAACACCGCGAGCGGCGCGTCCTGGGTCTCGATCCACCACGGCGGCGGCGTCGGCATCGGCCGCTCGATCCACGCCGGGCAGGTATGCGTCGCCGACGGGACCGCGCTGGCCGGCGAGAAGATCGAGCGGGTGCTCACCAACGACCCGGGCATGGGGGTGATCCGGCACGTGGACGCCGGTTACGACTCGGCCGCTGCGAGCGGCGTACACATTCCGATGAAGTCATGAGCGAACAGGTCTTCTCCGCTCTGTGGGGCGAGATCGAGGCGATCGGGCGGGCTTCCAGCGGCGGCTATCTGCGGTACGCGCTGGACGGCCCCGAGCTCACCCTGCGCGACTGGTTCCGCAACCAGGCCGACCGCCGCGACATGCCGGTCACCGACGACGGCAACGGCAACCTGTTCGCGTGGTGGGGCGCGGCCTGGGGCCGTGGCGCGGTGCTGACCGGCTCGCACTTCGACTCGGTTCCGCACGGCGGTGGCTTCGACGGCCCGCTCGGCATCGTCAGCGCGTTCCTGGCCGTCGACCGGATGCGCGCGGCCGGCCACCGGCCCCGCACCCCGCTCGCGGTGGTCGCCTTCGTCGAGGAGGAGGGCGGCCGGTTCGGGCTGCCCTGCCTCGGCTCCCGGCTGCTCAGCGGCGCGATCGACCCGGCCACGGCGGCCGCCCTCACCGACCGTGACGGCGTGACGTTCGGGGAAGCACTCGGAGCGACGCCGGCCGGTCAGCTGCCCGGACTCAAGAGCCGCATCGGCGCCCTGGTCGAGCTGCACATAGAGCAAGGACGGCAACTCGATACCCCGGTCGGCGTGGCCAGCGCGATCTGGCCGCACGGCCGGTGGCGGTTCGACTTCACCGGGCACGGCGACCATGCCGGGACGACCCGGATGGCGGACCGGCGCGACCCGATGCTGACCTTCGCGTACACGGTGCTCGCCGCCAACAAGGAGGCCCGCCTGGCCGGCGCGCACGCCACGATGGCCCGGGTCGAGGTCGAGCCGAACGCGACGAACGCCATCCCGTCGCTGGTGCGCGGCTGGCTGGACGCGCGGGCGGCGGACACGGCCACGATGGACGCGGTGGTCGACGCGGTGGTGAAGCGGGCGACCGAGCGGGCCGGGCGGGACGGCACCGAGGTGGCGGTCACGGCCGAGTCGCTGAGCACCGAGGTCACCTTCGACACCGCCCTGGCCCGCCGGATCTCCGGAATGCTGGGCGACGCGCCGATCCTGCCGACCGGCGCCGGCCACGACGCGGGCGTGCTCTCGGCGCTGGTGCCGACGGCGATGCTCTTCGTTCGCAACCCGACCGGCATCTCGCACTCGCCGGCCGAGCACGCCGAGCCCGCGGACTGCGCGGCCGGGGTCGAGGCGCTCGCCACCGTGCTGAGCGAGCTGACATGACCGTCTATCACGCCGCTCACGCGTGGATCGATGGCAAGATCGCGAGCGACGTCCACTTGGAGATCAAAAGCGGGGTTTTTACTGCCGTAAATCCGGATAAGTCGGGTGAGGCGGACATCGATCTGCCCGGGCTCGTGCTGCCGGGCCTGGCCAACGCGCACTCCCACGCCTTCCACCGGGCGCTGCGCGGGCACACGCACCGGGGCAAAGGCGACTTCTGGACCTGGCGCGAGCGGATGTACCGAACCGCCGCGACGCTCGACCCCGACGGTTACCTCGAGCTCGCCCGCGCGACCTACGCCGAGATGGCGATGGCCGGCATCACCGCCGTCGGCGAGTTCCACTACCTGCACCACTCGCCCGACGGCACGCCCTACGCGGACCCGAACATCATGGGCGAGGCGCTGATCGAGGCGGCGCGCGAGGCGGGCATCCGGATCACCCTGCTCGACACGCTCTATCTGCAGGCGGGCGTGGACGGCAAGCCGCTGGAGGGCGTGCAGCGCCGCTTCGGCGACGGAGATCCGCAACGCTGGGCCGAGCGGGTGGCCGGGCTGGTTGCCGCGCCGCACGCTCGCATCGGTGCGGCCATTCATTCCGTACGCGCGGTTGCCGCTCACCACCTCAAGCAGGTGGCCGGCTGGGCGCCCTTGCACGTGCACCTCTCGGAGCAACCGGCCGAGAACGAGCAGTGCCGGGCGGTGCACGGGTGCAGCCCGGCCGAGCTCCTCGACCGGCACGGCATCCTCGGCCCGGAGACGACCGCGGTCCATGCGACCCACCTCACCGACTACGACGTGCGGCTGCTCGGCGAGACCCGTACCGGCGTCTGCATGTGTCCCACCACCGAGCGCGACCTGGCCGACGGCATCGGACGCGCCCGGGAGCTGGCCGACGCCGGCTCGCCGCTCAGCCTCGGCAGCGACAGCCACGCCGTGATCGACCTGATCGAGGAGGCGCGCGCGCTGGAGATGAACGAGCGGCTGGCCTCCCGGCAGCGCGGCCGGTTCACCGTCGCCGAGCTGGTCGGCGCGGCCGCCAACCACGCGTCGATCGGCTGGCCGGACGCCGGGGAGATCGCGGTGGGCAAGCGGGGCGACCTGGTCGCGGTGCGTCTCGACTCGGTGCGTACGGCCGGGGCCGGCCCGGACGGCGCCATCCTCGCCGCGACGGCCGCCGACGTCAGCGACGTCATCGTGGACGGACGGCACGTCGTGGCCGGCGGCCGGCACACCGCCATCGACGTGCCCCGGGCCCTCGGGTCGGCGATCCGATGACGACGCTGCTGATCGACAACATCGGCGAGCTCGTCACCAACGACGGCCCGCCGGTGACCAGGGCGGCCGTCCTGGTCGACGGCCCGCGGATCGCCTGGGTCGGCCGCAGCTTCCACGCGCCGGCCGGCGACCGCCGCATCGACGTGGACGGCGCCGCGGTGCTGCCCGGCTTCGTCGACAGCCACTCGCACCTGGTCTTCGCCGGGGACCGGGCGGCCGAGTTCGCGGCGCGCATGGCCGGCGAGCCCTACACCGGCGGCGGCATCCGCACGACCGTCGGGGCGACCCGGGCCGCTTCCGACGACGACCTGCGGGACGCGACCGGCCGCCTGGTCGCCGAGGCCCGGGCCCAGGGCACCACCACCATCGAGATCAAGAGCGGCTACGGGCTGACCGTCGAGGACGAGGCCCGGTCGTTGCGGATCGCCCGCGAGTTCACGGACGAGACCACGTTCCTCGGCGCGCACGTCGTCCCCCACCAGTTCGCGGACGACCCCTGGCGGTACGTCGCCATGGTCACCGGCCCGATGCTGGCCGCGGCGAAGCCGTACGCGAAATGGGTCGATGTCTTCTGCGAGCGCGGGGCGTTCGACGAGGACCAGGCCCGCACGATCCTGACCGCCGGCCGCGACGCCGGGCTCGGGCTGCGGGTGCACGGCAACCAGCTCGGCCCCGGGCCGGGCGTGCGACTCGCCGTCGAGCTGGGCGCGGCCAGCGTCGACCACTGCACGCACTTGGCCGGCGACGACGTGGACGCGCTGACCGGCTCCGGCACCGTGGCCACGCTGCTGCCGGGGGCCGAGTTCTCGACCCGGTCGCCCTACCCCGACGCGCGCCGGCTGATCGACGCCGGCGTCATGGTCGCCCTGGCCACCGACTGCAACCCCGGCTCGTCGTACACGTCGTCGATGCCGTTCTGCATCGCCCTCGCCGTCCGCGAGATGCGCATGACGCCGCTCGAGGCCGTCCGGGCCGCCACCCTCGGCGGCGCCCGGGCGCTGCGCCGCGACGACATCGGCGTGCTGCGGCCTGGCGCGCGAGCCGACCTGGTCGTCCTCGACGCGCCCACCCACCTGCACCTGGCCTACCGGCCGGGCGTACCCCTGATCAAAAACGTTCTGCACGACGGCCGTCCAACCACCCCGCCCACCACCCACAATCGGACTTAAGGCCCACCATGAAGATCGTCACCGTTATGCCCACCGGCGTCACCCCCGCCGACGTCGCCGCCGTCGCCCGCGGCGACGCCCGGGTCGAGATCGCCCCCGCCACCGTCGAGGCCATGGCCACCAGCCGGGCCATCGTCGACCGCATCGAGGAGTCCGGCCGTCCCGTCTACGGCGTCACCACCGGGTTCGGCGCCCTCGCCGGCACGTTCGTCGCGCCCGCCCGCCGGGCCGAGCTGCAGCACGCGCTGATCCGCTCGCATGCGGCCGGGGTCGGCGCGCCGATGCCGCGCGAGGTGGTGCGGGCGATGATGCTGCTGCGGCTGCGCTCGCTCGCGCTCGGCCACTCCGGCATCCGCCCCGAGCTCGCCCAGGGCATCGCCGACCTGCTCAACCACGACATCACGCCGTGGGTGCCGGAGCACGGCTCGCTCGGCGCCTCCGGTGACCTGGCGCCGCTGGCGCACTGCGCGCTGGTGCTGCTGGGTGAGGGCTGGGTGCTGGGCAAGGACGGCGCCCGCGTCGCCGGCGCCGAGGCACTGCACAACGCCGGGCTGGCGCCGCTCGACCTGGCCGCCAAGGAGGGCCTGGCGCTGATCAACGGCACCGACGGCATGCTCGGCATGCTGCTGCTCGCCCTCGACGACTGCCGGCACCTGTTCGCGATGGCCGACGTGACCGCGGCCCTGGCGATCGAGGCGATGCTCGGCTCGGAGCGGCCGTTCCGGCCCGAGCTGCACGCCATCCGCCCGCACCCCGGCCAGGCCGCCTCGGCCGCGAACATCCTGGCTCTGCTGCAGAACTCCGCGATCATGGACTCGCACCGGGACGACCTCGCGCACGCGGTGCAGGACGCGTACTCGATGCGCTGCGCGCCGCAGGTCTCCGGCGCGGCCCGGGACACCCTCGACTTCGCCGCCCAGGTCGCCGGCCGTGAGCTGATCTCGGTCGTCGACAACCCGGTCGTGCTGCCTACCGGCCAGGTCGAGTCGACCGGCAACTTCCACGGCGAGCCGCTCGCCTTCGCCGCCGACTTCCTGGCCATCGCCGCCGCCGAGGTCGGCTCGATCGCCGAGCGCCGGGTCGACCGCCTGCTCGACGTGACCCGCTCGCGCGAGCTGCCGCCGTTCCTCTCTCCCGACGCCGGCGTGAACTCGGGCCTGATGATCGCCCAGTACACGGCGGCCGGCATCGTCGCCGAGAACCGCCGGCTCGCCGTGCCCGCCTCGGCCGACTCGCTGCCGACCAGCGGCATGCAGGAGGACCACGTCTCGATGGGCTGGGCCGCCACCAAGAAGCTGCGGACCGTGCTCGACAACCTGACCAGCCTGCTCGCGGTCGAGCTGCTGGCCGCCGTTCGCGGTCTCCAGCTGCGGCACCCGCTGACCCCGTCACCGGCCGGCCGGCTGGCCATCGAGGCGGTGGCGCCGTTCGCGGGCACGCCCGGCCCCGACGTCTTCCTCGCCCCCGTGCTGGAGAAGGCCCGCGCGGCGGTGGCCGGCCGCGACCTGCGCGCCGCGATCGAGGCGGAGGTGGGTCCGCTGCGGTAGGCCGCCGCCGAAGGGTCATTTGCCCGCGGCGGGCTCTCTCCCCAGCCGCGGGCTCTCTCCCCCGCCGCGGGCTCTCTTCCCCAGCCGCGGGCTCTCTCCCCCGCCGCGGGCTCTCTTCCCCAGCCGCGGGAAATCGGCGGCGCTCGACTCCTCCGCCGCGTTACCGTCCCGGGCATGACGGGCTACGACTTCCGCGCGATCGAGGACCGATGGCTGCCGGTCTGGGAGTCGCTCGGCCTCTTCGCCCGCCGCTTCGACGGCCGGCCCCGCCGCACGGTCGTCGACATGTTCGCCTACCCCTCCGGCGACCTGCACATGGGGCACGCCGAGGCCTACGCCATCGGCGACGCGATCGCCCGTTACTGGCGGCTGCGCGGCTACGACGTGCTGCACCCGATCGGCTGGGACTCGTTCGGGCTGCCGGCCGAGAACGCGGCCATCAAGCGGGGCCTGGACCCGGCCGAGTGGACGTACGCGAACATCGAGACGCAGGCCGCCACGTTCCGCCGCTACGGCGTCTCGATCGACTGGACGACCCGCCTGCACACCAGCGACCCGTCGTTCTACCGCTGGACGCAGTGGCTGTTCCTGCGTTTCTTCGAGCGCGGCCTGGCCTATCGCGAACAGGCCCCGGTCAACTGGTGCCCCACCGACCGCACGGTGCTGGCCAACGAGCAGGTGATCGGCGGCAAATGCGAGCGCTGCGGCAGCACGGTGGTGGAGAAGTCGCTCACGCAGTGGTTCTTCCGCATCACCGCGTACGCCGACCGGTTGCTGGCCGGCCTGTCCCGTCTGGAGGGCCACTGGCCGTCCCCCGTCCTGGCCATGCAGCGGAACTGGATCCCGGGCCTGCACGACTGGCTGATCTCACGCCAGCGCCGCTGGGGCTGCCCGATTCCGATCGTCCACTGCCCGTCCTGCGGCCTGGTGCCGGCGACCCTGCCGGTGCTGCTGTCGTCCCCCGTGGCCATGGACTGCCCCGCCTGCGGCGGCCCCGCGCGCCGCGACACCGACACGATGGACACCTTCGTCGACTCCTCGTGGTACTTCCTGCGCTACCCCGACGTGACCTACGAGGAGGGCCCGTTCGACCCGGCCGCGGCCCGCGCCTGGCTGCCCGTGGACGACTACATAGGCGGCGCCGAGCACGCGGTGTCCCACCTGCTGTACGCCCGCTTCGTCACCAAGGTCCTGCACGACATCGGCCTGATCGACTTCGACGAGCCGTTCCGCGCCCTGACCACCCAGGGCCAGGTGATCCTGAACGGCGCCGCCATGAGCAAGTCGAAGGGCAACATGGTCACCCTGGGCGACGAGCTGACCCGCCACGGCGTAGACGCCGTCCGCGTGGCAATGCTGTTCGCCGGCCCACCCAGCGACGACATCGACTGGGCCGACGTCTCCCCCACCGCCGCGGCGCGCTTCCTGGCCCGCGCCCTGAGGGTGGCCACCCGGGTGGGCCCCCGGGTGGGCTCCCAGGTGGACTCCCCCGGCGATGGCAGGTCGCCGGGGCCGGGCGGCGCCGAGGCCGCGACGGCGTTACGGCGGGAGACGCATCGCCTGCTGCGGGAGATCACCGAGCTGGTCGAGGCCCGCCGCCTCAACGTTGCCGTGGCCCGCACCATGCAGCTGGTCTCGGCCGCCAACCACCACGCCGATCCCGCCGACCCCGCGCTGCGCGAGACGGCCGAAGCGATCGCCGTCGTGCTGTCGCTCTTCGCGCCCTACACCGCCGAGGAGATGTGGCACCGCCTCGGCCACCCGCCCGGCATCGCCACCACCGCCTGGCCGGCGATCGACCCCGAGCTGGCCGCCCTGGATACCGTCGTCTGCGCGATCCAGGTCGACGGCAAGGTCCGCGACCGCATCGAGGTCCCCGCCGCCATCACCGAGCCCGAGCTGACCGCCCTGGCCCTGGCCTCGCCCGCCGCGATCGGCCGCAGGGTGACCCGCACGATCGTCCGCGCGCCCAAGCTGGTCAACCTCGTGACCGCCCGATGACCGCCGTCGAGATCCGCCCGTTCCGCCCGGGCGATCTCCCCGGCATCCTGCGACTGTGCGAGGCCGAGGGCTGGCCGTCCTTCCCGGCCGACCCGGCCCGGGCCGCGCGCATCCTGACCGCCCCCGGCGTGACGACGGTCGTAGCCGCCGAGGCCCGCGCCGCAAAAACCGCCCAGGCCCGCGCCGCAGAAACCGCCCAGGCCCGCGCCGCAGAAACCGCCCAGGCCCACGCCGCAAAAGCCGGTGTGGGCGCGCCGCGCATCGATGCAAGCGGTGCCGGCGCGGCGGCCGCCATCGTCGGCTTCGCCGAGCTGTTCAGCGACGGCGAGCTCCAGGCCTACCTCGCCAACCTCGCCGTCGCCGCCACGCACCGCCGCACCGGTCTCGGCCGCCGCCTGGTGACCGAGGCCCTGCGCCGGGCCGGCGGCGAACGCGTCGACCTGCTCAGCGAGGACGCCGCGGCCGCCTTCTATCGCTCGTTCCCGCACTTTGAGAAGCCGGGCTTCCGCCTCTACCCCTTCCACGAGGGATAGGGGCGACCTAGTTCGGCAGCTCCTTGGCGATCACCTTGGCCAGCTCGCGGAACGCCTTGCCCCGGTGGCTGATCGCATCCTTCTCGGCCGGGGTCAGCTCCGCGTTCGTCCGCGTCTGGCCCTCCCCCAGGAAGATCGGGTCATAGCCGAAACCGCCCTCGCCGCGCCGGGCGCGCAGGATCGTGCCGCGCTGCTTGCCCTCGACCAGGTGCTCGCGGCCGTTCGGCAGGACCAGGGCCGCGGCGCACACGAAGGCGCCGCCGCGATGGTCGTCGCCCACGTCGGAGATCTGCGCCAGCAGCAGGTCGAGGTTGGCCGCGTCGTCGCCGTGCCGGCCGGACCAGCGGGCGCTGAACACGCCGGGCATGCCGCCCAGCGCATCGACCGCGATGCCCGAGTCGTCAGCCACCGTGGGCAGACCGGTGCGCTTCGCACCCTCGCGCGCCTTGATCAGGGCATTCTCGCCGAAGGTCAGCCCCGTCTCGGGCACATCCGGGTAGCCCTCGAACTCGGCCAGCCCGACCAGCGCGATCCGCTCGGCGCCGAGCGCCAGGTCGAGGATGCGCTGCAGCTCCACCAGCTTCTTCCGGTTCGCCGTGGCCAGCAGCAGCTTCGCGCTCATGACGCCAGCGCCTTCTGCTGGGCGGCGGCGAGCTCGGCGCAACCGGCGACGGCCAGGTCGAGCAGCGCGTCCATCTGGTCGCGGCGGAACACGCCGTTCTCCCCGGTGCCCTGCACCTCGACGAAGTCGCCGTCGCCGGTGCACACCACGTTCATGTCGACCTCGGCGTCGACGTCCTCGAGGTACATCAGGTCGAGGCGCGGCTCGCCGTCGATGATGCCGACGCTGACGGCCTGGATCGACCGGTGCATGACCTTGTCGACCTTGCCGGCCAGCGACTTGCGGTCGGCCAGCCAGCTCACCGCGTCGACCAGAGCGACGTACGCCCCGGTGATCGCCGCCGTGCGGGTGCCGCCGTCGGCCTGCAGGACGTCGCAGTCGAGGACGATCGAGTTCTCCCCGAGGGCCTTGAGGTCGATGCAGGCCCGGAGGCTGCGGCCGATCAGGCGGGAGATCTCCTGCGTGCGTCCGCCGACCTTGCCCTTGACGCTTTCCCGGTCGCCGCGGGTGTTGGTCGCGCGCGGGAGCATCGCATACTCCGCGGTGACCCAGCCCAGGCCGGAGCCCTTGCGCCAGCGGGGCACCCCCTCGGTGACGCTGGCGGTGCAGAGCACCCGGGTGTTGCCGAACTCGACGAGCACCGAGCCCTCGGGATGGATGCTCCATCGACGGGTGAGGGTCACGGGTCGCAGCTGGTCGGCCGAGCGGCCGTCGGGTCGTGCCATGCCCAGAACCTTATTAGGTCGGCCGGAAGCGCGCTCGGCGGCCTGTGGATAACCGGACGCCGCGCTACAGGCCGGGCACCGCGGGCCGGATCGTGGCCGCCGGGCGCTGCCGGGTGATGACCAGAGCCGGCGAGGGAGCGGCGCCGTGCGCCCGCAGGAAGCCGTCCACCGCCTGCGGCCAGCCGAACCGCTCGGCCCGGGCCCGCGCGGCCGCCCGGCGCTCGGCCGCGGGCCGGGCCATCAGCGCGAGGACACCGTCGGCGAAGGCCTCCGGGGTGCCGGGAACGGCCACGCCCGCGTCGCCGACCACCTCGGGCAGCGCGCTCGACTCGTTGACCACCACCGGCGTGCCGCAGGCGAGGGCCTCGAGCGCCGCGAGCCCGAACGTCTCCACCGGACCGGGCGCGACCACCACGTCGGCGCTGGCCAGCAGCGCGGCGACGGCGGCGCGGTCGGCGATGTGCCCGGCGAAGCGGACCGGCAGCCGGGCCGCGCGATAGGCCAGCGACGTACGCCGGGTGCCGTCCCCGGCCAGCACCAGCACGGCCGGGACCTTGCCGTTGCGCAGGGTGGCGACCGCGTCCACGGCGAGCTCGGGCCGCTTGGCCGCGGACAGCCGGCTGCAGAACACCACGAGCAGCTCGTCGGGGCGGGCGTATCTCGCCCGTACGGCCGGATCGGCCTGTCGGGGGTGGAACTCGTCGAGGTCGACACCGAGCGGAACCTCGATCAGATTGGGCACGCCCAGGCGCCGGAACTCGGCCGCCGCGAACGCCGTCGTGCAGACGATCGTGTCGAAGTTCTCCGCGGTGCGCGCGTTGAGCCGGTCGGCCAGCGCGTCCCGCTTGGGCATGCCCCAGACGCCGAGCAGCCCGGCCAGGCTCTCGTGGGACACCATCATCGACCCGACGCCGCGCTGCCGGGCCCAGGTGCCGGTCCAGCGCAGGGTGGCCCGGTCGGAGACCTCGATGCGGTCGGGCTCGAGCTCGTCGAGCAGGCGGGTCAGCTCGCGGCGGCCGGCGACCACCCGATAGCCGCCGGTACGCGGAAGGGGCGAGCTGGGCAGCGTGATCACCCGGCCCTGGGACGTCTGGATGTCGGAGCGCTCACGTCCGGGAACGATCAGCACCGCCTCGTGCCCGGCACGCTGGTAGCCCTCGCCGAGGTTGCGCAATGCGGTCCGGAGGCCACCGGTATGAGTCGTCACGAAGTTGGCCAGGCGGACAATGCGCATGCAGCAACTCCAAGATCACGATCCGGCGGTGCAAATGGTGCGTACCAGCCCCCGCCCCCCGGTTCGGGCCTAGAGATCGTACCGGGCGCCCGGGCGGACAACCTCCACCGGCCCCGCGTATGCCGCGGAGGCCGCATCCACAATAGATGCCTCAGAGAACCACGCAGGTATCAAATGGGTCAGCAATAGCCGGCCGACGTCGGCCTTGGTCGCCGCCTCGCCGGCCTCCCCGCCGGTCAGGTGCAGGCCGGGCGGATTGTCCACCCCGTCGAGGTAACTTGCCTCGCACAGGAACAGGTCGGCGCCGGCGGCCAGGCGCAGCAGGGCCTCGCACGGCGCGGTGTCGGCCGAGTACGCCAGCACCTTGCCACCGTGCTCGACGCGTACGCCATAGGTCTCCACCGGATGGTTGACCCGGTCGACGGTGATCGTGAAGGGACCGATCGGAAAGCTCCCCGGCTGCAGCCCGTAGAACGTGTACACGTCGTCCATCGGCTCGTTCTCCGAGCTGTACGCGGCGGAGATGCGCTCGGCCGCACCCAGCGGCGCGTAGACCGGCACCGGCGGACGGGCCCCGGTCGGGTCGTAGCGGCGTACCACCACGTAGAGGCACGCGTCCAGCATGTGGTCGCTGTGCAGGTGGGTCAGGATGATCGCGTCGATGCTGTTCATGTCCGAGTACCGCTGGAGAGCGGAGAGCGAACCCGAGCCGAAATCGAGCAGCAGGCGGAAGCCTTCGGCCTCGACTAGATAGGCGGAACACGCCGACTCGGGGCCGGGAAAACTGCCGGCACAGCCGAGAACGGTCAGTCGCATGCGGGTCCCTTTGGCTCACGCTGGGTCGTCGACGCCCCGCTGGACCGGTCCGTGGCAGAGTCGTCAGACCAGTCAATCACGGTGCGAAGCGTATCGCCGGACCTGCGCACCACGTAAACGTCTGATCGATTTGTCGCTAAATCGACAACGTACATCACACCGCCCGTGACCTCGGTCATTAACGCATTTCCCGTTACGTCCGGTGAGTCGTCCGCGTTGCACAAAGTGAGGACTTCTAGGGACGGAACAGACGGAGGCAGCGTGACCACGGTCGAGCAGAGCCGCAGCACGCGGACCGAGGCGGCGGAGATCATGCCGTTCGGTGGCTGGGAGAGTACACCGGCGTCCGCGCCTTTCGGCGACCGCGAGACGCTTTTCCGCTTTCCGGCGGCCGACGACCCGGCGCCCTCTCCGGCGCGCCTTCTCACGATGGCGCTTTATGCCGCGGCGCTCGGCCTTGCCGGCGTCGGGGTCGGGGTGCGCGCGATGGTCACGGTTTTCGGCGGTACGGCGTTCTGGTACGTCCCCGCATTGTCCCTTTTCGGACTGGCGAGCGTCGCCTTGGCCGTCGGATCGTTCCTTTCGATCCACCGCCCGGCGTTGCCGTGGCTGCTGCTGTCGGCGGCCACGGTTCCGCTCGCTATCGACGTCCTGATCGCGGTGCTTTATTAGGCGTAGTGCTCGCGGGCTCGGTCACCGGTCGCGGCGTTACGCCCAGAGCTGGCCTTCGAGGGCCTCTTCGGCGTCGTTCAAAGTGCCGCCGTAGGCACCCGTCGACAGGTACTTCCAGCCGCCGTCACAGACCACGAACGCGACGTCGGCCCGGCGCCCGGCCTTGACCGCCTCGTGGGCCACGGCCAGCGCCGCGTGCAGGATCGCGCCGCTGGAGAACCCGGCGAAGATGCCCTCCACCTCGACCAGCTGGCGGGTGCGCAGCACGGCGTCGCGGGTGCCGACCGAGAAGCGGCGGTCCAGCACGGACGCGTCGTACAGCTCCGGCACGTACCCCTCGTCGATGTTGCGCAGGCCGTAGACCAGCTCGCCGTACCGGGGCTCGGCCGCGATGATCTGGATGCCGTCGACCTTCTCCTTGAGGAAGCGCCCGGTGCCCATGAGCGTGCCGGTGGTGCCCAGCCCGGCCACGAAATGGGTGATCGTCGGCAGATCGTGCAGCAGCTCGGGACCGGTGGTCTCGTAGTGGGCGCGGGCGTTGGCCGGATTGCCGTACTGGAACAGCATCTTCCAGTCCGGGTGCTCGGCCGCGATCTGCTTGGCGGTCGCGACGGCCTGGTTCGAGCCGCCCGCCGCCGGGGAGAAGATGATCTCCGCCCCGTACATCCGGAGAAGCTGGACCCGCTCGGCCGAGACGTTCTCGGGCATGACGCAGACCAGGCGGTAGCCGCGCAGCTTGGCCACCATGGCCAGCGCGATGCCGGTGTTGCCGCTGGTCGGCTCGAGGATGGTGTCGCCCGGGCGCAGATGGCCGGACTCCTCGGCCTCGCGCACCATGAACAGCGCCGCCCGGTCCTTGATGCTGCCGGTCGGGTTGCGATCCTCCAGCTTGGCCCAGAGGCGCACCGGGGGTGCCCCGTCGGGCACCACCGGCGAGAGGCGGGGCAGGCCGACCAGCGGCGTGCCCCCACAAGCGTCCAGCAGGCTCTCGTAGCGAGCCATGGGTTTTACCTTCTACCGGCCGAGGATCGCGGCCGCGGCCGCGAAGCCGAGCGCACCGCCGGCGACGGCGGGCAGGATGGTGATCGAGTCACCGTCGCTGACCTTGGCGTCGAGCGCGCCGAGGAAGCGGACGTCCTCGTCGTTGATGTAGACGTTCACGAACCGGTGCAGGCCACCCTCGGGGGTGATCAGGCGGCCCTTGAGGCCGTTGTGCTTGGCGTCGAGGTCGTCGATCAGCGCGGTGAGCGTGTCGCCGGAGCCCTCGACGACCTTGGCGCCGCCGGTGTAGCTGCGCAGGATGGTGGGGACGCGAACTTCGATAGCCATGACGTGAATGCTCCTGGGTAAGGGTCGAACAACGGGACGGGGATCTAGCGGAGTGTCGTCAGCGACACTCGTAGACCACCGACACCGGGCTCTGCCCGAACATGTACGACTGCACCGAACCCACGATCACACCTCTATGGTCGCATCCGCGATGTTGATCTCTTCCTCGGTCACCACACCGTCCACGATGCGGAACGAGCGGATCTCTTCCGAGTCCGTCTCACGAGTCGAGACCAGCATGTAGTGCGCGTTGGGCTCGCCGGCGAACGAGATGTCCGTACGCGAGGGGTACGCCTCGGTGGCCGTGTGGGAGTGGTAGATGACCACCGGCTCCTCGTCGTTGTCGTCCATCTCGCGCCAGACCCGCAGCTGCTCGAGGGAGTCAAACTCGTAGAACGTCATCGACCGCGCCGCGTTGTCCATCGGGATGAGCCGGGTCGGCAGGTCGCTGCCGATCGGGCCGGCGACGACGCCGCAGGCCTCGTCGGGGTGGTCCCGGCGGGCGTGGGCGACGATCGCGTCGACGATCGCGCTGTCGATGGTCAGCACACCGTTCACATTACCGTGAGATTTCCGGGGACCGGCTATGGCCATGCCCACAGTCATTCGATCTCCGGCAGCGCGTTCAGCAGCGACTCCTGCAGGTAGCCGAGGTACGCGTACACGCTCAGCTGGAAGACGCGGCTCGAGCCCGGGTCGTGCACGACCGCCGACTCCAGCTCCTCGCTCAGGTCGGTGTCGGCCCCGATCTCGAGGCGGGTGCCCATGGCGAGACGGGCGTCGTTTATCGCACGGAGCCAGGCCTCGGCGGCCTCGCCGTCCAGGCGTACCTCTCCCTCGCCCTCGTCCGGCAGGGCCGCGAGGATCGCGCCCGCCTGATCGATCTTCCCGGTCTTGAGCTCGCCCTCGGTGTAGAGGCGGAACTCGGCCGAGTCGTCCGGCCGGTCCGGGTAGATGTCGGGGAAGAGGCGGGAGACCACCGGATCGGAGTGATCCATGCCGTCGGTCAGCAGACCGACCACCTCACCGGCGACCTTGCGCAGCACGCGCACCTCGTCGACCGCGAAGGTGGCCACACACTGGCTGCCGTTGCGTCGGAACATCTGCCCTCTCCCGCGGTTGCTCAGGCCCGGTCAACCGTCGCCCACAGACCGTAGCCATGCAGCTGGTTGGCGTCCATCTCCATGCGCTCGCGGGCACCCGAGGAGACAACCGCCTTGCCCTTGTGGTGCACGTCGAGCATCAGCGCCTCGGCCTGCTCCCGGCTGTAGCCGAAAAGCTTTTGGAAGACCCAGGTCACGTACGACATGAGGTTCACCGGATCGTCCCAGACGATGGTCACCCATGGGCGATCGTCGGCCGGTGCTTCCTCGATCTCCGGTGCCTCGACGGGAGCGACCTGTGGCAACGCCATGACCCCCATGTTGCCACCGGATTTGCCGCATCGGGGAACCGGAACGCCGAACCGCAGGTCAACGTGCTCCTCGTAAGGCGCGGCGACGCGCAATAGGGTGATGACGTGAACACCTTCGCCCCCGCCCTGCTGACCGATCAGTACGAGCTGACCATGGTCAGCGCCGCCCTCAAGGACGGCACCGCCGATCGATCCTGCGTCTTCGAGGTCTTCGCGCGCCGGCTGCCGACCGGCCGCCGCTACGGCGTGGTCGCCGGCTCCGGCCGTCTGATGGAGCTGATCAGGGACTTCCGGTTCACCGGGCCGGACATTGACTTCCTGCGGCGGGCGAAGATCGTGGACGAGAGCACGGCGGCCTGGCTCGAGGGCTACCGCTTCTCCGGCGACATCGACGGGTACGCCGAGGGCGAGCTGTACTTCCCGGGCTCGCCGATCATGACGGTCGCCGGCACGTTCGCCGAGTGCGTGGTGCTCGAGACCCTCATCCTCTCGGTCCTCAACCACGACTCGGCGGTCGCGACGGGCGCGGCCCGGATGGTGACGGCGGCGCGGGGCCGGCCGATCATCGAGATGGGCTCCCGGCGTACGCACGAGGACGCCGCCGTGGCCGCCGCGCGCGCCGCCTACCTCGCCGGGTTCGCCTCCACCTCGAACCTGGCCGCCGGGATGCGGTACGGCATTCCCACCACCGGCACGTCGGCGCACGCGTTCACGCTGCTGCACGACGACGAGCCGGCCGCCTTCGCGTCGCAGGTGTCGGCGCTGGGCAAGAACACGACGCTGCTGGTCGACACGTACGACATCGCCCAGGGCATCCGCAACGCGATCGCGGTGGCCGGGCCCGACCTGCGGGCGATCCGGATCGACTCCGGCGACCTGTCGGTGCTGGCCCAGCACTCCCGCGAGCTGCTCGACTCGCTCGGCGCGACCGAGACCAAGATCGTCGTCTCCGGCGACATGGACGAGTACGCGATCGCCGCCCTCGCCGCCGAGCCGGTCGACATGTACGGCGCCGGCACCGCGGTGGTCACCGGCTCCGGGGCGCCCACCGCGGGCCTGGTCTACAAGCTGGTCGAGGTCGAGGGCAAGCCGGTGGTCAAGCGCTCGGAGAACAAGGCCACGGTCGGCGGGCGCAAAACGGCCGTGCGGCGGCACAAGCCCACCGGCACCGCGACCGAGGAGATCATCGTCTCCCAGGGCGTGCCCGACCACTCGGCCAACGACCGGCTGCTGCAGCGCTCGTTCGTCGCCCGCGGCGAGATCGTCGACGTGCCGACGCTGGCCGAGTCGCGCGACCACCTGCGGCAGTGCCTGATCTCGATACCGTGGGAGGGCCTGAAGCTCTCGGCCGGCGACCCGGCCATTCCCGTCACCATCGTCCCGACCGCTTAGGGGTTCCGCTGTGGCACGAGCGCTGATCATCGTCGACGTCCAGAACGACTTCTGCGAGGGCGGTTCCCTGCCGGTGACCGGCGGCGCGGCCGTGGCGGCCGGCGTCTCGCTGGTGCTGTCGCAGGCCGGGGACCGGTGGGACCACGTGGTCGCGACCAAGGACTGGCACATCGATCCCGGTAACCACTTCAGCGATCATCCCGACTACCTCGACACCTGGCCGGCGCACTGCGTGGTCGGCTCGGGCGGCGCCGACTTCCACCCGTCGCTGGTGACCGACCGGATCGAGGAGGTCTTCCACAAGGGCGAGCACCAGGCGGCTTATTCGGGCTTCGAGGGGCACGCTTCCGACGGCACGAGCTTGGCGGATTGGTTGCGGTCGCGGTCGGTGACCGAGGTCGAGGTGGTGGGCATCGCGACCGACCATTGCGTACGCGCGACCGCGCTCGACGCCCGGCGCTCCGGTTTCCGGACGACGGTCCTGCTCAATCTGACCGCCGGCGTGGCGGCCGGCACCACCGAGGCGGCGCTCGAGGAATTCCGTACCGCCGCGGTGGAGATGAGCGGCACACCCATCGTCGCTTGAGGGGTTCTGGCCCGATTTTGTCCGGGTTTCTGCCCGCGAAAGCCGTTGGTTTTCTGTCGTACCCCCGGGGCAGGATGACGGGCGGAGGTCAGGAACCACATGCTGCTCAAGCCTTACCGCGAGACCCTCGCCCTGCCCGGCATCAAGTCGCTGCTGATCGTGGCGACGCTGGCGCGCATACCCATCGCCGCCGGCGCCGTGGTCCTGACCCTGCATGTCGTCACCGACCTCGACCGGGGCTACGGCGCCGCCGGCCTGGTCGGCGCCGCCCTGACCATCGGCGGCTCGCTCGGCGCGCCGGTGATGGGCCGCCTGATCGACCGCCGCGGCCTGCGGCCGGTGCTGATCCTGACCACGGTCGCCGAGGTCGTCTTCTGGACGGTCGCCCAGGCCCTGACCTACTGGCCGCTGCTCGTCCTGGCCCTGTTCGGCGGCTTCCTGGCGCTGCCCGCCTTCTCGGTCGCCCGCCAGTCGATCGCCGCGCTCACCCCCGAGGCCCAGCGCCTGCCGGCCTTCGCCCTCGACTCGATCACCACCGAGATCTCGTTCATGGCCGGCCCCGCCCTCGGCGTGGTGATCGCCACCGGCCCCGGCCCGCGCATCGCCATGCTGACCATCGCCGCCGGCATCCTCGCCTCGGGCCTGGGCCTGTGGCTGCTCAACCCGCCGGTCCGCGGCGACCACGAGACCCCGATCGAGGCCGGCGAGCGAGTCCCCCGCCGCTCCTGGCTGCGCCCCCGCTTCGTGGCCATCCTCGCCGTCACGTTGGCCGCCACCCTGGTCCTCTCCGGCACCGACGTGACGGTGGTCGCGGTCCTCCGCGAGAACGGCGAGCTCTCCTGGACCGGCTTGGTGATGTCCCTGTGGGCGTTCTACTCCTTGCTGGGCGGCTTCGCCTACGGCACGATGCACCGCCGCCTACCGGCCGTGGCCCTGCTGACCCCCATGGCCATCCTCACCATGGCCGTGGCGCTGGGCGCCGCCCACTGGTGGCTGCTGGCCATCCTGCTGATCCCATGCGGCGCCCTGTGCGCCCCCACCATCACCGCCAGCGCCGACGCCGTCAGCCGCATGACTCCCGCCTCCGCGCGGGGAGAGGCCATGGGCTTGCACAACTCGTCCTTGACGGTCGGCGTAGCCCTCGGCGGCCCCTTGGCCGGCTTGGCCGCCGACCAGCTTTCCCCAGCGTGGGGTTTCATAGCCGTAGGCGGCGTAGGCACCCTGATCGCCTTGGCCGTACTCCCCACCGAGCTCTTCCACCGCCGCCAGTCCGCCCACGCCGCCGCCGCTCCCGCCGCTGCTCCCGCCGCCGCTCCCGCCGCTGCTCCCGCCGCCGCTCCCGCTGGTCCCGCCGCCGCTCCTGCTGCTCCCGCCGCCGCTCCCGCTGCTGCCGCCGCCCCCGCCGCTGCCGCCCTCGCCGGTCTCGCTGCTGCTGCCGCCCCCGCCGCTGCCGCCCCCGCCGCTCCTGCTCCTGCCGCCGGCAGTGTCGCCCCGGCCACGGAAAGCTCCGTGACCTCGCCCGACGTCGCCTCACCGCTCCCGGACGCCCTCGCTCCCGGCACCGCGGGCCCGGCCGACATCATCCACAGCCCAGCCGCCCACTCCTGACCCCGCCAGCGCTCAGCCCCGCACTCGCCGCTTTCTCCTGCGCCTCCTGCGACCGGCGCCTCTTGCGCCTCGCCCGCGTGCCCCCGAAGACTTTCACGCCTCGACGGGAAGGGCGCGCGAGCAAGGATGGCAGGCGCGCGAGAAGGCGGGCGCGCGAGAAGGCGGGCGCGCGAGAAGGCGGGCGCGCGAGAAGGCGGGCGCGCGCGGAAGGCACGCGCGCGCGGAAGGCAGGCGAGCGCGGACAAGGCAAGCGCGCGGACAAGGCAGGCGCCCGCGGAGAGGGCAGGCGCGCGCCGGGAACGCAGGCGCGCGCGGAGAAGAAAGAGCCCGCACGCCCGTCGCCTCTGCGCCTCCTTCGTCGCCCTCCTCGGCTGGCCCTCGCTGCTGGAAACCATGCTGAGGTCTCCCCCAAGGGGAGAGTCAAGCCCCGAAAGCCTCGCTCTTGGGGCCTTCTGCCGCGCGGAACTCGCCTACTCTGGCGCGGCAACCGGATGGCAACCGAGGCGTGGGACGGTGGCGGACGTGTTCGTCTTCGAGGACTCCGGCTCGGGCGGGCGGCGGCGGTTCGTGGGTCTGGCGGTCGCGCTTGCGGTGGTTGCGGGGGCGGGGCTGCTCTGGTGGGTCGGGCGCGCGCCGGGGGCGGCGATCAAATACTCGTGCGTGTACGTCGGTGGCGGGTCGGCGGCCGAGCGGGAGGCGCAGGACGACTACTGCGAACGCCGGGCGGTCGACGCCGCTCGGCGGGGTGCGGCGCCGGACTGGGCGCCTACCGATCCGCGGGCCGAGCAGCTTGACCGCGCCCTCGAGCAGGCCCTCTGTCGCTTCGACGGCGGCCGGGTCGACTGTCTCGGCGCCACCTCGGGGCAGCGGCGCAAGGCGGACGGCGCCGATGTCGAGCTGATCCGCCGGACGATGATCGGCGCCGGGTTTCCGGACCCGGTGGTACGCCTGACCGGCCGCAAGGACCCGGCCCCGGACGGCGCCGTCGCCTTTGCGACCCTGGTCAACAATCCGCTGAACCCGGCCGAGACCGCCTGCCTGGTCGGCTACGCAAAAGCCGCCGAGCATCCCGAGCAGAACTTGGTCGGCAAGCTTCCGGGCGGTCGCTGCCTCGAGAAATGAGCCGGCGAGCAGCCGCACGGCCGCACCCCGTGGACGCCGCCGGAGAATTATCCGCCGGCCAGGCCGCGGATCGCGGCCGTGAGCGCGGGAGCGTTGAGCGGGTTGCCGGTGACCAGCAGGTGCAGCATCGTGCCGTCGAGCAGGGCCGAGATGTTGTCGGCCGCGTCGGCGCCCACGTGCGGGGCGAGCAGCTCGTGCAGACCTTGCAGCCAGTCCTCGGCCAGCGGCCGCAGCGCCGGGTCCCGAGCCGCCGCGAGGCACAGCTCGAACTCGATCCGGGCCCGCTGCCGGTCGGCCATGTAGTCGTCGACCAGCTCGACCAGGGCGACGGCCAGGTCGTCCGACTCCTGTAGCCGTGCGGCCCACTGCCTGAGGTCCTCTTCCTGGTCTTCGGCCGCCTTCTGCAGAGCGGCCGCGATCAGCGCGTCGAGGGTAGGGAAGTAATAGGTGGTGGCGCCGAGCGGGAGCCCGGCCCGCGCCGCCACGGCCCGGTGGGTCGTCCGCCCGATGCCGAGCTCGGCGACGATCTCGATGGTCGCCGCCGCGAGGGCATCGCGCCGGGCCTGCGGATCCCGTGCGCGTCGCCCGGCCTGCCGCCCATCCGCCGAGGGAGAAGGCCCAGTGGACGGCGCCGCAGAGGGCGGGGAAGGCGGAGGCGGCGCGGGGCGTGCGCTCAACTGGCCCCCCCGAGGTTCAGGGTCACCACTCCCGCGATGATCAGACTGATGCCGGCCACCTTGACCACGGTAATCGGCTCGCCCAGGAAAGCGGCCCCGATGGCGACGATCGCGGCGGTGCCCAGCGCGGACCAGAGCGCATAGGCGACGCCGACCGAGACACCCTTGACCGCCTGGGACAGCAGGACCAGCGAGATCGCGTAGCCGGCGATGCAGGCCAGGGTCGGCCAGAGCCGCGTGAAACCCTCGGTCGCCTTCATCAGGCTGGTCGCCGCAATCTCCGCCGCAATCGCACCGAGCAGAAACACGTAAGCCACGTCAACACCTCTTCTTGTACGTCTGTACAAGTACGATCGTACAAGAGCTGCGAGATTCCCTCACATCAGCCGTCCGGCTGCCGATGGGACAGACTTCGACCTGATGGCGGCAACCGTTCAGCACCCGGCTGGCACCCGGAGAGCAACAGGCAAGAAACGAAAACGGCCCGCCCCGAAGCTCGGGGGCGGGCCGTTTCCGCGACGCTCAGTGGTTGGATTCGCGATCTTCCTGGTACGTGGCGCCGCCGTGCGACTCGGGGCTCAGCGGGCGGGCGCCACCCTCGGGCGGGCCGGCGATCGTCTGGGTGCCGGCGGCCAGCTCCGGGAACTTCGCGTCGAAGGCCGGGCGCTCCGAGCGGATGCGCGGCATGCGGTCGAAGTTGCGCAGCGGCGGCGGCGACGAGGTCGCCCACTCCAGCGAGTTGCCGTGACCCCAGGGGTCGTCGACGTTCACCACCTGGCCGACCTTGTACGACTTCCAGCAGTTGTAGATGAACGGCAGCGTCGACAGGCCCAGGACGAACGAGCCGATCGTCGAGAACGTGTTCAGGAAGGTGAACCCGTCCGACGGCAGGTAGTCCGCGTACCGGCGGGGCATGCCCTCGGTACCGAGCCAGTGCTGCACCAGGAACGTGGCGTGGAAGCCGAGGAAGGTCAGCCAGAAGTGGACCTTGCCGAGGCGGTCGTCGAGCATCCGGCCGAACATCTTCGGGAACCAGAAGTAGATGCCGGCGAAGACCGCGAACACGATGGTGCCGAAGAGCACGTAGTGGAAGTGCGCGATCACAAAGTACGAGTCGGAGACGTGGAAGTCGATGGGCGGCGACGCGAGCAGCACGCCGGACAGGCCACCGAAGAGGAACGTCACCAGGAAGCCGACCGCGAACATCATCGGCGTCTCGAAGCTGATCTGGCCGCGCCACATGGTGCCGATCCAGACGAAGAACTTCATGCCGGTCGGCACCGCGATGAGGAACGAAAGGAAGCTGAAGAACGGCAGCAGCACCTGGCCGGTGACGAACATGTGGTGCGCCCACACCGACATCGACAGCGCGCCGATCAGCAGGGTGGCGGCGACCAGGCCCTTGTAGCCGAAGACCGGCTTGCGGCTGAAGACCGGGATGACCTCGGTGATGATGCCGAAGAACGGCAGCGCCACGATGTACACCTCGGGGTGGCCGAAGAACCAGAAGAGGTGCTGCCAGAGCATGGGGCCGCCGGTGTTCACGTCGAAGACGTGGGCGCCGAGGATGCGGTCGGCGGCGAGGGCGAACAGCGCGGCCGCCAGGAACGGGAAGACCATGACCACCAGGAGGCTGGTGACCAGGATGTTCCACGTCATGATCGGCATGCGGAACATGGTCATGCCGGGAGCGCGGAGGGTCAGGATCGTGGTGATCATGTTGACACCACCGAGGATCGTGCCCAGACCGGAGATCGCCAGGCCGACGACCCACATGTTGCCGCCGACGCCCGGCGAGTGAAGCGAGTCACTCAGCGGCGTGTAGGCGAACCAGCCGAAGTCGGCCGCGCCGGCCGGGGTGAGGAAGCCGCCGATGGCGATCGTGCCGCCGAACAGGTACAGCCAGTAGGCGAACGCATTGAGCCGCGGGAACGACACATCGGGCGCACCGATCTGGATCGGCACCACGAAGTTGGCGAAGGCGAACACGATCGGCGTCGCGAAGAACAGCAGCATGATCGTGCCGTGCATCGTGAACAGCTGGTTGTACTGCTCGGGCGACAGGAACTGCATGCCCGGCCGCGCGAGCTCGGCCCGCATGAGCAGGGCCATCAGGCCGCCCAGCATGAAGAACACGAAGGAGGTGATCATGTACATGATCCCGATCTGCTTCGCGTCCGTCGTGCGCAGGATCCGGGCCAATGCCGAACCCTTGACCTGCCGCCGGACCGGGTAGGGCCGGGTCACGATCGGCTTAGGCGCAACGGTCGTCACGAATAGCCTCCGTCGTCTCGTTCGTGCCACTCGGTACGCCGTGTACCCCCGTAGGAGCAGGCGTACCTCGCAGGCAGAATAGTCCTTCACCTACGCCCGCTCGGCGCGGGGTCAGGCGGGTGGCACCAACGGCCGATAGTGGTCGGCGAAGATCCGCAGGCCGCGCCGCCGCAGCATCGGGTCGCGCAGCGCGGGCGGCACGTCGCGGGTGCGATCGCGCTCGCGGGTGCGGTCCCGCACCGCGCCACAGCGCGGACGACGGCGGTTCTCGTACGCCCGGAGCGCGGCCGGAACGTCCGAGGCGGACCGTTTGAGCTCCTCACCCAGCACCACCGCGTCCTCGAACGACATGGCGGCGCCCTGGGCCAGCGTCGGCGCGGTGGCGTGCGCGGCGTCGCCGACCAGCAGCACCGGGCCACGGAACCAGCGATCGAGCACGACCTCGTCGGTGCGGGCGACCGACACGTTCTCCATGGCGGCCAGGATCGCCGGCACCGGCCCGCCGAAGGAGGCGAACACGTTTCGCAGATGGGCACGCGGGTCCGGCGGGTCCGGCATGTCGGGCGCCGTCTCGTCGGCGTAGCAGTACAGCCGGCGGCCGCCCATCGGCATGGCCACGAAGGACGAACGGCGCCCGAGCAGCGCCGTCCAGTCGCTGAGCGGCGGCCCGCCGCTGACCACCGAGCGGTAGACGATCTGGCCGGTGGGCACCGCCGGCCCGCCGAGGCCGGCCTTGGCCCGGATCGTCGAGCGGCGTCCGTCGGCCCCGACGACCAGGTCGTACTCCGCGACGCTGCCGTCGCCGAACTCGACCTTGGCGGTGCGGTCGAAGATCTCCAGATCGCTCACCGACGTGTCGTAGCGGACCTCGCCGCCGACGCCGGTGAGCAGCACCTGCTGGAGATCGCCCCGGGAGAGCGCCCGGGACTCGCCGACACCGGCCCAGAGACCGGCCACGTCCATCTCGAACAGCGAGCGGCCGCGGGCGTCCAGGAAGACCTGCCGGAAGATGAGGTCGCCGAGCGGCCGCAGCGGCGCGTCGAGGCCGAGCTGGCGCATCGCGCGCGAGGCGTTGCCGGGCAGGTAGATGCCGGCGCCGGGCAGCATGGTGGCGGGCAGCGCCTCGACGACATCCGGCCGGTACCCGGCGAGCCGCAGCGCACGAGCGGCGGACAGACCGGCAATTCCGGCACCCACCACGAGGATGCGCAAGGTCATCGCGGCACTGCCTCCCAGCGGTCGGACACGCGTCGGAGCCAGAACACTACCCCTAGCCACCGGGAGGGGAAAGTCTCGATCAACCCGACGTCCGAATTGTTCAAGACGCCGCGAGCGGGCGCCCGTAGCGTCGACGACATGGCACCGATCATCAATGGAATCGGCCTCGCGGTGGCCGACATGGCAACCTCCCTCACCTTCTATCGCCGTCTCGGTCTGGACGTGCCCGCCTCGGCCGGCAACGAACCGCATGTCGAGGCCGAGCTGCCGGGCGGCATCCGGCTGATGTGGGATACCCACAAGTCCCTCGCGTCAATGGATCCCGGCTACGTTGCCGACTCCGGCCGGCGGACCGGGCCCAGTCTGGCCTTCCTCTGCGCCGACCCGGCCGAGGTGGACCAGCAGCACGCCGATCTCATCGCGGCCGGCGCGGAGAACGAGAAGGCGCCGTGGGACGCCGAGTGGGGCCAGCGCTACGCCCAGCTCCGCGACCCCGACGGCTACCTGGTCGAGCTTTTCGCGTGGCTCAAGAAATGAGCGGGCTCACGAGATGAGCACCCCGAGCGGCACGCCGGCCATGGCCCGCACCTCCCGGGCGAGGTGGGCCTGGTCGGCGTAGCCCGCCTCGGCCGACACCCGGGCGAACGGCGACCCGCGCCGGGCCATCGAGACGGCCCGCTGCATGCGCAGGACCCGCTCGAGCATCTTGGGCCCGTAGCCGAACGCCGCGTTGCTGCGCCGCTGCAACTGCCGGGCGCTCAGCCCGCACCGCGCGGCGATGGCGGCGATCGGCCGGCCGGATCGGGCGGCCGATGCCAGACCCACCATCACCGGGTCGGGGTCGGCCCACCGCCCGGCCGCGAAGGCGGTCAGCGCGGCCAACGGATCATCGGCGGACGCCAGCCGCCGGACCGTGGCCGGTGCGACCAGCGCGTCGAGCGGCACCTGCTGATCGACCAGAGCCGACGCCGGCACGCCGAGGACACCGGGCCCGGTGCCGGAGCCGAAGCGCAGCGCGAAACACCGGCTGCCCGGCGACGCGCACCCGACCTGGGCGGTCGTGTCCGGCCCGGCCACGAAGACGCGCCCGTCCTGCCAGATGATGTCGAGACAGCCATCGGGCAGGATGCGGGACTCACGCACCGCGGTGGTCACGCTCCACCAGGCCACCACGTGCGGCAACGATGACGCCCGTTCCGAGTACATATCGCAACCCTGGCACAGGGGTACGACAAAAGCCGGGCGGGCAAGATGAGCGGATGACCGACCGCCTCGGCGAATACCGGCGCAAACGGGATGAGTCGAAGACCCCGGAGCCGGTTCCCGCGAGCCATCCCGGCGAGACCGGGCAGAACCGCTTCGTCATCCAGCAGCACCACGCCCGCGCCCTGCACTGGGACGTGCGCCTGGAACGGAACGGGGTGCTGGTCAGCTTCGCCGTCCCGCGCGGGCTCCCCCGCGACCGCACCCGCAACAACCTGGCCAAGCACACCGAGGACCACCCGCTGGAGTACCTGACCTTCGCGGGCGAGATCCCGGCCGGCGAGTACGGCGGCGGCACCATGAAGATCTTCGACACCGGCACCTACGACACGCTCAAGTGGCGGGACGACGAGATCGAGGTGACCTTCCACGGCGAGCGCGCGACCGGCCGCTACATCTTCTTCCAGACCTCGGGCACCGACTGGATGGTCCGCCGGATGGACCCGCCGGAGCCGGGCTGGGAGCCGATGCCGGACGAGCTGCGGCCGATGGAGCCGGAGAAGGCGGCGCGGATCCCGAAGAACGACGACCAATGGGCGTACGAGATGGGTTGGTCCGGCCGCCGCGTCATCGCGTACGTGAGCGGGGGAAGAGTGCGCCTGCAGGGAGCCGGCGGCGAGGATCTGACCTCGTGGTTCCCGGAGATCCGGGCGCTCGGACCGGCCCTGGCGCCGATCGAGGCCGTGCTCGACGGCGAGATCGTCGCGTTCGACGGACAGCGACCCGACGCCCGGCTGCTGGAACGCCGCCGGGCGCCGAAGGACGCCGCGGCGGCGAGACGGGCGGCCGAGCGCACCCCGGTCCAGTTCCTCGCCTATGACCTGCTGTGGCTCGAGGGGCACGCGACGACCGGCAACATCGGCTACGCGCAACGCCGGGAGCTGCTGGAAGGCCTGGCGATCGAGGGCGAGCACTGGCAGACGCCGCCCTACTTCCCGGGCGGCGGCCGCTTCGCGCTGGAAACGGCACGGGCCCAGGGACTCGCGCATATCGTGGCGAAAAAGCGTGACTCGCCCTATCTGACCGGGCAGCGCAGCGACCTCTGGCGGGCCATCGAGACCGGGTAGGTCGCACCGGCCGTCCGTGGCCCGTGCATCATGTGCCGGTTCTCTTCAGCGGGACGTTTGCCGGCGCGCGCAGTGGAAAAGGATCCGACCGAGATGTCTGCCGAACTCTGGAACTCCGCCGTTCGCGTCCTGGAGAACAACTGGCAGGACGACCACACCGTGCCGTCCCGGGCGCTGTACCCCCATCAGTGGAGCTGGGACGCCGCGTTCATCGCCATCGGCCTGGCCTATGTGAACCCCATCCGGGCCTGGCGCGACCTGCGGAGCCTGTTCGAGGCGCAGTGGCCGGACGGCCGCGTGCCGCACATCGTCTTCGACCCGGCCACGGCCGAGGAGGACTACTTCCCGGGCCCGGGCTTCTGGGACGTGCCGGCCTACGGCGACCGGCCGGCCCGGGGCAGCACCGGCCTCGTGCAGCCGCCCATGCACGCGATCGCGGCCTGGGACGTCTACCGGCACGCGGCGGCGCACGGCGCGGCCTGCGCGCTGCAGGCCCGCACCGAGCTCGGCTGGCTCTACCCGCGGCTGGTCGCCCAGCAGCGCTACCTCACCGGGCGCCGCGACCTGGGCGGGAGCGGGCTGGCCGCGATCGTGCACCCGTGGGAGTCGGGCCTGGACAACAGCCCGGCCTGGGACGAGGCGATGGCCAACGTGCCCGCCGACCTCGGGCTGCTCGCCGTCCACCGGCGGCGCGACCTGGACCGCGTCGACGCCGCGCACCGGCCGACCGACCTCGACTACGCCCGGTACGTGGGTCTGGTGCTGAGCTACCGGGGCGAGCGCTACGACGACACCGGCCTGCTCGACCGGCACGCGTTCGCGATCGAGTGCCCGGCGTTCAACGCGATCCTGGCGACGGCCGAGCTGTCCCTCGCCCAGATCGCCGGCGAGCTGGGCCTGGCCGCGGAGGCCGCCGCGCACCGCGACCGGGCCGAGTCGATCACCCACGCGATGGTGAAGCGCCTCTGGAACCCGCGGACCGGCATGTTCCACGCCCGGGACCTGCGGGCCGGCAAGCTCGCCGACGCGCGCACCGTGGCCGGCCTGTTGCCGCTCATGCTGCCCGACCTGCCCGCCGGCCACGTCCAGGCGATCATGGCGGCGGCCCGCTCCGAGCGCTTCGGCCTGGGCGAGCGGCCGGCGCCGAGCTACGACCGCACGGCACCCGACTTCGACACCCTGCGGTACTGGCGCGGCCCGATCTGGATCAACATGAACTGGCTGCTGCGCCGCGGCCTGCTGACCCAGGGCTTCCGCGACGAGGCCGAGGACCTGCGCACGGCCATGGTGCGGCTGGTGCATCGCAACGGGCACTTCGAGTACTTCGAGCCGATCACCGGCGAGGGCCTCGGCGCGCCGGCGTTCAGCTGGACCGCCGCCCTCGCCCTGGATCTGCTCGCCGACCGTTCGGTGCCGGCGTACGCCAAGGCCGCTTAGAAGATCACGACCGAGCGCAGCACCCCACCGGTGTGCATCTTGGCGAAGGCCTCCTCGACCTGATCGAGCGCGATCTCCTCGGAGACGAACGCGTCGAGGTCGAGGCGGCCCTGACGGTACAGAGCCGTGAGCATCGGGAAGTCCCGCGTCGGCAGGCAGTCGCCGTACCAGCTCGACTTGAGCGCGCCCCCGCGCCCGAAGACGTCCAGCAGCGGCAGCTCGATCGTCATCTCCGGGGTCGGCACACCGACCAGCACCAGGGTCCCCGCAAGATCACGAGCATAGAACCCCTGCCGGTACGTCTCCGGGCGCCCGACCGCCTCGATCACGAGATCCGCGCCATTGCCGCCGGTGAGCTCGCGAACCGCCTCGACGACATCCGTTTCGCGGGCGTTGACGGTGTGGGTCGCCCCGAAGCCGCGCGCCCACTCCAGCTTCTGGTCGTCGGTGTCGACGGCGATGATGGTCGTCGCGCCGGCCAGCGCCGCGCCCGCCACCGCGCCGTCGCCGACCCCGCCGCAGCCGATCACCGCGACCGAGTCGCCCCGGGTGACGCCGCCGGTGTTGATCGCGGCGCCGATGCCGGCCATCACGCCGCAGCCGAGCAGGCCGACGGCGGCCGGCCGGGCGGACGGGTCGACCTTGGTGCACTGACCGGCCGCGACCAGCGTCTTCTCCACGAAGGCGCCGATGCCGAGCGCCGGGGACAGCTCGGTGCCGTCCTCGAGCGTCATCTTCTGCGCCGCGTTGTGGGTGGCGAAGCAGTACCACGGCTTGCCCCGCCGGCAGGCCCGGCAGTTCCCGCACACGGCGCGCCAGTTGAGCACCACGAAGTCGCCCGGCGCGACGTCGGTGACGCCGGCGCCGACCGACTCGACGACGCCGGCGGCCTCGTGCCCGAGCAGGAACGGGAAGTCGTCGTTGATGCCGCCCTCGCGATAGTGCAGGTCGGTGTGGCACACCCCGCACGCCTGGATCCCGACGACGGCCTCACCCGGCCCCGGATCGGGCACGACGATCGTCGTCACCTCGACCGGCGCGCCCTTGGCCCGGGCGATCACGCCCCGCACCCGCTGACTCATCCGCCCAGCACCTCCGTGAGTTGGGTCACCGAGGCCAGCCTATTCGGCGCTGGGGCGCACCTCGACCGGACTTTCCAGCAGAGCGTCGGCGAGTTTGCCCATCTGCCGCACCTGGGCCGGGGTGAGCCGATCGAAGATCAGCTGCTGGACGGCCTCGACGTGGCCGGGCGCGGAGGAGACCAGCTTGTTCCAGCCCGCGTCGGTCAGCATCGCGATCTGCACCCGGCCGTCCTCGGGGTCGCGCTCGCGGCGCACCCAGCCCTGGGCCTCGAGCCGGGCCACGACGTGCGACAGCCGGGAGAGCGAGGCGGAGACCTGCTTGGCCAGCCGGCTCATGGCCAGCCGGCGGTCCGGCCGCTCGGAGAGGGCGAGCAGCACGATGTAGCCCATGTGGGTCAGGCCGGAGTCGCGCTGCAGTTGGGCCTCGAGCGCCGCCGGGACCTTGACCAGAACCTCGACGAATCGACGCCAGGCCAGCTGTTGCTCCTCGGTCAACCAGCGGGGCTCGTCCATGATGGAAGGTTAAAGGTTCACCGACGGAAGCATCTCATTGGGGCAACGGGACGGCCGCTGAACGAACACGCCGATCGATGCGCTTGCGCCACGCGAGTAGTGTCCCGCCCGGGGTTTCTGCCCCGGCGTGACGCCGGGACCGGCTGGCTGGGGGGCCTCGGCCGGTCCCGGCGGCATGTCACGCTCACTTGTTCGGCGGCTCGTCCTTGCCCTGCTCCTCGAGGCGGTCGGCCTCCTCCTTCGTCTTGTGCACCGCGCCGTCGGCGTGCTCCGGCGGGCCGTAGACGGTGTAGAGGACCAGCGGGTTCGGTCCGGCGTTGACGAAGTTGTGCTTGTGCCCGGCCGGTACGACGACCAGGTCGCCCTGGACCACGTTGCGGGTCTGGCCGGAGACCGTGGCCTTGCCGACGCCGCTCACGAAGGTCAGGATCTGGTCGACCTCGTGGACCTCCTCGCCGATCTCGCCGCCCGGCGGGATCGTCATGACCACGAGCTGGGTGTGCTTACCCGTCCAGAGAACGCGGCGGAAGTCCGGGCTCTTCTCCGCGACGGTGGCGATCGTGAAGTGCTCCATACCGTGACCGTTACCCAGGTCAGGGGCTGGGCAACCGTCCCGGCAGCAGGGGTGCGGGCCGGCCGATGAGGTAGCCCTGGACGTAGTCGACGCCCAGCTCGCGCAGCAGCCGCAGGGTGGGCTCGTCCTGCACGAACTCGGCGACGGTGTGGATCCCGTACGCCTGGCAGACCTGCACCAGCGCTCGCACCAGCACCTGGTCCTGGGGGTTGGCGACGAGGTCCACCACGTACTCCCCGTCGATCTTGACGAGGTCGATCGGGAAGATCCGCAGATAGCGGAACGAGGCGTACCCGGAGCCGAAGTCGTCCAGGGCCAGCTCGCAGCCGAGGTCGCGGACCCGGTCGGCGAAGCGGCGGGCCTCGCTCAGGTTGCCGATCAGCGCGGTCTCGGTGATCTCGAAGGTGAGCTGGGCCGGGTCGACGTCGTACCGCTCGATCAGCCGCTCGACCTCCTCGGTGAGCCGCGGGTCGCCGACCGAGCGGCCGGACAGGTTGATCTGCAGGCACATGCCGGGCTGGCCGGCCGCGAGCTGCATGGCCCGCTCGACCACCCACAAGTCGATGTCGTAGACGGCGTCCAGCCGCTCGGCGATGTCCAGCACCTGGGTCGGCGACTGCGGGCCGTCCGACTCGTCGAGCACCCGCAGCAGCAGCTCGTGCCGGGTGACGGCGTTGGTCTGCAGCTCGAGGATGGGCTGGGCGTAGAGCGTGAACCGGTCGGTGCCGAGCGCGTCGGCGACCCGGCTGCGGTAGGAGCCCTGCCGGTCGCGTACCGGAACGGGATGGGCGACGAAGGTGACCGGCCGGTCGGCGTCGCGGGACTCCCGCCAGGCGTGCTCGGCATCGATCAGGACCTCGTGGCTGCCGGCCTCCGCGTCGGGCGTGAACCGCACGAGCCCGCCCCACGCCTGCGCCCGCAGCCAGGTGTCGGGCAGCACGAAGGTCTGCGAGCGCAACGCCTGCACCAGCAGCTCGGCCTCGCGGCGGGCGGTCGGCCAGGACGTGCCGCCGAGCAGCAGGCCGATCTCGCTGGTGCCGACCCGGCCGAGCAGCGCGCCCTCCTGCACGACGCCCTCGAGCACCCGGGCCGCCCGGTGCAGCAGGTCGGCGGAGAGCTCGGGGCGGGTGCCGGCCGCGTCCTCGCGGGCCGGCTGGACCCGGATGATCAAAATCGCGCCGCCGCCGCGCCGCTGCGCCCGGTCGATCTCGTCGGCGAACCGGGCCCGGGTGAGCAGGCCGGTCGCCGGGTCGGGGTCGACCAGCGAGGCCTGCACGGTCTCGCCGCGCCGGGCCAGCCGGGCCATCTCGCGGCGGGCGCGCTCGCGGGCCGAGACGTCGGTCACCGTGCCGCGGATGCCGCGGACCGTGCCGTCCGGGCTCTTGACCGGCTCGATCCGGCAGTCCACGTCGAACCAGCCGCCGTCGGCACGCATCAGCCGCACGGTGACCCGGACCGGCACCCGGGCCGTCCACGCCTGGGTGATAGCGCCGAGGGCCTTGGCATGATCGTCGCGGTGCACGTAGCGTGCGAGGACCTTGCGGCTCACCTCGTCCTGGGCGGGCGGGTGGCCCAACATGGCACGAAGGGCCGCCGACCAGACGATCTGGTCGCCGGAGGCGGTGTAGTTAAACCACGCAGGCCCGGAAAGGTCGTCCAACGGCACGCGCGGTTCAGGGAGGATGGGCGGCATTGATCGCCGCTCGTCCGGTGCAGCCATGCGCCGGCCACCTCCCCCCTGCCCCATGCCCCAAATCCCCCGGACCTATTACCACCCGTCACGGGCACGAGATAACAGGTCTCGGCCGCGTCAATGTTTTGCCGATCCACTCGGCAAACCCCTCATCTGCAGGTACTCCCCTGATCAGAGTAGGGAATCAACCGATCGGATGACCACTGCGCTGCGTAGTTCCCCGGCCCTACTACGGTCGAGAACATGACGGACAGTTACTGCCAGTGCTGATTGTGGAACCTTCCGCGATTCCTACCCGCTCGCGGGGTTGACCATGCACGGAAAGCTCCGCTGACGACGCGCCGCGTAACTAGATCCAGAAACGGTCGATATGGTGGCGATCGGACATACGCGGAGCGAGGACTGAGGCATGGGCATCATTCGGGACATGCAGCGGGCGCGCGCCACGCAGGTGGCTGCCGACCAGCGGGCGAACACGGCCGCCGCACAGCAGCGCGATCTGATCCGGCGCAACGCCGACTTCGCGATCGCCGCCGCCCAGCAGGCGGCGACCGACGCGCAGCGGCAGCGCGACAGCCAGCGTCTCTACACCGAGGCGCGCACGGCCGACGCGGCGGCGGCCAACGCCGAGATCCGCGCCCGGATCAGCGATCTGGACGCGCTGCTGCTCTCCACCCTGGACGTGGACGACCACATCGACCTCGACCAGTTCAAGAAACCCCTGGCGGTGCCGCCGTTCGACCCGGGCCCGCTCGGTCGGCCGCTGCCCGAGCCGAACTGGGACAGCTATCTGCCGCCGCAGCCGCGGGGGGTGGGCAAGCTGCTGGGCAGCGGCGTCTACCAGCAGCAGACGGCGCAGGCCCGGCGGGCGTACGAGCAGGCGCGGGCGCGGTGGGCGGAGGCCGAGGAGCGGCGCAAGCAGCAGCTGCGGGCGCGCAAGCGGGCGTACGACGAGAGCCGTCGCAAGTACGAGGCGAAGATGACCGCGTACAACGCCGAAGTGGATCGGTTCGCCGCCGCGGTGGCCGGCGCCGACCCCGCCTCGGTCGTCGAGTACTTCGCGATGGTGCTCGGCAACTCGGTCTACCCCGACGATTTTCCGCAGCACTTCCGGCTGGCCTACCTGCCGAAGCAGAAGCACCTGCTGGTCGAGTACCACCTGCCGCCGATCGAGGTCATCCCGGTCGTCAAGGAGTACCGCTACGACCGGGCCCGCGGTGACCTCACGGCGGTGCCGCGCGACGAGGGTGAGATCCGGCACCGGTACGTCGAGATCATCGCCCGGGTCACGCTGCGGACCATCCACGAGATCATCGAGGCCGACCGCGGCGGGCTGGTCCGGCAGGTGTCGTTCAACGGCATCGTGGACACCATCGACCGCCGGACCGGCCGGTTCGTGCGGCCGTGCCTGGTCTCGGTGCGGACCGACCGGGAGACGTTCGCCGCGATCAAGCTGCGCCGGGTCGACCCGGTCGCGTGCGTCAAGCACCTGCAGGGCGCGCTGTCGCCGGCGCCGGACGAGCTGGCCGCGGTCATGCCGAAGATCGACTTCGAGCGGGACGCCGACCGGGACTTCACCGAGGAGTTCAACGTGCTCGCCGACATCGACGAGCGGCCGAACCTGGTGGCGATGACCGACGCGGCCTGGGAACGGCAGCTGGCCGACCTCTTCGGGGTGATGGGCCTGGAGATGGGCGCGGCCGATCGGGTCGCCGGCGGCTCCCGCTGGCTCGCCACCGACCCGCGGCCGATCTTCGGCGGCACGGTGGTGGTCTACGCGACCCGCGGCGTCCCGGCCGGCTCGGCCGCGGTGCACGCCCTGGCCGGCGCGGTGACGGCGGCGGGGGCGACCAAGGGGATCCTGGTGTCGCTCGGCGGGATCGAGGCCGAGGCGTACGAGGCGCTGGCCGGCCGCCCGCTCGAGCTGATCGACGGCCCGGCCCTCGTCACGCTGCTCGCCCACCACCTACGGATCAAGGCCCGGATCGAGCGGACCCGCGAGCCGTAACGCGTAGAAGAGCTTGTCCCAGCGGCGGTCGCCGACGGCGACGAAGTTCTCGAGACGGCCGTAGAGGCGGAAGCCGAGCGACTCGTAGAGCGCGGCGGCCCGGGTGTTGTCGCCGCGCTGGTCGAGGGTGAGCACCTCGACGCCGGCGTCCCGGGCCGCCGCGATCAGCTCGGCCATGATCCGGCGACCCAGGCCGCGGCCCTGGTGGCCGGCGTCGACGGCCACCTTCTCGACGTCGGCGTGCGGCCGGTGGGTCGGCCGGTCGTATCGCCGCCAGTAGCCGAGCCCGTGCAGCCGGCCGTCCTCGCCCGCCACCACCAGCACCGAGTCGGCGTCGGCGGCCACCGTCGTGAGCAGACTGCGGACCTCGGCCGGCTCGGGCGGGTCGACCCAGCCCAGGGCCGCGCCGCCGGCGACCAGACGGCGGAGCAGCTCCGCGGCGTCGGCGATCTCCCGCTCGGTGAGGCGCCCGGCCCGGCGAACATCCATGATCCGCAGTATGCCGAACCGATACCGGCGCGGGTCTGCGAAGGAGATCGGGCCGCTATAGGTTCCGCCGGTGACGGAAAACCCGCCTCCCGACCGCGTGGCAGCCCCGGCGGCTCCCGCGTACGCGCCGCCGGGCGCTTTCCCGCCGCCCGCCTATGCTCCGCCGCCACCGGGTTACTCCATGCCCGACACCGTCGCAGCGCCCTACGCCCCGGCCCACACCGCGCCTCACGCCCCGCCCGCTGCCTTCCCGCCGCCGCACGCGGGCTTCCCGCCGCCTGCCGCCTTCCCGCCGCCTGCCGCCTTCCCGCCGCCCCTCGACCCCGGCTTCAACGGGTTCGCGATCGCCTCGCTCGTCTTCGGCGTCATCGGCGGCCTGCTCTTCAGCATCGGCTTCGGCATCGCCGCCCTGGTACAGATCCGACGGACCCGCCAGCGCGGCCGTTCGCTGGCGATCGCCGGCCTCGCGCTCTCCGGCTTCTGGCTGCTGGTCATCGTGGCCCTCGTGGTCGTCGGGCTCGTCGCCGGCGTCCGCCAGGGCCGCAGCGAGGAGGCCACCGCCGCCCCCGCGGCGCCGGCGCCGACGGCCGGCACCGAGTACCTCGTCGGCCAGTGCATGAACGACATCGAGGGCATGCGCTCGCGGGTGCCGTGCCGGGCGCCGCACGACGGCGAGGTCTACGCCGTCTTCGACCTGCGCGACCGGCCGTGGCCGGGCCGGACGGCCGTCTCCCGGGAGGCCGAGGTGGCGTGCGACGACCGGCTGGCGCCGTACCTGGCGAAGAACGGAAACCTCGACTTCTATTACCTGTACCCGAGCGAGGCGACGTGGCCGGACGACCGGGTCGCCACCTGCATCGCCTACGACGCGACCGGCCAGCTGACCGGCCCGCTGGCCAAATAGGCCGCCCTCCCGGGCGAGTTAGTCGAGCAGCGCCGGCACGAGGCGGGCCAGCACCGCTCGGTCCTCGGGACGGTCCGGCTCGTACTCGGTGATGCCGAGACCCGCCACCGGGAAGCGGTCCCGCAATGCTCGCACCGCGGCGATCAGCTGCTCGGGCGTGACGCCCTCCGGCTCGGGCGCGCCCACCGCCGCGAACGACTGCGGGTCGAGCACGTCCAGGTCGATGTGGATGTAGAGCGCGGTGGCCGAGGCCGGGACGGCGCTCGCCAGCGACGCCAGCGCGGCCGGCTCGACGCGCACGATGCCGGCCTCCTCGACGTACTCCTTCTCGGCCGGGTCGAGCGCCCGCACGCCGGCCAGGATGACCTGCGCCGGTTTCAGCGGCCGAGCCGGCGCCATCTCCGGATGACCGGAGCCGAGCAGGGTGCGCAGGACCATGCCGTGGAAGGCGCCCGACGGTGACGACGACGGCGTGTTCAGGTCACCGTGTGCGTCGAACCAGACGACGACCAGGCCATCGCCGTGTGCGGCCAGCGCCGCCTCGATCGGGGCGACCTCGATGCCGCAGTCGCCGCCGACGATCACGTCCGGCCGGTCGGCCATCGCCGTGCGCGCCACCGCGAGGTTGCGGGCCAGCACGTCGAGCGACGGCGGCTCGTCGGAGAGCGGCGCGCGTACCCGCTTGTCCCCCGGCACCAGCGCGCCCAGCTCCGCCGCGCCGGCGACCAGGCGACGGGCGGTGCGCGAGCCCGACCCCTGCCACTGGGCGAGCTCGAGCACGGTCCGGCGCGGCGTCGGCGTGATCTCCAGCTCCTCGATGCGCTGCCACACCGGCCACATCGCGACCTCGGGCTCGCGGGCGAAGATGCTGCCCCGGATGCGGACGAAGACGCAGTTGCCGACCCGTTCCAGGACGGCCTGCCGGCGCATGTCGCTCTCCCACTGCTCCGGGCCGTGGTAGGCGTCGCCGTCACACTCGATCGCCAGCCGCCGGCCGTCCGGAGCGTTGAGCACGAAATCGATGCGGTAGGCGCCGATCCGGAACTGCGGTATCGGCCGGAAGCCGCGCGCGGTGAGCCGCTTGAACACGTCGCGCTCGAAGTCGCTCTCGCACAACGCCAGGTCGGCCGGGCTTTCGAGATCAACGACATTGTTCGCGTACGCCAGGAGCAGCCCCCGCGCATCGTCGGCGAGCAACGACCCGGCGCGTACGGAATGGAAGATCCACAGTTGATCGCGGGCTCGCGACGCCGCGACGTTGATCCGCCGGTGGTACTCGCGTTTGGTGAAGGCCGCCACCCGGGGATCGTTGTCCGACACCACCATCGAGACCAGCACCACGTCCCGCTCGTCGCCCTGGAACGTGTACGCGTCGCCGACCCGCAGCCGCCGCGCCTGGATCTCGTCCTCACCGATCTCGTCACGCAGCAGCTGCAGCAGGTAGCCGGCCTGCCCGCTGGTGCTGAGCAGCGAGATCACGCCGAGCGTCTTGCCGTCGTAGGCCGGGTCCTTCACGATCGCGCCGACCTGCCGGACCAGCGCCTCGGCCTCGGCCGTGTTGACGTCGCCGAAGCCGGCCAGCGGCTGCCGTACCCCGTCGCCGAGGAAGACCGTGCGGATCGGCGCGAGCGAGGGCCGGTCCGCCCGCAACGGCATGATCTTGCCGTCGTAGTAGTGCCGGGACGAGAACTCGATGATCTGCGGCACGCAGCGGAAGTGCTCGGTGAGCAGGATCCGCTCCGGCGACCGTCGCACCGCGTGGTCGTAGAGCGATGACTCCGGGTCGAAGTGCTCGGCCGACGGCACGTCGCCGAGGTGACTGTGGATCAGCCCGGCCACCGAGCCGACGAAGCCCAGCTGGGGCCCGATCTGCTGGTCGTCGCCGACCACCACGGCCCGCTCGGCCAGCGACAGCACCGGCAGCGCGAAGAGGTCGGCCTGGGACGCCTCGTCCACGATCACCACGTCGAACCGGGCGCCGCCGGCGAACTGCTCGATCGCCCGGTCGACCGACATGACCCAGACCGGGACCGCCTCGACCGCCGACTCCATGTGCCGCTGGGCGTGCGCCTGCCAGGCCGCGGCCGTGCGCCCGGTGCCCTTGCCGATCTTGCGGAGGGCCGTGGTCCAGTCGGCCAGCGCGGCCTTGCGCCGGTCGTCGAGGCTGCGGGCGACCTCGAGCCAGGCGCGGGCCACCACCAGGTCGGCGGTCCGTCGGCGGATCTTCTCGCGGGCGTTCTCGACCCGTTTCGCCAGCACCGCCGGGTCGACGCTGCCGATCACCTCGTCGAACCAGGTCTGCGCGCGTCGCCAGGCCCACGCGTCCAGGCACGCCGGGCCGGAGACCGCCGGCACCTCGCCGCCCTCGATCATGGCGGCCCATTCCGGAGTGTCCTCGGCGAGGCGGTCACGGAGGGCGACGTACCTCTGCACATCGGCACGCAGCGCGACCAGACGACGGACCTCGGCCACCGCGTCGTCCCAGCCGTCCAGCGTCGACCACGCCGCCAGCAGGCGCGGCCACGGCGCCAGCCTCTCCCGGATCGCGCGCTCCCGCTCGACCAGCGTGTCCAGCTCGGACACGGCCGGCGCCTCGTCGAGCAGCGCCTCCACCCCGGCCAGCGCCGCCGGATCAAGGTCAAGATCATGCTGCGGTACGAGGTGAGCCAGCCGCTCGGCCAGCGCGGGCCAATGGCGTACGTCCCAATCGAGAGACTGCCCCGCCTCGGACAGCAACGCGCCCGCCCACAGCTCCGGATCGCCCGCCTGCGCCGGAATCGCCAGCCGCTCGATCCACTCCACCCAGTGGCCGCCGAGCCGGTTGCGGGCCTGCGCCCGACGCACCCAGGCCGTCACCACGTCGACGTCCTCGGTCGTGCGCAGCGGCTCGTCGTCCACCCGCACGTCCTCGGCCAGCTTGTACAGCCCGGCCTGCAGCAGCCGGCTCAGCGAGCGGCCGGCGGCGAACCGCTGCCGGATCTCGGCGAGCTGGGCGAGCAGGCGTTTCGGCTCTCGCGCGTACGCCTCCGGCACCGTCACCCGATGACCCGCGAGCTGACGGGTCAATGCGGCCAGCTCGGCCAGCAGCGCCTCGGTGGCGGTGACGTGGTCGCCCCAGACGGCGCGCCAGTGCGGATCGTTGAGCAGCCGGCCGAGCCGATCGGTCCACGCGCCCTCGCGGCGGCGCAGCCACGAGCGGGCATCGCGGAGATCGTGGCGAACGGCCGCGACATCGGCCGCGCGTACGGCCGCGAGATCGAGGCCCTGGGCCGCGGCCCGGTCCACCCGCTCCTGCAGCTCGTCGATCCGGTCCCGGAGTTGCGCGGCCTCGGCCGCGTCGGGCAGGTCCTCGGTCTCCGGCAGGCTGCGCAACGCGGCCGCCCGGTCGGGCGCGCTCAGCCCGTTCGCCAGCTGGAGCAGCGCGGCGAACTCGTCGCCGGTCAGCGGCGGCGCGGCGCTCACCGGATCGGGGATGCCGGCCTGCGTCGCCGCCCGTTCCCGCAGCCAGGCGCCCACCTCGACCGGGGTCTGCGGCACGCCGTCGATCGGGTAGGTGACCGCCTCGTTCTCGGCGATCGCGCGCAGGCCGCCGAGCGCCGCCGCCAGTTCCCGCTCCGCGTCCTCGAGCAGGCCGGTGAGCCGCGCGACCCGCCGGGCCTCGGCCTCCTGGTCGAGCGTGGCGGCGCGGTCGGCGAGCTCCCGGGCGGCGAGCTGAAGCTGCACGAGCTGATCGGTGGTACGGCCGAGGACGGCCAGACACAGCGCCCGGATGCCCTCGGGCAGGCCGTCGCGCAGCACCCGGAGGGGATCCTCCTTCTGGGCGACGACCAGCACCCGCTTGCCGTTGGCCATGAGATGACAGATCAGGTTGCGGATGGTGTGCGTCTTGCCGGTGCCCGGCGGCCCCTGCACGGCGACGTTGCGATGCTGCGCGAGCCGCCGCGCGATCGACTCCTGCGCCTCGTTGGTGGGCAGCGGCATGAGCAGGCGCTCGCCGACCTTCTGCCAGGCCTCGGGCCGGTCGTCGGGCATGCGCAGCTTGGACGGCTCGTGCGCGACGATCGCGGCCAGCGCGCCGGTGCTCGTGGTGTCGCCGCTCAGCAGCCGGTCGCGCAGGTTTTCCAGGAAGCCGCGGAGCAGCCGCTGCTTGGGCCGCGCGAAGAGAACGCCGACATCCTCGATGTGCGGCCGCGTCGTCTCCCGGCGGCCGTCGGTGACCAGGCGGTCGTAGCCGAGCCGGCCCATCGCGCGCTCGAAGAGCTCGCGGCGCTCGAGGTCGTTCCAGAGGTCGATCTCGAGCGTGCCGGCCGGGCCCGCGAGCCCGAGAAGCTGACTCAGATAACGCTCGTCGAGGCCGGCGAGAGCATCGGTCTGAAGCCGGCTCGGCCCGGCCGGCGAGACCGTGATCATCGACGCGTCCGGCTCGTACTCGATCAGCACCGGGGTCGCGACCAGCGGATATCGCACCCGTTCCCCGTTGACGACGGTGTCGAGGATGCCGTGGCCCCAGACCAGCTCGGTGGTTGTGGCCGTCATGTCGAGCTGGTGCATGAGGTCGAAGAGCTGCCGATGCAGTACGCGGGTCTTCTCCGCTTCCCCGGTGGCATGGGCCCACGGACGCCAGACCGCGTCGCGCCAGCTCTCGAACTCGTCCCCCGCATCGACCGCGCCGCTCTCCTCTTCCTCGCTCGCGCGCGTCGGCTCGGTGACGGAGGTGATGTCACCCCGCAGGCGACGGCGCAGGGCGGCCGGCACCGCGACCGGCGGTGGAAGATCGGGCAGGCCCACCCGCAGCCACGAGGTGCCGTCGGCGGCGGGCCCGGTCCGGCAGGCGGGGTGATCGGGCAACGTGTCGAGCCAGTAGGCATCGGCCGGGACCGTGCGCGCGGGCCGCTCCATCTGGGCCCGCACGGCGAGCAGATAGTCGGCGACCGCGACGGCCCGATCCCGGATCGTCGTGGGCGACTCGACCTGCTCGGACATCCTCCGCATTCTAGGCGGCCCGGTCTCGTCCGCACGGCGTCGTCCACACCCTGGCGAGGCACCGACATACTGAGCACCCGAGACCCGGGCACCCGATACAGTGACGCCGCTGATCCGGCACGAGAGCGGGACGACGTTGACCGAGAACACACCCGAGCGCCCGGACGACGAGAAGCCGTCCCCCGGCACGCCGCCACCGTCCCCGCCCGCGGCCGACCCGTTCGGGGCGCTCCCGCCGGCTTCGGACCCGTACGCGACCTCGGACCCGCTCATCAACTCCGACCCGTTCGGCTCGCCCGATCCGTTGTCGACGTCGAGCCCGTCCGGGCTTCCGCCTCAGGCTCCGCCCTATGGCCCGCCTTATGGTTCGCCTTATGGTCCGCCGCCCGGCCAGACTCCGGCGCCCGGATACATTCCGCCCGGCTACGGCCAGTCGCCCTTCGGCACGCCGCCGCCGGCCTACGGTCCGCCGCCGGCCTACGGTCCGCCGCCGGCCTACGGTCCCCCGCCGGGCTACGGACCTCCTCCCGGATACGGCCTGCCGCCCTACCCCGGCGGCCACCTGCCGGCCGAGTACTACGCCGGCCCCTCCGACCCCCTGGTCAGCGCCGACTTCGGCGGCTGGTGGTCGCGCAGCTTCCGCCTGGTCGGCCAGGCCTGGCGGCCGGTCGCCCTGCTCCAGCTGATCACCGTGGTCCCGCTCCTGGTCGGCACCGTCGTCGTCAACGTGGCCTTCGGCGACCGGTTCACGACGTCGCTCGACACCACACCGGCCGAGAACTTCCAGGACATCGACTGGTCGCCGGTGGTCGACGCGCTGGCCGTGATCCTCCCGCTCGCCCTCGTCTACGTCCTGCTCAGCGTGGTCGTCACCCTCGCCACCCACCGCGTTCTGGTCCAGACCGCGACCGGCCGCCCGGTCGCCATCGGCGCCGCGCTGCTCGACGGCCTGCGCCGCCTGCCCGCCCTGGTCGGCTGGGGCCTGCTGGGCGGCCTGCTGACCCTGCTCGGGGCGATCGCGTGCATCCTGCCCGGCATCTACATAGGCATCGTGCTGACCATCCTGCCGGTGGTGGTCCTGCTGGAACGCGGCAACGCCGTGAGCCGCGCGTTCCAGCTGTTCCACGCCAGCTTCGGCGCCGCCCTCGGCCGCATCCTGACGATGTTCGGGATCACCATCGGGCTGACGATCCTCGAGTCCGTCTTCACCGGAGCCCTGGACAACGCCACCACCTCGGGCGCGGGCGCCACCCCCGCCCTGATCATCGCCCAGCTGATCAGCGCCGCCTTCACCGTCGCCACGGCCGTCATCACGGCCCCGATGCTGCTGGCCGCGTACGCCGACATGAGAGCCCGGCACGAGCCGTTCTCCACCGCCTACCTACTGCCCGGGCAGTAAGCGCGCGTCCTACCGCCCCGCCGCGACCCGCAGACAATCGGAGCTCAGCTCGCGGATCGCCTCATCGAAGGGCTGTCGGCGCGTCCCCTGGGCCACGCGCGGGGGCTGCCGGGCCATCCACTCCTCGACGTCGTCCCTCAGCCAGATCTTGCCCTGAGCCAGCACCGCGACCGGCTTCGGGAAATCCGCCCGCGACGCCAGCTGATAGACCCGCTGCCGGCACACCCCCAGCAGCTCGCGAATCTCATGAGCGCCAAGCAGGCGCATCGGCTCGCCTTCCATGCACACGACTATAGGCCTACGACTACCGGCGCCATAGCCTCTGGTCTGCCAATTTCAGGCTTCTTCCGGGTCCCGGCCGACCGCCGAGCGACCCCCGTCGACCGGGATGATCGCGCCGTTCACGAAGGCCGCCTGCTCGGACAGGAGGAATGCCACGACGTCGGCCACCTCGGACGGGCGGCCCATCCGGCCCAGCGGCTGCAGCAGCCGGATCTCCCGGTCGAACCGCTCCCGCTCGTCGCCGGGCAGCCCGCCGAGATGGGCATCCGACCGGTCGGTCGCTATGGAACCCAAGGCAACGGCATTCACCCGTACGCCCGAAGGACCGTAATCGACGGCAAGCGCGCGAGTGACGCCTTCGACCGCCGCTTTCGCCGTCGCGTAGGCGAAGGCGCCGCGCACCGCCCGCTGTGCCTGGTGCGACGAGACATTGACGATGGAGCCCCGCCCGGCGGACCGGAAGTGCCGGATCGCCGCCGCGCACCCCACCACAACCGGGTCGAGATTCAGCCCGATCAGCCCGAGCATGTCCCGGGCCGCCGTCTCGTGCAGCCAAGCGTCCCGGAAGACCGCCGCATTGTTGACCCAACCGATCAAGGGCGCTCGCGCCGCGGCCTCGGCGGCGGCCCGCTCGGCGACCGCTTCGTCGGAAGCGCTCCCGACGACCGGCAGCAACCGCCCGGCCGCCGGATGATCGGCGATCCAGTCCAGCGCGCCGGGATCGAGCTCGACGACGGCCACGACGTTCCCGCCGCCGGCCAGGCGCTCGACGATGGCCCGGCCGATTCCGCGACCGCCGCCGGTCACCACGAACGAGTCCACCGCGTGATCGTAGGCGGCACGTGCGGAACTCGCCGGGCTGCGCTTCCTGCTTCCTACTTCCTACTTCCTGCTTCCTGCCTCCTGCTTCCTGCTTCCTCAGCGACCCAGCGCCTGCCAGATCTCCACGACGGTCCGGAACTCGGTGCCGGCCGGCAGCCGGTCGAGGTCGGCCAGGATGTCGTCGGGAGCCAGCAGGTCCTGGGCGCTGCGGCGCAGCTTGTCCCGGTCGCCGGGCAGGGCGGACAGGCCGATGTACCGCCCGAGCCGGCTGAACTCCTCGTTCTCGTCGACGTCGAGGCGCTCGGTCGGCTGGGGTTGATCCTCCCCGGCCGGCTCGGCCATGTGCCATTCCTCGGCCCGGCCGCCGGGGACGCCCTGAACCTCCCCGCGGACCTCGTCGCTCATCCGGTCGTCGATGCGGGCCCCGTGCTTGTTTCCTCGGTCCATGCGAGGGACGTTCCCAGCGATCACGCCGATAAACGACCCGTAAGGCGGACGCGGCGTTCTGGTCACCGTCGCCCCGCCGTCGCCGGGCCCCTCGCTCCTCGCCCGCCCCGCTCCTCGCCTGCCCCGCTCCTCGCCCGCCCCGCTCCGCGCCCGCGCCCCTGCGCCGCGAAGAGCCCCATCCTCAACGACCCCGGACACAGCTGTGCCGCACGAGGCGCCTCGCTGTCGAAGCGCCCACGTGCGGCGTTTTCGCTGTCCTCACATCACCCGCACCCGGGCTGATGGATCAGGGGAAACGCATGCGACGAGGGCGGGGAATCACGGGCGGGGGAAGGGGGAGATCATCGATGTGGCTCCAGTTGAGGTGACCGTTGTCGGTCGACTTGACCTCGCCGAGGCACGCCCGCAGCAGGCCGAGGTTCGGCGCACCGGCGAACCCGGCGATCACCACCTCGGGCTTCGGCTCGATCTTCGCGATGGCCGCGCAGATCTTGGCGACCTCGCGCTCGTCGACGGCGTCCAGCGGCAACGGCGCCTCGGCCTGCGACCGGCGCCACGGCGGACCGAATCGCCGCAGCAACTCCCGGGCGAGCCGGCCGAACGAGCGCCCGACCTCGACGTCACGCATCGACGTCTGCGCCGACTGGCCGTAGCACCAGGGCACGACGACGTGTCCGTGGATCACCACGAGCTGGTAGACGGACTTGGGAACACTGATGATCTCGGCGCCGGGGAGCGTGCCGAGGAAGAGCACGAGCTCCTCGTACGGAAGCGGCCATCGCGGATTCGCGAGTACTCGTTCCTGCGTCTGCGTCATAGCGGGGTGAGCGTTGACCTCGCGGTCGATCGCGGTGCTCAACGCCTCCGGAACCCGGGTCCACAGTTCGCCGGCAACCTTGTCGCCGAACTGTTCGACCACCCACTCGCTCGGACCGACCAGAACGTCTGGGCGCATTCGTTACCACCACCGTCCGTGTCGCGGGCGTTACTGCTGGCTTAGAAGAGTTCCACTTCCGGTGATCGACTGGAAGTGGTCTCTTCCCACATCGCAGAAACGCTCATGAATGAAATCCCGCGCGACGATCAAATCTGAGCCACGACGACGGAGCAGCAGGTCGAACCCGTTCGAAACATGCAACTTGCACGGCGAACCGCACGTGCAAGTTGCATGTCGGCTTCGCTATTCGACCGCCTTCTACAGTGAATCACTGACATATTTCGACACGGTGACCACCATGCAAACATCAACTCACCGTGACCATGGAAGGCTCGCCACCAGCACCGACATAACCCACAAAGCCCCCAACCCCCAGCGCCCGTACGCCCGGAGCGCCGTCCAATGCTCCACAGTGGCCAGACGTCCGGGCCGACCTGCGGAGACCGCCGTCGAATCCGCTGCCACCCCTCGAACTTCCCCACTGTCAGATATCCGTCAGAAGCCCACATCGTTATCCGTCGAAGCATGATTTGCCGCATAGGCCCGTTTCCCCGCCGATCCCCGCACCGCACCAAAACGGCATTCGGACCACCGTCCACAAGCCACTCCGCGCAAGAGATCGCCACACCAAATAGTGAGAAGCGGTGTCCTCGGACAAGGGTCGCGCACAGCCACCGCAGGCCCGCCAAGCCCACGCCCAACCGCCCAGCACAGCCAGCCGGGCTTCGACGCCCTGCCGCCCGCCGCACCCAAGGCCCAGCCCGCCCGCCGCGCCTCAGGCCCAGGCCGCCGCCGCACCCAAGGCCAAGCACGCCCGCCGCGCTTCCTGGTCCCGCGCACTGCCCGCCCGCCGCGATCAACGACGTTCTTCCAGCCCCGCGCCGCGGCCAGCCATGTCAAGCCCGGCGCGCTGCCACCCGCCACCAATCGCCGCGCTCTGGCGCCCAGCTCAGCGGCACGACGCGTGACCGCGCGCCTGCCGGTCGCTGCTGGGTGAGGGAGAGGACCGAGCGCGCAGCCGCTACCCGGTGATTCGCCGGCAGATCACCGCGCGTCCGTCAGTTGTCCGGTGATCGGCCGGCAGATCACCGCGCCTCCGTCAGTTGTCCGGCGACGGGTCCGCGGCCGTCGTGATCACCGCATCGGCGGCCAGCGGCGCCCACCTCTTGGTCCACTCCTCCCGCCGCGCCTCGAAGGCCGCGTCGTCCAGGCCGAACGTGGACACCGTCACCTCCATCCGCGCCGCCTCGTGCCGGTCGAGCGGCAGCCGCCCGGACACCACCACCAGCGCGTCCTCGGCGTCGACCGTCCACGCCACCCGCGGCCCGAACCGTTCCCACCCGCCGTCGGCCAGCGTCAGCGCCTGCCGCCCGGTCGTCTCGCCGGTCAGGTAGAGCGTCCGCCGCCGCCCGGCCGGCCGCGCCTCCAGCAGGTACCGCAGCTGGATCAGAAACGCCCGCCACCCCTCCTCGATCGCGTCGTACCGCTCCGGCCCGCCCGGGCCGCCGCCCTCCCGGGACACGCGCACCCGGGCCTCCTCGTCCCCGCCGGACACCTCCAGCGACGACCCGTCGGCCCAGCCCATGTGCTCCGGCGCCCACAACGTCGCCTCGTCCACGAAGATCTGCCGGATCTCGGCGTCGAGCCCGTCGTAGTCCCACCCGAACCACTGACGCAGCACAGCCGTCTGGGTCACGGCCTCCCACACCTCGTCCCGGCCGGCCTTCACGGTGACTTCCACGTCGTACGGCTTCAGCCCGCGTTGATCGGTCATGCCCCCATCATTGGGGCAAACGGATGATCACGCCACGTGTCGGCCCGCTTCGGGATCGATCGGTGACCGTCGACCCGCGCCGAGCCCCGACCGGATCGTCCGCCGAGCCTCGGCGCGGCCCAGACCGGCGCTGCCCGCGGCCGCCTCGAGCTCGCGGACGACGTCGCCAGCGTCGAGCAAGCCGCCGCCGACGAGCCGCCCCAGCGCGAACGCGGCCCGGTTGAGCGTGTCGTTGCGGCTACCGACGGGAGCGGTCGCCACCCGGTCGGCCTCGGCGGCCAGCGCGGCCCGCCCGTAGCGGTCCGGATGCACGATCGGCCGGATCGACCGGCGGGCGACCGGCGCCACCGGCCCCTCGATCAGGTGGCGGAGCGGGGCCGGCCCGGCGGGCAGCCCGTCATCCGGACGGCGCACCCACCGATAGTCGGCGCCGCGGGCGTGCCGAGAGGGCGGGGCCACCACATAGCCGCCGACCCCGCGCCAATCGAGCCCCGGGAGCAGCCGCACCCGGTTGCCGAACCCCAGCGGCGCGAACCACAGGTGCCAGCCGCCCCCGCCCGTACGGACGCGGGGTCCCGCCGGAAGCTCGCCACCGAGCAGGTGGGTCAGACCGTGCCAGCCCTCGGCCGAGTCGATGTCGGCCACATCCATCGCGATGCCCGTGCGCAGCCCGACATTCGCCTCCGGCCACCGGCCCCACCAGAGCTCGATCAGGCGCGGGTCGGTGCTCGCCTCGTTCAGGCCGTGTCGCAGTCGCGGGTGCTTGCCAGGACTGTCGCATCGGACTCCCCGGTCGCAGGAACAGCCGCCGCTCGGGTCAGGCGTGTGCACCGGCAGGACGGGGATCCCGTGCCGGGCGTACGCCAATGCGGCTGTCAGCAACATTAGAACAAGCGTACGACAGTTTATCGCCCCGTCAGAGATTCCAGGACATGGGCGATATGGTGGGAAGTGCTCCACGACATCCAGCTCGCCGAGCTTCCCCCGCCCCGGGCCGTCCGTGCCCGCCGCGCGATCTCGGCGTCGCCCCAGGAGTAGCGCGCCCCGGTCGCCGGCCAGTGCGGAGAACCCACGAGCGTGCGGCAAAGATCGTGGCAGCGGTCGTCACTCCGTCCGCCCCGGCGCGCCCACCGATAGATCCACCAATCGTTCCCGGCGGTGTATCGCAACGTCGGCAACTGCCGGTGGCGCTGCACCCCGTACCGCCGCACCGGCGAGGTCACGCCGTAGTCCGCGTACCCGACGCCCGGCTCACCCAGCCGCGCCCACACCCGCGCGTCCAGCCGCCCCACCGTCACCGCCCGATCGGTGGGCAGGTCGTCGAGATTGGCCGGCATCGCACCCGACGCCACGCTCACCGAACGCCACGGCAGCCCGCGCGCCCAGCGCAGCACCCGGCGGCACTGCTCCTCGACCGCGTCCGCGTGCGCGACGCAGGCGGTCTCGGCCAGGTCGATCAGCAGGTCGACCTCCTCGACCTCCAGCCCCGCGCCGCGCAACATCCGGCCGGTCACCTCGTTCGCCTCCGCCGCGTTCCCGGCGTCGACATGCGGCTGGAGCCGCAACACCGCGCGACGCAGGTGCATCCGGGCCGCAAGCCCGTGGGCGGCCAGGCGACGATTGCTCTCGTACGCCCGGAGCACCGGCAACATCGTCACGCCCAGATCGGCCAGCGCCTCGGCGAGATCCAGCGCCGGCCGCGACAGCGGGTCCCGCGGTTCGGGCAGGCCCCCGAAGTCGATCCCGATCGCCCCGGTCCGCGGCGGCAGCTCCCTGATCAGCGAGAGCACGCCCGGCCCCGGCTCGACCTCGAGGATCGGCATGACCCGCGCCGCGTCCCCGGGCGCCAGGTGACTCAGGGCCGCCAGCTCACCCCGGCGCGGGCGCAGGATGGGACGGTAGACGTCCTCCCGCAACGAGCCCGCCGTCGTGAATATCGCCATTCACTCACGGTAGCGAGTTGTGTCGGATCCGCGACAGTCATCGATATAAATGTGCGAGTATTGCCTGATTCGCCTCCCAGCCGTCCGGGAACTTGACCGGCACGTTGAGGTGCACCGGCTCGGTCGACGGGTGCGCGTCGAGCAGCTCGGCGATGCCGGCCCGGGCCACCACCACGCAAGCGTGCCGGTGCCGCGAGGTGAGCACGCACAGTCGTCCCGACTCCAGATGGAATGCGGTCGCGTCACGCCGCCCCGACAGCGGATGCAGCACGATGGTCAGGTCGTACTCGCGGCCCTGCAGCCGGTTCGCCGTGTCGACCGTGACCCCGGCCGCCTCCGGCGGCAGCAGCGCGCGGATCGCCGCGGCCTGGTCGCGGTGCGCGGCCCCGATCGCGACCCGGGCCGGCGTCAAAGGCCGTTCGTCCTGCTCGGACGTGGCGACCGCATCCCGCGACAGCGCACGCCCGGCCAGCGCCGCGCAGGCGGCCGCGGCCTCGGCGTCCGTACGGACGGTGAACCGCTCCGGAAGTTGGTGAAGACCCCACCCGGTCGCCGCCGCCACGTCCAGCACCTCGTCGAGCGGCCCGGTCGCCGCCGCGCCGAACCGCAGCTTGCGATCGCCCGGCCCGGTGCCCGACCGGAAGCCGGTGAACGGGTAGAACGCCTCGGCCACCACGGAGGCGGCCGAATGCGGCAGCCGCCACGAGACCGGCAGGCGATGCACCGGCAGCTCCAGGTTGTGCCGCAGCAGCACCGCGACGGCGCTCTGCATCGGGTCCCACGACAGCCCCGTCCACCGGTCGACGTCGACGGTCGAGAACGGGTCGAGCTGCCCCGGATCACCCACGAACAGCGCCCGCTCGAACCGTGGCGCCACGCGCAACAGGGCGTCGGAGCGCATCTGGTACGCCTCGTCGACGATCGCCCACGGCCAGGTGCCCTCGGTGACGGTCGCCCACTTGGCCGCCGTGCCGATCGTGACGGCCGGCGACCCGAGATCGGCCACCTTGGCGCCGACCCGGCAGGCGGGATGATCCCGTACCCGCTCGGAGGCCTCGTAGTCGACCGCCGAAAGCCGCCCCACACTCACCCGCGGCGACCGCGCACCCAGCCGCTCGATGAGATCGTCGACCTGCTCGTTGGTCTGCGCGACGATCATCAGCGGCGTGCCGGTGGCCGCGAGCTCGCCGGCCGCCCGCACCACCAGCGTCGACTTCCCGGCGCCCGGCGGCGAGTCGACCACCACGCCGCGATGGTCGCCGACGCGCAGGTCACGAAGCACCGCGTCGATGACACGCGCCGCCTCGGCGGCCGGGCTGACCGGCTGGTTCGCATTCACCCGGGCACCGTAGCGCGGGCCGCCGACATTTCTGCCGTTATCCACAGGGCGCTTTTTAGCGGCCCACCCACGTTCACGGTGGGTGGGTACGTAACCGCGCTCGCGTCACGTTCCACCCCGACCGGCCCACCCCACGTGACGTGGATTGGGCGGGTTACCCGGGCCGATCACACCGGGCCCGATCACCTCGCGCCGATCACCTCGACCGGCCACACGGGCGATCACCTCGGGTCGATCACCTCGGCCGATCACGCATGCAGGTCGCGGGGCGCAGGCCGCGGCGGCCATCCACAGCGGGCCAGCACACGGCGACATCGTCCACGGCCAACGCCAGACACAACCCACCCACGTGACGTGGGTGGGTTGTGTCTCGGCGGCAAACTGGGCGGCCCGCTGTGCGGCCGACCGAGCGGCGATCCAGGCGGCCCGCTGCGCGCGGCCAACCCGGCGGCCCTCCAGGCGGCCCATTGCGCGGCCAACCCGGCGGCCCGCTGCGCGGCCACCGAGCGGCCAACCAGGCGGCCCGCTGCGCGGCCGACCGAGCGGCCACTGAGCGGACGGCTCACCCCTCGCGGTTATCCACAGCCATCAGCGGCAGTTGGCAACCGGGTCTACCGTGAGGCCGAGGCCGCAAGATGGAGGTTGATCAATGTTCGACGCTGGAGATCTCGACGCGGCGGAGCGCATGATCGACGACTGGCAGGCCGGCATCGAGACGCGCGCGGCGCAGGCGCGGGAGCTGTCGGCGCGGCTGTCCCGGCTGTCCGCGACCGCCCGCAGCGCCGACCGGCTGGTCACCGTCACCGTGGGCGCCTCGGGCGACCTGACCGGCCTCACGCTCGACGAGCGCATACGGCAGCGTCCCGCGCAGGAGACGGCGCGGGCGATCCTGGCGACCCTCGGGCAGGCTCGGGCCACGCTGACCGCGGCGGTCACCGAGGTGACGGCCGGGACGGTGGGGGCCGACTCGGAGACGGGGCGGGCCGTCATCGCCTCCTACACCGCGAGGCCGGCTGGTGAGCGCAATGTTTGAGCAGGTGTCGGTGCGGCATCCCGACCTGCTGACGCACGCGACCACGGTCGCGGGCATCGGCGATCAGGTGACCACGGCGGCGGAGGCGGGGAGCGAGGTCCGGCCGGGCGTCGACGCGTACGGGAAATTGTGCGTGATGGTTCCCGCCATGCTCGCGTCGCTGCAGGACGTCCTCGTCTCCGGCATCGCGTCGGCGGCCGGCTCGCTGCAGGACACGGCGGTCCGGCTGCGCACGACGGCGCAGAGCTACGAAGAGATCGACCGGCTGCGGGCGTCGGTCTTCGACAGCATTCGCGCCGGGTCGTGACCGCGACGATGCGAGCAGCGATTCCCGGCTGACGCGGCGAGCAGGAGATTCGCCGCCGGCGATGGCCCGGCGGTCGTGCGACGTGGCCTGCCCGCGGAGAGCGGCTGAACGGAGGGTCGGCATCGGCGCGCCGCGACGGTAGCCTGTCAGGTCTGAGCGGCCGGGGGGCGACGTGCTGCGGGGAGACTTGGTCGAGACGGGTGTGGGCGTTCTCGGGGATCCGGAGCGCCTGCGGGCGGTTCGGCGCCTTGGGCTGGGCGCGCGCGCCGATGCGGCCTTCGATCGGATTGCGACCCTGGTCGAGCGGCTGGTGGACGCGCCGGTCTCGCTGGTCACCGTGCTCGCCGCGGACCGGCAGTATCTGCCGGGGCAGGTCGGGCTTCCGGAACCGCTGGCCGAGTCGCGGGAGATGCCGCTGACGCATTCGCTCAGCCGGCACGTCGTCGAGGCCGGGACCATGCTCGTCGTCCCGGACACCCGCGTCGACCCGCGCATGAAGGACAACCTCGCGGTGCAAGACCTGCAGGCGATGGCGTACGCCGGCGTGCCGCTCACCGACTCCGACGGGCACGTCCTCGGCACCCTCGCGGTGATGGACCGCGAGCCCCGGGCCTGGACCAGGAGCGAGATCGCCCTGCTCGTCGAGCTCGGCGAGGTCTGCTCGTCGGAGCTGCGGCTGCGGATCGCGCGGGAGATCGCGGACGAGGCGCGCCGGGCCGCCGAGTCGGCGCACGACCAGCTCAGCCTGCTCGGGGAGCTCACCGAGACGCTCACGGCCACGATGGACATCGACGAGGCGCTCGGGCGGCTCGGCCGGACGGTCGCCGGCCGGCTCGCCGACTGGTGTGTCGTCGCGCTGGCCGAGCCGTCGGGCACGGTTCGTCATGTGTCGGCCGCGCACCACGATCCGGCGTACGCGGACCTCGCCGAACGTCTCGCGAAGCTGGCCGGCGCGGCTCCCCGCGAAATGAAGTCCCTGGTCGCGGCCGTGCAACGCATTCCGCTGCCGATCCGGGAGGACGCCGCCGATCCCCGCTCGCTGCGCGCCCGCGTCGGACCGGGCGAGGTCATCGAGATCGCCGAGCGGATCGGGCTCGCGTCCTATCTGGTCGCGCCGATCACCACGCCGGTCGGGCGGCGCATCGTCGGCGTGATCATTCTCGTCAACGGGCCGCGGGCGGGCGCCTTCGACGAGGCCGCCGAGCGCACCGCCACCGAGATCGGGCGCCGGGCCGGGCTCGCCGTCGACAACAGCCGGCTCTACGGGCGTCAGCGTCACGTGGCCGAGGTCCTGCAGCACAGCATGCTGCCCGAGCTGCCCCGCATCCCGGGCGTCGAGCTGCACGCCCGCTACCTGCCGGCGCAGGTCGGCGCGGCCGTCGGCGGTGACTGGTACGACGCGTTCGTGCAGCCCGACGGCAGCGTGATGCTGGCGGTCGGCGACGTCTCCGGCCACGACATCGAGGCGGCCGCGACGATGGGCCAGGTCCGCAACCTGGTGCGCGGCGACGCGTACGGCCGCGACGACGAGCCCGGCCCGCTGCTGGCCCAGCTGGATCGCGCGCTGCACGGCCTGAGGATGCCGGCCGCGGCCACCGCCGTGCTGGCGCGGCTGCGGCGCGATGCTGACGGGTACGACCTGACCTTCGCCAACGCCGGCCACCCGCCGCCGATTGTGCTGCGGCGGGACGGCGAGATCGAGGTCTGGTGGCAGTCGCCCGAGCCCCTTCTCGGCCTGATTCCCCGGGATGTCCGCACCACCCACCACCGGCGGATCGATCCGGGCGACACCCTGCTGCTCTACACGGACGGACTGGTGGAGAGCCCGGCCCAGTTGATCGACGAGGGGATCGGCCGCATCCGGAAGGCGATCGAGGGCGGCCAGTCCCGCCCGGCCGACGAGATCTGCACCCGCCTGCTGGACACCGCGATCCGGCGGGACGACGACATCGCGCTCTTAGTGATCCGCTTCGGATGAAGGCGGCGGGCCGCCGTGCGTCCATGGCGTGTCGGCCGGGTCGGGAAACGCGGCTCCGGGCCGGTAAGCCTCACTGAGCGTGGTCAGCAGGAGCTTCTCGCCCACGGCCGGCACGCTCCCGGGCTCGGCGACCAGCTTGCGTCCCATGCCGCCGGAGAGTTCCAGCAACACGTCGTAGCCGGTGGCGGTCGGCGTCACCGAGATCACCCGGGCCTTCTGCGACGGCCGCGCCGGCGAGGTCAGCGACGCCCCGGCCTCGACCCGCACCGTCTCGGTCGTCGCCACCATGATCCGGGGACGTAACACCGGCCGTTTCCCGCTGTCGTCGATCCGGTCCGGATCGGCCAGCGTCACCACTCCGCCGAAGGCCGACCCGGCCAGCCGGTACTCGGCCATCACCAGCGGGTCGTCGAACGCCCGCTGCACCGCATAGCGCGTGGCCGCGTTCTCCAGCCGCTGCAACCGCGCGGCCGCCGCCACGGCGCCGTCCCGGCGCGGCTGCGGCGCGCCGTCCTCGGCCAGGTGCTGCACGTACGCCGAATAGCTGTCCCGGTCCCCGTCCCACCGCGACCCGACCCGGTCGCCCACCGGCAGCCCGCGCAGCAGATCGAGCGCGCGCCACATCCCGTCCCAGGTCGGCGTCAGCAGCTCGCGCAGCACGTCGGACAGCGCCGGGTCGGCCTCCGAGATCAGCGGCGCGAGCACGTGGTTGTCGAAGTCGGGGTCGGTCGCCGGCCCCGCCACCGGGCCGCGCTCGGCCTCCCGGGCGGCCGCCGCGCCCGACTCGATCCAGGCCAGCAGCGAGCCCAGGTGCGCGTCCTCGGCGCCGCTCTGCCCGGTCGCCCAGTGCAGCCCGAGCGCCTGAACCGTGGTGAGCAGCAGCGACGACCCGGGCATCTCGGACGCGCCGGCCAGGAACGTCAGCCACTTCCCGAGCAGCGGTACGGCCGGCGGCACCGGGTTGTCGCCGTCCACCGACCGGAACCGGGTGGACCGCCCGAACAGCCGCAGGAAGTCGATCCCGCCCGTGTTCGGCACCCACACCTGCGGCGCGTCCACGAACCGGTACCGCACGTCGCGTCCGCGGTCGACGGCCACCGCCTCGGTCTCGGTGGCGAAGGACGTCAGGTACGGCACGAGCTCGCCGGCCAGCTCGGCGGCGAACGCGAACCGGTCGTCCCGGTTGCGCGGCTGCCGGACGACCAGCAGGCGGGGCTTCTCCGGATCGGTGCCGGCCATCGCCGCGAGCGGCGCGTTGGCCTCGCCCGCCATGGCCAGTGGGATGAGCACGAACGGCCGGTCGTGGACGTGGAGATGCCGCACTGTGGCGATCGGCTGCGCCCGACCGGCCGTGAACGCCTGTGCCCGCGCGAGCGCGACGAGCGTACTCACGAAAGCGCCTCGGACCGCAACCGCGCCGCCTGGCGCAACAGGGCCGCCGCCTCCTGCTGCTCGGGGGTGGGCGCCACGGCGCCGGTGGAGAGGTCGAGCGCGTGCGCGATCAGCTCGATGCCGCCGAGCGACTCCCGCACCGACCGGCCGAGAGCGGCCGTCGCCCCGTGCGCCTCGTCCCGGCAATATACCGACATTTCGCAGGAGGAGAGGCATTCCGGGGCGTAGCGCGCATCGATCGCTGCGAGCGAGTCGAGCAAAGCGTCCGGAGGCAGGGCGACGTCGAACGAAACGGACGGGGGAAGGGAGGCGATCAAAGCGGCCACCGACGACATACGGGACAATTGCCGCTTAAGCGTGGAAAGCTGCTTGCGCACGTCGAGAGTCACCGCGACCGGTTGCAGGGAGAAGTTCGACGGGCAGACCAGCACGGCCTCGTGACTGACGCGGTCGGCACCGAGCAGGTTGCGCAGGGCGAGCACATAGACGGCTGCCTGCACGGCCGCCGCCGACACCTTGGCCGCATCGGCCTGGCCGTCCACGATCGCGAACGACTTGATCTCGACGACCCGCAGCCGTCCCTCGCTCTGGAAGGCGATCAGATCGGGCTCGAGGAAGACGGTCTGCCCGGCGACCGGGAGCGTCAGCAGCGGATGGTCGATCAGCCCCGGCCGCGAGGAGGCCAGCAGCTCACGGGTGCGCCCGTGCCGCGCGGACAGGGTGTCGTCGGCGTCCGCACCGAGATCCTGATAGCCGATCGCGCCCACGTCGAGCACCGACCGCAGCAGCGCGCAGTCGTCGGCCTTGAGCATCGCCTCGAACGCGTTCCCCCGGGCCAGCGCGAACCGGGACTGCCCGAAGCTGCCCGGGAACCCGATCCGCTCGGCCAGCTTGACCTTGTCGATCCCGGCCGCGTCCAGCACCGCGCGCCGCGAGCAGCCCGGATTTCCGGTGAGCGCCGCGATGGTCCGGGCATTGTGCCGCTTGGCCTTGGCCGTGCCGCGAAGCTGGTCGAGCCGGTTCAACAGCCACCCCGCTGATGCGGCACCACGGGCACACCGAACAACTGCTGCCGGGCGTCGAGCCGTTCCGCCCGCTCGACGGCCGCCTCGCGTACCGGCGCCTCTGCCGCGATCTTCGCGATGAGTTGGGGATCGGCCAGCGCCGCACGCGCCGCGTCCGCAAGATCAAGAGCTTCCACCCCATGGGGTACGCGCTGAGCCAGCTCGCGCAGGAGCAGAGCCGCCGCCCGGCCGGCCGCCGGCGCCATCGCCACGAACCCGGCCACCCGCGCCACCATCGCCAGCTCGTCCGCGCGCCGCACGGCCGGGGTCAGGATCCGCCGTTCGAGTGGCCACTCCGCGAGCGCGAGCACTCCCGGCGCCGCGGTCAGGTCGGGACGCAGCGCCGCGCACAGCCCCGGCACCGGATTGCGCTCGACCTCGGCCAGTGCCGCCGTCGAGAGGTCGCCGTCGAACAGTGCCGCATGCACCCGGACCAGCAGGTGGGCGGGTGCGGGTGCGCCGAGCAGCAGCAGCGCGCGGCGCGCCTGCTCACCGGTCGTGGGTAGCGTGCTCAGACGGTTCACCGGGCCGCTTCTCATCGGGGGGCTGCCAAGGGCCAGTCCTGGCGGATCGACTCTAGATCTTCTTACACCGACGCGGCAATGTGCGGACGAGTCGCCACGTTTCACCCGCGATAGCGATTAATGTTCGCATATCGGACACCAAACCCGTTCCGCGCTACGTTCGACGGTATGCCGAAGGCCATCTGGAACGACGAAGTTATCGCCGAGAGCGACGACACCGTGGTTGTCGAGGGCAACTACTACTTCCCGCGCGCGTCGCTGCGGGAGGACGTGCTGCTGCCCTCCGACACCCACACCGTCTGCCCCTGGAAGGGCAAGGCGTCCTATTACACGCTGTCGTCCGACGGGCACATCGCGACGGACGCCGTCTGGTTCTACCCCGAGCCCAAGCCGGACGCCAAGGCCGTACGGGACCGGGTCGCCTTCCGCAACAAGGACGTCCGGGTAGAAGCCTGAAACCAGTGGGGCCCGCTCACGCGATGCGCGGGTGGGCCTCCTCGATCGCGGAGACCTCGAGGTAGTCCAGCATGTCGCGCTGCTCCTCGGGCTCCAGCGCCCCGAACGCCTCGTAGGCCGACTCCCGCGAGTGGGTGGTCTCGGCCGCGAGCAGCGCGATGATCGCCGACCAGGCCAGCGAGACCCGGTCGAAGAGCCGCGCCTGCCGCAGCGAGGTCAGCCGGCTCAGCATCGCGACCTTGGTCGCCGCGTCGTCGTCGTGCGGGATGCGGTCCGACAGCTCGAAGAGCGCCTTGCCCCGGTACGGATGCTCGGACTCGACCATCCGGGCCAGCTCGGCGTTGCTCATCCGGTCGACCGGGGGCGCCGGACCGCGCCGCGGAAGCTGGGGCACCTCACCGGGCACGGCTGTCCCTTCCACTCTCGTATCCGTTGCCGGGCGACTGCTGCGGCAGGGTGGGCACGCTCTGGAACGTCGGGAACGGCATCACCGGCATGGCCGGCCCGTCCGGCTCGCCGGCGGCCTGCCGGGTCAGCGTGTCGAGCAGCACCCGGCCGGCCTCGCGCTCGGCGCCGTCGGTCTCGTCGACCGCCGCCGCCAGCCGCTCGGCCAGCGTCGCCTGGGCCTTCCGCATCGTCCGCAGGATCTCGTCCGACAACGTCGCGCCGCTCAGCCGGCGCGCGCCGTCGTCCAGCCTCAGCCCGGTCACGACCCCCGCGCCGGCGACGGTCACGGTGACCACGCCGTCGTCACCGGTTGCGGACGCCGACAGCGCCGCGAGCCGATCCGCGAGATTTCCATCCGGCACAGTTTTGTCCTCCGTTGCCGACTTTCTTGCTGTTGGCGTCCTATGAGATCACGGGCACGCAACGATGGCATCCACACCCGCCCCGCTCCTCCCGGGCATCACCCACCCCGGCGACCACCGTAACCTTGCCGCAATACATTGATTGTCACCGTCAACGGGGAGAGTGGGTGTCGTGGACCGGACGACCGACAACGACGCCGATGAGTGGCGCTCACCCCTGGTCGACGTGTCGGACATGTCGCTGGAAGATCTGACATCTCGCAACCCCGAGGGCGCCCTGGCCCAGAGCCTGCGCCGCCTGGCCGCCGAGCGCGACGAGCCGGGCGAGCCGATAGCCGGCTTCAACTCGGCCCTCTGACGTCGTGCGGACCTTCCGCCTCACCGACGCCGAGCTCGCCGCCCTCGCCGCCGGCCGCCCGCACCCACGGACGCTCACCGTCCTGCGGCGGGCCGAGCTCAGCCGCCACCTGCTGCTGATCACCGAGCTGCACCGCCGGGGCGGCCAGATCCCGAGGTGGTACGCGGACCGCGGCACCCTGGCCGACCCGATGGCCGCCCTCCACACCGCCACCCTGCTGGCCGCCACCCCCGCCGCGGCCACCCCCGCCGCGGCCGCTCCCGCCGCGGCCGCTCCCGCCGCGGCCGCTCCCGCCGCGGCCGCTCCCGCCGCGGCCGCCCCGACCGTGGCCGCTCCCGCCGGCGCCACCTCGGTCGCCGCCCCCGTCGGCGCTGCCGCCGCCCGCATTGCCCTCGACCGGGTCACCGCCGGCCGCCACCTCACCGCGACGCACGACGGCCTGACCCTGCGGCTGCGGCTCGAGGACACCGACCCCCTGCGCTCCCACCTGGGCCTGACCCCGTCCCCCCGGCTGAGCGCGGACGACGCGGCCGAGTGGCAGCGCTCGCTGTCGGCCGCGTGGCGGTTGCTGGTCACCCGGCACCGCCCGGCCGCCGAGACCGTCGCGGCCGTGCTCACCGTCCTGATCCCGGTCGAGCCCGACCCCGGCACCACCGGCCTGAGCGCCACCTCGGCCGACGCGTACGGCGCGATGGCCCTCTCCGCGCCCGCCGACCCGGTCGCCTTCGCGGTCGGCCTGCTCCACGAGGCCCAGCACAGCCTGCTCAACGCCACCCGAACCCTCTTCGACCTGGTCACCCCGGGTGCGCCCCGCACCTACTCACCCTGGCGCGACGACCCGCGCCCGGTGTTCGGTCTCCTGCACGGCGCCTACGCCTATCTGGCGGTGACCCGCTTCTGGCGCAGCGAGCGCTCGGCCGGCGGCGGGCGGATCGCCGAGTTCGAGTTCGCGCGATGGCGGGCCGCCGTGGCCTCCGCCGCCGGCCTCCTGCTCGCCGGCGGCCACCTCACCGCGGCCGGGGCACGGTTCGTTCAGGCCATGCGCGACGAGGTCGATCCCTGGCTGGCCGAACCGGTCGATGCCGGCGTCGCGCGACTGGCCGACGGGGCGAACGCCGAACACCGGGCCCGCTGGCGCCTGCGCAACCTGGCCATCGCGCCCGGCTCGGTGGCCGCTCTCGCCGAGGCCTGGCGCCGCGGTGAGCCGGCGCCGATCCCGGAACCCGAGCTCCGGACCGGCGGCGGCCGGGCCCTCGAGACGAGCACGCGGCTCGCGCTGGTCCACCGGCTGCTGCGGGGCTCGTCGGTGGATCACGGGACGGCCGGCGACCTCGCCTATCTGCGGGGTGATGCGGCGACGGCGCTCGACGCGTACCGGAAAAGCCTGGTTTCCGGCGAAGCCGAGCCGTGGGTGGGCATGGCCCTCGTCTCGCCGGCCCGCTCGATCCGGGAGCGGCTCGAGCTCGTACGGGCGACGTGCCTGGCTCTTCCCGATGTTGATCTCGACACAGTCGTCGCGTGGCTGGACGTATCCCTCAACTCACCGCCCCGCTGACCGATGCAAGGCGTCGGAGGTGAGTCATGAGTTCCAGCAAGGTCCTGGATCGGGTTCGCCGGTGCATCGACGAAGCCATGATCTTCGCGTCCTTGATGGTGCTGGCCTGGCCGGTCGTCTTCGGACGCCTGAACGCCGAGAACGCCGGCCTGCTCGACTGGCTGCTGCCGGCCGGCATCGTGCTGGCGGTCAGCGTCCTGGTCTCGAAGCTGGCCGATCGCTGGCCGCTCGCGCAGTACGCACCGGTGAGCGCCGCCGTCGTGATGGCGGCGCTGCTCAACGCCGGGGAAAGTGGCGCGCAGGCCGAGCTCACCTGGCTGATCATCATGGTGGCCGGGGCGATCCTGGTCCGGCAGTTCCTGGGCGCCCGCACCAACCAGGGCCTCATGCGCGACCTCACCCGGCAGCGCGCCCAGCTCGCCCGGCAGGCCTTCCGCGACTCGCTGACCGGGCTCGGCAACCGGGCCATGTTCATGGACCACGCCCGCGACGCCCTGGCCGACGCCGACGACACGATGACCGCGGTGATCCTGCTCGACCTGGACGGGTTCAAGGGCGTCAACGACACGTACGGCCACGCGGCCGGCGACGAGCTGCTGCGGGTGACCGCCGAGCGGCTCAACGCCAACGTCCGGGCCAACGACACCGTCTCCCGCCTCGGTGGCGACGAGTTCGTGGTGCTGCTGCCGCGGCTCACCGACGACCAGATCGCCGACACCGTCGCCAACCGCATCCTGCGCGACCTGCTGCAGCCGCTGGTCGTCGGCGACATCGTGCTGACCATCCGGGCCAGCGCAGGCATCGCCATCACCCGCGGCGCCCAGCACGACGTCGACACCATCCTGCGCGAGGCGGACGCCGCCCTCTACCAGGCCAAGGACGACGGCAAGGGCGTTGCCCGCCGCTTCGACCCGGCCCGCTTCGCCCAGGCCGAGCAGCGCCGCCACGACGAGGACGACCTGCGTCAGGCGCTCGCGCTGCGGCAGTTCGAGGTCTTCTACCAGCCGATCGTGGACCTGGCCGGCGAGCACACCGTGGGCGTCGAGGCGCTGGTCCGCTGGCGGCACCCTTCGCGCGGTCTGCTTCCGCCGGCGGCGTTCCTGGAGCTGGCCGAGGAGCTGGGCCTGATGCCGGAGTTGGGCATCTGGGTGCTCGAGCAGGCGTGCGCGCAGGCCGTCTCCTGGCAGCGCGACAATCCGGACTTCGAGCTCAACGTCAACCTGTCCGCCTCGCAGCTGGGCAGCCCGGCCCTGACCGACGACATCCGCGCCGTGATCGAGCGGACCGGCATCCCGCCGCGGCTGCTGGTGCTGGAGCTGACCGAGTCGGTGGCGCTGGTCGACCTCAAGGAGTCGGCGCGGGTGCTGGGCTCGCTGAAGACCTTGGGCGTACGCATCGCGCTCGACGACTTCGGCACCGGCTTCTCGTCGCTGAGCCACCTGGGCGCCCTCCCGGTCGATGTGGTGAAGATCGACCGCTCCTTCGTCCAGGCCATGCCCGAGAGCGCAACCGGCGCGTCGGTGGCCGAGGCGGTCCTGCAGATCGCCCGCACGTTCGGCCTGGCGCCGGTCGCGGAAGGCGTCGAGGACGAGGCGCAGGCGGCCCGCTTGCGGGACCTGGAGTGCGCGCAGGCGCAGGGATATCACTTCGCCAAGCCGATGCCGGCGTCGGGCGTCACCGAGTTGCTGACCCTGCAGGCCGCGGTCCAGGCCTGATTTCCCTACTGCACGTAATCCACGGCAAGGGACGATGGCGGGGTGACGCACATCGTTCTTTTCCATTCCGTCTACGGTCTGCGGCCGGCCGTCGTCACCGCCGCGGACGAGCTGCATCGGATGGGCGACCATCATGCGGCGGGCGCGCGAAGCCGTCCGGGCCCAGCCGGCCGACGCCGTTCTGGCCGGGCTGTCGATGGGCGCTGGTGTGGCCGGCGAGCTGCTCGCCGACCGCCCGGGCACCGGAGGCCTGCTGCTTCTGCACGGCACCGGCGGCGACCCGCGTTCCGTGCCCGGCGGATTACCGGTGCAGATCCATGTCGGCCGGGCCGACCCGATGTTTCCGCCGGCGACGGTGGCGGCCTGGCGCGATGAGATGGTGGCCGCCGGCGCGGCGGTCGAGCTGTTCAGCTATCCGGACGTGGCCCATTTCTTCACCGATCCCGGTGTGCCGGATTACGACGAGACCGCGGCAGCGCAGGCGTGGCAACGCGGCCTGCGCTTCCTCGAAGCTCAGAGCGGCGGCAGATCCACCTCGGTCTCCAACCGCTCCCCCGCCGCCACCCGGACCAGCAACGGATGTCCTTCGCCGTAGACCTTGGCCAAAGCCGCCGTCACCTGGTGCCGGGCCTCCTCGTCGCCGCCGTCCAGCACGGCGTTCCAGGCGCACGCCAGCGTGTCCGGATGCTCGGCGCCGCGCAGTAGGTGGGAACGCTGCCACGTCTCGGCGGCTATCTGCTGGGCCTCCTGCCGCTCGCCCACCCCGAACAGGTCGGTGGCGTATCCGTTGGCGCACGCCAGCGTGAACGGGTGATCGGCGCCCACGCTGCGCCTCAGGCCGTGCAGGGCCTCCTGGTCTATGCGGCGGGCCTCGACGTGGCCGCCGCCGGCCCGGACCGCGCCGGCCAGGCCGGCCGACGCCGCCAGCGTGAAGGGATGGTCGTCGCCGAGCAGCGAGTGGTAGCGCACCACCGCCCGCTCCAGCAGGTCCAGCGCCCGGCCCAGGTCGCCGGCCGCGGTCACCGCGTTGGCCAGCGTCACCATCGCGCCCAGCGTCTCGATGTGCAGGTCGCCGAAGCGGCGCCGGGTCAGCTCGACCGTGCCCTCGGCCATCGCCACCGCGTCCGGCCGGCAGCGGCGGCGGGCCGCCATCGCGGCGACCCGGGACGCCCACAGGGCGAACGGGTGGTCCTCGGCCACGGCCAGCACGCCGGGACGCGCGGCGGCCAGCACCTCGGCCGCGCCCGCGTAGTCGCCCAGGCCGAACAGGTCGTACGCGAGGCCGGCCCGCGAGGAGAGGATCTCGGGGTGACCGTCGGCCAGGACCGCCTGGCGCTGCCGCAGGGTCTGCTCGTCCAGTGCCCGGGCGCCCCGGAAGTCGCCGAGCAGGCGCAGGTCGGCGGCCAGGTTGTTGGCGCAGCGCAGGGCGGTCGGGAAGCCGTCGCCGAACAGCCGCCGGTAGCGCACCAGGTTGTCGCCGTCGAGCTGCCGGGCCTGCCCGAAGTGGCCGCGGATGCGCAGGTCGGCGCCGACGCTGTTGGCCGTGGCCAGGGTCGTCTCGTCGTCGCCGCCGAGCGTCGTGCGCTGCGAGCGCAGGGTCTGCTCGTTCAGCACCCGGGCCTCGGCCGTGCGGCCCAGTGCGCGCAGGGCGTTGGCCAGGTGGAACGAGGCGAGCAGGGTCTGCTCGTCGGTCTCGCCCAGCGTCTCGCGCCAGCGGGCCACCGCGGCGGCGGCCAGGTCGCGGCTGGAGTCGAAGTCGCCGCTCGCGTACAGGTAGCGGACGCAGTTGATGACCAGCTGGCGGATCTCCTCGGCGCCGGCGCCGAGCACGTCGGAGTGGACCAGGTGCGGGGTGATCTCGGCGTAGCGGGGACGGCCGGTCGGGTCGTCGGGGTCGCCGGGGTCGGCGGCGGCCAGCATGCCGCGGACGGTGGCCAGCAGCGCCGCGTGCCGGTCCGAGCTGAGGCCCTGGCCGAGGATGCCGCGGGCCAGCGGGTGCACCAGCATGCTCTCCCCGGGCGGGTCGAGCTCGGCCAGGCCGTACCGGCCGATCAGGCGCAGCGTGGCCTTGAGCCGGCGCTCGACCCGGACGGCGGGGGCCAGCTCGGCCGGGAGCGGCAGCAGGCGAGCGCCCCAGAGCAGCCGCCAGGAGACCGGGGCGCTGCCCAGGAACGCGCCCAGCTCGAGCAGCTGGTACGCGGCCGGGGAGCCGGTGCGCAGCGCGTCGGCGGCCAGTCCCCACGCCACCCGGATCGGGGTCGGGAAGGACAGCTCGCCGGCGCGGGCGTCGAAGCGGGTCACGTACTCGTCGACCGGCCAGCCGGTCACGACCCGGGTGGCGGCGGCCAGGTGCAGCGCCATCGGCACGTCGCCGAGACGGTCGGCGACCCGGTCGGCGTCGGCGGCGGTCAGCTCGGGGTTGCGCCCGCGCAGCAGGTCGACGCTGTCGGCGCGGTCGAAGACGCCCACCGGCAGGGACTGCGCGACCTCGACCGGCCAGCGCGGGTTGCGGCTGGTGATGAGCACGTGCCCGGCCCCGCTCGGCAGGTACGCCTTGATCTCCTCGGGCCGGTTGGCGTCCTCGAAGACGACCAGCCAGTTGCGGTACGGCTCACCACGGCTCAGCGTGTCGCGTACGGCGGAAAGGGTTCGGTTGATGTCGCCCGTCTCCGGCAGGCCCAGCTCCTGGGCGAGGCCGATCAGCGCCTGCCGGGCCCCGGCCGACTGCTCGGACGGGATCCACCACACGAGGTCATAGGTCTCGGCATATCGATAGACATATTCCACGGCCAGCTGGGTACGTCCCGTGCCACCCAGCGGGTGCTCCTCGCCGGGCAGCAGCACCACCGGGCCGGAGGTGAGCAGGCCATGCAGGCGGGAGAGGAGATCCTCGCGACCCACGAATCCGGGGTTACGCGGCGGCAGACCACCCAGGATCGGCATGCCGATTACCGTACGTGGAAACGTGACGACTGTGGAAGAAGGACGACTCTGTTGCCTGACGAGATCGTGACCAGTCTGGACACCTCCCCCGAGGTCACCACGGTCGCCCTGCGCGGCGAGGTGGACGTGCTCTCCGTCGACCAGGTGCGGGTGGCGCTCGACGAGGCGATGGCCGAACGGCCGCGGGAGATCGTGGTCGATCTGCGCGAGCTGACCTTCATCGACTCGACCGGCCTGGGCGCGCTGATCTTCGGGTTCCAGCGCGCCCGCGACGCGGGCATCCCGTTCCGCCTCGCCCATCCCACCCGGACCGTCCGGCAGATCCTGGTCCTCAGCGGACTGCTCGAGGTCGTCGAGGTCACGCCCTAGAGGTGGCGAGCCCGATGCCGGGCGCCACCGGCTTCAGCCTCTTACCGGCGAAGAGCATGAGGCTGAGCAGGCTGGCCAGGATCGCGAGCGCGCCGGCGCCGTACCAGGCGGCGTTGTACGTCCCGAGCTGGTCCCGCACCAGGCCGGCGCTGGTGGCCGCGATCGCCGCGCCGAACTGGTGCGAGGCGAACACCCAGCCGAAGACGACCGGACCGGAGGCGCCGAAGTACTCCCGGCACAGCGTCACGGTCGGCGGCACGGTGGCCACCCAGTCGAGGCCGTAGAACAGGATGAAGACGACCATGCTCGGGTGCGCGCTCGCGGCGAACAGCGACGGCAGCACCAGCAGCGACAGCCCGCGCCCGAAGTAGTAGACGCCGAGCAGCACCCGGGAGTCGACCCGGTCGGTCAGCCAGCCGGAGACGATGGTGCCGGCGATGTCGAACATGCCGACCAGCGCGAGCAGGCTCGCGGCCGTGGTCTCGGGCATGCCGTGGTCGTGCGCGGCCGGGATGAAGTGGGTGCCGACCAGCCCGTTGGTGGTCGCGCCGCAGATCGCGAAGCCGCCGGCCAGCAGCCAGAACGGCCGGGTGCGGGCGGCCTGCCCGAGCGCGCGCAGGGCGGTGCGGGCGGCGCCGGCCGGGGCGATCGGCTTCGGCTCCTCGTACGGGCCACCGAGCGGCCCGATGCCGAGCGAGGCCGGGTGGTCGCGCAGCCTCCACCAGACCAGCGGCACGACCAGCAGCGCCACCCCGGCCACGGTCAGCGCCGCCACCCGCCAGCCCTGGCTCTCGGTGAGCCGGGCCAGCACCGGCAGGAAGACCAGGTTGCCGGCCGCGCCACCGGCCGTCAGCACGCCGGTGACCAGGCCGCGGTGCGTGACGAACCAGCGGTTGGCGATCACCGCGACGAAGCCGAGGGCCATCGAGCCGGTGCCGAGCCCGACCAGCACACCCCAGCAGAGGATCAGCTGCCAGCTCTGCCGCATGAAGACGGTCAACCCGGAGCCGGCCGACACCAGCAGCAGCGCGCCCATGATCACGCGCCGGATGCCGAACTTCTCCATGAGGGCGGCGGCGAACGGGGCGGTCAGCCCGTAGAGCAGCAGGTTCACCGAGACGGCGGCCGAGATCGTGCCGAGCGACCAGCCGAACTCGTCGTGCAGCGGCCGGATCATGACGGACGGCGTGGCCCGGAAGCCCGCCGCACCGACCAGGGCGACAAAGGCAATCAAAGCGACAAACCAGGCAGGATGGATCCTGTACGTCTTCTGCACGCACTCATCCTGCGCAATCCGGCCCGGCCGGACGAGTGGCCGGAAGGCCATCATGCGCAAGAATCGAGCCATGGAGAAGCATCGGGTAGCGGTTCTCGCCCTGGACCACGTCGTCGGCTTCGACCTCGGCACCCCGCCGCAGGTCTTCCACGCCGCCCGCGACGCCGACCGCCAGCGGCTCTACGAGGTGCGCGTCTGCGGCGCCGGCCCGGTCCGGAGCACGGCCGGCTTCACCGTCGTGCCCGACCACGGCCTCGAGGAGCTGGCGACGGCCGGCACGATCATCGTGCCCGGGATCGGCGGCGGCGGGCCGGTGACGGACGGCACCCTTCCGGCCGAGATCAGATCCGCGCTCCACGAGGCGGCGGCCCGGAACGTTCGCATCGTCTCCATCTGCACCGGCGCCTCGGTGCTCGCGGCGGCCGGCCTGCTCGACGGCCGCCCGGCCGCCACCCACTGGGCCTGGGCGAAGCGGATCGGCGGCCTCTATCCCCGGGTCAACTGGAACTTCGACGTCCTGTTCGTGGACGACGGCGACATCCTCACCTCGGCCGGGGTCGGGGCCGGGGTCGACCTCTGCCTGCACATCGTGCGCAACGACCACGGCGCCGAGGTCGCCAACCGGGCCGCCCGCCGCTGCGTGGTGCCGGCGTTCCGCGAGGGCGGCCAGGCCCAGTACATCGAGCGGCCGATCCCGCAGGTCGCCGGGGCCGGCACCGAGACCACCCGGGCGTGGGCGCTCGACCGGCTGGCCGAGCCGGTCTCGCTCGAGGACATGGCCGCCCACGCGCGGATGAGCGTGCGCACGTTCACCCGGCGGTTCCGCGAGGAGACCGGGCTCAGCCCGCGGCAGTGGCTGCTGCGCCAGCGGGTCGCTCACGCTCAGCTGCTGCTCGAATCGACCGATCTGGGAGTAGACACGGTGGCACGCCGCTCCGGCCTGGGCAGCGCGACCGCGCTGCGGCAGCACCTGCAGGCCACGATCGGGGTGGCGCCGAGCGCATACCGGAAGACATTCCGCCAACCAGTGCAATCCGCCTCATAGGGCCTAAGCTCCGCAGCCGTTCGTCCGATCGTCTGGGGCAAGTACCCACTGTCACCGACGAAGGATGAAATGGACCAGACCTTCCGCCCGCTGCTCGACGCGCTCAAGCAGATCGGCGTCGATCCGCTTGCCGTGGATGCGGCCGCGGAAGAGGCTCAGCGCAGTGGCCGCTCGGTACGTGCCGTCCTGATCAACGACCAGGTCGTCACCGAGGAGCAGCTGACCGCGGCGGCGGCCCAGGCCTTCGGCATCAACACCCTCGACCTGGTCAGCTTCACGCCCGACCCGGCGGCGCTCAAGCGCATCCCGCTCCCGGTCGTGCTGCGGCACCGCGTCCTCGGCCTGTCGATGGCCGACGGCGAGCTGGTCGTCGGCGTCACCGACCCCGGCGACGTGGTGGCGCTCGACGACGTGCGCGCGGCCACGGGCATGACCGTACGCCCGGTGGTCGTCGCCCGCTCCGAGGTCCGCCGGATCATCGAGCGTCTCCAGCGCGAGTCCAGTGATCTCGCCGAGATCGCCGACGAGGAGCAGGACGACCAGGCCGGGATGGCCGCCCAGGCCACCAGCGTCGACGACGCCCCGATCGTGCGCTACGTGAACAGCCTGATCGAGCAGGCGGTCATGAACCGCGCCTCCGACCTGCACCTCGAGCCGACCGAGGACGACATGCGCGTCCGCTACCGGATCGACGGCGTGCTGCACGAGGTCGACCTGGTGCCCAAGGGCGTCATGGCCGCGCTCACCTCGCGTATCAAGATCATGTCGGGCGTCGACATCACCGAGAAGCGGGTGCCGCAGAACGGCCGCATCACCGCGCTGATCCGCGACCGCACGGTCGACCTGCGCACCGCCACGCTGCCGACGGTCTGGGGCGAGAAGATCGTCCTCCGGGTGCTCGACACCGGCGGCATCGACCTCGACATGAACAAGCTGGGCTTCACCCAGCACAACCTCGACCGCTTCGCGGCCTCGTTCACCAAGCCGCACGGGATGGTCCTGGTCACCGGCCCCACCGGCTCGGGCAAGTCCACCACCCTGTACGCGACGCTGGGCCGCATCTCGAAGCCGGAGATCAACGTGATCACGGTCGAGGACCCGGTCGAGTACCGGCTGCGCGGCATCAACCAGGTGCAGGTCAACGCCAAGGCCGGCCTGACCTTCGCGGCCGTGCTCCCGGCCATCCTGCGGTCCGACCCGGACGTGGTGCTGATCGGTGAGATCCGGGACGGCAACACCGCCCAGATCGCGGTCGAGGCCTCGCTCACCGGTCACCTCGTGCTCTCCACGCTGCACACGAACGACGCGCCGGGCGCGGTCACCCGTCTCACCGAGATGGGCATCGAGCCGTTCCTGGTCGGGTCGTCGCTGGACTGCGTGCTGGCCCAGCGTCTCGCCCGCCGCCTCTGCGACTGGTGCAAGGAGGCGTACGTGCCGAGCGAGGAGGAGCTGGTCGGCGCGAACTGGCCGTTCGAGGACCTGGTGGTGCCGGACGCGATCTACCGCCCGATCGGCTGCCGCAACTGCGCCAACACCGGCTACCGCGGCCGGATCGCGATCCACGAGGTCATGCCGATCTCGCCCGAGATCGAGTCGCTGACCATCCGCCGGGCCTCGTCCAACGAGATCCGCGAGGTGGCGCTCGACCAGGGGATGTACGACCTGCGGGCGGACGGCCTGGCCAAGGCGGCCGGCGGCCTGACGTCGCTGCGCGAGGTCTCCCGCGTCGCGATCTGAGGATCGTACCCAAGAAATACGATTTTTACTCTATTTCTGGTGAATGCCCGCTAAGACGGCACGTTCCGGTGCCGAATACAGGTGGCGCCATGACTCGCGAGAGGTTGCCGATGTACACGACGGACCAGCTTGTGCCGCACCAGGCCGCACCGCCCGCGAGCGCGCCGGGCGATCTCGCCGTGCTCAACCAGATGCTCGTGACGCTCGTCGAGTCGCGCGGCTCCGACCTGCACCTGACCGTCGGCACGCCGCCGATGATCCGGGTGCACGGCTCGCTGCAGCCGCTGCCCGGTTACGGCCCGCTCAACTCGGCCGACACCGCGCTGCTGGCCCGGGCCGCGGTCTCGGCCGACCAGTGGCACACCTTCCAGGAGACCCAGGAGCTGGACTTCGCGCACAGCATCGTGGGCGTCTCGCGATTCCGTGGCAACCTCTACGTCCAGCGCAACTCCTGCGGCGCCGTCTTCCGGGCCATCCCGCACGAGATCAAGCCGCTCGACGAGCTCGGCATGCCCGACTCGGTGGCCCGCTTCGCGCACCTCCCCCGCGGTCTGGTGCTGGTCACCGGCCCGACCGGCTCCGGCAAGACGACGACGCTGGCGTCGATCCTCGACCTCGCGAACCGCAGCCGGGCCGCGCACATCATCACCATCGAGGACCCGATCGAGTTCCTCCACCCGCACAAGCGCAGCGTGGTCAACCAGCGCGAGGTCGGCTCGGACACCGAGGACTTCGCGGCCGCGCTCAAGCACGCGCTGCGGCAGGACCCCGACATCATCCTCGTCGGCGAGCTCCGTGACCTCGAGACCACCGCCACCGCGCTGACCGCCGCCGAGACCGGTCACCTGGTGCTGGCCACCCTGCACACGCAGAGCGCCACGCAGACCATCGACCGCGTCATCGACATCTTCCCGCCGCACCAGCAGCTGCAGATCCGCGCCCAGCTCGCCGCCTCGCTGCAGGGCGTGGTCACCCAGGCGCTGGCGCCGACCGCGGACGGCAAGGGCCGGGTCGTGGTCGCCGAGATCCTCACCGCCACGCCGGCCATCCGCAGCCTCATCCGCGAGGGCAAGTCGCACCAGATTCCCTCGTTCATGCAGGCCGGTGGCTCGGACGGGATGCTCGCCTTCGACCAGAACCTGGCCGAGAAGGTCCGGGAGGGCAAGGTGACCCTCCAGGTCGCCTTGGAGCTGTGCCACTCGCAGGAAGAACTGAAGCGACTCATCGGCCGGATGTGATGCCATGCCCGCAACCAAGACGTTCCACTACAACAGCATCGACGCCAACGGCCGCAAGTCGAAGGGCACCGTCGAGGCGCCCAACGAGGCCGCGGCCACCCACATGCTGCGGCAGCGCGGCGAGGTGCCGCTCGAGGTGACCCTCGCCGGCCAGGGCCTCAACCGGGACCTCAAGATCCCGGGGCTCGGCGGCCGCACCAAGCTCAAGGACCTCGCGATCTTCGCGCGGCAGTTCGCCACGATGACCTCGTCCGGCATGTCGCTGCTGCGGTCGCTCTCGATCCTCGAGGAGCAGACCTCGGCCGCCTCGCTGAAGAAGGCGATCGGCGACACGCGGTCGGACGTGGCCGGCGGTGTCTCGCTGTCGGCCGCGATGGCCAAGCACGACAAGATCTTTCCGCGCCTGATGATCGCCATGGTCCGGGCCGGTGAGACCGGCGGCATGATCGACCGCGCTCTCGAGCAGATCGCGGACAGCCTGGAGAAGGACACCGCGCTCCGCAGCAAGATCAAGAGCGCGCTGACGTATCCGGCGATCGTGCTGTGCTTCACGTTCGTCATGATCGCGGCCGTTCTGATCTTCATCGTCCCGATCTTCGAGGCCATGTTCAAGAGCCTCGGCGGTCAGCTGCCGGCGATCACCCAGTTCCTGGTCGACGCCAGCCACAACATGTGGTGGATCGGCCCGCTGGCGCTGGTCCTGTTGATCGGCGGGTCGGTCGGCTACAAGCAGAAGAGCCGCTCGAGCGCCGACTTCCGGCTGAAGGTGGACCGGCTCAAGGTCCGCGCGCCGGTCTTCGGCTCGCTGTTCCAGAAGCTGGCGATGAGCCGTTTCTCCCGCAACCTCGGCCTGCTGCTGAACGTCGGCGTGCCGGTGATGCAGGCGTTGTCCGTGGTGGGCGAGACCACCGGGAACGAAATCATCAACGTCGCCATGAAGGACGTGCAGGCGGCGGTACGGGACGGCCAGCCCATGTCCTCCGCCATGCGCCACCACAAGATCTTTCCCGAGATGGTCACCCAGATGGTCGAGGTCGGGGAAGAAAGCGGTCAGATCAGTCAGATGCTCGACAAAGTTGCCGATTTCTACGACAGGGAGGTCGACAGCGCCGCCGAGTCACTGACGGCGTCGATCGAGCCGATCATGGTGCTCGTCATGGGTGCCGTGGTCGGCGGAATGGTCATCTGTCTGTACCTCCCGATGTTCACCATCTACCAGAACATTCAGAGCAACTGAACCTCAAGTACCGCCGCGGACGACCGAAATGAATCGCCGCGACGACCGCACAGAGCCGGTCGACACCCGGGTGCCCGAACCCGGAGCACGAAGCACCACCCCTTCCCCGCCCCACCCACGGAAAGGCACCCCCAATGCAGGAAACGATCAACCGGCTCCGCGCCAAGAAGGGCGACGAGGGCTTCACGCTCATCGAGCTGCTCGTCGTCGTCGTCATCATCGGCGTGCTGGTCGCGATCGCCGTCCCGGTGTATCTGAACTACCGCAAGGGCGCGGCCGACAAGTCGGCCCAGTCCGACGTCCGCGGCGCGATCAGCGCGATCGAGCAGTTCTACACGGACAACGGCAACACCTACCCGACCGGCCCGACCGCCAAGCAGACCGCCACCTTCGCCCTCACCGGCTCCACGACCGCGAAGATCACGCTGTCGGACAAGACCGAGATGGTCTACGTCCCGGCGTCGACCACCGCGCCGGTGGCGTCGTACAAGGTCTGTGCCTGGAACACCGGCGGTAGCGGCAAGTACTACCTGTACGACAGCACGGCCGGTGGATCGGTGCAGGCCAGCACGGCCATCACCTCCACCAACTTCACCACCTGCGGCCCCTGATACCGGCGACGCCGACCCGACCGAGGAGGACACCATGCTACCGGCATTCCTGCTGGGCCTGACTGCCCTCCTCGGTCTCGCCGTCGGTTCGTTCCTGAACGTGGTGATCTACCGGGTCCCCCGCGACGAGTCGCTGGTCCGGCCCGGATCGCACTGCCCGCACTGCGGTTCCGCGGTGCGCAACCGGCACAACGTGCCGGTTGTCGGCTGGCTGGTGCTGCGCGGCCGGTGCGCCGACTGCGCGGCACCGATCAGCGCCCGGTACCCGCTGGTCGAGGCCGGCACGGCGGCGCTGTTCGTGGCCGTGGCGGCCCGGTTCGGCTACTCCTGGGAACTGCCGGCCTATCTCTACCTGGCCGCCGTCGCGGTGGCGCTGGCGGCGATCGACATCGACCTGATGCGCCTGCCCGACAAGATCGTCCTCCCCTCGTACGCGGTGGCGCCGCTCCTGCTGCTGCCCGCGGTGATCGCGGAGCACAGCTGGGACGCCGCGCTGCGCGGCCTGGCCGCCGCCGCCCTGCTCTTCGCCGGTTACTTCGTCCTCGCGGTCCTGCCCAAGGGCATGGGCTTCGGCGACGTCAAGCTCGCCCCGCTGCTCGGCTTCTACCTCGGCTGGCTCGGCTGGGGCTCGGTCGCCGTCGGCGCGTTCGCCGGCTTCCTGCTCGGCGGCGTGGCCGGCGCCGTGCTCCTGGTCGCCCGCGCCGCCACCGGCAAGACCCGCATCCCGTTCGGCCCGTACATGCTCGCCGGCGCGTTCCTCGCGGTCTTCGCCGCGGCGCCGATCGCGGACTGGTACCTGAACTTCCTCCTCCCACCGACCGTCTGAGAACCGACCCGTCTGAGAAAGCGAAGGGATTGAGATGGCTGGCGTCATCCCGATCGGGCTGGACATCGGCTCGTCCTCGATCCGTGCCGTCGAGGTCCGCCGCAACAAGGACGGCTACGCGCTGAACAACTTCGGCCAGATCCCGCTCGCCCCCGGCACCGTGACCGGCGGCGTCGTGCAGGACCCGGTCGCCGTCACGGCCGCGCTCAAGCAGCTCTGGGCCGCCTGCAAGTTCGGCACCAAGCACGTCAGCATCGGGGTCACCCACCCGCAGCTGGTGGTGCGCGAGATGTCGGTGGCCAACCTGCCGGCCAAGGAGCTGCACCAGGCTTTGCCGTTCCAGGTCAAGGACGCGCTGCCGCTCGCGGTCGAGAAGGCCGTGCTCGACTTCTATCCGCTCGAGGAGCCGGGCAGCAACCCGACCGTACGCGGCCTGCTCATCGCCATCCCCCGCGACGCCGTGCTCACCGCCGTCGACGCCGCGCAGAAGGCCGGCCTGCACGTCGGCACCGTCGACCTCGCCTCGTTCGCCCTGCTGCGCGCCGCCTCCCGGCTCGACACCCAGGTCGAGGCGATCGTCGACATCGGCTCCGACGTGACCAGCGTGGTCGTGCACGCCGACGGCGAGCCGCTGATCGTGCGGACCGTGCCCCGCGGCGGCACCGAGATCACGGCGGCCATCGCCACCCGGCTCGGCGTGCCCGAGCAGGAGGCCGAGGCGATCAAGTGCCACTACGGCCTGCACGGCGACGGCAACCCGATCACCGCCGAGGCGGCCGGCGAGGCCGTCCGCCCGCTCGCCAGCGAGCTGCGCAGCTCGTTCACCTACCTCGCCTCGGGCGAGCGCCAGAAGCAGGTCACCCGGCTCTCCCTCTGCGGCGGCAGCGCGCTCATGCCCGGTCTCGCCGAGCACCTCCAGCAGCAGCTCGGCATCACCGTCATGTACGCCGACGGCGCCAGCCGGCTGCGCGACACCCGCCGCGGCCGCGAACGCGGCTTCGACAGCTTCGTGCCCTCGGCCGCCGTGTCGATCGGCCTCACCCTGGGAGCGGCAGCCTGATGAGCACCGGCACCACGGCCCTGATGCCGCTCGACCCGGCCGTCTCGCCCGAGCAGGCCAACCGGATCCTGCCGATCCGCACCAACCTGCTGCCCGACGAGATCACCGCCGGCCGCAACGCCCGGCGCATCCGGCTGCTGCTGATCGCCGCGGTCGTCCTGGCCGTCGTAGTGATGGGCGGCTGGTACGTCTACGCCATCAAGCAGCGCAACCACGCCCTGGACGACGCCAACGCGGTCAACGACCAGGTGGCCACCGTCCGGAAGCAGACGACGACCAAGGAGTTCAAGGCCGTCACCGACGCGATCAAGCAGACCGAGACGCTGAAGGCGGACCTGAAGTCCACCATGACCGGGGATCTGCCCTGGGACACGCTGCTCGACCAGCTGCGCAGCACCGCCACGGCGAAAGAGGTGACGATCTCGGCGGTGGTCACCACGATGACCCTCGACGACAAGGCCGGCGCGGCCACCGGCAAGCAGACCATCGGCAACCTGCAGATCACCGGCAGCGCCAAGGACAAGAAGACCATCGCCGACTTCGTGGACGCCGTCTCGAAGATCAAGAGCGGGTCGGTCACGCCGCTGACGAACGCCTACCTCACCTCGGCGACGCAGCAGCAGACCTGGGTCTTCACGATGACCGCCGACATCACCGCCGACACGGCCTGCGGCCGGTTCACCACCACCTGCAAGAGCGGAGGCTACTGATGGGCATCCGCCGTATCGACCGGCTCTGGCTGTTCGGCGGCCTCTTCGCGATCATCGTGATCGTGGCCGGCGCCTACCTTCTGGCGATCAAGCCGGTCGACGCGAAGAAGGCCGAGTACCAGGCCCAGGTGGGCGACGCCGGCATCAAGCTGATCAGCCTGAAGCGGGACCTGGCCAAGCTCCAGGCGCAGTACAAGGACCGCGCGAAGTACGCGGCGGCGCTGGACACGATCAAGGACCGTCTGCCCGACAACTACGACGTCCCGAACTTCGTGCGCGCCGTGCAGGCCTCGGGCATCGCCGTCGACGTGACCGTCAGCGGCATCAGCGTGGGCCAGCCGACCAAGGTGGACACCTCGTCCCCGGTCGTCGGCGTCATGATCACGCTGACCGCGTCGGGCACCGCCGACAACATCAGCAAGTTCCTGCACCGCCTCCAGCAGACGCAGTCCCGGGCGGCGCTCATCAACTCGATCAACCTGAGCCAGAGCACCGGCACCGACGCGCTGACCGCTTCGATCATGCTCGACGTCTTCTGCTCGGCGAACCAGACCACCTGCAAGGCGGAGTGATCAGCGGATCTGCCAGACCCGGAACTCGCCGCTGAGCAACGGGCACACCAGGTAGCCCTCGGCCGCCTCGCAACGGAACCAGGCCACCTGCTCCATCGACCCGGCCGTACGCAGGTCGCCGGTGGCCGGGTCGGGCATCAAGACCCAGGAGCGGTTTCCCTCGGTGCGCAGGACCAGCGGGCCGAGCTGCCGGCTGTGCCCGAGCGGGTGAACCACGCGGCCGGTGCCGGCGTCCAGCAGCGCGGCCTCGGCGTCCTCCTGGTTGTCGTACGCGAAGAGCCGTCGCGCGTCGAACCGGTACGCGATGCCCCAGGCCGGCTGCTGCCACCGCACCGCGCCGCCGGCCGGGTCGACGGCGCTGACCCAGCGCGTGTCGGCCACGCACAGCACCGGCCCGCAGTCGGAGATCGTGCCGGTCGGCCCGCCGACCGCCCGCCACACCGGTCGCAGTGGCCGCAGCGAGTAGGCCGTGAGCGACGTCTGCCCGCTCAGCCGCCGGGACAGATAGAGCCGGTCGCCGACCACGCTCACCGACGCGAAGTTGGCGAGCGCCTGCCGGTCGGCCCGCGGCTCCAGGCTCAGCCCGAGGTCGCCCTCGGCCAGCACCGACCCGTCGGCGTAGGAGAGCACCACCACCTGCCCGGTCGACCCGACCGCCACGATCCACGACGAGCGACCGGTGTAGAGGTCGTCCGGGCCGAGGAAGCCGCCGGGGTCGACCGCCCGGGTCCAGATCGTCCGGCCGGTGCGGGCGTCGGTCAGGCGCAGCCGGGACTTCCCCTCCGCCCCGTCCTGGCTGAGCACGCCGCCCCGGCCGGTCGCGATCACCAGCGTGTCCGGGGACTCCGCCGACCACAGCGGCTCGCCCGACGCGGCGTCGAGGGCGGTCAGCTGCTGTCCGCCGCCGGCCAGCACGAGCACCACGCCGGCGTCGAGGTCCGCCCACAGGTTCTGCACGTCCCGGTCGAACTCCCGCCGCCAGCTCTCGGTCCCGGCGGGCAGGGCGTATCGGCGTACGTCGGTGGAGGTCGACAGGAAGAACGACGCGGCACCCAGCTGGACCGAGGTGACCGGATCGGCCACCGACAGCACCAGGCTCAGCCCCGGCCGGGCCGGAACCGCCGCGCTCAGCGTGAACAGCACGGCGGCGATGACCGCGAACAGCAGCCACGGACGGCGGCCCGCCGGCGGCGCCTCGACCGGCGCGGGCGGCGCCCGGTCGAGATCGATCAGCGGAACCCCGGCGACCATGGGTTCAGCATGCCCGGCGAGTGCCCGGAGCGACACCTGGTCACGGTGAGTACTCTGCCCGTATGTCTTATGCGGTCCCACCGACCCGCACCGCGGCCGTGGTCCGGCAGTTACGCAACGAGATAGTGACCGGGGAGCTGCCGCCGGGCACCCTGATCAAGGATGCCGAGCTCGCCGGGCGCCTCGGCGTCAGCATCACGCCCGTACGGGAGGCGATCGCCCAGCTCTCGGTCGAGGGCCTGATCGACATCGCCCCCAACCGGACCCGGCACGTCACCCGCGTGACCCAGAAGAACGCGCTCGAGCTGATCGACGTGATGAGCGTGCTGGCCTGCGCCGGCTTCGAGTGGGGCGTCGACAACCTCACCGAGACGCACATCGAGCTGATGCGCCAGCGGCAGAAGGAGTTCGTCGAGGCGCTGCGCGGCGGCAACGTGCTCGCGGCCAGCGCGGCCGGCGCCGACTTCAGCACGATCGTCATCCTGGCCAGCGGCAACCGCGAGCTGCAGTCCATGGTGGACCTCGTGGTCGCGCGGACCATGCGGATCCTCGCGATGACCGCCGAGAGCAACCTGTGGGACGTCTGGATCGAGGGCCACGACGCGATCATCCAGCTGCTCGAGGCCGGCGACGCGAAGGGCGCCCTGGCCCGGTACCGGCAGATCTACGTCGACTACCGGTACCGGGTCGAGCGCGAGCTCTTCGACGATCAGTAACGGCCGAGGATCGTCTCGACCTCGTCGATCGCCGGCAGCCGTACCGCGAACCGGGTGATGCCCCACCGGCGCTCGATCTCGCCGAGCTTGGCGACGATCTCGTCGTGGGTGCCGGCGAAGACGTAGGGAACGGCGACAATATCGGCTTCGTCCTCTTCCCACTCTTTCGCCCATTTCGCGTACGTCGCACCGGCGTCATCGGTCACCTCGAAGCGCTGCACGAGCGCCTCGGCCGGCTTGTCCCCGCAGATCTCGACCTGAGCGTCGACCTGGTCGCGGCGCCAGCGCGTCTCGTGCATGTGCCCGTCCTCCAGGGTGCGGCCGAGGCCGGAGAGGCCGATGAGGTCGGCGTGGGCGGCCGCCCAGCGCAGCAGCCGGGTGTTGCCGCCGCCGAACAGCAGCGGGACCCGCTCCTGGACCGGGCGCGGCTTCTCCAGCTCGCCGTCGAGCAGGGCCCGGGTCCGCTCCCCGACCGCGATGCAATGCTCGACCCGGCCGCGCACGCCGGGCCGGGTCCTGCCGACCGCCGCCCACTCGGCCGGGGTGTGCCCGGCGCCGAGGCCGAGCACCGCCCGGCCGCCGGAGACGACGTCGAGGGTGGCGACGTCCGAGGCGAGCAGGATTGGCTCCCGGACGCCGGCGTTCGACACGTACGAGCCTAATTTGATCTTTGAGGTCACCGCGGCCGCCGCGGCCAGCGCCACGAAGGGTGAGGCGCAGGCGCCCGGATGGTCGGCGACGTAGAGCGAGTCGAAGCCGATCTTCTCGGCCCGGCGGGCGAGATCGAGCCAGTCGGCGGCGGCGGTCGGTTGCGCCTGGAGCGAGAAGGTCACCATCGGCCGATCCTCGCCGCTCCGGTCGCGGCCGCCCAGGCCGTTCTGCCATGAGCAGAGGACGCAACCGGGATGCAACCGGGATCTCGTTCATCGCGCACCCCCCGAGGTCGATCAGCCGGACAGCCGCCTAGAGGGAGAGCACCCGATGAACCAGAATTTGATCCTCATCGCCGAGGACGACGCCGACATCCGCGACGTGCTCACCTTCGCCGTCGAGTCCGCCGGGTACCGCGCCGTGGCGGCCAAGGACGGGAACACCGCCGCCCGCATCCTCACCGTCGCCAAGCCGGTCGGGCTGATCACCGACGTCCGGATGCCCGCCCTCAACGGCATGGAGCTGTGCCGGCTCGCGCGCCGCACCCCCGACATCCGGGACACCTCGATCCTGATGATCTCGGGCAACGCGCACGCCTACGACGTCGACGCCGGGCTCGAGGCGGGCGCCGACCGCTACCTGCAGAAGCCGCTGTCGACCCGCCGGCTGGTCGCCGAGCTGCAGGACCTGATCACCAACCGGCACCCGTCGATCACCACCCACCGGCATCCGTCGATCATCACGGGAGGCACCCGATGACGCTCACCGAGCCGCGCGCCGACGAGTTCGTCAAGGCGCTCACCTCCGCGCCGATCGCCGCACCGGCGATGCCGACCATCCTCATCGCCGACGACGACGAGGACATCCGCGAGGTCATCGCGTTCAAGCTCCAGGTCGCCGGCTTCACCACGCTGAGCGCCGACAACGGCCGCTCGGCCCTGAACCTGGCCGTCGAGCGCCGCCCCCGCATGATCATCCTCGACGTCACGATGCCGCAGATGAGCGGACTCACCGTCTGCTCCGAGCTGCACTCGCTGCCGGAGACGTCGCGGATCCCGGTGCTCATGATCAGCGGCAACAGCCGCCCGGACGACATCGACCTCGGCTACGCCAACGGCGCCGACGACTACCTGACGAAGCCCTTCAGCCAGCGCGAGATGCTGCGCCGGGTGAACGGGCTGCTCGCGCCCGGTCGCTAGCCGCACGCACCCGGCCACGCGTCAGAAGCCACCGGCGGCCGGGTGCGGGCGGCCGCGGTCGTCGTCCTTGCCGCAGCGGCCCGGACGGGCGGACACGAGTGCGCTCGTCCGCCGGGCCCCCTCGACCCGGCGGACGAGCGCCGCCCGCTTACCTCACTTGGCCTTCACCAAGGCCGCTCCCGGATGCAGTGGCAGCGCGCCGGGGGTGGACCAGAGTGCCGCGCCGGTGAGGGAGAGCACCTTCACCTGCACCGTGTCCGGGGCCGGCTTGCCGTTGACCACGCCGCCGTCGACGACGGTCGCCTCGAACTTGGCGACCTTGCCGTTCCAGAGGGCCGAACCGGTGATCTTCGCGGTGCCGCCGGTGAGGCTCAGGCCGGTGACGGTGCCGATCAGGTTCGACTTTCCGGAGCCGTCGTGCAGGGCGAGCACGCCCCACGTGATCTTTCCGGCGTAGGCGGCGAAGCCCACCCGCGGACCGCCCTCGAGCTGGCCGCCGCCCAGCACCAGGCCGCCGGTCGCGGCCGGGTCCTGCACGATGACGGTGACCTCGGCGGTACCGGTCGCCCCGTCGTCGTCGGTGGCGGTCACCGTGATCGTGTAGACGCCCGCCTTGGCGTACTTCACGGTCGCCGTCGGGCCGGTGCGCGGCGCCGACCCGTCGCCCGCGTCGATCCGCGTGCTCACGGTGTCGTTCGAGCCCGGGTCGGTGACCGTGGCCCGTACGTCGACGGCCGCTCCCGGCAGCACGATCGTGCCGTCGGCCGGGGACGCCACCTTCACCACCGGGGCCGCGCCGGCCACCGTGATCGTGGCCGAGTCGGTGGCCGTACGCCCACCGGCCGTCGCCGTCAGGACCAGCTTCCACACGCCGTCGTCGGTGCAGGTGACGGTCGTGCCCGGCGCGGTCGGGTCGGCGATCGAGCAGGTCGCGCCGGGGTCGGTGCCGGAGACCGGCTCGACCGTCCAGACCGCGGTGGCGCCCGGGCTGACCGTGCCGGTGACGGACACCGGCGAGCCCTCGGTGCCGGTGCGGTCGGCGCCGGCGTCGGCGGTCGGCGCCGGATCCTGCGGCGCCTGCTCGGGCAGGACGACCCAGCTGGTGGTGGTGGCCGTCATGCCGGTGGCCTCCCGCACGGTGTAGCGGAGCTCCAGCGGGGCCGACGGGCCGGCCACGGTGGCGAGCAGGTCCTTGCCGTCCACCTTGGCCGTACCGCCGGAGACCGCCTCGATCCCGGCGACCGTGAGCGCGTCGCCGTCCGGGTCGACGTCGTTGGCGAGCAACGCCGTCAGCGGGAACCGGACCGGCGAGCCCGCCGCCGTACCCGCCGCCGCGGTCAGGGTCTCCCCGGCGGCCCGCGGGGCCCGGCTGCCGACCGTGATGGTCACCAGCGCGATCGGACCGTCACCGGCCTGCAGCCGGATCGAGGCCGTGCCGGCGAAACCGGCGGGCGGCTCGTAGCGCAGCCGGGTGCCGGCGATGGTGGCCGTGCCCTGCTGCGGAGCGGTGACGACGGCCAGGCCGGCCGGGACCCCGTCCGGGTTGCTGACCTCGAGCGGCACCTCGACCGGTACCCCGGCCGCGGTCGTGGCTGTGGCGTCGGCGACGGTGGCCGGCGCACCGTTGGCCGTCCAGCGTCCGTCCGAAGTGACCTTGCTGGTCACGCCGCCGGCGACGACCGTGATGTCGACCGCCGAGCCGGCCGGCAGAGCCGGGGCGACCGCGGTGACCGACCCGTCGCCGGCCACCTTGACCGACGTCGCGGGCTTGTCGCCGAACCGCACCTGGTCCACCGAGTCCAGCAGGTATCCGGCCAGGTGCACCTCGCTGCCGCCGGCCGCCGGTCCGTGGTCCGGCCACACGCCGGTCACCTCGGGCACCGGCGCCGGGAGCACGGTGACGTCGAACTCCTCGCCCGCGTGGTCGCTCGGGTCGTGGTCGAAGGCGAGCACCAGCACCCGGTAGGTCCCCGGCTGGGTCCAGGTGTGCGTGGCCGCCGCCGACCAGCCGCCCGGCACCGCCCGCACCGGGTCGTCGAGCACCCGGTCCGAGCCGTCGCCCCAGTCGACCTCCGTACGCATCGCCGCGCCGTCGGCATCGGTGATCAGTACCGTGTCGAGCTTCGCCGGCACGCCGGCCACCGCGCGCATCGGCGACACCTTGATCGCCGGCAGCGCGTTGGCGGCCGTGACCGTGGTGGTGGCGGTGGCGTCGGTGCCGTCGGCGAGCACCGCCCGGACACCGACCTTCGAGACGCCGTCCCGCGGGATGGTGTACTCGACGCCGGATCCGGCCGCGTCGTCGTACTTGCCGTCGCCGTCGAGATCCCAGTAGTAGAGCGGGATCTCGCCGTTCGGCCGGGTGCCGCCGCCCGCGTTGAGCGTGATCACCTGACCCTCGGTCCCGGTGTACGGTCCACCGGCGTCGGCCAGTGACGGCTCCGGGGCCGGCGGCGGCGGCTTCTCGTCGACCAGCGGCTGCCAGTCCCAGTCGATCGCCGAGTCCCACGTCGGGTCGCCGGTGGAGGTGTGGTCGTAGTCGGTGAACCTCTTGGTGATGGTGCCCTTGGCGTCCAGCAGCGCCAGGTCGTACCGCTGCAGCCCGCCGAGCCAGGCGCCGGCCAGGAAGCCGTCGTCGTGCGGGTTGGCCTTGGCCTGCTGGGCGTCGCTGACCTTGGCGTAGCCGGTGCTGTCCGTCCGGATGGCCCAGGTCTGCCCGTAGTGCTGGCTGGTGTCCGGCGCGATCAGCAGCTCACCGTCGGCCGACCAGCCGCTCAGGCCGTGGAACGCCTCGGGCGGTGTGACCTGCGTGAGCTTCTTGGTCGCCAACTCGTACACCCAGAGCGTCGGCGAACCGCTGCCCGGCAGGTAGAACGCCACCTTCTTGCCGTCCGGCGAGAAGAACGGGCAGGCGCCGGCGAACCCGCCGGTCTCCTCGGTCGCCTCGACCAGGTGGGTCGCCTCCCCGGTGACCGCGTCGAACGCGGTGATCCAGTTCCCCAGGCCGCTCGCGGCGATGGTCCTGCCGTCCGGCGACCAGTCCGGGCACTCCCAGCCGATGCCGTACTGGGCGTACGCGATGGTCCGCTCGTTGGTGCCGTCCGCGTCGCTGGTCACCAGGTCGCCGTTGTGGACCCAGGCCAGCTTGGTGCCGTCCGGCGAGAAGTCCGGGTCCGGCGCCTGCAGCAGCATCGACTGGACGACCTTCTGGTCGCCGGTGGCCGGGTCCAGCAGCTTGATCGTGTAGCGGTGGGTGCTCCTCGCGTCGTCGTAGTAGTTGTCCTCGGTGTAGACGATGCGCCCGGCCTGGGCCCGCTTGCCGGCCTGCGTGGTGGCCTCGGCCGTGCCGGTCAGCACGCCGTCGGAGGTCACCACCCGGACCCGCAGCTCCTTGCCGGCCAGCGCGGCGTCGATGGGCAGGTCGGCCTCGGTGCCGTTGACGTCGGTCAGCGCCGGGATCCAGGTCGTGCCGCCATCGGTGCTCAGCTCCACCGTGGACCGCAGATCCGCCGCCTCGGTGTCGCCGTCGGTCGCGGTCCAGCTGATCGCGAGGTCGCTGCCGGCCGGCACGCTCGCCGGCGCGGTGACCGTGACCCGCGGCGCCTGCTCCGAGACTTCCCGCTCGACGAGCACGTCGTCGCCCCGGCGCAGCTGGACGGTGCGGGCGCCGTCGATCCAGGGCACCAGCGCGGTGACGCCGGCGGTGCTGCCGACCTGCTCCCCCAGGCCGCCGGGGGTGAGCCCGGCGCTGCCCAGCTCCTTGCCGTCGGCGTCGAGGTAGCGGATCTGGTAGGTGCCGGTGCTGCCGAGCGCGACGGTCGGCGCCGCGTCCCGCACGGCCAGCGGCGAGAGCCGGACCGACGAGGGCTCGGCCACGTCGGCGGTCAGCGAGAGCAGAAGCGAACGCTGGGCGCCGAGGCTGCGGAGCCGGCCGTTCGCGGCCCGGGCGGCGAACCGCTTGCGCAGGAACTCGAAGGTGCCGGTGGAGATCCACTGCGGCGGGTTCAGCACGGCGGCCATCAGGTCGGTGCCATCCTGTACGTCGCGGTCGTCGACCCGGTAGCCGGGCGCGGGTGTGTCCTCGACGTGCTGGAGGCCCCAGGTGTGGCCGAGCTCGTGGGCCACGACCTGCGGGTCCTGGTCGACCTCGACGATGGCCGCGTGACGGGGATCGCCCGCGTCGGCGGCGGCGCCCACGAACGCGGCGCCGACGGCCTCGAACTTCATGTCCTGGCTGAGCAGGCCGGGCCGTCCGACCCCGACCACCAGGTCGTACCCGGTCGCGGTGGCCATCCGGTCGAGGATGCCCAGGGTCAGCGAGACGTCGTCGCCGGTCTCGCCCCGGACCGCCCGGACCACGGCCGCGCAGGAGGCGGCGCCGTCGATGCCGAGCTCGCGCACCGGGAGCACGGCCTGCAGGTAGTCCGTGCCGGTGGTGGCCAGCCCCTTGACCTCACGGCAGGAGGGTGCCGCGCCCTTGCTGTTGCCCAGCGGGACGTACAGGATGCGCAGATCACGTCCGGGGCGTACGGGCACGGCCGCCGAGCCGAGCGTGTCGTTGCCCGGCTTGCTGTCGCCGGCGGTGACCGTCACGGTCGCCTCCAGCGACTGCCCGTCGGCCGGCAGCAGCGGCTCGTCCCCGGGCATCAGGTGCACGGTGTTGCGGCCGCCGATCAGGCCGACCGTCTGGGTGAAGGTGCGGGTTTCGCCCTCGACGCCGCGCACGGTCACCTTGACCGGGTAGCTCGCCGCCTTGCCGGTGGTGTTCCGGATCTCGGCCCGGATCGCCGTCGCCTTGCCGGCCACGACGACCGCCGGGTTGTCGGGCGCCTGCACCGCCGAGACCGCGTTGACCGCGATGCCGGGCTCGCCGACCGGCAGCAGCCGCCCGTAGATCTCCCAGCTGGCGGGGCGGGTGCGGCCGGTGTCGGTGTTCTCCACGAAGACCGAGGCCAGACCGGTGGAGGTGGCGACCGAGCGGGACTCCGCAGCCCAGAGGCCGGTGCGGGCCGACAGGTCGACGTCGGTGCCGATCGACGGCGCCGAGCCGGGGATCGCCGAGATCGGCGTGGCCACCCGGTTGTTGCCGACGTTGCGGGTCAGCACCACGTCCGTGCCCTCGGGGAGGCTGCCGCCGCCGGCCGGCGCCGGGGCCGGCAGGGTCCGGTCGGCGACCGTGGCGGGCAGCTTCGCGGCGATGTCCTCGGCGATCCGGCGTCCGTAGACCTGGTGGCCGGCGACATTAGGGTGGAAACCGCCGTTCTCGTCGCCCTGGCCGTCCAGCGACTGGCCGATCTGCACGACCCAGCCGTCCTGGGCGCAGTAGCCGTGCGGCCGGAACTCGTCGGCGATGCCCTTGACGAAGGCCCAGCCGTGCCGGGCCGCCGCCAGGCCGACCTGGACGTCGAGGGCCTTGATCACGTTCTGGTAGGCCCAGTCCGCCTCCTCGTCGGTGACCATGGTGTTGACGCCGTTCAGCACGCACCGCAGGTTGAGCGCCCCGGTCTGGTCGTGCATCGGGTCGAAGTACTGCGAGATGGCGGCGACGGCCGGGTGGAGCTTGGTGTCGATCGCGGCGTCCAGCGCCTGGTAGTGGTCGGGCAGCACGGCCATGCGCGGCTCGAGCGCCTCACCGGTCTGTGCCCAGGTGCAGTTGGTCTTGATGCAGTCCTTGACCACGTTGGAGAACTTCAGGTCGTTGGCGCCGATGGAGATGGTCAGCGCGTCGATGTCGCGACCGCCGGCGAGCCGGGCCGCCGCGTCGACCTGCGGCTCGATCGGGGCACCCGGTTCGATTCCCACGTACGGCGTGAGCAGTCCACCCTCGGTGGTGTCGCCCGCGACGAAGGGCAGCACCGAGGCGCCCGAGCAGGCGAGGTGCAGGAAGGTCACCGAGCTGTGCCGGTCGGCCTGCTCGAGCCGCAGCGCCGCCTGGGACGGGCCGGAGCGCGCCGAGCGGTGGCACTGCTGGTTCTGCCAGCGGGCCGGCGTGTCGCCCTGCTTCGGCACGTCGGGCACGCCCTCGCCGGAGGCGACCGAGTCGCCGATGCTCACCACAAGGTCGTCACGGACGACGACCTTGGCGGTGTCCTTCGCGAGCGCGCCGTCCTGCGTCTTCACCTGCAGCGTGGTGTCGTACGAGCCCTCGGCGAGCTGGACCCGGGTGCGGCAGTCGTTCGCGGTGACGATCCGGCCGGCGAGGTCCCAGCGGTACTCGGTGATCGGGCTGTTGCCGCCCTCGGCGCCGCACGCGTCGAGGTCGACGTCGAAGCTCGTCTGCCCGATGAACGCGGCGTCCTGGTGCTCGTCGACCAGGCCGTCGTTGTCGGCGTCGACGCCGTAGCGGTCGGGCATGCTCCAGTCGATCCGGGCGATCGGGTCACGCCGGCCGGCCGGTTCGGTCCGGGTCAGCGTGGCCGCCGAGCCGAGCGGGTTGTCCGACGGGCGCAGGGTCCGGCCGGCCGCCCAGCCGCGGCCGTCGATGCTGCTCGCCACCTGGGCCAGCCCGGCCCCGTTGACGTAGTCGGTCCAGGCGACGTAGGCGATGCCCTTGTCGACCTCGACGTCGCTGACGTTGGGGACGCGGGTGCCGGTGGCGATCGGCCCGCTGCCCTTCGCCCGCTGCTTGCCGTCCCGGATCACCGCCCCGTACGCCACGTACTCGCTGACGCCGACCTTGAGGTCGGTCCAGCCGGCGGTGGCGACCGGCCCGGCGGCGGCCACGCTGATGTCGCTCGACCCGCGGCCGCCGCTGTCGAACCGGTCGACGACCACGGTGCCGTCCGGCCGCACCTGGGCCACCGAGGCGCCGCCGGCCCGGCGCGGCGTCCAGCCGATCCAGGCGCTGCCGTCGGCGGCGGCCAGATAGTCGCGGTCGTTGCGCCCGGCGTCGTCGCCGAGGGTCTTCGCCGCGCCCCAGGTGCGGCCGTGGTCGTCCGACCGGCGCATCTGCAGCTTGCCGTTCCCGGAGATCCAGGTCACCACCGCGGAGTCGTCGTCGAGGAACTCGACCTGCGGGTTCACGCTCTCGTCGTCGTCCTCGACCACCATCTGGCGGGCGCCGAAGGTCCGGCCGCCGTCGTGGCTGACGTACATGTGCACGTCGTGGTTGCCGACGCTGTAGACGTCGCCGTCGATCAGGGCGTTGGACTCGAACGCGATGACGATGTCGTCGCCGCGGACCGCGACGGCCGGGTGCTTGGCCCCGTGCAGCGGCCCGGTGGCGAGCGTGACGCTCTGCCGGGTCCGCCAGGTCGCCCCGCCGTCGAAGCTGCGGCGGATCGCGAGGTCGTCGTAGCCGGTGGAGGAGAGGCCCTCGTCCACCCAGGCGGCGACGACGAAGTCACCGTCGGAGGCGATGGCCGGGTGAGCGCTGATCGCGGTCGGGGTGTCGGAGAGGGCGGCCTTGTCCGTGTCGGTGGCCGTCGCGGCGGTGGCCGGGCCGGCGGGCAGCACTGCTGCCCCGAGTGCGAACAACAGGGGGACCACCGCGGTGGCGGCGGTGCGTCGCCCACGACGTGGTCGAGGGAAGGGCGGCATCGCGAGTCCTTAGAACGGTGTTTCGTCGGCCGTCGCAGTCTCGGCGAGGCCGCCCGACAGGGACTTGCAATCGACTCGACGCCGACTCGCAACGGCGCCGCCCGCTTCCCTCGGGCGGGCAGAGTCGATCATCCGGATGGGCGAGGCGACCCCTTCTGACCTGGGCGAAGATGTCGGAAAGGAACAGGGAGGGTACGTCGGTGGCGTTCGTGCACGATCACGTGGTGTCCGAAAAGCCGGGTATCGGGCTCAGCGTCGGGGTGCTCGGATCGCTCGTGGTAGCCGCGGACGGCGTGGAGCAGGCGCCCGGTGGGCCGGCGCCCCGGCTGCTGCTGCACCGGCTGGTGATCGCGGGCGGCCGGATGGTGCCGATCGGCGAGCTCGTGACCGACATCTGGGGGTACGACCCGCCGTCGAGCGCGGTCGGCTCGCTGCAGACGTACGTCTCCCGCCTGCGCAAGGTCTTCGAGCCGGCCACCACCGCGCGCACCGACTGGCAGGTCCTGGTCCGCCAGGGCCCCGGGTACGCACTGCGGCTGCCGCCCGGCTCGGTGGACGCCGACCGGTTCGCGACGCTGGCCGGCGAGGGCGCCGATCATCTGGCCGCCGGTGACGCCGAGGCGGCCCGCGCCGTGCTCGACCGGGCGCTCGCCCTGTGGCGTGGCCCCGCCTACGCCGACTGCGCCGAGCACGACTTCGCCCGGCCCGAGGCGCGCCGGCTCGACGAGTTGCGGGTGGTGGCGACCGAGAACCGCCTGGCGGCCCTGCTCGAGCTCGGTGACCGGCACGTGGTGGCGGCGCTCGAGGCGTTCACCGAGGCGCATCCGCTCCACGAACGCGGCTGGGCCCTGCTCGCCCAGGCCCGCTACCGCTGGGGGCGCCAGGGCGACGCGCTGGACGCGTTGCGCTCGGCCCGCCGGCACATCACCGAGGAGCTCGGCATCGACCTCGGGCCCGAGCTGATCGCGCTGCAGTCCGCGATCCTCGCCCAGGACCCGGCCCTGTCGGCGCCGGCGCGGCGTCCCGTGGTGATCGTCGACCCGGCCCCGGCCGGGGACGCTTTCGACGGCGGTCTGCCGGTACGGCTGTCCTCGCTGGTGGGACGGGACGGCGACGTGCGTACGGTCGCCGGCCTGCTCGACCGGCACCGGCTGGTCACCCTGACCGGCACCGGCGGCATCGGCAAGACCCGGCTGGCGCTGGAGGTGGCCCGGCTCCGCGCCGGGGAGGACGTCCGCGCCGGGGAGGACGGCCCGTGGCTCGTCGAGCTGGCCGGGCTGCACGACCCCACGCTGCTGGCCGCCACCGTCGCGAAGATGATCGGCACGGCGGCGTCCACCACCGAGGCGCTCGCCGCCGCCCTGCGCCACCGCCGGACGCTGCTGATCCTCGACAACTGCGAACATCTCGTCGACGCGGTCGCCCCGCTCGTCGAGCAGCTGCTCGGGGCCGCTCCCGGGCTGCGGGTGCTGGCCACCAGCCGGGAGATGCTGGACGCCGAGGCCGAATGCCCGTACGAGGTGCCGCCGCTCTCGGCCGGGCAGGACGGCGACGCGGTGCGGCTCTTCCTCGACCGCGCCGCGATGGTGGCGCCCGGCTGGTCACCGGGGCCGGCCGACCGCGCCGTGCTCGCCGAGATCTGCGCCGGCCTCGACGGGATGCCGCTGGCCATCGAACTTGCCGCGGCCCAGTGCAACACGCTCTCCATCGGACAGATATCCGAATTGCTCAACGACCGCTTCACGCTGCTGCGCCGGGGCCGGCGGGCGAACTCCCGGCATGCCACGATGCTGGCGGCGGTCGAATGGTCGTACGACATGCTGACCGCCGATGAGCAGGAGGTCTTCCAGGCCCTCGCCGTCTTCGAGGAGGGTTTCGTCCTCGACGCCGCCCAGGTGGTGAGCGGGCGCCGCGACGTGCTGATCCACCTGACCAGCCTGGTCGCGAAGTCGCTGGTGACGGTCGTCGGCGGCGATCCCCGCCGCTACCGGATGCTGGAGACGCTGCGGGACTTCGCGCTGCTGCGCACCGATCCGGCCCGGCACCGCGAGCTGATCGAGCGGCACGTGGCGTGGGTCGGCTCGCTGTCCGACCTCAGCCACGCCACCATGCTCGAGGTCGATCTGAGCACCCGCCTCAGCCAGGAGAGCGCGAACGTGCGCGCCGCCCTCGAACGGGCCACCGACCCGGCGGTCCTGCTGCGGATCGCGGCCGGCTTCTACTGGTTCTGGTACCGGCAGGGCCTGGTCGCCGAGGGCCTGCGCCACCTGGAGCCGGCGGTGGCGTACTGGGACGGCGACCGGCCCGGGCAACGCCCCGACGATGCCACCATGGCCCGCGCCTCGATCGGCCTCGCGCTGCTGTACTACCTGGGCGGGAAGCTCGACCGCATCGGCGCCGCGCTGGCCCGCGCGGTCGAGCACGCCGGGCGCGGCATCGAGCCGACGACCGAGGCGCAGGTGCTGGCCACGGTGTCGTACTTCGAGGCCCGCTCGGCTCAGACCGCCGCCGCCCGGGTGCACGCGGACCTGGCGTTGCGGCGCGCGCGGGAGCTGCGGCGGGTGGACCTCGAGGCCGAGGTGCTGATGGTGTTCGGCGAGATCGAGCGCCAGGACGGCAACTTCGACGAGGCCGCGGTGCGCCTGCGGGAGTCGGCGGCCGGCGCCGTACGGTCCGGGTACACCTGGGTGAGCTCCTCGGCCCAGTGGATCCACGCCAAGGTCGAGATCGCCCGCGACCGCTACGCCGACGCGCAGCCCCTGGCCTCGGCCACCGTGGCGGAGAGCTACGCGGCCTCGGACATCAGCTCCTGGCTGGTCGGCATCGCCACGCTGAGCCACATCCGCCACCGGCAGGGCCGCCTCGACGAGGCCGCCGAGCTGGCCGGCATGGTCGCCTGGCACGGTTCCCGGGTCGGCTACTCGCCCTACGACATGGACCCGGAACTGGCCGACTACCTGCACCAGCTCCGAGCGGCCATGCCGGCCGGGGACTACGAGACCGCGGCGGCCCGGTCCCGCGCGCTGTCCCGCTCCGCGACGATGGCCCGCGTACGGGAAATGCTCGGGTCTTAGGGTGAGGTCGTGGGATGGGAGACCCTGGCTCGGTGGGGTGACGACGCCGCTCGCCTCGAACGGCTCACCGGCGGGGTGGCCAACGACGTGTGGAGCGTGCGCGTCGGTGGGCGGCTCGCGGTCGGCCGTCTCGGCACCAGGAGCGACGCCGACCTGGCCTGGGAGACCGACCTCCTGCGGCACCTGAACCGCGAGGGCCTGACCGTGCCGGTGCCGATCCCCACCACCGACGGCCGCCTGTTCGCCGACGGCCTGGTCGTGATGACCTACCTGCCCGGCGGCCCGCCCCGGAACGCCGCCGACTGGCGACGCGTCGCCGCCGTGCTGCGCGAGCTGCACCGCTTGACCCGGGGCTGGCCGCAGCGCCCCGGCTGGCGATCGTCGGCCGACCTCCTGCACGCCGACACCGGCACGAAGGTCGACCTGACCGCGATGCCGGCCGAGGCCGTCGCCCGGTGCCGGGCGGCGTGGTCCCGCCTGCCCGCCGGCCCGACCTGCGTGGTGCACGGCAACCCCACCAACCCGGGGAACATCCGGATGACCGCGGACCAGGTGGCGCTGATCGACTGGGACGAGTCACACGTCGACGTCCCCGCCCTGGACCTGGTGCTCCCGCACAACGCCGCCGCTCTCGACGACGCCTTTCTGGACGTCGCGGCGCAGGCCTCGGCCGCCTGGGAGGCCGCCGTCTGCTGGGACGACGACTACGCACGGCAGCGCCTGGCTACCGTTCTTCCACCCGGCCGGTGATCTCATTGAAGTACACGACCTGGTAGCCGGGCCCGAGCTCGGCCCGCACCCGGTGGAAGAGCCGGCGCCCGCCGGCCACGAACGCGGCCTTCGCCTCCTCGGACGGCCACTCGAAGGCCGGACCCAGCAGCCGGTCGTGCTCGTCCGCCCAGTCCCGCAGCGCCGCCACCAACCAGGGCGGCAACGGCAGGGCATCCGGCGCCAGCTCGCCGCCCGGACCCCACAGCGGAAACGCTCCGTAGTCCGCCATCAGCTTCACTCTCACCTGCTCACTCTCACCGGAGAAGCGCCTCGAGCTCAGGAAGCCGGGCAAACAGCTCGGGAAGCCCGCGCACGCCGTTGCCCGCGGACTCCTGTGACAGCGCGAGGTCGGGGCCGGCTCCGGCCTCGACACCCGCCAGGCAGCGCAGCATGTTCCATCGCATATGCCCCAGCCAGCCGCCGACCATGAAGACGAACCAGCTCGGACCCGGCGGCGGCAGGGTTCCCCCTCCCGCGGTGTAGCCGTCGAGGACCGACCGGAAGATCTCCGGCTCGATGGTGTCCAAGCCCGGCCCTTTCGCGAGGCTGAGCGCGGTCGAGCCGAGTTCACCGGAGAGATCGAGCATTCCCGAGAGCTCCCAGTCGAGCACGACCGGCCGGCCCTCCCGGGCGAGCAGATTCCACGGCTGGATGTCCCGGTGGGTCAGCACGACGGGCCCCGGCCGCTCGCAGGTCTCGACGAAGTCGGCAATCTCCAGGAACGTCCCGACCTGGGAGGCAAGCTCACCGGCCCACGGCTGCCCGGTCGCTGCTGCCCGCTCAGCGAGCTCGGCCCAATCCCGCGCCACCGGTTCCTCGGCCGCATCGTCGGTCCAGGCGACGTCGAGCGCATGGATGCGCGCGAGAATCCCCCCGATCTCGTACGCGTACGCCGGCGACACCGGCTCCTCGGGCACCTTCTCCCCGTCGACCCACCGGTGCACGAGCGTGCCGGCGTCGGCCGAGATCGGCTCCGGCATCGGAATGCCGGCGTCGAAGGCGGCCCGCTCAAACCGGAACACCTCCGCGGCGCGATAGGCCGTGCGCCGATCAAGAAGATTCAGCTCCTTGACGGCGAATGACCCTTGGTCGGTGTCGAGCCGGTACAGCCGGTTGGCGTACCCGCCGCCGATCCGGACCATCGGCCCCACCGGCGTGCCGAGATGCGAGAGATCCACCCACGCAAACTAGGCGCGACGGTTCGCCGTTGCACCCGCTTTATCCGCCGTGCGCGCCCCGATGTGCTCGGCCACAAAGGCCGCGAGTCGCTCCGGCGACGGCTGCCCCCACCCGAGGCAGAACGGGTGGCCGGCCGGATCCGCGTACACCTGGTGCCCTTCCTCGGCGTCCAGGTCGGGAGCGCCTTGCAGCAGCCGCGCGCCGAGCGCGACGGCCTTGTCGTGTGCGGCCTTGGCGTCCGTTACATGCAGATCCAGGTGCACCTGCTGCGGATTCCCATCCGGCCATTGCGGCGCCACGTGACCGGGCGCCAGCTGCACCCCCACCCGCCACTGCCCCGCGGCGTCGATCACCGAGTGCCAGCGGTCGTCCTCGAAGACATGCCCATCGAGCATGCCCGCCCAGAAGGCGCTCTCCGCATGGAGGTCGGCCGCGTCGAAGACAACCACCTGACGAATGATGTCCATGTTGCGCACGCTACTCACGCCGGCCGGCCGGCCACAGCCACACGCCCCGGCCCCCCCTACTCTCAGAGCCATCGCCAGGTTCAGGGTTCGCATACCCGACGACTGCCAGGCCCGCCACCTCGGCTTCGCGGTGCGCATGCTGGTTGTCACTCAGTTAGTCACTCAATGATCGGCATCGAGCGGTATACCTACGCGGCAATCACCAGCGAGATGATGCCAGATGCGGCCTGGATGATTCCGAAGAACAGCGACCAACTGGCCACCTTCAGCTCGGTCGACATCCCGACGCGGATCAATGTCGTGGAAGTGGGATTCTCAGCGAGCAGGGTGCGGCCCGGCTTGGGCCGCACGACTGGCATGGCCATCGGCCTGAACGAGTACGGGACCTTGTGGAGCCGATAGAGCCAGGGATCCAGCCAACTCGCTGCTCCGAGGTGCCTGATCCAGGCTACGGGCTTCTGCATCTTGTGTTGGTAGCAGCCGAGGACGACTTTGGCGTCGCGGTCGCAGGGCCTGTTGGTCGTGCTTACAACGACTAGGCACTTGGCCTTCATCCGGAAGCCAATCCAGAAGCAGGCGTAGAGGAACAGCGCTCCAGACAAAAGGAGCGCGTAGCCAAGATTCTCCCAGCCCGTGTAGTGGTGCGCGGGGGGGGCGCAGCTTGAGCCAAAAAGTGCACGAGGAATTACGTTACGAGATCCAACCAATTGATCTCAGTAAGTGAACGTGCCACTTCTTCGGCGTGTCGCAAGATCGATGGTCTTTGCCGACTAGGTAGCAAGATTGCGATCAACGGCAGAAGATAACGTCTATCGCTTCGCGAGCTAGATCTGGACTGGATCTTTTGTACCTGATCGACTCCTTGACCCTCCAGGATGGGTCATCGTTGCCCTCAAACTCCGTTCGCGTCTCCGCATGAGCGAGACCTTGATCGCAAGCAAACATCCGACACCTTGGATGCCGATACCTTGCGTAGCTACACAGATACTTTAAGTCAGTAAGGCATCACGAAGCTTCGATACGTAGGGGTGGTTGCGCCATGCCCGACGGCACTCACAACAGCAACTGCGCAAACGCGAGAGGGCATCGGTGCGAGTGTGGAGGCTGCTCGGGAGCGTTGCACGGTTGGCAAGGGTGGACCGATCTCGCTGGCTCTGATCCAGCCCGTGAGAAGCGACGCGAGCAACTCACCACGGCCTTGACGTGGCGACGGAACGGTCAGATGCGAAGGGATCAGCCAAACCGCGGTCGAGTGACCGACCTTGCGCGACTCGATATCGCGGATTGGCTTGCAGCACAGCGCGGAGACGCGAGTGATCCGGTCGGGACCCACCTAGCTTCGAGCGTTGCCTCCACCGAGCGAGTTGGTGATGGATTAAGCGAAACGCCGGCCGTCCATGCCAACTCGGCAGGAGAACAAGGCACACCCATCTCCGAACTCGATCTGGTTCGAGAGCTCGGGAGAGCACTGGCCGAAGAACCATGGTCAAAGATCAAAGCCGATCTTGCTGAGGAAGTGCCGGACGACATGCAGGTCCGGCAGAGACTGGCACACCACACGTGGTGCGACCTGCTTGTGGCACTGATCCGCCTCTTAGAAGGTGCCATCCGGATGACCAAGCGATTTGGAGAAAAAGCCGTTACCTTCGTCACCGAGAAAATTGTGCAATCTTCTAAACAAGACTATCGAGGACGAGCCACCGAGAGGGCATTGGGCATCGTTGTGGGCCGAGTTTTCGCGGCGATCAAGACGGCGACGATCGCACACATCCCGCTGGTGAATCTGCTGACAGGGCAGCGTGCGTTGCTTGCACTTCGCATCCTCGCCGTTTTCACCTGTCCCGCACCAGAAGATCATCCAGAGGTCCGAAAGCATGCTTTGGAACCTCTAGCTAGCGACGGTCGCGAGATTCTCACCAACCGAGTAAAGGAGTGGCTGAGCGACCTCTTACCAGATTGGTCGACCGACTCCAAGGAATTTGACTCGGCTTCCAGTGCGCGTCAGGCCACATCGTGAGGAAGATGAACGGCGAAAGTGATGACTCAGTATCCAAAGGTGACGAGCGTCTCGAACTGACGCGCGACATGATGATCAACGATCGGCGCTGCGTTCTCCGGGTGCTGGTCAGCGACGGCATGGCGGACGTCACCTTTGACGCGACCGCCCCAGCCGGGGTTGTGATCGGTTCGCTGTCGGGCACCGTTGCCATTGAAGATCTGGTCCACGTCACCCGAGCCATCGCAATGACGCTTGGCAGTGTTGCCCAGGCGCTCGGCCTGACGGGTGCGCGGTCTGTCGGCCTTGACGAGATTCGAAAGAACCATCCGCGTGCCGGTATGACTTGGTCGGCCGACGAAGACCAACGACTCCTTAAGCGCTATCAAGACGGCGCCACACTGCTCGAACTCAGCGACGAGTTCGAGCGCAACATCGGCGGTATCGCTTCCCGATTGAAGTTGCACGGCTTTCGACCCCCGTTAAGGCGTGATCACGACGACGACGATCCGAACCTTGACTACGCCGACATCGGCGAACCCGATCTGGACTGGCCATGAGAGCTTGCCCAGCCATCCCGTCACCGTCGACCCGTCCACCGTGGGAGCAAGACACCACCGGCGCCCGCCGCGTCAAGACGGCCTTCACGCTAGGCACCCAGGCCGGTCGGCGCCGGCGGGAGTCGGCTGGGACTGCGCGGGGCGAGGATGACGAGGGGCACGGCGGCCATCCCGGAGTCCGAGCGGCCCATCGAAGGCGCAGTAGCCGCAACGCTCAACGCGGCCCGGGACGCCGTACGAACGGGCGCTGGGCCAGTTCGACCACATCGCCAGGGCGAAGCCGGTCGGTCGCCGCACACCCCCAGCGTTCTAACCCGTCGCCCTTTGACGTCGGGGTGTCCAGGTTGCCCGCTTTCCGCGCCCGACGACGGATGTTGGCATGGCCGCCCCGCCCGCGCTTGCCACGGGGCGGCCATGATGCCCGGGTTGGCGGCGTGCGCGGCCCGCTTAGGGCCGCCGTGGAGACGTACAGGGAGTTCGTACAGACACCGGTCGACATCTAGCGACATTCAGCGGCTTCCGACATCTGGCAGCGACACCAGCGGTCAGCGCCTGACCGCCCAGGACAAGGCCCTCACGGTGGCTGGCGGTTCCAAGACGCAGGAAGCCGGGCGACCGAAGCCGCGGAGACTGGCACGCATAGGGCACGTCCGGCATGGGTGCTCACGAAGCCCAACCACCGGCAACGCAACCACCCACCCACCGCAACCACCACACCGTGGGGGGTTCGGGGGGCTCGGCCCCCCGGCCAACATGACGAGGCGGCCCGGTTCGCGCTTCCCGCGAACACAGACCGCCCTCAACTCGTGGAGCTGAGGGGACTCGAACCCCTGACCCCCACACTGCCAGTGTGGTGCGCTACCAGCTGCGCCACAGCCCCTTGCCGTCCCCGGTCTCCCGGGCACGGAGGAAATACTACACACCCCGCCCGGGTCAGTTCAGCAGGGGGTCCGGCGGGAAGTGGGCGACCGCCGCGAGGATGTCGCCCTGGCGGCGCAGCACCATCGCCCACAGGTCGTCCGGGCGGTTGATGAACGGGTCGCCGGGGAGGGCGTCCAGCAGGAACCACGAGCCGGAGGCGATCTCCTCCTCGAGCTGGCCCGCGGACCAGCCCGAGTATCCCGCGAAGACCCGGATGCCGGCCACGCTGTCGCGGATGCGCTCGGGGTCGGCCGACAGGTCGACCGTGCCGAGCGAGCCCGCCACCTGGTGGAAGCCGGTCACCCTCTTCTTCACCTCGGGGCGGGTGCGGGCCAGGCAGATCGCCGACTCCGGCTGCACCGGACCGCCCTCGAAGAGCACCGCGGGGTCGCCCGCCAGCTCGCCCCAGCCGCCCAGCACCTCGGCCACGGGGACCTCGGTGGCGCGATTGAGCACCACGCCGAGGGCGCCGCCGGCCTCGTGGGCGACGAGCAGCACGACGGTGCGGTCGAAGTTCGGATCTTTGAGAGTCGGCGTGGCCACCAGCAATCGGCCGGTCATCGACTCCATCGACCGGCCTCCGATCCGCTGACCCTCGCTATACACAGGCTGCCCAACACGCCAACGCCATGCCCAGCACATTAGCCCGTGATTCCGGGGCCGGATAAGGTCTGCGCATGAACCCAACGGCGGAGATCGGCGTCATCGGCGGGTCGGGACTGTACGCGCTCCTCACCGATGCCGAGGAAATCGAGGTGTCCACGCCCTACGGTCCGCCGTCCGATCCGATCACGGTGGCGCGGGTGGGTGACCGGCGCGTCGCCTTCCTGCCGCGGCACGGTCGTGATCATCGGTTTCCGCCCCACAAGATCCCCTATCGGGCCAATCTGTGGGCGATGCGAGCTTTGGGCGTACGGCAAATTGTCGCACCCTGCGCCGTCGGTGGCCTGCGTCCGGAGCTGGGGCCGGGCACCTTCGTGGTTCCCGACCAGCTGATCGACCGCACGAGCGGGCGGGTGCAGACCTTCTACGACGAGGGCGCCGTGCACGTGTCGTTCGCCGACCCGTACTGCCCGAACGGGCGACGGGTGCTGCTCGAGAGCGACGTCCACCCGGTCGACGGCGGCGCGATGGTGGTCGTCGAGGGGCCGCGTTTCTCGACCCGGGCCGAGTCCCGCTGGTTCACCGCGATCGGCGGCGCTGTCGTGAACATGACCGGTCACCCGGAAGCGGTCCTGGCCCGCGAGCTGGCGCTCTGCTACACCACGATCGCGCTGGTCACCGACCTCGACGCGGGCGTCGAGGGCGATCACGGGGTCACCCAGGAGGAGGTCTTCCGGGTCTTCGGGGAGAACACGGCCCGGTTGCGCGAGGTGCTCCTCGACGCGGTGACCAAGCTTCCGGCCGTACGGGATTGCCCGTGCCCCAATGTTCTCGACGGCATCAAGCTTCCCATCGTCCTCCCGTAGGAGGGACGTGCTTAAGAAGCACGACACCGTTCATTGAAATGGTGCTGCCGTGCGGAAAGATCACGCCTTGGCGCGCGCCGTCGGCTTTGCCGGATCCGCGCTCGTCGCCGTGGGTGGGCTGGGCGCCGGCGCGTTACCGGTGGGCGTCCCGTTCACCGCCTTCGGCCAGCACGCCCGGCTCGGCCTGGTCGGCGTCTACAGCGGACTGGCCCTGCTCCTGCTCGCCTGGTGGTGGTACGGCCGGACGCCCCGGCAGCACCGGGACAGCGACTGGGTGACGCTGGCCCTCTGGGTGGCGCCCCTGCTGCTCGCCCCGCCGATGTTCAGCCGGGACGTGTACAGCTACCTGGCCCAGGGCCTGATGATCGACCAAGGGCTGGACGTCTACCGGCACGGCCCGGCGCTGCTCGGCGGGATGGTCGCCGACCAGGTGCCGGCGATCTGGCAGAACACCCCCAGCCCGTACGGGCCGGTGTTCCTGATCGTGGCCAGGACGGTCGCCGGCCCGCACCTGCTGCTCGGCATCGCCGCGATGCGCCTGGTCGCGCTGGCCGGCCTGATCCTGCTGGCGGGCGCGGTCCAGGTGCTGGCCCGCGGCGCCGGCATCAACCCGTCGGCGGCGACGTGGCTGGCGGTGCTGAACCCGCTGGTGCTGATCCACCTGATCGGCGGCGCGCACAACGACGCCCTCATGGTCGGCCTGCTGGCGGCCGGCCTGGCCGCCGCCGTCCGGCGTCACCCGATCGTGGCCACCCTGCTGGTCGTGGCGGCCGCACTGGTCAAGGTGCCGGCCGCGCTCGGCCTCGTCGCCGTCGCCACGATCTGGGCCACACAGCCGGCCGGGGAAAACGGCCGCTGGTCGTGGGCGCGCGCCGGCGGCGCAGAGGCCGCCACCGCGGCCGGCGGCCGCTGGTCGTGGGCGCGCGCCGCCGCCGGGGTGACCGCCATCGCGGTCGGCGCCACCGTCGTGATCACGGCGGTGGCCGGCACCGGCTACGGCTGGATCGGCGCGCTGAGCACCCCGATCTCGCCCCAGAACTGGTCGGTCACCGGGCTGTTCGGCCGCTGGACCGCCGGCCTGCTCGGCACCGCGGCCGCCGCCGACGTATGGCGCTGGGCCGGGACGCTGGCCGTCGTGATCGTGGCCGCGGTGGCCTGGGCGTACCGCCACCGGATCGGCCCGGTCTACGCCCTCGGGATCGTCCTGGTCGCCCTGGTCGTCTTCGGCCCCGCGATCCGGCCCTGGTACGTCGTCTGGGGCCTGGTCCCGCTCGCGGCCGTGGCCGGGCACCCGCGGGTGCGGGCCGTGCTGGCCGGCTTCTGCGCGGTCCTGGTGCTCGTGGTGCTGCCCGACGGCTTCGCCGCCGACGCCGAGCGGGTGCTCCTGGCCGTGCTCGGCGTCCTGATCGGCATCGCCGCCTTCCTCCTCGTGCGCCTCGCCGTGGCCGCCCCGGTCACCCTGCGGGTGGCCCGATGACCAAGAAACAGGTCGCCCTGGTAGTCGCCGTCGCGATCGCGGTGGGCGTCTTCCTGACCACGGTCCCGACCTTCCGGCACTTCTTCGACCTCGGCGTCTACCGCGGCGCGGTCCGCTACTGGCTGGTCGACGGGGGCGGGCTCTACGAGTTCCACTACCAGGACACCCGCTACGGCTTCACCTATCCCCCGTTCGCGGCCCTCGTGCTGAGCCCGCTCGCGATCACCTCGTGGCCGGTGGCGGTCGCGGCCGCGCTCGTGCTCAACGCGGCCGCGGTCACGCTGCTCATCCGCTGGTACTTCGTGCCGATCCTGCGGCGGCGCGGATGCCCGCTGTGGACGCCGTGCGCGCTGATGTTCCTGGGCTTCCTGGTCTTCGAGCCGTCCCGGGACACGTTCAGCTACGGCCAGGTCAACCTGCTGCTGCTCGTGCTGGTCTGCGGCGACCTGCGCTCCAGGCGCTCGGGCGGGATCGGGATCGGCCTGGCCGCGGCGATCAAGCTGACGCCGGTGATCTTCATCGGCTACCTCGTGCTCTCCCGGCGGTACCGGCAGGCCGCCACCGCGTCGGTGACCGCCGTCCTCGCCACGGTGCTGGCGCTGCTGGCCGCGCCGGACGCGTCGCGCGAGTTCTGGACCGACGCGTTCTGGGACACCGGCCGCATCGGCGAGCTGTACTACGTCTCCAACCAGTCGCTGCGCGGCGTGGTGGCCCGCCTCGACGCGCCCGCGACCTGGTGGCTCGCCGGTGTCGCGCTGGTCGTCGCGTACTGGTGCTGGTGGGTTCGCGTCCGCCGGCCGGACAGGGTGACCGGCTTCGCGGTGACCGGCGTGGTCGCCTGCCTGATCAGCCCGATCACCTGGGTCCATCACCTGGTGTGGCTGATCCCCGGCGTCTTCCTGCTGCTCGGGCGGGCGCTGGGCACCCCGGCGCCGGACCTGCGGCGCCGGCGCCTGGCCGCGCTCCTCGCCGGCTTCGCCGTCATGAGCAGCAGCGTCGTCTGGATCTGGTGGGCGCATCCGATCGGCTGGGCGGCGTTTCCGGGGAGCAACGCGTACGTCTGGCTCAGTCTCGCGTTGCTGCTGGTGCTCACGCGTCCGGTGTGGGTGACGGCCCCGCGCGTACCGGAAATGACCCTCACGCCGCCGCGGCCGAGGCCGATAGGTCCTGGGTAGGAGTCCGCATCCGGCGGCCCACCGGGACAAAGGATGTGCGGTGCCTCGCTGGGCGAAGGTCGTCGTGGTGACCCTGTCGGTCCTGGCCGCTCTGGCCGGTCTGGGCTTCGGCGCGGCCGTGCTGCTCACCGGGCACTACGAGGGTGAGGTGGGGCGGGACGACGTGCTCGGCCGGGCCTCGGCCCTCCCGACGATCACCGAGCCGCCCGAGTACGTGGTGGTCACCGGCGGCCGGCAGTCGCCGACCGCGGCACCGCCCGGCGCCATCGGCGAGAACTTCCTGATCCTCGGCGTCGACACCCGGGCCGGCTGGACGCAGAACCAGTCCCGCAGCGACACGATCATGCTGGTCCACGTCGACGCCGGTCGCCGCCACGCCAGCGTCGTCTCCTTCCCCCGCGACTCCTACGTCTACATCCCGCCGGTTCCCGGACGCTGGGCCGGGGGCAAGACCAAGATCAATGCGGCGTACGCGTGGGGCGGCGCGCCCCTGGTGGTGCAGGTGATCGGCCATTTGACCGGCCTGTCGATCGACCACGTGGTGCGGGTCGACTTCGCCGCCGTCCGGAAGATCACCGACACCGTCGGCGGCGTCGACGTCACGGTCGCCAAGCCGGTCACCGACGGCCGCACCGGCTACCGCTTCCACGCCGGCGTCAACCACCTCGACGGCAAGCGCGCCGAGATCTACGTGCGCCAGCGGTACGGCCTGGCCCAGGGCGACTTCGACCGGGTCCGGCGCCAGCAGCAGTACCTGCACGCGCTCGGCGACAAGGTGCTGTCGATGGGCGTGCTGACCAACCCGATGCGGATGAGCTCACTGCTGTCGGAGGTGGCGAAGTCCCTGGTCGTGGACGCCGGCCTGGATCTGACCGCGACCGCCCGCGCGCTTTCCGGCCTGCGCGGCGACGATCTGTCCTTCACCACGATCCCGTCGACCGGCTTCGTCCGCTCGCCGGCCGGCACCGCGAACCGGCTCGACACGGCCGGCTGCCGGGACCTCTTCCTGGCGCTGCGCACCGATCGGATGACCGAATACTTCCGCACCCACCGCGCCTACCCGGCGCTCACCGGCGCCTAACGCGGCGGGGGCGTACGCCGGAAGGCGCGCACGTTGGCCTGCGGCGGCGACTCGTTCGACGTGGCGGTCCGCATGCCGCTCAGATAGCCGTCGGTCTCGCGGCGCTCGCCGTACTCGGAAGTCAGCTCGGTCATCCGCTCGCTCAGCGTGCGCAGCTCGTTCTCCCGATCGCTGGCCAGCTCGGCCCGGAACGCTTCGAGCCGGGCGCCGAGCTCGTCGGCCGAGAGGCCCGGCGTCGGTCCCCTGCCCTGCCGGCGCAGCTGCCGCAGGATCTGATCGCGCGCGGCGATCACCAGCACCGCCAGCCAGGACAGCACGAAGAAGCCGGTCACCACCGAGAAGACGGCGAGCGGGCGCAGGTTGGGCGGCGGCGGAGGCATGGCGCCGGGAGCGGGCGGGGGTGGCGTCATCCCGGAGGGCATCTGGGTCAGCACGGTGACGATGAGGGCGCCGGTCGCGGCCACCGCCACGACGAAGGCGATCACGAGCAACTTGCTGGTCTGGAGGTGCCATCCTCCGGAGTGGTGCTCAGCTCGCTGCTCGGTCACGGTCCGAGGCTAGTGCGCCGGGGCGTTTCGCGCGACATCGACCAGCGGCGACGTCCGCTCGAGACGGCAATTTGTCACCCGGATCTACGACGGCGCAGCACCCGGCGGTACGGCTCGAGCATCCGGTCGAGCACCGTCTCCAGCGCGTCGCGGTCGGCGCGCGGGATCGGCGAGTCGTCGGCGAGCATCCGGGCCAGCTCATGGACCAGCGGGTGCGCGGCCGGCACCGCGGCCGGCGGCGGCCCGTTCAACCGATCCGGGTAGGCCGCCAGGACCAACTCGTTGATGCTTTTGCCCAGCACCGGGGCAATCCGTTCGATCGATTTGATCGTGGGCCGCTGCTCCTCGCTGAGCCAGCGCAGGACCACCGACGGATCGGTGCCCACGGCCCGGGCGAAGTGCGTCGGCGTCGGGAAACGGGCGGCCAGGATCGCTTCCTTGAGATAGACGCCGAACCCGGTCTCCGCCATCCGCACAGCATAGGACGAGCACGACCATCCGCCCGTACGCCGGGAAGACCGTCCCGCCCGGGCGAGTGACCGATTGGCTACACCGTCCGGCGCTGCTACCGTCATTGTCTCGATAACCAACGGACGGCTCGCCGAAGGGTGGTGCATCGTGACGAACCTGTTCCGCCGCCTCATCGCGCTTTTCGGAGCGCGCCGGCGACGTCCGGTTCCCGCGCCGCTCCCCGAGCCGGCGCCGATGACTCCGGGTGCTCCTGTGGCGGCGGGGGCACCCGGTGCGGGGCCCGTCCCGGCCCCGCGCCGGCATCACGACAACCGCCGCTTCGGCCACTTCGCCGGCAACGGCACCAACGCGCCGCGCCGCACCTCGCGCATCTAGGAAGCAAGCGCGGCCTCTACCTGGCCGCCCTGCGCCGTCACCGGGACGAGGTCCGCCCGCGGCCGACCGAGACCGCCGGGGCCGGCGATCCGGAGCAGGCGAGCAGGCCCTGCGCACCCGGTAAGTTTTCGCCGTCGCGAGCAACCGGGCCGTGGGATGCGGTGTGTCTATAGGTGTGCGAGCACCCACCGGCAGCGACAGCGCCGACTTCGACGCCTTCTACATCGCGACGGTTCGGCGCGTCGTGCTCTATCTCTACGCCGCCTGCGGCGACCGGGCCGAGGCCCAGGACGTCGCCCAGGAGGCGTTCGCCCGCGCCTGGCAGCGGTGGTCCCGGGTCGCCGGCTACGACGACCCCGAGGCGTGGGTGCGCACGGTCGGCTGGCGGCTGTTGGCCAACCGGTGGCGGGGCCTGCGACGCCGGCTCGCCGCGCGGGCCCGGCTGGGGCCGCCGGCGGAGGCGACCGCCGGGCCGTCGCCGGACCGGGTGGCCGTCGTCGCCGCGCTGCAGCGGCTGCCCGAGCCGCAGCGGCAGGCCGTCGCCCTGCACTACCTGCTGGACATGCCGGTCCACGACATCGCCGTGAGCCTCGGCGTCCCGGACGGGACGGTCAAGGCGCGGCTGTCGAGGGCCCGGACCGCCCTCGCCCGGCTGCTCGACGAAGACGACCAGGAGATCAGCGATGTCACCTTCCGTGCCTGAACGACTGCGGGACCTCGAGGCCGAGGTCCGGGACCTGCCGGTGATGCCGGCCGCCGCCGTCCGCGCCCGCGGCCGGAGCCGGGGCCGCCGGCGACTCGCCGCGTGGACCGCGGCCGGAGCGGTCGTGGCCGTGACCGGCTTCGCATATGCCTGGCCGCACCTGACCACCGCCGCCACCGGCACCGGCATCGGCGGCAGCACCGGCATGGGCACCGGCGGCAGCACCGGCACCGGTGCCGGGACCGCGCCGGCCACCCGCCTTCCCGCGACCGCCCTCGCGGTCGCCTGCGATCTCGCCCTCCCCGGCGATCCGGCCGACGTGCACATCCGCGTGGTCGGCGGCGGGGCGCCGGCGGCAACCCTGCAGAAGACGGCCACCCAGCTGCGCGACCGCCGCTTCCGGGTCGAAAGCGGCCCGGACGGCTCGAGCGGCCCGAACGGCCCGGACGACCCGAACGGCCCGACCGGCTCCACCGGCCCGGACGTGGCCGAGGCGGCCACCCTGCACTACGGACCGGCCTCGATCGGCGCCGCGACCCTGGTGCGCGCCGAGGTGACCGGCGCGGTCACCATGCTCTTCGACGCCGACCGCGGCGACGACACCATCGACCTGACCGTCGGAGCGGCCTTCACCCGGCTCGCCACCACGACCGAGGTCAACCAGAGCCTGGTCGCCGCCGGCGAGCCGACCGCGCCGCCGCAATGCCACGGTGAAACCGGCGTGACACCGCGCTGAATCCGGGCTCCCGCACTCTCCTCCCGTCGCGGTCACGGGGACCGCGGCGGTGAGGAGAGAGTCATGCGGGCGGCGATATCGGTCACCGGCTTACGCAAATCGTTCGGCGACACGGCCGTGCTCGGCGGCATCGACCTCGAGGTCGCGGAGGCAAGCACGTTCGCGCTGCTCGGGCCGAACGGGGCCGGCAAGACGACCGTGGTGCGCATCCTGTCCACCTTGATCGGCGCGGACGGCGGCGACGTGCGGATCGCCGGTCACGACCTGGCCCGCGAACCGGGCGCGGTGCGGGCGGCGATCGGGGTCACCGGGCAGTTCTCGGCGGTGGACGGCCTGCTCACCGGCGACGAGAACCTGCTGCTCATGGCCGACCTGCACCACCTCGGCCGGGCCGAGGGACGGCGGCGGGCCGGCGAGCTGCTCGAACAGTTCGACCTCGTCGACGCCCGGCGGCGGCCGGCTTCCACCTACTCCGGCGGCATGCGACGGCGGCTGGATCTGGCCATGACGCTCATCGGGCGGCCCCGGGTGATCTTCCTGGACGAGCCGACCACCGGGCTCGATCCGCGCAGCCGCCGTCTCCTGTGGCGGATCGTGCGCGACCTGGTCGCCGCCGGCACGACGATCTTCCTGACCACGCAGTACCTGGAGGAGGCCGACCGGCTCGCCGACCGCCTCGCGGTGCTCGACGGCGGCCGGATCGTCGCCGAGGGCACCCCGGAGGAGCTCAAGCGCGCCGTCCCGGGCGGTCACGTGAGTCTCCGGTTCGGTGACGTCGCCGCCCTCGACGCGGCGGCCGCGGTCCTCGGCGACGCGACCCGCGACGACGACGCGCTCACCCTGCGGGTGCCGGGCGACGGCGGGGCCCGATCGCTGCGCGGCCTGCTGGACCGGCTCGACCGGGCCGGCGTCGAGGTCACCGAGCTGACCCTGCACACGCCCGGCCTCGACGACGTGTTCCTGGCTCTGACCGGGACGACCCGGCCGGCCGCGGCGAAGGAGGCCGTCCGATGAGCGACGCGATGACCATGGTGTGGCGCAACGTCCGGCACACCCGCCGCAACCCCGGCACGATCGTCATGACGATCGGCCTGCCGGTGCTGCTGCTCCTGCTCTTTGTCGGCGTCTTCGGCAGCACGCTCAGCGCCGGCTTCGGCTCGTCCTGGCGGGGCGCCGACTACATCGACTACGTGCTGGCCGGTGTGCTGCTGATGACGGTCGGGTACGGCTCGACCACGACGGCCCTGGCGGTCAACCGGGACATGACCGAGGGCATCATCAACCGGTTCCGCACCATGGCGATCTCCCGCACGTCGGTCCTGACCGGCCACGTGGTCGGGTCATGCGTCCGTACGCTGGTGAGCGCCGCGCTCGTGGTCCTGGTGGCGCTCGGTCTCGGCCTCCGTCTGGACAGCGGCCCCCTCGGCTGGCTCGGCGCGGCCGGCCTGCTGACCCTGCTCACGATCGCCATGACGTGGCTCGGCGTCGCCGTCGGCCTGGCCGCCAAGACCGCCGAGGCCACCGCGCCGTTCACCCTCGTCACCCAGCTGCTGCCGTTCCTGAGCAGCGCCTTCGTGCCGCCCGAGGCGATGGACGGCGCGGTCCGCTGGTTCGCGGCGCACGAGCCGTTCACGCCGATCATCGACACGCTCCGCGGCCTGCTGCTCGGCACCCGCCTCGGCCACGACTGGATCGTCGCCGTCGCCTGGTGCGTGGCCCTGGCGCTGGCCGGCTACCTATGGGCGCGGACCCTGTTCCGGCGCGATCCCCGCGGCTGAGCGGGCCGCGGCCAGCAGCCCCTCCTCGTCCAGGCCGGCGTACGCCGAGACCGCCTCGGCGTACGTCCTCGGATCGGTTGTCATCGCGACCTCCCGCAGGCGCGCGCTCGACATCGTCGGCTGGAAGTCCTGCCGGAACCCGAGGCGTTCGGCGAGCGCGATGACGCGTACGTCGGAAGGGTTTGTCGCCAGCAGCACCGACCCGCAGGCCGGAAGGTCCGCCGTCGTCGCCGTGGCCAGCATGGCCGCGAGCGTCCCCGGAAGCGCGGCCGCGAGATCACCGACCAGCTCGGGCCGCCCGAACCGGGCGTGCGCCACCACCGCGACCCCGCGCACCTCCCGGGCCCAGTAGTCGTCCCGATCGCGCAGCCGGGCCGCCGCCTCCCGCCAGAGCGCCAGGCCACCGTCCACGTCACCGCGGCCGAGCAGGATCTCCGCGCGGGCGCAGGTGTCGAACATCTGCCGGCCGGCCTCCTCGAGCAGGCTGCCCTCGCCCAGCTGGTCGAGCCCGCGCTCGGCCTCGTCGAACGCGCCCCGCTGCAGATGCGCCAGCACCATCGCCCACCGCGCCCGGGCCGCGCTCGACACCGCACCGAGCTCCTCCATGATCGCCATGGCCGCGCCCAGGTGGTGCAACGCGCCGGCCGGATCGGACTGGAGGCAGAGCTCGCCGATCCGGGCATGCGCCAGCGCGCGGATCCACGGCGTGGCCCCGGCGGGCAGGCGTACGAGCATCCGCCGCGCCGAGCTGAGCGCGAGATCGAAGTCCTGTCCGCTCTCGGCGACGTAGCTCAGCGCATAGCTCGCCAGCACCGCCACCAGCGGCCGGTCACTGTCGGCAAGCCCGCGCAGGCTTGGCAGATCGGTCGCACCCAGGGCACGCTGGGCCGCCCCGACCACCGTGTCCTCGTCCGGCGGCGGCAGCCTGCGGAGGGTGACCAGGGCGCGCCGCGGAGGGTGACCGCGGGTGAGGTACGCGCCGACCGCGCACACCACCGCCGTCATCCGCACGGCCTCGACGACCTCCTCCGCGGGCCGCACCCGGGCCAGGATCTCCGACACGTCCGCGGCCAGCGTCGCGAGGCGCGCCAGGTTCGACTCGGTCAGCCACACCAGCCCGAGCAGCGCGGCCGTGATCGCCACCGTCGGGCCGTCCTCCCGGTCGAGCGCGTACCGCAGCGCCGGCAGCAGGTTGTCCTGCTCGGCCCGGATCACCGCGACGGCCGGCGTCAGGTCGGCGGCCGGCGTCAGCCCGGCGCCGAGCTCGGCGTCCAGCCGGCGCAGCCCGAAGTCGCGGGCCCAGCCGAGAAAGCGGTCCACCACCCGCGGCGTCTCCCCCGCTTCCTCGCGCCGGGCCACGCCGAACTCGCGAACCGTCTCCAGCATGCGGAACCGCGTCTCGGCCCCGATATCGAAGACCTTGATCAGCGACTGGTCGACGAGCCGCTCGATCACCGTGTCGTCCCCGGTCAGAAACGCCGCGGCGCTCGCGGTGAAGCCGCCGGGAAAGATCGAGAGCGCCCGCATCGCCGCCTGGTCGTCCGGGCCGAGCAGGTGCCAGCTCCAGTCGATCACCGCGTGCAGGGTCCGGTGCCGTTCCGGCGAGTCCCGCCCGCCGCCGCGCAACAGGGCAAAACGGTCGTCGAGGCGGCGCGCCATCTCGCCGACCGACATGGCCCGGACGCGCGCGGCGGCCAGCTCGGCGGCGAGCGGAAGCCCGTCCAGGCGCGCGCACAGATCCCGTACCGCCGCGGGCGCGAGATCCACATTGGGGCGCGCCGCCCGGGCGCGGCGTTCGAACAACTCGACCATGGTGGGAAGCCCCAGCTCGGGAAGCGGATAGACCGACTCCGACGACAGATCGAGCGGGGCGCGGCTGGTGGTCAACACCCGCACGTCGGGGGTCAGGGAGATCAGCTCCCGTACGAGGTCGGCGGTCCCGTGCAGCAGATGCTCGCAGTTGTCGAGCACCAGGAGCGCCGTTGCGGGCTTGAGTGCGTCAACAATGGGCCCCGCCCCGCCCCCACCGGCCCTGCCAATCCGCCCTGCGCCTTTCTCAGCCTCGGCCGTCCCGGCGTCGCCGACGCCCAGCGCCGCCGCGACCTCGCCGATCACGTCACGATCGTCCGCAACGCCGGCCAGCTCGACGAAGTACACCACCCGCTGGCGGGCAGCACGGGCCACCGCGTGGGCCAGCCGCGTCTTCCCCAGCCCGCCCGGCCCGACCACCGACACCACCCGCGACTCGTCCAGCAGCGCGAGCACGGCGGCGATGTCACGGTCGCGCCCGAGCAGCTGGTTCGGCTCGTGGCGTACGCCATGCCGCTCGGCCGGGGAATCACTCAGCAGAAGCTCGCGATGCAGCCGCTGAAGTTCGGGCCCCGGATCGCGGCCCAGCCTCTCGCGCAGGGCGCGCCGGTAGTCGTCGTATCGGCTCAGGGCCGCGGTCGGTGTCTCATTGCGCAGCAATGCGAGCAGCAGTTCCTCGTCCAGCGGCGACCGTTCGACCAGCGGCAGCAGTGCCCCGACCGCCTCCGCCGACCGTCCCAGCCGGGCCAATGCCAGCGCTCGGACCCGCTTCAGCCGCTGCCGGGCGGGCTCCCTCGCCCGCCGCAGCGCACCGACCGGACCGTCGTCGTTCTCGTCTCCCTCGGCGAACCCGGCGAACGCGGCGAACATTGCCAGGCCGGCGTCGGCGTGCGCAAGCGCGGTTTCCGGGCCTGTGGACAACTCGGCCGCCGCCGCCTCGATCAGCACCGCCGACGAGTCCACCTCGGACTCCAGCAACGCCAGCCGATAGCCGGTCGGCGTACTCACGATGACGTCGGCGCCCAGCCGCGCACGCGCCCGGGAGACCACCGTCTGCAGCGCCTTGGCCGGGTGTTCGGGCAGCTCGTAGGGCCATAGCGCCTCGATGAGACGCGTTGTGCCGCAACCGTTCCGCAGATCGTCCGCGAGCAGCGCCAGCAGCCCGCGCAGCCGCGACCCGCCGATCTCGGCACCGAGATAGGTCACGGGCCCGAGCAGCGTCAGCCGGACGTCCACGGTGCAACGCTAACGGCTTCCTCCGGCGAGCGGCGGCCGCCAGTCGAACAGCTGCCGACCGGGCCCCGCCGCGTCGACGATGTCGGTACCGTACAGGCCATTCGGCGGGTTCGAACCGGGAGACACCATGAAGCTTCTTCTCACGTCCGGCGGCATCACGAACCCGAGCATCCAGGACGCGTTGCTGGACCTGCTGGGCAAGCCGATCGCCGAGTCCGACGCGCTCTGCATCCCGACGGCGCAGTGGGGTCACCAGATGTGCGGTCCGGTCGGGGCGCGCGGTTTCGTCGTCGGCGGACCGCCGTGGAACCTGACCGGCATGGGCTGGAAGTCGGTCGGCCTCCTCGAGCTCACCGCGTTGCCCACGATCGGCGAAGAACGGTGGATTCCCTGGGTACGCGAGGCGGATGTCCTGCTGGTCGACGGCGGAGATGCGACGTACCTCCGCCATTGGATGCGGGAATCGGGGCTCGCGGAGCTGTTGCCGACGCTCCCGGAGAAGGTGTGGGTGGGTATCAGCGCCGGAAGCATGGTGATGACCCCGCGCATCGGGACGGACTTCATCTCCTGGAAGCGGTCCGCCGACGACGACAGCGCTCTCGGCGTCGTCGACTTCTCGATCTTCCCGCACGTCGGGCACCCGATGATGCCCGAGAACACCATGGCCGAGGCCGAGCGGTGGGCGGCCACGCTGGGCAACCCGTCGTACGCGATCGACGAGGAGACCGCCATCCGGGTCGTCGACGGCAAGGTGGACGTCATCTCCGAGGGCCAGTGGCGGTATTTCCCCGCCGAGGAGAGGCCCTGACCGTTACGCGCTGGGGTCCCAGGCGATGAGCCGCTCGAGGATGCGGCGGTCGCCCTCCAGCTTCGCGGCATCCAGCGACATCCGGCCGTAGAGGAGCAGGACCAGGTCGTGGGCCGAGCCCCAGACCGCGGCGTCCGCTCCGGCGGCGGGGCTGACCAGGCGGTCGACCCGCGCGCCGTCGCCGGAGAGCCGCAGGCGCCACGATCGGCCCTCGGTGGCGTGGTAGTCGACATCGGCCGGTTCGTGCGGCCAGGGGACGTCGGTCGAGCAGCAGGTGGACAGGAACTCCTCGACGCCGTCGAGCGCGACCTCGTCCGGCAGCGGCCGCGGCGCGCCCACGGTGAGCTGGGCGTCGTAGGTGTGCACCGCCACTTCCTGAACCTGGTGCCGCGCGACACCACCGGCGGTCTGCGGCGACTGCGAGTCACCCCACCACGTCCAGCAACCGCGGTCCGGGCCGGCCTCGCGCAGCGTGCTCGCGAGGCGGTCGATCGACTCGCTCAGCCAGGCGAGCAGGGCCTCGCGCTCCCGGGGCGCGCCGGCGCCGTCGTCCCACGCCGACGGGTCCGGGGGCGCGTCGGCCGGCCCCGCGGCGACGATGGCGGCCGCCTTGCGGCGGCCCAGGCCCACGTGCTGCGCCAGATCGAAGAGCGTCCAGCCCGGGCAGGTGGGCACCGGCACCTCGAGGCTGGGTGCGGATGCCACCGTGCGCCGGAACTCCGCGGACCGCTCGTCGATCAGGCGCAGCAGCTCGGGGAACTCCAAAGTCATCTCCACCGCGGCTGTCTACCATCCGGCTCGCGCGGCCGACAGCGATTTTCCGGGTCGCTCAGGCCGCCGCGAGAGCCTCGCGGATGACCTGCGCGCCGGCCGGCGTGCCGGCGACCACACCGTACGGGCCGTAGGGAGTCGTGTACGCGGGCGTGTCCCGCTGGGTCCGCCAGTTCTCGGCGAGCGGGCCGGCGTCCACGGTGTCGTAGCCGATGCTGTCGAGGAACTCGGTGACGATCTTCTTGGCCGCCACGTCGTCCCCGGCGATCGCCAGAGCCGACCGGTCCGGGCTGCCCGCCGGCCGTGCGAGCGACCGCAGGTGCTCGAACCAGATGTTGTTGAACCCCTTGACCACGTGCGCTTCCGGCAAGTGCTTCTGCAGCACCTCACCGGTCGTGCTGGAGCCGTCCTCCAGCTCCGGGAAGATCCCGTCGCGCTCCGGGTAGTAGTTGTTGGTGTCGATGACCACCTTGCCGGCCAGCGCCGCCGCCGGGACATTCCGGTACGCCCCCAGCGGCACGGACACCACCACGATGTCGCCGGCCGCCCCCGCCTCCGCGGCAGTCGCGGCGCGTGCCCGCGGCCCCAGTTCGGCCACCAGGCCCTGGAGAGTCTCCGGCCCGCGCGAGTTGCTCAGCACCACGTCGTGGCCGGCCGCGATCGCGAGCCGCGCCACCGTTCCACCGATCTTGCCACTGCCGATAATTCCCACAGTCGTCATATCAGCGCGAACTGAGGCGATCACCACCCCATTCCGTACGGCGTGAGACCGTGACGCGCAGAACAAGGCGCCGCTTACGCGTTGTCAAGGCGGCGGTCCGTCCCGTCAGGATGTCAGGGTGACGTCCGACGTGATCGTCCTCGCTGATGGCCGGCCGTTGAACTGGCATGAGATGACCTCCGCGCGTTGGCCGGTCACCTGGGCCTGGATCGGTTCGCGCTGGCGGGCGAGTCCGGCGGTGCCCCGTTCACCTTGGACGCCGCGCGCCAGTTCGCCGACCGGGTCGATGTTGTCGCCCTGATCTCGGCCGGCGGACCGATGAGCCGGGACGAGCGAGTGGGCATGACGGCGAAAGCCCGGCTCATGAACTGGTTCGCCCGGAACGCCCCGGCACTCAACACGTTCCGGATCGCGGCGATGCGTCGGGAGCTGGTCAACCCGGAAAACCGGGAGCGCGCCCTGCGCGATGCCATGGCCGCCGCGCCGGATGCCACGCACGCCGCTGCCACACGTATCGAGTTCGAGGCGGTCGCGGACGCGTTGCGGCAGGGCACCCGTGCCACCGTGCAGGAGCTGGCCCTCATCAAGCGCGAGTGGCCGTTTCCGCTCAGTGAGGTAACCATGCCGGTGCACCTGTGGCACGGCGCGCGGGACCGCAACGCGCCGGTCGCCTTCGCCCGCCGCCTGGCGCGCGACCTACCGAACGCGACCTTGCACGTAAGCGATTTCGCAGGCCACGACGTAGGCGTCGACCGCGCCGCCGAGATCATATCCGTGCTCGTCGCACACGTCAGATAACCGTTCCCTGGCGCAAGGAACGGATCGAGGACTACTGGCGGCTCAAAGCTGGCGGCCACACTTCGCGCCGGACTAACCTCTTAGCTAAGGAGGCCGTGATGTCCGACGCAGCTGCGCAGTTCAACATCCATGACGCGAAGACGAACCTCTCACGGATCATCGACCGCGTCGAGCACGGCGAAGAGATCATCATCAGCCGCGCCGGCACTCCCGTCGCCAAGGTGATCCCGCTCAACCGCAGGGTGGACAGGGCTGGCCGAGGCAGCCTCGCCGGCCGACTGACCATGGCCGAAGACTGGGACTCTCCCGAAGTGAACGAGGCTATTGCCCGAGACTTCGGACTCGCTTGATGGGCCTGCTCCTCGACACCCACATCGTGCTGTGGTGGCTGTCCGACGATCCGACGCTCGCCGCCGAACTCAAGGACCGGCTGGACCACGAGCCGGACATCTACGTCAGCGCCGCGACGATCTGGGAAGTAGCGATCAAACAGTCGGCCGGCAAGCTTCAGCCCGACGATCTTCCCGAACGGGTGCGCGACAGCGGCTTCCGCCTCTTGGCCATCACCGCGGACCATGGCATCGCAGCGGCCCGTCTTCCCGCGAACCACCGGGACCCGTTCGACCGCATGCTGATCGCCCAGGCGAGAGCCGAGAACTTGACCCTGGTGACACGAGACCCGGAGATCGGCAAGTACGACGTCGACATCTTGAAAGGCTGACGCACCCGAGGGGTCCGGGCTCGGATCAGCGGCCGCGCGTTCAGCGAGCAGCGTGCGCCATCGTGTCGAGGACCGCGGTGACGGCCAACAACAGCACCGGATTCTGCCCGGGCGCGACCTCCACCCCGTACGTATCCGCAACTCGGAACCACTTCTTGGACACCTCGGCCACCGTCGTGTCGTCGTCCTCGATGGTGTACTCGTGATCCAGGATGTTGCCCTGCACCTTGAGGTCGGGGCCATCCGCCACCTTGACCGTCCACCGCTCCCGCAGCGGCGTGATCATGGCCTTGCGCACGGTGGCGACGCTGTGACCGTCCGCATCTTCGATCTCCATCGTGTCCCGTACGCGTAGCATCCGCTCCTGGATCTGCAGCAGCTTGCCGCCGTGCGCGTCCTCGAAGATCAGCGTCTTGCGCACCCGCAGTGCCTTGCCGTCGACCTTGAAGACGCGTTGCCCCTGATCATCCTCGATCCAGTAGTCGTCGCCGACGGACACCAGCTTCTGGCGCATCCGGTAGTGCGTCGCGTCGCCGCCACCATGGCGTTCCTCGCGCCGATGTTCCCGCCGTTCCCGTCCCCGGCCACCCAACATGATCGCCTCCAGGTCCGTTCGCACCGAGGTCACCCAGCCGGCGACCACACGCACGTCTCGCGCCACGTTCGGCCCTGAGCGGCTCGACGGCATCCTCCCGCACGGACGATTCCGCCGAGCAACGGCGGAACGTGCGGCCAAGGAAGCTCAGAACTCCCGCACGACGGCCGATGGGACGAACATGTCGCATGCCTCGCTCAGCTCGGCCGCGACGGCGCCGGTAGCCGCGACGGCGCCGGTGGCCTCGACGGCTTCGGTGGCCCCGACGGCCCCGGACGGCCGATGGTTCGGCACCGGCGGCAGCATCGCCGCCGATGGGTTCACGGCCGGAGCGGAGGCGACCGCCGCCGCCGTCGCCGGTCGGCCGGATCCCGGCCTCATCCTGGTCTTCGCCCGGGACCGTGCCGACATGCAGCCGCTGCTCGACGGGGTGAGGTCACGTTCCGGCGGAGCCGCCAAGATCGCCGGATGCTCGACGATCGAGCCGATGGCCGCCTCGGGCGATACCGCCGCGTCCACGGTGTCGGTCGTGGCGTTCGGCGGGGACGGGTTCGGCTACGAGATCGAAGTGGCCCGTGAGGTCGAGGGTGACGAACGTGCCGCCGGCGGTCGCGCCGCCGCCGGGCTCGCCCGGCTCGACCATCCCCACAAGGTCCTGCTGCTGTTCATCGACGCCACGCTGAACGGCAACGTCGAGATCGTGCGGGGCGCCTACGGTACCGCCGGCGCGGCCGTGCCCATGGTCGGCGGCCTGGCCAGCGACGACTGGCAGTTCGACCGGACCTGCCAGTTCGCCGGTGACAGCAACGGCGTAGAGGTGCTGAAAGACGCCGTGATCGGCGTTGCCATCGGGTCGCCGCAGCCGGTCGGGCTGGGTGTGGCGCACGGCTGGCGACGCGCGGGCGACCCCATGGTGGTCACCGACAGCGACGGCCTCAAGGTGTACGAGTTCGACAACGAGCCGGCGCTGGACGTGTTCCTCGCCCGGGTCGGCCTGGACGAGTCGGTGCTCGCCGGGTCGGATTCGTTCCGCCTGGCGGCGTTGGAGTACCCGCTGGGCGTGGCCACCCGGTCCGGCGAGGAGATCCGCGTCATCCAGGGCGTGGATCTCACGGACCGTTCGGTCTGGTGCTCGGCCGGTATCCCGCAGGGCGGCCTGGCCTGGCTGATGGAGGGTGACCTCGACTCGCTCGTGGCCGGCGGCACGGACTCCTGCCAGCAGGCGGTGCGCACGCTCGGCGACGCCACGCCGATCGGCTTGCTCACCTTCGACTGCGCCGTACGCCGCCGGGAGCTCGGCCCCACCGGGGTGCGCCGCGAGTTCGCCGAGATCGAACGAATCTTTCGGGCGTGCCCTTCGGCGGCTTCTACTCGTACGGGGAGATCGCCCGGTTCCGCGGTGCCACCGGCATGCATCACCTGACGATGGTCTCCCTTGCACTCGCCTGATTCGAGCCCCTCGCACCATTGGTCGACGCTGCAGCTCACCGAGTTCTGCGCCGTCCTGACCGGCAGCAACGACGAAGCCGACGTCCTTCAACTGGCCGCCGAACGGGCGAGTGAGGCTCTCGAGGCGGAGATCGCCGCCGTGGTCATCGACGGCGAGGTGCGGGCCCACTGGGGCGTGACCGACGAGGTGGCCGCGAGCGAGGCGCTGCTGGGCATCGGATCGGCCCGGTCGGTGCAGCTGCCCGGGCTGGGCGAGATTCACGCGTTCGCCGCTCGCCTCGGCCGCGGCACCCGGGATTTCCTGCTCGTCGGCCGGCTGGACGTGGCCCTGGCCGGCCCGGAACGCCAGACCGTGCAGGCCATGGCTCAACTGCTGAGCCTGATCTTGCGGAACCTGCGGGCGCTGACCGCGGAGCGGACGCTACGCGTGCAGGAACAGGTCCTGCTGCGGGACAAGGAACGCGAGGCCGCGGAGCGGCTCCGGCTTCTGGAGGAGGTACGCACCCGGCAGCGCCTTCTCGAGCAACTGCTCACCATCCAGCGGGCGGTGTCGGCCCGGCACCCGCTTGCCCAGGTGCTCGACGCGGTGACCTCGGGCGCGGCCGAGCTGCTGAACCACCGTCCGGTCGTGCTGGTGCTGGCCGAGACCTCGGCACAGGGACTGACGATCGTCTCCGGCGACGACTCGCGGGCGCTGCCGGATCACGAGGCCGTCCTGCAGGTCGCCGGGCAGGCGATCGCCACCGGGTCGCACACTTCGGCCGATGCGATCGTGGACACGCCGGCGGGGAGAATGCGGCTGACGGCGGCGCCCGTGTCGGTCGGCCGCGAGATCGCCGGGAGCCTGGTGGCCGTGCTCGACGACGACGCCGGGACGGAGCAGCGCGAGCTGCTCGTGGCATTCGCCCAGCAGGCCGGCCTTGCGCTCACCGACGCTCGGACCGTCGAGGCGGTCACGCAGGCGCAGCACGATCCGGTGACCGGCCTGCCCAACCGAACGCTGTTCCTGGAGCGGCTCCGCGAGGCCATGGCCGAGCGCCGCGACGACATCGTGCTGTTCATCGACCTCGACCGGTTCAAGGCGGTGAACGACAGCCTCGGCCATCGCGCCGGCGACGCTTTGCTGGCCGCCGTGTCACGCCGTATCGGCCAGAGCCTGCGGTCCACCGACATGGCCGCCCGGATCGGCGGCGACGAGTTCGCCGTACTGCTGCGGGACATCACCCTGACCGGCGCGGTCGCGGTCGCCGAAGGCCTCATCGGCTCGCTACGCCGGCCGTTCCGCATCGCCTCCCGCGACGCCCTCATCGGCGCGAGCGTGGGGGTGGCCTTTCGCCAGTCGGCCGACGACACCGCCGAGGATCTGCTCAGCAACGCCGACGTCGCGATGTACATCGCCAAGAAGCATGGCGCCTCGCAGGCCGTGGTCTTCGAACCACAGATGCTCGCGGAGACCGTCGCCCGGCTCGACCTCGTCTCCGACCTGCAGCGCGCCCTGCACCAGGGGGATCTGCGACTGCACTATCAACCGCTGATGGACCTCCGTACGCTGCAGCCGGTCGGGGTCGAGGCGCTCATGCGGTGGACCTGCCCACGCCGCGGAGTCGTTCCGCCGGCCGAGTTCATCGAGATCGCGGAGGAGAGCGATCTCATCGTGGACATGGGCCTCTGGGCCCTCCGCGAGGGAGTCCGCCAGCTGGCACGATGGCGGCGCGACTTCCCGGCGCTCCGACTGAACCTGAACATCGCGGCACGTCAGCTGCTTGATCGAGACTTCGTCTCGCACGTGACCGACACCCTGCTGATCGAGGGGGTTCCGGCCACCGCTCTGACGCTGGAGCTGACCGAGACGGCGATGATCAGAGATCCCGAGCGGGCCGGACACCAGATCACCCGCCTCAAAGAGCTGGGCGTGAAGGTCGCGCTGGACGATTTCGGTACGGGTTACTCGTCGCTGTCCTACCTGCGAAGGTTCCCGGTGGACGAGCTCAAGATCGATCGCTCGTTCATCTCCGCCATGAACCGCAGCGACGAGGACCTCTCGGTGGTCCGCGCCGTGATCGACCTGGCCGACGCGTTGCGGCTGCAAACAGTGGCCGAGGGAATCGAAGACGAAACGCAGCTGGCAACGCTGCGCCGGCTGGGTTGCCGCCTGGGCCAGGGCTACCACCTGGGCCGCCCGCTCCCCCCGAACGAGGCCACCAACCGCCTGCACGCCGCCCGCCCGCCCCAGCCGGCCGCCCTTCCCCCGCGCCCCCGCTAGCCAGCGCCGCCTACATGGTCGGGTCGCCGTCGGAGGTCGCCGCCGTCCCGTACCGCAGGACCACGTCGCCCTCGAGATCGGCGGCAAGCCCGGCGAGCGTGCTCCACCGCGGGAAAGCTGCGCCTTGACCGTCCCCACCGTCGCGCCCTCGCTCTCGGCGATGGCGCCGGCCGGCATGTCAACCAGGTAATACGGCGCGACGACCCGCCGCTGTGCCCGCGTTAACCGCGGCAACGCCCGGACCACCGCCACCCGATCCGGCGACGGGCTGGCGCTCTTCTCCTCCGTCGGCCCGAGCCGCGCCAGGGCCCCGCTCGCTTCCCACCTCCGAAACACCCCGCTGGGCCCATTCAGGTGGCACGGCCTTCAACCCGAGTTTCTTGCTGCCATTGGGGCCGGGCAGGGGCGTGGGTTTGCTTCGCGCCGCTGCGCCGGCACGCCTCGTTCTTCACCCTTCGTGTAAAGGTCGGCAATACGCTGCGTTACATAGAGGCAGCTCGCTCATTTCCGATTGCGCAGAGCCATCATCGCTGTCCAGAATTTTACCATCTATACCGACATAAGGTCTCCACCGGACGGGCATAACGGTTACGGAGCGCTTCCCCGATCGACATGTAATTACGTAGCGTGACCTACGTACGGACGAAGTTGCTGGTCCGCCCAAGGAAGGCTCCTGATGAATTTCTCGAAGAAGCAGGTCGGCGTCGCCACCGTGTCAGCCTCGGTCCTGCTGCTCGGCTCCGCCGCCGGCGCCGCCGCGGCCGGCAAGCTGACCTCAAAGCAGTCGAACGTGATCTACGCCTGCGCCAACCAGAAGACCGGCGCGGTGCGCGTCATCGACTACGCCAACCGGGACCGCTGCTCCTCGGCCGAGACCCTGCTCTCCTGGAACCGCGTCGGCCCGCAGGGTCAGCCGGGCCAGCAGGGCCAGCCCGGCCAGCAGGGCCAGCAGGGCCCGCAAGGCCAGCGGGGCCAGCAGGGCCAGCCGGGCCAGCAAGGCCAGCCCGGCCAGCAAGGCCAGCAGGGTCCCCAGGGCCAGCAGGGTCCCCAGGGCCAGCAAGGCCAGCAAGGCCAGCAAGGCCAGCAGGGCCAGCAGGGCCCGCAGGGTCAGCAGGGCCAGCAGGGCCCGCAGGGCCAGCAGGGCCCGCAGGGCCAGCAGGGCCCGCAGGGCCAGCAGGGCCCGCAGGGCCAGCAGGGCCAGCAGGGCCAGCAGGGACGCACCGGCGACACCGGGCCGCGCGGCCTGCAGGGCGTGCCGGGTATCCAGGGCCTCACCGGGGCCACCGGCGCGACCGGTGCCACGGGCGCCACTGGCGCGACCGGCGCGACCGGCGCCACGGGCGCGACCGGCGCCACTGGCGCGACCGGCGCCACTGGCGCGACCGGCGCGACCGGCGCGACCGGGCGTCAGGGCCTCAACGGCGCCGACGGGCTCTCCGCGTTCGAGCTTTGGCTGCAGAACGGGCACAGCGGCACGGTCGGCGACTTCCTGGCTTCGCTGGTCGGCGAGCGCGGAGCCGACGGCCTGTCGGCCTATCAGTTGTGGCTGGCCAACGGCCACGCCGGCACCGTCGAGGAGTTCCTCGCCTCGCTGGTCGGCCCGCAGGGTGCGACCGGGGCCACGGGAGCGCAGGGCTTCGACGGCAAGTCCGCGTACGAGCTCTGGAGCCAGACGCACGAAGGGACCCTCGACGACTTCCTGATGTCGCTGGTGGGCGCGAAGGGCGAGACCGGCGCCACGGGAGCTACCGGCGCCCAGGGCGAGAAGGGCGACACCGGCGCCACCGGTGCGTCGGCCTTCGAAGTGTGGCGGTCGCTGGAGAGCAACGCCGACGGCACGGTGACGGAATTCCTGGCCAGCCTCGTGGGTGCTCAGGGTGCGGTCGGCCCGCAGGGACCGATGGGCCCGCGCGGCCAGCAGGGCCTGCCCGGCGACAAGGGTGAGCAGGGCGACAAGGGCGAGATCGGTGCCACCGGCGCGACCGGCGCCCAGGGCGAGATCGGTGCCACCGGCGCGACCGGCGCCCAGGGCGAGAAGGGCGACATCGGCGCCACCGGCGCCCAGGGCGAGAAGGGCGCCACCGGCGCCACCGGCGCCACCGGCGCCACCGGCGCCCAAGGCGAGAAGGGCGACACCGGCGCCACCGGCGCCACGGGCGCCACGGGCGCCACGGGTGAGAAGGGCGACACCGGAGCGACCGGCGCCCAGGGTGAGAAGGGCGACACCGGCGCGACCGGCGCCCAGGGCGAGAAGGGCGCCACCGGCGCCGCAGGCCCGAAGGGCGACACCGGCCCCGCAGGCCCGAAGGGCGACACCGGCCCCGCAGGCCCGAAGGGCGACAGCGGCACCGACGGTGTGAGCGGCTGGGAGCGGATCACGGGGTCCAGCAGTAGCACGTCGATCGCCACCTGCTCAGCCGGCAAGAAGGTCATCGGCGGCGGCTACACCACCACCACCGGCAACACCACGGTTAGCGCGAGCTACCCGTCGTCGTCGACCGCTTGGACCGTCATCAAGGCCTCCGGCAGCGGTTCTGTGATCGCATACGCCATCTGCGCCACCGTCAACTGACGCAAGGAACGGCATCGGCCGCGTCGCCAAGGCGACGCGGCCGATGTTTTTCCCTACCCGACGGGGTTCACGAGGTTATTCGGTGGCGAAAGAGGGCAGGCGCAACCACCCACCCAGCGCAACCACCCGCACCGTGGGGGGTTCGGGGGGCTCGGCGCCCCGGCAGACATGACGAGGGGCCCCGGTCCGCGCTTTCCGCGGACATAGGGGCCCCAGCCTCTCGTGGAGGTGCCGGGAATCGAACCCGGGTCCTTCGTTGCTTCGTCAGGGCTTCTCCGAGCGCAGCTCACTATGCCTCTACTTGCCCCTACCGATCACGTGAGCTAGTCGGTATGACGGGGCCAGTCGCTGATTAATCTCGCCTCGCGGCCCCCGCGACCGGGGCCGGTTGGCCAACCTCCTAGCTGATGCCGGAAATCTGGGACGGAGGTGTTCCCAGCCCGACAGAGCACGCTACTTGCCTCAGGCGGCGAGAGCGTAGTGCTCAGCGCGATTGTTATCGGCGCTTATTGGTTTCCGACGACCGATTCTCGAGACGACGTCGGCTTCCTCGGCTCGCTTCCCCTGTCTCCACGTACGAAGTCGAAACCAGTCACCCCCCAGTCGAAATCAACCTTTGAATCTTAGCTCACCGAACACGCACCGCCCACGACGGTGCAGCCTGCGGGGCGGGCGTTGCCGCGGCCGGTCTTGCTGACCTGGTAGCCGAAGCTTGCCGTGGCGCCGGGGGCCAGTGGGCCGCCGGTCAGCACGATCTTGTCGCCGCTCTGGGTGCCCCGCGCGCCCCAGGCGCCCATGAAGCGCAGGTTCTCCAGGCCGGAGTGGCTCACGGTGACGGTCCAGCTCCGGGCGACATTTCCGGTATTTCGTACCTTGACCATCCCGACGTACCCCTGCTCCCAGCTTGCCCCGACCGCCAGCGACGCCGAGAACGTGGCCGGCGCGGCAGTGGTCGTGGCCGGGGCGGCGGGACGGGTGGCCGTCCGCGTGCGGGTGGGCCGGGCCGACGGCGACGAGGATGACCGGGGCCGCGAGGGCGACGCGGAAGCGGACGGCGACAAAGACGGGGAAGAGGACGGCGAAGGAGACGGCGAGGACGAGGACGCGGAGGGACCCAGCCCGACCGGCACCTGCGGCATCGACGGCAGCACCACCGTGGGCTGCTGCTGCGCCTCGGCCGGCCCGACCGCCCGCACCGCGACCCACACGACCAGCATGACGAGGACGGCGACGGCGCCGCTCAGGACGACCCGGGCCGGACCGAGAGCGCGCGCCGAGTGCTTGGATGCCAACGGGCCATCCCTCCGGGTGATCTAGGAACGCCCGGCACAGTACCTGATCAGGACATGCCTTTGGAACGCCGACCCAGCGCGCGGGTGATCTCCCGCTGCGCATCGCGGGCGGCCAGGTCCTGCCGCTTGTCGTAGCTCTTCTTGCCCCGCGCCAGCGCGAGCTCGACCTTCGCGTACCCGTTGTGGAAGTAGACCTGGAGCGGCACCAGCGTGATGCCCTCGTCCCGCAGCTTGCCCTGGATCTTGCGGATCTCGTCGCGGTTCAGCAGCAGCTTGCGGATGCGCCGCGGCTCGTGGTTGGTCCAGGTGCCCTGCGTGTACTCGGGGATGTGCATGGCGTGCAGGAAGATCTCGCCGCCGCTCTCCTGGCCGAACGCGTCGGTCAGCGAGGCCCGGCCGGCGCGCAGCGACTTGACCTCGGTGCCGGTCAGCGCCATGCCGGCCTCGTAGGTGTCGAGGATGGCGTAGTCGTGGTGGGCCTTGCGGTTGGAGGCGACAACCTTCCGGCCCTGTTCGCGTGGCATGAACAAAGCTAACAAAGGCAGGACGGGAGATATTGCAGGGGATTCCGCGGTACGCCGTTGAAGCGCGTCTCGAAGTGCAGATGGTTCCCGGTCGACGCCCCGGTGGTCCCGACCCGGCCGATCACCTCGCCGCGGCGCACGTACTCGCCGACGTGCACGAGGATCGCCGACTGGTGCCCGTAACAGGTCTGGAAGCCGACCCCGTCGAGCCGGCCGTGGCTGATGCAGGTGTAGTTGCCGTACCCGCCGCTCCAGCCGGCCCGGATCACGTGCCCGGCGGCGGCCGCGTGGATCGGCATCCCGCGCGGCGCCGCGAAGTCGGTCCCGGCGTGCAGTTGCCAGACCCGGTAGAAGGGGTCGTACCGCTCGCCGAAGTCGCTCGACTTCCAGCCGTTGACCGGCATGAGCAGCCGCCCGCCGGTGTACCGGCCGCCGCCCCCGGACTTCACCGACCAGCCGCGCAGCGCCGTCCGGATCCGCCGCTCCTCGGCCACCGCGGCGCGGTAGCGGGCGAGCACGGCGGCCCGCTGGGCGTCGGCGATGCGCAGGGCGGCCTGGCGGCTGAGCATGAGCCGGGTGAGGGCCTGCTTGGCGCGCAGGGCGGCGGCCTGGGCGCCGCGGGCGGCGTCGACCTTCGCCTTGGCGGCGGCCTCGGCCTCCTCGGCCTCGCGCTTGGCCAGCCCGGCCCGGTCCTGGGCGCTGCGGGCGGCGGCGCGGGACCGGATGAGCCGGTCGACGTCCTGGTTCTGGGTACGCATGAGCTGGTCGACGAGGCTGAGCCGGTCCATGATGTCGGCCGGCCCGGTCGCCTCGACCAGCACGTTGATCCGCGAGAACGTGCTGCCCATGTAGGTGGCCTGGGCGATCTGGTCGACCCGCGCGCGGGCGTCGGCGAACTGGTCCTGCGCCTGCTGGAAGTCGCCGGCGACCCGGGCGTAGGCGGCGCGGGCGGCGTTGGCCCGGCGTCCCGCGGTGTTGGCGGCGGTGATCGCGGCGGCCACGGCTCCGCGCGAGACGGCGACGTTGCGCTGGGCGGCGGGCATCGCGGCGGTGGCGGCCTGCAGGCGGAGTGCGGCGAGGCGCGCCTGGGTGGTGGCATTTTCCAGTACGGCCGAAGCACGGTCCACCGCCCGGGCGGCCTGCCCGGCGGCGTTGTCGTCCGCGGACGCGGGCGCCGGGGCAACCGTCAAGCTGACAAGGCACGCGAATACCGCGATCAGGGGCCTATGCCAACATTTACACCACACGGGGTCTCACCGTACCCGCGAATCACTCCGATATCGCCTAAATCGCCCAACGGCCGCGAATCCCGTACGGGAATCGCGGCCGTTGTCTGTGATGTCAGCGGGAGAGCGTCAAACCTTGAGGTAGAAGCGCAGGGTGATCCAGGCGGTGATCGCGCTGACCACCGCTCCCACCCCCGCCAGCAGCGGCAACATGAGCCACACGTTGCTGTTGTGCACCGGGGTCAGGATGCTCGTCAGCGCGTGCAGCTTGTGATCGAGCAGCACCACCTTGCCGACGAACAGCACGATGAAGCCGATGATCGAGCCGATGACACCGGCGACCACCGCCTCGAGCACGAACGGCGCCTGGATGAACCAGTTGGACGCGCCGACCAGTTTCATGACCGCGACTTCTCGCCGTTTGCTGTACGCCGCCACCTGGATCGTGTTACCGACCAGTAGCAGCGCCGCGACAGCCATGAAGGCCGCCACCCCCAGCGAGCCGAACTGGAAGCCGTTGAAGATGTTGAAGACCTTGTCGAGCAGCGTCCGCTGGTCGATGACGTCCTGGATGCCGGGCATGCCGTTGATCTTGTCGGCGAACGTCTTGTACTTCTCCGGGTCCTTGAGCTTGACCCGGAACGACTCGGGCAGGCTGTTCGGGCCGACCGACTTGACGAAGTCCGGCGAGTCCGCCCAGAGCTGCTGGAAGCGGGCGAACGCCTCCTCGCGCGACTCGTACGTCTTGTCCTTCACCAGCGGATCGTTGGTGATCGCCTGGTCGATGGCGTTCCGCTGCGCCTCGGTGACATCCGAGCGCAGGAAGATGGAAACCTCGATCTCGCCGTAGTAGTAGTTCTTCATCTGGTCGACCTGCATGTAGAGCAGGACACTGGCGCCCAGCATGAAGAGCGACACCGACATGGTGATGATCATGGCGATCGTCATCGTGACGTTTCGCCAGAGGCCGACCAGGACCTCGTTGAGGACGTACTTCAAGCGCATCGGGGGGTTCCTTCCGGGACTCCGCGTCTTGCAACTTCAGCTGGGGATGGGACGGAGCCGGGCTCAGCCGTAAACGCCACGGGCCTGGTCACGGACGATGCGTCCGCTCTCGATCTCGATGACCCGCCGGCGCATCTGGTTGACGATGTTGGAGTCGTGCGTGACCATCACGACCGTGGTGCCGGTCCGGTTGATCCGGTCGAGCAGCCGCATGATCTCGATCGAGGTGTCCGGGTCGAGGTTTCCGGTCGGCTCGTCGGCCAGCAGGATCAGCGGGCGGTTGACGAACGCCCGGGCCACGGCCACGCGCTGCTGCTCACCGCCGGAGAGCTCGTGCGGGTAGCGGTGCTCCTTGCCGCCGAGGCCGACGAGCTCGAGCACCTCGGGCACGACGCGGCGGGCGACGGCCTTGGTCTTGCCGATGACCTCGAGGGCGAAGGCCACGTTCTCGTACGCCGTGCGGTTGGGCAGCAGGCGGAAGTCCTGGAACACGCAGCCGATCGAACGGCGGAAGTGCGGGACCTTCCACGACCGCAGGGTGGTCACATCCTTGGCGTTCACCATGACCTTGCCGCGGGTCGGCGCGACCTCGTGCAGCAGGAGCTTGATGATCGTCGACTTGCCGGAACCGGAGGGGCCGATGAAGAAGACGAACTCACCCTTCTCGATGCCCACGCTCACGTCGTCCAGCGACGGGCGAGACGCCTTGGGATACGTCTTCGTCACGTTCTCGAGCTGAATCACGGGACGGTAGTCTACGCGGTGTAACGAAATCGCCAACCCCGGCGGGTGCGCCAATCTGCACTGCCCATGCCGGAACAGGCGTTCCGACCGACGGCGCCTGACCGAACGTTCAAGCGCCGTCGCCGTCCGTGGCGATCTTGTCGTCAGCCGGCGATCTGACTCTGCTTGCGCCAGCGGATGCCGGCCTCGATGAACTCGTCCAACTCGCCGTCGAACACCGCGGACGGGTTGCCCGTCTCCTGCTCAGTACGCAGATCCTTCACCATCTGATACGGGTGCAGGACATAGGACCGCATCTGGTCGCCCCACGATCCGGTGGTGTCGTGCTTGAGGCCGGCGAGCTTCGCCTCCTCCTCCTGGCGCTTGCGCTCGAGCAGCCGGGCCTGCAGGACGCGCATGGCCGAGGCCTTGTTCTGCAGCTGCGACTTCTCGTTCTGACACGTCACCACGATGCCGGTGGGGATGTGCGTGAGGCGCACCGCGGAGTCGGTGGTGTTTACGCTCTGTCCACCAGGCCCGGACGAGCGGTAGACGTCGACGCGGACCTCGTTCTCCGGGATCTCGATGTGGTCGGTCTGCTCCACGACCGGCATCACCTCGACGCCGGCGAAGCTGGTCTGCCGGCGGCCCTGGTTGTCGAACGGGCTGATCCGGACCAACCGGTGGGTTCCCGACTCGACGCTGAGCGTTCCGTAGGCATAAGGCACTTTTACCGCGAACGTCGCCGACTTGAGGCCGGCCTCCTCCGCGTACGAGGTGTCGTAGACCTCGGTCGGGTAGCCGTGCCGCTCGGCCCAGCGCAGGTACATCCGCATGAGCATCTCGGCGAAGTCGGCGGCGTCGACCCCGCCGGCGCCGGCCCGGATGGCCACGACCGCCTCGCGGGAGTCGTACTCGCCGGAGAGGAGGGTGCGCACCTCCATCTCCTCGATCGCCTTGCCGAGCGACGTGATCTCGTCGCCGACCTCGGCGATGGACGCTTCGTCGCTCTCGGCCTCGGCCATCTCGAGCAGCAGCCCGGCGTCGTCGAGCCGGGAGCGGAGGCGCTCCATCTTGCTGATCTCGCCGGAGACGTACGAGAGGCGGCTGTTGACCTCCTGCGCGCGCGCCTGGTCGTCCCACAGGTCGGGGGCGGAGGCCTGCTCCTCGAGGTCGGCCTTGTCCCGGCGCAGCTTGTCGACGTCCAGGACGTTCTCGATGTTGCGCAGGGTGGCGTCGAGGGCCTTCAGTTGCTCAGGAAAGTCGGCAGCGGTCACGACACTCAAGACTACGCCGCCCGGCCAGGGTTCCGGCCGGGCGGTCGGGTCGGCTCATCAATTCGCGGGTGCGGTCTTCAGCCAGCTCAGCGCGGCCTTGTGATAGGCGACGGCGAACTCGAGCGCGGCGGACCCGTACGCGTCGCCGTTCTTCTTCGCCTCCTTCGCCTGCTCCTTGGCCATGGCCAGCGCCTCCGAGTGGTACTCGCTGGCACCGCTGTAGAGCGTCTGGAGCTGGCCGCCACTGTGCTGCTCGCCGAAGGCGACGCGCAGGGCGACGGGGTTGCGCAGGGCATCACGGCCGGGGGCCTCGGCGAGCCACCGGCTGAAGGCGCGCTTGCCGGAGGCGGTGATGGCGTAGGGCTGGCTGGACCGGGGGCCGGGCTTGCCGAGTCGGACGAACCCCATGTCGGCGAGAACCGGCAATTCGCGGTAGACCTGGCTCCGCGTCATCGACCAGTAGGGCCCGAGGCGGCGTTCGGCAGCCGCCATGAGCTGTCCGCCGGTCATCGGCCCCTCGTGAAGCAGGCCGAGCAGAGCGGCAGCCGTGGGATTGATTTGAGTGTCGGGCATGCCTTCTAAGCTGCCACTTTGTCGCGCCCACGTCCAGGATATCGCCCGATCCGTCCAGTTTGCGTCTCCACAAACGACTGTCCCGCACAGACAGTCCGACCACGAGGGTCGAGACCGCGCGTTTAACCGGCAACCAGGGGTGTGACCAGCTAAAATGGCTCTAGCAAACCGGTCAGACGGCGATGCCGGGCAGCAACCACCCGAAAAGGTACGAGCCGGCGCCCCCAAATGCCGCGCCGCCCCCCAATCGGGATGATTGCCTCGCCGGCCTCCCGCACCGGCCCGGCGATCTCCGGGGCTCGCCGCGTACCCTGAGCCCCATGCGTGCCCAGGCCCCCCTCGCCGAGGATCTGACACCGGACGCCGAGCGGCCCTCGTCGAACGGTCTCGTCCTCGCGCTCGCGGCGCTGATCTGGATGGCCGCCATGCTGTGGTCGGCGCGCGCCACCATCACCGGGCGCACCGACGCCGAGATGGAGGTGACCTCGACGGCGTACGCGTTGCCCGGCGCGGTCACCGCATCGCTGGTGGCCGGGTCCGCCGTGGCGCTGGCCCTGCTCGCCGTGGTCTCCCGGCGCCGGGAGCTCGGCTCGACCGCCCGGTTCGCGGTCGCCACCGGCGGCGGCCTCGTGCTCGGCCTGCTCGGCGCCCTCGCGATCATCACGATCAACACCGAGGGCTGGATCTACGCGGTGGTCGGCGGCACGATCGCGGCGGCGGCCACGATCGGCGGCGCGCTGGCCGGGTTCCGGCAGCCCCGGGTGCTGTCCGCGGTCGGCTGGGCCTCGATCGGGGTGTTCCTGGTCGGCTTCCTGCTCAACATCTTCCAGAACCCGGTGCTCAAGGCGCTGGGCTCGGGCTCGACCGACTCCTCACAGGCCAGTGCGGCCCAGTGGTTCACCTTCCTGCAGGCGGTTCTCTCCGGCTTGGCGGCGGGCCTCATCGCGTACGGGATATTGCGCCGTCTCCGCCGTCGCGCATCCGGCGTGGACGTGCCGTGGCCGTTCTACGCGCTGGCCGGCGCCGGGCCCGGTCTCCTGCTGGTGGTCGGCGAGGGTCTCACCCGGACGGCCGGCGCGCGCGTGCTCGACCTCGCCGGCAAGGTGAGCGAGCTGGAGCTGGCGGTGCAGCAGATGCTCAGCGGGGCCCGCTTCAACAGCGCGCTGATCATCCTCTTCGTGGGCGCGATCAGCGCCGCGATCGCGGTCGGCCGCACCATCAAGCCGGCCGAGGAGCAGGCGTCCGCCCCGGCCGCCGCCGATTAGGAGACTCAGGCCAGGTCGTCCAGCTCGGAGACCGCGTACCACTCCAGCTCGTGATCCTCGGCGCCGTCGACGGTGAACTGCGCGTCGGGGTCACCGGCCAGCGCCTCCTCGACCACGTCGGCCGCGGCGGCCACCTGCTCGGCCGCGTCGGCGCCGTCCACATGGATCGAGGCCACCTCGGTGAGCGACACCGGCTGCGGCAGCAGCACCGCGCTCGAGCCGAGCTCGACGTCCTCGCGGACCAGCGCGGTCGCCGCCACGTCGGCCGACACCACGACCCGCCGGCGCGGGGCGGCCGGATCGTGCCGGAGCAGCTGGAGGGCGGCCTGGGCGGCCCGGGTGAAGGCGACGTACTCGAGCTCCTCCTCGTCGCCCTCCGCGTACCACTCGCGCAGGGCCGGGGTCACCGCGTGCGCGGTCATGCCGCCGGCGCCCAGCTTCCCGGAGTCGCGCAGGGTCGCCAGCAGCGGCACGGTGGCCGGCACGTAGACCCGGACCAGCTCGGTGATCGGCACGTCTCCTCCTGGCTGATGGACCGTCCCCGTAGTACACCGCCGCGGCGGGGCCGGGAAGGCCCATTCCACCAGTCGTGTCCGGATCGTGGCACGCCGGGCCCTTCGGCCGGGCCGTTTGGTCAGACGGGCTCGGCTATGGACCGGCCGGACAGGGGGCTGGAGTAGACGACGCTCGTGGTGACCGGGCCCAGGCCGGAGATGCGGCCGGTCACCTCCTCCAGGTGGCGCATCGAGCGGGCCAGCACCTTCAGGACGAAACAGTCCTCGCCGGTCACGTGGTGGGCCTCGACGATCTCGGGGGTGGCGTCGAGCATCGCGTGGAACGGACGGTAGTTGCCGGTCGGATAGCGCAACCGGACGAAGGCCATCACGGTCAGGCCCACCCGCTCGGGGTCGACGGTCGCCCGATAGCCGGCGATCACGCCACCCTCCTCGAGGCGGCGGACACGCTCGGCCACGGCGCTCGCCGACATGGCGACGGCCCGAGCCAGCTCGGCGTAGCTGGCCCGCCCGTCCCGCTGCAGCTCGGCAAGCAGGCGCCAATCCGTCCGGTCGAGTGCGGAGTCCACGGTCATGGGCGCAATGTACCGGGCGATCCTCGGTGATCGCTGTGAAGCACCGTCGAATGACCATGTGCCAGGCCCGATCGCCGCCCTAGCCTTTCTCCCATGACGATCACCAGCACCGACACCCGGGCCGCGGCCGCCTTCTTCGCCGCCCGGCTCGAGTTCCAGACCGACGTCTCGGACGTGCACGCGGCCATGGCCTCGGCCGAGCCGGGCTTCGTGCTGATCGACACCCGCAGCCGCGCCGCCTGGGACCAGGGCCACATCCCCGGCGCGATCCACCTGCCGACCGCCGAGATCGGCGCGCGCGCCGCCGAGCTGCTCGACCCGGCGGTACCGGTGGTCGCCTACTGCTGGGGCCCCGGCTGCAACGGCTCCACCCGCGCCGGGCTGGCGCTGTCCCGAGCCGGATACGCGGCGAAGGAGATGATCGGCGGCATCGAGTACTGGGTGCGCGAGGGCTTCCCGTTGCGAACCCCCGAGGGCGACGTAGTGGCCGACACCGACCCGCTGACCGCGCCGGTCACCCAAGCCTGCGGCTGCTGACCGGGACGCCCGCCGTCTCCACCCGACGAGCGCCCCGGCGCCTTCGGCCCGGCGCGTCGGCCCGGCGCGTCGGCCCGGCGCCTCCGGCTTGCCGATCCCCCGGCCGATCCCCGGCTAGATCAGCCGGAGCAGGGTCGCCGACCAGGTCTCCTGGTGCAGCTCCATCCGCAACGCCATCGCCCAGGTGCGCTCCCCCGTCACCAGGGCCACGGCGGCTTCGACGGCGCCCGGCCTCGGCTCGCACAGGCGCAACCGGATCACCGCGGTCGGCGGCGGACGCTTCGGCGGCCGCCGCCCCGGGGCGAGCGCGGCCCGGCGCAGCTCGGCCACCCGCCGCGAGCCGGCCAGACCCTGCGCCACCACGCTCGCCGCCTCGGCCGGACGCGCGAGATGCCGCAGGTGGGCGGGCGGCCGATGCCCGTTGAGCACCTCGACACACATGCGCACGAAGCGGTGCACCGCGACCTTCGCATCGTGCGACGCCCCGGCCACCACCGACCGATGCACCGGCACGCGGGCGTCACGCGACGGACGGGTGCTCACCGGCCGGCGCACGGCGACCGCGCCGTCGCGGGACACCCCGGCCATCTCGATCGTCCGACTCACGGCGCCACCCCCGCGTATATTGCGTTTGCCTTCGTTTGCCTACGACAGCGATTCTGTCGCGGGCCGCGGAGGAGCGTCAACGGCGGCCGCAAGACCACCACCGATGCGAGAAGAGGAACAAAGCGGGCCTACTCGGCCTCTCGCTCGGTCAGCGGGTTCTGCGCCACCCACTCGGCCGTCTCGGCGTACTTGAGCTGGATGTATTCCTCGAGCTTGGCCCGCTCGACCCGCCACTGACCGCGGCCGCCGACCTTGATCGCGGGCAGCTCGCCGCTGCGGACCATGTGGTAGACCTGCGAGTCCGAGACGTTCAGCTCGGCCGCCACGTCGGACAGCAGCAAGAATCTTGGCTCCACGGGCTTAGTTTGCCACCGTTTGCCTTCGAGTGCAGGGCAGCAAAACGGCCCGCCGGCAAACGCCGGCGGGCCGTGAAGCAGACGAGGTCAGACGGCCCCGGGAGCCCCGTGGCAGCGCTTGTACTTCTTGCCCGAGCCGCAGTAGCACGGCGCGTTGCGGGACGGGCCGTTCGACTCGGCCGCCTGGTGCGCGCCGCCGCGGCGGTTGGCCGGGCCGTGGGCGGGCGAGGCCGGCACCGGCGAGCCGCCCGTGCCGATGCCCAGGGCCGGCGCCTGCTGGATGACCGGCGCGCCGTCCCCGGCCTCGCCGTCGATCGCGGGCGCCGTGTACTGCAGGTTCTGCGGACGGCGGGCGCCGCCCAAGCCCTTGGCCCGAACCTCGACGCGGTCGGAGTCGGCCAGGTTCTCCTCGGCGTCGCCGGGCGCGCCGACGGCGGAGAGCGGAACGGCCTTGCTCGGGTCGACCGTGACGGTCGGCGCCTCCTCGACCTGGACCTCCAGGTTGAAGACGAACCCGACGGCCTCCTCCTTGATGCCCTCCATCATCTGGTTGAACATGTCGAAGCCCTCGCGCTGGTACTCCACCACGGGGTCGCGCTGGGCGTACGCCCGGAGGCTGATGCCCTCCTGGAGGTAGTCCATCTCGTAGAGGTGCTCGCGCCACTTACGGTCGATGACCGCCAGCAGCACCTGCCGCTCGAGCTCGCGCAAGGCCTCCTCGCCCAGCTCCTGCTCGCGCAGCCGGTACGCCTCGGCCGCGTCGTCCTTGAGCTGCTGGATGAGGAACTCCTGGTCGATGGCGTTCCGCTCGCCGCCGGACTCCTCGACGATGTCGTCGATGGTGACCGACACCGGGTAGAGGCGGCGGAGGTTGGTCCAGAGCTGCTCGAGGTCCCAGTCCTCGGCGTAGCCCTCGGCCGTGGCGGCCAGCACGATGTCGCCGATCACGTCGTCGATCATGTTGCGGACCTGGTCGTGCATGTCCTCGCCGTCGAGCACGCGCTTGCGCTCGGCGTAGATGACCTGGCGCTGCTTGTTGAGCACCTCGTCGTACTTGAGGACGTTCTTGCGGATCTCCGCGTTCTGGCCCTCGATCTGGGTCTGGGCGCTGCGGATCTGCCGGGTCACCATCTTGGACTCGATCGGCACGTCCTCGGGGATGTTGAACCGCTCCATCACCGCCTCGACCGCGCCCGCCCGGAACCGCTTCATCAGGTCGTCCTGCAGCGACAGGTAGAACCGGGACTCGCCCGGGTCACCCTGCCGGCCGGAACGACCGCGCAGCTGGTTGTCGATGCGCCGGGAGTCGTGCCGCTCGGTGCCCAGCACGTAGAGCCCGCCGGCCGCGATCACCTCTTCGGCCTCCGCGTCGCAGGCTTCCTTCCAGGCCGGCAGGACCTCCTCGAGCGCCTTCGCGTATTCCTCGGGGCTCTCGACCGGGTCCAGGCCGCGCTGGTGCAGCTCGGCCGAGGCCAGGAACTCGGGGTTGCCGCCGAGCAGGATGTCGGTGCCGCGGCCGGCCATGTTGGTGGCGACCGTGACGCCGCCCTTGCGGCCGGCCTGCGCGATGATCGTGGCTTCCTGGGCGTGGAACTTCGCGTTCAGCACGCTGTGCGGGATGCCGCGGCGGCGCAGCAGCTGCGACAGGATCTCGGAGTTCTCGACCGAGACGGTGCCGACGAGGACGGGCTGGCCGGTGGCGTGCCGCTCGGCGATGTCCTCGATGACCGCGTTGAACTTGGCCTTCTCGGTCTTGTAGATGACGTCCGGGTGGTCGATGCGGATCATCGGCCGGTGCGTCGGGATGGTCACGACGCCGACCTTGTAGACCTTGTTGAACTCGCCGGCCTCGGTCTGCGCCGTACCGGTCATGCCGCCGAGCTTCTCGTAGAGCCGGAAGTAGTTCTGCAGCGTGATGGTCGCCAGGGTCTGGTTCTCCTGCTTGACCTCCACGCCCTCCTTGGCCTCGATCGCCTGGTGCATGCCCTCGTTGTAGCGGCGGCCGTGCAGGATGCGGCCGGTGAACTCGTCGACGATGAGCACCTCGCCGCTCTCGTTGACGATGTAGTCCTTGTCCCGCTTGTAGAGCTCCTTGGCCTTGATGGCGTTGTTCAGGTAGCCGACCAGCGGGGTGTTCACCGACTCGTAGAGGTTGTCGATGCCGAGGCGGTCCTCGACCCGGGACACGCCGCGCTCGGTGATGGCGACCGTACGCTTGGCCTCGTCGACCTCGTAGTCGCCCTCGCCGTCCTTGCCGCGCTGGAGCCGGTTGACGATCGCGGCGAACTCCGAGTACCACCGGGCCGAGTGCTCGGCCGGACCGGAGATGATCAGCGGCGTACGGGCCTCGTCGATCAGGATCGAGTCGACCTCGTCCACGATCGCGAAGTTGTGGCCGCGCTGGACCAGCTCATCCTTCGACCACGCCATGTTGTCGCGCAGGTAGTCGAAGCCGAACTCGTTGTTCGTCCCGTAGGTGATGTCGCACAGGTACGCCTCGCGGTGCTCCGCGGACGGCCGGTTCGGCAGGATCACGCCGACGGTGAGGCCGAGGAACACGTGGACGCGGCCGACCCACTCGGCGTCGCGCTGGGCGAGGTAGTCGTTCACCGTGATGATGTGCACGCCCTTGCCGCTCAACGCGTTGAGGTAGGCCGGGAACACGCCGGTCAGGGTCTTGCCCTCACCGGTCTTCATCTCCGGGATGTTGCCGAAGTGCAGGGCGGCGCCGCCCATCAGCTGCACGTCGTACGCCCGCTGGCCGAGCACCCGCTTGGCACCCTCCCGGGCGACCGCGAACGCCTCGGGCAGCAGCGAGTCGAGGGACTCGCCGTCCGCGTACCGTTCCTTGAACTGCTGGGTGCACTCCCGCAACTCGTCGTCGGTCAGATCGACGTAGTCTTCCTCGATCGAGTTGACCGCGTCAGCGATCGCCTTCAGCCGGCGCACCATGCGGCCTTCGCCGGCGCGTAGGACCTTTTCCAATATCGACACGGGTCAGCGCTCCCCTAGACAGTCTGCCGAACCATCGTAGGCACCCTTCCGCGGAACCTGTGACCCGAGCCTCCGGTTAACCGCACAAAGGGTACGAAACAGGGCATGGAGTTCGCTCACGGCGCAGCGATTCCGGCAGGATTATCCCCGAAACGGCGCCGTCCCCAGGAGGATCCTTGAGCCCCGCGGAGATCAACGGTACCGGTGTGCGACTCCGGGCATATCGCCCGGACGACGCCGACGCGGTGGCCGCCGGTTACGACGATCCGCTCAGCTACCGCTTCCTGCCGCCGCTGCCGTCCCCGTTCACGCTCGCGCAGGCCGAGCGCTTCCTCAGCGAGGGCGTGGCGGCGATCTTCGCCGAGGGTGGCGCCGCGTACGCGATCGCCGACCCCGAGACCGACGACCTGCTCGGCGGCATCGGCTTCGACAAGGTGGTGCCGAGCCGCGGCCAGGCCGAGATCGGCTACTGGGTGGGTCCGTGGGCGCGTGGCCGGGGTGTCGCCACGGCGGCGGTCCGCGCGCTGAGCGCGCACGCTCTCGGCGCCGGCCTCGAGCGCCTCGAGCTTCTCACCCACTGGGAGAACGCGGTGAGCCAGCGAGTCGCGCTGGCGTCGGGTTTCCAGCGCGAGGGCGTACGCCGCGCGGCCCTGCCCGATCGCGCCGGCGGCCGGGACGACCTGATCGTCTTCGCCCGGCTGGCCGCCGACGACGGCCTCCCGATCGAGCGCGCCCTGCCCGACCTGCCCGGCGGCGAGCTCACCGACGGCGTCGTGCGGTTGCGCCCGCTCGGCCCGGACGACACCGGCTTCCTCACCGCGCTGCGCTCGCTGCCCGACGTGTGGTCGACCAGCGTGCCTCCGCAGCCGCCGACCCCGGAGCAGGTCCGGCGCCGCTGCACGCGGGCGGCGGCGCACTGGCTCGAGGGCGCCCGGGCCGACATGGTCATCGTCGACGTCGCGACCGGCGCGCCGGCCGGCGAGATCGGCCTGTTCTACCAGGAGCCGGCGACCGGCCAGGGCATGATCGGCTACAGCGTGCTGCCGGCGTTCCGGGGCCGCGGCTTCGCGACCCGGGCGGCCCAGCTCGTCGCGCTGTGGGCGTTCGCCGAGACGGACATCGCCCGCCTCATCGCGGGCGCGCTGCCGACGAACGTGGGTTCCCAGCGAGTGCTGCAGAAGGCCGGCTTCCGCCGGGAGGCGTACCTGCGCTCGCGTCTGCCCGGACCGGACGGCGTCCGCACGGACGACGTCCAGTTCGTGCTGCTCGCCGAGGACCTCCTCACCGAAGGCCCTCGGCTGGACGGCTAGCTCTTCAGGCGGTTCCCTCCAGCGAGAGGATGCCGTAGTCGTAGCCGCGCCGGCGGTAGACGACGCTGGGCCGGCCGCTGTCCTTGTCGAGGAAAAGGTAGAAATCGTGGCCGACGAGCTCCATCTGGAACAGGGCGTCGTCGACGGTCATCGGGTCGGCGGGGTGTTCCTTCTCCCGCACGATGCGCCACGGCTGGTCGCCGTCGTGCTCGGCCAGAGCGGTGGCGACGGATGACTCCTCGGCTTGCTGCTCGGCCAGGCTGAGGTCGGTGGGCAGGCCCGCGGTCGCGGCCGCCACCGAGACGGGCGCGTGCCGCCCGCGGTGGACGCGACGGCGGTCGGCCGATCGGCGCAACCGTCCGTCGAGTTTGGTGATGGCGCAGTCCAGGGCTGCGTAGAAGTCCTTGGCGCAGGCCTCGGCGCGAACGACCGGGCCTCTCGTCATGACGGTGATCTCGACCCGCTGGCACTTGTCGGACTGGCGCGGATTGCGTTCGTGGAACAGCTCCACGTCGGCCCGGATCAGCTTCTGGTCGTAACGCTCGACCTTGCTCAGCTTGTCGGCGACGTGTTCCCGGTAGTGGTCGGGAACCTCTACGTTGCGGCCCTTGACGACAATGTCCACTCGTGACCTCCCCCAACGTTCTGTTCTTCGGACGCCCTGACGGACGGATGCCGGGGGCGCCGAACTGCGACGCGGTGTTCTGGTTGCGGTGACGCCGTGCCGGATTTCAGGTGGTCTCCGGCTTTTCAGATGGTGCTTACTCGGCGTGACCGATCGCGAATGAGACGACTCCTTTCCGGTGGCGGATGCGTCCGCACGCTCCCGGTGGGCGGGTAGGCGATGCGCGTACCCTCGTCACCAAGACGCTAACGTGCCGATGCTCCCGCGTCACCCCTCGTTTCGGATAGCTGATCGCCAAGGTTCCGCCTTTTCGGTACCCCTGGGCGGGAATCGCGCGAAACGGTCTTGCGCAACTGGGTGGCGGCCAGTACCGCAGCGCCTGCGACCTGCATGTTCGCCTCCTCGAGACGACGTCTCACCGCGGCCAGAGTGGCGCCGGTCGTGACGATGTCGTCCACTACCACCAGCGTGCACTTCCTCAGCGTCGCGTGCCGGGAAAACCCGATTCGCCCGGAGCGGATTCGCAGCGAATTCTCAGCGGCCACACGGCGTTCGACGACACTCAGTGACGCTGAGTCCGGGCGCGGTAACGCTTCGAGCGCCCGGCTGACGCCAGCGTCCCAACCGCCGGCGCGCAGCCGCCGGACCGCCTGTGCGGCGAGGCGTGCCATGTGGTCGCCGTTGCGCTCGCGAGCCGCGGCCCGGGTCGACGGGACCGGGATCAGCGCGACCGGGCGGCCCCTCGGCGCGAGCGGGGCGACGGCGGTGGCGAGCAGGGCGCCGAGCGGCCGGGCGAGCCGGTGGCGGCCGCGTTCCTTGTACGCGAGCAGGGCGCACCGCAAAGGCCCCTCATACCGCCCCACGGCCACGCAACGGGGCAGCCCGGGTGGCGGCGGAGCGGGCGCCGTCCGGAACGGCCGCAGCGCCTCCAGCCCGCTCGCGCAGGCACGGCACACGCCGTACGTCAGCGGAAGTCGCTCGACCCCGCACCCGGCGCAGGCGGCCGGCAGCACCAGATCGGCGAGATCGCCGAGCAGGGTGCGCACCTCAGGTCAGGAAGAACGGCGCGATCGGGCTGACACCCGGCGCCGGGCTAGCCGGAGCACCGGCCAGATCGACCGTCTCGATCTTGGACGGCTCGCCGATGATGTCCCAGGCGCTGCCGGCCGCCTCGTACGACTCCAGGTCCGAGTTCTCCCCGCGGGTCACCGGGTTCGACGGGTAGGCCGTGAGGTAGGTGACCGCCCGGTTGCCGATGTCCGCGAGCCGGGTGTACGGCAGGGCGCCGTCGGCCGTCACGTCGATGACCGCGTAGCGCGGGCTGTCCTCGCGGACGCCGGCCACCGCCAGGAACGTCTCGCTGCTCCAGGCGACCGCGGTGACCGAGCTGAAGGTGGGCGGCACGAGCTGCTGCGGCCCGCTCATCGACAACGTGTCGCCGCCGGGATCGAGCACCGCCCGGTAGAGGCGGCCGCCGGAGACGATCGCCACCCGGTAGCCGTCGGGCGCGACCGACACCGCGGTCACGGCCCCCGGGCTGCCCTGCCAGTCGATCGGCTTGGCCCGCGCGCCGTCGGCGGTGAAGCTGTACAGCCGGCCGCCCGCGATGATCAGCCCGATCGCGTTCGAGGGGTCACCGCCGGCGGTGGTCGCCCAGACCGGACGGCCGAGCGTGCCCGCGATACCAGGCACGTCCCGCAGGTCGGCCTGCTCGCCGGTGCGCGCCGCCGCCACCCGCAGCTTCGGCGCCTTCCCCGAGGTCACCGCGGCCAGGTACGTGTGCGTGTCGGACGAGCTCATCGCCGCCGACGCGATCCCCTTGTTGTCGGCGTCCTTGAGCACCGGGATCCGGTCGGTGGCGTGCGTCGAGCGGGCCATGCGCCGGACCGTGTTGTTGTAGATCACGAAGCGCTCGGGCTGGTCGGCCAGGCGGTAGGCCGGGTTGCTGCCGTAGTAGTCGGTGCTCGAGTAGCGGATCGGGTCGGCGTGACCGATCTTGAGCGCGATCGTGTGCGGCCCGAGCTGCCGGAACGACCACTGGATCTGCCGGCGCAACCGGTCGAGCGCCTGCGGGTCGCCGGAGGGCACCGCCTGCCCGCTGAGCGTGACCTCGAGGGTGTCGTCGGTGGCCGCGGGCACGTTGTCCGGCGCCTGGGTGCCGGTGGGCAGGCCGTGCGCGGCGTCGGCCAGCCACGACGACGGGCCGTTGACCAGCCAGTTCAGGATCGTGGTCGGCTGCTGGACCTGCGGCACGATGCGCGGCATGTAGCGCAGGTCGGGTATCAGCGACGTGTTCTCGTTGTTCCAGAAGTAGATCGTGCGGCGCTGGTAGAAGTCGTCGAGCGCGGTGTCGGTCAGCAGCAGCACCGGCGGCGCCTTGGTGATGAACAGGCCGCTCTGCCCCGAGACGGTGCCGACCCGCACCGTGTACTCGGTGGTGGACAGGTCGCTGCTGGGCTCGAGCGAGCCCTTGTCGTTCAGTGTGCCGATGGTCTGGGCGTTGAAGGTGACGTTCGGGTCGTCCTGGTTGACCAGCGGGCTGCCCTTGAGCCGGATCACGCGCACGTCCGGTCCCGGCTGGAAGTGCTGCTGCGCGGTGCTGGACAGGAACGCCTTGACCCGCTTGAGCGCGCCGTCCGTGTCGCCGGCCGCGGCCTCGAGGTAGTAGCGGACGAGCTGGCCGGGGTCGGTGGCGGAGCTGCGGGAGTTCGGCAGGGCCGGGATGGAGTCGTCGGCGACGGCGGCGCCGTTGGACGGGCCGTCGCCGACCACGGTCACCCGGGTCTCGTCGGGAATGCCGCAGCCGCCGGCCAGCAGCGCGGTCAGGGTCACCAGGACGGCGATCCGCCGGCGCATCAGAACACCTCCGCCGTCTCGTCGGGGGCGACCGGGACGACGGGCGCCTCGATCGTGGGAAGCCGGTCGCGCGGTATCAGCGGCAGCGGCGCGGAGAGGAGCCGGTCGCCGGCCCGGACCGGGAGGGTCAGCCGGAACTGGGCGCCTTCGCCGGGCGCGCCCCACGCCTCCAGCCAGCCGCCGTGCAGGCGCGCGTCCTCGGCGCTGATCGACAGGCCGAGCCCGGTGCCGCCGGTCTGCCGGGCGCGGGACGGGTCGGCCCGCCAGAACCGGTTGAAGACCAGGCGCTCCTCCCCCGGCTTGAGCCCGATGCCGTGGTCGCGCACGGTCACCGCCACCGCCGACTCGTCGGTGGCCAGGGTGATCTGCACGGGCCGGCCCTCGCCGTGCTCGACCGCGTTGCCGACCAGGTTGCGCAGCACCCGCTCGACCCGGCGCGGGTCGACCTCGGCGATCACCGGCGTCTCGGGCAGGCGCAGCTCGAGCGTCACGCCGACCCGGTCGGCCAGGCCGGTCAGCCGGTCGGCGACCCGCTCGACGATCGGGACCAGGTCGGTGTGCTCGGCGTCGAGCGCGGCGAAGCCGGCGTCGAAGCGGCTGATCTCGAGCAGGTCGGTGAGCAGGCTCTCGAACCGGTCGAGCTCGGCCTGCAGCAGCTCGGCGCTGCGGGCCACGGCCGGGTCGAACTCGTCGCGCTCGGCGAAGATCAGGTCGGCCGCCATCCGGACCGTGGTGAGCGGGGTGCGCAGCTCGTGCGACACGTCGGAGGTGAAGCGGCGCTGCAGGCGGGACATCTCCTCGAGGCGCACGATCTGACGCTGGAGGTTGGCCGCCATCTGGTTGAACGACGCCGCCAGCAGGGCCAGGTCGTCCTCCCCGTCGACGCGCATGCGCTGGTCGAGCAGGCCGGCCGAGAGCCGCTGGGCGGTGCGGGAAGCGTCGCGCACCGGGAGCACCACCAGGCGGGTGACCAGTCCGGCTATCACCCCGAGCAGGATGACCAGGGCCAGGCCGGTGACCAGCACGGTCGTGCGGATCTGGTTGGCCGCGCTGTCCTCGGTGGTCAGCGGGACCATGTAGTACAGCTCGACATGGCCGAAGTTGGTCGGCACCGGCGTCCCGTACACCAGGAACTTGGTCTTCTGACCGCCGACGTCGGCCGTGCGCACCTGCTCGGCCTTCTTGCCGTCGCGGGAGACCGCGCGGATCAGCTCCGGCGTGATCAGGTCGCCGGTCGGCGTCTTGCCCGCCGTGTAGGGCGCGATCTCGGGGAACTGGTCGGCCCGCATCGAGACGATCGAGCCGCCGGACTCGGCCCGGTCACCGTCGGCCAGCGTGTCGACCGTGGTCTTGATGGTCTGCGGCAGCCGCGGGTCGCGGTCCTGCCGGTGCACGCTGAGCTGGGACACCGAGTATTTCAGCTTGCCCGCCATCGACGACTCGACCTCGTCCTGCGCACGGTTGAGCAGGATCTTGGCGCTGCGCTCGGCCACGAAGAAGCCGAACGCGCCGACCAGCAGGCTGGAGGCGACCAGGGTGAGCGCCACGATGCGCAGCTGCAGCGAGCGGCGCCACTGCCGGCGGGCGGGCGCCGACCAGTGCTCGAACCGGCGGCCGAGCACGCGAAGGTACCGCCGCAGCACCCGCAGGGTGCGGCGGACGGGCATCGGAAGCCAGGCCGGAGCGCGCACGCGGCAAGGTTAGCCGCTTTTGCCGATCAGCCAGTGCCGGCCTTGTAGCCGACCCCCCGGACGGTCAGGATGATCTCGGGCCGTTCCGGGTCCGGCTCGATCTTCGCGCGCAGGCGCTGGACGTGCACGTTGACCAGCCGGGTGTCGGCCGCGTGCCGGTAACCCCAGACCTGCTCGAGCAGCACCTCGCGGGTGAACACCTGCCGCGGCTTGCGGGCGAGCGCCACCAGCAGGTCGAACTCGAGCGGGGTGAGCTTGACCTCCTCGTCGTCGCGGCTCACCGTGTGGGCCGGGACGTCGATGGTGATCTGGTTTCCGGGCGGGCCGATGGTGAGCAGCTCCGGCGCGGCGTCCTCGCCGCGGCGCAGCCGGGCGCGCATCCGCGCCACCAGCTCCTTGGGCTTGAACGGCTTGACCACGTAGTCGTCGGCGCCGGACTCGAGGCCGAGCACGACGTCGACGGTGTCGCTCTTGGCGGTGAGCATCACGATCGGGATGCCGGACTCGGCGCGGATGGCCCGCGCGACGTCGATGCCGCTCATGCCGGGCAGCATGAGGTCGAGCAGGACGATGTCGGGCCGGCTTTCCCGGAAAGCGGCCAGGGCGCGCTCGCCGTCGGCGACGAAGGAGGGCAGGAAGCCCTCGCTCCGCAGAACGATGCCGAGCATCTCGGCCAGCGCTGGATCGTCATCGACGACGAGTACCCGGGCTCTCATGCGGTCCAATATTGCACTGTCCTCCCACGCCCCGCGTACCCCGGTACCGATCTCCGTTCGCGGGCAGCCTACGCGAAGAGCGCGCGGCCCCAATAGTCGTCCGGGCCGGTTACGCCCGGTGGGCAGGCGAAAAGGCCGCTGGAGACGTGCCGGACGTACTCGTTCAGGGCGTCGTGCCGGGCGAGATTGAGCTGGATCGGCACGAAGTGCGTCCGCGGATCCCGCTGGTACGCGATGAAGAACAACCCGGCGTTGAGCCGGCCGAGCCCGTCCGAGCCGTCGACGAAGTTGTACCCGCGGCGCAGCAGGCGCGCGCCCTTGTTGGTGTCCGGGTGCGCGAGCCGCACGTGCGCGTCGGCCGGGATCAGCGGCTTGCCCGCGCCGTTCTTGCCGACCAGGTCGATCTCGTCGAACTCCTTGGCCTGACCGAGCGCCGCGCCCTCGCCCTTGGTGCGCCCGATGATGTCCTCCTGCTCGCCGAGCGACGTCCGGTCCCAGGTCTCGATCAGCATGCGGATCTTCCGGGTGACCAGGTACGACCCGCCGGTCATCCAGTCCGGCCCGTCGCCGGGCCGGGCCCAGAGGTTCTGCTCGACGAGGTCGGTCTCCTCGGCCTTGAGGTTGGCGGTGCCGTCCTTGAACCCGAAGAGGTTGCGCGGGGTGGCCTGGCTGGTGGAGGTCGACGACGTACGCCCGAAGCCCAGTTGCGACCAGCGCACGCTGACCACGCCCATGCCGATCCGGGCCAGGTTGCGGATCGCGTGCACCGCCACCTGCGGGTCGTTCGCGCAGGCCTGCACGCAGATGTCGCCGCCCGAGATGGCCGGGTCGATGGTGTCGCCGGGAAAGTGCGGCAGGTCGGCGAGCGCGGCCGGCTTGCGCGCGGCCAGCCCGAAGCGGTCCTTGCCGGACGCGTCCCGGAACAGGCCGGGACCGAAGCCGATGGTCAGGGTCAGCCCCGAGGCCGGCAGCCCGATCGCCTCGCCGGTGTCGTCGGGCGGGGCCTCGAGGATGCCGGCGGTGGCGCCGACCGGGCCGGCGTCCTGCCCGGCGGTCATCCGCGCGGCCGCCGCCGTCCAGTCCTTCAGCAGCTGGATGAGCTGCTGCCGGTCCTTGGTGACGACGTCGAACGCCACGAAGTGCAGCCGGTCCTGGGCGGGCGTGGTGATGCCGGCCTGGGTCGCGCCGTAGAACGGGACCGAGTCCGACGTCGCCGACTCCGGCCGGTCCGCCTTCTTCTCGGACGTGACCAGCGCACCGCCGACGGCCGAGGCGCCGGCGATCCCGGCCACGCCGACGCCGGCGAGCGCGATGGCCCGTCGGCGGGAGACTTTTCCGGTCATGATCCCTACTTCTGCGCGATCACGCCGGCGATCTTGCTGATCGGCTCGGCCAGCGCGTTGATGACGTCGGAGAGGCCCTTCAGCTGCTCCTGGGTGAGCTCGGTCTGCAGCTTCCAGCCGTCGCCGGACCGGTACTTCGCCAGCTCGCTGTCGACCGCCGCGAACGCCTTGTCGATCTGCTTGACCAGCTCGGGGTTGCGCTGCTCGAGCGCGGGCCGCAGCGCCGCGACCGCGGCCTGCGAGCCGTCCACGTTGGCGGCGAAGTCCCACAGGTCGGTGTGCGAGTAGCGCTCCTCCTCGCCGGTGATCTTGCTGGCGGCGACCTCGTCGAGCAGCTCCTTGGCCCCGTTGGCCAGCTGGAGCGGGGACAGCTTCTCGGCCTTGGCCTTGGTGGCGATCTCCTTGACGTCGGTGACCAGCTGGTCGGCGATGGGGCCGTCCTTGCTGATGTCCTTGGTCACCCACAGGTCCTTCTCCAGCTTGTGGTAGCCGGTGAAGGGCAGCTCGGCGGTGGCGTCGTCCTCGCGCCCGTCGATCTTCGGGTCGAGGTCGCCGAAGATCTCGGCCACCGGCTCGATCCGCTCGTAGTAGGTGCGGGCCACCGGGTAGAGCGCCTTGGCCTTCTCGATGTCGCCGGCCTTGACCGCGTTCGCGAAGTCGGTGGTCTTCTGGACCAGCGCCTCGCTCTGCGACGTGATGTAGCGGGTGTAGCTGGCCGAGGCCTGGCCCAGCGCGGCGTCCTCGGTCAGCGCCGCGGCCGAGCCGGAGACGGTGAGCGCGTTCCGGATGCCGTCGCCGATCATGCCCGGCTTGCAGGCGGTCTGGTACGTGCCGGCGGGCAGCTCGACCCGCAGCTCGCGGGAGAGGCCGGGGGTGATGTTCTCGATCTCGCCCATCACCCGGTCGCCCGCGGCGTACACGTAGAACTCGGTGACCTTGGAGCCCGAGTTGGAGACGGTGAAGACGTGGGTGCCGGCGTCGAGGGTGCTCTTGGCGACCTCGCAGCTGGTGTCGGAGGCCTTGACCGTGATCGGGCCACCGGAGGCGGCGGCCGTGCTGTCGTCCTTCTTGCCGCACGCGGCGACGGCGCTGATCGCGACCAGCGAGAGGATCAGAGGGGCGGAACGGCGCACGGGGTCTCCTATGCCTGCGGTGCGGGGGCGGGAGCCGGTGCGGGTCGGCGCGCCGGCCAGAGGAAGAGGATGAGGACGGGCACGGCGTACGCGACCCAGGCGACCACCTCGAGCACGGTCGGCTCGGCGGTGATGTTGAACATCCCGGCCAGCAGCGTCGCGTACCAGGTGGAAGGGTCGAGCACGCTGCCCGCGTGGTAGGCGACGTGGTTGATGCCGGTGAGGGTTCCGGCCTCCTGCAGCGAGTGCACGCCGTACTTGAAGATGCCGGCGGCCACCAGGATCAGCAGCACCCCGGTCCAGCGGAAGAACACCGTCAGGTTGATCCGGACCGCCGTCGCGTACATCAGGTAGCCGATCGCGACCGCGGTGAGGATGCCGCCGAGCAGGGCGACCAGCGGGCCGCCGTTGAGGTCGGCGCCCTGGACCGCGGCGTAGAAGATCAGCGAGGTCTCGAGGCCCTCGCGGACCACCGCGAGGAAGGCCATGAAGCCGACCGCGAGGGAACCGACGGCCAGCGCGTCCTGCAGCTTGTTGCGCAGCTCGCCGGCGATGCCGCGGGCGGCCCGGCGCATCCAGAAGATCATCCAGGTGACGAAGCAGACGGCGGCGATCGAGGTGACCGCCTCGAACAGCTCCTGCTGCTTGTAGTCCTTGAGGATCGTGGTCTCGGTATAGCTCAGCAGCCAGCCGAAGAGCACGGAGAGCGCCACCGCGGCGGCGACACCGGCCCACACCAGCTTCAGACGGTCCTTGCGTTCCGACTTGACCAGGAAGGCGATGAGGATGCTGACCACCAGCGTGGCCTCCAACCCCTCGCGCAAGCCGATGAGGTAGGTGGCGAGCATGTCACTCCGTTAGCTAAGGCGTGCCTAAGTTAGGTTGGGCATACCTTAGCGACCGACCGGACCCGTTCGTCAAGTCGGCCCTGCATTTCACAGGTCACATGGGACGGGCGGCCCCAAAAGGGACCGCCCGCGACGAGTGAACGAACCGGCTAGGCGCCCGGCCGGTCGAACTCTCCGGCCCGGACACCGGCGATGAAGCCGGTCCATTCCGTGGCGGTGAAGGTGAGCACGGGACCCTCGACGTTCTTCGAGTCACGCACCAGCACAGCCGCCGGCACGTCCGCTACCTCGACGCAGTGCCCGGCGGCACCACTTCGAGTGCTCTTACGCCAGGTGAGGTTGGCGTCCTGCATGGCTGTCCCCTTCCAGGATTGAAAAGCACGTCCATTCTCGGCTCAGGACGCCGCCTCGTAGCCGAGCGCTTCCTCCCTTTCAGCGATGACCGTTCGGCTCGCTTCTGCCGGCAGAGCGCGTTCTCGCAGGTCATCGAGGGCCCCGCGGTACACCTCGATCTCGCTCGGCTTCACCCGGAAGAGACCGCCGGTCAGCCCTTCGCTGTGCACAATCGGACTACGCGAGCCGGCGCCGAACTCGAGCACCATGAACGACTCGGTCTGCCCGGCGTGCGCACCCGCCGAGAACGGCAGGATCCGCAGGTCGAGCCCGGGGCGGTGGGAGTCGGCGTAGAGCTTGGCGAGCTGGCGGCGCAGCACCTCGCGGCCGCCGACCTCGCGGTGCAGCACCGCCTCGTCCAGCACCATGAGCAGGGACGGTGGCGGCTCGCGGGTGAGCACGGCCTGGCGGGCCATCCGCAGCGCGAGCCGGCGCTGGAGCACGGCCGGGTCGGCCACGTCGGCGCCGACCTCGATCACGGCGTGCGCGTACTCGTCGGTCTGCAGCAGGCCGGGGACGACCTGCGCCTCCCATTCGCTGATCACGACGGCTTCGGCTTCGAGGGCGACATATTCGTCGTACGGGTCGGGGACCGACGAGCGGTAGGGCGTCCACCACGCTCGGGCCCGGCCGCGTCGGGCCAGGTCGCCGAGCCGGTCGCGGTCCTCCGTCCGTACGCCGTAGGCCGTCAGAAGTCGATCGAGGTCATCCTCGCTGATGGACGTGTGCGCCGTCTCGATGCGGCTCAGCTTGGACTCGGACCACCCGAGCGCGGTCGCCACATCGGCCGCACGCCGGTCGGCGCGAAGCCGGCGCAGCTCGCTGCCCAGCTCGCGCCGCGCGGTGGAAGTCGGCCTCGCCACGCCAGTCACCATAGCCAAACATCGGTGGCTCTCTGCAACTTGCATCGCACACTATGCACTTGCACGCAGGTCAGGGGGCATGTCGTAATGAATGTGAACGACGGGACTCACGGCGGCGGCAACCGCCGTTCTCCCGGAGAAAACCGGGTCCCCGTCCAGCGGGCGGACGGGGACCCGGAACTATCTCAGTAGCGGTAGTGGTCGGGCTTGTAGGGACCCTCCACGGCCACGCCGAGGTACGCCGCCTGCTCCTTGGAGAGCTCGGTCAGGTGTACGCCGAGCGCGTCCAGATGCAGCCGGGCCACCATCTCGTCCAGGCGCTTGGGCAGCACGTACACGCCGATCGGATAGTCCCCGGTCTTGGTGAACAGCTCGATCTGGGCGATCGTCTGGTTCGAGAAGCTGTTGCTCATCACGAACGACGGGTGGCCGGTCGCGTTGCCCAGGTTCAGCAGCCGGCCCTCGGAGAGCACGATGATCGAATGCCCGTCGGCGAACCGCCACTCGTCGACCTGCGGCTTGATCGTCACCCTGGTCACGTCGGGCCGCTTCTGCAGGCCGGCCATGTCGATCTCGTTGTCGAAGTGCCCGATGTTGCCGACGATCGCCTGGTGCTTCATCCGGGCCATGTGCTCGTGCGTGATCACGTTGAAGCAGCCGGTCGCCGTGACGAAGATGTCCCCGTTCTCCACGACTTCGTCGATGGTGGCGACCTGGTAGCCGTCCATCGCGGCCTGCAGCGCGCAGATCGGGTCGACCTCGGTCACGATCACCCGGGCGCCCTGGCCGCGCAGCGACTCGGCACAGCCCTTGCCGACGTCGCCGTAGCCGAAGACCACCGCCACCTTGCCGCCGATCAGCACGTCGGTGGCCCGGTTGATGCCGTCGATCAGGGAATGGCGGCAGCCGTACTTGTTGTCGAACTTCGACTTGGTGACCGAGTCGTTGACGTTGATCGCCGGGAACAGCAGCGTGCCGGCCTGCTGCATCTCGTAGAGCCGGTGGACGCCGGTCGTGGTCTCCTCGGTGACGCCCTTGACGCCGGCCGCCACCCGGGTCCAGCGGCGGTCGTCCTCGGTGAGGCTGCGGGCGAGGACGCCGAGGATCACCGCGTACTCCTCGGAGTCGTCGGGACCGGCACCCGGGACGGCCCCGAGCTTCTCGAACTCGGCGCCCTTGTGCACCAGCAGCGTGGCGTCACCGCCGTCGTCGAGAATCATGTTGGGACCTTCGCCGTCCGGCCACAGCAGGACCTGCTCGGTACACCACCAGTACTCCTCGAGCGATTCGCCCTTCCAGGCGTACACCGGCACGCCCTCGGGTTTCTCCGGGGTGCCGTCGCGCCCCACCACGATCGCGGCGGCGGCGTGATCCTGGGTCGAGAAGATGTTGCAGGAGGCCCAGCGGACCTCGGCGCCGAGAGCGGTCAGCGTCTCGATCAGCACGGCGGTCTGGATCGTCATGTGCAGCGAGCCGGTGATCCGGGCGCCACGCAGGGGCTGATCGGGCCCGTACTCCTTGCGCAGCGCCATCAGGCCGGGCATCTCGTGCTCCGCCAGCTCGATCTCCTTGCGCCCGAACGCGGCGAGCGCCAGGTCGGCGACCTTGAAGTCGCCGTCAGCAACCGTCCGGGGACGGCTCGGCAGGGTGCTGGTCATGCGATTGCTCCTGGGGTGCGGAATTAGCGGCGATTCACCCTACGCTTCGGCGCGGTCACGGAGAGCGGCAAGCGCGGGGCTGCAACCGAGCCGCCCCGCCTTCGTGCGCACATAGCGAACGGGGCGACAGGCCTGAGCCCGCCGCCCCGTTCATCCCCCCGGTTTGGTACCGCGCGCGTCCGTGGGACCCCCCGATCACCAATGACGCTGCGTGGTTATAGCTTCACACTGCGCAGTCGCCATTGTCAAGTAAATCCGGAAATTTCAGTTTTTGCTCCACCCAGCGGGCCCGTCGACGCCGCGCCGCACCGCTCCGATCTTCAGTACCTCTCACCGCCACCACACGCGAAGTCATCAACCACCGACCGTCGGCGGCCGTCGCCCGTCCCCCACAGCCCACCGCCCCCCGAGAAAGCGACACCACCGCGATATTGATGACTTCCCACCGCCACCACACGCGAAGTCATCAACCACCGGCCGTCGGCCGTCGGCGTCGGCCGTCGCCCACAGCCCACCGCCCCGTGCGAAAGCGGCACCACCGCGATCTTGATGACTTTTCCACCGCCACCGAACGCGAAGTCATCAACTCTCAAGAGACGCCGCAGCGGATGCGGACGCGTAGCCATGGAAGGCGGCGCCGGAAGCGCTGCGACACCGCGACGACACAAGAGCCGGCGCGGGCCCGCTGCGGCGGGAAGCCTCCACGGCGGCGTGAAGGGTGAGCGAACGGGCGGGCGGGCGCCGCCAGCGGTTGGGGGCGCCGCGAAGGCGGTGGACAGGCGTCGCGGTCGGTAGGTGGGCGCCGCGGGCGGTGGGCGGACGCCGCGGGCGGTCGGCGGACGCCGCGGGCGGTCGGCGGACGCCGCGGGCGGTGGGCGGACGCCGCGGACACCGCGGGCGGTCGGCGGACGCCGCGGGCGGTGGGCGGACGCCGCGGGTCAGGCGGGGACGGCGGCCACGAACGCCTGGCCGGTGCCGGCCAGCTTCACCCGGCCGGCGGCGGCCGGGGCGTAGGCCACCGAACCGCGGGTCAGCTCGATCGGCGTGCCGTCGATGGACTCGCCGGCGAAGAGGTCGCCGGCGGTGGCCAGGATGATGCGGGGGCCCTCGGCGGGGATCTCGACCGGCGGGCGGGTGCCGTCCAGGTCCAGGCGGTAGAGGACGAAGTCGGAGATCGGGACCGGCCACGTGCGGACGCCGGGTGCCACCTCCGACGGGCGGAGGACCGGGTCATCGAGGACCTCGAAACGCAGCACCTTCAGCAGCTCGGCCACGTCCACGCGCTTGGGCGTCAGCCCGCCCCGCAGCACGTTGTCGCTGGCGGCCATCAGCTCGACGCCGGCGCCGTGCAGGTAGGCGTGCAGGTTGCCGGCCGGCATCCAGATCGCCTCGCCGGGCTCGAGCCGCACGTGGTTGAGCAGCAGCGCGACCAGCACGCCGGGGTCTGCGGGGTAGAACTTCGCGAGCGACGAGGCCAGCTCGGAGGCGCCCGAGGCGACGACGGCCTCGACCAACGCCCGGCGGTCGCCCTCCGGCCAGGAGAGCAGGGTCTCGACGGCCGTACGCAGGTCACCGTCCCGCAGCGACTTGGCGACCGGGGTCAGCGCCGCGACCCCCAGCGCCTCGATGTCGTCGGCGGCGGCCGCTGGGGACCGGAAGCCGCACAGCGCCTCGAACGGCGTCAGGGCCACCAGCATCTCGGGCTTGTGGTTCGCGTCGGTGTAGTTGCGGGGCAGGGCCGGGTCGGCCTCCTGCCGGGCGAACGCCTCCCGCGCGTACGTCAGGTCGGGATGCGCCTGCAGCGACAGCGGCGCCTCGGCCGCCAGCACCTTGAGCAGGAACGGCAGGCGGGGGCCGAACGCGGCCACCACCCGCTCGCCCAGGTGCTCGGCCGGCGCCGCGGCGATCAGGGCGTCCAGCGTCACGCCGCCGACCGTGGACGGGCTGCCGGGATGGGCGCCGAGCCACAGCTCCGCCTCGGGCGCCTCGGTCGGCGCCGGACGGCCCTGCAGCTCGGCGATCACGCTGTGGGAGCCCCACGCGTAGTCGCGGACGACGCCGGTCAGCGGGTACACGGTCATGGCGGACAAGTTCCCCATCGGTCAGCCGGCGGCGGCCGAGGCGCCCTCGGTCACCGTCGGGGTGGTGCGCTCGTGGTAGATGTCGGGCTCGATGTAGATCACCCGGGCGATCGGCACCGCCTCGCGGATGCGCACCTCGGTCTCGTCGATGTGCCGGGCGAGGTCGTCGGCGCGCTCGGTCCGCGGCACCGCGATCTTCACGGCGACCAGCAGCTCCTCGGGACCGAGGTGCAGCGTCTTCATGTGGATGATCCGCTCGATGCCGTCGCCGGCCAGGATCGCCTTCTCGATCTTCTTGACGTCCTCGGGGTTGGCGCCCTCGCCGATGAGCAGGCTCTTCGTCTCGATCGCCAGGATCACCGCGATCGCCACCAGCAGGACACCGATCGCGGCGGTGCCGATGCCGTCCCAGACGCCGTTGTCGGTGATCAGGGTGAGCGCCACGCCGAACAGGGCCAGCACCAGGCCGATCAGGGCGCCGGCGTCCTCGAGCAGCACGACCGGCAGCTCGGGAGCCTTGGCCCGGCGGACGAAGTTGACCCAGGTGACCTTGCCACGGGTGTGGTTGGACTCCCTGATCGCGGTCATGAACGAGTAACCCTCGAGCGCGATCGCGATGACCAGCACGACCACCGGCACCCACTTCCAGGAGTGGATCGCCTCCGGGTGCTGGATCTTGTGGTACGCCTCGTACAGCGCGAACAGGCCGCCCACGCTGAACAGCACGATCGACACGATGAACGCGTAGACGTAGCGCTCGCGGCCGTAGCCGAAGGGGTGCTGCGGGGTCGCCGCGCGACGCGACTGCTTGCCGCCGATGAGCAGCAGGAGCTGGTTGCCCGAGTCGGCGACCGAGTGGATCGCCTCGGCCAGCATCGACGACGAGCCGGTCAGCAGCCAGGCGATGAACTTGGTGACCGCGATGCCGAGGTTTGCCGACAGGGCCGCGATGATCGCGCGGGTGCCGCCTTCGGCACTCACTGGATTCCCTCGGGCATGGGGTTGGACAGCTCCTTCATCTCGCTGATCGCGGGTACGGCCATCGGGTCGAGCCCGTGGGCCAGGGCCAGGTAGAGCGACGCGAAGTCCGGCACGGCGGTGAGCGAGGCGAGCCGCTCGATCGCCGAGCCCCCCTCGGCGGTCAGCACGTCGCAGCGCACGCCGCGCCGCTCGGCCAGGGTCTGCACGGCGTCGGCCCGGCGCTCCTCGACCGCGACCGGCTCGTCCGCGTCCTCCTCCGGGTTGAGGCCGCCGTCGCGCAGCAGCACGAGGCGGAGCCTGGTCGCGTCGTCGGAAGAAGCGTCCGGGTCGGCGAAGATGTCGCGCGAGGACTCGGCGAGGCCACCGAAGACGCCGTCGAGCAGGCCGACCCGCCCGCGGCCGGCCTCGCCCAGCGCGCCGGCCATCACCGGGTAGCGGGCGTTGGCGGCGAGCGTGTCGGCGAACCGGCGGGCGGCCACGGTGGCCAGCGGGGACGAGCCCCAGACGATCGGGATCGAGCCGGCCAGGCCCAGGGCCAGCGACTTCGCCGGGTTCACGAACGAGTCGGCGGCCGGGCGGCAGCGCTCGGCGTCGGCGTCGAGCCGGGTCGCGGTCTCGGCCAGGTCGGCCTCGTTGACCTTGACGAGCCCGATGGCACGGGCCGCGAGCAGCACCGGCACGGCCAGGCCCCACAGGCTGGCCCGGGCCGGGGCGCGGCGCGGCACCGGGATGAACGGCGACCGTGCCCGCTCGGCCATCGCCTGCAGCTCGGTGTCGGGGTTGCCGATGGCGACCAGCCGGGCGCCCCGGCGGACCGCCGCCTCGGCCGCGGCCAGCGCCTCGGGGCTGCGGCCGGAGGCGGAGACCGCGAAGACCACGTCGGCGGCGCCGACCCAGCCCGGGATGCCGGCGCTGCGGTGCCCGATGATCGGCACCGGGCAGCGGTGGCCGGCCACCGTGGCCAGGATGTTGCCGGTGAGGCCGGCGGTGCCGATGCCGGCGACCACGACCGCGCGGGGACGGCCCTCGTCGGACAGCATGCTCAGGTCGGCCTCGGCGGCCAGCGCGGCCGACTCGCGTACCTGCGCGCCGGCCGACGCCGTCGCCCGCAGCATGCCGCCCGGGTCGTTGGCCAGCATCGACTTCTCGTCGTCGAGCAGCGACTCGTCGGGAACCCGGTGCCCGTGCACCCCGGCCGAGCCGTCCATCGGAGCCGCCATCAGTTGCCTTCCACCGCGGGCTGACGCGCCTCGTCGAGGAGCAGCACCGGGATGTCGTCGCGGATCTCGAAGATCCGTCCGCACTCCGTACAGGTCAGCGTCTGCGCGCCCTCGTCGTAGGTCAGCGGCGCGTGATGCGTGTCCGGGCAGGCCAGGATGTCCAACAACTGCGGATCGAGGGCCACCGAACTGCTCCTTACGGTGTTACGGACGGGTCAGCCTCCTGATCCTAACGGCGAACGATGGCGAGCACTTCGTCGCGTAGCGAAGCCATCCGGTCCGGCTTGGCCGCCTCCACGTTGAGCCGCAGCAACGGCTCCGTGTTGGACGCGCGCAGGTTGAACCACGAGCCGTCCGGCAACGTGACGGTCATCCCGTCGAGCTCGTCGACCGTGCCGCCGGGGAAGGCCGCGCGTACCTCCGCCGTCTTGGCTTTGGCGTCGGCCACCGTCGAGTTGATCTCGCCCGAGGCGCTGTAGCGCTCGAACTCGGCGGCGACCTCGGAGAGCGGCCTGTCCTGCCCGCCCAGCGCGGCCAGCACGTGCATCGCCGCCAGCATGCCGGTGTCGGCGAACCAGAAGTCACGGAAGTAGTAGTGCGCCGAGTGCTCGCCACCGAAGACCGCGTTCGTACGCGCCATCTCCGCCTTGATGAACGAGTGGCCGACCCGGCTGCGGACCGGCTTCCCGCCGTTCTCCACGATGATCTCCGGGACCGCGGCCGAGGTGATCAGATTGTGGATGATCGTGCTTCCCGGAAACTTCTTGAGCTCCCGTACGGCGACCAGGGCCGTCACCGCCGAGGGCGAGACCGCGTCACCGTTCTCGTCGACGATGAAGCACCGGTCGGCGTCGCCGTCGAACGCGACGCCGATGTCCGCGCCCTGCGACCGGATCGCCTCCTGCAGGTCGACCAGGTTGGCCGGGTCGAGCGGGTTCGCCTCGTGGTTCGGGAAGGAGCCGTCGAGCTCGAAGTACATCGGCACGATGGTCAGCGGCAGCGCCGGCAGCACCTGGTCGCCGAGCACGGCCGGCACCGTGTGGCCGCCCATGCCGTTGCCCGCGTCCACGATGACCTTGAGCGGCCGGATGCCGGAGAGGTCGACCAGCGACCGCAGGTGCGCGGCGTAGTCGGCGAGCAGGTCGCGGGTCTCCACCCGGGACGGGCCGTCGGCCCCGGCGTTCAGGTCGTCGAGGAGCTCCTCGGCCCGGCGGCGCACCACCGCGAGGCCGCTGTCCTGCCCGACCGGCTTGGCGCCGGCCCGGCAGAGCTTGATGCCGTTGTACTGCGCCGGGTTGTGACTGGCGGTGAACATGGCGCCGGGCAGGCCGAGCGAGCCGGAGGCGTAGTAGAGCTCGTCGGTCGAGGCGAGGCCGATGCTCACCACGGCGGCGCCGGCCGCGTTGGCACCGCGGGCGAACGCGGCGGCCAGCCCGGGGCCGGACTCCCGCATGTCGTGCGCGATCACGATCCGGTCGGCGTCGTCACCGGACTCGCGCAGCATCTCGACGAAGGCCGTGCCGAGGGCCCGGGCCACCGATTCGTCGAACTGGTCGGGCACCACACCACGTACGTCGTAGGCCTTCACAAGCTTGGACAGATCGGACAACTCTCCCCCTATACCTCCGGACACCCGCCGAGAGTAACGGAGAGTGGGCAACGAACGGGTGGCAACCGGGCAGCGCCACGGTTACGTGACGAGATCATGGCGGGCGCCGCGGGTTGTCGAGACTGGTGATGCGGGTCACGATGGTGGGGACTGGAGGTGGCCTGTGCCCAACCCCTGGCTCGCCCTCGACCTCGGCGCTGATCCGGCCGAGCGGATCCGACAGGTCGGGCGTGCTCACGAGCGCTTTTTGTCCGGCGATGAGCACGTTCCTCCGGCCCAGATCCGCTCGGTCGTGGCCGACTCGTGGAAGCGCTCGGCCGACGCCCTGCCCGGGGCCGACGGCACCGCCCCGATCGACCTGAGCGACGGCGACCTCGAGCAGTACCGCGCGGCCCACCCCCTGGCCCGCGTTCTCCCGATCTTTCGCGATCTGCTCGGCGGGCTCGCCGAGGACGGCGACCACCTGATGGCGGTCTGCGACGCGTACGGGCGGTTGCTCTGGGTGGAGGGCGCCGCCTCGGTGATGCGCGGCGCCGAGCGGATGAACTTCGTGCCCGGCGCCCGCTGGGACGAGGAGCACGCCGGCACCAACGCGCCGGGCACGGCGATCGCCATCGACCACTCGCTGCAGATCTTCGCGACCGAGCACTTCAGCCGCGGCGTGCAGCGCTGGACCTGCGCGGCGGCCCCGATCCACGACCCGGCGACCGGCCGGCTGCTCGGCGCCATCGACGTGACCGGCGGCGACCACCTGGCCAACCCGCACAGCCTCGCGCTGGTGCGGGCCACGGCGCTGGCGGCGGAGGCCTACCTCGGCAGCCACCTGCCGCCGCCGGCGAGCGCGGGCCGGGTGGTGGCGCTCGGGCGTAACGAGGCGACGCTGACCTTCGGCGGGGTGCGGCAGCGGCTCGGCCGGCGGCACTCGGAGCTGCTCGTCCTGCTCCTGGCGCACCCGGAAGGGCGTACCGGCGAGGAAATTGGCGTTGATCTTTATGGCGACGACGTCAGCCCGGTGACCGTGCGGGCCGAGCTCTCCCGCCTGCGCCGCGCCCTGGGCCCGGAGCTGCTGCAGTCGCGGCCCTACCGGCTGCGCGCCGAGCTCGACTCGGACTTCCGCACGGTGACCCGGCTGCTGGAGCGCGGGCGGGTGGCCGAGGCCCTCGACGAGTACGCGGGACCGCTGCTGCCCGGCTCCGACGCGCCCGGCGTGACCCGGCTGCGGCGCCTGGTCGACGGTCAGCTGCGCGCGGCGGTGCTGGCCTCCGCCGACCGCACCCTGATGCGCACGTGGCTGCACGCACCGTGGGGAGCCGACGACCTCGAGATGTGGGAGTCCTACGCGAGGCTGCTCCCGCCCGGCTCCCCCGCCCGCCCCTTGGCCGTGAGCCGGGTCCGCGACCTGGCCGTCGAGTTCGGTCTTGCAACGCGGTTGCAACGTCCCCGTAACTAGCGTCGGCCGCACCTACCCCCGAGGTGCGGAGGCTGCCATGACCATCTACCAACCGCCCGGTTCCGACGGGTCCCTCGTCAGCTACCAGAGCCGGTACGACCACTACATCGGCGGCGAGTATGTCCCGCCGGCCAAGGGGCAGTACTTCGAGAACCCGACGCCGGTCACCGGCGAGACCTTCACCGAGATCGCCCGCGGCACCGCCGACGACGTCGAGAAGGCGCTGGACGCGGCGCACGGCGCGGCCGACGCGTGGGGCCGCACCTCGGTCGCCGAGCGGGCCAACATCCTCAACAAGATCGCCGACCGGATCGAGGCCAACCTCGAGAAGATCGCGGTCGCCGAGGCGTGGGAGAACGGCAAGCCGGTCCGCGAGACGCTGGCCGCCGACATCCCGCTCGCGATCGACCACTTCCGCTACTTCGCGGGCGCCATCCGGGCCCAGGAGGGCACGGTCGGCGAGATCGACGACGACACCATCGCGTACCACTTCCACGAGCCGCTCGGCGTGGTCGGCCAGATCATCCCGTGGAACTTCCCGATCCTGATGGCGACCTGGAAGCTGGCGCCCGCGCTGGCGGCCGGCAACGCGGTCGTGCTCAAGCCGGCCGAGCAGACCCCGGCCTCGATCCACTACCTGATGTCGCTGATCGGCGACCTGCTCCCGCCCGGCGTGCTGAACATCGTCAACGGCTTCGGCGTCGAGGCCGGCAAGCCGCTGGCCAGCTCGAACCGGGTGGCCAAGGTCGCATTCACGGGCGAGACCACGACCGGCCGGCTGATCATGCAGTACGCGTCGGAGAACCTGATCCCGGTGACGCTCGAGCTCGGCGGCAAGAGCCCGAACATCTTCTTCGAGGACGTGCACCGCGAGGACGACGACTTCCTCGACAAGTCGCTCGAGGGCTTCTCGATGTTCGCGCTCAACCAGGGCGAGGTCTGCACCTGCCCGTCCCGCGCGCTCATCCAGCAGTCGATCTACCAGGACTTCCTGGCCGCGGGCGTGAAGCGGGTCGAGAACCTCAAGCAGGGCAACCCGCTCGACACCGACACCCAGGTCGGCGCGCAGGCCTCGAACGACCAGCTCGAGAAGATCCTGTCGTACATGGACATCGGCCGGCAGGAGGGCGCCCGGGTGCTCACCGGCGGCGCGCGGGCCGACCTCGGTGGCAACCTCTCCGGCGGCTACTACGTACAGCCGACGATCTTCGAGGGCAACAACTCGATGCGGATCTTCCAGGAGGAGATCTTCGGGCCGGTGGTCTCGGTGGCGTCGTTCGCCGACTACGCGGACGCCATCAAGATCGCAAACGACACGCTGTACGGCCTGGGCGCCGGCGTGTGGACGCGGGACATCAACCTCGCGTACCGGGCCGGCCGCGCGATCAAGGCCGGTCGGGTCTGGACGAACTCGTACCACCTGTACCCGGCGCACGCCGCGTTCGGTGGTTACAAGCAGTCCGGCATCGGCCGCGAGAACCACAAGATGATGCTGGACCACTACCAGCAGACCAAGAACCTGCTGGTGTCGTACAGCCCGAAGGCGATGGGCTTCTTCTAGAGATGGCCACCCGGGTAGACGTGACCCCGGCAGCCGCCGACATGATGCGGCGGCTGCGGGGGCAGCACGGTCCGCTGATGTTCCACCAGTCCGGCGGCTGCTGCGACGGCAGCTCGCCGATGTGCTACCTGGAGGGCGAGTTCCGCACCGGCCAGTCCGATGTGCTGCTCGAGTCCCTCAAGATCGACGGCGTGGACGAGCCGATCACGTTCTGGATGTCGTCCTCGCAGTTCGAGCTGTGGAAGCACACCCACCTGACGGTGGACGTGGTCCCGGGGCGCGGCGCCGGCTTCTCGCTGGAGGCGCCCGAGGGCGTACGTTTCCTGATCCGCTCCCGCCTGCTCACCGAGGCCGAACTCGAGGAGCTCGCGGGAACCTGAACCTAGTACTCCGGCGCCGGGTCGTGGCGCAGGCGGCTGTAGAGCAGGCTGTCGCGCCACGCGCCCGCGCGGAACTCGGCCGCCCGGACCACGCCCTCCAGTTGGAATCCCGCCTTGAGCAGCGCCTTCTGCTCGGCGATGTTCTCCGGCTGGGTGGCCGCCTGCACGCGCTCGACCGGCCAGTGCGCGAAGACGTAGTCGGTGACCATCGCCTGCGCGCGCCACCCGATCCCGCGGCCGCGGAACTCCGGCTTGAGCGCGATGCCGATGTCGTACCAGTCGCCCCGCACGCTGTATCTGCCCTTCAGGTACGAGACGATGCCCGCGGCCTCGCCGTCCACCTCGACGGCCAGGCGGCCGACGTCCTCGCCGAGGAAGCCGTTCTCCGCGAACTCCTTGGCCAGGCCGGCCACGGGCCGGAAGCCGTACCAGTTGCCGGGCGCGTAGGCCGGATCCCGCGCGATGACGCGGACCATGTCGAGCTCGTCCTCACGGATCGGCCGCAGCTGGATCTTCATGGGGTCCAGGATGGCCCGATCGATCCGCGGGCGCTGCCCCGTGCGTACCGGACGATGTGATGCGAAAGTGCCTCGCCTGCGTTTCGGATAAATCGGAAATGCGCCATCGAGCGAGTGAGAAAGCTCCCGGAAATGTGCCGAAGGGGCGGTGGCGGCTGGCCATCGAGCGGGTCGAGCGGGCAGTGTCTCTCGAACCGACGCCATTCGAACCAGCCGGGGAGGTTTTGATGCGGTTGTCGCGCCCGAGGAAGCTGGCGCTGGTCGCCGTGGCCCTGTTGGCAGTGGGCCTGGCCGGGCGGGCCGCGGCGGAGACGACGCCGGCGCCGAAGACGCAGGCCGTCGCTCCGGCGGTCAAGGCAACGGCCAAGCCCAAGAAGAAGCCGGCGCCCAGGACCAAGGCCAACGCCAAGGCGAAGGCGGTCGCGCACCGGACGCCGATCGGGCCGGGCGGCAGCAAGATGATCACCGGCAGCAGAGGGGTCGCGCTGACCTTCGACGACGGGCCCGACCCGGTGCAGACGCCGGCCCTGCTCAAGCTGCTCAAGCAGCAGAAGGTGCACGCGACCTTCTGCCTGGTCGGCAAGAACGTGCACCGGCACCCGGAGCTGGTCCGGCAGATCGTGGCCGGCGGGCACACCCTCTGCAACCACACCTGGAGCCACGACCTGCGGCTCGGCAAGAGGACGGCCGCGCAGATCCGGGCCGACCTCGCGCGTACGAACGCGGAGATCCGCAAGGCCGCACCCACCGCGAAGATCAAGTTTTTCCGGGCGCCCGGCGGCAACTTCACGCCCGGCGTCGTCGCCATCGCGAGGTCGATGGGCATGTCGTCGCTCTACTGGCGGGTCGACCCGCGCGACTGGGAGCACCCCGAGGGCGAGACCGACGCGCAGCACCGGTGGCGGGTCATCCAGCGCGTCCAGCGCAACACCCACGACGGCGCGATCGTGCTCTCACACGACTACGCGCAGCCGGACACCATCGCCGCCTACCGGACGCTGCTGCCCTGGCTGAAGAAGCGGCACCAGCTCGTCGGCCTTCAGTGAGCCGGGGGGATGACCCGCAGGTGGCCGCGGCGACCGGTCTGGTGACCTGGTAGCTCCTGCTCGTCGGTGCGCGGCGGGGGCGCCGGCGGCCGGGCCGCCTCGCGGACGGCGTCGGCCAGGGCGACCAGGTCGTCGGTGGTGGGCGGCGGCGGCGCGAAGTCGCCGTCGTGCCGCACGAGATCCCAGCCTCGGGGGGCGGTGAGGCTGCGGGCGTGCGGCTCACACAGGTCGTACGTATGGGGCTCGGCGAACGCCGCGAGGGGGCCGACGACGGCCGTCGAGTCGCTGTAGACGTAGGTCAGTGTGGCGACCGCCTGTCGGGGACAGCCGTTCCGGGAGCAGCGCCGTGGGGACCTCACGGCGGCACGTTATCGCCCCACGGGCTCGCGTGGGGGCCGATGCACCGCGACACGCCGACCCACGGCGCATCACGATTCGGGCATGGTCGCGCAGACACGCCGCCCCGATGGGACGAAATCCCGGCCGGACACGCGGCAAGCGGCGGCAACCACCGCGTACCGCCGGCGGAGGACTAGGCTTGCCGGGTGACCACGAGCCCCGAACGCAGCCGGAGCGACCGGGCCGCGCGCAAAGCCGGCCCGGGTCATCCGGCCCGCCGCGACCGGCACGGGCGGGGTCTGCGCGGGCGCCTGGTGCCGGCCACCGTCCCGCTCGCCCGCACGAAGGCCGAGATCTTCGACGACCTGGTCCTGGACACGGTCGAGAGCCTCGAGCGGCGCTACGCGAAAGAGCTGGCCGGCGTCGAGTTCGCGGTGGAGGACGTGCCCCCCGAGCTCAACGTCTACGACTCCCATGTGCTCGAGGACGGCGAGGTGCCGCTGGCCCGGTTGCTGCCCGGGCGGCCCGGCCGGCAGGAGCTTCCCCCTCGGATCGTGCTCTACCGGCGGCCGCTGGAGTTCCGGGCGATGGACCGCGAAGACCTCGCCGACCTCGTCCACGATGTGATCATCGAGCAGGTAGCCAACCTGCTCGGGGTGGATCCCGACGAGCTGTCCTAAGCGACCCGACGCTTGAGCTTGCGTCGCTCACGCTCGGACAGCCCACCCCAGATGCCGAAACGTTCGTCGTGCCCCAGCGCGTACTCCAGGCACTCGGCCTTCACGTCGCACCGGCCGCAGATCCGCTTCGCCTCGCGGGTCGATCCGCCCTTCTCCGGAAAGAAGGCCTCGGGATCGGTCTGCGAACACAGCGCCCGTTCCTGCCACTCGGGCGCGTCCCCGAGCAGGTCTACCCCTTCAACCTGCGCTTCCATCGGCGTGCCTCCCAATTTCCGCGCCGGCATCGCTGCCGGCGCTGACCCCCCACGCACGCGGCGTGTTTTTTGCGGGCCGGAACCGCCGCACCGCGTCTGAGCGCAGCCTTCCTACCCACAACCCCACCGAAATTACACGCGTGTAAGACGTGCGTCGTCAAGCCGAACCTGATAAATAGGCCCGTTTCCCCGGCGCGCCTTCGGCGCGTCGTGGTCCCGTTCCTGCCCTATCTCTCGGGGGCCGTACCGGGTTACGCCGCGCTGGCGCGTCACGTCCAATTTAACCCGATTTGTGACCTTGAAGCCAAGGGACGATCGGTTCGGGTGATCAACCCGACACGGCGACCCGCGACGGGCTATCAGCCGGGCGGCGGCGGGGCCGGCGTCGGCCGGGCGGCACGGTGGGCGGCGCGGTGGGCGGCGCGGTGGGCGGCGCGGTGGAGGCGCGGTGGGCGGCGCGGTGGGCGGCGCGGTGGAGGCGCGGTGGGCGGCGCGGTGGGCGGCGCGGTGGGCGGCGCCTACAGGGCCTCGCGCGCTCCGCGCGGCTCCCGGCCGAGGAGCTCGCCGAGCAACGGGTCGACGCCGGCGAAGAAGCCGCCCTGCGCGGCCCGGTAGAAGCCCAGCAGAAAGCCGGTCCGCTCGGACTCCCCGGCAGCGACCCGCGCGGCGACCCATTCCTCCTCGGTCACCGCCCGGTACCGGACGGTTTCGCCGGTCAGCTCGGAGGCGGCGGCGGCGAGCTCGGCGAAGGTCGGCGCCGCGGGCGCGGTGAGGGTCACCGGGCCGTCGTACGCGCCGTCGGAAGCGATGATGACGGCGGCCGCCTCGGCGGCATCCTCGCGGGCCGTCCACGACACCGGCCCGTCGCCGGGCACGGCGATCACGCCGGTCTCGCGCCACGGGCCGGCGAGCCACCGGAGGCTGTGGGCGTAGAAGCCGTTGCGCAGCGAGGTCCACGCCACCCCGGAGTCGGCCAGCATCCGCTCGGTCGCGAAGTGGTCGCGACCCGGGCCGAACGGGTTGCCGGGCGCGGCGCCCTGGTGACTGGTGTAGAGGATGCGCTTCACCCCGGCCGCCGCGGCGGCGTCGACGGCCGCGCGGTGCAGGCTGACGGCGTCCGCGGCCGGGTCGTTGGAGGAGACGAGGAGCAGCTGGTCGGCGCCCTCGAACGCCGCCGGCAACGAGGCCGGATCGGCGTAGTCGGCGCGCCGGACCTCGACCCCACGCTGGGCGAAGCGCGCGGCCTTGGCAGCGTCGCGCACGGCGACCGCGATGTCGGCGGCGGGCATGCGGTCGAGCAGATGGTCGACGGTCGCGCCGTTGAGGGCCCCGGTCGCTCCGGTCACGATAATCATTGGTACGCCTTTCCCGTTATCACTGGAAACACCTCGACCGTAACCGCCGTGAACGTTGATAGCAAGTCGCTGTTATCGTTGGTTCGTGAGTGACGGGGCCAAGGGCCGCGCGGCCACCCGGACGGCGATCGTCGACGCCGCCGCGGACCTGTTGCGCGAGGGCGGACCGGCCGCGGTGACGACCCGCGGCGTGGCCGAGCGGGCCGGCGTCCAAGCGCCGGCGATCTACCGGCTGTTCGGCGACAAGGACGGTCTGCTCGAGGCGGTGGCCGAGCACGTCATGGCCGCCTTCGTGGCGGACAAGGCGGCCGGCATGGCGGCGGCCACGGCGGCGGAGGTCGACCCGCTCGACGACCTGCGCGCGAGCTGGCACCGGCAGATCGACTTCAGCCTTGCCAACCCGGCCGTGTTCCGCCTGCTCAGCGACCCGGAACGGGTGCTCGGCTCCCCCGCCGCCCGGATGGGCCGGCAGTTGCTGGAGACCCGCGTCCACCGGCTCGCGGCGGCCGGTCGGTTACGGGTCTCCGAGCCGCGCGCCGTGGACCTGATCCAGGCGGCCGGCATCGGCACCATCCAGATCCTGCTGGCGTCGCCGCCGGAGCGGCGCGATCCGGCCCTGGCCGACGCGATGATGGAGGCCGTCCTGAGCCGCATCCTGACCGACGCGACGGCCGACGCGCCGGCCGGGGCCGCGGACGGACCGCTGGCGGCGGCCGTCGCCCTGCGGGCCTCGGCCCCGCGGCTGGGAGCGCTCAGCGACTCCGAGCGCCGGCTGCTGGTCGAGTGGCTCGACCGGGTCACCGAGGACGGCGCGGCCCCGCGCTAGCGACGGCCGTAGACGGTGGTGCGCTCGACGGCGGGGCGTCCGGCCGACGCCGCGAGCTCCTTCAGTTCCGCGACCGTACGCGCGGAACCGTGCTCGGATCCGGCCATCCGCGAGATCGTCTCCTCCATCAGGGTGCCGCCGAGGTCGTTGCAGCCCCCGTTGAGCATGACCTTGGTGCCCTCGTCGCCGAGCTTGACCCACGAGCACTGGATGTTGCCGATCCGGCCGTGCAGCAGGATGCGGGCCATCGCGTGCACGACCCGGTTCTCCCGCCAGCTCGCGCCCGCGCGGGCGATCCCGGCCAGGTAGATCGGGGCGTTGGTGTGGATGAACGGCAGGGCCACGAACTCGGTGAAGCCGCCCGTCTCGTCCTGCACGCCGGCCAGCACCCGGAAGTGGCCCAGCCACTGACGCGGGTGGTCGACGTGCCCGTACATCATCGTCGAGCTGGACCGGATGCCCACCTGATGGGCCGTCTTGACCACCTCGACCCACGTGCTCGCCGGCAGCTTGCCCTTGGTCAGCACCCACCGGACGTCGTCGTCGAGGATCTCGGCGGCCGTGCCCGGGATCGTGTCGAGTCCCGCCTCGCGCAGCTCGGTCAGCCACTCGCGGATGGGCACGCCGGCCTTCGCCGCGCCGGTGACGATCTCCATCGGGGAGTACGCGTGGACGTGCATCCCGGGCACCCGCTGCTTCACGGCCCGGACCAGGTCCGCGTACGCCGTCACCGGCATCTTGGGGTCGATGCCGCCCTGCATGCACACCTCGGAGGCGCCGTCCTGCCAGGCCTGCTCGGCGCGGTCGGCCACCTGCTCGACGCTCAGCCGATAGGCGTCGGCGTCCTGCTCACGCTGGGCGAACGCGCAGAACCGGCAGCCGACGTAGCAGACGTTGGTGAAGTTGATGTTCCGGTTGACGACGTAGGTGATGTCCTCGCCGTTGACCTCCTTGCGCAGGTCGTCGGCGATCCGCGCCAGCTCGTCGAGGGCCGAGCCGTCGGAGTTGAAGAGCGCCATCGCCTTGTCCTCGTTTTTCGGGATGAGGAGGGCGGCGGGGTCTTCGGAGGCCAGCTTCAGTCCGGCCAACACATCGGTCGGGGTGGTCTTGTTGGTGCCGGCCTTGATGTGCGCGGCCACCTCTTGCCAGTCGCCGTAGACGTCGTCGAAGTCGGAACGGCGGTCGGCGGTACGGCCGGTGGTGTCGATGCTGGCGAAGAGGTCGGTGCGGCCGGTGCCGCCGAACCCGTCGTCGGGCTCCTGCCACGGCTTGCCGGTCGGGATCGCCTCCTCGTTCGCCAGGCCGTCGTCGCTCGCCAGGGCGGCCACGTGCGCCGCGAGGCGGGGGTCCAGCCAGCCCTCGGTGGCGCGTTTGACGTACTCGGGATAGATGGTGAGGCGCTCCCGCAGGACGAATCCCGCCTCCGCCGATTTCGCGCGGAGAAGCTCGATCTGCGGCCAGGGGCGCTCGGGGTTGACGTGATCGGGGGTGACCGGCGAGACGCCGCCCCAGTCGTCGATGCCGGCCCGGATGAGCAGCGCGAACTCGGCGTCGATCAGGTTCGGCGGGGCCTGGATGCGGGCGCGCGGGCCCATGATGATGCGGGCGACCGCCACGGTGGCGGCCAGCTCGCGCAGCTCGGCGTCGGGCATGCCGCGCATCGCGGTGTCGGGCTTGGCCCGGAAGTTCTGGATGATCACTTCCTGGATGTGGCCGAACTCGCGGGCGGTCCGGCGCATCGCGAAGATCGCGTCGATCCGCTCGGCCCGGGTCTCGCCGATGCCGATCAGGATGCCGGTGGTGAAGGGGACGCCCACCCGGCCGGCGTCGTCGAGGACCCGCAGGCGTACGGCCGGTTCCTTGTCCGGAGAGCCGAAATGCGGGCCGCCCGGCTCCGACCACAGACGCGTCGCCGTGGTCTCCAGCATCATGCCCATGCTCGGCGCCACCGGCTTGAGGCGCTGCAGGTCGGCCCAGCTCAGCACCCCGGGATTGAGGTGCGGCAGCAGGCCGGTCTCCTCGAGCACCGCGATCGCACAGGCGCGCACGTAGTCGAGGGTCGAGTCGTAGCCGCGCTCGTCCAGCCACTGCCGGGCCGCCGGCCAGCGCTCCTCGGGGCGGTCGCCGAGCGTGAAGAGGGCCTCCTTGCAGCCCTGCGCGGCGCCCTGGCGGGCGATCTCGAGGACCTCGTCACGCTCGAGGAACGCGGCCGGGAGGCGGTGCGGGACGGTCGCGAACGTGCAGTAGTGGCACCGGTCGCGGCAGAGCCGGGTGAGCGGGATGAAGACCTTCTTCGAGTACGTGACGACGCCCGGCCGGCCCGCCTCGCGCAGCCCCGCATCGCGGATGCCCCCGGCGATGGCCAGCAGGTCGTCGAGCCGGTCGCCGGTCGCGGCCAGCAGCGCGACGGCCTCCTCGGCGTTGATCGCCTTGCCGTCGGCGGCGCGCCGGAGCGCCCGGCGGATGCTCGCGTCGGTCGGAACCGGTTCCTCGTTGACCTCAACCACGCAGTGCAGCCTAGGCCGGAAAGTGACCGGCCGCCCCGGTCGCGCCCGGGTGGGCGCAGTGGAATAGGACACGGCACACTCGGGCCGGTCCTTTTCCGCGCGCGGCGATCAGCTCCGGGGCGGGTCCTCGGCGGCCGGACCGAAACCGGGGCGGTCGTCGATCTTCTCGGTGCGGTCGTCGGCCGGGGCCGGGTCGGTGCGCGGGACGACCTGAGTCGGATCGGTCGCCGCCGGCGCGCCCGATGCCGGGACGCCCGACGTCGGGGCCGGCTGATACGGACCCTGCGGTACCGGCTGGGTCGGCGCGTTACCGGTCGGCATCGCCACCGGGGGCTGGTTCCACGAGGGCGGCGGGGCCGGCTGGCCGTACGTGCCCGGTCCGTAGCCCGGCGGCGGCTGCTGCCCGGGTGCGCCGCCCGCGGGCGGCTGCTGATAGCCACCGGCGGGGTAACCACCACCGGCCGGCGGCGGAAAGCCCGGCTGCCCCGGCGGCGGCCCGTAACCGGGCTGACCGGGGTAGGTGCCGGGCTGGTTGTAGGCGGGCTGGCCGTAGACGCCCGGCTGCGGCTTGGGCTTCGCCGTGTAGAACATGTTGCGCCAGATCAGGTACGTGCCGTAGGCCGCGACCGCGAAGACGGCGAGCCAGGCGACCCGGGCCAGCAGGCCCTCGAACGCGCTGCGGGCGCCGTTGTTGCCGGCCTGGTTGATCAGCCCGATCAGCACGCCGAAGAGCAGCCCGAAGACGGCCGCCACCGCGTACTCGACCAGGGCCGCCAGGACGATCAGGTGGGCCTTGGGGTGGCGCGGCTGGACCATCAGCGACAACAGCACGGCGGCGATCGGGAAGGTGATCGTCTCCAGGTTGATGAAGTTGCCGAAGCTGCCCTGCGTGCGGTAGCCGAACTGGTCGGCGCCGTCCGGGATCAGATCGACGATCGCCAGGAACAGGAACACGGCGGTCGCCCCGACCAGGGCGTACGCCGCGAGGTCGCGCAGCGGGCGAAGGTACTGGCCGGCCGATTTGCCCTCGCCCGGCGCGGGCTGCGGTTGGCTGGTCACTGGTTCTCCCTGACGGATGGTGAGTGGGTCGGCCCAGCGTAGACCGCTCCCGCTTGTGTCGCCGGTTACCCGGGGGCCAGCTTTGTCGTACCCGTGCGGGAGGATGAACGTCATGCGGATCGTGGTCCTCACCGGTGGCATCGGCGGCGCCAAGTTCCTCGTCGGTGTGCGCGCCCATGCCCGTGCCATCGGCGCCGACGTCACGGCGGTGGTCAACGTGGGCGACGACGTGCGCATGCACGGCCTGCAGATCTGCCCCGATCTCGACAGCGTGATGTACACGCTGGGCGGCGCGCACGACCCTCAGCGAGGGTGGGGGCGCGTCGGCGAGACCTGGGTGGTGAAGGAGGAGCTGGCGGCGTACGGCGTGGAGCCGACCTGGTTCGGCCTGGGCGACAAAGACACGGCAACCCATCTGGTGCGTACGCAGATGCTCGCCGCCGGTTATCCGTTGTCCCAGGTCACGGCCGCCTTGTGCGAGCGCTGGAAACCCGGGCTCACGATGCTGCCGGCCACCGACGACCGCCTCGAGACGCACGTGGTGGTCGACGTCGACGGCGAGCGCAAGGCCATCCACTTCCAGGAGTGGTGGGTCCGTTACCGCGGTGACCTGCCCACCCACCGGTTCGTCTTCGTCGGCGCCGACGCGGCCAAGCCGGCCCCCGGGGTCGTCGACGCGATCAGCACCGCCGACGTGGTGCTGCTCGCCCCCAGCAACCCGGTCGTCAGCATCGCCCCGATCCTGGCCGTCGAGCCGATCCGCGACGCGATCGCGAGCGGTCCGGCGCCGGTCGTCGGCGTCTCCCCGATCATCGGCGACTCCCCGATCCGCGGCATGGCCGACAAGTGCCTGGCCACGCTCGGCGTCGAGGTGAGCGCGGCCGGGGTTGCCGCGCTCTACGGCGCCCGCGGCGGCACCGGGCTGTTGGACGGCTGGCTGGTCGACAGCACCGACGAGGGCGCCGCGGTGCCCGGCGTGACGACCCGGGCCGTACCACTCTGGATGAGCTCCGAGGCCGCGACCGCGCAGATGGTCGCCGACGCCCTGGCTGTGGCTGGTGTCGCATGACGGACGGGCTCGAGATCCTCCCGGTGCGCGGCATCGGCGACATCACGGCCGGCGACGACCTGGTCGAGCTGATCGCGACCGCCGCGCCCTGGCTCGCCGACGGCGACGTCCTGGTGGTGACCAGCAAGATCGTGTCAAAGGCCGAGGGCCGCCTCGTCGAGGTGCCGGCCGACGGCCCCGAGCGCGACGCCGCCCGCGACGCCACCCTGGCCGCCGAGACCCGCCGGGTGGTCGCGCGCCGCGGCCCCACCACGATCGTGCAGACCCACCACGGTTTCGTGATGGCCGCGGCCGGCATCGACGCGTCGAACGTCGACAAGACCCACCTGGTCCTGCTCCCCGCCGACCCCGACGCCTCGGCCCGCCGCCTGCGCGCCGGCTTCCGGGCCCGCGGCCTGGACGTGGCGATCGTCATCTCCGACACGATGGGTCGAGCCTGGCGCAACGGCCTGACCGACGTGGCGCTGGGCGCGGCTGGCATTCCCGCGTTCCGCGACCACCGGGGCGAGACCGACCCGTACGGCAACGAGCTCCAGATCACCCAGATGGCCCAGATCGACGAGCTGGCCGCCGCCGGCGAGCTGGTCAAGGGCAAATGCGACCAGGTACCGGTAGCGGTCGTCCGCGGCCTCCCCTTCACCGCCCCGTCCGCACCCGCCGCCGTCTCCCCCACCGCGCCGTCCGCTCCCGATGCGGGCTCGTCCGCCGACGACCTCGACCCGGGTGCCGCGCCACTGCTCCGCGATGCCGCGAGCGACATGTTCAGCCTGGGCACCGCCGAGGCCCGCGCCGCCGGCCTGCTCGACGCCGCCCGCCTGCCGGATGCCACCCGCCTCCCCGGCGTCCCGGTCGACCCCGCCGCGGTGCAGCGCGCCGTGGACGCGGTCGCCGAGGTCCTCGGCCGCACGACCACGGTGACCCCCGCCGACGTGCTACCTCACAACGACGCGACGGCCGCGCTGCACGTGACCTCCCTGGAGCGTGGCCCGGAGGGCTTGATGCGCCTCGGCGCCGACGCTCACCGCTTGCGGGCGGCGCTGGCCGCGGAGGGCATCCTTTCGGTCGCCCTACCGCACGAGGACGGCATTCGCCTGGACCTCTCCGCCCCCGCGCTCACCCCTTCACCCGCCTCAGCCCCGCCCGCCTCGGATGGCGCGCCCACCGACCTCGTCCCGTCGACCACCGCACCCACCGACCTGGACCCCTCCACCACCGCGCCCACTCAGCTCGACTCCTCCGGTCCGGGGAGCGCCCGATGAACGCGGAGCTGCATGCCGACGCGGTGCGGGTGCTCGGGCAGTGGCGGGCCACCACCGAGGAGGGCGACCTCGCGCGGAAGCGGGCGCTCGAGGTACTCGCCGAGGGGCCGGCGGCCATGAGCCGCGCTCACCGGGCCGGGCACATCACGGCCAGCGCGCTGGTGGTCGACGGAGATGGGCGGGTGCTGCTCTGCCTGCACGGACGCCTCGGCAAGTGGATGCAGCTCGGCGGCCACTGCGAGCCGGGCGACGTGACCCTGGTCGCGGCGGCGCTGCGCGAGGCGACCGAGGAGTCGGGCATCGCCGGGCTGACGATCGACGCCGACCCGATCGACGTGGACGTGCACGACGTCCGGTGCGGCGCCGGCGACGGTTCGCCGGCCGGGCCGTCGACCCATTACGACGTGCGGTTCCTGGTGCGCTGCCCGGCCGGCGCGACCGAGCAGATCAGCGACGAGTCCGCGGCGCTGGCGTGGTTCGACCCCGGGGCGCTGCCGTCGCCGCTGGCCTCGGCCACCGCCCGGCAGATCCCGCCCGCGCTGGAGCGCCTTCGCTGATCAGCTCTCGTCGTCGACCGGCCGGCGCGGCGAAGGAATCTCCACATGCGTGGTCTCGTCGGCGCGCTCGTCCGGCGGGCGTTCCATGTTCATGACGGTCATCGAGCGCTTGCCGCCCGCGGTCGTCTCCTCGTCGGCGGGCTGCCGCAGGTGAGGTGGAATGATCGGGCTGGTCGGATCGTCGGCGAAGTCGGGCGCCTCAGCGTCCGCGATCGACACCGGCCCGGCGTCGCGGCGCGCGGCGTCGCGGGGGGCGGCGTCGCGCGGAGCGGCCGGGCGTAGCTCGATCACCGTGCTGTGGTCGGTCGGTGGCGGTACCAGCATCGGGCGGATGACCTGGGTGCGCTCGTCGTCGATGGTCTTGCCGTCCAGGCGGATCACCTGGGTCTCGTCGCCGCCTACGTCGCCGGTCGCTCGGTTGCTCAGGTCGCGGGTGGTGCGTTCGCCCGGCACGGCGCGAGGGGAACGGGCCGGAAACTTGATGACCTGCGTCTTCTCGCCCGAAGAGGAATCCGAGTTCGAGGATGGGGCCGGGGTCGGGAACGGGACGACCTGGCTGCGGTCCGCACGCTCGGCCGCGTCGCCGACCGGCAGGCGGACCACCTGCGTCCGTTCGGCCGCGTCGCCGACCGGCAGGCGAACCACCTGCGTCTGATCTCCCGAGTCGCCGAGCGGAAGCCGGATCACCTCGGTCCGGTCCTCGGCGAGTGTGGCCGCGGTGGGCTCTTCGTTGTCCGGAGAGTCGTCGTCCGCGGAGGAAGCGTCCGCCTCCGACTCCGGCGGCGACTGCGATTCCGACGGCGACTCCGGCTCCGGCTCGAAGGCCGCGGCCGTCGACTCCTCGTCGGCGACGGTGGCGGCGTCGGTGGCGGTCTCGGTCTCGGTCTCGGCGTCGGTGTCGGTGACGGTGTCGGTGGCGGTGGCGTCGGTAACGGGCTCGTCGTCGCCGGTAACGGCGGCGGTCGTCTCGTCCTCGATCACGAAGGCGGTGGCGTCGGACTCGGGCTCCTCCTCGCTGCTCACCACCGCGGTCGTCTCGTCGTCGACCACCAGGACGGTGACGTCGGACTCGGGCTCCTCCTCGCTGCTCACCACCGCGGTCGTCTCGTCCTCGACCACCAGGACGGTGACGTCGGGCTCGGGATCCTCGTCGCTGCTCACCACCGCGGTCGTCTCGTCCTCGACCACCAGGACGGTGACGTCGGGCTCGGGCTCCTCGTCGCTGGTCACCACCGCGGTCGTCTCGTCCTCGACCACCAGGACGGTGACGTCGGGCTCGGGCTCCTCGTCCGGCTTCGCCGGGGGAGGAAGGATCAGGAGACCTACCGGCTCGTCGTCGACCAGCGCATCGATCGGCTCCTCGGCGAGCGAGCCAGCACGCGAACTCGAGGACGTAGGCGGATCCGCAACGGCCGACGCGGAGGAAGACGGAGAACGAGACGAGGAGACCGCGGCGGGAGACGGTGTGGCTGCCGCCGCCGGCCCCTCGGAGAGGAGGGTCGTCTCGTCGTCGGGGAGGCCGAGCAGCACGTCCAGTGTGGTCACGCCGACCACGGCGGTCGTCGTGTCCGGCGGGCGGGGCAGGACGGTGGTCGGGTCGGCGCCCAGGGCCGGCGCGCCGAGCACCGCCGTCTCGGTGGCGGCCAGCGGGACGCCGGCGGCGGGGGCGGTGGCCCGAGCCCGGCCGATCTGACCGATGACGGGCAACACCGGCGGTTCGTATTGTGCCCACCGGCGGGCGCTCAACGCCGTACAGATCAGGGGAACCGCAAGCAACGCCGCCAAGCCGTAGCCCGGCCGGGAGAGGTCGAATCCGTCCTTGGCCACCGCGTGCGGCCAGACGTCGGCGTATGCCGACGGTGAGATCAGCGCCCACGACGCGAGCGCGAGGTAGACGACCCCGGCGAGCAGCGGGCCGGCGGGCGAGAACGGGCCGAGCACGAGGATTCCGTACGCCGCACCCGCCAGCAGCAGAAGCAGGAGCCCGGTGAGACTCTCCACGGCGAAACCGTCGCGGCCCCGAACGGTCAGGTCCCCGGTGAGTCCCACGCCGGTCAGCACCCAGGCTGCCGGCGCCAGGACGAGCGCATAGAAGATCGACCTGATGTGGCGCAACGCTGTCTCCCCGGGTGGCTCTGCTTCAGGACGCTACCCGCGACGAGCAAGCCGGCCGCGGGACGCAACGTAGCCGTCAAGACCCACCGCACCAGGCCAGACGCCGGATCGGCTCGGCCGGGCGGGCACAGTTCGCGACCGAACAGCCAGCCGCGAGCGGCGCGGGGAAGTCGCCCGGTGACCCGGCGATGTGGGCCGCCACCCCCGAAACGTCCCGCCTGTGGTGCCGACCTACATAGCCGCCGAGGCGCCGCTGCGGCGAGGCTCGAAGCTTGGCGCCCGAGGCAGGCCATGAGCTCGGCCGGCGGTCGAAGGCGAGCTGCGGAAGGCGGGGACTGAACCTTGGTTAAGGTGTGTGCATGACGGGCACAGTGTTGTGGGAGCCGCCGGCCGACGTGCTGTCGACCACGCGGATCGGGGACTATCTGCGCTGGCTGAGCGACAAGGGCCGAAATTTCGGGTCCTATGCCGAGCTGTGGGACTGGTCCGTCACCGACCTGTCCGGGTTCTGGCAGTCGATCTGGGACTACTTCGAGGTCATCGGCCACGACGAGCCGGCCGCCGTGCTGGACGGCGCGAGCATGCCCGGCGCGAAATGGTTCCCGGGCGCGACCCTCAACTACGCGGAGCACGTCCTGCGCATGCCCGGGATCGGCGACGACGAGGCGGTCGTCATCGCGTACTCGCAAACGCGTGAGCCGATCACCTTGACCGCGCGGCAGCTGCGTGACCAGGTCCGGCGGGTGCGTGCCGGGCTGAAGGCCCGCGGTGTCGGCAAGGGTGACCGGGTCGCGGCCTACGCGCCGAACATCCCCGAGACCTACGTGCTCATGCTCGCCACCACCAGCCTCGGCGCGATCTTCTCCTCGTGCGCGCCCGAGTTCGGCAGCCGCAGCGTGATCGATCGCTGGAGCCAGATCGAGCCCAAGGTCCTGGTCGCGGTCGACGGCTACAAATACGGCGACAAAGCCATTTCCCGTACGGATGAGGTCGCCGCGATCCGCAGCGCGATCCCGTCGATCACGTCCGTCGTGACGATCGGTTACCTCGACCAGGAGGCCGGTAACTGGCCGTCACTCAGCGGCGATGACCCCATGGAGTTCGAGGCCGTCCCGTTCGATCACCCGCTGTATGTGCTCTACAGCTCGGGCACGACCGGGCTGCCGAAGCCGATCGTGCACGGGCACGGCGGCATCCTGCTCGAGCACCTCAAGATCTTGGCGCTGCATCACGATCTCGGGCCCGGCGACCGGTTCTTCTGGTTCACCACGACCGGGTGGATGATGTGGAACTTCCTGGTCAGCGGGCCGGCCGTGGGCGCCTCGATCGTCTTCTTCGACGGCAATCCCGGCTTCCCCGACATGTCGGCCTTGTGGGACTTGGTCGACTCGGCGGACATTGCATATTTCGGCACCTCGGCACCGTTCCTGATGGCCTGCCGGAAGGCCGGATTGAAGCCGGACAAGCCGGGCCTGAAGGCGATCGGCTCGACCGGCGCGCCGCTGCCGGCCGAGGGCTTCCACTGGGTGTACGACGCGGTCGGCAAACAGTTGCAGTTGCAGTCCCTCTCCGGCGGCACCGACGTGTGCACCGGCTTCGTCGGCGCCTCCCCGCTGCACCCGGTCATCGAGGGCGTGATCGCCTGCCGCTGCCTGGGCGCCAAGGTCGAGGCCTACGACCCGGCCGGCCACCCGGTGATCGACCAGCTGGGCGAGCTGGTCATCACGGCGCCGATGCCGAGCATGCCGGTCGGCTTCTGGAACGACCCCGACGGCCGCCGCTACCGGGAGGCGTACTTCGACGTCTTCCCCGGCGTCTGGCGGCACGGCGACTGGATCACCATCGCCGCCGACGGCACCAGCGTCATCACCGGCCGCTCCGACGCGACCCTGAACCGGGGCGGCGTCCGACTGGGCACGGCCGAGTTCTACTCGGTGGTCGAGAGCCTGCCCGAGATCGCCGACTCGGTGGTCGTACACCTGGAGCAGAACGACAACCCCAACGGCGAGCTGCTGCTCTTCGTGGTCGTGGCCGACGGCGGCGAGCTGACCGAGGAGCTGACCGGCCGCATCCGGCGCGAGCTGCGGACCGCGCTGTCGCCACGGCACATTCCGGACGAGATCTACCAGGTACGCGCGGTGCCGCGCACCCTCTCGGCGAAGAAGCTGGAGGTGCCGGTGAAGCGCATCCTGACCGGCACGCCGGTGGAATCGGCCGCGGCCAAGGGCGCCCTGGCCAACCCGGAGTCGCTGACCGCCTTCGAGGAGCTGGCGTCTAGGCGGTCAGCACAAGAGTGACCTTCTCCTCGGCGGCCCGGCTGTCGAGCTTGGCCGGATCGAGGTTGGCGCACAGCACCACCGACGCGCCCACCGCCAGGGGTGCGACCAGCCAGTCGATCGGGTCGGGGTAGGCGCGGGTATCGATGAGCGCCCGGTCGCCGGTGGTCAGGCCCAACTCGGCCGCCCGCTCGGTCGCGGTTCGCAACACGGCCAGGTGGCTCAGCTCGATCGGGGCGGCCAGCGCGAGCGCGTCCGGCGCCACCGGCACGCCACGGAAGTGGTCACCGTAGTTGCGCACCTCTGTCACATAGTCGACAAAACCCGGGGGCACCTCGCGCAGCGGCATGGCCAGCGGCAGCAGGCCGGTCGCGTAGCGGTCGGCGGCCGCCCACTCCTCGGCGCCCGGCAGCGAGGGCGTCGTAAACAGGGCATCCACCGGCCGCGGGCGGCCGGGCAGGGCGACCGCGAGGCCGGCCGACGACACGCCGAGGACGATCGCGGCGGTCTGCCAGTGCGGCGGCAACACCACCGCGGCCGTGTCGCCGGCGCCCAGGCCGAGGCCGTCGACCATGAGGTTCGCGGTCTTCGAGACCCAGTTGTCCAGGGTCGCGCCGGAGAGCTCGGTCCGGTCGCCGGTCGCGTCGTCGTACCAGGTCAGCAGCGGGGCGGCAGGGTCGCGCGCGACCGCGGCGGCGAACGCCTGCGTGATCGTCGTATGCACCACATCAACGATAATCACGTCACCGTAAGTAACCGATCCTGAACGGGCGATGAGTTCCCGGAAACGCTTGGAATCAGGCGGTGTCGCGGTCACGTCCCCGATGCATTCCGGGCGTAGTCTTGCCAGTGGTCTGAATTACAACCTCTTTGGGAGTTGCCTCGTGACCGCCGGTCGCCCCCCGCGAGTGCTCGTCGACGCCACCAGCGTCCCCGCTGATCGGGGAGGCGTCGGCCGATACGTCGACGGCCTTCTCGGCGCCCTCGGCCGGATGGATCCGGAACGGGTCGATCTCGCCGTCGTGGCCCAGCGTTCGGATGCGGAGCGTTACAGCCGCATGCTCGGTGACGCCGAGGTCATCGCCGGTCCGGCCGCCGTGGCCCACCGGCCCGCCCGCCTCGCCTGGGAGCAGACCGGCCTGCCGCTGCTCGCCCAGCAGGTCGGGGCCCAGGTGCTGCACTCGCCGTTCTACACGTGCCCGCTGCGGGCCGGCTGCCCGGTGACGGTGACCGTCCACGACGCCACCTTTTTCACCGAGCCCGAGCACTACGACAACACCAAGCGCACGTTCTTCCGCAGCGCGATCAAGACGTCGCTGCGCCGGGCGGCCCGGGTGATCGTGCCCAGCAAGGCCACCCGCGACGAGCTGATCCGCCTGCTCGACGCCGACCCGACCCGCATCGACGTGGCCTACCACGGCGTCGATCCGGCCGCCTTCCACGGGCCGGCCGAGGACGAGAAGTCCCGCGTCCGGGCCCGCCTCGGCCTCGGCGACGCCGGCTACGTCGCCTTCCTCGGCGCCAAGGAGCCGCGGAAGAACGTGCCCAACCTGATCCGCGGCTGGGCCCGCGCGGTCGCCGACTGGCCGCATCCGCCGGCCCTCGTGCTGGCCGGCGGCCAGGGCCACGACGACGAGATCGACCGCGCCGTCGCCGAGGTCCCGTCCCACCTGCGGCTGCTGCGCCCGGGCTACCTGCGCTACGCCGACCTGCCCGGCTTCCTCGGCGGCGCGCTGGTCGCCTGCTACCCGTCCTTCGGCGAGGGCTTCGGCCTGCCGATCCTCGAGGCGATGGCCTGCGCCACGCCGGTGCTGACCACGCCGCGGCTGTCGCTGCCGGAGGTCGGTGGCGACGCGGTGGCGTACACAACGGAGGATCCCGACCGCATCGCGTCCGACCTGGCCGACCTGCTGCACGACGAGCAGCGCCGGCTGACCCTGGCCAAGGCCGGCTTCGACCGGGCCAAGGAGTTCACCTGGGCGTCCAGCGCCGAGGTGCACGTGACGACCTGGCGGCGGGTCGCGGCGGCGTGAGCCACCCCTCCCGCAGCCACTACACTCTGTGCGCATGACTGAGCCTTGGGATTCGCTGTACGGCGTGGTGCTGGCCGGCGGAACCGGAACGCGTCTCTGGCCGCTCTCGCGGGCCGGGCACCCGAAGTTCCTGCACCCGCTGACCGGCACCGACGCCTCGCTCTTGCAGGCCACAGTCGACCGTCTCGACCTGCTGGTCCCGTCCGAGCGGATGCTCGTGGTCACCGGCGTGGCCCATGCCGCCGCGGTGTCCCGCCAGCTCAGCCAGGTCCCCGCCGACAACGTGCTGGTCGAGCCCTCGCCGCGGGACTCCTGCGCGGCGATCGCCCTGGCCGCCGCCGTGATCGCCCGGCGCGAGCCGGAGGCGGTCATGGGTTCGTTCGCCTCCGACCACCTGATCGCGGACAAGGACCAGTTCACCGAGGTCATCCGGCAGGCGATGGGCGGCGCGCGGCAGGGCCTGCTGATGACGCTGGGCATCACCCCGACGCGGCCCGAGACCGGCTACGGCTACCTGGAGTGCGGCGGCGCGATCGGCGACGGCCCGGTGCTCGCGGTCGAGGAGTTCAAGGAGAAGCCGTCGTACGACGTCGCCGAGAGCTATGTGAAGTCCGGCAACTACCTGTGGAACGCCGGCATGTTCGTCTGGCGGGTCGACGCCTTCCTGTCCGAGCTCTCCCGTCAGCAGCCGCAGCTCGCGGCCGGCATCTCGCGGATCGCCCAGGCGTGGGACTCGCCGGGCCGCGAGGAGGTGCTCGGCGAGGTGTGGCCGACGCTGCCGCGCATCTCGGTCGACTACGCGGTGATGGAGGGCGCGGCCACGGTCGGCCGGGTCGGCACGGTTCCCGGCGACTTCGGCTGGAACGACGTCGGCGACTTCCACACGCTCGGTGAGGTGCTGGCCTCCGACCACTCCGGCAACGTGGTGGTCGGCCGGTCGGCCGAGGACAAGGGCGGCGTGCTTCTCCGCGAGACCGAGGGGCTGGTCGTGGTGCCCACGCCGGGCCGGTTGGTGGCGGCCATGGGCGTACGGGATCTGGTCATCGTCGATACGCCCGACGCGGTGCTGGTCTGTCCGCGCGACCGGGCGCAGGAGGTCAAGCAGCTCGTCGACCAGCTCAAGGACGACGGCGAGGTCGGCTACATCTGACCGGCGCCGCGGTTTCGCCGGTTACTCGGCGTCTCCCGATCGAACTCGGTTAGTACAAATGATCGAGAAATGTAGTATCGTCACGGCATGGCTTCCCCTTCGCCGGAGCTCACCGCACGCCAGCGACAGATCCTCACGATGATCCGTGACTGGTCCGACCGGCACGGTTATCCACCCACCATGCGCGAGATCGCGTCCGCCGTCGGTCTCGCGTCGCCGTCCTCGGTCGCCCATCAGCTCACCGTCCTCGAGGAGCGCGGCCACCTGCGGCGCGATGCCCGGGGCTCGCGCGCCGTCGCGCTCCTCGACGACACCACCGAGAAGACCGAGGAAAAGCACACCGATGACGTACGCGTCCCGCTGCTGGGCGCGATCGCGGCCGGCGCGCCGATCCTCGCCGACGAGCAGGTCGAGGACGAGCTGACCCTGCCGCTCAGCATGGTCGGCCGGGGCACGCTGTTCGCGCTCCGGGTCAAGGGCGACTCGATGATCGAGGCCGCCATCTGCGACGGCGACGTGGTCGTCGTGCGCCAGCAGCCCACCGCCGAGAACGGCGACATCGTGGCGGCGATGCTCGAGGGCGAGGCGACCGTCAAGGTGTTCCGCCGCACCGGCAGCCAGATCGACCTGGTCCCCCGCAACCCGGCCTACGACGTCATCCCCGGCAACCACGCCGTCATCCTCGGCAAGGTCGTCACCGTGATGCGCCGCCTGTGACACCCCGCAGGAGGTCGGCGAGCCCGTCGGGATAGAGCGGCGACCCGGCGCCGAAACCGCTCAGCGGCCGCCACAGCACCTTCGTGCCGGCGTCGTCCAGCACCTCGCCGACGACGTCCCGCTCGTAGAAGGACGAATCGGTGAGCCGGCAGCCGAAGATGAAGGCGATCTCGTGCCCGTCCCGGCCCATCCCGTGGAAGATGTTCTCGAGCACGCCGAGCCGCTCGATGTCGGCCAGCTCCGCCCCGAGCTCTTCGCGCAGCTCCCGGGCGACTGCCGTCGCGGCCGTCTCGCCGAACTCGATGCCGCCGCCCAGCGGCCGATAGAAAGTCTGGTCCTTGGTCGGGTCGTAGTACTCGAAGACCAGCAGGTCGTCGCCGCGGCGGGGAACCGCCAGCGCGATGGGCCGGATGGAAGGCATCCGCCGAAACTACCGGAGAGACCTCCGTCCACACCGGACCTCGGGGTGGCCCTCGGGCGATTCAGCGACTTGAATGATCGGAGGACGACGGGGAGGAGCGGACCGTGGGTGAGGCATACGGCTGGGTGCCCGAGGGCGTGGACATCACGGTGCCGGACGCGTCGCGCGTCTACGACTACGCGCTCGGCGGGGTGCACAACTTCGCGGTCGACCGGGAGTTCTGGCATCGGGCCGAGAGCGCCTTCCCCGGGGCGGCGGCGGCCGCGCGGGCCAACCGGGCGTTCCTCGGGCGGGCCGTGCGATGGGTGGCCGCGCAGGGCGTGCGGCAGTTCCTCGACATCGGCTCGGGCATTCCCACGCTCGGCAACGTGCACGAGGTCGCCCAGGAGGCCAACCCCGACGCCCGCGTCATGTACGTCGACATCGACCCGATCGCCGTGCAGCAGAGCCGGAGCCTGCTCGAGGGAAACCCGTACGCGCAGGTGATCGAGGCCGATCTGCGCGACCCGGAGACCATCCTCAACCACCCGGATGTGCTGCGGCTGCTCGACTTCTCCGAGCCGGTCGCGATCCTCACCGTCGCCGTCCTGCACTTCGTCCCCGACTCGGCCGGTCCCGCGGCGATCATGAAGCGGCTCGGCGACGCACTGGTCTCCGGCAGCTACCTGGTCGTCTCGCACGCCGGACCCGACGCCACGCCGGAGGGGCGCGCACTTCAGGAACAGGTCCGCAAGTTGTACGAGCGGACGCCCACCCCGCTCACGATCCGCGACGCCGACGAGGTGGCCGCGCTGATCGGCAGCGACTTCGAGATCGTGCCCCCGGGCGTCACGCCCGCGACCGGCTGGCACCCCGATCCGGACGAGGCCGGCGAGCCCCCGCAGCCGACGGCGCTGGCCGCGGTGGCCCGCAAGCGTTGATCGCCGGTATGCCGTTTCTTACGCGAAGTGCACGCAACCGGCGCATCGGTCACCGTGCGTATCCACATTGACCGGATCAGTACGACGAAGCGTGGCGATCATGACCTTTAGCGCATGACGGCCACCGAGGCAAGAATGGCCCGCGCCGGACGTGAATGGGCATAATTCGGCGGCCGTCACTTGGGAGGGCGGCCGGGGAGGAAAGACGCGATGGGGGCCGACCTCGCCCAGGACTGGCTGCGCGGCATCACCAGCGCCGGCTTCGTCCCCGGCGTGCGTGCCAAGGCCCGCGCCGCCCTGCATGACCTGATCGAGGAAATGGTCGCGGCTCTGCGCGCCGAGCCCTTCGACCCGGCAAAGGGCCGGCGGATCGGCGCCGAGCTGGTCGATCTGCGGATGTCCGCCCCACCCGTGATCGGGATGAGCGTACGGCTGCTGGCCGAACGTCTCCCCGCCGCGGCCGCGAGTGACCCGCACCGCGTGCTGCAGTTGCTCGAGCATCTGACCACCGGGTTCGTCACCGCCCAGCGCGACGCCGCGGTCGAGGCGGCCGAGCAGATGAACCGGTCGGAGAAGATCCATTGGCGTCGGGTGCAGACCGACCTCCAGCAGCGCCTCCAGCACGCGCTGCTGCACGACCCGGTCACCGGCCTGCCCAACGAGCAGAGCCTGCGCCGGCACCTCGAGACGCCGGAGTCGCCGCGGCTCGGCCTCTGCCTGCTCGCCGTCGACCGCTTCCCGGAGCTGGCCGACACGCTCGGGCACGACAACGCGGGCAAGCTGCTCACCGCCGTCGCCCACCGGTTGCGGCAGCTCTCCGGCAGCTTCCTGGCGCACTTCGGCGACGGCCAGTTCGCGCTGGTCGCCGGCCCGACCGCCGGGCCGGACGAGGTGATCAAGCTGGCCGACCAGGCCCGCCGCACGCTGCAGGCGCCGTTCCCGCTGGACGGGCATTCGCTACGGGTGCACGCGACCGCGGGGATCGCCGAGGGCCGCACCGCCGGCACCAGCCCCGACCAGTGGCTGCGCGACGCCCGCCTGGCGCTCGGCTGGGCCCGGCGCGACCGGCACGACCACGCCGTCTTAGAGCCGTCCCGGGCCGAGGACGAGCGCCGCCGGCATCGCCTGGCCGCCGCCCTGCCGTCCGCCCTCGAGAACGGCGAGTTCCTGGCCTACTACCAGCCGCTCTACCGGCTGAGCGACCGGGCGATCATCGGCGTCGAGGCGCTCGCCCGCTGGCAGCGACCGGACGGCTCCCCGCCGCTCGGCCCGCGCGACTTCATCACGCCGGCCGAGCACACCGGGCTCATCCGCCCGCTGGGCCGCACGCTGCTCGCGCAGGCCTGCCGCCAGGGCGCGGCGTGGCGCCGGGCCGGGCACGACCTGCTGATCAGCGTGAACCTCTCACCGCTGCAGCTCGGCGAACCGACCTTCGCGGCCGACGTCTCGGACATCCTGCTCCGGTCCGGCCTTCCGGCCGAGAACCTCCAGCTCGAGATCACCGAGAGCACGGCGCTCGAGCCGGGCTACGAGACGCTGCAACAGATCAACAACTTGGGCGTACGGCTGGCGCTCGACGATTTCGGGACCGGTTACTCGAGTCTCGCCACCCTGTCGTGGCTGCCGGTGGCCAACGTCAAGCTCGCCGCCGAGTTCATGACCGACGCCGGCGGCCCGGCCGCCACCGAGGTGCTGCGCCACACGATCGCCCTGTGCCACGCGCTCGGCCTCACGGTGACCGCCGAGGGCATCGAGTCGGCCGCCCAGGAGACCCTGCTGCGCGACCTGTCCTGCGACAACGGCCAGGGCTACCACTTCGCGCGGCCCGCGCCGGCCACCCAGATCACCCGGCGTCTCACTAGAATTCGACGATGACTGATTTGAGCGGGGGCGGGTTCCTCGACCCGGACGCGTCGATGGCGTACTTGCAGAACTGGAAGGGCCGTGTCGACAAGATGGCCGCCGACACCCAGGCCATGAGCGCCCGCCTGGGCGACCTGCGGGTCACGGCCGAGGACGACAACGGCCTGGCCCGGGTCACCATCGACGCGAACGGCGTCCTGCTCGACGTACATCTGAGCGACCGCATCCACCGCTTCGCTCCCGAGGCCGTCTCCCGCGCGATGATGAGCGCTTTCGGCAAGGCCCGGCGCAAGGCGGCGGAGCAGTCCCGCGACATCATCACCGCGACGATGGGCGCCGACTCGATCGCCGGCCGCACGATCGCCGAGCGGGTGGAGCAGCAGCTCCGGTCCCACGAGGAGGGGCGCTTGGCGGGCGACGAGCGCTGAGCCCGCACCGGTCGCCGCGGTCCGCACCGTCGCTGGGCATCAGCCGCTGGTGGCGGCGGTGATGAGGTCGGCGACCTCGGCCGGGTGGGTGACCATCGCCAGGTGGCCGGCGTCGGCCTCGACCGTCGTCGCGCCCATGCGGTTGGCGAACTGGCGCTCGGCGGCGGGCGGGATGGCCTCGTCGTGGGCGGCCACCAGGTACCAGGTGGGCAGCGACCGCCAGGACGGCACGCCCATCACGTCGCCGAAGGCGGAGCCGGCGACGGGCTGCTGGACGGCGTGGAGCACGCGGGCGCGGACCGGGTCGACGTCGGCGGCGAAGTGGCCCACGAAGTCGGTCTCGGGTAGCCAGATGAAGCCCTGCTTGTCGGTGACCAGGTGCTCGAGCGCGGGCGGGGTCGGTCCCTGGCTGAGCAACGCCCCCAACGCCTCGCCCTCGTCGAGGCCGAACGCGGCGATGTAGACCAGGGCGGCCGCGTTGGGGGCGTCGGTGCCGAGCGCGGTGATGATCTGACCGCCGTACGAGTGGCCGGCCACCACCGTCGGGCCGTCCTGCGCCTCCAGCACGTGCCGCAGCCGGGCGACGTCGTCGGCCAGCGACGTGAGCGGGAACTGCGGCGCGGTCACCCGGTGCCCGTCCGCCTGCAGTCGCGCGATGACGTCGCTCCAGCACGATCCGTCGGCCCACGCGCCGTGCACGAGGACAATGTTCATGATGATCCCCTTCCCTCGGTACAAGCTCACCGTCCATGCTGGCCAGCGGGGCTGAGCCGGGGGTATCCGCATGTTTACTGCACTGGTGCCGTTGCGAGACGCGGAGACGTCGGACCTCTGCCGGCTCGTCGACCCGCCGCCGGCCGAGAGCCACGTACACGTGCTAGCGGGCGAGCCGGGGATGGGAAAGACGATCCTGCTCGGCCAGGTGATCGCGCGGGCCCGGGAGCAGCGCCTCACCGTCCTGTCGAGCACCGGCCGCGAGTCCGAGAAGGACCTCGCCTTCGCCGGCCTTCACCAGCTGCTGCGCCCGGTCCTGGACCGCCTCGACGACCTGCCCGCCCGGCAGGCACACGCCCTGCGCGGAGCCTTCGGACTGACCGACGACCCCGTACCCCCCGACGCGCTCCTGACCGGCCTGGCCCTCCTGACCGTATTGTCGCAGATATCGGAAGAACACCGGTTACTGGTCGTCCTGGACGATTGTCAGTGGCTCGACCAAGCTTCCCTTAACACGGTGATTTTCGCGGCCCACCGCCTGCTCGACGAGCCCGTCACGTTGATCCTGGCCGGCCGCACGAAACTGCCGACGGACTTCGCAACGACGGTTCTGCAGCCGTTGACCAGCGAGGACTCGACCCGCCTGCTCGACCAGCAGCCGCACCCGCCCCGGGGACAGGCCCGCGCCCAGATTCTCGCCCAGGCGGCGGGCAACCCGCTGGCACTGACCGAGCTGTCCAAGGTGGTGCGGCACGGCCACCATCTGGCGTCCGAGCCGCTCCCCCTGACCGACCGGCTCACCGCGATCATGGCGGCGACATTCCAGGACCTTCCTTCCGTCGTACGGGAAGATCTCCTGCTCGCCGCAGTGGCCGACGGAGCCCGCGTCCCGGGCGTCACCGCCGCCACCCTCGCCCCGGCGGAGAAGGCCGGCCTGGTCCGGATCGACGGCGCCGGCCCGCAGTTCACCCATCCCTTGGTCCGCGCCGCCGTCTACCACGCGGTGCCGTTCGCCGAGCGGGCCGCCGTCCACCTGCGCGTCGCCGAGGCCCTGCACGACCAGCCCGACCGCCGCGCGTGGCACCGGGCCGCCGCCGCACTCGAGCCGGACGAGGGCGTCGCCGCCCTGCTCGAACGGACCGCCGCCCAGGCCTAGCGGCGGGGCGGCGCCGCCGCGGCCGCCCGCGCCCTCGAACGCGCCGCCGAGCTCAGCCCGGCCGCCGCCGACCAGGTTCGCCGCCTGCTCGCCGCCGCCGCTCTGGCCCAGGCCACCGGCCAGGCCGACTGGGTGCGCGACCTCGCCGACCGCGTGCTGCGAAGCAACGCCACGCTCGAGCAGCATCTCGCCGCCCGGCAGCGAAGCGGCTGGGCGCAGATCTGGTCCGGCCACCACGCCGCCGGGTTCGCCGCGCTGCTCGCGGTGGCCGAGGAGGCCGAGTCGCCGGAGACCGCCTGGAACTCGCTCTCGTTCGCCGCCACCGTCGCCTACCAGGCCGGATCCAGCGACGAACGGGCCGCCGTGCTGCGCACGCTCGACCGGATGCCGACCCCGTCGGCCGAGCGCAGGCTCTGGATCCGGGCCTGCACCGAGCCGCCCGGCGTGGACGGGCAGATCACCGAGCCGGTCACCCATCCGGTGCTGGCGGGCTCGGCGGCCTGGCTGCTCGACCAGAGCGACCTGGCGGTCCGGCTGCTGCGCGACGAGCTCGACCGGCTGCGGGCGCCCGGCATGCGGGGCGGCAGCGGCGGCGCGATGTCGTCGCTGATGTGGGCGTGCGTCGACAGCGGCCGGTGGGACGAGGCGCTGGCCGTCGCCCGGGAGGGGCGCGAGGTAGGCGCGGCCTACGGGCTTGGTCCGGTGGTCGCCTCGGCCCATCTGACGACCGCCTTCATCGGCATCCTGCGCGGCGACTTCGAGCAGCTCGCACCCCTGACCGCCGACCCGACGGTGTATCGGTCGGCTGCGGCCCGGGTGCGGCATGCCGCCGGGTTGGTCGCCTACTCACAAGGCAACTTCCCCCTCGCGTACGCCCAATTGAGTCACCTTTTCACCGGTGACGGCGAGCCTTTGCACCACCGCGTCTCCTATTTGGCCGTCGCGGATCTGGCGGCGGCCGCGGCGCGCGTCGAGCGCCCGGCGCCGCTCGGTCGCGCGCTGGAGATGATGGCGGTCGCCAACCCCCGGATGCGCCAGATCGCCGCCCGTGCCCGCGGCCTGCTCGTCGACCCGGCCTTCTTCGCGAGCGCGCCGGACGGGTCGCAATGGCCGTTCGAACAGGCACAGCTGCGCCTCGACCACGGCGAATGGCTGCGCCGCCAGCGCCGCATCAACGACGCCAAGCCGGTGCTGGCGGCCGCCCTCGAGACGTTCCAGAGCCTGCGCGCGACCCCGTGGGTCCGGCGCGCCGAGACCGAACTGCGCGCGTGCGGCGTCTCCGAGCGGGTCGCGCCCGACGCGCTCGCCGACCTGACCGCCCAGCAGCGCGAGATCGTCCTGCTGGCCGGCCGCGGGCTGACCAACGCCGAGATCGCCGACCGGCTGTTCCTGTCCCCGCGCACGGTCGCCTCACATCTGTACCGCTCGTACCCGAAGCTCGGCGTCGCCGGCCGTCACCAGCTGCGCGACCTCACCGAAGCTCGGCCTCGAACCCCGTGAGCAGCCAGCGCCCCGATCCCGGCCGTTCGCCAGCAGCTGGGCCAGGTGTGGATAGTCGCCGCCGCCCGGCCTGGTGGTCGCTCCGCTCGGCGCCGGCGCGGTCGTCACCGTGGCGCCGGCCGGCCGCATCTCCGACCGGTTCGGTCCGGCGACCGGCCCTGCGGATCCGAGATTCCGGGTGAGCCGTTGCGGTGGCATGTGGGGGCGTAAACCTCGTTTGATTGGTCGCATCCGACCTCTGCCCCGACGGCCCGGTGTCAAAGCCGCCCGCACGCCGCCCCGCGGCCGAACGCCCGCACGCCAACTCGCAGCCGACCGCCGGCACACGACTGCCCCCGTGGCGAAGCCATCCCGGGAGACACGGGCTGACCGGGGAATCTGCCGCTATCCGCACCGGAATCCGCCTGTGGACAACGACGGAAAGTTGCCGTACCGAGCTGCTCAACTCACCCCACCCAATGACGGGGTGGGGTCGACCAACCAGCGCGGCCCTGTGCACAACGGCCAAACTTGTCACACCCTGCTGCTTAACTCACCCCCCACCCACAGACGGGGTGGGGACCAACTCAGCCGACCAAACCGATCGAAGGCTGTCAAATCGACGGCTGCACACCCGGGCCCGATCGGATGGAATACCGGTGGGTTCTGCGTGCCGCGCCCGCGGGGGCGTTCGCGGCCCGGTACCCCTATGTGTCGGTCACGGAGAGGGGATGCCGCGGGTGGGCACGAAGACGAAGGACGTACCGGAACAGGCTCGTCCCCCGGCGGTGGAGTTCACCCTGCCCGAGCTGCGCAACGCCTGGTGGGAGCACGGCCTAAGGCAGCGGGCGTCGACCGGCGTCCTCGGTGTCTTCGCCGAGCAGCCGGTGCTGCTCAAGCAGGCCGCGGTGATCAGCTGGCAGGCCGACCGGCTGCGCACCCTGCTGGTGGTGCTGGCGACCGTGGGCGGCGGTGTCATGTCGACGTTCGGGCTGCTCTCGACGCAGCGGCTGCTCGTGGAGCTGTTCGCCGGCGGGCCGACCCCGGAGCGGGTGCGGGCCGCGCTGCCCGCGCTGGCGCTGCTTACGGTGGTGACGGCGATCCGCGGGGCGCTCGGCATCGCGGTCGGCTACGCGCAGAACGGCCTCACGCCCCGGGTCAACCAGGCCGCCGAGCGGCGTCTCTTCGAGGCCACCACCGCGGTCGAGCTCGGCGCCTTCGACCAGGACGCGTTCGCCGATGACATGGAGCGCGCCACCCGGGGCAGCGACGCGGCGATCGGGCTGGTGCAGGGCATGACCAACATGCTGGCCGGCCTGGTGAACCTGCTCGCGGTGGCGGTGGCGGTCGTGGTGATCAATCCGCTGCTGCTGATCGCGCTGGTGGTGGCGACGCTGCCGAACGGCTACGCGGCGGTGCGGGCGGGACATCTGCGGTACGCGTCATATCTCAACGGCTCGGTCCGCCGGCGCCGCCTGTGGGTGCTGCAGCGGCAGATGGCCGAGCGCGATTCGGCGCCCGAGCTGCGGTCGTACGGTCTGCGCGGTTTCCTGCTCGGCCAGTACGACATGGTGATGGACGCCCAGACCACCGAGGATCTGGCCCTGGCCAAGCGGGTCACCACCACGACCAGCGTCGGCGCGGTGATCAGCGGCCTCGGCCTGGGCGGCGTCTGGGTGCTGCTCGGCCTGCTGCTGTGGGACGGCCGCATTCCGCTGTCGGCCGCCGTGACCTGTGTCGTCGCCGTGCAGGCCGCCCAGCGGGCACTGTCGACGGTGACGTTCCAGCTCGACCACATCTACACCGACGGCCAGTTCTTCAAGGGCTACACCGACTTCCTCGACCGGGCCCGCACGTTCCTGCCGCCGTCGCTGCCCGGGCGGCCCAGCGCGCCGGTACTGCGCGAGGTGGCGATCAGGAACGTGAGCCTGCGCTACCCGGACCGCGACGACCGGGCGGTCGACGAGGTGAGCATGACCATCACGGCCGGGCAGACGGTGGCCTTCGTCGGCGAGAACGGCTCGGGCAAGTCGACCTTGGCCGCGATGATCGCCGGACTGCGCGCGCCGACCGAGGGCTCGATCACCTGGAACGGCCGGCCGCTGGGCGAGTGGGACCAGGAGTCGCTGCTGTCCCGGGTGGCCGTGGTGCTGCAGGAGCACCACAAATGGCCGTACACGGCGGCCACCAACATCGCGATGGGCGACCTGACCGTCGGCGCCGAGCAGGCTCGCATCGAGGGCGCCGCAGCCCGGGCCGCCGCCCACGAGACGATCCTGGCCCTCCCACACGGCTACCAGACGCTGCTCGACCGCACGTTCAAGGACGGCCAGGACCTCTCCGGCGGCCAGTGGCAGCGGCTGGCCGCCGCCCGCGGCATCTACCGCGACGCCGAGCTGCTGGTCACCGACGAGCCGTCCTCGGCCCTGGACCCGCGCGCCGAGGACACCCTGTTCCAGGCGTTGCGCGAGCGCCAGGGCCGCAAGACCACGATCCTGATCACCCACCGGCTGGCCAACGTCATCCACGCCGACCGCATCTTCGTCCTGCACGAGGGACGCCTGATCGAGGAGGGCACGCACGCCGAGCTGATGGCGGCCGGCGGCCGCTACGCGGAGCTGTTCACCCTCCAGGCCGCCGGCTACGTCGGCGAAGCCACCTAGCGCGGCTGGGCGAACGTCAACCTGTCCTCGGCCAGGATGTCGCGGTCGAGGACAGCGAGGTAGACCTCGTCCACGCTGCCAAAGCTGGCGTTGGCGAAATCGAGTTCCAGAGCTTCCGCAGCGCCTCGCACGGCCGCTTCGTCCGGCCCTTCGACTTCGAGGAATGTGGGTAGTCCTGGCCAGGTGTCCAGGTCGAAAGCCACATCGCCGAGACCTGGGTCTGCTGCACCAATAGGTGACATCTGAGATGGCTTGCCGTGACGGCGGGCTGGAAGGATGTTGCTGTGCCCAAGCCCTACCCCCGCGAGTTCCGCGACGACGTCGTGCGGATCGCTCAAGGCCGCGATCCTGGCGTGACGGTGGAGCAGATCGCGAAGGACTTCGGGGTCCACCCGATGACGTTGTTCAAGTGGCTGCGTCAGGCTGACATCGACGCCGGCGCCGAGCCCGGCGTGAGCCGCAGTGATTCCGCTGAGCTGCGCGAAGCGCGTAAGCGGATCAAGCTCCTCGAGCAGGAGAACGAGGTCCTGCGCCGGGCTGCGGCGTATCTGTCGCAGGCGAATCTGCCGGGAAAAGGCTCTACCCGCTCGTGAGCGAGCTGGCCGCCGACGGGATCCCCGTCGCGGTGACGTGCCGGGTGCTGACCATTGCTCGACAGCCCTACTACCGGTGGCTTGCCCGCCCGGTCACCGACGCCGAGCGGGCCGAGGCGTACCGGGCGGACGCGTTGTTCGACGCCCACCGTGACGACCCGGAGTTCGGCTACCGGTTCCTGGCCGACGAGGCCCGCGCCGCCGGGCAGCCGATGGTCGAGCGCACCGCCTGGAGGATCTGCTCCGGTATGGGCTGGTGGAGCGCGTTCAGCCGCAAGCGGCGGCGCGGCAAAGGTGGCAGGCCGGGCCCACCCGTGCATGACGACCTCGTCAAACGTGACTTCACCGCCGACGGGCCGAACCAGCTATGGCTGGCCGACATCACCGAACACCGCACGCTTGAGGGCAAGCTCTACCTGTGCGCGATCAAGGACGTGTGGTCGAACCGGATCGTCGGCTACTCCATCGACTCGCGGATGAAATCTAGGCTGGCGGTCAATGCCCTGCGCAACGCCGTCGCCCGCCGCGGTGAGGTGGCCGGTTGCGTGCTGCACACCGACCGCGGGTCGCAGTTTCGCAGCCGGAAACTCGTCCTCGAACTGCACCGTCACCACATGATCGGATCAATGGGCCGCGTCGGCGCCGCCGGCGACAACGCCGCCATGGAATCCTTCTTCGGCCTACTACAGAACAACGTCCTCGATCGCGGGACCTGGCCCACCAGACAAGCATTGAGGACCGCGATCGTGACCTGGATCGAACGGACCTACCACCGCCGGCGACGCCAACGAAGCCTGTCCCGGTTGACCCCTATCGAGTACGAGACCATCATGAGCCCACCGGCCAGTCAGGCCGCGTGACTTGTCCTGTCACCTATCGGTGCAGCAGACCCCCTCGTCGGTGACGTGCTTGTAGGTGAGGGTTATCCGGTGGCCTTCGTCGCGGAGGCGTAGCCATCCTCCGCGTCGCTCGATGTCATCGTTCTGGAAGACGATCCGGCGCATGAGAGTGCGAGGCATGACGCACGTCGCAGACTGGCTGATCAGCTTGGCCTTGACGGCGTCGACGTCGACGGCGAGGAACCGGGCCTCATACTCGGTCTGCATGGACCTCCCGTCGGCGCCGCTCTCGGCGGCGTCATCGCCGCGCGATTCGCACATCAGTCCTTCAGCAGCTGGCGCGCCATCACGATGCGCTGCACCTGGTTCGTACCCTCGTAGATCTGGGTGATTTTGGCATCGCGCATCATGCGCTCGACCGGGTAGTCGCGGGTGTAGCCGTAACCGCCGAGCAGCTGGACCGCGTCGGTGGTGATCTCCATCGCGGCGTCCGAGGCGAAGCACTTCGCGGCCGCGCCGAAGTATGTCAGGTCGGCGTCGCCGCGCTCGCTCTTGCCGGCGGCGGTGTACGTCAGCTGCCGCGCCGCCTCGAGCTTCATGCCCATGTCGGCCAGCATGAACTGGATGCCCTGGAAGTCGGCGACCGGCTTGCCGAACTGCTTGCGCTCCTTGACGTAGCCGGTGGCGAAGTCGAGCGCGCCCTGGGCGATGCCGATGGCCTGGGCCGCGATGGTCACCCGGGTGTGATCGAGCGTCTTCATGGCGGTCGCGAAGCCGGTGCCCTCCTCACCGATCATGCGGTCGGCCGGGATGCGCACGTTGTCGAAGTACACCTCGCGGGTCGGCGAGCCCTTGATCCCGAGCTTCTTCTCCGGCGCCCCGAACGAGACGCCCTCATCCGACTTCTCGACGACGAAGGCGGAGATTCCCCGCGAGCGCGCGGTCGGGTCGGTGGCGGCGAAGACGGTGTAGAACTCCGAGACACCCGCGTTCGTGATCCACCGCTTGACCCCGTTCAAAACCCAGAAATCCCCATCCCGTACGGCCCGGGTCGTCATCGACGCCGCATCCGAACCGGCCTCCGGCTCCGACAGGCAGTACGAGAACATCGCCTCGCCCGACGCCACCTTGGGCAGGTAGCGCTGCTTCAGGTCGTGCGAGGCCGCGATCAGCAGCGGCATGGTCCCGAGCTTGTTGACCGCCGGGATGAGCGACGACGAGGCGCAGGCTCGCGCGACTTCCTCGATCACGATGGCCGTGGCCAGCGCGTCGGCGCCCGCTCCCCCGTACTCGACCGGAATGTGCGGCGCGTGGAAGTCGGAGGACCGCAGCGCGTCGTACGAAGCCTTCGGGAACTCGGAGGTCTCGTCGGCCTCGGCGGCGTTGGGCGCCACCCGGGCGTCGCAGACCTCGCGGACCGCGGCACGGATGGTCTCGTGGTCCTCCGGCAGCCGGTAGACGTCGAACTCAGACATATGGGCGCGCCCTTTCCAACAGAAGCGGAAACCACGAGCTATGTTACTGGCGCGTAGCGCGCGCCGACCAGGGGCTTGGTCGTTAAGCCGGACGTGACACATCCCCGCCTGTCGTTCCTCGGCACCGGCTACCTGGGCGCCACCTACGCCATCTGCTTCGCCGAGCTCGGCTACGAGGTGATCGGCGTCGACGTGGACGCCGCCAAGATCGACGCGCTGGCGGCGGGGCGGGTGCCGTTCCACGAGCCGGGGCTGGACGATCTGCTCCGGCGCGGCCTGGCCGGCGGGCGACTGCGCTTCACCACCGACTACGCCGAGGCCGCCGAGACCGCGGAGGTGCACTTCATCTGCGTGGGCACACCGCAGCGCCCGGATGGGATGGGCGCTGATCTCACGTACGTGGAACAGGTCGTCACCCACCTCGCACCGCTCCTGAAGCGCCGCGCCCTCATCGTCGGTAAGTCGACCGTGCCGGTGGGCACGGCGGCGTGGGTGGAGCAGCTGGTCGCCAAGCTCGCCGATCCCGCCCTGGGCGTCGAGGTGGCCTGGTCGCCCGAGTTCCTGCAGGAGGGCTACGCGGTCGAGGACGTGCTGCGCCCCAACCGGATCATCGCCGGCGTGCGCTCGGAGTGGGCGAACACGCTGCTCGCGGCCGCCCACAAGGGCGTCTTCGACCTGGCCGCCACCGAGGACCGCGAGGTGCCGCTGGTGGTGACCGACTTCGCGACGGCCGAGCTGGTCAAGGTGGCCGCCAACGCGTTCCTGGCCACCAAGATCAGTTTCATCAACGCGATGGCCGAGGTGTGCGAGGTGGCCGGCGGCGACGTCACCCAGCTGGCCCGGGCGATCGGCTACGACCCGCGGATCGGCAACCGGTTCCTGCAGGCCGGGCTCGGTTTCGGCGGCGGCTGCCTGCCCAAGGACATCCGCGCCTTCCAGGCCCGGGCGCAGGAGCTGGGCGCGGGCGAGGCGCTGCGCTTCCTGCACGAGGTCGACCTGATCAACACGCGGCGGCGGGGCCGGGTGCTGCAGCTCGCGGCCGAGCTGCTGGATCGGCCGGCCGGGCCGGCGGGACCGGACCTCTCCGGGACCCGGGTCGCGGTGCTCGGCGCGGCCTTCAAACCCCTGTCCGACGATGTACGGGACGCGCCCAGTCTCGCCGCCGCGGCCGCTCTCGCCGCGGCCGGTGCCGACGTGCACGTCTACGACCCCCAGGCCATGGACAACGCCCGCCGCGTCCAGCCGTCCCTGGCGTACGCGCCGAATGTGCTCGAAGCCGTGCGGAACGCCGAGCTTGTGGTGATCGCCACCGAGTGGGCCGAGTTCCGCAACGCCGACCCGGTGGCGCTGGGCGAGCTGGTCGCCGCGCGGCGGGTCATCGACGGGCGGAACTGCCTGGACCCGGCGCAGTGGGCGCGCGCCGGATGGACCTACCGGGGGATGGGTCGCCCGCCCGCGTGACGACGTCTGCGGCGTTTCGCGCCCGTTTCCATAGATCTCCGCCCCGGTGAGCCTGTTCTAATGAGGTGTCGTACCGGCATGCTCTAGTTATCCCGGGGTCGAGGAGGTGCCGTGGCGCAGGCTGGACAGTCCGACAGCTACGACGAGGAGCTGGCCCGGATCGATGCCTCGATCGCTGATCTGAAGATCCGCGACATGGCCGCCGCGAAGGAGCGCACCCAGATCGCCGCCAAGATCCAGGCGGCGCAGTTCCAGCGCGACATCCTTGCCCACGCGAACCAACAGTCAAAAGCCAAAAAAGCGGCAAAATCCCGGCGCGTACGGCGAAAGCCCGCCGAGGACTTCCCGCCCCCTCCCCCGCCGGCCGGCCGTGTCGACGAGCCGCCACCACCCCCGCCGGGCGCCACCCCGGTCAGCGATGACCCGCCGCCCCCGCCCGGCGCCCGTCCCGGCGACACGCCGCCCCCGCCGCCGGGCTCGTCCGGCGCCGCCGCCGGACCGCCGCCCTCCGCCTCCCGCCCCACCAGCCCGCCGCCGACCGGCTCCCGCCCCGGCGGCCCGCCACCCGGCGCCGACGCCACCGGTGCTTCGGTCGGCGCCGGCGCCGCGGGTTCGCCGCCTGGCTCGCACGCCGCCGGTCCGCCGCCCGGCTCGTACGCCGCCGGTCCGCCGCCCGGCGCTCGCGCCGCTGGTTCGCCGCCCGGCTCGCACGCCGCTGGTTCGCCGCCCGGCTCGCACGCCGCCGGTCCGCCGCCTGGCGCTCGCGCCGCGGGGCCGCCTCCGGCGGGCGCCCGTGGCCGGCCGACCGGCCCGCGCCCTGAGTGGTCGCCGCCCGGCACGCCGCACACCGGGCCGCCCGGCTTTGCCAGCGACGGGGTGACCGCCCTGGTCGACGACCCGCCGCCGACCGAGCGGGTCGCGCCAGCGCCGCCGCGCCGGGCCGGGTTCACCGGCGGCGAGCAGCATCCGCCCGAGGCCTCCACCCAGTCGGTGCAGAACATCCTGCTCGCGCTGGGCGCCCTGCTCATCGGCGTGGCCGCGGTGGTCTTCGCCGGCGTGGCCGTCGACAACCCGGTGGCCCGGGCCACGATCCTGGCCGTCTTCACCGCGATCGCCCTGATCGCGGCGCCCGGCATCGCCCGGCGCGGGCTGAGCTCGACGGCCGAGACGGTGGCCGGCGTGGGCCTGATCCTGCTGCCGATGACTTTCTACGCGCTGCACGACAGCGCGCTGGCCGGCGGCGACCGGGTGTCGCTGCCGCTCTACCTCGGCGTCACGTTCGCGCTGACCGCGGTGGCGGCGTTCCTCTATGCGACCGCGACCCGGCTCAGCGCGCCCCGTTACGCCACGGTCATCGCGCTCCAGCCGGTGCCGCTGCTGCTCGCGTACCCGGCGATCCACAGCCCGGCCGGCTGGGGCATGGCGCTGACCGTCGTGGCCGTACTCGACCTGCTGCTGCTCACCACGGTGATCCGCAGCGGCCGGCTGGTGCCGCAGTGGCCGATCGGCCGCCCGGTCGCCGCCGACCGCGAGAACCTGGCCGACGCCGACGAGGCGTACGCGGCGGGAGCCGCCGACGTCGCCGGCCGCGGCGCACCGGTGGAGACCCCGCTGCGTCCCGAGTCGCTGCCCGAGGAGCCCGACCTCATCCTGCACGGGATGACCGGCCGGCAACGCTGGCGCTGGCTGCCGACCCGCATCTTCCCCGGTCCGCGCCCGGCCGGCGCGCCGCCCGCGGGCTCGGTGCCGCTCGCCCCGCCGGCCACGCCGCCGTCCGCCGACTGGCTGCGCGAGCTCACCTTCGCCCTGCTCTGTGTGGCCAGCGCCGGCGCCCTGCTCTACTCCTCGGTGGCGCTGCTGCAGGCCGGCGCGGTCGCCGACGCGGTGCGCTCGAGCCTGGTGCTGGTGCTGGCCGCGCTGGCCGCGGTGGCCGCCGCCCACCTGCTCGACAACCTGCTGGCCCGCAACATCACCGGCGGCGTGCTGACCATCGCGGTGATCGGCTCGGCCGCCCGGATCGCCGACGTGGTGTCGCCGCACTGGACGCTGGTCGTCGCGGCCGCCACGATCGCGGTCGCCGGTGCCGTAGTCAGCCTGCTGCCGGCGGCGGTGCGTACCGGGCCGGAGATCGCCTCGGCCATCGCCCTCGTGATCATCACGCTCTTCCTGACCATCGACGGCGTACGCGCGGCGCTCGCCCCGCTCCAGGCCGCCCGCCCGATCTGGAACGCCGACACCGAGCACTACGCGCAGCGCATCGCCGAGGCGGCCGGCCCGTCCGGCTGGCTGCTCGCGTTCAGCGCGCTGCTGGTCACCATCGCCGCCGCGCTCGCCCTGCCCCGCTCCTGGCGGCACGAGGGCGCCGTGATCGGCGTCGCGCTGACCGCCCTGGCCGTCCCCGCCTCGCTCGGCCTGCGCTGGTCGGAAGCGCCCTGGCCGCTGGTCCTCGGCGCGATCGCGATCGGCGGCGCCGGCCTGGCCGCGAGCACCCGCCGCATCGCCGTCACGCACGTGGCCGCCGCCGGTGCGGTCGGCCTGTTCGGCGCCGGTGCCGCGCTCAGCGCGTCCTGGCTCACCGCCGCCGTACTCACCGCGCTGGCCGGCGCCGGCGTGATGATCGCGGTGGCCGCCCGCCAGATCCCGATCCGGCTCTACGCCTGGCTGGTCGGCGACTGGGCCGCCGGCGCCGCCGCCCTGGCGCTGCCCGGCGCGGTGGTCACCGCCTCGCTCGCCGTCTCCGACACCGGGGACGGCCCGCCGCCGACCGAGGCCGTCACCGTGCCCGCCCTGGCCGTCGGCTTCCTGGCCGTCGCCGCCACGCTCAGCTATGCGGCCGTCTTCCAGGTCGCCCGCCGCGAGATCAGCGTCCCGCTGACCGCCGGCACCGGCCTCGGCGCCGTCGCACTGGCCCTGGCCGCGCTGCTCGCCCCCGGCGCCACCGCGCCCGACATCTGGGTCGGCGCGCTGCTGCTGGTCGCGGCCGGCCTGCTGTTCTTCGCCCGCTCGATCGACAACGGCCGGCGCAGCGACCGGGTGCTGGACGGCCCCGACATCGCGGCCGCCGCCGCCACGGTGGCGATCTGCGGCGCCCTGGCCCGGGTCTTCGCGCTGGCCTTCCCGAAAGCGCCGCTGGCCGTCGCCGGCGTGGTGGTGCTGATCGTCGCGCTCGGCGTGGCCGCCCTGCCCGACGACTGGCGCCGCGGACCGGTGCGCGGCCTGGCACTGGCCGGCGTGGTGGTCGGCGCGATCGCCGGCTACCAGGCGCTGGGCGGCGGGCTGCGGGTGCTGGGCCTGCACGGCGCCGTCTGGGCCGCCGACCTCTCGCAATACTCGACGAACCCGCCGGCGGGGGCCTGGCAGGCGCCGTTCGCGCTGGTCGTGGTGGCCCTCGCGGCCGCCTTCGCGGCGCCCCGGCCCTGGTCGTACGCGATCTCGGCGACCTGCGGCGCGCTGGCCGCCATCGGCACGCCGTACGCGATCGGGCTGCCCTGGTGGTCGCCGCTGCTCGTGGGCGGGGCGGTCGGTCTCGCGTACGCGATGGCCGCGATCGCCGCCGCCGATCCCCGCGCCGCCCTCTGCCGCGCCGCCGCGGCCGCCGCCGTCCTCCTGCACGCCGCCGGCGCCGGCCTCGCCCGCCCGTGGTCCACCGGCGTCGCCCTGCTGGTCATCGTGGCCATCGGCGGGCTCACCGCGGCCATGGCCCGCACCCCGGTCGCCTACACGACCACGCCCGAGGACGCACCGCCGCTCGACTCGGGCGGCTTCTGGAACCCGGTCGTCACCGAGGCCGACCTCGCCCGCGACGACACCGGCATGCCCCGCCACCGGGCCCAGATCGGCGGCGCCGCGACCGGCGCCGTGCTGCTGGCGCTGCCCGGCGTGCTGGCCGCTCTCGCCGCCGACCAGGGCCACAGCGCCCAGGTCGTGCTCACCGCCGCGCTGGCCGCCTCGAGCCTGGGCCTGGCCGTGCTGGCCACGATCGCCCGCTGGATCCCGCAGTACCTGCCCTGGGCCACGGTCGGCCTGGTGCTCGGCGCGACCGGCACCGCCTTCGCGTCGATCCCCACGCCGTACTCGACCGCCCTCTACGCCGCCGCCGCGGCCCTGCTCGGCGTGCTGGCTGAGCTGCTGCGGGGCGCCACGCCCGCCCCCGGCCTGACCGTGGCCCGCAACCGGTTCTGGTCCGGCACCCGCTACGAGACCTCACGCTGGACCGTTTTGCGCCCGAGCGGCCTGAGCGGCCGCTGGATGGTCGACCCGGCCACCAGCGCCGTCCTGATCGCCCTGGTCCCGACGATCCTGGCGCTGTTCTCGATCGCCCCTGCTCTGCGGGCCGCCCTGGTCGACCCGCTGCAGCAGGCCCAGCACATCTGGGACGGCCCGATCCCCGCCCTCGCCCACCCCGCGTCCGGCTACGTCGACGGCACCAGCGTGCTGGCGATCGTGCTGCTCACCGCGGCGGCCGCGCTGGCCGCGATCGGCTTCGGCGGCCGCGCCTCGGAGGCCGTGCCGGTCATCCTCCCCGGCGTGGCGATCACCATCCTGATCGCCCCGATCGCGCTGCGTGCCCCCTTCCCGGCCGCCACCTCGGCCGCCCTGATCGTCTTCACGATCGTGATGCTCGGCCTGGCGCTGACCCCGCCGCCGATCACCACCCGGGCTCCGCTGCTGCGCACCACCCGCAACGTGGTCTTCGTGATCGGCCTGCTGGCCGGCAACGCGGGCCTGTCCGGCAGCCTGGCCCAGCAGGACCTGACGCTGTTCACCCTCGGCTCCGCCGTGGGCGTCGGCCTGGTCGCCGCCCTGGCCGGCAAGACCCAGCACGCCCGCATCCTGGGCTGGCTGTTCACCGCCCTGATGGGCCAGCTGTTCGTCCTCGCGGTGGCCGTGGCCGCCGGTGTCGAGCGCTCGTGGGCCGCCTTCGGCGTCCTGGCCGTCGGCGCCGCGTTGCTCATCATCGAGGCGACGGTCCCGCGCCTGGGCCTGCCGCAGTACCGGGCCGAGGCGACGACGGTCGAGTGGGCCGGCTACACGTCGGCCATCCTGGCCGGCGCGCTGGCCTTCGACTCCCCCGCCCACCTGGCCGCCCTGCTCGCGGCGTGGGGTGCGGTCCTCGGCCTGGCCGCGTCGCGCTCGGGCCGTTCCGCCAACCAGCGGCGGCTGCTCTTCTGGCTGGCGGTCGCCTTCGAGATCGTCGGCTGGTGGCTGTTCATCGCGCTCGGCGGCGTGGCCGTGCCCGAGGCGTACACGTTGCCGTTCGCCGGCATGGCCCTGGCCGTCGGCGTCGTCGAGTCCCGCACCCGCACCGACCTGTCGAGCTGGGCGGCCTACGGTCCCGCCCTGCTGGCCGCCTTCGTCCCCACAATCGGCATAGTCCTGGCCGGAAGCGGTGGCGAGCTGCGCGAGGTGCTGCTCCTGCTGGGCGCCGTAGCGACGCTGATCGTCGGCTCGACGTACCGCCAACAGGCCCCGGTCGTGGTAGGCGCCGTAGCCACCGCCATCGCAGCGATCCACTTCGCCGTCACCTTGGTAGGCCCGTGGGTGGTCCTGCTGCCGCTGGGCGTGATCCTCTTGATCTTCGGCGCCACCAACGAGAACCGCCGCCGGACCCGGGAGGGGTTGAAGAGTCGCTTGGTCGGCATGCGTTGATGGTGTGGGCAGCCGCGTGGGGGACGTGATTCATCGGCTGTCCACGGCGCATTTGACGTCGAATGAAGCGCTGGTTGCGTCGCGCCGCTCCTGCGGTCGGCAGTTTGCCGCTCAGCGCCCGTCTCTCCTGCCCGCCGCTTCCGCCGCCCGCCGCGCCCGCCGCCCGCCGCGCCCGCCGCCCGCCGCTCCCGTCGCCCGCCGCTCCCGTCGCCCGCCGCTCCCGTCGCCCGCCGCGCCCGCCGCCCGCCGCCTCCCCCGCCCGGTAACGGGTGGGCCCACGGTACGGCCTGGCTATGACAATTTCCGGCCGTTGTCCACAGCGCCGATCGCGGCCGCCTCGCCCGTGCCGTCGGACGCCGGTGTCTTCGCCCCCGGCGCCGTCTCAAGGGCAGGCCTTGGTGGGATGTTGGCGGCGTACCGAGCAGCGGTCGCGGTGGCGGACGGCAAGCGGCTGTGGCGGTCGCGGTGGCGGACGGCAAGCCGCGGTCGCGGTGGCGGTGGCGGTGGCGGACGGCAAGCGGCGGTGGCGGTGGCGGACGGCAAGCCGCGGTCGCGGTGGCGGTGGCGGTCGCGATGGCGGACGGCAAGCGGCGCTGGTAGTGGCGGACGGCAAGCGGCGCTGACGAATAGCGATGACAGGCGGCGAACGGCAGCAGCGAAACGGCAGCCTCGACCAGCAGCGGCGACCGGCAACGGCGACCGGCGATGACGAGCGGCGAACGGCAGACGACGAGACGGGCGTCGCCGGCATGTCGCGGCGGGTGCTGTGTCGCCGGACGCGAGGGGGCTGATCCACCTGTCGCGCGTATTGGTGAGCAGAGCAAAGGGCGCCAGAAGGGCTGCTCAGACATCGCCCGTCCGAGCCGCCGCCACCACCTGCGTGACCCGATCGGCGAGACCCTCAACCTCGGCGAAACGCGCCGGAACTCAATCCGCGAGACGGATTGCCAGCTCTATCTGCCACTTGGTTTTCATGCGCTCGGACCTCGGGTCGGTCAAATACATCTCGTAGCGACACCCGAATCGGTCCCCCGCCGGGTTCTCGACCACATCCATCGCCAGCCCATTGCCGCGAATCCAGTCGATCAGCGTCCCATTTGCACGCCGGCCGTGGTTTACGTATGTCATCGTCGCGTAGTTGCCTGCGGGCAGGACGCCGGGCGAAATCCGGGCCACGGGGGCGATCGGCTCCGGCGTCTCGATGCCGACTTCGATGTCCATCGGGCCGTCCATGTTGACCACGCGCAGGCGGAAGAATGTGTGCCCGTCGCCGACTCCGGCGTCGTACAACTCCTGCATCAAGCGGTCGCGGACGGCGAACATGCCGCGAAACGGCGTGACGACCCGGATACCCGCGAAATGCCGCTCGGGCTTGGCGACGACCGCCGGCCGGGTGATTATCTCCATCAGGCGCGAGCCAATTCCCGTACGCGATCGGGCTGCGGATTGACCATCGCCTCGCTTGCCGTTATCACCGTCGGCACCGTCTCGTTGCCGTCGGCGACGGCACGCACCGAGGCCGCACCCTCGGGATCGGCCCAGATGTCGACCCAGTGCAGACGGTTCGCGTCGCGCCCGAGTGACGCGCGCAGCCGGATGCAGAACGGGCAGCCGGGCCGCCAATAGACGATCGGCCGGCCGTCGACAGCGCTGGCGGCCCGCGCCGACGCGTCGGAGACCGACTTCGGGAAGGCGCGCGGCGACGTCAGAACCGCGACGACGGTGAGGACCAGAAAGAGCACGAGGGCGGTGCCGACATTGCCCGCCGCCAATGAGGTGACGCCCGCGAAAAGCGCCATGGCGAACGAGACGATCGACAATCCCCAGCGTCGCATCATGGGCGTGACGCTACCCCACCGGCTAGCCCAGCAGGCGCTCGCGCAGGGCGGCGTCCTTCTCGGCCACGAGCTTCTCGAGACCGGCCTGGAACGCCGACATCCGGTCGCGCAGGGCCGGGTCGGACGCGCCCAGAACGCGGACGGCCAGCAGGCCGGCGTTGCGCGCGCCGCCGATCGAGACCGTTGCGACCGGGACACCGGCCGGCATCTGGACGATCGACAGCAGCGAGTCCATGCCGTCGAGGTGCTTGAGCGGCACCGGTACGCCGATCACCGGAAGCGGGGTCAGAGCGGCGACCATGCCGGGCAGGTGGGCCGCACCGCCGGCGCCCGCGATGATGGCTTTGATGCCACGGTCGGCGGCGCCCTCGGCGTAGTCGACCATCTTGCGTACGGTGCGATGGGCCGAAACGACGCCGACCTCGAACGGCACGTCGAACTCGGCCAGCGCGAGCGCCGCGCCCTCCATCGTGGGCCAGTCGGAGTCGCTGCCCATGATGATGCCGACGACCGGTGCCATCTACACGCCTTCCTGAAGCCACTTGGCAGCGCGGACCGCACGGGCCCGCACCGAGGTCATGTCGTCGCCGAGGACGGTCACGTGGCCGATCTTGCGACCGGGCCGCACCTGCTTGCCGTAGAGGTGGACGCGTGCGCCCGGATCGGTGGCGAACAGATGGTGCAGCCGCTCGTCGATGGAAATGCCGCCCGGGGCGCCGCCCAGCACGTTCGCCATCACGACCGCCGGCGCGGTCAGCGTGGTCGCGCCCATCGGGTAGTCGAGCACCGCCCGCAGGTGCTGCTCGAACTGCGAGGTGCGGGCGCCCTCGATCGTCCAGTGGCCGGAGTTGTGCGGCCGCATCGCCAGCTCGTTGACCACGATGCCGCCGTCGGTCTCGAACAGCTCGACCGCGAGCAGGCCGACCACGCCGAGCGCGTTGGCCAGGTCGATGGCGAGCTGCTGCGCCTCGAGCGCGCGCGACTCGGAGAGGCCGGGCGCCGGCGCGAGCACCTCGACGCAGATGCCGTCCCGCTGCACCGTCTCGACCACCGGGTAGGCCGCGACCTGCCCGAACGGCGACCGGGCCACGAGCGCGGCCAGTTCCCGCCGCAGCGGCACCCGCTCCTCGACCAGCAGCGGGGTGCCGGTGGCGACCAGCTCGGCGGCCTCGTCCGGCCCGGCGAGCATCCACACGCCCTTGCCGTCGTACCCGCCGCGGACCGCCTTGGCGACGACCGGCCAGCCGCCGCCGCCCGCTTCCGCGAACGCCTCGATCTCCGCCGCCGTCCCGACCCGCTGCCAGCGTGGCACCGGCGCGCCCATCGCCGCGAGCCGCTCCCGCATCCGCCCCTTGTCCTGCGCGAAGACGAGCGCCGCCGAGCCCGGGAAGACCTTGACCCCTTCGGCCTCCAGCGCCGCGATGTGCTCGTTGGGCACATGCTCATGGTCGAACGTGACGGCCTCACACCCCTTGGCGAACTCACGGAGAGCAGCCAGATCGGTGTGCGTGCCGAGACGCACATCGGCCGCGACCAGCGCGGCGCTGTCATCGGGCGAGACACTGAGCACGCGCAGTGACTGGCCGAGGGAGATCGCGGCCTGGTGGGTCATCCGGGCCAGCTGCCCTCCGCCCACCATGCCGACTACGGGCAGACCGGTTCGGGTATCCATCGCCCGCCCAGCCTAGCCGCGCCGGTCGGAGGGGTTATCCACAGCCCCGGCCGAGCGCCGCCCAGCTTCCGTAGCATTGCGGCATGAGCGCGGAAGCAATCGGCAGGAACATGCCTGAGGTCATCACTCTCGATGACCTTGCCGCCATGATTTCCGCCGACACGCACGGCCGACGATACGAGGCCAGCCCCGAGGGAGTCCTCTTCGTCGTGCCTCCCCCCGACAGCGAGCATGCCGTCATCGCCACCCACCTCATGGCCTGGTTCATCACCGCGGGGTGGCCGCTCGGACAGCTGATGCAGGTCGCCGGCATCCGGGTGCCGGGGCCGAACGGCGACGGCGGCCGCATCCCGGACCTCACCGTCTGGGCGAAACCGCAACCGCACTCGGTGTGGTTGTCCACCGCCGATCTGCTGCTGGCCATCGAGATCGTTTCCCGGGGTTCCGAGGCGATCGATCAGCTGGTCAAGGTCGGCGAATACGCGAGCGCGCGCATCCCGCGGTATTGGACGGTTGCCCGCGACGCCGCCCGCACGGTCACGCTGTTCCGCCTCAGCGACGGCGGCATCTACGAGACGGAGGCGCAGATGCCGCTCGACGAGCTACTGGAGGGCGCGCCGGGCGAGTTTCTGCAGCTCTGATGGGCGCGGGCGGATTCAGTTGCGCAGGCGGGCGACGAGCTCTTCCGGGTCGGTCACCGGGCGATCACAGACAAAACCGCGGCAGACGTACGCGGTGGGAGCGCCGCCGATGAGCGGACGGCCGGCCAGCAGCGGGACGCCGGGCCGATCGGGCTCGCCGACGACGATGACGGCCCCGGGCGGAGCGTGGCGGTGCGCGGCCTCGATCAGAGCCCGGGCGGCGGGATCGGCGGCAGCCGGCACGGCGGTCGTGGGGGCGTGCTCGGAGGAGGTGCCGGCCGGCGCGACCGCGATGGCGATCTCGTAGGGGCCGGCCAGTGCTGCCTCGGCGACGGCCGCGGAGTAGCCGGCGAAACGCGGATGCCCGGCGATCAGCGGGGCGACCCGCTCGAGCGCGGCGTCGGCGGCCTCGCGGTAGGCCGTCTCACCGGAGAGCGCCGCGTAGGTGATCAGGGCCGCGCACAGCGCCGACAGGCCCGACGGCGTCGCGTTGTCGGTGGGGTCGGCGGGGCGGGTGACCAGGCGTTCGGCGTCGTCGGCGGTGTCGTAGAAGCCGCCGTCGCCGGTGGGGAAGTGGGCCAGCGCCACGTCGAGCAGGTCGCGGGCCAAGGTCAGCCAGCGGCCGTCGGCGGTGAGCTGGTGCACGGCCAGGAACGCCTCGGCCACGCAACCGTAGTCGTCGAGCACGCCGACCGGCTCGCCGACCACGCCGTCGCGGGAGACGCGGCGTAGGCGGCCGTCGACCAGGTGACGGGTGGCCAGCACGTCGGCGATCGCGACGGCGGCCTCGCGCGAGTCGGCGGAGCCGGTCAGGGTGCCGTGCTCGGCCAGCGCGGTCACGGCCAGGCCGTTCCAGGAGGCGACGACCTTGTCGTCACGGGCCGGCTGCGGGCGGGTGGCTCGGGCGGCGAGGAGCTTCGCGCGTACGCCCGACCAGCGGGTGACCAACGACGGCTCGGCGGCGTCGATGTCGCGGGCCAGCACCAGCACACTGCTGCCGTGCTCGAAGGTGCCCTGCGCGGTCACCCGGAACAGGTCGGCCGCCCAAGCGCCGTCCTCGGGACCGAGCACCTCGGTGAGCTGGGCGGGCGTCCAGGCATAGGTCAGGCCCTCCACCCCGTCGGCGTCGGCGTCGAGCGCCGACGCCAGCCCTCCGGCCGGCGTGCCCAGGTCACGCAGGAGAAAGGCGGCGGTCTCGTCGGCGATGCGGCGGGCGAACGGGTCACCGGTGAGACGCCACAATTGGGTGTACGCGCGAAGCAGCAGCGCGTTGTCGTAGAGCATCTTCTCGAAGTGCGGCACGGTCCAGTGCGCGTCGACCGAGTAGCGTGCGAATCCGCCCGCGAGCTGGTCGTAGATGCCGCCGCGGCCCATCCGCTCGGCGGCCTCGCGCACCACCTCGAGCACCTCGGCCGACCCGGTCCGCTGGTGGTGCCGCAGCAGGAACAGCAGATTCATGTGCGGCGGGAACTTGGGCGCGCCGCCGAAACCCCCGTACGTGCGGTCCTGGTCCTTGAGGAGCGCGGTGACCCCGGCCGTGAGCAGATCGGCCGAGATCGGCGCCGTCGGGCCGCCGACCAGCTGGGCGCCGCCGATTGCCTGCACCACCGCGGCGCCCTGCTTGACCACGTCGTCGCGCTTGTCGCGCCAGGCCTCGCCGACCGACTCCAGCAGGCGCGCGAAGTGCGGTTTCGGGTAGTAGGTGCCGCAGAAGAACGGGTCACCGCCGGGCGTGGCGAAGACCGTCATCGGCCAGCCGCCCTGCCCGGTCATGGCCTGCGTGGCGGTCATGTAGACGGCGTCGACGTCCGGCCGCTCCTCCCGGTCCACCTTGATCGCGACGAACCCGTCGTTCATCAGCCGGGCGATCGCCTCGTCCTCGAACGACTCGTGGGCCATCACGTGACACCAGTGGCAGGCCGCGTAGCCGACCGAGATCAGCACCGGCACGTCCCGGCGGCGGGCCTCCTCGAACGCTTCCGGCGACCATTGCCACCAGTCCACCGGGTTGTGCTGGTGCTGCAGGAGATAGGGCGAGGTCGCGTCAGCGAGGCGGTTGGCCATGAGCCAACCCTAGACACTCTCAGGAGGCGTCGTCGGCGCGCAGCGGGCGGATGTTGTCCGGGGCGGCCTCGGTGAGCTGGGTCAGCGCCTGCACGATGCGGTCGGCCGGCATCGGCTTGCAGAAGTGGTAGCCCTGGGCGTTGGGGCAGCCCAGCTCGATCAGCGCGGCCCGCTGCTCGGTCGTCTCGACGCCCTCGGCGACCACCCGCACGCCCAGGCGGGCGCCCAGCTCGACGGCGCCGCGGACGACGGCCTCGGCCGCCGACGAGTCGATCATGTCGTCGACGAAGGAGCGGTCGATCTTGATCTCGTCGACCGGCGCCCGGGTGACGATCGACAGCGACGAGTAACCGGTGCCGAAGTCGTCCAGCGAGAGCTGCACGCCGCTGTCGCGCAGCTCGGCCAGCACGTCGTCGACGATGGCCTCGTCGCTGACCGCGACCGACTCGGTGATCTCAAGGACCAGGCTCGAGGCGGGCGCGCGGTGGCGGCGAAGGGCATCGGCGACCTGGCCCGGGAACGCCGGGTCGAGCAGGCTGCGGGCCGACACGTTGACCGAGACCGGCACCTCGACGCCGACCGCGGCCCAGCTCGCGGCGGCGGACAGGGCGAGATCGAGCACCCGGTGGGTGAACGGGGTCAGCAGCTCGGTGTGCTCGACCGTGCGGATGAAGTCGTTCGGCGACAGCTGGCCGCGGCGCGGGTGCTGCCAGCGGACCAGGGCCTCGACGCCGGTCGGCGCGGCCGTGACCAGGTCGACCGCCGGCTGCAGGTGCAGCACGATCTGGTCGTGGGCGGCGAGCGCGTCCTGCAGCTCGGCCAGCAGCGCCAGCTCGTCGATGGTCACCGCGTCCTGGCTGGTGTCGTAGGTCGCGACGGCCAGCTCCTGTCGCTTGGCCTGGTCCAGGGCGAGCGCCGCGCGCCGGACCAGCTCGGTCAGCTCGATCCGGCCGGCCCGCCCGACCACGACGCCGACGGCGATCTCGACGGCCAGCCGGACGCCGGCCACCTCCATCGGCAGGCCGACGTGCTCGGCCAGCTCGCGGGCACGCCGGACCGCCGAGGGCAGCGGCGGCGGCGTCTCGTGCAGCGGCGTCGAGGAGTCGGCGAGCGCGGTCAGGCCGGGAACGAGCAGCGCGAACTCGTCGTCACCGACCCGGGCCACCAGCTCCGACCCGCGGGACAGCTCGGACAGGCGCTCGGCGATCAGGCGCAGCACGTCGTCGCCGCCACGGTGGCCGAGTGTGCCGTTGACCTCGCGGAAGCCCCGCACGTCGAGCAGCAGCAGGGCCACGTGGCTGTCCCGCTCGAGCTCGCGCATCAGGCGGTCGCCGTCGGTGAGCAGGCTGCCGCGGTTGCGCAGCCCGGTCACCTGGTCGTGCACACCGTCGTGGTCGGCGCGCCGGCGCAGCTCGGTGAGCTGGTCGTGGGCCGCGGCATCATGCAGCGCGGCGGCGAGCGCGTCGCCGTAGGCGGAGATCGCGGCCTCGTCCCGGGGCGCGGGCAGGGTCGGCTCGGCCAGCCAGACGGTCAGCTCGCCGACCACCTCGCCGGCCACCGCCATCGAGCGGGTGATCGCGGGCCCGGTCCGGCCGCCGAGCGAGATGTCGTGCCCGGGTCCGTCCTCGGCGTACCGGCGCTCGCCCCCCGCGACGCGCACCTCGATCTCGACCCGCCGGGCGCCGAAGACATCGAGCGCGCCTCGCAGGCCGGCCTCGGCCACATCGGCCTCGGTGCGGCCGGGCAGGGCGGCGGTGGCCGCGGCGAACGCCTCCCACATCCGGCGTTCCTCCTCGGCTCGCAGGTGCATGCGGTAGGTGCGTTGCAGCAGCCACAGCGCCGGGCCGAAGGCGAGCAGCCAGATCGGCTTGCGCACGAGGACGGCCACGGCGCCCAGCCCGACCAGGACGTTTCCGACGAACATCGGGACCTTGGCATACGGGATCCGGGCGAAGATCTGCTCGGCCGCGGCATCCCGGTGCAGCGCCAGCGTCAAGGCCGCCAGCCCGAAGGTGATCAGCAGGTAGGTGAGCGCTCCGGCGACAAGAGCGATTTGCGTCCGTACGCCGAGGACAGCCCCGTCCCCACCGATGAGCCGGGCCACGGTCGCCGCCCCCGCCGTTCCGAGCGCGAGCGACGCGGCCAGGTGCGCGACCTCGGCGACGTTGCGGTGTTCGTCGAGCCAGGACAGCAGCGCCCAGGCGACGGCGGCCCCGGTCAGGGTCGCCAGCGGCAGCCAGCCGGGCGGCGCCACCACGTACCCGATGATGAAGGCGGCCTCGCCCCACGAGACGGAGACGACGCCGCGCCCGAGCCGGAAGCGCAGTCGCGCGAGCTGACCGGCCGTCACCAGAAGTGCGGCGAGGCCGAGCCCGGCCATTACCGAGAGTGGACGATCGTCGGGTCGCGCGACCGGCAGCAGGGTGCCGCCGACGGCGACGAGAACGGCCAGCGCGACCACGCACGCGGTCAGCGCGCGGACGCCCCGGGAACGGCCCGCGAGGCCCGCCGCGTCGATCCACGATCGACGGACGCCGGCGCCGGGGACCGGTGGGGCGGTCATGAGTTGTCCCTGTTCACGTGCGGCACTCGCGAATGCACGTGCATCTGCAGGGGCGAAAGCCGGGGGCGGGGAATGGTCATTTTCGGCGCCCCCTTCCGCGCAGGGTCGAGGGTCGTTGAGACCCCCGGCGGAAGGCTAAATCAATCCCGATGAACACAACAAGGGTTGACGTACGAGACGTGTTTGGCTTTTGTCTGACCAATACACAGCGTATTGGTCGCCGTCGTGGCCGAAACGGCCGCGACGTGGTCAAACGCGGCCCTGATCGCCTTCCGCGCGAGCAGCATCACCCTGAGTAGTATCGCCCTTGACCTCGGCCTCCGTGACGGCCGCACCGGTCGCCGATCGATTCTGATCGACGTCGGAGTGAAGCGGTTCGACACCGGAACGCTCAAGGTCAGTATTCAACCGGGCAATCTCAGCCTCACGCTGTGTCCGCTGTCCGTCCGTGAAACTGTCGGGAAGCCGACGCAAGCGCTTGTTCATATTGCGGATCAGCAAAACAGTCGCTATGGAGAGCAACACGATGACGAACAGACCCATGGGCCCGGCGAGCCCGCCGGACCGGGTGTCACCGAAGTTGTTGACCGCGACCGAGATGCTATCCACGCCTCCAGACTACGCCGCCAGCCCATGATCGCCCCCGCCGACCGCTAGCGACCTGCCCGCGCGACCCGCCCGCACGAGCCGCGCGGCCGAGCCGCCCGCATGAGGTCGCCGGGCGAGCTGACCGCGCGAAGTCACCGGGCGAGCTGACCACGCGAGGTCACCGGGCGAGCTGAACGCGCGAGGTGGCGGGGCGAGACGCCCGGGCGGCATGCCAGCGCGCGGTGGCTGGGCGAGACGCCCGGGCGACATGCGAGCGCGCGGTGGCTGGGCGAGACGCCCGGGCGACATGCCAGCGCGCGGTGGCTGGGCGAGACGTCCGGGCGACATGCCAGCGCGCGGTGGCGGGGCGAGACGCCCGGGCGACATGCCCGCGCAAGGGTTGCACGGGCGACGTGCCGAACGAGCTGCCCGCGCGAGCCGCCCGCCTCAGGCACGCGGCCGATCTGACCACGCGAGGTGCCCGCCCCTGAGCCTTCTCGTGCGGCGAGCCCCTTCACCACGGAACTGCCCGCGATCGCCCCGTCGAGGGGGAGGCGGTCGATTTTCCGTCGCCGCGGGGTTTGCGGTGCCGGGAAATCGGCCGCCTCCCCCTCGACCTAAAGGGGGCGATCGCCCGCGGCGCCGGAGGCGACGCCATCAAGCACAGTCGGCGGGACAACCCAAAAAACCTCAGCGCACGTCAGCGCTCTCGTGAATACCGGCGAACAGGTCCGACTCCGGCACCGGGCTGTCGACCAGCGACCGGGCGAGCTCGAAGTCCTCGGTCGGCCACACCTTCTGCTGCAGCTCGAGCGGGATGCGGAACCAGAAGCCGTCCGGGTCGACCTGGGTGGCGTGCGCCCGCAGGGCGTCGTCGCGGACGCCGAAGTAGTCGCCGCACTCGACCCGGGTGGTGATCTTGTCACCGCGGTCGTCGCGGTCCGACCATTTCTCCAGCCATTCCGCGTACGGCGACTCCAGCCCCGCCGCCAGCATGCCCTCGTGCAGGGCCAGCATGCGCGCCCGGGTCCAGCCGGAGTTGTAGTACAGCTTCAGCGGCTGCCACGGCTCGCCCAGCTCCGGGTACTGCTCCGGGTCGCCGGCCGCGTCGAAGGCCACCACCGAGATCCGGTGGCACATGATGTGGTCGGGGTGCGGATAGCCGCCGTTCTCGTCGTAGGTCGTCATCACGTGCGGCCGGAACTCGCGGATCAGCTTGATCAGCGGCTTGGCCGCCTCCTCCGGGTCCTGCAGGCCGAAGCAGCCCTCGGGCAGCGGCGGCAGCGGGTCGCCCTCGGGCAGCCCCGAGTCGACGAAGCCCAGCCAGGCCTGGTCGACCCCGAGGATCTCGCGCGCCTTCGCCATCTCGGCCCGGCGGATGTTGGTGATGTCGGCCAGCACCTCGGGCCGGTCCATCTTCGGGTTGAGCACGCTGCCACGCTCGCCGCCGGTGCAGGTGGCGACGAGCACGCTGGCGCCCTCGGCGACGTATTTCGCCATGGTCGCGGCGCCCTTGCTCGACTCGTCGTCGGGGTGGGCGTGCACCGCCATGAGGCGCAGCTGCTCGGTCACCGAAGGGCTCCTCTGGTTTATGAGCGGGTCAGGTCAAGTGCGAAGATGAACTCTGCCATTCTGGCCGATGCCACCGACAAGAACTGCACGAGAGGTCGTCAGGTGAGCGAGACGCACACCACAAACCCGGTCTTCCCGCCCGGTCGCTACGGGCGCCGGCGCGAGGGGCGCCGGCGCCGGGTGCTGCCGATCGCCATCCTGGTCCTGGTGATCGCGGCCTCCCTGGCGGTGACCTGGAAGCTCTACCAGCGGTACGGGCAGACCGACTACCAGGCGCAGATCGTCGGCTGGCGGGACCCGACGCCGACGAGCTTGACGATCAAGTTCACGGTCCGGGTGCCGGCCGGCGCCGCGGCCCGATGCGACCTGCGGGCCCGTGACTACGACGGCAACGTGGTCGGCCGCCGCACGGTGACGGTCAAGGCCGGGCCGGACGCCACGACCATCGAGGCCGAGGAGCCGGTGACGACCACGAGCCGGGCGTCCGTGGGTGACGTTCTGCGGTGTCAACCGGCGGGCTGATCGCCTGTCGGTCCGCGTTTGAATAGTGCAAGATCGAGCAATCCAGGCGCGGTGCGTACCGCTGGTAAGCTTGGTGATTCGCTCCGTTCAGCATGCAACGGCGATGTTGAGCGTTTCCCCGTCCACGCAAGGAGATCGACCGTGTCCAGTTCAGAGGCGCCCAAGACTTGGCTTTCCCAGGACGCTTACGACCGGCTGCAGGCCGAGCTCGACGAGCTGATCGCCGCGCGGCCGGCCGTCGCCGCGGAGATCAACGCGCGTCGCGAGGAGGGTGACCTGCGGGAGAACGGCGGCTACCACGCCGCCCGCGAGGAGCAGGGCAAGCAGGAAGGCCGCATTCAGTACCTCAAGGAGTTCCTGCGCACAGCCGAGGTCGGCGAAGTCAAGACGGCCGACACGGTGCAGCCCGGCTCGGTCGTGACGATCTACTTCGACGACGACAAGACCGACACCGAGACGTTCCTGCTCGGCTCCCGCGAGATCGCCTCCACCACCGACCTGACCGTGTACAGCCCGGAGTCGGCGCTCGGCAAGGCCATCCTCGACGCCGGCCCCGGCCAGACCGTGACCTACACGGCCCCCAGCGGCGCCGACATCAAGGTCACCGTGGTCGAGTTCGGCCCCTACCAGGGCTGACCAGCACGACAGCGAGCCGGCGCCGCCTCACGGGGTGGCGTCGGCCAGCAGCGCCACCCGGTAGCCCGCGCCCCGCAGCATGCTGATCAGCGCGGCCGAGTGGTCCGGCCCGCGGGTCTCGACCGACAGGGCCACCTCGACCTCGCCGAAGCTCAGGCGCGGGCTTTCCCGTACGTGTGCGACGTCCACGACGTTGGCCCGCTGCTCGGCGATCTCGGTCAGCAGTCGCGCCAGCTCGCCCGGCCGGTCGTCGCAGCGCACCGCCAGCCGCAGGAAGCGGCCCGCCGACGCCAGCCCGTGCTCGATCACCCGCAGCAGCAGCATCGGGTCGATGTTGCCGCCGGAGAGGATCGCCACCACCGGCCCGGCCGGCGGCACGCAGGCGCCGGTCATCAGCGCCGCCACCCCGGCCACGCCGGCCGGCTCGACCACCATCTTGTGCCGCTCCAGCACCATCAGCAGCGCCGCCGACAGGTCGTCGTCGGTGACCGTCACGACCTCGTCCACAAGCTTGCTGACGTGCGCGAACGTGAGCTCACCCGGCCGCAGCACGGCGATGCCGTCGGCGATGGTCACCCCGCGGTCCAGCTTCTGCGGCGACCCGGCGGCCAGCGAGGGCGGGTACGCCGCGGCCCCCGCCGCCTGCACACCGACGACCCGGACATCCGGCCGCAACGCCTTGACCGCCACCGACAGCCCGGAGATGAGCCCGCCGCCGCCGACCGCGGTCACGATCGTGGTCGCCTCCGGCAGCTGCTCGAGGATCTCCAGGCCGACCGTGCCCTGCCCGGCGATCACGTCCGGATGGTCGAAGGGGTGGATCAGCACGGCCCCGGTCTCGTCGGCGAAGCGGCGGGCGGCGTCCAGGGCGTCGTCGACGGTCGTCCCCGCGTACTCGATCGCCGCTCCGTACCCCTTGGTCGCCGTGACCTTGGGCAGCGGCGCGCCCTCCGGCATGAAGACGGTGGCGCTCGCGCCGAGCAGCTCGGCCGCGAGCGCGACACCCTGCGCATGGTTTCCGGCGCTGGCGGCCACCACGCCGCGCTTGCGCTCGGCGTCGGAGAGACGGGCGATCCGGGTGTACGCGCCGCGCACCTTGTACGACCCGGCGCGCTGCTGGTTCTCGCACTTGAGCCAGGCCGGCACTCCGGTGATCTCCGACAGCGGACGCGAGTGGATCAGCGGGGTCGGCTCGACCACGCCGGCGAGCAGCTCGCGCGCGGCCTCGACGTCGGCCAGCGACAGCAGTTCGAGAGGGGCAACCATGGGAAGGATCGTGCCACCCGCCTACGCGAAGGCGTGACGCTGCCACGGGTTGAGCATCTCCAGCTGCCCGGCGAGCGAGAGAAGCAGCAGCTCGGAGTCGGGCGGGCCGACGATCTGGACGGCCAGCGGCAGCCCGTCCGGCCGCACCCCGACCGGGACGACGATCGCCGGGAGACCGGCCACGTTCCAGGGCGCGGCGTACGGCGCGTACCGCATGTTGACCGCCATGTTGTGCCGCCAGGAGCCGGACGAGTACTGCTCGGCCGGCGGGGGCGCGGCCGCCAGCGCCGGGGTGAGCAGCACGTCCACGTTCTTGTCGGCGAAGAACTTGATCGACTGTTCCCGCCAGGCGTCCCGATGCGCCTGCTTGACCAGGCCGGCCTTCCACGCCCACTTGCCGAGCGCGATGTGCCGGCGGGTGCGCGGCTGCAGCTTGGACACGTCGAGGTTCTGCGACTCCCGGTAGGCCGACGCGAACCAGGTCGCCAGCACCCGTACGCCCAAGGCCGTCGGATAGCGCGGGTCGGCGGTGACCGTGTCGTGTCCCGCCTGGGTGAACAGCTTCGACGCGGTGGCCACCGCGTTCCGGTTGGGCTCGTCCGGGCGGACGCCCACCACCGGCGACCGGGTCGAGACGCCGATGCGCAGCTTGCCCGGCTCGACCAGCTTGGCCGGCTCGCGCCCGGCCAGCACCGAGAAGCCGAGCACCGCGTCGGAGACGGTGGTGGTCAGCACGCCGTTCTCGACCAGGCCGAACCAGCCGTCGATGCCGAGCTCGGCCGGGATCACGCCGCGGCCGGGCTTGAGGCCGACCAGCCCGCAGCAGGCGGCCGGGATGCGGATCGAGCCGAGACCGTCGTTGCCCTGGGCGATCGGCACCAGGCCGGCCGCCACCGCGGCCGCCGACCCGCCGGACGAGCCGCCCGGCGTGCGGTCGCGGTCCCACGGGTTGCGGGTGGGCGCGTCCTCGTCGTCGGTCACCGCCCACAGGCCCATCTCGGGCATCCGGGTGACGCCGACGACGATCGCGCCGGCGCCGCGCAGCCGCCGGACGACCTCGTGGTCGACCTCGGCGACCGGCTGGCGGGCCGCCGCCGAGCCGCCCCAGGTGGGCAGCCCGGCGACGGCCGTGTTCTCCTTCACCGCGACCGGCACGCCGGCCAGCGGGAGGTTGGCCAGGTCTTCCTGGTCGTCGACCTTTTCCGCCTCGCTCAGCGCCTCGCCCGCCCGGATCACCCGGAACGCGTCGAGCGACGGGTCGGAGATGGAGATCTGCTCGATCGTGTCGGCGACGATCTGGGTGGCGGACACGTCACCGCGCCGTACCGCCCGGGAGATCTGTTTCGCGGTGGCGCCCACCCAGCTCGAACCGTCCGACATGCCATGCTCCGTTGTTGAGGTGTCAGCCGAGCGCCTGCTCGAGGTCGGCGAGCAGATCGTCAACGCTTTCGATGCCGACAGACAGTCGCACGAGATCGGCGGGTACTTCAAGCGGAGAGCCCGCAGCGGACAGGTGTGTCATCTGACCCGGGTGCTCGATCAGCGATTCGATTCCGCCGAGCGACTCGGCCAGCACGAACAGTTTCGTCTTGTTGCAGATCGCGATCGCCGCCTCGGGGCCGCCGGCCGCCCGGAACGACACCATGCCGCCGAACCGCTGCATCTGCTTGGCCGCCGTCTCGTGCCCCGGGTGCGACTCCAGACCTGGGTAGAGGACCTCCGCCACGGCGGTGTGCTCGCCGAGGTATCGGACGATGCGCTCGGCGTTGTCACAGTGCCGCTCCATGCGTACGCCCAATGTCTTGATCCCCCGCAGCGTGAGCCACGCGTCGAAGGGCCCGTTGACCGCGCCCATCGCGTTCTGGTGGAACAGCAGCGTCTCGCCGAGGTCGTCGGTGGCCGTCACCAGCGCGCCACCGACCACGTCGGAGTGTCCACCCAGGTACTTGGTGGTCGAGTGGATCACCACGTCGGCGCCGAGCGCGATCGGCTGCTGCAGGTAGGGCGACGCGAACGTGTTGTCGACGGCGAGCATCGCGTCGTACTCGTGGGCGAGCGCGGCCAGCGCCGGGACGTCGGCGACGTTGAGCAGCGGGTTGGTGGGAGTCTCGGCCCAGATCATCCGGGTGTGCCCGGGGCGGAACGCGGCCCGCACCTGGTCGATGTCGTCGAGTGGCACCGCGGTCCAGTCCAGTCCCCAGTTCTCGAGAACCTTCGAGAAAAGACGGAAGGTGCCCCCGTACGCGTCACCGGGGATCACCACGTGATCGCCGGGCCGGCAGACGGCGCGCAGCAGCGTGTCCTCGGCCGCCAGCCCGCTCGCGAAGGCCAGGCCGCGACGTCCGCCCTCGATCGCGGCCAGGCACTCCTGCAGCGCGTCCCGGGTCGGGTTGCCGGAGCGGCTGTACTCGTACCCGAGGCGGGGTGAGCCGACGGCGTCCTGCGCGTACGTGCTGGTCTGGTAGATCGGAGGCACCACCGCGCCGGTCCGGGGATCCGGCTCCTGGCCGGCGTGGATGGCGAGGGTGTCGAAGCCGTAGCTGTTAGCCGTCATGCTGCGCAAGGCTAGTCTCACCTGGTGGCGGACTGCGTGTTCTGTGCGATCGTGGCGGGGTCGGTGCCCGCCTTCAAGGTCATCGACGGGCCCTCCGGAGTCGGCTTTCTCGATACCCGGCCGGTGTTCAAGGGGCACGTGCTGGTGGTTCCCCGCCAGCACGTGGTGACGCTGCCCGAGCTGCCCGTTGCTGATTTGCCCGGATATTTCGGGCTGGTGCAAGACGTCGCCGCCGCCGTTCCCGCCGCGCTCGGCGCCCAGGGAACCTTCGTCGCGATCAACAACATCGTCTCGCAGTCGGTCGCACACCTGCACACGCACGTGGTGCCCCGGACAAAGGGCGACGGATTGCGCGGGTTTTTCTGGCCGCGCACCAAATATGCCAGCGACGAGGAAGCCACCGAGTACGCCGCCAAGATCGCCTCGGAGCTCGGGTAAGGATTGCCTAACCCCCGGCGTTGTGCAGGGCGGATGAAGGGAGTGACCGTGTTCCTGCGGCACAAGAAGCTCGAGCTACCCACCCCCGACCAGGCCCTGCCGGGCCGAAGCCTTCCGATGCCGGTCGCCGACAAGCACGTCGTGCTCGGCACCCCGCTGAAGGGCCCGTGGCCGTCCGGCCTCGAGGTCGCCGTCTTCGGCATGGGCTGTTTCTGGGGCGCGGAGCGCATCTTCTGGCGGCTGCCCGGCGTCTACTCGACGTCGGTCGGCTACGCGGGCGGGTTCACCAGGAACCCGACCTACGAGGAGGCCTGTTCCGGCTCCACCGGTCACGCCGAGGTCGTGCAGGTGGTGTACGACCCGAGCAAGATCGCCTATGCGGACCTGCTGAAGGCCTTCTGGGAGAACCACGACCCGACCCAGGGCATGCGCCAGGGCAACGACGTCGGCACGCAGTACCGTTCCGCGATCTACACGACCACGGACGACCAGCTGCGCGTCGCGCGGGAGTCGCTGGAGGCGTTCCAGCCGGTCGTGTCCAAGGCCGGCCACGGCGCGATCACCACTGAGATCAAGCCGCTGACGGCCTACTACTACGCCGAGGACTACCACCAGCAGTACTTGTCCGACGCGAAGAACCCGTACGGCTACTGCAACCACGGCCCTACAGGGATGAAGATATGTGCCCCTGATCAGTGGGACATCAAGACCGACGGGTGACCCTTCAACACGCATCGGTGCCCGGTGCTCCGATGGCGGCACGCCCGCAGTGCACCGCGAGCGGGCCGCCATCGTCATGGATCACTCCTGCGCGTCCGCAGGAGGATTCCCTACATCGGTCGATGTAATGACCGGCGGCGACACGGCCCGATAGAATCGTTCCGCGAACGCGTTCCGTCGGATAAGGCCCTTCGTGAACGTGATTGAGTCAACATCCGGCATTTCACCAATCCGGACGTAATCAGGGGAAGTAGTGACCCACTCGTACGCCGCTTCATTGACAGCATGCTCGGCATACGTCGCATCCACGAGTCCCAGCCTTACCCAATTGTCGATCCAGGTTGGTATCAAGGAATTCTGGGTGGAGCCTTCGCCGTTAATGCGGAAAGGCGTTAGATGCATCATCTTGACTTGATAGCCGCCCGGGACAGTATTTTCCACCCGGACAATAGGCCACTGCTCCTGGGCAAGGACGGTATTCAACAAATTTGCTTCGCTCGCCGTCAGCTCTTTGATCACTTGAGCGAATGCCGGATGCGCGTCTGCGTTCCGGCGGTCATCTGAGGCAGTTGTAAGTAGATTTAGGTACAATTCTTTGAGATCAGGTTCCTCGGCAATGTAACTCAGAACCTGCATCGTAGGCACCAGAACACTGGGCGGCGGAGTAACCATGTTTTCAGAAGGGATGTCGGCCGTTTTCGCCGCCATCTCATCCACGAACGCGTCCTCGAAGTAGGCAGCGCTCTCGCCGAAAAGCCGGGCTACCGGGTACCAGAGCTTGAGCTTGACCCGCTCCACCAGCGCAACGCGGGCACCCCTCGTCCGGGCCGCTGCTTTCATCTCCGCGGTTTCCGCGGCAAGGGCCACTATCGACTTGTTGGTCTCTTCGTCGGGACTTAGCGCTTTGTTAACCGCAGCACCAACGACCTTGCCGGCTGCCGCGATTTCTGACCCATTCACGCGTGGCATCGTAGCTCGATTTGGTCACCCTCGGGCTCGACATCACCCGAACGAGGGCTGGACTCAACTGCCGTACCGGTGCCTACGGCAGTTCGTGACCGACTGCCCCTAACCTCGGACTCAACAGCACGCCCTGACAACGACGAATGCCCCGACCTAAACCGGTCGGGGCATTCCGCGTTCGTCCTGCTAGGCGGCCCTGCGGGCCGGTCGGGCGCGCGCGGCCGGGGCAGCGGCAGGCTCGGCGGCTAGCTTAAAGATCGCAGCGACTCTCTCAAGGACGTCGGTGTCCTCAATGGTCGGGGGCAACCCCTGCTTTGCCCTCGATTGGGTGACCATCGCGCGAAGTTGATCGATGTTGGTAGGGACTCGTGCGGCGCTTTCCGGGCGACCTTGATCGACAAGCGCCAGCGGCCGGGGATTTGCTTCTTTTCTGAAACACTGAGGCGTTGTGCTGGTGATCTGATCTGCTTCCGCGGCGGTCGTGGTGGTGCTGTCGACGGCCTTGAGTCGCACGATGACGGCCTCCCGGTGCTGCGGTGCGGTGTTGGCGAGGGTGCGAGGCTCGATGTCCCTGCGGCCCTCTGCGCGGCCCGCTGAGAGCCACGCTGAGCCAAGATCTCGGACACCCTGGGGTGTTCCTATGCATCCGAGAGGAATCATCCTGGATCCTTCGTGTTTCAGCCGATCTCCCATGATCAGCCGTCCTCTCGGCTGTCACTCTCGCTGTCACTGGCGTTTCCGCAGGTCAGCTCAGGTTGAGTGACGGCAGTGACAGGAGTGACAGCGGTGACACCGGGCACCCGGTACCGGCCGCCTGGCTCGGCGGCCAGCTGCCCATCGGCGAGCATCCGCGTGCAGTTCTGCCGCACGGTGTCCGCCTTGAGCCCGGTCCCCTCAGCGATGACCTTGGGCGTCGAGCCGGGCGCGCCGCGCAGGTAGCGCAGGATCGCCGCGCGGGTGTCGCTGAGCTGGTAGTCGCCGGCCGGGCCGTCGAGCATCCGCCACGCACCCGCGGCAGGGTCGAAGGTCAACGGGTACTCGTTCTCGTCCACGTCGCGGCCGGTCACGTGCAGCACGCCGTCACCCTGGTTGCGCGCCCGCTTGAGCACGAGCGTCGCGTCCGCGGCCCCGGCGAGCCCGTTCGTGCCGGACACCTCGGACAGGAAGTCCTCCGAGCCCGCCTTGCGCACGTGGTGCACGGCGACAACCGCGACGCCGTAGTCATCAGCGATCTTCTTCGCCCGACCGACCGCGGCGTAGTCGGCATCGTAGGCGGACGCGCCCGGCGCGGAGTTGCCGCGCAGCTTGGCGAACACATCGATGATGACCAGCCGCGCCCGCGGGTGCCGGTCGAGCCACGCAGCGATGGCCTGATCCCCGCCCTGCGGCAGCGGCGGGCACTGGGTGGCCAGGGTAAGCCCGGCCGGGGCGGGCCGGTCGCCGAGCACCTTGCGCAGCCGGGTTTGCAGCCGCCGCGCGGTGTCTTCGAGGGCGAGGTAGAGCACCGGCCCGGCCTCCACGTCGATCGTGCCGAACGCGCGGTCGCCGCGGGCGACGTCCACGCCGAGCCCGAGCGACATCCACGACTTGCCGACCTTGGGCGGCCCGCACAGCAGGGTGAAGCCCTCGGCGATCACGCCGGGCACGGCCCACTTGGGCGGGGCGAACTCCATCGCCATGATGTCCGCGGCGGTCCACGAGGTGCGCAGCCGGGCGGGCTTGTCGACCGCGGACAGCACCGCCGCGGCGTCGTCCGGTCCGGCGATGCGCAACGCGGGCCGCTGGTCCGGGGTCGGGGCGGTCATCACGCCACCTGCCGCGGCCGGCGGGCACCGGCCCGCAGCCCGGAAGCGATCGTGCGCTCGATCTCCCGCGGTCTCAGCCCGAGCCGGGCGGCGGCGTCGGTCAGCACGGCGGTCACGGTGTCCTCGGCGACCGCGCCGCCCGCGGCGAGCTGCCCGAGGGTCTGCGCGGCCATGAACAGTGCGTGGTTCCGCCCGCCCTCGCCGACCTCGGCGAGCTTGGACAGGGTGCCGTCGATCGCGGCCCGCACGTACGCGCCGCGCCGGTCCGCGGGCAGCTCAATGACGACCGGCGGCCCTTCCGGCCGTAGCGGTGCGGGCCGTAGCCGCTCGCCGAGCCAACTGGGCATCCCGGCCGTGGGCACGTCCTGCCGGATGGTGTACGCGCGCCCGGCGACGATCGAGCCCGCGGCGACGACGTAGCCGCCGCGCGCGCGGGTGTCGATCAGCCAGCCCAGCGCGCCCGCGGTGTTGCGCAACTCGACGGCCTCGGGGTGGCGGAAGTACAGGTGCAACCCGCCGCGGCCGGTCGTGACCGCGTACGTGTCGTCGGGCACCGGGTGGCCGAGGTCGCCGCACAGGTCGGTGAACACGCCCCACCCGTGCATGTAGCCCTCGGATCCCGCGGGCGCAGCCTGCCCGGTCTTGCGGGCGTCAAAGTCGAGCACCACGAGGCAGGACGGCCCGCACGCGATGCCGACGTTGTACGAGCCGGCCGTCCAGCATCGGCGGATCCGGTCAGGGTCGGTCGTGGCGCGCTGCTCCCATCGGTCGATCGCGGGCCGCTTGTCGTCGGGACGTAGCGGGAAGACGTGCCAGCCGCGGGCTGCGGCGGACAGTGCGGCGGTCAGGAAGTCGTTGCTGTGCATGGGGATCTGCTCCCTTGTGTCACTTGTGGATGGTGCGAGCCGGGTCTCCGCGCAGGTCTTGTGGCAGGGCCGCTCCTTCTCGTCGCGCAGGATCGACAGGCGTCCGCAGATTCGGCAGGGCAGCGCCGGGCCGGTGCTGTGGGTGCGCCAGTCGAGGAAGCCCGGCTCGGTGGCGGTCATGTCAGTGGGCCGGGTTCCGGTCGTCGCGGCAGTCAAGGCACTCGCCGAACGAACGCGGGATGTAGTAGGGCCGCACCTCGCCGCAGGTCGGGCACGTCCGGCGGGCGCGCAGCGCGGCGCGCACCGCGGCGAGCTGGGCGGGGCTCGCGGTGCGCTTGGGCCGGGCCAGGTCGAGCCGGTACAGGTACGCGGCCCGGGTGCCGCCGACGCCGCGCCACAGGATCTGCGCGGCGATCGGCTGACCGCCCGGCCGCAGCCCGCGGGCGCGCAGTTGCCGCCGGGTGGCGTAGCCCGCGGGTGCGCCCTGCCACCAAAAGGTGGGCAGGCCGTACCGGGTGCCCGCGGGATCCCAGTAGGTGGCCCGGATCCGGGACATCAGGCGGCCCTCCGCCCGATCGCGAACCGCTCGCCGCGGCCGGTCAGCACGTGCGGCCGGACGATGACCGCGTCCAGCAGCTCGCCGAGTAGCCGCAGCAGCGTGGCGAGCTGCCCGCGCGCGGTGTTTCCGTTGCGGTGCAACGGGATCCGGATGACCACCTCGGCGTACTCGACGTCGGCGGCGCGGGTGCGGGTCATGACGGCCCGGCCGCTTCCGCGGGCAGTGACGACAGGCCGGGCGCGGTGGGTGTCGATGCCGCAGGTGTGGTCTTGGGCGCACCATTGGGTGTGCTGGGTTGCGATCCGGGTGAGCCGGGCCATCGTGCGGGTGGTCATCGGGTGCCTGCCTCGTGCTCGTCGGTGTCGCGGAGGGCTTGGACGTAGGTGCCGGCGGCGGGCGGCCGGGCCGCGGGCGCGGCCGGGGCGGTTCCGGAGTAGGTGGCGCGGCGGTAGGCGTTCATCACGGCGCGTCCCCAGCGCATCCGGACGCCCTTGCCGCGGCACAGGCGGCACGGCTTGTGGTGGCGGATCCGGTGGTTGCCGGTGCCGTGGCAGCGAAGGCAGCGGGCGTAGGGGGTGCGGGAGCACTGCTCGCGGTAGACCATCGCGCCGAGGGCGGCGACCGCGAGGCCGGTCCAGGGGTGCCCGAGACCGGCCGCGAGGCTACCGACAGTGATCAGAGTGAGTCCGGGTGTGGTGCGGGCGGCGAGCCAGAGCAGGCCTGCGAGCAGGGCGAACATTGCCCATAGCGGGTTGCGGGTGGGGGTCTTCACCAGGGCCTCCAGGGCGGTTTTTGGGTGTGCGGGACCATGCCGGGCGCTAGGAGCGAGTCGGCTGGTGATGGCGCGGCTAGGGGGCGAGGGTGGGGGCTAGCGGACCCGCTAGGCCTCGCGGGTGATCCCGCTAGGCCTAGCGGCCCGATCTCCGTCGCCGAGGGCGTCGGCCGGGCCGGTGTCGGCCCGACTGTCCGCCGCTACTGACCCTTCTTGTCGTCACGCTCGGTGATGGCGGCTTCCAGGTGGGCGAGGCGGATGCCTTTGCGGGTCTTCTCGATCCCGGCGTCAACGGGGGCGTCGGCCGGGCGGACCTGCCCGACGTCGACGGTGGGGGACTTCCAGCCGGGCGCTTCGGCCTTGAGCGCGGCCATCAGCGCGGCCTGCGACTTCCACCGGTCGGGGTGCCGGGTGTTGATCCGGTGGAAGATCACGTCGCCGTGCAGGGCGATCTCTTCGCCGATGAACACCGCGCGCACGTCGTCGAGCGCGCTGTGCGCCGGAGCGGCCTCGACCTGCTCGACGATCCCGGCCGCCGCGCCGATCAGCGTCCCGGCCTTGGTCCGACCCTCCAACGCGGTAGCGACGATCCGCTTTACGTCCGGCAGCACGAACGTGGTCCGGACCCGCACCGGCTCGCCGCCCTCGGAGCCGATGTACCAGCAGGACCCGCGGTCGTCGGCGGCGGTGCCGGCCGCGCCGCGGCGGAACGCGGTCGCGTCGACGCCGCGCTTGTAGGCGCCGGTGCCGAGGATCATGTCGTTGCCGGGCTGGCCGTTCTGGTGGAACGCCACCCGCACGATCGGCAGGGAGCTGATCGAGGTCGGGATGGAGTCGGTGTCGGTGCGCTGAGAGGCGATCTCGACGTGGATCCCGCACGCCCGGCCGATCTTCATCAGGTCGGTGAGCAAGGCGGCGATGTCCTTGCCGTAGATCGGGTCGCCGAGACCTTCGTGGATCTCGTCGATGATGACCAGGATCCAGGGCATGTTGTGCTTCTTCGACCGGGCGAGCCGGTCGGTCAGCGCCGCGGCGTTGTTGTCCAGCATCTCCGAGCCGACCTTCTTCAGGTCGGTGAGGACCTGCCGGCGGCGGATGATCTCGCGCTTCAAGCTGGTGAGGTAGCCGACCAGCATGCGGGCGGTCTCGGTGGGGTCGGCGTCCGCGCCGTAGGCGTAGCTGACCGGCTCGAGTTCGGCGTAGTCGCCCATGCCCTTGAAGTCGAACACCGCGAGCTGCGCGCCGTCGACGTCGGCGGCGGCCAGGCACGCCAGCCCGATCAGGTAGGCGGTCTTGCCGGAGCCGGGGGTGCCGGTGGTGATGCCGTTCGAGCCCGGCAGCGGCCAGCGCACCGGCCGGTTCCGCGGGTCGTAGCCGATCGTGCAGGGAGCGCCGACGTTGACCGGCTTGCCGAGGTAGGCGAACCGCTTCGGCTTGGTCTGCCCGGGGTCGATGTCCAGCACCAGGATCTCCACGTGGCCCGGCACGCCGGTCGGGGCCTGCGACAGGTGCACCATCGCCGGAGGGCGCTTGAGGGCACCGGCGATGACGATGGACTTGGCCATCACCATCTGCGTGGTCACACCGGGGATCGGGTGGGTCTCGGCGATCTTCCCGCCCGCGCTGTCGTCGCGGAAGATCACATCGACCGGGGAGTGCCCGGCCTTGACCACGTCCTTGAACTGGGTGATCCCGGTGGCCAGCAGCGCACCGGTCACGGTGTCATTGGTGACCGGCGGATAGGGCGACGGCTCCCGGAACTGCGGCAGGAACGGCGCGGTACGCGCCCGGCCGTACCAGACCAGCCAGCACCCCAGCCCGATCCACGCGGTCAGCGCGGCGTGACCGAGGTTGCCGCGGATCAGGTCACCGCGGCCCAGCCACACCAGCAGAACGATCAGCCCGATCAGGCAGACCAGCGGCAGGATGGTGCGGGAGCGGACCACCCGGCGGCGGTCCTTGACCTCCCGATGCCGCTCGGCGCGGGCCTTGAGCCACGCGTCCACGTCAGCCCGGCCGTCGACGGCCCCGGCGGTCTGATCGGCGATCACGAGGGCCTGCCGGTCGTCGACGTAGTTGAAGAAGTCGGTGACCGAGCGGGCGATCCCCCGGAACCACCACCCGGACGCGCGCACGGACCACGCGCCGAGCACCACGAACGTGTTCCACAGGTAGCGCCACTTGTACATCCACAGCCGGTGCAGCTTGTGCTTCCAGCCGACCGCCCACGCCCACTGCTTCAGCTCCGGCGGCGTGTCCGTGACCTGCGCGGCCACGATCTCGCCCTCCAACACCTCGGTGTCCACCGTGCCGGCCGGGCCGGTCACCGCGGGCGCCACGTCGTCGGGCACCTCGGACGGGACCAGGGCCGCGGCCTCGCGGCGCTGACGGGCGGCTTCCAGGTCGACGACCTCGCCGAGGTCAGACTCTGCGGCCTTCCAGTCGAACTCGTTCGGATCGTGGTTAGGGGTGCTCATCTCGTCCTCAGCTCTGGCTCGACGTGACGGCCTTGCGGCAGTCGGGGCAGTAGGTCGGGGCCTTGGCGTTGCCGTGGAGGGTGACCTGGCAGCCGCACGACAGGAGGATCCAGCGGGCGGCGAGGGTGACGCGGTGGGCGACGTGCGAGAACATTGGGGCCTCTCCTTGAGGTCTAGAACCGAGGGGTTGAGGCCGGCGGCGCGGCGCTGCTTTGGTCGGTTGAGCCGTGCCGCCGGGCGGAGCTAGAACGGACGCCGCGGGAGCGGCTTGCCGGTCGCCAGCGCGGCGACCTCGGTGGACAGGTGCTCGGCGATGTACTGCCGGTCGCGCTCCTCGTTGAGCGCGTCCTCGGCCCAGTCGTGCAGGGCGGCGAGATCGGCGCGCAGGTTGTGCAGCTCGGCGTGTGCTTCGTAGATCTCGATCTCGGTCATCGTTGGTCACCTCACGCGGCCACGAGAGCGGGCGTTTCCGCAGGAACCGGGGTAGATGGTGACGCATCGGTGACGCGGGCGGGCAGATGACGCCGGGCCGTCGAGACGGACACGCCGGCCTTCTTGGCGATCTCGGCGACGCTCGCACCGGGCAGCTTGGCCGCGGCCCGCGCCACCTTCTCGGCCGACGCCGGCCGCGGCGTGACGCGCTTGGCGGGAGCCCTCTTGACTGGCCGTGCCGCGGCGGGCTCAGCCTCGGTGACCGGGGCGAGGGTGACCGGCTCGGGCGCAGCCGGGGCCGTCGTGACGGCCGTCGTGACGTCGGACGCGGGCTCGGCCAGTGAACGGATTCGGCCGCCGATCTCCACGAGGCTGATCGAGGCGACCACGATCAGGCCATCTACGCTGAACGGCAGCAGGTACGGGCTCGCGCCCGTCTCGCCGTAGCGGGCTGCGACGCCGGCCATGTGCCAGTACGACACCCACGCGGCGATGCCCGCGATGACCGCGGTAGCACCGAGCCGGGCGACCGACATCGGGCCGCGGCGGGCCGGGATGCGCGAGATCAGCTCGACGGCCAGCAGCAGCGCCAGCGGCGACCACGCCGAGATGGCCTTGCTGACCGGGTTGTCCGCGGCGTGCAGCACGTTGCCCGCCAGCGACGCGGCGATACCGAGGACAAACACACCTCGGACGCCCCACCCGATGCGGCGGAGACGCTTGATGTCCTGGGTCATCACGCCACCTCGCGGAGGGCGGCGGGACGCGCGGCCAGCTCGGCGGCAACGCGGGTGACGCGGGCCTCGGCCCGGCGAAGACGTCGCCAGTCCAGCGGCGACGGGCCGCCGTGGTCAGCGGCGTAGATGTTGGTGATCTCGGCGTCCAGTACGGACAATTCCGCCTCGATCAGCGGCCACTCGGCCTCGATCGCGGACAGGTCGGCCGGCGACGGCTCGCCTTCGACGTACTTCCTCACGAGAAACCTCCGGGACGATCTCGAAACTGGCTTGAGCCAGTTAACTGGCTTGAGCCAGTTGTAGTCCACCGACCGAGATCGTGTCAAGAACTGGCCCAAGCCAGTTGGGCTACGATGGCCAGGAGGTCTTGACTGAGGGGTGAAGGGGAAGGCCACAACGTGACGTCTGACCAGGGCGAACGCCGACCGCCGAGCCGGCGGATCGCAGATGATCTCAGGGACCAAATCGCGGACGGGACGTACCAGCCCGGCAAGAAGCTGCCATCCGAGCGAGCCCTAGCCGCGCAGTATGGGACGGCGCGAAACACGGCAGCCGAGGCGATCGACATGCTCCGCCGCGAGGGGCTGGTGGTCGCCAAGCACGGCGCGGGGGTCTTCGTTCGCGAGCATCGCCCACTACTGCGGCTCGGCAGCAACCGGTACTCGCGCACGCTGCGCGAGTCGACGGGCCTCTCTCCCTACCGAGCTGAGGTGACCAAACAAGGCCGGACGGCGCGAGTCGATTGCACTTCGATTACGCGCGTCGATGCGCCTGACGACGTTGCCGAACGGCTCGGCCTGAGCCGCGAAAATCGCTCTGTAACACGGCGCGAGAATTGGTACTACGCCGACGATGAGCCAGTGCAGGTGGGCATCACGTACATCCCAATCAGCATTTCGGAGGGATCTGTATTAGCCACGAGTGCCGACATGGGAAAGGGCAGTCTCTACGCACGTTTCGAGGAATTGGGACATCCGATTGCGCGTATTCGCGAAGAGATATCTGCGCGCATGCCGACGCCCGAGGAAGTGAGCGGACTTGCTATCCCGGACGGCGTTCCGGTACTCGACGTCCTTCACACGGGGATCGATGACCAGGGAAAGCCATTCGAGGTAACGAGGTTCGTACTTCGCGCTGACCTGAACGGGTTGGATTACAACATGCCGATTGAGGATTGATCATGACAGAGCCGTCGAGCGAACAAGATGCCGTACGAATTCGCGTCCGGACCGACGCGGACGTACCCGAATGCGCGGCGCTGCTGCGGGAGGTCTACGCCCTAGACGGATACCCCGTGGAAGGCGTCGACGATGCTGAGGGGTGGATGTACCCTGCCGGGCTGATGGCCGCGTTCGTGGCGAGCGAGCCCAAAGGGCTGCTCGGGCATGCCGCGGTATGCGAGCCAAACGGCGATGCAGCGGTGGCGATGCTCGTAGCGCGGACAGGTGCCACCGAGTCTGAGATTGCGGTACTTGCCCGGCTTTTTGTGGGGCCGAAAGCGCGAGGCCGTGGGGTCGGGCGAATGCTCGCCGAGGCCGCGCTCGCCTATGCCTCCGCTAGTCGTCTGCGGGCTGTTTTCGACGTCATGGAGAAGGACCGCACCGCAATCAGCATGTACGAACGGATGGGATGCGTCTTGCTCGGCCGCACATTGCACCACGTCGCCGATGGCCGAACCATTCCGGCACTTTGCTATGCAGCACCCGGCGCTGTCGATTCCGCCGCGTAGCCGGCTGGCCCTCCGTCACCCCTGTCACTAACGTCACTGCTGTCACCCGATGACTGTCTAGCTGCGGAAACGCGAGTGACAGCCCCCTGTGCGGGCTGTCACTCAGGTCGGAGCTACGCGATCCACTCGGGGACGAACCGGTCTGGATCCCAGCGCTTCCGTGGGTCTGCCGGGTTGACCTTGACAGAGTGCAAGGTGGCGCTGAGCACTGCACGTCGCTGCGAGACGTTCAGGCGTTCCCAGCGCTCGTACATCTCCCCCAGCGTGCCGACGAAGCCGCGGAGTACGTGGCGGCGAGACTCCCGTGCCGCGGCAGCCCGGTTGCGCTCTAGCCGCTGCTCGACGACCAATCGAGCGGCCATCCACTCTCGCCGGGTGATCTCTTTCCTGGCCCACTGCTGGGCCAGTTCTTCGAGCTGTAGTTCGTCGTCCTTCACCGCGTCCGACGCCTCGGATCCGAGGGCCTGTCGGGACCGCAGCCGCTCGATGAAGTCGGGCGAGTCCAACGCCACGATGACCAGGTCTCGGATGTGATCATCGGTTCGCGCCGTGTTGGTGGCGGTCTTGCCGCATGAGTCGTAGCCAGGGGCGTTGGAGCACACGTAACGAGGCACGCCCGACCGCGGCCGGCCGACGAGACGGGCACCGCAATGGCACACGAGTAGGCCAGTCAGGAGGTAGGTGTTCATGCGCTGGCCCGGCTGGCGGGTCTGCCGGTCAGGGTCCGTGAGGATCGCGCGCACTCGGTCGGACTCATCCGCGGTGATGATCCCGGGCCAGACCGCATCGGCCACGATGTCGCCGATGATCGGACGCGTCGTCTCCCAGTTGCTCCGGGGGGTGTGCTCGCGGCGACCGCTGATCCTCGCCCGGCAGAGGAGTTGCCGAAGGCTGGTGACCTTGAAGCTGTTCCCGGCGGTCGTCGTGATGCCGCGCTGGGTGAGGTCGCGGACGATGCTCGCCAGCGACTCCATGGCCAGCACGCGGCGGACGCATTCCCGGATGATCTCGGCTTCCTCCGGGACGATCGTCACCCGGTCGGCTTCGTAGCCGAACGGCCGGTGCCCTCCGCCGGCGACCCTCCCGGCCTCGGCCGCCTGCCGACGCTGGCGCTTCTGCCGCTCCGCCTTGTGCTCGGCTTCATGCCGGGCAGCAGCGCCGAGCATCCGGGCGACCAGCCGGCCCGTGGGCGTACTGAGGTCAACGTCGCCGGTGACCGTCGCCAGCTCTACGCCGTACTTGTCGGCGAGGTCGATCACGTCTTCCAGCTCCCGCGGCGACCGTGTCAGCCGGTCGACATGCCACCCCACGATCGCGTCGACGGTGCCCGCCCGCACGTCGGCCAGCAGACGCGACCACGCCGGCCGTGGTGCGCCTGAGTAGGCGCTGACGTCGTTGTCGGGGTAGACCTCGACGACCACCCATCCCCTACGCTCGCAGAGGGCGCGACAGTCCTCTTCCTGGCGGGCAACGCCTAGCCCTGCTCCGGCCCTGTCTTGGCTGATCCGGCAGTAGATCGCAGCACGCATGCATCGACCATACGCCGATGGGTCACATAGCTTAAGCCCTGTCCCGAACGGCATGACCTGCCCGGTCGGTGTGGCCCGGACCAACTGACGCTCGCGCGCCACGGTCGGTGCTGGCCGGCACGCCGTCAGCACCGACCATGCTTGGGCCGGCTCGTGAAGCGGTCCCATCGGAGTAGTCAGGCGATGCGGCTGGCGTCGCGTGCGGCGTGGAGGCTGTCGTAGTAGCGGTCGGGACCGATCTTGGCGGTGAACCCGAAGCGGTCGAGCTCACGCCGGAGGTCGTCGCCGGCCCCGGCGACGGCGAGGACGATCCCGCGCGCGGTGAGGTGATCGGCCAATTCCAGCAGGGTCTGCGCGCCGGTGTAGTCGATGTCGTCGATGGCGTCGGCGTAGAGGACGAACCATCGCGGCGGGTCCGGGACGTTCACCAGGGCCATGATTTCTTGGGAGAGACGTTCGGCGTTGGCGTAGAAGATGCCGACGCCGAACCGGTAGATGACCAGGCCCGGCTCGGTGACGGTGCCGGGCGTGGGCTTGGCCAGTTCGAGCCGTCCCTTGCTGTCGAAGCGCACCACCGCGTCGTGCGGCGCGTAGTGGCGTCGGACGTGCACGACCAGGGACAGGACGATGGCCAGGATGATGCCCTGCTCGACGCCGAGGGCAACCACGACGACAGCCGTCAGCAGCGCCACCCAGAACTCGTCGCGGCGCAGGCGGTAGATCGACCGCATGGGCCGGATAGCGATCAGCTTCGCCCCGATCAGGAACACCACCGACGAGAGCACCGCGTTCGGCAGGTACTGCAGCGGCTTGGTCAGGAACAGCAGCACGAGCGCGACCACGACCGCGGTCGTGAGCTGGGCGACCTGGGTGCGGCTCTTGGCCTCGTCGACCATCTCGGTCTTGGTCGGGCTGCCGTTGACGACGAAGGTCCCGCTCAGTCCGGCCGTGACGTTGGCCAGGCCGAGGCCGATGAGATCGGTGTTCTCGGTGAAGCGTTCGTTGTACTTGACCGCGTAGGCGCGCGAAGTCGCCGCGCTCTGGGCGAGAATCACCAGGAACATCGAGAACGCGACCGGCAGCAGTCCCGCAGCCTCGTGCCAGGTCACCCCGCTCGGCAACCCGATGCTGGGCAGGCCGCTGGGGACCGGACCGAGAATGGAGACGCCGTCGGCCTGCAAGTCGAGTGCCCAACTGGCCACGATCGCGCCGATGACCGCCACCAGCCCGCCCGGGATCGCCTTGATCCATCGTTCGAAGACGATCAGCACGGCCAGCACCGAGGCCGACACCAGGGCCGTTGGTCCGGAGGCCTGACCGATGTGGCCCAGGGTCTTGAAGAACTCGATCAGGTTGCCGCTGAAGAACGGCACCTCTGAGGTCTGCTTGGGTATCTCGAGCATTCCGCCCACCTGGCCGGTGGCGACCTGGACCCCGACCCCGGTCAGGAAACCGATCAGCACCGTTCGCGAGAGAAAGTCGGCCAAGAAGCCCAGGCGCGCCAGCCGGGCAAGCCACAGCAGTCCACCGGCCAGCAGAGCGCTGAGCCCGGCCAGCGAGACCCATTGCGGCGTCGCCGGCTGTAGTCCGCCGATCCCGAGGCCGGTGATCCCGGCGAACATGATCGCGGCGGTGGCCGAGTCCGCCCCGACCACCAGATGCCGCGACGACCCGAGGAACGCGAAGGCGACGATGGGGATCAGGATGGTGTACAGGCCGGTGATCACCGGCATCCCGGCGATCTTGGTGTAGCCCATGGTCTCGGGGATGGCCAGTGCCGCCAGGGTGATCCCGGCGATGATGTCGGCTCGCAACCAGCCCCGCCGGTACGGCCGGATCCCCTCCAGTATCGAGACCGAGCGCTCGCGCTTCGGCCGCGTGGCACGGTCCCCGGCCGAGTGCTGTCCCGGGCCGGCTTTCAGCTGCTCGCTCATGTCGTCCTCGCCGTCGCAGGGCCCACAACGGGCAGCCCCCCGCATCCACGCATCTTCGACCGGGGCCGGCCGGCATCGGAGAAGAATCCAATGCCGGCCGTTTCCGGGGCATCACCCCGACGGAATGAACCGAGACGACATGCGTCCGGGGAAACCGCTGTGAATGCGTACGCATTTCACGCGAGCGGCTGAAAAAGATCGACATGTCCCGACATGCTGCGCACACTGGAGATCGACGCTGCTAGCCGGGAGGTGCGCCATGCCATCCTTCAACAGCGAAGAAGAGCGAGCCGCGTGGGCTCTCGCCGAATCGCTCTCCGACCAGGCCCGCGCGATGATGCGCCAGGCCGAGGCCGCGCTCGAGACCTGGAAGCTCGGGAAGGAGATGAATCGGCTGCGCTGCGAGCGCAAGGGAATCAGCGCCTCGGATGCGGAGATCCGGTGGGCGGCGTCGGCCAACTCGAAGAACGCACTGACCGACAACAGCTTCCACGTCGGCCTCGCGACGATGTATTACGGCGCCGCCACGGCAAGTTACTCGCGGGCGCTCTATCTGCGCAGCCGGAGCACATTCCGGTAGGGCTCGTTACTCCTGCTGATCCGCGATTTCGACGACGGGGGACGCCGGTGGTTTGGGCGAGCGGGGGCCGTCGGGCGTGGCCGCCGACGCCGGGGTCGCGAGCGCGATGCCCAGCACCGCTCCCGCACTGATCAGGCCGAGCCCGGCGAGCGAGACCCGTCGCGTCTCGGACTTCTCCATGAGGACCTCCTGACGAAACCGGCCTCCCACACTGCCAGGCCGACCTGAGACGAAGCTGTGCAGAAGCTGCCAATCGATTGGTCTGTGTGCGCGGCCTTCCGTCGGGCACCATGAACGTATGGAGATCGCCCGCGAAACAGAGCGTAAATACGATGTTCCCGCGGACTTCGTCATGCCTTCGCTGGTGGGCACGGCCGGCATCCGGGACGCCGCCCCGGCCGAGACGCACGATCTGGACGCCACCTACTTCGACACCGACGAGCTCACCTTGATGCAAAACCGCCGGACGTTGCGGCGGCGTACCGGTGGCGGCGACGCCGGCTGGCATCTCAAGACCCCGGGCACCGGCGGCAGCCGCACCGAGCATCGGCTGCCGCTGAACGGCGACCGGGACGGCGAGCAGAGCAGCGACCAGAACGGCGACCAGAACACCGTGCCGGCCGAGCTGCGCGGGCAGGTCCGGGCGATCATCCGGCGCAGGCCGCTCAAGCCGGTCGCCCGCCTGCGCACCCGCCGCATCGAGACGCCGCTGCGGGACGCCGACGGGAACACGCTCGCCCTGGTCGCGCAGGATCAGGTGACGGCCGAGACCGACGGCACCGAGCAGCACTGGCAGGAGATCGAGGTCGAGCTGGTCGACGGCGACGAGGCGCTGCTCGATGCGGTCGAGCGCCGCCTGCGCACGGCGGGCGCCACGCCGGCGGCCGGGCCCTCCAAGGTCGCTCGCGCGCTGAACGGCCGGCTGCCCGGCACGACCCCGGCCGAGGACCAGGGCAAGGGCAAAAAGATCAACCCCGTCTTCGCGTACGCCCGGCAGCAGCGCGACGCCCTCACCGAGTACGACCCGGGTGTCCGGCAGGGCGATCCGGAGTCGGTGCACAAGATGCGTGTCGCCACCCGGCGCCTGCGCAGCACCCTGAAGACGTTCAAGCGCTCGTTCCCCGGCTTCGAGGAGGTCGGCGACGAGCTCAAGTGGCTCGCCGACCTGCTCGGCCAGGTACGCGACGGCCAGGTGCAGAAGAACAAGCTGCTGTCCGGCGTCGAGCGGTCCGGCCCGCAGTTCACCGAGGTCGCGGCCCGCATCGGCCGGCACCTCGACGAGCAGGTCGCGCAGGGTCGCGCGGCGCTGGCCGACGCGCTGGAGAGCGAGCGATACCTCGCGCTGCTCGACCGGGTCGACCGGTTGGCGTCACTGCCCGGCACCGGCGAGCCCGACCCACGGCGCCGGGCCCGCAAGAGCCTGCGCAAGGCCGACGCGCTGCTCGATCAGGCCCTCGCCGACGGGGAGGACGCCGAGCTCCACGAGGCGCGCAAGGCGTACAAGAAAGCCCGTTATGCCGTCGAGGTTTTCGCCCCGGCCGCCGGGAAGCGGGGCAAAGGCCTGGTCAACGCCCTGACCGACCTGCAGGACGTGCTCGGCGCCCACCAGGACTCGGTGGTCGCCCGCGAGCTGCTGCGGGAGCTCGGGCCGGACAGCTTCTGGTTCGGCGTGCTGTGGGCGCGGCAGGAGCAGATCGGCAAGGACACCTACGCTGAGCTGCCGGTGGTGGTGGAGACCTCGCGAAAGAAGAAGCTTCGTCGCTGGATGGGCTGACGTTCATTTGATCGGGGTATGAAGAGGGCCATGCAGGCCGAGGCGGAGTACCAGGACGAACAGACCACGGAGCCGTACGACGGGCCGATCACGGCACTCGAGGGCTACCGCGTCGCGGACGACGACGATGACGACCCGGTGCTGCTCAACGCGGACGGCTCGCCCGTCGACACCTGGCGCGAGGACTACCCGTACGACGAGCGGATGTCCCGCCAGCAGTACGACCACGAGAAGCGGCTGTTGCAGATCGAGCTGCTGAAGCTGCAGAACTGGTGCAAGAGCACGGGCGAGCGGCTGGTGGTGCTGTTCGAGGGGCGGGACGCGGCCGGCAAGGGCGGCACGATCAAGCGCTTCATGGAGCACCTCAACCCGCGCGGGGCGTCGGTGGTGGCCCTGGAGAAGCCGAGCGAGCGCGAGAGCACGCAGTGGTACTACCAGCGCTACATCAGCCATCTGCCGGCCGCCGGCGAGATCGTGCTGTTCGACCGTTCCTGGTACAACCGGGCCGGCGTCGAGCGGGTCATGGGCTTCTGCACCCGCGCCGAGTACCTCGAGTTCATGCGCCAGACCCCGGAGCTCGAGCGGATGCTGGTGCGCTCGGGCGTGCACCTGGTCAAGTTCTGGTTCTCGGTGACCCAGGGGGAACAGCGCACCCGCTTCGCCATCCGGCAGGTCGATCCCGTACGGCAATGGAAGCTCTCGCCCATGGATCTTCAATCGCTCGACAAGTGGGGCGACTACACCGAGGCCAAGGAGGCGATGTTCTTCTACACCGACACCGCGGACGCGCCGTGGACGGTCGTGAAGAGCAACGACAAGAAGCGGGCCCGGCTCGAGGCGATGCGGCACGTGCTGAGCCGCTTCGACTACGAGAACAAGGACGACGAGGTGGTCGGCCGCCCCGACCCGCTGATCGTGGGTCCGGCGTCGCTCGCGGTGGAAGGTACCGAAATGTCCCCTCGGGTATTCCCGCGGCTCTAGTGATATTAAAAGCGTTGGCAACCTGCCCCGACCCTGGATAACGTGGCCGTACACGTGAAGGGAGGTGGTCCGAAGTTGTATACCAACGGGACTCGTGAGGTGGCTGTCCGCTAGCCGCTGTCCTCGACAGCTTCGTTCTGTTTGAAAGACGTCGAGACCGTGTGGCAGCGGTTCGGCGAATACCAGGCAGCCACCCGACCCCCGGGGATCCGGCCTTGTCCGACCGGACCACGCGCCTTCTTATGTGGGAAGCAGCGTGGAAACCTCCCCGGGGGTCGACCCGTTTCTGGAGTCCGTTGATGCGTGAGCTGGCCATTCTCGGCACCGCGAGCCAGGTGCCGACGCGACACCGCAACCACAACGGCTACCTCCTGCGCTGGGACGACGAGGTGATCCTCTTCGATCCCGGCGAGGGCACCCAGCGCCAGATGCTGATGGCCGGCCTCGCCGTCACCCCGATCAAGCGCATCTGCATCACCCACTTCCACGGTGATCACAGCCTCGGCCTGCCCGGCATCCTCCAGCGCATCTCGCTCGACAAGGTGCCGCACCCGGTCGCCGTGCACTATCCGGCCGAGGGCCAGGAGTTCTACGACCGGCTCCGGCACGCCACCAGCTACTGGGACAACGCCGACATCGTGGCCTCGCCGGTGAGCGGCGCGAGCTTCGCGACCGAGACCTCGGCGGGGCGGCTCACCGCGCTGCCGCTCTGGCATTCCCTGCCCACGTACGGGTACCGCCTCGACGAACCGGAGGCGCGCCGGATGGTTCCGGGGCTGCTGGCCGAGCACGGCATCGCCGGACCGGCCGTGGGTGAGCTGCAGCGCGCCGGCCGCCTCGGCGACGTGACGCTCGACCAGGTGAGCACGGTGCGGCCGGGCCAGAGCTTCGCCTTCATCATGGACACCGGCCTGTGCGACAACGTCTACGCCCTGGCCGCGAACGTCGACATGCTGGTGATCGAGTCGACGTTCCTCACCGAGGACGCCGAGATGGCCCGCCTGGTCGGCCACCTGACCGCGGCCCAGGCCGCCCGGGTCGCCCGCGAGTCGGGCGTCCGCACCCTGGTGCTGACCCACTTCTCCCAGCGTTACCAGGACCCGCAGCGCTACCTCGACGAGGCAAAGGCCGAGTTCGGCGGCACGATCGTGCTGGCGGAGGACCTGACCCGCATCCCCCTGCCGCCCCGGCGGGAGGCCCGGTGATTTCTGATCAGCCAGGCGGTGACTCGCGGTTCCGCAGGGCGGCGTCCCAGGCGGGCGGGTCGTCGGCGGGGGCGGCCAGGCGGTCGAGCACGTGGTCCCAGATCAGGCCGAGCGCGATCGCGTCGCGGGCCGGAACCTCCTCGTGCCGGACGGTCAGGTCGGCGGCCCCGGCGCCGTCGTCGTCGATGCGCAGCCGCACGGCGGTCGGCTCGTCATCGGGCAGCGCGGCCGGCTCATCGTCGGGCCGCGTGGCCGGCTCGCCGTCGGGCCGCGCGTCCGGTTGCTGCCGACGGGCGGCCCAGCGCCAGGCCAGCGTGCGCGTGCGCATGCCTTCGGCGACCGTGCGCAGGCGGATCTCCAGCTCACCGGCCGACAGAGCGTGATCGGCGGCGGGCGGACGCTCAGAAGCCGGCCGATCGGAAGCCGGGTGCTCAGGACCGGGCGCGCGATCGGAACCGCGGCCGGCGGCGGGCGCGGCCGGCGTGGTCAGGGCGGCGGCGGGGTCGGCCAGCAGGGCCTTGGCGGCGGCCAGGGGCAGCGGCCGCCGGCGGACTACGGTCGCCCGGGCGCGGTGGTCGGGCTCGGGCGGGCCGGCGGCGACCAGGCCCAGCATCGCCCACTCGGCGGCCTTGGCCGGTCGGGGCGACCAACCGCCACGGGCGCCGTCGTCGCGCAGCGTCAGCAGGCCGGGCTCCTCGGCGACCGGCCACACCCACAGCTCGTGCTGCTCGGGCGGGTCGTCCTCGGTGCGTACGGTCTCGTGCAGGCGGTTGCGCGCCCGCACCCGCACCCGGATCAGCCCGGGGCGGCTCACCGGCACATCGGTGAGGCCGTCGGCGCTGCCGCCCATCAGGCCCCGCACCGAGAACGTGCCGGTCGGGCACCACAGGGTCGCCTCGCTGACCGCGTCCCACTCGTCGTCGTCCGGCGTGGCCGGCGGCGCGCCGGCGGTCACCACCCGGATCTCGATGTGGCCGGTGTGGTTGCCGGCGAAGGCCGTCAACCGGGCCGGCCCGCCGACGTGCACGAGATCGTCGCCGACGGTGTAGATCTCCAACGCGTCGCGCCCGGGCGCGGTGACCACCAGGTATTGGCAGTAATCCACGAACAGCCGCACGAAACCGTCCATTGAGCACCCCCGTTAGCCGAGAGTGTCCACGATCTGATCTCGGCACGCGACCCGGTCGCTAAAGTCCGGTGATGACTGCTTTGCTGCGTACGGGCGCGGACTCTGATCTTTTGGCGGTCGGGGCGCTGCATTTCCGATCGCGCGCCGACGCCTATGCGCACATCCTCTCGGCCGAGACCCTCGCGTCACTGTCGGCCGCCGCCCTCGCCGAGTGGTGGACCGAGCGCTGGAAGTGGGAGCGCGACACGCATCGGCTGACCGTCGCCGAGCAGTTCGACCGGGTCGTCGGCTTCACCTACGTCGGTCCGAGCGAGACCGAGGGCGCCGTCGAGCTGTACGCGATCCACGTCGATCCGGTGCTGGTCGGCACGGGCGTGGGGCGGCTGCTCATGGAGAACGCATGGACCCAGCTGACCGGGCTCGGCGGCGACCGGGCCGTGTTGTGGGTGCTCGCCGAGAACGAGCGGGCGCGCCGCTTCTACGAGAAGGCGGGCTGGCAGGCGGACGGCGCGACCCGGGTCGAGGCGATCGGGGGCGAGCCGGTGCCGCAGGTGCGTTACGGCCGCGAGCTGGGCTGATTGCTGTCCGGGTGGCCCCCAGTCTCCACCCGGACACTCCCCCGTGTTCCCTCTGCTCTCATGGTGCGGGGCGGCGCCGGGACGGCACAGGCAGCGGACCGGCAAAGGCACCGGCAAATCAGCCCGACAGCTCCAGGTGGAACCGTTCCCGCTCGTCGCCCTCGAGGCCGAACGCGTCGGCCAGCAGGCGGGCGGTCTCCGGGCGGGGCCGTCCGCCGCGGCCCGACTCGAGGTTGCGGATCGTGCGCACGCTCAGCCCGGTGCGCTCGGCCAGGTCCTCCTGCGACAATCCGCGACGCAGGCGGTGCGAGCGGATCCCGGGCGCGTCCGGCTTGGAGACCGGGGTGAGCTTGCCGCGGACGGCGGCGGCCTGCGGGTGCCCGAGATCGGCGAGGATCTCGTACGCCTCCCGCCAGCGCTCGCCCGCCGTCTCCTGATCGCCGAGCGTCTCGTAGAGGTCACCGAGGTGCCCGAGGATCTGCGCCTCGACGGCGGGGTTGCCGGTGCGCCGGGAGAGCCGCAGCCCCTCCTCGAACTGCCGGGCCGCCTCGTCGTGCTCGCCGGTCACCAGGTGGAGCAGGCCGAGGCTGTCCCGGGTGACCGACTCGTTCTCCCGGTCGCCGGCCGCGCGCTGCAACGTCACGGCCCGGTTGAAGTAGGGCAGCGCCGTGCGGTTGTCGCCGCGCTGCGCGTGGTACCAGCCGACGGCGAGCGCGGCCTTGCCCTCCCAGATCGCGTCGCCGAGCGAGCCGAACAACTCGAGCGACGTCTCGGCCTCGGCCAGCGCGCGCTGCTGATCGCCCTGCAGCCACCACAGATAGGACAGGATGAATCGGCACTCGGCCGTCCCGGCGACGTCGCCCGCCTCCTCGACCAGGCCCAGGGCGCGGCTCATGTGCAGCTGGGCCTCGGCGAAGCGCTGACGGCGGGCGTCGGCGACGGCGAGGAACGAGTACGCGTACGCCAGCGCCGGCCCGTCGGCGAGAGTGGTCGCCGCGTCGAGCGCCACCGCCCAGGCCGCCCCCTCGTCGTCCCAGCGGCGCTCCTCGTTCAGGAAGGAGTCGAGCGCCCAGCTCAGCTGCCAGGCCTGGGTGTCGAGGCCCTCGTCGCGCGCCTGCCGGACGGCGGCCAGCAGCGTCTCCCGCTCCCCGGTGAGCCAGGTCAGCGCCGCCTTCATGTCGCCGAGGGGACTCGGCCGCGCGTCGTCGGCGGGCTCGCCCAGCGTCATCGGGATCGGGGCCCGGCTCGGGTTGAGCACCAGATCGGCCTGGTACGCGGTGTGCGTGTAGTGGTCGAGCAGCCTGGTCAGGGCGGCCCGCCGCTCGGGTGAAGGGTCGTGCCGGCGGGCGAGCTCCCCGGCGTACGCGCGCAAAAGATCTTGAAGGTGGAAACGCCCGGGGCTGGGCTCGGCCAGGAGTGCCGTCTCGGTGAGCTCGCGCAGCAGGCGATTGGTCTCCGCGGGTGGGCGACCGATCAGCGCCGAGGCCGCGGCGAGCGCGATGTCGGGGGCCGCGACCAGGCCGAGAAGCCGGAAGAGACGGGCGGCTTCCGGGCTGAGACCGTGGTACGACCAGGAGAAGACCGCACGCAGGTCGTCCAGGGCCTCCAGGCGCCGGGACGGGCGGCGCAGCTCGGCGGTCAGCGCGGCGAGCGCGGCCAGCGGATGCCCGGAGGTGCGCACCCGGGCGGCGGCCAGGGTCACCGCGAGCGGAAGGCCGCCGCAGGCCCGCACGATGTCGACGGCCGAGGTGGCGGCGAGGGTGCCCACCCGCCGCTGGAAGAGCTCGATCGCCTCGGCCTCGGGCAGTCCGTCGAGCGCGATCGGGCGGGCGCCGACCGCGGCGACCAGGCCGGTCAACCGCCGCCGGCTGGTCACGATCGTCCTGGTCTCGGCGCCGGTCGGCAGCAGAGGCAGCACTTGGTCGTCGTCGCGGGCGTTGTCGAGCAGCAGGAGAAGCCGGCGGTCGGCGGTCTCGCCCCGCCACAGCGCCTGCCGGCCGTCGATGTCGGCGGGCATCCGGTCGGGGGTCACGCCCAGTGATTCGAGCAGGAGGCGAAGGACGTCGGCGGGCTCGCGCGGCTCGGCGCCACCGAAGCCCCGTAAATCCACATATAGACTAGTTTGATAGTTGATTGCCCTCGCCCCATGGACCGCGAGAGCGCTCTTTCCGCAGCCGGGCGGACCGGAGATCACCGTGACGGCGGCCGGCTCGCTCAGTGTGGCCAGCTCCTGCGTACGTCCGGTAAACGACGCGATGTCAGGGGGTAGTTGCGCCGGGGCGGACATGGCGGTCGCACCACCTCCATATTGGACCGCCCCAACTATAGGTGGACGGGAGCGCGCGACCGAGATATTGCGGGGGAACCTGTGGTCACGCGCTCCCGCCAACCGCCCCGCCCAAACCGGGGGTCGCGCCTGGCCGGAGGCGCTGGACCAGCGGAGGCGTGCCGGTCCTGAACCAGTTCAAGGGCGGGTCCTGTTGCGGGGATGCCGCGGCGCTGGCGGGGCGCTGCGGTGTCACCGCGGGGAGACGTCGGCCGGGCTGGGAAGCCGGGGCCTGCCGGGGGAGGTCAAGCTGTCGGCACGACGTCGAGCCTGGTATTTACTTGTGTCAGTCGAAGTAGCCGCGGTTGGTGCGCGAGCCCCGGACGCCGTGCCGGTCGCCGTTGAGGCCCGGCATCGCCCGGATGCTGTTCAGGTCGTGCCGGGCCGTCCACGCCTCGCGCCATGGACGGCGGGACGCTTCCTCCGCCCTCTCGGCCAGCCGGCGGGGGGCGCACGGCCAGCGCCATCCACACCAGACACAGTTGCCGTCGTGGTCGCCCTCGGCGTGGCGCCCGAGCATCTGCTGCGCGTCGCGCCAGAGCATCCGGTCCACAATGTCGGCCGGTGGGTCCGCGATGACCATCCGTCACTCTCCGTCGGGTTGTACTGCAACCTCCGGTACGACAGATACAACCGCACCGGGCGGCCGGCCCGCCGCACTTTCTGTCCGACTGTCGCGACTATCCGTGACCGGCCCTCTTTTGTTCGCCATGGGCGGACGTAGGCAGGGCATCGAGTGCCGCCGGGGCGTTGTTGAGGCCGTCATGGATACCGAACACACGGGCGTCGACCCGGCTGAGGCCCTCGACGCCTACAGCCGCGTCGTGACGGGTGTCGCCGCCAGCCTCCTGCCCTCGGTCGCCGCCCTCTCGGTGCGTACCGCCCGCGGCGCCGGCGCCGGCTCCGCGGTCACCTTCACCGACGACGGCTTCCTGCTCACCAACGCCCACGTGATCACCGGCGCGACCAGCGGCACCGCCGCCTTCGCCGACGGAACCGAGTCGAAGTTCGACGTGGTCGGCTCCGACCCCCTCTCCGACCTCGCCGTCGTGCGGGTCCACAACTCCGGCGCGCCGGCCGCCCCTCTCGGCGACGCCGACACCCTCAAGATCGGCCAGCTGGTCGTGGCCGTCGGCAACCCGATGGGCCTGGCCGGCTCGGTCACCGCCGGCGTAGTTTCCGGCCTGGGCCGTTCCCTGCCGGCCCGCGACGGCCGCCGCATCCGCATCATCGACAGCGTCATCCAGACCGACGCGGCCCTCAACCCCGGCAACTCGGGCGGCGCCCTGGCCGACGCCACCGGCACGGTCGTGGGCATCAACACCGCCGTCGCCGGTTACGGCCTGGGCCTGGCCGTCCCGATCAACACCACCACCCGCACCATCATCGGCGAGCTGGTCGCCTCGGGCCGCGTGCGCCGAGCTTGGCTCGGGGTGGCCGGCGTCCCCACGCCGCTACCGCCCGCGCTGGCCGAGCGCCTGGGCCAGAAGCTCGGGCTGCGCGTGGTCGAGGTCGTCCCCAGCAGTCCGGCCGGCACGTCCGGCATCTACCTGGGCGACGTCTTGATCTCGGCCGGCGGCCAGCCCATCCAGACAACGCAGGCGCTGCAGCGCCTGATGCTGGGTCCCGCGATCGGCAAGAGCCTTCCGATCACGCTGCTGCGCAAGAACGCCCTGGTAGACGTCGTGACGGTGCCGGCCGAGCTGAACTGACCGGCGCGCCCTTTGCTCTGCTTACCGATACGCGCGAGCGTGGGTAGGCAGAGCGCGCACGCCCGCGGTTCGGCAGGCATCGGGAGTCCGCGCCGGACCCGTCAATCCGACCGTCGCCGGCGCCGTTTCGGCCACCAACCCCTAGATCCTGTTGATTTCGCACTCGGCGCCGGGCGGGAAGGCTTCAACGCTTACTCGATCTGGGTCTCGTCACGCCTAGTCGCGCATGGCCAGCTCACCATGCATGACCGCCCCAGCCGCGCATGGCCAGCTCACCACGCATGACCGACCCAGCCGCGCATGACCGATCCGCTCCGATGCCACCGGACCGCCCGGATGCCACCGCTCGAATACCACCGCGCCGCTCCATGCCACCGAGCCGCTCGAATGTCACCGGCACCACCGGGCCGTCCGGACGCCGCCGGCACGAGCCCAGCCCGCGGCAAACCGACACACGCGCGATCTTGTTGAGTAAGCGCATACCAACAGCGGTAAGTCTTCATCGCGGAGCCACACCGAGCATCTCGATCATGCCTGTCCTCTGGCGCCGCGGCCTCATCCCTGACGGCGCCTGCCGCCCCCGCCGCCCCAACACCCCACGGCCGACGCACCCGCGACGACCCGAGGATTCTTCGCGCCGCCGGGTACACCCCACCCACCCAGGGGGCCGACCAGCCACAAATCAGTGTGCGGGATGGCGTCTGCACAGTGTCAAATCGCGCCTGTGGACAAGGACGCCGACGCGACTGCGGCGCGGCACCTGCACAGTGTCAAATCGCGCCTGTGGACAAGGACGCCGACGCGACTGCGGCGCGGCACCTGCACGGTGTCAAACCGCGCCTGTGGACAAGCGCCGCGCCGCCGCGGCGGCACGGCGCCGAACGCGGGGCTAGTGGACAGCCCGGTAAAACGTGGTCGCGGCGGACAAGACCGGCAGTCGCACGGCGCCAGCGAGTGTGAACGAGCGAAGCGGCACCCAACCGCCGCAGAAGAGATCCGCCCGCGGTCACCCCACGAAAGAGACAACCGCGGGCGGACACACCGCTCAAGTCAGATGAGCGAGCAGATCCTGCCTGGTCAAAACCCCAGCCGGCTTGCCGTCGATCAACACCATTGCGGCGTCGGCCTTTTCGAGCAACGACACGGCCTCGCTCACCGGCTGACCGCCGCCGATCATCGGCAGCGGGTCGCCCATGTGGCGCTCTATGGTGTCGTGCAGGTGGGCCTGGCCGGTGAACAACGCGTCCATCAGCGCCTTCTCCGCGATCGAGCCGGCCACCTCGCCGGTCACCACCGGCGGCTCGGCCTTCAGCACGGCCAGCTGCGAAACGCCGTACTCGCGCATGTAGTCGATCGCGTCGCGGACGGTCTCGGTCGGGTGGACGTGGATCAGCGGTGGCATCCGGCCGTCCTTGCCCGCCAGCGCGTCGGCCACCGTCGGGGCGTCGCCGCCCGTACGCAGGAAGCCGTAGCGTGCCATCCAGTCGTCGTTGAAGATCTTCGACAGGTAGCCGCGGCCGCCGTCGGGGAGCAGGACCACCACGACGTCGTCGGGGCCGGCCTTGCGGGCCACCTCGAGCGCGGCGACCACCGCCATCCCGCACGAGCCGCCGACCAGCAGGCCCTCCTCGCGGGCCAGGCGCCGGGTCATCTCGAACGAGTCGGAGTCGGAGACCTCGATGACGTCGTCGCAGATGTCGCGGTCGTACGCGGTCGGCCAGAAGTCCTCGCCGACGCCCTCGACCAGGTACGGCCGGCCGGTGCCACCGGAGTAGACCGAGCCCTCGGGGTCGGCGCCGATCACCCGTACCGGACCCTGTTCTTTGAGAAATCGCCCGACGCCGCTGATCGTGCCGCCCGTGCCGACGCCCGCCACGAAGTGCGTGATCTTGCCGTCGGTCTGCTTCCACAGCTCGGGACCGGTCTCCTCGTAGTGGGAGCGCGGGTTGGCCGGGTTGCTGTACTGATCGGGCTTCCACGCGCCGGGCACCTCGCGGGCCAGGCGGTCGGAGACGTTGTAGTAGGAACGCGGGTCCTCGGGGGCCACCGCGGTCGGGCAGACCACGACCTCGGCCCCGTACGCCCGAAGGACGTTCTGCTTGTCCTCGCTGACCTTGTCGGGACACACGAAGATGCATTTGTAGCCGCGCTGCTGCGCGACCAGAGCCAGGCCGACCCCGGTGTTTCCGCTGGTCGGCTCGACGATGGTGCCACCGGGCCGGAGAATCCCGTCCCGCTCCGCGTCGAGCACCATCCGCAGCGCGATCCGGTCCTTGACCGAGCCGCCGGGATTGAAGTACTCGACCTTGGCCAGCACCGTGGCTTCGATGCCCTCGGTGACGCGATTGAGCTTCACCAGGGGTGTGTCACCGATGATCTCGACGACGTTGTCGTAGTAACGCACGCTTTAGATTACGACGACGCGGTCCCGCTGCTTCTCCCACTCCAGGAAGCGCTCGGTTTCGGCCAGCACCGCGCCGGCCAGCCAGGTGATCATCACGGCGTCGTCGGCGAGACCCAGGACCAGCAGGAACGCCTCGGGAACGAGGTCGATCGGCGAGGCGATGTACGCCGCGGCGGCCGCCATCATCGCGACGCGGACACCTCCGTCGTACTCCCCTTTCGCCGTCGCCTTGAGCATGCGCGGCAGCGCGGCGAGTCGTTTGCTCACCGAGGGACCGCCCCGGACACCGGCCGTCAGTTGCTTGGCCAGCGCCGTGAACGCCGCCGTCCTTTTCAACGTCTTCGCCATCGCTTCCCCTCTCCGCAACTCCAGCATGACGTGCGCGCGCCACGATTGCGTTGCCCAAAAGTCTGACGTGACTTTGATTTACCCTTCGCCCGTACGAGTTAGCCTCGAAATCCAAGCCGGATCTGGGAGGGGGACCCGTGAGCGGCATCGAGTTCACCGCGGAGGACTGGCGGCGGCTCAAGCTGGCCGGTCAGATCCTCGGCGGCGTCACCGGCGGGCTCGCCGTGCTGACCGCGGGCTCGGCGGGGCTGCTGCTCCGGCAGGCGGCCGACGCGCGGCGGGTGATTCCGCTGGCCGAGGCGCCACCGCCGCGGGGTGACGGGGTCTACGGGGCGAAGTTCGGCGGCAAGCCGATCACCATGGTCATTCTCGGCGATTCCTCGGCGGCCGGGTACGGCGTGCACCGTCCCCGCGAGACACCCGGCGCCCTGCTCGCGACCGGCGTGTCGCGCCGCCTCCGCCGCCCGGTACGCCTCTACCGGGTAGCCGTGGTCGGCTCGATGTCCTCCGGCCTGCCGTATCAGGTGGACGCCGCGCTCGAGTACGAGCCGGACGTCGCGGTGATCCTCATCGGCGGCAACGACGTCACCCACTTCTCGGCCCGGGAGCAGGCCGTGCGCTACCTCGGCGACTCGGTGCGACGGCTGCGCGAGGCCGGCTGCCGGGTCGTGGTCGGCACCTGTCCCGACATCGGCGCGATCCAGCCGATCAAGCCACCGCTGCGCTGGCTCGCCCGCAAGTGGAGCCGCGATCTGGCCGCCGCACAAACTGTCGCGGTGGTCGCGGCCGGCGGGCGTACGGTGTCGATCGGCAATTTGCTCGGCCCGATGTTCGAGGCGGACCCGGTGCGGATGTTCAGCTCCGACCACTTCCACCCGTCGGCCGAGGGCTATGCGCGGGCGGCGTCGGTGGTGCTGCCGACGTTGCTGGCACTGCTGGGCGAAGAGGAACGACCGGTGGCGGCGGTGGGTGATCTCGAAACCGCGGCGCAGGAGGCCGTACGCGCGGCCGGCACCGAGGTCAGTCCGGCCAAGCCGGACGGGCGCCGCGCCACCCTCCGGCGGCATCCGTGGTTCGGCGAGCCGCGCACCTGGTTCGGGCACAAGGCACCGGTTCCGAGCGGCCCTTCCGCGACCGGAGCCGTAGGGTGGACCCCAGCGGATCATTAGGCCGGGGGTCAGGCAGGGAGGCGAGAGATGGCGGGGCTGAACGCACGGATCGGCAAGGCGGCGGCCACCGGTCTGCTCGCCGGCGCGGTGGGTGGCATGGCGCTTCTGGCCGGCGAGGTGCTGGCGGCCAAGGCGCGGCGCTACGCGAAGCCGACCATGGGCCTGGCCCTGCGCACGTCGATGGGCAAGGTCTCGGCGCCCACCCTGCGGCTGGTGCTGCTCGGCGACTCGGCCGCGATCGGCGTCGGCGTCGAGTGGCTCTCCGAGACGGTCGGCGGCCAGCTCGCGCGGCTGCTCGCCGAGGGCACGCCCGAGACCGGCGAGCGGCACGTGCTGCTGTCGAGCGTGGGCGTGGCCGGCTCCCGCTCCGCCGACCTGGCGACCCAGGTCGCCCGCGCGCTGCTCGGCGACCGGCCGGACGTGGCCGTGGTGCTGATCGGCGCGCACGACGCGACCAGCATGCGCAGCCCCGAGGAGTCGGCCGAGCTGCTCGGGCAGGCCGTGCGCCGGCTGCGGGACGCGGGCGTACGGGTGGTCGTCGGCACCTGCCCCGACCTCGGCGCGCTGCGGGCGATCGCGCCGCCGCTGCGCCAGGTGGCCGGCCTGATGGGCCGCCGGATGGCGAAAGCGCAGATCAAGGCGGTGCAGGCGGCCGGCGGCGCGGTGGTCGACCTGGCCGAGGAGACCGGCGCCGTGTTCCGGGCCGACGCCGGCACGTTCTGCTACGACGGCTTCCACCCCTCGGCCGACGGCTACCGGGTCTGGGCCCACGCGCTGTATCCGGCGGTCGCCAAGGCAGCTCTCAGCCCGCTGTGACGAAGTTGCACTCGCACGGCATGTTACTGACCGGTTAACGTGGGGACATGCCGGAAGCTGTCATCGTCGCCACCGCCCGCTCCCCGATCGGCCGCGCCGTCAAGGGATCGCTGAAGGATCTGCGTCCCGACGACCTCGCCACCACGATCGTCGACGCGGCGCTGAAGAAGGTGCCGCAGCTCGACCGCACCCTGATCGAGGACCTCTACCTCGGTTGCGGCCTGCCCGGCGGTGAGCAGGGCTTCAACATGGCCCGCGTCGTCGCCACCAAGCTCGGCCTCGACGGCCTCCCCGGCGCCACGATCACCCGGTACTGCTCATCCTCGCTGCAGACCAGCCGCATGGCCTTCCATGCGATCAAGGCGGGCGAGGGCGACATCTTCGTCTCGGCCGGCGTCGAAACCGTTTCCCGGCACGCGCGAGGCAGCTCCGATGGGCTTCCGTCGGCCGCGCAGGAGCTCGTCGGCGGCGGCTGGGAGAACCCGTTCTTCGCTTCCGCCCAGGAGCGGACCGCTTCGTTCGCCCAGGGCGGCCGCACCTGGCACGACCCGCGCGACGATGGCGACGTTCCGGACATTTACATCGCAATGGGTCAGACCGCCGAGAACCTGGCGCAGATCAAGGGCATCTCGCGCGAGGAGATGGACGAGTTCGGCGTACGCAGTCAGAACCTCGCCGAGAAGGCCATCGCCGACGGCTTCTGGGACCGCGAGATCACGCCCGTGACGCTGCCCGACGGCACCGTCGTGTCGAAGGACGACGGCCCCCGCCCCGGCGTCACCATCGAGGGCGTGTCCGGCCTCAAGCCGGTGTTCCGCCCCGACGGCCGGGTCACGGCCGGCAACTGCTGCCCGCTCAACGACGGCGCCGCGGCCGTGGTCATCATGAGCGACACCAAGGCCCGCGAGCTGGGCATCACGCCGCTGGCCCGGATCGTCTCGACCGGCGTCACCGCCCTCTCCCCCGAGATCATGGGCCTGGGCCCGGTGGAGGCGTCGAAGCAGGCCCTGTCGCGCGCCGGCATGACCATGGCCGACGTCGACCTGGTCGAGATCAACGAGGCGTTCGCGGCCCAGGTCATCCCGTCGTACCAGGACCTTGGCATCCCGATCGAGAAGCTGAACGTCAACGGCGGCGCGATCGCGGTCGGCCACCCCTTCGGCATGACCGGCGCCCGCATCACCGGCACGCTGCTGAACTCCCTCGACTGGCACGACAAGAGCATCGGCCTCGAGACGATGTGCGTAGGCGGCGGCCAGGGCATGGCGATGGTCCTGGAGCGCCTGAGCTGAGCTGCTGACGCTCCGCGGTTTTCCGCCGGGTTCGGTCTGCCACGAGCGGCCGGGCTCGGCGGTTTTCATTGCCCGTCCGTCGCTTCCCCCGTCACCCCGCCCTCTCGAGGGTCACGCCGGCCCCGCGCTCGCCGTTCGCCCGCTCTCGCTCTCGCCGATGTTGATGACTCCCAGCGAGACGACCAGCCGAAATCATCAACATCGCGGGCTGGAAGGGGCCGCGCGAGCGTGGGCGCCCAGCATCCCGGCAATTTGATGATTGGCAGCGCAGCGGGCCACCCATCTCATCAAGATTGCGGGTGAGCCGAGCAGCAGCAGCCCCCTCGCGCGTGCGGGCAGGCGCGGGCGGGCGCCGGCGCGACCGGGCAGCCGTAGGCGTTCAACCTCCCGGCCGACCTTGATAACTCGCAGCGCAACGGGTCACGGAACCTATCAAGATCGCAGCAGGGAGCCGGGCGCCAGCACCCAAACGAGCCCTGCGGGGCGCGGGCGGGCGGACGCGGGCGAGCAAGCGGGGCGAGCAGGCGCGGTCGGGCAGGCGGCGCGGGCGGGCAGGCGCGGTCGGCGGGGGGCGTAGCGAAGCGGGGCGTGTGGTGGTTAGAGGGCGGCGCGGAGGTTTTCTACGGCCTCTGCCGCCTCGGCCAGGACCGGTGGCGGCGGGGCGGCGGCCAAGAGGTCGTCGGCGAGGACTCGGAGCTGGTCGGGGAGGACCATGTCGTGCTCGCGTGGGAGGGGGCGACGGGGGCGGCCCTCGGCGTCGGCGGCCAGGTCGGCCAGCAACTGTGCCAAGGCGAAGGTCTGGTCGGATCGGTGACCCCGCCAGCGCGGCTGCTCCCAGTGGCGCACCTGGGTGAGTAGGCGCTCGATCGAGGTCGCGAAATCGGTCACGCGCCGAGCGTAGCCGTCGCCACCGAGGCCGAGGGAGACCGCGCGAGGACGCCGGCAACCGAACCCGGGGCAAGCAGAGCGCGGCGACGCCGGCAACCGCGCCGCAGGCAAGCAGAGCGCGGCGACGCCGGCAACCGCGCCGCAGGCAAGCAGAGCGCGGCGACGCCGGCAACCGCGCCGCAGGCAAGCAGAGCGCGGCGACGCCGGCAACCGAGCCGGAGGCAAGCGGAGCGCGGCGACGCCGGCGACCGCGCCGAAAGCGGCGCTGCGGCGGGCGGGCGCGCGGCGGGAACACGACGGCGCCCGGGTCGTGGGAGGACGACCCGGGCGCCGGGGTGCAACGGCGAGGGGACTACTAGTCTCGGCTGCTGCCCTGCAAGTAGCTCAGCAGACGCAGGATCTCGAGGTACAGCCAGATCAGGCCAACCAGGATGCCGAACGCGCACGTCCACGAGTAACGCTGCGGGAGGCCCATGCGGACGCCCTGCTCGATCTGGTCGAAGTCGAGGATGAAGCTCAGCGACGCGACCACGATGCAGACGACGCTGAACAGGATGCCGATCAGGCCGTTGTCGCGGATGCCGGTGTTCACGCCGAAGAGCGACAGGACGAAGTTGATCAGCATGAGGGCGAACAGGCCGCCGATCGTGGCGATCAGGCCCTTGGTGAAGCGGGGCGTCGCCCGGATCACGCGGGACTTGTAGAGCATGGCCATCAGGAAGAAGACGCCGAAGGTGGCGACCACCGCCTGCAGGACGATGCCGTGGTAGAAGGACTCGAAGGCCTTGCTGACCATGCCGACGAAGGCGCCCTCGACCACCGCGTAGGCCACCACGAGCGCCGGGTTGGCCATCCGCGAGAACGAGATGATCAGGCCGAGGACCAGGCCGACGATGGCGGCGCCGATCCAGGCCGGGCCCTGCAGCGAGTCGGGGATCAGGTTCCACGCGGCGATCGCCGAGATGCCGGTGATGCCGAGCAGCACGACGGTCTTGACGACCACGTCGTCGATCGTCATGGCCTGGGCGACCGGCGGAGCCGCGTAGCCCGGCGTGGTCGGGTACGGCTCACCATATCCGTACCCGGCGGCCCGCTGCTGATCGGCCGCCTGGCCCAGCCGGGTGAGAACCGGGTTCGAGGATTTCACTGCGTCCAGCCTCCCTTGAGGTTGAAGCACGTCATGTGTGCGACTGTTCCAGGGTACGGGGTCCGTCCCGCGGATGCCTGCGACAGAAGCTGTGAGCAGGCTGGGAAGATATCCGTCTACCTACGCGGGGGCGGGAAGATCGGCGGCGGCGTCTGGCCGGGGCCGGGCAGCGTGGGCGGGGGCACCGCGCCCTTGCCGTTGCTGACCTCGATCTCGACCACGCCGCCCTTGATCGTGCGGCCACTGGGATTGGTGCCGGCCGCGGTGCCGGCGGGGCACTTCGAGTCGACCGACGACGAGCTCAGCCAGACCGAGAACCCGGCGTTCTCCAGGCGGTTCCGGGCGCTCGAGACCGAGTCGCACTCCACGTCGGGAATGCGGCGCTGATCCCCGTACGCGATCTTGCGGTTCTCGGGTTTCTTGAATTGGATCTTGGGCTTGCCCTTCATGTAGTCGGCAAGCGTGTAGTAAACAGCGGGATTGACCTGGTAGTGGCGCAAGTGGTCGGAATGGTTCTGATAGTCCGGGTTGACGAGATAGCCGGCGACCACCAGCGACGTCGTGCCCGCGATCAGACCGGCCGTGCGGTCCTTGTCGGTGGTGCCGGTCTTGCCGAAGACGGGATGACCGACCACCGACCGTACGGCGCCGGCCGTCGCGCCGTGGCACGAGCCCAGCTGGGCCGAGTCGCCCACCGGGCAGCGCGTCGCGTCGAGCGCCGCCCGCGCCACGTCCTTGCTGGTCGCGCGCATGCAGTGGGATCGGCCGACGTCCAGCTTCTCGCCACTCTGGGTGCTGATCCGCTCGATCGGCGTGGGCTCGCAGTACATGCCGTCGGCGGCGAGCGTCGCGTACGCGTTCGCCATGTCCAGCGGCGTCGTCGCCGACACGCCCAGCGTGAACGCCCCCCACTGGTGCGCGCGGCCGGGCGAGGCGTACCCGGCGTCCTCGTCCGAGCGGAACTGCACGCCGAACCGCTTGGCCACGGCGACCACGTTCTCGGCGCCGACCCGCTCCTCGAGCGGCACGAAGAACGTGTTGATCGAGCGGCCGAACCCGGTCCACATGTTGTAGATGCCCTCGCCGCCGCCACCGGAGTTCATCGGGCACCAGAAGTGGGTGCCCTCGCACGCGGAGTCGCTGCCGGGCTCGATGATGTAGTGCGTCTTCGCCTGCTTCTCCGCCTTGATCGTGTACGCCAGGGGGTAGCCCTTCTCCAGGGCGGCCACCATGGTGAACATCTTCATGACCGAGCCGGCCTGGTACCCGGTGATGTCCCCGCCGCCGGTGAGCAGCGGGTTCGTCGTGTTCGGATAGGTGCCCCGCTTGCCCTGCCGGGCCTTGCGCGGGTCGGCCGAGATCCCGTTCTGCGGATGGGCGGGATCGTCGAGCTTGTACCGCCGGTTCGCCGCCAGCGCCCGGACCTTGCCGTCGCCGGGCTCGACCGCGGCGATCAGCAGGGCGTTCTTGCTCGTGTCCTTGATCTGCTCGGCGATCCGCTTACGGGCGCTGGCCTGCGCCTTGACGTCGAGGGTGGTGGTGATCCGGTATCCGCCGCTCTTCAGGCGACGCTCCCGGTCGTACGGCGTCTGGCCGAACTCCTCCCGGCCCATCCACCAGCGGTAGAAGTAGTCGCAGAAGAAGCCCCACATGTTCTTGGCCACCGAGACGCAGCCGTTCGCGATCGGCTTGGCCTTGCTCGGGATCGCTTCCTTGATCGCCTTGGCGGCCTGGGCCTGGGTGATCGACCCCATCTCGACCATGCCCGGGATGACGTAGTTGTTGCGCCGCTCGGACAGCTCCTTGTGGCCCTCGGCGCTGGTCGGGTTGTAGCTGGTCGGCGCCTTCACGATGGCGGCGAGCATGGCGGCCTGGCCGATCGTGAGGTCCTTGGGCTTCTTGTTGAAGTAGACCTGGCTGGCGGCGAAGACCCCGTACGCCTGGTTGCCGAAGGGCGCGATGTTCAGGTAGCGCTCGAGGATCTGGTCCTTGGTGAGCTCCTTCTCGACCTGCAGCGCGTACTTCATCTCGGTGACCTTGCGCTTGGGTGTGTCGACGGTGGCCGCCACCACCTCCTGCGGGTTGGTCGCCGAGTAGGCCAGCGACATGCGTACCCACTGCATGGTGATCGTGGAGGCGCCCTGCTTGGACTTGCCGTTGTTGTTGTTGACCAGGGCGCGGGCGACACCCTTGATGTCGACGCCGCGGTGGTGGAAGAACTCGCGGTCCTCGGCGGCGACGATCGCATCGCGCATGTACGGCGAGATCTCCTTCAGCGGTACGTCGCTGCGGAACTCGTCGTAGAACTGCGAGATCTGGGTCTTGTTGTCGGACGCGTAGATGCGGGTGATCTGCGGCGAGCTGAAGTCCTTGAGCTCACTGGGGAGGCTGGCGAAGGTCTCGCCGCCGGCCTTGGCGGCCAGGCCCGACATCGCGGCCGCCGGGAAGACCCCGGCCGCCACCACGACTCCGGCGAGGGCGCCGCAGATCAGCAGGTTTGTCGTATTGAGGAAGATGTTGTGATCACGCCGGCGCATCCAGGACGTCACCGCATCACCATCCGCGACTCGACTGACTCGGTTGTCAGACTGTAGAGATTCGAGTCAATCAAACATCTCCATGTCAAGACCTCCAGGTCACGACGACCGCCGTGGTGGCGCGCAGCGGGTGCCCGGCCCGGTCCACGGCGACCACCTCGTACGACCATCGGCCGGGCCGGTGAGCCACCTTCACGGCGCAGCTCAGGCCCGTCCGGCACGACTTCAGCACCCGGGTGTGGCGACCCTGGAGCTCGACGATGCGCAGCTGGGCGCCGGCCGGCCAGGAGCCCTTCGCGACGCCGGTCAGGGTGATCGCCTTGCCCGCCTTCGGACGGCGGTTGCTCACCGTGAGGCCGAGCGTCGCGCTGCGGACGGTGAGCGTCACCGTGGCCGAGGACGACGGGAAGGAGCCGCTGCCGGCGTACGTGACCCGCAGGTGGTGCGTGCCCGGCGCCGCCACCGGGATGGTCAGCGTGGCTTGGCCGGTGCCGTCGAGTGTGGGCCGGCCGAGCACCCGGCTGCCGTCGGCGAAGGTCACCACGCCGGTCGGGATGCCCGCCGCCGACGAGACCCGGGCGGTGAGCCGGACCGGGCCATACCCCGGAGCCGGGTTGGGCGACGCCGTCAACTGGGTGGTCGTGGTGACGGGTGGCGTGACCGGTGGGGTGACCGGAGGAGTGACGGGCGGGGTGACCGGCGTGGAGGGAGTCCGAACATATTGGACGCTGGCGGAGGGCGCCGAGGTGCCGCCGGGGCCGGTGACCCGGACCGCGGCGGTGCCGGTGCCGGCCGGGACGGAGACGGTGAGCGCGTACGGCGAGAGGATCGTGAAGGCCGCGGCCCGGCCACCGACCGAGACCGCGGTGGTCGCGCCGAAGCCGGCGCCGGTGACCGTGACGGCGCCGCCGGCGGCCGGCACCGCGGCCGGCGCGACGGCGTCGACCCGCGGCGCCGCCGGGGTGGCGATCGCGCAGGGCAGGCGCAGGAGCAGGCCGAGCGCCGGCGGCGGCAGGGTGAACGGCCCGGCCTCGGCGGCGCCGGCGCAGGCCGGGGAGGTCGCGGTCACCTTGTACGTGCCGGCCGCCGCGTCCCAGTGGAAGGCGCCGCTGTCGCCGGTCGTCTCCGGGTTGACCGACGGGGCGATCGCGTCGCTGCCGCTCGGCACCGGTTCGAAGACACCGCCGGCGTTCTGCCGGCTCAGGGTCACGGTCGCGCCGGCCACCGGCGAGCCGTTGCGGTCGACGACGTTGCCGCTGGGGTCGATCAGCACGTCGAAGTGCTCGGCCTTGATCGCGTCCTGGAGAAGCTTGTTGATGAGGTACGCCGCGAGCACGCCGCCCACGATGAGCAGGACGCCGCCGCCGGTCAGCCCGATCCCGCCGACCAGCAGCCCGGCGTCGAAGCCGCCGAGCGTGATCGCCTCGCCGGTGACCACCATGTCGCCGAGGTCGAGGACGGTGCCGAGCAGGGCGGAGACGAGCTCGCCCTCCTCGACCGCGGTGGCGCCGGCCGAGGCGTCCACGATCGTTCCCCACAGCTGCGAGTAGGTGATGCCGGCCTGGAAGTAGCGGATCGTGTCGACCGCCACCGCGCCATAGTTGATCCTCGGGCCGGTCGCCGGGCCGCCGCCCGAGTACGTGGTGAGCTGCTGGGCGCCGCTGTTGGCGGGCAGGGTCACGTTCACCCGGGTCGACGAGACGTACTCGACGTGGGCCGGGACGGTGCCGACCAGGGCCGCGGTGCTCGGGGTGAAGCCGGTGCCGGTCACCGCGACCACGGTCCCGGCCGTGTTGCCGTCCGAGACGTTGGTGATGTGCGAGTAGTGGAACGTGCCGAGCGTGCGGCTCGCTCCGCCGGCGAGCCGGACACTCAGCGGCACGTCCCCAGTGCCGGCCGGGCTGGTGAGCACGAACAGGCGGGACTGGTTGCGGCTCCATTTCGCGGCGGCCGCCGAGCCGAAGGCGAAGCCGGTGACCGCGGAGTCGTCGATGTCGTCCGGCAGGTGCACCACCACGGTGGTGCCGCCCGCGCCGTCGCCGCCGGTCGGCGCGAACGTCAGCTTCGGCTCGCAGCTGATGAACGGGGTGACCTGCGCGGTGCCGTGCATCGGCGCGAGCGCCGGGATCAGGCCCACGTACTTCCCGGAGCCGGCCGGCGACTCGCGCAGCGAGAAGACCCGGCGGCGCAGCGTGCCGGTGGCGGTGTCGGGGGCGACCATCAGCAGCAGGCCGGAGCCGTTGGCGCAGCCGGTGGTGCGGTAGACCGACGGCTCCGACCAGTTGATCTGCGGTACGCCGGTCTGGGTGCCGCCGGTCGGGCTGGTCAGGGACGCACCCGGGGGCAGGGCCGGCACCGGCAGCGCGATGTCCAGGGTGGTCGTGTCGGCGGTCTCGGCGACCACGACCGGGACGGTCGCCAGGGAGCTGGTCGAGCCGGGGCCGCTCGGCGGCGGGAACGCGGTCACGCCGTACGGGCCGGCCGGCACCGTCATCCGGTAGACGCCGTTGAGGTCGGTCACCGCGGTGAAGCAGCTCGCCGGGGTCTGGCAGGCCTGCACCCGGGAACCGGCCGCGGCCTGGCCGCCCGCGTCCACCCGGCCGGTGAGGATCACCCCGGTGGCGCCGGAGAGCGCGACCGCATAGTGCCGGGCGATCCTTTCGGCGGCCAGCGCCGAGGGATAGATCGAGACCTCGTCGACGGCGCCGTGGTAGACGGTCCGCAGGGGCGCGTCGGCGCCGCTCAGCGACACGTTCGCGGTGGTGCTCACCGCGGCGCCGTCGACGTAGAGCGCGACCGTGCGGGCGCCGGCGTCGTAGGCGTACGCGACCTGGTGCCAGCCGCCGTCGGTGAGCGTGGCCAGCTCGTTGCGCGCCTCGGCCCGGTTGCCGGTGGCGTCCCGCAGCCGCAGCGCGGCGTCGCCGACGCAGCCGTTGTCGGCCAGCACCGACAGTCCGTTGACGGTGAGGTAGCCGGCGGCGCCGCACGGGCTGCTCTCCTGGCCGCCTTTGACCCACAGCTCGACGGTCTGCGACGCGGCCGGGCCGGGCAGCTCGGTCGCGCTCGCGGCCAGGCCGCGTCCGTCCGGGTCGGCCTGCATGGCCACGGCGCCGGCCGGCCCGGCGCCCTGCACGGCGGCGGTGCCCGGGGAGCGCGTGCCGTTGCCGCAGTTGCCGGAGGCGTCCAGGGCGACCCGGGCGCCGGTGGCCTCGTCGAGCGGGAAGTAGCGGACCGCGCGGTCGGCGCGCACGACGTTGCCGTACGCGGTGGTCGAGGCGGGCGCGCACACCGCCCCGGTTACCTGGGCCGCGGTGTAGTGGGCGGCGAGCCGGCTCGGCGCCAGCGCGGCCGGATAGACGGCCAGCTCGTCGATCCCGCCGGTGAAGCGGGTCTGCAGCGGCGCCGGCGAGCCGGTCAGCGTGACGCCGGTGGTGACGTCGACGGCCACGCCGTCGACGAAGAGGGTGACGGTGTGGGCGGGTGCGTCGTAGGCGTACGCGATCTGGTGCCAGGAACCGTCGGTGAGCACCACCAGCTCGTTGTTCGCGCCCGCCCGATTGCCGCCGGCGTCGGCCAGGCGCAGCGCGCCGGCGCCGACGCAGCCGTTGTCGAGGTACAGCGAGAGCCCGTTGAGACCGAGGTATGACGAGGATCCGCAGGTGGCGACGTCGGACGCCTGACCCTGCACCCACATCTCGACCGTCTGCGACGCACCGGCCGCCGGCAGCCCGCTCGCCGGGACGGTCACCACGTTGACGTTGCCCCCGGACCGCAGCGAGCCGTTGGCCTCCGAGCCGAGCGCGCCGTCGGCCCGGTACACGGCGTCGGCCGCGATGGCGCCCGTACGACCGTGTCCCGACGAGTCGGCGGCGGTGCTGCCGCTGTCGTCGAGCCGCAGGTAGACGGCGGGGTCGTCGGCCTTGACCGCGGCCGGGTAGGCCGGCTCGGTCGCGGCCGACGCCGGCCGGCCCGCCGCCACGAGCAGGCCGCTGACCAGCAGGGCGACGCCGAGGAACGATCGTTTGCGCACGCTAGGTATCTAAGGCGAGCACCCGTCGTACCGGATCATGCGCTTCCCCATCCTCGGCCGACGCCCGGCCGATCTTTCGACCCGATCGGCTCGCTTCGACCCGGCCGGTCAGGTTCCGGCCGCGGCCAGGTCGCCCTCGGTGCGGTGCAGGACCCAGTCGTCGGTGGCGCCGCGCTTGGCCGAGTACATCGCCACGTCGGCGCGGCGGAGCAGCTCAGCGGCGTCGCAGTTCTCGGCCTGCTCGCCGGTCACCGCGACGCCGATGCTCGCGCGCAACCGCACGGCGTGGCGGCGAGGGTCAGCGGCCGCCGGCAGTCGGCCAGGATGCGGTCGGCCACCCCGGTCGCCTCCGCCGCGCTGCCCACCGTCGGCAGCACGACGGCGAACTCGTCGCCGCCCAGCCGGCCGGGCACGTCCGAGGCGCGTACGGTGCGGCCGGGCGCTGAACGACAGCAGCGCGGCGAGCAGCAGCGGAACGACCGCCAGGCGGCCGGCGAGGGCCAGCACCATCAGCGGCGACCAGGTCCGGATGCCGAGCGTGAACACCAGCGAGAATCCGACGCCACCGGCGATCAGGGCGACCAGGGCGACGCTGACCAGGCGCCAGGGCCGGCGGGCGCGAGGACGGCGAACACCACGTACGGCAGAACCCGTGCCGCCCGCTTGCTCACGCTGCGTTCCTTCCGATGGCTTTCGAACCTTTCATCGGCGATACGGGGGTTGAGCTGAGCGGCTCGATGCCCGTTCCGCTCAACCGGCGGCCGCCGGAGCCGATAGGTGCTCTGTCGTGGCAGTAGTGACCGAGGAGATGTCGATGGCGCAGCGCACCGAAGCGGCGCAACAGGTCGCCGAACTGCTACAGACCGCCCGCGAGGCGCTGGGCTTGGATCTGGCGTTCCTGAGCCGGCTGGACGGCACCGTGCAGCACCTCGAGGTGGTCGAGACCGAGTTGCCGGTGCCGGACGGCACGACGCAACGCCAAGAGACCTCGTTCTGCCAGGCGATCATCGACGGCACGCTGCCGGCGGTCATCCCGGACGTCACCCGTTTCCCGGGGGCCATGCGGCTTCCCGCGACCGAGCAGGGCATCCGCAGCTTCATCTCCGTGCCGGTCGAGCTGAGCGACGGCACCCTGTACGGCACCTTCTGTGGCGCCGGACTCACCGCCGACCCGGGACTGGCCGAGCGCGACCGCGCCCTGATGCAGGTGCTGGCGCGGGCCGCGGCGCTGATCCTGGAACCGGACGTCCGGCACCGCCGCCGCACCGCCGCGGTCGAGAGCCGGCTGCGCCCGCTGCTCGAGACCGGCCCGGTGGTGCTGCTGCAGCCGATCGTCGACCTGGCGACCGGCCGCCGGGTCGGGACCGAGGCGCTCAGCCGCTTCCCGGCGGAGTGGAACCAGCCGCCGGACGAGTGCTTCGCCGACGCCGCGCTGATCGGCGAGCGGGAGCGACTCGAGCTCGCGGCGCTGCGGCGGGCCGCGGACTACCTGCCGGACGTGACCGGATACATCGCCATGAACATCTCTCCGGCCACGCTGTTCACCCCCGGCGCCGTCGAGTGGCTGTCGGGTCTGCCGCTCGACCGCATCGTGCTGGAGCTGTCCGAGCACGACCCGATCGACGACTACGGGCACCTGGCGGCCGTGCTCCGGCCGCTGCGGACCCGGGGCATGCGCCTGGCGATCGACGACGTCGGCGCCGGGTTCTCCTCGCTGCGGCACATCGTCGCCACCGCGCCCGACGTCATCAAGCTCGACCGCAGCATCGTCAGCGGGGTCGCCGGCGACGCGGTGCTCGCCGTGGTGACACGTGCGCTGGTCGACCTGGCCCGGGCGGTCGACGCCAAGGTCGTCGCCGAGGGCATCGAGACCGAGGCCGACGCGGTCGCGCTGGCCGGCCTCTGCGTCGATCTCGGCCAGGGCTGGCATTTCGGCAAGGCGACAACCGTGGCCGAGCTGCGCGACGACTATCGGCTCGCCCCGGTCTAGCGCGGCCCGGCGCGGCCGCCGAACCTTGCTCCGCGCCCGTTCAGCCCGGCCCCGCGCCCCGGTCCAGCCGCGTGGCTCCGGCTTGCGGAAGCTGGCCGGCGGTGAAGGCGATCCGCTCGGCCAGGACCGGGCTCGCCTGGGCCAGGTCGTGCCGCATGATGTCGAGCACCAGCTGGACCCGGGTGATCGGATCGCCGGGCCCGATGCGCGGCCACGCGTGGCTCTTGGCGAACCGCCGATTGATCTCGGCCAGCCGTTCGGCGCACCGCTGCACGGCGTCGTAATAGGCCTGCTCCCAGGAGATCAAAATCGTGTCGACCTGCTGGTACGCCTGGCCGGACGCCGGCGGGGTCGGCGTGGCGAGCGGTGTGCCCTCGGAGACGGTCGCCTCGATCTCCAGCGCGTAGTTGCCATCGGCCGGGTCGGCGGTCAGCACCAGCGTGTTCGCGGTCACCGACCAGGTCAGCGTGACGTTCTGCGACTGCTGGGTCTTGCTCGTCGGCCGCGGATACGTCGAGACGGCCGGCACGCTGACCGTCGGCCCGGCGCCGAGCGGCACGCCGTTGACGCGCCACGACGCCCGCGGGTTGTCGTAACCGAACGACGTCGCCGTACAGGTGAGCTGGGTGTGTTGATGGTCGATGAAGTAGCGATAGTCGCCGCGGCCACAGATGAGGATCGGCACGTCGTGCGCGACGCCCTCCTCGGCGAGCTCGCTGTACCCGCCGACCGCGACGTCGACGGTGACGGCCCCGGCGTGCAGCAGATCGGCACCGCCCAGGGTGAGATCGACCTGGCCCAGGTCGTCGTCCACGTCGTCGACCCGGACGACGAAGTCACCCGAGGGTGAGTGCCAGTCGGCGTCGCCGGACGTGATCGGCAGCGGCAGGACGCCCTCGTAGACGACGACCGGATCCTTCTCGAGGTCGTACGTGCCGGCGGGGAACTCGTCGAGGCTCTGGAACGAGTGGATGACGACCCCGGGCGAGGTCAGCCCCTTGTCCCAGTCGACGGCGCGACGCAGCTCCACGGTGTAACCCTGCCGGCCGCCGGTCACCCCCGCACCGGCGACGGCGACGGCCAGCACCGGGTGGTTGCCGTGCGTCAGGTCGCGGGCCCGCAACGTCACGGAGCGCCGCCACCCGGCCGTGATCGTCCCGAGCTGCCGGCAGTTCGGCGTGCCGGCGAAGTCGGCGATGTTCGAGTACAGCGTGGCGGCGGCCGGCATCGGCGCCATGCTCGCCCAGAAGTTGTCGCCCGTCGGCGGCCCGCCCACCTGCGCGGTCTGCTTGAAGGTGGCGGTGGTGTTCCCGTAGAACTGCGCGGACATGATGCAGTACGGGTCGTTGTACGGCTGCGGGCTCGGCTGGCCGCCGCGATAGCCCCAGGTGTGCTGAATGCCGAGGGCGTGGCCGTACTCGTGCGCGTAGAAGTCGTGGTTGCTGCCCTCGTACAGCACACAGAAGGGCCACTTGCCGTTCAGCTTGCTCGGCGACGACCCGGCATCCTGCGGGTTGCTAGCCGACGGCGCCACCCAGACGACGATGCCGCGGAAGTCATCGAGCGGCCACCCTTCGTCGAGCGCCTGCTTCACCGCCTGCGCCGCGATCGCACCGCGCAGATAGTTGACGCCGGCCGGCGGCGCGTTGAACCCGGCGAGCTTGCGCCAGGGAAAGACCTGCGTGCCGCGTACGTCGATGGCACCGTACGAGCAGTATTCCCAATATTGCCCGATTCCCCACCAAGGCGTCCCGAGCGGAAAGAACAGGCGATTGAGGACGTTGTCGTCGTAGCTGAGGCCGATCGGGGTGTCGCCCTGAAAGGGCGTGTCCGACCAGGCGAATTTGAGCACTGCCATCGGAAATTGCGCCATGTCACGCTCCGGGCCGCCGCAAGGGCCCTCATCGTCGCAGCGTGGGCGCAACACCGAAACCGCTGCGTCGGGTTGGCGACCTTCTTGACCAGGGGGCCGCAGCCATTCTTTAATCGAAGTTCATCTATAGGTATGTGCTTCGGGAGTCTTCGATGGGTCTTCAACGGTGGGGAGCGGTCGGCGCGGCGGCGACTCTCGTGGCGGGCGCGCTCGCCTTCTCGTCCCCGGCCGCCGCGGCGACCGGGCTCACCCTCTCGCTGAACGTGTCCGCCGCCCGGCACCCGATCAGCCCGGACATCTACGGGCTCAACGGCGCCGACCCCGCGTTCGCCGCCGAGATCGGCATGCCGGTGGCGCGCTGGGGCGGCAACGCGAGCAGCCGCTACAACTTCCGGAACCACACGTACAACACCGGCAGCGACTGGTTCTTCGAGAACATCGTCGCGGGCGACAGCAACACGCTCGAGTCGTTCGTGCGGACCAACCGCGACCGCGGTACCAAGCAGGTGGTCACCGTGCCCATGATCGGCTGGGTGGCCAAGGACTCGCCGTCGTCACACCCGTTCGCCTGCGGGTTCCCGGCGACCCGATTCCCGCAGCAGGACCAGTTCGACCAGTGGGACGCCAACTGCGGCAACGGCAAACTCAACGGCTCGAACCTCACCGGAGCGGTGCCCACCGACACCTCGATCCCGGCCGACGCGTCGTTCGACGGCGAGATGGTCTCGCACCTGGTCAGCCAGTTCGGCACCGCGGCCAACGGCGGCGTCCGGATCTACGAGCTCGACAACGAGCCGGTGCTGTGGAGCTCCACGCACCGCGACGTGCACCCCGACGCGGTGACCTACGACGAGCTGGGCGGCAAGGGCACCGCGACCGCCGCCGCGATCAAGGCGGCCGACCCCACCGCGGCGGTGCTGGGCCCGTCGGGCTGGGGTTACTGCGAGTGGGTCGCCTCCGGGGCGGACGGTTGTGCGCCGGGCGCCGACGCGGCCGCGCACGGCGGCCTCAACCTCTCCCAGTGGTACCTCAAGAACATGAAGGACTACGGCGACGCCCACGGCGGCAAGCGCTTCCTCGACTACTTCGACCAGCACTACTACCCGCAGATCAGCGGCGGCACGGACCCCGGGTCGAACGCGCTGCGGCTCCGGTCCACCCGGTCGCTGTGGGATCCGGCGTACGTGGAGGAGTCGTGGATCGGCCCCAGCGGCGTCAACGCGCCGCCGCTGCAGTTCATCCGCACGATGAAGGCGTGGGTCGCGCAGTACTACCCGGGCACGAAGGTGGCCATCACCGAGTACAACTGGGGCGCGCTGGACGACATCAACGGCGCGCTCGCCGAGGCCGACGTGCTCGGCATCTTCGGGCGCGAGGGACTCGACCTCGCCACCATGTGGGGCGAGCCGCAACCGGCGCAACCCGGCGCGTACGCCTTCCGGATGTACCGCAACTACGACGGCGCCGGCAGCCGGTTCGGCGACGTGAGCGTCTCCGCGACCAGCAGCGACCAGGGGCAGTTGGCGATCTACGGCGCGCAGCGCTCGTCGGACAAGGCGCTGACCGTCATGGTCGTCAACAAGACGGGCGGCGACCTGACCGCGCCGCTGTCCGTAGCCGGCTTCCACCGCACCGCCACGGCGCAGCGGTTCACCTACAGCCCCGCCGACCTGACATCAATCGTTCGGGGTGACGACCTGTGCGTGGACCGCGGCACGGTCACCGCGACATACCCGGCAAACTCCATCACTCTGCTGGTTCTGCCCCGGCGATGACGACCGGCCGGGGCGGAGCGCGCCCCGGCCGTGACTCACCCCGTGCAGATGAGCCGATCGAGAATCGAGGGATGCCACGTTGTGGGCATCCAGCGACGAAAGGCCGTGACTTCGATGGGTGCCGAGCGCGAGCGGGTGGCAGGTTTCGGGCGGCTCGAGGAGGGCCTCAGCCAGGCCGGCGAGTGGTATCGATGGGGACCGTACGTCAGCGAACGACAATGGGGCACGGTCCGCGAGGACTACAGCGAGGGCGGGGACGCCTGGGACTCGTTCCCGCACGACCACGCGCGGTCCCGGGCGTACCGCTGGGGTGAGGACGGCCTGGCCGGATTCTGCGACATCGAGCAGCGGCTGTGCCTTTCGCTCGCGCTCTGGAACGGGCGCGACCCGATCCTGAAGGAGCGCGCCTTCGGCCTCACCGGGACGCAGGGCAACCACGGCGAGGACGTCAAGGAGTACTGGTGGTACCAGGACGCGGTGCCGAGCCACGCGTGGAACCTCTGGCGGTACCACTATCCGCAGGCCGAGTTCCCGTACCAGGACCTGATCGACGAGAACGGCCGGCGCAGCCGATTCGACCCCGAGTACGAGTTGCTCGACACCGGCGTGTTCGACGGCGACCGGTACTGGCAGGTCGAGGTCCGGTACGCCAAGCGGAACGCCGACGACCTGCTCATGGCGATCTCGGTGACCAACGCCGGCCCGGAGACCGAGACGCTGCACGTGCTGCCGACCGCCTGGTTCCGCAACACCTGGAGCTGGGAGATCGACGGCGCGCGTCCGGCGATGACGGCGTCCGGTGACGCGTCGGTACGCATCGAGCACCCCACCCTCGGCCTGCTCGAGCTCACCGCGGACGCGGGCCCGGACGGAACGGCGCCGACGACGCTGTTCTGCGAGAGCGAGACGAACATGGGCCGCCTCTACGGCGTACCGGGAACCACGGAGTATCCCAAGGACGGCATAAACGATCACGTGGTCAACGGCGCCACCACCGTCAATCCCGACCGCACCGGCACCAAATGCTCGTTCTGGTATCGGGTCACGGTCTCCCCCGGCGAGACGGCCGTCCTCCGGGTGCGGCTGCGACCGGCGACGACGGCGGCACCTGCTTTCGGGCCGGAGTACGACCACGTGCTCGACCTGCGGCGGGCCGAGGCGGACGAGTTCTACGCCGAGCTGACGCCCTCGAAGGCGAGCGCCGACGAGGCGATGGTGATGCGCCAGGCGTTCGCCGGGATGCTGTGGAGCAAGCAGCTGTTCTACTACGACGTGAACCGCTGGCTCGCCGGGGACCCGGCCGAGCCGGTGCCGCCGGCGGCCCGGCTGACCGGACGCAACTCCCGATGGCGCAACTTCAACGCGTTCGACATCATGTCGATGCCGGACAAGTGGGAGTATCCCTGGTTCGCGGCCTGGGATCTGGCCTTCCACTGTGTCGCGCTGGCCCACGTGGACCCGGCGTTCGCCAAGTACCAGCTGATCCTGCTGTGCCGGGAATGGTTCCAGCATCCCAACGGGGCGCTGCCCGCGTACGAATGGGATTTCGGTGATGTCAACCCGCCGGTGCAGGCCTGGGCCGCCCTCGAGGTGTTCGCCATCGACGGAGGCCGGGACATCGATTTCCTCAGCCGAGTGTTCGACAAGCTGCTCGTCAACTTCACCTGGTGGGTCAACCGGGAGGACGGCGAGGGCAACAACCTGTTCGAGGGTGGCTTCCTCGGGCTCGACAACATCGGCCCGATCGACCGCTCGCACCTGCCGGTCGGCGGCATCCTCGAGCAGTCGGACGCGACCGGGTGGATGGGGTTCTACGCGGTCGCGATGGGGACCATGGCCGTGGTGCTGAACCGGTCCGGCCGCCGTCCCGGGCAGGATCTCACCCTCAAGTTCCTGGAGCACTTCGCCGCCATCACCGACGCGCTGGACGGCCTCGGACTGTGGGACGAGAGCGACGGGCTCTACTACGACCGTCTCAAGACGGCGAGCGGCGACGTCGTACCGGTGAAGGTGCGGTCGATGGTCGGCATCATTCCCGCCCTGGCGGCGGTGGTCATCGGCGAGGACGATCTGCAGGGCTCGCTGACGGTCGGCAAGCGGTTCGCCGACTTCCTCGCCCGCCACGGCATGACCGACCGGCAGAAGCTCGGCGAGCGCGGCCTGCTGCGGGGCGAGCCCGGCGAGCAACGGCTACTGTTCAGCCTGTGCGGGCCGGACCGGCTGGAGCGCCTGTTCGCCAAGTTGTTCGACGAGGGCGAGTTCCTGTCGCCGCACGGGTTGCGCGCCCTGTCCGCGTACCACCGCGACCATCCGTACCGGCTCGAGATCGAGGGCTTCACGGCCGGCATCGACTACGAACCGGCCGAGTCGACCACGTCGATGTTCGGCGGCAACTCCAACTGGCGCGGGCCGATCTGGTTCCCGCTCAACTACCTGGTGATCAGCGCGCTGGACCGGTATCACCGGTTCTACGGCGACGAGTTCACCATCGAGTACCCGACCGGCTCCGGTCAGCAGCACACCCTGGAGGAGGTCGGCGACGACCTGGCGGACCGGTTGATCTCCATCTTCACGCGGGACGGCAACGGCCGGCGGGCATGCTTCGGCGGCACCGAGCGCATGCAGACCGACCCCGCCTGGCGCGACAACCTGATCTTCAGCGAGTACTTCCACGGCGACAACGGCGCCGCGATCGGCGCCTTCCACCAGACCGGCTGGACCGGCGTCATAGCCGACCTGATCCGCCGCCGGCACGGCGAGGTGGAGGCGGTGGGCGACGTCGTCCGGCGGATCGGCATCCCGGCCGCATGACCGCCGGGTTCGGGCCGGCCGCCACGATCGATGCGCGGCGTATCGTCACCGTGTGCTGCACGGGAGGGACGCCGAGCGGGCCCGTCTGGCCGGTGTCCTGCGCGACGCGCGGGCGGGGCGGGCCCGGACGTTGGTCGTGCACGGGGAGCCGGGCGCCGGGAAGTCCGCCTTGCTCGACGACCTCGTCGCGCAGGCCGGCGACGACGTGTGCGTGCTGCGGACCCAGGGCGTCGAGTCAGAGGCTCCGCTCGCGTTCGCGGCGCTGCACCGGCTGCTGCGCCCGATTCTCGGACTCCTCGACCGGCTCCCGCCGCCACAGGCCCGCTGCCTGCGGGTCGCGTTCGGCCTGGAGTCCGCGCCCGCGGCCACCCTGCAGCCGTTCCTCGTGGCGCTCGGCACGCTGTCCATGCTGACCGAGGCGGCCGAGGCGGCCGAGGCGGCCGAGGCGGCCGAGGCGACCACGGTGCTGTGCCTGGTAGACGATGCGCAATGGCTGGACCAGGCGACCATCGATGCTCTTCTCGTGGCCGCACGCCGGCTCGACGCCGACCACGTCGCCGTCGTGTTCGGCGCCCGCGACGGCGACGACCGCCGGTTCGCACCCGACGGTGTCCCGAGCATGGCGCTCGCACCGCTGACCGCCGAGGCGGCGCGGGCCGTCGTGACCGCCTCGGCCGGCGGCACAGTGGCCGACGAGGTCGCCGACCAGCTTGTCGCCCAGGCCGCCGGGAACGCGCTGGCCCTCGTGGAGCTGCCCACCACCCTCGACGCCGACCAGCTCCGCGGCGCCGCGCCCCTGCCGGCCCAGCCGCACCTGACGGCCGGAATGGAACGGGTCTTCCTCGACCGGTGCCGGCGGCTCCCCGCCTCGGTGCAGACGCTGTTGCTCGTCGCGGCGGCCGACGACTCCGGCCGGGTGTCGGTCGTTCGTCGCGCCGCGGCCCGGCTGGGGGCGGACGAACGGGCCATCGACGCCGCGGAGCGCTCCGGCTTGGTCGTGGTCGAGGATGGTCGCGTACGGGTGCGACATCCGCTTGTCCGCTCCGCCGTCTACCAGGCGGCCACCAGCGGCGAGCGACGCCAGGCACACCGGGCGATCGCCGACGTCCTCGATCCCGAATTCGAGCCCGATCGGCACGCGTGGCATCGGGCGGCATCGGTCGACGGCCCGGACGCCCTGGTGGTGGCCGCGCTCGACGCGGTTGCCCACCGGGCGGAACAACGCGGCGGGTACGCAGCGGCCGCCGCCGCGCACGCACGGGCGGCCGACCTCACCGAGGGCGAGCCGGCCCGCGCCACCCGTCTGTTCGCCGCCGCCCGCAACGCCTGGGCCGCCGGCCAGGCCCCGCGCGCCCGCACGCTGGTCGCCGCGGCGAGAGAAGGCGCCCGCGACCCGTTGCTGCGGGCGGACATCGAACGGCTCCGAGGTCGCATGGAGGTCAACGTCGGTTCCGCCGTCGACGCCCACCGCACCTTCACCACGACGGCACGCAGCGTGGCGGGCACAGATCCCGCCCGGGCCTTGGAGCTTGCGGTGGCGGCGGCTCTGCTACGCACGTACGGGCCCGACAGCGGGACCACCTACGATGTGCACGCCCTCGCGACCGCCGCTACCACCAGCCAATCCATGCGCGAACGATGCCTGGGGCACCTCCTGCTCGGTCTCACCGCGGCCGCCGCACAGGATTGGCCGGCGGCCAGGGCAGCATGGCGAACCGCTCTGCGGGAAGGCGCCGACCTCGACGACCCGGACGTCCTGGCGCATCTCGGCAACACCGCCCTGCACCTCGGCGACGACGAGGCGCACAGGCGCTGCTTCACCCGGATGCTCACCGGCGCCCGTGATGCCGGTGCGGTCATGCTCGTCCTGTACGCGCTGCCCCGGCTCGGGTTCACCCAGCTCAGCACCGGCCGCTGGACCGATCTGCGCCGGAATGCCGAAGAGGCGATCTCGCTGTGCGCCAGCATCGGGCAGCGGGCGCTCGGGGCCGTTCCGCTCGGCTTGCTGACCGTGCTGGCCGCGGTCCAGGGCCTCCCCGGCGACCAGTTCGACGAACTGCTCACCGGCCTCGACGCCGCGGCCCGGCAACCGCTCGGCGTGCTGGCCGACCCCGTCCATGACCTCGGGCGCTGGGCCCGGGGCACCCGCGCCGCGCACGACGGCGACGCCAAGTCGGCGCTGCACCACTTCGCCGGCATCCGGGTGAGCACCCTCGGCCGCCTCGCCGCGCTGGACCGGATCGAGGCGGCCGTCCACGCCGGAGATCACTCGCAGGCAGCCACCTGGATCGCCGACCTGGACCGGTTCGCCGCCGATGACGGGCCGGCGTGGGCGAAAGCCGTCGCCGACCACAGCCGCGCGCTGCTGTCCGCACCCGCGGACACCGCCGATCTGTTCGAGAGCGCCCTCGCCCACCACGGCGAACGGCACCCCTACGAACAAGCGCGGACCCATCTCGCGTACGGGGAATGGCTGCGCCGGACGCAACGCCGTATCGATTCCCGCACCCACCTGCGCGTCGCTCTCGATGTTTTCGAGGATCTGGGCGCCACTCCCCTCGCCGCCCGCGCCGCCCAGGAACTGCGCGCCTCCGGTGAGACCGCCCGTAAGCGCGACGTGTCCACCGTCCTGCACCTCACGCCCATGGAACGGCAGGTGGCGGAGCTTGCCCGCCAGGGGCTGTCGAACAAGGACATCGCCGCCCAGTGCTGGGTGTCCCACCGGACCGTCGCGTTCCACCTGCGCAACATCTTCGCCAAGGCCGGTGTGGCCTCGCGCGGCGAGCTCGCCCAGCTCGTCCGGTCGTAGAACCCTGGTCACTTGACCGGGGCGACGGCACGCCGCAACCGCGAGCGTGGAGCCGTAAGCATCACCGGCCCACGCCCGAGGAGCCAGCCGTCATGACCAGCCACATCCAGACGTCCCCTACTTCCACGCCCGCCACGGTCACCGGACCACGCCGACGCACCGGGCGGGTCATTGCCGCCTCCCTGGCGACCGGGCTCATCAGCGCGCTGCTGCTGGTCACGGCCCCCTTCGTACCGGCGCAGGAGGACGGCGTCATGGGAGCCGTCCTGATCGGGTTCGCGGTCGGCTGGGCGATGATGGCGGTGCTCACCACCCGGCTCACCGCCGCACCACAACGCTGGGCGATCGCCCCCGCGGTGTTCATGGGCCTCGGCGGCCTCCTGCTCGTGACCTTCGGCCCCGCGGCGCGCACGGTGCTCGACTGGGTGTGGCCCCCGGCCATGCTGGCGCTCACTATCTGGATGATTTTGCGCGTACGCCGGATGCCGAGCCGGGGCGGTCGCCGGCTGCTCTACCCGGTGGTTGTCTTCCTGGCTCTCGCCGCCCTCGGCGCCGGCTACGAGACCGCGGCCGAGGCCGTCGACGCCCGGGCTCAGCTCATGCCCGGGCAACTGGTCGACGTCGGTGGGCATCGCCTGCACCTGAACTGCACCGGCTCGGGAAGCCCGACGGTCGTGCTCGAGCCCGGAGCCGGCGCGATGGCCGCCAACCTCGGGTGGATCACTCCGGCAGTCGCCCGAAGCACCCGCGTCTGCACTTACGACCGTGCCGGTCGCGGCTGGAGCGAGCCGGCGGACGGCCCGCAGGACGGCGTCCAGATCGCCGCTGACCTGCATACGCTGTTGCGTAGCGCCGGCGTCCCCGGACCGTACGTGCTGGCCGGGCACTCCTTCGGTGGTCTCTACGTGCTCGCGTTCGCCGACCGCTACCCCGATGAGGTCGCCGGCATGGTTCTGATCGACTCCACCGCCCCCGCAGCGCCCGGAACCTCGGCCGCCGGCGACCGCCGCGGCGAGCCGGAGGCCGTGCGGCGGATCTCCGCACTGACTTCGGCCGCCGCGCGTTTCGGCGTGGTCCGCGTCTTCACGCAGCTGTCTTACCGAGACATGCCGCCCCGGTCCCGCGACGAGCTTCGCGCCGGCGGCGCGACGGCGAGCACCCTTCGGAGCACCATCGACGAGTACGCGCAAGGCTCGGCGTCGGTGCGGGAAGCCGCCGCGATGCAGGACTTCGGCCAGAAGCCGCTGGTCATCCTGACCGCCGGCGCCGGGCATGACGCCACCTGGGCCACCGCACAGGACCGCCTGGCCCGGCTGTCGACCAACGCCGCCCACCGCATCATCGACGGCGCCGCCCATGAAGACCTCGTCGCCGATCGCCGGTACGCCGCGATCAGCGCCCAGGCCGTCGTGGACGTCGTCACCTCGGTCCGGACCGCGCAGCCTCTGCCCCACTGATCAGGTCTGCGGTGACCAGATCACCAGGCCCAGGCACATCTCGTCGCTGGTGCCGTCGCCCCAGACCACGTAGCGCGGTGGGAGGGTGCGCAGTTGGGGCAGCAGTTTGCGCAGTCCCGCGTCGTGCGTACAGGTCACCCGCAGCGTGTCACCCGGCTTGATCGTCAGCGGTGTCGCCAGCGGGTGGATGGCCTGGTCGTCGAAGTTGTACTGCGGGATGTCGAGCAGGGTCCGGGCGCCCGCGGTGCCGGGGTTGAGCTCTATCTTGATCGAGCGGCCCAGCAGGTGCATATGCCCGGCGACCGCGTAGATGGTGCCGGCTTGCGGGACCGGGCGGTCGCAGTGCTGGGTGGTGCCGGGCGTCGGGGCGCCGTGGTCGCACATCTGCACCAGCCCGTCCTCGGTGGAGCCGACCTCCTCGCCGAAGCGGCGGGTCACGTCGGCGACGGCCTTGTTCCGGTCGCACAGCGGGCCGGACTCGCCGGCCGCACAAGGCAGTTCGATCGGGGCGGGCAGTTGCGCGGTGTCCAGCGGCGCGAGCTTTTTCGAGCCGTCGGTGAGGCGCAGCCGGATGCTGGACTGGTCGGTGCCGGCCGGCTTGCCGCCGCTGGCCAGCAGGTTGTAGTGCACCTGCATGACGAGCAGGCTGCCCGGCGGCATCGGGTAGCCGACGCCGGGGGTCAGCAGCGTCTCGTTGGCGCCGGGTGCCCAATGCGCCACCCAACCCGCGTCGCCGCCGATGCCTGCGTCACCGAAGCAGGTCCACCCCTCGCCCGGGTCGGCGGCGTCGACGGCGCGCGCCTCGGCCGCCTGGCCCGGCTCGACCCGGAAGAAGATCGCGTGGTGCACGATGTTCGTGTTCTGCGGCAGGAACTGGCTTCCGGTCAGGTACGCGTTGGTGGACACCTTCGGGTCGACCAGGAAGCACCGGTATTCGTCGGTGCCACCCTGGGGCGGCACCGGCTCGTACGGTTGCGGCATCTGCAACGTGACGAACCGCTCGCCCGCGCGCAGCGGAACGGCCGCCGGGATCGCCCCCGAACCGTGCTCGTGCCCCGCATGCCCGGCCGCCGCCGAACTGGCACCTCCGCCGGTCGCCGCGCCGCCGGTGGTTCCGCCGCCGGTGGTTCCGCCGCACCCGGCCACGATCATCGCGACCGCCAGGCCGGTCGCGATGATGCCGAGCCGGCGTGTTCTCCGTGTCGTCCGCACTGCAGTTCGCCTCCATCCCCGTAGGCACATCCGTATCGAGCATGGACAAGCCGCCCGTGCGGGTACATCCGGGAAAACCCGGGGAGTGTCCCCTGAATCACGGTTGCTGGTCAGGGAGTCAGCAGGCGACGGTTGCGAGGTAAACGGTGTTGGCGGAGGTGCCACCGGTCAGCGGGTTGGCGAAGGTCACCACGTGGGCGGTTGCCGTGGCGAAACACTCCCGCAGGACGGCCAGGAATGCCTCGTCGGGTGCGTCGTCGGACCACAGTCCGAACGCCCCGCCCGGCTTCAGGAAGCGGCCGAGCCGACGGAGTCCGCTGGTGGTGTAGAGGTCGGCGTGGGTGGGATCCAAGACGTTGACGGGCGAGTGGTCGATGTCCACCAGGATGGCTTCGAAGCGGCGGTCCGGGGCGGCCGGATCGAAACCCGTGCCGTCGCGCAGCAGCGCGAAGAAGTCGCCCTCCACCAAGGTGGTGCGCGGGTCGGTGGTGAGTTCGCGGGACTGCGGGAGCAGCTCACGGCGATGCCAGTCGATCACCGGTGCCAGCGCCTCGACCACGATCAGGGACCGGACCCGGTCATCGGTGAGGGCGGCGCGGGCGGTGTAGCCGAGACCGAGGCCGCCGACGACGACGTCCAGCGGTGCGTCCGGCAACGCCGCCAGCGTGATCCGGGCCAGTTCCTCCTCGGCGACCGTGAACAAGCTGGACATCAGGTACTCGTCGCCGAGCTTGACCTCGTACACCTCGGTCCTGGTGGTGGGCTCGACGCGCCGGCGCAGGCTGATCTCGCCGATGCGCGTGGCGGCCCAGTCCAGTTCGGCGAGTCGCGAATGCATGGGCTTGTCCTTTCGGCGCTGCGGGATCGCGCCGGCGAGAGTGGCCGGATGCCGGGAACGCGACATAGCCGACAATAGTCCTGCGGCTCCTCGTAAAGAGAGCCGGCTCCAGGCGCGACAACATCTGATCACGGACCCGTTGACAGGCCCGGCCGGGTGCGTTTCGATCGAGGACCACTGGAGGACTTCGTCGGCGCGAAAGTTCGCTCTCCTGATGGGCTCGACCGGCTTGGGAGTCGATGGCTGCACGTGGACGACTTTCGCCATGCGTACAAATCTCCGAGCACCCGCTGGTTCGAAGTGGGGGTCAGCTCGGAGCCCGATCCGCACCGTGCCGGCGCGGCGGCGGCTTCTCGCGCGCTCACCGGCCCGGATCCTCGGTTGCTGGTGGTGTTCTGCTCGATCCGGCTGGACCCGCACGCGGTGCTCGCCGGCATCAAGGAGGTGGCCGCCGGGATCCCGCTGATCGGCTGTTCATCCGGCGCCGAGCTGGGTCTCGAGGGACCTGGCACGGGTCAGGTGGCGGTCGCCGCGTTCGGCGGCTCCGGCTTCACCGTACGGACCAGCGCCGCGACCGGAACCAGGACGGCGCCGCGCGAAGGCGGCATCGAGGTGGCCCGCTCGGCCTTCGCCGGGATGGACGGCGCCAACCAGCTGATGCTGCTGCTCACCGACGGCCTGGCCGAGGACCAGGACGACATCATCGGCGGGGTCTACGAGATGCTGGGCGCCGGGGTGGCCCTGGTGGGTGGCGGCGCAGGCACCGCCCTCCTTGCCGACGGAGCCACTGCCGACACCTTCCACCTGTACGACGGCGAGGTTCTGACCGACGCCGTCGTGGGCGCGGCGATCACCTCCGACGGGCCGTTCGGGGTGGCGATGCGGCACGGCTTCCGGGAGGTCGGGGAGCCCATGGTGGTCACCCGCAGCCGCAAGGGCCGCATCTACACCCTCGACGATCGCCCGGCCCTGCGCGCCTATCTGGACCGGCTGGGCGCGCCCGAGGAGGCCTATCACGACCGGAAGGCGTTCGTCGCCTTCTCCCGGCTGCGGCCACTGTGCGTCCTGGGACGCGCGACGGAGGAGGTTCGCTTCATCACCGAGCACGCCGACTTCGATGACGGTTCGCTGGTGTGCGTCGGCGACGTTCCGGAGGGTGGCGTGGTCTGGCCACTGGAATCCGATGCGGACAGCACCATCGCCGTCGTCGACCGCGCCTGGCCGGCCGCCGTCGAGGCGCTGGGCGGCCGGCCGCCGCTGGGTTTCCTGGCCTTCGACTGCGGCATCCGGCAGGACCTCCTGAGCCAGACGCCCACCGGTGACCGGGTGGCCGAGGAGGTCGACCGGATGATTCGCCAGGTGGGCGAGCTGCCGTTCACGGGCTTCTATACATGGGGTGAGATCGCCCGTACCCGCGGCGTCAATGGACTGCACCATCAGTCGCTCGTCGTCCTGGCCATCGGCTGATCGCATATGTACGACATCGCCGCTGCCCTCGTCGTACAGCAACTCGCGGAGTTCCTCGGCGCGCTGTCCGCGGTCTCCGACGTGCCGAACAGCTATCGCATCGCCACGATGCGCGCGGCGCGCGCTCTGGACGCCGAGATGGTCGCGGTGCTGCGCGGCGGCGCGATAGCTGCCGCCGTCGGGTTCCCGGCGGGTCAGGCGCCGGTGCGGGACCTGCTGGCGGTGGTGTCCGGTGAGCAGGCCACGGTGGACGTGCCCGGCTGCGGCCCGTGCCGTGCGATCGTCGCGCCCAGCACCGACGAGCCGGCCGAATACCTGGTGGTGGCGCGCAGCGCTCCCGATGGCTTCACGGTCGAGGAGGTCAGCCTCGTACGCGGCATGGCTCGGGTGTTGGAGTTGCACGTCCACATGGTGCAGAGCCTCGCCGCCGAGCGCCGCCAGGCGGCACGCAACAGCGAACTCGTCGAATCGCTGAGCGAGCGCCAACGCCTGCTGGAACACCTGTCCGGGATCCAGCGTGCCATCGCCCGCCGGGCGCCGCTGGCCCGCGTCCTCGACATGATCGCCGTCGGCGCCCACGAGATGCTCGGCGAGGACGGCGTGGCTCTCTGGCTGCTGGACGACGACGAGCCGGACATGCTGGTGATGGCCTCGGAAATCGGTCTGCCGAAGCAGATCGCCCGGCGACGCCCGGCCATCCTCGACGACGGACTGCCGACCGGCGCGGACCCCGGTGTGGTCAGCTTGGCGGTGCCGGTGCACCAGAGCGGCACGGTCGTCGGCGCCCTCGAGGTGACGGCCTACGGCAGCGGGCGCGAGTACGGGAAGCGGGATGAGGACATCCTGCACGCCTTCGCCGAGCACGCCAGCCTCGCCATCACGGACGCGAAGACCTTCCACGCCCTCAACAAGGCCAGTCACGACCAGGTCACCGGGCTCGTGAGCCGTAGCCCGTTCATGGAACAGCTGCAACGTGGCCTGTCCATCGCCGGCCGTGCGGGCGATCGGCTCGGCCTGTTGTTCGTCGACCTGGACGGATTCAAGCTCGTCAACGATTCGCTGGGCCATGCCGCCGGCGACGCGGTGCTGGCCGAGGTCGCCGCCCGGTTGCGGGCCTGCGTCCGCAGCATCGACACCGTGGCCAGGCTCGGCGGTGACGAGTTCGCCATACTCCTGGCCGGTTTTGAAACCGAGGACGAGGTGATCGCCGTCGCCGACCGGGTTCTCGACCAGATCGGCCGGCCGTTCGACCTGACCGGGCAGGACATCTTCATCGGCGCGAGCGTGGGCGTCACGTTCAGCACGCCCGCCTCGCCGGATGCCGACGCGCTCGTCCGCGACGCCGACCTTGCGATGTACCACGCCAAACGGACCGGCAAGGGCCGGTACGAGGTCTTCCGTTCGGAGATGCAGGAAGCCTTCGAGAAGACCGTGAACCTCGCGACGGACCTTCGCCTGGCGCTGGAACGTGACGAGTTCGTCGTCTACTACCAGCCGATCTGCGCGCTTGCCGACGGCGAGCTGACCGGGCTCGAGGCGCTGGTCCGCTGGCGGCACCCGACGCGCGGGCTGGTCGCTCCGATGGACTTCATCCCGGCGGCCGAGGAAACCGGGCTGATCATCCCGATCGGTCATCGGGTGTTGTACGAGGCCTGCCGCTCGACGTCCGCATGGAACCAGCGGCGGGCACTTGCCGGAATGCCGGAGTTGACGATTCACGTCAACGTCTCGACCCGGCAGCTACGGGACGACACGGCCGGCCTGGTCGCCGAGGTGCTGCGCGAAACGGGGCTGGCGGCGTCCCGGCTGGTCCTGGAGATAACCGAATCGCATCCGGCGCTCGATCTCGCAAAGGTGCGCGAGCAGCTGCTGCGGTTCAAGGACCTGGGTGTCGGGCTCGCCATCGACGATTTCGGAACCGGGTACTCGTCCCTGCTCGCCCTGCGCCAGTTCCCGGTCGACACCATCAAGGTCGACAAGTCGTTCGTCGACGACGTGGACGGGTACGACTCGGACCTCACCCGCGCGATCGTGGGCCTGGGGCTGACGGTGCGGCGGGGCGTGATCGCCGAGGGGGTCGAGTCGGAAAGCCAGCGGGCGGCGTTGCTGGACTATGGATGCCTACTCGGCCAGGGCTACCTTTTCGCCCCGCCGCTGGACCACGCCGCGACGACCGCGCTGGTGTCGGAGGAGCCGGCCGCCCGCGGGCCGGAGCCTATTTAACGTCGGGGACGGCGGACGTGAGGGTGGTCGTGCACCCCCGCTCCGCGTATCGCGGGCAGCTCCCCTGTGTGCCCAACATAGGTCACACAACGCACCTCAACCGGAGGCGAATGATCTCGTTGTGGATCTTCTGGGTGCCCGGGGCGGGTCACGCAAAGCACCTCAACCCAAGGAAGGATTCCACGGCGAGCTGGTTATCACCGAAACGGTCTTGCTTAATTACCAATAGCCGGGCGCCGCGCCTTTGCCCCGATGGCGCCGTACCCTGCATCGTGCCTGCGCGGTCCGCGACCGCAGATCGGACGGCTGCGCCACGGCGGCGCAGCCGTCCCGTCGTCGTTGTCGTAATCGGGCAGCCGGTGGCATGACGAGCGTCGATGATCTGCCCGAGGTCGCCTCCCGACGCCTCGCCGCGGACAGGCGGGGTCACTGTCGACGGCGCCCCGTTCACACCCAGAAAGGTCACCCTGGGCCGAGCGCTCGACGGCCAGGGTGGAGTCGAGTTTAAAACCTGCTCCGGATTAGCGTCGGTAGGGCTCACCCTCGCCGACGAGTTCGTCGATCACGCTGAACGCGTCGTCGACTACGTGGGTCGGGTCGTCCATGTCGTCGATGACGAAGGCTTCGATCGGTTCGTCGTCCAGCAGCTGCGGGTACTTCTCTGGCAGGAATCGGCGCCGGTAGGCAATCTCAGCTGGTCAAGCTCGGTCGGCCCGAACGAAGAAGCTCGCCTTTCGATTCATGACCTTGAGCCGCGCGTACCCTCGGCGCCGATGTCTAATCGCCCTCTGGTGGGGCCCAGGCGACGTCCCGCCGTCGTCGGAGCCACATCTGTGCGGCGGTCGGGATCGGCCGATCACCGGTTCACCGAGCTGAGCGCCTCGCGAAGGGCAGCTCGTGCAGTTGCCTCCTGTTCGATCGGATATCCACGGTCCAGGCAATGCTGGGCAAAGGTCCCGATCTGGTCGGTTCGGGCGGCGAGTTGCTGCAGCCGGACCCGGCTGTGGGTGTTGAAGAGCCGCCCGGCATCGTGCTCAGCAGCACCGACGTCGACGACGTGCACGGCAGTACCTGCCGGCAGTTCGTCATGAATCCGGGCGGCGATGCGTACTCCGCCGAGGTCGGCGTCGGTGCAGATGATCGTGACTGTGGCTTGGTGAGCGGCTTGGACGATGAGGGCAAGTACGGCGTCGGGTGGTTGTCCGTGGCACCAGACGACAGGTTGGGAAGGGCGGATGTCGCAGATGGTCTCAGCAGCCTGCCGGTTCTCGATGACGAGTAAGGACTCGGCATTGTCCGGCAGCTTCAAACGGAGCTGGTGGTGCGGGCTGAGCCGAATGTCGTGCGGGCCCGGCAGGACCGACAGATCGAGGAATCCGCCGGCGGAGTGGAGTTGGATCGGGCCGCCGAGGCCGATGTACGGGCTGCGGGCCAGGCCGAGGGCCGAGAGCGCTTCTGGTTCGAATCCCATGTCGGCGAGCAGATGGTGGACATCGTCGCGAGCTTTGGTGTGTCCGGCGTGGTGCTGCACGAAGGCGCGGACGGAGTCGTGGATCCGGCCGTCGGCGAGATCGAGTGCGGCGTTGATGGCCCAGCCGAGCCGCTCCGGGTTATCGGTTCCGTGCAGCGCCTGAGCCACGCCCGGCCAGTCGTCGACGATCATGGAGGCGAGCTCGACCGCCTGGTTCTGCAGGGCGGTGCGATTGTCGCGGCGCCGGTTGCGGCGTTCGTTCTCGCCCGCAGCCAGGTCGGGGTGTGGGTAAACCCGGCGTGGTGGCTGCACCAGGGAGCTGCCGTTGAGGTTGTGGCCGATCGTGATGCAGCCAGCTTGAGCGAGGGCGACCGCGATCGGGTATGCCTGGTCGCCGAATCGGGCGGCGAAACTGCTCCATGTGTGCTCGGTACGGATGATCCATGCCCAGTCACCGTCGCTGAGCAGACCTGGTGGCCGGGTTGGCGGCAGGTCGGGGTCGGCGCGGCGTAGCCGGGCGTTCCTGGGGCGTGGCCGGTTCCGGCTGTCGCGCGGAAATCGACCGCTGGCCGGAACCGGCGCGTAGGCGGTCAAGCCGGGGTGATCCCGGATCCACGTGAGCGCTATCTCGGTGTCCTGTTCGGGTTCCGGGATGTCCTCGTTGGGGTTCGTCATGTCTCTGGGTCCGGCCGGAAGGACGTCATCCAGTTGGCGAGCAGTTGTACTCGTGCGGCGTCCGCGTCGCTGCCGACGACGACGGGGGCCTGGTTGTACGGCACGATGTCGGAGGGCCGTCGCAGCTTGATGTACAAGCTGGAGGACCCGATCGCGTATCGCTCCATGTCGTCCTGCAGTGCGCCGACGACGCTGATCGCGCGGTCGCGACCGATGTTCTCGAAGAGGGCGACGGCATCGCGACGGTGAGCGGAGCCCAGGTTCCGGCCGAGTTCGTCGAGCACCAGCAGGAGCGGCCGATCGCGGCAGCCGGCGAGTGCGGCGGCGCAGACGAGCTTGACGGCCTTGTCGTCCATCTGGGCGGTGTTGCCGCGGAGCCGGTATGAAGAGGGCGGTTTGCCCTCGCCACGCCGCCACCGCGGCGTGATGCTCCACTGCCAGGCCTTTTGCGGGTCGGCGGGCGCCTCGGGTTCGGGGAAGTCGAGACCGCCGCCATATCCGCCGTACGCCTGGTCGAGCCGATCGAATTCCTCGGAGACCTGCCGCAGCTTCCTCTTGATGGCGGTAGCGGTCGTGGCGCGCAGGGCGTTGGACGCCTTCTTGGCCTCGTCGAGAGCGTCCTGGGCGCCACGCAGGGTGAGGGTCTTGTCGGCCCGCTCGTGGCGTATCTGATCGCTGTTTCGCTGGTCGAGGAGTTCGCGTTCTTCGAGGTATGAGCCGACGATCCGCAGTACCTCGGGGATCAGGCGGATGTACGCGGCGGAACGGCGGTCGCGGCGCTGGTCGTCGACGACCCGTAGTTCCTCTGGCAGGTGCTGCTCGGGCGCGTCGGCGGGAAAACACGTGTGCCGGGTCTCGTCGGTGAGCCGGGCACTCAGGTCGTCCCACTCGGCAGCTGATCTGAGCTGTTCCTGCTCGTCCAGGGTGAGCAGGTGCTGCCGGGCGGTGTCGACGGTGCCGGTCCAGGCAGCCTGCCGACCGGGAAGGTCGAGGGCGGCGCGCTGGTCGGTCAGTGTGTTCCAATCCTTCCGGTTTTGCTCGAGTTCCTTCCTGAGGTTGGTCAGGGTGGCGTTAGCCGCTTCGATCTGTTGATCTCGCGCGACGCGCTCGCCGAGCGCGGCCTCCCAGCCTTCCTTCGCCAGCCGGAGGGGGAGAGCGAGATCTTTCTGCGCCTGCTCGATCTCGGCGTTACGCGTTCGCAGCGCGGAGATCGACGCGTCGACCCGTTCGGCTTCTACCTCGGCCTGTGCCCCGCGGACGTGTCCGGCTGCGCGGTCTCGTGCACGTTTCGCGATCCGGATGCCCTCATCGGCCTCCTTGTCGGCGTCCGTGGCCCTGGCCAGGGTTTCCTGTGCCGCCCGGATCCGGCCCGCCCTGCCGGTGAGGGCGTCGGGAAGGTTGGCGACGCCGTGCACTCCGGCGATCGTGTCGATGTGTTGCTCCACACCGCTGCGCTCACGCAGTGCCGCAAGGAAGCCGTTGACCGTCAGGGCGGTGTCCGTGCTGCTCGGCAGGCCGGCGGTAGCCACCTGACCGGTGCGGTCCGCCTCGACGAGTAGCGATCCCGGCATCGCAGTCAGCAGGGCGACGGCTCGCCCGGCAGCGTGGTGTTCGACTACGACGGCGTGCCGGTAGGGCAGGAGTCTCGGCTCCCAGGTTGCTCGTTGGTCGTCGGTCAACGACACCGCGTCGACGAGCGGGACCGCCGTGATGCCCTCTGTCCGCAACGCGCGTACCTGCTCCACCGCGACGTCCTCGCCGCGTTCCGCGGCTTCCAGCGCCTCGAGCGCCGCCTTACGGGCGTGATCGGTGATGCCCTTGGCGCGCTGCGCCGCTCCGACTCCCTCCTCGGCAACCCGGAGTTCGTCCTCGGCTTCCGCCACAGTGCGTCCATCCGCGCCATCGGCCTGCTCTCGCAGCGTTCTGAGCTGCCCGGAGAGGGTGTCGGCCTTGCCGACGTTGCGGCTGTGCTCGTTGTGCAGGTCGTCCGCGGTGTTCTTGACGTCGTCGTAGGCCTTCACCCGGGCGCGGTAGCTGGCCTCGAATGCCTTGTCGTCGGACAGCCGGGTCACCGCTTGGTCGGCTTGGTCGATGGCCTCGTCCAACTCCCGGCGGTGGCGTTCGTTGTTGTCGAGCGTGGCGGCGATGCTCTCTGCCTCGTCCGTGCCGTCGACGAGGCGTCGGGCGCAGCGGTGGCGCCATGTGTCGCGGGCCTCCGAGAGCAGACTTCGAGCGCGTTCCCTGTCCTCGATGCCTTTCTCGACCACGGCCATACGCTCGTCCCAGAGTTCGAAGTCTTTCTGGGCCTGCTCGGCGGTGGCGGCGTGGTCGTGTTCCTCGGCCCGAGCCTTCTGCTCCTGCTCGATCTCCCGAGTCAGTCCGGTGAGCGCGCCGATCGCGTCGAAGATCCGCTCCGGAGACAGTTCGTTCAGCGGCTGGGCGAGTAGGTTCGCGGTCGGGCTGGCCCGCACCGACGTCGACAGGAACGAGACGCATCGCACCGTGCTTCCGTACAGCGTGCGGGCGAGCCGGTTGGCCCGGATGTCCGTACGCCCGTTGCTCCTTGGCAGCGCGTCCCACAACCGGTCGACGCCGCCGGCCCGCTCATCCTCCGTGTCGCCGTAGGCGACGTGCAGGCGAGACGCCCACCGCAGCTCCAGATGAGGACTCTGCCGGTTGATCCGCAGCCAGACGGTCAGCGCGGACGCGTCCAGGTCGTCGACGGTGTCACTGTCCGGCGGGACGAACACCCCGATGATGTAGCCGCGTTCCGCGTTGGCATGCATCGCCTCCTGGCCGGCGAGTTCGGCGGTGAACAGCAGTTCCGCCGCAGCCTGGGCACCGGATTGCAGCCGCCATTGATCGTCGGCGTGCAGCAGGCTGAGGCCGGCGATGAACGAGGACTTCCCGGCGCCGTTGGAGTCCGAGGGCCCCTGCCCGGCGACAGTGATCAAACCCCGCGCGGTGATCGGGACCGGATGGGTCGACAAGCGCGAGATATTGATCATCTGAATGCCCGCCAGGACGCGGGCCCCGACGAGGTCCTCGACGGGGCCGTCCGAGGACGCGACCGGAGTCGTCAACGTTCACGCTCCCTGCTGGTGACTCTGGCGGCGCTCGCGGACGACTGCCGCGAGGGGGTGATCCGGTGCCGCAGCGAGGATGAGTTGATCCTGCAACCGCTCGCGGGCCGCCGGGGTCAGCCGGAGCAACTGCGGGCCGGGCACGTAGCCGCCCTCGTGCTCTTTGCCCCGAACGTTCCGCAGCAGTCCGCTGGCGGTAAGCCGGCCCAGCGCCGCCCGAGCCTCCGCGACCGGCACCTTACTGTTTCTGAAGATGTCGCCGGCGGTGGTCGGGTATGGGCTCGTCCAGGCATCCGGACCGATTTGTTCCTCGCTGCGGGGGATCGCAATCGAGTAGACCAGGACGAGCACCAGCACCGCGCGGTCTACCAGCGGCAACGGTTGCCAGTTCATCGTCGTCAACTCCGCAGCCACGGTGTCGTCGAATCCCGAGGTGAAATGCAGGCCATCCACGGCGACCAACGTGCGGCCGGTACGGCGCAGCAGCTGCTCCAGCCGCTCATGACTCGTCGCATCCTGCAGCGCAGGCAGGTACTGGCGGTGAACGGGCTCGCTGCTGTGCTCCAACACCGCGTAAGCCGCCTCGACCAGTTCACGCTGCCGATCGGGCAGCGAGCCCAGGACCTCCTCGAATATCGGATTAGGTCGCGTCACGACGCCTCCCGCCGGTCGTCCGGCGCGGTGTCGTCGGGTATCACCCGCCACAACTCTCGAATCGTGCTCAACTCGAGGGCACCCCAGGACGCAACCCGCGGCCCGAGGCGCACGGTGTCCGTCCGTTCCTGCAGCAACACCCAGCCGTACGTCGCAAGCCGGCGCAAGCCACCGGACAGCAGCTGCTGCCTGCTCAGCCTCGTGCGCCCCGGCACCAGCCGCTCAAGCACCCGGCCGACATGAGTGATCGAGGCGGACTGGCCGGGCCACAGGTCGGTCCCCGGGTCCGGCCAGCAGCAGCGTATGCAGGCGCCGAGCACCCGAAGCGTGCCCTTGCTGTCGGGCATCGCCGTACCCGGCAGTCCGTACTCGGCCAGCACCACCGGACCGGCACTCTCCGGCAGGTTGGGGATCATCCAGACCCCCTGAGCATCGGCCTCGACGAGTCTGCGTAGCCCAGCCGGTGTGGGCCCGCCCGCGGAGACCCGCTGCGGGCCACCCGACCGGATCCGAGCCCACCACAGTGCCGTGTCACGCTCGCTCATCCCGCAGCCGTCCCCCGACGGGTAAACCAGCCGTCGCTGACCCAGGTGCGCGGCGACGTCACGTCGATGCGCAACCCGTCGCCCCAGGCCAGCCCGTACGGAAGCTCGGACCTCAGATGGATCGCCGTCAGGTCGGACAACACGCGCCGCCCAGCCGGCCAGTCACCCGCATCCGCGAGCAGCTCCGCCACCGTCACCGTCTCACGTCCGTCGAGCAATTCCTCGGCCCGAGCCGCCAGAACCTCTGCCTCCGGGTCGGAATCCAGATCGGTCGGCGGCGGCTCGTCGTCGATACGGGGCCGGGGCGGCGGCAACCGACCCGTATCGGTGCGAAGCCCTTCCTCCACCGCATCCAGCAGGTCGTCCGCGCTGAAGAACGGCGCCGGCGCGTCGAAGAGCAGGCCATCCAACGCTTGTGCCAACACCTCGGCGCTGCTTTCCCGGGCGAAGCTGCGCCACCGCTCGGCCGGCAACAGCCCAAGGGCTCGCGTCTTCCCTGCGTGAGCAAGCAACCGGCGCGCCGCGGTGTTCACCGCATCTCGGTACGCAGCCAGGGCCATCCGCAGCTCGGTGCACTCCGGCAGCAGCTGCGGCCACCGGGTCGCCGCCGCATCGTGATAGATCCGCGCCTTGTCCAGCAGATCGCTGTTGCCCAGTAGCGGTTGCGCTTGCGCCCGCAGCGCCTCCACCGTCGCCGACTTCGCCAGCTGCATGATCGGATTAGCCAGTAGCCGGAAGACGTTCGTCATCTCCCGCAGGTGATCCCGGGCATCCTCCAACGTGGTGGAGTCGTCCTCGACGGCCAGCCGCGCCATCGACAGCATCCGGTGCAGTTCGGCCTGGCCGCCCGTTTCCGAAAGCCGCCGCAGGAACAACAGCATCACGTACGGGGCGAAGGCGGCCTGGTAGAACATCTCGTGCGCCCGCTCGTTCACCCGGGTGACCGCACGGTAGGACTTGAGCACATCGAACCGGCTTCGCACCGTCGAGGCCGGGAAGCCCGCGCAGGCTGTGATCACCTGTTCGATCGTCATGCCGTTCGGCCCGGAGCCGGCGAAAGCTTGCAGGATCGCCTCGTCGATCCGGACCGATTCCGCATCGTCCACCATCCGGTTGGCCTCGCGAGCGAGCACCGCGAAGACCTGCCGGTAGATGCCGAGCACAGCCGACTCCGCAGCGTAGTCGTCGAAGGTCAATGCCGTAGCGTCCGTCATAGCCCACCGACGATATCGCGACGGCCTATCGCCTCGTCGACGATCAGAAGCCTCATTCCGATTCCGACGAGTCGGCGGAGGGCGTCGTGCCGACCTTGGAGGGCAGCAGGTACTCCTCGATCTGCTCTGCCAGGTGCAACGGCCAGGGAAGGATGGTGGTGTTCCGGGCGTAGGGTGCTGCGTCGCGGAGGTCGTGGGCGAGGGCGGCCCAGTGCTCCGGGCTGTCGCCGTCCTGGAGCCCAGCTACGGTCAGTTCGATGAACTGGGGGTTCCAGACCTGAGCCTTCGCCTTCGGTGCTTGGAGCTTCCCGTTGTGTTCGCCGGGCACAAGTTTCGATACGCCCTTGAGTGCTCCGGAGCTGGTGCTGGGTTTGGTGCTGGTGCTGCCGTAGACCCGGCCGAGCAGGAAGCGCCAAAGCCCCCTGGGTTGGCCAGTTTCGGTGGCGCTGACGCCGTAGCACTCCGGAGTTTCGCCGCCTTCCGCGGTGCGCACCCGCACGTGGCGTAGGCCGCGGAGCTTTCCGATCGGCTGAGGTTCGCCGGCACCGAAGCCGAGAGCGTCCAGCTGCATACGGCTGTTGGCGAGGGTGTTCCAGACCGAGCGGAGGTTTTGGGCGTGGGTGAGCAGAAGCGTGTCGGGGTAGGCGTCGACGGCCTGGTCGACAACGTCCTTGATGAACCGGACGACGTCTTCCGGTCCGCATTTCAGATTGGCCTCGACGTAGCGCTTGCCGATCTCGATCAAGCCGGTGCGCAGCGGCTGCCACGGCACTTGGGGTGCACAGACCTGGACCTCACGACCGGTCGGGTCGGCGAGTACCGCGACCGGTACCTGTCGGGCCACTCCCCAGACCTGTCCCTTGTTCTGCCGAATCATCCAGATGCCGAGAACCGCTGGTCGGCGCGGTATGGTGCCTCGGACCGGCTCGGGAAGCGGTTGCGGTCGGACGCCGAGCTGGCGGAACAGGTCGTCGACGGCTGCCGCGAACCGTTCGCGGTTGGCATCGGAGGGTTCTTTGCCCTCACGAACGCGCGGCGGGCGCTTCGGGTCGGCGACCGGGGTGATGAACTGGCTGAGCCGACCGGTCTGCAGCAGACCCTGGCGGATGGCGAATTTGGGATCGTCGCCGCGGCGTCTCCCCTGGTAGTCGTCCGGGTGGCCGATCTCGACCAGGCTGATGGTGGGGTGTGACGCAGTCCCGAGAGTATCGATGATGTCCTCGATGCGGGCCTGCACGGCAAGGCGAGTGGAGCGTCCGGCGCGTTCGAGGTCAGCGCGGATGCTGGGCGCCGGGATGTGCCGAATCCTGACGGTGAGGTCGCCCAAGTCGAGAAGCGTCCCCGTCCCGTCGAGGTCGGCCGAGGAGGGTGCGCTGACGCCGAGGCGGGTGGCCAGTCGGTCGAGGGCGTACCTGGTGGCGGGCTCGGTGTCGGTGAGTAGTTCGATGTCCAGGCGAGGGCCGACGATGTCGCGGAGGTAGCTGGCGGAGATGGGGCCGTCGATGGCGCCGCCGAGGCCCTTGTATACCGCGCATTTTTCGCGTGGCAGCGGGGTGGCGAGCCGGAATTGCGGGTTCAGCTCGGTGGCGATCCAGGTCATCAGCGGCTCGCGGTCGGCGACGGACAGTCCGGCGCTGACCTTCTCGCTCGACAGCATTCCGGTGCTGTAGACCAGCGCTGAGGCGTCGCCGTGGCGCTGCAGGTAGTCCATCGGCTTGTCGACCAGTTGCGCCGGGTCGGGGAGCCGGTCGAGGCAGCCGGCTTCCTGGAGGACCTGGGCGACTGCGTCGTCCCAGCGGGCTTCGTAGGCCGTCGTGCCGTCGGCAGCGGTAACCCTGGTCCGCCGGATGCGGGCGGTGCCGAAATGGCGGGAGTTCTCCAGTCCGGTCAGGTAGGGCACCGTGGGGGCAAGGTAGACCGAGTGGCCGTGGTCGGAGGCGAGCTTGCCGCGGACCGGCATCCAGCGCCGGACGCCGAACGACAGGTAGATCAGGACTTCCTCGCTCGTCGGCAGGGTCTGCGCGGTGATGCCGACCTTGACGGAGAACGGCGTCTGGTCCTCGATCCGCTCGGCCGGCCAGGAGATCAACTCTGCACCATCGGGGCTCGGGCATCGGAGGAACCGCAGGTTGTTGTGCGGACAGCAGGCGTCGGGGCGGGACAGGGTCGCGGCGATCTCCATGGGCAGTAGACGCATGGCGCGCTGGCGGTCGTCGGGCGTGGTCAGATCCAAATGCACGGGCGACCAGGCCAGATCCGTGGCATTCAGCTGGGCAAGCGTCAGCTGGATCTGGTCCGGTGTGGCCTTCTGCGCCCGGACCCACGCGGCGACCAGGGCGAATATCGCCGCAGGGTTGATCTCGCGGTAGGCGAGCAGCCAGTCCTGGTCTGCGTCGCCGCGGCCGGCGTACGGCAGGGTGACGACGCAGTCGGGGACCAGCGCGGTGATGGCCTCGTTGAGTGAGCCGATCGGGATGCTCGCGACATCACCGCCGCGGCGCGCCTGGGCCAACCGGCGCAGCGGTTCCTTCCAGCGGCCCGGGAAGCGCATGAGCTGATATCCGCGGCGGATCGGATGGGCCGGGTCCAGCCGGAGCACGGTGACCGCGAGCTCGTCGTAGCGGGGTGCCATGTCAGTGGTCTCCCATCGCGCTGAGGGCCTGGTAAAGGGGCTGGTAGAGGGCTTGAACGAGGTGCCGGTCGGCGTGAGTGCCGGTGGAGTCGAAGTACGGCTGGAGGATGTCGCGCATGCCGTACAGCAGGCTGGAGCTGGCATCGTCGAGATCGGCGACATCGTCGCCACGGCGCGCGGTGTTCGGGGCGAAGGCGGCGTCGCAGAAATAGACCTTGGCGGCCTGGCCACCACGCAGGAGGCGGCCGACCACCTGCCAGATCGTGACCAGCTGGGTCCAGGCGACTCGGTTGCGTTCGCTGGTGCCGAGCTGGCTGTAGGCCACGAGCGCGTGCAGCAGCCGGCGCCATTCACGCTGCGCGGCACGTCGGCGTTGCCGACCCGCGGTGGCGGGTCGTTCGTGGTCGGGTCCTTCGTCGATCGGAGTCGGTGCGAGCTGTTCCAGGGCGTATTGGTTGATGCGCTGGGTGACGTAGCTGAGGTCCTTGGGCCGCGGGTGAGGGCGGACCAGGAAGAAGGCGGCGCCGATCGCGGCTACGCCGGCGGTGTTCAGGATGTTGTGCCCACGCTCGACGGCGAGGATCGGCGCGACGAGTAGCCACGCGTCGTCGTCGGTGCCGAACTCGGCGACGTCCGTGCGGCGCAGCAGATGGGTGTCGTCCCAGCCGCTTTCCTGCTCGTCGTCGCCGACGAGGCAGCGCACCTGCCCCTGCCAGGAGGACTTCTGCCGCAGCAACTCGTCGGTGACCGTGCGGGCCTCGGCGTAGCTGCCGACCAGCAGCATGATCTTCTCCCGGTCGGGCGGCAGGCCAGCTCGTTCGCGTTCGAGCCGATTCGGCTGCCGGGGTCCGGCGCCGGGCCGGGTCAGGGCGGCCACCATCTGCTTCAAAGCGGCGGTCCGTTCGAGGCCGTATCGGCCGGACACCCAGATCGGTGTGCTGCGCTCCCCCGCGTGCTGGATATCGAGAGCGAATGTGGTCCGGGCGATCGCGGCGAGCTTCTCAGCTGGAGGCCGCAGGATCGCGCCCACCGGCACGTCGATGTGGTAGCGCGGTGAGGTGCCGGCCCAGCTGGTACCGGAGAGCAGCATGACGTTCGGGCCGTGGCCGTCGGCAGGGAACAAGTCAGGCATGTTCACCAGAAGCGCTCGGCCGACGCCGGTGTAGCGGAAGAAGCGGAACTCGCCCAGCTGCCCGTCGCGGCGGCTTGTCTCGTCCTCGATGTACTGGAAGCCGAGCACGTTGCCCATAGGCGACTCGGGAACGGCCACGGCCAGATCGAGCGGCGGGCGCCGCATCTCGGTGGGCAATGTTTCGAAAAGCTCGAGCTCGGCAGCGACCTCGGGCCACATCGCCAGCATCAGGTTGAGCCGGTGCGCCATCACGGCCACCGCGATCGCAAACTCCAGCCGCCACACGTTGCGATCCAGGTCGCTGGGCGTGACCTTGATGCCCTCGACCAGCTCCGTACCGGTGAGATCGGTGAGCCACCGACGGACGTCGCTTTCGCGTACGTCTTCATCCGTGTCCGAGAGCAGGCGCTCCGTCAGATCGGCAAGGCCCCTAGCTACGCCGTCCTGGGCGATGTCCGTGGGCGCGTCGATGAAGGCGTTGAACTGCCTACGCAGCGCCTGGTAGAGCGGGTCATCATCCCACCCTGGGTCCTTGCTGCCAGTCAGCCCGGCCCAGTCCTGGGCGAGGCCGTCGAACAGCGACCACGCGGTGAAGTAGTCGGGGTCGAGCCAGCTCAGCACCGGCTGCCCCGGACGTACGCGGTCGCGGTGCAGCAGTTGGTAGATCACGTCGGACGCCGTGCGGGCGTTGTTGAGGGCGAGCATGAACCGGCGGATCTGTCGCGAACGCACCTGCGCCCGGCCTGCCGCGCGGAGACGGTCGCTGACCCGAGTGCCGATCTCGTCGATCCACGCCTCGTCGCTCCGGCCGAGCAGGACTTGCGAGTTGGCGAACATCGCGTCGAGATTCGCCTGCACCTGGTCTGCCTCGTCGACGAGGATCAGGTCGCTGCGGCGCCACGCGGCTTCGAGGTAGCGGAGCTGACCGTCGCTGAGCGGCGCCGGAACCCGGGTGTGAACGAGGCTCCATGGGGTTGCGATCCAGATGTTCGCGGTAACCAGCAGCCTGGCCGCTTCGTGCCGCTGGCAGCGATGCCACAGGGGGCAGGTCCGGCGTGTTCCGCTGCGCCACCCGTCGAGGGGTTCGTCGCCGTCAGCGGTGATCAGGTCTTGGCACGGGGCCTCCCGGACCGCCAACGGCGTCGCGGTCTCGCGCATTCCGTCCAGCCCGCAGGCGGTGCTCACCAGGTCGAAGCCGTACGGCGACCGCGGCAGCAACCGCCCAGGAGACGGCGGCTGCAGCCGGTGCAGTCGTTCCGCGTGCCGGGTCCGGTTCTGACCCATGACGGGAGCGGCGGCCACTCCCTCGTACGCGGACAGCTCATGTGCCGCCCGCAGCGCAGCCGAGTTGTCGCCGACCACGATGGTGACCTGGAGTTGATGCCGGACGGCCCAGACCGCGAGGATCATGACGAGGGTGCTCTTGCCGACGCTGACCATGCCGACCAGGTGCAGCATTCGGTCTATACGCAGCGAAGACGACTCCACGAAGGTGTCATCGCCGCGGCGGACCTGAACGATGATGTCCTGCAGGCGTTCGGTCCACTTGTTATCGGGCCGGCCCGCGGTCGCGTCGGCGTTGTCCATCCACCGGGCGGTCGCCACCAAATTGGACCACGTGACCTCGACCGCCTGCCGGGCGCGCACCGTCATGTCGTGCCGTGCCGGCGGCGGCGACTCAGGCAGATCGTCCGGGATGGCGATGCCGACGCCGCGTGCCGTCGACGCCATGCGGTATCGGCCGGGTTCGGCGAACCGGGCCTGCACCGGGGCGAACGGCAGCGGGGCAGTGAGTAACTCCTCGAACCAGTCCCACCGCTGCGGGGCGACACGGCACTCGCGCCGGACCGGGCGCCCGAGGTCGTCCAGGCGGAAGCCGCGGACCTCCTCAGGTACCGCCAGGTAGGCGCGCAGTTCGTTGTCCCACCCGTAGGACCGGCGGCTGGGCCAGAGGATCGTGCGCGCGTTCGTCAGCCGCACGACGGCGTCGGCGGGCGGGTCTTCGACGGCGTCCCACAGCGCTCGATAACCGTCGAGCAGCGCCGGCACGCCGGTCGCTGCCTGGCCCTGCGCTACGCCCGCCAAGAGGTAGAGGCAGAGTTCCGTACGCATCAGGGCCGCCGCCGACGGCTGCCCTTCGGTCGGCGTGTAGCTGCCTTCCAACGCCCGGCGAAAGCGGTTCTCGATCGTTCTGATCTGCCTCACGACTCGTTCTCCACCCGTCGGCGTACGGCTTCCAGGAACTGCTTTTCTGAAACGGCGAGAACGCGCTGGCCAGGCCGTACCGCGGGGCAGGCTCGGCGGAGCCGCTCGATGTAGCGCTGTTGGGCCCTGACCTGCTCCTGCCCGATGACGATGAACGCCCGCTCGGCGTCGGCCGGCACTGTGAACATCCGCGCCCGCAGAGCCCGCCCCAACCGGGTGGGGTTCCGCCATGCCTTGACGTCGGCGACCCACGGTCGTTCGGCGAACACGGACAGGTCGCATGCGTCGAAGTCCGGCCACAGGGCGACGGATGCTCCCATGCCCTCTATCGCCTGGGCGATCCGCAGCTCCGCTCGGCCCGGAGCGGCGATGAACGTCCGAAGTTCTCGCCGGAGCCACCGCACGCCTTCTGCGGCCGGATGCTTCGGGCCTGCCCGTCCTGGATCGGGACACGAGTCGTCTTCACAGGTCCAGGTGCGGTCATCGTCCAGCGGGAGCAGAAGCCCGCCGCAACCGCCACACGTGCGGACGACGCCATCCGCTGCCGCTTCCGGCGGCGCGTCGGGGTATGCCTGGCGGACCTGATCGGCGACCAGTGCCAGATCCGGGTCGGCCAGGCGCACGTCCAGCTCGAGCGCGGTGAGCACCGGGTGCTCCACCAGAAGGCGACGGAAGGCCACGTAGGAAGCCGGAGCCTGAGCGGCCTGCGTCCGGTCCATCACCGCGCGGATCAGCGCGTTCTCCCGCATCTCCCCCTCGACGTCACCCCGGAGGCTGCCAAGTTCCTCGCAGATCGCCGTTGGGCGCCCATGAGCCAGCAGGGACTCTTCCGGGTCGACGTCGGCGTCCGGCAACGTGAGCGGCCAGTCGGCGAATGGGGTGCCGGCCCACTGCAGCAACTCCACGACGCTCGCCGGAGCCGCAGTCTCCTGGTGCCAGGCGAGCAGACTCAGCCGGTCCAGCGCGAGTTGGAGATTCGCCGGGTACGGCAGCCGAAACGCGGATCGGTCAGCGGTCTCCTCCGCGTATCGCAGGATCCCGCTGGCGAGTTGGGCCAGCACGATCCGCGGATCGGGAACCCAGGCACGAACAGTGGACGGACGGGACATACAAGAACTTTCTGATGAGAAGGAATCGACACCAAGCCATGTCGTCAATCCGACTCGACGACGGGTGCATCTGAGAAGCCCTCGATGGACTGACGGACGGCGGCTCGTCGCGGAAGTCTCAGTGCGCCGTCAATAAGAGCAGCGTCCGTGAACTATGTCAACGTAGATATCGCGGTGGGATTGTGTACACTGCTCGCATGCAGCCGAGAGCGAGCGTCACCGCCGCCGACATCGCGCGGCTGGCTGGCGTCGGCCGGGCCGCCGTCAGCAACTGGCGCAAGCGCTACGAGTCGTTCCCTGCCCCGGTCGGAGGCACTGCCGTAAGCCCGCAGTTCGACCTTGACGAGGTCGAGAAGTGGCTCGCCGGGCAGGGAAAGCTCACCGAAGTCGCGGCAGAGGACCGGCTGTGGCGTGCCCTGCTCGCCGCGGCCGGAGATCCGGCGGCGGCCCTCGCCGCTGTCGGCGATCACCTGCGCGGCGTACGGTCCCTGCCGTTCGAGAATCTGCGACCAGACCTCGACTCACTCACCGCTCACCACGGCCACCGCAAGGTCTTTGTGGATCTCTGGCAGCGCTTCGCCGACCTGCCCGGCCAACGTGCCGTCACCACACCGGACACGCTTGCCGATCTCATGGTCACACTGGCCGGAGTCCGCGGCCGAACGGTGTTCGACCCCGCCTGCGGCACGGGACGGCTGCTGCGCGCGGCCATCAGCCGAGGCGCCACCGAGGTGTACGGCCAGGACAACGACCCCGCCGCCACCCGCCTCGCCGAACTCTGGGTCGCCGTCGACGACTTGGCCGGCCACATCCACACCGGCGACTCGCTACGCCACAACGGGTTCACCGGCCGCACGTTCGGCGCCGTCGTGGCGAACTTGCCGTTCGGTCTAACCAACTGGGGTCACGAAGAGCTCGGCTACGACCGCCGGTGGGAGTTCGGCGTCCCACCGCGTACCGAACCGGAGTTGGCCTGGGTGCAGCACAGTCTCGCCCACCTTGAGCCCGGCGGCCGGGCGGTCCTGCTGATGCCTCCGTCGGCGGCCAGCCGGCGTGCGGGTCGCCGCATCCGCGCGGAACTTCTGCGTCGCGGCGCAATCCAGGCCATCATCGCGCTTCCAGCGGGTGCCGCCGCGCCGCACGCGGTTGGCCTCCACCTATGGATCCTGCACCGGGACACCGCTGCCTCCGCTGTACTACTCATTGATGCCACAGCGCTAGACGTCAACGACAGCAACGCGAAGCTCGTCGAGGCGGTCGAGACCGGCGCCGGTCTGGCCCAAGCTGTTCCGCTGATCGACCTACTCGACGAGGAAGTCGACCTCACGCCGAGCCGACACGCTCCCGCTCCCGCCTCGGGACCGAACAGCGCAATCACCGTCCAGGAAAGCCAAGAACGCCTGGCGGAACTGGTCGGGTCGGTCCGAGACCTGATGCCCTGCCTCAGCCCGGCAACCGACCCTGCCGGTCCGCTGCCGGCAGTCGCGGTCGGCGACCTGATCCGCGCCGGGAACCTCCAGTTGCTCGGACCGGTCCGAGCAGCATCGGCAGACACCGGCCCCATCCCGGACTATCCGGTACTGACCAGCGACGACGTCCTGTACGGGCGACCAGCGTCCGGCCAGATGGACCGGCGGATCGCGCCGGCCATCCCGCTGCGACCCGGCGACGTCGTGGTGCCGGTGCTCGCGCCGCACCTCACCGCCCGGATCATCGGCGACGAGCCCGCCATGCTCGGCCGCGGGCTGCACCTCCTGCGCTGCGACCCGGACACGCTCGATCCCTGGTTTCTCGCCGGCCACCTGCGCACCTCCGCAAACGAGCGACAGGCGGGCGGTTCATCGGCCACGCTGAGATTCGACGTACGCCGGGCCCAGGTGCCGCGGATTCCGCTCGCCGAGCAGGTCCAGCACGGTGCCGTGTTCCGCGCACTGCAACAGTTCGACGACACGGTTCGGGCGACTGCCGCGCTTAGCGCAGCGCTGATCCGACACGCCGCCGACGGCCTGGCGGCAGGCCTGATCCGCGCGCAAGCCGAGAAGCTTTGACCGATTGTGCGACGAGCGTCCGCGAACAAACCACGTAGGGTGCTCGAACGGCATCGCGTAGCACACGCGACAAAGGGGGAACGATGTCCGTAACGGCGACCTCGGCACCGGCTGATGGCAACCTCGTCTCGGTTCGTGGCCAGCGGTGGGTGGTCAGCAAGGTCGACGGGGCCGGACGAAGCACGCTGGTCAGCCTGCAGAGCGTCGAAGACGGCCGCTACGGCGACACCCTCGAGGTGATCTGGGAGGTTGAACCGGGCGCCGAGGTGCTGCCCACCGACGCGTTGCCTCCGGTCGCTGTCGGCAAGTTCGACCCGCCCCAGCGGCTCGCGGCCTTCCTCGACGCGGTCCGCTGGTCTGCCATCACCTCGGCCGACGTGAAGACCCTTCAGGCGCCGTTCCGCTCCGGCGTGGCGATCGAGGACTACCAGCTGGAACCGGTGGCCCGCGCGGTCGACGCACCCCGCGTCAACCTGCTGCTCGCCGACGACGTCGGCCTCGGCAAGACCATCGAGGCAGGTCTGGTTGCGCAGGAACTGTTGCTGCGTCATCGGGCCCGGCGCATCATGATCATCTGCCCGGCGGGGCTGACCACCAAGTGGCGCGACGAGATGGCCGAGAAGTTCGGCCTCGACTTCGCTGTCATCGACGCCGAGCGGGCAGCTACCGTACGCCGCACTCACGGCTCGGCTGCCAACCCGTTCCAGGTCTACCCGCTGACCATCGTCAGCCTGCCCTGGCTGCGCGGACCGAAGGCGCAGCGGTTGCTCGACGAGGTCCTACCGGCCGACGGACCATCCCATCCGCGTACGTTCGACCTGCTGATCCTCGACGAGGCGCATCACGTCGCACCGGCCGCGCCCAAGCAGGTCTATGCGGTCGACTCACAGCAGACCAAGCTGATCCGCCGCATTGCCCCGCACTTCACCAACCGGCTCTTTCTGTCGGCCACCCCGCATAACGGCTATCACGAATCTTTCTGGGCACTGCTGGAGCTGATCGACGACCAGCGGTTCCTCCGTAGTGCCGAGCCCGACGCGTCCGCCGTCAAGGAGACCGTGGTCCGCCGACTCAAGCGACACATCGAGAACCCTGACGGAAGCGCCCGCTTCGTCGAGCGGAAGGCCACCGCCCTTCCGGTCGAGTATCCGCCGGAGGAACGCGAGATCCACGCGTTACTGACCCGCTTCGCCGAGCTACGCCGCGCCCGGTTGAAGACCCAGCGCGGCCGCAAGGCCACCGACCTCGTCACTCTGCTGCTCAAGAAGCGGCTGTTCTCCAGCCCCGCGGCTTTCGCCCACACCGTCGCGGTCTATCTGGAAACGCTCGCCAGCCGGTCCGGCCGCAGCACGGTAGCCACCGCTGAGGACGACATCCCGGAGTGGATGGACGATTTCTTCGACGACATCGCCACCTACGACGACGAGCAACTCGCCGAGGCTGAGGACGACGCGCTCAACCGCGCGTGGCACCCATGCAGCCGGACCCGGCTGAGGACGAGGAGTCCCTGCTCAAGCGGATGCTCGAATGGGCCGAGGCGCAGGAAGCCCGGCCCGACGCAAAGGCGCAGGAGCTGATCTCCTATCTCACGGCCGTCTGCCGGCCGGACGGCCGGAACTGGACCAACGAGCGGGTTGTGGTCTTCACCGAGTACCGCGACACGCAGATCTGGCTCGAAAGCCTCCTCCGCCAGGAAGGGTTCGGCGCTCCCCGTGTTGCGCTTCTGCACGGCGGCACCCCGCCCGACGAGCGGGAACAGCTGAGACTGGCCTTCCAGGCCGACCCCAGTGAGCAGCCGGTGCGCATCCTGCTGGCCACTGACGCGGCCAGTGAGGGCATCGACCTGCAGAACCACTGCCACCGGCTAGTCAACTACGACATCCCGTTCAACCCCAACAAGCTCGAGCAGCGCATCGGCCGCATCGACCGGTACGGGCAGAAGGTCCCCCCAGAGATCCGGCACTTCGTCGGCACCGGATTCGGGCAAGCCGTCGACCGCTTCGAAGCCGACCTCGAGTTCCTGTCCCGGGTCGCCGACAAGGTTGTCAAGATGGAAGCCGACCTCGGCTCGGTGAACGCGGTCATCGCCGACGCCGTTCAGCGCAAGATGACCGGCCACCAGGTCGACATCGACCTCGACAAGATCGGCTCGAAGAACGCCGGCGACGTGCCCAGCGACACCAACGTTCGCGAACAGGTCCGCCGCCTCCGCGCCGACCTAGACAAGACGGTCGAGGAGTTGGGCATCACCCCGCAAGCGGTGAAGCGGGTCGTCGACACAGCGCTGGAGCTCGCCCGCCAGCAAAAGCTCCGCCGGCACATCGACGACAAGCACCTGGGCGTCGAGCTGTTCGAGGTCCCGCCCCTGACCGGATCCTGGCAGCGCGCCACCGTCGGCCTCACCGCCAAGCTGCACAAAAAGGACGAGCCGCCGCGCCAGCTACCGATCACCTTCGACGCCAGTCAGGTCAAGGACCGCGACGAGATCGTCCTCGCCCACCTCAACCACCCGCTGGTCGCCATGTCGACCCGGCTCCTGCGCGCCGCCGTCTCCAACCCCGATCTGGGCCTGCACCGGGTCGCCGCCGTGGTCAGCGACGACCCGGCACTGGAGGAGGTGCTGGTCGGCGCCTACTCGCGGTTCGTCCTGGTCGGCGTCGACGGGGTTCGCCTGCACGAAGAGGTCCTCTACGCCGGCGGCTGGACACCCGCGCAGGGTCGCTTCCGTCGCCTGGAGAACCTCACCACCCTGGGAGGCATCCTCGACCGGGCGCTCAGCCACGGCACTGCTGCCACCGAAATCGTCCAGACCCGGCTGGCTGAGCGCTGGCCACGCGTCTCCGACGGTCTCAACGCGGCAATCGGCTGGCGTACGTCGATCCGTGAGGAGGCGCTCTCGCGCAAGCTCGACCAGCGTCAGCAGGCCGAGAAGGATCGGATCAACCACAACTTCGACCAGTTCGAAGCCAGCCTGCGCAAGGCCATCGACGTCGACGACTCGGAGAAGGAAGATGCGTTGTTCAGCCGCGCCGAGGCGAGCAAGAGCAAGGAAGAGCTGGCCCAGTACCGCCGGGACCGGCATCGGCGTGAGGAACGCTTGGCCAGCCTGACCAAGGAACGCCGCAGCGAGCTCGAAGCCGTCGACGCCCGCTACCGCGAGCCGAAGTCGCACAGCTTCCCGGTGGCCGTGGTGTTCGTCGTGCCGAAGCGGGAGGCCACCCGATGAGAGCCAGCTATCGCCGCCACAGCACCGCCAGCGACTACGACCACAAGCGCTGGCTCAGTCTCATCGAGATCAGCGGCCCGTTCCTCAGCGTCCCCGTTCTTCGGCAAACATGGCCCACACTCGACGCCCTCGAAAAGCCGGCCCGCGAACGGCTGCGCGCCCGGCACGCCGACTGGCTCACCGACCAGGCCGCGGGTCAGGCGGACTGGCTCGGTTACGTTCTCGGAGACCTGCTCGGCTGGGCCGACGCGCTGCATCACACCGGCCTAGACCGCCTCACGGTCACCGTCGCCGAACACGACAGCCTGCTCACCCCCGATTTCGCGCTGGTGCAGCCGGGCGAGGAGATCAAGCCCGACACCGTGCGCCTGCTTGGCGTGATCTGTCCCAGCGGAAGCCGCCCCACCGCCCGGGTCAAGGACAGCACCTGGGCCGCCACACCGGCCGACCGTCTGGCCCTGATGTGCCGCCACCACGACATCGAGCTGGGCCTGGCCAGCGACGGCCGATTCTGGACCCTGATCTGGGCACCACGTGGTGGCGCCACCACCATGGCGACCTTCGACGCGATCGCCTGGCCCGAAGCCGCCGAACGCGACGTGGTCCGGGCGTTCCGCTCGCTGCTGCACCGCCGCCGTTTCTTCTCCGTTCCCGACGGCGAAAAGCTAGTGCCGCTGCTGCGGAAGAGCCTGGACAACCAGGAAGAGATCACCGAGGCGCTCGGCGTCCAGGTCCGCCAGGCGGTGGAGCTGCTGGTCGGCGCGTTCGGCCGGATCGACGTGCGGGACCGGGAACTGGGTGGTCGCGGCCTACAGGATGTTGACGCGCACGAGGTCTACCGCGGCGCGGTCTCGGTGATGATGCGTATCGTCTTTCTGCTCTTCGCCGAGGAACGCCGCCTCCTGCCGGCCGACAACGAGCTGTACGCGACCGCGTACTCGGCCGGGCGGCTCTGCGCCGAGCTGGAAGAGCGCGTCACCGAAGGCACCGAGGAGGACCTCGAGCACAGCACGGCCGCCTGGCAGCGCCTGATCGCGCTGTTCAACGCCGTCTACCATGGCGTTGACCATCCTCGGCTGACCATGCACGGCCACGACGGGTCACTCTTCGACCCGGCCGGCATGCCGTGGCTACCCCTGAACGTCGACGACCGCACCGTGCTGCACATGCTTCGAGCGGTGCAGTACGTCCAGATCGGCCGCGGTGCGAAGACCTCGGAGCGCCGAACGGTCAGCTTCCGCACACTCGACGTGGAACAGATCGGCTACGTCTACGAGGGCCTGCTGTCGTTCGAGGGTTTCCGCGCCGAGGACGTCACCGTCGGCCTGGTCGGCAAGGAGGGCTTGGAGGAGGAAGTAGGCCTCATCGAGCTCGAAGACCTCGCCGCCCGGCACCCGGACGGATCCGAACTCGCCAAAGCGATCGCCGAGAAGTACAAGGATTCGAAGATTGGCTCCGCAGCGGCCGTGGCGAAGCGACTTACTCCGCTAGAAGGCATCGAGCAGGAGGAAGGCCGAAAGAAGCTGCTCGCAGTGACCGGCGGCGACTACGAGCTGTCGAACCGACTACTCCCCTTCCACGGCCTAATCCGCACCGACTTGCGGGATCTTCCCGTGGTCGTGCTGCCCGGCGCCCTGTTCGTGACCGAGTCAGCGCTGCGCCGTAACACCGGCACTCACTACACACCCCGCAAACTGGCGGAAGAGATCGTCGAGGGGGCGCTGGAACCGCTGGTCTACGAACCCGGACCGCTGCAGACCGCCGACACCGAGCATTGGAAACCCAAGACCAGCGAGCAGATCCTCGCGCTCAAGGTCGCCGACATCGCCATGGGATCAGCGGCGTTCTTGGTCGCAGCTGCCCGCTACCTCGGCCAGCACCTGCTGGACGCGGCACTGCGAGAGGGCAAAGAATGGGCAAGCACCTATAGGGCACCCGCGGACACGTCGGCACTAGACCTTGACGACGACCCCGCCATTGTCGAGTCGCGACGTCAAGTCATCGAACACTGCCTCTACGGCGTTGACATCAACCCCATGGCCGTCGAGATGGCCAAGCTCTCGCTGTGGCTGGTATCGATGGAGCCGCAACGCCCGTTCACTTTCCTCGACGACCGCCTCGTCGTCGGGGACTCGCTGCTCGGCATCGGCAACGTGAGCGCCCTCTCCCCCGACGCCATTCGTGACCTCCGCCTGGAACGCGAACTGTCGAAGGTCAAAGAGCTGCGGGCCCAGATCACTGAGCTGCACGACACCGAGCAGGAGCAGGCGCAGAAGAAGCACCTACTCGCCGAGTCACGGGCGCTGACCCGGCGGGCCGCCCATTACGCCGATCTGGTCACCGGCGGTTGGCTCGCCTCGGTGGCCAAGGGCCAGGACCCCCGGGTCATCGCCGAGCACACGGCCGCAGAGGTCGGACTGCTGGCACAGGAAGGCAGCACTGAGCCGGCACGCGGATGGGCCACGACCTGGCTGGCGCTGGACCTGCCGGAGGGCGCGTTCGGCCGTCGGCCGCTGCACTGGCCGCTGGAATTCCCAGAAGTCTTCGATGGGGACGGCTTCGACGCTATTATCGGCAACCCGCCCTTCTTGGGCGGTCTCAAGATTGCCGAACTGACTGGCCGCGCATATCGGGACTATCTGGTCGAGAGCCTAGGAAGGGGGGTTAGAGGAATTCGAGGAACTTCCGATATCGTTGCGTACTTTTCCCGCCGAATCGCGGAACTGCTAAACCAGAGTGGGCAATTCGGAATTGTGGCGACAAGCACCCTTGCTGAAGGCGATACGCGTAGAGTTGGCCTCGATCAGATCCTAGGCGATGGTTGTGAAATTCGGCAGTCAATAAAGAGTAAGCCATGGCCATCAAAGGCGGCGGCGCTTGAGTATTGCGCCGTATGGGTCAGCAAGGCAAAAGTTGAACCTGATGCAGCACGCATTGCCGATGGAGTTAAAGTTCGAGGGATCAAATCTTCGCTTGATCCATTTTCGTCAGTCATGGGCGACCCGCATCGTCTTGCTGCAAACAGGGCCAGGCTTTTTCAGGGCTCCAACGTGCTGGGCGAAGGCTTCGTTGTGGACGAAAGCTGGGCGCATCGACTCATAGAAGCAGACCGCAGTAACTCCGAGGTTCTATTCCCCTTCCTCGGAGGCCAAGACCTAAATGGCAGGCCAGACATGTCTGCCAGTCGCTGGGTAATCAACTTTCACGATTGGCCAGAGGAAAAAGCCATGCAGTATACCGAATGCTTCTCTCGGGTGCGCGAACTCGTGAGGCCCGCACGATCTACGAACGCCCAGAAATCTAGGCGCGAAAGATGGTGGCAGTATTCGGAGTACCGTCGCGGTTTGGCCACTGCCAGTTCGACACTGAGGCGCATCATAGCCATCACTTTGGTGAGCAAGACTTTGATGCCAGCAATGGTTGAAACGGGCCAGGTTTAATCTCACAAACTGGGGGTTCTCTGCTCTGACGACGTGGCCGAACTGGCGCTTCTGTCGAGTTCCATTCATCACGTCTGGACGATATCTAGGACTTCAACTCGAGGAGTAGGCGGGGCGCCGAACTATTCACCGTCGGACGCCTTCGAAACCTTTCCGTATCCGAAGCTTTCGAGTGAGCTCCGCACGGTCGGCGAATACCTGCATGGGTATCGCAACGATCTGATGCACTCCCGGCAAATAGGTTTGACCTCGACCTACAATCTCATGTTCGATGAAGATTGCAGCGATCCAGACATCGAAGGGCTCCGGAAGGTTCATCGTGACATCGACAAGATTGTCGTGCGTGACTACGACTGGGCGGACCTTATCGTTGAAGGATTGGATCATGGATTTCACAAAGTAGGTTCGCATGCCCGCTACACCATTGGGCCCGCGGTGCAACAGAAAGTCCTGGATCGGTTGTTGGAACTTAACCAAGCGCGCTACGCCGAGGAGGTCGCCAACGGCCTACACAACAAGAGGGGCGGAAAGGCCAAGGGCGGAAAGGCCAAGGGCGGAACGCAGGCGAGTCTCTTCGAGGAGATAGGCGGCTGATGGAGCGGCTGCTGATGGAGCTGAGCGTGGAGAACTTCCGCAGCCTACGCCGGATGACCGTGCCCGTTGAGCCGCTCAACGTGCTGGTCAGGCCGAGCGGGGCGGGTAAGACCAACCTGCTGGAGGTCTTCTGGTTCCTCGCCGACGTGATCAACACGGACCTCCAGCCCGCGATCGACCTGCGCGGCGGCTTTTCCGAGGTCGTCTTCTGGCGCGGCGATAAGAGGAAACCGCCGACCCGTATCCATATGAAGCTCAAGGCAACCTGGACGACCAACAGCAGCACCAGCGCGCCGGACGGGTACTTGCTTCGGATTGGACATACCGACCGTGGCCTAACGCGGCGGGGATCCTTCCAATCCAAACGCACCCGGGGCGGTGGTCGTCGGATCGCCATCACTGGACAGAAAGTCAGTGTTGTCGATTCCGGGGCCGATGCTGGTCACCAGCAAATGGGCATCAACGCTTTCAGCAGCGGTCTCGCCGCTCTCCCACGGCTCTCCGAGGACCGGGGTGGGACCGAGGTGACCACCGTGGCTCGACAACTCGCCTCGTTCCGGGTCTTCGACGTCGCCGTGAATGCGGCACGGCAGCCGTCCCTCTTCGTCCGGCGCAGCTTCGAGGCGCTGGACGACGACGCGGCGAACCTGGCGGGCTTCCTTCTACTGGAGGCGTTTTGCCCGGGCATGAGCGGCCGGATCGTTGAGATCAACGATCAGGTGCGGCTACGGGGTGCCAGCCAACAGAACCTGTCGGCGCGTGTCAGCAAGCTCGCCAGCTTGGTGCGGGCCAGAGCCGCCCGGGAAGGCACGGATCTGGCCTGCGTCTTCGTCCGCGAGGACCTCGACCGGGTGGACGGCTCCGAGTACGACGCCGCACCTGCTCGGGTCCAGGCAGCTCTGGCAAAGGAATTCGGTTCCCTCCACTACGTGCTCTCGGTCTGGGAGATTGAGGCGTGCCTGCTGCTCTTCCCCGATGCGCTGACGGGAGGGATGAAGTCGTGGAAGGCGCCAGCGCAGTACCGCGACCGTGACACCGGCACCCTGAGCGACCCGAAGAAGATCCTCAAGCACAAGTTCGGCGGCGCACCCCGCCGCTACCGCGAATCCGACGCTCCCGAAGTGCTTGCCCAAGCCGTAGCGTTGGCGTGCGTCCATCGGCCGGAAGGCACCAACCGTTCCTGGCAGCAACTCCACACAGATGCCGTCGAGTGCTGCCGAGCCCATCTCAGCTCCCGGGGGAGAGCCCGATGATGACTGCGGACCCAGAGGGTCTTTTCCCACACCCGAAGGGCGAGCAGCAGGCGCTCGCCTTGCCCGCCGAACCCGCGTCACCGCGGCGGGACCCGCTCGTCCACGACCTCGACCTGCCCCAGAACTTCGCCGAGACATCGTCTTTCCAGGTGCGTGATGAGCTGGAGAAGCTTGTCCGGCTGGATCTGCTCGGTCCGTGGGACGGTGAGCAGGAGGAGTTCGCGCCGAAGGCCATGGGGCCGCGCGAACGCTACCTGGTCGGCATGCTGGGCCCGAAACAGCGCGAGAAGACCGCTGGCACCACCGAGGTCATCGAGGTGGACGCGCCCGTCCAGGGCGACGGCAGCGAGCCCGAACTTCCCGAGATCGTGTCCCCGCAGAAGCTGGGCCGGATGTGGGCCTCCTCCATGGGCTTGGCCTTCGCGGTCCCTGGCGACGTAGACGTCCTGACCGTGCAGGCCGGCTGGGGGCGCTACGACATAAGGGAGACCGAAGACGAGAACGGCAAGAAGTCGCGGGCCTGGTATCGCGAGCCGGTGTCGTTCACTCGCGAGGTCCGGCTCGACGAAGACGACTGCTACCGTGTGCCGCTGACCGCTGCCGACATCGGCAGCCCCGGAGTCCAGCTTGCCGTCGACGTGCGGGCGCGCGACGGCCGCCGGATCGTCCAGCTCGCGCTGATCAACGCTCAGCTGGAGGCGGAAAGCAACAGGGACAAGAGTTGGCTCTTCCAGGCCGGGCTGACCGTGACCGCCCTGGACGGCCATGAAGCTGTCTTTCTGCCCATCGACGACCCTCTCGACGGCGTGCACGACACGGTCCCCGACCTGGAAGAGGCCCACCTTCGGCTGCTCTACCGGGCCCAGCGCCGCCACGCCTCGGGCCGCAACGTCGCCGTGCACCCATCGGTGCGGGACGGCGAGCGTTGCGCGCACCAGCTGGAGACCACCTGGCTGCCCGTGTACAACGTGCCGGCCACGGTCGCCGAAGTCGGCGAGGGCAGCAAGCTGGCCGGTGTCGAACTGTCCATGGAGGCCCTCGCCACGGCGGACCTCGGCGCGCTCGCTGAGGGCCTGGCCCCGCTAGCCAACGGCTACGCGGCCTGGCTGAAGGACGAGGCAGACAAGATCCCGGAGCTTCCGGAGAAGCTACGCCCGGCGGCCGTTGACGCGATCGAGACGGCGACGAAAGCCGCCGAGAGGATCCGGTCCGGCATCACGCTACTAACCGATCCGAGCCAGCCGCGGCACGCCGACGCGCTGCGGGCTTTCCGCTTCGCCAACGAAGCGATGGCGCTGCAACGCCAGCACAGCGAAGCGGTCCGGCTTCGCGAGGAGCGCTCCCTCTCGTACGCGGAAGCCATCGACGCCATCAAGGGGAAGGGCGCCGCGGCAGCCTCCTGGCGTCCCTTCCAACTCGCGTTCGTTCTGCTCAACGTGCCATCGATCGCTGACCCCGCCCACAAGGAGCGGGCCGCGGATGCCGCGGCCACCGTCGACCTGCTGTTCTTCCCCACCGGTGGTGGCAAGACGGAGGCCTACCTCGGGTTGACCGCGTTCACGTTCGCCATCCGGCGGCTGCAGGGCGTCGTCGGCTCCGGGGCGGACGCGCGCAGCGGCGAGGCCGGCGTCGCAGTGTTGATGCGTTACACGCTGCGGCTGCTCACCGCGCAGCAGTTCCAGCGGGCCGCCGCCCTGGTGTGCGCGGCCGAGGTGCTGCGCCGGGGCGACGAGCCGACTTGGGGCGCCGAGCCGTTCCGGATCGGCCTGTGGGTGGGTAGTGGGGTATCGCCAAACTGGTTCGGCGAAGCAGCCGAGCAGATCGCCGAGGCGCGGGAGGCCGGCGACAGCAAACGCACAAGCGTGCTGCAGACGCTGAACTGTCCATGGTGCGGGGCGAAGCTGCTGGGCCACCGCGATCTCGAACCGAGGTCGGACGAGCGGCGGGTCTACCTGTACTGCCCGGAGGCGGAAGGGGCCGAGGCCTGCCCGTTCGCGAGGACCGTGTCCAGCGAGGGCCTGCCAATCCTCACGGTCGACGAGGAGATCTACCGCTACGCGCCGAGCCTGGTCATCGCCACCGTCGACAAGCTCGCGCAGCTGCCCTGGCGGGGTTTTGCCGGCCTGCTGTTCGGCCGGGCGCGGGAGCGCTGCCCACGGCACGGGTACCGGCATGACGATCTCGACAGCAAGGTCGACTGCGGATCCCGGCACCGCGCCACGAAGGACGGCAGGTTACCGGCTGTCACGAGCCAGCCAGTGATCCGGCTCCGTCCGCCGGACCTGATCATCCAAGATGAGATGCACCTCATCTCCGGAGCGCTCGGCACGATGGTCGGATTGTTCGAGGCCGCGGTCGACCAGCTGTGCACGTGGCTGCTGCCCGGTGGCGGCGAGGCCGGTCCGAAGATCGTGGCATCCACCGCGACCACCAAGCGGGCCCGCGAGCAGGTGCTCGGGGTCTTCGGGCGGCAGCTGGCCGTTTTCCCACCCCCGGTGCTCGACATCACCGACACGTTCTTCAGCAAGCAGGTGCCGGTCACCGGGGACGACCCGGGCCGGCGTTACCTCGGCGTGTGCGCGCACGGCGTGCGTATGAAGTCCGCTCAGATCCGGGTCGCCGAGATTCTGCTGCTGGGCGGTCAGGCGCTGTTCGACAAGTACGGCAAACCTGCTGATCCCTACATGACCACGGTCGGTTACTTCAGCTCGACCCGGGAGCTGGCCGGGATGCGCCGCATCTTGGATGACCAGGTCGCCAACCGGGTTCGTTCGCACGGTCGTCGCAAGGGTCTCGCCGACCGACTGACCGGTGTGCAGATGCTCAACGTCCAGGAGCTGACCTCGCGTATCTCGTCCGGCGACATCAGCGAGGTACTGAAGCGGCTGGAGATCGGCTTCGACTCGGAGATCGACACGTCGTCGCGGAACCGAGGTGTCCTCGACGACATGCGGGCGGCGATGAAGGCCAAGACCGCGTCGCACCCGAAGCTCAACCTGCACCGGATCACGGCGCGCTTCTACGACCGGCAGAACGAGGGGCAGCTCCCGGTCGACACCGTGCTGGCCACCTCGATGCTGCAGGTCGGCGTGGACGTTTCGCGGTTCGGTCTCATGGTTGTCACTGGGCAGCCGAAGAACACCGCGGAGTACATCCAGGCGTCGTCGCGCGTCGGCAGGGACGCCGCCCGGCCCGGCCTGGTGATCACGCTCTACAACTGGACGCGGCCCCGCGATCTCGCCCATTACGAGGACTTCGAGTATTACCACGCCACGTTCTACCGGCAGGTGGAGGCGCTGTCGGTCACCCCGTACACCCGGCGAGCGCTGGACCGGGGGACCACCGCGACGTTCGTCGCGGCCGTGCGCAACATCGAGGAGCGTTTCTCCCGCAACACCGACGCGTACGACGTGCCGTTGGCCGGCCCGGAGGTGACTCGCGTCATCGACCGGATGAAGTTGCGGGCCGAAGAGGTCGGGGGCGTACGCGGCCGGGAGTATCTGGAAGCGCGCATCGACCGGGTGCGTGACCTGTGGGAGGCGCGGAAGACCGGTGCCGTTCGCCTGGGCTACTCGCCGGGCACGCACCAGCAACAGCAGCTGGACGGCCTGTTGAAGGTCGCCGGCGGCGACCGGTGGACCGACCTGACCGTGGGCATGTCGATGCGGGAGACCGAGAACGAGGTCAACCTGATCGTGCCGGCCGGCGACAAGCTGTTCGAGCCGACCTACCAGGCACCCGAATGGTCGTTCGGGCCGCCGCCCGAGGACGGACCGGACGACGACGACCTGCCCGACGGTGACGAACTGGGCGAGTCGACCCTGGCCGGGAAGGGAAACTGATGGCGGGCAAGCACTTCCGGCGGGTCGGCTCGGTGCGGCCCAGCCACCTGATGTTCACCACCGGCGTCGGTGCCATCGTCGACCTGCCCAACATCTCGGTGCTGGTACGTGGCCTGGACGACTGGAACTACAACGCGGTGCCCGACTGGGAGCCGATCGCCGAGCCGCGGCTCCTCGCCGCGACCCGCAAGCTGCTCCGCCAGGATTCGATCAAGGAGCTGCGGCCGGCGCCGTGGATGGAGGGTGCGGACGAGCCGAACAGCCCGGCCTCCAAGGTCGGCGTCCCCATCACGCCGTTTCCCGGATGGCTGCGGTGCACCGCCTGCGACGAGCTGGCACCCATCGAGGGCGGTGTCTTCGGTTTCGAGAACGCCAAGGCGCGCAAGCCGCACGAGGCTCGGTTCTTCCACTCCACCTGTCCGCGCAAGAAATCCGGGCGCCGGCCGATGGCCGTCGCGGCCCGGTTCGTTCTGGCCTGCACCGCGGGGCATCTAGACGACTTCCCCTACGTGCACTACGTCCATCAGGGTGGGGCCTGTCCCAACGCGAGCCATCCAAAGCTCAAGATGGACGACCGAGGCGGGAACCTAGGCGCCAACGTGGAGATCAAGTGCGTGGCGTGCACCTCCCGCCGCAACATGCGCGAAGTACTCGGCCGTGGGGCCGACAAGCTTCCTCGCTGCCGGGGTCGCCGGGCTCACCTCGGCGACTTCGAGACCAAGGCGTGCACGGCGGACCTGAAGCTGCTAATCGTAGGTGCCTCAAACCAGTGGTTCGCCCAGACGTTGTCCGCGCTGGCCGTGCCGCGCACCGGCGAGAGTGAACTCCAGGCCAAGGTCGAGCAGCATTGGACAACCTTCAAGGATCTGCCGGGTCTCGCCATGCTTCCGTGGGCGCGCCAGAATGCGCCCGCGATGCGGGAGTTCGAGAGGTGGACCGACGAGCAGATCTGGGATGCGGTCGAGCAATTCCGCAACAAGCCCGCTGACGAGGAGGACATCAAACGCTACCCGGACTTGCACACCGCCGAGTGGCAGGTCTTCTCGGCGGCCGAGCTACCAGGGCCGAGCGACGACTTCACCCTTTACCGCGACCCGGACGGCGTGCCCGGGCAGCTCAAGGAAATCTATGCCGACGTCATCCAGGCGGAGCGGCTGCGGGAGGTGCGCGCCCTGGTCGGCTTCACCCGGCTCGACGCTCCTGACCCGACCGACCCCGACCTGGTGCTCCGCGCACCCCTGGCAAAAGGCGCCCCGACGTGGGTGCCGGCGAGCGAGGTACGCGGTGAGGGCATCTTCCTCCGGTTGCCCGAGAGCATGCTGGCTGACTGGGAGCGAGCCGTGCAGGGCACTGAGGTGATGGAGGAGCACCGCGACGCGTACGCGCGATTCCGCAAGAACCGCTACTCGGGCCGGATATCCGGGCCGTTCGATCCGATGCGGAACTGGCCAGGTGCTCGGTACTACGCCCTGCACACCCTGTCCCATCTGCTGATCCGTACCATCGCGCTGGAATGTGGATACAGCTCGGCGAGTCTGTCGGAGCGTATCTACTCCGGTACTCCGGACGACCCGCAGCGGGCCGGCGTACTGATCTATACGGCCGTGCCGGACGCCGAGGGCACTCTCGGCGGGCTGGTGTCGCTGGCCGAGCCCGAAGAGCTGGTTCGGATCACCCGGCGGGCTCTGACCGACGCGATGCACTGCTCGTCCGACCCGCTCTGCGCCGAGCGGCTGCCGCAGGATCCGGACGAGTTCCTGCACGGCGCGGCTTGCCACGTCTGCCTTTTCGTTTCGGAGACAACCTGCGAGCGGGGCAATCGGTTCCTGGATCGGCGGTTCGTCGTACCGATCGACAACCCCAACCTGGCGCTCTTCCCCACCCTGCCATGAGCTGGCACCCGGCCTTCGAGGCGGCGGCCGAGCGAGCAGTGCACCGGATCAGCCCGGTGCACTTGCGGCAGCTCGCCGACCGTGTCGGCGCCGGCGCATCCGACGAGGTCGCGGCGGAGGCTGTCCCGGTACCTGGGTTTGCCGAGGCTGTCGTGCCCCTGTTGGCGGCTCGTCGGGCGGCCGGCCTGCCTGCCGCGGAGGCGGCTGCCTACCTGCGTGGTCTCGCGGCCGGGCGGGAGCAGGGCGCGGCAGCGGTACAGGTCGAGTCGGTTTGGAGTGGTCCGAAGACCCATCCGGTGCCGGTGCGCTCCACTGCCCAGGTGCTGGTCGGCCTCGTCGGGGAAGCGCAGCACGAACTGCTGCTGATGACCTACGCGGCGCGTGACCATCCGCCGCTACGGGCCGCGCTAGCCGCCGCGCTCGGCCGAGGGGTGGCCGTCACGATTGTCGTGGAGACCTTGCAGGGCGCGGCCGGTGCGTTGGTGGGTCAGGAGCCCGCGGCCGCTTTCGCCGGCTTGGACGGCCTTCAGCTCTGGCACTGGCCGATCGACAAGCGTGGCGAAGAGTACGCAAGAATGCACGCAAAGATAGCGGTCGCTGACCGTCGGCTCCTGCTCGTGTCCAGCGCGAACCTCACCCAATCCGGCGTCGACCGGAACATCGAGGCGGGGCTGCTGGTCCGAGGCGGAACGGCACCACAGCGCGCCGCCGAGCACATCGCGGAGCTGCGCAGCCGCGGCGTGCTCGCCCGACTGGCCAGCTGACGCGGGGAGGGGTCGTGCCGGTCCGCAAGCTCGGCGACGGACGCTACGAATTGGACAGCCCACTGGCCCGTGGCGGGATGGGCGAGGTCTGGCTGGGCCGCGACACCAAACTTGACCGGGAGATCGCGGTCAAGTTCATTCGGACGCCCGGTGGCCGAGCCCCGGAGCCAGAGCAGATCCGGCGCTTCGTCCGCGAGTCCCGAATCACTGCCCGTCTCCAGCATCCCGGCGTACCCGCGGTTTACGACGGCGGCACCGACGAGCACGGCTGGCCATTCCTGGTCATGCAGCGTGTGCACGGCATCAGCGTCGCCCACCTGATCTCCGAGCAGGGACCTCTGCCGATCGGCTGGACCGCTGCCATCGCCGCGCAGGTATGCGCCGTGCTGGGTGCGGCCCACGCAGCCTCACTGATCCATCGCGACCTCAAGCCGAGCAACCTCATGCTGGAGCCCGACGGCTGCGTCAAAGTGCTCGACTTCGGGCTCGCCGTCGCCCCGACGCTGGCCGAGTTCTCCCGGATCACCATGACCAACCAGCCACTCGGCAGCCCGCCCTACATGGCGCCCGAGCAGGTCGAGGCCAACCTCGCCGAACCAGCGACCGACCTGTACGCACTCGGCTGCACCATCCACGAGATGCTCACCGGCGAGCCTGTGTTCAGCGGATCCACCTCGATCTCCGTCATGCTCAAGCAGGTGAAGGAGACGCCGCCCGCGCTGCGTACCGTGCGTGCGGATGTGCCCGAGGCGCTGGAGGCATTGGTTCTCGCGCTCTTGGCGAAGAAGCCCGAAGACCGCCCAGAGAGCGCCGGAGCCGTCTATCAGCGCCTACTGCCCTTCGCCGGAGGACTCGGCCCGATAGCTGGGGTGCTGGATCACCCGGCGAAGATCAGCCCGGTTCGGCAGTACGCAGAGGTGGTTAGCCGGGTCCTCGCCGACGGCGCCGTCCCGTCCCTCACGCCACCAGCCGTGAGGCATTCACCTGCCGAGACGCAGAACGCGTTGCCCTCGCGCCGGGACAGCCAGACCGTCGGACCGCAGGCGACGGCGTTACGCGCGGAATTGCGTAAGGCTCACGACGACGCTCAAAAGCTGGTCCGACAGTCTCGGTTCCGGCAAGCCGCGGACGCGTTGGGTGAGGTCACGCGCCGGGCGGCAGAGGCGTTCGGTGTTACCGACGCCGATGTGCTGCGGGCCAGGCACGATCTGGCGGCGGCGCTGTTCGACGGTGGCGACTACCGGCAGGCGGCCCCGCTGTACCGGGCCCTCGCGCCTGATCTCACCGGCTCCGCTTGGGCTCAGCTGCGATACGACTGCCGGCTCAAGGAGGCGACCTGCTATGCGTTGATCGGCCGTACCCCGGATGCGCTGCGGCATCTCGGCGACTTGCTGGCCGACCAGCGGGCGGAGGGCGGTGACGAGGATCCGCAGACGCTTGAGCTACGCAAGCAGATCGGTCTGCTGCTGCTCGGCGCGGGCCGCCGCGAAGAGGCGAAGCAGACCCTGACCAGTCTTCTCGCTGACCTGCGCCGGTTGCCCGGCCAGGGCCGGCTCGACCCGGACGAGATCGCCGGCCTGCTCACCTCGCTCGGTCTGACCGCCCCGGATGAGGTGACCGGCGGAGCAGTCGGCGAAGAGTGGTCTACGGTGCTGCGCCACATCGACGATGCCAAGATCAAGGAGTTGCTGCGACCATTGGCGATCCGCGGCCTGCCTACGCCGGTGGTCGGCTATGAGCTGGGTGACGAGGCATGGCCGGCTGAGGTCGCCTGGCCCGGCCCGCGGATCGCCATCCTGTGGACCGACCCGCCTGACGATCCGGAGACCATCCGTCGCGACAGTGCCTACTCGGCAGAAGGCTGGGACGCCCGCACCGCTGACCGATGGACAGCAGAAGAACTCGCGGAACGGATCACCGGATGAGCGGCGTTGCAAAGCTTCAAGTCCTGGAACGGGCCGAGAAGGAGATCATGAAGCTTGACCGCACCGACATCGGGGCGGTTTACGAATTCATGCACAAGTTCCGCGCTAACCCGGATCAACCCGGGCTCGACCTCAAGAACCTGCGGGGCGACAGCAGGCTCATGGCGGCTCGAGTCAAGCGTGACCTTCGCGCCCTGCTCCTCCACATCGGCGAGCGGGACTACCTGCTGGTTGGTGTCGAGCATCGCAGCGCGGTCTATGCCGATCTGGACCGGTTCACGTACCGGATCAACCGGATCACCGGCGGCATCGAGGTGATGGACCTCCACCCGATCGACACCCAACCGGTCGGTGACAGCATCGTCGGCAGGGTTCTTGCCGGCGCCGCGGACGCAGTGCCTCTCTTCGCCGCCATCTCAGACGCCCAGTTGATCGAGTTGGGCGTCGCCGAGCCTCTGCTACCTGAGGTCCGTCAGCTGACCAGCGAAGACGAACTGCTCGACCTGGTCGACCGCGCGCCGCAGCTCACCATCGACGTGCTTTTCGCCCTGTATGACGGCAAGCCCTACGCGGACGTGCTGGACCAGGTCACCCGGCCGGTGCGAACCACGGAGGCTGTCGATACCGAAGACTTCGCAGCGGCGGTGCGGCGGCCCGCGACCTCGGTGACCACCGACGACGAAGCACTCAACTTCATGCTGGCCGAGTCGTTTGAACGGTGGCAGATCTTCCTGCACCCAACCCAGCGGCGGCTGGTGGAGCGCCACTACAGCGGCCCCGCCCGGGTCGGCGGCGGTCCCGGCACCGGCAAGACCATCGTGGCGCTTCACCGGGTCGCCCACCTGGTCCGGAGCCTGCCCCCGGGCGACGACCGGGCGGTGCTGCTCACCACGTTCAACCGGAACCTGGCGGCCGATCTGCGGACCCGTCTGGTCGCTCTCGCCGGCGAAGAGATCCAGGCCCGCGTCGACGTGATTAACATCGACCGGGTGGCCGCTCGGGTGGTCGCCGAGGGCGACCCGGGCGCGCCCAAGCGCAAGGTCGACGACAGCCAAGCCCCCCAGCTGTGGCGCCGGTTCTTGGCCGCCGAGATCGGCGAGATCGCATGGGACGCCGACTTCCTGGCCGCGGAATGGGAACAGGTCATCCTTGGGCAGGCGCTGGCGACCCGAAGCGATTACTTCCGCGCCCGCCGTCCTTACCGTGGCCGCAACCTCAACCGGATGGAGCGCGACCAGGTGTGGGAGCTGGCCGAACGGTTCGCCCGCTGGCTGACGGCCCAGGACATGAGCACCTGGCGACAGGTCGCGGTACGAGCCGCCGCGCTGGAAGGCGCCCGAGCCGCGGCCGGTAACTACCGATATCGGCATGTCGTGGTGGACGAGGCCCAGGATCTGAGCGCCGCGCACTGGCGGATGCTCCGTGCCATGGTCCCGGCCGGTCCCGACGACATGTTCCTCACGGGAGACACCCACCAGCGCATCTACGATAACCAGGTCACACTCGGCAGTCTCGGCATCAACATTCGAGGCCGATCGTCAAGGCTCACCCTCAGCTACCGCACCACCCGACAGATCCTCGCCGCGGCTCTGGAGATCATGAGCGGGGAGGTATATGACGACCTCGACGGCGGATCCGAGGACCTGGCTGGATACCGCTCCCTGCTGCGCGGAGCACCGCCTCGTTTCCGTAGCGCCGGGACGTGGACGGAAGAGCTTGACCTCATCGCCGAACAGCTGGCCGACTGGAATACGCCACAGGACGGCTCCGTGGCGATCTGCGTGCCGACCCGCGAGTTGGCCAACGACGTAGCCGCCCGCTTGGCCACCGACGGCGTCACCGTGGTCGAGATCGGCCCGGACGGTCCGAAGCAGTCCGACGAAGTGCACCTAGGCACGATGCACCGGTTCAAGGGACTCGAGTATCAGAAGATGATCATCGCGGGCGTCGTGGACGGCCTCGTGCCACGCAACATGATCAATCGCTACCGCGACAGCGACCCGAAGAAGTTCCAGCGCGAACGGCAGCGCGACCGGTCTCTCCTGTTCGTGGCTGCCACCCGAGCCCGCGACGAGCTCGCCGTCTTCTGGCACGGTATCCCCAGCCCGTTCCTCACCGATCGTCAACTCCAGCCCGCCGGGGAGGGCCGATGAGTCACGACCTGAAGCAGCTCACCAACCGCTACAACGCCTACATCCATGCAGCAATCCCACGGCTGCGGCGACTCGGCTACAACCCGACCCAGTTTCTGGAGATGGTCCAAGCTTCCGGCGACGCCGTACAAGCGACGAAGCGCCTCCTCGCCGACCCTCGGCACACCTCGTACGGTTCCAGCGGCTCTACACGCTCGGACGATTGGCGGACAGCGTCGAGTTCGCTGCACTCCTTCCGTGGTTCGAGTCGCTGTTCACGAACGCCGAACGCGAGGAAGCCCGGACCCGTTTGATCCTCCACGAGTTCCCGGTCGACGCGGAGCTGCGGGCCGTGACGGCGGCGCCACCCGGCTGGGCGGAGCAAGACGAGTAGCGAACGCCGAACGATTCCCAACGGCCGGGCAGAAGAGACTTCTCGGTCACGTGCGATGAACTCTTGGCACACCAGCGTCGATAGGAAAGGAACCCCGTGCAGGCGTTTACCCGGAGCCCCGCAGAGATCTTCGGCTACGACATCCGCTACGTGATTCCGCTGTTCCAGCGGCCCTATGTCTGGGATGAGGAGCTGCAGTGGGCGCCGCTCTGGGCGGACGTCCGCACGGTCGCGGAAAACATGTTGAACGCTCCGGTCGGCTACCTCGGCCCTCAGACATCGCCGCACTTCCTCGGCGCGATCGTGCTCGATCAACCGCTCGTCCCCACCGGATACATCGCGGTGCGGAACGTGGTCGATGGACAGCAGCGGCTGACCACGCTGCAGTTGCTGCTCGACGCCGCCCAGTGGGTCGCCCAGCAGCACGGCTCTCCGATGGACGCCCAAGCGCTGCGTGCCCTCGTGCAGAACACACCGGCGATCACGCAGCAGCGCTGGGAAATCTTCAAAGTCTGGCCGACGGACCGCGATCAGGCAGCGTTCGAGGCGGCGATGGATGACGACCAGGAAGTGCCGTCGGAGCTGGCCGCGACCCGAATCGCGCAGGCGCACGCCTTCTTCGTAAAGGAGATCACGGCGTGGGCGACGGCACCGGACGGTCCGGCCGACCCGGTCCCGAGGATAAGAACGCTGGCGCAGACGTTGCGCGATCATCTGAAGCTCGTCGTGATCGATCTCGAGCCGGGCGACAACGCACAGGTCATCTTCGAGACCCTCAATCATCGCGGGGCGCCTCTGCTGGCGGCCGATCTGATGAAGAATTTCGTGTTCCAGCTCGCCGGTGCGCACGACGCCGACGTGGTCGGGCTGTACCGCAAGTATTGGCAGGACCTCGACAGCGACTACTGGCGGGCGCGGGTGGCCCGCGGTCGGCAGTACGTGCCGCGTGTCGACATCTTCGTCAACCATTGGATGGTCGCCAGGTTCCTCAAGGAAGTGCCCGCCGACCGGATCTTCACCGCGTTCCGCGACGAGGTCCGCGCCGGCAAACTGGAGATCGAACCTCTCCTGGCCGACCTCGACGCCGGCGCGAAGACCTTCGCCACCCTTGACAGCTGGCCGGTCGACTCCGCCGTCGGCCAGTTCCGCTACCGGGTGCTGCAGGCGCTGGATTCGGCGGTCGTCACGCCGCTTCTGCTCTGGTTGCTCCGGTGGCCGGAGAAGGAGATGCCAGCCCAGCAACGCGACAAAGCCCTGACGAGCTTCGAGAGCTGGCTGGTACGGCGTACGCTGTGCCGGCTCACCGCCAAAGACATCAATCGGCTCGTACTTGACCTCCTCCGGGAGATGAACGCCGCCGGGCCAGCAAACGCCGGCGACGTCGTTGAGAGGTATCTGGCCACCCAGACCGCCGACTCCCGGGTATGGCCATCGGACGACGTAGTCCGGACGGCTCTGGAGACCGAGCCTCTCTACAAGTCACTCCTACGGGCGCGACTGCGTATGGTGCTGGAAGCGATCGAGGACAACCGCCGCACCGCCAAGAGCGAGGAGGCCCGCTGTCCACGCGGGCTCACCGTGGAGCACGTCCTTCCCCAGGCGTGGCGCGAACACTGGACCACCGGCATAACAAGCGAGAGTGACGCCGCCGAGCGCGACAGCCTCATGCATACCCTGGGAAACCTGACGCTGGTCAACGGCAGACTCAACCCAGCGCTGTCCAACCGACCCTGGACCGACGAGCAAGCCCTCGAACGTGGCCTCGGCCCGACGGGTAAGCGCACCGAGCTTGCCAAGCACAGCACCCTCAAGCTCAATGCCGATCTTGTCTACGGCGCCGCTACGGCGTGGGATCACGAACTCATCCGGGCGCGCACTGCCGAGTTGACCGAAGCGGTGCTGGAAATCTGGCCGGCGCCTCAAGACCTCGCGCTACGAGCCGTACCGGCCCAGCGTGATCCGTTGCCGTCCGGCGACGAGCCCTCCGCCGAGGGCAAATACCAACCGCTCACCCAATGGCTGCTCGCCCAGGCCGCCGAAGAACTGCCAATCACCTTCGACGACTTGGAGGACGTCCTCGGCACTCCGTTGGCGCCGTCCGCGCGCCGGCACCCACCGTACTGGTATTCGCCCTCCAACTCGCTGGGCAAGGCCATCGCGGCCGCCGGTTTTAAGGCGACCGGGGTCAACCTGACCGCGGAACGGCTCGTCCTACGGCGTAAGTGAAGCTGACGTCTCCGAATCTTCGCCGAGTCTGAGCTGGCGGGGAAGCCGCCCGGCCGCGCCACGGCGTTCGTCGGCGTGTCTGGCGTGATTGAGTTCCAGCAGCCGATCGAGGATCTCCTGTTGCGCAGCCGGGCTAACGGTGTATCTCATTCCTTGGCGGGTGTCGTGGAAGTCGTGATCCATGACCATGTCGTCCCAGCCGTAGGCGCGTATCACCGCGCCGTCGATATCCACGTGAGTCTTGCGGAGCTCCGCAATGTCATCGTCATGGCAGCCTTTGTCATGCACCAAGTTGTACGTTGAGGTCAGTCCTGCCCGTCGAGCCAGCATCAGCTGGCGCCGGGAGTCGTCGAGGCGTTCGCCCAGTCGCCGCAGCTCGACCGTTGGCTCCGGCCGGGCGAAGGTCTCGAACACATCGGACGGGGTGTAACGGAGGTCGCTCCTCATCGACGACGCATGGGTAACGGCCCACCAGTAGTGCGGCGCGCTGGAAAGTAACGCCAGCATGGCCGTGTCGTCTGTCGCGAACACGACCACCATCTCGCTTACGACCTGCCCGGTTGGCACCCTAACCGGCATCACGGTCTTGCTGACCCTTGCGATGACCAACACATCCGTCAGCCCTGCAATCGCCCGGTAGAGGTTCGGTGCCTGTTCGGCGAACTGCCACCACCGCTCTCGACGTACTTTCCGTGAGTTGCGATCACGTTCGGGCTTCACCAGCCGGAGGACCTGGTCGTAGCAGTCAGGGTAGGAGCGGGCTCGGTCCTCCGGCCAGTCATGGAAGTTGATTACGTAGCGGCTGCCCGAACAGTCCGGGCGGCTGTTCAGGTCCTGGCCGTTGATGTAGGGGAAGAGTACGTCTCGATTGCGCTCGTCCTTCTCGATCAGCGCACGCCCCTCCTCTGGGGACATCGTGAATCCGAGCCCGAGAACGTAGGAACCAATGAACGAGAGACGGGCGTTCTCAGCGATGCGGTACGCGGTTCCGGTTACCCGCGAACGGACGTCAAGTGACGAGGTGATGCCGGACACCCGCCGTCCGTCCAACTCGGCCGCAGCATTCGGAGCCGTCGGCCGTCGGCTGGTGTGCACGATGCAGACGTTGAGGCTCACTGAGGATGTCGGCCACGGTCGGCTCTTTGTGGCCCGACGGATGGTGACCCCCCGGTCGAGGAGTCGATCAAGGCTGACCTCGCGGCTGTCGCCCTGCGACAGCGTGTTGGTGGCGATAAGAGCCGTTACGCCGTCGGGTTTCACCAAGTCATGGCTGCGTACGACGAAGTACGCGACCAGGTCGGCGCTGCCCCGTACCCCGCCGCCCACCCAACGCACCAGAAGCTCACGATATCGCCGCCCGAGCACACCGGTCAGCCCTTGGCCGCCGAGATAGGGCTGATTGCCGACCACCGCGTCGAATCCACCCCTATCGAAGATATCGGCGAATACCAGCGGCCAGTGCAGCGGCAACCGCGGCGCCTTACCGTGTGGCTGCTCCACCGAAAGCCAGCGATCCGCCACCTCCCGCGCTTGTTCGACCGCGCCAGGCAGCTCCGCCGTGACTCGACGTGCTAGCTCCGCGACGGCGACCACATCGTCGTCCATCTCGCTCTCTGGCCGGCCCGCGTTCTTGATCATGGCTCCGGATACCAGATCAGCGATCAACATCGCAGAGCTGGTACGGATGAGAACCCGTCGCCACTTTCTGGACTTCTCCACCACGGTAGTCAGGCTGTCGTCAGGCTGCTCCGCAAGCTCCCGGCGGGTTCTGACCAGGTCGGCGACCATGTCCCGAACGCCACGGCTGGGATCCCCCAGCCATCTCCCTCGCAGCCGCCGTCCGGCGGACTCGTCGAAGTGCAGCTCCCTGAGCTGGCCCAGCGAGTGAATGCCGATCATTGAGTCGCCCACCACGATGTGGTGATCCAGGAAGTTGAACGGCTTTGCCGGATCCAACGCGATCAACCACAAACTTAACCGCGCGATCTCGGTCGCCATCGGGTTGATGTCAACGCCGAACAGGCAACGCTCGATGATCGTCCGGCGAGCTCGGATGACCAGCGGATCGGCCTCGACATCGTCAGGAGGCCCATGCTGGCGGACGGCCTCCACGAGTTCAGCTGCGGTACGGTCGCCATCTTCTGCCCATGCCTCCACCAGGCGCTGTGCCAGATAGCGGCAAGCCGCGACAAGGAACGCACCCGAGCCGACCGCGATGTCGGCAATCCGCAGGTCGAGCAGCTCCTCGCCGGGCCGGACTCGCCATTGCGATCGGTCAGCCGTCTCCCGCGGACCTGGGCGGTACGCCAGGTCGTCGAGCGCCCCGTCGACGACCTCGCTGGCGAACTCCGGCGGAGTGTAGTGCGCGCCGGTCATCGAGCGGTCCTGCGACGCAGTCATGTACAGCGCTCCGGGCGCGACGACCAGCGGCATGCCACGGAGATCACGACGCAGTATGCCGAGGTAAGGCAGTACGCGACCGGTTAGTTCCCGGTCACCGCCGGACGCGGCGTAGAGAAGGGGCATTGCCTCGGCGCGAGTCTGGTCGTAAGTGTCCAGCCGGCGGCCCAGCCCTCCGACCGCTTTATCGCCTGGCTTCGCGAAGAAGCCGATCAACGTCTCGGCTCGTTGTCGCGGAGTGCCAGCGGGTCGGTCATGACGTTCCAGGTCGGTCAGAGCAACCTCCGCCGTCTTGCCCGCCGCCCATTCGACACCGAGCATGACCTCGCTGGAACGCTTCGCGTCGTATGCCAACAGCATTTCGTAGACATGCCCGATCTGCTCGACGCCGAGCGCCCGGAAGGACAACCGACGCAGCTCGCGGCCCAGTACGACGTACCGAATCGCCTTCAGCAGATGAAGGACAGTGCGGTCGTCGATCCACACCTCCGCCAACCACGGATGGACACCCGGATCGAACATCGGTCCGTCGTAGGTCGGCAGCCTGAGTCGTTCATGAACCACTCCCGAATGGATCGCCTCGCTGAGAGCAAGCAGTTGCAGCCATGCGCCGCGGGAGTGCTCGAGATCCTGCTCGCTGGCCTCCTGACTGCGGATCTCCAGGCGTTCGGCTAAGTGCCGGACCGAGTAGGAGGCGGCGTACAGATCGTTGTCCGCCGGGAGTAACCGACGTTCCTCTGCGTAGAGGAGGAAGACGACTCGGATGACCATCGTGACCGCCGCGCGGTACACGTCATGACTTGGGACATGGGCAAGGCCGGGACGGTGCGGCTCGATCGCATGCAGGTCGTGCCAGCTGATGGCGCGGACCAGCATCTCCACCGCCTGGCGGACCTGTACGCCGAGGACGCCGGTGACCTCAGCCTGCCGTTCCAGGCTCTCCCGGAGGAGCGCTGGCAGCTTGTCCCCTTCGGGGACGCCGAAGAAACGGCGACGTTCCAGAAGAGAGTAGAAAGCCCTGATTACGGTACGTTCCGACGACTCCGGCCAGGTCGCAGTATCGAAGATCGCCGTCGACGTGACCGACTGCGGCGGTGCCACGACAAGAGCAAACCAGCGTCCGTTGGTCACCAAGCCGAGCGGCACATCGTGGTGTCGGCACAGCCGAGCGATGCGATCCACTGGCGTCGCAGGCCAAGCATCGCTCTTCGGGCGCGTAGTTGGATGTTGGCCAGGTTTGAGCGTCATCCCCAGCAGCTTGGGGACGTCGGTCCGTCGTTCGACCAGCGCGAAGTCTGGCTCGACCGTCGTGCTGTGCTCAGGGACGTCAATGCGAAGATGGCCGAGGTCATTTCTGATGAATTGGTCGCCCCAGCCACAGAGCCGGCGCAACAGAAATTCGATCCAATAGTCCGGGTCTTGGTCGCCGCCCATACGAGCTGCCCTCATCTTGGGCCACCAGTCTGGATCGACCGCCGCTAGGGTCGGCCACACCCTGGTCAGCACAGGAAGGGCCAGGAACGGCCCAGAGATGCCGACCAGGGCGAGCCAATCTTGGTGGTCCTCGGCGGAGACTTTGCGCGACCGCGCGCTACGACTCATGGGCGGGCCCCTCGCCTAACTAAGCCGGCACGGGGAAGCACGACGCCTTCGACGGTCTCGGCCGTCATCAGACTGGCAACACCGCACTTCGGACCCGTGGCGCTACTCACTGCACTCTGTCGATGACTTAAAGCGACTTCACTGAGGGCATCGTGCCTCAGGTCAATCAGAGGCGACAAGAGCCTCGCGACCATGTGGTTGTTTTGCCCCCGTATTGGCCGTGCGGTCGCAGCGGGTGGGGCGTGGATGGCGCTGAGGCGGTGGGCTACGGTGCCGTAAGCATTCCTAAGGTCGACCTTGCCGGCTGATCCGCGATTTTGGCTTGCCTTTTGAACGTACGAGTGCCGTTGCCAGTCACCGGCGATGAGGTCGGGGGGAGCGGGACGCCCGCTGGGTCGCGTCGCGCACCAGGCGCAAGAGTTCATTCTTTTCTCCTGGGCCTCTATGAGAGTGGCCAGGTGTCGCCGGAGCCCCACTGAACAGAAGCCCGCTCGACCGCCGAGCCAAGGCCGCCGACCTTTCCGCCCGACCGGCGTTTCGCAATCCGCGTTGTAACGGCTCGACCACCAGGACCCGGCCTGGACGGGTCAGCCATCAGCAGGTCGGCGCCCATGCGTTTGCGAGGCAAGATGCCGTGAAATCGTCGGTCAGCGTGCCCTCCGGGGTTCGCCCGGCGATCCGTCAGCGATCACGTGCGACGGGGTCGGCGCTTGCGTGTCGGTCAGGCGCGTGCGCACCTTGGTGGCGATCTGGGCGAGGACCTCGCGTGGGTCGTAGCCAAGGCTCGCTGCCGCGACCAAAGCGGTGAAGGCGACGTCGCCGAGTTCGTCGGCCACGTCTTGCCGACTGTGCGTGATCCCTTTGCGAGGGTTTTGGCCGAGAGTGCCGATCCACGCCGCGGCGGCCTCGCCGGCCTCCTCGACGATCTTCAGAATCCGCAGGCCCAGTTCCGGTGCGGCATCGCCGTTGCGGTCATCCAGCCAGGCCCGGGCAGCGGCGATCGCCTCCCAGATCCCCGCCTCCTGATCCCCGTCTCGGCCTGTGCCAGCGTCGTCAGCCACGTCGTTGCGGTCCGGGTCCGTCACGACTCCGGCCTCTTCCCAAGCCCGCCTTGGGTGGCGGCAGGAGCCTGGTGGCGTTTCTCGGCGCAGCGTCGGCACACGAGCGGGCACGGGGTCAGGGCGGCGGCCCCGGCGAGGCCGCTGTCGTGCAGGATCGCCGACACGCTGTTCTCGACGCTGGACTCCTCGGCGATGATCCGTTCGCCGGGGACGCCGAGCAGATCGTGCGGGGCGTACCAGGAGGCCATCGTCTTGGCGCTGATGTGGGCCAGGCCTGGACGGCCAGCATGCCGACGCAACGTCTCGTCGAATGACACCTGCATCCAGAACACGGCGGACGGCCCGGGATGCTCGGCGATCAGCTTCCGCAACGGCGCCCCGTTCGTGTCGGTATGCAAGATCCCTTCAAGGACCACGTGATAGTTCGAACTCAAAGCCGCCCGCACCATGGTCATGATGAATTCGGGCGCGACCGTGGGCGTGCCATTGCTGCCGTGTTCACGCAGTACGACCCGGCGCAGATAGTCCTGCTCTATCAGCGCGATCCCGCGGCCGAACCTGCGGCGGACTTCGCGGGCGATCGTGCTCTTTCCGCTTCCGCTGTTCCCGCGCAAGATCACCAGTATCGGCGCCGACCTGATCTCGGTCATTGAGTACCGCCGGGCCAGGCGATCGCGACGAGGCGGTGGCGTCGAGGCACGAGTAGCCGCAGCCCATAGGCGGAGGGCAGAGTCGTATCGGCGGGGTGTGCGGTGATGGCCGGTCCTGGCCCGTGCCGGTGGTTTCGATCCCAGCCGACGATCAGATTGGCGAGTTCGGCCGCCAGATCACCGGCGTCAGGCCCGAACCCACGCGCGCCAAACTGGTAGACGCCGCTTTCCGGCTGGCGCAGGGTCAGGTGGGCGAAGCTGGTGGGGCTCAGCAGCGTGGGACAGGTGAATTTGTTGTCCGGGTCGAGCAGATCGCCGGCCCGGGCGCGGTCGACGGTCAGGACACCGTATGGGCGCGGTTGACATGCGAGCCACAGATGGATCGACTCGAAAGCCCCGCTCTCGTCCATCTCGGCGGTCACCGCCGGCCAGACTTCTACGCGCGGAGATTCCAATGCGACTGCGAGCGCCTCACCGTTGACCTGCGTCGTGGTGTCGTCCACGCTCAGCACGATGTCGTCGCCGCGTAGCCGGAAACGGCGCATCGGGGTGTTTCCCTCGCCCTTCATCGACACGAAGCCGCATTGAAGGGCGGCGACGGCGGTGAGGTGATCCCCGCGGTTCTCGAAGGTGAGGCAACGGGTGTTGGCCCGGAACCGTAACGGCGCCACCAACAGCCCGCCTTGGGCGAGCTGACGTGTCCAGGCTGGCGGAAGGTCGGCGGCTTCCACCGTGACGATGATCGCGTCGTACGGGGCGTTGCTCGGAAAGCCGTGTTCGCCGTCGGCCTGAACCACCTGGACCTGTGGGTAGCCAGCGCGGTCCAACGCGACTCGCGCGCTGGTGACGACGTCGCTGTCGATGTCGATACTGGTCACCGCTCCGGCCGGCCCCACCAGCTCGGCGATCAAGGCCGCGTTGTAGCCGCCACCGCCGATCTCGAGGACTCGCGATCCTGGCCGCAGCTGGGCCGTTTCGAGCATGTACGCCTGGAGCCATGCCGCCGAGATCGAACTGGAGGCCCTGCCGTCAGAGTCTCGTTTGGTTACCACTACGCCGTCGGAATATGCGTTGCGCATGCTGGTGCCGGCTGGCGTGAAAACGTCCCGTGGCACCGCCAAAAACGCGGCGGCCACGTCGAGGCGCGTGATATGGCCTTTGGCCATTAGCCGCTCGACCAGCTGCCGCCGTGCGACTGCCGGGGACAAGTCCTCGACCAGTTTGTTCACCGTTCCTCCCTACCGGTCCGCCGATGCGACCGGCAATCAGCCGTGCGCCAGATCGCTGGGTCGGGTACGGAGGGCGCAGCCGCGCCAGCGCCGGTAGCTACCCATCCCGATGTCGGCCGCAAGCTCAAGGAGCTGCGTGAGCAGCACGGATTGTCTCTGCGTCGGCTCGGCAGAATGATCCATTGCTCGAACGGCCTATGTCGCATGGTCCGCTTTTACTCCAGCCTCGCGATGGTTTCAGGGATCAGTCGGCGCGCAGCGCGGCCGTAGACGGCTTCGGCTTGCAGCTGATCGAACATCGCGACGTACTTGGCACTCTCGTCCGGGTCGGGCCTGCCACTCAGCTTGTCGGGTCGAAGAGGCTGGGCTGCGTGGCGATGGGTGTTGCCGGCTTGCCGGTGGGAATGCCGGCGGCTTCAAGGAGGGTTTCGGGGTCTGGCCGCTCGCCGAGTACCCGTGTAGCGAGCGTCGCGAGGAGCAGGGCGGATCCGGCGGTGTCCCAGAGTGCCCGGTGCGGGGCGCTGCCTGGTGCGAGGCGGTGTACCCGGCTGGTGAGTCCGTGCCGTTCAAGCAGGGTGGCGAGGCCGTGTTGGGTGTTCGGTTCGATCGTGCGGGCCAGGCGGAGGGTGTCGATGAGGCCGGCTGGGGTGATGGCCGGGCAGCGGCGGTGCAGGAGGCGCCAGTCGACGCCGACGTTATGGCCGACGAGGTATTTCCCGTTGATCCGGTGGGCGAGCTCTGGTTCGACGGTCGCGATCGTGGGCGCTGTGCGGAGACTGTCGTCGGTGAGCCCAGGAGAGATCCATGGTCTGCGGGGCATCGGGCGTTGGGGGTTGACGAGGGTGCAGTAGGCCATGGTCATGTCGGGTTGCCAGTCGACGATGGGGACGAGGGCGATTTCGAGGATGGCTTCGTGATCGCGGTCCTGGGCGCCGCTGCCTTCGAGGTCGATCGCGACGAGTTCCACCTGTCTGCACCTCCGTGCCGAGTCTTCCATGACGGTCGCCGGCTGCGACGCGTCCGGGACCGTGTCGGTGGGTCAGTCATCCTCGTAGCGGGCGGCGTTCTCGAAGTGCTCGCGGATTTCGGTGAGGGCTGCGACCTGGTCGGGGTCAGCGGCGTGGCCGTTGAGGGAGCGGCCGTGGGCGTGCAGGTAGTGTGGCTGGTCGAGTTCCCAGATCTGGTGGCGCAGGGTGTGCTGGATGGCGTAGCGGCGTTGTTCGCCGAGGCCGTGGGTCCAGACATGGCCTTCTTCGATGAGGTAGTCGGTGGTGTAGCCGAGGTGGACGAGGACGGCGTCGAGGTCTGCCGGGGTCGGTTCGTGGTGGTCGTCGGCGCAGCGCTGGCGCTGGGCGGTGGGGCAGATGTCGCAGAGTTCGCGGACGCCCCAGTGGCCGTTGTAGTCGGGGGCGGCGTGGGCATAGGCGACGCCGCAGGAGGTCTTGCGGAACAGCGGGGTGGTGATGCCAGAGGCGCGCCAGGCGGCGATGACGCGGGCGTCGAGGTCGGCGGGCATGACTTTGCGGCGGGCGTATTCGTCGGCGTAGGGCACGTCGACGCCGAGGTTGCGCAGGTGGTCGGCGTTTTCGGGTTTGTGGTAGTAGCCGGTGAACACGATGGCGTCGACGTCTCGGCCGGCATCGAGGACGTGGGCCATGGTGTCGGGCGCGTCGTTCCAGCCGGGGACGATGGGCCGCCAGTAGAGGACCACGCCGGTTCGGTTCTTGTGGCTGGCGGCGGTGCGGATCGAGGTGAGGGTGGTGTTGCTCTTGCCGATCGGTTCGATGCGGGGGTCGGTGATGCCGGAGTAGGTGAACAGCAGGGTGACTCGCAGGTGATGGAGCTGTTCGAGGGTGGCCATGTCGGCGGCGGTGACCTTGAAGCGGGTGATGACCAGGACGTGGTTGGTGAAGCCACGCTGGTCGAGGGTTTGCAGGACCTGGAACAGGTGGGGTTTGACGCCGGGGAGGAACGGGTCGGTGGCCTTGTTGAACAGCTGGATCGGGGTCACGTGGTGTTGGAAGGCGTGGTGGTTGACCAGCTGCTCGATGGCCTGGTCGGTGGGGCAGAGCAGGTGGGGGATCTTGACGTCGTAGTTGCCCCAGAAGTGGCGTACGCAGTAGCCGCAGTCGAGGGGGCAGCCGATGATGTGGTTGAGCGACAGGCCGGATTTGCGGTAGCCGACGATGAGCGCCATGTACGGGTCGAGGTTGGCTTTGGCCTGGTCGGAGAGCATGGGCAGCAGGCGCGGGCCGGCGGCGATGGTCATGGTTGGCCTCCTTGAGTAGGCGGGTGCAGCAGCTGCCGGTGGGCGGGGCCGTACCAGATGGCGAATTCGCGTTCGGCGCCGGCGGGGTCGTCGGAGGAGTGGATGACGTTGGCGATGAGCCGGTGTTCGACCTGGGCTTGTTGCAGGGAGTCCTGACCGAATCGGCCGCGGATGGTGAACAGGCCGGCGTGGGTGGGGTCGTAGTGGCCGAGCAGGTCGCGGAGCCGGGGCGCGGCGTTGGGGGCGTAGCCGAGCGCGATGCCGACGCGGCGGCCGACGTAGGTGCGCCGCAGGTCGGACCGGACGTCGACCCAGGTGAAGTGGGCGCGGCGGGTGGTGAGCAGGTCGTCATAGTGGGCGAAGATCTGCTGCTCGGTGGGGCTGACCACCCGGTGGTCAACGAGCGTGACTTCGGTGCCGACCCAGGTCAGGACGGGATCGATGATGCCGCGGTCGACGCAGTCAGGCTTGAGGAGCACGACCGTCCAGCGCGTCCAGTCGACGTCGATGGCGGTGGTCACGGGGTCACTCCGATGGGCATGCGATCAGGCCAGCGCTGCTCGACGAGCCAGCGTTGACCTGGCCGAAGCAGGGCGAGCGCTTCCGGGGTGACGGGTCGGTTCGGGTCGTGGGTGAGCTGCCGGTGGACCTCGAACAGAGCAATCACCTGCGTCCAGTACGGGTCGAGATGCGCCGCGTCGGGAGTGAAGGCGAGCTGGTCGCGCCGGAGCCGTTCCTCCCAGGACAAGACGTTCCGGATATCGGCCCAGCCGGTCGTGGTCGGCATGGCGGCGTGGGCGAAGTGGGGAGGGGGCGGTTCGGCGAGGATGCGTTCGGCCTTGGCGAGGTCAAGCGTGTTGATGTGCATGGAGCCGACGTGGTGGGCGTAGGTGCCGACTTCGACCCCGAGCAGGCGAGCCGCGAACTCCTGGATGAAGGTGAAGGCGAACGTGTCGCCGTACAGGCCGATCATGGCGTCGTTGCCGCGCATGTAAGCGCTGGCGTGCAGGCGGCCGGCGCGGAGCATGAACTGGAGGCCGAGGGTGCAGGCAACGTCCGGGTTGGCCGGGTCAGTCAGCTCGTCCGGCCGCATGATCAGCATGGTGGCGCGTTTGGTGTCCGGGTCATCCCGCAGCAGGGCCAGGACCCGGTCGAACTGCGCGCGGCCGTCCGGTGGGCTGGATCCGAACAGGCGGGGGCCGTATGCGGTGCCGGTGAGCGTCGTGCCGTTCTCGGACAGGCCATGCAGCCGTGGGGCGTAGTGGGCGATCATGTCCAGGTCGTCGCGGCCGGACAGGTACCACAGCGCCTCGGCGTGGTTGAAAACGATGTTCGCCCGGCGGGCCGCCAGGTACGGGGTGCGCGCGATCGGATCCTGGATGGTGAAGCTGGCGTTCGGAATCTCCATCGCGGTCTTGGCCCGCGTGACGGTGGAGTAGCTGGGCTGGTCGTAGATCTCGCGAAGGACGGCCAGGTAGGCGTCGGTGAAGGTGCCGAAGACGGGTCCGGTAATCATGACAGCCTCTCCAGGACGGTGAGCGCCGTGGCGACTTGGGTGGAGCAGCTGAAGGGCTCCAGCAGTGGCAGGCACGCGGCGATCAGGTCAGCGTGATCGGCGCTGCCGGCGATCGACTGGAGCCAGACGAGCTTGTCGATCACGTCCTCGCCGGTGGCCACCTGTAGCTCGCGGGGTGCATAGGCGTCGGCGAAGCGGATCTCAGCTGGCAGCAACGGTAGGCAGCCCGCGAGCAGCGCTTCAAACCAACGCGAGGTCATGTGGCCGACGTACGCGTACCGGTCGGGAAGAAGGAGCACGGTGGCGAGCGCACGGCGGTGCAGGGCCTCGACCTCGGCGAAGCCGCACCGGCCGGTGAACCGCACCTGCGGCCACTGCTGAGTGCGGGTCCATTTTCCGGCGACCTGATGAGCCACGCGCGCGGCAGCAGGGGCGAAGTAGCGGTCGAACGCGTCGTCACGGTCGTACTGGTTGCCGACATACACCAGGGAGACCGGCCGAGGCCGGCTCGCGAGCAGTTTCGGATCGGCAGCGTCCAGCAGCGCATCGGGCACTGGGCACAGCAGCGACACCGCACCGGGAGTGGGCATCAGAGCGAACTCGCCCACCGCGACGTTCGAGAACAGGCGGCGCGGATCGTCGCCGGGAAGTTGCCGGTCAAGGTCCCAGATCAGGGTCGGAGTGCCCATGCGGGTGTAGTGGTCGAAGAGGTCCGTCTGCCGATGCAGGTCGCAGGTGTGCCCCGGGGCGTCGCAGTCGGTGGTGTTGCGGCCGGGCAGCGGCCATCGCCACTCGAAGATGATCGCGTCCAGGTGGGGGTAGCCGGCATCCCATCGGTAGCGGCCCCGCGGTGTCTGTCCGGCTTCGAGCAGGTCACGGTCCGGTTGGAGGAACACCACCGCGTGACCGGCCGCGATGAGCCCGTCGATGAACGGCCGCCGGTAGGCGCGGGAACCGTCCGGGGTGTCCACGATGCCGAGATCGAGGAAACCCCACATGCTGTAGCCGATACGCATGCATCGAGCAGAGCGGACGTGCCCGGGCCACAGGTAGGGGGTGGATGCGGACAACCGGCCTGTCCCCATCGCGGGCGACGGCGTTGTCGCATGTCCGCGATTTCATCGACAATAAACGCTCCGTTCGATCCCGATGGTGGTGGCGATGGGCCAGACCCCCAAGCAGTTGCAGCCGGCTCGGTCCGTGCTGCACTTCTTCGGGGCGGAGGTCCGGCGCCTCCGCCTCGCTCACGGCATGTCGCAGGCTGATCTCGGCGCCGCATTGTTCGTACACAAGGACCTGGTCCGAAAGATCGAGTCGGCGGAACGGATGCCCACCGACGACCTGGTAGACGCCTGCGACCGAGTCCTGAACGCCGATGGCGGGCTGCGCCGGCTCCTACCGATCCTGCGCCGGGAGCGAGTGCTCCGGCTGGCCCGCGACACCGTCGGCGCGACGGCCGGGTTCCGGTCCGAGGCGACGGACCGACCCGTGCTGGACTGGCTGCTGTCGACGACTCGTGACGCCCGGCGTGCCCTGGACGGCGACGACCGGTCCACCGCGGACCGGCTCCGTGATCTTCGCGGTGCCGACCACCAGCACGGCGCAGGATCCACCTATCCCGACCTCGTCGGCGTGCTCACCGATCTCGACGACCTGACCACCCGGGCGCCGCAGCTCGCGACCGGATGTCTCGAACTCGCCGGCTACGACGCGGTGGACCTCGGCGACGACGGACTCGCCCAACAGCACTATTTGCAAGCGCTGGAGATCACGACGAGGTCGGCCGATCGTCTCTACGGCGGCTACCTTATCGCGGTCAGCCTCGCCCACCTCGCCCTGCACTGCGGCGACCCGGACCAAGCAGCCCGGCTTGCCGTTGCCGCGCTACGCGGCACCGAACACGCCAGCACCCCGGCGGTACAGGCGGCCTGCCGTACGGTGCTGGCCCGCGCACACGCCCGGCGTGGCGACGAACCCGCCTGCGCCAGCGCCCTGTTGCAGGCCGAAGCCGACCTTGCCCGCAGCCGGTCCGGCGACGAGCCTGCCTGGATCGGCTACTTCGGGGAGGCGGACCTCGCCGACGAGAAAGCGCACTGCTTCTTCGACCTGGGCCTGCACGAACTCGCCCAACGCGAGGCGACCCGAGCCGTCGACCTGCTCGAACCCCACCGGGTCCGCAGGTTGGCCATCGACACCGCCCTGCACGCCACCTCCCTGGCCCGCAGCCGCGAGATCGAACACGCCTGCGCGGTGGCTCGCCAGGCGATCGACCACGCCGCGACCGTCGCGTCGTTCCGCGCCGCGCACCGCATCGTGCTCATGCTGGCCGAACTCCAACCGGACCTCGACCAGCCTGAGGTACAGGCGGTCACCGAGTACGCACGACTCCGGCTGCCGGTGCTGTTCAGCCCGGCACCGGTAGGCCGGCGTCCTTGAGCACGCTTCGGTAAGCATCAAGCTCCGCCTCCAGCGCCGCCACCAGCCCGGTCCCGGACACGTAGTGCCCGACGTTCTCCAGCGTCAGCAGGCCGACCAACAGGCCACGCCCGCGCAGCCCGTCCGCCAAGGCCGTCGTGTCGCCGATGGGGACGATCTCATCCCGTTCGCCATGAACCAGCAGCACCGGCCGGCGCACCTGGTCGGCTCGGACCGCCGAGTCGGGAGGAGCCAGGATCGCGGCGTGCGGCCGCTGGAACCTCGGCGCAGTCGTCGTCCATCGCCGCGGATCGACGATCGCCGACCGGGCCACCGCCACCGCGAACGGCCCCTCCTCACAGACGGCCCGCAGCGCCGTATAACCGCCCGCGCTGGCCCCGGAGATGAACACCGCACCCGGTATCGCCCGGCCGGTGTCGATCAGATGCTCGGCGACGGCACGACAATCCGCCACGTCCAAACGGCCCCACTGCCCGTCGAGCGCCTTCCGGAACGCCCGCCCATAGCCGGTGCTACCTCGATAGTCGACATCGACCACCGCGAACCCCCGGCTGGTGAAGAACTGCACCTCGCCATCCAGCCGAAGATCGCTGTGGTAGGTCGGCCCGGCATGCGGCCGCACGATCACCGGCGCAGGCCAGGCATCGCCGGAGGCCGGGTAGAGGACCGCCGTCACCTGGGCGCCGCCGGACTGGACCTGAATCAGCTGCGGCACCGACACATCAGCGAACCGGTAATCCGCGCCGGGCCGGACCACCTCGACGCGACCGGAGCCATCCGTGCTCACCAGCGCGATCTCCTGCATCCGGGTCGGCGAGGAGCCGATCACCGCGACCCGGTCACCCACCACCGCCAGGAACGGCTTGATCGACGTGTACGGCACAGGTAGTCGTGCCACCGAGCCGGAGGACACCACCGCCAGCTCGTGCACCGGGCCTCGCTGGACGGTCATCACGATCCGCCCGTCCGGCAGCAGCGCGTAGTTGGCGTAGCCCGACTCCCACGGCGCGGCCGCGCACTCAGCCTCAACCGGGGCGACCGGCTCGGTCCGCCCGTCACGCCACCGGTAAAGATTCCACCACCCAGTCCGGTCCGACATGAAATACAGCCACCCGTCAGCGCCCCACTGCGGCTGGACGGCCGACTCCTGCGGTCCACCGGCGACTCGCACCGGAGCCATCGGCCGCCCGCTCGGGTTGTAGCTCGCCACCCACACCTCGCTGGAATCCCAGGGCATCACACCCTGGTCCCAGCGCACCCAGGCCAGCCGATCCCCGGACACTCGAGGTGTAGCGAGAAACCCGCCCGTCGCCTCCAGAACTCGCAGCCGCCCGGACGCCACCTCGACCGCGACCAGCTCATCGCCACCGGCATCCTCCCGGACGCCCAGCAGCTCACCGCCCGACCAGATCAGATCCCCGTAGGTATGGGCTGTGGTAGACACCGCGACCGCGCCGGTGAGCTGCCCCGACTCGCCGTTCACCCGAGTGACCTCACCCGACGGCAAGACCACGTACGGCATTCCCCCGTAGGCATGTAAGCCGCTGCCCACCCCGTCACCAGGCAGAACGGCAACCGACCCGGCCGACCACGCCACCACCGCATCACGGCCGGCGTCCGGAGACGACTCCACCCAGTACAACCTGTCGCCAATGCTGGTCAGCCAGTCGTACGAGACACCCGCTCGGACAACGTCGACAGCCGTCGGCGCTGATTCCCACTCGTCGTCGACCACCAACGCCTCCACTCCGCCCGCATGACGGCGACCGATGCGGACACCGCCAGTGTCCGCGCCCCACCGCTGGCGGCAACCTCGACCCACCGGATGAATGGAACCCATCACCTCACCGCTGTACCCGCCGCCCAGGCTGTGGCGGTGAGCGATACCGGCGGGCTCGCCAGAACCAGCCCCCAGCACGCAACCTGGCGAGCCCGCCCTCCAACACCATCGCCGACAACCACGCGACGGTGACCGCAAGCCTGAGGGAGATGTCACCCATGACGACGACCACGAACCACCCCGTTCGCGGAGGTGAACCCCAGTGGTGGCGATAGCGGCGACGAGTGCGCTCCTGGTGGGGTTCCTCGCGGGCCTGATCAGCTTCAAGGTCAAGAGCCGGTGGTGTCCGCAGTGTGGCGCGATGACCACCGCCGTCCTGCCCGCAGCGGTCAACCCGCCACGCCCTGCCAGCACGTCGAGTTGGGCGACGCGACCGACGCAGTCATACAACCTGGTCGGGCGCGCGGGGGCACTCACCCCGGCTCAGCGGCACCGCGCGAACGGCGGCCATTGATGCTGGTCCCGAGCGCGCCACATCAACCCGGAACGCCGACAGCATAAGCTGCTCCCCGGTCGGGAGACTTCCCCTATAGGGAAGAGTCGGGCCAGCCGAGTAGCTGGCACAGCGGCTCCTAGCTGCGGTGTTGGGCATGGAGGGTCGGCCTGAGGTCGGCCGGGCGGTGCCGGGTCCGGGCCGACATCTGGACCGGACAACAGACCGGGCTCAGGCCGACAGAGCCAATTCGAGCCAAGGCCACGACGACAGCGCCGGTCGGGCAGTCGCATTGGGCGGTTCAGACCGGCGGCCGCCGCAGGATGGCCTGAGCAGCCTTCACAGTTGCGCGTCAGGTGGGCAGCCGAGCATTAGTCGCCCACCGAGGTCGAATGCTGGTGCGAACGAAGCCCGCTCAGGCCGACGCCGACGCGATCCCCCCGAGCGCGGACGGGGGCGCCGTACGGCTGGACATCCTGTCTGCCAAGGCCTCCGGTTGGGCGCCCAACGCGGCATCCGTCGCGGCCGGGCCGCCCAACACCGACCCAACAGGACCGCGAGGAGATCACCTGACCGCGTTGGGCCTGGTCACGTGATCCAACACGGCCAACAGAGCAGGTCGGAGCGCTGTTGGCCGATGACCGTTGGAATCACCACCGCCCAACAACAGGTCTCTGTTGGGTGGCTGTTGGCCTGGAACGGCCCCACGAACGCCGCGTACCGGACCGCAACGACGCCTTTGTGAAGTGCGAACACGGCCGGTCGGCACGGGGCAACCCGCCGATGACTGCTCACGACACGGCACCGATCATCCTCTGGCGCACCGCCCTGGGCGGCACCGTCGCGACAGAGGCGCCCACGACGGCACACGTCACCTCCACCTACGCGGCCGGCCATGAGCCGGCGGCGTCAGACCGCGACAGCGACGCCGACACCCCACGACAGACCACCCGCTCCACGCCGGTGAAATTCGGACGTCCGGGGCGGCGGCCGTGACACCCCATGACAGCGGCGACAGCGGTCGCGGCCCGGGGCGTCAGAATCCGCGCCAGTTCCTTGTCACCCGTGACACCGCGACCGGCCAACGCGACAGCGCTCTGTCGCCCGGCGACAGAGCCGACAAGCCGAGCCCGCCGGCAGATGAGTCAAGTTATGGTGCGTCGGCCCAGGCCGGCGCGACGCAGCACCCTGACACCGATCCGCTCAGCCTGAAAATCACGTTCGTGGTGGTTCACGGAATCGCCGCCGAGGAGCTGATCAAGCGGCAAGGGGCGGCCATCAGCGACGCGCTCGAGTGGTTCGCCAGCCACCTACCCGACGAGAAAGACGGAGGATGACATGACCGCGCAACCGCCCGAGGTTTCGCACCCCATCGAGGCTGGTGACGAGGCGACCCTGCTGGATTGGCTTCGTGTCGTTGCCGACCAGAACGTCCCCGAAACGCTCCAGCAGGCAGCGGTGCCGGTCGCGTGGATGGGCCGCACCTCGACCGACGACGCGCAGGATCCCACTCTCTCCCTCCCCCGCCAGCTGGAGAGTTCGCGCAACGCGCTCCCAACAGGATTCGTCATCGTGGCGAAGTTCTACGACGTCGAATCCGGGCGCAAGAGCGTCGAACGCCGAGGCTCCGGCACCGCACACGAGCAGTTCGATATCCCCATCCCGCGCGACGGCGGGATCGCGGACCTGCTCGCCGAGGCGCAGCGCCCGGACCGGCGCTTCGTGGCGGTGGTCTGCGAATCGATCGAGCGGGTCGCCCGGACCACCTACTTCAGCACGAAGATCGAATACGAGCTCGAGCAGGCCGGCGTCGCTCTGCTGGCCGCCGACGAGGGCATCGATCCGTCCGCAGTGCCGGGGCTCGACAAACGCGCCGCGCCATTCCGCCGGGCCACACCCACCCTGACCCGGCGCATCAAGCAGGCCATCGCCGAGTGGTACGTGCTGAACATGCTGGAGCTGTCCTGGGGCGGCACTAAAGCCCACACCAACCAGGGCTTCAACATCGGCAAACCGCCGTACGGCTACGCGGCCGTCAAGACGCGGCACCCCGTCAAGAACAAGGCCGAGCAGGGTCGGACTAAGCACCGCCTGGTCCCGGATCCCGTACGCGGGCCGGTGGTCACCCGAATCTTCCTCCTCCGAGCTTTGGATCGAATCGGCTACCAGGCCATCGCCGACCGCCTCAACCGCGACCCCGACAGCTACCCGCCACCAGACCCGATCATCGGAGAAGGCCGCCGCCACCGGGTCGGCGCTTGGACGGCCAGCAACGTCCGCGAGGTTCTCGACAACCCCAAGCACACCGGATACATGGTCTGGAACCGCCGTAAACGGCCCCGGCCGGAACGCGGCATCCGCGGCAAGGTTAACCCGCCCTCCGCCTGGGTGTGGTCCGCCCTGCCGACCCACGAGCCCTTGGTCACTCGCGAGATCTTCGAAGCGGCCAGCACGGTCGGCAGATTCCGCCAGGGCTCGCGGTCCGACGCCACGCCGAACCCGTTAGCAAAGAAGACCTACCTGCTCCGGAGCTATCTACGCCACGCGCTCTGCGACCGACGCATGTGGGGCCACACCGTGCACAAGAGCACGTACTACCGGTGCACACCGAAGCCACGACACCACGCGCATCTCCCATGGTTCGACGCCCATCCGCCGCACGTGACCGTTCGCGAAGACGAGATCATCCCGCTGCTCAACAGCTTCTTCGAGCGACGGATCTTCGGCGAAGCACGCGCCGGATTCCTGGCCACGGAGGAAGACCGACCCACCACCCGCAACGACGTCGAGGAACACACGGCTGCACTCACGAGGGAGATCGCGGCTCTTCAGCGCCGCCAGACCAACCTCATCACCGAGCTCGAGCAGTTCGAGCCGTCCGGAGACGAGAGCTTCGACCAAGCCTGGCGGTCCGGAATTCAGGAGCGATTCCGGACAATCATCGCCGACCTGCGAAAGAAGACGGACCTGCTCGCCGAACTCACTGAGCAAGGCCAGGCCACGCGAGAAACCAACCCGGCGCTATTGGAAGCGATTCCCAAGACAGATTTCGCCGTCAGCCGACTTCCGGAAGCGCAACGGCGACGCCTTTTCGATGCCTTCCACCTTGAACTGCGCTACGACGACCGCACCAACGAACTGGACCTACGCGTCACGATCACCGGAGAGACCGCGACCATGCTCAGCGCCACCGTGCAGAGGATCCTCGACTCGGCGGACGGCACGCCCGACCCAGTTGCGGATCCCTTGCGTGTCCCCAGTGGGTCACACAGCGCAGCTCAACCGAAAGCTGATGATCTCGTTGTGGATCTTCAGGGTGCCCGGGGCGGGTCTCGAACCCGCACGCCTTTGTGAGGCAGCCGCTTTTAAGGCGGCCGTGTCTGCCATTCCACCACCCGGGCGGGCGAGTAACACCGTATCGGTTGCCGCCCGGGCGGTGGAATCGGACTAGCGGACTCCGGCGCCGACCGGGTGGCGGTCGTCGGGGAGGGCCACCGGCGGCGTGACGTCGGTGAACTCTGAGCGCGGGGCGTGCAGCTGGCCCAGGGCGACCGTCTCGCGGCGCAGGACGAAGGCCAAGGTCCAGTCGGCGAGGACCCGGACCTTTCGGTTGAACGACGGGATTCGGCTCATGTGGTACGTGCGGTGCATGAACCACGCCGGCCAGCCCTTGACCTTGATGCCGTAGACGTGGGCCACGCCCTTGTACAGGCCGAGGCCGGCGACGCTGCCGACGTACTTGTGGCGGTATTCCTTGGGCAGGCCGCCCAGGATGACGGTACGGATGTTGTCGGCCAGGACCCGAGCCTGGCGCACGGCGTGTTGGGCGCTCGGCGAGCAGTACGCCCCGGGGTTGGTCAGGTCGGGCACCTGGGCACAGTCGCCGGCGCTCCACACCCCGTCGAGGACCGTCCCGTCGGCGGAGACCACCTGCAGCGTGGGCAGGCAGGTGACGTGCCCGCGGGGGCCGCGCGGCAGGTCGGTGCGGTCGAGCATCGGCGACGGCTTCACGCCGGCCGTCCAGACCAGGGTCTCGGCCTGGAAGCGGTCGCCGTCGCTGAGGACGATCTCGCCGTCGACGCACGACTCGAGCCGGGTGTCCAGACGCAGGTCGATGTTGCGAGCCGTGAGGGCGCGGGCGGCGTACGCGCCCATTTGTGGTCCTACCTCGGGCAGGATCCGGTTCGTGGCCTCGACCAGCACGAACTTGAGCTCGGACGGGTCCAGGTCGGGGTAGTACTGCAGCGCGTCGCGGACGACGTCCTCCATCTCCGCGAGCGCCTCGATGCCGGCGAAGCCGCCGCCGACGAAGACGAACGTGAGCGATGCCTTGCGCACCGCCGGGTCGGGGGTGACCGCCGCGACGTCGAGCCGGTCCAGGATGTGGTTGCGCAGGTAGATGGCCTCACCGATGGTCTTGAAACCGATGCCGCGCTCGCGCAGGCCGGGAACCGGCAGGGTGCGCGAGACCGAGCCCGGAGCCACGATGATGTGGTCGTACTCCATCTCCGTGGACGGGCCGTCGATCGGCTGGATGGTGACCGTCTTGCGCGCGTGCTCGATCTTCGTGACCTCGCCGGACACGATGCGGCACCGGGAGAGCTCGCGACGGAGCGGGACGACCGAGTGCCGCGGGCTGATGTTGCCGGCCGCCGCCTCGGGGAGGAACGGCTGGTACGTCATGTGCGGCTGGGGGTCGACGACGACCACCTCGGCGCGGCGCCGGTTGAGCTTCTTGGACAGGCGCAGGGCCGCGTACAACCCGACGTGGCCTGCTCCTACGACAACGATGCGCTGCGGATTCACGTGAATATTGTCGCGCGTCGCGCCCCGCGGTGCGCTGTTCTGTGATGTATCACAAGTCGGTTTGTCAAGTGCTGTGACGCACATATTTCCAGCAGATTTCACGCTCTCTGCAAAAGGCGTGCTATGACCAGCGTGGCGCCCACGGCGCCGGCGATGCCGACCAGCGTGGCCAGCAGGAACGCGCCGCCGGCCAGATCAGCCGACAGTCCCAGCGCGACCACCGTGAGTACCGCCGAGACCAGCACGACCGCCGCGGCGCGGAGCATCCACCCGCCGACCATGTCGAGACTCACCATCGCGTCGTACGGGAGGACGGCCGCGAGCGCCGTGAGACTGTGTCCGATGTAGAGCAGTGTGGCCAGCGTCAGCACCGGGGCGAGCCCGACCCGCGACCCGAGCTCCCCGGTCGTGGCCGTGATCCACCCGGCCACCACGACCAGCGCCGAGAACGTGGCGCCCCGGCCGCGCGGCGCGACCGCCGGGTAGAGCGCGGTCAGCACCAGCAACGGCGACGTGTACTGACTGGTGGTGACCTCGGTGGGCCAGGCGACGAACATCGCGGCCAGCCCACACAGACCGATGCCGCACCGCACCAGGAACGGGATCGCGGTGGCCCGGGACAGGACCACCCGGACCGCCTCGACCTGCTTGGCCATGACGCTCGCCATCAGCGCCCCCTCGGCGCCGACGCGAGCCGGGCCACGTCCCGCAGCACCAGGTCGAGGCTGCCGGCCCCGGCCCAGGCCACCACCGGCACGCCGTGCTCGCGCAGGCGGCCCAGCACGTTCTCCCGCTCGATCCGCCACAGCCGGGTGGCCAGCGGCGTCCACTGGTTGCGGTTCGCCGGCGCCGCGCCCGCGGGCAGCGTGTCGACCGCCACCACGTACCGGCCGGAGCGGGTGAGCTGGGCCAGCATGTCGGCCGAGCGCGGGTCGACCAGCGGGGTCAGCACCATGACCAGGGCGTCGGACGAGACGTGGTGCACGCCGAAGACGTTCTCGTAGTCGTCCTCGTCCAGCTCGACCGGGTCGGGCCGCACGTCGAGCAGCCACTCGAGCACGGTCAGGTACTGCCGGCGGCCGGTGGCCGGGCGCAGCCGGCGGGCCTGGGCGCCGTACTCCAGCAGGGACACGCGGTCGCCGCGCTGCAGGTAGTGCTCGGCGATCGCGGCCGCGGCCCGGACGGTCGTGTCCAGGACCGACGCGCTGCCCCCGACGCCGCCCGAGACGCCCACCTCGCCGAGCACGTCGAGCAGCAGGAGCACCTCGGCGTCGCGGTCGGAGAGCGTGGAGGCGACGTGCAGATCGCGCGTCCGCAGCGAGACCCGCCAATCGATGCGCCGGAGTCGATCGCCGGGCGCGAACGGGCGTACGCCCGCAAGCTCTCCGCCCTCGCCGGGACGCCGGGAGCGATGGTTGCCCACCAGGCCGGCCGCGGCCGGCATCGCCTCCGTCGCGTTGAACGGCTCGGTGACCGGATAGACCCGCACGCCCTGGCCCGACACCACCACCGGCCGGCAGGCGAGCAACCCGTTGCAGGCGGCCACCCGCGCCGCCGCCGGACCCACCTGTTGCCGGCCCCAGCGCAGCGCGTCGCCGGGCAGCTCCACCGAGTACCAGCCGTCGCGCGGCACCGAGATCGCGAACGGCCGGTCGGCCTGCTCCAACTTCAACCAGCGCGAAGTGCGGGTGCGAAGGACCACGAGGTCGTACGGGATGACGTCCGGATTGCTGACCGTGACGGCGGCCTCGACATGGCCGCCCTCCACCGTGTGCTCCTCGTCCCCGGAGATCAGCAGCTCGGGCGCCGAGCGCGGCATCCGGCGCAGCCCCACCGCCGCGCCGATGGCGAACGGAGCGCCCAGCAGCACCAGGTCGACCCGGCCCAGCGCCACGCCGAGCAGCAGCAACAGGCCGGTGAGCAGCACCGATCGGCCGAGCGCCCGGGTCGGCACCCAGGCCGGCGCCGACCACGCCTCGGCCTCGGCGACCGCGGACGGCGGCACCGAGTGCCGCAGCGTCACCCGGTCAGTCATGCCGCGCATAGGTCGGCAGCGCGCCGCTGGCCGGCGCCGGCACGTTGGTCAGCACCTCCTGCACCACGAAGGCCGGGTCGACGCGGCGCAGCCACATCTCGGGCCGCAGCGTGATGCGGTGGGCCAGGGCGGGCACGGCCACGTCCTTGACGTCCTCGGGGACCACGAAGTCGCGGCCGGCCATCGCCGCCCGCGCCCGGGCCAGCAGCAGCAGCGCCAGCGAGCCGCGCGGCGAGGAGCCGACCAGCACCGATGCGTGCTCGCGGGTGGCCGCGGTCAGCGCCACGATGTAGCGGCCGATCGAGTCCTCGACCGTGATCGACTCGAGCGCGGCCTGCATCGCCTGCAGCGTCCGGGCGTCGACCACCGGCTGCAGGAACGCCTCCTCCTGGCGGCGGGACATGCGGCGGCGCAGCACGTCCCACTCCTCCTCGGCGGTCGGGTAGCCGAACGAGACCCGGATCAGGAAGCGGTCGAGCTGGGCCTCGGGCAGCGGGTAGGTGCCCTCGTACTCGATCGGGTTCGCGGTGGCGAGCACGTGGAACGGCGGGTCGAGGCGGTAGGTCACGCCCTCGACCGACACCTGCTTCTCCTGCATGGCCTCGAGCAGCGCGGCCTGCGTCTTCGGCGGCGTCCGGTTGATCTCGTCGGCCAGCAGCATGTTGGTGAAGACCGGGCCGGCCCGGAACGCGAAGTCGCCCTTGCGCTGGTCGTAGAGGAACGAGCCGGTGACGTCGGCCGGCAGCAGGTCGGGCGTGAACTGCAGGCGGCGGAAGTCGAGTCCGAGCGACTGCGCGAAGCTGCGCGCGGTCAGCGTCTTGCCCAGGCCCGGCAGGTCCTCGAGCAGCACGTGCCCGCCGGCCAGGATGCCGGCCAGCACCAGCTCCAGCGACTCGCGCTTGCCGACCACGACACTGCCGACCGAGTCGAGGACGGCACCGGCCAACCTGCCCACCTCGTACGGGGGAAGGGCGTTCTCGGTCACCGGCACACCTTTCTCACAGTCGTTCCAACGCTGTCACGTAGGTCTCGAGCTCACTCGCCTTGGCCGCGCGCCGACCCGGGTCGTGCAGCGCCGCCCACAACGGGTCGCCGAGCAGCTCACGGGCCCGGCGTGGGTCGGAGGCCCGGGTGATGCCGTGGCGCAGCCGCAACCGCTCGTCGGTGAGCTCCGCGAGCACCGGCAGAACGTTACGCGCATAGAGATCCGCGTCGGCGTGCGCCCGGTCGAGGTTGCGCTCCCACCGGCGTACGGCCGCCCGCAGCGAGTCGCTCGCCGTGTCCTCCTTGCCCGCCCCGCCGGCCCGCCGCTTGGGCAGCGCGGGCGGCGCCACCTCCTGCACGGCGAGGACGACCAGCCGCAGGCCGGCGTAGAAGGCCGCCACCAGCAGGACGGAGACCTGGTTGCCGGAGTAGCGGATGGCGGCCACGGTCACCACCGTCAGCGCGGCGACCAGCAGCAGGTTGCGCAGCGCCCACATCGCCCGCGAGCGCTGCCTGGTCACCGGCTCGGACTGGTCGGCCGGCTCGTCCGGGGCGCTGAAGAGATCGTCGAGGCCGCCGTCGCTCACGACAGTGCCCCCGCGCCGGCGCCGAGGTCGGCCCGCAGCCGCTCGAGCGCGCTGATCGCCTGCCGGCGCATCTGGTTGTCGACGGTGTGCGTCGCGTAGCGGGCCTCACGGTAGACGGCCAGCAGCGCGGCGAGCACCTGGGCGTCGACCTGCTGCTCGCGCAGCAGCCGGCCGACCAGGTCGGTGGGGCTGTCGCCGGGGTGGCGCGGGGTGCCGGCCGCGGCGGCCGCCTGCTCCAGCCGCACCCAGCAGGCGATGATCGCCCGGCGCGGGTCGCGGTCGGTGTCGGAGAGCTCCTCGAGCCCGGCGTCGAGGGCGGCGACCAGCTCGTCGGCGGTGCGGCCGCCCTGCTTGGCCGGCCCGGCGCCGCGGCCCCGGCGGCGCCCGCGGCGCTTGACCTGGTCGCGCGCGAACGCCCAGATCACCAGCCCGATCACGACCAGCGCCACGACACCCAGCAGCAGCAGGGCCGCGGTGCCGAGCCAGTCGGGCAGGCCCTTGGCCGCATCCGGCGGCTGGGGGGCGCCGGTGGTGGCGCTGGGCTCGGTGCGCGGCAGAAGAGGCGCAGTGGTGGGCGTCGCGTCGGGCTGGATCTGGTCGAGCTGGGGCGCCGACCGGGTGGCCGTCAGCGCGGTGACGAAGAGCAGCACGAGGACGGCGGCGAGGGGCCACCAGCGGCGCACAGCGGCGAGATCCATCAGTGCAGGCTCAGTTTCGTTCGGCGATCCGGAGTTCGGCGATCCGGAATTCGGCTGTGCCGAATCATGCCAGGCCCGCGAGTGTCTTCGCACGGCCGAACACGTCGTCGAGCATCGCCGGGGTGAGCCGGCCGGTGAACGTGTTCTGCTGGCTGACGTGGAAACATCCCAGCAGGACCGGCAGGCCGTCCTGGTGGACCTCGGCGCCGTGGCCGAACTTGGGCCGAGGCACGGGCGCCTTTGTGCCATATACCGCGGTCACCGCCGGCCACCAGCTGGCCCAGGCGAAGGCGCCGAGGGCGACCACGACCTTCAGCGCCGGCCGGATCAGCTGGAGCTCCCGGTGCAGCCACGGGGCGCAGGTGTCCCGTTCCTCGGGGGTCGGCTTGTTGTCGGGCGGCGCGCAGCGTACGGAAGCGAAGATCCTGGTGTTGTTGATTGTGAGTCCGTCGTCGGCCGCGACGCTGGTCGGCTGGTTGGCCAGACCGGCGCGGTAGAGCGCGGCGAAGAGCACGTCGCCCGAGCGGTCCCCGGTGAAGATGCGGCCGGTCCGGTTGCCGCCGTGCGCCGCCGGCGCGAGGCCGAGAATGCCGATCTCCGCGTCCGCCGGGCCGAAGCCCGGAATGGGCCGTCCCCAGTAGTCCTGATCGCGGAAGGAGGCACGCTTCGTGCGCGCAACTTCCTCACGCCAAGCGACCAGCCGGGGGCAGGCGAAGCAGTCAGTGATCCGCTCGTCGAGCACGCTGAGTGAGGCGGAGCTCGCGGCGCTCGCCTTCGGATCCTTGATCATCGTCGCTCACCCACCCACGCTACCAAGATGGGCCTATGGGACAGACGCTGGCAGAGATCTTGGAAGCGGTGGCGGCGGGAACGTTTCCCCCCGACGACGGTACGACGCGGATCGTCCCGCAGCCGTCGTACCGCGATGCCGGGGTCGTCGCCTTCACGGCGCACTCGGTCGTCTTCACCGACGAGGACCCGGCGTGGGTGCGCGCGGCGCTGACCCGGACCAGCGCCGACTCGCTGGCCGCGGCGATGAGCCCACCGTTCCTGGCGGCGCTGCTGGCGCGGACGGGCCGCCGCACGGACACGATCGACGTGCTGTCGGTGGCGGCGGGGCTCGCGGGGCCGCCGTCGTTGTCGTCGTCGTCGTTGTCGTTGTCGTCGTCGTTGTCGTTGTCGCTTCGGGAGATCACCGACCCGGGTCACCCGCGCGTGCGGCGGGCGCTTTCGCATCGCGACGACGTACGGGTGTGGACCGCCTCGGGCGCGGTCGTCATCCTGGGGCGCGGCGTCGCCGGGCGGTGGGAGGTGGCGCTGGACGTTTCGCCGGAGGGGCGCGATCGGGGCCTGGGGCGGGCGCTCGCGGTGGCGGCCCGGCACCTGATTCCGCCGGGCGAGTTTCTGTGGTCGCAGGTGGCGGCGGGTAACGCGCGGAGTTTGCGGGCGTTCTCGGCGGCGGGGTATCGGCCGGTGGGTGCTGAGGCGCTGATGACGCCCCTTTAGCGGGGAGGGCCGGCGCCGGGAGGGCCGGCACGGCGCGGACCGGCACGGCGCGGACCGACGCGACGCGGACCGACGCGACGCGGACCGGCGCGACGCGGACCGACGCGACGCGGACCGACGCGACGCGGGCCGGCGCAGGCTGCGCGCACCGGCGCAGGCCGAGCCCTCGATCTTGATAAGTTGCGGCGCCGTGGAGACGGCAATTCATCAGGCTGCGGTGTGGGCGCGGGCGAGCGGTCCAGTCGCATCGAGGCGTGATGAGTCGACGTGCCCGTCTCGCCGGGAGTCATCAAGATTGCCAGGAGAAGTGCGGCAGTGAATGAGGGTCACCGGGCGTGGCGGCCCGCGGACCGGCATGCCAGGCGATCCCGCGCACCGGCAGGTCGGCGGTCCAGCGGCCCCGCGGCGTCGCACAGGCACTGTGGATAACTCGCCGAAAATGATGCCCCTATGGGTGTCAAGTGGTGGAGGGGCTGGTGAGGAGGGGGTATAGCTGGCGGGCTATGTAGCGTTTGAGGCAGCGGATGATCTCGCGTTTGGTTTTGCCTTCGGTGGTGCGGCGGGTCATGTAGTCGCGGGTGGGTTGGTGGGTGGCGAGTCGGGTGAGGGCGATGGTGTAGAGGGCTCGGTTGGCTTGGCGGTCGCCGCCGCGGTTGAGTCGGTGGCGGTTGGTTTTGCCGGATGAGGCGTTGATCGGGTTGCTGCCGCAGAGGGCGGCGAACGCGGCTTGGTTATGGATGCGGTGCGGGTTGTCGCCGATGGTGATCAGCAGGGTGGCGGCGGTGTCGGGGCCGACGCCGTGTTGGTGGAGCAGCGCGGGGCGGCTGGCGGTGATGGCGCGGGTGATGTGTTGGGTCAGTTCGTCGCTCTGGTTGGTGAGGTCTTGGATGCGGCGGGCGAGTAGTCGCAGGGTGTAGCGGGTGGCGAACAGGGTTTCGTCGAGGGTGTCGCAGGTCAGCTCGGCGCAGGCGCGGATCAGTCGAGTGGTGCCGAGTCCGGACAGGGTTTCGCGTAGGGCGGGGTCGGCGCCGACGAGGATGGCTTTGAGTTGGTTGATCGCTTGGGTGCGGGCTTTGACCGCGGAGGTTTTCGCGAGCTGGAACAGTCGCAGGCGTTCGGTGTGCCCGTCGCTGGTTTTGGCCAGGGCGGTGCATCGGCCCGATAGCACGGCGCGGGCTGCGGTTTCGGCGTCGATGGTGTCGGTTTTGCCGCGGCGTCGCCGGTCGTGGCGGTCGGGCTGGTTGACCTCGATAACCACGATCCCGTGGGTGTGCAGGTGCCGGGTGAGGGCGGCGCCGTAGGAGTGGCTGCCCTCGATGCCGGCCCGCCAGATCCGGCCGAAGGTGTCCGCCCAGGCGTGCAGGGCTTGGTAGCCGAGGCTGGTGGCCGGGAAGGTGCGGGTGTCCAGCAGGGCGCCGTGGTGGTCGAGGACCGCGCCGGTGTGGGTGTCGGCATGGGTGTCGATGCCAAGAACGATTTCTCCGGTCCGGGGGTGGTCCTGGCCGGCGCTGCGGTGGTGGGTGATGCTGGGCATGGTTGTTCGGCTCTCCTGACGGCTCAGGCGGACGGACGCCGTCGCCGGGCCGGCCCGAAGCGGTCAGGACTGTGACGGTGCCTTGTTAGCGGCAAGGCCCCTATCGGGACACGCTCGTGTGCCGGTCCGGCGGCAGTAAGCGCTGCCCGGGACGGAAGCCGACAGATCATTTTCAAGGCATCACAGGCCTGTCGTAACCCGGGTCAGACCCCAGCCCCGAGCAGCACTCAACATCCTCACAGTCGTAGCCGCGCCGTAAAGTCGCCCCACCCAGTCGAGGGTGGGGGTGGGTTGAGCGAGGCGGGGGTGGGTTGAGCGAGGCAATCGGCGGGGCTAGGCGCGGCAATCGGCGGGTTGGAGACTCACAGAGCTGCCAACGCGAGCCGCCCGACGGGCTGCAGGGACGAGCTACGACAACGAGTTGCCGCGGTGAGACCTCCGCCGGAGCCACCGAACGGCGGTGCCACCAACCCCCGCGTCTCGCCGGCAGCACCCCCGGACTCAGCGCGTCAGGAACGACGCGGTCGGAGAAGGCGCGACCGCCGCTGATCGCGACGCCTCCTGCGCCCTGGGCGGCGCGACCGCTCCCGACGGCGCGACCGCTCCCGACGGCGCGACCGCCCCTGACGGCGTAACCGCCGAACCCGAACCCAACGAGGGCGACCCTGACGACGAGCCCGAGGGGGACGCGGAAGCGCTCGGCCCGAACGGCGCATTCTCGGGACAGAACGGATACCCCATGTTCCGCGACCGCACGCTCTCCCCCGTCACCTCGTCCAGGCAGTAGTTGTTGCCCAGTTGGATCGGCGAACCGTCCTGGTCGTACAGCCGCGCCCCGGGGACCAAGCGGCCCTGGCTGTCGTAGACGTATACGTCCATGATGTTGCTGTACGGGTTCGCGTCGCTGTAGCCGTAGTTGGCGTCGCTGAAGTTCGGGTCCCGGACGTCGCTGTCGGCGCTCGCGAAGCCGGCCAGCGCGAAGATGAGCAGCACCGCCGTGGCCGAGCGCAGGGCCAGGCGCGGCGTGCGGGCCAGGGACGCCGAGCGCTTGCCGAGGACGATCGAGAGGATCACGCAGCCGCCGAGCAGGACGATCGCGACCAGGGCGCTGCCGCCGATGCGCGGGAGCAGGCCCAGGTTGCTGCCGCCGGACGACTCGGAGAGCAGGTAGGCCACCGCCATCGCGGCCAGGTAGCCGCGCAGCACCCACCACGCGGGACGCAGCAGCACGAGGAAGTCGGCGGCGCGCTCGTAGCCGATCATCGGGCCGACCCGGCGGTCCACCCGGTCCACCACCTCGAGGGCCTGGTCGCGCGCCTCCAGCAAGGCGGCGAAACGGGCGGGCGGTGGGTCCGGGAAGCCGCCGACCAGGCCGGCGGTGGCGCGCAGCTCCGACGCGTACGCCCGGGGAGAGCCCAGCCTCTCGACCAGCGTGCCGCCCCCGTCCGCCAGCACCTCGGCCAGGTGTTCCGGAAGGTCCTCGAGAAGCTCCTCGCGCAGCTCCGGGGAGAGGCCGGCCAGCTCCCGCCGCACCTCGTCGACATACGCGTTGATCTCGTGGTTCACGCCGCCCCCCGCTCGCGCAGCAGATCGTCCATGGTGGATGCGAAGCCGTGCCAGATCTTGCCCGACCGGTGCAACTCCGCCCGGCCGGCCGCGTTGAGCCCGTAGTACTTGCGGTGCGGGCCCTCGTCGCTGGGCACCACGTACGTCGTCAGGAAGCCGCCGTTGAACAGCCGCCGCAGCGTGCCGTAGACCGAGGCGTCGCCGACCTCGTCGAGCCCGGCCGCCCGCAACCGGCGCAGGATGTCGTAGCCGTAGCCGTCCTCGTCGCGCAGCGCCGCCAGCACGGCCAGATCCAGCACGCCCTTGAGCAGTTGGGTCGTGTCCACGCGGTGCACAGTAGTGTGCACTGCGAAGTACCGTCAAGAAGACAATAGCGGCACCAGCACCGTCAGCGAGCGATCGAGAACGCGATCCCGTCGAGGATGTCGTGTTCGGACGCGATCACCGACGACGCCCCGGCCCGGTCCATGATGATCTGCAGGATGAGCGCGCCCCCGCCGATCACGTCGGCCCGCCCGGGATGCATCACCGGCAGCGCCAGCCGCTCGGCCACCGTCATCCCGAGCAGCTTGCCGGCCACCGCCGCGACCTGGTCGCGAGTGATCCGCGCGTGGTGGATGCGATCGGCCTGGTAGGACGGAAGGCCCAGAGCCAGCGCCGTCACCGTGGTGACCGTGCCGGCGAGCCCGACGAGAGTGACGCCCGCCGGAGCGGAGACAGCAGCCAGCGCCGCATCAACGGCGTCCGAAATGTCCGAAGAAGCCGCCGCGATCTCGGCCTCCGTCGGCGGATCGCTGTGCAGATGCCGCTCGGTCATCCGCACGCAGCCGATGTCCATCGAGATCGCCCGCTCGACGGCACGGGAGCCGGTCACGAACTCGGTCGACCCGCCGCCGATGTCGAAGATCAGATAGGGCGGTTCGGCGTCGAGACCGGCGACCGCCCCCGCGAACGAAAGCCGCGCCTCCTCGTCCCCGGTGATCACCTCGGGGTCGACGCCGAGCACGCCGCGGACCATCGCCCGGAACTCGGCCGCGTTGGACGCGTCACGGGACGCCGAGGTGGCGCACATTCGTACGTGAGAAATGCCAAGATCGGCGATCTCCGACGCGTACGAGATGAGGGCCTTTCGGGTTCGGGAAAGCGCGGCGTCGGAGAGCCGTCCGGTGCGGTCGACACCCTCGCCGAGCCGCACGATCTCCATGCGCCGGCTGATGTCGGTCAGCCGCCCGCTGGCCACGTCGGCGATGAGCAGGCGGATGGAGTTGGTCCCGCAGTCGATCGCGGCGACCCTCATAGGTGCAGCAGCATTCTCGTGTTCCCCAGCGTGTTCGGCTTGACCCGTTCGAGATCGAGGAACTCGGCGACACCCTCGTCGTACGAGCGGAGAAGTTGCTCGTAGACGGCATGCGGAACCGGAGCGCCGTCGATCTCGGTGAACCCGAAGGAGCCGAAGAACCGGGTCTCGAAGGTGAGGCAGAAGACGCGGCGGACGCCCAGGTCACGGGCCACGTCGAGGAGCTGGGAGACGATCTTGTGCCCGATCTTGCGGCCCCGGCAGGCGGGATCGACGGCGACCGTGCGGATCTCGGCCAGGTCCTCCCACATCACGTGCAGCGCGCCGCACCCGACGACGGTCTCCCCCTCGACGGCGACCCAGAACTCCTGCACCGCCTCGTAGAGCGTGACCGTGGCCTTGCTCAACAAACGGCGGTCGGCCGTGTACGCGTCGACCAGCGCCCGGATCGCCCGGACATCACCGGTCTTGGCCCGCCGGATTTCCACCTACTCGTCCTTTTTGTCGGCTAAAGAAACGCACGGCCCGTCGGCCCACCAGGGTTCGACCGCGTCCCGTACCTCGTCGCCGAAGGGGTTTACCCCGCGGCCGGCCGCCAACGCGTGCCCGAGGTGCACATGCAGGCACTTCACCCGGTCGGGCATGCCACCGGCGGCCACGTGCGCGATCTCCGGCACGTCCTCGATGGCTTTGCGCCGGGCCAGATAGTCCTCGGCCGCCTTCTCGTAACGCTCGGCCAGCTCGGGATCGGTGGACAGCCGCTGCTGCATGTCGCGCATGACCCCGGCCGACTCCAGCCGGCTGCAGGCGGCCGTCGCGTGCGGACAGGTCAGATAGAAGAGCGTGGGAAAGGGCGTGCCGTCCGGCAGGCGCGGCGTCGTCTCGACCACGTCGGGGTTGCCGCAGGGGCAGCGGTGCGCGATCGCCCGGGTGCCCCGGGGCGTGCGGCCGAGCTGCGCCGCCACGATCGCGAGGTCGGCTGGGGAGGGTTGTTCCATGGTCAGTTCGGAGACTCCGCGTCGGCGGCTCGGACGCTGTTCCACAGCGTGTCGTACCAGCGGTCGGGCGCGGCCGCCGCCGGCTTGTTCGGGTCGGCCGCGGCGGCGGCCGGATTGTTCAGCACCAGCAGCGGCGTCTCGCCGGGCCGCACGTAGAACAGCTTCTCGCGAGCCTGGGCCCGCAGATATTCCGGGTCCTGCCACTTCTGCAGCTCCTGCTGCTTGTCGGCGATCGCCTTGGTCTTGGCCGTGCGCGCGGCCTCCAGCTGGGCGATCTGCGACTCCTGGGCGAGATAGACCCGCAGCGGGTACGTGTAGGCCAGCGCCAGCGCGACGAAGACGACGATGAGGACGGTCGCCCGGCCGGTCAGCGCCCGCGGCCGTGGTGCGGCGGTGCGCTTGGCCGGGCCCGTTCCCACGTTCACGGTGCGGCGGGTCGGCGCGGGACGGGCCCGGGTGCGGGTCTGCACCCGGGTCGAGCCGGTCGTGCGCACCCGCGACGATCCGGGTCGGCGGGCCGGGCCCTGTCCGCTCGGTGCGCGTCGCTGTGTCGTCACCCCTGCTCCCCCGCTCGGCCGTCATGGATTGTGGCACCCGGTTTCAGGGTGCCACAAACTCCATGATCTGCGGCCCGGGCGTTACGCGGCCCGGTAACGCGGGAAAGCGCCCGCACCGGCGTACCGGGCCGCGCTCTCCAGCTGCTCCTCGATGCGCAGGAGCTGGTTGTACTTGGCGACCCGGTCCGAGCGGGCCGGGGCGCCGGTCTTGATCTGGCCGCTGCCCACCGCGACGGCCAGGTCGGCGATCGTGGTGTCCTCGGTCTCGCCCGAGCGGTGCGACATCATCGTCTTGAAGCCGGCCCGGTGGGCGAGGTCGACGGCGTCGAGGGTCTCGGTCAGCGATCCGATCTGGTTGACCTTGACGAGCACGGCGTTGGCGGCGCCCTCGGCGATGCCCCGGCCGATGCGGGTCGGGTTGGTGACGAACAGGTCGTCGCCGACGATCTGGATCTTGCCGCCGAGCTGCGAGGTCATCGCGCTCCAGCCGGCCCAGTCCTCCTCGGCCAGCGGGTCCTCGATCGAGACGATCGGGTAGTCGCCGGCGAGCTTCGAGTAGTAGTTGATCATCTCGTCGGTCGACTTGGGCGAGCCCTCGAAGACGTACGACCCGTCCTTGTAGAACTCGGTCGCCGCCACGTCCATGGCCAGGACGATGTCGGTGCCCAGGGTGAAGCCGGCGGCCTGCACGGCCTCGGCGATCAGGTCGAGCGCGGCCGCGTTGGCCGGCAGGCTCGGGGCGAAGCCGCCCTCGTCGCCGAGGCCGGTCGAGAGGCCCTTCTTCTTCAGCACCGACTTGAGCGCGTGGTAGACCTCGGCGCCCGTGCGCAGCGCCTCGCGGAAGGTCGGCGCGCCGATCGGGGCGATCATGAACTCCTGCACGTCGACGTTCGAGTCGGCGTGCGCGCCACCGTTCAGGATGTTCATCATCGGGACCGGCAGAACGGCCGCGTTCGGGCCACCGACGTACCGGAACAGGGGCAGCTCGGCGCTCTGCGCCGCCGCCTTGGCCACGGCGAGCGAGACGCCCAGGATCGCGTTCGCGCCCAGCTCGCTCTTGTCCGCGGTGCCGTCGAGGTCGAGCATCTTCTGGTCGATCAGGCGCTGCTCGCTCGCCTCGTAGCCGACCAGCTCGTCGGCGATCTTGTCTTCGATGTTGGCAACGGCTTTCTCCACGCCCTTGCCCAGGTAGCGACCCTTGTCGCCGTCGCGCAACTCGAGCGCCTCGAATGCGCCGGTCGAGGCGCCCGAAGGCACCGCGGCGCGGCCGACCGTGCCGTCGTCCAGCCCGACCTCGACCTCGACGGTCGGGTTGCCCCGGGAGTCGAGAATCTCGCGGGCGACGATCGCTTCGATGGTGGCCATGTGTCGTGTCGCTCCCATTCATAGGCTGCAGTTCTCCGACCGCGACCCTGCGGCCGACCACGGGTCTGAGCGTATCGGGGACGGTTGACGGCCGTACGCGCGGCCGGTGAACTTCGGTCCGACTATCGCTAATGGGTGCGAGCGGGTTGCCGATATCCCGGGCACTATGAGTGCTGACATGCTCCCGCCGGACGGGTCTTACATCGAGATGACCTCGTACGGCGAAACGCTTCCCGAAGTCCGGGTGGTGCACGCCTCGGGCACCGTGATCACGCTCTCCCTGGCCCGGGCGCACGTGCCGCCCGAGCATTCGACGGTCGAGCTCCGCTGGGCGGCCGCCCCGCGCGGCCGGTACGCGCAGGAGGGCCACGTCGCCGCCGTCGACGGCAACCGGGTCGAGATCCACTTCACCGGCGAGCCGCTGGTGCTGCAGAGCCGGTCGTTCGTGCGCGGCGGCGGTGGCGAGCCGATCGTGATGAGCCGGGACGACCACGAGGACGCCACCGGCACCGTGCACGACATGAGCGAGCGAGCCGTCCGCGCCCACTTCACCGACGTGCACGTCAAGCCCGGCGACGAGATGACGCTGCGCATCAACGTCGGCGGCGAGCTGGTGGCGTTCCCGGCGACCGTGCTCAAGGCCAGCTCGATGCGGCAGCAGGTGCCGGTCCGCGGCCCGCTCTCGGTCGAGATGGTGGCGCTCTTCGACGACCAGGACGAGGGCCAGGCGAAGATCATCCGGCGCTACATCATGCAGCACCAGCTCCTGTCCCGCCGACGGGGACTCTGAGCCGGCGCCGCCCCGCCGACGCGACATCGCCGCTCTGATCGCCACGGCCCGCGGCGCATCGCACCGGTGGACCCGGGCCCGCACAAGGCTCGCCCGCGCCGATACTCGTTTGCGCGGGCTTGCGCGCATGGGCCAAGGTGGCAGGCGTGCCGTCCCGTCCCGCGCCGCTCGCCGTCGCCGCCTCCGCGGCGATGCTGCTGGGCGCGACGCTGCTGGGCGCGACCGGGTGCACGGGCCTCGACGAGGCGAGCGCGGCCGGCATCGGCCACGACGACCTGGTGTCCGAGCTGTCGGTGCAGCTCGCCCGGGTGACCGGCCTCACCTACACCGCGACCTACCACCTGGCCGGCGGCGCCACGGCGACGGTCACCCAGGCGCAGCAGCCGACCCGCACGACGTACGTCTATCCCGGCGGCCGCCTGCTCGAAACGGCCACCGGGACCATCCGCTGCGCCGGCGACGCCCGACCGAAGTGCACCGAGACCGACCCGGCGCCGGCCACCGCGCTGCCGCTGGCCGGCAGCGACCTGGTCACCGCGGAGGCGGCCCTGGCGCTGCTCAACACGGCCGCCCTCGATCGCGACGTGAACGCCACCCAGCGCGACACCACGATCGCCGGCCGGCACGCGACCTGCCTCGATCTCACCCGCGTCGACGGCACGCCGGCGTCCGAGTTCGGCCTCTGCGTCACCAACGAGGGCGCGCTCGGCAGCTTCACCGCCACCATCGCCGGCAAGAGGCTGGAGCAGGCCCTCATCGCGTACGACGACAAGGCCGCCCCGTCGTCGTTCGACCTGCCCCCTTCGGCCCAGCTGTCCGACAAGCGCTGATGCGTCAGACCTTGCGGTAACGCGCCTGCACCAGCCCGAACAGCCCGTAGGCCGCGATGCCGAGCGCCGTCACCGTCAGCAGCCAGGTTCCGTACGCGTGCCCCGCCATCGCCCGCAGCGCCGCGTCGAGCCCCCGCGCCTTGTCCGGGTCGTAGCGCACCGCCGCCAGCACCAGCAGCACGCCCGCGATCGCGTAGGCGCCGCCCTTGGCCGCATAGCCCACGATCCCCAGCGTGCGGACCGCCGGATTCCGCCGTCCCGCCTTCAGGTGCTTCTCGAACTTGCCGGCCAGCCCGTAGATCGCCAGCCCCGCCCCGATCACGACGACCGCGACCCCCGCGGCCGCCACCGTGAGACGCCCGCCGCCCGACACCATCAGATCCTGGCTGGCCTGCTCCTGAGCATCGGCGCTCGACGTCTTCTTGCCCTTCAAGACCTTCACCCCGCTCCAGGCCACGTACGCGTAGAAGGCCGCCCGCCCAGCCGAGGCGACCCGCTCGTAGACCCGGTGCCGCCCGCGCTCGTCCCGATGCCCGGCGACCGCCTCGACGGCCTGCCACACCGTCATCGCCACCAGCCCGACCACGATCGCCGCGATGAGGGCGGCCCCGAACGGCTTGCTGGCGACCGTGTGCAACGCCCCCGACTGATCCCCGTCGGCCGGCGCCCGCCCGAACGCGATGCGCAGGATCACCCACGCGAACAGCAGATGCAGAGCGCCGTAGCCCACCAGCCCGGCCCGGGTGAGGTGCTCAAGCAAGGGAGACCGAACAGCACGCGCGGCGACGGCATTCACGCGCCCAGAGTCACCGAACGGCCGCCCGCCGAAACCTCCGCCGACATCGCGCCCGCCTCGGCCCGCGGCATCAGCCCCGCTTCGCGCCTCGCAGCAAGGCCGGCAGAACGGCCAAGCTGTCGATCACGTGGTCGGGCGTGCCCGGCCGGTCGCGCTGCAGCCGATATTTCCCGGTGCGCACCAGCACCGTGCGTGCCCCGGCGTCGCGGCCCATTCGCACATCCGTGGTGACGTCGTCGCCCACCACCCAGATGTCTCCGCGCGCGAAGACTTCCCCTGTCGAGCGAACCGCAAGCTCGAGGAAGGCGACGCTCGGCTTCCCGACCACGGTCGCCTCGACCCCCGCCCCGAACTCGAGCCCGGCCACGAACGCGCCGGTGTCGAGATGCGCCTCCCCGCCATCGAGAAAGAAGCGCCCTTTCTGCAGCGCGATCAGGCGGGCGCCGCCACGCAATGCCCGGAACGCCTCGTCGAGCAGGTCGTAGGAGAGCGAGGCCCGCACGTCGCCCACCACCACATGGGTGACTCCCGAGCCGCCTCCGAGCGAAAAGCGCTCGCCCAGCTGGGCGGCGACCTCGTCGTTGGTCACCGCAAAGACCCGCACGCCACCGTCCACCAGCGGCCCCTCAGCCGCCAGCAGCTCCTCGGCGGCCGTCAGCGACGTGAACAACTCGTCCCGGGCAACCTCGGCCCCGCGTGCGCGAACCAACGCCAGCATGCTTGCCGTGGAGCGCGAGTCGGTGTTGGTGAGGAAGCGAAGCATGTGGCCCTCGGCCCGCAGTTGCGCCAGCGCCGCGGCGGCGCCCTCGATCGCCCCCTCGCTCGTGTAGGTCGTCCCGTCGAGGTCAATCAGCAGTAGCATCGGACGCCCACCACCGCGGCGCAGAGCGCCATCAGACGCCGAGCAGCGTGCGCAAGTGGCGCGGCGGCGGGGAGCCGTGTGCCAGCATGGCGTCGTGCCAGGCCTTGGGGGTCGCGCCGAACGGGCGGGCGGCGGCGATCGCGGCGACCTCGGTGTAGCCGACGAAGTACGTGCTCAGCTGGGTCGACGTGAGCAAGGCGCGGCGCCACTTGCCGGCCGCCTCGCCCTCCTCCTGGAAGCCGGGGCCGGTCATCATCGCCATCGCCTCGGCCTCGGGCAGTTCCTCGCAGTGGACCAGCTGGTCGATGACGGCGTTGAGGCTCATCCGGAGCTGCATCTTCAGCTGCTGGAGCCGCACCGGCAGCCCGCCGAAGCCGAGGCCGGCCATCAGCTCCTCGGTGTAGACCGCCCAGCCCTCGACGAACGGGCCGGACCAGCCGAGCGCGCGCACCCGGGTCGCGGCCCGGAACCGGCGGGCGTGGGCGAGCTGCAGGAAGTGACCGGGCATCGCCTCGTGGACGGTCAGGTTGCGCAGCATGTGGTCGTTGTATTCGCGGTAGAACGACTCGACGCGCTGCGGCGACCAGCCCGCGGGGGTCGGCGAGATGCAGTAGAACGTGGGCACGTCGGCGGTCTCGAGCGGGCCGGGCGGGTCGCAGTACGCGGCCGAGACGCCCCGGGCGAACTCCGGCATCTCCTCGATCACGCACGGGTCGTCGAGCAGGGTGAGCACGTCGTTCTTCCGGACGAACTCGGTCGCCTCGTCCATCGTGCGGCGGGCCAGGTGGATGATCGTGGCGTCGTCGGGGTGATCGGCGGCCAGCGTGCCGAGCGCGCGGCGGACCGTCTCGTCGGTCTCGGGGCCGCCGACCAGCTCGGCCGCGGCGGCGCGCAGCTCGGCGCCGACCCGGTCGAGCCGCTCGCGGGCCCGGGACAGCACCTCGGCCGCGGGCAGCTCGGTGTCGAGCGTGTGCCAGAGCCGCGCCTCCCACAGCGGACGGCCGAGACGCGGGTCGCGGCCGGGCTCGCCGCTGTCGAGACGGGCCCGCAGCCAGTCCTCGAACTCGGCCAGCGCGCCCAGCGCCGCCGCGGCCGCGGGCTCGACCGCCGACCGCATGCCCGGCTCCTGCTCGAGCAGCGCGGGCAGCTCGTCGCGGATGAGCGCGGCCGTGCCGGCGAACTGGCCCACCGCGGTCTCGGCGTGGATGCGCGGCACGTCGCGCAGCACGGCCCGGGCGGTGGCCAGCGCGTCGGGGATCGCCGCGAGCCGGCCGCCGAGGCTGGCCAGCCGCTCCTCGACCGGCGCGAAGGGCCGGGAGATCAGGGCGTGCAGCAGCGGGCCGGGGTTGTGGTGAAGCGGGTTCCACTCGTGTTCCCGTACATCCGTCAGCTCGAAAAGCCCGCGCTCCACCATGGCCGAGAGAATCGCGTGATCGACCTGGTCTTCCGGGCCGAAGGCCTCGGGATCGATGCCGGCCAGCGCGTCGGCCGCGTCACGCAGCATCGACACCCGCTCGGACACCGCGCCGGGCGAGAGATCGGGCAGGCGATCGTCGTAGCGGTGGTCGCCCGCGCCCGAGGCCAGGCCCGGGTCGCTGCGCAGGACGGCGTCGACGATGCTCTCGGCTAACGGCACAAACTCCGGCATGCCGTGAAACCTACTCGCGGGGTCTGACAATTCTCTGTTCGGCGCTCCGCACGTCCTCGGCGTAGTCCAGAGTCGCCCGCCGGACCTCGGCCTCCGGGTCGGCGCCCGCCGCCCGCGCCTCGGCGACCAGCCGCAGCAGCGCCGATCCGAGGTCATCGCCGGCCGGCAGCGGCACGTCCAGACCGGCCCGCTCGACCCGCTGAAGGATCTTGGCGGCCAGCGCCAGCGCGGGCTGGCTCAGCGCGATGCCGTCGAGGATCGAGTCGCGGGACTTCTCGGCCTTCTTGATCCGCTCCCAGTTCTCGGTGATCTCCTCGATGTCGGCCGCCTCGACACCGGCGAAGACGTGCGGGTTGCGGCGCACCATCTTCTCCACCAATACCCCAGCCACGTCGTCGATGCCCCAGGCCGCGCCGTCCGGCAGCTCCTCGGCCAGCCGGGCGTGCAGCACCACCTGCAGCAGCACGTCGCCGAGCTCCTCGCGCAGCGCCGACAGGTCGCCGGCCTCGATCGCGTCGTAGGCCTCGTACGCCTCCTCGAGCATGTAGGGCGCGAGGGTGCGATGGTTCTGGGCACGCTTCCAGGGGTCGCCCCCGGGCGAGACGAGCCGGTCCATGACGGCGACCGCGTCGAGCAGCCGGGCGCCGGGCGGGTCCCACGAGCCGTACATCAGCTCGAGCTCGGCCAGATCGGGCTCCCGGGTCAGGCGCAGCCCCAGGTGGCGGGCGAAGTCCTGGTCACCGGCCGGCCCGGCGAGCCAGACCACGGCCTCGTGCTCGGCCAGGGCGTCCAGCAGCCGTTGCGGGTCGGGCTCGACCACGCTCACCGGCACGCCGGACTGCCGCAGGACGGCCGACTGCTCCGACTCGGTGGCGGTGAAGACCGGATGCTGCCGTACGACGTCCCACGCCGCGGCGGTCAGCAGGCCGGCCGGCAGGCGCGGCGAGGTGACGAGCAGGACGATGCGACGATCCGGCATGCGTCAGGAGAGGTCGGTGACCGGAGCCGACGTGTCCTCGCCGAGCGGGGCCGACACCAGCGGGCGCACCTCACCGTTCTGCGTCTGGAACTGCAGGACCGGGATGGTGGCCGGCTGGTAGCGCGGGTTGACCTTGACCTTCAGCGGTCCGGTGACCTCGTTGATCTCGCTGCGCACCGCGGTGGCGGTCTGCACCAGCTGCTTGTTCTCCGCCGGCAGGCTCTGCTTGAACTGCTCGAACGTGCCGCCCTCGGGGACCTGCCCGCTCTTCACCAGTACGTCGTAGATCTCGCGCAGGTCGGCGTCGGTCGGCTCGGGCGCGTTCTTCACACCCTGGCGCAGGAGCCGTACGTACTGGTCGGCCTCGGCGTAGAGCTTCAGGTACTCCGTGGTGGCCGGGACGTGCAACGTGCTCGCATAGTCGTCGAGCTGGAGGTCGGCCGGCAGCGACACGCTGTGCTGCTGGGCGACCTTGGCCAGCACGTCGGCGCTGACGATCGTGCGAACCACGTCGGCCCGGGTGATCTGCGGCGCCGCCGCGGCCGTGTCGCCGGCGGCGGCCGGTGCGGCCTGGGTGGCCGCGCGGACCTCGTCGTAGACGCCGTCCACCCGGGACTCACTGATCTTGGAATCGCCCACGTAGGCAGCCACGGACGGCTCGGAACGGCAGGCGGAGAGCCCGGTCACGGCCAGGGTGGCGACGGCGGCAACGGAGGCGAAACGACGAGCACGCTGCATGGCCATGACTCTCTCACGTCTGTTGTGACGCACGTCGCCGACCCCCGGAAACCGGATCACATGGCCTTCGCCGCGATCGCGGCGATCAGCACCACGGCGACGACGATCAGCGCGGCCACCTGCACGGTTTCTCGGCGCTGCCGGGGCGCGTACGCGAGACCGGCCGCGACCGCCGCACCCGTGACCAACCCGCCGAGATGTCCCTGCCACGACGTGAACCCGGCCGCGAACACCAGCCACAGCAGCGCCGTGAAGATCAGCCGGTTCCGGTCGATCGGATACTCGTGCAGCTTGCGCGTGATCACGAAGTACGCCGCGGCCAGCCCGAACCCGGCCCCCGACGCCCCGATCGCGCCCTGGTGCGGGTCGATGAGCACGATGAAAACCGATCCGCCGAGCGCGGACAGCAGGTAAAGCGCGAGGTAGCGCCCCCAGCCGAGCTGCCGCTCGAGGAACGTGCCGAGCGTCGCGATCCACATCATGTTGAACAGGATGTGGGTGAGCCCGGTCCCGTTGCCGCCCGGCAGCTCGTGCAGGAACGCGCCGGTGAACAGCCGCCACCACTCGCCATGCAGCACGCCGATCAGCTCGTACCCGGCGACCGGCACCCCGTCGTCGACGTAGTACCGCCCGTCACCACCGATCAGCCCGATCCCGAGGACGTCGAACCGGTTGATGACCGCCGGGTGGACGAGCTCCACGACGTACGCGAGAACGTTTATCGCAATGATCGTGTACGTGACGTAGGCCGTCGCCACGCCCGCCCGCGCCCCGAAGATCGTCCGTGCCTGCCGCACCGTCTTGTTCTCGCCCTTGACGCACTCCGGGCAGCGCTGGCCGACCGGGGCCTCCCGCATGCAGTCCGAGCAGATGAACCGGTCGCACCGGCTGCACCGGACATACGTCTCCCGCTTGGGATGGCGATAGCAGGTGGTCTCGGCACCTACGGTCTCCACGAGCGCTCCCCCGGTGATCGGCTGTTTTGGGCCCGGCGATTGTGCCCGTTCGATGGCGTTCGCGGCAGTCACCGATACACACATGCAATCTGGGGGTGCGGCTCGAGCGCTCGCCAGGCCACGGGGTGCGTGGTCGCGGTGCGTGCCGCCCGTCGCGGTGGGGTGCGGCTCAAGCGCTCGCCAGGCCACGGGGTGCGTGGTCGCGGTGCGTGCCGCCCGTCGCGGTGGGGTGCGGCTCAAGCGCTCGCCAGGCCACGGGGTGCGTGGTCGCGGTGGCTGCCGCCCGTCGCGGTTGGGGTGCAACTCAAGCGCTCGCCAGGCCAGGGGGTGCATGGTCGCGGTGGCTGCCGCCCGTCACGGTGGGTGCGGCTCAAGCGCTTGCCAGGCCACGGGGTGCGTGGTTGCGGAGCCTGCCGCCGGTCACGGTGGGCGACTTTTCGTATTTGTCTGGCTCAAGCGGCGCGATCCGCTCAGATCTTGATGAGTTGGGGCACCACGGGTGCCTAAAAGTCATCAAGATCTGAGGGAACTGGTGGCCGCAACCCGAGCCGGAGCGCGACGGGCCGCTCGAAGCGCGACCACGCAGCGCCCCGGGCCATGGCAGCCCACAGCGGCCACCCACCGCCCGCGCCCGGCCACACCGACCGCCACCAGGCAGACGCCGGCCGCCGCTCGCCGGCGCAAACGCCCTGCCGCGACACGACCAAGCCGGCAAACGCCCAGCCGGCAAACGCTCGCCGCCCGGCAAAGCCCAGCCGGAGCACGCCCACGCCGGCCAACAGCGCCACCGGAGCGTCAGACGGCGGCCTTCGCCGGCACCTCCCCCAGCACGTCCTTCAGCAGCTGCGCGCACCACTGCAGCAACGCCTGGTCGCGCAGCGGCTCGCCGCCCACGCGGCGGGTGGCCGGCCTCGGGACGCTCACCTGATCCGTCGCCGGCTTGTAGACGGCGTCGGGGTGGTAGCGCTTCAACCGCAACTGCTTCGAGTCGGGCAGCGGGAGCGGGGAGAAGCGGATGTGCTTGCCCTGCATCGAGACGTCGGTCAGGCCGTAGGCGCGCGCGAGCTGGCGGAAGCGTGCGACGGCGATCAGGTTGGCGACCTGGGCGGGGGGCTCGCCGTAGCGGTCGGTCATCTCGGCGATCACCTCGTCCAGGGCCTTGTCGTCGCGGGCCTCGGCCAGTTTGCGGTACATCTCCAGGCGCAGGCGCTCGACGGCGATGTACTCGACCGGGAGGTGGGCGTCGACCGGGAGGTCGATCTTCACCTCGGGCTCCTCCTCGGGGCGCTCGCCCTTGAACGCCTGGACCGCCTCGCCGACCATGCGGACGTAGAGGTCGAAGCCGACGCCCTCGATGTGGCCGCTCTGCTCGCCGCCCAGCAGGTTGCCGGCGCCGCGGATCTCGAGGTCCTTCATCGCCACGTACATGCCGGCGCCGAGCTCGGTGTGCTGGGCGATGGTGGCCAGCCGCTCGTGGGCGTGCTCGGTGAGCGGCTTCTCGCGCGGGTACAGGAAATAGGCGTACGCGCGCTCGCGGCCCCGGCCCACCCGGCCCCGGATCTGGTGCAGCTGGGCCAGGCCGAGCAGGTCGGCCCGCTCGACGATGAGGGTGTTCGCGTTCGGGATGTCGATGCCGGACTCGACGATCGTGGTGCAGACCAGGACGTCGAACTCCTTCTCCCAGAAGCCGACCATCACCTTCTCCAGCTGCTCCTCGCTCATCTGGCCGTGCGCCACCGCGACCCGCGCCTCGGGAACCAGCTCGCGCAGCTTGCGGGCGGCGCGGTCGATCGACTCGACCCGGTTGTGCAGGTAGAAGACCTGGCCGTCGCGCAGCAGCTCGCGGTGGATGGCGGCGGCCACCTGCTTGTCGTCCTGCGCGCCGACGAAGGTGAGCACGGGATGACGCTCTTCCGGCGGGGTGGCGATGGTGGACATCTCGCGGATGCCGGTGATGGCCATCTCGAGCGTACGGGGAATGGGCGTCGCCGACATGGTGAGCACATCGACCGAGGCCCGCAGGGCCTTGAGCTGCTCCTTGTGCTCGACGCCGAACCGCTGCTCCTCGTCCACGATGATCAGGCCGAGGTTCTTGAACCGGGTCGAGTTGGCCAGCAGGCGGTGCGTGCCGATCACGATGTCGGCGGTGCCGTCGGCGGCCTGCTCGAGGGTCAGCTTGGCCTCGGCCGGGGTCTGGAAGCGGGACAGCTGCTTGATCTTGACGGGGAACTGGCCCATCCGGTCGGTGAACGTGTTGAAGTGCTGCTGGGCCAGCAGCGTGGTCGGCACCAGCACCGCCACCTGCTTGCCGTCCTGCACGGCCTTGAACGCGGCCCGTACGGCGATCTCGGTCTTGCCGTAGCCGACGTCGCCGCAGATCAGCCGGTCCATCGGGACGGCCAGCTCCATGTCGTGCTTGACCTCGCTGATCGCGGCCAGCTGGTCGGGGGTCTCGGTGTAGGGGAACGCGTCCTCCAGCTCGCGCTGCCAGGGTGAGTCGGGACCGAACGCATGCCCCTTCGAGGCCTGGCGGGCCGCGTACAGCTGGATGAGCTGCGCCGCGATCTCGCGCACCGCCTTGCGGGCCCGGGCCTTGCTCTTCTGCCAGTCGGAGCCGCCCATCTTGTGCAGCGTGGGCTGCTCGCCGCCGACGTAGCGGGAGAGCTGGTCGAGCTGGTCGGTCGGCACGTAGAGGCGGTCGCCGGGCTGGCCGCGCTTGGACGGCGCGTACTCGATCACGAGGTATTCGCGGTCGGCGCCGTTGACCGTGCGCTGGACCAGCTCGACGTACTTGCCGATGCCGTGCTGCTCGTGCACGACGAAGTCGCCGGGCTTGAGCTCGAGCGGGTCGATGGTGTTGCGCCGGCGCGACGGCATGCGCCGCATGTCCTTGGTGGACGCGCCGCGGCCGCCGCTGATGTCGTTGCCGGTGATGACCGCGAGCTGGGAGGCGGCGTCGACGAAGCCGTGGTTGAGCCCGCCGCAGGTGACCAGCAGCTGACCCGGCTCGATCGGCGTCTCCAGCGAGTCGACCGGGGTGACGCCCAGGCCCGAGTCGCGCAGCACCTCGGTCGCGCGCTGCGCGGTGCCGTGCCCCTCGAAGACCAGCGCGACCGACCAGCCGTTGCCCGACCACTCGGCGATGTCGGCCACGAGCCGCGAGGTGTCGCCGTGATAGAGCGGCACGGGCTGCGCGGAGAGGGCGATGGCGTCGCCGAGATCGGGCGAGACCGAGACCGCGGGCGTCTCCAGCCACGGCTGGTCGTCAGGCGCGGCCTCGGAGTCCGACTCGACCAGGCCGAATGGCGAAACCGTCCACCACGGCTGCGACAACGTGGCGGCGTGCGCGCGCACGTCGGCGAGCGTGCGGAACGCCGCGGCGCCGACGTCGATCGGCGCCTGGCCACCGACGGCGGCGGCGGCCCAGGACGCTTCCAGGAACTCGTCGGACGTACGCGTGAGATCGTGCGCCCGGGTGCGGATGCGCTCGGGATCGCAGAGCAGCACGTGGGTGCCGGCCGGCATGCAGTCGAGCAGCAGCTCCATGCTGTCGGTGCCGTCGAGCAGGGCCGGCGCCAGCGACTCCATGCCCTCGACCGGGATGCCCTCGGCCAGCTTGTCGAGGATCTCGGCCAGCTCGGGGTGCGCCGCCGACAACTCGGCCGCCTTCGATCGCACCGCCGGGGTCAGCAGCAGCTCCCGGCAGGGCGGCGCCCACAGCCGGTCGACCGGGTCGATCGTGCGCTGGTCGGCGACCGCGAACGTGCGGATCTCCTCGACCTCGTCGCCCCAGAACTCGACCCGGGACGGGTGCTCGTCGGTCGGCGGGAAGACGTCGAGAATGCCGCCGCGCACCGCGAACTCGCCGCGCTTGGTGACCAGGTCGACCCGGGCGTAGGCCATGTCGGCCAGCCGCCGGGCCACCCCCTCGAGCTCGGCCTCGCCGCCGGTGGTCAGCTCCACCGGCTCGAGGTCGCCCAGGCCCTTGAGCTGCGGCTGCAGCACGCTGCGCACGGGCGCCACGACCACCTGCACCGGGTGCTCGCCGGGGTGGGCGAGGCGGCGCAGCACGGCGAGCCGGCGGCCGACCGTGTCGGACCGGGGGGAGAGCCGCTCGTGCGGCAGCGTCTCCCACGAGGGGAAGACGGCCACCCGGTCGGGGCTGATCAGGCAGCCGAGGGCGTCCGCCAGGTCGTCGGCCTCGCGGCTGGTGGCGGTGACCGCCAGCACCGGCCGGGCGGCGCCACCCAGGTCGGCCGCGCCGGCGACGGTGGCGACCACGAACGGCCGCAGCGAGGCGGGCGCGGTCAGGTCGAGCGAGTCGGAGTCGACGAAGCCCTTGCGCGCCAGGTCGCGGGCGCGCGCGAGGCCCCGGTCGCGCAGTGCAGCCGGGATCAGTCCGGAGAGTTGCATGCCGATTTCCCCCACGTCGAATAACCCCAGACGTCCATCGGACGGGGGTATGCGATCGAGTCTAGTCCGGCCCTCCGACATTCTCGGGACGGACAACATGTCCGACATGGGCGTCGATACCCGGAGAAAACTGCCGTTTCGTTGTCTATGTGGGCTCCCGAGGAGGACAACGTGCGCATCCTGCTGCTCGTTACGGCGTTCAACGGACTGAGCCAGCGTGCATGGTGCGCCCTGCGCGAGGACGGACACGATGTCGGTGTCCTGCTGGCGACGAGCGGGCGGGACATGATCGACGGCGTCCGGCGGGCCGCGCCCGACCTGATCATCTGCCCGTTCCTCAAGGACCGGGTGCCGGCCGAGGTCTGGCGGCACTGGCGCACGGTGATCATCCACCCCGGCCCGGTCGGCGACCGCGGGCCCTCCTCACTGGACTGGGCGATCAGCGAGGGCGCCCGGGTCTGGGGCGTGACCGCGCTGCAGGCGGTCGAGGAGATGGACGCCGGGCCGATCTGGGCCACCCGCACGTTCGGCGTGCCGGCCGTGCCGCCGCGCAAGTCGTCGCTCTACAACGGGCCGGTCGCCGACGCGGCGATGGAGTGCGTCCGCGAGGTGGTGGCCAAGGCGCAGGACAAGTCGTTCACGCCGGTCCCGGCCGACCGCGTGCCGACCGAGGCGCCGGGCGCGCGGCTGCGCCCGCTGATGCGCCAGCCGGATCGCGCGTTCGCCTGGGACGACCCGACCGAGCAGATCGTCCGCAAGATCAGGGCCGCCGACGGCAGCCCCGGCGTGCGGACCGAGCTCGGCGGCCTGCCGGTCTTCGCCTACGACGCGCTGCCCGGCGTCGGACGGGCCGGCCGGCCGGGCCGGCTGCTCAGTCGGCGGCAGGGCGCGGTGCTGGTCGGCACCGGCGACGGCAGCGTCTGGCTGGGCCACCTGCGAGCCGCCGACCCGGAACATGCCCGAGCGGGCATCAAGCTGCCGGCCACCACCCTGCTCGGCGCCCGGCTGCGCGGGGTGCCGCACTCCCCGCTGCCGGCCGGGAGCGAGCCCGAGCATCCGGCCACCTACCGGCAGATCCGCTACCGGCGCGCGGGCGCGGTCGGCTGGCTGAGCTTCGACTTCTACAACGGCGCGATGGCGCCCGGGCACTGCCGGCGGCTGGCCACCGCGCTGCGCCACGCGGCCGGTCAGGACACCGAGGTCCTGGTGCTGCGGGGCGGCACGGACGCGTTCAGCAACGGCATCCACCTCAACGTCATCGAGGCCGCCGCCGACCCGGCCAGCGCCGCCTGGGCCGCGATCCGGGCGATCAACGAGGTGTGCCGGGAGATCATCACGTGCACGCGGCAGGTGGTCATCGCCGGATACGCGGGCAGCGCCGGCGCGGGCGGGGTGATGCTCGGCCTCGGCGCCGACATCGTGGCCGCCCGCGACGGCATCGTCCTCAACCCCTACTACGACATGGGCCTGTACGGGTCGGAGCTGCACACGTTCACGCTCCCCCGCCGGGTCGGCGCCGGCCGCGCGCAGCAGCTGATCGACGACAAGCTCCCGGTGAGCGCGGCCCGGGCGGCGGAGATCGGGCTGGTGGACGAGGTCGGCCCGCGGCATCCCGACGCGTACACGGAATGGCTCACCGAGCTGGCCGCCCGCGAGAGTGACCCCCGCGCGGCGCGCAACCGGCGGCAGGCGAAGTCCCGACGGCTCGCCGCCGAGCGGGTCCCGCTCGAGGTCTACGAGGCCCGCGAGCTGGCCGAGATGAGCCGCGACATCTACGCCGACCGGTCCGGTTTCGCCGCCGCGCGGCACGCCTTCGTCCGCAAGATCAAGCCGGGCGAAACCCCGGCCCGCCTGCTGCCGGGCGGGAAGGCGCCGCGGCTGCCGAAGCCCATCCTGCGGCCGGCGGTTCCGATGTCGGCTTGAGTTGTTCCCGGGGCTGAGGTGAGACTTGCCTCAATTCACCCGGTACATGGGTCACGCCGATACCATCGGCGGAGTCGGGACAGCGCCGTCCTGGAGCACCGAAAGGCTTTAAGGAGCGCCCCGATGACCGACCAGCACGGCCACCTCGACCCCGACGGGCCGGACGCGGCTCTTCGCGCCGACATCCGGCGCATCGGCACGTTGCTCGGCCAGACCCTGGCCCGGCAGGAGGGCCGGCCCCTGCTCGACCTGGTCGAGGAGGTCCGGGCCCTGGTACGGCAGGACGCCGCCGGCGCGGCCGACCGGCTGGCCGCCATGGACGTGACGACCGGCACCAAGCTCGCCCGCGCGTTCTCCACCTACTTCCATCTCGCGAACATCACCGAGCAGGTGCACCGCGCCCGTGACCTGCGCCGGCGGCGCGCCCGCGACGGCGGCTGGCTGGACCAGGCGGCCAAGCTGATCGCCGAGCGCGGGGTGCCGGCCGACGAGATCGCCGCGGCCGCCCGCCGGCTCGCGGTGCGGCCGGTCTTCACCGCGCACCCGACCGAGGCCGCCCGCCGCTCGATCCTCTCCAAGCTGCGCCAGGTCGCCGACGAGCTGGACCACGAGGCGGCGGCCGCGGTGCTCTACGGCGCGTCGGACACGACCGCCTCGACCCGGCGCTTCGCCGAGCTGATCGACCTGCTCTGGCAGACCGACGAGCTGCGTCTCGACCGGCCGGACCCGACCGACGAGGCCCGCAACGCCGTCTACTACCTGCGCGACCTGTACGCCGAGGCGGCGCCCCAGGTGCTGACCGACCTCGCCGAGACGCTGCGCAACCTCGGGGTCGAGACGGCCCCGACGGCCAAGCCGCTGACCTTCGGCTCGTGGATCGGCGGCGACCGGGACGGCAACCCGTTCGTCACCCCGGCCGTCACCCGCGACGTCCTGATGATCCAGCACGAGCAGGGCATCCAGGCCACCGAGAAGGCCATGGACCTGCTGATCGACGAGCTGTCGGTCTCCCGGCGGCTGCGCGGGGTCTCGCTCGACCTCTCCGCGTCGCTGGCCAAGGACCTGGACAACCTGCCCGAGGTCGCGCCCCGGTTCCGCAAGACCAACGCCGAGGAGCCGTACCGCCTCAAGGTCCGCGCGATCAAGGCGAAGCTGGCGAACACCCGGGAGCGGCTGCGCCAGGGCACCCGGCACGTGCCCGGCCGCGACTACCTCGGCAACGACGAGCTGATCAGCGACCTCGAACTGATGCGCGCGTCGCTGGCCCGCAACTCCGGCCAGCTCACCGCCGTCGGCGTGGTCGCCTCGGCGATCCGCACCGTCTCCGCCTTCGGCCTGCAGCTGGCGACCCTCGACGTACGGGAGCACGCGGAGAAGCACCACGAGGTCCTGCAGCAGATGTACACCCAGGTCGGCGAGGTCGAGGACTACGACGCGCTGGACCGGGCCGAGCGCACCAAGCTGCTGGCCACCGAGCTCACCGGCCGGCGCCCGCTGGCCAGTGCCGACACCCCGCTCACCGACTCGGCCCGCAAGACCTTCGACGTGTTCAACACGATCCGCGAGGTGCAGGACCGGTTCGGCATGGACGTCATCGAGACGTACATCATCTCGATGACCCTCGGCGTCGACGACGTGCTCGCCGCGGCCGTGCTGGCCCGCGAGGCCGGCCTGGTCGACATCCACACCGGCCGGGCCCGGGTCAACATCGTGCCGCTGCTGGAGACGCCGGCCGAGCTCGACGCGGGCGGCGACCTGCTCGACGAGATGCTCTCGCTGCCGGCCTACCGGGAGATCGTGCGGGCCCGCGGCGACGTCCAGGAGGTCATGCTCGGCTACTCCGACTCCAACAAGGAGGGGGGTATCACGACCAGCCAGTGGGGCATCCACAAGGCGCAGCGCGCGCTGCGGGACGTGGCGGCCCGGCACGGCGTGCGGTTGCGGCTCTTCCACGGCCGGGGCGGCACGGTCGGCCGGGGCGGCGGTCCCACGCACGAGGCGATCCTGGCCCAGCCGTACGGCACGCTCGACGGCGCGATCAAGGTGACCGAGCAGGGTGAGGTCATCTCCGACAAGTACACGCTGCCGGCCCTGGCCCGGGAGAACCTCGAGCTGACCGTGGCCGCGGTGCTGCAGGCGACGCTGCTGCACACCGAGCCCTCGGTCGACCTCGAGCGGCTCGCCCGCTGGGACGCGACCATGGACACGGCGTCGGACGCGGCCTTCAAGGCGTACCGCGCGCTGGTGGAGAACCCGGACCTGCCCGCCTACTTCTGGGCGGCCACCCCGACCGAGCTGCTCGGCCAGCTCAACATCGGCTCCCGCCCGGCGAAGCGGCCGAACGCCGACGCCGGTCTCGGCGGCCTCCGCGCGATCCCGTGGGTCTTCGGCTGGACCCAGACCCGGCAGATCGTCCCGGGCTGGTTCGGCGTCGGGTCGGGCCTCAAGGCCGCCCGCGAGGCCGGGCACACCGAGGTTTTCCAGGAGATGTACGGCAACTGGCAGTTCTTCAAGACGTTCCTGTCGAACGTCGAGATGATGCTGAACAAGACCGACCTCGACATCGCCCGGCGGTACGTCGAGACGCTCGTCCCGGCCAACCTCCACCCGATCTTCGACACGATCGTGGCCGAGTACGAACTCACCGTCCGCGAGGTGCTGGCGATCACCGGCGGTGACGACCTGCTGGCCTCGCAGCCCGAGCTGAAGCGGACGCTGGGTGTGCGCGACACGTACCTGCTGCCGCTGCACCACCTGCAGGTCGCCCTGCTCCGGCAGTACCGCGATCTGGGCGATCAGGAGCGGCAGCCGGCCTCGGCGCCGGGTGCGCGGCGGGCGCCGTCCGACTCGACCGCTCTCGAGCGGGCGCTGCTGACCACGGTCAACGGCATCGCCGCCGGCATGCGCAACACCGGCTGATTCCCTTCCGTACGCGGCCGGGCAGCGCTTTCGGGCGCCGCCCGGCCTTCTTTTTGATCCGTCGGACCGCCGGCCGCGTATTGAGGGGCACCTGTCTCGGGAGCGCTCCCACGCTCCCCTGCCCCTGGGAGCGGTGGCTATGCGTGACTGGAGACTGCTCGCGGCGTCGGCCGCCGTCGTACTGGCCATCTCCGCGGCTACGGCCGCGGCTCTGACCGTCACCACGTTCAGTTCCGCCGGCACCGCCGGTTCCAGGGGCGCTCCCGATCCCGCGAGCGCCACTGGGCTTGCCGGCGCCGGCGGCCCCGCCGGTGCCGCTCCCGCTACTCCGTCACCCACCATTTCCGAAATTCCGGGCCAGCAGCGGCTAGCGTCGCCTTCCGTGAGCTCCTCGCCGCGCCAGTCATCGCCGAGCCAGACATCGCCGAGTCCGAAGGCGGCCGCCACCGGATCCACGCCGGTCGAGATCAACGGGAAGCTGCGCGTCTGCGGCACGCACCTGTGCAACCAGAGCGGCCAGCCGATCCAGCTGCGCGGGGTCAGCACGCACGGCCTGCAGTTCGCGCCGGACTGCTACCCCGACGCCGCGCTCGACGCGATCGCCCACGACTGGCACGCCGACCTGCTGCGGATCGCCATGTACGTGCAGGAGGGCGGCTTCGAGACCGACCCGGCCGGCTTCACCGCCAAGGTCAACTCGCTGGTCGACAAGGCGTCGGCGCGCGGCCTGTATGCACTGATCGACTTCCACATCCTCAACCCCGGGGACCCGGCGTTCAACCTCGAGCGGGCCCGGACGTTCTTCGCCTCGGTCGCGAAACGCAACGCTGCCAAGCGGAACGTGCTCTACGAGATCGCGAACGAGCCGAACGGCGTCTCCTGGGCGGCCATCAAGGCGTACGCGCAAAAGGTCATCCCGGTTATCCGCCAGCAGGACCCGGACGCGGTCGTCATCGTCGGGACGCGCGGCTTCTCCTCGCTGGGCATCGCCGAGGGGTCGGGCGCGGCCGAGACCATCGCCGATCCGCTGGACTTCGCCGATGTCATGTACGCGTTCCACTTCTACGCCGCGTCGCACAAGGACAACTACCGGGCCGAGCTGACCAAGGCGGCGGCCCGGCTGCCGATGTTCGTGACCGAGTTCGGCACGGTGACCTTCACCGGTGGCGGGACGTTCGACGCCGAGAGCACCAACACCTGGCTCGATCTGCTGGACCGGCTGAAGATCAGCTACGCGAACTGGACCTTCTCCGACATCGACGAGTCGAGCGCCGCGCTGCGACCCGGCACGTGCCAGGGCGCGCAGTTCGCGGACACGGGCGTGCTCAGTCCGTCCGGCAAGCTGATCCGGGCCCGTATCCGGGCCCGCTGAGCGTCTTGCTGAGAGCCGGCTGAGAAACCCCGAGGGCCTCTCAGGGATTCTCCGGATCCGCTGAGGTGCGGCCGGTTCCTAGGCTGAGCCCGTGACCATCATCGCGACTCAGGCGCTGACGAAGACGTACGGCGGCAAGGTGACGGCGTTGTCCGACCTGACCGTCGAGGTCGACGCGGGCGTCATCGGGCTCGTCGGGGCCAACGGCGCCGGCAAGAGCACCTTTATCAAGATCATGCTGGGGCTTCTGGCGCCCTCCTCCGGCTCGGTACGCGTCTTCGGGCTCGACCCGGTGACCGAGACCGACCAGGTGCGGTCGCGGGTCGGCTACATGCCGGAGAACGACAGCCTTCCGCCCGACGTGTCCGCGTCCGAGTTCGTGACCCATATGGGCCGGCTCAGCGGGCTGCCCAAGACCGCCGCCCGCGAGCGCGCCTCCGAGGCGTTGCGGCACGTCGGCCTCTACGAGGAGCGCTACCGGCAGATCGGCGGCTACTCGACCGGCATGAAGCAGCGGGTCAAGCTGGCCCAGGCCCTCGTGCACGACCCCGACCTGCTGCTGCTGGACGAGCCGACCAACGGCCTCGACCCGGCCGGCCGCGACGCGATGCTGACCCTGGTCCACCGGATCGGCAACGAGTTCGGCATCTCGGTGGTGGTCTGCTCGCACCTGCTCGGCGAGGTCGAGCGCATCTGCGACTCGCTCATCGCCATCGACGGTGGACGGCTGCTGCGCGCGGACCGCATCTCCGCCATGACCGCGGCCTCCGACGTGCTCGCGGTCGAGGTCAGCGAGGGCACCGACGAGCTCGCGGCGATGCTGCGCGACCTCGGGTTCGAGGTGACCCCGGAGGGCCGGCTGCTGCTGGTGCCGCTCGGGTCGGACAGCGCGTACGACCAGATCCTGCGGGCCGTGGCCGAGCTCGACCTTCCGCTGCACCGCCTCGACCAGCGACGTCACCGGGTGGCGGAGCTCTTCACCGCGAAGGAGACGGCCGATGTCTGAGGCCGGCGTCATCCATGACATCGGATACCAGCGGTACGAGGGGCCGCGGCTGGGCCGGGGCGCCGTGCTCGGCGCGCTCTACGTGCACGGGCTGCGGGCCGCGTTCGGCTTCGGCCGCTCGGCCAAATCCAAGATCTTCCCGTGGGGCGTGGCCGGCATCATCCTGCTCGTCGCGGTGATCAACGCGGGCGTCCGCTCGCAGACCGGCACCTGGTTGTTCGACTACTTCCAGATCGACAACAACATGAGCCTGCTGGTCATCTTCTTCGCCGCGATCGTGGCGCCCGAGCTGGTCTCCCGCGACCTGCGGGCCGGCGTGCTGCCGCTCTACTTCAGCCGTCCGCTGCGGGCGGCCGATTATGTGACGGCCAAGGTGGCGGCGCTGGTCACGGCGTTGTGGCTGCTTCTCGGCGTACCTCAATTCATCATGTTCTTGACCGGGGCTTTCACCTCCAAGACCGGGATGAAGGGCGTCTGGCACGAGCTCGGCCTGCTGATCCCCGGGTGGGGCTACTCGCTGCTGTGGGCGCTGGTCTTCGCGAGCATCAGCCTGCTGATCGCCTCGTTCACCGGAAAGCGCGCGTTCGCGGCCGGTGGCATCGTGGCCTTCGTCCTGATGACGGTGCCGGTGGTCGGCGTGCTCAGCCTGCTGCCGTCCCAGACCGCCCACCACCTGGCCGGCCTGGCCAGCCCGATCTCGCTGATCAACGGCATCGAGTTCTGGCTGCGCGACGTGCAGGACCCGGGGCTGGACATCGGCGACCTCGGCCCGATCTACGGCATCGAGGCGGTCTGTCTGATCGCCGTCTGCCTGCTGCTGTTGCTGGCCCGCTACCGGAAGGTGGCCTCGCTGTGAGCGACGTCGAACTGCAGAACGTCTCCCGCTGGTACGGCAACGTCGTCGCCGTCAACGACATCAGCATGACCCTGAAGCCCGGGGTGACCGGCCTGCTCGGTCCGAACGGCGCCGGCAAGACCACGGTGCTGCACATGATGGCCGGCTTCCTGTCGCCCTCGCGCGGCACGGTGACCATCGACGGCAAGCCGACCTGGCGCAACCCGTCGATCTACCGCGAGCTCGGCCTGGTCGCCGAGCGCGAGGCGGTGCACGGCTTCCTCACCGCCCGCCAGTTCGTCGAGGCCTGCGCCAAGATGCAGAAGCTGCCCGACCCGGCGGCGGCCGCGGCCCGGGCGCTCACGCTGGTCGAGATGACCGACGCCCAGGACCGCCGGATCGAGACCTTCTCCAAGGGCATGCGCCAGCGCACCCGGGTGGCGGCCGCGCTGGTGCACGAGCCGCGGGTGCTGCTGCTGGACGAGCCGTTCAACGGCATGGACCCGCGGCAGCGCATGCACATGATGGACCTGCTGCACTCGCTCGGCGACCGTGGGCACACCATCCTGTTCAGCTCGCACATCCTGGAAGAGGTCGAGCAGCTTTCCGGCCTGGTCCAGGTGATCGTGGCCGGGCGGCTCGCGGCCTCCGGCGACTACCGGCGCATCCGCCGGCTGATGACCAACCGGCCGCACGTCTTCGCCGTGCAGAGCTCCGACGACCGCAAGCTCGCGGTCGCCCTGATCGGCGAGAAGTCGGTGAGCGGCGTCGAGATCGAGGCGGGCGGCCTGACCGTGCGCGCCTCCGACTACGGCAGCTTCACCCGCGCGCTGCCGCGCATCGCCCTCGGCGAGGGCATCCGGCTGCGGCGCCTGCTGCCGTCCGACGAGTCGCTGGAGAGCGTCTTCTCCTACCTGCTGGAGGCATGATGTCCACGGTCGCCTACATCACCGCCCGCGGCCTCTTCGGCCGCCGCCGGGTGCTCCTGCTGCTGCCGCTGCCGGTGCTGCTGATCGGGCTCGCACTGCTGTGCCGGGCCAGCGACGTCGACCCCACCCAGTGGGGCCAGGCCGTCGTGGTCGGCCTCGGCCTGGCCGTGGTCCTGCCCGTGACCAGCCTGATCGTCGGCACCGGCGTGCTCGGCTCCGAGGTCGACGACGGCACGATCGTGCACATCCTGACCAAGCCGCTGGCCCGCCGCGACATCATCCTGGCCAAGTTCCTGGTGGCCGCCGGCGTCTCGGCGGTCGGCGCGGCCGTCCCGCTGTTCGTCGTCGGCGTCCTGGCCGCCGACGCGCGGTTCGGCCTGGCCCTGGCCGTGGCCGCGGTGATCGGTGCCCTCGCCTACACCGCGCTGTTCCTGCTGCTGAGCCTGGTGACCCGCCGCCCGGTGCTGCTGGGCCTGGTCTACATCCTGGTGTGGGAGGGCTTGCTGGGCCGCTTCGTGAGCGGCACGCGCGTGCTGTCCATCGAGCAGTACGTCATCACGATCGCCGACAAGATCACCCCGACGGACATGCTGCCGGGCAAGGTCTCCCTGCCGGTGGCCATCGTGATGAGCGCGATCTTCGCCGTCGGCGGCCTGGTCTACGCGATAAACCGCCTGGGTTCGTTCAGCGTGGCCGGCGAGACCAGCTGATTGCTCGCGCGGAGCTGGCCGGGGTGGGCGCTGATGGGGGTCGCGCCCGCCCCGGCTTTTTCTCGCCTCACGACCGCCCGGCCGTCAGACTCGCGGCCGGGCGACCATCGCACTGGCGACCGCCCGGCCATCACACTCGCGGCCGGGCGACCATCGCAATCCCGGCCAGGCAAACAGCCGTCGCGCTGCACAGCTCACCCACCGCCGCGACAGCACCCAACGCCGCGCGATTCATCCGGCGGCCGTGAGTGCTCGCCGCCGCCGGCTTGTTCAGCGCCGCTCCCCCGATCTTGTAGAGAATGTGCGCGCTGGGCGCCCGAAGTCTTCATTGCTGGAGCAGGGCGCTCGACATCGGCGGCCATACTGCCGGATTAAACGGATTTGTCCGGCGCGGGTTGCCGAATGCTGGACAGGGGGTCCGCCCACTGGAAGGTCAGCCACCCACTGAGATGGGCGACCACATGGCGGAAGGCGCGACCGCGGAGTGGGACGCACAGACGGCGCCGGCGCAAACGGCGGCGCTGGGCCAAACGGCGGCGCTGGGCCAAACGGCGACGGGAGCTTGCGGGCCGGCGGGCGCTGATTCGACGCGGTCTCGACCGAGGGCTACGGGTTACCGTTCTCCAGGTAGCGCGTCTCACCCGGGACCGCGGCCCGCAAGCGCTTGGAAAGGCGGGAGCTGGTGTAGTCCTCGAGGCGGTCGGGCTCGACGTACGCCCACTCCAGGATCTCCCCGTCGGCGAACCGGATCGCGGCCAGCTGGGCGGCGGTCAGGGCGCCGCCGTCGAAGACGAACAGGAGCTTGTCGCCCTGGGTCGGGTGCGGCGCCCAGTCGACGACCAGGGCCGGGCCCGGCGTGATGGTCAGGCCCAGCTCCTCGGCCACCTCGCGGGCGCACGCCTCGGACGGGGTCTCGCCCTCTTCTACCATCCCGCCGGGGATGTCCCACTCCGGCTTGTAGTGCGGGCGCACCAGCATGATGCGGTTGCCCTCGTCGCGGAAGAGGGCACCGGCGGCCACCAGCAACGGCATGCGCCCAGCCTAGGTCAGGGCGTCACGGCCACCTGGAAGATCGGCAACCGGCCGAGCTTTCGATAAGCCTGCAGCGCCGCGGGCGTACTGTCCACCGAGGAGTCCTGGCCCTTCTGGTTGTGCGGCGTCTCGAACTGCACCATGGCCCGGATCTTCGGGAACCGCCGGATCTCGGCGCCCAGGTCGCGGTAGAAGTCCACTTTGTACGCGGTGTTGCGCTTAGAGGTCCAGACGCCCCACTCGGCGATCATCAGCGGCTTGCCGGGGTGGCGGGTGCACGCCCAGGTGTAGAAGCCGGGCCAGCTGCGCTTGCCCTCGATGCGGCGGTTGAAGACCTCGGCGAAGTCGCCGTGGCCGTAGCCGGGGTCGCTGTACGCGTACGTGTCGAAGCCGATCCAGTCGACCACGTCGTCGCCCGGATACATGTCGTTGAACCAGCTCTGCGTGGCGTGCGGCACGTACGCCATGTGCACCAGCACCGTGACCATGTTGCCGACGCCGCGGGCCCGCAGCCGCTTGACCACGTGCCGGTACATCGCCGCGTAGTCGCGGGCCGTGTAGCCGGACCCGGCTTTCGGCCGCACGTCGTTCTCGCCCTCGTGGTGCACCGCGAAGAAGAACTGCTCCGGGAACGTCTTCTTGATGTGCACGGCCAGCCGGTCGAGGAACGCGTCGGTGCGCTTGTCGCCCTTGGCGATCGCGGCCCAGGACGCCGACTCCGGCTTCCAGTTGAGGAACAGGATGCGGTGCCGCCCGGGCTGGTGGGCGATCGCGATCTCCTGCTCGGTGGGGAACAGCTGCCGGATGCCCCCGTGGTACGCGTGGTAGATCGCCTGCGTACGCCCGGTCTTGCGCTCGAACTCGGCGAGCGCCGACGCGCCGCGGCTCTCGGTGTGCGCGCCCGGCGCCACGCCCCAGAGCACGTTGCAGGTCGGGATGAGCTTGCGCCCGGTGCGGCACGCGCCCCGGCGTGGCGCGGCGGCGGCAGCGGGAAGCGCGATAGCCGGGGAGATGTCGGTATAAGCGGCCGGGGCCGGGGCGAGAGCAGAGGAGGCGGGCCCGGCCGAGGAAGGAGCGGCGGAGGAGGAAGCGGCAGAGGAGGAGGAGGAGGGAGCGGCGGCGGGCGGCGGCTCGACCCAGCGCGGCCCGCCGAGGGCCGGATGGGAGGGCGAGCCGATCAGCGGCAGCGACACGGTCGGGTCACCGGGAAGACCGATCTCCTCGACCCCGCCGGTCCACGCCCAGGCGAGCGTGGTGACGACGGAGAGCACGAAGGCCGTGGGTACGGCCGCGAGGTGTACAAGCCGCAAGCGGCGCGGGCGTCGACTCACGAGGAGCCAGTATTGTGACGAAGATCCGTTTTGTCCATTACCTGACGCGGAAAAAGCCGACAAATCGGCGTTGCGGATACCCGTCTTCACCCGGATCGCCGGGGCTGACAAACTGTCCCCTAATCGGCCGCAGGGGGATGCAGAGGTGAATGGTTCGGTGCTTCCCGAGGACGTCTTGCGCGACGCGCCGTCGTACACGCCGCATCCGCACGAGCTCGCGGATCTCGAACTTCTGCTGTCCGGCGCCTATGCCCCGCTGACCGGGTTCCTCGGCCGCACCGATCTGAACGCGTTGCGCCGCCGGGGTCAGCTCGCCGACGGCACCCCGTGGCCGGTGCCGGTCACCCTCGAGGTGCCGGCCGAGCTGGCCAGTGACCTGATCCTCGAGGACCCGCTGCACCGCACGGTCATCCTCACCGACCCCGAGGGCGCGCCGGTCGCGGCGCTCGAGGTCACCGACACCTGGCCGACCGGCGAGCGCACGTACGGCGTGGGCGGCACCGTGCGGCGGATGGGCGACGGCGGGCACGGGCCGTTCCAGCGTCTGCGGCGCACCCCGGCCGAGGTCAAGGCCCTGCTTCCGCCCGGCCGCGTGCTCGGTGTGATCGCCGACCGCCCGCTGCACCGGCCGCAGCTCGCGCAGATCGCGCACGCGGCCCGCACGCTCGCCGCGCACCTGCTGATCCTCATCCCGGTCAGCGGGCCCGGCCCCGACGGCCTGCCGCCCGAGGCGCTGGTCCGGGCGGTCTTCTCGGCCCGCGACCGGATGCCCCCGGCCACCATCGTCGCCGTCCCGCTGCTCAACCGCGGCGACGAGATGCGGGATGCCATGCTGCGGGCGCGGGTGGCCACGGCGTACGGCGTCACGCATGTGCTCTCCACCGGCGAGATGCTCTCCGGCGGCGGCCTGCGGGTGCTGGTGCCGCGCGAGCTCGCCTACGACAACCGCGACGGCCAATGGCGCTGGCGCGACGACATCCCGCCGCGCAACCGCCGGCTCGCGATGACGTCGGCCGAGATCAACGACGTCCTCGACCGGGGTTTCCCGCTGCCCGAGTGGCACACCCCACCCGCGGTGGCGAAGGAGCTGGTCCGGGCCCGTCCGCCGCGCCGGCACCGGGGTCTGGTCGTGTTCTTCACCGGCTTCTCCGGCTCGGGCAAGTCGACGATCGCCCGCGGCCTGGCCGACTCCCTGCGCGAGTCCGGCGAGCGCACGATCACCCTGCTCGACGGCGATGTGGTGCGGCGCGAGCTCTCCGCGGGGCTGGGCTTCTCCAAGGCCGACCGCGACCGCAACGTACGCCGGATCGGCTGGGTGGCGGCCGAGGTGGGCCGGCATCGGGGCATGGCCGTGGCGTGCCCGATCGCGCCCTACGAGTCGGCCCGGGCCGCCGTGCGCGCGATGGCGCAGGACGCCGGGGCGGGCTTCGTGCTGGTCCACGTCAACACCCCGCTCGAGGTCTGTGAGCAGCGCGACCGCAAGGGCCTCTACGCCCGGGCGCGGGCCGGTCAGCTGCGCGGCATGACCGGCATCGACGACCCGTACGAGGAGCCGGCCGACGCCGAGCTGACGATCGACACCACCACCATCACGGTGCCGGAGGCGGTCGAGCTCGTGCTGGCGTACCTGGTGGAGAACGGCTGGGTGGAGCCGAAACTGACCTGACCCCATCACGTCGGCGGGAGTGAGACGTTTACCCCCTGGGGACAAAACGCCCGATCTCACTCCACCCCCGGAAGGGCCGCCGAAACCGATGGAAGCCTCTCGCCCCGCGGATGTCTCGCACTATCTCGGCATCTTCCGCCGCCACTGGTGGATCGCGCTGATCGCGACGGGCGCGGGTCTGGGTGCGGGCGCGGCGCTGACCAGCACGATGCCCAAGGTGTACGAGTCGTCGACCGCGGTCCTGGTGCAGGCTCTCGACCAGGACACGAACGCGCAGGGCGGCCGCACCAAGGGCACGGTGAACCTCGACACCGAGGCGCAGCTGGTCGGCTCCGGCGCGGTCGCGGCCAAGGCGGCCACCCTGCTGCGGACCCCGCGCTCCCCGATCGACCTCGCCAAGGACGTCTCGGTCGAGGTGCCGGCGAACACGACCGTCCTGGTCATCACGTTCCAGGGCGGCTCGCCGCAGGAGGCGCAGTCCGGTTCGCACGCGTTCGCCGAGGCGTACCTGCGCAATCGCGAGGAGACCGCGCAGAGCGGCCTGGACCAGCAGATCAAGACGCTGACCACCAAGATCAAGCAGCTCACCACGACGCTGACCGGGATCAACGCCCGGCTGGCCCGCGCGGTCAAGGGCAGCCCGGACGAGAGCAACCTGCAGAGCCTGCGCAACAACTCGCAGAACCAGCTCAACGGGCTCACCGGCCGGCTCAACGAGCTGACCACGACCACGGTCGGTGCCGGCAGCATCATCAGCGACGCGCGCCTGCCCGACACCCCGACCAGCCCCAACGCCATGATCAATGTGGCCACCGGCGGCATGATCGGCCTGCTCCTGGGTGTGGCGCTGGCCTTCGCCCGGGAACGGTTCGACCGGCGCCTGCGCTCGGCCGCCGACGTGCGCGACCGCGGGCGGATCAACGTGCTGGCGGCCCTCGACGAGCGCACCACGCCGCATTTCGATGACGTGCTTCAGCCGTACGGCGCGGGCGGTCGCGTCTTCAACCGGCTGCGCAACGAGATCCTCGCGACGCTCCGCCCCAGCGACCAGGTGATCGTGGTGACCGGCGCGAGCCGCGGTTCGGCCGCGACCCTGGTGGCCGCCAACCTGGCCGCCGCGCTCGCCCGCACCGGCAGCGACGTGGTGCTGATCGGCGCCCACCTGCCGGACAGCGTCATCGACGCCGCGCCGCTGGCCCGCATGCTCGGCGTGTCGGCCGTACCCGGCCTCTCCGACCTGCTGGCCGGGCGGGTCGGCCTGGCCCGCGCGCTGCAGCGCACCCCGCGCATCCCGTCGCTGCGGGTGATCACCACCGGCGGCGCCGCGACCGCGGCCGGCCTCATGCAGTCGCAGCGGCTCAAGGACACCCTCGAGGCGCTGCGCCGCCAGGGCGGCTACATCGTCATCGAGGCCCCGTCGACCAGCAGCAGCGCCGACGCGCAGAGCCTGGCCAGCCTGGCCGACGCCGCCCTGCTCGCGGTCGAGCTGCGCAAGTCGCGCCGCCCGGCCCTGCTCGACGCGGCCGAGCAGCTCCAGCGCGTCGGCACCCCGCTGCTCGGCGCCGTGGTGCTGCCGCGGCTCTCGCACCTGCGCGCGGCCGAGGCGGCCGGGCCCGCGGTCACGCTGTCGCCGGCCAAGGACCGGGCGCCGATCGCGGCGCTCGACGGGCCGGTCGTGGACAACGACATGACCCAGCCGATGCGCTTCCCGACCAACACCATGTCGGCGAGCGAGAAGGCGGCCAAGGCGAAGGCAGCCGCCACCGCCGCCGCGTCCGAGAAGACCTCCGAGAAGCCGCAGGTGCGACCCCGCAGCGCGGGCTCGGCCGACGAGATCACCGCCGTGATCGACATGTCCGGGCTGGCCAAGGACGGCGACGGGAAGTGACGCCGGCGGCTCCGGCCATCGCGGAGACCGGACGGACGGGCGGCCCGGCACACGGAGAGCGCAAGACCACGACCCTGCCGGCCTGGCCGGTGGCGAGCATCCTCGCGCTCTATCCGCTGTGGTGGGCGCTCGGTCTCGGCGTGCTGATCTTCGCGGTGATGGCCGTACCCATGCTGTTCCTGCTGCTGCGCCGGCGCGCGGCCGGCCGCGTGCTGCGGCTGCCGCCCGGCTTCGGCTGGTGGGCCCTCTTCCTGGTGGCGGTGGTGGTCAGCATCGGCGCGCTCGGCGCCGACCCGGCCGGCACGATCGCCGAGCACGGCACCGGCCGGCTTCCGGCGGTCACCTACAAGCTGGTCATGTACCTGGCGCTGACCGTGCTGATGCTCTACGCCGGCAACCTGACCGAGGCCGAGCTGCCGAAGAGGCGGCTGGTGAAGTACCTCGGCTGGCTGTTCGTGGTGACCGTGGCCGGCGGCGTGCTCGGCATGGTGGCCGGGAACTTCCAGTTCACCTCGCCGGTCGAGATGCTGCTGCCGCACTCGGTCCGGAACAAGGGCTTCGTGCAGTCGCTGGTGCACCCGTACGCCGCCCAGATCATGGACATCGTCGGCGGCGACAAGCCGCGCCCGGCCGCGCCCTGGGGCTACACGAACACCTGGGGCAACAACTTCTGCCTGCTGGCCGGCTGGCTCGTCGTGGCGGCCTGGCAGAGTCCGAAGCGATCGGTCCGGTTCTGGGCGGTCGTCTGCCTGCTGGTCTCGATCGCCCCGGCGGTGTTCTCGCTCAACCGCGGCCTGTGGATCGGCGCCGGCCTGCTCGTCGTCTACGTGGCCGCCCGGTACGTGCTGGCCGGCAAACTGTGGATCATCGGCGCGGTGACCGTGGTGGCGGCGCTGGTCGGCATCGCGCTGATCGCCACCCCGCTCGGCGGCGTGGTCAGCGCCCGGCTCGACAACGGCAAGTCCAACGGCGTGCGCTCGTTCCTGGTCGACCGCGCGCTCGAGGGGTTCGCCGGCTCGCCGGTCATCGGGTACGGCGGCACCCGCAACACCGCCGGCGGCCGCAATTCGATCACCGTGGGCGAGAGCGCCGGCTGCGAGCGCTGCGGCAACTTCACCGTCGGCGGCAACGGTCAGCTGTGGCAACTGCTCTACGCGCACGGCGCGGTGGGCACCGCGGGCTACCTCGGCTTCTTCGGGTACGCGCTGTGGCGGTTCCGCCGCGACCGAAGCGCGATCGGGGTGGCCGCCAGCGCGGCGATCGTCACCTCGTTCTCGGCGATGCTCTGGTACAACTCGCTGGTCACCCCTCTGGCCTTCATGGTTCTGGCCGTTGCGCTGCTCTGGCGCAACTCGTACGAGGGGAAAGAAACGTGAGTCCCGTGAAGACCGCGCCGGCCGAGCTGACCGCCGGCGACGCGGCGCTGCGCACGAAGTACCTGACCGAGGTGCTCGACCTCCTCTACCCGTGGCCGTGCCGCACCGACGGCTCGCCCGGCACCCCGATCGCCGAGTACCTGGTCGTCCCCGACGCCCGCCGGCCCCGCCTGCTGGTCCCGGCCGAGTCGCGCAAGGTGGCCGCGGCCGCCGTCCGCCGGTACGCCGAGCCGCAGTCCCGGGCGGCCAAGCTCAAACGGGGCGCCGTGGTGGCCGCCGTCCGCACCGGGGCGTCGGCCGTGCTGCTGCGCGACCGGGTGCGCGTCACCGGGCCGTACTCGTCGAGCATCGACGGCTACCTGAGCGAACGGCTCGGCCGGGAGCTGTCGGTGAGCGTGCACATCGGACCGGCCCGGGCCAACCGCAAGCCGGTGCTCCAGCTGATCGGGCCCGAGGGCGACACGTTCGGCTTCGGCAAGCTCGCCACCGGCCCGCTGACCCAGACCCTGGTGCGGGCCGAGACGGCGGCGCTGACCGCGCTGGCCAGCAGCGGGCTGACCAAGCTGACCGTGCCGCGGGTGCTGCACGCCGGCGAATGGCGCGGGCTGCCGGTGCTGATCCAGTCGGCGCTGCCGGTCTGGCTGCCCCGGGCCCCGTTGACCCCGCGCCGGCTGGTCGCGGCCATGCTCGACATCGCCGGCTGTTGCGGCTTCACGACCGCGGCGCTGGCGAGCAGCCCGTACTGGCACGAGCTGCGGGCCCGGATCGCCGCGGTGAGCGACCGGCCCGAGTGCGCCGGGCTCGGCCCGGCGGCCGAGCTGCTGGTCAAGCACGTCGGCGACGCCACCTTCCGGTTCGGGGCGTGGCACGGCGACTGGGCGCCCTGGAACATGGCGAACCTCGCCGACGCGCTGCTGGTCTGGGACTGGGAGCGATTCGCCACCGGCGTGCCGATCGGCTTCGACGCCGTGCACCACGAGCTGCAGCGCCGCATCCAGACGACCGGGGACGCCCGGGACGCGGTCGAGCAGACCGTGCGGCGCTCGGGCGAGCTGCTGGCGCCGTTCGGGGTGCCGCCGGCCGAGCGCGAGGCGACCGCGCTGCTCTACCTGGTGGACCTTGCCGTCCGCTACCTGACCGACCGTCAGGCCGAGGCCGGCGCCCGCCTCGGCGTGCTCGGCACCTGGCTGCTGCCGGTGCTCATCCGCCGCGTCGAGGAGCTGTGACGATGATGGACGTACGCAACCTGCCCCCGTCGATGAAGCGGGTGGTGCATCTGGGCTCCCGCTCGTACGGCCGCCTGACCGCGCCGGCCCGGATGACACCGGCCTTCCTGATCTGCGGCGGCCAGCGCTGCGGCACGACCTCGATGTACCGGGCCCTGGCCGCCCATCCGGTCGTGCTCAAGGCCGTGCTGCACAAGGGCGTGCACTACTTCGACACCCAGTACGACCGGGGACTCGCCTGGTACAAGGCGCACTTCCCGCTGACCCGCACCGCCGACAAGGTGACCGACCGCTACGGGGTGCCGGCGCAGACCTTCGAGTCGAGCCCGTACTACATGTACCACCCGCAGGCGGCGGCCCGGATCGCCCAGGACCTGCCCGGCACCCGCCTGCTGGTCCTCGTCCGCGACCCGGTCGAGCGGGCGTACTCGCAGCACCACCACGAGGTGGCCCGCGGCTTCGAGACCGAGCGGGACTTCGGGGCGGCGCTCGCGCTGGAGGCGGCCCGGCTGCACCGGCAGGAGGAGCGGCTGGCCGAGGACCCGTCGTTCTACAGCTTCGCCCATCAGCACCATGCCTACCGGGCCCGCGGCGAGTACGCGCGCTACCTGAGCGTGATGGCGCAGCACGTGGGCCGGGAGCGGATCCACGTGGTGGAGAGCGAGCGCTTCTTCACCGAGCCCGAGGACGTCTACGACGAGGTCTGCGAGTTCCTGGGCCTGCCGACCTATCTCGAGCGGCCGCCGTTCGAGCGGCACAACGCCCGCCCGCGTCAGTCCGACATGGACCCGGGCCTGCGCCAGGAGCTCACCAATTACTACCTGCCGCACGACGACGCGCTGGCCCGCTGGCTGGGCCGGATGCCGATCTGGCGCCGCACATGACCGATGTCCTGGAGAAGTCGGCCAACCAGGCGGTGGCCCGGGGCGGCCTCGCCAACATGGCCGGGTCGGCGCTGGCCGGCGGGGCCGGGGTGGCGGTCACCTGGATCGTCGCCCGCTCGCTCGGCACCGAGCAGGCCGGCGCGTTCTTCGCGGCCACCGCGGCGTTCGTGCTCGGCGGCGGCCTGGCCAAGCTCGGCACCCAGACCGGGCTGGTCTACTGGCCGGCCCGGCTGCGTGCCACCGGCCGGGCCGACCTGCTCGGCGCGTGCCTGCGGACCGGGCTGACCCCGGTGATCGTGGTGTCGCTGACCCTGGCCGCCGGCATGTGGCTGGCCGCGCCGGCGATCGCCCGGACCACCGCGCACGAGGCGTCCGGGGTCGTCGGCGCGCACACCGCCGGCCTGCGGGTGCTGGCCGTCTTCCTGCCGCTGCAGGCGCTCACCGACGCGCTGCTCACGGCGACCCGCGGTTACCGGGCGATGCGGCCGACCGTGCTCCTCGACCGGGTTCTCCGCAGCGCGCTGCAGTTGCTGCTGGTGGCCGCGGCCGGGGTCGCGACACTGTGGACGGCCGGGTCGTTGCCCCTGCTGGCCCTCGCGTGGGCCGCGCCTTATCTGCCGGTGACGGTGCTCGCGGCGTACGCGCTCCGGAAGGTCTATCGCGCGGCCAAACCGCCCGGGGTGACCACCCGCCGGGTCGAACGGCGCGGGATGCGCCGCGACTTCTGGCGGTTCACCGGGCCGCGCGCGCTGGCCAGCGTCGCCCAGCTCGCGCTGCAGCGGGTCGACGTGCTGCTGGTGGCCGCGCTCGGAGGTCTCGCGCCGGCCGCCATCTACGCGGTGGCCGGGCGATTCGTGGTGCTCATCCAGTTCGCCAACCAGGGGATCTCGCAGTCGGTGCAGCCGCGGCTGGCCGAGGCCCTCGCGACCGGCGACCGCGACCGCGCCAACGACCTCTACCAGACGGCTACCGGATGGCTGGTGCTGGTCACCTGGCCGATGACCCTGCTCGTGATGCAGCTGGCGCCGGTCTACCTGCGCCTCTTCGGCGACGGCTACGCCACCGGCGCGACCGTCGTCCGGGTGCTGGCCGCGGCGATGCTGGTGGCGACCGGCTGCGGCATGGTCGACATGGTGCTGGCGATGGCCGGCCGCACCTCGTGGAACCTGGTGAACGTGCTGATCGCGCTGGCCGTCACGATCGGCCTCGACGTGCTGCTGATCCCGCGGTTCGGCGCGCTCGGCGCCGCGATCGGGCTGGCCTGCGCGATGGTCGCCAACAACCTGCTTCCCCTGGTCCAGGTCGGCCGCGCGGTCGGCCTGCACCCGTTCGGCCGCGGCACCCGGGCCGCCGCGCTGCTGTCGCTCGCCTGCTTCGGCCTGCTCCCGGCCGTCATCCCCGGTCCCGCCGGGCTCGCCCTCGCCGTACCGGCCTTCCTGGCCGGGATCCGGCTGCTGCGGGCGCCGCTCGCGCTGAACGCGTTCACAAGCATGAGGAGGACCCCATGAGCACGGACTACACCAAGGTGTTCCAGGACGCCGCGGCGGTCGAGAAGTACGAGAACATCACGTACGCGCCGGACAGCTACGCGTCGCAGATCAACCAGCGGCAGCGCGACTATCTGCGCACGCTGGTCCGCCGCGAGTTCGGCCCCCGGGCGCCGGTGCAGCACGACTTCGCCTGCGGCACCGGCCGGGCCATCCGTACGCTGCACGGGCTGGTCCGCGAGGCGCACGGCTACGACACGTCGGCCGAGATGATGGCCAAGGCGGCCGAGGTCGGCTCGCACGCGACCTGGCACCAGGTGGCGCCGGACGGCCCGGTGCCGGAGCCGGTCGAGGCCGGCTTCCCGGCGATCGTGACGATGTTCCGGCTGCTGCTCAATGTCGACGAGGAGATCCGCGACCGGGCGCTGGCGTTCGCGGCCAAGGCGCTGCCCACGCCGGTCTCCGGCGTGCTGGTGGTGGAGAACCACGGCAACGCCGGCTCGCTGCGCCACCTGCGGGCGCGCCGGCACCGCGACGACCGCTGGTTCGCCGAGCTCTCTCACGAGCAGATCGAACGGATGCTGGCCAAGCACGGCTTCGAGGTGGTCGAGCGGCGCGGCTTCTCGATGATCACACCGTCGCTGCACGGGAGCGCGCTGGCCCGGGCGGCCGACGCGGCGATGCGGCGGCTGCCGGGAACGGATGGTTACGCCGTGAACGTCCTCTACACCGCGCGGCGGATCCATGCGTAGGGCGGCGCTCGCGGTTCTGGCCGCGGTTCTCCTGGTAGGCGCGTGTTCTTCGCCCGACGAAAAACCCGCGCCGCCGCCGAAGCCCGATCTGTCGGGTAAGCCGGCCGCGGTGGCGGTGAACGCCGGACCGTTCGCCAGCGGGCCGGTGCGGGCGCCGGAGAAGGGCGCGCTCGTCGGGGCGTGGATCAAGCCGGACGAGCTGACTCACGTGGGCCGGCTCGCGGCGGTCGACAGCCTGGAGAACGACCTCGGCCGGCGGCTCAGCATCATCAACACGTACCGCCGCTTCGAGCAGATGGTCGGCACCCAGTCGGACAAGGAGTTCCTGGCCCAGGGCGCGACCCTGATGGTCAGCTGGGCGACCGGCGACAACCGGTCCATCCTCGACGGCGAGCACGACGAGCTGATCCGCAAGCAGGCCGACGCGATCCGGAAGATCCACCAGCCGGTGCTGCTGCGGATGCGCTGGGAGATGGACCGGCCCAACCTGCGGGCCACCATGTGGTCGGGCGCCGACTACGTGGCGGCCTGGAAGTACGTGCGGGCGATCTTCCGGCAGGAGGGCGCCGACAATGTCTCCTGGGTGTGGTGCCCGACCGCCGAGGGGTTCGCGCGCGGCGACGCGCCCGCCTTCTACCCCGGTGACGACCAGGTCGACTGGACCTGCGTCGACGTCTACGCGGGCGAGACGTTCCGGCCGATCGGGCAGCTCATGGGCCCGTTCCTGCAGTGGGCCGCGGCGCATCCCAAGCCCATCGTGATCGGCGAGTTCGGGGTGGCCAAGGCGTGGGGCTCGGCCGGGCGCGCGGCGTGGCTCAAGGACGCTTCCCGCACGTTCAAGGCCAATCCGCAGATCAAGGCGGTGGCCTACTTCGAGAGCGATCCCGAGGGCAACGGGCCGACCAAGCAGTTCCAGCTCACCGGGGACAAGAAGGCCTTCGGCGCCTTCCACGCGATGGCGCGCGACCCGTACTTCAATCCTTGATCTTCTCGAGGAACTCGAGCCGGTTGCCGTGCGCGTCCGGCGCGTAGATCCGCCGGTGACCCGGGAAATGGGGATCCCACTCGACCGGGTGACCGGCGGACTCGAGCCGTTCCACCAACCGATCAAGATCATCCACGAGTACGCCGGGGTGCGCCTTCTTCTCGGCGGCGAAGTCCGGGACGGGGCTGATGTGGATCTCCCAGCCCCCGCCCCGGAACCAGCACCCGCCCCGGGCCGCCAGCACCGGCGGCTTCTCGAGCTCGGTCATGCCCAGCACGCCGGCGTAGAAGGCGCGGGCCGCCTCCTCCCCGCCGGGCGGGCACAGCAGTTGCACGTGATGTAGGTCCACGAAGGTCATGGGCTTACAGTACGCCCGTACTGTTAGCGCGCTCGCACCCGCTGGACCGGCGCCTGGGCGAGCAGCCGCAGCGCGTACGGCGCATCGTGCCGCAGATAGCGCCCGGCCAGCCGGCGCGGCTCGACGCCGAGCCGGTGCGCCCACTCCAGGCCGGTGCGCTGCATCCACCGCGGCGCCCGGGCCACGTCGCCGGCCACGAAGTTGACCGCCGCCCCGCACCCGATGAACCAGCTCCGGGCCAGCCCGGCCCGCAGCCGGGCGATCATCCGCTCCTGCTTGGGGAAGCCGAGACCGACGAACACGAGGTCGGGCGCGGCGTCGATCACCTTCGCGCAGACCTCCTCGTAGGTCGTGGGGTTCCGATCGAAGCCGAAGTCCGGGCACAGCGTGCCGGCGATCCGCAGCCCCGGGCACTCCCGCTCCAGCCGGTCCGCCGCCCGGGCCGCACCGTCGGTCGCGGGCGCGCCGCCGACGACGAAGATCGACCGGTGGTCTCGCGCCAGCCCGGCCGAGAGCGACCAGATCAGGCTGCTGCCGGCCACCCGCTCGGGCAGCGGCGTGCCGCCCAGCCGGCTCGCCCAGATCAGCGGCATGCCGTCGGCCACGATCAGGTCGGCGTCGGCGAGATGCGCGCGAGCCTCGGGGTCGGTCTGCGCGCGCCGCAGGATGTCGATGTTCGGGGTGATGATGCGCCCGCCCCGGCCGTGGTCGAGCGCGTCCCGGACCACGGCCACGACCTCGGCCTCGGTGATCCGGTCGATGCCGGTCCCGTCCAGGTCGACCCGGTCGAAAGCCTCGATGGACACCTCACGCCTCCTTGGTGGTTCGCTCGTTATAAGAGCGAAACGAGCGAAGGTGGGCCAAAGTGGCACGGGTGTTATTTCTGGGTGGATTAGGACGTAGCGGAACAACGCTCGTCGAACGTCTGCTCGGCGAGCTTCCCGGCGTGTGCGCGCTCGGCGAGGTCGTCCACCTCTGGCAGCGCGATCTGCGCGACGACGAGCGCTGCGGATGCGGCGCGCGGTTCTCGGCCTGCGGCTTCTGGCGGCGGGTCGGCGCGCTGGCCTTCGGCGGCTGGCACAACGTCGACGTCGACCGGGTGCACTACCTGCGCGACGCGGTCGAGCGCACCCGGCACATCCCGCGGCTGGCCACGGCGGTCGAGGCGCCCGAGGAGGTGCACGAGTACGCCGAGTTCTACTCCCGGGTCTACGCGGCGGCGGCCGAGGTGTCCGGCGCCCGGATCGTGGTCGACTCGTCCAAGCACTCGGCGCTGGCCCACGTGCTGCGCTGGTCGGGCGACCTGGACCTGCGGGTGGTGCACGTGGTGCGGGACGCGCGCGGGGTCGCGTACTCGTGGACGAAGTCGGTGGCCCGGCCCGAGACCGACGGCACCGAGCAGATGACCCGCTACTCCCCCGGCCGCTCGGCGATGCTGTGGAACGCGCACAACGCCGCGTTCTCGCTCCTGGCCCGGCGCGGGGTGGCGGTGCGCCGGATCCGGTACGAGGAGCTGGTCGCCGACCCCCGGGCGGCGCTGACCGACCTGGCCGCGTTCGCCGGCGTCGACCTCGAGCCGTCCGCACTGGACTTCCTGCAGCCCGGGCACGCCGATCTGAAGGTCGGGCACAGCGCGGCCGGCAACCCGATGCGCTTCACCGTCGGCCGGATCGCCCTGCGCCGGGACGACGCCTGGATCTCCGCCCTGCCGCCGCGGCAGCGCCGCCTGGTCGGGGCGGTGTGTGCGCCCATGTTGCGGGCCTACGGATATCCGCTTTCGCAGGAGGTTCCCTCATGAACTGGCCGTCGGTGGGCGTCGTCATCCCCACCCGCAACCGCCCGGAGCTCGTCCGCAAGGCGATCGCCTCGGTACGCGACCAGGCCTACCCGGGCGATCTGAAGATCCTGGTGGTGTACGACCAGACCGAGCCCGACTACCTGCTGGCGTCCACCGAGGGCGTGCCGGTACTGGTGCTGACCAACTGGCGCACATCGGGACTGGCCGGCGCCCGGAACACCGGCATCCTGGCCCTGGACACCGAGCTGGTGGCGTTCTGCGACGACGACGACCAGTGGCGGCCGGACAAGCTGCGCCGGCAGGTGGCCGCGCTGCTGGCCGAGCCCGACGCCGAGTTCGCGACGTGTGCGATCGAGGTCGAGTACGAGGGCAAATGCACGCCCCGGCTGGCCGGCCGGGCCCGGGTGACGGTCGACGAGCTGGCCCGCTCCCGGATGGCGATGCTGCACTCGTCGTCGTTCCTGATCCGCCGCCAGGCGCTGGCCGTCGACGCCATCGGCCTGGTCGCCGAGGACGCGCCGGGCAGCCAGAACGAGGACTGGGACCTGCTGCTGCGGGCGGCCCGCCGGGCGCCGATCGTGCACCTCGACGAGCCCCTGGTGCGGGTGCTCTGGGGGCGGAGCTCGCATTACGCGTACGAGTACGCCACGAAGATCTCATCGCTGCGCTGGATGATGCAACGCCATCCCGAGATCAGCGGCTGCCGGCCGGGCGCCGCCCGCGTCTACGGCCAGCTCGCCTGCTGGTCGGCGGCGACCGGGAACCGCAGCCAGGCCTGGCAGTTCAGCAAGGAGGCGGTGCGGGCCAACTGGAAGGAGCCGCGCACCGCGATCGCGCTGGCCGCCATGACCGGTGCGGTCAAGGTCGAGAATGTGCTCTCCGCTCTGCACAAGAGAGGGCGGGGTATCTAGCGTCACTGGTTATCCACTCTTTCGCGCATGCCCGATCGCACGGTAGTGTTCGGGCGTGTTCGAAATAGTGCGGATGCAGTCGTGCTAGCCCAGCAGCGCCAGGCCGCGATCCTCGACCGGGTCCGGGCCGCCGGCGGCGTCCGGGTCAGCGAGCTGGCTTCCGAATACGGCGTCTCCGACATGACGATCCGTCGCGACCTCGAGTCGCTGGCCGACCGCGGCCTCCTGGCGAAGGTACACGGGGGCGCGACCACCGTATCCCCGGGATCGGCCCACGAGCCAGGCTTCGCGGCCAAGTCCGTGCGCCAGCGCGACGAGAAGGCGGCCATCGCCATGCGGGCCGCCACGCTGGTCTCGCCCGGCGACGCGATCGCGCTCTCGGCCGGCACCACCACGGCCGGCCTCGCCCAGCGACTGGTGGACGTGCCCGACCTGACCGTGGTCACCAACTCGATCCCGGTGGCGGACGTGTTCTACCGGGCCGGACGCCCCGACCAGACGGTGATCTTGACGGGCGGCACGCGTACGCCCTCGGATGCCCTGGTCGGCTCCGTGGCGATCGCCGCGATCGGCTCGCTCCACCTCGACATGCTGTTCCTGGGCGTGCACGGGATGAGCGAGCGCGCCGGCTACACGACGCCCAACCTGGCCGAGGCCGACGTCAACCGGGCCCTGGTCGCCTCGGCCGAGAAGCTCGTGGTGCTCGCCGACCACACCAAGTGGGGCACGGTCGGCATCTCGTCGATCGTCAAGCTCGAGCGCGCCGACGTGCTGATCACCGACGAGGGGCTGGAGCCGCAAGCTCGCATCCTGCTGGAGGAGACCGTGCCCGAGCTCGTGGTGGTGAGCGGTCTGTGACGTTCCGGAGCCGCACGGCGATCCGCCTGTCCGACGGCCGCGAGCTGATCTACTTCAACGAGGAGGAGCACACCGACCGCGGCGGCTACCCGGACACCCGGCACCTGCCGACCCCGCCACCGGCCTCGCAGCTGCGATACGACCCGCTGGTCGACGAGTGGGTGGCGGTGGCCGCGCACCGGCAGACCCGCACGTTCCTGCCGCCCAGCGACGCGTGCCCGCTGTGCCCGTCGACGCCGTCGTTCGCCAGCGAGATCCCGGCGCCCGGCTACGACGTGGTGGTCTTCGAGAACCAGTTCCCGTCGTTCAGCGACCGCATCAAGCCGGACGAGGTCACCTCGCTGACCGACATGGTCCCGGTCCGCCCCGGCATCGGCCGCTGCGAGGTGGTGTGCTTCACCAGCGACCACAACAGCTCGTTCGGGTCGCTGTCGCCGTGCCGGGTGCGCACGGTGGTCGACGCGCTGGCCGACCGTACCGCCGAGATGTCCCGGATCACCGGCGTCGCCCAGGTCTTCCCGTTCGAGAACCGGGGCGTCGAGATCGGCGTGACCCTGCACCACCCGCACGGGCAGATCTACGCGTACCCGACCGTGCCGCCGCGCACCCAGCAGATGCTCCGGGCGTCGGCCGCGTACCTCGCGCGGACGGGCCGCGATCTCTATACGGACACGCTGGCGGCCGAGCGGGCGGCGGCGGTCCGGGTGGTCGCTTCCAACGAGCATTGGACGGCGTACGTGCCGGCGGCCGCCCGCTGGCCGTACGAGGTGCAGCTCGCCCCGCACCGCAAGGTGCCCGACATCCCCGCCCTGTCCGACCAGGAGCGCGACGCGTTCGGGCCGCTCTACCTCGACGTGCTGCGCCGTTTCGACGCCCTCTTCGGCAAGCCGATGCCCTACATCTCAGCCTGGCACCAGGCGGTCGTCGGCGAGGGGCGCGAGCTGGGCTACCTGCACCTGCAGCTGTTCAGCATCCGGCGGGCCGCCGACAAGCTGAAGTACCTGGCCGGCTCGGAGTCCGCGATGGGCGCCTTCGTCAACGACGTGGTCCCCGAGAACGCAGCCGAGACGTTGCGCGCTCTTTAAGATCACGTTGCGCTTCCCGGGTTCGGTAGTTGAAGGTCTCCCTATGGGATTCGCCTGGGAAAACATGTTCGTCGCGCCGCACGAGGACCCGCGCGCCGACGGCGGCTTCGTCGGTGAGCGCGAGACGCTGGTCGGGTACCTCCGCGACCAGCGGCTCACGCTCGAGCTCAAGTGCGACGGCCTGACGCCTTCGCAGTTGGCGCAGCGCTCGGTCGAGCCGTCGAAGCTGTCGCTGCTCGGCCTCGTGCGGCACATGGCCGGCGTCGAGCAGGGCTGGTTCCGGATGAACATGGCCGGCTTCCCCGGCCCGCGCCGCTACCGCGAGAACGGCAACCGCGACGAGGACTTCGACGGCGCGGTGGCCGACCCGGCGGTGGTCGAGGAGGCGTTCACCGCCTGGAAGACCGAGATCGCCTTCGCCGAGGACTACGTCGACTCGATCGAGGACCTCGGCTACGTCGGCGAGGGCGGCAACCCGCTGCGTGAGGTCCTGATCCACATGATCGAGGAGTACGCCCGGCACAACGGCCACGCCGACTTCCTGCGCGAGCGCATCGACGGCCGGATCGGTCAGTAACCCCAAATTAGGGGCGGGGGGCCCGGGACAAGGCCCCCCGCAGGGGAAGGGACTGGTCGCGGCGATCCCCGAGAGAACCGTGCAGGCGCCCGGGACAAGGCAGCCATACAGCGGCGGGCGAACCCTCGGCGTCCGCGACCGTCATCCGTTTCGCAGTGGAAAACGACGCCTGTAACCCCTGGTTACGGAAATAAACATGCGTTTTACGACATACCTGGGAGCTTCACGATCGTGTCCCGGTTCGCGCGCAGGTAGGCCACGATCTCGGCCGGGGCCGTGGCCGGCGAGCCGGCCTCGAACGGGGGCCGTGGGTCGTACTCGATGCCGAGCTGAACCGCCATCGCGGCCTCCGGCGCGGTCATCCGGGCCAGGAGCGTAAGGGCCATGTCGATGCCCGCGGAGACACCGGCCGCGGTCACGTACTTGCCGTCGAAGACGACGCGTTCCTCCGTCGCGAGGGCGCCGTAGTCCGCCAGCCGGTCGAGGGCGATCCAGTGCGAGGTGGCCCGGCGGCCCTCGAGGAGGCCGGCCGCGCCCAGGATCAGCGAGCCCACGCAGACCGACGTGGTCCAGGTCGAAGCGGCGTCGGCGGCGCGCAGCCACTCGTGGATCGGGCCGGGCGTGAGCGGCGGCGCATATCCGCCGGGTACCAGCACGACGTCGGCGGCCGGAGCGTCCGCCAGCGAGGCGTCGGCGACCAGCGAGAGATGGCCGGTGTCGGTACGGACCGGACCGGCCCGCTCGCCCACGAACAGCACGTCAGCGCCGGGTACGCGACTGAGCACCTCGTAGGGGCCGACCGCGTCGAGGGCGGTCATCCGGTCGTACAGGAGGATGTTGATCTGCATGCTCTTGCTCCTCAGAAGCGGCGTCGATACTCGGCCGGGGACACACCGAGGGCGTGCAGGAAGGCGCGGCGCATGGCCTCCGGAGTGCCGTAGCCGGCCGTGCGGGAGATCTCGGCGACCCCGGCGGCGGTGTCCTCGAGGAGGCGGCGAGCGGTTTCCAGGCGTACGCGATCGACGTAGCGGCCGGGCGACACACCGATCTCCGTGGTGAAGGCCCGGGTGAACTGCCGCGGCGACAGGTTCGCGGCGGCCGCGAGCCTGGGCACGGAGAGGTCGGCGTCGGGATGCTCGGCGATCAGCCGCTGCACCGCACGCAGCGGCTCGCGCTCGGCGACCTGGCCCGCGAGCTGGGCGCTGAACTGGCTCTGCCCGCCCGGCCGGCGCAGGAACATGACGAGCCCGCGGGCGATGGCGAGGGCGACGTCGCGGCCGCGGTCCTCCTCGACCAGGGCGAGCGCCAGGTCGATGCCGGTGGTGACGCCGGCCGAGGTCGAGATGCGGCCGTCGCGTACGAAGATCGGCTCGGGGTCGACGTCGATCTCGGGGTGGCGGGTGCGCAGGGACTCGCAGTATTGCCAGTGGGTGGTCGCCCTGCGGTCGTCGAGCAGGCCGGCCTCGGCCAGTAAGAAGGCGCCGGTGCAGACCGACATGACCCGCTTCGGCTTGTGGCCGTTTCGGCGGAGCCAGTCGATCACCTCGGGCGGGGGCTGCTTCGTACCCGCGCCGCCCGGCACGACCAGCGTGTCCGGCTTATCCGAAGTTTCGTGCCCTGGCGTGATTTTCAGACCACTGGAAGTGCGGATCGGGGCGCCGCCCACGCTCGCGGTCGTGACGCGGTAGCCGCCGGCGAGGGTGAAGACCTCGAGCGGACCGGTCACGTCGAGGCTCTGCACCCCGTCGAACAGGAGAATCTGCACGTGGTGGGCCATGAAGCCATCGTTGCGGCCGCCCGCGGACGACCGCAACGACGTACTTCCCACCTTTTAGGCCAGCTTGCGGGCCAGGTTCTCGTCGAGCGCGTTCATGAACTCGTCGGTGGTCAGCCAGGGGGCGTCGCGCGAGATCAGCAGCGCGAGGTCCTTGGTCATCTGGCCGCCCTCGACGGTCTCGACGCAGACCTTCTCCAGCGTCTCGGCGAACTCGCTGACCGCGGGGGTGTCGTCGAGCACGCCGCGGTGCTTGAGGCCACCGGTCCAGGCGAAGATCGAGGCGATCGGGTTGGTCGAGGTCTTCTCGCCCTTCTGCCACTGCCGGTAGTGCCGGGTGACGGTGCCGTGCGCGGCCTCGGCCTCGACCGTCTTGCCGTCCGGCGTCATCAGCACGCTGGTCATCAGGCCGAGCGAGCCGAAGCCCTGGGCCACGGTGTCCGACTGCACGTCACCGTCGTAGTTCTTGCAGGCCCAGACGTAGCCGCCCTCCCACTTCAGCGCGGCGGCGACCATGTCGTCGATCAGCCGGTGCTCGTAGGTCAGGCCCGCCGCCTTGAACTGGTCGGCGAACTCGGTCTCGAAGATCTCCGCGAAAAGATCCTTGAACCTTCCGTCGTACGCCTTGAGGATCGTGTTCTTGGTGGAGAGGTACACCGGGTAGTTGCGCGCCAGGCCGTACCGGAACGAGGCCCGCGCGAAGTCGCGGATCGACTCGTCGAAGTTGTACATGCCCATGCCGACGCCGCCGGCCGGGAAGTCGGCCACGTGGAACTCGATCGGCTCGGAGCCGTCCTCGGGCGTGAAGGTCATCGTGAACTTGCCGGCGCTCGGCGCGACGAAGTCGGTCGCCTTGTACTGGTCGCCGTGGGCGTGACGGCCGATGATGATCGGCTTGGTCCAGCCCGGCACCAGCCGCGGCACGTTCGACATGATGATCGGCTCGCGGAAGACGACGCCGCCGAGGATGTTGCGGATCGTCCCGTTCGGGGAGCGCCACATCTTCTTGAGGCCGAACTCCTCGACCCGCGCCTCGTCGGGCGTGATCGTGGCGCACTTCACGCCGACGCCGTGCCGCTTGATGGCGTTGGCCGCATCGATCGTCACCTGGTCGTCGGTCTCGTCGCGGTGCTGGATCGACAGGTCGTAGTACTCGAGGGGGACATCGAGGTAGGGCAGGATCAGCTGCTCCCGGATCTGCTTCCAGATGATCCGGGTCATCTCGTCGCCGTCGAGCTCCACGACCGGGTTTGTGACCTTGATTTTCGCCATCGGCCGGCGCTCCTCTCCCGAAAACCATGCTTTAGCAGTACGAGCGTACTGCCCGAGGGGTGAAGATCGTCGACCGACCCCGACCTGGAGTTATCCACAGGGCGCGCGGGATCTTCGTCCGCCCCGGCAGAATCCTCCCCATGCCGCTGACACACACGATCGGCCAGCTGACGATCACCGCGCTGGAGGATGCCGCCGGTCCGTTCTTCCTGCCCCGGGCCGAGGCGTTCCCCGAGGCGACGGCGTCCCAGTGGGCGGCGGCCGACGCGGCCGACCCGGCCGCGGTGACCGCCGAGGGCGAGTGGTGGCTGCGGTTCCGGAGCTACGCGATCCGCCGCGGCGACAGCGGGCCGGTCACGCTGGTCGACGCCGGCATCGGCCCGGCCGGCTCGCTGGCGTCCGACTGGGCGCCGGTCCCCGGCCACCTGCCCGGCGAGCTGGCGACGGCCGGCATCGATCCGGAGGAGGTCGCCGAGATCGTCCTGACCCACCTGCACAACGACCACATGGGCTGGGCCGTCCCGCGCGATTCACCCTTCACCCGGGCTCGCGTGGTGGTGCAGCAGGCAGATGTGGATGCCTACCGCGCCAACCGCGACCAGGCCGGCCAGTTCGACCTGCTGATCGAGCCGCTGCTGGCCCAGGGCCGCCTCCAGGTGATAGCCGGCGACGTCTCGCTGTCCCCCGGCGTCCGCATCGTGGCCACCCCCGGCCACACGCCGGGCCACCAGTCCGTCCTGGCGTCGGAGGGCGACGAGAGTGTCCTCATCTCCGGCGACCTGGTCGTCCACATGATCCAGCTGCTGCACCCGGAGGTGGCCTACGCCAGCGATATGGATCCGGAGGAGGCCCGCGCCACCCGCCGCCGCATCGTCCAGGAGGTGATCGATCAGGGTTCCACGGTGGCCGTCTCCCACCTGGGGGTGCCGTTCCGCAAGCTGCCCTGACCCCAGGTCCCGGCCCGGGCAGCTGATCGGCGGGGCTCGCTCAGAGGTGGAGGGTCTGCCAGGCGTGGCCGGCTCGCCAGTCGTCGCCGGCCCGGAAACGGTGGAGGAACCGCACGGCCTCGTCCCGGTCGGGGGTCTCGGCCCGGAGGTGGGCGTCGGAGTCGCGGTGCTCGAGGGCGTAGACGCCGGCGGCCGCGCCCGCCTTGGGGCCGAAGCCGACCTGGGCGTAGACGCCGTCGGAGCGCTCCAGCACGGCGAAGAAGCGCTCCTCGTCGAGCCGGTGCACCACCCGCGCGAGTTGCTCCGGACCGGGATCGACCACCGGCGGCAGCGACAGCGTCGTGCGCGCCTTGAGCCGATACGTTGCGGACGGCGTCGCCGAGCGGCCGGTTCGGCCGGCATCGGCTGAGGCGGACCGGCCGGGGCCAGGGCGGCGTTGCGGCCGGCCAAAGCGACCCACTCGGTCCGCAGGCCGGCCCGCCTGGGACTCGAGGCGCGCGAGGCCGGCCGCGTAAGCCTCCCGGTCCCGGACGCCGACGGGATAGGCGCTCTCGACCACCCGCAGCGCCTCCTCCGGGTCGTCCAGTACCAGCAGCCCGGCCGCCACCACCATCGGAAGTTGCCCGACCCAGCCGTTGTACGGCTCGACGCGGATCTCCGCGCGCTGGGCCGCCACCAGCGCGGCCACCGACATGCGCCGGTCCAGCCACGGCACCAGCGGGTCGAGCAGGTAACGCTCGACCTCGAGCCCGGCCAGCTCGTCGGCCGAGCCGAAGGACAGCCACGGCGGGTCGCCCGCCAGCGTGTCCAGGAGCGCCATGTCCACGATGTCGGACTTGGCGACGGGGGAATCGGTGAGCGCGGCGACTTCCCGGGCCACGGCCGGGAACGCGACCGAGGCGCGCAGCGACAACCGCAGGCCACCGTGGCGGATCAGAGCGGGATGAAGGCGCTGGCGACCGCCGGGGATCTTCCGGCTGTAGGTCACGCCGGTGCGGCGGAAACCGTGGGGGGCCAGCGCCGAGTCCCACCGGTCCGCGGCCACGTCGCGCACCCAACCCGTACTCACCGATGCACCTTAGACAGAAAAAGGCCGGGCGCACGCGCCCGGCCTTCCCCGTGAGAGCTCAGAGGTTCGCGACGTCCGCCTGCTTGGCGCGCACGGCCTCGGCCGCCTCCTTGAGACCGGCGATCTCGGAGTCGGTGAGCTTGTCCTCGACGACCTGCTGGATGCCGTCCCGGCCGATCTTGGCCTCGACACCCAGGTAGACGCCGGAGATGCCGTACTCGCCGTCGACCCAGGCGCAGACCGGCAGGGTCTCACCCGAGTCCTCGATGACCGCCTTGGCCATGCGGGCGGCGGCGGCCGACGGGGCGTAGTACGCCGAGCCGGTCTTGAGCAGGGCCACGACCTCGGCGCCGCCGTTGCGCGTACGGACGACGAGCTCCTCGATCTTCTCGGCCGGCAGCAGGTCGGACAGCGGCTTGCCGTCGACGGTGCAGCGCGACGGCACCGGCACCATGGTGTCGCCGTGCGAGCCGAGGGTGAGCGCCTTGACGCTCTTCACCGGCACCGCGAGGGTCTCGGCGATCGAGTTGGTGAAGCGGGCGGTGTCGAGCACGCCGGCCTGGCCGAAGACCCGGTTCTTGGGGAACTGGGTGGCGATCTGGGCCAGCGCGGTCATCTCGTCGACCGGGTTCGAGACCACGATGACGACGGCGTTCGGCGCGTACTTCGCGATGTTCTCCGCCACCTGGCGCACGATCTTGGCGTTGACCTCGAGCAGGTCCATGCGGCTCATGCCCGGCTTGCGCGGCAGGCCGGCGGTGACGACCACGACGTCCGAGCCCTCGATGGCCTCGTAGCCCTCGCCGTTGGGGCCGGTGGTGACGCCGACGACCTTGGTCTCGAAGCCCTCGATCGGCCGGGACTGGTTCAGGTCGAGGGCGAGACCGGCCGGCTTGCCGTCGATGATGTCGGTGAGCACGACGGTGTCGAAGATGTCGTACTCGGCCAGACGCTGTGCGGTCGTCGAGCCGTAGAAACCGGCACCTACGACGGTTACCTTCTTGCCCATAGCTCTTCCACTCCCAGTGGTGACGATTTTTCCGGACCGTATCAGTCGGTTAACGGGGCATTTCGCGCCGGTCGGGTTAACGCGAGCTAAGCCACTCCGCGCGCTCGACGACGTTGGTGAGCAACATGGCCCGGGTCATCGGGCCGATCCCGCCGGGCACCGGGACGACGGCGCCGGCCACCTCGCGTACGCCGGGATCGACGTCGCCGGTGTAGCGGCCCTTGCCGTCCTCGCCCACCACCCGGGTGATGCCGACGTCGACCACGGTGGCGCCGGGCCGCACCATGTCCGCCTTGATCAGCCCGGGCACGCCGACGGCGGCCACCACGATGTCGGCCCGCCGGGTGTGCGCGGCCAGGTCGAGGGTGCCGGTGTGGCACAGGGTCACGGTCGCGTTCTCGGTGCGGCGGGTGAGCAGCAGGCCGAGCGGGCGGCCCACGGTGGTGCCGCGGCCGACCACGACGACCTCGGCGCCCTTCAGCGGTACGTCGTTGAGCCGCAGCAGATGCACGATGCCGCGCGGGGTGCACGGCAGCGGCCCGTCGAAGCCGAGCACGAGCCGGCCGAGGTTGACCGGGTGCAGCCCGTCGGCGTCCTTGCCGGGGTCGATCAGCTCCAGGATGCGGCCGGTGTCCAGGTGCTTCGGCAGCGGCAGCTGGACGATGTAGCCGTGGCAGCCGTCGTCCTGGTTGAGCTCGGCCACCACCGCTTCGACGTGCTCCTGGGAGGCGTCGGCCGGCAGGTCACGGCGGATCGACGCGATCCCGACCTCGGCGCAGTCACGGTGCTTCCCCTCGACGTACGCCCGGGAGCCCGGATCGTCGCCGACCAGCACCGTGCCGAGCCCCGGCACGACACCGCGCTCGCCGAGCGCCTTCACCCGTGCCCGCAGGTCGTCCTTGACCGCCGCCGCGGCCGCCTTGCCGTCCAGAATCCGTGCCGTCACACTCTCACCCCGCAACGATGGCGCCGTACGCCCGGGCGAAGAGCCCGGCCTGAGTCAGATCGATCTTCGCGCCGGCCAGGTCGACGCCGCGCAGCTCCACCCCGTCGAGATCGGCGCCACGCAGGTCGGCGCCCTTGAAGACGGCGTCCTTGAGCCGGGCGTTGGACAGGTCGGCGTTGCGCAGGTCGGCCCGGGTCAGGTCGGCGCCCATCAGGTCCGCCTCCCGCAACCGCAGGCCGCTCAGCTTGGCCGCGGTCAGGTTCTGCCCGCGCAACGACACGAATCCCCAGTCGCCGCCGTCCACGGTCAGCGGCCGCAGCCCGCAGTCGACGAACTGGCTGCCGGTCAGCTTGCAGCCGGCGACGGTCGCGTCGAAGAAGTTGCACCGCTCGAGCGTCGACTGTATGATCGCGACCCGGTCGAGCGTGGCCGCGTTGAACCGTACGTTGCCGAAGGTGCAGTGGGTGAAGACGCAACCGGTGAGCTTGGCCTCCGACCAGTCGACGTCGTGGAAGGCGCAGTCCTCGTAGCGGACGCCGGTGACCTCCTCGAGCGCCCAGTCGGCGCCCGAGAAGGTCACGTCCTGCACGAGCGACTCCATCAGTGGTAGAAGTGCCGCGTACCGGTCAGATAGACGGTGAGGCCCGCCTTCTCGGCCGCCTCGATCACCAGGTTGTCCCGGATCGAGCCGCCCGGCTGCACCACCGCCGTGATGCCGGCCGCGATCAGCACCTCGAGCCCGTCCGGGAACGGGAAGAACGCGTCCGACGCGGCCACGCTGCCCTTGGCCCGCTCGGCGCCGGCCCGCTCGACCGCGAGGCGGGCCGAGTCGACCCGGTTGACCTGGCCCATGCCGACGCCGACGGTCGCGCCCTCGTGGGCCAGCAGGATCGCGTTGCTCTTCACGCTGCGGATCGCGCGCCAGGCGAAGGCCAGGTCGGCCAGCGCCTCGGCCGAGGCCGGCGCGCCGGTCGCCAGCTCCCAGTTGGCCGGGTCGTCGCCGGGAGCGTCGATCCGGTCCGACTGCTGGGCCAGCACGCCGCCCCCGATCTGCCGGAACTCGGCCGGCGGCGGGTTCCAGGCCGGGGCGACCAGCACCCGCAGGTTCTTCTTCTCGCGCAGCACGTCGAGGGCCTCGGGCGCGAACGACGGCGCGACGATCACCTCGGTGAAGATCTCGGCCACTTGCCGGGCGAGCTCGACGGTCACCTCGCGGTTGACCGCGATCACGCCGCCGAACGCGGAGACCGGGTCGCACTCGTGCGCCTTGCGGTGTGCCTCGGCCACGTCGGCGCCGATGGCGATGCCACACGGGTTGGCGTGCTTGATGATCGCCACGCACGGCTCGGTGAAGTCGTTGGCGCTGCGCCAGGCCGCGTCCGCGTCGACGTAGTTGTTGTAGGACATCTCTTTGCCCTGCAGCTGCTCGGCCTGCGCGAGACCGGCGTGCGCGTTCGGGTCCACATAGAGCGCCGCCTGCTGGTGCGGGTTCTCCCCGTACCGCAGCGTGCTCTGCCGCTTGAGCGCGAGCCCCGCGAACTCCGGCCAGTCGCTCGGGTCCAGCGTCGTCGCGCACCAGTTGGCCACCGCGACGTCGTACTCGGCGATGTCGGCGAAGGCCTTCGCCGCGAGATGCTTGCGCTGGGCGAGGGTGAAGCCGCCCTCAGCGATCGCCGCTGTGATCAGCGCATAAAGCTCGACCGATGTCACCACCGCGACCGAGGGGTGATTCTTGGCGGCCGCACGCACCATGGCCGGGCCGCCGATGTCGATCTGCTCGACGCACTCGTCGACGCTCGCCCCCGACGCCACGGTCTGGGTGAACGGGTAGAGGTTGCTGACCAGCAGGTCGAACGGCTCGATCTCGAGCTCGGCCAGCTGCTGCTCGTGAGCGGGCAGCCGGAGGTCGGCGAGCAGGCCGGCGTGCACCCGCGGGTGCAGCGTCTTGACCCGCCCGTCCAGGCACTCGGGGAAGCCGGTCAGCTCCTCGACCCGGGTCACCGGCACGCCGGCGCCCTCGATCGTGGACGCGGTCGAGCCGGTCGAGACGATCTGGACGCCCGAGCCGTGCAGCGCCTGCGCGAGCTCGACGAGGCCGGTCTTGTCGTACACGCTGATAAGCGCCCTTTTGATCGGACGCCGACCATCCTCGGTGCTCACGGAATTCGTACCTTCCTGTTCTCGATGGTCCAGCCCTCGCGCACCAGGCGGCCGACGTAGTCGACCAGCTGGGCGCGCTCGGCCACCTTGATGCGCTCGGTGAGCGTCTCCTCCGTGTCGTCGTCGAGCACGGGGACGGCCACCTGGGCGATGATCGGGCCGGTGTCGACGCCGGCGTCGACGAAGAAGAGGGTGGCGCCGGCGATCTTCACGCCGTACGCGAGCGCGTCCCGCGGGCCGTTAATGCCCGGGAAAGACGGCAGCAGCGCGTTGTGGGTATTGATGTAGCGGTCGCCGAACGCGGCGAGGAACGCAGGCCCGACCAGCTTGAGGAAGCCGGCCGAGACGACGAGGTCGGGCTTGTGCTCGGCAACGTGGGCGGCGAGGGCCGCGTCCCACTCGTCGCGGGTCTCATAGGCCTTGACCGAGTCGACGAAGGTGGGCACGCCGGCCGCGGCCGCCCGCTCGAGGCCGGCGATGCCGTCGCGATCAGCACCGACGGCGACGACCTGAGCGCCGTAGGCGGGGTCGGCGGCGGCGTCGAGAAGGGCCTGAAGGTTGCTGCCCGAACCGGAGACAAGCACGACCAGCCGGGCGGGCGCGGGGTCGGTCACTCCAGCACCCTATCGCCGAGCCAGCAGGTTCCCCATTTCGGGCCGGTCAGCGCGGGCTCAGCTCACACCCTCCGCCCCGGCCCGCCACTCACCCGCGCCGCACCGCCCCGGCCCGCCACTCACCCGCGCCGCCACCGTCGCGCCGCGACTCGCCTGCGTTGCCCTCGCCTCGCCCTGCCACCCGCTCACACCGCCACTCGCCGCGCATTGCGCCCGCACCGCCGCCCGCTCACACCGCTACTTGCCCGCACCGCCACTCGCGCTGCGTTGCCCGCCCGTGCCGCCGCTGCCCGCCGCTCGGCGCGCCGTTTGCCGCCCACCCGGCAGATCTTGATGACCTGCTGTCTCTCGATCGCTGGAAATCATCAGGCTGCCCAGCGCCCGCAAGCCCACTTCGCGGCCACCGCGCAACGCATCCCCACCCGGTCACTGGGTGGGGCGACGATACGGCCGACCTACGACACTTTCGGGGCGTCGTCCACAGGCTCAGGGCGGCGGCACTCAGGGCTTGGGCGTCGAACGGAACCCTCGCGGACCGAACGTGCGGCCCGCGAACGCGCCGATCGCCGCCGACACGGCGACCACGGCCGTGGCGACCAGGCCGACCTGCCACGGGTCCGGGCCGATCGTGGCCAGCCGGCCGTCGCCGAGCGGGCCGCCGGAGGCGCGCGCCAGCACCGCCAGCACCACTCCCGCGGCCGGGCCGGCCAGCAGCCCGCTGCCCAGCACCAACTGCCACGGCGGGTCGGCGTCGCTCGTCCGGTTGACCCGCAGCGTCATCAGCCAGCCCGCCGCGAGCCCGGCCGCCACCGGGATCGCCAGCAGCAGCGCGCCCTCGGCGCCCATCGGGCCGTTCGGCAGGGCGGCCAGCAGCGGCAGGGTCGGCAGCGGCCCGGCGGTCACCTCGGTGAGCCCGATGGCCGAGCCGGTGCCGAGCGCGAACCCGGGCCCGAGCAGGTAGGCCGCCGCCCAGATGGCGGCGTTCGCCCCGTACGCGAGGCTCAGCAGGGTGATGCCCGCCTGGCCGGCCACGCCGGTGCGATAGGCCGAGATGGTGTCCGCCGCCTGGCCGCCGCCGACCGCCACCGACAGTCCGGTGATCGCGGCGCCGGCCGCCAGGATGAAGAGCGCGGCCATCACGCCGGTGCGCAGGCCGTGTCGCAGCGCGCGCGGGGTGCGGCGGGCGAGGGCGCTGAGCGCGTCGGTGCCGCGGAGCGACCCGGCCAGCGCGCCGATCAGGCCCAGCACGAAGAAGTTGATCGCGGCTCGGCCGGGTGTGACCTCGGTGCCCTTGCCGTCGACCGCGAGCGCGGCCACCGACCCGAGGAGCGAATAGACGAGCGCGATGCCGAAACCCACGAGCAAGGCATCGCCCGTACGGCCGGAGCGCCGCGCGCCGATCGCGCGGGTGACGTGGAGTCCGGCCCGGTTGAGCCGCCAGATGACCAGGAAGGTGAGCAGCAGCGGAGGCAGGCCGAGTGGGCCGATCGAGGTGCCGATGGGCACGCCGTGACCGAGCAGCCAGCCGGCCAGACCCGCGTGCGCGGCGCCACCGAGACCACCCTGACCTTCGAGCGTGCGCGCGAGACCGATGACGGCGGCGACCGGGAGGTACGTGAGGACGGCCGCCCACAGCGTGGCGAAGGCGACCGCGATCGGCAACGGCGCGCGACGGCCGCGCGGTGGCGGGCGACGCTGGCCCGGGACCTTGACCGTGGGGCGCTCGCCCAGGACCTTGTCGTCGACCATGACGGTCGCCCGGTCCCCGTCGGTCCCCCGGTCGCGGCCGGCCGGCCGGTCGGTCGCCTCGGTCGGCCGGTCCACCGCCTCGGTCGGCCGGCCGATCGGTTCGGTGCGGCGATCGAGCGGAACCGTCTCCCGGGCATCCAGCGCCGCCTCGGCGACGGCGAACGGGTCGTCGGCGCTCTCGGGACGGTCGGGTGGGGTCGGCATCGTCGCCTACTTTTCCACGAGCAGGGGCCCGCGGCGACGCAGATACGACGGCGCGCCGCCATTCGGGTCGATCGGACCCGGGTGGCGGCGCGCCGCGGTCAGCCGTACCAAGCTCAGCTCATGACCTCGCGCATGAGCCGCGCGGTCTCGCTCGGCGTCTTGCCGACCTTGACGCCGACCGCCTCGAGGGCGGCCTTCTTGGCGTCGGCGGTGCCGGCCGAGCCCGAGATGATCGCGCCGGCGTGGCCCATGGTCTTGCCGGGCGGGGCGGTGAAGCCGGCGATGTAGCCGACCACCGGCTTGGTCACGTTGGCCTTGATGAACTCGGCCGCGCGCTCCTCGGCGTCGCCACCGATCTCACCGATCATGACGATCGCGTCGGTCTCCGGGTCGTCCTGGAAGGCCTTGAGCGCGTCGATGTGGGTGGTGCCGATGATCGGGTCGCCGCCGATGCCGACACAGGTCGAGAAACCGATGTCCCGCAGCTCGTACATCATCTGGTAGGTCAGCGTGCCGCTCTTGCTGACCAGGCCGATGCGGCCGGCCGGGGTGATGTCGGCCGGGATGATGCCGGCGTTCGACGCGCCCGGCGAGGCGATGCCCGGGCAGTTCGGCCCGATGATCCGGGTCTTCTGACCGCGGTCGACGTTGAGCGCCCAGAACGCGGCCGAGTCCTGCACCGGTACGCCCTCGGTGATCACCACGGCGAGCGGGATCTCGGCCTCGATCGCCTCGACCACGGCCGCCTTGGTGAACGCCGGCGGGACGAAGATGACCGACACGTCGGCGCCGGTCTCCTTGATCGCCTCGGAGACGGTGGCGAAGACCGGCAGCGAGGTGCCGTCGAAGTCGACGGTGGTGCCGGCCTTGCGCGGGTTGACGCCGCCGACCACGTTCGTGCCCGCGGCGAGCATCCGCTTGGTGTGCTTGGAGCCCTCGGAGCCGGTGATGCCCTGGACGATGACCTTGGAGTCCTTGGTGAGCCAGATAGCCATTACGTCACTTCCCCGCAGCCGCGAGCTCGGCGGCGCGCTCGGCCGCTCCGTCCATCGTGTCCACCCGCTCGACCAGCGGGTTGTTCGCGCCGTCGAGGATGGCGCGCCCCTCCTCGGCGTTGTTGCCGTCGAGGCGTACCACCAGCGGCTTGGTCACCGTCTCGCCGCGCTCGCCCAGCAGGGCCAGCGCCTGCACGATGCCGTTCGCCACCGCGTCGCAGGCGGTGATGCCGCCGAAGACGTTGACGAAGACCGACTTGACCGACGGGTCGCCGAGCACGATCTCGAGGCCGTTCGCCATGACCTGGGCGCTCGCGCCGCCGCCGATGTCGAGGAAGTTCGCCGGCTTGACGCCGCCGTGCCGCTCGCCCGCGTAGGCCACCACGTCGAGCGTGGACATGACCAGGCCGGCGCCGTTGCCGATGATGCCGACCTCGCCGTCCAGCTTCACGTAGTTGAGGTTCTTGGCCTTGGCCGCCTGCTCCAGCGGGTCCACCGCGGACTGGTCGACCAGCGCCTCGTGGTCGGGGTGCCGGAACGACGCGTTCTCGTCCAGCGTGACCTTGGCGTCCAGCGCCAGCACCCGGCCGTCGCCGACCTTGGCCAGCGGGTTGACCTCGACGAGCGTGGCGTCCTCGGCCACGAACGCCTGCCACAGCTTCACCGCGATGTCGGCGACCTGGTCGGCGACCTCGGCCGGGAACTGCGCGGCGGTCACGATCTCGCGGGCCTTGGCCTCGTCGACACCCTTGCTGGCGTCGATGGCAATCTTGGCGACCCGGTCGGGCTGCTCCTCGGCCACCTGCTCGATCTCCATGCCGCCGGCGACGCTGGCGATGCAGAGGAACGTACGGTTGGCGCGGTCCAGCAGGTAGGAGAAGTAGTACTCCTCCTTGATGTCGGCCGTCTCGGCCAGCATCACCTTGCCGACCGTGTGGCCCTTGATGTCCATGCCCAGGATGTCGGTCGCGCGGGCCTCGGCCTCGTCCGGCCCGTCGGCCAGCTTGACGCCGCCGGCCTTGCCCCGGCCGCCGACCTTGACCTGCGCCTTGACGACGACCTTGCCGCCCAACCGCTCCGCGATCGCGCGGGCTTCCTGCGGGGTCTCGGCGACACCGCCGCCCAGCACGGGCAGCCCGTGCCGTTCGAACAGGTCACGCCCCTGATACTCGAACAGGTCCACGTGTCTCCTTTCGCTCGCGACGCCAAGCGCCGGCAAGCCGCACCGTTGCGTCCCGACCTGTGTGCGCGGCGGCCTGTGGCGTCGCCGGCGTGAAGAGTGTCCGGCCCAAGGGGCCTTCAGTCGCAGACTAGCGACCTCCGGAAGCGCGCCGTAGCCGCGGGTGCGCCGTGTGCAAGACGGCACACCACCGCCCCCACCGGCACCGCATGCACGTCCTTACTCACCAGCTCTCCGCCTTCCGCGCATGCCTGCCCTCTACCGCGGCCCCAATGCCACCTTCCGCCCCTCGCCGGCCGCCCCTTCCGCTCCTCCGCCTCTCAATCCCTCTCCCGCCGCCCTTCCGCTCCTCACTCCCTCGCCCGCCGCTTTCCGCTCCTCACTCTCGCCCCGCCGCCCTCGGCCCGTCACGCCGTCGCTCCCCCTGCCGTGATCTTGATGAAACGCTGCTCCCCGTCCCATGCCGAGTCATCAAGATCGCGGAAGGAGATGCGAGGCGGGGCGCCGGGCAACGACGGGGTCGGAGCGAGATGCCGACGGCGCGGCGAGGCTGTCGGCGACGCCGAGCGCGATCAGTCACCGACGCGGAGCGAGGGTGTCGGCGGCGCGGAGAGCGGGTTGCCGAAGGCGCGGAGAGCGGGTTGCCGAAGGCGCGGAGCGCGGGGTGTGGGCGGCGCGGAGAGCGGGGCGCCGAAGGCGCGTAAGGCGGGGCGCCGACGGCGCGCAGGGCGGGTTGCCGAAGCGGCGGAGGGCGGGGTGCCGACGGCGCGGAATGCGAAGTGCCGGCGGCGCAGGCGGCGGCTCGGCGGGGGTCGGTGAAAAAGTCGGACGGACTCGCGTAACCGGCCCGGTAAGGCGTCGTTGAGAGTGATGTCGGAGCGCTGCGGCGAGCTGATGCGGAACGGCCGATGCCCTGTCGGTCGAGGGGTGGCGGCGGGGCATCGTGCATAGAGAGGCCGGACGTGTGAGGGGTGCGTCCGGCCTCTCCCCTTGCCCCTTACCGGCTCACGCGACGGGCGTCGTCACATTGGCGCGTACCCATTCGATGATGGATGCGGTAGTGGCGCCCGGTGTGAAAATTTTCGCAACGCCGAGCGTCTCCAATTCGGCAATGTCGTCAGCCGGAATGATGCCGCCGCCGAATACCACGATGTCGCCTGCGTCACGTTCCGCCAACAGCTCGATCACGCGGCGGAACAATGTCATGTGTGCACCGGACAAGACGGACAAACCGATAGCGTCGGCGTCCTCCTGAATGGCCGTCTCGACGATCTGCTCCGGCGTCTGATGCAGGCCGGTGTACACCACCTCCATACCCGCGTCACGCAGCGCGCGGGCCACCACCTTGGCACCGCGGTCGTGCCCATCCAGCCCCGGCTTGGCCACGACCACCCTGATGCGTGCCTGCATACCGACCCTCCGTGTCCGGCGAACCCCGTTGTCCTGAACGAACGGTAACCCGGCGCACCCGGGCCTGGTAGTGGGCTCCCGGTAACTGTGATCACCGCGCGTGACCGGAAATGCATTCAGAGTGACTTGACTTTGCGTTTCCGTGCCAATCACAGAGAGTGCGCAACGAACCCGCTCGGAAAAGGTAACGAATTCGGACATTAGCTCCGCAAAACGGACGCGGAACTGTCAGCGAATTGGCGCTTCGACTTGTGACCCGGACGCCGTTTCGTTACCGTGGCCCACGGCTGTCATCCGGTTAACCCCGATCCGGCAGCTCGGACCACCACCGTTCACCTCCTAATAAGAGGTCGCGGCGGGGTCGGAAAGTATTGCCATCGACGGAGGGTTGTTCGTGCGCCAGCGCTTGTCGTCTGAGCCCGACCGGTATCGCGGCCGACGCCGTGTACCCACCCCTCCTCGCAGCCGTTATGCGGTCGTCACCACCGCCGCTTTCCTGGGCGCGGGAGTCGTGGCCCTCGGCGCCGGCAGCAACTTCCCGGACCACAAGGCCGTCAGCCCCGACGTGCTGCAGGGCCTCCAGGCCGCGCACGGCGCCGACGAGGCACTCGCCGCTCGCGCCGACGACAGCAAGGCCTCCCGTGGCGAGGACCGCGGCGCGGTCAGCAAGACCAAGGTCAGCGCCGACGAAGAGGCGGCCGACGTCTGGCTGCTCCCGATGGACGAGTACTCGTTCACCTCGGCGTACGGGGTCCGCTGGGGCAAGCTGCACGCCGGCATCGATCTGGCCGCGCCCGAGGGCATGCCATACAAGGCGATCCACGGGGGCGTGGTGACCCAGGCCGGCTACAACGGCGGCTACGGCAACGCGATCACCATCAAGAACGCGGACGGCACCGAGGTCATCTACGCCCACTCCCGGCGCGTGCTGGTGAAGGTGGGTCAGCAGGTCAAGGCCGGCCAGACGATCGGCGAGGTCGGCAACACGGGCGCCTCCTACGGCACCCACCTGCACCTCGAGATCCACGTCAACGGCCGGCCCACCGACCCCATCCCGTTCCTCCGCGACCGCGGCGTCGACATCAAGCTGCAGGTCGAGTCGGTGTACGCGGGCATGGCCGCCGCCGCTTCCTGATCCTTCCGCCCGGGCCGGTTGCAGTTCGGGTGCATCTCCCCTGACGCTCAGCCACTCTCCGGGTCGCGCCGACGAGACAGATGTCGGTCCGATCATCAGCCGGAGGGATTCGCCGCGTGCCGCACCGTGCCCAGCGCCCCTCCGGCGGCCGCCACCGTCACGATCACCGCTCCCGCCTTCGCCCGGCGCCGCAGCATCGCGCCCCGCGCCCCGGCCTGCTCGCGGCCCTGCCCCTCCACGGCGAGCGAGGCCGCACGGTGTTCCTGTCCGCGACGATGGGCGCCGCCCTGATCACCGGAGTCGCGGGCGGAACCGCGGCCGCCGCGACCACGAAACGCACCGCAGCGTTGCCCGCCGAGGCGAGCTTCGGCGCGACAACTTCCGACATGACGGATAAATCCGGCGGGAGGAGCGGGCTACCCGGCGAGCTGCTTCCCGGGAACGTGCGCGACAACGCGAGCCGGCAGCTCACGGGCACGGACGACGACTGGGCGCCAACCGGCGGCGTTCAGGTCCGGGCCGGGCGCACCGCAAACGGGGTGCGGAAGAAGGAACGCCCGAAAGCGAAACCCCCGACCGCCGCCGCCTGGGTCAACCCCAACCCGAGCGCGCGCGTCACCTCCTGCTTTGGGCCGCGGTGGGGGCACGTCCACGAGGGCGTGGACCTGGCCGCCCCCGACGGGACGCCGATTGTGGCCGCCGGCGCCGGCGTCGTCGTGCGCGCGGGCGTGGCGGAAGGCTACGGCAACGCGGTGCTCATCGATCACGGCGACGGCTTCCTCACCCACTACGGCCACCTCGCGGTGATCACCGTCGTCGTCGGGCAGCACGTCGCCGCCGGGCAGCAGATCGGCAACGAAGGGTCGACCGGGCACTCCACCGGGCCCCACCTGCACTTCGAGGTGCACCAGGGCTTCTACCAGAACCCGATCGAGCCCACCCGCTGGATGCACGAGCACGGCGTCGACATTCCGGGGTGCGCGGTCGGCTAGATCTTCTCGATCGGGGCGTGCCGGAGGATCAGCCACATCACCTGGTCGCCGAAGTCGACCTGGGCCCGTGCACCCGGGCCCTGGCCCTCGACCGCGGTCACCCGGCCCAGTCCGTACCGCTGGTGGTTGACCCGGTCGCCGACCGCGACCTTGGGCGTCTGGCGCAGCTCGCTGGCGGTGGCGAGCTTGCTGGCATCGATGCCGAGCCGGCTCGCCAGCTGCTGTGCTTTCGGCGTACCACCGGAGAAGCCCCCGCCGCGTGCGCGATCTCCCCCGCCGCGACCACCCACTCCGCCGCCGGTCCCCGACCATGACGTGTAGTTTCCGGCCGTGCGCTCCCAGCGGATCAGCTCGGGCGGCAGCTCGTCGGTGAACCGGGACGGCGGGTTGTACTGCGGCTGGCCCCACGCGCCGCGCGTGACCGCCCGGGAGAGGTAGAGCCGCTGACGCGCGCGGGTGATGCCCACATACGCCAAGCGGCGCTCCTCCTCGAGCTCGGTGTTGTCGCCGAGCGCGCGCATGTGCGGGAAGACGCCGTCCTCGAGGCCGGTCAGGAACACCACCGGGAACTCCAGGCCCTTGGCGGTGTGCAACGTCATCAGCGTGACCACGCCCTGGTGGTCGGGATCGTCATCGGGCAGCTGATCGGCGTCGGCCACCAGCGCCACCTGCTCCAAGAAACCGGCCAAGGTGGCCGCCTGATCGGCATCCTCCTCGGCCTGGGCCTCGACCCGTTCCGTGTACTCCCGGGCGACGCTCACCAGCTCCTGCAGGTTTTCCACCCGGCCCTGGTCCTGCGGGTCGATGCTCTCCTCCAGCTCGCTGAGCAGCCCGGACCGCTGCAGCACGGCCTCCAGGACCTCCTCCGGCGGCGCGGTACGGGCGAGCTCGCGCAAGTCGTCGAGCAGCTGCACGAAGTCGGCGATCGCGTTGGCCGAGCGGGCGGCGATGCCGGGCGCGTCCTTGGCGTGGCGCAGCGCCTGGCCGAACGACATGCGGTCGCGCGACGCCAGCGCCTCGACGCAGGCCTCGGCCCGCTCGCCGATGCCGCGCTTGGGCGTGTTGAGCACCCGGCGGATGCTGACCGTGTCGTCGTCGTTGACTATCGCGCGCAGGTAGGCGAGCGCGTCACGCACCTCCTTGCGCTCGTAGAAGCGCACCCCGCCGACCACCTTGTAGGGCAGGCCGACCCGGATGAACACCTCCTCGAACACACGGGACTGGGCGTTGGTGCGGTAGAAGACGGCCACGTCGCCGGGGCGGATGCCCTCCCGGTCGTGCAGGCGGTCGATCTCGCGGGCCACCCAGTCGGCCTCGGCGTGCTCGGTGTCGGCCACGTAGCCGACGATCTGCTCGCCGGGGCCCTGGTCGCTCCACAGCCGCTTGGGCTTGCGCGACGGGTTCCGCTCGATCACCGCGTTGGCGGCGGAGAGGATCGTCTGGGTGGATCGGTAGTTCTGTTCCAAGAGGATCGTGCGCGCGTCGGGGTAGTCGCGCTCGAACTCGAGGATGTTGCGGATCGTGGCGCCGCGGAACGCGTAGATCGACTGGTCGGCGTCGCCCACCACGCACAGCTCGGCCGGCGGCACCTCGCCGTCGCCGTCGGTGCCCACCAGCTCCTTGACCAGCATGTACTGCGCGTGGTTGGTGTCCTGGTACTCGTCGACGAGCACGTGCCGGAACCGGCGGCGGTAGGCCTCGGCCACGTGCGGATGCGACTGGAACAGATGCACCGTGGCCATGATGATGTCGTCGAAGTCGAGGGCGTGCGCCTCCCGCAGGCGGCGCTGATACATCTCGTACGCCTCGGCCAGCGCTCTTTCGTTCGGCCCCTTGGCGTTGCCTTTGAAGTCCTCCGGCTCGATCAGCTCGTTCTTCAGGTTCGACACCTGGGCCGCCAGGCCGCGCGCGGTGTAGCGCTTCGGGTCGAGGTCGAGCTCGCGGATCACCAGCTGCATGAGCCGGCGCGAGTCGTCGGCGTCGTAGATCGAGAACGAGCTCTTGAGGCCCGCGTGGTCGTGCTCGGCCCGCAGGATGCGCACGCACGCCGAGTGGAACGTCGACACCCACATGAGCCGGGCGCGGTTGCCGACCAGCGCGGCGACCCGCTCCTTCATCTCGCCGGCGGCCTTGTTGGTGAACGTGATCGCGATGATCTGGCCGGGATGCACGTTGCGCTCGGCCAGCAGGTAGGCGATGCGGTGGGTCAGCACCCGGGTCTTGCCCGAGCCGGCGCCGGCCACGATCAGCAGCGGCGACCCGGCGTGGGTCACGGCGTCGCGCTGGGGGCCGTTCAGTCCGGTGAGCAGCGACTCCGGGTCGAGCCGTCGTTTCTTCGGCGCCTCCCGCACGGCGGAGGGCGCTTCGCCCTCGCGCACCGCGGGCATGGCGAAGGGCAGGCTGGGCTGGGGTTCAGAGGAAGCTCGCATCGCGGTGGCAAGTCTAGGCCCACCCCCCGACAAGAACTCCCGCTCGGGCGAGGGGGTGCGCCCGGGGCCGGCCGTTTGCTTCAATCAGCCGCACAGCTTCCATAAGGCTGCGGAGGCGCGGGTGCGGGGCTTCAGCGGGGCGCGGCACGTCGGTGGCGCCATCCTGGCCGTGGTCCTGGCCGTCTCGATCTCGATCGTGGTCGCCGATCCGGATGATCCGGCGCGGGTGGTGCCGGCGGGCGCAGCCACCGCGCCCCCGAAGCCGAAGGACCCCGTGCGGCAACTGCTGAGCGGGCAGGCGAAGGCGCTCGACCGGGGCGATCTCGCCGGGTGGCTCGCGCCGGTCGACCCCACCCTGCGCGAGAAATACCAAAACCTCTTCCGTACGCTGCGCGCGCTCCGGGCCACTGTGGACTTCCGGGTGACCAGGGGCCAGGTCGAGCTCGCCTACTGCTTCGACCGGCCGCGGTGCCCGGCGGACAGCCCGCGGATCGCCCAGCGCCCGACGGTCGAGCAACGCGGCCGGACCGCGGTCGTCACCGGCCTGACCCGGGTCGCCGGGTCGCCGCCGACGCCGTGGGAGCAGGGCGATCTCGTCTTCGCCCAGGGCCGGCGGGTCACCGTCGGCGCGCCCCGGGCCCTGCGCGGCCGGCTGAAGGAGGTCGTCGCGGTCGCCGATCAGGCCGCCGCCGTCGACGACCGGTTCGCCGCCTTCGCCGACAACCGGCAGCCGCGCTACCGGATCTTCCTCGCCACCAAGCAGACCTGGCGGATCTGGTACGGCGGGAAGGCCACCGAGTGGGCGGTCGGCTACATGCAGCCGCTCGGTCCGGCCGGGGCCGACGTGGTGATCAACCCGGCCCGCCTGACGACCCGGAGCGCGCTGCGCGAGGTCATCCAGCACGAGCTCGGTCACGTCGCCACGATCAGCGGCGTCACCACCCGGCACGAGGACATGTGGCTGGTCGAGGGGGTCGCCGAGTACATCGGGATGCAGCCGCGGACGGCGCCGGAGACGTACAGCCGGAACGCCCTGCGCCGGACCACCCGGATCGCCGCCGCGCCGTTGCCCGACGGCGCCGGCGAGAAGGACGTGGCCGCCTTCTACGCCGAGGGGCACTTCGCCGTATCGTGCCTGGTCAACCGCTATGGTGAGGCAAGAGCGATGGAGTTCGTACGCCTCCGGCTGCGCCGCGGGAACTCGCTGGAGAACGCCTCGAGGAGCGTCTTCGGACGGCCGTTCGCCGACGTCGACCGGTCCTGTGCCGGCTGGATCAGCAATCTAGTTGTCACCCGGAGGTAGTAGCGCTCACCAGCGTCGATAGACGAGGCTGTCGACGTTGATCGAACCAAACCCGATCGGGAGAACCATACCCATGGACATCCGTCGAGTGCTGCGACACCTGGCCGCACCCGCCCTTGCCCTGGCCGTCGTGACCACCCTTCCGTTGGCCCGGCAATCCACCACCGCGGCGGCGGCCCCGCCGGCCGAGTTCAAGCCGGTGAGCGTCTCCTTCGGAGGGGCACACAACGCCACCGTCGAAGGCCAGTTCCTCAGCTACAACGACTTCCACGGCGCCATCGACCCGCCCAGCGGCAGCGGCGCCGTCGTGAACGCCTCCGGCACGAGCACCCCGGCCGGCGGCGTCGAATACCTCGCGACCTACCTGAAGAGGCTGCGGGCCGAGGCCGAGGCCGAGGGCCGGTCGACGCTCACCGTCGGCGCCGGCGACCTGGTCGGCGCGACCCCGCTGGTCAGCGCGGCCTTCCACGACGAGCCGACGATCGAGCTGATGAACCAGGTCGGCCTGCAGGTCAGCTCCGTGGGCAACCACGAGTTCGACGAGGGCGTCGACGAGCTCATCCGGCTCCAGCGCGGCGGCTGCCACCCGGTCGACGGCTGCCAGGACGGCGACCCGTTCGGCGGTGCCAGGTTCACCTACCTGGCCGCCAACACGATCAACAACAAGACCGGCCTGCCGATCCTCCCGCCGATCTCGATCAAGCTGGTGGGCGGCGTCCCGGTCGGCTTCATCGGCATGACCCTCGAGGGCACGGCCGGCATCGTCAACCCGGCCGGCATCAAGAACGTGCACTTCACCGACGAGGTCGAGACCGCCAACAAGTGGAGCAACCTGCTCAAGCTGTTCGGCGTGAAGGCCCAGGTGCTGCTGGTGCACGAGGGCGGCGCCCAGGGCTCGGCCACGCCGCCGCCGGGCGTTTCCGACTGCACCAACTTCTCGGGACCGATCGTCGACATCGTCAAGGGCCTCAACCCCGAGATGGGGCTGGTCGTCTCCGGCCACACCCACCGCTTCTACACCTGCACGCTGCCCAACAAGGCCGGCACCTCGGTCGTCACCAGCGCCGGCACCAACGGTCAGCTCATCACCGACACCGACTACGCGCTGGACACGCGGACCGGCAGGTTCGCCGGGATCACCGCGAAGAACGTGATCGTGGAGAACGGCGTCCCGGACGGCGCCGGCGGCTGGAAGAAGGACGCGTCCGGTGTCTACCTGAAGAACCCGGAGACGGTCGACGCGGGCGCCAAGAAGATCGCCGACAAGTACCGGACGGCGGTCGCCCCGATCGCCAACAAGGTCGTCGGCAAGATCACGAAGGACATCACCCGTACGCCCACCCCGGCCGGCGAGTCGGCGCTGGGTGACGTGATCGCCGACGCCCAGCTCGCCCGCACCACCGGCGCCGGCGCCCAGCTCGCGCTGATGAACCCGGGCGGCATCCGCGCCGACTTCGACGCCGAGGCGTCGGCGGGCGGCGAGGCGGTCGGCGAGGTCACGTACGGCGAGGCGTTCACCGTCCAGCCGTTCAACAACCTGGTGGTCACCCAGACGCTGACCGGCGCTCAGATCAAGGACGCCCTGGAGCAGCAGTTCGCGGGCTACAAGGGACAGACGACGAACAAGATCCTGCAGGTCTCGGCCGGCCTCACCTACACGTGGAGCGCGTCGGCCCCGCTCGGTTCGAAGATCACCAACCTGGCCCTGAACGGCACGGCCATCGACCCGGCGGCCAACTACCAGGTCACGACCAACGACTTCCTCGCCAACGGCGGCGACGGCTTCTCGGTCCTGACCGGCGGCACGGGCCGCGTCACGGCTCCCGGCTTCGACGTCGACGCCCTGGTCGCGTACCTCGGCGCCGGCGCTCCGGTCGCGCCCGGCCCGGCCGACCGGATCAGCATCGTCGCCTGACGAGGTCGATCATCGAGGCCCGCCGGATCCTCCGGCGGGCCTCATCCGTTCCAGGCCGTCGAGCATCTGCCGCAGGCCGAACTCGAGCAGAATGTCCAGGTTGAACTCGTGCTGGCCGGCCACGAACCGCGCCATCATCGGCAGCTTCCCGCTCGCCAGCACCGTCGCGAACCGCTCCTGCTGGGAGGCGAACCAGTCCTGCTCGGTCATGCCGGTCTCCTGCACGGCCTGCGCCTCCGCCTCCAGGTTCACGGCGGTGCCGCGCACGTAGTTGGCGATCATCACGGCCGCCCGGAACTGCAGCGCCGGGTCGAAGCCGTGCTCGGCGAGCACCGCCATCGTCCACTCGGTGTGCGCCATCGCGTTCGGCGCGAGCAGCGGCCGGGTGAACGAGACCGCCTGCGCCAGCCACGTATGCCGCCGGTACATCGACCATTGCAGCCGGGCCAGCGCCTCGACGCAGGCCCGCCAGCCGTCCCGCGCCACCGTCATCCGGGGCGGCGGGTTCGTGCCCATCACCTCGTCCATCATCAGCAGGAGCAGCTCATCCTTGTCCGCGACGTAGCGGTAGACCGACATCGTCGGGATGCCGAGCGCCCCGGCCAGCCGCCGCATCGAGAGCCCGGTCAGCCCCTCGGCGTCGGCGATCGCGATCGCGGCGCGCACCACCCGGTCGCGGTCCGGCCCGATGCTGCCCACCGCCTGCGTGACCACGGTGCCGAGTCCGGGCCGGGCCTGCACCAGTCCCTGCTCGCGGAGCGTGTTGATGACCTTCGTGGCGGTCGCCATCGCCACGTCGTACCGCGCCATGATCTGCCGGGTCGACATCACCTTGGAGCCGGGCGGCAACTCACCCGAGGCGATCCGCGCGGCGATCTCGGCGGCAATCTTCCGGTACGCCGGAAGCTCCATCGTGGCCTCCTAGTGCACTAGTGCACCGGACCGTAGTGCACTACTCGGATAGGGGTGCTAGCACCATTTCTCGCATGCTAGTGCATCCGTACGGTGTACCACATGACCTCCGAAGCGGTGCGACTCGAATCGATCTACAAGACCTACGACAACGCGGTGACGGCCCTCGACGGGGTCACCGCCTCCTTCCCGGCCGGTAGCTTCACGGCGGTGATGGGACCGTCCGGCTCGGGCAAGAGCACGCTGCTGCAGTGCGCGGCCGGCCTCGACGCGCCGACCGCGGGCCAGGTGTTCATCGACGGCGAGGAGCTGAGCGCCGCCGACGACACGGCGATGACCAAGTTCCGCCGGCGGCGGGTCGGCTTCGTCTTCCAGGACTACAACCTGCTGCCGTCGCTGACCGTCGAGCAGAACGTGATGCTCCCCCTGCGGCTCGATGGCAGTCGGCTACCCAAGCCTGGACTATCAGTCGGCGGAGCTCGGCGGGCCGACCGCCGCCGCAGCCGGTCCGTCCTCGAGCGACTCGGCCTCGGCGACCGGCTCGGCGAGTTGCCCGAGCGGCTCTCCGGCGGCCAGCGCCAGCGGGTGGCGGTGGCCCGGGCGCTGGTCAGCGACCCGGCGGTGGTCTTCGCCGACGAGCCGACCGGCGCCCTCGACATGCGCAGCGCCCGCGAGGTGCTCGCGCTGCTGCGCACGGTGGTGCACGAGTACGGGCGCACGGTCGTCATGGTCACTCACGATCCGGTCGCCGCGGCGTACGCGGACTCGGTGCTTTTCCTGGCCGACGGCCGCTTGGCCGGCTCGCTCAGCGCACCCACCGCCGACGCGGTGGCCGACCGGCTCGCCCACCTGGGCGACGCCCGCGGGATCGGAGCGGCGGCATGATCTCCGTCGCGCTGCGCAACCTGCGGCACCGCCCCGGCGGCTTCGTAGCCACCTTCCTCACCGCATTCCTGGGCGCCGCCCTCCTGATGGCGTTCGCCTCCTTGCTCGACACCGCCAACGCCGCCTCCCTGCCCAGCGCCGCCTCCCTGCCCGGCAGCGCCTCCCTGCCCAGCGCCGCCTCCCTCCCCAGCGCCGCCTCCCTGCCCGACGCTGCGGCGTCCAGTGCGGATTCGCTGAGCACGACGGCGGCGGTCGGGGGTGGCTGGTGCCTGATCATCGTCGCCTTCGCGGTGACCTCGACGCTGAGCCTGGCCATCCGCCAGCGCGCCGACCAGGTGGCGCTGCTACGCCGCATCGGCGCCACCCGAGGCCAGCTCCGGCGCATGATCCTCGGCGAGGCGGCGGCGGTAGCGCTCCTCGCCGCGACCGCCGCGATCCCGCTCGGCCTGGCGCTCGGCCGCCTGCTGCTCTCCCTCCTGCGCGACACCGGCCAGGCCGCACCCTCGACCTCGTTCGTCTTCGGCCCGACCGCGTTCGGCGTGGGCTTCGGCGTAACCCTGCTCGGCTCCCTGATAGCCGGCGTCGCCACGGCCCGGCGCACGGTCTTCGCCTCGCCTTCCGCCTCCTCGCCTCCCGTGTCGTCGGGTGCTCGCTCGCGGCCTCTCTTCCGGCGGATCGCGGCCGCCTTCTTCCTCGCCGTCGGCGCGAACTGCGCGGTGCTGACCGCGACGCTCATGGACGGCAAGGGCATCGACGCGATGCAGACCGGCGGCCAGGCCGGGATCTGGGCCTCGGTCGGCCTCGCCCTGCTGGCCCCCGAGCTGTTGCGCCTGGTCACCCTCCTTCTCGGCGGCGTCGTGCGCCTCGTCGGGGGCGCCCCCGGCGAGTTGGCCGTGCTGGCGGTGCGGGGGCGGCAGCTCGGCAGCGCGGTCATGCCGGTGCTGTTCTTCACCGGCATCGCGACCGGCACGGTCTACATGCAGGGCATCGAGAACCGCGCCGCGATCGGCTCGGTGGAGCCGTCGTACGCGCAGGACGTCAAGACCTTGAACTACGTAGTGGTCGGCATGCTCACGCTGTTCGTGGCCATCATGCTGGTCAACACCCTGATCGCCGGCACCGTGCGCCGCCGCCGCGAGTTCGCCCAGCAGCGCCTGGCCGGCGCGACCCGGGGTCAGCTGCTCGCGATGGTGGGTCTCGAAGGTCTGCTCGTCACGATCACCGGGGTGCTGGGCGGCTCGATCGCGTCGCTGTTCACGATCCTGCCGTTCGCTTCGGCCCGCGCCGACCGCCTGTGGCCGGACGCGACGCCGCTGCCTTATCTGGCGATCGTGGCGGTCGCCGCCACGTTGACCGGCGCCGCGATGATCGGCGCGACCCGCCGCGTGGTCCGCGGTCCCGCCACCGCCGGCGTCGGGCTTCCGGCCTGACTCCGCGGCGCGGCCAAGGTCAGGCCAGGCGCGCCACCGTCGGGCCAGGCGGGCCAGGCGGGCCAGGCGGGCCAGGCGGGCCAGGCGGCCAGGCGGCCAGGCGGCCAGGCGGGCGAGGCGGCCAGGGGGACCGAGGTCGGGCCAAGCGCGCCACGGCGTGGCGGCCGGTCTCGGCGGCGTCCCACGGATCGGGCGGTTTCCTTGCGAGCTGGTTCGGCACGGGGGCATACTCGGCAGCGTGATTCAGCAGGCGCGATTTTTTTACTACGGTTCCGGGAGTCCGGCGACCGTAGGCCGCGTCTGAACGACAGACCTACATCAAGCCCCGGGCTTCCCAGCCCGGGGCTTGATGCTGCCCGGGCCGGGTCGACCGGGGCGCCAGCACCCGAGGAGCACGAAATGACGGCCGACGTGGCAGACCAGACGACCGGCGCGGGCGAGCCGCTCGCCGCCGACGAGATCCGCGCCATGCGGGAGCGCATCGACGAGATCGACCAGGCCATCATCGACCTATGGCTGGAGCGGGCCCGCCTCTCCCAGTCGGTGGGCAAGACCCGGATGGCCAGCGGCGGGACCCGCCTGGTCCTCTCCCGCGAGCGCGAGATCGTGGACCGCTTCCGCGCCGCCCTGGGCCCCGACGGCACCCAGATCGCCCTGATGATCCTCCGCGCCGGCCGCGGCCCCCTCTGACCGCTGCCGGGTGAGCGCGACAAAAGCGCTCGCCAGGCACCCATGCTGCATGGTCGCGCAAGTGCCGCCCGTCGAGGTGGGCGGGCACAATCCGGTTCGCGGCGCCGCAGCCGTGGGGGAAATTTCAGCATTTGCCGGTTCGGGAGGAGCGTCCAGCCCGATCTTGTGGAATTCGTGTTCTGAGCGCGCACGTTTTCATCAAGATCTGGGGCGGGAGGCGCGTCCAGCCCAGCGCGGCCGGCGCGGCGCGGGCCCCTCAGTAGCGGTGGATCACGTCACGGATCTCGGCGTAATGGCACGCGCTCGGGTGCGGCGACCGCTGCCGGATCTGCAGCAACGGCTCCTGGTCGGCGCAGTGCGGCTGGGCCTTCCAGCACCGCGTGCGGAAGCGGCACCCCGACGGCGGGTTCGCCGGCGACGGCACGTCGCCCTCCAGCACGATGTGGTCGCGGCGACCGCGCAGGCGCGGGTCGGGGACCGGTACGGCCGAGAGAAGGGCCTGCGTGTACGGGTGCGTCGGCTGCTCGTAGATCGCCATGTGGTAGCCGGTCTCGACGACCTTGCCCAGGTACATCACCGCGACCCGGTCGGAGATGTGGCGTACCACCGAAAGGTCGTGCGCGATGAAGACGTAGGACAGGCCCAGCTCACGTTGCAGGCGCTCGAGCAGGTTGATCACCTGGGCCTGGATCGAGACGTCGAGGGCCGACACCGGCTCGTCGCACACGATGATCTCGGGCCGCAGGGCCAGGGCCCGGGCGATGCCGATGCGCTGACGCTGGCCGCCGGAGAACTGGTGCGGGTAGCGGTTGATGTGGTCGGGGTTGAGGCCGACCAGGTCGAGCAGCTCCTGGACCGCGCGGGCCCGGCCGGCACGCGGGACGGCCTCGGGGTGGATCTCGAAGGGCTCGCCGATGATGTCGCCGACCGTCATGCGCGGGTTGAGCGACGTGTACGGGTCCTGGAGCACCATCTGGATGTTGCGACGCGCCCGCCGCAGCGCCTGGCCGGAGAGCCGCGCCATGTTGTCGCCGCGCACCACGACCTCGCCCGACGTCGGCTTCTCCAGGCCGACCAGCAGCTTGGCCAGCGTCGACTTGCCACAACCGGACTCGCCCACGATGCCGAGCGTCTCGCCCCGGCGCAGCTGGATGTCGACGCCGTCGACCGCCCGGACGGCGCCCACCTTCGACTTGAACACGATCCCCTGGGTGATCGGGAAGTGCTTGACCAGGTTGCGGGTCTCCAGCACCAGGTCGGACACGTCAGACACCGAGGACCTCCCGGATGAAGTGGCAGCGCGAGATGCGGTGCGGCGCGATCTGATACGGCGGCGGCTCCTCCTGGCGGCAGATCTGGCGCGCGTACCCGCACCGGGGATGGAACGCGCATCCCCGCGGGATGTCGGTGAGCGCCGGCGGCAGGCCGCGGATCACGTTGAGCTGCTGACCCTTGAGATCCAGGCGGGGAATCGATTCCAGGAGCGCTTTCGTGTACGGGTGGGCAGGTCGCGCATAGATGTCGTATACCGGTGCTTCCTCCACCACCTTTCCGGCGTACATGACCGAGATCCGGTCGGCGACGTCGGCCACCACGCCCATGTCGTGCGTGATCAGGATCAGTCCCATGTTGCGCTGGTGCTGCAGCTCGGCGAGCAGTCCCATGATCTGCGCCTGGACGGTGACGTCGAGGGCCGTGGTCGGCTCGTCGGCGATCAGCACCTCGGGGTCGAGGGCGAGCGCCATGGCGATCATGACGCGCTGCCGCATGCCGCCGGAGAACTGATGCGGGTAGTCGTTGATCCGATCGCGCGCGGCCGGGATGCGTACCTGGTCGAGCAGCTCGATCGCCCGCCGCTTGGCATCCGAGCGGGACATGCCGCGCTGCTTGCGGAAGAGCTCGCTCAGCTGGAAGCCGACGGTGTAGACCGGGTTCAGCGCCGACAGCGCGTCCTGGAAGATCATGGCGATCCGGTTGGCGCGGACCTTGCGGCGGTCGTTCTCGGACAGGCGCAGCAGGTCGACGCCGCGATACAAGACCTGACCCCGGGTGACGTACGCGGGCGGCGTGTCGAGGATGCCCATGATCGCCTGGGCCGTGACCGACTTGCCGCAGCCCGACTCGCCGAGCAGCGCCAGGGTCTCCCCGGCCGCCAGCCGGAAACCGGCGCCGTTGACCGCCTTGGCCACGCCGTCCCGGGTGCGGAACTCCACGTGCAGATCGTCGACGGCCAGCAGCGGCGCTCGCGGGTCGAGGCCGGGCAGCGCGTCCATCTGCGCCTTGATGTCGGTCACGAAGTCACGGCTCTTTCGCGCTCGAAGAAGATGTCAGTCACCGAGGTCACCGCAGCTTCGGGTCGAAGGCGTCGCGGACCGCGTCGCCGAGCATGATGAAGGCCAGCACCGTGGCGGCCAGGAACACGGACGGCCAGATCAGCGGGGCGGCGGCCACCCGGACGTACCCGGTCGCCTCGGCGATGGAGATTCCCCAGCTCACCGCGTCGCCCTTGAGGCCGATGCCGAGGAACGACAGCGTCGCCTCGCTCGCGATGTTGATGCCGAGCAGGATCGTCAGCACCACCACGTAGGACGCCATCGAGTTCGGCAGGATGTGCCGGAACAGCAGCCGGGACGGGCTCGCGCCGAGCATCCGGGCCGCGGCCACGTAGTCCTGGTTCTTCGAGGCGATCACCGCCGAGCGCATGACCCGGGCCGCCGTCGTCCAGCCGAGCACGCCGAGGGTGACCGTCACGGCCAGCACGCCGTTGCTCTGCGGGTCGTGCGACAGCCGCTTGGCCAGCACGATCGCGCCGAGCAGGAACGGGATGCCGAGCATGATGTCGACGAACCGGGACAGGACCGCGTCGAGCCAGCCGCCGAAGAAGCCGGCCGCCAGCCCGAAGGTCAGCCCGATCACGCCGGCGATCAGCGTCGAGAAGACCCCCACGACGATCGAGTAGCGCGCGCCGTGGACGGTCTTCGCGTACACGTCGCAGCCCTGGAAGTCGTATCCGAAGATCGCGGCGCCGCTCGGTCCCTTGTGCTGCCGGGAGAGCACGCACTCGTGCGGGTCGGCCGAGGTGAACAGCTGAGGGAACGCGGCCATCAGCAGGACCACCGCGATGATCACCAGCGCGATCCAGAAGATCTTGCGGCGGCGCAGGTCGTGCCAGGCGTCGGCGGCCAGGCTGCGGGACTTGCTGACGCCGTCGCCGGACGGGCCGGGCAGGACCGGCGACTCCGCGGTCAGGGCGTTCATGTCACTCATAGCGGATCCTCGGGTCGAGGGCGGCGTAGAGCAGGTCGACGATCAGGTTCACGATCAGGAAGACGATCACCAGAACGCTGACGAAGCCGACCACGAGCGGGCCGTCTTCCGTACGGATGCCGCGGAAGAGGTTGAAGCCGACGCCGGGGATGTTGAACACCTTCTCGGTGACGATCGCCCCCGACATCAGGCCGCCGATGTCGACCCCGATCAGGGTGATCACCGGGATGAGCGAGTTGCGCAGGACATGCACGCCGATCACCCGCTTCCGGGTGAGGCCCTTGGCCCGGGCGGTACGCACGTAGTCGGCGCGCAGGTTCTCGGCCACCGACGCCCGGGTCACCCGCAGCTCGGTGGCGACGACCAGGCTGGCGAGCACGGCCGCCGGTAACAGCAGCTCGTACAGCGACGCGTCCTTGCCGGCCGTCGCCGGGAACCAGCCGAGCTTGATGCCGAAGATCAGCTGGGCCAGCGGCGCCAGCACGACGATCGGCAGGGCCAGCACGATCAGCGTGACGAAGAGCGTCGCGTTGTCGAAGATGCTGCCGCGCCGGATGCCGGAGATCACGCCGGCCACGATCGCGATGGTGGCCGCGATGATGATCGCCATGATCGAGAGCTTCAGCGTCACCGGCCACGCGTCGGCGAGCATGTCGGCGACCCGGCGGTTGGTGAGCGACGTGCCGAAGTCCCCGGTGAGCAGGCCCTTCACGTAGTACCAGTACTGCGTGAAGAAGCTGTCGTCCAGGTGGTACTTGGCGGTGAGCGCGGTGCGCTGGCTGTCGGTGAGGGGGCGCTCGCCGACGAGCGCCTGCAACGGATCGTCCTGAACGGCGAACATCAGGGCGTAGACGATGAACGTCGCCCCGAAGAAGGTCAGGACCATCTGCAGCAGGCGCCGCACGATGTAGCGGAACATTCAGTTGCCTTCGGCGGTGAAGAAATGCGGTGGCGCCACGGTGTCAGACGGACCGTGACGCCACCAGGGTTCGAGCGGCGAAATTACTCGGCCACTTCGATCTTGTAGATGTCCACCTTCTGGAAGAGGTCCATGGTCACGTTGGTGACCTTCTCCGAGTGGCCGAAGACGTTCTGGCCGAAGCGCAGCGGAATCACCGGCATGTCCTGCGCGAGGATGTCCTCGGCGTCCTGCCACTTCTTCACGGCCGCGGCCGGGGTCGCCGCCTCCGAGCCCTCGCGGACCAGGCTGTCGAACGCCGTGTTGCTGTAGCCGTAGTAGTTCGACGAGCCGTCGGTCGAGTAGAGCGGACCGAGGTAGTCCTCCATCAGCGGGTAGTCCATGACCCAGCCGAGCCGGATCAGGCCCACCTGCTGGTGCCGCTCGACCTTCTTCAGCAGGTCGGCCAGCTTGGGCTCGCCCAGTCCGACGCAGTTGACGCCCAGCGCGGCCTTGATCTGGTTGCACATCGCGTCGATCCAGGCCTTGTGGCCGCCGTCCTGGTTGTACGAGATCTTGATCTCGGCCGGGCCGCCCGCCGCCGTGTACAGCTGCTTGGCCTTGGTCGGGTTGTACTCGCAGTTCTCGGCGCAGGTGTTGGCCCGGTAACCGGCGACGACCGGGGAGACGAACGCCTTCGCGGGAGTCTCCGAGCCCAGGAAGATCTGGGAGGTCAGCTCCTCGCGGTTGATCGCCATCGAGATCGCCCGGCGCACGTCCTTGTTCTGGTATTCCTTCTCGTAGATCGGGAACCCGAGGAACTGGAAGGCCGAGCTCGGCGTCTTCTGCAGGCGGTCGCCGAGGTCGCCGGAGGCCGACGCGAGGCTCTCGATCGGCACCTTGGTCTGGACGTCGAGGTTGCCCGCGACCAGGTCGGCGTACTGCGCGCCGAGGTCCTGGTAGATCTTCCAGGTGATGCCGTCGACCTTGGGAACCGTGCCCTTGAAGTCGGCGACCTTCTCGACCTGGATCTGGGAGTCGTGCTGCCACTTCCCCTTGATCTTGAAGGGGCCGTTGCCGATCGGGGCGTCGCCGAAGCCCTCGGCGAGCACGCCGTCGCGGGCGAAGGCGGCCTTGGGCAGCGGGTAGAACGAGTCGTAGCCCATCACCGACTCCCACCCCGCGAAGCCCTGGGTGAGCGTGACCCGGAAGGTCGTGTCGTTGATCTTCTTGAGGCCGGTCAGCTTGGTCGCCTTGGGGGCCGCCGCCTTCTCGGGGCCGGCGCCGTCGGGGTCGACCGACTGCATCTGCGCGTAGCCGTCGATCCGGCTGAAGTAGTACGAACCCAGCTGAGCGTTCGGCCCGTACGCGCCGTAGTTCCACGCGTTGATGTAGTTGTCGGCTGTGACCGGCTCGCCGTTGCTGAAGGTGAACCCGGGCCGGAGCTTGATGGTCCAGACCTTGTTGGCCTTGTCATGCGAGATCGACTCGGCCGCCACGGTGTAGGGCTCGCTCTTCTCGTCGAAGCGGACGAGCGGGTAGAAGAGCGACGACAGCACCTGCGAGCCGTTGTTTTCCGTGGTGTTGGACGGAATCAGGCTCTCCGGCTCGACGATGCCGATGCTGATGGTGTTCGGCAGGGTCTCGGTGTCGTCCGAGGAGCCGCTGGAGCAACCGGCCGCCAACAAGGCGATGGCGGCCGCTCCGGCCGCCACCTTCCATGGGCCATTCCCACGCATGTGGAGGATGCCTCCTTCAGGGCGCTCACGGGGGTCTGTGAGTCGCCAGCAACTGTGACACAGCGAAACCGGGGCCTGGAGCCCCGTTACCAAGCCGATACTAGCCACAGGCCGTTCGGGCAGCTTTGGACTGTGCCTTGAGCTGGGTTTATGCCCTTCAGTACACGCCCAGCGACGGAGCGTCAGACCAGTCGGCGGTCGGCCGCCCATCGTGACAATTCGTAACGGTTGCTCATTTGGAGCTTGCGCAGGACGTTGGACACGTGGGTCTCGACGGTCTTGATCGAGATGTACAACTCCTTGGCGATCTCCTTGTACGCGTACCCCCGCGCGAGCAGCCGCAGGACCTCGCGCTCGCGGTTGGTGAGCTGGTCGAGCTCGGGGTCGGCGACCGGCACGTCGGGGCGGGAGGCGAACGCGTCGAGCACGAAGCCGGCCAGTCGCGGGCTGAACACCGCGTCGCCGTCGGCCACCCGCTTGATCGCGGCGGCCAGCTCGTCGGGCGAGATGGTCTTCGTGACGTAGCCGCGGGCGCCGGCCCGGATCAGGCCGATCACGTCCTCGGCGGCGTCGGATACCGACAGCGCCAGGAACCGCACCTGCGGGTGGCTGCGGCGCATCGCGTCGAGAACCGCGCGGCCGCCACCGTCCGGCATGTGCACGTCGAGCAGCACCACGTCGGGCTCGGCCGCCGTGATCTTGCTGATCGCCTCGGGCACCGTGCTCGCCTCGCCGATCACGTCGACGTGGGCGCCCAGCTCGGCGCGCACCCCGGCGCGGAACATCGCGTGGTCGTCGACCAGGAACACTCGGAGCCGGCCGGCCTCGGTCTCGGTCATCGTGCGGACTCCTTCCCAGCCGTCATGCTCTCTCGGGTGACCGGCAACATGAGGCGGACCTCGGTGCCCTCGCCGGGCGCGCTGCGGATCTCGGCCTTGCCGCCGTGGCGTTTCATCCGCCCGATGATCGACCCTCGGACGCCGTGGCGCGACTCCTCCACGCCGGAGATCTCGAATCCGGCGCCCCGGTCGCGGACGAAGACGCTCAGCTCGTCCGCCTCGACCTCGGCGTAGAGCGAGACGGTCTGCACGCCGGCGTGCCGGGCGGCGTTGACCAGGGCCTCGCGCGCCGCCGCCACCAGCGCGGCGACCCGCTCGTCGCACTCGGTGTCGCCGACCACCACGGTCTCGACGGTGATCGCGTACGTGTCCTCGACCTCGGCGGCGGCCTGCTCGAGCGCCGCGGCGAACCGTTCGGTCGGCGACGCCGACGGCTTGTAGAGCCAGTTGCGCAGGCTGCGCTCCTGGCCGCGGGCCAGCCGCTGCACCTCTTTGATGTCGGCCGAGTTGCGCTGGATCAGGGCGAGCGTGTGCAGCACCTGGTCGTGGATCATGGCGGCGACCTCGGCGCGCTCCTGCTCGCGGATGCGGCCCTCGCGCTCGGCCCGCAGCTGGTTGAACATGCGCCAGAGCAGCGGCGCGGCGACCACGCCGACCCCGAGCAGGCCGACCAGCGCGAAGATCACGCCGTTGACGACCGAGGAGAGCGAGCCGGCCGGGGCGTAGACGGCGACCACGCCGATGATGCCGGTCGCGACCAGCACGCCGCCGCCGATGAAGCGGAACAGGAAGAACCGGCGGTCGCTCTCCGCGACCACCGCCGCCAGCCAGGGCGTCTGCGGCAGGTTGCCGCTCCAGTGGCCGCGGCGGGACGGGTCGGACTGGTGCCAGATGATGCCGGCGCCGACCGCGACGACCGCGATCAGCCAGCCGACCGTGCCGGCCACGCTGTTCTTGAAGACGAGCGCCTGCAGCAGCACGACACCGAGGCCGATCGCCGCGAACGGCAGAAGCATGGCCAGATCGCGTCGCGGCGGCGAGGCATCGGTGGGAACCTGTTGCGGCAGGACCGCCCAGAAGGCCGCATAGAGAAGAAGGCCGAGGCCGCTGAACCCGAGGAGAACGACCAGCGCGATGCGGACCGCCAGCAGCGGAAGACCCAGATGCTCGGCCAGACCGGCGGCGACCCCGGCGATGATCCGGTGGTCGCGCGGCCGGTACAGCCGGCGCGTGGGTGGGGTGACTGCGGTGGCGATGACTCCTCCTCGGTGTCGTCCTCCGATCGTCACACGTCCCGGCGTCCCGGGCCACGGGGAATGTCCCCCGGTATCGGGGCCCCCGGATCTCAGGGTGGCCTCAGGGTCGGCGCCGGAAGCATCTCAGGCCCGGCCTCGGACAGGATCGATGGCATGACCGACGAAGCCGACCACACCGCACCCCCACCGCCCGGCGCCACCACCACTTCGTCGGGCACCACTCCGCCGCCGCCGTTCCCGGGGCCGTCCTTCTCCCGGGAGCACCTGGTGCGGCCGAAGCAGGGCCGTTACGTCGCCGGCGTCTGCGCCGCGCTGGCCCGGGCCACCAACACCGACCCGGTGCTGTGGCGCGTGCTGATCGCCGTGCTCGGCATCCTCAGCGGCGTCGGCGTCCTGCTCTACCTGATCGGCTGGCTGATCATCCCGGCCGAGGGCGAGCCCGCGTCGCCGATCGAGTCGCTGCTCGGCAAGGGCCGCTCGGGCATGGCGCCGATCACCGTGGTGCTGCTCGGCGCCGCCGCGGTCGTCTCGTTCGGCTTCATCGTGCACGACGGGATGCGGGCGAGCCTGCTGGCCGCCGCCGTCATCGTCGGCGCGGTGCTGCTGATCAAGCGCGGCACCCCCGGCCCGGGCCCGGGTCCGGCGCCCGGCGCGACGTTTCCGCCGCCCGCCGATCCCGCGGCCGCGCCGCCGCCTCCGCCGTTCACCGCTCAGGGCTTCCCTCCGCCGTTCACCGCTCAGGGCTTCCCTCCGCCGGCTCCCGCCGCGCCCGCGCCCCCATCGGCCGAGGAGCCGGTGACCGAGCCGATCCCGGTTCCGCCGCCGTCGTTCCCGCCGCCGTCGTTCCCGCCGCCGGTCAGCGGCTACCGGCCGCCGTTCGCACCGCACGGCCCGTGGGGCGCGCAGCCGCCGCAGTACCAGGCGCCGCAGCCGCGCCCGCCGAAGCAGCCGAAGCCGCCCCGCGAGCGCTCCAAGCTCGGCCGCCTGACGTTCTTCGCGGTCGTCGTGGTGATCGGCCTGATGGCCGCGTTCGACATGGCCGGCGCCAGCATCGCGGTCTCCGCCTACTTCGCGGCCGCCCTGGTGACCATCGCGCTCGGCCTGATCGTCGGCGCCTGGTTCGGCCGGGCCCGCGGGCTCATCGCGCTGGCCCTGCTCGCCTCGCTCGGCCTCGGCATCTCCACCGGCGTCGAGCGCTGGGGCGGCCAGGTCGGCAACAGCGTCTACCGTCCGCAGACCGTCGCCGAGATCGCCGACCGCTACGACTTCACGGCCGGCAACGCCACGCTCGACCTGCGCGGCATCAACTTCACCGGCCAGCAGCAGGCGGTCACCCTGACCATGAAGGTCGGCCAGATGCGGGTGCTGCTGCCGGAGACGGTCGACACCACGGCCACCCTGTCGCTCGACAACGGCCGCGGCATGATCCTGGGCAAGGTCTACGACAACGGCAGCGTCTCCAACCAGTCGGTCACCGACCTCGGCACGGACGGTCCCGGTGGCGGCAGCCTCAAGCTCGACCTGCAGATGGACACCGGGAACGTGGAGGTCATCCGATGAAGCCGCACCGCACCGACGGCGTCTCGCTGAGCTTCGGAGTGATCTTCCTGCTGGTCGCGATCTGGTGGGCCGTCTCCCGGGTGGTCACCATCCACCTGCCGGCCGTGGGCTGGCTGGTGGCCGGCGCGCTGATCATGTTCGGCGTGATCGGGCTGCTCGGGGCGATCCGCTCCGGCCGACGCCCGGCGCCGCAGCCGGTGCCGGCGGTGGCCGAGCAGGCCGCCACCGAGCCGGAGATCCCCGGCGACCTGCCGCCCGAGATGCACGCGTCGATCGTGCGCGAGCTGCTCGAGGAGCCCACCGAGCGGTTCCGGAAGGAACATCCCGAAGCCGACACCGAACGGCCACAGCAAAGCTGACCACGCCGCCCGCGAGCCTCGCTCGCGGGCGGCGCAATATGCTCGGCGTCATGACCCCGTACCCCGCCGTGTCCAAGGCACCCATCGTCGGCATCGGCAGCACGGCCGCCCGCGCCCTCACCGCCGAGTTCGCCCGGCACAACGCGGCCACCTCGGCGCTGGTCGTCGGCGCCGATCACGCGTCGCTCGTGGTGGCGTCCGCCGTCGAGGCGCTCCTCCCGGGCGACACGCTGACCCTGGTGGCCGGCGAGCGCAGCACCGCCGACCTGCTCCGCGACCACATCGAGGGGCTGGGCAGCTGGATCGCCGACCGCGTCAAGGTGGTCGACGCCCTCGACGAGGCGCAGCCGGCCGACGTGGTGATCGTCGGCGAGCCGGTCACCGGCACCGCGCAGGAGGTCCGGGCGCTGCTCGACCGGCTCGGCAAATACCTGACCGACGGCGCGGTGGTCACGCTGGCCACCCCCGCGGTGCCGGGGCGCACCGGCGGGGCGGCGGCCGAGCTCTTCCGGCAGGGCGCACTCTTCGGAGTCGGTTCCGACCTGGTCGTACGCAACTCGCCGCCGCTGCGGGTGCACAAGCTCCGCTTCACGGCCGCCGACCCCAAGGTCGCGAGCACGCTCGCCCCGGCGTACCGGCCGTCGAGCGTGCCGGTCACCCGCGGCATGCACATCGACTCCAACGGGGTGGCCGCCGCCGGCATCGCCCTCGGCCTGGCCGCGCTGGCCCGCTCGGCCCGGCCCAAGAGCAAGCTGTGGCTGCTTCCGGCGCTGGCCGCCGCGCCGGTGGCCGCGTTCTTCCGCGACCCCGAGCGCGAGACGCCGACCGACCCGGCCGCGGTCGTGGCGTCGGCCGACGGACGCGTGCTCTCGGTCGAGCGGATGACCGACGCCCGCTTCGGCGAGGGCGAGTTCCTGCGGATCGCGGTCTTCTTGTCGGTGCTCGACGTGCACGTCAACCGGGTGCCGGTGGCTGGCCGGGTGGCCGACTACTTCGTCGAGGAGGGCGGCTACGCGAACGCGATGACGGCCGCGGCCGAGCACAACGTGGCGGCCTACACGGTGCTCGACACCGAGCGCGGCACGGTCGTGGTCGCCCAGCGCACCGGGCTGATCGCCCGCCGCATCGTGCAGCGCGTGCCGGTCGGCACGCTGGTCGCCCGCGGCGAGCGGATGGGCCTGATCCGCTTCGGCTCCCGCACCGACGTCTACCTGCCGGCCGACAAGGCGGAGCCCCTGGTGGCCGTCAACGAGAAGGTGATCGGCGGCGCCTCGGTGATCGCCCGCTGGCTCTGACGACGGACAGGGAAAGGGCCGCCCGGAGATCCGGGCGGCCCTTTCGCGTTGCTGAGATCAGGCGGTGCGCTTGGCGCGCGCCCACATGACCGGTCCGCTGACCAGGTAGGCCAGCACCGCGGCCGCGAAGGTGAGCCGCGGGTCGACCAGGGCGCCGACCGCCGGGAGCAGCCAGATCCACGGCGGCAGCTTCAGCAGGCGGGCGAGCTTCGCGTACGGGAAGCTCGAAACCATCGCGAAAGCCAGCACCGCGACGCCGCCGAGCAGTACCGGGCCGGGCAGCGGCAGGTCGATCAGCACGGTGACGGCCAGGACGGCGGCCGCCATCGTGGTCGGGACGCCGCAGAAGAACTTGCCGTCCTTCGGCGAGACGTTGAAGCGGGCCAGCCGGATCGCGGCGCAACCGGCCACCAGCACGCACGCGACGGCGGCCGCGGGCGTCGGCACCGAGTGGGCCAGCGAGGCGTAGACCACCACGGGGGCGGCCAGGCCGAACGAGCACATGTCGGCGAGCGAGTCCATCTGCGCGCCGAACGGGCTGGCGACGCCGAGCTTGCGGGCCAGCGCGCCGTCGAGGCCGTCGAAGGCCACGCAGGCGACCAGGCAGACCGCGGCGGTACGGACGTTGCCCTGCATCGCCATGAAGATCGCGAGGAGCCCGAGGCTCAGGCTCGCCAGCGTGCAGCCGTTGACCAGGGCGAAGCGCAGCCGGCGCGCGACGGTCTGCTCACCGGGCAGCAGTGGGACGGTCTTGGCGACCACCTGAGCCGGCTCGACCAGGGCGGGCTCGACCAGAGCCGGCTCGGTCAGAGCGGGAAGGGCCATCACTTCGAGAGCGGGGCGCTCGAGAACGGGACCGGTGTAGATCACCTCTGCCCGCGTGGCGGTGGCGGCACGCCCGGAGTCTCCGGGACGGCGGGCCACCCGCACCAGCAGGGCCTGCCGGGCGATGGTGCCGCCGCGGCGCAAACGGCCAGCCCAACGGCGGCCGGCGGGACGGGGACTATCCGTCGAACGACGCCGGCGCCAAGGGGTACTCGGCACGTGTTTCCTCCATGAATCGGTCTGCCCACCTGCATATTTGCGGTGGGTCGTGGCCCCGTAGCCCCTCGTGCACTGCTGTTCCGGGCGTTTGGGGGGTTACACCATTGCACAGCCGCACGACCTTGGCGAGAGATCGGACGACAGCCTTCGGTACGTGGGAGCGAGCGTTTCAGACGCGGCTTGTGAGGATTTTAACGCGCCCGTTCCGCAACGATTCGGTCTACAGCTTCGCGGGCCAGCTCCGTCAGCGGCATCTGATCGATCTCCTCCCGGGTGAACCAGCCCGCCTCGGCGGTGGATCCCCCGGCATCCTCGGTCACTACCGGTTCTGTCGGCGCCTCGACCAGAACCCTGAACAGGACACGGATGACGTGCCAGTCGATCGGCACCCCTTCCGGTCCAACGGCCGACGGGTCGTAACGATGCCCGACGCCGAGCAGACCGGTCACCCGCCCGTGTTGCGATGTTTCTTCCAACAACTCGCGGTGGAGTGCTTCTTCCGGGGTTTCACCATGATCTGTGCCACCGCCGGGAAGATGCCATAGTCCGGCGCCGGGGTAACCCTGGGCGATCTTGGCGAGCAGGATCCGGCCGTACGGGTCGGTGGCCGCCGCGTAGGCGCCGAAGCGCTGGACCCGCTGCGGCCGCGCGAGCTCCTCGCCCTCACCCGAAATAGCCGAAATGCCGGAATCATCGGGCTGCCCGAGGACCGCCGCCGTGAACGGCATGAGCGCCAGTGAAGACGGATCGGCGACCCACTCGACGAGATCGGTGGTGCCCTCGATCTCGGCCCGCAACGACCCGCCGACGACCGTCACGTCGTACACGATCCGGTCGGTGTGCTCGAGATCGCCGCTCGGCAGCCGCGCCAGATCGGCGGTGACCGTGCGCAGGCCGTCGAGGCGCACCTCGAAGCCGGTCTCCTCGCGAAACTCACGCACGGCCGCGTCGTCCGGATGCTCGCCCTGCTCGACGCCGCCGCCGGGCAGCGTCCAGAGGCCGGGGAACTCGCTGAGCTCCGAGTTCCGGGCGAGGAGCACCCGCCCGGACCCGTCGCGGCAGACGCCGTACGCGCCGACTCTCCTGATCTTCACCTGATCAGGTTAGCCGCGCCTTCCGCAGCGCCTCGGCGGTCACCTCGGTGAGCTGCTCCTCGCCGAGCTGAACGACCTCCTTGAGCGGCATCCAGCGAGCCTCGGAGGTCGAGCCGCCGACGTCCTTGACGATCACCTCGGTCGGGTCGTCGACGATCACCCGATAGAAGGCCCGCACGCCGTGCCAGTCGATCGGGTAGCCCTCGGGACCGAGCGAGGCCGCGTCGCGGTGGCTGGCCACGCCCATCAGCTCGACGATGCGCCCCTCCTGGCCGGTCTCCTCGACCAGCTCGCGGATCAGCGCCGGCCCCGGCTGCTCGCCGTAGTCGGTCCCGCCGCCGGGCAGGTGCCAGCGCCCCTCGCCCGGGTAGCCGGGGGCGATCCGGGTGAGCAGCAGGCGGGTGTCCTGGGCGTCGGTGGCGATCGCGTAGGCCGCGAAGCGCTGCGCCCGGTGCAGCCCGTCCGGCCCCGGGTAGGCGTAGAAGGACGGGAACGTGGGGGCGACGTCGGGCCGCAGGTCGCCGGAGGCGGCGCCGAGCCCGAGCGCCTCCGCCGCGAACGGCCGGAGTTTCAGCCGTTCCGCCTCCTCGAGGGTGTGCCACCGGGCGAGGTCGGTGGGGTGGCCGACCCGGTCGACGAGCGTGCCGCCCCGGATCGACACCGAGTAGATGAGGCGGTCGGTGTGGATGGTGACGCCACGGTGCGGCAGCGACCGCATGTCGGCCAGCACGTCGCGCAGCCCGGTCACGGCCACGGACAGGCCGGTCTCGGCCGCAGTCTCGCGGACGACGGTGTGGTTGGGATCTTCGCCATGATCGACTGCGCCGCCGGGGAGCGACCAGACGCCGGGGGTGCCGGAGCGGCTCGAGGCTCGGACGAGCAGCACACGACCGTCGTCGTCGGTGGCGACGGCGTACGCGGCGATTCGCCGAAGTGGTTCCAGTGCGGGGGTCACGGGCGGCAATTCTGCCCGGTTTATGTTACCTGCAGAAAACGTCTGTCAGATTCCTGACAGCGTGATGGCGAAGAGTAACCGCAGATCAGAGCGTTGACGCACACTCGACGCACCCGGTCGGTTACCGGTAGTGTCCGGAATTTCGGATCTTGTACGGCCCACATTTCAGGGTTCTTCTCGGGGCTGTCACCGAGGTTCTGGGGCCCGCCGCGCGGTCACCATGGGTGCATGACTGACGCACCTTACCGCCGCCTCCTCCGTCCCCAGGACGACCGCATCGTCGCCGGCGTCTGCAGCGGGATCGGACGATACTTCGGCGTCGACCCGGTGCTGATCCGGGTCGCCTTCGCTATCTTCGCCGTCGTCACCTGGGGCGTGGCGCTGATCGCCTACCCCGTGTGCTGGTTCCTCATCCCGGAAGAGCCGGCGCCGGTCGCCCCGGGCCCGGCGCCGCACGTCTGGCCGAGGTGAGAGCCGGGGTCACTCCCACTCGATGGTGCCCGGCGGCTTGCTCGTGACGTCGAGGACCACCCGGTTGATCTCGCGCACCTCGTTGGTGATGCGGGTCGAGATGCGGGCGATCAGGTCGTACGGCAGGCGGGACCAATCCGCCGTCATCGCGTCCTCGCTGGAGACGGGCCGCAGCACCACCGGGTGACCGTAGGTGCGGCCGTCGCCCTGGACGCCGACGCTGCGCACGTCGGCCAGCAGCACGACCGGGAACTGCCAGACGTCACGGTCCAGGCCCGACGCGGTCAGCTCCTCGCGGGCGATCAGGTCGGCCGCGCGCAGGATGTCGAGCCGGTCGCGGTCGACCGCGCCGATGATGCGGATGGCCAGGCCCGGGCCCGGGAACGGGTGCCGGTGGACCATCTCGTCGGGCAGGCCGAGCTCGGCGCCGAGCGCGCGCACCTCGTCCTTGAACAGCGTGCGCAGCGGCTCGATCAGCGAGAACTGCAGGTCGTCGGGGAGGCCGCCGACGTTGTGGTGGGACTTGATGTTCGCGGTGCCGGTGCCGCCACCGGACTCGACCACATCCGGGTAAAGCGTGCCCTGGACCAGGAACTCGATGTGCCGCTCGGCGTCCAGCTCGCGGGCCGCGGCCTCGAACGTACGGATGAACTCCCGCCCGATGATCTTCCGCTTCTGCTCGGGGTCGGTGACGCCGGCGAGATGGCCGAGGAAGACGTCGGACGCGTCGACGACCTTGAGCCGGATGCCGGTCGCGGCCACGTAGTCCTTCTCGACCTGCTCGGCCTCGCCCGCGCGCAGCAGGCCGTGGTCGACGAAGACGCAGGTGAGCTGGTCGCCGATGGCCTTGTGCACGAGGGCCGCCGCGACCGCCGAGTCGACGCCGCCGGAGAGGCCGCACAGCACCTGCTTGTCGCCGACCTGGGCGCGGATCGCGGCCACCTGGTCGTCGATGATGTTGCCGGCCGTCCAGGTCGGCTCGATGCCGGCGATGTCGTAGAGGAACCGCTTGAGCATCTCCTGGCCCTGGTCGGTGTGCGCCACCTCGGGGTGGAACTGCACGCCGGCCCGCTTGGCCGTGATGTTCTCGAAGGCGGCGACGGGCGCACCGGGCGTGGAGGCGGTGACCGCGAAGCCCTGGGGCGCGACGGCCACGCTGTCGCCGTGGCTCATCCACACCGGCAGATCGGCCGGCAGGTCCCGCAGCAGGGTGCCGCCCTGGGCGGTGAGCAGGGTCCGCCCGTACTCCCGGGAGCCGGTGTGCGCGACGTTGCCGCCGAGCGCCTGGGCCATCGCCTGGAAGCCGTAGCAGATGCCGAAGACCGGCACCGCGTTGTCGAACAGCGCCGGGTCGAGCGACGGCGCGCCCACCTCGTAGACGCTGGAGGGGCCGCCGGAGAGGATGATCGCGGCCGGGTTCTTCGCGAGCATCTCGGCGACCGGCATCGAGTGCGGCACGATCTCCGAATAGACCCGCGCCTCGCGGACGCGGCGGGCGATCAGCTGGGCGTATTGGGCGCCGAAGTCGACGACAAGCACGGGGCGCGGAGTACTCACCCGGCGAGTTTACCGACGAGCCCGGAAGCGGTCCCGAGCGGTCAGCGCCGGACGAGGGCGGTACGGAGGTTGCCGACCCGGTCGTAGGCGCGGATCACGACCGACTTGGCCCGGGCCGGGATCGGGAAGCCGTGCAGGTACCCGGCGTACCGGGAAGTGACCTTGCCGTTGACGACCAGCTCGAGGCGCGCGACGCCGGACGTGTCGGAGGCCCGGACCCGGATGAACCGCGCCTGGGGATAGATTTTCATGGTCGGAGCGGTGTGGTCGGCGTGGGGCAGCGCCGCCAGCGCCCGCAACGCGTCCACCCGCCCGCCGGTCAGCGCGGTACGGATGTCGGCGGCCGACGGCGCCGGATCGGTCGAGGCCAGCAGGCCCGCGATCCCGGCCACGAACGGCGTCGCCGAGGACGTGCCGCAGTACTCGCCGAGGGAGCCGTCGCGCTGCTGGGCCGGGTTGCAGCCGGGCGCGGTCACGTCGACCCAGCTCGGGCCGTAGTTGGACCACGAGTAGCGGGCGTCGTGCTCGTCCACGCCGCCGACCGAGAGCACCGACGGGATGGCCCCCGGGTAGTGCGGCTGCGGCGAGCCCTGGTTGCCGGCCGCGGCGACGACCAGCGCGCCCTTGGCGTCGGCGTAGGTCACGGCGTCGCGCAGCAGCGGGCTGTCGTCGTTGCCGCCGAGCGAGAGGCTGATGATCGCGGCGCCCTGGTCGGCCGCGTAGCGGATGCCGTCGGCGATGTCGGCGTAGTTGCCGCCGCCCTTCGCGTCCAGCACCTTGACCGGCAGGATCCGGCAGTACCAGCAGACGCCGGCGATGCCGATGCCGTTGTAGCCGGCGGCGGCCGCGACCCCGGCCGCCATCGTGCCGTGGCCGTTGTCGTCGCGGGGGTCGTCGTCGTCGTTGACGAAGTCGTGCCCGGGCCGCAGCCGGCCGGCCAGGTCGGGCAGCGGGCTCACGCCGGTGTCGACGATCGCGATCGTGACCCGGGATCGGCCCTTCGTCACCGACCAGGCCTCGTTGACCCGGGTACGCATGACGCCCCACTCGCGGGCGTAGCCGGGGTCGGTGGGCCGGAGCGCGGCCGCGGCCGGGGCGGCGACCGTCGCCGGAACCACCAGCGTGCCCGCCACCAGGAGACCCGCCAGGATCCGTCGCATGCCCACCCCCGAGACGAAGAGAGCCGGCCATGATCGGCCGGCTCCCTCACGTTCGGTTCGTGGTCTGACCGTTCCGGTCGATCCCGGGTGCGGTCGGGTTGCGCCTAGTTGTCGGCGATCACCGTCCGGGTCAGGGTCCGCAGGTTGCCGGCCTTGTCGTAGAGCTTCACGGTGAGCTTGACCGAACCCTTGCGGCCGGCCGAGTTCCACTTGACCGACCACGGCGCCGCGATGCCCTGCCCGACGTAGACCTCGTTGTCGACGAACAGGTAGGCGAGCCGGATGCCCGACATGTTGTCGGCGACGTTCAGCGGCGTGACCGTGACGGTGCCGCGCACCTTGGCGTTCTCCGCCGGCGAGATGCCGGTCGAGGTCGGCGGGGTGGTGTCGGTGCCGGCCCAGATCGCCTTGGCCGCGTTGACCTTGCCGAACTTCAGCCAGCCGCCGATCGGCGTGGCGGTCGACTCGATTGCGTGCTCCATCGACCAGCTCTGCCAGCTCGGGTGCACGGCCTTCACCAGGCCCGCGATGCCGGCGACGATCGGCGACGAGAACGACGTGCCGGCCTCGCCGGTGCTGTAGTTCCCGTTCGGGTCCATGCCCGCCACGATGCCGGGGGCGGCCACGTCGACCCACTCGCTGCTGCCGTTGGTGAACGGCGCCCGCGAGTTGGTGCCGGTCGTGCAGGTCGGGTCGGTGTCGAAGTTCGGGCAGCGGTTGGTGGCGCCGACCGCGAGCACGTCCGGCAGCGCGGCCGGGTACGACTTGGCCGAGGTGTTCTCGTTGCCGGCCGCCGCCACCACCAGCACGCCGTTGCGGTTGGCGAAGGCGATCGCGTCGGCGAGCACCTGGCCGTAGTCCGGGCCGCCGAGCGACAGGTTGATGATCCGCGCGCCGTTCTTGGCGGCCCAGGTGATGCCGTTGGCGATCGTGCTGTCGGTGCCGGAGCCGGTCCGGTCGAGCACCTTGACCGGCATGATCTTGCACTGCCAGCAGACGCCGGCCATGCCCTGACCGTTGTTGCCGCGGGCCGCGACCAGCGAGGCGACGGTCGTGCCGTGGCCGACGTCGTCGGTCGGGGTGGCGTCGTTGTGGACGAAGTCGTAGCCGGCCGTGACCGCGCCGGCCAGGTCGCCCACGGCGGTGACGCCGGTGTCGATGACCGCGACCGTGACGGCGGACGAGCCGGTGGTGGAGTGCCAGGTGGCCGGGAGGCCGACCTCCTTGAGCTCCGGCTGGAGGTTCGCGGCGAACATCGGGTCGTTCGGCAGCAGGTCGCCGTACGCCTTGCGCACGTGGTCGACCTCGACGTAGGCGACGCCGGGGTCGGCCTTGAGCGAAGCGATCATCGATTTGCTGCGCGCGGCCGGCACCTGCACCGTCGTCGCGTTCAGGTCGCCGAGATCGCGACGGCTCGCGCCGGCCGCGGACATGGTCCGGACCGCGGAGGTGGTCGCCGCGCCGTGCTTGTAACCGACGACCAGGTGGACCGGCGGCGTGTTCCGCGTGTCGGCGAAGGCGTTCGCTTGAGCGCCCGCCAGGCCGGCGGCGACGATGGCCGTGACCAGGCCGGTCACCGCGATACGTCGTGGAGTGAAGTGCATCGAAGGCCCCGCTTCTTCCCCGTGGATGGCCGCGACAGCGTACGGGTCGATACGGTGCCGTCCCATACCCGTTTCACCTTTCGGGATCTTGGGCCATTGAGCAGGTGGAAGGCGTCCTCTACTGTTCCGCTGTGCGGAATCGGAAGTTGCTGTGGTCGATCGTCGGCGCGGTCGTGGTCGTGCTGCTCGGCGGCGGCGGGATCGCCATCGCGGTCAGCCGCGGGTCGCATGCTTCGCCGGCCGCCGCTCCCTCGTCACCGCCGTCGCCTTCCGCGTCGCCGTCGCCGTCGCCCTCGCCGACGCCGTCCCCCACCGAGCAGCCCGGCTCGGACATCACCGGTCCGCTCGATCTCGTGCTGCTCGGCGTCGACACCCGGGTGACCATTCCGGACTGGGAGCCGCATTCCGACACGATCATGCTGCTGCACGTCGAGCCCGGGCTGAAGAAGGCCTATCTGTACTCGTTGCCGCGCGACCTGCGGGTCAAGATGCCGGCGTTCGCCAAGGCCGGGTTCGGCGGCGGGACGTACAAGCTGACCGAGGCGATGAGCCGGGGCTCGAAGCTGCCGGGCAGCAAGCAGCACAGCGTCGAGCAGGGGTACCAGCTGCTGCTGCGGACGCTCACCGCGTACACGGGAATCAAGGAGTTCCAGGCGGGCGCGATCCTCAACTTCGGTGGGCTGGAGGCGCTGGTCAACAAGCTGGGCGGCATCGACATGACGGTCGACGAGAAGGTGAAGTCGCACCACCGCCGGCCCGATGGGACATTCCGGACGCTGGTGCCGGGCGGTGGGGACTACTCCGGGCCGCAGGCCACCTATCTGCCGGGCAAGCGGCACTTCATCGGGTGGCAGGCGATCGACTACGCGCGGCAGCGGTACGGGCTGCCGAACGGCGACTACGATCGCACGCGTCACCAGCGGCAGCTCGTCCGGGCGATCCTCGGCAAGGCGATGGACCAGGGTCTCGCCGCCGATCCAGGCAAGCTCCGGGGCGTGATCACGGCGCTCGGCAAGTCACTGGTCTACGTCGGGGGACGAACACCATTGGAGTACGCGTACGCGTTGCGCAACCTCCAGCCGGCCGGCATCACGCTGGTCGGGCTGCCGGGCAGTGGCGTGGGCAGCGGAGGCGGCTACCTCGGCGAGAAGCTGACGGCCGAGGGCAAGGGCTTCCTGACCGCGGTCGCCAACCGGCAGGTCGGGCCGTACCTGGCCGCGCACCCGTCACTGGTGAACAAGTGATCAGGGCTTGGGCGGCGCCTTCGTCCCGTACAGCCAAGCCTGGAAGAACTCGTCGAGGTTCTGGCCGGAGACCTTCTCGGCGAGGCTGATCATGTCCGCGGTGGTGGCGTTGCCGTCCCGGTACTGACTGGTCCAGGTGGTGAGCAGCCGGTCGAAGGCGGCGTCGCCGATGGTCTTGCGCAGGGCGTAGACGGTCATGCCGCCGCGGTCGTAGACGGCGCTGCCGAACAGGTGGGCCACGCCCGGGTCGCCGGGCGCCTGGGACCAGTCGTAGCCGTTGTACATGCTGGTGAAACTGTCGGCGACCGAGGGGCCGCCGGCGTGCTCCTGCCACAGCCACTCGGCGTACGTGGCAAAGCCCTCGTTGAGCCAGATGTCCTGCCAGCGCTCGAGCGCCACGCTGTCGCCGAACCATTGGTGGGCGAGCTCGTGCGCCACCACCACCGGGTTCTCCTCGGCGAAGAACCCCTGGCCGTAGGTCGGCCGCGACTGGGTCTCGAGGGCGTAGCGGATCCGGTTGTCGTCGACCACGATGCCGCCGTACGCGTCGAACGGGTACGGCCCGAACTTGGTGGCCAGGAAGTCGGTGATCTCGCCGGTCCGCGCCACCGACTTGGCCGCGGGGCCGTTGGCCGGCAGCGACTCCGGCACCGCGGTGACCATCGGCTTGCCGTCGTGGGTGCCGGTCTCGACCCGGTACTTGCCGATGACCACGGTGGACAGATAGCTGGCCAGCGGGGAGCTCTCGGTCCACCGCCAGGTCGTCCAGCCGCCGGCGCTGGTCCTCTCCCCGGGCACGCCGATGCTCAGCGCGGTCAGGCCGTCCGGGACGGTCATCGCCAGCTTGAAGGTCGCCTTGTCGGAGGGGTGGTCGTTGACCGGGTACCAGGTGCTCGCCGACTCGGGTTGGCCGAGGGCGATCGCGCCGTCGGCCGTGCGCAGCCAGCCGCCTTCGCCGAGCGTCTTGTTGGCGAGCTGGCCCGGGGTGCCGCCGTAGTCGACGACGACGGTGAAGCCCTCGCCCTTCGGCAGGCCCTTGGCGGGAGTGATCACGAGCTCGTTGCCCGCCGCCTTCGAGGTCGCCGGTGTGCCGTTGACGGTGACCGCACTGGCCTTCAGGTGCGCGAGATCGAGGTCGAACTGCGACAAGTCCTGCGTGGCGGTCGCGGTGATCGTCGCCTTCCCGGTCAGGTCCCCTTTTTTCGGGTCATACCGGACGTCGAGGTCATACCCCGCGACGTCGTAGCCGCCATTGCCGTAGGTCGGGAAGTAGGGATCCCCGGCCCCGGGCGCGCCGGGGCGGAAGTCGTAGCTGCGCGCGGACTTGGCCGGCTTCGCTTCCGAATCCGCCGAGCACGCGCCGAGCGTCAACGCCACAGCCAGAACGGCCGCCGGCCCGATGCGCATGTCTTATTCGTCCTACTTGTCGAGGACGAGGGCGACCTTCTGGAACTCCTTGACGTCGCGGTAGCCGCACTTGGCCATCGCCCGCCGGAGCCCGCCGAAGAGGTTGAGCTGGCCGTCGGGCCGGTCGGCCGGGCCGAAGAGCAGCTCCTCCAGCGTGCCGTCGGGCTCGCCGGCGATGCAGAAGCCACCGCGCGGCAGCGACGGGTGGCTCGCCGCCGAGTGCCACCAGGCGCCGCCGGCCGGGGCGCCCTCGGCCAGCGACAGCGGCTCGCCGAGCATGACCGCGTCGGCGCCGCAGCCGATCGCCTTCGCTATGTCGCCCGACGTGCTGATGCCACCGTCGGCGATCAGGTGCACGTACCGGCCGCCGGTCTCGTCCAGGTAGTCGCGGCGGGCAGCGGCGGCGTCGGCGATCGCGGTCGCCATCGGCACCCGGATGCCGAGGACCGTGTCGGTGGTCGACCACTCGTCGGCCCCGACCCCCACGATCACGCCGGCCGCACCCGTACGCATCAGGTGCAGTGCGGTCTTGTAGTCGGTGCAGCCGCCGACGATGACCGGCAGGTCGAGGTCGGCGATGAACTCCTTGAGGTTCAGCGGCTCGTCGGTCGTCGAGACGTGCTCGGCGCTGACCAGCGTGCCCTGGATGACCAGCAGGTCGACGCCGGCGTCGAGCACGACCGGGGCCAGCGCGAGCGTGTGCTGCGGCGAGACCCGGACGGCCACGGTCACGCCGCCCTCCCGCATGGTCCGCACCCGCTCGGCGATCAGGTCGGGCCGGATCGGCTCCGAGTACACCTCCTGGAGGCGCTTGGTCGCGTCGGCGTCCTCGTCGAGCGACGCCAGCTCCTCCAGGATCTTGGTGGGGTCCTCGTACCGCGTCCAGAGGCCCTCGGCATTGAGCACGCCCAGGCCGCCGAGACGGCCCAGGGCGATCGCCGACTCCGGGCTCATGGTGGCGTCGGACGGGTGCGCGACGCACGGGATCTTGAACGGATACGCGTCGACGCGCCACTCGGTGGACACGTCGTCCACGTCGCGGGTGCGCCGGCTCGGGACGATGGCGATGTCGTCCAGGTGGTAACCGCGCTGAGCGGTCTTGCCGAGACCGATCTCCACGACGTCACGCATTTGTCTCAGTCCAGTCTTTGTCAGCGGGAGTGGTAGTTCGGAGCCTCGACGGTCATCTGGATGTTGTGCGGGTGGCTCTCCTTGAGACCGGCAGCGGTAATCCTGATGAGCTGCCCGCGCTCCTGCAAGTCGGTGATGGTCTCGGCGCCCGAGTACCCCATCGCCAGGCGCAGGCCGCCGACCAGCTGAGCGACCACACGCGACAGCGGGCCGCGGTAGGGCACCTGGCCCTCGACGCCCTCCGGCACCAGCTTCTCCTCGGGCACGTCGTGCTGGAAGTAGCGGTCCTTCGAGTACGACTTGGCCTGGCCCCGCGACTGCATGGCGCCGAGCGAGCCCATCCCCCGGTACGACTTGTACTGCTTGCCGTTCACGAAGATCAGGTCGCCCGGGCTCTCCTCCGAGCCGGCCAGCAGGCCGCCGAGCATCACGGTCTCGGCGCCGGCCACGATCGCCTTGGCGATGTCGCCGGAGTACTGGATGCCGCCGTCGGCGATCACCGGGACGCCGGCCGGGCGGCAGGCGCGGGCGGCCTCCATCACGGCGGTGATCTGCGGTACGCCGACGCCGGCCACGATCCGGGTCGTGCAGATGGCGCCCGGGCCTACGCCGACCTTCACCGCGTCGGCGCCGGCCTCGACCATCGCCTTGGCGCCGGCGAAGGTCGCCACGTTGCCACCGATGATGTCGGTGGCGGTGTCGCGCTTGAGTCGGGCGATCATGTCGAGCACCTGCCGCTGATGGCCGTGCGACGTGTCCACGATGATCGCGTCGACGCCGGCCTCGATCAGGCCACGGGCCCGCTTGTACGACTCGTCGCCGACGCCGATCGCGGCCGCCACCCGCAGCCGGCCCTGCTCGTCCTTGGTGGCCAGCGGGTACTGCTCGGACTTGGTGAAGTCCTTCACCGTGATCAGGCCGCGGAGCCGGCCGCCCTCGTCGACCAGCGGCAGCTTCTCGACCTTGTGCCGCTGCAGCAGGGTGAGCGCGTCGTCCTTGCTGACTCCGACCGGCGCCGTGATCAGCGGCGACTTGGTCATCACCTCGCGCACCTTGACGTTCTCGTCGGTGACGAACCGCATGTCGCGGTTGGTCACGATGCCGACCAGCGTGCCGTCGCCGTCCACGACCGGGACGCCGGAGATCCGGTAACGGGCGCACAGCGCGTCGACCTCGCGGAGCGTGTCGTCGGGGCTGCAGGTGACCGGGTTGGTGATCATGCCGGACTCGGACCGCTTGACCAGGTCGACCTGGGCCGCCTGGTCCTCGGCCGAGAGGTTGCGGTGCAGGACGCCGATGCCGCCCTCGCGGGCCATCGCGATCGCCATGCGGGCCTCGGTCACCGTGTCCATGGCGGCGGACAGCACCGGGATCGTCAGGCCGATGTTTCGCGTCAGGCGGCTGTTGGTATTGACCCGGCTCGGCACGATGTCCGATTCGACGGGTTGGAGCAGCACGTCATCGAAGGTCAGACCGAGCGGAACCGTACGGGCCGAGTCGCTTTCCACGGAGCATCCCTTACTGCCGGAAGACGGATGGTTCATCGTACCCATCCGGCCGGTGCGCTCTCGTGGGACGGACAGGACGTGCGGGCCGGCACACATCCGATGAGAGGTGAGTACGGTAAAGGGGTGCAGGATGAGCCCATCGACCCCTTCAACGGCGACCCGACCGACCCCGCGGCCGGGCTCGACGACCTCGCCGACGACGAGGAGACCGAGCCGCTGACCGAGGCCGAGCGGCAGGACGTCCTCGAGGACCTCTCCGACCTCGAGATCTACCAGGCGCTGTTGAGCCCCACCGGCATCCGTGGGCTGGTCATCGAGTGTGAGGACTGCCACGAGCCACACTACTTCGACTGGGACCTGCTCCGGGGCAACCTGCGCCATCTGCTGTCGAGCGGGCGTCCGCGCGTGCACGAGCCGGCCTACGACCCCGACCCCGACCACTACGTGACCTGGGAGTACGCGAGGGGCTACGCCGACGGCGTGCACGACACACTCACCGAAGGGACCGACGACGAGTAGCAGGAGTCGCCGGTCCCCCGGGCGTTCCTAGGCGACCAGTCCGGCCCGGAAGCCGGCCGCCACCGCGTGCGCGCGGTCGCGGGCGCCGAGCTTGCGGAAGAGCCGCCGGGCGTGGGTCTTCACGGTGTCCTCCGAGACGAAGAGCTCGCGGCCGATCTCCGCGTTGCTCTTGCCGTCGGCCATCCCCCGCAGCACCTGCAGCTCGCGCTCGGTGAGCGTGAGCCGCCGCCCGGCCGGCGCCGGGTCGGCCACCCCGACCTGGGTCTCGTTGCCCGGCCACGCCACCATCGGCCGGCCGGTGGCCGGATCGATCGGGGCGTCACCACGCTGGGCCGGCACCATCGGCGAGTTCGGCAGCATGGCCGGCACCGCCGCGGCGTTGGGCGCGCCCATGCCGATGCCGTTCTGATAGGCCGCGCGGGCGGCCGGCGAGTTGTTGTTCCGCGCACCGCCGGCGACCCCCGCCGGCTGTGCGTTCGTGCCGTTGATCGGCATGCCCTGCGGCCGGACCGGCAGCAGGAGCAGCAGCAACGCCTTGGCGACGACGCTGACCAGGTCGTGCTCGACGCCGCGGATGACGCCACGGGCGCCGGCCGCCACGGCCGCCGCGGCGACCCGCGGGTCTTCGGCGCCGAAGAGCACCAGCTGGGCCTGGGGCGCGCGGGCAAGGACGCGCCGGGTGAAACCGACGCTGTCGGGACGGGTCACGGCGGTGTCGGCGAGGACCACTTCGGCCGGCCGTTCAGCCAGCCGGATCATGGCCTCGGTCTCGCTGACCGCGGTCCGGACGACGCCGGTCATGCCGAGCCGGGCCGCGGTGGACGCGACGGTCTGGGCCGCCAGCGGGGTACGGACGCACACGAGGACGGTACGCACAGTGATCCTCCTTCTCTCTCAGAGGAGATCACGCGAGGGCCGCAGCATTACGCGCTTTAGATGGAAAAAATGGGAAAGATCGGTATCAGTTGCTTGGTCGATGTCATGCGGCTCGTGAAGACATCGAAGATGCGGGTGTGAGCCGGGGATCACCGGGGTAACACCGCGGCAGGCCTGAGCAAGGCCCCTCATGACCGAGGAGGGTGTTAGATGTCGAACGTTCGCAGACTGCCCGGGCCGATCGCCGACCTGTGGGACTGGCAGCGCCTCGGTCTGTGCCGCGGCCGGGACAGCGCGCAGTTCTTCCACCCCGACGGCGAGCGCGGTTCGTCCCGCAACCGGCGGGAGGCGAAGGCCAAGGCCATGTGCGGCGCGTGCCCGGTCCGGGCCGAGTGTGCCGCCCACGCCCTTGCGGTGCGCGAGCCGTACGGGGTCTGGGGAGGTTTCAGCGAAGCGGAGCGGCTGCGGCTGCTCGCGGTCGGCTGGGAGGACCTCGCCGATCGGCATCACGGACGTGTCGACCTTCCTCGGCTCGAAGCCCGCCTCGGCCGGCCCCACAAGTCGGCCGTGCCGGCGCAGCGACAGGCGCCGGCGGCCTGAGACCGCTTGGCCCGAGGCATCACCCCGACGACCCGGTCCCCGGATGGGGGCCGGGACGCGTTGTTCGACGGTTCTTCGACAACCGCATCGGTGGACATGCAAGCCACCGTATGAGCGACTTGCGCAAACGAGTCGGACCCTTTGTACGTCCTTCAACCAATGGCACTCAGCCCACGGTGACCTGCACGGAATGCCACCCCGAGGCGCCGTTCGGAGCGGGTGACGCCGGCGTGCTCGTCTGCGTCTGCCCGGAGCCGTCGGTTGCCCGTACGCGGATCGTGTGCTTACCCTCCGTCGCCTCCCAGCGGTAGCTCCACTGCCGCCAGGTGTCGCTCGTGACCATCGTGGCCAGCGTCGCCTCCGCCCACGGCGCGTCGTCCACCTGCACCTCGACCCGGCTGATCCCGCGATGCTGCGCCCACGCGACGCCGGCGATCACCACGGTCCCCGGATCCCGCTGCGCCCCGTCACGCGGCGTGTCGATCCGCGACTCGGTCTTGATCGGCGCCTGCTGCGACCACCCGCGCGGCACCCAGTAGGCGTCGAAGTCCTCGAACCGGGACAGCTCGATCTCGGTGATCCACTTGCAGGCGCTGACGTACCCGTACAGGCCGGGAACCACCATCCGCACCGGAAAGCCGTGCGCGACCGGCAACGGCTCGCCGTTCATCCCGATCGCCAGCAGTGCGTCCCGCCCGTCCCGCAGCGTCGCCGTCGGGCTGCCGCACGTCCACCCGTCCACCGACCGCTGCACCACCTGATCGGCCCCCGGCAGCGGGTCGGCCTCGTCGAGCAGCTCCTTGATCGGCGTACCGAGCCACCGGGCGTTCCCGATGAGATCCCCGCCCACCTCGTTCGAGACGCAGGTGAGCGTGACGTACCGCTCGATCATGGGCCGCTGCAGCAGCTCCGCCCAGGTGATCGTGATCGGGTTGCGCACCATCCCGTGGATCCGCAGCTGCCACGTCGCCGGGTCGACCTGCGGCGGGTAGAGCGAGGTGTCGATCCGGTAGAAGTCCTTGTTGGACGAGACGAAGGGCGTCGCACCCGGCGCCTGCACGCCACTCGGCAGCGGCGCCACGGTCTGCCGTGGCTCCGGGAGCACGACCGCCGCACGGGCCTTGGTGACCGCCTTGCGCGAGGTGAGCAGCCGTCCGCCGATCCCGGCGACCAGGGCGACGCCGGCCGTGATTCCCAACGCTCGCAGAAAGCGGCGCCGGCTTCCCGCGTTCATCATCCCGTACGCGTCGGGAGCCGGCCTGTGGATGTCGGTCCCGGAATTGTCGTACCCGGCCGCCAACCTGCCCCCACCCAGTTCCGGGGTGGGGTCGGTAGGGCCGGCGCTGTGGACAGCCGTTCCCGAAGTGTCGTATCCGCCCGCTAACGTCGCCCCACCCAGTGCCGGGGTGGGGGTGCGAAGGGCGGCCGGCTCACCCGTCACGGTGATCTCGGCGTCGGCCAGTTCCAGCAAATAGTGCAGGACGACGACCGCCACGCCCGCACCCACCAGCGACGGCAGCGCCGCGAGGGGGCCGGCGTCGTGCCGGGTCAGCGCCGCCGCCACCCCGATCGCCGCGAAGAGCGCGATCCCGATCAAGCCGAGCCGCCACCGCCGCACCGCCACCACGCCGAGCCCGAACGCATAGGCGGCGAGCAGGATCGCCGTCCCGGTGATCAGCGCCGTCTTGTCGTGCACGCCGAAGACCCGGACGCCGAAGTCCTTCACCGCCGGCGGCACGTTGTCGACCACCACACCGCCGACCGCCAGCAACGGCGCCGACAGCGGCCCGGTCCCGACCGCCACCAGCTCGGCGATGCCCACGGCCGCGCCGGCGGCCGCCACGCCGGAGAGCCCGGCGCGCACCGAAAGATTCACACCCTCATCGTGCTCCGCCGCCGGCCGGTTCGACGAGCGCCGGACCCGCTCGTCACCAATTCATAAGAACCGCCCCGCTGTGCACCGTCGGGGCTCAGCCGACCGGGTCCTCGAGGAGGTGTTCGAAGGCCAGCTCCGCCGCCCCGATCAGGGCCGCGTCGTAGCCGAGCTCCGGGGTGCGCAAGCGGATGTGCTCGCGGCAGGCCGGCAGCGCGATCGCGTTCAGGCGGCTGCGGATCTGCGCGGCCGCCACGAGGTACACGTCCCGGAGGGTGCCGCCGAAGATGACGGCCTCCGGGTTGAAGATGTTGACCAGATTGCCGACGCCGAAGCCGATCCACTCCCCGACCTGGCGCACGGCGAACTGGGCCTGACTGTCCCCGCGCATGGCCGCGTCGACCACGCCGAGCACCGCGTCGCGGCCCGTCTTGTCGGACCGGCCGGCGTGCTTGAGCAGCGCGTACTCGCCGATCTCGGTCTCCCAGCACCCGCGCGAGCCGCAACTGCACTCCCGGCCGTACGGGTTGACGACCATGTGCCCGACCTCGCCGCCGTAGCCACCGTGCCCGGCCACCCGCCGGCCGTCGGCGATGATGCCGGCGCCGACGCCCACGTCGCCGTACAGGTAGACAACGTTGTCGCAGCCGACCGCGGCGCCCCGTGCGTACTCCACCAGGGCCGACACGTCGGCGTGGTTGCCGACGGTCAGCTTGCCGGAGTCGCCCAGCTCGGCGCGCAGCGCGGCGCCCACCGGCTCCTCGACCCAGCCGATCGTCGGCGCGAGCCGGACCATGCCGTCGTCGCGCCGGACCATGCCGGCCACCGCGACGCCGGTGCCGACGTAGCGGGCGTCGTCGGGCACGTCGGCGCGCATCTCGCGTACGAAGTCCGCCAGTGGCTGCACCGCGTCGAGCACCTGCATCCCCCGCGGCCGGTCGGTCTCCCGCCGGTCCAGGATCTGGCCGCCGAGCCCGACCCGGGCCGCGCGCAGGCGGTCCACCTCGATGCTCAGCGCGTACGCGTAGACCTTGGACGACTCGGGCCGGACGACCAGCGAAGGTCGCCCGGCCCGGCCGGTCTCCCGCGGCGCCTCCTCGCTGACCAGTCCCGCGGTGGTCAGCTCGGCGGTCAGGGCCCCGATGGTGCTGCGGTTCAGTCCGAGCCGGCTGGTGAGCTCCGCCCGGGACGTCGCGCCGTGCACGTGCACGTAGCGCAACAGAGTCCCGAGATTGTGCCGGCGAACCTCCTCCTGGCTGGGGCCGGCCCGCATCAGCGTGCCGTCCCCGCGCCCAGGATCACCCTCATCGGTTGCCGGTCGATGCCGCTCTGCGCCGAGCCAATGCGTCGACGCTGGCGGCGACGAGCAGGATCAGACCGGTCACGACGTACTTCGTGCCGGCCGAGTAGCCCATGAGGCCCATGCCGTTGTCGATGACCGTGATCACCGCACCACCGATGACGGCGTTGATGGCCTTGCCCTTGCCGCCGAAGAGGCTGGTGCCGCCGATGACGGCCGCGCCGACCGAGTACAGCAGGATGTTGCTGCCGCCGGTGTTGGGGTCGACCGAGTTCGCCCGGCTGACGGCCAGGATGCCGCCGATCGAGGCCATGAACGAGCCGATCACGAAGACCGAGATGCGGATCCGGTCGACCGGGATACCGGCACGACGGGCCGCCTCGGTGTTGCCGCCGACCGCGTAGACGTGCCGGCCGTACGTGGTGCGCCCGAGCACGAAGGTCCAGATGACCAGGAAGACCGCGATGATCGGGGCGACGATCGGGACGCCCTTCACCGAGTTCAGCACCGGGTTGATGCTGCGCTCCTGGGTGAGGATCGCGGTGGCCACCAGCAGGATGATCGCGAGGCCGGCGATACGCATCAGGACGATGCCCATCGGGTCGGTGACCAGGTTACGGGCCGCGCGGCTGCGCACCCGGTTGAACTGCACCGCGGCGTAGCCGACGATCGCGAGGATGGTGAGGACCCAGCTCACGATCACCGACATGTTGCCGTTGGCCAGCTTCAGCACGAAGGTGTTGGTGATCGAGACGTTCTTGCCGCCGCCGAGCAGCTTCAGCAGGATGCCCTGGAACGCCAGGAACGCGGCCAGCGTGACGACGAAGGACGGGATGCCGAACTTCGACACCAGGAAGCCGAGGACGAAGCCGATCACGATGCCGGTGACCATGGCGGCGGGGATGGCGGTGTACCAGTCCCAGCCGTGGTTGGTCAGCAGGATCGCCATGATCGCGCCACAGACGCCGGAGGCGTAGCCCGCGGACAGGTCGATCTCGCCCAGCAGCAGGACGAAGACCAGGCCCATCGCGATGAAGATGTACTGCGCGCCCTGCGAGAACAGGTTCGCGAAGTTCAGGGCGCTGAAGAAGGTGTCCCGGGCCGCGCCGAAGATGATGCAGAGGATCAGCAGGCCGAGTACGGCCGGGAGGCTGCCGAGGTCGCCGCCGCGAACCCGGCCGATGTAGTCGTTGACGTGGCTCGCGACGGTCGGCTTGACGACCTTGACGCCGCCGGCCGTGGTGGTCGTGGTGGTGCTCACTGGTCGCCTCCCGGCGTGATGTCGACGACGTCGCCGCTGAAGTCGGAGGGCTTCTCGGGCGGCAGGCCGATGTTGCCGCTCCGGCCCGCGGTGATCAGCTCGACCACCTGGGAGTGAGTCACATCGGTGGTCTTGACCTGGGCGGCCATCCGGCCGAGGTAGAGCGCCGCGATCCGGTCGGAGACCGCGAAGACGTCGTTCATGTTGTGCGAGATCAGCACGACGCCGAGGCCGTTGTCCGCGAGGCGGCGCACCAGCTCCAGCACCTGGGCGGTCTGCGCGACACCGAGCGCGGCGGTCGGCTCGTCGAGGATCACGATGCGGCTGTTCCAGAGCACCGCCTTGGCGATGGCCACGGTCTGCCGCTGTCCACCGGAGAGGCTGGCCACGAGCTGGCGCAGCGACTTCACGGTGCGGACGGAGAGGCTGGCGAGGGTGTCGCCGGCCATCTGCTCCATGGTCGGCTCGTCGAGGACGACGCCCCGCTTCTTCTCCCGGCCGAGGAACATGTTCTGGACGATGTCCAGGTTGTCGCAGAGGGCGAGGTCCTGATACACGACCTCGATGCCCAGCGCGGAGGCGTCGCGCGGGCTGTGGATCGCCACCGGGTTGCCCTCGAAGGTGACCGTGCCCGAGTCGATGGTGTAGATGCCGCTGACGCACTTGACCAGGGTCGACTTACCGGCGCCGTTGTCGCCGACGAGGGCGGTGACCTCGCCCGGGTAGACGCTGAGGCCGACGTCGTGCAGCACCTGCACGGGACCGAAGCTCTTGTCGATCCCGCTGAGCTCCAAAAGGGGTGTCGCGGCCACGGTGGTTCTCCTTCGCTTGGTGACCGGGTTCGTCGTGGCTGCGCCACAGGCGAGAAGGGTGGGGGTGGACCCAACTCCGGCGCCGCCCACGCCCTGCAGGCGTGAGCGGCGCCGTTGTCAGCCGTTCGGGACTAGCCCGTCAACTTGATGTGTCAGCTGATGCCCGCGTCCGTGCAAGCCTTCGCGAACTCCGCGGTGCAGAGCTCTTCCTTGGTGACGAAGCCGTCGGCCACGACGTCCTTGACGTTCTCCTTGGTGATCGACTTCGGGGTCAGCAGCACCGAGGCGACGTCCTTCTTCGACTCCGGGTCGGTGACCTTGCCGGTCGCCGTGGTCGGCTTCTGGCCCTTGGCGATGTCGATGGCGAGCTTCGACGCCGCGTCGGCCTCCTGCTTGATCGCCTTGTAGACGGTCATGCACTGGTCACCGACGAGGATGTTCTGCAGGCCCTGGGTGGTCGCGTCCTGGCCGGTGACCGGGACCTGGCCGTTGAGCTTGTTCTTCTTCAGAACGGAGATGGCCGCGTTACCGAGACCGTCGTTCGCCGCCAGAACACCCTTGATGTTCTTGTTCGAGGTCAGCATCTGCTCGAAGATCGTGCCGGCCTGGGCGTTGTCCCAGTCCGGAACCGACTGGTCCGGGCCCTTGACGAAGTCGCCCGAGTCGTACTTCGGCTTGAGCACCGAGTCGTAGCCCTGCTTGAACAGGGTGGCGTTGTTGTCGGTCGGGGAGCCGTTCAGCTCGGCGACGACCGGCTTGACGGCCTTGTTCGCGGTGAGGCAGTCGACCAGGCCCTGGCCCTGCAGCTCGCCGACCTTCACGTTGTCGAACGACACGTAGTAGTCCGCGCCGCCGTTCAGCGTGAGGCGGTCGTAGTCGATCGTGGCGATGCCGGCGGCCTTGGCCTTGTCCAGCACGGCCTTGCCGGTGCCGGAGTCCAGGTTGACGATCATGAGGACCTTGACGCCGCTCGAGATCATGCCGTCGGCGATGGTCTGGAACTGGGTCTTGTCGCCCTGAGCGTTCTGGATGTCGGCCTGGACACCCGCGGCGTCGAACGCCTCCTTGAGGTACTTGACGTCGGCGGTCGCCCACCGCGCGGAGCTCTTGGTGTCGGGCAGGATGACGCCGACCTTGCCGGTGGCCGTGGTGCCGCTGCCGCTACCGCTGCCGCTGCCCTTGTCGTCCTTGCCACAGGCAGCCATGCTGCCGGTGGCCAGCAGGCCGACCGCGGCAAGAGCGAACAGTCCCTTACGCATTCCTTGTGTCCTTTCGGGTGATCCGGGCCTTCGATCGGATTCGATGGTGTGCGCTGCCGGGAGTGTCGCTCCCCGAGACGCCGAATGATCAGGAGCTAGTTTGTTGTGCCCGGCAACGTATTCCCGTTGCGGCCCGTCGCACAAGCGGTGCGCCCTGGGGATCTCGTAACCCGGCATAACAATCCGGCAACACGGCGGTGATACCGGGATTCCGGCCCTTCCCGCAGCCTGGGCCCGTTCCCGGGCAGTGGCTTCAGGTGGCTCACGTAGTGACGCTAAGTCACAGCCGTGCCCGATCTCTCCCATTCTCGGGAGAAAGATCCGTCCGGCCAGTAACGTTGTCGTAACGGACCAGCGTTTGACGAGCGAATAGTCGGTTATGTCCGAATGTCAGCGGTAACGGCGTCGGTCAACCGAATCAGATCATCCGGCGCGACGGCTACCTGCAGCCCGCGCCGGCCCGCCGAGATGAACATCCGGTCAAGAGCGAGCGCCGACGAGTCCACCACCGTGGGCAACTTCTTGCGCTGCCCGAGCGGACTGATGCCACCCCGCACGTAACCGCTGCTCCGCTCCGCCGCCGCCCGATCGGCCAGGGTGGCCCGCTTACCGCCGGCGGCCTGCGCCAGAGCCTTGAGATCGAGCTCGCCGGTGACCGGCACGACGGCCACCACCAGGGCGGAGTCGACCTCGGCGATCAGCGTCTTGAAGACCCGCTCCGGCTCGATGCCCAGCGCCTGCGCCACCAGCGCCCCGTAGTTCGGCGCGTCCGGCGAGACGTCGTAGGGGTGCAGCGTGTGGTCGACCCGCTGGTCGGCCAGCACGGCGGTGGCCGGGGTTCCGGCCGCGGGCTTTCTTGCCATGGCAACGAAATGTACTCGCACCGGTTCCCGGCCGACGAAGCGATTTTTGCCCTTTTGTGCAGCTGGACCTGCCCCTCAGGACGCCCGGCAGAGCAGTGCCATGGGCGCGCCACCGATCCGGGTCAGCACCAGCGACGCCGCGGCCGGCCCGCTGAGCCGCAGGTCGCGCCGCAGCTGATCGGGTTCGAGGGCCGAGCCGCGCTTACGGATCTCGAGCCGGCCGATCCCGCGCTCGCGCATCAGGGCCCGCAGACGCTTCAGCGAGAACGGCAGAACGTCAAGGACTTCCAACCGGCGCCCGTACGGGGTGAAGACCGCGCCGTCCGTGTAGACGTAGGCGATGTCGGGGTCGGCGAGGCGTCCCCCGATCGAGGCGGCGAACTCGGCGACCAGGTGCGAGCGGACCACGGCCGGGTCGGGGTCGTAGAGGAACGCACCCACCTCGCCAACCGGCGCCCGCTCCCGGCCCGTCCCCGTCAGTTCCGCGCCCGCCGGCAGCAGGGTGGCCCGGCGCGGGACCTCGGCCAGCGGGCCGCACCAGAACGCGGCCTCGACCAGGTCGCCGTCGACGCTCACCCACTCGCCCTCGGCGCCCGGCGGCAGCAGCTCGTGGTCGATGCCGGGGGCCAGCTTCAGCACCGTGCGCGGGACCCGGTCGGCGAGGCCGGCCACGAAGTCCCACGGCGGCGAGTACGACTTCGGGTCGAAGACGCGGCCACGACCCGCTCTCCGGCGGGCCGGATCGGCGAAGACCGCGTCGTAGTCCTCGACGCGCACCGTGGTGGCGTCCGCGCACTCGACCTTCACCAGGGCGTCCAGGCCGAGCGCGACGACGTTGGCCGCCGCGATTTCGGACGTCAACGGGTCGGCTTCCACCGCGTACACCCGGATGCCCGCCCGCGCCGCCGCCAGCGCGTCCGAGCCCAGCCCGCACCCCAGATCGGCCAGGGTCCGCACCCCGGCCGCCGCGAGGCGCGCCGCCCGCCGCTCCGCCACCACCGCCCGCGTCGCCTGTTCGAGCCCGGCCCGGGTGAAGAACATGTCCCGGGCCGCCGCACCGAACTTCGTCTCCGCGCGCCGCCGCAGCTCGACCTGCGTCAGCGCGGCCGCCGCCAGCTCGGGGTCGATGCCGCGGGAACGCAGCGACGATGCCGCGGCCAGCGGATCGCCCGCGCTCGCGGCGGTGGCGTCGGCCGCCTCGGCCAGCGCATTCAGCCCATCGGGGGTCCGCAACCGGGCTAACGTCTCGGGTGTCACGCCAGGCATTCTCCCCGGCGTGACGACACTGGCACTCTGGTTGACGGAGTGCTAGTTCCGGCATAACCTCGCGATTAGCACTCTCAACATGAGGGTGCCAACCGCTTCGGCCGGGCGCACGCCCGACGTGGTGGTTAGGCACCAGGCGGACCGGCACCCGCGACGACGGCCCCGCCCGGTGGCATGAGGCATCGACCGGCCTATATCCATGGGCCGGCGGAAACCTGTACCCAGGAGGGTATGCCCGTGACTACCGCGACCAAGGTTGCGATCAAGCCGCTCGAGGACCGCATCGTGGTCCAGGCGAACGAGGCCGAGACCACGACGGCGTCGGGCATCGTGATCCCCGATACCGCCAAGGAGAAGCCGCAGGAGGGCACCGTCCTCGCTGTCGGCCCGGGCCGGATCGACGACAAGGGCAACCGCGTTCCGATCGACGTCAAGGTCGGCGACACGGTCCTCTACTCGAAGTACGGCGGCACCGAGGTCAAGTACGCCGGCGAGGAGTACCTGGTGCTCTCCGCCCGCGACGTCCTCGCGGTCATCGAGAAGTGACCAACTGACAGTGCTTGCCGCCCTGGCCCACATCGTTGGGTCAGGGCGGTGGTGCGTGAAGGGACCTATACATGGCGAAGATTCTCAGCTTCTCTGACGACGCCCGGCACCTGCTGGAGCACGGCGTCAACACGCTCGCCGACACGGTCAAGGTCACCCTCGGCCCCCGCGGCCGCAACGTCGTCCTGGACAAGAAGTTCGGCGCGCCCACGATCACCAACGACGGCGTCACCATCGCCAAGGAGATCGAGCTCACCGACCCGTACCAGAACCTCGGAGCCCAGCTGGTCAAGGAGGTGGCGACGAAGACCAACGACGTCGCCGGCGACGGGACCACCACGGCGACCGTGCTCGCCCAGGCGCTGGTCCGCGAGGGCCTGCGCAACGTGACCGCGGGCGCCAACCCGCTCGGCCTCAAGCGCGGCATGGACCAGGCGGCCGAGGTCGTCTCCAAGGCGCTGCTGGCCAAGGCGGTCGACGTCGACGACCACAAGGCGATCGCCAACGTCGCCACCATCTCGGCCCAGGACGCCACCATCGGCGAGCTGATCGCCGAGGCGATGGACCGGGTCGGCCGCGACGGCGTCATCACCGTCGAGGAGGGCTCGGCGATGCTGACCGAGCTCGAGGTCACCGAGGGTCTGCAGTTCGACAAGGGCTTCATCTCGCCGAACTTCGTGACCGACGCCGAGTCGCAGGAGGCCGTCCTCGAGGACGCGTACCTCCTGATCACCACGCAGAAGATCTCGAGCATCGAGGAGCTCCTCCCGCTGCTGGAGAAGGTTCTGCAGTCCGGCAAGCCGCTGCTGATCATCGCGGAGGACGTCGAGGGCCAGGCCCTGTCCACCCTGGTGGTCAACTCGATCCGCAAGACCGTCAAGGTCGCCGCGGTGAAGGCACCGGGCTTCGGCGACCGGCGCAAGGCGATGCTGCAGGACATGGCGATCGCCACCGGCGGCGAGCTGATCGCGCCCGAGCTCGGCTACAAGCTCGACCAGGTCACCCTCGACATGCTGGGCACCGCCCGGCGCGTCGTGGTCGACAAGGAGAACACCACGATCGTCGACGGCGGCGGCAAGTCGTCCGAGGTCGCCGACCGGGTCGCCCAGATCCGCAAGGAGATCGAGGCGTCCGACTCCGACTGGGACCGCGAGAAGCTCTCCGAGCGCCTCGCGAAGCTCTCCGGCGGCATCGCGGTGATCAAGGTCGGCGCGGCCACCGAGGTCGAGATGAAGGAGCGCAAGCACCGCATCGAGGACGCCATCGCGGCGACCAAGGCGGCCGTCGAGGAGGGCACCGTCCCCGGCGGCGGCGCCGCTCTCGCGCAGATCGTGTCCGAGCTCGACAACAACCTCGGCCTGACCGGCGAGGAGGCGATCGGCGTCGGCATCGTCCGCAAGGCGCTGGTGGAGCCGCTGCGCTGGATCGCGCAGAACGCCGGCCACGACGGCTACGTCGTGGTGGGCAAGGTCGCCGAGCTGGGCTGGGGCCACGGCCTCGACGCGGCCACCGACGAGTACGTCGACCTCGCCGCGTCCGGCATCATCGACCCGGTCAAGGTGACCCGCAACGCGGTCTCCAACGCCGTCTCGATCGCCGGCCTGCTGCTCACCACGGAAAGCCTCGTGGTCGACAAGCCGGCCGACCCCGAGCCGGCCGCGGGCGGCGGTCACGGTCACAGCCACGGCCCCGGTGGTCACAGCCACCAGCACGGCCCCGGCTTCTGACCCGCCAGCCGCACGAGTTCCGCAACACCGGAAGGGCGCGCCACCCGGCGCGCCCTTCCGCGTTTCCGGCCCGCGCCCGCTTTCCCGCCCCGCGCCCGCCTCTTCGTGCCCGCGCCTCGCCTTCCCGGCCCGCGCCGGTCTCCTCCCTCCCGTCAGTGCGCCCTTCCGTTTTTGGGTGCCGGCGGTAGAGTGCGGCCGTGACCATCCGGGCTTCCGACGACGATCGGCAGCGGACCGTGACCGCCCTGGAGCGACACACCGGCGCCGGCCGTCTCACCTTGGACGAGTTCGCCGAGCGCGCCCAGCTGGCCCACGACGCTCGCACCCTGGACGACCTCAACGCCGTGGTGAGCGACCTCCCGGTCCTCCCCGACGCCGACGGCCCCCGCCGCGACCTCCTGGTCCTCTTCGCCGTAGCCGCCCTGACCCTGCTCATCCTCGGCGTCTTCATCGCCGTCACCCGCTGAGCCGCTCCCCGCGCTCGCGCCTCGTCCTCGATCGGCGTCAGCGTGCCGCGCCGGCTCTATCCCCGGCCAGCGACTCGCCCGGCTCGCCGGCGTCGTCCGGGGTGCGCTCGCCGTGCCAGGAACGCCACAGCGCCGCGTACGGACCGTTCGCCGCGACCAGCTCGTCGTGCGAACCCAGCTCGGTGATGCGCCCGTCCTCGACCACCGCCACCCGGTCGGCGTCGTGCGCCGAGAACAGCCGGTGCGCGATCGCCACCACCGTTCGCCCGCGCAGCACCGCCGCCAGCGAACGCTCCAGGTCACGCGCCGCCCGCGGGTCGAGCAGCGACGTCGCCTCGTCGAGCACCAGCGTGTGCGGGTCGGCCAGCACCAGCCGGGCGAGCGCGACCTGCTGGGCCTGCGCCGCCGTCAGCTGATGGCCACCCGAGCCGACCACCGTATCCAGCCCGCCGGGCAGCCCGAGCGCCCAGTCGAGCGCGTGCACCGCCTCCAGCGCCGACCGCACCTCCTCGTCGGTCGCCCCCGGCCGGACCATCGCGATGTTGTCGCGCACCGTGCCGATGAAGACGTGATGCTCCTGGCTGACCAGCGCCACCTCGGTGCGCAACCGGTCGAGCGGCAGCTCGCCGATCGTCACCCCGCCCACCGTGATCGTGCCGCCGGTCGGCTGGTGCACGCCGGCCAGCAGGCGCCCGAGCGTCGACTTGCCCGCCCCGGACGGCCCGACGATGGCCAGCCGCTCCCCCGGCTCGAGCGTGAGATCGATCCCGTGCAGCACCTCGCGTCCCGGCACGTAGGCGAAGCGCACGCCACGCACCTCGATCCGCGCGCCGACCGGGGTGGGTACCACGGCCGACTCCGGCTGCGGATCCCGCTCGGCCACGCCCAGCAGCCGGGCCAGCGACGCCATGCCGACCTGGAGCTCGTCCAGCCACCCGAGCAGCCGGTCGACCGGGTCGATCAGCATCTGCGCGTAGACGACCGCGGCCGTGAGCTGGCCGAGCGTCACCGTCCCCCGCAGATAGAGCAGACCGCCGACCAGCAGCGTCGCCACCACCGGCAGCACATAGCCGACCTCGACCGTCGGGAACCACACCGTTCGCAGGAACAGCGTGTACTTCTCCATCAGCCAGGTGCGGTGCAGGTCGTGGTCGGTGCGTTTGACCCGGTCCCGCCGGCGGCGCAGCGCATCCACGGTGCGCGCGCCGTCGACCGTCTCGGCCAGCCCGTCGGTGACGGCCGAATAGCGGTTGTTCTGCTCGAGATAGGCGGCCGGCGCCCGCTTCAGATACCACCGGGTGCCGACGACCAGGATCGGGACGGCGACCAGCAGCGGGAGCGCGAGCAGGGGCGTGACGACCGCCATCGCGCCGACCACCAGCACCACCGTGATCAGCGCGATCATCGTCTCCGGCACGGCGAGTCGCACACACCGCGAAAGAGCATCGACATCCCTGGTCGTACGGGTGAGAAGGTCGCCGCTGCTAGCACCTTCCACCGTGGAGAGCGGCAGGGCCAGCACCCGCTCGACGAACTCCTCGCGCAGCCGGGCCAGCACCCGCTCGCCGAGCCGGGCCGACGCCAGGTACGCGAAGCGGGTCAGCACCGCCTGCAGCACGACGAACCCGGCGATCAACGCGCCGAGCCGGTCGATCACGGCGGCGCCCCGGCCGTGCTGCAGGCTCTCGACGAGGTCGCCGAGCAGCCGCGGCCCGACCAGCCCGGCGATCGCGGCCAGCACGTGCAGCCCGACGGCACCCCAGAGTGCCCGCGGATAGCGCCGGAACAGGTCGCGCACATATCGCCGCACCTGCGCGGTGTCGGCGATCGGCAGACGCCCGCTCACGGCAGCACCCTCCCACCCTCGTCGCTGAGATCGCCCTCGTCGCCGGGATCGCCCCCGTCGGTGGGATCGCCCCCGTCGCCGGGATCGCCCCCGTCGCTGGGATCGTCCTCGCGCAGCACGACGCGGGCGTAGGCCGGCTCGCGATCGAGCAACCCGTGATGGGTGCCGGTCGCGACCACCCGGCCCTCGTCGACGAAGCAGACCCGGTCGGTGCGATCGAGCACGAGCGGGCTGGACGTGCAGATCACCGTGGTGCGGCCGGCCCGCGCGGTGATCAGGCGGTCGGCGATGCGGGCCTCGGTGTGCGCGTCGACGGCGCTCGTCGGCTCGACCAGGATCAGCGTGCCGGGGTCGGCGACCAGGGCCCGGACCAGGCGCAACCGCTGCTGCTGCCCGCCCGAGAACGACCGGCCCCGCTCGGCCACCTCGCTGTCGAGCCCCTCGGGCAGCGCCTCGACGATGTCGGTCGCCGCCGCCGTGTGCAGGGCGGCCGGCAACAGCCCGCTGCCGTGCGGGTCGAGATCGTCGCGGAGCGGCCCCGAGAACAGGTGCGCGTCGTTGTCCGCCACCAGGATCCGCTCGCGGACCGTGGCCAGCCCGAACTCGTCCAGCCTCCGGCCGCCGGCGGTGCCGCCCTCCGCGTACCGCCCGAGGCGGTCGGCGATGAGCGCGGCCTCGGCCGGCTGCGCCGAGACGATCGCGGTGATCTCGCCCGGATGCACGACCACCCCCGACTCCGGGTCGGCCAGCTCGCCGGCGAGGCTCTCGGGTGCGGCCGGCGCCGGCGGATCGGGCAGGTCGGTGGTGGCGGTCAGCATGGCCACCACCCGGCGCGCGGCGACGTGACCGCGGGTGAGCTTGTCGAGGGCCTCGGTGAGCTGGCGCAGCGGCGCGACGAGGAACGCCGCGTACGCGTAGAAGGACACCAGCTGCCCCACCGTGATCTGCCCACTCAGCGCGAAATGCGCGCCCAGCCAGGTGACCAGCACCAGGAAGATGCCCGGCAGCAGCACCTGGGCCGCCTCGAGCAGCGACTCGACGCCGGCCGTGCGCACGCCGGCCGCCCGCAGCTCCTGCGACTCGGTGCGGTAGCGCTCGGCCATCACCGCCTCACCGCCGATGCCGCGCAGCACCCGCAGACCACCGACCAGATCGGCGGCGCGGCCGGTGAGCAGGCCCTGCTGCTCGCGGGTGACCTGCTGCCGGTGGTGCAGCGGCCGGATCAGCAGGCTCACCACCGCCATCAGGATCGGCACGCCAAGCACCACGACCAGGCCGAGCGGCACCGAAGTCGTGAGCAGGATGACCGTCACCGTGATGACGGCGACCAGCGAACCGGTGCCGCGGGCGGTGATGTCGATGGCGGCGCCGATGGACCGGATGTCGGAGGTGCCGATCGCGACCACCTCGCCGGTGTCGAGCCGGCGGGGAAGAGCCGAGCCGAGCCGGCCCGCCTGCCGCACGGTGACCTGGACGGTCACGAACATGGCGCTCAAGAAGTTGACCACTGCGAACCGGTGGCGGGCCACGCCGGTGTAGGCCTGCCCGGCGCCGATCCCGGACAGCACGAGACACCAGACGATCAGGTCGTGGCGGTCGTGCCGGGTCGCGGCGTCGATCGCCCGGCCGATCACGGCGGGGACGAGGGCCTGGCAGAGCATCCACAGCACGGCCAGGGCGATGGCGGCGAAGACGGTCACGTGATAGCGCCGGACCAGCCAGCCCAGGTAATGGGTGGCGGACCGGTCGTCGGGGGCGCCGGGGTCGGCATCGGGCAGCTTTCGCATCAGGGCCCCGACGTTACGGGCGGGGTATGACAGTTTGCGATGCGTTTTCCCGGCCTCTGGTCAGCGGTCGACGGGGCTGAAATCCCAGACGTGCGGCGAGCGGGCGACCAGCTTGGCCGGCGGCGCGGGCAGGCTCTCCGGCGTGCCGCGCCACTTCGAGATGACCACGATGCGGTGGTCGGTCGACGAGAACACCTCGCTCGACACGTGCTGCGGCAGCACCTCGATCCGGGGCACCGCGACGTCGCAGACCCAGGTCAGCAGCTCGTCGAAGCCGCTCGCCTGGGCCCGCACCTCCCACATCCGTGCGATCATGCTGGCTTCCTATCCCGCCACGCTGACCGTGGTCAATGCCATTGAGGAGTCTGCGGGCAGATCGAGACGTGAGGGCGCGACGCCGGCCGCCACCAGGCGCGAGCCGAGGGCGGCGACCATCGCACCGTTGTCCGTGCACAACTGCGGACGCGGAACGCGTACGCGAATCTTGTGCTTTTGTGCTCTGAGCTCGGCCAATTGACGCAAGCGCGAGTTGGCCGCCACGCCGCCGCCGATCACCAGGGTCTCCACGCCGTGTGCCCGGCAGGCATCGATGGCCTTAGCGGTCAGCACGTCGCAGACCGCCTCCTGGAAGCTCGCCGACACGTCCGCCACCGGAACCGGCTCGCCGTCCCGTTCGCGCGCCTCCACCCAGCGCGCGACCGCGGTCTTGAGGCCCGAGAAGGAGAAGTCGAAACGGTGCGCGGCCAGGTCTTTCGGCGCGGTCAGTCCACGCGGGAACGCGATCGCCGCCGGATCGCCCTCGCCCGAGCGCCGATCGATGACCGGCCCGCCCGGAAAGCCCAGCCCGAGCAGGCGCGCCACCTTGTCGAACGCCTCGCCGGCCGCGTCGTCGATCGTGGCGCCGAGCGGGGTCACGCCGTTGGTCAGGTCGTCGACCAGCAGCAACGAGGAGTGGCCGCCGGAGACCAGCATCGCGATCGCGGGCTCGGGCAGCGGACCGTGCTCCAACGTGTCCACCGCGACGTGGGCGGCCAGATGGTTGACGCCGTAGATCGGCTTGCCGGCCGCCAGCGCGTACCCCTTGGCCGCCGCCACCCCCACCAGCAGCGCGCCCGCCAGTCCCGGACCGCTGGTCACCGCGATCGCGTCGATGTCGGCCAGGGTGACCTTCGCGTCGTCGAGCGCGCGTTGCATGGTCGGCACGATCGCCTCGAGATGCGCGCGGCTGGCCACCTCCGGCACCACCCCGCCGAACCGGGCATGCTGGTCCACACTGGACGCCAGCGCGTCGGCGAGCAGGGTGTGACCACGCACGATGCCGACACCGGTCTCGTCGCAGGAGGTCTCGATCCCGAGGACCAGGGGCTCGTCAGGCATTGCGCATCATCACCAGGGCGTCGGTGTTGCTGGGTTGGTAGTAGCCGCGCCGGATACCCACCGGCTCGAAGTCGTAGGTCGCGTAGAGACGTTGCGCGGGCATGTTGTCGATCGCGACCTCGAGCAGCGTCTGCTTGATGCCGCGCCGTTCCGCCTCGCCGAGCAGGGCCTCGAGCATCGCGCGCCCGACGCCGCGGCGCTGTCCCGTCCGGCGGACCGCGATGTTCTGCACCCACGCCTCGTCGTCGGTCGCGGACAACCCCGCGTAGCCGAGCAGATCGTCGCCCTCGGTCGCCACGATGTAGAAGTTGCGCTGCGCGAGCTCGTTCCAGAACATCGCGGACGACCACTTCTCGGCGCCGAAGAGGTCCTCCTCGATCGGCAGCACCTCGGCGATGTGCCACCAGCGGAATCGCTCGATCAGCATCAGGTCAGCACCGGCTTGCGACCAGCGGGCTCGACGGCGTCCGGGCGCCGGAGATAGAGCGGCGTGAGCGGCTCGCTCGGCGCGGCCTCGCGAATCCGCTCGGCCGCGAGGGCCACGAGGGCGGCGCCGGGTGGATAAAGGAGATGTTCCTCCACCGGTACGCCGAAGACGTCGCCGTATTTGAGCCCGCCCTCGCCCACGACCCGCTCGAAGTCGCCCTTGATCTCGGCCGGCTTGGCCACGTCGGGCTCGCCGGACCGCACCCCGTCCACATAGGTGGCGAAGTAGACCTCGCGGCGGCGCGCGTCGGTGGCGACCAGCACCCGCCCCGGACCGGCGGCCCGGCCGAGCCCGTCGAGCGAGCACACGCCGTAGGTGGGTACGGCCAGCGCCTGGGCCATGCTCGCGGCCGTGGCCAGCCCGACCCGTAGCCCGGTGAACGGTCCCGGCCCCAGGCCGGCGACGATCGCTTTCAGGTCCGATACTCGTACGCCGGCCTCGGTCAGCGTCGCCGCGATCTCGGGCGCCAGCTTCTCACCGTGCGCGCGGGGGTCGACGGTGCGCCGCTCGGCGATCCCGCGCAGACCGTCCGCGGTGACCTCGACCAGCGCCGCGGTGGAGGCCGGGGTCGAGGTGTCCAGAGCTAGTACGAGCACGTGCCGACCCTAGCGCGGGAGCCCGGAGAGCAGGTCGGGCTGCCCGCCGAGCTGGTTCCAGTCGATCAGCGGACGCCCGCCGTCGGCGAGGGCCTTGTTGGCGGCGCTGAACGGGCGGGCGCCCCGGAAGCCCTCGCGGTTGAGCGGGCTCGGGTGCCCGGCCTCGAGCACGACGTGCGCCGGGTTGGTGACCAGGGCCGCCTTCTTCCGGGCGTAGCCACCCCAGAGCAGGAAGACCACCCGCTCGTCGCGCGCGTTCAGCGCCCGGATGGTGGCGTCGGTGAAGGCCTCCCAGCCCTTGCCGCCGTGCGAGGCGGCCGCGCCGCCCCGGACGGTGAGCACCGCGTTGAGCAGCAGCACGCCCTGCCGCGCCCAGCCGGTGAGGTTTCCGGAGGCGGGCGGCGCGACGCCGACGTCCTCGGCGAGCTCCTTGAAGACGTTCCGCAGCGACGGCGGGATCTTCACGCCGTCCCGGACGCTGAAGCTGAGGCCATGCGCCTGCCCGGGGCCGTGGTACGGGTCCTGGCCGAGGATCAGCACCCGGGTCTCGGCCGGCGCGCAGAGGCGGTAGGCCGCGAACAGGTCTTCGATCGGGGGATAGATCGTGTGCTCGGCGTACTCGGCGGCCACGAAGGCGCCGAGCTTCGCGGTGGCGGCCGGGTCGAGGAAGGGTGCCAGCTCGTCCCGCCACTCGGCCGGCAACAGGTCAGGCAGGTTCACGAGGTCTCCAGTCCGTGGATCCGGGCCGGCCAGTCGCCGCCGTGCGGGACCAGCTCCACCACCCGGGTGTCGTCGTCCAGCCGGTCGATGCGGACCTGCAGATATTCGTCGTTGAGCCGCTCGACCAGCCCCGCGCCCCACTCGACGACGGTGACCGCGTCCTCGGCCGAGGCGTCCAGGTCGAGATCGTCGATCTCGGCCCGCGGATCGGGCCGGTCGCCGAGACGGTACGCGTCGGCGTGCACCAGCGGAACCGGCCCCCGATGTACGCGCGCGATCACGAAGGTCGGCGAGGTGATCGCCCCGGTCACGCCCAGTCCCGCCCCGATGCCCTGCACCAGCGCCGTCTTGCCGGCACCGAGCGGCCCGGAGAGCACCACCAGGTCGCCCGCGCGCAGGATGCCGGCCAGCCGCCGGCCGAACGCCTGGGTGTCCTCGACCGTCGCGAGCTTCACGAGATCTTCTCCACGAACGGCAGGATGGCGGCGTTGACCTCGTCGGCCCTCTCCAGCATGACGACGTGGCCGCTGTTCGGGATGGTCACCATCCGCGCATCCGGCAGCCGCTTGATGATCTCCTCGGAGTGGCTGACCGGGGTCAGGTAGTCCCTGTCGCCGACCACCACCAGCACCGGCACGCCCCGCAGCGCCGCCAGCGCCGGATACCGGTTGTGGTTGTAGAGCGTGTTCAGATATTTGGTCAGCGTCTCGACCGACGTCTTGGAGTTCATCCCCTCCACGAAGGAGACCAACGAGGGACTCGGCTTGGCGTCGCCGAAGCCGTACCGCCGGGTGAGCAGCCAGGCCAGGTCGGAAGAGGCGAAGCGCGCCCGGTCGATCGCGCCGCCGCCGAGGTGCGCGGCGGTGCCCCAGAGCGGGAAGAACGGCGCGCTGGCCCGGGCGACCAGCGACGGCAGGGCGAGCTTGGCCCGGTCGACCAGCCGGGCCGAGGTGGACATCAGCACCACCCCGGTGACCCGGTTGCCGAACCACTCCTGGTACTTCTCGGCGAACGCCATGATCGTCATGCCGCCCATCGAGTGGCCGACCAGGATGATGTGGCCGTCCGGCACGGTGGCGTCCAGCACCGCGGCCAGGGATTCGCCGAGGCCGGCGATGTCGTAGTTGCCGGACTTGAGCTTGCTGGACCGGCCGTGCCCGGGCTGGTCGTAGAAGACGAGCCGGTGGTCGCCGCGCTCGGTGAACATCTTCCGCTGGAAGTAGAAGGTGCCCATGTCGAGCGCGAACCCGTGCACGAAGACGATCGTCGGCTTGGTGGTGGGCGCCGTTGGCTCGACGATCTCGACGTGCAGGTGCGTGCCGTCGGCGGCGGTGACGGTCAGCTCGGAGTCGTACGGCGGGTCGGCGAACGGCTCCTCCACGTACGGGTCGCCGGGCGCGTTGACCGAGCGGCGCACCAGCGTGCGCTCGACCGCGAACGCCGTGGCCAGACCGGCCGCCACCAGGCCGACCGCGGCCCCGGCGATGCCGACCTGCTTCGCCCGCCGGCGCGGGATCTTCGGGGTCATGCGGGCACCCAGGCCGTGCCGTCGTAGACACGCGGGACGCGGGTGCTGCCGAACCGGGTCACGATCTCGTAGTTGATGGTGCCGACCACCTCGGCCCAGTCGTCGGCGGTCGGCCCGCCGTCGTCGCCCGGGCCGAACAGCGTCGCCACGTCGCCGGCCGCCACCTGATCGTCGCCGACGTCGAGCACGATCTGGTCCATGCAGACGCGGCCGGCCACCCGGTATCGCCTGCCGCCCAGCTGCACCGGCCCGGCGTTGGAGGCGGCCCGCGGCACGCCGTCGGCGTACCCGAGCGGGACCAGGGCCAACGTCGTCTCCCGCTGGGTGTAATAGGTGTGCCCGTACGAGACGCCCTGCCCGGCCGGCACCCGCTTGGTCTGCGCGACCCGGGCCCGGGCGGTCATGGCCGGCCGCAGCCCGAACGTCTCCCCCGCGATCGTCTCCTTGGCGATCGGCGACAGCCCGTAGACCGCGATGCCCGGCCGCACCAGGTCGTAGTGCGAGTCGGGCCGGGTCAGCGTGGCCGCCGAGTTGGCGATGTGCCGATAGCGCGGGCTGATGCCGAACCGCTCGGCCACGGCCAGCCCGTCGGCGAACGTCGCCAGCTGCTGATCGATCGTCTCGTGGCCGGGCGCATCCGCGTACACGAAATGGCTCCAGACGCCGACCACGTCGATGTCGCCGTCGGCCTGCGCCTTCGCCGCGGCCTCCAGAACCGCCGGCCATTCGGCCGGGGTGGCGCCCGCACGCGCCAGGCCGGTGTCGAGCTTCAGATGTACGCGCGCCGTCCGCTCCGCCCGGCGCGCGGCCTCGACGAGCTCCCCGACCAGCGAGACCGTGCTCGCCGAGAGGTCGATGCGGGCCGCCACGCCCTCGTGCAGCGGCATGCCCGGCGAGTGCAGCCAGGCCAGCACGGGCACGTCGATGCCGGCCCGCCGCAGGGCGAGCCCCTCGTCGAGGGTCGCCACGCCGAGCCAGCTCGCGCCGCCGGCCAGCGCCGCCCGGGCCGACGGCAGCATGCCGTGCCCGTAGCCGTCGCCCTTCACGACCGCCATCACCTCGGCGGTGGTGCCGGCGCGCATCAGCGCCACGTTGTCCCGGATGGCGTCCAGATCGATCCGGACCTCGGCCTGCCACATGTTTCCCAGCCTACTGATCGGTATGACGGTTCCGTTACGCCTGCTCCTGCGGGGTACCCACCGGTCTCAGCAGCGCGGCCAGGGTCGGGCGCAGCGCCGCCGCGACGTCGGGCGAGGTCACCGGACCCTCGGCGGCGGCCCGTCGCCCGGCCAGCCCGTGGACATAGGCCGCCGCGACCGCCGCCCGCTCCGGAGGCACGCCGCCGGCGACCAGCGAGCCGAGCAGCCCGGCCAGCACGTCGCCGCTGCCCGCGGTGGCCAGCGCCGCGCTGCCGGTCGGGTTGGCCCAGACGTCGCCGCCCGGGGTCGCCACGATCGTCCGGTCGCCCTTGAGCAGCACCACCGCGTTGATCCAGGCGGCCAGGCGGCACGCCGCCGCGGCCCGGTCCGCCCCCGGCGCCTCGCCGGCCAGCCGCTTGAACTCGCCGTCGTGCGGCGTGATCACCAGGGGCGCGTCGCGGCGCAGGTCATCGGCGTGCGAGCCGTCCACGAGCAGGGTCAGCGCGTCGGCGTCGAGCACCACGGGCAACGACGTCGCCAGGACGCTGCGCAACGTCGTACGGGCCGCCTCGTCCGTCCCGAGGCCGGACCCGCACACCCAGGCCTGCACCCGCCCGGCCGCGCCCACCTTGTCGACCGCGACCACCGACGGATGCGCCCGCACCACCTCGGCATTCGCGCTGCCGGCGTAGCGCACCATGCCGGCCGGGCCGGCCAGCGCGCCGCTCACCGACAGCAGCGCCGCGCCCGGATATTTGGCCGAGCCGGTCGCGATGCCGACCACGCCGCGGGTGTATTTGTCGGACTCCGGCCCCGGCGTGGGCCACCAGGCGACGATGTCCGTCGCGTCCGGCACGCGCACGGCCGGATCGGCCCGCAGCACCGGGCCCAGCCCGATGTCGACCAACTCCACCTGCCCGCACCGCACGGCGGCCGGCCCCAGCAGGTGAGCCGGCTTCAGACAGCCGAACGTCACCGTCACGTCGGCGGTCACCGCGTCGCCCGGCACGTCGCCGGTGTCGACGGCCACGCCGCTGGGCACGTCGACCGCCACCACCGGGGGCCGTGCGCCCGTGCGGGACCGCAGGTCGCCGAGGGTGGCCACGATGCCGGCCGCGGGCGGGCGCAGACCGCCGCTCGCGCCGATGCCGACGATGCCGTCGAGCACGAGGTCGGCCCGGGTCGGCAGGTCGCGCACGGTGAAGCCGCCGGCCGCCCGCAGCGCCGCCAGGCCGGCGAGATGCACCCGCTCCGGCCGCAGCAGCAGGGCACGCACCTGGGCCCCGCGCCGCGCCAGCAGCGCGCCCGCGTAGAGGGTATCGCCCCCGTTGTCACCGCTGCCGACCAGCAGGAACACCCGGGCGCCGTAGACACCGCCCTGCTCGTCGAGGAGCAGCGCGCAACGCCGGGCCAGGCCGGCCGCGGCGCGCTGCATGAGCGTGCCCTCCGGCAGCGTCGCCATCAGCGCCTTCTCGGCCGCCCGCACGTCGGCGACCCGCCATGCCTGTCGCATCTGCCCCTCCAAAGCCCTTCGGTGGTGCCGTCGGTTTTAGGCCCCGGGTACGACAGTTTCGCGTTCCTGCTGGTCAAGCCCCCATTCGAGGCTGATCAAGACTCCGCGACCACCATCGCCGAGGCGATGCCGCCGTCGTGCGAGAGCGACAGGTGCCATCGATTGACACCACGCTCCGCGGCGGCCGCGGCGACCGTACCGGAAACGGTCAACCACGGGCGCCCGTCCGGATCGGCGACCACCTCGCAGTCGTGCCACCGCATGCCGGCCGGCGCGCCGAGCGCCTTCGCCACCGCTTCCTTCGCCGCGAACCGGGCGGCCAGCGACTCCGCCGAACGAGGGTTGCCGGAGCTGGTCATCCGCTCACCCTCGGTGAACAGCCGGTCGCTCAGCTGCGGTGTCCGGTCCAGGGCGCGGGCGAAGCGGTCCACCAGGACGACATCGATACCGACAGCCACGATCACGGCCCAACCCTATCGGTCGGGAATCGGGCGCGCTGCGTGCTACCGCACTGCTGGGCGGGTGCGCAAGGCCTGTGGACAACGCGGCCGTACGCCCGGAGCCCGCTGTCCACAACCACCCCCGCCGACCGCCTCGACCCCCTACCGTCGGCGCATCCCTTTTCCGCTTGGAGGTTGCCGTGAATCCCGATCTCGAGGTCGACACCGACGAGCTGTGCCGCGCCGCCTCGGCGCTGGCCGAGACCGCCGCCGAGGTGGCGGCCGGCGTCTCGGGCACACCGCCCGCCGAGCTGGTCCCACGATGGCGCACCTCCGACGCGTCGGCGCTGGCCGCCGAGGCCGCGCGACAGCAGCTGGCCGTGCTCGGCGCCGATCTGCGCGAGACGGCACGCCAGGTCGCCGCCGCGGCCGAGGCCTATCGCGAGGCCGACGCCCGGGCCGCCACCCGGATGCGGTTGTCCCGATGACCGCCGCTGTCTACGCCCGGATGCGGTCGTCCCGATGACCGCCGCTGTCTACGCCCGGATGCGGTCGTCCCGATGACCGCCGCTGTCTACGCCCGGTTGCGCGTCGCAGACCCGGGCCGATGGCGCACGGTCGCCGCGGCCTGGCGGCGCTGGGCCACGCTGGCGGGCCGCCTCGCCGGCGCCCTCACCGCCGACATCGCCCGCCTGGGCGCCGCCTGGTCCGGGGCCGCCGCCACGGCCGCGGCGGCCCGGGTGACCGTGCTCCGCCGCGGCCTGGTGCTGTTCCAGGTGCTGTGCTCCCAGGCCGACCAGGCGGCCAGCGAGTTCGCCGAGTCCCTCGACCGCGCCCGGCGGCTGCTCGCCCGGGCCCTGGCCGCGGCCCGCCGCGCGGGCCTGACGATCGACGACGACGGCGCCGTCCGCGGCGGTCCGGCCCCGACGGTGACACCCGACCTCGAGGCCGCGATCGCCATCGCGGCCTCTGCCGACGATGCCGCGGCCACCCGGCTCGAGGCCGTCTCCCTCCTGCGGACGACCGGTCCGGGTGCCACCGGCCCCGCCGGCTCCGACGGCTCCGACGCCACCGACTCTGGCCGTCCCGACTGCACGGCGTCGCCGGCCGAGGTGCGGCGCTGGTGGGCGGGCCTGACCCCGGCCCAGCGCCAGTGGCTGCTCGCGACCGAAGCGGGGTGGCTGGCCCCGCTCGACGGCATCCCGGCCGCCGACCGCGACGTGGCCAACCGCCTGCTCCTGGACGAGCGCCGGGCCGAGGTTGATCGCGCGCTCGCCGCCGGTCCCGGGCCGGCCCGGCGCCGGCGGCTGCTGGGCCTGCGACACGGGCTCGACGCGCTGGCCGATCGGCTGGCCGACGACGCCGGCCCGCGGGCCTACCTGTTGCGGCTCGACCCGCGCGACGAGGGCCGCGTCGTGGTCGCGCTCGGCGACCCCGACCGGGCCGCCAACGTGGTCACCCACGTGCCGGGCATGACCGCCGGCCTGGCGTCGTTCGGCGGCGAGTTGAGCCGGGTGTCCCGGGTGGCGTCACGAGCCGGCGAGCTGGCGCCCACCACGGCGACCAGCGGGGTGTTGTGGCTCGACTACGACGCGCCCGACTTCGTCGACGAGGCCGCCAGCCCGCGCCGGGCCGAGGCCGGCGCCCCGGCGTTGCGCCGCTTCCAGGACGGCTTGCGCGCCACCCACGTGCTGCCGGCCGCCCGGCAGACGGTGGTCGGCCACAGCTACGGCTCGCTGCTGGTCGGGCGGGCCGCGGCCACCCCCGGCCTGCCCGTCGACGACGTGGTGTTCGTCGGCTCGCCGGGCGTGGGCGTCGCGGCGGCGCGCGACCTGGCCGTCCCGCCCGGCCACGTCTGGGCGACCACATCGAGGAGCGACATAATCCAGTACGCGACACCCGCCCCCGGCGCTTTCCTGCGCGACGTGGCGACGTCCGTGGCCCTGCCGCCCGCCGCCGTGGCGGCCTTCGGCACCCCCGAGCGCGACCTGTGGTTCGGCCGCAACCCGGCCGATCCGGCCTTCGGCGCCCACACGTTCCCGAGCGCCACCGGCGCCGGCCACCTCGGCTATTGGCAGAGCGGCAGCAGTTCCCTGGACGAGCTGGCCGCTATCACGCTGGGCACAGCCCGATGACCCGCCACCGCGTACGCCACGGCGACCCACCCCGCGTCGTGACCAGACGCCGGGGAACGAGGTGCCCAGGAATGCGCTGCGCCCCGTCGAGTTCGGCGGCCGGGCCCAGTTGCGCGGCGTGGCCGCCGGGCGACAGTCCCGCACCGTGCGACCCAGTGGGAGACGCTCCCGCAGGCGGCGTTCCCACCGCCGTAACACCGTCGCGAGACGGCCCAGCCCTCCCCGGCACAGCGCGAGAAGGTCCAGCCACAACCACCACGGCGCGAGAAGGTCAAGCGCCGACCGTCACGGCGCAAGACGGTTCAGCCGCCACCTTCACGACGCGGGAACGTCCAGCCGCCACCTTCACCGCGCCGGAGGAACCAGCCGCCACCTTCACGGCGCGAGACGGTTCAGCCGCGACTTTCGCAGCGCCAGTGAAACCAGCCGCGATCTTCACGGCGCGAGACGGTTCAGCCACGACCTTCGCAGCGCCGGACGGCCCGGACGCGAGCACCGCGGCGCAGCCTGCACCGGTGGGCGGGCACCGGACGGCGCGCGACGGACCCGATGCCCGCAGGCGGGAACGCGCCCACGCCATGAGGGCCGAGCGGCAGAGGCGCGCCCGGCCGCTGACTGCGCGGCCCCTGCAACTCGGGCGGCCCAACGGCTCCGGCGGTCTGCGGCGATGAAGCGGGCTCCCGCGCGCTGCGGCGATGAGACGGGCTCCCGCGGGCCGCGGCGATGAAACCTGCTCTCGCGGGCCGCGGCGACGAGACGGGAACAGCCCGGGCGGGCGGGGCGTGAAGCGGCCGGGGAGGGCCGCCCGCCCGGGCGGGTTCGGATGGGCCTGGAAGCTTGGGCCGGGAGGCGTGGGCCTGGAGGCTTGGGCTGGGCTGGGCTTGGGCTATTCGACGGTGACGGACTTCGCCAGGTTCCGGGGCTGGTCGACGTCCAGGCCGCGGGCGGCGGCGATCTCGCACGCGAGGATCTGCAGCGGCACCGTGGTCATCAGCGGGGCCAGCAGGGTCGGCGTGCTGGGCACCGGGATGAGGTGGTCGGCGTAGGCGCGGACGCCCTCGTCGCCCTCCTCGGCGATCACGATGGTGCGGGCGCCGCGGGCTCGGACCTCCTGGATGTTGGAGACGACCTTGTCGCGCATCACGCCTCGGCCGGCGGGGGACGGCACGACGCAGACGACCGGGGTGCCCTCGTCGATCAGGGCGATCGGGCCGTGCTTCAGCTCGCCGGCGGCGAAGCCCTCGGCGTGCATGTAGGCGAGCTCCTTGAGCTTCAGCGCACCCTCGAGCGCCACCGGGTAGCCGACGTGGCGGCCGATGAAGAGGACGGTGGAGGCCGACTTCAGGTCGCGGGCCAGGGCACGCACGTCTTCCATCTGGCCGAGCAGGCTGGTCAGGGCGTCGGGAGTGCGGCGCAGCTTCTCGACCACGGCGGCGACCTCGTCGGCGTACATGACGCCGCGGATCTGCGCGAGGTGGAGGCCGATCAGGTAGCAGGCGACCAACTGGGTGAGGAACGCCTTGGTCGAGGCCACCGCGATCTCGGGACCGCCGTGGGTGTAGAGGACCGCGTCCGACTCGCGGGGGATCGTCGAGCCGTTGGTGTTGCAGATGGCGAGCACTCGGGCCTTCTGCTCCTTGGCGTGCCGGAGCGCCATGAGGGTGTCCATCGACTCGCCGGACTGGCTGATCGCCACGACCAGGGTGGACCGGTCGAGGATCGGGTCGCGGTAGCGGAACTCGCTGGCCAGCTCGACCTCGCAGGGGATGCGGGTCCAGTGCTCGATGGCGTACTTGGCGACCATGCCGGCGTGGTAGGAGGTGCCGCAGGCGACGATGAAGACCTTGTCGACGTCGCGCAGGTCCTGGTCGGTGAGGCGGACCTCGTCGAGCACGATCTCGCCGCGGTCGGAGAGGCGGCCGAGCAGGGTGTCGGCGATCGCGCGCGGCTGCTCGGCGATCTCCTTGAGCATGAAGTAGTCGTAGCCGCCCTTCTCGGCGGCCGAGGAGTCCCAGTCGATGTGGAACTCGCGGCCGGTCGCGGGGGTGCCGTCGAAGCCGGTGATCTCGATGCCGTCGGGGGTGATCAGCACCACCTGGTCCTGGCCCAGCTCGATCGCCTCGCGGGTGTGCTCGATGAACGCCGAGACGTCGCTGGCCAGGAAGCTCTCGCCCTGGCCGCGACCGACCACGAGCGGCGAGTTGCGCCGGGCGGCGACCACCGCGCCGGGCACGTCGACGTCGACGGCCAGCAGGGTGAAGGCGCCCTCGAGCCGGCGGACGGTGCGGCGCATCGCCTCGGCCAGCAGCTGGGGGCCGAGCTCGCCGCCGGCCTCGCGCAACGCGCGCATCTCGGCGGCGATCAGGTGGGCCGCGCACTCGGTGTCGGTGTCGCTCGCGAACTCGACGCCGGTCGCCTCGAGCTCGCCGCGCAGGCGGGCGAAGTTCTCGATGATGCCGTTGTGGATGACCGCGACCCGGCCGTCGGCGGAGAGGTGCGGGTGGGCGTTGCGGTCGGTGGGACCGCCGTGCGTCGCCCACCGGGTGTGCCCGATCGCCGTGCTGCCCGACGAGATGCCGTCGGTGGCCCGCTCGGCGAGCGCCTTCTCCAGGTTGGCCAGCTTGCCGGCCTTCTTCTCGGTCAGAATCCCGCCGTCGACGACGGCGATGCCCGCGGAGTCGTACCCGCGATACTCCAGCCGACGGAGGCCGTCGAGAACGATGCTCAGTGCCGGCCGGCTGCCGACGTAACCCACGATCCCACACATGCGGGGCACACTAGCCGACGATCGCTCATCCGTCATGTTCGAGAGAGGTACTTTCAAGCATCCGAGTTGCTCGAAAGTGTGGTATCCGGTCGATGCACACCTCGTCCGCCCGGCCATCCGCCGGTGGCGGTATTGGCGTACCGTCGGCTTGCGCGCCGATGGGCCGCGCCCGCACCGGGAGAGACGCTTGACCAACCACCCCGACACCCCGCAGCCGGACCCGACGGCGCCGCCGCCTGAGTCACCGGGCGCGAGCACGACGCCAAGCGCACCGGTCTCCGGCCAACCGTGGTCGACACCGTCGGGCGATCCGCTCTCCCCGGAGCCTTACCAGCCGCCCGGGCCGGCGTCCTACGCGCCCGGCTATGCGGCGATACCGGAGCCCGAGCCCCACCACTACCCGCCGACGTCGCAGTTCCCGGCCCAGCAGCCGGTGAACTACGCGCCACCCGGGTACGCCGCCGACTACGGCCACGGCTACCAGCCCCCGCCGGGCTACCCACCGCCGCCCGCCGACGCGCTTCCGCCGGGCTACGCACCCGGCTACGCACCCCAGCCCGGCTACGCGCCGCCCGGCGACGCGCTTCCGCCCGGCTACGCGCCGCCGCCCGGCTATCTGCCTCCGCAGCCGCCGCCGAAGAGGAGCAACGCGCCGATCATCGCGGTGATCGTCGCGGTCACGCTGCTGCTCTGCGGCGGTCTCGCCACGGCCGGCGTGCTGATCGCGCAGAACGTGACGAACAAGGCGAAGGAAGCGGCCGAGCCGTACACGAACCTGCCCACCGAGGTGCCCGACGTCCCGGGCCTGCCCACCGATCTGCCGGACAACCCGCAGGACGGGCGGACGATCACGGTGACGTACGAGGTGACCGGCGACGGCCCGGCCTCGATCGCGTACGTCGACGCCCTCGACCAGGCCCCGGTGCGCAAGACCGACGTCCAGCTGCCGTGGAAGTTCACCACCACGATGGAGACCCCGGCCCTGCTCTCGGTGGTCGCCGTCCGGATCGGCACGAGCGAGGGCACGGTCACCTGCCGCGCCCTGGTCGACGGCGACGAGGTGAAGAAGAGCACCTCCAACCGAGGTACCGTCGCCACGGCCTCGTGCATCCACCTGGCGTTTCAGTAGAGGTAGAGGGAGCGACATCGAAGTGACGACCGACCCGCTGGTCGAGCGCATGCGGGCGTTCGGCACCACGATCTTCACCGAGATGTCGGCCCTGGCGGTACGCACCGGGTCGATCAACCTCGGCCAGGGCTTCCCGGACACCGACGGTCCCACCGAGATGCTCGACGCCGCCGCCCACGCCCTGCGCCACGGCGCCAACCAGTACCCGCCCCTGGCCGGCATCCCGGCCCTGCGCACGGCGATCACCGAGCACGAGCGGCGCTTCTGGGGCCTCGAGCGCGATCCCGACGGCGAGGTCGTGGTCACCGCCGGCGCGACCGAGGCGGTCGCCGCCGCGATCCTGGGCCTGTGCGAGACGGGCGACGAGGTGGTCACCTTCGAGCCCTACTACGACTCGTACGCGGCCTCGATCGTCCTGGCCGGCGCCGTCCGACGGCCCGTCACCCTTCGCCCGGGCCCCGACGGCCGTTACCGGTTCGACGAGGGTGAGCTGCGCGCCGCATTCGGCCCGCGCACCCGGATGGTGCTGCTCAACTCGCCGCACAACCCGACCGGCAAGGTCTTCACCTCCGCCGAGCTCACCCTGATCGCCGAGCTCTGCCAGGAGTACGACGTCTACGCCGTGACCGACGAGGTCTACGAGCACCTGGTCTTCACCGACGGGCCCGAGCCGCACACGCCGCTCGCGACCCTCCCCGGCATGCGCGACCGCACCCTGCGCATCTCCTCGGCCGGCAAGACGTTCTCCTGCACCGGCTGGAAGGTCGGCTGGGCCACCGGACCACGAGAGCTGGTCTCGACCGTGGCCCGCGTCAAGCAGTTCCTGACCTTCGTCAACGCCGGCCCGCTCCAGCCGGCCGTCGCGGTCGCCCTCGGGCTGCCCGACGCGTACTTCACCGGCTTCCGCGACGGGCTCCAGGCTCGCCGCGACCGCCTGGTGACCGGCCTGACCGAGGCCGGCTTCGCCGTTCTGCCGTCCGAGGGGACCTACTTCGTCACGGCCGACATCACGCCGCTGAGCGAGAGCGGGACGGACGGCGCCGACTTCTGCCGCGAGCTGCCCGGCCGCTGCGGCGTCGTCGCGGTGCCGACCCAGGTCTTCTACGACCACCAGGAGGCCGGCCGCCACCTCATCCGCTTCGCGTTCTGCAAGCGCGAGGAGGTCATCGACGAGGCGGCCCAGCGTCTGACGAAACTGGGCCGCCGCTGAGACCTAGCGGGCCGGGCTGGCCGCGGACACCTCGTCGGCGATCCGGGTGGCCACCGCGCGGGCCTGCTCCTCGGTAGCGGCCTCGACCATCACCCGTACGAGTGGCTCGGTGCCCGACGGACGCAGCAGCACCCGCCCGGTCTCCCCGAGCTCCGCCTCCGCTTGGGCGACGGCCGACAGCACGGGAGCCGCCGACGCTCCCAAGGCCCGGTCGCCGACCTTGACGTTGATCAGCACCTGGGGCAGCTTGTGCACGACCGCCGCCAGGTCGGCCAGCGACTTGCCGCTGGACGCGAGCTGGGCCATCAGGTGCAGGCCGGTCAGCACGCCGTCGCCGGTCGTCGCGTACGCCGGCATGACGATGTGGCCGCTCTGCTCGCCGCCGAGCGCGAGCCCCCCGGCGTTCAGCTCCTCGAGCACGTACCGGTCGCCGACCTTGGCCTCGATCAGCCGGATGCCGGACTGCTTCATCGCGATCCGCAGGCCGAGGTTGCTCATCACGGTCGCCACCAGGGTGTCCTCGGTGAGCGTGCCGGCGTCGCGCATGGCCAGGGCGAGGATCGCCATGATCTGGTCGCCGTCGACGATGTCACCCGAAGCGGTGACCGCGAGGCACCGGTCCGCGTCGCCGTCGTGGGCGATGCCCAGGTCGGCGCCCTCGGCCAGCACCCGCTCGCGCACCTTGTCCATGTGCGTCGAGCCGCAGTCGTCGTTGATGTTGAGGCCGTCCGGCTCGGCGTGGATCGCGATGACCTCGGCGCCGGCCTCCTCGTACGCGGTCGGCCCCACCTCGCTGGCCGCGCCGTTCGCGCAGTCGACCACGACCTTGATGCCGCTCAGCGAGTGCGGCGTTGAACCGACCAGGTGCTTGACGTAGTGCTCGGCGCCGTCCAGCAGGTCGTGCACGCGGCCGATCCCGGCGCCGGTGGGCCGGCCGATCAGGCCGTGCCCGTCCTCGATCGCCTGCTCGATGCGCTCCTCGAGCTCGTCCGGCAGCTTGGTGCCGCCGGCCGCGAACAGCTTGATCCCGTTGTCGGGCATCGGGTTGTGCGAGGCCGAGAGCATCACGCCGAGGTCGGCGTTGGTCTGGGCGACCAGGTACGCGACGGCCGGCGTCGGCAGCACACCGACCCGGACCACGTTGGCGCCGGCGCTGGTCAGCCCCGCGACCACGGCCGCCTCGAGCATCTCGCCGCTGGCCCGCGGGTCACGCCCGACGATCGCCAGCGGCTGGTGGCTGCTGTCGCTCTCGACCAGGACCCGGGCCGCCGCGACCGCGACGGAGAGGGCCAGTTCCGGGGTCAGGTCGCCGTTGGCGAGCCCGCGCACGCCGTCGGTACCGAACAGTCGCCCCATGGCGCTTCCTTTCGAACAACCGGGGAGGGAGAAATACAAAACGGCCGGGCCCGCCCCCGATGTGGAGAGGGGGCGAACCCGGCCGCCTGTTGAGCGATCAGCGCTTCGAGTACTGCGGAGCCTTACGGGCCTTCTTGAGGCCGTACTTCTTGCTCTCCTTGACCCGGGCGTCCCGGGTGAGGAAGCCGGCCTTCTTCAGGGCCGGGCGGTCGTCCGGGTCGCTCGTGATGAGCGCGCGGGCGATGCCGAGGCGCAGCGCGCCGGCCTGGCCGGTGATGCCGCCGCCACGCAGGTTCGCGATCACGTCGAACTGCTCGGCCTTCTCGGCGGTGACCAGCGGCTCGCGGATGAGCTGCTGGTGCACCTTGCTGGGGAAGTAAGCCTCGAGGTCACGGCCGTTGCAGACGATCTTGCCGCTGCCGGGCACGAGGCGCACCCGGACGATGGCCTCCTTGCGGCGGCCGACGGTCTGGATCGGACGGTCACCGGGACGCGGGGCGCGGACCGGGGCCGGCGCGGGCGTCTCGACCACGACGACCGTCTCAGCGGGCTCCTCGACGGTCTCGACGACCTCGGGCTCGATGATGTCGGACATGCTGCTGCCTTCTCCCGCGCTCACTGCGCGATCTGGGTGATTTCGAACGGCTGGGGCTGCTGAGCGGCGTGCGGGTGCTCGGCGCCCGGGTAGACCTTGAGCTTCTTGATGATCTGCCGCGCGAGCTTGTTGTGCGGGAGCATGCCCTTCACGGCCAGCTCGATCGCCTTCTCGGGGCGCTTGGTGAGCAGCTCCTCGTAGCCGACCTGCTTGAGGCCGCCCGGGTAACCCGAGTGGCGGTAGGCGATCTTGGTCTGCCGCTTGTTGCCCGTGAGGGCCACCTTGCCCGCGTTGATGATCACAACGAAGTCGCCGGTGTCGACGTGCGGCGCGAACGTCGGCTTGTGCTTGCCGCGCAGGAGGTTGGCGGTGTGGGTGGCCAGGCGGCCCAGAACGACGTCGGAAGCGTCGATAATGTGCCACTGACGCTCGATCTCACCCGGCTTCGGGCTGTACGTACGCACAGAATTACCTTGTCTTGTCGTCGGTCTGGGGTCGCGCGCTGACCACGCCAGGCTCGCATCTCGAAGAGCGCGAGGCCTCAGGCGCGAAGCAGCTGTCACACAACAGCAGGCAACAATACCCGGCCGCGCGGCGCGTGGTCAAAACGAGGCGATCTCGCCGGACCCCAAGCCCGCCGGACCCCCAAGGATATGCGCGTCAAGCATACTCCGCCGTCCGACGCACCCGACGGCGGGATCCGGGGCGCGGGGACCGCGGCTCTTAGCAGGCTCGAAACAAACGGGACGCCCGGGTGAAATCCCCCACCGGCACGCTTCGGTCATGGCCAATGGCGCGCAGCCCTCGATCACGTGGGACAGGCATGGCCCCCGCGTGTGCGGACGGCGCACTATTGATAGGCCACCGTCAGGGTTGAGGACGGACCTGACGGTGACCGCCGGGCCGGTTCGCCGGTTCGGCGAGGAGGAGTCGCGGTGTGCGCCGGACGGAGGTACGGCGGAGAACGCAAGCGTGACATGGGAGCGGGTCGACGCTGAGGACGGCGATCTCCGAGCGTGCCCTTCGGTGGACCGGACGGCCACACCGCGACTTCTCGATCCGAACGAAGAGATCAAAACCGGATGACCGACCGTACGGGCGGAGCACGCCGGACGGTCATCACGGCGGCCGCCTTGGCCCGGCCGGCCGCGTCCCTGTCCGGCTACACGGTCGGCGTCACCAGCGATCGCCGCCGGGACGAGCTCGCCGCCCTGCTCGAGAGCCGCGGCGCCCGGGTGGTGCTGGCCCCGGCCCTGCGCATCGTGCCGATCGCCGACGACGCCGAGCTGCGCGCCGCGACCCGGGCCTGCCTCGCCACCCCACCCGACATCGTGCTGGTCAGCACCGGCATCGGCATGCGCGGCTGGCTGGAGGCGGCCGAGGGCTGGGGCCTGGCCGAGCCGCTGCGGGCGGTGCTGGCCCGGGCGTACCTGATCGGCCGCGGCCCCAAGGCACGGGCCGCGATCCGCTCGGCCGGCCTGACCGACCGGTGGTCGCCCGAGGGCGAGAGCTACGACGAGGTCATCGACCACCTCCGGGCCCGGGGCGTCACCGGCCGCACCGTGGCGCTGCAGCTGCACGGGGACAGCCAGCCCGAGTACCGCGAGGCGCTCGCGGCGGCCGGGGCCCGGGTGATCGAGGTCCCGGTCTACCGCTGGGCGCCACCCATCGACTCGGCGCCGCTCGCCCGCCTGGTCGACCTGATCACCGGCCATCTCGTGGACGCTGTGACGTTCACCGCAGCGCCGGCCGTGCACGCCCTGCTGAGCGCGGCCGGGCCGGCCGCCGAGCCGCTGGTCGAGGCCTTGCGTACGCGCGTGCTGGTTGCCTGTGTGGGTCCGGTCACCGCGGCGCCGCTACGCCGTCACGACATCCCGATCGTCTCCCCCTCCCGCGCCCGGCTCGGCGCGCTGGTCCGCACGATCGTCGAGGAGCTGCCGAAGCGGGCGGTCTCGCTCGAGGTGGCCGGGCACGCCCTGACCCTGCGCGGCCACGCCGCGGTCGTCGACGGCGACCTCAAGCCGCTCGCACCGGCCCCGATGGCCGTGCTGCGGGCCCTGGCCGCCGCGCCCGGGCGCGTGCTCTCCCGCGCGGCGCTGCTGCACGCCCTGCCCCGCGGCGCCGACGAGCACGCGGTCGAGATGGCGGTGGCCCGGCTCCGCGCGGGCCTGGGCGCTCCGGGAGTGATCCAGACCGTGGTGAAGCGCGGTTACCGGCTCCCGAACTGAAGAGGCCCGCTCGGCGACAGATCAGCCGACGACGGCCGGATACCCGCCGCTCTGCTCGGCCACCAGCGTCGCCATCGCGTGCTCGACCACCTGCACGAGCACCCCCTTCACCGAGTCCCGGTGCCGGGCGTCGCAGAGCACCAGCGGCACGTGCGGCGGGATGGCCAGCGCCTCGCGTACCTCGTCCGGCTCGTAGCGCGGCGCGCCGTCGAAGCAGTTGAGCGCCACGATGTACGGGAGGTGACGGTTCTCGAAATAGTCGAGCGGCGCGAAGGCGTCGGCGATCCGACGGGTGTCGACCAGCACCGCGGCGCCCACGGCGCCCCGGATGAGCTCGTCCCACATGAACCAGAAGCGGGTCTGCCCGGGCGTGCCGAAGAGGTAGAGGATCAGGTCGTCGGCCATGGTGATACGGCCGAAGTCCATCGCCACCGTGGTGGTCTCCTTGCCGGGCACCTTGGACGCGTCGTCGACGCCCTGGCCGGCCGAGGTCATCAGCGCCTCGGTGGTCAGCGGCTCGATCTCGGAGACCGAACCGACGAGCGTCGTCTTGCCGACGCCGAAGCCGCCCGCCACGACAATCTTCGCGGAGGTGATCTCCCTGGGTTGCGCCCCCGCCCGCTCAGAGCTTGCGAAGTCCACTCAACACCCTTTCCAGCAGATCCATCCGCTCCGTGAAGCCCTTCTTGGGAGCGGCGCTGTGCAACGACAGCAGTCCGTCGGCGACCATGTCCGCGACCAGCACCCGGGTCACTCCCAGCGGAAGCCGGGTGAGGGCCGAGAGCTCGGCCAGGGACTGCGGCTTCGCCTCGCAGAGCACCGCGATGCGGTACTTGTCGTGCCCGGCGAACCGGGCTTCTTGCACGGCGGCCTGGCTGGCTACCAGGACCGCTTCGATCGGTATGTCACGGCGTGGCTCGGTGCGTCCGCGAGTGACCGCGTACGGGCGCACCAGGTTGCCTCGCGGGTCCTGTGGCTGCCCCATGTCGCGATCACCCCCCTCCGGCCGTCGCCCGGCTAATGGCTGACGGTCTCACGCGGCGCGGGCGTCAGCGCCGCGCCGACCCGCTCCACGAGCAGGGCCATCTCGTAGCCGACCTGACCGACGTCGCAGCTGCGGGCGGCGAGCACGGCCATCGACGAGCCGTCGCTGACGGACATCAGGAAGAGATATCCACTGTCCATCTCGATGATCGTCTGCTGGACGGCGCCGGCGTCGAACATCCGGGACGCGCCCTCGGTGAGGCTCACCACGCCGGAGGCGATGGCGGCGAGCTGGTCGGCACGGTCGGTCGGCAGGTCGCGGGACGACGCGAGCAACAGACCGTCGGCCGAGACCGCCACGACGTGGGCGATGCCGGCGACGCTGTTGGCGAAGTTGTTGAGCAGCCAGCCCATGTCATGCATGGTGGGGGGCCTGGTCACTGGTCCTTCTCCTTAGCCTGGACGGCGGCGGACTCGGCGGTGCCGTCCGTTCGCCCTCGTTGCACACCACGGTGGTACGCGGACAGCAGTCCACGAACCTCGTCGGGGCTGCGACGGTTCTGGGTTCGCGGCCCGGTCTGCACGCCGCCGGGCACGAGTTGCGCCTGCGGAACGCGCTTGGGCAGGCCCGACCGCGTGGTGCCGGCATCGACCGGTGCCGCCGCCGCCATGGCCCGCTTCCATCCGTCGTCGGCCGCCGTCTTCCACCGGTCGTCCGCGGCCGGCCGCGGCCGCGGAACCGACGATCCATTGTGCCCGGTCGCCGCGGACGACGACGAGGGTGGTGCCGCTGCGGCCGGCGGCGGCCCCGAGACCGGTGCGGGAGCGGCCGCCGGTGCGGGTGGCGAAGCAGGTGGAGGCGGCGGCGACGCGGGAGAGGAGGACGGCGCGGGAGAGGCGGCCGCGCTCGAGTTCGGCGGCGGGCGGTACCCGGCGGTCGGCATGCCCCACTCCTCGGTGGCCGCGCCGTCGTGGTTCCGGAACCAGCTCTGCTGCATCTGCACGAAGATCGGCGACTCGGACCGCTCCTCGGGCGCGGCCGGCGCCGGGGAGGCGGGCGGCGGCACCGGCGGCATCGCGGCCAGGGCGGCACCCCAGCCGCCGCTGTCCGGCTGCGGCGGCGCGGAGGCCGGCGTCATCGGGGCCGACGTCGGGGTCGGCTTCGCCGGGGCCGCGTTCGCCGGGGCCGGGTTCACCGGGGCCGAGTTCGCCGGGGCCGGCGTGAAGCCGTTCATCGTGGTGGTCTCGGCGCTGACCGGCTTGGCGACCCGGGTCGGCAGCGGCGGCCGGTTCGGCGTCGGCCCGGGATCGCTCGGAGCCGGGCGCTGCGACGGGAACTCGGGCAGCAGCGGGTGCGCGGGCCGGGGCGACTCGTTGTCCGGCCAGCGCCCGAAGGACGGCGCGGACGAGGACGGGGCGGACGAGGGCGAGGACGGGGCGGACGAGGGCGAGATGGCGGGCAGCGTCGCGGTGGCGGCCCGGCCGGCCATCGCGTCCCAGCCGCCGGCCGGGGCCGCGCCGAGCTCGGGCACCGGACCGGCGGGCAGCGCGCCGCCGCCGCGGGTCGGCAGCACCACGATGCTGGCCGGCAGGATGACCTGGGCGACGGTGCCGCCCTCGAGGTTGGCCCGCAGCTCGACCCGGATGCCGTAGCGGCTGGCGAGCCGGCTCACCACGGCCAGGCCCATCAGGCGGAACGCGGCGACGTCGACGTTCGGCGTCTCCGCGAGCCGGCGGTTGAGCGAGTCCATCTGCTCCTCGGACATGCCGAGGCCGCGGTCCTCCACCTGGATCACGACGTAGTCGCGGATGCGCCGGCCGTCGGCGACGACCGTGGTGGTGGGCGGGGAGAAGCGGGTGGCGTTGTCGAGCAGCTCGGCGACCAGGCGGACGACGTCGTTGACGGCGAGGGCCGCGATCGCGACGTCGGTGTCGACCGTGCCGAACTCGATGCGGTTGTAGAGCTCGACCTCGGACTGGCTGGCCCGCAGCGCGTCGACCAGCAGCGCGTCCTCCCGGCGCGGCGCGCTCGAGTCGGCGCCCGCCAGCACCAGCAGGTTCTCGTCGTTGCGGCGCATCCGGGTGGCCAGGTGGTCCAGCTCGAACAGCCGGGCCAGGCGCTTCGGGTCCTCCTCGGTGCGCTCGATGCTGTCCAGCTCGCCGATCATCCGGTCGACCAGGCTCTGCGAGCGGCGGGCCAGGTTGAGGAACATCGCCGAGACGCTGGTGCGCAGCGCGGCCTGCTCGGCCGCGATCCGGACCGCCTCGCGGTGCACCACGTTGAATGCCTGGGCGACCTGGCCGATCTCGTCGCGGTTGGAGAGCCGGATCGGGTCCCGGATCTGGCCGATGATGTCGTCGGCGCTGGTCTCGGCCATCGTCCGGGCGTCGCGCAGCCGGGCCACGGCGTCGGGCAGGTCCCGGTTGGCCACCGCGAGCGCGCCCTCCCGGAGCCGGCGCAGCGAGAGGTTGAGCGAGCGGGCCAGGATCACGGCCAGCGCGACGGCGACGATGAGCACGAGCAGGACGAGGGCGGCTTCGAGGGCCGCCTGGCGTACGACCGAGTCGCTCTCGTCCGACGCGAGAGCGACGTTCTCGGACTCCAGCTGCTGCTCGGCCCAGCGCATGAGGTCGACGACCGCGCCGAAGGCGTTCGTCGCCTCGCCGGGCGGCATCGCCAGGCCCCGGCCGAGCCGGATCGAGACCTGGTCGGCGAGGTTGACCGCGTCACCGGTGACCACGTCGTCCACAAGCGACTGCTGGGCCGGCGTGGCGAAGGCCGCGAACGTCAGCAGGCCCTCCTGCTGGCCGGTCTGGGCCGCGATGAACGCGCTGCGCTGCTCGGCGCTCAGGTCGCCGGAGACCAGCGCCGTGTACGCGATCGCGTCCAGCTCGGCCGCACCCGCCTTGGCCTTGCTGAACCCGCTGGTGGCCCGCAGGCTGTCGCCGACCTTGTCGGCACCCGCGTACTGGCTGACCGCGTCGTCGTAGCCGAGCAGGTCGCCCAGCACCACGCCGTAGCGCGACATCGCCTCGGCCACGCCCAGGCCGTCCCGCTTGCCCACCCGGTTGCGGGTGTCCTCCAGGGTGTTCAGGTTGTCGTCGATCTGCGCGAGGTTGCTCTGCACGGTGGGCGGCGGGTCGTCGAGCGCGCGCCGGCTGGTCCGGTACGCCTGGATCTCCGCATCCGTGGCCTTGACCGCGGCCGTGTACGCGTCCGGCTTGGACCCCGGCGTCGCGAGGTACTCGGCGGCCGCCATCCGCTCGGCGTGCAGCAGCTGGGTGAGGGCGGAGACGTCGGTGCCGAGCTCGGTCAGCTTCTCGACCTGACCGGCCGCCGTGGCCTGCTGGCTGACATCGACCAGGCGGGCGGTCGCGAGCACGATCACCGCGGCGAGCGGGACGAACAGGATCAGTCCCAGCTTCGCCCGGATCCGCGCGTCACGGAGCCGCGGGAAGATGCCACGGCCCGCCACCAGGGTCGAAGATCCGGTGCTCACGACTTCTCCTCTGTGATCATCCCCGTGTTTCTTCGCCCGCCAGAGGCTGCGGCCCGGCGATTTCATCAGAGACCGTTGCCGTTTGGGAAGTCTGGGCCCGTCCGGAAACAAACTTGTTGTCCGATGAGTAACCACCCTTTCGGTTCCACTTTCGACACCGTCATCGCGTTGACGTGCACGAATGTCTTAGTGGACACAAAGCGTGACTTACCGGTTACCCGGGGGCGTCAAGATTCCAACCATTATGTGGGACAGCCATCCCGAACCGGTGCTCAGCACCGGCTTGACCAGCCGCCATCACGTTGGCAAGGTTTGGCGCGATCAGACGGACGTGTTGTCCGTAGGGGCACGTCGGCGGGCGGTCACCGTTGCCGCCGGCGTACCGCGTAACCACCCTGCGAGGAGGCACCCCCGTGAGGCTCCCCCGCCTCGCCACGGCATCCGTCGTGGCCTCGGCTCTCCTGGTCGCCGGGCTCACCGGCTGCACATCGGACGACGGAGATCCGGGTGGTGACGACGGCACGATCGTGATCGGGGCCGACCTCAACAACTCGTCCACGGTGGACCTCGCGTACGGCCGCGCCCTGCAGTTGCGGATCGACCAGGTGAACGCCTCGGGCCGGCTGGGCAAGCGCAAGCTGGCGCTGCGCGCCCAGGACAACCGTTCGGATCCGACCACCTCGCTGCGCAACATCAGCACCTTCGCCGACGATCCCTCGGTCGGCGCGCTGGTCGGCGGCTCGTGCGACTCGTGCGTGGTGGGCGCGGCCAAGACGATCAACGACAAGAAGCTGCCGACCATCGCGCTGGCCGCCTCGGACGAGATCACCCAGCCGATCGCCGACCGGCAGTACCTCTTCAAGCTCGGGCCCAACTCGGCCGACAGCGCCACCGCGATGGTCGCCGAGCTCCGCCGCCTCAAGGTGCCGAACGCGGCGGTGCTCTACTCCGACGACCTCTACGGCAAAGGCGGCAAGGCCGCTCTGACCGGCGAGCTCGGCAAGGCGAAGATCGCGCTGAAGGGCGCGACCCCGGTGAAGCCGACCGCCACCGACGTCACCCAGGCGATCGAGACGCTGACCGCGGGCGAGCCGGCCGCGCTGATCGTGCTCGCCTCGCCGGACCAGGCCGCGCTCGCCGCCACCAGCGCCAAGCGCGCCGGGTACGCCGGCAAGATCTACTTCGACGCCGCCGCTGCCAGCGACATGTTCCTGCCGCTCGCCTCGGCCGCCGCCACCAACAACACGACCATGGTGTTCACCCAGATCCTGGCGATCGACGACGTGATCGCGACGACCCCGGCCAAGGCCGCCCGCAAGCAGTGGTTCCGCGACTACATCTCGCGGTACGGCAGCTACTCGGGCGTGGCGTCGTTCGCGGCCGACGCGGTCGACCTGATCGCGGCCGCGGTGGCCCGGGTCGGCGGCGACCGCGACCAGATCCGGGCGATCCTGGAGACCTCGCAGACCGACGGCATCTCCGGCCCGATCCGCCTCACCCCGGCCAACCACTCGGGCCTCATGCCGCAGGCGCTGACGCTTCTGGTCGCCCGCGCCGGCCGCTGGCGACTGGCGTCATAAGTGATCATGCCGGTTAACCAACAGTAATCACCAGAACGATTAATCAAGAAACGGTCCCGGAGTGGCGCGGCGGGGCACGGATCCGTAACCTGCCCCGCATGGCATTCCGGACCTCGGCCAAACTGTTGGGGGTCACGCTCGGCGTCGCCGCGCTGGCCGGCGCCAGCCAGCTGGGGCTGGCCTACGGCCTCGGCATCGTGGCGCCCAACCGCGCGCTGGATATCACCATGCGTGACCACTGGACGGCGGAGCTGGCCTGGGTCGCCTGGTTCGCGATGACCTCCGCGGTGGTGGGCGGCATGGCCGGCCGGCCGCACCTGCCGAAGGGCTCGGGCGCCGGGACCCGGCTCGTCACGGCGACCGCCGCCGGCCTCGGCGCCGCGGTGGTGGTTCCGCTGACCATGCAGCCGGCCCGGGGCGCGATCGTCGCCGGGGTGCAGCCGGTCCTGGTGATCGGCATCGGCGCCGCGCTGGGTGCGGCGGCCGGCATCTTCGCGGCGTACGCGGCGCTGAGCCGTCAGGTGGCGCGCTGGAGCCTCACCGCGGTGGGCGTCGCGATCTGGGCGCTCGCGGTGCTGTCGGTGGCGCCTTCGATGGCGCCGGGCAAGACCCTTCCCTGGGTACGCCTCGGCGTGCTCGACGCGGGATTCCTCTCCTCCTCGGTGACCCAGCGGACGGCCCTGTTCACGATGCCGGCCCTGGCCCTGGTCAGCGGGGTCGCCATCGGGTTCGCGGCACGCCGCCGGGGCATGTCCACGCTGACGATCGCCCTCGCCGGCCTCGCCGGTCCGGCCCTGCTCACCACGGCCTATCTGATCGCCGGCCCGGGCTCGGGCCCCGGCCGGTTCCAGGCGGTGCCCTACTGGGCGGCGATGACCGCGGCCGGCGCCGGCGTGCTCGGCTCGGTGCTGGCGGCCGTGCTGCGCACGGGCCCGTCGACCGGCCCGTCATCCGGCTCGTCTTCCGGCTCGTCGACCGGCCCGGGCAGCGCGCCCGGCGCCGAGCCGACCCCGCACCGGCCGCCGCTGCCCAAGCGCGACGCCCGGCCGGCCTCGGCCATCGCCCAGGCCGCGTCCGCCGCCGCCCAGCGGCCCGAGGAGCAGTTGCGCCCCTCCGACACCGGGGTCTTCTCGATGCCGGACGCACCCTCGTTCGACGGCTTCACGCCGCCCCAGCAGCAGCAACACCAGCCGACGGCGACCGCCACGGCCCAGGTTCCGGGGCAGCCCCAGCGCGGGCGCGGCCGGCGCGGCAACCAGGCCGACGAGGTCACCGAGTGGGTCAGCGGGCTGGGTAACGGATAGACGAATACCGATGGAATGACCGGTCGGGGATGTACCCAGCGGTCATAATTTCGCCGACGATCGTTCCATGAACGCCGACCGGAAACCCCGTACCCGCATCGGCCGGTTCCTCGCCGGCCTCGCCCTCACCCTCGGCCTGGCCGGCACCGGCCTGGTGGCGCCGGCCGTGGTGGCGCCCACCCACACCGCCGCCGCCCAGGCCACGGTCCACTCCTCCTGCACGATCTCGCGCTGCTCGGCCGCCCGCACCGCGCGCAGCGGCTGGAGCTCGCTCGGCTGGCCGCTGAGCTCGGGCTGGTACTCCTGGCCGTACGGCCAGTACAACTACACCGGCGGCACCTTCCAGAACCGGGAGGGCGAGCTGCCGTCGGGGGCCAGCTACAACGAGTACGACGTGTACCCGCGGGCGCGTGGCGCGGCCCGGGACGCGTACCGGATCGTGGTGAACCGGTCGACCAAGGAGACCTGGTTCACCCCCGACCACTACGTCACGTTCTACAAGCTCTGAGCCGGCGTCACCTCGACGTAGACCTTGCCGCCGGCGGCGCGGAACTCCTCCGACTTCTCGCGGAGACCCTGCTCGCGGAGCTGATGCGAGATCCGCATCGAGCAGAACTTCGGCCCGCACATCGAGCAGAAGTGCGCGGTCTTCGCGGGCGCCGCCGGCAACGTCTCGTCGTGGTACGCCCGAGCCGTCTCCGGATCGAGGGCCAGCTCGAACTGGTCCTCCCAGCGGAACTCGAACCGCGCCTTGGACAGGGCGTCGTCCCACTCCTGGGCGCCCCGATGACCCTTCGCCAGGTCGGCCGCGTGCGCCGCGATCTTGTACGCGATCATGCCGGCCTTGACGTCGTCGCGGTCCGGCAGGCCGAGGTGCTCCTTGGGCGTCACGTAACAGAGCATCGCCGTACCGAACATGCCGATCATCGCGGCCCCGATCGCCGAGGTGATGTGGTCGTAGGCGGGCGCGATGTCGGTGGTGAGCGGCCCGAGCGTGTAGAACGGCGCCCCGCCGCACAGCTCGACCTGCCGGTCGACGTTCTCCTTGATCTTGTGCATCGGCACGTGGCCGGGCCCCTCGACCATCACCTGCACATCGTGCTCCCAGGCCAGGTGGGTCAGCTCCCCCAGCGTCCGCAGCTCGGCGAACTGGGCCTCGTCGTTGGCGTCGGCGATCGACCCCGGCCGCAGGCCGTCGCCGAGCGAGAAGGTGATGTCGTACTCGGCGAAGATCCGGCAGAGCTCCTCGAAGTGCGTGTAGAGGAAGTTCTCCTCGTGATGCGCCAGGCACCAGGCCGCCATGATCGAGCCGCCGCGGGAGACGATCCCGGTGACCCGCTCGGCGGCCAGCGGCACGTACGGCAGCAGCACCCCGGCATGGATGGTCATGTAGTCGACCCCCTGCTCGGCCTGCTCGAGGATGGTGTCGCGGAGCAGTTCCCAGGAGAGCTTGAGCGGATCGCCGTTGACCTTCTCCAGCGCCTGGTAGATCGGCACGGTCCCGATCGGCACCGGCGCGTTCCGGATGATCGCCTCCCGGGTCTCGTGGATGCGCGGCCCGGTCGACAGGTCCATCACCGTGTCGGCGCCCCACCGGGTCGCCCAGGTCATCTTGTCCACCTCCTCGGCGATCGACGAGGTCACCGCCGAGGTGCCGATGTTGGCGTTGACCTTCACCAGGAACCGCGACCCGATCACCATCGGCTCGCTCTCCGGGTGGTTGCGGTTGGCCGGCAGCACGGCCCGGCCGGCCGCGATCTCGTCCCGCACGACCGCCGCGTCGACCCCTTCCCGGATCGCCACGAACTCCATCTCCGGGGTGATCGTCCCGGCCCGGGCGTGCGCGAGCTGGGTGCCGCGCGTGGTCCACCCCGAACGCAGCGGCGGCAGCCCGATCTCCGGGTCGCTCCCCGGCCCGGATGTGTCGTAGAGCCGAACGGGCGCGTTGCCGTCGCTCAGCTCGACCTCGTTGAAGGGGACGCGAACATCCGGCCGCGAGCCCTCGACGTACACCTTCCGCCTCATCTTTTCCTCCCCAAATCGGTGCATAATGGACGGTCGGAGGCAGCAAGAATCCCCGACACCGGGCCCGAACGACAATCAGGCGAAGTGGTTCAGCGGTCCGGGCCCGGCGCCCAGCCGCCATTCACGACCACCTCGCAGCGCGGCCGTCACGTATCTCTTGGCCGCGCTCACCGCCGTCGGCACGTCGTCGCCGAACGCCAGCCGCGTCGCGAGCGCCGACGAGAACGTGCATCCCGAACCGTGGTTGTTGCGCGTGGCGACCGCTTCGCCGCGCAGAATCGTGGTCTCGCCGCCGTGCCGCAGCACGTCGACGGCGAGCTCGCTGCCGGTCACCACCACCGCGCGGGGTCCGGCCTCGGCGAGCCGGACGGCCGCCGAGATCATTTCCTCGGCCGTCTCGACCGGGCTCCGGGTGAGGGCGGCGGCTTCCTGCCGGTTCGGCGTCAGGATGCAGCCGTACGCGAGGAGCGGCCCCACCTGCGCCGCATCCGCGAGCTTCGCCCCCGAGGTCGCCACCAGCACGGGATCGACCACCAGGTTCGGCAGCCGCTCCCCCAGTCCCAGGATCAGCTCGGCCACCTTCCGGTCGCCGATCATGCCCACCTTGACCGCCGCCACCGGGAAGTCGCCCAGCACCGCCTCGAGCTGCGCTTCCACCATCTCGATCGGAATGGGGTGGATACCGGTGACACCGAGCGTGTTCTGCGCGGTGATCGCCGTGACGACCGAGACGCCATATCCGCCCAGCGCCGCGATCGTCTTGAGATCCGCTTGAATCCCGGCGCCGCCGCCCGAGTCAGACCCGGCAATGGTCAGCACCACCGGCGGAGTCATCGCGGATCGTTCCATTCCGCAACGCCGGCGGCGACCGCGGCGGCCGTCGGTCGCCGGTCGCGTGCAGCCCTTGCCACCCGCGCGGCGCCGAACGCGGCGGCCAACTCGCGCGCGACCCGCTCCGGATCGTCGGCCCGCATCAGCGCTCCCATCACCGCGATGCCGTGGGCGCCGGCCGCCGCGCACGCCGCGGCCCGAGACGGCGAGTCGATGCCGCCGAGCGCGAGCCACGGCACCTCGCCCGCGAGCGCCGCGGCGTCGGGCAGTGGCAGGGCCGGGCCGTAGCCGGGCTTGCTGAGCGTCGGGAACACGGGCGACAGCGTCACGTAGTCCTCGACCCTCGGGTCCGCCGAAACCCCACCCCGTTCACTGGGTGGGGCGACCTTAGCGCCCGGGTACGACGAATTCCGCGCCGTCGTCCACAGGCCGATGGTCAGTCGGGGGGCGGCGTGGCAGGAACGGCCGATCAGCGCGACATCGGCCGCGGGCAGCGGATCCGCCTCGGCCAAGTGGACCGCGTCGGCGCCGAGCGGGTCGGGCCCGGCGACGATCAGGCGGCCCGGCGGCAGCAGGTCGCGCAGTCGCAGCGCCAGGGTGCGTCTCTCGGCGTACGGGAGATCGCGCTCCCGGAGGATGACCCACGCGACGCCGCCGCGGACCGCCCGCTCGACCACCCGGATGAGCGAGCCGGAGGCGAGCCGCCGATCGGTGAGCAGCACCAGACCGCTCGGCGTCACCACCGCGCGATCCCCTCGTCCGATGTGGAGGCCACCGCGTGGAAGCGACGCGGGATCCGGCCCGACGTGTACGCCAGCCGCCCCGCCACCACCGCATGCCGCATCGCCGCCGCCATCCCCGCCGGATCCTCGGCCCGGGTGATCGCGCTCGCGATGAGCACCGCGTCGCAGCCCAGCTCCATCGCCAGCGCCGCGTCCGACGCGGTACCGATGCCGGCGTCGAGCACCACCGGCACGTCGACCGACTGGCGGATCAGCCGGATGTGATGCGGGTTGGAGATGCCCAGGCCGGAGCCGATCGGCGAACCGGCCGGCATCACCGCCACGCAGCCCACGTCGGCCAGCCGGCGGGCCAGGATCGGATCGTCGCTGGTGTAGGGCAGCACCCGGAACCCGTCCGAGACCAGCGTCTCGGCCGCCCTCAGCAGCTCCACCCCGTCCGGCAGCAGGGTCCGCTCGTCGCCGATCACCTCGAGCTTGACCAGGTCGGTCTCGAAGGCGTCGCGAGCCAGGTGGGCCGTCTTGATCGCGTCGCCGGCGGTGTAGCAGCCGGCCGTGTTCGGCAGCACCTGCACGCCGAGCCGGTCGAGCATCGGCAGCAAACCCGGCCCGGCCGCATCGACTCGCCGCAGCGCCACCGTGACCAGCTCGGTTCCCGAGGCCGTGATCGCCTCCTCCAGCTCGGCCAGGCTGTTCGCGCCGCCGGTGCCGAGGATCAGGCGGGACTCCCCGAAGAGCATCTCAGCCTCCCTGTGCCGCGGTGAGCACCTCGACCGCGTCGCCGTCGGCCAGGACGCTCGTCGCCCAGGTCGATCGGGGCACGACCGTCCCGTTGACCGCCACCGCCACCCCGCGCCGGGCCTCGGTTAGCCGCTCGACCAGGGTCGCCACCGAGAGGGCGTCCCCGCTCTCGACGTGCTCCCGCCCGTTGACCGTCAGCCGCATCAGAACCTCCCCGGCGCGAAGTGGGCCAGCAGCGGATCCGGCTCGTCGCCCACCACCAGCCCGGCGATCAGATCGGCGGTGATCGGCGCCAGCAGCACCCCGTTCCGGAAGTGCCCGGCCGCCACGATCACCCGGTCGTCGCCGTCGAGCCGTCCGAGCAGCGGCGCGTTGTCCGGCGTACCCGGCCGATGGCCCACCGTCGTCTCGGCCAGCTCGAGCTCGGCCAGCGCCGGCACCAGGTCGATCGCGGCCCGCAGCAGGTCGTGCACGCCGCCGGCGGTGACCAGCGAGTCGGTCCGCTCCTCCTGGGTCGCGCCGACCACCACCTCACCGTCGGCCCGCGGTACGACGTAGACGTGCCGGCCGTCGACGGTCGCGTCGAGCACGTGCCGCAACAGGCCCGGCTCCCCGCGCAGCCGCAGCACCTGCCCCTTGACCGGCCGCACCGGCAGCCCGGTCAGTCCCGCCGTCCCGCAACCGGCCGCCACCACCACCGTCCCGGCGTCCACCTCGGACAGCGACTCGACCCGCTTGGCGACGATCCGCCCGGCCAGCCGGTCGCGCAGGACCGCCACCAGCCGGCGGGGATCGACCTGCCACTCGTTCGCCGAGTAGACGCCGGCCCGCACCCGCGGCGACAGGGCCGGCTCGCGTTCGCGCAGCTCGGAGGGGCGCAGCCGGGCGAGCCGGTGCCGGGTCCAGACGCGGTCGGCGGCGGCCAGGTCGTCGGCGGTCATCGCGAGGCTGAGCGTCCCGGTCACGTCGAAGCCGATCTCGACGCCGAGCTCGCGGGCAAACGCCGGCCAGCGCTCGCCGGCGGCCGCCATCAGCCGGGCGAGCGCCTCCTGCTCGTGGGCCGACTCCCCGCTCGGCGCCAGCATCCCGGCGGCGACGTGCCAGGCGCCGAGCCGGCCGTCGTCGAAAACGGTGACGTCCACGCCGCGCTCGAGAAGCCGCCACCCGACAGCGAGTCCGATGATCCCGCCACCGACGATCGCCACGCTCATCGCGCACCCCGTTCGCCCGCGCCCGTGCCGGCAGCACCCGAGACGCCCACGCCGGCCACGCCGGCCGCGGCGCCCACGCCGGCCGCGTCAGCCGCGCCGGCCGCGTCAGCGCCCGGCGCCGCGCCCGATTTATCCGGCAAATCCCGCGGGCGCTGATCGAGCGCGCGCAGGAACGCCGCCGTAGCGCCGGCCGGATCGGCGACGACGGCCGAGACCACCGCCACCCCGTGCCCCGGCAGCTCGGCCACCCGCGACGCCGTGATGCCGGCGATCGCGATCACCGGCGTCCCCGGCACCGCCTCGACCACCGCCCGCACCCCCGCCACCCCGATCGGCGGCGGCAGACCGTCCTTCGTGGACGTCGCGTAGGCCGGCCCGACCCCGAGATACGTAGCCCCATCGGCCACCGCGGCCCGCGCCTCGACCGGGTTCCGGCACGTGGCGCCGACCACCGCCGCCGGCCCCAGCACCCGCCGCACCGCCGCCACCGGCAGATCCTCGGCGCCCACGTGCACGCCGTCCGCCCCGGCCGCGAGCGCCACGCCCACGCGATCATCAACCAGGCACATCGCGCCGGCCTCGCGGCACAGCGAAAGGGCGGCCACCGTCAGCTCGTAGGCCAACCGGTCCGAGGACTTCACGCGTACCTGAATGGCGACCGGCCCGTGCCCGACGGCACCGCGCACGACATCGAGCGAGTCGGTGACGATATGCAAACGAGGAAACAACGAACGCTCCTCCCTGCGCCGGCATGATCCGGATCAGGTTCGACGGTCGGGGGCCGCGTCAGCCCCCCTCTCAGCCCGGTGCACCGGACTCCCGTGGGGTTGTGTCTTGCCTCGGACCATAACCGGCCCGAGGCAAGAAAACTAGCGAACGTCCCAGACCGGCTCCGGCGTCTCGATGACCTCGCCGTCGCCCTGGAACAGCACGAAGCGGTCGAAGGAGCGGGTGAACCACCGGTCGTGAGTGACCGCTATCACGGTCCCCTCGAACTGCTTCAGACCCTCCTCCAGCGCCTCGGCCGACGCCAGGTCCAGGTTGTCGGTCGGCTCGTCGAGCAGCAGCACGGTCGCACCCGACAGCTCCAGCATCAGCACCAGGAACCGGGCCTGCTGACCACCCGAGAGCGTGCCGAACTTCTGGTCGCCCTGACCGGCCAGCTCGTACCGGTTGAGCGCCTTCATCGCGCCGGCCCGGTCCATTCCCGACCGATGATCGTCGCCGCGCCAGAGGATCTCGACCAGGGTGCGGTCGAGCAGCTCGGGACGGTCGTGGGTCTGCGAGAAATGGCCGGGACGGACGCGAGCGCCGAGCCGGGCCACACCCTCATGGGCCACGTACGCCAGAGGCGCGCCGTCGACCGGCTTGTTCTCCGCCTCGGGGTCGGTGCCGCCGGCCGCCAGCAGCCGCAGGAAGTGCGACTTGCCGGTGCCGTTGGCCCCGAGGACGGCGACCCGGTCCCCGTACCAGATCTCGAGGTCGAAGGGGAACGTCAGGTTCTCCAGCTCGAGCTGCTCGCAGATCACCGCCCGCTTGCCGGTGCGTCCGCCGCGCAGGTTCATCCGCAGCGACTGCTCCTTGGGCGGCAGCGGCGGCGGCCCGGCCTCCTCGAACTTGCGGAGCCGGGTCTGCGCCGACTGATACCGAGAGGCCATGTCGGAGTTGTAGGCGGCTTTCTGCTTGTACATCAGCATCAGCTCGCGCAGCTTCTGGTGCTCCTCGTCCCAGCGCTTGCGGTTCTCCTCGAGCTTCTCGTGCCGGTGCTCGCGGGCCTCGTGCCAGGACGCGAAGCCGCCCGGATGGGTCCACGCGCTGCCGCCCTCGACCGCCACCACCCGGCCGGCGGTCTGCGCCAGCAGCTCGCGATCGTGCGAGACGTAGAGCACCGATTTCGGCGACTCGCGCAGCCGGGCCTCGAGCCAGCGCTTGCCCGGCACGTCCAGGAAGTTGTCCGGCTCGTCGAGCAGCAGTACCTCGTCGCGGCCGCGCAGCAGCAGGTCGAGCGCGAACCGCTTCTGCTGGCCACCGGAGAGCGTGCGCACCGGGCGGTGCCGGACCTCCTCCCACGGCTTGCCGAGGATGGCGACCGCGACGGTGTCGAAGAGGACCTCGGCGTCATAGCCGCCGACCTCACCCCAATGCGCGAGAGCGTTCGCGTACGCCAACTGGCTGCGCTCGGACTCGTCGAGGCTCGCGGTGGCCGTGGCCAGGCGCTCACCGGCGGCGCCGAGCGCGGGCTCGACGAGCGAAAGGGCGAGGTCCTCGAGCGTACGGTCATCGCCGATCATGCCGATGAACTGGCGCATGACCCCGAGGCCGCCGGACCGCGCGATGGTGCCGGCCTGCACCGGCAGATCGCCCGCGACCAGGCGCAGCAGCGTGGTCTTGCCGGCGCCGTTCGGCCCGACCAGCGCGACCTTGGCGCCCTCACCGACCCGGAACGACACGTCGGCGAACAGCTCCCGGCCGTCGGGCAGCACGAAACCGGCTCCGGCGACATCCACGTACCCCATGGGCCCGCATTCTTCCCGCTGCGGGCCGCGCGGTCAGCCGGTTTTCCGGCTGACCCGTAGCACCCGGAAGCCCTTCTGGCTGGCCACCCGGTCGACCTGCCAGCCGAGCCCGGTGAGCCACGCGTGCAGCGAGTCGCCACCGAGATGCCGGTTGATCACCAGCCAGGCCACGCCGCCGGTCGCCAGCCGCGGCAGCCAGCGCTCCATCAGCGCGTGCAGCTCGGCCTTGCCGACGTGGGTGGGCGGGTTGCTCCAGATCTCGTCGAAGACCACCTCGGACGGCACTTCGTCGGGCCCGGCCACCCGGACGTTGCCGAGCCCGGCCGTGTTCTCCGCGGCCAGCTCGCGGGCCCGGGAGTTGACGTCGACGGCCCAGACGGTCGCCTCCGGCGCCTCACTCGCCAGCACCGCGGCGATCGGCCCGTAACCGCACCCGAGGTCGAGGAAGACCCCGGTGGCGGCGGTGGTCGGCAGGTCACCCTTGCGCAGCAGCACGGCCGTGCCGGGGTCCAGCCGCCCGGCCGAGAACACGCCCGACGCCACGGCCATCCGGTAGCTCCGGCCGGCGGCGGTGAACTCGATTTCGCCGCGCTGGGCGGGCGTCGTGGGCTCGGCGCTGAAGTAATGCTCGGCGGTCACCCCGCCAGTCTGCCGCCGCCACGAACGACGATGCCCGGCGGGGGTGCCGCACAGTCTGTGCGCTCATCGATCACCGTGCGCTCCTAGCGTGAAATGCATGCTGTACGGGACCCCTCCCCGCCGCGAGCATCGCGCCGCACCCGACGGCGGCCTCGCCCTGTTCGTGCGCGGGTTCGCCCCGACCGGGCAGCACCGGTCCGCGTCCCGCCGGCGTGCGTACCGCGAGCCCCAGCGGACCGCCCAGATCCTGGTACGCGGGCTGGCCGGGGTCATCATGCTGGGCCTGATCGGCACCGTCGCGTTCTTCGTCGTGGCCGGCGAGCGGAGCGACGCGCCGGCCCGGGTCGAGACGAACGCCTTCGAGGCCGGCCCGCTCGCGTCCCGCGGCGCCGACCCCGAGCCACTCTCGGTCGAGGAGGTCTTTCCCGACCGGTCCGCGGTGCGACCGCCGGCCGCCGCGCCCTACCGGATCACGATCACCCACCTCGACACCGACTGCCGTACGGCGACGACCGGCGAGCTGGGCTCTCTGCTCGCCGCCCACGGGTGCGGCCAGGTCGTACGCGCCGGGATGGTCGCGCCGTACGGCGGCTACCAGGTGACCGCGGGCCTGTTCAACCTGGCCGACGCCGCCGGGGCCGCCGACGTGGAGGATCGGCTGCGCAACCTGGTGGAGACCGGCGACGGCGGCTTCGCGACCCTGCCCGCCGCCCGGACCGATCCGGACGCGCCGCCGGCCAACCAGGTCGGCTGGCGGGCCCGGGGCCACTACCTGCTCTACTGCGTGATCACCCGGCCCGACGGGGCGCTGGTCAGCAGCGACGACCCGATCGCCGAGCGGATAACCGGCGACCTGGTGGACACCTACCTGGGCACCACGGTGCTGGCCCGGCGCGAGACGGCTCCCTAGGCGCGCATCCGCCGGGTGGCTTCGGCGCGGGCGGCGTACATGGTCTCGTCCGGATAGCCGACGGCGACCAGGGTCAGGCCGTGAGCCGGGGCCACCGTCACCTCGCTCGAGCGCTCCCGTAAGGAGAGCAGCGTGCCCGGCCAGTTGATGTCGCGCCGCCCGTCGCCGACCGTGAGCATGGCCCCGACCAGGCTGCGCACCATCGACTGGCAGAACGCGTCGGCCTGCACGGTCGCCACGCACACGCCGTCGGGGTCCCGGCGCCAGTCCAGCCGGTCGATCGCCCGGACCGTGGTGGCGTGCTCCTTGCGCTTGCAGTAGGCGGCGTAGTCGTGCTCGCCCACCAGACCGGCGGCGGCCGCGTTGAGCCGGGCCAGGTCGAGCGGCCGCACCCAGCCGAGGGTGTCGTGGCGGCGCAGCGGCTCGGGGCCCCACGGCGTGTCCACGACCCGGTACTCGTAACGCCGGAAGGTGGCGGAGAAACGCGCGTCGAAGGTGGCGGGGACGGGCGTGATCGCGCGTACGCGTGCATCGGCCGGCATGAGCGCCGCCAGCCGGCGCAGGAGTGACCCCTCGAGCTCGGCCCACGCGTCGGCCGGAAGGTCGACGTGGCAGACCTGACCGGTCGCGTGCACCCCGGCGTCGGTGCGACCGGCCACCGTCAGTCCCAGGGCCGCCTCCGGCCCGACCAGACGCTCGAACGCGGCCACCAGCACGCCGGCCACCGTCCGCCGCCCCGGTTGCGCGGCCCAGCCCGAGAAGTCGGCGCCGTCGTACGACACGTCCAGTCGTAAGCGGATCGAGTCCATCGTGTCCCCTGCCGACAGAGAGATGGCCCGGCACCCTGAGGATGCCGGGCCATTCCGCGTAATCGCTACGCCTTGGTGTCTTCGCCCTCGGCCTGGTCGCCGGGACCCTCGGCGCCCTTGTCACCGGAAGCGTTCACCGGCGGCTCGGCGTCCTGGTCCTCGACCGTGTCCCCGGTCGTGGCGGCGGCCGGCGCCTCGTCCTCGCGGGCGAGAGCCTCCACCTTGTCCTGCTGCGCGGCGGCCTTCTTGGCCGCCTTCTTCGCCGGGGCCGCAGTGGTCGCCGCGACCTGCAGCTCCTCGACCAGCTCGATGACGGCCATCGGAGCGGCGTCACCCTTGCGCGGGCCGGTCTTGGTGATGCGGGTGTAGCCACCCGAACGGTTGCCGTACCGCGGAGCGATCTGCTCGAACAGGGCGTACACGACGTCCTTGTCCCGCACGACGGTCAGCACCCGGCGACGAGCGTGCAGGTCGCCGCGCTTGGCCTTCGTGATGAGCTGCTCAGCCAGCGGGCGCAGCCGCTTGGCCTTCGTCTCGGTGGTCTTGATCTTCCCGTGCCGGAAGAGCTCCGTGGCCAGGTTGGCCAGGATCAGCTTCTCGTGCGCCGGGCTGCCGCCGAGGCGGGGACCCTTGGTGGGCGTGGGCATTTCCAATGCTCCTTGGTTATACGGCGGCCGGGCTTAGAGCTGCTCGGTCTCGCGGTAGTCGTCGGTGTCGTAGTCCACGTCGCCGAACGAGTCCACGACGTGCGCGGGGTCGAAGGACGGCGCGCTGTCCTTGAGGCCCAGGCCCATTCCGGCGAGCTTCATCTTGACCTCGTCGATCGACTTCTGACCGAAATTCCTTATATCCAGAAGATCGGCTTCCGTACGCCCGATCAGCTCACCCACGCTGTTGATGCCCTCGCGCTTGAGGCAGTTGTACGACCGGACGGTGAGGTCCAGCTCCTCGATCGGCAGGGCCAGGTCGGCAGCGAGCTGCGCGTCCTGCGGCGACGGGCCGATGTCGATGCCCTCGGCGGTCTCGTCCAGCTCGCGGCAGAGGCCGAACAGCTCGACGAGGGTCGAGCCGGCCGACGCCAGCGCGGTGCGGGGCGAGATGGACGCCTTCGACTCGACGTCGATGATCAGGCGGTCGAAGTCGGTGCGCTGCTCGACACGGGTCGCCTCGACGCGGTAGGTCACCTTCATCACCGGCGAGTAGATCGAGTCGACCGGGATGCGGCCGATCTCGGCGCCGGTGCTCTTGTTCTGCGCCGCCGTGACGTAGCCACGGCCCCGCTCGACGGTGAGCTCCATGTCGAGCCGGCCCTTGCTGTTGAGCGTGGCCAGCTTCAGGTCGGGGTTGTGCACGGAGACGCCGGCCGGGGGCTGGATGTCACCGGCGGTGACGTCGCCCGGGCCCTGCTTGCGCAGGTACATGCTGACCGGCTCGTCGTGCTCGGAGCTGACCGTGAGCTCCTTGACGTTCATGACCAGCTCGACCACGTCCTCCTTGACACCGGGGATCGTGGTGAACTCGTGCAGGACGCCGTCGATCTTGATGCTGGTGACCGCCGCGCCCGGGATGGAGGACAGCAGGGTCCGGCGGAGCGAGTTGCCGAGGGTGTAGCCGAAGCCCGGCTCGAGGGGCTCGATGGTGAACCGGGAGCGGGTCTCGCTGAGCGACTCCTCCGAGAGGGTCGGCCGCTGGCTGATGAGCACGCGTTTCTTCTTTCTGTCAGGCCACCCGCTATTTGATGGCCGTCTGAATTCTTTTTGGGATGCCGGCCGCGACGGCCGGCATCCCAAGAGCCTTACTTGGAGTAAAGCTCGACGATCAGCTGCTCCTGGACCTGCGTGTCGATGACGGCGCGGGCCGGGAGCGAGTGCACGAGGATCTTCATCTCGCTCGGGATCGGCTCGAGCCACGCCGGCACCGGCCGGGAACCGGCCTGCGCCTGGGCGATGACGAACGGGGTCATCTCCTTCGACTTCTCCCGGGTCGTCACGATGTCGTGCTCCTTGACCCGGTACGAGGGGATGTCCACCTTCACGCCGTTGACCAGGAAGTGGCCGTGCTTGACCAGCTGCCGGGCCATGTCCCGGGACTGCGCGAGGCCGGCCCGGTAGACGACGTTGTCGAGACGGGACTCGAGGATCTGCAGCAGCACCTCACCGGTCTTGCCGGGCTTGGTGACAGCCTCCTCGTAGTAACCGCGGAACTGCTTCTCGAGCACGCCGTAGACGCGGCGGGCCTTCTGCTTCTCGCGGTGCTGGAGCAGGTACTCGGTCTCCTTGGTCCGGCCACGGCCGTGCTGGCCGGGCGGGAAGGGACGCGACTCGAACGGGCACTTCGGCCCATCGCACTTGCTGCCCTTGAGGAACAGCTTCATCTTCTCGCGGCGGCAGCGCTTGCAGTCCGCACCTGTGTAACGAGCCATTGTTCCTAGATCTCCCTCAGACCCGACGACGCTTCGGCGGACGGCAACCGTTGTGCGGCTGGGGCGTGACGTCGGCGATCTGGCCGACCTCGAGGCCCGCGGCCTGCAGCGAACGGATCGCGGTCTCCCGGCCGGAGCCGGGGCCCTTGACGAACACGTCGACCTTGCGCATGCCGTGCTCCATCGCCCGGCGAGCGGCGGCCTCGGCGGCCAGCTGCGCGGCGAACGGGGTCGACTTGCGGGAGCCCTTGAAGCCCACCTGGCCCGAGGAGGCCCAGGAAATGACCGCACCGGTCGGGTCGGTGATCGACACGATGGTGTTGTTGAAGGTGCTCTTGATGTGCGCCTGCCCGTGGGCGACGTTCTTGCGTTCCTTGCGCCGGACCTTCTTGACTGCGGCCCCAGCGCGTGCCTTCGGTGGCATAAGTCAGTGCGCTCCTATTACTTCCGACCGGGCTTCTTCTTACCGGCGACCGTGCGCTTCGGACCCTTGCGGGTACGAGCGTTGGTACGGGTCCGCTGGCCCCGCACGGGGAGGCCCCGGCGGTGGCGGATGCCGGCGTAGCAGCCGATCTCGACCTTGCGGCGGATGTCCGCGGCGACCTCGCGGCGAAGGTCACCCTCAACCTTGAAATTGGCCTCGATGTAGTCGCGGAGCTGGACCAGCTCCTCGTCCGTGAGGTCCTTGGCGCGCTTGTTCAGGTCAATCGTGGTAGCGGTCAGTGCCTCGACGGCACGGGTGCGACCGATCCCGTAGATGTAGGTGAGCGCGATCTCCATCCGCTTCTCGCGGGGAAGATCGACTCCAACGAGTCGAGCCATAAGTGGGCGTACTCCTCGATTTCATTCGGAGGTCTGTGCCCCTCCCAACCCCGTCTGCCCGGACGGGCCCCGGCCTCCGAGCCGGGGGTGTGGCCGCCTTGCGAGGCGACTGGGACGAGCTTGTTCGTGGTGCCGGATCTGGCAGCTTGCGGGACTCAGCCCTGGCGCTGCTTGTGACGCGCGTCGGTCTTGCAGATGACCATGACGCGGCCGTGCCGCCGGATGACCCGGCAGTTGTTGCAGATCCGCTTGACGCTCGGCTTGACCTTCACGGTTTGCCTTAACTCTCTCAACGGACGGGACTGCCCCGCCCCGGCTACTTGTAGCGGTAGACGATGCGTCCCCGGGTCAGGTCGTACGGCGAGAGCTCGACGACGACTCGGTCCTCGGGAAGGATGCGGATGTAGTGCTGCCGCATCTTGCCGGAGATGTGGGCGAGCACCTTGTGACCATTGGCGAGCTCCACGCGGAACATGGCGTTCGGCAGGGGCTCGATCACTCGGCCCTCGATCTCGATGGCTCCGTCTTTCTTAGGCATGTCCTCCGCTACCTGACACTGGGGTTCGGGGCTAGCATGCAACGTCATACCTTCGTCGTCGCCGACGAAGACCAGCCGCGGCACCCGCCGCCCTCGAAGCGCTGAGGACATGCGGGAGTGGACGCTGCGCGCCAGCTAGCCAGTGTACGCGCGCCGGTTCAGCCCGCCAAACCGAGGTCGCCCTGACCCGGGGTCGGGTGTGTCGACGGCCCTAAATCCGGACATATCATGCGTCCGCGGCCGGTTTGTGGGGCTTCGGCGGCAGATCACCCCGCGCCATCGCCCGCGCGATGAACGCCTTGCGCTCCTGCTTGCTCGGGTTGAGCGGCAGCTCGCCGGTCGCGATCGCCTGCCGGTAGAGCATCTTGCGCTCGTGCCGGTGCTCCCGCAGCCGGCGGCGGTGCTCAATCTCGGCCGCCCGCATCCGCGGCTCGCCCTTCACCAGCCCGGCCGCGGTGCGCATCGCCAGCAGCACGGCCCACGGCCCGATCACCCAGACCGGCCAGTAGTAGTCGGGCCGCCCCTCGGAGATCCAGCCGAGCGCCCAGATCAGGCTGAGGAAGCCGGCGACCGAGGCCCACGAGCCCCAGAGGTGCCGGATCCAGGCCTGGGTCTGTCCGTCGGCGGCGTCGATCCGCACCGGTGGCGGCGCGGGCGGCGGGGCGGGTACGACCGGTGCGGCGTTCGGCAGATCGGTCAGCAGGCGATCCAGATCACCGTACGTCTTCGCCGCGTACGCGTCCTTCAGGCGCTCGTCGTACTCGCTCAGGTCGAGCCGGCCCTCCTCGAGGGCCTCGCGCAGCTGCTCGGCGACCCGCTGACGGTCGGCGTCCGCGGCCCGCATCTGTTCCCGGCCCATGTCCTCCACCATCACCGTCCCCGTTCCGGTCGTCGGTCAGCGGCGCCTGCGGTCGCGGCGGCCGCCGTCGCCGAACCACTGCCCGAACACGCCGAAGATCAGCGGGATCAACATCCACACCGGCCAGAAGTACGTGAGATGGCCGGCGCTGGCGCTCGTGATGGCCCAGATGACCGTGCAGACGAGGATCACGCCGGCGTAGGGACCGACCCAGTGGGCGATCTGACGGCCGGCGGGGTGCCCGGGGTGGGCGGGTGCACCGGGCGGCGGCGCGGACGCGGCAGGCTGGATCTGAGAGTGCTGGACGGGCACGGTGCCCGGCAGGTCGTCGAGCAGGCCGTCGAGGTCGGCGTAGGTCTTGGCCGCGTACGTCCGCTGGATCCGCTCGTCGTACTCACTGAGGTCGAGGCGTCCCTCGTCCAGTGCGGTCTTCAGCTGTTCGGCGACCACCTTGCGATCACTGTCGCCGGCCCGCATGTCCTCCCGTCCCATGCGTCAAACTATGACGCACAAGCACCACGACCGGTAGGTCAGCCCTGGCGGGCAGTGACGAGATCCCCCAGCCGTCCCCGGCCCCCGTCCGGTGCGGTGGTGACCCAGACACCGTCCTCGAGCAGGCACATCGTGTGCTCGACGTGGGCGGCCCGGGAGCCGTCCCGGGTGACCACGGTCCAGCCGTCCTCGAGCTCGGCCGTGCGCGGCGAGCCCATCGTGATCATCGGCTCGATCGCGAGGCACATGCCCGGCACCAGGCGCGGGCCCTTGCCCGGCTTGCCGTGGTTGAGCACGTGCGGGTCCTGGTGCATCTCGGTGCCGATGCCGTGCCCGCCGTAACCGTCGACGATCCCGTACCGCCCGGCCTTGCGGACCGTCTTCTCGACGTTGAAGGAGATGTCGGTGAGCCGGCCCCGCCCGTTGGCCGCACCGCGAGCGGCCGCCGCGATACCGGCCCACATCGCGTCCTCGGCGACCTCGGCCATCTTCAGCAGCGCCGGGTCGGTGTCGCCGACGCCCACGGTGATCGCCGAGTCGCCGTGCCAGCCGTCGAGGATCGCGCCGCAGTCCAGCGACAGCAAGTCGCCCTCGACCAGCACCTGCTCGGCCCGCGGGATGCCGTGCACCACCTGCTCGTTCACCGACGCGCAGATCGACGCCGGGAAGCCGTGGTAGCCCTTGAACGACGGAATCGCGCCGGCGTCGCGGATGACCTTCTCGGCGATCGCGTCGAGGTCGGCGGTGGAGACGCCGGGCGCGACCGCGTCCCGCATCGCCTCCAGCGCGGCGGCGACCACGAGGCCGGCGCCGCGCATCAGCTCGATCTGCTCGGGGGTCTTCAGCTGGATGTCCAGCTGCGGGCGGCGCATGTCAGCCCCCGTACGACCGCAGGGCGTCGATGGCGCGCACGGTGACGTCCTCGACCGGGCCGGTCGCGTCGATGCCCACGAGCTTGCCCTGCGCGCCGTAGAAGTCGACCAGGGGCGCGGTCTTCTCGGCGTACTCGACCAGGCGGTTGGCGATGGTCTCGGCCTTGTCGTCGTCCCGCTGGAACAGCTCCGACCCGCAGCGGTCGCAGATGTTCTCCTTGCTGGTCGGGTCGAACTCGACGTGCCAGATCTTGCCGCAGCCACGGCAGGTCCGGCGGCCCGACAGCCGCCGGATGACCTCGTCGTCGTCGACCACGAGCTCCATCACCAGGTCCAGCGCGGTGCCCAGGTCGGCCAGCAGCTTGTCCAGGGCGGACGCCTGGGGCACCGTGCGCGGGAAGCCGTCGAGCAGGAAGCCGTCGCCGGCGTCCGGCTCGGCCAGCCGGTCCCGGACCATGTTGATGGTCACTTCGTCCGGGACCAGCTGCCCGGCGTCCATGTAGCGCTTCGCCTCCACGCCCAGGGGCGTTCCCTGGGACACGTTGGCCCGGAAGATGTCTCCGGTCGAGATCTTCGGTACGGCGAGATGGGCGGCGATGAACTCAGCCTGGGTCCCCTTGCCGGCCCCCGGAGGGCCCACCAGTACCAGCCGCACCTACATCGCCTCGCTTCGGTGAGAACGAGCCCCGCAAATCGCCGACGCGTGAGCCCCCCGGCTCCGCGTCCCCACTACCGGAGGAACCCTTCGTAGTTGCGCTGCATGAGCTGGCTCTCGATCTGCTTGACCGTCTCCAGACCCACACCCACCATGATCAGCACCGCGGTACCGCCGAACGGGAAGTTCTGGTACTGCTGCTGGTTCAGCCAGATGAAGAAGAAGTTCGGCAGAACCGAGATGATGCCGAGGTAGAGCGCGCCGGCCAAGGTGATCCGGCTGAGGATGAAGTCCAGGTAGTCGGCCGTCGGCTTGCCCGGACGGATGCCCGGGACGAAACCACCGTACTTCTTCATGTTGTCCGCGACCTCGGTCGGGTTGAACGTGATCGAGACGTAGAAGTACGTGAAGAAGATGATCAGGAGGAAGTAGACGCCGATGTAGAGCGAGCTCGTCGGGTCGGCGAGCCACTTCTGGATCCAGATCTGGTAGCCCTTGAGGTTGTTCTTGTCGAAGAACTGCAGGTACAGCTGCGGGAGGTAGAGCAGGGAGGACGCGAAGATCACCGGGACGACACCGGCCTGGTTGACCTTCAGCGGGATGTAGGTGGAGGTGCCGCCGTACATCCGCCGGCCGATCATGCGCTTGGCGTACTGCACGGGGATCCGGCGCTGCGCCTGCTCGATGAAGACGACCAGGCCGATGATGACCAGGACCAGGCCGATGACGAGCAGGAACTTGCCGACGCCGCTCGACTCCTTGATCGTCCAGCCCTCGCCGGGGAGGCGGGCCGCGATCGAGGTGAAGATGAGGACGGACATGCCGTTGCCGACGCCCCGGTCGGTGATGAGCTCGCCGAGCCACATCACGACGCCGGTGCCGGCGGTCATCGTCAGAACGAGCATGCTGAGCGTGAGCCACATGGGCAGCCCGGTGTTCTCCGGGATGATCTGCATCTTGGGGTCGCTCTGGTCGCAGGCGTTGCCGAACAGCTGACCGGTCCGCGCGAGCGCGACGAACGCCGAGGACTGGAGCACCGCCAGGCCGAGCGTCAGGTACCGGGTGTACTGCGTGATCTTCGCCTGGCCGGACTGGCCCTCCTTGCGGAGCTGCTCGAGGCGGGGGATCACGACGGTCAGCAGCTGCAGGATGATCGACGCGGTGATGTACGGCATGATGCCGAGCGCGAAGACCGACAGGTGCAGCAGCGCGCCGCCGGAGAACAGGTTCAGCAGGTTCAGCACGCCGCCACCGGCGTTGGCATCGTTCACAGCCTTGAGACACGTCTGCACGTTGGTGTACGAGACACCGGGACTGGGCATGGTGGCACCCAGCCGGTACAGCGCGATGATCGCGATTGTGAACAACAGTTTCTTGCGCAGGTCAGGCGTCCGGAACGCACTGGTAAAGGCGGAGAGCAACTTCTTCCTCCTGCGCGAGGTGCCGCCGTGTCCGGCGGGTGGGGGACGGCATCGGTCCGGACGACCGATATCCCTAGCTGGGAACGGACTCTAACAGTCTTGGAGCTGAGCGGTGAGTCACGGTACGGCTCACCGCGCGTAGGCGTCGGACAGCTCGGAGAATTGGCTGGTCAGACGCCACAAAGGGGATGCTGCCCGGGCGACGCGTTTTCTTCGGCGCCCGGGCGAGCACCCCCACAGCCTCACAGCTCGGTGGCGGAACCACCGGCGGCTGCGATCTTCTCCTTGGCCGACTCGCTGAAGGCGTGCGCCGAGATGGTCAGCGACACGCCGCCCAGCTCGCCGGAGCCGAGCACCTTGACCGGCTGGCCCTTGCGGACGGCGCCGGCATCCACCAGCTCCGCCGGGCCGACCTCGCCGCCGTTGGGGAACAGCTCGGCGAGCCGGTCCAGGTTGACGACCTGGAAGACGACCTTGTTGCGGGGCTTGTTCTTCAGCCCCTTGACCTTCGGCAGCCGCATGTGGATGGGCATCTGCCCACCCTCGAACGCCGCGCTGACGTTCTTGCGGGCGCCGGTGCCCTTGGTACCGCGACCGGCGGTCTTGCCCTTCGAGCCCTCACCGCGACCCACACGGGTCTTCGCGGTCTTGGCTCCGGGCGCCGGACGGAGGTGGTGGACCTTGATCGCCATTACTCGACCTCCTCAACGCTCACGAGGTGGTTCACGGCGAAGATCATGCCCCGGATCTCGGGACGGTCCTCCTTGACCACCACATCGTTGATCCGCTTCAGCCCGAGCGACCGCAGGGAGTCCCGCTGGTTCTGCTTGCGGCCGATCTCGGACCGGATCTGGGTGACCTTCAAGCGTGCCATCAGTGCACCGCCGCTTCCGCACGCGCCGCCAGCATGGCCGCCGGCGCCACGTCCTCGACCGGCAGGCCACGGCGAGCCGCGACCTTCTCCGGCGACTCGAGGCCCTTCAGCGCGGCCACCGTCGCGTGCACGATGTTGATCGGGTTCGACGAGCCGAGGCTCTTCGAGAGCACGTCGTGGATGCCGGCGCACTCGAGCACGGCACGCACCGGGCCACCGGCGATGACGCCGGTACCGGCGGACGCCGGCTTGAGGAGCACGACACCAGCCGCGGCCTCACCGGTGATCGGGTGCGGGATCGTGGCGCCGATCCGCGGCACCTTGAAGAAGTGCTTCTTGGCCTCCTCGACGCCCTTGGCGATGGCCGCGGGCACCTCCTTGGCCTTTCCGTAGCCGATGCCGACGGTGCCGTCGCCGTCGCCCACGATCACCAGAGCGGTGAAGCTGAAGCGACGACCGCCCTTGACGACCTTGGCGACACGGTTGATCGCGACGACCCGCTCGAGATGCGGGGTCTTCTCGACGGGCGCGTTGCCGCGGCCGCCCTCACGGCGGTTGTCCCGGCGGTTGCCACCCTCGGTGTTACCGCCGGACCCGCCGCCTCGGCGCTGCTGACCAGGCATTGGTCAATTCCTCCTAGAACTCGAGTCCGGCTTCGCGGGCGGCATCGGCCAGCGCGGCGATCCGCCCCGCGTACTTGTTGCCACCGCGGTCGAAGACGACCTTGGACACACCCGCGGCCTTGGCCCGCTCGGCGAGGAGCGCGCCGACCTTGCCGGCCAGGGCGCTCTTGTCGCCCTCGGTGCCACGCAGGGAGGCGTCGAGGGTCGAGGCCGACACCAGCGTGTGGCCCTTGAGGTCGTCGATGATCTGCGCGGAGATGTGCCGCGAAGAGCGGTTGACGACCAGGCGCGGACGCTCGGCGGTGCCGCGAAGGTTCTTGCGGACCCGGAAGTGCCGGCGCGCCTTCCCCACGGCCCGCTTGGCGGCGACGCCGCCGCCGTTGCGGCGCTTGAGCAGCGTGGCGGTCACTTCTTACCTGCCTTTCCAGCCTTGCGGCGGATGACCTCGCCCTGGTACTTGACGCCCTTGCCCTTGTAGGGCTCCGGCGGGCGGATCTTCCGGATGTTGGCGGCGACCTCGCCGACCAGCTGCTTGTCGATGCCGGCGACCGTGAACTGCGTCGGCCGCTCCACCGTGAAGGTGATGCCGGCCGGCGGAACCACGTTCACCGGGTGCGAGAAGCCCAGGGCGAACTCGAGGTCCTTGCCCTTCGCCGTCACGCGGTAACCGGTGCCGTTGATCTCGAGCGTCTTCTTGTAGCCCTCGGTGACGCCGACGATCATGTTGGCGACCAGGGTACGGGAGAGGCCGTGGAGTTCCTTGGCCTTGCGCTCGTCGTTGGGGCGGTTGACGTGCAGCTCGTCACCCTCGCGCTCGACCGTGATCGGCTCGGCGACGGTGTGCGAGAGCTCGCCCTTGGGGCCCTTGACCTTGACGGTCTGGCCCGAGATGGTGACGTCGACGCCGGCCGGGACCGGGATCGACTTACGTCCGATTCGCGACATGTCTGAGTCTCCAGTTACCAGACGAAGGCGAGGACTTCCCCGCCAACGCTCCGCTTGCGGGCCTGCTTGTCGGTCAGCAGCCCCTGGGACGTCGAAATGATCGCGACGCCCAGGCCGCCGAGCACCCGCGGGAGCTCGTCGGACTTGGCGTAAACCCGAAGGCCGGGCTTGGAAACGCGCTTGATGCCGGCGAGACTGCGCTCGCGGTTCTGGCCGTACTTGAGCTCAACGACCAGACGCCTGCCGACAGCGCCTTCCTCGGGCTCCTCGGCCGACCAGGAGGCGATGTAACCCTCGGCCTTGAGGACCTCGGCGATGTTCGCCTTGATCTTCGAGAAGGGCATGGTCACCTTGTCGTGGTACGCCTGGTTGGCGTTACGCAGACGCGTCAGCATGTCTGCGATCGGGTCCGTCATCGTCATGGGTATTCGTCAACCTTTCTCGCCGGGGTTCCCGGTCAGACCAGGCCTACGGCGAAGCGGTATTACAAGTCGGGTTACCAGGAAGCCTTCGACACGCCCGGGAGCTCACCGCGGTGAGCCATCTCCCGGATGCACACCCGGCAGAGGCCGAACTTGCGGTAGACCGAGTGCGGCCGGCCGCAACGCTGGCAACGGGTGTAGGCGCGCACAGCGAACTTCGGCTTCGCGGCAGCCTTGAGGATCAGCGCCTTCTTGGCCATGCTCAGTTCTCCTTGAACGGGAAGCCCAGGAGCTTGAGCAGCGCCCGGCCCTCGTCGTCGGTCTTGGCCGTGGTGACCACGGTGATGTCCATGCCCCGCGTGCGGTCGATCCGGTCCTGATCGATCTCGTGGAACACCGACTGCTCGGTGAGGCCGAACGTGTAGTTGCCGTGGCCGTCCAGCTTCCGGCCGTCCAGACCGCGGAAGTCGCGGATACGCGGCAGCGCGATGGACAGCAGCCGGTCCAGGAACTCCCACATCCGGTCGCCGCGGAGGGTGACCTTCGCGCCGATCGGCATGCCCTCACGGAGCTTGAACTGGGCGATGGACTTGGTGGCCCGGCGGACCAGCGGCTTCTGGCCGGTGATCGTGGTCAGGTCACGAACCGCGCCGTCGATCAGCTTGGCGTCGCGGGCAGCCTCGCCGACACCCATGTTCACGACGACCTTGACCAGGCCGGGGATCTGCATGGGGTTGGCGTAGTTGTACTGCTCCTTGAGGCCCTGCACGACCTCGGAGCGGTACTTCTGCTTGAGGCGCGGCAGCGACTTGGGCTGCGTCTCTGCACTCTGGGTTGCGGCAGTCATCAGAGTTCCTTACCGGTCGTACGTGCGATGCGGACCTTCTGGCCGTTCTCGTCGATCCGGTAGCCGATCCGGGTCGGCTTGCCCTGGTCATCCAAGATCTGCACGTTGGAGATGTGGATCGGCGCTTCCTGGGTCACGATGCCGCCGGTCTTCGACCCGCGCTGCGTCGTGCGGATGCGCTCGTGCTTCTTGACGCGGTTGACGCCCTCGACGAGGAGCTTGTCCTGCCGCGGGTAGGCCGCGATGACCTTGCCCTTGGCGCCCTTGTCCTTGCCGGCGATGACGACGACCGTGTCGCCCTTCTTGATCTTCACGGTCAGAGCACCTCCGGCGCCAGGCTGATGATCTTCATGAACCGCTTGTCGCGCAGCTCGCGGCCGACCGGGCCGAAGATGCGGGTACCGCGGGGGTCGCCACCGTCCTTGATGATGACGGCGGCGTTCTCGTCGAACCGGATGTACGAGCCGTCCGGGCGCCGCTTCTCCTTGGTGGTGCGGACGATGACCGCCTTGACGACGTCACCCTTCTTCACACCCGCGCCGGGAATGGCGTCCTTGACCGTGGCCACGATGACGTCGCCGATGCTCGCGTAGCGGCGGCCGGAGCCACCGAGCACGCGGATGCACAGGATCTCGCGTGCACCCGTGTTGTCGGCGACACGCAGTCGCGACTCCTGCTGGATCACTGGGGTCTCCTATGTCTGCCAGTTCTTCGGCTCGCACCGAAGCTTGGCGGAACGATGGTCTGCCGGGCCGGCCGGGGGCCGGCCCGACGGACTCACTTGGCCTTTTCGAGGATCTCGACGACCCGCCACCGCTTGGTGGCGGAGAGCGGACGGGTCTCCATCAGGAGGACCCGGTCGCCGATGCCGCACGCGTTCTGCTCGTCGTGCACCTTGAGCTTGCGGGTGCGTCGCAGAACCTTGCCGTAGAGGGCGTGCTTGACGCGGTCCTCGACCTCGACGACGACCGTCTTGTCCATCTTGTCGCTGACCACGAGACCCTCGCGAACCTTACGGGTCGCGCGCGCCGTGGTCGTGCTCTCGTCACTCATGCGGTCACCTCATCCGGCGCGGTCGAGAGCCCCAGCTCGCGCTCACGCATGATCGTGTAGATCTTCGCGATGTCCTTGCGGACGACCTGCAGTCGACGGTGATTGTCGAGCTGGCCGGTCGCGCCCTGCACGCGAAGGTTGAACAGCTCCGCCTTGGCCTCCCGCAGACGCGAGACAAGCTCCTCACCGGAGAGCTCGCGCAGCTCGGCTGCCTTAACGCCCGCTGCCATCAGCTTTCACCCACTTCGCGCGTAACGATGCGGCACTTCATCGGGAGCTTGTGGATCGCACGGCGCATCGCCTCGCGCGCGATCGTCTCGTTCGGGAACGACATCTCGAAGAGAATGCGGCCCGGCTTGACGTTCGCCACCCACCACTCGGGAGAACCCTTACCGGAACCCATGCGGGTTTCGGCCGGCTTCTTGGTCAGGGCCTGGTCCGGGAAGACCGAGATCCAGACCTTGCCGCCACGCTTGATGTGGCGGGTCATCGCGATACGAGCCGACTCGATCTGCCGGTTGGTCACGTACGCGGGCTCCAGCGCCTGAATACCGAACTCGCCGAAGACGACCCGGTTGCCGCCCTTGGACGCGCCGTGGCGGTCCGGGTGGTGCGGCTTGCGGAAGCCCTTCGGGGGCTTACGCGGCATCAGCATTGGTCAGCCCTCCTGCTGCGTTTCAGCGGTGGCCGGCGCCGCGGCGACAGCCGCGTCGTTGACCGACTCACCGGTCGGGGTGTCGCCGCTCCTGGCCTGCGCGGCAGCGCGGCCCGCCTCGGTGCCACCGGCGGTCGTGCCGGACGAGCCGGAACGGCCACGGCGCGGACGCTCGGGACGGTCGGCGCGGTCCCGGCGGGGACGCGCGGGCGCCTCCTGCACGGCTTCGCGACCGGGCACGGCGTCGCCCTTGTAGATCCAGACCTTCACGCCGATGCGGCCGAACGTCGTACGGGCCTCGAAGAAGCCGTACTCGATGTTGGCCCGCAGCGTGTGCAGCGGAACGCGACCCTCACGGTAGAACTCCGTGCGGCTCATCTCCGCGCCGCCGAGACGGCCGGAGACCTGCACCCGGATGCCCTTGCAGATCGGGTTCTTCATGGCCGACTGCATGGCCTTGCGCATCGCCCGGCGGAAGCTGACCCGGGAGGACAGCTGCTCGGCGACGCCCTGCGCGACCAGCTGAGCGTCCGACTCGGGGCTCTTCACCTCGAGGATGTTCAGCTGGACCTGCTTGCCGGTGAGCTTCTCGAGCTCGCCGCGGATCCGGTCCGCCTCCGCGCCCTTGCGGCCGATGACGATGCCCGGCCGGGCGGTGTGGATGTCGACGCGAACCCGGTCCCGGGTGCGCTCGATGTCCACCTTGGAGATGCCGGCCCGCTCGAGGCCCTTGGACATCATCCGGCGGATCTTGACGTCCTCGCCGATGTAGTCCTTGTAGAGCTTGTCGGCGAACCAACGGGACTTCCAGTCGGTGGAGATGCCGAGCCGGAATCCGGTGGGGTGAACTTTCTGGCCCATTACTCGGACTCCTCCGTCGTCTGGGACTCGGCTGCCGGCGCGGCCTTCTTGGCCGGCGCAGCCTTCTTCGCCGCGGCGGCCTTCTTGGCCGGACGCGCGACCTGGACCGCCTCGACGGCGACCGTGATGTGGCAGGTGCGCTTGCGGATCCGGTACGCCCGGCCCTGCGCGCGCGGACGGAAACGCTTGAGCGTCGGGCCCTCGTCGACGAACGCCTCACTCACGAGGAGCGCGTCGGGGTCCAGCCGCTCGTTGTTCTCCGCGTTGGCGATCGCGCTGGCGAGCACCTTGTAGACCTGCTCGCTGGCGGCCTGCGGCGCGAACTGCAGGACGGTGAGCGCCTCCTTCGCGGGCAGACCGCGGACGAGGTTGACCACCCGGCGCGCCTTGTTCGGCGAGATGCGCACGTGCCGCGCAACCGCCCGCGCGCCCGGAAGCACCGGAGCGTCGCCCTTGACTGGCATCGCTGTAGCTCCTAATTCCTCTGATCCGTGTGTCTGCTTAGCGGCGACGGCTCTTGCGGTCGTCCTTCTCGTGACCCTTGAACGTGCGGGTCAGAGCGAACTCACCGAGCTTGTGCCCGACCATGGCCTCGGTGATGAACACCGGGACGTGCTTGCGTCCGTCGTGCACGGCGATCGTGTGCCCGAGCATGTCGGGGATGATCGTCGAGCGCCGCGACCAGGTCTTGATGACGTTCTTCGAGTTCTTCTCGTTCTGGACTTCCACCTTCTTGAGCAGGTGGTCGTCGACGAACGGGCCCTTCTTCAGGCTACGAGGCATCTTCTTCTACTCCCGTTACCCGCGCTTGCGGGTGGCGTAGCGGCGGCGAACGATCAGCTTGTCGCTCTCCTGGCCCTTGCGGCGGGTACGGCCCTCCGGCTTACCAGCCGGGTTGACCGGGTGGCGACCACCGGAGGTCTTACCCTCACCACCACCGTGCGGGTGGTCGATCGGGTTCATGGCGACACCGCGGACGGTCGGGCGCTTGCCCTTCCAGCGCATGCGGCCGGCCTTGCCCCAGTTGATGTTCGACTGTTCGGCATTGCCGATCTCGCCGACCGTCGCGCGGCAACGGATGTCGACCCGCCGGATCTCGCCCGAGGGCATACGCAGCGTGGCGTACGCGCCCTCACGGCCGAGCAGCTGGATGCCGACACCGGCCGAGCGGGCCAGCTTGGCGCCACCGCCGGGACGAAGCTCCACGCCGTGGACCGTCGTACCGACCGGGATGTTGCGCAGGGGCAGGTTGTTCCCCGGCTTGATGTCCGCGCCCGGGCCGGACTCGACCCGGTCACCCTGCGACAGGTCCTTCGGCGCGAGGATGTAGCGCTTCTCGCCGTCGGCGTAGTGCAGCAGAGCGATGCGGGAGGTGCGGTTCGGGTCGTACTCGATGTGCGCGACCTTGGCCGGCACGCCGTCCTTGTCGACCCGCTTGAAGTCGATCAGCCGGTACTGCCGCTTGTGGCCGCCGCCCTGGTGCCGGGTGGTGATCCGGCCGTGGACGTTGCGGCCGCCCTTCTTGGGCAGCGGAACCAGCAGAGACTTCTCCGGGGTGGACCGGGTGATCTCGGCGAAGTCGGCGACGCTCGAGCCGCGACGGCCCGGCGTGGTCGGCTTGTACTTACGGATAGCCATTGTTTTACAACCCCTTAGCTGACCGGGCCGCCGAAGGCCTCGATACGGTCACCGTCAGCCAGCTTGACCATCGCGCGCTTGGTCGCCTTGCGCTGACCGAAGCCCGTCCGGGTGCGCTTGCGCTTGCCCTCGCGGTTCGCGGTGTTCACCGTCAGCACGCGCACGTTGAAGATCTGCTGGATCGCGATCTTGATCTGGGTCTTGTTCGCGTCCGGGTGGACGAGGAACGTGTACCAGTTCTGGTCGAGAACGCTGTAGCTCTTCTCGGAGACGACGGGCGCGACGATGACGTCGCGCGGGTCGGAGATCGTGGTCACTTGTCCCCCTCGGAGGCCTCGGCCGGCACGCCCAGGAACTCGTCGAGAGCGTCCTTGGTGAAGACCACCTCGTCGGCGACCAGCACGTCGTACGTGTTCAGCTGACCGGCCTCGATCAGGTGCACGGTGACCTCGTTGCGCAGCGACAGCCAGTTCAGCTCGTCGGTGCTGCTGAGGACGACCAGGACCTTCTTCGACTCGGTCGCCTTGCGCAGGGTCGCGATCGCGGCCTTGGTCGACGGCTTGTCGCCGCTCAAGAACGCCTCGACCACGTGCACGCGGCCTTCGCGGGCCCGGTCCGACAGGGCGCCACGCAGGGCGGCGGCCTTCATCTTCTTGGGGGTCCGCTGGGTGTAGTCGCGCGGCACCGGGCCGTGCACGACGCCACCACCGGTGAACTGCGGCGCGCGGATCGAGCCCTGACGGGCGCGACCGGTGCCCTTCTGCTTGTAGGGCTTCTTGCCGCCACCGGCGACCTCGCCCCGCGTCTTGGCCTTGGCCGTGCCCTGCCGGGCGGCCGCGAGCTGGGCCACGACGACCTGGTGCATCAGCGGGATGTTCGCCTGCACGTCGAAGATGTCGTCGGGCAGCTCGACCGAGCCGGCCTTGGCGCCCTCGGCGTTGATCAGGTCAACCGAGCTCACTTGGCACCGCCCTTCTTCGCCGCGCTGCGGACCAGGATCAGCGCACCCTTGGGACCGGGAACCGCGCCCTTGACCAGCAGCAGGTTGTTCTCGGTGTCCACCGCCTGCACCGTCAGGTTCTGCACGGTGAAGCGCTTGCTGCCCATCCGGCCGGCCATCCGCACGCCCTTGAAGACGCGACCCGGGGTCGCGCAGGCGCCGATCGAGCCCGGCGAGCGGTGCTTGCGCTCGACGCCGTGGCTGCTCTTGAGGCCGTGGAAGCCGTGGCGCTTCATGACGCCGGCGTAGCCCTTGCCCTTGGTCTTACCGGTGACGTCGATCGGCGAGCCGACCTCGAACGCCTCGACGGTGACCTCCTGGCCGAGCTCGTACGACCCGGCGTCGGTGGTGCGCAGCTCCACGACGTGGCGCCGCGGCGACACACCGGCCTTGGCGAAGTGCCCGCCCTCGGGCTTGTTCACCTTGCGCGGGTCGATAGCGCCGTACGCAAGCTGGACGGCGGCGTAGCCATCCTTCTCATCTGTGCGGACCTGGGTCACGACACAAGGGCCGGCCTGCACCACGGTCACCGGGACGACCTTGTTGTTGTCCCAGACCTGGGTCATGCCGAGCTTGGCGCCCAGGATCCCCTTTACTTGCCTGTCCATCAGTCGCAGATCCCTACAGCTTGATCTCGATGTCGACGCCAGCCGGCAGGTCGAGGCGCATGAGCGAGTCGACCGTCTTCGGAGTCGGGTCGATGATGTCGATCAGACGCTTGTGCGTGCGCATCTCGAAGTGCTCGCGCGAGTCCTTGTACTTGTGCGGCGAACGGATCACGCAGAAACGGTTGATCTCCGTGGGCAGCGGCACCGGGCCCGCAACCTGCGCCCCGGTACGCGTCACCGTCTCGACGATCTTCCGCGCCGAGGAGTCGACGACCTCGTGGTCATAGGCCTTGAGCCGGATGCGGATCTTCTGTCCCGCCATGGTGGCTTCTGTTTCCTTCTCTCGATGCCGCTACGTGCGGAAGCGGTGGCTTCCGCATGCCCCGCAGGACCGTCGATCCTGCAGTTGTCCGACCCCCGCGGTCGGGCGTGTCGCGCCTGCTGTCGCTATGCAGCCATATCAAACAACTCGATCACGGGGATCTGGAGCTGGAGTGCCGGGCGGGCTCAAAACACCCCCGGACACCCGGCGAGGGTGGCTGGCAACCCAGAGGCCACCAACCACCCCGCGCGGACGCAACCTGACTAGTATGCCGGATTGTCTCCGGCAACGCTAATCGGGGTACTAGGTCGTCAGACGTTGATCTTCGTGACCGTGCCGGCGCCGACGGTGCGGCCACCCTCACGGATCGCGAACTTCAGGCCCTGCTCCATGGCGATCGGCTGGATCAGCTTGACCGACATGGTGGTGGAGTCGCCCGGCATGACCATCTCGGTGCCCTCGGGCAGCGTGACGACGCCGGTGACGTCCGTGGTGCGGAAGTAGAACTGCGGGCGGTAGTTCTGGAAGAACGGGGTGTGCCGGCCGCCCTCCTCCTTGGAGAGGATGTAGACCTGGCCCTCGAACTCCGTGTGCGGGGTCGTGGTGCCCGGCTTGATGACGACCATGCCGCGCTCGACGTCCTCGCGCTTGATGCCACGCAGCAGCAGACCGACGTTCTCACCCGCGCGGGCCTCGTCGAGCAGCTTGCGGAACATCTCGATGCCGGTGCAAACGGTCTTGGTCGACTTCTCGCGGATGCCCACGATCTCGACCTCCTCGTTCGGCTTGAGGATGCCGCGCTCGGCGCGACCCGTCACGACCGTGCCACGGCCGGTGATGGTGAACACGTCCTCGATCGGCATGAGGAACGGCTTGTCGGTGTCGCGCTCCGGCTGCGGGATCGCGGTGTCGACAGCGTTCATCAGCTCGAGCAGACGCTCGGTCCACTCCTTGTCACCCTCGAGCGCCTTGAGGGCCGAGACGCGCACGACCGGCACGTCGTCGCCCGGGAACTCGTAGGTGCTGAGCAGCTCGCGGACCTCGAGCTCGACGAGCTCCAGGAGCTCCTCGTCCTCGACCATGTCCGACTTGTTCAGCGCCACGACGATGTACGGAACGCCGACCTGGCGGGCCAGGAGCACGTGCTCCTTGGTCTGCGGCATCGGGCCGTCGGTCGCGGCGACCACCAGGATCGCGCCGTCCATCTGGGCGGCACCGGTGATCATGTTCTTGATGTAGTCGGCGTGGCCGGGGCAGTCCACGTGCGCGTAGTGACGCGCCGCGGTCTGGTACTCGACGTGCGCGATCGAGATCGTGATGCCGCGGGCCTTCTCCTCCGGCGCCTTGTCGATCTCGTCGAACGGGGTGTACGGGTTGAGGTCCGGGTACTGGTCGTGCAGGACCTTCGTGATGGCCGCAGTCAGCGTCGTCTTACCGTGGTCGATGTGACCAATGGTGCCGATGTTGACGTGCGGCTTAGTCCGCTCGAACTTCGCCTTCGCCACTGGTGTCCTCCTGTGGACTGATCATTACTTTGCCCGGCACGCCCGATAAGGCGACTGGGACTCTGTCGACTGCTCGCGCGCGTGCGGTCCTCGACGGACCGCACGCGCCTCAACGCTTCAGTTGCGGACTCAGGCGCCCGTAGCCTTCGCGATGATCTCCTTCGCCACGTTCTGCGGAACCTCGGCGTAGGAGTCGAACTGCATGCTGTAGCTGGCCCGGCCGGCGGTCTTCGACCGGAGGTCGCCGACGTAGCCGAACATCTCGGACAGCGGGACCAGCGCCTTGACCACCCGGGCCCCGGAGCGCTCCTCCATCGACTGGATGATGCCACGGCGGGAGTTGAGGTCGCCGATCACGTCGCCCATGTTGTCCTCGGGGGTGGTGACCTCCACGGACATCATCGGCTCGAGGAGAGCGGGGTCGGCCTTGCGGGCCGCCTCCTTCATCACCATCGAACCGGCGATCTTGAACGCCATCTCGGACGAGTCGACCTCGTGGTACTGACCGTCGAGCAGCGTCAGCTTGACACCGACCAGCGGGTAGCCGGCGAGGATGCCGTACTGCATGGCGTCCTGCGCGCCCGCGTCCACCGACGGGATGAACTCCCGGGGGATGCGGCCACCGCTGACGGCGTTGACGAACTCGTAGGTCGGGCCGTCGGCCGACAGCGGCAGGGGCTCGAGGCCGACGATGACGCGGGCGTACTGACCCGAGCCACCGGTCTGCTTCTTGTGCGTGTACTCGACCTTCTCCACCGCGCGGCGGATGGTCTCGCGGTACGCGACCTGCGGCTTGCCGATGTTCGCCTCGACGTTGAACTCGCGACGCATGCGGTCGACGAGGATGTCGAGGTGAAGCTCGCCCATGCCGGCGATGATGGTCTGACCGGTCTCCTCGTCGTTGAAGACCCGGAACGTCGGGTCCTCCTCGGCGAGGCGCTGGATCGCGGTGCCCAGCTTCTCCTGGTCGGACTTGGTCTTCGGCTCGATGGCGACCTGGATGACCGGCTCCGGGAAGGTCATCGACTCCAGGATGACCGGGCTGGCCGGGTCGCTGAGCGTGTCACCGGTGGTGGTCTGCTTGAGACCCTGGACGGCGATGATGTCGCCGGCCTGCGCGGTGGCGCGCTCCTCACGCTTGTTCGCGTGCATCTGGTAGATCTTGCCGATCCGCTCCTTGCGGTCCTTGGTGGAGTTGACCACCTGGGAACCGGACTCGAGCGTGCCGGAGTAGACCCGCACGTACGTGAGCTTGCCGAGGTGCTTGTCGGTCTGGATCTTGAAGGCCAGCGCCGAGAACGGCTCCGAGTTCGACGGCTTGCGCTGGATCGGCGTCTCGCCGTCGGTCGCGGTGCCCTCGATGGCCGGGATGTCCAGCGGCGACGGCAGGTAGTCGATCACGGCGTCGAGCATGGGCTGAACGCCCTTGTTCTTGAACGCCGAGCCGCACAGCACCGGGTTGGCCTTGCTGGCGATCGTGGCGCGCCGGATGGCGGCCTTGATCTCCTCCTGCGAGAGCTCCTCGCCCTCGAGGTACTTCTCCATGACCGAGTCGTCGACGTCGGCCAGCGTCTCGATCAGCTTCTCGCGCCACTCGTTCGCGGAGTCGACCAGGTCGGCCGGGATCTCCTCGACGGCGTAGTCCTCGCCCTTCTGGGTCTCACCACGCCAGGTGAGCGCGCGCATGCCGATCAGGTCGACGACGCCGATGTGGTCGCCCTCGAGGCCGATCGGGATCTGCAGGACCAGCGGGGTCGCGTTGAGCCGGTCGATCATCATCTGCACGCAGCGGAAGAAGTCCGCACCGGTCCGGTCGAGCTTGTTGACGAAGCACATCCGGGGGACGTGGTACTTGTCCGCCTGCCGCCACACGTTCTCGGTCTGCGGCTCCACGCCGGCCACGCCGTCGTAGACCGCCACCGCGCCGTCCAGCACGCGCAACGACCGCTCCACCTCGACCGTGAAGTCGACGTGGCCGGGCGTGTCGATGATCTGGATCGTGTGGCCCTTCCACTCGCACTTGGTGGCGGCGGAAGTGATGGTGATACCGCGCTCCTGCTCCTGCTCCATCCAGTCCATGACGGCAGCGCCCTCGTGGACCTCACCGATCTTGTACGTGATACCGGTGTAGAACAGGATTCGCTCGGTGGTCGTGGTCTTACCAGCATCGATGTGCGCCATGATGCCGATGTTGCGTACGTTGGCGAGCGCGTCTGCGGCGGCCACTTCAATCCCTACTTTTCTTCGTCGTCGTCTCGTGGACCGGTACGACTTGCCGTATGGCCCGGCGGGTGCCGGGCCGGCGGCGGGGTCTTACCAGCGGTAGTGCGCGAAGGCCTTGTTGGACTCCGCCATCTTGTGGGTGTCCTCACGCCGCTTGACGGCGGCGCCGAGGCCGTTGCTGGCGTCGAGCAGCTCGTTCTGGAGACGCTCGATCATGGTCTTCTCACGGCGGGCCTTGGAGTACTGGACCAGCCAGCGGAGACCGAGGGTCGTCTGCCGCGGGGTGCGGACCTCGACCGGCACCTGGTAGGTCGCGCCACCGACACGGCGGCTGCGGACCTCGAGGGTCGGCTTGACGTTGTCCATCGCGCGCTTCAGCGTGACGACGGGGTCGGTGCCGCTCTTCTCCCGGCAGCCCTCGAGCGCGCCGTAGACGATGCGCTCGGCGAGCTGACGCTTGCCACCGATCAGGATCTTGTTGATCAGCTGCGTGACCAGCGGGGAGTTGTAAACCGGGTCCGCGACCACCGGGTGGCGCGGAGCGGGGCCCTTACGCGGCATGTCAGCTCTTCTCCTTCTTCGCGCCGTAACGGCTGCGGGCCTGCTTGCGGTTGCGGACACCCTGGGTGTCCAGCGAACCGCGGACGATCTTGTAGCGGACGCCCGGGAGGTCCTTCACACGGCCGCCACGCACGAGCACGATCGAGTGCTCCTGCAGGTTGTGGCCGACACCGGGGATGTACGCCGTTACCTCGATCTGGCTGCTGAGCTTCACACGAGCGACCTTGCGCAGCGCAGAGTTCGGCTTCTTGGGGGTAGTGGTGTACACGCGCGTGCACACGCCGCGCCGCTGGGGACTTCCCTTCAGCGCCGGCGTCTTGGTCTTGCTCGTCTTCGCCTGGCGGCCCTTGCGGACCAGCTGCTGGATCGTGGGCACCGGGTTTCTCCGCTCCCTTCGGCCGCTTCCTACTGCGGCCGCACCGTCTTGTATGCCTCTGTGCGCCGGTGACGCCCCACCTCGGTGAGGCCCCTCCGGCACCCGCGGTCGGGCGTGTCGTCCGGCTCACGGTCCCGCCACGCGTGGTCACGCGCAGCAGGTCTTGTCTGTGTCGCCACCCTGATCAGTCAGGGCGACGAATCTCGTCGCGCTCCTGCCCCGTCCCAACTTCGACTCGGGCGCACGCACGAGTTGCCCGGGCAAGCCCGGGCACGAGGGGAAAGAGTACCCACCATGAGCAGCCAGGTCAAAATCGACAGGGCTGAGTCCTATCAATCGTGTCCCGCCCTCACGACGGATATCTCCAAAACAAGTGTACCGGGTACCTCGAGACCACATCGCCGCGGTGTCGGGATACCGGATTTCGGGGGTGAGTCGAGTCCCGGTGGACTACAACTGCAACACCACTGACAACGCCAGGCCCCCCAGCGCAATTCCCGCTCCGGCCCCGCCGCACGAGATTCCCGCGATCGCGAGGCCGCCACCGGTGAACCGCACCTGCCCGGTGTGCCCGGAGCGACGGATCTGCCGGCGTGCGACGAGGCCCACAATGATCGCGCCGGCCCCGCCGAGCACGCTCAGCAGCGTGAACGCGCCCGCGACCACCGCGCCCCAGCCCGGTCCGGCGCCGGCCAGCCCGAAGCACAGCACCAGGAACGACACCAGGATCGCGGCGATGCCGGCCAGCAGAGAACCGATCGCGAGGCCCGAGGTGATCGGCTCGACCCGCAACTGGACCAGGCCGAACTCGGTACCGGGCACGGCCTCGACCCGCTCGGGCTGCCAACGGCCGGCGGGCGGTGGGGGCGGCACCTGCGGCGCGTACGGGTACGGCTGCTGGCTCATGAGACGAGCATGTCACCCGGATGAGGCCGGGCGCATCCCGCCCCTGCGGCCGGTCCTAGTCGGTGCCCGGAGCGAAGTCCGGACCGCCGGGCGACGTGGCCAGGTGGAGCAGGCCGGCGATCGTGGCCACGACCAGGGCGGTGATCGCCAGCACGATGCCGGTCCAGGCCAGCCGGCGGCCCCGGCGGATCCACACCGAGCCGGTCAGATAACCCTTCGCCGCGTACGCCTCGCGAGCCGCCTGACGCGCCAGCAGCAGCGCCACGGTGGCCGGGATCACACCGCCCACGAATGCGCCGGTCAGGAAGCCGACCAGGCCCAGCGCGAAGACCGCCCGGGCCTTCGACGAGGGCGCCGGGTCCGGATCCAGGGGGTGGCGCGTGGGCGGCGCGGCGGCGGGAAGGGTCACCACCCCATCTTAGAAATACGGAAGGGCGGCCGCGCAGTGCGCGACCGCCCTTCCTGACGTTCAGGTCAGCGGTACGACCCGAAGTCGAAGTCGTCCAGCGGCACAGCCTGCCCGCTGGCCGGCCCGAAGCCGTAGTCGGTCTCGGGGTACCCGGTCATCGAGTACACCTTGGCCTTGGCCTCCTCGGTCGGCTCGACCCGGATGTTGCGGTACTTGCTGATGCCCGTACCGGCCGGGATGAGCTTACCGATGATCACGTTCTCCTTGAGGCCGACGAGCGAGTCGCTGCGCGAGTTGATCGCCGCGTCGGTCAGCACCCGGGTGGTCTCCTGGAAGGAGGCCGCCGAGAGCCAGGAGTCGGTGGCCAGCGAAGCCTTGGTGATACCCATCAGCACCGGGCGACCGGCGGCGGGCTCGCCACCCTCGCCGACGAGCCGGCGGTTCTCCGACTCGAAGAGCGCCCGATCGACCAGCACGCCCGGCAGGAACTCCGCCGCGCCCGAGTCGATGACCGTCACCCGCTTGAGCATCTGGCGGATGATGATCTCGATGTGCTTGTCGTGGATGAGCACACCCTGCGAGCGGTAGACCTCCTGGACCTCCTGGGTCAGGTGGACCTGGACCGCCCGCGGACCCATGATCCGCAGAAGCTCGTGCGGGTCGATGGTGCCCTCGGTCAGCTTCTCGCCGACGCCGACGTGGTCGCCGTCGTGGGCCCGGAGCTTGACGCGCTTGGAGATCTTGTCGTACACGATCTCCTCGCTGCCGTCGTCCGGCACCACGATGATCTTCCGCGAACGCTCGCCGTCCTCGATGCGGATGCGTCCCGGGGTGTCGGCGATGGGCGCCTTGCCCTTGGGCACGCGGGCCTCGAAGATCTCCTGCACACGCGGCAGACCCTGGGTGATGTCCTCACCCGCGACACCACCGGTGTGGAAGGTACGCATCGTCAGCTGCGTGCCCGGCTCACCGATGGACTGGGCGGCGATGATGCCGACCGCCTCGCCGATGTCGACGCCCTTGCCGGTCGGCAGCGAGCGGCCGTAGCAGGCCGCGCACACGCCGAGCTTCGACTCACAGGTCAGCACGCTGCGCACCCGCACGTTCTCGATGCCGTTGGCGACGAGGATGTCGACCAGGATCGAGTTCAGGTCCGAGCCGCGCGGGACGACGACGTTGCCGTCGGGGTCCTTCGCGTCGTCGGCCAGCGTCCGGGCGTGCACGCCGGTCTCGGCGTGCGTGTGCACGACCAGCGTGCCGTCCGGCTCGCGGTCCGCCACCTGCATCGGGATCGCGCGGTCGGTACCGCAGTCCTCCTCGCGGATGATGACGTCCTGCGAGACGTCCACCAGACGCCGGGTCAGGTAACCCGAGTCGGCGGTACGCAGCGCGGTGTCGGCGAGGCCCTTCCGGGCGCCGTGCGTGGAGATGAAGTACTCCAGCACGGTGAGACCCTCGCGGTACGACGACGTGATCGGCCGCGGGATGATCTCGCCCTTGGGGTTGGCCACCAGACCACGGATCGCGGCGATCTGCCGCAGCTGCAGCAGGTTACCGCGGGCACCCGAGTTGATCATGACCCAGAGCGGGTTCTCCTGCGGGAGAGCCGTCGACATCTCGGCCGCGATCTCGTTGGTCGCCTTGGTCCAGATCTCGATGAGCTCGCCGCGACGCTCCTCGGCGGTCATCAGACCACGCTGGTACTGCTTGTCGATCCGGTCCGCCTCGACCTGGTAGCGCTGCAGGATCTCCGGCTTGCGCGGGGGGCCGATGACGTCGCCCATGCCGATCGTCACGCCGGACCAGGTGGCCCAGTGGAAGCCGGCCTCCTTGAGCGCGTCCAGGGTCGCGGCCAGGGCGACCTTGGGGAAGCGCTCGGCGAGGTCGTTGACGATCGCCGACAGCTGACCCTTGCGGATCTCGTAGTTCACGAACCGGTAGCCCGGCGGCAGGGTCTCGTTGAAGATGACCCGGCCCAGGGTGGTCTCGACCAGGACGGGCTCGCCCTCGGTCCAGTCCTCCGGCGCCTCCCACTTGGCACCCTTGGCGCCGTTGTCGACGCCGACCACGTCCCGCAGACGGATCTTGACGGGCGCCTGCAGGTGCAGCTCGCCGTTGTCGAAGGCCATCCGCGCCTCGGCGTCCGACGAGAACACCCGGCCCTCGCCCTTGGCACCGGGCGTGAGGTGGGTCAGGTGGTACAGACCGATGACCATGTCCTGGGTCGGCATGGTGACCGGCTTGCCGTCGGCCGGCTTGAGGATGTTGTTCGACGAGAGCATCAGGATCCGGGCCTCGGCCTGCGCCTCGGCCGACAGCGGCACGTGCACCGCCATCTGGTCGCCGTCGAAGTCGGCGTTGAACGCCGTGCAGACGAGCGGGTGGATCTGGATCGCCTTGCCCTCGACCAGCTGCGGCTCGAAGGCCTGGATGCCGAGGCGGTGCAGGGTCGGCGCGCGGTTCAGCAGCACCGGGTGCTCGCTGATGACCTCCTCCAGGACGTCCCACACGACCGGCCGCTGACGCTCGACCATCCGCTTGGCCGACTTGATGTTCTGCGCGTGGTTCAGGTCGACCAGGCGCTTCATCACGAACGGCTTGAACAGCTCCAGCGCCATCTGCTTCGGCAGGCCGCACTGGTGCAGCTTGAGCCGGGGGCCGACGACGATGACGGAACGGCCGGAGTAGTCGACGCGCTTGCCCAGCAGGTTCTGCCGGAAGCGACCCTGCTTGCCCTTGAGCATGTCGGAGAGCGACTTCAGCGGGCGGTTGCCCGGGCCGGTGACCGGCCGGCCGCGGCGGCCGTTGTCGAACAGCGCGTCGACGGCCTCCTGCAGCATGCGCTTCTCGTTGTTGACGATGATCTCGGGCGCGCCCAGGTCGATCAGGCGCTTGAGCCGGTTGTTCCGGTTGATGACCCGGCGGTACAGGTCGTTCAGGTCGCTGGTCGCGAAGCGGCCACCGTCGAGCTGCACCATCGGGCGCAGGTCCGGCGGGATGACCGGGACGCAGTCCAGCACCATGCCGAGCGGCGAGTTCCGGGTGTTCAGGAACGCGGCGACGACCTTGAGCCGCTTGAGCGCACGGATCTTCCGCTGGCCCTTGCCACTGCGGATGATCTCCCGCAGGTTCTCGGCCTCGGCGTCCAGGTCCATGTTCTCGAGCAGCGCCTTGATCGCCTCGGCGCCCATCCCGCCGGTGAAGTACTCACCGAAGCGGTCGCGCAGCTCGCGGTAGAGCAGCTCGTCGGTGACCAGCTGCTTGGAGTCGAGCTTGCGGAACGTGTCGAGCACCTCGTCGAGGCGGTCGATCTCGCGCTGCGCCTTGTCGCGGATCTGGCGCATCTCGCGCTCGCCGGCCTCCTTGACCTTGCGGCGCACGTCCGCCTTGGCCCCTTCGGCCTCGAGCTCGGCGAGGTCCTGCTCCAGCTTCCCGGCCCGCTTCTCGATCTCCGAGTCGCGGCTGTTCTCCGACTGGCGCTTCTCGGCGAAGATCTCGTTCTCGATCGTGCTCATGTCACGGTGACGCGCCTCGGCGTCAACGCTCGTGATCACGTACGAGGCGAAGTAAATGATCTTCTCGAGGTCCTTGGGAGCCAGGTCGAGCAGGTAACCGAGCCGGCTCGGCACACCCTTGAAGTACCAGATGTGCGTGACCGACGCGGCCAGCTCGATGTGGCCCATGCGCTCACGGCGGACCTTGGACCGGGTCACCTCGACGCCGCAGCGCTCACAGATGATGCCCTTGAAGCGGACCCGCTTGTACTTGCCGCAGTAGCACTCCCAGTCCCGCTGCGGACCGAAGATCTTCTCGCAGAAGAGTCCGTCCTTCTCGGGCTTGAGGGTGCGGTAGTTGATCGTCTCGGGCTTCTTGACCTCGCCGTGCGACCACTGCCGGATGTCGTCGGCGGTCGCCAGGCCGATACGCAACTCGTCGAAGAAGTTGACGTCGAGCACTTGGACTATCCCTCGTGTTTCGTTGCTCGGGTGAATTCAAGGCCGGCGGGTGCGGCCCCGGTTTTCGGTGAGATCACCGGGGCCGCCATCCGTCAGATCTCTTCGACGCTGCTGACGCCCTCGTTCGGGCGCCGGGACAGGTCGATACCGAGTTCCTCCGCGGCCCGGAAGACCTCGTCGTCCGTCTCGCGCATCTCCAGGGCCACGCCGTCGCTGGAGAGCACCTCGACGTTGAGGCACAGCGACTGCAGCTCCTTGAGAAGCACCTTGAAGGACTCGGGGATGCCCGGCTCCGGGATGTTCTCGCCCTTGACGATGGCCTCGTAGACCTTCACGCGGCCGAGTACGTCGTCGGACTTGATGGTGAGCAGCTCCTGCAGCGCGTAGGCCGCGCCGTAGGCCTGCATGGCCCAGCACTCCATCTCGCCGAACCGCTGGCCACCGAACTGCGCCTTACCACCCAGCGGCTGCTGCGTGATCATCGAGTACGGGCCGGTCGACCGCGCGTGGATCTTGTCGTCGACCAGGTGGTTCAGCTTCAGGATGTAGACGTAGCCGACCGAGATCGGGTCCGGCAGCGGCTCGCCCGAGCGGCCGTCGAACAGCTGCGCCTTGCCGTCGCCGTTGACCAGCCGCTTCCCGTCGCGGTTGACGAGCGTCGACTCGAGGAGGCCCTTGATCTCCTCCTCCTGCGCGCCGTCGAAGACCGGGGTCGCGACGTTCGAGTCCTTGGGGGACTCGTGCGCCTCGATGGCCTTCAGCTGGCGCTTCCAGTCGGCGTCCTCGCCCTCGACCGACCAGCCGGTCTTGGCGATCCACCCGAGGTGGGTCTCCAGGACCTGACCGATGTTCATACGCGAGGGCACACCGAGCGGGTTGAGCACGATGTCGACCGGCGTGCCGTCCTCGAGGAACGGCATGTCCTCGACCGGAAGGATCTTGGAGATGACGCCCTTGTTGCCGTGGCGGCCGGCGAGCTTGTCACCGTCCTGGATCTTCCGCTTCTGCGCGACGTAGACGCGGACCAGCTCGTTCACGCCCGGGGGAAGCTCGTCGCCGTCCTCGCGGGAGAAGGTGCGGACGCCGATGACCGTGCCGGTCTCGCCGTGCGGAACCTTCAGCGAGGTGTCACGGACCTCGCGCGCCTTCTCACCGAAGATCGCGCGGAGCAGCCGCTCCTCGGGGGTGAGCTCGGTCTCGCCCTTGGGCGTGACCTTGCCGACCAGGATGTCGCCGGGCACGACCTCGGCGCCGATCCGGATGATGCCCCGCTCGTCCAGGTCCGCCAGCATCTCCTCGCTGACGTTCGGGATGTCGCGGGTGATCTCCTCCGGGCCGAGCTTGGTGTCCCGGGCGTCGACCTCGTGCTCCTCGATGTGGATCGAGGTGAGCACGTCCTGCTGCACGAGGCGCTGCGACAGGATGATCGCGTCCTCGTAGTTGTGGCCCTCCCAGCACATGAACGCGACGAGGAGGTTGCGGCCCAGGGCCATCTCACCCTCGTCGGTGCACGGGCCGTCGGCGATGACCTGGCCGGCCTCGACCCGGTCACCCTCGAACACGACCGGCTTCTGGTTGACGCAGGAGCCGGCGTTCGAGCGGCGGAACTTGTGCAGCAGGTAGGTACGGCGGTGACCGTCGTCCTGGTGGACCGTCACGTAGTCGGCGCAGAGGTCCTCGACCACACCGCCGACCTCGGCCACGACCACGTCGCCGGCGTCGACCGCGGCACGGTACTCCATGCCGGTGCCGACCAGCGGCGCCTCGGCCTTGACCAGCGGGACGGCCTGACGCTGCATGTTCGCGCCCATGAGGGCACGGTTGGCGTCGTCGTGCTCGAGGAACGGGATCATGGCGGTCGCGACCGAGGTCATCTGCCGCGGCGAGACGTCCATGTAGTCGACCTGCGTGCCGGGCACGTAGTCGACCTCACCGCCCTTCCGGCGAACCAGGACCCGGTCGTCGGCGAACGTGCCGTCGCTGTTCAGCGTGGCGTTCGCCTGGGCCTTGATGTACCGGTCCTCCTCGTCGGCGGTCAGGTAGTGGACGTCGTCGGTGACCCGGCCGTCCTCGACCCGCCGGTACGGCGTCTCGATGAAGCCGAACGGGTTGACCCGCGCGAACGTCGAGAGCGCGCCGATCAGACCGATGTTCGGGCCCTCGGGCGTCTCGATCGGGCACATCCGGCCGTAGTGGGACGGGTGCACGTCACGGACCTCGAAGCCGGCACGCTCACGGGAAAGACCGCCCGGGCCGAGCGCGCTCAGCCGGCGCCGGTGGGTCAGGCCCGCCAGCGGGTTGGTCTGGTCCATGAACTGCGACAGCTGCGACGTACCGAAGAACTCCTTGATCGCCGCCACCACCGGGCGGATGTTGATCAGAGTCTGCGGCGTGATCGCCTCGACGTCCTGCGTCGTCATGCGCTCGCGGACGACGCGCTCCATCCGGGACAGGCCCACGCGGACCTGGTTCTGGATGAGCTCGCCGACGGTGCGCAGGCGACGGTTGCCGAAGTGGTCGATGTCGTCGGCCTCGTAGCCCTCCTCACCGGCGTGCAGCCGGCAGAGGTACTCGACCGTCTTGACGATGTCCTCCTCGGTGAGGACACCACGGTCGATCGGGACGTCGATCTCGAGCTTCTTGTTGAACTTGTACCGGCCGACCTTGGCGACGTCGTACCGCTTCGGGTTGAAGAAGAGGTTGTCGAGCAGGGTCTGCGCGTTCTCCCGGGTCGGGGGCTCACCCGGGCGGAGCTTGCGGTAGATGTCGAGCAGGGCCTCGTCCTGCCCGGCGATGTGGTCCTTCTCCAGGGTGGTCATGAGCAGCTCGGACCACCCGAACCGCTCCCGGATCTGGTCGGCCGACCAGCCGATCGCCTTGAGCAGGACGGTGACGGCCTGCCGGCGCTTGCGGTCGATCCGGACGCCCACGGTGTCGCGCTTGTCGATGTCGAACTCCAGCCAGGCACCCCGGCTCGGGATGACCTTGACGCTGGAGAGGTCGCGGTCGGAGGTCTTGTCCGGCTCCTTCGTGAAGTACACGCCCGGCGAGCGGACGAGCTGGCTCACCACGACGCGCTCGGTGCCGTTGATGACGAAGGTCCCCTTGGGGGTCATCATCGGGAAGTCACCCATGAACACCGTCTGGCTCTTGATCTCGCCAGTCGTGTTGTTGGTGAACTCCGCGGTCACGAACAGCGGCGCGCAGTAAGTCAGATCCTTCTCCTTGCACTCCTCGATCGAGGCCTTGACCTCGTCGAATCGGGGAGACGAGAAGGACAGCGACATAGTGCCGGAGAAGTCCTCAATGGGACTGATCTCTTCGAGGATCTCTGCGAGGCCCGAGTGGGCGTTCGTGTCGTCCGTCGACCGGGCCTGCCAAGCCTCATTACCGACCAGCCAGTCGAAGGACTCGGTCTGGAGGGCCAGGAGGTTGGGGACCTCAAGTTGCTCGGTGATCCTGCCGAAAGAGACACGGCGGGGTGCGTAAGCGCTCGACGTACGGCTGGTCTTCGCAGGGCGGGAAGCTGCCAAGATGCGTCCTTCCGAGGACCGGTGCTGCTGATGCGGCTGCAGCTGCGGTATGCAACTGTTTGCGCTGTCCCCTTAGCTGGCCCTTTGCGTGGGCACTCCAACGAGCCCCCAGGAAGTCATCCTGATGGATGTCCCGGCAGGGCTCAAGACAGAAGGCAGCGCAAACTAGCAGTGTAGCCGCTTGGCTAACCGCTGTCCAGCCCACACCAGAGGGTGGCCTGCGGAGCCTGACCCCACCGCCTCTGACCTGCGCCTCCATGGCCAGGGCGTCACGTAGGGCCGCTCGGAACGCGGCATATCTCCCTCGGGTGCCGTCGGCATGTGACCCGTTGACAGTCGGGTTACCCACCGGGCGGCCGTTGCAAGCGCGGAGAACTTGCTGATGTCAGCGTGCCTGTCAGCGGACACTCAGTCAAGGGCTCTGCCGCGGGTCGGACTCGCGCCGCCGCCGGCCGGACACGTCCTAGCGACCATACTCCATGCTTTGCCCGATTAAACCGTCTTTGCCGGTCGGGTGGCCGACAGCCGGGCACGACTCCGTTACCAGGGACAATGCCGCCTAAAACGGGATGGCGGAGACCCGGACATGGGTCTCCGCCATCCGCAAGAGAAAGCAGTGGAGCGTTAGATCACTTGAGGGTGACCTTGGCGCCCTCGCCCTCGAGCTTGGCCTTGGCGGCCTCGGCCTTCTCCTTGTTGACACCCTCGAGGATGGCCTTGGGGGCACCCTCGACGGCGTCCTTGGCCTCCTTGAGGCCCAGGCCGGTCAGCTCGCGCACGACCTTGATGACCTGGATCTTCTTGCCGCCGTCGCTCTCGAGAACGACGTCGAACGAGTCCTTCTCCTCCTCGGCCGGAGCGGCGGCCGCGCCACCGCCGGCGCCGGCGGCCGCGATGGCCACCGGAGCAGCCGCGGTGACCTCGAAGGTCTCCTCGAACTGCTTCACGAACTCGGACAGCTCGATCAGCGTCATCTCCTTGAACGCGTCGAGCAGCTCGTCGGTGCTGAGCTTCGCCATATCAGGCAACCTTTCCTAGCTTTTGTGGTGAATGTCGTGCGGGTCCTCGCGGGGCTCAGGCCTCCGCGGAACCGTCCTTCTCGCGCTTCTCCTGCAGGGCGGCCGCGAGGCGCGCCACCTGCGACAGCGGGGCCTGGAAGAGGCCGGCCGCCTTGGTCAGGTTGCCCTTCATGGCGCCGGCCAGCTTGGCCAGCAGAACCTCACGGGACTCGAGGTCAGCGATCTTGTTGACCTCGTCGGCCGTGATCGCGCGACCCTCGAAGACACCGCCCTTGATGATCAGGACGGGGTGGGCCTTGGCGAAGGCACGAAGGCCCTTGGCCGCCTCGACCGGGTCGCCGTTGATGAAGGCGAGCGCGGTAGGACCGGTGAACAGCGCGTCGAGACCGTCGATGCCCGCGTCGGTCGCCGCCCGCTTCGCGAGCGTGTTCTTCGACACGGAGTACTTGGTCTCCTTGCCGAGCGAACGCCGCAGCTCGGTGAGCTGCTTGACCGTGAGGCCGCGGTACTCGGTCAACACGGTGGCCGCCGAACCACGGAAGTTCTCGGTGAGCTCGGCAACGGCGCTGGCCTTGTCGGCCCGGACCGGCTTGTCCGCCATGTCCCTCCTCTCTCAGTGCTCAAGCCACTGGCCTGGGGAGAAGGAACCAGAAAATGAGAAACGCCCCGGGCGCAAAGGGCACGGGGCGGCAGAAGGCACGAAAGCCTGCGTAACGCGAACCGTTCTCCCCTGCGCGGGTCGCCCGCATCTGCGGGACCTTCGACCGCGACCTCCGCCTTGCGGGCGGTGGTTGCGGCGACCAGCGGTCTATGGGTGGAACTCCGAGAAGAAAGAGTACGCGGTCGACCGTCGCGCGCCAAATCGGCCGAGTTTCCGCGGTCTCGCCTCCCCCGACTCGTCGTCTCCGCCCCATGTCGTCCGCCGCCCCGCCTCGCCCCGCCTCGCCACGCCTCGCCTCGCCACGCCTTGCCGGCCTCGCCCCACCCGCCTCGTCGTGCGTGCGTCCTATTCCGCGCCCGTCTCGTCCCCCACCCCGTCTCGTCCCCCACCCCGTCTCGTCCCCCACCCCGTCACTGGGTGGGGGCGAGTAGAGCAGACGGGTATGACGAATCTCGGCCCCTATCCACAGCTCACGCCTAGATGAATGAACAGGCACGACCATCGACCACGCGGGCGCGGCACGCGCGGGCACAGTCAGACGCGGGGGCGGCGCGGGCGGATGCGGACGGGCGCGGCGGGCTCAGACAGGCTCGGCGGGCTCAGGTGCGGACGGTCGCGGCGAGCGCGGGCACGGCCGATGGCGGTGGGCGCAGGCACGACCGATTGCGGCGGGCGCCGGCACGACCGATCGCGGCGAGCGCCGGCACGACCGATCGCGGCGAGCGCGGGCACGGCCGATCGCGGCGAGCGCTGACGCGCTAAGGCGCCGGCACAGGATGCGGGCGCGGCGGGCTCAGGCGCGGGCACAGAATGCGGGCGCGGCGGGTTCAGGCGCGGGCGCGGCGCAGGCGGCCGTAACCGGCGTAGGCGACCAGCGACCACGCCACGGCCCATGCGGTCAAGCCGAGCATCGTGGCCGCGGACGGCAGGCCTTCTCGGTTGAGGGCCCGGGCCGTCGCCATCACCGGCGGGACCAGCCACGGGGCGTACGAGCCGCTCAGCCCCAGCACCACCACCAGCACCGCGGAGACCACCAGGACGGTGACGCCGAGGCGGACGCTTCCGGTCACGGCCCGGCTGGCCAGCGCGCCCACCGCGACCGCCGGCGGCACCGCCAGCAGGTGGGCCAGCGCGCCCAGGGCGACGCCGCCGGCCAAGGCCTTGGTGGTGTCGATGCCGTGGAAGAGCCATGGCGCGGCCATCGCCGCCGCGCACACCAGCAACGACAGGATCAGGGCGCCGGCGATGCCGGCCGCGCCCTCGTGGGCGGGGCCGACCGCGAGCCGGGCCAGGCGGCGCTGGGTGTCGGGCTCGGTGTCGAGCAGGAGCTTGGTCAGCCAGGCCAGGACCGGGAACAGGGCCGCCGCCGAGTAGCCGTACGCGACGGCGGCCGGCGACGCTCCCCCGCCGTAGATGATGCCGAGCTCGACCAGGACGGCGATCAACGGCGCCAGGATCCGGCCGCCGCGCACGAAGCCGGCCAGGCGCATCCGCACCAGCGCCGTCATCGGGAACGCACCCCGACGACCCGGAAGCCGGCGTCGCGCAGCCTGGCCACCGCCTGGTCGGCCTCGGTATCCCGCACCGCGACCTCCACGACCATCTCCCGCGCGGGAGCGTCCGTACGCGTCAGGGCGCCCTCCGCGATCGTCCAATGCGCCGCGCCCGGCAGCGCGTCGATCTCGCCCCGGTGGTCGCTGACCAGGACCGAGCCGCCGGCCGACGTAACCGACGCCACGATCTCGGGTATCAGCGTGCGGGCGACCGCGTCGAGGCCCTCCCACGGCTCGTCGAGCACCAGCAGGCCGGGCGGCACGAGCAGGGCCTGGGCGAGTCCGACCTTCTGTGCCGTGCCCTTGGAGAGGTCGGGCAGGCGGGTGCCGGCGTGCTCGGTCAGCAGCAGGCGCTCGATCCAATAGTCGACGGCCCGTGGATCGGAGACGCCCCGCACCGACGCCATCCGCCGCAGGTAGTCGCCCGCGGTGAACGGCTGGTCGGCGGGGAAGCGCTCGGGCACCCACCCCACCACCGCGGGGCGGCCGGTGACCCGGCCACGAGAAGGGCGCAGCACGCCCGCCGCCAGCTGGAGGAGCGTCGACTTGCCGGCGCCGTTGCGGCCCAGCACGACCACGGTGGCGCCGGGCTCGACCGAGGCGTCCAGCTCACGCAGCGTCCAGGCGGCTCTTCGCGCGTACCGGAACCACACCTGCTCGAAACGCACGGCCGCAAGCGTGCCACAAAGAAAGCCCCCGGGTTGTCCCCGGGGGCTCTCAGAGATAGCGAAGGATCAGGCCTCGGCCTTGACGCCCTTCACGACGTTCGGGTCGACCGGCACGCCGGGGCCCATGGTCGTGGTGACGGTGACCTTCTTGAGGTACTTGCCCTTGGCCGCGGACGGCTTGGCCCGCAGCACCTCGTCGAGCACGGCCACGTAGTTGTCGACCAGCTGGTCCTCGGAGAACGAGGCCTTGCCGATGATCAGGTGCAGGTTCGAGTGCTTGTCCACCCGGAACGTGATCTTGCCGCCCTTGATCTCGTTGACCGCCTTGGTCACGTCCATGGTGACCGTGCCGGTCTTCGGGTTCGGCATGAGGCCGCGGGGGCCGAGGATACGAGCGATCCGGCCGATCTTGGCCATCTGGTCCGGCGTCGCGATGGCGGCGTCGAACTCGAGCCAGCCGCCCTGGATGCGGGCGACGAGCTCGTCGGTGCCCACCTCGTCGGCGCCGGCCGCGACGGCCTCCTCGGCCTTCGCGCCCTGGGCGAAGACGATCACGCGGGCCGTCTTGCCCGTGCCGTGCGGCAGGTTGACCGTGCCGCGGACCATCTGGTCGGCCTTACGCGGGTCGACGCCGAGGCGCATCGCGACCTCGACGGTGGCGTCGAACTTGGTCGGGCTCGTCTCCTTGGCCAGCTTGATCGCGTCGGCCGGCTCGTAGAGCTTGCTGTGGTCGATGAGCTCGGCTGCCTTGCGGTAGCCCTTGCTGCGCTGCATGTTTCTTTACTCCTGTGGTAGATGGCGGAGCCCGGAAGGACCCCTCCCACTGACTAACTGTCAGATCTTGGTGACCTGGTTGAAGTTCAGCTCCACCGGCGTCTCACGGCCGAAGATGGAGACCAGGACCTTCAACTTCTGCTGGTCGGCATTTATTTCGCTGATCGAGGCGGGCAGCGAGGCGAACGCGCCGTCGGTGACCGTGACCGAGTCGCCGACCTCGAAGTCGAGGACCTTGATCTCGGGCTTGGCCTTCTTCTCCTCCTGCTCGACGGCCGGGGCGAGCCACTTGAGCACCTCGTCCAGCGAGAGCGGGGCCGGGCGGTCGACCCGGTCGGTCGCGCCCACGAAGCCGGTCACGCCGGGCGTGTTGCGGACGCAGGAGTACGACTCGGGGGTCAGATCCATCCGGACCAGGATGTAGCCCGGGAAGACCTTGTTGTTGACCTGCTGGCGCTTGCCGTTCTTGACCTCGACCTCTTCGCGGGTCGGCACCTCGACCTGGAAGATGAAGTCCTCCATGTCGAGGCTCGTGATCCGGGTCTCGAGGTTGGTCTTGACCTTGTTCTCGTAGCCGGCGTACGAGTGGACGACGTACCACTCGCCGGGGGCGTAGCGCAGCTTCTGCCGCAGCTCCTGGACGGGGTCGAAGTCCTCGTCATCCTCGATCGGGGGATCGGCGGGGGCGGCCTCGACCGACTCGTCGGTGTCCGCCGTGGCCACCGACGAGAGCTCGTCGGCAGACTGCGCGGTCTCGTCGTCGTACTCAGGCACGCTCGCTCACTTCCAGATATGTCTTCGAAGATCTCCGGCGGCGACGGCTCAGCCGCCGAACGCCCAGAGGACGCCCTTGCCGAACGCGTAGTCCAGGACGCCCACGATGGCGGTCATGACCGTCACGAAGGCGATCACGATCGTGGTGTAGGTCAGCAGTTCCTTGCGCGTCGGCCAGATGACCTTACGCAGCTCGCTGACGACCTCACGGAAGAAACCACCGATGCGGCCGAAGAAGCCCGTGCGGCGGGTCTCCTTCTTCGCCTTCGGGGCGTCGCCCTTGGTGCGCTCGGCGACGGCGGTGCCGCCCCGGCTTACCGGCTCGGCCTCCAGGTCGTCATCGGACTCCGCGTCATCGGCGACGGCGTCGTCAAACACCTCGTCGTCGGCCGGGTCGCCGGCGTCACCGGGTCGATTCCTCTCGGCCATGGCGCCCTACTTCCGTCATCGGTGGGTGGTGGGCCCCCATCGGCGCCCGATCCGGCGCGGGGGTCGTGCGGACCGCTGTCCCGGGCGGGCACGTCTGGGAGAGTTGCGCAGGGGTGACAGGACTTGAACCTGCAGCCTGCGGTTTTGGAGACCGCTGCTCTGCCAATTGAGCTACACCCCTGTGCGAGGCCGATCACTCCCGTCCCCGCGCAGGCGAGTTCAGGGGGTCACTTGCCCCACGGCGGACCAGTGTACGGGTAGACCGGGGCTTCGCCCAACCCGCCCTACCGTTTCCGCACAACCGCCTGTGCCAGGGACAGAACTTTCTCGCCACGGCAGGTCGCGGTGAGCGCCAGCTTGGTGTGGCCCTCGTCGGTCTCGCCCTTGCTCACGGCGGAGACGACGACCTCGGTGCCCTCGTCGGTGTCGGGGACCGGGACCGGCCGGGCGAAGCGGACGCTGAACTCGGCCACCGCGTCGGGGGCGCCGGCCCAGGCGGTCACGGCCCGCCCCACGAGGGCCATCGTGAACATGCCGTGGGCGATCACACCGGGCAGCCCCACGCCGGTGGCGAAGCGCTCGCTCCAGTGGATCGGGTTGAAGTCGCCGGACGCGCCGGCGTAGCGGACCAGGTCGGCCCGGGTGACCCGGAAGGTCTGCGGCTCGAATCCCTCGGACATCCCTACTCCTCCCCGCGCTGCACGAGCTTGGCCCAGACGGTCACGACCGGCTCGCCGGCCTCGGTGGTGACCTCGCTGCGGGTGGTCATGAAGTCGTGCCCGCCCCGGGAGGTGATCTCCTCGACCGTGTTCACACAGACCAGGGCGTCGCCGGCCACGATCGGGCGGGCGTAGGCGAACTTCTGGTCGCCGTGCACCACCCGGCTGTAGTCGATGCCCAGCTCCGGGTCCTCCACGATCTGCGCGTGGCTCGAGGCCATCGTCATGACGATCGGGAAGGTGGGCGGCGCGATCACGTCGGAGTAGCCGATCGCGCGGGCCGCCTCGGGGTCGTGGTACTCCCGCTCGGTGGCGCCGATCGCGCGGGCGAACTCGCGGATCTTCTCGCGGCCGACGAGGTAGGGCTCGGTGGGCGGATACGAACGTCCGACGAAGGATTGGTCCAGGGGCATGCCCACAAACTACTCTGCGCCGCCCGGATCGAATCCGGGCGGCGCAGGCATCACAAACTTGAGATCAGCGCGTCTCGCGGTGCAGGGTGTGCCGGCCGTCCCGCGGGCAGAACTTCTTGAGCTCGATGCGGTCGGGGTCGTTACGCCGGTTCTTCTTGGTGATGTAGTTCCGCTCCTTGCACTCCGTACACGCCAGGGTGATCTTCGGACGGACGTCGGTCGCCTTGGCCACGGCAAGGTGCCTTCCTGCTCACGGGATTACTTGACGGCATACCAGCGTAGACGACGCGAATGCCGAACTGCAAAAGTACCAGTAGCGGTGGCCGGACTTGAACCGGCGACACAGCGATTATGAGCCGCTTGCTCTGCCAACTGAGCTACACCGCCGAGCCAGGCTCAAGTCCAGCCGCTTGGCGGGGAACGAACCCGGTAGAGCCCCCTTACGGAATCGAACCGTAGACCTTCTCCTTACCATGGAGACGCTCTGCCGACTGAGCTAAGGGGGCTTGCGCAAGCGATCACTCGCTTGCGGCACGGGTAAGACTACACGGCCCGGAGCCGGGGGTGAAATCGGGGTCAGATGACGGCCCGGAGGCGCCGAACCTCTCCCGTCGGGGTCGATTCGGGCTCGGTCTGCGCGCTGAACCAGGCCTCCAGCCGCTCGTACGGCAGCGGGCGGGAGAACAGGTAGCCCTGGCCGATCTCGCAGCCCATCTCCTCGAGCAGGTCGAGGGTCAGCTCGCTCTCGACGCCCTCGGCCACCACGGTGAGGCCGAACTCACGGGACAGGCTGATGACGGCCCGCACGATCGCGAGGTCACCGGAGTCGGTCGCCATGCCCTGCACGAAGCTGTCGTCGATCTTCACCTCGTGCACCGGCCACTGACGCAGGTACGACAACGAGGACGCGCCCGTGCCGAAGTCGTCGACGCTGAGCCGGACCCCGAGGTCGCGCAGCCGGTAGAGGGTGGGCAGCACCCGCTCGATGTCGCCGAGCATCCCCGGCTCGGAGATCTCGAACGTCACCTGGGCCGGCGCCACCGCGTACCGGTCGAGGAGCTGCTCGACCTGATCGGGGAAGCGCGAGTCGAGCAGCGTGCGCACCGACAGGTTGACGGCGATGGAGAGCGGCCGGTCGGCCTCGGCCCATTCCCGGCAGCGCCGCAGGCCCTCGCTGAGCACCCGCTCGGTGAGCCGGGAGAGCTGGCCGGTGTGCTCGGCGACCGCCACGAAGTCTTCCGGCGCGACCTCGCCGTGCGCCGCGTGTGTCCAGCGGGCCAGGCACTCGACGCCGACCAGGTGGCGGTCGGCCAGCGTGACCTTGGGCTGGAAGTAGACGTCGAGCTCGTCGTCGTCGAGCGCCTTGCGCAGATCGGCGGCGATCCCGAGGCGACGGACCGCCCGGGATTCCAGCGCGGGGTGGAACAGCTGCACGCCGTACGGCAGCACCTTGGCCGCGTTGGCCGCCAGCTCCGCTCGTTGAATGAGCATCTCGGGGTCGCTGCCGTGATCGGGATAGACCGCCACCCCGACCGCCGTGTCCACGTCGAGCGTGAGCGTCCCGACCGTCATCGGCCCGCGCAGCTGCTCGCGCATCTCGGTCGCCAGCCGGACCGTCGCATCGGTGCTCTCGGCCCGCAGCGTGACCACGAACTCGTCGCCGCCGATCCGGCCGACCAGGGCGCCCGGACCGGCGATGCCCCGCAGCCGCTCCGCCACCTCGGCCAGCAGCTTGTCGCCGGCCGCGTGGCCCATCGACTCGTTCACGTCGCGCTGGCCGTCAACATCGAAGAGCAGCACGCCGACCACGTCGTCCTCGGCGCGCACCTTCACCGACTCGGCCAGCGCGTCGGTGATCCGCCGCCGGTTGGGCAGCGCGGTGAGCCGGTCGTGGTAGGCGTCGTAGCGCAGCCGCTCGACCAGTCGCGAGTTCTCCACCGCGACGGCGGCGTGCGTGGCGATGGTCTCCAGCACCTGGACGTCGGCGTCGCGGAAGCTGCGCGGATCGCCGAGCCGGTTGAGCACCTCGAGGCTGCCGATGGTGGTCTGTCCCGACCGCAGCGGCACGACGACGGCGTCCTTGATCCGCGCCTCCCGCAGCGCGGTGCGCAGGTCGGCGGTCTGGGAGAAGGCCGGGCCGACCGCGACCGTACGCCCGCCGGTGATCGCCCGTTCGCGAACCGCGGCCGGCGTCGGTGAGAGATCGAGCAGTCCCTTGTTCTCCACCCGCGCGGTCAGCAGGACCTCGGGGTGCCGGCCCTGCGGCGCGAGCCAGAGCGTCGCGTACTCCGAGCGCATCAGCGTGCGAACCCGGTCGAGCAGCACATCGGGCAGGGACGAGTCGTCGCTGCCCTGCTCGCGGACGGCCTTGGTGAGCTCGTAGACGTCGGCCAGCGTGCGGTGCTGACGGAAGAACTCGGAGAACGAGCGCAGCATCAGGATCAGCGCCGCGACCAGGACGCTGAGCAGGACCGCCGACCAGCTTGTGGCGACCAGCGCGACCAGGAAGACCAGGCCGATCACGATGTTGATGGCCGAGGTCGCCAGCGGCGCGACGGCGTTCCGGAACGTGTCCTGCGCGGCGCGGAGGCCCTGCACCGAGGCCATCACGCCGGCGAAGCAGACCAGCTCGACGCCGAACTCGACCAGCATCGCGGTCGCGAGGATGCCCCAGGTGCCGGGGCCGGCGCCGTGAATCTCGGGCAGCGCGGCGATGACGAGCACCGCGGCCGCGAAGCCGGCCGCGGACTTGGCCACGTTGAACCACATCTTGGTCGGCACGATCACGGCCGACCGGATCACGGTCGTCAGCGCCACCGCCGCGGCCGAGACCAGGATGACCATGGTCGGCGGCAGGTAGTAGAGCGCCAGCAGGAACGGCACCTCGGCCACGACGATGCCGAACGTGGTGCGCCGGACCACGACGCTGAAGACGCCGACGTACGCGCTACAGACACCGACCAGGGCGAGCAGACCCCACGGCCAATACGTGTACCACTTCGGATCTTCGACCCAGAAGTAGGCGGCCGTGACCGTGGCGAAGACCGCCAGCGGCCCCGTGATGAGCCATGCGTACTGCGCTGAACGCGATGCTCTTGGACCCCTGGCCATCGCGCTCCTCGTCATTCAGCGCTGTTTCTGGAGGAGAGCCCTTACTCCCACTCGATGAGCAGAGTCTGGGCTTGGACGGCAGCGGTCGGGCTGGCCGACGCGTCGTCGGTGCTCGCCTGGGCGGCAGCCTGGCTGCCCAGGACAAGGGCAACGGCCAACGCGAAAACCACACCGGCGAACCGGCCCAGCTTTCTTGCAGACATCATCGACTCCTGCCACGCATTACACACTTCGGTGGGGGGTCACATGATGGTGCCACACCCGGTGTGCGACAGGCAGTGTCCGACGGCGGGTCGAAGCCACACATACCGAAATCCTGACCGAACGGCTGAGGTACGCCCTCATCCTCACCCCGCAATATTGATGGCTTTGCACCCGATTTAACCGGAGAAATGAGGACGTTTCGCTTCGCCTCGTCAAGATCACTTGACGTCAGGAAGGCCTGACGCAAAACTGGCCGGCATGGCCGTTTCACCCGTGTCACCGGACGAACTGGAGCGTCAGCACACGCTGTCCACGGCTACAACGAGGTATGACGAGCTGCGGATGCGGGACGCGCTCGCCTCGATGGCCGGCGACGCGCCTCCCCTGAGCCGGACCGAGGCGCTGGAGATGCTGGCGCTGAGCGAGGTGGTCATCCGCAAGGCGGGCTACGGCCGGCAGGCGATGGTGCGGACGGCGCGGGCCGCGGGGGCGTCCTGGACCCAGATCGGCGCGGCGCTGGGCAGCACGAAGCAGGCGGCGTGGGAGGCACACAACCGCTGGATCGAGGAGCAGGGCGAGTCCTAGTCGTCAGTCGCCGGTGGCGGCCGGCCGATCGGTGGCGCTGTACTGCGACCACGAGCCCGGGTAGAGGCGTCCCGGCGCGAAGCCGGCCCGCTCGAGCGCCAGCAGATTGTGGCAGGCGGTCACGCCCGAGCCGCAGTAGGAGATGACCTCGGCGCCGTCGGTGACGCCGGCCGAGACGAACCGCTCGCGCAGCGCTTCCGGGGACAGGAACCGGCCGGTCTCGTCCACATTCTCCCGGCACGGAAGGCTGCGGGCGCCCGGGATGTGCCCGGCCCGCGGGTCGATCGGCTCGGTCTCGCCCCGGAACCGCTCCGGCTGCCGGGCGTCGATCACGACTTTTCCGCCGGCCGCTTCGTCGATATCGGCCAGGCGGTCGCTCGGCCACGGCCTCGCGGTGAAGACCTGCGGCTCACGCTGGGTGATTCCGGTTTCGAGCTTTCCCCCGTACGCGTTGAGCCCGCCATCGAGCAACGCCGCCTCGCGCCCGATGGCCCGCAGCATCCAGACGAGCCGGGCGGCCATCACGCCCCCGGCGTCGTCGTAGGCGATCACCGTGTCGTCGTCGCCCACGCCCAGCTCCCCCATCCGGGCCGCGAACGCCTCGGGCGCCGGCAGCGGGTGCCGCCCCTCCCCCGGGCCCGCATGCGTCGCGAGGACGGTGTCCATGTCGACGAAGATCGCGCCCGGCAGGTGCCCGGCCTGGTAAGCCGCCCGCCCCGACCGCCCGTCCAGGTAGTAGCGGACGTCGGCCAGCACCGCATGGGTCGGCAGTTGGTCCAGCTCGATCACCGGATCGATCACGACGTACTCCCCTTCAGTTGCTGCTCAGCCCGAGCTTGACGCCGAAGCCGAGGAGGACCGCGCCGGTACCGCCGTCGATCGCGCGCCGCACCTGCCGCCGCTTGAGATAGCCTCGCAGCGCCCCGGCTCCCGCGATGATCGCGCTGAACCACAGGATGCCCTCCAGGTCGTGCACGAGCGCCAGCAGCACCCCGACGCCCAGCGGCGACGCGCCGTGCGGAATGAACTGCGGAAGCACCGCCACGTAGAAGGCGCCGACCTTGGGGTTGAGCAGGTTGGTGAACAGGCCGCGCCCAAAGGTGTTCCAGAAGGTCGGCACGGCCGGCGCGGTCTCCACTGCGTCGTCACCCGTTCCGGGGCGGCGCAGCGCTCCCGCGACCATCCGCACACCCAGATAGATCATGTACGCCGCGCCGGCCGCCCGCAGGATCGTGTAGGCCACCTCGGATGCAGTCAGCAGGGCCGACACCCCGACCGCGGCGGCCGCTCCCCAGGTGAGGGCGCCCGCGCCGACCCCCAGTGCGGTGGCGAAGGCCGGGCCGCGGCCCATGGTCACGGCCGCCCGCAACACGAGCGCCGTGTCCAGCCCCGGCGTGATCGTCAGGAGGGCGCCCAGGACCGCGAACGAGAGAACGGCGTGCGTCAGGTCCACACGCCGTTCTTACCATCTCGCCTTGTTCGTGGCCGACCGTGTTATCGGTCGTCGGCAGTGCTTATTTGTGGCCGACCGTGCGTCCCCGGTGGCCTCGCGGGCGGAAGCGCACCACCGCGATGCCGACCAGCACGACCGCGGCCACGGCGGTGACCAGCGCCACCACACCCTGCCGGAGGGCGACGCCGAGCACGACCAGCGCGAGGCCGAGCCCGAAGAGCAGGTGGTAGTAGCCGGCCTCGCGGACGCTGCGGAAGGCCCGGCTCGTCGCGTCCGGCGCGCGTCCCGTGACCAGCATCCCGGCGCCGAACACCACCAGGGCCACCCCGGCCAGCCCGCCGACGACCACGGTCCACGTACTGGTGCTCATGGACCCCAGTGTGCCGCCGGCGGGTTGCCGGTCAGCGGTAATTGGTGAACTGGAGCGCGACCCCGAAGTCCTCGGCCTTGAGCAGCGCGATGACGGCCTGCAGGTCGTCCCGCTTCTTGCCGGTGACCCGCAGCTGGTCGCCCTGGATCTGGGCCTGCACGCCCTTCGGGCCCTCGTCGCGGATCTTCTTGCTGATCGCCTTGGCCTTGTCGGTCTCGATCCCCTCGATGACCTTGCAGTCGATCTTGTAGGTCTTGCCCGACTGGCGCGGCTCCCCCGCGTCCAGCGACTTCAGCGAGATGTTGCGCTTGACCAGCTTCTCCTTGAAGACGTCGAGCGCGGCGAGCGCGCGCTCCTCGGTCTCGGACGTGATGGTGAAGCCGTTCTCACCCGATTTGGCGACCCCGGTGCCCGTGCCCCGGAAGTCGAACCGGGTGCCGAGCTCCTTCTCCGCCTGATGGAACGCGTTGTCGACCTCCTGCGAGTCGACCTTGCTCACGATGTCGAAGGACGGGCTGGCTGCCATGATCAGACTCCTGCGGGCGTGCGTACGTCGATGTATGCGGAGGGCCACGAGGCGGCCCCCGACATGCCGACCGTACCCGGTTGCGAAGCCGCCCGGCGGAACGGCTATCCTGTTGTCCGCTGCTGCGGGAGACCGCAGGAGTGTGCCCAGGCGGGTTGCCCGAGCGGCCAATGGGAGCGGACTGTAAATCCGTCGCGAAAGCTACGAAGGTTCGAATCCTTCACCCGCCACACGGCAGAACCGAGGCCCCTGACCAACGGAAACGTTGCTCAGGGGCCTCGGTCGTTCAAGACTGGTGTCGACCCGCTGCTTCAGCCCTTCGGGGCGACCCGGGTGAGGCGGTAGGTGACCTCCTCGCGGAGCTCCTCCGGCAACGCCTCGGCGTCCAGCAGGCGGCCCAGCGACGCCGGGTCGGACATGTAGACGCCGAACGCCTCGGCGATGCTCACGCTCTTGGCCGGACGGTGCACGACCGTGATCTCGTCGCCCGCGCGGACGTGGCCGGGGGTGATGACGCGGAAGTACGCGCCGGTGCGGTTGACCTTGGTGAAGCGCTTCAGCCAGCGCGGCTCCTCCATGCGGGCCTGGAACGTCGCGCACGGGATGCGGCCGAACGTCGTCTGTAACTCCAGCTCGTCGCCGATGCGCCAGATCTCGCCGATCAGGGCGCCGCACACGTCGATGCCCAGGGTGGTCAGGTTCTCGCCGAAGGCGCCGCCGGCCAGGTTGCGGCCGAGCTCCTCCTGCCACCAGTCGTAGTCCTCGCGGGCGTACGCGTAGACGGCCTGATCGTCGCCCCCGTGGTTCTTGACGTCGCCGATCGGGTCGCCGACCAGGCCGCTGTGCAGGCCGGTGGTCTTCGGGCCGGGCGCCCGCACGTAGACGGGATGGTCGACCGGCCGCTTGTCGATGCCGGTCATCGCCAGCTTCTTCGCCGGGTTGGAACGGGGCACGCCGACGTTCACGGTCAGCACCTTGCCGTCGGTCATGTCGCGAACTCCATCACCACTCGATCCTCGACCGGACGATAGCCGAGCCGCTGGTACAGCGCGTTGCTCGTGGGGTTGGCCAGGTCGGTGAAGAGCACCACCGACGTCGCGCCGAGGTCGAGCGCCTGCCGGCTGACGGTCGTGGTCACCGCGCCCGCGTATCCCCGGCCGCGGAGGGCCGCCGGCGTGTAGACCATCTGCACCCGGACCATCCCCGCTTCCAGGCGCGACCGGGCGGCCATCGACACCGGCTCCCCATCGACTTCCCAGAGCGTGATTCCCCCGTACGAGAGACGTTCGTCGACATCCGCGCCGGCATCCCCATGCGGCCCGTCGTCGATCGCCTCGTGGAACTCCTTATGCCAGCGCAGCAGCAGAGGCCGGTCGGCGGACGTCGCCACCCGAGCCTCTCCGGGCGACAAATCGGATTTATCCAAATCGCCAAGCAAGTACAACCGAACCCGGAGACGGGTCGCAGAAGTGGTCCCGGTCGATCGTTCCCACAACGGGACGAACGAAGCGGCCTGTTCCACGATCATGTTGACGCCGGGGACGGAACGACCGGAAAGCGCCGGAACCGCGGCCGGGACGGCGTCCGCGGGCAGCGAGCTGAACAGCACCGGATGCGGCGGCGTCTGCAACAGAACGCCCGTGACCGGCCCCGAATCCTCGCGCCACCAGCCGAAGATCGGGGCTTCCGACCCGTACGCCCGCAATCCCCGCCGGCGCAAGTTGCCGACCAGGGTGAGAAGGACGGTGTGCTCGACCGGCTTGCTCCGCAGGAAGTCGCCCGCGGTGGCGGCGAAGGCTTCGACGTCCTCGGTCAGCTCCCAGCGCATCGCACCATCCTGGCCAACAACGCCCGCCTGCGCATCTAAATAAGGCCCCACACCTTCGCGATCCGGGCCAGCGAATCCTGCCGGGTGGCCGGGTCGTAGACCGTCCCGGCCAGGATCAGCTCGTCCGCCCCGGTCCGGGTGACCAGCTCGTCCAGCCCCTCGGCCACCTCCTCGGCGGTACCCGCGAACTGGGTGCCGGGCAGCGAGTCGAGCGTCGCCCCAACGAGATCCGACAGCTCGACCGCCGCCGCGTCGGACGGCGAGACGATCGGCCCGAGCCGGCCGGTGCGCAGGCTCAACGCCATGATCCGGCTGGGGCCGGCGAGGAACTGGGCCTCGTCCGCCGTCTCGGCGGCGATCACCGACGCGCTGACCATCACGTGCGGCGTCGGGTAGCGCGGCGACGGCTTGAACCCCGACCGGTAGAGGTGCAGCGCCGCGTCGACGTCGGAGCTGACGGCGAAGTGGTACGCGTAGCAGAAGGGCAACCCGAGAGCCGCCGCCACCTGCGCCCCGTACGTCGAGGAGCCCAGCATCCACACCTCGGGGTGACTCGCGGCCGCCGGCGTGGCCTGCAACCGCGCCGCGCTCCCGGGATCGATCCGGTCGTCCCCGAGCAGCGCCAGCAACGTCTGCAGATGCTCCGGGAACTGCTCGACCGTCAGGTACGGCGAGACGCCGCGCAGGGCCGCCGCCGTCGCCTGGTCGGTGCCCGGCGCCCGCCCGATGCCGAGATCGATGCGCCCCGGATAGAGGGCCTCGAGAATCGCGAACTGCTCGGCCACCACGAACGGCATGTGGTTGGGCAGCATCACCCCGCCCGAGCCGACGTGGATGCGCTCGGTGTTGGCCGCGATCGCCGCGATCAGCACCGGCGGCGACGTCGACGCCACGGCCGGCATGTTGTGGTGCTCGGCCACCCAGAACCGGGCGTAGCCCAGCTCGTCGGCCGTCTTGGCGATCTCGATGGTGCCGCGCAACGCGTCGGCGCTGGTGTGCCCCTCGCGAACGGTGGCCAGATCCAGCACGGAGAGTGGGACGCGCATACCGGAAACTTTAACGTCGCTGCTGATGCCGGATCGCCTGCACGCCCACCGTCACCGCGGCCAGCGCCGCGCCGGGCACGATCATCCAGACCGGCCAGGGGTAGAGCTCGGTCTCGACCGTCGCCGCGAGCAGGCCGAACACGACCAGGTTGACCACCGTGAGCGCGGCCCAGATGGTCCAGAGCACGAGCAGCGCGGTCGGCAGCTTACGGGCCTCGCGACGGGCCTGGGCCTGCCGCTTGGCCGCGACCTCGGCCGCGCTGAGTCCGGGCTTCGGCAGGTCGGTCAGCAGGACCAGCAGCTCCTGGTAGGTCTTCGACGCGTACGCCTCGCGCACCCGGTCGTCGTACTCCTGCAGCGAGAGCCGCCCCTCGTCGAGCGCGGCCTTGAGCTGCTCGGCCACCTTTTCCCGATCGGAGTCGGCCGCCCGGAGCCGCTCGACCTCGGTCCGGCCCTCGTTCCCCATCGGACACTCCTTTACCCGCCCGCCGATTCGGGCCAGGCTAACCGAGGCGAACCGTCGATCGGCAGGGGGGAAAACCATGAAATCGCGGCTCACCGAGGCCGGCGAGGTGGGTTACGAGCAACTCCTCGAGCGGCATCGCGCGGCGTACGGGACGGCCGCCGCGGCGAGGCGAGACCGGATGGCCAAACCCGGCTGGAAGATCGACGAGCGGGCCGCCTTCCTCGACCGGTTGCGTGCGGCCGGCGCGACGACCCTGCTGGAGATCGGGTCGGGCTCGGGGCAGGACAGCGAGTGGTTCCGCGAGCAGGGGTTGGACGTCACGGCGGTCGACCTCTCGCCGGCGATGGTCGAGCTGACCCGGGCCAAGGGCGTGCCGGCCCGCGTGCGGCACGGTGCTGTCCCCGGGCGGGCTGTTCTTCCTCGGCGTCTACGGCGGCGAAGGCGTCGAAGGCCTGGCCGCCACCGACCGGCACGACCCGCCGCGGTTCTTCTCCTTCCGAACCGATCAGGACCTTCTCGCGTACGCCTCGAAGCAGTTCGAAGTTCTCGATTTTCACGTGGTCGGGGCCGCCGGCGAGTGGCGCTTCCAGTCTTTGACGCTGGTGCGCCGCCTTTAGTGGTGCTGGTGGTGGTACTGGTGGGCGACCGCGTGGCCCTTGCCCCGGGCGATCATCCACCGGTTGACCGGCACCGTCACCACGAAGGCGATGGCCAGCGACGCGACCAGGCTGCCCCAGAAGAGCAGGTCGCCGAGGCCGGCGTCGATGGCGCCGGGGATGACCAGCAGCGCGGCGTTGTCGACCAGCTCCATGACGGCGATCGAGACGGTGTCGGCGGCCAGGGCCACGCCGATCGCCTGGCGGAAGGGGACGCCGGCGGCGAGCACCGGACGGATCGCCAGCGTGTAGCCGAAGAAGAAGGCGAGTCCGATCGACAGGGCGATGTTGCCCGCGTTGTGCCAGCCCAGGGCCGTGCTGATCACCATGCCGAGAACCTCGCCGATGGCGCAGCCGGTGAGGCAGTGCAGGGTCGCCGAGATCGCGGCGTTCGTCAGTTCGCGCGGTGTCATGCCGTGAACATACCCCTGGGGGGTATACGAGCGCCAGAGGAAAGGGCCCTCTTGTGAGGGCCCTCATCTATGCCTGCGCCGCCATCGCTTCCCGCAGCCGATCTTCGGCCCGCCGGTCGGCCCGCGCGATCGAGCCCCGCGGCACCGCGGCCACCAGCGCCCCCACCGCGAGCACACCACCGGCGAAGACGAACGACCAGGGCAGGCCGCCGGGCTGGTCCACGATCGCGCCCGCCACCGCGCCGCCGGCCGCGCTGCCGGCGACCGAGACGGTCACCATCCAGGTGTACGCCTCATTGAGCATCGCCGCCGGAGCCAGGCGCCCGACCAGCGTGTTCTCCACGGTCAACGCCGGGGCGATGGTCGCGCCACCGAGCACCAGCGCCATGCCCAGCCAGAGCGGGCTCGGCATCACGGTCAGCACCAGGAAGCTGGCCGCCACCGCGCCGAGCAGCCAGGCGAACTGCTTGGAGAGCGCCATCGCCGGCTTGCGGGTGCCGAACCAGATGCCGCCGATCGCGCTGCCCACGCCCCAGACGCCGAGCAGCACCCCGCCGAGGCCGTCGCCGCCGCCGTGCCGGCTCGCGTAGGCCGGCACGATCACGCCGGCCGCGCCGAACGCCACGCCCAGCGCGATCACGCAGACCAGCAGTGCCGGGAAGCCGCCCGACCGGAGCGGGCCGAGGCCCCGGGCCGCGTGCTCGGGAGCGTGCGCGTGCCGCTGCCGCATGACCGGCAACCGGGAGATCCACGCCGTTCCGGCAAAGGTCGCGATCGCGGCTCCGACGAGCGCCGTGGCCGGCCGATGGGTGATCACGACCAGGGCCGACACCAGCATCGGGCCGAGCACGAAGACCAGCTCGAACAGCGACGTCTCGGCCGCGAGGGCGGCGCCGCGCAGGTGGTGGTGGCCGCCGCCGACCACGGTCATGTCGTTCCAGCCGCGCCGGATGGCCGCGGTCAGCGGCGGGTAGGTGCCGCCGGCGACGGCCGAGGCGACGAAGATCCAGGGCAGCGCGGGCTCACCGCCGCGGCTGATCAGCACCAGGCCGACGAGCGCGAGCGGATGCACGACGGCGGTGCCGAGCAGGATCGGCGCCGGGCCGATCCGATCGGCGAGCCGGCCCGCGATCGGGCTCACCGCCGCGCCGGCCAGCGCGTAGAGGCCACCGGCCAGGCCGGCCGACGAGTAGCGGCCGGTCGCCTGCTCGACCAGCAACAGCAGGGCGAGCGGGGTCATGCCGATGCCGAGCCGGGCCAGGACGCCCACGCTGAGCAGGGTCCGGCCGCCGGGGAGCCGCCATACGCCAAGGTACTGACGCAACGCGGTCACTTCTTCGCCTCCTCGTGGTAACGGCCAGATCCGGGTACCGACCCTAACGCCGCCGATGTCGTGAGCCGACCGATTTGTTGTCGAGCACACGTCGAGGCCGCCCGGCCTTTCGCCGGGCGGCCTCGTCGGTCGGGGGTCAGCGGACCTGGACGGCACCGGCCATCTGGCGCAGGCGGGCGATCCGCTGCTCCATCGGCGGGTGGGTGGAGAAGAGCCCGGCGAGGCCGCCGCCCCGGAACGGGTTGGCGATCATCAGGTGGGCGGCGCTGGTGAGCTGCCCGTCGGCCGGCAGCGGCATCCGCTGCGCGCCGTACTGGATCTTCTCGAGGGCACTGGCCAGGGCCAGCGGGTCCCGGGTGAGCTCGGCGCCGGAGGCGTCGGCCTGGTACTCCCGGTTCCGGCTGATCGCGAGCTGGATGATCGACGCGGCCAGCGGGCCGAGGATCAGCATCAGCAGCAGGGACGCCGGGTTGGGGCCGTCATCGTCGTCCGACCCGCCGAGCGGCAGGAAGATGGCCAGCTGCGCGAACATCGTCACGATCCCGGCCAGCGCCGCGGCGACGCTGGAGATCAGGATGTCGCGGTTGTAGACGTGCGACAGCTCGTGCCCGATGACCGCCCGCAGCTCACGCCGGTCGAGCAGCTGGGTGATGCCGACCGTCACGGCCACGGCCGCGTGCTGCGGGTTGCGCCCGGTCGCGAAGGCGTTGGGCTGCTGGGCCGGTGACACGTACAGCCGGGGCATGGGCTGCCCCGCGGCGCCGGAGAGCTCCCGCACCATCTGGTAGAGCACCGGGAACTCGGCCTCGCTGACCGGCCGCGCCCGCATCGCCCGCAGCGCGAGCTTGTCGGAGTAGAAGTAACTGAAAGCATTCATCCCGAGCGAGATGATCACAGCGATCACCAGCCCGGCGCTGCCTCCGAGCCAGTAGCCCACCGCGAGGATCAGAGCGGTGAGCAGACCCAGGAGGGCGGCGGTCTTGAGGCCGTTGTGGTGGCTGGACAACTACGACTCCTTACGCATGCGGCCCAGGCGGGCGCGCACCCTCTTCAACGCGCCCGGGCTGCCCTTTCATCCGCTGATGGCTGTGAGTTCGCTTCGGGGGGCTGTGAGTTCGCTGAACAGCGACTAGCCTCCGCCCATGGCCGTGATCGCCCTGCGCCCCCTGGTCGACGATGACGCGGACGCGCTGTTCCGCATGATGCAGGACCCGGAGTCGGTCAAGATGGCCGCCTTCACCAGCGAGGACCCCACCGACCGCGCTCGCTTCGACGCCCACCTGGCCCGCCTGCGCACCGACCCCGAGATCACGTACCGAGTGATCACCTACGACGGCGTCATCGCCGGCAGCATCTCGAGCTTCGTGATCGACGGCGAGACCGAGCTGTCCTACTGGATCGACCGCCACCTGTGGGGCCAGGGAGTCGCCAGCCGCGCCGTCGAGCTCTTCCTCGCCGCGATGCGCGAGCGCCCGCTGCACGCCCGCGCGGCGAGCGACAACGCCGGCTCGCTGCATGTGTTGCGGAAGGCGGGCTTCAAGACCCAAAGAACAGAGGTGTCGTACGCCCGAGGCCGTGACAGCGACATCGAGGAGACAATCCTCCGCCTCGACGACTGACAGGCCCACGCCGCAGCCCCTCGACGCCCGGTCGCCGTCACTCGGCTCGACGCCCGGTCGCAGTCACTCGGCTCGACGCCCGGTCGCAGTCACTCGGCTCGGCGCCCGGTCGCAGTCACTCGGCTCGGCGACCGGGCGCTCGCGAGGCGACGGTGAGCTGGCCCATCGAGGTCACCACGGCGTCCGCGCCCGCCAGGGCGCGCAATTTCGCCGGCCGGTTGGCATAGCCGACCACGCGGACGCCGGCCGCCCGAGCCGCCTTGACATCGGTCACGCTGTCCCCGACGAAGGTGCAGGCGTCCGGTGACGCGTCGAGCGCGCGCGCCGCCTCCAGAATCGGCCGAGGATCCGGCTTCATCCTCGCCGGGTTCGCATAGGGCCGCCCGACCACGACGGCGATGTGGGTAGCGAGGCCATGGGCGGCAAGGTAAGCGCGGATCGCCGGCGCCGAGTTGTTGCTGACGACCGCCACCGGCAGCCCGCACGCCGCGGCGGTCAGGATCAGGTCGTGCCCGTGAGGCGTCGGTTCGGCCGTGACGACCGCCCGAAGTTCGGCCGCAGAGAGCGCCTCCTCAACGGCGATGAGGGTATCGCGGGCGCAGTTCTTGCCGGCCCATCGCAGCACGGCGAGAGGGTCGCGCTCCGCCATGGGCAACTCACTCGGGTGGCGGGCGGCCGCATTCCGCTGGTCCGGCGGGCCGCTATCTTCCCGCCCGCCGAGCCGGCCACCGCTCTTGCTCGGCGGGTGGTCGAGCGCACTCCCTCGCCCGCCGCTCTTCCGCGCGATCGTTTCGATCAGGTCCGCCGCGATCCGCTCGGCCGGGTAGCCGGCGAACACCGCGCAGACCGGGCCGTCGAAGTCCAGCAGCAGCGGACCGTCGAGAACACGCAGCGGTGGACCGCCGGCAGTCAACTGAGGCCGCCGGAATGAGGGCCGCCCGCGGTCACCTGCGGCCGCCGGAATGAAGGCCGCCCGCGGTCACCTGCGGCCGCCGGAATGAAGGCCGCCGGCAGTCAACTGCGGCCGCCGGCGATCAACTGAGCGCGTCGAACAGCAGCTGCGGGGCGAAGCCCAGCACCACCGCGGCGGCCGCGGCCACGATCAGGGCGGCCGCCACCGGGCGGGCCACCGGCAGGCGGGGGTGGGTGGCGGCCTCGAGCAGGTCGGGGTCGACGAACTGGATGCCGGGCTTCGGCGGGGTGGCGTAGAGGATCGCAGTCGCCCGGACGTAGTAGGCCAGGCCGATGACCGCGTTGATCGCCACCAGGGCGGCCAGCCAGCCCCAGTCCTGGTCGATCAGGACGTCGACCACGGTGACCTTGGCGAACAGGCCGGCCAGGCCGGGAGGCAGGCCGGCCAGGCCGGCGAAGGCGAGCACCAGCGCGGCGCCCAGCCACGGGGAACGGCGGCCGGCGCCGCGGTAGGACTGGATGTCGCCGCCGTCGGCCGCCACCGGGCGCAGCGCGACCACGGCGGCGAAGGCGACGAACTCCAGGACCATGAACAGGACGGCGTAGACGATCGCGGCCTGGATGCCGGCCGCGCCCAGCACCAGGGCGGCCAATATGTAGCCGGCCTGGGCGATCGACGACCATGCCAGCAGGCGCACCATGCGGGTCTGCCGCAGGGCGACCAGGTTGCCGACCGTCATCGTCAGGACAGCCAGGGCCGCGGTGATGGGTGCGGCGTCGAGGCGGGCGACGATCGCGGCCAGGGCGAGCACGCCGCCGAGCTTCGAGGCCGTCGACAGGTAGGCGGCGATCGGCAACGGCGAGCCCTCGTAGGTGGGCGGCGCCCACGCGTGCAGCGGCACCGCGGCGACCTTGAAGGCAAAGCCGACCACCAGCAGCGCCACGCCGACCTGCGCCAGCACCGTGAGCGGGCCGAAGCCGGCGACCAGCAGGTCGAGGTGGATGACGCCGGTGGCGGCGTAGTTGAGGGCGGCGCCGAGCAGGGCGATCGCGGTGGAGACGACGCTGATCAGGAAGAACGTGATCGAGGCCGAGGCGCCGGCGCTGGAGACCGGCTCGCGCGGGGCGTAGCGCCGCAGGCCGACCAGGATGTAGAGCGGCAGCGTCAGCGTCTCGAGGCCGACGATCAGGGTGATCAGGTCGCCGGAGTAGCCGATCACGACGCCGCCGGTCATCGAGGCGGCCAGCAGGAAGCAGAACTCGCCGACCGGCGCGGTGCCGAGCCGCAGCGACGGGATGGAGAGCGCGAGCACGCCGACGGTCAGGGCCGCGAACAGCACCGCGGTGACCACGGCCGTCGGGCTCGGGATCCACGAGCAGTTGCCGGCCGCGCAGAACGTGGGCGGTCGCGAGTCGCCGGCGACGATCGCGCCGACGGCCGTGGCCAGGCCGCCCAGCAACAGAGCGCCGAGGACCGCCGGGCGGCGGGCGATCAGCAGGTCGGCGAGCAGGACCAGGATCGCCGTGCCGGACGCCGCGTAGAGCGGCAGCAGCGTCACGTGGTCGATCGTCATCGGACGACTCCCGTCAGGGCCGCCACCGGGCCGGAGGTGGCGGCCAGCACCAGGGCCGGCACCAGGCCGACGGCCAGCGTGAGCAGGACCAGCGGCGCCCAGGCGAACCACTCGGCGCCGGCGATGGCGGGCGGTACCGGCGCGGCGGCCGGGCCGTGGGTCACCTTGCGCAACAACCGCAGGAAGTACGCCGCCGTGAGCGCCCCGCCGACCGCGGCCAGCACCGCGAGCGTCACCCACAGTCCACCGCCGCGCTCGACCGCCGCCACCACCGCGAACGCCTCGCCCCAGAAGCCGGCCAGCCCGGGCAGCCCCAGCGACGCGATCGCCGCGAAGCCGAGCACACCGGCCAGGCGCGGCGCGGTCTCCCGCAGGCCGCCGAGATCGGCCAGGTCACCGGTGTGGGCGCGGTCCTTGATCGCACCGGCCAGGAAGAACAGCAGCCCGGTGATGAGCCCGTGCGCGACGTTGCCGATCAGCGCGGCCTCGATGCCGGTCGCGGTCAGCGTGGCGATGCCGAGCAGCACGAAGCCCATGTGGCCGACGCTGGAGTACGCGATCAGCCGCTTGAGCTCGGTCTGCCGCAGACAGATCAGCGCACCGGCCAGGATCGCGGCCGCGGCCAGGATGCCGAGCACCGGGGACGCCCACTGCGCGCCGAGCGGCGCCACGCCGACGCCGACCCGGATCAGGCCGTAGGTGCCCATCTTCAGCAGCACGCCGGCCAGGATCACCGAGCCGACCGTGGGCGCCTGGGTGTGCGCGTCGGGCAGCCAGGTGTGCAGCGGCCAGAGCGGCGCCTTGACCGCGAACGCGACGGCGAACAGGCCGAACGCCCAATACTGCGTGCTCTTCGACAGCCCGCCGCCACTCGAGAGCGCGACCAGGTCGCCGGTGCCCGCCTTGGTCGCCACGGTGATGACGCCCAACAGCAGCAGCACCGAGCCGAACAGCGTGTACAGCACGAACTTGCGCGCCGCTCGCCGCCGGTCGTCGCCACCCCAGCCGGCGATCACCGCGTACATGGGAAGCAGCACGACCTCGAAGAACAGGAAGAACAACACCAGGTCGAGCGCGAGGAAGGTGCCGAGGATGCCGGCTTCCAAAATCAAAAGCAGACCGAGGAGGGTACGCCCGGAGCCAGCAGTGCCATTTCCGGCGCCTGGTGCTTCGGACGGCGCGGAGAACCCGGGCGAGGGGGAAGGAACCTTCCACATCGTGTACGCGCAGCAGAGCAGCGTGAGCAGGCCGGTGAGCGCCACCAGCGGGTAGGAGACGCCGTCGACGCCGAGGTGGAAGTCGAGGTGCAGGGCCGGGACCCAGGACACGTCGATCTCGGCCCACGGTTGCACCGGTGGCGTCGCCGAACCGGCAGTCGGCACGGTGGTCAGGGCGTTGACCCGACCAATCCACACGCCCCGGCCGGGCGCGAACGGCAGCACCACGATCGGGATCAGGGTGGCGGCGGCGAACGCGGTGGCGGTCAGCCGGGCCGTGCGGTCGAGCCGGGCCGGGAACAGGGCGAGCACGCCCGCACCCACGGCCGGCAGCGCGAGCGCGGCGACCAGCATCACCTGGTAGAGGATCATGGGGCGGCTCCGAACCAGAGGACCAGCACCAGGGCGCCGCCGAGGACCAGGGCCGCGGCCCAGGGCAGAGCGATGCGGTGCGCGGCGGCGAGCAGGTTGCCGAGCCGGGTCGCGGTCGTGCCGGCGCCCTCGACGGTCGCGTCGACCACCCGCACGTCGGCGGTGGTGACCAGGCCGGCGAGCGCTCGCACCGGACGGACCACGAGGCGCTGCTGCACGTCGTCGAGGCGGAAGCCGGCGGCCAGGAACGGTCGGGCCGGGCCGAGCGCGGCCGCCGGGTCGACGCCGGGGGCCGCGCGCCACAGCCACCAGGCGGTCCCGGCGCCGAGGACGAGCAGCACCATCGGCAGCACGATCGCGACGGTCAGGTGCGGCTCGTCGAGGTCGAGCGCCGTGCGGAACCCGGGGGCGTACGCGGCCAGGCCGAGCAGCGCCGCCGGGATGGCCAGCAGGATGATCGGCCAGCGCATCAGCGCGGGCGGGTCGTGCGGCGTCCGCGGGGGCGTGTAGCGGGCGTCGTCGAAGCCGATCTCCCAATCCGGCCCGTCCGCGCCGTGCTCGCGGGAGACGCCGAAGAACGCGCGGAGCAGCAGGCGCATCGAGTACCACGCGGTGATCGCGACCGCGAACAGGGCGGCCAGCCAGACCACCCAGCCGACCCAGACCGGGGCCGGGCCGCCGCCGTCGGTGGCGTGCGCGGCCGCGGTCAGGATGTTCTCCTTCGACCAGAAGCCGGACAGCGGCGGCACGCCGGCCAGCGCGCCGAGACCGATCACGAAGGACCAGAAGGTGACCGGCATGTGCGCGCGCAGCCCGCCCATCCGGGACAGGTAGTTGGTGCCGACCGCGTGGATCACCGCGCCGGCCGCGAGGAACAGCAGAGCCTTGAACGCGGCGTGGGTGAGCAGGTGGAAGAGGGCGGCGGCGGGCGAGCCGACGGCCAGCGCGCCGGTCATGTAGCCGATCTGCGAGACGGTCGACCAGGCCAGCACGCGCTTCAAGTCGTCCTGCGCGGTGGCCGTGAGCGCGCCGAGCAGGATCGTGATCGAGGCGGCCACGCCCAGCACCGCGAGCGCGGCCGGGGACTGCTCGTACAGCGGGTACATCCGGAAGACCACGTAGACACCGGCGGCGACCATCGTGGCGGCGTGGATCAGCGCCGAGATCGGGGTCGGGCCGGCCATCGCGTCGGGGAGCCAGGTGTGCAGCGGGAACTGCGCGCTCTTGCCGGCCACCCCGGCCAGCATCAGCAGCAGGGCCGCGGTGAGCGTGCCGGTCGAGTAGTCGTGCGCGAGCACCACGCTGATCCGGGACGTGCCGGCCTCGACGACCAGCAGCGCGATGCCGAGCAGGAAGCCGACGTCGCCGACGCGGGTGACCAGGAACGCCTTGACCGCCGCGGCCGGCGCCTCGGGCAGCCGGCGGTCGTGGCCGATCAACAGGTACGAGCAGGCGCCCATCACCTCCCAGCCGAGCAGCATGCCGATCAGGTCGCCGGAGGTGACCACCAGCAGCATCGCGCCGGTGAAGAGGCTGACCTGGGCCGCGTACGGCGGGTAGCGCGGATCGTCGTGCAGGTAGGCCACCGAGTAGATCTGCACGAACAACGCGACCACGCACACGGCGAGCGCGATGTAGAGGGCCGCGGCCCCGGCCGAGAAGCCGATCGTGACGTCGATCGGGCCGAACCTCACCCAGCTCCTGCTGGACTCGATCGGCTCGGTCGCGGCGTCACCGAAGATCAGCAGCGCGAGGCTGACGACGAGCGAGACGGCGGCGCCGACGATGCCCAGGGCGGCGGCGACCCGGCGCGGGGTGTGGTGGCCCTCGTCGTCGCCGGGGCGCAACAGCAGGCCGCCGAGGCCGAGCGCCAGCGGCACACCTGGGACGAGGAAGCCGAAGCCGGCGGCGGTCACCCGGCCACCCGCTCGTGGTCGTGCTCGTGCAGCGCCACCTCGTCGAGGACGACGGCACGACGAAGGCGGTAGTACTGCAAGATGATCGCGAGACCCACCCCGACCTCGGCGGCGGCCAGCACGATCACGAAGAGCGCGAAGATCGCCCCGGCGCGCGGCTCGGGCACCGGATGGGCCCAGGCCTCCGGCTGCACGCCGGTGAGCGTGGCCTTCACCGTGGAGTCGGCGGCCACCAGGATCAGGTTGACCGCGTTGAGCATGAGCTCGACCGCCATCAGCACCAGGATCGCGTTTCGCCGGCGGAGGACGCCGTAGACGCCGAGGCCGAAGAGCAGGGCGGCGATGACGTACGGGATGACCGCGTGCATCACTCCTCCTCGCGCCGGGGCAGGGCCTTACGGGCCGGCGGGAGCATCTTGCCCTCGTCGACCACGAAGCTTTCCCCCTCTATGACACCGGCGTCGTCGTCGCGGTTGGCCTCCGGCGCAAGATTTTCGCCGACCTTCGGGCGGGCCTCGTGGGCGCCGAAGATGATGTCGCGCGCCCGGTCCCGCAGCGGGTCGGACTCGGCCGCGGGCTCGGCCTCGATCGTCGCGGCGGCGGCTTTGCCCTCGGCCGCGACCTGGTCGGCGTGCGCCTGCCGGACCCGGGCCTGCGCGGCCGCCTGACGCGCGGCGATGCGCTCGAGACGGGCCACCACCTCGGCCGACTCGTCGGCCGGATCGGGCGGCGGCCCGGCCGGTACGCCGGCCGCGTCGGGGTCGGGGCGGGCGCCGAGGTCGGGGCGGGACAGCACGATCGCGCCGACCAGGGCGGCCAGCAGCAGGATCGAGAGCACCTCGAACGGCAGCACCCAGGCGCCGAAGACCTGCTCGCCGACCCGCTGGGCGGTGCCGGGCGCGGGCAGCTCGTAGCGCGTCCAGTGGAACGCGTCGGCCAGCAGTGCGGTCAGTCCGAAGCCGACACCGGCGCCGATGAGCGCGGCGGGGAGGGCCGGACGGTCGAGGTCACGGGAGGGGCCGATCGGCGCGCGGGTCAGCATCACGGCGAACAGCAGGAGCACCACGACCGCGCCGACGTAGACCAGCACCTGCACCCAGGCCACCAGCTCGGCGCCGAGCACCAGGTAGAGCCCGGCCACCGCGCCCAGGCTCACGACCAGGTAGAAGCCGGCGCGGACGAGATGAGTGCTGGTGACCACGAGCGCGCCGGATCCGACCGCGACCACGCCGAGTGCCAGCATGAGCGCGTCCGCCACGGTCACTTCGGTTGCTCCGGAGGCGTACGGCGTACGTTGGTCTTGGCCGCGGTTGCCGCCCCCGGACCCGCAGCTTTCCGCGCGGCCGTCGCCTCCTCCTTCGAAGGCTCGCCGAGCACGTCGTGCGCCGGCGGCGGAGGCACCGTGCGCATCCAGTCACCCAGCCGGTTCTTGTCGTGCAGCAGGTCGAGCACGTCGGTCTCGGCGTATTCGAACTCGGGCGTCCAGTGGAGCGCGTCGAACGGGCAGACCTCGATGCAGATGCCGCAGTACATGCAGAGCGAGAAGTCGATGTCGAAGCGGTCGAGCACGTTGCGCTGACGGGCCCGCGCGGCCCCGGGGACGATGACCTCTTCCTTGTGCGAGTCGATGTAGATGCACCAGTCGGGGCACTCGCGCGCGCAGAGCATGCAGACCGTGCAGTTCTCCTCGAGCAGCGCGATCACGCCGCGGCTACGCGGGGGAAGCTCGGGCTCGACATCCGGATATTGCCGGGTCGTCGACCGTTTGGTCATCGTCTTGAGCGTGACGGCAAGCCCTTGCACCAGCCCCTTGCCCGGCGTGCCCCGCTCCCCGTCGTCACTCACAAACGCATATCCTGCCCCGTCGGTGCCGGCGGCGCGAGCACACCCCCCGGGTTTGGATCGGGTTATATCGCCAGCTTGACCGCGGCGGTGAGGATCAGCTGCGCGAGAGCCAGCGGCACCAGGACCAGCCAGCACAGACGCTGGAGCTGATCCTCGCGCAGCCGGGGGTAGGCGACCCGGAACCAGATGATCACGAACGACAGCGCGAAGATCTTCACGAGCGTCCACAGCCAGCCGAGCTGATCCGCGAACGGCCCGTGCCAGCCGCCCAGGAACAGGACGGTGGTGAGCGCGGCGATCACGACGATGCCGACGTACTCGGCGAGCAGGAAGAACGCGAACCGCAGGCCGGTGTACTCGGTCATGTAGCCGAAGACGAGCTCGGAGTCGGCGATCGGCATGTCGAACGGCGGGCGGCGGATCTCGGCCAGGCCGGCCACGAAGAAGATGATCGCGGCGGGCGCCTGCCAGGCCAGCCACCAGGGCTTCCACGCCTCGACGATGCCGGGGAGGCTCAGCGTTCCGGCGGCCATCGCGACGCTTGCGGCCGCCAGCACCAGCGGGAGCTCGTAGCCGAGCAGCTGGGCGGCGCCCCGCAGGCCACCGAGCAGGCTGTATTTGTTGGCGCTGGCCCAGGCGGACATGAGCACGGCCAGCACGCCCACGCCGAGAACGGCGAGGACGAAGAACAACCCGATGTCCAAGGGCTGGGCGACGAGGCTTCCGGGTCCGAGCGGGATGGCCAGGAGCACCAGGAGGTACGGGAAAAGCGCGACCAGTGGTGCCAGCCGGAACACGCCCCGATCGGCGTCCCTCGGGGTGATGTCCTCCTTCTGCACGAACTTCACGCCATCGGCGACCAACTGGGCCCAGCCGTGGTAGGCGCCCGCGTACATCGGGCCGAGCCGGCCCTGCATGTGCGCCATGACCTTGTGTTCGGCCTGGCCGACGAGGAGCGGGAGGACGAGGAAGCCGACGACGACCGCGACGACGCGGATGATCAGCTCGAGCCAGAGCGGCATCAATCGTCCTCGCTTCGCCGCGTCGCGTTCGGGCCCCACTCGGCCGGGTCCGGGACGCCGGGCGGCCGCATCGGGGCCCGCTTGGCGGTGCCGTGCTCGGACTCGCCGGGCTCCTTGGCGCCGGGCCACGCCTTGGCCACGCGGGCGGCGAGCACGAACTCCTTGCGCAGCGGATGACCCTCGAAGCCGGGCGGGAGGAGCAGGGGCTTGAGGTCGGGATGCCGCGCGAAGGTGATGCCGAACATCTCGTACGTCTCCCGCTCGTGCCAGGCGGCGCCCGGGAAGAGCTCCACCACCGACTCGACCACCGGCTCGTCGCGCGGAACCCGGGTGCGGATCAGCAGCGAGTGCTTCCGGCGGCTGGAGAAGAGGTGGCAGACCACCGAGAAGCCCTCGTCGAGCTCGTCGACGGCCGAGAGCCAGTCGAAGAAGTCGCAGCCGAGGGCGCCGTTGTGCTTGGCGGTGCCGATCGCCTCCCACCAGCGGGCGACCGGCACGTCGACGACGGCGCGCTCATGGCCGGGTCCGCCGCCGGACACGCTCGCGACGACCGTGGCGTCCTCCGCCTCGGTCTCCATGAGAGCCACCATGCGCTCGCCGACTTCTTCGGGAGTCATGGCAGCATCCTATGGTCTTGGCCTCCCCTACAGCCCGGGGAGCCTGCCGTTGCGGAAGAGGTCGACGAAGTCCTGGTGGTCCTCGCGCGCCTGGTCGCCGTAGCGGTGCGCGAAGTCGACCAGGTGCTGCACGAATCCGGCCTCGTCCTTGTCGACGGCGGCGACGATGGCTTCCTCGGTCGAGAAGTCGACCAGGTCGTGGCTCGACTCGTCGTCGGCGACCGAGTGCATGCGGGCGACCGCGCGGCCGAGGTCGGTGATGACGCCGTTCAGCTCCTCGGGCTCGTTGACGTCGGACCAGTCGAGGTCGGCGGCATACGGCGACACCTCGGCGACGAGCTGACCGACCCCGTTGAGCGTCGTGTACCCCAGCCACGGGTCGGCGTGCGCCTGCAGAGCCCGCTGCGACTCGGCCGTACGGTGCCCCTGGTGAAGGAAGTAGGACCGCACCCGCTCGTCCTCGATCCACCGCGCGACCGCCGGCACCTGAGCCTGCTTCATGTAGATGATGACGTCGTTCTCGAGCGCCTGGGTATGGCCCTCGAGCAGCAGGTTGTACGACGGAAGACCGGCCGAGCCGATGCCGACGCCCTTGCGCAGCTTGATGTCCTTGATGTTGCTGGCCACCGGCCGCGTCGCCTCGGGCAGCGTCCCAAGATATTGCTCGAACGCCGTCCGCACACTCCCCGCCGTCGCATCGTCGACCTCGTAGACCCCGTCGACCAGCGAGAACCGGCGCTCGTAGTCGTCGATCGTGGTCTGCTCGCCGAGCAGGTCGACCCGCGTGTTGAGCCGCGCCTCCTGCAGCACGCGCCGCAGCACCCCGTCCGCGTTCTCCAGCGTGATCGACCCGATGGCGTCGTCCCCGCCGGCGGCGATGGCCCGCAGCTCGGTCAGATAGGAGCGCGCGAAGGCGGTCACCAGCGCCGAGATGTTGTCGTCGGAGAGCGCCTTCTGATACCCGATGAGCGCGACACTCGCGGCAAAGCGCTTGAGATCCCAGGAGAAGGGCCCCACGTACGCCTCATCGAAATCATTGACGTTGAAGACCAGCACGCCCGACGAGTTCATGTAGGTGCCGAAGTTCTCGGCGTGCAGGTCACCGTGGATCCACACCCGGCTGGTCCGCTCGTCGAGAAAGCTGTCGTCCCGATAGGCGCCGGTCTGATCGGCATAGAACAGCGAGGCGCTACCCCGATAGAACGCGAACGGCGACGCCGCCATCTTGCGGAACTTCCGCCGGAAGGCAGCCGGATCGAGCGCCATCAGCTCGCCGAATTCCCTGGTCAGAACGTCAATGATGAAATCCGCGCGAGGCTGCTCACTCATAACGCGAGGTTAGTCGCCGGTCGCCAGGGGTGGGGTGACCATCGGGGCAGTCAAGGAGGAAGCGTCCCGCTGGAAGGTCACACCGGTCGCGCTCGCTCGCGTGAACCGGACTTCCGCCTCGTCTCCGCTCGCTGCGTCCGCTCTCGCGCCGGTCGCTGCGTCCGCTCTCGCGCCGGTCGCTGCGTCCGCTCCCGCGCCGGTCGCTGCGTCCGCTCCCGCGCCGCGCGCGCCCGCGCTCGGTCCGTTTTCCCCGCCCGCGCCGTTGACGGTCAGCGGGTCGGGGCGGTGGACGCCGCCCGGCCCGGCCTGCTCGGCGGCGATCTTCTCCTGGAGCCGCAGAATGCCGTGCAGCAGCGCCTCGGGCCGCGGCGGGCACCCCGGCACGTACACGTCCACCGGGATCAGCTGGTCGACGCCCTTGGTGACCGAGTAGGAGTCCCAGTAAGGGCCGCCGCAGTTGGAGCACGAGCCGAACGAGATCACGTACTTCGGCTCAGGCATCTGGTCGTAGAGCCGCTTGATCGCCGGCGCCATCTTGTCGGTGACCGTGCCGGAGACCACCATCAGGTCGGCCTGGCGCGGCCCATGCGCGAACGGGATCACTCCGAGCCGCATGAAGTCGTGCCGGCTCATGCTCGACGCGATGAACTCGATCGCGCAGCACGCCAGACCGAAGTTGAAAACCCAGAGCGAATAGCGCCTCCCCCAGTTCAGAACGAACCGGATGGGCTCCCCGAGCACTCCTGGCAGACCGGCCACGTCGTCAACCTACTCCGTGACCGGCGCCGCACCCGGGGCGGGCGCGTGCGCCACCCCCACGGGCCGCTGCAACAGACTGAGAAACCCGGTCAGCAACGCTTCCCGCAACCCCGCCGGCGCGATGTTGAGCAGCGAGTTGACCATGGCCATCTTCGTGAAATCGCCCCCGCCGAGCCCCAGCCCCTCGGCCAGCCCGGCCACCAGCTCAGGCGTGACCATCTCGGGGGTCAGGGCTCCCGCCGCCGCCACCAGTTCCTCGGGCAGCCGGACCGGCCCGTGTGCCCGCGCGGTCGCGACCGCCTCCGCGAGATCACCTGCGAACTCATCGGCGGTCGCTCCGACGGCGGCGGTCACCGTGAGATGGATGGACGCCGGCATGCCCTCGAACGCCATCTGCGGCTGCGTGTGCCACCCGCGCGCGGCAAGCTCGTCGGCCAGCACGAACAGATCAACGGCCTGCTCCCCCGCACCGGCCGCCGGGTCATCGGCCGCCGGGTCATCGGCCGCCGGGGCATCGGCCGCCGGGGCATCGGCCGCCGGGGCATCGGCCGCCAGGCAGACGACGGTCGTCTCGGGCGGGGCGAACAGGCGCACGCCCTCGGTGGCGGTCACCGCAGCGGCCAGAACTGCCACGGCGTCGCGCGTGCGCTCGGCCAGCTCGACGTAGCCGGCATCGCCGATCGAGCGCAGGGTGGCCACCGCGGCGGCGATCGGGCCGCCCGAGCGGGTGGACGAGATGACCGGGTTGATCATGGTGTAGCCCGGCCAGCCGGCGTAGGCGAAGTACTGCGGGAGGCGCAGCGTCTCGTCGCGGTGCAGCAGGACCGAGACGCCCTTCGGCGTATAGGCGTACTTGTGGAGGTCGACCGAGAGGCTGGTGACCCCCGGGACGCTGAGGTCGAAATCCGGCAGCACCGCACCGAGCCGACGCAGATACGGCAGCACCCAGCCGCCGAAGCAGGCGTCCACGTGAAAGCGCACGCCGCGCTCGGCCGCAATGGCGGCCAGCTCGGGGATGGGGTCGACGACGCCATGGGCATAGGAGGGCGCGGACGCGGCGACGAGCACGGTCTCGGGCGTGATGGCCGCAGCCGTGGCAGCCGGATCGGCCCGCAGGTCGGCGCCGACGGGCACGACATCGAGCGCGACCCGCAGATAGTGCGCGGCCTTGGCGAACGCCGCGTGCCCGGTGGACGGGATCACCAACCGCGGGGTGGTCAGATGGGGCCGGCTGTCGCGGGCCGCCTTGACCGCCAGGATCAGCGACTCGGTGCCGCCGCTGGTGACGCTGCCGACCGTCTCTGGACCGCCACCCAGGAGCTTGGCCGCGGCGCCGACCAGCGCATTCTCCATCGCCAGCAGGGACGGGAAGGCGGTCGGGTCGAGGCCGTTGACGTGGGCGGAGACGGCGTGGGCGGCCCGGGCCAGGTCGTCGAGCCCCTCGAGCGCGGGGTCGTAGACGTACGCGAAAAGGCGCCCGCCATGTGTGGGCAGGTCGGCCCGGCGGAGCTCACGGAGCTCGTCGAGGACCTGCTCACCGGGGACGCCCTTGTCGGGCAGCGCTTCGAACATGCGACGACGTTATCGGAGGGCGCCGGAGGCCGGCAGCCGTCGAAGGTCGATGAACCATCGACCAAAGTCGGCTACCGCCGCTCGTCGCCGGAGGTGTCTGATGGCCCGGCAACGCCACCGGCATCCCGAACGTCACGGTAGGCGCCAAGGAGAAGGACGGCGGCGCCGACCAGGACGGCCGGCACCACCGTGAAGCCGAGCAGCACGCCGAGGCGGGCGGTGTCGTCCTGCGTCGCCGCCTCGCCGGTCGACGACGAGACATATCCGAAGACTTGGAGGATCAATGCGTAGATGCCAGGGCCGAGGGCCAGACCGAGGGTCTCCCCCGCTGTCCAGACCCCCGTGAAGACGCCGGCCTGGCGCCGGCCGGTCCGCTCGGTGTCGTAGGCGATGCAGTCCGGCAGCATCGACATCGCGAACACCTGCTGGCCGGCGTAGCCGCAGCCGATGAGCGCCACCACGAGATAGATGGTGGCCGGCGGCAGGGCCGGGGCGGCGAGCAGCGCCAGCGCGCCGGCCGCGAAGAGCAGGGAGGCGGCGGTCAGCGAGCGCGGCTTGCCGAAACGGGTGCCCACGCGGCTCCAGAGCGGCATGACGAGCAGGGCCGGGCCGACGAAGGCGGCGAAGAGAAAGGTGGAGCCGGAGGCGGCGCGGACGACGTGGTCGGCAAAGTACTGGACACCGGCGAGCATCGTGCCGGTGCCGACGGCCTGGATCACCCAGCACAGGAGGAGGGCACGGAAGGGACGGTTCGCGGCGGCGACACGCAGTTGGGTGCGCAGGTCCGGCTCGGACTCGCCCGCGGAGTGGGTTTCCGCTTTCCGGGTACCGAAGTAGACACCGAGCGTGCCCACGGCGATCAGCACGCCGACGAAGACTCCGGACCATCGGTGACCGGCGATACCCCCGCCCGTCTGCTCGACGACGAGCGGGGCCAGGGCGCCGGAGATGAGGATGGCCAGGGCCAGCACCGCGACCCGCCAGGTCATCAGGCGGGTGCGCTCGTCGTATCCGTCCGTCAGCTCGGCCGGCATCGCGACGTACGGGACTTGGAAGAAGGCGTACGCGGTGGCGGCCGTCAGAAAGGCGATCGCCACGTAGGCGCCGGCCCCGGCGCCGCTCCGGAACGGGCCCGCGAAGATCGCGGCGAAGAGGACAGCGAGGAGGAGACCAGCGACGAGCAGGAACGGACGGCGGTCGCCGCGCCGGTCGGAGACCCGTCCGGCGAGGGGATTGACCAGGACGTCCCAGGCCTTAGGCAGCAAGACCAGCAATCCGGCCACACCTGCCGCAACACCTAACGTATCGGTCAGATAAGGCAGCAGAAGCAAACCGGGCACGGTGCCGAAGGCGCCGGTGACCAGCGAACCCAGCGAGTATCCGGCCAGGACTCGACGTGGCAACACGCCGGCCTGGCGTACTTCCGGAGAGGGACCGGCGGTCGTCATGGACGCGCATGCTAACCACGATCATGCCCCTACGCCTACGCTTCGCCGCATGAAAAGCGTTGCGGCCGGGGTCGCCGCCAGCCATCCGGCCACCGCGCAGGCCGGCCTGCAGGTGCTGCGGGAAGGTGGCACGGCGGCCGACGCGGCGGTGGCCGCGGTACTCGCCTGCTGCGTCGCCGAGACGATCTTCACGGGACTGGGCGGGGGCGGGTTCGCCACGTATTTCGAGGCGGCCACCGGCAAGGTCACGTGTCTTGACTTCTTCGTGGCGGTGCCGGGGCTCGACGGCGACCGAGAGCCGGGTCCGATGATCTCGGTGGACGTGTTCTTCGGCGGGCTGCCGCAGGTGTATTCGATCGGTGGGGCCAGCGTGGCGGTTCCGGGCGTGCCGGCCGGCTGTGGCGAGGTGCATCGGCGCTGGGGTCGGCTGCCCTGGGCCGACGTCGTGGCGCCGGCGGCCGAGATGGCCAAGTCTGGAGTGCCGATTCCCGACGCGCACGCCCGCACGCTGGACGCCTGTGCGCCGGCGCTGGCGTGGGGGGAGGGCGCCACCGTCTACACGCCGCACGGGCGGCGGCTGGTGGACGGCGACATCCTGTTCCATCCGGGGCTGGCGACGGCCTTCGACGCGCTGGCCGTGGTCGGGCCGTCGATCTTCTACACCGGTGACTTCGCCCCGATTCTGGTCGGCGCCGTGCGGGACGCCGGCGGGGCGCTGGGTCCGCGGGATCTGGCGGAGTACGCGGTGGTGGAGACGCACGTCGACCGGGCCACGCTCGGCGGGTACGAGGTGCGGGCGCGACACGACCTGAATCGGGTGGTCGACACGATCGGGCGGCTGCCCGCCGACCTGTCCCGCCCCGGGCGCGCGGTCGGGGTGGCGGATGCGCTGCACGACCGGGGACGGCAGAAGATCGGTGACACGACGAACGTGTCGGTGGTGGACGGCGAGGGCAATGCCTGCGTGATCACCACGACGCTGGGGCTCGGCTCCGGGGTGTGGCTGCCGGGGCTGGGCATCAACCTCAACTCGATGCTCGGCGAGGGAGAGCTGATCACGGACGATCTCGCGCCCGGTAAGCGGATGTCCTCGAACATGTGCCCGCTCGTGGTGATCGATCCGGACGGCCGGCTCGCGGTGGCGGCGGGCTCGGCGGGGGCGTCGCGGATTCGCACGGCGCTGATCGACACTCTGCTCGGGGTGCTGGTCGATGGCGTCGACATGGAGACGGCGATCGCTCGGCCGCGGTTCCACGTCGTCGACGACACGGTGCACGTCGAGCCCGGCTACCCGAGAGACGAGCTGGCGGCGTTGGCCAACGCGGGCTGGCGGATCAACCAGTGGTCGGGGCTCAACCATTACTTCGGTGGCGCTAACGCTGTCGGCCAGGCCGGCGCGGCCGGAGACCCACGCCGGGCGGGGGTGGGCCTTCTGCTCTGAGGACTCGAAAGACGCGGGCGGCGCCCACGACCGCGGAGCGCGAACGGCGGCGTCCATGAGCGCGAAGCGCGACCGCCGGCGGCCCCACGATCACGGGGCACCGGCGGCGGCCGACGAGCGCTGGGTGGTCAGTTCATCCGGCGGGCCATCGTGGACTGCGCCTCGGTGGCGGTCTCGCGCAGCGGGATCTCGAGCGGGGTGGGCTCCAGGCCGAACGTGTCCTCGGTCAGGCGGCTGTCGAGGTGGAACGGGGCGTAGAACTGGTAGTCCATCTCGGCCATCTCGCGGGCCATGGGGACGGCCAGGCCGGCGGTTCGCATGACGAAGCGCGGCAGCGGGCGGATCTTCACGGGTGGCTGGCCGGTGAGGTCCGTGTAGCGGTTGGCCAGCTCGCGGATGGTGATCGCGGGCGGGGTGGGGGCGTGCCAGGCCTTGCCGTAGGCGCGGTCCTCGCGGGCCAGCTTGACCATCGTGCGGGCCATGTCGCCGGTGTAGGTGAAGCTGTGCGGGAGGTCGGGGTTGCCGGGAGCCCAGGCGGTACGGCCCTTGGCGATCGCGGGCAGCAGCACCGAGGAGAAGACGCCGACCGCGCCGGCGCCGATGTAGTCCGAGCCTCGGACCTCCACCGTGCGAACGCCGCTGTTCAGGGCGTCCTGCCACATCTTGATGCGGACCTTGCCCTTGCGCCCGACGGCGGCCATGGGGGTGTTCTCGTTCATGCGGCCGCCGGGCTGGGGGCCGTAGACGTACAGGTTGCCGGTGATCACGTAGACCGCGTCGGCGGCTCGGGCGGCGGCGATCATCGCGTCGTTCATGGGATACCAGAGCTTCTCCCACTCGGTGTACTTCGGGTTCGCGCAGTTGAAGACGGTCTCGGCGCCGGCTGCGATCTCGGTCAGGCGGGCCGCGTCGGAGGCGTCGGCGGCGATGCGCTCGATCTGCGGGTGCGCAGGGCCGCGCCCGCTGCGGGTGACCATGCGGACGGTGGAGCCCTGGTCGGCCAGCAACCGCGCGACCGCGCTGCCGATGGGGCCGGAACCGATGACTACGTGGGTCGACATTGCGTTCTCCTTTGCGAGCACCGCTCTCTGTTGAGAACAACAGTTACACGAGTCGACCGCAAAAGCAAGAGCACTGCTCTCGCTGTGGCACACTGGTCCCCATGAAGGCCTCAGGAGTGCGCGCCCGGGTGCGGGCCGAGATGACGGAAGAGATCAAGGCGGTGGCCCGCCGCCACCTCGCGACGGACGGCGCCAACCTGTCGCTGCGGGCGGTCGCGCGGGACATGGGCATGGCGTCGTCGGCCGTCTACCGGTATTTCGCGAGCCGGGATGAGCTGCTCACGGCCCTGATCATCGAGGCTTACGACTCCTTGGGCGAGGCCGCCGAGCGCGCGAACGCGGCGGCCGCAGACCGGGGTTACGCGGATCGATTGGTTGCGGTCGGTCATGCCGTACGGGAATGGGCCCTCGCCGAGCCGCACCAATGGGCCCTGATCTACGGCAGTCCCGTTCCGGGTTATCAGGCGCCGCCGGACACGATCACGTCCGCGATTCGGGTGATCATGCAGATTGCCGGGATCATCCGCGATGCCTACGCCGCCGGCCGGATCGGGCCCCAGCCGGAGATCAGCGGGCGTTACGTCGAGGAGCTGGCCGCCGTCGCCGAGCAGTTCGGTCCCGAAATCCCGCCCCGGCTGATCGGCGCCGGGATGGCCGCGTTCGTGCAGCTCATGGGGGCCGTGAGTGCCGAGCTCTTCGGCCAGCTCAACAACTCGGTGGACGACGATCGCCGCGGTTTCCTCGAGTTCCAGATGCGGGGCGCCGCCGCCTTCATCGGCCTGACCTGAGGGCCGGGGCTAAGCCCGCACGGCCCGCAGGATGTGGCCACCCGGCGTGTGGGGCGGAACGTCATGGCGATCGAAGAAACGAGCCGCGAGCTGCGCCGGACCCAGATCCTCGATCTCGCCGAAGCCCCGCTCGACCAGGAGCCCGGCGATCTCCTCGGGCTCGAAGTAGGTGAGCCACGGCTCCCCGATCCGCGCCACCCGGGCGGCGCGCTCTTCCAGGGCTGCGCGACGCGCATCCGGCATGGATGCGGGCGCCTGCGCGTAATCGAAAACGACCTCATTTCCTGAAATCTCGGAAATGGCGGTGAGGGTGGCCAGGAAGCCCTCGAGCGTCAGGTACGGCACGACGCCGAGCCAGATGAAGAAGGACGGCCCGGTCAGGGACAGCCGGTCGGCGAGCGACTCCTTCTCGAAATCGACCCCAAGGTAGGACACGGACGAGGGAATCTCGATCCCGGCGGCCCGCAGTCGCTCCCTTTTCCAGGCCTGCGTGTCCGGGTGGTCGACCTCGATGACCCGCACGTCGTCGAACGGATTGCGGTAGCCGAAGGTGTCCAGCCCGGCCCCCAGCACCACGACCTGCCGCACGCCGCGCCGGACGGCCGTGGCCAGCGCGTCCTCGGCGAAGCGGTGCCGGGCGGCGATGAACAGGCGCATCCCGCGCCGAGGGGCGTCGGCGAGCAGCTCGGATGATTCGGTGCCGGATATCCGTACGGCGAACGGGTCTTGGAAGATCGCGCCATGCTCCAGGAGCTGGTGCGCCGCCCGGTATCGCGCCGCGCTGTAAGCGGTCCGGCTCGGCTGTCCGGTTTCCATCAGGCCAAATCCTCTGCTAGCCGAGCCAGTGGGCTCGGGTCATGTCTACATGATCACCCCGCAGCGGGACGCCCTCGCTCAGCAACCGCTGACGGGCCTCCTGCTCGTGACCGGGTGGCATGCGGCCGGCGCTGGTCACGACGCGATGCCAGGGAACGCCGCCGCCGTGCCGCGCCATGATCGTGCCGACCTGGCGGGCCGAGTTGCGGCCGGAGACGTCGGCCAGGGCATCGGCGATCGCGCCGTACGACATGACCTTGCCCTCCGGTATGCGCTCGACGAGCGCCAGCACCTCTTCGACGTACTCCTGGGGTGTCACCCGGGCCACGATATGGGATCTCGACGCTGCCCGGGGCACCCACCCGAGCACAATGGGTCAGGTGCGCGAAGTGGTGACCGATGCGCGCCGCATCGTGGTCAAGGTGGGTTCGTCCTCGTTGACCACGGCGGCCGGCGGCATCGATGAGCAGCGCGTCGACGCTCTGGTCGACGTGCTCGGCGGGCTGGCCACGAGCGGGCGCGAGGTGGTGCTGGTCTCGAGCGGCGCGATCGCCGCCGGCCTCGCGCCGCTGCGGCTGCGCCGGCGACCGCGCGACCTGGCGACCCAGCAGGCGGCGGCCTCGGTGGGGCAGGGGCTTCTCATCGGCCGGTACGCGACGGGCTTCGCGCGCCACGGCCTCACCGTCGGCCAGGTGCTGCTGACCGTCGACGACGTGACGCGCCGGGCGCACTATCGCAACGCCTACCGGACGCTGCGGAAACTCCTCGATCTCGGCGCGTTCCCGATCGTGAACGAGAACGACACCGTCGCCACCGAGGAGATCCGCTTCGGCGACAACGACCGCTTGGCCGCCCTGGTGGCCGCCCTGGTCGACGCCGATCTGCTGGTGCTGTTGTCCGACGTGGACGCGCTCTACACCGGCAGCCCCAGCCACCCGGAGTCTCGCCGGATCGGGCGGGTGTCGATTCCGGAGGACCTGGACGGGATCAGCGTCGAGAAGCCCGGCAAGTCGGGCGTCGGCACCGGCGGCATGGTCACCAAGGTCGAGGCCGCCAAGATCGCGACCGGGTTCGGCATCCCGGTCGTGCTGACCTCCGCGCCGCTGGCGGCGAAGGCCCTCGCCGGCGACGAGATCGGCACCCTGTTCGAGGCGGCCAAGAAACGCCCGGCCGCCCGCCTGTTCTGGCTGGCCCACGCCACCGCCCCCCGCGGCCGGCTCCACCTCGACCCCGGCGCCGTCGCCGCCGTCGTGGCCCGGCGCAAGTCCCTGCTCCCGGCCGGCATCACCGCGGTCGACGGCTCGTTCGCCGCCGGCGACCCGGTCGACCTCGTCGACCACGACGGCGCGCCGGTCGCCCGCGGCCTGGTCAACTACGACGCCGTCGAGCTTCCCGCCCTTCTCGGCCGGTCGACCCCCGAGTTGGCCGCCGAGTTGGGCCCAGGATATGAACGAGAGGTCGTTCATCGGGACGACCTGGTTCTTCTGTAGAGAGGGCACACGATGACGACCGTGCTGCAGCAAGCCTCCGACGCGCGCGCGGCCTCGATCGACCTGGCCGCCGCCACCCGCGGGGAGAAGGACCAGGCCCTGCTTCTGATGGCCGACCGGCTGGTCGAGCGCACCGAGGACATCGTCGCCGCCAACGCGGTGGACGTGAACAACGCCCGCGACGCCGGCCAGTCCGAGGCGATGATCGACCGGCTCACGCTGACCCCGACCCGGATCGAGGCGATGGCCGACGGCCTGCGCCAGCTCGCCGCGCTGCCCGACCCGGTCGGCGACGTGGTGCGCGGTTCGACCCTGGCCAACGGCCTCCAGCTCCAGCAGGTCCGGGTGCCGTTCGGCGTGGTGGGCATCATCTACGAGGGCCGGCCCAACGTGACCGCCGACGCCGCCGGCATCTGCCTGAAGTCGGGCAACGCGGCGGTGCTGCGCGGCTCCGGCTCGGCGTTCAGCTCGAACGCGGCGATCGTCTCGGTGCTGCGCAAGGCGGTCGCCGACGCCGGCCTGCCGGCCGACTCGATCCAGCTGCTCGACGCCACGACGCGCGACTCGGTCAAGGAGCTGATGCGCGCCCGCGGCCTGGTCGACGTGCTGATCCCGCGTGGCGGCGCGAGCCTGATCAAGACGGTCGTCGAGGAGTCCACGGTCCCGGTGATCGAGACCGGCGTCGGCAACTGTCATGTCTACGTGGATCAGGCCGCCGACCTGGAGAAGGCGCTGGCGGTCACGATCAACTCGAAGACCCAGCGGCTGTCCACCTGCAACACGGCCGAGTCGCTGCTCGTACACATCGACATCGCCGACTCGTTCCTGCCACTGGCGATCGAGGAGCTGGTCTCGGCCGGCGTGACCGTCCACGGCGATCCCCGCGTCGCGGCCTACAGCGACGACGTGGTGCCGGCCATCTCGGAGGACTGGGCCAAGGAGTACCTGTCGGCCGACATCGCGGTGGCGATAGTCGACTCGATGGACGACGCGCTCGACCACATCCGCCGCTACGGGACCGGGCACACCGAGGCCATCGTGAGCGAGTCGATCACCGCGACCCGCCGGTTCGCGGCCCGGGTCGACGCGGCCGCCATCATGGTCAACGCTTCGACCCGGTTCACCGACGGCGGCGAGTTCGGCTTCGGCGCCGAGATCGGCATCAGCACGCAGAAGCTGCACGCCCGCGGCCCGATGGGCCTGCCCGAGCTGACCTCGACCAAGTACATCGTGACCGGCAACGGCCACACCCGCTGACGATCGTCTGCAACCGGCCCGGCGCGCCGAGCGTGTAAGGAACGTGTCGGGCTTCGAATTCGAGGATTTCTACGCGGCCTACTTCCGGCCGCTGACGATCCAGATGTACGCCTACACCGGCGACCTGGGTGCGGCCCAGGACGTGGTGCAGGAGGCGTTCTGCCGCGCCTTCGCCCAGTGGCGCCACGTCTCTGATCTCGAAGAGCCGGGCGCGTGGGTGCGCCGCGTCGCCTGGAATCTCGCCACGAGCCAGTGGCGCCGGGCCCGGCTCGCGGCCCGGTTCGCCGCCCTCCACCGCGCGGAACCGGCGGTGGCCGAGCCCAGCCCCGATCGGGTGGCGCTGGCCGCGGCGCTGGCGAAGTTACCGGCCCAGCACCGCCGCGCGGTCATCCTGCACTACCTCGCCGACCTGCCGATCAGCGAGATCGCGGCCCAGGAGGGCGCGGCCGAAGGGACGGTCAAGTCCTGGCTGCACCGCGGTCGCGTCGCGCTCGCCGCCCAGCTCACCGAGAAGGGGGCTCGCCATGGCTGACACCGACCCGTTGACCACGATCTTCGCCGACTTCGCGGACGAGGTGGCGCCGCGCGTGCGGCCGGCCGGGGCGGCGCGGGTCCTCCAGACCGTGCGGCATCGCCGGCGGCGACAGGGCATGGTCGCGATCGCGGCGCTGGTGGTCGCGATCCCGGCGGTCGCCTACGCGATCGTCGGCAACGATCACCGGAAGGCGGCGCCGGCGTCGCCCGGGTCGAGCGAGCTCGGCAACGCGGCGGTCAAGCTGCCGGACTGGGCGCGGGACGCCGTCGTCGACAACTGCCCGTCCGGCTGGATCCAGTTCCGCAACGGGGCCATCGTGCTCGACGCCACCAAGTCGATCCGCCTCGAGCAGACGATCGAGGCGGACGTCGACGGCGACGGGACGGCCGAGATCGTGGCCCGATATGCCTGCGTCGACGCTTCCAGCACGTACCAGATCGTCGCTCTTGATCGTGATGCGAACGGCGAGATGGTCACGCTCGGTCAGGTGGTCGCGCAGACCGGGCCGATCAAGGCGCTCTGCGACATGCGCGCCGAGCCGACCGGCGCGATCTCGGTCGAGGTCGGCGACCAGCCCGCGACGCCGCGCTGCGGGACCGGCCGGCAAGCGCCGGTCATGAAGACCCAATGGCGGACGTACGCGTGGACCGGCGCCGCTTTCGCGCAGAGTGCCGGGCCGACTGAGTTCCGCTAGCGACAGGCACGCAGGACGGTGAGGGTCGTGTTCACGTCGAAGATCGGGCCCTCGGCGCTGTCCCAGCCGCCGTCGGTGCGCTGGGTCGCGGCCAACCGCTTGCGCGCCTCCTGCAGCAGCCAGTCGTCGCCGAGATGGACCCGGCGAAGGGCCGCGGCCATCGACGCGATGTCGGCCGGCGACATGTCGGGCAGACGGTCGCCGAGCACCAGCTGCACCCGGGCCGACTCGTAGAAGAACTGCTGGGCGTGCAGCAGCCCGGCCGCGTGCCAGCCGGTCGCCAGGAACGACGGCCAGGTGCCGTCCGGACGCACCTGGGAGACGACGAAGCCGGCCGCGGCGGCGAGCGTGTTGGCGTACCGCGGCACGTAGTCGAGGTGCGGGTGCAGCTCGACCTCGGCCACCGTGAACCAGAAACCGGCCACCGCGGTCAGGTAGAGGGTGGCCTCGGGGTCGCCCGGCATCGCCCAGGCCGGCGCCTCGGCGGCGAGCGACTCGTTCTCCTGCCAGGTGCCGTCCGGCCGCTGGACCGAGGCCAGCCAGCCCAGCGCGCGGTCGACGACGTCGCCGTGCAGGCCGCCCAGATCGTCGAGCTCGTTGAGCCGGAAACAAGTGGCGTCGATCGATGGAATCACCCCATCGGTGGACGCCGGCCAGCCGCCGGCCGCGGTCTGCCCGTCGGCGATCCGCTCGACGATCTGCGGGGGCGGCGGCTGGCCCGTCCGCAGGTAGGAGAGCCGCGCGCGCTCCACCGGATCGCCGTGCGCAACGACGTAACCGATAGCAGCGTCTATGTCGACCACGAGGTGACGCTACATCCTGTGGGACCCGCTGGGGAGTTGGAGAGCTCCCCAGCGGGATCGATCAGTACGACGGGAGCGACGGGTCGACCGTGTTCACCCAGGAGACGATGCCGCCCTGGACGTGCACGGCGTCCTTGAAGCCGGCCGCCTTGATCGCCGCGAGGGCCTCGGCCGAGCGCACGCCCGACTTGCAGTGCAGCACGATCTGGCGGTCCTGCGGGAAGCGGGACAATGCCTCGCCGGACAGGATGTCGCCCTTGGGGATCAGCACGGCGCCGGGGATGCGGTTGATCTCCCACTCGGCGGGCTCGCGCACGTCGACCAGGAAGACGTCCTTGCCGGCGTCCTGCCACTCCTTCAGCTCACGGGCGGTGATCGTCGCGTCGACGGTCGCCTCCTCGGCCTCCGCGGAGATCGCGCCGCAGAAGTCGTCGTAGTCCTCCATGAGCTCGGTCAGCGTCGGGTTCTCGCCGCAGAGCACGCAATTCGGGTCCTTGCGGACCTTGATCTTGCGGTACTCCATCTCGAGGGCGTCGTAGACCATGAGCTTGCCGACGAGCGGCTCGCCGATGCCGGTGATCAGCTTGATCGCCTCGTTGACCTGGATCGAGCCGATCGACGCGCACAGCACGCCGAGCACGCCGCCCTCGGCGCAGCTCGGAACCATGCCGGGCGGCGGGGGCTCGGGGTAGAGGCAGCGGTAGCAGGGACCGTGCTCCTCCCAGAACACCGACGCCTGGCCGTCGAAGCGGTAGATCGAGCCCCACACGTACGGCTTGCCGAGCAGCACGGCCGCGTCGTTGACCATGTAGCGGGTCGCGAAGTTGTCGGTGCCGTCGACGATCAGGTCGTACTGGCTGAAGATCTCCATGACGTTGTCGCGGTCCAGCGCGGTGTTGTGGATGACCACGTTCACCAGCGGGTTGATCTCCCGGATGCTGTCCGCCGCGGACTCGGCCTTGGGCCGGCCGACGTCAGAGACGCCGTGGATGACCTGGCGCTGGAGGTTGGACTCGTCGACCGTGTCGAAGTCGATGATGCCGAGCGTGCCCACCCCGGCGGCAGCCAGGTAGAGCAGCGCCGGAGAGCCCAGGCCACCCGCGCCGACGGCGAGCACCTTGGCGTTCTTCAACCGCTTCTGCCCATCCATCCCGACGTCCGGGATGATCAGATGACGCGAGTAGCGGCGGATCTCGTCGATGGACAGCTCGGCGGCCGGCTCGACGAGCGGGGGCAATGCCACGGTTCACTCCCCGGGTTGGTAGTAAGGATCGCCTGCCATTGTTGCTCGTTCGTGGTCGTCGTAGCCATGACGTTGCCCACCGGCCCGACATGCGGGATGCGGGAATTTTCTTCCCGCCCGTCAGTACCGCTTCCCGTTCCGGTAGGGCCAGGAGTTGGCCACGCATCCCTTGAGCCCCAAGGTCTGCTGCATCATCACCGGCGCCGGCTTCCCCCGGCCCGGACAGGTCTCGTGCCCGTGACCGAGCTGGTGCCCGACCTCGTGGTTGATCGCGTAGGCGCGGTAGGTGGCGAGCGGGGCGCCGTAGCCACGGATCGAGCTCTCCCAGCGGTCGTCGTTGAGGATCACCTTTCCCGGCACCCGGCACGAGGTGTAGCCGTCGGTCTCCAGGCCGCCGGTGCGGCACATCTTCTCGGAGGTACGAGCGGAAGCCAGGTAGATGGTGAAGTCGGCGCTCGCGGCCGGGGGGACGCGCTGGAGGCGGAGGGAACCGGCGATCCAGCTGCGGTGATCGCCGAGCGTGCGGTCGACCTCCTCGGCGAAGAGGGCCGGCTGCCCCGGTCCGGCCGGCTTCTCGACCGCGACGTGGAAGCGGTGGAGGCGGCCCGCACGGCCCAGGATCGGGCCGGTTCCGGGTGCGTAGACGAACTGTCCGCTCGTACCGGCCGCCGGTCTCGGTTTCTCGGGTCTTTGGGTCTTCTCGGCCTTCACCGGCTGGGTGGCCGGGGGCGGGGGGACCACGAGGGGGTCGCTCCCGCCGCCGCGGACCAGGCGGCCGACGAACAGGATCGAGGCGGCCAGAACGACGTAGACCAGGGCGAGCAGGACCCGGCGGCGCCGTCGGCGGGCCGGGCGCGGGGAGATGTCGTCGGCGAGGTCCGGCTCCGGGGGCGCCTGGCGGGCGAGCGGGGTGCGGCTCATCGCCGGCGGGTTCCGGGTGGGATTCCAGACGGGCGTACGCGGCTCGGCCGGGCCGCTGTGCAGAGCGGTCCCGGCGGCTTGATGCCGGCCGCCCGTCACTTTGCCGAGACTGCCACGACCGTACGCGTGATATCTGCCGTTTCCGCAGCTAAAGAGCGGGACCGGTCAGGAAGCGGCCGTCCCGGCGCGGCCACGCGTACGGCACGCAGCCGCGCGTGGTGAGGGTCTGCTGCACCATCACCGGCGCCGGGCCGCCCTGCTTCGGGCATCCCTCGTGGTGGTGTCCGAGCTCGTGGCCGACCTCGTGGTTGATCACGTATTGGCGGTAGACGGACAACGGGACCTTGGCGTTCACGTACGGCTTCGAGGAGAGCCGCCACCGGTCGAGGTTGATGATCGCTTTGCCGGTCGTGCGGCAGGAGGTGTACGGGACGCCGTTGATCCGGATGTTCGTGCCACCACGCCGGCAGAGGTCCCCGGCCGTGACCCGGGTGGCGAGGTAGACGGTGAAGTCCGCTTTGTCGGCGCCCGGTACCAGCTGGAGACGGAGCTGACCGCCCCCGACCCAGCTGCGCTGATCGCCGAGAGTCGCCTGGACGGCGTCGGCGAAGGCGTTGATGTCCTCGTTGCTGCCCTGTTCGACGGCCACATGGAAGCGCTTCAGGGTGCCGTTGGTGCCGAGGACGGGGCCACGCTTGATCGCGTACAGGAAGGCGCCGGTGCCCTTCGCCGGAGGCGGTCCCGGCACCGGGTTCTCCACCGCCGGTCTCTCCACCGCCGGGCTCTGCACCGCCGGGCTCTGCACCGCCGGGCTCTCCACCGCCGGCGGTAATGTCGCGTTCTCGAGGATCGGCGCTTCTTGCGACGGCGGCGGCGACGGCGACTGGGACCCCGAGGGCGCGGCCGCCGGGACCTGAGCGGCGTCCGAGCTGAGCGTGTGCCCCACCAGCAACCCGGTCGCGACGACGATCGTCAACGCCAGCAGCGTCAGCCACCACCGCCGCCAGTGATCGGGCGGGGCGACACGAGGGGCGGCTTCGTCGATCATCGGAGGACAGCGTTCCATACGCGAGGATCGCTGTCTCCCCGACCTGATCTTGTGTAAGCGGCGTCGCCCTAATCGGCGACCGTCGCCGGCGCCTCGTTCAGCATCCCCACGATGGCGCGGGCCACCAGCCGCGGCACCTCCATCTGCGCCACGTGGCCGACGCCGGGCAGCATCAGCAGGCGGCTGTCCGGGATCGCGCGGGCCACCTGGGCCGGCACCCGCGGGTCGACCAGCCGGTCGTTCAGGCCGCCGATGACGAGCGTCGGCGCCGTGATCTCGGTGGCCAGCCGCCACTGCGAGTTGCGCCCCGGCAGGTAGGCGCGCAGGAAGTTGGCGACCAGGCCACGCAGCGTGCGCAGGTAGGCGGCCGGGTAATGCTCGACCGTGTAGCGCAGCCGGATCTCCTCGAGCGCCTCGGCCCGGCGCTGCGGGGTGGCCTTGCGGGTGTCGCCGAAGCAGGCCGCGAGCACCTGGTCGGCCATCTCCTCGACGGTCAGCCGGGCCATCCCCCAGGCGAAGATCCGGTCGGCCCGCGGCAGCGCGAGCACCGGGAGGTAGGGCCCGTGCTCGGTGCGCCGGGGATCGAGGAAGGGCATGGCCGGGGAGATCAGCGTGAGGGTGCGGACCAGGTCGGGGCGCAGTGCCGCCACCCGTACGGCGATGGAGCCGCCCAGCGAGTTGCCGACCAGATGGACCGGTCCCCGGTCGGCGTGCTCGAGATAGCCGATCAGGGTGGCCGCGAAAGACGGGATCGAGTAGCGCGGGCTCGGATCGCTGTAGCCGAAGCCGGGCAGGTCGACCGCCTGCCCGTCGAAGCGGTCGGCGAGCAGGCCGGCCACATCGGTGAAGTTCTGCGAGGAGCCGCCGAGGCCGTGCACGTAGACGGCGGGCTCGGCGCCGGGCGTCGTGCCCGGGGTGTCGCGGACATGCAACATCGCCCCGCCGATCTCGACCCGGCGTGCGGGCCACGGGGGTGGTGCGTCGCCGTCCGGCAGCAGAACGCCGTCGTCGGCCAGTTGAGCGCCTCTCATCGAGACAAGAGTGCCTCAAGTCTCCGGTTGACCGCCGCCAGAGTCGCCCGGACCATCGCATGCCGGTCATCGCCGGTCACCACGGCCGACCCGGCGAGCTGCTCGACCCAGCCGTTGCACGACAGCAGCAGCACCACGACGGCGACCTGCGAGTTCCCGAACGGCACCGCGGCCGCGTGCTCGACGAAGCAGCGGGCCGGCCCGTCCGGATGCTCGGAGGTGGCAAGCAGCTCGTCGACCGCCCCGGCCGTCGCCGTCGCACACAGCCGCAGCAGGTAGCCGTCGACGGCCGGCCCGCTGGCCGTGCCCGAGGTGGAGTGCCCGCCCATGCCGAGGCGGACCTCGACCGTGGCGTCGGTGCCGAACGTGTTGACGTGCACGTTCTCGATGACGATGCGGGGGCCCGGGGTGGCGGCGGGGTAGAGCGGGCGAGGCGGGCGCGCCTGGTCGGCCGGAACCACATCCGCCGCGGGGTGGGACGCGGCGCTTCCCGCGCTCGTCTCGGCCCGTGGCTGTTCCGCTCGCGAGGTTTCGCTCCTCGGCGACTCCCCGCGCGAAGACTCTGTCTGGATCTCCGCGCGCGAGGATTCCGGCTCGCTTCTTGCCGGCTCCGTTAGCAGCGACTCCGCTCGCGCGGCGTCGGCTCGCGCGGCATCGGCTCGCGCGGCATCGGCTCGCGCGGCATCGGCTCGGGCAGCGTCGGCTCGCGCGGCATCGGCTCGGGCAGCGTCGGCTCGCGCGGCACCGGCTCGCGCGGCATCGGCTCGGGCAGCGTCGGCTCGCGCGGCACCGGCTCCGAGCGGATTCTCCCGCAGACGGTCGTCGCTCAGCGGGTTCTCTCGGAACCGGTCGCCCGCCGGCGGCTCCCCCGGCAACGGGTCGCGCCGCAGCGGGTCATCCGGCCGCCGCTCGACCGGTGACGGCGCCGCCGAAGTCGCGGACCCCCCGAAGGAAGCAGAGGACGTGGGCGCCGCGGAAGCCCCCGGATAAGCCGGCGGCGCGGACACCGCCCGGCTCGAGGGTGCCGCCGGCGAGGCGGGCGCCGCGGGTGACGGCACCGCCGACGCCGCAGTTGATGGCGCCGTGTGCGCTGCCGGCTCGGATTGGGACGCCGGGACGTCCGAGACCGAGCCCGGCTGAGACGTCGACGTGCCATGAGTTGCCGGCAGGTCCGACGCCGCGCCCGGATAAGGAGCCGGAGCGGCATGACTCGGGCCCGGAGCGGCATGGCCGGCCGGCGGCCCCGAGACCGCCCGAGGCTGAGGCACCCCGTAGGTAACCGGTGACGCGGATGCGGACGCCCCGTAGCCCGCCGGCGACCCGGATGCCGGCGAGCCGGATGCCGGCGATCCATAGCCCGCCCGCGACTCCGATGCCGGCGACCCATAGCCCGCCCCCGACGCGGATGCCGGCGACCCATAGCCCGCCCCCGACGCGGATGCCGGCGACCCATAGCCCGCCGGCGGCGTGGATGCGGGCGACACCGCGGGAGCCGGCGGCGTGGATGCGGGCGACGCTGCCGGAGCCGGCGGCGCGGATGCGGGCGCCGGCGACGTGGCGGTGTGCGCCGGGGGCCCGCTACGCGGCCGGCCCGACGGCGAGACCGGCGCCGGAGCCAGCGGCCCCTCACCCTTCATCGCCGCGTCCAGGCCCATCCGGTCCTGCAGCAGGCGGGCGACGCGGCGGCTCACCTCGGCCGGGTCGGCGCCCTCGGCCAGGTCGAGCCGCAGGCTGTGTGCTCCGGTCTCGGTCGAGCGCAGCGACGCGTCCCGCACGCCGTCCACACCGCGGACCGCCGCCAGGATCGCCTGCACGTCGAAACCCTCCTGCCGCTCGCGCGGCTGCACGTCGCCGCGACGCAGGTGCGTCGCGATCCGGGCCAGCGCCGGCGTCTCGGCCGTGGGCTCCGCCAACGGAGGCTCCGGAACTCTCGGCACGTCCGGCTGGGCCGGCACGCGCTGCGGCAGTTCATGCGGCCCGGGGTCGGCCTGGCCACTCGTCCCGCTCCCGGCCGGTGGCCGGTTACCGAAGGCCGCGTAGGCGCCGGGCGGGGTGTATCCGGCGGGCTCGGCGGCCGGCGCGGGGTCGTAGGAGATCCGGCGCGGGAAGCTGGACGGATCGTACGACGGACGGACCGCTCTCTGCTCGTCGGCGGGCGCCGCCTGTGGATAACCGGGCGCATCCGGCTCGGGGCGCCGCGCGGCCGGGGCCGCCGGGCGCACCAGCGGAACGGCGGCACGCTGCTGGATCGCCGGGGCCGGCCGGGAGTCCTCGAGGTCGCCCTCGTAGGGGTAGGGCGGTGCGCTGTTCGGGGCGGGCAGATCGTAGGGTGGCAGGCTCGTGGGCCGCGACGTCATACCGGCCTCGTGCGCGATGGACCCGGTCGTCTCCCCCAGGTCACGACCGGCGTCGCTGGGTCGCTGGTCCATGCGGGGCGCGGGCGGGCGAGCCTGCTCGGCGCCGGGCGGCGTCAGGTGGGCGAGCAGGTCGGAGTAGCGCGGACGGGTGTCGGCCCAGCGATCGGCGGCCGGCCTCACCACGTACGGGGGATTTTCCGCGGGCTGTTTCGCCTCGCCGAAGCCGGCCTGGTCGGCGTCCACGAAACCGGGCGGCGTGGGGACGGGAGCGGGCACACCGGAGGCGGGCTCGGGGGACAGGGGCGCGGGCGGGACCTGGCCGTACGACCGCTCGACCGGGGGAAATGCCTGATTACGCGGAAATGGTGTGGGCCGGCGCCACGCCGGGACGTCGTTTTCCGCCTCGAACGAGGCACTCGGGCTGGACCACGGACTATCCTGCGTCACCCAGCCGTTCACCCGAGAGCGCTCACGCGAATCGGCACTGTTACCGCCCTCCGCGGCCCCAGTGTCTCCGGAATGCCCTGATTCATCCACCGCGTGCTCCTCGCTCGCCCGTGCTGAGGCTACCGTGTGGGTGCAGTGGCGATAAGTTGCAGCGTCGCGACAATTGACTGAGCGGCTGCGAAAGCGCGGGGACCGACCCCCTGGAGGGTAGAGAGAGATGACCGCTGCGTCCGGCGGGGCCCAGACCACCCGGCCCACCCGCCTGCCCCGCTCCGCGCGCCGCAAGCAACTCCTGGCGGCCGCCCAGCAGATCTTCGTGGCCCACGGCTACCACGCCGCCGCGATGGACGACATCGCCGAGCGGGCCGGCGTCTCCAAGCCGGTGCTCTATCAGCACTTCCCCGGCAAGCTCGAGCTCTACCTGGCGCTGCTGGACACGCACTGCGACGCGATAATCGCCAAGGTTCGTGACGCGATGCTCGCCACCCATGACAACAAGGAGCGGGTCAAGGGCGCGGTCCGGGCGTATTTCGACTTCGTCGACCACGAGAGCGAGGCGTTCCGTCTCGTCTTCGAGTCCGATCTCCGCAACGACCCGCAGGTCCGCCAGCGCGTGGAGCGGGTCGAGCAGGGCTGCATCGCGGCGGTCACCGACACGATCATCTCGGACACGGCGCTCGCCGGGGACCGCGCCGAGTTGCTCGCCTCCGGCCTTGTCGGGGCGGCCGGACAGTCGGCCCAGTTCTGGCTGGCGAACGGGCGGCGTACGCCTAAAGCTGAAGCCGAATCGCTCGTAGCTGCGCTGATCTGGCGCGGGATCGCCAGCTTCCCCCTCCAGGACGGCGCAACCAGCGGTTCGACGACCGAAATCGGATAACCTTTCGAGCGGTAACACCCGCACAGAGGGAGGGCCCCGTGGAGGTCAAGATCGGCGTGCAGCACACGCCGCGCGAGCTGGTGCTCGAGAGCGCTCAGAGCCCGGCGGAGGTCGAGCAGGCCGTGACCGAGGCGATGGCCAAGGACAGCGTGCTGACGCTCACGGACGAGAAGGGCCGCAAGGTGATCATCCCGATCGCCAAGGTGGCGTACGTGGAGATCGCCGAGTCGACCAACCGGCCGTTCGGCTTCACCACCCGCTGAGGTTCTGACGGGCACCCCTGATCCCAGGGGTGCCCTCTCGTAACTCTGCTCTGAGGTGCACGATCTCCCGGTCGGGTAGACTTGGGATGTCGCCCGTCGACGTCGATCCGGTTTTCTCGCGTTTCACCCCGCGAGTCCGTTTCGCCGCGGGCGACCCGCGCGCGTGCGGCCCGCTTTCGAGCGTGTGGCCCGCGCCCTACCCATAGCGCGCCCCAGCATCCGACGGGCGCACCACGAGAGGCACCCGTAAAACTTCATGACAGACATCGAAAACTCTGAACCCGCACTTGTACCAGTGGTCAACCGCGCACCCGTCCGTCCGGACAGCCCCACCTTTGCCGAGCTGGGTGTCCGCGCCGAGACGGTGGAGGCGCTGGCGAAGGCCGGCATCACTCGCGCCTTCGCGATCCAGGAGTACGCGCTGCCCATCGCGCTGCGCGGCACGGATCTGATCGGCCAGGCGCCGACCGGCACCGGCAAGACCCTCGGCTTCGGGCTCCCGCTGCTCGAGCGCGTCGTCTCGCCGGCCGAGGGCGCCGACGGCAAGCCCCAGGCGCTCGTCGTCGTCCCCACCCGTGAGCTGGGCCTTCAGGTCGCGCGCGACCTCGCCGCGGCGGGCAGCACCCGGGGTGTCCGGGTCCTCCCGATCTACGGCGGAGTCGCGTACGAGCCGCAGGTCGATGCTCTGAAAAAGGGTGTCGAGATCTTGGTCGGCACGCCTGGGCGCCTGCTCGACCTGGCCAAGCAGAAGCAGCTCAAGCTCACCTCGATCGGCGCGCTCGTGCTCGACGAGGCCGACCGCATGCTCGACCTCGGCTTCCTGGACGACGTCGAGAAGATCTTGGCGATGCTCCCGGAGAAGCGGCAGACCATGCTGTTCTCGGCGACCATGCCCGACCCGATCGTGGCGCTCTCCCGGCGGTTCCTCAGCCACCCGGTCACGATCCACGCCGGCCACACCGCCGACAGCGGCCCGTCGCCGCTGACCAAGCAGGTCGTCTACCGCACCCACCCGATGAACAAGCTCGAGATGGTGGCCCGCATCCTGCAGGCGCGCGGCCGCGGACTCACGATGATCTTCTGCCGTACCAAGCGGGCCGCCGACCGGGTCGCTGAAGACCTCGACTTCCGCGGGTTCGCGGTCGCGGCCGTGCACGGCGACCTGGGCCAGGGCGCGCGCGAGCGGGCGCTGCGGGCGTTCCGCACCGGCAAGATCGACGTGCTGGTGGCCACCGACGTCGCGGCCCGCGGCCTGGACGTCTCCGGCGTCACTCACGTGATCAACTACGACTGCCCCGAAGACCCGGACACGTACACGCACCGCATCGGCCGCACCGGCCGGGCGGGCGCCACCGGTGTCGCGGTGACCTTCGTCGACTGGGAGGACATGCCGCGCTGGGTCCTGATCGACAAGTCGATGGGCCTGAGCATGCCGCAGCCGCCGGAGACCTATCACACGAGCCCGGCGCTCTACGCCGACCTCGACATCCCGACCGACATCTCGGGGACGCTGCCGACGGCCGAGCGCAATCGGGCCGGCCTGGCCGCCGAGGTCGAGGAGGACCTGGGTGGCGGCCGCCGTCGTCGCGAGCCGGCCGGTGGTCGCGGACGTGGCCGGCGCTCGCGCGGTGGATCTTCGGAGCCTTCGCCTTCGCCGGCGTCCGATTCCGCCGCATCGGCGGAGGATGCCGAGCGTCCCAAGCGCCAGCGTCGCCGCCGCCGGGTCGAGGATTCCCCGATTGCCGGTACGCCGGAAAGCAGCCCCGTGGCCGAGCCGGCGGTCGAGTCCTCGGCCGTCGCGTCGCCCACGGCGGATGACGCACCGTCCGAGGCCGCGCCCAAGCGCACCCGCACTCGCCGCCGGGCCCCCGCCACGACGCTGCACTTCTCGGCCGACACCGACACCGCCGGCAGCGACTTGGCTGTTTCCGATGCCGCTGGATCGGAGACCTCTGCGCCGACCGCCTCGACTGCCGCCGATGAGGGCGACGGCGAGGCGCCCAAGCGCCGCCGTCGTCGCGGGACTCGCGGCGCACGTGGTTCCGGCAGCTCCTCCGAGTCGGGGGCGGAAGCTTCGCCGGAGATGTCCGGCGGCTCCGAGGCCGGCGTCGGCACTACCGCCTGATCGTCTTTCCCAGAACGGCCCGGCCACCATGGCCGGGCCGTTCTGCTGCGCCCGGTTGTCTTCGTAGCGCCCTGGTCGTCTTTGCCTTACTTCGCCGCGTTGACGCAGCGTTAGTGGCTCGGGGTCACGCCAAGTGCGGCGCACGCCTCGCGATACATGCGGACCGCCTCGCTCCGCACCTGGCCACGATCGGTGAGACGCTCCGAGAACGGAACCCGGACCGGCACCTCGATGCCGTCCACGACGGCCGCGAACTCCATGGCGTCGCGATCCAGGCCGGACATCCGCGCCGCGGTCGCGGACGGAATGCCGCCCAGCCCCCGCACGATCAGCACATTGTCGTCGGCGTGGTCGTCGTTCATGTGACGCGCTACTTGCGCCACCACCTCGGGCGGGAAGGGATCGGTCATCTCTGCCTCACGTCCAGCGCCGGCGGAGCTCGTCGAGCACCGCGATGTTGAGCCGATAGGCCTCGACCACCTCGGCCACGAATTCGTCCTGCTCCTCGCGACTCCAGGGAAGCGCGTCGAGCAGGCGCCGATAGTAGATTTTGAACGCCTCGGCGTCGATACCGTCGAAGATGAAGAAGCGGTTTCCGTCGCCGTTCAGCCCATAGACGCGGGCGACTGCCTCCCCCAGGTACTGCCCGCCGGAGAGGTCGCCCAGATAGCGCGTGTAATGGTGCGCGATGAAGCCGACCGGGTGCGAGTTCGCGGCGTAGCGCAACCGGGCGCAGTATGTCGTCGTCGCAGGTAGGGCGGCGATTCGCTGCTGCCACCGCGGGCCGTGCAGGAACCGCAGGTCGGCCTCGATCGACGGCAGCCGGGTGAGCTCGGGAAAGACGAAGGCGCAGGCGATCGGGTCGTCGGACATCGTGCGGGTGGCGAGCTCGAGCGACTCGTACAGGAACCAATGCTGAGCGGCCAGATCGGCGTACGCGACCCAGGACAGCCGGCCGGCCACCAGCGCGTCGAGAAAGGGGCTGTTCTGCGCGGCGTCGTGCGAGGCGCGGGTGTCCCGGCGCAAACGGGCGGAGAGCCGGTCGGCCCCCGGTGGGTCGGCCATCAAGGACATCGGCGGCTACCTCGCTTCTCGCGCGCACAGCGTAGCTATAGATCCACTTCCCGGGACAGCAATTCGTGGGCGTGTGTCCGGGCTCGCAGCGCCGGGCGGCTCCGGGTCCGGGCCCGGCACAATGGATGACATGCCACAACCACTCGCGGACGCGCTCGACGAGGTTCGCACGCTCCTGCTCGGCCCCGGGCTGACCCGGGCCGTCGCCGCCGGCCGCCGCCGGGGCCGCACACCCTCGGTGACCAGGGCGCAGCTACGACCGGTGGCGCTCAAGGCCGGCCCTCATCTACAGATCGTGACCGACGACGGCTCGCGGCCGTTCACCCGTAACGTCGCGCCCGGCGCCGATGCCGAGGCCGCGGTCGATGCGCTGCTCGCCGAGCCGTTCGGCAACTGGCACGTCGAGACGGCGTCGGCGACCGTGCAGGTGCGGATCACCAAGAAGGGTGACGCGCAGGTGCACAGGTCAGCCGCGTTGGGCGCCGTGTCCGCGCCGGGCGCTCATGACCGGGAGAAGCAGTGGCTGCTGGACCCGGGTGACCCGCTGTTCCAGGTGGTCGGCGGCACGGCGGCGAAGCGGCGGCAGGTCGATGCGTTTCTGCGAGCGCTGGACGCGACGCTGCCTTCGTCGCTGCCCCCGTTGCTGCGGGTGGTCGACCTGGGCTGCGGGAACGCCTACCTGACCTTCGCCGCCTATCGCTATCTGACCTCGCGCGGCGCGAAGGTCGAGGTGGTCGGCGTGGACGTCCGCGAGGATCAACGCGTACGCAACACCGCCGTCGCCGCCTCGCTCGGCTGCTCCGACGATGTCAGTTTCGTGGCCGGCACCATCTCGGAGGCCGAGTTGCCGTTCGCGCCCGACTTGGTGCTGGCGCTGCACGCGTGCGACACCGCGACCGACGAGGCGCTGGCCCGCGCGGTGCATTGGTCGGCGCGCTGGGTGCTCGCCGCACCCTGCTGCCACCACGACATCGCCGCCCAGCTCAAGGGCAATCCGGCGCCCACGCCGTTCACCGAGCTCACCCGCCACGCGATCATGCGGGAGCGCTTCGCCGACGTGCTCACCGACTCGCTGCGGGCGTCGCTGCTGCGGCTGAACGGCTACAAGGTCGAGGTGGTCGAGTTCATCGACTCCGCACACACCCCGCGCAACCTGCTGCTCCGGGCCCGGCGCACCGACGCGGTCCCCACCGCCGACCAGCGCGCCGAGTACGACTCGCTGACCGCACAGTGGTCGGTGACACCGGCCCTGGAAAAGCTCCTCTAGCCGCGCCTACTCGACGGTCACGGTCCATGCCGCGGTGTGGACCGCCCCCGCCACCTGGAAATCGAAGAACATCCGATACGTCCCGGCACTCGGCGCGGCCAGCCAGAACTTGACCTTGCCGTCGACGAGGTCGGCCTCCGGGTGAACATGCACGTAGGCCAGATCCCCTGCGCGAAGCACCACAAGATGTCCGTACGCGCCGAGATAGGGCTCGAGCACGGCCGGCCGGCGATCCGGCCCCGCCACGCTGACCAGGATCGGCTGCGTGGACCGGGTGCTGGGCGAGCCTTCGTAGCCGACCGCGAACCCGTCGGCAGCCACCGCATGCGCCGGCGCCGGCAACGCGCGCGGCGCATAGTCGCCCGCCACCGTGAGATCGGTCCCGAGCGTGGCCGGGACGGGCTGCCCACCGACCAGCGCCGTGAAGTCCGCCACCATCCGATAGATCCCCGGCGCGCCGAGGGTGAGATCGATCCCCCACGTGCCGTCGGCGGCCATCGAGGGGTGCACGTGCTGGAACCCGCTCAGGTCCCGCCGCACGACCACCAGATGCAGCAGCTTGTCGTGCACGACCTGATAGGTGGTGACCGCGGCCCCGCCGGGCCCGGCAATCCGGAACGCGAGCCGCTGCTTCTTCCCGGCCGCAAACGTCGTCGTGACCGGCTCGAGGGTGAGGCCGGCCTGGCTCAGCGACAGCCCACCCAGAGAGGCGGCCGCGGTATTCGCGCCGGGCGTGGCCGTCGCGCCGTCGTGCGAGTGCGGCTGGCTCTCATCCATAGCCATGCCCGGCATCGCGCCGCCGTTCTGCCCTTGCTCCCCGCCGCCGTTCTGCCCTTGCTCCCCGCCGCCGTTCTGCCCGTGCGCCGAGCCGTCGTTCTGCCCGTGCGCCGCGCCGCCGTTCTGGCCGGTCATCGCGCCGCCATTCTGGCCCTGCATTGCGCCGGCATTCTGGCCTGCGGTTGTCGGGGCCTCGGCCGACGCCGTGCCGTTGTTGAGACGGCCGAGCCCATAGCCCGCGAAGAGCACGACAACCAGCAAAGCCCCGAACGCAGCGAGCCGAAACCCGGTTCGCTCCCCCGGAGTCGTCGTCTCCTTCCGCTCGCCACCCACCTCGTCGCCATCCATTTGCTCGCGGCCGACCCGCTTTCCGGTCACCCGCTCGTCGGCCACGCCCTCGTCGGCCACGCGCTCGCCTGTGTCGTCGGTCGCCGTGAGGTCCAGTCCCGGTGAGCCGTCAGACATGCGCAAGCTCGTAGCCGGCTTCGTCGACGGCCGCCCGCACATCGTCGTCGGCAAGCGGCGCCGCGCTGGTCACCGTGACCGCGCCGGACTCGAGATCGACCCGCACGTCGGCCACGCCCGGCAGGGCGGACAGCTCGCCGGTGACGGCCTGGACGCAGTGCGAGCAGGTCATGCCGGTAACGGTGTAGGTGCTGGTCACAGCCATGGAGATTGCCTTTCGGAACAGTCGTCAGGACTTGACGAGCCGAGCGATCGCGTCGGAAGCCTCTTTGACCTTGGCCGTCGGATCCCCCGCACGAGCCGCGTCGACGACGCAGTGCGCCAGGTGATCCTCGAGCAGCCCCACGGCCACCGCCTGCAGCGCGCTCTTGGCCGCCGAGATCTGCGTCAGAACGTCGATGCAGTAGGTGTCCTCGTCGACCATCCGCTGCAATCCGCGGATCTGCCCCTCGATCCGGCGCAGGCGCCCGAGCAGGGCGGCCTTGTCCCCGGAATACCCGTGCGGACCATGCGAACCGTGCTGCTGCTCTGTCGACTCTTCAGCCATGCCAGCCAGCATACCCCCCTCCCGTATGTCGTACCGCTCCACCCCGCCGGCTCCACCCCTGCGCGCCTGGGTTCCAGCCGTCGTCACCGTCAGGCCGACACCGCCAACGCCAACGGCATCACCCCCTGCGCTCCCGCCTGGCGAAGTGCCCGCCCGGCCATCGCCATCGTCCACCCCGAGTCGACAAGGTCGTCGACCAGCAGGACCGGACCGCCCAGGCCCGGCAGCGCATCGGCCACCTCCGGCGGCACCACGAACGCATCGAACAGAACCCGAACCCGCTGAGCGCTGTTGCCGCGGCTCTCCGTTGCCGTGGGCCGTGCCGTCGTCACCGCACCCAGCAGCGGAAGCCGACCCACCCGGGCGATGTGCTCGGCCAGCGAGTGGATGAGCACGGGATGTCGTTGGGAGCCGACCTCGACGACGGCCGCCGGGCGTTCAGGCCAGGCGCTCTCGCCGTGCGCCCAGGCCTTGAGGATCTCGACGACCGCGGCCGCCAGCTCCTCGCCTATCGGAGCGTCGGGCGCATCCGGCGAGACCGCGGCCCGCAACCGTCCGCCCCACCCCAGGTCGGAGAGCCGCCCGACGACCCGGCCCGGGTCGATCTGCTCGGCCGGGCCGATCTTGCCCTTGAGCGGGACGCCGACCGCGGCCATGCCGGTGGGCCACATCTTCTTGGGCGCGATCTCCACGCCCGGCCGCCCGAGGAATGCGGTCGCCGCCGCCAGCGACGCCGGCGACACCTCGTCGTCGAACAGCGGCTCCGCACAGTTGTCGCAGCGGCCGCAGGGTGCGGCCTCCGGGTCGTCCAGGCAACGTCGCAGGAACTCCATGCGGCAGGAGCTGGTTTCCGCGTACTCGATCATGGTCTTCTGCTCTGCCGACCGCGCCTCGGCGACGCGACGCAACCGCGCGGTGTCGTAGATCCACTCCTCGCCGGTGGCGAGCCAGCCGCCACGCGACCGCCGCACCGCGCCGTCCACATCGAGGACCTTGAGCATCAATTCGAGGCGGGTGCGGCGCAGGTCGACCAGCGGCTCGAGGGCCGGCGTCGATATCGGACGGTCGGTCGACAGATTGGCCAGCACCAGCCGGACCTGTTCCTCGGGCGGGAAGGCCAGCGAGGCGAAATAGCGCCAGATCGCCGCATCTTCCCGCCCCGGCAGCAACACCACCTCGGCATGCTCGACGGCGCGGCCGGCCCGGCCGACCTGCTGGTAGTAGGCGATCGGCGACGGCGGCGCGCCCAGATGGACGACAAAGCCGAGGTCAGGCTTGTCGAAACCCATACCGAGCGCCGAGGTCGCGACCAACGCCTTGATCTTGTTGTCGAGCAGGGCCTGCTCGGCGGCGCGGCGATCGGCATCCTCCACCTGGCCCGTGTAGGAGGCGACGCCGAACCCGCGTGACCGCAGGAAATCGGCCGTCTCGGTGGCGCCCGCGACGGTGAGCGTATAGATGATGCCGGAGCCGGGCAGGCGTTCCAGGTGGTCGGCGAGCCAGGCCAGCCGGTGTGCCGGGTCGGGCAGGTCGAGCACGGCCAACCGCAGCGAGTCGCGGTCGAGCGGCCCGCGCAGGACCAGCGCGTCACCGAGCTGGTCGGCCACGTCGGCGGTCACCCTGGCGTTGGCGGTTGCGGTGGTGGCAAGCACGGGCGTACGCGTGGGAAGGCCGGCCAGAAACGTCCGCAGGCGCCGATAGTCGGGCCGGAAGTCGTGGCCCCAGTCGGAGACGCAATGCGCCTCGTCGACCACCAGCAGGCCCGTGCTCGCGGCCAGACCGGGCAGCACGTTCTCCCGGAAGTCGGGGTTGTTGAGCCGCTCGGGACTGATCAGCAGGACGTCGACCGCGCCGCCACGGATCTCGGACTCAATCTCGGACCACTCGTCGAGGTTGGCCGAATTGATCGTGCGCGCGGTGATGCCGGCGCGCGCGGCCGCCTCGACCTGGTTGCGCATGAGCGCGAGCAGGGGCGACACGATGACGGTCGGCCCGGTCGGCCCGGTCGGCCGATCGCCCAGCTGGGCCGTGACGCCATCGCGCAGCAGAGCGGTCGCCACGAAGTAGACGGCCGACTTGCCCCACCCGGTACGTTGCACGCAGAGCACCCGCCGCCGGTCGACGGTGAGCGCCTCGATGGCACGCCACTGGTCCTCACGGAGGACGGCATGCTCACCGGCCAGCCGGCGCAGCACCTCCTCGGCCCGCTCACGGACGGCGGCCCGCTCGGCCTCGTTGGCTTTGATCCGCGTTGTCTCGGTCACCCGGCATTCCTATCAGCCCGCACCGACAAAACCCGCGGTTATCCACAGGCCCTCGCGCTGTCCACAGGCAAGAAAAAAGTTGCCCACGACCGAGCTCCCGGGTGCAGAATCGGGCCCCTCGGAAGCACCGATCCCCTCCAGCGGTGTTTCCGAAGTTCCTTGACAACTTTATTTGTCGGTGCCAGGCTCGGGATATGTCCAAGACGATCGCCGAGAAGCTCCTGATCAAGCCCAACACGACGGTGTGGCTCTCCGACCCGACCCGGCTGCCCCTGCTCACGCCCATGCCGGACGGGGTGCGCGAGGTGGAGACGCTCTCCACGGCCAGCACCGCCCTGTTGTTCGTCGACGATGCGGCGAGCGCGCGCAAGTTGCTGGAGGAGCACAGTGCCGACCTGACGAAGCCCGGCGTGTTCTGGGTGGCCTATCCCAAGGGCAACAAGGCCGACATCAACCGGGACACCCTCTGGCCGATCGTCGCCGACTTCGACATGCGCCCATGCGGTCAGGTCGCGATCGACGACCGGTGGTCGGGCCTGCGGTTCCGCGCGAACCGCGAGGGCGAGGGCCGCTTTACCGGCGGCGCCGCGAAATAGAGCGCCGCGAAAGTATCAGCGGCCGAGGACGGAGCCGCCGTTCACATTGATGATCTGCCCGGTCACGTAGCCGCCGCCCGGGCCGGTCAGCCACCGCACCGCCTCGGCTATGTCCTGGGGTTCGCCGGGGTGCTTGACCAGGGTCGCGTCGACCCTCTTCTGGTGGCCTTCCGGGGTCATGCGCCCCAGGAAGAACTCGCTGTCGACGATGTAGCCGGGCGAGATGACATTGGCCGTGATGCCTTCCGCCCCCAGCTCCACGGCCAGATCCAGGACGTAGCCGTGCAGGGCCGCCTTCGCCGCGGAATAAGGGCCGCCGCCACCCCGCTGGGCGGCGATCGAGCTGGTCAGGATGATCCGGCCGCCGGGCCGGCGCAGCGACGGGAGCAGGGCCGTCGTCATGAGTACCGCGGTGAGCACATTGGAGTCGAGGTTGGCGTGCCAGTGCTGGGCCACCTCGTCGAGCGTGGAGTCGGCGCCGGGCACGAAGGCGCCGGCGTTGTTGATCAGGACGTCGAGGGGACGGTCGCCCACGGCCTCGACCACGGCGGGGACCTGGGTGGGGTCGGAGACGTCGGCGGTCACGGCGGTGGCCTGGGGGCCGATCCACTTCACCGCTTCGGCCAGCACGTCCGCGCGGCGGCCGACGATGATGACGTCGTAGCCTTCCCCCGCCAGCATGCCGGCCGTGGACCGGCCGATGCCGGTTCCGCCACCTGTCACCACCGCAAGCCTCGACATGACTCGACCCTATCGACGGCCTCCGGCGCCCGCAGCCCGAAACGGCCGTGGCGGTGGGCTCACCCGGCCGCTGTCCGCGGCTCCCCGAGGGCCGTTACCAGGCCAGGGAAAGGCCGTTGCCCTTGCGAGCCGTGGGTGGCGGCGACAGAGGGGGCATGGCCGGTGGCGGCGTCACCTGGTGGGAGTGATGGTTGCGCTTGCGTGGGGAGCTGCTCTTGCGCGGCGGGCGGGTTCTTTTGGGCAGGTCACCACCGGCGTTGCGGGGGTTGTCGGCGCCGGCGGCCTCACTGACCGGCTCGCCCTCGGTGCGGGTGGCCGTGCTGGCCACGACCTCGGCACGGCACCGGCGACCGTCCAGGCTGAAGGCCAGAGGCAGCGGGTTGTAACCGCGGTAAGCGCCGCGCAGAGTGAACGTCTTCAGTGTCCCGTGTCCCTTGGCCGTCACCTTTCGGCCGGTCTGGGTGACCGCCTTCGGGGCGCCGGTAAGGCGCTGGGAGCCGGGATAGGCGAAGACCACCCGCCACGAGGAACGGCCCACCTCGTCGGTGGTCACGACGGTCAGCAACGCCTCGTAATGGCGACCCGAGTCCGTCTTGAGCTGGTAGCGGACGGCACAGGGGCTGGTCATCGGACCGGCGGCCGCAGGCCCGGCGCCGGCGGCCTGGGCCTGTTCGACGTCGCGAGACTCGCGAGTCGCCGCCCACCCGACGCCGGCCGTCATCAGCAAGCCGGCCGTGAGCAGGGCGGCCTGGAGGCGGTGACGGCCGCTCGGCCCGGCCACGCCGAGATCCGCGGCGCCTCGGGCCGGGGCAAGCACACGGATCAGACCTCCGCCGGCGAAGAGACCCCCGCCGAGGGGCCGGGCATCGCCGAGCCGGAGCCAGCCACCCACCTTGAGGCCGGCCCGGAGCCGAAGCCCGGCCAGCGTGTTCGGCCTCGGCCGCGGAGCAACGGCGGCGTGGGCCTCGTTCGAGACGGCCGAGGTGTCGCTAGCGGTCGCGGCGCCCCGGACCGGTAGGGGCGCGCCTTCGGGGCGGGCGCGGAGTGCGGGCAGCAGCGGCTGTACGCCCACGGTGGCGGCCAGGGAACGGGCGGCGGTCGCTGCGGCGGGGCGGTCCAGCGGATTCTTGGCCAGGCAGGACAGGCACAGGGCGGCGATCTCGTCGGGCAGGCCGGGCTCGGTGGGGAGCGGGGCCGGGTCGGCATAGAGGTGAGCGCGGAGCGCCTCGGCCGTCGTCTCGGCGGGCCATGGCAGGCGGCCGGTCAACGCCCGGTAGAGCAGCAGGCCCAGTGCGTAGATGTCGGTGGCCGCCGAGACTTGGGCACCGGCCAGGCGTTCCGGGGCCAAGTAGGCGGGAGTGCCCAGGAGACTGCCGTCGGGGGCGGCGTCGCGCTCGCCGACGATCGCCGAGATGCCGAAGTCGACCACCTTGGCGCCGGCCGCGGTGAGCATCACGTTGGCGGGGGTGACGTCCCGGTGGACCACGCCGCGGGCATGGGCGGTGGCCAGGGCCGATGCCACCTCGGCGGCCATCGTCACGGCCTCGCGCCACGGCAAGGGGCCCTGGCGGGTGACGCGGGCCGAGACGGATTCGCCGTCGTTGAGCTCCATCACCACGTACGGGACGGTCAGGTTTTTGTTCAGTGGGGATTCGCCGAAGTCGAAGATGCCGGTGATGTGCGGGTGGGAGAGGCGGGCGGCGGCGAGTGCCTCCTGGCGCAACCGGTCGCGGAAAGCTCGGTCGTCGGCCAGCCGCGGGGAGAGCACCTTGACCGCCACCGAGCGGCCCAGGGTCTCGTCGTAGCCGCGCCAGACCACGGACATGCCGCCGGTGCCGAGCTTCTCGACGAGTCGGTAGCGGTCGGCTATGCGAAGCGAAGCATCCTGACCGTTTTGCTCCGTCCGCCCCATGTGCCGATTGTGACCCGAGGGGCGGTCCGCACGGCGCCGCACGGGAAAACCCACAGGAAGGTATCGGCGCCGCCGTCCCGTTTCCCCGCAAATGGGCTCAGCGGGCCAGGAGCTGGTCCACCGGGGCGTAGTCGTCGGTCAGGATCCGGGAGTGGCCGGCGAAACCGGCGCCGTCCTGCAGCACCGCCGGCTCGGGCAGGGCGGCCAGCCTCGGCCGGATCGCGGCGAGCGGCAGCGGGCGGTGCGAGGCGACGATCACGAAGTTCGACCCGACCTCGTGGGCCAGGGCGGCGGGCGGGGCGATCAGGGCGACGTACGGGAAGACGGCCGCGACCGTCGCCAGCTCGGCCTTGATGAATCGGTCCGGCGGGTAGTCGATCACGTTCTGCACGTAGATGCCGTCGGGGCGGAGCACGCGCGCGATGTCGGCGGCCATTTCCTTGGTGGCGAGGTGCCACGGGACGACCAGGTAGCCGAACGCGTCGCCGACCACGAAGTCGTAGGCCCGGGACGGCTGTGCGGCCAGTCCGACGCGCGCGTCGCCGACACGGACCCGCAGGTCGGGACCGGTTTTCAGGCCCAGCTTCTCCTTGTCCAGCGCGACCAGGCCGCCGTCGAGCTCGAGCACCTGCTGGCGGCTTCCGGGGCGGGTGGAGCGCAGATATGCGGGCATGGTGAAGCCGCCACCGCCCAGGTGCAGGGCGTCCACCGGGCCGGCGGGCATCGAGTCGGCCACGGCAGCTATCCATTGGATGTATTCGAACTCCAGGTGCCGGGGGTTCTGGAGGTCGACGTACGAGTGGCGGGCCGAGTTCAGGATCAGCGTGCGGCCGCCGGGCACCGCGGAGTCGGTCTGCACCCGGGCGCAGTGGTACGCGGTCTCGACGTCGCAGGGGTTCGGGCCTACCGCTCCCAGGCCGGCCCCGACCAGCCCGATCGCGGCCAGTGTCGCCCTGGTCCGCGGGTTGCCGGGCAACCCCGGCCGGCCCGGCCCCGCATCCCCACCTGGCCCCGCATCCCCACCTGGCCCCGCATCCCCACCTGGCCCCGCATCCCCACCTGGCCCCGCATCCCCACCTGGCCCCGCATCCCCACCTGGCCCCGCGCCCCGGGCCGGCCCGGACTGGCGCCGCAGCCAGAGGTGCAGCGCGATGCCGCCCAGCGCCAGCAGCGCCGCCAGGGTGAGCACGATCCAGCTGGTGCGCATCGCCGCGACGAGGACGAAACCGGTGCCCAGCGTGGCGGTGATCGCGCCGAGGGTGCCGATGCTGGAGAGGCGTCCGACCACCGAGCCCGTGCGTTGGAGGTCGCTGAGCTGGAGCTTCACCACCATCGGCGTGATCGTGGAGAGCACGAACGCGGGCAGGAAGACGGCCAGCGCCGCGAGCAGGAGCACGGCGGGGGCGGCGCCGCCGCGCAGGAGGGCGCCGCCGTAGCGGACCAGCGGCAGCGTCACGGCGGTGCCGATAGCGGCGAGCAACAGGGCCGGCGCGAGCAGCACGCGGGGATCGAACCGGTCGGCCAGGCGGCCGCCGAGCCAGGCGCCGTAGGCGATGGCGGCCAGCGATACGCCGATGACCGAGCTGCTCACCTGCAGCGTCACGCCGACATAGGGTCCGACCAGGCGCAGGGCGACGATCTCCAGGACCAGGGCGGCGCCGCTCGAACAGAAGACCAGCGCCGTCGCAAGGCCGGACGGCAGCGCGCGCGGCGTCACAGTATCGACAGATGGACGTGGTTCGTGTGCACCTCGGACGGGCCGCCGCTCTTGCTGTAGGCCTTCCAGCCGGTTCCGGGCATCCAGATCTGCCGGTACCAGATCACGTACATGACCCCGAGCCTATCCGCGTTCTTCACGAAGAAGGCAGCCAGGTTGTTTCCGTAGGTCTTGTCGGCGCCGGAGGCCGCGACGTTCTGGAAGCCCGACTTGTTGGCCGAGAAGTCGCACGCCCGCCCCTTCGGGTGCTCGCCCGAGGACCGCTGCGACCAGCAGGACGTGTAGTGGGTGAAGCCGGCCGCCCGGGCCTGCTGGTAGGCGTTGAGCAGGCGGGGCGTGATGCACCCGGACGTGGTCGGGTCGTCGACCGTGCACGACTCCTTGGGCCAGGAGCCGTCGGAGTTGCGCGGTGCGGGCTTGGCCAGCGGCGAGTTGGCGCTGACGAAACCGCCGGCCGCGCCGCCGCCGCCGACGCTGCCGAGGGCCAGCTCGGCCTCCTTCTTCTTCTTGGTCAGCGCCGCGACCTGCTTCTGCTGCTCGACGATCTCCCTGTCGACGGCGGCCTTGGCGGCCTGGGCCCGGGCCACGTCGTCGCGGTACTGCTGGAGGATCTGACCGTCGATCTGGCCGAGCATGTCGATCTGCTGGATGCGCTGCAGGAACGAGTCGGGCGACGTGGAGTTGAGCAGCAGGGTCACCGTGCTGGTGCGGCCCAGCCGGTACGAGCGGTTGGCGATCTGGCCGACCTGGGACTCGAGCGCCTTGGCCGAGGCGGTGGCGTTCTTGACCGTGGCCTGGAGCTGGACCTGCCGTTTCTTGGATGCGTTCAGCTTCTGGATCGCGTCGGCCTGACCCTTGGCCGCGGACTCGAGGGCGTCGCGCAGCGTCTTGGTGCCACCCTCGTCCGGGTCGGCCAGCGCGGGCGAGGCGGCGCCTCCCACCCCGAGCACGGACACGGCGATGAGCAGCGCGAAGAAGGCGCTGAGCCGCCGCAGGAAAACCGCCGCCACGGATACCTCCCAAGAGTCAGCGGGGAGACCTTACCGTGCTACGCAAACACGCGGCAGATCGTTCAAGTCGCCGAGTAACCGCCGTCGACGAAGAGTGTTTGGCCGGTTACCGCGACGGCGCCGTCGCCGGCCAGAAAGATCGCACAAGCGCCGAAATCCTGCGGTACGCCGTTTCTGCCGATCATCGTGCGCGCCGCGTGACCGGCGACCTTGGCCTCGTCCGCGAAGACGGCCTCGGTCAGCGGGGTGTGCACGACCCCGGGCGCGATCGCGTTGCAGCAGACGCCGTGCCGCGACCAGGCCTCGGCCTGTGACCGGGTGAGCCCGACCAGGCCGGCCTTGGACGCACCGTAGGCGCCGCTGTTCCCGTACGCGCGAAAGGCCTGCTGGGAGACGACGTTGATGATCCGGCCCCAGCCGCGGGCGGCCATCCGCGGCCCGAAGGCCTGGCCGAGCAGGAACGGCGCGGTCAGGTTGGCGGCGAGGGTCACGTCCCAGTCGTCCTCGGTGAGCGCGTCCAGCGGGGGACGCCGATTCACGCCGGCCGAGTTGACCAGGATGTCGGGCTCGCCGTACGTGCCGAGGATCTGGTCGATGACGGCGGCGACGGCCGCACGGTCGGCGAGGTCCGCGGTGAGCGCGTGGCCCTCGGCGCCGAAGCCGGCCAGCTCGGCGACGACCTCGGCCATCGGCTCCGGCCGGCGCGCGACCAGCAGGACCCGGGCGCCGGCGCGGCCGAGCGCGACGGCCATCGCCCGGCCGATGCCCGAGCTGCCGCCGGTCACGACCGCGGTGCGTCCGCCGAGACCGAAGACCTCTTCGAGATAGGACGACACGCGCGGCCCCTAGAGGATCGACGGGTCGGGGAAGAGGGTGTCCCGGACGGTGTGCCACACGTCGTCGTTGGCCGCCACGAGCAGGCCTCGCTCGCTGTCCGTCGGGTGGTAGGGCGTGCCGTCGAGGTGCCGGGCCGTGCCGCCGGCCTCGCGGATGATCAGGGCGCCGGGCGCGTGGTCCCAGGGCAGGATCCGCCAGAAGAGCGCGAACTGCTGCTCGTCGGTGGCCACGGCCGGGTACTCGTAGCCCGCGCAGTGGTGACCGTTGGTGACCTCGCCCAGCTTCGGCGCGTTGGCGTTCGCGACGTCGCGCAGGTGCTGCGGCAGGTAGTGCCGGGCGACCACGCCGCGGAGCGCCTCGGCCCCGGGGTCGTCGGTGCGGGTCTTCACCCGTACGCCGTCGCGGTAGGCGCCCGATCCGGCCTCGGCCACCGTGAGGTGGTCGCCGGGCACGTCGAGGATCCAGGACGAGGTGAGCTCGCCCGCCCGGACCAGCGCCACCATCACCGCGAACGGGGTCTTGCCGGCGGCGAAGTTGTTGGTGCCGTCGACGGGGTCGACGATCCACACCGGGCCCTCGTCGCCGACCCGGTCGAGCACCCGCGGATCGGCGGCCACGGCCTCCTCACCGACCACGGTCGAGCCGGGCAGCAGCGCGAGCAGCCCCCGGGTCAGGGCCCGCTCGGACTCCTGGTCGGCGATGGTGACGAGGTCGCCGGGCGACTTCTGGTGCACCTCGTCGGTGGACAGGCGGCGGAAGCGCGGCAGCACGATGGTGGCCGCGACCTCCCGGATGAGATCGGCGACCTGATCAAGCACGCGGCGGCAACTTCACGACGCTGACGAAGAACTCGTCGATCTGCCGGATCACCGCGATGAACCGCTCGAAGTCGACGGGCTTGGTGACGTACGCGTTCGCGTGCAGCTGGTAGCTGCGCAGGATGTCCTCGTCGGCGGCCGAGGTGGTCAGCACGACAACCGGGATGCGGCCCAGATCGTCGTCCTTCTTGATCTCCTCGAGCACCTCGCGACCGTCCCGGCGGGGCAGGTTGAGGTCGAGCAGGATCAGGTCGGGACGGACGGCGTCCGCGTACTCGCCCTCGCGCCGCAGGTAGGCCAGCGCCTCGGCGCCGTCGGAGACGACGGTGAGCCGGTTGCGGACCTTGTGCTCCTCGAACGCCTCCTGGGTCATCAGGACGTCGCCGGGGTCGTCCTCGACCAGCAGCACCTCGATCGGCGTGCCGTCGGCACGCGTCGGACTCGTCATGCGGAGACCTCCTGCTTCTCTTCCGGGGAGGGCGCGGGCTCGGGCTCGGGAGCGCCGGGCAGCACCGGAAGGGTGAAGTTGATCGAAGTGCCCTCCTCGACGTCGAGGTCGAGCCAGATCCGACCGCCATGATATTCGACGATCTTTTTCACGATCGCCAAGCCGATGCCGGTGCCCTCGTACGCGTCGCGGGCGTGCAGCCGCTGGAAGATGACGAAGACCTTGTCCGCGAACTCGGCCTCGATGCCGATGCCGTTGTCCCGGACGTTGATGACCCATTCGGACCCGTCGCGGTGGGCGCTGACCCGCACCACCGGGGGCACGTCGGGGCGGCGGAACTTCAGCGAGTTGCCGATCAGGTTGACGAAGAGCGTGGTGAGCAGCGGCTCCTCGCCCTCGACCGTGGGCAGGTCGCGCCAGCTGATCTCGGCGTCCTCGCCGGCCCGGGCCTCGAGCTGGGAGCTGACCTCGGTGAGCACCCGGTCGAGGTCGACGTCGGTGAAGCCGCCGGTGATCCGGCCGATCCGGGAGAACGCCAGCAGGTCGTTGATCAGCCGCTGCATGCGCTGGGCGCCGTCGACCGCGAACGCGATGTACTGGTCGGCGCGCTCGTCGAGCTGACCCGAGTAGCGCCGCTGCAACAGCTGGCAGAAGCTGGCCACCTTGCGCAACGGCTCCTGCAGGTCGTGCGAGGCGACGTAGGCGAACTGCTCGAGGTCGCGGTTGGACCGGGTCAGCTCCTCGGCCTGGGCCTTGAGCTGGTCGTTCACCCACTCGATCTGGCCGCGCGCCTCCCGTACCTCGGCCAGCTCGGCGGAGATCTTGCGCCGCATGCCGTCCACGTCCGCGGCGAGGCTGGCCAGCTCGGGCGAGCCGCGGCTGGAGATGTGCCGGTCGTAGTCGCCGGCCGCCACCGCGCGCACCTGCTCGGCGAGCTCGACGACCGGGCGGCTGACCAGCCGGTCGAGCAGCAGCAGGAGGCCGCCACCGGCCCCGATCACGACCACCGCGGCGGCGATCTGGATCGCGACCATGGTCTGGCTCGAGTCCCGGGCGGCGGCCGCCGACTTGGCCCGCAGCACCGCGATGTCGCCCTGCATGGTCTCGATGGCGGTGCGCAGCGCGTCGAAGTCGGCGGTCGACCCGGCGGTGATCAGCGCTCGCCCGGCCTCCGGCCCCTGCGCGTTGATCGTCTGCACGACCGGGTCGGCGACCCGGGCATGCCAGGTCGCGGCCCGCTGCTTCACCACGTCGAGAGATTGGCGGATCTTGGTGTCGTCGGCGTGCAGCAGGCCCTCGATGCGGGCGATCGTCGCCTTCTCGCTCGCCTGGCCGGAGCGGTAGGGCGCCAGGCTGTCGTCCCGACCGGTGATCGCGTACCCGCGGATGCCGGTCTCCTGGTCGACGAAGGCCGTGTTCAGCGTCTCGCCGGCGGCCCGCATCGGGCTGGCCCGGTTGAGCACGTCGTCGAGCTGCCGGTTGTGCTGCGCCGCGGTGAACGCCGCGAAGACGGCCAGCGCGCCGAGCAGGATGCCGGTCGCGAAACAGAGCGCCGCGATCCGGGAGCGCAGCGTCCAGCCGCGCAGCGTCATCGTCCACCCCCGCGGGAGATCAGCAACATTGCCACGTCGTCGGCGAGCGGGCCGCCGTTGGCCTGCTCGGCCTGCCCGACCAGCCACGCCGGGAGCGCGGGCAGCGGCACGTCCCGGGCGGCCGGCTCGTCGAGCAACCCGCACAGGCCGGCCACGTCGAGCCGCTCCGTCCCGGAACCGGCGTGCCCCTCGATCAGGCCGTCGGTGTACATCAGCAGCGACCAGTCGTCGCCGGGCAGCTGCAGCTCGGAGACGGGCGCGGGCTTGGGCCGCACGCCGAGCACGATGCCCGGGCGGGCGTCGACCGGCGCGGCCCGGCCGCCGGAGAGCAGCACCGGCGGCGGATGCCCGGCCAGCCGCACGGTGGCCCGGCCGGCCGGCAGGTCGAGCACCACGGAGGCGACCGTGGCGAAGACCTCGCGAGCCCGGCGCTCGCTCATCAGCACCTGCTCGAGCGACCCGAGCACCTGATCCTCGGGCACCCCGGCCAGAACCAGCGCGCGCCAGGCGACCCGGAGCTCGACGCCCAGTGCGGCCTCGTCGACGCCGTGGCCGCAGACGTCGCCGACGATCACGTGCAGCTTGTCGTTGCCGACCTGGACGACGTCGAAGAAGTCGCCGCCGAGCAGGCCCATGGCCCGGCCCGAGCGATAGAAGGTGTGCACCTGCACGGCCTCGGTCGACATGAGCGGCTGGGGCAGCAGGCCGCGCTCGAGGCGGGCCGACTCGGCCTGGCGCAGCTCCACCTCGCGCAGCCGCTGCGCGTTCTCGTCGGCGCGCTTGCGCTCGACCGCGTAGCGCAGCGACCGGGTCAGCAGCACCCCGTCGACCTGGCCCTTGACCAGGTAGTCCTGGGCGCCCTCGGCCACCGCGGCGACCCCGAGGTGCTCGTCCGACCGGCCGGTGAGCACGCACACCGCGGCGCTGCCGGCCACCCCCAGCAGCTTGCGCAGCCCGTCGATGCCCTCGGCGTCGGGCAGCCCCAGGTCGAGCAGGATGCAGTTGACGTCGTGCATCATCGACGTCGCCTGACGCAGCGTGGTCGCCACGTCGAGATCGAACGGCGCCTCGGCCTCGGCCAGCAGCTCGCGCACCAGGAACGCGTCACCCTCGTCGTCCTCGACGAGAAGGACACGCAGGCGTTCCGGATATGCCGTAGAGCCGGTTCGCGCGCGCGGGGCGACCGACCGTTCAGTCATGCCTGTTCCCCACTCGCATACACCCGACCGGACTGCACGATGGTGTACCACCGCCGCCGAGCGCACAACTCAGCGAAGATCACGGCGCGTCCTCGGCCGCGACCCGGCGCGCATGATCGGCGATGACCTGGCCGAGGATGCCGTGCAGTCGCCCGCAGTCCGGACAGTGCAGATTCTCGTCGAGGCGACGGCTGCCGCACTCGACGCAGGTGCCGCGGTCCTCGGGGTCGTGGTAGGAGGCCAGGGCCCGGCACATCGCGCGGATCACGTGGTCGCTGACCGGGAAGACGCCCTCGCCGAGCGCGGTGCGGACACCGACGATGGCGACCGGGGCGGCCTCCGGATTCGGGTCGAAAGGGGCAACCGAGTCGATGAACTCCGCGATCACGGCGGCGGGGTCGAACGGCGTGCTCACCCGGACAACGCTATGCCACGCCGGAAACGATCTTCGGCCTACCCGGTGCGCTTAGATGTCCCCCATGAGTGACGCCGCCTCCCTGGTCCCGCACCGGGTCTATGCCGCCCTGGCCGCGGTGGCCGTGCTCGCCCTCGTCGGGCTGGCTTCCGTCTGGTCGGTACGCCCGCCGGCCGCGCACGAGGCGTCCGAGAGCGCGTTCAGCGCCGACCGTGCCTTCGCGACCGTGAAGTCGATGGCCACCGAGCCGCATCCGGTCGGCAGCGCCGCCCAGGACCGGGTCCGCGACTACCTGGTCAGCACCCTGCGGGGCCTTGGCCTCTCCCCCGAGGTGCAGGACACGGTGTCGATCGAGGGCGGCGAGCTGTCCTCGAGCGCGGGCGGCGCCGGCCTCGCGCACGTGCGCAACGTGGTCACGGTCATCCCCGGCACCGCCTCCACCGGCCGCATCTTCCTGGTCGCGCACACCGACTCGGTGCAGGTCGGCCCCGGCGGCAACGACGACGCGGCCGGCACCGCGGCGGTGATCGAGACGGCGCGCGCCCTGCTCAAAAGCCCGCGCCTGCGCAACGACGTGGTGCTGGTGCTCACCGACGGCGAGGAGGCCTGCCTCTGCGGCGCGAAGGCATTCGTCGACCAGCACCCGCTGGCCAAGAACGGCGGCATCGCGCTCAACCTGGAGGCGCGCGGCAGCACCGGCCCGGCGATCATGTTCGAGACGGCGAAGGACAACCGCGCGCTGATCGACGTGTACGCGCACGCGCCCAAGCCGGTCGGCACCTCGTTCGCGGTCGAGATCTACCGGCTGCTGCCCAACGACACCGACTTCACCGCGTTCCGCGAGGCGGGCTTCACCGGGCTGAACGCGGCCTACATCGACGGCGCGGCGGTCTACCATGCCCCGACCGACCTGCCGTCCGCGATGAACCTCGACAGCCTGCAGCACCACGGCGACAACGCGCTGGCCGTGACCCGTGAGCTGGGCGACCGCGACCTGTCGAAGCTCGCGGCCAAGGACGACGCCACCTACTTCCCGGCCCCCGGACTGCTCGTGCGTTACCCGGGCGAGCTGGTCTGGCCGCTCGCGATCCTGGCCCTGATCGCGGTGCTCGTGCTCGGCGGCCTGGCCCGTCGCCGCGGCCTCACCACCGGCCGGCGGCTGGCGGTCGGCGCGGTCGTCACGCTGCTGCCGATCATCGTGGCGCCGGTGCTGGGCCAGGCGTTCTGGACGGTGCTCAAACTCATCCGCCCGGAGTACGCGGCAATGCCGATCGACCCGTACCGGCCGGGCTGGTACCGCCTCGCCGTGCTCGCGCTCACCGCCGCCGTCGTCTTCGGCTGGTACGCGTGGTTCCATCGCAGCCGCCGGGTCGGTCCGGCGGCGCTCGCCATCGCCGGGCTGGGCTGGCTGGCCGTGCTCGGCGTCGCGCTCGCCGCCTTCATGCCCGGCGGCTCCTACCTCGGCGCCCTGCCCGCGCTGGCCGGCGCGTCGGCCGCCATCGTCGCGCTGCTGGTGCCGCACCGCCAGCGCGGACAAAACCGTCGGAATGGCCGCTGGTGGCGGGTGCCGGCGATCACGGCCGGTGCCGCGGTCGCGGTGATCGTCCTGCTGCCGGCCGTGGTCATGCTCTTTCCCGCGCTCGGCATGCCGATGGCCGGCGCCGGCGCCTTCCTGGCCGTGCTGCTCGGCCTCGCCCTGCTGCCGGTAATCGAGATGATCCATCCGGCGCCCGGCGGCCAGCGCGGGCTCGACGCGCTGCGGGCCCGCCGGCGCGGTGCGGCGCCCACCCTGGTCGCGCTTCTCGCGGTGGTGGTCTGCACGGCGGCCGGCCTCTCGGCCGACCGGTTCGACGCCCGGCATCCGGCGCTGACCCATCTGATGTACGCGCTCGACGCCGACACCGGCACGGCGCAGTGGCTGAGCGAGGAGCCGGTCGTCCAGAAATGGACCTCGCAGTACGTCTCCGGCGGCCCGCACGAGGTCAACGCGACGTTGCCCGCCTTCGGCCCCGAGGAGCTGCGCACCGGCAAGGCCGAGGCCGCCGCGCTTCCGGCCCCGAAGCTCACGCTGGAGTCGGACACCCGATCGGGTGACACCCGGGTGCTGAAGCTCCGCCTTCAGCCCCAGCGGCCGGTGCGGCTCACCTCGCTGCACGTCCAGGCCGGCGTGACGGTCACCGAGGCGACCGTCGAGGGGCGCCCGGTGAAGCCCGCCCCGCCGATCAAGGACGATCCGTGGGGCTTCGGGTTCGTCTTCCACGGGCCGCCGGCCGCGGGCGTCGAGGTCACGCTGACGGTCAAGGCGACCGGGCCGGTCAAGTTCCGGGCCATGGACGGCAGCGACGGGCTGACCGCGCTGCCCGGCTTCCACGCGCGGCCCACCGGCGTCGGCATCGTCGGCTCGCACTCCAGCGAGTTGCTCGCGGTCGCGAAGACGTACACGCTCTAGGCCATGGCAAAGGTGCTGTACTCCGCGACCATGTCGCTCGACGGCTTCATCGCCGGGCCGGGCGGTGACATGTCCTGGCTGGCCGACCACCTCGGCCCCAACGAGACCGCCGACCGGATCGTCGAGAAGATCGGGGCGATCCTGGTCGGCCGGCGGACCTTCGAGGGCGACGACCCGAACAAGGGCACCGACAAGGAGGGCGCGTTCGAGGGCGCCTGGCACGGCCCTCAGTTCGTGCTCACCCACCGGCCACCGGACGAACCGGTGCCGGGCACGACCTTCGTCACCGACCTGGCCGAGGGGGTCGCGTTGGCCAAGGACGCGGCCGGCGACAAGTACGTCAACATCCTCGGCGCCGACGTCGCCCGGCAGGCCCTGCAGGCCGGGTTCGTCGACGAGATCCTGGTCTTCGTCGCGCCGGTGCTGCTCGGCGACGGCACCCGCCTGTTCGAGGTGACCGGCGGCGCGAACATCCGGCTGGACCGGCTCAGCCAGTCGGAGTCACCGATGGCGACCGGCATCTGGTACGCCGTGGCCGGAACTTAGGGTCTAGCGCCCCCGGCCCCGGCGGCCGGTGGGAGCGTCGTGGCGGAAGTGCACGAAGAGCCGGCCCCAGTTGTCGCCGTCCTTCTCCACGCGGTGGTAGAGCTGCTTGATCTCGCGCTGGTCGAGGAAGCGCAGCACCTTCTTCTTCAACGCGCCGCTGCCCTTGCCCGGGATGATCTCGACCGTGGCCGCCTTCTTCTCGATGGCCTCGTCGATGATCCCGCGCAGGGCACGGTCGATCTCGTGGCCCTTGTTGAAGATGTCGTGCAGGTCGAGCTTGAGCTTCACGGGTGAATCCTATTCGTGCTCGGATTTGCCGAGCCATTCCTCGACCCGGTGGACGGCCTCGGTGTAGTCGTCGTGCCGCTTCATCGCGGCCGCGAGCCGCAGGTGCGGCAGCGCCTCACGAAAGCGGCCGGCCCGTTCCAGGGTCCGGCCGAGCACGTGGTGCGCGTAGTGATCCGAAGGATCATGCTCGATCAGCGCTCTGAGCTGGGCTTCGGCGCCGGCCAGCTGGGCCGAGTTGAAATACGCGCGAGCCAGCAACTGCCGGACGGCCGTGTTGTGCGGCTCGGCCTCGACGATCGGCTCGAGCAGGCGGGAGGCGCCGAGCGGGTCGCCGGACTCGAAGAAGAAGGTGGCCCTGCGGTACTCCTCGAGAAGATCCACGTGCACGCTCCCCACACGCTCGCACCCGCCGACAGAAGACAACGCTGGCACAACAAGCGGCCAACGGCGAGTGTTCCGATGATCCAAGCTTCCCGACAAATCACCGCATACGGCAACCACCCCGGCGGAGAATGCCTGCGTGGGGGACTTCTCGAGCCATGTCGTGTCCGCTCCGGCCCGCCGATTCGAACGCGCCCGTGCCGGCGCGTTCGGGGTGTTCGCCCTAGTGCTGTGCCTGATGCTGGCGGGCGGAAGCTCGTCGCCGGCACTGCGCTCGCCGGCGTTCCTGATCGCGGGGATGCGCGACATACCGTCGCCGCCCTCGGGGCAACCGTGGACGCCGGCGCCGGTCGACGCCGACGGGCTGACGATGGTGGCGAGCTCGGACGGGCAGCGGTTCGTGCTGCACACCGCGGGCGGGGACCAGACCTTCCTGCCCGGCGTCGACCTCGGCGCCACCACGCCCGGGCACGTGCCGGCCGACGTCTCGATCTCGGCCGCCCAGTACTACGCCTGGTTCGACGCGATGAGCATGCTCGGCATCCGGGTGGTACGGATCTACACGATCCACTCGCCCGCGTTCTACCAGCAGCTCGCCGAGCACAACCGCGACCACCCCGAGCGGCCGCTCTACCTCATGCAGGGCGTGGACCTGCCGGGCGGGTACATCGCCACCAGGAACTTGTACGACAAGCAGGTCACGGACTCGTTCAAGCGCGAGATCAAGGACGCCACGAACGCGGTCGCGGGCCATCTGAGCTCGTCCGGCAGGGCGTGGGACACCGATGTGACCCCGTGGCTGGCCGGCTGGATCATCGGGGCGGAGCTCGACCCGTACGCCGCAAGCGCCTCTGACCAGCGCAACCGGACCGCCCCGCCGGTGTCCGGCAAGTACTTCCGCAGCACCACCGAGGCCAGCCCGACCGAGCGCTGGCTCGCGGCCCGGATGAACGAGCTGGCCGGCTACCAGGCCGCGAAGGGGCTCACCGAGCCGATCGCCTTCGTCAACTGGCCGACGACCGACCCGCTGCGCCATCCCGAGGAGCCGCTCGGCCAGGAGGACATGTACCAGCTCGACGCCAACCACGTGCTACCGACGGCGAACTGGCCGGCCGGGACCTTCGCCAGCTACCACGCGTTCCCGTACTACCCCGATTTCCTGCGCCGGGAGCCGAAGCTGCAGCCGGGCGACGCGTACGGGAACTATCTGACCGCCCTGCACAAGCATCACGCCACCATGCCCACGATGGTCACCGAGTTCGGCGTGCCCTCGTCGATCGGCTCGGCGCACGCCGGGCCGCTCGGCCGCGACCAGGGTGACCACAGCGAGACCGAGGCCATGCGGATCGACGGCGACCTGCTGCGGCTGATCAAGGACCGCGGGCTGGCCGGCGGCTTCCTCTTCGAGTGGACCGACGAGTGGTACCGGCTGGCCTGGAACACCATCACCCACCAGGACGCGAGCCGACGCCAGCTGTGGCACGACGCGATGACCAACGAGCAACACTTCGGCCTGCTGGCGATGGATCCGGCCGGGCTCGCCGGGCACCAGACGGCGACGCTCATCGACGCCGACGGCGGCTGGCCGGCGACCCGGGTGCGCGCGCACGCCGACGAGGCCTATCTGTACCTCGACGTCCGGCTGGGCGATTCGGCGCTGGGCTCGGTGCAGGTCGGCTTCGACGTGCTGCCCTCGGTGAGCGGGACGCCGATGGCCGGCAGCAGCGACCGGCGACCGGACGCGGTGGTCGCGCTCAATCTGGTCGGGCACACCGGGCAGGCGTATTTGCGGGAGCAGCTCGACCCGATGCCGCTCGACCAGGCGGTGCCCGAGTCGCAACGAGGTGCGGCACCGGACGGCTGGCGCCCGTACGCGCTGCTCACCGACCGGGCGAAACCGATCGAGCTGCAGAACGCGGGTCTTTTCCGGTACGGCACCTGGGACCCGGGGAACGACGAGGCCGACAGCCGTACGCTGTGGCGCCTCGACGGCAACGACCTGACCGTCCGGGTGCCGTGGGCGATGCTGGCGTTCGCCGATCCGTCCTCGCGCGCGGTCGGGGTGCCCAAGGGCGGCAAGCTGACCCTTCAGACCAGTCCCGGGGTGACCGTCTCGTTCGCGGCCGCCGGCAAGGATCAGTCGGTCGGCCGGTACACCTGGAACCCGTGGAACCGGCCGCTCTACACCGAGCGGCTCAAGAAGGGCGCCGCGTCGTTCCGGGACGCGGCGCTGTCCGTCACCGCCGGCTGACCATCAGCAGCGTGGTGCCGCCGGCGACCAGCAGCGCGCCGATCGTCACCAGCAGCAGCGGGTTGTGCCCCGGCCGGTACGGGTCCGGATAGCCGGCGCCCCAGCAGAACACGTCGCCGGCCTCGGTCAGCGCGCAGGTGCTGTCCCCGTCGGCGACCAGCTGGACGACGCGACCCTCGAGGCCGACCTGGACCAGCCGGTCCCGGCAGTCCCCGTCGCAGCCGTCCGTCGCGCTCGCCGGGGCGGGCGCCACCAGGAACAGCGTCGCGACCACGGTCAAGATCGCCAATACCCGACGCGTGATCCACATGCAACCATTATGGGCGATTTATACGCTTTAGAGCGTTTTCGACACGCCACCGGTGGCCGCGGCGACCTCGGCGAGGACGGCGTGGCTCGTGATCGTGTCGGCCGCCGTGACCGTCGCATAGCCGGCCTGTTCGCTTGCCGCGCCGAGCCGGGTCGTCGCCAGGGTCTCGGGCCCGAGCGCGGCCGCCACCGCGACCGCCGCACCGAGCGCCGCCAGGCCGGTACGCCGCCGCCAACCGAGCATCTGGTGCTTCATCGTCTGCGTCATGACCACCACGATCACGGCGTCCGGTGTCATCGGGCTATGCGAGATCTTTCCGCTTCCTGTGCATCCGGGTCACAGGTGCTACACAGGAAGCGGAAAGGCGGCGCAAAGCGTGACCCGTGACAGTAGGGGCATGACGATGGCGAACCAAGAATCCGGCACCGAGCTCCGCCGCCCCGACGGCGGCCCGGTTCGAGTCCTCGTGGTCGACGACGAGCCGACGCTGGCCGAGTTGCTCTCGATGGCGCTGCGCTACGAGGGCTGGGAGGTGCGGAGCGCCGGCGACGGCCAGACCGCCGTTCGCACCGCCCGCGACTTCCGGCCGGACGCCGTCGTGCTCGACATGATGCTGCCCGACATCGACGGGCTCGAGGTGCTGCGCCGGCTGCGCGGCGAGTCGCCAGAGGTGCCGGTGCTGTTTCTGACGGCCAAGGACTCGGTGGAGGACCGGATCACGGGGCTGACCGCCGGCGGCGACGACTACGTGACCAAGCCGTTCAGCCTCGAGGAGGTCGTGGCCCGGCTGCGCGGGTTGATGCGCCGGATGGGGCACTCGCCGATGCGTACCGAATCGCAGCTGATCGTCGGAGATCTCTCGCTCGACGAGGACAGCCACGAGGTGCGCCGGGGCGGCGATCTGGTCACGCTCACCGCGACCGAGTTCGAGCTGCTCCGCTACCTGATGCGCAACCCGCGCCGGGTGCTCAGCAAGAGCCAGATCCTCGACCGGGTGTGGAACTACGACTTCGGGGGCCAGGCCAACGTCGTCGAGCTCTACATCTCGTACCTGCGCAAGAAGATCGACGCGGGGCGCGCACCGATGATCCACACGATGCGCGGGGCGGGTTATGTCCTCAAGCCCGCCGACTGAGATCCGCGCGCGCTGGCGCCGCCCGGCGAGCTGGTCGCTGCGTACCCGCATCGTGGCGATCATCATGGTGCTGCTCACCCTGCTGGGACTCGCCGTCGGCGGCACCGCCGAGATCTTCCTGAGCAAGCAGCTGTACGACCAGGTGGACACCCGCCTCGGCCAGGCTCTCCACCCCGTTCACCCGGGCGGCGGCAGCGATCCCGGCGACTATCGGTTCCCGCAGGGTCTCACCCCGAAGTTCGACAACGACCAGCCGTTCGGCGGCGCCGAGGTCGGCTCGATCACGCTCACCTACACCGACGCCACCGATGTCCACGGCGGCATCGTCGTCCCGACCACCGATACCGACGGCAACTACCGGACCAAATATGACGATCTGAACGCCGAGGCCCTGACCCAGCTGCTCGCGGTCAAGACCGACGGCACCAAGAGCGACGTCGATATCGCCGGCTACGGCTCGTATCGGGTCGTCGCCGAAACCACCGCGAGCGGACAGACCCGCGTCATCGCGCTCTCGTTGAGCGACACCCACGACGTGCTGCTGCACGTGGCCGAGGTGACCGGCGGGGTCGTGCTGATCGCCCTGGTCATCGCCGGATGGGCGGGCACGTTCATCGTCCGCGGCACGCTCGCGCCGCTGCGCCGGGTCGCCAACACCGCCACCCGCGTCTCCGAGTTGCGGCTCGACCGGGGCGAGGTGCAGCTGGCCCAGCGGGTGCCCGAGGGCGACACCGACCCGAACACCGAGGTCGGGCAGGTCGGCGCGGCCCTCAACCGGATGCTCGACCACGTCGGCAACGCGCTGGAGGCGCGGCACGCCAGCGAGATGCAGGTACGCCAGTTCGTCGCCGACGCCAGCCACGAGCTGCGCACCCCGCTGGCCGCCATCCGCGGGTACGCCGAGCTCAGCCGCCGCAGCCGGGCACCCATCTCGGAGGAGGTCGCCCACGTGCTCGGCCGGGTCGAGTCCGAGGCGAAGCGGATGACGCTGCTCGTCGAGGACCTGCTGCTGCTCGCCCGGCTCGACGCGGGACGGCCGCTGGCCCACGACCCGGTCGACCTGACCATGCTGGTCGTCGACGCGATGAGCGACGCGCACGCCGCCGGCCCGGGCCATGTCTGGCAGCTCGACGTGCCGGAGGAGCCGGTCTCGGTGATCGGCGACGGGGCCCGGCTGCATCAGGTGCTGGCCAACCTGCTGGCCAACGCGCGTACCCACACGCCCGACGGCACCACCGTCACCGTCTCGGTGCGCGCCGACCAGGAGTCGGCCGTGCTGCAGGTGCGGGACGGCGGCCCCGGGATCCCGGCCGAGCTGCAGCCGCACATCTTCGAGCGGTTCGCGCGCGGAGACAGCTCGCGCTCGCGGGCGGCCGGCAGCACCGGCCTCGGCCTGTCGATCGTGCACGCGGTCGTCACCGCCCACCGCGGTCACGTGTCGGTGCGAAGCGTCCCGGGCGAGACCGTGTTCACCGTGGTCCTGCCGTTGGTGCCGCCGGCCCTCGTCCCAACAACTGGTCACCAACTGGCCCAGCGGGCCCCGTGACCGGTTATGCTTGCCGACGTGTCTTGGACGTATCGGTGGTTTACCGGGCCGGCTCACGCCGGTGCCTCGGTTGTCACCGCATGACCTGAGACACCAGCCAGAGCCGGCCGAGGCAGCGACGACGTCGCTGCCTTTTTGTTTGCCGGCTCTCGCCCGGGCGCCGGCCCGAAATGGAGATGAACCACCGTGACCATCCCCGAGGTCCAGCGCGTCCGTGACCAGCGCATCGCCGCCGTCGTTCCGCTGATGAGCCCCGCGTTGCTGCACCACGAGCTGCCGCTGACCAGCGACCTGCACGACAGCGTGCTCGACGGCCGCCGCCAGGTCGAGGACGTGCTCAACGCCCGAGATCCACGGCTGCTGGTCGTGGTCGGCCCGTGCTCGGTGCACGACCCGGCCGCCGCCGGCGAATACGCCGGTCTGCTGCGCGAGCAGGCCGACCGGCTCGCCGACGATCTGCTCATCGTGATGCGGGTCTACTTCGAGAAGCCGCGGTCGACCGTCGGCTGGAAGGGCCTGATCAACGACCCGGCGCTGGACGGCACCGGCGACGTCGGCACCGGCCTGCGCATCGCCCGCAAGCTGCTGCTCGAGATCGTCGGGCGCGGCCTGCCGACCGCCGTCGAGTTCCTCGACCCGATCACGCCGCAGTACATCGCGGACACGGTGGCCTGGGGTGCGATCGGCGCCCGTACCGTCGAATCGCAGGTCCACCGGCAGCTCGCCTCCGGCCTCTCCATGCCGATCGGCATGAAGAACCGCCCCGACGGCAGCATCAGCACCGCGATCGACGCCATCCAGGCCGCCGCCGTGCCGCACGTCTTCCCCGGCATCGACTACTCGGGCACGCCGGCGATCCTGCACACCACCGGCAACCCGGACACGCACCTGGTGCTGCGCGGTGGCGGCGGCAAGCCCAACTACAGCGCCGCCGACGTCGAGGACGCGCTGCAGCTGCTGCGCAAGTCGTCGCTTCCGGAGCGGCTGGTCATCGACTGCTCGCACGGCAACAGCAACAAGGACCACCTGCGGCAGCCGCTGGTCGCCGACGACGTGGCCGGCCAGGTCGCCGACGGGCAGCGCGGGATCAGCGGCGTGATGCTGGAGAGCTTCCTCGTCCCCGGCCGGCAGGACCTGGGTGGCGAGCTGACCTACGGCCAGTCCGTCACCGACGCGTGCATGGGCTGGGAGCCGACCGTCCAGGTGCTGGAGCGGCTGGCCTCGGCCGCTCACAGCAGGCGCACAGTCGCCGCATAAAGGGGCGACAGCGGGCGCGTCGAGAGTTGGCGCATGACCTCGACGTTGCCCGCCGCTCCGGTGGTTGTCGCCGCCCCCGCACCGCCGGCCCCCGTCCGGCCGCGGTGGGAACGGCCCGCTTTCCTCACTCTTCTGCTGCTCACCGGCGTCCTCTACCTCTGGGGACTCGACAAATCGGGCTGGGCCAACGCCTTCTACTCGGCGGCGGCCCAGGCGGGATCGGCGAGCTGGAAGGCGTTCTTCTACGGCTCGTCCGACGCGGCCAACTCGATCACGGTCGACAAGACGCCGGCCTCGCTCTGGTTCATGGCACTCTCGGCCCGGATCTTCGGGGTCAACTCGTGGAGCATCCTGGTGCCGCAGGCGCTGATGGGCGTGGCCGGCGTCGGCCTGCTGTACGCGACGATCAAGCGCTGGTTCGGCCCGGCGGCCGGCCTCATCGCCGGTGTGACGCTGGCGCTGACCCCGGTCGCCGTGCTGATGTTCCGCTTCAACAACCCGGACGCCCTGCTGGTGCTGATGATGGTGGCCGGCGCGTGGGCGACCACCAGGGCGATCGAGAACGGCAAGACCAAGTGGCTGGTGCTGGCCGGGGCGTTCGTCGGCTTCGGCTTCCTGGCCAAGATGCTGCAGGCGCTGCTCGTGGTGCCGGCGTTCGCGCTGGCCTACCTGATCGCCGGGCCGCCCAAGCTCGGCAGGCGGATCGGGCAGCTGCTGCTCGCGGGCCTCGCGCTGGTGGTCTCGGCCGGGTGGTACATCGCGATCGTCGAGCTGGTGCCGGCCTCGATGCGGCCGTACATCGGCGGGTCGCAGAACAACAGCCTCCTGTCGCTGGCCCTCGGCTACAACGGACTGGGCCGGCTCTCCGGCAACGAGACCGGCAGCGTCGGCGGCGGGGGTGGCGGCAGCGGCTGGGGCGAGACCGGCCTGCTGCGGATGTTCGACAGCTCGCAGGGCGGCCAGATCTCGTGGCTGCTGCCGGGTGCGCTGATCGTGCTGGTGGCGGGGCTGGTGCTGACCGCGCCACGGCTGCGCACCGATCGCGGGCGAGCGGCGCTGGTGCTGTGGGGTGGCTGGCTGGTGGGGACCGGGCTGGTCTTCAGCTACATGCAGGGGATCTTCCACGCGTACTACACGGTGGCGCTCGCGCCGGCCGTGGGCGCGGTGGTCGGCATCGGGTCGGTGATGCTGTGGCGGGCCCGCAGAGAGCCGGTTGCGGCGTGGACGCTGGGCGCGGCGATCGCGGTGACGGCCTGGTGGTGCTATCACCTGCTGGGGCGCACCCCGGACTTCGTTCCCTGGTTGCGCTGGGTGGTGCTGGTCGGCGGGCTGGGCGCGGCGGTCGCGGTGGTGGCCACGCAGCGCCTATCGGCGCGGATCGGACTGGTGGCGGCGGGCGCTGCCTTGGTTGCGGTTCTTTCCGGACCGGCGGCGTACGCGGTGCAGACCGCCTCCGAGGCACATACCGGCTCGATTCCGTCCGCCGGGCCGTCCACCGGTTTCGGCGGCGGCCCGGGCGGCGGCCGCTTCGGTGGAGGCGGCTTCGCTCGCGGGGGCGCCCCAGGGTTCCCCGGCTTCCCTGGTGGGACCTCGCAAAACGGCACCGCCCAGGGCGGTTTTCCCGGCGGTGGCTTCGGTCGCGGTGGCATGGGTGGTCTCCTCGACGCCGTGTCGGTCAGCGACGAGATGAAATCGCTGCTCGAGGCGAACGCGTCGCAGTACACGTGGGTGGCCGCGACCGTCGGCTCGCAGAACGCGTCCGGCTACCAGCTCGCGACCGGCGACCCGGTGATGGCGATCGGCGGCTTCAACGGCACCGACCCCTCCCCGACGCTGGCACAGTTCCAGCAGTACGTCGCCGACGGGAAGATCCACTACTTCATCGGCAACTTCGCCACTACGGGCAGCAGCGACGACAGCTCCGAGATCGCCCAGTGGGTGGCCGACAACTTCACGGCCACGACCGTCGGCTCCGTCACGGTCTACGACCTGACCTCCTGACCGCGTTTCCACGACGGGCGGCACCCTTACCGGGTGCCGCCCGTTTTGCCGTTTTCAGACTCACAGGGCCGCCACAGGACCGCCATACGAATTGCCCAGGGGCGAGCCCGACCTTTGGTGACATGAGCCTGACGACGCTGCCATCGCACGACGCCGACCCGACCCGGCTCGACGCCCCGGTGCTCGACGTGGTCGTTCCCGTCTACAACGAAGAGATCGACCTCGAGCCGTGCGTGCGGCGCCTCCACGCATATCTCGCCACGCATTTCCCGTACCGATTCCGGATCACGATCGCCGACAACGCGAGCACCGACTCGACCGCCGATGTGGCCCGGTGGCTGACCCGGGAGCTGCCCGGCGTGGCCTCGGTGCATCTCACCGAGAAGGGACGAGGGCGCGCCCTCAAGCACGTCTGGACGAGGTCGGACGCGGCCGTCCTCGCGTACATGGACGTGGATCTCTCGACCGACCTCGGCGCCCTCCTTCCGCTGGTCGCCCCCCTGATCTCCGGTCATTCGGACCTCGCGATCGGGTCGCGCCTGGCGCGCGGCTCCCGCGTGGTCCGCGGCGCCAAGCGCGAGTTCATCTCCCGCAGCTACAACCTGATCCTGCGCAGCGCGCTGTCGGCCCGCTTCTCCGACGCCCAGTGCGGCTTCAAGGCGATCCGCGCCGACGTGGCCGAGCGGCTGCTGCCGATGGTCGAGGACACCGGCTGGTTCTTCGACACCGAGATGCTGGTCATCGCCGAGCGCGCCGGCCTGCGGATCCACGAGGTGCCGGTCGACTGGGTGGACGATCCGGACAGCCGGGTGGACATCGTCGCGACCGCCGTCGCCGACCTGAAAGGCATAGCGCGCCTGCTGCGCGCGTTCGGCTCGGGCCGTCTGCCGCTGGCCACGCTGCGCGAGCAGCTGGGCCGCAACCCGCTGCCGATGGCCGGCGTTCCGGCCGGCCTCACCGGCCAACTGATCCGATTCGCCGCGGTCGGGGTGGCAAGCACGCTGGCTTACCTGCTGCTGTACGCGCTCCTGCGCACCGCGATCAGCCCACAGTGGGCCAACCTGGTCGCCCTGCTCGTCACCGCGATCGCCAACACCGCCGTCAACCGCCGAGTGACGTTCGGCGTACGCGGCAACGACGGCGCCTGGCGGCACCAGGCCCAGGGATTGATCGTCTTCGCGATAGGCCTGTCCCTGACCAGCGGTTCCCTGGCGCTGCTCGACGCGGCGTCGGCCCATCCGGCCAAGCACGTCGAGCTGGCCGTCCTGATCCTCGCGAACTTGCTGGCCACCGCGGTCCGCTTCCTGATGCTGCGGATCTGGGTGTTCCGCTCGCGCGCCCGCTCCGGGTCCGTCGCGCCCACCCACCCGGGATTCGTCGCACCTAATCCCTCGGGCACCGGCTCGCCCGCCCACCCGGGATTCGTCGCACCTAATCTCTCAGGCACCGGCTCGCCCACCCACCCGGGATTCGGCTCGCCTGACCGCTCTCACACCCCGTCGGTCGCCCGCTCACACGGCCAGCCGCGCTCTCACCAGGCCGGCCATCCCCAGGCCTGAACGCGCCGCCCTGCCGATGCCGGCCACGCATCACCCTTCCTCTGCCCGCCCGCGCCCCGCCCGGCCATGCCGGCGACGCGCCACCCTCTCAGCCCGCCCGCGCCCTGCCCTGCCGCCACACCCGCCTTCCTTCGCACGCCACGCATCAGCTGCGGTCGGCGGCGGTCGGCGGCGATCGGCGGCGGTCAGCGGCGACGGCGGCGGCGGCGGACTACCCAGACGGCCAACGTGGACACCACGACGGTGGCGCAGAAGGCGGCGATCACGGCGGCGATCCACCAGCCGAGGACGCCGAGAACGACGGCCGCCGCCCAGATCACGGCGGCGGTGAAGATCAGCGACAAGGTCATGCCGCGCCCGGATGGCGCGGACGTGTGCTCGGCGCCGGCGGTCATGCGGGCGCAGAAATCCGGGTCGTCACGCCTCAGCTGGCGCTCCAACTCCGCCAGCCGGCGACTGTCTTCCCTGCTCAGCATGTCGCACCTCCGCTCGGGCCAGGCCTGCCCGTCGATCGAGGAAGAGCATCTCGATCGATGCCATTGTTACTCGCGCGTTGCCTTCCGGACACCTCCATGGATGCCAGTTCCCGTCAATCGCCCGATTTACGCCCAGCGGTAGCGAACCTCGCCACCATCTGTATGACGCGTCAGCCGAAGGAGATCGTTGCCTCCGGCACGCCCCGGCCCCGGGCCACCTCGGCGGCCTCGGCCTCGATCTCTTTTCGGCGGCCGGGCGGCAGCGGGACGAACGTCGTCAGGCTGAGGTCGACCCTCTTGCGGCCGGCCATCTTCGCCCGCCAGACGCCCATGATCTCCCCGTCGAGCAGCAGCACGCCCGGGTTGCCGAGCACCCGCCACACCTCTTTCTGCTGCGCCCGATCGGGCACCAGCAGGTCGCGATCGCGGGCCTGGATCAGCGGATCCATCGCCGGCAGCAGCCGCACCCCGGCCGGCGGCTCGGCCTTCACAAGATCGTCCACGGCGGACTCCGGCAGCCACGCTTTACGGCCGTCGACCCGCACCTCGGCCAGCCCGCTCGACGGCCACACGCCTTTCATCTCGGTCGTCGTGCTGCCCAGGTATTTCCCGACCTCGGCCGGAGTCGCGGGCCCCAGCAGGCGCAGATAGGTCGTGATCAGCTGCTCGATGCCATCGTTCTCGCTGGGCTGCGGTGGAGCGTCGGGAATCGGGCCGAGCATCGCCTCGCGGCCGCGCGACTCGACCTCGACGCCGCCGGCCAGACCCGGGTGCTGCCAGACGTTGCCGGCGATGTGCCGGGCGCCGCAGGACCGGCACTGGTAGGTGAGCTCGCGCGGGACCCGTTTGCTCACCTGCGTGCTGACCTCGCCGCGAGGCATCGAGTCGGTCACCACCTCGCGGAACGCCGACGCGGTGGCGGTGAACGCGGCGATGCCGAGCTTCATGCCCTCGGCGATCTGGGTGCTGCGGATGCGCGCCGACGCGTCGGCGTCGCTGACGGGCCACAGCTGTTTGACCAGGGTCGCGAGATCGGCCCGGCGATGCAGATGGGGTGCGCCGCGGGCGGCCCACACGGTGATCAAACGATCGTCGTCGAGGGCGGCCGACGTGCGGGCGGACAGGGCGACGAACTGCGAACCGGGCGAATACTCCTGGACGCCGAGGTCGAGGACGGCCAGGTCGGCGGGACGTTTCCGGGAGCGCTCGGCCAGGCCCAGAGCGGCCACCCGATATGCCATCACCTGTGCACGGTCGACGCTGACCACGGCACCCTCCCGGGATCGCTGGTGCACCCACCTCCGGGTGCGACTGCTAAGTGCGACGACCGTACCGCCGGGCTGCGACATTTTTCAGGCGATCAAGGCGGGAGCCGCCGCGCACGTCGAGCAGCTCCCACGTGTCCAGGCTGCTCGGGCCGTGCGGGCCGACCTGCAGGATCGGAGGCTCCCCGGTCAGGCGGTAGCCGCAGCGCCGGGCCACGGCGGCGCTGGCCGTATTGGACGGGTCGATCCGCAGGAGAAGGCGGGTAAGTTGCAACGTGCTCCGCGCGTACGAGCTGAGAAGTGAGAGTGACCCCGACGCGAGCCCGCGCCGTCGATCGCGCGCGCCCACCAGATAGCCCAGCTCGGCCTCGCGGAGGCCGGCGTCGACGCCGAAGAGCAGGACCTCCCCGAGCGGGCGACCGCCGTCCTCGGTGATCGCGAGCTGGATTCGCTGGCCGCTGACCCGGCCCTGGTGAGCACGCTTGAGGTAAGCGATGCCGGCCTCGACGTCGAAGGGCGAGGGCATCGGCGTCCAGCGCGCAATGTCCGGTTCGTCGAGCATCGCGACGAGATCATCGAGGTCTTCCGAGCGCCATTCGCGCAGGACGATGCCGTCGCCCGTCAGCGTGAGCGGAAAGGGAAGACGGCTGGCGGACACCTCTTGATCCTGCCCGTAAGGACCCGGTTCCGGCCAGTAGCGATGGTTATGAAGGCCATGAGTGATTCGTCATGGCACATCGCCCGCTATGCGAAGTGGACGATCGCGGACCGCCGTGCGGCAGGACGGCGGAGGAAGGAATACCTTTAGATCTCGTGGACGAGCGGACTGCGTTGGTGACGCGGCGGGGCGAGACTTACGGTGGTCGATCGCGCGAGGAGCGGGCATCGGACCGCCGCGAACGGATTCTCGATTCCGCACTGCACCTCTTCGGCACACGCCACTACGACGACGTCACGGTGGCCGAGGTCTGCGCCGGCGCCAAGGTCTCCAAACGGTACTTCTACGAACATTTCGCCGACCGTGCCGACCTCGTCCGCGCACTGCATCGCCAGCAGAACAAATGGCTGCTCACCGGCGTCGCCGCAGCCACTCCGGAATCACCCACCAGCCTCGACGAAATGCTCCAGCCCGCGGTGCGCCGCCTGCTCGACATGCTGCGCGCCAATCCGGAGCGCGCCAAGGTCATCTACATCAACGCACCCCGCATGGAAACGCGACGGCGGGGCGTGCTCCGCGAGGACGCCCAGTTCCTCGCGCACCTCTTGCGCCGGGTGGGGACTCACCCCACCAACGAGCTCCGGTACGAGCGGATGCTGCTCGCGCTCGTGGCCGGCCTGAGCGAGGTCATCATCGACTGGCTGTCCCAGGGCATGGTGGAGGACCCGGGTCCGCTCGCCGATCATCTGACCGACTACTGCACGGCCGTGCTGCAGCAGCTGTAGCCGTCTCCGCCGCGCCTCGATCAGCCCTCTGCCCGGCTCCGCGCCAGGCGCCCGCCCCACGCCGCCTACGCTGAGCCCGGCTGCTTGGCCCCGCCCTCGGCCTAGGCGCTTCTGCTTGCGGTGATCTCCATTCCGGCTGCTCGGAGGCGGGTCACCAGCGCGTCGCCGAGCGCGGTGGCCGGGGTCAGCACGCCGCCCTCGGACGGCGGCAGCGCATCGCGGTCGTGAACCAGAGCCAAGGCCGACTCGCTCAGCATGACCGCCGTGGCCGCGTAGCCGGGGTCACCCTTGGCCCGGACCCGCGCCGAGTAGCGGGCGCCCGAGGTCGTCGTCGCGAAGATGTCCATCGTGAAGTGCCCGGAGTTGCGCGCCTTCTCGCTCGGTCCCTCCCCCGGTTTGGGCAGCACCCGGTCGAGCACATACCGGGTCGGCGGCAGCGAAAGGCCGGCCATCAGCGCGCCGAGCCCGAGCCGGGTGCCGTGCGCGATCACCGGCGAGAGCGGCGAGGTGCCCACGCTCATCGCTTCGCGGTACCGGAAGGCTCGGCCGTACTCCCACTTCCTCAGCGCGTTGCTTCGCCGCACCACCCGCGTGTTGTAGGACGCCATGACGAACGGGGCCAGCATCCCCCGCAGCCGGGGGTGCACCTTGGACGCGTCGAGCACGGCGGTGTCATCCTGCCGGCCGAGGTCCGGCTCCTTCGCGCGGTCGGGGCTCAGCGAGTACGGGCTGGCCGCGATCTTGCGCAGCTTCCGATCGGTCTTGACCATGTCGAGCTGGTGTCGCATCGAGTCGATCGTGCCGCCGCTGAAGCCGCCCTTCATGCTGGTGACAACCAGCGTGGTGTCGGCGAGCTCGCCGGCGCCGTCGGCCTTGACCTGCTGATCGAGCACATGCACGCCGATGTCCGAGGGGATCGAGTCGAACCCGCACGAATGGACGATCCGGGCGCCGGTCGTGCGGGCGAGCTCGTGGTTCTCGTCGATGCTCTCCCGCGCGAACAGGACTTCACCGGTGAGGTCCACATAGTCGGTGCCGGCCGCGGCGCAGGCCCGGACGAGCGCTTTGCCATATTTGGCGTAGGGCCCGACCGTGGTGATCACAACCTTGGTCGCATTGGCGAGCTTCTCCAGGGCCGGCACGTCGGCGGCGTCGGCCACCAGGATCGGCCAGTCGACGCCCAGACGGCCCCTGACCTCGGACAACTTGCTTTCCGACCGTCCCGCAAGGGCCACGCGCGTGCCCTTCGGGGCGTGCTCGGCCAGATACTTCGCCACGAGCACGCCGACAAAGCCGGACGCACCATAGACGACGATGTCGTGATCACGGACCCGCTCGCTCATGGTCGCTGATTCTCCATCAGGATCCCGCCCCCGTCGCGGCAAGTTACCGATCGGTAATTAAAGATCGGTCGTTATCGGTCATACTCGTCATAAAGAAAGATCAAATAGGGCAATCGGTGAGAACAACGTCACCTTTCCCCTGTCGAGCTTGGCCAATGTCGTGGCCTCGTGGTTACCGTCGGCCGGTCCCGCAGTCGCGGGCACCGCGGGTGGAACGCCGAGTCCCTGCCACCGCCCGCCGGAAATCGAACGCGTGGCAGGGAGCGGGGGACCCAAGTTCCTCGGCGCGGAGATCGCGCCTCGGGGTGAAGCCGCGGAACGAGCGGCCGGGCACCTCAGCCCGAACCCGACAGCTGACCTCGTAGGCGTGGAGGTTTCTCTGTCATGGCACAGATCCGCAAGCATGCCCGCACGTCGCGGGCGCGCAAGCACGCCCGTCTCGCGCTGGGCCTCACGGCCGCCGGCGTGGCGGGCACGGCCGCTCTGCTCGGACCGGCTTCCCCCGCCCAGGCGTCCAGTGTGAACTGGGACGCCGTCGCGCAGTGCGAGTCGGGTGGCAACTGGAGCATCAACACGGGCAACGGCTTCTACGGCGGGCTGCAGTTCACCCGCGGTACGTGGAAGGCCTACGGCGGCGGCAAGTACGCCAGCACCGCCAACAAGGCCAGCCGCTCGGAGCAGATCAGGATCGCCGAGAAGGTCCTGGACGGCCAGGGCATCGGCGCCTGGCCGGTGTGCGGCAAGAAGGCCGGCTCCTCGAAGCACTACAAGGCCAAGCACACCACCGGCTCCAAGTCGTCCTCGACGTCGAAGTCTTCGCACAAGAAGCACTCGACCTCCTCGAAGTCGACCACCCACAAGACGACCAAGAAGTCGTCGAAGTCGTCGCACGTGGTGACCCGTGCGACGACCGCGAAGGCCACCGGCAAGACCTACGTCGTCCGCTCCGGCGACACGCTGTCGGCCATCGCCACCCGCAATCACATCAAGGGCGGCTGGCACACCCTCTACCAGCTGAACCATGGCATTGTCTCCAACCCGAACCTGATCTTCCCCGGTCAGCGCATCGCTCTCTGATCCACCGCTCGCGACCCGGTCGCCACTCCCCCGCGGTGGCCGGGTCGCATCCCCGCGGCATGCCTCAGCCCTTCGGTGTCACGAACTCGGGCTGGTCGAGCACGCGTAGCCAACTGCCGTCCGACTGACGGCGCACCACTTGGGCGCGCGCTCCCGCGCCGTCCTTCGGCGGCGTCGAGGTCAGCGCCAGGTCGCCACTGATCAAAGTGGGCAGCGGCGGCTCCGGCTGGAACGACGGCATCTTCGGCAGCACGTCCTCCCAGAACTTCTGGATCGCCGCCCGGCCAACGGTCTGCTGACCTGGCGGGTAGGCCATGACAGCGTCCTCCTCGTACAGCAGCGCGATGCCCTCGGCATCCTTGGCGTTGGCGCGCTCCACGAAGAGACGGGTCAGGTCTTCCGGCTTCATTGCCTTTGCTCGTTCGGTCATGCCGCCACTCTTCGCCGACCACAAGCAGAAGTCCAACGCATAGTTGTTCTCGTAGCTAGAATCCCCAGTTATGGAACTGCGCCAGCTCGAGTACTTCATCGCCGTGGCCGAGGAGGCCAACTTCACCCGGGCCGCCGAGCGCGTACGCATCAGCCAGTCCGGTGTGAGCGCTCAGATCCGTGCCCTGGAGAAGGAGCTGGGATCGCCGCTGTTCGACCGCTCGGGCCGGGTCGCCCGACTGACCACGGCCGGGAAGGCCGCCTTTCCGTTCGCTCAGGCAGCCCTCGAGAATGCCCAGGCCATGCGCGAGGTGATCGACGCGGTCAACGGGCTGGTCCGCGGTCACCTCACGGTCGGGATGGTCCGCGGCTGCGAGGTCAAGCCGCTGTTCGCGGCCCTCGCGTCGTTCCACGACGAGTACCCGGCGATCGAGCTCGAGCTCGTGGAGGATGACTCGGACTCGCTCATCAAGCGCGTGCTCGCCGGCTTCTCCGACATCGCCCTCGTCGGTGTCGCCGGCGAGCTACCGTCGCAGCTGACCGGCCACGTGATCGCCCGGGAAGGCCTGGTAGCACTGGTTCCGCCCGGCCATCCACAGGCCGGAAAGAAGGACTTACCACTGCTCGAGATCTTGTCGTACGCTCTCATCACGTTGCCCGAGGGAACCGGCATTCGCGCCGCATTTGACGAGGCGTGCTTGGCCGCGGGCAAGTTCCCAGATGTCGCGTTGGTCGCGTCGGCACCCACAGCCGTCGCCGAACTGGCGTCGCGAGGATTGGGCATTGCGGTGTTGAGCGAGTCGATGGCGTCGCTGCATCCGGGTTTGGTGGCCGTGCCGATCTCGGGGGTCGAGCTGCCGGCGCTGCTCGCTCTGGTGTGGCGGGATCGGCCTAGTCCGGCCCTGGCCGCTCTGCTGCCGCATTGCAGACGAGAGTTCGGCGAGAGCCGGACGGAGGTTGGTTGAGAACTCCACAGCGACTACCGGTCATGGAAGGACTGCCGCCACGGAAATCGGTGCCGTCGGGCAGTCATGGCCGGTTACCGTCGCGGCCATGACCGATACCTCACTCCGGCACCGCCTCCGGGCCGCGCTCCCGGCTGCCATGAAATCGCGCGACCGGGCGGCCACGGCGGCACTGCGCGCCACGCTCGCTGCGATCGACAATGCCGAGGCGGTCGTGCCGGCCGATGGCGCGTCGAGGGGGCTCGCCATCGAAGAGGCGCCGACCGGCGTCGGTGCGGCGGAGGTGGAGCGGCGCACGCTGAGCGAGGAAGAGATCGAGCGGATCGTACGGGCGGAGCTCGCCGACCGGGAGACGGCGGCCGACCAATACGAGCGTGCCGGGCACCCGGACCGGGCGGAACAGCTCCGCAGTGAGGTCCGTGCGCTGGCGGCGCACCTGCCGCCGGCCTGACCGTCCTCCCGCACGGCTCAGAACCGCCCGCACGGCTCGAAACCGCCCGCACGGCTCAGAACCGCAGGGCCTCCGCGATCGGGGTCTCGCCGGCGAACAGCTCGAAGGTGACACCAATGGTGGCGGGCGTGGTGAGGCACGCCGCGAGCACGGCCGCGACATCGTCACGGGGGATAGGTCCGCGGTTGCCCAAGGTCCGGGAGACGGTCACGAGACCCGTGCCGGGGTCGTCGGTGAGGTGACCGGGGCGGACAATCGTGTAATCGAGGCCGCTGGCCACCACATAGGCGTCGGCTTCCGCTTTGGCCTCGAGATAGGGCCGCATGGCGCCCGATGAGGCCGGGTCCTGGGCACCGATCGACGAGACCATGACGTAACGATTCACCTTCTGGTCCATGGCGGCGTCGGCGAGCTTGACGGCGCCGCCCAGGTCGACCGTGCGCTTCCGGGCGGGGCCGCTGCCCGGACCGGCGCCGGCCGCGAAGACCACGGCGTCGGCGCCCTCTACGTAAGCGGAGAGGGACGGGTCGTTCTCGAGGTCGCCGATCACCGGGACGGCGCCGACCGCGCGCAGGTCCTCGGCCTGCTCGGGCTTGCGGATAAGGCCGCGTGCGGTGTGGCCGTCGGCGGCGAGCAGCTTCAACAGGCGGAGGGCGACCTGACCGTGGCCGCCGGCTACGAGGATGTCCATCCCTCAGTCATACCCCGGCGTCCCTAAGGGCGATCACCGATTGAGGGTCGCGAATCGGCTGCATAGCGTGACCAGCGTGTCCTTCCTTAACGATCTCCTCGGCGGAATGCCTCCGATCCTGGTTTACGTGGTCGTCGGCGTGCTGGTCGCGGCCGAGTCGGCGATCGTTGCGGGCCTGGTGCTGCCGGCCGCCACGGCGCTGATCGCGCTCGGGTTGCTGGCCAACGCCGGCACCGTGCGGATCGGGCCGGCGCTCCTCGTGGCCGTGTTGGCGGCACTGGCGGGCGGGACGGCGGCCTTCCACTCGGGGCGGCGGCGTGGGCCCCGGCTGCGGACGACCCGGCTCGGGCGGTGGATCGGCGAGAAGCGCTGGCATCGGGCGGAACGGCTCTTCGCCCGGTACGGCGGGCGGGCCGTCTTCCTCGGTCAGTGGATCGTGGGGGCGCGAACCCTCATCCCCCGGCTCGCCGCGATGAACGGGGTCCCGTATCGGCGGTTCGCCGCCTGGCACGCGCCCGCGGCGATCGCGTGGTCACTGTGGATGGTCGGAGCCAGCTACCTGGCGGGTGCGTCCTACGACCTGCTCGTGGCACGGGCCGGCCACGCGGGTGGGGCTCTCGCGGTGCTGGCCGCGATCATCGTCGGATTGATCCTGGCCGGTCGGTGGGTCGGGCGGCACCCACGACCGATGCACGCGCTGGTCGGTATGGTCCGGCCGCGCACGGCCGCCACATTTCGCTCCGGCCCTGGCCCGCGCGCATTGGAGGCAGCTTCCGCCGAGGCGGCTTTGGGTGGAGCGACTTCAGCTGAGGCAGCTACCGCGAAGGCGGCTTCCGCGAACAGGGTGGCGAGCTTCTCGGGGCGGGTGGCAGCGTGGCGGCCGCGGCCGGCGACGGTTGTCGATCTGGCGCTCAGTGTGATGGCACTGTTCGGGCTGGCGGCTCTGCTCGTCGTGGTGGTGCCGGTGGTGGTCCGGTTCAGTGGGCTGGCGGATGCCGATGCGGCGATCGGTGGTTGGGCCCGTGGAGAGTGGACGTCGGACGGCTACCTGTTCGCGCTCGATGCGGCGATGTTCGCGGATCCGGGGGTGCTCTTCGCGGTGGCCGTGCTGGTGTCGGTGGGCCGGTGGCTGCTGCGGCGGTGGCGCGGGGAGAGCGAGGGGCTCCTCATGGCGGTGGGGCCGGTGCTTCCGGTGGTGGTGCTGGCGGCGGCGATCTCCTGGGCCACGCCGCCGAGCTGGGAGGTCTGGGAGACGCCGACTTCGGTGGTGTTCCCGCCGGTGAGCGAGTTCGACGGCTACATCCCGTTCGAGGCGGCCGGGCCCATCGCGTCGATGGCGGCGGGACATACCGCTCAGCTGGCCGCGGCCGTCGGGCTGTTGGCGTGGATGCTGGCGGCACACCTGCCGTGGAAGTGGCGGGTCGCGGTCTGGACCGGAGCCGCGATCTATGTGACGGTTGGCGCGGGGTCGTGGGTTTACCTCGGGTGGAGCCGCACCAGCGAAACGATTGCGGCGGTGCTGATCGGTGCGGCCTGGGCGGCTCTCAACGGTGCCATCTGGACGAGTCCGCGTAAGCGTCCGGCGCCGGAACCGGTCGCGCCGGCGCCCGCGCTTGCCGACAGCCTCGCCGTTCGCTGATCCGGCTCCCGGCAGCGGCCGTTGAGGAAACGGCGGCCGCGACCAAGAGGGCACCTTAAGTGAAGCGGCGGCTCAGGTGAGGCGGCCGACCGCGCCGTAGATGGCGACATCGGACGCCGTCGGCCGCTCGGACTCTGCGCGAGACGGGCGCCAGTCACTGACCGCGACGATGCCCGGGTCGACCAGCTCCAGACCGTCGAAGAACCGGCCGAACTCGGCGGCGTTGCGGGCGCGTGCGTCGGTGCGACCGGAGGCGAGCAACTCCTCGTGCTTGGCGACCTGCTCGGGCGGAGCGAAGTCGAGCGTCAGGTTGCTGGCGACCAGATAGCTGCCGGCGGGCATCGCGTCGAGCAGATGGCGCACGACCGTGGCGGCCTGGTCGTCGTCGTGGATGAAGTGCAGCACGGCGACCAGCAGCAACGCGGCCGGCTGGGCCGGGTCGATCACGGCCCGGAACTCGGGGTGGGTCAGGATCTCGTCGGGTGAGCGGAGGTCGGCCTCGACGTAGCCGGTGCGGCCCTCGGGCGTGCCGACCGTCAGGGCACGGGAGTGGGTCATCACGATCGGGTCGTTGTCCACATAGAGCACCCGCGACTCGGGCGCGACCCGCTGGGCGATCTCGTGCGTGTTGTCGGGGACCGGCAGGCCGGTGCCGACGTCCAGGAACTGCCGAACCCCGGACTCGGCCAGGAACTTGACGCTGCGGCGCAGGAAGTCGCGGTTCTCCCGGGCGGCTATACGCGCGGTGGGAAACGCCTTGGCCAGCAGATCGCCCGACTCGCGATCGGCGGCGAAATGGTCCTTGCCGCCCAGCCAGTAGTTGTACCGGCGAGCTGGGTGCGCCACCGAGGTGTCAATCCGATCCACGATCAAAGTTAACTACGTGACGGGTCCTCATTGGAAGATCACGCCAGGTCCGACAGCGAGACCCCGGGATCCGCGAGCCGGCGCTGGTCGACCACGGCGCCCGAGCGGATCAGGGCCTCGATCGGCTCGGTCACGTCCCAGACGTTGACGTTCATACCGGCCGCGACCTTGCCGCCGACCAGCCAGAACGCGATGAACTCCCGGGTCGCGAGGTCGCCGCGGACGACCACCTCGGCCGACGCGTCCGGCGCGACCCAGCCGGTGTACTCCATGCCGAGGTCGAACTGGTCGGTGTAGAAGTACGGCAGCTTGTCGTAGCTGACGTCCTGGCCGAGCATCGCCTTCGCCGCCGCCGGGCCGGTGTTCAGCGCGGTCGCCCAGTGCTCGACCCGAATGCGGTGCTTGAGCAGCGGATGGTCGATGTTCGCGATGTCGCCGGCCGCAAAGATGTCCGGGTCGCTGGTGGCGAGCCGCCGGTCGACGAGCACGCCGTTGTCGACCGCGAGACCGGCGTCGGCGGCGAGCCCGACGTTCGGCGTGACGCCGATGCCCGCGATCACGACGTCCGCGGTCAGGTTGCTGCCGTCGGCCAGGCGTACGGTGTCGCCGTCGATCGCCTCAAGGCCGGTTCCGAGGTGGAGGGTCACGCCGTTGGCCCGGTGCAGGTCGGCGAAGACCTGGGCGATCTCGTCGCCGAGCACGTTCCGCAGCGGCAACGGGGCCAGCTCGATCACGTCGACGGTCGCGCCACGGGTGCGGGCGGCGGCCGCCACCTCGAGGCCGATCCAGCCGGCGCCGATCACCACGACGCGGGTGCCTTCGGAGATCGCGTCCGAGATCCGCTTCGAGTCGTCGAGCGTGCGCAGGAGGAGGGCGCGATCGCCGCCGGGAACGGGGAGAGGCCGCGGGGTGGCGCCGGTGGCGAGCAGCAGCTTCTCGTACGCGATCTCGTCGCCGCCGTTAGTGCGGACGGTCTTCGCCGAACGGTCCAGGGCGGTGACCGTCGTGCCGGTGCGCAGAGTGATGTCGTGCTCGGCGTACCACTCCGCCGAGTGCACGAAGGGACTGTCCGGCTCGTCCGTCCCGAGCAGCAGGCCCTTGGAGAGCGGCGGTCGCTCGTACGGCCGGACCGCCTCGGCGCCGATGAGCGTGACCGGGCCCGCGAAGCCCTCGTCGCGCAGGGTTTCCACTGCCTTGGCGCCGGCCAGGCCGCCGCCCACCACGACGTACGTCATGGCCCCATCTTCGCAGCAGAAGCGACCGATGGAACCTTGCCGGAAGCGACGGGCGCACGGCCTGGCGCAGCCGGACGACCGCGGCCATTACGCCCGAACGTGCGCGGCCGGCCGGAGGACCGCGGCCATCACGCTCGGCTGCATGATCTCCTGGCACATGCGGGCCATCTCGGCCGGGCCGTGCGGGAAGCCCGCCTTCACCCACCAGCTGAGCAGGCCGACCAGCGCCGACGCATGGTACTGGGCGAGGATCTCCACCGGCTGGCGCGTCCCGTGCTCGGCCAAGTGATCACGCAGGGCGTCGTAGAGCAGCCGATGCAGGTGCGCGGTGCCGACCGCCTGGTAGACGCGCTGGTTGCGGTACGCGTGGGCGAAGATCACGCCGAGCGGGTCGGCTCGGTCGGTGCGGTCCATCCCGCTCAGCTCGCGTTCCAGATCGCCGCGCAGGTCGTCGAAGCAGGAGGCGAAGAGCGCGTCCTTGTCGCGGAAGTGGGCGTAGAACGTGGATCGGCCCACGTCGGCACGGTCGAGCACGTCCTGCACGGTGACCTTGTCGTAGCCGCGTTCGGTGATGAGTCCGACGAGCGCCTCCTGCAGGGAGCGACGGGTGCGCCGTACGCGTCGATCCTGGTTTCCGGCCAATGTCGCCACCTCTGTTCGGTTCGGGACGGATGACCCGGATCAACCGTTGACCCTCCTCAGCGTAATCGAACACGCTGTTCATAAGCGAACGACGAGTTCAGGAGGAACGATGCAGGTGCACATCTTCAGTCACGCCGACACCTACGACCGACACGCCGGCCGGCTGGGCGCCCGGCTCTACGCGCGGGTGGTGGAGGACGCCGCCGCGGAGGATCTGCCCGATGGCGCCCGGGTGCTCGATGTCGGCACCGGACCGGGCCGCATTCCGCGCGCCCTCAAGGCGAAACGCCCTGAGTGGACGGTCGACGGGGTCGACATCGAGCCCAAGATGATCGAGTACGCCCGGGGCCGCGACCCGGAGAACCGGGTGACGTTCACGGTCGGCGACGTAGCGGCCCTTCCCTACCCGGATGCCAGCTTCGATCTGATCGTCTCGTCGATCAGCCAGCACCACTGGGCCGACGTCGAGGGCGGCGTTCGGGACCTGCGGCGGGTGATCCGGCCGGGCGGACAGGTGTGGATCTACGACGCCCGGTTCGCGCTGGGCAAGGCGTTGCGGGCGGCGCAGAAGAGCTTCGATTCGGTGCGGAAGGAGCGGAAGTCACTGTTGATCGCCCGGCTGACCGCCCGCGCGTGACCGGCCCGGCACGAGCGGCCACTCGGGCGGGGGCGAGGTGGGCGCGGGCCAAGAAGACGGCGCGGGCTCGGCGTGAACGCGGCTCACCGGCCGGGTCGGGATGCGGACGGAGATGGACGGTTCGTCGATGACCGAGGAGGGCGAGAAAGCCGGGGTGGCGGGAGGGGACATGCGGTGCCGGCCGATCGCGCGACGATCGTCCCAGCGCCGGTCCGGGCGCGGCCAGTAGCCGGGCTGGGACGAGCGGCGGTCGCCCTCCCGGCGGCGGTCGGGGATGAAGCCGGACATCTCGATCGTGGCGCCCACCCACAGCAGGTCGGTGTCGGTGCGTACGGGCTGGGTGCGCTCGTCGGTGGCCCGGTTCTCGGCCCCAATGGTCAGCAGCACCCGGATGAACCAGACCAGCGTTGCCGCGCCGGCCACGGCTCGCAGAGTGAGGGTGACCGCGTTCTCCGTGACCAGGGCGGAGGCCAGCGTCAGGGCGGCGGCCGCGCCCAGCTGCAACTTGAGCCGCAGTGGAGACGGCGGTACCGCGGCCCGCCGAACTACCAGTTCGAGCCCCAGGTAGAGGAAGGCGTAGGCCGCCAGCGTCGCCAGCGCGCAGCCCTCGAGGCCGAACGACGGCACCAGCCAGAGGTTGAGGGTGACGTTCACAGCGGCGGCCAGCAGCGTGGCGACCGCGGCCGCGCCGGTGCGGCCGTCGGCCATCAGCGTGCGCGTGACGGCGAGCTGGCCGGCGTACGGGATCGCCGTGATCAGCACGAGGCAGACGACGAAGTGCAGGTCCTCGGGGTGATAGGAGGAGGGCGCCCAGACGCGCAGCACGAGCGGGGCGCCGCACGCGAAGCCGGCCACCACCGGCAGCATCAGGCGGTAGAGGGCGTCACGGCTCGACGCCAGCACCGTACGGCGCTCGGCCTCGTCGGAAATGCCGAAGAAGCGGGGCATCCAGGCCGAGTTGAGCACCGACAGCAGCAGCATCGGCATCGAGGCCACGTTGTAGGCGACCTGGTAGCGCGCCACCGCCTCGCTGCCCATCTGGGCCTCGATGATGAGCCGGTCGGAGACGGAGAGGACGAAGGTGCTCAGCGCCGCGGGGACCAGCGGGAGCGCGAATCGCAGCGCACGGTCGAGCACCACACGGTCGCGCCAGAGCATCAGGACCGGCGGGGCCACCGCGAGGCCGAGCAGGGCCGCCACGAACTGGGCCGCGACTTGGCCGCCCAGGAAGACCTCGGCGGTGGACCGGTAGAACTTGACCAGCCCCAGCGCGAGGGCCTCGGCCACCACCGACTGGATGAAGCTGACCGCGCCGAAGAGGGCGAGTTTGTCCAGGCTGCGCAACAGGCCCAGCGAGATGGTCGTGACCGCCGACGACCCGGCCCACAGCACCGCCCAGCGCAGCGCGGCCTGCTGGTCGCCCATCTGCAGCGCCGGCGCCCAGATCGGCACCGTGAAGTAGAAGGCGGCCGAGATACCGGCACTCACCGCCAGCGCCGCGAAGATCAGCTGGTGGGCGCCGCGCGGGTTGCCGAAGGTCGAGTACTCGCGCTGCACGGCGGTCTGCAGGCCGAGTCCGGCGAAGACGAAGAGCACCTGCATGACGGCGTTGGCCGAGGTGATCGTGCCGAACTCGGAGAGGCCCAGCACCCGGGTGGTGACCGGGGTGAGGAGAGCCGCGCAGATGATCTGCACGGCCCACATCAACATGTAGAGCGAGTCACGCCCGAAAAGCTGCGAGACGTGCCCCTTGCCGGCCGTGGGAGGAGGAGCCATCAAGCTCCCGTGTACTCGAACATGACGGTGCCGTCGGAGGAGTAGACCGTCTTCCAGAGCGGGGAGGCGGCGAACGCGTCGCGCAGGGCAGCGAAGCGGGACGGCAGGTGCAGGCCGTACTCCCAGCCGTAGTACGAGGACGTCGGCGACCAGAACGCGTACAGGCGGGAGGTGGGGTCGGTCGAGCCGGAGTAGGTGACCAGTTCCCCGGTGAGGCGCTCGACGTCGGACTGGGTCGGCGCCTGGTTGATGGTGAAGCCGTAGTCGGTGTCGATGTCGCCGCGGTAGAGCGAGATGTGGTCGTCGGGGCCGGTGATCGGTCCGCTCGGCAGGTCACCGGGGCCGATGATCAGGCAGTAGTTGACGGCGCCGGCGGTGGCCGTCTGCGCGTACATCTGGAAGCCCTCGCGATCGGCGCGGCGCATGACGTTGGATGCGTCGAGGCTGAACGTGCCGATCAGGAAGTCGGCGGTCAGCACCGCGATGATCAGGCCGCGCGACCAGGCGAGCCGGAACGGGAAGGCCTGCGCGGCCAGGACCGCCAACCACGGCAGGGCGAAGAGCGTCGCCCGGAAGATGCCCTCTTTTCCGTACGGGTGCGCCACGATGATCGCCACTCCGGCACCGGGCGCGCAGGCCAGCGCCCAGGTCGACAACGAGCGGCGACGACGCCAGAGCGTCACGAGGCTGAGCACGCCGAGGATCATGAGGCTCAGCGCCAGGCCGGCCTCGGTCGCCAGGAACACCGGCAACTTGCCGAGCCCGCTGGTGGAGCCGGGTGTCGGCGGGGCGAGGTTGCCTGTACGGCCGAGGTCCTTGAGGTCGACGAACTTGCTGAGATCGGCCCAGTTGATCGCGGCCCACAGCACCGCGGCGCCGAGGACGATGCCCGGCAGCCACCACGGCTTGATCGCGCGCAGCACGACGAGCACGCAGAGCGCTCCACCGATGATGTAGGGGCTGAGTTGATGGGTGATCGCCACGGTTACGGCCGGCACGGCGATCGCCGGGATCTTGTAACGCAGCGGCAGTGAGGACAGCGCGAAGCCGAAGATCAGGATGCCGAGCGCGAAGCCGACCGACTGCGGCGAGAAGTAGTCCTGGCCGATGGTGTCCGGCAGCAGGACGAAGAGCACGGCCAGCCAGGCCAGGTTGCGGTCCTTGATGAGCTGGCCCGCGAAGAAGCGCATGGCCGCGATCCGGTAGAGGCCGATCAGCACCGGCCAGACGATCGCCAGGTTGATCGAGTCGCGGATGCCGGCCGCCTGCGCCAGCCAGGCCATCCCCGAGAAGAAGCCGGGCCAGCCGTTGTAGACGTCGACGGTCGACTGGAGCACGTGCTGCTGCCGGATCTGCTCGACCAGCTCGACGTGCTTGGCCGCGGACTGGATGCGCGGCAGGTCGTAGAGCAGCGCCGGGGTGCCGGTCAGCACGATCAAGAGCAGGACCACGCCGATTCCGTACGCGCGGTAGATCGCCAACGAGAGAACGATCAGCGCCAGTCCGATGTACCAGAGCGGCCCGATGCGTACCAGGAATCCCCACAGCCCCGGGTCGAGGTGACGGTTCATCATGGCCGCCACCAGGCACAGGATCGCGCCGGTCCCGGCCATGAGCTCGCCCGTGCCGATCTTCGGGAGCAGCGGCCCGGAAATCGATCGAGACTCGCGAGGCAGGCTCCGCCGACTGATGGCCGAGGCGCAGCCGGCGACGTGCAGCCCGGCGGTGACGGCGCCGACGATCCAGGTGGCGAGGGTGGGCTGCCACCAGCCGGCGTCGAGCATGACCGTGGACACGATGACCAGGATGCTGATCGAGGCGCCGGTGCTGAGCGCCAGCCGCAGCGGCAGGCCGATGCGCGGCAGCAGGGCGAACGGCGCCGCGCCGATGCCGAACATGAAGTAGGCGACGAAGCCGGTCGCGCGCATCCAGTCGACGCCGGAAACCAGGCCGACGACGCCGACGAAGAGGGCAAAGAGGCTTGCCGCGGAGATGATCAGGCGGTCGCGGGCGGTGTCGTCGGAGGCGCGGTCCGGCGCGAGGACCGGCGCGGGAGCGAGGAGCGTGGTCACGAGCCCACCGCCCGGCGGGCGCGCAGGTAGAGCACCGGGCCGGCGAGGTAGCCGGCGAACTCGCGCCGCATCGCACCCGACGGCGGGGCGATCGTGTCATTCAGCCGCTTGTTGGTCTGGGTGCGGATCCGGGCGATCTTCACGACCCCGGCCGGCACCCGCATGAGCAGCTGGTTGCGGGTGGCGTTGTTCATCAGCAGCTTCATGAGGTACGCGGTGAGCCCCGTGCCGTAGCCGTACATCTGCTTGAGCAGCGATTGCTCGTCGGCCCGGTGGTGGTGCCAGACGACCGCCGACGGCTCGTAGGCGATGGCACCGCCGTCGAGCAGAACGCGTACGAAGATGTCGAGGTCCTCGCCGCCGCGGGTCAGCGTGCCCGCGCCCAGTGCCTCGTCGAAGCCGCCGATGCGCACCAGGCGCTGCCGGTCGAAGGCGAAGCTGGCGCCGGTGCCGAAGATGCCGGCCGAGAACGGGTAGAGCACGCCGTATTCGTCACGCATGGACAGGTCGAAGAACTGCGGTTCGCACCGGGTCGACCAGGAGGCGAGCCGGGCGTCGAAGTAGGCCTCGGAGCCGTTGCTGATTGCCGCCGTGCAGACGAGTCCGGTCACGCAGGCGACGTCGGGACGACGTTGGAAGCCGCGGACCAGCCCATGGATCCACCGGCTGTCGACCGCCACGTCGTCGTCGGTGTAGGCGACGTACCGCCCCCGGGCCGCCGCGAGACCAGCGTTGCGCGCACGAGAGAGTCCCGGCCGCGGCTCGCGGACGTAGCGGAACCGGCGGTCGGCGGCGGCGTACTTCTCGACCAGCGCCCGGGTCGAGTCGTCGCTCGGCGCGTTGTCGACGATGACGAACTCGACCGACGGATAGCTGACCGCGGCCAGCCGGTCGAGGCAGGCCGGCAGCGACTCGCTGCGGTTGCGGGTGCAGACCACCACCGAGACGAGGTCGTCCGCGGCGACATGGTTGGGGCACGTGCGGGTCGGCGCCGGAGCCCGCCAGCCGGATCGCTCGGCCTCCTCGGGGATCGGCGCGCCCTCTTCGATCAGGTGCGCGACCAGCGGACGGCCGAGCTCACGCCAGGCCGCGTCCCGGATCTGGTCGATGTCGCGGGGCATGCCGGTGCGCGCCAGCGTGACGTAGCCGAGCGGCTCGCCGTGCAGCCGGATCAGCACCCGCATCGCGACCTCGTCGCGCGGCGGCACCATCGACGAGGTGGCGTCGCCGGCCAGGTCGAAGTCGCAGCACCAGATGCCGGTGCCGGTGGAGGGGGTCATCGCGGTGGCTCCATCGGGGTGGAGGGTGCGAACGCGGGCGAGGACGCTGCCGGCAAGACCGAGCAGCTCACGGCGCACGAGATCACGAGGGCTGAGGGTGTACGGGTCGGCCAGCTCGCGCAGGAGCGCGGCCGGCGTGGTGTCCTGCCGTACCTCGACGCGGGGCAGGGCGAACCGGGTGGCGGGTCCGGGCTCACGGACGGTGGTGGTCAGCGCGAAGGCGGCGGAGTATCCGGCCGCGCGGACCCGGGAGCGCACCCGCCGGTCGTGCTCGCCGTGCGGATAGGCCAGGAACCGTGGGGTGCCGAGGCCGAGCCGGCCGACCGCGTGGCGCGATTCGGCGAGGTCGGCGCGCAGCTCGGCGTCGGGCAGGGTGGTGAGATGCGCGTGCCGGCGGGTGTGTGAGGCGACCTCCCATCCCGTACGCCGGAGGCAGCCCAGTTGGTCGGCGGTGAGCAGCTGCAGCTTGGCCGCTCCGCGCGCGACGTCCCAGGCGTTGTATCCGCCGATCTCGTCGCTGACCGCGCAGACGATCGCGGGGATGCCGTGCTTCTCGAGCAGCGGGGCGGCGGTGGTCAGTACGCTCTCGTAGGCGTCGTCGAAGGTCAGCAGCACGCTGCGCGGCTTGAGCGGCCGCCCGTCGAGGTGCTCGAGCAGGTCATCCCCGTCGATGAAGGTGCAGCCGGCCTCCCGCAGGGCCTCGATCTGCCGCTCGAAGAGCTCGGGACCGACGCTGTAGGGGGCGATGTGCGGATCGTCGATGTCCTCGATCGCGTGGTAGGCGAGCACCCGCACGCCGCTGCCCGAGTGCCGGACCAGGCCGCCGTGCGCGCGGGCCCCGCCCCAGTAGGCGATGTCGCGCAGCTTGGCGAAGAGGAACTCGGTGGCGAAGTCCATCCGGCCGCGGTCGACCCGCGCGACCACCCGGTCGACGACCGCCCGGAACGGCGTCGGCGGCAGCATGGACAGCGCCTTGGTCAGCCGGCCGTCGAGGGTGCGGCCCCGGTGACCGCGGTCGAGCACGGCGCCGAGGCCGGGGTGCTTGCGCGAGAGCAGGGCGTCGGAGCGGCCGGCCTGCGCCCACTGGCGGATGTTCTGGGCGGCGGTCACCACGTACCGCTGGTAGGAGACGGCGCGGGGGCTGAACCGCAGGCGGGTGCCCTCCTGCAACAGCCGGTAGACGAGATCGGTGTCCTCGCCGCCGAACGTGCCCTCGGCGGTCAGCAGACCGTCGAAGCCGCGGATTCTCGTGAACCACTCCGCGCGTACGGAAAGCTGGCCGGTGAGGAAGTCCTCGACGCCGAGTTGGCCGCCGGAGAGATCGAGGCGCTGGCGTCGCTCGGCGGCCCACCGCTCCACGCCGCGGGTGAGGATGTTGACCGGTGAGCGCTCGTCGATCCGGATGTGGCCGACGACCGCGTCGGCGCCCGCGAGCAGGGTGCGCTCGTGCTGGATGATCAGGTCCGGCTCGACGGTCATGTCGTCGTCCAGGAACAGCAGGAACTGCCCGCTGGCGGCCGCGGCGCCGGCGTTGCGGGCCGCGGCGGCGCCCTGATTGGCCTGGTCGATCACCTTGAGCGGCAACGGCAGCGCGAGGCCCCGCAGCGCCTCGACGGTGCCGTCGGTCGAGCCGTCGACGACCACGATGAGCTCGCACGGCCACGGCCGGTCCGTCGCGGCGATCGACGCCACGGTGTCCAGCAGGATATTCCGCCGGTTATAGGTGGGAACAATGATGCTGAAGCGGAACGGAGTCGCGTTCACGCCCTGATTCTCCCCGGCATTTCGCGCCATTGTGCGGTTTATCCGGCAGCCGTGGTGAGGGCGCCCCGCCGCAGCGACTCGACCGCGTATCCCAGCACCGTGCTGCCCAGCCCAAGCACGACGACGCCGGCCCGCACCAGGCCGACCGGGTCGCGCGGAGCGGCGGCGACCCCGCGCACGACGGCGGCCGGCAGCGTCTCCCGCACATAGGTGCGCTCGGCGGAAAGGCCGGCGGTGGCGCCGCGCAGCAATGAGACGATCCGCTTGGAGCGTCCCTCGTGATAGCAGCGGCGGACGAAGTAGCCGACCGTCTGCCGGGCCGCCGGCACGTGGTGGTCGACCGCGGCCGACGGGTCGAGCACGACCGTGCGGGCCGGGTCGTGCGCGGTCACCCGGATGCAGAACTCGGTCTCCTCGCAGCCCACCGGCGTGGCGCCGACCCGGCCGATGGCGTCGGAGAAGCCGCCGACCTCGGCGAAGACCGACCGGCGTACGGCCATCGAGGCGCCGATCGGGTTGCGCACGGTGGTCCGGGACTCCGGCTGCCCGCGGTAGCTGCAGCCGACCACCCAGCCGAACTCGGCCGGGAACCAGCGCGGCGGGTGGCCGCCGGCCCAGTCGGCCACGACGGCGGTGCCGGCCACCGCCACCTCGGCGTCGGCGAAGATGCCGCGCAGGGCGTCCAGCCAGCCCGGGCGGGCGACTGCGTCGTCGTCGAGGAAGGCAACCACGTCGCCGCCGGCGGTCTCGACGCCGGTGTTGCGGGCGTCGGAGAGTCCCTGCTCACCGGCGTTGGCGACCACCACCGCGCGCGGAAAATCGGCCCGGGACCGGGCGAGCAGGGCCTCGTTGTGGTCGATGACGACGACGAGCTCGTCGCCCTCGCGCAGCTGCCGCTCGACCGACTCGCACGCGCGGCGGAAGTCGTCCCAGCGCCGTTCCGTGTAGCTGCAGATGACGACGCTGATCGAGAGCATCCGGGCCGTTCCTTCCCGCCGCATTTCCGAATGGCTCCGGGAAATACGGCGGGGCGGCCCGCTTCATGAAGACAACGGCGGAACTATGTACTTTCAGTCGAAGTTCAGGCCACCGGTTCGGGTGCGCTTGAGCTCGAAGAAGTCGGGGTACGAGGCCAGCGCCACCGCGCCGTCGAAGACCTTCAGCGCATCCTCGCCGCGCGGGATGCTGGAGAGCACCGGCCCGAAGAAGGCGACGCCGTCGATGTGAATCGTCGGGGTGCCCACGTCGTCGCCGACCGGGTCCATGCCCTCGTGGTGGCTGCGGCGCAGTTCCTCGTCGTATTCGGTGCTCTGCCCCGCCTCGGCCAGCTCGGCGGGCAACCCGACCTCGGCCAGCGCCTCGCGGACGACCGCCTCGAAGTCCTTGTTGCCCTGGTTGTGGATGCGGGTGCCGAGCGCGGTGTAGAGGTCGGCGAGGACCTCGTCGCCGTGCTTGACCTTGGCGGCGGTCACCACCCGCACGGTGGCGAGCGAGCGGTCGATGAGCTCGCGGTACCACTCGGGCAGGTCGCGGTTCTCGTTGAGCACGTAGAGGCTCATCACGTGGAAGCGGAGATCGACGTCGCGCTGGCGCTTGACCTCGAGCATCCAGCGGGAGGTGATCCAGGCGAAGGGGCAGGCGGGATCGAAATAGAAGTCGACTTTCGTCACGCCTCGAACGTTACGCTCGGGCCGGGTCCTTCGCCCGATCCAATTCCGAGCTTTCCCGTTGGGCCAGTGTGATTGCTGTCGCTTCGACACCGGCCATGATCAGGTCGACGCCGAACCGGTAGTACCGCTCGGTGTCGGGCTCCTTGGCGTAGGTCGCGCCGAAGGCGACCATCATCGGGTACTTGTCGACCGGCAGGCTCTCCAGCGCGAGCCGCTTCTGCCGGCGCCACTCCCCCGCGGCCTCGACCGGCACGCTCATCGGGCAGTCGGGCTGGGCCTGCACCAGGCCGATCGCGGAGTGCAGCAGGTGCGACGCCACCCAGTACGCCTCCTCGACGTCGAAGCCGCCCTGGGTGAGCAGGGCGAGCGCGTCGTTCGAGGCGCGGATGAAGCTGTCGCCCTCGCTCTTGTCGACGGCGAACATGAGATCGGGCAACGAGGGATGCTGGCGCATCACCGTGACGAGCGTCTCCACCATCGCGCGCAGCTGCTTGTTCCACGGGTCGGAGGCCGCGCGGTCGGAGCGGACCGACGCGAGCGCGTGATCGACGATGCCGACCAGCAGCTCGTCCTTGTTCTTGAAATGCCAGTACAGAGCCATCGGCGTGACACCTAGCTCCTGCGCGAGCCGGCGGATGGTCACCGCCTCGACGCCCTCCTCGTCGCCGAGGCGCAACGCCCGCTCGGCCACGGCCGCCTTGCTCAATCTCTCGCTCGCCACTTGACAACCATACAACGTACAGGTCTGATATACGAAGTACATGTACGGCGTACAAGGACGACGTACAAGGACGTTGTACAGGGGGATCCCGTGGAGAAGAACCGCCGGTGGTGGGCGCTCGTGGCGGTGGCGCTCGGCACCTTCATGACCTACCTCGACAACAATGTGGTCAATGTGGCGCTGCCCTCGATCCAGCGAGATCTGCAGCTGAGCATTTCCGGACTCGAGTGGATCGCCAGCGCGTACGTGCTGGTCTTCGCCGGCCTGCTGCTGGCCGGCGGTCGCGTCGCGGACGTGCTCGGCACCCGCACCGCGTTCTTCGACGGCCTCGCGATCTTCACCCTGGCCTCGGTCGCCGCCGGTCTCGCGCAGAACCAGGAGATGCTCATCGGCGCCCGAGCCGTGCAGGGTATCGGCGCCGCGCTGCTGACCCCGGCCTCGTTGGCGCTGATCCCCCAGCTGTTCCCGAACCCACGCGAGCGTGGAACGGCGATTGGCGTCTGGGGTGCGGTCGGCGCGCTCGCCCTCGCGATCGGCCCGTTCACCGGCGGCTGGCTCTCCCAGCACGCCTCGTGGGGCTGGATCTTCCTGATCAACGCGCCGATCGGCGTGGCGACCGCGATCCTGACCGCGGTCAGCATCCCGGCGACCCGGCGGGGCACGGCCCGCGGCTTCGACCTGCCCGGCGTGCTCACCTCGTCGATCGCGTTGTTCGCCCTCACGTACGCCCTGATCGAGGGTGAGTCGCGCGGCTGGACCTCGGGGTTGATCCTGGCGTCGTTCGCCGTTGCCGCCGTCGCCGCGATCGGCTTCGTGGTGGTCGAGCTGCGTTCGGCCAACCCGATGATGGACCTGGGCATCCTGCGGCAGCGCGTCTTCAGCGGCGGGCTGCTCGCGATGGGGCTGTGGGCGTTCGGCGTCTTCGGCATCTACTTCTACACGGCGATCTACCTGCAGAACGTGCTCGGCTTCTCGCCGACCGAGGCGGGCTCGGCCTTCGTCCCGATGGCGCTGGTCATGGCCGTGGTCGCCACCGTCGCGCCGCGGCTCGAGGCCCGCTTCGGCGCCGGTCGCACGGTCGCGCTCGGCCTCGGCATCATGGCCGTGGCGATCTTCGGGATCTCCGGCTACGGCGAAGGCACGACCTACGCCGACCTGTTGCCGTGGTTCCTCTTCTACGGCGTCGGCGGCGGCATGCTGGTCCCGCTGAACAACGTGATCGTCGGCGCGCTGCCGGCCGAGCGGGCCGGCGTCGGATCGGGCATGCTCAACGTCTCCCGCGAGGTCTTCGGCCTGCTGGGCATCACGATCCTCGGCGCCATCCTCACCAACCGCTCGAACGCCGCCAGCGGCGCCGAGCTGCACCGTTACCTCGCCGGCTACCAGTTCTCGCTGGTGGTGGCCGCGGTCCTGGTCGCCGTCGGCGTCCCGGTGGCGCTCTGGTCACTGCGCTCGGTGCGCACCGCCCCGCCGGTTCTCGTCCAGGAGCCGCAGCTCGAAATGGTCTGAGCCGTCATCGGCCCGCGGCGCACCCCCGGCCGCGGGTCGTTGGCGCGGCCCCTTCTTTGGCGCGGCCCCTTCTTTGGCGCGGCCCCTCTTGGCCCGGCCGCCGGCTGGGCGGGACGGCTACGGTGGCTCCATGGAAGATCCGACGGCGCGGGCTCGCCGGGTCTGGGACACGATGGCGCCCCGATACGACGAGGCCATGCGGTTCTTCGAGCGCGTGTGGTTCGCCGGCGGTCGCGAGTGGGTGTGCTCGCGCGCTTCCGGTGCGGTCTTGGAGGTCGCGGTCGGGACCGGTCTCAACTTGTCGCGCTATCCCGCGGGCGTACGCGTAACCGGTGTTGATCTGAGTCCGAAGATGCTGGAGTTGGCGTCCGCCCGGGGCCGCTCGACGAATCTTGCCGTCGCCGACGCCTCGGCCTTGCCGTTCGCTCCGTCCTCCTTCGACGCCGTGGTCTGCACGCTGTCGATGTGCACGATTCCGGATCCGCGGGCGGCGATCGCCGAGATGCACCGCGTCCTGCGCCCCGGGGGAAGCCTGTTGCTGCTTGATCACGTGGGCAGCCGATGGTGGCCGGTGTGGGGGCTGCAGCGAATCGTGGAGCTCTTCACTGCGCGCTCGGGCGAGTATCAGACGCGCCGCCCGCTGCCGTGGGTCATCGAGGGCGGCTTCGAGGTGACCGAGCGCGAACGGCTCAAGCTGGGCACGGTCGAGCGGGTGGCCGCGCGCCGCTCATAGATGCCGCCGGAACCATTCGGTGGCGAGACGGTCGACTTCCCTCGCCTGCGGCGTCTGCGGAGCCGCGTCGGTGCCGGGTTCGTCGGCGAGAGCATGACCCATTTCCGGTACGACGTCCCAGGCCACAATGGCGTCATGTGCCCGGAGTGCCGGCACCGCACGCCCGACCGGCTCGACAATCGCGTCCACCATGTCGTCCGCGCCGGTGATGAACCGGATCGCGGTCCCGCTCAGCTCGCCGGCCCGGCGGACGAAGTCGATGCGATCGGCCACGGCGGCACTGTGGTCGGTCCAGCGGTAGCTCGTGCCGTGCATCGCCGAGATGGCGTCGATGCTGCTCCGCAACTGAACGACGGGGTTGATGAGGACGGCGGCCCTGACGTCGACGCCGCCCTCGGCCATCACGAGTTGCGCCGCGGCCCCGCCCATCGACCCGCCCATGACGCCGACCGGCGCGTCGGCATCGATCCGCAGCTCGTCACGCAGCGCGGCGAACGCCTTCGGAAACTCGGCGAGCGCCCCCAGCGTGACGTGGCGGTGGACGTTCATGACGGCGTCTTCCTGGATGAGGCGCCAGAGCTCGTCCGGGCCGCCCTTGGGAAGACGGCGCCCGCTCATCGGGAGTCCCAAGTAGACGCGCCAGGCGTTGAGGCCGTCGAGCGGGACCGCAGCCGAGAACGCTTCTTCGGTCCTCGGCGCGTCGAGCAGGTGGTACGCGATGATCACCCCTTCGGGCCGCTCAGCGTTGCGCCGCTCTTCCCTGCCCGATTCAACGGGACTTATGGCGACGAAAGGCACGCCCGCCGCCGTGCCGGTCAGCCTCTCCATGCCGCCTCCCGCTTGCGCCGCTTGCGTCCGCGCATCAGCGTCAGCAGCGCCGGCCCTTGCAGTCCCGCGCCGAGGCCGGCGAGCAGGCCACCGGGCAGATAGGTGTCCGTCTTGGCCGGGATGGCGTACATCATGAGACCGATGCCGGTGAGATAGACGGCTCCGCCGACGATGGCGCGGGCGAGGGTCCGCCTCCGTGGGAGACTCACCTGGGCCAGACTAGTGCGCCTCGTCCGGATAGATCTTCACCCAGTCGACATCCATCGAAACTTTCTTCGGCGTCGCTGCGTTCCGGCAGGGAATGAAATCGTTGCAGCCCTGGTCGAGCTGCAGCGCAAGGTGCATCTTCGACTCGGTGGGCAGTCCACCGTCGAAGGTCTGGCCGGTGACCCGGAAGGTCTCCACACCGTCCAGGTAGTAGACGACCCGGTCCGCCCGCCAGTCGACCGCCACCGTGTGGAACTGGGTGAAGTCGACCGGCGTCGAGCTGCCGATCTTGTCGTCGTCCTCCCCGTGATGCAGGTAGTGCAACACGGATTGCCGCTGAGGGTCGTTGACCTCGGCCACGTCGATCTCCCCCACCCGCGGCCAGTCCTCGTTCTCCAACGGCCAGAGCAACACTTCGGCGCTGTAGCCCGCCCCCTTGTCAACCCGGAAGCGAACCTCCCAGCGGCCGTACTTGAGCTGCGTGGTCGACATGAGCCCGGCCCCGACGTCCTTGCCGGCAGCAGCGTCGAAGCCGCCGGTGAGATGCAACATGCCCCCGCCCACGCTGACGGCCGCACTGCTACGCGGCGGCTCCTTGTCCGGCGAGTCATAGACGAGCCAGTCCTGCCCGTCGAGCTCCGAGCCGTTGAAGTCCTCAACAATCACCCGGGGCGCGGCGGATTGCTCGGTGGCGTCGTTCCCGACAAAGGCAGCGGTAACGCCGGCAACCACAGCCACGGCCGCAACAATCACGGTCTTGCTCATCGGATCCGCCTCCGACCTTCACCGTTGCACGGCAGGTCGCCCGAAATCCGGCGAACGACAAACTTGAAGGGTGCCCCCGGTAGGAATCGAACCTACGACACACGGTTTAGGAAGGCAGTACGGACCATCCGCTCGGACGGCCCCTGAGCAGCGACGACGCCTCGACAGGCGCTCCCGGTGCTCTACCCTTGGCACGCATTTTGCGTGCCGGATCTGAATACGCGGCCGGACGGCCGACACCCGCCTATGCATCGGCGACCGACCAAACGACACCCGCAAGAGCCGCGGCAATCCGGCCGTTCATCCTTTCCGCGTCGGCATCGAGGCATTTGGCGTAGACGGCCAGGACGACCTCCGGCGAGTTGCCCGCACGCTCGGCCACCTCGGGCACCGAGACCCCGGCGTTCAGCCAGGTCGTACGGCCGGGCCGCCAGCGGCGACGCCACCTGGGTAGGAGCAGCCCGAGTTGCCGTGCTTCCTTCCACACCCGGGAGTAGGTTGAAGCCCCGACCGGCTTACCGCCCGGGCTGCGGAACAGCGGAGCACCAGGCCGCACGCCGAATCGACGGATATGCCGCCGAAGTAGCGCGACGAGTTCCGACGGGATCGGCACCCGCCGGGTCTCCCTCTCATCACGGTGCTCAGTCCCCGGTCGTCATGCACCTCGCCGCTGTCGGTCCACCGCCGCCCAGCCGCCGGGCGGGTCACATCGAGCGTGATCGCACCCCAGCCCGCTTCGGGTAGGTAGCAGTCCGACTCCGTCAGGCCCTAGGCTTCCTCCGGCCGGAGCCCAGCGAAGTACAGACAGCCGAAGAATGCCACCAGCCGTTCGCCGCGCGTGCCGCCAATGCCCCGTCAGCCGACATAGCTCACCGACGTCAGCAGCTCCGCCGCCTGGCGAGGGTTGACGACAACCCGGCGATCAATGGCCACCAGCGTCCGTGTCCGCTTGGCAGTCACCTTCAGCTTGTCGATCGGGTTGGCGTCGAGGATCTCCAGCTCGATCGCGTACTGGAGCAGGTTATAGAAGACCGCCCGCTTGCGCCGCCGCGTGTTCGGTGCGGCAGCAGTCCCGTCGAGTTGCAGCGCGACTGCATCCAGGCCCTTGCGGACGATTTCCGCGTTCGTCAGCGCGGCAACCGGCAGCGAGGCGGCCTCCAGCCAGCGCCGAGCCGCCACCAGCTCGCCGAGGCAGCCCCCTTCGCTGCTGGGCAGCAGCAGGCATTCGCGCAGCAGCCGCCGCAGTACGGCCGTTGTTGGACGGCCCGGCTCATCGCTGGTCAGCGCCGGGACAACTATGGCCAGCGCATCCGTCATCGAGTCCCGGGACTTGGCCGCCGCAGCCGGCCATTTCACCGCAACATAGCGAACTGCGTGCGCGAGGACGGAGACGGAGGCCGGTGGCGGCTCCAGCGAGGCGGGAAGGCCCGACTCGAGGTCGAAGCCCTCACCGTTGGCTACCGCCTGCTTCAGCGCCAGAGCCTGAAGTCCTGGCCAGCCGAACTCCGCCGCGATCAAGGCCTTTGTCTTGCGCGGCTGAGCAACGCCCACGCCGGACGCGAAGATCTCGCCAGCGCGTGCGTCCAAGGCCGCTTAGCGGTCGACGTAATCCGTACGGTCCCGTCGGGACGCGCGCTCAGTGAGCTTCAGCGTCTGCGCGTCCAGCTAGCGCCGTGGCGTCGAGATGCGGAAGTATCCGATCTGAGCGACCGGATACGAAGCCTGTTCCGCCCGGCCGCCTAGGAGCAAGGGGGCCCGGCCTTGGCCGATCTGATCACCACCGCTACATCCAAGGACGAGACGGAGCGAGACGCACCTATCGCTGTCCTACCGGTCGGCAGCTTCGAACAGCACGGCGATTACCTGCCACTCGCGACCGACACCATCGTCGCCAGCCTCGTAGCCGGCGAGCTGGCGCGACAATACTCCAGCCTTCTCCTGCCACCGATCACGATCTCCTGCTCTCACGAACACGCCGGATGGCGCGGCACGGTGAGCACCAGCGCACGCACCTTGCACCATGTGGTCACAGACATCGCCGAATCGCTGGCCCTTAGCGGAGTCTCACGACTGGCCATCATCAGTGGCCACGGCGGAAACTATGTGCTTGGCAACGTGGCGCAAGAAGCCTCGGTGACAGAGCCGCGTATAGCCGTCTTCCCGCAGGCGCACGACTGGACCAAGCGCGTCAGGACGCCAACATGCTGACTGGCGGCCATGAAGATATGCATGCCGGCGAACTGGAAACTTCGCTGCTATTGGCTTACTACCCGGAGGTAGTACGGCCGGGAACGAGTCAGCCGACTGGACGGCCGATCGGCCACATCTTCTGACTGTCGGAATGGCTGGTTACACCAAGTCGGGCGTCATAGGCCGTCCATCGCTGGGTACCGCCGCCAAGGGCAGAGCCGCGATGGCGAGCCTCGTCCGATCCTTCGCGAGCACATACGCGGTGCTGAAAGAACGGGACTGAGAGCCGTTCACCGCAGGCCTGAGCCGGTGTACGCGACGAGCGCGGCAGATTTCTGCCGCGCCCCCTCTGTCTATGCCGCGTTCGCGCAAACTGCGTAGAGCGTCACTTCCGTAATTGGGCATGCGCCGTTGGACATGAAGTCGAACTCCCACGTGTCAGCGTCAACAGGGTAGCTGTTCCATGGATAAGGAAAAGCTCTTTTGTCGTAGCTATTAGACGACCAATAATTGAATTTCCATCCAGCGTTCAGCACCACTTTGCCAGTTGGGCAGTCGATTGTCTTGGTGAAGTCCGCGCTAAAGTTTAAGGGGACAGAGGAAGTCTTCTGCACAATTTCGTAACCGCTAACACCCGGCATGCCCTGCTGACCAGCGGCACCCGCAGGACCAGCAGGACCACCAGGACCAGCGTCACCTACTGGTCCCGGCGCACCGGGAGCACCAACGGCACCGGCGGGGCCCTGTGGGCCGGTTTGACTCCACTTCAGCAGTTTCTCGCTACTGGCACAGGATTGGCCCGCTTCAGGATCGATGATTCGCGTGGTGGCATTTCCCTGGGGCCTGTAACAGGCATAAATTGAACCGTCGGCGCTAGGGACGGCTGCCGTCGCCGCTCCTGCGACTAGGACTAGGCCGCCTGCGAATGCGAGAACGGTAAACAGACGTCTCAATTTGCCTCTCCATCTTTATCAGCGCGCCGCCCGCCAGACCATGGCCTTGCCTCGCTGAAGTTGATCTTCACTTGTCAGGTTGGGGACTTTAGTGCGGCGACCGGGTAGTCGGCCTCATCCGTACGTCCGCCGCGCGTGAGTAATCCGGTCAGGACCAAGACACTCCTTGGGTCAAGACCGTCTAGACAGTCGTTCGGCGGCATCGCTGAAGTCGGTGCCGGTCGGCTGCCGGCAAGTCCCGCATCACCCGAACACCAGCTCCTCCCTGTAGTCGTCGCGGCCTGACTCAGCTGTTGCTCGCCAAGGGCCATCGTCCAGCCAGCTTGACGCTCCTATTGTCGTCAAGCCACGGGCTTGGTGATCGAGGTTGTTCAGTCGCCTAGGAACATGAGTGACGTGCCTGGGGTCGTGGCGCACTGCTCAGCAAGCGCCCGGAGGCGAAGTAGGCCACGGCGTTCCGGCCCGGTGCGGGCGAGCGGACGTAGTCTGTCGATATCCGAGATCAATTGGGGCATTTTGTCTCGGGTCACGTCCAAATCACCGTGCGCGTCTACTTGGCTGAGGACGAGGAAGGTTGGGTCTGCGGCGGGCAGCAGCCGGTCGAAGTCGCCGGCCGCATCGAAGCTCCCCCCGTCAGGGTCGGGCAGCATGGTGAGCTGCTGTCCTGCTCGGTGAAGGCGCGCCTGGATTCCCATGTACGGATGATCTCTCAGGCGATGTCGTGCGGCCAGATTGTCAGCAGGTGGCAGAAGGCTTCTCGGGCGATGTAGCGCTTGAGGCACCGCATGATCTCAGTTTTGCTCTTGCCTTCGGTGGTGCGACGGGCGACGTAATCCCTGGTTGGTGGGTGACACCGCATACGGACCAGCGCGACACGCCAGAGCGCACTGTTGGCATCTCGGTCGCCGCCGCGATGTAGCCGGTGCCGATCGGTGCGTCCGGAGCTGACCGGGATCGGGGCGGCGCCGCAAAGGCGAGCGAACGCGGCTTCCGAGCGCAGCCGGCCGGGGTTGTCGCCGGCAGTGACCAGCAGCTGTCCAGCGGTGTCGACGCCGACACCGGGCAACGCGACGAGGTCGGGGGCGGTGGCCGTGACGAGGGCCGTGAGGTGGACGTCGAGGTCGTCGATCTCGGCCTGCAGAGCCAGCCAACGGCGGGCGAGGCTGCGCAGCGCTGCCTTGGTAGCGGCGGCCGGATCGGTCACCGGACCGGGCCGCAGGCTAGCGCAGCCGCGGATGCGATGTTTGCCGGTCAGCCCACGCAGCGACTGCCGGACGGCCTGCGGAGCAGACACGATGAGGGCGTCGATCTGATTACCAGCCTGGATGCGGGCCTTCATCGCGCCGCGTCGGGCAACCCTCAGGGCGCGAATCATCTCGACATGGGCATCACGTGACTTCGGAGTACCCGACGCGCGTCCGGACAGGACGGCACGGGCAGCGGCTTCGGCGTCGATGAGGTCGGACTTGCCGTTGCGGCGGCGTGTGGAACGGTCGGGGCGGTCGACCTCGATGACGGTGAAGCCGTAGTCGGTGAGGAAACGCAGCAAGCCCGAGCCGTAGCTGCCGGTGCCTTCCATGCCGACCTTGTCGACCGGTCCGAAAGACTCCGCCCAGGTCGCCAACTGGGCGTACCCGCGCGTCGTGGTCGGAAAAGATCGGGTGTCAAGGAGTCTGCCGGCTTGGTCCAACACTGCTGCCACGTGCACGTCGGCGTGCGTGTCGACGCCTACCGTCACCGTCGTCTGATCGCCCATCTTTTCTCCTTCGCCATGTCCGACAGGGCTCTCGATCGCGGGTACCGGGCTCAACGTGGGACGGCACGGGGATCAGGGACGGACCCAGGCTCCTAATCAGGTCACTACGCATCCGGTGCCAGCACCGAGAGAAGGTAATCCCGGCGGCGGGACGACGGGTCAACTTGAAGGCACGCAGCCGGTGAGAACTAGGGTCAGACCCGACCGCCGAGATCACCATGAAGATGATCCCCGTGAGAACTTTCCCTACGTCTTCAAGGCGCGACCTCCGCCGGACACGACGAATCCCCCAGCGTTCTCGCGCAGGAGACGTTGGGGGTGCACCCGATCGGGTGACCAATGGTCGACAGTGCCACGTACCGTGATCGCAAGACTCGCTAGAGGAGAAGAGGCCGATGCAGCCAGCATGGCTTGCCGCAGGCGCGGCGTGCGCGGGCGTGGTCGCTGCCTGGTGGGCGGCGATCAACGGCGTCCGCACGCTTAGGCAGACCCGAACCGACAGTCGCAACCGGAGCAGGCCGATGGTCGCTGCGGAACTTCAGCCGGTCGAATACTCCAAAGGCATGATCGCACTTGTCGTCAGGAACTTCGGCCCCACGATCGCCCGCAACGTCAGGGTGACGTTTGATCCGCCGATCCCGGACCCGACCAACCCGGCCCAGAGCCTTACGACATTCCTCAAACGCCGATACGAGAAGCCCATCCTCACCCTCACGCCCGACATGAAATTGTCGAACCTGTGGTTCATCGGACAAGCGGGCGATGACGGTCGATTCCGTAACACCGAGCCGACCCCAGAGCAGTGCACGGTGACGATCGCGTGTGAGTCGGCCGACGGGACAGCGTACGAGGACAAGTTTGTGATCGATGTCGCCCTGGTACAGGCCGAGACCTACGCCGAGCCATCGACGTCGCCCCAAGCCCGCATGAAAACTGTCGCCGACAGCCTCAAGTCCCTCGACGCTTCGGTAAAGACCATCGCCCGCGCTCAGCCACGCCCTCGTCAGGCCGACTCGTTGGCCGGACCGAGGCACCCCAGCTCGAAGAGCTGAAAGCCTCCGGCGGCCGGGGTGCTGCCCCGGGCCCCGCCAAGACCTGCCTCCGGCGGGCGCTCAGGGAAGAGGCTTCCCGTCACGCGCCGGGAGGCAATCAGACCGGACCTCGGCCGGCAAGCGGTGAAGCGTTGCTTGCCGGCCGAGGTCCGCCCCGACTGGGCTACGCCCGCGCGACGGGAAGCCTCTAGCCCTTCTTCGTGAAGGTCATGTAGACCCGCACTTCGCCTTGGTAGCTCCCCGGGTGTCTGCTGGCACGACAGACCGTTTCGCATCCAAGGCTTTCCGCGAGATGCTGCTGAAGCAGGTCCCTCTGCGCGGCCACCACATCGGCCGGGCCGATCAGGCGAACCGCCAGTAGAGGACGTGAATGGCTGGGCATAGACGTGGCTCCCCTCCCTGAGCTGGTCACGTCGGCCGAATCCCACCAAGAGGAGGCGCGCAGCCATTGCACGCATTTTGCGAGACCAGCGACAAACGGCGGCACCGAGCAGCGCCAAGCCGCACGAGGTGACACATAGCGATGTCTGCATAAATCCAGGCCACAGCCTGATACCGCTGGTCATCAGTGGTGCCCCCGGGAGGAGTCGAACCTGCGCCAGGGCAAAGCATGATGAAGTCGGACATTTTGAATCGGTCTAAACCGTTACAACGGCCGCAAAGCGGTTTGCAGGTGTCGAGTTTCGAGTGGCCTAGCTTGGTGCTTAGGCGGTACGTCGAAGAACTGCAAAATTCATGCTGTCCGGAACGCGAGCGTATCAGCGCCCGATGGGTTCTTCACCCGGCATCTCGTCGGCGGTGCTCGCCGCGGGCTCGGTGGGCCGCTGCTGCTTGGCGGCCCAAGTGAGGACGCCGAGGATTGCCTGCGCCTGTATCGGAGCGAGCCGGCGGCCTTCGTCGCCGTGGGCGACGCGGATGTCGTGGATGACCGTCGTGGGCTTCGGCACGCTTGCCAGCGTTCCATTGCAGGTTGGGAGTGGCGAGCGCCCATTCGAGTGGCGTCAGCTACGGCAATGAGTCTGGCTCCAGTCTCCATCGCAGCGCCGCCGACGACGGGTGAAGCTGTCTCAGCGTTGGGTTGTGTCCCGGCGTTGACGGTCTGACCGTCGCCGACGTCGAGGAACGTGTCGGTGTCCCCGGGTTCCTGAACGATCTGCGTGCCCAGCTAAAGGCGGGTACGTTCCGGCCGCTACCGGTGCGGGAACGCACGATCCCGAAACCGGGTGGGTCGGGCAAGGTCCGCAAGCTGGGGATTCCCACGATCGCGGATCGGCTCGTTCAGGCCGCGTTGAAACTCGTGCTGGAACCGATCTTCGAGGCCGACTTCGTGTCGGTCTCTTACGGGTTCCGGCCCAAACGGCGGGCTCAGGACGCGATCGCCGAGATCCAGTACTACGGCACCCGCGGCTATCAGTGGGTGCTGGACGCCGACATCGAAGCGTGTTTCGACTCGATCGACCATGCCGCTTTGATGGACCGGGTTCGGGTGCGGATCAAGGACAAAAACGTGTGCTGGCGCTGGTGAGAGCGTTCCTCAAGGCCGGGATCCTCACGGAACTCGGCATCGAGCGGGACACGATCACCGGCACCCCGCAGGGCGGGATCCTGTCGCCGCTGCTGGCCAACATCGCGCTGTCGGTGCTCGACGAGCATGTGATGGCGCCGTGGAAGCCGGACGGGGCGATGGGCAGCGAGTATCGGCGGGCCCGGCAGCGCCGGCAGAACGCGGCGACGTGGCGGCTGGTCCGTTACGCCGACGATTTCGTCGTCCTTGTCAACGGGACACGAGAACACACCGAGCTGCTGCGCCAGGACGTCGCGCGCGTGTTGGAGCCTCTCGGGCTGCGGCTGTCAGCAGCCAAGACCCGGATCCTGCACCTGAGCGACGGGTTCGACTTCCTGGGCTTTCACATCCAGTGGCGGCGCAAGAAGGGCTCGAACAAGTGGCACGTGTATACCTTCATCGCTCAACGGCCGATCCGGTCGCTGAAAGCGAAGATCCGCACGTTGACCAGCAGGTTGTCGCAGCAGGACCTGGGATACGTGCTGACCCGACTGAATCAGGTCATGCACGGCTGGGCCAACTACTTCCGGCATGCCGTCGCGAAGAACACCTTCAGCATGCTGGACGCGTTTACCGGGAACCGGGTGATCCGCATGCTGATCACACGGCACCGCTGGACGTGGTCGGACGTTCGACGCCGATTCACCACCGCTACCGGCAGGTGGTTACCGATCAGCGCCACAGACGTCGAACTTCGCCGCATCGCCGCCATCCCGATCACACGATACCGGTGGCGAGCGACGAGGATCCCCAGCCCCTGGCCCCTGACCGTCAACGTCTGACGACAGAGACCGTGGAGAGCCGGATGCGTTGAGAGGCGCACGTCCGGTTCGGCGAGAGGTCCAGAGAAACGGGCCGGGAGCAATCCCGGCACCGCGCTCTGGGCCTACTCAGCGGGCGGAGATCGTTAGTTAGAGGCGGCGGAGGCGGGGCGATCAGCACGACTCGGTGGCGTAGGAGTGGGACTTTCGCTCAGCCGGGCGGCAGCGGGGTGGTGGTCTGCGGTCTAGTGGTGGCGCAGGGTCCGGGAGGGTGGTTGTCCGTACGCTGCGCGGTAGCTCTGGGCGAATCGGCTGTGGTCAGGGAAGCCCCAGCGGACGGCGATCTCGCCGACGGTGGTGGTGGCCGGGTCGGCGGTTTTCAGGTCGTGGTGGGCGCGCGCGAGCCGGGCTCGGCGCAGGTAGGCCATCGGGTTGGTGTCGAGGTGGCGGCGGAAGGCTAGTTGCAGGGTGCGGATGGTGACATGGGCGGCTGCGGCGATGTCGGCGGCGCTGATGTCGCACTGCGGGTTGTCGTCGATGAAGCTGATGGCGCGGCGCAGGGTGGCGGGGTGGGCGTCACGCCGGTCCTCGATGGTGGGATCGGTGAGCATGTTGTTGGGGAAGACGGTTAGGGCGGCGGCGGCCAGTATCCGGGTCAGGCTGCCGGTGAGCAGCGGCGCCGGGTCGGCGGGCAGGTCTGCGACCGCGGTTTTGACGTAGTCGTAGGTGTCGGTCCAGCGTCGGGCGGCGGCTGCGGGGACCGGCCGGTGGTCGGTGAACCGCAGGGCCGGACTGGTGCGTGGAGGGCCGTCGGCGACCTGGGCGAGCAGGGCCGGGTCCAGGTGGGCGAGGTCCAGGTCGAGGCCGTCGATGCTGTTGTGCCACTCGCAGTCCGGTGGTAGCAGGACGAACACGTCGCCGGGGCCGGCGACCTGTCCCGGCTGTCCGGTGCTCCAGGAGGCGGTGCCTGCGCACACGTGTCCGATCGGGATGGCGCCCAGGGGTAGTCCCTGGGCATTCAACCGCATGCCGAAGGTCGCCCGGCTGAACCAGGCCTGCGGGTCGAGGGTGCTGGTGGTGATCCGCAGGGAGGGGTTGGGGTCGGTCACGGTCAGCTGTATGCGGGTGTAGACGTCGGTGAGGAGCTGCTCGGCGACCTCGACGTCATGCGTCTCGTAGACGTTTTCGTTCACCGCGGCTACCTCCTTCGCCGGTATATCGAGGCCGGTCGGCGGCCCGCGCGCGGGGGCGCGTGTCGCCCTGAATGGGCGGTTTCAGGTGCGCAGGGTGTGGCTGGGCAGGGTGCCGAACACGTCGCGGTACGCGGCGGTGAACCGGTCGGGTTCGGTGAAGCCCCAGCGGGCGGCGATCGCTTTGACGGTCGCGCCCTGTCTCGGGTCGGCGATCTGCAGGTCGCGGCGGGCGTGTTCCAGGCGTACCCGGCGTACGTAGCCCATCGGGGTGGTGTCGTAGTGGGTGCGGAACGCGTATTGCAGGGCGCGGGCGCTGGTGCCGGCTGCGGTGGCGATTTCGGAGAGCCGGAGCGGCCGCTCGGCGTGGGCGTCGATGTAGGCGATGGCCCGTCGCAGGGCGGCCGGGGCGACCCGGCCCGGGTCGTGCCGGGTGGGCTCGGTCATGGTCGTGTTGGGAAAGGTGTGCAGCGCGGCGATCGCGACGTTGCGGGTCATCTCGTCGGCGACCAGGGGTGAGGCCATCGGTGACGGGTCGTCCATCAGGGCGCCGTTGGTCAGGTGGACCACGGCCCGCCAGTACCGGTGCATCGCCGCCGAGACCGGCTGCACGGCGTCGAGGTGCAGCTGGCCCGGGAGAATGTCGAAGGCGTCCTCGGCGACCTGATCAAGGCGCTGGGTCGGCAGGCGCAGCACGCTGAGGTTGATGTCGTGCATGGCGAAACCGACCGGAACCCCTACCGGGCACGCCGCGGCCGCCCCGGGTGCGAGGGTTATCTCGCCTTCGGCCGGGGTGGTGATCGCGACTTCGCCGGCGTGCACGACGAAGAACAGCAGGTAGTCGAACGGGTCAGTGGTCTGGGTGTAGTCCAAAGTGCTGCGGATCCGGTCACCCGCGATCACCGGGACCTGACTGCTGTGCACCGCGAACCGGGCGTCACCGCTGGTACGGGCGAACCGCGAGCGCGTCCCGACGAAGGTCCGCCGCATGAACTCCGTGATCTCCTCCTCAACGGCAGAGGAGATCGACGAGCGCTCCGGCGGTGTATCGCGGGTATCGGTCACCGGCATCGTCGCCTCCCGGGAGGGTTGGACCGCAAGCTCCGTTCCATGACCTACCCCCCACGATACGCACCTTCTACCGCCCTGCACGAAATCGGCAGCCAGCCGGCATCGTGCTCCCGCTTTCGGGCGACCCGCGAGCGGGCCGGGCAGTTTGCGAAGCGCTACCGCCGGAAAGCGAAGGTGTGCCGGCGCCAGGCTTGACCATGGCGGCGGGGAAGTCGCCTCATGCGGAAGTGAGCGTCCAGCGAGCGATCCTGGCTCCCGCGCCGGTCTCGGCCGGTAACCGGTCAAGAGCCGACTTCGCCCTTCAGGCCCTGGTCGGGGCGCAGCGGCGCCGCGACCAAGCCGCCGAAGCATCTCGGCGCGCGAGCGACCTTCGTGCCGCCGTCGAGTCGGCGCACCATCGCTACGTAGCGGCTCGTCGCCGGGTCGAAGAAGCACAACAGCGCCTCGCTGTGGCGCGCCGACAACCCGCACGCACGACCGACCGGTGGCGGGAAACCGTGACAGACAAGCCGTGATACAGATGTTTCCCGAGGCCGGCGACCCGGCCGCCGTGACAGTGACCGGCCAGAACAACCATGAGACTCAGGTACGGGTGGCCGGCGAACTCGACCGGGACAACCGCCACCTGGTCACCGCAGCCGTCGATCAGGCCCTGGACGCCCGGCCATCATCGAATCTTCCTCGACCTGAGTGCGCTGACGTTCCTCGACGCCGCCGTGGTGGGCGAACTCGTCCGATGTCACGCTCACACCACCGAACACGAAGAAACGTTGCGCCTCGACGCCGTGCACGGTCTCCCGGCCAGAGTTCTGGACATCACCGGCACCCGCGCCCTGCTCTGCGAGACTGGACCGGCGACACCGGCACGTCTGCCGCCCCGCGGCCGTCACTTGCAGGCCGGGGATGCCGCTGCTGTCCGCCGCCGGTCAGCGTCTCTGATCGCCGCCGCCCACAAGCTGATGCAACGGTCTCAGCTGCTTCGTGACGACAGCCAGCAACGGCCGCTATAGACGTCGCCGATTGCCTGCGGGTCCGCTCTCCAGCCGGCTCAAGCAAGCCGCCACGTTGGCAAAGGCTCTCGCCCCTTGACGGCGCTCGTGTCTCAACGGACGACTCGGGGTCCCTCGGCTGGCCGCGGTGCGTCTTCCGGGTAGACATGAAGGACGGTCAAAGCGGTGCCATCCTCGGCGTCTGAACCGATTTTGCTGTAGTAGGTGGTCGCAGAGTTGCGGTCTGTACCGCGGCGTCGGATGCGTACGGAGCGGCGGTGTCGGCGTACGGCTTTGAGTGGCTCCGGCAAGATTTCATGGGTGGAAATCACCTAAAGGGGGAATAGGGGTGACTGCGACCTTTGGGCGATCCTGTCGATATGTGGTGTTGAGCTTTCCGAGTTGCTGCCTCATCTGGCCGCAGTCGTGGTTACCTCGGTCGACACGGCCGGCCCCGTTGTGGTCTTCCGTGCCGGCACACGGTCCGAATATGCGGCGGCCTGCGTAGGTTGCGGGGAACCGAGCGAGTGGGTCCACAGCCGATACACCCGCCGCTTGGCCGACACCTCGATCGCCGGCCGCCCGGCTCGCATCGAGCTGCAGGTTCGTCGTCTGTACTGCGAAATCCGTTGTGCCCAAAGGCGACCTTCGCCGAGCGGGTCGACGGGCTGACCGTCCGGTATCAACGCCGCACTCCGCTGCTGCAACGCCTGGTCGAGTTCGCCGGTGTCCTGCTCGCCGGACGCGGCGGTGCCCGGCTGCTACGCCTGCTGCATGCCGGCCTGTCCCGGACCAGCGTCCTGGCGCACCTGATGAAGATCCCGCTGCCCACGCCCACCGCACCCCGGGTTCTGGGCGCCGACGACTTCGCTTTCTACGGCCACACCTACGACACGCTGCTGGTCGACGAGGACACCCGGCTCCCGATCACCTTGCGGGAAGGCCGCGACGCTGAAACGCTACGGGACTGGCTGCTCGAGCATCCGGGCGCGCAGATCGCCTGCCGGGACGGCTCACCGATCTACCGCCAGGGCATCACCAGCGGCGCCCCCGGACGCCATCCATGGACACCCGCATCAAAGCCGTCGTGACCGCCTCCATGTACGACATCGGCGAAAACTACCGCAACGGGTGGCAGCACTCGTGGAGTGACGCAGACCGTCGCGCGGAGATGGACCGCCTCAACGCGCAGCGCTGGGCCGACGTCGACGCCGGCACGGTCACCTACGACCCGATCTTCTCCGCCCAGGTCCCCGAAGGCGTCGAACTCGACGCGGTAACCAGCGAGTTCTTCGACTATTACGTCAAGAGCAACGACCGCGGCTACCACCCCCACTCCCAAGGCGGTCACATCGCCGTCAGCCACCTCGGATACATGGGGTACGGCGGGCTGCGCTACCTCGAGGACATCGGCCCCCGCCCCGTCCTCATGATCGTCGGAGACCGGGCCTTCTCCCGCTGGTTCACCGAAGAGATGATGGGAAGCGATGGGCGAACCCAAGGAACTCGTCGTGGTTCCCGGCGCCCGCCACCGCGACCTGTACGACCGCCTCCACCTGATCCCGTTCGACACGGTCGACGACTTCTTCACCAAGAACCTGGCCTAACCAGCGGCAGGGCCGAGCTGGCGTACCTTCGGTGCGCTAACTGGGCAACCCGCGCCCGGCCCTGCCCCTGGTGAAACCGCTCGATTAGGCAAGGCCTCGTCACGGCGGGCAGGGAGCTCGTTCGCAGCGATCCGGCCCGGACGGTGTGCCCGTGCTGGCCCCGGCGGGAGTTCATCTGCGACGAGTATGGGGCTGGGTTGACCCTGGCCCGGACGCTCGCGAACCGTCCGGGCCAAGATCGGCCGGCCGTCGCCACAAACGGACCTAACGGATAGAACGCGCCGCAAATCCAGGCGAGGTCGCTTTGATGACCGCGAAGCATGCCGTGCATGCGCCGATAGCGTCACGAATCTCAGACCAGCGGCGTCCAGACACGAAGATCAGGACGCGGTCTGGGACATGCTACGCCAGCCGGAAGTTTGCCTCTACGCGTAGTCGCCGACCGATCACGCTGCGATTTTGCAGATCTACGTGGTGCCCCCGGGAGGAGTCGAACCTGCGCTAGGGCAGAACGGGATGAAGCCGGAAATCTTGAATCGCCCGAAACCGTTACAATGGCCGCAAGAAGTTTGCAGATCTCGAATTTCGAGTGGCCTAACTTGGTACTTGGGCGGTACGTCGAAGAACTGCTTGACAGCGTTCCATTGCCGGTCGGCAGTGGCGAGCGCCCGTTCGAGTGGCGCCGGCCACGGCAGAGAGTCTCGCCGCAGTCCCAGCACAGCGCGGCCGCCGACGGTAGACGCTGGCTCACGCGTTTGGTTGCTCATCCTCGGCGAACACTCGCTTCGCCACGGCGATCGCGGACATCGCTCGCGGCCAGCCCGCGTAGAAGGCCAGGTGCACGATCGCCTCGACCAATTCGGCTTCGGTAAGGCCATTCTGCTTCGCCAGGCGCAAGTGGCTGACGAGTTGTTCGGTGCTGCCGTTGGTCACCAGCGACGCGACGGTGACCAGCGACCGGTCCCGGCGGGCCAGTTCAGGGCGGCCCCAGACGTCACCGAACAGGACTTCGTCGGTCAGCTCGGCAAGTTTGGGTGCGATGTCGCCGACGAGGCGCTGTGCGGTCGAGGGCTCTCCGGTCGTGCTCACTGTCTTTCCTCCAACGAATCCGGCTACTGGCCTGGAAGGGTGCGTGCCGCCGCCCGCCAACGCGGGCGGCGACTTCGTGCGTAGTTGCGATATCAGCGTTCGATGAGTTTCATCTGGTCGTCGGTGTGGTGGCCGCCTTCGGCGGGCGGTAGGGCGGTGAGCGCGGCGAGCTGCTCGGTGGTGAGTTCGATGTGGTCGGCGGCGGTGTTCTCCTCGACGCGGCTGACCCGCTTGGTGCCGGGGATCGGCACGATGTCGTTGCCTTGGGCGAGGACCCAGGCCAGGGCGACCTGGGCCGGGGTGGCGCCGATTTGGTCGGCGATCTGCTGTACCTGGTCGGCGATGCGCAGGTTGCGCTGGAAGTTCTCGCCGGTGAAACGTGGGTGGTTCTTGCGGAAGTCGCTGTCGTCGAGCTTTTCCAGATCGGCGGGCGTGCGCAGCGTGCCGGTGAGGAATCCCCGGCCGAGCGGGGAGTAGGCGACCAGGCCGATGCCCAGTTCGCGCAGCACGGGCAGGAGTTCGTCCTGGTCCCGCGTCCAGATCGAGTATTCCGACTGCACCGCGGTGACCGGGTGCACGGCGTGGGCGCGCCGGATGGTGTCGGCCCAGGCCTCGGACAGTCCGATGTAGCGGATCTTGCCGTCGCGTACGAGGTCGGCGAGGGCGCCCATGGTGTCCTCGATCGGGGTGTCCGGGTCGACGCGGTGCTGGTAGTAGAGGTCGATGTGGTCGGTGCCGAGCCGCTTGAGGGAGCCGTCGACGGCGGTGCGGATGCTGTCGGGGCTGCTGTCGGCTCGGCCCGGCCCGCGGCCGGTGTGTGAGATCAGGCCGAACTTGGTGGCCAGCACCACCTGGTCCCGGCGGCCTTGCAGGGCCCGGCCGACCAGCTCCTCGTTGACGTACGGGCCGTACACCTCGGCCGTGTCGATGAGGGTGACGCCGAGGTCGATCGCGCGGTGGATGGTGCGAATCGACTCGGTGTCGTCGCTGCCGGCGCCGCTGTAGCCGTGCGACATTCCCATCGCGCCGAGTCCGATCCGAGCGACCTCGAGCTTGCCGAGTTTTCCGGTACGCATGGTTGTTCCTCCTGTGTGGTGACCGGTTCAGGCTTCGGGGATCTCGCGGCCGAAGGACTCCAGCGTGATGGCCTCCGGCTCGGGGCCGCCGCGCTTGCCGGTGTCCAGGGCGTCGATCGCGGCGAGCTGCTCGCCGGTGAGTTCGAAGTCGAACACGTCGAAGTTCTCGGCGATCCGCGCCGGCTTGGTCGACTTCGGAATGGCCGAGCGGCCCTGCTGCACATGCCAGCGCAGCATCACCTGCGCCGGGGACTTGCCGTGCGCCTCGGCGATCTCGCCGATGGTGGGGTCCTGCAGGGTGCTGGTGTGCTCGCCGTCGCGGTAGAAGGTGATCCCGCCGATCGGCGACCATGCCTGGGTGAGGATTCCGTGCTGCGCGCCGAACGCCTGCAGCTCACGCTGCTGGAAGTACGGGTGCACCTCGATCTGGTTGACCGCCGGCACGACCGTCGCGGTGTCGAGCAGCCGGGTGAGGTGCTCGACCATGAAGTTGCTGACCCCGATGGCACGGACCTTGCCGTCGGCCAGCAGCGTCTCCAGCGCCCGGTAGGCGTCCAGGGTCTTGTCGAACTCCGAGGGCAGCGCCTGGTGGAGAATCAGCAGGTCGATCTGCTCGACGCCGAGCTTGCCGGCGCTCTTGTCGAAGCCGTGCAGGGTCTGGTCGTACCCGTAGTCGCTGATCCAGATCTTGGTTTCGACGAACAGCTCGGAACGCGGGACGCCGGACTTGGCGATGGCCTCGCCGACTCCGCGTTCGTTGAAGTAGGCGGCGGCGGTGTCGATGTGCCGGTAGCCGGCCGACAGGGCGGCCTCGACGGCGGCTCGGGTCTCGTCGGGCGGGGTCTGGAAGACCCCGAAGCCGATCGCGGGGATCTCGACGCCGTTGGTCAGCCCGAAGGTCGGGACGGTGGTCATGAAGCGTTCCTCTCAGTTGCGAGGGAGCAGGCGGAGGGTGACCTCGCTCGCCTTGTCCCCTACGACGGGTCCCACGATGGCGGGCCCGTATCGGTCGTATTTGGCGTGGTAGGCCGCGTCGATGTCGGCGTCGACGTCCGAGTAAGCGGGTTCGGTGAACGTCACGTCGCGTTCCAGGCCGCCGGCGCGAATGCGGCCGGTGCCGGCGGCCACGGCGTGCCGGTACCAGCTGCCGGACGGGCCGCGCGCCGAGCGGACGTACAGCTCGTCGCCAGCGCGCACGACCCAGATCGTCACGTACGGGCGCAGGGTGCCGTCACCGCGCAGCGACGCGATTCCGATCTCCTCGGCGCCGCCGACCGCGGCCAGTTCGTCGGGGGTCCACGGCGTTGTCCGCGCTTCATCTGTCACAGCGTCTCCTCCTTACACCTCGTAGTGCCCTGATCAGGCCGGGTCATGTTCACGGGAGCGGTGGCGCAGGGTGAGGCTTGCCGCGGCGGTGCCCAGCAGCAGGACGGCGGTAACGGCGAGGCTGATGTGCAGGCCGTTGAGGAACGCGGCAGAGGAGGCGACGACCGCGCCGTAGGCGGCGACGCCGAGGGCGCCACCCAGTTGCCGGGACATGTTGAACACGGCACTGGCCGTGCCGGCCCGGTGCGACGGCACGCTGTCGAGCAGTAGCGCGGCGATCGACGGGACGGTGAACGAGCCACCGACCCCGACCGGGATCATCACCGCGGCGACCAGCAGCAACGGAGCGTCGGCGGGCAGCAGCACCAGCCCGGCCAGCCCGGCGGCCATCAGCAGTTGCCCGAAGATGATCGGCACGCCCGGCCCGAACCGGTTGGCCATTCGGGCCGCGACGGGAGCCAGGATCGGCACCAGGGCGGTCATCGGCAGAAACAGCAGCCCGGTGGTGAACGCGGATGCACCGCGTACCTGCTGGAAGTAGAGGCCTTGCAGGAACACGACGCCGTAGAAGCCGACCATGCCCAGGAACGCGACGGTCAGGGCCGTGCCGACGGCTCGGCTGCGGAACAGGTCCAACGGCAGCATCGGGTGCCTGCCGAGGGCCTGCGCGGTCAGGAACACGGCGAAGGCGAGCCCGGCCACCACGAACGCGACCAGGATCCGCACACTGCCGTACCCGAGGTGGGCGCCTTCGATGACCCCGTAGGTGAGGGCCGCGAGGGCAAGCACCGCGGTGAGCTGCCCGATCCCGTCGAACGGCGTCGCTGTGCGCGGCGAGTCGGCGGCGCGACGCAGGGCCAGGCTGGCGACGATGCCGACCGGCACGTTCAGGAAGAAGATCAACCGCCAGTCCAGCTCGGTCAGCGCACCACCGAGCACCGGCCCCGCCGCCGCCGCGATCGAGCCACCCATGCCCCAGTACGCGATGGCCCGCACCCGGGCGCCGCTGTCGTGGTAGGCGGCCCGGATCAGCGCCAACGAGGTCGGGGTGACCAGCGCCGCGCCGATGCCTTGCACGATGCGCGCGGCGATCAGCCAGCCCAGGCCCGGGGCGAGCCCGCAGGCCACGGACGCCACCACAAAGATCAACATTCCGGTTCCGTACGCCCGGCGTGCGCCGATCCGGTCGGCGAACGTCCCCGCGAACAGCAGAAGCGAGGAGAACATCAACGTGTAACCAGTGACGACCCACTGCAGCCCGGACAGGCTCCCGCCGAGGTCGCGGCTGATGTCGGGCAGCGCGACGTTGACGACCTGGGTGTCGAGGGTGACGACGGCGAAGCCGAGCATCGCCACCATCAGCGACGGAACCGGCGACGGCGCCGCACCGGCGACAGCGGATCTGGTGGGGGCGGTGGAGACGCTCGACATGCTCTCAGGTAACCCGGTACGCGCGCCGCGTGGGAGGCACTGTTCTGAGGGGTACCGCCAGGGACCCCCTCGACCTGGGCGGGATGCCTACCGTGGGGGAATGGACAACCGCAGTGAGGTCCGCGCGTTCCTCAGCTCGCGCCGGGCGAAGGTCAGCCCGGAGCAGGCGGGCATCCCCGCCTACGGCAGCCGCCGCGTCGCCGGGCTGCGCCGCGGCGAGGTCGCCGCCCTGGCCGGCGTCAGCGTCGAGTACTACACCCGCCTGGAACGCGGGAATCTCGCCGGCGCCTCCGACAGCGTCCTCGAGGCGCTCGCCCGGGCCCTGCAACTCGACGACACCGAAACCGCGCACCTGCACCACCTGGCCCGCGCGGCCGGCCCGGCCCCGGCCCGCACCCGTAAGCCCCGGACCGGCGCCCCGGTGATCCGGCCCGCGATCCGCCAGGTGCTGGACTCCATGGTCGGCGTGCCCGCGATCCTGCGCACCCACCGCTTCGATGTTCTCGCCGCCAACCCGCTGGGCCAGGCCTTGTACGCGCCCATGTTCAGCACCGCGACCCGGCCGGTGAACTCGATGCGATTCGCGTTCCTCGACCCGCACGCCTCCGCGTTCTACCCGGACTGGCAGAACGTCGCCCGGCAATCCGTCGGTGCCCTGCGGCTGGCCGCTGCCGCGAACCCGTACGACCAGCAACTGATGAATCTCATCGGGGAACTGTCCATGCACAGCGAGCCGTTCCGCAGCTGGTGGGCCGCCCAAGACGTGTTCGTACACCGCCACGGCGTCAAACGCTTCCACCATCCGGCCGTCGGCGAGCTGGAACTGGCTCACGAAGCCCTCGAACTGCCCGGCGACGACGCGCCCCTGACCATCGTCACCTACACCGCCGTGCCCGGCACCCCGTCCGGCGACGGCCTGAAGCTGCTGGCGTCCTGGGCCGCCACCGAGGAAAGCACCACCCGTACGCCTCAAGAGCTGTAACGGTTCGCTTCGGCCCTGGTCCACCCCGAGCATGTCGCGAGCCGGCCGCTGCCGCCCTTCACCTGATCGCTTCGCGCCGCCGACAGCCGGACGAAGCCCGCGAACGAGGAGCCCTGTCATGACCGCCTCGAACACCCGTCGCACCGCCGTCATCACCGGTGCGTCGTCCGGCATCGGCGAAGCCACCGCCCGCGCCCTGCACGCCGCCGGCTATCAGGTCGCGCTGCTCGCCCGCCGCACCGACCGCATCGAAGCCCTCGCCAAGGAACTCGGCGACGGCGCGCTCGCCATCGCCGCCGACGTCACCGACCGCGACGCCCTGACCGCTGCCGCGGCACGCGTGCAGGACGAACTCGGCGGCGCGGACGTGCTGGTCAACAACGCCGGCGTCATGCTGCTCGGCCCGTTCTCCGCCGAGCAGCGCGCCGACTACCGGCAGATGATCGAGGTGAACCTGCTCGGTGCGATCACCACCACCGAAGTGTTCCTCGACCAGATCCGCGACGGCGGCGGCGACATCGTCAACATCTCCTCCGTCGCCGGGCGCACCGCTCGGGCCGGTAACGGCGTCTACGCCGCCACCAAATGGGGCCTCAACGGCTGGTCCGAGTCACTGCGCCAGGAAGTGCTGCCCGACGTGCGAGTCCTGGTCATCGAGCCCGGCGTGGTCGCCACCGAGCTGCCCGGCCACATCACCCACGGCCAGACCAAAACCGCCGTGCAACAGCTCTACAGCCAGGCGCAGGTCACCGCCGGCGACATCGCCGACGTCATCGTCTTCGCTCTGCAACGGCCCCGGCACCTCGCCATGAACGAAATCCTGCTGCGCCCCGCCAACCAGGCCTGATGCCCGCTCTCAGCTTCGCGACCGTCGAGAACCTGAAGCCGGAGATCGACCACCTGCTCTACGGCGCGGTCACCGCCGTCGGGGCAGTGCTGCCCGGGCGCTCGGGAAACGTGCCGGCGGCGAAAGGACGAATCCCTCGCCGCCGGCGAGGTCGAGTACCGGTAGAGCCTGCAGCCCTGGGGTCCATCGCAACAAACGGACCTAACGGATAGAACACGCAGTAAACCAGGCGGGTGGCTCTGATGACGGCGAAGCATGCCGGGCCTTTTGCGGCTATGGCTTCATGAACCGCAGACCAGTGGCGTCCCGACCGAAATGTAGGACGCACCCTGGGCTGCTACGCCAGACGGCAGGTCGCCTCAACGCGCAGTCGCCGGCTGATCACGCTGCGACTTTGCAGATCTACGTTGTGCCCCCGGTAGGAATCGAACCTACGACACACGGTTTAGGAAACCGATGCTCTATCCCCTGAGCTACGAGGGCCTGCGGCCCATATCGTACCTACCTGGGGTTCTCAGGAGTGGCCGGGCGTCCCAGCCGCTGCCAAGTGGCGCCGTTGGACGCCGCGGGAACGATCCCCTGCCTGGTCGAAGCAGAGGCCGAACGAGCCGCGCACGCCTACTACCCACGACCGGGCGCGTTCTGCCATGGCAAGGCTTGCGGTATGCGATGCCACCACCATTTGTGTGCGGCCCGAGGCAGCGGACCGGTCGCTGCCGCCAAGGCGCGGCCCCCGTCGTCGATCGTCGCGTCGGCGAAACGGCGGTCTATCTCGGTGAGCGCGCTCGCCAACTCCTCGGGTGCCGGGTCCAGTGAATCCCGGGTTTCCAGGTCCTCGCGGTAGTACTCGGCGGGGTACCAGCCGTCCGGCGGCCAGCCCTCAATGAGCCTGGTCACCGACGATTCCCAGGCGCCCAGGAGCTTGACGGCGGGCGAGGACGACTCACGGAACCGATCGGTGATCGGGGTTGGCATCCGGTAGTCGCGGATCACTTCCGGGATGGCGGCCACCCGCAGCCCCGGCAGGGACGCGATCGGATGCTCGGCGGCATCGATGCGGTACGCCGGGATGTCGTCCGAATCCTCCTCATAGATGCGGGCGCGGGTTCGCTTGCCATCGGGACCGACGAGCCAGAAGGCGCTGGGCCGAGTCAGGTGAGCCTCGTAGGCGACCGTGACGCGGAGGCGGGTCGCGAGCCAGGAGGCGGCGGCGGGTTCGGGTGGCGGCGCGGAGACCACGGCGCTGACGTAGATGTCGAGGTGCCAGTTCAGGTCGCCGTTCAGGGGCGCAACGGTGCAATTGACCGGGGCCTCCCAGTCGCGGTCGGCGTCGCCGTCGTCGGCCACGTCCACCGACTCCGGGGGAAGGGTGAGCATCTCGGCCAGGGCCGCGGCGAGGCGGTCACGATCGAGCGGACCACTGATCCAAAAACCGTAGTTCACGGCTCGTACGTCCCGTCGTAGATCGCCTTCGCCTTGGCAACGGCGTCAGGGTTCTCGGTGAAGCGCGGGTTCCTGCTCAGCTGCGGCGCCTTGGAGAGGTCACCGCCGGCTCGGACAATCTCCTTGAGCGCCGCGTACTCGTTGCGGTCGAGCTTGACCATACCGGCGCCGGAGTCGGGAAAGGCTGTGCCGTTCGGCTCGACGCCGTACGTCCGACCGTTGATCTCGTATCTCTGCGTCTCCGGATTCCAGACGCCGTCGCCCTCGGCGATGCCCCGGACGTCCTCGATCCCAACATGCTCGTGCCCCCGCAGGAAGACGGTGTTGTCCTCCTGGACCATGCCGTTGCGGGCGCCCGTGATCGTGTGCCGTCGGTGTGGCGGGTTCAGGTTCGCACCGCGGGCGCTGCCGGTGACGTTCGGCGCGACCGGCCAGGGAGGACCGCTTTCCGGACTCGGAGCGGCCGAGGGGGAACGCCCGCCCCGCGCCGAGCTGGACCGACCGATCTCCGCATAGGCCGCGACGTCATCCTCGGCCTGCGAGACGCTGGCCGGATCCGAGCGACGACGTGGCGGCCCGGCGGAGTCGGGGCGGTGCGGGCGGCTCTCCGGATTGCCGTCCCCACCGTGTGAGTGAGACCTCGGCGCCACGGCTAGCCCGGCCGGGTCCGCGGACACGGGAGCATGACGGAAGTCTATGAAGGGCCCGCCAGCGGGCCGGGGTGGCCGTAGCCTCGGCTCCATGACGGAAACCAGGACTCTGGAAACGCCGGATGTCGACCTCGTCTACGACGTCCACGGGCCGCTGCCGCCGGCTGACGGCAAACCCGTGCTCCTCATGATCGGGCAACCCATGACGGCGGACGGCTTTGGCGCCCTTGCCGGGCACTTCGCGGACCGGACCGTTATCACCTACGACCCGCGCGGGTTGGGGCGCAGCAAGCGCAAGGACGGCCGGGACGATCTCACGCCGCAGGACCAGGCCGAAGACCTGCATCGGCTCATCGCGGCGCTCGACGCCGGGCCCGTCCAGGTGTTCGCCAGCAGCGGCGGGGCGGTCACCGGGCTCGAGCTTGTCACGCGGTATCCGGAAGACGTCAGCATGCTCGTTGCCCATGAGCCGCCCATCAATGCCGTGCTCCCCGATGCCGAAGGGGCGGACAAAGCGCGGGCGCGATTCAACGACGCCTATGAGGCCAAGGGCGAGGGAGCGGGCATGGCGGCCTTCATGGCCATGGCGGCCTGGCATGGGGAGTTCACCGACGAGTATTTCGCGCAACCGGTGCCGAACGCGGCGGCCTTCGGGATGCCGTCTGAGGATGACGGGAAACGGGACAATCCGCTGCTGTCGAAGCGGTCGTGGGCGGTCACCGGCTACCGGCCGGACGTCGAGGCGATCAAGAAGGCGCGCGTCATTGTCGCGGTGGGGGAGGAATCGGCGGGGACCTATACCGCGCGTACGGCGGAAGGGCTGGCGAAAGCGCTTGGGCAGGAGGCCGTGGTCTTTCCCAGCCATCATGGCGGGTTCCTCGGTGGAGAGTTCGGGTACGCGGGTAAGCCCGCGGAGTTCGCGGCCAAGCTACGCGACGTGCTCGACGCGGCCTGAGGTCAGGCGGATCACGGTGTCGGCCACGTCGATCACGCGCTGGTCGTGGGTGGCGACGATGACCAGCGTGCTGCGCTCGACGGCGGCTCGCATGGCGTCCAGCACCAGCGATACGTGCTCGTCGTCCTGGTGGGCGGTGGGCTCGTCGAGCACGGCCACGGCGGGAGTGAGGACCAGGGCGCGGGCCAGGGCGGTGCGCTGCTGCTCGCCCAGTGACGTGTCGCCGGCGGGGCGGGAGGCGATGGCGGCCAGGCCGAGCTGATCGAGGAGCGGGCCGGCGGACGATCGGGAAAGCAGGGCGGCGGGAAGGGAGACGTTCTCGGCGACGGAGAGAGAAGGCTCCAGGGCGAGCCGCTGCGGTAACAGCGACACGGTCGCCCAATCGGGAGTGGGGAAGGCGGCGCGGCCGGCCACCGATACGGAACCCGACGACGGCCGCATCACGCCGGCGATCAGGTGGCACAGGGTCGACTTTCCGGAACCGGAACGGCCGGCCAGTACGGCGAGCCTCGACGAGGACAGGGAAAGCGTGACGTCGCGCAGGACGACATGACTGACCGACTGGACTTCGACCAGCGTCATTCCAGAGCCCTCCGCAACTCGACGTGGTCGTCGGCGACCACGACCTCGACGCGGCGGTCGGGGAAGAGCGCCAACGCGTCGGGCGGCAGCTGCAGACGGCCCTGACCGTCGATCAACAGCCCGTCGCGGCCGGCGTCCTGGGAGCCGGAGAGGACGCCGTGGCGGAAGCGGAGCACGGTGTCGGCGGCGGCGATCGCCCGGGCGTCGTGGGTGGCCAGGACGACCGCGCTGCCGGCGTCGGCCCGGGCCCGCAACAACGCCAGGACCAGGGCGGCGGAGGAATCGTCCAGCTCGGCGGTGGGCTCGTCGGCCACGAGCAGGGCGGGCGCGCCGACCGCGGCCGCGGCCACGGCCAGTCGCTGCTGCTCACCGCCGGACATCACCGCCGGGAGGGAGCGGGCGTGGGCGACGAGATCGACCTCGGCCAGCGACGACGACGGGTCGCAGCGCACACCGCGCAGGCGGGCCATCTGCTGGATCTGGCCGAGGGCGTCCAGCTGCGGGAACAGGCTGTGGGTCGGGCGCTGGGCGACCCAGCCGATCTCGGTGCGGCGCAGGCGTTGCAGCTGGCGGCGGGTCAAACCCGAGACCAGGCGGCCCCGGTGCCGCAACTCGCCCCCGGCGGGTCTTTCCCGGAGCGCCAGTACGGCGAGGAGCGTCGACTTCCCACTTCCGGACGGGCCGGTGATCGCCGAGATGCGGCCGCCCCGCACGGCGACGTCGACACCGCGCAAGGCCTGTGTCGGGCCGGTCGGCGCCGCGTACAGCTGAATGAGATCCCGGCCCTCGAGGAGCGGGAGCTCGTCAGTCGTCACGGTAGGCCACCTCCTCGACGCCGGAGACGACGGCCGCGAGCGCGACGGCCAGAACGATGGCCACGACGACGGCGACGGCGGTGACCACCAGCGCGGAGGGTGAAAGCTCGAACGCGAACGCCGGCAGCAGCGTGGGCTGGTCGTCGAGCAGGCGGCCGCCGAGCGGGGCGAGCGCGACGACGCCGGCCACCGCGGCGGCCAGCGCGACCAGGGCGAGCAGCACGAACTCGAGCGCGCGGGCGCGGCGGACGCGGCGGCGGCCGAGGCCGACCCGGGCCAGCATGAGGTCGGTGGGGCGGCGCTGCACGGCGGTGCGCTGGGCGTAGACGGCGAGCGTGAGGATCGCGAGCAGGGCCAGGTAGCCGCCGATCGCCACCTGGTAGCCGCGGGCGCGGGCGGTCGCCACGTACGACGCGTCGGACCGCAGGTGGGAGGCCGTGTCGACGCGGTCGGGCCGGACCCCGTACGCGGAGGTCACCGTGCGGATCCCGGCCTCGCCGCCCGCGCTCCACAGCGACGCCTGGGCGACGGCGGCGCCGGGCGGCATCTCGGTGAGCGGCTTGAGGCGGGGGTCGTCGACGCCGAGGTTGCCGAGCAGCGGGTCGGCGGCGGCCACGAACATCGGGCGGCCCTTCATGCCCGGGAACGCCGCGACGCGCGCGGCCACGGTGAAGTCCTGCGACTCGAAGCCGACCTTCATGGGGAAGGAATCCAGCCTCTCCGACGCGGGGTCGGCGACGGCGATCATCCGTACGGAACGATCGGCCGCAACCGGCTCCCGCAGCAGGAGATCCACCGCCTGCCGCGCCGCCGTCAGGTCGGCGCCGGTCCCCCAGAGCGCGACGTCGCGGAACCGCGCCGGATCGATGATCAGCAGGTCCTTCTGCTCGTTGTCGATCGGGCTCAGCACGTCGGTGTGCCAGACGATCGTGTTGCCGGCCGGCAGCGGCGGCACCCGGACGCCGGCGACCGGGCCCGGGGGCGGCGGGGTGAACGGACCGGTCCGCGGCGGCGACACCGCCTGCTTGTCCAGCACGTACGAGCCGGGCAGCGGCGCCACGGCCTCGGCGCCGGCCGCCACCGCGACCCGGTCCTCGGCCATGTCGGCCGTCGAGTCCACGGCCGACAGAGCGAACAGCAGCATGCCGAGCCCGGCCGTCACGACCACGACGGCGAGTTGGCGTTCGGCGCCGCCCGAGCCGAGCCGCCGCCGCGCCAGCCAGAGCATGGCCCGTCGCGGCGTGCCGGGCAGCGTGCGGCGACGGGCCGCGAGCAGGCCGGGCAGCGTGCGGCGACGGGCCGCGAGCAGGCCGGGCAGCCGGCCCGCGACCACGCCGACGGCGGCCAGGACGAGCAGCGGCACGAGCAGGTCGATGCCGCCCGCCGGACCGCCGGCGCCGAGCAGGCCACCCGCCGCGACCAGGGCGGCGACCACGATGATGGGCGCCCACGGCGGTTGCCTTCGGACGGTGGCCGGCGGCACCGGCCGTACGCGCCGGGCTGCTGCCGCCGTGCCCACCCCCGCCACCGTGACCAGACCGGCCAGCGCGGCCAACCCCGCCGCCGTCGCCGCCGGAAGCAGCGACTCCTCGACCGCGCCGGGCGGGCCGAGCCGCACCACGAGCTGCCACGCCACCAGCCAGCCGAGCGCCGCGCCGAGGACCGCCGGGAGCAGGGTCTCGAGCAGCCACAGACCGCCCACCCGCACGGGCGCGATGCCGACGGCGACCGCGTGCCGCAGCTCCCGCTCGCGGCGCCGGGCCGACAGCAGCGCCACGGCCAGCACCGACGCGAGGCCGACGCCGGTCGCCGCCCACTCCACCGGGCGCGTCCGCTGACGTACGGTCTCGGTCGTCGCCCGCGCGGTGGCGACGATCCGCCCGATGCCGCTGGCGAACCGGAACGCCGTCGGACTGTCCCCCTCGGGCGGCTGTCGCGTCGCATAGTCACGCCGCAGCTCCTCGACCGCGGCGGCCGTCCGGTTCGCCTCGGCCAGCGTCACCCCCGGCTCGAGCGCCGCCTCCACCGACCAGAAGATCTGGTCGTCGACCGCCTTGGCCAGCGGCTCCACCGTCGCCACGTCGCCGATCAGCAGGTACGCCGGCAGCGTCTCGTATTCGGTGTCCCCCGGGGTGTCGCCGTGCCGCAGCACCCAGCGGTTGCTGCCGGGCACGTCGGCCGGCAGCCGGCCACCCGCGTCGACCGCATAGAAGCCGGCGATCGTGCTCGTCGTCCGGTGCGATTCGCCCTGGGTGCCGACCACGACGGTGAGGGTGATCCGGTCGCCCGGCCGCGCACCGAGGCTCTCGGCCATCGGCTCCGGCAGCCACAGACCGTCCTTCGTGGCCGGGGCGCCGACCGGCACCAGCTCGCCCGCCGGGTCGCCGACCACGAAGAACCGGCCGCGGTCCGTGCGGTCGCCGGCCGCGACGGTCAGTTCCCAGAACCGCGGCGTGGCCAGCTCGGCGCCGATCGAGCCGCCGGTCAGGTCGGGCGCGGTGAGGCCCGGCACCTTCCGCATGTCGCCGACCACCGCCTGCTGGTCGGCGCTCTTCGAGCCGACGTCGGCCGAGAGCCGCACGACCGCGGCATCGCTCTGCCGGGCGGTGGCCGGGATCTCGTCGCGGCGCAGCTGGAAGGTCGCGTTGTCGGAGGCCTCGGCGAACATCGGGGCGGCGGCGCCGGCGGCGGCCAGCACGAGGAAGGCGCAGAGCGTCAGTAGCGACCAGGACCGCTGGTGCACACCGGACCGGAGCGCGGCCGCGGTGAGGCGATCACCCACGTCGGCGGCCCTCCTCCGGTCTGCAGGTTTCCGGTCTCCAAGGGGAAGTTGATCCAAGCTACAACAGGTGGGAACGCTCCCGCGGCCCGCTCACGGTCGCGTGCGCAGGGCGGTCAGGACGGCGGTGATCTCGGGGCGGGGTGACGCCGGGCGGCGGACGGCGGCGACGATCCGGCGGGTCACCGGCGGGCTCAGCGGCCGGGTCGCCACCGCGTAGCGCGGATCGACGGCCAGGCTCGGCAGCAGCGCGATCGACCGCCCTTTCTCCACGTGCCGCAGCGTGAGCATGTAGTTGTTGAACCGGCCGATCACCGAGGGCTCGAACGCCGCCTCCCGGCACAGACGGGTCGCCAGCTCGGACATGTAGGAGCCGTTGACGTCGAAGGTCCAGCGCTGGTCGGCACACCATTCAAGAGCGATCATCTCGTACGCGGTGAGCGGATGCCCCGGGGGCAGGACCAGCACGATCTCATCCTCGGCGATCGGCACGAGGTCGATCGCCGGGTCGAGCTCGGCCCCCACGAAGTCGGTCGTGGTGACGATGACGTCCACGTCGCCGCGGCGCAGGGCCGGCATGCTCTCGTGCGGTTCGAGCTCGAGCAGCACCACGGTCACGTCCGGATGCCGCTCGGCCAGGGCCGTCACCGCCGGCTCGGCCACCGAGTGCACCGCGCTCTGGAAGGCGGCCAGTGTGACCGTGCCGGCCGGCTCGTCGGCCAGGCCGCGCAGCTCGGCCTCGGCCGCGTCCATGGCGGCGAGGATCTCCCGGGCCCGGCCGGCGAGCAGCACCCCGGCCGCGGTCAGCCGCACCCGGCGGCCGGTGCGCTCGAGCAGTGCGGTGCGGGTCTCCCGCTCGAGCGTGGCCAGCTGCTGGGAGACGGCGGACGGGCTCAGGTTGCCGCGCTGGGCGACGGCGCGCACGGTGCCGTACGTCGCCAGGTCGGCCAGCAACCGCAGGCGCCAAGGGTTGAGAGTCACTGTGCGGTCGAACTTAACAGCATCGGCGGAAACGTGAGATGGACCTGATGCTCGTTGGTTCCTAGCGTCGAGTCATGAGCTTCTGGGAAGACGCCGATCGTCATCTGGTCCGCTACTCCGGCGCGGGACGGTTCGTGCCCGAGATCATCGAGCGGGCCGAGGGCAGCTTTGTCTACACCGCCGACGGCCGCCGCCTGCTGGACTTCACGTCGGGGCAGATGAGCGCCATCCTCGGGCACTCGCATCCGGCCGTGGTCGCCACCGTCCAGCGGCAGGTCGCCACCCTCGACCACCTGTTCAGCGGCATGCTCAGCCGGCCGGTCGTCGACCTCGCCCGGCGGCTGGCCGGGACGCTGCCCGACCCGCTCTCGAAGGTCCTGCTTCTCACCACGGGCGCGGAGTCGAACGAGGCCGCGATCCGGATGGCCAAGCTGGTCACCGGCGGGCACGAGGTCATCTCGTTCGCGCGCTCGTGGCACGGCATGACCCAGGCGGCGGCGAGCGCCACCTACAGCGCCGGGCGCAGGGGGTACGGGCCGGCCGCGCCCGGGAACTTCGCCATCCCCACGCCGTTTGTCCCCCCGTCGGCCGGTGAGCTGGACTGGCGACGGCAGCTGGACTTCGCGTTCGAGCTGTTCGACGCGCAGTCGGTGGGCGCGCTGGCGGCCTGCATCGTCGAGCCGATCCTCAGCTCGGGCGGCGTGATCGACCTGCCGCCCGGCTACCTCGGGGCGCTGCGCGACAAGGTCCACGCGCGCGGCGGCCTGCTGATCCTCGACGAGGCGCAGACCGGGCTGTGCCGGACCGGCGACTGGTACGCGTTCCAGCGCGACGGCGTGGTGCCGGACATCCTGACGCTCTCCAAGACGCTGGGCGCGGGCCTACCGCTGGCCGCCGTGGTGACGACCGAGGAGATCGAGGCTTCGGCGTACGCGCGGGGCTTCCTGTTCTTCACGACCCATGTCTCGGATCCGCTGGTCGCGGCCGTGGGCAACACGGTTCTCGACGTCCTCACCGAGGCGCGCCTCGAGGAACGGGCGGCGGAGCTCGGGGCGTACCTCCGGAAAGGTTTGCGCAGTTTGGGGCACCCGGCCATCACCGACGTGCGCGGGCGCGGCCTGCTGGTCGGGCTGGAGCTGGAGTCGGACGAGCTGGGCGCGGCGGTCACGCGGCGTTGCCTGGAGCTGGGGCTGCACATGAACGTGGTGCAGCTGCCCGGGATGGTCGGCGTCTTCCGGATCGCACCGCCGCTGACCTCGTCATATGAGGAGCTTGACCTGGGCCTTTCGATCCTCGACCAGGCCTTAACCTCCCTTTAACGATCACACAGCGCGCGCATAGGGGACTTCCGGCGATCTTCAGTGGGTCGGATCGAACGGAAGGCACTGCAAATGAGTTCGTTGTTTTCGCTGAACAAGAAGCGCGTGGTCGCGGTGGTGGCGGCGGGCAGTCTGACGGCGCTGGGTCTCGCCGGAACGGCGCTGGCCGCGGGGGCCGATGACGCAACCCCGGCGCGGTCGGCGTCGCCGTCGGCATCGTCGGCGCCGTCGGCCACGGTGTCGGCCCGCGCCGGGCTTTCGGTGAGTGTCGCCGCCGCCAAGGAGATCGCCATCCGGGCGGCCGGCGGCGGCACGGTGTCGTCGGTCGAGCGGGAGGTCGAGCACGGCCGGGCGGTCTGGGACGTGGACGTGCTGCGCGGCGGGGTCGAGCACGACATCGACGTCGACGCGGTGACCGGCGTGGTGCTACGGCACCGCATCAAGGGTGAGGACCGGGTCGCGGGTTCGGCAACGCCGGGCGCGAGCCGCTCGGCCGACGACCACGGCGGCTCGGCCGACGACCACCGCGGCGCGGCCGACGACCACGGCGGCCGCCACGCCGAGCCGGGCGACGACAAGGGCGGGCGGCGCACCGCAGCCGGCGACGACCGAGGCCGGCACGCCGAGCCCGGCGACGACCACGGCGGCCGCGCTTCGTCCGGCGGCGACGACCGCGGCCGGTCCAAGTCCAGCGCGCGGTCCTCCACGTCCAGCTCTTCATCTTCGAGGGCCGGCGACGACCACGGCGGCCAAGCGAAGGAGCGCGGCGAAGACCACGGCGGCCACGGCAAGGAGGCCGGCGACGACCACGGCGGCCACGGCTCCGACGACTGAAAGTCTTTGTTCAGCGCGCCCGGCTCTCCCGGGCGCGCTGTTCCGTGTGCGCCAAACTCGGCTGGCGATGCCCGGTTAGCCTTTCCGACAAGTACCGAATGGCGCCTACTACTACTGAGGCTGCCGCGTACCGGGCAGGGTAAGCCGCACCATCGCCCCGCCGGAAGGGGAACTTCCCACCTCGAAAGAGGTGGCCACCTGGCGGGCGATATCGAGTCCCAGCCCGGTGGAACCGCCCCCGGAAGCGCCCCGGGAAACGGCATTCGCCGGAAAGCCCGGCCCCTCGTCCGAGACCACGAGAATCGCCCCGCCGCCCGGCCCGGGACCGAGACCGACCGCGAACGGCGTGCCGTCCGGAGTGTGCGCGAAAACGTTGCCGAGCAGAGCGTCCAAAGCGGCCGCCAGATCGTCGGCGGCGACCGCGACCGGAAGCGGCGACGACGGCAGGTCCTGGGTCAGTACGCGACCGGTGTCTTCGGCCAGAACTGCCCAGAAAGCGGCCCTGTCGGCAACCACCGCAACCGCATCGGACTGAGCGGCGGCGGGTGCGGAATCGCGGCGGCGGGCCTGCTGGATGACGGCCGTGACGGCGCGCGCTACGCCGTCGGCGGCGGACTGGACGCGGGCCGACTCGTCGGGGTCGCGCAGGGATTCGGCCTCCAGGCGCAACGCCGTCAGCGGGGTGCGCAGGCGGTGGGACAGATCGGCCACGCGTTCGCGCTCGGTGGCCAGCAGGTCCTGGATGCGGGTGGCCAGGTGGTTCAGCGCGCCGGCGACCTCGCGCAGCTCGGGTGGGCCGGACGGCTCCGCCCGGGCGGTCAGGTCGGCGCCGGCCAGGCGGTGCGAGACCCGGGACAGTTCGGTGATCGGGGCGACGATGGTGCGGGCCAGGCGGTCGGCGACCAGCAGGCCGAGCAGCACCAGGGCCAGGCCGAGGCCGGACAGCAGCAGCCAGGCCCGCCGCACACCGCTCGTGAGCTGCTCATTCGTCACGACGGTGCGCACGACCGTGACGCCGCCGGCGCCGACCACGGGGACCACCAACTCGCGCCCTGCGTCGGTGACGACGGTGAGTGCCTGGCGTCGGAGCGCGGCCAGCCGCACCGCAGGGGTGGTCGCGGCGGGCGCGCCGAGCACGCTTCCATCGGGGCGGAAAACGCTTACCGGTACGGGTTGGACCGTGACCGCCAGGCGCAGTGCGGCTTCGTCCGCGGTCAACGGGACGATCGTCTGCACCACGTCATTCGCCCTGCTCAACGCCCGATCGGCGGCCACCTGACGTACCAGCAGCGCGATCGGGACGAGAAAGGCGAGCAGCAGGAGTACGGTCGTGGCCGCCACCAGCAGCGTCAGCCGTGCCCTCACGACGCCGGCTCGCTCAGCTTGACCCCGACGCCGCGCACGGTGTGCAGGTAGCGCGGCTCCTGGGCGGTCTCGCCGAGCTTGCGTCGCAGCCAGGACAGGTGCACGTCGACGGTCTTGTCGGTGCTGCCGTACGGGACTTGCCAGACCTCGGTGAGCAGTTCGCGCTTGGTGACGACCTGTCCGGCCTTCTGCGCCAGGTGGTGAAGCAGGTCGAACTCGCGCGGCGTCAGCTCGATCGGCGCGCCGGCGAGCGTCACCTCCCGGGCCCGCGAATCGATGCGCAGCTCCCCGACGACCAGATCGGAATCGGTCGGCGACGCGCCCGGGCCGCCACGCCGCAGCACGGCTCGGATCCGGGCGTCGAGCTGCGCGGCGGTGAACGGCTTGATCACGTAGTCGTCCGCGCCGGCGTCGAGCAGACGTACCATCTCGGTCTCCTCGTCGCGGGCCGTCGCGACGATCACCGGAACCGTGCTCACCGCGCGCAACATCCGAAGCAGTTCCCGGCCGTCGAGATCGGGCAGGCCCAGGTCGAGAACGATCAGATCCGGATGGTCGGCCAGGGCCGTCTGCAGGCCGTCCATCGCCGCGGGCGACGCCGCCACCGCATGTCCGCGCTCGCGCAGGGCGCGCAGCAGGGTGGACCGGATCGCCGGGTCGTCCTCGATGAGCAGGAGTCTCGCCACGGGCGACACGCTATCGGCTGGACCCACCCGACCGGCGGTTCTTAACCCTCCCTTAGCCGTGCCGGGTGCCCGCCTTAGCGCCGGACGGGGCATAGTCGCGGTGTGCGTTTGCTCGACCGGCTGGGCCGGAGACCGATGGTGATCGTCGCCGGATGGATACTGGCGGCGGTCCTCGCCGTGCTCGTCGGCGTGGTCGGAATCGGTCTGGTCGGCGCTGGCCTGACGTCCCGCCAGGGTGCGCCGGTCAGCGAGGACGAGGTGCTGCGAGCGCTGGGCGAGTCGAGTGCACCGCCGTCTCCCGGGCCGTCTTCGGCCTCGCCGTCCTCGCCATCGCCCTCTTCGGCACCGCCGGCCGTGAGTCAGGCTTTCCCCACCCGCGGCGGAACCGTGGTGGCGAGCTGCGACCGCATCGTGTCGATGGCGCCGGCGCAGGGTTTCGCCATTCACGAGCAGCGTGAGCGGGAGGGCGAGTTCCGCGGGGTGCGCGACAACCACGATCGCGTGAAGGTCGAGCTGTCCTGCGCGAACGGCACGCCCGAGCTGAGGATCCGCAGCGAGGGCTGAAAGCGAGCGCCGATGGCCGGGAGGGCGGAGCGCCTCCCGGCCACCTCCGGGGGACGGGAGGATCAGATCTTGCCGGTGCCGGCGCTCGCGGTGACGATCGACTTGACGCTGTTGTTGGCGTCGACCGTGTACGCGTACGGGATCGCGGCCACGCTCGCGCCGTTCCTGGTCTGCGGGGTGCCGGAGTTGACCAGGTAGTTGTTCAGCAGCTTCACGTTGCCGGCGGGGGACGAACCGGTCGAGGTCACCACCGTGTTCGGCGTGTTCTCGAAGTAGTTGCGCTCCACGTAGACCCCGGCGTTGCAGGTGCTGGCCACGCCGTACGTGCCGCTGTTGTAGTAGTAGTTGTTGTAGACGTGCACCGGGTTGCCGAAACGCACCCGCGGGCCGCGCTGGTCACAGTTGCGGAAGTAGTTGTGGTGGTACGTCACGCGCAGGTGACCGGTGTCCTCGGACGCGTTGCTGTCGCTGTGGCCGAGCAGGTCGCACTTGATGTGGTCGTGCTCGTAGTTCCAGGACACGGTGACGTAGTCGGCGGCGTGCGTGATGTCGATCAGGCCGTCGTAGTAGTCGGTGCCGTGGCTGGTGTCGCTGGAGAGATCGTTGTGGTCGATCCAGATGTGGGTCGCCTTCTCGACGTGGATGGCGTCGCCGTTGCCGTTGCCGGCCGGAACCTTGGCGATCCTGAGGTTCCGGATGATGACGTTGTTGACGCCCTTGACCTTCAGGCCGCAGCCGGTGAGGCCGGAGCTCGAGCCGACCCCGATGATCGTCTTGTTGGACGCGACCGTGACGTCGGAGGAGCAGCTGAAGTTGCCGCTGACCTTGACGGTCTGCGAGGTGCCGGAGCCGGCCGCGCTGGTGAGGGCGGACAGGCTGGTCACGGTGACCGTCGTGGCGGACGACCCGCCGCTGGTGCCGCCGGCCTGGGTGGACCAGCCCTCCTGGTTGAAGGTGGCGGCGGAGGCGGCGGGCGCGTGGGCGAGCGTGGCGGCGACCGTGAGCGCCGCGGTGGCGGCGGCGCCGAGAGCGATGCGCAGGGAAGCGTGGGTGGACATCGGGACCTCCATACGGATCGGTCCAGACCGGGGGAGCGGCCCGTTCGGGGGACGGGATAGGTAAGCGCTTTCCTGAGTTCCGGAGGCTATCGATTTACATCTATGGATGTCAACCTCGGGTCAGGGAAGCGAGACCCAGGCGCCGGTCGCTACCGAGCGTTCCATCGCGTCGAGCACTTCGGCGCTGCGGATGGCGTCGGCCAGCGTGGCGCCGTACGGCCGGCCGTCCGCGATCGAGCGCAGGAACCGGTACGCCTCGATGACCTTGAGATCGTCGTAGCCCATCGCGATGCCGGCGCCCGGCTGAAACGCACCGAACTCGCCGTCGTGCGGGCCGGCGAACAGCGTACTCACCGGTTCGTCCTGATAGGCCGACCCGGCACCCACGCCGAGCTCGCCCATCCGCCGGAAGTCCCAGAAGAGCGCGCCGCGAGTCCCGTGGATCTCGAACCCGTAGTTGTTCTGATCGGTCACCGAGACCCGGCTGGCCTCGAGCGTGACCCGCGCGCCCGAAATCATCCGCAGCAGCGCGCCCACCCAGTCGTCGTTCTCCACCGGCCCGGGCGCGCCGGTCCCGCGCTCATGTCCGGCGGTGGCGGCCGCCGGGCGCGGACGTTGCGGTACGAAGATGGCCGTGTCCGCGATCAGCGAGTCGATCTCGCCGAGCAGGTAGCGAACAAGGTCGACGCCGTGCGAGCCGAGATCGCCGAGCACGCCGTTGCCGCCGCGCTCCCGCTCGAACCGCCAGCTCAGCGCGCCGTCCGGGTGGGCCGCATAGTCGCTGAGCAGCCGCACCCGCGCGTGCGTGACCTCCCCGATCTCGCCGGCCCGAAGGATCTCGCGCGCCTTCTCCACCGCGGGCGCGTTCCGGTAGTTGAAACCGACGGCCACCTGTCCCCCGCCGGCGATCGCCCGCGCGTCATCGGCCGTGAGTCCCACCGGCTTCTCGATCCAGATGTGCTTGCCGGCCCGGGCGAAGGCCTCCCCCACCTCGCGGTGCAGGAAGTTCGGCAGGGTGATGCTCACCGCCTGCACGCTCGGATCGTCGACCAGCTCAAGCCAGTCGAGGGTGGCGCGCTCGAAGCCGTAGCGAACGGCGGCCTCGTCGGCGCGCCCGGGCACGTCATCGGCCACGGCCAGCAGCGCGACGGGTTGCGCGTCGCGATAATGGTGCGGGATCCGGAGGTACGCCTGCGTGTGCACCCGGCCCATCCACCCGAACCCGACGACGGCCACCCCCAGAGGCGTGCTCATGACGCCGGCTGCCAGGCCGTTGCGGTGACCTTCCAGCCGAGGCTGCTCTCCGGCCCGGCCGGACCCTTAACGGTCATCAGCGCCACCCGGCCGGTCGGGGTTTGCACGCAGACCCGCCGGCCACCGGCCAGTTGCACCGTGCGGCTCGATTCGGCCTCGATCACGTCGACGCACGCTTCCGGCGTGCCCTTCTGCCCCGAGGGCAGCAGGGCGATCAGCGAGTCGCTGCCGTAGGAGACTGCGCTCGACCCACCGGAATAGAGCTGCATCGACGTGCCGGCATTGCGCTTCGGCCTGTCCTGAGCGAAGTCGACGCCGTTGTTGTCGAAGACGAACGCAACATCGGAGTAGACCGTCTGCCACCCGGTTGAGGCCGTGGTGGCCGCCCCGCCGGTGGCTCCGGCGGTGGCCCCGGTCGCGGCCGCCGGCGCGCTCGCGCCTCCGGCCGGGCCGGCGGTCGTGCCTCGGGGCGCGACGGTGGTGACCGGCGCGGCCGCCTTGGCCGGGTCCGGCTTGTCGTCCTTCAGCTGCGCCACGACGAACGTCAGCACCCCAACGATCGCGGTGATGAGCGCGGCGATCCCCCCGAGCATCGCGGCGATCCCGGCCCAGTTGCGCCCCGGCGGCCGCGGCTGATCGGTCATGGTCACTATCTTGGCAGTACCCGGCAACGCAGCGCACCCGCCGCAGCCCCACGCAACGCACCCCCGCAGCGCGGCGCACCTAGACACCACGCAATCAGATCGACGCGCGCGCGACGCAGATCGACCCGACCCCACGCGACGCAGACCGCCGCCGCGAGGCAGATCGACCCGGCCCCACGCGACGCAGGCCGACGCGAGGCAGATCGACCCCGGCCTGCCGCCACGCCCATCGCCCTCGCGAGGCAGATGGATCCCGGCCTAGCGGCACGCAGATCGCCCCGTGCGGCACAGATCTACCCCGCCCCAAACCCGACACAGACCGAGCCGGCCCGACGCGACGCAGATCGGCCCGGCGCAGACAGGCGCAGATCGGCCCGGCGCAGACAGGCGCAGACCGGCGCGGCACCGGCCGGGGCGGCACCGGTCGGGCCGGCACCGGTCGGGCCAGCACCGCCGGGGCGCTTTGCTCTGCTTACCTATACGTGCGGGACCCCGCCGCCATACCGAACCCCACCCGGTCACTGGGTGGGGGTGAGAGTAGGGACCGGGTACGACACTTTCGAGCCGCTATCCACCGGTGCGCGTATGGGTGAGCAGAGCAAAGGGCGCCGTCAGGCGGCTACCTCGCGGGCGCGGGCCGGTGATCGCCAGCGGGCGACGGCCCACACCAGCAAGCCGGTGGTGGCGCAGCACGCGGCCAGGATGCACGCGCCAGTCCAGCCGTAGCGGTGGTGGAGCACTCCGGTCAGGGCCGAGGAGATGGCGCCGCAGGTGAAGACGGTGGTCATGAAGACGGTGTTGATGCGGGCCCGGGCGTCGGCGCGCAGCGCGTAGATCTCGTGCTGGCTCATTACCTGGTGGGCCTGCACCGCGAAGTCGAGCAGGACGCCGGCCAGGCCGAGCACGAGCACGCTGCGGTGACCGGCGGCGGCCAGCACCGCCATCGCGGCGGCCAGGGCCAGCGCGCCGCCGCTCGCGACCGCACCGTACCCGCGGTCGGCGATCTTTCCGGCGATCGGCGCCGCCGCCGCGCCGCCGGCGCCGACCAGGGCGAAGATGGCGATCTGGGCCTGGCTCAAGCCGTGTTCGCCGATGAGCTCGTAGGCGATCGCTGTCCAATATGCGCTGAATGCGCCGAACAGCAGGCCCTGGCAGGCGGCTCGCCGACGCAGCGCCGGCTCGGCGAGCGCGAGATCCCACACGCTGCGCAACAGGGAGCGGTAACCGGCCGTATGCGAAGGCGCACGGGGAGGGAGCAGGCGCCACAGGGCGACGGCCAGAACGATCATCAGGGCCGCCGAGATGAAGTAGATCGCGCGCCAGCCCCACAGGCCGCTGACGAAGCTCGACACCGTGCGGGCCAGCAGGATCCCGAGCAGCAGGCCGCCCATCACCTTGCCGACGATCGCGCCGCGCTCCTCCTCCGGCGCCAGGTGGGCGGCGAACGGCACGAGGATCTGCGCCACCACCGAGGTCACGCCGATCAAGACCGAGAAGGCCAGGAACAGGGGGTACGCGGGGCAGATCGCGGCCAGGAGCAGCGCGGCCGCCGTGCCGCCGAGCAGCCGGGTGGTGAGCCGGCGATTCTCCACCAGGTCGCCCAGTGGCAGCAGCAGGAGCAGGCCCAGCGCGTACCCGATCTGGGTGAGGGTGACCACGACGGTGGCCGCGCCCTGGCTCACGCCGAAGTTGCCGGCGATGAGGTCGAGCAGCGGTTGCGAGTAGTAGAGGTTGGCCACGGTGAGACCGCAGGCCAGGGCGAGCAGGGGAATCAGGGCGCGGCGCACACGCACCAGTCAACTCGCTGCGGGCGCGAGCGGCTCAGTGATTCGGATCTCCCGCCCCACGAACGGGCTCGTGCGTCGCCACGAACGTGGCCACGTATTCGTCCAGTTGACGCGTTGGGTGCCAGCCCAGCTCGCCGGCCTTGGACGTGTCGGCCTGCCCGCGGACCCGCTCGCCGCGCAGGGCGGGAATCATCACATAGTCGGTGCGGAACAGCTTGGCCACCTCGAGCAGCGGCCACTCGCGGCCGGTGCCGAGCAGGTAGCCGTCGCCGGAACCCTTCTGAGCGACCAGCACGATGCCGCGGACGATGTCGTCGACGTGGGTGAAGTCGCGTGTCTGGGTGCCGGGCGAGACGACCGGCAGTGGCTTGCCGTGCCGGTAGCAGTTCTCGAAGATGCCGATCACCGTCGCGTACCGACCGCTGGTGATCTGGCCGGGGCCGTAGACGTTGTAGAAGTACGTGATCGCGTAGTCCAGGCCGTACCACGACGAGTAGTTCTTGATGTACTCGATGTTCTTGGCCTTGGTCCACGCGTACGGGTTGAGGTTCTCGTCCTGCCCGTCGTTGCCGAACTTGGAGCTGGAGCCGGCGTAGATCAGCTTCGACCCGTTGGCCGAGGCGAACTTGACCACCTCCATCGTGCCGAGGAGGTTGAACTCCCAGGTCAGGTCGTGGTCGTCGAAGGATTGGACGATGCGCGAGTACTCGCCGAGGTGGAAGACGATCTCGGGGCTGGGCAGTCCGCGCTCGGCCCAGACCTTGGCCACGTCGACCGTCGAGCCGTCGACGTAGCTCACCCGGGGATCGTTGACGTGGTTTTCCGGCCGGCCGGTGAAGTAGTTGTCGAGCGACACGATCGCGGCAGCGGGGAAGTCGGTCAGCAGCGCCTTGATGAGGTTGGAACCGACAAAACCGGCACCACCGGTCACCAGCAGTGTTTGGCTCAACGGACTTCCCAACATCGGACGGCAGGCAGAAGGCGGGGCCAAGGCTACCAACCACAGGCGGCCCCGCCCGAATCAACGAGCGGGGCCACCGTTGGGGATGGGTTACCAGGGTGACGGGGCGGGGGGCGCGACGACCGGGGGACGGTCGTCGCAGGTGATCGTGTTCGGCAGCATCCACGGGGCCAGCCAGCCGCCGTCGTTGCCGCCGAGGTCGGTCACCGAGAACTCGGAGCCGGTCGGGGGGAAGTTGAACCGGCCGCAGTTGTTGACGCCGACCGCGCCGACGTTACGGGCGTCGACGTTCTCGAACGTCGCGCCGCCGCCGACCCGGGCGCTGAGCACGCTCGTACCGGCGCCGTCGACCTTGATGTCCTTGAAGTGGACGTTGGTGATCGAGTATAGGTCCTTCACCGGCCAGTCCGCGACCTCCATGATCGCGTTGTACGTGTTGTCCAGGAAGTTGTCGCCGACCACCTGGATGTCCGCGTCGATGTTCCGCTCCAGCGCGTAGAGCCAGATCGCGCCGAGGCCGATGTTCCAGTTCAGCTCGTACGTCCCGGACCGCACCGTGGTGTTGTTCGTGAACCACAGGTGCCCGGCGAACGGCTCGGCGCCGAACCGGGAGCCGGCGTGCAGCGCGCTGCCCTCGCGGATCGGGTCGGCGATCAAATTGTTGGAGACGGTGTTGTCGGTGCCGCCGTAGATCGCGATGCCGTTGGCCAGCACCGGCGTCTGGATCGTGTTGTGGTCGAACGTGTTGTTCGCGTCCGCCTGCTTCTCCGACCACATGGCCAGCGCGTCGTCGCCGGTGTTGCGGAGGAAGTTGTTCTTCACCAGCGAGCCGGTCACGCCGATGTGGAAGTTCAGCCCGTCGGCGATCTGGTCGGCGATCACGTTGTCGGTGACCTTCACGTTCGACATCGGACCGTCGAACCAGAGGCCGACCTTGGTGTGATGGATGTAGAGGCCGTCGATCGTCGAGTCGCTCATCGCGCCGCCGATGCCGTTGACCTGGTCGGTGTCGATGCGCTCGCGGACGTCCCCCTCGATCGCGAAGCCGCTCAGGTGGACGTTGCGGGAGTTCACGCCGTAGAAGCCGACGCCGGTATGCACCGAACCGTCCGGGGCCGGGGTGGACAGCGCGACCTCGTGGCCCTTGATGATCGTGTACCAGCTGCCGGCGCCCTCGATCGTCACGTCGTCGACGATGATGTGCCGGTTGACCTGGTACGTGCCCGGCGGCACGTAGACCTTGAGCCGGTGCTGACGGGCGAAGGCGATCGCCTTGTCGAACGCGGCGGCCGAGTCACGCCGGCCGGACGGGTCGGCGCCGAACAGCAGCACGTTGGCGGCGACCAGGTCGATCTTCGGGGCGCCGACCAGCTCGGTGTCGAGCAGGTCGATCACCGTCCAGGCGGCGGCCGAGGAGGCGGTCAACCGGATCTTCTCGCCGGCCTGGTACGTGTGGCCGAGAAGCAGCCGCTGCTCGTCGTAGAAGTGGCTGGGCCGGAACGGGATCGAGATCTGCGGCGGGTTCGGCGTGTTCGGCACGCACGAGCACTCGGTGATCCACCAGTCCGGATGCAGCAGGCCGGCATTGGGGTCGTTGCTGAACGGGTACTGGTTGTAGAGCCAGGAGTACTGCGAGGTCAGGGTCATGCTCCGGGTCGACTTGCCGACCTTGACGGCCAGTGGCGCGGTGATGCCGCCGCCGGTCGGCGCGTCCGGGATGCTGTATCGCACGGTGATCGCGTTGGTGGCCTTGGGCAGCGTGAACTCGACCCACTGGCCGGGCGCCAGCTTGACCGCGGAGCGGCCGGAGGCCTCGGCCGGCAGCGTGTAGGCGGTGCGGTCGGGGCCGATCACCGTGCCATTGGTGGCGGCGGTCTCGGCCTCCTGCTCGACGAACGGGACGGTGGCGCCCCGGCCGGCGACGAGCGACGGCGCGAGGGCGGCGCGGGTGCCGGTGACGGTCGCGGGCTTCGAGGCGTACGCGGTGCCGGCCGCTCCGACCGTGAGCGCGACGCCGGCGGCTATGGCGGCAGTGAGGGCAGCTTTCGACATCCGTAGTTCTTTCTATGGGGAGCGAAGTCCCGTGACCATAAGATTGCTGTGACGTACTACACAAGAGTTAGTCGCAAATTTTCGGCAGATTGCTCGGTTGTTACGTGAAGCCATCGTTCTCTTGCGTGATCATCGCCGTGCTGGCGGCGCTTTCGGTCAGCGCTTGCAGCAAGCCGGCGCCGTCCTGGCAACGTGTGGCCGGCGTGCCGGCCGCCGACCTGCGTGCCGTGGCCGACTGCGGCGGCCGCTGGTGGGTGGCGGGCGGACGGCGGACGGCGGACGGCGGCACCAGCCCGGCCGCCTGGTCCAGCGCCGACGGTTCGGCCTGGGGCGAGGTGGTGTTCGAGCCGCTGCCGAGCAGCTACTACGGCCCACGGCAGGTGATCACGAGCATCGCGTGCGACGGCGACCGGGTGGCGATGCTCGGCGCGGTGCCGGGCGGGGCGCACGGGAATCCCCGGGTGAGCACGTGGCGGCTCGAGGGCGGGGTCCTGCGCGAGAACCAGGCGCCCTTCGAGACGTACGGCGGGGATCGCGCCGTGGACGTGTCGCGGATGGCCGCGGGACCGTCGGGGTTCGCGATCGCCGGCAACCGCAGCAGCGGCGCCGCGGCCTGGCTCTCCTCCGACGGTCGGGTGTTCACCCTGGTCGAAGGCGCGCCGGGGCTGGCCGGTCCGACGATCGCCCGGGACGCGGTGGCGCTGCCCGGCGGCCGGTGGGCGCTGGTCGGCGGCGTGACGGTGCCGAACAGCGCCGACGAGCGGGCCGCGGCCTGGGTCAGCGCCGACGGGCGGTCCTGGACCCGGTCCGACCCGCCGGCCGCGACCGGGTTCAACGAGATGCAGCGGGCGGTCCGGGACGGCGACGACGTGCTGGCGGCGGGCGCCCGGGGCACGTCGTTCGGGCTGTGGCGCTGGCACGACGGGGTCTGGACGGCCGGCAAGACGTTCGGCGGTGACCCGGGCGGGGTGCGGTCGCTGACGGTCGTGGGCGGCAAGCCGGTGGTCGCCGGGGGCGGCCTGTGGATCGACGGGGATGCGGTGGCCACGCCCGGGCCGCCGGCGGCCGTCGCCGGGCGGGGCGAGGTGTTGTTCCTGGTGACGGGGGACGGCCTCTGGCGTACGGACCTCTAGGTGTTTTCGTCAGATCCCCGCGCTACGGGCCGATACGGAACAACGTGAAAGCAGCGGACGGCGCTCAGCTCGTGCACGTCGGGCGGCAGCCCATTTTCGACGTGCACGGCGACGTCGTGGCCTACGAACTGCTCTTCCGCGGCAGCATGGACGCGGTGGCGGCGGGACGCCAGGACACGTACGCGACGAGCACCGTCATGGTCAACGCGTTCACCGAGTTCGGCATCCGCGAGGTGGCCGGCGACCGTCTGTGCTTCATCAACCTGACCCGCGACTTCCTGGTCGGCGAGATCGCCCTGCCGTTCGGGCCCGAGCAGGTGGTGCTCGAGGTGCTCGAGACCGTCCGGATGGACGACGAGGTCGTCGCCGGCATCACCGCGCTGTGCGAGGCCGGCTACCGCATCGCGCTCGACGACTTCGTCTGGGGCTCCGGCCACGAGGTGCTCTTCTCGATGGCCTCGTACGTGAAGCTGGACCTCCTCGACGGCGACCTGTCCCGTCTCGACGAGGTCGTCGCCGCCTGCCGCCGGTTCCCGAACATCCAGATCGTGGCCGAGCGCCTGGAGACCGACGAGCAACTGGCGATCGCCGAGAGATACCGGATGGAACTGCGCCAGGGGTACGCGCTGAGCCACCCCCAGGTGCTGACGGTGGCCAGCCTCTCGCCGTCCCGCCTGCGCCGCCTCGAGCTGGTGGCCGCCCTGAGCGCGGGCGAGCCCGACCTCCAGAAGATCGTCGCCATCATCGCCAGCGACCCGCCGCTGTCCCTGCGCGTGCTGCGGGCCAGCAACTCGGCCGCGGCCGGGCACACCAACCGGGTGTCCTCGGTGCGCCAGGCGGTGGTCATGGTCGGCCTGCCGCACATCCGCCAGTGGGCGCTGCTCATGGCGCTCGACGACAGCGGCGGCACCGAGGAGCACATGCTCGGCGTGCTGACCCGCGCCCGCCTGTGCGAGAACATCGCCACGTGGTTCGGCGCCTCGGCCGACGCCGCCTTCATGGCCGGCGTGATCAGCGGGGTGGGCCGGCTGCTGGCCATCTCCCCCGCCGGCATGGCCGACCAGTTCCCGCTGGCGCCCGCGATCGTCGACGCGCTGACCGCCGGAACCGGGCAGCTGGGCCGGGTGCTGCGCGCGGTCGACGCCTACGAGAACGGCGAGTTCGGCAGCTTCGACCTGGCCGGGCAGTACATGGACGCGGTCCGCTGGTCGACGCGGGCTTTGGACACTTCAGCCCGCCTGGCCGTCGCCTGACCCTGGGCCGCGCGACTCTCGGCCCCGCGACTCTCGGTCGCGCGACTCTCGGTCGCCCGACTCTCGGCCTCGCGACTTCCGGCCCCGCGACAAGGGCCGCCCGGATGATTGCGCGCCCGTTGCCCGGTTTGTACCGTCCATCGCCATGGACGGAGATCACGACTACGGCACGGTGATCGACGCGGCGCGGCTGGCCCTCGACCAGTGGTCGGCCCGGCTCGGGCCGGCGGGCCGCATCGCCATGGCCGACATGCCGGCGCTGCTGGCCGCCGTCGACCAGCACGCCGCCGAGGTGCGGACGGCGGTCGCGGACGCCTGGGGCGAGCTGAGCCCGGTGACGCTGGCGGCCTACGCCGACGGTCTCGCCGACACGGCCATGACCAGGGGTTGGTCGGCCGACGAGGTGCACGAGCGGGGCTGGGACCGGGCGTCGTGGCCGTCGGTCCGTCTGCTCGCGGTGTGCGTGCTGCACGAGTCCCTGCGCTGACCTGCATACGGAAACGCCGAGGTCGCCGCCCGGCGCGGACGGCGACCCCGGTGCCGGTCAGTCGACGCGGCGACGGCCGTCCTCGTCGGGCAGGTCGGCCTCGATCCGCTCCTTGCGCACCTCACCGCCGACGGTCTCCTGGTCGGTGACCGTCTCCTTGCCGAGGCGCACCCGCTCCACCGGGACGGTCTCGGTCTCGACCACGGGCCGCTCGGCCCGCAGTGTCACCTCGTGCTCCGACTCGGTGATGTCCGGCCCGCTGTAGGCCGCGTCGTCGTTGGCGTCGGTGATCGGCTCGCGCTCGAGGCGCACCTCCTCGCGGCGAACCGGCACCTCCACCTGCTCCCGCTCGGTCACCACGTACTTGCGCAGCCGGGCCCGGCCGGCCTCCTCGGTCCGCGTGCCCACGTCGAGCCGCTCCTCGGACCGGGTCATCGCGCCGCTGTCCCGATCGGACGTTCGGCCGGTGTCGCTCGTCCCGGCCGTCTCGTCCCCGCGGTATCCGGCCGTCTCGTCCCCGCGGTATCCGGCCGTCTCGTCCCCGCGGTATCCGGCGCTCTCGTCCCGGCGGTATCCGGCGCTCTCGTCCCGGCGGTAGTCGCCGGCCGCGTAGTCCGCCGTGCCCGCGTGCTCGGAGCCGGTCCGGTAAGCACGGTTGCTCTCGTCCCAGTCCATCCCGTAGTGCCGGTAGAGGCGCTCGACCTCGTCCCGCCGCAGCGGCTCGTCGTACGACACGTCGATGTTGGGCGCGTCCTTGACCTGGGACTTCTCCAGCGGCACGTGCACATCGTCGTCGCGGATGCCGGCGTCCTGCAGCGGCACCAGGCTCTCCTTCAGACCGAACAGGCCGGTCTTCACGCTCATCCAGGTCGGCTGTCCGGTGCCGTCCTCCCACACCTGGCCGATCTCGCCGATCTTGTCGCCGTCGCGGTCACGCACGGTCCGGCCGGTCAGGGTGTTGATCTGCTCCGTCGTGAACATCGGGGGGCTTCCTCCTGCACATAACTTCGCGGTTCATTGCTGGCTGGCACCCGGGTGTGGTCTCTTCGCTACCCACCACCCGGGCCGCCATGCACCGCCCCGACGCCGGATTTGCGGTCGCGCTCGAAGTCGCGCCGGAAGTCGTGCCCGAACGAGTTACCCGGGCCCGCCTAGCCGGTGAGCTCGGCGGCCCGGGCCAGCAACGCCCGGCGCTCCACCTCGGACGGCGCGGCTCCGGCGGCCGAGCGGAACAGCTCGGCGGCCCGGACCCGGTCGCCGGCGCGGGCGGTCAGGTCGGCCTCGACGGCCGTCGCGGCCGGGTAGCCGGCGAGGCCGGGGCGCGCCTCGGCCAGCAGCTCGAGGCCGGCGGCCGGGCCGAACGCGTAGCCGTGGGCGACCGCCCGGTTCAGCGCCACCACCGGCGTCGGCTGCCGGGCCGCCAACTGGTCGTACCAGACGGCGATCGACCGCCAGTCGGTCTCGGCGAAGGAGGGCGCCGTCGCGTGGCAGGCGGCGATGCGCGCCTGCAGGCCGTACGGGCCGTCGGTCGGGGTGCACGACAGGATCGTCAAGCCCTCGGCGATCGCGGCCCGGTCCCAGCGGGCGCGGTCCTGCTTCTCCAGCGTCACCAGGTCACCGGCGGCATCCCGGCGGGCGTGCCGGCGCGAGTGCTGCAGCAGGAACAGCGCCAGCAGCGACGGCACCTCGGGCTCGGCCGGCATCAGGGTCGCGAGCAGGCGGGCCAGCCGGATGGCCTCGTCGGCGAAAGCGGGCTCGCCGTCCGCGTCTTACCCCCGGGTGAAGAGCAGGTAGAGCACGGCCAGCACCCCCGGCAGGCGCTCGCCGAGCGCAGCACCCGACGGCACGCGGTACGGGATGCCGGCGTCCGAGATCTTGGACTTCGCCCGGGTGATGCGGCGGGTCATGGTCGGCTCGGCGACCAGGAACGCGCGGGCGATGTCGGCCGTCGGCACCCCCGCGACCGTCCGCAGGGTCAGCGCCACCCTGGCCTCGAGCGAGAGCGCCGGATGGCAGCAGGTGAAGATCAGCCGCAGGCGGTCGTCCTCGATCTCCGGCCGGGACGACTCGCCCGGGTTCCACAACATCGCCACCTCCCGCAGCTTCGTCTGCTCCACCGCGGTCCGCCGCAGCACGTCGATCGCCCGGTTGCGGGCGGCGGTCATCAGCCAGCCGCCCGGGTTCGTGGGCACGCCGTCGCGCGGCCAGCGTTCGAGGGCGGCCGCCATCGCCTCCTGGGCACAGTCCTCGGCGAGGTTCCAGTCGCCGGTCACCCTGATCAGGGTGGCGACGATCCGGGCGTACGAGTCCCAGGCAGCGCTGACGGCCGCGGCGGCATCCATCTTCTTTTTCTCAGAGGTCCGTGAAAGGCCGGATCTCGAGCCGCCCCGAGTACGCCATCGGGTGCGCGGCGGCGACGGCGAGCGCCTCGTCGAGATCGGCGCACTCGAGGATGTCGAAGCCCACGATCACCTCCTTGGTCTCGGCGAACGGGCCGTCGCTGAGCAGCACCTCGCCGCCCCGGACGCGAACCGTGGTGGCGGACGACGGCGAGACCAGCACGCTGCCGGTGACCCGCCGGCCGGCCGCGTCGTTCTCGGCCACCCAGGTGTGGATGTCGGGAATCGACGACTCGTCGGTCTCGGGCTCGGTGTCGGTGCAGACGAACATCATGTACTTCATCTCGGCTCCCTAGTTCGTGCTTTCACCAGGGTGACGAACGGCCGGACACGATCCGGACAGCCGGCCCGAGATTTTTTCTAGGAGCTTCCTCAGCGCGACGCCGCGCGGGTCTCGAGGTCGTCGACGAGGGCGAGCATCCGGCGGTACTCGGTCTGGATCGAGGCCAGGTAGAGGTGCCGTTGGGTGGCCGGCATCTCCGGGTTGTCCAGGAGCTGGTCGAGGCCCTCGCCGAGCTCCGCGAGCGGACCGCGCATCTGGTCGGCGGCTCGCGCGTATTCGGCCGCAATCTGCCGGGCGAGTGCTCCCGCTTCCAGCGCCACGAGGTCCGGGTCGGCCACGACCTGCGGCGGTTCGGCTTGCCGCGCCGGCGCGCCGAGCCCGTGGTGGGCGCCGTTCCGCACCCGTTGCGTCTCCGACATTTCGGAAATGTCGGATGCGGCGGGCGCGGCGGCAGCGGCGGGGAATGTCACGGTGTCGGCGGCGGAAGACGCGGAGGCGTCGGCCGGCGCGGAGGGCGCGACGGTGTCGGCGGCCGCGGAAGGCGCGGCGGCGTCGGCGGGCGCGAGGGAAGTCGCGGCGCCGGCTGAGCGGTGGGGTGGTATTCCGCTGGAGATCGGAGATGCGGCGGCGCCGCCGGGAGCCGGGGATGTCGCGACGCCGTCCTGGCCCGCGGCCTGGCCGTTTTCGGCCAGCCGGATCAGCGGCCGCAGCACGAGGCCGCCGACGAACCACGTCCCGACCGCGGCGACGATGGCGGCCAGCACCACAATGAGGTCAATCATCCTGACATTTCCGGAATGTCGACTTTCTAGGTCTCGCAACGGCAGCAGCACCTGCATCTGGGCGCCAGTCTTGAGCGGCTCGGCCCATGAACGCCAGTGTGACCCGTCCTCGGCGGACACGGTCGAATAGCCGTCTTTTACCGGTATCGAGAATTTTGCGGTCGAGCCCCGCTCGGCCCGCACCTCGGCGCCCTGCAACAGGCGTACGACATAGGTGCCGTCGGTCGGCAGCGACCCGTCCCTGGTCGCCGCCGTGCGCACCTGAGCGGCACGGGTCGTGAGCAGATCGTCCACGTCCGCGCGGTCACGGTGGTCGGCGTAGAGCACGACCGCCAGCCCGGCCAGCGCCACCACGAGGGCGACGACCGCCGTGACGGCGAGCGTGAGTTGTACGCGAATGGTCCTGGGCCGCAAAACCCGAGGTAGCGCCTCTGGCACGTCCCTACCCTGCCAGTCGAATCACATGGGGCGGCTAAGAATCCCAGTCTCGGGTTACCCTGTAAAGGCCCGGCCGAGAGGCGCTGCAACGGATCACCCCCGCCACGCGGTGTTCCGCCACGCTCGGCCGCCGGCTTGCTGACGCAAGGGCGCCTCCTGATGAGGGAGGAGCCCTCTTTCGTGTCCGAGAAGCTTTCCGACAAGCTGCAGGTCGTCAACGGCCTCGAGTTCGCCGTGGCGGATCTCTCCCTGGCCGAGGCCGGTCGTCACCAGCTGCGGCTCGCCGAGCACGAGATGCCGGGCCTCATGTCGATCCGCGAGGAGTTCCGCGAGTCGCAGCCGCTGCGCGGCGCCCGCATCGCCGGCTCGCTGCACATGACCGTGCAGACCGCCGTGCTGATCGAGACGCTGGTCGCGCTCGGCGCCGACGTGCGCTGGGTCTCCTGCAACATCTTCTCCACCCAGGACGAGGCGGCCGCGGCGGTCGTCGTCGGCCAGGGCACCGTCGACGCGCCCACCGGCACCCCGGTCTTCGCCTGGAAGGGTGAGACGCTGGAGGAGTATTGGTGGTGCACGATGCGCCTGTTCGACTTCGGCGACGGCCTCGGGCCCAACATGATCCTCGACGACGGCGGCGACGCCACCCTGCTCGTGCACAAGGGCGTCGAGTTCGAGGGCGCCGGCGCGGTCCCGCAGGCGACCGAGGCCGACAGCCACGAGTACTCGATCATCCTGGACACGCTGCGCGCCTCGCTCGCCGAGGACGGCCAGCGGTTCACCCGCATCGCCTCCGAGATCCGCGGCGTGACCGAGGAGACCACCACCGGCGTGGCCCGCCTCTACAAGCTGGCCAAGGAGGGCACGCTGCTCTTCCCGGCGATCAACGTCAACGACGCGGTCACCAAGAGCAAGTTCGACAACAAGTACGGCATCCGGCACTCGCTGGTCGACGGCCTGAACCGGGCCACCGACGTGATGCTGGGCGGCAAGCTGGCGGTCGTCTGCGGCTACGGCGACGTCGGCAAGGGCGCGGCCGAGACGCTGCGCGGCCAGGGCGCCCGTGTCGTGGTCACCGAGATCGACCCGATCTGCGCGCTGCAGGCCGCGATGGACGGCATGCAGGTCGCCCGGATCGAGGACGTGCTCGACCAGGCCGACATCTTCGTCACCACCACCGGCGGCACCGACATCATCACGGTCGAGCACCTGTCCGGCATGAAGCACAACGCCATCGTCGGCAACGTCGGTCACTTCGACGATGAGATCGACATGGCCGGCCTGGCCAAGGTGCCCGGCATCGAGAAGATCGAGATCAAGCCGCAGGTGCACGAGTGGCGCTTCCCGGACGGCCACTCGGTGATCGTCCTGTCCGAGGGCCGCCTGATGAACCTGGGCAACGCCACCGGCCACCCGAGCTTCGTCATGTCGAACTCGTTCAGCAACCAGGCGATCGCCCAGATCGAGCTCTGGACCAAGCCGGGCGAGTACGAGAAGCAGGTCTACGTGCTGCCCAAGCACCTCGACGAGAAGGTCGCGCGGCTGCACCTGGACGCGCTGGGCGTACGCCTGACCACGCTCACCAAGAAGCAGGCCGAGTACCTCGGCGTCGACGTGGACGGCCCGTACAAGCCCGAGCACTACCGCTACTGATCTCAAGTTTCCGGCCGGCCGAGTCCTTAGGACGCGGCCGGCCGGGAAAGATGGACCTCGTGCATCACGCCGAGGAGATCCTGCTCTTCATCCTGGCCGCCGTGGCGATCATCGTGGCGATGCGATGGGTGGCACGCCGCACGGGCCTGCCCTCGGCCGCGCTGCTGACCATCATCGGCATCGTCTACGCCCTGCTTCCCGGGCCGAACATCGAGCTCAAGCCGGAGCTGATCCTCAGCTTCGTGATCCCGCCGCTGCTCTACAGCGCGGCGCTGGACTCCTCGCTGCTCGACATCCGCCACAACCTGCGCACCGTCATCAGCCTCTCGGTGCTGCTCGTCCTGGCCACCGCGTTGCTGGTCGGCGTCGGCTTCGAGCTGTGGGTCACCGGCGCGACCCTGGCCGCCGGCGTGGCCCTGGGCGCGGCGATCGCCCCGCCCGACCCGGTCGCCGCGCTCGCCGTCGGGCGCCGGGCCGGCCTGCCCGGCAACATGATCACCCTGATCCAGGGCGAGGGCCTGCTCAACGACGCCACCGCGCTGACCATCCTCAGCGTCGCGGTCGCCTCGGTCGACGGCGAGGGTTTCTCGTTCCCGACCGCCGTCGGCGAGTTCGTCCTCGCGGCCGCGGGCGGCGTCGTGGCCGGCGTTGTCGTGGCCTACCTGGTGCGTCTGCTGCGGCATGTGCGCGAGGACCCGCTCAGCGCGAACGCCATCTCGCTGGTGACGCCCTTCGCCGCGTACCTCCTCGGAGAAAGCGTGGGTGTCTCGGGCGTGCTCGCCGTCGTGGTGGCCGGCTTGATCATCCGGCACCACTCGCCACGCTACTCGTCGGGCGCGAGCCGGCTGCAGACGACCGCGGTCTGGCGGCTGGTGGACTTCCTGCTCGAGGGCTTCGTCTTCCTGCTCATCGGTCAGCAGCTCCCGGCCGTCGTCGACCGCCTGCACGAGTACGACACCGCCACGATCTGGACGGCCGTGATCGTCTCGGTCGGCGTCGTGCTGCTTCTCCGTCCCGTATGGCTGGTGCTCACCCAGCTGCTGCCGGGCTGGATGCACTCCCGGCTCGGCGGCGAGTCGGCCACCGAGGACCACGAGCGTGAGGAGAAGCGGCTCAGCACCAAGGAGGTCGTGGCGCTCAGCTGGGCCGGCACCCGCGGCGTGATCACCCTGGCCGCGGTGTTCACGCTCAAGGACAACGTGCCCGACCGCGACCTCATGCAGTTCTGCGCCTTCGTCGTCGTGCTGGTGACGTTGCTCGGTCAGGGCCTGACCTTCGCGCCGCTGGTGCGACGGCTCGGCCTGCGCGCCAACAAGGCCGATCTGGCCCGCGAGCGCAACGAGGCCCGGTCCGCCGCCGTGCGGTCGGCCATCGACCGGCTCGACGAGATCCAGCACGAGAAGCACGACCACGTCGAGGACCGGGCCATCGAGACCATGCGCAAGCAGTTGACCGTACGGCTGGAGCGTTACCGCAAACGGCTCGACCTGCTCGAGAAGGCGGAGTCGGACGAGGTGCCCGTCTCGCCGCAGTACGAGGCGGCCCTGGCGATCCGCCGCGAGGTGATCGACGCGCAGCGCGAGGAGCTGCTGCGCTGGCGGGAAGCCGGGAACCTCACCGACGAGGGCCTGCGGGTGCTGGAGCGAGAGCTCGACCACGAGGAACGCCTGGCCGAGCGCTCGTAGCTCCGGCCGGGTCAGCCCTGGTCGAGGACCACCCAGCTGTTCCATCCGCCGCCGGGCCGCCCCACCTGCCAGGTGTGGTACGGGACGCCGTTGCGGAACGCCAGCAGTTCCAGCCGCCCGTCGCCGTTCTTGCCGACCGCGAAGTTGCCGTCGAAGCCGCTGCCGATCGCCGAGAAGCCGGAGATCCAGTTCCCGTTCGGGCTCTGCTGCCACTTACCGACCAGCGTGCCGTTCGACCGCATCGCATAGACCTCGATCCGGTTGTTCGGAGCGCCCACGTCGTCGCCGGTGATCGCGTGGATCGCCCGGAAGTCGTTCCGGATCGTCCCGTCGCCGAAGTCGTTCCAGCCGCTCCAGCCGCCGGACTGGTTCGGGTCCTGCCAGAGGTGGCACAGGTCGCCGGTGCTGGTCGCGAACAGCTCCAGCCGCTTGTCCTGGTTGGTGGCCACCGCGAGCCCGTCGGCAGCGCCGCCCGTGCACCGGGGATAGGCCGCCCAGCCGCTCCAGCCGCCGTCCGGCTTCTGCCAGAGGTGGTAGTCGGCGCCGCTGTCGCCGACCGTGAACAGCTCCCAGCGGCCGTCGCTGTTCCGGCCCAGCTGCACGCTGCCCGACAGCGGATCGCCCGGCGGCGCGCCGAAGTCACGCTTGGTCGAGACCGTGCCGCCGATCCAGGTGATCAGCGAGGCCTGCTCGTCACCGGTGACGGCGATGTAGACCCCGTACGCGTCGCTCTGCACCGACAGGTTGCCCGCCCAGCGGAAGTCGTAGACCTTCCGCCAGTCGCTCCAGCCGGTCGGCGAGTTCCCGTCCTGGATCTTGGAGTACAGGTCGCCGAGGGTGTTGATGACGAAGACCTCCAGATAGCCCTGCGGGCCGGGAGCCCGGACGACCACCGGACCGTCCCAGACGCCGCTGCTGCCGGGCTGGCCCATCGTGAGCCAGCCGGACCAGCCGTTGCTCTGGAAGTTGTGCCACAGGGTGCCGGCGCCGTCGACGGCGAACGCCTCGAGGCGGCCGTCCGCGTTCGTGCCGAAGCCGCCCAGCCACAGGCCGCCCGGCGGTGCGGCGCTCGCCGGACTTGCCACGAGAAGCGTGGCCAGAACGGCCACGACGAGCATGGCCAAGGTCTTTCGCATGAGCTCTCCGTCCCCCGTTGCGGTTTACCGAAATTCTGATTGTCGGTACGCCCGCGGAGACCCTCAATGACATTCCACTGTGGCTAAATGATGCCGTGCTGCGCATCCATTTCACGGTCGCCGACGCCATGAAGGTCCGGGTGGTGGTCCTCGGCGCGCTCGCCGAGGTGCAGCAGAGCTTCGCGAGGCTCCAGCAGCCCGCCGGCCAGGCCTTCTTCGACGGGTGGCGGAGCCGGACGGCGGCCCGCGCCCGGAGGCTGTCGCCGGACGTGCGGGAGGTGGCCCGGTTCGTCGCGCCGCCGGGCAACGGGATGGCCGATCTCTTCACGCTGGTCGGGTGCGCCGGCGAGTACGCCGAGGGCGTCGACCGGCTCTGCGGCGCGCCGCCCGCGGCTCTCCGGCAAGAGCTCACCTGCCCGCTGCTGGCCGGGGCCGAGTCGCCGTGGCTGGCCCGCATCGCCGGGGGCGACCGCGCGGCCCGGCAGCGGCTGACCCGGGCGCTCGGGGAATACCACGCGGCGGCGATCGCCCCGTACTGGCCGCGGATCCGCACCGTGCTGGAGAACGAGCGCGCGACCCGGGCCGAAGTAATGGCCCGCCACGGCGTCGGTGCCATGCTCGACGGCCTGGCGCCCGCGCTGCGCTGGTCGCCGCCGACGCTGGAGGTGCCCGTCCATCGCAGCCTGCACGTCCCCGGCGGCGACCTCGACGTCCACCTCGGCGGCCGCGGGCTGGTGCTGGCCCCGTCGGTGTTCCAGGCCGCCGACCCCGGCCTCTACCTGCCCTGGGACGACGGCCCGGCGATGCTCATCTACGCGGTCGGCCTCGACCCGGCGACGGCGCTGCGCCTGTGGCGCGACCCCGGCGACGACGGCGACCGGGCGGTGGCATCCCTGCTCGGCTCCACCCGCGCGGCCGCGCTGCGGGCCGCGACCGACGGCTGCACCACGTCGGAGCTGGCCCGGCGCCTGAACATCTCCCCCGGCGGCGCCAGCCAGCACGCGACCGTCCTGCGGCAGGCGGGCCTGATCACCAGCCACCGCCACCGCAACACCGTCCGGCACACGATCACCCACCTGGGAGCCACCCTCCTCGACGGCGCCTAGGTGAGCACGCGCAGGTTCTTCTCAGCCGGATGAGGTGCCATGTGCGGGTGAAGACTTCTGCGGACGAGGTGGCCTTCGGCCTGGCCGGCGGGTGCGTCGCGGTGATCGCGGCGGCCTTCGTGGCCGCCGGGACGTTCGCACCGGGGCAGCGCTGGGCCCGGCTGCTGGTCATGGCGCTGGTGGCCGGCATCGCGGCGGCGCGGCTGGCGGACTGGCGGGCCTGCGCCGGCGTGACCCTCTTCGCGGCGCTGGTCTACGTCGGGTTCCTCGCCGACCGGGACGGCGATCTGCTCCCGCACGGCCATGCGTGGCCCTACGCCCTGCTGATCGTCCTCGCCGCCCTGCTCGGCCGCGGTCAACGCCGGTTGCGCCGCGCGGTCTCGCGGCACCCCGTGCACTAGGCTTGATCCCGGTGTGCCGGGAAGCCTGGTCGGCGTTGTACCCCGTCGACCGCGGAGGCCCGCTTTGTCCGTTCCACGCCTGTTCGCCGGCGGAACGCGCGCCGATCTGCGGCGCATCGCCGACATCCTGCGGACCGAGACCACCGGCGGCCTGCTCATGCTCGGCGCCACATTGCTCGCGCTGGCCTGGGCCAACTCACCCTGGAAGGCGAGCTACCACCGGATCTCCACGACCCACCTCGGCGGCCTGACGCTGGCCGAGTGGGCGGCCGACGGGCTGCTGGCGATCTTCTTCTTCGTGGCCGGCCTCGAGCTCAAGCGCGAGCTGGTCGCCGGCGACCTGCGCGACCCGCGCCGGGCCGCGCTGCCGGTCGCGGCCGCCGTCGGCGGCATGGCCGTGCCCGCCGCGATCTACGTGGCGTTCAACGCGCACGGCGCCCTGCGCGGCTGGGCGATACCGACCGCCACCGACATCGCGTTCGCGGTCGCCGTGCTCGGCCTGATCAGCACCGCGTTGCCGGCCGGCCTGCGCACGTTCCTGCTGACCCTGGCCGTGGTCGACGATCTGCTGGCGATCACGATCATCGCGATCTTCTACACCTCCGCCCTGCACGTCCTGCCGCTGCTGCTGGCCCTGCTGCCGCTGGCCGGTTTCGCGCTGCTCGTCCGGCGCGGGGTGCGGGCGTGGTGGGCCCTGCTGCCGGTCGCGGTGGCCACCTGGGCGCTGGTGCACGAGTCGGGCGTGCACGCCACGGTCGCCGGCGTGCTGCTCGCCTTCACCGTGCCGGTCAAGCTCGGCATCCGCTTCGAGCACCGCTGGCGCCCGGTGTCGGCCGGCGTCGCGGTGCCGGTCTTCGCCTTCTTCGCGGCCGGCGTCACGGTCGGCGCGCTCGGGGCCTCGCTGCGCGACACGGTCACGATCGGCGTGATCGTCGGCCTGGTGGTGGGCAAGACGATCGGCATCACCGGCGCGACGTGGCTGGTCCAGCGCTTCACCCGGGCCCAGCTCGACGGCGAGCTGGACTGGTGGGACGTGGCCGGCATGGCGATGCTGGGCGGCGTCGGCTTCACCGTCTCGATGCTGATCGGCGAGCTGGCGTTCGGCGCCGGCTCCGAGCGCGACCAGCACGCCAAGCTGGGCGTCCTGCTGGGCTCGCTGCTGGCCGCCCTGCTCGGCGCGGGGCTTCTGCGCGTACGCGACAAGCACTATCGCCGGGTGCTCGAGTCCGACTCCTAGGAGGGCCGCCGGCGAAGCGGACCGGCGAGATCCCTCAACCTCCGGGCCACCGGGTCGATAGGCCGTGCTGTGTGGCGTCGAAGAAGTTCCGGGCAAGGAGCGCGGTCGGGATCGCGGCTGTTCGCCACGTACGCCGTGGCCAGCGTCCTGCCCGTCGGTGCGCTCGGCGTGCTGCTGCTGCGCGGCGTGCACGACGACGCCACCAAGCAGGGCCAGGATCAGGGCAAGGCGCAGGCGGCCGTGATCGCCGAGATGGCGATCGCACCGGCGCTCGACGACGCGGACCTGAGCCGCGGCGTCACCGCAGGCCAGCGGGACAGCCTGGCCAAGGCGACCGACCTCGCGCTGTACCACGGGTCGGTGGTCCGGATGCGGCTGCGCAACTTCAGCGGCCAGGTCGTCTTCTCCGACGACGGCTCGACCTCGGGCGGCGTGCCGGTCTCCGACCCGGCGTTCAAGGTCGCCACCATCGGCCAGTCCGCGGCCACGCTGGTCTCGGACGAGGCGGCGCCCGGCGGCCGGATCATCCGCGTGCTCCAGCCGGTCTTCGCCCGGGCGTCGGGTGAGGCCATCGGTGTTCTCGAGCTCTATCTGCCGTACGACAAGATCGACGCGCGCCTGCACGAGCAGATGGTGGTCACCTACCGGCGGCTCGGCGGCGGGCTCGGACTGCTCTACCTCGCGATGGCTTTGATCTCCTGGTCGACCACCCGGTCGCTGCGGAAGTACGCGGCCCACCAGGAGCACGAGGCCCTGCACGACGCGCTCACCGGCCTGCCCAACCGCGAGGCGTTCCGGCAGCGGGCCCTGGCCGCGATCGCCGCCGCCAAACGCGACGGCACGGGCGGCGCCGTGGTGATCGTCGACCTCAACCGGTTCAAGGAAGTCAACGACACCCTCGGCCACCACGCCGGCGACCAGCTGCTGCGCGTTGTCAGCGCCCGGCTGTCGGGCGGCGTCCGGCCCGGCGACACCACGGCCCGGCTCGGCGGCGACGAGTTCGCGCTGATCCTGCCCGGCCTCGACGCCGACGGGGTGCGCACGCTGCTGGAGAACGTGCGCGGCTCGCTCACCCGCGAGATGGTGCTCGACGGCGTGCCGCTGAGCGTCGAGGCCAGCTTCGGCGTCGCACTGTACCCGGGGCACGGCGAGGACCTGGAGAAGCTGCTGAGGCACGCGGACGCGGCCATGTACCAGGGCAAGCGCGGCGCCGCCGGCATCGTGGTCCACGAGGGCGAACGGGCGGCGGAGCCGCCGGCCGCGAACAAGGCGGCGCGCCTGGCCGTGCAGGCCGAGCTGCGACGCGCCCTGCAACGCGACGAACTGGTGCTGCACTACCAGCCCAAGGTCCGGCTGTCGGACGGCTCGGTGTCGGCGGTGGAGGCGCTCGTGCGCTGGCAGCACCCGGAGCGCGGGCTGCTGCTGCCGGCCGAGTTCCTGCCCGCGGCCGAGCAGTCGGGGCTGATCGAGCCGCTCACCGCCTGGGTGCTGCGGCGGGCGCTCGTCGATCAGCAGGCGTGGACGGCGGCCGGCCGGGACTGGACCGTCTCGGTGAACGTTTCGGCCCGCAACCTGGACTCGCCGGACTTCGCCGGGATGGTGACCGGCCTGCTCGAGGAGCTGGGCGCGTCGCCGGCCCGGCTGATGCTGGAGGTCACCGAGACCGCCATGGTCGGGGACCTCGAGCGGGCGCGCGCCGGTGTGCGCCGGGTCGCGGCCTGCGGCGTACGCATCTCGGTCGACGACTTCGGCACCGGGTTCACCAGCCTCGCGCGTCTGCGCGGCGCGCCGCTTTCCGAGATCAAGCTGGACCGTACGTTCGTGGCCGCCGTCCTCGAGGAGCCGGACAGCCAGGCGATCGTCCGCTCGGTGATCGCGCTGGCGCACGGCCTGCGCTGCCGGGTGACGGCCGAGGGCGTGGAGAACGCCGACATCGCCGACTGGCTGGCCGCCGCCGGCTGCGACGACGCACAGGGCTACCTCTGGTCCCGGCCGGTGCCGTGGCCGCAGGTGCCGGTACCGCACAAGATTCGAGCTGGAGGTGGAGTCCGATGAGGAACGTTCTGATCGCGGCGGGCGCGGTGCTCGCGCTGGCGGCCGGCGGCTGCGACGCGGCCATGGAGACCAAGACGGACGCCGCCGCGGCCGTCGACGGCGTCCAGTTCGACCAGGCCCTGCACGACAAGCTGCCGCAGGCGATCCGGGACCGGGGCACGGTCCGGTTCGTCACCGACGCCAGCTACCCGCCCATGGAGCAGTTCGCGGCGGACGGGCGCACGATCGTCGGCTTCGAGCCCGACCTCGCCGACGCGCTGGGCAAGGTCCTCGGCGTCAAGTTCGAGATGGTGACCGGCGCCTTCCAGACGGCGATCGACAAGGTCGCGGCCGGCGAGTACGACGGCGTGATGTCGGCCGTCACCGACACCCCGGAGCGGGAGAAGAAGGCCGACTTCGTCGACTACTTCTCGGCCGGCACGTCGATCCTCGTGCAGAAGGGCAACCCGCGTCACGTCGCCGAGCTCACCAACCTGTGCGGCCAGCCGGTGGCGATCGAGCGGGGCACGGTCCAGGCCGACCTGCTGCATCGCTCGCAGAGCATCTGCGGCGGCGACCCCATCAAGATCGACGAGTACAAGACGAACGCGGACGCCCTGCTCCAGCTGCGCACCGGCCGCGCGGTGGCGGTCCTCAACGACTACCCGGCCGCCAGCTTCCTGGCCTCCGACAGCCGCACCAGCAACTACTACCAGCTGGCGTCGCCCGCCCAGTACGAGCCCGGATACATCGGCATTCCCTTCGCCAAGTCGAACGGGCAGCTGCGCGACGCGGTGAAGGCCGCGCTCGACAAGCTGATCGCCGCCGGCGCCTACGACGACCTGCTTCAGCGCTGGGGCCTGACGAGCGGGGCGGTGAAGACCGCCATCGTGAATGGCGCGAAACAGGACTAGCGTCGGCTACACGCTTGTGTAGTAAGCTACACGCGTGAGTAGTGACAGCGACCTCACGGCGCGGGCCCGCATCCGGGACGCCGCCATCGAGCTCTTCACCGAGCGCGGCATCGAGGCCGCCACCATCCGTGACATAGCGCAGAAGGCCGGAGTCTCCTCCGGCCTTCTGCGTCATCATTTCGGCTCCAAAGAGGGCCTCCGCGACGCCTGCGACGAGTACGTCGTGGGCGAGCTCACCGGCCTCGGCGCCCGGTTCACCAGCTTCGGCTCGGTCGAGGGCATCACCCCGCGCATCCTGCTCTGGCAGCGCTACATCACCCGCTCGCTGATGGACGGCTCGCTCAAGGCCGCCGCCGTCTTCGACCGCCTCCTCGCCTACGGCGACGCCTGGCTGGCCGGCACCGAGCTCAAGGTGGCCGATCCGAAGGCGTTCGTCGCGCTGCTGTCCGTCATGAAGATGTCCATGTTCACCATGCAGGAGCAGCTGTCCCGTGTCCTCGGGGTCGACACCACCACCCCCGAGGGCTGGGTCCGCGTGCTCAAGGCGTCTCTCGAGATCTTTTCGACTCCGCTCCTGACTCCCGAGCAGGCCGAGTTCGCGCGAGCCCTCTTGGAGCGGTCCACCACCCCCGAGGAGTAGCCATGTCCGAGGCCATCGATGCCGAGGGACTGATCAAACGGTTCGGCAAGGTCACCGCCCTGGACGGGCTCGACCTGCGGGTCCGGACCGGCGAGGTGCACGGGTTCCTGGGGCCGAACGGGGCCGGCAAGACCACGACGATCCGCATCCTGCTGGGGCTGATGCGCCACGACGGCGGCCGGGTGCGCCTTCTCGGCGGCGATCCCTGGGGGCAGGCGACCGCGCTGCACCGTCGCCTCGCGTACGTGCCCGGTGATGTGACGCTGTGGCCGAACCTCACCGGCGGTGAGGTGATCGACCTGCTCGGCCGGCTCCGGGGTGGTCTCGACCCGAAGCGCCGGACCGAGCTGCTCGAGCGGTTCCAGCTCGATCCCCGCAAGAAGGGCCGCACCTACTCCAAGGGCAACCGGCAGAAGGTGGCGCTGGTCGCGGCGCTCGCGTCCGATGTGGAGCTGCTGATCCTGGACGAGCCGACCAGCGGCCTCGACCCGCTGATGGAAGAGGTCTTCCGCGAGGTGATCCTGCAGGAGAAGCGGCGCGGCGACCGTACGGTGCTGCTCTCCAGCCACATCCTGGCCGAGGTGGAGGCGCTGTGTGACCGCCTGACGATCATCCGGGACGGCCGGGCGGTGGAGAGCGGGACGCTCGACGAGATGCGGCACCTCACGCGTACCTCGATCTCGGCCGAGCTGACCGGCCCGCCCGACGGTCTGGCCGCGATGACCGGGGTGCACGACCTGCGCACCGAGAACGGCAAGATCCGCTTCGACGTGGACACCGACGCGCTCGAGCCGGCCCTGCGGACCCTGGTCAAGGTCGGCGTCCGCAGCCTGGTCAGCCAGCCGCCGTCGCTCGAGGAGCTGTTCCTGCGGCAGTACCGGCGAGGCGAGCGATGACCGGGACCTTCAAGATCGTACGGCTCATCCTGCGCCGTGACCGCTTCCTGCTCCCGATCTGGGTCGTCCTGCTCGGCCTGCTCCCGGCCGCCACCTACGCGTCGTTCGCGGGTCTGCTCCCGACCGACGCCGACCGGCTCCAGTTCGCCACGGCGGGCGGCGACAACGCCGGGTTCGTCGCGCTCTACGGCCTGCTCAAGGGCGACTCGCTGGCCATGCTCACGAGCTGGCGGCTCGGCTTCGTGACCGTGATCATCGGCCTGTTCGCCCTGCTCACGGTCATTCGCCACACGCGGGCCGACGAGGAGGCCGGCCGCACCGAGCTGATCGGCGCGACCGCGCTCGGCCGGCACGCGCAGCTCGCCGCCGCGCTGCTGACCACGCTCGCCGCGTCGCTGGTGCTGGGCCTGCTGACCTTCGCCGGCATGGCCGGCAAGTCCGGCGACACGGCCGGTTCGGTGGCCTTCGGGGCCGAGTTCGCCGCCGCCGGCTGGATCTTCGCGGCCGTCGCCGCGATCACCGCCCAGCTGACCAGCAGCGCCCGCTCGGCCCGCTCGATCGCCATCGCGGTGCTCGGCGCCGCCTACGCCCTGCGGGTCGGTGGCGACATCTCGGCCCTCGGCGACGGCGGCCTGTCCTGGCTGTCCTGGCTGTCGCCGGTGGGCTGGGTGACGCACATCTACCCCTACGGCCCGCTCAACTGGTGGCCGGTCGTGCTGTCGGTGCTGCTCACCGCGGCGGCCATCGGCGTCGCCTTCGTCCTGCGCTCGCAACGGGACCTCGGCGACGGCCTGATCGCGTCGCGCCTGGGCCGGGCCACGGCCGCGCCGTCGCTGCGTACGCCCCTCGCTCTCGCCTGGAGCCTGCACCGCGGCCTGCTGATCGGATGGACGCTGGGTCTCGCCCTGCTGGGTTTGATCTTCGGCGGCGTCGGCGGCAGCGTGCTCGACATCGCCCGCGACAACCAGGGCCTGAGCGACATCTTCGCCCGGCTCGGCGGTTCCGATCAGCTGGTCGACAGCTATTTCGCCGGTACGGCCGGGATAGTCGGCCTGATCGCCGCCTGCTACGCCGTGCAGGCGACGCTTCGGCTGCGCGACGAGGAGACGACGGGCCACGCCGAGGCGGTCCTCGCGACCTCGGTCTCGCGCTATGCCTGGGCCGCGAGCCACCTGCTCTTCTCCCTGCTCGGGCCCGCGCTCGCGCTGCTCGCCGAGGGCTTGGTGGCGGGCCTGGTCTACCGCGACGGCAGCGTCCGCGACATCCTGGCCGGCACGATCATCCAGCTGCCGGCCGTCTGGGTCCTGGCCGCGGTCGCGGTCCTGCTGTTCGGCACGCTGCCGCGCTGGTCCCTGGTCGCCTGGGCGGCGCCGGCGATCTGCCTGCTGATCCTGCTGGTGGGCGACACTCTGCGGCTCAGCCAGTGGGTGCTGGACATCTCGCCGTTCACCCACGTCCCACACCTGCCCGGCGGCGACGTCTCGGCCACCCCGGTGGTGACGCTGCTCGCGGTGGCGCTGCTGCTCGGCGCCGTCGGGATGGCCGGCCTCCGGCGGCGCAACATCCCGGATTAGAACAGGGCCCGGCCAGATGCGGTGATCGACGGCATTCCGGCGGTCATATCAGGACCGGGCCTCAGCCGACATGGACGTGCGGGCGGTTCTGGCGGTTCGGCTCGGCCTGGCGCAGGATCTCGCGGGTCACCGGGGCGACCTCGCCCTGCCCGAAGATCAGGTAACGGACGATGTTGGCGACCGGGCTGCCCTCGGTCCACTCGAAGTAGATGTGCGGCTTGCGGTGCGTGGTGTCGCGCACCCACAGGAGCAGCGCCGCCAGGGCGCTCGGCACCGACGAACTGGCCAGCGAGAGCACGCGGTAGCGGTGGTGCAGCACCTCACCCCGTACGTGCAGCTCGGTCTCGAAGTCGGAGGCGTCGGCCACGGTGACCTCCACGAAGATCACGTCGCGGTCGTCGGCCATGTCGTTGTCGGCCAGGATCTGGGCGATCTTGTCGCTGTACTCGCGGGCGTCGCGCTTGTCCGGCTCGTTGGCGACCAGGCGGATCTGGCGCCGGCCGCACTCGCGCAGGAAGCCGGTCGCGACCTCGTCGGCGTCGATGTGGGTGACGCGCAGCTCGAACGCGCGGTAGATCCGCGACAACAGCGAGACCACCAGGATGGCGCCGATGAAGCAGCCCGCGATCTTCACGCCGTCCGGCCGCTCGGCGACGTTCGCCACCGTCGTGTAGGCGAAGATCAACGCGATGATCGCGAAGGCCACCACCCGGCCCCGCTGCGCGCGGCGGTGTGCGGAGAGGGTCACGGCCGTCGCGGCCGAGGTGATCAGCACGAGGACGCCGGTGGCATAGGCGCCGCCCTGCGCGTCCACGCTCGCGTCGAAGACCCAGGTGATCAGGAACGCGGTGCCGGTGAAGACCAGCACCATCGGACGCACGGCCCGCGCCCAGGACGGCGCCATGCCGAACCGGGGCAGGTAGCGCGGCACGAGGTTGAGCAACCCGGCCATCGCGGACGCCCCGGCGAACCACAGGATGGCGATCGTCGCGAGGTCGTAGACGGTGCCGAACACGCTGCCGAGGTTCTGGTGCGCGAGGTAGGCCAGTGCCCGGCCGTTCGCCGGCCCGCCGGGCTCGAACTCGTCCTGCGGGATGAGGACCGTCGTCACCACGCTCGACGTGATCAGGAAGACGCTCATGATCCCGGCCGCGGTGGTGAGCAGCTGCTTGGCCCCCCGGATCCGCGCCGGCAGGTCGCCCTTGATGTGCGGCATCACCGCCACGCCGGTCTCGAACCCGGAGAGGCCGAGCGCGAGCTTGGGAAAGACCAGCAGCGCGATGCCGACCACGAGCGCCGGGTTCCCGTGCTGGGTGGTGAGCGCGTCGGTCCAGTCGCCGACGACCACCGGGTGGGTCACCACCCGCCACAGCCCGTCGGCCACCACGACGACGTTGAGCGTCAGGTAGACGCCGACCAGCGCGACCGCGATGCCGATCGCCTCGGTGAACCCCTTGAGGAAGACCCCGCCGAGCAGCGCGACCAACAGCAGCGTGATGAGCACCTCGTGGCCCTGGAAGGACGAGGGCAGGAACGGGTTCTCGTCGATGTGCGCGGTGGCGTCCGCGGCCGACAGCGTGATCGTGATGATGAAGTCGGTGGCGGCGAAGCCGAGCAGCACCAGGACGAAGAGCTTGCCCTTCCAGAACGAGAGCAGCTTGACCAGCATCGCGATCGAGCCCTCGCCGTTCGGGCTGTCGGCCGCGACCCGGCGGTAGACCGGCAGTGCGCCGAGCAGGGTGACCAGCACGAGCACGAGAGTGGCGATCGGCGACAGCACACCGGCCGCCAGCGCCGCGATGCCGGGCTGGTAGCCGAGCGTGGAGAAGTAGTCGACGCCGGTGAGGCACATGACCTTCCACCACGAGTGCGGCTTCTCGCCGGGCTGACCGTGCGGGCCCTCGTGGTGTTGCGCCGATTCGTTCAGTCCGGAGAGGAACCAGCTCCGGAGCTCGGTGGTGGTCACCGATCGATGGTTCCACCGACCCTCGGCCGCGGCCGATGATCGCGCGTCAAAAGCGCGTCAAAAATCGGCGGCCCCTCGTATGCGCCGCATAAACACCCCTGTCCGGCGGCCCGAGCGCGAGATTCGCTACCCGCATGGCTGATCTCGTATTCGTCGCGCTCACCGCGGTGCTGTTCGCGGCGCTGACCGTGCTGACCCGGGCGGTGGAACGCTGGTGAGCGCCGTCAACGTCGCCGGCGGCATCGTCGCCGTCCTGCTCGCCGCCTTCATGGTCGCCGCCCTGCTCTTCCCGGAGAGGTTCTGATGGCCGGCTGGCTCTTCGTCATCAGCCTCGCGGCCGCCCTCGTCCTGGTCCACCGGCCCTTCGGCGACTACCTGTACGAGGTCGTCGCCGGGAAGAGACACAACGCCGTCGAGCGGGGCATCTACCGTCTAGTCGGGGTCGACGCCGGCGCCGAGCAGAGCTGGGGTGTGTACGCCCGCAGCGTGCTCGCCTTCTCGGCGGTCTCCGTGCTGTTCCTCTACCTGTTCCTGCGCTTCGCCAACCCCGGCATGCCCCGGCTGCCCGGGCACCTGGCCTGGAACACCGCGGTCAGCTTCGTCACCAACACCAACTGGCAGGCGTACTCGGGCGAGTCGGCCATGAGTCACCTGGCGCAGATGGCCGGCCTCGCCGTGCAGAACTTCGTCTCGGCCGGCGTCGGCATCGCCGTCGCGGTCGCCCTGGTCCGGGGTTTCGCCCGGAACAAGGCGCTCGGCAACTTCTGGGTCGACCTCACCCGGATCACCCTGCGCGTCCTGCTGCCCATCTGCGTCGCCGGCGCGCTCGTTCTCATGGTCGGCGGGGTGGTGCAGAACCTCTCCGGCGGCACCGACGTGACCACGCTGACCGGCGCGACGCAGCACATCACCGGCGGCCCGGTCGCCACCCAGGAGATCATCAAGGAGCTCGGCACCAACGGCGGCGGCTTCTACAACGTCAACTCGGCGCACCCGTTCGAGAACCCGGCGGCCTGGACGAACTGGCTGCAGATCTTCCTGCTTCTGGTGATCCCGTTCAGCCTTCCGCGGGTCTTCGGCCGGATGGCCGGGCAGAACCGGCAGGGCTACGCGATCGTCGCGGTGATGGCGGTGCTGGCACTGGCCGCCGTCGCGCTGACCGTCGGCTTCGAGGTGCACGGCGCCGGGACGGTGCCGCAGGCGGCCGGCTCGGCGATGGAGGGCAAGGACGTCCGGTTCGGCATCCCGGATTCGGCGACCTTCGCCGCCGCCACGACGCTGACCTCGACCGGTGCGGTCAACTCGTTCCACGACTCGTACACCGCCCTCGGCGGCATGATGCCGATGGTCGACATGATGCTTGGCGAGGTGGCGCCCGGCGGCGTCGGCTCCGGCCTCTACGGCCTGCTGATCCTGGCCGTCATCACGGTCTTCGTGGCCGGCCTCATGGTCGGCCGCACGCCCGAGTACCTGGGCAAGAAGATCGGCGCCCGGGAGATGAAGCTCGCCTCGCTCTACTTCCTGATCACCCCGGCGCTGGTGCTGATCGGCACGGCGGCGGCCTTCGCCACCGGCAACAACAGCACGGCGCTCAACGCCGGACCGCACGGCCTTTCCGAGGTCCTGTACGCGTTCACCAGCGCCGCCAACAACAACGGCTCGGCGTTCGCGGGCATCACCGTCAACACCCCGTGGTGGGACACCACCCTCGGCCTCGTCATGCTCCTCGGCCGCTTCTTGCCGATGGTGCTGGTCCTGGCCCTGGCCGGCGCGCTCGCCCGGCAGCGCCCGGCGCCCGAGTCGGAGGGCACCCTGCCCACCCACCGGCCGCTGTTCGTCGGCATGGTCGCCGGCGTCACGGTCGTGCTCGTCGCCCTCACCTTCCTGCCCGCTCTCGCACTCGGACCCCTCGCGGAGGGCCTGTCATGACGTTGCTAGCCGAAAAGCCGGCGGCCGCGGCCTCGGTGAAGCCCGGCCTGATGCGGCCCCACCAGCTCTGGCGGTCGCTGCCGGACGCCGTACGCAAGCTCGATCCCCGCACCATGTGGCGCAACCCGGTCATGTTCATCGTCGAGGTCGGCGCGGTCTTCACCACCGTGCTGTCCATCGCCGGCCCGAGCGTGCCGGCCTGGGCGATCACCGGCTGGCTGTGGCTCACCGTCGTCTTCGCCAACCTGGCCGAGGCGGTCGCCGAGGGCCGGGGCAAGGCGCAGGCCGCCGCCCTGCGCGCGGCCAAGCAGGACACCGTGGCCCGGATGCGGGACGGCCGCGTCGTTCCCGCCACCGAGCTGCGACCCGGCGACGTCGTGGTGGCCGAGGCCGGCGACATCATCCCCGGCGACGGCGACGTCATCGAGGGCATCGCCAGCGTCGACGAGTCGGCGATCACCGGCGAGTCGGCGCCGGTGATCCGGGAGTCGGGCGGCGACCGCTCGGCCGTCACCGGCGGCACCCGGGTGCTCTCCGACCGGATCGTCATCCGGATCACCCAGAAGCCGGGCGAGAGCTTCGTCGACCGGATGATCGCGCTGGTCGAGGGGGCCAACCGGCAGAAGACCCCGAACGAGATCGCGCTGAACATCCTGCTCGCCGCGCTGACCATCATCTTCCTGCTGTCGGTGGTGACGCTGCAGCCGCTGGCGATCTTCTCGAAGGCCTACCAGGCGGCGGCGCCGGACACGGTGGCGATCGACCGCCACGGTGTCACCGGCATCGTCCTGGTCTCGCTGGTGGTCTGCCTGATCCCGACCACGATCGGCGCGCTGCTGAGCGCGATCGGCATCGCCGGCATGGACCGGCTGGTGCAGCGCAACGTGCTCGCCATGTCGGGCCGCGCGGTCGAGGCCGCCGGTGACGTGGACACGCTGCTGCTGGACAAGACCGGGACGATCACCCTCGGGAACCGGCAGGCATCCGAGCTGGTCGCGGTGGACGGGATCGACGCCAAGGTGCTGGCCGACGCGGCGCAGATGGCCAGCCTGGCCGACGAGACGCCGGAGGGCCGCTCGGTGGTCGTGCTGGCCAAGAACGAGTACGGGCTGCGCGAGCGGGAGCCGGGGCTGATGACGGAGGCGACGTTCGTGCCGTTCACCGCGCAGACCCGGATGAGCGGCGTCGACCTCGGCGCACGGAGGATCCGCAAGGGCGCCGCCGCCGCGGTGATGAAGTGGGTACGCGAGCACGGCGGCCATCCGTCCGAGCAGGTCGGCGAGATCGTCGACATGATCAGCGCGACCGGCGGCACGCCGCTGGTGGTGGCCGAGCACGCCGGCGGTGAGCCGGCCCGGGCGCTCGGCGTCATCCACCTCAAGGACGTGGTGAAGTCCGGCATGCGGGCGCGCTTCGACGAGATGCGCGCCATGGGCATCCGGACCGTGATGATCACCGGCGACAACCCGAGGACGGCGGCGGCGATCGCGGCCGAGGCCGGCGTGGACGACTTCCTGGCCGAGGCGACGCCCGAGGACAAGCTGGCGCTGATCCGCCGGGAGCAGGAGGGCGGCCGGCTGGTCGCGATGACCGGCGACGGCACCAACGACGCGCCGGCACTGGCCCAGGCCGACGTCGGGGTGGCCATGAACACCGGCACGTCGGCCGCCAAGGAGGCCGGCAACATGGTCGACCTCGACTCCGACCCGACCAAGCTGATCGAGATCGTGGAGATCGGCAAGCAGTTGCTGATCACCCGCGGCGCGCTGACCACGTTCTCGATCGCGAACGACATCGCCAAGTACTTCGCCATCATCCCGGCGATGTTCGCGGCCGTGTACCCGGGTCTCGGCACGCTGAACGTGATGCGGCTGCACTCGCCCGGCTCGGCGATCCTCTCCGCCGTCATCTTCAACGCGCTGGTCATCGTGGCGCTCATCCCGCTGGCCCTGCGCGGCGTCCGGTACCGGCCGTCGAGCGCGAGCGCGCTGCTGCGCCGCAACCTGTGGATCTACGGCCTCGGCGGCGTGCTCGCGCCGTTCCTCGGCATCAAGCTCATCGACCTCCTCGTCCAGTTCGTCCCCGGGATCTGAGATGCGACTTCCGCTGTGGCTCGCCCAGCACATCGCGGCGCTGCGCGCCCTGCTCGTCTTCACCGTCCTGCTAGGACTCGCCTATCCGCTGGCGTTCGTGGCCATCGGCAAACTCCCGTTCCTGTCGGAACGATCGGACGGCTCGATCGTGACCGTCGACGGCACGGCGGTGGGCAGCCGCCTGATCGGTCAGGCCTTCACCGACGCCGACGGCAACCCGGTGCGAAAGTACTTCCAGAGCCGCCCGTCGGCGGCCGGTGACGGCTATGACCCGACGGCGACGGCGGCGAGCAATCTCGGCCCGGAAGATGTGGTCGACACCGCCGACCGCAAGAGCCTGCTGACCCAGGTCTGTGCGCGGAGCCTCGCGATCGGCAGGCTGGAAGGTGTGGCCGGCAGCCGGCCCTACTGCACCTCCGACGGCGTCGGGGCGGTCCTGGCCGTCTTCCGCCGCGACGGACTGACCGGCCCGGTCACCCGCGTGGTCAGCGTCAACCAGACCGGAGCTCCGTTCCTCGCCCGCTACGACGGTGTCCCGGTCGCGCCGGCCCGGCCCGGCGTCGACTACGTGGCCGCGGGCGGTGTGATCACCCCGATCCGGGGCGACGCGCCGGCCGAGCCGGTGGTGCCCGCCGACGCGGTCACGGCCGGCGCGAGCGGCCTCGACCCCGACATCAGTCCCGCCTACGCCGAGCTGCAGGCGCCCCGCGTGGCCCGTGAGCGCGGCATGCCCGAGCGGTCGGTGCGGAAGCTGATCGCCGAGTACACCGACGGCCGGGCACTCGGGTTCATGGGCGAGCCGGGCGTCAACGTGCTCGAGCTCAACCTGGCGCTGGACCGGGGCTGAGCACGTGGCGCGCGGGGAGCTGAGGATCTACCTGGGCGCGGCGCCGGGCGTCGGCAAGACGTACACCATGCTCGAAGAGGCCCACCGCCGCGCCGAGCGTGGCACCGACGTGGTCGTGGCGCTGGTCGAGACGCACGGGCGCAAGCACACCGCGGCCATGATCGGTGACCTCGAGGTGATCCCGCGCCGGCGGTCGGCGTACCGCGGCGTCGAGCTCACCGAGATGGACCTCGACGCCGTGCTCGCCCGCGCGCCGGATGTGGCGGTGGTCGACGAGCTCGCGCACACCAACGTGCCGGGATCCCGCCACGGCAAGCGGTGGCAGGACATCGAGGCGCTGCTCGACGCCGGGATCAGCGTGCTGACCACGGTGAACGTGCAGCACCTGGAGTCGCTCAACGACGTGGTCGCCCAGATCACCGGGGTCGAGCAGCGGGAGACCGTGCCCAACGCCGTGGTCCGGGCGGCCGAGCAGGTCGAGCTGGTCGACATGACGCCGGAGGCGCTGCGCCGGCGGATGGCGCACGGCAACGTCTACCAGCCGGAGAAGATCGACGCGGCGCTCGGCAACTACTTCCGCGCCGGCAACTTGACCGCGCTGCGCGAGCTGGCGCTGCTGTGGCTGGCCGACAAGGTCGACGACCAGCTCGACCAGTACCGGGCCGACCACCGGATCGACGCCACCTGGGAGACCCGCGAACGCGTCGTGGTGGCGCTGACCGGCGGGCCGGAGGGCGGGACCCTGATCCGGCGGGCGGCCCGGATCGCGGCCCGCACCAAGGGGGCGGACCTTCTCGCCGTACACGTCGCCCGGAACGACGGGCTCGCCGGCGCCGACCCGGCCGAGCTCGCCAAGCAGCGGGTCCTGGTGGAGAGCCTGGGCGGGACCTATCACCAGGTGGTCGGCTCGGACGTGCCGCAGGCGCTGCTCGACTTCGCCCGCGGGGTGAACGCGACGCAGATCGTGCTCGGCGTCAGCAGCCGCGGCCGGTTCGCCCAGCTGCTGTCGGCCGGTGTCGGGGTGACCGTCACCGCGATGTCCGGCACGATCGACGTCCACCTCGTGACCCACGAGCGCGCCCGCACCCGTCCGCTCCGGAGCGTGCCGCCGGTTCTGTCGCGGACCCGGCGGATCACCGGACTCGTGCTGGTCCTGGCCGGCCTGCCGCTGCTCACCGCCCTGCTGCTGGCCGGGCCGCCGATCGACCTGACCAACGACATCCTGATCTTCCTGGCCGCGGTGATCGGGGTCGCGCTGGTCGGCGGGCTGTGGCCGGCGCTGCTGGCCGCGGTCGCCGGCTCGCTGCTGCTGAACTGGTTCTTCACCCCGCCGCTACGGCGGTTCACGATCGCCGAGCGGGACAACCTGCTGGCGCTGGCGATCTTCGTGGTGGTGGCGCTCGCGGTGAGCTGGGTGGTGGACACCGCCGCCCGCAAGACCCGGCAGGCCGCCCGCGCGTCGGCCGAGGCGCAGACCCTGGCCACGATCGCCGGCGGCGTCATTCGCGGCGAGCGGCTGCTGGAGCGGCTGCGCGAGACGTTCGGCCTCGACTCGGTGACGTTCCTGGAGGGCGGCCAGGTCGTCGCGTGCGTGGGCGATCCGTGCACCGACCCGCGCACGGCCGACGCCGACGTCAAGGTGGACGACGAGCACCGGCTGCTGCTGCGCGGCCACCCGCTGGACGCGTCCGACCGGCGGATCGTCGAGGCGTTCGCGGCCCAGGCCGCCCTGGCGATCAAGCAGGAGCGGCTGAGCGCGGAGGCGGCCGCGGCCCGGCCGCTGGCCGAGGCGGACCGGATGCGTACGGCATTGCTGGCCGCGGTCAGCCACGATCTGCGCACCCCGCTCGCGTCGGCGAAGGCGGCGGTGGCCGGGCTGCTCAGCGACGACATCCACCTCGACGAGCGGGACCGTCGCGAGCTGCTCGAGACCGCCGCCGTCTCCCTCGACCGGCTCGACCGCCTGGTCGCCAACCTGCTCGACATGAGCCGCCTGCAGGCCGGCGCGCTCGGCATCACCGCGATCGACGTCGGCCTCGAGGAGGTCGTCCCGCGCGCCCTCGACGACCTCGGCGGCACCGTCGGCACCCGGCTGCCGGCCGATCTGCCGGCCGTGCACGCCGACCCCGGCCTGCTCGAACGGGTGCTGGTCAACGTCGTCGGCAACGCCCTGCGCCACAGCCCGCCCGGCCGGCCGCCGCTGATCACCGGGAGCGCGCTCGGCGACGTCGTCGAGCTGCGGGTGATCGACCACGGCCCGGGCATCCCCGAGGACCGCTGGGACGACGTCTTCCTGCCGTTCCAGCGGCTCGGCGACCGCGACAACCACACCGGCGTCGGCCTCGGGCTGGCACTCTCCCGCGGGCTGACCGAGGCGATGGGGGGAACGCTGACCCCGTCGGCCACTCCCGGCGGCGGCCTCACCATGATCCTGGCCATGCCGGCAAGATCGACGCATCCTGGTGCGGGGGACGCGCGTTAGCCCGGCGTGCGTATCTCAAAGCATGTCCGCCGCGCCGCCGTCACCGGCGCCGTCGCCCTGGCGGTCTGCGCCGTGGCGCGGCCCGCCGACGCGGCGGTCGGCACGACCGCCCGGGTGGCGCCGTCGTTCAACGGCTCGGTCTACGCGATCGCCTATCACGGCGACACCGTGTTCGTCGGCGGCTCCTTCACCAGCACCACGGTCGGCGGCCGCAGCGTCGCCCGCGAGCGGCTGGCCGCCTTCGACGCCCGAAGCGGCCGGCTGCTCGACTGGGCGCCGCGGGCCGACGGCACCGTCCGCGCCCTGGCCGTCTCCGGCACGTCGGTCTACGCGGCCGGCGACTTCGACGCGGTCTCCGGCCACGACCGCGACTCGCTGGCCCGGATCGACGCCGGCAGCGGCGAGGTCGGCGACTTCGCGCACGAGGTCGACGGCAGCCCGCGCGCCCTCGCGATCGGCAACGGCCGCCTCTACCTGGCCGGCACGTTCGGCCGGGTCGACGGGGAGGACCGGCAGCGGCTGGCCGCGTTCTCGCTCTCGACCGGCGACCTCGACGACGACTGGACGCCGACCGCGGACAACACCGTCTACTCGCTGGCCTACCGCGACGCCAAGGTCTACCTGGGCGGCAGCTTCCACCGCACCGACGACGAAAGCTCGACGCTGCGGCTCTCGGCGGTCGACGCCACCAGCGGCGAGCTCGACGAGGGCTTCCGGCCCAAGCCGCCGGCCGTGGTCTACTCGATCGCGGTCGACGGCAACGGCGTCTACGCGGCGATGGGCGGCCCGGGCGGGCGGGCGGCGGCCTACTCCCTTTCCGGCCGTACGCGGTGGACGCGCACCTTCGACGGCGATGTCCAGGCGGTGGCGGTGCTGGACGGCACCGCGTACGTCGGCGGGCACTTCGACCGGGCCTGCACCACCGGCACCACCGGGGCCCACGGCACCTGCACCGACGGCTCGGCGTCCCGGGTCAAGCTGGCCGCGGTCGGCGGCGACGGCTCGCTCTCCTCGTGGGCGCCGCAGGCCAACGGCGTGGTCGGGGTGCGCACGATCGCGGTCGACCGCGCGCACGGCACGGTGGCGGTCGGCGGCGACTTCACCACCATCGGCGGCCGGGCCCAGAGGCGATTCGCCTCCTTCGGCTGATGCGACGCGCGGTCCTCTTCGCGGTGGCGCTGGCCGCGGCCGGCGCCACCGGGCCGTCGGCGCATGCGTCGACCGACCCCGACCGGCCGCCGGCCGCGCCCGCCGGCCTGGACTTCACGGTCCGCTACACCTTCGACGGTGACCGGCCGCTGGCCGACGTCACCGGGCACGGGCACGACCTGAGCCCGGTGAGCCGGCACGGCGGCTCGTTCGCCACGGTCGCGCACGACAGCGGCGGCGCGCTGACGTTCCCGGCGCCCTGCCACACCGAGCCCTGCCCGCGGATCGCCCTGCGCGCCGTCCCGGCCGACGACCTGAACCCGGGCGCGCGCCCGATCCGCTACGGCGCGTCGGTGCGGCTCGACCCGGACGAGACGACCAAGGGCGAGAACGTGCTGCAGAAGGGCTACTCGGCCCGGGGCAGCCAGTACAAGCTCCAGATCGACGGGACGGCCGGCCGGCCGAGCTGCGTGCTGGTCGGCGACGACCGCCCGAAGATCCACGTGGCGCTCAGCTCGGTGAGCGTGGCCGACGGCCGCTGGCACACGCTCGAGTGCCGCCGGGCCGGCGCCGACCTGGCGATCCTCGTCGACGGCGCGCGCCGGGGCGGCGCGACGATCCCGGCCCGCCTCTCGGTGCGCAACCAGATCCCGCTCAGCGTCGGCGGCAAGGGGTCGTTCGCCGACAACGACCAGTTCCAGGGGACGCTCGACGACGTCTGGGTCTCAATAGGCGATTGAGTAGGGCTTGCTCGAGACGTTCACCTGGCCGAACCAGGTGACCAGGTCGACGCGTACCTCCGGGGTGCCGGGCAGCCGGGGCACCGGCGCGAGATGCAGGTTGTGCTGGGAGAAGACCACCGGGCCGGTCAGGTCGACCTCGACGCCCTCGGGCACGATCACGTTGACCTGACCGAACAGGCACAGGCCGGCGATCTCGATGACGCCCTGATCGGTGATCATCTCGCGCAGGTCGAGGTCGGTCTTGCCGAAGAAGCAGCGCAGCCACAGCCGCGGCGAGCGCAGCCGCCACCGGCCGCGGCGCTTGGTCTCGCTGAAGACCGTGGTGACGCTGTCGACGGTCTGGGCCGAGCCGACGATCGGGGCCGGCGCGAGGTCGGCGGTGGCCCGCTCGATCTCCTGCGCGCTCTCGGCCGCGTAGACCGCGCCGACCCGCGCGCTGTACTGCTCGAGGGTCAGCCGGCCCTCGCCGCAGGCCCGCTGCAGGATCTCGGCGGCCCGGTCACGCTCGTGATCGGACGGTGGCATCGGCGCGGGTGAGCTCACGCCCAGCACTGTAGTGGGTGCCGGACTCACGTGACGTCCCGGCGCGTCGTGGCGACCATCCCGGCACCGGCCAGCGCGGCCACGTACAGAGCGAGAACGAGCGCGGCGAGCCACGGCGCCGGCCGGTCCGCGGTGTCGGGCAGGCCGGCCAGCGCCTGACCGAGCGAGATCGGCAGCCATCGGGCGGCGTCGCCGAGCAGCTCGGCCACCACGCCTTCGACCAGCGCGATCCAGCCGAGTGCGGCGGCGATCGCGGCGCCCAGGTTGGTGATCAGCGCGCCGACCCCGACGCCGAGCGCCGCGAACGCGATGTTCCAGGCGATCCCACCGGCGACGGTCCGCCACAGCACCGCGCTCGTGAGGTCGATCCCCGAACCCTTGGCGGCCAGCCAGATCGCGTCCGTGATCAGAGCGGTCACCGCGGCGGTGGAGCCGAGGACCGCGCCGGCCGCCGCCGAGACGATCAGCTTGTCGCGGACCACCCGGCCCCGGCGCGGCCGCGCGAGGAACGTATCGGTGATCGTCCGGTGCCGGTACTCGCCGGCGATCGTGAGGATGCCGAGCAGCAGGCCGAAGAGCGCGATCAGCCCGATGTGCGCCAACGCGTCGCGCTGCCCGGCGTCGCCGGCCCGGTCGTCCCGGCGGAGCATCAGCCCACTCACCCCGGCCGCCACCACGATCTGCGCGATCGCGAGCAGCAGCCAGCTGCTCCGGGCGGTGATCAGCTTGAGCAGCTCGGCCCTCACGCCACACCCCCGGTGAGCCGCAGGAACGTCTCCTCGAGTCCGGCCGGCTCATCGAGCGGGCCGGCGTGGCGAAGTTCCCCCTCGCCAAGGATCACCACCCGGTCGGCGATCTGCTGGACCTCGGCCAGCACATGACTGGAGACCACCACAGTGCGTCCCTCGGCACCGAGATCCCGCAGCAGCCCGCGCAGCCAGGCCAGCCCGGCCGGGTCGAGCCCGTTCCCCGGCTCGTCGAGGATCAGCACCTCGGGGTCGCCGAGCAGCGCCGTGGCCAGGCCCAGCCGCTGCCGCATGCCGAGCGAGTAGCCGCGCACCCGGCGGTCGGCGGCACCGGTCAGGGCGACCCGGTCGAGCACCGGGGCGACCCGCGACGCCGGCAGGCCGGACTGGGCGGCCGAGATGGTCAGATGCTGACGCGCGGTGCGGCCGGGGTGGAAGCCGGTCGCGTCGAGCAGGGCGCCCACCACCCGGCGCGGCTCCGGCAGGTCGAGGTAGCGGCGGCCGCCGATCGTGGCGGTGCCGGCGGTCGGGCGCACCAGCCCGAGCAGCAGGCGCAGCGTCGTCGTCTTGCCGGCCCCGTTGGGCCCGAGAAATCCGGTCACCCCGGCGGTCATCGAGCAGGTCAGATCCCGTACGGCGGAGATCGCCCCGAATCGCTTGGACAGTCCACTGAGCACGATGTCGGTCATGGGCCCGACTCTGGCCGTCCGGGGCCGCCCGCGAGTCCCCCGGCGGCGGCATCTTCGACGTACCGCGTCGGCGGTATCCCGTGGCCCGCGCTTCCGCCGTACCGTCATCTCATGCGTCACCTGCTGCGGTGGGCCGACGCCGCGACCGCCGCGGCGGTGCTGCTGGCCGCGGTGCTGACGACGAGCGCCGGCCACCACGTGCGCGATCCGCTCGCCGGCGCGCTGGCTCTGATCGCCTGCGGGGCCCTGCTCGTGCGCCGCCGGTGGCCGTACCCGGCGCTGCTGGTCTCGACCGTCGCCGCCGAGGGCTACCTGGCCCGGGTCTCCGGCGACGGTGGCACGCTGATCCTCGCCGCGCCCCTGGTCGCGCTCTACACGGTGGCCGAGACCGGAGCCCGCCGCCGGTCGCTGTGGGTCGGCGCCGCGCTGGTGCTGGCGATCGGCGTCTTCCACACCGCGGTGCGGTCGGGCCGCTGGCTCGGCGCCGAGAACATCGCGCTGGCCGCGCTCGGCGCGCTCGCGGTGGCGGCCGGCGAGGCGGCCCGCAACCGGCGTGCCTACCAGGCCGAGGCGCTGCTGCGCGAGCAGGAGCGGGTCACCGCCGAGCGGCTGCGCATCGCCCGCGACCTGCACGACAGTGTCGGCCACCACCTCGCGCTGATCAGCGTGCAGGCGGGCGTGGCCGGCCACGTCCTGCCGGCCGGGGCCGAGCCGGTGCGCGAGACCCTCGACCAGATCCGGCTGAGCGCGCGGTCGGCGCTCGACGAGCTGCGCGACGCCGTCGGCCTGCTGCGCCGCCCGGGCGAGCCGGTCGCGCCGATCGAGCCCGCGGTCGGCCTGGCCGAGCTGGACGAGCTGCTGGCCACCTTCGAGCGGGCCGGCCTGCGCATCAGCTGCCGGCGCGACGACCCGGGCGCGCTGCCGCCGGCCACCGACGTGGTCGCGTACCGGGTGGTGCAGGAGTCGCTGACCAACGTGCGCAAGCACGCCGGTCCGGTCGCCGTGCGGCTTCTGCTGCAGCGGCGCGACGCCCAGCTGAGCGTGGTGGTGGAGAACGACGGGCCGCCCGCCGCCGACGCCGAAGGGCACGGCCTGGCCGGCATGCGGGAGCGGGTGACCGCGCTCGGCGGCTCGTTCGCGGCCGGTCCGCGCCCGCTCGGCGGCTTCCGGGTGAGCTGCCGCCTGCCGGTGGAGCATCCGGCATGATCCGGGTGGGTCTGGCGGACGATCAGCCGCTGCTGGTGGCCAGCTTCGCCACGCTGATCGCGTCGGCCGCGGACATGACGGTGTCCGGCACCGCCGGCAACGGGCACGAGGCGGTCGCGCTGGCCCGGGCCGGCGGGACAGACGTGCTGCTCATGGACATCCGGATGCCGGTGCTGGACGGGCTCGGCGCGACGCGCGAGATCACCGCGGAGCTTCCGGGCGTACGCGTGCTGATCCTGACCACCTTCGAGATCGACGAGTACGTTTTCGAGGCCCTCCGCGCCGGTGCCAGCGGCTTCCTGGGCAAGAGCGCCGAGCCGCGCGAGCTGCTGCACGCGATCCGGGTCGTGCACCGCGGCGACGCGCTGCTCACGCCGGCCGCCACCCGCAGCCTGATCGCCCGTTTCCGCAGCCATCCCGAGCGGCCGCCCACTCCCTCGCCCGAGCGGCTGTCCGGGCTGACCGATCGGGAGCGGGAGATCCTGATGCTGGTCGGGGCCGGACTGTCCAACGACGACATCGCCGGGCATCTCGTGGTCAGCCCGCACACGGTGAAGACGCACGTCAACCGGACGATGGCAAAGCTGGGCGCGCACGACCGCGCCCAACTCGTGGTGATCGCCTACGAGACCGGTCTGGTCACCCCGGAGCCATCGGGCCGCGGCCGTTCGGTCATGCCTCCTCCAGCAGGATGACGTGCAGGTTGCGGGGGCCGTGCACCCCCTCGACCCGGTTGAGCTCGATGTCGCTGGTGGCGGACGGCCCGCTGATCCAGGTGAGCGGGCGACGCGGGTCGAGCCGGGCGACGGCCTCGGGCACGGAGGCCACCACCTGGTCCGGGCGCAGCACGCAGATGTGCAGGTCGGGCAGGAGCGAGATGATCCGGCGACCCTGGTCGGGCGAGGCGTCGAGCACGATGGTCCCGGTCTCGGCGACCGCCACCGCCGCCGCCGTCACCACGCCGTCGGCGGCCGCGATGCGGTCGGCCGGGAGCCCGTCGTCGACGAGGACGTCCACCGAGGACGGCAGCCATTGCTCCGGCAGTCCCGGCGGCACGACCACGGTTCCGGCCGGCACAATCTTCTCGATCGCGGCGGCCACTTCGGCTGCGCGATGAACCACCGCCTTGTAGTCCTCGAGCCGCTCCACAAGAAGGTCCAAGTCGGCCGGGACCGAGCCGCGCCGATAGTCGCGCGGGATCTCGCTTGGTGCCCGGCTGTGGACCAGCGCCGCGCGAACCCGGTCGAGAATGACGTCCTTCGAGCTCATCGCCCTCGCCACCAATCGCGGAACGTCTCCTCCGGCGGCGCCGGCAGATCGCGGCTCGCCGACCACCCGTTCAGCGGCGGTGGCAACCCGCGGCCCTTGCGGCCCGCCAGCCGGGCCAGCTTGGCGGCGTGCTGGGCCTTCTCGTAGAGCCGGGGACGGTCCATCGTGTACGCCGCCGCCGCCATCACCGCCGCCTCCGACCGTGGGTGCGGCGCCTGGTCGCGCAGGTGGACGAGGATCGACGGGATGTCGATCTTCACCGGGCAGGCGTCGAAGCAGGCGCCGCACAGCGACGACGCGTACGGCAGCGTGGCGTTGTCGTCCACGCCGGTGAGCTGCGGCGACAGCACCGCTCCGATCGGGCCGGGATAGACCGACCCGTACGCGTGCCCGCCCGTCCGCTCGTAGACCGGGCACACGTTGAGGCAGGCCGAGCACCGGATGCAGTGCAGCGCCTGCCGGCCCACCTCGTCGGCCAGCACCGCACTGCGCCCGTTGTCCAGCAGCACCAGGTGGAAGCTCTGCGGCCCGTCCCCCGGCGTCACCCCGTGCCACATCGAGGTGTACGGGTTCATCCGCTCCCCGGTCGACGCCCGCGGCAGCAGTTGCAGGAACACCTCGAGGTCTTGCCAGGCCGGCACCAGCTTCTCGATGCCCATCACGGTGATCAGCGTTTCCGGCAGGGTCAGGCACATCCGCCCGTTCCCCTCCGACTCCACCACCGCCAGCGTCCCAGTCTCGGCGATCGCGAAGTTGGCCCCCGAGACCGCCACCTTCGTCGACAGGAACGTCTCGCGGAGGTAGCGCCGGGCCGCCGCGGCCAGCACCGGCGGATCGTCGGTCAGCCCCGGTTCGACGTCCGGCATCGCGGACAGGAAGATCTCCCGGATCTCCGAGCGGTTCCGGTGGATGGCCGGCACCAGGATGTGGCTCGGCTTGTCGTTCCCGAGCTGCACGATGAGCTCGGCCAGGTCGGTCTCGACCGGCGCGATCCCGGCCGCCTCGAGCGCCTCGTTGAGCCCGATCTCCTGGGTCGCCATCGACTTGACCTTGATGACCCGCTTCTCGCCGGTCCGCCGCACCAGGTCGGTGACGATGGCGTTGGCCTCGTTGGCGTCGGCCGCCCAGTGCACGACCCCACCGGCGGCGGTCACCTTCTCCTCGAGCTGCTCCAACAGCAAGGGCAAGTTCGCCATCGTGTACGCCTTGAGCGCCGATCCCGCCGCCCGCAGCTCCTGCCAGTCCGGCAGTTCGGCGATGACCCGCCCCGACTTCCCGCGGATCGTCGTGGTGGCGTGCTGCAGGTTGCGCCGCAGCTGCGCGTTCGCGAGCGCCTCCCGAGCCGCCACCGGGAACGGCTCGTCCCCCCGCAGCTGTCCCACCCCGCGCGGCGCCCGCGCCGGCATCCCCAGGAACGTCATGCCGCCGCCCCCATCCAAGCCGGGCGCACGTGCGCCGAGCGGACCCGCGTCCTCCGGATCGTCATGCCGCCGCCTCCGTCGATGCCAGGATCTCGGCCAGATGGACGGTGCGGACGCCGGTGCGCAGCCGCGACAGCCCGCCGCCGATGTGCATGAGGCACGACGCGTCGCCGGCCGTGCACACATCCGCACCCGTGTCGAGCACGTGCCGCATCTTGTCCGCCAGCATCGCCGTCGACGTATCCGCATTTTTCACGCTGAAGGTGCCGCCGAACCCACAGCATTGCTCCGCCGCCGGCAGCTCCACCAGGTCGAGCCCCCGCACCTTCCGCAACAACCGCAGCGGCTTGTCCCCGACCCGGAGCACCCGCAGCGAGTGGCACGTCGGGTGATATGTCACCCGGTGCGGGAAGTAAGCGCCCACGTCCTCGATACCGAGCACGTCGACCAGCAGTTCCGACAGCTCATAGGTCCGAGACGCCACCGCCTCGGCCCGCGACGCCAGCCGTGCGTCGCCGCCCGCGACCATCGCATGCTGGTGCCGCACCGATCCGACGCAGCTCCCGGACGGGGCGACCACCACGTCGAACTTCTCAAAGGTCCGGATATGTCGCCGGACGAGCGGCAAAGCATCCTTCTGGTACCCGGTGTTGATGTGCATCTGGCCGCAACAGGTCTGCTCCTCGGGGAACACGACCTCGTGACCGAGCCGCTCGAGCAGCAGCACGGTCGCCTTGGCCGCGGCCGGGAACAGGGTGTCGGCCAGGCAGGTCGCGAACAATGCGATCCGCACTCGCACACCTCCCTTCAGAAGCCGACGGTCAGAGCCGTTCGGCAGCGGCGCGCCACGCCGCCGGATCGCCGCCCGGCTCGTACCGCACGATCTGCTGAGTCTGTCGCAAAACCGCGCGCAGCGCCGCAAGGTCTCCCTCGATCACGCCCGCCGCCCGCGCCTGCACCAGCACGTTGCCGAGCGCCGTCGCCTCGACCGGCCCGGCCAGCACCGGCAGGCCGCAGGCGTCCGCGGTCAGCTGACAGAGCAGGGCGTTGCGCGCTCCCCCGCCGACGATGTGCACCGCATCCACCGACCGGCCGGCCAGCTCCTGCGCCTTCTCGACCGCCCGCCGGTGCGCCAGCGCCAGACTGTCCACGATGCAGCGGGTGATGACCGCGGGCGTCGCGTCCGTGGGCAGTCCCGCCGCCCGGACCATCCGCCCCGACATATCGCCCGGCGGCAGGAACACCGCGTCGTCCAGGTCCACGACGTACCGCAGCGCCGGCTCCCGGGAAGCCGCGATCAGCAAACCCGAAATGTCCGGCGATTCCCACTCTCGCATCGCCTCCTGCAACGGCCATAGGCCCATGACGTTGCGGAGATAGCGGATCGTCCCGTCGACCCCGCCTTCATTGGTGAAGTTGGCCGCTCGCGACGCCGCCGACAGCACCGGCTCATCCAACTCGAGCCCGACCAGAGACCAGGTCCCACAAGAGATATAGGCGAAATTTCCGGCGGCCGGCACTCCCACGACCGCCGAGGCCGTATCGTGCGACCCGACCGCCACGACCGGCGTGCCCTCGAACTCACCGATCACCGAACCCGGTTGCCGGATCGGCGGGAACAGCGACGGACGCAGGCCCACGTCGGAGATCAACGGCAACGACCAGTTTCGCGTACGGACGTCAAGCAGTTCCGTGGTTGAAGCGTTCGTGTACTCCGCACCCAGCTCGCCGGTCAGCCAGTAGGCCAGCAGGTCGGGGATCAGCAACATCTGCTGCGCCGCCTCGTACTGCGGCGTGCCGAGCGACGAGACCAGCTGGTAGATCGTGTTGAACGGCAGCTTCTGCAGCCCGGTCACCGCATAGAGCCGCTCGTCGCCGACCCTCCGCGCCACCCGCTCGGTCACGCCTTCGGTGCGCCCGTCCCGGTAGTGCACCGGGTTGCCGAGCAGCGCGCCCGACGCGTCGAGCAGGCCGTAGTCGACCGCCCACGAGTCGATCCCGATGCTGTCCACCGGCCCGGCCGCCCGCAGCCCGTCGAGCACGCCGCGATACAGCGAGAGGATGTCCCAGTGGAGCGTCCCGCCCGCGCGCACCGGCTCGTTCGCGAACCGGTGCACCTCGGTCAGTTCCACGCCGGACTCGCCGACGCGGCCGACCATCACCCGCCCGCTGGACGCGCCGAGGTCGACCGCGGCGAAAGCTCTCATCGCAGGAACGCGGCCGCCACACCCGCGTCGACCGGGATGTGCAGGCCGGTCGTGTGGGTGAGGTCGCCGCCGGTCAGCGCGAAGACGGCGTTGGCCACGTGCTCGGGCAGCACCTCGCGCTTGAGCAGGGTGCGCTGCGCGTAGTACTCGCCGAGCTTCTCCTCCGGTACGCCGTAGACGGCGGCCCGCTGCGCGCCCCATCCGCCGGCGAAGATCCCCGATCCGCGTACGACTCCGTCGGGGTTGATGCCGTTCACGCGTACGCCGTGGGCACCGAGCTCCGCCGCCAGCAGGCGCACCTGGTGGGCCTGGTCGGCCTTGGTCGCACCGTAGGCGACGTTGTTCGGCCCCGCGAAGATCGAGTTCTTGCTCGAGATGTAGACGACGTCGCCGCCCATGCCCTGCGGGATCATCACCCGGGCGGCCTCGCGCGACACCAGGAACGAGCCCTTGGCCATCACGTCGTGCTGCCGGTCCCAGTCGGCCTCGGTCGTCTCCAGCAGCGGCTTCGAGATCGACAGGCCGGCGTTGTTGACCACCAGGTCGACGCCGCCGAACGCCAGCACCGCCTCCCGCAGCGACTCGACGATCGCGTCGGCGCTGGTCACGTCGGCGGCCACCGCGATCGCCGCGTCGAGCCCGCCGATCTCGCCGGCGACGTTCCTCGCCGCCTCGAAATCACGGTCGGCCACGATCACGCACGCGCCCTCGGTCGCGAGCCGCAGCGCGATGGCCCGCCCGATGCCCGAGCCGGCGCCGGTGACGTACGCGATCCGGGTCGCCAGCGGCTTGGGCTTCGGCATCCGCCGAAGCTTCGCCTCCTCCAGCGCCCAATACTCGATGCGGAACTTCTCGGCCTCATCGATCGGTGCATAGGTCGACACCGACTCGGCGCCGCGCATCACGTTTATCGCGTTGACGTAGAACTCGCCGGCCACCCGGGCGGTCTGCTTGTTAGCACCGAACGAGAACATGCCCACGCCCGGAACCAGCACGATCGCCGGATCGGCGCCACGTATCGCCGGGCTTTCCGCGGTCGCGTGCCGCTCGTAGTAGCCGCGGTAGTCGTCCCGGTAGGCCGCGTGCAGCTCCTTGGCCCGGGCCACGACGTCGTCGAGCGGCGCGTCCGGCGCGGTGTCGAGCACCATCGGCTTGACCTTGGTGCGCAGGAAGTGGTCGGGGCAGGACGTCCCGAGCGCGGCCAGCTCCGGCATCCGCTCGCTGTCGACGAAGTCGAGCACGACCGCGTCGTCGGTGTAGTGCCCGACCTGGGCCCGGTCGGTGGAGGCGAGCCCGCGCAGGACCGGGAAGAGAGCGGCCGCGCGCTCCCGGCGCTCGACGCTCCCGAGCGGGTCGTGCACGGCGGGCCCGAACGGCTGCGGACGGCCGTGCGACGCCAGGTAAGCCGCCGCCGTCTCGATGATCTCGCGCGAGTGGGCCTCGCACTCCGCGCTCGTCGCACCCCAGGCCGTGATCCCATGTCCACCCAGGATCACGCCGATGGCCTGCGGATTGGCCCGCTGGACTGCGGCGATGTCGAGCCCGAGCTGGAAGCCCGGCCGGCGCCACGGCACCCAGAGCACCCGGTCGCCGAAGATCTCCTTGGTCAGCGCCGGGCCGTCGGCAGCGGTGGCGATCGCGATGCCCGAGTCCGGGTGCAGGTGATCGACGTGCGCGACGTCGACGAGCCCGTGCATGGCAGTGTCGATGCTCGGCGCCGCCCCGCCCCGGCCGTGCAGGCAGAAGTCGAAGGCCCCGACCATCTCGTCCTCGCGCTCGACGCCCGGATAGACCCCGGTCAGCGCACGCAGCCGGTCGAGCCGCAGCACGGCGAGCCCGTTCTCGGTGAGCGTGCCGAGGTCGCCGCCCGAGCCCTTGACCCAGAGCAGCTCGGCCGACGCGCCGGTCACCGGGTCGGTCTCGGCGCCCTTGGCCGAGGTGTTGCCCCCGGCGTAGTTGGTGTTGCGCGGATCGGCGCCGAGCCGGTTGCTGCGCTCCAGAAGCTCACGGACTGCCGGGTTGGTCATGGGGTTCGCTTCCCGCTCGTGAAACGTTTCATAGATGACAGGCAGATTACGGGGGCGGGCGCTCGCGGTCAAGACGCCCAGCTCTGCTCACCTGGGCGCGCGCAGTGGTCCAGCTCCGCTCACCCCGACGCGCGTGGTGCCCCCAGCCCCTGCTCACCTCGGGCCCTACGCCACCCCACCCCGTTCAGTGGGTGGGGTGAGATTACGGCCGGGGTACGACATTTTTCGGCGCGCCGTCCACAGCGAAGCCCTCCGTTCTCGGGGTTCGCGGCGACGCACCAGCAACCGGCTCAGCGACCCGCCCAGCCCGGCATCCAAACCGCTCAGCGCCAGCCCAGCGAAACCACTCAGCCCACGCCGAACGAGACCGCGAAACCCCGCCCAGCGAAAGCCCAGCAAAGCCGCCCAGCAAAAGCCCAGCAAAAGCCCAGCAAAGCCCAGCGAAAGCCCAGCAAAGCCCAGCAAAGCCCCCCAGCCGAGTTCACCGAAACCGCGAACCCCACCTCACCGAGACCGCTTAGGAGCAATGGTCGAGGCCCGAGCCACCAACTCCGGCGTGAAGAACAACTGCTGATGCTCATGCGCCGGATTTGTCGCCTCATCGAGCACCAGGTTGGCCGCCGCCCGCCCCAACTCCTGCCGCGGCTGGCGCACCGACGTCAACGGCACCGCGGCCGCCGCCGCGAACTCGATGTCGTCGAAGCCGACGATCGCGAGGTCGTCCGGCACCCGCAGGCCCGCGCCGATCCCCTGCTGCAGCAGCCCGAGCGCGAGCATGTCGTTGGCGCAGAAGGCGGCCGTGGGCCGCCGCCGGGCCGGCAACCCGGCCAGCCGCTCCCCCGCCGACCGTCCTTCCGCGACGGTCATCGCCTCGGTCGGCAGGTTGATCAGGTCGTCGGCGGGCAGCCCCAGCTCGGCCCAGACCTCGCGCGCGCCCTGCAGACGCTCGCGCACCTGGCCGATCGACTCCGGCCCGCCGATGAACGCCACCCGCGTGTGTCCCTGCTCGACCAGATGCTCGATGGCGACCCGGCCGCCGTGCACGTCGTCGACCGCGACCGAGCAGCAGCTGCCGTCGTCGCTCTTGCGGTCGACGATCACCAGCGGCACGCCGCGCTTGGCCAGGTCGAGAAGGTAGCCCGCCTCGGGGTTGACCGGGGTGATCAGGATGCCCTGCACGCGCTGCTGGAGGAGCCGGTCGAGGTGGGCCTCCTCGCGCTCGGCCCGGCTGTTGCTGTTGCAGATGAACAGGGACAGGTCGGCGTCCTCGGCGGCGAGCTCGATGCCCTGGGCCACGTCGTGGAAGAACGGGTTGGTGCCGTCCAGCATCACGTACGCCAGCGTGCGGCTCGTCCCGGCCCGCAGCTGCCGCGCCGACTCGTTGCGCACGAAGCCCAGGTCGGCCATGGCTCGCTCGACCCGCTCGCGGGTGCGCGCGCTGACCACCTCGGGGCGGTTCATGACATTTGAGACCGTGCCCAGCGAGACGCCGGCGGCGGCGGCCACGTCCTTGACGGACGGCGTCCTGCCGTTCAGCACGGGAACCCCCCTTTGAAACGTTGAAGCAGCATCCTACGGTACGCGACCCCCGCGTCATGACCGTATTTCCGCAACGTTTCCAACCCGTGCTTGACACGTGTGATCGGGGCCACCTACGTTTGTGAAACATTTCAAACAGGGAGGTGCTCGTGGCGGAGCCCAGGGCCCTGCTCGAGGTCCGCGACGTGACGAAGTCCTTCGGCGCGGTCGCGGCCGTCCAGGGCGTCAGCTTCCCGCTGTTCGGCGGCGAGGCGCATGCCCTCGTCGGCGAGAACGGGGCCGGCAAGTCCACGATCGTGAAGATGCTGGCCGGCGTGCACCGGCCGGACACCGGCACGCTGCGCATCGGCGACCGCGACGTCGATTTCGCCGGCCCGGCCGACGCCAAGGCGGCCGGCATCGCGGTGATCTATCAGGAGCCCACGCTGTTCCCCGATCTCTCCGTGGCCGAGAACATCGCGATGGGCAACCAGCCACTGACCCGGCTGCGCCAGATCGACCGCAAGGCCATGCACGCCAACGCCGAGGCCCTGTTCCGCCGGCTGGGCGTCCACATCGACCCGACCCGGCCGGCCCGCGGCCTCTCCATCGCCGACCAGCAGCTGGTCGAGATCGCCAAGGCGCTGTCCAGCGAGGCCCGCATCCTGATCATGGATGAGCCGACGGCGGCACTGTCCGCAGTCGAGGTCGAGCGGCTCTTCGCCGTGGTGCGGTCGCTGCGCGACGAGGGCGCCGCGATCCTGTTCATCTCGCATCGCTTCGAGGAGATCACCGAGCTCTGCCAGCGCGTGACGATCATGCGGGACGGCCGGCACGTCACCACCGAGCCGATGGCCGGCCTCACCGTCGACGACATGATCCGGCGGATGGTCGGCCGCGATCTGAGCGCGCTCTTCCCCAAGCAGGAGGTCGCGCCGGGCGAGGTGATGCTCCAGGTGGAGGACCTCACCCGGGAAGGCGTGTTCCGCGACGTCTCCTTCGAGGTACGGGCCGGCGAGATCGTCGCGCTGGCCGGGCTGGTCGGCGCCGGCCGCTCCGAGGTGATGCAAGCCGTCTTCGGCGTCGATCCGTATGACTCCGGGTCCGTCCTGATAACCGGAAAACCCCTCAAGCCCGGCAACCCGCGGGCAGCCATGGCGGCCGGCATGGCCCTGGTCCCCGAGGACCGGCGGCAGCAGGGCCTGATCATGGACCTGTCGATCGAGCGCAACATCACCCTCCCCCGGGCCCGCAAGCTCGCCCGGCTCGGCCTGCTCTTCGGCGGCGCGGAAACGAGGGCGGCCGCCACCTGGGCCGGCAAGCTGCAGACCAAGCTGGGCAAGCTCTCGGACGCGGTCGGCACCCTCTCCGGCGGCAACCAGCAGAAGGTCGTGCTGGCCAAGTGGCTGTCCACCGGCCCGCAACTGCTGATCGTCGACGAGCCGACCCGCGGCATCGACGTCGGCACCAAGGCCGAGGTTCATCGGCTGATGTCCTCGCTCGCCGCCGACGGCCTCGCGATCGTGATGGTCTCTTCCGAGCTGCCCGAGGTGCTGGGCATGGCCGACCGGGTCGTCGTGCTGCGCGAGGGCCGGGTCGCGGCCACGCTGAGCCGGGCCGAGGCCACCGAGGAGTCCGTCATGTACGCCGCGATGGGCCAGGAGGCGGCGGCATGACTCCGCTCGCGCTGCGACAGAAGCCGCAGAAGACATTCCAGAGCATCCTCAAGACCCGTGAACTGGGCATCGTCCTGGCCCTGGCCGCGCTGGTCCTCTACACGACGATCAGCAACCCGCGCTTCCTCTCCACCCAGAGCATCCGCGACAACCTGCTGAACACGGCGATCCTCGCGGTGATGGCGACCGGCCAGGCGATCGTGGTGATCACCCGGAACATCGACCTCAGCGTCGGCTCGGTGCTCGGCCTGTCCGCCTTCGCGGTCGCCACCCTGATGAGCGACCACCGCGGCCTGCCGATGATCGTCGCGATCCTGGTCGGCCTCGCCGTCGGAGCGGCCTGCGGCCTGCTCAACGGCATCCTGGTCCGGTACGGGAAAGTGCCCGCGCTCGTGGTCACGCTCGGCACCCTCTACATGTACCGCGGCATCGTCTACCAATGGGCCGGCGGCTCGCAGGTCAACGCCGACGAGCTCCCGCCGCACTTCCTGAGCTTCGCCAACGACAACTTCCTCGGCATCCCGTGGCTCGTGCTGATCGCGCTGATCGTGGTCGGCGGCGGGTCGCTGCTGATGCGCAACTACAAGGTCGGCCGCGAGCTGTACGCGATGGGCTCGAGCCCGCAGGCGGCCGAGCTGGCCGGTATCAAGGTCGCCCGCAACCTGCTCGGCGCGTTCCTGCTCAGCGGCGCGCTGGCCGGCCTGGCCGGGGTCCTGTTCGCGGCCCGGTTCGGCACGGTCGACGCCAGCGCCGGCACCGGCTACGAGCTCAACGTGGTGGCCGCGGTCGTGGTCGGCGGCGTGGCCGTCTTCGGCGGAAGCGGCACCGTCTGGGGCGCCGGCCTCGGCGCGCTGCTGCTCACCGTGATCAGCAGCGCCCTCGCCGTACTCGACATCAACCAGTTCTGGCAGCAGGCCATCGTCGGCGCGCTGATCATCCTGGCCATCTGCGCCGATCGCCTGGTTGCCGTCCGCATCGCCCGCTCGCTGCGAAAGAGGGACGCGCGTGGTTAAGAAACTGGGCAGCTGGGACGCCATCATCATCCTGCTGACGGTCGTCGTCCTGATCATCGCCTCGGCCACCGTCGACAACTTCGGCACGAGCCGGAACTTCACCTTCATGGTGCTCGACCTGATGCCGATCATCCTGGTCGCGCTGCCGATGACGATGATCATCGTGACCGGCGAGATCGACCTGTCGGTGGCCAGCGTCCTCGGCCTGACCAGCTCGCTGATGGGCTGGTTCTGGAACCACGGCCTCTCGATCGAGACGATCATCCCGCTCTGCATCCTGATCGGGGCGGTCGCCGGCGCCCTCAACGGCTTCCTGATCACCGGTCTCGGGTTGCCTTCGCTGGCGGTCACGATCGGCACCCTGGCCCTCTACCGCGGCCTCGCCCTGGTCGTGCTCGGCGACACCGCCGTGGCCGACTTCCCGTTCAACTACACCGGCTGGGTCACCGGCACGATCGGGGACGGCGCCATCCCGAATGTGCTGATCCCGATCGTCATCCTCGCCGCGATCTTCGGCGTCGTGCAGCACGCGACGCCGGTCGGCCGCTCGCTCTACGCGATCGGCGCGAACGCCCAGGCGGCGCACTTCTCCGGCATCCGGGTGGCCAAAACCAAGTTCTGGCTGTACGTCGTGAGCGGTGCGATCTCCGGGCTGGTCGGCGTGCTGTGGACCCTCCGCTACTCCAGCGCCCGTGCCGACAACGGCGCCGGGCTCGAGCTCGCCGTGGTCGCGGCCGTCCTGCTGGGCGGCGTCTCGATCTTCGGCGGAAAGGGCAGCCTGCCCGGCGTCCTGGCCGGCGTGGTGCTGCTGACCGCGCTGCAGAACGCGCTGCGCCTGGAAGACGTCTCCGGGCAGGCGCTGAACATCGTCACGGGCGCCCTGCTCGTGCTGTCCGTCCTGCTTCCCAACATCGTCACCGCCGTTCGCGGCAACTGGCAGCGCCGCCGGCTCCGCCAGTCCGCCGCTCAGTAGATCTTTGGAGCCAGCATGTTCCGACACCGCTTGGCCGTCTCGATTTCCGCGGCCTCGATCCTGACGCTCGCCGTCGCCGGTTGTGGTGGCACAACCAAGGACAGCACCTCGAACTCGGGCGGCGGGGCACCGGCCTCGGCCGCGGCGAACCCGAACGCGCAACTGAAGACCGGTCTGAAGATCGCCTACCTGCCGAAGCAGCTCAACAACCCGTACTCCGACGTCGAGACCTCCGGTGGTGAGGAGGCGGTGAAGGAGCTGCAGGGCGAGTACAAGAAGGTGGGCCCGAACGACGCCTCGGCCTCGTCCCAGGTCTCCTACATCAACACCCTGATCCAGCAGCAGCAGGACATCATCGTGATCGCGGCGAACGACCCCAACGCGGTGTGCCCGTCGCTGAACCAGGCGCGGGCCGCGAAGATCAAGGTGGTCACCTTCGACTCGGACGCCTCCAAGGACTGCCGGGACGCCTTCATCAACCAGGCCACCACCGAGGGCATCGGCCAGTCGCTGGCCAAGATGGCACTCGAGCAGGCCGGCGCGAACGGTGGCGAGATCGCGGTGCTCTCGGCGACGCCCAATGCCACGAACCAGAACGCGTGGATCGCGGTGATGAAGGAAGAGCTGGCCAAGCCCGAGTACTCGAAGCTGAAGCTGGTCAAGGTCGCGTACGGCAACGACGACGACCAGAAGTCGTTCCAGGAGGCACAGGGCCTCATGCAGTCGTACCCGAACCTGAAGGTCATCGTCGCCCCGACCACGGTCGGCATCGCGGCCGCCGCCCGCTACATCGGCTCGTCGTCGTATAAGGGCAAGGTCGCCGTCACCGGTCTCGGCCTGCCCAACCAGATGCGCCAGTACGTCAAGGACGGCACGGTCAAGAAGTTCGCGCTGTGGAACCCGGCCGACATCGGCTACCTCGCGGCCTACGCCGGCGCGGCCCTGGCCAGCGGTCAGATCACCGGCGCCGAGGGCGACAAGTTCAAGGCCGGCAAGCTCGGCGACTACACCGTCGGCAAGGACGGCGAGATCGTCCTCGGCCCGCCGACCGAGTTCACCGCCGACAACATCGACAAGTACAACTTCTAGTCGATGCCGAGATACTGCTTCAACCTCCAGGTTCGCCCCGAACGGCTGGCGGAGTACGTGGAGCGGCACCAGGCCGTGTGGCCCGAGATGCAGGACGCACTCCGGGCCACCGGCTGGCGCAACTACTCGCTGTTCCTGCGCTCCGACGGCCTGCCGGCACCACCCCGACCGACGGCTTCCCGCTGCTCACTGAGGTATTTCACCTCGACTAGGAAAGATGTGACGAACCATGGCTGACCTGGCCGCAGTCAAGCGCGCGCTGGCCGCGCAGCGCATCGAGACCCCGTCCTGGGGCTACGCCAACTCGGGCACCCGCTTCAAGGTGTTCGCCCAGCCCGGCGTGCCGCGCAACCCCGAGGAGAAGATCGCCGACGCCGCGACCGTGCACCGGTTCACGGGCGTGGCGCCGACGGTCGCGCTGCACATCCCGTGGGACAAGGTCGACGACTACGCGGCGCTCACCTCGTACGCGCAAAGTCTCGGTGTTGAGATCGGCGCCATCAACACCAACGTCTTCCAGGACGACGACTACAAGCTCGGCTCGGTCACCAACCCCGACCCCGGCGTCCGCCGTAAGGCAACCGATCACCTGCTCGAGGCGATCGACATCATGGACCAGACCGGCTCCCGGGACCTCAAGCTGTGGTTCTCCGACGGCATCAACTACCCCGGACAGGACGATCTGCGTACGCGCCAGGACCGTCTCTCCGCCGCGCTGCGGGAGACGTACGATCGGCTCGGTCAGCACCAGCGGATCGTGCTCGAGTACAAGCTCTTCGAGCCGGCCTTCTACGCCACCGACATCCCCGACTGGGGAACGTCGTATGCCCACTGCCTGACGCTCGGCGATCGGGCGACGGTCTGCATCGACACCGGCCACCACGCCCCCGGCACCAACATCGAGTTCATCGTCGCGTTCCTGCTGCGCGCCGGCAAACTCGGCGCCTTCGACTTCAACAGCCGCTTCTACGCCGACGACGACCTGATGGTGGGCGCCGCCGACCCGTTCCAGCTGTTCCGCATCATGTACGAGATCGTCCGGGCCGACGCCCTCGACCCGGCCTACGGCATCGCCTTCATGCTCGACCAGTGTCACAACATCGAGCGCAAGATCCCGGCGATCATCCGCTCGGTGATGAACGTGCAGGAGGCGACGGCCAAGGCCCTGCTGGTCGACCGGGAAGCCTTGTTCGCCGCCCAGCGCGGTGGCGACGTCCTGGAGGCGAACGCGATTTTCATGGACGCCTACAACACCGACGTCCGGCCGCTGCTCGCCGAGGTCCGGGCCGACGCCGGGCTCGACCCCGACCCGATCGGCGCCTACAAGCGAAGCGGCTACGACGAGAAAATCGTCGCCGAGCGCGTGGGCGGCACCCAGGCCGGCTGGGGCGCCTGACCCAGCGTTCGCGAGGCGCTCCGCGTTACACCTGGTGGGGGTGCAGACCGGCCATTTTTGTCGATCTCTTCGGCCGATCGCCCGGGCGGCGCTGCTCTGTGGACCATGTGACGTCCCGTCGATGTCACCTCCGGAGCGCCAGCCATGCGGACCCTCTCCCTCCTTCGCGTCGCCGCCGCCGCGGCCGGAGTCGCCGGCTCGATCACCGTCGCCGCGGCGGCCTCGGCGTCTTCGGGCACGATCAGCATCAACCCCGGCAACGTCCCGGCGACGGCCGCGAGCTACGAGCAGGAGTGCAGCGACGGGCTCGGCGGCGGCCCGTACGCCGGCAAGGACGTCTGGGTCTTCAACCTCCCCGGCAACGCCGACCGTTCGGGCAGCTTCACGTCGATCTCGGCCGCCTTCGACACGAACGGCGACGGCACCAGCGACACCACCGTCCTGATCGACTCCGGCGCCGCCGACGGTGACGACATCGTCACGATCGGGCACAGCAAGGCGTACGCGATCACCGACGCCGGCTGGACGCTGACCGGCGCCACCGCCACGATCACCGGCGATGCCGACAAGTTCGTGCTGACCCACACCTGCGCGGCCCAGGGCGGCGGCACCACACCGCCGAGCACTCCGTCGACCACTCCGACCACCGCCCCGACGACGCCGACGACCACCGCGGCCACCCCCACCACCCCGGCCACCCCCACCAGCCCGGCCAGTTCCGCTACCACCGCGCCCACTGCCGGGACCCCGACCACGTCACCCACCTCGCCCACGACCGCCCCGGCCACCTCGCCCGCCGGGGAGACGCCGACCCCGACGCCGTCCGGTTCCGTCACCGCGGCCGGCGGCGCCGGAGCCGGCGGCGCGTCCACAGGCGGCGGCCTGGCCCTCACCGGCGCCAACGCCGGCGGCGCGGCGGCCGTGGCACTGGCGCTCATCGGCGGCGGCGCGGTCCTCGCCCTGCGTCGCCGGCGACGCTTCGTCGCCTGACCGGCGGCGCTTGGTCGCTTGACCGGCGGCGCTTCGTCGCCTGACCGGCCGCGTGAGGTGCTGACGGCCGGCACGCTTCGCCGTCATGCCGACCCCGGTGATCGTGATGTTGGCGGTGAGCCCGGTTTTCCAGGCGTTCACCGCGTTGGTCACCTTGCAGGCGCGGCCAACGGCGACACCCCGCGTCATGAAGTTGCCGCAAGAGGCGGACCGACCTGTGGATGACGCCCCAAAACTGTCGGACCCGAGCGGTTGACTCTCCCCCACCCAGTGAACGGGGTGGGGGAGAGTAGAGCACACACAACGGAGAACGTGCGGGCACATTGCTGAGGTGTGCGGCGCGATGAAGGCCGGCGCGGGCCACGTCATCGCGGCCGTCAGCGAGGCGGCAGCGCGTGCAGCGTCACCGCCTCGAGCCGTCCGCCGGCGATCGTTGCGGTCATGTACGTAGCGTGCGGCTGGCGGCGGCGATCGGTCGGGGAACCGGGGTTCAGCAGGCGCAGCCCGGTTGCGGCCGTCGTGTCCCACGGGATGTGGGAGTGGCCGAACACCAGGACGTCGACGTCGGGGAAGCGGGCGGCACACCGCGCCTCGCGGGCGGCTGCTGGGCCGGTCTCGTGCACCACCGCCAGCCGCAGGCCGTCGAGCGTCGCGTACGCGATCTCGGGCAGCCGCGCGCGCAAGCCGGGGCCGTCGTTGTTGCCGTAACACGCGATCAGGCGGCGGGAACGGGACTCCAACGCGTCCAGGGCCGCCTCGCTCACCCAGTCGCCGGCATGGATGACCACGTCGGCCGCCTCGACGGCGCTCCACAGTGCGGGCGGCAGGTCGCGCGCGCGTGCGGGCAGATGAGTGTCGGTGGTCAGCACGAGATCCATGGAAGCCACGGTAGAGGAAGCGCTCTCCTGGAACCGGTTCCGGAGAAACGGGCGACATTCCGGGAGTGATAGCAAAGGCCCGTTTTACTGATCAGCGGCGGAACCGGTTCCGGGAGTTCGGTTATCGACCCCGGCGCGGACCGTCACACCGTACGAAAGGGAACGTGTTAAGGCTCGCTGAGCAGGGGCGATGCCCAAACAGGCAAACCGCCATGGCGAACGCTTGTGACATCCGCAAGTCCGCGGAGGTTATCGATCGGTTCCGGAACCGTGGCCACCTCTGGACAGGGTTGCGGACCCCTACCTAGCTTCGATGACGGGGGAGCGCTCTCCCCGTAAATGTGGAGAGATCGGCCTCCCCGAGGGTGCAAGCAGTCCCCCTTGCAGTTCCCCGCCCAAGGAGAAGCAATGACCATCCCCGTCAGCTCCGCACCTCCGCGGAGACGCTCCCCCTGGCGCCTCGGCGCGATCGGCGGCCTCGTGGCCGCCGTCGTCGCCGGGTACGCCGCCTTCACCACCATCGGCGCCAGCGCCGCGGAAACCCTGCTCTCGCAGGGCAAGCCGGCAACCGCGTCGTCGACCGAGGCGGCCGGCGCCTACCTCGCCTCCGAGGCGGTCGACGGCAACCTCGGCACCCGCTGGTCGTCCGCGTTCTCCGACCCCCAGTGGCTGACCGTCGACCTCGGCAGCTCGCAGGCGATCAGCCGGGTCGAGCTCAACTGGGAGACCGCGGCGGCCAAGGCGTTCCAGATCCAGGTCTCGGACAACAACAGCACGTGGACCTCGATCTACTCGACCACGACGTCGACCGGCGGCAACCAGTCGCTGACGGTCAGCGGCACCGGGCGGTACGTGCGCATGTACGGCACGCAGCGTACGACCGGTTATGGCTATTCGCTGTGGGAGTTCAAGGTCTACGGCGGCACGCCGACGACGCCACCCACCACGACGCCGCCGACGACGGGTCCGGCTCTTCCGGGCGGCGGAAGCCTCGGCGCCAACGTGATCGTCTTCGACCCGGGCATGTCGAGCGCCTCGATCCAGAGCCAGGCCGACACGATCTTCAAGCAGCAGGAGTCGAACCAGTTCGGCACCCAGCGGTACGTGCTCGCGTTCAAGCCGGGCACCTACAACGGGCTGAACATCCAGGTCGGCTTCTACACCTCGGTGGTCGGCCTCGGCCAGAACCCGCAGGACACCCGGATCAACGGCGACATCACCGTCGACGCCGGCTGGATGCAGGGCAACGCGACCCAGAACTTCTGGCGGTCGGTCGAGAACCTGTCGCTCTACCCGGTCTCCGGTGACGACCGCTGGGCCGTCTCGCAGGCCGCGCCGTTCCGCCGGATGGACGTGCACGGCGGCGTGAACCTGGCCCCCAACGGCTACGGCTGGGCGTCCGGCGGCTACATCGCCGACTCCCGGATCAGCGGCACCGAGGGTCAGTACTCGCAGCAGCAGTGGTTCACCCGGAACAGCCAGATCGGCTCGAACTCGAACGCGGTCTGGAACCAGGTCTTCGTCGGCGTCCAGGGCGCCCCGGCGACCAGCTTCCCGAACCCGCCGTACACCACCATCGGCAGCGCCCCGGTCATCCGGGAGAAGCCGTACCTCTACCAGACCGGCGGCCAGTACGCGGTGTTCGTCCCCAACCTCCAGACCAACGCCTCCGGCGTGACCTGGGCGAACGGGAACACGCCGGGCACGTCGCTCCCGCTGAGCCAGTTCTACGTGGCCAAGCCGGGTGACTCGGCGGCGACGATCAACCAGGCGCTCGCGCAGGGCCTGAACCTGATCTTCCAGCCGGGCATCTACCACGTCAACCAGACGATCAACGTGACCCGGGCCAACACGGTCGTGCTCGGCCTCGGCTACGCCACGATCATCCCGGACAACGGCGTCACCCCGATGCAGGTGGCCGACGTGGACGGTGTGAAGGTCGCCGGCATCCTGTTCGACGCCGGACCGACCAACTCGGCGAACCTGCTGGTGATCGGCCCGAACGGCTCGAGCGCCTCGCACGCCGCCAACCCGACCACGATCCAGGACGTGTTCTTCCGGATCGGCGGCGCGGGCGCGGGCAAGGCCACCAACAGCCTGCTGATCAACAGCAACAACGCGATCATCGACCACATCTGGGCGTGGCGGGCCGACCACGGCACCGGCGTCGGCTGGACGGTCAACACCGCGGACAGCGGCCTGATCGTGAACGGCCAGAACGTCACCGCGTACGGCCTGTTCGTCGAGCACTACCAGAAGAACGAGGTCGTCTGGAACGGCAACGGCGGCCGGACGTACTTCCTGCAGAACGAGCAGCCGTACGACCCGCCGTCCAACGCGGCCTGGCGCAGTGACGGCACCGGCTACCCGGCGTACAAGGTGGCCGACTCCGTGACCAGCCACGAGGCGTGGGGCATGGGCAGCTACGCGTACTTCAACGCGAACCCGAACGTGCACTCGGCCAACGGGTTCCAGGCGCCGGCGAACGGCGGGGTGAAGCTGCACAACATCTTCACCATCTCGCTCGCCTCCGGCACGATCGACCACGTCGTCAACAACATCGGCGACGCGGCCACGGCCGACGCGGTGGTTCCGCGTACGGTCACCAACTTCCCCTAGATCGCTATCTCCCCGCTGCCGCGCGGGATCAGGGTCGTCGGGATCCTGATCTCGCGCGGCGGTCTTTTGTCGCCGTCGATGCGCTCGAAGAGGGTCAGCGCCGCGGTCCGGCCCATCCGCGCCGGGTCCTGCGCGACCACGGTCACCGGCGGGTCGAGCAGGTCGGCGAGCGGGAAGTCGTCGAAGCCGACGAGCGCGACCGTCCGCTCCCGGCCGAGCCGGCGCAGCGCCCGCACCACCCCGATGGTGATCAGATTCTGGGCCGCGAAGATGGCGGTCGGCGGGTCGGATCCGCGCAGCAGGGCGACGGTGGCCCGCTCGGCGGCGACGCTGTCGAGCAGGTCGTGCACCGCCGGTCCGGCGCGTCCGCCGAGCGCGCGCAGATAACCCCGGTGCCGCTCGCGCGCCGTCGTCAGCCGGCGCAGATTTCCCAGGTACGCGATGTGCCGGTGCCCGTGGGTCAGCAGGTGCCGCACCGCGCCGGCCGCTCCGGCCACGTTCGTCGACACCACGGTGTCGCCGAGGGCGCCGGTTGCCCGCCGGTCGACAAAAACGATAGGTCCGCGGAAGCCCGACAAATACGACTGGCTGCTCCCGGTCGGCGCGAGGATCATCCCGTCCGTCTGCCGCTGGGCGAACGCCGCCGCCAGCTCGCGCTCCCGCCCCGGATCCTCGTCCAGGCTGCCGGCCAGGACCTGCACCCCGCGCATGCCGGCCTCGTCGGCGACCGCCCGGTGCAGGGCGGCCGAGAACGGGTTCGACACGTCTTCGAGCAGCACACCGATGGTCCGGGTACGCCGGTCGTTGCGCCGCAGCAGGCTCGCGCCGAGGTGCCGCCGGTAGTCCAGCGTCTCGACCGCGGCCTGCACCCGGGCGGCCAGATCGGGCGCGACCGTGGTCTCGCCATTGACGACCCGGGACACGGTTTTGAGGCTCACCCCCGCGGTACGGGCGACGTCGTTCATGGTCGGCCGATGCGCCATCAGTCGATTCCCGTCAATGTCGATCACTAAGTGCAACATCTTGGAAACTCATTGTTGACACGCCATCTGCGCGGGCGTCTACTGCGAGACAACGTTGTCTCTCGATGCGCGCTAAATCGATTCGGAGGAGACATGCGGGACCCAACCACGTCCACGATCGGAAGGATGGTGGCCGCCGGCTGCGTGATGACGCTCGCCCTCGGATCGGCCGCCGCTTGCAACAGAGGAAACGGCGAGGACGTCGTCGGGCTGATCACCAAGACCGACACGAACCCGTTCTTCGTCACGATGAAGCGGGGCGCCCAGAAGGAGGCCCGAGCCGAGGAGCTCGAGCTGCAGACGTTCGCCGGCAAACAGGACGGCGACAACGAGGCACAGGTCCAAGCGATCGAGAACCTCATGTCGTACGGCGCCAAAGGTTTTCTGATCACCCCGAACGACTCGAAGGCGATCGTCCCCTCCATCGACAAGGCGCATGAGCAGAAGATGCTCGTCATCGCCCTCGACACGCCGGTCGATCCGCCGAACGCCGCCGACGCCACCTTCGCCACCGACAACTACCAGGCGGGAAAGCTCATCGGGCAGTGGGCGAAGGCGAAGTTCGCCAAGGACAACAAGCAGGCGAAGATCGCCATGCTGGACCTCAACGCCAACGGTGTCTCCGTCGACGTGAAGCGGGACCAGGGGTTCCTCGACGGCTTCGGCATCCAGGTCGGCGATCCCAACCGGATCGGCGACGAGAACGACCCCCGGATCGCCGGGCACGACGTCACCGACGGCGCCGAGGACGGCGGCCGGACCGCGATGGAGAACCTGCTGCAGAAGGACCCGTCGATCAACCTGGTCTACACGATCAACGAGCCCGCGGCGGCCGGCGCGTACCAGGCCGTCAAGAACGCCGGCAAGGCCAAGGACATCACCATCGTCTCGATCGACGGCGGCTGCCCCGGCGTCGACAACGTGTCCAAGGGCGTCATCGGCGCCACCTCGATGCAGTTCCCGATCAAGATGGCGCAGATGGGCGTCGACGCCATCGCCAAGTTCGCGAAGGACGGCACCAAGCCGCAGCCGACGCCGGGCAAGGACTTCTACGACACCGGCGTTCAGCTCATCACCGACGACCCGCAGGCCGGCGTGGAGGCGAAGGACTCCACGTGGGGCAAGCAGAACTGCTGGGGTTGATATGGCCACGACCACGACCACCTCCCCCGACTTCGACGTGCGCAGGCACGACTCGTTCGGGCTCCGAGTCCAACATCTCCTGCATTCCAACCCGGTCCTCGGGCCGCTCGCGGTGCTGATCGTCGCGATCATCGCGTTCTCGATCGTCAACGCCCGGTTCCTGACCGCGACCAACCTCTCGCTCGTGCTTCAGCAGGTCACGGTGATCGCCACGCTCGCCCTCGGGCAGACGCTGATCATCCTGACCGCCGGCATCGACCTCTCGGCCGGCGCCATCGCGGTCTTCTCCTCGGTGCTGATGGCGAACTTCTGCACCAAGGCCGGGATGCCGGGCGTGATCGCGCTGGTGCTCGGCCTGGCCTGCGGCACCGCGATGGGCGCGATAAACGGCGCGCTGGTCACCAAGATCAAGCTACCGCCGTTCATCGTCACGCTCGGCACGCTCACCATCTTCTTCTCGCTGAACTCGGTGGTCAGCAAGAGCGAGACGGTGCGGGGCTCGGACATGCCGGGCCTGATGACCTGGACCGGTAACTCGATCCCGCTCGGGAGCTTCCGGCTCACGTACGGGTCGATCATCATGCTTCTGCTCTTCGCCTACTTCTTCTATGCCCTTTCCCGTACGGCGTGGGGCAAGCACGTCTATGCGACCGGCGACGACGTGGAGGCCGCCCGCCTGGCCGGCATCCAGACCGATCGCGTGCTGTTCTCCGTCTACACCGTGGCCGGCCTGCTCTACGCGATCGGCGGGTGGATCCTCATCGGCCGGCTCGCCTCGGCCAGCCCCAACGTCGGCACTCAGTACAACCTCGACTCGATCACCGCGGTCGTGCTCGGCGGCACCAGCCTCTTCGGCGGTCGCGGCAGCGTGATCGGCACCCTGATCGGCGCGCTGATCGTCGGCGTCTTCCGCAACGGCCTCCAGCTGGCCGGCGTCGAGGTGGTCTGGCAGGGCTTCGCGATCGGCCTGCTGGTGCTCATCGCCGTCTCGCTCGACCAGTGGATCAGGAAGGTGAAGACGTGACCCAGCCTGTGTTGCAAGCGAAAGGGCTGACCAAGCGGTACGGCCGGGTCGTCGCCATCGACGGCAGCGACCTCGAGCTCTACCCCGGTGAGATCCTCGCGGTGATCGGCGACAACGGCGCCGGCAAGTCGAGCCTAATCAAGGCCCTGTCCGGCGCACTCATCCCGGACGAGGGCGAGATCTTCCTGGACGGCAACCGCGTTCATTTCCGTACGCCGATGGACGCGCGCGCCGCCGGCATCGAGACCGTCTACCAGACCCTCGCCGTCGCGCCCGGCCTGGACATCGCCGACAACCTGTTCCTCGGCCGCGAGCAGCGCAAGCCCGGCGCGCTCGGCTCGGTCTTCCGGATGCTCGACCGCTCGCACATGCGGTCCGAGGCCAAGCGGCACATGAGCGAGCTCGGCGTCGCCACGCTGCAGAACATCGGCCAGGCCGTCGAGTCGCTCTCCGGTGGTCAGCGGCAGGCGGTGGCGGTGGCCCGCTCGGCCGCCTTCGGCAGCAAGGTGGTGATCCTCGACGAGCCCACGGCGGCCCTGGGCGTCAAGGAGGGCAACCGCGTGCTCCAGCTGATCCGCGACGTCCGCGACCGGGGCCTTCCGGTGATCCTGATCAGCCACAACATGCCGCACGTCTTCGAGGTGGCCGACCGCATCCACATCCAGCGACTGGGCCGACGGGCCACGGTCATCACCCCGAAGTCCCACTCGATGTCCGAGGCGGTGGCCATCATGACCGGCGCCGCCGAGCCGCCGCCCGAGGCCGCGGCCTGACCGTTCCGGTAGACACGGCGAACGGCCCCGCTCGGGGCCGTTCGTCTTATTTCTTCTTGTCGTTCTTCTTGCTCTTGTTGCCCTTTTTGCCGTTCTTGCCGCCGTCGCCGATGAGCTCGCCGAGCATCATCTGGTCGCGCTCGTCGGCCACCTCGCGGGCGGTCTTGGGGTCCCCGAAGAGCATCTTGAACATGATCGCGGCCACCACGAAGACCCAGGCCCACCACGGAATGCCCGACTCCGGACCGAACAGGTTGCTGGTCACGGTGTAGGCGTCGTCCACGATCTGATTCATGACCGCTCCTCGTCGCGTCTGGGTCGGCCCCAAGAATCGGACGGCCCCACCCGCGGCTTAGCAATCTGTCCCGCCTTTTCCCCGCTCGCGCCGCCGGCGCCGCTCCCGCCCCGCCCCGCCCACGAGTCCCCACCCGGTCACTGGGTGGGGGAAGAGTAGGGGCTGGCTACGACAATTTCGCAGCGGTCATCCACAGGAATGCCACCCGACAGCGACGTGCGCACCACGTGCGGCTTCCCCGACCAGTCGCGCTGATCTGCTCCGTTTGACCCGCCCGTGTGCGCCCTGATGCGCGGCCATTTCCGGGAAGTGGACGCATCGCGGGCCGATCTAGCGGCCACTTACTGGAGATGGCGCGCTCGACGCCCAGCCGGAGAGCGGCGGCGACCCTCCACCACGACGGGCAGACACGAGGAGATCACCGCGAGGGCATACGCGGGAGATCGGCGCGGCGAGCGCATCCGGTGGCGGCCGCGGGAGCGGTCGGTGCGACCGCGAGGCTGGACAGCGGCGTGAGCGGCGCACACACTTGCCGCATGATTATTTTGATCCTGGTGCTGGCCGTCATCGCCGCCGGGGTGGTCGGTGGGGTTGTGGCGCGCCGCGGGCGGCAGCTGCCCACTCCTCCCCCGCATCCCGACTCGGGGCCGACGATCAACCACCACACCGGCGGCTTCTGACCCGACGGCCCGCCGGCGCGCCGACTCCGCGGAATCGGCGCGCCGAGCGTAAGCGGTCAGCCCAGGTCGACCTGGGGGTAGAGCGGGAACGGCGCCAGCAGCTCGGTCGCCTGCTTGCTGACCCGATCGGCCAAGGCCGGGTCGAGGTGGTACTTGGCCTTCGACCCCTCGGCCGGCGTCGTGTTGGCCAGGACCGTGTGGATCAGCTCGGCGATCTGGTCCATCTCGTCGGCGCCGAGGCCGCGCGAGGTCAGCGCCGGCGTGCCGATCCGGATGCCGGAGGTGTACCAGGCGCCGTTCGGGTCCTGCGGGATCGCGTTGCGGTTGGTGACCACGCCCGAGTCGAGCAGGGCCTGCTCGGCCTGGCGGCCGGTGAGGCCGAACGGGTGCACGTCGAGCAGCACGAGGTGGTTGTCGGTGCCGCCGCTGACCAGCTGGACGCCGCGCGAGAGCAGACCCTCGGCGAGCGCCTGGCTGTTGTCGACGATCTTCTGGGCGTACGTGGCGAAGGATGGCTGCCGGGCCTCGGCGAACGCGATCGCCTTCGCCGCCATCACGTGCGACAGCGGGCCGCCGAGCACCATCGGGCAGCCGCGGTCGACCTGCGCGGCGAGCGACTCCTGGGCGAGGACCGCACCACCGCGCGGGCCACGCAGGCTCTTGTGCGTGGTGGTGGTGACGATGTGCGCGTGCTCGACCGGGTTGTAGTCGCCGGTGAAGACCTTGCCCGCGACCAGGCCGGCGAAATGCGCCATGTCGACCATGAAGGTGGCGCCGACCTCATCGGCGATCTCGCGCATGGTGGCGAAGTTCACCTTGCGGGGGTACGCCGAATAGCCGCCCACGATGATCAGCGGCTTGAACTCGCGCGCGACCGAGCGCAGGGCCGCGTAGTCGATCTGACCGGTGGCCGGGTCGACGCCGTAGCTGCGCTGGTCGAACATCTTGCCCGAGATGTTGGGCCGGAAGCCGTGGGTGAGGTGACCGCCGGCGTCGAGCGACATGCCGAGCATGCGCTGGTTGCCGAAGGCCGCCCGCAGCTCGGCCCACTCGGCGTCGGTCAGGTCGTTGATCTGCCGCTTCTCGAACTTCTTCAGGTACGGCACCTCGACCCGGTCGGCCAGGATCGCCCAGTACGCGACCAGGTTGGCGTCGATGCCGGAATGCGGCTGCACGTAGGCGTAGGGCGCGCCGAACAGGGCCTTGGCGTGCTCGACGGCGACCGCCTCGACGGTGTCGACGTTCTGGCAGCCGGCGTAGAAGCGGCGGCCGATGGTGCCCTCCGCGTACTTGTCGGAGAGCCAGTTGCCCATGGCGAGCAGGACCGCCGGGGAGGCGTAGTTCTCACTGGCGATCAGCTTCAGGGACTCGCGCTGGTCGGTCAGCTCCTTGGCGATCGCGTCGGCGATGCGCGGCTCGACCGACCGGACCACCTCGAGGGCGGAGCGGAAGGCGGCGGATTCGGCGTTCAGCTCAGGCATGGGACCTCCCTATCACAGGTCAGAGGCCCAGGCGCACGGCGGTCGTCAGGGTGACGGGGCCGCTCCACGATGGTTCCCCATCCGAACGCGCCAGTCACGGCCCGTCGGTGAGCATACCGGCGTCGGCGGGCCAGTTCACCCCCGTCAGCTCCTGCGAGGTGTCCCACAGCCGCTTCGCCAATACTGGATCTTGCGCGGCCGCGGACGGCGAGACCAGAACCGGCTTCCCGGTGAACTCGCCCCACCCGCCGGGCCCGAAATACTCGCCGCCACGAACGGCGGGGTCGGTAGCGGCGCGGAGAACCGGTTGCGCGCCTGCCTCCGCGCTCTGGATCAACCACGAGAAGACCCAGCGCGTACGGCGTGCGGTGACGAACCGGAAATGCCAGGGACTCGTACGCATCAGGCTCGTGCGCGCCGCCCCGGGATGGGCCGCCACGCTGGTCAGCCACGGGACCCGCCGCCCGAGCTCGGCCGCGAAGAGCAAGTTCGCGAGCTTGGACATCGCGTACGCGTTCATGGCGTGATAGCCCCGCTCCCAGGCGAGATCCTCGAACCGGATGACCCCTCGTTTGTGCCCGTTGCTGCTGACCGTCACGACACGCGGCTCGCTGCCGGCGGCCAGCCGGTCGAGCAGCAGCCCGGTCAGCGCGAAGTGCCCGAGGTGGTTGACCCCGAACTGCTGCTCGAAGCCGTCGCGCGTCCGGCCGTACGGCGGAATCATCAGCCCCGCATTGTTGATCAGCAGATCGAGCCGGTCGTGCCGCTCGTGAAATTCGGCGGCCGCTCGCCTGATCACCGTCAGGTCGGCGAGGTCGAGCCGCAGCGGCTCGGCACCGATCGCCTCCGCCGCCGCATCCGGCGCGCGGCCGGCCACGATCACCGTCGCGCCCCGCCCGGCCAGCTCGCGTGCGGTCCGGAAGCCGATGCCGGACGTCGCGCCGGTGATCAGTGCGATGCGGCCGTTCTGGTCCGGGACGATACCCATGATGGCGCCTCCTATAATCGGGACGGGCATCCCGAATATACGGGACGGCTATCCCGCTTAGCTAGAGGAGGCGTCCGCCGATGCGTGCCGACGCGGAGCGCAACCGGGCCAAGGTGATCGAGGCGGCGATGGCCGCATTCGCCGAAGAGGGCCTGTCGGTGACGGTCGCCGAGGTCGGTCGCCGGGCCGGCGTCGGCACCGGCACGGTGAGCCGCCACTTCCCGACCAAGGAGGCGCTGTACGAGGCGATCGTCCTGACCCGGGTCGAGGAGATCGTCGGCGAGGCCGAGCGCCTGCTGACCGTGGCGCCGGGCGGCGAGGCGTTCTACCGCTTCTTCGCCTACATGGTCGGCCAGGCCGCAGCCAACCGGGGCCTGGCCGAGGCCCTGGCCGGCGGCGGCTTCGACATCGAGGCCGCGGCCGCCCGCACCGGCCGCGGCCTCGACAAGGTCGAGCAGCGCCTGTTGACCGAGGCGCAGGAGGCCGGCGCCGTACGCGCCGACGTCACCCGGGACGACATGAAGGCCCTGCTCGGCGCCTGCCTGGCCGCCCCCGACCGGGCGCGGATGATCGAGATCGTGACGGCCGGTTTGCGGCCCTGACGCTTTTCGGCCGCCATGACGGATCTGGAGACCAAGGTCTTCGGCCGGTTCACCGCACCTCGGCCAATGGCACGCCCGCGGCTGGTGAACGCCCGCGGTGACACCGCATCGTACGTCCCGACCAGACGTCCGGGATCCGCCTGTTGTCCGTTTCGGACCGCCTGAGGCCGTGCAATCCTTCTTGTACCAGCAGCGACAGGAGCCCGCGATGGCCGATCCCTTCACCCTCGCCGCTGTCGGGGGCGCCGTACCACGGCAGGCGCTGGACATCGGCGTTTCCGGCGAGGCCACGGTCCACGAGGTCGACGGTTACGTGGCCGTCGGCGCCGACATCGACTCAGTCGGATGAACCGAAACTCCGGCACGAACGGATCCGGAAGCGTCGTAATTCGACGCTGGTTACTGAACGAAATCGCCGACTGGGCTTCACGACCGGACAGTCCGGTGCTGATTCTGGTGGGCAAAGCCGGCATGGGCAAGTCAATCGTGTGCCGGCAGTGGATCGAAGAAAGCGCCGCAGCCGACCTCGATTCCCCCTTGGCCGGAACACTCCTGGCCGCCTATCGGTGCGATCATTTCTCGGCCGCCACCCACAGCCCTTTTGCCTTCATCGACGAATTGACGGCACAAGCCCTCCAGCATGAGGACTTCAGGATGGCCGCCGACCGGACCGCCCGGAAACAACTCCGCGACGGCGGAATACACGTGTCGGGCCAAACGATTGTCGGCCAAAATCTCGGGACGGCCGTCGGGGTCCAGATTCAAAGCCTCGCAATGCAGTCACCCTTGCGCTCGCTCCAGCTCCGGCTGTTAGAGCCGTTAGCTGAAGTCAGCCGCCCCCGAAAACCCATCATCCTTGTCGACGGCCTCGACGAAATATCGTATTGGAACGGCGTCGACTCCATTCAGCAGCTCGTGTGGAGCGGGGCGTTCGAGGCCGCCGGCGCTAGATTGGCCGTCGCCACCCGCTCGGTTACGCAACTCGGTGCGCTCCCGCCCGGCAGCGTCGTGATTGATCTCGAATCGCGCCGGGACCAATGCATCCGTGACGTTGCCGCCTATGTCGACCTGCTGATCCACTCTCGGCCGGACTGGTCCGCCGTCCCCGCGGCGCGAGTCGCCGATGAGAGCCGCGGCAATTTCCTCTGTGCGAAGTTTCTGCTTGACGCCCCGGCGGCAGGCTGGTCGAACGGCTCCGGTCAAACCGACGGGGTCGACCTTTACAGCGTCTACGAGCAGCACTTGCGGCTGTGGTCGGCGAGCCGTGACCCGGGCGTGAAGCAACAATGGCGTCAACTGGTCCGGCCCCTCCTCGGCGCGCTGGGTGCCGCACAGGCGCCCGGGTTGACAGCGACACAGCTGGCCGGAGTTCTGGGCACCTCACTGATGGACGTCGTCGATGCCCTCGACGATGCCGGGACCCTGCTGGATCGTTCCGGATCCGGTGATGCCGCGAGATGGACACTTTTTCATTCGTCGCTTGGAGATTTCTTGTCGTCGAAGTATGCGAGCCTGATCGCGGAGTCTCACCTCGCGATCGGCGTCTCGATGACCAGGAACTGGACCGATGAATGGGAACGGTGCGACGATCAATACGCCAGAGAGCAGACCGCCTGGCATTTGATGCAGGCCGCCCTTCAATCGCCCTCGCGAGAATTACGCAGATCGGCTGTCCAGGCACTGTCCGAGACCGTCACCGACCCGACATTCGTCGTCGGCGCGCCGCAGACGGTGATTCACGATCTGCTCACGACGGGCGCCGCCGATCTCGGACTCTCGCGCGACGCGGTCGACATGTTCTCGTTGCTACGCCGGAGCTATCCGTCTCTGGATGACAGCCAGAAGAGCGACCGCGCCTTCCACCTCGCCCTGGTCGCGCATCAACTCAATCTGACGACCATCGCTCAACAATTAGGCCGTCTCGCGACGAAAAGCCCCACCCTTCCCCTGTGGGCCGACTGGCGGCCCGAGTCGGATTACGATCTGCTGCTCGACCTCGGCGAACCGATCGTTCACCTGAGCGCGCTCGATGAGAATCGTCTGGTTGTGGTCGGCCGTTCGCAGCTTCTGACTCTGGACCTACCTTCCCGCAAGATCATTGCTACCATCCCGATCGGCGAAGATACGAGCTGTGTTGCCGACGCTCTGAGCGAAGACGGCAAAACCCTGGTCGCCGTCGGCACCGAGCAAGGCGTGGTCTACCTGATAGATCTCGGAATCGGCCGGGTGATTCACCGGCTGCGGCAGCACGGCGACGGCGGGGTGACATCGGTCAAATTGCTGCGCCGGCCCGGCGAGGCCGGCCAGTTCGACGTCGCCGTTTCGGCAGTGGGTGTCACAGCGTACGCGGATCTGCAGAACGGAGTTGCTAGCCTCCGGACACCGGAAGGGGCCGGGGGTGCGCTTCAGCTGTGGGACTGTGCCACCGGACTGCTCGTCGAGGAGCTCGTGCCGGGACGGGCCGAAAGTTGCTACCTTTTCGACGTCCTGGTCGCCGATGGCACATATGTGGGACTCTGCACCTCCGACCGCGCCTTCCTCGACGACAATGCGGACAACTTCCTGACCCGGCTGGGATCCGAAACCTCGCTCCAAATCTGGAATCTGCGGGAGAACACCTCTCAACCGGTGAACTTGCCCGCTGAGATCAATATCGGGGTTTTTGGTCTACTCGACGGCTCCGCTTCGGGCCGTTCCGTCCTGGTTTCTTTCCACGACGCCACGCGGTCCGAGGATTTTTGGGAGCACATGGTTGGCGTCTTCGACATCGGCTCCGAGACGCTCACCGTCCTGGGCTCGGTCGAGACGGACACGCTGAATCGCAGAGGTGTGAAATTCGACAGAGCACTGAACGTGTACTACAGCCTCAGCAACGACCGGCTTTGCCTGCACGACTTGTCCAACGGCACGTTGATCAGCGCGACGGCGGGATTCGACTCGAGGATCACCCGCACAGGGTGGATGCCGGGCACGAATCCCCATCACATGTTCGGAGCCGTCGAGGGTGAGGTACGGCTGTGGACGGTTCGGCCAGGCGTGTTTGCCGAGGTCGGCGACGACTCAACCGCGGCCGGGCGGCTCTGCGTGCTGAGTGAGCAGGAACTGGTCGTGTCCATGCGAAGTCACGTCGCTCTGTACGATCTCTCATCGGGCGAGTCACGCCGGCTGTTCCAGCACGACTACAACGGGCGATCCATCACTTCGGACTCACTGGGGGCCGCGCGCGTCCTCGATGTCGATTCCTTTCACAATCTTCGCATCGCGGACATCGACTCGGGCGAGGTCCTGGTCTATCGGCAGGACAGCCCGTGGAGACTGAACGACGGGTCGACCGCATTGCTCGTCGGCCGGTCGGCGTTCCATTTTCACCGATCGAAAGAGGGTGACGTGGGCGTGGACGTCTGGGACGAGAGTGGTTTCCGCACCGTGGAGCTGTTCAGCGTGAACCGCTTCATAACCACCTTGTCGGCCACATTCTTCGAACAGGCGATCTGGCTTGGCCTGGCCGTCCAGGGCGGCGCGATATCTGTGGTCAGGTGGGATCTGGCGGACGGGACCATCCGGGAAGTGCACCGATTCGAAGGTTCCGGTGCGGTCATGACGCTTGGCGTCGAATTGCGGCTGGTCAACCTCGACGACAGAATCATCTTGGCCACGAGCGGCAACGACGCACGATCGCCGATCACGCTCCACGTGCTGGATTCCGAGGGTCTCGTGTCGACCACTTCGACGCCCTGGAACGGGGACCTACTCGATGTCGGCATGGTAAACCGCGTGCCGTGGATATTGGCTGCGGACAAGTCCGGGATTCTCCTGGGAAGTGTCGACTCCGGCCCCGAGCTGAGATTGGACGTGGGTGCGCGCGTGAGCGATGCGCGATGGGTTCACAACAAGGTGGCCATCAGCACGTCGCGCGGATTGCTGTGTCTGCGAGTGCCGTGGAAAGCCAGCTATCCATGGCTTCGCCAAAACGTATTGCGGCGCCGGGGACTCCTCTGACCGTCCTCCTCTCATCGATGGCGCCGGATCGTGTGCGGGGGATGCACACCCGACATGGCCGACCGGCCGGCGGGCGGTGAGGCGGAGCACGTAGCCGGCGGCCTCCAGGACCGTCGACCCTCTAACCTGATCATCGTGGACGGCGTTCAGCTACTGCTCATCATCGGGGCCGGGATCGCGATCTCGGCGGTGGCCAAGAAACGCAATGTCGAGCCCGGCATGATCATTGTGGTGCTGGCGGCCGCGGCGTCCTTCATTCCGGGTGTGCCGCGGCTCGAGCTGGAGAGCGAGTTCATCCTGGCGGTGGTGGTGCCGCCGCTGCTCTACTCGGCCAGCCGGGGCGCCTCGGTGTCGGCGTTCGGCGCCAACATGCGCGCGATCATCACGCTCGGCGTGCTGCTCGTGCTGCTCACCAGCGGCCTGCTCGGGCTGGTCGCGGGCTGGATCCTGCCGTCCCTCGGTGCCGCCGCCTGGGTGCTGGGTGCGGTGCTGGCGCCGCCGGACACGATCACGACGGTCTCGCACGGCGACGAGATCGGGCTGCCGAAACGGGTCACCTCGATCCTCACCGGCGAAAGCCTGGTCAACGACGCCACCGCGCTGACGCTCTTCGCAATCGCGCTCGATGCGGTCAACGGCGAGCGCACCACGTGGGTGCACGGCGGGGTCGAACTGCTGCGGAACGCGTTCGTCGGCCTCGCGATCGGTGGCGTCTTCGCGGTGTTGACGCTGTGGATCCGCAAGCGGCTGGGCAACCCCACGCTCGAGACCACGCTGGTGCTGCTGCTGCCGTTCACCGCCTACCTGGTGGCCGAGGAGGTGCACGCCTCCGGCATCCTCGCGGTGGTCATCGCCGCCTTCTCGGTCAGCGTCAACCTCACCCTCGACCCCCGACATCAATACCCGGGCGCCTACCGTACGCGTTTGCAGGAAGAGGCCTTCTGGCCGGTGCTCGACTTCCTCCTCGAGACGTTCGTCTTCGCGTACATCGGCCTGCAGTTGAAGTTCGTCCTCCAGGACCTGATCGACGCGAAGGAGCTCACCCGCACGCTGGTCGCGACCGGCGTCCTGCTGGTGGTGGCGATCGTCTTCCGGCTGGTGGCGGTCTACCTGCTCTTCGGGCGGTGGAATCTCAGTTTCTGGATGATCAAGAGGCGGGCCGAGCGGGACGACGCGTTCCGGGCCGAGTACGAGAAGCGCCAGCAGCGGAGGCAGAAGCGCCGGCGTGGCGGGCAGCCCCTCGATCCACCCACGCAGAAGGAGACGCTGCTGGTCGGCTGGGTCGGCATGCGCGGCATCCTGACGCTCGCCGCGGCCGGATCGATCCCGGAGAACGTCCCCGGCCGGGAGGCGATCCTGGCGATCGCGCTCTTCGTCACCCTCGGCACCCTGCTGATCCAGGGCACCACGGTCGGCTGGCTGACCCGCCGGCTGCGGTTCGACCTGACCGCCGAGCGGGCCGAGGAGGAACAGATGCGCGAGCACGGCCGGCAGCTGATGGCCGGCGCGATGGCGAACCGCGACCCCGATCGCGACAAGGTCTTCGACGCGCAGCGGCACGCGCTCGGCGAGGCGGTGGCCAACCGCACCCTGACCGAGGAGATCGCCCGCGCGCTGATCCAGGACATCGACCTGCGCCAGGCGGCCCTGCACACCATGCCGCCGCGTCCGGCCGGGCCGCTGGGCCCGCCCGGCGGCGGTGAGCGGCCCTAGACGACGTCGGCGATCGGGACCGGCTGCGAGTCGGCGGACCAGGCGTCGCCGCGGCGGGCGGTCAGCAGCCGGGCCTCGCCCGGCGGCGGGCTCGGCAGCACCAGGCCGGCGTTCTCGGCTGCGAGTACGAGAGGCCGGTCCCCGCCGGCCAAGCCGATGCGCAACCACTCCGGCTCGGGATAGCGGCGCAGCGCCCGGGCGAACCACTGCTCCTGGGCCCGGCCGAGCGTGCCCTCGGCGGCACGGCCGAGGTGGCTGTCGGCCATCGTGGCGTTCAGGCCGGCCACGACGATGCGCAGGTCGGCCATCTCGAAGAGGCTCCACGGCTGCTGCTCGGTGAACGACACCCCGTCCACACCGTCGTAGAGGTTGTCAAAGAAGCGGGCATAATGCCGCCATTTCGGCCAGTACGGCGGCTCGGGCTCGATCTCGTCAGCCTCGCAGCTGTTGAAGTAGGCGCGCGACGCCGCGAGCGTGAGGTCGTCCGGGCCGGGGACCAGCGCGACCCGGTGCGGGGACAGATGCAGCATCCGCCGGAGGCCGATGACGAAGTTCAGCGCCTCGTCGAAGTCGCGGATGCCACCCGCGGCGGTGAGGTCGCCCCCGATCAGCAGCACATCGATCTCGGGGTCGGTGCCGAGCGCGATCTCGAAGTCCCCGAGCATGCGCCGCGCGGTTCCCGGGGCGAGACCCAGCCCGGCCACGTGCAGCAGTCGCACCACCGACCGCTTGGGGTCGCCGGAATGCCGGGGCGGGTAGGTCACCGGCGGCCGGGTGCGCAGTCGCGGGTGCGCCTCCGCCAGCCCCAGCGCCACCCCGTCGGCGTCGTCCGGGTCCTCGAACACCGGGTCGGAGCGGGGATAACGCGGCTGTTCGCGGGGCTTGGCCCGGCCGTTGACCGCGTCGCCGATGCGGGTCAGCAACCGGCGCCGGGCCACCGCGGGGTCGTCGACGGCCACCAGGTCGACGAACGTGATGGTGGCGAGCAGGCCGGTGATCGGGAAGTCCTCGACCCGTACGGTGATCAGGCGGTCTGCCGGGCGCTCGGGTGAGCTGCGCATCGCGGCCTGCCACTCCATCCGCGCCCAGTTCGACCGCATGTAGGCCCGCGACAGCACGGCCACGACCGCGAGCGCATCGCTGACGCCGCGGTCCATGAAGTCGATGAAGTTGGTGCCGGGCACGAAATCCCAGGCCTGGAGCAACGTCCGATAGCCGGCCAGCTCCAGCTGCCAGGCAATCCACTCGGCCCATCGGATGTCCGAAGGCGAATAGCTGATGAAGAAGTCGATCCCGGATTGACCGTATTGACCATCGTCAGCATTGCGCCTCATACCGCCAGTGTGTCCGGAGGGTCAGTCGATAGTCACCCGTCGGCGTGCAGAGATCACCAACGATCCGCCGAGACCGGGGAACAACCGGGCCATTGCGCGGGACAGGAACCAGCGGTCGCGCCCCAGCTGAAGACCCACGAAATTGGAGCGGACGGCGCGCGGCTCCATCCCGTACGCCCGAAGCAGCTGGCGTAGCAGACGCACGGTGAACGGCCGGATGTGCAGGCGCAGATAGGGATGCAGCGGAGCGACCTGGCGGGGCGCGCGTCCGAAGAGGAAGCGCAGCCGGTCCTGCAAGGTCGCCAGGTTCGGCGTCGTCAGCACCACCACGCCACCGGGCTTGAGCACCCGGGCGACCTCCGCGATCAGCTCGTCGGGCGCGAAGACGTGCTCGATCAACTCGCCGATGACGACGCCGGCCACCGAGGCGTCGGCGAATGGGAACGGCCGGGTGGCGTCGAAGCAGAGGCGGGCGCCCTTGCCCTGGTGCTCGAGCGCGGCGCGGGACAGGTCGGCCGCGATCGCCGGACGGTCGGTGAAGACGTCGTCGAGCATGGGGCGGGCGCCGGTGCCTATCTCGAGCAGCGCGCCCTCGGGGGTGGCGGGGTGGTCCACCGCGCCCTGCACGAGTTCGACGGCGAGCTTACGGCGTACGGCGTGATAGGGATCTTCCAGATAGGAATCGGTCACCGCCGGCGTGGCATAGCAGGCCACGTTGGCCTGGCGCGCCTGCATGTCGGCAAGGCGGGCGGCCACGACACACGCTGGGGGCGGCTCGTCGCCGGATGCCGCGTGTTCCTCGTTCGTTGCGGTCAGCACCCCGCCGATACTGCCACTCACCGTGCCGCCGCCCCGGCGAACGGTGCGATCCGCGCCGCCACCATCTCGGCGTATGCACTGGTCTCCTCGGCCGAGCACAGTCGGCGGGTCACCCGATGGGTCGACTGCGCGGGGTCGCCGAGCGTGAGGTCGGGCCGTTTCGGGTGGTGCTTACCGAGTACGACGGTGGCGGCCACCGAGCCATCGCCGATGACCGAGGCATGGAAGACGCCGGCCGGAAGCGAGTACGTCTGACCACCGCCCCACAGCTCGGGGGTACGCCCGTACGCGTCGACGAGCCGCTCGGTGGCGACCAGGTCATCGCCGGCGGCGGTCGACTGAGCCTCGAAGACCCGATAACGGTCACCCGCGGTGATGTCGACGGGCTGGTTGCCGACGGTGCCGTAGAGCACGTGGCTGAGCAGATCCCAGCTGTGGCAGTGGAAGGGCGAGGTGGTGCGGGGCGCCGGCTCCCGGAGCTCGGGCCACACGTGGAGGCAGATGCCTTCGTCGCCGTCGCGCAGCACGGGAAGGCAGGCGAAGCCCAGCGGATGCCACACCGCCCGCAGACCCGACCGGCCCGACATCAGATCAGCCAGAAAAAAGGACGCGACCATTTCGTGAATTTCCGCCGCCGCCGCGGCCGTCACGGCAGCATGAAGGCGCTGATAGATCACGGGAACACTCCTGAAAGACAGTCGGATTCAACTAAAATAGTGGAGCGTCGGCCTCGATCTGACGCAAGTCCGGCAAATAGGGGTCGAGGTCGCCGGGCTCGAACCGCGCCATTCCGACGATGTGCCAGAACTGGTCGGTTACCACGCCCTCGGTTTTGTAACGCCCATTCGGGGTGACCGCGACCCAGCCGTTCGGCAGCCCGAGCAGCAACGCGACCTCTGCGCCCCGCCCGTCGTCGCCGACCCGCCAGAGCCGTACGGTTCCATCCGTGCTGCTGCTGGCGATGAGCTTGCCGTCCGGGCTGTAGGCGACCGACCAGATGCGGCGGTTGTGCCCGGCCAGACGCTGCACCGGCTCGCCCGTCTCCACCGACCAGATGTCGACCGTGTGCCCGTCGCCGCCGGTGGCCAGGAACCGGCCGTACGGGTCGAACGCGACCGTCCACAGCCGGGACTCGCCCTGGTCGGCGATCGGTCTGATGCGATGCCGGACCGTTCCGTCGTCCGCATTCCAGATGACCGCCAAACCGTCGTGTCCGGCCGTGGCGATCAAATTTCCGTCCGGGCTGTAGGCCAGCGAGAAGATGCGGCCCTCGTGCTCGTGGGGGAATTGCCGATGGGCCTTCTCACGCCATTTCCAGACGTAGAGGTGGTGATCGTCGCCCGCCGCCGCTAGCTCTTCGTCGTCCGGGCTGAACGCGAGCGCCCGCGCCCGGCCGCCGCGTCCCTGCAGAGTCTGCACCGTACGGCCGGTCGCGCGGAACATGATCTGGAGAGTGTCGTCGTCGTTCGCCGTCGCGATGAACTCCGCGCTCGGGCTGAACACGGTTGCCCACACGGTATCGGTGAACAGGTCGAGCAGGCGGTCCTCCTCGATCCGGGTGCCGGGCGGGGCTGCCACCGCAGCCTCGGCGTCCCACAGGTAGACCCGGCCGTCGTTGCTCGCGGTCGCGATCTCGTCGGTCTGCGGGCTGAAGATCCCGGTCAGCAGGAGGTCGGGCTCGTGCCGCAGGGTCGCGGCGCATCGACCGGTGCCGGCGTCCCAGAGCCGAATGACGCCGTCGTTGCTGCTGGCCGCCAGCAGTTTGCCGTCCCGGCTGAACGACACGACCAGCATCCGCCGGCCATGCCCACGCAACGGTTGGCGCACCAGTTCGCCGGTGCTCGTGTCCCACAGCTTCATCGTGTAGTCGTTGCTGCTGGTGGCGAGCTGCTTGCCGTCGGGACGGAACATCATCGGCCAGACCGAGGCGTGGTGCCCGGCGAGGTCGTGGCGTATGTGTCCGCTGGCGGCTTCCCACAGGCGTACGGAACCATCGCTGTCGCCGGTCGCGAAGAGCTCGCCATCGGGGCTGAACGTGATGCGGTAGACGGCTCCCGTGTGCCGGCCCAGCTCGCGGCCCACCGGCCGGCTGGGAAGCAGATCCCACTGGCGCACCGAGCCCGACGTGTCGGCGCTGACGATCGACCGGCCGTCGGGGTGGAAGTCGAGGGCGTAGACGGCCGCGGTATGACCCTCGAGACGGTGGATCGCCTCCCCGGTCTCCGGATCCCAGATCAGCACCTTGCCGTCCTTGCCGCCGCCGGCCAGGCGGTCGCCGGCCCGATCGAAGCGGATCCAGTACGTCAGTTGACCCCGCGTCTCCAACGGGCGCGCCAGCTCGCCGGTCGTCATGTCCCACAGCCGGGAACGGCCACCCTCGTCGCCGGTCGCCAGGTAACGGCCGTCACTGCTGAACGACGCCGTCCATACCGGAGGCGTGTGTCCGTCGAGCTCCCAGCGCAGCCGTCCGGTCGTCGTCTCCCAGATCCGCACGACGCCGTCGTTGGATCCGGCTGCCAGCAGGCTCCCGTCGACGTTGAACAACATCGGCCAGACCCAGGAGTCGCAGCCGGGCAGCTCGAACAGGCAGCGACCGGTGTTGGCGTCCCACAGCCGGAGGTCGCCGAAGAGCGAGCCGGACGCCAGCAGCGCGTGCCGGGGGCTGAACATCACCACGTACGCCCGCCACCGATGGCCGACCAGAGTGCGCAGCGGCGCGCCGGAGACGGCGTCGCAGATCAGGATCGAGCCGTCCTCGTTGCCGATCGCCAGCAACGCGCCGTCGTTGTTGTACGCGACCGGCCGCGGCAGCCGGCCCTCCTGGAAACCGAAACGCACCCCGATCGACGGGGGCAGGAACGCCGTCTCGACCTGCACGTCCGGGCTGGGCACCACGGCGGCGCCGCCGGCCCGGGCCTGTTCCAGCAACTCCGGGTCGGCCACCACGTTGACCAGCACCGCACGATCCCAGGCGATGTCGTCGGCGAGCGCGCCGGTCAGATCGGTGCCGAGCAGGCGGGCGTCGGTGAGCCGGGCGCCGGTCAGATTGCCGGCGATGAGCTTGGACTTGGTCAGCTGCACACCCCTCAGGTCGGCGCCGGTGAGGTCGGCCCCGGTCAGGTCGGCCCGGTCGAGCACGGCGCCGGCGAGCCGGGCGTCGACCAACTTGGCGTGCCGCAGGTCCATGTTGCGCATCCGGGCGCCGCCGAGGTCAGCGCCCGTCAGGTCGGCCCGCGGCCAGGACCGGTCGGACAGGTCCTCGTTGCTCAGCAGCGCGTGGCGCAACGTCAGCACCTCGGACAGATCGATCCGGGCGAGCACCCGGGCGGCGTTGTTCCGGGCGATCTCCCCGGCGCCAGAGCTCTCCGCCCGCGTGGCGGTCGCCCACCGGCGCAGGATCGCCGCCTCGGCCAGGCCGCAGAGGAAGTCGATGGTCAGCGCCGACAGCACATGCCGGTCGAGGTGCGCCAGAGGCGCATCGGGGTCGGCCGAGAGTCGTTCGGCGATCCAATGAGCCACGAGCCATTCCCGCACCGATTCGTGGATGAAGTTGAACATGCCGTCCTCGGTGCGCACGAGCAGGCTGCCCGACCCGACCGTGTAGACGATCTGATCGGCCGAGAGATGGCTGTCGGCCAGGTTCACCAGGGTGCGGGCCACGTCGCCGAGCTCCTCGACGCCGAGCGACGGCTGGTTCGACTCCCACATGCGCAGCGCCAGCGTGGTGACGGCGGTCCAGAGATCCTCCTTACCGAAGCCGAGCAGCGCGCCCGGGACGGCCTGGGTGCGGCTCTCCTCGTGGGCCAGCCAGTCGTCGAGGATGTGCTGGTAGAGACCGGCCGGGCTGACCTGCAATCGGCTCTCGGCGACAGCACGCAGGCGGTCCTCGTCGAGTTCGGCGATGAAGGTCAGCATCCGCGGGTTCTGCGCCAGCTCCGCCAGACCGGCGATCTCGCCGAGCAGCCGGAAGCGCCGTTCGGCCGCGGCCGTGTCGCCGCCGTACCGGTTGGTGAGCAGGATCCGGATCTGCTCGTCGGACAGGTCGGCGAGCGAGTAGATGCGGCGCTGCGGCAGCTGACGGACCCGGGCGCCCATCGCCGTCATGATCTGATCGTGCGTCTGGAAGTGCTGCGTGCGGCCGGCCACCACGATCTTGGCGGAGTGGGTCACGCCCGAGATCAGCGTCTGCAGATGGTCGCCGGCCCGTGCGTAGGTGGCGCGGAACACCAACTCGTCGAAGCCGTCGAAGATCAGCACGAGGCGGCCCTCGCGCATCATGTAGCGCAGCGCCCGCATGTCGAACTCGTCGTGCAGGTTAGCCAGGTGAGCCGCGACGTGCGCCTCCAGCGTCTGGGCCTTGTCGAGCATCCGCAGGTCGATCAGGATCGGCGTGAGGTGCGGGTGCGTCTGCGGGATGCGCCGGGCGAGCTCGTGCAGGGCGAAGGTCTTGCCCCGGCCGAAGTCGCCGAGCAGCAGGATGAACCGGCCGTCGGGCGCGTTGACCTGGGCGAGCAACTCCTCGACCACGTCCTTGCGCTCCACCGCGGCCGGGTCGAGGACGTCGGTGTAGCGGTGCGGCACGTAGTCGTCGGGTCGGTACTCCGGGTCGGCGGCGAGCTGCTGGGTCTGCGCGGTGACGTAGTCGGTGAAGTCGACCAGACCCTGGAACTGCAGGAAACTCCGCAGCGTGATGTGCCGGCGTCCGGCGTACTGGCGCAGGTCGTCGGACGGGCTGACGCCCTGGTAGACCAGGATCGGCGGCTCGGTGCCGGAGTAGTTGACGACGGCCTGGAACTCGTCGATCCGGGCTTCGTCGAGCCCCGGGCCGACCCACGCGCCGATCCGCATCTGATGGGAACGGCCATCGTCCTGGTAGGTCACCCGCAGGTAGGGCGGCCGGGACTTGATGCGCTGAACAACGGCGTCGGCGTTGCGCACCAGGCAGACGTCCGCCACCTGGTCGAGCAGGACCTGCCGGGCATCGCGCGGCCGGGTGCCGTCGTCGTCGCCGGTCTCCCCGGGCTCCCAGCCGGCGCCGGGCTGCCGCCAGATCGGCTCGTGCACCTGGCGCTGACCGGCCTGCCCGGCGAGCGAGCCGAACGTGCCCTGTGCCTGGTCCCAGTCCTCGGCGATCTCGGCGGTCGTCCGGCCCTCGTCGTCGGCCACCCACGCCTTCTGGTCGAGGTCATAGCGCCGCACGGCTCGCAGCAGGCCCGCCGGCGAGATCTTGATGATCTGATACCGGGCGGCGGCGTGCCGCCCGGCGTCGTAGGGGACGCCGACGCCCAGCGCGAGCGTGCCGGCTGTCAGGCGCCCGGCCCGACCGCTACCGTGGCCGTGCAGCACCAGGTTGAGGTGGTTGCCGAGCTCTCGGCTGAGTACGCCGGCGTCGGTCAGCGCCGCGTTCGGGCCGACCGTCTCGTCGAGCGGGTTGTGGTGCAGGAGCCCGATCCGGAACCAGCCCTGCCGTTCGTAGGCGGCAAGCTGCTCGGCGAACCAGACGGCCTGTTCCTCATCGATGGCGCCGCTGTGCTCCCCGCGCTCGGGAGTGTCCCTAAGCGTCGAGTTGAGCCCGGCCACCACGACCCGCAGGTCCCGCATCTCGAAGAGGCTCCACGGACGCTCGGCGTGCATCCGCATGTCGCGGCTCTCGTCCGGCCATGCGTCCAGCAGCAGCGCGAAGCGCTGCCAGTTGCTCCAGTACGGCGCCCGGGGCTCGATGTCGTCGGCGATGCATACATTGAAGTACGCCTGCGTCGCGGGGAGGTTGACGTCCTGCTCGCCGGGCACGATCGCGACGCGGTCAAAGGTGATCTTCAGGTCGGTGAGCAGGCGCTGCAGGAAGGCGCGCACCAAGTCGTACTCCCGGGGCCGGCCGGTGCGGCCGAGATCGCCGCTGATCACCACGATGTCCGGCTGAAGGCCTTCGGCCCGTAGGCCGGCCAGGTCGGCCAGGAGCCGGTCGGCGAAGTCGGCGTGCGCCGTCTCCTGCCCATGCTGGTCGGGCGCCATGCCGAGGTCCGAGAGGTGCAGGATGGTGACGGCGGCCTCGGTGGTGAGCTCCTCGAGTGTCACGCCGAGCGCCGCGGCGAAGACCATGGCCTCGTCCATGTCGATGCCCCGACGGCCGCTCTCGATCTTGGCGATGACCTCGCGGGTCAGCGAAGACATGCCGAGCTCGGTGCAGTGCTCGGAGAGGATACGAGCCGACCATTTTCGCTCTGTCCGGTACCGGCGGATGTTGGCGGCGACGATCGCGTTCAGGGCCCGGCGCGCCATGGCGGCTCCTCACTCCGGCGACTACCTCACCATACGACGCACTGTTCCATATGAGAACAGATTTTGCGGGGCGTGTTGTGCAGTATCCGAAGGCGAACATGATCAGCGAGTTGGTCCGGTGCAGAACAAGATCGACCGTCGCGTCGCGAAGTTGTGACGAGCCGAGGGGGTTGAGTGGGGGCGCCGAGACTTGTAGCCTCAAGGAAAGTTGGCCCTGGATAGGAACGTGATCCCCCCGAGGGGGCCGCAGTTGATCCGACGCTCCGCAGGTCACGGTACCCCGCTGAAAGATCAGCGGGACATCCGTGCTGCCCGGAGCTCGGCCGAATCCGCGAAGTTGCCCATGGTCCGGCCTCGCATGGCCGTGCCGGCCCCCGCGAGCGGCCACGCCGACCCGACTGTCATCGACGTGGTGACGGTCGCGGCGGCCACCGGCCAAGAGATCGCCACCCGCGGCGAGAAGGCGGTGGCCAAGCGGGCGAAGAAGGCCAAGAAGCCGAAGAGCACCAAGAAGGCGAAGAAGCCGAAGAACGCGGGGAGCAACGAGCGGGCCGCCGCGCGGAAGTACAACCTGCAGAAGCACAGCCTGCCCAAGGACGACCCGAACGCGTTCTACACGCTGGACTGGGGCACGACTTGGCGCCGCGTCGTGCTCGACTGGCTCGGGCCGGCCATCCTCCTGGTCATTGCCTCGGTGCTCACCATCGTCGCCTGTGTCCTCGCCGACGATCTCGGGCTCGACGTGTCGACCGTGCTCAAGGCGATGGGTCTCGCCACGTCAAGCGTGATGGCGGGCGCGATCGCCAGAGTGCGGCTCAGGAAGAAGAAGCGCGAGAACAACGACGTCGGGAACAACGAGAAGTCCAACGATAACGAGACAGCCGAGAATAAGTCGCCGGACGACAAGAGTTAGGCGGTCGTAGCGACTCGAGGGTCACCGGCGGGCGTAGGTTGGCATCGAATGACGCCTATTCAACGACGGCGCTCGGCGAAATAGGGCGCGCCCACGAATCCGCCCACCACGCCGGCCATCGCGGTGGCGGCGAACAGGACGATCACGATCTCTTGCTTGTCACTTGCGAAAAGGCTGGCCGCGCCGACTCCGATGAGGAGGGCCGCGGCGGAGGTGAACGCGACGCCGGCTATGACGGAAGGAAGCCTTCTCTGCTGTCTCGGCGCGGTCACGGCTCAGACGATAGCGCTTTTATCGCGGACGCCAAGGGGCCAAAGGTCGATTTATGGATCAACTAACGTCGGACTCATCCGATTCGGATGATGGGTGGCCGATCGACTACGGTCGGCCACCCATCGAGCGATCAGGGTGCGTTGTAGACGTGGACGTAGTCGAAGCGGGCCGTGGCGCCGGTGCCGCCCATGGAGACGAGGCCGATCTTCAGGGCGGCGGGGCGGGACAGGGTCCAGGCCGTCGCCCAGGTCCAGGTGACGCCGTCCCGGCTGGAGGCGGCCCGGGCCACGCCGTTCCGGTAGCGGATGCGCAGCCACATCGTCGGCGCGGCGGGACCGCCGAACGACGGGCCCGAGGTCACGGCGCCGGTCGAGGCTCTGGTGTCCTCCTTGGTGAACTCCGTCTGCTGGAGATACGTGGTCGCGACGCCGGCGAGCGGCAGCACCGAGTGGGCGAGCTTCACGAAACGGTCGTCGTTGTCGTACAGGACGATGCCCGCCTGCTGCGCCGGGCGTACCGGGTCGAAGGTGATTTTGGTGTCCACCACGAACGAGCCGGGCGGCGCGGCACGCAGCAGGACCCCGGCGTTGTCGGCGCCCAGCGCGAGATCGCCGGCCTGGGTGGGTCGCACCAGCGCGCCGTCGCTCACCGTGGCGGTCGCGTCCGGCCGCACCCAGCTCCACGCTGAGCCGATCGCCGTGCCGTCGAAGTCGTCCGAATAGGCCGGCAGCAACGCCCCGACCGCGGGATCGGCGGCCCGGGCCGTGACCGGCGTGTAGAGCGGCGCCGCGCCCAGGTTGTCGACCTCGGCCGCGCCCGACCGGGATACCGCGCCGATCTTGCCGCCGGTGAACGACGACGGCAGCGTCAGCGCGAGCGTGGCCACGTCGTCGAGCAGGCGGTCGGCCGAGACCGACACGGTCAGCGCGGTGCCGCGACGGGTGATCACGAGCGTGTGCCAGGACTGGTAGTTGAAGTTTCCCGGGAGGGCCGCCGAACCGCTCACCGGCCCGTCGACGACCAGCCGGTGCGAGACGCTGTCGAGCCACGCGGTGATCGATCCGCAGGAGATGCCGGCGGCACTTCCGCGAACGTCGCCCTCGAGACGGACATCTCCGGAGACGGCGGCGGCGCTGACCGAGGCTCCGGCGGCCGATGCGACCAAGCGGCCGGAAGACCATGTGAAACTGCCCGAGAACCCGGAAGCCGACGAATCGAAGGTGCTCCCCACCGACCAGGCCGTGGTGGGTGCGGCCACCGCGGCGGACGACGCCCCGGCTCCGGCCCGCACCACCGGCCACCCACCGATCCAATCCAGCCGGTCGATCATCAGCGGCCGCTTGGTCAGGTTCAGCGTCGCCCCGTTGGCCCCGGTGATCGGCGGGAAGTCCGGGTCGGCCTGCGGAATCGCGTGATAGACCAGCCAGTCCTGCCCGGCCAGGTCGGTCGCGATCGCGTTGTGCCCCGGCCCGACCCACCCGTTCCCGGTTCCGGCCAGCACGATCCCGTCCTTGCTGGTGAGGTCGGTCAGCGCGATCCCGCTCGGCGTCGTGAACGGCCCGAGCGGCGACGTCGACCGCCCGACCTTGACCGTGTAGCCGCTGAACGCGCCGTCGCAGCAGCCGCCGTCGGAATAGAAGAGGTAATAGAAGCCGTCGCGGTGGACGACGAAGCCGCCCTCCATCCGCCGCCCGTGCCCGATCTGGGTGACCGGCCCGTCGAGCGCTGTGCCGTCGGCGTTCATCCGGGCCACGCAGATCGTGTCGTAGCTGCCCCAGTAGAGGTAGTACGAGCCGTCGGTGTCGGTGAACATCGCCTGGTCGATCGTGCCGCTCGGGCAGCCGCTGGCGGCCGGCACGATCTGTCCCCGGTCGGTCCACGGCCCGGCGGGGTTCGAGCTGGTCACCAGCCCGATGCCGCCGACCGAGAGGGCGTACGTGAGGTGGTAGGTGTTGTTGTAGAACCGGACGTCCGGCGCCCACGGCCGGGTCGCGGCCGGCCACCACGAGGGCTTGGCGGTCAGGGCGAATACGTCGCCGGCGTAGGTCCAGTGCACGAGGTCGGCGGAGGTCAGCGTGGGCAGGATGTGTTCGCCGGTCTCGCCGCGGCTGTTGAAGATCGGGTTGGTGGTGCCGTAGGCGTACCAGCGCCCGTCTTTCGCCTTGATGATCGCGGGGTCGGGGAAGGTGTCGACGGTTCCGGCGCTGACCGGGTTGGTGAAGGTCGCGGCATCGGCGCGGGCCGGGCCGGGTGCGGCGACGCACGCCGCGATCAACATCAGGACAGCGGCCCACGTACGAGCCATCCGTGGCTCCTTTTCTCAGAGAGCGACCGTGCGGAACCCGGTGTTGCCCGTCGAGGAATCGGGCGTGTTGGACGACCGGGCGGCGTTGCGATAGCGATTGCAGTACGAGTCGTGGCACAGGTAGGAACCGCCGCGGATCACGCGCGCGGCGCCGAGTGCCGGCCCCCGGGGATCGTCGGCGGGCGACGTGGCGTAGTAGGTGGGCGAGAACCAGTCGGCGCACCATTCCCAGACGTTGCCGATCGGCTGGTAGAGGCCGTACTCGTTGGGGGCGAAGGAACGGGCCGGCGCGGTCGTGACCCAGCCGTCCTCCGCCGTGTTCGACACCGGGAAGTCGCCCTGCCAGATGTTGCAGGGCCAGTCCGCCGGGAGGTCGTCGCCCCAGGGGTAGCGGAGCGACGGCCGGCCGCCGCGCGCGGCGCATTCCCATTCCGCCTCGGTCGGCAGGCGGCGCCCGGCCCAGGCGCAGTACGCGCGGGCGTCGTTCCAGCTGACGTGCACGACCGGGCGGTCGTCCGCGGCGGTCGATCCCGGTCCGCCCGGATGCCCCCAGTCGGCGCCGGAGACCGCGAGCCACCACGGCGTCCCGGCCATCGTCCCGACCACCGTCGACCGGTCGTGGACGGCCAGGTGGAAGACCGCCGACCAGCCGAAGCTCTCGGCCTCGGTGCGATATCCGGTGTCGTCGACGAAGGTGCGGAAGTCGGCGACCGTCACCGTCGTCGCGTCGATCCGGAAGGCGTCGAGGCGGACCGGGTGGACCGGTTGCTCGCCGTCCGGGCGGGCGCCGTCACCGTGGGCGTCACCCATCGCGAAGGTCTGGGCGGGCACCTCGGCCTGCGCGATGCGGTGCCCTTTGCTCTGCTCACCAATGCGCGCCTCATCGCTCTGCTCACCAAGGCGCGCCGCGAGCGGCGTCGGGGTGAGCAGAGCGGGAGCGGCGGGCTTCCGGCCGGAAGACGGTGAGCAGCATTCCTTCATGCGCCCACCGGCCGCGGCTGGCTGGGGTGCGGCTGGTCGCCGACCCGGGCCTGCTCCCGCCACATCGCGACCTTGAGCTCCGCACGGATGGCGCGATATTCCGGAAGCTCGTAGACGTTGCGCAGCTCGGCCGGATCGGCGACCAGGTCGTAGAGCTCCCACTCCGGCGGATAGGTGCCCCAACCGCAGCCGGGGATGCCCATCCCGTCGTTGTAGAAGTAGATGAGCTTGTACCGCGCGGTCCGATAGCCGTAATGCGCCGGCGCCTTGTGGAAGACGTCGTCATGCTCCCAGTACCGGTAGTAGACGCCGTCCCGCTCGAACGTGGTCAGATCCCAGAAACTCCGACCCTGCATGCGGGGATGCGCGGGAACGCCGGCCGCCTCGAGGATCGTCTGCGCCCAGTCCACATTGGTGACCATCTCGGTGACGACGCCGGGGACGACGCGCCGCGGGTAGGACATCACCAGCGGCATGCGCAGCGATTCCTCGTACATGAACCGCTTGTCGAACCATCCGTGGTCGCCGAGGAAGAAGCCCTGGTCCGACGCGTACATCAAGAGGGTGTCATCGAAATCGCCACGCTCGCGCAGAAAGTCGACGACCCGGCCGACGTTGTCGTCCACGGAGTCGACGCAGCGCAGATAGTCCCGCATGAACCGCTGGTATTTCCAGAGCGCCTCCTCGTCGTAGGAGAGGCCGTCCGGTGGCGGTTCCTTGAGGTCTTCCAGGGTCAGATGCTCGGCGATGCGCATGGCGGCCCGGCGCGCCGAAGACGTACGGGTGGCATAGTCGTCGCCGAATGTCGGTGGCAGCGGGACCGGGTCGTTGTACCGGTCGTCGAATGCGGCCGGCGGGATCCACGGGCGGTGCGGGGCCTTGTGGTAGATCAGCGCGCAGTACGGCCCCTCCCCGGCGGCGATCCAGGTCAATGCCAGGTCGGTGATGATGTCCGTCGCATAGCCCGTTACCTGCCGCAAGCCCGATTTGTCGAGGAAGTTGGGATCGAGATACTCGCCCTGCTCGATCAGGACGTCCCAATAGTCGAAGTCCTCAGGGTTGTGGCCGGGACCGTCACCCATGTGCCACTTGCCGATCATCGCGGTTCGATACCCGGCGGCCTTCAGCGCGCTGACAAAGGTCGGCTGGGACGCGTCGATCGGGGTGACCAGCGTGGTCACCCCGTTGACGTGGCTGTAGGTGCCGGTCAGGATGCTGGCCCGCGACGGTGAGCACAGCGAGTTGGTGGCGAAGCAGTTGTCGAAGCGCAGGCCGAGTCGCGCGATCTCGTCGATCCGCGGCGTCGTGTTGACCACCGAGCCGTACGCGGAGATCGCGTGCGCGGCATGGTCGTCGGTCAGGATCATCACGATGTTCGGCCGGCGAGCCTCGGGCGGACTCATCGGTACGACGCCTCGTCGAGCCCGCTCTGCGTCGGGTCGTGGTCGACCTCGCCGATGTCGTACATCGAGGTCATCCAGTGGTAGAAGCGGTCGTCACGCTCCTTGAGCAGGGAGTAGAGCCGACGCATCATCCGGCCCCGGACGGGCTCCATCTCCGGGTGGCGATAGACGTTGAGCAGCTCGTCGGGGTCGTTCGCCAGGTCGTAGAGCTCGTTCGTCGAGTCCGGATTGACGACCAGCTTGTAGCGGTCCTCGCGCAGCATCCGTTGCGGGTACGGGAAGTGGTGCCCGTGGAACTCCCCGACGATGTCCGGCTGCCATGCCGGATTCTCGCCTTTTATCAGGGGGACGAGGCTGCGCGAGTCGACGGCCTCCGCATGATCGACTTGGGCGAGGTCGAGGATCGTCGCTGTGCAGTCGAGCAGCGAGACGAACTCGTCCCGGACCTGTGGCGGCGCGCCCGGTGTCCGGATTATGCCGGGAGTGCGGTAGATGTCCTCGTACATCGCCGGGCCCTTGTCGTGCAGCCGATGGGACCCGGTGAACTCCCCGTGGTCGCACGTGAAGAACACCGAGGTCGCATCGGTCAGGCCGAGCGCGTCCAGCTCGCCGAGGATCCGCCCGATCTGCTGGTCGATCAGTGTCACGTAGCCCCAGTAGACCGCGATCAGCTTGCGGGTCACCTCGATCGGCATCGTGTCGAAGGTCCAGTGCGCGCTGTAGTTGCGCTGCACCGGCGGCTTTCCCTCGAACGTCTCGGCGATCGACTTCGGCAGCTCCACCGCGGCGGGGTCGACCATGTCGAAATACGAATCCGGGACGATGTACGGCAGGTGCGGCCCGAAGAAGTGGGTGGCCAGATAGAACGGCTTCCCGTCGGAGGCGTATCGGCGGAGCATCTCGATCGTCCGGGTCGCCATGTAGTGCTCGAACGTCGCCTCGACCGGCTGCTTGAGGCGCGCGGCGAGGAGATTGCCCGGACCCCCGTTCGGCAGCGTGCCACGGATGCGGTCGGTTATCTCGTACGGCGGAAGGTCGTGCTCCTTGAGATAGGCCAGATAGTCCTCATGCTCGACCGGGTTGTGCCAGCCCGGAAGATGCGGCCCGTCGAAACCGTAGTCGGCCGGCGCCTTGACGGTCCCCGCGTGCCACTTACCGATCAGCCCGACGTTGTAACCGCGCTCGCGCAACGCCATCGGGAAGGTGAACGTGCCGTCCGGCAGGTCCTCCTGGTAGCCGACGTTGCGCTCGTGGTTGGCCAGCACCTTGTGCCGGAACGGCGCCTGCCCGGTGAGCAGGCTGGCCCGGGCCGGCGTGCAGATCGCGGTCGGCGTGTACCACCGGTCGAACCGCGTGCCGGTCGCGGCGAGCTCATCCAGGTGGGGGGTGCGGGCCTGGTTGTTCCCGTACGCCCCGAGCGTGTCGACCCGGTGCTGATCGGTCATGAGGAAGAGGAAGTTCACTTCGCGGCCGATCCCGCTCCGGTGAAGACGTCGCCGAGGTAATAGGTCTTCGGGTCCGGGTTCTGCGGCAGCTTGCCGGCCCCGACGAAGTAGTCACCCATGCCGGTCAGCCACTTGCCGACGGTCCCGTCGGCGGTGTAGCCGTCGAGGGTCTTCGAGTCGAGCATCTGGCTGTTGGCGGCGTCGGCCTTCACCGCGTCCGGCGTCTGCTTGAGCATGGTCGCGGTGAGCTGGATCGTCTGGTCGGGGTTGGCGGCCCGGTAGTCCATCGCCTCGCGCAGCACCGCCACCACCTTGCTCACCGTGTCCGCCTTCTTCGCGACCGCGTCGTTGCTGGCCACGAACGCGGTCGGGAACGAGACCTTGGCGGCGAAGTCGGCGTCCTTGGCCAGCTCGACCAGGTCCGGCTTCTTCTGCTTGATGTTGTTGAGCAGCGGATACCAGATGCCGGCCGCGTCGATCTGGCCCGCACCGAACGCGGTGACGATCGTCGCCGGGTCCATCGGCACGCGCTGGATGTCCTTGTTGGTCAGCCCCGCCTTCTGCAGCGCCAGCGTGAGGATCATGTCGCCGCTCGTGCCCTCGGGCACGCCGACCTTCTTGCCTTTGAGCTGGGCCAGGTCGGTGATCCCGGGCTGGGCGACGACCCGGTCGGCGTTGCCGAGCGAGTTCAGCGCGACGATCTTCGCCTTGCCCGAGGCCGGCAGCCAGACCGCGCCCGGGCCGATGTAGCCGAAGTCGAGGTCGCCGGCGTTGAGGGCGGTGACCTGCAGCGGGCCGTTGGTGAAGACCTTGGTGCTCACCTCGATGCCGTGCTTCTCCCACAGCTTCTGGTCGGCGGCGACGGCGAGCAGGCTGGTGCCGTTGTAGTCGCCGATGTAGCCGAAGTTGACCTTGGCTTTGGCGCCGCCGGACGTGTTGTTGTCATCGGATGATCCGCACGCCGACAGCGCGAGGAGAGAGGCCGCCGCGAGGGCGGCAACGATGCGCTTCATGCAACTGGCTCCTGGTGGTAGACGGCGCTCCAGACACGGTTGCGGAGAGCCGTGAAGGCGGGACTGAGCCGAAGCTCTTCGGTGCGGGGGTAGGGCAGGTCGACGTCGATGACCTCGACGATCCGACCGGGCCGGGCCGCCATGACGACGACCCGGTTGGCGAGGAAGACGGCTTCGTCGACGTCGTGGGTGATGAAGACGACCGTGCGTTTCTCCCGGCCCCAGGTGCGCAGGAGCTGTTCCTGCAGGCGGACTCGGGTGAGCGCGTCGACGGCGCCGAACGGCTCGTCCATGAGTAGGATCGAGGGATTCACGGCGTACGCGCGGGCGATGGCACACCGTTGCTTCATCCCGCCGGAGAGCGTCCGCGGCAGCGCGTCGGCGAAGTCGTGCAGGCCGACCAGGTCGATGAAGTGCTGGGCGCGGTCCCGGCGCTCGGCTCGGGGCACGCGCGCCGTCCGCAGCCCGAACTCGACGTTCTTGCGGACGGTCAGCCACGGGAACAGCGCATATTGCTGGAAGATCACCCCGCGGTCGGGACCGGGCCCGTCGATCGCCTTGCCGTCGACCAGCGCCTGGCCGCTCGTCGGCGTCTCCAGGCCGGCCAGGATGTTCATGAGTGTGGTCTTGCCGCACCCGCTCGGCCCGACGATGGTCACGAACTCGTTGTCCCCGATCGTCAGCGACACGTCGCCGAGCGCGACGAAACGGTCATAGGTCTTGCCGACGCGGTCGACCGTGATCATCGGCGCTCCTGCCAGTTCGTCAGCCGGCGCTCGGCGAAGAGCAGGACCCGGTCCATCAGCAGGCCGAGCACGCCGATGCTGATCAGACCCACGAAGATCGTCGGGAGGTCGTAGTAGAGCTGCGCGCTCTGCATCCGGTAGCCGAGCCCCTCCTGCGCCGCGATCAGCTCGGCCGCGACCAGGGTCGCCCACGACGAGCCGAGCCCGACCCGCATGCCGACGAGGATGAACGGGGTCGAGGCCGGCACCACCACCCGCGCGAAGATCGTGCCGTCCTTGGCCCCGAGCACCCGGGCCGCGTTGATAAGCGTCTTGTCCACCCCGACCACGCCCTGGAACGTGGCGATCACGCAGGCCAGGAACGAGGCTAGGAAGATGACGAAGATCTTCGGGGTCTCGCCGATGCCCATCAGCACCACGGCGAGCGGGATGATCGCGAGGGGCGGGATGGTGCGGAAGAACTGGACCCAGGGCTCGATCAGGCCGCGCACGATCCCGTACCAGCCCATCAGGAAGCCCACCGGGACCGCGAGCACGACGCCCAGCACGAAGCCGGAGAGCACGCGCCCGAGGCTGGCGAGGATGTCCGCCTCGAGCGTGCCGTCGCGCAGCAGCTCCCATCCGCGCTCGGCGACCTGGGGCGGCGCGGGGATGTCGAACCCGGCGAGCGAGAAACCCCACCAGACGCCGATCCCCACCACCAGAGAGATCAAGTTCCAAGCCCATTTGGGTACGCGGCGACGGCGCTCCCGGTTGTCCGGGGCGGCCTGCGCGACCGCCGCGTCGACCTGCACCAAGGTCATGAGGCACTCCCAGTCGGGTAACCGTTCAGCAGCGGGGACTGCCGGAAGCTGGCCGCGATCGCGCCGCGCGCGCCGTCGTCGTCGCCGAGCCGGGCCGCCCGGATCAGCGGACCGGTCCCGCCCACGTTCTCGGCCGCGACCACGGCACCGGCGCGGCTCACGATCTCGGGGACGGCGTGCGCGAGCGGGCCGCCGATGACGATCTGCTCGGGGTCGATGATCAGCGCGGCGCCGGCGAGCACCCGGCCCACGGCCTCGGCGACCCGTTCCATGGCGGCCCGCACCCGCGGCTCGTCCCGGCGGTCGCGGAGCTCGGTCAGGTCGCGTACGCCCGCGGCTTGCAGGGCCGGCGGCACCGCCGCCACCGTCTCCAGGCACCCGCGCTTGCCGCAGCGGCAGAGCCCGCCCGCCGCATCGGCCTTGACGTGCCCGAACTCGCCGGCCACCCCGCCCGCGCCGGCCACCAGGCGGCCACCGACGACGAGACCGCCACCGATGCCGTCGGCCAGCCGGATGTAGAGCACGTCGCGGGCCTCGGCCAGGATCGCCTCGGCGAGCGCCGCGAACCGGGTGTTGTTGTCGACCACCACCGGCGCGGGAACGTCCCGCCTCTGGTCGCCGGCGCCCGCCGATCCGCCGAACCGCCCGGCGAACGCGGCCAGCACGTCTTTGCGGGCCGCGCCGGCCGGAAAGGGACCGGCCACGCCGACACCGATGCCCTGCAGAGCGGCCAGCGTGAGACCTCGCTCGCCGCGGACCCGCTCCACCAGCGCGACCCCGGCCGCCAGCCGGTCGGGCCAACTGCTCTCGGCCGGGTACGCCGTCACGCCGCTCGCGATGATCTCGTGTGCCGCGTCGGCGACCGCCACGCGTACCCGGGTGTGCCCGAGATCCACGCCGAGGAACTGACCCGACCGCGGATCGAGCGCGAGCAACTCGGCCGGGCGCCCGCTGCCGGCCCGCCGCGGGGCGTCGGTGTTGACGACCACGATCGCGCCGCGGGCCAGCAGATCGCCGGTGATCTCCGAGAGCGTGGTGCGGGAGAGGCCGGACCGGGCCGCGATCTGCGCCCGGCTCAGGCCCCCGCGCTCGCGCAGGATCGCCAGCACGCGCTCCTCGTGAGCGCGCCTGACCAGCGCATGTACGCCTACCGACCCGGACATGCCGCCACCGTAGGCGGGCCCGAATTTTTCCGTCAACGGTCCGGCAGAATTATCTCTGCAAAACCGGTAGGAAAACTTCTTCGTTGCCTCTCAGCCGGGGACAAGTTGTCCCCGGATGAGCGCGACCTTCCGCGGGTTTCCGATTCGGGCCAGTCTTGATCTGTCACCACGGGAGGCTGATCGCATGGACCGGGCGCAACTCGCCGACTTTCTCCGGACACGCCGCGAGGCGCTCCAGCCGGAGGACGTCGGGCTGCCACGCGGGCAGCGGCGGCGCACCGGCGGGCTGCGCCGGGAGGAGGTCGCGGCGCTGGCCGGCATGTCGAGCGACTACTACGGGCGGATCGAGCAGCAGCGCGGCCCGTTGCCGTCGGAGCAGATGCTGGCGGCCATCGCCCGGGCGCTGCACCTGAGCCTGGACGAGCGGGACCACCTGTTCCGGCTCGGCGGGCACCCGGCCCCGCAGCGGGCGCTGCGTGAGGATCACGTCGGCCCGGGCACGATGCGGATCTTCGACCGGCTCGAGGACACGCCGGCCATGGTTCTCTCCCGCCTCGGCGAGACGCTGCTGCAGACCCCGCCGGCGGTGGCGCTCTTCGGTGATCAGACCCATTTCACCGGGCTGAGCCGCTACAACGTCTATCGCTGGTACACCGACCCCGCCGCGCGGGCGGTCTATCCGGTCGAGGACCACCCGACGCACACCCGGGTGTTCACCTCGTCGCTGCGTTCGGCGTATGCGGCGGCGCCCGGCGGCCGGGCCGCCGAGATCGTCGACGCCCTGCTCGCGGTCAGCCCCGAGTTCGCCGAGGTGTGGGCCGCGCACGAGGTCGGGATCACGCACCCGGACCGGAAACGGATCCTGAACCCGGCACTGGGCGAGCTCTCCCTCTACTGCCAGACCTTGTTCGACCCCTCGCAGGAGCAGGTGCTTCTGGTCTTCACCGCCGTACCCGGGTCGCCCAGTTACGAAAAGCTCCAGTTGCTCGCGGCGACGGTGTAGTTGCATCCGTTTTAAATGGAGAAAGGCGTCACCATGCCCAAAATTGCCCTTATCACCGGCGGCAACCGCGGACTCGGCCGGGCCACCGCCGAGGCTCTGATCGCGGACGGCGTCGAGGTCATCTACACCTACCGGCAGGACCCCGGCGAGAAGATCGACGCTGTCGCCCTGCCCCTGACCGTCGGCGACCTCGACTCGTACCCCGCCTTCGTCCAATCCCTGCGCGAGGTCCTGACCGACCGCTTCGGCCGCGCCGACTTCGACTTCCTGATCAACAACGCCGGCGTCGGCATCGGCGGCAAGTTCGCCGACTTCTCGGTGGCCGACTTCGACGAGCTGGTGAACGTCCACTTCCGCGGCATGTTCTTCCTGACCCAGTCGCTGCTGCCGCTGATCGCGGACGGCGGCCGGATCCTCAACCTGTCGACCGGCCTGGCCCGCTTCACCGGCGAGGGGTTGTACGCCGCGTACGGCTCGGTGAAGGGTGCGGTCGAGGTCTTCACGCGTTACCTGGCCAAGGAGCTGGGGCCGCGCCAGATCAGCGTCAACGTTGTGGCCCCCGGCGCGACCGGAACCGACTTCGGCGGCGGCGCGATGCGCGGCAACGACGAGGTGCGCCGGCACATCGGCAGCCAGGTCGCGCTGGGCCGGATCGGCGAGCCCGAGGACATCGCCGGCGTCATGGTGGCGATGCTGTCCGACAACACCAAGTGGATCACCGGCCAGCGCATCGAGGCGTCGGGCGGGATGCTGCTTTAGACAATTTCGCGACATGCCGATGTCGGTTCCGTAACTCATTTTTCTTGCTTGTTACACAACGCATCGACAAGACTGACTGCGTCGGACGCACCCCGCCGCCGATCCCCCTCCGGATCACCTCGGTCTTTCCCCGGACCGATCCCGGCGCGGCGGCGGAGGTGCGCCCCGCCCCATAACGCGGAGGTGCGCCCCGCCCATAACTGGGTGGGGCGACGATGAGGCCCGCCTACGACATTTCCGCGGGCGATATCCACAGGCCGGCTACGACCCCACCAACCGCAACGAGACCCAGAGCGCGCCCACCCCCGCAAGCAGCGTCAGCGGGACCGTGAGCGCCCCCAGGCGCAGGAAGTCTCCGGCCTCCGGGGCGGCGTCGCGCGTATGCAGGATCTGCCGCCACAGCAGCGTGGCCAGCGAGCCGACGTACGTGAGGTTCGGCCCGACGTTCACCCCGATCAGCACCGCCAGCAGCAACGCCGGTGAGGAGGAGACGGCCGGGACCAGCACCAGGGTCGCCGGCAGGTTGTTCACGACGTTGGCGAGCAACGCCGCCAGGCCGGCCACCGCCAGCAACTGCCACGGGCCCTGGCCGGACGGCACCAGCGTGTCGACCCAGCGGTCCAGCCCGTGCTCCCGGACCGCCAGCACCACCACCCCCAGCGCCAGCACGAAGGCGCAGAAGCCGGGGTTGGCCTCGCGCACCAGGGTCGCCGGCCGCACGCACAGGGGCACCGCGAGGGCGAGCGCACCGGCCGCCGCGATCCACGCCGGGTGCACGCCGACGGGCTGGGCCACCCCGAAGCCGGCCAGCGTCAAGGCCAGCACGATCAGCGCGTAGCGCGGCGCCGGGGGCACGTCACCGCCGGCCACCGGGGACGCGGGCGCTCGCAGGTCCTCGCGGAAGAACAGGCGGAACAGCAGGTATTCGGCCACGACCACGGCCACCCAGGGCAACGCCATCACGGCCGCGAAGCCGAAGAACGTCAGGCCGCTCGCCGCGAACGCCAGCAAGTTGGTCAAATTGGACACGGGGAGGAGGAGCGAGGCCGAGTTGGCCAAATGCGCCGAGGCGTACGCGTGGGGCCGCGGCCGGGCTCCGGTGCGTGCGGCCGTGACCAGCACCACGGGGGTCAGGAGCACCACGGTCGCGTCCAGGCTGAGGACGGCGGTGGTCAGCGCGGCCACCACGAAGACGGCGGTCAGCAGGCGGGTGGGACGGCGGCCACTGACCCGGGCGGTGAGGGCTCCGGCGTACCGGAAAACGCCGTGCTCCCCCGCGAGAAAGGCGAGCAGCAGGACCGCCGCCAGGAAGCCCACCGTGGGGCCGAGCTCGCGCACCTCGGCCCAGGCGTCCCGCCACGGCAGCAGGCCGGTGACCACGACGAGCAGGGCGGCCGGCACCGCGGCGACGGCTTCGGGAAGCCCGCGCGGGCGGCCCACGGCGAACGCGAGCACGCCGGCGAGCAGCGCGACCGCGAGAAGAAGGCCCATCTAGGCGCCGAACAGCTCCAGCGCGCCGGACACCTTGAGCACCCGGGCGACCAGGCCGCGCGCGTTGACCACGCGGAAGCCGGCGGGCCGCTCGCGGGCCGCGTTGTATCCGTCGATCAGGGCGCCGAGCGCCTCGGAGTCGATGAAGGCCACCGCGCCGAGGTCGATCACCACGTCGCCGTGGGCGAGCGCCGCGAGGATCGCGTCGCGCAGGTCGTCGCGCGCGGTGATGTCCAGCTCACCGCGGATGCACAGGAGCGTCGCCGACCCGTCGGCCGTCCGCTCCTGGCCGATCTTGTAGGAGTCCGCCACGGGGCATTTTTACCAGCACCTCGCGGATTCAGCTCGGGAAGCTGGCCCAGACGTGTTTCGTGACGTCGGTCGAGTACCACCCGACGTCGAGCGCGAAGTCCCGGGCGAGCTGGAGGCCGAGGCCACCCTTGCCGAGCGGCCGGTCGGTCGCGAGCCTCGGCGCCGCCTCCGGATCGCGGTCGGCCACGTCCAGGATCAGGCGATCCTCTTCGCGGAGAAGCCGCACCACGGTGGGCGGTCGGCCGTGCCGCAGCGCGTTGGTGGCGAGCTCGGTGGCGACCACTGTCATCCGGTCGGGAATGTCGCCGAGATCGGATCCCCCGGTCTCGGTCAGAACGGCCCGCAACGAGGCGCGCAGCTGCCGCAAATCGCCGAAGCCGACAAGTGTCCACCGGCATAACTCCGCTGCCGACGGGTACGGAACCGACGTGTGCAGCGTGGTCATGGCGTCCATCTTGCCCGGCCGGCAGGAGGCCGCGCACTGGCCGACCAGCGGGCAGGGCATCGTCCACGCAGGTGACCGGGGACTCTGGACGATGACATTCGTCTAATGATCACTCTGTATTGCTTGCCATCACGCAAAGTCACTCATACTTTCGGCTAGTCTTTTCTCCCCCTCTCAGCTAGGGTCTTGGTAACCGAACGGCCTAGTGTGCTCAATCGGGGGCGGTCGGATCGACCGCCCTCGACGCAGATAGGGACACCCGACCGACCGGGTCCAGCGATGGACCGGCTCTCCGGGAAGGTGCCAGGGAGGACCACAGCATGACCGTCACCGAGACGTCGCAGATCACGCCGGCCACCAAGGCCGGTGCCGAGGCCCCGGCGGACAGCGCCGCCGAGCTGCTCAACGCGATGGCCGCGATGCCGATCGGCCATCCTTCGCGAGCCGCCCTGCGGGACAGCGCGATCGAGGCGTGGCTGCCGCTGGCCCGCCACCTCGCCAACCGCTACTCCGGCCGCGGCGAGCCCACCGACGACCTCATCCAGACCGCCACCGTCGGCCTGATCAAAGCCGTCGACAAGTTCGACCCCGAACGCGGCGTCGACTTCGCCGGCTACGCCATCCCGACCATCATCGGCGAGATCAAGCGCCACTTCCGCGACCGCACCTGGAGCGTCCGGGTCCCCCGCCGCCTCCAGGAGCTGCGGCTGGCCATCACCGAGGCCAACAGCACCCTCACCCACAGCCTCGGCCGCTCCCCGACCGTCGCCGACATCGCCGCCCATCTGCAGGTCACCGAGGAAGACGTCCTCGAAGGCCTGGAAGGCGCCCGCGCCTACAACGCCACCAGCCTCTCCACCCCGATCAGCGCCGACGGCACCACCGAGCTCGGCGACACCCTCGGCGGCGAGGACGGCGAGTACGAGCTCGCCGAGACCCGCGTGGCGCTGGGCCCGGCCCTGGCGACGCTGGACGAGCGTGAGCAGAAGATCCTCACCCTGCGGTTCTACGGCAACCTGACCCAGTCGCAGATCGCCGACCAGATCGGCATCTCCCAGATGCACGTGTCGCGGCTGCTGACCAAGGCCCTCACCAAGCTGCGCGGGCAGCTGGCGGGCGACGAGATCTGATTCCCGAAGTCCCCCAAGGACAGCGAGGGGCCGGCCCGGTTCGGGCCGGCCCTTTGCTACGTGAAGGATCAGGCGAAGGGTGCGTAACCCGCGAACGACGTGGTGCTCAGCGTGATGGTGCCCAGCAGTTTGGTGCCGCCACCGCGGTAAAGCAGCGCCTTCGAGTCGCTCTTGCGGATGGCGAAGATGTCGGTGTATCCGTCACGATCAAAATCACCGACACCGACCACATCCCGTACGTCGTTCCAGCCACCGCCGAGGGAGAAGCGCGCCTTGAGCTTGGCGCCCGCGTCTCCTGGGTAGACCCAGAGCGTCCCGGTCGCGTTGTCGCGGGCCACGAAGTCCATGTACCCGTCGCGGGTGAAGTCGCCGACGCCGGCGAGCTCGCTCCGGCCGCTGAAGACGTTCGCGGCGAGCAGCTTCCGCGGACCGATTTTCTGGCCGGCGAGCCCCGGGTACAGGTAGAGGTCCGAGCCGTCGATGCCGGCCAGATCGGGGAAGCCGTCCTTGTTGAAGTCGCCGAGGGCAGTGATCTCGCGGACGGTGTTCCACGCCATCGCGATCACCTTCCGGGCGCCGAACCCGGTCGTCGTTCCGGGGTAGAAGTAGAGCACGCCGCGGGTGTCGCGGGCGATCAGGTCTTCCTTGCCATCGGTGTTGAAGTCGCCGACGCGGACGAACGCGTTCATCGCGTTCCAGCCGCCACCCAGGTCCTTGCGCGTGTCCGTGTTCAGCGTCCCGCCGCTGCCGGTGACGAGGTACATGTCTCCATGGGCGGTGTCCCGCGCGAGCACGTCCGACCAGCCATCGTTGGTGAAGTCGGCCATCTTCGCCGCCGGCAGCGGGGCGAAGTCGACGTAGTCGTTGTCGATGTTGATCGTGACGCCGCCGTACGTCTCTTGATGGCCGCCCTTGTACTGCTTCATGCGGCGGTGGCCGGCCCACATCGTCGACGGGATGTTCGGGTCGTCGGTGGTGACCTTGCCGTCCCAGCGGGCGAAGTCCATGTAGTCCGGCGGCGTGTATCCGCTCGCCGAGTAGTTCGCGACCTGATCGACGACGCCCGATCCGGCACTGGAGTAGAAGCCGGAGAAGTAGCCGAGATCGTGCAGCGCGGTTGTCCAGCCGTTCATGAAGTCGAGGACGCCCCGGCGGCAGATCGCGTCGGCGGTGTTGTACGCCTCGACGTCGTAGATGATCACGCTCTGCTTGGCCAGACCGAGGCCGGCGGCCTTGGCGGCGGCGTCGGCGGCGGCGGCACGCCCCTGGACGGTGGCATTCGCATTGTCGATCAGCGTGCGGTTGCCAGTGCTGCCGGTGCAGGTCGCCTGCGGTCCGACGTAGATCGGCAGCAGCTTCCACCCGGCCGTGACCTGGGTCTTGACCCAGTCGGCGGTGAGATTGGGCTGTGCGCAGCCGCGGTTCACCCCGCCGATGTAGATGCCGATGCCCTTGTACGGCGACGAGGCCTTCCACGCCGCCATCGACGCACTCGCGGGCGCCGCGCAGGCGTCGAACGCCGATCCGGTGAAGGACCCGGGCTGGACCGTGCTGTAGGCCGCCGCGGCGCCGGCATTGGTCTGCGCCAGCGTGAACGAGGCCGCGCCGAGGACGACGGCCAGGAAGCCGGCCTTGATCGCCGTCTTGCGGCTCGCCGGGACGGGCCTGCGATGCCCCGGACGATGTACCCGATCCCCCATGATCACCCTTCTCGGCAGGAAGCGACCACCGAGCAAACCAAGCGATCATGGAGAATGCCTCGGCCGAACGGCTCACCTTAGGCGAGCCGTTCGGCCGAAAACGATCGATCAATACCAATAGCGGCGGCCGCCGACCGGGCGGCCGACCGAGCCGAGGATCCAGAACACGGCGCCGACGATCAACAGGATGATCCCGATCGTGGTGAGGATCGAGATGTGGGCAAAAATGCCGATCAACAGCAGCACGAGGCCGACGATCAACATGGAACCGCTCCAATCAGCGGGGGGATTGTTCCGCTGGCCGGAGCGATACCCATCGCTGAGATTCGCCAACCATCGCCCCCGCCCGCCCCGCTGCGGAGCCGGACCGCAGCCGCGCCGCCACGTCACACGTGGAAAGGACCTTTGACCACAGAAGTGACACCGCAGGTTTCGGCGGGCCCGCTCCGGCTACCGTGTTAGCCGATGCCACCTTCATCCGAACTCCCGGGATTCCTGCACGGAGTCGCCCCGATCCTCGATCGGTGGGGTTACCTCGCCGTCGCCGCCATGATCGGCGTCGAGAGCTTCGGGGTGCCGGCGCCCGGTCAGACGATCATGGTGGCGGCCGCGATCTACGCGGGCGCCGGTCGCCTGAACATCTTCGGGGTGGCCGCGATCGCGTTCGTGGCGGCGGTGCTCGGCGACAACGTCGGCTACTGGATCGGGGTGCGTGGCGGCCGCAAAGCCGTGCACCGGTGGGGCAAGTACGTCTTCCTGACGCCGGAGCGATTAGCCCGGGCGGAGGGTTTTTTCGCCCGCCGGGGAAGTCGTATCGTTGTCATCGCTCGCTTCATCGACGGTCTCCGGCAGTTCAACGGCGTGATCGCGGGCATCACCGCGATGCCGTGGCGCACGTTCCTGATCTACAACGCGATCGGCGCGGCGCTGTGGGTCGGTTGGTGGACGAGCATCGCGTATGCGCTCGGTAACCATCTCGTCGAGATCATCGAGCACGCACACCGATACAAATGGTGGGCGATCACCATCGTCACCATCGCGGTGATCGCCTACATCACCTTGCACCTCCGGCACGTCAAACGTCGGCGCGCTCGCACCGCCGCGAGTGTCGTCGAGGAGCCCCACGGCTGAGACGAGGCGCGGGGCGGGCCGGGGTGCGGACGAAAGGAGAGTTCGTGACCACCCCTCAACTCGACCGTCGTCGCGCTCAATCGGCCGCCGCCGGCGCCGCCGCGGAAAAGGCCCGGCATGCCGTCACGGAGCTGGACAACCGGCTCAAGACGAACGCCGACATGACCAGCCAGCAGGCTCAAGCCCTGCGTAACGCCGAGGCCGAGGCCCGGCGTCTCAAGCGCTCGCTCAAGACCCAGGAGCGCGACCGGGCCCGCCTGGTCAAGGCGCGCAAGAAGGCCGTCGCCCGGGCGGCGAAGGCCAAGAGGCGCGCCGCCGGCGCCGAGACCAAGTACGACAAGGCGGTCCTGGCCGACCTGGTCCGCCGCGAGAAGCAACGCGACCGCGCGGAGGCCGCCCCCGTCGCCGCGATCACCGCCGCCCCGAGTGCCTCCGCCACCGAGGCCGCCGCCACCCAGCCCGCGACCACTCAGGCCTCCGCGGCCGAGGCGCCGGCGCCGACCGCCACGCCGGCGATCTCCGCTGGCGCTGCCGCCAGGACAGGGTCCGGCGCGGGCGCCGCCAAGGCGGCAGCCGGCGCGGGCGCCGCGGGGACGACCTCGGCCGCCCCCGCGGTCAAGAGCACGCGCGCGGCGGCTCCCGTGGCCAAGGCGACACCCGCCCGCGGCACCGCCGTGAGCCGGGCAACCGCCGCCCGCAAGACGGCCGCCGCGGCCGAGACCGGCGCGGCCGCGGAGACCACGGCCTCCGCCGCGAAGTCCACCCGGACGACGACCAACGGCCGTGCCACCGCGGCGCGCAAGGCGACCGCCGACACGACCGCGCGCCGCGCCACCTCCCCACGCCGCACCACCGGTCGCTGACCACCACCGGCGCGCCGCGCCGTTCCCACGCCGCGCCACCGGCCGCTGAGCACCACCGACGCGCCGGGATGGCCGGCCCGGCGGCGGCGCACTGAGACGAAGGCCGCTCGCGGTAACCATCCCGGGGGCGGCCTCTTCGCGTCAGACTTGGGCCCGAACCCCGAGACCAAGGCGGAGGAACGGTGGCGGACATCAACCCGGCGGAGATCGGCGCGATCCTCTTCGACATGGACGGGACGCTCGTCGACTCGGATCGCGCGGTCGAGCGGTCCTGGCTGTCGTGGGCCGGCGAGTACGGCGCCGACGGTCCCGCGGCGTACGAGATGGCGCACGGGAGTCCGAGCGAGACGACCGTGCGCAAGCTCCTCCGCGACGCCGATGAGGAGGAGATCCGCCGAGCCTCCGCCCGCCAGCTCGAGCTGCAGTACGACGACCTGTCCGACGTCGAGGCCACCCCCGGCGCCCACGACCTGCTCGCGCTGCTGGCCGCCGAGGGACTGCCGTGGGCGGTCGTGACCAGCGCCGACGGCCGGCTCGCCAAGGCCCGGCTGGACGCCGCCGGCATCACCCCGCCGGTGCTGGTGACCACCGATGACGTGACCGCCGGCAAGCCCGACCCGGCCGGCTACCGGCGCGCGGCCGAGCTGCTGGGCGTCGCGCCGGAGAGCTGTCTCGTGGTCGAGGACGCCGAGGTCGGCCTGGAAGCGGCCCGCCAGGCCGGGGCGCACACGGCGGCCCTGCGCGGCCTCGACGGCGACCTGCGGCTGACGGAACTGGCCGAGCTGACCGCGTGGCTCAGAGAGAATCCAGGAACTCGGCCGTAGGCACGAAGAACAACGAACCGGTCACGGCGGTCGAGAAGTCCAGGATCCGGTCGTGGTTCCCGTACGGGTTGCCGAGGAACATGCGGCGCAGCATCTGCTCGGGCACGTCGGGGTCCGCGGCGTACGCGATGTAGTAGGTCCCGAACTCGCCGTCCTTGATCGAACCGAACGGCATGTTGTCCCGCAGGATCTTCAGCTCGTTGCCGTCCGGGTCGTCGATCGTGTTCAGCTCGACGTGCGAGTTCGAGGCCTTGTCTTTGAGCTCCACGTTGTCGAGCTTGGTCCGGCCGATCGCCGCCTCCTGCTCCTCCACCGTCAGCGCGTTCCACGCCACCAGGTCGTGCCGGTACTTCTGAACGAGCACGTAACTGCCGCCCGCGTACGCCGGATCCTCGTCCCCGATCAGCACGTGCGCCGCGGCCTCGTCGCCCACCGGGTTCTCCGTGCCGTCGACGAAGCCGAGCAGGTCCCGTTCGTCGAAGTACTTGAAGCCGTGCGTCTCGTCGACCACGTCGGCCACCCCGCGCAGCCGGTCGGCGATCTTGCTGGCCAGCTCGAAGCAGACGTCCATCTGCCCGGCCCGGATGTGGAAGAGCAGGTCACCGGGGGTGGAGGGCGCGGTGTGCACGCTGCCCTTCCAGGACCGGAACTTGTGCAGCCCGGCCGGCCGCGGCGCGGTGAACAGCCGGTCCCACAGCTCGGCGCCGATCCCGGTGACGCAGGACAGCTTCGCCGCCGGCAGCCGGAACCCGACCGTACGCTGCAGGCCGCTCACGTCCGCGAGCAGCTCCCGCACGGTGTCCTCGCCGCCCGCCCGGACGGTCAGGACCAGGAAGATCGCGGCGTCGGTCAGCGGGGCCAGCACCGCCTGCGAGTTCACCATCGGGCCGAGCGAGCGAGGCGCTGTCATGATCCGCAGGATACGGCGTCCGGCGACGATAATGGACCGATGAGTAACCGGGTTGACGTTGTCATCGTGGGCGCGGGGCTGTCCGGCATCGGCGCCGCCTACCGCCTGCAGACCGAGTGCCCGGGCAAGAGCTTCCTGATCCTCGAGGGCCGCGACGTCAGCGGCGGCACCTGGGATCTCTTCCGCTATCCCGGCGTCCGCTCCGACTCCGACATGTTCACCCTGGGCTATCCGTTCCGGCCCTGGCGGCACCGGCGGGCGATCGCGTCGGGCGAGACCATTCTGCGGTACGTGCGGGAGACGTCCCGGGCGTACGACATCGACCGGAAGATCCGCTTCGGCCGCCGGGTGGTCTCGGCCCGCTGGTCCACGGAGGACGCCGCCTGGACGGTGCGCACCGGCAACGGCGAGACGTACGAGTGCTCGTTCCTCTACCTCTGCACCGGCTACTACCGCTACTCGGCCGGCCATGACGCCGGCTTCCCGGGCCGGGCGGACTTCACCGGTCGCGTCGTGCACCCCCAGCACTGGCCGGACGACCTCGACCACGCGGGCAAGCGGGTCGTGGTGATCGGCAGCGGCGCGACCGCGGTGACGCTGGTGCCGGCCATGGCCGAGACCGCGGAGCACGTCACGATGCTCCAGCGCTCCCCGACGTACATGATCAATCTGGCCAACGGCGATGCCGGCGCCGGCGCCCGCCCGATGAGCCGCGCCGTCGCCCGCCTGGTTCGCACCCGCAACGTCCTCGGCACCGCCCTGCTCTACCAGGCGTCCCGGCGCTGGCCCGCGCGGATGGGCGGCTTCCTGCGCCGCCAGGTGGCCGGTCAGCTGCCGCCGGGCGTGCCGGTCGACCCGCATTTCACGCCCGCCTACGCGCCCTGGGACCAGCGCCTCTGCGTGGTGCCGGACGGCGATCTCTTCGCCGCGATGCGGTCCGGGACGGCGTCGGTGGTCACCGGGACGATCGAGACCTTCACCGAGAAGGGCGTACGCCTGACCGACGGCACCGAGCTCGAGGCCGACATCATCGTGACCGCGACCGGCCTGACCATGGTGGCCCTCGGCGAGATCGAGGTGGATGTCGACGGCGATCGGGTGGCGAGCGGCCGGGTCGGCGTCTACAAGGGAATGATGCTCGAAGGGGTGCCCAACCTGGCCTGGTGCGTGGGCTACGTGAACGCCTCCTGGACCCTGCGGGCCGACCTCACCTCGCGGTACGTGTGCCGGCTGCTCAACTACATGGAGCGGCACCGGATCGAGATCACCACGCCGGTGGTGCCGCCGGGGACGGCGTTGCTCGACGAGCCCGCGATGGCGCTCTCCTCCGGGTACGTGCGGCGGGCCGCGGGCGTGCTCCCGCGCCAGGGCGGCCGCCGGCCGTGGCGGATGAGCAGCAACTACCTGACCGACATGCCGGCCATGCGCTTCGGCCGGATCGACGACGGCAACGTCCGGTTTGCCCGGCGGAAGGGCTGACATGCAGCGATTCGCCTTCGCCGGGCGCACGTGCCTGATCACCGGCGCGGCCAGCGGGATCGGCGCCGCCCTCGCCCTCGACCTGGCCCAGCGGCGGGCGGTGCTGGCGCTGGTCGACAAGGACGCCGAGGGCCTGGAGCGCGTCGCCGGGATGGCCCGCGAGGTCGGCGCCGGGTCCGTCACCCCGTACGTCATCGATCTCAGCGATGGCGGCGACCGGCTGGACCTGGCCGCCGAGATCGCCTCCCGGCACGGTGGGGTGGATCTTCTGATCAACAATGCCGGCGTCACGCTGACCGGCACCTTCGAGCAGAACCGGATCGCCGACGTCGACTGGCTGCTCGAGATCAACCTGCACGCCGTGATCCGGATGACCAAGGCGTTCCTGCCGCAGCTGCTGGCCAAGCCGGGCTCGCACCTGGTCAACATCTCCAGCCTGTTCGGACTGATCGGCCCGCCCGGCCAGGTCGCCTACGTGACCAGCAAGTTCGGCGTGCGCGGGTTCACCGAGGCGCTGCGGCACGAGATCGGCCCGCGCGGCGTCGGGGTGACCGTCGTGCATCCGGGCGGCATCAAGACCAACATCGCGGCGAACGCCCGGATCAGCGGCGCCGACCCCGACGGCGAGCAGGCCGAGCAGGCCCGGCAGTTCGCCGAGGCGGCGCTGACCATGCCGCCGGCCGAGGCGGCCCGGCAGATCGTGGCGGCCATCCAGTCGCGCAAGCCGCGGCTGGTGATCACCAAGGAGGCCCGGGCGGCGGACTGGCTGGTGCGGCTGACGCCGAACCACTGGTGGACGATCAGTCAGCGCTTGGCCGAGCGCCGTCGCATCAAAACCTAGAAGACGGCCAGGCGGCGGCGGTCGAGGCCGTCGATGGTGGTGAAGTCGCCTCCGGCCTCCAGGGTGCCGGTCGCCCTGTTGACGCTCAGCACCCGTACGCCGATCACGCCGTTGCCCTTCGGCGCCCACGCCGCGAGCGCGCCGGTCGCGGTCACCGCGGCCAGCTTCAGCCGCGGCTCGGAACCCTCGGCGCAGGACCCGTGCGCGCCGTTGCGGCTGGTCCGGCAGGCACTGTCGAAATGACCGCCGACATAGGTCACGCCGCCGGCCACCGCGATCGCGGCGGCATCCCCGTCGAAGACCTGCTGCCAGCGCAGGACGCCGGTCGGCCCGTACGCGATGGCCCGCCCGCCGACCCCGGCGGTGGCCACGTAGATCCCCGCCGGGTCCAGCGCGATCGCCCGCACCTCGGCCGGCACCTTGGCGCGGAAGCCCAGATCGACCGCGCCGGTCACCCCGTGCACCGCGGCCAGCCGCAGCGTGCCGCGCTCGTCGTCGACGAAGTGGAACGCGCCGCCGAGGTAGATCCGGTTGCCGTGCGCGACCAGCGCGTGCACGGCGTCGTCGGTGGCCGGCCGCCATTCGGGGTCGAGCCGGCCGGTCGACAGCGAGAAGGCGGCCAGGTTGGCCCGCCGCTTGCCGTCCACGTCGCTGAAGCTGCCGCCCAGGTAGAGCCGCCCGTTCCCGATCACCAGCGCGTACGCGGTGCCGGTCAGCGTGTGGTGGAACGGCAGCACGGTGCTCGCGACCGGGCTGAGCCGGGCCAGCGAGTCCCGGTCGTGCCCGCCGACCGCGTGGAAGTCGCCGGCGGCGTAGATGCTGTCGGCGGTGGCGGCCAGCGCCCGTACCGTGCCGTCGGCCGGCGGCGCCCAGCTCAGCAGGGCCCCGGTGCGCGCGTCGAAGGCCGCGAGCCGGGAGCGCGGATAGCTCCGGCCGCCGTAGGTCGCGGCGGTGAAGGCGCCGCCGACGTAGACGACCGGCCCACTGTGCGCGATCGCGTACACCCCGCCGTTGAAGGTGGGAGCGGCGCTCATCGCTCGATCCCCGCCGGCCGTCGCCCGTGCCGGCAGGCCGAAGAGAAGGGTGGCCAGCGCGACGAGGCCGGCGATCACGAATTTGGGCACAAATCTCTAACCGTCGTGGACGCGGGAAAGTCTCGGCGCTTCGGCCTCCGCTTCCTGCTCCGCCGTGGCCTGCGCCTCCAGCGCCGCCTCGACGTCGGCGGCCCGGGACTGGGTGCGCAGGCCGAGCATGTTGAGCCACTCGACCAGCTGGAGGTGCACCGCGTCGGCGCCGTCCAGCTCGGGCCGGGCGATCGGCCAGCGTGCCGGGTGCACCAGCACCGCCTCGGTCTGCCAGCCGCCGAGCCCGCCGTGCGAGCCGACCAGCTCCTCGAACGCGGCCACCTCCTCGGTGACCGGGTCCACGCAGCTGACCAGCACCAGGTCGCCGACGTGCTGCGACTCCTGGTGACGCAGCAGGTCGGCCCGGGCGTGCGGGCCGTACGGGATGAGCGGGTCGACCCCCTCGACGGTGTCGTCGCGCAGCCGGTGGATGCCGGATGTGCCGATCGCGACCGGGCCGTCCTCGTCCCGCACCACGACCAGCCCGACCCCCGGGTGTGCGGCCAGTCCCGGGATCAGCCGCGGGTGCGCCCGGTCGATCTCGGTCCGGCTAAGCCGGTGGTCGAAGCGGGTCAGGTACAGCAGCGAGAGGTTGCCCGAGGAGACGACCAGCAGCGGCGGCTCCTCCCCCGGTGGCGGGTCCGCGTCCGGCGGCGGCTCCTGGGCGCGCTCGGCGGTCAGCCGGCCCACCAGCTCGTCGAGGGTCTCGCCGTAGCGCTGCCGGAAGGTCGCGCCCTGGCTCTGCCCGTGATCGGAGAGCACCACGATGTGGTAGCGCCGGGCCGCCTCGGGCGCGAGCCGCTCGAGCACGCCGAGCATCCGGTCCAGGCTCTCCAGCTGCCGCATCGACTCCGGCCGGGCCGGGCCGGCGTGGTGCGCCACCTCGTCGTAGTCGACCAGGTCGCAGTAGATGGCCGGGGCGCCGCGGGCCATCTGCTCGGCGATCAGCGAGACGTTCACGTCGCGCAGCAGCATCGAGGCCGGTCGCAGGGCCAGGAACGCGCCGGAGCGGCTGACCCGGGGCAGCAGGTTGCGGCGGCGCTGGAGGCGGGCCTGGTGCAGCTCGGTGAAGACCTCGCCGACGCCGAGCACGAGTGCCCGGGTGAAGCCGTACGGTGAGGCCATGAACGCCGCCCAGCCGCGGGCCGACCGCCCCGGCAGCGCCGCGTGGCTCACCGTGAGCAGGCTGACCGAGGCATCGCCGCTGAACGCGTTGCCGATGCTCACGCCGCCGTCGCGCAGCAGGCCGCGACCGTCGCTGAGCCGGGGCTCGATGATCGCGGCGTCCCGCGGCCGGTTCGAGACCATCAGCTTGCCGGTGTCCTTCTCGTACCACCGGAAGCCCGGAATCTGCCGGGTCGCGCCGTGCAGGATGCCGGCCTGCGAGGCCGGGGTGGTCGACGGCAGCCCGGTGTGCCAGCCGCGCATGGTGTGGCTGCCCGAGCGCAGCCAGTGGCCCAGCGTCGGCAGGTTCCCGGCCCGCACCGCCCACCGCAGCACCGGCTCGGAGAGGCCGTCCAGCTGCACCATCAGCAGCCCCGGCTCGGTGCCCGGGCGCGGCCGGCGCAGCGTCAGCAACGGCCCGCCGGCCTGGCGCGCCTGCCGCCGGCGCACCCCGCGCATGAGCCGCTTGGCCTCCTTGACGAAGGTGTCGTCGGTGCCGCTGTCGAGCATCCAGTCGATGATGGCGGCGAAGACGACGGCCAGGATCGCGGCGATGACCAGCGACGGGAGGCCGCTGATCCGCTCGGCCGGGTCGAGCTCGAGCGCGATGACGATGACCGCGATCTGGGCGACCACGCCGAGCAGCATCGCGCCCCAGCCGCCCAGCGCCACGATGCCGACCAGCAACAGCGGCCGCAGCACGGCGCCGACGGCGGCGACCACCAGCACGAGACCGAGGGTGTCCACGATGTCGGCGCTGGCGACCCCCGGCATCAACCAGAGCGTGGCGGTCAGCACCACGAACGTGACCACCGCGCTGCGCAGCACGGCGCGCAGCCGGTTGACGATCCGCCGCGGGCTGAACAGGGCGCGAAGCTCCGCGCGCACGTCCCGGACGGGCGGCGGCGGGGGTTCGAGCGGGCTTACGGCCACGGGAAAACGATCGCACAGGGGTCGGTGGCGGGTGCCGATGGTGCCGGGAATCACCCGTACCCGATCGAGGGAAAGACAAGCCGTTTCGCCCCGCACGCCGGATAGCTTCGGCCCGGTGCGCCGTCTGCTGGTACTTCTGCTGCCGCTCGTCTTGTTCGCGTGTTCGGCGCCGTCGCCGCCGGTCGCGAGGACCGCCTTGAAGACCGTCGGCTACTTCACCGACTGGGGCGTCTACGGCCGCGACTTCCAGGTGAAGGATCTCGACACGAGCGGGGCGGCCGGCCGGCTCACCCACCTGGTGTACGCGTTCGGCAAGGTCGACGGGGGCCGGTGCGCCGCCGCCGACACCTGGGCCGACTACCAGAAGACGATGCCGGCCGCGGACAGTGTGGACGGGGTCGCCGACCAGCCCACCAGCCCGCTCAAAGGCAACTTCGGCCAGCTGCGCAAGCTCAAGGCCCGGCACCCCGGCCTCCGGGTGATCTGGTCGTTCGGCGGGTGGAACGGCTCCGGCGGCTTCACCGCCGCGGCCCGCGACCCGCAGGCGTTCGCCGCGTCGTGCAAGTCCCTGGTCGGCGACGCGCGGTGGGCCGGCGTCTTCGACGGCGTGGACATCGACTGGGAGTACCCGAACGCGTGCGGGCTGACCTGCGACTCCAGCGGCCCGTCCGGGCTCGATCGGGTGCTCGGCGCGCTGCGCTCGGCGTTCGGCCCGCGGGCGCTGATCACGGCCGCAGTCCCGGCCGACCCGGGCAAGCTCGGCAAGACCGACTATCGGGCGGCAGCCCGCTCGGCCGACTGGCTGGGCGCGATGACCTATGACTACTTCGGCACCGGCGCGGACGGTGGCGGCGACGACGAGTCCGACCGGCATCGCGTCGAGCCGCACGCGGCGCTCAACGCGTACGCCGGGATCCCGCGCCAGTCGGCGAACGCCACCGCGACCATCGACGAGCTGCTCGGCGCCGGCATACCTCCGGCGAAGATCCTGCTCGGCATCCCCTTCTACGGCCGCGGCTGGACCGGCGTCACGGCCGACCCACCGGGCGCCGGCGCGACCGGCCCGGCCGACGGGCGCTACGAGAAGGGCCTGGAGGACTACGAGATCCTGGCCACGCGCTGCCCGCCGACCGGCACCGTCGGCGGGACGGCCTACGCCCGCTGCGGCTCCCAGTGGTGGTCCTACGACACCCCGCAGACCATCAAGACCAAGATGGCGTACGCCCGGAAGAAGTCCCTGGGCGGCGCCTTCGCCTGGGAGCTGTCCGGCGACACCCCGCACTCGGATCTGCTCAACGCCGTGGCGTCCGGTCTCGCCGCGCAGCCCTGAGCCGCACTGCCCTGAGCCGCACAGCCCTGAGCCGCACTGCCCTGAGCCTCACCGACCGGCGGCCGGGCGGCGTCCCCAGGCCGAGATCAGCGGCGCGAGGGTCAGGTCGAGCTCGCCGGCCTCGACGGCGGCCAGGTGCGCGTCGATCTCGGCATCGTCGGCCAGGCCGGCCGCCAGCAACTCGCCGCGCACGTGCCGGATGGTCGCCGCCTCCAGCCGGTCGCAGGCCGGCCCGCCGACCGGGAACGAGCCGGCCGCGGCGACATCGACCAGCCCGGCCGCCCGCAGGGCCCGCGGCAGCGTCCGGCCGTAGCGCAGGTCCGCACCTCGGCGGGTCAGCAGCTCCCGGAACGCCTCGCGCAGCCGGTTGGCCCGCCGCTGCGCGGGACCGCTGTCGTCCAGGCAGGCCAGTGGCTGCAGAGCGGTGTCGGCGTCCTCGATCAGCAGCCGGCCACCGGGACGCAGCGCCGCCACCATCGTCGCCAGCGCCCGCTCGCGGTCGGGCACATGCACCAGCACGAGCCGGGCGTGCACCAGATCGAACGTGCCCGGCTCCGGCGGCGGATCGGCGGCAACGTCATGCCGGCGCACCTCGTAACCGGCGTCCCGACTTAGCCACGACGTGTCGATGTCGGTGGCAAGGACGTGCCCGCTCGGGCCGACCGTCGCCGCGAGCGCCTCCGGGATGCCGGGGCCACCGGCGCCGACCTCCCAGCAGCGCCAGCCGGCCTCGACCCCGAGCCGATCGAGATGCCCGCGCGTCACACCGTCGAACAGCTCGGCCAGCCAGGCGAACCGCTCGCCCGCCTCGGCGCGCGCGTTGTCCAGCAGGTACCCGCGACCGGGAGAGGAAGTCACCACTCCATGATGAACCTCTAACCGATCTCGACCCAGACGTTGTCGAGCGCGCCGTTGAACTGGTCGTTGTCGGCGTAGGCGCCCTTGCCGCCGATGCTCAGCGGGCGGCCGTTGGTGACCGAGAGCTTGGCCGGGATCGTGGCCACGCCCCGCCGGACGCCGTCGACCAGCACCTCGAGCGCGGTGCCGGCCCGGTGGCAGGCGATGGCGTGCCAGCGCCCGTCGGCCACGCTCACCGCGCTGGTCACCATCCGGATGGCCGGCTTCTTGTCGTCGACCAGCACGCAGCTGGGCCGCCCGGCGACGCCGTCGACCTGCAGCTTCCACTGGCTGCTGGTGGTCGAGTAGCCCTTCTGCACGACGTTCTGGCCCTTGCTGGTCTGCCCGGGAAGGATCAGGACATCGGCGCCGTACGCGATGTCGCGCGTCCCCGGGTTCAGATCGGCCGAGCTCGGCGTCTGCAGCGCCACGTGCGGGCAGACCCGGGCGGCGCAACGAGCCGGGAAGGCCAGCGCCGTACCCTGGCCGTGCACCACCGAGCGGACCACCCCGCCGTGGCCGGAGATCACCGACAGCGTGTGCCCGTGCCCGGACTCGTCGAGGATCGCGCCGGACCGCCCGTTGAACGTATAGCGCGCGGTGACCACGCCCGGGTCCGGCACGGCGGTCGCGGCCGCCGCCGGGCCGGGCACGGCGACGACCGCGAGGAGCACGCCGAACCACCTGGATCGCATGCCTGAATTATCACTTGTGACACTTATGTCCGTCAGGACATCCGGCCCGCAAACCGGCCGATCATGCCTGGCTGAACGGCTTAACCCAGGTGTGCGCCGGCGCCCTCGACCGGCAGATCCGACTTCCGCACCTTGATGAACACCGCGGAGACCACGGCGGCCAGCAGGATCATCGCGGCCGCCCAGGTGAACGCGGCCGAGTAGCCGTCGATCTGGGCGAGCAGCCCGATCTGCTGCCCCTCGGCCGGCGACTTCGCCGACGGCAGGTGGCTGGTGACGTACGCGGTGATGGCGCTCGTCGCGATCGTGTTCAGCAGCGCCGTGCCGAGCGAGCCGCCGACCTGCTGGGTGGCGTTCAGCGCCGCGCTCGCCGCGCCCTCGTCGTGCTCGGGCACCCCGACCAGGGCCAGGCTCGAGAGCGGCACGAAGGTGAAGCCGAGCCCGAGGCCGAGCAGGACCTGGGCCGGCATCAGGTGCGCCCAGAACGACGTGTCGAGGTCGATGAAGCGCAACCAGATCATGCCGGCCGCGGCCAGGATCGGCCCGACGATCATCAGCGGCTTGGCGCCGATCCGCGGGAGCAGGTTGCTGGCCACGGTGGCCGAGATCAGCACGCCGACGGTCACCGGCAGCGAGGCGAAGCCGGCCTTGAGCGGCGTGTAGCCCAGCACGTTCTGCTGGTAGAGGGTCAGGAACAGGAACGCGCCGAACAGGCCGGCGCCGACCAGGGCCGAGGTGATGTAGGCGCCACCGCGGTTGCGGTCGGCCACGATCCGCAGCGGCAGCAGCGGGTTGCGGGCCCGGCGCTGCAGCCACACGAAGATCGCGATCAGCACCACGCCGGCGGCGATGAACCCGAGCGTGACCGGCGAGCTCCAGCCCTCGTCCGGCTTCGCGGCCTCGGTGAAGCCGTAGACCAGCGAGGCGAGACCGAGCGTGACCACGACGGCGCCCGGGATGTCGTACGTGGTGTCGCCGTGCGCCCGACTCTCCGGCACCAGCGGGATGGCCAGGGCGAGCGCGACCAGCGCGACCGGGATGTTGACCAGCAGGCACCAGCGCCAGTTCGCGTACTCGGTGAGCACGCCGCCCAGCAGCAGGCCGACCGCCGAGCCGCCCCCCGCGATCGCGCCGTAGACGGCGAACGCCTTGGCCCGCTCCCGGGCCTCAGTGAACAGCACCGTGAGCAGGGCGAGCGAGGCCGGGGCGAGCAGCGCGCCGAACGCACCCTGCAGTGCCCGCGCCGCGAACAGCATGGCGCCGCTGGTGGCCAGGCCGCCGAGCGCCGAGGCGGCCGCGAAACCGACCGCGCCGACCATGAACGCCCGCTTGCGGCCCCAGTAGTCGGAGATCCGGCCGCCGAGCAGCAGCAGACCGCCGAAGGCCAGCGTGTAGGCGGTGATGACCCACTGCCGGTCGGCGTCGGAGATGTCCAGCGCCTTCTGCGCGCTGGGCAGTGCGATGTTCACGATGGTCGCGTCGAGGACGACCATGAGCTGAGCGATGGCAATGACGCCGAGCGCTACCCAGCGTTGCGGGTGCGGCTCACCCGACGGTTTCGCATTCGAAAAAGGCCGTTTGAGCTGCGAAGTGAGACGCTGCTCCCACCATTTACGTGACCTACGTCTCCGGTTTCTCGCTGTCCAGCGGAACGGCCTCGCCGCGAATGAGTCCGAGCTGGACGCCCTGCCGGCCGAGGATCGAGTCGAGCAGCCAGTCACTGGCCACCCGCACCCGGTTCCCGGGCATCGACAAAAGGTGATAACCGCGGGTGACCACCTTGGCCGGCAAGCCCTTGATCGGCACGCGCAGCGGGTTGGCGGCCGAGTCGAGGCCACCGAGATCGACGACGAAGCCGAGATCGTGGTGCTTGTACGGACGCCGCCGCCCGCGGCCGTAGGAGGCGGCGATGTTCCGCGCCGCGGTCACACCGTGCCGGACGGCGTGCTGCGCGGTCATTCCGGTGAGCCGGCCGGGCATGGTCAGGTCCGGCACCGCGGCGGCGTCGCCGATCGCGTAGACATCGGGATAGCCGGGAACGGTGAGGAACTCGTCGACGACCAGCCGGCCTTCCCGGGTCTCGAGCCCCAGATGCTCGACCAGCGGGTCGGGCCGCACTCCGACGCACCAGATCAGCGACCGGGTCGGGACGAACTCCCCGGTGGACAGTCGCACGCCGTCGGCGGTCGCCTCCTGCACGCTGGTCCCGGTGAGGACCTCCACGCCGCGCCGTCGCAGCACCTCGTCGGCGGCGTCGGCGAGCCGGTGGTCGAGCGACGGCAACACCCGGTCGGCCGTCTCCACCAGCAGCCAGCGCGGCCGGCCGTGCAGACCCGACCATGGCTTGGCCAGGTCCTTCGTGTAGAGCACGCCCTGCGCCGCGACCTCGGTGCCGGTGTAGCCGGCGCCGACCACGACGAACGTGCACCGCGCCGTGCACTCGGCGTCGCTGCTCGCGCCGGCCGCCATCTCGATCTGCCGGGTGATGTGATCGCGCAGGTAAAGGGCCTCGTCCACGCCGCGGAAGCCGTGCGCGTGCTCGGTCAGGCCGGGCACCGGCAGCAGTTTGTTGACGCTGCCGGCCGCGATGACCAGCCGGTGATAGCCGATCCGCCCGGCGCCGCCCTCGGGGTCGGTGTAGCTCACCGTCCGGCCGTCGAGATCGAAGCCGTCCACCTCGCCGAGGATCAACCGCACGCCGGGCAGCGCCGCGTTGATCGAGACGGTGACCCGCCGGGGCTCGAGCAGCCCGGTCGCCACCTCGGGCAGCAGCGGCAGGTAGAGGAAGTAGTCGGTCGGGTTGATGATGACGATCTCGGCGCCGCCGCGGGACAGCTTGGCGAGGTGCCGGGCGGCGGTGAAGCCCGCGAAGCCCGCGCCGACGATCACGATCCGGGGACGTGCCATGCCGGTCCTCCGTTCCTGCACGCGTGAACCCGACGCTAGCGAATGACGGGGCCGCCGCGTATGACGCCGAACTCATGACCGTTCGGCCGATCCTCGAAATCGACCGAACGGCCGTCGCCCGCCGGGCGACATATTGGCGTCTGAGTATGTGCCGGGCGGTGCCCACACGGGGAGGCATCGAACGGCGGCCCACGGATTGCTGGGGCGATCATGGCGGGAGGGGGGAGACGTGAGTGCCATCGCGGTGGTTGAACCGCGTGGGTACGCTCACGTTTCCCGCCACCCCTCGATCGGACACCTGGGATTGGACGCCCGAGAGGCCGACTATGCGCATTTCGTCCGCACGCGGACGCACGCATTGTTGCGCTCGGCGTACCTTTTGACCGGAGATCAACACTTGGCGGAAGACCTGGTGCAGGAGGCACTCGCGCGTACGCACCGGGCCTGGCTCCGCCTGGAGAGGCCGGAGCACGCCGAGGCGTACGCCCGCAAGGTCATGTATCACGCCCAGGTTTCCCTCTGGCGGCGTCCGAAGGTCGCCGAGGTCCTGCCGGGCGAGATCGAGTCCGGCGACGCCGGCGACGCTGGGTCGACCGAAGACGTGGCCGAGGCCACCGTCCAGCGGGTCGCCCTGCGCCGGGCGCTGCTGGCGCTCACCGCCAAGCAGCGTGCCGTCATCGTGCTGCGCTACTTCGAGGACCACACCGAGGCCGAGGCCGCCCAGCTGCTCGGCGTCTCGGTCAGCACCATCAAGACGCAGACCGCCCGGGCCCTCGACCGGCTTCGCACGCTCGTGCCCGACCTACGGGTTCTCACTTCGGAGCAGCAGCGATGACCGATCCCCTGCGCGACTCGCTGCACGGACTGGCCGACGTGGTCGAGCCGGTCGACCTCTACGACCGGGCCGTCCGCCGCTCGCGCCACATCGCCCGCCGGGAGGCCACGGTCGGCACGGTCGCCGCCCTGCTCGCGATCGGGCTGCTCGCCAGCGGCCTGTGGCGCATGCCGGACGATGACGCGCACGAGGCGCCGCCATTCGCGCTGCGCTCCTCGCCGGCCCACATGATCGACCCCGAGCCGGTTCCGCTGCCCTCGGTCACCCACCGCGCGCCGACGCCGACCCACCACCACAGCAGCGCCCCAGCCAAGCCGGAGAAGCGCCGCAAGAACCAGCCGCCGGCCGCCCGGACCACCCCCAAGCCCGAGTCGCGCGCGCTCGCCGACCTGCCCGGCCACCTCTTCTACCAGCAGACGACGCCGGAGCCCGACATCGTGCGGCTGTCACCGTCCGACGGCGGCATCGAGACCGTGCTGCCCAAGGCGCCGTCCGCGGTCGGCATCTCGCCCGACGGCCGGAGCATCGCGTACGCGGTGGGCGGCACACTGCTGATCGCCCAGACCGCCAAGACCCGAGGCGGCCAGGCACCCCCCCACGCGGGACAGGCCGGCGACGAGCAGGCCGAGCCGGTCGCCACCGGGGTGAGCACCGCCGCCCAGGCCCCCGCCTGGTCTCCCGACGGCGACCGGCTGTTGGTCAACGCCAGTACCCCGGCCGTCCTGCAGGTCGGCTCCCGCACGCTCACCCCGCTCGCCGCCGGCCTCGCGGACGGGCGACACTTCCGCTGGTCGGGCGACGGCACGAAGCTGGTCTACGCGACCACGTACTGCGGCCTGAAGGTTGCGGCCGGCGGCACGGACACGACGGTCCCGGTCATCGGCGACCTGCGCCCGATGGACAATCCGGACGGGCTGGCGGCCTGCAAGCCGACGAGCGTCGATGCGACCGGCGACCACGTCACCGTGCAGCTGCAGACCACCGGGCAGCTCGGCGGCGGCGACGGGCCGGAGATCGGCGACGCGGTGGTCGACACGGTCACCGGCGACGTGCTGCCGCTGCCGGTGACCGGGAGCGTGGTCGGCGTGATCTTCGCCCCGGACGGCAACCTGCTGGTGCGCACCCGGCACGACGACGAGACGCGGCTGTCGCTGTTCACCCCGTCCGGCAAGCTCCTGGTCCAGGCGGTCGAGCCGGCCGCCGTACGAGATCTGAACCTGCTCGCCTACACCCGCTAGAGCTAGCCCTTCTTCCGGCCGAACAGCTTGAACCCCCGCTTCTTGGGCTCCGGATCGCGGGTGGCCTCGCCGTTGAGCACCGCCAGCCGATGCTGGGCCACCGAGTTCTCCGGGTTCATCCGCAGCGACGTGAGCAGCGCCTGCCGGGCCTGGTCGAGGTGGCCGAGCGACTCCAGCGCGACCCCGTGGGTGAAGTAGTAGTGCGGCTCGTTCGGGTCCAGCCCGATCGCCGTGCGCGCGGCCTGCTCGGCGTCGGCGAAGCCGCGGTCGGCCGCGAGCAGCGCCCACGCCACCCGGTCGTGCCACTGCGGGTTGACCGGCTCGACCACCACCGCGCGGTAGGCCATGGTGACCGCCTCGTCGTGCCGGCCCATCTGGCTCAGCGCGCGGCTCGCCGTGGCCAGCGCCCGCGCGTTCTCCGGGTCCAGGGCGACGGCCTTGGTCGCGGCGTCGAGCGCGACCGCGTTCTCGTCCAGTGCCAGCCGCAGCCGGGCCATCAGGTTCCAGCCCTCGACCGAGGAGGGATCGGCGGCGAGCACCGGCTCGAGCGCGGCGACCGCCTGCGCGGGGTCCATCCGCTCGAAGAGCGCGACCGCCCGGGCGATGCCGAGCTCGGTCCCGGTTTGCGCCTCGGTGCCGGCTCCGGCTCCGGGTTCGACGCGCCGCCCGGCGGCCGACTGCGGCCCCGATGCGGGCTGGGCGGAGTCGGGAGGCACGAGGATATTGTCGGTGCTTTACCGGATTTGAGGGCGCAATTCGCCATTCCCGGCCGTGATTTCGCCGGTGTTGTCGCCATCGGCGCGCCGGCTCAGCGGGGCGCGCCACGGCGGGCGCGGCGGCGGCGCACGATCACGACGAGGCAGCCGACGGCGGCCGCCACCAGCACCAGCGCGGCGATCGACATCCACCAGCGGGCGTTGGTGGCGGTTACCTCGAGCACGATCGCCGCGAGCATGAAGACGATGACCGCCCACCACAGCGCGATGGTCACCCGGTCGGCGGGCGTGCCGATCCCGGCCGCGCGCACGTGCGCGTTGGTGGCCGAGACGGTGAGCAGCCGGACCGCGAATCCGCCGACCGCGGCCACGCCGAGCAGCCACGGCAGCCAGCCGGCCGGGGCGACGGTGGCGGCCAGCAGCAGGGCGAGGCAGACGCCGGCCCCGATCGCGGCGATCCGCTGCCGGCCCTGGGTCAGCACGGTGACCAGGTACGCCCGCAGGGTGCGGTCGAGCCGGGCCACGAAGTAGGCGGCGAACGCCACCGGCACCAGGGCCGCCACACCGGCCAGCACCCGCGCGCCGCCGACCGAGAACGCGGTCATCCGCCAGCCGACGTAGGCGAGGATGGCCAGCAGCACCGCGGTGTAGACCAGGAACCGGCGCAGGGCCACGTCGAGCATGAACCGGCTGGCCTGCTGGCGCGGATCGGCCCGCAGCGCGCCGGCCAGGCCGCTCGCGCCCCGGGCGAGCCGGCCCAGCGCGAACGGGTTGCGGTGCACGACGTCGAGGGTGGCGAGCTCGTGCTGGGCGACCGCGTTGTCCGGCTCCAGGGCGAGCGCGTCCCGCAGCGCCTGCCGGGCCCGGTCGGGGTAGTCGAGCTGCTTCATCACCATCGCGTACGTGATGCGGAAGTCGGCCTCGTTCGGATCGAGCTGCACCGCCTGGCGTGCCGCGTGCTCGGCCTCGACCCCGCGCCGGCCGTCGCCGAGCAGCGCCCAGGCCAGCCGGTTGTGCCGATAGGCGTTCTCCGGCTCCAGCCGCGCGGCCCGGCGGGCCACCTCGATCGCCTCGTCGTGCCGGTCGAGCCCGGTGTAGGCCCGGCTCAGCGCGCCCAGCGCCTCGGCCGACTCGGGCGCGACCAGCACCGCGTGGTGGGCGGCCTGGTACGCCAGGTCGGGCTTCTTGAGCGCCAGCTGCGCGTGCGTCATCAGCACCAGGGCGCGCACGTTGTCCGGCTCGGCGACCAGCACCGGGCCGAGCAGCTCGGCCGCGGCCCCGGCGTCACCGCGCTGGAACTGCGCCGCCGCCATCGCGACGGTCGTGCCGGCGTCGGTCATCGGGACCTCACGGCTGCGACTGGGTGGGCAGCCAGCCGGCCGACCGGGTGTGGTCGTGCGGTTCGAAGTACGGCATCACGGCGAACGCGCGGACCGGGAACGTGCCGACGCCGCTGATCCGCGGGGGCGCGGCGGTGAACCGGGCGCCGGTCGGCGGCAGCTCGGCCAGCCCGGTGAGGTGCTCGACGATCGGGATGCCGGCGGCCAGCAGCGCGGTGTGCGCCGGCCGCTCGCCGCCGCTCGCCGCCGACGTGTCGTCGACGTTGACCGAGTCGATGCCGACCAGCGCCGCCCCGCGCTCGACCAGCAGGCGGGCGGCGTCCGGAGCGAGGTAGGGCGCGTCCACCGCGTACTGCGGGGTGCCGAAATGCCGGTCGCCGCCGGTGTGCAGCAGCACCGCGTGCCCGGCCAGGTTGAGCGGCTCGAGGTCGTCGGCCTCGACCGTCCGCCGGCCGGTGCCGACGATGCGCACGACCACGGCCGGCAGGTCCGCGAGCCGTTCGAGCGGCAGGCCGGCCAGGTCGGCGCCGTCGGGATAGCGGTGGCGCGGGCTGTCGAGGTACGTGCCGGTCGGACCGACCATCTCGATCCGCTCCATGCTGAACTCGGTGCCCGGCGCGTAGCGCGAGCGCGAGTCGGACCAGGTCAGGTGCGGGCTGATCACCGGGGCGGGGAGGCCGGGGTACGTGGTGAGCCCGTCCGCGATCACGTGACTGAGCTCGACGTACCGGGTGCGGACCGCCGACCGGACCCCGACGGTCACGGCCGGCTCGGCGAAGACGCGAACCGAGTCGAGATCGACCCGCTCGACGTCGCGCAGGCCGAGCGACGCCACCAGCAGCATGGCGATCTCGGCGTGGGTGACGTCGGCGTGCGGCACGTCCACGCACAGGCCGCCGGCCCGCACGCTGCCGCCGCCGACGAGGGTGACGGCGGCGTCGAGCTCCGCCCGGTACTGCAGCACGGCTGGTCCCCTATCGCAGTTCGATGATGGCTTCCACGATCAGCCAGATGCCGAAGATAGCGAAGAGCGCAGCGGCGCCGTACTTGATGACCTTCTCCGGCAGGTGCCGGCCGAGCAGGCGGCCGACCAGGATGGCCAGCGCGTCGGCGGCGACCATGCCGAGCGTCGAACCGAGCCAGGTGCCGAACCAGCCGTGCTGGGTGGCCAGCGTGATCGTCGCGAGCATCGTCTTGTCGCCCAGCTCGGCCAGGAAGAACGCGCCGCCGACGGCGAGGATGGCCGATCCGGTCGTCCGGTCGGCCTTGTTCTTCTCGTCCTCGGTCAGCTCGTCGCCGCGCAGCGTCCAGGCGCCGAAGACGAGGAACGCGATGCCGGCGATCAGCGAGATCCAGCCGGTCGGCAGGGTGGCGCCGAGCCCGTAGCCGATGCCGACCGAGACCGCGTGCACGACGGCGGTGGCCACGGTGATGCCGATCAGCACCGGCACCGGCCGGAAGCGGGTCGCGAAGGTCAGCGCCATCAGCTGCGACTTGTCGCCGAGCTCGGCCACGAAGATGACCGCGAAGCTGAGCGCGAAGGCCGCCAGAATTCCGTTCACAAAAAACTCCCGGTTATCAGGCCGGGAGGAGGTGCGCCGGGCGACCTCGACCCGGCCGTCGTTTCAAGACAGCCAAGTCGAAGGTCTCGCTCGCCCCCTCGCGGAGGCCGCGCGGCCGGACGCCCCTCATGCGACGTCAGTATGTCGACCGCGACATTGGGAGCTACTCCCCTTCGCAGGATCGATCATACCCGCCTCATCCGGGCATCCGGCCGGACGTGTCCGGAGTCACCGGCTCGTGAGCAGCTTTTCCACCTGGACCCGCAGGTCGGCGGCTCGCTTGGCGGTCGCGTCGCCGCCGCCGTTGGCCGGGTTCGGCTTCGGGATCGCCGGGCAGCGCTTGTCCGAGCGCTCACCCTTCAGCCGCTTCGGCAGCTTTCCGGTGGCCAGGTAGGCGGCGATCGTGTCGTCGACACACTCGTCGCCGAAGAGCGAGCCGGCGTGCGTGGTGCCGTTGACGCCCTCGATCAGCGCCGAGCGCGGGAACCGCTTGCGGGCCTCGAGGGCGCCGTCGAACGGGGTGGCCGCGTCCAGCGTCTCGCTCATCAGCAGGATCGGCGCCACGGTCTCGCCCGAGACGGTCGTCGGGATCCCCGGCTTGCCAGCCCAGTTCCGGCACGGCGCGTTGTACCAGGCGTTGGCCCAGGTCTCAAACGGCGCCCGGCGGTGCACCGCCCAGTTGTCCGAGCGCCACTTCGTCCAGCTCACCGGCCACTGCGCGTCGGTGCACTGCACGCCCAGGTAGATCGCGTACCCGTTGTCGGCGCCCTTCTCCTGCGGGTTGTTCTTGTCGTAGAGCTTCTTCAGCAGCTGCGGGTCGTGCTTGCGGACCCACGCGCTGAACGCCTGCGCGATCTCCTCCCAGCCGAAGACGTAGTAGCCGGCCTGCAGGAAGACATCCGTGAGCTCGGACGGGCCGATCACCCCGGCGGCCGGCTCGGCGGCCAGCTTCGCGCGCTCGGCGTAGTAGCGCTTCTCCACGGCCCGGCCGGTGCGGCCGAGGTGGTAGATCCGGTCGTACTTCGCGACCCAGTTGAAGTAGATCTTGATGTTGCGGTCGAACGCGATGTCCTGGTCGAGGTTCGAGTCGTACCAGACGCGGGACGAGTTCACGACGCCGTCGAGGACCATCCGGCGGACCCGCGACGGGTACGTGGTGGCGTAGACCTGGCCGAGATATGTCCCGTACGAGAAGCCGTAGAAGTTGATCTGCGTGGCGCCCAGCACGAGCCGGATGCTCTCCATGTCGCGCACGCTGTCCTGGGTCTTGAGGTGGTCGAGCAGCGGGCCGCCGGCCTTGGCGCAGTCCTTGGCGTAACCCTCGGCGCGCTTGAGCCACGCCGTCTCGATCGCGGCCGTCCTCGGCAGGTAGTCCGGCCGCCGGTAGCCCGCGTAGTCGCTGTCACAGCTCAGTTGCGGCTTGCTGGCGCCGACACCCCGAGGGTCAAAACCGATCCAGTCGTACGCGTCACCCGCGCCCTTGGGCACCAGCGAGCCGAGCACCGCGAGGCCCTGGCCCTTCGCACCCGGCCCGCCCGGGTTGACCAGCATGATCCCCTGGTACTTGTCGTCCGGGACGGTGTGCTTGATCCGGGAGATGGCCAGCTGCAGGGTCGGCCCGTCCGGGTTCTTGTAGTCGATCGGCACGGTGACGAAGCCGCACTGGGCCTTGCGCGCGACCAGCGACGGGTCGCTGCACGTGCCCCAGGTGAGCTGCGGGTCCCCGCTCCGGCGCCGCGCCTGGTCGGCCTGGGCCGGATTCGCCGCGGCGCAGGTCACCGCGAGGGCGGCCGTGACCGCCGCCGCCAGAAGTCTTCTCATGTCCGCCTCTCGTGTCCGATTCGCCCCATATGCTGCGGCGTGGACGGCCACTTCGGGGACCGCCCACGCCGGGGTGACACAAGAAAGACTGTTCGGATTACCGCGTTCGGCATCACCCGGCGGCCCGCGCCGCGCGCCGGCGTAAGCAGAGCGGCTCTGCTCACCTCCGGTCAGCGCGGCCGCCGCGGCCCTTACGACCGGCGGAGGCGCTGGGCGCCGAGCGCGACCGCACCGAGGGCGGCCACCACCAGGCCGTAGACCAGGGCCGTCGGGTGCAGGCCGAACGACGTGGCGGCGAACCCGGCGACCACGGCCGGCAGGCTGAACGCGGTGTAGGCGATGACCAGCGCGACCGCGAACAGCTCGCCGCGCTCGTGCGGGGCGGCCAGGACGGCCAGCGTGCCGAACGAGGCCAGCGCCGAGGCGCCGAAGCCGATGCCGGAGACGACCGTGCCCGCGGCGGCCAGCGTGACGCTCTCCCACTCCAGGCCGGCCACGCTGATCACCGAGCCGGCCGTCAGGAACGCCCCGGCCAGGGCCAGGACGCGCGGGGTGGGCAGCTTCCGCATCGCGTACGAGGTGATCGCGCCGGTGCCACAGAGCAGCGTGACCACCAAGCCGCCGACCAGGTGGTTGGTGAGGCCGAAGACACCGGCCGCGACCGACGGGCCGAGCGACAGGTAGAGGCCGCCGATCGCCCAGCTGGCGATGATGATCGGGGCGAGCGCGAGCACGTCGGCGCGCAGCCGGGCCGGGACGCCGAGCTTGGGGGCGAGCGAGGCGACGGCGCCGGGGCGGCGGGCCGAGGTCTCCGGGATGCGGGCCACCACGAACGCGGCCAGCAGCATGGCGACCAGCAGGAGGGCCCAGACCAGGTGGGTGGGCTCGGGGGCGAACTGGACCAGGGCGCCGCAGCCGAGGGCGCCCACGGCCAGCCCGGCGACCGGGGCGATGCCGTTGATCAGGCCGGCCCGGCCGGGCGCGTGCGGCGGGTTCAGGTCGACCAGCGCCGCGCCGAGCGTGGTGAGCGCGGCCCCGGTCGCGATGCCCTGCAGCAGCCGGGCCACCAGGAGCACGGTGACGTCGCCGGCGGTCAGGAAGAGCGCGAACGAGGTCACCTCGAGCGCGATGGCGGCGGCCAGCACCGGCCGGCGGCCGACGTGGTCGGAGAGGGCGCCGAGCACCAGCAGCGCGCCGATCAGGCCCAGCACGTAGACGGCGAAGACCACCGTGAGCGTGGTCGCCGAGAAGCCCCAGAGGTGCTGGTAGACGACGTAGAGCGGGGACGGCGCGGCGGAGGCGGCCGCGAAGGTCACGAAGATGGCGGCGATCGCCGCGAACGCGACCGGGCGGGACAGCCGGCGGCTTCGGCTTTGCACAGCCGGCCGGGTGTCGGCAACGGTGGTCATGAGGCGATTCCTCCCGACGGATGAACAGACAGGTCTGTCTGCTTAGCCGAGACTAGACAGACCTGTCTGGTATCGTCAACTCCATGTCCGCCGCATCACCGTCCACCACCCGCCGGCCGTCCGCTCGCGAGCGCCTGCTCGCGGCGGCCGACGAGCTGTTCTACGCCGAGGGCGTGCACACCGTCGGCATCGACCGCATCATCGAGCGGGCCGGGGTCGCCAAGGCCTCGCTCTACAGCTCCTTCGGCAGCAAGGAGGAGCTGGTCCGGGCCTATCTGGAGAACCGGCACGAGATCCGCCGGAACCGGATCAGGGCCGGCCTCGAGCGCTTCGACAACCCGCGCGACCGGCTGCTCGGCGTCTTCGATGTGCTGGCCGAGGTCACCGCCACCCCCGGCTTCCGGGGCTGCGCCTTCTACAACGCCAGCGCCGAGTCGGTGGCCGAGGGCGGCGCGGTCGAGCAGGTGTCGAACGCGAACCGGGCCTGGACCCGGGGCCTGTTCACCGAGCTGGCTCGGGACGCCGGGGTCGCCGACCCGCCGGCCCTCGCCGACCAGCTCATGATCCTTTACGACGGCGCCTCGGTCGGCGCCCGGATGGACAAGCACTCGGCGGCCGCCGCGCTGGCCCGGGGCGTGGCCGCGCGGCTGGTCGACGCCGCTCTGGCCGGGGAATGAGGGTGCCCGCCGAACCGGCGGGCACTCTCCACTCCACCAGGTCGCTCTACTTGGTGCCGACCTCGACGTCGTCGAGCGGCTCGGCCACTCCGGTCGCCGGGGACAGCGGCTGCGCGTCCGAGACCTCGGACTTCACCTCGGACTCGCGCGCGACGAACCCGCCCGCCGGGCCGCCCGCGACCCGCTCGGCGGCGACCGCCGGCGCCGGCTTCCGGCTGCGGAACAATGAGGCGACCGCGCCGACCACCAGCAGGCCGATGGCCATCCAGAAGACGATCACCAGGCCGTCGTGGAACGGCTCGGCGATCAGCCGCGGGAAGAACTCGAGGCCGGTCAGGTTGGCCGCGTTGGCGGCCGGCAGCGCGCCGAGCACCTGCGGACCGAGCAGCTCGCCGATCGGGTTATACCCGAGGAACGCGGCGAACAGCGTGCCGACCGGCGGCAGCTGGGCGATCGCGTCCGCGGTGGCGGCCGGTACGCCCTGCGCCGTCAGGCCGCTGGAGAGGGTGGACGGGAGCGAGCTCGCCAGGCCGGCCACCATCAGCGAGAAGAAGATGCCGATCGAGAGCACCTGGCCGGCGTTCTGGAAGGTGGCCCGCATGCCGGAGGCGGCGCCGCGCATGTTGGCCGGCACGCTGGACATGATCAGTGACGTGTTCGGCGCCGCGAACAGGCCGCCGCCGAGGCCGTTCACGAAGATCAGCGCGGCGAACACGAGGTAGTTGAAGTCACCCGGCAGCGCCAGCAGCCCGAGGAACGAGGCGGCCATGACCAGCAGGCCGCCGGCCGCGAACGGGCGCGGCCCGAACTTGTCGGACAGGTAGCCGGCGAGCGGGCCGGCGGCGAGGAAGCCGATCGTCATCGGCACGAGGTAGATGCCGGCCCAGAGCGGGGTGGACTCGTAGTCGTACCCGTGCAGCGGCAGCCAGATGCCCTGCAGCCAGATGATCAGCATGAACTGGAGACCACCGCGAGCCACGCTGGCCAGCAGGTTCGCCGCATTGCCGGTGGTGAATCCGAGGTTCTTGAACAGCTTGAGCGGGAACATCGGCTCGGCGACCTTGGTCTCGATGATGCCGAAGGCGACCAGCACGGCCGCGCCGCCGATCAGGCCGAACAGGACCCACGGATTGGTCCAGCCCATCGTGTGCCCGCCGTACGGCTGAATCCCGTACGTGATGGCGGCGAGGACGGCCGTCAGCCCGACCGCGAAGGTCGCGTTGCCCCACCAGTCGATTTTCGCGGGCCGGCGCTGGCCGGTGTCGTGCAGCGACCGGTACGCCCAGATGGTGCCCAGCACGCCCAGCGGGATGTTGACCCAGAAGATCGACCGCCAGTCCCACTCGGCGAGCACACCACCGAGCACGAGACCGATGAACGAGCCGGCCAGGGCCGAGACGATGTTGACGCCCAGCGCCATGCCCCGCTGCTCGGCCGAGAACGCGTCGGTGATGATCGCGGCCGAGTTGGCCATCAGCATCGCGCCGCCGACCGCCTGCAGCACCCGCCAGCCGATCAGCCAGATCGCGCCGCCGCCCCCGTCGAACGGGTCGAGCGACAGGATGATCGAGGTGATCGTGAAGATCGCGAAGCCGGCGTTGTAGATCTTGACGCGGCCGTACATGTCCCCGAGCCGCCCGAGCGTGACCACCAGGACGGCGGTGACGAGCATGTAGCCCATCAGCATCCAGAGCAGGTAGCTGACGTTCCCGGCCTCGAGCGGGTTGAGGTGGATGCCCTTGAAGATCGCCGGCAGTGAGATCAGCACGATCGACGAGTTGATCGTGGCCAGCAGGTTGCCGAGCGTGGTGTTCGACAGCGCGACCCATTTGTAGCGCGGGTGATCCACAGTGAGCACGCGGGTGACCTCTTAACTTGTCTGTTACTGGGAGTCGTTCAGCAGCTCGCTGAGCCGGTCGAGCGCGGGCAGCGCGGCCACGATCGCCGCATGGTCGTTCTCGGGAAGCTGCTCGAGCAGGGCGGCGAGCGCTCGGGTGCGCCCCTCGCGCCGGCGGGCCACGGCCGACCGGCCCTCCTCGGTGATGCTGACGACCACCGCCCGGCCGTCACCGGGATCGCTGCCCCGGCGGGCCAGGCCCTCCTTTTCCAGGCGGGTGACCAGCTGCGTCATCGCGGGCTGGCTGACACCCTCGGGCGCGTGCAGCTCGCACAGCCGCTGCGGGCCGTTGCGCTCCAGGCGGCGCAGGGTCGACGCGGCGGTCAGGCTCAGACTCTCGCGCGGGGTGAGCCGGCGCAGCACCTCGTAGAAGCGCTCGAAACCGGCCGCGATGGCCGCGTCCTCGTCCGAGATGGTGACTGTCTGCCGCACTCCGTTTTTATATCACTGGCTTATACAACTTTTCCCGGCCGAGTGATGAAGCACTCATTGCCGCGGAACACGCAATTCGCCCAAACGTGCCGCGTTGCGCTGTCGTCCGCAGCGCGGCCCGGGTGACAGCATGCCGTCATGGACGAGCAGACCTTCTGGGACCTGGTCGACCGGCTCGGCCACGACCCGGCCGACTTCGACCGACTGGCCGACGAGCTCTCCGACCACGGCGCCGCGGACATCCGGGACTTCGCCGACCACCTGGCCCGCGCGCTGCACGCGCTGGACACACCCGCCCACTACCGCGCGGTGGCGACCTCGGGGGCTTCCTTTCTGGGCGTACGCTGCGCGGCCGTCGCCGCCGGCGCCACGGCGTACCGGCGGGTGCTCAGTGCCCCGTCCGCGCTCGCGTCCTATGCCCACCGACCGGGAAGCCAGCTGCTGCCCGTCGCCGAGCGAGCGTTCCGCACCTCGACCCGGGGCGACTGGCAGCACCGGACCGCGGTCAGCACGCGTACCGGATCGAACGTCGCCGCCTGGGGCGACTCCTGGCTGCACCCGCAAATGGGCACCACCACGACCACCGCCGAGGGTCGCGCGCCGCAGGACTACATGGTCGCGCTGCGGCACGTGGCGCTCACCCTCGACGGCGACCCGACCTGGCGCTCGTGGTGGCGGCAGTCCGGCCTGTCCGCCTGCGAGCTGGGCATCGTGGCCGAGGGCAAGCTCGACCACCTGCGGCCCAGCGCCGACATCCGCCGCTGCGGAGACAGCCTGCGGGCCAACTTCACCTGCGCGCTGCCGACCGAGGGCATGGACCTCTCGGCGCTGGCCGCGGCCGAGGTGCGGGCCATGTTCGAGGTCATTCGCCAGGCGATGTCGATGCCCGGCCTGCCGCCCACTCCCCCGGTGCCGACGCTGCCGGCCGACGTGCCCGAGGTTCCGGTCACCACCAAGCCGCTGCCGGAGCTGCCGGCCGAGCTCGAGCCGCAGGGCTATCTGACCCTGGCGCAGATCCAGGAGTTCTTCGGCTGAGCCGTTCTGCGTCCGCCTTGACCTTCACCTTGGGGGAAGCCACACGGTAGGTCGTGCCGGTCACCGGGATCGGCACGAGGAGGATGACGGCGTGGATCTGCTGACGATCGGCGCGTTCGCCCGCGCGGCGCGGCTGACCCCGAAGGCGTTACGCCTGTACGACGACCTGGGACTGTTGCCGCCCGCGGCGGTCGACCCCGAGTCCGGCTACCGGCTGTACGACCCGGAGCAGCTCGCCCACGCCCGGCTGATCGGCCGGCTGCGCGAGATCGGCATGCCGCTGGCCGACATCCGTACGGTGTGCGACCTCGACCCGGCGGCCGCGGCCGACGCGGTCACCGCCTACTGGCGACAGGTCACCGCCGGCAACGCGACCCGGGCCCGCCAGGTCGCACTCCTCGTCGAGCACCTGGGAAAGAGGAGCGCCACCATGTCCCTCCGCTACGCCGCCCGCGTCGACGCCGGCCACGCTCGCGACACCAACGAGGACGCCGCCTACGCCGGCGACCGCCTGCTGGCCGTGGCCGACGGCATGCGCGGCCCGGCCGGCGGCGCCGCGAGCGCCGCCACGATCGAAGCCCTGCGCACCCTCGAACCGTCGGACGAGCCGGCCGCCGCGCTGCTCACCGCCCTGACCGTGAAGCTGAACGAGATCGACGGCGACCTCCGCGCCACCTCCGGCGTCACGACGCTGACCGCCCTGGTCCGCCGCGGCACGCAGCTCGCCCTGATCCACATCGGAGACAGCCGCGCCTACCTGCTGCGCGGCGGTGAGCTGACCCAGCTGACCCAGGACCATACGTGGGTACGCGACCAGGTCGACCACGGCAAGCTGACGCCCGCCGAGGCCGCCGCCCATCCGCAGCGCGCGTTGCTGACCCGGGCCCTGGGCGCCGGACCGCAGCCGGTCGAGGCCGACCTGGCTCTGCGCACCGCCCTGCCCGGCGACCGTTACCTGCTCTGCTCGGACGGCTTGTCGGCGTCGGCGCCTCGCGACGCCTTGCTGGCCGCCCTGTCCTCGGGCGCCGCACCCGACGAGACCGCCGACCGCCTGGTGGCACTGGCCCACGAGGCCGGCGCCCCCGACAACATCGCCGTGGTGGTGGCCGACGTCGCGCAGGCTTAGCCGCTCAGCCGTGGTTCTACTCCGTGGGGAAGAGCAGCTCGTCCAGGGCCGACTGGGTCAGCGGCTCGGCGAAGTAGTACCCCTGCCCCAGCTCGCAATTGCCGCCGGCCAGGGACGTCAGCTGGCCCGCGTGCTCGATGCCCTCGGCCACCGTCGACAGCTGCAGCGCCCGGCCCAGCTGGATGATGCCATGGGTCAGCGCGGCCGCGGTGGGCTCGTCGACCACGTCGTCCACGAAGGACTTGTCGATTTTGATGATGTCGACCGGGAACTGGCGCAGGTAGGCCAGCGACGAGTAGCCGGTGCCGAAGTCGTCGATCGCCAGGCGCACGCCCAGAGCCTTGATGGCCTTCAGGCGGTCCAGCGTCTCGGGGCGGTGGTCGACCAGCAGCGACTCGGTCAGCTCGAGGACCAGGCGGTCGGCGGGCAGGGCGCTCGCGTCCAGGGCCGACTGCACCACCTGGGGCAGCACCGCCTGCTCGAGCTGTACGGCGGAGATGTTGACGCTGACCGTGAGCGGGCGGCCGGCGCGGCGGGCGTTCCAGTCGGCGATGCGTCGGCAGGCCTCGCGCAGCACCCACTCGCCGATCGGGACGATCAGGCCGGTCTCCTCGGCCAGCGGGATGAAGTCGACCGGTGGGACCACGCCCCGGGTCGGGTGGTTCCAGCGGATCAGGGCCTCGACGCCGGTGATGTCGCCGCTGGTCAGGTGGACGATGGGCTGGTAGCGCAGCTCGAACTCGTGCCGCACGACGGCTCGGCGCAGGTCGGCCTCGAGGTCGATGGTGAGCTGGAAGGCCTCGCGCAGGGCCGGCTCGAACACCTCGAACTTGTCCTTGCCGTGCTTCTTCGCCTGGTACATCGCCAGGTCGGCGTCGACCATCAGCTCCGGTACGCCGTGCTCGCCCGGACGGCTGTAGGCGATGCCGATGCTGGCGCTCACGTACGCCTCGGTGCCGTTGATCCGGAACGGCTTGCGCAGCTCCTCGAGCAGCCGGGACGCCACCGGCGCGGCCTCGCCGGCGTCGTTCAGGCCGGGCAGCAGCACCGCGAACTCGTCGCCGCCCAGGCGCGCGGCGGTGTCGCCGTCGCGCAGACACGAGCGGATGCGGTCGGCCACGCCGATCAGCAGCACGTCGCCGGCGGCGTGGCCGAGCGAGTCGTTGACGACCTTGAAGCGGTCGAGGTCGATGAACAGGACGGCGGCGCCGCGGGAGGTTGCCGCCAGGGCCTCCTCCATGCGGGTCTGGAACAGCGAACGGCTGGGCAGGCCGGTCAGCGAGTCCAGGAACGCCTGGTTCATCGCCTCCAGCGTGCGCGCGTCGGTCAGCGCCAGGCTCAGGTGCTCGGCGAACGCCCGCAGCGTCTCCTGGTCGGTCTTGTCCCAGCTGCGGGCCTGGCTGTACATGCCCACCGTGAGGCAGCCGACGGCGCGGCCGTTCTCGTGCACGGGGGTGGCCATGACGGCGTGCAGCTGGGCCTTGGCCATGGCCGGAATGACGATCGGGGAGATCGTGTAGTCCTCGACCATGACCAGCTCGTCCCCGAGGACGGCCAGCCCGGAGACGCCGGCCGCGACCAGCGGCACGCGCTGGACCTCAGCCTGGACCGCGACCGGCACGCCGCTCGCGGCGGTCATGCTGCCGGTGGCCGGGTCGTCCCGGTCGACCAGGTTGAGCGTGGCCATCTCCACGTCGAGCAGCTCCCGGGCCGACGCGGTGACGAGGCCGAAGATCTGGTCGAGGGGTAGCCGGCGCGCTATCGCCCGCTGGATCTCGGTGAGCTTCTCGAACAGGCGCTGCCGCTGCTGGAGGGAGTCGAGCAGGCGGTCGTTCTCCTCGGCGTGCCGGCGCTCGGACTCGAGCGTCCGCAGCGAGCTGAGGCTGAGCTCGAGGACGCGGGCCATGCCGCGCAGCAGGCAGACCTCCTCGGCGGTGAAGGCGACGGTCGCCGGCTCGCCGCGGCGGCCGAGCACGAGCAGGCCGGCGTCGTCCTCGCCGATGGTGGCGAAAGTGACCGAGTACGGGTGGCCGGCGATCTCGACGGCGCCCCGGCGACCGGCGGCGATCTCCAGCAGGGCGTACGCGGGCACGTCGTCCTCGGCGACGCCGATCGCGGCGACCACGCCCTCGTCGATCAGCAGCACCGCCAGGTCGGCACTCAGCGCGCGGGCGGCGCAGTCGACGGCAGCGTGGTACGCGGCCGGACCGCCGGGCCGGTCGGCGACCACGGAAAGGAACTCCGTCAGTTGCTGCGTCGCTAGCACGGTTCTCCAGTCGGCCGCGCCTCGCGGCACTTGAGCGAAAGCCCGTTGCGCACACCGCGGGCAGGAAGCGGTCACGGTTCCGCACGAAACGGTCAGGCAATTTGTCGGTTGCCGACGGTTAGAGCCCGTATTGTGCCGCATGGGCGCGTGGCTCAACCGGGCAAGACCACAACAAAGTTGCCCGGTCAGTGATGCGGACCACAGGTTTCTCCGGTGTTACAAATAGTCCACGGTTAACCGGCGCCGGAGGTGCGTTTTGAATGCGGACGAGCGACAGCACCAGATCGTCGCCCTGGCCCGCCGCGCGGGCGAGGTCAATGTCGCCAAGCTCGCCGCCGAGTTGACCGTCTCCGCCGAAACAATTCGCCGCGATCTGCGGCTGCTGGAAAAGCACGGTCTCATCCGGCGTACGCACGGCGGGGCGTATCCGGTGGAGACTGCGAAATTCGAGACCGACCTGGCCATCCGGACCACGCGCGGGGTACCGGAGAAACGCCGGATCGCGGCCGCGGCGGCCGCCCTGATCGGCGACGCCGAGACGATCTTCATCGACGAGGGCTTCACTCCGCAGCTCATCGCCGAGGAGCTGCCCACCGACCGGCCGCTGACCGTGGTGACCGCGTCGCTCAACACCGCGGCCTGGCTGGCCGCGTCCACGCCGGCCACGGTGCTGCTGCTCGGGGGCAGGGTACGCGGCCGGACGCTGGCCACCGTCGACCACTGGGCCGCCAACATGCTCGCCGGCTTCGTGATCGACCTGGCCTTCGTCGGCGCCAACGGGATCTCCCGGGAGGCCGGGCTCACCACCCCCGACCCCGCGGTCGCCGACATCAAGTCGCACGCCGTGCGGGCCGCACGCCGGCGGGTCTTCGTCGGCATTCACACGAAATTCGGCGTGCGCACGTTCTGCAAATTCGCCGAGATATCGGATTTCGAATCACTGGTCACGGACACCGCACTGCCGGTCTCCGAGGCGCACCGCTATGCCCGGCTCGGGCCACAGGTGATCCGGGTCTAGAAGCGTAACTCCCCCCATAACCACGCCGTTTTCGAATAAAACGGAGGATCCACCATGCCCAGAAAACTCGCGATAGCGGCGCTCGGCCTGTTGCTGGTCACGGCCGGCTGCTCGGGCGCCGGCTCGACCGGCGGCAGCAGCGGCGGCGGCGGCGGCGACAACACGATCACCGCCCTGATGGTCGGCAACCCGCAGATGGAGGACATCCAGAAGCTGACCGCCGACAACTTCACCAAGCAGACCGGGATCACCGTCAAGTTCACGATCCTCCCGGAGAACGAGCTTCGCGACAAAGTCACCCAGGACGTGGCGAACCAGGGCGGCCAGTACGACGTGGCGACCGTCGGCGCCTACGAGGTGCCGATCTGGGCCAAGAACGGCTGGCTGCACGAGCTGTCGACCCAGGCCCAGGCCGACGCGTCGTACGACGCCGGCGACCTGCTCAAGCCGATGGTCCAGTCGCTGACCGGCGAGGACGGCAAGATGTACGCCGCACCGTTCTACGGCGAGTCGTCCTTCCTCATGTACAACAAGCAGATGTTCGCGGCCAAGGGCCTGACCATGCCGGAACACCCGACGTGGGCCCAGGTGGCCGACTTCGCGGCCAAGCTCAACGACAAGGGCAAGGGCGTCGCCGGGATCTGCCTGCGCGGGCTGCCGGGCTGGGGCGAGCTCTTCGCGCCGCTGACGACGGTCGTCAACACGTACGGCGGCACCTGGTTCGAGAAGGACTGGACGCCGAAGGTCAACGCGCCCGAGTTCACGGCGGCGACCAACTTCTACGTCGACCTCGTGCGCAAGTACGGCGAGTCGGGCGCACCGCAGTCCGGCTTCACCGAGTGCCTGAACACGTTCGGTCAGGGCAAGGCCGCCATGTGGTACGACGCCACCTCGGCCGCCGGCACGCTCGAGGACAAGAACGCCAGCAAGGTCGCCGGCAACGTCGGCTACGTCTACGCGCCGGTCAACAAGACCGAGTACTCCGGCTGGCTGTGGACCTGGGCGTGGGCGATGCCCAAGACCACCAAGAAGGCGGACGCGGCCTGGAAGTTCATCTCCTGGGCGACCAGCAAGGACTACGAGAAGCTGGTCGGTGAGAAGCTGGGCTGGTCGCGGGTTCCGTCGGGCAAGCGCACCTCGACGTACTCGATCCCCGAGTACAAGGATTCGGCGAAGGCGTTCGCCGACGTCACCCTCGGCTCGATCGAGCACGCCAACCCGCAGAACCCGGGCCTGCAGCCCCGGCCCGCGCTCGGCGTGCAGTTCGTCGGCATCCCCGAGTTCGCCGACCTCGGCACCAAGGTGTCGCAGGAGGTGAGCGCCGCGATGACCGGCAGCACAACGGTCGAGAAAGCCCTGGCCGACGGCCAGAAGCAGGCCGAGAACGTGGCGAAGAACTACAAGTAGATGACTACCACGGTGACCCGGCCGGACGTGCGGGCAGTACCGCCCGTCCGGCCCAACCAAGGCAAAGAGCGCTGGATACGCCGGGCGCCGCTGCTCCCGGCCCTGATCTTCGCGATCGTCATCACCCAGATCCCGTTCCTCTACACCCTCTACCTCTCGACGCTGCACTGGAACGCGCTCAAGCCGGGCAAGCACGAGTTCATCGGGCTGGACAACTACGTCACCGTCCTGACCGACGCCCGGCTGCGCGCGGCCCTGGTCAACACCGTGGTGCTCACGGCCGGCGCGGTGATCTTCTCGATGATCCTGGGCCTGCTGCTGGCGCTGCTGCTCGACCGCAGCTTCTTCGGGCGGTCGGTGGTGCGGACGCTGCTGATCACGCCGTTCCTGGTGATGCCGATCGCGGCCGCCCTGCTCTGGAAGCACGCCATCTTCAACCCGGCGTACGGCCTGCTCAACGGCATCTTCGGCGGCTCGACCGACTGGATCTCGTCGTACCCCAAGGGCGCCGTCATCACCACGCTGGTGTGGCAGTGGACGCCGTTCATGATGCTGATCCTGCTGGCCGGCCTGCAGTCGCAGTCGAACGAGGTGATCGAGGCGGCCCGGGTCGACGGCGCGAGCGCGTGGCAGATCTTCCGCCGGATGACCCTGCCGCACCTGCGCCAGTACCTCGAACTGGGCGGGCTGCTCGGCTCGATCTACCTGGTCAACACGTTCGACGCGATCTTCAGCATCACCCAGGGCGGTCCGGGCACGGCGACGACCAACCTGCCGTACGAGATCTACCTGACCACCTTCCGCAAGTTCGAGTACGGCGAGGCGTCGGCGGCCGGCGTGATCGTGGTGATCCTGACGATCATCGTGGCCACGTTCGCGCTCCGGGTCATCTCCAGCCTGTTCAAGATGGAGGAGAACCGGTGAGAGCTCGCCTGAACAACACGATCTGGGGCACCGTGGCCTGGATCGCCGGGATCGTCTTCGTCTTCCCGGTGATCTGGATGGTGCTGACCAGCTTCAAGCAGGAACAGGACGCGGCCAGCAACCCGCCGGCCTGGGTGTTCACACCGACCCTGCACCAGTACGAGCAGGTCTTCGACCGCAACATCACGCCGTTCCTGCTGAACTCGCTGATGGCCAGCGTCTTCTCCACGCTGCTCGTGATCGCGCTGGCGACGCCCGCGGCGTACGCCCTCTCGCTCAAGCCCGTCGCGAAATGGACCGACTCGCTGTTCTTCTTCATCAGCACCAAGATGATGCCGGCCGTCGCGGCGCTGCTGCCGATCTACCTGCTCTCCAAGCACCTCGGCATGCTCGACAACATCTGGACGATGGTCATCCTCTACACGGCCATGAACCTGCCGCTCGCGGTCTGGATGATGCGGTCGTTCCTGCTCGAGGTGCCGCGCGAGGTGCTGGAGGCGGGCGAGGTGGACGGCGCGTCGCTGCCCACCTCGATCCGGAAGATCATCATGCCGATCGTGTCGCCCGGCCTCGCGGCCACGGCGCTGATCTGCTTCATCTTCGCCTGGAACGAGTTCTTCCTGGCGGTGAACCTGACCGCGACCAACGCCGGCACCGCGCCGATCTTCCTGGTCGGGTTCATCTCCTCCGAGGGCCTCTTCTTGGCACGGCTCTGCGCGGCGGCCACGCTGGTCTCGTTGCCGGTGCTCATCGCCGGCTGGCTGGCGCAGAACAAGTTGGTACGAGGCTTGTCGATGGGAGCCGTCAAGTGAGAGCAGCCGTCGTCGTGACCCCGGGAAAGATCGAGATCGCCGAGGTGCCGGACCCGTCGCCGGGCCCGCTCGAGGTGGTGGTCAGGCCGGCCGCCGTCGGCATCTGCGGCACCGACCTGCACATCATGGACGGCGAGTTCGCCCCCGCGTTCCCGATCGTCCCGGGGCACGAGATGGCCGGCGAGATCGTGGCGGTCGGGTCGGAGGTGACCGGCTACGCCGTCGGTGACCAGGTCGCCGTCGACCCGTCGCTGTACTGCGGGCACTGCTACTACTGCAAGCGGGCCCGGGGCAACCAGTGCGAGAACTGGGGCGCGATCGGCGTGACGGTGACCGGGGGCGCGGCCGAATATCTGGCCGCGCCGATGGCCAACCTCTTCAAGCTGCCCCCGGCGTTGGCAGCGCGGGATGCGGCCCTGATCGAGCCGCTGTCGTGCGCGGTGCGCGGCTTCGACGTGCTGCCCCGGCAGATGGCCTCGGCGTACCTGATCTACGGGTCGGGGACGATGGGGCTGATGATGATGGAGCTGGCCAAGCGGGCCGGCGCCGAGTCGGTGTCCATCGTGGACCTCAACCCGGAACGGCTGGCGACGGCCGAGCGGCTCGGCTGCTCGGCCGCGGTCACCTCGGCCGACGAGCTGGACGCGCCGCGCGGCTTCGACGTGGTCATCGACTGCACCGGGGCCGAGCCGGCCATCAAGGACGGTCTCCGGCGCGTCGGGCGGGGCGGGACGTTCCTCCAGTTCGGGGTGGCGGCCTACGACGCGCGGGTGGCGATCGAGCCGTACGAGATCTACCGCCGCGAGATCACCATCACCGGCTCGATGGCGGTGCTGCACAGCTTCGACCGCGCCGGGCGCATGCTGGCCGCCGGCGTCCTCGATCCATCGATCTTCGTCTCGCACCGATTCCCGCTGACCTCGTACGGGACCGCGCTCGAGCAGTTCCGCCGGGGCGAAGGCCGGAAGATCATGGTCGAACCATGAGTGAGTGAACCGGTACGTGTAGTTGTTATCCGGGCCGCCATCAGGCTCAATGGATCTGTGGGTACGCCCGATGAGTCGTCGCACCCCCTCGCCACGGGCCGCATCGGCGCGGCCGCCGTCACGTTCTTCGCGCTCGCCGCGACCGCGCCCCTCGCCGTACTGATCACCGTCGTGCCCGCCGCCTACGCCCGTGGCGGCGGGCCGCTGGTGCCGCTGACCTTCGTCGCGGTCGCGATCGTCCTGCTGGTGTTCGCGGCCGGTTACGCGGCCATGGCGCACCGGGCGCCGTACGCGGGCGCCCTCTATGCCTATGTCGCCCGCGGTCTCGGCCGGCCCGCCGGCGTGGCCGCGGCCGGGGTTGCGCTCGCCGCCTACACCGCCCTGCAGCTCGGCCTCTACGGCGTCGCCGGGGTCGCGGCCGCGCCGCTGGTGCGCAGCTGGTTCCACGTCGAGGCGCAGTGGTGGATGGTCGCGGCCGCCTGCTGGCTGATCGTCGCGCTCGCCGGCACGGTCCGGATCGAGATCGTCAGCGGGCTGCTCGCGCTGCTGGTGCTGGCCGAGATCGCGGTCGCGGTGGGCTTCGCCACGGCCAGCCTCATCGAGCCGGTCGGCCCCCGCCTGCCCGATCACCTTCCCGCCGTCGACCGGCCCGCGCTCGGCCTGCTGCTGGCGGCCGGGGCGCTCGCCTTCGCCGGCTTCGAGACGACCGGGACCTACGCCGAGGAGACCATGCGCCCGCGGAAGGAGGCGGGCCATGCGACGTACGCCTCGGTGGTGATCTTGGGTCTTGTTCTGGCCGGCACCGCGTGGTCGGTGAGCGTGGGCGCGGGACCGGCGCAGATCACCGCCCTGGCCCGCACCCGCGGCTCCGAGCTGCTCTTCGACCTGGCCGGCGCCCGCCTCGCGCCGTGGGCGGTCACGACCGGCCGGGCCGTGCTGCTCGCCGCCCTGGTCGCCGCGATGCTCGCGCTGCACAACGCGATCGCCCGCTATCTGTACGCGCTCGGCCGCGAGCGGGTGCTACCGGCCGCCCTCGCCACCACCGCGCGCCGCACCTCCGCCCCGCGCACGGCGTCGCTCGTCCAGTCCCTGATCGCCGGGCTCGCCATCGCGGTCGCGTACCTGGCCGGGGTGCGCTCACCCGGCATCCTCGCGCAGCGTCTCACCGTCGCCGGCGGGCTCGGCGTCCTCGTGCTGCTGCTCGCCACCTCGCTCGCCGCCCTGCTGCACCTCAACCGGGTGCCCGGCGGCGAGGGCGCGTGGGGACGGTTCCTGGCTCCGATCCTCGCCACCGTGGCTCTCGGTGCGCTGGCATGCCTGGCGTTCCGGAACCTCCCGTCGCTGCTCGGCGTGCCGTCCGAGTCCGCACTCGTCTGGCTGACGCCGGCCGGGATCGCCGCGGTGGCGGGGGCCGGTCTCCTGCACGGCGTCGTGCTGCGCGGCGCCCGGCCGGTGCTCTACGCCGGCATCGGCCAGGGCGGCACGGCCGTGGTCGTGACGCCGGCGCCGACACCACAGCTGCCGCGTCCCCGCGACCCGGGGGCGCACCGACCGGAACGGGTGAACCGCTAGGGAGGAGCCGGATTTGTCGACCTATTCGCTGATCTCCTATCCGCCGCTGGTGCTGCGGCGGCGACGTCGTTTGGAGCAGGAACGATTCCGGGCACTCGGAATGGACTCGGCAACCGGCAGATATCGGCACAACGAGGCGGAGACGGCCATCCTCATCGAAAAGACCCTGGGCGTACGGCTGACCCGCGCCCCACGCTGGTCGCGAGCCGACTGGTTCGACGAGCACAACGTCTCGTACGACGCCGTCGGCCCCTTCGCCGCCGGCCGTTTCGACCAGCAGTGGCGGCGCTTCTCCCAGCAGATCGTGCTGCACCTGCGCAAGGCCGAGGTGGTGCCGGTCGACGTCTCGCTCTTCACGTACGACCAGGTGGCGATCGTCGAGCACTTCATCGCCGACCGCGGCCTGGCCCCCCGAGTCTTCACCCTGGGGCACTCATGGCTGCGCTGATCATGGTCCGCGACGACCGCGACTGGCAGTCCTCGAACGGCCTCTTCGACTGGACGCTGGAATACCTGATCCCGCGCCTGTCGGATTACAAGACCGCGTCCCTGCTCCGCGAGATCATCGACGAGAACCTGGGCAACCTGTGGATCCCCGACCTGCCGGTGGAGGCCCAGGAGGAGGTCTACGCCGTGCTGCGGTCCGGCCTGGTCTCCGCCGCGGCGCACGAGCTGCCGCCGGCCGCCGTGGACCAGCTACGTGAGCTGGTCGCCCTGACCTATTAGCTTCTCCACGCCGGCGGGCGGGCGGCCCGATCAGGCCGCGGGCGGCCCGCTCAGGCCGCGGCCGCCTCCGTCAGCAACGCGCCGAACTCGTCGGCCGGCAGCGGGCGCGCGAAATAGAAACCCTGCGCCGACGAGTAGCCGAGCGAGAGCAGCCGCGCGGCCTGGTCCGGCGTCTCCACGCCCTCGGCGATCGTCGCCAGCCCGAGCGAGTCGGCCATCCGCTGCACGGTCGCCGCGATCGGCGCGCGGCCGTCCGCCTCCTGCGTGAACGAGCTGTCCAGCTTCAGCTCGTCCACGGTGTCGTGCAACATCGCGAGCGTCGAGTGCCCCGTACCGAAATCATCGAGCGACACGCGTACGCCCAAAGCTCGCAGCTCCGCCAGCGTGCCCACCTCGTCCTCGCCGTCCACCGGCAACGTCTCGGTGATCTCGAGGGTGATCCGGTGCGGGTCGACGCCGAACTCCGTCAGCAGGTCACCGACCTGCGCCGCGAAGCCGGGCTCGCGCAGGTCGCGCGCCGAGACGTTGATGTTGAGCACCGAGAGCGACTCCCAGCGGGCCAGCTGGCTCACCGCGGTCCGCAGCACCCACCGGCTCAGCGGCACGATCAGGCCGGTGCGCTCGGCCAGCGGGATGAAGGCCGGCGGCGCCATCGTGCCGTGCACCGGGTGGGCCCAGCGGACCAGCGCCTCGGCGCCCAGCACCCGGCGGTCGGGCAGCGCCACGATCGGCTGGTAGACCAGGTAGAGCTGATCTTCGTCGATCGCCTCGCGCAACTCGGCGCCGAGGCCGGCCGGATCCGCGCCGGCGTGCGTCATGAGGGGCGTGAAGTGCAGCGACGCCGTGCCCGCGATGGCCTTGGCCGCGTACATGGCGATGTCGGCCTGGCGCAGCAGCACGCTCGCGTCGTCGCCGGAATGCCCGTCGGCGATGCCGATGCTGGCCCGGATCGGCAGCTCGTGACCGTCGGCCAGGACCGGCGCCCGGAGCGCCTCGATCATGCGCTGGGCCGCCAGGTCGGCGACGGCCGGGTCGGCGCCGTCGAGCACCACCACGAACTCGTCGCCGCCGAGCCGGGCGACCGTGTCTTCGACCCGGATGCAGGCGTTGAGGCGCTGGGCGACGGCGATCAGCAACAGGTCGCCGATCTCGTGGCCGAGGGTGTCGTTGACCTCCTTGAAGTCGTCCAGGTCGATCAGGGCGACCGCGACCGGCCGCTCGCCGGGCATGGTCAGCGCCCTCTGCAGCCGCTCGTGGAACAGCGTGCGGTTGGGCAGCTGGGTGAGAGCGTCGTGGGTCGCGCCGTGGTCGAGGCGGCGCAGCAGACGGCCGTTGTCCAGGAACGCGGTGAGCTGGCGGAGGACGACCAGGGCGGTCAGGGCCACGGAGCTGATCACGATGACCTGCCGGTCGTCGGCGTCCCGGGGCAGCGCCACGGCGAGCAGCAGCCCGTCTACGGCGGCCACCGCCACGTACGGGAGAACGCTGAAGCTGCGTTGCCGCGGAGTGCGCACCCCACGACGCGGGGCGACGGCGGCCCGGCGCTGGCGGTCGGCGGCCCAAGCGCCGAAGAAGTAGATCAACGGGAGGTCGACCATGTCCGGGAACAGGTGTGGGTCGATCGACTCGACGAACGGCCGGAACGTGGGCGCGATCGCGCCGACCACCACGGCCAGGCCGATCAGGCGGAGCGAGCTGCGGTCGATGAACACCGACGGCCGGGTCATCGTCACCTTGGCCACGGCGAAGGCGGCCAGCAGCGCCATCACGGTGAGCGCGAGCGACATGTAGAGCCGCCGCGGGTCGTCGGCGCCCAGGGCCTTGCGGGTGGAGAAGTGCCAGGCGAAGAGCGCGCACGCGAGCATGACCGTGCCCGCGTCGAGCACGACCCGGACCAGCTCACCCCGAGTCTGGCTGCCGAACGGCAACCGCAGCATGGCGTACATGATCACCGAGATCGCCCCGGCGCAGAAGATCATCTGGCCGACGCTGAAATGCGGGCCGGCCGGATCGGCAGCGGTGACGATGTCGTACGCCTGGCTCAAGCTCCCACAGCCGACCAGAACCGCGACCAGGCCGATGTGCCGCCACAGCCGGCGGGTCGCGGCGGGCAGATGGCTCGACCGGGCGGTACGGAAGCCGGCCGCGGCCAGCAGGGTGGCGCCGACCGGACCGGGCAGCCACAGCAGCGCCCACGGCAGCACCGGATGGACGAGGTTGATCAGGAATAGGACCATCGAGACCAACGCCGTCAAGGCGGAGGCGCGCAACAGGCGGCTGGACGCCCAAAACCGTGACCAGAGCACGCCGTTGCATCGGCGGTGTGAACGCCGAGGTGAGAAGAGGCCAGGAATTGCCCTGTGACGAAGACCCCGGACAGCTTCCGTTCGCCGGGCGTTCACCCGCACAAAGAACGTTTGCTCGATGTTCGTCCGTTTGAGCGTCGTGGTGCCGGTGTACCGCGTGGAGGCGTACCTGGTCGAGTGCCTCGACTCGATCCGCGCGGGCCTGACGGCCGGGGAGCACGCGCGGCTCGAGATCATCGCGGTCGACGACGCGTCGCCCGACCGGTGCGGCGAGATCCTCGACGACTACGCGAGCGACCATCCGGGCGTACGCGTGCAGCACCTTCCGGAGAATGTCGGTCTCGGCCTGGCTCGCAACGCCGGGTTGGCCGAGGCGACCGGCGACTACGTCTGGTTCGTCGACAGCGACGACCGGCTGCCGGCGGGCTCGGTGCGTGCGGTCCTGGCGGCGCTCGACGCCGATCGCCCCGATGTGCTGCTGGTCGACCACCTGCGGGTGCGCGAGGACGGCCGGGCCAAGACCGACCCCAGCTCGCACCTGCTGGCCGGCGAGCCGACGCTGGAGCGGATGCTCGGCGTGCAGCACACGGCCTGGAACCGGATCGTCCGGCGGGAGTTCCTGCTCGCCAACGACCTGCGGTTCGGTCCCGGGTGGTACGAGGACGTCTCGTTCAGCCATCCGGTGCTGCTGGCCGCCGATCGGATCGCCGCGCTCGACCGGGTCTGCTACCACTACCGGATCGGCCGGCCGGGTGCGATCACGGCCACCCGCAGCCACCGTCACTTCGAGGCCTTCACCCAATACGACCTGGTGCAGGAGTGGATGGCCGCGCACGAGGTGCGGCCCGAGATCAGGAGCCGGCTCTTCACCCTGATGATCAGCCACCTGCTGGTCGTGGCCGGCAACGACAACCGGATGCACCCCGGGCACCGGCGCGACTTCTTCCGGCAGCTGACCGCGCTGTACCGGCGCCACCGGCCGGACGGTCATCGCCCGAGCGGCCTCAAACACCGGTTGGTGGCGGCCGGCGCCTACCGTGCGTACGCCCTGCTCCGCGCCGGTTACCGGTTGGCCGGGCGGCGGCGGACCCCCTCGTCGGCCCCGGAGGTCGCCTCCCTGTCACCGACGTCACGAGCCGCGTCCATACTCTGAGGCGCGCTCCGGCGCCGGCCGAGAGCCGACCTGGTTACCGTTGGCCTCGGTAACCGTCTGGACCGAGAGAGGGAGATAATGGCACAGTTCGGACCCGACAAGCGGCCGTACATCGTCGCGGAGATGTCCGGGAACCACAACGGCTCCCTCGACCGGGCGCTGGCGCTGGTCGACGCCGCGGCGGACGCCGGCGCCGACGCGATCAAGATCCAGACGTACACCGCGGACACGATGACGGTGGACGTCAAGCACGAGCGGTTCCAGATCTCCAAGGGCCACGACCTGTGGGGCGGCGACTACCTCTACCAGCTGTACGAGCGCGCGCACACGCCGTGGGAGTGGCACCAGCCGATCTTCGACCGGGCCCGCGAGCGCGGCATCACCCCGTTCTCCAGCCCGTTCGACCGGACCGCGGTCGAGCTGCTGGAGAAGCTGGACGCCCCGATGTACAAGATCGCCTCCTCGGAGATCACCGATCTGCCGCTGATCCGCCTCTGCGCGAGCACCGGCAAGCCCGTGATCATCTCGACCGGCATGGCGTCGGTGAAGGAGATCGCGGCCGCGGTCGAGGCCGCCCAGGGCGCCGGCGCGACCGACGTCACGGTGCTGAGCTGCACGGCGTCGTACCCGGCGCCGCCGGAGGAGACCAACCTGCGCCGCATCCCGGTGCTGGCCCAGATGCTCGGCCTGCCGATCGGCCTCAGCGACCACACGCTGGGCATCGGGGTGCCGGTCGCGGCGGTGGCGTTCGGCGCCTGCCTGATCGAGAAGCACGTGACGCTGGACCGGGCCGACGGCGGCGTCGACTCGGCGTTCTCGCTCAACCCGGCCGAGCTGAAGCTGCTGCGCGAGGAGTCGGAGCGGGCCTGGCAGGCGCTCGGCACCACGCACATCGGCCCGACCGAGCACGAGAAGGAGGGCCTGCGCTTCCGGCGCTCCCTCTACGTCGTCGCCGACGTCAAGGCCGGCGACAAGGTCACGCCGGAGAACGTGCGCTCGATCCGGCCGACCGGCGGGCTCGAGCCCGACATGATCGGCCTGGTCCAGGGCCGGACGTTCACCGCCGACGCGGCCAAGGGCACGCCGCTGACCTGGGACATCATCTGAGGTTTCGCGAGGGAAGGGGCTCCGGCTTCCGCCGAGAGCCCCTTTTCGATGGTCAGCGGCGTCCGCGCAGCCTTCGATACACCAGCCGCGCCGCTCCGACCAGCTTGCCGACCGGTGTCGTGCGGTAGAACGAGATCTCCCGGTCCATCCGGCTGAGCGAGTTGTCCCGGGACTGGATGATCGTCTCGGTCCACTCCATCATCGCGAGCAGGTGGCCGGCCTGGTAGCGCTGCCGCCAGAGCGCCTCCTCCAGCTCGCGGAAGCCGGCGATGTCGACCATGGCCGTGCCCGGCTGCACCGCGAGCAGGGCCAGCAGGCGGTCGTGCTGCTCCGCCGGCGTGAGACCGTGCTCGGCCGCCTCCAGCGCCACCTGCAGCTCGGCCGCCGCCCGGATCTGCTCCTCGGTGGCGCCCCGGCCGACCATGCCGAGCATCGTGTTCGCCAGATCCACGGCGCTGGACGTGATCGCCCACGGGTGCGGCTGGGCCGAGGTGATCAGCTGAACGCCGAACTCCCAAAAGGCGCGAACCACGGCGATCTCGTACGCCACCGGCTCGATCGGCTCCCAGCGGGCGGGCAACAGCGTCGGCCCGTCCGGGGTGACGAAGACGTCGGCCGGCCCGGCCACCGCGACCGGGCCCTCGAGCCGCCCGTCGACGGCCTGGGCGCGCAGCCACGCGTCGAACTGCGCCAGCTCGATCCGCAGCCCGCGCAGGTCATGGGTGGCGCACAGGTGAAGCAGTCGCTCCTCGAGCACGTACCCGGTGTCGGCCGAGGTCGCCACCGGATCGGCGATGCGGCGCAGTCCGGCCCGCTCGACCGGCCCGTCCAGCGGCTGAAGCACGGTGGTGCGGATCTCCCCGTCGGCCGCGGTCACCTCATAGGTGAAGGCGCCGTGTGCGTCACCCACGACCAGGTCGTGCCGCTCCACCGGCCGCCGGCCGCCGGCCGCCGGCACCGCCGCGGTCGCGGATTCGCCACCCGAACCGGCCGCCGCGATCGGGGATCCGCCCGAACCGGCCGCCGCCGCGACCGCGGACTCGCCCCCCGAAGCGGGCGCCGCCGTGATCGGGTTCTCCGCGGCCGCGCCCGGCGCGCGGGCGATCACCAGCCAGGACGGCGCCACCGCGTCCTCGGCGCCGGCGTTCAGGGCGCGCCGCATGAGCCGGCGCGGGTCGCTGAGCACCGGGCGTCCGCGATACGCGAAGGTGAGCGCCCGGGAGAGCACGGTGCCGAGCCGGGGCCGCAGCGGCGAGTCGATGTTGCCGAGCAGGTCCGGCCCGATCAGCACGGTCGGCGCGGCCGGCTCCGGGAACGCCGCGTAAGCCACGTCGACCACCAGGCCGGCGCCGGCGAGCCGGTCGGCGAGCTGCTCGCGGGAGGCCGGGCGTTGGGCGTCGTGGTCGTCCAGCGGGTACCACGCCGCGTCGTCCGCCTCGCGCGCGCCGGCCTCGAGCCGCACGGTGTGGTGCAGGCCGAGGTGGTTGTCGTGCATGAGCAGCAGGACGCCCTCGGGCCGGACCGCCTCGACCAGCCGGTCGAGCAACTCGGCGGTGGACAGCTGCTCGCCCTCGGCCGAGTTCAGCCGCTCGATGCCGTCCACGGCCACGACCAGGTCGAACTTGTCGGCGATGTCGAACTTGACGACGCTCCCGGCGATCACGGTCACGGCCGGGTGGTCGACGGCCGCCCGCTCGGCGTCGCCGAGCGAGCGCAGCAGCCAGGTGACCGACGCGCCGGCGTCGACCAGCGCGGCGACCAGCTCGTCGCCGGTCGGGCCGGCGACCAGAACGGCTTGCCCGGGGGCGGCGAGCGTGCCGAGGAGGTGGCGGAGCACCGCGCCACGCGGCCGCGGCGGGGTACGCCGCGGGTCGCTGTCGGACCAGTTGAACATCTCGCCGCCGATGCGCCGCAGGTTGGGCACCGGCGAGGCGGCGAGGGCGGCGGCGTAGTCCGTGCCCTGCGCGGGGATCAGGGCAGCGGAGTCGGACATGCTTCTACCTCTCGTCAGAGCACGCGGTGTGCCCCTCGGGTCGACGCGGGACCGTATCACCCAAGCGTAAAGGAGGGGTGGATCCCACGGACCCGCAGCGGCTCCCGTCTATTGCCCGATTTGTCCAGCAAGCGACACCGGTGAGTGCGGCCACACTACTCCTGCCCCACCTCGCGGTTGTTGCCACCCGGAACAACATTCCGCCACCCGAGTCGCCTACAGTGGACGTTCACAACGCGAAAATCTTTCGGAAGGCGCCGAGGTCGAGCCCCTGCCCCGGGCTCCCCGGACAGGCCGGGGCGGACGCCGCCACGTCCCCCCGGCCGCGCGCAGCCGACCCGGCGCGGGGTATGCCCCCATCTCGCGCCGGGCCGGCGTGCGGGCAGCCACGCCTGCACAGCTCCGCGCGGCAAGGGCGTCCTCGCGGTGCAGGCCTCCTCGCCGACCCGCTCGCCGCGGCGGAGGCCAGGCATGCGACGGCAGCAGCACCCGGCCGCGGAGCCGGATACTCTACGATCGTTTCATGAAACAAGAATCAGCGGCGCGCATGACCATCCGCGATGTGGCGGCCAGTACCGGGCTCTCGATCGCGACCGTCTCGCGCGTGCTGAACGGCCGGGACAATGTCGCGGCCGGCACCCGTGAGCGTGTGCTGGCGGCGATGGCGGACCTTGGCCGCAACGCGCCCCGGCGCCGGGCGGGCTCGGCGGCGCCGAGGGCGGACAACGGTGTCTACGTGCGCTGCCCGTACGTGCTGAGCGACTACTTCGGGTTGATCGTTTCCGCGGTCATCGAGGCGCTGCACGCCCGCGGCATGCACGCCGTCGTCGATGCGGGCGAGTCGGCGTGGCGGCACACCGACGTCCTGCCGACGCTGGTGGGCTGGCCGCAGGTGCGCGGCGCCATCCTGGTCCTGCCGTCGGAGACGGAAAGCGAGCTGACCCGGCTGCGCGACCTCGGATTTCCGTTCGTGATCGTGGACCCGCAGGCGGCGCCTCCGGCGAACATCGCGGCCGTGTCGGCCGCGAACTTCGCGGGGGCGCGGCGCCTGGGTGCGCACCTGGTCGAGCTGGGGCACCGGCGCGTCGGCGTGCTCGGCGGCCGGCCCGAGTGGCGGGTGAGCGGCGACCGGCTCGCCGGCTACACGGCGCCGCTGATGGGCGCGGGGGTGTTCCCTTCCGAGGAGCTGCTGCGCTCGACCGACGACCCGACCGTGGAGGAGGGTTACCGGCTCGCCGGTGAGCTGCTGGACCTGCCGCAGCCGCCGACCGCGCTGGTGGCCTTCAACGACAAGATGGCGGTGGGCGCGCTGCGGGCCGCGGCGGCGCGTGGGCTGCGCGTGCCGGCCGACCTGTCGGTGGCCGGCTTCGACGACATCGAGCTCAGCCGCGTCACCGACCCGGCGCTGACCACGGTTCGCCAGCCGTTGAACGAGATGGGCCGGATGGCGGTCAGCCTGCTCGAGCGGATGCTCAACGGCGGCGAGATCGACGCGCTGCACGTCGAGCTGGCCACCGAGCTGGTCGTACGCGACTCGACCGGGCCCGCTCGCTGACGCGTGTTACATAGCCATATTCACGGTTCGGCTGCGAAAATTGCACCACAACATTGACGTGGTGTGCGCGACAGTGTTTCCTTCTCGTTAACGCCATCGTGCGAGCCGGGCAGCTCGCCGAGGCGATGCACCGACCCATCGAGGACTGTCGCGACCCGCCGAGCGAGCGCGATCGGGGTCAGCACGCCGGCCGACGACGTCGGCCGGTCGACCATTCCGACCCGGGAGTCCGCAGATGCCGTCGGCCGTACCCCCATCCCCGCGACGCGCGAGCCGCGGCGGGAACCCTCGCTGAGTCCCGGTCGCCCCGAACCCACGGGTGCGCGCCGCTTCCTCGGCGGCGTGCACCGAGGCGTCGCCTGTGCTCAGTGGCCGGTGCCTCCGGAAAGGCCGGCGTTGCCCGGCGCCGGCCTTTCCGCGTGCCCGCTCTGTCCCCCGCTATCCCCAACAGCACAGAAGGGACATCTCGCATGTCACCAGCGTCTCCCCGTCGCCGGATCCGGCGTTCGCGGGTCCTCGCCGCCGGTGTCACGACCGTGGTCCTCGCCGGCGTCGGCGTCGCCACCGTGACCAACGCGTTCGCGGCCACCACCGGCAGCATCGTCAGCTCGGCCACCGGCAAGTGCCTGGACGTGACCGGCGGCTCCACCGCCGACGGAACCCTCCCGCAGATGTGGTCCTGCGCGAGTGGCCCCAACCAGACCTGGACCGTCGCCGACAACGGCTCGCTCCAGGCGCTCGGCAAATGCCTCGACGTGGTCGCGAACGGGACGGCCAACGGCACCGCGGTGCACATGTGGACGTGCTACGACTCGGTCGCCTCGCAGAAGTGGCAGCTGACCGCGGCGCACGATCTGGTGAACACGGCATCGGGCCGGTGCCTGGACGTCAAGGACAACAGCACGGCCGATGGCGCGAAGTTGCAGTTGTGGGACTGTGCCGGTACCGCGAACCAGAAGTGGAACCTGTCCGGCGGATCCACCACGCCGACTACGCCGACCACTGTTCCAACAAATCCTACAAATCCGGATTTGGGGCCGAACGTTACGGTGTTCGATCCGTCGATGTCGGCGTCGACGATTCAGAGCAAGTTGACCAGCGTCTTCAATTCGCAGGTCAGTAACCAGTTCGGTAACGCGCGGTATGCGCTGTTGTTCAAGCCGGGTTCGTACAACGTGGACGCGAACGTCGGTTTCTTCACGCAGGTGGCCGGGCTTGGTCTCAGCCCGGATCAGGTGACTATCAACGGGCATGTGCATGTCGAGGCGGACTGGTGGCCGGACGGGTCGCAGAACGCGACGCAGAACTTCTGGCGTTCGGCCGAGGGGCTCAACGTCGTACCGGCGGATGGTCTTGATCGTTGGGCGGTGTCGCAGGCCGCGCCGTACCGGCGGATGCACGTTCGCGGGAATTTGGCGCTCTCCGACGGCGGCTGGTCCTCGGGTGGTTTCATCGCCGACTCCAAGATCGACGGGCAGATCCAGTCGGGTACGCAGCAGCAGTGGATCACGCGGGACTCGCAGATCGGCAGCTGGACCGGCTCGAACTGGAACCAGGTGTTCGTGGGTGTGCAGGGCGCACCGGCCAACAGTTTCCCGAGCCCGCCGTACACGACGGTCGGCTCGGCGCCCACGGTCGCCGAGAAGCCGTACCTGTACGTCGACTCCACCGGCGCGTACCAGGTCTTCGTCCCGGCGGTGCGCAACAACGCCAGCGGCACCAGCTGGGCCGGCGGCAACCCGGCCGGCACGTCGCTGCCGATCAGCAGCTTCTACGTGGTCAAGTCCGGCGACACCGCCGCGACCATCAACGCGGCGCTGGCGGCGGGCAAGAACCTGCTCGTCACGCCGGGCGTCTACCACCTGAACCAGACACTGAACGTCACCCGGGCGAACACCGTGATCCTCGGCCTGGGCCTGGCCACCTTCGTACCCGACGGCGGCGTCGACGCCATCCACATCGCCGACGTCGACGGCGTCCGGCTCGCCGGTCTGCTGCTCGACGCCGGCACCACCAACTCGAACACGCTGCTGCAGGTCGGCCCGGCCGGCTCGAGCGCCTCACACGCGGCCAACCCGACCGTGCTGTCCGACGTGTTCGTGCGCATCGGCGGCGCGATCGCGGGCAAGGCCACCGTCAGCGTCGAGATCAACAGCAACAACGTGATCGGCGACCACGCCTGGATCTGGCGGGCCGACCACGGCAACGGCGGCACCGTCGGCTGGACCACCAACACCGCCCGCAACGGCCTGATCGTCAACGGCCAGAACGTCACGACATCGACCTGCACATCCTCGACACCGTCAAGCTGATCCAGAAGTACAACCCGCGGGCGACGTTCTTCGCCTCCGCGTGGAGCGCACCGGCCTGGATGAAGACGAACAACCAGTTCACCGGCCAGGTCGCGCTCAAGCCGGGCAGCACCACCGAGTACTACCAGGCCGGCAAGCTGCGCGACGACGCGATCGACGTGTTCGCCAGGTACTACGCCAAGTACGTCGACGCGTACCGTCGTCAGGGCGTCTATGTCGACGCGATCACGCTGCTCAACGAGCCCGGCATGGACGTCGTCTACCCGGCGATGGACATCAGCGTCGAGCAGCAGCAGAAGCTGGCCGTGGCGATCAAGAAGACGTTCCGCGCCGCGGGCCTGCGAACTCAGCTGTACGTGCACGACTTCAACTTCTGGGACTGGAAGGACCCGAACTCCACGGCGACCAAGAACTACTACCGGATCATGAACGATCCGGCGGCGGCCGCGGCGGCCGATTCGATCGCGTTCCACCCCTACTGGGGCGACCCCACGGTCATGCGCGACACCTACGAGCGGTACGGCAAACCGGTGCAGCTGACCGAGACCAGCGACCTGTCACCGGCCACGGTGCTCGGGTACTTCCGGCTCGACGCGTCGTCGTACATCCTCTGGGCGCAGACCACCGACCAGGACGGCGGCACGCTGCACTGGACCGACAAGCGCGACAACAACGTCGACTGGGACCAGGTTGCCGCCACGACCAAGTGGCCCGACCGCCTCGTCAAGGTCAACACCAACACCAAGACGTTCTCGGTACGCGACGAGCTCTACCCGCTCGGCCAGTTCGCCAAGTACCTCACGCCCGCGGACGTCCGCGTCGAGTCCAGCGCTCCCGCGGCCGGGATCGCCAACGTCGTCTACCGCAACGGCGACACGTTCACGGCCATCCTGGCGAACAGCAACGCCACCGCGTCCTCGGTACGCGTGCTGCTCGGCGGCGAGTCGTTCGTCGCAACGGTTCCGGCCGGGGCGTACGCCACCTATCGATGGCAGGCGCGGGTCCCGCGCCGGGACCATGCACCCGTGCTGGCCGCCGTGCCCGCGGTGACCGCCGATCAGTACGTCACCAGCACCTTCGCGCTGCACGCCACGGACCGCGACCACGACCGGCTCGCCTACTACGCCACCGATCTGCCCGCCGGCGTCACGCTCGACGGCCGCACCGGCGTCGTGACTGTGCACCCGACCACGGCCGGCGAGCAGACCCTGACCTTCTACGCGACCGACGGCGCCTCGCGCGCCGCCACGACCGTGCACCTGACCGTGGCACCGCACGGCGCCCCGGTCGGCGAGAAGGTCGAGGCCGAGTCCTATGTGGCCCAGCACGGCTGGACCGAGGGCGTGAACTTCATCGAGTCCAACGCGGCGGCCAGCGGCGGCAAGAACGTCGGCTGGACCGCGGCCGGGAACTGGCTGCAGTACCGCCTGGACGTCGCCACCGCCGGCAGCTACGACCTGGAGCTGCGGGTCGCCAACGGAACCGGCGCAGTGGCCGCCGGCGCCGTCTCGCTGCGGGACGCGGCCGGCACCAAGCTGGCCACGGCGGATGTGCCGGACACCGGCGGCTGGGGCACCTACCAGTCCGTCCACGTGCCGGTGACGCTCGCGGCCGGCGACCAGCTGGTCACCGTCTACTGCGAGACCGGCGGCTTCAACCTCGACTACCTGCGGCTGGGCAACTGACCCGCACCAACGGGAATCGCCGTGCCCCGTCCCCGAGCCGGGGACGGGGCACGGCTCGTCCGGGTCACGAGGCGCGGACCAGCTCCTTGTCTTCCGGAGCCGGGTCGCTCGCCGACGCCGGCGCCGGGGCCGGCGGCTCGTGGGCGATCGCCGGGAGCCAGCCGAGCCAGCGCGGCAGCCACCAGTTCTTCTCGCCGAGCAGGGCCATCACCGCCGGCAGCAGCACCGCCCGGATGATCGTGGCGTCGAGCAGGATCGCCGCGGCCAGGCCGACACCGAGCTCCTTGGTCGAGGCCAGCGGCAAGGTGGCGAAGAGAGCGAAGACCGCGACCATCACCACGGCGGCGCTGGTGATCACGCCGGCGGTCTTGCCGATGCCCTCGCGGACCGCCTGCCGGGTGGGCAGGCCACGGTCGTAGCCCTCGCGGATCCGGCTCAGGACGAAGACGTGGTAGTCCATCGACAGCCCGAACAGGATGATGAACAGGAACAGCGGCATCCAGTTGATGATCCCGCTGGCCGCCTGGAACTGGAGCTGCTTCTCGAAGTGGCCGTACTGGAAGACCCAGACCATCATCCCGTACGCCGCGGCCACCGACAGCGAGTTGAGAACGACCCCGGTGATCGCCACCACGACCGACCGGAACGAGACCAGCAGGAGCACGAAGGCCAGGCCGAGCACGAAGCCGAACACCCACGGCAGGCTCGCGTCGAGCTGGGCGTTGAAGTCCGCGTCTCCCGCCTTCTCCCCCGTGACCAGTGCGGTCGCCCCGGTGAGGTGCCCGAAGGTGGCCGGCACGACCTCCTGGCGGAGGGTGCCGAGCGCGCGGTCGCCGACCAGGCCGACCGAGACCACCGCGACCGTGCCGGCCGGGTTGATCTCCACCTCGACCGGGCCGGTGAGGTGCCCGCCGCTCTTCTGCACCGCGGTCTTGAACGCCGTCAGCTGCCGGTCGAACGCCGCGCCCTTGACCGTCGGGGCCTTCACGACGACCTCGGCGGGCGAGGTCTTGCTCGGGAAGGCCTCGTCGACCGTCTTGTACGCCTGCACGATCGCCGCGCCCGGCGGCAGGTCCTCGAGGCCCTCGGCCTTGGTGCGCAGGTCGAGCACCGGCGAGGCGATCACGGCCAGCGCACCGACCGCGACGATCGCCGAGATCAGCGGCTTGGCCAGCACCACGCCCAGGAACGCGTTCCACGCCCGGCCGTCGCCACCCTTGCGGTACAGCCCCGGGATCTTGATCGCGTCGACCTTGTTGCCGAGAGCCGACAGCATGGCCGGAAGCACCGTGAGCGAGCCGAGCACGGTCACCATCACGACCAGGATGGTGCCGACCGCGAAGCTGGTGAAGGTCGCGTCCTGGGTGAAGAACATGCCGGCCATCGCCACGATCACGGTGAGGCCGGACACCCAGATCGAGCGGCCCGAGGTCTGCGCCGCGATCACCAGCGCCCGGTGCGCGTCGGCGCCGGCCCGCCGCTCGTCGCGCTCGCGCCGGATGTAGAAGAGGCAGTAGTCGACCCCCACCGCCAGGCCGACCAGCAGCATCACGTGCATCGTCGTGTCGACCGTGGGCGCCAGCCGGCTCGCCGCCGCCAGCAGCCCGATCGCCGCGACCACCGCGGTGATCGCCAGCGCGACCGGCAGCAGCGCCGACACCACCGCGCCGAAGGCGACCAGCAGGATGCCGAGAGTGACCGGGATCGACAGCATCCCGAGCCGGTTCAGCCCCTTGTCGAGGTCGTCGCCGATGAGCTTGTCGCCGCTCGCGTCGCCGCCCTCGGCGATGTAGAGGCCGGGATGCGCGGCCTGCGTGGCGGCGACGGCGTCGAGGGCCGGGCCCACCCGGTCCTTGGCCGTCTCGGGGTCGCCGGCGACGCTGAAGGTGATCAGCGACGATCGCTTGTCCGGCGACTCGATCGGCGGCTGCACGCCGGTCACGTCGCGGGTCGCCTCGAGCCGCTTGGTCACGTCGGCGATCGCGGCGGCCCGGTCGGTCGACGCCCGGTTCTGCACGATGACCATCTCGCCGGCCGGCTTCACCGGGAAACCGGCCTGCTCGACGATCTGGTCGGCCCGCTTGGAGTCGCCGTGGCCCTGGTCGGCGCCGGTGGCCTCGGTGGTGCCCAGCCGTCCGCTGAGGACGGTCACACCGATCACGAAGGCGATCCAGCCGAGGATCGCGAGCGTCCGGTGCCGGGCGCTCCACATCGCGGCCCGCGCCGCGATTCCCTTTACGTTCTCCCGGTTTCTCATGGCGATGACGCTATGGAGACCGGCAATCGAGTTCGATGGAGCTGGCAACCGTCTTTGGGGTAGTGCTAGCCCTACCCCCGGCGCCGCCGGTTCTCCTTCTTGAGCGAGATCGGGATCACCGAGATCGTCCGGCCGTCCGCCTCGCGCGACTCGGGCTCGCCCTCGACGAACCGGAAGCGGCGGTTCATCTGCCGCACGACCATGTTCTCCTCGAGCACCTCGCCGGTGAGCTCCTCCAGCCCGAGCACGTCGAAAGCGTGGTCGGCGGCCTCCCGCATCACCTCGAGCCAGGCCGGCAGCGTCTCGCCGCGCTCGGCCAGCCCGGCGGCGTCGAGGAAGAATCCCCACGATCCGGTCCGGCCGGGCCCGGCCGGGGCCAGGTCGAAGAAGTTGACCACGCCCGACGGCACGCCCTCGCGCTCGTAGATCAGCACCTGCCGCGACGGGTCGCTCCGGGTCTTCGACCACCACGCCGCGTGCTCGTCCGGCGTGATCTCGTGGCTGTTGATGCTGACCTCCCGGTTGGGCGGCTGGTTCCGCCAGGCCCGCATCGCATCGAGGTCGTCGTCGGTCGCCGGTCGCAGCATGTGATCGCTCACCCTTTCCGTCCTGTTCGCCTGCACGCTACAGATCTCCTGGGTACGCCGGTTCGGGCCCGGGTATGCTTCGGCACCATGAATTCGCTGAGTCGTTCCCAGGTTCGCGACCTCATGGCGCAGGTCATGAAAAACCAGGGCAAAGTGCTCCCGGACGACGACAGCGCAGACCTCCGTGAGATCGGTTTCCGGTCGCTCGACTTCTCCGAGCTGGCCCTGCGGGTCGAGGACGAGACCGGCGACGAGCTGAACTTCGACGCGCCCGGCCTGCGGCAGATCGCCACGGTCGGTGACGTGCTCGACTTCCTCGTGCAGCTGCAGTCGGAATGAGCGAGCTGAACGGCGACGGCAACCGGGTCGTCGCGAGCGGTCGACAGCTGACCTGGCGCGACCTTCCCGCCGCCGACCTGCCGTCACCCGCCGCCGTCCTGGCCGCCACCGGGCTCGACGCGCTGGTCGCCGCCCGGCAGCACGCCGTGCACGGGACGGAGCTGGTGCTCAGCACCCCGTCCCGGGTCGACTCCGAGCTGCGCGACGAGCTCGCCGACGCCGGCTTCACGGTCGTCCGGCTCGACGACGGTGACGTCACGGTGGTGGAGAAGGGGCGGCAGCGGCCCGCCGAGCCGGAGCGTCTGTGGCTGCTCACCTCGGGCTCGACCGGCCGGCCCAAGCGGGTGGGGCACACCCTCGAGTCGCTGACCACCGTCCGTGGCGCCCAGGAGCCGCGCACCTGGCTGTGTCCGTACTCTCCGGGCACGTACGCGTGGTGGCAGGTGGTCACCCTCTCGCTCACCCAGCCCGGGCAGGACCTGGTGGTGATCGAGCCGAGCGAGCTCGACAGCTGGGCCGAGATCGCGAGCGAGCACGGGGTCACGGCGGCGTCCGGCACACCGACGTTCTGGCGGCAGGCGATCTACCGGGACGGCGAGGCCCTCGCCCGCGTGCCGCTGCGGCAGGTCACGCTCGGCGGCGAGCCGGTCGACCAGGCCATCCTCGACCAGCTGCGGGAGATCTTCCCGGCCGCCCGCATCTCCTGGATCTACGCGTCCTCCGAGCTCGGCGCCTCGATCGTGGTGCACGACGGCCGGGCCGGCTTCCCGCAGGAGTGGCTCGACCGGTCGGCGCCCGACCGGCCGTCGATCTCGGTCGACGGCGACGAGCTGGTGATCCGGTCGCCCTACCACGGCGCCGGACTGACCGGAGCGGTCCGCACCGGCGACCGCGTCGAGATCATCGACGGCCGGGTGCACATCGTCGGCCGGCTCAACAGCGACGAGATCAATGTGGGCGGTTCGAAGATCTCGGCCGGGCTCGTCCGGCACGTGCTCACCGCCCATCCGCAGGTGGCGTGGGCCCGGGTGACGTCCCGCAAGGCACCGATCGTGGGCCGGATGGTCGCGGCCGAGGTGGTGCTGGCGCCGTCGGCCGACCGCGCGGAGGTCGACGAGGCCGCCCTCGTACAGTGGTGCCGGGACCGGTTGCCCGACTACGGCGTGCCGCGCCGCATCCGCTTCCTGGACGAAATCCCGGTCAAGGAGACCCTGAAAAGCGATGTCTGACGCTGCTGTGATCCCGCCCTCCTCCGTCGTGCTCGTCTCCGGCGGTTCGCGCGGACTGGGGCTGGCCATCGTCTCGAGCCTGCTGGCCGAGGGCCTGAAGGTCGCGGCCTTCGCCCGCACGGTGACGCCGGAGCTGCGCGACCTGGCCGTCAAATACGAGGGCCGGCTGCACATCGGCTCGGTCGACATCACCGACCTCAAGGCCTGCACCGCGTTCGTCAAGGAGGCCGAGGAGCGCCTCGGCCCGATCGACGGCCTGGTCAACAACGCCGCCATCGGGCAGGACTCGCTGCACGTGCACACCTCGGTCGACCAGATCGAGAAGATCATCAACACCAACCTGACCGCGCCGCTCGTCCTGACCCGGCTCGTCCTGCGGCGCATGCTGGCCAAGGGGCTGAAGGGCCGGCTGGTCAACGTCACGTCGATCTGCGCCCAGCGCGGCTACTCCGGCCTGGTCGCCTACTCGGCCACCAAGGGCGGGCTGGACTCGGCCACCCGCACCATCGCCCGCGAGCTCAACGGCCGGGTCCTGGCCAACTCGGTGGCGCCGGGCTTCTTCGCCTCGGAGATGTCGGCCGTGCTCGGCCAGACCCAGCTCGACCAGATCACCCGGCGGACCCCGACCGGCCACCTGACCGAGCCCGAGGACGTGGTGCCGGTGATCCGCATGCTGCTGTGCGAGAACACCAACATCAACGGCCAGGTGCTCGAGATCGACGGCGGTGCCTCGATCTGACCGCGCCGGCGTCCGGGAGCTGCTGGACCGGGCCGAGGAGCACCTCCGGATCGACGGCGACGGCGGCGGAGACGGCGTTTCGCTGACCCGGGCGTACACCGCCGACTCCCGCACGGTCGGCTGGTACGGCCCGGCGCCGGCCGGCCATCGCCTCGCCATCGACGCCGAGCAGAGCGACGCCACCGTGCCGCCCGCGCTGGCCGCCCGCTACGGACCGGCGAACTTCTGGGCCCGGTGGACCCGCGCCGAGAGCCTGTGCAAGGCGTACGACTTGCCGATCCTGCTCTGGCTGCGCCGGTACGGCCTGGAGGTCCCGCACGATCGCCCCGCCCGGTGGCGGACGCTGACCATCGACGACCTCACCGTGTCGGTGGCTTGCGTGCCGCTCGATCGGTAGCGATCAGTAGATCTCGAGGTGCACGGTGCCCGCTCGGGGCTGCAACCGGATCCGCCGGTCGCCGACCTCGAGCTCGATCGGCAGGCGGTCGTAGAGGAAGACGTCGGGCTGCACCGCGTACGCCGACTCGCCGTTGGCCGGCTCGGCGAACAGCGTCCAGTCGACGAGGCCGGCCATCGGGTCGAGCGACGAGCGCACGATCATGTCGGGCGACGGCAGCAGCTCGGCGAGGGCGATGCCGGCCGACCACCGGCCGTCGGTGCTCTCCAGCCGGCACTCCGCGTCGACGTAGTCGTTGGAGTTGGCGAAGAAGCGGCGCCAGACGAAGCGGGTGCCGCCGTGCTCCAGCATCGGCCCGCCCACGGTCAGCCGGTGACCGTCGGCGCCGGCCGTGACCTCGAGCGATTCGGCCATCGGGCGGACCGGGCCCTCGTGCAGGTTGACGTAGTTGGCCGGCGAGCGGGTCACGGTGAGCAGCCGGCCCTCGTGCACCGCCTGCACCGACCGGGACAGTCCGGTGGCCAGCAGCCAGTCCTGGTCGCCGTCGCCGACCCGGGGCACCCGGACCGTACGCTGCGTGAACGGGTCGTCGGGGTTGGCGGCGTCGACGATCGCCTCGAACGGCAACCGGACGGTGAAGGTCGCGCCGTCGTCGTCGCGCTGGATCCGCATCGGCACCACGGCGTCGCCCGACGACCGGCTCAGCCGGAACTGGGTTCCGGTGACGGCCCCGGGCAGCCGGCCGGCGAGAACGAACGCGCCGTCCTCGACCCGGGCCGACGTCAGCTCGTACGGCCGAAGCATCTGCATCAGCATCAACTGACCGCTGCTGGCGCGCGTCGGCTGGATCCAGACGCCGTCGGTGACCCAGGCGCCGGCCGGGAACTGCGGGTTGCCCGGACGCAGGTTGCGCAGCTTCGCACTCCGGCGCATCAGCCCGCGCCGGATCTCGACCTCGAAGTGGGACAGGGCCTCGTCGCGCGGGAAACCGGCGAGCAGGGTGCGGGACACGCGCGCCTCGAAGCCGACCTCGGCCGACCGGCCGTGCAGGTCGAGCGCCTCGAACCGGCGGACCGGCAGCGGGAACCTCTTGCCGTCACGGACGAGCCAGATCCGCAGCGCCGATTTCTGATCGTTGGCCAGGTGAAGGATCTCCGCCGTACCGCGAAGGATCAGGTCCTGGTCGTCCCAGCCGACCGAGGTCACCGAGTTGTGCAGCTCGATCTCCGGCCTGGGCAGCTGGTAGACCTTGCGCGACACCGGCCGGGGGTGGTCCTCCAGGCCGGGGTACTGGTTCTCGAACCGCCAGGGCAGCACCGGGTGCCGCCGGGCGATCGCGCCGCCGCGCAGCCCACCGTCGGCCCGGAAGCGTGCCAGGCGGATCAGCAGGTCGACGTCGCCGGTCTGCAGGGCGCGGTACTCGAGCCGCTGATACGGCCCGGCCTTGCGCAGCAGGTGCCCGTCGAGCCGGCCGGCCAGCCGCTGGCCGAGCCGCACCAGCTTGTCCTGCTCGTGCTCGGGCACCGAGCCGAACGCCAGCACGAGCGACGTGAGGTCGATCTCGGCGAGCACGCCGTGCACCTGGTTGCGCAGCTCCGGCGCTTCCTTGTCGATCAGATCCAGCACCATCTCGGCCGAGACCACCCGGTCGTAGAGGTTCGAGTACTCGAACCTCAGCTGGGTGATCGACTCGCCCGACTCGCGCTCCCGCCAGTAGTAGACGGGCGCGGACAGGCAGTCGACGGTGATCGCCTCGATGTGCGCCTTCAGCGTGACCGGGTAGTCCTCGTAGCGGATGGCCGGGAACTCGTAGCCGAAACGGTCCCAGAACGACCGCCGGTAGACCTTGTTCCACACCATGCGGTCGAGCGCCAGGGGCTTGAACTCGAAGACGTGGGTGGCGGGCCGGTCGGTCGCGAACGGAATGCGGTGGGACCACGACGGGCGTACGCCATTGGTGTTGTTGAAACGCCGTGCGTTGCCGGCCGCGAACGAGGATCCCGTGTCGTCGAGCGACCGAATCATGATCTCGTACGCGTGGCGGGCGACCAGGTCGTCACTGTCGACGAACGTCAGGTACTCGCCCTGCGCGTGCCGGACGCCGGTGTTGCGGGCCGGGCCGAGCCCCTGGTTCTCCTGCGTCACCACGCGGAAGCGGCCGTCCCGGTCGCAGAAGGATTTCGCCACCACGGCGCTGCCGTCGCGGGAACCGTCGTCGACCAGGATCACCTCGAAGTCGCCGTACGTCTGGCGGACCAGCGAGTCGAGGCAGTCGCCGATGTAGTCCTCGACGTTGTAGAAGGGGACGACCACACTGAGCCGGGGTTTCACGCCGTCACCTCACCGATGCGAGGGGCGGGGAGGCGGGAGCCGGGCGAGAGCGGAGTCGGCACGATACCCAGTTTCGACGAGGGTCACGACAATCGAGACGTTATCAACGCCAAATGACCTTCGCCGTAACGGGTACCCTGACGGGGTGTGCGCCCCGCCACACTGCACGTCGCCACCAGTGCACGTTCGGCGGCAACCGGCGTCGAAGTAGACTGCCCGGCGACATCGCGGGCCGACGCTGAATGCGAGTTTCATGGACTCCAGCAATCACTGGTACGGGCACGCCCACATCCTTGCCGCCTACTGCGGCATGAACGCGGCCAAGCCGCCCCGGATCAACGGCGTCCTGCAGCACGGGTGGAACATCCTGCACGGGTTCGGCCCGGGCCACGAGCCGCCCGCCGGCTTCCTCAAGTACGTCTGGTCCGACGTCTCCCGCCGCCGCGGGCACCTGATCGGATGGCGGGACTACGCGGTCATCGGCTCCCCGTGGGCGTACCTGCTGGCGCAGCAGCCGGAGCAGCCGGCCGAGCGGTCCGGCACCATCTTCTACCCGTTCCACACCTGGGAGCAGGGCGCCGTCGAGGGCGACCACGGCGACCTGATCGCCCGGATCAAGGAGACCGAGCCCGGCCCGGTCACGGTCTGCCTGTACTGGATCGAGTACGACATGCCCGAGGTGCGGCGCGCCTACGAGGAGGCCGGGTTCCGGGTGATCTGCCACGGCCAGCGCGGCACGTACTGGAAGGGCACCGACACCAAGTTCCTCTACAAGCAGCTCGCCGAGCTGCGCAGGCACAAGCGGGTGGCGTCCAACCGGCTCACCACCGCGATCTTCTACGGGGCGTCGGTGGGCTGCGAGGCCGGCGTCTACGGCCCGCAGATGGATTTCGTCGAGGACCGCGGCGGCTTCGACGGCAAGCACCTGGTGCAGCGGCTGCATCCGGAGCTGCACGGCGAGTCGATCGACCGGGAGCTGCTGGCCGCGGTGACCCGGTCCGAGCTCGGGCTCGACGAGCTGCTGAGCCCCCAGGAATTGAGCTACGAGCTCGGATGGAGCGTGGCATGAGCGATCAGGACCTGCCCGGTCGAGTGCGGCTGCTCGGCGGCGAGATGCCCAATTGGTCGGATCTTGCGTCGGCCTGGGAGCCGGTACGCGGCGGCGCGCAGCTGCCGATCGTGCTCGCCGCCCTGGCCGGCCGGTCGCGCGTGCTCGTGGCCGGTCCGCACGAGCCCGACCTGCTCGCGGCCCTGGCTCGGGCGATCGACGGCGAGCTGACCTGCCTGGTGCGCTCGATCCCGGACGCGCGGCTGCTCGCCGAGGCGTTCGACACCGAGAACACCGAGAGCGGCGAACCCTCGATCCGCGTCGTCTGCGGCAGCCTCGAGCGGTTCCACGAGACCGGGTACGACGCGGTGGTCGCGCTCGACGACGTCATCCGGCTGTATTCGACCGAGGGCCCGGAGCCGACGTTCGGCACCGCGCTCGCCGACCTGCGCCGGCTGCTGACGCCGGACGGCGTCCTCGTCGTGACCGTGCACAACGAGCTCGGCGTGCACCGGCTGACCGCCGAGGTCCAGCCCGAGGCCGATCAGTCCGAGCCCGCCTGGAGCCGCCCGGCCGACGCGGACGACACCCGTCCGCGGAGTCTCGCCGACCTCGCCGCCCAGTTCGGGCCCGGCGCCGCGATCTGGCCGGTCTACCCGCTGCCCTCCGCGCCGGTGGTCGCCTGGGGTGCCGCCGCCGCGTCGGTGGACCGGATCGAGCACGCCGGCTTGCTCGCGGCCCTGTCCGAGCCGGCCACGCGCTCGCTCGAAGAGGCCCGGCCGACGGCCGACGCGGCCTCCCTGATGCGGCGCGTCTGGCGTTCCGGGCGGCTGCCCGAGCTGGCCGCCGGCTGGCTGGTCGTCGCGGACGCGAGCGACGGCCGGTCGGTCACCGCGGGGGCGAGCGACGGCCGGTCGGTCACCGCGGACGCGAGCGACGGCCGGTCGGTCACCGCGGAAGCGGGAGACGGCGGCGGCCGCGGCCCGGCGGCCGGCGACGTGGTCGCGTGGTTGGCCGCCGAGCAGGGCGAGCCGGTCGCGGTCCGGCTGGCCGGCGGCCGTCCGGTGCTGCCGGACGGTTCGGAGGCGCCCGCCGGCCGGCTTCTGTCCGACGTGCTGGCCGAGGCGGTCGTCGCCCCGGACCAGGCGGCTCTGCGCTCGGCCATCCGGGCTTACGCCACGTGGCTCGGCACGCTGAGTGACGTGGCGCCGGCCGCGGCCTCCCGGGTGATTCTCGGCCCCGACGGCGAACACCGGCCGCTGGTCCTCGGCGACGCCGGCCCGCTGCCGGTGGCCAAGACGCCGGACGACCAGCTGCTGATCGCGGTCGCCGACCTGGTGCGCCGGGTCGAGCGGAACGGCTACCGGCGCACGTGGCCCTCGCATCTGACGCCGGTCGAGGCCGTCGCCTGGGTCGCCGCGATGCGGGGCACGCCGGTACCCGACGACGCGGTACGGCGGGTCGCCGCCGACGCGGGACTCGACCAGCCTCGTCCGCCCCGGTCCGGGGTGCCGGTCGCCGTGGCCGTGGCGGCCGAGCGGTTCGAGGACTCCAACGCCTCCCGCGCGCGCTGGTTCGAGACGAAGCTCAAGGCGACCGAGAAGCAGCTCACGGCCGCCTGGGGTGAGGTCGACAAGGCCCGCCGGGCGTACCGGGAGATCGCGAAGGCCGACGACGCCCGGCTGAAGAACCGGCTGAAGACCAAGCTGAAGGAGGACGCGCCGCCCGGAGCCCTGCGGATCGGCAAGGCCGTCCGCACCCGGCTGCGGCGGGCCAAGCGACTCGCCCGCCGGATCCGCGGCTGACGTCGGCGCCGCCGGAGGTGCTCAGCCGCCTCCGGAGGTGCTCAGCCTCGCCGCCGGAGGCGCTCAGCCCTGCAGGTAGGCCAGGACGGCGAGCACCCGACGGTGCTGCTCCTCGTCCTGGTGCAGGTCGAGCTTGGTGAAGATGTTGCGGACGTGCTTCTCGACCGCGCCCTCGGTGACCACCATCTTGCGGGCGACCGCCGTGTTCGACATGCCCTCGGCCATCAGGCTCAGCACCTCACGCTCGCGCGGGGTGAGGTTGCGCAGCGGGTCGTCCCGGCGGCGCCGCACGAGCAGCTGGCTGACCACCTCGGGGTCGAGCACGGTGCCGCCGCCGGCCACCCGGCGCAGTCCGTCGAGGAACTCGGCGACCTGCGAGACCCGGTCCTTCAGCAGATAACCGACCGCGCCCAGGCGGTCGGCGAGCAGATCGTCGGCGTACGAGACCTCGACGTACTGGGAGAGCACCAGGATCGGGCTGCCCGGCACCAGGGAGCGCGCCTGCACGGCGGCGCGCAGCCCCTCGTCGGTGTGGGTGGGCGGCATCCGGACGTCCACGATGGACACATCCGGCTTGTGCTCGGCGATCGCCGCGACGAGGGACGGCCCGTCGCCGACGGCCGCCACCACCGTGTGGCCGTTCTCCTCGACGAGCCGGATAAGACCCTCGCGCAACAGCACCGCGTCGTCGGCAATCACCACCCGCATGCCGCCATGCTGTCAGATGCGGCGCCTCTCAGAGGGGCAGGGCGGCGGTGAGGACCGTGCCCTGACCCACCGGGCTCTCCACCGAGAGCACCCCGCCGGCGGCCCGCACCCGGTCGTCGAGCCCGGCGAGGCCGTGCCCCTTGGCCAGGCTCGCGCCGCCGTTGCCGTCGTCGGACACGGTGACCAGCAGCCCGGTCGCGATGCGCTGCACGCTGACGCGCACCTCGCTGGCGTAGCTGTGCTTGGCCACGTTGGTCAGCGCCTCGGCGACCACGAAGTACGCCGTCGACTCCACCGCCGGGTCGAGCCGCTCGAACTGCGGCGCGTCGAGGTCGACCGGCACCGTGCAACGGCCGGCCAGCGCGGTCAGCGCCGCCTGGAGGCCGCGGTCGACCAGGATCGGCGGGGCGATGCCGCGGGACAGGGCACGCAGCTCGTCGAGCGTCTCGCGGGTCTGGGTGAGCGCCTCGGCGACGGTCGCCCGGGCCGCCTCGGGGTCGGTGGCGAACTGCTGCTCGGCCCGGCCCAGATCCATGGCCAGCCGGACCAGGCGCTGCTGCGGGCCGTCGTGGATGTCGCGCTCGAGCCGGCGCAGCGCGGTGGCCTCGGCCGAGACGGCGGCGGCCTTCTGCTCCTGGGCGACCTCGCGCGCCGCGTTGGCCTGGACGACCTGCTGACGCAGATCGTTGACGCCGCAGAGCAGGGCGCGGGCGAAGTACGCCTCGAGCAGCGCCGCCCCGCGCACGACCCAGTAGAGGGTGCCGGCGAAGAAGACGCCCGTGGCCAGGTAGAACGCCACCTTGGTGCCGTAGCTCCCGTCGAAGCCGAGCAGCTCGGGCAGGTCCTGGTCGTCCGGCCCGTTCGGCAGCGCCCAGCCCCACAGGCCCCAGGTGAGCCCGTTCAGGACGCCCGACCACCAGGTGACCACGAAGGCGAACGAGATGGTGCTCGGGATGAACCGGAACATGCCGTGCAGCATGTCCAGCCAGACCTGGCCGTCGGTGAGCGGCGTCAGCAGCTTGCGGAAGATGCCGGCCTCGGGCCGCGACTTCTTGTAGTAGGGGTGCTGCACCGGCTGGTCGAGGACCGGGCGGAGGCGGGCCCGCTCGAGGGTCGCGAGGCCACGGGCCACGCCCATGGCGGCGATCAGGATCGGCAGGCCGATCCAGATGATCGCGGTGCCCACGCCGAGCCAGAACAGCGTCATGCACAGAACCACCGCGAGGATTCCCAGCGGGAAGCCGACCAGCACGTAGAGGGTGTCGTTGCCCAGCTTGCGGAGGATCCCGTTGGCCCGGGCCGGCGCGAGGGGCGCGGAGGTCGTCGTCATGGGTTCGACGCTAGGCATTGGCGAGCCCCCCTCCGATCCCGCTGCCCGCCGAATCGACGGTAGGGCTAACCCTACTCAGGCGCGTCGACCAGCTCGTAGATCGTCACCGGGCCGGCCGTGTGCCGGGCGACGGCGGCCCCGGCCAGCCGGGCCGAGACCGGACCGACCCGGGCGTCGGCGAAGAGCCAGCGCACGCCGTAGCGGCCGTGCAGGGCGGCCACGTCGGCCGGGTCGCCCGCGGCGAAGACCCGCTCGTTGAGGGCGGCACGCGCGGGATAGGGGGCCGGCTGGAGGTAGTACCGCTTGCCGCCCACGCCGTCGGCGGCGACCGCCTGGTCGCTGTAGCCCCAGCCGCCCAGCAGCGTGCGGCGCCCGGTCAGGGCGGCGACCCAGAAGGCACGCGCATCGCACCGGCCCGGGGGACCGAAGGGGAGGCAGTGGACGTTGGTGGCGACGACGTCCTCCGGCCCGGCGTGCCGGTCGAGCCATCTCGCGGCGGCCATCTCGTCCCGGCTGACCGCCGGGATCTTCGCGGCGGCCGGCCCGCGGAGAGCGTGCCGCAGGGCCACGGCGACATTGTGCGCGTACCCGCCGACGCCGGCGCCGAGGACCGCCGCGAGCAGGACCATCGGCAGGGCGCGCCGAGCGGCCGGACCACGCCCCGCGAGCAGGGCCGCCGGCAGGGCGCGCCGCGCGAGCAGGACCACCGCCGCGACGACGACCGTGACGGCCGCGGTCAGCAGCACCGGCACGAGCAGGGCGAGCGACCACGACACGACCGTGCGCGCGGGCGTCCCGCCGAGCCGGGGCACGAGCAGCGCCCAGACCGCACCGGCGGCCAGGCCGGCCGCCACCGTGCGGCGTCCGGGCGCCCGGTCGGCGAGCAGCCAGACGGTGAGCACGCCGGCGGCCGGCAGGACGCCGAGCCAGAAGTACACCTGGCTCGCGGAGGGGTGCCAGAACAGCCACATCCCGCCCGCGCCCGCCACCGTGACGCCGGCGAGCAGCCAGGCCGCCGGGTCGCATCGGGCCCGGCCGGTGCCGAGCAGCGCCAGGCCCGCCAGCCGGCCCACCTGCATGACCAGCCACCAGATCACCAGGGCCGCGACGAAGGCCAGGCCACCGGCCGAGGCGTGCGCGACACCCGCCGGCAGGCCGCCGTCGTTCGCGTCGTAGGCGCCGAGCGTCTGCCGGTACGGCAACAGGGAGAAGAGGATGGCCAGCGGCCGGACCGCCAGCGTGCCCGCCCCGCCGCCCGCGAACAGCCGGTAGCCGACCAGCATCGCGGCCAGGACGAGGCCGAACAGGACGAGCGCGCACCGCAGCCGCTCCCGGCCCCGGACCGCCACCGCGACCGCGCCCGCCGCCAGGCCGGCCACGATCGGCGGCAGCGCGCCGGCCTTGGCCCCGGCGCAGGCCAGCGCGAGTGGGAAGACCAGCACCCAGGCCCGGCCGATCGGCACGCCGCGCAGCACGTCGACGGCGAGCACCAGCAGCAGCCCGGTCAGCGGCAGCTGGTAGCTCTGCGAGGGACTGGGATAGCTGATCGCGTTGCCGCCGAGGGCGACGATCGGCGCCCCGAGCACCAGCGGCAGCCCGGCCACGGCGAGCACGCCGCCGAGCGCGCCGGCCTGCCACCGGCCGGTGACCTGCCGGGCCAGGGCGGCGGTGACCAGCGCGGTCAGCGCGATGATCGGCGGGAGCCAGAGCCGCAGCAGCACGGTGGCCGGGTCGATCCGAGTGATCAGCGCGGCGGTCGCCACGTCGGCGTCGGCGAGGTAGTGGTAGCGCAGGGTGTCGCCGGCCACCTGCGGCGTCTGGAACGGCATCGGGCGCATCACCTCGCGGACCAGCGCGAGGTGGTAGTAGAGGTCCTGATACCAGGAGGCGCCGGCCGGCGGCAGCGGCGTCGCGCGCCAGGCCGGCCCGAGGGCGAGCACGGCCAGCGTCACCGCCCCGGCGAGCGCCCACGACCAGTACGCCGGCGCCGGCCGCGGGTGGGCGATGCGCCAGTGCCGGCGCAGCCCGGGCACGGCCAGGAACGGCGCGACGATCAACAGCGGCCAGGCCGGCAGCAGCGCCGGAAATCCGGTGACGGTCGTCACGGCCCAGCCGGCGGCCAGCAGCAACAGGCCGGTGGCGCCGCCCAGGCCGAGGTCCTCGGCGAGACTGCCGGAGCTGCCGCGCAGGGCCCGGTACACGAGCGTGCCCGGCAACAGCACGGCCACGGGCAGATACACCGCGTAACGAAGGATGTCCCCGGATGGGACCCCGGTCGCCCCCAGGAGCGCGAGCACCACCAGGCCCGGTACGAGCCATGGAAGCGCCGGGTAAACTCGCGCGGCAAGCGACCGGCCGGAGGACAGAGGACTCCTACTTTCTTACAGAGTTGTGGACGGGGTGAACAATCCCGGTTTAACTACAGTTGAACGAGTGTTGTCCTTCTTCGGCCGGCCGAGAAACGCACCCGATCGTGGTTATGCTTCGGCCTCGTACCGCGTTCTGCCCACCCCTCGGGAGCTCAATCGTGTCTGAAATCAGTGGATCTTCGATCCTCGTCACCGGTGCCACCGGCTCGTTCGGCAAGGCGTTCCTGAAGTACGCCTTGGAGCACCTGGACCCCCAGCGGATCGTCATCCTCTCCCGCGACGAGCTGAAGCAGTACGAGGTTCGCCAGATGTTCGGCGACGACAAGCGCCTGCGCTTCTTCCTCGGCGACATCCGCGACAAGGACCGGCTGGCCCGCGCCGTGCACGGCGTCGACTACCTGATCCACGCGGCCGCGCTCAAGCAGGTCGACACCGCGGAGTACAACCCCTCCGAGTTCGTCGCCACCAACATCAACGGCTCGCAGAACGTGATCGACGCGGCGATCAACGCCGGTGTGAAGAAGGTCGTGGCCCTCTCCACCGACAAGGCGTCCAGCCCGATCAACCTCTACGGCGCGACCAAGCTCGTCGCCGACAAGTCGTTCATCGCCGGCAACCACTACGCCGCCACCCACCCGACCCGGTTCTCGGTCGTCCGCTACGGCAACGTGATGGGCAGCCGCGGCTCGGTGGTGCCGCTGTTCCGGCGCCTGGCGGCCGAGGGCAGGAGCCTGCCGATCACTGACAAGCGGATGACCCGGTTCTGGATCACGCTCCCCCAGGCCGTGCAGTTCGTGGTCGACTCGTTCGACAAGATGGAGGGCGGCGAGCTCTTCGTGCCGCGCATCCCGAGCATGCGCATCATGGACCTGGTCGAGGCGGTCGCGCCCGGCTCGCCGACCCACGAGACCGGCATCCGCCCCGGCGAGAAGCTGCACGAGGAGATGATCGCCTCCGACGACAGCCGCCGCACCCTGCGCTTCCCGGACCGTTACGTGGTGCAGCCGGTCGTCGCGAGCTGGGGCTACCAGACCCCGGTCGGCGGCGAGGAGGTCGAGGACGGCTTCAACTACCGCTCCGACAACAACGACCTCTGGCTCGGCATCGAGGAGATGCGCGAGCTGCTCGAGAAGGAGAGCTGATGCTGCCGTACGGGCGGCAGTCCATCGACGATTCCGACATCGAAGCGGTCGTCGCCGCGCTCGGCAGTGACTGGCTGACCACCGGCCCCCGGGTCGCGCAGTTCGAGAAGGACATCGAGGCCGTCGCGGGCGCGCCGGCCGTCACGGTGACCAACGGCACCACGGCGCTGAACGCGGCGTACGCGGCGGCCGGCGTCGGGCCCGGCGACGAGGTCGTCGTCACCCCGATGACGTTCGTGGCCACGGCCTCGGGCGCGACCACCCTCGGCGCCAAGGTGATCTTCGCCGACGTCGAGGACGACACCGCCAACCTCGACCCGGCCGCGGTCGAGGCCGCGGTGACGTCGCGCACCCGGGCGATCGGCGCGGTCGACTACGCCGGCCACCCGGCCGACTACGACGCGCTGCGCAAGATCTCGGAGCGGGCCGGCGCGGTCCTGATCGGCGACGCCGCCCACGCGATCGGCTCGACCCTGCACGGCCGGCCGGTCGGCACGCTCGCCGACCTCACCACGTTCTCGTTCTTCCCCACGAAGAACCTGACCACGGCCGAGGGCGGCGCGGTCGCCTCGATCCGGCCCGACCTGCTCGAGCGCGCCCGCACGTACAGCCGCATCGGCATGGTCCGCGAGCCGGAGAAGCTGCGTCACCCCGACGAGGGCGGCTGGTTCTACGAGGTCCACGAGTTCGGCACCAACTACCGCCTGCCCGACCTGCTCTGCGCGCTCGGCAGCTCGCAGCTCAAGCGGCTCGGCGAGTTCAAGGCCCGCCGCCAGCGGCTCACCGCCCGCTACGACGAGCTGCTGGCCGACGTGCCGGGCCTGCGCCTGCCGGTGCAGCGCGACGGCGTCGACCCGATGCGCCACCTCTACCCGGTGCGGGTGCTCGACGGCCGCCGGCGCGAGGTCTACGACCGGTTGCGCGAGGCCGGCATCGGCGTGCAGGTCAACTACATCCCGGTCTACTGGCACCCGGTGTTCGAGGACCTGGGCTACCGGCGGGGGATGTGTCCGGTGGCGGAGGCCTTCTACGCTGAAGAGCTGTCCCTACCGCTCTTCGTCGACCTCAGCGACGCCGACCAGGACCGCGTCGTGGAGGCATTGCGACACATCCTCGGGAGCTAGCCGAGTGCACCACGCCAACCACTTCTACGGCCACGCGCACGTCCTGGCCGAGTACTGCGGCCTCGATCCGGAGCGTCCACCCCGGATCGAGGGCTACGTGCAGCACGGCTGGAACGTGGTCGACGGGCTCGGGATCGGCACCCCGTACATGCCGGGCAAGCCGATCTTCGTCTGGTCCGACCAGACCCGCCGGCGGGCCTGGTCGATGGGCCGCCGGCAGGTGACGGTGACCGGCGCGCCGTTCCTCTACCTCCTGGAGCTGAAGAAGGACGAGCCGGCCGCCGAGCGCGAGGGCACGATCTGGTATCCGTTCCACGGCTGGGAGAGCCAGAAGGTCAAGGGCAGCCACGCCCGCCTGATCGACGAGATCATGGCGACCGAGGACGGCCCGGTCACGTTCTGCCTGTACTGGAACGAGTACCGCACCGACCGGATCCGCGCCGAGTACGAGAAAGCCGGCCGGGTGGTGTGCCACGGCTACCGCGGCCTCAAATGGCAGGACACCGACACCCGGTTCCTGCACAAGCAGCTCGCCGAGCTCCGCCGGCACCGCCGGGTGGCGTCCAACCGGCTGAGCAGTGCGATCTTCTATGGGGTGGCGGCGGGCTGTGACCCGGCCGTCTACGGTGACCCGATGCAGTTGGAGAACGAGGACCGCGCCACCGCCGAGCGCATCCGCCGCCAGTGGCCGGAGCTGCACGGCAAGCGCCCCGATCCGGCCCGGGCCCGGCCGAGCGCGCTGGCCGAGCTGGGCGACGGCTACCTGGCTTCGCCGGCCGAGCTGCGGGCGATGCTGGGCTGGTCGCACGAGCGAGCAGGTCTGCCGGCCGCTGCCGCGACCGGTGGTCCGCGGGCGGTGCCGGCGTGATCCGGCTGATCGGCGGCGAGATGCCCGGGTTCACCGAGAGCCGGCCACCGGCGGGCGGCGGCCTCCTCGGTCACATCGCGGATCAGGTGCCGGCGGGCGTCGAGGTCCTGGTGGCCGGCCCGCACGACCGGGCGCTGATCGACACCGTCAAAACCCGCAGTTCCGTGACCTGTCTCGTACGCTCCCAGACCGCGGCCGCCGAGCTCGACGCCCGCGGCCTCGACGTGCTCTGCGGGTCGCTGACCAAGCTGGAGGCCGGCCGCTGGGACGTGATCGTCGCGTTCGACGGCGTCGACCGGCTCTGCTCGGTCGAGGGCCCGCAGCTGGACTGGGCCGAGAGCGTCCAGGCGCTCAAGCGTTCCCTGCGCCCCGGCGGCACGCTGCTGCTCGCGGTGGAGAACTCGCTCGGCGTGCACCGGCTGGTCGACCCCGGGATCCCCACCGCCGCGCAGACCGACGACGCGTGGCGGCCGCTCGGCGAGTTCGACGGGTCCCGCCCCGGCACCCCGGCCCGGCTGACCGCCCGCTTCGAGGCCGAGGGACTCACCGTCGGCTGGCTGGCCGCGGCCTGGCCCGAGCCCGGCTCCCCGACGCTGGCCGCCACGGCCGAGGCCCTAGAGAACGAGGCGCTCGCCGCCCTCGCCGCGCGCGCGGCCGGCGTGGCGTACGCGAACCGCAGTGTCCTGTCCGATCCCCGCCGCCTGGCCGCCGCCGCCGTGCGCGCCGGTCTCGGCGCCGAGCTCGCCGCGTCCTGGCTGGTCGTCGCCCACCTCGCGCCTTCGGAGTCACCCGCGGTGACGAGCTTGCCGCCGGTCCTGACCGAGGCCGGCCCGCTCGACCGGCCCCTGCCGCAGGGTCACCTGGTCGAGGAGTTGCTGCTGGCCGCCTGCCTGCGGCATGATCTGCCGACCGTGCGACGGCTGCTCACCGGCTGGATCGCGGCACTGCCCGGCGCCACCGCCGACAACGTGGTGGTCGACGGCGACACCTACACCATGCTCGACCCGAGCGTTCCGGCCGAGGCCGACGTCCTCCACCGGTTCGCCCGCACCCTGCTCACCGGCGGGTACGCGCACCCGTGGCCCGCCGCCACCGACCCGCAGGCGCTGACCGCGATCCTGCACGGCGCCGCCGGCCTGTCCGGCGACGTCCCGGCGGCACCGGACGGCGACGACCCGCCGCTCCCGGACGCCCGCCGCGAGCACGAGGAACAGCTGCGGGCCCTCAACCGCAGGCTGGCCGACGCCGAATCCCGCGCCGACATGTCCGAGCGCGAGCTCGCCAAGCGGGAGGAGGAGCTGCGGAAGGCCCGGGCCCAAATCGCCACATTCAGCGGTTCGATCGGCTACCGCATGGCAAAGCTTGGGTATGGAGCAGCACGTAAGGCAAGAAATCGCCTTCGAAAAAGGACCTAAATGACATCCCTCGGCATAATTCAGGCGCGGATGGACTCCTCCCGCCTTCCCAATAAGGTGCTGCGCAAGCTCGGCACCCGCACGATGCTCGAGCGTGTCGTCCGCGCGGCCCGGCAGAGCGGGGTGCTCGACGAGCTGGTCGTCGCCACCACGGTCGAGGCCACCGACGACGCGATCGTCGCCGAGTGCGAGCGGATCGGCGTGCCGTACCACCGCGGTCCGGTCGACGACGTGCTGGCCCGGTTCCTGGGCGTGCTCGACCGGTACGACAGCGACATCGTGCTGCGGTTCACGGCCGACAACCCGCTGATCGACCCGGAGCTGATCGCCCGGGCGCACCGGGTCTTCGTCGCGTCGGGGGCCGACTACCTCAGCACGTCGATCGGGCACACGCTGCCGCGCGGCCTGGACGTCGAGATGGTGCGGACGCCGGTGCTGCGCGCCATCGACGCGGTCGCCACCGAGCATCACCGGGTACACGTGACGTCGTACATCTACACGCACGCCGACGACTTCGACGTGGTCGGCCTGACCCTGCAGCCCGACCTCTCGCACCTGCGGCTGACCATGGACACCGAGGACGACCTCAAGCTGATCGAGGCGATCGTCGACGAGTTCGGCGACGAGCCGGTCGGCTATCGCAAGCTCACGTCGTGGCTTGCGGCGCACCCCGAGCTGGTCGAGATCAACGCGCACGTCCTGCAGAAGGCTCTTGTGCAGGCGTGACGATCGTCGGTATTCGCTGCGACGCCGGTGCCCGCACCGGCGTCGGGCACCTGGTCCGCTGTGTCGCGCTGGCCGAGGAGCTGGTCGCCCGGGGCGCCGGGGTCCGCTTCCTGAGTGACCTCGGCGGCGTCGAGTGGGCGACCGCCCAGCTCACCCAGCGCGGGCTGCCTTGGCATCCGCCACCGTTCGACCCGGTCGGGTTCGTGGCGGCGGTCGAGCGGCTCGAGATCGACGCGGTGGTGATCGACTCGTACACGCTGCCGCCCCAGCACAGCGTGGCCGTCCGCAAGACCGGCCGCCCGGTGCTGGCCATCGTCGACGGGGACTTCCGGGGGCAGACCGCGGACATCTACGTCGACCAGAACCTGGACGCGGTGATCGACGATCCGGAGGCGGTCGGGCTGGCCGGGCTCGACTACGCCCTGCTGCGGGGATCGGTCCGGCAGCTGCGACCGCTCTCGCCGCCGGTCGGGAGCTCCGCGCGTACGCCCAAGGTCGTCGCCTTTTTCGGCGGGACCGACGCCTACCGCGCCGCGCCGCAGATCGCCCGGCTCCTCGCCCGGACCGGCGTGCCCTTCGACGCCACGATCATCGGCGCCAACGAGGAGCTGCGGGCCGAGCTGGCGCAGGTAGCGGCGGGACCGGGTCAGCGTTTCGACATCATCCCGCCCACCGACGACCTGCCCAAGCTCCTCGCCGGCGCCGATCTCGCGGTCAGCGCCAGCGGCACCTCGACCTGGGAGCTGCTCTGCCTCGGTCTGCCGTCGGCGCTGGTCTGGGTGGTGGACAACCAGATCATCGGGTACGACCGGACGATCGCCCGCGGCTACGCGGCCGGCCTGGGACAGCTCGGCCACCTCGGCGACGACTCGGTGACGACCCTGCGCTCGCTGCTGACCGACGCCGGCCGCCGCACCGAGCTGGCCGCCCGGGCGTGGGCGGCCGTCGACGGGCGCGGCGTGGAGCGGGTGACGGACGCCCTGCTCGAGCGAGTTACGGCGCGCTGACCTCGATCACCACCTTGCCGACCGCGTGCTGCTCGACCGCCTCGTGCGCGTCGGCCACGCGCTCGAACGGGTAGCGCAGGATCGGCAGGCCCGCCTCCTCGCCCACCCGGAAGGCGCCGCTGTTGACCGCCTCGGCCACCGCGGCGACCGCGTTGTCCTTCTCCTCGGCCGAGGTCGTGTAGGTCAGCACGAAGTCCAGGCTGACGTTCTTGAGCATCGCCTTGAAGCTCGGGATCGTCACCTCGCCGCCCACGTAGATGGCGATGTTGCCGCCCGGCGCGACCACGCCGAGGTCGGTGCGCAGGTTCTCGGTGTTGACCTCGACCACGACCTGGCAGCCCCCCGGCGCCAGCTCCTTGACCCGGGCGACCACGTCCTCCTCGCGGTAGTTGATCACCGCGTCGGCCCCGGCCGCGCTCGCCAGATCGGCCTTCTCCTTCGAGCTCACCGTGGTCAGCACGGTCGCGCCGGCCCACTTGGCGAGCTGGATGGCGGCGTTGCCCACGGCCCCCGCGCCACCGGCGACCAGCACCGTGCGGCCCTCGAGCGCGCCCGGCCCGAGCCGGGCCGGGCCGTCGCTGGCAAGCGTGAGGCAGCGGTGCGCGGTCAGCGCCGGGATGCCCAGGGCCGCCCCGACCTCGAACGGGACGTCCTCGTTCATCCGGACGACCTGGCGGCGGGGAATCACGATGTACTCCTGCGCGGTGCCGTCGGCCCGGCCGTAGGCGGCGTCCCAGACCCAGACCCGGTCGCCCGGCTCGAGGCCGGTCACGCCCTCGCCGACCGCGTCGACCACGCCGGCGCCGTCCTGGTTCGGCACGCGCGGCGGGTTGACCCCGTCGGGCACGCCCCGGCCGGCGCGGGTGCCGGTGTCGGTGGGGTTGACGGCGGACAGGACAATCCGCACGCGGACCTCATCCACTCCCGGCGGCGGGGTCTCCCGCTCGACGATCTGCAGGACGGAGGCGGGTCCGGGCTCTTCGAAAACGGCAGCTCGCATGGATCACACGCTAGTCAGCTCCCGGCGCATCGCCACCCGCGGCCACCGATCCAGCCCGTGCGCGGCCTCGGCGGCGCGGATCCGGCGCAGGCCCGGGGTGAGCTCGGCATCGGTCAGCCGCCGGAAGCCGAGCCGCTCGTAGTACGGCGCGTTCCAGGCGACCTCCGCGTAGGTGGTGAGGGTCAGCGCGGCCGATCCATGCGCGCGGGCCCACGCCGCGACCTGCTCGACCAGCGCCGAACCGAGACCGCGGCGGCCGTGGGCGGGATCGACCGACACCTGCTCGATGTGCACGTTCCCGTCGACCCACTCGGCGACCAGGTAGCCGACCGGCGGGTCGCCGGCCACCCAGGCCCGGCCGTCCCGCACGTACGGCAGCAGCTCCTCGACCGTCCCCGGATCGTCCTCCGCCACGAAATCCATGCCGACGGCGGCGAACAGCCGCCCGGCCGCGACCTCGATCGAGATCATCGCCGGCACGTCGTCCGCCCGGGCCGCCCGGATCACTCATTGCCCATCGAGTCGAGAAGAGCATCGAGGTCCGGCCCCGGTTCCGGCGTCGGCCGCACCTCCACGTAGAGCCCGAGCGCCGAGATCACCTTGAAGACCAGACCGACTTCAGCGGTTGCCTTGCCTGCCTCGAGATCGGTCAGCCAGCGTCGACTCACGGTCGCCCGGTCAGCCAGCGCGCCCTGGCTCAGCCCGACAGCACGGCGGCGGTCGCGAAGATATCGGCCCAACTCCTGCACGTTGCTCAGTCGCACGGGCTCCCCCTCTCCGCGTCATTGTTGCGCACGTACGTGCGCAACCCGGAAAAGGGCTCAGTGGCCTCCGGCGGCGTGCCGAACAGGTCTGTGTTCATTCGCAGCTTCCCTGGAGGCACCCGTGTCAACCGTGCTCATCGCCGACGACGACGCCGACCACCGTGAGCTGCTCACGCTCGCCCTTCGCCGGGCCGGGCACGACGTGGTCGCGGCCGAGGACGCGGACGGCGCGATGACGGCGCTGCGCACGGGCTCGTTCGACGCCGCGCTGCTGGACGTGCGGATGCCGGGCGAGTCGGGGATCGAGCTGTGCGCCCGGCTGCGGGCCGAGCCGGCCACCGCGCTGCTGCCGGTGATGATGCTCAGCGCCGACGTCAACGACCAGAAGATCGTCGCGGCGCTGCACGCGGGCGCGGACGACTACATGACCAAGCCGTTCCACCGGGCCGAGCTCTGCGCCCGGCTGGACAACCTGATGCTGCACAAGCCGTCGCCGGCCCGGCAGTCGGCCACCGCCGCCGCGGCCGCCGCGGCCGCGGCCCGGGCCGGATCCCGGGCCCTGCGCGAGGCGGCGGTCCTTACGCCGGAGCCGCGCGGCGCCCGCACCGCCTGACCGTCATCCGACGTATGCCCGCGGCATGATCCCCGGGCGTAGGGTCGTCCGCATGACCGCCGCCGGGGACACCCTGATCCGCTACCACTCGGCCCGCGGGCGGTGGGTTCTGCTGGCCACCGTGCTCGGCTCCAGCCTGGCCTTCATCGATGCCACCGTGGTCAACATCGCGCTGCCGTCGATCGGCAGCAGCCTCGGCGCCGACGCGGCCGGGCTGCAGTGGACCGTCAACGGCTACGCGCTGAGCCTGGCCTCCCTCATCCTGCTCGGCGGCTCGCTCGGCGACCGGTACGGCCGCAAGCGCGTCTTCATGATCGGTGTGGGCTGGTTCGCCGCCGCGTCCCTGCTCTGCGGGCTGGCGCCGTCCATCGAGCTGCTGATCGGCGCCCGCGTCCTGCAGGGCATCGGCGGCGCGCTGCTCACCCCGGGCGCGCTCGCGATCCTGGAGGCGTCCTTCGCCCGCGACGACCGGGCCCGGGCCATCGGCGCCTGGTCCGGCCTCGGCGGCATCGGCGGCGCGCTCGGGCCCTTCCTCGGCGGCTGGCTCGTCGAGGCCGGCAGCTGGCGCTACATCTTCCTGATCAACGTGCCGGTCGCCCTGCTCGTGCTGCTGGTCGCGGCCCGGCACGTGCCCGAGTCGCGCAACCCGGCCGCGGCCCGCCACTTCGACATCGCCGGCATCGTGACCGGGGCGATCGGGCTGGGCGGCCTCACCTACGGTTTCACCGCCTGGCCGGCGCGTGGGCCGGGCGACCCGGTGGTGCTGCTGTCGCTGGCCGTCGGCGTCGCCGGGCTGGTCGCCTTCGTGCTGGTCGAGCGCCGCTCACCGCAGCCGATGGTGCCGCTGGAGATCTTCCGGCACCGGGCGTTCGCCGGGGCCAACCTGGTGACGCTGCTGGTCTACGCGGCGAACGGCGGCGTGTTCTTCCTCTTCGTCATCAACCTGCAGGTGGTGGCCGGGTTCAGCCCGTTGGCGGCCGGCACCGCGATGCTGCCGGCCACGGTCCTGATGCTGCTGCTGTCGGCCCGCTCGGGCGCGCTCGGCCAGCGGATCGGCCCGCGGATCCCGATGACGGCCGGCCCGCTGATCTGCGCCGTCGCGCTGCTGATGATGGCGATGATCGGGGCCGGCGCGTCGTACCTGACCGACGTCCTGCCCGCCGTGATCATCCTGGGTCTGGGCCTGTCGGCGCTGGTGGCGCCGCTGACCGCGACGGCGCTCGGCTCGCTCGACGACGCGCACGCCGGCATCGCCTCGGGCGTGAACAACGCGGTGGCCCGGGCCGCCGGCCTGCTGTCGGTCGCGATCCTGCCGCTGGCCGCCGGGCTGGGCGCGGGCAGCCTCACCGTCGCCGACCAGCTGCACCCGGTCTACCGCAACGCGATGCTGATCTGCGCCGGGCTGATGGTGGTGGGCGCGGCGCTCGCGTTCGTCCTGATCCCCAACCGGCTGGCCGAGCACCCGCCGTCGCCGAGCTTCTGCGACCCGTGCTCCCCGCCGGTCCTCTCGCGGGAACCGGCGGAGAGCAGGCCGGTCTAGAAGTGGGCGACGATCCGGCGCGCCGGGCCGTCCACGGTCATCCGCCCGCCGTACGGAAGGATCCACTGCGGCGCCGTATGACCGAAATCGACACCGAAGACCGCGAGCGCCGACGGGTTGTAGGCGGCCAGCGCGCGCAGCACCGCCGCACGCTGCTCGTCGCGATAGCGGGCCCGGTCCTCGTGTGGCGGCCGGTGCTCGAAGTTGCTGGCCTTGGCCGTCGCCACCAGGACCGCCGGGAACTGCTCGAGCAGGCCCCGCTCCCCCGCGTTGCGCAGCATCCGGAACACCTCCTCGGCCGGCGGCATCTCCTCCGAGGTCTCCAGCAGCAGGATCGACCCGGCGTAGTCGGCGGCCGGGTTGATCCACCGGTTCGCGGCCAGGTTCCAGTGCAGGATCTCGAGGTTGCCGCCCCAGGTCGGCCCGGTCACCACCCGGTCGGCGTTGTGCCAGTGGAAGCCGGGGCTCTCGACCCGCGGCGCCGCGGTGGTCAGCGCGGCCTCGTCGGACCAGCTCAGCTCCTCGTCGCCGAACTCCTTGACCGGCGTGATCTCGAGGTCGCCGCCGTCGAAGAGGGCCGCCCGCAGCGAGGCCAGGTGCTCGGGGTCGACCCCGCCGCCCCGCGCGAGGTGCACCATCGTCGACCCGCCGTGGTAGGCGGGCACCCCGTGCCGCCAGAGCCAGTTCAGCAGGTTGGTGTTGTCGGAGTAGCCGAAGAACGGCTTCGGGTCGGCCACGAACGGCGCCGGGTCGAGGTGCGGCAGCACGGTGATCTGGTCGCTGCCGCCGATGGTGGCGAAGACGGCCCGGATCGACGGGTCGGCGTAGGCGGCCGTCAGGTCGGCGGCCCGCTCGGCCGGTGACGCGCCGCTCTTCCGGGTGGTCGGGTACTCCACCGGCTCCAGCCCGAGCAGCTCCCGGATGCGGGCCAGGCCCTGCTCGTGGACGGCGGGATAGAGGGCGGGCGCGGCGAACGAGGGCGAGACGACGGCGACGCGATCGCCGGGTTCGAGCTTCATGACCCCTATCTGAGCCTCAGATCATGCCCGCCCGCAACGCATATGCCACGGCGTGCGAGCGATTGCGCAGCTTGAGCCGGTGCGTGACCCCGTAGATCACGTTTTTCACGGTCCGCTCCGAGTAGCAGAGCTTCCCGGCGATCTCGTTGGTGTCGAACCCGTCCGCCATCAGCCGCAACACGTCGATCTCGCGCGGGGTGAGCCCGGAGGCGTTCAGCCCGTTCGGCGCGAGCACGTCCCGCTGCATCCGGTCGACCTGCTTGAGCAACTCGCCGACCAGGTTGGGCGGCATCACCCCGCCGCCGGCCGCGGCCGCCCGCACGCTGTGCGCGAGCCGCTCGGCAGTGACCGCGGACCGCGGCAGGATCGCCACCACCCGGCACTCGACGGCGGTCATCAGCTCGGCCTCGGCCACTTCCTGGCAGACCAGCACGATGGGCGCGCCGGTCTCGGCGCCGGCCCGGCGCAGCGCGGCCACGGTGTCGGGGGTGAGTCTCTCGGCGGCGGCCACCAGCACCTCGGCGTCCGCCCGCTGAGCGGTACGCAGCACCGTGATGTCACCGCGGAACTGAAGCAACGCGGCCAGTCCCGCGTGGCTGACCGGATCCATCGCCTGCAACGCGACCCTGACCTGTTCCACGGCGGCCCCTTCCTTCGCGACGTGGAGCAAGTGTCGGAGAAGGTTCTTCAGGAATTCTTCACAGATCCTTCATCCCGGAATAGAGGCCGATAGGCCAGTTCAGCAGAGGTGCGAAGCGGCATGGAAGGGGTACCGCGGAGGTGTGCCCGTCCGTGCGGTTTGTGTTATCCATTGACACCCGCCCCGTCTCCCTCGAAGTTGGGTTCACCGACCCGGGAGGACACGTGCCCGAAACACTGCGCGTAGGCGTGCTCGGGCCGGTCCGTGCCTGGATCGGGGAGCGCGAGATCGACCTCGGCGCGGCGCGGCAGCGGGCGGTCTTCGCGGTCCTCGCCGCGCATGCCGGCCGGCTCGTCGGCCGGGACGAGCTGATCACGGCGATCTGGGGCGACTCGCCGCCGGCCACCGCGGCCGGGAGCGTCTACACGTACGTGTCGGGCCTGCGCCGCGCTCTCGACCCGGGCATGCTCACCACCGCCTCGGGCGGCTACCTGCTGCACGTCGCCGCGGCCGACCTCGACGCCGAACGGTTCGGCCAGTTGCGATCGGCGGCCGCCGAGCTGCTGGCCGCCGGCGACAACCGGGGCGCCGCCGACCGGCTCGACGAGGCGCTGGCCCTGTGGCGCGGTGACGCGTACGCGACGCTCGCCGGCCCCTTCCTCGAGCTGGACCGCCAGCGCCTGGCCGAGCTGCGCCTGGCCACCGCCGAGCAGCGGGCCCGCATCCTGCTCGACTCCGGCGGCGACGACGGCCTGATCGCCGAGCTGACCGGCCTGGTCAAGGACAACCCGCTGCACGAGCCGCTGCACGAGCTGCTGATGCGCGCCCTGCACCGGGCCGGCCGGCACGCCGAGGCGCTCGAGGTCTTCCGGGCCGCCCGCCGCACGCTGGTCGCCGAGCTCGGCATCGAGCCGGGCCCGGCGCTGCGCGAGCTGCAGCGCCAGGTACTGGCCGGCTCGGCCGAGCAGCCGGCCGCCCTGCCGGTGCCCGAGCCGCTGCGCACGGTGGTGCCGACCCCGGTCGCCAAGGCGCTGCGCGACGGGCTCGCCGCCCGTGACTGGTTCGGCCGCGAGTCCGAGATCGATCAGCTGCGCGACCTGGTGCGCCAGGTGGCGGCCGGCACCGGGGGCGAGGTCTGGATCTCCGGCGAGGCCGGCATCGGCAAGACCGAGCTGCTGACCCACGCGTTCGCCGACGCGGCCCGCTGCGGCTGCCGGGTGGCCTGGGGCGCGGCCGACCAGCTCGGCTCCCGGGTGCCGCTGCAGGTGCTGTCCCGCGCCCTCGGTCTCGAGTCCGCCTCCCGCCGGCCGCGCAGCCCGCTGGCCGAGCCCGACATCGCCGAGGACCAGATCGTCGCCTCGGTCCGCGCCGCCTGCGCGGCCGCGCCGCTGATCCTGATCGTCGACGACATGCAGTGGGCCGACAGCGCCACGCTGCGCGTCTGGGAGCGGCTGCGCGGCCTGCTCGGGCGGCTGCCGCTGCTGCTGGTCGCGTCCTCCCGGCCCGGCGACCGGGCGGCGCCGCCCGGGGCGCTGCGGCTGCGGCCGCTCCCGGCCGGCGAGCTCGACCGCCTGGTGGCCGCCCTGGTCGGCGCCCCGCCCGGCGACAACCTGCGCGCCCTGGTGTCCGGCTCCGGCGGCAACCCGCTCTTCGCCCGCGAGCTGGTCGGCGCGCTGCGGCAGCGGGACGTGATCGAGGTAGCCGACGGCCGCGCCGACATCGGGCCGGAGGTGACCGTCGAGCCGCCCCGCACGCTGATGGCCGCCGTGCACGCCACGCTCGAGCTGCTCTCCGGCCCGACCCGGGAGGTGTTGCGGCTGGCCGCGCTGCTCGGCACCGAGTTCTCGGTAAGCGAGGTGGTCGCGGTGACCGGCCGCTCGGCGCTCGAGCTGGTCGGCGCGCTGGAGGAGGCGCTGGCCGCGACCGTGCTGGTGGACAGCGGCACCGACCTCGCGTTCCGGCACGGCTACCTGCGGCAGGCGCTGGTCGAGACGGTGCCCCCGGCGCTGCGGGCCGGCCTGCACCGGCACGCGGCCGAGGTGCTCGCGGCCGGCGGCAGCCCGGTGACCCGGGTGGCCGAGCAGTTGGTGGCCGAGACCCCGGCGGTCGACACCTGGGTGCTCAACTGGCTGCTCGCCCACCACGCCGAGGTGGTGCGCCGGGCGCCGCAGATCGCCGGCGACCTGATCCGCCGCACGCTCGACACCGACCTGCCGTCGGCCGCGCAGCGTGGGGTGCTGCTGGTGGCGCTGGCCCGGCTCGAGTTCCGCCGGGAGCGCTACCCGATGACCGAGGCCGAGGAGGCGATGAGCCTCGCCACCGATCCGGCCGACCGGGCCGAGATGCGGCAGCTGCTGGCGACCATGCGCTACCGCAAGGGCGAGACCGCCGAGGCGGTGGCGATGCTGCGCGACGCCGTCGACGATCCGCGGGTGCCGACGATCTGGCGGTCCCGGCACCGGGTGCTGCTGGCCAACTTCCGCCGGGGCGATCTCGACGACCTCGACCGGGCCGAGGAACGGGCGCGGGCCGTGCACGCCGAGGCCGAGGCGGCCGGCCAGCCGTACGAGACCGCGTTCGCCCTCCAGACGATCTGGCTCACCAGCTCGATCCGCCGCGACCACGAGCGCGCGCTGCGGCACGTCGACCGGGCGCTCGAGGTGGTGTCGGGCCGGCCCGAGCTCGCCGGGACGTACTTCGACCTGCTCGACAACCGCCTGTTCTCGCTCCAGAACCTCGATCGTCTCGACGAGGCGCAGAGCACTCTGCGGCTGGCCGCCGAGTTCGCGGCCGAGCACCGGCTGCCGGCCGGCATGCAGGTCGCGACCGCCGTGCAGCACTACTGGCGGGGCCGCTGGGACGAGGCGCTGGCCGAGGTGGCGGCGGTGACCGAGGACGGCCCGGGCATCACGCTGCACGGCATGCGCGAGCCCGGCGCGGTCACCATGCTGCTGCACGGGGTGGCCGCGCTGATCGCTCTGCACCGCGACGCGCGCGACCTCGCGGCGGCCCATCTCGACGCGGCCGACGCCGTGCCGGCCAGCGAGGCGGAGCGGGAGAACTGCGACTTCCTGCTGGTCGCCCGGGCGCTCTGGGCCGAGCAGCGCGGGCGGCCGGCCGAGGCGCTCGACCTGCTCGCCCCGCTGCTCCAACCCTCGTACGCGCCGATGATGCTCCGCCACCAGTGGCTGCCCGACGTGCTGCGCCTGGCCCGCCGCCAGTCCCGGATGGACATCGCCGACCGGGCCGCCGCGATCTGCGCCGACGAGGCCGCGAAGGAGGTGCGGCCGGCCCGCGCGCACGCCGCCCACCTGCGCTGCCAGGCGCTGCAGAGCGGCGATCCGGCGCCGGCCCGGGAGGCGGCCGCGCACTACCGACAGGTGGGCCGGCCGTTCGAGCTGGCCGCCGCTCTCGAGGACGCCGCCATGCTCAGCGGCGAGCGCCCGGACGAGGCGCTGCACCTCTACGCATCCATGTCGGCGCGCTGGGACGTGGCGCGCACATCGACTGTTGTCGTTTAATACCCCTCCCGGCTCCATCACGCGCCGCCCACGAGGGGCGTTCCGCGTGCGTTTCTGATTGGTTCTGGTAGCGGACCTTGACAGGAAAAGTTTGATAGTGCGTGAATGTGTTTCCAGGCGGTTACTCCCCGATGACTCATCACCGCTAAGGAGCACAACTCATGAGCACATACCCGGGCCGCTTGCGGCCTGCGGCCGCTACCCTCGGTGCGGCCCTGCTTATTCTCAGTGCCGGCGCCTGCGCCAAGTCCGAGGACGACAGCTCGAGCAACAACGCGGCCGCGCCCGCGTCGGCCGCCGCCCAGGTCGCTCAGTCCGCCGCGCCCGGCGCCGCGACCTGCACGATCGACCAGTACGGCGGCACCAAGATCGACCTCAAGACGGCGAAGGTCGGCTTCTCCCAGTCCGAGAAGGAGGCGAACCCGTTCCGCATCGCCGAGACCCAGTCCATCAAGGACGAGGCGGCGAAGCTGGGCATCACCAACCTCACCACCACGAACGCGAACTCCCAGTTCAACAAGCAGATCAGCGACGTCGAGCAGATGATCGACTCGGGCGTGCAGCTGCTGGTGATCGCGCCGCTGAACTCGGACGGCTGGGACTCGGTCTTCGCCAAGGCCTCGGCCAAGAAGATCCCGATCGTGACCATCGACCGCAAGATCAACGCGACCCCTTGCAAGGACTACCTGACCTTCATCGGGTCGGACTTCGCCGAGCAGGGCAAGCGGGCGGCCGACGAGATGGCCAAGGCGATGGGCAACAAGGGCAAGGTCGCGATCCTGCTGGGCTCGCCCGGCAACAACGTGACCACGCTGCGTACCAGCGGTTTCAAGGACGAGATCGCCAAGGTCGCGCCGGACATCAAGATCGTCTTTGAGCAGACGGGCAACTTCGCCCGTGAGGACGGGCAGAAAGTCACCGAGCAGCTGCTGCAGGCCAACCCCGACATCAACGGCATCTACGGGGAGAACGACGAGATGGCCCTGGGCGCCATCACCGCGCTGAAGGGCGCCGGCAAGAAGGCCGGCGACGTCAAGGTCGTGTCGATCGACGGCACGAAGGGCGCGGTCCAGGCCATCGTGGACGGTTGGGCGAACGCCGTCATCGAGTCGAACCCGCGCTTCGGGCCACTCTCCTTCGCCACGGCGCAGAAGTTCTTCGCCGGCGACCCGGTCGAGCAGGACATCATCATCCAGGACCGGCAGTACGGCACGGACAACGCCAAGGCGGACCTCAACAGCGCGTACTGATCCCCGGAACGTTCCCGGCGGTGACCGCACGAGCGGCGCCGCCGGGAAATGTTCGTTCCCGTCTGTCTGTGTTGCCGGCGGCGGGACCAGTCGTCGATCCGGTGGAACGAGACCGCACACCGTAAGGAAATCGGGAAATGGCGCTGCTTGAAGTCGTCGACGTCTCCAAAATCTTCCCGGGGGTGCGCGCCCTCGACGAAGTCTCGTTCCGCCTGGAGGCGGGCGAGGTGCACGCCCTGGTCGGCGAGAACGGCGCCGGCAAGTCCACATTGATCAAGGTGCTCACCGGCGTCTATCACCCGGACGGCGGTGAGCTGCGCTACCAGGACCGGCCGGCGCAGTTCGCGACGCCGATGGACGCCCAGGACGCCGGCATCTCGACCATCTACCAAGAGGTCAACCTCATCCCGCTGATGAGCGTGTCGCACAACCTGTTCCTCGGCCGGGAGCCGCGCACGAAGCTCGGTCTGCTCGACGAGGGGCGCATGCACCGCGAGGCGCGGCAGATCCTTTCCGGGTACGGGGTGACGGCCGACGTCCGGCGCCCGCTGGGCACCCTGCCATTGGGCGCCCAGCAGATGGTCGCCCTGGCCCGGGCCGTGATGATCGACGCCAAGGTCGTGATCATGGACGAGCCCACCTCGTCGCTGGAGCCGCGCGAGGTGGAGACCCTGTTCGGGGTCATCCGCGACCTGCACGCCCGTGGCATCGGCATCATCTACGTCAGCCACCGGCTCGACGAGCTGTACCGCATCTGCGACGCCGTCACGATCCTGCGCGACGGCAAGCTGGTGCACACCGGAAAGCTCGCCGACCTCGAACGCATTCGCCTGGTCTCGCTGATGCTCGGCCGGGACATGTCCGAGATCAGACGTGAAGGATCGACGGCGTTCTCTTCGACCAAGGGCTCCGGCGCGGCGACCGGCGACACCGGCGCCGCGCCGGTCCTGGCCGCGGAGGGCCTGACCAGCCGCCCGAAGCTCCACGACATCAGCTTCGACGTCAAGCCGGGCGAGGTGGTCGGGCTCGGCGGCCTGCTCGGGGCCGGCCGCAGCGAGACGATCAAGGCGATCGGCGGCGCGTATCCGCTGGACGCCGGCGATGTGCGGGTGGACGGCGTCAACCTGAAGAAGCCCAGCACCGTGCGGGCGGTCAAGGCCGGCATCGCCGTACAGCCGGAGGACCGCAAGGCCGAAGGCATCGTCGCCGGCCTGTCGGTACGGGAGAACATCGCGCTCGCCGTGCTGCCCCGGGTGTCCCGCCTCGGCCTGGTCTCCGACGCCCGGATCGACGAGATCGTCGACAAGTACATGAAGCGCCTGCGGATCAAGGCGTCCAGCCCCGACCAGCTGGTCGGCGACCTCTCCGGCGGCAACCAGCAGAAGGTGCTGCTGGCCCGCCTGCTCGCGACCGGCCCCAAGGTGCTGCTGCTGGACGAGCCGACCCGCGGCATCGACGTGGGGGCGAAGGCGGAGGTGCAGTCGCTGATCGACGAGCTCGCGGCCGAGGGGCTCGGCGTCGTGCTGGTCTCCTCCGACGCCGAGGAGCTGGTCGAGGGCGCCGACCGGGTGGTGGTGCTGCGCGACGGCGTCGTCGTCGGCACGCTCACCGGCGACCAAGTGACCACCGAGGACCTCATGGCCACGATCGCCGCGGCCGCACCATCGGAGACCGACAATGACCACTGACACCGCGGCCGCCCGGCCGAGCGTCGACCTGAGCCGGATCAAGGCCTGGCTGCCGAAGTACGGCGTGTACCTGGCGATCGTCCTGCTCGTCCTCTACAACATCTTCTTCACGCCGTACTTCCTGACCTGGAGCAACCTGCGCATCCAACTGATCCAGGTGGCGCCGATCGTGATCGTGGCGATGGGCATGGCACTGGTGATCGGCACCGAGGGCATCGACCTCTCGGTGGGCTCGGTGATGGCCCTCGCGGCGGCGCTCATCCCCCTCTATCTGGGGTACGGGGTGGCGGCCGCGATCCTGGTCTCCCTCCTCGCCGGGGTGGTGGTCGGCCTGATCAATGGCACGCTCGTGGCCAAGGTCGGGTTGCAGCCGATCGTCGCGACGCTGGCCCTCTTCGTGGGTGGGCGCGGCCTCGCCGTGGTCATCTCCGAGGGCAAGCTCAAGGACATCCGCGACCCGAACTTCCTCTACCTCGGCTCCGGCGAGCTGCTCGGCATCCCCGTGCTGGTCTGGATCGCGGCCGTGCTGGTGCTGGTCGTGGCGTTCCTGGTGCGCCGCACGGTCTTCGGCCGGCGGCTGCTGGCGATCGGCGGCAACCGCCCGGCCACCGAGCTGGCCGGCCTCCCGGTCAAGCGGGTGCTGATCACCGTGTATGTGCTCTGCTCCGTCCTCGCCTCGATCGCCGGCCTCCTCTCGGTCTCCCGCATCCAGTCCAGCGACGCCTCGGCGGTCGGCCTGCTGATCGAGCTCTCCGCGATCACCGCCGTCGTGGTCGGCGGCACCCCGCTCACCGGCGGCCGGGTGCGGGTGCTCGGCACCGTCGCCGGCGCCCTGCTCATGCAGCTGGTGATCGCCACCATGATCAAGCACAACCTGCCGCCGTCCACGACCGAGATGGCGCAGGCCGTCATCATCCTGATCGCCGTGTACGTGGCGCGAGAGAGGAAGACCCGGTGACCATGGGAATCGCCGTCGATCCCGAGACGCCCGCGACCGTCGCCGAGGACGTCCGCCGGGCCGAGCGCACCGATCGGATCGTCGGGGCCGTGCAGCGTCAGGGCGCGCTCGCCGTCCTGATCGTGGTCGTGCTGATCTCGTTCATCGCGTTCCCGAACTTCCGCAGCTTCGACAACACGGCCACGATCCTGGTCGCGGCCGCACCGCCGATGCTGATCGCGCTCGGCATGACCTTCGTGATCATCACGGGCGGGATCGACCTGTCGGTCGGCTCGCTTTACGTGCTCGTTGGCGTGCTCGCCGCCTGGGCCTCGCAGTACGGCTTCGTGGCGGCGTTCGCGGCCCCGCTGCTCGTGTGCGGCGCCATCGGCTTGGCGAACGGCTTGCTCATCGCGTACACGAGAATGGCCCCTTTCATCGTCACCCTGGCGGCACTGCTCGGCGCCCGGGGACTGATGCGCGCGATCAGCGACGAGGGCTCGACGACGTACCTGGTGAAGAACGACGCGTTCCGCAAGCTCGGCAACGGGTCGTTCCTCGGTATCGGCTACCAGGTGTGGCTGGTCGCGGTGCTGGTGTTGCTGGGCATGGTGCTGCTCGCCCGCACCCGCTTCGGCCACCGCGTCTACGCCGTCGGCGGCAGCGAGGACGCGGCCGCGCTGATGGGCGTGCCGGTGCGCCGGGTCAAGGTCTGGGTCTACGTGATGTCGGGCCTGCTGGCCGGCCTGGCCGGCGCGATCAACGCGGCCAAGCTCGGCTCGGGCGTGACCGTGCTGGGCACCGGCATGGAGCTGGACGCGATCGCCGCCGTGGTGATCGGCGGAACCTTGCTGACCGGCGGCGCCGGCACCATAGCCGGCACGGTGGCCGGCGTCCTGCTGCTCGGCGTGATCCAGAACCTGATCAACCAGGTAGGCAACGTCAACAGCAACTGGCAGCAGGTAATCAGCGGCGCGTTCCTGGCACTGGTCGTGGTCGCACAGACCTACCTGGTCAAGCTCCGCCGCCAGAACAACTAGCCGCCCGGCGTCGCCAGAACAAGTCGCCAGAACAAGTAGCCGCCCGGCGCGGCGCGGCTCCCGGCCGTGCCGCGCCTCTAGGCCCCACCGACCGGGTAGTTGCGCTCCTGCGGTGGCGTCGCGCGGCGCTGCCACGAGGAACGAAACCGTCACGACAAGCGCGCCGCTCGGAGGCCCGGGCCACGGGCACCCGCAAGCACGGACGGCCGCAAGCACGGGCGGCCGCAAGCACGGGCTGCCGCAAGCACGGACGGCCGCAAGCACGGACGGCCGCAAGCACGGACGGCCGCAAGCACGGACGGCCGCAAGCACGGACGGCCGCAAGCACGGACGGCCGCAAGCACGGACGGCCGCAAGCACGGACGGCCGCAAGCACGGACGGCCGCAAGCACGGACGGCCGCAAGCACGGACGGCCGCAAGCACGGACGGCCGCAAGCACGGGCGGCCGCGTGGCACGGGAGCAAACGCGGCGCTTTGGTCTGCTCACCAATACGCGCCACAGGTGCACCCGCGGTTGCGGGTCGCCGTTGCCGTTGCCGTTGATCGCGCGTCCCCGGCCACCCCGCCACCCCGCCACCCCACCCTCGTGGGTGGGGCCGATTAGAGCACCCGCCTACGACATTTCCGCGGCGTAATCCACAGCGCCACTTCGCGGACAGCCGGCTACCTCACGAACGCTGCGGCTAATCGAGACTGGCCGTGCCGAGCAGGTGGCCGTCGTGGTCGGCGACGCTCACCGAGCGTACGTTGCGCAGCTGGATGGAGCTTGCGCCGATCACCTTTGCGCTGCCGCTCGGGGTCGGGCCCCACGTGGCCGCCTGCTCGGTGTCGCCCTGCATGCTGTGCACCTGGCAGAGGAACGGGCCCTGGCCGCGCAGCTTGGTCACGTCGAGCGCCACCGAGACGCCCCATGTCTTCGGGGTCAGCACCGCCTCGCCGGAGAGGCCGCTGCCCTGGGCCGGCTCGAACTGGGCGGTCACGAGCTGCGGGCTCGGCAACGCCTGCGGCGGCTGGGTCTCCCGGTTGCTGCGGATCACGCCGACGCCGATCACCGCGGCCACCAGCACGACCGCGGCGGCGGCCAGCCAGCGTACGCGTGCCTTGCGGTTCTCCCGGTTCCGCTCGGCGCGCATGCGGCGCAGCAGGCCCTCGATGTTCTCCGGCGTCGGCCGCGCCGACATGCTGATCAGAGGCTGCGCGGTCTCGGTCCCGGCCCGCCGCCCGTCGGGAAGGCGCTGCAGCAGCTCCGGCACGGGCGCCAGGCGATCCAGCTCGTCCCGGCAGTCGTCGCAGTCGCGCAGGTGCGCGTCGAGCCGATCGGTATCGGTCTCGTCGAGGCCGCCGAGCAGATAGCCGCCGAGCAGCCGGCGCAGCTCGTCGTGTTCGGCGCTCACCGTGCCGCCTTCCGTCCGCGACGGCGGGGCTCGCGTCGCTCGCTCCTCGGGCTCACCGCAGCACCCCCATCTCCTCGAAGGCGGTGCGCAACGCCCGGACCGCGTAATAGGCCCGGGACTTGATCGTTCCCTCCGGCACCGACAGCCGCCGCGCCGCCTCCGCCACGCTCTGCCCCTCGTAGTACATGGCCCGGACGACGGCCTGGTGATCGGCCGAGAGACGCTCGAGCGCCTCCGCCACCAGCCAGCCCTCGACCATCTGATCGACGTTGTCCTCGACCGGCATCGTGTTGACCGCGGTCTCGTCCGCCACCAGGTGCGGGCGCCGCTGCTCGGCCCGCCACGCGTTGGTGACCACGTTGCGGGCGATGGTCAGCAGGTACGACCGAGTACGGCCCTGATCGGTGTCCAGGTGGTCGATGTGCTTCCAGGCCCGCAGCAACGTCTCCTGGACCATGTCCTCGGCGCGGTGCCGGTCGTGCACGTAACGCAGGACGAAGCTCAGCAGGACCGCGTAATGCTCGGTGTAGAGCGCGGTCATCAGCTCCTCGTCGGGGCTGTTTCGCCTCATCCGCGCCTCCGCCTGCTTCCGGTGTCACCCACTTGTACACCGTCGAGGTGAAGTCGGTTCGACCGGTAGGCCCGGGAAACGGGACGATGCCCGGTCCCCCTCGCCGGGACCGGGCATCGCGTCACGCAGTACTTCAGCAGGCCTTGACCGGACCGCCGTACTGGAACGTGCGGGAGCTTCGCCCGACGATCGGGTACCGCGCGGCGTCCGTCGTCTGGTACGTCAGGTTCACCGCCGGGCCGTTCAGGAACGCCACGCTCGCCATGTAGGCCGCGCCGCTCGGGTCGGTCGGCTTCTCCGGGTTGATCGACAAGCCGTTGCCCATCTGGCTGCACGGGGTGAGGCTGGAGGCCGCCACCTCGCCGAAGACCTGGATCAGGCCGGACCGGCTGAACTTGATGCCCTCGTCGTTCCAGAGCTGCTCGGGGAAGTAACCGATCCACTCCGAGTCGAACGCGATCCACCACGCGCCGTTGAAGTACTGGATGCCGAACTTCTTGATGGTGTCGGTGGCGAGGGTGTCACCGGGCTTGATGTTCTTGCTGTACTGGACGAAGCCGCAGCCGTTGTAGCAACTCGGGGTGCGGTTGACCCAGTGGTAGACGAACAGGTGCGGGTCGTCGTCGCCGTTGACCAGGCGGTCGACGTTCCAGCCGACCTCGACGATCTGCTTGCCGTCGGCCGACTGCAGCGCCAGCTCGCCGAGCGTGTGGTAGTCGCCCCTGGTGAGGGCCGGCTTGGCGATCGAGACGTTGGTGTAGAAGCCGTCGGTCTCGGCGTACTGCATGCCGGTGTTGTAGAGGAAGTACGCCTTGTCGCTGGTGGTCGAGGCGCCGCTGGGCTCGGGCGCGACGTGCCCGGACGAGCTGGCGGCCGGCTCCGGCTCCTGGCCCGGCGCGGCGTCGGCGGTCGACTCGGTGGCCTCCGGCTGGGCGGCGTCGGTGGTCGTCTCGGCCGTCGGCTCGTCGGTCGCGGCGGTCGTCGCCTCATCGGTCGGATCCGTGGTCGGGTCCGTCGTCGCCGCGGTGGTCGGGTCCTCGGTCGGATCCGCCTCCGCCGTCGGGCTGGCGCCGGCCGGCGGCTCCGGCGGGGCCACGTCGGTCACCTCGGTCTTCAGGTAGCCGGTCTTCGACCAGCGGCCCTTCGGCGCGTACCGCCCGCGCGGCTGGGTCGAGCCCGACGTGTCGTTGGCCGCGGCGTCGTCGCCCTCGGCGCGCAGCGTCCGGCTGGTCGCGCCGGCGCGGCCCTTGCGGACGCGCTCGGGGCGCTGGCCCCAGGGAAGGACGCTGGGCGGCGTCGCCGTGCCGGCGAGCGCATTGGGATCGACCGGCGCTGCCTCGGCCACGGGCTGCCCCGAACCCCCCGTGATCTGTCCCGCACCCGCGTTCAGGGTCGAGGCGACGCCCAGGGCGCCCACCACGGCGACAGCTAGGCCGGCGGCAAGAAGACCGCGGCGTGACTTCAACACGTGTCCGTCCTCGTTGATCGTGGAGTCGGAGGCATGGGCGAGGTAACCTCCGGCACCGGTTCTCGGCGGCGCTGGTCACCATATAGCTTTCTCGATTCCGGATGACCCTGCCGACGGGATTTCCGCCTTAACGGCTGAGGCCCCCAGCCGATCCGGTGATGGAAAGCTCAATTTCGGCGACAGAGCGTGTGCGCGCGATCGCTCAGGGGCGATTTCACGCCTTGTTCGGAAAGAGGCAAAGCGCTATGAGCTTCTTTCAGGTCTAGCGTGGGTACATGGGCGGGATCCGGGTCCTGTCGCTCACCGGCGACGGGGTCGAGGCGCACACCGTATCCGAGGTCGCGGGCCTGTTGGACCGGCCGGGCGCACTGGTGTGGGTGGACGTTCCGGAGTGCAGTGACGAGGCGATCGCCTTGCTCACCGACGTGTTGTGCTGCCATCCTCTGGCGGTCCGCGACTGTATGCAACGGAATCGCGTGCCACGTGTCCGGATTTATCCGCATCAGCAACTCTTGATCCTTCACGGTCCGGAGCGGGGACCATCCGGTCATATCCACTACCTGGAACTTGATCAGATAATCGGGGAAAAGTATGTGGTGACCGTCCACGGACCGATTAATCCGGCGCTTTCCCTGGAAGTCGCTCTTCGCGAAACGGACGGTGTTCGGCGCCGGCTGGAATCGGGCCGGTTACGACCGGATTCACCCTATGAACTGTCCTATGCGATCACTTCCGCGTTGATCCACCGCCTCGAGGGCTTCATCGAGGAGATCACCACCGACGTGTGGCATCTCGAGCAGCGGGTGACCGGCGGCCACATGGGCAATCCCGAGGAGTTCCTCGAGGAGCTCTTCCAGGCGCGGCACGGCCTTCTCGCCGTACGCACGATGGGTGCCCTCGGCGCCGAGGTGTACGGCCGGATCGCCGCCCTCGAGGCCCGCGTGCCGGCCGACGACCTGCCCCTGGTCAACGACGTGGTCGACCAGCTCAACCGGATCCGCGGCCTGGCCGACGGCGAGCGCGAGTACCTGCAGGGCGTGATCGAGTTCTACCGGGCCCGGGCCGAGACCAAGATGACGGTGGCCGCCGAGCGGCTGGCCGTGATCGCGGTGGTGACCCTCCCGATCACGGCACTCTCCTCGATCTACGGCATGAACGTGATCGTCAACAGCCACACCCAGGTCGAGCAGCTGCTGGCCGTCCTGGTGATCATGGCCGTCATGTCGGCCATGCTGCTGACCTGGGCCAAACGGCGCGGCTGGTGGTGAGCGGACGCGCGTCCGCTTTTCCGCTCCCACATCGCGGAACGAATTTGACCACTGATCACCATTCCGGTCACCATGGGCGTCATGCAGCGGACGGGAATCCCTCTCGTCGCCGATCTGGCGACCGATCTGGCGCACTGCGCCAGCGCTTGCTGTCCTAGCTGACCAGCGCTTTCGAGTCTCTCAGCACTGATCCGCCGACTTTCCGCCCGACCCGCCGAGCCAGGCGCTATCCTTGGCCGCGTTGTGGCGGTAAACCTATAGGACTGATAGGCAATGTATGTAAATCGAGGAGCTTCCGTGAACGCCGTCGACCTTCGCCTCGACCATCTCGCCATCGCCGCCCGCTACGCCGCGACCCCCGAGGACTGGCCGGTCGCACCGCGCTTCAACCCGGTCGACCGCTGGTACCACCGCCTCGCCGTCGCCGACGACCACGAGGTCTGGCTGCTCACCTGGCTGCCCGGCCAGGGCACCGACCTGCACGACCACGGCGGCTCGGCCGGCGCGTTCCACGTCTTCGCCGGCACGCTCACCGAGGACACCGTCTCGATCCCGGCCGGCGGCCCGGCCCGGATCACCGGCCGCGAGCTCGGCGAGGGCGCCGGCCGCCGGTTCGGCTCCCGGCACATCCACCGGATCACCAACCGCTCGTCGCGGCCCGCGGTCAGCGTGCACGTCTACGGCCCGGCGCTGGCCACGATGACCCGTTACCGCATCGGCGCCGACGGCCTCGAGGTGCTGACCGTCGAGAAGGCCGGGGTGCAGTGGTGACCGCGGTCCTGACTCCCCCGCCCGGCTCGATCGGCATCGACGAGATCCTGGCCGGCGCCCGCGCCCGCCTGCGCCGCCTCGGCCCGCTCGAAACCGCCGCCGCGATCGACGAGGGCGCCGTGCTGGTCGACATCCGCCCGGCCGCCCAGCGGGCCGAGTTCGGCGAGATCCCGGGTGCCGTGATCATCGAGCGGAACGTGCTGGAGTGGCGGCTCGACCCGCGCAGCGACGCCCGGCTGCCGTTCGCCGACAGTTACGACCTGCAGGTGATCGTGACCTGCCAGGAGGGCTACACCAGCAGCCTGGCCGCCGCCTCGCTGCAGGACCTCGGCCTGCGGCGGGCGACCGACCTCGCCGGCGGTTTCAAGGCCTGGCGCGAGGCCGGTCTCCCGACCGTCTAGCCCGCTTCCGGCCTCGCCTTCCGGGGCAGCAGGAAGGCGAGGCCGAAGGCGAGCACCAGCAGCACCATCGTCACGCCCGTGCTCCACACCGCCGAGTCCTGGAAGCCGGCCCGCACCTGCTCCGCGGCGTACGCCTGCACCTGCGGGCTCGGCACGCCGGTGCTCTGGCAGCTGGCCGGCACCACGTCGGGATCGTTCTCCGCCGTACGGTCGCGGAGGCATTCACGCAGCCCGGCCACCACCGCCGGTTGCGCGTCGGCCGGCACCCCGGCCGTGGTCAGCACCGTCCGCAGCTCGGTCGCCGAACCGTCCACGTGCGACACGACCTGGCCGGGCAGGATCGCGAAGAAGATGGTGCCCAGCACCGCGATGCCGAACGCGCCGCCGAGCTGCTGGATCGAGGTGAGCGCGCCCGACGCCGAGCCGGTCTCCTCGTCCTCGACGCCGGCCAGCACGATGTTGAAGAACGGCGCCATCGCGAGACCCATGCCGGCGCCGGTGAGGACCATGGCCGGGATCATGTGGTACGGGGTGATGCCCGCACCGGCCAGCCGCACGGTCAGCGCCATCCCCGCCGTCCCCACGATCATCACGGCCGTGCCGATCAGCAGCAGCTTGCGGCCGAGCTTCTCGGCCAGCCCGGCGCCGGCCGCGATGAAGCCGGCGACCGTGCCGAGCGCCTGCGGCAGCGTGGTGAGGCCGGCCTTGAGCGGCGAGTAGCCGAGCCCGATCTGCAGATAGAAGGTGAAGACCAGGCCGGTGCCGATCAGCGCGCCGAAGAACACCAGGCCGACCGCAAGGCCGCCGGAGAACGCCCGCTTGCGGAACAGGCTCGGCGTGACCAGCGGGTCGAGGTGCTTGCGCTCCCGCCGGTTCTCGTAGAGGGCGAACAGGCCGAAGACGATGACACCGGCCGCCAGCAGCACGAAGCACCACACCGGCCAGTCCAGCTCACGGCCCTGCACCAGCGGGTAGAGCAGGAGGAAGGCGCCGACCGCGGCCAGCAGCACGCCGAGCAGGTCGAGCCGGGGCGCCCGCTCGCTGGTGAACTCGGGCAGGAACTTGACCGCCCCGAAGACCGCGAACAGCCCCAGCGGCAGGTTGATGAAGAAGATCATCCGCCAGCCGGCGTCGAGGTAGTCGGCGTCGACGAGCCAGCCGGCCAGGATCGGCCCGCCGACCGACGACAGGCCCATCACCGGCCCGAACGCGCCGAACGCCTTGGCCTGCTCGGCCGGCGAGAACATCTGCTTGATCATGCCGAGGCCCTGCGGCAGCATCACGGCGCCGAACAGGCCCTGCACCGCCCGCCCGGTGATCAGCTCGACCGGTGTCTGGGCGATGCCGCAGGCCAGCGACGCGAGCGTGAAGCCGGCCGCGCCGATCAGGAACATCCGGCGCCGGCCGTAGATGTCGCCGAGACGGCCGCCGGTGAGCAGGCCGATGGCCATGGCCAGGGTGTACGCCGCGCCCAGCCACTGGATCAAGCTGTAGGACCCGCCCAGGTCGGTACGGATCGACGGCCCGGCGATGTTGGTGACCAGTGCGTCGAGCAGGTCCATGACCTCGACGGCCAGGATCACGAAGAGCGCGACCCACCGATATCGGTACGCCGTCGCAACGGCGCCCGGCTTCTCCAGTACGGCTTCCATGGGGTTCCCCCGATGACGTTGAACGGTGTTCGTTGACTACGAACACCGTTCTACTGGCGAACACCGTTCGCGTCAAGTAGATTGGGCGGCGATGAAAGAGTCGCCGTTCCTGCGGCGGGCCATTAAGCCCCAGCGCCCCGCCAAGGCCCCGCTCGGTCGCGCCGAGATCGTCCAGGCTGCCCTGCGCATCGTGAAGACCGAGGGCATCGACGGCGTCAGCATGCGGCGGCTCGCGGCCGAGTTCGAGACCGGGCCGTCCAGCCTCTACGCTCACGTGACCAGCAAGGACGAGCTGCTCCAGCTGATGTTCGACGAGATGTGCGGGCTCATGGAGCTGCCCGAGCCCGACACCGCGCGGTGGAAGGAGCAGATCCGTCAGATCGCCCGCTCCGGACACCAGGTGCTGCTCGACCACTACGACCTGGCCCGGGCCGCGCTGGCCACGATTCCGACCGGGCCCAACGCGATGCGCGTCTCCGACTTCATGCTCGGCCTGATGGTCGGCGGCGGCGTCCCGCCCCAGGTGGCGGCCTGGGCGATGGACCGGATCTTCCTCTACATCACCGCCGACGCGTACGAGATGTCGATCTGGCGCGGCACGCTGCAGGGCGCCGGCTCCGACCAGGAGTCGTTCGTGGCCGAGCTGAGCGAGGACCTCACGGCCTACTTCGAGCAGCTTCCGGAGGAGCAGTACCCCAACCTCAAGAAGTACGCGCACGACATGGTCGGCGGGGGCAATGAGCAGCGCTTCGAGCTCGGCTTGTCGATGCTCGTCGACGGGCTGGACAAATATGTCACGAAATGAGCGATCAACGACGTCTTCAACATCGACAATGCCTGGTCGTCACCCATAGTTGATCTGAGCGGTTTTGTTGATACTGGGTCGATGGAAGGCCTGCCGGTACCGGCTACCGCGTTCGGACCACTTCATCTGTACGCGCTCCGGGTGCACCGGCTCGCCAACACCGGCCACGGGCACGAGGCGCTCGCGGCCGCCGACGCGTACCTAGCCCTGGCCCGGCTCTGCGGCGATCGCCGCACCATCCCCTTCCTGGTACAGGGAAAGATGTACGCCAACCTGTACATGGGCCGCCTCCACGAGGGCGCCGAGCTCGCTCAGGAGCTGCTGCGCATGCACCGCGCGGCCGGGTCGGCGCTGGGCGAGGCCAAGACGCTGTGCGATCTCGCGCACTTCGACGTGCTGCGCGCCCGCTACATCGACGCCATGCGCGGCCTGGCCCGCGCCGCAGTGCTGCTGGACGCGCCGCATCCGGGCCGCGACCGGCGCATCTCCGCGCTGTGCAGCTTCGCCGAGGCCGCGACGGCGGCCGAGATGTACGAGATCGCCTCGGACACCTACGAGCAGCTGAGCGAGGCCACCTCGGGGTTCGAGCTGGTGCACGCCACGACGCTGCTCAACTGGGGCGTACGGCTCGACCACATCGGCCGGCACGACGAGGGCGCCACCCGCCTGCGCCGCAGCGCCGCGATCACCCGCCGGCACGTCGACCAGTACCCCGACGACACCGGCGCGGCCGCGATGCTGGCGCTCGCCCTGGCCAAGCTCGGCGACGTGGTGCCGGCCGAGAAGCTGGCCCGCGAGGCGATCATGCCGTTACGCACGGCCGAGAGCTTCGCGTACGCCCGGATGGCACATCTGGCGCTGGGTATCGCGTTGCGGTCCCAAGGGGGACTGCCCGAAGCCCGGCGCGAGTTCGTGGCGGCGCGCGAGCTCTGCGCGTACGGCGCCCGCCCCGACGAGAAATCGATCATCCGCTTCGAGCTCGCCCTGACCGCCCTCGAGCAGGACGACGGCCAGGCCAACCGGGACATGTTCGACGCGGTCGAGGGGCAGACCCGCGAGCTGTGGCGGGTGCGTCTGCAGCGGCTCGCCATGCTGCGGCAGGCCCGCCAGCAGGAGGAGGCCGAGTCGGCGCGAGCGCGGGCCGAACGGGAGGTGCTGCGTGACCCGCTCACCAAGCTCGGCAACCGCCGCCGCTTCGACCTGCTGCTGAACCGCATCGACTCCGGCCGGCTGGCGGCCCCGCTGGTCCTGCTGCTGGTGGACGTGGACCACTTCAAGGCGGTCAACGACGCGTACTCGCACACGGTGGGCGACCGCGCGCTGCGCGAGGTGGCCAAGATCCTGCGCGCCCACTGCCGCGCCGACGACATCCCGGTGCGCTACGCGGGCGACGAGTTCACCGTCTTCCTGCGCGGCGACCTCGAGGTGGGCCGCGAGGTGGCCGAACGCATCCGCGCCGCGGTGGCGAAGGCCGACATCATCCCGGGCGTACGCCTGACGGTGAGCGTCGGCCTCGCCGCCCTCACCCCCGACATGACCGGCGAGTCCCTGTTCCGAGCGGCCGACGACCGCCTCTACGCCGCCAAGTTCAGCGGCCGAAACACCATCGCCTTCTGACATGAGCTAACGAAGGAGTTACGGCCCGGCACCATGCGGATTCTCTTCGCCTTCGACCCGTGGCGGTCGACGATTCTCCTGGTTGCCGGTAATAAGGCGGGACGATGGAACGTCTGGTACGAGACCGCGATACCGCTGGCGGAGCAGAGGTACGACGCATACCTGAAGGAACGCGGCGAACGGGAGGACGAGGCATGAGCGAATACGTGCGCTGGCGTGACATCCGAGCGGAGTACGTCGCGCGGGCGGGTGGGGAGGATGCCGTCGCCGCGGGGAAGCAGGAACTGCTCGCGGCGGTCGTCGGGCATCGGCTGGCCGAGGTCCGCCGGGGGCGCGGCCTCACCCAGCGGCAGGTCGCCGCGCTCGCGTGATCACAGGGGCTTCACGACGCCGGACTTGCCGCTGTAGAGGCTTCGGCCGCCGTCGCGGGCCCGCGGCGTGTCGGGGGCGTCGAGCCAGATGATGTAGGGCGCGCCCGAAGTGAGGCCGGTCAGGGTGGTGGAGACGGTGCAACCGGCGCCGGCCGGGACGGTCGTCCAGCTCGGCTCCGGCTGTGGGCCCTTAACCAGGCCCTGTCGAACGGCGGTGATGCGGTAGTACGAGCCGTAGGCCGAGGGCCACTCGACCTTGAAACCGCCGGCGACCGGGGTGATGACCATCGGGATCAGCACGAGACCCGTCTCCGGCCAGGCCATCGTGCACGCCGAGCTGGTCGACAGGTACGAGACCGAGGGCAGGGCGGGCGGCGGCGTACCGGTGAACCGCGCGGCGCCCCGGCTCGGGGTCGGATTGCCGGAGTTGTAGATCACCCATGGCGTCTGCGTCGCGGTCACCGAGGGCGTCGCGGCCGGCGTGGTCCCGCTGCGGCAGCCGGTCAGCGCGAGCGGGAGCACGAACGCCGCCGCCGCGAGCACGAACCGCATGCGACCCCTCTCCGCGTGTGCGAGTCCCTACCTCCCGATCGGCCTCTGCGCGTGCGCGCTTAGCGGCGGCGCGAACACCCAACCCTCCGCGAGCACCTCGTCGGTCGCCCTCACCGCGGCGCGCAGACGCTCGCCGAAGGTTCCGGTCAATTCCCGGTGTCGTACGCCGTGAGCAGCCAACTCGTCGCGAAAACGACCCGTCATCCACCGTCGGAGGTGCTCGCCGTCGCGCAGGCCGTCGTCCTCGAACGGCACGCCGTCGTCGTCCGTGAGCAGGTACAGATCGGGGCGGCGGACTTCACCCCGTACGGCCGCGGAAGTTGCTCCCAGATAGCGCTCCTCCCAGATCGTGGTCGCGAACGCGTCGGTATCGCCGAAGAGCACCGGTGAGCCCGACCGGGCCGCCGCATCCTCCGCGGCGTTCTGCGCCGCCGCCACCGTCCGGAAGTCCGCGTGGTCCCAGGTCACGTCGAAGATCGTCGCCCCCGGACCGAGCGCGGCCAGCTTGCGCTCGGTCAGCTCCCGGCCGAACTCGGGCACCCACCGGGTCGCCCGCCAGAGCCCGCCGCGCAGCCGGTAGTGCCGGGCCAGCGCCCGGGCCATGGTCGTGGTCCCGCTCGACTCGGCGCCGACCACCACCACCCGCTTCGCGAGCCAGCCCCGCACGCCCGGCCCGAGATGAGCCCAGTTCCCGATCGGGTCGTCGCGCACGGCCGTCCCCGAGACCGGCACCCGTTCCCGCCCGAGGTCGACGATCACCGGCTCGGCGTGGAACCGGGCCGCGAGCTCCACCCCGTACGCCTCGGAGGAGAAGACGGCATCGACCCGATCGGTGCCCGCCGCCGCCCGGAAGACCGCCATGTGCAGCTCCCACACCGCCGGGTCGGCATAGTCGATCGGGTGGTCGTCGTGCACGCCCACGAACCGTACGTTCGGCCCGTGCGCCGCGCGCAGCCAGTCGAGACGAAGATCGAGCGGCAGGGTCTCGGCCGAGGACGGCGCGACCACGACCGTCACCCGGGCGCATCGTGCCGCGGCCGTGTCGATCAGCAGGTGGTGGCCCGCGTGCGGCGGATAGAACTTGCCGACGATCAGCCCGTGTTCGTACTCCACAGCTCTTTTCTAGCGGTCCGCCACGAGCGCAGGCCGGCGACGTAGAGGGCGAGGAAGGCCACGTACAGGATCGCCGTGAGCCAGAGGTCCTTGTAGGCGTAGAGCGGAATGTAGATCAGGTCGGCGGCGATCCACAGCCACCAGCTCTCGATCAGCTTGCGGGTCTGGCCGTAGGTGGCGAGCAGCGAGAGTGCGGTGGTGAGGGCGTCGGCGAGCGGCACGGTGGACCCGGTGAGCCGGTCGAGGAACAGCCAGAGGCCGGCGGTCAGCACGATGCCGGCGACTGCCAGCCCGACCCACTCGGGGCCGGTGGTCGAGCGGACCACGAGCCGGGTGTGCCGCTCGCCGCCGTAGAGCCAGGCCCACCAGCCGTAGAGGCCGAGCACGACGTAGACGACTTGGAGGCCGGCGTCGGCGTAGAGGCCGGCCGACCAGAACACGACCATGAGCAGCAGAACGTTGAGGATGCCGAGCGGCCAGTTGAGGATGTGCTGGCGGACGAGCAGAGCCACGTTGATGAGGCCGGTCGCGAAGCCAAGGATCTCGGCCCAGGTCGTGGGGGCGCCGAATGCGGTGAAGGCGGTGCTCGTGAGCCAGTCGATCATCGTGGTCTTCTACCCGTGTCCGCCCTGTTTGTCCGGCCGTTTGTCTGCTGGTCTCACCCCACCCCGTTACTGGGTGGGGTGAGATTAGAGCACCGCTACGACACTTCCGAACCGGAATCCACAGGGCCGGTCGTGCCGCGGACGACCAGCCGGGGTGAGGTGACCACCTCGCGATGGGCGATCCGCACGCCGGCCACGCGCTCCACCGCGCGGGCCACGGCGAGCGTCGTCATGGTGTCGATGTCCTGGGCCACGGTCGTCAGGTCGATGTGGGCGAGCCGGCTGAAGCTGCTGTCGTCGTACCCGACGACGCTGATGTCGCCGGGCACGTCGAGGCCGCCCCGGCGCAAGCCGTCGAGCAGGCCGGTCGCGCTCAGGTCGTTGAACGTCGTGACCGCGGTGGGCGGATCGTCCAGCAACTCCCGGGCGGCCCGGGCGCCGTCCTCCTCGCCGGAGCCGCCGGGGACGACGCGGATGTGCTCGGCCAGGCCGTGCCGGGTCATGGCCTCGCGGTAGCCCTGCCGCCGCTCGGCCGACGCGACCCAGCGGGCGCCGTCGACGTGGGCGATGCGGCGGTGGCCCAGCTCGACCAGGTGGTCGACGGCCAGGTGCAGGCCGCGCGAGTCGTCGGTGCGCACGACGTCGACCGCCTTGTGCCGGATCGGGCGGAACATCGCCACCACCGGCATGCGGGCGGTCAGCGCGCCCAGCTCGGCGGTCGGGATGAGCGGACCGAGCAGGATCAGCGCGGCGCATCGGTCGCGCAACAGGCCGTCGATGGCCGTACGCTCATCGCGTCGCGGGGTCACCGCGCTCAGCGCCAGCTCGTGGCCGACCCGCCCGGCGGCGTCGTAGAGGCCGGTCAGCACGTCGTCGTGGAACGGGTGCTGGACGCCGAAGACCACGCCGAGCAGCCGGCTCTCGCCGCTACGCAGCAGGCGGGCCCGGCTGTCCGGCTGGTAGCCGAGCCGGCGGGCGACCTCGAGCACTCGCGCGCGGGTCGCGGCACTGGCGCCGGGCGCCTCCCGCATCACGATCGAGGCCAGCGCGACCGAGACCCCGGCCTCGGCGGCGACGTCGGCCAGCGTGGGCCGCCGTTCCCCTGTCCGCATGAAACCGAACTTTAACGTGTGATCACTAGAACGTTCTACGACGCCACGGCCTAGAACGTTCTAGAGTCGGCCCAGTGGAGAGAATGACCGCCGGCCGCCGCTGGGCGGCCCTGCTCGCGCTGGCGCTGGGCGGCTTCGGGCTGGGCCTGACCGAGTTCGTAGCGATGGGCCTGCTGCCCGACATGGCCCATGACCTGCTGCCGGCGGAGTACGCCCGATCGAGCGCCGACGCGGTGGCCAAGGCCGGCTGGATGATCACTGGGTACGCCCTCGGCGTGGTGGCCGGCGCGCCCACGATCGCGGCCCTCACCGCCCGGGTCCCGCGCCGCCGGCTGGTGGTCGGGCTGCTCGGGCTGTTCGTGGCCGGCACGGTCGCCTCGGCGGTGGCGCCCACCTTCGGGCTGGTGCTGGCCGCCCGGTTCGTCGCCGCGCTCGCCCATGGCGCCTACTTCGGCGCGGCCGGGCTGCTGGCGGCGGCCATGCTGGGGCCCGGCAGCCAGGGGCGCGGCTTCTCGATCGTGCTCGGCGGCCTGACCGCGGCCAATGTCTTCGGCGTCCCGCTGATCACCGGCCTCGGGCAGGCGGCCGGGTGGCGGGTGGCCTACCTGGCCGTGGCCGGCGTCTTCGCGCTCACGCTGCTCGCCGTGCTGGCCGTGGTGCCCGAGGTGGCGGCCGCGCCGGGCGGCTCACCCCGGGACGAGCTGGCCGCCTTCCGGCTGCCGCAGGTGTGGCTCGCCGCGCTGGTGGTGGCGATCGGCTTCGGCGGCTTCTTCGCCGTGAACAGCTACATCGCGCCGGTCACCACCCACGTCACCGGGCTGCCGGCGTCGGCCGTGCCCTGGGTGCTGGCGGTGATGGGCGTCGGCATGACGGTCGGCAACGCGGTCGGCGGCGTCGTGGCCGACCGCGACCTCCGGCGCAGCGTGCTGCTCGGCTTCGTCGGCATCATCGCCTCGATCGCGCTCTTCGGCCTGACCGCCCGGCACCCGGCCGGGCTGGTGGCCGGCGCGTTCCTGGTCGGCGCGGCCAGCCTCTTCATCGGGCCGGCGCTGCAGGCCCGGCTCATCTCGGTGGCGCCCGGCGCCCAGCTGATGGGCGCGGCGATCAACCAGTCCGCCAGCAACGTGGCGAACAGCATGGGCGCGGCCCTGGGCGGCGTGGTGATCGCGGCCGGATGGGGTTACCTGTCGTCGGCCTGGATCGGGGTGGCGCTGGCCGTCACCGGCCTGGTGCTGGCCCTGGTGAGCTTCCGGACGGACAGGCGGAGCAGCCTAGAGAGCGGGCCCGAGGCGGTAACCGGCCATCTCGAGCTCGCCCTCGCCCAGGGCGACCGCCGTGTACAGCCCTGACTCGTCGCTCAACGTCATCGTCGCGCCGTCGATGGTGTACGTGCCGTGCGCATGACGCTTCCGGCCGGCGACCTGCCCGTCGTACGTGCCGTCGTCGAAGATGTCGAGCCGCACCGCGCCGTCCTCGCTCAGCCACGCACCCACCGGCGCCGCGGTCCGCACCCGCGGGGCCGCGAGCCGCGTGGACTCGGCGGGCCGGCCGCCCATGATGCGCTTGAACAGGGCGACGTCGACGTGCGGGGTGCGCATGGCGGCTCCTCAAAGGCGAGGCGAACGGCGAGGTAGGGGAATGGCTCCTAGTTTCGGCAGCGAGGGGCTGACCCGGAGTGCAACCGGGTTGCGGTTGGGGTGCGTCAGCTCGACGCGCGCAACGCGGCCATGACCGCGGCGATCATCTTCTCCAGGTAGTCGTCGCCGAGGGGCGTACGTGCGACCGCGAGCCGCCAGTAGAGCGGCCCGAGGATCAGGTCGATCGCCACCTCGGGGTCGGTGCCCGGCGGCAGCTCCCCGCGGGCCACGGCCTGGCCGATCAGCTTGTCGCCGACCGCCTGCTGGTGGGTGCGCAGCGCCTTCTGGAGGGTCTCGGCGATCTGCGGGTTCCGCGAGGCCTCGGCCATCAGGTCCGGGATGATCTGCGAGGCGATCCGGTGCTGGAGCGCGCGGCTTACGATCATCATGAGCAGCTGGAGATCGCTTTCGAAGCTGCCGGTGTCCGGAAGGGGTACGCTTCGCCCCGCGACGTCGGAGACAATCTCGAGGACCATCTCGAGCTTGTTGCTCCAGCGCCGGTAGACGGCGGTCTTGCCGACGCCGGCTCGGCGGGCCACGGCTTCGATGGAGAGGCGGCCATATCCGACCTCGGCCAGCTCCTGCATGACCGCGTTACGGATAGCCACAGTGATGTCGCCCCGGAGCACGGCGGCCCCGGCTGGTGCTCGCTTCGCTGTCGCCACGTAGTCACTATACGCCAGGACGTAACGGTTGCGTTCCGCCGTTCGGTCGGTTAGATTTCACGTCGATACGAACCCGTTCCATCGGTGACGTGTTGGCATGCTTGCTAGTTGTGTTCTCGCGGAAAGCACCAGGACCCGATTCCCCCGACGTCGGGCCGACGAGATCGGAGCACCACCCCATGGCTCAGACGACCGTCGTCGAGTCCTACTCCGGGCCCTCCGTGAGGGAGCTGGCCCGGAAGCATGGACTGGGCGCCGCCGGACGGCTGCCCACCCTGCCGGAGTACACCCGCCAGCTCTGGGCCTACCGGCACTTCATCTGGGAGTTCGCGAGCGCCAAGGTCTCGGCGTCACTGGGCAACACCCGCCTGGGCATGATCTGGCAGGTCCTGACCCCGCTGTTCAACGCGGGCGTCTACTACGTGATCTTCGGCGTGCTGCTCAACACCAAGCACGGCGTGGGCAACTTCATCCCGTACCTGTGCACCGGGGTTTTCATCTTCGGATACACCCAGACCGTGGTGCAGGCCGGCGTCCAGGCGGTGAGCGGCAACCTCGGCCTGATCCGGGCGCTGCACTTCCCCCGGGCCAGCCTGCCGCTGTCGATCACCCTGGTCGAGGCGCGGAACATGATCGCGTCGACGGCCGTGCTGATCGCGATCGTGCTGTTCACCGGCGAGCCGATCACGGTCGAATGGCTGCTCATCCTGCCCGCCCTGGTGCTGCAGACGATCTTCAACGCCGGCTTCGCGATGCTGGTCGGGCGGCTCGGGTCCACGCTGCACGACCTGCGGCAGCTCATCCCGTTCATCATGCGGGTCTGGATGTACGGGTCGGCCGTGCTCTACCCGGTGACGCAGTTCACGGCCCACCTGCACGGCTGGAAGCTGGCCCTGGTCGAGGCCAATCCGCTGCTGGTCTACATCGAGCTCATGCGGCACGCGCTGATGGAGAACGTGATCCTGGCCGGGTCGCCGCGGCGACTCTGGACCGAGGCCGTCATCTGGGCCGTGGTCATGGGCCTCGGCGGCTACGCCTACTTCTGGCGGGGAGAGAAAGGGTACGGCCGTGGCTGACGAAGAGCGGGTCCCCACCGTCATCGCCGACAACGCGCACATCATCTACCGGATCCACGGCTCGGTCTCGGCCGCGCAGAACTCGCCGCTGAGCAGCTTCAAGCGCCTCGTCACCCGGACCAAGAGCGCGGCCGTCCGCGAGGTGCACGCGGTCAAGGGCGTCAGCTTCGTGGCGTACAAGGGCGAGGCCATCGGCCTGATCGGGACGAACGGCTCGGGCAAGTCGACGCTGCTGCGGGCGATCGCCGGCCTGCTCCCGGTCGAGGCGGGCGGCGCGATCTACGCGGCCGGCCAGCCCTCGCTGCTGGGCGTGAACGCGGCGCTGATGAACGACCTGTCCGGCGAGCGCAACGTGACCCTCGGCTGCCTGGCCATGGGCATGTCCCCGGCCCAGGTCAAGAGCCAGGTGCAGGACATCATCGAGTTCTCCGGGATCAACGAGCGGGGTGACTTCAGCTCGCTGCCGATGCGCACCTACTCGTCCGGCATGTCGGCCCGGCTGCGCTTCGCGATCGCCGCGGCCAAGAAGCACGACGTGCTGCTGATCGACGAGGCGCTGGCCACCGGCGACGCGAAGTTCCGCAAGCGCAGTGAGCAGCGGGTCCGCGACCTGCGGGCGGAGGCCGGCACGGTCTTCCTGGTCAGCCACAGCGAGCAGTCGATCCGGGACACCTGCGAGCGCAGCATCTGGCTGGAGAGCGGCGTGATCAAGGCGGACGGCCCGACCGACGACGTGATGAAGGAGTACGAGGCCTTCGTGAAGAAGTGAAGGCCCCGTACCGCCCTAGATGACCGACAAATGCACGTGGTTCGTGTGATCGCTCGAGGGATCGCCGTTGCCACGGGTGTACGCCTTCCAGCCGCTCGACGGCAGCCAGATGCGTTTGAACCAGATGACGTACAGGACGCCCAGCCGGCTCGAGTTGTTGATGAAGTAGTTCGCGAGGTTCGTCCCGTACGTCTTGCTGGCGCCCGTCGCCACCCCGCCGAAACCGCCCTTGTCGGCCGCGAAGTCGCAGGCCCGGCCCTTGGGATGCTCGCCGCTGTTCTGTTCGCGCCAGCAGTGCACGTAGTGCGTGAACCCGTCGGCCTGGGCCTGCCGCATGGCGAACAGCATGCGCTGGGTGATGCGGCCGCCACTGGTCGGGTCGTCCACCATGCCGCTGCCGCCCTGGAACTTGGCCGCCGACTTGCTGCTGCCGCCGTCGCTGGGCTGCGGGTCGTCCTGGCCGGCGTTGGCCGCCTTCAGCGCGGTCTCGGCCTGGACCTTGCGCTTGGCCATCACGTTCACCTGCTTCTGCTGGTCACGGATGGTGGCGTCGATCGCCAGCTTGGCCGCGGCCTGCTGGTCACGGACGGCCCGCAGGTCGGTGACCGCGGCCTGCTGCTTGACCCCGACCGTCTCCAGCATCTCGGCCCGGTCCAGGAAGCCGGCACCCGAGCCGGCGTTGAGCAGCGCGCTCATCGGGCCGAGCCGGCCGGACATGTAGGCCTCGGCGACGATCTCGTCGACCGCCGCCTGGCGGGGGGCGAGCTCGGCGTCCAGCTGCTTGAGCCGGGCGGTGAGCTGGGCCTGGCGGGTCTTGGAGGCCGCGAGCGCGTCCCGGGCCTGGACGTAGCCCCGGGAGGCCGCCTCGAGCTGCTGGATCAGCGACTTGGAGCCGCCTTCGCCGTCGTCCCCGGTGTCGCCCGGCGCCGCGTGGGCCGGGGCCGCGAACGCCAGACCGGCGGCAGCGACCAGGAGGGCGAGGGTCGCCGCTAATCGGCGGCGGACAGATTGGTGCCGCACACTGTTTCCTTCCGTCGGCCGCCGACCGAGTTAGCTGACGGGTTCGGGACGGAAGTTCCCTACCGGAAGTGACTCCGGATTCACCCCATTGAGAGGAACGGTTGGTTCCCCGGCTCGCCTCGCGGCGATTAGGCGGCGATCCCCGGGTGGGGATCGGGACCGACGATACCCATGCCATCGATTGATCGACAGATCTCGTACCCTGTGCGATTGGCCGATAACGGCTTGTCACCTCATTACGGAAAGTGCTTATCCGCTCACCACATTCACGTTTATCGGACCCTGATGCGTTCCCAAGTCTCGGGTAAACTCTCCGACGGCTCTGCCGCCGAAGGCGCCGCCCCCGAGGCGCCGGCAGACCACCGCCCAATCGCCGCGAGGCGAGCCGGGGAACCAAATGTTCCTCACCTGGGGTGAATCCGCGCGAGCGGTAGGGATCGCTTCCGTCCCGAACCCGTCAGCTAACCCGGTCGGCGGTTAACCGGAAGGAACCTGGCTGGATGACCGTACGAACCCGCCGGTGGCTGACACTCGCCCTGGCGCCGCTCGTGGCTGTCTCGTTCCTGGCGGCGCCGACCGCCCCCGCGAGCGCCGACCCCGACACCTCGTCCTCGTCGAGCTCCGGCGAAGGGTCGAGCTCAGGCGGAGGAACGTCCGCGATCCCTGACGAGGGCGACGACGACGTCGAGGCGAACGCGACGCTGAACGACGTGCTCGAGTCGTCGAACCGCAAGTATGTGCAGGCCAAGGCGGCGGTGACGAAGTCCACCGCGACGCAGAAGAGCCTGGCCGTCGAGATCAACCTGGCCGAGGCCAAGCGCAACGCGCTGATCCCCGAGGTCAACGCGATCGCCGCCCAGCAGTACCAGACCGGCCACCTCGGCGCCGCCAGCTTCCTGCTCGGCAGCCAGGGGTCGAGCGACTTCCTCAAGAAGGCGGTCTCGCTGGAGGAGATCAACACGCTGCACGACCGGAAGCTGCGCGAGCTCAACGCCGCGATCGACCTGGTCAACAGCAAGAAGGCCGCGCTCGACGCCGAGGTGAAGGCGCAGCAGACCAACCTGCTGGCGATGCAGAAGCAGAAGGCCTCGGCCGAGAAGGCGCTCGAGTTGGTCGGCGGCAAGAGCCTCACCGGCGGCTTCGTCGACGCGGTCTCCAAGCAGGCGGCGCCCGCGCCACGCAATGCCGAGGGCGGTTTCTCGCCGGAGAAATGCACCGTGAACGATCCGACCACGAGTGGCTGCATCACCGCGCGTACGTTGCACATGTACCAAGAGGTGAAGAAGGCCGGCTTCAATCGTTTCGTCGGCTGTCACCGCAACGGCGGACCGTTCGAGCATCCGAAGGGCCGGGCCTGCGACTGGTCCCTGCAGAAGAGCGGATTCTCGAACGCGCACAACGCCGACATGAAGAACTACGGCAACAACCTGATGGCGTTCCTGGTCCGCAACGCCGACCGGTTGGGCATCTACTACGTCATCTGGTATCAGCAGATCTGGTTCCCGGCGACCGGTAACTGGCACACCTATCACGGCGTCAGCGCCCACAAGGACCACGTGCACGTTTCGATGCTGTAGAGCAGACATGGCAACGGCCCCCGCGATATCCGCGGGGGCCGTTGTCGTTGACGGTCAGTCCTGCGGAGCCCGGCGCACCGGGGCCCGGCCCGCGGGCTGGGTCGGCGGCGGGCCGACCGGTCCGGCCGGCGGGATCGGCACGCTCACCGGCTTGACCTGGGTGACCTCGATCTCCTTGCCGTGGTGCAGCAGCACGAGCCGGGCCGAGCCGCCGCCGTTGCGCAGCGAGTAGGTCACCTCGTCGGCCGTGACATTCACCCGCAGCCGGAGCCCGCGCCACAACAGCGAGAACTCGAGGTTGCTGATCCGGCTCGGCAGCCGGGGCGCGAACGACAGCTGGCCGTTGAAGTCCCGCATGCCGCCGAGGCCGGCGACCAGCGAGATCCAGGTGCCGGCCAGCGACGCCACGTGCACGCCGTCACGCGAGTTCTGGTGGAGGTCGTGCAGGTCCATCAGGGCGGCCTCGCCCAGGTAGTCGTGCGCCAGCTCGAGGTGCCCGACCTCGGCCGCCAGAACCGCCTGGACGCAGGCCGACAACGACGAGTCCCGCACCGTACGGGCGTCGTAGTAGGCGAAGTTGCGCTGCTTCTCCTCCGGGGTGAACGCGTCACCGCGGATGTACATCGCCATGACCAGGTCGGCCTGCTTGACCACCTGCTTGCGGTACAGGTCGAAGTACGGGTAGTTCAGCAGCAGCGGGTACGCCTCGGGCGGGGTGTTCTCGAAGTCCCACTCCTGGAGCCGGGTGAAGCCCTCGGACTGCTGATGGACCTGCAACTCCCGGTCGTACGGGATGTGCACCGCCGCCGCCGCATCCCGCCACGACGCCATCTCCTCGTCGTCGACGCCCAGCTTGCGGGCCAGGTCGGGGTGCCGCTTGCAGGCCTCCACCGCGCTGAACATGTTCTGCTGGGCCATCAGGTTGGTGTAGATGTTGTCGTCGACCACGGCCGTGTACTCGTCGGGGCCGGTGACGCCGTCGATGTGGAAGCGTCCGTGCCGGTCGTGGTGGCCCAGCGACCGCCACAGCCGGGAGGTCTCGACCAGCAGCTCGAGACCGACCTCACGCTCGAAGTCGTAGTCGCCTGTCGCCTGCACGTAGCGGCGGACCGCGTCGGCGATGTCGGCGCCGATGTGGAAGCCCGCGGTGCCGGCCGGCCAGTACGCCGAGCACTCCTGGCCGCGGATCGTGCGCCACGGGAACGCGGCGCCCTGCAGGCCGAGGGTCTGCGCCCGCTCCCGGGCCAGATCGAGCGTGGAGTGCCGCCAGCGCAGCACGTCGGCGGCCGCCGAGGGCTGCGTGTAGGTCAGCGCCGGGAGCACGAAGGTCTCCGCGTCCCAGAAGGTGTGGCCGTCGTAGCCGGGGCCGGAGAGGCCCTTGGAGCCGATCGGGCGCTGCTCGGCCCGGGCGCCGGCCTGGAGGGTGTGGAAGAGGCCGAAGCGGACGGCCTGCTGCACCTCGGGGTCGCCCTCGACCTTGACGTCGGAGTGGTCCCAGAACGCGTCCAGGTACTCCCGCTGGGCCTCCACGAGGCCCTCCCAGCCGTCCAGCCGGGCGCTGGCGAGCGCGGCGCCCACCTGGTCGCGGATGGCGGGCAGGGAACGGCTCCCGGACCAGCCGTACGCGGCGAGCTTGACCACGCGCAGCTTCTGTCCCGGCTCGAGCTTGCTCGCCACGGTCGTGCGCAGCCAGTCGGGGTGGCCCTCGGTGGTGATCGCGTGCTTGCCCGGCGCCTCGACGAGGTGCTCCATGGCCGCGGCCATCCGCAGGTCGCTCGCCTTGGTCCGGTGCACCAGCAGGCCGCCGGTGCGCTGCTCGAGCATCTCCTCGGCCTGCAGCGGGTGGTCGAGCACGGCCGCGACGCGCGGGTCCTTGCTCATCGGCGGGAGCTGCTCGTTGGCGACCAGCTCGGACTGCAGGATCAGCCGGGCCGAGGCGTCCAGCGGCTCGACCTCGTAGAGGAACGCCACCACGGCGCGCTGGGTGAACGAGACCAGCCGCACGGTGCGCACCCGGATCGCCTGGCCGGACGGGGAGACCCACTCGACGGTGCGCTCGAGCGTGCCGGCTCGCAGGTCGAGCACGCGCTCGTGGGAGCGGAGCTCGCCGTACCGTACGTCGAACGGCTCGTCGTCGACCAGCAGCCGCATGAGCTTGGCGTTGGTCACGTTGATCATCGTCTGGCCGGACTCGGGGAATCCGTAGCCGGCCTCGGCGTACGGCAGCGGGCGCAGCTCGTAGAACGAGTTCAGGTAGGTACCCGGCAGGCCGTGCGGCTCGCCCTCGTCCAGGTTTCCGCGTATCCCGATGTGCCCGTTGGCAAGCGCGAACACCGACTCGGACTGGGCCAGCAGGTCCAGGTCGAGCCGGGTCTCCCGGATGTGCCAGGGGTCCACGGGATATGCCCGTTCACGGATCACGGTGGTGCCTCTCGTGAATGAGTAAAGAAAGTCGTGAATTTAAGCGCTGATGCGGGTTCAGCGCGTCAGGAGTTCGGACAGGTCCGTGACCACAATGTCCGCCCCGTGCTCGAGCAAAGCGTCACGTTGCCCGACGCGGTCCACACCGACCACGATCCCGAAACCGCCCGCTCGACCTGCGGCAACGCCGGCCTGAGCATCTTCGAAGACGGCACAGCTCTCGGGGGGAAGCCCGAGGAGTTTCGCGCCGTACAGGAAAGTGTCGGGTGCCGGCTTGCCGGGCAAGCTTTGCTCGCGTGCGGTCACACCGTCCACGCGCTCCTCGATGAGGTTCGCGATACCCGCCGCCTCGAGAACGTCCTTGCAGTTGGCGCTGGCCGAGACGACCGCCCGGCGCAGCCCCGCGTCGCGCGCGGCCTTGAGGTACTCCACGGAGCCCTCGTATACCTGGACCGCGCCCTCCTTAATCTTCTGTAGGACGAGGTTGTTTTTCTGGTTGCCGATGCCGTTCACGGTCAGCTGGTCGGGACCGTCATCCGGGCTGCCCTCGGGCAGGGTGATACCGCGAGAGGCGAGGAAGGTGCGTACGCCATCGGCGCGTGGCCGGCCGTCGACATATCGGTGGTAGTCGGCGCCGGAGTCGAACGGCACGAATTCTTGCCCGTGCTGTGCCGACCACGTCTCGAGGAACGTGTCGAACGTTTGTTTCCACGCAGCATTGTGCACGAGGGCGGTCTGCGTGAGCACGCCGTCAAGATCAAAAAGGCATGCGGTCACATGCTGAGGTAGTCCGAGCACGCGCCCAATGTAGTCGCATGCGGCTCGCGGTGAGTCCGGAAGGGCGGCTTCACGTTTTCCGGACGCTTTACAAGCTGTTCAAATCACCGTTTCACGCAGGTCACACGCGGCGCGGCAACTCGATGCGCAGCCCGATCGTGGTACCGATCGGCCCAGTGGCCACCGTCACCTCGTCGCACAGCTGGTGCGCCAGCCAGATGCCCCGCCCGCCGACCTCGAACGCGCCGGGCACCTCGGGCTGCTGGAGGTAGTGCGCCGGGATGCCGGGGCCCGAGTCGGTGACCGTGCACCACGCCGAGCCGCCGGCCAGCCAGAGCACCGCCCGGCCCTGGCCGCCGGCGTGCAGCACGACGTTGGTGATCACCTCGTTGACGGCCAGGACGAAGCCCTGCAGCCGCTCCCCGGCCAGACCGGCCGCGGTGAGCCGGGCGGACACCTCGTGCCGCACCACGGCGATCTCGTCACGGCCGAAACGCCGGTCGAGAAGCTGAGGAGAGCGGGGCGCATCGCCGCCGGACGACTCCACGCCGGGAGCCGAACGCACGCTCTGTCGCAATCTCTCCTCCACCGTGGTGCAGCCTACGCGCCGTGGTCTCCCGGTTGCAGCAGCCATGGGCGATCAACCTCAGAAGAGGTGAGCGATCGTCTTGAAGATCTCCGCGTAGAAGTTGCCGTCGATCTGGCGGTACAGGCTGAACTTCATGCCCGGGCTGCCGAAGAACGGCCGCAGCGTCCACGCCAGCTGGGTGCCGACGAAGCCGAACAGCAGGATCCAGATGTACAGCAGGGTCATGCTGGGCGGGGTCTGCGTGGCCGGCCGGGCCGGCGCCGCCTTCTGGATGGGCTGGAGCACGTAGCCGAGCGGCACCTGGACCTGGTGCGGCTGCGGCGCCGTGCCGTTGCCGGCCTCGGGGGCGGGAGCGCCGGCCATTGCCGGGACCGCGGCCGGAGCGGGTGCGGGCGAGACCGGGGCCTTGACCGGCTGGGGCGCCGGCGCCATCAGGCCGTGCCGGTTGAGCGTGCGCATGCCGTCGGTCATGAAGCGCAGGCCGACCAGCGCCGAGAGCGCCAGGATCGCGACGTTGAGCAGCTTGAAGAACTGGTAGTCGGGCGCAGTGATCAGGAAGAACAGGCTGATCGGCGCGAACGCCAGCGCGAGCATGGCGGTCACCGTGAGCGCCACCATGACCAGCGCGAGCGCCTGCCGCACCGAGAGCCGGGCGCCGAAGACCAGGTTGAACAGGTACAGCGTGGGAAGGCAGATGGCCAGGGTGGCCAGGAACAGCAGCGGCAGCTTCACCGCCGACGTCAGCGCCATCAACACACTGTGGAAGGAGCCGAGAACCGCGCCGTAAACGGCGAGGGCCAGCACCGTGCTGGCGAGCATCTGGCCCACCAGCCGGGGCAGGTCCCGGTCCTCGACGAGCTGCTGCCAGATGCCCTGCCGGTCGCGCAGGATGCGCTCGATCACCAGCAAGCCGGACGCGTTCGCCACGTGCCCACCTCCGCGAGGTCTTCAGCGTCGATACGCCATCGCATCGACGTGTGGGCGGAACGCTAGCTCATGGGGTCAAGCGGGGGAAGATCTCCGTTACCGCCAACCGACGTCGATGCGGTCGCCGCGCTCGTCGAAGAAGTGCAGGGCATCCATCCGTACGGCTACGGCGAGCGGATGTCCGGGCGAGACGGCCGGGTACGGCGCCAGGCGCACCGCGAGCTCGGCCGGCCGGCGGTGGTGCCGGCCCGGGTCGAGCACGCTGTCGCGCTCGGGCCGGGGCTGGACGACCGTGGCCGTGGCGGCGCGCCCGGTGAGCTTCTGCAGCGCGCCGCCGAAGCGCTTGAGCGGGTTGCCGGGCTCGGGGTCGGGCTTGCCGGTGCCCATCTCGTCGACCACGATCGCGGTCGCCCCGATGTCGAGGTAGGCCAGCGACTCGTGCCCGTGGTGCTCGAGGTAGCGGATGCGGCCCCGCAGGATGTCGCCCGGCACGTCCGGCGCGACCGGCGTGAGCGCCTCGGCCCGCATGCCGACCACGATGCGCTCGCCGTGGTAGTGGGCCACCGCCCGGGCCCGGATGTCGTTCCACGGCAGGTACAGCGCCTGCTCGCCGAAGTTCAGGGCGATGTACTGATCGAGGTGCACGTAGACGGATGCCTCGAGCAGGTTCATCCGGGGTGAGCCGAGGAAGGCGGCGACATAGAGGGTGGCCGGCCGGCCGTACACCTCGGTCGGGGTGCCGACGTCCTGGAGGATGCCCTTCCGCATGATCGCCACGCGGTCGGCCATGGTGAGCGCCTCGGCCTGGTCGTGCGTCACGTACATGGTGGTGACGCCGAGCTCGCGGGTGAGGCCGGTGATCTCCGCGCGCAGCTCGGCGCGCAGGCCGCTGTCCAGGTTGGACAGCGGCTCGTCCATCAGGAAGAGGCCGGGGCGGCGCACGATCGCGCGGCCCATCGCGACGCGCTGGCGCTGGCCGCCGGAGAGCTGGCTCGGCTTGCGGCCGAGCACATCGCCGATGCCGAGAGCGCTGGCGACGTCACCGACGCGATCCAGCCGGTTGGTCTGTTCCATTCCGGACAGACGGAGGGGAAAGCCGATGTTGTCGCTAACCGTCATGTGCGGATAAAGGGCGAAATCCTGGAAGACCATGGCAATACTGCGGTCGCGTGGCGCCAATTCCAGGACCGGGTCACCGTTGAGAAGAATGTCCCCTTCGGAGGGATCCTCCAGGCCCGCAATCATGCGTAAAATGGTGGATTTGCCGCAGCCGGACGGGCCCAGGAGCACGAGAAACTCACCGTCCTTCACGTCCAGGCTGACGTGATTGACGGCAACCGTGCCATCGGGCCAAATCTTGGTGACGTCCTTGAGCAAGACGGTGGACACCGTCTCTACCTCCTGCCGCAAATGTACGCAATGACCCCGATCCCACGACGGTCGGCGATCTAGCTCACTTTGACGAGGAGTATCTATATGCCGCCATCGGGTGAACGTGCCATTTGCGCACAGTAGCGGACCGATTACGGCAGATTACCGCTGTTCCGGAACACCCGGCGAACCACGCGCTCCGACGCCCCGCCGTCGTCGAGGTAGCAGAACCGAGCCCGGAACGCCGCGCGGGCGGCGTCGCCCCGCTCCCCCGCCTCCAGGATCCGGACGAGCTCGCCGAACTCCGTCGCCACCGGGCCCGGCGGCTCGGCCAGCAGGTCGAAGTACGCCCCGCGCAGGTCGCGGTAGGCCGCCCAGTCCGGCGCGTAGACGACCACCGGCCGGTCCAGCACCGCGAAGTCGAACATCGCCGACGAGTAGTCGGTGATCAGCACGTCGGCGGCCAGATAGAGGTCCTCGACCGAGCGGTGGCCGGAGACGTCGACGAGCCGGCCCGGGCCGCCCGTCGTCCGGTCGGCTGCGCCGGCGCCGGCACCGGTGTCGAAGTAGTGCGCCCGGACCAGCAGGACGGTGCCGGGGCCGAGCGCGTCGGCGAGCCGCTCGACGTCCAGCACGAAGGTGTCGGCCGGCAGCCATTCGCGGTGGGTGGGCGCGTAGAGCACGACCCGGCGGCCGGGCTCGATGCCGAGCCGCTCCCGGGCCGCGGCGGCCTCCCCGGGCGTGGCGGTGGCCAGGCGGTCGTTGCGGGGATAGCCGACCTCGAGCGTCTCGTACGCGCACGGGTAGGCCCGGTCCCAGGCGATCGTGCTGTGCGCGTTGGCCGAGACGCTGAAGTCCCACTTGTCGGCCCGGCGCATCTGGCCCGGCAGGTCGGCGTCGCGGGCCGCGGCCGGATGGTCGAGCTGGTCCATCCCCATCATCTTCAGCGGGGTGCCGTGGTGGGTCATCACGTGCGTGGCGCCACGGCGCTTGACCGTCCAGTCCGGCCAGTTGACGTTGTTGATCAAGTAGCCGGCGCGGGCCAGCGCCCGGTAGTACGGAAGCGTGCCCTCCACCACGTACGGCGTGCCCGGCGGCACCGAGCCTGCCCGGTCCGGGCCGACCACCCAGAGCTGCCGCACGCCGGGCACGAGCTCGGCCTGCTTCGCGGCGATCGCGGCCGGGTTGCAGGCGACTCCGCGGAACCAGTAGGCGGCGTAGAGCGCCAGCGACCGGTCGACCGGCAGCAGCAGGTTGAGCCGGTAGTAAAGGTGGCCCAGGCCCTGGCGGAAGCGGCGGGCCAGGCGGTGGCGCGGCCCGCTCAGCGTCCGCTGGGCCGACCGGATCGCCTGCATCGCCGTCTCGGCGACGGTGAAGAGCGTGTACGAGCCACGGGCCAGGAAGCGGTAGCGCAGGCCCTCGCCCCCGCCCGGCGACGGGAAGCCCGCCGGCGGCCGGTGCTTCTGATACATCTCGGTCATCCGGGCGAAGAAGCGGCGGCGCGACCGGCCCGGCACCCGGGCGTCGTGGCGCAGCACCCGCATGAAGTGCCAGAGCATCCGCCGGAACAGCAGGCCGCGCACCCGGTCGCCGGGCTGGGCGTACTTGGCGCACAGCGCGAGCGCGTGCTCCCAGTGGTCGAAGACCTCGAAATGCCGGTCGCCGACGGTGTTGGTGATCGCGCCGGTCCGCCGCTGGCGGTAGTGGACGCAGGTGCGGGGCAGCGCGCTGATCCGGTTGGTGGCCAGCAGCAGCGGGAACGTGAACGACACGTCCTCGTACCAGCCGGTCTCGAAGCCGAGCCCGAGCCGCTCCAGCAGCTCGCGGCGGATCACCTTGTTCCACGCCACGTGCAGGACGTCGATCACCTGGGGCCAGTCCTCGACCGAGAAGACCGGGGGCGCGTCGCCGAGCAGCGTGCGGGCCGACCCCGGCTGCACCGGGCCGTCCCAGTGCACCCGGTCCCAGCCCACCACCAGCACGTCGGCGTCGGTCTCCCGCAGCCGGGCGGCGACCGCCGCCAGCGCGCCGGTGGCCAGCCAGTCGTCGCTGTCGACGAACCAGACGAACTCGCCGGTGGCGTGCTGGAGGCCGAGGTTGCGGGCCCGGCCGAGGCCGACGTTCTCGGGCGAGGTCACCACCCGGACGCGGGGGTCGCGGGCCGCGTACTCGGCCAGGATCGCGCCGCTGTAGTCGGGCGAGCAGTCGTCCACGGCCACGATCTCGAAGTCGCCGAAGGACTGGCTCAGCAGCGAGTCGAGGCACTGGCGCAGATAGGCCTGCACCCGGTAGACCGGCAGAACGATGGTCAGCAGGGTCACGTCGTCCGGCCGCCCGCCCGCCAGTCGGCGATCGCGTTGTACAGGAAAGATCCGCCGGTCACGACGGCCAGGAACGCCTCGCCGGCGGTCGCCGCCCCGGCCAGGGCGAACGCGGTGAGCAGCACGACCCGGCCGTCCCAGCCGATCGGGGCGCCCACCGCCCGCCCGGCCGGCGCGCCCTTCTCCATCCGGGCGGTCAGGTCGTAGTGGCGCAGGGCCAGCGTGAACAGCAGCAGGTAGACCACCGGCGGCGGCACCGAGCCGCTCAGCCCGGCCGCGACGACCAGCAGGTATTCGCCGGCCCGCAGCGCGGCCGGCACCAGCCAGTCGAGCGGGCCGTCGTGCCGGGCGCGGGCCGGCAGCCCGGCCGCGAGCACGAGCAGCGCGGCGATCGCGAGCGCGGGCTTGGCCGGCGCGTCCAGCCACCCGGTCAGCAGGGACACGACCAGGGCCAGCGCGGCGGCGGCGCCGAGCACGGCGAAGGCCAGCGGCGCGGGCAGCCCGGCCCGGCCGAGCAGGTACCGCACCAGCGGACCGTCGTCGCGGTGCCGGGCGGTGTCGACCGTGTTCAGCACGCCGACCCGCATCGAGAGCGAGCGCAGGGAGCGGAGGGCGCCGGTGTACGCGAAGGCCAGCAGCCCCCAGGCGACGACCGCCGCCAGCGCCACCCGGCCGTTGAAGATCATGGCGAGCACCGCGATCAGGGCCCAGCGCTCGCCGATCGGGAAGACCACGATCCGTTTCAGCCAGTACGCGGCCGAGCCGGTCTCGCCCTGCACCCGGTTCGAGGCGGCGCTGAGCCGGGCGCCGACCCCGCCCGCCGCCTGCGGCCGGGGCCGGGCGGCGGCCTCGTCGTGCAGCGCGCCGTACCAGGTATCGGTCATGTGCCGGACGGTCTGGAGCAGGATCGCGGTCACGGCGAGCGGCCACGCGTACGGCAGCCCGACGCGCTCGGCGCCGGCCGCTAGACCGGCGTAGACCGCGTACTCCTTGGCCCGGTCGGCCATCGTGTCGAGCCAGCCGCCGAACGCGCCGAAGGTGCGGGTGTAGCGGGCGAGCTGGCCGTCCACGCAGTCGAGCACGAAGCCGAGGTAGAGCAGGATGCCACCGGCGATCATCGCGGGCCGTGACGCCTGCCAGAAGGCGAGCGCGGACACCACGGCGAGCAACACCGAGAGCCAGGTCACCGCGCTGGGCGACAGGCCGAGCCGGGCCGCGGCGCGGGTGACGATCGGCGACCACGAGCTGACCGCGTACGTGGTGAAGAAGTCGTCCTTCTCCTTGACCGCCAGCCGCAGCAGCGCCCGGTCCTCGTCGACGGCGGCCAGCTCGGCGCGGGCCCGGGTCAGCTCGGCCGTCGTCCGCACCCGCTCGGCCTTGAGCAGCCGCACCGGCGTCGCCACCGGCACCAGGCCGGCCTCGAGCAGCGCGGCGAACAGGTCGGGCCGGTCCGCGACCTTGTCGAGCGTGGGCAGGTCGGCCGGGGCCAGGCAGACCGCGCCGAGGTAACGGACGGTGCCGGCGCCGGGCGCGGCCGGGAGCAGCTTGCCACGGTCGTCGCGCAGGTCGCCGGCCGGATCGGCGACGACCAGCGCGGTGCTGCGGCCGCCGGGCTCGGTGGCCAGGATGCGCAGCAGCCCGGCGTGGGCGACCAGGTCGCCGGCACAGATCAGCAGGCGCTCGCCCGCGTCGTGGGCACGACGGGAGAGCTCGCGCAGCCGGCCGGGATCGTCGCCGAGACGTTCCACGTCGGCCGCGCCGGCCGCGTGCAAGGCGGTGACCAGTTCGTCCTCGAGACGGTTCGCATCGGTCGGATCGAGGGCATTGGCGCTGCCGGAGAGGACGGCCAGCGTCACGGAACTATCACCGCCTTGACAGGGGGCCCGGAGTCGGCGTCCAGGTTAACAGTGAGTGTCCTTCGGGTACGGGTGACCCTTACGGGAACCGGACCGCCCATCTCCCCCTCGGGACCGAGGGAAGCCGGTCGCCGCGCCCCTACCGTCGAACTTGGTCGCGGGAACTGCCCGTGACCAACCGATAAGGAGACGATGACCGTGTCCAGCCGCCTCTCCCGCCCTCGCAACGACCGTTGGATCGCCGGCGTCTGCTCCGGCCTCGGACGCCGGTTCGGGCTCTCGTCCGGCACCGTTCGCCTGATCTTCGTGGTCTCCTGCCTGCTGCCCGGACCGCAGTTTCTCATCTACCTGATTCTGTGGGCCCTCATGCCCAACGAGTGAGACCCCGGCTCAGGGACTGGTGAAGATGACCGTCACCGACGTGTAGCCGAGCCGGGTGAACAGGCTCTCCAGCATGTGTTGCGTGTTCTCCCGGGCGCGCCGGTCGAGCCCGCTGGCCGTGGCCGCCTCGGTGATCCGCTGCTGGGCCGACTGGTAGACCCGCTGCTGCTTGTCGGTGTCGGTCTTGAACGCGTCGCCGATGCTGGTCAGCAGCCCGCGGTCCTCGTCGGCTACGTAGCTGCGCTGCAGGTCGAGCGCGACCTGCCCCTGCTGCGGCGGCGGCAGCGTGATCTTGATGGTCTTCTTCTCGTTGTCGACCTCGAGCGCCTTGTCGGACAGGGTGCCGAAGTCGACGTACTCCTCGACCGTGCCGGAGCCCACGAACAGCACGCGCCGGTTGATCAGCCAGTCCGGGATGTACTTCCGGTCCTCCTGCATGTCGACGATCACCTGGAAGGTGCCGTCGGCCGCGACGTACCGGCTCAGGTCGCGCATGGACTGGAGGAGCACCGGCTGGCTGCGGTCGGTCTGCTGCTTGTCGAACGGGTTGTCGAAGCTGGGCAGCACGTTGAGCGAGCGGAGCCCGAAGCAGGCCGCGACGATCACGGCGAAGACGACGCCGAAGAAGATCAGAACGCGGGCGACGATGCTCCGGCGCTCGGGCTGGGGATCCGACGGGGAATCGGTGACAGGCTCATCGGGAACCGACGGGTACTCCTTGGTCGGTTCGTCGACATCCGGTGACTGGGCCATACCCATAAGGTACGAGGGGGGTACGACACCCGCATCCGATCAGCCGGCGAACGCGTTCAAACCAGTCAATTTCTGGCCGATCACCAGCTGGTGGATCTCCGAAGTTCCCTCGTACGTGAGCACACTCTCGAGGTTCGCGGCATGCCGCATGATCGGGTACTCCCCGCTGATGCCGTTGCCGCCGAGGATCGTCCGGCACTGCCGAGCGATCTTGATCGCCTCGCGGACGTTGTTGAGCTTGCCCACGCTGACCTGCTCGGGGCGCAGCGACCCGGCCGAGTCGCGCAGCCGGCCGAGGTGCAGCGCCAGCAGGAAGCCCTTCTGCAGCTCCAGCGCCATGTCGGCGAGCTTGGCCTGGGTGAGCTGGAAGCCCGCGATCGGCCGGCCGAACTGCTCGCGGCTGCCGGCGTAGTCGATCGCGGTGGCCAGGCAGTCCCGGGCGGCGCCGAGCGCGCCCCAGATGATGCCGAAGCGAGCCTCGGTGAGGCAGGACAGCGGCGCCTTGAGCCCGGCCGCCTCGGGCAGCCGGGCCGCTTCCGGCAGGCGTACCTCATCCAAGGTGATCTCGCCGGTCGACGACGCCCGCAGCGACATCTTGTGCTTGATCTCCCGGGCCGAGAAGCCCGGCGTGTCGGTCGGCACCGCGAAGCCGAGCACGCCGTCCTCGCCGCGGGCCCAGATCACCGCGACGTCGGCGATCGGCGCGTTCGTGATCCACATCTTGCCGCCGGTGAGCACCCAGTCGTCACCGTCGCGGCGGGCCCGGGTCGCCATGGTGGCGGGATCGGAGCCGTGGTCGGGCTCGGTGAGGCCGAAGCAGCCGATCAGCTCGCCCGCGGCCATGCCCGGCAGCCAGCGGTGCTTCTGTTCCGCGGAGCCGTATCTCCAGATCGCATACATGGCCAGCGAGCCCTGCACGCTGACCAGCGAGCGGACCCCGGAGTCGGCGGCCTCCAGCTCCATGCAGGCCAGGCCGTAGGAGACGGCCGAGGCGCCGGCACAGCCGTAGCCGGTCAGGTGCATGCCGAGCAGGCCGAGCTTGCCGAATTCCAGGGCGAGGTCGCGGACCGGGGCGGCGCCGTTCTCGAACCACTCGGCGACGGACGGGCGTACGCGATCGTCGGCCACCCGCCGGCAGAGCGCGCGGATGTCGCGCTCCTCGTCGGTGAGCAGGGTGTCGAGGTCGAGAAGATCAAGCGGGGCGACGGCCATGCCCTAAAACTAACGGTGTTAGCCCTCGACCACCAGCACCCGGGCGTGGATCTGGTTGCGCTGCTGCAGTGCCGCCCGCAGCGCGCGGTGCAGCCCGTCCTCCAGGTAGAGCGCGCCCTGGTATTCCACGACGTGCGGGAAGAGATCGCCGTAGAAGGTCGAGTCCTCGGCGAGCAGCTTGTCCAGCGCGAGCTCACGCTTCGTGGTGATCAGGTCGGCCAGGCGGATGGGCCGCGGCGGGATCTCGGCCCACGCCTTGAGCGTGGTGTGATGATCGGGGTACGGGGCTCCGTCCCGGACCGCTTTGAAGATCACGTCGGGTTGCACCCCCATCCGGCCAAGAACCCAAGTCAACGCAAAGCCTAGCCGCCCAACAATCACTCGGCGCCGGGCGGCGGCTCAGTCCATCGGCCATGATGCACCACTTCGTCCACCGGGCGGTGCCCCCTCTTCAGTGACGGGGACCTCTTGTCGGCGGCACGGTAGCCGACCGACAGCGTGCCGATCGGGTGGAACTCGGCCGGCACGCCGAACGCGTCCTTGAACGCCTGCGTGGTCTGCACCGGGATGCCGAAGAAGCACGAGCCGAGGCCCTCGTCGACGGCGCTGAGGTGCATGAGCAGCGCCGCGAACCCGGTGTCGATGTCCCAGTACGGCACCGGCCAGTGGCTCTCCGACCTGTCGGTCCACCCCTTGTCCGGCTGCGCGTAGCGGTCGAGGTAGGCCGACTTGTTGGCGAGGCAGACGATCAGCACGGGCGCGTTGCGCATCCGGGTCAGCCAGTCGCCGCGCCACACCGGCTCGGCCTCGCCGCCGGTGGTGACCGCCCAGTACCGGTCGCGGTCCTGCGGCTCGGTGAGCACCAGGAAGCCCCAGCCCTGGGAGAAGCCGGCGCTCGGGGCCCGCAGGCCGTGCTTGACGATCTTGTCGACGACCTCGGGCGCCACCGGGCGGTCGGGGTCGTAGGTGCGCACCATCCGCCGCTTGCGGACGACCTCGGCGAACTCCATCAGCCGCGGATTCCCCAGCTGGTGGCCCAGCGCTCGCCGGGGGCCAGCACGGTCAGGTCGCGGCCGGTGCGGAACGAGTCCGGCGGGCAGGTCATCGGCTCGATCGCGACCGACCGGCGGAACCGCTCGCCGTGCAGCGTGTCGCCGGTGAAGATCTGCCAGTACTTGCATTTGCCGTCGGCCCAGACCACGACCTTGCGGTCCGAGCCCGGGTCGGCGATGGTCACCTCGGTGAGGCCGGACGCGTCGTGCTCGATCTCGCCGAACGAGACGTCCATGACCAGGTCGCCGATCTTGCGGGGCTGGGTGAAGTCGTACTCGGTGCCGGCCACCGGGACGTAGCCGATCGGCAGCAGCCGGTTGTCGGCCTGGATCCGGGTCTTGCCCGGCACGTGCAGCAGGATGTCGTCGACCGCCACGCCGGCGAGCTGGACGTACGGGTGGACCGAGTAGCCCCACGGCGCGTTGCCGCCGCTGTTGTTCACGACCTCCTGGTCGCACCGCAGCCCGTCGGCCGACACCGACCAGCGGGTCCGCAGCGTCAGCCACCACGGGTAGCCGATCTGGGCCGGCAGCTCGTACTCCAGGGTGACCGTGTCGGCGGCCTGCTCGACGAGCGTCCAGCGCGACCAGTTGGCCAGGCCGTGGATCGCGTTGTGCCGGGCCGGCTCGGTCAGCGGCAGCTGGTGGCTCTCGCCCTCGAACGTGTACTTGCCGTCCCGGATCCGGTTCGGCCACGGCGCCAGGATCTGCCCGGACGACGCGGGCGACAGCTCGTCGGCCTCGAAGCCGTCGAGCACCTGCGTGTCGCCGACCGAGAAGTGGCGCAGCGTGCCACCGACCTCGACCACGACGGCCCGGGCGCCGCCCGACTCGATCGACCACTGGGTTCCGGATATCGCCGGCACGACACTCGTCATGGTTTGGACCCTAGCGGTTCTGATGGGGGCTTATAACGCGCCAGGGCCGGGAAAACCAAGCCGAGCGCGAGGGCCAGCCCGGCCGCGACGAAACCGCCGCCGGCCCACGAGCCGGTCGTCCCGGTCACGTCCGCGGTCGCGCCGGCCCGCAGGTCGCCGAGCCGCGGGCCGCCGGCCACCACCACGATGAAGACGCCCTGCAGCCGGCCGCGCAACCGGTCGGGGGCGAAGGTCTGCAGTATCGACTGCCGGTAGACGGCGCTGACCAGGTCGGCGGCGCCGCCGACGGCCAGCAGCAGGACCATCAGCCACAGCGAGTGGGCGAAGCCGGAGAAGCCGATCGCGATGCCCCAGGCCATCACCGCCGCGATCAGCGCCACGCCCTGCCGCTTGACCCGGCCGATCCAGCCCGAGGTCAGGCCGGCCACCACCGAGCCGATCGCGATCGCCGCGTACAGCCAGCCGACGGCCGAGCCGCCGCCGAACCGGTCGGCGGCGACCTCCGGGAACAGCGCCCGCGGCATGGCGAAGACCATCGCGATGATGTCCACCGCGAAGGACAGCAGCAGCACCGGCTGGGTGGCCAGGAACCGCAGGCCGTCGACGATGCCGCGAAGACCGGCCGAGGGCTTCTCCTCGTCCTCGGCGTGCACGATCGGCGGGATCGGCGGCAGCTTCCAGGTTGCCCAGAACGAGATCGTGAAAAGCACGGCGTCGACCAGGTAGGCCACCGTCACCCCGGTGCTGGTGGTGGCGACGCCGAAGATCAGGCCGGCGGCCAGCGGGCCGAGCACGCCGCCCGCGGTCGTGGTCGTGTAGCTCAGCGTGTTCGCGGCCGGCACCAGGCCGGTCGGCACGATCCGCGGGATGATCGCCTGCCGGGTCGGCGAGCTCACCGCGAAGCCGGCCGACTGCAGGGCGGTCAGCGCCAGCAACAGCCAGCCGCTGCGCACCCCGGCCAGCGCCTGGAGCAGCAGCCCCACGGTCGAGAGCCAGGCCAGGGTCGAGCTGATCAGCAGCAGCTTGCGCCGGTCGATCACGTCGGCCGCGGCGCCACCCCAGAGCCCGAAGATCAGCAGGGGGACCAGGCCGGCGATGCCGAGCAGGCCGACCCAGGCCGAGGAGTGCGTGATCGCGTACATCTCGACCGGCACCGCGACCGAGGTGAACTGGAAACCGAAGAAGGAGACCCCGTTGCCGATCCACATCCGCCGATAGGCGGTGACCTTCAACGGGCGGGTGTCGATCACCCAGGACTTGCGCTCGCGCTCCTCGACGATCTCCTCGGTCGCCTCGACGGCGTCCTGGCTCACGGCGCGAGCCTCTCGACGATCCAAGAGCCTTCGTCCGTACGCCGGAAGCGCAGCCGATCATGCAGGCGGTTCGATCGGCCCTGCCAGAACTCCACCGTCTCGGGCAGCACGCGCAGGCCGCCCCAGTGCGGCGGAGGCGGCACCGGACCGTCGCCGAAGCGCTCCTCGGCGGCGGCCAGGCCGGCCTCGACCGCGGCCCGGTCGGGCAGCACCCGCGACTGCGGGCTGGCCCAGGCGCCCAGCTGCGAGCCGCGCGGCCGGGTGGCGAAGTACTGCTTGGTCTCGGCCCGGGAGACCCGCTCGACGGCGCCGGCGACGATCACCTGGCGCTGCATCGCGAACCACGGGAAGACCAGGCTCGCGTACGGGTTGGCGGCCAGCTCCGAGCCCTTGCGCGACTCGTAGTTGGTGAAGAACGTGAAGCCGCGCTCGTCGTAGTCCTTGAGCAGCACCGTGCGGGCCGAGGGCCGGCCCGCCGGGGTCGCGGTCGACACCACCATCGCGTTCGGCTCGGGCAGCCCGAACGACACCGCATCCGCGAACCAGACGGCGAACTGGCTGGTCCAGACGGGCTCGAGGCTGGTCTCGAGGAGCGGGCCGCGCTCGGTGTAGTCGCGCCGCATCCCCGCGGGCGAGGGTGGTTCCACTGTCACGAGCGCTCCCTGGATGCTTTCGGCCACAACGACCGTAAGTCGCCGCGGGCCTTACGTCAGCTCGGCGAGGATGGGTGTCACACAGAGCACATCGCGCCCGCCCTGGCAAACGGGCAATATGAAAGACTCAAAGCATTTCTTCGCAGATATTCTCTTCGCAGTTTTCCGCAGGGAGCCTGTCTTAATTGTCCGATTTCAAGCCGGGCCTCGAAGGCGTCATCGCGTTCGAGACCGAGATCGCCGAGCCCGACAAGGCGGGGGGCTCGCTGCGCTATCGCGGCGTCGACATCGAGGACCTGATCGGCACGGTCTCCTTCGGCGACGTGTGGGGGCTGCTGGTCGACGGCAAGTTCGGGCCCGGGCTGCCGCCGGCCGAGCCGTTCCCGGTCCCGGTGCACTCCGGCGACATCCGCGTCGACGTGCAGTCCGCGGTGGCCATGCTCGCGCCGTACTGGGGGCTCTCCCAGCTGCTCGACATCGACGACGAGCAGGTCCGCCGCGACCTCGCCCGGGTCTCGGTCACCGCGCTCTCGTTCGTGGCCCAGGCCGCGCGCGGGCTCGGCCTGCCGGCCGTGCCGCAGAAGGACATCGACAAGGCCGGGACGATCGTCGAGCGGTTCATGCGACGGTGGCGGGGCGAGCCCGACCCGCGGCACGTCCAGGCCGTCGACGCGTATTTCATCTCGGCCGCCGAGCACGGGCTGAACGCGTCGACCTTCACCACCCGCATCGCCGCCTCGGTCGGCGCCGACGCGGCCGCCTGCATCTCCTCCGGCATCGGCGCGCTCTCCGGCCCGCTGCACGGCGGCGCGCCCTCCCGGGTGCTGCACATGATCGAGGCGGTGGAGCGCAGCGGCGACGCCGAGGGGCACGTCAAGGGCGTCCTCGACCGCGGCGAGCGGCTGATGGGCTTCGGCCACCGCGTCTACCGGGCCGAGGACCCGCGGGCCCGGGTGCTGCGCCAGATCGCCCACGACCTGGGCGCGCCTCGCTTCGAGGTGGCCGAGGCGCTCGAGCGGGCGGCGCTGGCCGAGCTGCGCGAGCGCAAGCCCGACCGGGTGCTGGCCACCAACGTCGAGTTCTGGTCGGCCGTGGTGCTCGACTTCGCCGAGGTGCCGGCGCACATGTTCACGTCGATGTTCACCTGCGCCCGGGTGGCCGGCTGGAGCGCGCACATCCTCGAGCAGAAACGGCTCGGCCGCATCTTCCGGCCCAGCGCCCGCTATGTGGGACCGGCGGCCCGCAAGCCGCAGCAGGTCGAGGGCTGGGATCGACTCGCGCATAATGTGTGACCGTGAATGACATCCGGATCCCCGACACCATCAAGCCCGTAGACGGACGCTTCGGCTCGGGCCCGAGCAAGGTTCGTCCCGAGGGTGTCGAGGCGCTGTCCGCGGTGTCCCGCACGTACATGGGCACCTCGCACCGGCAGAAGACGGTGAAGAACCAGGTCGCCCGCCTGCGCCGGGGTCTGGCCGAGTTCTTCTCGCTGCCCGACGGCTACGAGGTGATCCTCTCCAACGGCGGCACCAGCGCGTTCTGGGAGACCGCCGCCTTCGGCCTGATCCGCGACAAGGCGCAATTCGCCGAGTTCGGCGAGTTCGGCGCCAAGTTCGCCAAGGCCGTCGCCGACGCGCCGTTCCTCGCCGATCCGACCGTGCACAAGGCGCCCGGCGGCCAGGCGGCGTTCCTCACCGCCGAGGCCGGCGTCGACGTGTACGCGTCGGTCCACAACGAGACGTCCACCGGCGTGGCCGTGCCGGTGCGCCGGGTCGCCGGGGCCGACGAGGGCGCGCTGCTGCTCACGGACGCGACCTCGGGCGGCGGCAGCCTCGACGTCGACCTGACCGAGACCGACGTCTACTACCTCGCCCCGCAGAAGGCGCTCGGCTCCGACGGCGGCATCTGGCTGGCGCTGATGTCGCCGGCCGCCCTCGCCCGCGCGTTCGAGATCAAGTCGTCGGGGCGGTACATCCCGCAGTTCCTCGATCTGGTCACCGCGATCGAGCAGTCCCGCCTCGAGCAGACGTACAACACGCCGGCGCTGGCCACCGTGTTCCTGGCGGCCGAGCAGCTGGACTGGATGAACTCGCTGGGCGGGCTGCCCTGGGCGGTCAAGCGGAGCGCCGAGAGCGCGGCCGCCATCTACGGCTGGGCCGACAAGTCGTCGTACGCGACACCGTTCGTCACCGACCCGGCTTTGCGCTCGGCGGCGGTCGCCACCATCGACTTCGACGAGAGCGTGGACGCGGCGGCGATCGCCAAGGTGCTGCGGGCCAACGATGTGGTCGACACCGAGCCGTACCGCAAGCTCGGCCGCAATCAGCTGCGGATCGCCCTCTACCCGACCGTGGACCCGGCCGACGTGACCGCGCTCACCGCCTGCATCGACTACGTGGTCGAGCGCCTTTAGGCGGCGCTTCCCGGCCGGGCACGTTGAAGATCATCAGCGCAGCTCAGCGATGTGATCCGATCCGACACGACCGCGTGTCTCCCCCCATTGGGTGAGTGGGACGCGTACCGTGTTCCAGAACGCGCCCGGGTAACGGACTCTCGGGAGCACAGGCCAACGCGACGGGACGGAGGCAACGCATGCGGCCGGTACGCTTCGTCGCCCTCTCCGAGGACGGTCAGGCCCTGGTGCTTGCCGATGAGGTCGGCCGGCTTCTGGCCCTGCCCATCGACGACCGCATCAGCGGTGCGGTCAGCCACGAGCCGCACGCCGCCGTGCCCGGCAACGCGGTGGCCCCGGTGGTGCCCGAGGCCATGGCGAGCCTTTCCCCGCGCGACATCCAGGCCCGGATCCGGGCCGGCGAGTCGGCCGAAGAGGTCGCCCGCGTCGCCGGCGTGCCGGTCGACCGGGTGCTGCGCTACGCGGGACCGGTACTGCAGGAGCGGGCCATGCTGGCCCAGCACGCGCGCCGCACCCGCCTCAAGACCTCCGACTCCGGCGCGCCGCTGGCCGAGGTGGTCGACAGCCGCCTGGCCCAGCACGGCATCGACACCGAGAAGATCTCGTGGGACGCGTTCCGCCGCGACGACGGCACCTGGCGCATCGTCGCCACCTGGCCGTCGGGCAAGGCCACCGCGCAGGCCATCTGGGATCTCGACAAGGGACGCCAGGTCGTCTCCCCGCACGACGACATGGCGCAGTACCTGTGCGCCGAGCGGCCCACCCAGATCCTCGGGCAGGAGCCGGTTCCGGAGCGCACGTTCCTCGAGCGCGGCGGCCACGGGCTGCCCGGCCCGGCGCGCACCGCCGAGCCCACCCGCGGCGGCCACGCCCTGCCCGCCGCCGAGGCGCCGGCCGCGCGCCCGACCCGAGACCCGATCCGTGCCGGCCGCGACGCGCTGCTGGCTTCGCTCGACCGCCCGCTGAGCGGCGGCCGCGGCCTCGAGCCGGCGGCCGACCAGCCCCGGCGCCCGGTGGCGGGTGGTGCCGCGGCCCTGCTGGGCGGCGGTTCCGGCTCGGCCTTCGACGACGACGCCGACCTGCCCAAGGAGGTCCCGGCCGTGCCGTCGCTGGCGGTGCTGCGGCCGAGGCGCACGGTGGGCCAGTCCGGTCAGCAGGGCGAGACCGACGAGACCAAGCCCCGCAAGCGCCTGCCAAGCTGGGACGACGTCCTCTTCGGCGGCGGCCCCGCAGCGCGCGAGTCGTCCTGACCCGCCTGTTCGTCGCGCTCTTCCCGCCGGAGCCGGTCGTCCGGTCGTTGCGGGCCGCCCTGCCCGCCGACGCCCGCTTGACCGCGCCCACGAAGTGGCACGTCACCCTCGTCTTCCTCGGCGAGGTAGACCCGCTTCCGCCGGCGACGCCCGGCGCATCCGCCGGCTCGCCGCCCCGCTCATCCGCCAGCTCGCCCGGCAGCTCGCCGCCCGGCTCACCCGGCAGCTCGCCGCCCGGCTCACCCGCCAGTTCGCCGCCTGGCTCGCCTTCCGGGTCGCCGCCCACTTCGAGCGCCGTTGCCGAAGTGTCCGCGATTCTCTCTCGGGTGCCGGTCGGCGGCCCCTTCTCGCTGCATCTGGCCGGAGGCGGTCGCTTCGGCTCGGCCGCGTGGGCAGCCGTCCGCGGCGACATTTCCTACTTATCGCGATTTCGCGAGAACATCCGCTCAGCCCTCGACGCCGGCGGCTTCCCCTCGGACCCACGCCCCTACCAACCGCACCTCACCGTGACCTACCGGGTATCACCCGCCGTATTGTCCGCCCTGGACCGATATATCGGCCTATCGTGGACGGTCGACCGGTTCGCCCTGGTCGAGAGCGCGAACGGCGCCTACACAACCCTCCAGACCTGGCCCCTCTAGCGGTCTGCCCCTTCCCGCATCGCACGTTCCGCCTCGGGCACCCCGCGTGAATTCACCGCAGCGGCGAGGATCGCCTGGGCCGACGTGCGCATCAGCTCGGCTGCCTCCCGACGCGACAAACCGGCAATATCGGTCAGCCAGATCAACGACTCGATGCCGGTGGTTGCTCGGATCGCGATCGCCAGGCGGCGTACATCCAGGAAAGGATGCGACTCCCGCAACGGTGACAGCGCGTCCTCGATCCAGTCGATCGCCCGCCCCTGGCGCAACACCGGCTGCTCGGCGCCCGGCTCCAGCGACAGCCGCAACGACGTGCGCAGCTGCGGCTCCCAGTCGACGTTGATCCGGGCGAACTCCCGCAGCACCAGGTCGAGCCGGGTCGCGACGTCCGCGGGCGGCGCGTCGGCGGGTAGCAGCGTGCGCTGGGAGATCTCCGGGTGGGCGGCCAGCAGCAGGGCTCGCTGGCTCGGGAAGTAACGGTATGCCGTCGTACGAGAAATGCGCGCCTCTGCCGCCGCCTGCTCGACGGTCGGGCTGACACCGTCGGCCAGCAGGCGCCGCGTCGCCGCGACGAGGGCCTCCCGGGTCCGCGCCTTCTGATCCCGCCGGCCGGTCGCTTCATATGGTACTGGCATCGCCATAATGGTACTGTAGTACCATGGGACTTAAGTCCCACGAAGAGGTCGGAGGGCGTCATGGATCCCACGGTGGTCAGTCCGGAGCTTTACCGCGTGGTGCTGGAGAACGATCGAGTCCGCGTCCTGGCGTACCGGGATCGTCCCGGCGATCGCACCCGCCCGCACACCCATCCCGACTCGGTGATGGTCACCTTGTCGTCCTTCCGCCGGCGCATCACGTCGGGCGAGCGCAGCGTCGAGGTCGAGCTCGGCGCCGGCGAGGTCCGCTGGCTGGGCGCGCAAGAGCACTCCGGCGAGAACATCGGCGACACCGAAACCGTCTCGATCTTCGTGGAGCTGAAAGGCGATGGTCCCTCCCCCGACGGCGCCGCTTCGCTCGGCCCGACGCCCTGACTTTCGGTGCGGCCCTACCGCAGGGCCAGACCCGCCGCCTGCAACTCGCTCTCGACACGCAGCCGCTCGAGCTCGCGGTCCATGCCCTCGAGCGGTTCGAGGTGCTCACTGAGGCCGAGGCAGCGACAGGCAAGGCACAACCTCTGGTCGTACGCCCGGAGCACCGCCGCCCGCCATTTCTCCGACTGCCGAATAAGATCGCTGCGCCGTTGCACATCAAGCCGGCGCAGGTCATAGGCGATCTGCTCAATCGACGGCACGTCCGCCACCACCAGCGACGGCACCGGATCGTCCGACCGCAGCGCCCGATCGAGCCGCCGCAGAGCCCGCAGCTCGCGACGCCCCTCCCGGGTCAACAACCGGCGCACGACCCGCTCGTCGGCACAGAGAGCGGCCGCCACGACGCACGGCAAGAACAGCAGCGTCAGCAACGCCGCCAAAAGCACGACAATGTGCGCGATGGCCACGTTGAGACGCTAAAACGCCGCGATGCTCGCGCGGAATACCCGTTCAGCCGACCCGATCTGCCAAAACGAGACCGCCCCTGTGGATAAGGCCCCGAAAGTGTCACAGCCCTTCCGTATGTTGTCCCCCACCCAGTGTTTGGGTGGGGTTGCGTAACTGCCGCCGCCGTCGAGCGGGGGCGGCGCTCGGCAGATCGGGGTGGTGCTGGCCGGGCGGAGCGGTGCCCAGCAGGTGGCGAGGCGGTGCCGGCCGAGCGGGGCGATGCCCAGCAGGTGGCGAGGCGGCGCCGGCCGAGCGGGGCGGCGCCCAGCAGGCGTCGAGGCGGTGCCGCCCGAGCAGGGCGGCGCCCAGCAGGTGTCAAGGCGGTGCCGGCCGAATGGGGCGATCCCCGGCAGGTGTCAAGGCGGTGCCGGCCGAATGGGGCGGTGCCCAGCAGGTCGGGGCGGTGCCGACTGAACATGGCGCTGCCCAGCCGAACAGGTCGCTGCCGAGCAGGGCGGAGCGGTGCCCGGCAGAACACGCAACACCATCCCCCGCTAACGCACCGCCCAGCCGCACACCTGTGGACAGCGCCAGGAAATTGTCATACCCCGCGTCTACGTTGTCCCCCACCCAGTGACCGGGTGGGGTGCGTAAGGGCAAGGGCGCACTCCCGCCGCGAAACGACCCGCTGGCGCACTCCGGCCGCGGAACGACCGGCTGGCCCACTCCCGCCGCGGAACGACCGGCTCGCGCACTCCCCGCCGCGGAACGACCGGCGAGCGCCCACCAGGTACCGTCGAGCGCCATGCAAGGGGCGACGGTGTTCGGGGTGCTCGCGGAGCTGGCGCCCGCCGGTGGGGATCGGGTGCTCGATGTGACCCGCGGCAACCAACCCCTCGTCTGGCTCGCCGACGCCGAGCGCGCGCCCCGCCGGAAGGAGCTCGATCGGCTCGCCGCGCTCGACGCCCTGCACCGGGAGGAACGGCTCCTGCGCCGCGGCTGGGGCTTTCTGGCCGGCCGGGCCGATGTCGAGGGCAAGTCTCGCAAGATTCGGGTACCGCTGCTCAGCCAGCCGGTACGGCTCGAGCGCGGCCTCACCGGCTATCGGGTCGCGCCCGCCGGGGACGTCGAAGTCACGCCCCTGGTGGCCGATCGCGATCTGGCGGCGGCGCTCGAGGCGGCGCCGGGGCTGGCGGCGCCGGGCTGGCTCGACGCGATCGGCAGCAAGGCGTGGCTGATGTCGGCGGCCGAGGCGACGGGACTGCCGATCGACGCCCTGGTCGAGGACCATCGGCGCCTGCCCGACGACCGGGTCGTGCTGGTTGCCGTGGCCGGCCTGTTCGTGGCGCGGGACGTCTTCGGCGCCGGGCTTCAGGACAGCCTGCGCAGCTGGGCCGGGCGTGATGTGACCGGTACGGCGTTGGCGGCGATCTACGGCGAGGACGGCGCCGACCAGCACCAGGACGACCGCTCCCCGGTGCTGTCGCCGCTTCCGTTGACGGCCGCGCAGGAGGAGGTGGTGGCCCGGGCGCGGACGAGCCCGATCACTGTGGTGTCGGGGCCGCCCGGGAACGGCAAAAGTCACACCGTGGTGGCGGCGGCGCTCGAGGTGGTGCATCGGGGCGGCTCGGTGCTGGTGGCCACCCAGTCGCCGCATGCGGCCGAGGTGCTGGCGGGGCTTCTCGCGCGCTATCCGGGGCCGGCGCCGGTGCTCTTCGGGGACGCGGGACGCCGGGAGAGCCTGGCGGCCAAGCTCGCGGCGGGTGCGGAACAGGGCCCGGGCGAACGAGACCTCAGAGCGGATGTCGCGGCCGTCCGTCGAGCCGAGGACTCCGTACGCCGGAAGCGCTCCGAAATCGCCGATGCTCTCGGTTTGGAACACCAGGCGGCCACGCTCGCCACCTGGCAGCCGGAGCTGCCCGCCCTGGCCGCCGACGTGCCGGGCGCCTTCGACGACGACTTCGACCCCCGGCGGCTCGACCGCAGGGGACTGGCCGGATGGTGGGCTCGTCGCCGATTGCGGACGCGTCCCGGCGTACCCGCAAACCGGGTGACCGACGCCATCGCCGCCGCCACCGCGCAGCGTGCCGCCGCCCACCTCGCCGCCACCGGCGGCACCGACCTCGCCCCGCGCTGGATCGCCCTGCACGCCGCCGAGGCCGAGTTGGCCGCCGCGGTCGGCACCGCGATGCGCAACGCCGCCCGCAGCGAGAAGCGCTGGGACCGCGAGGCCCGGCGCGGCGCCGCCTCCCTGTCCGCCGCCTTGCGAGCGGGCCGGAACCGCCGACGCGAGCTGCTCGCGAGCCTGGACGCACCGCCGCTGGTCCGCGCCCTCCCGCTCTGGATCGGCACGGTCGCCGACGTGGAAGACCTGCTCCCGGCCGCGCCCGGCATGTTCGACCTGGTGGTGATCGATGAGGCGTCGCACGTGGACCAGGTGCGGGCGGCTCCGGTGCTGGCCCGGGCCCGCCGGGCGCTGATCGTCGGCGACCCGAGGCAGCTGCGGTTCGTCTCGTTCGTGAGCGACGTCGACGTGGCCGAGGTCCTCTCCCGGCACGGCGCCGACGAGCGTCTGGACGTCCGGCGGATGAGCACGTACGACTTGGCGGCCGGCGCGGCGCCCGCCACCTGGCTGGCGGAGCATCACCGCAGCACCCCGCACCTGATCGGCTTCTCGGCCCGCCGCTTCTACGGCGACCGCATCGAGGTCATGACCCGCACTCCGGCCGCCGAGGCCACCGACGCGATCGATGTGGTGAAGGTCCCGTCGGCGACGCTCGCGTGCGAGGTGGACACGGTCCTGAAGGTCGTCGGCGACCTGATCGCCGAGGGCCGGCGCGGCATCGGCGTGATCTCCCCGTTCCGCGCGCAGGCCGAGGCGCTGGAGGCCGCCCTGGTAGCCGCCTATCCGGTGGAGAAGATCGAGGAGTTCGGGCTGCGGGTGGGTACGGTTCACGCGTTCCAGGGCAGCGAGGCCGATACCGTCGTCGTCTCGCTGGGACTGCTGCCCGGGGACTCGGCCGGCCGGCGCCGCTTCGTGGCCGATCCACACCTGTTCAACGTGATGATCACGCGAGCGCGGCGGCGGCTGGTCGTGGTGACGGCGTTCGATTCTTCGTCCGGCTTGCTCGGGGACTTCTTGGATTACAGTTCCACGGTTTCGACTTCGGATTTGCCGGAAATGTCGCCCGAAGGGTGGGTGGCGGATCTTGCGGCCGAGTTGGCCGCGTTGGAGGTACGCGTACGGGCGGGCTACCGGGTCGGGCCCTGGACGGTGGACCTGTGCATCGGCGACCGCGAGATCCCGATCGGGGTGTTCTGCGGACCGCATCAGGATGGCGCCGAAGCCCACCTGCAACGCCAGCGTGCCCTGCACCGGTCCGGTTGGCGCTTGCTGGACGCCTTCGAGAGCCGCTGGTCCAGCGACCCCCGGCGCGGCGCGCTCGAGCTGGCCCAGGCTGTGGACAACGGTCCGGAATTGTCGTAGGCGGTCGCTAGTTTCGTCCCCACCCACTGAACGGGGTGGGGGACCAACGGGCGATCCGAGGCCCGACACTGCCTGCTGGGCCGGGGCGGCTATCGGGTCGAGCTGAGCGCCGGGGAAACGGGCTCGACCTCGAGCGAGCGCACCACACCCGAGGGCACCTGGCGCCGCGGGGCCTCATCGGCCGGGATCGGTGCGCCGCCTCCGGCAACCGCGTCCACCGGCGCCCCCTCGGTCCGCGCGCCTGCCGGCGTCTCCCCGGCGAGCGGCGTCTCCCCGGCGAGCGGCGCCTCCCCGGCGGGACGAGCCTTCGCGGCGCGACCATCGTCCTCAGCCACAACGGCCTGCCGGTGACCGGGGACGATCCGCACCCGCGGCCAAGGCCGGACCCGCACCACGATCCGATCCCCGCTGACCCGCAGCTGCCACACCAGCGCCACCGCGGCGGCGGCGAAGCAGATCAGACCCGCGCCCCAGATGCTGGACGGCACGCCGAAATGCTGGCCCCACCAGCCGACCACCGTGGCGCCGATCGGGGTCGTCCCCAGGAAGACCAGCACGTACAGGGCCATCACGCGGCCCCGGTACTCGCCGTCCACGCCCATCTGGACGCGGTGGTTCGCGGCCTGGGCCAGGAAGATCGAGAAGAAGCCGGTGGGCAGCAGTACGGCCATCGCGACCAGGAAGCTCGGCGCGAACCCGACCGCGAACTCGAGCAGGCCGAACGCCAGCGCCGAGCCCAGCACCAGGTAGACGCCGGGACGGGCCCGGCGCGCGCTGCCGGCCAGCGCGCCGCCGAGTGCGCCGACGGCCAGGGTGGTGGTGAGCAGGCCGAAGGAGGACGGGCCGGCGTGGAAGTTGATTTTCGCGAGGGCGGCCAGCGTCACCGGAAAGTTGAAGCCGATCATGCCGACGACCGCCATGAGGCTGATCGGCAGCAGCAGGTCGGGCCGGCGGCGTACGTAATGAAGCCCGTCCAGCACCCGGGCGTCCTTCTTGCCCACGGCGTCCTTGCGGTAGAGCTCGCCCGGCCGCATGCGCCAGTAGCTGAAGACCGGCGCGACCGCCAGCGCCGTCGCGATCAGGAAGACCGGGCCCGTGTGAAAGATCGCCAACGCCACGCCGGCCAGGGCCGGGCCGCTGATCCGGGCGGTGTTGAAGGTCGCCGCCGACAGCGCCAGCGCGTTGGGCAGCAGCGGCACCTCGACCAGCTCGGACACGAAGGCCTGCCGCACCGGCGTCTCGATGGCGTTTGCGATGCCGAGCAGGCCGGCGAAGAGGAAGACGTGCCACAGGCGTACGGCGCCGGAAGCGACCAGGATCGCGAAGATGATTGCGGTGATCGCGAAGGCCGCGTTCGCCGCGATCAGCAGGTGTCGCTTGTCGTAGCGGTCGGCGAGCCGGCCGCTGTAGAGGGTGAGCAGCAGCACCGGCACGAACTGCAGGGCGGCGACCGAGCCGAGCGCGCTCGGTGAGTTGCCGGACAGGTCGAGCACCAGCCAGTCCTGGGCGGTGAACATCATCCACACGCCGACCAGCTTCACGAGCTGGCCGGTGGCGAAGATTCGGTAGTTACGAATCTTCAAGGACCGGAACGTGGTATTCAGCACTGCCCGCACGTGGCTGCGCCTCCCTTTCGGCCGTACGCGTCATCGACATGTGATGAAGCACGGCGACCGAAGCCGGCGGTCAGGCGCGGGCGACCTGCTGCAAGATCTGTGCAGCCCGGACGAGCACGTCGCGGTCCTCGGCGCTGAGCGCGGCCAGCTGGTCGGCCAGCCACTCGTTGCGCGCCTTCTCGAACTGGGCGTACATCGCCCGCCCCTCCTCGGTGGCGGCCAGGATGACCTGCCGTCCGTCGGTGGGGTGCGGGGTGCGGACCACGAGGCCGCGATCCTCCAGCTTCCCGACGATCTTGGTCATCGTCGGGGGCTGGACCCGTTCGACGTCGGCGAGCTCCCGCGGGGTCAGCGCGCCGGCCAGTTGGAGGCTGGTCAGGGCGGAGAGCTGACTGAACGTGAGATCGCCGACCGCGCGGGTCTGCCGGACCCGCCGGTTGAGCCGCTGGATGGCCTCGCGCAGCGTCCTGGCCAGCTCGTCCGCTGTCCCTCGCTCCGTCGCCACCGGCAACTCCATCACGATACTTAGCCTAACTAATGAGCCAGGCTAACGACTATGGGAAGGCGTATGACCACCGTCACCGGGCGAGCGAGCCCGCCCGGTGGCGGAAAGTCTAGAGAACCCAGGCCTCGAGCGGACCACGCAGGAAGTACAGAACGAAGAGCGCGGCAACGCCGTACAGGATGGGGTGAATCTCGCGCGCCCTGCCGGTGGCGACCTTGAGCACGACGTACGAGATGATGCCCGCCCCGATGCCATTGGAGATCGAGTAGGTGAACGGCATCAGCGTGATCGCCAGGAACGCCGGCACGGCGACCGTGTAGTCGGTCCAGTCGATCTGCCGCACCGAGGTCATCATCAGGAAGCCGACCACGACCAGCGCGGTCGACGCCGCCTCGAACGGCACCACCTGCACGAGCGGCGCCAGGAACATCGCCAGCAGGAACAGCACGCCGGTGACCAGGTTGGCCACGCCGGTCCGCGCGCCCTCGCCGACGCCGGCCGCGCTCTCGATGTAGGACGTGTTGCTGGACACACTGGCCGCACCGCCGGCCGCCGCGGCGACCGAGTCGACGAGCAGGATCTCCCGGGTACGCGGCGGCATGCCGGACTCGTCGAGCAGCCCGCCCTCCTGGCCGATCGCGACCAGGGTCCCCATCGTGTCGAAGAAGTCGGTGATCAGCAGCGTGAAGACGAACATCACGCAGACCAGCCAGCCGGCCTTCGACCACGAGTCGAGCACGTTGAAGTGGCCGATCAGCGAGAGGTCGGGGCTGCTGACGATCTTCTCCGGCAGCTTCGGCACGTTCAGCGACCAGCCGTGCGGATTGGACACCGAGGAGCCGACGCCGGCGATGGCCTCGACGATGATCGCCAGGACCGTGCTGCCGAGGATGCCGATCAGGATCGCGCCCTTCACCTTGCGGACGAAGAGCACCAGCGTGAAGAGCAGCCCGACCACGAAGACCAGCGACGGCCAGCTCATCAGCGCGCCACCGAGACCCAGCTCGACCGGGACGGTGGTGTTCGCGGCGTCCGGCACGCGGTGCACGAACCCCGCGTCGACCAGGCCGATGATCATCAGAAAGAGCCCGATACCGACGCCGATGGCGGTCTTGAGCTGGGTGGGTACGGCCTTGAAGACCAGCGTGCGCAGACCGGTGAGCACGAGGAGGGCGATCAGGACGCCCTCGATGACGACCAGGCCCATCGCGTCGGCCCAGGTCATCTCCGGGGCGATCTCGTACGCGACCAGGGCGTTGACGCCGAGGCCGGCGGCGAGCGCGAGCGGGAAGCGGGCCACCACGCCCATCAGGATCGTCATCACGCCGGCGACCAGGGCGGTTCCGGCCGCGAGTGCCGCGATCGGCAGCTTGCCGCCCTCGCCGTCGGTCCCCGCCCCGAGAATCAGCGGGTTGAGGACGACGATGTAGGCCATCGTGAAGAAGGTCGCGAACCCGCCGCGGATCTCCCGGGAAAGGTGCGATCCACGCGCAGATATCTCGAAATATCGGTCAAAAGCGTTGCGTACGCCTGCATCGGTAGTAGCGGTCGACATGCAGGGCCCTCCGGAAACGTCGGATGAAACTCCTTCGCGCAGATGCTGTCAGATGGGGTGAGCTGCGCAAAGTCTCAGAGGCACCGGTCACCGTGAATGATCGTCGCGGACGTACTCTGTCGAACGTGACTCAGCCCAAGCCAAGGGTGGAACCGCTCGACCCGCCGATGGTCCCGTTCGCGATCGCCGGTCTGGCCGCCTTCGTGATCGCCGGCGTGATCGTCGCGCTCGCCGACGGCCCGGACAGCTGGCTCGACACCTGCATCGCCGGCTTCCTGGTCGGCATCCCGGGTCTGATCACGATGATCATCCACGACCGCAACCGGCGCCGCCGCCGCGCGCTCACCCACGCGACGTTCAAAGAGAACTAGCTGTGGCCGTAGTCCTCGGCCGGCTCCTCGTTCTCGACCGACCCGTGTCCGCGGCTGACCGCGACCGACTCGACCTCGCTGTCGTCGTAGACCGTCGGCAGCTCCTCGACCGGCTGCTCCGCGGTGCCGAGCAGCGCTTCGGAGTGCGCGCCGCAGCCGTGGTCGGCACTCACCGCGCGGCCGTCGTCGGGCGCGTAGAGGTTGCCGCAGACGCCGAACATCGCCCGTAGCGTGCCGGCCAGCGGCAGGTAGAAGCCGCAGGTGCCGCAGCGGGCGTTGCGCGGGGCGGCGGCCGAGATCGGCGCCTCCGGACCGGACTCCCCGTCGTACCACCGCTGGGCCGTCTCGATGCGGCCCTCGCGGGACATCACCCGGGACCGGCCGAGGCCCAGCTCCCAGCTGACCTCCTCGACCGCGGGGTCGTCGCTCAACACGTACCCCTGGGCCAGCCGCTCGTCGTCGGGCGCGGTCGGCATGAGGTCGCCCACGCCGAGGTCGCCGGGCTGCAGGCGCTCGTTCCACGGCACCCAGCCGGGCGCCATCAGCGCGTCGGGCCCGGGCAGCAGCACCGTCTCGCAGACCGTGACGTGCCGGCTGCGCGGCACCCGGGTCACGGTGACGGCCCAGCGCCAGCCGCGGTAGCCGGCGAGGTGGCTCTCGAAGAAGTGGGTCACGACCCGGTCGCCCTCGGCGATCGCCTCGAGGTGCTCGCCGATGTCGGCCGGGTCCACATCGGTGATCGCACCACGGGCCACCCCGACGGCATCGGCACAAACCTGGTCGAGGCGGGCGGCGCGCGCGGTGGTCCTGGTCGTCACCTATCCATTGTCCCCTACCGGGACAGGTGAGCCGCAGGGACTCCCCCGAATTCCGCGGTGCCGGAGGCGACGCGGCTCGCCCGCATCAGTCAGGATGGTTCCCATGCCGCTGCTTCCCACCCTCGGACGCACCGTCGGCACCGGGATCAAGGCCGCCCGCCTGCTGGTGCGCGGCTCCCTGCGCGGTGGGGTCTGGGCGACCCGCCGCGTCGGCACCGCGCGGGCGAAGGGCGCCGCCAACGAGATCGGCATGATCCGGCTCTTCGACCTGCACGCGATCTCCTGCGCCGGCGACACGCTCATCGCCATCGGCCTGGCCGGGACGATCTTCTTCAACGTGCCCCTCGGCGAGGCCCGCAGCAAGGTGGCGCTCTACCTGCTGATCACGATGGTGCCGTTCGCGCTGCTCGCGCCCGTCGTGGGTCCGCTGCTCGACCACTTCCGGCACGGCCGCCGCTACGCCCTCGCGGCGACCATGCTCGGCCGGGCGTTCCTGGCCTACGTGATCTCCGATCACCTTTTCGGGTGGGGCCTTTACCCGGCGGCTTTCGGGGTGCTTGCGCTTTCCCGGGCGTACGGCGTTGCCCGATCCGCCGCGGTTCCCCGGCTCCTGCCCGAGGGCGTCGGGTTGTCCCAGGTCGGCGCCCGGGCCAGCGTCTACGGCACGTTCGCCGGAGCGGTCGTCGCGCCGCTGGGCCTGCTCGCCTTCAAGATCGGACCGCAGTGGCCGCTGCGGGTGGCCACGCTCATCTTCGTGGTCGGCATGGTGATCTCGCTGGCGCTGCCCCCGCGCGCCGACTCCGACCCGCCCGAGGCCGTCCCCCGCCCGTGGCGAGCCGCCCTGGGCCTGGGCCGCAACGGCGACCGCCCGCTCTCCGGCAAGCTGGTGATCGCCACCCTGATCGGCAGCGCCAGCCTGCGCCTGCTCTACGGCTTCCTACTGCTGTTCCTGGCCTTCGTCATCATGGCCAACCAGCTGGACACGACGTTCCTCGGCAAGGACGTGGGCCGGCAGGCCGCCGTCGGCGTGGTCGGCGGCGCCCTGGCCGTGGGCACGTTCCTCTCCACCGCGGCCGGCACCCGCCTGCGCATCCGCCGCCCGCTGCCGCTGCAGTCGGCCGGCCTGACCATCACCGCCGGCGTCGCCGTGCTGGCCGCGCTCTTCTACAACCTCGCCACGGTCGCCCTGCTCGCCCTGATCACGGCCATCTTCAGCGGCATCTCCAAGCTGGCCATCGACGCGAGCATCCAGGAACGGGTCCCCGAGCGCCTGCGGGCCAGCGCCTTCGCCCACTCCGAGACGGTGCTGATGATCGCCTGGGTAGCCGGCGGCGCCATCGGCATCATCCCGCTCCCCGGCCGCCTCGGCATAGCCTTGGCCGCGCTGCTCGCGGTGGCCATGGCCGCCCGCGCCGCCTGGGCCGCCGCCCGCCTGCGCAACGAGCGCCTCTCCGGCCGAGCCGGCGACCCCGACGCCGAAAAGCCGGCCACCGAGCCCGCCACGGATTCCGCCGGAAAGCCCCAGCCCGCCGGAAAGCCCCAGCCCGCCGGAAAGCCGGCCACCGAGCCCGCCGCGCCGATCGACCCGTGGCCGGAGGCGCCCACCGTCCCGGTCCGTAACCAGCCCAACCCCTCGACTCCGCCCGTTCCCCCGGCACCCCGCGCACCCGCCGGCACCGCCACCCGGGCCCGACCGGCCGACCAGACGAAGATCGACCCTGAGCCCGGCCGATCCGGCGGCCGGCGATTCAGCTTCGGCTTCGGCAAGAACAAAAGCAGGGACACGGGCAAGACCAAGGGCAGGACCATGAGCGATGACACTCCGGTGACTCCGCCTCCTCCACCGGCGCCGGCACCCGAGCCCGTCACCAAGCCCGATCCCGCGTTGGCACCTCCCGGCTTCCACGTCTACCGGCCCTCGTCCGCGGAATCGCAGACCAACGGCGGCCTTACCGAGGACGACGACCGCTGATGACGTATCCGCTGCTGGTGGTCACCGCGGTGGCCGCCGAGGCCGAGGCTGTCCGCGCCGGGGCCGACCTCGCCCACGTCGTCGTCGAGCCGGTCGGCGTCGGGCCCGCGGCGGCCGCCGCCGGGACCGCCCGGCTGCTCGGGACCGGCCGCTACCGGGCCGTGATCAGCGCGGGCATCGCGGGCGGCTTCGCCGGGCGGGCGCCGGTCGGGGCGACCGTGATCGGTGTCCGCAGCATCGCCGCCGATCTCGGGGCGGAGTCGCCGGACGGGTTTCTGCCGATCGAGGAGCTGGGCTTCGGCTCGAGTGTGGTCGCGGCCGATCCCCTGCTGCTCAAGGGCCTCACCGCCGCGCTGCCCGAGGCCGTCGCCGGGGACGTGCTCACGCTGGCGACGGTCACCGGGACGGCCGCCACCGCGGAAACGCTCGCCAACCGCTTCCCGGATGCCGTGGCCGAGGCCATGGAGGGCTTCGGCGTCGCCGTCGCGGCCGCGGGACTGCCGTTCGCCGAGGTGCGGGCGATCTCCAACCCGGTCGGTCCGCGGGACCGGGCGGCCTGGCGGCTCAAGGAGGCGTTCGCCGCGTTGTCCACAGCTTCCGGCGCCCTGTGGACAGCCTGTGGATAACGTCACCGTGTGGGATGAGAGACAGCCGTGGCGGGGGGCGGCAGCCCGGTCCCGGGTCTAGCGTGGCCCTCGTGACGCTTTCACTCGCGGTCTCCCCGTGTCCCAATGACACGTTCGTCTTCCACGCTCTCGTGCACGGGCTGATCCCGGGCACGCCCGAGGTCAACCTGACCTTCGCCGACGTGGACGTCACCAACACGGCGGCCGAGCGCGGCGAGTTCGACCTGGTCAAGGTCAGCTACGCGGCGCTGCCCTGGCTGCTCGACGACTACGAGCTGCTGCCGACCGGCGGCGCGCTCGGGCGCGGGTGCGGGCCGCTCGTGCTGGCGCGTGACGAAGACCGCGACCTGACCGGCGCGACGGTGGCGGTACCCGGCGACCGCACCACGGCCTACCTGCTGTTCCGCCTCTGGGCCGAGCAGACGGGTCAGCGGCCGGGCAAGATCGAGGTGGTGCCGTTCCACCAGATCATGCCGGGCGTCGCCGACGGGACGTACGACGCCGGCCTGGTGATCCACGAGGCGCGTTTCACGTACCAGCGCTATCAGCTCGTCGCCCTCAAGGACCTCGGCGAGTGGTGGGAGGCGGACACCGGCCTGCCGATCCCGCTCGGCGCGATCCTGGCCAAGAAGGGCGTCGTCGACCCGGCCGCGGCCACCGAGTGGATCCGCAACTCGGTGAGCATGGCCTGGGCCAACCCGGCCGCCAGCCACGACTTCATCCTCGCCAACGCGCAGGAGATGGAGCCCGACGTGGTCAAGCAGCACATCGAGCTCTACGTCAACGAGTTCACCCTGGAACTGGGCCGGGACGGACTCGCCGCCGCCGACGCCCTGTTGCAGCGTTCGGCGGCGGCGGGTCTGACGCCGGCCGTGAAGCCCTTCCTCTGAGGGTCAGGCCTCGAACTCCTTCGCGACCGCGTGGACGAGCTGCGCGATCTTCTGGGACGTCTTCTTGTCGGGGTAGCGCCCGCGCGACAGGCCCGGCTGCACCTGCGACTCCAGCACCTTGATCATGTCTTCGACCATGCTGTGCAGCTCTTCGGCCGGGCGGCGCCGCAGCTCGGCCAGCGACGGCGGCGCATCGATGAGCTTGACGCCCATCGCCTGCGCGCCCTTGCGGCTGTCCACCACGCCGAAATCGACCCGCTGACCCGCCTTCAGCTCGGTCACGCCGGCCGGCAGCGCGCCCTTGGGCAGGAACACGTCACCGCCCTCATCGCTGGTGACGAACCCGAATCCCTTCGTCGCGTCGTACCACTTCACTCGACCCGTGGGCACCGCTGACCTCAACTTCACTCAATGGAAACAACCGCTCACCGCAAAGGCTACTGAAGCGGCGGCCTAGGACCCAACTGCAATCTCGCGCAGCAGCGCCGGGAACCCGGTGAGATCCGGCAGGACGTACGCCGCGCCGGCCGCCCGCAAATCCTCGGCACTGCACGGGCCGGTCGCCACGCCGATCCCGGGCACACCGGCGGTCCCGGCCGCGACCATGTCGGCCACGTGGTCGCCGACGTACCAGCGCACCCCGTGCTCGGTCAGCGCCGCCGCCTTGCCCTCGGCGAACAGGTCGCCGGCCAGCTCGTCGACGCGCATGCCGAGGTGGTCGAGGTGCATCCGCGCCAACCGGCCCAGCTTCGAGGTCACCACGACCACCCGCAGGCCGAGCTCGCGCACCGCGGCCAGCGCCTCGACCGCGCCCGGCGTGGGCACGCTCGGCGCGATGGCGTAGTCGGGGTAGAGCGCGCGATAGGTGTCGACCGCCTGCTCGACCTGGTCGGCCGGGAACCATTCACCCAGCTCGGCGCGCAGCGGCGGACCGAGCCGGGTGACCGCCAGGTCGGCGTCGACGAAGACGCCGGTCGTGGCGGTCAGCGCCCGGTAGGCGGCGTGGATCCCCGGCCGGGAATCGATCAGGGTCATGTCCAGATCGAAGCCGACCGCCGCACTCACGCGGGCGTGGACGGGATGTAGGTCAGGCGGTCCACCGGCAGCGGAAAGGTCAGGTCGTCGCCGAACGGCGACGGCGCGGCGGCCCGGTCGGCGATGAGCTCGGAGACCGCGTGCGGGGCCCGGTCGGGCGTCACGCCGGTCGCCGGACGCGACCCCGCGCCGCCCCGGACAGCGGTACCCGGCAACTTGTCTTGAGCGGCCACGGATCTCCCCTTCAGGTGTTCACGGAACCGGGCGCGTCGCCCGGACACCTCAATATCGTCCCACGGCGGCTAGCGTTGAGAACGATGCCCACCACATTCGCCGATCAGCTGCGCGCGCTCCCGGACGAGGCGCTGAGCGCGCTCATCCAGCTGCGCCCCGACCTCGTCGTGCCGCTGCCCGCCGACGTCTCGGCGCTGGCCGTGCGCGCGCAGTCCCGCGGCTCGGTCGCCCGCTGCCTGGACGGCCTGGACGAGTTCACCCTGCGCATCCTCGACGCGGCCCGGCTCAGCCGTTCCCCCGACACCGCCCTGACCTCGGTCGACGCCATTCTCGAGCTGGCCGGCGGGGTGTCGGCCGACGACGTTCGGGCCGCCGTCGAGCGGCTACGGGTGCGCTTCCTGCTGCACGGCCGCGAGGACGCGCTGGAGGTGACCGGCGCCGTCGACGAGGTCACCTCGCCCTACCCGGCCGGGCTCGGCCGGCCCGCCGACTACCTCGACCCCCAGGCCGCGGCTCTGGTCGCGGACAAGGCCCGGCTGCGCCGCACGGTGCTGGCGGCACCGCCCGGCGCGCGAGCGGTGCTGGACCGGCTCGCCGCCGGCCCGCCGATCGGCGCGCTCGGGCGCGACTCGATGGCCGAGCCGGTGCGCTGGCTGCTCGAGCAGCACGTGCTGGTCGCGGTCGGCGAGGCGGGCCGGGCCCCGCGACCGGACGGCGAGCTGGTCGAGCTGCCCCGCGAGGTCGGCGTGCTGCTGCGCCGCGAGACCGGGCCGCTCGGCGAGCTGCGCCCGTTCCCGCCGTTGCCCGAGGGCTCGCGCCGCGATCCCAAGTCGGTCGACTCGGCCGGCGCCGGGCAGGTCATGGAGGCGGTGCGCAGCACCGATGCGCTGCTCGAGGCGCTCGCGGCCGAGCCCGCGCCGGTGCTGCGGGCCGGCGGCCTCGGCGTGCGCGACCTGCGCCGGCTCGCCCGGTCGGCCGGTCTCGACGAGGCCGGCGCGGCGCTGCTCATCGAGATCGCGTACGCGGCCGGCCTGCTCGGTGAGGCCGACGCGCACGGCTCGTCGCGGTCGGTGACGGTCAGCCGGGCCGGCTCGCCGGTCGACGAGATCTTCCTGCCGACCGGGGCGTTCGACCTGTGGCGGGCGCTCAGCATCGCCCAGCGCTGGCACACGCTGGCCCGGGCCTGGCTCGCGATGACCCGGCAGCCGGGCCTGGTCGGCACCCGCGACGACCGGGACCGCCCGATCAACGCGCTCGCGCCCGAGGCCGAGCGGGCGGGCGCCCCGCAGGCCCGGCGGGAGGCGCTGCTCGTGCTGGCCGACCTCGAGGCCGGGACCGCGCCGGCCGCCGACGAGGTGCTCGAGCTGCTGGCCTGGCAGGCGCCGCGCCGGGCCCGGGGCCGGGAGGCCGCACACCGGGACGCGCTGGGCGGGGCCGCGCTGCTCGGCGTCACCGCGCTCGGCGCCCTCACCTCGTACGCCCGCCTGATCTTGGAAGACCCGGACGACGCCGACGAGACCGACCCGCTGGGCGTGCGGGCCGCCGCCGCGCACCAGAGCAGCGACTCGGTACGGCTGCTGGACGGCCTGCTGCCGGCGCCGGTCGACCACATCCTGGTGCAGGCCGACCTCTCGGTGGTCGTGCCCGGCCCGCCCGAGCCCGAGCTGGCGGGCGAGCTCGACGTGGTGGCCGAGCCGGAGTCGGCGGGCGGCGCGAGCGTGTTCCGGGTGACCCCGGCCAGCGTGCGCCGGGCCCTCGACGTCGGCTACACGGCGAGCGACCTGCACGCGCTGTTCAAGCGCCGCTCGCGCACACCGGTGCCGCAGACGCTGACCTACATGATCGACGACGCCGCCCGGCGGCACGGCGGCCTGCGCGCCGGCTCGGCCGGGTCCTACCTGCGCGGCGACGACGAGGCGCTGATCGCCGAGGTGCTGGCGGACAAGCGGCTCGGCCCGCTGGCACTACGCCAGATCGCGCCCACGGTGCTGGTCAGCCCCACGCCGACGGCCCGGTTGCTGGCCGCGCTGCGGGACGCCGGCTTCGCGCCGGTCGCGGAGGACGCCGGCGGCGCCGCGGTGCTCGCCCGGCCCAAGGTGCGGCGGGCTCCGACGCGTACCTCCCTGGCCGCCCGGATCTCCGACCAGGCCGGACCTCCCGTCCTCGCCGGACCACGTCTCGCCGGGGTGGTCGAGCAGATCCGCAAGGGTGACATCGCCACCCGGGCCGCCCGCCGCGCCCCGGTCACCGTGCGCGCCGCCAATGGGCAGAGCGTGACCGGACTCACGTCCGTGCAACGGCATGGTGAGGCGATGGCGGTGCTGCAACAGGCCGTACGGGAGAAGGCGCGGGTCTGGGTGGGTTATGTCGACTCACACGGCGCCACCCTGTCGCGGCTCGTGCGCCCGGTGTCGCTGAGCGCCGGTTACCTGCGGGCCGAGGACGAGCGCACCGAGACGCTGCACACCTTCGCCCTGCACCGGATCACCGCCGCGGTGCCCGAGGACGAGCAGTAGAAGGGGGCAGGTCGCACGCCCCCGAACCATCGCGCGACCTGATCCCCCGCATCAATAAACGCAGGGATGAGCGGCAAGGTTGCACCGTGGCAAACTGGAGGGTCGGCTTTCGCGCTACGAGAGGGACTTCGGGTGAGCGGCGGACCACTGATCGTGCAGTCGGACAAGACACTCCTGCTTGAGGTCGACCATCCGGACGCGCAGGCCTGCCGGATGGCGATCGCGCCGTTCGCCGAGCTCGAGCGGTCGCCCGAGCACGTGCACACCTACCGGCTGACCCCGCTCGGGCTGTGGAACGCGCGGGCCGCCGGGCACGACGCCGAGGGCGTCGTCGACTCGCTGATCCGGTTCTCGCGCTATCCGGTGCCCAACGCGCTGCTGGTCGACGTGGCCGAGACGATGGACCGGTACGGGCGGCTGCAGTTGCTGAACGACCCGGTGCACGGGCTGGTGCTCCGCGGCCTCGACAAGATCGTCCTGATCGAGGTGGCGAAGTCCAAGAAGCTGGCCGGCATGCTCGGCGCCCGGATCGACGACGAGACGATCGCGGTGCACCCGTCCGAGCGCGGCCGGCTCAAGCAGGCGCTGCTCAAGCTCGGCTGGCCGGCCGAGGACCTGGCCGGCTACGTCGACGGCGAGGCGCACGACATCTCGTTGAAGGAAGATGGCTGGACCCTGCGGTCCTACCAGCAGGAAGCCGTGGATGGTTTCTGGGCCGGGGGCTCGGGTGTGGTTGTCCTGCCCTGCGGTGCCGGGAAGACCCTGGTCGGCGCGGCGGCGATGGCGACCGCGTCGGCCACAACATTGATCTTGGTGACCAACACCGTCGCCGGGCGGCAGTGGAAGCGGGAGCTGGTCGCGCGCACGTCGCTCACCGAGGACGAGATCGGCGAGTACTCGGGCGAGCGCAAGGAGATCCGCCCGGTCACCATCGCGACGTACCAGGTGCTCACCGCCCGCCGCGGCGGCGCGTTCACCCACCTCGACCTGTTCGGCGCCCGCGACTGGGGCCTGGTGATCTACGACGAGGTGCACCTGCTGCCCGCGCCGATCTTCCGGTTCACCGCCGACCTGCAGGCCCGGCGCCGGCTCGGCCTGACCGCCACGCTGGTCCGCGAGGACGGCCGCGAGGGCGACGTCTTCTCGCTGATCGGGCCCAAGCGCTACGACGCGCCCTGGAAGGACATCGAGGCCCAGGGGTGGATCGCGCCGGCCGAGTGCGTCGAGGTGCGGGTCACCCTCACCGAGGCGGAGCGGATGACGTACGCGGTGACCGACGCCGAGGAGCGCTACCGGGTGGCCGCCACCGCGCGCACCAAGCTGCCGGTCGTCAAGGCCCTGGTCGAGAAGCACCCGGGCGAGCAGGTCCTGGTCATCGGCGGCTACATCGACCAGTTGCACGAGCTCGGCGAGTTCCTGGACGCGCCGATCGTGCAGGGCTCGACCACCAACAAGGAGCGCGAGCGGCTGTTCGACGCGTTCCGCGAGGGCTCGCTGAAGACGCTGGTCATCTCCAAGGTCGGCAACTTCTCGATCGACCTGCCGGAGGCGGCGGTCGCGATCCAGGTGTCCGGCACGTTCGGCTCCCGGCAGGAGGAGGCGCAGCGGCTCGGCCGGGTGCTGCGGCCCAAGGCCGACGGGCGGCAGGCGCACTTCTACACGGTGGTCTCGCGCGACACGATCGACACCGAGTACGCGGCCCATCGGCAGCGGTTCCTGGCCGAGCAGGGGTACGCGTACACGATCGTCGACGCCGACGACGTGCTAGGCCCGCCGCTCCCCCGCATGGACTAGCTTCCGGGTCCTTTTCGTATCGTACATCGCGACGTCGGCCCGGGCGATGACCTCGTCGATGGTGTCGCCCGGGCGGACAGGCGCGACACCGACGCTGACCCCGATCCGCACGAGCTCGCCGCCGATCTCGAACGGCCGGGAGATCGCCTCGGCGACCCGGCCACCGACCGTGGCCACCGCGTCCGGACCGCGGCAGACCAGCACGAACTCGTCACCGCCGAACCGGCTCGCCAGGTCGCCGTCCCGCAGGCACGCGCGCAGCCGGTCGGCCACCGCCACCAGCAGCTGGTCACCGGCGGCGTGCCCGAGCCGGTCGTTCACCGGCTTGAAGCCGTCCAGGTCGCAGAAGAGCACGGCCAGCTCGTCCGGCTCCGCGGCCAGCTCGCGCGCCAGCCGGTCGAGCAGGGCCCCGCGGTTCGGCAGCCCGGTCAGCGCGTCGCTGGTGGCCAGCCGGTGCAGCGCCTGCTCGGCCTGCCGGCGCCGGGACGAGAGTCCGGCGATGCGCACCATGACCAGCGGGATCAGCCCGGCCGAGGTGACCGCGATCAGCACGCCGTCGATCGGGAGGCCGAGCATCGCCCGCCCACCGCCGATCAGCGGGGCGAGCGCCAGCATCACGCCGAGGAAGGTCAGCCGGCCCCAGGTCAGGTCGTCCTCCGGGGCCGGGCCCGGCGTCATGACCCGGGCGACCGAGGGATGCACGGCGGCGCACCCGAGGGCGGCGTACGCGGCCAGGAAGATCATGTTCGTCCAGTCCGGCCGGACGTTCGCCGCGTCGGTGGTCAGCGCCGACGCCACATTCCCGGCCAGGGTCAGCGCGACCCCGGCGGTGAAGAGCCGGACCGACGGCGAGCGGCCCGCGGACGAGACCCGGGAGACGCGCAGCATCGCACCGAGCGTGCCGGTCATCGTGATGATGCTGACGAACAGCGACACCTGCCGGCCGGTGGGCACGTGCTCCGCGGTCAGCACCGGCAGCACGAACGCGTCCCAGAGCACGCCGCCGAGCGCCACCGCGGTGATGACCGAGTCGATGATGCCCCCGGTGTCCCCGCGCCCCCGTTGGCGCACGACCACGAGCGCGGCGCCGAGGACGAGCAGCCCGCCGGCGCCGTAGAAGAGATCCGCGACGCTGCCGTCGCCCGTCGCCTCTCCGACGACCGTTTCGAGCCAGATCCACACGACGTTGCCGGCGTTGTAGAAGGCCAGCGCCACCAGCATCAGCCACCAGGGCAGCCGGGCGCCGGCCGGGGCCCGGCGCAGGGCGACGACCACGGCCGGGACGGCCGCGCCCAGAGTGACCGCGAGGAACGGCCAGGAGCGCTGGTCGTACGGCCACACCAGGTAGGTCGCCACGAGGACGCCCGTGACGGCTGCGTACCAGCGCAAGAGCATGTGCGACCCATCGGCCGCACGGCGAAGGATGTGAGGTTTCAGCGCGGGGAGACGGCCGGCGCCGGGGCCGCCGGCTCCGGACGGGACGAGCTGCTGCTCCAGAAGAACGAGAACGCGCACAGGCCCAGGACCACCAGCAGGAACAGCCCGCTCACCCCGGCGACCACCGGCCAGACCCAGGCCGGCCGCCGCCGTTTCGGCGTCTCGGGGCGGGTGCCCGCCTCCTCGTGCGCGGCCGCCGCCACCACGTCGGGGGAACCCAGCCGCTCGAGCACCTCGATCAGCTCGCCCTCGGTCGCCAGGTTGCGCTCGGCCCGCTCGCTCGCGATGTGCGCGGCCAGGTCGGCCAGCAGCTCGCGGCGCTGCAGCACGGGCATCCCGGCCAGGCGCTGGTCAACCTCGTGCAGGTACTCCGCGACGACGTCGGTGTGCTTGGTCTTCATGCGGCCTCACCGGTTCCCACGAGACGGTCGACGGTCTGACGAAACGAAACCCATTCGGTGCGGAAGTGCTCAAGCGCGGACCGCCCGCCGGGGGTGAGCCCGTAATACCGACGCGGGGGACCCGACGGCGACTCCGCCCATTTGCTGTCCAGCCAGCCGACCCGGCGCAGGCGCGAGAGCAGCGGATAGATCGTGCCCTCGCTCGCGGCCAGGCCCGGCTCGTCACCGAGGCGGCGAACGATCTCGGTGCCGTAGCGATCCTCTTGCTCGACCATGGCGAGCACGCAGAACTCGAGCGTCCCGCGGCGCAGGCTGGTCGCCAGTTGCCCGACATCTGCCATGCCTCACACAGTACCTTGCGACGCAAGGTAGGAGAAGCCCACGCCGAGAGCCGCTCCGGCCGTGTTGTGCACCACATCGATGGCGTCCCCGCCCCGGCCGATGACCGCCTGCCAGGCTTCGAGCAGGAAGCTCAGCCCCGCGCAGGAGAGCAGGACCAGCGCCGGCCGCCGCCAGAGCAGCGTCCCGAGCAGGCCGAGCGGCAGGAACAGCACGATGTTGCAGAGCCTCTCGACGTTGCCGCCGAAGCCGCCGAAGACGTATCCGGGGTCGCCGAACTGCTCGAGATAGGGCCGCACGCCGGCGACGTCGAAATGGACCAGCCGGGTGGTGGCGGTCGCGGCCAGAACCAGGCCGGCCGCCAGCACGAACAGCACCCCGGTCACGCCTCGTCGGCGCCCGAGCGGCCAGGCCAGCAGCAGGGTGAGCAGGATCAGGACGATCGTTGCCGGCCTGGTCGCGACGATCCAGGCGATCCGCGTGTCAACCACGCCGCCGACTCAAGCAGAGGCGGTCAATCCGCCGGTAGCTCCGGACCCGGTTCCAGCAGGTCGGCGAGCAGGTCGCCGTGCTCCTCGACGCGGTCGAGCACCTCGTCCGCCCGGTACTGCCGCGCCTCGTCCTCGCCGGTGGCGACCGCCTCGACCTCGTCCCAGGTGAGCGGCGTCGAGGCGGTGGGGAACTCCTGGGCCCGCAGCGAGTAGGGAGTGACCGTCGTCTTGGCCGCCGCGTTCTGGCTCCAGTCGATGAAGACCTTTCCCGGCCGCACCGCCTTCGCCATCTTGGCGGTGATCGAGCCGGGCACCATCGCCGCCAATTCCTCGGCGACCTTTTTCGCGTACGCCGAAACCGTCTCCGCCGATTGCGTCCCGGAGATCGGGCAGCACAGCTGCATGCCCTTCTTCCCGGACGTCTTCGGATAGGCCGCCACCCCGTCCTCGGCGAGCCGGTCCCGCATCAGCACCGCGACCGCGCTGCACTCCTTGAGACCGGCCGGCGCGCCCGGGTCGAGGTCGACGACGAGCAGATCGGGGTCGCGGCCGACCCGCCACTGCGGCGTGTGCAGCTCGAGCGCCGCCAGGTTGGCCAGCCAGACCAGGGTCGGCAGATCGTCCACCACCACGAAGTCGATGGTCTCCCGGCTCTTGGTCGAGCCGGGCACGGGCAGCGTCTCCAGGCGCACCCAGTCGGGCGTACCCCCCGGCTTGTTCTTCTCGAAGAAGTGCACGCCGTCGACGCCGTTGGGGAAGCGGATGCGGGTGACGGCCCGGTCGGCCAGATGCGGCAGGATCACCGGCGCGACCCGGGTGTAGTAGTCGATGACCTCGCCCTTGGTGAAGCCCGCGGCCGGGAACATCAGCTTGTCGAGGTTAGAGAGCTCGAGGTCCCGCCCGCCGATCGAGACGAGGAACCGGTCAGGTGCCATCCTCGTCGTCCTCCTCCGCGCACTCGGCCGGCGTCTTGTCGTCACGCAACCGCAGATAGCGCGGGAAGCGCAAGCGCCCGTCCGGCGTCCGGTTGCCGTAGCGCACCTCGACGACCAGCTCCGGGTCCACCCAGTGGGCGCCCTTCGCATCCTCCCGCGGAACCACGCCCGGCGCGAACGGTGACTGCCGCCGGGCCAGCGGCTCGAGCCGGGCGAGCAGCTCCTTCTCGGCCACCGCGCCGATGCCGCCACCGACCCGGCCGCGGAAGGCCAGGCCGTCCGCGGTCGGTACCCCGATCAGCAGGCCGCCGAGCTTGCGCGCGCCCGAGCGCCAGCCGCCGATCACGTAGTCGCCGGTGCGGTCGAACTTGACCTTGACCCAGTCCGGCGACCGCGTGCCCGGCAGGTACACCGAGTCGCTTCGCTTGGCCACCACGCCCTCGAGGCTGTTCTCGCGGGCCGCCGCCTCGGTGGCCGGGCCGTCGCCGAACGACGGCGGGATCATCCAGCGCGGCCCGGTCAGCTCGAGCTCCTCGAGCCGCTCGCGGCGGGCCAGGTAGGGCAGGCCGGTGAAGTCCATGCCGTCGTAGTAGAGGAGATCAAAGATCATGTACGTGACCGGGGCCGTCACCGCGAGCCGGGACGCCCGGTTGTGCTCGCGGACGTGCATGCGCTCGGCCAGCGCCGTGAACGACGGCCGGCCCTTGGCGTCGAGCACCACCATCTCGCCGTCGAGCAGCGTGCCCTCGGGCAGGTGCAGGTCGGCGATCTCCGGGTAGGCGGCCGTGACCAGCGCACCGGAGCGCGCGAACAGCTCGGGCGGACCGCCGGCGAACAGGGCGAGAACGCGTACCCCGTCCCATTTGAACTCGTAGCTCCAGCCCGGCCCGACCGGCAGCGCGCCCGCGGTGGCGAGCATCGGGGACAGCGGCGCACCGGGCACCTGATCACCTTAGGCAAGGTCGAAGACCTTACGCAGGCGTCTCAGTAATGTAATCCTGAAGCTATGCGTGCGATCTGGAAAGGTGCGGTCTCGTTCGGCCTGGTGTCGATCGCCGTGAAGCTGTACTCCGCGACCGAGGAGAAGGACATCCGGTTCCACCAGGTGCATCGCACCGACGGTGGCCGGATCAAGTACCAGCGCACCTGCTCGATCGACGGCGAGGTGGTCAGCTACGACGACATCGCCAAGGGCTACGACATCGGCGGCGGCGAGATGGTGATCCTCACCGACGAGGACTTCGCCGACCTGCCGCTGACCACGTCGCGGGCGATCGACGTGCTGGAGTTCGTCCCGGCCGACGAGATCGACCCGATCCTGTTCGCCAAGGCGTACTACCTCGAGCCGGAGGGGCAGGCGGCCAAACCGTACGTGCTGCTCCGCGACGCCCTGCAGGACGCCGACCGGGTGGCGATCGTCAAGATCGCCCTGCGCCAGCGCGAGCAGCTGGCCACGCTCCGGGTCCACGAGGGCGTGCTCGTGCTCAACACGATGCTCTGGCCCGACGAGGTGCGCACGCCCGAGTTCGGCTTCCTCGACGAGGACATCGAGACCCGGCCGGCCGAGCTGGCGATGGCCTCGTCGCTGATCGACTCGATGGCGGGCAGCTTCAAGGCCGACGAGTTCACCGACAACTACCGGGCCGCCCTGCAGGAGGTCATCGACGCCAAGGTCGAGGGTCGCGAGATCGTGCAGCCGGAGGAGGCCGAGGAGGCGCCGGCCGCCGCGGTCGACCTGATGGCCGCGTTGAAGGCGTCGGTGGAGCGGGCCAAGAAGGCACGCGGCGAGGAAGCGCCGGCCAAGAAGGCCACTCCGGCCAAGAAAGCTGCGAAGAAGGCCACTCCGGCCAAGAAGGCGGCGAAGAAGTCGGCCTGACTAGAGTTGGCGCGTGGCGTTGACGTGGGCTGAGTCTTATCTGGGCAAGGTGCGGGCGAGCGTCGGCGATGCCGACACCATCCTGTTCGTCGGGGCGCGGGGCGTGGTCATCGACGACCAGAACCGGCTGCTGCTGATCCAGCGCTCCGACAACCATCGCTGGGCGATCCCGGCCGGGGCGATGGAGCTCGGCGAGAGCATGGAGGAGTGCGCGATCCGCGAGGTGTGGGAGGAGACGGGCCTGCGGGCGACGTCGCTGACCCCGTTCGCCTTCTACAGCGCATACACGTACACCAACGACTACGGGCACACGTACCAGCAGATCTTGATGAGCTTCCGCATCCACACCTGGGAGGGCGAGCTGCAGCGCCAGACCGAGGAGTCGGTCGACGCCGGGTTCTTCCCCCTCGACGCGCTGCCCGGGCCCAAGTCCTTCGTCATCGAGGAAACCCTTAACGATCTTGCATCGTACGAGGCCACGGGCCGTATCGTGCTGAAATGAGGTGGCCGTCGCCCGGTTCGCGGCATAGAGTCGCGGCCCGTGAGCAAGCGCCTGGGCCTCGATCTGAGCCCGCTACGAACGTCGCGTGACTACCGGCTGGTCTTCACCGGCGGCGCGGTCACCGCGTTCGGGTCGTTCATCAGCTACGTCACCATCCCGTACCAGGTCGCGAAGCTCACCGACGACCCCCTGATGGTCGGCCTGCTCGGCGTCTGCGAGCTGGTCCCGCTGCTGTTCATGGCGTTCGTGGGCGGCGCGCTCGCCGACTACGTCGACCGCCGTCTGCTGGTCCGCGGCGGCGAGTTCGCGCTGGCCGGCCTGAGCGGCATCCTGCTGCTCAACGCGCTCTCCGACCGCCCGCACCTGTGGCTGCTCTACGTGATCGCCGCGCTCACCGCGTGCGTCGACGGCCTGCAGCGGCCCGCCCTCGAGGCGATGGTCCCGCGCCTGGTCGAGCCCGAGCAGCTGCCGGCCGTGATGGCGTTGCAGTCGTTGAGCATGCAGATCGCGCAGCTCGGCGGTCCGGCGCTGGCCGGCGTGCTCATCTCCGCGATCGACCTTTCCTGGGTGTACGCATTCGACCTGCTCACCTTCGCCGTCTCGCTGACCTGCCTGACTTTCGTACGCGCGGTGCCGCCCCCGCCCGCGGCCGACCGGCCGTCGATCCGGTCGGTGGTCACCGGCCTGCGCTACGCCCGGTCGCGGCCCGAGCTGCTCGGCACGTACCTGGTCGACATCAACGCGATGTTCTTCGGCATGCCGACCGCCCTCTACCCGTTCCTGGCCACCCAGCTCGGCGGCCCGCGCATCCTCGGCCTGCTCTACGCCGCGCCCTCGGTCGGCTCGCTGATCGCCACCTTGACCTCGGGCTGGACCGCTCGCGCGCATCGGCACGGCCTGATGGTGCTGGTCGCCGGCGCGCTCTGGGGCCTGGGCATCGTCGGCGTGGGACTGTCGCACACGCTCTGGCTGACGTTGTTCTGCCTGGCCTTCGCCGGGGCCGCCGACATGGTCTCGGGCATCTTCCGCGCCATCGTCTGGAGCCAGACCATCCCCGACCACCTGCGCGGCCGGCTCGCCGGGATCGAGATGCTCTCGTACACGACCGGACCGCTCCTGGGTCAGCTCCGCTCCGGCCTGATGGCCCGCACCCGCCTCGGCGTGACCGGCTCGATCTGGCTGGGCGGCGTGCTGTGCATCGCCGGTTCGGCCGTGCTGGCCGCCGCCCTCCCCCAGTTCGTGCGCTACGACGGCAAGGACGGCCCGGCCCGCAAGAAGGCCGCCGACGAGGCCTGGCTGGCCGCGTCTAGCTCGAGGTCGACGGCGTCGGTCCCGTCTCCTTGACGGCGTTCTCCACGGCCGCGATCGTCGCCGCGTCGACCGTGCCGGTCGGCTCGACCTGAAGCTCGGTCTGGAACTCCTTGAGCGCCCCGGTCAGCTCCGGGGTCCAGACGCCGTCGACCGGCCCGGTCCAGTGCCCGGCCAGCTTCAGCGTCTGCTGCACGGCGGCGGTCGAGGCGGTCGCCTGCTGGGCCTCCTGGCCGCCCTTGGCCGCCAGCTCGGCCTGGAGCGCGGCATCGGTGGCCTTGTCCACGGTCCCGGTGACCGGCAGCCCGTTCTTCTTCTGCAGAGCCTCGACCGCGCTCACCGTGGTCGGGCCGTAGACCCCGTCGATCTCGCCCTCGTAGTAGCCGGCCGCGGCCAGCGACTTCTGCAGGGCCAGCGTGTAATCGCGGGCGGCGTCGTGATGGCTCTCGTCCAGGCAGCCCGCCTCGTCCAGCACCCGTATCCAGGCCATCTCCAGCGCGACGGCGGCCGCGTTGAACCGCTCGGACGCCTGGCGGATCGGCGTCTGCGCGGAGATGCCCTGCTGAGCCGCCGCGAAGTCGGCGTCGGCCTGCTTGACCCGGTCGATCGTGGCCGGGGCGAGACTCGGCCCGGTGCTCGGCGACGCCGCCGGGCTGCTCGCGGCCGAGGCGCTGGTCTGCGCCCGTTTCGCCGCGGCCAGCTCCTGCTCGGCCGTGGCCACCGCGTCCTTGGCCTCCTTGACCTGCTCGGCGGCGGCGATCACATCCTCGCGCGGCTCGGCCAGGTCGGCGCCGGCCTCGGTGACGTCGCCGACCGTCGGCGCGGTCCGGGTCAGCACATCACCGTAGCGATCCAGGGCGGTGACGTACGCCTTGGCGTCACCGCAGAACTCGTCGCCCGCCTTCGCCAGGTCGGCTCGGGCCTGGTCGAGAGCCTCCTGCTTCTTCTGCACCTCGGCCGCGGCGGCGTCACCGTTCCGGCCGCCACAGCCGGTCAGCGCCAGTACCAGGACCGCCCCGGCGACGCCGAGCCGGCGCACGTTCAACGTCCGTTACGCCGTCGCAGGATGACCACGGTTCCCGCGACGACCAGAAGGATGGGGAGCACGAGCCCCCAGAGCAGCACGCCATTCACGAGCATCAGCCTGCATCGGCGCGCGCCCCGGGGGATCACCCCTGCCGAATGAAGGTCAGAGCTTCTCGAGCAGCGCCCGGTTGAAGGCGGGGATGTCGTCGGGCTTGCGGCTCGTGATGAGCTGACCGTCGACGTGGACCTCCTCGTCCACCCACTTCCCGCCGGCGTTGGTGATGTCCGTGTGCAGGCTCGGCCAGCTGGTCAGCGTCCGGCCGTTCACCACGCCCGCCTCGACCAGCGTCCACGGACCGTGGCAGATGGCGGCCACCGGCTTGCCGGTGGCGAAGAAGTCACGGACGAACCGGACGGCGGCCGTGTCGGTCCGCAGGAAGTCGGGGTTGGCCACGCCACCCGGCAGCACCAGCGCGTCGTAGTCGGCCGGATCGGCGTCCGCTACCTGCTTCTCGACGGGGTACGTGCCGCCCTTGTCCATGTGGTTGACCGCCTGGATCTCCCCGTCCTTGATGGAGAGCAGCTCGGCGGTGCCGCCGGCGTCCTCGACCGCCTTGCGCGGCTCGGTGTATTCCACTTCCTCGACGCCGTCGGTCGCCAGGAACGCCACGCGCTTACTCATTTTCAATCCCTTCGAGTGACTGCCGCTTTCCTTGAGCCGTTCCCGGGCACGCGGCAGTCAAACGATGGGATCAGTAACCGCGGTTCTGCGCGGCCGCCTTCGCGAACGCGGGCATGCGGCCGTTGGCCAGCTCGCCGCCGAACCACAGCCCGAAACCGGAGACCGACAGCGCGAGCAGCTCGATGACCAGCAGACCGGGGCCGGCCGCCCGGTCGTGCGCGCCGACCCGCACCATGAGAATGACGGCGAAGAGGAACAGCACGCCCATGTTCACCAGGACGCGCAGAACGCCGACCCGCCGCGCGGTCGGGCGCCGGACGTAGGCAAGGTCGATCACGCCGGCCACCAGGGCCAGGAAGCCACCGGCCAGGCCGGCCACGATGTTCCAGTACGCCAGGGCCCCGAGCATGCCGGGGCCGCCCGACAGGTTCGCGACGTCGAAGATCACGGCCATCGTGAACAGTCCCAAGGGGAACATCACGAGGATGGGTTGCACCGCTTGTCCCGCGATGCTGAGGCGGCTCTCCATCCGGTCATCGCCCTTCCTACCTGCGTGAATCGTAGGTTCGTCGTGGCATCCGTGTGTGGCCTACCCGGTGCATACATCAATGAAACGCCGCAGATGGGCCCTGGTGACGCACGCTACTAGCCAGTACTCAGCTTGTACGCAATCTGCAACATGGCAGGTTGAGTTGTGGCGCATTGCCGGGTGGCGTGCTCTACTACAAGTAGAGCAACACAGGGCGGAGTAAACAGGAACACCGCAACGGCACCCGGCGGCAACCGGGTGCCGTTGGCGCCTCTAAAGCTCCGTCAGAAGCGAGGCGGGGAATTCTCTCTGCGCCCATGGTGGCTCGCACTTCCCTGTTCTCGCAAGAGCCTGGGGAGGGAGTTCGCGATGCGCATCTACTACCGCGGGCCCGACGCCGTCGTGACCAGCGAGCTCTTCGTCCGGCGCGGATCACCGCCCGGGCGGTTCGCGATTCGCGACCTGCGCGCGGTCACCATTGCCAGCGCCGAACACGACGGCGCCCAGCTCACCACCGCCATTCCGTTCGCCGCCGCGGCCGTGCTGGTCGGCGCGGCGGTCATCGCGGCCGCCGGCTACGTGGTGATCGGCGCGACACTCGGGGCCGTCGCTCTGGCCGTCTGCCTGGCCTGCATGGTCATCGACGAGCACCGTCCGCGCCGCTGGGAGCTGCGCGCGCGGTACCGCAACGACACGGTCACCCTCTTCTCGTCGTCCGACGAACGCGTCTTCCACCAGGTCAGCCGCGCGCTGCGCCGGGCCATCGAGGAGACCCGCCCACTGGGCGGGGTCGCCGCGGCATGAATTGCTCAAACAGCTTGTGCGCAATCTGCGATATGGCAGGTTGAACGGTAGCGGCCCGACTTGTGGCCATGCTGTACTCGTTACAGACAGTCCGGAGGGCGGATTTTCGAGGGGAGAGACAAAGCGGCGTCTGGCGGCAACCAGGCGCCGTTTCTCTCTCTGCCGGACACCCGCCGCGCCCAAGCGAGGTGGGAATTCTCTCTGTGCCGCACCGGCGGCCCCTCCTCATTGACGAAAGGTCCGGATCAGCGCCGAGCAACGCGAGAGGGGAACCGGAAGTGCGCACGTATTACCGCGGCCCTGACGCCGTCATCACCGACACCCACTTCGTCTGGCAGACCCCGGTCGTCCAGATCTTCGCGATCGACGACCTCGACGACGTACGGCTGGAGCGCTCGGTCAATGCCGGACCGTCCGGCGTGGAGTTCGTCGCCGGGATCGGCCTGCTCGCCCTGACCGTGCTCGGCGGCCTCCAGTTCGGCCTCGTGGCCGCGGTGCCGTTGGCCGTCGCCCTGGTCGCGCTGGCGGTGTTCGTCCTGCGGCGGCACGGGCGGCAGGCGTGGGAGATCCGGGCGCGTTACCGGGCGCAGGAGGTGGTCGTCTACACCTCGCCCGACCCGCGCGTCTTCAATCAGGTCACGCGCGCGCTGCGGCGCACGATGGAGCAGCGGGCCTACCGCCTGGTCGCCGGCTGAGATGACGGCGACGGCGTCCCCCGAACTGACGTACGCCGATTTCCCTCCCGGATCGGCGCTGAGTAGGCTGCTGCGCGATTTCGCTTCCTGCGCGCCGGCCGCCGGCGATGCCGCAGGTTACGAGCGATCTTCGTCGCCCGACCTTGAAGGACCTCATGGCCGAGGGTAAGTCGCTCAGTGGCGCGCGGCGCGACCTAGTCGCCGTCGGCCGCGCGCGCCACCGTCCGGCCGACGCCTCTCGCAATGTGCCAGATAGCAGGTTGAGGGGTGGCCGCCAGACTGGTGGCCATGCTGTACTGGTTGGTAAGGGCGCAATCATGGCGGCATCCGGCGGCAACCGGGTGCCGCTTTTGTTTGTCCACGACGCACATGTCACCCGTGCGGGCGCCCGGTCGGCCGCCCACGAGCCCGCCGTCGACGACGAGCGGGCGCCGCCAAAGATCGGCTCCCAACGCCCCTGACCAGGCCCTCAGCGTCCAATAGTGACCGCGCGCGGGTGCGGCCCGGTGATCACGACGAGATATCGCGTGGTGACTCATCTCATTTGGGCAAACACCCCGTACGCGCTGCGTCGTTTTGATAGGACAGTGGATAGCATGATGCCACCTCGCCGCCCGCCTGGTGGCTGACAGCGACGTGGCACCTTGACCCGATACCTTGACCCGATGCCTTGACGATTCCGACACCGAGGGACTGACGAGAGACAGTGGCCGAGGACGTCTCGCCGACGATCGCGCGACGTCGCGTACGCATCGCGCTGCGCGAGGCACGCGAGGCTGCCGGTTACACGCAGTCCGATGTCGCCGAGGCCATGGAGTGGAGCCTCAGCAAGGTAATCCGGATCGAGAACGGCGACGTCAGCATCGCGCCCAACGATTTGCGACCACTGCTCGCCTATCTCCATGTCAAGGACCGGGCTCTCGGCGCCGAGCTGCTCGCGCTCGCGAAAACGGCTCGCAGCCGGCAGCGCACGGAGTGGTACCAGCGTCCCGATATCCGGCCGCATCTGACGCCCGCGATGCTCCGCCTCGCCGAGTACGAGGCCGAGGCGATCGAGATTCGATACTTCCAGGCGTTCCACATGCCCGGCCCACTGCAGATTCCGGCATACGCGGAGGCACTTCTCTCGATCTTCAGCGACGAGGACATCCCGGCCGACACCAGGCATGCGCGCGCCCTGGCCCGGCAGTTCCGCCGCGACACCGTGCTGTCCCGGCTCGGTTCCGGACTTTCCGTCTACGCCCTGCTCGACGAGTCGGTGCTGCGCCGCACGATCGGCGTTCCCGACGTTTGTCTCCAGCAATTGGGCGAAATGAGGGACTTGGCGACCACTGGGAAGATTACGATACGGATGATTCCGTTCGACTTTGACTCGGCGGTCACCAACAACGCCACGTTCGACCTCCTCACACTCAAGTCCGGGAAGGCCGAGGAACGCAGCGAAGTGCTGTATCGGGAAACCGGATTGCGGGATGAGATCGTGGAGGATCAGACGGTCCAACGCCATCGCGAGCGATTCGATAAAATTTGGAACGCCGCGGCTACCGAACAAGACACAATCAACTTCATGGGTAGCCGAATAAAAGACCTGGAAGCGCAGATCCGCCACAGGAGAATTCCGTAACAACACCCCGAATCCGCGGTTCCGGTTCGGGCCGCGGGTTCCTTTTGTGTGGAGAGCTGACAATGAAGTCCAACTCGATCAACTGGCACAAGAGCAGCCGGTGCGGTAGCACAGCCTGTGTCGAGGTCGCAAAGGTCGACAACACCTACCTCGTGCGCGATTCGAAGAACCCGGATACGGCTCCCCTGTCCTTCACCCGGGAGGAGTGGACCGCCTTCGTCGAGGGCGTGAACCAGGGCGAGTTCAGCTTTTAGCTCGTACGCGGAGCCCCACCGGCGCGGATCGGCGTGTGGGGCTCCGCTCGGCTTCGTGCCCGCACATGCGACAAAAGCCGGATATCCGGCGCAACCCGGTTGGACAAAACCGCGTTCTGCGGATGAAACGCGCAATAAGTCGGTTTCACTCATGTCAACTCCTGACCGACCTTCCCTCGCTCCCTTACCGTGGAGGACGGGAACCGTCTGGAGGTGCAGGACATTGAGCAAGCCGGCGGAGCACGTGCAATGGCGAAGATCCACGCGCTGCGGAACCAGCGCCTGCGTCGAGGTCGCCGCGGTGGACGACACCTACTTCGTACGCGATTCCAAGGATCCCGACGGAGCGATCCTTTCCTTCACCGCCGCCGAATGGGCGGCGTTCCTGTCGGCTCTGAAGGCCGGCGACTACGACCTGAAGAAGTAAGGTCAGGTTCAGCGATGACCGTCGAAGACGCGCCGACGTGGCGAAAGAGCAGCTTCTGCAGCAGCAACGCGTGCGTGGAGGTCGGCCGGACCTCGAACGCCGTGCTCGTCCGCGACCCTCGGAACCCGGGGATCGCGCCGCTGGCGTTCACGCCCGAGGAGTGGGAGGCCTTCATCCGCGGCGTCAAGGCGGGCGAGTTCGGCTAGCCGGCGCCCGTTCGCCATTCGACAAGCTCGCTCGTAGCGGGGTGTACACCGTGCCGACCGGGGCATACTGACCCACGTGAGGGCGGACCCGCACGCAACCGGCACCGCGCGCTTCGCGGTGCTGCACGACGCGGCCGAGCGGCTGCTCGACGATCTTCACGAGCACTACATGGTCGAGCGGCGCGAGAGCAAGGAGCAGCTGGGGCCGGAGGACGCTCTGGTGCGGATGGTGCGCCTCATTCCGCGTACGCCCGCGGCCGGCCCGCTGGCCGTGGCGTTCACCGACTCCCCCGGGCTGATGGTTCGTCTCGGGCGGTGGTGGGCCGAGGTGCTGCCGGCCTGCGGCTGCGACGCCTGCGGCGAGGACCCGGCCGAGCTGGTCGGCACGCTGCGCTCGCAGGTGGACGCGCTGATCGAGGGCGGCCTCTGGGAGCGCGTACGGCGCGGCGTCGGCGGCTCCTGGTTCGAGACGCGGCTGATCGGCGTGGAGGTTACCGCGCGCCGCGAAGGCCCGCTGACCAGCCGCGACGCCCGAGACGCCCGACGAGGCGGGTTCGCGGCGCCGGTCCAGTGGGCGCCCTGGCCGCGGCGGTCCTGACGCCCCGGTCCGCTAGCGGCCGCCGAGCAGAGTCACTGCCGCGTGGATGCCGGGGCGGTGGATGACGTTCGCCATCGCCAGCTCACCCCGGCAGAACATCTCGAACGCCCGCCAGCCGATCGGAGTGGCCATCGCCGCGTGCACCAGCATCGGGCGGCGGCTGAAGACGGACAGGAGGCGGCGGCCGGCGAGCATCTCGGGGACGAGCTCGGCGCGTACCTGGCGCTCGTAGGCGGCCAGATCGCCGGCGGCGGCCGCGGCACCGGCCCACGAGCCCGAGCGCAGCGCGTAACTGATCCCCTCCCGGGTCCACGGCTCGAGCAGCCCGGCCGCGTCGCCCGCCACGAGCACGCGGTCTCGCCGGAGCGGCGCGTCGGGGCGGCGGCAGCGGGTCAGGTGGCCCGAGTCGCGGACGACCGCGCGGCCGGACAGCCCCAGCCGGGCGACGAAGTCGTGCAGGTACTGCTTGGTCTCGGCGCCGTGGCCCTTGGTCATGATGACGCCGACCGTGAGCTCGTCGTCCTTCGGGAAGACCCAGCCGTACGAGCCGGGGAACGGGCCCCAGTCGAGCAGCACCCGGCCGCGCCAGGCCGTGCGGTCGGCGGCGGTGGCCGACAGCTCGACCTCGAGGCCCAGGTCCTGCTGGTCGAAGGTGACGCCGACGTGGCGGGAGCTGATGCCGGCCGAGCCGTCGGCGCCGATCACCGAGGACGCGACGACCTGCTCGCCGCCGGCCAGCGTCACGGTCACCTGGCCGTCGGCCTGGTCGATCGCCCGCACCTGGCAGTTCTGCCGGATCGTGGCGCCGGCCTCGAGCGCCGAGGAATACCAGGCGTGGTCGAAGTCGTCGCGGCGGACCATGGTCAGCAGCGGGCGGCCGCCCCGGGAGCGCCGGGTGAAAGTCCGCTTGCCGCCGCGGGTGAAGGTGATCGCGTCGATCGTGTCGCGGCCCGGAACGGTGTCGAGGCGCGGCTCGGCGATCGCCAGCGAGGTGCCGATCAGGCCGCCGCCGCACGTCTTGTATCGCGGGTGGGTCGCCCGCTCGAGCACGATCGTGCGGGCGCCGGCGGTGGCCGCGGCGTGGGCGGCGGCGAGCCCGGCGGGGCCGGCCCCGACCACGGCGACATCCCAGGGCGGCTCAGCGATCACGAGCCGAGAGTCTAAACCGCGTGCTTGCGTACGGGCGTACATATCCTCGGTACGCTGATGGTCATGGAGACCCGGACCATGCGCGAGCGGATGCTCTCCGGCGAGCTGTACATCGCCGACGACCCCGAGCTCGCCCGCGACTCGCAGCGCGCCATGGCACTCACCCACCGGCTCAACTCCGCCGACCCCAACGATCACGAGCTGCGCCGGTCGCTGCTCACCGAGCTGCTTGGCGCGTTCGGCTCGGACAGCGAGATCCGGCCGCCGTTCCGCTGCGACTACGGCTACCAGACCTTCGTCGGGGCACGCACGTTCGCCAACTTCGGGCTGATCAGCCTGGACGTGGCCCGCGTGACGATCGGCGACGATGTGCAGATGGGCCCCAACGTGCAGCTGCTCACGGCCCTGCACCCGGTCGCCGCCGGCCCGCGCCGCGACAAGTGGGAGGCGGCCAAGCCGATCGTCATCGGCGACAACGTGTGGCTCGGCGGCGGGGTGATCGTTCTGCCCGGCGTCACGATCGGTGAGAACTCGGTGGTCGGCGCGGGCGCGGTGGTGACCCGGGACCTGCCACCGAACGTGGTCGCCGTCGGCAATCCGGCGCGGGTGATCCGGGCGGTGGAGCCGTGACGGCCGTTCCCGCGGCGCGGTCGCCGCGGCGTTACGATCCCGAGCGCAAGAGCCGGATCGTGGACGCGGCGATCGACGTGGTCGCCTCGCACGGCGTGACCGGGACGACGATGCGCCGGATCGCGGCCGCCGCGGACGTGCCGCTGGGCTCGCTGACGTACCACTTCGAAGGGCTCGACGATCTGCTGGCGCAGGCGTTTCAACGGCATTCGGAGCGGATGTCCCCGCTCTACGAGGCGCATTTCGAGGGCGTACGGGATGAGCAAGGTTTCGTCGACGCGGTAACCGACCTGATCCACGGCGATGCCGGCGCCGCCCGGCGGGACTGGTTCGTCGCGTACGAGCTGTATCTCGCCGCGCTGCGCAACCCCGCGCTCCGCAGCGTGACCGAGGCCTGGATGCGGCGGTCACGCGCCGTGCTGGAGCGGTATGTCGACCCGGTGACGGCGCGCGGGATGGACGCGCTCATCGAGGGCCTGGTCATGCACATGACGCTGTCGACGGCCACGTTCGAGCGCGCCGACACGCGAGCCATCGTGAGCCGCATGGTGCAGGGGGCGTAAGGGCCGCCCGGGTCGCCGGTTGGGCAGCTCGACCGGATCCACGCCCGGCCGGCACCTTCCCGCCAGGCCGGCCCTTCCCGCCACGCTGGCCGTCGCCGCTCCGCCTCGGCGGCCGGCCACCGCCGCATTGTGTCGGCGCGGCCGCCATCACCACCCCGGCCCTTCGCCGGATCAGCCGTCGCTCCGGCCGTCAGCCCCGCCAGAGGGTGAGCATCATGGCCTCGACGGCGATGTCCGGCTTCACGTTGAGGTCGATGGCCTCGCGGCAGGCCAGGACCGCTTCGAGGCGGCGCAAGGTGCTCTCGGCGCTCCACTTGCCGGCGGCGGCCTCGGACTGGGCGGCCACATCGGTGTGCACCACCGCGACCGGCGCCCGCAGCTTGGTGACCAGCACGTCGCGATAGAAGCCGGCCAGGTCGACCAGGGCTCGGTCGAGCGCGTCCCGCTTCGATCGGGTGGCCCGTGAGCGCTGTCGTTTCTCGAGATCTTTCAGCTGGCCCGCGGCGCCGCGCATGGCGCCGGCCGCGCCCCGGCCCGTGCCGCCCGCGCCCAGCGCCTGCTCGAGGGCCGCGCGCTCGGCCGCATCGGTCTCGGCGACGGTCTCGGCCGCCTCGGCCTCGGCCGCCTTGATCAGGGCCGCGGCCGCGTCGTAGCAGGCGCCGACCCCGGTGAGCCGCCGCGGGACGGCGAGGACGGCCTCACGCCGACCGCGGGCCTCGGCGTCGCGGGCCAGCCGTTTGGCCCGGCCGACGTGACCCTGAGCGGCCGCGGCGGCCCAGGTCGCCACGTCGGGGGCGACGCCGTCACGCCGGGTCAGAACCTCGGCCACCGCCGCGGCCGGCGGCTGACGCAGGGTCACCACGCGGCATCGGGATCGAATGGTCACCGAGATGTCGTCGGGGTGGGTCGACGGCGTACAGAGAAGGAAGACCGTGCGCGGCGGTGGCTCCTCGATCGCCTTGAGCAGCGCGTTGCCCGCCTGCTCGGTGAGGCGGTCGGCATCCTCGATCACGACGACCTGCCACCGGCCGCCGGAGGGAGCGCTGGCGGCCCGCAGGACGAGCGCCCGCATCTCGTTGACGCCGATCGACAGGCCCTCCGGCACGACGAAGCGGACGTCGGCGTGGGTGCGGCCGAGCGCGGTGTGGCAGCCGTGGCACTCGCCGCAGCCGGTGCCGTCGCGCTCGCACTCGAGAGCGGCGGCGAACGCCCGGGCCGCGACCGACCGGCCCGAGCCCGGGGGGCCGGTGAAGATCCAGGCGTGCGTCATCGCGCCCGCGGCCACCTGCTCACCGGCCACGACCCGGGCCGCGGCCTCGGCGGCCCGGCGCAGGGTGTCGACCGGCTCGTCCTGGCCCACCAGGTCAGCGAAGACGTCACTCACGCCCGGAATGGTATTGCGCGGGTCCGACAGTTTCGAACTTCGCGGTGCGATGTACGGCGATCATCCGGAGGGTTATCCACAGAGGACAACTGGCCGTAGCGGAGGTGTCACGCTTCCGGGTACGGTCTGGTCCCGGAAAGCGACGAGGCGCTGACGCAAGGTGAGGAGCCTGGGGCATGGCGCGCGAGATCGACGAGGCGTGGATCGATGAGGCGATCGATCGGTACCGGCGCCTTGATCAGTTGCGCGGCGAGTTCGACAAGGCCGTCGCGTCGCATTCCGTGTCGGTGCATTCGCCGGACGATTCGATCGAGGTGGTGGTCACGGCCGCCGGGGAGATCACGGACGTACGCATCTCGGGCTCGCTGCAGCATCGCAGCGCCGCCGAGCTCGCCCGCGAGATCCAGTCGGTGGTGACCACGGCCTCGGAGGCGGCCCGCTGGGCTCGGGCCAAGCTGCATGGCGAGATCTTCGGAACGCTGCACCCGCTGAAAGAGGACTGAGATGGACCACCTCGCCGACCGCCTCGACCGGGCGGCCGACACGCTGAGCACGGTCGACCGCCGCTTGCCGGCGCTGGCCGTCACCGCGACGGCCTTCGGAGCCGACGACGCCGGCGTCCCCGGCCGCCTGGGGCGCGCGTTGCACGCCCGCTGGCAGGCCGTCATCGATGCCCGAGCCCGCGAGGCGGCCGGCCTGGCGGGCCGCCTGACCGACGCCGCCTCGTCGGTGCGGGCTACGGCCCACGACTACGTCGCAACCGACGACACCGTCCGCCGGCGCCTCGAGCGGGAGCGGTGATGGACCGGCTCGACGAGGTCCTGGCCGTCGCGCTGCCGTTGCTCCGGCGGGTCGACGAGCTGCTCGGCAGCGAGGGCGCGCCGCCCGAGCACGCGCTCTGGGATCAGCTCCGGCGGGTGCGGCTGCTGCCCGGCGACGCGGTCCGGGCGGTCGCGGCGCTGCGGCCCGACGCCTTCGACGACGCGGTGCCGGCGCTGCGGGCCGACGCCCGGGCATGCGCCGAGGTGGCGTCCGGCCTGCCTCCCCCGGGCGACGACTGGAGTGGGGAGGCCGCCGATGCGTACACCGACCTGCGCACCCGGGTGGCCAGCCACCTGAGCGGCGACGAGGAGAGTCTGGACGAGCGCTTGGAGGCGTCGGCCGACCTGGCCCAGGCCCTGATCGACTGGATGGCCCAGGCGAGGGCTGCCGTGGCGACGGCGCTGGCCGAGGTCCTGGCGTCGAGTGAGGCGCTGAGCCTGACGACGTCCTCCGACCCACCGGCGGCCGCCGAGGTGGCCACTCACGTGCTGCGCGTGGTCGCCGACGCGTACGCCGAGGCCGACGACTTGCTGGAGGGCTCGGCCAACCTCGAGGTGGCGATCCCGATGTGAGCTCGACCCCGGGACGCGGGCGCGGCGCCGCATTCGGGTCTGCTGCCGAATACGACGCCGCGTCCTCCTGCACCCCCCGCAGGTGCTGCCTACTCAACGCCATCAATCGACCGTTGTCGCGGTCTTACTCCCGGGTAGAGACACTCGGCGGACGAGGAAGGCCCAACCGTCGGCGGCGCCTCGGCCCTCGGTGCATCGATACCTGTCCATTCGGACGATCCGCTTCCGGAACCGGCCGCTCGGCAGCCGGTCGCCCCGCGGCGACGAGCGGGGCGGCTCTGAGCGGGCGGGCCACGGACGGGCGGACCCGACCGGGAGTGGGCCGACCAAAGGCGGCCCGACCGGAAACGGCCGATTAGGGCGGCCGACCGGAGACGGCCCGACTTGGGCGGCCCGGCTGGGAGCGCCTATGAGCGGCGCGGTAACTAGCCAGGGCGAGTCCCGCTCCGGGAGCTGCTACGAGTGGGAGCGGCGGCGACGCAGGCCGAAGAGGACGGCGGCCACGCCGGCTACCAGCAACGCGGCGCCGCCGATGGCCAAGCCGCTCACCTGGGGGCCGGTGATCGGGAGCCCGGCCACCTCGCCGCCGGCGGCGCCACCGCTTCCGCCGGTTCCACCGGTTCCACTGGTTGGGGCGGACTCGGGAGCCACCGCGGCCGCCTCCAGCAGGCCGACCGAGACGGCGAGCGATTGGCTGGTGCCTCCGCGCTGGCCGTAGCCGGGCTTGGTGCGCCCATCCGACGTGGTGTTGCCACCGGGCTTGCCGTCGTTGGTGCCGTTGCCGTCGGCGCCCTTGCTGCCGTGGGCGCCCTTACTGTCTCCGGTGCCCTTGCTGCCGTAGGCGCCCTCACTGCCTCCGGCGCCCTCACTGTCTCCGGCGCCCTTGCTGGCGCCCTCCTTGCGGGCGCTGCCCTTGTCGACCTCGACGATCGACACCCTGAGCGCGGTGGCTCGGGCGGCTACGGCGTGGCCCCTGCGCGCCTGGCGGACGCCGCCCAGCTCGATGCGCAGGCGGGTGCCGTCGGACGCGGTGCCGGCCGACTCGGGGGTGGGGGCGGTGACCGTGGGCAGGCCGGCCACGTGTGGCAACGGCAGCGGGCGGCTCGAGTGCAAGCCGCGCATGCCCATCGCGTCGAGCACGCCCTCGGTCGCCTGGTCGCGGGCGGCCAGCGTGACGTCCACGTGGTCGCCGACGGTGTTCAGGCGCTTGGTGGCGATGCCGTCGCCGGATACCTCGACCTGCGCCGGCTGGTAGCGCACGTCGCCGCCCTCGGCCGACATGTCGGCGACCAGGGACGGCGCCTTCAGGATGCGTACCCGTACGCGGCCGCCGGCCAGCTCGACGCGGCCGGCCGTGATCGTTGCCGTCGCCACCGTGCGGGCGTTGCCGGCGTGACCCTCCAGGGCCGTCGTGCTCAGGGTCGCCGCCTTTCCGGGCATCCGGAACAGCGGGCCGCCGAGGATGCTCGCGCCGTTCACCGCGGCCTGCGCGCGCGACGCCTCGCCGGTCACCGACCCGCAGGCCATGCCGGCGTCCCAGCGCGCGAGCCCGGAAGCCTCGCCGGCGCCGAGCTTGAGCGGGCCCACCCGCCCGGCCGAGGTGGTGCGGGTCGCGGGCTTGGCGTGCGAAGGCGGCGCTACCTGCAGGACCGGCTTCGTCCACGCGGGCTTGCCATCGGCCTCACCATCGAGGGTGCGCGCCACCGCGGCCGACTTGACCGAGGCGGTGGCGATCAGCGCCGTACGGGCCTCGCCGACACCCACCTCGCCGAGAGTCACCGCCTTGCCGTCCGCCGCGCCGCTCTCGCCCGCACTGCCGTCCGCCGCGCCGCCCTCGCCCTCATTGCCCGCCTTGCGCGCCGCGCCGCCGCCGATCCCCGACGCGGGCCGCGAAGAACCGGGCATCGCGCCCCCGCCGCCCTGGCCACCGGTGGCGCCTTGGCCGCTCTCGTCCGCCGACTCGGCACCTCCACCGCCCTGGCCTGCGGCACCCTGACCACCCTCGCCCGTCGCCGCCTCCGTGGCCGGCTCGGCATCGCCGGACTCGCCGACCGGGATGGCGCCGGCCTGCGGGAGGATCGAGCCGTTCGGGAAGATCTGGTGCAGGATGGCGACGCCGGTCTCGCCGATCGACTCGCTGGGTGAGTCGCTGTCCTCGCCGTTGTGGTCGGTCGGGTCGAAACCCGTGCCATCGGTGGGGGCCAGGCCGGTCGCGCGGAGCGTCCGGGCCGTCGCCGAGCCGTCCTTCGCCGACCCATGCTCACGGGTCACCGGCCGTTCGCCGCCGCTGCCGCCGCCGCGTACCTCCAGCCGATCGATGCGGAAGAGCTCGGCGCCGGACTGTGCGGCGTAGTTCTCGGCCCGTTCGCAGGGCGCGGGCGCGGCGAAAGCGGGCAGTGGCGCGGCGACCGAACCGGCGAATCCGATTGCTGCGACACTGGCGGCCAGCGACCTGGCGGGCTTCATGGCAGTTCCCTCCCGAAGTGTTCCGCGATGGGGCGGCGTCTACGGGTCTGCCCAACGATGGTCGATCTGGGCGGTTGCGACATATCTATGCGACAACCCCCGCGGGTACCTCAAAACCGGCATTTGGTACGGGCGGTGCGGCGTCGTAGTGTGTTCGGCATGGGCATGCTGTGCGCGGTCAGCTTCAACCGGTACGGCCGTCTCTACTACCTCGATCCGGGTGAGTTCTCGCCGCAGGTCGGCGACCGGGTGCTCGTGCCTACCGACGACGGCCCCGAGGTGGCGGAGTGCGTCTGGGCGGCGCAGTGGGTGGACGAGGACACCGGCGGTTTCCCCAAGGTCGCGGGCCTGGCGGCCGACGACGACCTCCGCCGCGACGAGCTGCTGCGCAAGCGCAAGGCCGAGGCCAAGGTCGCCGCCAAGAAGCTGATCAAGGCGCACGACCTGCCGATGAAGGTGGTCGCCGTCGATCACGTGCTGGACCAGGCCGGCTCGGGCGGGCCGCGCACGACGATCTACTTCACGGCGCCGCACCGGGTCGACTTCCGGTCGCTGGTGCGCGACCTGGGCGCGACCCTGCACTGCCGGGTCGAGCTGCGCCAGCTGTCGGCCCGCGACTCGGCCCGGGTGCAGGGCGGCATCGGCTCCTGCGGTCGCGACCTGTGCTGCGCGACGTTCCTGACCGACTTCGAGCCGGTGACCATCCGGATGGCAAAGGACCAGGACCTGCCGCTCAACCCGCTGCGCATCTCCGGCGCGTGCGGACGGCTCATGTGCTGCCTTAAGTACGAACATCCGCTATATCAGAAATTTCAGGCATCGGCGCCGGCCGTCGGCACCCGGGTCACCACACCGGAGGGCGACGGGCGAGTCGTGGCCCACAGCGTCCCGCGCGACGAGGTTGTGGTGCGCATGGACGCCGACGGGTCTCGCTGCTCGTGCAGCCGGGCCTCGGTGTGCGGCCCGCGCCAGAGCCACGAGGAGCGCTACAACAGCTGACGCGCGCGGCCAAGCCCGGCGAGCGCCCGGAGAAGGGTGAGCGGCAAGCCCGACGGGCGAAACCCTCAGCGCACGACGATTGGTGGCTCGATGGGGTGGGCCACCAGCGGGTCCGCCGGCGTCAGCCACGATGCGTGCGGCTCGCCGTCCGGGTCGGGGGTCCACTTCTTGCAGACCTTGTCGATGCCGATGGGATGGATCGTCAGGGTGCCGTCGGCGGCGATGTGCAGGCGCAGGAAGCTTTTCGCGTCCTCGATGCCCTGGCCGGCGAAGAGCTCGTTGACGTTCACCTGAAACTGGCCGGCGATCAGCAGGTAGAGCGCGCACAGCTGGGTCGACAGGAAGCCGATGATCGGCCCGTAGATGACGGCGGCCACCACCAGCGGGCCGGGCCAGGGCCAGTCGTACGCCGGAAGCCGCAGCCACACCCAGGTGCCGAGGACGGCCAGCCCGATCTGCGCGAAGCCGTGCCCCAGGCCGAAAAGCCAATGCCGGGCGTGATGGGAGAACGAGGCGCCCGGCGGACGGGCGAACAGCACGGTGCCGGCCAGGATGATCACGACCATGAGGCCAAGCGGGATCGTGAACAGGCGCTGGATGCTGCCGCCCTGGCTGGCGGCGCCGGCCATGGCCAGCATGGTCAGCGTCTGGATGATGCCGAGCATGGTGGCGAAGCCCGGGTTGCGGGCCGGCACGCGCTTGAAGACGCCCCAGCTCATCCGCCGCGACGTGGCCGCGTCGGGGAAGCGGGAGACCAGGTCGTAGACCCGGCTGCGGCTCTTGTTGCGGGTCAGCGTCTCCTCCGGCGGCACGGTGATCTGCTCGGGCAGCTGATGGGTGGCCAGCAGGTAGGCCCCGCCGCCACCACAGGTGATCAGCTCGCGGTCCTCCCCCGAGTAGCGCGCATAGTGGTGCAGGTCGCCGGAGACGAGCACCCGCACGTGGGCGCCGGTCGGAGCCAGGATCGTGCGGATGAAGTAGTCGGTCGCGTCGTACTCCTCGGGGGCGTCGGCCGCCTTCACCCACTTCGGCGAGGGGGTGGCCAGGATGATCCGGTCCTCGGGGCGGACATTGCGGGCCGCCTGCTCGAAATAGAGCAACTGCGGGTCATCGATGTACGCCCCGAACTGCTCGTCCATCGCGAACAGCCACCAGTCGCCGGGCAGCTTGACCGCGAAGTAGGAACGCCGCTGCTCGGTGCGCCAGCCGCCGATGTGGCCGTCCTTGCGGCGGGCGAACAGGCGCAGGAACGCGGTGAGCCCGTCATACCAGTCGTGGTTGCCGGGCAGCGCGAACAGGGCCGGTCGGGGCTGACCGGCCGGCGGCTCGGGCAGGGCCGCGCGATAGGGCCCTTTCGTCCGGCTCTCGTAACCGTCGCCGCTGGCCAGCGGGTAGACCTGGTCGCCGCCCATCATCAGCAGGCGCCCGCGGGGCAGCTCGACCCCGTCGATCTCGAGGCTCGGCTGGGCCAGCAACCAGGCCACCGAATAGGTCGCGTGGAAGCCGTCGCCGAGGTCGGCCACGTAGTCGAACCACATCTCGCCGTCCTCGGAGGCGGAGGTCGAGTGGTCGAACCACGCGTCGTCCAGCGAGTTCTGCAGCTCGCGCTTGTCGAGGTAGGCGCCGAAGAGGACGGCAAGCAGCGCCCGCAGCCCGGTGTTGAGCAACAGCAGCGGCGCGAGCCAGCCCACCGGGCGCTGCGGTGTGAAGCCCAGCTCCCGCGGCTCCATGCTGCGGGGCCGGGGCGGGAGGACAGGCTCGGCCTCGACGGGCCGCGGGTGGACGTCGGTCACGCCAGGCACATTAGTCCCGGGGTGCGACAGAACACACGGGCGCCGGTGGGGTATCCCGCTGCGGAGGACCCGGTCGGATCCCGTACACTTATGCCTCGTTGCCGCCTTAGCTCAGTCGGCTAGAGCGACGCACTCGTAATGCGTAGGTCGACGGTTCGATTCCGTCAGGCGGCTCCATCACGAAGGCCCAGGTCACCGACCTGGGCCTTCGTCGTTCAACGGCGGTTCGGCGGCTCGTCCTCGACCCCGAGGACCTCGGCCATCTCCTCGAGAGCCTCGGATTCACGCAGGTCGGGAGCGTCGAGGTTCGGGCCCGGCGGTACGGCCGTGGAGGCGGGCGCGGGCGGCACGTGCGGCGCTGCCAGCATGCCCGAGAGGCGGGCGGAGACGGCGGATCCGATCTCGTCGGCCGGGCGGGCGGCGTCGAGGACCAGGTAACGCTTCGGGTCGGCGGCGGCGAGGTCGAGGAACGCGTACCGGACCCGCTCGTGGAAGGCGCGCGACTCGCTCTCCAACCGGTCCTGTCCCTGGCCACGAGAGTCGACCCGGCTGAGGCCGACCGTAGGGTCGACGTCCAGCAGCACGACCAGATCGGGCTTCAGGCCGCCGGTCGCCCACGAGGAGAGCCACGAGATCTCGGATACCGGCAGCGTGCGGCCGGCACCCTGGTAGGCCAGCGACGAGTCGACGTACCGGTCGCTGATGACGACGGCGCCGCGGGCGAGGGCCGGACGCACGACGGTGGCCACGTGGTGGGCGCGGTCCGCCGCGTACAGCAACGCCTCGGCGCGCGGAGCCGGCGCATTGCCCTTGTCCAGCACCAGGCTGCGGATGCGGGCGCCGAGCGGGGTCGCGCCGGGCTCGCGGGTCACCACCACGTCGTGCCCCTCGGCCTCCAAGACCGAGGCGAGGCGGGCGAGCTGGGTGGACTTGCCGGCGCCCTCACCGCCTTCGAAGACCACGAAGACGCCGGTACGCAGGAAGTCCTCGGCCGGTGCGAGCGGCCGGCCGCGGATCGACCCCCAGAGATCGGCCAGCACCGGGACGCCGCGCTTGTCGTCCATCTGGCGGAACGACCCGATGCCCACCCAGATGCCGATCGCGCCCGCCACCAGCAGCACGATGCGCGTCGTGGAGACGTCCACGCTGAACGCGCCGAGGTCGATCCGGCGGGAGCTGCCCAGGCCGACGATGAAGCCGGCCAGCGTGATGGCCAGCAGCAGGACCATCCGGACGCCGATCTGCACCACCGCGAAGACCCGGCCCCGCACCGCGTCGTCCACCTCGCCGTAGAGCAGCGTGGTGCCGGCCAGGAACGCCATGCCCGCGCCCGCGCCGACCAGCAGCGCGCCGACCAACGCCATGGACAGGTGGAAGGCGATGCCGAGGAACATCACCGAGCCGCTGGCCAGCACGATGCTCATGCCGAACCAGCGGCGCCGGGACAGCTCGCGGATGATCATCGGGCCGAGGCCGATGCCGACCGCGAGGCCCATGAAGATCACGCCGAAGAGCAGGTAGAACGCGGCCTCGCCGGCGCCGAGCGAGGTGGCGAAGGTCTTGGCCGCGCCGATCACCACGCCGCCGGCCGCGAACGCGCCGAAGATGCCCAGGACCAGGCCGCGTACGAGCGGGGTGCTCCCGATGTACTTCCAGCCGTCCAGGAACTGGCGGAACATGCTCTGCTGCGCCTCGCGCTGCCGCTCCGCGCTCTTGCCGCCGATCTCCTTGATGCCGAAGAAGACGGTCAGCGCGGTGGCGAGCCGGGACAGGGCGTTGATGTAGAGCGCCAGCTGCACCGGCTGGGCCCACTCCGGCAGTGTCACCCCGGACTGCTGCACACCCGCGGTGAGGGCGGAAAGCGCCAGCGCGGCCAGGATCGGCGTGATCCCATACGTGGTGACCAGGGTGAGCTGGTTGGAGATCTCGATCCGCGACTTGGGGATCAGGTTGGGTACCGCGGCCTCCTTGGCCGGGATCCAGATCAGCGTGATCGTCTCGCCGATGAAGGTGGCGATCGTGGCCCAGGCGACGGTCTCCGCGGGCGAGGCGCCGAGCAGCGGCACGATCGGGATCGAGCCGTAGAAGACGAACCGCAGCAGGTCGGTGATGACCATCGTGTAGCGACGGTCGAACCGGTCGGCGAAGACACCGGCGATCGGTCCCAGCAGCAGGGCCGGCAGCAGGCGTACGGCAATGGTGCCGCCGAACGCCGCACCCTGGCCCGCGCTGCTCTGGAACTGCGCCGCCGCGAAGATGCCCGTGGCGAGGAGGCCGATCCAGTCGCCGAAGGAGGCGAGGCTCAGGACCAGCCAGAGCCGGCGGAACGGCCGGATCCGCAGGACGGAGCGCAGCGCGGCGAACCCCGACAAGTCGATAGGTCCGGTTTCGCGCGTTTCGGTGTCGATGTCCGTACCTCCCGTGTCCCCTGCCAGGGAGCACTCTAACCGGCCGCCCCGACCGGCCCGGTTTCGCACGTTCGGGTGGCGGATAAATGAATGTCTTTCGCATTGCCGGACGGAGGCGCTACCGTGCTGGCGTGATTGCCGACCGCAACAAGCTCAAGCAGCGCCTCGACCGGGCGACCGGCCATCTCGAGACGCCGATCGCGGCGGTCGACCTGGCGGCGTTCGACGACAACGCCGCTCAGCTGGTCAGGCGGGCCGGCGGCAAACCGGTCCGGGTCGCCAGCAAATCGGTACGCTGCCGGGAGCTGATCGAACGGGTGCTGGCCAAGCCGGGCTGGCACGGCGTCATGGCGTACACGCTGCCCGAGGCGATCTGGCTGGTCCGGGCGGGCGTGACCGACGACGTGCTGCTGGCGTACCCGACCGTGGACCGGACGGCGATCGCGGAGCTGACCGGCGACCCCAAGCTGGCGGCGGCCATCACGATCATGGTCGACCACCCGTCGCACCTGGACGTGGTCGACCAGGTGACCTCGCCCGGCAAGCGGCCGGAGGTACGCCTTTGCATCGACCTCGACTCGTCCTGGAAGCCCGGTCCACTGCACGTCGGCGTGCGCCGCTCCCCCGTGCACTCCGCCGCCCAGGCCTCGGCGCTGGCCCGGCGCCTGGTCGCGCGGCCCGGCTTCCAGCTGGTCGGCCTCATGTCGTACGAGGCCCAGATCGCCGGCGTGGGTGACGCGCCGCCCCGCCAGGCCCTGCGCGGCAGCGCCATCCGGCTCATGCAGTCCCGGTCCTACCCGGAGATCGTCAAGCGCCGGGCCGAGGCCGTCGCCGCGGTACGCGAGCACGCCGACCTCGAGTTCGTGAACGGCGGCGGCACCGGCAGCGTGGCCGTCACCAGTGCCGACCCGGTGGTCACCGAGGTCACCGCCGGTTCCGGTCTCTACGGGCCGACGCTCTTCGACGCGTACCGGCAATGGCAGCCGACCCCCGCCGCGTTCTTCGCGCTCTCGGTCGTGCGCCGGCCGGCGCCGCGCATCGCCACCGTGCTCGGCGGCGGCTGGATCGCCTCCGGCCCGGCCGAGCGTTCCCGCCTCCCGCAGCCCTACCTACCGGAGGGGCTGCGGTTCAAGCCCGACGAGGGCGCCGGCGAGGTGCAGACGCCCCTGCTCGGAGCGGTCGCCGACAAGCTCCGGCCCGGTGACCGGGTGTGGTTCCGGCACGCGAAGGCCGGCGAACTGTGCGAGCACGTCAACGAGCTCCAGCTGATCGACGGTGCGACAGCGACGCCGGCCCCGACCTATCGCGGAGAGGGCCATGCCTGGCTGGGCTGACCGGCAGCGGCTAGGCGGTGACGTGGCGGTGCAGGTACTCCCGGATCAGCGCCTTGGCCTCGGTCAGCACCGCCTCGTCGCCGGTGGTGTCGCGCCGGAACGCCAGCTTGATCAGCGCGTCCGCCGCCTCGACCGAGATCTGCAGCGCGAACCGCAGGCGCGCCCGGTCCATCAGCTGGAACTGGTCGACCAGCAGCTCGGCCAGCCGGTCGGCGATCACCGCGTTGTTGTCGCGCTCGATGTCCAGCAGATGCACGTCCACCACGTCGCCGAAGTGCAGCGTCCGGAAGCCGGGCACGCTGCGGTGCATCTGGATGTAGACGTCGATGGCCGCGTCGACGCCGTCCCACCAGTGGGCGAACGTCTCGCTGCCGAAGCGGGCGGAGAGACCCTGCAGGTAAGCGTCCATGTTGCGCATGGCCAGGGCCTGCACGATCGCCCGCTTGTCGGGGAAGAACTGGTAGACCGAGCCGATGGCGACCTCGGCTCGCTCGGCGAGCAACGTCGTGGTCAGGCCCTCGTAGCCCACCTCATCGACGAGCTCGGCGCAGGCGTCGAGCATGCGCTGGACCCGGGCAACGCTTCTGCCCTGCACCGGGACCCGCCGCAGCGGCCCGGTGGTGACGGTTGGTGTCGACACGCGTCGCCACTCCCTCTCAGCAGTGATAATCGGAACGTTACTCGGATCAACGAGCGAGAGGCATCGACGGGACGCGGAGGACACTCCACACGCCCAGTTTTGTGCGACTGTCCGCTCGTACGGAGGACAAAGCCATAATGACGACCCCCGTGATCGCCCGCCGCTGGACCAACTGGGGCGGCAACCAGCACGCTCTCGCGACCGACATCCTGACTCCTGGCACTGTCGACGAGCTCGCGGCCCAGGTCAAGGAAGCGTCCGGTTCCGGACGCCAGATCAAGGCGGTGGGGAGCGGGCACTCGTTCACCGCCATCGCCGTGGCCACCGATCAGCGGCTCTTCCTGCACCGGCTCGCCGGGCTGGTGTCGATCGACGGGCCGCTGGTGACCGTGCAGGCCGGCATGCCGCTGCACGCCCTGAACGCGCTGCTCGCCGAGCACGGCCTGGCCATGCCCAACCTCGGCGACATCGACCAGCAGACCGTCGCGGGGGCGATCTCGACCGGCACGCACGGCACCGGCGCCGGGCACTCCACGCTGGCCTCGTGCGTGGAGGGTGTCAAGTTGGTGACCGGCTCGGGCGAGGTGCTCGAGGTGACCAAGGACGACCCGATCTTCCCGGCCGCGCGGCTCGGGCTCGGGGCGCTGGGCATCCTGGTCGAGGTGACGCTGCGCTGCACCGAGGCGTTCACGCTGCTGGCCGACGAGCGGCCGATGGCGCTGACCGACGTGCTGGCCGGCCTCGACGAGTGGATCCCGGCCAACGAGCACGTCGAGTTCTACTGGTACCCGTACACCGACCGGGCCCAGCTGAAGATCAACAACAAGGTCCCGGCCAACGACCGCCCGCTCTCCCGCTTCCGTGGCTGGATGGACGACGAGTTCCTGTCGAACACGCTCTTCGGGGCGGTCTGCCGGCTGGGCAAGGCGGTGCCGGCCACGGTCCCGGGCATCTCGGCGGTCGCGGCCCGCGCGCTCACCGCGCGGACCTATACCGAGCGATCCGACCGGGTCTTCTGCACGCCGCGGCGGGTGCATTTCACCGAGATGGAGTACGAGATCCCGCGTGCCGCCCTGCCCGAGGTGATCGAGGCGCTGCCCCGCGTGATCGAGGGGCTGCCGTTCAAGGTCCAGTTCCCGGTCGAGGTCCGCTTCACCGGGCCGGACGACGTCTGGCTCTCGCACGGCTACGGCCGCGAGTCCGCCTACGTGGCCGTGCACCAGTACACCGGGGTCGACCACGAGCCGTACTTCCGGGCCGTCGAGGCGGTCTGCCAGCCGCTCGGCGGCCGCCCGCACTGGGGCAAGCTGCACTACCGCTCGGCCGCGGACCTGCGCCCGGTCTACGAGAAGTTCGACGACTTCGTGGCCGTGCGCGACCGCCTGGACCCGGCCCGGGTCTTCACCAACGACTACCTGGACCGGGTGCTCGGCGCGTAACGCCTACTCGGCGGCGGCCGTCGCCTTCTTGGGCGCGGCCTTCTTCGCCACCGCCTTCTTGGCCGGCGCCGCCTTCTTCGCGGCCGCCTTCTTGGCCGGCGCCTTCTTGCCGGCGGTCCCGGCGGCCGGCTCGGCGTTCTTGGCCGGGGCCTTCTTGGCGGCCGCCTTCTTCTTCGGCGCCGGACCCTTCGCCCGCTTCTCGGCCAGCATCTCCGACGCCTGCTCGACGGTGAGCTCCTCCGGCGTCTGGCCGCGGCGCAGGGACGCGTTGTACTCGCCGTCGGTCACGTACGGACCGAACCGGCCTTCTTTGATGATCATCGGTTTCTCGGTGACCGGGTCGGGGCCCATCTCGCGCAGCGGCGGCTTGGCCTCGCGACGCTGCCGCGTCTTCGGCTGCGCGAGCAGGGCGAGCGCCTCGTCGAGGGTGACCGTGAACAGCCGATCCTCGTTCTCCAGCGACCGGAAGTCGTTGTCGCGCTTCACATACGGCCCATACCGGCCGTTCGCGGCGAGGATCTCGTTGCCCTCCGGGTCCTTGCCCAGCGTCCGCGGCAGGGTGAGCAGCTTGAGCGCCTGCTCCAGGGTCAGCGTCTCGGGCGACTGGCTGCGGAACAGCGAAGACTTGCGCTCGCCGGCCTGCACGTACGGTCCGAAGCGGCCCGACTTGAGCTGGACCGACTCGCCGGTCGCCGGGTCGTCGCCCAGGGAGCGCTCGCCTCCGCCGCCGAGGAAGAGCTCGTTCACCTTCTCGGGGGTCAGCTCGTCGGGCGCGACGCCCTCGGGAATCGAGACCCGGTCCTCCGGCCGCTCCTCGGTCGCGTCCGGAAGCTGACGCTGGAGGTACGGGCCGTAGCGGCCGACCCGGACCACGACTTGGCGGCCCTCGTCGTCGGTGAAGAGCGGGATCGAGTTGACCGAGCGCGCGTCGATGGCGCTCAGGTTCTCGGTCACCATCTTCTTCAGGCCGCCGGCGGCCGCGATCGTGTCGTCCGCCCCGGCCGTCTGGCTGCCGAAGTAGAAGGAGGTGAGGAAGTCGAGAGCCGCGTGGTCGCCGCCGGCGATGTCGTCGAGCTGGGTCTCCATGGCGGCGGTGAAGTTGTAGTCGACCAGCCGCGGGTAGTGCCCCTCGAGCAGGCCGATGACCGCGAACGCCAGGAACGACGGGATCAGAGCCTGACCGCGCTTCTCGACGTAGCCCCGGTCCTGGATGGTCCGCATGATCGACTCATAGGTCGACGGGCGGCCGATGCCCAGCTCCTCCAGCGCCTTGACCAGCGAGGCCTCGGTGTAGCGGGCGGGCGGCGAGGTGTGGTGCCCGGCCGCAGCCAGCTCCTCGGCGGTCAGCGGCTGGTCCTTGACCAGGGTCGGCAGGCGGCGCTCGGCGTCCTCGGCCTCGGCGTTCTCGTCGTCGGACGACTCGACGTAGGCGCGCAGGAAGCCGGGGTCGGTGATCGTCTTGCCGGACGCGGCGAAGTCGACCTCCTCGCCCGAGGTGGAGATCGCACGGATCCGGACGCTCACCGAGTTACCGACGGCGTCGGTCATCTGGGAGGCGATCGTGCGGCGCCAGATCAGCTCGTACAGCTTGAACTCGTCGGTCGACAGCTCGTTGGCCACCTCGCCCGGCGTGCGGAAGTTGTCGCCGGCGGGCCGGATCGCCTCGTGCGCCTCCTGCGCGTTCTTCACCTTGCCGGTGTAGCGGCGGGGCTGCGGCGGCACGTTCGACTGGCCGTAGAGCTCGGCGATCTGCCGGCGGGCCGCGGTGAGCGCGGTCTCCGACAGGTTGACCGAGTCGGTACGCATGTAGGTGATGTAACCGTTCTCGTACAGCCGCTGCGCGGTGCGCATCGTCTGCGAGGCGGAGAACCGCAGCTTGCGGGCGGCCTCCTGCTGCAGCGTCGAGGTGATGAACGGCGCGTACGGGCGGCGGCGGTACGGCTTCTCCTCGACCCGGGTGACCCGGAACGGCCGGTCCTCGAGACGGGCGGCCAGCCCACGGGCGCCGGCCTCGTCGAGGTGCACCACGCCGGCGCCGGGCTTGACCCGGCCGGTGGTGGGCTCGAAGTCCTTGCCGGTCGCGATCCGGTCGCCGTCGAGGGCGATCAGCGTCGCGTTGAAGTTGCGCGGCCCCTCAACCTGCCCCTGCACGGCCAGGGTGGCCAGAATGTCCCAGTACTCGGCGCTGCGGAACGCCATGCGCTGCCGCTCGCGCTCGACCACGATGCGCGTCGCCACCGACTGGACCCGCCCGGCGGAGAGGCGGGGCATCACCTTCTTCCACAGGACCGGGCTGACCTCGTAGCCGTAGAGCCGGTCGAGGATGCGCCGGGCCTCCTGCGCGTCGACCAGGTCGCGGTCGATGTCGCGCGGGTTGGCCACCGCGGCCTGGATGGCCGGTTTGGTGATCTCGTGGAAGACCATCCGCTTGACCGGGACCTTGGGCTTGATCGTCTCGACCAGGTGCCAGGCGATCGCCTCGCCCTCGCGGTCCTCATCGGTGGCGAGGAAGATCTCGTCGACCTCCTTCGCCAGCTTCTGCAGCTTGGCGATCTGTTGCTTGCGGTCCTGGGAGACCACGTAGAGCGCATGGAAGCCGTTGTCGACGTCGACGCCCAGCCGCGCCCACGACTCGCCCTTGTACTTCGCGGGCACGTCGGCGGCGTTACGCGGCAGGTCGCGGACATGGCCGAAGGAGGCCTCGACGAAATAGTCGGGGCCTAGGTAACCGGCGATCGTCTTGGCCTTCGACGGGGACTCGACGATGACCAGACGGGTCGTCCTGGTGTCACTCGGCACGGCACTCCCAAACTTCAAACTCTCAGCGCTGCGTCATCCGGATCGGCGCAGCGCAGACTTTCAACGTAACGCGCCGGGGTAGCACACATTCCCCGGGAACCCGGGACTCGGATGGTAACGGTCCGGCCACCGCATGCGTCCGACGGCGACACCGTACACCGGGAACGTACGGTCGTGTCGCACACAATCCAGGAAGATCACGCACCCGCGCCGCCGGGCCACCCTTCCTCGGGCGCGGCGCCGGGCCGTTCGCCGACCAACTCGGCAAGCCGCCGGAGGCGTCGCTTGCCCACTATTAGATAGTGTCGCCCGTCGTCCGAGGCGCGCCCGGCCAAACCGGCCCGGACCAGGGCGGCATCGATCGCGACCAGGTCTTTGTGGGGGTCGAGGCCCAGGGCGTAGCCGCCGGCGACCGGTTCACCGGCCGCGGCGACCCAGAGACGAAGGCGCGGCCCGGAGAGAAACAGCTGGGCGGTCGCCTCGGGCCAGGCGCGGGCAAGGGCGTTCAATCGACTGGAGTACGCCGTGAGCACCTCAAACCTGGGCCGGCGCTCCGGTTCTGCCGGTTTATCTGATGGTTCGTCCCCTTCTGTCTCTTTGTTAAGTGCCCTTTCCGTGTCGGGCGGTCGCCGACCGGCCGTGAGAGAGAGCTCCCCTGGGACAGGAAGGAGCCGGCCGGCGCCCGGATCTTGGTGATCTCTCCGGCCATCCTCCACAAGATCGCCGCCGGACGGCTCATCCGCAGCGGAGGAGTCAGGCCACTCGTCGGGGTCGGGATAGACGTCGTCGAACGGGTCACCGGCCGGCTCGATCTCGGCGGGCTCCGGCCGTACCGGCTGCTCCTGATCTTGATCGTGAAGTGGCCGCCACTGGACCGTGAGACCGCGTATCACCAGCTCGGCGACCAGCACATGGACGCGCCACGCGGCATCGACCTCGACCGAGACGCGAGCCGTGCCGCCCATCCGCCCCAGCCGGCCGGGACCGGCGAGAAGACCGGCGAGATCGGCGGGCGACGGCTCGGTCGTCTCGGCGCCGAAGAAGGGGAGCTGACGGCCCGGATCGGCATGATGCGGACGCGGGAGCGGGCGGCGCTTGACCGCCGGAACCGGCGCCGGCAGCACCTCGCGCGGGATCAGCGGCCACCCCGTCTCGCTCATCTCACCGGCACTCGGGCAGCTCGTCGAAGGCCTCCTGCAGCTCGGTCGAGTTGAGCTTGCTGGTGTCGAGGCTGCTCTTCTGGTAGTCGGCGTTGAGCTGGTCGACCACCTTGCCCACCTGCTCGTAGAACGCCTTGGCCGGCGCCGTGGCCAGCCCGTCGATGCCGGACGCGGCCCGGCCGTAGGCGTCGCGCATCGAGGCCAGCGAGCCGGTGAAGCCGGCGGCGATCTGCTGGCCGTTGTCCACGTCGGGCACGCCCGCCTTGGCCACGCCGGCGCGCGCCTTCTCGCTCGCGTCCTTGGCGCCGGTGAAGAGGCGGCTCAGGTTTTCCTTGGCCTGACCGGGGGTGGTCGCGATCTCCATCTGCTGCTGAGCGCGGTTGGTCAGCGAGCCGATCTCGGTGCGCCAGGGGCTCAGCGTCGTGCAGACGGACGCCGCCCAGGCCCGGGCGCCGTGCGCGCCTCCGCACGCCGCGGCGCTCAGCACGAGCGCGACCGTGAGCACTACCGAAAGGGGACGGGCCGCACGCATGGGAAGCAGCGTACGGCCCGGGTGTGACAACCTTCCATGGTGCCGGGGCACCCGTTGCGGATGCCCCGGCGTTGCGTCAGGCGCTGATCGTCTCCGAGGGCGTCGAGTTGCCGACCGGAGTGTCGTCGCCCATCGAGATCGGCTTGCGCTTGCTGATCACGACCGCCGCGACCACGATCGCGGCCGCCACGACGGCGATGGTCACCCGCAGCGGGGTGTTGGCGTCCTTGCCGATGCTCCAGCTCACGACGGCCGGCGCGATCAGCAGCGAGACCAGGTTCATCACCTTCAGCAGCGGGTTGATGGCCGGGCCCGCGGTGTCCTTGAACGGGTCGCCGACGGTGTCGCCGATGACCGTGGCGGCGTGCGCCTCGGAGCCCTTGCCGCCGAACGAACCGTCCTCGACCAGCTTCTTGGCGTTGTCCCAGGCGCCACCGGAGTTGGCCAGGAAGACCGCCATCAGGGTGCCGGCGCCGATCGCACCGGCCAGGTAGGACGCGAGCGCCCCGGCGCCGAGGCCGAAGCCGACCGCGATCGGTGCCATGATCGCCAGCAGGCCGGGGGTGAGCAGCTCGCGCTGCGCGTCCCGGGTGCAGATGTCCACGACGCGGCCGTACTCGGGCCGCTCGGTGCGGTCCATGATGCCCGGGTGCTCGCGGAACTGCCGGCGGACCTCCATCACCACGGCGCCGGCCGAGCGGGAGACCGCGTTGATGGCCAGGCCGGAGAACAGGAAGACCACCGCGGCGCCGATGAGCAGGCCGACCAGGCTGCGCGGGTTGGCGATGTTGAGCAGGCCGAGGATCTCGGCGCCGACGTCCTTGACACCCGCGTCGGCCAGCGAGCTGGCCAGGCTGTTGGTGTACGAGCCGAACAGCGCCGTGGCGGCGAGGACGGCCGTGGCGATCGCGATGCCCTTGGTGATCGCCTTGGTCGTGTTGCCGACCGCGTCGAGCTCGGTGAGGATCCGCGCGCCGTTCTCGTCGATGTCGCCGGACATCTCGGCGATGCCCTGCGCGTTGTCCGAGATCGGGCCGAAGGTGTCCATCGCGACGATGACGCCGACCGTGGTGAGCAGGCCGGTGCCGGCCAGCGCGACCGCGAACAGCGATAGGGTCAGCGACGAGCCGCCGAGCAGGAACGCGCCGTAGACGCCGGCGCCGATCAGCAGGGCCGAGTAGACGGCCGACTCGAGGCCGACGCTGATGCCGGCGAGCACGACCGTGGCCGGGCCGGTCTGCGACGACTTGCCGATGTCCTGCACCGGCCGCCGGTTGGTCTCGGTGAAGTAGCCGGTCAGCGCCTGGATGGCGGCGGCCAGCACGATGCCGATCACGACGGCGCCGATGGCGACCCAGCGCGGGTCGCGGTTGCTGTTGACGACGTCGGTCGCGATGCTGCTGTCCTCGAACCCGGCGAACGAGTCGGGCAGGTAGATGAAGCTGACCACCGCGACGACCACCGCCGAGAGCACGGCCGAGATGTAGAACGCCCGGTTGATGGCGGTGAGGCCGTTCCGGTCGGACTGACGCAGCCGGGTGATGAAGACGCCGACGATCGCGATCACGACGCCGATCGTGGAGACGATCAGCGGGAAGATCAGGCCGTCCTGGCCAAACGCGGCCTGGCCGAGGATCAGGGCGGCGACGAGCGTCACCGCGTACGACTCGAACAGGTCGGCCGCCATGCCGGCGCAGTCACCGACGTTGTCGCCCACGTTGTCGGCGATCGTCGCGGCGTTGCGCGGGTCGTCCTCGGGGATGCCCTGCTCCACCTTACCGACCAGGTCGGCGCCGACGTCCGCGGCCTTGGTGAAGATGCCGCCGCCGACCCGCATGAACATGGCGAGCAGCGCGGCGCCGAAGCCGAAGCCCTCGAGCACGGTCGGCGCGTCGCTCTTGAAGATCAGCACGACCAGCGCGCCGCCGAACAGGCCGAGGCCGACCGTGAGGAAGCCGACCACACCGCCGGTGCGGAACGCGATACCCATCGCGGTCTCGCGGCCGCCCTCGCCGCCGGCGGCCGCGGCCACCCGCAGGTTCGCCCGCGTCGCCAGGGCCATGCCCGCGCCGCCGATGAACGACGAGAAGACCGCACCCACGATGAAGAACAGCGACCGGCCGATCTTGACCCATACCTCGTTGTCGGTGTCGTGCACCGGCAGCAGGTAGAGCAGTACGACCGCGATGACCACGAAGACCGCCAGCGTTCGGAACTGGCGGAACAGGTAGGCCGAGGCGCCCTCCTGCACGGCGCCCGCGATCTCCTGCATGTTCTTGGTGCCGCGCCCGGTCTTGAGCACCGACTGGACGAACATCGCGGCGAAGGCCAGCGCGATCAGCGCGAAGACCAGCGCGACGATGACGAATGTGACGTTTGAACCGCTCAGGGACACTCCGCCCGCGGCAGAAGTTATCAAGGTCCCGGACATCAATGTCCTCCTGTACACCGACCGCACCCGAACCGGCGGACGAGACCGACCCGGGCGCTCCCCCGATCACCGGGGAGACGACAACTGGGCCCCGCGGACGCGGGACCAGGAGCAGTAGCTGATAACTCGCGTACTGTATCGGCCGGTCGTGGTGGTGGTCACACCCGGCTCCGGCCGTGTCGTGGTGATGTTCGCCGCTGTGTTAGCGCGGCGCCAGAGGGGTAGAGATCTTTTTTGATCTCCGGCGGGTCATCGCCGCTGCACCGGCCACACCATTCGGACCTCGGTCCCGGGTCCGTCGTCGACCGGACGAACCTGCAGGTCATCGACAAATCCGGCGAGCAGGGCGAAGCCCACGCCGGTGGTGAGCGCCTCGTCCGTCAGCGACTCGTCGGCGAGCTCGTCGGGCGGCAGTTTGGCCAATCCGACGCTCGCCTCGATCGGGGCGTGATCGATCACCCGAACCGCGTATGAGTCCGAATCAGACATTTCGACCGTCACAAGATCGGGCAGGCCGTACTGGTTGTGCAGGGCCACGGCCCGCGTGCACGCCTCACCGATCGCGAGCCGCACCTCGTCCAGCAGTTCCTCGGCGACCCCCGCCCGGCGGGCCACCGCCACACCGACAAGCCGGGCCGTGCGGACATGCACCGGTGCGGGCGAGAAGGACAGCCGAACCGTCGCCATCACGAAGTCGGACCGCTGCCGTCGCCGTCTTCCGTCGCCGCCTCGATCGTGGGGTAGATCGGGAAAACCTGGTCCAGCGCGGTGATCCGGAAGATCTTCAGCAACGGTTCCTTGGAGCAGACGAGCCCGAACGTGCCGTTCGCGACGCGCAGCCTCTTCATCGCGCCGACCAGCACGCCGAGGCCGGTGGAGTCGAGGAACTCGACGCCGCCGAGGTCCACGACCACGTTGCGGGCGCCCGCGTCGACCAGCTCGACGAGGCGTTCGCGCAGCCTCGGAGCCGTGTAGACGTCGACCTCGCCGCCCACCTCGAGCACCGTGTGCTCGGCGACGGTCCGAGTCGCAAGGGACAGCTCCATCGCTCCTCCTTCCGATCTACTCAGCGAATCTAACCACCGACGGGGTTGGGCCGACGCATGGCACCCACCCGTCCTACCCGTTTGAGGTTGGGCCCATACCGGTGTAACAGTGCTGGGCGTGACGTCCACCGCCTCCTCGCTCCGGCTCTCCTCCCCCGCGGTGACCCACATCGAGCGGGTGCCGGCGCGCGAGGCGGTGACGGCGGACTGGCCGTCCTGGGCCCCGGCCTCGCTCATCGCCGCGTTCGGGCACGCCGCGCCGTGGGCCCACCAGGTGGAGGCGGCATCGCTCGCGTTCGAGGGCACCCACGTCGTGCTGGCGACCGGGACCGCGTCCGGCAAGTCGCTGGGATATCAGCTGCCGGTGCTGAGCCGGCTGCTGACCGATCCGCGCTCCACGGCGCTCTACATCGCGCCGGCGAAGGCGCTGGCGGCCGATCAGTTGCGCGCCGTCGCCGGTCTCGGTCTTCCCGACGTACGCCCGGCCACTTACGACGGTGACACGGCGCGCGAGGAACGGGAGTGGATACGCCAGCACTCGCGCTACGTTCTGACAAATCCCGACATGTTGCATCATGGGGTGTTGCCGGGACATGAGCGCTGGGCGACGTTCCTCCGGCGGCTGGCGTACGTGGTGGTCGACGAGTGCCACGCGTACCGCGGCGTGTTCGGCTCGCACGTGGCGCACGTGCTGCGTCGCCTGCGCCGGGCCGCGGCCCGGTACGGCGGCTCCCCCACGTTCGTTCTCGCCTCCGCCACCTCGGGCGACCCGGCCGGCGCCGCGTCCCGGCTGACCGGCTTGCCGGTCACCGCCGTCACCGAGGACGCGTCGCCGCGCGGGGCGACCACGTTCGCCCTGTGGGAGCCGCCCCTTCTCCCGCCGGCGGAGGACGACCTGCCGCCCACCCGGCGCTCGGCGCTGCGGGAGACGGCCGACCTGCTCACCGACGCGATCGTGGCCGGGACGCGGACGCTGGCCTTCGTGCGGTCGCGCCGCGGGGCCGAGGTCGTGGCCGCGGTGACCCGGCGTCAGCTGGACGAGGCCGTCCCCGGGCTCGGCGACCGGGTGGCGGCCTACCGGGCCGGTTATCTCAAGGAGGACCGCCGGGCGATCGAGCGTCAGCTGCTGTCCGGCGAGTTGCTCGGCCTGGCCTCGACCAACGCCCTCGAGCTCGGCGTCGACCTGGTCGGGTTGGACGCCGTCCTGATCTGCGGCTACCCCGGCACCCGCGCCTCACTGTGGCAGCAGGCGGGCCGGGCCGGCCGTGCCGGCGACGAGGCGCTCGCCGTGCTGATCGCCCGGGACGACCCGCTCGACACCTACCTCGTCCACCACCCGTCGGCGCTGTTCGGCCACCCGGTCGAGGTCACGGTGCTGGACCCGGCCAACCCGTACGTGCTGGGCCCCCAACTCTGCTGCGCCGCCTCCGAGGCCCCGCTCACGGCGGCGGACGTCGACCTGTTCGGCGGCGAGGTGGCGCGGGCGGCGGTCGACGCCCTGACCGAGTCCGGCGCCCTGCGGAAGCGCCCGTCCGGCTGGTACTGGACGCACACCGGCCGCCCCGACGTCGACCTGCGCGGCACCGGCGGCGCCCCGGTCTCGGTGGTCGAGTCGGCCACCGGCCGCCTGCTCGGCACGGTCGACGCCGGCTCGTCCCACGTCATGCTCCACACCGGCGCGGTCTACCTGCACCAGGGCGTCTCGTTCATCGTCGACGACCTCGACCTGGAGGACGCGGTCGCGCTGGTGCACCAGGAGGAGCCGGACTGGTCCACGCACGCCCGCGACGTCACCGACCTCTCGGTGGTCAGCATCCGCTCGTACGTGGACGCCGGCCCCGTGGGCCTGTTCCTCGGCGAGGTCGACGTAACCAACCAGGTGGTCTCCTACCAGCGCCGGCGCATCGGCTCGGGCGAGCTGATCGACACCCGCCCGCTCGACCTCCCCCCGCGCGAGCTGCGCACGGTGGCCGTCTGGTTCACCGTCTCACCGCGCGCCCTGGAGTCCGCGGGTGTCGAGCCACCGGACTTCCCCGGCGCCCTGCACGCCGCCGAACACGCCGCCATCGGCCTGCTGCCGCTGATGGCCACCTGCGACCGCTGGGACATCGGCGGCCTCTCCACGGCCAACCACGCCGACACCGAGGCGCCCACGGTGTTCGTCTACGACGGCCACCCCGGCGGCGCCGGTTTCGCCGAGCGGGCGTACGCCACCGCCGCCGAGTGGTTGCGCGCCACCCGCGAGGCCATCGCCGCCTGCGCCTGCGAGACCGGCTGCCCGTCCTGCGTCCAGTCCCCCAAGTGCGGCAACGGCAACAACCCGCTCCACAAACCAGGCGCCGTCCACGTGCTCGACGCCGTCCTGGCCGCCCTGCCCGGTCCCGCTCACCCCACCACGCCGTAGATCGGGCCGGCCCGGGCTCCCGCCGCCGCCCGTCGCACCATGCCCGGCATCGGCCGCACCTCGACCTCGGCCCACACGACCACCTCGAGGCCGTCGACGGCGCACGAGGTCGTCCGCCCGCCGTTGGCCGCCGCGAACCGCTCGGCCCGCACGCACGCCACCCCCTCGCCGTAGATCGCATCCGCCGCCCCGGCCAACGCCGCGAGATCGGCCGCGTTGTGCGCCTCGTGCCGCCCGACCCGGGCCGTGCCGACCGACGTGCCGGCCAGCCCGGCCAGGACCAGCACCAGCCCCACCGCCAGCAGAAAGATCGACGCCGCTCCCCGATCGTGGCCGTCCGCAGCCCTCTGCCGCTCGAGTGCCGCAGACGCTCCTCTCTCGTCCGCCCGCCAAGGCTCCGCACCCATCGCTGCGGTGCGCGTTCTCATCCGCCCGCCTCCGGCTCGCGCGCCGCGACCGCGCGGCCCTCCACGGTGACCGCCGGGAGATGGGCGCCCAGCAGCCGGACCGGCGCCCGCACCACCACCGTCACCGTCTCCGTTCCGGCTGCCACGTCGATCTCGGCCCGCGGCGGCGCCACGCGTCCGGCCGCCGCGGCCGCGCCCTCGCCCCGGGCGCCCGCCAGAGCGCCCTCCCGCGCCGCGTCGACGCACTGCCCCTTGGCCGTCACGGCCGCCACCGCGGTAAGACCGGCCAGAAGCAGCAGCATGAGCGCCGGCAGCCCGGCCGCGAGCTCGGCGGTGAAGGATCCCCGGTCGCGGCCGGGCGGCCGGCGCCCGATCACTTCAGAGCCCGATCGATGATTGCGGTCAGCGCCGCCTGCACGTGGGCGCCGCCGACGACTTTGAGAAGCACGCCGGCGAAGGTCACGGCCGCGAGCGTGCCGACGGCGTACTCGGCCGTATTCATGCCCGCGTCGCCGGCTTCGGTCCGTAGCCGCGCGAGGTTCGCGATCAGTTTGCGCACGTGGTTCTCCTTCGGTTGTGAGATGCCGGCGGCCGGCGACCGCTGGCGGATCCGTGGCCCGCGAGCCACGGGAGTTCGGGAGCCGGCGTCCTGCCATCGCCGGTCACAGCACGTCACATCGCCGGTCACAGCACGTCCTGGAGCACGGAGACCACCACCGGCACGAGCCCGGCCAGCAGGAACGCGGGCAGGAAGCACAGCCCGAGCGGCAGCACGATCAGCACCGCGCCCCGCTGCGCCGCCGCCTCCGCCGCCGCGACCCGGTCGGCGCGCAGGTCGTCGGCGAGCCGGCCGAGCGCGCCCGACAACGCGCCGCCGCTCGCGCTCGACCGGATCGCCGCCGCGATCAGCCGGTCGGCGCCGTCGATGCCGGCCAGGTGCGCCCACGCCTCGGCGGGTTCCGCGCCGAGCCGCAGCGACCGCGCCGTCCGCCGCAGCCGCTCACCGAGCGGTCCCGGCAGCGCCTCGGCCACGGCGGCCGCGGCCCGGTCGGGCGGCGCGCCGGCTCGCAGCGCGGCCGCCAGCAGGTCGGCACCGAGCGGAAGGTCGGCGACGGCCGCGAGCCGCTCCCGCCGGTGCGCCGCCGGTTCCTGCCGCCGCAACACCTGATCGACACCGACGCCGGCCGCGGCGCCGGCCGCCACGCCCCACCACGTCCCGATGAGCCCGGCCACCGCCAGCCCGGCCAGCACGGCGATCGCGACCTGCGGCGCCCGCGTCTCCCGAGCGGGCGCGAGCCGGTCGAGCCGCCGCCGCGCCCGCCCCCGCCGCCACACCACCGGACCGAGGACGACCATGGCCGCCGCCATCACGAGGATCACGGCGTCACCTGCAGCTCGGCGTTCCTCGGCGCCGCGGCACGGCTCTCGGGCGGCGCGGTGCGGCTCAGGGGCGCCCCGGCGCGGCTCTGGGGCGGTGCGGCACAGCTTTGGGGCACCGCGGCGCAGCTCAGGGACGCCGCGGCGCCGCTCGGGAACGCCGCGGCGCCGCTCTGGGACGGCCCGGTCGAGCCGCCGGACGCGGCGGGCGCCCGCCGCCCGACGAGCGCGGCCAGACAGCACGGACGCACCTCGACCCGGACCGGACCGCCCTCCCTCATCAACGCGTCCAGCGCACAGGACTGCGCCGCCTGGAGCAGCCCCGCGCTTTCGGACCCGGGCGCGGTCATCGGGTCGTCCGGATCAGTCGCTCGGACCACAGCAGGCCGGCGCTCTGCAGGCCGGCCGCGCCGATCGCGCAGGCCGCGCCCAACGGCGTGTGCAGCAGTACGCCGAGCGGGTCGGCGCCGATCCCGTAGCCCAGCCCGATCCCGCCCAGCGGCAGGGCGGCCAGCAGCGTCGCCGTCGACTGCGCCCCGGCCGCCTGGGCCGCCGCCGACTTGGCCGCGCGATCCGTGGCCCGGGCGTCGGCCTCGATCCGCTCGACCAGGTCGGCCGCCGGCGCCCCGGTCGTCTCGGCCAGCCGCCACACCGACGAGGTGAGCTCACCCAGCCGCCCCGGCAGCGGCACGCCCCGGGACGGTGGCAGACCGGCCCGCAGATCGGCCGCTAGCCCGCCGAGCGCGGTCACCGCGGCCACCCGCCGGGCCATGGCTTGCCGGCGGGCACCGCGCCGGAGCAACGCCCGCCCGGCCAGCGCGGCATAGATCGCGACCGCGACCGCGGCCACCGGGCCGGCGACGACCAGCCCCATCGCGGCCGTAACCGCCACCGCGGACGCCACCCTGCCCCGCGACAGCCGCTGCGAAGGCGGGCCCCCGAGCCCCTGCGGAGGCCACCCGAGCGACTGCGGAGACGGCCCGAGCGACTGCGGAGACCGCCCGAGCCACTGCGGAGACCGCCCGAGCCACTGCGGACGCCCGGGCCAATGCGGGGACCACCGGCCGAGTCGCGGCGCGGCCACGACCGCCGCGGCCGTCACCAGGCAACAAACCAGCACGACGCTCACGCGGCCACCCCCACGGGCGGCTCCAGCACCGCGGGCACGGCGACGCCTCGGGCGGCCAGCAGGCGGCCCAGCGCGGCCGCGGCGGGGCCGGCTCCGCGCGTACGCCGCCAGGCCGGAACCACTGTCGCCAAACGTTGCTCGCCCGAAGGCAGCAGGATGCTCACCGATTCCAGCACCCGTCCGCGCTCGGCCCGCCGCACGTGCAGCACCACCTGGAGGGCCGCCACCACCTGCGCGTGCAGCGCTGCCCGGGGCAGGCCGCCGAGCATGCCGAGCGCCTCCAGCCGGGCCGGGACGTCGGTCGCCGTGTTCGCGTGCAGCGTGCCGGCACCGCCGTCGTGCCCGGTGTTGAGGGCGCCGAGCAAATCGACGATCTCGGCGCCGCGGCACTCGCCGACGACGAGGCGGTCGGGCCGCATCCGCAGCGCCTGCCGGACCAGGTCGGTGAGCCCGATCGCGCCGGCGCCCTCCACATTGGCCGTACGCGCCTGGAGCGCCACCACGTGCGGGTGCACCGGCCGGAGCTCGGCCGCGTCCTCGACCAGGACGATCCGCTCGGTCGGCGGCACCAGGCCGAGCAACGTGGACAGCAGCGTGGTCTTGCCGCTGCCGGTGCCGCCGGTCACCAGGTACGCCAGCCGGGCCGCCACGATCGCGGCCAGCACCGGCGCCACCGTCGGCGCGACCGTGCCGTGCTCGACCAGATCGCCGAGGCTGAACGGCCGTTGCCGGAACGTCCGCAGCGACAGGCAGGGCCCGTCGGTGGCGACCGGCGGCAGCACCGCGTGCAGCCGGGTGCCGTCGGGCAGGCGGGCATCGGCGTACGGCTGGCCGTCGTCGAGCCGCCGCCCGCAGGCCGCCGCCAGCCGCTGGGCCAGCCGCCGCACCTCGTCGTGGTCGCGGAAGACGACCGCCGCCCGCTGCAGGCCGGCGCCCCGGTCGACCCAGACCGCCTTGCCGTTGACCAGCACGTCGGTCACCTCGGGATCGCCGAGCAGCGGCGCCAGCGGGCCGGCGCCGACCAGCTCGTCGTGCACCCGGTCGGCGATCCGCAGCACGGCCGTGTCGCCGAGCGCGCCGGTCTCGCGCCGCACGGCCCGGGCGACCGCGGCCGGCGTCGCCCGCACCCCGCCGACCGCGAACCGCTGCCGCACCTGGGAGGTGAGATCGCCGTACCCGCTCATGCCGCCACCCCGGTGGGCGCCAACTGGCCGATCAGCTTGCGGCACAACGCGGAGAGCGGACCCTTGCCGTTGGCAGCGGCGACCGTGCGGCCGAGCTCGATCGCCTCGCACAGCGCCGGCTCCGGCCGCAGCAGACCGGCCAGGGGCAGGTGAAGCACCTTGGCGATCTGGTCGGCCTTGAGGCTGCCCGGCGCCGGGCCGCGTACCACCAGCTCGAGGTCGTCGCGGTGGGCGCGGACGGCCTGGACGACCTGAGCGGCCGCCGCCACGGCCCGCACCTCGGCCGGGACGATCAGCACCGCCCGGTCGGCGGACTGCAGCGCGAGCACGGCGGCGTCGTCGAGCTGCCGCGGCAGGTCGGCGACGATCAGGTCGCGGCCGTGCCGGCCGGCGTCGAGGGCGGCCGCCATCGCCTCGCCGGGCACGGCCGGCAACTCGTCGCGGTCGAACGACAGCAGCACGAGGTCGCCCCGCTGCGGCAGCGAGCCCAGCAGCGTCGGCGGGTCGACCCGGCCGCCGGCCTCGGCCAGCTCGGGCCAGCGCAGGCCGCTCAGCTCCTCCCAGCCGAGCAGCAGGTCGAGGCCGCCGCCGAGCGGGTCGGCGTCGATCAGCAGGGTGCGATGACCGGCCTCGGCCGCCGTGACCGCGAGGCCGACGGCCAACGTGCTCGCCCCCGCGCCGCCGCGGCCGCCGATCACCGCGATCGTCCGCGCGACCGGCAGCCGCTCGCCGGGCGGCTCGGGCGGTCGCTCGGCGAAGCGGTCGATCAGCCACGGCTCGCCCCGGGGCAGCAGGCAGACATGCATCGGGCCGAGCCGGCGCACCGCGTCGTCGATGCCCGGTGGCCAGCCGTGCCGGCTCACCACCACCGTCCGGCGATGTCGCGGCACGCGGGCGCGCAGCCAGGCGACGACCTGGTCGGCGCCGAGCACGACCAGCGGCGCGCTCGCGATGCGGGACCGGGCCGCCTGCGGGTCGGCGGCCACGGTGACCTCGGTGCGGCCGGCGGCGGCGAGGCGCACGAGGTCGTCGAGCAGGTGGGAATCGGCGGTCACGACGAGGGGCAGGCGCGGGACTGGCATCGTGCTCTCCGAGGGGCTCCGGGCGGATGAGGCGCCCACCGTGGCCGAGGCGGCCCGCGCCCCGCAACGCCCCGGATCGCGTTCTGTGGAAAACTTCCGGCCCTGTGGATAACCCCGTCGTGCTGCGTTGATCTGCTATGAAGAACGCCCGCAAACCATCCCGAAGGGGATCGGGCGACGGGTGCGGCTGGGCGCGGTTGGGTATGTTGGTGCCGACACGGGAATGATGGAGTTGGCATGGAAGCTTCGATCCAGCGAACGCTCGCCGACGACGGCACGGCAACGGTCCGCGTGCGTGGAGAGATCGACTTCGCGAACTGCGACGAGCTGGCTCAATGCGTACGGGATGCTCTCGTCGCGTGGTCTCCGACCACCGTGCGGATCGATGTCCGCGAGGCCACCTTCATCGATTCCACCGGTGTCGGCGCCCTGATCGAGGGCTACAAAGCGTCATCGGCGGCCGCGACCCGATTCATCGTCGTGAATCCGACACACGTCTTCCGCCGCGTCCTCGACGTCACCGGCCTGTCCGACCTCTTCGGACTGGCCACCACCGAGGTAGAGGCCACCGGCACATAGGGAACGACCCCCGTCGGGGGAGACGGGGGCCGTCCGAGGATTCGGCTCCGGGGGGGTCGAGCCGAATCGACTCGGTGATCGCGGGGGGCGCAACCACCGAGGGTCATGTGCGGGAAGCCGGCAGTCAGGCGCGACCGCAGCAACGTGAATCCCGATCGCAACAGCACTAGCATGCCTCACGAAAGCCGCACCCGTCGAGTACCGATTGTGCGTCGCTGCGAACGTGCTGCCCGTCTGACCGATTTCACAGCGCGTCACCGTCCACCGCCCGGCGCGCCGGGGGCGACGCCGGAGACCCACTTGCGGCTACACTTTCGGCCCGTGGGCCGCAGCGCCGCGTTTTTCGACCTCGACAAGACCGTCATAGCCAAGTCCAGCGCTCTGGCCTTCGGACGGCCGTTCTATCGCGACGGCCTGATCAGCCGCCGCGATGTCGTGAAGTCCGCTTACGCACAGCTCATGTTCCGCCTCGGTGGCGCGGGCGACGAGCAAGCCATGGCGCGCACGCGTGACTACCTCGCCGCGCTCACCAAGGGCTGGCGGGTCGAGCAGGTGCAGCAGATCGTCGCCGAGACCCTTCAAGAGCTGATAAATCCGTACGTGTACGCCGAAGCCGCCGTCCTGATCAGTGAGCACCAGGCGGCCGGCCGCGACGTCGTCCTGGTCTCGGCCTCGGGCGAGGAGATGGTCCGCCCGATCGGGGCGCTGCTCGGCATCACCGACGTGATCGCCACGAGAATGAGCATCGTGGACGGCCGGTACAGCGGCGAGATCGCGTTCTACGCGGCCGGCCCCAACAAGGTCGTCGAGGTGCGGCGGCTGGCCGACGATCGCGGGTACGACCTGGCGCAGTGCTACGCCTATTCCGACTCGGCGAGCGACCTGCCGCTGCTCGAAGCCGTCGGGCACCCCAGCGCGGTGAACCCGGACCGCGCCTTGCGCCGCGCCGCGCTGGAGAACTCGTGGCCGATCCTCGAGTTCCGCAACCCGATCCCGGTCGGCCGGCGGGTGCGCCCGGCGGTGCCGGTGGCGGCCGCCCTCGGTGTCGGCGTCGGCGTCGGCATCGGGCTGGCGATCTATGCGCGCCACCGCCGCGCGCGAGCCGTCGTCTAGAGCCGATCGGGCCGCAGCCATCCCGCCGCCGAAACGCCGGGCGAGGCGGAGATCCAGCACGCCGGAACGTGCACGCGACCTGCGCAAAGAGTTAAGGTCGGCGGATTCGCATGCCCAATGAGCAGCGCGAATGGCTTTGGTCTGACTAATCTGAAACGCCAGGTTTGCCGGGCTGAAGGCCTGGCGATCAAGCGGCCGGCGGCGTAGAAAGAAACGGCGAGAGCTACTACGGAGGGCCTGGATCCGGGATGACCCGGGGGCCGGATTACCGGCTTCGCAGGGCTCGGCCAGCGTCCTCGGCGGCGGCACTCGTGCACGGCCACCGGGAACCCACGCGCGATCAGCCACGGCAGGCACGTTGCGGCGGGACCTGGGCCAAGCGGCTTCGGCCGGGCGGCTGCGGGACTGTCGACAACGACCCAGGTGCACGCTTGATAACCCGGTCTGGACGCGCAAAGCCGGCGCCCCTCAAGGGACGCCGGCTCTACTTTTCGCCAAGAGCTATCGGGTTTTCTCTGAAAGCTATCGGGCGACCGCTTCCAGGTGGCGCGACCGCAACTCGTGATAGACCGCGCGGAAAAGCTTGGGCCGCGCGTGGAAATCGACGCCCTGGGCCCACAGCTCGGTGTTCACCATCGAGCCGTCGTGCCGCTCGATCAGAACCGTCATGCCGCTCTCGATCTGCCACGGGCCTACCTTGTGCGTGGACTTGTGCAGCCGTACGTGCGCCACATCGCCCCACCGCATGGTGCGCGACCGCACCAGGCCGTGGATGCGCAGGCCGCGCGCGCCCACGTAGGCGCCCATCTGCAGGATGCGATGCGCGCCCAGCACCCACACCGCGGCGAGCGTGCAGAAGACCAGCTTCACCCCGTGGCCGGTGAGATCGAACTGGCGGATCGTGGCCCAGGCCAGGAAGGCGAGGGCGGCCGCCTCCCAGGCGATCACCAACCAGCGACCAGGGCCGGGTGAATACGGCCGGGTCCAGGTTTCCTCCACCCCAGCGAGTATGGCAGCGGCCTCGAATGATCGGACCGGCTTCGACGCAAGAATGACCGATCAGACGGACGCCAGGACACCATCGCCGATGACGGTCAGCTCGTCCGCGGCGGCGGTGACGGCGGCGGCGTAGTGCCGCAGCCACGACCGGACGCCGTCGGGAGTCCCGGTGGCGTAGGCGCCGGCCGCGCCCACATACTCCGGCTCGCGCAGGCGGTGACCGACCTCGACGGCGACCAGGCCGCGCGGGTCGAAACCGCGGTTGATCAACGTGAGCCGGGCGGCGGCCCGGGCCACCACGCCCGACGGGCCGGCGAATGGGCGCAACGTCAGCAGCTCGGCGTGCACGACCGCGGCCAGCAACAGCGGCGGGGTGTCCGACCTGTCCGGCGACGGGCAGTCCGCGACGAGCGCCGACAACGCGTCGATACGCTCGGCGCCACCCACCAGACGCCCCAGCTCGGACGGCGGGACAACGCCCCGACCGGCCAGGACGTGCAGCTTGGCGAGAACCTGCCGCGGCGCCCGGGGCCACAGGTCGACCAGCCCGCCGAGCGACTCGGCGACCCGCAACGCGCCTTGCACGACCGGATCGGTCACGGTCCCCCCGCGTACCTCCTCGAGGTCGTAAGCGTGACCCTCCAACGCCGCCGAGGCCACCGCCGCCCGCAGCGAGGCCTCGGCCGCGACCTGACCGCCGTGCCGGCGCAGCGCACGATGCCGCATCGCGGCATCCACCCGGTCGCGGGCCGCGGCCAGCGCGGGAGCAACATCGGCGAGATCGAGAAGCGGTGCGAGAGGGTTCACCCGAACACCGTAGCCGGTAAGACACGCGAAACATGGGGTGCGCAAACCGGCTCGCAACTGGCAAGATTCGCGCAGTACCAAGCAGCAACCGGTCATCCGGCGCGCGGAGCCGCCCATCGGGCGCGCTACCCGACGCAACCCTCGCCGGGCCCCAGAGGCCGAACTAGTGTGCAACGAAGTAGACCAGACAAGAGGAGCCGCCCTCATGAGCGAGACGTTGGAGAACCTTTCCTCCGAGACGCGTAAGTTCCCACCGCCGGAGCAGCTCGCGGCGGATGCCAACGTCAAAGCCGATGCGTATGAGGAGGCCGCGGCCGATCGCCTCGCCTACTGGGCGACCCAGGCCGAGCGGCTGAGCTGGGCGAAGAAGTGGGACCAGGTGCTCGACTGGTCCAACCCGCCGTTCGCGAAGTGGTTCCTCGGCGGCGAGCTCAACGTGGCGTACAACTGCGTCGACCGGCACGTCGAGGCGGGCCACGGCGACAAGGTCGCGATCCACTGGGAGGGCGAGCCCGGCGACACCCGGACCATCACGTACGCCGATCTGCTCAAGAGCGTCAGCCAGGCCGCCAACACGCTCACCGACCTCGGCGTCGGCGCCGGCGACCGGGTGGCGATCTACCTGCCGATGATCCCGGAGGCCGCGGTCGCGATGCTGGCCTGCGCCCGGGTCGGCGCCACGCACAGCGTCGTCTTCGGCGGCTTCTCGGTCGACGCGCTCTCGACCCGCATCCAGGACGCCGACGCCAAGCTCGTGATCACCGCCGACGGCGGCTACCGGCGGGGCAAGCCGTCGGCACTCAAGCCGACCGTCGACGAGGCCGTGGCGAAGTGCCCGAGCATCGAGAACGTGCTGGTCGTCCGGCGCACCGGGCAGGAGGTCGCCTGGGGCGAGAAGGACAAGTGGTGGCACGAGACGGTCGAGCAGGCCAGCCCGGAGCACCAGCCGCAGGCCTTCGACAGCGAGCACCCGCTGTTCATCCTCTACACCTCGGGCACGACCGGTAAGCCGAAGGGCATCCTGCACACCACCGGCGGCTACCTGACCCAGGTCTCGTACACGCACAACGCCGTCTTCGACCTCAAGCCGGAGTCGGACGTCTACTGGTGCACCGCCGACATCGGCTGGGTGACCGGCCACTCGTACATCGTCTACGGCCCGCTCTCCAACGGCGCCACCCAGGTCATGTACGAGGGCACCCCCGACACCCCGGGCCGCGACCGGTTCTGGCAGATCGTCGACAAGTACAAGGTGTCGATCCTCTACACCGCGCCCACCCTGATCCGCACCATGATGAAGTGGGGCGACGACATCCCGGCCGGCTACGACCTGTCGTCGCTGCGCGTTCTGGGCAGCGTCGGCGAGCCGATCAACCCGGAGGCCTGGATCTGGTACCGGAAGAACATCGGCCGCGACCGTACGCCGGTGGTGGACACCTGGTGGCAGACCGAGACCGGCGCCGTGATGATCTCGCCGCTGCCGGGTGTGACCGAGGCCAAGCCGGGCTCGGCCATGACCCCGCTGCCGGGCATCGTCGCCGACGTCGTCGACGACACCGCACAGTCGGTGCCGAACGGCGGTGGCGGCTTCCTCGTGCTGCGCGAGCCGTGGCCGTCGATGCTGCGCACGATCTGGGGCGACGACAAGCGGTTCATCGACACCTACTGGTCCCGCTTCGGGGCGGGCGCCGGCCAGGGTGATAAGTGGATCTACTTCGCCGGTGACGGCGCCAAGAAGGACGAGGACGGCGCGATCTGGCTGCTCGGCCGGGTCGACGACGTCATGCTGATCTCCGGGCACAACATCTCGACCACCGAGGTGGAGTCGGCGCTGGTGTCGCACCCGGCGGTGGCCGAGGCGGCGGTGGTGGGCGCCACCGACCCGACGACCGGCCAGGCGATCGTGGCGTTCGTGATCCCGCGCGGCAGCGTCGAGACCGAGGGCGACAAGGGCGAGCAGCTCAACGTCGACCTGCGCAACCACGTGGCCAAGACGCTCGGCCCGATCGCCAAGCCGCGGCAGATCATGCTCGTTCCCGAGCTGCCCAAGACCCGCTCCGGCAAGATCATGCGACGGCTGCTCAAGGACGTGGCCGAGAACCGGTCACTCGGCGACGTCACCACGCTGCAGGACTCGGCGGTGATGGACCTCATCTCGGCCGGCATGAAGACCGGCAAAGCGGACGACTGAAAATGCGCGTAACGGCCGGTGGTGCCTGCGAGCGCCGCCGGCCGTCGCTTTCTTGCCGCCCGTTCCATCGATTGACTCCGATGCGCTGATCCGGTGAGGATTTGACCGGCACATCGGGCCACGGGGGAACGGGGCTGCCTGGAATGCTGGCCGATCTACTCAGCGACAACGCACACAACCTCTATGACCGGTTGGTCGCCTCCGGCGGCTGCCCGGAATCGGACATTCTCGACCACGAACGCACGGCGTTGCGGGAGCTGGTCCGGCAGGGCCTGGTCTTCCGTACGCCGGAACCAGTCCCGCGGTACAGCGCGGTGCCGCCGATGACCGCCATGCTGCGGCTGCTCGACGACGAGCAGCAACTCGTGCTGCGGGCGCACCGGCGGCTGATCGAGCGGTACTCCGCGCTGGAACGGCTCGAGCGCCGCGCCGCCCGCCTGCAGGTGATCACCGACGCCGAGGCGGCCCGGTCGGCCGCACACGACCTGGCCGCCCGAGCCCGGGAATGGTGCGTGCTGGTCCAGGGCCCGCATCTGGGACTGGACCAGCCGGACTGCACGCGTCCCGGCGTACGTCATCGTCATTTGATCGATAGATCCCTGCTTGCCACGTCGACCTGTGCCGAGGTGCGCGCGCTGCCGGAGGTCCCGGCGCCGATGCTGGTGACCGACGCCGCGGCCCTGCTCTGCCTCGGGCCGATGCCGGAGATGGGCATGCTGCTGATCCACGGCGGCAGCCTGGTCGAATCGCTGGCCCGATACTTCGACCTGCTGTGGGCGCAGGCGGTGCCGTTCGGCGGCACAGCGCCGGCGGACGGGCCGAGCGAGGTGCAGCTGCGGATCCTGCGACTGGCCGCGACCGGCCTCAAGGACGAGGCGATCGCGCGCGCCATGGGCCGCAGCGTGCGCTGGGTCCGGCGGCATTTCGAGCTGCTCGAGGAGCGGCTGGGCGCGACCAACCGGCTGACGCTCGGCATCGCCGCCTCCCGGCGTGACTGGGTGTGACGAGCCGACTATCCACAGTGCAGGTTCCGGACGGCTGCCGCTTCGCCATTCATCGGGTCACCGCGCGGGCCGAGCATTCCTCGTAGTTCCACTACGGGGAGGTCCAGTGAGAAGAATCCGTTCCCTTGCCGTCGCGGCCGCGGCGGCGGTATCGATCAGTGCCGTCGGCACGGTGATCGCGCCGCCGCCCGCGCTGGCGATTCCGGTGCCCAGCTGCGACGACCATGCGATCTACTGGAACCAGGTGCTGCTGACCGCCTACGCCTCGGCGACCGGCGGCAATGCGTCGCCGACCAGGCTCAGCCGGGCCGGCGCCATGATGCACCTGGCCATGTACGACACGGCGGTCTCGCTCGGCATGGCCGGCACGCCCTACCTGACCAAGGTGGCGCCGGCGGCGGGGTACTCGTACGACCCGATCATGAACTACGACACCGCCGCGTCGACGATGCTCAAGAACCTCTTCCCGAGCCTGGACACGGCGTCGTACTACACCACCGCCCGCAAGAACTGCGTGCCGCTGGAGCCGGGACCGAACGGCCTCTCCACCGACGTCGCGACCCGGGTCGTGCAGAACATCATGAGCGCCCGGGCCAACGACCACTCGACCGACACCACCGCGTACGCCCCGAGCCTGACCGCGGGCCAATGGCGGCCGACCGAGTCGGGCAAGTCGGCGGTCGACCCGAACTGGGGAAAGGTCACGCCGTTCGGTCTGGCCTCGCCCAGCCAGTTCCGGCCGTCGCTGCCGGGCGGCTTCACCGACGTCACCACGATGCTGCACAGCACGCAGTACGCCCAGCAGGTCAACGAGGTCCGCGCGGCGGGTTCCGCGTCCGCCCCGGTCTCCGCCCGCACCGCGGACCAGACCGTCGCGGCGCACTTCTGGGCCAACGACCTGGACGGCACGTACAAGCCGCCGGGCCAGCTCTTCAAGATCACGCAGGACGTGGCGGCGGCCCGGTCGGGCACCAACCGGATCAAGCTGTTCGCCCTGGTCTCGATGGCCATGGCCGACGCCGGCATCACCGCCTGGGATGCCAAGTTCGACACCTCGATCGACCTGTGGCGGCCGGACACCGCGATCGCCGAGCCGCAGGGCGATGGGAACGCCGCGACCACGCCCGACGCCGCCTGGCAGCCGCTGTCCGCCGACCGTAGCGGCAACCACTTCTCGCCGCCCTTCCCGGCGTACATCTCCGGTCATGCGACGTTCGCCGGGGCCTGGGCCGGCATCATGAAGCGCTACTACGGGACCGACGCCGTGACGTTCACGGCCGGCACCCAGGATCCGTACGCGACCGGTGTGACCCGCACCTTCACCAGCTTCAGCGCGGCCGCCACCGAGGACGCGATGAGCCGCCTCTGGCTCGGCGTGCACTTCCGCTGGGACGCGGACAGCGGCCTGAGCTCGGGCGACCAGGTCGCCGCCTACATCGTCGGCAACAAGCTGCTCTGACCCCACCACCAGCCGTGATGACCCGGCGCCCGGGGTCATCACGGCTGATCCATAACACGTAACCGTCGCCTATCGATTTTGATCTAGACGCCATCACATCGCTGTCTTTACATACGTTGACCTCCTGTCCCTGATCACGGGACGGCTGTACGCCGGCCGCAAGACCCAGCTGGCCGGCCATATGCGGAGGTATGCGTAGTGCGCAAGGTGGTCGTGGGACTACTCGGCGCCGCGATGATGACCAGCGTCGGGGCCTCGTTCCCGGCGATGGCGTCGGCGGCCCCACCGGCGGAACCGGCTCCAGCGGCGAAAGCCGGAAGTGATGCCCCACCGATCGACGATCTGCCCAACCCGTTGGAGGACAAGCGCCGCGCGCTGCGCGAGCAGGCGGTGTCCGATGTGGTCAGCGGCAAGGCCAAGGCGGTCGACCGCAACGGCAGCACGGTCGTCAAGGTCGGCCGCACCCAGGGCAACGGCGGCACCAACCGCGGCCGCGGCAAGGACCAGTACGTCGAGCTCGCCCGGCAGCGCACCGACCGGATCTTCGTGATCCTGGCCGAGTTCGGCGACGAGCGTGACCCGCGCTTCCCCGACCGGGACACCAACCCGGCCGTGGCCGGCCCGTCGACGTACTCGGGGCCGCTGAACAACCAGATCCCGGCGCCCGACCGCACCGTGGACAACACGACGGTCTGGCAGGCCGACTACTCGGCCGACCACTACCGGCAGCTGTACTTCGGCACCGGCAAGAACACCGAGTCGCTGAAGACCTACTTCGAGACCCAGTCGTCCGGCCGCTACAGCGTCGACGGCGAGGTCACCGACTGGGTCAAGGTCAAGTACAACGAGGCCCGGTACGGCCGCTCGACCGACGACCCGAAGGACGCCAACGGCGACGACCCGAACGTCTGCGCCGGCCACGTCTGCAACACGACGTGGGACCTGGTACGCGACGCCGCCAACCAGTGGGTCGCCGATCAGGAGGCCGCGGGCCGGACCCAGGCGCAGATCACCGCCGACCTGAAGTCGATGGACCAGTACGACCGGTACGACTTCGACGGTGACGGCGACTTCAACGAGCCGGACGGCTACATCGACCACTTCCAGATCGTCCACGCGGGCGGCGACGAGGCCGACGGCGACCCGCAGCAGGGCGAGGACGCCATCTGGAGCCACCGCTGGTACGCGTACGGCACCGACATCGGCGTGACCGGTCCGGCCACCAACCGGCTCGGTGGCACCCAGATCGGCGACACCGGCATCTGGATCGGCGACTACACGATCCAGCCCGAGAACGGTGGGCTGAGCGTCTTCACCCACGAGTACACCCACGACCTCGGCCTGCCGGACGACTACGACACCAGCGGCCTCGGCGACAACAGCAACGAATACTGGACGCTGATGGCGCAGAGCCGCCTCAACGCCAAGGGTGAGCCGCTCGGCAGCCGCCCCGGCGACCTCGGCGCGTGGAACAAGCTCCAGCTCGGCTGGCTCGACTACACGAAGGTCAAGGCGGGCGAGAAGAAGATCGTCAACCTCGGCCCCGAGGAGTTCAACACCGCCAAGTCGCAGGCCGTCGTGGTGACCCTGCCCGACAAGGAGGTCACCTCCGACCTGGGCGCGCCGTACGCCGGAAGCAAGCAGTTCTTCTCCGGCAACGCCGACAACCTGGACAACTCCCTGACCAAGGAGCTGGACCTGACCGGCAAGACCACGGCGAGCGCGACCTTCAAGGCCCGCTATGCCATCGAGAAGGGCTACGACTACCTCTACGTCGAGGCCTCGACCGACGGCGGCGCCCACTGGACCCGGCTGAACGGCACGGTCGACGGCGCGGCCTTCCCGGTCGACGCCAGCAAGAACCCCGCGCTGAACGGCTCGACCGGCGGCAAGTGGGCCGACGTCGAGGTGCCGCTCAACGCGTACGCCGGTCAGAAGGTCACCTTCCGCCTGCACTACCTCTCCGACGGCGGCACGAACGACGGCGGCTTCTTCGGCGACGACATCACGATCTCGGCCGACGGCACGCCGCTGGTCACTGACGGCGCCGAGGGCGACAGCGCCTTCACGCTGGACGGCTTCACGATCGTCGGCGCCACCCGGACCGACCTGTTCCCCGGCTACTACATCGCCGGCAACCGCAGCTACACGTCGTACGACAAGTACCTGGCGACCGGGCCGTACAACTTCGGCTGGCCGTCGACCAAGCCGGACTACGTGGAGCACTACAACTACCAGACCGGTCTGCTGATCTCGTACTGGGACACCTCGCAGGCCGACAACAACACCAACGAGCACCCCGGTGAGGGTCGCAACCTCTACATCGACGCGCACCCGAAGCCGTTCAACAACGTCAACGGCGTGCCGTTCCGGTCCCGCATCCAGGTCTACGACGCACCGTTCGGCCTGTACCCGACCGACGGCATGCTGCTGCACGTGGACGGCAAGCCGTCGCCGGTGTGGCCGCAGTTCGGCAACCCGCTCTTCAACGACAAGGGCAAGTACTTCTACGACGAGCTGCCCAACCACGGCGTCAAGCTGCCGGCGGTCGGCGTGAAGATCGGTGTGCTCAGCCAGAACGGCACCTCGATGACGGTCGCGGTCTCCTGATCACGACGCACCAGCGACGACGCCCGGGGATCCTGCTCCCCGGGCGTCGCCCCTTTCCGGTTCCGGGGAACGTCGCGGTCCGTCGTGGCGTCCCATTCCCCATGAGGTACGCGCTGACCGCCGCCCTGCTCATCCTGGTGTCCGGATGCGCGTCTCCCGCGTCTTCTTTGCCTCCGGTAAGTCCGACATCGGCGGCGGGGTCGACCGACAGCCACCCGCCGAACGATCCGTCCGACCTGATCAAGCCCCGGGACTACATCGTGGGCACGGTGACGGCCGGTGGAACCGGGCCCTGCTACGGCCTGGAGACCGACGACGGCAAGCAGTATGCGTTGCACTCGACGGCCGGGATCGAACTGACAAAAGGCACGAGAATCAAGATCAAGACACAGGCGGCGCGCGTACGCATCGACTGCGGTCCCGGAATGCTGTTGGAATTGATCTCGGCCGAACCCCTGCGCTGACCGGTTCCGGGCTAGTCTGTCCGCCGCGGAACACTCACGGGGGTAGCCGGTGCGCAAGTCCTTGCCGCTCGTCGCGGTCGTCGCGGCGACGTTCCTCTCCGGCTGCACGGTGGATCCGTCGACCGCACCGCCGGACACCATCGCCGCCCCGGTCTCGCCCGCGCTCGCGCCGTCGACCCCGGCGGTCACCGGGCCCGCGACACTTCCTCCCACCGTGACCGGAAATGGCCTCGGGCAGGCGCCCCCGGCCGCCGCGCCGGCCCACACCCCGACCCGGCGGCCGGGACCGGTCCCGCCGTCCCGCCGGCCCACCCCGCCGGTCGAGGCCGTGCGCGCCGGCTGGATCACCGCCACCGTCACCCGCGGCGGATCCGGTCCCTGCTTCGGTTTCCAGGCCACGGACGGCGAGGCGTACGCGGTCTATTCGTCCGCCTCGCTGAAGCTCACCGCCGGCGAACGGGTACGCGCCCGGATCACGCCCGGATCGACGCCCGTCTCCTGCGGCACCGGCCGTCCGGCCCGCCTGGAACACGTCCAACTCGCCGGGTGAGACGCCGGGGCGGCTCGGATTCGTGGCGACCGCCTAGTCTTGGTGCATGGTTGACGAGTCGTGTGTCCTGGTGGAGGGTCCCTGGACGCACCGTTTCGTCGGCGCGAACGGCAGCCGCTTCCACGTCGTCGAGGCCGGCACCGGCCCGCTCGTGCTGTTCCTGCACGGCTTTCCCGAGTTCTGGTGGGCCTGGCACGACATCATGATGCGGGTGGCCGACGCCGGTTTCCGCGCGGTCGCGATCGATCTGCGCGGCTACGGCGCCAGCGACAAGCCGCCGCGGGGCTACGACGGATACACGATGGCCGCCGACGTCACCGGCCTGATCCGCGCCCTCGGCGAGCGCTCGGCGATGATCGTCGGGGCCGGCGCCGGCGGCATGATCGGCTGGGCCGCGGCCGCCTTCCACCCCAAGCTGGTCAGCCGGCTCGTGGTGCTGGGCGCCGCGCACCCGCTTCGTCTGCGCGCCGCCCTCTTCGCCGACCCGCGCGGCCAGCTCAGCGCCTCCTCGACGGTGCTGCGCTTCCAGGTCCCGCGCTACGAGCACGTCCTGACCCGCGACGACGCGGCCCTGGTCGGCGAGCTGATGACACAGTGGACCGGTCCGGAGTGGAGGGAGACTCCGGAGTTCGCCGACTACGTGGCCCGCTGCCGCCAGGCGATGCAGATTCCGCAGGCCGCGTTCTGCGCCCTGGAGGCGTACCGCTGGGTCGCCCGCAGCGCGCTTCGCCTGCAGGGCTACCGGTTCGTCAAGCTCATGCAGCACCCGCTGATCACGCCGACGCTGCAGCTGCACGGCGCGCTCGACACGGCCACGCTGCCCCGCACGGCGCAGGGCTCGGGCCGCTACGTGATCGCGCCGTACGAGTGGCGCCTGATCCCGGACGCCGGCCACTTCCTGCACCAGGAGGCGGCCGACGTGGTGACCGGCGAGGTGTTGCGCTGGCTCAAGACGCCGTAGCGTCCTGGGCTCAGATGCGCTGCTCGTGCAGGTCGAGGACCTCGTTGGCGGGCGCCCACGCCTGGTAGACGCCGAAGTCGAACTCCTCGAGGCCGAGCTGACGCGCGACCGGGGCCCGCCCGCCGGTGTACTCGACCCGGAACCAGTTGTCGGCCTCGGCCAGCACCAGGAACGGCGCGCCGCGCCAGGTGCAGGTCGTGCGCACGTAGACCAGCTCGTCGTACTCCTCCGGGGTCAGCACCCGCACGTAGCGGCCGGGCTTGACCTCGTCGAAGCCGTCGGCCGGCTGGGTCGTGTAGATCCGCACGTTGTCGCCGTCCGGAACCGCGTCGTACTCCCGGCCCTGCCACGTCACGACGTACCCGTCGCGCATCACTGCTCACCCACCCGGCGCCACTGCGGTCCGTCGTTGTCGAAGATCGCGACCATGTGCTCGCTGCCGTCGGCGTCGATGCGCCACAGCTGCGCGCCATGCGGCAGCCGCACACTGTCCACCTTGAACTCGGCGATCACGTCCCGGCCCTCGCCCGGCGCGAAACCGTTGCCCCGGAACGGCGCCCGCTCGATCACCCAGCCGTCCATCGCCTTCAGCGCCTGCTCGTTCTGGCCGCCGTAAGGGATTCGGTACAGGCTGGGGCGATAGGCGGGCCAACGGAGGACGTACGCCTCCTTGGCGTCACCCTGGTGCGGCGACCCCTCGTAGGTGAGGCCCAGCGCACCGAACAGCTCGCCCGGCGTACGCAAGTGCTCCACCTCGGTCGCCCGGTGCACGAAGCCGGCGACCCGGTCGTACCCGCGCTCGAGGTAGAAATCGACCTGCTCCGGCGGAACCGTCTTCTGCATGACGGTCGCGTGCTGAGCGTCGTCGTTGGCCGGTGCCGGGGCCGGAACCGGCTCGCCCGGCTCGTCACCGTGCTCCGGGTCGAGGCCGGCCTCGGCCGCCCAGCTGGCCAGTGCGATGACCTGCGGTCCGGGGTACTTGGCGCCGACCGGCGTGCCCGGGTTGACCGCGAACGACCACTCCGGGTCCGGCCAGTTCCGGATGAGCTCGTAGAACCGGACGCTGACCGTCCGGGTCGGCTCGGCGAAGTGCTCGGCGAGACGATCCTTGCTGGTGAAGACGACCAGGAACCGCTCGCCCTCGGCGTCCTCGGTGCGGAACGCGAACCCCGACTCCCCGGGCGCGCTGCCCGGCCGCGAGTGGTGCGCGACCGGCACGAGCACGGTGGCGAGAAGCAGCGTGGAGAGGAACTGGTCGGTGCTGTGCGCGCCGGCCGCGTCCAGAAGGTCCCGCTCGACGTCGTTGGCCGGAACGAACGGCTCACCCACCGGCTCGGCCGGCGGAGGCGGCGCCGCCGGACCGCCAGGCCGCACGCCCGCCGCCGCAACCGGAGCGGCCGCGCCACGAACTTCGAGCGGCGGCGTCGCACCGAGGCGAGCGGGCCGGTCACTGCCCGGCGCCCCCGGAATAACCGGCGGCGCGAGCCCCGCACGTCCCGCACCCGGCGCAACGGGCGCCGCGGATCCGGCCTGCGCGCCGTAAGCCGCAGGTCCGCCCGGCGCACCGTAGGGCGCGGGTCCAGCCGGCGCGCCGTAGGGCGCGGGTCCAGCCGGCACCTCGTGGGCCGCGGGTCCGGCCGCCGCCCCGTAGGCCGCGGGTCCGGCCGCCGCCCCGTAGGCCGCGGGTCCAGCCGGCACCTCGTGGGCCGCGGGTCCGGCCGCCGCCCCGTAGGCCGCGGGTCCGGCCGCCGCCCCGTAGGCCGCGGGTCCGGCCGGCGTGCCGGGCGCGAAGGGCGCGTTGGGCGTGGCCGGCACACCGGGCGCGGCAGGTCCCTCCGGCGCGCCCGACGCGCCGGGCGCGGCCGGTGCGGCAGCTTGCGCGGCGGCGGTGGCGGCCCGCTCGGCCGGAGTCTTGAACGCCGGGAACGACGTCATGGGCGCCGGTTCAGCCGACGCAGCGGCCTGCCGGCGGGGCAGCGGCGTCCCGAAGCCGGGCGCCGGCTGATCGGTGCCGCGCTGAGCGCCCGCGGCCTGCGGCGAGGCCGGCCCTTGCGGGAAGCCACCCCCGGCAGCGTCCCCGGCCGGGAACCCACCGCGACCGGCGGCATCCGGCCCGAAGCCACCACGCGCGGCCTCGTCCTGCGGCGAGTGACGGTGGGGAAGCTCGGGCAACGCGGGCGCGGAGGGGACGCCCAGGCGCGGGTCGTAAGGCTGCTCGGCCGGGCTGCCGGCGAGATGCTCCGGCACCGGCGGCGTGTTGGCCATCGGGGTGCGCACGGGAAGCGGCCCGTTCGGGTCCTGCAGCGGGCCGCGCGGGTCACCACCGGGCACCGAACCCGGCCACCCACCCGCCGCGTCGCCCGGAATCGAGGGCGGGCGATACGCCGGCGGCACCGGAAGCGCGGCCGGTGCCGGGACCACCGGGCCTGGGCCGGCGAAACCGGTGGGGCCGGAAGCGGGCGCCGCGGACGTGGGAGACGCCGAGCCGGGCGTGGCCGACGTCGGAGTGCGCGAGGGAAGGCCGCTCGGCATGACGGCGCCCGGCGTTCGGATCGGAAGGCCACCCGGGCCGATCTGCGGTGCGCCCTGGGCGGCGGGAGACTGCGCGCCGTATGGGGGCGGCGGGGTGGAGCCGGGCCGGGCGGGAGCCGGCGGGGCCGAGGCCGGGCGGCTGGCCGCGGGCGGAGCCGAAGTGGGCCAAGCGGCGCCCGAGGGCGGGGCCGACGCAGGACGGGTCGCGCCAAAGGGCGGAGCGGAAGCGGAAGCCGCGGGCGGGGCTGAAGCGGAAGCCGCGGGCGGGGCGGAGGCGGAAGCAGCGGGCGGGGCCGAGGCGGGACCGGCCGTGGCGGCGGGGGCGGACGCCAGGCGTCCGGGGGCAGGCGGGCCGGACGTCGGGTGGCCCGGTGCCGGTGGGGCCGAAGCGGGCGCCGAGGCGGCATCGGGCTGGGGCTCGTCGGCGGCCGGCATCTGGGGCATACGCGACGCGGCGGCGGCCTGTGCGTAGCCGGCGGGCGCGCCGCTCAGGGTGGACGCCGAGAAGGAAGGCGCCGGAGATGTGGTCGGCGGGGCGCTCGTGGGCTGCGGGTAACCGGCCGCCGCGGCGGCGGGAATGCCGGCGGGAGGCGCGCTGGTGGGCTGCGGATAACCGGCGGCGGCCGAGGCCGGGAATCCGGCGGCGGCCGAGGCCGGGAATCCGGCGGCGGCCGAGGCCGGGAATCCGGCGGCGGCCGAGGCCGGGAATCCGGCGGCGGCCGAGGCCGGGAAACCGGTTGGCTGCGGATACCCAGCCGGCTGCGGGACGGCGGCCGGCGAGCTCCCCGGCTGCTGGGCGGCGGCCGGCGAGCTCCCCGGCTGCTGGGCGGCGGCCGGCGAATTCACGGGCTGCGAGGCGGCGGGCGAGCTTGCGGGCGGCGCGGCGGCGGCCGGCGAGCTCGCGGGCTGCTGGGCGGCGGCCTCGTCCTTCTTCGCCACGGCGGCGTTGGCGGCCATCGCGGCGGAGTGCAGGTCCTGGATGCGCGCGGGGCTGGGCGGCTTCTCGCGGCCGGGGCCGCGGGTCGGCAACCTCAGGTCGCCGCGGGAGAGCTGGGCCACGAACCACGCCGGCAGATATCCCTCGATCGGCAGGCCGGGGTTGACCGCCAGCCACCACTCGAGGTTGGGCCAGGTGTTGGCCAGCTCGCCGTACGGCACCCGCCGCGCCGAGCCGTTGTAGTCGGCCAGGCATGACTGCATGGCCGCCGGGGACGTGAATGCGAGGACATGCGTGCGGCCGCCGGTGCTCCACGTGCCCCAGCCGAGCGGCGACAGCCCCTGCAGGGCGTCCGCCGAGACCGGCAGGAGCAGGTCAACGCCGGCGAGAATGCGGAAGTACGACTCCTGGTCGTCCGTGCGCAACGCATCCCGCATCGCGACCTCGGCGTCCGTAGCCGGTTCCCACTCGGACACGTCCACCTCTCCCCACCGCGCGACGAGGCCATCTCAACGCGTACAACCTACAAGGTCAGGCGGCGATCACAATGGGCGGCGTTGCGCTGACGGTCAAGTCGTCGCCGACGGCCCCGTTTCGGTTGCGGGACGCGATCAGCCAAGTACTGATCGTAGCCGTAATGGCCTATTCGACCAGTACGCGTTCGGGGGACACGAACGGCGAAAGAACGGACCAAACGGAAACGGCCGGCCCAACCTCGAGGGCTGAACCGGCCGTTCCGTCGCGTCGCGGGCGCGCGCTCACGTGAAGCGCTGGGTCGCCTGCTTCTCGGTCTGGATGTAGTCCTGGGTCGACTGCTCGACGGCGGACTTGATGTTCTGCAGGATCTGCGTGAGGTCCTGCGAAGCGGCCTGCCACTTGGCCTGGCGAGCCGCGTACGCCTCCTTGGCCGCGCCGTCCCAGGTCTCCACCAGCGGACCGGCGTCACGCGAGAGCTGGTCGAGCTGGCTCTGCATGGTGCTGATGGCCTTGTTGATGTCGCCGGTCGCCTGCTGCAGGGCGCCGAAGTTGACGAGAAGCATTCCGTCACTCATGTATATCGACTCTCCTCGTCTCGGCTCAGAGCGGCAGCGAGAAGCTGCCGCCGCTGCTGGAAAGCTTGCTGGCGGCGTCCGTGTCGGTCGTGTCGTAGCCGGTCGCCGACCCGCGGATCGACTCGGCGGTCTCCGACAGAGCCTGGTTGAGGCTCTTGAGGTCGGCCGCGTACTGCGCCTTGACCTGTTCGAACGCCTGCGCGCCGAGGCCCTTCCAGGTGCTCTGGAGGCTCGACAGCTCGTTCATGAGCGTGCTCAGCATCTGCTGAAGCTGGTCGTTGACCGTGTCGAACTTCGCGGCGGTCTGCGCCATCACCGCGGATTCAGCTCGCGTCTGGGCCACCCCGGACGTCACCCCGCTTTCTTGTTCGTCGCCGAGACACCGGCATCCCTTGTGGACAGGCCCATCGGCCCTCGGCGTATCGACGTAGGCCACCACGTTAACCCGGCCGCGCAAAGCGTGGGGGGCGGCCCGTGATCGGCCAACTACTGTTCTTCTATGTCGCCGACGGTAGCGACCCGGGTCAATCCGCGATAGCCCGGGATAGCAACCTGTGGATAACCTCGCACCCCCTACGGCGGCTCGGGGGGCCCTACGATAGGCCACGACGTGGCGGAATGCAGCCGGAAGGACGAGCAACGGTGACGGTGGGCGTGGCTGGCGACCGGGATTACCGCGACCTGACCGGCGGCGCCAAGCTACCGAAGGTCAACACCCGGCCCGTTCGGCACGGCCGTCTGCTCGGCATCCGCGGGAGCCAGTGGATCGGCACCCAGGTCGCCGCGGCCGCCCTGCTGATCGGCGCGATCAACGGCGCGATCGGCCTCGCCATCGGCGCCGTCGTCGCCTTCGTCGTGCTCGCGCTGACCTGGCTGCGTCTGCGCGGCCGCTGGGTCTTCGAGTGGATCGGCGTCGCGTTGCGCTACAGCGGCCGGCGGCACGCCGCTCCGGGCGGGCCGGCCACGCTGTCGCTGCTCGAGTTCGTGGCGCCCGGCTCGCGCGTCGAGCAGACCGACCTGGCCGGCGACCCGGCCGCCGTGATCGTCGATGGCAACGGGCTCACCGCGGTGCTCGAGCTCGGCGACCCGGCCGGTCTGCTGGCCGAGGAGTCGGCCACGCTGCCCTCGCCGGCCACCCTGCTGCCGCCGACCGGGCCCGACCAGCCGCCGGTGCTGATCCAGCTGCTGCTGAGCGGTGCGCCCGCGCCGTCGATCCGGGCCGGCGCCGGCACCCCGGCCAACTCCTACCGCCAGCTCACCGAGGGCCGCCTGCTCGGCCACAGCCGGGCCCTGCTCGCGGTGCGGGTGCTGCGCGCCGAGGGCTTCGCCGAGGACGAGCTCCGCCGTACGCTCTCGGGCCTGGTCCGCAAGATGACCCGGCGCCTGTCGACCGCGCCGGCCCGCCCCCTCGGCGAGGCGGCGGCGCTGCGGGTGCTGGCCGAGATCGCGCACGACGAGGGCGCCGCGGCGGCCCAGGAGTCGTGGCCCGGCCTCCGCCTCGGCGGCCTCGTCCAGGCCACCTTCCAGCTGCGCCGCTGGCCCGACACCCGGATCGAGACGTCCCGCCGGCTGGTCCCCCGCATGCTCACGCTGCCGGCCGCGGCGACCACGGTCTCGCTGACCGCCGGGCCGCGCCCCGCGCACGGCTCCACCCCGATCGAGATGACCGTGCGGCTGGCCGCCCCCGACGCCGGCTCGCTCGGCGCGGCCACCCAGGCGCTGCGCAAGGTGGTGTCGGCCGAGCACGCGCAGATCCGCCGGCTCGACGGCGAGCACCTGCGCGGTCTCGCCGCCACCCTGCCGCTCGGCGGCTCGCCCACCGGCGTGCCGGGCCTGCCGCCCGACCTGCACCCGGCCGAGCGCAGCGACGGCATGCTGCTGCCGGTCGGCACCTCGGGCCTGATGCTCGGCCGCAACCGGCACGGCAACCCGGTGGTGATCCGCCTGTTCCGTCCCGAGCAGACCCGCGCGCTGCTGGTCGGCGGCGTCCGGGCGGCCCAGCTGATCTCGATGCGGGCGATGGCGCTCGGCGCCCGGGTGGTGGTCCAGACCGCCCGGCCCCAGGCGTGGGAGCCGTTCGTACGCGGCGCGGCCGTCCCCGGCGAGGCGATCGCCGTCGTGCCACCGGGCCGGGCCATCGAGATCGCTCCCGGCTCGGCCCTGCACCCGCTGCTGGTCGTCGTCGACGTCGGCCCGGTCGGCGCCGACACCCGCCCGGGCGCCGGCTGGCAGGCCACGCTCGTGGTCCGCGACGACTTCGGCGCCGCCGACGTCGACGTGGCTTCCCGGGCCGACCTGCTCCTGTTGCAGCCGCTGCGGCCGGAGGAGGCGACGCTGCTCGGCGGCGCACTCGGCCTCGGCGAGGTGGCGCAGTGGATGACCCGGATCCGGCCCGACATGGTGGGCGTGGTCAACCGGCGGGCGGTCCGGTGGGCGGCGCTGGCCGAGACCCCCATCGAGGGCCAGCTGATCGGCGCTCCGACGCGCTGATCATCGAGGGCGCGGTGGGGCGACAAGATTGGCATGATCGTGACACCATCCGGTGCCATGGGAATCCTCATCCGGCTGGTGATCACGGCCGTCTCGCTGTGGATCTCGACGCTCCTGGTCAGCGGGATCACGGTCGAGACCGACTCCGTTCCGAAGAAGATCGGAACGCTGCTGGCCGTCGCGGTCATCTTCGGCATCGTCAACGCGGTGCTCCGGCCGATCATCAAGGTCGTCGGCTGCGGCCTCTACGTCCTGACGCTGGGCCTGATCGCGCTCGTCGTGAACGGCCTGCTCTTCCTGCTGACCAGCTGGATCGCGGACCAGCTCGACCTGCCCTTCCACGTCGACGGCTTCTGGAGCGCGGTTCTCGGCGCCCTGATCGTCGGCGTGGTGAGCTGGCTGCTGAACATGCTGGTTCCCGACGGCGACGACTGATCGCCCGCAGCTGGACAGCATTCGCCGGGCCGCCCGCTCGATCACGCGCGGGCGGCCTTCGCGTTGCGTGAGCCTTGCCATATGCAAGGACCGTGCGGCGGGCTAACCCTTACCGTGGGGGCATGAGCGAGGAGCGGCGCGGATATCTGTACGGCCTGGCGGCGTACGTCCTCTGGGGTTTCTTCCCGATCTATTTCAAGCTGCTCAAGCCCGCCTCGCCGCTCGAGATCCTGGCCCACCGGGTGATCTGGTCGGTGCTCTTCGTCAGCCTGCTCCTGGCGGCGGCCCGCAATTGGCGGTTCCTGGCCCGCATCGTGCGCTCGCCACGGCTCTTCGGCGGGATCGCGGCCGCCGCCGTGCTCATCGCCGTGAACTGGGGCACCTACATCTACGGCGTCAACTCGTCGCGGGTCGTCGAGACGGCGCTGGGCTACTTCATCACCCCGCTCGTGCTGGTGCTGCTCGGGGTGACGGTGCAGCGCGAGCGGCTGCGCTCCTGGCAGTGGATCGCCGTCGCGATCGGCGGCCTGGCCGTCGTGGTGCTGACCGTCGACTACGGCCGCCTGCCCTACATCGCGCTGCTGCTGGCCGCCAGCTTCGGCACCTACAGCCTGGTCAAGAAGCGGCTCCAGCTGCCACCGGCCGAGGGCCTGTTCGTCGAGTCGGCGGTGCTGGCCGTCCCGGCGCTGATCTACGTGGGCTGGCTGACCGTGGCCGGCCATGCCCACTTCGGCCACGAGGGCGCCACCCACACGGTGCTGATGATCCTCGCCGGCGTCGCCACCGCGGTGCCGCTGCTGCTGTTCGCGGCCAGCGCCAACCGGGTGCCGATGGTCGGCATCGGGATCCTGCAGTACGTTGCGCCGATCATCCAGCTCGCCTGCGGCCTCTTCCTCTTCCACGAACCGATGCCGCCGGCCCGGCTGGCCGGCTTCGGGCTGGTCTGGATCGCGCTGATCATCTTCACCGCGGACGCGCTGCGGCAGCGCCGACGGACGGCGACCGGTCCGGCGGCCGCCACCGCCGAGCCGGTCGACGCCCTACCGACCCGCTGACCCGGAATCAGGAGGTCAGGGGACGTCGTAGGCCAGCATGACCCGGCCGTCGGCGCGTACGAGCTCCAGCCGGCTGATGTTGCCCTTGCCGAAGTGGGTGAAGCCCTGCATCGGGAACTCGCCGCCGGGGCTCGCGTCCCAGGAGCCGATCTGCTCCTGCTCGTTGTCCCGGCCGTACGCGATGAGCCGGAAGGTCGCCTTGTCCTTGGCCTCGTCGCTGTAGGCGCACTTGAGCTCGGCCTTGGTGCCGCCGGCCGTGGTGGTCAGCCGCAGCGTGGCCGAGACCGGCGAGGCCGCGTCCACCCGGGTCATCGCCACCGCGGGACCGGCCGGCGCGGTGCCCGGCACCGACGTGTCGCGGGTCCAGGCGAGCACGCCGATGCCGATGAGACCCACGAGGATGACGGCCGCCACGGTGCTCATCACCCGTACGCCCAGGTTCTTGCGCCTCCGGCCGCGCCCCGCCGCCGGCGCCGCCATGTCCCGCAGCGAGGCGCCCGGGTGATCGGCCGTCAGCGAGGGGTCGAGGAGCTTGGCGAACTCCTTGGCGTCCAGCCGGGACAGAAGGTCGGGCAGCGTCGAGATGTCGGCGACCGCCTCGCGGCAGAAGGAGCAGGTGGCCAGGTGCCGTTCGTAGGCGGCGCGCTCGGCCGGCGAGAGGGCGCCCAGCACATACGCGCCGTCATCATGCTCGTGCTCGCAGTGCACCCCGTCACCACCCTCCGCTGACCTCCCGCGTGCACCCTGTCTTACGGGGCTCGGCGGCCGGAGGTTCAACGGAGGTTTAGACGGGCTGGTCAGGCGGTGGCCGACTCCCCGGCGGACAGGGCCTCGGCCACGTTGCGCGCGGCCGAGGTCAACTTGGCCCGTACGACCCGAGCCGAGGTGAGCATCTCGGCCGCCGGCAGCGAGCAGGCCAGCACCAGCCGGCGCTCGATGTCGCGGTCGGCCACCACCAGCACGGCGGCGCAGGCCAGGCCTTGCCGGAACTGGCCCATCTCGATCTGCATGCCGCGCCGCTCGCCGGCCGCGAGATCGGCCTCGAGCGCGTCCGAGGTGATCAGAGTGGCCGGCGTGAACTGGCGCATGCCGTAGTCGCGCAGGTATCGTGCCCGCTGGTCGGGGGTCAGCGTGGCCAGCAGCGCCTTGCCCAGCGCGGTGGCGTGGCCGCCCTCGTCGAAGCCGGGCGCCATGTCGTCGACGAACGGCGAGCGGGCGCCCTCGGCCGAGGCGGTCACCGCGATCCGCCCGCCGACGAAGCGGCCGAGGTAGTGGGTGTAGCCGGTGTCGAGGGCGGCGCGACGCAACGCCTCGCCGACCGCGGGCGGGCCACGGAAGGCGGAGACGAGCTCACGGTACCGATCGGCGATCTCCAGCCCGACGATGTACGTGCCGTCCTCCCGACGGATCACGTAGCCCTCGTAGGCCAAAGTGCGCACGAGGTGGTACGTCGTCGCGACGGTCAACTCGCACCGTCGCGCTATCTGCTTCACGGTGAGTCCGCGCGGGGCCCGGCCGACCGACTCGAGGACGCGCAACGCGCGTGACACGCTCCGAATCAGATCGGACGGCTCCGCCAGGGGGTCGCGCACAGCTACCTCCGACGCCAGGGACTTACACCATATGAATAATCTTCCGCCGACGGAATGCCAAAAGCCATGTGGATCACGATCGATTTGCACGACGCGTGTGGTCATTTACACCGAACGCGCTCGGATGCATTCTGCCGCCGTGGCCGGCGGTCGATGGCCAAACCCAAGATCCATCGACGCCGCAATGCATCGACCAGCATGAACATGGTCCGGCGGCACCGACCACGCGGCACCGGGAACGTGGCGACGACCGCGCTCGCGGCGATCTGCCCGATCGATTGATGATCTTCGATTTTTTACGAGCTCAGCTCGTCCGGTCGGCGATGAAGTCGCACAGCGCCTCCATCGCGCGCCGGGCCTCGCCGGCGGGCAGGGGCGCCAGCCGGGCGCGCGCCTCCTCGGCGTAGGTCCGCACGGTCTCGCGTGCCCGCTTCATCGCGGCCGAGTCGCGCAGCAGCCCGAGCGCCTCGGCGTGCAGGGCGTCGTCGGTGATCGGCCCGGTCGCCAGGATCTCGCGCAGCCGCACCGCGGACGCGTCGGTGTCGTCGCCGGCCAGCGCGTAGAGCACCGGCAGCGTCGGCACGCCCTCGCGCAGGTCGGTGCCGGGCGTCTTGCCCGACTGGTCGGACTCGGAGGCGATGTCGAGCAGGTCGTCGGAGAGCTGGAACGCGATGCCGATGGTCTCGCCGTAGCCCGCGAGGGCCTCGACGTGGTCGGCCGGGGCGCCCGAGAAGAGCCCGCCGAATCGCGCCGAGGTGGCGATCAGCGAGGCCGTCTTCTCCTCGATGACGTGCAGGTAGTGCTCGATCGGGTCGGCATCGCGCGGGCCCACGGTCTCGGCGATCTGCCCGTGCACCAGCCGGGCGAACGTGCGGGCCTGCAGGTGGACGGCCTCCGGGCCGAGCGAGGCGGCGATGTCGGCGGCCCGGGCGAACAGGTAGTCGCCGACCAGGATCGCCACCGAGTTGCCCCAGCGTGAGTTGGCACTGGGCGCGCCGCGTCGCACCGGCGCCTCGTCCATGACGTCGTCGTGGTAGAGCGTCGCCAGGTGGGTCAGCTCCACCACGTTCGCCGCCGCGACGATCTCGGGCGCCTGGGGGTTGCCGAACTGCGCCCCGAGCGCCACGAGCAGCGGACGGAACCGTTTGCCACCGGCATCGGCGAGATGCCGCGCAGCCTCGGCCACCAACGGATCGGCGCTGGCCACGTTCGCCCGCAGCGCCTCCTCCACAGCGGCCAGCGTCGCCGTGACCGACGCATCGACCTCCGGGTCGATGTCGAGGCCGAGCGACGACAGCGTCATGTCACCGGTGCTCACCACGGTTTCACGATGCCATACGAGCCGCGCGCTTTCCGTGCCAGGGGTCGCCGCTGCAAGATCAAAATCAAATTCCCGCGCCCGTACGCCCGGAGCACCGTCCCCCGCCCGATCATTTCCAGCCACGCACGGCCGCCACGAACGCCTCCGGGTTGTCCAGCATGATGTTGTGCCCACAGTCCGGCACCGCGACCACCTCGACCCCCGCCGCCACCAGCCCCGCCACGTCGTCCGGCGCGGCGCCGGCCGGATGCAGGTAGGCCCGGGGTATTTCCAGTCCCACCAGCAGCTCCCGCATGCTCGGCGTGGTGCCGCGTCCGAGGTGGAGCGCCGACCGGTAGAGCGCCTCGGGCCCGGCCAGCCGCATCGTCGCGGCCCAGTGCCGCCCGACCCGGCGCAGATGCCGTTCGCGCCCGTCTCCGTGCACGAACTCGTCCTCGGTCCACCGCGCCGCGATCCCGCGATGCCCCGGCGGGTAGGGGTCGAGGTTCGCGTCCACCAGCAGAAGCCGCCCCACCAGCCGGGGATGCCGCGCGGCCAGCACGATCGCGACCGCCCCGCCCATCGAATGCCCGATCACCTCGGCGTCGCGCACGCCCGCGACGTCGAGCGCGGTGGCCACCCAGTCCGCGTGGTCCTCGAGCGTGTAGCCGGCGTCGACCGGCCGGTCGCTGATCCCGTGCCCGAGCAGATCGACCAACAGGCTGCGCCGCCCGACCAGCGTGGGGTCCGCCACCGCCGCCGCGAAGTAGGGCGCCGACGACGCGCCCAGCCCGTGCAGATAGACCCGGGCCGGCTCCGCCCCCGCGATCTCGACCCACCGGATCCGGCTCCCGTCCGGCCGCACCTTCGCTTCCCGCATTCCGCCCTCCCCGCTTCCTCGCCTTGAGGCTCGCCGATCATTTCCGGCCACAGCTTCCACTCAGTCTCCGGGCCCGATCACCCGCACTCCGGGCCAGCGCGCCCCCGGACGGAGCCGAGCCAGCCGGGTCCGTGCCTGCTCGACGCCGACCCGCCGTGCGTTGGGCCGCCAGACGCCGTTCAGCAGGTCGTCGACCCCGAGCGGCGCGCAGACCCGGAGGCGGTCACCGGCGTCGAGCCGGACGGCCACCGCGGTCGCCGTCTCGGGCCAGGTCGCGATCCCGTCGGCGGTCGACACCAGCGGCTCGACCGGGTCGCCGGGAAACACCTCGTGGTACCAGGTGTGCACGGCGGCCTGGTTGGTCGCCTCCCACGGGACGGCCGGCTCGCGGGCCGCCAGGAGCTCGGTGGCCGTCCGATCCCGCTGCCGGCTCAGATCGGCCGCATCGAAGAACGCCACGTCCACGTCGCGCACCTCGGCAGGCCGGAAGCCGGAGCCGTAGCGCTCGCCCCACACCAGGTCGCGCAGCGCCCCGGCGCCGACCCAGGCGTCGGGCAGCCCGGCATCGCGGACGACGCGCAGGACGCCCACGAACCACTCGCACCGCGCCACGATGGCGACCAGCTCGTCCATCGGCCCTCCGGAAGAAACGGAAGAGCCCCGGCCGTCGCGGCCGGGGCCCTTCCACGTGCGCCCTTTGGTCAGCGGACGAACTGCGCCGCGTCTCGGGTCAGGTCGATCAGCGGTGCCGGGACGATGCCCAGCGCCAGGGTGGCCAGGACGCCGATGGCCAGGGCCGCCGACGTCAGGAAGCCCGGGATGGAGACCGTCGGGGTGGACTCGCCCGGCTCGCTCAGCCAGAGCATCACGACGACCCGCAGGTACGGGAAGGCGATCAGCATGCTGGTGATCACGCCGAAGATGACCAGCCAGGTCTGCCCGCCCTCGATCGCGGCCCCGAAGACCGCGAACTTACTGGTGAAACCGCTGGTCAGCGGGATGCCGGCGAAAGCGAGCAGGATGAAGGTGAACGCCGCGGCGAAGAGCGGGCTCTTGCGCCCGAGGCCCGCCCACCGGGAAAGGTGGGTGGCCTCGCCGTCGGCGTCGCGCACCAGGGTCACGATGCCGAACGCGGCGAGCACCGAGAAGCCGTACGCGACCAGGTAGAACATCGAGCTGCTCAGGCCCTCCTTGTTGAGCGCGAGCACACCGACCAGGACATAGCCCGCGTTCGCAATCGAAGAGTAGGCGAGCAGCCGCTTCATGTCGGTCTGCGTCACCGCGAGCACCGCGCCGACCAGCATCGTCAGGACCGCGATCACGCCGAGCACCGGCTGGAAGTCCCAGCGGACGCCCTCGAAGGCGACGTAAAGGATCCGGAGCAGGGCACCGAACGCCGCGACCTTCGTGCAGGCTGCCATCAGCGCCGTGATCGGGGTCGGCGCGCCCTGGTAGACGTCCGGCGTCCAGACGTGGAACGGCGCGAGGGCCGCCTTGAAGAGCAGGCCGATTGCCAGCATCGCCAGCCCGGCGTACAGAAGCACCTGGCTCTTGTTCGGCGCCGCCACCGCGGTGTGCACCGCGTTGAGCGAGATGCCGCCCGAGAAGCCGTAGATGAGCGCCACGCCGAACAGGAAGAACGCCGAGGCGTACGAGCCGAGCAGGAAGTACTTGAGCGCCGCTTCCTGGCTGAGCAGACGACGCCGCCGGGCAAGCGCGCACAGCAGGTAGAGCGGCAGCGAGAGCACCTCGAGCGCGACGAACATGGTCAGCAGGTCGTTCGCCGAGACGAACAGCAACATGCCGCCGAGCGAGAACAGAGTCAGCGGATAGACCTCGGTGGCGCCCGGCTGATCGCCCGCCTGTCGCAGGTCCTTCTGCGAGCCGACGGTGATCGCGGCCTGGGAGACGAACGGGCCGCCCCGCTCGATCGACCGTTCGCCGATCAGCATCAGCGAGACCGCGCCCAGCACCAGGATCGAACCCTGCAGGAACAGGGTGGGCCCGTCCACGGCCACCGCGCCGCCGATTGTCACCACTCGCTTGTGGTGCTGGGCGATCACGACGACGAGCGCCGCGATGATCGCCAAGAACGACAGCGCCAGCTGGACGACATTGCGCGACCGGCGCGGAACCAGCGCCTCGACGAGGACGCCGACGCAGGCCACCCCGAAGAGAATCAGCATCGGCGCCAGCGCCGCATAGTCGATGGCAGGAAGTTTGAGATCTTCCATGGCTAGCGAGCCCCTCCATTGGCGGTGACCGCCGTCGGGCCTGGATCTTGGGTACCGACGTCATGCATGGTCGCCTGGACCGCCGGGTTGATCACATCGGTGACCGGCTTCGGGTAGAAGCCGAGCAGGATCAGCAGGAGGATCAGCGGCGCGACCACGACCTTCTCCCGCAGGGTGATGTCCTTGCGCATGGCCGGCACCTCTTCGAGGGCCGGGTTCAAGGTGCCCTGGGTGGTCCGCTGGACCATCCAGAGGACGTACGCGGCGGCGAGGATGATGCCCAGCGTCGCGATGACGGCGTACGCCTTGTGCACCGTGAACGTGCCGATCAGCACCAGGAACTCGCTGATGAACGGCGCCGTGCCGGGCAGCGCCAGCGAGGCGAGACCGGCGAAGAACAGCACCCCGGCCAGCACCGGCGTCAGCTTGCCGGCGCCACCGAAGTCGCTCACCAGGTTGGACTGGCGGCGAGCGACGTACATGCCGACCACGATGAACAGCAGGCCGGTGGCCAGGCCGTGGTTGACCATGTAGAGCACCGAGCCGGTCCCCGCCTGCGTGGTGAAGGCGAAGATGCCGATGCCGATGAAGCCGAAGTGCGCGATCGACGTGTAAGAGACGAGCCGCTTGAGGTCGTTCTGCCCGACCGCGAGCAGTGCCGCGTAGATGATGCCGATGACCGCCAGCACCAGGGCCGCCGGCGCGAACCAGCGGGACGCCTCCGGGAACAGCGGGAGGCAGTAGCGCAGGATGCCGAAGGTGCCGACCTTGTCCATGACGCCGACCAGCAGCGCGGCCGCACCGGCCGGGGCGGCGCCACCGGCGTCCGGCAGCCAGGTGTGGAACGGGAAGAACGGCGCCTTGATCGCGAAGGCCACGAAGAAGCCGAGGAACAGCCAGCGGGCCGTGTTCTGGTCGATCGAGCTCACCGACTGGACCAGCTTGGTGAAGTCGAACGTGTGCCCGCCGACGACCCAGAGGCCGATCACGGCGGCCAGCATGAACAGACCGCCGACCAGGCTGTAGAGGAAGAACTTGACCGCCGCGTACTGCCGGCGGGGCCCGCCGAACGACCCGATGATGAAGTACATCGGGATCAGCATGACCTCGAAGAACACGTAGAAGAGGAAGACGTCGGCGGCCGCGAAGACGCCGATCATCGTGAACTCGAAGGCCAGCAGCAGCGCGAAGTAGGTCGGCGCCGACCGCTTGCTCTGGTCCACGTCGTGCCAGGAGGCCAGGATCACGACCGGGGTCAGCACCGCGATCAGCATCAGCATGACGAGCGCGATGCCGTCGGCCGCGAACGTGAACCGGGCGTCCCACGAGGGAATCCAGGCGTACGACTCGTGGAACTGGAACCGGTCGCCGTCGACCTTGAAGGCCACCCACATGAAGACGCTGAGCACCAGCACCACGAGCGACCAGACGAGCGCCACCGTCTTGGCGAGCTCGGCCTTGCGCCGCGGGATCAGGCCGACCACGATCGCGCCCACCAGCGGCAGGAGCGTCAGGATCGACAGAAACGGGAAGTCGCTCATGCCAGCCACCCCAACTGGATCGCGAGGAAGGCGCCCAGCACGAGCACGACGCCGGTGAGCATGGAGAGGGCGTACGAGCGGACGAAGCCGGTCTGCAGTCTTCGTAGCCGGCCGGAGCTGCCGCCGACACCGGCCGCGATCCCGTTGACCAGGCCGTCGATGCCCTTGTTGTCGAGGTAGACCAGCGCCCGGGTCAGGTAGATGCCGGGCCGCTCGAACACCGCCTCGTTGAACGCGTCGGTGTAGAGGTTGCGCCGGGCCGCCGTGACCACCGCGCCGGCCGGCTGCTCCTGCAGCGCCGTGCCCTTGCGGAAGAGCGCGATGGCGATCAGCGCGCCGGCGACCGAGAACACGATGCCGAGCACCAGGATCAACCACTTCGACATGACCGGCTCGCCCTCGCCCTCCCCGGTGACCGGCTCCAGCCAGCCGGGGATGCTCGTCGAGAGCAGGTAGCCGGCGACGATCGAGCCGAGCGCCAGGAGCATCAGCGGCACGGTCATGATGTACGGCGACTCGTGCGGGTGCTTGTTGTCCTCGGTGTAGCGCTCCGGCCCGTGGAACGTCAGCCAGAACAGCCGGGTCATGTAGAACGCGGTCAGGCCGGCGCCGATCAGCGCGGCCCAGCCGAACAGCCAGGACGTCCAGTCACCGCGGGCGAAGGCGGCCTCGATGATCGGGTCCTTGGAGAAGAAGCCGGACAGCGGCGGGATGCCGATGATCGCGAGCCAGCCCATCATGAAGGTGAGCCAGGTCCAGCGCATGTACTTGCTCAGGCCGCCGAACCGCCGGATGTCGACCTGGTCGTGCATGCCGTGCATGACCGAGCCGGCGCCGAGGAACATGTTGGCCTTGAAGAAGCCGTGCGCCAGCAGGTGGATGATGGCCAGCGCGTACGCCCCGCCGCCGAGCCCGACGCCGAGGAACATGTACCCGATCTGGCTGACCGTCGACCAGGCCAGGACCCGCTTGATGTCGTCCTTCGCGGCGCCGATGATGCAGCCCATCAGCAGGGTGAGCGCGCCGACGCAGCACACGATCAGCTGCAGCGTGGTGTTCGCCGAGAAGATGTAGTTGGAGCGGGCGATCAGGTAGACGCCGGCGGTGACCATGGTCGCCGCGTGGATCAGGGCCGACACCGGGGTCGGGCCCTCCATCGCGTCCGGCAACCAGGCCTGCAGCGGGAACTGACCGGACTTGCCGGCGGCGCCGAGCAGCAGCAGGATGCCGAGGATCAGCACGGTGGTCGCGGAGAGCGAGCCGACCCCGTTGAAGACCTCTTTGTAGTTCGTGGTGCCGAGCGTGGCGAACATCAGGAAGATGCCGATGGCCAGGCCGGCGTCGCCGACCCGGTTCATCAGGAACGCCTTCTTGCCGGCCGTGGCCGCCGACGGGCGGGTGTACCAGAAGGAGATCAGCAGGTACGAGGCGAGACCCACGCCCTCCCAGCCGAAGTACAGCATCACGTAGTTGTTGCCGAGAACCAGCAGCAACATCGCCGCGACGAAGAGGTTGAAGTAGCCGAAGAACTTACGGCGTCCCGGGTCGTGCTCCATGTAGCCGACCGCGTACAGGTGGATCAGCGAGCCGACGCCCGTGATCAGCAGGACGAAGACGCCGGACAGCGGGTCGAAGAGCAGGCCGAAATCGACATGCAGCTTGCCCACGGCGATGAAGTCCCACAAGCTCAGCTCGGCCGAGCGGTGCTCGGCGTCCAGGCCGCCGAGCTTGATGAAGAAGATCAGCCCAAGCACGAAGGTGGCCGCCACCGCGAGGACGCCGAGCCAGTGTCCCCACTTGTCGGCCCGCTTTCCGAGGAGCAGCAGGACCGCGGCGCTGGCAAGCGGAATGGCTACCAACAGCCAGATTCCGCCCAACACTCCCGTCGCGTGGGCATACTCCACTGTCTGTTCCACAGGAAGGCCCCTTTAGTACTTAAGAAGGTTCGCGTCGTCGACGCTCGCCGAGCGTCGAGTACGGAAGATCGACATGATGATGGCGAGGCCCACCACGACCTCGGCCGCCGCGACGACCATCACGAAGAACGAGATGATCTGGCCGTCGAGGCTGCCGTTGATCCGGCTGAAGGTGACCAGCGCCAGGTTCGCCGCGTTGAGCATGAGCTCGATGCACATGAACAGCACGATGGCGTTCCGGCGGATGAGGACCCCGGCGGCGCCGATGGTGAACAGGATCGCCGCCAGGACCAGGTAGTAGTCGACAGTCACTTTTCTGTTCCCTTCGGAGCCACCTCGGAGGCGGACAGCTCCCGCACGGGCAGGATCGGCGAGATGCTCCGCTCGGACCCGTTGCCGTCCGGCAGCCGGGCCGGCGCGGCCACCGACATCGTGTTGGCGTAGACACCCGGACCGGGCTTGGCGCCCGGGTAGTTGCCGGGGCGGAAGCGCTCGGTCATGCGGGTGAGCTGGTCGCGGATGTCGGACTTGGCCCGCTCGACGTGCGCCAGCACCATCGCGCCGACCGCCGCCGTGATCAGCAGGGCCGACGTGACCTCGAACGCGAAGACGTAGCGCGTGAACAGCAGCCGGGCCAGGCCCTGCACGTTGCCGTTCGCGTTGGCCGCGGTCAGGCCGACCACCGGGGTGTCGCCGAGCGACCGGGCCAGGCCGGTGCCGATCAGGATCGCGAAGCCGACGCCGAGCACGATCGCCGCGACCCGCTGGCCGCGCAAGGTCTCGATCAGCGAGTCCGACGCGTCCCGGCCGACCAGCATCAGCACGAACAGGAACAGCATCATGATCGCGCCGGTGTAGACGATGATCTGCACCATGCCGAGGAACGGCGCCGAGTTGACCACGTACAGGAAGCCCAGGCACAGCATGGTCAGCACGAGCCAGAGCGCGGAGTGCACCGCGTTGCGGGCGATCACCATGCCGAGCGCGCCGATCACCGCGAGCGAGCCGAGGATCCAGAAGGCCCAGGCCTCACCGGTGGACACGTGGGTCATCGGACGACCTCCTTGGGCTGGTCGGCGGCGTCCTCGCGGCGGCGGGTGCCGGCCGTCTCGGCCCGGTCGCCCGGCTGTGCCGGGTCCGAGGCGTCGTGCGAGCCCGCGTCGGACCACGGCGCGCGCTCGGCCCCGGCCGACGTGCCCGGGTTGGTCAGCGCGCCGACGTAGTAGTCCTTGTCGGTCTCGCCCAGGCGCATCGGGTGCGGCGGCTGCTCCATGCCCGGCAGCAGCGGCGCCAGCAGCTCCTTCTTCGTGAAGATCAGGTCCTGCCGGCTGTCGCGGGCCAGCTCGTACTCGTTGCTCATGGTCAGCGAACGGGTCGGGCAGGCCTCGATGCACAGGCCGCAGAAGATGCAGCGCGCGTAGTTGATCTGGTAGATCTTCGCGTACCGCTCACCGGGCGAGAACCGCTGCTCGTCGGTGTTGTCGCCGCCCTCGACGTAGATCGCGTCGGCCGGGCAGGCCCAGGCGCACAGCTCGCACCCGATGCACTTCTCGAGGCCGTCCGGGTGCCGGTTGAGGATGTGCCGCCCGTGGTAGCGCGGCGCCGGCGTCGGCGGGGAGAACGGGTAGTCGGTGGTGATGACCTTGCGGAACATGTGCGCGAAGGTCACCCCGAAGCCCTTGAAGGAGCCCGTGAACGTCCCCACGTCACACCTCCTTCTCGGAATCGCCGCCGACCGTGGCGGGGGCCCGTTCGGCCACCGCGCGGCGGGCCCGCGGGCTCGGGGGTACCTGCAGATCCAACGGGGGCACCGGGAAGCTGCCGGGCGGCCGGGCGGCCAGCTGCTCCTCGAGGGAGACCTGCCGCGGCTTGCGGCTGGCCGGCCAGAACAGCGCGATCAGCAGGATGACGACCACGATGCCGCCGATCGACAGCCACTTGGCGCGCTCGGAGAGCTCGTTGTTGGCGACCTTGACGTAGGAGAGGAAGAGGATCCACACCAGGTTGACCGGGATGAGGACCTTCCAGCCGAGGCGCATGAACTGGTCGTACCGGATGCGGGGCAGGGTGGCCCGCAGCCAGATGAAGCCGAACAGCAGGATCAGCACCTTGACCAGCCACCAGATCAGTGCGAACCACCCGGAGTTGGCGCCGTGCCAGAACGCGGTGATCGGCCACGGCGCGCGCCAGCCGCCGAGGAACAGCGTGGTAGCGAACGCCGAGACGGTGATCATGTTGATGTACTCGGCCAGGTAGAACATCGCGAACTTGAACGACGAGTACTCGGTCTGGAAGCCGCCGACCAGCTCGGACTCACCCTCGGGCAGGTCGAACGGGGCCCGGTTGACCTCACCGACCGCCGAGATGCAGTAGATGACGAAGCTCGGGAACAGCAGCACCACGTACCAGCTCGGCGTGGTCAGGTCCATGCCGAGGAAGTGGAACGGGTTGCCCTCGGCCTGCGCCTTCACGATCTGCGAGGTGCTCATCGTGCCGGCGGTCATGAAGACCGCGACGATCGAGAGACCCATCGCGACCTCGTACGAGATCATCTGCGCGCTGGACCGCAGGCCACCGAGCAGCGGGTAGGTCGAGCCGGACGACCAGCCGGCCAGCACCACGCCGTACACGGCCATCGAAGAACAGGCCAGCAGCACCAGCACCGAGACCGGCACGTCGGTGAGCTGCAGCGCGGTCTTGTGGCCGAACATGCTGACCACACCGCCGAACGGGATCACCGAGAAGGCCGTGAACGCCACCGTCGCCGAGATCACCGGCGCGAGGAAGTAGACCAGCTTGTCCGCCGTCTTCGGGATGATCTCTTCCTTGAACGGCAGCTTCAGGCCGTCGGTGAGGCTCTGCAGCCATCCGTTCGGACCGACCTGGTTGGGGCCGGGCCGGACCGCCATCCGGGCCACGACCTTGCGCTCGTAGTTGATCGTGAACAGGGTGAGCAGCAAGAGGACCACGAAGACGCCGAGCAGCTTGATCAGCGTGATCCACCAGACGTCGTTCTCGAACGTCTGCAGGGTCGGGTCCTGAGCGTGGGCGAGGATCATGCGTTTGCCCCCTCCGCGAGGATCGGGCCTGCCACGCCGGCGCTGAGCCGGACGATCGCGCCCGAGGTGACGCCGAGGCTGCGACGCAGCGACGAGCCCGGCGAGTTGGTGGGAAGCCACACCACCTGCGGGGGCAGGTCGGTGATCGCGGCCGGCAGCGAGATGCCGCCCCGGTCGGTGCTGACGGTGATCACGTCACCCTCGGCCACCCCGAGCGACTCGGCCAGGTCCTTGCCGATCCGCGCGACCGGCGGCCGGGCCGTGCCCTTGAGCACGTCGTCGCCGTCGAGCAGCGAACCCTGGTCGATCAGGTGGTGCCAGGTGGCCAGGATCGCCTCGTTCGCACCCGGCTTCGGCAGCGTCGCCGCGGCGACCGTGGGCAGTGCCGGGCGGGCGGTCTTGCTCGGCGGCATGGCGCCCAGCTCGCGCCGGATCGCCATCACGTCGCCCGTGCCCAGCGAAATGCCTTTAGTCGCTTTTTGGGCGGTGGTGGGGTGGTTGGACGGGACCTCGAGCAGGGCGGCGATCGCCTCGAGCACGCGGCCGTCGGTCATCGCCGTGGTCGGCAGGACCGTGCCGAACGAGCGGAGCCGGCCCTCCCAGTCCATGAACGTGCCCGACTTCTCCTGGGCCGGGGCCACCGGGAGCACCACGTCGGCGCGGCGGGTGACCGCGCTGCCGCGGATCTCGAGGCTGACCACGAAGCCCACGTTGTCGAGGGCCTGCTCGGCCAGCCGCGGGTCGGCCAGGTCGCCGGGGTCCACGCCGCCGACCAGCAGGCCGCCGAGCGTGCCGTCGGCCGCCGCCGCGATGATCGCGTCGGTGTCCCGGCCCGGAGCGCTGGGCAGCGCGCCGGCCTCGACGCTCCACGCGAGCGAGAGCTCGGCGCGGGCGGCGGGGTCGGTGACCGGCCGGCCACCGGGCAGCAGGTTGGGCAGGCAGCCGGCGTCGACAGCGCCGCGGTCACCGGCCCGGCGCGGCACCCAGGCCAGCCGGGCGCCGGTGCGGGCGGCGAGCGCGGCCGCGGCCGAGAGACCGCCCGGCACGCCGGCGAGACGCTCGCCGACGATGAGCAGTGCGCCCGGCGTGCCGAGCGCCGCGGCCACCGCCGGGTCCTCGGCCAGCAGGGTGGCCTCCTCGCCCGGCGCCGCCGCGACGAGCGTCGCGCCGATCTTCGTGAGGCCGCGGGTCAGGAACGGCGCGACGGCCGTGACCCGCAGCTTGCGCTTGTTGACCGCCTTGCGCAGCCGCAGGAAGAGGATGGGGCACTCCTCCTCCGGCTCGAGGCCGACGATCACCGCGGCCGGGGCGTTCTCGACGTCCTCGTAGGTGACGTCGGAGAGGCCGCCGGCGACCGAGGCGGCCAGGAAGCCGGCCTCCTCGGCGCTGACCGGGCGGGCCCGGAAGTCGATGTCGTTGGTGCCGAGCGCGACCCGGGTGAACTTGGCGTACGCGTACGCGTCCTCCACCGTGAGCCGGCCGCCGGTGAGGACCCCGACGCCGCCGACGTTCCGGGCCGCCCGCAGTCCCTCGGCCGCCGCCAGCAGCGCCTCGCTCCAGGACGCCTCCCGCAGCTCGCCGGTCTTCGCGTCGCGGACCAGCGGATTCATGATCCGGTCGTTCGCGGTGGCGTACCGGAAGCCCCAGCGGCCCTTGTCGCAGTTCCACTCCTCGTTCACCGCCGGGTCGTCGCCGGCCAGGCGCCGCAGCACCTTGCCCCGGCGGTGGTCGGCGCGCATCGAGCAGCCGGCCGCGCAGTGCTCGCACGCCGTCGGCGTCGAGACCAGGTCGAACGGGCGGGCACGGAAGCGGTACTGCTCGCCGGTGAGCGCGCCCACCGGGCAGATCTGGATCGTGTTGCCGGAGAAGTACGAGTTGAAGGCGACGTCACCCTCACCCTCGCCGACCTGCCCGTCGCCGGTGCCCCGGCCGCCGAAGAAGTCGTCCCGGTACACGTTGATCTGCTCGCCCGAGGACCGGTCCATCAGGTCGATGAACTTGTCGCCGGCGATCTCCTCGGAGAACCGGGTGCAACGCTGGCACAGGATGCACCGCTCGCGGTCCAGGAGCACCTGGCTCGAGATGTGGATCGGCTTCTCGTACTCGCGCTTGTGCTCGTGGAACCGCGAGTCCACCCGGCCGTTCGACATCGCCTGGTTCTGCAGCGGGCACTCGCCGCCCTTGTCGCAGGTCGGGCAGTCGAGCGGGTGGTTGGCCAGCAGCAGCTCCATCACGCCGTGCTGGGCCTTGTCGGCCACCGGCGAGGTGAGCTGGGTCTTGACCACCATGCCCTCGGCCACCGCCTGAGTGCAGGAGGCGACCGGCTTGCGCTGACCCTCGATCTCGACCAGGCACTGACGGCAGGCGCCGGCCGGGGCGAGCAGCGGGTGGTCGCAGAACCGCGGAATGGCGACGCCCATCCGCTCGGCGACCCGGATGACCAGCTCGCCCTTCTCGGCGGTGACCTGAATCCCGTCGATGGTCAGGGTGACCTCGTCGGTCTTCTTGGCTATGTCTGTCATCAGTGAGCTCCAACCAGAGCCTTGGCCGACAGACGCGGCGCGGTGCGGCCCTCGATGTAGTCCAGGTAGTCCTGGCGGAAGAACTTCAGGGTCGAGATGACCGGGGTCGCCGCGCCGTCGCCGAGACCGCAGAAGGACCGGCCGAAGATGTTGTCGGCGGTGTCCTGCAGGGTGTCGAGGTCGGCGTAGGTGCCCTCGCCGGAGAGGATCCGCCGGTAGGTGCGGACCATCCAGTAGTTGCCCTCGCGGCACGGGGTGCACTTGCCGCACGACTCGTGGTGGTAGAACTCGAGCCACCGCCAGGTCGCGTAGACCGGGCAGTCCTGGTCGCTGAAGATCTGCATGGCCGTGGTGCCCAGGATCGAGCCCGCGGCCGCGACACCCTCGAAGTCCATCGCCGTGTCGATGTGCTCGGCCGTCAGCAGCGGCGTCGACGAGCCGCCCGGGGTCCAGAACTTCAGCTGGTGACCGGGCTTCATGCCGCCGGCCAGCTCGATCAGCTCGCGCAGCGTGATGCCGAGGCCGCACTCGTACTGACCGGGGTTGGCGATCCGGCCGGAGAGCGAGTAGATCATCGGGCCGGACGACTTCTCCGTGCCCATGCTCTTCCACCAGTCGGCGCCGCCGAGCACGATGTACGGCACCGAGGCGATGGTGCCCACGTTGTTGACCACCGTCGGGCTCGCGTACAGGCCGGCGATGGCCGGGAAGGGCGGGCGCAGCCGGGGCTGGCCGCGGAAGCCCTCCAGCGAGTCGAGCAGCGCGGTCTCCTCGCCGCAGATGTACGCGCCGGCGCCGCTGTGCACGACCAGGTCGAGGTCGAAGCCCGAGCCCAGGATGTTCGTGCCGAGGTAGCCCTTGGCGTACGCCTGCTTCACCGCGTTGCGCAGCCGGCGCGCGGCGTGCACCGCCTCGCCGCGGATGTAGATGAAGGCGCGGTTGGCCCGGATCGCGTACGAGGCGATGATCGCGCCCTCGATGAGCGAGTGCGGGTCGTAGGTCATCAGGGGCAGGTCCTTGCAGGTGCCCGGCTCCCCCTCGTCGGCGTTGATGACCAGGTAGTGCGGCTTGCCGTCGCCCTGCGGGATGAAGCCCCACTTCAGGCCGGTCGGGAAGCCGGCGCCGCCGCGGCCGCGCAGACCCGAGTCCTTCACCAGCTGGATCAGGTCGTCCGGGTGCACGTCGAGCGCCTTGCGCAGCGCCGCGTAGCCGTCCAACCGCTCGTAGACGTCGATCTGCCAGGCGTCCGGCGACAGCCAGCGCTTGGTCAGGACGGGGGTCAGCTTCTCGAGAACCTCACGCCGTGGCTGAGTCACTTCTGCTCCTGGTTACCGCGCGGCACGTTCTGCCATCCCGGGTTGGGATCGGGCTTCGTGGCGGCCGGCTCCTGCTCGGCGACGCCCTCGTCGACGATCGTCTCGCCGCGCTGGGTGTCCCCGGCCGGTTTGCCGTCGCCCGCCGTCTGGTTCGTCGCGACGCCGGCGGCCTCGGCCGGGTTCTCCGGCACCGGCGGGGTGGCCTGCGCGTCGCCGGTCTTGTCCGGCTCGCCCATGGTCGGGTTGCGCTGCTCGGCCGTACGCACCTCGGGGTCCTTGGCGTCCCCGGTGTCGGTCGGCTTGCCCGCGTTGTCGGTCGCCTGGGCGGCGGCCTTGGCGCCGCGCCGCTCCTCGACCTTCTCGGCCACGGCGCCGGCCGCGGCCTTGACCGCGCCGGTCACCTTCTCGGCGGCGGTGGCGACCCGGCCCTTGCTCTCGCGCTCGTTCTCCTCGCGGGGCGACGGCTTGGTCTTGGTGATCGGGGCGTCGAGGTTGAAGTTCGGCACCGCGATCCCGTGCTGCTGGGCCAGGGTGACGCCGCGCAGCGTGGGCGCGCCGGCCGGCCCGTCGGCGACCGCGCCCTCACGCTCGTCGGCGAACCCGGCCAGCTGGACCTGCATCTCCTTGAGCGAGCAGATCCGCGCGCCGCGGGACGGGGTCGGCCGCTCGCCCTTGCGCAGGCTCTCGGCCAGGGCGATCGCCGTGTCCGGGGTGGCCTCGTCGATGGCGAAGTCGTAGTTGACCGTCACCACCGGCGCGTAGTCGCAGGCCGCCAGGCACTCGGCGTGCTCGAGCGTGATCCGGCCGTCGGCGGTGGTCTCGTCGTGGCCGACGCCGAGGTGGTCGCTCAGCCGGTCGTAGACGTCCTGGCCGCCCATCATGTTGCACAGCGTGTTGGTGCAGACGCTGACCAGGTATTCGCCGGTCGGCCGCCGCTTGTACATCGTGTAGAAGGTGGCGACGGCGCCGACCTGGGCCTTGTTGATGCCCAGGACCTCGGCGCAGAACGCGACCCCGTCCGGGCTGACGTGGCCCTCCTCCGTCTGCACCAGGTGCAGCAGGGGCAGCAGCGCCGAGCGGCTGCGGCCTTCGGGGTAACGCGCGATGATCTCGAGCGCCGCGGGCAGCAGCTTCTCGGCGAGCGGGGCCGCCGCGGCAGAGAATTCGATAGTGGTATCGGACATTTAGCGGTCACACCCACCCATCACGGGGTCCAGAGACGCACCGCCGGCGATCACGTCGGCGAGCAGAGCGCCCTCGGCCATCGCCGAGATGGACTGCAGGTTCACGAAGCTGGGGTCGCGGTAGTGCACCCGGTAGGGATGCGTGCCGCCGTTGGACACCGCGTGCACGCCCAGCTCGCCGCGGGGGTGCTCGATGCCGACGTAGACCTGGCCCGGCGGAACCCGGAAGCCCTCGGTCACCAGCTTGAAGTGATGGATCAGCGACTCCATCGACTGGCCCATGATCTTCGCGACGTGCTCGAGCGAGTTGCCGAGGCCGTCGACGCCGAGCGCCAGCTGCGCCGGCCAGGCGATCTTCTTGTCCGAGATCCAGATCGGGCCCGGCTTGAGCCGGTCGAGCGTCTGCTCAATGATCTTGAGCGACTCCCGGATCTCGGCCAGCCGCACCTGGTAACGGCCCCAGACGTCGGCGGTCGTCGCGGTCGGCACGTCGAACTCGTACGTCTCGTAGCCGCAGTACGGCATGGTCTTGCGCAGGTCCCAGGCCAGGCCCGCGGACCGCAGCACCGGGCCGGTGACGCCGAGCGCCATGCAACCGGTGAGGTCGAGAACGGCGACGCCCTGCGTGCGCTGCTGCCAGATGATCTGGCCGGACAGCAGGCTCTCGTACTCCTTGAGCTTCTTCGGCAGGTACTTGAGGAAGTCGCGGATCTTGCGGATCGCCGACTCCGGAACGTCCTGGGAGAGGCCGCCCGGCCGGATGTACCCGTTGTTCATCCGCAGGCCCGAGGTCTCCTCGAAGATGTCGAGGATGTACTCGCGCTCCCGGAAGCCGTAGAGCATCATCGAGATCGCGCCGAGCTCCATGCCGGTCGTCGCCAGCCACACCAGGTGCGAGGCGATGCGCTGGAGCTCCATGAACATGACCCGGATGGTGGTCGCCCGCTCGGTGATCTGGTCCTCGATGCCGAGCAGCTTCTCCACCGCGAGGCAGTAACCGGCCTCGTTGAACATGTTGGACAGGTAGTCCATCCGGGTCACGAAGGTGACGCCCTGGGTCCAGTTGCGGTACTCGAGGTTCTTCTCGATTCCGGTGTGGAGGTACCCGACCACGGGACGGACCGCGGTGACCGTCTCGCCTTCCAGCTCCAACACCAGCCGGAGCACGCCGTGCGTCGACGGGTGCTGCGGACCGAGGTTGACCACGATCTTCTCGTTGCTGAGCGGATCGATGTTGTTGGTGATCGTGTCCCAGTCGCCGCCGGTGACCGTGAAGACCCGGCCCTCGGTGGTCTCGCGCTCGGTGGCGTATCCCGACTGTGTCATTGATAGACCCTCCGCTGGTCCGGCGGCGGAATTTCGGCGCCTTTGTACTCGACGGGCACGCCGCCGAGCGGGTAGTCCTTCCGCTGGGGGTGGCCCTCCCAGTCATCCGGCATCAGGATCCGGGTGAGGTTGGGGTGGCCGGTGAAGACGACGCCGAACATGTCGTACACCTCCCGCTCCTGCCAGTCGGCGGTCGGGTAGACGGCGGTCACGCTCGGCAGGGCGACGCCCTCCGCGACGGCTGCTTCGAGCCGGACCCGGCGGCGGTACGTCATCGAGGTCAGCTGGTACGAGACGTGGAACCGCCGGCTGTCGCTGCCCAGGTAGTCGACGGCGTCGACCGAGGAGCACAGCTCGAAGCGCAGCGCCTCGTCGTCCCGCATGATCTGGCAGACCTCGGCGATCCGCTCGGGCGCGATGTGCAGGGTCAGCTCGCCGCGGTCGACGACGACCTTCTCGATCGCGTCGGCGAAACCCGGGTAGGCCTCCTCCAGCGCGTCGGTGACCTCGTCGAAGTAGCTTCCGTACGGCTTCGGGCTCCCGACCACGTCGGGCTGCCGGCGAACGAGGCCGCCGAAGCCGGAGACGTCGCCGGTGCCGGTGATGCCGAACATGCCCTTCAGCGGGCTGGCCGGCGTCTGCGCCGGCGCGTCGATGTCGGCGCCGACCGGGTCGGAGTTGGCCGGCACGCCACCCGTGCTCTCGACGCTCACTTTCCGTCCTCCCGCAGGTGCGGCTGAAGCTTCATCCAGTTCTCGATGCGCAGCTGTTCCTCGCGGCCTTCCTTGACCGCCTGGGTCCACTCCGCACGCCGGACCTTGTCCACGCGGTACGACGACGGCATCGCGCCGGGGGCGACGACCGGGACCTTGCCGGCGGCCTTGCGGGCCTCGAGCATCTTGCGGCCGTTCGGGCCGAGCGGCTGGGCCATGACCTTCTCGCGCATCTTGAGGATGGCGTCGATCAGCATCTCCGGCCGCGGCGGGCAGCCGGGCAGATAGACGTCGACCGGGACGATGTGGTCCACGCCCTGCACGATCGCGTAGTTGTTGAACATGCCGCCGGACGAGGCGCACACGCCCATCGAGATGACCGAGCGGGGCTCGGGCATCTGGTCGTAGATCTGGCGGACGACCGGGGCCATCTTCTGGCTCACCCGGCCCGCGACGATCATGAGGTCGGCCTGGCGGGGCGAGGCCCGGAAGACCTCCATGCCCCAGCGGCCGAGGTCGTAGTGCGGGCCGCCGGCCGCCATCATCTCGATCGCGCAGCACGCCAGGCCGAACGTGGCGCCCCAGAACGACGACTTACGGGCCCAGTCGGAGAGCTTCTCGACGGACGTCAGCAGGATGCCTGCGGGCAGTTTCTCTTCGATTCCCATGTCGAATCAGTCCCAGTTGAGGCCGCCGCGCCGCCACACGTACGTGTAGGCGATGAAGACGGTGACGATGAACAGGACCATCTCCACGAAGCCGAAAACGCCCAGCGCATTGAACGAGACGGCCCACGGGTACAGGAAGATGGTTTCGATGTCGAAGACGATGAAGAGCATCGCGGTCAGGTAGAACTTCACCGGGAACCGGCCGCCGCCGATCGGCTGCGGCGCCGGCTCGATGCCGCATTCGTACGCGTCGAGCTTCGCGCGGTTGTAGCGGTGCGGGCCGACGATCGGCGCGATCGACACCGAGAACAACGCGAAGAGCGCGCCCAGGATCATCAGCCCGACGATCGGGACGTAAGGGTTGATCGTCATTGTGTCTCCAGCTGCTCCGTTAGCCGCTTCACACTATTAATCCGATTCAGCGGTGCCGCGACCGGGGTACGCCTGCTTCTCATACGGCCGGTGCCACCTTGCTGAGGCCATTGATGATCCGGTCCATGGCGTCGCCGCCGCGGGGATCGGTCAGGTTGGCCAGCAGCTTCAGCACGAACCGCATCAGCGTCGGGTGCGGCATGCCGTGCTTGGTCGCGATGCGCATGATCTGCGGGTTCCCGATCAACTTCACGAATACCCCACCGAGGCGGTAGTAGCCACCGAATCGCAGGCTGAGCTCGTCGGGGTAGGCGCGGAGAGCGCGTTCACGGTCGGCGCCCGCGGGCCGGGCGAGCGCCTGCACGGCCACCTCCGCCGCCAGCTCGCCGGACTCCATCGCGTACGCGATGCCCTCGCCGTTCATCGGGTTCACCATGCCGCCGGAGTCGCCGACCAGCATCATGCCCCGCGTGTAGTGCGGCACCCGGTTGAAGCCCATCGGCAGGGCGGCGCCGAGGATCGGGCCGTCGGCGTTGGTCTCGTCGCGCATGCCCCAGTCGGCGGGGGTGCCGGCCAGCCAGTCGGTGAGCATCGCGCGGTAGTTGGTCTTGCCGAAGGCGCTCGACGAGTTGAGGATGCCGAGCCCGACGTTGACCCGGCCGTCGCCCAGACCGAAGATCCAGCCGTAGCCGGGCAGCAGCTTGTCGCGGTCGCTCGCGCTGCGCAGCTCGAGCCAGGACTCGAGGTAGTCGTCGTCGGCGCGCACCGGCGAGTGGTAGTAGCGCCGGACCGCGACGCCGATCGGCCGGTCGTCGCGCTTGGCCAGGCCCATGGCCAGCGGCAGCTTGCCGGAGACGCCGTCGGCGGCGATGACCAGGGGCGCGCGGAACTCGACCGGCTCCTTCGCCGCGCCGACCTTGGCCGCGACGCCGATCGCCCGGCCGTCCTCGTCGAGCACCGGGCCGGTCACGTTCACGCCGGTGCGCAGCAGAGCCCCGGCCTCGACCGCCCGCTTGGCCAGCATGTCGTCGAAGTCGAGCCGGGTGCGGACCAGGCCGTAGTTCGGAAAGCTGGCGAGGTCGGGCCAGTCCAGCTCGAGCCGGACGCCGCCGCCGATCACCCGCAGGCCCTTGTTCTGCAGCCAGCCGGCCTTCTCCGAGGTGTCGATGCCCATCCGGACGAGCTGGCGAACGGCGCGCGGAGTCAGACCGTCACCGCAGACCTTCTCCCGCGGGAAATCGGTCTTCTCCAGCAGCAGGACCCGCAGCCCGTGCCGCGCCATGTGGTAGGCCGCCGCCGAGCCCCCAGGCCCGGCGCCGACCACTATTACGTCGGCTTCGTCGCCTATTGGGTTGTGCACGGCACACCTCCGTCTCGTGCGGGCTCGTGAAACAGTTCACAAGCACGCCCAGATCGGAGTCTAAGACGGCCATCGAAGCTCGTTCGGGTTAGGCAACCCTAACTGTTTCGCGCCGGTGAAATGCCCGATCCGCTATCTGTCAAGGCCCGCTCCGCTCCATCGGGCTGGTCTTGATCCAGGTATTCCCGAAACGTACCGCCCATGGCGCGGTCGAGTGCGACGATCAGCTCATCTACTAGGTCCTGAGCCAGTTCCGGGTCCTGGGCGGCCACCATCCGGATCCGGGCGGCAAGCTCCATGCCGCGTCGTTCGCCCGCTTCACTGTCGTCGATGGCGATGTCGATATCGGTGTCCTCTAGATGCCCGAAGGTAGTCATGGGCGCAGCAAAACACCGATTCGCGATCGCCGCGGCGAAACGCCCGATTTACACCCGAGTAGCGCGATGTAGGGCGACGACTCCCCCGGTGAGGTTGCGCCAGCCGACCCGGGTCCAGGGGCCGGCCGCGCTGATCCGGCCGGCGAGGGACTCCTGGTCGGGCCAGGCACGGATGGACTCGGCCAGATAGACGTACGCGTCCGGGTTGCTGGAGACCCCGCGCGCCACCACCGGCAGCGACCGCATCAGGTACTGCATGTAGACGGTCCGGAAGGCGGGGTTGACCGGGCTGCTGAACTCGCACACCACCAGCCGCCCGCCCGGCCGCGTGACCCGGCCCAGCTCGCGCAGCGCCCCGTCGGTGTCGACCACGTTGCGCAGGGCGAAGGAGATCGTCACCGCGTCGAACGTGCCGTCCGCGAACGGCAGCCGCAGCGCGTCCCCGGCCAGCAGCGGCACCTCCGGACGCACCGCCCGGCCGGCCCGCAGCATGCCGATCGACAGGTCGGCGCCGACCGCGAACGCGCCCGAGCGGGACAGCTCGTCGGTCGAGATGCCGGTGCCGGCGCCGACGTCGAGAACCCGCTCGCCCGGCCGCAGCCCCAGCGCCGCACGGGTGGCCCGCCGCCATCCCCGGTCCTGGCCGAAGGAGAGCACGGTGTTGGTCAGGTCGTACCGCTTGGCCACGCCGTCGAACATCTCGGCGACCTCGTGCGGCTGCTTGTCCAGGTCTGCGCGCGTCACACTGGTGACTCTCTCACCCCGGGAAACAGATCGGGCGGGATGGTCGCCCATCCCGCCCGCTCCTTGTGCGTTATGTAAACGACCGCAATCGGTCGGGTCCGCGGCCGTCAAGCTGCAGCTTGACGTTCCAAGGAAGTTCTCAGACTTACGCGAGGAACGTAACCAGCGGGACCGGAGGGGGTACAGAGGTTCACCGGCCTCGTTACGAAGTGGCAATCAGCCCCACGCCGGTCAACCGACCCGTACCTGTCCGAACGGTCGATCGCGACCCCCCGAATGGGGCTCGTTACTTGGCCTCCACCAGCGGGAGCGACTTCCGGCCGGCGCCACCCTCGGGCATCGCGATCGACGAGAAGTGCGAGACCACGCGCTCGTCGGTCGGGTCGTCGGCATCGGTGCGGTGCACGGCGAGGTGGCGGTAGAGGGTGTCGCGCTGGGCCGGGATGCGGTCGGCGGTCCTGATCATCCAGATCAGCTCGTGCAGGTTCGACCGGTGGCGGGCGCCGGCCGAGGAGATCACGTTCTCCTCGAGCATGATCGAGCCGAGGTCGTCGACGCCGAGGTGCAGCGAGAGCTGGCCGACGTCCTTGCCGGTGGTCAGCCACGACGCCTGCAGGTGCGCCACGTTGTCGAAGAACAGCCGGGACACCGCGATGAAGCGCAGGTACTCGATGGTGCTGGCCTGCGTGCGGCCCTTGAGGTGGTTGTTCTCCGGCTGGTAGGTCCAGGGAATGAAAGCCCGGAAACCTCCGACGTCGTGCGAGGTCTCGACCGCATCGTCGCGGTAGCCGTTGGCCACGGCCAGATCCTGTACGTCGCGGATCATCCGGATGTGCTCGATGCGCTCGGCGTTGGTCTCCCCCGTGCCCATCATCATCGTGGCGGTCGAGGACAGCCCGTTCCGGTGGGCGACGGCCATCACCTCGAGCCAGCGGGCGCCGCTCTCCTTGAGCGGGGCGATCGCCGTGCGCGGCCGATCGGGCAGCATCTCGGCCCCGGCACCGGCGATCGAGTCGAGACCGGCCGCCTTGATCCGCAGGACCGCCTCCTCGATCGAGACGCCGGAGACCTTGGCCATGTGCAGGATCTCGCTGGGCCCGATCGAGTGGATCGCGAGCTGCGGGTACGCCTTCTTGACCCCCGAGAACAGCTCCTCGTAGTACTCCACGCCGTAGTCCGGGTGGTGACCGCCCTGGAGCATCACCTGGGTGGCGCCGAGGTCGACCGCCTCGCCGCACCGCCGAAGGATCTCCTCCATCGGGTGCGACCAGCCCTCGCCGTGCTTGGGCGCGCGGTAGAAGGCGCAGAACTTGCAGGCGGTGACGCACACGTTCGTGTAGTTGATGTTGCGGTCGATCAGGTATGTGACGATGCCGTCCGGATACCGCCGGCGGCGCACCGCGTCGGCGGCCTCGCCGAGCGCGTGGAAGGGCGCGTCCGTGTAGAGCAGCAGCGCCTCCTCGGGCGTGATGCGCCCGCCGTCCGCGCCGCGCTGCAGGATGCTGTCGATTTCCGGGTTCGCCGTCACGACACGAAGATTACGTCCCCGGTTCGGCGGACGACAGCGGCGCGGGTCACGGTCGTACTCTCGATGCCGTCGTTTCTGGGGGTGGGTGTGCTCGTCGTTCAGGGGTCGTGGCTGCCGGGCCGGCTGGCCTTGTGGGCCGAGGGGGATTCGTCCCTGGGCCCGGAGGTCGTCACGCTCCGGCTGCCCGGCACCGCGCGCGGACCGGCGCCGTCCCCGGAGAGCGGCGTCGAGCCGCCCAAGCGGGTCAGCCTGCGCTCCTATCCGGTGCCGGCCCTGGTGGTCGGCGGTCAGCAGGCGCTGGCCACGCTGGGCGACCTGGACGAGGAGTGGATGCCCGCCGCCTCCGTGCGCTACCTGCAGCTGCTGGCCGGCTTCGCCTGCGACCTGGCCCGGCGCGGCCGCCTGCTGCCGCAGCTGGTGCTCGAGGCGGGCGTGCCCACCGCCCGCTGGCGGCCGGTGCTCACCGGCGCCGACGCCGCCACCTACCGCGACTTCGCCGCCGCCATGCCGCCGGTCGTGCGGGCGGCCGGCGCCGGGGTCGGGCGCACGCTGCGCGACGCCCTCGACGCGCTGGTCGACGCCTCGGCCCGAGCGGTGATGCCGGAGCGGCTTCTGCACGGGCACCGGGCCGGGCCCCAGGCGCCGCTGCCCGACCGCTGGATCGCGGCGCTGACGGCCGCCGACCCGGCCCTGCCGGGCAGCCGGCCCGAGGAGGTGCGCGAGCTCGGCGCCGCCCTCGGCGACTGGCTGCGGGCGGCCCACGAGGCGAACGGGCCGGTCCGGGTCAGCTTCCGGCTGATCGAGCCGCAGCCGGGCACGGACGCGTGGGCGCTCGAGTTCGCCCTGCAGTCGGCCGAGGACCCGAGCCTGTGGCTGCCGGCCGCCGACGTCTGGGAGGGCGCCCGCTTCCCCGGCCTGCCGCCGCGGCCGGACGAGACGCTGCTGGCCGGCCTGGGCCGGGCGGTCCGGCTCTTCCCGCTGCTGCACGTGGCCCTGATCGACCAGCGGCCGGCCGGGCTGGAGCTGACCACCGGCGAGGCGCACGACTTCCTGCGCCAGGCCGCTCCCCTGCTGCAGGCGGCCGGCTTCGGGGTGCAGCTGCCGGCCTGGGCCGGGCGCAAGGCGGTCGGGCTCAAGCTCACCACCCGCTCGAAGTCGTCGTCGCCGAAGAGCCGGGCGGTGGCGGCCTCCGGCTTCGGGCTCGACCAGCTCGTCGACTTCCGGGTCGACCTGGTCATCGGCGACGGCGTGGTGAGCGCCGAGGAGCTGGCCGAGCTGGCCCGGCTCAAGGTGCCGCTGGTGCGCGTGCGGGGGCAGTGGGTCGAGCTCGACGACCGGCAGCTCGAGGCGGCCCTGAAGGCGGTGGGCCGGGCCCGTGAGGGCGAGCTGACCGCGGGCGAGGTGCTGCAGCAGGTCATCGACGGCGGCGAGGAGGACCTGCCGCTGGTCGAGGTCGACGCCGACGGGATGCTCGGCGACCTGCTCTCCGGCCAGGCGGCCGAGCGGCTCGAGCCGCTGCCGACCCCGGCCGGCTTCCGGGGCGCGCTCCGGCCGTACCAGGAACGGGGTTTGTCCTGGCTGCACTTCCTCTCCCGCCTCGGGTTGGGCGGGATCCTGGCCGACGACATGGGCCTCGGCAAGACCGCGCAGACGCTATCGCTGCTGTTGACCGACCGGTCGGGGCCGACCCTGCTCATCTGTCCTATGTCGCTGGTGAGCAACTGGCAGAAGGAAGCGGCCCGGTTCGCGCCCGACCTGCGGGTTTATGTCCATCATGGAGGCGCGCGCCGCCGCGACGGCATCGACGACGCCGATCTGGTCATCACCACGTACGGCACGGCGGTCCGTGATCTGTCCACTTTGTCGCAGATCTCGTGGGAGCGCGTGGTCTGCGACGAGGCGCAGGCCATCAAGAACAGCGGAACCCGCCAATCCCAAGCCGTCCGGGCGGTCAAGGCGCGGACCCGGATCGCGTTGACCGGAACCCCGGTGGAGAACCATCTCGCCGAGCTCTGGTCCATCATGGACTTCGTCAACCCGGGCCTGCTCGGTCCGGCGAAACGGTTCCGCCGCCGGTTCCAGGAGCCGATCGAGGTCCGGCAGGACGAGGACGCGGCGGCCGCGCTGAAGCGGGCGACCGGCCCGTTCGTGCTGCGCCGCCTCAAGACCGACAAGACCATCATCTCGGACCTCCCGGAGAAGAATGAGATGAAGGTGTGGTGCACGCTCACCCCCGAGCAGGCCACCCTCTACCAGGCCGTGGTCGAGGACATGATGGCCACGATCGAGAACAGCGAGGGCATCGAGCGCCGCGGGAACGTGCTGGCCGCCATGACCAAGCTCAAGCAGGTCTGCAACCACCCGGCCCACCTGCTCAAGGACGGCTCGCGGCTGCCGTCGCGCTCGGGCAAGCTGGCCCGGCTCGAGGAGCTGGCCGAGGAGATCGTCGAGGACGGCGACAAGGCCCTGGTCTTCACCCAGTACTCGGAGTGGGGGTCGCTGCTGCAGCCGTACCTGGCCGCCCATCTCGACCGCCCGGTGCTGTGGCTCCACGGTGGACTTTCCAAGGCCAAGCGGGACGAGCTGGTCGACCGCTTCCAGAACGACGACGAGCCGATGTTCTTCCTGCTTTCGCTCAAGGCGGCCGGCACGGGCTTGAACCTCACCGCCGCGAACCATGTCGTCCACTTCGACCGGTGGTGGAACCCGGCGGTCGAGGACCAGGCCACCGACCGGGCATTCCGCATTGGACAGCGGCGCGACGTGCAGGTCCGGAAGTTCATCTGCACCGGCACGCTGGAGGAGAAGATCGACGCCATGATCGAGCGGAAGAAGGCGCTCGCGTCGTCGGTGGTCGGCACCGGCGAGGACTGGATAACCGACCTCAGCACCGACCAGCTGCGTGACTTGTTCTCTTTGGACAGTGGGGCGGTGCGCTGACATGCCGGTCGATCCCGAGGGCCGATGGTTCGAGACCGCCAAGCCAATCGCGGTCGACGGCGGCATCGCGGTGCGCGCGAAGCGCGGCAAGATCGGCGAGCAGTGGTGGTCGCGGCGCTTCGTCGACGTGCTGGAACGCGTCTGCGACGGCGGGCGGCTGGCTCGCGGGCGGGCCTACGCCCGCAAGGGCCAGGTGATGGACTTCCAGCTCTCGGCGGGGCGGGTCACCGCTCGGGTGCAGGGTTCCCGTCCGCAGCCGTACGCGGTGGAGATCGCGATCGCGGCGTTCGACGACCCACAGTGGACTGCGCTGTTGTCGGCCCTGGGAAGTCGCGCCCTCTACCGCGCCGCGCTGCTGGCCGGCGAGATGCCGCGCGAGATCATCGAGCTGTTCGACGAGCAGGGACTGCCGCTCTTCCCCGACCGTCTCGACATCCGGTGCAGCTGTCCGGATTGGAGCGTGCCCTGCAAGCACGGCTCGGCGGTGCTCTACGTGCTGGCCGAGGCGTTCGACGACGACCCGTTCCTGGTGCTGGCCTGGCGCGGGCGCGACCGGGACACGCTGCTGGCGGCCCTGCGCGGCACGCCGGAGCCGGTCGAGGAGGTGGATCCGCTGGCGGTGGAGGAGTCTCCGCTGGAGGACCACGTGGCCGACTTCTACTCCCCCGGCATCAGCCTGAGCCGGTTGCGGGAACGGCCACCGCGCGTCACCACGCCGCCCGAGCTGCTGCTGCGGGCGCTCGATCCGCCGCCGGTCAAGGTGCGGCACATCCCGCTCACCGATCTGCTGCGCCCGGCGTACCGCGATCTGGCGGAGCCGCCGTCCACTGCGGACGGCGACTCCTGATCCGGATCAGCCCTGGCGCCACTTCTGGTTGGACGAGCCGGCGCAGTCCCACAGCTGGAGCTTCGCGCCGTCGTTCGGGTTGACGTCGACGATGTCGACGCACCTGTTGGCCTGCGGGTTCACCAGGTCACCCGCGGAGCTCAGGGTGAACTTCTGCGCCCCGGTGCCGTTGCAGGTCCAGAGCTGGATGGCCGCGCCGTTGGCGGTCGAGCCGCTCGCGACGTCCATGCACTTGCCGCTCGGGCTGACCAGCGCGCCGCCGCTGAACGACCACTTCTGCGCGTTGGTGCCGTTGCAGCCCCACATCTGCAGCCGGGCGCCGTCCACGAAGTTCGAGCTCGGCACGTCGATGCACTTGTTGTTGAGCGAGCTGATCAGCGCGGAGCCGGTGCTGGGCGGGGGCGTGGTGCCGCCGCCTCCGCTGAACGGCGACAGGATGATGCCGGCGGAACGGGGATCGCCGTCGTTGACCAGGGACTCGAAGTTACCCACGTCGTCGAACGCGAACGCGTACGCCTTGCCGTCGGTCATGTTGGCGTGGATCGTCTTCGCGTACACGTTGGTGGGGTTGTTCTTGTAGAAGTCGGCGGCGTTGGTGCTCGGCTGGGTGTCGATGGTGCCGAGCGTGCCCCGGTTGAGGGCGGCACACAGCGTACGCGAGATCGGGCCCACCACCAGGTCGTTCGGCGCCGGGAGATCGCCGTCGCAGCCCCAGACGCTGGCCGACGAGGGCCGGTTGAACGACGCCACCTGGGCGCCCGAGGAGTTCGTGAAGGTCATGGTGTTGCCGGACGTGCGGCCGAAGTACTTGGTGTTCGGCTGGTCGGCGAACGGCACGACGGTCAAGGTCTTGCTGGTGTACGCGTTCCAGGCGCTCGCGATGTACGAGTCGAGGTAGTTGCTCGCCAGCGCGCCGGTACCGGCCGCCTTGCCCGGCGACAGCACGCGCAGCACCGTGCCGTCCGACCGGGTGTAGACCGTGTTGGCCCACCCGGAGGTGCCCTTGATCGTGTTGATCACGTTGGTCCGGCCGTTCGCGACCAGGTCGCCGGTGCGCTTGGTGACGCCCGCGCTGTTGGTCACGGTGACCGCGTGCGGCACCGCGAACATGTCCACCTGCGAGCTGTTCAGCCACAGGCCGGAGTCGTTGTAGGTGAACTCGCTCCAGTCGAACAGGATGTTCTGGTTGGCGTCGCCGGCCGCCCACGGCGCGGGCTGCACGAGGCCGTCCGGGGTGAGGAAGAACTTGAGCTTCTCGCCGAGCGAGAAGTAGACCCGGCCGGAGAAGCCGCGCGGGAAGTTGATCGTGGTGCTGCCGCCGTTGCCGGCGCCCGCGATCGAGACGTCGGGCGCGGGCGAGGGCGGGATCTGGCCGCCGCTCCACGCCGTGAAGGTGCCGGCCTGGTTGACGTAGCCGAGCCGGCCGGAGCTCAGCTGGACGCCGATGACGTACAGGTAGACCGCGTCACCGCGGCCGGTCTGGTTGGCGACGGTTACCGGCAGGAGGTTGGGGCCGACGGCCTGAGCGGCCGGGGGGCTGATGGCGGCCGCGATGGGGATCGCTACGGCCAGGGCGGCGAGAGCGCGGAGGACACGCACCGGGGGATACCTCATTTCGTTCTCGTTGTTAACTGAGAGCGCTCTCACAATCTCGGGTTTGTTAACAACGTGTGTCAATAGATGAGTACGTATGTCCGGCGGCCTTGTATCGAACGGGCATAGGGTTCGAACCATGAGTGACATGAGCTACCGCCGGCTGGGCACCTCCGGCCTGGTCGTCTCCGTGGTCGGGATCGGCTGCAACAACTTCGGCCGCAAGCTCGACGCGGACGGCACCCGCGAGGTCGTCGACGCGGCGATCGACGCCGGGATCACCCTTTTCGACACCGCCGACATCTACGGCACTCCGCACGGCAGCTCCGAGGAATGCCTGGGTGCGGCCCTGAAGGGCCGGCGCGACGAGGTGATCGTGGCCACCAAGTTCGGCATGAACATGGAGGGCCTGAACGGCAACGACTTCGGCGCCCGGGGCGCGCGGCGCTACATCGTCCGGGCGGTGGAGGCCTCGCTGCGGCGACTGGAGACCGACTACATCGATCTCTACCAGATGCACGAGCCCGACCCCGCCACCCCGATCGACGAGACGCTGGCCGCCCTCGACGACCTGGTCCGTTCGGGCAAGGTCCGCTACCTGGGCAACTCGAACTTCGCCGGCTGGCAGATCGCCGACGCCGACTGGACCGCCCGGGCCGCCGGCCGGACCCCGTTCATCAGCGCCCAGAACCGCTACAGCCTGCTCCAGCGCGACGTCGAGCAGGAGGTCGTGCCGGCCTGCGAGCAGTTCGGGCTGGGCTTGCTGCCGTTCTTCCCGCTCGACTCCGGGCTGCTCAGCGGCAAGTACCGCCGCGGCGAGGCCCCGGCGTCGGGAACGCGGCTCTCGCTTTCGCGCTACCAGCGGGTTCTCGAGGGCGCCGACTGGGACCGGATCGAGGCGTTGACCGCTTTCGGCGCCGCGCGCGGCCACAGCCTGCTCGAGGTGGCGATCGCCGGGTTGGCCGCCCGCCCGGCGGTGACCAGCGTGATCGCGGGCGCGACCACGGCCGAGCAGGTGGCCGCGAACGCCGCGGCGGCGAGCTGGCAGCTGAGCGCGGAGGACCTGGCCGCCCTCGATGAGGTGCTTGCCTAGACCTCGGCGAAGATCGGGCCGTCGGCGGGCAGCGGCGGCACCTCGCCGCGGAGGGCGGCCCGGCGGGCGAACTCGCGCAACCCCGCGACCTGCCGCTCGCCGAGCGAGAAGTCGAGCGCCCGGAAGTAGTTGGCGAGCGTCGCGGCGTCGAAGGGCTCCCAGCGGGCCGCGGCGGCCGCGGCCTCGTCGAGCTCGCCCAGGCACAGGTCGCGCGAGCGCTGAAATGCCTCGTGCACGTCCTTGACGGCGCCGGGGTGGGCGGCCGCGTAGTCCTTGCGGACGGCCCAGACCGCGAAGACCATCGGCAGGCCGGTCCACTCCCGCCAGGCCTGGCCCAGGTCGGTCACCTCGAGGCCGAGACGAGGAGCCTCGTACATGGCGCGCAGGGCGGGGTCGCCGATCAGCACGCCGGCGTCCGCCTCCATCAGCATCTGGGTCAGCTCGGGCGGGCAGCGGAAGTACTCGGGCTCGGCCTGGTAGCGCTCGGCGAGCAGCATCTGGGCCAGCAGCACGCCGGTGCGCGAGGTCGAGCCGAGCGCGACCGGGCGGCCGTCGAGCGAAGCCAGCGGCCGGGTCGAGATCAGGTTGACCGAGAGGACCGGCCCGTCGCTGCCGACCGCCAGGTTGGGCAGCAGGAGCAGCTCGTCGGCGTGGCGCAGGTACTCGACCAGGGTGATCGGGCCGATGTCGAGGTCGCCGGCGACCAGGTCGGCGCTCAGCTTGTCGGGCGTGTCCTTGCGCAGGTCGACGTCGAGCAGCGCGCCGGACCGCATCAGCCCCCAGTAGATCGGGAGACAGTTCAGGAACTGGATGTGCCCGACCCGGGGCCGACCGGCGCTGTCGCTCATGACTCCGACGCTATCCCGACCAGTGGACGCTCCGCCTGCGGGTGGACCCGAGGGTGGCTCACATCGCAGTGTGCGCTCTCCCGCCGTACCACCGGCATCGCCAGCAGGCAGGTGAGCAGGCCGGTCGCGCCGGCCGCGGCCACCAGCAGCCGCGGGTCGAAGTGCTCGACCAGCGGGCCGGCCACCGTCAGGCCGAGCAGGGCCGCGGTCTGAACGACGGCGCTGAGCGCGGCGAACGCCCGGCCGTGCGACTCGGCGGGGGCGCGGCCGGCCACGATCACCATGACGAAGACGTTGATGCCGCCGTTGCAGATGCCGCCGAGCACCCAGAGCGGGATCAGCCAGCCCGCGCCGGAGACCGCGGCGCCGGCGAGGATCGGCGCGCACGAGCCGGCGACCAGCGCCAACAGTGTCGGTACGGTGATCAGGCGCCGCGGGAAGCGACCGAACCCGATGCTCCCGATCAGCATGCCGACGGCCCACGACGCGCTGACGAACCCGTAGAGCGTGGTCGAGGCGTGCAGGGTGTCCCGGATGAAGAAGACGTCGAAGACGTTGATCGCGTTCGCCCCGGCGATCGTCACCGCCAGCGAGCCGATCATCACGGTGAGGACCCGGTCGTCGCGCACCCGGAAGGCGGGGGCCGGGGCCGACTCGGCGGCGGGAGCGGGACGCCGGCGGGTGCGGACCGCGAAGCCGGCGACGACCAGGGCCAGATAGCTGGCCGCGTCGAGCAGCAGCGGCAGTCGGCTGCCGGTCTGTCCGACCAGGATGCCGGCCAGCGCCGGGGCGACCAGGGCGCCGATCACGCCCGCGGTCTGGGTGAGCCCGCTCGCCTTGGCCAGATCGTCGGGGCGGACCATGCGCGGGATCAGCGCCGACAGCGTCGGCTGGGTGATCGCCAGCCCGCAGGAGAGCAGCCCGACCAGCGCGATGATCGCGACCGGCCGGCTGACGAAGGCGAGCGCCAGGCAGATCAGGGACTGCGCGAGGCCGGCCGCGATCAGCACGACCCGGCTGTCGGCCCGGTCGGCGATGCGCCCGGCGATCGGCGCGAGCAGCGCCAGCGGCAGGCTCGCCGCGACCAGCAGGCCGGACACCGCGAGGCCGCCGTGCCCGGCCTGCTGCAGCACCAGCGCGAGGGTGGTCGCCGCCAGGAAGTCGCCGCAGACGGAGACGGCCCGGGTCCCGGCAACGACGTAGACGTCGGCCCAACGCGAATCACCAGATGTGAAGGACATACTTCGAAAGTAATCCTTCACATCTGGTCGCACAAGTCTCGGCTGAGGTCAGTCCTCCGGAATCGCCGCGTAACTCACCGAGACCCGCCGCGCGCCCTCCGGCGCCTCGTCCTGTCGATCTCTCATCCGGTACGGGTCGGTCAGCTCACGAATACGCTGGTTGAGCTCCTTCAGCTCGTCGGCGGTCAGCAGCAGCCGCTGCCCCATGATCGCGCTCGCCTCGGCCCACTCCCGCGGCTCGTCGCCCTGCTTGGCGATCCAGTTCCGCATCCGGTCGAGGTCGCGGTTGAGATAGAGGTCGACCAGGGCCTGCGTGGCCGCCCGCACCCCCGGCTGCTCGAAGTCGGCATCGATCCGCAGCCCGGTGCTGGAGGTGCTGCGCCAGACCCGCTCACGCCCGTCCCCCCGGCTCGGCGCCTGCTCGACCAGCCCGTACTTGGCCAGCTCGCGCAGGTGGTAGCTGGTGGCGCTGGGCGACAGCCCGACCATGCCCGCGACCTCCGTTGCGGTGACCACCGCCCCGGTGTCGTTGAGGTACTCCACGATCTCGATCCGCGCGGGATGCGCCAGCGCCCGCATCACCCGCGGGTCGCTGACCCGAATCCCGTCACTGCCGGCACGCCCCTCAGCCATGCCCCCATTCTCACCGACGCCCACCGGGCGAATAATCGGTGGACAGCGGGTGACCAGGGCGTAGGGTTGAGGGCCGCTTGACGGCCGTGGTGAGCATGCACCGCAGCGGACGTCCTCACGCGCCGGGTGCCGGCCGGACGGTCCCGGATACGCGAGCTGCCCGCACAGCCTGTCTCGAGGATGGACCGTGTCTTCATTCGACCTGGACACCGAGCTCTCCGCCGAACGTGACCACCTCCGCGAATCGCGGGCCGCGCTGGCTCGTATGCGGGGGCGGGCCGAGGCGCTCTACTCCGCCGGATCCGAGGTGGCCGGCGACCCGTACGGCGCCGAGGCCCTGGGCCGCACGCTCTCCCGCCGGGTGGCCGAGCTGGCCGACGACCCGACCACGCCGCTGTTCTTCGGGCGGCTCGACATCGACGACGCGAACTACTACGTGGGTCGCCGGCACGTCACCGACGACGCCGGGGAGCCGATGGTGCTCGACTGGCGGGCGCCGCTCTCGCGGTCGTTCTACCGGGCCAGCGTGCGCGATCCACAGGGGGTCGCGACCCGCCGCCGGTTCGGCTTCGTCAAGGGGGAGCTGACCAGCTTCGAGGACGAGCATCTCGACCGCGGCGAGGAGCTGGGCACCCGGAGCCGCATCCTGACCGCCGAGATCGAGCGTCCCCGCGTCGGGCCCATGCGCGACATCGTGGCCACCATTCAACCCGAGCAGGATGAGCTCGTACGCGCGGAGCTCGCCGACTCGATCTGCGTGCAGGGCGCCCCGGGCACCGGCAAGACCGCCGTCGGGCTGCACCGGGCGGCCTACCTGCTCTACCTGCACCGCGAGCGACTGCGCCGTTCGGGGGTGCTCATCGTCGGGCCGAACACGGCCTTCCTCTCGTACATCTCGGCCGTCCTGCCCGCCCTCGGCGAGGTCGAGGTGCAGCAGGCAACCGTGGACACGCTGATCGGCCGGCATCCGGTGCGCGCCACCGACAGCGAGGCCGCGACGCTGGTCAAGCACGACGTGCGGATGGCCGAGGTGCTGCGGAAGGCGCTGTGGAGCCGGCTCGCGAAGCCGACCGAGCCGATCATGGTCTCGGACGGTTCCTATCGCTGGCGGATCGACCCCGAGCCGCTGCGGCGGATCGTCGACGAGGCGAGGCGCGAGGGATTGCCCTATGCGGTCGGCCGGGAACGCGTACGGGCGCGGGTGGTCGGGTTGTTGCAGCGGCAGTCGGAGTACCGGACGGGTAACTCACCGAGCGAGACGTGGCTGCGGAAGATGAGCAAGGTCGCGCCGGTGACCGAGTTCCTGGACGCCGCGTGGCCGGCGGTGACGCCCGAGGCGCTGGTCGTAGAAGTACTGACGAACCCGGAGAGCTCGGACTTGAGTCCGGAAGAACAGGACGCGATCCGCTGGGAAAAGCCCCCGAAAACGGTTAAGGCAGCGAAATTCAGCAGCGCCGATCTCGTGCTCGTCGACGAGGCGAGCGGACTGCTCGAGCGCGAGTCCAGCTTCGGTCACGTCGTCGTGGACGAGGCGCAGGACCTCTCACCCATGCAGGCCCGAGCGATCGCCCGGCGCAGCGAGCACGGCTCGATCACGCTGCTCGGCGACCTCGCGCAGGGCACCGCGCCGTGGGCCGCCGCCGACTGGCGCCACACTCTCGGCCACCTGGGCAAGCCCGAGGCGAAGGTGGTTCCGCTGACCGTCGGCTTCCGCGTCCCGGCCGCCGTGGTCGAGCTGGCCAACCGCCTCCTACCGGCCCTGGCGGTGGACGTGCCCGAGGCCGTCTCGCTGCGCCGCGACGGCGACCTGGCGATCATTCCGGTCGGGGACGCGAACGAGCTCGACGCCGAGACGCTGGTCGAGGTCACGGCCGCGCTCGAGCACGAGGGCTCGGTCGCGGTGATCGCCGCCGATGCCGCGGTGGACCGGCTGCGCGCGCACCTCACGGCGGCGCGGATCGAGCACGCGACGCCGGACGACATCGACTCCGAGGCGCGCGTCCAGGTGGTGCCGGCGACGGTCGCCAAGGGCCTCGAGTACGACCATGTGATCGTCCACGAGCCGGCCGACATCGTCGATGCCGAGGCCCGTGGGCTCAACCGCCTCTATGTGGTGCTCACCCGGGCCGTGTCGCGCCTTTCGGTCGTACACGCGAAGCCCCTGCCCGCCGCTCTCAGCCCGGCAGCGGCTTGACCCACCGGGACCACTCACCCTGGCGGCGGTAGCCGCCGGCCGACCACACACCGTGCGCCGACGTGTTGTCGTCCAGCACCATCGCGTCGGCCCGGGTCCCGCCAAACACGCGGAACCGCTCCTCGGCCGCGTCGATCAGCAGCCGCCCGATACCCTGCCGGCGCCGGCCGGGCGCCACCGCGAGCCGGTAGAGGTGGCACCGCCAGCCGTCCCAGCCGGCGATCACCGTGCCCACGATCTCGTCACCGTCCACGGCCACCAGCAGCGCGTCCGGGTCGCGCAGGTGGAGCGCGGCCAGGGCGGCGCGGGAGTCGGGCGGCCGGTTCCCGTTCTCCGCGGCGGTGCTCCAGAAGGACAGGACGGCGTCGAGGTCGTCGACGACGGCGGGTCGGATCATCACCCGGGAAAGACTAGAGCCCGTCGCTTATCGCCGGGATAGTCGTGCTTGCCGGGGTGGCCGCATCGGCCTATCGACGGGGTGCGGGTCGTCGGTTCAGCTAGAACATCGACACTTAAGCCCAACCAAAGGTGGGCGATGCGACGATCCGTGCATGAGCGCGTCTACGCCCGGCTTTCCGACCTGGGTAGATCTCGGGACCGCGGACCTGCGGGATGCGCAGCGCTTCTACACGGCGCTGTTCGGGTGGGACGTCCACTACGACGGGTCGTACACGACGTTCCTGCTGAACGGGCGGCCGGTCGCCGGGGCCGGCCCGCTCTACGACGAGGGGCAGCCGACGGCCTGGAGCACGTACATCGCGACCGCCGACGCCGACGACGTGGCCGCCCGGGTCGCGGCCAACGGCGGCAAGGTGCTGGTGGCGCCGTTCGACGTAGCCGACCAGGGACGGATGGCGGCGTTCCTCGACCCGGGCGGCGCGCCGTTCAGCGTCTGGCAGGCGTACTCGATGAGCGGCGCCGCCCTCTTCGACGTGCCGGGCGCGCTGACCTGGAACGAGTTGAACACCCGGGATCTGGCCGAGGCGCGCGCCTTCTACGGCTCGGTATTCGGCTGGGCGTTCCGGGACAGCGAGATGGGCGGGCTGCCCTATCTGGTGGCCAAGCTCAACGAGACGGCGATCTGCGGCCTTCAGCCGATGCCGGCCGATCTGTGGCCGGCCGACGTCTCGCCACATTGGATGGTGTACTTCGCCGTCCACGACTGCGACCGGACCGCGGCCCACGCGGCGGCGCTCGGTGGACTGGTTGTATACCCGCCGACGAGCCTGCCGATCGGGCGTTATGCGGTGCTGGAGGACCCACAGGGCGGGATGTTCGCCGTTCTGGCCAGCAACCGGTAGGGCGTCACCGCACCGGCACCACCAGCGGGCCGTGCTCGCCCTCGATGACCCGTACGCGTACCCGGTAGTGCTTGGCCAGGTTGTCCTCGGTCAGCACCTCCGCCGGCGGCCCGGCCGCGACCACCTGCCCCGCCGCCAGCAGCACCATCCGGTCGGCGTACTCGCCGGCCGTGGTCAGGTCGTGCATGGTGGCGAGCACGGTGAGGCCGCGCTCGGCCCGCAGCCGGTCGACCAGCTCGAGCACCTCCTGTTGGTGCCCGATGTCGAGGGCGCTGGTCGGCTCGTCGAGCAGCAGGATGCGCGCGCCCTGGGCGAGCGCGCGGGCCAGGAAGACGCGTTGGCGCTCGCCGCCGCTCAGGGTGTCCAGCCGGCGGCCGGCGAACCGTTCCAGATCGAGCTCGCCGAGAACCTCACCGACGGTGGCGAGGTCGGCGTCCGACTCGCGGCCGAGAGGAGCGACATAGGGCGTACGCCCGAGCAGCACGTAGTCGAAGACCCGCATCGCCGGGGGCACCACGGGCGTCTGCGCGACGGTCGCGACGGTCTTCGCGCGTTCGCGGCGGTGCAGCTTCTCCACGGCGACACCGTTGAGCTCGACCAGGCCGTCGAACGGCAGCAGCCCGCCGATGGCCCGCAGCGCGGTCGACTTGCCCGCCCCGTTCGGCCCGATGACGGTGACCCACTCACCGGGCGCGACGTCGAGGTCAACGCCGTCGACGATGAGCGTCTTCTCCAGGCGTACGCGCAGGCCCACCACCCGCACCGCGGTCATGGCGCGGCGGTTCTCGTCGTGCGCAGCACCACGATGAAGAACGGCGCCCCGAAGAAGGCCGTCACCACGCCGATCGGGATCTCGGCCTGGCCGCCGGCCGTGCGGGCCAGCAGGTCGGCCAGGGCCAGGAAGGCGCCGCCGAACAGCACCGACAACGGCAGGATCGACCGGTAGCTGGGCCCGGCCAGCAGCCGCATCGTGTGCGGGACGATGATGCCGACGAAGCCGATCAGGCCGGACACCGAGACGGCCGCGGCCGTGCCCAGCGACGCCGCCACGATCAGCAGGTAGCGGCTGCGCTCCGGATGCAGGCCGAGGCCGGTCGCCTCCTCGTCGCCGACGGTCAGCACGTCCAGCTCGCGACGCTGGGAGAGGACGATCGCGCCGGTCACGGCCGCATAGGGCAGCACCAGGAGCACGTCGTGCCAGCCCGCGGTGGCCAAGCGGCCCAACAGCCAGGAGTAGACCTCGCGCAAGGCGTCCACGTGGCGCTGCATGACGTACGTCTGCGCCGCCGCGAGGAACGACGAGACCGCGATTCCGGCCAGGATCAGGGTGGCCGGTGAGCGATCGCGGCCGCCGGCCGCGCCGAGAAGCCAGGTGAGCGCCACCCCGATGAGCGCGCCGACGAAGGCCGCGACCGGCACCCCGAACGGCAGGTCGACCGTCGCGTCGCCGGTGCCCGCACTTGCCCGGAACGCGATCACGGCGGTCACCCCGAGCCCGGCGCCGGCCGCCACGCCGAGCAGGTGCGGATCGGCCAGCGGGTTGCGGAAGACACCCTGGTAGGCGGCGCCGGCCAGGGCCAGCATGCCGCCGACCAGCAGGCCCAGCACCACGCGCGGCAGGCGCAGCTCGATCAGGATCGCGACCTCACGCTCGGTGAGACCGCTGTGCAGGCGTACGCCCGGAATGAGGTTGAGCAGCTCGGCCGCGACGCCCGCCGGCGGCAGCGGAACCGGGCCTGACGCCAGGCCCGCGATCAGCGCGACCAGCACCGCGAGAACTCCGCCCGCGAGCCACGCCGGGCGAAGACCGGCGGGCCGGACCCCCGGCTTGGTCGGCCGCGCTTCGCGCAGGCCTGCGGTCACGCCGGGACCTTGGCCACCGCGTCGGCGACGGACTGCACGAGATCGACGGTACGGGGTCCCCACCGCGACGCGATGTCATCGTCGAGCGCATAGATCTGGCCGGCCTGGACCGCCGTGATCGTCTTCCAGCCCGAGCGCGCCGCCACCGTCTGCGCCGACTGCTGGCAGCACTTGCTGTCGGCCAGGAAGATGGTGTCCGGGTTCGCCTTGATCAGCGCTTCCTGGGACAACTGCGGGTAGCCGCCCTTGCCGCCGTCGGCGTCGGCCGGATCGGCCACATTGGTCATGCCGAACATCGAGAAGATCGACCCGATGAACGTCTTCGACGTGACCGAGTACAGCGTGGGGTCGAGCTCGTAGTAGTAGCTGAGCGGCTTGCTGCGGGCCGGCACGCCCTTCACGATCTTGTCGATCTGGGTGGCCATCTGCTGGTGCAGCGCCTCGGCCTCGCCCTGGTGACCGGTGAGCGTGCCGAGCTGCCCGATCTCCTGGTACGTGTCGTCCATGCTCACCGCGGCCGGCACGAGGAACACCGGGATCTTGAGCTTGTCGAGCTGCGACACGATCTTGTCAGTGTCGTTGGAGATCACCACAAGATCGGGGTTCTTGGCCGCGATCGCCTCGGCGTTCGGCTTGAACCCGGACAAATCCGACTTAGGGGCATTTGCCGGATAGTTCGACTGATCATCCACGGCTACGACCTGCGACCCGGCTCCGATCGCGAAGAGCATCTCGGTCGCGGTCGGCGTGAGCGAGACGATCCGCTTCGGCTGCGCCGCCAACGTCAGATCACCGACGGTGACCGGATAGGACGCCGCGCTAGCGGCCGCGCTGCTCGGCGTCGTGCCCGAGGTCGCGTTGTCGTGGTCGCCCCCGCCACACCCGCCCGTGAGCAGCAGGGCGGCGGCGGTCACGACCGCGGTGAGCACACGCTTCATCGAACTTCCTCCTGTCGGCCGGGCGCTTGGTGCTGCTTCGCCGACAGGACCCGGAACACCGGCCCGCCCGCGAGGCGCCCCTTCCCCGGGAGCGCTACTTCGCGACCGACACGCAGGCGACCTGGCTAGCCTCACGGAGGCATCACAGTTGCGGGACAGCGCCGGATTCCCACCGGCTTCGCTGCGACGCGGTCCCTCGAACGCTATCCCACCGCCACGGCGGCGTTACGGCCGACGTCCGAGCTCGGCACTGTGCTCTGCTTACCCAGACGCGCGGCCAACACCGCGCGGCGGATCGCGCTGCGGCTTGTGCGCTACTTCTTGTCCTCGGCCGGCTCGGCACTGACGACCGGGTCGGTTGCGGCGGTGACGGAGTTGGCCGCGGGCTCAGCGGCTCGGTCTTCTTCAGCAGGCACGGTTGGTGCGGCGGGTGCCGCCGATGCCGCCGGTGTGGCGGCTCGGTCGCCCGCGGCGGCGGCCTCCTCGTCGCCGGCCAGGGCGGCTCGCAAGCGCTCCTTCTCGGCGGTGCGGCGGGACGCCGCGCCGGCCAGTTGTTCGCCCATCTGGTTGCGCCAGTCGGCCAGCAGGAAGTAGGAGAGGACGGCCGAGACGACAAGGGCGATCATCGCCTTGATCAGGATGTTCAGCGGGAGCGGCAGAAGCAGCACGAACAGCAGCACGAACAGGCCCAGGCGGCCGAGCGTGTACTTGACGGCGGGGTTCATCTCTATCTCTCCCTAGCCCGCTCGATGGCTGAGCCACCGCAGGCCGTAGAACCAGACCAGGCAATAGACGACCGTGCACGCGGCGGCGCCGACGACGCCGCTGACCAGGGCCGGGAACGTGGAAGCGGCCAAGCCCGCGAAGGTCATGCCCGCGGTCACGCCGAAGCCGGCGGCCAGGATGGCCACCACGAACCGGTAGGGCCCGGGCCCGGCGGCGCGGAACTCCTCGGTGAACAGCCACAGCGGGAGGATCAGCACGAGCCAGCCGCTGGTGTGACCGAACTCGGACGCCCTGGCCAGCGACAGGATGCCCTCGAACGCGAGCAGCAGGACGACGCCGATCACCAGCCCGGCGAATGCGGTGCCCAGCAGGTCGCCGATGGTGGACAGGCGCCCGCTGGGGTCGCGGCGGGGGCGCCGCTCACTCTTCGTCTCGGTCATGACCCCCTGAGGGTACGCCGTGCCGAGTCGTCCCTTTACGCCCAGACCTGCTGTGGCTCACTCCGCCGGTCGGCCAGCGGCGTGGGCTTGTCGTACTCCCGGACGACCTCGTAGCGCGTGTTCCGCTCGACCGGCTGGGAGCCCGCGTCCCAGATGAGGTTGAGCAGGTCGTCGCGGTGCATCGTGTTGGGCGTGCCGTACGAGTCGGCGTCGTGGGTGATCTTGTACTCCACGACGGACCCGTCGAGGTCGTCGACGCCGAAGTTCAGCGAGAGCTGGGCCACGGACAGACCGTGCATGACCCAGAAACACTTCACGTGCGGCACGTTGTCGAACATCAGACGGGAAACGGCGAAGGTCTTCAGCGACTCGGCGGGCGCGGCCATCGTCGTACGGGATTGGATGCGGTTTCGGATCTTGCCGTCCTTGGAGTCCACGAAGTCGTGCTGGTAGCGCAGTGGGATGAAAACGGCGAATCCGCCCGTCTCGTCCTGCAGCTCCCGCAGGCGCATGACGTGGTCGACCCGGTGCCGGCGCTCCTCGATGTGGCCGTAGAGCATGGTGGCCGGGGTCTTCATCCCCTTCTCGTGGGCGAGCCGGTGGATGCGTGACCAGTCCTCCCAGTGGCAGTCGTGGTCGACGATGTGCTGCCGGACCTCCCAGTCGAAGATCTCGGCGCCGCCGCCGGTCAGCGACTCGAGACCGGCATCCATCAGCTCGTCGAGGATCTCGGTGGCCGGCAGACCGCTGATCTTCTCGAACCACTGCACCTCGGTCGCGGTGAAGCACTTGAGCTTGACGTTGGGCAGCGCCGCCTTGAGCTCGCGCAGCACCTTGGGGTAGTAGCGCCAGGGCAGCGTCGGGTGCAGGCCGTTCACGATGTGCAGCTCGGTGAGCTGCTCGTCCTCCATCTCCTTGGCCTTACGCACGGCCTCGTCGATGCGCATCGTGTACGCGTCTTTCTCGCCCGGTTTACGCTGGAACGAGCAGTAAGCGCAGCTGGCCGAGCAGACGTTGGTGAGGTTGAGGTGCCGGTTGACGTTGAACATCACCCGGTCACCGTTCATCTCGGTGCGCTTGTGGTGGGCCAGCCCGCCCAGCCAGGCGAGATCGTCCGACTCGTAGAGCGCGATGCCGTCCTCACGGGTCAGCCGCTCGCCGGCGTAGACCTTGGCCTCGAGCTCGCGCTTCAGTCCGGCATCCATGTGCGCCCCTTTCCTAACCTCGCCGTCGAGAGTACGACCCACCCCTGACAAGAACGCGCCGACCGTCGACCGAGCGGCCCAGCTCACGCCGCCGTTCTCTTGATTCCCAGCTTTCTTTCACCGTCGATCGATCGACACGCGTGTGAGCGATGCGGTAAGCAATTAGAGGGACACGAAGGAGCGACGGTCACACCCCCGATCGTCGCTACGGACGGGGAGCTCATGGCAACAGCACGGCAGACGGACCGTCAATACCGCACCGCACGCCCGTGGTGGCGTCCGGCGCTGTATTCGGCTGCCGCGACGGCGGCCATCGCGGCCCTGTTCAACCCCGTCCCCGCCCTGGCCGCTCCCGACGCTCCCCAGGTGCCCGGCGCCCCGCAGGCACCGCTGGCCCCGGCCGTGCCCGACGTCGGCTCCCGTCCGATGGCGCTCGGCACGCTCGTCCTGCCCGGCCAGCCCGCCACCACGACCCCTCCCCCGACCGCGGCGACCAGCATCGTCGGCGCCGCCACCAGCCCCGTCCTGCAGCGGATCGAGAAGGGCCGCGCCGAGATCGCGACCATGGGCGACCAGCTGATCCAGCTCGGCACCGACCGCGACCTCGCGCAGACCCAGGAGCAGACCGCCGAGCAGCGATACACGAAGGCGGTCGAGCAGCTGCAGACGGCCCGGGCCGAGGCCGAGAGCGCCGCCGCCCAGTCGATGATCGAGGCCGCGGCCCTGCCGCCCGGCGCCTTCGAGCCGGGCCTCGCCGGCCTCGACGACCTCGCCCGCATCCAGCGCGGCGACCTCGGCAACGAGCAGGCCGCCGCCCGCCAGCTGGAGAACGCGGAGACCACCGTCCAGCTCGCGCTGGACGAGGAGACGCTGGCCAAGCAGCACCACGACGACCTGGTCACCAAGTACACCAAGCTCAACACTCAGCTCGGCAAGAAGCAGGCGGCGCAGCAGGCTCTCGAGCTCGCGCACGCCGACGAGCTGAGCGCGGCCGAGTCGAGCGAGACCGCCGCCGACAGCCAGCTGGGCGCGCAGTACCTGGCCGGCGCCGAGGCCGGGCGCGGCGCCGACCCGCGGGCCATCCAGGCGCTGACGTTCGCGCTGGCCCAACGGGGCGACCCGTACGTGTGGTCCGAGGAGGGCCCGGACAAGTACGACTGCTCCGGCCTGATGTACGCGGCGTACCACTCGGTCGGCTTCCCGCTGACCCGCGTGTCCCGCGACCAGTACTGGCAGACCCGTAACAAGGTCGTCGACCGCTACTCCCTGCTCCCCGGCGACCTGCTGTTCTTCAGCTACTCGAACAGCTGGCGCGGCATTCACCACGTCGCGATGTACGCGGGCGACGGCATGATGGTCGAGGCCCCGCGCACCGGTCTGAACGTGCGGTTGGTTCCCGTCCGCTGGACGCGGCTGTTCCAGGCCACGCGCGTCTTCGGCTCGGTCGAGGGCGTCACCGAGGGCCCGGTCCTCGGCGCGCCCGATCCCGACCCGGCCGACGACCCGACGACGACCACGCCGGACAACACGTCGCCGGCGACGACGAGCCCGACCACGCCGACGCACACGACGAAGCCGACGTCCCCGGCCACGTCCAAGCCGACCACCACGCCGCCGACCTCGCCGAGCACGTCGCCGAGCAGCTCGCAGCCGACCACCACGCCGACCTCGTCGAAGCCGACCACGTCGCCCACGTCGTCGCCCACGCCATCGCCCACCTCGTCGAAGCCGACCACGACGGCGCCGACCACGACGGCGCCGACCACGACGGCGCCGACGCCGGCGGCCGATCCGACCACAACCACGCCGGCCCAGCAGCAGACCACGGCGCCGGCGTCCTCGACGACGACCGGCTCCGACGCGTCGCACTCCTCGGCGGCGGCGAGCAGCGCCACCAGCTCGGCGAACGCGACCGAGGAGGCGACCACTTCGTCCTCGCCGTCGGCCGGTTGATCCGCATTCGGTCGTCGACCGGGCGGTAAAAGATCGCCTTTCCGGTGGTAAGGGACCGGCCTCGCGAGTGGCCGGGATGGTGCCGGGTGTGCTCACGAGCGCGGATATGGCACGGTTAGAGGCAGCGTCCGGCGTCCCCGAACCGTCGGCGTGCGGTCGGGAGGGTTCATGGACGAGCGGCAGGCGACACCGGACGGCGACGGCACCAAGCCGGCTACCGGTGACGACCAGGAGGCGTACGCCCCGCCGCCGCCCCCGGCCCCCGGCGCGCTCTGGGCCTCCCCCGCCACCGATCCGCCCGCCGCCGCCCCCACCAGCGGCGCCGCCTCGGGCCGCGCGGCGGTCGGAAAGCCGGCGTCCGCACCCGTCTCCGGTCCGGGCAGCACGTCGCGCGCCGTAAGCGCCTCGGCCCCGCTCTCCGGTCCCGGCGGCACCTCGCGCCCGATCAGCGGCTCCGCCCCCGTCGGCGAGCCCGGCAGCGTCTCACGCTCGGTGAGCGGCTCCGCCCCCGTCTCCGGACCGGGCGGCACCTCGCGCCCGATCAGCGGCTCCGCCTCCGTCTCCGAACCGGGCGGCGGCTCGCGCGCGATCAGCGGCTCCGCGTCGGTCTCCGGGCCGGGCGGCACCTCGCGCGCCATCAGCGGCTCAGCGCCGGTCTCCGGGCCGGGCGGCACGTCGCGGTCGGTCGGTGCGTCGGCGCCGGTTTCCGGGCCGGGTCGGGTCAGTGGCTCGGCTCGCCCGGTCAGCCCAGCGAGCGACGGTCTCGTGCCCGAGCTGGTCGACGACTCCTCCCGGACACTTCCGGCCAAGCCGGGTGCGGGCGCGGCCCGGGCCTCGGTGCCGGGCGCGATCAACGCCGACCCGGCCGCGGTACGTGCGGCGACGTGGCCGAGCGGCCAGGCGAACGTCTACGGTGGCCGCCCGGCCGAGACTTCCGCGACCGAGAAGCCCGCGGTGTCCTCGAAGTCGATCGGCTCGGCCTCGGTGGCGCCACCCAAGCCCGACGACGAGACCGCCAAGGCGCGGCTCAAGCCCGCCGAGCCCGAGCCGCCGCGAACCAGCGACTCTCAGGCCTCGGAGCCCGACCTGCCGCAGGCGAAGTCGTCCGATTTCGCACCGCTGCGTGCGAGCGATCCCAAGCCCTCCGAGCCCGAGCCCGCGCAGCCCGAGCCCGGCGACCCCACGCCGCCCGAGCCCGACCCGGCCGAGCCGAAGCCGGGCGACCCCAAGCCGGCCGAGCCCAAGCCGGGCGAGCCCAAGCCGAGCGAGCCGAAGCCCGCCGACCCGAAACCGGGTGAGCCCAAGCCGGGCGAGCCGGAGCCGAAGCCCGAGCCGGACGAGCCTCAGCCCGAGCCGGGCAAGCCCGAGCCGCCGCGGCCCATCCCGGTGCCCCCGCGTCCCGAGCCGGCGAAGCCCGAGCCCTCGAAGCCCGAGCCGCTGCAGCCAGAGCCGCCGCGGCCCGAGCGCCCCGGGCCGTTGGAGCCGCCGGCGCCGTTCCCGGGTCCGAGCCCGTTCCCCAGTCCGTCGCCCTTCCCGGCGCCGGGACCCACGCCCGGCCCGGCACCCACGCCCGGTCCCGCACCCACCCCCGGGCCCACGCCGAGCCCGACTCCGGGGCCGGTCCCCACGCCGCCGGTTCCGCCCGCGCCCAGCCCGGTGCCGCCCGGCCCGGTGCCGCCGGGTCCAGGACCGTCGCCGGTCCCGCCCGGTCCCGGACCGAGCCCGGTGCCACCCGGCCCGGATCCGAGCCCGGTCCCGCCGGGTCCGAACCCGAGCCCGGTGCCGGGACCGCCCGGACCGAGCCCGATCCCGGGCCCACCGCAGCCGGTCTTCCCCCCGCCCCCGACCATCCGGCAGCAATCAAGCCAGCCGCCGTCGGCCCAGCACCCGTCGGCCGACCCGACGATGGTTCAGCTGCCATCAGCCCAGCCGCCGTCGGCCAAGCCGTCGAACGAGCCGCCGACCCAGCTGCCAGTGTCTGACCCGACCATGGTTCAGGTGCCCATCCCTCCTGGTCTGCGCCCGACTCCCGGCCAACCGGTCGGCGGGAGCAATGCCGGCGGCGGGCTGCCGGCGTACACCATGCCGTCCTCGAGCCCCTCGAAGCCGGCGGCGAACCCGCCGCAGAACCCGTTCGGGGTAGGCGGACCGGCCGCTATGACCCAGCCGTTCGGTGTGAATTCGGCGCCGACCGCGCAGGTCAGCGCGCCGGCCTACCCGCCGGGATTCGATCCGGCGGCGACCATGGCGGTGCCGCAGCAGCGTGGCCTCGGTGACGCCGACCTGGGTGGCACCGTCTACGGCACCGGTGGATATCCGTCGATCGAGACGACGATGCCGGTCTCCACCAACGCGATCGAGAACTCCGGCTCGCTGACCGGCCATATCCTGGCCCAAGGCTGGCGTGACGAGATCGTGGACCGCCGTCGCGGCAACCTCAAAGTAGTCATCGCCATGCTGGTGGTGCTGGGGCTTCTGGTGACGGTGAGCGTGGTGTTCCTGCTCACCGCGGGCAGCGCCTTCACCGACATGATCTCGGGGATGTTCGACTGAGTTTGTCGCCGACGGCAACCGGGCCTATCCTGGCGAGGTTGCCCCGCGGGGTGAGCCTGCCCACTGCGGGCACGGAATGCGGTCGGCGGTCCAAACGTTGAGCCGTACACTTATGACAGTTGTTGACGCGGCGTGCCTTTACGAAGCACGCCACGGGCGTTCTTGCGGGCATTACAGCGGCAGGCTCATGGCAGCCGCGGCGGGCCATTCGCGAGCATGCGCCCCCGTAGAGAGGTTCTCTTGACCACTTTCGCTGACCCCAGCACGTTCCCGTCCGTTTTCGAAGCAACCGAAGGAACCCCCGCAATCGAAGAGGCCACCGAGGCCCCCGTCGTCGTGGAGACGCCGGCGGCGCCGGCGGCTCCGGCCAAGAGCTTTGGTGATCTCGGTCTCCCCCACGAGATCGTGCGCGTGCTCACCCGCGAGGGCATCACCACCCCGTTCGAGATCCAGGCCGCGACCATGCCCGACGCCCTGGCCGGCCGGGACGTCCTCGGCCGTGGCCAGACCGGCTCCGGCAAGACGCTGGCGTTCGGCCTGCCGCTGCTCGCCCGGGTGGCGCAGGGTGGCCGGGCCAAGCCGCACCACCCCAAGGCCCTGATCATGGTGCCGACCCGCGAGCTGGCCATGCAGGTGGCCGACGCGCTGCAGCCGCTCGGCCGGGCCGTCGGCGTCTTCCTCAAGACCGCCGTCGGTGGCGTTCCGTACGACCGCCAGATGGACGCGCTGCGCCGCGGCGTCGAGGTGATCGTCGCCACGCCGGGCCGTCTCGGCGACCTGATCGAGCGTGGCGCCTGCAACCTCGACGACGTTGAGATCACGGTGCTCGACGAGGCCGACCAGATGGCCGACATGGGCTTCCTGCCCGAGGTCACCGAGCTGCTGGCCAAGACGCCGGAGCACGCGCAGCGCCTGCTCTTCTCGGCCACTCTCGACGGTGACGTCGACACGCTGGTCAAGCGGTTCATGCACGACCCGGTGACGCACTCGACCGCGCCCGCCGAGGCGAGCGTGTCCACGATGGACCACCACCTGCTGCTGATCCCGCCGCAGGAGAAGTTCCCGATCACCGCGGCGATCGCCAACCGGCCGGGCAAGACCATCGTCTTCGCCCGTACGCAGATGGGCGTCGACCGGCTGGTCGAGCAGCTCCGCCAGGTGGGCGTCCGGGCCGGGGCCCTGCACGGCGGCAAGACCCAGCGGGTCCGCACCCGCACGCTCGCCGAGTTCAAGGAGGGCCGCACCAGCGTCCTCGTGGCGACCGACGTCGCGGCCCGCGGCATCCACGTCGACGGCATCTCGCTCGTCGTGCACGTGGACCCGCCGAAGGACCCGAAGGACTACCTGCACCGCGCGGGTCGCACCGCCCGGGCCGGCGAGTCCGGCGCCGTGGTGACGCTGGTGCTGCCCAAGCAGCGCCGCACCACCCAGGCGATGATGGGCCGGGCCGGTGTCGCGCCGGCCGAGGTGCGGGTGCGTCTCGGCGACGAGAAGCTCACCGCGATCACCGGTGCCCGCGAGCCCTCGGGCGTGCCCGTGGTGGACGAGCCGGAGCCCCGCCGCGAGCGTGGCGACCGCCCGCGCGGCCGTTTCGGCGACCGCCCGCAGCGCTCGTACGGTGACCGGCCGCAGCGTACGTACGGTGACCGCCCCCGTGGCGACCGTACGGACCGTGACCGCTCCTACGGTGACCGTCCGCAGCGCTCGTACGGCGACCGGGACCGCGGCGGCTTCGAGGGCCGCCCGGCCCCCGAGCGCACCGACCGCCCGTTCGTCGACCGCCCCCGGGGCGAGCGCGGCTTCTCGCCCCGCAACGGCGAGCGCTCGACCGGCTTCCGCCGCGACAACCCGCGCAACGACCGGCGAGACGGCGCTTCCGGCCGCTTCGGCTCGGCTCGCCCCGCCCGCAGTTACTGATCGGCAGTGCCCGGGGACGCTCGCATGCGTGCGGGCGTCCCCGAACTCGGGTAGAGGTAGAGGCATGCCGCCGATGCCTGACTCGCTCTTCTGGGAACGACGCGACACCACCGGGTCCGAGCACGCCCTGATCGACGCGCGCGCCGGCCTCTACGCCCGGGGAACGGCGCTGGCCGTCGACCCGATCCCGTACACCTGCCGCTACGAGCTCCGCACCGAGCCGGGCTGGTCCACGGCCCACCTCGACGTGACCGCCGAGGGCGCGGGCTGGACCCGCAGCGTCCGGCTGGAACTGGCCGCCAACCGCTGGCGCGCCACCACCGCCGAGCAGGGCAACCTCGACGCGGTGCTCTCGGCCGCCGGGCACGCCGGCGCCGGCCTGCCGGGCATCGAGGACCCCGATCTGCTGTACGGGGCGTTCGACGTCGACCTGAGCGGCTCCCCCCTGACGAACACGCTGCCGATCCGCCGACTGGGCCTGCTCAAGGCGGAGCCCGGCGTCGCACACCGGATCAGCGCCGCCTGGGTGCTGCTGCCCAGCCTCGAGATCGTCCAGGCCGACCAGATCTACACCTCACTCGGCGACAACCGCATCCGGTACGCCAGCGAGACGTTCAGCGCCGACCTCACCGTCGATGACGAGGGCTTCGTCGTCGACTATCCGGGCCTGGCGCATCGGGCGCAGTTGAAGTAAAGCTCACCCGAGGCCGGGCTGCGGCCGGTTCTCCCACTTCGTCGACAGGGCGATCGCCGTACGGGTGGAAGCCACCCCCGGCGTGCGGTTGATGCGTACGATCAGCTGCTCCAGCTCGGCGATCGTGCCGACCCGCACGATCAGCTGGTACGACTCGACGCCGGCCATGAAGTAGCAGCTCTCCACTTCGGGCATGGCCCGGACCGCGGCGAGCACGTCGTCGGTGTCGGCGCCCGAGTCCTCGATGATGCCGATCAGCGCCGTGACCCCGAGTCCGAGCGCCTCGTGGTCCACGTCGGCCCGGTAACCGCGGATGGTTCCGGCCGCTTCGAGCTTGCCGACCCGCTCGTGCACGGCCGGCGCCGACAGCCCGACCTTGCGGGCCAGCTCGGCGTACGACGAGCGCGCGTTCTCCCGTAGCAGGTCGATCAGCCGGAGGTCGATGGAGTCCATGAGTCAGACCCTAATCGGGTGGCAGATAGCTACTCACGCCCGGTAGCGACGTATGGGCGGCAGGATAACGATCACTGTCGCAATTAGGGCTTTTTCCGCATTCCAGGGACTCGGTTCCGGGGCAATGCTCTAATGGCTTTACGTCCCGATCGAGCACGCCGACACTCACCGTGATCACGGCCGCTCCAGAAGACCGACGCGAGGAGGGGGTTGTGGACACTGGAGATCGTCTGCTGACACCGGGCGAGGTGGCCGCGCTGTTCCGCGTCGACCCCAAGACGGTCACGCGATGGGCCGCCGCCGGGCGTATCGGCAGCATCCGGACTCCGGGTGGCCACCGCCGATTCCGCGAGTCCGAGGTCCGCGCCCTGCTCGAGGGCGACGGTGTGGTGGAGGAGATGCGGGAGGACGACGCCGCCAATCGTCCCCGCAATGCGGGCCCGAGCAACCCCGGCATGGGCTACGGCCCGCCGAACGGGTTGCGCTGAGCGTTCAGCTCACCCTTCCACCGGGTCAACAGAGTGTGCCGTACGCCGAGCGCGTCCAGCACCTTGCCCGCCACGAAGTCGATGAGCTGCTGAGCGGTCGCCGATGCCCCGGAGCCGTAGAACCCGGGGCTGGCCGGCAACACGACCGCCCCGGCATCGAGAAGCGCGATCAGGTGCTCCAGGTGACTGCGCGTCACCGGGGTCTCGCGCGGCACCACGACCACGCGCCGCCGCTCCTTGAGGTTCACCTCGGCGGCCCGCTGCAGCAGGTCCTTCGAGAGACCGATGGCGATGCCGGCGCAGGCCGCCGTGCTGGCCGGCACGACCACCATCCCCTTCGCGGGATAGGAGCCGCTGCTCGGCCCGGCCGCCAGGTCACCGGCCGGCCAGTAGTTGAGATCGCCCAGATCGCGGCCGAGCCAGGCGCTCACGTCGTCCTTCCAGTGCGCGTCCCGCACGCTCGCGCCGGTCTCGTCGAGCAGGGTCAGCCGGGCGGCCCGGGAGACGACCAGATCGACGGGCTCGCCGGCGTCCAGGAGCGCGGACAGCACGGCCCGGGCGTAGGGCGTGCCGGAGGCGCCCGAGACGCCGACGACCCATGGTTCACGCATGACTCAAGTGTGCCCGTCAATAGCGCGCGAGCAGGTGGGTTGCCGGTATGGCGGTGTTCACCTCGACCCAGGTCGACGGCTGCGCCGGATCGGCGGCCGTGACCCCGTCGAGCATCTTGCGGATCTCACTCTGTCTGGTCGTCCCGCCGGCGGTCACCTCGAGCACATATTTGCCGCCGGAGAGCGGGCGGCCGCAGCTGCCGCCCATCAGCTCCCCGTTGCGGCGGAAGCCGTCGATGCAGGTGATCCTCGCCGACATCGTCGGGTCCGACCCGGCCGCGGGCGTGCTCACCCGGATGGCGATGACCTTGCCGGCCTGGCCTTTCTGGTCCGGCGGCAGGCCGTGGTCGGGCTCGCGCATGCGGGCCTCGGCCTGGTCGGCCGGCACCAGATAGGCCGCCGAACGGACCGCGCCGGACGGATCGGCGAAGGCGCCGACGAGCGTGTAGTCGCCGGTCACGTAGCGGGCGGTGAAGGCGATCCGGACCGGCGACGCCGGTCCCGGCTCGAATGCCTCGGCCACCTGCCGGAGCTGAGCGTCGCCCATCCCCTGCGCCTCGGGTTCGATCATGGCGAGCGCACCGTCGGCGTACTCCCAGAGCAGGGAGCGCTCGTGGGACGCCGTGGCCGGCTCGACGAAGTAGGCGGGCCGGCCGTGCACGGGCGCGGTGCGGGTCTTGACCGGCGGCTTCTCGCCCCGCCGGAACGGCTCGACGCCGGCGCGGTACACGTGGAGTGCACCGACCGTCTCGTCGGAGCCCGCCCTCCGGATGGCGGCCGTCTCACCGGCGAGCCCCCAGTCGATCGGGTCCGAGACACGGAACGCCCCGGCGGTGTAGCCGGCGAACGTGAACCGGACGGCCGGCCCGTCCGCCGTCGAGGGCGCCGGGGCCGGCGTGGTGACGTGCGGCGTGACCGGCTGCGGCGCCGGATCGGCCCGGGTGACGATCTGGGGCACCCCGATCGCGACGGCCACCGCCGCCACGGCCCCGATCGCCCACCCGGCGTTCCGGCGGCGCACCCGTCGCCGCCCGGCGGCCACCACGTCGTCGACGTCGACGCGGGTCGGCGGCGCGTCCGCCTTCGCCTCGTTCAACAGGTCAGACAGCTGCCTCATGACGGCCCTCCCAACTGTCGCCGAGGATGCCGCGCAAAGATTCCAAACCCCGCGAGGTGTACGCCTTGACGGTCCCCTCCGGGCAACGCAGCGCGGCGGCGGTCTGCTGCACGCTCAGGCCCTCGAGGAACCGCAGCACGAGGACGGCCCGCACCTTGGCCGGAAGCTGACCGAGCGCGGCCCGCACGTGCACCCGGTCCTCGACCGCGCCGGTGCGGTCCGGCACGGCCCGATCGGGCAGCGCGGCGTGGCTGTGCGCCTGCTCGCGCCGCCACCACGGCCGCCGGGTCTCGTCGATCGCCGCCCGCACGACGGCGGTCTTCGCGTACGCCTCCGGGTTGTCCACGCGCTGCCACCGCGCATAGAGCTTCGCCAGCGCCCCGAGGACCGCGTCCTCGGCGACCTGCCAGTCCCCGCAGGTGAGATACGCGAGCCCCCGCAGCGAGTCCATCCGGGCACCGACGAACTCCCGGAACTCGGCCTCTTTGTCGCTCACGCCGATTAGACGGACGGCGGGCCTCCTGGGGTTACAGCGGATCGCTCTGCTTACCGATACGCGCCCGCACGCCCCCGGCGGCCGTCAGCGGGCGGGCGAGCGCGGCCGGCTCAATGCGTGGGGTACCGGTGGGCCAGCGCGTCTTGGTGAGCAGAGCGATCGGGCCTGCGCCGGCTGGGCGTGGGCGCGAGGCCCACCCAGGCGCGGGGGCCCACCCGCGGGCACGAGGCCCACCCGCAGGCGCGAGGCCCATCCGCAGGCGCGAGGCCGACGTGCGGGCGCGGGCCCGCGGCTACAGGAAGGCCAAGTCGAGGACGGCGAAGAGGAACAGGGCGATGCCGACGAAGCCGTTGGCGGTGAAGAACGCTCGGTTTACCTTCGACAGGTCGGTGGGGGTGACGACCAGGTGCTGGTAGACGAACGCGGCCGCGGTCAGGGCCAGGCCTATCCACCAGAGCCAGCCGAGGCCGACGAGCTGGCCGAACCACACGAACAGCGCGAAGGTCACCACGTGCGTGGCGGTGGAGATGTGCAGGGCGGTGCGGACACCCCAGCGGGCCGGGGTCGAGTGCACGCCGATCTGGCGGTCGATCTCGACGTCCTGGCAGGCGTAGATGATGTCGAATCCGCCGATCCACAGGCCGACGGCGACGCCCAGCAGCCAGGCGGGACCGGAGCCGCTGAAGGTGCCGGTGATGCCGAGCCAGGCGCCGATCGGGGCGACCGCCTGGGCGAGGGCGAGCACGTAGTGCGGGTAGTTGGTGAAGCGTTTCGCGTACGGGTAGACGACCAGCGGGATCACGGCGAGCGGGAACAGCACCAGGCACAGCCAGTTGAGCAGGCCGGCCGCGACCGCCATGACGACCAGGGAGACGGCGGCGCCGGTCCAGGCGGTGCGGACGGCGACGGCGCCGGTGACGAGCTCACGGTTGCGGGTGCGCGGGTTCTGGGCGTCGATCTTGCGGTCGAGGATGCGGTTGGCGGCCATCGCGAACGTACGCCCGGAGACCATCGCGATCGTGATCAGCAGCAGGTCGAGCCAGTGGATGCCGGTGCCGAGCCGGTCGAGGGCGACCAGCGCCGACAGGTAGGCGAACGGCAGCGCGAAGACGGAGTGCTCGATGGCGACCAGGCGCAGGAACGATTTGATCTTGCCCGGCTTCTCCGGGACCGCCGCCACCGCCGTCATATGCCGTATTCCTTCCAGCGCTTGTCCACGAGCGCGACCACCTCGCTCGACATAGCCATCTCCTCCGGCCAGCCGCGGGTGTAGCCCTCGGACGGCAGCTTACGGGTGGCGTCGATGCCCGCCTTACCGCCCCAGAACTGCTGGTAGGAAGCGTGGTCGAGGTGGTCGACCGGGCCCTGGGTGACCATCAGGTCGCGGTCGTAGTCGACGTTGCCGAAGGCCCGGAACGCGACCTCGGCGTAGTCGTGGACATCGCAGTCCTCGTCGACGACCACGATGAGCTTGGTCAGCGACATCAGGTGGGCGCCCCAGATCGCGTTCATGATCTTCTGGGCGTGTTTCGGGTAGCGCTTCTTGATCGAGACGATCACGCAGTTGTGGAAGACGCCGGCGGCCGGCATGTCGTAGTCGACGATGTCGGGGATCAGCATGCGCAGCAGCGGCAGGAAGATGCGCTCGGTCGCCTTGCCCAGGCCGTGGTCCTCCTGCGGCGGCTTGGACGTGATGATCGAGTGGTAGACCGGCTTCTTCCGCATCGTCATCGTCTCGATGTGCAGCACCGGGAACGGCTCGACCGGGGTGTAGAAGCCGGTGTGGTCGCCGAACGGGCCCTCGGGCCGCCGCTCGCCGGGCTCCAGATAGCCCTCGAGGATCACCTGGGCGTGCGCCGGCACCTGCAGCGGGACGGTCACGCAGTCGACCATCTCGACCCGCTCGCCGCGGAGGAAGCCGGCGAACAGGTATTCGTCGATGTCGGAGGGCAGCGGGGCGCTGGCCGCGTAGCAGACCACCGGGTCGCAGCCGATCGCCACCGCCACCGGCAGCCGCTCGCCCCGGCGCTCGGCGACGGCGTGGTGTGCCGTCGAGTCCTTGTGGATCTGCCAGTGCATGCCCAGCGTGTTCCGCGAGTGCTGCTGAAGGCGGTAGAGCCCGAGGTTGCGCTTGCCGGTCTCGGGGTGCTTGGTGTGGGTGAGACCGAAGTTGTGGAAGATGCCGCCGTCGCCGGGCCAGACCTGCAAGCCCGGCAGCAGGCCGAGATCGACCTCGTCGCCCCGGAGCACCACCTCCTGGCAGGGCGCCGTCTTGACCTTCTTCGGCGGCAGCGACTTGAGCTGCATGGCCTTGCCGATGCCCTCGCGGATGCCGGACCAGCCGACCGGCAGCTCCGGCTTGATCAGCGCGCCGATCCGGTCGCCGATCTCGTCGAGCGACTCGACGCCGAGCGCCATGGCCATGCGCTTCTCGGTGCCGAACAGATTGATCGCCACCGGCATGTCGCCCCGCGTCGGCCGCTCGAACAGCATGGCCGGGCCGCCGGCCCGGACGGTGCGGGTGACCACCTCGCTGATCTCCAGCGTGGGGTCCACCGGGACGGTGACCCGGCGCAGCTCACCGGCCGCCTCGAGGGCGGTGAGGAAGCTCTGCAGATCGTCAAAGGGAAACCCGCGAGGTGCCATGCATCCAGTCTTCACCACCGGTACGACAGTTCGGCACTCGGGCGATCACCGTCACTAGCGATGTCCGATTCGAGTTGAGCTGACCGTGAAAGTCCGGAATTTGGTGCGTTGGTGCGGACTCGCGGCCGGCACGGCCCTGCTGGCGGCGGGCGTCTCCGCTCCCCAGGGGATGGCGGCCACCACCCGGCAGCTGCCGGCCTGTCCCGCCGGCAAGGCCTCGACCCGCCCGCCGACCACCCCGGCCGGCCCGGCGGCGCCCGGCGCCTGTCGCGCGGCGGGCCGGGTCCTCGAGTCGGCCGTCCAGCTCACCCAGCCCGGGCAGACGGGCTTCACCCCGAGCGGCTACCACCATCTCGGCGCGAACTCGGCCGGCGAGTGGAGCGGCGTCTCCGGCCGCATCTCGGTGGTGGACGGCTCGATCCGGCCCGGCAGCTACGACTTCGTGGCCGGGCGGTTCATGGTCAAGCGGAACATGGGCGGCGGCCGGATCAACTGGCTGGAGGCCGGCTGGGCGCAGACCGGGTGGGCCGGGCCGCTGCGGCAGCACATCTACACGTTCAACACCAACACCCGCACCTGGCAGTTCTACGACCAGTACGCGCTGCGGCCCGGCGACCGGGTCTGGATCGACCTGCACAGCGATCCGAGCGGGGTGTGGGGCGCGTGGCTGTGGTGGAACAACCGGTGGAACCTGCTGACGGCCCAGCGCCTGCCGATCGGCCAGAGCGCCTATGTCGAGCAGTACGTCGAGGTGCACGTCGACTCGGGCCGGCCGGCGCGGATCGACGTGCCCGAGGTGACCGTCGACAACGTGCAGCTGCGTCCCCCGGACGGCGGGGCGGCGCGCTACTGGCGGGACGACGTCCCGACGCTGACCGGCTATGACGCGGGGCAGCGGCAGATGACCGGCGGCTTCTGCCTGAACTGGGTCAACCGCTACGACACCTGGACGGCCGGCGACTGCGGCGACGCGATCGACCAGCCGCCCGCTGCGCTTCCGCCATCGGCGGACCGCCCGACAAATGCGATAAATCCGGCAAGGGGTGGGGCGACCACGGGGACGAGCGGCGACGCGGGCGCTGGCCCAGGCACGAGCGGCAACGCGGGCGCGGGGACGAGCGGCGAGGCGGGCGCGGGCGCGGGGACGAGCGCGAGCGGCGAGGCGGGCGCAGGCGCAGGCACGAGCGGCAACGCGGGCGCGCGCGCAGGCACGAGCGCGGGCACGGGAACGAGCGGCGACGCGGGCGCGGGAACAAGCGGCAACGCGGGCGCGGGCGTGGGGACGAGCGCGAGCGGCCGGGGAGGCGCGGAGCCGAGCGTCCAACCGGCGCAGAGCGCCGCGCCGGCGGCTACCGGGAGCCCGCGGTCACCGTCGCTGCTCGGCGGGCTGCTCCGCGGCCAGTAGGCCGGGGCTACATCCCGCCCGCGTTCGCGTACGAGTGGAAGCCGCTGAAGAACAGGTTCACGCCGAACAGGTTCATCAGCATCGTCGCGAAGCCGAGCAGCGCGATCCACGTGGCGACGGTCCGCTTCACGCTGGGCGTGGCCCGGGCGTGCAGGTAACCGGCGTAGACGATCCAGGAGATGAACGCCCAGACCTCCTTGGGGTCCCACCCCCAGTAGCGGCCCCAGGAGGCCTCCGCCCAGATCGGCCCGGCGATCAGCGCGCCGAAGGTGAACAGCGGGAACGCGAACGCGTGCAGGCGGAAGGTGAGCCGCTCGAGCACGGTCGCCTCCGGGGTGTTCCGGCCGAGCGAGTACGGGAAGCGGCGCTTGCCCTTGTCGTACCCGTCGCGGATCAGGAACATCGCGGCCGGCACCGCGCCGATCAGGAAGATGCCCGACCCGATGATCACCGTCGAGACGTGGATGACGAACCAGTACGAGTGCAGGGCCGGCACCAGCGGGCCGACCGGCGTGTACGCGATCATGCCGGCCGCGCCGAGCATGAGCACCAGTGCGAGCGTCACGAACAGCCCGATGTGCCGCACGGCCGGGCGCCGCAGCAGCACGCCGACCCAGACCGCCGAGCCGACGAAGGTGGCGGACAGGATGTACTCGTACATGTTGCCCCAGGGCATGCGGTCGGCGGCGATGCCGCGGGTGACCAGCGTGCCCAGGTGCAGCAGCAGGGCGAGCAGGTTGAGGCCGACCGCGATCCGCCCGATGACCTCCGCGCGCCGGTCGGGAGCGACGGCGACCGGCTCGACCGGCGGCTCCCCGCCGGAACCGGGGACCGGCGGCTCCTCGTCGGAAGCGGAGACCGGGGCGCCCGCGCCGACCAGCTGACGTGCCGGGCGGACGGCCGCCCGCCCGATGCGGCTCTTCGAGCCGAACGCGTACTCCGCCGCGTACAGCACCATCGCCGCCAGATAGGCGAGCACGGTGACCGCCATCAGCTGGTTCGACAACTCCGCCATCAGGATTTCCCTTCCTCGGCGGCCTTCACCAACGCCGCGAACTCGTCGGCGAAACCGGGATAGTCGGTGCGCGGGAGACCACCGGCCGTCAACAACGTACCGCCGGACGACCCTGCCGAAGCGGGCAGGGCTCGGAACCAGACGCGGCGGCGGTGCCCGAACAGCGAGAGCGTCAGCCCGATCAGGCCGAGCGCCGCGCCGATCAGCACCAGGGTCTGTGTCGGGTCGTAGCGGATCGACAGCGTCGCGTACGGCCGGGTGCCCAGGAACTCGAGCTTGGTGCCGTCGTCCAGGGTCCAGCTGTCGCCGACCTTCAGCTCGTGCGGCCGGGCCCCGCTCACGTTCTTGAGGTCGCCGGTCGCGATCTGTCCCTGGTCGAGCGAGTAGACCGAACCGGGCGTGCCGACGTCGAGCCCGAGGTCGCCGCGGTAGGCGGTCAGGAACAGCGCCGGCGCGTTCTCGGCCGGGAACGTCGAGGTCGCGCCGGTGCCGACGGTGGGCAGGTATCGGCCCTCGAAGCCCATCTGGAGCGCCGGGTCCCGCTTGTCGGTCTTGGGGTCGATGTTGACGTCCGGGAACTGGGCCACGCCCTCGCTGGTGAACATGCCATCGACCGGCAGGAACGGCACGGTCTTGGTCTGGCTGGCGCCGAACCGGTCGGTGTAGCGCATGGTCACCGCGTAGCCGTGGCCGATCAGGTGCACGTTGGCGCCGTGCAGCCGCAGCGGGTCGTTGACGGTGAACTTGCGGACCTTGTCGGGCCCGTCGTCCTCGGACACCGACACCGTGGCCGAGAACGTCTTCGGCTGGCCGGTGCTCTGGTATCTGACGTCGAACCGGTCCAGGGTGAGGCAGAAGTTCGGCAGGTCGGCGGCGTCGACGCGGGGCCCGAGCGTGGAGTCGTCGTACTGCGCGAGGGTGTCGCAGAAGCCCTGATCGGCGCCGGCCACCAGGATGCGGTTGCCGTGCCAGCCGTACCAGTGCCCGAAGCCCACCCCGATCAGCACCGCGAGCAGGGCGAAGTGGAAGAGCAGGTTGCCGGTCTCCTTGAGGTAGCCCTTCTCGGCCGAGACGGTCCAGCCGGCCTCCTGCTCCCGCAGCTTCGTCCGGAAGCGGTGCTTGCGCAGCACCCGCGCGACGCGAGCGGCCGTCTCCTCGGGCGCGGGAGAGATCGAGGTGGAGAACGACAGCGGCAGCCGCTCGAACCGCCGCGGGGCCTCCGGCGGCGCCTGCCGCAAGGCCCGGGCGTGGTCGCGCAGGCGGGGCAGCACGCAGCCGATCAGCGACGTGAACAGGAGCAGGTAGATCGAGGCGAACCAGGGCGAGCCGTACACCTCGAAGCCGCCGAGGCGCTCCAGCCAGGGTGAGAGCTTCGGGTGGGCGGCGTAGTACTCGGTCACCCGCTGGGAGTCGACCGCGCGCTGGGGGAAGACGGACCCCGGAATCGCGGCCACCGCGAGCAGGAAGAGCAGGACCAGCGCCGTACGCATGCTGGTCAGCTGTCGCCACGAGTTGCGCAGGAGAGCCCACAGCCGGTGGAGCCGCTTCGGCGGAGGCGCGGCGGGCGGCGCGGGACGTTCCTCGACCACGGTCACAGCAGCGTCTCCTGCCCGAAGTCGAAGGTGGTCAGCAGCCACACCAGGAAGTGGTTCCAGCCGCCGGTGACCAGCGCGACGCCGACCAGGATGAGCAGCACCCCGCCGATCCGGGTCACCCAGCGGCTGTTGCGGCGGATCGCCCGGAAGACCCCGAGCAGGCGCCGGAAGAACAAACCGAAGATCACAAACGGCAGACCGAGGCCGAGGCTGTACGCGAGGGACAGCGTCACCGCGCGGCTGGTCTGACCGCTCGTGGTCGCCAGCGCCGCGACCACCGTGAGCGTCGGTCCCGTGCACGGCAACCAGGAAAGCGCGAAGATCGCCCCGAAGACCGGCGCGCCGACCAGCCCGGCCGCCGGCAGCCGGCTGATCCGCACCTCGCGCTGCAGTCCCGGGATCCAGCCCAGATAGCCGAAGCCGAGCACGATGACCAGCACGCCGAGGACCACGTTGAGCAGGTCCTGGTGCGACTTGAGGGCGAAGCCGATGTTCGCCACCAGGGTCAGCAGCAGGGTGAAGACGATCGAGAAGCCGAGCACGAAGAGGCTGGTGCCGGCCAGGACGCGGCCGTTGACCCGGGTCTTGACAGCGACCGAGCCCTCGCCGGCCGGTTCTTCTGCGTCCAGATCCGAGCCCGCCAGCCCGGTCACGTACGAGAGGTAGCCGGGTACCAGCGGCAGCACGCACGGCGACAGAATGCTGACCAGGCCCGCGATCGCCGCGACACCGATGGCCAGCAGCAGCGGGCCGGTGCCGGCGATCGACGCGAACTCGTGGCCCATCAGCCCGTGGCCTCCGATGCCACCTTCTCCACCAACGGCTGCAACTCAGTGTGCGTCGTGGCGGCCCGCAGCGCGACCGCGATCCGGCCCTGCCGGTCGAGGATCAGCGTCTGCGGGGTGCTGGTCTGGGTGACGTCGAACTTCAGCGCCACCTTGCCGCTGAAGTCGTAGATGCTCGGGTACGTGACCCGGCCGCGCTCGAACGCCTTGGCCGCGTCCTTGTCGTCCCGGGAGTTGACCCCGACGAACGAGACGCCCTTGGCCTTGGTCGCCTGGTAGGTCGTCTCCAGGTCGTCGGCCTCGGCCCGGCACGGCGCGCACCACGAGCCCCAAAAGTTGACGACCACGACCTTGCCCTTGTCCTGGGCGATGTCGTAGGTGCCGCCGTCGAGCAGGTCGCCGGTCACGTCCTTGACCTGCGGCCGCTGGTCGGGCGCGCACTCGACCACGGTGCCGGTGGTGGTGCACTTCTTGGCCCAGTTCTCGCCGCCGCAGGCCGCCAGGGCGGGCACCGCGAGGGCGGCGACGGCCAGGACTGCGGCGAGGCGGCGCATGGTCAAGCTCCCTTGGCGGTCTTGGCGGAGGCGGACAGGGCGACCAGGTGGGCGGCCGGCTCCGAGTAGTCGATGCCGACGATCGTCGGGCCCTCGAACCGGAACGAGGTGAGACTGGCCAAGCCGCACTGACGCCGGCGGGGGTCGTGCCAGAGGCGCTTCTTCTCGACGTACCGCCGAAGTGTCCAGATCGGCAGCTGATGCGAGACGCAGACCGCCTCGTGGCCCTCGGCCGCCACCCGGGCCGCCTGCAGCGCCGCGAACATGCGCTGGGCGATCACCAGGTACGCCTCGCCCCAGGAGGGGGTGATCGGGTCGCGCAGCACCCACCAGTGCCGGGGGTTGGAGAACGCGCCGTCGCCGACCGAGACCCGCTTGCCCTCGAAGTAGTTGCTGCTCTCGATCAGGCGCACGTCGGCGGCGACGTCGAGCTTGAACTCGGCGGCGATCGGGGCGGCCGTCTCCTGCGCGCGCTCGAGCGGGCTCGCCACCACGTAAGTCACGTCGCGCGCCGCCAGCGTCTCGGCCGCGGCCTTGGCCATCTGCACGCCGAGCTCGGACAGATGGAAGTCGGGCAGCCGGCCGTACAGGACCTTGCCCGGGTTGTAGACCTCGCCATGCCGCAGCACATGCACCGTGGTCTTGGTCGCCTCGCTCATCGTGCGTCCCCCGCCGTCGTGGCCGCGGCTGCCCGCGCCGCGTGCGGAAGCGCCGCGGCGATCTGCTCGAGCGCCGCGTCGTTCAGCGCCGTCGAGACGAACCACGACTCGAACGCGCTCGGCGGCAGGTAGACGCCCCGGCTGAGCATGGCGTGGAAGAAGGCCTTGAACGCGGCGGCGTCCTGCGTCTTCGCCGAGTCGTAGTCGACGACCTCGTTCTCGGTGAAGAAGATCGAGAACATGTTTCCGGCGTACGAGAGGCGGTGCGCCACCCCGGCCTGGTTGAGCGCGTCGGAGGCGAGCGCGCCGACCGTGGCCGACAGCTCGTCGAGCCGCTTGTAGGCCGCGTCGTCGGCCAGCCGCAACGAGGCCAGGCCGGCCGCGCAGGCCAGCGGGTTACCGGAGAGGGTGCCGGCCTGGTAGACCGGGCCGGCCGGGGCCAGCCGCGACATGATCTCGCGACGCCCGCCGAACGCGGCCGCGGGCAGGCCGCCGCCCATGACCTTGCCGAAGGTGAACAGGTCGGCGTCGACCGGGTCGAGCCCGGCCCAGCCGCCGGCCGAGACCCGGAAGCCGGTCATCACCTCGTCGACGACGAGCAGCGCGCCGTGCCGGTGGGCGATCTCGGCCAGGCGCTGGTTGAAGCCGTCGCGCGGGGCGACCACGCCCATGTTGCCGGCCGCCGCCTCGGTGATCACCGCCGCGATTTCATTTTGGGAGAACGCCGCCTCGACCGCCGCGACGTCGTTGTAGGGCAGCACGATCGTCTCAGCGGTGGCCGCGCCGGTGACGCCGGGCGAGTCGGGCAGCCCGAGCGTGGCGACGCCGGAGCCGGCCGCGGCCAGCAGCGCGTCGACGTGCCCGTGATAGCAGCCGGCGAATTTGATCACCTTGGCCCGCCCGGTGTAGCCCCGGGCCAGCCGGATCGCCGTCATGGTCGCCTCGGTGCCCGAGTTGACCAGCCGCACCTCCTCGACCGGGGTGCGCCGGACGATCTCCTCGGCCAGGTCGACCTCGCCCGCCGTCGGCGTGCCGAAGCTCGTGCCGCGGGCGGCCGCCTCCTGCACCGCGGCCACTATCTCGGGGTGCGCGTGCCCGTGGATCAGCGGCCCCCACGAGCAGACCAGATCGACGTAGCGCCGGCCGTCGGCGTCGGTCAGCCACGGGCCCGTACCGCTCGCCATGAATCGGGGCGTGCCGCCGACCGCTCGGAACGCACGCACGGGTGAATTGACCCCGCCCGGCACGATGGCACTGGCGCGGTCGAAAAGGGCCTGGGAGACCGGGGCGTCCTCCGGGTAGGGGAGGCCCTCGGCGCGGTATGAGGTGGTCACAGCGGCTCCCATTGTGTCAGCGGCCGGGGCGTGCCGTCTCAAGAGGGTTGTTCACGTCGCGCGTGCGTCACACCAGCTTGTCCGGAACGACCCGATACGAACGTGCCCAACGGGCAGATCCACCCCATGGACGATAGGCTGACCGGGTGGAGCGGCCGGAGTTGTCCATCGCCATCGAGCAAGCTCCCGACGAGGTCGTCCTGCACCTCGCCGGGGAAATAGACGTGCTCACGGTGGCCAACCTCTCCGCCATCGTCAATGAGACGCTGGCCGATCCGCCGGCCCGCATCGTGCTCGACATGGCCGGGGTCACCTTCTGCGACTCCCAGGGACTCGGCACGCTGGTGGTGCTCAGCCGCAAGGCCCAGCACGCCCGTACGGTGCTCGCGCTGACCAACGTCGGCGAGTTCCTGATGCGCGTGCTCGACATCACCGGCCTCCGCAGCGCCCTGATGATCAGCTCCGTTTCCTGAGATCCGCGCCCTTGCGTTGACACCGGCGTCAAGGCCTAGCGTCGGGACATGCTGATCGGTGAGCTGGCCTCCCGGGCCGGGACGAGCACGCGGACCCTGCGCTACTACGAGGAGCAGGGTCTCGTACGCCCGACGCGGGATTCGCACGGCTACCGGCAGTACGACGAGGCGGAGTTGCGCGTCGTCCACGAGATCCGGGCGCTGCTCGCGAACGGGTTCGGCATGGACGACATCAAGCCCTTCGTCGCGTGCTTGCGCGCCACCGGGTCCGGCCACGTCTGTCCCGACTCGGTCGCGGTGCTGCGCCGGAAGCTGGCCGAGGTGGACGGCTACCTGGCGCAGCTCACCGACGTCCGGCGGCGGCTGCACGAGCAGTTGACCCAGGCCGTCGAACACCGGGAGTCCCGATGCCCCTGATCACCGTCACCGACGAGAGCTTCGCCTCGCTGGTCCTCGCCGCCGAGCTGCCCGTCGTGCTCGACTTCTGGGCCGAGTGGTGCCCGCCGTGCCGCCCGATGGCCCAGGCGCTGACCGAGCTGGCGCCCGAGTTCGAGGGAAGGCTCCTGATCGGCAAGCTCAACGCGGACGAGAACCCGTCGACGACGCGCGCGTACCGCGTGATGTCGATGCCTACGTTGGTGTTCTTTACGGGGGGTGTGCAGACGGGGGCGTTGGTGGGTTCTCGGCCGAAGTCGGTGTTGCGGGCGGCTTTGAGCAACGCCGTCGCGCCGTACGTGAACAGGTAGGTCGGGGGGCGCTCCGATCGGTCGGGCCGCCCGTCGTGGGGGCCGCTCAGCGCTCCAGTCCGCCGACAGTCGAGCCGTGCCCCTCACCGAGCCGTGCCCGCCGCCGAGCCCCTGCCCGCTGCTGAGCCCCGCCGCCGCTGAGCCACGCGCCGCGCCGCCGAGCCCCTGCCCGCTGCTGAGCCCCGCCGCCGCTGAGCCACGCGCCGCGCCGCCGAGCCCCTGCCCGCTGCTGAGCCCCGCCGCCGCTGAGCCACGCGCCGCGCCGCCGAGCCCCTGCCCGCTGCTGAGCCCCGCCGCCGCTGAGCCACGCGCCGCGCCGCCGAGCCCCTGCCCGCCGCCGCTAAGCCACGCCCGCCGCTGAGCCCGCCCCGCCGCTGAGCCCCGCCCGCCGTTGAGGCCGCCCGCCGCGGAGCCCGCCCTCCCAGGGGGAAGCCCCCGATGCCATTGTGGCGGAATTTCGAAGGCGAGGCGGGTGGGCGCGGCCAAGCTGTGGATAATCCCGCCGATGTGGAAAACACGCAAAGATCGGCGAAATATGCTCCAACCGTCGCCGGCGATCTGCGGCACGGTAAGCAATGAAGAGTTTCTGCGCGTAGGACGCTCGAACTCTTCATCGCTTACGGGCAGAGCAGAAACGAACGCAACGGCAGCCCGATGGTTGAAGAGTTTGGGCTCAACGGGTGCGCGCAGTCTTCAACCTTCGTGGCGACGGTCGCGGGCGAAGAGACAAACGCTCCAAACCGACGCGGTCCGCCAATGCGGAACGCACGAAGATCGGAGACGGGCTCCAGCCCGCAGAGTAGGGGCACGACGGGCAATGATGAGCTTCTCCCCCGTGGGACGGGGCGAACTCTTCACCGCCTACGAGCAGAGCAGAAACGAACGCAACGGCAGCCCGATGGTTGAAGAGTTTGGGCTCAACGGGTGCGCGCAGTCTTCAACCTTCGTCGCGACGGTCGCGGGCAAAGCTACAAACGCTCCAAACCGACGCGGTCCGCCAATGTGGAACGCACGAAGATCGCAGACGGCCTCCAGCCCGCAGGTGGGACACGACGGGCAATGATGAGTTTCTCCCCCGTGGGACGGGGCGAACTCTTCACCGCCTACGAGCAGAGCGAGCAGAGCAGAAACGAACGCCAAGGCAGGAATTCGCAGCGACGAGAACGCGCGTCGACCGACGGACGCGAGACGCGTCGACGGCGCCGCGAAACGGGACGCTGGGCGTTGTGGCGAGCCGCGTCCTGGAGCCGCTGACGGCACGTCCGGGCGTCGGCCGCGAACTGCCCAAGAGCGCTAGGAGCCGACGGCCCGCCGGCGGACGGCCGCTGTGGCCGGCGCTAATTGCTGCCCCAGCGCGCCTTCTCCAGCAAGGCCAAAGCCTCGGCCGCGGCGTCCTCCCCATTCGCGCGCAGGACGCGGGCGGCCTCGTCGACCGTCTCGGTCAAGCGCTGCCACTGGGACTCGCGCTCGCGCGTCGCGTCGGCCTGGGCCTTCAGCTGCTGCGTCTTTGTCCACAGCTCGACGAAGATGGAGACCTTGGCCCGCAGCACCCACGGGTCGAAGGGCTTGGTCAGGTAGTCGACCGCGCCGACCGCGTAGCCGCGCAGGGCCAGCTGCGCGTCACGGTCGGCGGCGGTCAGGAACAGGATGGGTACGTGCCGGGTGCGCTCCCGCCGCTTGATGTGGCTGGCCGTCTCGAAACCGTCCATGTTGGGCATCTGCGCGTCCAGCAGGATGACCGCGAAGTCGTCGGTGAGCAGCTGCTTCAGGGCGGCCTCACCGCTCTCGACGGCGACCGGCGTCACCGGCAGGCCCTGGAGGATCGCCTCCAGGGCGAGCAGGTTGTCCTTACGGTCGTCGACCAGAAGGGCCTTGGCACGTTCCGCCACATCTAGTCCTTTCCCCGAAGAGGCCGGGTCAGCCGCGCTCCGGTTCGGTGGTCTTGTCGGCGTTCACCCAGCGCGCCATCAGCTCGATCAGCTCGTCCAGGTCGACCGGCTTCGTGATGTAGTCACTGGCGCCGGCGGCGAGGGCGGACTCCCGGTCACCGGGCATCGCCTTCGCGGTAAGGAAGACTACCGGTAGGTCGCGGAAGCGCTGATTGCGACGGATGCCGCGGGTCGTCTCATATCCGTCCTGGTCGGGCATCATGGCGTCCATCAGCACGATGTCGACCTCGGGGTGCTCGGCCAGCAGCCGTACGCCGTCGACGCCGTTGTCGGAGTAGAGCACGTTCAGCCCGTGCATCTCGAGCGCGCTGGTCAGGGCGAAGACGTTGCGCACGTCGTCGTCGACGATCAGCACGGTCGCGCCGTCCAGCTGGCGGCCGGCGGGGCTGATGTGGTTCTCCCGCTCCTGGTGGCTGATCACCGGCGGCAGGTCGAGCAGCGGCAGGTCGACCGACTGGGCCGGCCGTACGACCACCGTCGTCGACGGCTCCGAGGGCAACGCCAGGGCCGGCGCCGTGTCGGGCGTGAGCGCGTCCGGCACGTACAGCGTGAAGGTCGAGCCCTCGCCGGGCAGCGACGACACCACGATCGTGCCGCCGAGCAGCGCCGCGAACTCCCGGCTGATCGAGAGGCCGAGGCCGGTACCGCCGTACTTGCGGGTGGTCGTGCCGTCGGCCTGCTGGAACGGCTCGAAGATGATCGCCAGTTTCTCGTCCGAGATGCCGATGCCGGTGTCCGAGACCGCGAACGCCACCACCTGCCCGGCCGCGGCCAGCGCCGGGATGTCGAAGTCGGTGCTGGGCGGCGCCGCGAAGATGCTCAGCGTCACCGAGCCCGAGTCGGTGAACTTGACCGCGTTCGACAGCAGGTTGCGCAGGATCTGCTGGAGCCGCTGACCGTCGGTGACGATCGAGGCCGGCAGGTCGGGCGCCACCTCGACCCGGAACTCGAGCCCCTTCTCCTCGGCCTGCGGGATGAACGCCTGCTCGACGTAGCCCCGGACGCCGGCGAAGTCGATCTGGTCGACCTCGACGTCCATCCGGCCCGCCTCGATCTTGGCGAGGTCGAGGATGTCGTCGATCAGGGACAGCAGGTCGGAGCCGGCACTGTGGATGGTGCGGGCGAACTCGATTTGCTTCTCGGTCAGGTTCTGCTCGCTGTTGTCGGCGAGCAGGCGCGCCAGCAGCAGCAGCGAGTTCAGCGGCGTACGCAGCTCATGGCTCATGTTGGCCAGGAACTCGGACTTGTAGGCGCTCGCCCGGGACAGCTGCTGCGCCTTCTCCTCCAGCCCGCGCCGGGCCTGCTCGATCTCCCGGTTCTTGGTCTCGATGTTGGCCTTCTGCTCGCTGAGCAGCTGCGCCTTGTCCTCCAGCTCGGCGTTGGTGCGCTGCAGCTCGGCCGACTGGTCCTGCATCTCGCGGGCCAGCCGCTGCGACTGGGACAGCAGCTCCTCGGTGCGCCGGTTGGCCTGGATGGTGTTGAGGGCGACGCCGATCGTGGCCACCAGCCGCTCGAGGAAGGTCAGGTGCAGCCCGGAGAACGCCGCGACCGAGGCGAACTCGATCACGCCGAGCATCTCGCCCTCGAACAGCACCGGGAGCACGACCAGGTCGTTCGGCGGCATCGACATGAGACCCGAGCGCATGGTCAGGATGCCGTCGTGGGTCGCGCGGACCCGGATCGTACGGCGGGAGACCGCCGCCTGACCCACCAGGCCTTCCCCCGGACCGAACGTCACCTCGTGGTTGCGCGCGACGTAGCCGTAGGAGGCGGCCAGCCGCAGGCGCATCACCGCCTGCTCGTTGTCGACCAGGAAGAACGCGCCGAGCTGGGCGTCGACCAGCGGCGTCACCTCGGTCATGATCATGCGGCAGACCTCGCCGAGGTCGCGCTGCCCCTGCAGCAGGCCGCCGATGCGGGCCAGGTTGGAGTCGAGCCAGCCCTGCTCGGCGTTGGCCTTGGTGGTCTCGCGCAGGGTGACGATCATCTGGTTGATGTTGTCCTTGAGCTCGGCGACCTCACCCTGGGCCTCGACCGCGATGCTCTGGGTCAGGTCGCCGCGGGTCACGGCCGTGGACACCTCGGCGATCGCCCGGAGCTGGATCGTCAGGGTCGAGGCGAGCTGGTTCACGTTGTCGGTGAGGTCCTGCCACGTACCGGAGACGCCCTTGACCTGCGCCTGACCGCCCAGCTTGCCTTCGACGCCGACCTCGCGCCCGACGCGGGTGACCTCGGTGGCGAAGCTGGAGAGCTGGTCGACCATCGTGTTGACGGTGTCCTTGAGCTCGAGGATCTCGCCGCGGGCGTCGACCGTGATCTTCTGCGACAGGTCACCCTTCGCCACCGCGGTGGTCACCGAGGCGATGTTGCGCACCTGGGCGGTCAGGTTGGACGCCATGTAGTTGACGTTGTCGGTCAGGTCACGCCAGGTGCCGGCCACGCCGCGCACCTGCGCCTGGCCGCCGAGCTTGCCCTCCGAGCCGACCTCACGGGCCACGCGGGTGACCTCGTCGGCGAACGACGACAGCTGGTCGACCATCGTGTTCACGGTGTTCTTCAGCTCGAGGATCTCGCCCTGGGCGTCGACCGTGATCTTCTGCGAGAGGTCACCCTTGGCCACCGCGGTCGAGACCTGGGCGATGTTGCGCACCTGGGCGGTCAGGTTCGACGCCATCGAGTTGACGTTGTCGGTCAGGTCGCGCCAGGTGCCGGCCACGCCACGCACCTGCGCCTGGCCGCCGAGCTTGCCCTCGGTGCCGACCTCGCGGGCCACCCGGGTGACCTCGTCGGCGAACGACGACAGCTGGTCGACCATCGTGTTGACCGTGGTCTTGAGCTCGAGGATCTCGCCGCGGGCGTCGACCGTGATCTTCTGCGACAGGTCACCCTTGGCCACGGCGGTGGTGACCGAGGAGATGTTCCGCACCTGGCTCGTCAGGTTCGATGCCATGTAGTTCACGTTGTCGGTGAGGTCGCGCCAGGTGCCGGAGACGCCCTTGACCTGGGCCTGGCCGCCGAGCTTGCCCTCCGAGCCGACCTCGCGGGCCACGCGCGTGACCTCGTCGGCGAACGACGACAGCTGGTCGACCATCGTGTTCACGGTGTTCTTCAGCTCGGCGATCTCGCCGCGGGCGTCGACCGTGATCTTCTGCGACAGGTCGCCCTTGGCCACCGCCGTGGAGACCTGGGCGATGTTGCGGACCTGGTCGGTGAGGTTGTTGGCGAGCTGGTTCACGTTCTCGGTGAGGTCCCGCCACGTACCGGAGACGCCGCGGACCTGGGCCTGACCGCCGAGCTTGCCCTCGGTGCCCACGTCGCGGGCGACCCGGGTGACCTCGTCGGCGAACGACGACAGCTGGTCCACCATCGTGTTCACGGTGTCCTTCAGCTCCAGGATCTCGCCCTGCGCGGCCACCGTGATCTTCTGCGACAGGTCACCCTTGGCCACCGCGGTCGAGACCTGGGCGATGTTGCGCACCTGGCTCGTCAAGTTGGTCGCCATCGAGTTCACCGAGTCGGTGAGGTCCTTCCAGGTGCCGGCCACGTTCGGCACGTCGGCCTGGCCGCCGAGCTTGCCCTCGGTGCCGACCTCGCGGGCTACCCGGGTCACCTGCTCGGCGAACAGGCGCAGGGTGTCGGTGAGCCCGTTCATGGTGTCGGCCAGCTCGGCGACCTCGCCGCGGGCCGACACGGTGATCTTCTGCGACAGGTCGCCGCGGGCCACCGCCGTCGCGACCTGCGAGATCGAGCGCACCTGGTGGGTCAGGTTCGACGCCATCAGGTTCACCGAGTCGGTCAGGTCCTTCCAGGTGCCGGCCACGCCGCGTACGTCCGCCTGGCCGCCCAGCTCGCCCTCGGTGCCCACCTCGCGGGCCACCCGGGTCACCTCGTCGGCGAACGACGAGAGCTGGTCGACCATGGTGTTCACCGTGCGGCCGATGCGCAGGAATTCACCCCGAAGAGGCCGCCCGTCCATCTCCAGCGCCATGTGCTGGGAGAGGTCGCCTTCGGCCACCGCCACGATGACCCGGGAGATCTCGGTGGTGGGCCGCCCGAGATCGTCGATCAGCGAGTTCACCGACCGGACGCTGTCCGCCCACGCGCCGTCCAGGCCCTCGTCGTCGAGACGCTCGGTGAGCCGGCCGTCACGCCCGACTATCCGGCTGATCCGGCGCAGGTCGAGGTTCTGCCGCTCCTGGAGCGAGACGACCTCGTTGAACGCGTCGGCGACCTCACCGGCCGCGCCACCCCGGCGGGGCAACCGAACCTTGAGATCGCCGCGGCGTACTCGCCGCAAAGCCTCGGCGAGCTCGCCGAGCAGGGCGGCCTCGTCGGGGGCTTCTTTTGTCGCAGTCATGCCGTCCTCATCCTGTCCAACGGCGGTGGGCCCCTTATCCTCTCTCGCCCGACCGGGTCAATGCGAGAGACGACTTTGTACATCCCCCCATCAACAGGAGAGGATGCATGGCGTGTCAGTCTCGGATATCCCGGCGGGCGGCCTCGTCCGGCGGGTCCGGCTGCCCAACGACCGTCGTACGCCGGCCGCCGCCCGCGCGCTGGTCCGCTCGGTTCTCGAGGAGGCCGGGCTCGACGCGCTGCTCAACGAGGCGCTGCTGCTCACCACCGAGCTCTCCACCAACGCCGTGGTGCACGCCAACACCGAGCTCGACATCGAGGTCAGCGCCGATCACACCGGGCTGACGGTCACCGTCACCGACTTCGCGCCGGGCCCGGTCGAGCAGCTCGCGGTCGGCCCCCGCAACGAGAGCGTGGACATCGGCGAGGTCGCCGAGCGCGGCCGCGGCCTGCTGCTGGTCGACCACTTCGCCAGCCGCTGGGGCACCGTGCACGAGGGCACCGGCAAGGGCGTCTGGTTCCGGCTCGAGGGCCGCGCGGCGCCCGAGCCGACCAGCGCCGTGGTCCCGGCCGCGAACGTGACCGAGGCCGGCATCCCGAGCGTCGGCGCCCTGACCACGCTGCTGCAGATCAATCCGGGGCGGCAGACCGACGAGGCGCTCGCCGAGTTCGCGGCCGACCTGCTGGCCCGGCTCGCCCGGCTGACCGGCGCGGCCGGCGGCGTGGTGCGGCTCGACCGCGGCGACGGCGCCGGCCGGCAGCTGCTGGCCCGGCACGGCCGCCAGCCCCGCGACGACGCCGACACGATCCGGGTGCCGCTCGCCGTGCACCGGCCCTACTCGGGCGAGCTCGAGCTCGACGCGGCACCCACCGGCTACGCCCAGCCGCTGGCGACGATCGTGGCCGAGCGCTTCTCGCTGCACCTGGAGAACGACCGGCTCCGCCGGGCCGACCTGCGCCGGCAGACCTGGCTGACGTTCCTGGCCGAGGCCAGTGAGCTGCTCGCCCAGTCGCTCGACGTGAACCTGACGATGGCCCTGATCCCGCAGCTGGTGGTGCCGCGGCTGGGCCAGTGGTGCGCGGTGCACACCACCGACGCGTGGGGCCGGCTGCAGCTGGCCGCGGCCACGCACGCCGACGAGGGCGCGCTCGCCCAGCTGCACGAGACGCTGGCCGAGGCCGGGCCCGACTCGGTGCACGCCCGGCTCGAGGAGGCGTCCCGGCTCGGCACCCAGGTCATGTTCGGGCCGCCGTCCGAGGGCTTCGCCGTCCCGCTGGTGGCCCGCGGCGCCCGGCTGGGCACGCTCGCCATCGGCAAGCACGCCCGGCACCGGCACGACGCCGACGAGGTCGCGGTGCTGGAGGACGTCGCCCGGCGCGCGGCCCTGGCCATCGACAACGCGCGCATTCACGACGAGCGGCGCAAGGTGGCTCGTACGCTCCAGGCGTCCCTGTTGCCCCCGGCGCTGCCGCACGTCGACGGCGTCGGGTTCGCCGCCGAGTACGTCCCGACCGGCTCCGAGGTGGGCGGCGACTTCTACGACGTGGTCCCGGCCGGCGACGACCGCTGGCTCGTGGTGGTCGGCGACGTCTCCGGCAAGGGTGTCCAGGCGGCGACCGTGACCGGGCTGGTCCGCGACGTGATCCGCATCCTGGTCGACGACGGCAAGCCGATGACCGAGATCCTCTGCCGGGTCAACCGGACCCTGGTGCAGCGCGGCGGCGGCCGGTACTGCACGCTCGCGATGGCCTCGGTGCGGCGCGAGCCGGACGGCACGCTGGTGGTCTGCCTCCACCTGGCCGGGCACGACCGGGCGGTGCTGGTGCGCGGCGACGGCAAGACGTCGTTCGTGGGCGAGGGCGGCACCGCGCTCGGCCTGCTCGAGACGATCTCCTCGCCCGACGCCGAGGTGCGGCTGCAGCCCGGCGACTCGCTGATCTTCTACACTGACGGCGTCACCGAACGGCGGCGCGGCCGCGAGCTGTTCGGCACCGCCCGGCTGCGGGAGGCGGCGGGCCCGCTGGCCGGCTATCCGGCCGACGTGATGGCGGCCCGGCTGCGCTCCATCACGATCAACTTCTCGGTCGAGGAGCCGCGCGACGACATCGCGATCCTGGTGCTCCGCAACGACGCCGTTTAAGCGCCGATTTCGCCGCTTAAGCCCGCAAGATCGTGGCATGGTGGGTCACATGGCGAAAACTCAGTACTACACGGCGACGAGCATCGACGGTTATATCGCCGACGAGAACAATTCGCTCGACTGGCTCTTCGACGTCGACGGCGGCGCCGAGAACCCGTTCGGCGGCTTCTTCGCCGGGGTGGGCGCGTTCGCCATGGGCGCCAACACGTACGAGTGGGTGCTGCGCAACGACGACGTGCTGAACAACCCGCAGAACTGGCACGACCTGTACGGCGAGGTGCCGTGCTGGGTCTTCGCCAACCGGGAGCTGCCCCTGGTGCCCGACGCCAACGTCTTCATGGTCAGCGGCGACGTCCAGCGCGTGCACGAGGCGATGCTGGTGGCGGCCAAGGGCAAGAACGTCTGGCTGGTCGGCGGCGGCGACTTGGTCGGCCAGTTCGTCGACCACGGCCTGCTCGACGAGATCATCCTCGGCATCGCCCCGGTGCTGCTCGGCCGCGGCGCTCCCCTGCTGCCGCGTCACCTGAGCGCCCGTGAGCTGATCCTCACCGGGTCGGCGCAGGTGGGTCGCTTCGCCTACCTCACCTACGCCGTGGGCAACACCCCGCTCCCGGAGCGCCATCCGTCAGCGGCGGGCCGCCGTCCGGAGCCGGCCCGCCGCTGACGCTCAGCCCTGCGGAAGCGCGCGCGGGTACGGCGTGAAGACCGGCTCGGCCGACGGGAAGTCGTCCGGGAAGAACGGCATCCGCAGGCGCCGGGTGAAGACGTCGGCCAGGAACGCCGTCAGGCCGCCGTCGTACGCGAGCCACTCGGTGCGGGAGGCGTTGTTCACCACCAGGGTCCAGCCCGCCGGCCGGACCAGCCACGAGATGACGTCGGCGTCCTCGGTGCGGGCGATCGGCACCAATTCGTCGGGATCGTGGGGCAGCGCCCGGCCGCTCGCCTGCTGGGCGCGCAGCCGTTCCCGGTAGGCGGTGGTGAACGAGACCAGCCGGACGGCCTCGAAGTGCGACTTCGGCTGCAGCACGTGCAGGAAGTCGTCGAACACCCCGGGGCCGTACGTCTCCACCAGCGGGCGGTAGTCGGCCGGCGGGGTCACCCCGAGGCGCTGCGCCAGCTCGTCCCACTGGTGGAAGGCCGAGGCCGGCGGTGGTGGCGGGGCCACCACCGCGGTCAGCTCGCCGAGCGGATCGGTCACCAGTCCTCATCTCCCACGCCGAACATGCCCGCCGGGTTGGAGATCTCGAACGGGTCGATCTTCAACCCCTTGTTCCCGTACGCGCTGATCCGCAGCGCCCGCGGGACCAGCGAGTCTCCCACATAGATCGGCTCGACGCTGTACTGCACGGTCTCACCCTTCGCGACCGCGTCGTACACGGTCTGCTCGATCCCGTCCCGCATGATCGGCGAGTTCACCGGGTCCTGCGTGATCGCGGCCAGGTTCGACTTCTTCCGCTTGCCGCCCAGCCGGTCGGCGAGCAGGTGCCCGCGGGCCAGGTTGAGGATCGTGCCCATGCCCTTGGGCAGGCCGACGATCGACAGGCCGTTCGGCGGCTGGCCGGTGTCCAGCATGTCCTTGGTCAGCGTCGCCCAGACGCCGGTCGGCCGGTGCAGCTCGTCCAGGCCGCCGTAGCGGACGCTGCCGCCCGGGCCGCTGGTGTCGTCGCCCCAGTCGTACTCGTCGCGGTGGTAGCCGCGGTTGCAGTTGTGGACCAGCGCCGCGAAGTCGTGGACCGCCACGTAGTACGTGTGGATCCCGGCGATCGTGAGGTCCCGCATGTCCGCCGCGCCGCGGTAGGTGCGGACCGCGGTGACGTGCTGGAGCTCGCCGTTCGGGCCGCGCAGGACCGAGATGCCCGGCTGGAGGTCGCCGGCGTGCACCCAGGTCCGGGCGTCCACGTCCCAGAACGGGTGGTTCTGCGTGGTGTGCACGACGGTCGGGCCGCGGGTGGACCGATCCCCGGTGGTGACCGTGACGTCGGCCAGCTCGTGGTCGCGGTTCTTGTGCAGCGCCGTGACCGTCCGGACCGCACTCCTGCCGGTCGCCGGATCGGTCGACCAGACCTTGTCGCCGACCTTGACGTCCTTGATCGCCTTGGTCGAGCCGTCGGCCATCACCACCCGGGTCGACGGCGCGAAGCTGTGCTCGCAGCTGTCGAAGTCGGTCCGGTCGTCGTAACCGGGGCCGCCCTTGTCGTTGCCCTTGGCCGAGCCCAGGTTGAGGTTCGGCTTCTCCTCGACCGCGGTCGAGCCGCCCGGCTTCTTGGTGGTCGGCTTGGAGCCGCCACCGCCGCCGCCGGTCTTCGGCTTGCTCGACTTCGGCTTGGCGCCGCCGCCACCCTTCTTCTTCTTGGTGGCCGGCTTCTTCGCCTTGGTCTTCGTCTTCTTCTTGCTCGGCTTGCTGCCGTGCTTGTTCTTCTTGCTGCTGCGGGTCTTCTTGCTGGACTTCTTGGTCTTCTTCGTCTTCTTGTGCTTGGCCGGAGCCTTCTTCTTCTTGGCCGGTTTCTTGGCCGGCTTCTTCGACTTCGGGGTGGCCTTGGGCTTGCGCCGGTCGGGCAGGTTGAACCGCTTGATCAGGCTGGTGATCCGGCTCGACATCCGCGAGGCGAGACCGCCGGCGCCGCCGGTGATCAGGGACTTCACGGCGTCGGCGAGCAGGCCGCCGGCGGCCAGCGCGCAACTGTTGCGGTTGCCGTTGGCGGCGAAGCAGTCGTACGCGATGTCGCAGACCCCGCTCAACGCGCAGGCCCAGCCGCCGAGGGTGGAGATCGCGTTGACCGCGCCGTTGCAGAGCTTGGTCGGCATGTACCAGGCGCCGCAGTTGACCCGGTCGTGGATCGCGCTGGAGATGCTGCCCTTCCAGCGGTTCGCGTCCGAGATCAGGCCGCCGATCATCGAGCTGATCGTGCCGGAGAGGTTCGAGACCGCGCTCATCAGGTTGCGGCCCATGTCGATCAGGTCGAACGCGTCGACGAACCCCTTGAGCAGGCAGCTGAAGATCGCGTTGCAGCTGCCCATGATCGAGTGGCCGGTCGGGTCGATGTTGGCCAGCGGGTTGCCGTTGCCGTAGCCGTAGCGGTTGGCGTTGGCCGAGTCCCCGACCGGGCTCAGGTCGGCCGTGTCGGCGGTGTCGAACTGCCCGGTCTCCGGGTTGTACCAGCGGGCGTGCATGTTGACCCGGCCGCTGGCCGCCTCGGTGAACTCCTGCTGGAAGCCGAGGTTGCCGAGGGCGCCGGAGGTCGCCACCACCTTGCCGAGCGGGTCGTACGTGGTGGAGGCGGCCAGCCCGGCGCCGGTCGCCGTGAACTGCGCGACGACGTCGGTGTGCCGGTCGGTCCACGCGTACACCGAGGTCCCGGACTGCTGGATGCCGACCAGGCCGCCCTCGGGGTCACGGGTGTAGAGCGCGGTGCCGTCGGCGGCCAGGTCGTTGCCGGTGCCGGTGTAGGCGAAGCCGGTCTTGATCGCCCGGCCCAGGCCGTCGTACTTGTAGTCGGCGTACTGCCCCTCGCCCGTCTGCTGGCGGGTGACCTGGCCGAACGCGTCGGCGAGGGTCTCCCGGCCGACGGTGCCCGAGATGGTTCGCCGCAGCGTGCCGCGGGCGGTGTACTCGTACGACTCCCGCGCCGACGAGGACTCGAGGCGGTTGCGGGCGTCGTAGGTGTACGTCTTGTCCCCGGCCCGGGTGCGGTTGCCCGAGCGGTCGTACTCGTAGTCGACCGTGGCGCTGCCGTTGTTCCAGCTGGTCAGGCGGTTGGCCAGGTCGTACGTGTAGGTGTTGCTGGCCGAGCCGGCGAACCCGGTGGTCACCTTGGAGGTCAGGTTCGAGTCGGCGTCGTACCCGTAAGTGATCTTGGCAATCGAGGCGCCGGCCGGGGACTTGAGCTCGTCGGTGGTCAGCCGGTGCAGGCTGTCGTAGCCGAACGAGCGGGCGTTGCCGCTGCCCCCGTAGGTCACCTTGGCGACCTGGGAGAGCGCGTCGTAGCCGATGCCGGCCTGGATCCCGGTGGCCGGGTTGGCGATCGACGAGAGCCGGCCCGCGGTGTCGTAGCCGTACGTCGTCGTGCCGGCCGCGTCCACCCGGGTCTTGGTGTTGCCGTCCGGGGTGTACGTGAACGAGCTGTTCCCGGACGGCCCGGTGACCGACGTGAGCAGACCCCGGTCGTCGTAGGCGAGCGTGTTCGCGCCGCCCACGCCGGAGAAGCTGGTGACCCGCCCGTTCCGGTCGTACTCGTACGTCCGGTCCTCGGTGGCCGCCTCGGCGCCGGTGCCGCTCGACCGGGTGAGCCGGCCCATCGCGTCGTAGCTGTGGGTCAGCTTCACCCCGCCCGGCATGATCTCCCCCACCGCCTGGCCGGCCAGGTCGTACTCGGTGGTCCAGGTGCGGTCGGCCAGGTTCGGGTGGGCGGTGGTGGCCGGCTCGATCCGGGACTCCTCGGCGCCCCAGGTGTTGTAGGTGGTCCAGAACGCGTTGCCGCGCCCGTCGGTGAACCGGGTCGGCCGGCCGGCGGCGTCGTAGCCGAAGGTCGACACGATCTTGTCGTTGGCGGTGATCGGCTCGCTCTGCGAGACCAGCAGGTCACTGGCGTCGTACGCGAACTCGGTCGTGATCCCGCGCGGATCGGTCGCCGCGATCAGGTTGCCGTTGCGGTCGTAGCGGGCGGTCGTCTTCTGCAGCTCGGCGTTGGCGGCGTCGAACGACCGCTTGGCCACCATCCGGCCGGCGCCGTCGAAGCTGGACGTCTCGTACGTGTTGTCGGCCAGCGTCGTGCGGATCACCCGCCCCGCGCCGTCGTACTGGTAGGTGGTGGTGGCGTTGGCCGCATCGGTGGTGGACGTGACCTCGCCGAGCGCGTTGTAGCCGGACTTCTGCTGCACCCCTTCGGGGCTGGTGATCTTGCTGAGCCAGCCGCCGGCGCCGTACTCGTAGTTGGTCGTGTAGGCGGTCGAGGCCTGCCGGACGATCTCGGTGCCGGTGACCTGGCGACCGAGGTAGTCGTAGGTCGCGGTCTGCTTGGCGCCGGTCGCGTCGGTCACCGAGGTGACGTCGTCGGCGAGGTTGTAGCCGTAGCGGGTCGTCCCGCCGTCGGCCTCGGTCTCCTTGGTGAGCCGGCCCAGCCTGTCGTAGGTGTAGGTGGTCTCCGCCCCGAGCGGGTCGATCGCCTTGGTGACCTGGCCGAGCTTGTCGTACTCGAGCCGGTCCCGCGGGCGCAGCGGCACGCTCGAGCCGGGCGGGGTGTACTCCGGGTAGATCGTCTCGACCGGCTGGCCGTCGGCGTCGTACCTGACCGTGACGACGTTGCCGGTCGGGTCCTTCTCCTCGGTCTGCTCGCCGAAGGTGTTGTAGCCGGCCAGGCTGATCGGCGAGGCGGTCACCGGCGTGCCGCCGTGGACCTCGGAGCGGACCGGCGGCTCGATGGTCACCGCGAGCTGGTCGGCCTCGTCGTACTCGAACCGGGTGATGTTGCCGTTGGCGTCGGTCGAGGAGAGCACGCCGCCGTCCGCGTCGCGCTCGTAGGAGGTGCGCACCACGGTGCCCTCGGCCGCCGTCGAGGTGCCCCGGTAGACCTCGCCGATCTCGCTCGCCGGTAGCGCCCGCTGATAGGCCTGGACGTCGGCGATGTTCCCGGGCCACTGGTCGGAGCGCCCGCCGTCGGTCCACTCCAGGTCACCGATCGAGAGCGGGCCGGCCAGGTTGCCGTCACCCTCCCACGGGGTGCTGTTCTGGAAGGCGCCGTTGACGTAGAGGCTCATCGTCCGGGCCGACGCGTCGTAGACGCCGGTGAGGTGCGTCCAGGTGTCGAGGGCGGCGGTGTCCTGCGACTCGGCGATGCTGCACTGGTCGCTCTGCCCCGGGCACCGGCCGACCCACCAGCGCTGCTCGTCCTGGCCGTAGCCGAGGGTGAAGCCCGGGAAGCCGTCGCCGTCCTGGGAGACGGCCGAGTGGTTCCAGGTCGGGTTGCTCAGCTTCACCCAGGCCGCGACGGTGAACGACCGGTTCGGGTCGATCACCGGTCCGGTGGTGGACAGCCGGGAGCCGGTCAGCTTCAACGAGCCGGTCAGGTCGGGCCGGGACGGCGGCGCGTCCGTGGACCAAGCCGCGTCCGTGCCGGTGAACTCCGCGGGCGTGTTGCCGGCCGAGTCGGCAGCGGTGGTGCCGGTCTTCTCGCCCAGCTTCCACCGGGCGACCGGCGCGGTGCGCGCCCCCGGGTACTCGACCGAGGCCAGCTCGCGACCCATCGGGTCGTAGACCGACTCGCCGTAGCCGACCGTGGCCCCGGCCGCGTCGGTCACCGTCGTCGACAGCACCTGGTCGTCCGGGCTGAGCACGGCGGTGACCGTCCGCTTGAGACCGTTCGGGTCGGCCGTCGTGCGGAAGGCGCGGCCGGCGCCGTCCAGCTGGTACGTGGTGGTGGTCTGCCCGTCGTTGGTGATCTGCTGGGTGAGGTTGCCGGCCTTGTCGTACGCGTTCCGCTCGAGCACGAACCGCTTGGCGCCGTCGACCCGGGTGGCCGTCTTCAGCAGGTTGTTGTCGGTGTACTCGTACTCGGTGGCCCAGTTCATGGCGTCGGTCGTCTTGATCAGGCGCCCGGCCGGGTCGTACTCGTGGAACTCGCTGCGCACGTCGGCGGCCGGCGACGGGTCGTCCGGGTCGCCGGTGAAGTCCTTGACCTTGACCGTGAGCAGCTGGCCCTCGGTGTCGTACTCGGCAACGGTGGTGACGCCGGCCGGGTCGGTGACCGACGCGATCTCGCCGAACGGGTCGTAGGTGTAGGTGGTGACCGCGCCGCCGGCGTCGGTCTCCGACTCGACCTGGCCCAGGGCGTTGTAGGTGGTGGTCTCGGTGCGGGTGGCGTCGCCGCCGGTGGTGTCGGCGTAGCTGGTCGAGGTGACGTCGCCGTCGGCGTTGTAGACGTACGTGGTCACCGGGGTGTGCGCGGCGCCGGTGATCCGGTTGAGCACGGTCGGCTCGGTGACGGTCAGGACCCGGCCGGCCTTGTCGTACGTGAACGACGTGGTGTGGTCGCCGGACTCGGTGCGGGTGAGCACCCGGCCGAGGCCGTCGTAGGTGAACGTGGTGACCGCGCCGGCCGCGTCGACCATCTTCTCGACGTCGCCGGCGGCGGTGTAGGTCGTGGTGGCGACGGCGCCGCCGGGCGAGACCTCGCGGGTGGTCAGGCCGGCCGGGACGCCGTCGCTGCCGTCGCTGACCGTGGTCCGGCTGACCCGGCCGAGCGGGTCGGTGACCGAGGTGACGTTGCCGCGGGTGTCGTACGCGTACGTCGTCGTGTAGGTGCCGTCGGTGCGCGGGTCGCGGATCGTCAGCAGCTTGTCGTTGCGCGGATCGGGCGCCGGGTTCGCCGTCGTGGCGTCCGGATAGTAGGTGAACCGGGTCGTCGCCTTGGTGCTCTGATCGCTCTGGACCTGCCAGGTCGACTGCTCGATGACGTTGCCCCGGGCGTCGTACCCGAACTCGGTCTTGTTGCCGTTCGGGTCGACCAGCAGCTTCAGCGTGCCGGTCGCGCTGTCGTAGCCGTACTGGGTGAGGTTGCCCAGCGTGTCGGTCTCCGAGACCTGCTGTCCCGAGTAGAGGTCGTAGGTCTGGGTGCGCACCCCGTTCCGCGGGTCGACCAGCGACACCGACCGGGCCGGCATCGGCACCCCGGTCGCCGAGCGGTCGGCGGCGTTGAACTGGGCCTTGACCTGCGCGTCGCTCAGCCGCGAACCGAACGTCGCGACCTCGGCGATGCGGCCGGCCCAGCGGTCGCAGTCGGTCCCGTTGTACCGGCACTTGCCGATCGCCAGCGGGCCGGCCGCGGTCCACGGCGTGAAGGACAGCACGCTGCTGGCCTGGAACGCGCCGTTGACGTACAGCCGCAGGGTCTTGGTCGGCGCGTCGTAGGTGGCCGCGAGGTGCGTCCAGGTGTTCAGCGCCGGCGCCGCCGTCGACGAGGTCCGCGGGCAGCTCGCGGAGTCGGCGTCGGTCAGGCACATGGCCGCCATCCAGCGGTTCAGGTTCTTGTCGTAGCCGAGCGTGAAGCCGGAGGCCCGGTTGCCGAGCACGGCGACGGCCTGGCGGTTGCTGGTGGCGTCGGACATGTTCACCCAGGCCGACGCGCTGTACGACTGGGCGGTGTCGATCGACGGGCCGCCGGCCACGATCTCGCTGCTGCTGGCCGGCGTGAACTTGGGCGCGATGGTGTCGCGGAACGGGCCGTCGGTGCCGGCCGTGCCGCCGAGCACGGTCGCGGACTCGACCGCGTCGTTGCCGTTGACCTCGTTGTACGGCTCGGTGGTGCCGGGCAGGTCGTTGAGCCGCCAGTAGTCGGTCGGCGCGGCGCCGAGCACGGCCGACGCGTACACCTGGGAGGAGCCCTTGACCTCGGGGGCGCCGAGCTTCCACACCGCGTTGTTGGCGTCGGTGACCTGGGTGACCTTGCCGGTCACCGGGTCGTAGGCGATCTTCGCGTCGGTCCCGCCGCCGGGCCGGGTGATCTGCGCGAGCAGCTTGCGCGGGGTGCGCGCGGCGTAGAGCTCGGCCACCAGGTCGGTGGTCAGCGGCCGGTCGAAGACGGCGACGTCGCTGAGCGAGCCGGTGTAGTAGTCGGTGGTGCCGGTGCCGCGGGCGGTCGAGTTGTCCTGGGCCGGCCAGCCGCCGCCGAGGAAGCCGGCGCCGAGGTACTGGTAGCGCGGCTGGATGTCGACGATCCGGGTGCCGGTCTGGGTGCCGGTCGCGGCGCCGTCGAGGTAGAGCGTCTGCCGGTCACCGGCGGCCGAGAGCACGACGTTGTGCCACTTGCCGTCGGCGACGGTCGCCGACGACGACAGCGGCGCCGGCGCCAGAACCGACCAGGTCTGCTGCAGGTTGTACGGCCGGTCGCAAGGCCACACGGTCAGCGGGGTCGAGTTGGCGGTGCCGTTGCCGAGCGGGTGCAGGCACATGCCCGACTCCTGCGACACCATCCGGCCCTCGCCGGTGACCCGCCACTTCTGGTTGGCGGCGGTGCTGCTGCAGTCCTGCACGACGACCCGCGAGCCGGCCTCGGTGCCCATCTCCTTGAGGCAGCGGGTGGTGCTGCCGTTGGTGAACTGGAACTGCCCCGACGAGGTGAGCGTCCACTGCTGGTTGGCGGCGCCGCTGCAGCCGTAGAGGATCAGCGCCGCGCCGTTGACGGTGCCGCCGTTGGTGGCGTCCAGGCACTGGCCGGACGCGGCGCCGACGATCTGGCCGAGCTTGCCCGCGGCCGGGAGGGTCGGGAAGCTGCCGTAGACCTTGCCGTCGGTGCCGATGTAGAGCACCGGGTGGTACGGCGACTTCGTGGTGCCCTTGCTCAGCGGGTCCCAGCTCTGTGCGTACAGGACGTGGTCGTTCGCCGTGGTCGACGTCTTGAACCACATCGAGATCGACTGGTAGCCGCTCTGCGAGACCGCCTTGGCCGGCAGGCCGGTGGAGGCGTTGGATCCGTTGTACCCGGCCGAGGTGGCGGCCGATCCGGTCAGCGCGCCGGAGCCGGCCGCGCCCAGGGTGACGTTGGTGTGGGTGCCGACGTCGGTGCCCATCCGCTCGATGGCGCTGCTCGCCGCGGTCTTGCTCGCGGCGGCGTCGTTCATCCGCCAGTACGAGTACGCGTCGAAGTTCTCCACGGTGGACGGATAGAGATTGGCGTCGGCGTAGCCGTACGTCGTGCACTGCGTCGACGACGTGGGCGGGCAGACGGTGGTGAGCTGGTCACCGGCGTACGCGTAGGTCCAGGTGGAGATCGTGGCGTTGTCGCCGGCGACGGCGGGGTCGGTGGACACCGAGGCGACGTGCGCGCCGTTCCACGCGACGCTCAGGGTGCGCTGCCCGGCCGACGAGGTGAGCTTGCTGACCTTGCCGCCGGTGTAGGTCAGGGTGAGCGCGCGCCCGTTGCCGTCGGTGACCGAGGTGAGGCCGTAGACGCCGGTGGCCAGCGCCGTGGTGAACAGATACCCGACGCCGGACTTGTCGGTCAGCTTGTAGCCGCCGCCGGTCACCGTCACGAGCTTGGCGTAGCGGCCGAGGCCGGCCGAGTAGCTGCCGTCGGCGTTGCGGCCGTACGCGACGGTCTGCCCGGTCGGATAGGTCGCCTCGACGGTGAGCTGGGCGCCGGCCGCGTCCTTGCGCTCGGTGACCTTGGCGTCCAGCAGCGACGACCAGCCCGCGCCGAACGCGCCGGAGACCCGGTTGTCGGCCGAGTTGTACGAGCGGGTGATGGCCAGCGCCGGCCCGGGCGTCGCGACCTGGGCGTCGGTGGCCTCGGTCGTGTACGAGCCGGAGCCGGGCGCGAAGCCGGCGTCGCCGTTCTGGTCGAGCGACGAGGTGACCGCGGGCTGCGGCACCGGCGTGGTGAGCGCGTACCGCCAGGCGGGTTGCCAGGTGTAGGAGGGCACGCCCTCGTTGTTCCGCCCGTCGTTGAGCGTCACCTGCCAGCGGTACCGGCCGCCCCACTTGAGCACGCCGCTGGGCACGGTCCAGGTCTTGTCGGTGCGCCAGCCGGACTCCTTGATCTTCGTCTGGGCGCCGGTGGCCGACTCCTCGAAGATCTCGAAGTTGTACTCGAGCGTGGCCGGGAAGCCGTCCGGGTCGTAGCCGTCGGCGATCAGCTGCGGGGTCAGCGTCGGCGACTGCGTGCCCGACGGCGGGAAGAGGGCGTTGACCTGCGGCGCGACGTTGTTGGCGTAGTTCAGCTCGAGCCACACCTTGTAGGTGTCGCTGTAGTTGCCGGAGGTGAACCGCTTCCAGGAGTCGGTGACGCCCTCCTCACCGGTGATCGCGAGGCCCTGGTTCCAGTTCGCGCCGCCGCGGTTGGTGGCCCAGTCGTGCAGGGTCGTCGGGTCGAGCGTGACCGAGTGCCACTGGCCGACCGAGCGGTTGGCCGCGGTGTTGGTGCAGCCCGGGGTGTGGTCGGTGATCTTCACGGAGCCGATCGGTGAGGTGTACGCCGGGCCGCCGCTGAGGTTGGACGCGGCCACCTCGGCCACGGTCCACGCCTCGGTCACCTTGTGCACGTAGATGTAGCGGTACGAGTCGCAGGTGCTGGCCCAGGTCAGGTACACCCAGAGCTTGGCCCCGGTGATCCGCTTGCCGACGAAGCCGTCGGTGTCGAAGTCGGAGAACTTCACGAACGACCGGGCGATGTTGTTCTGCCAGCGGCCGACCGCGAGCGAGTCGCCGTTCTGGGTCGAGGCGTCGGTGTCGGTCTCGTTGTCGACGAAGGCGTCGCCCTCGTTCAGGGTCTTGCCGACGTAGACGGTCGGGTCGATCGCGACCGGCCAGACCCGCTTCGGGTCGTTCAGCCAGGTGTCCCCGGCCGTGACCTTGAGCGCCGGCTTGCCGTCCACCGCGACCAGCGAGTACGTGACGTCGAACGACTTGGCCCGCTCGCCCATCGCGTCGACCGGGCTGGCGTCCTCCATGAACGGCCGCGGCACGAGCAGGCCGACCGCGCCGCTCGCGTCGAGCAGCTCGAGCTCGCCCTTGTCGTTCAGCCGCGGGGTCAGCCCGTCGGTCTTCAGCGGGAAGACGAACTCGCGGGGCGACGACGGGCCGCGCAGCACGATCGTCTCCTTGACGCTGTTGGTGAGCGTCTTGACCTTGAGATCGACCCCGGGACGGATGCCGGCGTACGTGCTCTCCTCGCCGTCGACCGTGGGCGTCACCGCCTGGGCGCCCTGCAGCTGGTACGAGAAGGTCTGCCCGCCGGGCAGCGTCACCTTCGCCAGCTCCGGCTGCTGCTGGGCGCGGGCGGCCAGTGAGACGCCGAACGAGTTCGCCTTGGTCCGCAGCCGGCCGTCGCTGCCCTTCTCCAGGGTGGTGTCGATCGGCCGCCACTTGCCGTCGCGGTCCTTGTAGTTCAGCTTGCCGGTGGAGAGCTTGACGGTCTGCGAGCCGTCGGCGTTGCGGTAGATGTCGCTCGACGCGTTCGACCGGCCGGACTCCTTGGTGGAGGTCGCCGGGTCGAACGCGTCCTCGCCCTCGTTCGCGGGCGCCGTCCAGGCCGGCTTCTTGACCGGCTTGGGCTGCTCGTAGCCGTGCGACTTGCCGGCGTAGTGCGAGCCGGCGCCGTCCGGGCCGTGCTTCTGCACCGGGACGCCGATCGCGGCCGAGGCGGCGTCGGTGAACAACCAGCTGAGCCGGCTGGGGCTGAGCCACCCCAGCGGCCATGACCCCTCGAGGCCACCAGTGGGAATGCCCATCGTCAACACGAGGATGAAGCTGAGCGACAGCGCGAGACGTCGAGCCGGGCGACTCACGTGGCCTCCGATGATCAAATTTTGGCGGAAGCGAAGATTAAGGCACGTCGAAGTCCGCGAGCTGCCCCGTTTTGATCATCGTCGATAACGTTTCGACAACGGTCTAATCAGTCGGTGAACTCCCTGGTCAGAAATCCGTACGCGGCGTCCGCCGTGCCATCGAGGACAGTGACGTTGGCCGCAGCCGCGCCGCCCACCACCGCGAACCGCTGGCCGGGGAACGTCTTCGCACCCTCCGCGACCGCGGCGACCGGCTCGGCGTCGACGGCGAGCAAGAGGTCGCAGTGGCCCTGGGAAAGGCCGGCCAGCATCGCGCCCGCGCTCGCGGCACCGGGCACGTCGAGGAATGTCACCTGGACCTTCGTCTCCAGCGAGGCGCGCTGCATGCCGGCCCAGACCTGGCTCGCGACCAGGCCGCGGATGCCCTGCTCGCCGGTGAGCAGGCAGGCCGACTCGGCCCGGTAGCGGCGCTCGCGCACCGGGTCGTCGCCGGGCCGGGCCACCAGCCACACCACCACACCGGCCAGCACCACGGCCGCGCCGGCCGCGATCCACCACAGCCGCCGGTTGCCGAGCAGAGTTGTCACCACGCCGCCTTCAAGATCGGGAAGAGGCGACAGGGTAACGCGATCAGAACAGCTCGTGGGGGGCGGCCATGTCGACCCGGCTCGCGAGCTCGACCGGCGCGGACATCAGCACCGCCCGGCCGCCGCGGGCCATCAGCACGTGCCGCACGGTCTCCATGATCTGCTCGAGCCGCTCGGCCGGCAGCGAACCGGGCAGCACCGCCACGACGTTCCCGATGCCAGCCGAGCCGCGCACCGGCACCGGGCTGCCGAGGGCGTCGGACAGGGCGTAGACGGTGGCGGCCAGATGGGCCGGGGACACCGCGAGGCGCAGGGCGACGTCGTCCCGGCCGAACGGGTACCGACCCCACCAGCGCGGCGCGACCGGCGCGACCGGCACCCCCCACGCCTCCGCCAGCGACCTCGGATCGGCGTCCTCGAACAGGGCCGAGATCGCGCCCCGGCCGTCGCCCGGCAGATCGGCCTCGACCGCGCTGACCTCATGGCCGGCCGCCTCGCCCGCGAGCGTGGCCGCCTGCAGCGGGCTGGCGATGTCGCGGGTGACCCAGCGGCGCTCGGCCGGCGTCGGCCGGAGCCGGACCACGGCCGAGGTGAGCACGCCGGTGATCTCGGCGAGGCCGGGGCGGTCGCCCTCGCCGTCGGACTCGGCGATCCGGCCCGTCAGATCGACGTAGGACACCCGATCGACGTGCTCGGCCGGGGTGCCGAAGCGGTAGCGCAGCGGACCGGACTCGTTGACCGCGAGCATGCCGCCGACCGTGGCCGTGCGGGACGGCGGATCGACCGGCAGGCGCTGGCCGCGCAGGGCGAGGGCGGCCTGCAGCGAGCGCACCGGGGTGCCGGTGGCGACCTCGACGGTCTGGCCGGCGACGTCGTGGTCCCACAGGCCGTTGAGCCGGCCGGTGTCCACGATGAGATCCGGGCCGGACCGCGGCGTACCCCAATCGATCTTGCTGCCGGAGCCGCGCGGCACCACCGAGAGCCCCTCGCCGGCCGCGAGCCGCAGCACGTCGGCAACCGCCTGGCTGGTGGCCGGCACGGCGACGTAACGCGCCCGAGAGCCGCCCACCTCATCGATCGAGCGGGCCGCCCGGGCGAAGTCGGGCCCGCAGATGTCCACCAGCGCGTCGAGTAAGCGGTCGTTCACGCGTACGTCCCAAAAGATCGACAAGCTCTAAGATCGTCCACTCTGGCATATCGTACAGGTGTTCGAACGCGCGGTCTCTTCCGCACCCGAAAAATCTCTGTCTCCGCAGCTAGGCCGGTAACGTTACGTCCGTGACTTCCGACAAGCCCGACACGCCGCCCACGGTCCGCCAGGTACCGAGCGAGCGAACCTTCCACGGCGACACCGTGACCGACGAGTACGCGTGGCTCGCCGACAAGGAAGACCCGCAGACCATCGCTTACCTCGAGGCCGAGAACGCCTGGACGGACCGGGCGACCGAGCACCTGGCCGGGCTGCGCGACACCGTCTTCCAGGAGATCAAGAGCCGCACCCGGGAGACCGATCTCTCGGTGCCCGGCCGCAAGGGCGCGTACTGGTACTACACGCGCACGGTCGAGGGCAAGCAGTACGGCATCCACTGCCGGGTCGCGGTGAAGCCCGGCGAGACCGACCCGCCGATGGACGACGACAAGCCCGGCGAGGAGGTGCTGCTCGACGGCAACGCGCTGGCCGAGGGCAAGGACTTCTTCGCGCTCGGCACCTTCGACGTCAGCCCGGACGGCAACTGGCTCGCCTACTCCACCGACTTCGCCGGCGACGAGCGCTTCACGTTGCGGATCAAGAACCTCGCGACCGGCGAGGTGCTGCCGGACGAGGTGCCCGACACGTTCTACGGCACCGCGTGGTCGGCCGACGGCAGCGAGCTGTTCTACATCACCGTCGACGACGCCTGGCGGCCGTACCGCGTGTGGCGGCACACCGTGGGCAACCCGGCGGCCGAGGACGTCCCGGTCTACGAGGAGCCGGACGAGCGCTTCTGGGTCGGTGTCGAGCTCACCCGCAGCGAGAAGTTCATCGTCATCGACACCCAAAGCAAGATCACCTGTGAGGTACGGGTCATCCCGGCCGAGTCGCCGACCAGCGAGCCGGTGGTGATCCGGGAGCGGGAGCAGGGCGTCGAGTACTCGATCGAGCACCATGGACACCGTTTCCTGATCCTGCACAACAAGGACGCCGAGGACTTCGCGCTGGCCTACACGTCGGCCGACAGCCCCGGCGAGTGGGTCGAGCTGATCCCGCACCAGCCCGGCACCCGGCTCGAGGCGGTCGACGCCTTCGCCCGGCACATCGTGATCTCGCAGCGCCGCGACGGCCTCACCGGGCTGCGCGTCATGGGCGACGGCAGCACCGACTCGTACGACATGCCGTTCCCGGAGCCGCTCTACAGCGTCGGCCTGACCGGCAACGCGGAGTACGACACCGGCACCGTCCGGATCAGCTACACCTCGATGGTCACGCCGGAGTCGGTCTACGACGTCGACCTGGTGACCCGGCAGATGACGCTGCGCAAGCAGAAGCCGGTGCTCGGCGGCTACGACCCGGCCGACTACGAGCAGTTCCGGGAGTGGGCGCGGGCCGGGGACGGCACCAAGGTGCCGATCTCGATCGTGGCGCGCAAGGGCGTGCAGCGGGACGGCACGGCGCCGGCGCTGCTGTACGGCTACGGCTCCTACGAGCACAGCATCGACCCGTACTTCTCGATCGCCCGTCTGTCCCTGCTCGACCGGGGCGTCGTCTTCGCCATCGCGCACATCCGCGGCGGCGGCGAGATGGGCCGCCGGTGGTACGAGGACGGCAAGATGCTGAGCAAGAAGAACACCTTCACCGACTTCGTCGCCTGCGCCGAGGCCCTGGTGGCCAAGGGTTGGACGACGCCGTCGCGGCTGGTGGCGCGCGGTGGCTCGGCCGGTGGCCTGCTGATGGGCGCGATCGCGAACATCGCACCCGAGGACTTCGCCGGCATCGTCGCCCAGGTGCCGTTCGTCGACCCGCTGACCTCGATCCTCGACCCGTCGCTGCCGCTCACCGTCACCGAGTGGGAGGAGTGGGGCAACCCGATCGAGTCGCCCGAGGTGTACGCCTACATGAAGTCGTACAGCCCGTACGAGAACGTCGCGAAGCTGGCCTACCCCAAGATCCTGGCGGTGACCAGCCTCAACGACACCCGCGTGCTCTACCACGAGCCGGCCAAGTGGATCGCCCGGCTGCGGGCCACCGCGCCCGACGGCACCTACCTGCTCAAGACCGAGATGGGCGCCGGGCACGGCGGTCCGAGCGGCCGGTACGACTCGTGGAAGGAAGAGGCCTTCGTGATCGCGTGGTCCCTCGACGTGATGGGCCTGGCCTAACCGATCCGCAGCTCCTCGAGGTCGGTGCTGGAGCGCAGCACGAGCACTCCGGCGCCGACCGCCACGAGGACCCCGAGCAGGGCGCCGCCGCCCAGGAGGCTCAGGTCGCCCCAGGGGATCGGCACCCGCAGGATCCCCGGCGCGTGGAACGTCGCGAGCGGCACGCACTGGCTCGCGGTCTCGGGCGTGGCGATGCAGCTCTCGTACTCGGCCCGCAGGTCGAAGTCGGTCTGGATCAGCCGGACCAGGGCGTCGCCGGCGGCGAGCGCCAGCAGCAGGGCCGGGACCATCGGCGTCGCCGTCTGCCAGAGCAGGGCGGCGGCGAGGGTGCGGCGGGGAACGCCGGTCGCGGTCAGGGAGGCGTACGTCCGCCGCCGCGCGACGACACCGTCGGCCACCGCCACCAGCAGTCCGGCCGCCGCCACCGCCGCGCTCAGCCCGACCGCCACCATGACCAGCCGGATCGCGCCGAAGTAGAACTCCGGGTCGCCGCCGGCGCCGATACCCTCGCCGTCGGTGTGCCCCATCATGCGGTTGTAGAGGTCGTAGTAGAGGAAGTTCGTCGCCAGCAGAGCCCGGTAGGCGAGCGCCACCGACCCGGCGATCACGGCGACGAGCAGCGCGGCCATCGTGCGGCTGCCGTTCCACGGGTCGGTGATCAGGCGCTGGCCGGCCAGCAGCGTGGCCGGCCCGCGGCCGTACCGGCGCAGCAGCCGCCCGGCCGTATGCGAGATCCACCCGACGCCGAGCACGACGCCGGCCATCGTCAGCGCCGTCCCGCCGCCGAGGAGCGTGTAGGTCAGGTTCCGGGACGGGCTCCCCACCAGCCGCGACAGCCAGGTCGGCCCGTCGTGCTGGATCGCCCAGAACGGCACGGCGGACAGCGCGAGCCCGAATGCGATCAGCAGGCCCGGCCACGGCCGCGGCCCGCGCGTGCGCATACGCCGCACCACGCCGAGCGGGGTGACGATGACCCGGCGCATCAGCACCGCCCCGACCGCGGCCGCCAGCACCGGCACGAGCAGGACGAGGACGGCGATGACCGGCGCCGGCGGAAGCACGTCGGTCGGCAGCGTGTGCTGGTCACCCCGGCCGAGCACGCCCCGCGCGACCAGGTAGACGGCCAGCCCGAGCACGCTGCCGAGCAGGCTCGCGACGGCGGTCTCGGCGGTCGCGATCAGCGTCGCCTCGCGCGGGGTGGCGCCGGCCAGCCGGATCGCGGCCAGCCGCCGGTCGCGGGCCGGGGCGCCGAGCCGGATGCACTGCCCGGCCAGGGCCAGCACCGGCAGCGAGACCAGCACGAACGTGGCGGCGACGCCGGGGCGCAGGCCGGGCTCGGCCAGCAGCGCGTTGGTGTAGCGGACGGCCCAGCCCTGGATCGACGCGACGGTGGCCGCGCACAGCATCGCGAACGTCGCCAGCAGGGCGCTCACCGCGGTGAGAACGGTCCGCAGCACGTCGGTGCGGTTGCCGGCAACCGCGAGGCGGGCCAGTGTGGGTGCTCTCACCGGATCACGCCCAGGCCGAGCCCGGTGGGGTCGAGGACGCCGTCGCGCAGGGCGACCTCGCGATCCGCGTACGCCGCGACGGTCGTCTCGTGGGTGACCAGGACGACCGCCATATCGCGCTCGCGGGCGACCCGGACGATCTCGCCCAGCACCTGCTCGCCGGTGAGCACGTCGAGCGCGCCGGTCGGCTCGTCGGCGAACAGCACCCGCGGCTCGGTGACCAGTGCCCGGGCCGCCGCGCAGCGCTGCTGCTGGCCGCCGGACATGGCCCCGGGCCGCTGCTCGGCGAGCTCGGCCACGCCCAGCCGCTCGAGCCAGAGGTGCGCCGCCTGCCGTGCCTCTCGCCGCCCCGAACCGGCGAGAAGCAACGGCAGGGCGACGTTCTCGACCGCGGTGAGCTCGGGCACCAGCTGGCCGAACTGGAACAGCACGCCGAACTCGGTGCGCCGCAGCCGCGACCGCGCCGCCTCGGACCACAGCCCGATGTCCTGATCGCGGTAGGTCACCGTGCCGGCGTCCACCCGCAGGATGCCGGCCAGGCAGTGCAGCAGCGTCGACTTCCCGCAGCCGCTGGGACCGGTGACGGCCACGATCTCGCCGGGCGCCACCTCGAGGTCGACGCCGCGCAGCGCCGGGGTGGCGCCGTAGGTGCGGACGATCCCGGTACCGCTGAGCAGTGCGCTCACTTCGTCACTTCCTTCTGCATGTCGGCGACCCGGTGCAGCGTGGTGTCGAGCCAGCGCAGGTCGGCCTCGAGGTGCCCGAGGGAGAAGTCGGCGGCGACGACGTCACCGACGCTCGCACCGGGCGCGGTCTTGGCGGTGGTGAGCTCGCGCATGCGGCCCATGTGGGCGCTGCGCTGGGCGACCAGGTAGTCACGGGCGCGCTCGGCGTCGGCCGCGAGCAGCGCCACGACGACCTTGCTGAACAGCTCGCTCGTTACGTAGGGGGCGGGTGGCTCGACGGTGGTGAGCCAGGCGTCGAGGTGCCGGCGGCCCTCGTCGGTCAGCGCGTACGACGTCCGGTCGGGGCCGCCCTCACGCTCCTGCGACGACTCGACGACGTAGCCGTCCCGCTCGAGCCGGCCGAGGGTGGCGTAAACCTGGCCGAAGGCGAGCGGCTTGGCCTGGGGCAAGCGCTCGTCGTGCGCCCGCTTCAGCTCGTAGCCATGCCGCGGGCCGCCGGCGAGGAGGCCGAGGAGGACGTGAGCCGTGGACATGGCGACCACTATTCAATGAGTGAATAGCCGTCGTCAAGGGTTTCGATCGGCGGCTCGGGAAAGTTCAGACGCGGCGCAGCGCGACCACGGCGACGTCGTCGTCGGCCTGCCCGGCCGCGCCGAGCTGCAGCAACAGCCGGTCGCAGAAGTCGTCGAGCTCGTCCTCGACCTGGGCCGATGCCCGCTGCAACGCGGCCAGCCCGACGTCGATGTCGGCGTCCCGGCGCTCGACCAGTCCGTCGGTGTAGAGCACCAGCGTGCCGCCGGGCGGCAGCACGAACTCGAGGTCGGCCGGGCGCCGGGCGTTGATGCCGAGCAGCGCGCCGCCCGGCTGCAAGAACGTGACGCCGTCCGCGGTGTGCAGCAGCGGCGGCAGGTGGCCGGCGCCGGCCATCCGCACGGCGCCGGTCGCCGGGTCGAGCGTGAGCAGGCAGACCGTCGCCGAGTCGGCCGGCAGGACCGTGCGCATGAACCGGTTGACCAGGTCGAGGACCCGGCCCGGCGAGTGGCCCTCGACCGCGTACGCGCGAACGGCGTGCCGTACCTCGGCCATCACCGTGGCCGCGTGCAGGGAGTGGCCGGCCACGTCGCCGATCGCCACCAACAGCCCTCCCCCGAGGGTCGTGACCTCGTAGAAGTCGCCGCCCACCTCGGTCTGCGAGCCGGCCGGCATGTAGCGCACCGCCATCTCCACGCCGGGCACCGAGGGCAGCCGCGACTGCAGCAGGCTGCGCTGCAGCGTCACCGCGATCCGGTGCTCCTCGTCGTAGGACCGCTGGGCCTCGACCGCGGCCGCCACCGCCTGGGAGAGCTGGCGCAGCACCGGGAAGCCGGGGGTCTGCGCGCTGCTGGCCACCGCCACGTAGACCGGCGGGCGGTCGATGCGCAGCCGGGCCCCGGCCACCGCCACCGCCTCGCCCGGCGGCCACTGGACCACGTCCCAATCCTCCGGCTGGTCGGTGCGCACCAGCGAGCCGACCGACAGGTTGCGCTCGGTCGGCGACCAGGGGCGGACCTGCGGCGGCGAGCCGTACGCGGCCAGGCTGCTGCCGTCGGCGCTCTCGGCCACCACGACGACCGGGTCGCCGAAGATGTCGTGCGCGCCGGCCGCGGCCGCGGAGAGCAGGCCGGGCAGGGTGGACGCCGAGTTGATCTCCAGGGTGGCCTCGGCCAGGCGGACCAGGCGGGCGGCCAGGAACTCGGCCCGGCGGCGGGCCGAGTAGTAGCGCAGGACGGCCTGGCAGGTGGCGATCAGCTCGTCCGGCTCGATCGGCTCGACCAGGTACGCGTCGGCGCCCCGGTTCAGGCCCTGGGTGCGGTCCCCGACGTCGACCGCGTGTGCCGACACGTGGACCACGGGCAGAACGCCGTACGCGGGATCGGTCTTGATCCTCTCGCAGACGTCGAAGCCGCTCATGTCCGGCAGCTTCACGTCGAGCACCACCAGGTCGACGCCGGAGCCGGGCAGCATCGCCAGCGCCTCGCCGCCGGTCTCCGCCTGCCGGACCGTGAAGCCGGCCCGGGTGAGCCAGCTGACCAGCAGATAGCGCTTGGTGGCGCTGTCGTCCACGACGAGGACGGTGGCCGAGCTCATGACGCCGGCAGCCGTACCGTGAAGGTGCTGCCCACCTCCGGCTCGGACTCGACCCGCAGGCCGCCGCCGAGGATCCCGACCAGCCGCCGTGCATAGGGCAGTCCCAGCCCGGTGCCCTTGCCGCTGATCGCCGTGCTGCCCGGGACCTGGTAGAACTCCTCGAAGATCCGCTCGTGCAGCTCGGCCGGGATGCCGGCGCCGGTGTCCGACACGACGAACTCGATGTCGCCGTCGACCAGCCGGCCGGCCAGGCGCACCTCGCCCGCGGCGGTGAACTTGATCGCGTTGGTCAGCAGGTTGCGCAGCACCCGGGTCAGCAGCACTTCGTCGGTGCGCAGGGTCGGCAGCGGCGGTTCCTCGACCACGAAGTCGACCTCGGGCCGGGTGGCGAGCGGCCGCAACGTCCCCCGCAGCTGCGCGAAGACGGCCCGCAGGTCGACCTCGGCCCACTCCGGCTCGATCCGGCCCGCCTCCGCCTTGGCCAGGTCGAGCAGGTCGTTGACCAGGGCCAGCAGGTCGGTCGCCGAGCCGCTGATCAGCTCGACCTGGCGGCGCTGCTCGGAGGTGAGCGGCTCGGACGCCGGGTCGTTGAGCAGCCGGGCCAGCCCGATCACCGCGGTCACCGGGGCGCGCAGCTCGTGGCTCACGTTGGCCAGGAACCGGCTCTTGGCCTCGCTCGCGGCGCGCAGCTGCACCGACTTCTCGTCGAGCTCGGCGTAGAGCGCCACCACCCCGCGGTTGGTCTCCTCCAGCTCGTCGGAGAGCTGGTGGTAGAGCGCCATCACGCCGCGGTTGGTCTCCTCCAGCTCGGCGTTCAGCCGGGCAAGGTCGTCACGCTGCGCCCGCACCTCGTCGAGGGCGGCGATGAGCTGCTGGTTCTGGACGCTCAACTCGTCGAGCGGCGTGCCCGGCACATGCTCGGACAGGCCGGCGCGGATCTCGTCCATGCGTTCCGCGGTCAGCCTCGGCGCTCCCGCCGGCAACCGTCGAGCCATTCGGACCACCGTACCGGCTTCGCCATCGTCGACCTCCAAAGTGTCGACCAGGCGGCCGACCTGTCCAAGCTGCGCGCCGACGTCGGCCGCGCCGCCGGGCAGCGGATCCACCACCGTCACCCGCAGAGTAGGTACCCCGTTCGGTTCGGCCACGAACGTCACCTCCGCCGCGTGCCCGCCGGCCACCATCACCCGGCCCACCTCGCTGAGCGCGGTCGCGATCCGGGTCTGGTCCTGCTGTTCCATGCCGACCGCGCGGGCCACCTCGCGGCCGAGCTGGCGCACGACGAAGATGTCCTGCTCCACCCGCAGGCGCATCCGGGTCAACGGCTCGGCGGCTTCGCTCATGGCAAGCGCGCCGCCAGAACCCCGGCGTCGTCGCGGCGGACCCCGGCGTCGCGGAGCACGGTCGCGGCGATCACGGCGGGCGAGTGCGACAGCAGGCCGGGATAGTCGACCAGGTTCCAGCGGTCGACCACGCCGTCGCTGTGCATGAGGACGATCGCGTCGCGGGCGATCGGATAGTCGTACTGCCGGATCTGGCGGCGCTGATGGCCCGCGATGCCGGGCAGCGAGATCATCCCGCGGCGGGCGCCGTCCGGGCTCAGCACCGTGCCGGCGATGTTGCCCAGGCCCGCGTACCGGACCAGGCCGGCCTCCGGGTCGAGCTCGGCCACGGCCAGCGCGGCGCCGCGGGTGTGGTTGAGCTTGCGGTGCAGCGCCTCGACCACGGCCGCGGGCGGCACCGGTGGGGTCTCGGCGAAGACGCGTACCGCCTCGTGCGAGGCCGCCGCGGCGAGGCCGCCGTGCCCGAGCCCGTCGCACATCAGCACCTGGTGCCGGCCGTCCGCCTCGCGGACGGCGTAGGCGTCGCCGCTCACCGGCTCCCCGGTCAGCGGCCGGGTCAGCCCCGCGGCCCAGGCCGGCGGCGGCAGCCCGGCCGCCCACACCTGGGCGACCAGCACGGTTCCCTTGCCCGGCACCGAATGCAGGTCGGACCAGGAGGCCTGGCGGACGATCGCGCCCAGCCCGATGCCGAGCGTGCCGGCCGTGGAGTGGCCGTCGCCGACCGAGTGGGCCAGGTCGGCCATGCCGGGTCCGCGATCGAGCGCGACGATCTCGACGCCCGCGTCCTGCGCGGTGCGGACGGCACGGACCAGCAGCGCGCCCTCGTCGGCGTGCTTGGCGAGGTTGCCGGCCGCCTCGGCGGTCACGATCGACAGGTCCGCCTTCTTCTGCTCGGGCAGCCCGAGCTGGGTGGCCAGCCGCTCGGCCGTGCGGCGGGCAGCAGAGGCCGTGGCGGCCGCCTCGACCCGGAACCAGACTCCCCCGTCCAGGAGCCCCTCGGGCAGCGACGCCACCGTGCCTCCGCTCATCGGCACCACTTGGTGACGGTAATAGTCGTTCCCCTGCCCACGGCCGTGTCGATCTCGAACTCGTCGACCAGCCGCCGGGCGCCGCTCAACCCTAGCCCCAGGCCACCACCGGTCGTATAGCCGTCGGTGAGGGCCAGATCGAGGTCGGCGATGCCGGGGCCGTCATCGGCGAAGACGATCCGGATGCCCTGCCGGCGGCCGTTGTCGACCCGGGTCACCTCGACCGCGCCGCCACCGCCGTAGACGAGGGTGTTGCGTGCCAGCTCGCTCGCCGCCGTCACCAGTTTGGTCTGGTCGACCAGGGACAGCTTCACCGCCACGGCGACCGTACGCACCAGCTGCCGTACCCGCACGACGTCCTGGTCGGAGGTGACCTCGATCCGCTCGACCGAGTCGCTCACGACTGAGGCACCGCTGCCGGGCCGGCGTCCTCGTCGTCGGCGTCGTCGTGCTCCGCGTCCCCGTCGTCGTCCCGGTGGCGCTCGAGCAGCTCCATGCCGAGCTCGACGTTCAGGGCGGTACGGATGCCGGGCAGCGAGAGGCCGAGCTCGACCAGCGTGATCGCCACGGCCGGGCGCATGCCGACGACCACGGTCTCCGCGTCCAGCACCCGGGAGATCGAGGCGATCGAGGCCAGCGTGCGGCCCACGAACGAGTCCACGATGTCGAGCGCGCTGATGTCGATGATCACGCCATGGCAGCCGGTCGCCACGATCCGCTCGGCGAGGTCCTCCTGCAGCTGCAGGGCGACCTGGTCCTCCATGTCGATCTGGATGGAGACCAGGAGGATGTCGCCGATCTTGAGGACCGGAACCCGCTCCACGTCAGCGCTCCCTGGGCTTACGGCCGTTCTGCCCCGTCTTGCCGAGCACGTACCGCAGCGCGTCGGCGAGCGACGCCTTGGTCGCGATGTCGCCGAACTCGATGCCGAGGGCCACGATCGTCTGGGCGATCTGCGGCCGGATGCCGGAGATGATGCAGTCCGCGCCCATCAGCCGGGCGGCCACCACGGTCTTGAGGATGTGCTGCGCGACCTGCGTGTCGACGGCCGGCACGCCGGTGATGTCGATGATCGCGTACGGCGAGCCGGTGTCCACCAGCGTCTGCAGCAGCCGTTCCATGACCACCTGGGCTCGCGCCGAGTCGAGCGTGCCCACCAGCGGGACGGCGACCACGCCCTCCCACAGCTTGACCACCGGGGTGGAGAGCTCGAGCAGCTGCTCGGCCTGGTCGGCGATGAGCTCTTCCCGTACGCGCACGTAGGTGTCGAAGGTGAACAGCGCGGCCTGGTCGACGAAGCTCGAAAGGGCGACATAGTCGCGCAGGTGGCCGCCCTCGCTGCCGTCCATCACGCTGAGCAGCGCATCCTTGAAGGCGTAGATGCTCACCGCGGTCTCGGTGGCGCTGAAGCCCTGCCGGGCCCGGCTGCCGGACAGCTCGCTGAGCTGGGCACGCAGCTCGGCGGCCGACTCGTCGTTGAGGTCGGTGGCGCCGCCGGCGAAGGCCAGCTGGAAGCCTTTACGCAGGTCGGTGGTCTGCCGCTGCAGCTCCGTGCGGCTCAACCGGCCACGCAGGCCCTCGGCGACCCGATCGGTCCACTCGCCGACCAGGGCGGCCTCGTTCTCCTCCAGCAGGACGGCGAAGCGACCTGCCTCTTCCGCGCTCAGCGCCACGCTGACTCCCCTACCTTGGTACGCAACCGCGCGGACTCTATCACCGGCTGGTTGGATAGTTGCCCTAAGCCAACTAAAGCGCCAAGGTCACAATCGGCGTGCCCCGTCCTGCCGATCCGTGGTGACCTGGAGTACCGTTCAGCACATATCTGGAGGTCCTGAATGTCCCTGACGGTACAAACGGAACAGCGCGCCGACATGGTTGTCGTGTCGGTGGCGGGCGAGCTCGACATGGCCACAGCGCCCCAGCTGCAGGACCAGATCAGCGACCTGCTGGAGAAAGGGCGCACCCGGCTGGTCTTCGACCTGGCCGAGGTCTCGTTCTGTGACTCCACCGGGCTGTCGGTCTTCGTCCGGGCCAAGAACAGCACCGACGACGCCGGCGGCACCGTGCGGCTGGCCGCGCCGCAGCGCGGGGTGCTGCGCATCCTCGAGGTCAGCGGCCTGGTCGAGGTCTTGCGCACCTATCCCACGGTCGACGAGGCGGTCACCGCGCAGGAGCCGGCCCTCGACTGACTTTCTCCTCTTACCCCGATCGGCGTAGTTTGTCGCCGACCGGTGGTGGGCACCTGCTGCCGGACGACGAATCCCCCTCTCGGCGTGCTGGAGTGTGCTCGTGAACAAGATCTTCCAGGGCTTCAAAGACTTCATCATGCGCGGCAACGTAGTCGACCTCGCGGTCGGCATCGTGATCGGCGCCGCGTTCACCGCGGTGGTCACCGCCTTCACCAACGGCTTCATCAAGCCGCTGATCCAGCTGATCAGCGGCGGCTCCGGCGTCAACGCCGGTACGTGGAAGGTCCGCGGCGTGGTCTTCGACTACGCCACGTTCATCAACGCGATCATCACGTTCCTGATCACGGCGGCCGTTCTGTACTTCCTGGTCGTTTTCCCGCTCAACGCGCTGGCCGAGCGCCGCCGCCGGGGCGAGGAGCCGCCGCCGAAGGCGCCCAGCGAGGACATCGTGCTGCTCACCCAGATCCGCGACCTGCTGGCCCAGGACGCCACCGCGTCCGGCGCCCGCGGCAGCGCGGTGAACGACATCCTGAACCGCACCCAGGAACCGCCGCGCTGAAAAAGATCATCCAGACCCGCTCCGTCTCGAACAAATGTTCGATACAGTGCCGGGATGGAGCAGCGTAAGCACTGGTGGAACGGCAAGTGGGGCCGCATCGCCCGCAAAGACGTATACCTGCGGGTGAGCGGCGACCAGTGGTATGTGGAGCAGCGCGCGGGCGGCGCCGACGGCGTCTCGCACTTCTTCGAGTACGACAGCGAGGAAGCGGCCCTGGACACCGTCCGCGCCCTCCTGGCCGGCCCCGACGACTGGCGCGAGCTCTCCATCCGCCCGCCGGCTCGCTGAGGCCTCGGTTGCCTATCCGCCCGCTCGCCGGCGCCGGCCCACCCGACCCCGGCGGTCGCCGCACGCCGCAGCGCCAGCCAGCCTCTCCGGAGGCTGGCTTCTTTGTGCGCGCGGCGCGTTTTTGGCGTGCGACGCGCTTCCGCCGCGCCCGCCGGCGTCGCCGCGCGGCCGGGCGCTCTTTTCGCGCCCTTCCTCTCGCCTGGCCGACGCCTACGCGGCCGGGCACTCTCTTCCGCGCCCTTCCTCTCGCCTGGCCGGCGCCTACGCGGCCGGGCACTCTCTTCCGCGCCCTTCCTCTCGCCTGGCCGGCGCCTAGGCGGCCGGGCGATCCTCGGCGTGTTCCGCGGTCATCGGACCTCGGGGCACCAGGCGCAAGCCCGGGCGCAAAGCCGGCGAGGCCGCCTCCCCGTCCTCGTCCCCGTCGCCGAAGCGCGCCCGCCAGCCCGACCAGCCGCCGGTGGCCCGCACCCCCGGCGGCGCCGCGAAACCGCCCGGAATCCGGGAGAGCGCCACCACCAGCAGATATCCGAGGATGACGAAGCCGTGGCTGACCAGCCGGGTGGCGTCGACCCGACCGCCGGTCAGGTCGTTGACCGAGAGCAGCAGCAACATCCCGACGAACGCCGTGAGCATCGGCACCAGCCCCGAAGGCCGGCTGCGGCGCAGGGCGATGAAGAGGTACCCGGCGCCGACCGCCACGTTCCAGGCCGCCGACTCGTGCCAGAGGTGGCCGGGCGTCGCGTCCAGCCCCGGCGCGTGCACGTGGGTGCCGGCCACGCCGCCGCCCACCTGTCCGAGTCCGAGGATCAACTGCACCGCACCCACCCCGGCCAGCGCGACGTAGAGCGCCGTCGCCCACGGGAAGCGCCCCCGGCGCCCGGCCGGCGCCGGCTTCGGGCCCTCGGCATTGGCGATGGCGGCGAGGATGTTGGCGCTGAGATCGGGCGCGGCGCCCACCCCCATGCGGGTCAGCCGGTTGACCGTGGCCGCCTGGTCGAGCCACTCCCGGCATCCGGCGCAGCCGGCCAGGTGCTCGTCGACCAGCGGCCGGCCGGCCGGGTCGTCCTCGCCGTCCAGCTGCGCAGACAGCATCTCGCGCCACCGCTCACAAGCCATGTACCCATAGTCGCGCGCCGCGCCCGCAAAGTTCCCGCCCGCGGCGCGCCGGCCGGGAGAGGCGCTCAGCGCATGCTGGGCCCGGGCAACTGCGGCCTCCCCGGCTGGGCGCCGCTACCGCCCAGCAACCTCTTCCGCTCCCGGAAGGCGCGCAGGTTGGCCGTGTTGCCGCAGGTGGAGACGTCGTGCCAGACGCCGCTGTTGTTGCGGGACGTGTCGAAGAACGCCGCCCGGCAGTCGGCGTTGTGGCACAGCTTGAGCCGCGGCCACAGCCCGGCCTGCTGGGCCAGCAGCGCCTCCGCCCACAGCGCCGAGGCCAGCCAGCGGGTGCCGCGGCCGGTCGGGACCATCCGCACCCAGCCGTCGGCGTCGGGCACCAGGCTGACCGGCACGTCGGCCGGCGGCAGGGCACCGTCGTGACGGCCGTCGCCGGCGGCGAGGATGACGTTCTCGAACGCGGTGCGCAGGCGCCGCAAAGACCGCAGATCGGTCGACGAGATCAGCAGCGTCGGCGCCGGCAGGCCGGAGACCCGGGACCAGGTGGCCAGCGACTCGGTCAGCCAGCGCTGGGCGTCATCGGCGTTGAGCAGCAGGTCAGCGCCGTAGTGCATGGTCGCTCGGGTGTTCAGCAGATCCTGCACGAGCGCGAGCCCGGCCGGGGCTTCGCGTACGCCGTGCCGGGCGCTGGCCATCCAAGACATAGCCGAAGGGTACTTGACTCTTTTTCATGACCGCGTCCACCACTCGTTCGATCCCTGCCGGGCGCTTGCCACGGCCGGTAACGATAAGAAGGCGATGCGAACGTGAAAACGCATCCGGTGGTCATTGTGAGACGTTTTCGGCAATGATCCTCTGTGGGACAGGAGGAGCGCATGGTGCGGAAGGCTCTGACGCTTGCGATCGCGGTCGCGGCGACACTCACGCTCGCGACGGGCTGCAACTCGGATGAAGGCTCGCAAACCGGGGCGCAAGCTCCGAGCGTACCGCCGACGTCGGCGCAGCCGTCACCCAGCGTGAGCGAGTCACCGAGCGCAAGTCCCAGCGCGTCGCCGGCCCCGACCGTGACCCCGACGGCGAACCCGCAGAAGCTGAAGGTCGGCGCGAAGGGTCCGGCGGTCCTCGCGCTGCAGCAGCGGCTGACCGATCTCGGCTACTGGAACGGCAAGGTCGACGGCAAGTTCGGCGGCACCACCCAGCAGGCCGTCTTCGCGCTGCAGAAGGCGGCGGGCATCGGCCGCGACGGCACCGTCGGCCCGAAGACCCAGAAGGCGCTCGACGCCGGCGTCCGGCCGAAGGCGAAGTCGAAGGCCGGCAGCGGCTACCTCGTCGAGATCAACCTGAAGAAGCAGCTGCTGATGTTCGTCAAGGACGGCGAGGTGGTAGCCACGCTCAACACCTCGACCGGCTCGAACCAGCACTACGAGTACGAGGGCCAGACGTACCTCGCCGACACCCCGACCGGCCACTTCAAGGTCGGCCGGCAGATCGACGGCATGCGGCACGGCCCGCTCGGCGATCTCTACCGGCCGAAGTACTTCAACGGCGGCATCGCGGTGCACGGCTCGCCGAGCATCCCGCCCTACCCGGCCTCGCACGGCTGCGCCCGGCTCTCGAACGCGGCGATCAACTGGATCTGGGCGACCAACAAGATCCCGCTGAAGACCAAGGTCTGGGTCTACAACGCTTGAAAAGCAACGCCTGAAGTCAGCCGTCGATCCGGGTGATGTTGCGGATCTTGTTGGAGGCATCCAAGGCCGCGACCTTGTACGCCTCCGACAGCGTCGGATAGTTGAAAACCGCGTCGACCAGGTAGTCGACCGTACCGCCGCACCCCATCACGGCCTGCCCGATGTGGACGATCTCGGTGGCGCCCGTCCCGAAGACGTGCACGCCCAGCAGCTTTCCGTCGTCCGGAGCGACCAGAAGCTTCAACATCCCGTACGAGTCACCGACGATCTGCCCTCGGGCGAGCTCCCGGTACCGGGCGATGCCGGTCTCGAACGGCGTCGACGAATCGGTCAGCTCGTCCTCGGTCTTACCGACGAAGCTGATCTCGGGGATGGTGTAGATGCCGATCGGCTGCAGCGAGCCCATCTCGCGCACGGACTCCCCACAGGCGTGGTGCGCGGCCAGCCGGCCCTGCTCCATCGAGGTCGAGGCCAGCGCCGGGAAACCGATCACGTCGCCGACCGCGTAGATGTTCTCCACCGCCGTGCGGTAGTTGAGGTCGACCTCGATGCGCCCGCGCCGGTCGGCCGCGAGCCCGGCGGCCGCCAGGTTCAGGTCGTCGGTCTGGCCCTGCCGCCCGGCGGAGTACATGACCGTGTCGGCGACGATCTTCTTGCCGCTCTTGAGGATGCAGAGCGCGGCCGTCGCGTGCTTCTCGACGGCGGCCACCTCCTCGCCGAACCGGAACGTCACGCTCAGGTCGCGCAGGTGGTACTTCAGCGACTCCACGATCTCGTCGTCGCAGAAGTCGAGCATCTTCTCGCGCCGCTCGACCACGGTCACCTTGGTGCCGAGCGCGGCGAACAGTGACGCGTACTCCATGCCGATCACGCCGGCGCCGACCACGACCATGCTGCGGGGCACGGCCTGCAGGTTGATCACACCGTCCGAGTCGACGATCGTACGGTCGTCGAAGTCCACGCTGTCGGGACGGGCGGGACGCGTACCGGCCGCAATGATGATTTTGTCGGCGCTGATCTTCTGTTCCCGGCCGCTGCCGCCGTCGACCCAGATCGCGTGCGCGTCGGCGAACCGCCCGATGCCGGTGATCATCTGCACGTGGTTGCGGGAGAGCTGGTTGCGGATGACGTCGGTCTGCCGGCTGATCACGTGCTGGGTGCGGGCGGCCAGATCGGCGACGGTGATCTCGTCCTTGACCCGGTAGCTCGACCCGTAGAGGTCCCGCTGGCTCAGCCCGGTCAGGTAGAGCACCGCCTCGCGCAGCGTCTTGGACGGCACGGTGCCGGTGTTGATGCAGACCCCGCCGATCATGTCCCGGCGGTCGACCACCCCGACTCGGCGGCCCAGCTTCGCCGCGGCGATCGCGGCCTTCTGCCCGCTGGGCCCGGAGCCCAGTACCAACAGGTCGTAGTCATACACATCGCTTAGCGTCGCAGCCGCCGGGCTCGCCGGTCTACGGCGGCCATCAGCTTTTTTCGCATCGTCAGCCGAAGGTCACCGCTGACTGGGGCACACCGCGACCTGGCGGCGGCGCGGCGCGGGCACACCGGCGACCGGTGGCCAGGCCGTCCCGTACAGCTCGGCGCAGATCACCACGCTCATCCACGGCACCCACGGCCCGCTCAGCACCAGTGGCGGCCGTCCGGCGAAGTCGAGCTCGACCGACCACTCGCCCGGCACCGGGCGGACCCGGACGACCTCCGAGAGCGGGTGGTCCACACCGGAGACGACCAAGCGCTGGCTGGTGATGACGGCGATCCGGCGGTCGGCGCCGTCGACGGTGACCGGGAACCAGCCGTACTGCGTCTCGGCCGCCCGCAGCGGGATCGTCGGCGTCACCCCCACCGGACGCCCGCCTCGCCGGACGAACCCGGCGAGCATGTTCATGGCGCGAAACCCCGCGCTCAACTGTTCGGCCCCGTATTCCACGGGAACGATAGTGACCGGCTTTCGGCTCGCTGACCAGCGGATTTCCCGGAACTGGCCGATCCGGCTAACCCGACTGATGTGGATTCCAAGCACTTGCTTGACATCTTCCATCGACGGACGCAGTATTCCAAGCATGTCTTTGGAATCGGCCGATCGGCATGTCGTCGGCGACCCGCTGGCGCTGCGGGCCCTCGCCCACCCGTTGCGACTCAAACTGCACGCGCTGGTCGGACGCGAGGGTTCGATCACCGCCGCCGAGGCCGCCCGCCAGCTCGGCGTGAGCCAGGCGCTCGCCTCCCATCACCTGCGCCAGCTGGCCAAATACGGCTACGTCGAGCATGCCGACGCCGGCGACAACCGGGAGCGGCCGTGGCGGGTCACCCATACGTCCAATCGCTTCGAGCCCGGCGAGTCGATCGACGCGCAGGAGGCGGCCGAGGCGCTCGAGCGCATCCTGATCGAGCGCAGCGCCGCCTACCTCACCGACTGGCAGCAGCGCCGCGCCGACGAGGACCCGGGCTGGACCGAGCACACCGGCGTCTCGCAGAGCCTGGTCTACCTCACCCTCGACGAGATGGCGGAGCTGGCCGACGCCTGGTTCGCGCTGATCGACCCGCTGGTCCGGCGGCGTCCGATCGGCGACCCGGCGAGCCGGCCGGCCGATGCGGTGCCGATCGACGTCACGCTGGTCGCCGTCCCGCTGCGGCCGACCGCCACCGGAGGCTGAGATGCGACGGGCACTCCGCCACCGCGACTACCGGCTCCTGCTCGCCGCGAACTTCGTCTCGTTCACCGGCGACTGGATCCTCAACGCCGGCCTGGCCTACCAGGTCTACGTGCTCACCGGCTCGACCATCGCGTCGGCGGCCATGGTCCTGGCGGCGCTGATCCCGCAGGTGACGCTCGGCTCGTTCGCGGGCGTGCTGGCCGACCGGTGGGACCGCCGCCGCACGATGATCGCCTGCAACGTGCTGCTGGCCGGCACGCTGCTGCCGCTTCTGCTGGTCGACCAGCCCGGGCGGGCGCCGATCGTCTACGCGGTGGCGGCGGTGCAGAGCTCGCTCGCGGTCTGCTTCGCGTCGGCCGAGGCCGCGCTGGTACCAGCCCTGGTCGAGGGGCGCGACCTGGTCACCGCGAACGCGCTGAACGGCCAGGCGCGCGACGTGGCCCGGCTGACCGGCGCGGCGCTGGGTGGGGTGCTGGCCGCGGTCGGCGGCATCCGGCTGATCACGCTGGCCGACGCGGCCACCTTCGCGGTGGCCGCCGCCCTGCTGGGGGCGATCCGGCATCGGTGGGTCCGGGTGGGCGCTCCGCGCATCCGCAACGATTGGCGAGACGGTACGCGGATAGCCCTGTCCACCCGTACGCTGCGGATCCTGCTCGTCTTCGCCCTGATCACCGGCGTCGGCGAAGCCATCATGATGACGCTGATGGCCCCGTTCGTCCGCGACGTGCTCCACGGCGGCAACCAGATCTACGGCACGATCATGGCAGTCCAGGCGGTGGGCGGCCTGGCCGGCGGCATGGTCGCCACCCTGATCGGCCACCGCTTCGAGCCCCGCCTCCTGCTGGGCGCCGGCGCGGCCGTCTTCGGCCTGCTCGACCTGGCGCTGTTCCTCTATCCGCTGTTCCTGACCGCCCTCTGGCCAGCCCTGCTCATCATGGTGCTGGTCGGCCTACCCGGCGCGCTGACCGTGGCCGGCCTGACAACGGTCTTCCAGAAATCCACACAGGACACCCACCGAGGCCGCGTCTTCGGCGCGATCACCGCCCTGAAGGCGGCGGCCATGCTGGCCGGCATAGCCTTGGCCGGCGTTCTTCCCGCACACGCTGGCATAGTCCCGGTGATAGCCCTGCAGGGCGTCGGGTACCTGACCGCAGGCCTGCTCGCGCTGGCCCTGCTCCCGCGCCCGGCTCCCACTTCCTCCGCCCTCCTCGCCGATCCCGCGCCGCCCACGCCGTCGTCGGCACCGCCCGCACCCGCACCGCCAGCACCCGCACCGCCTACCACCTCGCCCGCAGCCGTGGCGTCCTGAACGTGTAGGCCGGCCATTTCTAGGAAGTGGACGCATCGCGGGCCGATTTAGCGACCACTTCCTAGAAACGGCCGGGCCAACAGGCGCGCCAGCCGCGGAAGGCGCGCCGGAACCGGCGAAACACGCGCGGCCCGTCACCGCGCCGCAACCACCGCGCCGCACCCCGCCGCACTCGCCGCAGTCGCCGCACCCTGCCCCACCCCGATCACTGGGTGGGCCGAACTCTAGGGGCCGCCTACGACGATTCCCGCGGCTCGTCCACAGCCGCTTGGCCGTGTCATCTGCCCGGGATGAGGCGCGGGCGGCGCCGCGCACGAGACGCTTTCGGCACCAGCACCGTCCGAGGAGGCGACACGATGGCTTTCGATACGTTCATGGTTTATGCCGGTGTCTATCCGAGCGTCGCGGCCGCCGAGGCGGACTACGACCTGGTCAAGGAACTGCATCGGGAGGCGGGACTCATCGACGCGTACGACGCGGCGGTCCTCGAGCGCCGGGAAGGCGGCAAGACGAAGATCGTCAAGAAGCACGAGACGCCGACGCGGGTTGGTGGCGTGCTCGGCGGCGGGGTCGGGCTGGCGACCGGTCTGGTGGTGGCACTGTTCCCGTTCGCGGCGATCGGTGGCGGGCTGCTCGCGGCGACAACCGGCGGCGGGGCCATCCTGGGGGCCGTGGCCGGGCACGCGGCGGCCGGAATGAGCCGGCATGACCTCAAGGAGCTGGGCGAATATCTCGACGAGGGCCAGGCCGGTCTCGTCGTGGTGGCGGCCTCGGACATGGGCGCCAAGGTCGAGCGGGCCATGAAGCGGGCGGAGAAGCTCGAGGCGAAGCAGCTCAAGGCGGACACGGCCGAGATCGAGCAGGACGCCAAGGCCGCCGGCGCCCCCGCGTGAGAGCACCGGCGGCGCGTTCTCCCGGATGTCCTGGACAATGGCCGGGTGCGAGAGGTGGTCGACGGCGTCTTCGAGCTCAGCCTCGGTTTCGTCAATGTGCATCTGGTCCTGACCGACGACGGAGTCGTGCTCGTCGACACCGGGCTGCCCCGGCGTTCGACCCGCATCGACAAGGCGCTGCACGACATCAAGAAGCAGATCGGTGACGTACGCACGATCCTGCTCACACATCACCATTTCGACCACACCGGGAACGTCGCCGATCTGCGCACCCGCTCCGGCGCGCGGGTCTTCGCGCACGCGGCCGACGCACCCGTGATCACCGGCGCGATCCGGGCCGAGCCGAAGCGGGCGCTGGTCCGGCTGGTCTCCCGGTTCATGAGCGCCGAGCCCACGAAGATCGACCAGCTGATCACCACCGACGAGTCGGAGCCGATCCCGGGCTTCACCGCCCTGCATACGCCCGGCCACACCCGCGGCCACGTCTCCTACCTGCTCGACCGGGCCGGCGGCGTGCTCTTCGCGGGCGATGCGGCAGCGGGCAAGAAGGGCGAGGTCGGCAGCGCGCCCCGAGCGGCCGCGGAAAATCTCGGCGACCTCGACCGCAGCGTGCTCAAGCTGGCGTCGCACACGTTCGAGAACGCGGTTTTCGGCCACGGCCAGGCGATCAGCGCCCGGGCGGTCGAGCGCTTCCGCGCCTACGCGAGCACGCTGAGCGGCGATTAGCTCGTACGCGCAAAAGCCCTTGTCGTTTGGGTCTTGTTTGAGCCTCGGACATCGGCGCCAATCATCGTGACCGTATGCGAGTCGCTCTGGTCACGGAGTCTTTCCTGCCGGATGTCAACGGGGTCGCGCACTCGGTGGTGCGAGCGGCCGAACATCTGATGCGTCGCGGGCACCAGCCGATGGTGATCGCGCCGCAGCCGCCGCCGGCGGTGCGCGATGCCCGGGTCGACGTGCCCTACGAGGTGGTGCGGATCGCCTCGCTGCCGATGCCCGGCTACCCGCAGATCCGGCTGGGTCTGCCCACGCCCACGATGACCGGCGCTCTCAAGGCGCACGGCACCGACGTCGTCCACCTGGCCAGCCCGTTCTTCCTCGGCGCGTGGGGCGCCGCGGCCGCCAAGTCACTCAAGCTGCCCGCCGTCGCCGTCTATCAGACCGACGTCGCCGCCTACGCCCGCGCCTACAAGGTCGGCATGACCGAGGGCGCCGCCTGGCGCTGGATCCGCACGGTGCACAACTCGGCCGCCCGCACGCTCGTGCCCTCCACCGAGTCGGGCGCCGCACTCGGCGCGCACGGTGTCGAGCGCATCCACCTCTGGCGGCGCGGCGTCGACGACGTGCAGTTCCATCCCTCCCGCCGCAGCGCCGGACTGCGGCGCGCGCTGGCCCCGAACGGCGAGGTGGTCGTCGGCTTCGTCGGCCGTCTCGCGGTGGAGAAGCAGGTCGACCTGCTCGAGGAGGTCAGCCGCCTGCCCGGCGTACGTCTGGTGATCGTCGGCGACGGCCCGGCCGGTCCCGCCCTGCGCAAGGCGCTGCCCCGGGCCACCTTCCTCGGCGTGCGGCGCGGCCTCCAGTTGGCACGCATCTACGCGAGCCTCGACATCTTCGCCCACACCGGACCGTACGAGACGTTCGGCCAGGCCGTGCAGGAGGCGATGGCCAGCGGGCTGCCGGTGGTGGCGCCGCGCGCGGGCGGTCCGGTCGATCTCGTGACCCACGGACGGACCGGTTACCTGGTGCCGCCTTTCCAAGTCAAAGGCTTCACCGACGCCGTACGCGACCTGGCCGCCGACGCCTCGAAGCGGGCCATGTTCGGCGCCGCCGGCCGGATCGCGATCGCCGGTCGCAGCTGGTCCGCGGTCGGCGAGGAGCTGATCGGGCACTATGAGGCCGTGTGCGGTGACTCGGTGATGGCGGTGGCCGCGTGAGGATCGTCCGGGTCGCCAACTTCGTCGCCCCCCGGTCCGGCGGCCTCAAGACGGCGCTTCGTCATCTCGGCGCCGGCTATCTGGCCGCCGGTCACGAGTCGGTGCTGGTCATCCCCGGGCCCGAGTTCCGCGACGAGCAGACGCCGCAGGGCCGGGTGGTCACGCTGCCCGGCCCGCTGGTGCCCGGCGTCGGCGGTTACCGGGTGCTGCTCGAGCGGCGTCGCCTCGCCACCATGCTGCGCACGCTGCGGCCGGACAGCATCGAGATCTCCGACCGCACCACGCTGCGCTGGCTCGGCCGCTGGGCCCGGCGCGAGGGCGTGGCGTCGATGATGGTGTCGCACGAGAGCCTCGACGGCCTGCTGCGGCTGTTCGGCCCGGCGTCCGGCCGGCGCATCGGTGACGTGCTCAACCGGCGCACCGCCCAGGAGCACGACCGGATCGTCTGCACGACGCAGTGGGCGGCGAACGAGTTCGAGCGGATCGGCGTGCCGAACGTGGTGCGCGTGCCGCTCGGCGTCGACCTCGACCGGTTCTCGCCGTCCCGCCACTCGCCGTCGATGCGCGCGCGCTGGGCGACCCCCGACGACGTGCTTCTGCTGCACTGCGGCCGGCTTTCGCCGGAGAAGAAACCCCGCCGTTCGCTCGCGGCCGTCGAGGCTCTCCGTCAGGCGGGCGTACGCGCGGTGCTCGTCGTCGCCGGTGCCGGACCACTGCGGCAGGCGCTGCAGGACGAGGCCGCCGAGCGGGGGCTGCCGGTGCGCTTCCTCGGGCACGTGAGCGATCCGGCCGAGCTGGCGAGCTTGCAGGCCAGTGTGGACGTGGCGATCGCGCCCGGCCCGGTCGAGACGTTCGGCCTGGCCGCGCTGGAGACACTGGCCGCCGGCACCCCGGTGGTGGTCAGCGCGGAGAGCGCGCTGCCCGAGGTGATCGGCACGGCCGGCCGCGCGGCGGCGGGCGAGGGCCCGGCGTACGCGGAAGCGGTCCTTTCTTTGCTCGCTGTTCCCGAGGACGAGCGGCGGGCCCGAGCGCGGGCCCAGGCCGAGAAGTTCCCGTGGTCGGCGTCGGTGGCCGGCTTCCTGGCCGCCCACGAGGCGGCGGTCGGAATGCGCCGCTTTCGCACCGCAACAGACCGCGCCCAACGCCACCCATAACCACCGCGACCAGCGGAAACGCGCCGTTGACCGACGCCGAAGCAAAATCGGGGAACGCCGCAGGTACGCTGTGATCGCGGGCCGCTAGCTCAATGGCAGAGCTGAGGACTTTTAATCCTTAGGTTCGGGGTTCGAGTCCCCGGCGGCCCACGAGTGGTTGGGTGGAGCCTGCTCGCCGAACGCGCGAGCCAACACCACTCGTCATGCCTGCTCCGGGGGCCGAGCCCCCGGACACCCCGCGCGGCGCGGCGGTTGCGCCCCGTCTGCACGGTGACGCCGGCACGTCCCCGCTGACCCGCAGCCGCATGGTGCAACGTCCGGTCCACTCTATGACCTGCGGTTTCTCGGTAGGCGGGCGTCCCATGTGGTATGTGGACGCTTGTTGGTTCTTCCTTATCGCTTGGACCGTTTTGGTCGTATTTTACCCTCGCGGGATGTGATTCCGGCTGTCTGACCTGCGGTTTTGGCCGTGTTCGGAGTGTTAGCTCGCGGTGGTGCGGTGGACGGGTCGCCCGGTTGGGGTGGTGGTCCGGGTCGGGGTGTTTGTTCTTGGCGGCCATCTTGGCGCGGGCGTTTCGGGCGGTGGTCAGGATGAGTCGGGCGGTGGCTTCGGCGGCCTTGTGCTGGGCGGCGGGTAGCACGCTGGTGTAGGTGTTGGCGGTGAGCACAATGCTGGCGTGCCCGAGTTGGTCTTGGACGGTTTTGAGGTCGGCGCCGGCGGTAACGGCGGGTGCGGGCCTGCCGCGCCTCGGGTCAGGGCGCGGTAGCCGCCGTGGCTGGCCGTCAGGGTGTCGGAATTCGAGGCGCCACCAGGAAACAAGCTGTCCGCTCTGTCGTCGCACGTGACCGCGCCATTGAGATCGGTTCAGCTGAACAAACTAGCGAGCTCGACAGTTTCCGATTCCGGAGGGAGTTTCAGGTCGGGAAAGGTCGCCCCGAAGTCACGGAAAGAAAGGGTGCCGCCAAGCTGGATCCCGCCGTCCCACCGCAGCACGTGGGGCGGACTGATCGTGAAGTCCCGGGCCGGTGATTACACCAACGACCCGAGCGCGCCTGGTCGAGTTGTTGACGAGCAGAAACCGCTTGGACTTCATCGAGGGACTCCGTCCGGCATAGCCCGACCCGGTACCCGCATTACGGGACTCTTTCGAGGAAGGAGCAGCACGAGTGCGCATCGAGACAGCGGCAAGGCGAGTCCACGCGACGTGACGGCGGCCCGGGACGCGGGCGCGCGACTCGCCAGATCCGAGCGCCGGTGCTGGCATCGCTCATCAAGCGGCGCTTGATCGGCAGAGTTTTGTCAGACCCTGGGCGTAGCGTCCCGGCCATGACGTTGTCGAGAGAAGAACGCGAAGCGTTTCTTGCCGAGCCGCACGTCGGCGCCCTGTCGGTAGTCGAACGGCCCGATCGGGCGCCGCTTACTGTTCCCATCTGGTACCAGTACGAGCCAGGTGGTGAGCTATGGATTGCCACCGGACCGGATGCACGCAAGACGCAGGCGATCCGCGCGGCGGGCCACTTCGGCCTGATGGTAGAGCGCAGTGCGCCGACGGCCAGGTACGTGTCGGTGCGAGGACCAGTAGTGCGCATTGAGCCGGGTTCGCCTGAACGGTCGCGGGAACTGGCGCGGCGCTACATTCCAGCCGCAAGGGTGGAAGAATACTTAGAGTTCGAGCGGACGCATATCGGTACACAAGTAATTGTCCACATGCGTCCCGAGCATTGGCTTTCTTCGGATCTTGGACCGGAATGGTGAATGACGCGACGACATCGTCCGTGGATATTGAGTGCTGTCCGTTCGGTCGACGACCCAGGGTGCGGCGCCGTCGTCGCGACGTAGTTGTGCGTCGGTAGCGGATCCGTGGGTGCTCCGTGGGTGCTCGGATGTTCCGTACCTGGGACGGATTTGCCGCGCGGATCCGGGATCCGCGTCGCAAGTGCCCCCACTCGAACCTGTCACCTTAGGTGGTGTAGCGGCTGACCTGCTAGTACGCGGCAGGGCAATGCTGGATTCATCGGCGGAATCCGGACCAAGCACCATAAAAGAGGCGAAGGCCGCCGTGGACGAGGAGTTCGATGGCGAGTCTCGCGCCGAGTCGCTGGTGCAGCCATTCCAGGTGGCGGGTGTCTTCTCGGGACGGGACTGCACGCCCGTGCCAGGGCGGCGTAACCGCGTTACCGGCGGGTGGGTAGGCGCACGGTGAAGACGGTTGCCGCTTCGTCAGGGTCGTTGATGCTGGTCGTGCCGCCGTGTAGTTCGACGATGGCACGGACCAGGGTGAGGCCCAAGCCCTTGCCGGGCACGCCCTGGTGCCGGGCGGCACGACCGCGGAAGAAGAGCTCGAACAGCCGGGCCCGCTCCTCGTCCGGGATGCGCTTGCCGGTGTTGGAGACGCTCAGCACCGCGGCGTGGGAGTCGGCGTGCAGGTTGACGCCCACGGTGGAGGCGTCCGGCGCCCACGTCAGCGCGTTGCTCACCAGTTCGTCGACGACCTGGCGCAGGCGGCGGGCATCGCCGTGGACGGGCGCGGCGTCGGTGGTGTTCACGTCGATGGTGACGCGCCCGTCGGCTCGGGCACGGGCGTCGTCGGTGGCGGCACGGACCACGTCGGTCAGGTTCATCGGGTGCCGGTCGAGCTCCAGGTGGCCGGAGCGCAGGCCGGCCACGTCGAGGAGGGTGACGACGATCGCGTGCAGGTCGGCGACGTTGCGGTGCATCACGGCGAGCATCTCGCGATGCTCTTCGGACAGCTCCGGATCCTCGACCAGGATCTCGGTGTAGGCCTGGATGCTGGTCAAGGGCGTACGAAGCTCGTGTCCCACCAGCGCGATGTACTCGTCCTTGGTGCGGTCGAGCTCGGCGGCGAGGCTTTCCGCGCGCCGGCGCTCGAGGAACCCACCGAGCTGGGCGCCGATGCCGGTCAGGATCGCGGTGCGCGTGTCGTCGGCCACCTCGGTGGTGTCGCTGTAGCAGACGAGCACGCCGAGTACGTCCGACCCGCTCGGCACCGGAATCGCCAGCGCCGCGCGCCCCGGCCCGGCGCCGTCGAACGGGTCGGGGCCCCGGTGCACGTCCGGGACCCAGATGGCCTCGTTCGTCTGCCACGCCCGGCCCGGCGCTCCCTCACCCGCCGGCAGCGGCTCGGGCAACGGTTCGCACGCGTACCGGTCGTCGCCGGCCCAGCAGGTGCTGCGGCGTAAGACGTGGGCGACATCGTCGACGATCCAGAACTCGGTGGCGATCCAGCCGGTCATGACGCCGATCAGTCGTACCACTTGGGCCAGAACACCATCGGTGGGTGCCGGCCCGGCGGTCAGCTTGGCGATCTCCAGTTCGCACTCCTTGAGCCGGGCGGTACGGCGCACCGCCGTCACGTCGTGCATCGCCACCACCGCGGCCAGACCGGAGCGATGCCCGACCGGCCGGGCGTGCATCCGGAAGACGCGCACGGGCGTCCCCGGGCTCCGCATGACGACCATGGCGTCCCGGACATGCTCGCCGCGCAGGGCCTGGGCCAGCGGGTGGTCCGCCGCGGACAGAGGGCTTCCGTCCGACGTGTACAGATGCAGCCGGCTCGGCCACTGGTCGGCCGATGCGCCGGCGATCCGGCCGGCGACCAGAGCGCGCGCGGCCTCGTTGTACACCACCGGCCGGCCCTCGACATCACACCCGATCACCACGGTGTCCAGGCTGTCGGCCAGGTCCTGGAGGGTCTGGCGCTGCTCCCACAGCGCTTGGTGCGCGAAGGGCTCGGCCTCCCGGTGCCGGGCCGGCGCCTGCGGCTCGCCCGTTTGCGGGCGCGACAGATCTTTCTCCTGCTGTGCCTGCACGTACGCGGTGACGTCCTCCGCCCGGTGCACGATGTGCGTCACCTCGCCGCGGGAGTTCAGGACCGGCACGCTGACCGGTGCCCACCAGCGGGCCTCGAAGCCGCCGCCGACTTGCGGGATGTCGTATTTGTGCAGCGCCATCACGTCGGTCACCCGGTCGCGCAGCACCCGCCGCAGCGAGGCGCCCAGATTCGCCGCCCCGGGGGCGGAAGGGTCGCGGGGGTTCTCCGGGAAGGCCTCCAGGATCGGGTGACCCACCAACTCCGGCCGGGATCGCATGGTCGCCGCCTGATAGGCGTCGTTGGCGTCGACGATCAGCAGCTGCGGGTCGAGCACCACCAGCGGCGTCGGGACACAGCGGAACAGCGACCGATAGTCAATCGGTTCCTGCGCACCACCCACGACGCCGCCCCTCCTCCGTCCGATACCACCGTATTTGCGGGGTGCTGCGCGCGTCGTCCGATTGGCGGACTCCGGCGTAGCAAATACGGTCGAAAGCGGCATCTACCGGACGTACGTGTCGTCGTGATCGGTATTTGGGTCTCTGTCTAACTAATTGCCGCCCGTAAATGCGTGGACCTAAGATCCGCTCGCCCGCGTTCGTGCGGGCCAATCGGGGAGCACGAGATGAGAAACTCCGCACGAGGCCTCCGGATCGCGGCGGCCGCCGCGGTCGGCCTCGCCACCGCGGCCGCCGGATTCAACACCGCCGCCCATGCCACGCCGTACGGCAGCAACCTGCCCGTGACCGCGTGGACCTACACCGACTCGGGACAGCCGGACGCGCCCGCCCTCAACCCCACCGGCGACATGCCCGTCGGCACGTTCGACGACGGCACCGGAATCCGGCACACCCGCCGGGCCTACTTCACGTACGACATCAGCGGTCTGGCCGGCCGCGTGCCGCACCAGGTGAACCTCTACACCAGCGAGACCTCCGTCGAGAGCTGCGACGTGCAGGCGCCGGTCGAGATCTACCGGACCAGGCCGGTCAACGCGACCACCACCTGGCACAAGGCGCCGGCCGAGCTCGAGCTCGTCCGCCGGGCCACCCTCGGCAAGGGCGTCTACTGCCCCGGCGCGTACGTCGGCACCGATGTGACCGCGCAGATCGAGGCCGCTCTCGCCCGGCACGAGAAGACGCTCAGCTTCGAGGTGCGGATCGCCGCCTCGGCCGAGAAGGACGCCGAGGTCGCCCGGACGTTCCGGCCGCTGACGCTCTTCGTGCAGTCGAACGCCGTACCCGGGGTGTCGTCGCCGCAGGTGGCCTACGCCTCCGGCACCGCATGCGGCACGCTCGCCAAGCACCCGACCGCCGTGCACCCGCAGCTCTCGGTCAAGGTGTCCGATGCGGACGAGAACGACTACGACTCCGTGACCTTCGCGGTGTGGCCGGTCGACCAGCCCGGCCAGCGGACCACGTACCAGTCGCGAGCCGGCTCCGACGGCCGGGCCGCCGCGAGCACCACCCTGAGCGACTACGCCGACGGCACGGTCGTGGGCTGGCAGGCGCAGGCGGCCGACGACCAGGACACGTCGGCGTGGAGCAGGATCTGCTATCTGACCGTCGACAAGACCCCGCCGGCCACCAAGCCGATCGTCACGTCCACCAGGTACGCCCCGTCCACCGACGGCGTCGGCACCGGCGGCGAGGGCGTGCCCGGCACGTTCGTGCTCGACGCGGCCGGCGACCGGGACACCGTGGCGTTCGCTCTGAGCGACGACTTCTACGCCAAGGTCCCGGCCCGGGTGACGACCAACCACCCGGGCGGCAAGGCGCGCGTGACGGTCACGCCGCGCTACGGCGGCAGCGACACCTTGCACGTCACGGCGATCGACGGCGCCGGCAACCGCGGCGCGACAACCGATTACGCGTACGTCGTGCGGCGCACCGGCCCGTACGCCCAGATCACCGTGAACGGCGTCGGCGTCGACAGCCCCGTGAAGCTCACTGCCGCGTCGGGGCTGACCGTCACCTCGTACACGTACCTGCTCGAAGATGGTTACGGCGTCCCGATTCCGGGCGAGGACGAGGTCCGGGTGGCGGCCACCGGAAACACCGCCGTCGCCACGATCGTCTTCCCCCGGGCCGGCTACTTCAGCCTGCGCATCCGCGCCTTCAACGGCAAGAAGCTGGTCGGCGAGCAGACCCAGCAGGTCAGCGTCAGCGACGCACCCGACGTGAGCTCGGACGTGTTCGGCTGGGACAGGGATCAGCCGTACGGGACGAGCGGCAGTTTCACGTTCCGCCCGCGCGAGAACGGCGTCGTCGCGTACGTCTATGACTTCGGCGACGGCAAGCAGAAGCGGATCGACGCCGCGGCCGACGGCACCGCGGTGCTCGACTGGACGGCCGAGACCGGCGGTTACTACAACCTCACGGTCTCGTCGGTGCGGGAGGACGGCGCCACCTCGACCGCGACGCAGTACCCGTTCACGATCACCGACCCCCGCCCGACCGTGACGACCGACATCAACACCGACGCCGACCCGCGCACGGACGGCGTGGGCGTGCCCTTCACCGTCTACTTCGCGCTCGACCGGTGGGACCCGTTCCACTTCGTCTACAGCATCGACGGCGGCCCCGAGCAGGACGCGACGCCCGGTGACTGGTCGACGTCCATCCAGGTGACGCCCGCGCACAGCGGGCCGATGACGATCGCGGTCCGGGCGCAGTTCGACGACGGGACGACGACGCCGACGCGTACCGTCACCATCGACGTGCTCGACGCGCCGTTCGTCGCCGCGACCTCGCCGTACGGCGGTACCCCGGTCGTCGGCCTGACCGACACGCTCGCCTTCACACCCGGCCGGTCCGGCGTGGCGAGCTACCGCTACACGGTGAACGGCGGCGACATCCGGGCCGCGGCGGCCGGCGCGGACGGTACCGCCAAGGCCACCTTCACCCCCGCCGACAACGGGCTCGTCGACCTGATGGTCTCGAGCGTCGCGGCCGACGGCACGGTCAGCACCGCGCGGCACTACCAGTTCGTCCCGGTCACCCAGGACATCGGCGTGACCAGCCAGTACGGCGCCGACACCTGGGCGGGCGTCGACGTGGGCGGCGATCTCACCTTCACCAGCACGGTGGACAAGGGCGTCAGCGCGTACGTGTGGCAGGTCGACGGCGGCCCGGCGGTGACGACGCCGGCCGACGCCACCGGCGCGGGCGTGGCCGGCTTCCGGCCCACGCACGAGGGCGACAACACCCTCAACGTGCGGGCGCGGTACGAGGACGGCACGCTTTCCCCGGTGCGGGAGTGGCACATCTACGTAGGCAGCGCGCCCGAGGTGACCATCGGCGAATGCACGGCCGGCCAGCCGGTCACGTTCACCATGCACGGCGGCCTCAGCCACGTCGACTCGTTCCACTACGCGGTCGAGGGCGGCGACGGCCTCATCACCGACGGCACGGTCACGGCCGACTCCACCGCTACCGCACAGGTCACTTTCACGCCGTCGGCCGGACCGATCACCATCTACGCTTTCGCCCACGCCGAACCCGGTGACGCCGGCGGAAGCGTCGCCTACCAATACGCGAACTGCGCCGGCTGAGCCGACGCGGAACCCCGTATCGCGGCCCGGCCGGACCTCCGGCCAGGCCGCGTCGCTTTCCCGATCGCGCCTCTCGCGGCCGCGAGCGCCGACGAGGGTGGGCTGCACGCGGCGCCGCTCACCGCGGAGCTGCTCACCGCCGCGCCGCTCACCGCAGAGCTGCTCACCGCCGCGCCGTCCGCCGCCGGGCCGCTCACCGTCGCCGCGCCGCACACCGCCGGGCCGCTCACCGCCGCGCCGGTTGGGTTGACGCTGCGCCCAGGGCTCGCACCGCGGTCATCAGCAGGCGCCAGAACGCCTGGACGTCGAGGGACACCGCCACATCGGCGTTCGGGGCCCGGCCGGTGCGGCCGTGCAGGTCCACCACGGTGGCGCCGCGCGTGTGGGTGCCGCCCAGCTCGACGGACACCGGGGCCGCGAACGTCTCGACGACAGCGGGGTTGATCACGGCGGCCACGGCAATCGGATCGTGGACGGGCGGGTGCTCGAAACCGAACTCGCGCCGATACGTGCCGGCGAAGAATGTCATCAGGTCGGCACAGATCGCACCCAGGCGCGTGCCCATGCTCCGGAACTCACCGATGATCTCGGTGGTCGCCAGCGCCCGGTGGGTGACGTTCAGGCCGATCATCGTGGTCGGCAGGCCGGAGCGCAGCACGATATCGGCGGCTTCGGGATCGGTGACGACATTGAATTCGCCGTACGGGGTGGTGTTGCCCCGCTCGGTGGACCCGCCCATGAAGACCACCCGTCGCACCCGGGGCAGCACCTCGGGATGACAGCGCAGCAACAGGGCGACGTTGGTGAGCGGCCCGGTGGCGACCAGGGTCACCGGCTCCGGCGATCCGGTGATCAGCCGCCGCATCAGCTCGACCGCGTGCACGGTGGCGACCGGGCCGACCGGCAGCTCGAGCTCGGGCCCGTCCAGCCCGGAGGCGCCATGGATGTCCTCGGCCACGACCAACTGGCCCACCAGCGGCCGGTCGCAGCCGGCCGCGACCGGGAGCTCGCCGCCGACACCGGCCAGCGCCAGCACCTTCAGCGCGTTCCGGGTCGTCTTGTCGAGCGTTTGGTTGCCGGCCACCGTCGTGACGCCGAGAAGCCGTACCCGCGGGTCGCCCACCGCCAGCAGCAGCGCCAGCGCGTCGTCATGCCCCGGATCGCAATCCAGGATCACCGGAACCGCTTGCCGATCGTCTCGTGAAGAGTCCGTCATCCCCACGACGATAGGCCCAATAAACGACGAAAGGCCCACCCCGGAAGGGTGGGCCTTTCGTATGTTGAGTCCGGCGGCGTCCTACTCTCCCACACCCTCCCGAGTGCAGTACCATCGGCGCTGGAGGGCTTAGCTTCCGGGTTCGGAATGAGACCGGGCGTTTCCCCTCCGCTATGACCACCGAAACAGCAGCCAGCAGCAGAAAACCAGCAACCAACACGTGTGTTGGGTGGTTGTTCGTTTGCTGTGAATCACACAGTGGACGCGTTGAGCATAAAGTTTAGGTGTGGTTAAGCCCTCGGCTTATTAGTACCGGTCAACTGAACCAGTTACCTGGCTTACATTTCCGGCCTATCAACCCAGTCGTCTGGCTGGGAGCCTTACCCCCTCAAAGGGGGTGGGATACCTCATCTCGAAGCGAGCTTCCCGCTTAGATGCTTTCAGCGGTTATCCCTTCCGAACGTAGCTAACCAGCCGTGCCCCTGGCGGGACAACTGGCACACCAGAGGTTCGTCCGTCCCGGTCCTCTCGTACTAGGGACAGCCCTTCTCAAGTATCCAACGCGCACGGCGGATAGGGACCGAACTGTCTCACGACGTTCTAAACCCAGCTCGCGTACCGCTTTAATGGGCGAACAGCCCAACCCTTGGGACCTGCTACAGCCCCAGGATGCGACGAGCCGACATCGAGGTGCCAAACCATCCCGTCGATATGGACTCTTGGGGAAGATCAGCCTGTTATCCCCGGGGTACCTTTTATCCGTTGAGCGACACCGCTTCCACACGCAAGTGCCGGATCACTAGTCCCGACTTTCGTCCCTGCTCGACCTGTCAGTCTCACAGTCAAGCTCCCTTGTGCACTTACACTCAACACCTGATTGCCAACCAGGCTGAGGGAACCTTTGGGCGCCTCCGTTACCCTTTAGGAGGCAACCGCCCCAGTTAAACTACCCACCAGACACTGTCCCTCGACCCGATCAGGGCCGCAAGTTAGATACCCAAACCCAACAGAGTGGTATTTCAACAATGCCTCCACCCGAACTGGCGTCCGAGCTTCACCGGCTCCCACCTATCCTACACAATTAAATTCGGATACCAATGTCAAGCTATAGTAAAGGTCCCGGGGTCTTTCCGTCCTGCCGCGCGTAACGAGCATCTTTACTCGTACTGCAATTTCGCCGGGCCTGTGGTTGAGACAGTGGGGAAGTCGTTACGCCATTCGTGCAGGTCGGAACTTACCCGACAAGGAATTTCGCTACCTTAGGATGGTTATAGTTACCACCGCCGTTTACTGGCGCTTAAGTTCTCCGCTTCGCCCTTACGGACTAACAGGTCCCCTTAACGTTCCAG
>NZ_CP192038.1:0-195000 GCF_050951115.1 Actinoplanes sp. CA-030573 | reverse complement strand
ACGGATGCTCGGCGAGCCGGGCTCGGTGCACGCCCGGGCCGTCTCCAACCCGCCCGGCGCGCGTGACCTGGCCGTCGTCAACAGTCCGCTCTGGCGCCGGGCCGCCGTCCCGGCCATCAACGTGCACGCCACGTCGATGGCGATCGCCCGCTTCTACGCCGCCGTCCTCGACGGCCGGCTGCCCGCTCTCGCGATACCGCAGTTCACCGGCACCGACCTGTTCATCGAGCAGGAGGTGACCTGGGGTCTCGGCGTCCAGATCGAGCCCGACGGGACCTGGGGGCAGGGCGGCCTGGGCGGCAACGCCGGGTGGGCCGACCCCGAACGCGGGCTTGCCGTCGCGTACGTCACCCGGCGTCTCGGAGATTTCGCCGCCGTCGACCGCATCGAATCCGCCCTGCCCGCCTGATCCGCGCGACCAGCGCGGGAAAACCTCATGTGCGCGACCCGTCCGCCGATTCTCACCGTCGCGGAAGAGGGATCAAAGGTGGTCGTGAGGGGGCGATGGCGGGCCCGGGCTGGTGTCCGCCATCCTCACGATCACCACGTCGGCGCCGCCCGTGGTTTCGGCCATGGGCGGCGCCGGTCCTGCTCCGGCGAAACCGCGAAAGCAAAAGCCCCGACCGGCACATGCGGGTCAGGGCTCAATCGCCTATGTCTTGGTGGCCAGGGGCGGGGTCGAACCGCCGACCTTCCGATTTTCAGTCGGACGCTCGTACCAACTGAGCTACCTGGCCAAGGATGGTGCTTGCGGTCCTGACGGGACTTGAACCCGCGACCTCCGCCTTGACAGGGCGGCGAGCACTCCGACTGCTCCACAGGACCTTGCTATTTACTTCTCAACTGCTCACTTCTCAACTACTCGAATCTCACTGGCTCATCGGTAGCTTACGCGACCAACCTACCAGTGCCCCCAACGGGATTCGAACCCGTGCTACCGCCTTGAAAGGGCGGCGTCCTGGGCCACTAGACGATGAGGGCAACTCCGCCAGTATTGCACGTCTGCAACGCTGTGCGGCGTAGACCCCAACCGGGCCCCGCTTGAGGCTTGGAAAGCATACGTGATCGACCGCCCCGCCTCCAAACCGGTATCCCCCGCGTTGCTGACCAGGGAAAACGTCATGCCAGGGCGGCTTTCACGACCTCCAGGGCGGAAGCCAGCGAGGTGAGCTGAACCACCCCGGGCGGCAAGTCGTGGGGCCAGCCGGGGCCGGCGGCGGCGATCAGGGGAACCCCGGTGATGCGGGTTAGCTGGCCGGCGTCGCCCGTGCTCGGCATCTGCGACCAGAGGACGACCACCGCCGGGCCGGTACGGGCGATTGCGTCGGCCAGCGCGCCGGGTGGCACGCGGCCGCCGAGGAGGCGGGACGGCACGCCGGCCGCCGCCAGCGCGGCGTCCAGAGCCTCCAGGGAGAGCGTGTGCTGCTCCTCGTCGGCGGCGGCCAGCAGGACCCGGGGGACCTCGCGGCCGCCGGGGCGGGGCACGGCCGCGAGCACCTCGCTGACGCTGCGGGAGATCAGGTGCTCGACCTCGACGAACTTCTTGGTCGCGGCGTAGCGCTCGCCGACCCCGATCAGCACCGGCAGGGCGACCTCGTCCCAGGCGCCGATCACGCCGCGCTCGGCGACCGCCTCCTGGAGGATCTCGCGCATGGCGGGGGCGTCGAGGCGCATGGCGGCGCGGGCCAGGCCGCGGGCGGCCGGGGTGACCGAGCCGAGCGGGATGGCCTGGCCCCCGCCGTCGCGCGCCGACGAGGAACGCGCTGACGAGGAAGCCGACGAGGAGGAAGCCGACGAGGAGGAAGCCGACGAGCGGGCAGCGGGGGCAGCGGGGGGAGGCGGCGCGGGGGAGGACGGCGGAGGCGGCGAGACCGACGTACGCCGGGCCCACGCCGCCGCCTCGGCCGGCGCGACGCCCTGGGTCGTCAGCCGCAGCATCACCTCGAGCCGGTCGAGATCCTGCGTCGTGTAGCGGCGATGCTGACCGGGCACGTGCCGGCTCGGCCCGAGCCCATATCTCTGATGCCAGGTGCGCAGCGTGGTGACCGCCACCCCGAGGCGGCGGGCGACGGCACCGGCGCTCAGCGCCTCATCGGCCACCCGACCGCTCCGGAACCTCGTCGGCGGCATCCGCGACCCGGGGACCCGGTGGGCGGGAGAGGTGGTCGGCCAGGCATGTGGTCACCCCGGCGAGCCACGGCGAGTACGACGAGGGGTCGGCGGCGAGACCGTCGATCAGTGCCGAGATCGACACCCAGCGCAGGTCGGCCACCTCGGCCGGATCGGGCGACGGCCGCGCGCCGGCCGGCAGGTCGCCGAGCAGCACATGGTCGTACTCGTGCTCGACCCGCCCGGTGACCGGATCGGCCGCCCGATAGGTGTAGACCCCGACCGGCGTCAGCGGCACCCCGTAGACGCCCAGCTCCTCGCCGAGCCGCCGGGCGGCGCCCACCGCGACGTCCTCGCCGGGCAGCGGATGCCCGCAGCACGTGTTCGCCCAGCGCAGCGGGAACCGCGTCTTGACCGCCGCCCGCTGCTGCAGCAGCACCCGCCCGTTGGCCGGGTCGCGCAGGAAGACCGAGAACGCCCGGTGCAGCATCCCCGGCTCGCGGTGCGCCTCGTCCACCGTGGTCACCCCGACCGATACGCCGGCCGTGTCCACCAGGTCGACGTCGTGCGACTCGCGAACACTCATGAGGACGCGCCCGTGACCCGGCTCGCCGCCAACTTTCCGGAGATCAGCACCATCGGCACGCCGACGCCGGGCTGCGTGCCCGAGCCGGTGAACACCACGTTGGGGAAGACCGGGTGCAGATTGGACGGGCGGAACGGTCCGGTCTGGCTGAAGGTGTGGGCGGCCGCGAACGGCGTGCCCGCCGCCATGCCCTGCGCCTCCCAGTCGGCCGGGGTCACGATCCGCATCACCTCGACGCCGTCGCCGAATCCCACGTAACCGCGCGCCTCCAGCGTGCGGATCAGCGAGTCGGCGTAGCGCTGACCCATTGTCTTCCAGTCCATCGGGCCGACCGACAGGTTCGGCGTCGGGGCCAGCACGTAGTACGTCTGCCGTCCCTCGGGCGCGGCCGACGGGTCGGTGAACGTCGGGTTGGTGACCAGCAGCGAGGGGTCGCTCATCAGCAGCCCGTCCCGGATCACCTCGTCGAACGTGCGCTTCCAGTGCGTACCGAAATGGATGTTGTGGTGGGCGATCTTCCCGTACGCCTGCCGGGACCCCACGTGCAGCACCACGCACGAGGGTGAGAACTGCAGCGAGCGCGACCGCCGCCGGGGAGGCAGAAGCTCGCGATCGGCGACCGGCAGGTCGGGGTTGAGCACCACCACGTCGGCCGGAATCCGCTCACCGTCGGCCGTGATCACCCCGGTCGCCCGCCCGTTGGCCGTCTCCACCGACGTGACGGTCGTCTCGTAGCGGAAGACCACACCGTGCTTCTCGGCCGCTCCGGCCAGCGCCCGCGGCACCGCGTGCATGCCGCCCTTGGGGTGGTAGACCCCGGCAACCGAGTCGAGATAGGCGATGACCGCGTAGATCGCCAGCGCGTCGTGCGGCGCCAGACCGGCGTACATCGCCTGGAACGAGAAGATCCGCTGGGTGCGCGGATCGCGCAGGAACGAGGCGACCTTGCCGTGCAACCGCCGGAAGCCACCCATCCCGAGCAGCTTGAGCAGGTTGAGGTTGACCAGGTCGAGCGGGGTGTCGAGGTTGCGTCCGATGAAGTGGTCGCGCTCGAGCAGCCAAAGCTTGCGGGCGAAGTCGACGAAGCGCAGGTAGCCGTCGGCCTCGCGGGGCCCGCACACCCGGGAGATCTCGGCCGCCATCCGGACCGTGTCGGTGCGCACGTCGAGCGTCGACCCGTCCGGGTAGTAGGCCCGGTAGGCGGGGTCGAGCGGCTCGAGCTCGAGCCAGTCGGCAAGCCGCTCCCCGACCGCGGCGAGCGGCTCCTCGATCAGCGACGGCATGGTCAGCACGGTCGGGCCGGTGTCGAACTCGTACCCCTGAAGGCTGAGCCGGCCGGCCCGTCCGCCCGGGATCGGCTCGCGCTCGACCACGGTGACCTGCCGGCCGGCCGCGGCCAGATGCAGGGCGCAGGCCAGGCCGCCGAGGCCGGCTCCGACGACGACGACCCGATCGGTGGGCCCGGTGACGACTCGCATGGCTGCCATCATGCCGGGCGCTGGGTCGCGCGGACGGCCAGCTCGGTCAGCGCGGCGCGGGCGTCGTCCTCGATCGGGGCATCGGCCAGCGCCGCGACGGCCGCCGCGACGCGCTCCGAGATCATCGCCTCCACCCGTGCGGGCGCGCCGGATTCGGCGATGCGCCGGGTGAGCAGCTCGATCTGGGCGGGGTTGAACCCGCCGGAGCCCTCGGCGGGGTTGACGGCTCCGGCGGGGGTCATGAACGCGCCGAGACGGCGCGCGAGAAGGAGAAGCGTGGTCGGTTTCCCGGTACGCAGGTCGTCGCCCGCGGGCTTGCCGGTGACGGCCGGGTCACCGAACACGCCGAGCAGGTCGTCGCGCAGCTGGAAGGCCTCGCCGACCAGCTCGCCGTAACGCAGGTAGGCGTCGTCGATCGCGGGGTCGGCCGGGCCCGCGAGCGCCAGCCCGAACTGCAGCGGCCGTTGCACGGTGTAGCTCGCCGTCTTCAGCCGGGCCACCAACAGCGCCCGGTCGATGTCGAAGCAGTCGGGGTCGGTCTCGCCCAGGACGTCGAGGTATTGACCGGCGACGGCCTCGACCCGCATCCGGTCGTACCGGGCCCGCACCGCGAAGAGCGTCGCCGTCGGCATCGGCGTGCGGGCGAGCAGCTGGTCGGCCCAGACCAGGCACAGGTCGCCGACCAGGATGGCGGCGCTGGCCCCGAACCGATCAGGGTCGGTTGCCCCGGCCTGCTGGCCGGCGAAGATGCGGTGGGCGGTGGGCCGGCCGCGGCGGGTGGCCGAGTCGTCCATCACATCGTCGTGCACCAGGGCGAAGGTGTGCATGAGCTCGAGCGCGGCGAGCGCCGGCAGCAGCGGCTCGACCGGCTCGCCGGCGACGGCGGCCCCACGCCAGCCCCAGTAGGCGAACGTGGGGCGCAGCCGCTTCCCGCCGGCCAGCACCAGGTCCCGCGTGGTGCGGGCGAGACCCCCGAGCGCTGGATCGACCGTATCGAGCGCGGCGATCTGGGCGGCGAGGAAGTCGGCAAGAGTGCCCTCGACCGCGTCGAGCAGAGTGGTGGAGCGGCCGGCCTGGCGGGGTATCCCGCGATGCCGGTTTCCCTCGAGCGTGTCGTTGGCCACGAGTTCACCGTACCCTAGGTTCGTGGTTGCGTCGATTCGTGCGTCGATTCTAAGGACGGGAAACGTGGAAGACGACCTCGCGAGCGCCTACGAGCGCTGCAAAACGCTGCACAAACAGCACGGCCGCACCTACTACCTCGCCACCCGCCTGCTGCCCGCCTGGAAGCGCCGCCACGTGCACGCGCTCTACGGCTTCACCCGTTACGCCGACGAGATCGTCGACCGGACCGAGGCGTTGCCGCCGGCGGAGCGGGCCGCGCGGCTCGGCGAGTGGTCGGATCGGTTCGTCGCGGGCCTGCGCGGTGAGCCGGTCGACGACCCGTTGCTGCCGGCGGTGCTGCACACGATCGCCGTCTTCGACCTCGACGTGGAGGACTTCGCGACGTTCCTGCGCTCCATGGCGATGGACCTGACGATCACGACCTATCGCACGTACGACGATCTGCTCGACTACATGGAGGGCTCGGCCGCCGTGATCGGCACCATGATGCTGCCGATCCTGGGCTCGAGCGATCCGATCGCGGCGCGGGAGCCCGCCCGGCAGCTCGGCCTCGCGTTCCAGCTCACCAACTTCATCCGGGACGTCGCCGAGGACCTCGAGCGGGGCCGGATCTATCTTCCCCTCGACGATCTCGCCCGCTTCGATCTCACGCCGGACGACCTGCGGCCCGGCAACCCCGAGGTCAAGAGCCTCATCGCGTACGAGGTGAGCCGCGCCCGCCGTCACTACGCGTTCGCGGCTCCGGGGATCCCCCTGCTCGAGCCCGCGTCCCAGGCCTGCATGCGCACCGCCTTCCAGCTCTACGGCGGCATCCTCGACGAGGTCGAGGCGGCCGACTACGACGTCTTCACCCGGCGGGCCACGGTGCCGAACTCCCGGCGTGCCTCGGTCGCCGCGCGCAGCCTGCTGACCCGGCCCGGCACCCCGATGGGGGTTTGATGCGGACGGCGGTGGTCCTGCTCACCCGCGACCTGCGGGTGCACGACAACCCGGCGCTCGCGGCGGCCTGCGCCAACGCCGACCGGGTCCTGCCGCTCTTCGTGCTCGACCCGAAGCTCGGCGCGCTCTCGCCCAACCGGTCGCGCTTCCTGCACCAGGCGCTCGCCGACCTGCGCTCGTCCCTGCGCGAGCGCGGCGGCGACCTGGTGGTGCGCCACGGTGACCCGGTCGCCGAGACGATCAAGCTGGCCGGCGAGACCGGGGCCACCATGCTCGGGATGGCGGCGGACGTCAGCGCGTACGCCCGCCGGCGGGAACGCCGCCTGCGCGAGGAATGCGACCGGCAGCGGATCGCGCTGCGGCTCTTCCCGAGCGTGACGGTCGTGGACCCGGGATCGCTGCGGCCGGGCGGCGGCGGCAACTCCTACCGGGTCTTCACGCCCTACTTCCGCACCTGGTCGTCGGCGAAATGGCGGGACGAGGTGGCCACCCCACGCAAGATCACGCTGCCCGATGTCGCGGCCGGGCCACTGCCGGCGCTGCCGGACGGCGAGTCACCGTACGCGGCCGAGGGCGGTGAGACGGAGGGGAAGCGCCGACTCACCGCGTGGCTTCGCCGCCTGGACGCGTACGAGGACATGCACGACGACATGCCCGGCGACGGCACCAGCCGGCTGAGCCCGTACCTCCGCTTCGGTTGTCTCTCGCCGCTGGCTGTGGCCGAGGCAGCCAGGGCGCGCGACGCCGGCGCCTTCGTCCGTCAGCTCTGCTGGCGCGACTTCTACTACCAGGTGGCCGCCGACTTCCCGCGGATCTCGACCGCCGCCTACCGCCGCAACGCCGACGACGACTGGCGCGCCGACCCCGACGCCCTGCAGCACTGGCAGGACGGGCTCACCGGGGTGCCGGTGGTGGACGCCGGAATGCGGCAGCTGCGGGCCGAGGGCTGGATGCACAACCGGGCCCGGCTGATCACCGCGGCGTTCCTCACCAAGCACCTGGGCGTCGACTGGCGGCTGGGCGTGCAGTGGTTCTTCCGCTGGCTGCTCGACGGGGATGTTCCCAACAATTCGGGCAATTGGCAGTGGGTGGCCGGGACCGGCAACGACAGCCGCCCCTACCGCCGGTTCAATCCGATCCGCCAGGCCGGTCGTTTCGACCCGGAAGGCGTGTACGTTCGGCGCTACATACCGGAACTCGAGGCCATCGACGGCCCGGCCGTCCACCAGCCGTGGCGCCTCCCTTCGGAGGTTCGCCGCCGGCTGGACTATCCGGGCCCGCTGGAGTCACACCGGGACGAGGCGGTGTGGCTGCGGCCATGACCCCCGCCCGGTACGCCCGGGCGGGTTCCAGTGGGGTCCGTCGGCAGTTGCGTCCGTCTAAACGCTGAGGCCGGCGGGCCCCTCTCCGGTTGCTCCCGCTATGCCTTTCCGCGTCGGGTCATGCCGGCTGCCACGTGTTGTCGTCGCTGTTCGGGGTCGGCTCGCAGATCATCAGCTTGCCGTTCTCGGTGCGGCCCTCCGAACCGGTCGGCGCACACTCCTCGTTGGCCTTGACGTCGCGCTCGACCGGGGCGACCGGCTTGCGGGGCAGGGCCGACATCGCGCGGTCGCGGTCGGCCGAGCTCGCCGGGCTGGGCACGGGCGGCTCGTGGCTGATCGAGTCGGCCTCGTCCAGCACCGGCGACGGCGGGGTCGGCACCCGCGAGGTGACCGCGGCCTTCTTGGCCCGGGCCGGCTTCGGCGAGTCGGCGACGGCCGCCGTGTTCGACAAGATGTCCCGCTGCGACTTGCCCGAGACGGCGAGGACACCGAAGAAGGTCACACCACCGAGCAGAGCCAGCATTGCCATCAGCGGAGCCAGGTATGCGCTCCGGCGGGACGTCCGCGAAGAAGTCACGTCTACACCTTGTCGCGACGTTCGTGCGCCGTCGATGGTCCCTTTGTCCATGGCCCCACGGAATTCAGGCCGGGCTTTTGCCCGTCCAGTCCCCTGGTGATCAACCGCCCTGGCTCGCCTTGATCACCTCCCGGAGGACGGCCGCTCCGGTGGCGGCGGTGACATCCGGCCGAAATGCCAGGTCGGCGGGCCACTCGCGCTTCAGGGAGACCCATCCCGTACGCAGGCCGGCCGCCACGCCGCCGCCGACGTCGGCCGCCGCGCTGTCCCCCACCATCCAGCCCGTTCCCGGTTTTCCCGGCTTGGTCCTCGCCCACGACCGGCCCGCCTCCGCCGCCGCGATCTCGAAGATCCGGGGGTCGGGCTTGCGCACGCCGACACCCTCGGAGATGGTCCAGCCCGCGACCAGGCGGTCCAGGCCGGTGCGCCGCAATTTGGCCTCCTGCTGGGCGACCGTCCCGTTTGTCACGACGAACGGAACGAAGCCGGCGTCGGCCGCCTCGACCAGCACCGCGTCGATCTCGGGGTCGGGCGACATCTGCGCGACCATGCCCGCCCGCAGCTCGGCCAGCATCTCGTGCGCGTCGCCGCCGTAGCGCGCCACGATCCGGGCGGCGAGCATTTCCCGGGCCTCGAAGCCGTCTTTGTCCGCTTCCACGAGCCACGGTGTCTCGGATTCCCCGAACCGGGACTCCGCCCAGCTCTTGAAGGCCGCGCGGCGGTCGATGAGAGTGTTATCCAGATCGATCAGAAGCAGCACCGGAACATTGTGACTGGCGCATTCGAGGAGGCGGCGTGCTGACATTCACGAACGCGGCGGAACAGGCGGCGTGGACCTTGGCGGAGGCGCTCAGCGAGAAGGCCTTCGCCGCGATGAAACAGGCCGAGGAGGCCGCCGAGGCCTTCCGCTCCGGCAAGATGGCCATGCGCCGCCAGTTCAAGGCGCGCGGCATGTCCGAAGTGGACGCCGACATCCGCTGGTCGGGCACCAGCCAGTCGCGCAAGGCCCTTTCCGACAACGAGTGGTACATGGCGCAGGCATCGATGTACAACGAGGCGGCCGCAGCCCAGTACGCAAAGGCGCTGTACCTCAAGAAGTCCTGACCCACTTGTGGATAAGTCCGGGGAAGTGTCGTACCCGGGCCGTATCGTCGCCCCACCCAGTGACCGGGTGGGGTGCAGTAGCCCGCGGCTGGGCCGAGTGGAACGGCTGGGCGCAGCAGACCCGACCTGCCTGTGGATAGCGCCGCGCGAAATGTCGTACCCCGGCCGTAACGTCACCCCCACCCAGTGACCGGGTGGGGTGGAGTAGGCCGGCGCTCGGCGCAGCAGACGGCATCGGGCTGACGCTGGCTTATCCGAGTGGTGCGGCGCGGTGATGCGTCTGGCGGCGAGGCGCATCCTGGGAGCGGCCCAAGGCAGCGCCACGCAATCCGGGCGGCGCAGTGGCGGGCGTAGGGCGATGCGGTGCAACGAGGCGGCACGGCGGCGGGCTAAGCAGGGCGATGCGATCCGGGCGGCGCGATGGCGGTCCAAGCGGCGCGGAGGGTCAAGCGGCCGGGCGGTGGGCTGAGCGGCCGGGCGGCGGGCTGAGCCGCCGGGCGGCGGGCTTAGCGGACCAGCGGCGGGCCAAGCGGCAGGAGCGGAACAAGCGGGCATGCGAGCGGTGTCGAAGCGGCGCGCGGATGGCTAAGCGGCTGACCGGCGGGGTCAGGGGCGCACGGCGGACCAAGCACCCTAGTGGCCGACCGGGAGACCGAGTAACGGGGCGACCGAGCGACCCAGCCTAAGCGGCCCGATGGCGGAGGGTGGCCACGGTCGAGCCGGCCAGGGCGAGCAGACAGTCGGGCAGCTGGCCGTCCGCTATCGCGGCCCCGAAAAGGGCCTCTCCAGTAGGGATGTCGCCGTTCATGTAGGCGCTCACGAAGCGGGCCACCCAGCGCTTGTCGTATCGGGCATCGTCGATGCCGGGGAAATCCAGGGTCCAGGCGCCGCCGGAAGGGACCTGGCCGACCATCGTGGCGGCCAGGCACCACGCTACGTCGTACGCCCCGACCACGCCCGAGCGGTCGACGACCGCGTCGAACGTGCCGACCACAGCGTCGCTGTCGCCGCTGAGCGCACTCTGCAGCACCAGCGCGGCGTCGTCGAAAGCGTGCTGTGGTACCTCCGTCACGTGAAGAAAGGTACGTGGATCGGTCAAGGATCGCTCGCGGACAGCCCGACATGCACCGGAATTCACGCTCCGCGCAGAAGACAGGTGATCCGGGCGGTGCAGACCCGCTCGCCGGCGTCGTCGGTGATGACCACCTCGTACGTCGTCATCGTCCGCCCCCGGTGCACCGGCGTGGCCACCCCGGTGACCAGCCCGGACCGCGCGCCCTTGTGATGGGTGGCGTTGATGTCGACGCCCACCGCGAACGGCCGGTCCACGGTCTGGCCGTGCATCACGGCGCCGACCGAGCCGAGCGTCTCGGCCAGGACGCAGGAGGCGCCACCGTGCAGGAGCCCGTACGGCTGAGTGTTGCCCTCGACGGGCATGGTGCCGACGACCCGCTCGGGTGAGGCCTCGATGAGCTGGATGCCCATGCGCCGGCCGAGGTCGCCGCCACCCCCGGAGGCGAGCAGCGTCTGTAGTGCGTCGTCGGCGATGTCCATGAGCCGGAACGTTACCCGTCGTTCAGTTCCTTTCCAGCGACATCGATCACAGGCACCAGGTCGCACGTATAGCTCTATGGCCCTACTGTTCGCATGACCCCGAACCGCATGAGGAGACCTGATGAGTGAGCCGCAGGAGACCGTGGAGACGCGCGGCGACGACCGCGTCGACCTGATCGCCAACGACACGACCGGCGACGGCAAGCCGGACGTCTGGGTGTCCGACACCGACGGGGACGGCAAGCCCGACCTGTTCCAGTTCGACACCGACGGCGACGGCAAGGTCGACATCACCATGGTCGACCTCGACCAGGACGGCAATCCGGACACCATCGTCGACGGCGATGGCGGGCTCCCGCCGCGGGCCTGAAGCTCCTACGCGCCACCGAGCGCCGACAGCGCCACCCACAGGACGGCGATCGCCACCATGGTGGTGACGACCGTGGAGGCCGTGTGCCGCCACGATCGCGGACCGGCGATCGCCTCCGGGTGGCCGAGACGGCGTAGCACTTTCCGCTGCTGACGCACCTCCGCGGCCGAGCTGTCGTCGACCTGGCCCACGTCGGCGGCGACCCGGCTCATTTGCACGGCCAGCCGAGCCTGGGCGTGCTGCAGACGGCGTACGGCCTGCTGACCCGCACGCCCCGCGGCCGCGCTCGCATGCCGCCGCGCCGCCGCCCGCGCCGAGCTGGAACCGAGCGCCGCGAGCTCGCCGTCGGTGATCAGCTCGGGATCGCGCAGCGTCGCGAGATGCCCCACGTAGTAGTCCGCCTCCCGGTCGTGGGCGCGCCGCACGAGCCACAGGATCAGCAGCAGCGGCGGCAGGCCCTTGAGCACCAGCACCCCGAGCAGCGCCAGCGGCCCGTTGCCGATGCCGTCGCCCAGCAGCGGCGAGTTCCACAGCACGTGCGAGGCCCAGGCGCCGAGGCAGGCGAGCACGGCCACGCCGATCCGCATGCCGAGCGGACGGTCCCGGCGCACCACGAGGTAGCCGATCCCGGCGCCGGCCAGCGCGCCGAAGAGCGTGTGGCTCCACACTCCGGAGAGGAAGCCGCGCAGCAGGAACGTGGCGATCACCGGCTGCACGTGGTCGCCCTGTCCGGCCAGCGCCACCGCGCCGACCGCGAAGACCACATCCTCGGCGATCTGGAAGCCGAGGCCGACCATCGCGCCGTAGACGATCCCGTCCAGCACGCTATTGATCTGGGAGCGGGCGATCAGCACGATCACGACCACGCCGAGCGTCTTGGCCGTCTCCTCGACGGTGGGCGCGGCCAGCGCGGCGCCCCAGTCGGCGGCCAGATGGGGCGAGCCGAGCTTGGCCACCAGGTCCTCGAGCGCCACGCTCGCCGGGATCGAGGCGCTGGTCGCGACCAGCCCACCCCAGGCGAAGGCCAGCACCAGCAGCTCGGTCGGCTCGCGCTCGAGGAAGTCGAGCTCGGAGACGACGAGCCAGAACGGAACGGCGAACAGCGCGAAGAGCACGACGGCGGTCACGGTGGCGAGGGGGTACGCCGAGAACAGTCGCCCGGCGATCTGGGATATCCGCACAGCGCCCGCCACCACGAGGGCCGCGACCACCCAGAACGCCGGCACCCGGGCCAGCGCCGGCGCCCGGCCGCCGCCGCCGTCGGGCCGGACCGGGGTCGCGGTCACCGGGCGCCTCCGTCGTACCGCAGGGTGCGGGTGCTCGCCTCGATCTGCGGGAGGGTGCGGCCCAGGTCAAGGTCGACACCACTGATGGTGACCTCGATCGTGAGACCGTCGGTGACGAAAACCGCGTACCGGCCGCCCCGCCCCGGCGCCGTGTAGCCGCCCTGGATCCCGCTCAGCCCGCCGGCGGTGTCGACCTGGAGCTGGGCGCCGGTGACCTGGTACCCCGGGTTGCCGGTGATCCGCTGGCGCAGCCCGGCCGCGGCCGTCTGCACGTCGCCGTCGAAGGGCCGCACCGCGATCTTGTATTGCACCGCACCCAGCCGGAAGAGCACGGTGCCGGACGAGTCGCCGGGGCGGGTTCCGGTGACGTCGAGGGTGGCACCGACCGGCGGGACGACCGTGACGCCGGCGCCGACGGCATAGCGCTGCTCGGCGCTGACCGGCCGCTCGGCCGGGAGCGCCCGGTCGATTGCGGGCAACCCGAAGGCGAGCCCGCAGAGCGTGGCGACGACACCGAACGCACCGAGAAGATTCATCAGCTCACGCCGCGTGATCCTCGCCATGCGCCCACGCTAATCGAGCGCGAGCCGTGACCGGATGCTTCGGCCACTGTGGAAACCGGATCAACCAGCGAAACTACTGATTTGTCGGTTTTGGCGAGAGGTACGCGGGAGCGACCACCGCGGTCAGCCAGACCCCGTTGTCGCTGCGGTGGAAAACGTGCCCGGCCGCGGCCATGGCGGCGGCGTGCACTTCGAGCACCACCACGTCGGCCGAGCGGCGCCGGCCCACGACCAGGGCGGTCGGCACGTCCTGGGACAGGTGCACGTGGTGCCGGCTGCGGGGGCGCAGCCCGTGCCGCATGATCGAGCCCAGGTTTTCCCGCGGCGTGCCGTGGTAGAGCACGGCGGGCGGCTCGGCCGGCGGCAGGTCGAGGTCGACCCCGACCCGGCGGGAGTGGCCCTGGCTGGCCCGGATCCAATCGGCGCCGTCGTCGCGACGGGCGATCGCGAACCGGGACTTGTCGTTCTTCTCGACGATCTCGTCGAGCTCGGCGCGGGTCAGGCGCAGCGCGGTCAGCAGCTCGGTGACCGGCACCCAGCCGTTCGCGTCGAGCGTGAGGCCGGCCGACTCCGGCCGGTGCCGCAGGACCATCGAGATCCGGCGGCTGACCCGCACCTGATCGCGGGTTAAAGCGGTCATTTCATCAACTCCATGACCGCAAGGTAGTAGGGCCGGTCGGCGTCGTCGATCGAATTGAGCCGCCATCCCGTACCGGCCAGGAGCTTTTCCAGCTCCTCCACCGAGCAGTTCAGGTAGTCGAACCACTCGGTCGCGAGCAGCCGGTATCGCAGCCGCAGGCGCAGCTGGCCGCCGATCCGGCCGCGCTCCCGGTTGCGCCGGTGATAGCTCACGTGCACGGGATCGTTCGTGCCGTACGGATCGGTGCCCTGGGCGACGATCCGGGCGCCGGGCTTGGCCAGCCGGGACAGCGCGGCGAGGAAGGCCGGGGCGCGTTCGGCCCCCTCGAGCAGGCCGAGGTTGTTGCCGAGCAACAGGAACGTGTCGTATCGGGTGGCGGCGCGGGAAGCGTACGCGTCGATGGTGGTCGCCACCGTGTCGCGCAGGCCGCGTCGGCGCGCGACGTCGATCGCGCCCGGCGAGGTGTCCAGGCCGGTCACCGCCATGCCGCGCCGCTGGAGCTCGAGGGCCGCCCGGCCGGCGCCGGTGCCGATGTCGAGCACCTGACCGCGACAGAGGCGCAGCGCCCGATGGTCGTGCGGCTGCCAGTCCGCCGGCTCGTTCAAGTAGTGATCGGCCGGGGCGCCGTTGATCAGGCCGTCGTCCCGCTCGATCACCTCGATGACCGGACGTGGCACCCGGCCGCCGGCGAGCGGGCGCGGGCCCCGGCCGGTGCGGACGGCGTACGCGTCCCGGATCATCTCGCCCCAGACGTCGCCGATCGGTGGCTCATCCATTGTCGGAACGTACCCGGACACGAAGAAGGGGCGGTCGCCTTCCCCAGCGCTCGCCCCCTGCATCGATGCTTCGACTAAAACGACTCCGTCGGTCAGTCGCCCTGACGCTGCGTGGGAATCTGCCCCTGCAGCAGGGCACGAACCTCCGACTCCCGGTAACGACGGTGGCCGCCCAGCGTGCGGATTGCACTGAGCTTGCCGGCCTTCGCCCACCGGGTGACGGTCTTCGGGTCGACGCGGAACATCGACGCCACCTCGGCCGGGGTCAGTAGCGGCTCAGGATCATGCGTACGCGATGCCATCGGTCACTCCTCCACAGGTACCTATAGACATCGGCCGGGGTCCCGCCGGCCGGTGCGTCTCTCATGGTCCGGCTAGTCCCCGATGTCCGACATGGGCCGAACGGACGAACGTCCCCAGATAGACGGATGAAGCATGCCCGATTTTTCCGCGTTTTCTACGCCAGATAGTGCCGCGTTTAGTCCGATTATCACGCTTCGGCGACCAGTGATTACGAAGAGTGTTCGCTTCGGGAGCGTTCCCACGGTGGACAAACCGGCGGAAAAATCCGCCTATCTGTCCTATTTTCGCAGGTCAATTGCAGCGTTCCAGCAACTGCACGCTCCGCCAGCGATCGACGAGCTTCTCGTACGCCTCGGAGGCCGCGTCCGCATCGCCTCGGGACAGCGCCGAGAGACCGGCCGCCACCAGTCCGGGTGAGTCGTCCTCCGTCAGGACGTCATCCGGGAGGAGGTTGACGAGACCCCCGTAGTCGAGCTCCACGATCGACCGCGGGTGGAACTCCTCCAGCCACCGGGTGCCCTCCTCGACCGCCTCGGTGATCGGGGCGTCGCCCAGCGACTTGCGCAGGACGGAGACGCCGCGGTGAGCGCGGCGGCGGGCCTTGGAGATCTCCGTGCGGTAGCGCAGCGTGCGCCGGCCCTCGACGAGCTCGAACTCCCGCTCGTCGAGGTCGATGAAGACGAACCAGCGCAGCGGCACGCCCCAGGTCGCGATCTGCTCGTGCACGCGCGGCACGCCGTGCTCGAGCACCTTGGCCCCGCTGCGCCAGTCCTCGACGATGGCCCGGGCCTGGCCGGCCAGCACCGGCGGGACGAACGCGTCGGCCAGCACGCTGGGCACGCCGTCGCGGGCGTTCAGCGCGGCCTCGGCGACCCGCAGGCGCAGGTTCCACGGGCAGACCAGCAGCGTGTCGCCCCACTCCAGCACGTACGCCTCGTCGGGCAGGTCGGGCAGCCTGGTCCAGCCGGCGCCCAGCGCCTCGAGCACGGCGGAACGCTGCTTGACCGGGCCGTCGACGGGGCCCAGGGCCCGGCCCTCGCGGGCGTACTTCCGCCAGAAAACCTGGCGGTCGCGGTCGAAGGCGGTCAGCGGCTCGTAAACCCGAAGGTACGACGCGAACAGTGACGGCACGACGCGATCCTTCCATGAATTCGGCCGCATGGAACTTCCCGCGCGGACGTAATCAGTCCCGGGTCCGCCCGACTAGGCTCGCTATGTCCGGCACACCCCGCCGGGCCAGCGGCCTCACAAGGGCCTCGACCAAGAAGATCAGGAGAACAGCGATGGGCGTGTTCGACACCGACGGCACCGACGCCAGCGGGCACGAACAGGTCGTCTTCTGCCAGGACCGGCAGACCGGCCTCAGGGCGATCATCGGCATCTATTCCACGGCCCTCGGGCCCGCGCTGGGCGGCACCCGCTTCTATCCGTACGAGACGGAGGCCGACGCCCTCGCCGACGTGCTCAAGCTGTCGCAGGGCATGGCGTACAAGAACGCGCTGGCCGGTCTCGACCTCGGCGGCGGCAAGGCGGTCATCTGGGGCGACCCGGCGCGCGCCAAGTCCGAGGGGCTGCTTCGGGCGTACGGCCGCTTCGTCGAATCCCTGCACGGCCGCTACTACACGGCGTGCGACGTCGGCACGTACGTGCCGGACATGGACGTCATCGCCCGCGAGACCCGCTACGTCACCGGCCGCAGCGTCGAGCACGGCGGCGCCGGCGACTCCTCCATCCTCACCGCCTGGGGCGTCTTCCAGGGCATGCGGGCCGCGGCCGAGCACACCTGGGGCGCGCCCACGCTGGCCGGCCGCACGGTCGGCATCGCCGGGCTCGGCAAGGTCGGCAAGTACCTCGCCGGCCACCTGATCGAGGACGGCGCCACGGTGGTCGCCACCGACGTGAACGAGACGGCCCGCGCCTGGGCCCGCGCCACCTACCCGCAGATCGAGCTGGCGGCCGACACGCACGCGCTGATCACCTCCGATATCGACGTGTACGCGCCCTGCGCCCTCGGCGGCGCCCTGGACGACGACACCGTCCCGGTGCTGCGGGCCAAGGTCGTCACCGGCGGGGCCAACAACCAGCTCGCCCACCCCGGCATCGAGAAGACGCTCGCCGAGCGCGGCATCCTCTACACGCCCGACTACCTGGTGAACGCCGGCGGCGTGATCCAGGTGGCCGACGAGATCGAGGGCTTCAACTTCGAGCGGGCCAAGCTGCGCGCCACCGGCATCTTCGAGACCACCCGGAAGATCCTGGCGCTGGCCGACGAGGAGAGCGTCGCGCCGGCCGTCGCGGCCGACCGGCTGGCCGAGCAGCGGATGGCCGAGGTCGGCCGGCTGCGCGCGATTTATCTCGGCTGAGTCTCTCTTTTCGCGGCCGCCGGCCCCCTCGGGAGACCGGTTTGCGACCTGCCGCGCGTTCCGGGATGTAAAACCCGCGACGCGCGGCAGTGTCACACGCAACCCGAGGTGCCGAAGGCGGCATCGTCCATGTACCGTAAGACCCACGAGAGATGCCTGACGTCATCGGGGCCCGCCTTCGGGCTGCCCCGAATTCTGTGCGAGGGGGTCGAGCCATGGGGCGCGGCCGTGCTAAGGCCAAGCAGACGAAGGTGGCCCGGGAGCTGAAGTACCACTCCCCGAACACCGACCTCACCGCCTTGCAGCGCGAACTGGCGGGTGCCAGTGGTAAGTCCGACCGTCATTTCGACGACGACAACGACGAGTTCGTCGACGACGACGAGGACGACGCGGAAGACGACCAGGACTCCTGGTCGCCAACAAGGCGCTGACCCGTATTGCACAGAGCACGCGGCTGACCGCGTGCTTCCGTGTGTCGCGGTCACACTTCCCACGGTTCAGCAACGTCGAAGCCCACGCGGGCCCCACCCGCGTGGGCTTCGAGCCGGGCCACCTCAGCATCCGCTGACGAGTCACGGTCGTCTCGCGCTGCGCCGTTCCACGCCTCGCACCGCGGTCGCGTTGCCGCACGCGCCGATGCCGGCGTCACGTTGCCCGCGCCATGCCATGCATCGCGCCTGAATCGCGCCCGCTTCGCACTATGAGGTCGGGGATCGCCAGAGACGGATGGGTGCGTCGCGCTCGCTTTGCGTCGCGCTCGCTTCACGCCTGCGCCGCCCTCGCCTGCGTCGCACTCGCTTCACGCTTGCGTCGCGCTCGCTTCACGCTTGCCGAGCGATGCTCTTCAGGGCTCCACGGCGCCGCTCCATGCCGCATGCCGACGCCAAGCGCCTCCACCCAGCCGGCGCGCATGGGTAAGCAGAGCCGGACGCGCCCGCCCAGCCAGCGCGCATGGGTAAGCAGAGCTGCGCCCAGCCCGCCCGCGCGGTCACCCCTTCGTCTGCGTGGACTCCCACTCACGGAACTGCCCGCGATCGCCTCGCTGAGGGGCAGGCAGTCGATTTTCCGTCGCCGCGGGGTGTGCGGTGCCGGGAAATCGGCTGCCTGCCCCTCAGCCTCCAAGAGGCGATCGCCCGCGGCGCCGGAGGCGACGCCATCCAACACAGTGCCGGGAAATCGGCTGCCTGCCCCTCAGCCTCCAAGAGGCGATCGCCCGCGGCGCCGAAGGCGACGCCATCCAACACAGTGCCGGGAAATCGGCTGCCTGCCCCTCAGCCTCGAAGAGGCGATCGCCCGCGGCGCCGAAGGCGACGCCATCTAACGCGGCCGGTTGTTCCAGTTGTAGAACGTCGGGATGTTCTCGAAGTGGTTCCAGGCGCACACCGCCGAACCCTCCTCCGACGACGTGCTCTCCGCACGCCGCTCGCGGGCCGCCTCGGCCTCCGCGATGAGCGCGGCCAGCCCGGCTCGGGTGTCGTGCACCCGTGCCGCCACCGGATCGGCTCCCACGCTCTCCGGCTGTGCGGCCTCAGACCGCCGTGGGCTCGTGATCTCGGGCATGGTCCAGCACCCCTTCCAGTAGGCGAATCTTGCTATTACGGCAGTGGTCGGTCTCGGTCGTGTCGAACCGGCCGTGCTCGAAGTAGCGGTTGGCCGCGTGGGCGCCGCCGCAGAAGCCGAAGTACGGGCAAGTCGCGCGGCATGCCTCGACGCCGCGCAGGAACTCGGCTATCCACGGGGTCTCCGCGGCCGCGGCCAAGATTTCGCCGAGCGGGGTGGTCAGCACGTTGCCGCTGGTGAAGTCGCCGTATCGGGGGTCGTGGAAGCCGGCCAGCTCGGGCGAGAGCAGCACCACCGAGCCGTCGTGGGCGACGGTGGGTATCGGGTCGAGCCGGCGCGGCAGCAGGTCGTCGGCCGAGCCGTCGAGCACCGCGGCGGCGTAGCGCAGCGACCATTCGATCTCGCGCAGGTGGATCCGCGGGTCGCGGCGCCAGGCGGCGACCAGCTCGGCCCAGAACGCCGTCACGTCGGCGGCATCGTGCCGGTTGGCCCGCTTGTTCACGCCCTCGAGCTCCTCGACGTTGATGCCGAGCACCTCGCAACCCAGCTCGAGGAAGTAGGCGTACAGCGAGGCGGCGGCTCCGGGGCGAGGGTCGCTCACCACACAGAGCGCCGAGAACGGGATCTGGTGGCGGCGCAGCGCGTCGATGCCGCGCATGATCCGGTCGTACGCCGGTTTGCCGCCCCGGGTGACCCGATCTCCATTGCGGTCCGCCGGGCCGTCCACGCTCACGCTGACCCGCACCTGGTGCTCGGCGAAGAACTCGCACCACGCGTCGTCGATGAGCGTCGCGTTGGTCTGCACGTGATGCTCGACGGCCCCGCCGAAGGGTGCCAACAGCGCGGCCAGATGGTCACGCCCGGTAGCGAGCGGCTCACCGCCGTGCCAGACCACCGAGAACCGGCCGGCGCGGGCGAAGGTGTCGACCGAACCGGCCACGGCGGCGGCCACCTCGACCGGCATGCGCTTGTCGGCCGAGCGGAACGGAAGGTAACAGTAGGAACAATCGAGGTTGCACAGAGTCGTGGGCTGCATCACGACGTACGTGGGGATGGCCGCAATGCCGCGCATCCCGCTCCATTGACCGCCCATGTGCACCCCCGTCCGGCGTTCGCCTCAAGGTAGGCCGCCCGAGCCACCCCGTACATGAAAGATCCGCGCGTGTCATAGATAGACACACGCGGATTCTTCCACCGATTTTGTCAGCCGCGGGTGTATTGGCCCATCATCTGCACCTCGCCGGTGCCGTCGATGACCTCGCCGACCTGCCACGCCTCGACGCCGCGGCCGGTCAGGTAGGCCATGGCCCGGTCGGCGTCGTCGGAGGAGACGATCGCGAACATGCCCACGCCCATGTTGAACGTGGCCTCCATCTCGTTGTCCTCGATCCGCCCCTTGGCCTGGATCAGATCGAAGATCGGCTGCGGGCGCCAGGTCGAGCGGTCGACCACCGCGTCCACGTGGTCGGGCAGGATGCGCACCAGGTTGCCGGGGATGCCGCCGCCGGTCACGTGCGAGAACGCGCGGACCTCGGTCTCCTCGATCAGGCCGAGGCAGTCCTTGGCGTAGATCTTGGTCGGGGTCAGCAGTTCCTCGCCGAGCGTGCGCTGGGAGCCGAAGTCGTCGACCACCGAGTCGAGCCGCATCCGGCCGGCGCCGAGCAGCACGTGCCGGACCAGCGAGTAGCCGTTGGAGTGCAGGCCCGAGGAGCGCATCGCGATCACCGCGTCGCCGACCTCGACCCGGTCCCGGCCGAGGATCTCGCTCTCCTCGACCACGCCGACGCCGGTCGCGGAAACGTCGTACTCATCCGGGCGCAGGACGCCGGGGTGCTCCGCGGTCTCGCCGCCGAGCAGCGCGCAGCCGGCGTAGCGGCAGCCGTCCGCGATGCCGGCGCCGATCTCGGCGACCTTGTCCGGCACGACCTCGCCGCAGGCGATGTAGTCGAGCAGGAAGAGCGGCTCGGCGCCGCAGGCGACCAGGTCGTCGACGACCATGGCGACCAGGTCGATGCCGATCGTGTCGTGGATGTCGAGCTGCTGGGCGATCACCAGCTTGGTGCCGACGCCGTCGGTCGACGAGGCCAGGATCGGGCTCTTGTACTTCTGGGTGTTCAGCCGGAACAGGCCGGAGAAGCCGCCCAGGTCGCCCATCACCTCGGGCCGGGTCGTCTTCTTCACCTTGGTCTTCAGCAGCTCCACCGCGCGGTCACCGGCCTCGATCGAGACGCCGGCTTCCGCGTACGTGACCGAACGCTTGCGCGCGGCGCGGCCGGAGCCCGCCGTCCAAGGCCTCCGGTCGCCCTCGGCGCCGTTGGCACTGTTGCGCTCGGACACGTGGGTCACGATATTCCCCTTACAAGTCTCTTGGCGATCACGGGTGCTGCAGGGCGTTGCCGCCGCCGGGGCTGGCGACCAGCCGGGTGCCGGCCCGGTCGTCGTACTCCGCTTCGAGCTCGGCGACCGCCGCCGTGGCGGCATCGTCGGTGGCGGCCGGCATCGAGGCGCGCTTGCCGACCCCCTCCAGCAGGTGCTTTCCGATCAGGTTGCCCGCGGGCAGCTCGATCGGGTACTGCCCGTCGAAGCAGGCCATGCAGAGCCGTGACTTGGGCTGCTCGGTCGCCTGGACCAGGCCGTCGAGGGAAACATAACCCAGGGTGTCGGCGCCGATCGAGCGCCGGATCCCGTCGATCTCCAAACCGTTCGCGATCAGCTCGGCGCGGGTCGCGAAGTCGATGCCGTAGAAGCACGGCCACTGCACCGGCGGCGACGAGATGCGCACGTGCACCTCGAGGGCGCCGGCCTCGCGCAGCATGCGCACGAGGGCCCGCTGCGTGTTGCCGCGGACGATCGAGTCGTCGACCACGACCAGGCGCTTGCCCCGCACGACCTCGCGCAGCGGGTTGAGCTTGAGCCGGATGCCGAGCTGACGGATCGTCTGCGAGGGCTGGATGAAGGTGCGGCCGACGTACGCGTTCTTGGTCAGGCCCGCGCTGTACGGGATGCCGGACGCCTCCGCGTACCCGATGGCGGCCGGGGTGCCGGACTCGGGCACCGGGATGACCAGGTCGGCCTCGACCGGGTGCTCCTTGGCCAGCCGGCGGCCGATCTCGACGCGGGCCGAGTACATGTTGCGGCCGGCGATCGTCGTGTCCGGGCGGGCCAGGTAGACGTACTCGAAGAGGCAGCCCTTGGGCTCGGGCGCGGCGAACCGGGTCGACCGCAGGCCGTGCTCGTCGACCGCCAGCATCTCGCCCGGCTCGACCTCACGCACGAAGCTGGCGCCGACGATGTCGAGTGCCGCCGTCTCGCTCGCGATGACCCAGCCGCGCTCCATCCGGCCGAGCACCAGCGGGCGTACGCCCTGAGCATCGCGCGCCGCGTAGAGCGTGTTCTCGTCCATGAACACGAAGCTGAAGGCGCCCCGCAGACGCGGAAGGACCTCGAGCGCCGCGGCCTCGACCGACAGGTCGGGACGGCTGGCCAGCAACGTCGTGACCAACGCCGTGTCGGAGGTGGCGACGTCGGCCTCGAGACCGCGGTCGGCGACCTCGCGGGCGAGCTCGGCCGTGTTGACCAAGTTGCCGTTGTGGGCCAGGGCGATCGTCGTGCCGGCCGTGGTCGCGCGGATCGTGGGCTGCGCGTTCTCCCAGTTCGACCCGCCGGTCGTGGAATAGCGCGTGTGGCCGATCGCGAGGTGGCCCCGCAGGCTGGCCAGCGTCGGCTCGTCGAAGACCTGGGAGACCAGGCCGAGGTCCTTGTAGACCACCACGCCCGAGCCGTCGCTCACCGCGATGCCGGCCGCTTCCTGGCCGCGGTGCTGCAGAGCGAAGAGCCCGAAATACGTGAGTTTCGCGACCTCTTCCTCCGGAGCCCAGACACCGAAGACGCCACAGGCATCCTGGGGGCCGCGCTCCTGGGGGTCGAGATCGTCGGTCAACCGGCCGTCGCCTCGGGGCACCTGTCGCTCCCTGATCTGGTCGTTTTGCTGGACGCTCCGACGGCCCAGTGTACGCGAGGCGAAGGTGGTCGGCTCGGGCTCGCGCCGCGCTTACTCACCGCTTCCGGGCCGGTACAGCGGCAGGTACTCGGTGAGGTCGGTGCGGATGCCGCTGGCCCGGAGACGTCCGTCACTGAGCGCATCCGCCCAGCTCACACGCTCCGTGGCGAGCAGCACCCAGGTCCGCGGATCCGTTTCGACCACATTGGGCGGTGTGCCGCGTGTGTGCCGGGGACCCGCGACACACTGAATCGCACCGAAAGGCGGAATTCGCACCTCCACCGAACGGCCAGGTGCTCGTCGCGCCAACTCGGTCAGCAGTGCTCGCACAGCGTCACGCAGGACCGTACGCTCGGGTTCTTCGCCGCGATCCAGCGCGTCCAACGCGCGTTGCACGGACTCGGATTTATTGTGCGCAGGGGACACGTCGGGACGATACGACCCGCTCTGCCGAGATTGGTACGCGCCCCTGGGTCGCGGAATGGACCCGTGACAAGGCATAGTGGCCGACGGTGTTTTTAGTCGCGGGATGTAACCGGCACTCGAGTGAGCCCGGAGAACCGTGCGACCGGAAGGCGGTGTACGTGACAACGCACCTACGAGCCCGAGCGGCCCAAGCCGGTGCGTTACTGGCGGTTGTCGTCGGCGGTATCGCCGTCGCGCCCGCGGTGGCGCTGGCGGTTCCCCCGGAAGTGCAAATCACGAGCGTTCCGACCGACGTGCTGTCCGGGAACACCGTGCAGATGCAGTACCAGGTGCGCAACGCCAATCCGGACGGGCAGGTCCGGGTCACCATCGCGGTGACCAGCGGCATGTCCAAGTGCTCCGGTAACTGCGGCCAGGTCGACCAGGTCGACGGCAACGGCAAGACGTACCAGGCGACCTTCACGGCGCCGAACGTCGACGCCGGCCAGACCAAGTCGATCCCGATCAAGGTCACCGTCAACACCCAGGGCGAGCAGCCCGCGTCCGACACGGTGAACGTCAACGTCCAGGGTCCGGACAAGCCGCAGACGGTCACGTCGATCTCCGGCAAGGTCAAGGACTCGAACGGCAAGGCCGTCGCCGGCGCCGACGTCGCCATGAAGGACAGTGGCGGGCACCCGTACCAGGCGAAGACCAACGGCTCGGGCGGCTACTCCTTCAACTCGTCCGACTCGCAGCCGATCACGCCGGGCAACATCACGGTCGGCGCGCTCAAGGAGGGCTACGAGACGGCGACCGTGACCATCCAGGCCTCGGCCGGCAAGAGCGCGATCGCGAACCTGACCCTCAAGGTCCTGGAGTCGACCGCGTCGGCCTCGCCGTCGGCGTCGGTCTCGGCCTCGGCCACCACCGAGGCGACCGACGAGGTCACCGAGGAGCCGACCCAGGAGGACTCGGTCGCGGCCGACCCGAACACCCAGAAGACCGCCTCCGACCAGGGTGGCGGCTCCGGCTCGATGCTGTTCATCGTGCTCGGCGGCCTGCTCGTCGCGGCCGGCGTCGGCGCGATCGTGCTGGTGCTGATGCGCCGCAAGAACAACCCCGAGGCGGGCGGCGGTCCCGAGGTCGACCCGACCGTCATGGGCGGCGGGCCGGCCGGCATGGTTCCGCCGAGCCAGGGCCGGTTCAACGACGCGACCCGGGTGGCCTCGCCGATGGGCGCCGGGCGGGACGCGACCATGGTGGCGCCGCGTGCGGCCTCCCCGATGGCGGACGCGCCGACCATGCTGCAGCGCCCGGTCGAGGACGAGTTCCCCGACCCGTACGGCGCGCCGGTCCCGCACCAGGGCGGCCAGTACGGCGGCGGTGGCTGGGACAACCAGGCCGGCGTCAACGGCGGTCAGCAGTACGGCGGCGGCAACCAGTACGGCGAGCCCACGCAGTATGGCCGCCCCCAGGACAACGGCCAGTACGGCGGCGGCACCAGCACGTACGGCGCCGCGGCGGCCGCGCCGGTCGCCGGGGGCACCTACGGCGGCCAGCAATACGGCGGCGGCCAGCAGCAGCGCTACGACGAGCCGACCGGCATGTACCGCCCCGAGCCGGGCGCGGACGACGGCTACGGCGCCGGCCAGTACGGCGGCGGCAACTACCAGGCCGGTGGCGGCTACGACCAGGGCGTCTACGGCGACCAGGGCGGGTACGACCAGGGTGGCTACGGCGACCAGGGCGGCTACGACCAGCGCGCCGGTGGCGGCACCTACGGCGGCGGCCAGTACGGCGGCGGCCAGTACGGTGGCGGCGGCTACGACGACGACCATGGCGGCTACGGCGACCAGGGTGGCCAGCAGTACGGTGGCGGCCAGTACGGCGGCGGCCAGTACGGCGGCGGGGCCGGTCAGCAGTACGGCGCCCGCAACGACGGCTACGACCAGGGCCCGGCCGGTTACGACGACGGCGCCTACGACCAGCGCGCCGGCAACCGGCAGCCCTCGCACCCCGGCCAGCGTCGTCCGACCGAGTGGGACAGCTAGCCGGCTCAGTTCGACCAGAAAAAGGCCCCGCGTCCGAGGACGCGGGGCCTTTCTGCTTGGTCGGATCAGTCCTCGGCGGGCTCGATCGGTCCACCCGGGACAGCGTCACCCAGTTCGGCGATCTCCAGCTCCACGGAGGTAGCCGGGCTGCCGTCGGCCGCGACGGAGGCCGGGCTCCCGTCGGCCGAGGCCGGGCTCTCGTCGGCCGCGAGGGCAGCCGAGGCGGCCGGGATGCCGTCGGCCTCGATCGGGGCCGCGGACTCCATCGCCGCGCCGGCCGCGGCCGTCGTCAGCACCTGGCTGCCACGGTCGCCCGCCGGCGCGGACGGGTCGGCCGCGTGCTCCGGGTCGCCGTGCCGGCCGGCCAGCTCCGCCACCCCGCCGAACAGCCGGGGAAGTGTCCCCGACCAGGCCTCGCGCAGCTCCGGCAGCGGGATCGTGAACTGCTCCCGAACCTCGAGCTCGGGCTCATGCGTGGTGACGCCGAGCGGGGTGCACGGCACGCCGTAGTCGGCGGCCAGTGCCACGAACGCCTTGTCGTGCCCGCGCGGAACGGCCACCAGGGCCCGCCCGGCCGACTCGCTGAACAGATGGACGAACGCCGAGTTGCCGTCCTCCGGGAACGCGACCCGGGCGCCCACCTCGTACCGCAGGCAGCTCTCGACCAGCGCCTGGGCGAGACCGCCGTCGGAGAGGTCGTGGGCGGCGCTGACGTGACCGGCCTGCGAGGCCCGCGCCATCAGCGCGCCGAGCCGCTGCTCGCGGACCAGGTCGACCTTGGGCGGCCGGCCGCCGAGGTGGCCGTGGGTGACCCACGCCCACTCGGAGCCGGACAGCTCGCACGACGTCTCGCCGAGCAGGAAGAGCTGGTCGCCCTCACCGTCGGTGCGCGGGAAGCCCATCGGGATGCGCCGGGCCACGTTGTCGAAGACGCCGAGCACGCCGACCACCGGGGTCGGGTGGATCGCGGCCGCTCCGGTCTGGTTGTAGAAGCTGACGTTGCCGCCGGTCACCGGGGTGCCCAGCTGCTGGCAGCCGTCGGCGAGACCGCGCACCGCCTCGGCGAACTGCCACATCACGGCCGGGTCCTCGGGCGAGCCGAAGTTGAGGCAGTCGGTGACCGCCACCGGCTCGGCGCCGGTGACCGCGACGTTCCGGTACGCCTCGGCCAGGGCCAGCTTGGCGCCCTCGTACGGGTCGAGCCGGGCGAACCGGCCGTTGCCGTCGACCGATAGCGCCACCCCGAGGCCGGTGCGCTCGTCGATGCGCAGCACGCCCGAGTCCTCCGGCTGGGCCAGCACGGTGTTGCCGAGCACGTACCGGTCGTACTGCTCGGTCACCCACGTCTTGTCGCACAGGTTCGGCGACGCGACCATCCGCAGCACCGTCTCGCGCAGCTCGTCGCCGGTGGACGGCCGGGGCAGGGTCTCGGCCTTGTCGGCCTGCAGCAGGATCAGGTCGGCCGGCTCGCGGATCGGCCGGGCGTAGACCGGACCGTCGTCGGCGAGCGAGCCGGGCGGCACGTCGACGACCACGTAGTCCTTCCAGCTGATCACCAGCCGGCCCGGGGACCCGTCGGCCTCGGTCGGCGTGACCTCGCCGATCGCGGTGGCCCAGACGCCCCACTTCTCGGCGACCGCCAGCACCCGGTCGAGGTTCTCCGGGGTGACGATCAGGAGCATGCGCTCCTGCGACTCGCTGGCCAGAATCTCGGTCGGCGACATCGACGCCTCGCGCAGCGGCACCCGCTCGAGCCAGACCCGCATGCCGGTGCCGGCCGCGGCCGCCGTCTCGGTCAGCGCGCAGGTCAGGCCGGCGCCGCCGAGGTCCTGGATGCCGGCGACGAGGCCGGCGTCGTACAGCTCGAGGCAGCTCTCGATCAGCAGCTTCTCCATGAACGGGTCGCCGACCTGCACCGACGGGCGGCGCTGCTCGGCCTCCTCGTCGAAGGTCGCGGACGCGAGCACGGAGACACCGCCGATGCCGTCCCGGCCGGTACGCGCGCCGAGCAGCACGACCACGTTGCCGACGCCGGCCGCCTCCTTGTGCTGGAGACGCTGCACCGGCAGCACGCCGATGCTCAGGGCGTTGACCAGCGGGTTGCCCTGGTAGGTCGGGTCGAAGACGATCTCGCCGCCGATGTTGGGCAGGCCCAGGCAGTTGCCGTAGCCGCCGATGCCGGCCACCACGCCGGGCAGCACGCGGGCGGTGTCGGGGTGGTCGGCCGCGCCGAAGCGCAGCGGGTCCATCACGGCGATCGGCCGGGCGCCCATGGCGAGGATGTCGCGCACTATGCCACCGACGCCGGTCGCGGCGCCCTGGTACGGCTCGACGAAGCTCGGGTGGTTGTGCGACTCGACCTTGAAGGTGACCGCGAGGTCGTCCGAGATCTGCACCACCCCCGCGTTCTCCCCGATGCCCGCCAGCATCCGGGTGTTCTGCGGGGCCTTGTCGCCGAACTGGCGCAGGTGCACCTTGCTCGACTTGTACGAGCAGTGCTCGCTCCACATGATCGAGTACATGGCGAGCTCGGAGGCGGTCGGCCGCCGCCCGAGGATCTGCCGGATCCGCTCGTACTCGTCGTCCTTGAGACCGAGCTCGGTATGCGGCTGGAGCTCGTCCGGCGTGTCGAGTGCGCGCTGCACCGTGTCCGGCTCGCCGCCGAACTCGTTGACCAGCACATCGGTCGCGGCGAACCCGGTCGGTTTGGCGCCCGCCGTCTCCGGCTGCGTCGTCATTTACTGTCCCCCTGCTTGCTGTCCGCCCGCGGTCGCCCCGGCCAGGGCACGCAGGACGGAGGTGAAGAAGCCGAGGCCGTCCAGCGACGGGCCGGTCAGCGCCTCCACCGCGTGTTCCGGGTGCGGCATGATGCCGACGACGTTGCCGGCCTCATTGGTGATCGCGGCGATGTCTCGCTGCGAACCGTTCGGGTTTCCGCGGATGTAGCGCGCGACGACGCGACCCTCGGCCTCGAGGGCGTCGAGCGTCTTATCGTCCGCGACGAAGCAGCCCTCGCCGTTCTTCACCGGGATGAGGATCTCCTGGCCCGGCGTGAAGCCGTTGCTCCAAGCGGTGTCGGTGGACTCGACGCGCAGGAACTGGTCGCGGTTGCGGAAGTGCAGGTGCTGGTTGCGGGTGAGCGCACCGGGAAGCAGGTGCGCCTCGCAGAGGATCTGGAAGCCGTTGCAGATGCCGAGCACCGGCAGGCCGCCGCGGGCGGCGTCGATGATCGTCTCCATCACCGGGGCGAACCGGGCGATGGCGCCGCAGCGCAGGGCGTCGCCGTAGGAGAAGCCGCCGGGCAGCACCACGGCGTCGACGCCGTGCAGGTCGGGGTCGCCGTGCCAGAGACGGACCACGTCGCCGCCGGCGATGCGCGCGGCGCGGGCCGCGTCCCCGTCGTCGAGCGAGCCCGGGAAGGTGACCACACCGATGCGCATGGTCAGGCGACCTCCGCCGTCGCGCCATCCAGGTGGATGGTGAAGTCCTCGATCACGGGGTTGGCGAGCAGCTTGTCCGCGATCTCGCGGGCGCGCTCGAGGTCGGCCTCACCGGCGAACTCGATCTCGATACGGCGACCGATGCGGACGGAGGAGACATCGTTGACGCCGAGCCGGGGCAGCGCGTTCGCAACCGCCTGGCCCTGCGGATCGAGGATCTCCGGCTTGAGCATGACGTCGACCACGACGCGAGCCACGGGCACTCCTGACTGATAGATGTGAGCATCGCGAGCCTACCTTGCGGCGCTCGGGAGAAAGCCATCGGCCGGTGTCGGCAGAGCGACGCCAGCGCCCCTGAGCAGGGGATGTCGGCCCGGCTTGTGATCTTGCAAGCGGACCATCACACGGTGATATGGCCGAGCTGGGTGGTTGGCGGCGCGATCGGCCGCGCATAGGTTCGGCTCATCGATCTCCCGAAGAGCCGGCGGCGGCGCCCCCACCGCCGCCGGTGGGGGGCGATCGAGCGGGTTCCGCCGAGGTGCGGCGTGAGGGTCGAGCTCCGCCGCGCCTCGACGGCGTATCAGAGGATCGGCGCCGGCGAGTACCGCGCCGCGGCCGGGTGCGCCGCGACGATCGACGCAACCCGGTCGGCCACGGCACGCACCTGCGACGGCGCCGCCCCGACGAAGGCCGCCCGGTCGGCGACCAGGGTGTCGATCTCGCCGCGGGTCAGCCGCAGCCGCTCGTCGCCGGCGAGCCGGTCGAACAGATCGTTCACGGCCGCGCCCTTCTCCCGCATGGCCAGCGCCACCGCGACCGCGTGCTCCTTGATCACTTCGTGCGCGGTCTCCCGGCCGACGCCCTTGCGCACGGCCGCCACCAGGATCTTGGTGGTGGCCAGGAACGGCAGGAACCGGTCGAGCTCGCGGGCGATCACCGCCGGGTACGCCCCGAACTCCTCGAGCACGGTGAGGAACGTCTGGAACAGGCCGTCGGTGGCGAAGAACGCGTCGGGCAGGGCCACCCGGCGGACCACCGAGCAGGAGACGTCGCCCTCGTTCCACTGGTCGCCGGCCAGCTCGCCGACCATCGAGAGATAGCCGCGGACGATCACGGCGAGCCCGTTGACCCGCTCGGAGGAGCGCGTGTTCATCTTGTGCGGCATCGCCGACGAGCCGACCTGGCCCGGCTTGAAGCCCTCGGTGACCAGCTCCTGGCCGACCATCAGGCGGATCGTGGTGGCCAGCGACGACGGGCCGGCGACGACCTGGGCCAGGGCCGCGACCACGTCGAAGTCGAGCGACCTCGGGTAGACCTGGCCGACGCTGCTGAGCACCCGGTTGAAGCCGAGGTGGCCGGCGACCCGCTGCTCGAGCGTGGCGAGCGCCTCGAAGTCGCCGTCGAGCAGGTCGAGCTGGTCGGCGGCGGTGCCGACCGGACCCTTGATCCCGCGCAGGGGATACCGCCCGATCAGGTCGTCCAGTCGCTCGTACGCGATGAGCAGCTCTTCCGCGGCCGAGGCGAAACGCTTGCCGAGGGTGGTCGCCTGCGCCGCCACGTTGTGCGAGCGGCCGGTGATCACCAGATCCGAGTACTCGACGGCGCGCTCGGTGAGCCGGGCGAGGGCGCTCACCACCCGTTCGCGTACGAGCTCGAGGGAGGCCCGGATCTGCAGCTGCTCGACGTTCTCGGTCAGATCGCGCGAGGTCATGCCCTTGTGGATCTGCTCGAAGCCGGCGAGCGCGCTGAACTCCTCGATGCGCGCCTTCACGTCGTGCCGGGTGACCCGCTCCCGGGCCGCGATCGACGACAGGTCGACCTGGTCGAGCACCGCCTCGTAGGCCTCGACCGCGCCCTCGGGCACCGACACTCCCAGATCGCGCTGCGCGCGCAGCACGGCGAGCCAGAGCCGGCGCTCCATCCGGATCTTCTCCTCCGGGGACCAGAGGGCGGTGAGCTCGGCGGAGGCGTATCGGGCGGCCAGCACGTTCGGGATCGTCACGCGATCGATTCTTTCATGGGCTCGGCGGCGGGCTCGGGCAGCTTGTGCGCCAGCGTGCGCACGTCCCGCCTGCTCAGCATGAACACGACGGCGGCGACCATGAGCAGTCCCGCGCCGATCAGGGTGGCCTCCCGGCCGGCGAGCTGGGCGATGGGACCGACGGTCATCTCGCCGACGGGTATCGCGACGAAAGAGCCGACCATGTCGTACGAGTAGACGCGCGCGAGTTTGTCCGACGGCACATGTTCCTGCATCGACGTCTCCCAGGCGACGCCGAACTGCTCGAGGGTGAGGCCGCCGAGAAACGCGCCGATCATCAGCGCCCACGGCTGCGGATACGCGCCGAGCAGGAAGACCGGCAGGGAGAGCGGCAGGCAGCACGCGACGCCGAAGAACAGCAGCCGCCGCAGCCGGAGCCGCATCGCGACGAGTCCCCCGATGATCATGCCGGCGGTCTGCGCGGCCAGCACGAAACCCCAGGCCCGGCGCCCGAACGTGTCGTCGGCGACGACCGGACCGAGCACGAAGAGGCCGCCGGCCCAGGCCATGTTGAACACGCCGAAACCGGCCACCACGACCCACAGCCAGGTGCGGGACCGGAACTCCGACCACCCGGTCCGCAGGTCGGCGAAGATGTGCGGGCGCGTGGCGTTCTCCGCCTTGCCGGTCGCCGGCGCCGGCATGCCGAGCGCGGCGAAGCACACCGCCGAGATCGCGAAGCTCACCGCGTCGACCGCGATGCCCCAGCCCGGGCCGACCGCCGCCACCACGATGCCGGCCGCCGGCGCCCCGAAGATCGCGGCGCCGTTGAGGAAGAGCCGGCTGAGCGCGTTCGCCTGCTGGCGGATCCCCTCCGGCACGGTCTGCGGCAGGATCGAGGCGCTGGCCGGCAACGCCAGCGCGCCCACCATGCCGTTGATCGCGGCCAGGCCGATCAGCAACGGAATCGTCGCCGAGTGGGTCAGCACCAGCGCCGCGACGACGCCCTGGGTCGCCGCCGCGGCCAGGCTCGAGCCGACCATCAGCAGGTTCTTCGGCAAGCGGTCGGCCAGGACCCCGCCGAAGAGCAGGAACGCGACGTTGACCACCGTGCGGGCGCCGACCACGAAGCCGAGGTCGGTGGCCGAGCCGCTGATGTCGAGGACGGCGAAGGCGAGCGCGATCGGGGCGAACGCGTTGCCCAGCGCATTGATCGTGCGGCCCGCGAGCAGGACACGGAACGGACGGTGGCGCAGCGGCGCGGGAACTCTCATTCCTCTTCCCCCATCTGGAACATCGCGGCCGTCGTGCTCGTGCGGATGGTGCCGGGGGTGCGCGGGGGGCGGGCCACCTCGTGCAGCTCGCGCAGGGCGTCGGCGACCCGCTTGCGGATCTCGGCCCATCTCTCCGGTTCGACCCAGAGCTCGGCGTCGGCCATGAGCTTCGGTCCCGGCGGGAAGTGCGCTTCACGCGTACGCCTGATCAGCTCGTGTGCGAAAGCCGAGAACTCGAGACGGAGCTGCTCATCCGACTTCGGACCGCGCTGTCGCTCCTGCGCGTGATCGTGCGCCACGTCGTAGCGATAACGCTTGGCGACACCGCCGCGAATCTTCTCCTCGCCCTCGACCCTGATCAGCCCGCCGGCGAGCAGGTTGCGCAGGTGATAGCTCGCGTTGGCGTGGGTGAGGCCGAGCTCCCGCGCGACCTCGGCCGCGGTCATCGGCGCGGCCGTGAGCAGCGACATCATCCGTAGCCGGACCGGATGGGCCATGGCCCGCAGCGCGGCCTTCTCCCCACCGGCCGGCTCGGCCGCCGCATCTCCCAAAGACATGTTGGGGAGTCTATGCGTGCGCGCGCCGACTGTCCAACACTTATTGGGGAGTGGCACACTGCACGAAGAAGCGGCATTGTCGCTAAGGTTACCGACGAGTAGGTACAGCGCAGATACCGAAAGGTCCACCGATGACTGATTTCAACCCCGAGTCGCTCGCCTCGATCGGCCCGAAGGAGTTCGCTCAGCTCGTCAAGACGACGCCGGATTCGCAGATCGCCGAGGTCATGGCCGGCGACGCGCGCACGAAGATCCTGGACGAGGTCTTCAACCGGATGCCGACGCTGTTCCGCGCCGAGAAGGCCGGCAACACCTCGGCCGTCATCCACTGGATCATCACCGGCGGCGCCGGCGGCGCGAGCGACACCTACGAGACCGTGATCGAGAACGGCGCCTGCACCGTGACCAACCAGCCGGCCCGCGAGCCGAAGCTCGCCATGACCATGGACCCGGTCACGTTCCTGAAGGTCGTCTCGGGCGACGGCAACCCGATGATGATGTTCATGACCGGCAAGATCAAGGCCAAGGGCGACCTCGGCCTCGCCGCCAACGTGGCCAAGCTCTTCGACATCCCGAAGGCCTGACGCTTCGGTTCGTTGTCAGGGGCCGGCTGATCCAGCCGGCCCCTTCGCGGTCTTGATCAGAGGCGGATGCGGCCCTCGACCGCGGCCAGCGCGATGTCCGTCCGGTACTGCGCGCCGTCCAGTGTGACGCCGTCGACCAGGGCGTACGCGGCTTCGCGAGCCGCCGCCAGGTCGGCGCCCAGCGCGGTCACGCTGAGCACCCGGCCGCCGGCCGAGATCAGGGCGCCGTCGTCGCGGCGGGCCGTGCCGGCGTGGATCACGCCGGGGACCTCGGCGCCGGTGATGACGTCGCCGGTGCGCGGGGTTCCGGGGTAGTTCTGGCTGGCCACCACGACCGTGACGGCCGCGCCCTCGTGCCAGCGCAGCGGCGGGTGCGCGGCCAGCTTGCCGGTCGCCGCCGCCTCGAGCAGGCCGCCCAGCGGCGTCGCCAGCAGCGCCAGCACGACCTGCGTCTCCGGGTCGCCGAAGCGGGCGTTGAACTCGATGACCTTGGGCCCGTCCGGCGTCAACGCGAGTCCGACGTAGAGCAACCCGGCGAACGGGATGCCCCGCGAGCGCATCTCGGCCAGCGTCGGCTCGACGACCTCGCGCATCACCTGGGGCACCAGGTCGTCCGGCGCCCAGTCCAACGGCGCGTACGCTCCCATGCCGCCCGTGTTCGGGCCCTCGTCGCCGTCGCCCAGGCGCTTGAAGTCCTGGGCCGGCATCAGGGGGACCGCCGCGGTGCCGTCGGTGACCACGAAGAGCGACACCTCAGGGCCCGACAGATACTCCTCGATCACGACTTTTCCGCAGTCGGCGGCGTGCCGGCGGGCCTCCTCGAGTGACGAGGTGACCACCACGCCCTTGCCGGCCGCGAGACCGTCGTTCTTGACCACATAGGGCGCACCGAGATCGGCCAGCGCGCGATCGACCTGCTCCGCGGAGGTGCACGCAGCGGACCGCGCGGTCGGCACGCCGGCCGCCGCCATCACGTCCTTCGCGAACGCCTTCGACCCCTCCAGCTGGGCGGCGGCGGCGCTCGGGCCGAAGCAGGCGATGCCCTTGGCGCGTACGGCATCGGCCACCCCCGCCACCAGCGGCGCCTCCGGTCCGACGACCACCAGGTCGGCCGCGAGCTCGACGGCCAGCGCGGCCACCGCGCCCGGATCGGTGGCCGTCACCGCGTGGATCTCCGCGAGCTGGGCGATGCCCGGATTGCCGGGAGCGGCGGCGAGGAAGTCGACGGACGGATCGGCGGCGAGGCCGACGGCGAGGGCGTGTTCCCGCCCGCCGGACCCGATCAGAAGTACGCGCACGACCGCCGATCCTACCGGCGGCGTCCTTCCGCACGTCGCACCGCTGGTCGGTCGCGTAAACTTCGCAGGTACCCGGGCTTTCCCGCGTACACGGGAGCGACGGAAGGCGTCACGGAAGTGCCGGTGATCGTGTTGGTCGGCGCCCAATGGGGCGACGAGGGCAAGGGCAAGGCCACTGACCTGCTGGGCGACCGGCTCGACTACGTGGTCAAGTTCAACGGAGGCAACAACGCCGGCCACACCGTGGTGATCAACGGCGAAAAGTACGCGCTGCACCTGCTCCCGAGCGGAATCCTGACCCCGGGCGTGGTCCCGGTGATCGGCAACGGCGTGGTGGTCGACCTCGCCGTCCTGTTCCAGGAGATCGACGGCCTCGAGGCCCGCGGCATCGACACGTCGCGCCTGCGGATCAGCGCCAACGCGCACGTCATCCCGTCCTACAACCGCACGCTCGACAAGGTCAGCGAGCGGTACCTGGGCGCGCGCCGGATCGGCACGACCGGTCGCGGCATCGGCCCCACCTACGCCGACAAGATGAACCGGATGGGCGTCCGCATCCAGGACCTCTTCGACGAGTCGATCCTGCGCCAGAAGGTCGAGGCGGCTCTCTCCTTCAAGAACCAGGTGCTGTCCAAGATTTACAACCGGCAGGCGGTCAAGCCGGAGGACGTGGTCAAGGAGCTCCTCTCGTACGTCGATCGCCTCCGCCCCTATGTCGGTGACACGGCGCTGGAGCTGGCGAACGCCATCGACGACGGCAAGGTCGTGCTGTGCGAGGCCGGCCAGGCCACCCTGCTCGATGTGGACCACGGCACCTACCCGTTCGTGACCAGCTCGAACGCGACGTCCGGCGGCGCCTGCACCGGCTCCGGCATCCCGCCCACCCGGATCGACCGGGTGGTGGCCGTGCTCAAGGCGTTCACCAGCCGGGTCGGCGAGGGCCCGTTCCCGACCGAGCTGCACGACAAGTTCGGCGACTACCTCCGCGAGGTCGGCCACGAGTACGGCACGACGACCGGACGCCCGCGCCGCATCGGCTGGCTCGACCTGGTCATCGGCCGGTACGCGCAGCGGGTCAACGGGGTCACCGACTTCGCACTGACCAAGTTGGACAACTACGACGATCTGGACGAGATCCCGGTCTGCGTGGCCTATGACGTCAACGGCGTGCGCCACGACGAGATGCCGATCAACCAGACCGACTTCCACCACGCGGTCCCGATCTACGAGACGCTGCCCGGCTGGAAACAGGACATCTCCGGCTGCCGTACGTTCGAGGACCTCCCCAAGGACGCGCAGCGCTTCGTCGAGTTCGTCGAGCAGCGCCTCGGCGCCCGGATCTCCATCGTCGGCGTCGGCCCGGGCCGCGAGGCGGTCATCGAGCGGCACTCGGTGCTGGGCGGGGCCTGATGTACGACGTCGTGATCCTGAGTCTGGCCGAGGGGCAGGGTTCGGCCGGCGCGTGCGGCGGCGCCTGCGGTTCGGCTTGCGGTTCGGCGTCGGCGTCGGCTTCGGCTTCCGCGTCGGCTTCCGCGTCGGCCTCGGCCTCTACCGAGCCTGAGGCCTGCGCCGCGCCTCGGGTGCCGGTGCTGCAGCTCGCCGAGGCCCTCACGAAGGCGGGCGCGCGGGTCGAGACGATCACCGCCGAGAGCGACGAGGAGATCGACGCGGTTCTCGCGCGCTTCGACGGCGATCCCCGGCCCGACGGCCTGACCTGGCCCGACCCCGACAGCAAGGCCCGGCTGGTGGTGGCGACGGCGGTCGACGGCCAGTTGCGCGCCGTCCTGCGACGGCTGGTCCGGCGGTACGCCCCGGCGCCGAGCAAGCGGCCGTCCGACCTGCCCGCGGAGCGGACCGTCCCCGATCTGCCGCCCGTGGCGCTGCTGCCGCTCGATGTGACGAACACAACGGATCTCGCCGCCCAGCTCGAGCTCCCGCGTACCCCCGCCGGGGTCGCCGAGGCCGTGCTCGCCGGAAAGGTCCGCCGGCTCGATCTGCTGCGCAACGACGGCGGCTCGGTGACCGTCGACGGCGCCCTGGTCGGCGGCGCGGACGACGACGGTCGCGCGGTCGCCTGGCGGGGCCGGGTGGAGGTGGACGACGCGCTGCTCTCCGACGGCGAAGAGCCGATCCTGGCCTGCGCGATCGGCAACGGCGCCGGGTACGCGGAGTTCGACGGGTTCCGCCTGTTGGCCGACGGTGATCCCACGGACGGCCGGGTCGAGGTGGCGGTCGCGGTCCCTAAGATCGTCAAGCAGCGGTTCCGCGGCACCAAGGTCCAGGTCGAGGTGCGCCGCGCTCGCGGCCGCGCGGTCTCGGTGCTGCCCCGCGACGGTGAGCTGCACTTCCTCGACGACGGCGTCGGCGGCTCGATGACCCGCAAGCGCTCCTGGTGGACCGAGCCCGGCGCCTGGGCGGTGTACGCGAGCTGACGGACCGTGAGAGTCTGAAGTAGTACTGAAGTACGACAATTTCGGGGAGGACGCTTCCGTGGAGGACGAGCACGCCGACCGCGTCTACGTCCCGGGGACGAATCCCACGCCCCCCGACCGGGACGTGGAGCCGTTCTGGGACGACGAGGTGGAAGCGCCGGTGCACGGCCGCCCGGTGCCGCACCAGACGCCGCCCCCGGTCCCCGTGCCCGGCCCACCCGGCGTTCCGGGCGCACACGGCGTATCCGGCATCCCCGGCGCTCCCGGCTCGCACAGCGCCCCCGGCTCACACGCCGTCCCAGGCGCTTCCGGCCGGCCCGGCGTTCCCGGCCAGCACGGCGTTCCCGGCCAGCACGGCGTTCCCGGCCAGCACGGCGTTCCCGGCCAGCACAGCGCCCCCGGCTCGTCCGCCCAGCCCACCGTGCCGGGCATGCCCGCCTCCCAGCCGGTCTACCGCCCCGACCGCGGGGCTCCCGTGCCGCCCCCGCCGAACGCCCCGGTCCACCCACCCACGACGCAGATCCCCCCGGCCACGCAGATCCCGGTGCCGCGCCCGCCGATGGCCACCCCGCCGCCCCGCGCGCAGCACGCGGCCCCGTCCCAGGCCTGGCCCAACCTCGAACCACCGGCAACCAGCCCGACCCCCACCGCCGAGTCCCCCGCTTCCCCCGCGGCGCCGACCTCAGGATCGGGCGTGCACACCAGCCCCGACTCCCCGTGGTCCCAGCCTCCGCAGCGCCCCACCACCGACCCCACACCCCCACCGGCCCGCGCCACCGCCTCGGTCCCCGGCACACCCGGCCCCGCCGCGGCCAGCACAGCCGGCCCCGGCGTGACCGGCCCGAGCGTGACCGGCCCGAGCGTGACCGGCCCGAGCGCGACCGGCCCGAGCGCGACCGGCCCCAGCGCGACCGGCCCGAGCGCGACCGGCCCGGCCGCGGTCCGTCCCGGGCAGCCCTCTGTCCAGCCCTCATCCGGCCCGGCCCCGCATTCCCCGTCCGCCGATCCCTCAAATGGCGCGATCTACCGCCCGGGCCCCACTCCCCAGAGCGCCGCACCCCACCCGCAAGGCGCCGCCCAGGTCCCGCCGGCACCGACCACCCAGTCCGCGCCGACCAACCTCTCCGCGCAGACCGGCCCAACTCCTCAGATCGGCCCGACTCCTCAGACCGGCCCGACGCAACCGCAGTCAGCCCCGCCACTGCACCCGGCCCCACCGCACTCCGCACCCCCGCAGGCCACCACCCTTCCCCCTGCCATTCCCCCGCAGCACCAGGCCCAGCACGCGCCCCCGCCGCCGCCCGGTCCCTACCCGCCGACCATGGACCCGCGCGCCTTCCCGCCGCAGGCCCACGCCCCGGCCCAGCCGCCACCCCCGCCGCCGGGCCAGCCCTCGGGCGACCCGTTCGAGGACCTCCCGTGGGTCTCCGACGGCACGCCCACCGCCGAGGAGTTCGCCCGCCGCCGCCTGGCCAAGCCGGCCGAGCCCACCGCGACCATGGGCGCCCGCGCGATGCTCAACAAGACCGCGATGGGCCTGGTCCGGCTCGCCCCGGGCAAGCGCGAGCAGGAGTACAAGCAGGACGTGGAGATGGTCCGCCGCAACTTCGGCGGGCTGCGCCAGGTGACCGTGGTCAACCCCAAGGGCGGCGCGGGCAAGACGGTGGCGGTCCTGCTGCTGGCCATGACATTCGGCCAGAAGCGCGGCGGCTACGTGCTCGCCTGGGACAACAACGAGACCCAGGGCACCCTCGGCATGCGGGCGCAGCAGGACTTCCACGCCCGCACCGTGCGGGACATGATGCGCGACCTGCATCTCTTCCGCGGCTCGCACGGCCGGGTCGGCGATCTTTCCCAATACGTACGGGCGCAGGGCGAGGGCATGTTCGACGTGCTCGCGTCGGACGAGTCCGCGACCGCCGGCGAGATGCTGACGGCCGCCGCCTTCGCCGAGATCCGGGAGATCGTCAGCCGGTTCTACAAGCTGATCTTTGTGGACACCGGCAACAACGTCCGCGCTCAGAACTGGCAGGCCGCGATCGACGCCACCGACCAGCTGGTGATCAGCATGTCGGCCCGGAACGACTCGGCCGAGACCGCCGCCCGCATGCTCGACCACCTCGAGCAGAGCGGCCGCCAGCGGCTGGTCCGCCAGGCGATCACCGTCGTCTCGCTGCCGCCGACCCGCAAGGACATCGACCTGCCGGCGATCCAGCGGCACTTCGCGGCCCGCACCCGGGCCGTGCTGATGGCGCCCTACGAGAAGCTGATCGACTCCGGCGAGCCGCTGAGATACGGCCAGCTCTCCGCCAACACGAAGGACGCCTGGCTCAAAATCGCCGCCGCCGTGGCCGAAGGGCTGTAACCGCCCTCCGGCCACGAGTCGGCCTCAGGTCAGGGCGTCGGCCGCGGCCGGGTCGCTGTCGCGGAGGAACTGGGCGCACCGCGCCGCCTCGTCGGCCTCGCCGATCTCGGCGGCGGCCTGCGACAGGCTGTGCAGGCAGCGCAGGAAGCCCTGGTTCGGCCCGTGCGACCAGGGCACCGGGCCATGGCCCTTCCATCCGTTGCGGCGCAGCGCGTCGAGGCCGCGGTGGTAACCGGTGCGGGCGTAGGCGTAGGCGGTGACGGGTTCGCCGGCGGCAAGCGCGTCGGCGGCGAGGGCGGCCCAGCCGCCACTGAAGGCCGGGTGGGCGGCCGCGACCGCCTTGTACGCGTCGGCGGTGCCGGTCTCGGCCGCCTTGGCCAGCGCGTTCTCGGCCTCGGCGTCGGCCGGCAGCAGGGTGGCCGGCGGCTCGGGAAGCAGGTTCTGCATGACTTCATTCAACCGGCCGCATGGGGATGAATTCCCACTGCCCCGGACTTTCGATCAATCCCACGCCTGCGCGAGGCGGGCCAGGCGGTCCGCGTACTCGATCCGGGTTTGCCATGCCGCCGGCCACGCGGAAAGCCCGAGTGCCGCACCCGCGAAAGCCCCCGCCAGGCAGGCGATCGAGTCGGAGTCGCCGGAGGAGGCCGCCCCACGCCCGATCACCGCGACCGGTTCGTCCGGCGAGATCAGATAGCAGTAGAGCGCGGTCGCCAGGGCCTCCTCGGCGATCCATCCCGCACCCGTCACCAGACACGGATCTCCGCTGAGCTCACCCGCCGCCAGCGCGGCCTCCACCCGGTCGAGCGCGGTCAGGCACTCGTCCCAGCCGGTCACGATGAACTCCTCCGGCGACGTCGGCACGCTCGCCTGCCGCCAGAGATCCCCCAGCCAGTCGCCGCGGTAGACCTTCCGCTGCCCACGGCAGCGATCCCGGAGGGCGCCGAGCACCTCTCGCGGCGGGAGACCATTCAAGAGCCACCAGCACGCGTACGCCGTGAGCTCGCTCGCCGCTAGACCGGTCGGATGTCCATGGGTGAGGGCCGCCTGCAGTTGCGCCGCGCCCGCGCGTTGGTCGTCGCTCAGCCCCGGCATGAGGCCGACCGGCGTCACCCGCATGTTCGCACCGCAGCCCTTCGACTCGGCCACGGTCGCATGCTGCCAGGGCCGCCCGTCCTCGAGCAGCGCGCACGCCCGCAGGCAGGTCATCCCCGGCGCCCGGTTGTTGTCCGGGCTCCTGGCCCAGTCGAGGAAGGCCCGCCGCAGCACCGGCTCGAGCGCCGCCGCCGTGATCTCCTCGGTCGCCAGCAGGGACTCACCCACCGCGAGCGCCATCTGGGTGTCGTCGGTGACCAGCGCCGGCGTCCCGATCAGCTCCGTCGGCCCGCCCCGGCCGTATCGGGCCACGATCGTCGCGTAGTCCTGGAACTCGGTCGGCTTCCCGAACGCGTCCCCGTACGCCAGCCCGTAGAGCGATCCCGCCGCGTTTCGCACGATCGCTACCCTACGGGGATGCCCGGCGACCCCCTTCACCCCGTGCTCGGCGGGGACATCCCGTTCGACGAAACCGCCTACGAGGTCGAGTCCCGGGCCGAGTTCGACTCCCACCTGCGCAAGCGGTCGCTGGCCGGCCTCGTCGTGCTCGGCCTGCACCTGGACGAGAACCCGCCCGACTTCACCGGCGTGGACGTGACCGGCGCCCTCTTCGTGGGTTGCCGCCTCGCCGGCCCCGACGTCGAGATCGACCTGATCCGCCGCGGCGCCCACCTGGTGCCGCCGTTCGACGCCCGGCCGTACCCCACGCATCCGGCCACCCTCTACACGCCCGAGGACCTGTCGTTCGGCTTCGCCCAGGAGGGCTTCGCCGGCATGTACGACACGGTGGTCTACCGCCACTTCGTCGAGCACGGCGGCGCCGGCCCCGACATCCGCGAGGCCCTGGCCCAGCGCCTGCACGACGCCGGCATCGACAACGCCCTGGGCAAGGCGCTCGCCGCCTGGGCACACCGCCGGAGCGAGGGCAGCCCTTCCCCCGGCGGGCAGCGCTCGGACGACCTCGCCGAGCACGGGCAAGGCCCCGGCGGCTCTCCTGTCGGCGGGCCGGGCCCGGCCAAGGCCGCCGTCGGCATCATGGGCGGCCACGCGGTTCCCCGGGGCTCCGCCGCCTATCGCATGGCCGCCACCCTCGCCTGGCGCCTGGCCTCGGTCGGCCGCCTGATCGTCACCGGCGGCGGCCCCGGCGTGATGGAGGCGGCCAACCTCGGCGCCTACTTCTCCACACGCCCCGCCACCCAGCTCTCGACCGCGATCGACCGCCTCTCGTCCGCTCCCCATTTCGCCGACCACGATCCCTACACGGCCGCCGCCCTGGCCGTGCGCGCCGCTTTCCCGGCCCCGCCCACCGCCGTAGCCGACGTCGTAGGCCGCCTGCGCCACGGCGGGCTGGCCCTGCCCACCTGGCTCTACGGTCACGAGCCCGCCAACCTGTTCGCCGGCCAGATCGGCAAGTACTTCTCCAACGCCGTACGCGAAGACTCGATCCTGCGTCTCTCCCGGGGCGGCATAGTCTTCGCCCCCGGCTGGGCCGGCACGGTGCAGGAGATCTTCCAGGCCGCGACCAAGACCTTCTACCAGACCGACGGCCCGTCCGGAGCGTTCGTCTTCCTGGGCGTGGAGCACTGGCGCCAGCTCCCGGTCGAGGCCCTGTTACGCCCGTTGCTCGCGAAGTCCCCGCACGGCGACCAGTCCCACCTCATCGTCGTGACCGATTCGCTGGACGTCGCGATGGCCGCCCTCTCCCAGTGACCCCACCCGTGTTGGGTGGGGCCTACTGAAGCAGCTGAGTACGACATTTCCGAGCGCTCATCCACAACGGAACCTCAAGCGACGTGTACGCGGCGCCAGTTCGTTGCCGGCAAATCGGACTCGGGGACGTCCGTCAACCCGTTCTCGTCCATCGCGTTGTAGATCGCCAACCGCGCGCCCTCGAACAGGAACTCGATCGCGTGCAGGATGCGTGGCCGCCACTCGGCCACGGTGATCAGCTCGATCACGTTGACCGCTCGCAAGATCTTTCCCCGGGCCCGGCGCAACGCGACATGCGGGTCGGGCCGCCAGTCGAAGTGCTCGTACCAGTCGACCGGCTGATTCAAGTCGATCTGGTCCCACGTGATCGCGCACTCGTCGAACTTACGGTGCGTGATCTCCACGTGGGTGAATCCGAAGTCGAGCACCACCGGGCCGTCCGCGAACCACCCTCGCTCGACCATGTCCCACATGAGCCAGCCCGACCGCATCGTCCGCCCGATGAGCCGCACAAACCTGGTGCGGTGAACGGCCGCGAGGGCTTCCGCGTCGTGGTGCCACGCGGGCTCGTAGCCCTCGATACCGAGCACGATCATGATCCTCCGGGGGTCGGAGGGACGATCGTACACATACCTGTGAGTAACCCGCCAAGACGAAACAGGCCGATCCCCTAACGGGGACCGGCCGTCTACGAACGGTTACTTCGAGAGGGTGGTGCCGGTCGAGCGGAGGTTCTCGCACGCCTCGACGACCCGCTTGGCCAGGCCGTTCTCGGCGAGCTTGCCCCAGGCGCGGGGGTCGTACGCCTTCTTGTTGCCGACCTCGCCGTCGATCTTCAGGACGCCGTCGTAGTTCTTGAACATGTGGTCGACCACCGGACGGGTGAACGCGTACTGCGTGTCGGTGTCGATGTTCATCTTGACCACGCCGTAGTCCAGGGCGCCGTGGATCTCGGAGAGCAGCGAGCCCGAGCCGCCGTGGAACACCAGGTCGAACGGCTTCTCCTTGCCGTACTTGGCGCCGACCGCGTCCTGGATCTCCTTGAGGATCTCGGGGCGCAGCTTGACGTTGCCCGGCTTGTAGACGCCGTGCACGTTGCCGAAGGTCAGGGCGACCATGTACCGGCCCTTCTCGCCCAGACCGAGCGCGGCGGCGGTGGCCAGGCCGTCTTCCACGGTCGAGTACAGCTTGTCGTTGATCTCGTTGGCGACGCCGTCCTCCTCGCCGCCGACCACGCCGACCTCGATCTCGAGGATGATGTGCGCGGCGGCCGCGTCGCGCAGCAGCTCCTCGGCGATCTGCAGGTTCTCGTCGACCGGCACGGCCGAGCCGTCCCACATGTGCGACTGGAACAGCGGCGCGCGGCCGTTGGCGACCCGCTCCTTCGAGATCGTGAGCAGCGGCCGGACGTACTTGTCCAGCTTGTCCTTCGGGCAGTGGTCGGTGTGCAGGGCCACGTTGATCGGGTAGTTCTTGGCGACCTCGTGGGCGAACTCGGCGAGCGCCACGGCACCGGTGACCATGTTCTTCACCGTGGGGCCGGACACGTACTCGGCGCCGCCGGTGGAGATCTGGATGATGCCGTCGCTGCCGGCCTCGGTGAAGCCCTGCAGGGCCGCGTTGAGGGTCTGCGAGGACGTCACGTTGATCGCCGGGTAGGCGAACGCGCCGGCCTTGGCGCGGTCGAGCATCTCGGCGTAGACCTCGGGAGAAGCGATGGGCATCGGTGCGCTCCTAGTTCAATCACGTACGGAGACAGAGGGCAGGACCGCGCTGTCCTCCAGCAGGCAGTATTCCGCAGCCGCGAAGGCGAAGGGAAACCGCCCCGAAAGTTGCTTCCAGAACCTGGCACATGCCGCATTTTGCGCATCTAGGGTCAAGTTATGGCGAGGATCGGGCGTGCGCTGGCCGCCGTTTTTCTTCTGACCTTTACCCTCGTGCTCCCGGCCGACCCGGCCGCCGCCGCGGGAACGACGGTGGCGCCGCATCTCGGCCGGATCACTCTGGCCCCGGGCGGCGCCGAGAAGCAGACGCTTCTCTGGCTGCGCGTCGCCACCACAACCGAGGACGAGCGTCATTTCGCGGTGACTGTGGATTACACCGATGCCGCGAAGTTCGCGAAGGTCGACCTCGCTCTCGGGTTCGCCGCCGGCGCGGCCGCGGCCCGGGCCGTCAACACCGGCGCATTGGGCACCGCGGAGACCGGGACCGGAAGCGACTGCACCAACACCGGCAGCACGGTGACCTGCCAGTGGGACTGGTACTTCCCGGCGACCGAGGTCCTGCTCCCCGTCGCGATCATGACGGCGAGCCCGCTCTCGACCGCCACCGACCAGGACTCGGCCGCGGTCACCGTGACCGCGAAGATCGACGACACCGCCGCCACCGACCAGTCGGAGATCGCGGTCGGCACGGCGGTCGATCTCGCGGCCGACGACGGCGCCGAGATCCCGGCCGCTCCCGGCAAGACCGTGGATCTCCTGCCGACCGTCCACAACGCCGGCACGGTCGCGGTGGAGGCGCCGACGCTGGCCATCTCCGGCCCGTCCGCGCTCCTCGGCACCACCTCGTACAGCAACTGCCGGTACGGCGAGGACCTGATCCTGTGCAGCTTCGACAACGCCTCGGTCGCGGCCGGCGCCACCTACGCCCCGGCCCAGCCGTTCACCCTCGAACCGCCGGCCGACTCGGTTCCCGGCAGTGTCGGCGAGTACGAGGCCGGGTGGCTGACCAGCAGCGACTACCAGGACTTCCTCGACATCCTGCCCAGCGCCGACACCGACGACCTGGACAAGTACATCGGCCCCTTCGGCACCGGCGCCGAGCTGCAGCTGAACCAGGTGACGGCCGCGCAGGACCAGCCGCAGTCGGATGTGAACAACAAGAACGACTCCACGACGTACACGATGACCGTCTCCGGCACCGCCATGCCGGACATGGCCGCCATCGGCGCCAAGCGCACCGCCAAGCTCGGCGGCACGGTCGACTTCGAGGTCGGCATGCTCAACCGCGGCCCCGGCACGCTGCATCCCGAGCTCTACTACAACAACCAGCTCAGCGCCCTGGTCCGCCTGCCCGGGAACGTCACCGCCTCCGACATCGACCCGCGCTGCGAGGAAGCGAGCGAGGACGGCCTGGCGTTCCTCTGCGCCCTCAACCGCGCGCTCGGACCCGGCGAGAAGACGATGTTCAGCGTGTCGGTGGACCTGGACTCCCGCAAGGGCGAGGCCGGCTCGATCGACGTGGCCGACGCGCTGGCGACCGAGACGGCGGCGAGCGTCGGCGCCAAGGCGGCGAACGCGGCGAACAACACCGCCGAGATCGTCGTCAGCGCGACCGGCTCCGAGGCCACCCTCCCGATCACCGGACAGCGGGTGGCGGGAACGGCCCTCTCCGGCCTCGCACTTATCGCGATAGGACTACTACTGACCGTTCGGAGGAGCCGCCGGCGGATTGGGGCGCATGCTAGAGGGAACTCGGGTCGTGGAAGGAGAGCGCGATGACCTACCCGGAGAACCTCGATCTCGAAACTCCCGAGGCCGACGCCGCGGAGCAGGCGACCACGGCCCGCCTCGAGGAGAACACCGACGACACGCCCCTGCTGGACGGCGAGGTCCCCGAGTGGGACGCCCAGGAGCAGCATCGAGTGGTGGAGCTGGAGGACGAGTACCGCTGACAAATCGGTCGCCCCGCATGCGGAACGGGCCGATCATCTAGGGCGTGCTGCTCACCGTCACGACCACTCACGCGCCCGCCACCGACCTCGGCTATCTGCTGGTCAAGCACCCCGGCAAGGTGCATGCGTTCGACGTGCCCACCGGCATGGCGTACGTGATGTATCCGGAGGCGACCGAGCAGCGGTGCACGGCGGCGCTGATGCTGGACGTCGACCCGCGGCGGCTGCGCCTGCAGCGTGACTCGTTCGACCTGGGCCAGTACGTCAACGATCGCCCGTACGCGGCCTCGAGCCTGCTCGCCGCGGCGCTGGCCAAGGTCTTCCGCAGCGCGTTGCGCGGCGCCTCCCGGGACCGTCCCGAGCTGGCCGCCCGCCGCATCCCGCTGGAGATCCGCGTGCCGGTGCTGCGCGGCACTCCCGAGCTGGCCACCCGTCTGTTCGCGCCGCTCGGCTGGCAGGTGACGGCCGCGCCGATCCCGCTCGAGCCGGAGATCGGCGGCGACAGCCGCTACCTCGACCTGCGCCTGTCCGGCACGCTGCGGCTGGCCGACGCGCTCAATCATCTGTACGTGCTGCTGCCCGTCCTCGACGACAACAAGCACTACTGGGTCGCGCCCGACGAGATCGAGAAGCTCCTGCGCTCGGGCGAGGGCTGGCTGGCCGGGCATCCGGACAAGATCCTGATCGCCCGCCGTTACCTGGCGCACAAGCGGGCCCTCGCCGACTCGGCGCTGAAGCGGCTGGAGATCGACGAGGAGATCAAGGACGAGGACCAGGACCTTCCGGTCGTACGCCGAAGCTCGCTCGCCGAACAGCGCCGCGACGCCGTCCTCGAGGCCCTCCACGACGTCGAGGCCGCCCGCGTGCTCGACCTCGGTTGCGGCCCCGGCGCGCTGCTGGCCGCCCTGATCAAGGACCGCCGGTTCACCGAGATCGTCGGCTGCGACGTCTCCTCGGCGGCGCTCGACCAGGCGGCCCGGCGGCTGCGGCTCGACCGGATGCCGGAGCGGCAGCGCGACCGCGTCCGGCTGTGGCAGTCGGCGCTGACCTACCGCGACGACAGGCTGCGCGGCTACGACGCGGCCGTGCTCATGGAGGTGATCGAGCACGTCGACCCGCCGCGGCTGCCGGCCATGGCGGCGAGCGTCTTCGGCCACGCGAAGCCGCGCACGGTCATCGTCACCACGCCGAACGCCGAGTACAACGTCCACTACGAGGGGCTGACCGGCATGCGCCACCCGGACCACCGCTTCGAGTGGACCCGCGCCGAGTTCCGGGCGTGGGCCGGTCAGGTCGCAACCGATCACGGCTACCGCGTGGCATTCCGTCCGGTCGGTGAAGAGCACGAGACCACCGGCGCACCCACCCAGATGGCGATCTTCACGGCGAAGGAGGAGAGCAAGTGATCGACGTACCGGAGCTCGCGCTCGTCGCGCTGGTCGGCATCTCCGGATCCGGCAAGTCGACCTTCGCCCGCGCCCACTTCAAGCCGACCCAGGTGCTCTCCTCCGACTACTTCCGGGGGCTGGTCGCCGACGACGAGAACGACCAGTCGGCGTCGGCCGCCGCCTTCGACGTGCTGCACTACGTGGCGGGCAAGCGGCTGGCCGCCGGCCGGCTCACCGTCGTGGACGCCACCAACCTCCAGCCGCACGCCCGGGCCGGCCTGGTCAAGGTCGCCCGGGAGCACGACGTGCTGCCGGTGGCGATCGTCCTCGACGTGCCCGAGGCGCTGGCCTGGGAACGCACGCAGGCGCGCGACGACCGCGCGTTCGGCCGCCCGGTGCTCACCCGCATGCACCGCGACCTGCGGCGCTCGCTCGGGTCGCTGACCCGCGAGGGGTTCCGCAAGGTGCACGTGCTGCGCGGCCCGGAGGAGATCGCGGCGGCCGAGATCCGCTACGAGAAGCTCTTCAACGACAAGCGGGAGCTGACCGGGCCGTTCGACATCGTCGGCGACGTGCACGGCTGCCTGGCCGAGCTGCTGGCCCTGCTCGGCCAGCTGGGATATGAGGTGGTGCGCGACGCCGCCGGGCGCGCGGTCGACGCCGTACACCCGGAAGGTCGCACTTTGATCTTCGTGGGTGACCTGGTGGACCGTGGCCCGGACTCGCCCGGTGTGCTGCGGCTGGCGATGGGCATGGTCGCGGCGGGCACGGCGATCTGCGTGCCGGGCAACCACGAGCAGAAGCTCGCCCGCAAGCTCGGCGGCCGCCAGGTGCAGCTCACCCACGGCCTGCCGGAGACGCTCGACCAGCTCTCCCGGGAGAGCCCGGAGTTCGTCGGCGAGGTCAGGTCCTTCATCGAGGGTCTGGTCAGCCATTACGTGCTCGACGGCGGCAAGCTCGTGGTGGCGCACGCCGGCCTCAAGGAGGCCTATCAGGGGCGGGCGTCGGGCCGGGTGCGCAGCTTCGCGCTCTACGGGGAGACGACCGGCGAGACCGACGAGTACGGGTTGCCGGTGCGCTATCCGTGGGCGCGGGACTACCGGGGTACGGCCGCGGTCGTCTACGGGCACACGCCGACCCCGAAGCCGGAGTGGATCAACAACACGATCTGCCTCGACACCGGTTGCGTCTTCGGCGGCGAGCTGACCGCCCTGCGCTGGCCGTCGCGCGAGCTGGTGGCGGTGCCGGCGGCGCGGGAGTACTACGCGCCGGTGCGGCCGCTCACGCTCGCCGGTCCGGAGAAGCCGGACGAGGGACTGGACATCGCGGACGTGACGGGCCGTCGGCACATCGACTACGGGTACGGGCGGACGACCGTCGCCGCGGAGAACGCGGCCGCCGCCCTCGAGGTCATGAGCCGGTTCGCCGTCGACCCGGCGACGCTCGTGTGGCTGCCGCCGACGATGGCGCCGTGCTCGACCTCGAACGTGGACGGGTACCTCGAGCACCCGTCCTCGGCGCTGGCCGACCTGCGCGCGGCCGGCGTCGGGACGGTCGTGTGCGAGGAGAAGCACATGGGCTCCCGGGCCGTGGTGCGGGTCTCGCGCTCGGGCACGGGCGACGCGATCTGGACCCGTACCGGCCGGCCGTTCTTCGGGCCCTCCCTCGACGAGCCGCTGCTGGCCCGGGTCCGCGCCGCCGCCACGCCGCTGTTCGCCGAGCTCGGCACCGACTGGCTGCTGATCGACGCCGAGCTGCTGCCGTGGTCGGCCAAGGCGGCCGGGCTCATCCGCGAGCGGTACGCCGGGGTCGGCGCGGCCGGCCGGCACGCCCTGCCGGCGGCGCTCGCGGTCCTCGACCGGGTCGCGGCCCGCGGGCTGGACGTCACCGAGCTGCGCGACCGGATCGAGCTGCGGTCGTCGGAGATCGACGGCTACTCGGCGGCCTACCGCGCCTACGTGAAGCCGACCGACGGCCTGAGCGGGGTCACCCTCGCGCCGTTCGCGGTCCTGGCCGGTGCCGGTGTCTCGTACGCCTCGAAGGATCATGGTTGGCACCTGGCGCTCGCCGACCGTCTGGTCGCGGCCGACCCGGAGATCTTCACGCCGACCCGGCGGCTGGTCGTCGATCTGACCGATCCGGCGGCCGAGACGGCGGCGATCGACTGGTGGCTCGCGCTCACCGCGGCCGGCGGGGAGGGGATGGTGGTCAAGCCGTACGCGGGACTGGCCGTCACCGACGGCAGGGGCCGCCTGGTCCAGCCCGGCGTGAAGTGCCGCGGCCGGGAGTACCTGCGGATCATCTACGGTCCCGAGTACACCCGCCCCGAGCAGCTCGCCGCCCTGCGCGGCCGCAACCTGGGCCGCAAGCGCAACCTGGCCCTGCGCGAGCACGGTCTCGGGCTGGCGGCGCTCGACCGGCTGGCCGAGGGTGCGCCGCAGTGGCGGGTGCACGAGCTGGTGTTCGCGATCCTGGCCGCCGAGTCGGAGCCGGTCGACCCCAGGCTGTGAAAGCTTTACACAGGATCTGTACAGCTTGCGGCAGCCCGATGGCCGGTACCCTGGCTCTCCGTGGACATCCGTGCGCTGACCGAGCAGCTTGCCTTCAACCCGTTGCGGCCCGAAGACCTGATTCACACCTTCGGGCTCATCGGCGTTGTCGCCGTCATGTTCGCCGAGACGGGCCTGCTCGTCGGGTTCTTCTTCCCCGGCGACTCGCTGCTGTTCCTGGCCGGCGTGGCCTCCTCACCGGTGGCCGACTCGATCTTCGGGGCAGGCAGCCGGATCTCGTTCACCGGCCTGCTCATCGGCGCGCCGATCGCCGCTATCGCGGGCGCCCAGCTCGGGCACTGGCTGGGCGCGCGCTACGGGCGGCGCATGTTCGACAAGCCCGACTCCAAGCTCTTCAAGCGGGAGTACGTGGAGAAGGCCGAGTACTACTTCGAGAAGTTCGGCCCGGCCAAGGCCGTCGTGCTCGCCCGGTTCATCCCGATCGTGCGCACGTTCCTCAACCCGGTGGCGGGCACGCTCGGCATGCCGGCCCGGAAGTTCTTCGTGTGGAACGTGGTGGGCGCGATCCTCTGGACCGACGGCATCCTGATCATCGGCCACGCGCTGGCCCAGCAGATCTACGACGCCGTCGGTGACAAGATCGACCACTACATCCTGCCCGTGGTCGCGCTGATCATCGTGATCTCGCTGCTGCCGATCGTCATCGAGGTCCTGCGCGAGCGCCGGCACAAGAAGAACGGCGGCGCCTCGGGCGATCCGGATCCGGCGGCCGCGGTCGGCGTCGTGGCGGCGGCCAGCATCGCGGGCATCGTCGAGTCGATCCGGGATGACGACGAGGACGAGCAGCCGCGTACGCCCAGGTCGCACCGCAGGCACTGAGGGGCTCTCGCATTTCGCGCACGCCGGCGGGTTCACCCCGCCGGCGTGCTTCGTATTCGCGCCTTGGTGCAGCGACTTACACAGCGACCGCGGCGTTCCCGGACAAGCGCTCCAGGAACTCCTCGGGACAGTCGCGCAGGTTCTCCAGGCGACCGGCCGCAAGCGCGCGGTAGGTCAGCTGGGCGGCCTCTTCGAGGTTGCGAGCCCGCTTGTGGGCGAGCTCGACGGTGTCGCCCATGACCACGCAGCCGTGGTGACTGAGCACCAGGCAGTCGGTGCCGTCGGCGGCCATGGCCGCGGTGAGAGCCGCGACCTCGGGACCGCCCGGCAGCCGGAACGGCACCGTCGACACCCGCCGCAGGTAGTAGGCGTGGTCGGTGGTGACGATCCGGATGTGCTCGCCGAGGGCGTCGAGCAGCAGTGCGGTTTGGGGATGAAGGTGTACGACGGCGTTGACGTCCGGGCGGGCCCGGTACAACGCCAGGTGCAGAGCTATCTCGCTGGTCGGCTCGGTGCGCGGCGGCGGCAGGGTGCCGACCGTCGCGGGCGAGCCGTCGGAAATTCGCACGGGTGCGAAGGTGGCCCGGCTTAGCCGGTCGAGCCAGGAACCACTTGCGGTCACCCAGATCGCGTCCTCGTCGGGGATCCGCGCGGACAGATTGCCGCCCGATCCGACGACGAGGCCGGACTGGGCCACGTCGTAGCCCACGTGCGCGAGCTGGTCGCGCAGGTCGCCCGGAACGTAGTTCACCCGTTTACTCCTCGGGTCCGGGGGGTGGACTGGAGGGGCATTCGGCCTGGCGCCACGCCCCCATAGCTATGACGCCAGGCTTTCCGCTCTTTCGGTTGTGCTTCGCTTCTCTTCCGAGCCGGGCGTCAGCGCGCCTTCTTGGTGGCCCGCTTCCGCGGCGGGGTCAGCAGGTCGGCGATCGTCGCGATCGCGGTCGGCACGAGGCGGTAGTACGCCCACACACCGCGCTTCTCCCGCTCGAGGAGGCCGGCCTCCGTCAGGATCCGCAGGTGGTGGCTGACGGTCGGCTGCGAGAGGCCCAGGGGGGCCGTCAGGTCGCAGACGCACGCCTCGCCGTCCGTTGCGGACTGGATCAGGCTCAGCAGCCGCAGCCGGGCCGGGTCGGCAAGTGCCTTGAGCACCCCGGCCAGCCGTTCGGCGTCGGCACGTTCAATAGGCTCGCCGGCAAGCGGCGAGATCTGAGGCATTGTCATTTCCGCCAACGCAGTTCCCACGATCTCCATCCTTCCACCACGTGCATCGATTCTCCTGCATGTGCGCAGGAACGAACCGGCTAACTTTCGGGCCGTAAGGCCGACATCGATCACCTTGTCGGTCGATCGAGGCGGGCCGGCTACCCGTACTCCCCAACGACCTTTACCGCGGTACCGACTTCGGTCTCTGCCTCTGCAACGCCTCAGCCGCCGTCAGGTCGCTGCCGGTGCGCGTCGAGCTCTCGATCCCCGCCCCCAGGGTGAGGAGCCCCACGTTTTCAATTCGTCGATCCGTTCCGGGTCCTGATCCGTTTCCAGTGAGGTGCGCACCAACCCCACCGGCCCGGTATCGCCGCACTGCGCGATCTCTCGGCCGAGGCGGCTCGGCGCGAGATGTTCACGACCCGATGAAAGCACGGCGCCACTCTCCGCGACGGCAAATTCAGTGATGAATTTACGCAGGTCGTGGCGTGCTTCCATGCATCGAGCGTACTGGCTGGAAGGAAACAGGTACCTTTCGCCCCGCCGGGGCGGAACCGAACTATTGACGCACGGCATTGGGTAGATCTGAAAATAAACCTAACTGTTTCGTCGGTCCCTTTCGCCCGATCCGGCAAGCATCGATGCAGCTCAAAGCACCTATGTCCCGCGTCACATCTCTGCACCCCGACAAGTCACCCGGTCGTGGCGCTGAGAAGGTCCTGTGAATCGTGCGATGCGACGTTTACCCATCCAGCAAAAAAGACCCTCCGACCGGCCGGGTGAGAACTACCCGGACAGCCGATAGGGGTACTACCCCCGCAACCAAAGGTACCCGTTCGAGTGACCCACGGCGGTCGATACGAGACACCGTGTGACCAGTCACTCCGCCGATCGAGGCCGCTCCGGAGCGGCCGGGCCGCGCTCGCCGGCGCCGTCCGCGGGTCCCGCATTGTGGGAAGCAGAAGGTGACTCGCCGGTAACTTTCTGCGTGTTCGAAGCGCGCCCGTCCACACTGTCGGCGCCGGCTTTTCCGCCAGTTCTTTCCGGTTTGGAGTCGCTCTCGGAAGCTTCCCGCACCGAGCCGGCCGACTCACCGGCGCCCGCCGTTTCCGTCGCGATCTCCGACCGAGCCGAATGATCCTCGGATACCCGCGTATCGGATGCGGGCGCTTCAGACGCCGCCGCAGCCGACGCAGCCGCGGAGGGCTGCCGCCCGGCAGAGGAGGCAGTCTCCTGGCCGGCGATCGCGGAGACGGCGGGCGCGCCAGTCGCGTCGTGACCGGCAGGCGCGTCTTGACCGGCAGGCGCGTCTTGACCGGCAGGCGCGTCTTGACCGGCAGGCGCGTCTTGACCGGCAGGCGCGTGGTTACCGGCAGCCGCCTGCTGATCGGCGGGCGCATCCTGACCCACGGGATTCTCGGACGAGGTCGGAGTAGGGTCCTGCGGGCGAGCCCAGGCGGAATCGGCATCGACACCAGGCTGAACCACCGGGTAGCCCGGACCCGACGACGGCACGGCAGCGGGAACCTGAGTCGGCTGCCCGGTCGGCGGAACATTCGGCACGGAGCTGGGCGGAGCACCCTGAGCCCCGGGCGCGGCCGGCATCCCGTAGGGCCCATAAGCCGACGGACCATAGCCACCCGGACCAGGCGGCATAGCCCACGGGCCTTGCGCGTAGGCACCGGGCGCCGACGGGTTGCCCCACGTGCCCGGAGCCGCCGGCGGCCCATACGAACCCGGTGCCGGCTGCGGACCATACGAGCCCGGCGCAGGCGCACCATAGGGGCCCGCGGCAGGCGGCGGACCATACTGACCCGGCCCAGGCGGACCATAGGGTCCAGCGGCCGGCGGCGGACCATATGGACTTCCCGGGCCGAAGGGATCCCCGGCCTGCGGACCCTGGGCACCCGCCACGGGCGTCGCGGACGTCGGCCCGTAAGCCCCCGGCGCGGACGTCGGCCCGTAAGCCCCCGGCGCGGAAGCCGGCCCGTAACCCCCCGGCGCGGAAGCCGGCCCGTAAGCCCCCGGCGCGGAAGCCGGCCCGTAAGCCCCCGGCGCGGAAGCCGGCCCGTAAGCCCCCGGCGCGGAAGCCGGCCCGTAACCCCCCGGCGCGTTAGCCGGCCCGTAAGCCCCCGAGACCGGCTGCCCATACGGCCCGGCAGGCGGCGCGGAGGCCGGCCCATACGGCCCCGCGGGCGGTGCGGACGCGGGACCGTAAGCCCCGGCGGCGGGCGGCGCGGACGCGGGACCGTAAACGCTCGGGTCCGGGGCGTAAGCCGCATCCGGGCCGAAGCCCCCACCTGGATATCCGGCGACCGCGTACCCGCCGGGGTAGGGCGCGCCGTACTGCGGGAGCCCCGCCGGCTGGGCGACCGGCTCGGCGGTGCGGCGGAAGAAGGCCTTGGGCGCCGCCAGGATCAGGAACGCCACCAGCGCGTACGCCAGGATCTGCAGTGCCGCCAGCGCGACGTTCGTGCCCAGCCAGCCGCTCGGATAGGCGCGAGTGAGTTGTTCGCCGACCGACCAGGGCGCCGAGTCGCCGCCGCGCTCGATGCCGAGGGTGACCAGCGCGCCCGCCCCGGCCACCGCGCCGATGCCGCAGACCACCAGCGTGGCGATCCGGCCGGTGTTGCTGCCGCGGCGAAGCGCGATGCCGAGCACGATGTAGAGCGCGAAGAGGATCACCGCGAGAGCCATCGCCACCGCGGCGCCGAGCCAGACCACGCTGACGTACGTGTCGGGGTCCGCGCCTTCCTGCAACTGCTCGAATCCGGTGGTCGTGCTGCCGACCGAGTCGCGGAAGCGGTCGATCGTGCCGGGCACCACGGCCAGCGTCACGATCGCGTAGACCAGCCCGGCCGCTGCCATGACCCAGAGCAGGACGGCCGCGATCGACACGACCGGCGGACGCCCGGCGGGTGAGGCCGGCACCACGGCCGGCGGCGGCAGAGTTGGGTACGACATCGACGACCCCCAAGGTGATCCGTTGCGCCCGAACCTACCCGGCACCGCACCACCGCGCGGGGAGAACCCGGTCCCGATCGCCGAAGACGGCGACGCCCCGCCGTTCGAAAACGGCGGGGCGTCGATAGGTCGGGCCAGAACGGTGGATCACGCCGGGTCGGTCGGCGGCCGCGGCGGCTGGTCCTCTTCCTTGCGCGACGGCGGCGACGGAGGCGGCGGGGGCGGCGGGTAAGCCGTGGTCGGCGGCTCGGCCTGGGCCGGGTACGACGGGAGGCCCGACGGCGGCTGCGGCGGGATGGCCGTGGTCGGCGGCTCGGCCTGCCCCGGGTATGAGGGAAGGCCCGACGACGGCAAGGCGGTCGTCGGCGGCTCGGGCTGCGACGAATCCGGCCGCGACGAATCGGGCTGCGGCGGCAACGCGGTGGTCGGCGGCTCGGGCTGCGACGAATCCGGCTGCGGCGGCAACGCGGTGGTCGGCGGCTCGGCCGGCGGCTGGCCCGGATACTGAGGCGCCCCGGACGAGGGAGCCTGCCCGGGATAGGAAGGCGCCCCGCCGGAGGACGGCTGCCCGGGATAGGGCGGCAGGCCGGGCGCCGGCTGACCGGGCTGGCCCTGCGGTCCGTAGGGCGACTGGCTCCCCGCCGGCGGATACCCGGGCTGGCCGGGCGCCGGGTAGCCGGGCTGGCCGGACGCCGGGTAGCCGGGCTGTCCAGGCACCCCCGGTGGCGGATACCCAGGCTGGCCGGCCTGGCCCAGTGCCGACGGATACCCGCCCGGACCGGGCGCGGAGGGATACCCGCCCTGACCAGGCGCCGCGGGATACCCGGGCTGCCCGGGCGCCGGGTAGCTCGGATACGGCAGGGACGGATCGAACCCGCCCGCCACCGGCTTCTTGCGGAAGAACTCGTTCGAGGCCGGCAGCGCCAGCAAGATGATCGTCGCCAGGATCGCCAGGAGGATGATCACGGTGAACGTGGTGCTGACCGGGGTGTACCAGGACGGCAGCGCCGCGTCGAGGCGGGCCTGCACCTCGGACTGCGACGGCGCGCCCGCGCTGTTGTTCTCGAGCGAGCTGGTGAAGGCCCCGCCGCCGAGCCCGGCGCCGACACAGCAGAGCGAGATGCCGCCGACCACCCAGGTGATGATGCGGGAGGCGTTCTTGCCGCGCCCGTTCAGCAGGCCGAGGACCACGAAGCCGGCCGCGAGCAGCAGGTTGATCACCGCGCCGATCGAGTACGCCGCCGTGATGATGCCCTCGGCGCTGTCGTTGACCGACGAGTCGGCGTAGACGTCCTTGATCGCGTTGGTGACGTCGCTGAGGGTGGCGAACGTGAGGATCGCGTTGATCACCTGCAGGGCGGCCACGAGGAAGAGGAGGTACGTCGCGACCGTCACGATGGTCGGCCGCGACCGTGGTGTGGGTGCGGGATAGCCGGGTGCCGAATAGCTCGGAACGGTCACGTTTCCCCCTATGTTGATCCACTCACGGTATCGGTCTTCCGCCACATATGCGACCGTCCTGCGGGCCGCCGTCCCGCTATGGCAACATCGGGCGACGATGGCCGAAATATCCGGAAATAGGTCGCCCGGGAGAGGGGCGACACGGGCCGATCCGGAGCCCTACACTTCCCCTCGTGGCGCCCGAGCAGCAGAGACCTCCAGCGGCGCCGCCTGCCCGCAAGAGTCGCCCGCCCCGCCGAGAGAGCGCAGAGTGCGCCGGGGCCGAGGCAGACCGCAGCCGGGCCAAGATTCCCATACGCGGGCCGCGTGACCACGCCGCGGCCGCCCCAGACCTGTTAAGGACCGGTGAGTCCCATGCCCCAAGCCGACACCCTGACCGTCGTTCACCATGACGACACCCGCACCCGGTTCAAGGACGTGCGGTACCAGTTACACCGTGACGGCATCAAGATCTGGTCGGATGAGGGCGAACACCTCGTCACCGACGTCCTGATGACGGAGGCCTACCGGCAACGAACGGCCAAGTAAGAGAGACAAGTAAGAGAGAAAGGCCCCGGGGATGGATCCCCGGGGCCTTTCCGCATCGGAAGCGTCAGGCGGCCAGCGCGGCCACCGTCAACCCGTCCTTGCCGAAGGAGCGGTCCACGACCACGGTGTCCCCGTCCCGGATCTCGCCCGCGAGCAGCGCCTTGGCCAGCGAGTCGCCGATCGCCGACTGCACGAGCCGGCGCAGCGGACGGGCGCCGTAGATCGGGTCGTACCCGTGCTCGCCCAGCCACTCGACCGCTTCCCGGGTGACCTCGAGCCGCAGACGCCGGTCGGCCAGCCGGGCCCGCAGCCGCTCGAGCTGGATGTCCACGATCGCGGCCAGGTCGTCCTTGGTCAGCGCGTGGAACACCACGATGTCGTCGAGCCGGTTGAGGAACTCGGGCTTGAAGTGCGCCCGCACCACGGCCAGCACCTCGTCACGGCGCTCCTCGTCACCCATCGTGAAGTCGGCCGCCTGCGATCCCAGGTTCGAGGTGAGGACCAGGATCGCGTTGCGGAAGTCGACCGTCCGGCCCTGACCGTCGGTGAGCCGCCCGTCGTCGAGCACCTGCAGAAGCACGTCGAAGACGTCCGGGTGGGCCTTCTCCACCTCGTCGAGCAGCACGACGCTGTACGGCCGGCGCCGTACCGCCTCGGTCAGCTGCCCGCCCTCCTCGTAGCCGACGTAGCCGGGAGGCGCGCCCACCAGCCGGGCCACCGAGTGCTTCTCGCCGTACTCGCTCATGTCGATGCGGACCATCGCCCGCTCGTCGTCGAACAGGAACCCGGCCAGCGCCTTGGCCAGCTCGGTCTTGCCGACACCGGTCGGGCCGAGGAAGAGGAAGCTACCGGTCGGCCGGTCCGGGTCGGCGATGCCGGCCCGCGCCCGCCGGACCGCGCCGGCCACCGCGGCCACCGCCTCCCGCTGGCCGATGACCTTGGCCTGCAGCGACTCCTCCATGCGCAGCAGCTTGGCGGTCTCGCCCTCCAGCATCCGGCCGGCCGGGATGCCGGTCCACGAGGAGATGACCTCGGCGATGTCGTCGGCGCCGACCTCCTCCTTCACCATCGGCGGCTCGGTCTTCTGCTCCTCGTCGGCGTCCGAGGCGCTGAGGATCTCCTGCTCGAGCGCCGGGATCTCCTGGTACTGCAGCCGGGAGGCCTTCTCCCACTCGGCGTCGCGCTGCGCCCGCTCGAGCGCGTCGCGCGCCTCGTCGAGCCGCTTCTTCAGCTCGCCGACCCGGTTGAGGCCGCCACGCTCGCGCTCCCACCGGGCGTTCAGCGCGGTCAGCTCCTCCTCGCGGTCGGCCAGGTCGCGGTCGAGCCGGGCCAGCCGGTCGCGGGAGGCCGGGTCGGTCTCCTTCTCCAGCGCGAGCTTCTCGACCCGCATCCGGTCGACCTGCCGCTGCAGCTGGTCGAGCTCGACCGGCCGGGAGTCGATCTCCATGCGCAGCCGGGACGCGGCCTCGTCGATCAGGTCGATCGCCTTGTCCGGCAGGAACCGGTCGCTGATGTAGCGGTCGGACAGCGAGGCGGCGGCGACCAGGGCGGCGTCGGTGATCTGCACCCGGTGGTGCGCCTCGTACCGGCCCTTGAGCCCGCGCAGGATGCCGATCGTGTCCTCGACCGTCGGCTCGCCGACCACGACCGGCTGGAAGCGCCGCTCGAGGGCCGGGTCCTTCTCGATGTGCTCGCGGTACTCGTCGAGCGTGGTGGCGCCGACCATCCGCAGCTCGCCGCGAGCCAGCATCGGCTTGAGCATGTTGCCGGCGTCCATCGAGCCCTCGCCCTTGCCGGCGCCGACGACCGTGTGCAGCTCGTCGAGGAACGTGACGACCTGCCCGTTCGACCCGCGGATCTCCTCGAGGACGCTCTTGAGCCGCTCCTCGAACTGCCCGCGGTACTGCGCGCCGGCGACCATCGCGCCGAGGTCGAGCGAGACCAGCTTCTTGTCGCGCAGGGTCTCGGGCACGTCGCCGGCCACGATCCGCTGGGCCAGGCCCTCGACGATCGCGGTCTTGCCGACGCCCGGCTCACCGATCAGCACCGGGTTGTTCTTGGTGCGGCGGGAGAGCACCTGCACGACCCGGCGGATCTCGGTGTCCCGGCCGATGACCGGGTCGATCTTGCCCTCGCGGGCCTGGGCGGTGAGGTCGACGCTGTACTTCTCCAGCGCCTGGTACGTCTGCTCGCCGTCGGGGGTGGTGACCCGGCGCTCGCCGCCGCGCACCTGGGGGAACGCCGCGACCAGCGACTCCTCGGTCACGCCGACGCCCTTGAGCGCACGGCCGACCGCCCCGCCGACCCGGGCCAGGCCGGCCAGCAGGTGCTCGGTCGACACGTACTCGTCGCCGAGCGGCTGCGCGATGAGCTCGGCCTCGCCGATCGCGTTCACGAACTCGCGCGACAGGCTCGGCTCGGCGGTGCTCGCGCCCCGGGCCGAGGGCAGCTGCTCGAGCGCGCGCACCGCGGCGCGGCGGACGTCGGCCGGGTTCGCACCGACCGCCCGCAGCAGCGCGGGCGCGGTCGAGCCGCCGGTGTCGAGCAGCGCAAGCAGCATGTGCCACGGCTCCACCGTGGCGTGCCCGCGACGGCCCGCGTCGGCGACGGCGCCGGTGATGACGTCGCGGCTCTTGGTGGTCAAACGTTCGGCGTCCATCCAGCTCCCCTGATCGGAAGACTTGAGCGAGTTCCACTCAACTCTAAGAGCCTAGAACCACCTCGACAACGTCAACGCACGAACTACCGTGACGGTGGACACCAACGCTTCCGGACGGACCCCCACCCGGCCGTAACGTAAGGCATCGTGCCTGTAGCACCCCTGACCCGCCGGCTTGTCCCCCTGTCCCTCGTCTTCATCGTGGTCGGCCTCGGCGTCTCCTTCGTCGGCCCCTACCTCGCGCTCTTCCTCACCGACGCGGTTCATGCCGATCCCCTGCACACCACCGCGTTCCTGATCGTCGCGCCGATCTCCGGCGTCGCCGTGTCGTGGCTGATCGGGCGCGTCTCCGATCGCCGGCCCATCCGCCGCCAGCTGCTCATCGCGGCGGCTCTGGCCGGTGCCGCCGGCGCGGGCCTGACCGCGGTTCTGCGGAACTACTGGGCGGTGCTCGCGGTCACCATGACCCTCACGGCGGTCGCCGGCTCACTCTTCCCGCAGAGCTTCGCGTACGCCCGGCAGGTCCTCCAGCAGCGCGACCCCGGCCGGGCAGCGTTCGCCATCAGCGCTCTGCGCACGCTGTTCTCCGCCGCCTGGGTGGGCGGGCCGCCGCTGGCCGCGCTGATCCTGGCCGCGCACGGCTTCGGCTGGACCTACGGCCTCGCCGGAGCGCTCTACCTGCTCGGCGCGCTGCTGATCGTGACGCTGCTGCCCCGGGTTCCGGCCCCGGTCACGGCCGCCGCCGAGGTGCACGCCCACGGCGGCCGCGAGGCCCGGCCGATCGCGCTCTTCCTGATCATCGCGAGCTTCACCGTGATCTCGACCGCGTCGACCTTGAACGTCCAAGCCATGCCGCTGTTCGTCGAGCGCGACCTGGGCGGCACGATCAGCCAGGCCGGCCTGGTCCTCGGCATCTGCGCGGCGCTCGAGATCCCGATGATGCTGGCCCTGGGCGCGCTGTCGACCCGGATCCCGGTGCGGCGGCTGATCTACGCCGGCGTCCTCTGCGCGGTGGCCTACCACGCGGTCGCGGCCACGGCGACGCACGTCTGGATGCTGGCCGCGGCCCAACTGCTGCAGGCCATGGTCATCTCGACGGTCGGCGCGCTGGGCATCTCGTACGTGCAGGACCTGCTCCCCGCGCACCCCGGACGGGCCACCACCATGGTCACCAACACCTTCCCGATGGGCCAGATCCTGGCGGCCCCGCTCTTCGGGCTCGCGCAGCATTTCGACTTCCGGCTCGCGTACGCCTGCAATCTGCTCCTTTGTGTGGTCGGTGTCCTGCTCCTGGTCGCCAGCGGGCGGGTGCGGCCGGCCGCCGCGGCCAACCGGCCCGAGCCTGCGTTGAGCGCCAGTTATTAGACGATCGTCAAGTAACGTTGCGGGCGTGCGTGTACGGGTTGAGCAAACTCCACTTCCGGGAATCGGCGTCCGGCACGACCTGGTCACTTCCTCGGGTCGTACGGTCGGGGTCGTCTCGCATCGCAACGGCCGCCGGGATCTGGTGCTGTACGACGTGGACGACCCCGACGCGTGCCTGGCGTCCATCCCGTTGACCGACGACGAGGCCGAGGCCCTGGCCGACGTGCTCGGCGCGTCCCTGATGCTGGGCCAGCTCGCCGGCCTCCGGCAGCAGGCGGCGGGGCTGCTGACCGAGCAGATCGCGCTGCCGGCCGGCTCCCCGTTCGTCGGGCGCAAGCTCGGAGACACGCGGGCCCGTACGCGTACGAGCGCATCGATCGTGGCCGTGCTGCGCGACCGTGAGGTGATCGCCTCGCCCGGCCCCTCCTTCGCCTTCGAGGCGAACGACGTGGTCGTCGCCGTCGGCACCCGCGAAGGTCTGGACGGCGTCACCGCCATCCTGGCCGGCGAGAACGACGACTAGGCCGGAGTACGGGTGCACAGTACGACGACTCTCCTGATCGAGGTCGGCGCGCTGCTGTTCGCGCTGGGCATGCTCGGCCGCCTGGGCCGGCGGGTCGGCCTCTCCCCGATCCCGCTCTACCTGCTGGCCGGTCTCGCCTTCGGCCACGGCGGCCTGGTGCCGCTCTCGGCCAGCGAGGAGTTCATCCAGATCGGCGCCGAGATCGGCGTGATCCTGTTGCTGGTCATGCTCGGCCTCGAGTACTCGGCGTCCGAGCTGGTCAGCAACCTGCGCGCGGCCGCGCCCGCCGGCCTGCTCGATGCGGTGCTCAACGCCCTGCCCGGGGCCGCCTTCGCCTTCCTGCTCGGCTGGGGCTGGGAGGCCGCGCTGGTGCTGGCCGGCATCACCTGGGTCTCGTCCTCGGGCGTGATCGCCAAGGTGCTCGGTGACCTCGGCCGGCTCGGTAACCGCGAGACGCCGATCATCCTCTCGGTGCTGGTCATCGAGGACCTGGCGATGGCGTTCTACCTGCCGCTGGTCACCGCCGTGCTGGCCGGCGTCGGCCTGGCCGGCGGCCTCAAGGCGCTCGCCGTCGCGGTGGTCACGGTGATCGCGGTGCTGGTGGTGGCGATCCGGTACGGCAGCACGATCAGCAAGTTCATGTCGGTCCAGGACCCGGAGGCGTTGCTGCTCAGCGTGCTCGGCCTGACCCTGTTCGTGGCCGGGGTGGCGGCCGAGCTCAAGGTCTCGGCCGCGGTCGGCGCGTTCCTGGTCGGCATCGCGCTCTCCGGCCCGGTCGCGCACCACGCCACCGAGATGCTCTCCCCGCTGCGTGACCTGTTCGCGGCCGTGTTCTTCGTCTTCTTCGGGCTCTCCACCGACCCCGCCGACATGCCCCCGGTGCTGCTGCCCGCGCTCGGCCTCGCCGTGCTCACCATGGCGACCAAGATCCTGACCGGCTACCTGGCCGCCCGCCGCGGCGGGATCGCCCTGCCCGGCCGCCTGCGCGCCGGCCTGGCCCTCATGCCGCGGGGCGAGTTCTCGGTCGTCATCGCCGGCCTGGCCGTGGCGTCCGGAGTCGAGCCCCGCCTCGCCCCGCTCGCGACCGCCTACGTCTTGATCACCGTAATCTCCGGCCCGCTGCTGGCGCGGCTGCCCGATTACCACTGGTTCAAGAACTTTGTCAGGCGCCGCATGGCCCTGCGACGCCAGGCCGCCAGCCCTCTTCCCGCAGGTGAGTGACGTGCCAACTGTCAAGACTGCTGAAAGCTACTGATCAGTATCCGATTGTGACGTGGTAACACTTCCGTGGGAACTTCCGGCGCGCTAGCGTTCGGCCTCGACAACTACGTGTTATTCGGACTTTCTGGTGGGCGGCGGCGTGACAGTGCGTGAGTCGACTTTCTACGGGTTCGCCAACCCGGTCGATCCTCGGCCGGAGGAGATGCAGGCGTGGGCCTATCACCCCGAGTCGGTGCCACTCGACGCCATGCCACCCGACTGGGACCTGCTCATCTCGGGCGACGTCCTGGCCCCGACCCTCTTCGAGCTGGCGATGGACCGCCAGTGCCCGGCGCGCCGCTTCGCCCTGCATTGCATGTACATCTACGCCGCCGACGGCGTCCGGCAGAACGCAACAAACCAGCGCAAGCGCCGCCTCAAGAAGTACGTAGAGCGAGCCGAAGAGGTCGGCGACGAGCCGATGTCCATCTGGGCGCACAACTGCCGAGTGCTGATGAGCCGCCCCGAGACGTTCGACTACGCCGACTGGATCGAGGGCGGCCTGGTCCGCCACCCGCGCCGCCTGGGCATGTTCCGCCGCTGACCCAGCCCGGGTTCCACCAGCCGTGCCGCACCCCCGCCCGCCGTGCCGCGCGCCCGCACCCACCGCGGTCCGCACCCACAGTGCCGCGCGTTAACACCGCCGTGCCGCGCGCCCGCACCCACCGCGCCGCAACGCAGTTCGCCGGGCAACCCCACCCTCGTCACTGGGTGGGGCGACGTTAGCGCCTCGCTACGACAGTTTTGGGGCGTCCTCCACAACCCGAACCCGTGGGTCGTCTACGCGGTTGGCGGTCCTCGCCGGGAGTGTTCTCGCCGCGCGGGAACTCATCGCGCCGGTCGGCGGGCCGTGAGCTTCCTTGACGCGCAGATAGGTCCGCGGGCTACCGACCCACCAGCCCGGCCAACGGGTGATCGACTTGTGGCGCGTATCGGTAAGCAGAGCAAGGGCGCGGAAACCGATGCTCCCGCCGGCCGCGCACGGCGCCCTCTGGCACATGGGCCCGGCACGAGGGCCATCCGGCACGCCGGGCCATCCAGCCCCGGGCCATCCGGCGCACAAAGAAAGAGCGGCCCGCCCCGCTGGGGAAAGGCCGCCACCTTCTTCGTAAAGCGCTACTTGTCGGCAGCCCGCCGCGGGCGCCAGACCACCAGCGCCGTCGATGGGCGCTCCTGGCGGACCAAGTCGCGGCCGCTGTACGGGCTCTCCATCTGGGCGATCCGGGTGTACGCCTCGTCGAGCTGATGCTCCAGCTCCTGCACGCGATGCTGGAGGTCGGCCACCAGCTGCTCGAGGCCGATGATCCGCTTGATGCCGGCCAGGTTGACGCCGTCCTCCTGGCTCAGGCGCTGCACCTCGCGCAGCAGCGCGACGTCCCGCTCGCTGTAACGCCGGCCGCCGCCGCCCGCCCGACCGGGCTGCACCAGCCCGAGCCGGTCGTACTGGCGCAGCGTCTGCGGGTGCATGCCGGCCAGCCGCGCGGCCACCGAGATGATCAGGACCTTCGCGTCGGAGGCCTGCTCCACCGTGATGTCGATCTGTTCATACATGCGCCACCTCCAGATCAGGCCCTAACTGCCCCGGCGCACGCGCGCCTCGAGCCGTTCCCGCCCGGCCGGCGGGGTCAGTTTCGCGAAACGCTCCAGCGCGTCCCGTGCTTCCCCCGTGACACCGCCCGGCACCTGCACGTCGACCGTGACGATCAGGTCTCCGGGTGGTCCCTCCTTGCGGGCCACGCCCTTGCCCCGGGCCCGCAGCTTGCGTCCGCTCGGCGTGCCGGGCGGCACCCGCATCGTGACCGGGCCGTCCAGCGTGGGCACCCGCAGGTCGGCGCCGAGCACCGCCTCGGCGATGCTGATCGGCAGCGTCAGCGTGAGGTCGTCCCCGCTGCGGCCGAACAGCTCGTCCGGCCGGACCCCGACCTGCACGTACAGGTCGCCGGCCGGCCCGCCGCGGTCGCCCGGCTCGCCCCGGCCGCTGAGCCGGATCCGCTGCCCGTCGGCCACACCGGCCGGGAAGCGGACGTTGATCGTGCGGGCCTTGGTGACGCCGCCGGTGCCACGGCACTCCGGGCACTTCTCGTCGACGATCGTCCCCGCGCCCTGGCACTCGCGGCACGGCTCGGAGAAGCTGAACGACCCCTGGTTGCGGGAGATCAGACCGCTGCCGTGGCACTGCGGGCAGGTCCGCGGCGAGGTGCCGGGCTTGGCGCCGTTGCCGTGGCAGGTGTCGCACTCGCCGGCCGACCGCAGCGTCAGCGGGAGCGTCGTGCCGCGTACCGCCTGGGTGAAGTCGAGAGTCACCTCGGTCTCGACGTCGCGCCCGCGCCGCGGGCCCCGCCGGGCCGCGCCTCCGCCCGGGCCGCCGCCGGAGAATATCGAGCTGAAGATGTCGGAGAAGCCGGCGCCACCGAACCGGCGGTCACCGGCGCCGGCCTGCGCGCCCGGGTTGGAGAACCCGCCGAACAGGTCGGACGGGTCGAACTGCGTACCGCCGCCCGAGCGTGCGCCGCGCCGGAACGCGCCCGAGCCGAACAGGGAGCGCATCTCGTCGTACTCTTTGCGCTTCTTGTCGTCGGAGAGCACGTCGTACGCCTCGGACGCCGCCTTGAACTTCTCCTCGGCCTCCCGGTTGCCCGGGTTCCGGTCGGGGTGCAGATCGCGGGCGAGCTTGCGGTACGCCTTCTTGATCTCGTCGGTTGAGGCGGACTTGTTCACGCCGAGCACGGCGTAGAAGTCCTTCTCGAGCCAGTCCTTCGAGCTCATCGCGTCCACCTCCGCCTAGCGGTAGTCCCGCCCGCCGCGACGCGGCGGGCGGGACGAGCCTGTGAGATCACTCCGGGTCGGCGACCGCGACCAGGGCGGGCCGCAGCAGCCGCTCGCCCAGCGTGTAGCCCCGGCGCATGACCTCGATGCAGGTCGGCTCCGTGACGTCGGCCGACGTCTGGTGCGCGACCGCCTCGTGGCGGTTGGGGTCGAACGGGTCGCCCTTCTCGCCGAAGGCGGTGAGCCCGAGCTTCCCGGTCACCGCGGTGAGCGACTCCGCCACCGAGGCGAACGGGCCGACCAGGTCACCGTGCTCGCGCGCCCGGTCGATGTCGTCGAGCACCGGCAGCAGCGCGGTGAGCACCGCGCCCGTGGTGAGCTCGGCGGCCGCCGACCGGTCGCGGTCGACCCGCTTGCGGTAGTTGGCGTACTCCGCCGTCACCCGCTGCAGGTCGTGCGTCCGCTCGTCGAGCTCGCCGCGCAGTGCCTCGAGCTCCGCGCCGAGTGCGGGCTTCGCCTCGCTCTCGGCCGCCGGGACCTGCGCGCCCTCTTCCGGCTCGGCGGCGCGGTGCGCGCCGCCGGTCGCCTTCTCCTTGACCTCGGCCGTGCCCTTGGCCTTGCCCTCGGTCTTCGGGTCTATCTTGCGGCGGTCCCGGATGACGACCCGCTCGGTCGCCTGACCGTCGTTCTCGTCGTCCGCGGCAGTCACTTCTTGTCGTCCTCCACGATCTCGGCGTCGACGACGTCGTCGCCACCGCCGCCGGCCGTCGGGCCCGCGCCGGTCGCGCCGCCGGGCGCCTGGGTGCCGTCGGCCCCGCCGGTGGCGGCCTGCGTGCCGTCACCCTGCGAGTAGAGCGTCGAGCCGGCCTCCTGGGAGACCTGCGACAGCCGCTCGTGCGCCGACTTGATCTTCTCGATGTCCGAGCCGCCGAGCGCGCCGCGGAGGTCACCGAGCGCCTCGTTGATCTTGTTCTTGCTGTCCTCGGGCAGCTTGTCGCCGCTCTCGGCCAGGAACTTCTCGGTCTGCCACTGCAGCTGCTCGGCCAGGTTGCGGGTCTCCGCGTCCTCGCGGCGCTTCTTGTCCTCGTCCGCGTGGTCCTGGGCGTCCCGCATCATGCGCTCGATGTCTTCCTTCGGCAGCGCCGAGCCGCCGGTGATCGTCATCTTCTGCTCCTTGCCCGTGCCCAGGTCCTTGGCGGACACGTGCACGATGCCGTTCGCGTCGATGTCGAAGGAGACCTCGATCTGCGGTACGCCGCGGGGAGCCGGCGCGATGCCGCTGAGCTCGAAGGTGCCGAGCTTCTTGTTGTACGCGGCCATCTCGCGCTCGCCCTGGAATACCTGGATCAGCACCGAGGGCTGGTTGTCGTCGGCCGTGGTGTAGACCTCGGAACGGTGCGCCGGGATGGTCGTGTTGCGCTCGACCAGCTTATGCATGATGCCGCCCTTGGTCTCGATGCCCAGGGACAGCGGGGTGACGTCGAGGAGCAGAACGTCCTTGACCTCGCCCTTGAGCACGCCGGCCTGCAGCGCGGCGCCGACGGCGACGACCTCGTCCGGGTTGACGCCCTTGTTCGGCTCCTTGCCGGTCATGCTCTTGACCAGGTCGGCGACCGCCGGCATGCGGGTCGAGCCGCCGACCAGGATGACGTGGTCGACGTCGGAGAGCTTGACGTCGGCGTCCTTGATCGCGGACTCGAACGGGCCCTTGCAGCGGTCGAGCAGGTCCTGCGTCATGCGCTGGAACTCGGCCCGGGACAGCGACATGTCCAGGTGCAGCGGGCCGTCCGGACCGGCCGTGATGTAGGGCAGGTTGATGCTGGTGGTGGTGGCCGCGGACAGCTCGATCTTCGCCTTCTCGGCCGCCTCGCGCAGACGCTGCAGGGCCATCTTGTCGGCGCCCAGGTCGATGCCGTGCTCACCGCGGAAGGTCTTGACCAGGTGGTCGATGATCCGCTGGTCCCAGTCGTCGCCGCCCAGGTGGTTGTCGCCGGAGGTCGACTTGACCTCGATGACGCCGTCACCGAGCTCGAGCAGCGAGACGTCGAAGGTGCCGCCGCCGAGGTCGAAGACCAGGACGGTCTGCTCCTTGGAGCCCTTGTCCAGGCCGTAGGCCAGAGCGGCCGCGGTCGGCTCGTTCACGATCCGCAGCACGTTCAGGCCCGCGATCTCGCCGGCCTCCTTGGTGGCCTGACGCTGCGCGTCGTTGAAGTAGGCCGGGACGGTGATGACCGCGTCGGTGACCTGCTCACCCAGGTACGCCTCGGAGTCGCGCTTGAGCTTCATCAGCACCCGCGCCGAGATTTCCTGCGGCGTGTACTTCTTGCCATCGATGTCGATCGACCAGTTGGTGCCGATCTCCCGCTTGACCGAGCGGATCGTCCGGTCGGGGTTCGTCACCGCCTGGCGCTTGGCGACCTCGCCGACCAGCACCTCGCCGTTGCGGGCGAAGGCGACGATGGACGGGGTCGTCCGGGAGCCCTCCGCGTTGGCGATGACGGTGGGCTCGCCTCCTTCCAGAACGCTGACGCAGGAGTTCGTGGTGCCGAGGTCGATGCCGACCGCACGTGCCATGGTGTTCCTCGCTTCAAAGGCTTCGGTACAAGGTTGAGTGGAACAGACTCAATGATGCCACGGGCGGGCCACCCGTCAAATCGAAGTTGAGCCTACTCGGCGCAAGGGACTTCATCCCGCCAGCACTTCGGTAGATACCTGTCCGGTCACGGCATACCGGCACCTGTTGTCCTGCATGCATAGATCAGGCACTCTTTACCCGTGACGACGCACGGTGACGCGGTCGGTCCATCGGCCATCTCCGCCGTGGACGCCGCAACGCAAGAGCCTGCCGGATCGGACGAGAAGGGCCTGAAGAGCGCGGTTTCGACCGATGCCGGGGACAACTCTGATCGTACGGAAGCCGTCGTGTCCCGTCAGCCACATCCCGATCCCGGCGCCGGCGCGTTCGAGCCCGACGACGACACCGTTGCCGAGAGTGATCACGAGACCAAGATCGAGTTATCGGAGGAAGCCGGCGAGCCCGCCGGTATTCCGGCAGTAACCGAAAGTTCACCGGACCCCGACACGGGGCAATCCGGTCATGTGGAGCGGTCAGAAGAGGCGCAGATCACGGAGCCCGGCGAAACGATCGCCGAGGATGCAGTGACGCCTGAGGAGCGGGTGACCGCCGAGGACGCGGTGACCGCCGACGAGCCGGTGACCGCCGAGGAGGCCGTGACGGCCGAGGAGCCGGTGCCGGTCGAGCCGCCGCCCGCGGTCGGACGGCTGGCCACCGCGTTGAGCCGGCTGCGCGCGGCGATCGGCGGCACCTCGTACCCCCTGGTCATGCCCTCCGCCGAGGAAGCCCGCCGGGTCGGCGCCGCGCTCGTCGCCCAGCTCGACGACTACCTTCTCCCCCGCCTCGCGCGCCTCGACGCACCCCTGCTCGTGGTCGTCGGCGGCTCGACCGGCGCCGGCAAGTCGACGCTGGTCAACAGCCTGGTCCGGGCCCCGGTCAGCGCGGCCGGCGTGCTCCGGCCGACCACCCGCTCGCCGGTGCTGGTCAGCAACGCGGCCGATCTGGCCTGGTTCCGGCAGGGACAGCTGCTACCCGGGCTGGTCCGCACCCCGGAGTCGAGCCCCGATCCCCGTACGCTCCAGATCGTCTCCGCCCCCGCGCTCGGCGCCGGCCTCGCGTTCCTCGACGCGCCCGACATCGACTCGGTGGTGGCCGGCAACCGGCAGCTGGCCGCGCAACTGCTCGCCGCCGCCGACCTCTGGCTGTTCGTGACCACGGCCGCCCGCTACGCCGACAACGTCCCGTGGGAGCTGCTGACCACGGCCCGGCTGCGCGGCACCGTGATCGCGCTGGTGCTCGACCGGGTGCCGCCCGAGGCCGCCGCCGACATCACCGCCCACCTGCGCGAGATGCTGGCCGCCCGCAACCTGGGCGCCGCGCCGCTGTTCGTGCTGCCGGAGACGACGCTGGACGGTCAGGGCCTGATCGCCGAGGACGTGATCGGGCCGCTGCACGACTGGTTCGGCCAGCTCGCGGCCGACGCCGGCGCCCGGTCGGCGGTGGTGCGGCAGACCCTGGACGGCGCGCTCGCCGCGCTCGGCCCCGCCGTCTCCGGCCTGGCCGACGCCGCCGACGAGCAGGCCGTCGCCGCCCGCGCGCTGGACGAGCGGGTCGCGGTCGCCTACCGCAACGCGCGGCAGACGGTGGTCGAGGGCCTGCGCGACGGCCGCCTCCTCCGCGGCGAGGTGCTCGCCCGCTGGCAGGAGTTCGTCGGCACCGGCGAGTTCATGCGCACCCTGGAGAACAAGGTTGGCCTGCTGCGCGACCGGCTCGTCTCGGCGATCACCGGGCGCCCGCTGCCCGGGCGCAACCTGCAGACGGCGCTGGAGTCGCAGCTGGTCACCCTGCTGCGCGGGGTGGCCACCGACGCGGCCGAGCAGGCGTACGCGGCATGGCAGGCCCACCCGGCCGGCGCCGCCCTGCTCCAGCCCGAGTTGCAGCGCGCCTCGGCCGACCTGCCGCAGCGCGCCGACCGGCTGGTGCGCGACTGGCAGCAGTGGGTGCTGGGCCTGGTCCGCGAGCAGAGCGCGGAGAAGAGAGTGGTGGCCCGCGGCGCCGCCTACGCGGTGAACGGCGCCGGCCTGGCCGTGATGATCGCCGTCTTCACCTCGACCGCCTTCATACCGACAGGGCTCGAGGTCGCGGCCGGCGTCGGCACCACGGTCGCGGCCCAGAAGGTGCTCGAGGCCGTCTTCGGCGACCAGGCGATCCGCGGGCTGGCCAACCGGGCCCGGGAAGACCTGTTGTTCCGGGTGGGCGAGCTGCTGGACGCCGAGGCCGCCCGGTACACCGAGCGCACCGCCGCCACCGGGCTCGACACGGCGCCCGCCGCCGAGCTGCGCCGGGCCGCGCTGGACGTCGAGGACGCCCGGAACGAACTCGCGTTGACGGGGAGCGCGACATGAGCTTGATTGAGAAGGTGCGCGGGGCGCTGACCGGTGCGGACGGCCGGGTGGACGCCGAGGAACTGGTGCAGCGGCTCGACGCGCTGGCCAAGTTCCTCCGTCTCGTCGACCCGTACCTGCCGGATCCCGACCTGGTCGCGGCGCACACCCTGGTCGAGCGGGCCGGCACCCGGCTCGAGCTCTCCCGCGACCACACCGTGGTGGCCCTGGCCGGCAGCACCGGCAGCGGCAAGTCCAGCCTCTTCAACGCGCTCGCCCGGCTGAAGCTCTCGCCGGTCGGGGTACGGCGGCCGACCACCGGCGCCGCGCACGCCTGCGTCTGGGGCCCGCTCGAGCCGGCCAACCGGCTGCTCGACTGGATCGGGGTGCTGCCACGGCAGCGGTTCATCCGGGAGAGCGCTCTCGACGGCGACGACGAGGCCGCCCTGCGCGGGCTGGTGCTGCTCGACCTGCCCGACTTCGACTCGATCGAGCGCAGCCACCGGCTCGAGGTCGACCGGCTGCTCGGCCTGGTCGACCAGATCGTCTGGGTGGTCGACCCGCAGAAGTACGGCGACCGGATCCTGCACCAGGCCTACCTGTCGCAGTTCAGCGCGCACGCCGGCGTCACGATCGTGGTCCTCAACCAGGCCGACCGGCTGTCCGCCGGGGACACCGAGGTCGTGCTCGGCGACCTGCGCCGGCTGATCGAGGAGGACGGCCTGAGCGGCGCGCCGGTGCTGGCGACCTCGGCCAAGCAGCCCGGGATGCTGCACGAGCTGCGGGAGAAGCTGGAGAAGACGGTCGCCGACCGGCAGGCGGCGCTGCGCCGCCTGGCCGGCGACCTGGAAGCGGTGAGCGAGCCGCTGACGGCCATGATCGGGCCACCGGCCGCGGAGGACGAGGTCGATCGGGCGACCGTACGCCAGCTGTCCGACGCCCTGGCCGCGGCGGCCGGCGTGGGCGCGGTCGCCGATGCGGCCGCGGGCTCCTACCGGCACCGCGCCACGGCGGCGACCGGGTGGCCGGTCCTGCGTGGCCTGCGCCGGCTGCGGCCCGACCCGCTGCGCCGGCTGCACCTGGCCGAGAAGAAGCCCACCGACGCGGTCTCGACCGACATCGTGCCGCGCACGTCGGTGCCCGAGGCCGACGCCGCCCAGAAGTCGGCGGTCGGCATCACCGTGCGCGCGGTCGCCGATCGCGCGGCGGCCCCGCTGCCGCCGGTGTGGGCGCCCGCGCTCAACACGGCGGCCCGCTCGCGCGTCGCCGACCTGCCCGACGCTCTCGACCGGGCGGTGGCCAAGACCGACCTCGGCGCCAACCGCACCCCGCTCTGGTGGCGCGGCGTCGGGCTGCTGCAGTGGCTGCTGGTCGCGGCCGCGGTCGCCGGGCTCGGCTGGCTGCTCACCGGGTACGCGGTGCGTGCTCTCGGCCTGCCCGAGCTGCACTACCCGAAGGTCGGCGCGGTGCCGGTCCCCACGCTTCTGCTGCTCGGCGGCCTGCTCGTCGGCGTGCTGCTCTGGCTGTTGCTCAAGCCGATCGTCAACTTGGGAGCCCGGCACGCCCGGCGCCGGGCCGAGCAACAGCTGCGGGCGTCGGTCACCGAAGTTGCCCGCGAGTACGTGGTGGCACCGGTCCGCGAGGTGCTCAACGCGTACGCCCAGGCGCGCGAAGCACTCACGACCGTTCGTTCGGAGTAGTCTCCGAGCGTCGCCGTCCCGGTACGCTCGCGATATGCCCGAGTCTTCGAGTCCGTACGAGGCGGTTCTGCACGCGGCCCGCGACGTGGCGAAGCTCGACTGCGCCCTGGACGCCGAGTTGCTGGGCACCGCGTTGCTCGGCAGCGTCTACTCGGTGGCGGATGCCGATCGGGCGACCGCGGTGCGCGACTTCGTGAGCCACTTTCTCGCCGCGACCACCCGGCGTCGCACGGCGGCGGCCACGACCATCCGCGAGGTCTTCGCGACCCTGGTGCCCGACGCGGTGGGAGCGGGGCAGGTCCGGCGGGGCGCGCAGGCGCCGTCGTGGGCGGCCCAGCTGGGTCGCGTACGCCCGACCGGCTGCTACGCCTACGGCGATGTCTACGGTGACCAGACGTCCTATCTGGTCACCTTCGCCTACGACGACGAGGACGACGGCGGCCCCGAGCACGCGGTCGTCGCCCTGGTCGACCACAACATCGGCATCACCAAGGACGTCTTCGTCGGCGCCTCGGCCGAGCGGGTGCTCCAGCAGGTCCGCGAGATGTGCGCCGAGGACGATCTGACCTGGTTCCGTGAGGAGGACCCGGGCCGGGTGCGCGACGAGGTCGACCGGCACCTGGCCATCACCGACGGCCTGAGCTCGCTGCCGGCCGAGGGCTCGCTGGCCACCGACCGCGCGCTGGCCGCGGCCCGGCTGGCGCTGCTGCCGGCCGCCACCACGCCGCCGCTGGCCGAGCCGCCCCGCCCGAGCAGCACCGAGATCTCCCGCGACTTCCTGGCCAGCGCCGAGGCGGCCCGGTTCGGCCTCGACCGGGTCGGCGACGACGAGCTGCCCTCGCTGCACTTCTGCCTGAGCCTGCTGCTGGATCACGCCGCGACGCTGCCCGGCGCCGACCCGCTGCGCTGGAGCCCGGCCGTGGCCGGCCTGTTCCTGCTCGACTGGGTGCACCGGCGGGCGGTCCTCGACATGGACGACGCGGCCATGCTGCCCCGGGTGACGCGGGCCTGGTCGGCCTACACGGCCCGGCGCAAGGGCCTGCCCGAGGCGGCCGCCGGTCAGACCGACGAGACGGTCGACGAGATGGTGCCCGAGTTCGCCCGGCTCTACGCGACCGGCGAGCGGCGCAGCCCCGCGACGGCGGCCGTGGCCCAGCTCATCTCGGAGGGCGTCGACCCCGACGACACCGAGGCGATCGAGGCGTGGATCGAGGCGAACCGCAACCACCTCGAGGGCGGCGCTTAGGGTCCAGGGTCCGCCCTGGTCAGGAGCCGGACAGCCGGCCCCTCAGGTCCTCGGTGGGCTCGGCGTGGTGGCGGCCCACTCGCGAGCCGCGGCGCTGCGCCGGCGTCTGGTCGTCGGCGTGGTGCAGGCTGCCGGCCCGGTGGCTGCCACGGTAGGGCCGGGTCGCGAGCTGGTTGTCCTCGCCGCGCGCCTCGGGGATGTGCCGGAGGGCGTTGAGGTTCCCCGGGGCGTAGCTGCGCTCGAGGATGCTCGCGGCGCGGATTTGGTTGGGTCGTTCGGACACTGCTGACCTCCGGCGGTGCTCGGACCGGTCGCTGGACCGGCGGCGGACGTGGGAACGCGTGTCGTGGCTGGTGCTGCTGCTCTCGCAGAGGCGGCGGCGGGACCAGTCGGGCCGCCGGTGGTGGGAAGACTTGTCCCCGCATTCGCCGCGCTCGTGGCAGAGCGGCCGCCGCGCCCAGGCCGGCGGCTCGTCCCCGGAGTCATCCCCGCCGTCGGGCTCATCAGAAGAGTCCGAATTGTCCGGTGAGCCGTGCGAATCGGACGAGCCATCGGAGTCGGGATCATCCACATCGCCCGAGGAGGACTGGTCGTCCGAAGAGGACCCGCCGTCGGAAGACGACTGGTCGCCCGAAGAGGACCCGCCGTCGGAAGAAGACTGGTCGCCCGAAGAGGACTGGTCATCGGAAGACGACTGGTCGTCGGGCGCGGACGGCGACGACGGCGAGGGGTGCGACGGCCGGGAAGGCGGCGAGGGGTGCGACGGCTGGGAGGGCGGCGAGGAGGAAGGCGGCACCGAAGGCGACGACGGCGCCGACCCGTGACCGGCCGAGCGACCCCGCACCGGGGGCAGGTCCGGAAGAGCGGGCATACCGGGCAATGCCGGAAATGCCGCCATGGATGGCACGTCATCCGTGTCATCGGAGCCGCCCGACCTATCAGAACCGGACGAGGAACCGGACGAGGAACCGGACGACGAACCGGACGACGAACCGGACGCGGACTCCGATGAGGAACCGGACGAGGAACTCGACGAAGAACCGGCCGAGGACTCGGCCGAGGAGCCGGCCGAGGAACGCGACGGCTCCCCGCCGTACGGGGAAATCCGGCCGATCTCGCCCGCCACCCGCCCCGCCCGCGCGATCGCCGCGCCCGCCGAAGGATCGATCGGCGAGGGTGACGGACCCACCTTCGCATCGCCCGACGGACCTTGGATCGGCCCCGGCGACGCGGGCGGCAGGAACGGGATGTCCATGGTGTCGGTCGTCCCGCCGGCGAGCTCGTTCGACCCGGCCGTGATCGCCGCGAGCGTCGGCACCGACGCCAGCCCCACCAGAAGCGCCACGATGAGCACATACCGGCGCGTCGGTCCGGAAAAGCCGGAATCGGCCCGGTAGACCCCGTTCAGCCGCTTGCGCATCACCTTCAGCGGCGGCACGAGATCCTCGTCTGGCTGTTCCGGCACGGCCGGTTCCCCTCCCCCTGCGCTGGAGCCGAACTAATGATCAACATGGATCGGTCTCGGTCATCGGGATGAACGACGGACCCGCCCCGGCGCAGCGGTGAAAACGGCCCGTTCGTACGGTAGTGACCGTACGAAAAGTACTTATCCGGACAAACATGGACGCCGATGTGACGGCAGAATTTCCCGACTGTGATCGACCCGACCTGTAACGACGCTCACGTTCTCTGTCAGGATGAAGGCGACGGCACCGCCGCCGTCGCCTTCCGCCGATCCAGCGGGGCGAGGTGGGGGTCGTCACTCCCCGGCGGGGTCGAGGCCCGCGCCGAGACGTCGCGCGGCAACCTCACCAAGGTCAGGCGCGGCGACCCCAGCGGTTCGCCGCGCGGACGGGCAACACCCGCCGCGGGCGCAGAGATGAAACAGGGAGACACGGATGGCGAACGGCGAAAGCACCGTTGGCGGGGACGCCCCGGCCGGCGGCTTCGTCCAACTGCTCACCCCCGACGGGGAACGCGTCGACAGCGTCACCACGGCGGACGGCATGACCTACTCGGTCGACTTCACCGACGACGAGTACCGCGAGCTCTACCGCGACCTGGTGACGGTCCGGCGGCTCGACGCCGAGGCGACCGCCCTTCAGCGCCAGGGCGAGCTCGGCATCTGGGCGAGCCTGCTGGGTCAGGAGGCGGCTCAGGTCGGCTCCGGCCGGGCGCTGCGCCCGCAGGACATGGCGTTCCCGACCTACCGCGAGCATGGCGTTCTCTACTGCCGCGGCATCGACCCGATCATGCCGTTCGGCCTGTTCCGCGGCGTCGACCAGGGCGGATGGGATCCGAACGAGTTCAAGTTCAACACGTACACGATCGTGATCGGCTCGCAGACGCTGCACGCGACCGGATACGCCATGGGCATCACCATGGACGGCAAGACCGGCAACGCCGACGGTGAGGCCGTGATCGCCTACTTCGGCGACGGCGCCACCAGCCAGGGCGACGTCAACGAGGCGTTCGTCTGGTCCGGCGTCTTCCACGCGCCGATCGTCTTCTTCTGCCAGAACAACCAGTACGCGATCTCCGAGCCGCTCGAGCGCCAGACCCGCATCCCGCTCTACCGGCGCGCCCTGGGCTACGGCTTCCCGGGCGTCCGGATCGACGGCAACGACGTGCTGGCCACGTACGCGGTGACCCGTGCCGCCCTCGACCAGGCCCGCAACGGGCAGGGACCGACGCTGATCGAGGCCTACACCTACCGGATGGGCGCGCACACCAGCTCCGACGACCCGACCCGCTACCGCATCGCCAGCGAGGTCGAGGCGTGGAAGGCGAAGGACCCGATCGCCCGGGTCAAGGCGTTCCTGGCCAAGCAGCAGATCGCCGGCGACGACTTCTTCGGCGAGGTGGACGAGGCCGCCAAGAAGCTCGCGCTCGACCTGCGCGAGCGGGTGCTGGCCATGCCCGACCCGCAGCCGGTGACCCTGTTCGACAACGTCTACCCGCACGGTTCGCCCGAGGTCGACGCCCAGAAGGCGGAGTTCGAGCGGTACCACGCGTCGTTCGAGGGGAGCGCCCACTGATGAGCGAGACGATCACCCTGGGCAAGGCCCTCAACCACGGCCTGCGCCGCGCGCTCGAGGACGACTCCAAGGTCGTCATCATGGGCGAGGACGTCGGAAAGCTCGGCGGCGTCTTCCGCATCACCGACGGCCTGCAGAAGGACTTCGGCGACGACCGGGTCATCGACACCCCGCTCGCCGAGTCCGGCATCGTCGGCACCGCGGTCGGCCTGGCCATCCGCGGCTACCGCCCGGTCTGCGAGATCCAGTTCGACGGGTTCGTGTTCCCGGCGTTCAACCAGATCGTGGCCCAGGTCGCGAAGATGTACTACCGCTCGCTGGGCAACGTGCGGCTGCCGATCGTCATCCGCATCCCGTTCGGCGGCGGCATCGGCGCGGTCGAGCACCACTCCGAGTCCCCCGAGGCACTGTTCGCGCACACCCCCGGTCTCAAGGTCGTCAGCTGCGCCAACCCGGCCGACGCGTACACGATGATCCGCCAGGCGATCCGCTCGGACGACCCGATCGTCTTCTTCGAGCCCAAGCGGCGGTACTGGGAGAAGGGCGAGGTCGACCTCGACGCCCCGCTCGAGAACGCCTTCCCCCTGCATCAGGCCCGGGTCGCCCGGCCCGGCACGGACGCGACGCTTCTCGCGTACGGGCCGATGGTCCGCACCTGCTTGGACGCGGCGACCGCGGCGAGCGAGGACGGCCGCAACCTGGAGGTCATCGACCTGCGCTCGCTCTCCCCGCTCGACATGGGCACGGTCTACGAGTCGGTGAAGCGCACCGGCCGGGCCGTCGTGGTGCACGAGGCGCCGGGCAACCTGGGTCTCGGCGCCGAGCTCGCCGCGCGCGTCACCGAGGAGTGCTTCTACTCGCTCGAGGCGCCGGTGCTGCGGGTGACCGGCTACGACGTTCCCTATCCGGCGGCCCGGGTCGAGGAGGAGTACCTCCCCGATCTCGACCGGGTGCTGGACGCCGTCGACCGCTCGTTCGGCTGGTGACGCCGATGTCGCGGATCAAGGAGTTCACGCTGCCCGATCTCGGCGAGGGCCTGACCGAGGGCGAGATCCTCTCCTGGCTGGTCAAGGTCGGTGACTCGATCGAGCTCAACCAGCCGATCGTCGAGGTCGAGACGGCCAAGGCGGCGGTGGAGATCCCGGCGAAGTGGGCCGGCGTCGTCACCAAGATCTTCCACGAGGCGGGCACGACGGTCGAGGTGGGCGCGCCGATCGTCGCGATCGACACCGACCCGTCGGGTGGGGAGCTGCCCACGCCCTCCGCGGAGTCGCTGGCGGCGGTGGAGATCGCGCCGGCCGAGGGGTCGGTCGAGCCCGGTCTCATCGGTGGTCCGGCGCCGGGTGGGCGCACGGCGGTCCTGGTGGGTTACGGTCCGCGGAATACGAGCGCCAAGCGCCGACCCCGATTGGGTACGCCCGGAGCACCGTCCCCGGCGGTTGTCCCTTCGACTCCGGCGCCGGTCGCTCCGGCCCCGGTCGCTCCGGCCCCGGTCGTTCCGGCACCTGTCGCTCCCGCCACCAACGGGAAGGCGCTGGCCAAGCCGCCGGTGCGGAAGCTGGCCCGTGATCTCGGGGTCGACCTGACCACGATCACCGGCAGCGGGCCGATGGGCTCGGTGACGCGGGAGGACGTACAGAAGGCCGCCGCTCGGCCCTCCGCGCCCGCGGCGCCTTCTTTCGACACTTCTCGGGAGCAGCGGATCCCGGTCAAGGGCGTCCGGAAGCTCACCGCCGAGAACATGGTGGCCTCGGCGTTCTCGGCGCCGCACGTCACCGAGTTCCTCACCGTCGACGTGACCAAGACGATGAAGGCGGTCGACAAGCTCAAGGGCCGCCGCGAGTTCGCCGACGTGCGGATCTCGCCGTTGCTAATGGTGGCCAAGGCCGTGCTGCTCGCGGTCCAGCGCCACCCGATGGTCAACTCGACCTGGTCGGGCGAGACCGGCGAGATCATCGTCAAGGAGTACGTCAACCTCGGTATCGCCGCCGCGACCGAGCGCGGTCTCATCGTTCCCAACATCAAGGACGCCGGGCGTCTCACGTTGCGGGAGCTGGCCGAGGCCCTGAACACACTCGTGCAAGTGGCGAAGTCGGGCAAGACGCCTCCGGCCGACATGTCCGGCGGCACCCTGTCGATCACGAACGTCGGCGTGTTCGGGGTCGACACCGGCACCCCGATCCTGCCGCCGGGCGAGTCGGCGATCCTGGCCTTCGGCGCGATCCGGCCGACGCCGTGGGTGCACAACGGCAAGATCAAGATCCGGCAGGTGACCACGCTCGGCCTCTCCTTCGACCACCGGATCATCGATGGTGAGCTGGGCTCCCGCTTCCTGCGGGACGTCGGGGACTTCCTTACCGACCCGGAGTCGGCGCTCCTCTCCTGGACGTAGGCATGGTTGAGAAATTAAGGCAACTGCTTTTTTTGACCTTCGATCGTTAGTCAAGTGCTCGGCATCACCCCCTAAATCGTTGGCGGCTCGGCTCGCGGCGAGACACAATTGGTCTTGCTTCGAGCCGAGCACCAAAGACGTGGCCCAGCGAGGGCCAAAGGGATGTGAGCAGCACCATGAGCATTGCCGACCGGGTACGCCAGCGTCGTCTGATCAACCGTCAGAACCGGGCCCTCGACCGGGCGTGGCAGTCCGCGCCCAGCCAGGCCATGCGGGACGAGATCGCCATCTTCGCCCAGCGCAAGACCTTCTGATCCACCGCGACGAGCGTCATTACGGCGGCCCGCCCGGAGACATCCGGACGGGCCGCTTTCTCTTTCAAGTCTCCCTTAAAGATCCGTTCGCGGTCCCCTTCCGGACGTACACCGGGATTCCTCCGGTCGCTCCGGCCCGGTACGGTTGGGCACGGTCCTCAGCCCTGGCCCGGCTCGCCCGCCTGGCCCGGTAGGAGGACCGGGGCCTCCGAAGGCGCACCCGCGCCGGCGGTCCCGCACGGCCTGGCCCCAGAGCTGGGCACGGCGCGCCGGTGCGTTGGCCGGTGAGTCGCGTCCGTGCAAAGCTGGCACGGCCGCATTGACGAGGGAGGCGCTCATGACGTCCGAGGGGCAGTACGCCGGTTCGCAGCCGGCCGAGGCCACGTCGGGCGGTCCAACGTCGGACGACTTCCCGCCGGACACTGACGGCCGGCGGATCGCGGGCCGGGCCTCGGCCCCGCCCCCCACCGACGGATTCCCGAGCTCGTACGCTCCGCCCCCGCAGGCCACCCCCAACGGCGGCTCGCCGTTCGTGGTTCCCGCGGTCAACACCTTCGGTTCCGGCTCCGACAGCGCGCGCGAGCGGCCCGCCGCCCCGCCCGGCACGTCCTACGGTTCGGCCCGAGTCCCGGCGCCCTCTTCGCCGTCGTCTTCTTCTTCGGCGTCGTCGTCTTCTGCGCAGTCGTCTTCTTCTTCGGCGTCGTCTTCTGCGCCGTCGTCGTCTTCTTTTGCGCCGTCCGAAGCTTCGCCGCTCGCCCAGCCGGCGCGGCCCGGCGCCGACGCGGGCCCGCAGCGCGGGGCCGCCTCGCCGTACGGGTCGGTGACCCCCAGTGCGGCCGCCTCGCCGTACGGCTCGGTCTCGCCTTCCTCGTTCCCGCCGCCGCCGAGCGCCTCGGGCACCGCGTTCCCACCGCCGCCGAGCGCCTCGGGCACCACGTTCCCACCGCCGGCGAGCGCCTCGGGTTCCTCGTTCCCGCCGCCATCGGCCGCCTCGGGTTCCGCCCTACCGTCGGCCGCCTCGGGTTCCGCCCTGCCGCCGTCGGCCGCCTCGGGTTCCTCCTTGCCGCCGCCGCCCTCCTCCGGGCCGGGCTCGGCGCCGTTCGTTCCCGCCTCCGGCAACGCCCCCGAGCCCCCGCGCTCGGCGTGGGCGCCGCAGCAGGCCCCCGCGCCCGCCGACAGCCCGCTGCCGCAGCGCACCCCCTCGGCCGTCGACCCCGGCACGATCGGCGAGTTCGACGGCTTCGCGGCCGGCACTCCCGGTCGCGGCACCGTCGCCGAGCAGCCCGAGGTCGACCCGGCCACCGGCCGCCCGCCCGGCATCTCGGCGTTCGGCGCCCAGCGCGTCCGCGTGCCCGGCGCCACCCTCACCGACCTGCCCGACGCCCCGCCCCCGGCCCGTTCCGGCGACAGCAGCGGCTTCCCGCTGCGCGGCGGCTCACCGTCCTCGAGCGGTTCGTCGTCCGCGCCCCACGAGGGCAGCGGCTCCGAGAGCGGCGGTTTCCCTTTGCGCGGCGGCGGCAACAGCACGTTCCCCACCCGCCGAGGCGAGAGCGGCGGCTTCCCCCTGCGCGGCGCTGCGACCATCCCGCCCGCGCCGAACTCGGCCGAGCCCACGTCCGACCAGCCACCCGCCCAGCCCCCGGCGCCCGCAAACGACCTGCCGATCCGCAGCCAGCAGGCTCCGTTCGGCACCCCACCCGGCGCCTCGTTCAACGCCTTCGGCTCCGCCCCGACCGGCGGCGAGCAGCCCGAGTCGTTCGGCCGCCGCCCCGGCAGCGAGCAGCCCGAGTCGGCCGACCAGCCGGCCTTCGGGTCGGCGCGCCCGGTCTCGTCGGGAACCTACGGCTCGGCGAAGCCTTCCTCGCCGGCCCGCCCCTTCGACTCTTCCTCACCGGCCGTCGACGAGCGTTCCGGATCTGCTTCGTCCCCGTTCGGCGAACGCCCCGGGTCTTCGTCCTCGCCGTTCGGTGAGCGGCCCGGTTCATCCTCGTCGTTCGACGAGCGCCCCGGCTCGTCCTCGCCGTTCGACGACCGCCCAGGTTCATCCTCGTCGTTCGACGAGCGCCCCGGCTCGTCCTCGCCGTTCGACGAGCGCTCCGGAGCCTCCTCCGCTCCGTTCGGCGAGCGGCCCGGATCGGCGGCCGGCTCCTTCGGCAACCGGGCCGGCTCTCCCTTCGCCGAGGGCGACTCCGATGCGCAGGATGACCACGCGCCCTATCGTCGTCCCGAGTCTCCGGCTTCCGACTCCGAGCGCGGCAGTGGTTACCCGCAGCGGGTGCCCGGGGCCGCCCTCAACGCGGCCGGTGGCGCTCCTGCCGTTCCGGAGAACCGTTCGGTCCCGGCTCCGCGCGACCCGGCCGAGAACCCGTCCGGCGCCGCCGTGGGCTCGGCCCGCCCGGTCACCGCGAGCGCCTCGGTGCCGAACGCCAGCCGCGCCGGTGTCGACCCGGGCGAGATTCCGCCTCCGGCCGCCGCGCCGCAGGCCCGGGTCTACGGCCGTCCCGCCGCGCCGGCCGAGCCCCAGGGCGACGAGGCCGCCGACGCCACCCCGGACGCGAACGACGACGACCGCCCTGGTGGCTTCGGCTCCCCGGCGTTCGCCCAGCGCCCCGGCGCCGGTGACGGACCCGACGGCGTCGGCTCGCCGGCGTTTGCCCGGCGTCCGGGAGGCGACGACGACTCCGACCACTTCGGATCCCCGGTAATCAGCCATCGTCCCGGCAGCAGCGACAATCCCGGGTCGCCGGCCTTCGGTCAGCGTCCCGGCAGCGGCGACGGCCCCGGTGCTCCGGCGTTCGGTCAGCGGCCCGGCAGCGGCGATGGGCCTGGATCTCCGGCGTTCGGTCAGCGCCCCGGCGACGGCCCCGGCGCCCCGGCGTTCGGCCAGCGTCCCGGCGATGGGCCTGGATCTCCGGCATTCGGCCAGCGGCCCGGCGGCGGCGACGGGCCGGACGGCTTCGGGTCCGCGCCGTCCGCTCAGCGCTCCGCGCCCGGTGTCGGTGACCGGCCCGGGGGCGACCGCGGCGACTCCGGCGCGGCCGGCGTAGCCCCGCAGTCTCCGGCCCGCGCCACCGCGCGCGCGTCGGCCAGTGCCCGTGTGGCCCCGCCCGGCGCGGCGGCCCCGGAGCAGCCCCGCAGCGGCGCGCCCTTCGGCGCCGCCCCGGTTCCCGGCTCGCCCGACCAGGCATCGCCCTTCGGCGCGCAGGAGCAGTCCCCGTTCGGCCCCCCGCCCGAGCCCTTCGGCGAGCCGCACGGAACGGCTCCCGAGCAGAAGTCTCCCTTCGGACCGCCGCCCGGGCAGCAGCCTCCGTTCGGCGGACCCCCGGAGCAGAAGTCTCCCTTCGGGCCACCGCCCGGACAGCAATCCCCGTTCGGCGGGCCCCCGGAGCAGACGTCTCCCTTCGGGCAGCAGCCCCCGTTCGGCGGGCCTCAGGAGCAGGACGGCCCGTTCGGCGCGCCGCCTGAGCAGGGCGGTCCGTTCGGGCCTCGACCCGAGTCGCAGTCGGGTCCGTTCGGCCCTCGGCCGGAGTCGTTCGGCGGCGACCAGCCCCGCAACCTGCCGGCGTTCACCGACCTGACCAGTCCGTCGCCCAACGGCAACGGCCCGGGCCCCGCCGGCTACGCGCCCGAGCAGTACAGCGAGCACACGACGGACATCGCCGGGCGGGACAACGGCAACCCGTACGCCCCGCCGCCGTTCCCGCCGCCGCCGAACAGCGCCGCGTCGGACTTCGGTGGTTCGGTCAGCCGGTCCACGGTGACTCCACCGAGCCCGGAAGACACCACGAACTGGCCCAGCCCCGGCGGCGACGGTCGCTTCGACCAGTTCAAGCCCGAGTCCTCGCCGGCCAAGCCGGAGACCCCGCACGTGCGGATGTTCCCGATCCTGCTCGCGGTCGTCGTCGGCGCGGTGCTGCTGCTCGGCGTCGTGTTCGGCATCGTCTACCTGGTCGCGGGCAACAAGAGCGAGGGCTTCAGCGCGACCACCGGCGAGTGCGTGAAGCGCGACGGCAACGCCGCGGTGCTGGCCAAGTGCACGGACGCGCAGTCGTTCAAGATCACATCGATCGTGAATGACAAGTCGAAGTGCGCCGACCCCCAGCAGCCGTACGTGATCAACCCCACCGGCGACGGCAAGAACCAGGTTCTCTGCCTCAAGCCCAACAGCTGAAGATGACCGCACGCGTACGGGCGCCCGAGCTCCGGGGCCGAGGCTGGCTGAACACCGGCGGTAAGGATCTGACCCTCGCCGATGTGCGCGGCAAGATCGTACTGCTCGACTTCTGGACGTTCTGCTGCATCAACTGCCTGCATGTCATCGACGAGCTGCGCCCGCTCGAGGAGAAGTACGGCGACGCCCTCGTGGTGATCGGCGTGCACTCGCCCAAGTTCGAGCACGAGCGGGACCCGGTCGCGCTGGCCGCCGCCGTCGAGCGCTACGGCGTGCATCACCCGGTGGTCGACGACCGCGACATGCATCTTTGGCAGCAGTACGCGGCCAAGGCGTGGCCGACGCTGGCGGTGATCGATCCGACGGGCTATCTGGTCGCCTCGATGGCCGGCGAGGGTCACGCCGAGGGCCTTTCCCGTCTGATCGACGAGCTGATCGCCAAGCACACCGCCGACGGCACTCTCCACCGCGGCGACGGCCCGTACGTGCCACCGGCCGAGCCCCACACGCTGCTGCGCTTCCCGGGCAAGGCCGTCGAGCTGCCGAGCGGCAACCTGCTGGTCTCCGACTCCTCCCGGCACTCGATCGCCGAGCTGACCGCCGACGGCGAGACGCTGGTCCGCCGCTACGGCAGCGGTGAGCGCGGTGAGCCCTTCAACGAGCCGCAGGGCCTGCTGCTGCTCCCCGCCGCCGTCGCCGAGCGCGTCGGTTACGAGGTCTTGGTCGCCGACACCGTCAATCACCAGCTGCGCGGCCTCGATCTGACGACCGGCGATGTCACGCTCGTTGCCGGATCGGGACGCCCGTGGCGTACGGCAATCGAAGGTCCTCAGCCGGCGCTCGACGCCGACCTCTCCTCGCCGTGGGATCTCGCGTGGTTCGATGGCAAGGTCATCATCGCCATGGCCGGCATCCACGAGCTGTGGTGGTTCGACCCCACCGCCGGGACCGTCGGCGTCTATGCCGGCACCACTGTCGAGTCCCTGCGCGACGGCCCGATCCCCGACGTCTGGATGGCCCAGCCGTCCGGCCTCTCGGTCGGCGGCGACCGCCTGTGGATAGCCGACAGCGAGACCTCGGCGCTGCGCTACGTCGAGGCCGGCGTCATGCACACCGCGGTCGGCCAGGGCCTGTTCGATTTCGGTCACGTCGACGGGCCGGCCAAGGAGGCCCTCCTCCAGCACCCGCTCGGCGTGGCCGCCCTGCCCGACGGCTCGGTGCTGGTCGCCGACACCTACAACGGCGCCGTCCGTCGCTACGACCCGTCATCGGACGAGGTGTCCACAGTCGACTCGGGTCTCGCCGAGCCGAGCGACATCGTCGTCACCGGTACGGGCCACGTGATCGTGGTCGAGTCCGCCGCCCACCGGCTCACCCGCCTCGCCCCCGGGGTCGTCAAGACCGTCACCGGCGAACGCCACAAGACCGAGCGGCCACCGTCCCCGGTCGCCCCCGGTCCCCTGACGCTGGACGTGATCTTCACGCCCGCCCCCGGCCAGAAGCTGGACACCCAGTTCGGCCCGTCCACCCGCCTGGAGGTCTCCGCGTCCCCGCCCGAGCTCCTGCTCGAGGGTGCCGGCGTCACGACCGACCTGTCCCGGTCGCTGGTGGTCAACCCCGCGGTCCGTAAGGGCATCCTGCAGGTCGTGGCGCAGGCCGCGACGTGCGACGTGGACGTCGAGTTCGCCGCCTGCCACCTGACCCGTCAGGACTGGGGCGTGCCGGTCGTGGTCACGGACGACGGCCCGTCCCGCCTGCCGTTGATCCTCCGTGGGCTGGACGAGTCCTAGCGAAGGGCGCCACCACCCGGCCGGCCGCCACCAACCCCGCCCGCACGCGGGCGGCCAACTCCACGGCCCCCGGCGTATCCCCATGCACACAGATCGACCGCACCGGGCACGGCACATCCTCCCCGTCCGGCGTCGTGACCAGTCCTTCGACGGCCATCCGGACGGCCCTCTCCACGACGGCCCGCGGCTCATCGATCAACGCCCCGGGCGACGACCGCGGCACCAGCGTCCCGTCGGGCCGATAGCCGCGGTCGGCGAACCCCTCGCCGACCACGGTCAGCCCCACCGAGGCCGCCAGCCGCGCCAGCACCGAGCCCGGCTGGCACAGCACCGGCAGTTCACGGTCATAAGCAACCACCGCCTCCACCACCGCCGACGCCTGGCCTTCGTCCACCGCGGCGGTGTTGTAGAGCGCCCCGTGCGGCTTCACGTAGGCGACCCGGCCGCCGGCCACGCGGCAAAAGGCCTCCAGCGCTCCGATCTGGTACAGCACATCGTCGCGGAGCTCGGCGCGTTCGTAGTCGATCCGTCGCCGACCAAATCCGGCTAAATCGCGATAAGCGACTTGCGCGCCCACGGCCACACCGCGGGCGACGGCGGCGGCGCAGATCCGGTGCATGGTGGCGGGATCGCCGGCGTGGAAGCCGCACGCCACGTTCGCCGAGGTCACGATCTCGAGCAGGGCCTCGTCATCGCCCAGCGTCCAGCGTCCGAACCCTTCGCCGAGGTCCGCGTTCAGGTCAATCGACGACACGGAACCGCACCGTACTCCCCGGCCGGGCCTGCGCGAGCGGCGTCACGTCGTCGACCACGCCGATCACGGGATAGCCGCCGGTGGTCGGGTGGTCGGCCAGGAAGATCAGCGGCTGCCCGTCGGCCGGCACCTGCACGGCGCCGAGCACCACCCCCTCGGGCGGCAGTTCGCCGGGCTGGGTGCGGGTCAGGGCGGTGCCGGCCAGCCGGCATCCGACGCGATTGCTCAAGGGCGAGATCCCGTACGCGGTGGAAAGCAACCCGCCGATCTCGAACCAATCGTCTCGAGGCCCCAGCCGCAATCTCAGCTCCAGTTCCCCGCCGGGCGCGTGGCGCGTGTCGGTAAGCAGAGCAAAGGGTGCCGCGGAGACCTCGCCGACCGGCAGCGTCATGCCGTCGACCAGGCGCGGCGGCCCCAGCCCGGAGAGCGTGTCGGTCGAGCGACTCCCCAGCACCGGCTCGACGTCGATGCCGCCGGCCACCGCGATGTAGGAGCGCACCCCGCGCCGCGCCCGCCCGACGTCGAGCACGCCACCGGCCGGCACCTCGACGACGGCGCCGGCGACCGGCGACCGGTCGAGCCGCACCTCCGCCTCGGCCCCGGTCACCGCCACCACCGCGGGCGTCTCGAAGCGCAGCGCGCACCCCATCAGCGTCGTCTCCAGGCCGGCCGCCGCCGGATCGTTGCCCACCAGCTCATTGCCTCGGCGGAGAGAGCGAACGTCCAGCGCTCCCGACCGGGGCACGCCGAGGTGGGCGTAGCCGGGGCGGCCGAGGTCCTGGACGGTCGTCAACGGGCCGGCCCGCAGCACCGTGATCACGACGCCACCAGCCGCACGCGGGTTCCGGGGGTCAGCAACGCCGGCGGCTCTCGGCGTACGTCGAAAAGCTCTTGATCGGTGTGCCCGACCAGTCGCCACCCACCGGGCGAAGAAGTCGGATAAATCCCGGCATAGGGACCGGCGAGACCGATCGAACCGGCCGGAACCCGGGCCCGCGGCGAAGGCAGCCGGGGAACGGACCAGTCGGCGGACAGCCCCCGAAGATAGGCGAAACCCGGAGCAAAACCGCAGAACGCCACGACCAGCGACGCGGACGTGAGCCGGGCGACAACCTCGGAAACTTCGACATTCCACCGCGAAGCGACGTCGGCCAGATCGGGTCCGTCGAATGTGGCCGGGATCTCGACCAGCGGCCCCTCGATGCCACCACCCGGCGCCGGTTCCGGCAGGCGGGACAGGTACGAAGCCGCCGACGCGTCGACGCCATCGAGCAGCACCGTTCGCGCGCCGGGCACGATGTCGGCCACCCGCAGCTCACCCGCCTCGCGCCGCCGCCAGAGGTCGGCACGCCACGCCTCCACGTGTTCGGCATCGCGACATTCGATCAGCAGCGCGCTGCCACCGGCAGGCCTTAACCTCATGAACAACATCTTGCCGGACGCACCCGGGTGAGCGGCTTCACTACCGGTCAGTAACCTACGGTGCCGTAACCTGGGAGGCGTGACGACCACCGCACCGTTCCGGATGAAGCCGGCCGATCTCGGGAAACCACGCCTGCGCGGCCGCCTACACCAGTACGCATTCTTCGTCGCCCTCGTCGGCGGCGTCGTGCTCTGCTCGATCGCACTCAGCCGCCCGGGGATCGCCCCGTTCCTGAGCTGCCTGATCTACAGCACGACCGTCTGCGGCCTGTTCGGGATCAGCGCGCTCTACCACCGGCGGGTGTGGAGCGAGCGCGGCTACCAGATCATGCGCCGCATGGATCATTCAATGATCTTCATCTTCATCGCGGGCACCTACACGCCGTTCTGCGTGGAGCTGCTCTCGCCCGGCAAGGCGACGCTGATGCTGAGCCTGATCTGGGGCGGCGCGCTCGGTGGCGTGGCGCTGAAGGTGGTGTGGCCACACCTGCCGCGCTGGGCCGGCGCACCGCTGTACGTGGCACTGGGCTGGGCCGCCATCGCGATCCTGCCCGACGTGCTGCACGTCGGCGGCGTCGCCTGCCTGGTGCTGCTGGTGCTCGGCGGCGTGATCTACACGGTCGGCGCGGTCTTCTACGCGCTGCGCCGGCCGAACCCGTGGCCCAGCGTCTTCGGGCATCACGAGTTCTTCCACGCCTGCACACTGGTCGCGGCGATCTGTCACCACATCGCGGTGTATTTCGCGCTTTACGCCTGAGCGGCGTCGTACGCGGTGCGAGCGGCCTGGACGTCGTCGATGTGGGTCTCCGCCCACTTCTCCAGGCCCTCGACCAGCCCGTACAGGCTGCGGCCCAGCTCGGTCAGGGCGTAGTCGACCCGGGGCGGGACGACCGGGTACACCGTACGGGTGATGAGCCCGTCCCGCTCGAGCCCCCGCAACGTCTGCGTGAGCATCTTCGGGCTGACCCCCTGGATGCGGTTGGCGAGCTCGGTGTACCGATGCGGACCGTCGGCCAGCATCACGACGATCAGCACGCTCCACGTGTCGCCGATGCGGTCGAGAATCTGCCGGCTCGGGCAGTCCTTGGCGTATGCGCTGACTTCCACCTGCACACTATCCCTCAGGTGAGTACTGCACTTCAAGGTGCCCACTATCAATTGGGAAGTGATCGCTGACCTGCGAAGTTACGCTGTCTACAACCGTGAAGGAGACAGCAATGACCATCGTCGTCACCGGCGCGACCGGGCACCTCGGCCGCCTCGCCATCGAGTCCCTGCTGGCCAAGGGAGTGCCCGCGAGCGAGATCGTCGGCCTCGGCCGCAGCGTCGAGAAGATCGCCGATCTCGGTATCGCCACCAAGAAGGTCGACTACGACGACGTGGACGCGCTCACCGAGGCGTTCGCCGGCGCCGACAAGGTGCTGTTCATCTCCGGCAGCGAGGTCGGCAAGCGCATCCCGCAGCACACCAACGTGGTGACCGCGGCCAGCAAGGCGGGCGTCGGCCAGATCGTCTACACCAGCGCGCCCAGGGCCGACACCAGCGACATGCTGCTGGCCGGCGAGCACCTGGCCACCGAGCGCATGATCGCCGAGTCCGGCCTGCCCTACGTGTTCCTGCGCAACAGCTGGTACATCGAGAACTACAACGTCCAGCAGGCGCTCGAGCACGGCCTGTTCGGCGCCGCGGGCGACGGCAAGATCGCCGGTGCCACCCGGGCCGACTACGCCGAGGCCGCGGCGTCGGTGCTGGTCGGCGAGGGGCACGACGGCAAGGTGTACGAGCTGGGCGGCGAGCCGTTCACGCTGGCCGAGCTGGCGGCGGAGATCTCCCGGCAGTCCGGCAAGCCGGTCACCTACACCGACCTGACCCCGGAGAAGTACGTGGAGCTGCTGGTCGGCGTCGGGCTGCCGGCCCCGTTCGCGGAGGTGCTGGCCGACTCGGACCGGGCCGCGGCCGCGGGCGCGCTCGACGTGCCCCGCACCGACCTCGAGGCGCTGCTCGGCCGCCCGGTGACGCCGCTGGCGACCGCGATCAAGTCCGCGCTGGCCTGATTCCGCGCTGGCCTGATTCCGCCGCCGGTGGACAGCTCGAGGAAGTTGTCGTAGCCGGCCCGTAAGTTGGCCCCCACCCAGTGACGGGGTGGGGGCCAAGACAGCGCGACGCCGACCCGGCCGCCCAGGGGGTGGGGGCGGCGAGTCGGCGTCGCGAGCTTGTGAAACTCAGTAACCCGGCGGCGGGGGCGGCGGCGAGTCCTCGCGACGGGTCTCGCGGTATTCGGCCGCATAGCCGGGACCGGCGACCGGAGCCTGGGTCTGCCGGGTGACCACCGTGCGCCGGCGGCTGTTCCAGTACCAGAGCGTGATGATCAGGCCGACCAGGCCGGCGGCCATCAGGATCCAGCCGATGATGTTGATGTCGATGCCGCTGATGTTCGCGTTGACGGCGAACGCCAGGATCGCCCCCACCGCCAGCAGGAAGATGCTTCCGCCGATGCCCATCGCCGGGCCTCCTTGATCCTCACTGGAGTCATTGCGTCGTTCGGGCTTTTACCCACGCGGTCGATTCCTCAATCAGGCAAGCTGTTCCCATGACCGCACGGACGCTCGTACTGCTCCGGCACGCCAAGGCCGAGACACCCGGCGCCGGCCCCGATTTCGACCGCCGGCTGACCACGAGAGGCGAGACCGATGCGGATGCGGCCGGCGCCTGGCTGGCCGACGAGCGCATCCATCCCGACCTGGTGCTGTGCTCACCCGCGGCGCGCACGAGGCAGACGTGGCAGGGCGTGTCGATCGCGCTCGCCCAGGCACAGCCGGGTCAGGTGTCACCCGAGGTGCGCTACGAGAAGGGTTTGTACGCGGGGGGCCGCACCGAGGTGTTCGACCTGCTCCGGACGGTGCCCGACACGGTTCGGACGATCCTCGTGGTCGGTCACAACCCCACCATGTCCGAAGTGTCCATCATGCTCATCCCGGACGACCAGTGGGACGGTCAGGAGGTCGAGCTGCGCACCTCCGGGCTCGCCGTCCACCGTACGGACGACTCGTGGTCGCAGACCGAGCCCGGCTCGATGCGCCTGGTCGAGCGGCACACCGGCCGGGGCTGAATGGCCGAGGGCCGGCGGACACCATTGTCCGGCCGGCCCTCGTAGTCTCCGTCCAGCGTCAGAACGCGTCCTCGGCGAGATCCATCAGGTCCAGGGTCGTGTTCTCGATGATGCGGCGGTCGGCGCCCACCCGCGGAAGGACCTCGCGGGCGAAGAACCGGGCGGCCGCGACCTTGCCCTCGTAGAAGCTCTTGTCGGCACCGGAGACCTCGCCGCCGAGCGCCTTGAGCGCGACCTCGGCCTGCCGCAGCAGCAGCCAGGAGAGTACGACGTCGCCGAGGGCGAGCAGGATGCGGCGCGAGGTGAGGCCTACCTTGTAGACCTCGCGGGTGTCGCCGCCCTGGGCCGCGGTCAGCCAGCCCATCACCGTGCCGAGGATCTGCTGGAGCTCGCCGAGGGCCTTGCCCAGGGCCAGCCGCTCCTCCTTGAGGCGGCCGTTGCCGGCCTCGCTCTCGATGAAGCCCTGGATCTCGGTGGCCAGCGTGGCGAGCGACCGGCCCTGGTCCTTCACGATCTTGCGGAAGATCAGGTCGAGGCTCTGGATCGCGGTGGTGCCCTCGTACAGGGTGTCGATCTTGGCGTCCCGCACGTACTGCTCGAGCGGGTAGTCCTGCAGGAAGCCGGAGCCGCCGAACGTCTGCAGCGCCTCGGCGCCCAGCAGCTCGTACGCCCGCTCCGAGCCCACGCCCTTGACCAGCGGCAGCAGCAGGTCGTTGACCTTGCTCGCGGCCTTGGCCGCCTTCTCGTCGCCGGCCGCGGTCGCGATGGCGACCTTGTCCTGCCAGGTGGCGGTGTAGATCACCAGCGCGCGCAGGGCCTCGGCGTACGACTTCTGGAGCATCAGCGAGCGGCGTACGTCCGGGTGGTGCGTGATCGTGACGCGCGGCGCCGCCTTGTCGTTGTTCTGCACCAGGTCGGCGCCCTGCACCCGGTTCTTGGCGTACTCCAGCGCGTTGAGGTACCCCGTCGACAGGGTCGCGATCGCCTTCGTGCCGACCATCATCCGCGCGTACTCAATGATCATGAACATCTGCCGGATGCCCTCGTGCACCTCGCCCAGCAGCCAGCCCTTGGCCGGTACGCCGTGCTCGCCGAAGGTCATCTCGCAGGTGTTGGACGCCTTGATGCCCATCTTGTGCTCGACGTTGGTGGCGTAGACGCCGTTGCGCTCGCCCAGCTCGCCGGTTTCGGCGTCGAAGTGGAACTTCGGCACGATGAACAGCGACAGGCCCTTGGTGCCCGGGCCGCCCACGCCCTCGACGCCGACCGGGCGGGCCAGCACGTAGTGGATGATGTTGTCGGTCAGGTCGTGCTCGCCCGAGGTGATGAACCGCTTCACGCCCTCGATGTGCCACGTGCCGTCCGGCTGCGGGATGGCCCGCGTGCGGCCGGCGCCGACATCCGAGCCCGCATCCGGCTCGGTGAGCACCATGGTCGAGCCCCACTGCTTCTCGACGAAGAGCTTGGCCCACTTCTGCTGCTCGGGCGTGCCCTCCTGCTGCACCACGTGCGCGAAGGACGGGCCCGAGGAGTACATCCAGACCGGCGCGTTGGAGCCCAGCACCTGCTCGGCCAGCGCCCACCAGAGCGCGCGCGGCGCCAGCGTGCCGCCCAGCGACGAGGGCAGGTCGAGCCGCCAGAACTCGGACGCCATCCACGTCTCGAACGACTTCTTGAACGACTCCGGCAGCGGCGCGGTGTGCGTGGCCGGGTCGAAGACCGGCGGGTTCCGGTCGGCGTCCGTGTAGCTGGCCGCCAGATCCTCGGTGGCGAGGCGGTTGATCTCGGAGAGGACATCGCGCGCGGTGTCCGCGTCGATCTCGTCGTACGGCGCCTGGCCGAACGCACTGTCAGCCCCGAAGACCTCGAACAGGTTGAACTGGAGGTCCCGAAGGTTGCTCTTGTAGTGAGTCATGAGGTGCTGGCCCCGCTTCCGAACGACGCGAGTGAAACGCGAGTTACCCGTCAGTAACTCCCACTCTATTACCCATCGGTAGGAGGGGACAACCCGCGAGCGATTCTGTGACCAACCGGCGGATCGCACATCAAGGGCGGCCGATCAGGTGGGCGGCGGGGCAGCCGTTCGGCCAATAACTCTTCACGTACGGCCAAGCGACGTATCGAGCTGTCTGGCGGCTCGTTGGTTCGGATAGAGACTCGCCTAAACCGCAAGGGGTCGCCATGTTCGCCACGATCAAGAGCCTGATTCCCGAGCCTCGCCAGGCGGACCAGCCTCGTCACTACACCGGGCGGCACCGCCGGGCCGATCCCGTGCCGTCCGCTCCGGTCTCACCGGCACCGCCCGTCTCCGCTCCCGCGCCGTCGCCGGTACCCACTCCGGCACCCGTCCCGGCCCCGGCGCCCGCGCCGACCGCCGAGACCGCGGCCGCCTAGCTTCCGGCGGCACCGACCTCCCAGCTCGGCATCGGGACGGTCGGGCCGTCGCCGGGTCCCGTGTACTCCATCAGCACCAGGGCGATGTCGTCCTCGAGCCGGCCGTGCACCCAATCCACCAGCGCCGTCTCGAGCGACGCCAGCCCGTCGCCCACCGTGCCGTGCCCGAGCAGCCGCCACGCCCGGTCCGCGGTCGGGAAGAACTCCCCGTCCCGGCGCGCCTCGCCCAGCCCGTCGGTGAACAGCAGCAGCCGGTCACCGGGCTCGAGCCGCTCGACCCGCGCCTTGACCTCGGGCATGAAGCCCAGTGGCGGCGCCGGCGCCTGCGGCTCCAGCGGAATGACCTGGCCGCGGCGCAGCAGAAGTGGCGCCGGATGTCCACAGTTGACGATCGTCAGGGTGCCGCCGCGCTCCTCGACCAGGGCCGCGGTCACGAAGTCCTCGTCGCCGACGCTGCGGGCCACGGCCCGGTCGAGGTCGGCCGCCACCGCCTTGAGATCGGCCCGCTCGTACGCGACGTGCCGGTAGGAGCCGAGCACGATGCTGGCCAGCCGGACGGCGTCGAGCCCCTTGCCGCGGACGTCACCGATGATGATCCGGACCCCGTACGGCGTATCGAGCGCCTCGTAAAGATCTCCCCCGATGTCCGCCGCCGCCGTCGCCGAGATGTACCGCCCGGCCACCGCAAGCGCGCCCACCTGGGGGCCGATCGGCCGGAGCACGGCCTGCTGGGCCACGGCCGCGAGACGCTGCAGCTCGACGATCCGGTCGGCCTGGCGCTGCCGGATCGTAGCCACGGTCGCCGCGATGCCGGTGGCCAGGATAATGCCGACGATGTTGATGAGGCCGGACATGCCTTGGGTGGGGTCGAGGCTCACGAAGATCGAGCCGACCACCGCGGCCAGCACGCCGACCACCAGCACGGTCTGCCAGAAGGCGAAGACCGCGGCGAGGAAGGGCACGGCCGCGAGCAGCCCCACGAACCGGGCGTGCCGGCCGTCGGCGAGCTCCACCGCGGACACGACCGCGAGCAGCACGAGGGCCGCGCCGAGGCCGGCGCGGGATCCTGGGCTCAGCGGGCGACGGCCCGGCGGCAGAGTAGGCATGGTTACGCCGAACAGCATGCCCGATCAGGGCGAGTCACTGCATCAACTTGACCTGTAGTTCGACTCGGTTCTAACCACCTGTTTCACCGGCCTCGGTCGGTCGGACGGCCGACAGTGACAGGATGTCCGCGTGTCAGTCGATCTTCGTGATCTTCTCCGCGCCCGATTCCGCTGGACCGACCCCGGCGACGACACCGGCTACGTGGTCAGCAACCGCTCCGGCTGGTGGCGTGATCCGGTGATCGTTTCCGGTCTGGGCGACGCGCTGGCCGACCTTTTCCGGTCCGCCTCGCCCACCGTCGTCGTCTCCCCCGAGGTGACGGGCTTCCTGGTCGGGCCCCTGGTGGCGCGGTCGCTGGGCGCCGGCTTCGTGGAGGCCTACCGGGCCGGGGTCCGCCGCCCGATCGCCGAGCCGATGACCTGGGTGACCGTGCCCACCGATCATCGAGGCGAAGAGCAGCACCTGGGCGTACGCGATGGCCTGATCACCCCGGACGACCGGGTGCTCGTGGTCGACGACTGGGCCGCGACCGGCGCCCAGGCCGGCGCGCTGCGCACCCTCGCCGGCGACGCCTACGTGGGCACCGCCGTGATCGTCAACGAGTGCCCGCCGCCGGTCACCGCCGCGCTCACCATCCGCGGCCTGCTGACCGGCGACGACCTAGCCCTTTAGGTAGCTCTTCAGCACGCCGACGGTCGGCGACCAGCCGATTGCCTCGTATTCGGCGACGCCGTTCCGCACGTACGGGTCCTGCGCCATCACTTCGAAGGCGCGCGCCTCGTCCGCCACGTCGACCAGCACGAGCCCGCCGACCGGTGGGTCCTGCCGCCCGGCCGCCACCACGACGCCCTGCTCGACGAGACCCTCCAAAAAGGCCAGATGCTCGTCGCGGACCTTGGCCACCTCGTCGAGCGGAACCAGATACTTCGAGATCATCACGTACACAGCTCCCATCGTACGATCGAGGACATGGACGAATTCGGGCGCTACGGGATCTGGGTCTCCAGCCGGCACTGGCCGGACGACGCCAACGCGGTGGCCGCGGCCGCCGCCGAGCTGGAGTCACTCGGCTTCGGCTCGATCTGGCTGGGCGGCAGCCCACCGGACGACCTGATGCTGCCCGAGGCCGTGCTGGCGGCAACCTCGCGCCTGGTGGTCGGCACCAGCATCGTCGACATCTGGCGCAGCGACGGCCCCACGCTGGCGGCCAGCGCCGCCCGCATCCGAAGCCAGTTCCCCGGCCGTTTCTACCTGGGCGTCGGCTCCGGTCACGCCCCCACCGCCGAGGCCCTGGGCCAGCTCTACGTGAAGCCGCTCTCCCGCCTGCGCGAGTTCCTCACCGAGAAGCTGCACGACGTGCCCGCCGAGGAGCGCATGATCGCCGCCCTCGGCCCGAAGACCCTCGCCGCCGCCCGCGACCTGACCGCCGGCGCCCTGCCCTACCTGATGCCCCCTGCCCACACCGCCTCGGCCCGCGAGATCCTGGGCCCCGACCGCCTCCTCATCCCCGAACAGAAGATCTTCCTGGGCACCGACCCCGACGAGGCCCACCGCGTGGCCCGCCGCATGGCCCGCACCTACCTGGCACTGCCCAACTACACGAACGCCCTGCGCGGCTTCGGCTTCACCGACGACGACCTGTCCGGCGAAGGCAGCGATCGCTTCCTCGACCAGGCCGTGATCTGGGGCGACGACCAGGCCATCCGCTCCGGCGTCGACGCCCACCTGACCGCCGGCGCCGACCACGTGGCCGTCCAGGTCCTCTCCGCCGACCCGTCCGACCACTTGCCGCTCCCCGAGTGGCGGCGCCTGGCCGAGATCCTCTTCGCCTGACCCCCGAGCCGCCACCCCCGAGCGGGGCGGCAGGACGGCCATCACGCCTTCTCCGACTCCGCCGACCGGCCCATACCCGGGCAAGGCTGGGAAAAGTTACATTTCGGTTGTGCTCCTTCAGTTCACCGCCCCGGTTGATGGCCGACTGGTCGCTTCGGCCGTTCGCCGCGGACTGCGCCCCCTGCTGCTGACCGCGCGCGGACTCGGCTGGGCCGCCATCGCGCTCGCCCTGCTGCTGGAGACCGTCACCAACGGCGGCCCCTACCTAACGCTGCTACTCACCGGCGCGCTGATCGCCGTGGGCATCCCGATGTTCCTGGTGAACACCGGCACCCGCGAGGCACTCGGCGACCGCGGCCCCGGCCTGGCGACCTACGAGATCACCGACGGCGGCGTGGCCAGCTCCGGCGCCGTAACCCGCCACGCCTACGCCTGGAACGCCTTCCGCTCGGTCGAGGAAGCCCCCGGACAGCTGATCTTCAGCCGCGGCCGCACCCGCTTCTTCCCCGTGCCGACCGCCGCCCTGAGCCGCGCCGAGATCGATCAGGTCCTGGGCGCGGCCGCCGGCCACGGACTGCGCATCCGCCGCGCCTGAGCTCCGGCCGTCATCCTCGTTTCACCCCGAGGACGTACGCCTGCGCCTGTTTCTCGAACTCCTCGGGCGCCCGCACCAGCCGCATCCGCTCGGCGAACCCTGCCTCGTCGAGCAGGTCGATCACGAGCTCGGCCGGATGCTCGTACACGTCCAGATCGATGTCATGGCCGTAACCGCTGGTGAGCGTCCTCTTCCGGTCGCCGGCCTTGAACGCGAGCAGCACATGCCCACCCGGCCGCACCACCCGGCAGAACTCGGCGAACACCGCCGGCAGCAGCGACCGCGGCGTGTGCACCAGCGAATACCACGAGACGAGCCCGCCGAGCTCGCCGTCGGCCAGATCGAGCTCGAGCATCGAGCCCACGCTGAACCGCAACCCGGGGAACTCCCGCCGGGCGACCTCGACCATGGCCGGCGACAGGTCGACACCGCTGACCTGCACCCCGAGCCGGGCGAGCGGGCCGGTGATGCGCCCCGGCCCGCACCCGACGTCGACCACTGGCCCGCGCACCACCTCGGCGAAGGCGCTCAGCACCGCCCGATCCCAGGTCGCCTCGGCATGGAGGTCCCGGAGCAGGTCGGCGTAATCGGCCGCCACCTCGTCGTACGCAATGCGGGTTTTGTCGAGATAAGTTGCCGCTTCTGGATCAATGGTCCCCGTCATGCGGCACAGCCTTCCAGGGGCCGTTACGAGGGCGCCACCCGCTTCTTTCGGGCTGTGGATAACTCCGTCAGGTGGTCGGCCAGGTGCGGAAGTTCTGCGCCGAACGGCTCGGCGTCGGGCCGCGTTGTCCCTGGTAGCGGGACCCGTAGACGGCCGATCCGTACGGGTGCTCGGCCGGCGACGACAGCCGGAAGATGCACAGCTGCCCGATCTTCATGCCCGGCCAAAGCTTGATCGGCAGGTTGGCCACGTTGGACAGCTCCAGCGTCACGTGCCCCGAGAAGCCCGGGTCGATGAAGCCGGCCGTCGAGTGCGTCAGCAGCCCCAGCCGGCCGAGGCTGCTCTTACCCTCGAGCCGCCCCGCGAGCTGGTCGCCCAGCGTGATCACCTCGAGCGTCGAGGCCAGCACGAACTCGCCCGGGTGCAGCACGAACGGCTCGCCCTCGGCCACCTCGACCAGCGCGGTCAGATCGTCCTGCTGCTCGGCCGGGTCGATGTGCGTGTACAGATGGTTGTTGAAGACCCGGAAGAACCGGTCCAGCCGCACGTCGATGCTGGACGGTTGCATGAGCGCCGGCTCGAACGGCTCCAGGGCCAGATCGCCCGACTTGATCTCGCTGACGAGGTCGCGGTCCGAGAGCAGCATCGCAACACCATACCTAGCTGCACTTTTCGCGTGGCGAACTGGTCGTCTCGAACATTTGTTCGATAGAATGACGGCATGGCTTCCTGGTCCGATTTCGCCGCCGCCGACCCCACGCTGGCAGCAGCCGTCCGCGCCCTCCTCGAGCAGTACGGTCCCGGCCTGGCCTACCTGGCCACGGTCCGCCCCGACGGCGGCCCCCGGGTCCACCCGGTCTCACCGGTCATCACCGACGAGGGCCTCTACTGCTTCCTGGTGGCGTCACCCAAACGGCGAGACCTGGCCCGCGACGGCCGCTACGCGCTGCATTCCTACCCCCCGGAGGAGAGCGACGACGAGGCCTACCTGACCGGCCGAGCCACCCGAGTCCACGACCCGCTCGTGATCGCCACCCTCTCCGAGGCGCTCCGAGCCTCCCCCGACGTCGACTGGCACCTCTACGAGCTGGGCATCGACCGCGCGACCCTCCGCCGCCACGGCCCGAGCGGCGCCATCCCCCTGGCCGCGTCCCCTACCGTCACTCCGATGTCCCGCACCTGGCGGGCCGAGTTATCGCGCCCGCTCGCGATCGCGAGTTGAGCCGCCCGGTCCCGCCAAGACAGCCCGCAATCAGGTACAGTGATGCCCGCTGCGGGTGTAGTTCAATGGCAGAACATCAGCTTCCCAAGCTGACAGTGCGGGTTCGATTCCCGTCACCCGCTCCACACACGGAAGCCCTGGTCAGGACAAGCGTCCCGCCAGGGCTTCCATGGTTTCAAGATCCTAGAATTGGGCCTCGTGCCATTGGCGTGCCATTAGCCCGCCTCGGCGGCCGGTCCGTCGCCGTTGTGGGACCGCTTCGGCTTGCGCTTGCTCGGCTTGCGCCGGGCTGCCTGGACCGCCTTGTCCATCGCCTCGGCGATCCCGAGATCGGCCTCCCGGTTGGCGTGCTGGTAGATCAGCGCGGCCCGCGGGCTGTCGTGGCCCATCCGGGCCATGATGTCCCGCAGGCTCGCGCCCGGCGCGCGGGACGCCAGGTCGTTGCCGGTGTGCCGCAGGTCGTGGAAGTGCAGCCCGGCCGCGCCGACCGCGGCCACCGCCTCGGACCACTTGACCAGCTTGTTGAAGTTGCCGCGCCACAGGGTACGCCCGGTCTCACTGGTGAACACGAACGCCGTCGGTGCCGTCCCGACGTAGTTGCCCATGTGCTCTCGCAGCAGCGGCAGGGCAGCCCTCGGCAGCGCGATCGTCCTGACGCCGGCCCGCGACTTCGGCGGCCCGAGGATCAGGCCGGTGCCGCGATGCTCGACGAACGCCTGCCGCACCTGGACGGTCCCGGCGGAGGTGTCGATGTCGCTGCGCTGCAAGGCGACGGCCTCGCCCCACCGCAGCGATCCGAACGTCACCACCAGGACCAACGCCCGGAACCGGGCGGGCATTTGCTCGGCCAGCGCGAAGACCTGCGGGACGGACAGCACCGGCCGCTCCGCGGGCTTCTCTTGGTCGGCACCCTTGATCCGGCACGGGTTGACCCTGATCAACTCGTCTTCCTTGACCGCGGTCATGAGGACCGCCCGCAGCAGCCGGTACGCCTTGGCAGCCATGGTCAGCGACACGCCTTGAGCTAATAGCCGCGTCCGCCACTCGCGGATCATCGGCGTGTCGAGCCGATTGAGCGGCATGCCGCCCAGGTACGGCGTGACGTGCTTGCCCAGCGTCCAACGGTACAGGTGCACGGTCCGCGGCCGCAGGTTCGGCCGTTCGGTGATCCACCGTTCCGCGTAGTCCTGCAAGCGAATCTTCCCGCGATCGGGATCGATCCACTCCCGGCGCGCCATCTGCGCCTCGATCAGGATCAGGTACCGCTCGGCCTCGGCCTTGCGAGCGAAGGTCTGATCCCCGGATCGCGTCGTCCCGTCCGGTGCCGGGTACCGGGCCTGATAGCGGCCGGAGGGCAGCTTGCGCACGCTGCCGAAGCGGCGGTGTCCGTCTCTGTTCGGCATGATCAGGCAACACTCCTCAGTCCGCGCCACACGGTCTCGGCGGTCATCGGCTCGACTCGGTTATCTCGTACGAAGGCGGCCAGGTCGGCGGGGTCGATGCGGACCGACCGGCCGAAGTGGTGGGAGGCGATGTGGCGCTCGGCGATCGCGCGCCGGATGTAGCGCGGGCTCATGCCGATGCGGGCAGCGGCTTGCTCGATGGTCAGCATTTCGGCGGGTAGCTCCAGGTCCGGCGGGGTCTGGATGATCCGCTTAGCCATCGGATGTCCTTTCGGGCGATGCGAGGGATCCCTAGGCGGTGCGACGAGCCGGGTGAGTACGCCGGCAGAGGCCGTTTCCGGCCGCGCGGTCCACGAAGGAGGGTTGGCGGCCCGCGTCGGCAGATAGGCGGAGAGCAGCCCGCTGAGAGCCACGCTGAGCCAAGATCTCGGCCACCCTGGGATGTTCCTACACATTCGGGCGAGAACATCCCGTATTTTCCATGTTTTCGACGATCGCTCATGATCAGCCACCCGCTCCGCTGTCACTCGCGCTGTCACTGCCGTTTCCGCAGGTCAGCTCGGGTTGAGTGACAGCAGTGACGGGAGTGACAGCGGTGACACCCGGCACCCGGTACCGGCCGCCCGGCTCGGCGGCCAACTGGCCATCGGCGAGCATCCGCGAGCAGTTCTGCCGCACGGTGTCGGCCTTGAGCCCGATCCCCTCGGCGATGACCTTCGGCGTGCTGCCGGGCGCCCCACGCAGCCAGCGGAGGATCGACGCGCGGGTGTCGCTGAGCTGGTAGTCGCCGGCCGGGCCATCGAGCATCCGCCACGCGCCCGCGGACGGATCGAAGGTCAGGGGGTACTCGTTCTCGTCGACGTCGCGGCCGGTCACGTGCAGCACGCCATCACCCTGGTTACGAGCCCGTTTGAGAACGAGGGTCGCGTCGGCAGCCCCGGCGAGCCCATTGGTGCCGGAGACCTCGGACAGGAAGTCCTCCGAGCCCGCTTTGCGCACGTGGTGCACCGCGACGACGGCGACGCCGTAGTCATCGGCGACCTTCTTCGCCCGCCCGACCGCGGCGTAGTCGGCATCGTAGGCGGACGCGCCCGGCGCGCTGTTACCGCGCAGCTTGGCGAACACGTCGATGATGACCAGCCGCGCCCGCGGGTGCCGGTCGAGCCACGCGGCGATCGCCTGATCCCCGCCCTGCGGCAGCGGCGGGCACTGCGTAGCCAGGGTGAGCCCGGACGGCGCGGGTCGCTCGCCGAGCACCTTGCGCAGCCGGGTTTGCAGCCGCCGCGCGGTGTCCTCCAACGCGAGATAGAGCACCGGCCCGGCCTCCACGCCGATCGAGCCGAACGCGCGGTCGCCGCGGGCGACGTCCACGCCGAGCCCGAGCGACATCCACGACTTGCCGACCTTCGGCGGACCGCACAGCAGCGTGAAGCCCTCGGCGATCACGCCGGGCACGGCCCACCGCGGCGGAGCGAACTCCATCGCCATGATGTCCGCGGCGGTCCACGCCGTGCGGATGCGGGCGGGCTGCTCGGCCGCGGACAGCACCGCCGCGGCGTCGTCCGGCCCGGCCACCCGCAGCGCGGGCCGCTCAGCCGGGGTCGGGACGGTCATCACGCCACCTGCCGCGGCCGGCGGGCACCCGCGGCCAGCCCCGACCGGATGGTGGTCTCGATTTCCCGCGGGCCCAGGCCGAGCCGGGCCGCCGTGTCGGCGAGCACGGCAGTGACGGTGTCCTCGGCGACCGCGTGTCCGGCGACGAGTTGGCCGAGGGTTTGCGCGGCCATGTACAGCGCCCGGTTCCGGCCGCCCTCCCGGGCCTCGCCAAGTTTGTCGAGCGTGCCGGTGATGGCGGCCCGCACGTACGCGCCGTGCCGATCGGCGGGCAGCTCGACGACAACCGGAGGTCCCGCGGGCCGAAGCGGTGCCGGGTGAAGCCGCTCGGCCAGCCAGCCGGGCAGCGGCGCCGGCCGGGCGTCGGGCCGGGCCGCATACGGCGGCACGGCCTGGCGCGGCACGTGGTACTGCTGGCCTTTGACGATGGAGCCGGCGGCGACGACGTAGCCGCCGTGCCCGCGGGTGTCGATCAGCCGGCCGAGCGTGCCCGCGGTGTTGCGCAGCTCGATGCCGTCGGGCTGCCGGAAGTACAGGTGCAGCCCGCCGCGGGCGGTGGCCACCGCGTAGGTGTCGGCCGGGATCGGGTGGCCGAGATCGCGGCACAGGTCGATGAATCCGACCCAGCCGTGGAGGTAACCATCGCAGCCCGTGGCCGCGTTCTGGCCGGTTTTGCGGGCGTCGAAGTCGAGCACGATCAGCCCGGACGGTCCGCAGGCGATGCCGACGTTGAACGGGCCGGCCGCCCAGCATCGACGGATCCGGTCGGGATCGACGGTGGCGCGCTGCTCCCATTTCGCGATGGCGGGCCGCTTGTCGTCCGGGCGCAGCGGGAAGACGTGCCAGCCGCGGGCCGCGGCCGATAGCGCCGCGGTGAGCAATTGGTTGCTGTGCATGGGGATCCGCTCCCTCGTGTCGTTGGTGGACGGGTGCGTTTGCAGGTGCTTGTCGTGGGCGCATGCTGCGCAGAACCGCTCTCGTTCCCACGCGGCGAGCTGCAGCGGCTGCCCGGAAACGGTGTCCTCGGCCGCGACAGTCGCCGCGCAGATGTGCGGGTACGGGCCGTCGACTGGGACGAACCGGCCGAGGGCTTTGCTCGCGGCGATCCAGTGCCCGCGGGTCATCGGTCGTGGCAGGTCAGGCACTCGCCGAGCGAGCGCGGGATGTAGTAGCCGCGGATCTCCCGGCAGGTCGGGCAGGTGCGCCGGGCGCGCAGGGCGGCCCGGATCGCCCGGCGCTGCGCGGGCGTAGCGGGGCGCTTGGGCCGGGCGAGATCGAGCCGGTACAGGTACGCGGCCCGGGTGCCGCCGACGCCGGCCCACAGGATCTGCGCGGCGATCGGCTGCCGACCGGGGCACAGTCCGGCGGCGCGTAGTTGCCGGCGGGTGGCGTAGCCCGCGGGCGCGCCGCGCCACCAGTAGGTCGGCAGCCCGCCGTGCCGGGTGCCCGCGGGATCCCAGAACGTGGCTCGGATGCGCGACATCAGGCAGTCCCGCCGAAGAATCTGCGGCGGGAGGGGTCGAGCTCGCGCCGCTCAACAGGAAATCCTTCGGTTTGCGGCAGGGCCGGCCGGTCGACGCCGGCACTCAGCACGCCGCGGCGGACCGCGACCGCGGTCAGTAGCTCCCGCATCAGCCGCAGCGTCGCTGCGACCTGCCAGCGCGCACCAATTTCTGTGCTGTGCAAGCGGATCCGGGCGGTCACCTCGACGTAGTCGACGTCGCCGGCGCGGACGCGGGTGACGACCGCTCGGCCGCCGACGGCGTCGGCGATTAGGCCCGGCCCGCGGTGCTCGTCGAGCCCGCACCGATGGTCGCGGGCGCACCACTCGGTGTGCGGCGTGCGCTCGCGGCGAAGGTGCGCCATGGTGCGGATCATCGGTTGCCGGCCTTGTGCTCGGCGCGCAGGTACTCGTAGATCCGGCGGCCGATCCGGACGCGGCGGCCGGTGCCGTTGCAGCGTGGGCACTCGCGGAACGTCTTGCTGAAGATCCGCGAGTAGATGCGCCCGGAGCGGCAGCGGTAGCGCTTACAGACGCCCCACGGGTTGTAGGCACAGTTGAGGATGTAGAACGCTGTGTAACCGAGGATTCCAAGAACGACTAGGAGGGCGAGGGTCGTCACGGCAGTGCCTCCAGGGCCGGTTTGAGGGTGCACGGGGTCGGCGCTCCTAGGTACTAGGGCGCTGATCAGGGATCGGATGAGGTTCTAGGAGGGGTCCTAGGTCTAGGAGGGTTGAGGTCCTAGACCTAGGACCGCCTCGCGGGTCACTTGGTCTTGCCGCGCCCGCCGTTGCTGTCACGCTTCGTGATGGCTGCGGTGACGTCGGCGAGGGCGTAGCCCTGCCGGTTGCCGGTCTCGCCGGTGTCGGGATCGCTGCCCCATACCTGTCCCGGTGTGACATCGTGCGGGGCGAGCGCCGTGCGGAGCTGGTCGGTGTTCAGCTCGGCGTAGACCTCCGGGCGTAGCCCGGCCAGGAGCTTGACCAGCACGCTGGCCCACGCCTTCTTCTTGCCGGCCATCACCGCGGCGACGTCCTCGAGCACGGTGTCTCGCCGGACCTCGGCGACGTCGAGGACGACGCCGGCGGCGTGGCCGGTGATGGTGCCGGCCTTCTCCCGCAGCACCCGGGCTCGGCGCACGATGGCCTCGGCGGTGGGGCCGTCCACGTAGAACGTCCGGACGATGACGGGGTCGTCGCCTTCACCGGCGAGGTAGCCGATGCCGCGGTCGCGGCGGCCGAACATCGTGGCGCGGGTGCCGTTCTTGTAGGACGACGTGCCGAGGACCATGTCGTTCTCGATCTGGCCCATGACCTTCAGGCAGAACCGCAGCACCGCGTTCGCGGAGACGCCGGTCGGCAGGGACTTGCTGTCGACGCGCTGGGTGGCCAGCTCCAGCATGATCCCGGTGGCCGGCCCGCGCTTGACCAGGTCGGTGCAGATCTCCTCGAACTCGTCGCCGTACTTCGGGTGCTCGAACAGCACCTGGCACTCATCGACCGCGACCGCGATCGGGTACAGGCCGAGCTTCTTGGTGTTGGCCAGGTCGTCGGTGACCTTGTTCTCCGGGCACAGGTCCCGCGGCAGGCCGCGGATCACCTTCGTGCGGCGGCGCATCTCGGTGCGCACCTCGCGCAGCGAGGTCAGGATGTAGGCGATGTCCTCATCGTCATCGCCGGCCCGGTAGCGGTGCGCGACCGGCTCCAGCGCGGACAGGTCACCGGTGCCCTTCAGGTCGAACGCCAGCAGTTGCGCCCGCGGGTCAAGGGCAGCGATCAGCAGCGTCAACCGCAGCGCGAACGTCTTACCCATCCGCGGGATGGCACCGATAATCATTGACGCGTACATGAGCGTCAATGTGACCAGCGCGCCGCGGGGGTCGGTGCCGAACGGTGCCGGCTTGAACAGGTTCACCGTTCCGGACTTGAGCAGCGGGAACGCGGTCTGCTTCGCCCTCGACATGTCGTGGTCGGCGACGAACAGGACCAACCGGCCCGGGTGCACCTCGGCGTTGACTTCCGGCCACACGCACCCGAGCGGGCGGGTCAGCGCGGCGGCCAGTTCCTCGCGCTTGTCGACCACGGTGGAGGCGACCACGCCGCGGGGCAGCTCGACCGCGCAGCGCCAGCCGACGCCGTTCTCCCGGGAGATCGGCTCGGGGAACCACGACCGGCCGGTGTCGCCGCGCCGGACCGCGGCGTCGATGCCCGGGATCCGCAGCGCACACAGGGCGTTGAACACCTCGATCGAGGTCAGCGGCGCCACGTCGCGGCGGACAACAGCGGTATCGAGCAGCGGCTTGTCCGCGGGCGTGCCGAGCCAGCCGAGCAGCAACCCCAGGGCGGCGAGAACCGCGTAGCGGGCGACCGGGGAGGCGAAGAGTGCCAGCCACACCGCGGCCGCGGTCAGCGCGGTGACGGTGCCGACGGCGGTGATGCCCCGCCAGCGGACACGGCGGTCACGTTGCCGGGCGAGCTTGATGTAGGTCTCGGCATCCTCGGTCCGCACGGTGGCCTGCCGCACGGCCTCGCCTTCCAGGTCGAACAGCCAGCGGAAGTAGCCGCCGACCGCCCGGGTCAGGCCGGCCGGGATCCGCCACGCGATCCGCAGCGCGTACTTCGGCAGCCGGAACCCGTGATACGCCAGGGCGTGCGCGCCGAACCCGGCCGCCCACGCCAGGTTCCCGCCGAACTCGGCCGTTGACTTCATCCACGACGGCACGATCGGGACCCGGGTGGCGTCGCGGAACGCAGCGAGGGAGAACCGGCCCGGCCGGTGCTGCGCGGCGATCGAGTCCACCAGCACCGGGCCGTCCTCGCCGTCGAGCTCGTCGGCGGCCAGGTCGGCGGGCGTGTAGTTGGCGCGCCGCTCGCGGGCGGCGTCCAAGTCGACCACCTCGGCGTGGGTCGCCTCGGCGGCGACGTCGGCTTCGGCGGCGGTCCAGTCGAAGTTGTCCGGCTCGTGGTTGGGGTTGGTGCTCACGAACGGTCCTCCGATCGAGCGAGAGTGGCACCGGCCGCGGCGGCCAGGCCGACGGCGGTCAGCGTGCGAAGAGGTGAGGGATCGGCGAGAGCGGCGGCCAGGAAGAATGCCGCGCCCGCGGTGAAGCACCATCCGGTAAGGCGACCCATCAGTACTTCCTCCTGGTCATCGGCAGTTGCAGAACTTGACGCAGTCGCCGCAGTCGGGGCACACCGGCAGCGGGCAACCCGAGGCAGTGCAGGACAGGACGGTCAGGGCGTAGAACCAGGCGGTCATCAGCGGCGCACCTGGACGGTGCCAATGCCGCCGCACCCGCTGCACTGATGGGGGATCTTGCGGTTGCCGCCGCAGGCGTCGCAGGTGCAGGTCACCATCCGAGCGCCGCGACAGCGGGTGCACTTGTCCCGGCTGACGTGGAGGGTGCCGGTGCCCGCGCAAGTGCCGCAGGCGAGCCGGAGTTGACCCGCGCCCTTGCAGCGGGAGCAGGGGCGGTATTGCACGCGAGTGCCGTTGCACCCCACGCAGGTGGTCCTCATCGGCTTTTCCCTCCGAACAGGCCACGGACCAAGGCCCCAGCGGCCTCGCCAGCGCGGCGGGCGATCACGTTCTCGGTGTAGGTGCCGGCGTCGTACTCCGACCGGCCGCGCAGGTGCCGCGGGACCTCGACGACCTTCGGGCCGCCCTTGCCGGCGGTGTAGGTGAACTCGCGCTTGGCCATCACGACCGCCCGCGGTAGGCGGTGCGGGTGACGCCGATGGAGCGGGTGTCGCGGCCGGCGGCGTGCGCGGCGCGCTGCTGGCGTGAGTCGGCGGCCATGGCGGCGTCGCGGCGGGCGGCGCGCTCGGACTTGCCGATTTCGTTCTTGACCGCGTCGGCGACAGGGTTCGGGTTGCTTGCCATGATGGGGGTCTCTCCTTGTGGGTCTTGCGGGACCGATGGGGTGGAGACCGGCGGCACGGCGCTGCTTTGGTCGGTAGGAGCCGTGCCGTCGGGCGTAACTGTGAAGGGGTGTTCCGGCACGTCGTTGCCGGTGGCGAGGGCGTCGAGGGCGTCGGACAGGTGCTCGGCGATGTACTGCCGGTCGTGGTGGTCGTTCAGCGCGGCCTCGGCCCACTCGTGCAGCTCGGCCAGCTCGACGCGCAGGTTGTGCAGCTCGGCGAACGCTTCGAAGATCTCGGGCTCAGTCATGACCGGTCAGTCCTCACGCGGCCACGAGAACGGGTGTTTCCGCAGGAACCGGGGCAGACGCTGACGCGTCGGCGGTGCGAGCCGCGGGCAGGTGACGTCGGGCCGTCGAGACGGACACGCCGGCCTTCTTGGCGATCTGGGCGACGCTCGCGCCGGGCAGCTTCGCCGCGGCCTTGGCCACCTTGTCGGCCGACGCCGGCCGCGGCGTGACGCGCTTCGGCCGCGGCGTCACGGCTACCGGCTCGGCGACCGGCTCAGCGGCCGGCTCGATTTGCGCAGCCGTAGCGCTCGCCGGCGGGGTCGACGCGTCGAGCTCAACTGGACGCGACACGTCCGTCCGGGCCTCGATCGACGGCTCGGCGGCGGCGCGGAGCCGGCCGCCGATCTCCACGAGGCTGATCGAGGCGACCACGATCAGGCCGTCGACGCTGAACGGGAGTAGGTAGGGGCTCGCGCCGGTCTCGCCGTAGCGGGCGGCGACGCCGGCCATGTGCCAGTAGGACACCCACGCGGCGATGCCCGCGATGACCGCGGTAGCGCCGAGCCGGGCGACGGTCATCCAGCCGCGGCGGGTCGGGATACGGGAGATCAGTTCAACGGTCAGCAACAGCGCCAGCGGCGACCAAGCCGAGATCGCCTTACTGACCGGGTTGTCCGCAGCGTGCAGCACGTTGCCGGCCAGCGAGGCAGAGATGCCGAGGGCGAACACACCTCGGGTGCCCCAGCCGATGCGGCGCAGACGGGTGATGTCCTGGGTCATCACGCCACCTGCCGGCGGGCGACGGGACGCGCGGCCAGCTCGGCGGCCACGCGGACGACGCGGCCCTCGGCCCGACGCAGACGCCGCCAGTCCAGCGGCGACGGACCGCCATGCTCGGCGGCGTAGATGTTGGCGATTTCCGCGTCCAATACCGACAGCTCCGCCTCGATCAGCGGCCACTCGGCCTCAATTGCCGAGAGATCGCCATCAGTCGGTTCAGTCGAACGAGCTACCTTCCGATGCACAACGTCCTCCAGTTGACCATGTTGACCAGATTGACTAGACAATCCGTTCGTTGGCCGAGCGTGGCATGGTGAAGTGGCTCACGTCAAGGGGTCTGACCACATTGACTAGACATTCCCTGGTCAGACGCGTAGAACTAAGGCGTGGACACGTTCCGAGGCGTCACCCTGCCCGCGTACCAGCGCATCGCGGCCAACCTGCGCGACCGGATCACCTCAGGTGCTCTGGCACCCGGCCAGCAGCTACCAACAGAGCAAGAGCTAGCCGAGGAATTCGGAGTCGCGCGGCAGACAGTGAGGAACGGGGTAGGCCTGCTGGTTGCTGAAGGCTTGGTTGTATCGCGGCGACCACACGGTCACTTTGTGAGGCAACTTGAGCACATGATCTACCGGCCGCAGGCCGAATCGAGGCCGCAGCCTGTCACTCCTGAAATGGATCGTTACTGCCAACAGATAACTTCAGAAGGCCGGGAGCCGTCGCAGACCATCGAGGTTTCGCTAATAAAAGCACCCGCGGATATTGCAAAACGGCTAGAGGTTAGTGAGGGCGAGCTAGTTGTTGCGCGGCGGCGTGTGCGCTTCATTAATGGTGAGCCTGTAAATACCAATGATTCGCATTTCCCGCTGGATGTGGTGCGAGATTCCGAGATCATGTCACCAGCCGATATACCGCGAGGGACGAATCAAGCACTAGCGGATTTAGGATTCGCTCAGGCTAGAGCAATCGATGAATTCTTCGTGCGCATGCCGACGCCAGAGGAAGCGCAGAGGCTCCAACTGGGCGCCGGGACACCCGTGGCCCTGCACATCGTGACCGGATACACGCAAGATGGCCGGCCCGTGCGGTGCACGGCCAATATCCTGCCTGGCGACCGTCACGTCATCGTCTACGAGCGGGCTTGGGAGTGAGTAAACCAAGCGCCCTGATCATCCGTCAGGCGAACGCTGACCAATTCGACACGGTATTTGAGCTGCTCGGCGACGGAGTGAGTTGGTTACGCAGCAAAGGGCTGGATCAATGGTCCACCTGGCGGAACTGGCGGAGCAAGATGCGGCCGTCGCTAGAGCGGGGTGATGTGTGGTTACTGTACGATGACGCATCGCTAGTCGGCACCGTCACGGTCGAGACCGAGGGCGATGCGGATTTCTGGTCCGCGAACGAACTCGCCCAACGCGCGGGTTACGTTTCGAAGCTGGCCGTGCGCCGGGCTCGTGCCGGAGAAGAGTTAGGCAAGCTATTGCTCGGATGGGCAGGCGATCACGCATACCGTTTCGGGTGCGACTGGCTGCGACTCGACGCGTGGAAGAATAACGAGGCGTTGCACACTTATTACGCCGAGCGAGGATGGACCTTCCTGCGCACTGTTGATGTGCCAAATAGACACTCTGGCACACTCTTCCAACAGGCTACTATGCCTCTTGACCGAATATCCCGACAGCTATTAAGCGAGGTGCCCAACATTCCGACCATCGACTCTCTAGTCCGCGTCCCGCCTGAACCTGTCGATCCTGCGGGGAATTGGCGACCGGGCCATACGCATGAATGTCAGCAATTCCAAGTATCGTACGAGTGGCTTAGCGGCCCGAGGCCGCTCCTCATCGTGCCGGGCTACCGCTACGAAATTCGACACGACGGACGGGAGTGGAAGGTTTATAGCGGACAACCGGGAACGGCATGGCGAGAGGTTGGCGAGCTAGGTGAGACGTCAATGACACTCAATCCCAAGCTGCGATACGTGTTCACCCATGATGATGGGGAACCGTGCGCTGTCCGGCTAGCGGCCGTGGATCCGCACGGTCCACTTTCCCCGATTTCGCTGACCTCTCCGCCGTTCCCTGAGGTCAATTGAGTTAAGTACCATTCGGGCCAGCGGCACTCTCACGCCAGCCCCGCGTCGTCCTCTCCCTCGCTCACGATGGGTCGGAACGATAATCCCCGGCCGCGTTGCTGAGGAGGCGGCCGGGGTTCGATAATGCGTCATTGGCGTCCCCGATGGCCCTGGTCGCCAACGATTGCGGCGACCAGCCGTTCAGGAAGTTTCTCCATCGCGATATCCAATGCTCGCTGCAGCGAGTCTGCAATAATTGAAGAATCCGCGTTGATCGCCGCCGTCCACGAACCCGGGTGGTAGCGGACCAGGTTCGACAAGCCGTGCAGGAACGCCCACCACAACATGAGCGGATCAGGCGAAATCCCTCCGCCCAGCCGCGGGAGGGCATGCCCGATCCAGTGTGGGACGCCCCGCTCTGATTTGGCCTTGTCGTCGACCTCGACGAGCGAGAACATCGAGTCCTGGGCGGCCCAAAAGTCCGCCATGGTCATCTCCCGAGGCACGGGCTTCGCCACGGACACATACTTCAGGCCACCGTAGGTATACCGCCGTAGGACGGGGGTGTCGTCGTCCGTCCCTATGATGTGGCCGGCCGGGCCCTCAACCACCACGCCGGCGTCACCGAGAGTCGGGTACCGCTGCAGGATTTCGCGCACGTCCTTGACCGTTTCCCCCGGCATCTCGACGGGGATGTACACGAAACCCTCGGTTGTCGCCCACGCCGACTCGGGGTCCTGTTGCTTACCGTATTCGTCTCTTGCGGTTTCGCGCGCACCGACCCCGTAGGTGATGGGCGGCTGCCATTCGTTCACGGCGTCGGGGATCCACGCGCCGCGAAGATCTGGGTTCGCCATCCAGAGAGCCCCGAGAGCAACCGGGCCGGCGAGCGGCTTGGAACCGATAGCCTCACAGACGGCTTGAAAGCTGCCGTTCCCTCGTGGAGCGACGAGGCTACGCAGAATGTTGGGGTCTTTCTTGGTGAGGTCGTTAGGATGATCCGGGTCTCGCGCTAGCCCGAAGCTCAGCCCGTGACCTTTAAGTTTGTGGATCTGACCAGGCCACCTCGCCTCCAAGATGGCCCGGCCGCACTGCTCGACCGCATAGAACAGCGGCAGCGCGTTCGATGCGTACCCGGCGGCTCGGGCAGCCTCCGCGAGCTCCTCAGCCTGCGCGAGAGCACCCTGGTAGTTGGCGATCCGTGACTCCTCGGATGCCTGTTCGACGGGTTCGGCACGGAGGGCTCGGATCTTGCGCCAGGGGTCTTGGGGCATCCGTAGGTCTTACCTCAGTGGGCGGCCTGCGGATAGTCATTTCAGCCGGCTCAGCGTGGTGCTTTTGGCGGCGCCTTCGGCATAAGCGCCCAGTTCGCGAGCTCCGCTGCGATACGTGTTCACCCATGATGATGATGAGGAGCGGTGCGCTGTTCGGCTAGCAGCCGTGGATCCGCACGGTCCGCTGTCCCCGATTCCCCGAGAGGTCGCGTAGTCCGCTTCTTGTCACCCTGTCACTTGTGTCACTCCTGTCACTGAACCGCCGCTGACCAGCGAAAAGGGCTGTGAAACCCCTTGATCTAGGGTGTCACTGTATCTAGAACATACGTTCGACTAGCCTGATCACATGACGGTGCTTGGCAGGTGGTGGAACGGCGTGTGGGGTCGCCTCGCGCGGCGCGACATTTGGCTCACCGTCAGCTACCGAGTGACCGCCCGCCAGGGGGACACGGAGACTGGCAAGGTGCTGTGTTGGGATTTCGACTCGGAGGAAGACGCACGGGCCATGATCGAGCGGCTGACGCATTCGCCCGGGCCGGGCGAGTGGCGCGAGATGGATCCGGCGCGAGCTGCCGACGCGCCTCGCGTGGACTCCGAACAGGAGGGGTGAGCCGCCGCGGGTCCGGCAACCCACGACGGACTTGCAGGCCTATGCAGGCAGCTAGTCCCTTGTCACGTGTCTCTTGGTCTACTCTTCAACAGATTCGGTGAAGTCGCCGGTAGGTGCGACCCACCCGATGCTCCACCCGAGTAGCTCAGCCCCGCCCCCGCTCGCCGCCAAACGCACGAGGGCGGAACCGGCTACCACTGACGGCCCTGCTTAGCCTTCGGCTAGGCGGGGCCGTTCCCATACAACGCAGCGACAAGGCCGGCAACGGCGGTGATCAGCGAGGCGATCGCAGCGATCGCACTCGGGCTCTGCCACCACTTGTTGCCGTTGTTGTGCTGTTGGTCCCCGGACATCAGGACCATCTCCTCTCCGGCCTTGACCCTCAAGGCCTCCAGCTGGAAGGCCTTGATCTCGTGACGAGAGGACTTGATCTCGCTCACGAGGTCGCAACTCCGAATCGGACGTGGGACACCATACCTAGCTGTACGTTTCACGCGCTCGATTGGTGTCTCGAACGTTTGTTCGATAGATGCTTGGGCTCGGCGATCGATATACCCCGGTGTACGGCCGGATCCTGCGCCAAGACCCGGCAGAACGCCTCGAATGATCCCAAAGGGGACCGGCATCGCAACGGGAGCGCGTGACCGCCGCATCACCGTGCGCAGGCACGATGATTGATCTTCACCCGTTAGGGATGTCGTACGTACGGAGCACGGTGGCTGAATAGACGGTGCCGTCGGCGACACAACACTGCGGCATAACGGCACGCGCCTCGCGGAATGGATCCTTCGCGCCGCGGCTGACGCGCCTCGCGTTGACCGCGGACAGCGACGGCTGAAACATTGGGGGCACAGACACGGTGCGGCAACGGGACGCCAGTCCTCTGTGTTTCAGCAGGTCAAATCCTCGGTGCGCACGGTCTTGATAGCCGGCATGCGGGCCTGGGTGGTCAGCAGAGCCCAGCGGCGTGAGCGGTCGCCGTGCCAGCCCATCCGTCACCTGACCGCCAGACAACGGCGATGCCTGTCTTCTCGAAGAAGCCGAGATGGGCCACGCCCAACGGTTCGTTGAAGAGAGCGAGTCGGGCGACGGTGTCGGTGCGGTCGTACAGGAAGTGCTCGTAGAAGCAGAGCTGGGCGAAGGCTTCGCGTGCAGCGGTTTCGGCATCCCCGGCGCGGATAGCTTTGGCCTCGATGAGCCAGTGACGTCCGTCGCGCTCGGCGGTGAGATCCCGCGGGTGCGGGGAAGCGGTGACGAACCGGCGTCGGCGCAAGAAGGCCTCGTAGTCGTTGATCAGCGTTTCGTGTCGCCGCTGCTTGGTCACCTCCCGGGCTTCGATCAGTTGGCGGTACTCGCTGTCGTCCTTCGGTTTGAAGGCAACCGAGTGCTTCTTCCGCGGCGGGTTGCGGGGTGGCGTCACGATGCCTGGTTCGCCTCGCTGGCTGCCTTCCTCCCGGGCCTCAAGCGCAAGGTCATACAGCTGCACGAACCGCTGCAGATCGGCGACCATCGTCGCTTCTTCCGGCAGGCTGCTGATCGGATAGGCGCGGGACAGGATGTTGGCGTACTCGTAGTCTCGCGGAAGGCTGGCCTTGCTACGTAGGTCGATCGTGGCGTCCAAGTCGTCGATCGTGCCCTTGTCGAAGGCATCGCGAATCTGGGCGGCCTCGCCTTGAAGGGCTACTCGAGCAGCGCGCCGCCCGAGCCGTTCGCCGATTTCAGTTACGCCCTGATTGAGGGTCAGAAAGACTTGGCCCATGTCGGCGGCGAACAGGTACACGACGTACATGCCGCGGCGGGCGGTTGTTGTCTCGACCGGGTTGAAGATCCCGATCCACGGCGATTCGGCGGCGTTGCCGTTGCCGCCGCTCCCCTTGATCTGGTAGTCGCCGGAGACCCACTGCCGTAGCTCTTGCGACGCGCCGCGCAGAAGCCGCTGGGCCTCGCTGGACATCGGAAGGTTCCGGTCATACGTGCGGCCGATCGTTCCTACGAGCTCGCGCAGCTGCAACGTCCCACTCCTCACCTCAGGGGATAGATGGAGCGTAAAGCGGCCGTACGACATTCGGCCGCCGGCCTTCACGCCAGTTTCAAAAGCGTGTTGGTCCGCGGGACAAGGGTGGCGCTCGCGTGCCATTGGCGTGCCATTAGGCCATGCCGACCGAGGCCGCTCTAGGCCACTCCTCGCGCTACCTAGCTCGGCCTGACGTCCCAGGTCACCGCATCTTGTACGGTTCCCAAGCTGACAGTGCGGGTTCGATTCCCGTCACCCGCTCAGAGGCAGGGGTCTGTGTCCGCGGAGTGCTCGGACCGGGCCTCTTCGCATGTCTGCCTGGGGGCCGAGCCCCCAGACCCCCACGGTGTCTGTCGGTTGCGGTGGGTGAAGGGGCGAGCTCAAGGCCAAGCCGTCGAATGCCGCGATGCGTGTCGGTTGCGGTGGGCGAGGGCGGGCTTACTGCAACGGCGCTTGCGGGTACGGCGTGAGCTGTCTCGCCTGGGGAAACGCGGCTCTGGAAGGTCGCCCTCCCCTGCGCAGCTCGCGAGAGCGTCATGTCGGGGCTGTGGCTGACCCGCGCGACCTGGGGTCAGCGGCGGCGGAGCAGGCGGCGCCAGCGGGGGGTGGGTAGTGGTGTGGCGGGGGCGTGGTCGGCCTCGGCTGCGCGCAACGCGGTGGCGTCTCGCGCTCGGGCGTCGTTCAGGACCGTGGTCATGGCGAAGCCGCCGTGGTCGGCGTGGACCTGGCTGGCCAGCCATCCGATCGAGTCGTCTCGGCGCATATCCCACGGTAACCCGGCTCGGCCATTTTGGACGGTCCCGCTAGCCTTCCGCGGATGGGTTACTCGGGGACGATCGTGGTCGGGCGGTCGGAACGGCCGCTGGTGGAGCTCCGCGCGCTGCGGCGGTTCGGCTATCGGCATCATTGGCTGCGCCAACTCGGCGATGGGTGGCAGCTCGTGGAGACGGCCGGCTGGGACGATCCGCCGGATCTGGTCGGAGCCACCCGTGCGCTCAGCGCCGAGAGCGGGTCACCCTCCTTCGGCGCGTACGTCAATGACAGTGACTGCGCCGGCATGTGCGTCGACGATGGGCCACTCACGCACCTCCCCGACGTCGACGCGCCCTGTGCGGTCTACTCGCACGGGGCCGGCAAGGAGCCCGAGCCGCGCGCCGTGGACGAGGTCGTCGACGAGTTCGTCGCGTGGTCGGGACGGGCCGGACTGACGGCCGACGCCGCGCGGATCCGGCACGCGCTGACCGGCGACGAAGTGGCCGACGAGCTGCTGTTCAGGCTGGTGGAAGCGCTCGGCGTGCGGCGCATCGGGCGTACCGAAAAATGGGCTTTCGGCATTTCCAGCCGGCCGTACGCCCTGATCACCAGCTACTTCGGGTTGGCGACCCGGGCCCGCGCCCGGCTGGCCTGGGACGAGGCGCCGCCGGAGCCGTGGGAGACGGCGGCGATCCGGCTCGACGAGGACCTGTGGGCGGCGCTCTACCGGCCGGACGCCGACGTGGCCACGCTGACGACGCGGGTGGCGGAGGTGCTCGAGGCCTACAACGCCCACCAGGTGCAGGCCAACGAGCCGGACCGGCGGCACGAGGAGCTGTTCGCGATGCTGACCGCCGGCACCCTCAATCCCGACCACGAGGACGACGACCACGGCCGCCGATGGGCCGACCGGCGCGCGACCGCGGAGTGACGACCAACTCGAGTGCTCGAGACCTTGCGGTAGCTCAGGGCCGAGCGCGCAGCTCCGCCACGCTGATCGCCAGCCCCGAGCGCTCGAGCCGGTCCAGGACGTCGTCGACGCTGCCCGGCGGGCTTTTCCACGAGTCGGCGATCTGCTGGACCGACGCATAGATCGCGCTGCGGTCGAGGCTGATCTGATCTCGCACGAACTCGTCCGGCGACTTCGGATCGATATCCCATCTGCGGAGCTCATCCGCCGGAAAGTCGCGGAGGTTCGTGGTGACGATCACCTGAGCCCGCGCCTTGATCGCCGCGGCCAGCACGTGGCGATCGTCGGGGTCCGGCAGCTTGAGCGAATCCACCAGGGCCTCATGACCGCTGACCTTCCAGTCCCGAACGGCCGAGGCCATCAGTGCTCGCGTGCGCTCCAGACGGGCGGCGTCCAGATCGGGCCGCTGCCTTCGCAATGCGGCGAACATCTCGTCGAGGATGTCATCGGTCCACTTGGCCTGGACGAGTCCGGACTGGGCGATCCGGATGAGCAAGTCCCGCAGTGTGCTCGGGTAAAGCACGCTGGCGTCGTAGACGACGACGAAGGACATCCTGCTAGCTCAAATCCATGTCCTGCGCCAACTGCGCCAGCTCATCCGCCGCGGCGCGGCGCCTCATGTCGTCGCGGTGCTTGTAGGTGAGCACCGAGCCGGCGAGAACGCGCCGGTGGGTACCGACCTTCCGGAACTCGATGACGCCGGCCTCGAGCAGCCCGATCAGGTACGGCCGGGAGACGTTGAGCAGGGCGGCGGCCTGTTGGGTGGTGAGCTCGGCGTGCTCCGGCACCACCGAGACACCGTGCCCGTTGGCCATGTGCGCCAGGACCCGCGCGAGCAGTTCGACTGCCCCTCGGGGCACCACCAACTCGTCGCCTTCGCCGTCGTCGACCACGCGGACGACGGCCGGGCCCGAGGGATGCGTACGCAGGTACTCCTGGACACGTGGCAGCGCCTCGGCTGCCACCGCGATCGACTCCTCGTCCGGGCTTACCGGGCTCATCGCTACCGCCGCCATCTCCGCACCTCCTCCGACCGGACGGGCTGAGACGAGTCTAAACGAATTATCCGCAGCATTCGAAGCAAACGCAACGGTGACGCGTCAAGAACCGATCGTCAGGAAGACGTTGTCGATCTCGCCGGCGTATTGGTCGTTTCCCTGGGCCGCGCCCTTGCCGCCGACGCGCAGCGGCTCGGCGTTCGCGATCGACAAGCGTGGCGGCACGTGCACCCACGCTCGCGGCACACCGTCGACCGCGAGGGTCAGGCGGTTGCCGATGCGCGAGCAGGTCAGGTCGTGCCAGCGGCCGTCGGCCACGTCGATCCACGGCTCGGCCCGGTAGATGCGGCCGGTTCGGCCGGTGATCACGCAGCTCGGGTGGCCCAGCAGGTGGTCCACCTGCAGCTTGAACTGGCTGACGCCGCCGACCGAATAACCCTTCTGCACCACGTTGGCGCCGTCCGACAGGTCGCCGTGGGTCATCAGCACCGACGCGCCGTACTCGAGCCTCCGCGTGCCGGGGTTGAGGCTGTCGTCGCGGTAACCCTCGAGGATCGCCCGCGGGCATTCGCTCTCCTCGGCCAGCGTGCACCGGTCCGGATAGGCAACGGCAAGACCCATTCCCTGGGGTACGAGCCGGAGCGCGCCCCCGTTCGCGCCGAGCGGCCGCAGCTCGTGACCGCCGGCCTGATCCGTGATCGGCCGGTGCACCCCGGCGTCGAACGTGTACCGCAGGCTGACCGGCGCGGTCGCTAGCTCGACCGGCCCGGGCGGCACCGGCGCGACCGGCTCCGGCCGGCTCGGCAGCAAGCCGGCCGGCGGCGAGGTGATCTGGACGGCGGCCTGTTCGGGGGCCGGGTCGCGGTGAGCCAGCACCAGCCCGGCGACGAGGAGCAGGGCTCCCGTCAGAGCGAGACAGCGAGACATGGGGTAATTGTCCGTATTGCCCAGCTGGAAGCGAATCCTGCCCCCCGAAACCGCGAGAAGCACCCGAAAGAGGGCCACCCCGCGAGGCCGGCAAGCGCGAGGAACTATAGGGCGAACAATGTTGTCGACAATGCCGGGAAACGAGCGTTGGACGCGCTAGAGCTGTCGCCGTGATTGTTGACAATCCATCCGAGGGCCCTACGCTGGCGGGATGAGGACGGTAGTGGTGACCGATCCGCCGCGCGCGGACGTCGACGATGCCGAGACCCTGGGCGGATACGGCGTGGCCACCGTGCACGAGGCGCTCGGCCGGGTCGGCTACCTCGGCCCCGAGTTCCGCCCGGCCTGGGCCGGCGCCCGGATGGGTGGCACCGCGGTGACGGTCCTGTGCTGGCCGGGCGACAACCTGATGATCCACGTGGCGGTCGAGCAGTGCCGTCCCGGCGACGTGCTGGTGGTGGCGACCAACTCGCCGTCCACCGATGGGCTCTTCGGCGAGCTGTTCGCCGGCGCCCTGCAGCGCCGGGGCGTCCGGGGGGCGGTGCTGGCCAGCGGCGTACGCGATGTGGCCGACCTGCGCGAGATGCGGTTCCCGGTGTGGTCCCGCGCGATCAGCGCCCAGGGCTCGGTGAAGGCGACCGCCGGCGCGGTGAACGTGCCGATCGTGCTCGGCGGCCAGACGATCCATCCCGGCGACGTGATCCTCGGCGACGACGACGGCGTCACGGTCGTACCCCGAAACGACGTGTCCCGTGCGCTGACCGCCGGAAAGGCCCGCCTCGACAAGGAAGCGGCGACCCGGGCCGCGTTCGCCGCCGGCGAGCTCGGCCTCGACCGCTACGGCCTGCGTCCGAAGCTGCCCGAGCTGGGCATCGAGTACGTCTCCTACGAGGAGTACGTCAACGGTGACTGACTACGACAGCACCGGGGTGCGCTGCATGATGCTGCGCGGCGGCACGTCGCGGGGGCTGTACTTCGAGGCCGGCGACCTGCCGTCCGACCCGGCCGAGCGCGACGACCTGCTGCTGCGCCTGATGGGCACGCCCGATCCCCGGCAGATCGACGGTCTCGGCGGCGCCACGTCGCTGACCAGCAAGGTCGCCGTGATCAGTCGCTCCGGGCACCCGGCCGCCGACATCGACTACCTGTTCCTGCAGCTCGGCGTCGACGAGCCGACGGTCAGCGACGCGCAGAACTGCGGCAACATCCTCGCCGGCGTCGGGCCGTTCGCGGTCGAGCGTGGCCTGGTCGCGGCCGGTGACGAGGAGACCGGCGTCCGGATCCGGATGGTCAACTCGGACAGCATCGCGGTCGCCCACTTCGCCACCCCCGCCGGTCGCGTCGAGTACCGCGGCGACGTGCTGATCTCCGGCGTTCCGGGCAGCGCGTCCCCAGTGGTGCTGAGCTTCGGCGACTCCACCGGCCCCCTGCTGCCGACCGGCCGGGTCCGCGACACGATCGACGGCGTCGAGGCGACCTGCGTCGACAACGGCATGCCGGTGGTGCTCGCGACGGCCGGGTCGTTCGGCCTGACCGGGTACGAGTCGCACGCCCGGCTCGCCGCCGACCAGCCGCTGCTCGACCGGGTCGACGCGTTCCGGCGCAAGGCCGCCCGGCTGATGGGCCTGGGCGACGACCCCGGATCGGTGCCGAAGACCGTGCTGCTCGCCCCGCCCCGCGACGGCGGCCGGGTCAGCACCCGGTCGTTCATCCCCGTCCAGCCGCACACGTCGATCGGCGTGCTGGCCGCGATCAGCGTGGTCACCGGCATGCTGCTGCCCGGCGCGGTCGGACACGAGCTGACCGCGGGCTGGCCGGCCGACCGGTCCCAGGTCGACGTCGAGCACCCGACCGGTCACCTGTTGGTCGACGTGGTCGTCGACGGTGCTGCCACGCCACCGCGGGTCGTCCGGTCGGGCGTCGTGCGTACCGCGCGCAAGCTCTTCGACGGCATCGCGTTCCCCCGCGGGTAAGGAGAATCCGTGCACCAGGTCGCGCATCTCGCGCACATCGAGCTTCGCACCCCGGTCCTCGAGGAGAGCGTCGCGTTCTTCACGAACTACCTGGGCCTGACCGTGAACGGCGAGTCCGGCGACTCGGTCTTCCTGCGCGCGTGGGACGACTACGAGAACATCACGATCAAGATCACCGGGCACGCGACCTCGGGCGTCGGGCGCACCTTCCTGCGGGCCGCGAGCCCCGGCTCGTTGCGGGATCTCGTCCTTCGGATCGAGGCGACCGGGCGCGGCATCGGCTGGACGGACGGCGATCCGGGGTACGGCCCGACCTACCTCTTCCGCGACCCGGACGGCCATAAGCTGGGCCTCTACTACGAGAGCGCATGGTTCCGCCCGTCGGACGAGCTGCGGCCGGCGCTGAAGAACCAGGCCCAGGCCTATCCGGCGCGCGGGGTCAGCGTGCGGCGCCTCGACCACATCAACTACCTGGGTGTCGACGTCGAGGCCAACCGCGACTTCCTGCGCGACACGCTCGGCGCCCTGGTCACCGAGCAAATCGTGCTCGACGACGGCAGCGTCGCCGGCAGCTGGACCACCTTCACCAACAAGGGCTACGACGTCGTCTACACCCGCGACCGCACCGGCACCCGCGGGCGCCTGCATCACATCGCGTTCGCCACCGACACCCGTGAGGACATTCTCAAGGCCGCCGACATCGCGCTCGAGCAGGGCGTCTTCATCGAGACCGGCCCGCACAAACATGCCATTCAACAGACCTTCTTCCTGTACGTGTACGAGCCCGGCGGCAACCGCATCGAGCTGTGCAACGCCGGCGCCCGGCTCGTGCTCGCGCCCGACTGGCAGCCGGTGGACTGGACCGAGGCCGAACGGGCGAAGGGCCAGGCCTGGGGCCTGCAGACGATCGCGTCGTTCCACACGCACGGCACGCCCCCGGTCCCGGCCCACGTCGGAGAGGAAGCCAAGTGATCATCGACTGCCACGGGCACTACACGACCGTGCCCGCCGCGCACACCGCGTGGCGCAAAGCGCAGCTGACGGCGGAATCGACCCCGAACTATCCCACCATTTCGGACGATGAGATCCGGGAGTCGATCGAGGGCAGCCAGCTGCGGCTGATGGACGAGCGCGGCGTCGACCTGACGATCTTCTCCCCGCGGGCGTCGGCGATGGCCCACCACGAGGGTGACGAGACGGTCAGCCGCCGCTGGGCCGAGGTCTGCAACGACCTGATCCACCGGGTCACGCAGCTGTTTCCGGGGCGGTTCGCCGGCGTGTGCCAGCTGCCGCAGTCACCCGGGGTCCCGATCGCCAACTCGATCGGCGAGCTGCGACGCTGCGTACGGGAAATGGGATTTGTCGGTTGTAATCTCAACCCCGACCCGAGCGGTGGCCACTGGACCTCGGCGCCGCTGACCGACCGCAGCTGGTACCCGTTCTACGAGGCGATGGTCGAGCTCGACGTGCCGGCCATGGTGCACGTCTCGGCCGTGACCAACCCGAACTTCCACGCCACCGGGTCGGCCTACCTCAACGCGGATACCACCGCGTTCATGCAGTTCCTGCAGTCCGACCTGTTCAAGGACTTCCCCGGTCTCCGGATGATCATTCCGCACGGCGGCGGCGCGGTTCCGTACCACTGGGGTCGGTTCCGGGGTCTGGCCGACATGCTCGATCGTCCGCCGCTCGCCGAGGGCGTCATGGGCAACGTCTTCTTCGACACGTGCGTCTATCACCAGGCCGGCATCAACCTCCTGTTCGACGTCATCGAGATCGACAACCTGCTGTTCGGCTCGGAGATGGTCGGGGCCGTCCGCGGCATCGACCCGCAGACCGGTCACTACTTCGACGACACCCGTCGCTACGTCGAGGCGTTGGACCTTGCGCCCGGCGACCGCGCCAAGGTCTTCGAGCACAACGCCCGCCGTGTCTATCCCCGACTGGAAGCCCATCTTGCCGCCCGATGAGAAATCCCAGGCCGCCCGGTACGCGTTGCGCGACGCGATCCTGAGCGGCGAGTACCTGCCCGGCGAACGGCTGGTCGAGGCGCAGCTGTGTGAACGGCTCGGGGTGAGCCGCTTCAACGTCCGGGCCGCGCTGCAGGATCTGGCCGCCGACGGGCTGGTCAAGGTCGAGCGGAACAAGGGCGCCCACGTCCGGAAGGTGACGCTGGACGAGGCGGTCGAGATCACCGAGGTCCGCATGGTGCTGGAGGGCCTGGTCGCCGCCCGGGCCGCGAGCCGGGTGACCGATGAGCAGGCCAGCGAGCTCGACGAGATCGGGCTGCTGATGCGGCGGGCGGTGAGCGCCGGCGAGTTCCGGCGCTACGGCGATCTCAACCAGCGCCTGCACGGGCTGATCCGGGACATCGCCGGCCACCGCACCGCCGAGGGCATCATCGAGACGTTGCGCGGCCAGCTCGTCCGCCACCAGTTCATGCTCTCGCTCCACCCCGGACGACCGGCGATCTCGCTGCCGCAGCACGAGCGGATCATCGAGGCGATCCGGGAGCGGGATCCGAAGGCCGCGGAGTCGGCGATGCGCGAGCACATCGCGAGCGTGATCGAGGCGCTGCGGGACATCGACGCCATGGAGTTGCGATGAGGAATCCGCCGATCCCGGTGATCGCGGTGCTCGGCCTCGGCGAGGCCGGCGGGCTGATCGCGGCCGGTCTGGCCGAGGCCGGCGCGCTGGTCCGCGGCTACGACCCGCGCGTCGATGCGCCGGCCGGCGTGACGAACTGCGCGAGCGGCGCCGAAGCCTGCGCCGGCGCGGACCTGGTGCTCAGCGTCAACAGTGCCGCCGACGCACCGGACGCCCTGGCCGAGGGGATGCCGGGCTGCGCACCCGGCACACTCTGGGCCGATCTGAACACGGCGTCCCCCGGCGAGAAGACGTCGTTGGCGGAGACGGCACGTGATCGGGTTCGGGTGGTGGACGTCGCCCTGATGTCGCCGGTGCCGGGCCGCGGCCTGTTGACGCCGATGACCGTAAGCGGGCCGGCGGCGGCCGACTATGCCGCGGTCATGCGGCCGCTCGGCGCCCGGGTCGACGTGCTCGACGGCCCGGTCGGCTCGGCCGCCACCCATAAGCTGCTGCGCAGCGTGTTCTACAAGGGACTCGCCGCCGCCGTGCTCGAGGCGACGGCCGCCGCCCGGGCCGCCGGCCTCTCCGACTGGGTGCGCGGCAACATCACCGAGGAGCTGATCAAGGCGGATGCGGCCACATTGGACCGGCTGCTCACCGGCTCGAGGACCCATGCCGTCCGCCGGATCCACGAGATGGAGGCGGCTGCCCGGTTGCTCGATGACCTCGGCGTACCGGCGCGCGTCACCCGGGCCAGCCGAGATTGGCTCGCCGACCTCACGTAACCAGAATTGTTAACAATCATAGTTCGCTTGCGAACTGGTCTTTTATCTCAGCTCGGCAAAATCGTTGACAATCGTGTAGCCCACGCTCTAGCGTTTCGCAAGTGGTACGGGACACACTCGACCGCTCGGGACATTGGTCTACGAATGGTAGATCCTTCGTCCTCGCGCTCAGTACCAGTCAATTCCGACCAGTGGAAACGGTTGCTGAGAAACCATGCTGAGAAAACGGCTCATCGCATTGCTCACCGTCACCGCGCTCGTGGCCACCACGGCCGCCTGCGGTGGCTCGGACGACTCTTCGGACAACGGCGCGGCGAACTCACCGGACAAGGTCAAGGTCGGCGTCATCCCGATCGTCGACGTGGCGCCCATCTACCTCGGCAAGGCCAAGGGCTTCTTCTCGAAGCAGAACATCGACCTCACGCTCGAGCAGGCCCAGGGCGGCGCCGCGATCGTGCCGGCCGTGGTCAGTGGGCAGTACCAGTTCGGCTTCAGCAACGTGGTGTCGCTGATGCTGGCCGGGTCCAAGAACGTACCGATCAAGATGGTCGCGAACGGCAACAACGCGACCGCCGACCCCAAGAAGGACTTCGGCGGGCTGGTCGTGAAGGACCCGAGCATCACGCGGCCCAAGGACCTCGAGGGCAAGACCGTTGCCGCCAACACGTTGAAGAACATCGTGGCCACCACGGTGAACGAGCTGGTCCGCAAGGACGGCGGCGACCCGTCGAAGGTCAAGTACGTCGAGGTCGGCTTCCCCGACATGGCCGCGGCGCTCGACGCCGGCCGGGTGCAGGGAATCTTCGTGGTCGAGCCGTTCCTGGCCTCGGCGCTGGCGAAGGGGTGGAAGCAGATCGGCGCGTACGCCGACGTGAAGCCCAGCCTCATGATCGCGTCCTATTTCACCTCCGCCCAGCTGCTCGGTGAGAAGGCCGACCTGGCCAAGCGCTTCACCGCGGCCATGAAGGAGTCGCTGGCGTACGCCGACGCCCACCCCGACGAGGTGCGGCAGATCGTCACCACCTACACGACGATCAAGGCGGATCTGGCGGCGGCCATGACCCTGCCGAAGTACGCGCCGGAGATCGACACGGCGTCGTTGGAGCTGATGAGCGGCCTGATGGTCAAGGACGGCCTGGTCACGGCCCCGGTCGACACGGCGAAGCTGCTTCAGTGAGCACGTCGCCAGGCGTCCTGCGCAGGGCCGGAGACTCTCCGGCCCTGCTCGGGCTGGTCGGGCTTCTCGGCGTCGGCGCGCTGCTCGAGATCCTCCCGCGGATCGGCGTGCTCCCGGCCGAGTATTTCCCGCCGACCAGCCGGATCGTGCGCGCGCTCGTCGACGAGCTCGGTCGCGCCGGCTTCTGGCGCGCGGTCGGCGGCACGGTCACGACCTGGCTGATCGGTCTGGCCATCGCCGTGGTGGCGGGCATCGTGCTCGGCATCGTGATCGGCTCGGTGCCGGCGCTGCGGCTCGCCACCGCCTCGACCATCGAGTTCCTTCGCCCGATCCCCTCGGTGGCGCTGCTGCCGTTGGCGATCGTGCTGTTCAGCGCCCCGATCCGGTCGATCCTGCTGCTGGTCGTCTACGCGTCCTTCTGGCAGGTGCTGATCCAGGTGCTGCACGGCGTCACCGACGTCGACCCGGTCGCCCGCGAGACGGCGGCTTCGTACCGGCTCGGACGCTGGCGCCAGGCGCGCTATCTCGTCTGGCCGACCACCCTCCCGTACGCGATGACCGGCATTCGTCTTGCCGCCTCGGTGGCGCTGGTCCTCACCATCACCGGTGAGCTGCTGATCGGCGGCACCAAGGGCATCGGCGAGGAGATCGCCGTCGCGCAGAGCAGCATCGCGGTCCCGTCGATGTACGCGTTGATCGTCGTCTCCGGTCTGATCGGCCTGGCCGCCAACCTGGCCACCCGCCGGGCCGAACGCGTGGTGCTCGCCTGGCACCCGTCGGTGCGAAGGGAGCTCGCGCTGTGACCCTCTTCCTGCGGCGCGTCCTGCTGCTGATCGGCCTGCCCGTGATCCTGCTGGTGACCTGGTGGTTCGCGAGCGCCGGCAGCACCAGCTTCTACCAGCCGCCGCTGGAGACGATCGTCAAGGTCTTCCCCGGCACCTGGAACGCCGCCCGGTTCAAGAGCGATGTGCTGCCCAGCCTCATCCGGCTCTTCATCGGATACGGCCTGGCGCTGGTGATCGGCATCGGCCTCGGCGTGCTGATCGGCGCCAACCGCCGGCTGCGCGCGCTGGTCGAGCCGATCCTGGAGTTCCTCCGGGCGATCCCGCCCCCGGTGCTGGTGCCGATCCTCATTCTGATCGCCGGCATCGGCAACCCGACCAAGGTGCTGGTCATCGTGGTCGGCGGTGTCTGGCCGGTGCTGCTGAACACGGTGGAGGGTGTGCGCGGCGTCGACGAGGTCCTCTCCGACACCTGCCGCAGCTACGGCATCGGCGGTTGGCTACGGATGCGTACGTTCATCCTGCGGGGCGCGAGTCCGCAGATCGTGGTCGGCGCTCGTCAGGCGCTGTCCATCAGCATCATCATGATGGTTATCGGTGAGCTGCTGGGCGCGACCGACGGCCTGGGCTACACGGTCGTGGAGTTCCAGCGCGGCTTCCAGATCCCCGAGATGTGGAGCGGCGTGTTCGTGCTGGGCCTGCTCGGCGTCCTGCTGTCGCTGGCCTTCTCCCTCGTCGAGCGGCGAGTCCTGAACTGGTACCACGGCGCGCGCGCCGCCGAGCGCAGCGGCCGATAGGAGGTATTGCGGTGCTGGAGATCCGGTCGCTGCGCAAGACGTACGGTGGCCAGGGCCGCCAGGTCGAGGCGCTGGGCGACATCACGTTGACCGTCGACGACGGCCAGTTCGTCTGCGTCGTCGGCCCGTCCGGCTGCGGCAAGACCACCCTGTTGCGCTGCGTGGGCGGCCTGCTCACCCCCACCTCCGGCGAGGTCGAGGTCGGCGGCAAGCCGGTCACCGGTCCCCCGGACGGCCTGGCGATCGTCTTCCAGGAGTACGGCCGGAGCCTGTTCCCGTGGTTGCGGGTGGCCGAGAACATCGAGTTGCCGCTGAAGTCCAAGGGCATACCGCGCGCGTCCCGCCAGCAGATCGTGGCCGAGTCGCTGGCCGCCGTCGACCTGGCCGACGCCGGCCGGGCCTACCCGTGGCAGCTCTCCGGCGGCATGCAGCAGCGGGTGGCGATCGCCCGGGCGATCGCCTTCCAGCCCAAGGTCATGCTCATGGACGAGCCGTTCGCCGCCGTCGACGCCCAAACCCGAGCCGACTTGGAGGATTTGGTACGAACGGTATGGAAGCGCTTCGGCATGACCATGCTGTTCGTAACCCACGACATCGACGAGGCCGTCTACTTGGGCGAGCGCGTCGTGGTGCTCTCGTCGTCGCCGACGCGCGTGCTCGAAAGCCTCGACATCGACCTGCCCGCCGACCGAGACCAGCTGAAGACCCGCTCCGACGCCCGTTTCGTAGAGCTGCGAACCCACGTATACGCCCAGATCCAACAGGCAAAGGGCGCCGGCCCGCATTCCGCGATAACCACAGCCAGCTAACACGCCGGCGACCGTGGCCACTCGCGGACCGAGGCAGCAGCGCTAGGCTGGCGCGGCGGCCCAAGGAGGCGGGAATATGTCGTCGAATCACAGCACGGTTCGCTTCAGCGCCACGGTCCACACGGAGGATGTCGTCGTCCTTCACCTGCTGCGAAGCTTGTGCCAGCTCTGCGAGTCGGGACCCTATAAACAGATTGCCTGGGGTGGCACAGGGCAGCGTGACTGGAAAAAGAACGGTAAACAGGTGACTCCTAGCGAGTAGCGACACCGATCCCGCCGTTCCGCGCCGCTAACCCAACTCGCACAGCGGCGTTTCCCGGGATACTCCGCCGTCTGTTCCGTCGCTGACGTCACGGTTCGGATGACCCCGGGATCGGTGGGACGCCGCGGGCGAGCCGATCGCGGGCGTCAGGCCGCGACAGCGTCCTCGATCGGAGCGCTCAGGCCGCGGACGAGCCGGCCCGCCTTCGTGTCGGGCTTGCTGACCGCCTGCACCGCCTTCGTGATGTTCTCCTTGGCGCCGGACGCGGACAGCCGGGACTGACCTCCCTCGTTGCGGGTCACCTTCCCGGCGATGCCGTTCCAGGTCTCGTTGACGAGCCAGTTGATGTCTCGCAGAGCCTGGCGTGCCTCCCGAATGCCCTGCTCGTTCCCGAGGAGAAAGTGCTGGCCGAGGCCGGCCAGGGCGAGGCGGATCGGGATGCTTCGCACCACTCTCGACTCGTCGACCAGAATCTCGGGTCCGCCGAAATGCCGGAAGATCTCGCCGAACCACTCGACGCCGGCCCGGTGCACCCTCTCCCAGTCGAGATCGGCCACGTACTCCGCATCCCGCTTGGCGATCGTCTTGCCGCTCGCCTTGTAGGCGCCGAGGGCGACCGCCTTCACCATCTGTTCCGCGTGGGTGAGCATCAGCAGCTCTCCGTGAACCCGGTGCGTGTGGGTGATCTGCCGGCCATCGGTGGCGAGACGGACGCCAAGCTCCTCGAAGATCTTCTTAGCCGCCCACACCCACTTGTTCCGGGGATCGATGTTGGCCTTCGTGATCTTGTCCATGGGCGTGCCCTCGTAGTTGAGGTCCACGAACATCTGAGCTGCCTGTTCCACGGTGATGCCGTGGTAGATCTCGATGGTCACCAGCTTGTTGAGTAGCTTGTCCTTCAACGCCTGCGACACGCTCTGGTCGGCGTTGATGTAGAGGCCGCACAGATGCCGGCATTCGCCGTCGGCGAGCGTGCCTCGTCCGAGGTTGCTGAAGTCGTACTCGGTCCAGACCGCCGCGTAACCGGGGATGTCGGCTTTGACGGGAGCCGCCGGCATCTTCTCCGGCCACACGCCGACGAAGCCGGGCAGCACCCCGAAATGCTCCTCGGAACTGTCGGCGAACTGCCGAAGCAGGTAGTCCCGGAGCGGCCCCTTCGTATTCTTCAACTTGGGCGTCGGGTCCAGAACCGAGACCGAGACGGACTGGCCGTTGACGCTGCGCTTCTGCACGACGGTCCGCTGGAATGGCCGCTGCATTTTCGCCCGCATCGGCGCGAGCTGGGCTACCCGCTCGTCGACGGTGAATCCCTGATCAATATCCCGGAGGGCGTCCTCCAGGACGAGGCCCGATGCGAAGTTGTCGAGCAGCCATTTGAACGGCATGACCGTAGTGAAATGGTTATCGCTGCGACGGAGGCCGCTGACGGTTTGCTTGCCGAGCACGTGATCTCCTAGCGGGTGACGCTGACCGTGCTAGCAATAATTGGGGCTCGAGCCCTTTCCGGACAATTACTCGAGAGAGTGAAAAATGGGCTCGAGCCCTTCGGCGGTTAGGAAGTGCGCGCCACGGCCACCCCGTGCGCCGGCTCACCCACCACCGCGTGGATCACGTCGTCCAATGTGATTACGCCCAGCGGGCGACGACCGTCGCTCACCAGCACGATGTGCAGGCGATCTCGGCGCATCGCCAGCAGCAGCTCGGCCAGCGTGCGGTCCGGCGACACCACGGCCAGCGGCCGGATCACGTCCGGCGGGATCGGCAGGCGGCGCTGGGCCGCCGCGTACCCGAGGATGTCCTTGACGTGCACGAAGCCCAGCACCCGCCGGGTCTCGCGCTGGACCACCGGGAACCGGGAGCGGCCGGTGCGGGTGGCGACCGCCTCGATGGTCGCGGGGGACGCGTCGTCGGCCACCGTCGTCACGCCGGACCAGGGGCGCAGCGTGTCGGCGGCGGTGCGGTCGTTCAGGCCGAGCGCCGCGTGGATGCGGGCGTACTGCTCCGAGCCGAGCAGGCCCTCGCTGCGGGCCTGGGTGACCATGCCGGCCAGCTCGTCGGCGGTGAAGACGGTCTTGACCGCGTCGGTGGCCTCGATCTTCCACAGCCCCAGCACCGTGCGTGACGCCCAGCGCATCGCGTTCAGCAGCGGCTTGGTGGCGGTGCAGAAGCCGAGCATGAACGGGCCGAGGATCAGCGCCGCGCGTTCGGGGCCGGCCAGCGTGATGTTCTTGGGCACCATCTCGCCGATGACCGTGTGCAGGAAGACGACCACGACCAAGGCCAGCACGAACGCGACCGGGTGCAGCATGTCGTCGGGCAGGCCGAGGTGGCCGAACGGGCCTTCGAGCAGGTGGGCCAGGGCCGGCTCGGCGATCGCGCCGAGGCCGAGCGAGCAGATCGTGATGCCGAGCTGGGCGCCGGCGATCATCAGGGGGATCTGGCTCATCGCCGAAAGAGCCCATCGGGCGGGCTTGGAGGTGGCGGCGAGCGGTTCCAGCGCCGTACGCCGGGAGGCGATCAGTGCGAACTCGCCACCCACGAACACCCCGTTGCCGAGCAGCAGCAGGATCGTGACCAGCACCTTAGTCATCGGCGGGCTCCGGTGCCGGGGCGACGACGCGGACCTGCTCGATGCGGTGCCGGTCGACCTCCATCACGGTGAACTCCCAGCCGTGCTCCTCCAGCGACTCGCCGACGACCGGGATGTGGCCCAGCCGCGCGAGCAGGAATCCGGCCAAGGTCTCGTACGGGCCCTCGGGAAGTTTGAACCCGGTCTGCTCCATGAGCTCGTCCTCGCGGAGCATGCCGTCGACCACGAAGGTCTTGCCGCCGCCGGGGGCCGTCAGCTCCTGGGCCCCGGCCTCGTCGACGTCGGTGTCGTACTCGTCGGAGATCTCGCCGACCAGCTCCTCGATCAGGTCCTCGACGGTGACCACGCCGTCGGTGCCGCCGTACTCGTCGACCACGATCGCCAGGTCGGCGTCCGCCTCGCGCAGGGCGGCGAGCACCCTGTCGAGGCCGAGGCTCTCCGGGACGTACACGGGCTCCTTGGCGATCGTCGCGACCTTGGTCGCGGCACGCCGCTCGGGTGGCACCCCGAGCGCGTCCGGCACCCCGACCACCCCCGTGACCACGTCGATGGTGTTCTCGTAGACGGGGAAGCGGGTGTGCCCGGTCTCGCGCGCGACGGAGATGAGGTCGGCCAGGCTCGCGGTGGTCTTGAGGCCGACCACGTCGACGCGCGGGGTCATGGCCTTGGCCGCGCGCTTCTCGCCGAAGCGGATCGTGCGGCGCAGCAGGGTCGCGGTCTCGGTCGGCAGCGCGCCGGCCCGGGCGCTGATCGCGGCGAGCAGGCCGAGCTCCTCCGGTGAGCGGGCACTGGCCAGCTCCTCCTGCGGCTCGATGCCGATCCGCCGGACCAGCCAGTTCGCCGACCCGTTGAGCGCCGCGATCAACCATTTGAAAAGACGCGAGAACGTACGCAACGGGGCCGCCGTCAGCAGCGCTACCCGCATGGGCCGGGCCAGTGCGGCGTTCTTGGGCACGAGCTCGCCGAACAGCATCGACAGCAGGGTGGCCACGATCAGCGCCAACGCGTGGGTGATGCCCTCGGTGGCGTCGCCGGCGATCGGCTCGACGATCGGGTTGAACAGCTTGGAAAGCGCGGGCTCGGCCAGGTAGCCGGTGAGAACGGTGGCCAGCGTGATGCCGAGCTGGGTGCCGGAGAGCTGGAACGACAGGTTGTGCAGCACGCGCTGCACGGTGACGGCCCGCCGGTCGCCCTCGGCCGCCCGTGTGTCGATCTCCGCCCGGTCGACCGTGACCAGCCCGAACTCGGCCGCCACGAAGAACGCGTTGATCGCCGTGAGCAGCGCGAATGCCGCCAACGGGAGCACCGCGGTCACGAGCAGGCCGTCCATGATCGGTTTCACCTCGGTCCTCATTGTGCCGGACCGGCCATCCACGCGGGTGAGCACGGGGCCCATATCACCGCGGAAGGGATACCGTCACCCGCTACCGTCGGGGCATGAGCATTGCCGAGGAGTTCCTGCTTCTGGCGTACGACGAGGACGGCACCCCGCTGACCGACGGCACTCGCCTCGACAACGGCCTGGGCGGGGCGATCCTGCTCGAGCTGGCGCTCGCCCGGCGGGTCGACATCGAGGACAAGCGCGTGGTCGTCATCGACCGGGGTCCGATCGGGGACGCGCTCGCTGACGATGGCCTGGCCCGGATCGCGGCCGACAAGCCCCGCAAACCCGGTCACTGGGTGACGAAGCTGTCCAAGCAGGCACGGCCCCGCATCCTGGAGAAGCTGGTGGCCGACGGCGTGCTGACCGTGGAGAAGGACCGGGTGCTCTGGGTTTTCCCGCGCACCAAGTACCCACCGGCGAGCGGCGAAGTCCCGGCGGTGGAGGCCGAGGCGCGCGAGCGGATCCGGGCCGCCGTCCTCGGGACGGGGGCGGTCGAGCCGCGTACGGCCGCCTTGTGCGCTTTGATCGCCGCCACCGAGCTGGACCGGAAGATCCTCGCCGGAGTGGACCGGAAGCGGGTGAAGACCCGCCTCAAGGAGATCGGCGAGGGCGCGTGGGCGGCCGAGGCCGTGCGCAAGACGATCGAGGAGATCCAGGCCGCCGTGATGGTCGCGATCATCGCCTCGACCACCGCGGCGACCGCCGGATCTTCGGCCTAGACCTCCTGTTTGAGCGACCGCAGCAGGACCGTCGCGACGTCGACGACCTCGACGTTCTCCTGCTCGGCCTTGGCCGTGACGCCGTCGCCGATCATCGTGTAGCAGAACGGGCAGCCGACCGCGATGGTCTTGGCGCCGGTCGACAGCGCCTCCTCGGTGCGCTCGATGTTGATGCGCTTGCCGATCTTCTCCTCCATCCACATGCGGGCACCGCCGGCGCCGCAGCAGAAGGAGCGTTCCTGGTTGCGCGGCATCTCGATGACGTTGGCCGCCTCGCCGAGGACCTCGCGGGGAGCGTCGAAGACCCGGTTGTGCCGGCCCAGGTAGCAGGGGTCGTGGTAGGTGACGTCGCCGTCGATCTTCTGCACCGGGGTCAGCTTGCCGGTGGCGACCAGGTGGGCCAGCAGCTGGGTGTGGTGCACGACCTCGACCTTGAGACCGAGCTGCTCGTACTCGTTGCCGAGGGTGTTGAAGCAGTGCGGGCAGGTGGCGACAATCTTCTTGACCTTCGCCTCCTGCAGGGTCTCGACGTTCTGCTGGGCGAGCATCTGGAAGACGAACTCGTTGCCGATCCGGCGCGCGGGGTCACCCGTACACGTCTCGCCCTCGCCCAGGATCGCGTAGTCGACGCCGGCCTCGTGCAGCAGCTTGGCCACCGCGCGGGTGGTCTTCTTGGCCCGGTCCTCGAACGCGCCGGCGCAACCGACCCAGAACAGGTACTCGAAGTCGTCCTTCTCGCCGACCCGCGGCACCTCGAAGTCCAGACCCTTGGTCCAGTCCTCCCGGGTGTTCTGCGGCGCGCCCCACGGGTTGCCCTTGTTCTCCAGGTTGCGCAGCATGACGCCGGCCTCGGAGGGGAAGCTCGACTCGATCAGCACCTGGTAGCGGCGCATGTCGACGATGTGGTCGACGTGCTCGATGTCGACCGGGCACTGCTCGACGCAGGCACCGCAGGTGGTGCAGGACCAGAGCACGTCGGGGTCGATGACGCCCTGCTCCTGTTCACCGCCGATCAGCGGGCGGTTGCCCTCGGCCAGCGACAGCACGTCCAGGTGGGCGAGCTGGGCCTCGGTCGCCTTCTCCTCGCCGGTCAAATCCTTACCACCACCGGCGAGCAGGTACGGGGCCTTCGCGTACGCGTGGTCGCGCAGGCTGAGCACCAGGAGCTTCGGCGACAGCGGCTTGCCGGTGTTCCAGGCCGGGCACTGCGACTGGCAGCGGCCGCACTCGGTGCAGGTGGAGAAGTCGAGCAGGCCCTTCCAGGTGAACTGCTCGACCTGGGCCACGCCGAACTGGTCCTTCTCCGGGTCGGCCTCCTCGAAGTCGAGCGGCTTGCCCCCGCTCGTCATCGGCCGCAGCGCGCCGAGGCCGGAACCGGCCGGCTTCTCCGGGCTGCGCTTGAAGAAGATGTTGAAGAACGCCAGGAAGCGGTGCCAGGCCACGCCCATGGTCGGGTTGAGCCCGATGGTGATCAGCCAGCCCATCGAGATGAGCAGCTTGACCAGCGCGACCCAGGTCGGGCCGTCCTCGGCTTCGGGCAGGACCGAGCCCACCGCGTGCGACAGCGGCGTGGCCCAGGCGGGGAACTCGAAGGTGTCGTTGGCGACCTTGAAGCCCCGGATCAGGAATCCGCAGATCAGCACGCCGAGGATCACGGCCTCGACGAAGTACGCCTGCCACATCGTCGAGCCGAGGAACCTGCTCCGTTTGGATCGGATCGCCTTTTGCCGGACGAAGATCAGATACAGGATCCCGGCCAGGCCGAGGATGCCGATCCACTCCGTGACCAACCCGTACGGCAGCCAGCCGCCGATGATCGGCAACCCGCCCTCGGGGTCGACGACCTCGAAGTAGGCCTCCAGGACCAGCAGGAACAGGATCATGAAGGAGACCATCACGAACCAGTGCGCCGCACCGATCGCCGACCACTTGAGCATGCGGGTGTGACCGAGGGTCTCCCGCAGCATGGTCGTGGTGCGGGCACCCTTGTCGGTGAAGCGCTCGGGCGCCGGCTGGCCCCTCCGGATCACCGAGGTGATCGTCAGGACGGCCCGCACCGCCAGCACGACGGCCGTGATCGTGACGGCGCCCGCCAGGACGGTGGCGATGATCTGCGCGATCCCCACGCTGTGCCTCCTTTTCCCGCTGTCGGCGCTATGTTACCCACGAGTAATCGATGGCCGCACGCCGCGGTACGAGTGGCCTTCGCGAACCACGCACCTGTCAGCCGAAGAGCGCACCCCGCTACCGGCGCGGGATGCGCTCAATTCGGACGAAGATCACACTACCCGCGTCAAGCGGGCATCGCGGCTCAACGCCAGCGCGACAGGATGCCGAGCGAGGCGACCATGCAGCCGAAGCCGACCGCGAGATTCCAGTACGACCAGGACTCCACCGGCCACTTCTGCGAGGACAGGTAGTAGACGACGAGCCAGGCGATGCCGACGACGATCAGCGTCACCGCCGTGATCGGCAGCCACGTGGGACTCGGCTTCTTGGACGCGGCCGCGACCGCCGGACGGACATCCGTCGGCGGGGTGTAGACCTTCTTCTTGCGAACCTGAGACTTCGGCACGGTGCTCTCCTGAAGGGCAACAAGTGGTGAACAACCCACCGCTGAGCGGCTCGGGATGCCCCGATTGCTGCCCGTGGCGAATACTGTTCGACAGCTAGCGTAGTCAAGGCGACGCGCAGACAGGCACCCGCCAGGCGAGGAAAATGCCCGGCGGGTCAAATTCGCCTTCGGAGGGATCAAAGGTGGAGTACACGACCGGCGCGCCTTCGTGGCGGCTCGTGCTGCGACGCGCCCTCGGTGGCCTGCGGCCACGCCGGGGCGCACAGCGGACTCGCGGGTGGTCGGTCGGCGTTCCCCTGATCGCGCTGGCCGCGGGGTTGCTGTTCACCACTTCGGCGCGTACGGCCGATGGCACCCAGCTGCGGGACGACCGCCGGCCGCAGCTGGCCCAGCTGATCGCCGACAAGCGGGTGCGGCTGGACGCCCGGGAGAAGACGGCCGCCAAGCTGCGGGCCGAGGTCGATCAGGACACGGCCCGGCTCGCCGAGGTCGACTCGCCGGTCAAGCAGGCCCGGGAACGAGCCGACGCGCTGCGGGCCACGGCCGGCTTCACCGCACTGCACGGTCCGGGCATAACGGTCAGCCTCAACGATTCGCCGCGGCGCGGCACCGATCTCGGCCCGAACGCCCCCGACAACGACGATCTCGTCGTCCACCAGGGTGACGTTCAGGCGGTCGTGAACGCCCTCTGGGCAGGTGGGGCCGAGGCAATGTCGATCATGGATGTCCGCGTCATCTCCACCAGCGCGGTACGCTGTGTCGGCAACACGCTGCTACTTCACGGCCAGGTCTTCTCACCACCTTTCAAGATCACGGCGATTGGCGAACCCACAGCGATGCATCGCGCGTTGGAATCCGCGGAGGGAGTCCAGCAGTTCCGCGATGCCGTCGCCGACTTCGGCCTCGGCTATACGGAAACCGTCGAAGGGAACGTGACTGTGCGGGCGTACGACGGGTCGAGTGACCTCCGATCCGCTCGGGTTGCCGAGTAATGGCGTCGGAGTCGGAGAACCAGCCCGCGGGCCTCAATTCGGGCCGCCACCGCGCACCCGACGGTGACGCCCAGACGGCCTACATCCCGCGGATCACAGACGCCTCCCCCGACGGCGTCCCCGGCGGCCCACTCGCGCCTTCCGTCGGCCTCGGCAGCTCGCCCGTGACCCCGCCGCCCCAGCCCGCAGCGCCCGCCGCCATGCCTGCGCCTGCGCCACCGACCACCGCCACCGCGCCGCCTGCGCCTATGTCGGCGGCCGCGCCACCTGCGCCTATGTCGGCGGCCGCGCCACCTGCGCCTATGTCGGCGGCCGCACCGCCCGCGCCCTCGTCGGCTACCGCGCCGCCCGCCGCCGCACCGCCTCGGCCCATGTCCGCTGCCGGTCCCCTTCCGTCCGGCACGATGCCTGCTGCGCCGCCGGCTTTCGGTGCACGAGCGGCCACCCCGGTCCCGCCACCGCCGCCCGTCGGCCCGGCGGCTCCGGTCGCCCGCGCGGCTACTCCTGTCCCGCCGCCCGCGACGCCTGCCGGACCCGCAGCTCCCATCGCCCGCGCGGCTACTCCTGTCCCGCCGCCCGCGACGCCTGCCGGACCCGCAGCTCCCATCGCCCGCGCAGCCACCCCCGTTCCGCCGCCCGCGACACCTGCCGGACCCGCAGCTCCCATCGCCCGCGCAGCCACCCCCGTTCCGCCGCCCGCGACACCTGCCGGACCCGCAGCACCCGTCGCCCGCGCGGCCACGCCGGTTCCACCTCCGGCAGCACCTGCAGCGCCTTCCAGCCCGGCGTCCTGGGCAGCCACGCCAGGCGCCCCGGGCCCCGCCGCACCCTCGGCGCCATCCAGCCCGGCCACCTGGGCAGCCACGCCAGGCGCCCCCGGCCCCGCCGCACCCTCGGCGCCATCCAGCCCGGCCACCTGGGCAGCCACGCCAGGCGCCCCCGGCCCCGCCGCACCCTCGGCGCCATCCAGCCCGGCCACCTGGGCAGCCACGCCAGGCGCCCCCGGCCCCGCCGCACCCTCGGCGCCATCCAGCCCGGCCACCTGGGCAGCCACGCCAGGCGCCCCCGGCCCCGCCGCACCCTCGGCGCCATCCAGCCCGGCCACCTGGGCAGCCACGCCAGGCGCCCCGGGCGGCGCCGCGCCGGCCGCCTGGGGAACTGGGACGGGCGCGCCGATTCCGGGCTCGCCCGCGGCGCCGGGCGCTCGGCCCGCCACTACGCCCGCGCCGCCGCCAGCCGCGACGCCGCCGGCCGCGGCGTCGTCCTCGGCGCCGTCCTCGGCGCCGTCCTCGGCGCCGTCGTCGGCGTCTGAGACGGCGATCCTCGGCACCGACGCCGCCGCTGAGCAGCGGATGGCTGCCATGCGCGAGAAGCTCGGACGACCCGCGGCCGCCGGTCCGGCTACGGCCAACGGGTCGGTCGCCCCGACCGAATCCGCCTATCCCGCGACCTCCGATCCGGTTGCTGACGTGCATGCGGCGGCCGCGGCGGCTCGCCTACGGGATCCGGAGCCGGCCGCTCCCACGCCGACCGCGAACCAGTCGTTCGACTTCTTCGCGAAGGGCAAGGACGCGGCCGCGGCGCCGGCCTCGCAGCGGCAGCCGGTCTTTCCGCCCGAAATGTCGCGCCGGGAGAGCACCGCCACGCCCGTGAACGGCGGCGCCCCCACCAACGGCTATGCCGCCCGGCTCGGAACGCCGCAGGAGGCCAACGGGCGTCCTCAGGTCAACGGCTACGCGCCGGGGTATCCATCGCCGGCGACCACCGCCTCCATCCCCGCGGCCACCCAAAGCGGCGGCTCGGCGGCGGCCTTCCCGGCCACGCAGAACGGCTACGCGGCCCAAAACGGCCACGCGACCCAAAACGGCTATACAGCCCAAAACGGCCACGCAACCCAGATTGGCCACGCGACCGAGAACGGCTATGCGGCCCAGAACGGCTTCGCGACTCACAACGGCCACGCCGCCCAAAACGGCCACGCTGCCCAGAACGGCCACTCCATGGGGCAAGCCGCGCAGAACGGGTATCCCGCTAGCCCGGAGGTCCGCAGCGCATCACCCGCCGGGGACGCCTTCCCGGCCGGTCCGGCGGCTCGAACGACGTTCCCCACCAGCCCGGCGGCGCGCGACGCTCTCCCGACCAGCCCGTCGGATCCCAGCGAGACTGCTGTCATCCGTACGCCCGACGCTCCCACCGGAATCCTCCCCGCCGTGAGCCCTCGCGCCGCCGCGCCGCAGTCGCTCAAGGAGCACACCGCTCTGATGTCGGCCGTTCCCGGCAAGGCCGCCAAGGCCGCTGCCGCCAAGGCCGGCGCCGACCCCAACGTCGTGCTCGGCGCCGCCGCCGCGCCACCGGTCCGCCCGGGTGGGCCCGATCATGTCCCGGAGCCGGTCGACGCCGGCGACGACGCCCGGAAGCGTGGCGAGCGAGTGGTCAAGCTGCGTCCGGAGCAAACCGGCGAGGGCTACAAGAGCGTGTACTCCGAGCTCACCCGCCCGACGCTCGGCTCCCGGATCCGCTCCGGCGTCCGGATCTCGGGCGAGCTGATGATCACGTTCGGGCTGATCATCCTGCTGTTCGCGGGCTACGAGGTCTTCGGCAACTCGGCCAAGGTGCAGGACGAGCAGAACGCCCTGACCAACGAGCTCGACCAGGAGTGGAACGACCCGACCGTCGGCCCGACCACGGCGCCCACGGCGCAGGGGCCGGCCGCGCCCGGCAACAGCCTGGTCGGCCGGCTCTACATTCCGAAGCTCGACAAGGAGTGGGTCGTCGTCGACGGTGTCCGGCCGCAGGACATCAAGTACGCGCCCGGCCACTACCCGGACACCGCCAAACCCGGCGCCATCGGCAACTTCTCGGTGGCCGGCCACCGGATTCGCAAGATCTTCTGGCGGATCGACGAACTGCAGCCGGGCGATGTCATCGGCGTGGAGACCAAGGATTTCTGGTACGTCTACAAGGTCTACGGCCACGAGGTGGTCAAGCCGAGCGCCGTCGAGGTGGTCGCCCCGGTGCCCGACAAGCCCGGCGTCAAGCCGACGAAGGCGCTGCTCACGTTGACGACCTGCAACCCGAAGTTCAACAACTACGAGCGGCTCGTCGTGCACGCCGAGTTGGCCTCCAAGACGCCGCGCAACCAGGCCCTGCCCGACGCCGGCATGCCGGCCGAGATGAAGACGAAGGCGTAGGCGATGTACGCCTGGATCTGGCGCAAGCTCCCGTTCGGCCTCTGGGGCAAGCTGACCGGCTCGATCGGTCTCATCGCGGCCACCGTCGCGCTGCTCTGGTACGTGGTCTTCCCCTGGGCCACGCCGCTGCTCCCGTTCGACGACGTCCAGGTCGGCTCGGGCACCGAGCAGGGCCCGGCCCAGGAGGACCCGAACGTGATCTCCTCAGACAGCGACAACGGTCCGGACGAGGTCCCCTACAGCACCGAATCCAACGCCCCTCACCCGTCGGCCTCCTTCAAGCTGCCCAAGGCGACGAGGACGACCTCCGACGGCAACGTTCTCCCAGGTGACTGACGTGCGCATCCTTGTGATCGACAACTACGACTCGTTCGTCTTCAACCTCGTGCAATACCTCGGCCAGCTCGGCGCGGAGTGCGAGGTGCGGCGCAACGACGAGATCGGGGTGGCCGACGTCGGCACCTTCGGCGCCGCGGGGATTCTGCTTTCGCCGGGGCCGGGCACGCCGGAACGCGCCGGCATCATGCTGGACGTCATTCGCGCGTACGCCGGAGAAGTCCCGATGTTTGGGGTTTGTCTCGGGCATCAGGCCATCGGCGCGGCGTTCGGCGCCACGGTGACGCGCGCGCCCGAGCTGCTGCACGGCAAGACGTCCGAGGTCCGGCACACCGGTCAGGGCGTGCTGGCGGGTCTGCCCGATCCGTTCACGGCCACCCGGTACCACTCGCTGGCCGTCGTGCCCGAGACGCTGCCCGACGAGATCGAGGTGACCGGCCGCACCGAGTCCGGCGTCGTGATGGCCATGCGGCACCGCACGCTGCCGATCGAGGGCGTGCAGTTCCACCCGGAGTCGGTGCTCACCGAGGGCGGCCACACCATGCTGGCGAACTGGCTGGCCTCCTGCGGCCTGCCCACCGCGCTGGAGAAGGCGCCGCCGCTGGCCGCCGAGGTCGAGGCCCGGCGGCGAGCGGCGTTTGCGACGGCCTAGTCAGTCCCGGCGGATGATGCCGGTGGCCTGGTCGATGACCTGACCGCCACCGCCGCCGCCATTGCCGTTGCCCGGCGTCTCGGTGTCGGTCGGCGACGGGTCGCCACTGGGCTGACCTCCGTCGTCCACCACCGTGATCGTGACCGGGGCGCCCTTCTCGACGGTGGTTCCCGCCTTCGGGTTCTGGTCGATGACCGTGCCCGGCTGCTTGGTCGGATCGCTCACCCGGTTGGTGCTGACGTTGAACGAGCCGGCCTGGTCGAGCAGGGCCTGGGCGACGTCCTCGGTCTTGTTGACCACGTCCGGCATCTTGACCCGGTTCTCCTTGGAGATGCTCACCGTGATCGTGGTGCCCGGCGGCACCTTCTCGCCCGCGTTCGTCACGTTGACGACCGTGTCCAGCGGCTTGTCGCTCGACACCGACTTGAACTTCACGTCGAGCCCGGCCGCCTTCAGCTGCTGCTCGGCGTTGTCCTTGGTGCCGCCGACCAGGCCGGTCGGCACCGAGACCTTGTCCGGCGCGTTGCAGAGCTGGTACGAGACTTCCTGGTCCACCGGGATCGTGGAGTTGGGCGCCGGGTCCTGCTTGACGACCTTGCCGTCGCAGTCCTCGCCGGTGCGCGGGGCGTCGGGCTGCACGTTGGTGAACTTCTGCTGGTCGAGCAGCTTCCGGGCGTCGTCGTCGCTCTTGCCGACCAGGTTGGGCATGACCGCGGTGGCGGTGGTCGGCGTGTTCGTGTTGTCGTTGCCCTTGTCGCCGTTGCGCGACATGGCAAGCGCGACGCCGAGCACGACCACGACCAGCACGCCGAGGCCGGCCAGCACCGCCATCACCCACGACGACGAGCGTTTCTCCGGCGGGCGCGGCGGCATGCCGCCGACCGGGCGCTGCATGGTGGTGGCGGCCTGCGGCTGCCACTGCCGGGTGGCCTGCTGGTTCTGCAGCGCCATGGTCTCGGCCTGGCTCATCACCGGGGTGGCCATCACCGGGCGGCCGGAGACGGCACGCAGGGCGTCGGCCCGCATCTCCTGGGCGCTCTGGTAGCGGTTCATCGGGTTCTTGGCGAGCGCCTTGAGCACGATCGCGTCGACGTCCCGCGGCACGTCCGGGCTGATCTCGCTGGGCGCCCGCGGGTCCTCCCGGACGTGCTGGTACGCCACGCTGACCGGGCTGTCGCCGACGAACGGCGGGTGGCCGACCAGCAGCTCGAACAGGACACAGCCGGCCGCGTACACATCGGAGCGCGCGTCGACCGCCTCGCCCCGCGCCTGCTCGGGTGACAGGTACTGGGCGGTGCCGATCACGGCGCTGGTCTGCGTCATCGTGGTGGCGCCGCTGGCCAGGGCCCGGGCGATGCCGAAGTCCATGACCTTGACCTGGCCGTTCTGCGTGATCATCACGTTGCCGGGCTTGATGTCCCGGTGGATGATCCCGTGCCGGTGGCTGAACTCCAGAGCGGCGCAGATGTCGGCGATGATCTCGAGGGCCCGGCGCGGCTGGAGACGCTGCTCCTCGGCCAGGACCTCCTTGAGGGTCCGTCCGTTGACGAACTCCATGACGATGAACGGCAGCTTCTCACCGGTCGAGGAGATCTCCTCGCCGGTGTCGTAGACGGCGACGATCGCCGGGTGGTTGAGCGCCGCCGAGTTCTGCGCCTCGCGCCGGAACCGCTCCTGGAAGGTAGCGTCGCGGGCCAGGTCGGTACGCAGCATCTTGATGGCCACGTCGCGGCCGAGCCGGAGGTCGCGCCCCCGGTGCACCTCGGCCATGCCGCCGTAGCCCAAAAGCTCGCCGACCTGATACCTGCCACCGAGCAGGCGGGCCTGCGCCGTCATAGCGTCTGTCGTCCTTCGTTAGCTCGGGTCCAGCCGGGGTTGACGCCCGCCTGTCTGGTTAGACGGTACGACGCCGCCAACGGTTCACCGCTGGCGGCGCCCAAGTGGACGACCGCCCCGGAGGCGGGCCGGCCCAGTGCGCCATTACCGCTGTTCTGCTTGCCCTGCTTGTAGAGGAATGAGATGACCCCGGCACAGAGCAGAACGAGCAGTGCGAGGACCACGGCCAGCACGATCAGCACCTGCCGTCCGGCCGAGCTCTCCGGCTTGGCGGCCGGCGCCGGCTGGACCGGCGCGTACGGTGGCCGGTACGGCTGCTGGGGCTGAACCGGCGGTCCCGAGGGTACCGAGGCGGCACCGCGGGCACCCGAGACGGGTCGCGGCACCGGCGGGTACGGAGGTCGTGCGGTGCCCGTGACCGGCGAGCCGGAGACGCCGGCCATCGGCGGGCCGGACGGCGGCCGCGGCGCCGGGCTGACCGGGCCGGCGGCGCGGACGGGCTGGCCGGCCGGCTGCTGGCCGGTCGCGGCCAGTGCCTGCGCGGCCTGACGGGCCACCGCCGCCATCGCCGAGGCCGACGGCCAGCGGGCGGCCGGGTCCTTGGCCAGGGCACGTTCCACGATGACGCGCACCGACGGCGGGATGTCGGCGGGCAGCGGGCGCGGCGTCTCGCGTACGTGCTTCATCGCGATCTCGATCGGCGTGGCGCCGTCGAAGGGCCGGTGGCCGGAGAGGCACTGGTACGCGACGACGCCGAGCGCGTACACGTCGGAGGCCGGCGTGGCGACGTCGCCGGAGGCCTGCTCGGGCGAGATGTAGGAGGCCGTCCCCAGCACCGAGCCGGCGACCGTCAGCTGGCCCACCAGCGCCGAACGGGCGATGCCGAAGTCGGTGAGCACGAGGGTGCCGTTGGGGCGTACGAGAAGATTGCCGGGTTTGACGTCGCGGTGGATGATGCCGTTCGCGTGCGCCGCCTGCAGCGCGTCCGCCGCCTGGGCGATCAGCGCCATCGTGCGCGCCGGGGTCAGCCGGCCGACCCGGCTCAGCGTGCGGGAGAGCGCGTCGCCCTCCACGTACTCCATGACCAGGAACGCGAGCTGCTCGTCGCTGCTGTAGTCGTAGACGTCGACGACCCCGGGGTGGTTGATCGTGGCCATGGTGCGCGCCTCGCCCCGGAACCGCTCGGCGAAGCCCGGCTCGTCCAGCAGCGCCGGCAGCAGGATCTTGACGGCGACCGTCCGGCCCAGCACCTCGTCGGTGCCGCGCCACACGTCGCCCATCCCACCGCCGGCGATCCGCTCGTCGAGGCGATAGCGGCCGCCGAGGGTCACCCCAGGGCTGATCATTCAGTCCCCTTTTCCGGCCGCGGCCTTCATGATGAGCCCGGCGATCCGGGCGGCCTCGCCGCTGGCGTGGCTGCCAGGCACGTTCTCCAGCATGACGCAGACCGCGGAGACGGGTTCACCCTTGTCGTTGAAGGCGAAGCCGATGAACCACCCGTGCGGGTCCGCGCCGACCGCGTTCTGTGCCGTACCGGTCTTGCCGCCGACCTCGAACCCGCTGATCCGGGCCTTCTTGCCGGTGCCGTTCTCGACGACGCTGACCATCATGTCCTTGAGGTCGCTCGCGACGCTCGAGGTGATCGGCGTGCGCAGCGTCTTCGGAGTGGCGCTGTAGATCGTCCGCCGATCCGGGCTGAGCAGCTTCTGCACCAGGTACGGGCGCATCTGCTTGCCGCCGTTTGCGACCGTCGCGGCGATCAGCGCGCCCTGCATCGGGGTCATCCGCACGTCGCGCTGGCCGATCGAGGACTGCGCCAGCGCTCCCTTGTCGACGCTGCCGTCCGGGTTCGCGATCGCGCCGGTGCGGCTGGCCGCGACCGGCAGGCCGTCGCCCTCGAGGTTGCCGACGGTCAGCTTCTCGTCCTCGAAGCCGAACGCCTTGGCCATGTTGACGACCTTGTCGCGGCCGAGCTTGACGCCGAGCTTCGCGTAACCGGTGTTGCAGCTCTCGGTCAGCGCCTCCTTGAGGGTGACCTGGTCGGACGGGCAGACCTCGTCGGCGTCGTTGCGGATGACCGCGCCGCTCTCCCGGTAGATCGAGCCGGCCGGGATCTCGTCCGACGGCTTGAGACCGTCGGTGAGGGCCGCCGCCGAGATGATCGTCTTCATCGTCGAGCCGGGCGGCAGCGTCTCCTGGGTGGCCCGGTTCAGCAGCGGGTTGTCCTTGTCCTTCAGGAGCTTCTGGTACGCCGCGGCGGCCGCCTTCACGTCGTGGCTGGCCAGCGGGTTCGGGTCGTAGCTCGGCATCGAGACCATGGCCTGCACCGCGCCCGTGCGCGGGTCGATCGCGACCGCCGCCCCCTTGGTGACGCCGCGCTCGTTGTTGATGATCTCCTTGTAGGCCGTGTCCTGCGCCGCCGTGCTCAGCGAGAGGATGACGTTGCCGCCGCCGGTGTTGTTGCCGGTGAACATGTCCTTCACCCGGTCGGCGAAGAGCTTGTCGCTCTCCCCGGAGAGGAAGTCGTCCTCGCTGTTCTCGATCCCGGTGGCGCCCAGGTTGACCGGGCGGTAGCCGATGACCGGCGCGTACGCCTGCTTCTTGGGGTACGTCCGCAGGTAGGTCAGCTCGTCGTCGGTGGCCTTGCTCTCGGCCAGCGCCTTGCCGTCCGCCTCGATCACGCCGCGCGGGCGTTTGTACTGGGCGACGACCACGCGGCCGTTGTAGTCGCTGGTGCGGTAGTCGTCGGCCTTGTACGCCTGGACCCAGTTCAAGTTCGCGAAGAGCAGGCCGAACAGGACGAGGATGACCACGCCGGCCCGTCGCAGGGGTGCGTTCACGGCTTGATCACCTCCGTCATGGCGCCGTGCAGCTGGGTGGGTGCCTTCTTCGGTCCGGGGCCTGGGCGGTCGCCGCCGCCGCCACTGTTCGCCGGGCCGCGCGCCGCGTTGGAGATCCGCAGCAGCATCGCGACCAGCAGCCAGTTCGCCATCAACGAGGAACCACCCGCCGAGAGGAACGGTGTGGTCTGGCCCGTGAGCGGAATCAGTCCGGTGATGCCACCCAGGATGACGAAGACCTGCAAACCGAGGGTGAACGCGAGGCCGCCGGCGACGAGCTTGCCGAACGAGTCGCGTACGCCGAGGGCCGCCCGCAGGCCGCGCTCGACGATCAGCAGGTAGCAGACGAGCAGGGCGGCCAGGCCGAACAGGCCGATCTCCTCGCCCATGCCCGCGAAGATGAAGTCGGTGCGCACCTCGGGCACCAGACCGGGGGAGCCGGCGCCCGGCCCGGAGCCGAACAGCCCGCCGGTGCCGAGCGCGAGCAGGCCCTGCACGAGCTGATAGCTGCCGCCGACCCGGTCGTAGTTGGCCCGCGCGAACGGGTCGAGCCAGATCGACGCCCGGTCGTAGAAGTTGGCGAACGGGCCGCCGACCGCGTCACCCAGCAGGTACGCCGTGTAGACGCCGCCGAAGAACAGCAGCAGGCCGATGATCAGCCAGCTGGCCCGCTCGGTCGCCACGTAGAGGGTCACCACGAACAGGCCGAAGTACAGCAGCGCCGTGCCCAGGTCCTTCTCGAAGACCAGGACCAGGAGGCTGAGCAGCCAGACGGTGACGACCGGGCCGAGGTCGCGGCCGCGGGGGAAGTCGATGCCGAGGAACCGCTTGCTCGCCAGCGACAGCACCTCGCGCTTGCGCACCAGGTAGTAGGCGAAGAACGAGACCAGCGCCAGCTTCGCGAACTCACCGGGCTGGATCGAGAACGCGCCCAGCTTGATCCACAGCTTCGCGCCGTTGACCTCGGAGAGGCTGCTGGGCAGCACGGCCGGGATCATCACGAGCACGATGCCGACCAGACCCAGGGTGTACGCGTACCGGGAGACCACCTTGTGATCGCGCACCACCAGCAGCAGCACCGCGGCCAGGATCAGCGCGCCCAGCGTCCAGGCGAGCTGCCGGCCACCCGTACCGGCGAAGACACCGGGGATGTCCTGTTTCTGGGAGATCGCCCGGGCGATGTCGAGCCGGCGCAGGAAGGCGACGCCGAGGCCGTTGATCAGGGCGACCGCCGGGATCAGGACCGGGTCGGCGTACGGCGCCGTGAACCGCACCACGAAGTGCAGGCCCAGGAACAGCGCGCCGAGCAGCGCCGCCGGGATCCAGAACGTGGTGTGGATCGTGCCGAACTGGTTCGCCTCGACGGTCGCGGCGTAGATCGCCACCAGGATCATGGCGAACGCGAGCATTCCCAGCTCGGCGTTGCGGTGGGTCTTCATTCCCGGGATACGCGACATCTCGCCCGTGGAAGAGGGCGAGGGGGCCGGTACGGCGGGCGCGGTCAAGACATCCCCAGACGTTGTCGAGCGACGGTCAGTTGACGGTCCGGCACGCCGCCGGATCGTCGACCGGCGGTGCGCTCTCGGAGCCCTGAGCGGGCAGCGTGCTGGCCAGCGTGGCGGGCGTGGAGGCGCCGGCGGGCGGCGGTGTGGCCGTCGGCGTCGCCGAAGCGCTCGCGGACGGCGCCGAGCAGAGCGGCTTGAGGTTGGGGTTGGACGGGTCGTCGGCGGTCAGCTGCGCGAGCGTCTGCGCGGCGTCCGTCCGGTTCTCGGCGTGGATGCCCTGCTTGACCCGCTCCTGCGCGACGGCCGTCAGGTCGTCGAGCCGGGCCGGGCTGGTCTCGTTGACGCTGGACAGGTCGAGCCCGGCGATCTGGCCCGGAACCCCGCGGAATATCGCGATCTGGCCGGCGTCGGTCGCACCCACGTAGTACTGGTCCTGGGTGTAGTTGTAGCCGAGCCAGAGGCCGCCGCCCAGCACCGCGAGCAGCACGAGCACGAGCATCGTGGTGCGCACCGGGTGGCTCTTGGGAGCCGGCTCGCGGTCGTACTCGGCCTCCTGCTGCACCGGCTGCTGCGGCTGCGGTGACCGCAGGGCCGCGGCCCGGGCCGCCGAGGTCGAGCTGTCTGCCACCGTGGTGTTGCCCCGGTCGAGGGCGGCCGCGCCACCGACGATCGGCGTCTGCTCCATGATGTCGGTGTCGATCGCGTCCGCGATGACGACGGTGATGTTGTCCGGGCCGCCACCGCGCAGCGCGAGCTGCACCAGCCGCTCGACGCAGGCCTGCGGGTCGGCGATCTCCCGCATCGTCTGCCCGATCGTGTCCGCGCTGACCACGCCGGACAGACCGTCGCTGCAGATCAGGTAGCGGTCGCCGGCGAGCACCTGGCGCACCGAGTACTCGGGATCGATGTCGCGCCCGTCGAGCGCGCGGGTCAGCAGCGACCGCTGCGGGTGGCTGCTGGCCTCCTCGGGGCTGACCCGTCCCTCGTCCACCAGCATCTGGACGTACGTGTCGTCCTTGGTGATCTGGGCGAACTCGCCCTTGCGCAGCAGGTAGGCCCGGCTGTCGCCGATGTGCACCATGCCGAACTTGCTGCCCGAGAACAGCACCGCGGTGAGCGTGGTGCCCATGCCCTCGAGCTGCGGGTTGGCGTCGACGGTGTCCCGCAGGTGCTGGTTGGCCTGGCCGACGGCATGACGCAGCGCGTCGACCAGGGCGTCACCGGGGACGTCCTCGTCGAGCGGCGCCATCGCGGCGATGACGATGTTGGAGGCGACGTCTCCGGCCGCCATCCCGCCCATCCCGTCCGCGACAGCAAGCAGCCGCGGCCCGGCGTAGACGGAGTCCTGGTTGAGGTCTCGGATCAGACCGCGGTCGCTCTGAGCGGCATAGCGCAGGGTCAGGGTCATGGCCGTAACTCGAGAGATGTGCGACCGATCCGGATCGGTACGCCAAGGGGGACGGGAGTAGGTCCGGAGACCTTACCGCGGTCGAGATAGGTCCCGTTCGTCGAGCCGAGATCCTCGACGAACCACTGGCCGTCCCGCGGCACGATCCGGGCGTGCCGAGCCGAGGCGAAGTCATCCGTGATCACGAGCGTGGAGTCCTCCGCCCGACCGATAGTGATCGGAATATCACCCAACGTGATGCGTGTGCCGGCCAGCTGGCCGGCCGTCACCACGAGCTGCCGTGCGGCCTTACCGCGCTTCGCCTTGGCCGGCCGCCCCTGCATCACCGCGCCACCCACCCCCCGAGGGTTGGCGACGATGCTCTTGGACCGGACCCCCGCGAAGAGATCCCGCCGGATCACACCCACCACCGTGAACACGAAGATCCACAGAAGGATGAGGAAGCCGAACCGGGCGACGGTGAGGACGAATTCGGGCAAGGTGCCTAGCCGTCCACTCGGAACGTCAGCGTGGTGGTGCCCAGCTGGATCATGTCGCCCGGGTTGAGCGCCACGGCGGAGACCCGCTGGCCGTTCACCATCGTGCCGTTCGTGGAACCGAGGTCGGTCAGCACGACCTGGTTGCCGTCGTAGTCGAGACGGGCGTGCCGGCGCGAGATGCCGACGTCGGGCAGGCGGAGGTTCGCCTGGTCGCCGCGGCCGATCACGGTCGAGCCCATCTGCAGCGGGTAGGTCCGGCCGTCACCGGAGACCAGGCCGACGCCCCGGCCGTTCGGCCCGCCGTGCTGCTGGTAGCCACCCTGGTGCTGGTCGTACGGCGGGTACTGCGGGCCGGCGTCGTACGCGGGCTGCTGCACCGGCGCGACCTCACCGCCCGTGTAGACCTCGGCGGTCACCCGGAACATGCCCGTGTCGAGCCCCTCGCCCCGCTCGATCTCGACGATCACGTCGCCGTAGACCGTCCACGCCTGCTCGCCGATGAACTCCGCCTGCGACTGCGCGAGCTCCTGGGCGAGCGCGGCGGCGTAGGGCGCCAGCCGGCTGTGGTCATAAGGTGAGAGGTCGATCACGTAGCGGTTGGGCACGAGCGTGCGGCCACCGGCAAGGATCGCCTTGTGCGCCTCGGCCTCCCGCTGCATCGCATTCAGAATCTCCACAGGGTGGACGACACCCTTGAACACCTTGGCGAAGGCCCCTTCGACCAGGCCTTCCAATCGCTTCTCAAAGCGCTGCAGCACGCTCACCGGCTCCTCCTCGGCTTCCGAGGACATGATGGTATCCGGCCGCCGCTTGCGCATCTGTAGCCCAAGAGCGACCGGCACTTCTGACCCTCGTATGACGCCCGTCGACGCCGTGCTAGTCTTCCCTGGCGCCGCGGGTGATAACAACTCGTGTGGTGACGTGCGACAGCGTAGTCTGTCGCACGCAGTAACAAGAAGTTGGCCTCGCGGCCAGCTTGCCACGGGGATGTGGCGGAATGGCAGACGCGCACGGTTCAGGTCCGTGTGTCCGAAAGGACGTGGGGGTTCAACTCCCCCCATCCCCACCGAGTGCAGGGGGCCTCTGTCCGCGGAACGCGCGGACCGGGGCCCTCGGTCATGTCTGCTCCGGGGGCCGAGCCCCCGGAAGCCCCCACGACTGGCGATGGTCACGGTTGGCTAACTGGTCACGGTTGGCTAACTGGTCACGGTTGGCTAACTGGTCACGGTTGGCTAACTGGTCACGCTTGGCTAACAAGTTGCCCTCCTCGTGTGGCTGGGCCCACAGGAACCATCACATGGGAGAGATGTGGGCGCATCTTCAACTGACGGCGCCTCACTCCCTCGACGCCTCACTCCCTCGAACGGTGGGTTGCGTGGGGCGCTTGTTTGGGTGAGGCTTGCGCGACCTTCTTGGGCGGCTGGACGACGGGGTGTCGCCTAACGGGTGAAATGGACAGGGCGGGCTATGCTCGTCGCTGGCGTTGGGTCCTCTCAGTCCTGGAGTGTCGTTGTTGTGACCGTCGCGCATACCGGTGTCGGCCAGGGGAAACGTAACGTCCTTGGGGTCCTTGTCGACGTCACTGACTATCGGGACGCCACTGAGCGGATCATGCAGGCCGCTCGGGAGCGCCGGGGCTATGCGGTTACGGCGCTGGCTGTGCACGGCGTGATGACGGGCGTGCAGGACAAGGCCCACAACGCACGGCTCAATTCCTTTGATCTAGTTACGCCGGACGGGCAGCCGGTGCGGTGGGCGCTCAACCTGCTGCACAAGGCGGGCCTCACCGATCGGGTCTACGGGCCGACGCTGACGCTCAAGGTCGTCGACCAGGCGGCGGCCTCGGGGATGCCCATTTACCTGTACGGGTCGACCGAGGCGACGCTGGAGCGGCTGGTGCCCGCCCTGGAGGAGATGTTCCCGGCGCTGAAGATCGCCGGCGTGGAGGCGTCCAAGTTCCGCAGCTCGCAGGACGGCGAGCCGGTGGAGATCGCCGAGCGGATCAAGGCGTCGGGCGCGCGGATCGTGCTGGTCGGGCTCGGTTGCCCGCGACAGGAGATCTTCACGTACGCGATGCGGCCGCTGCTGGACATGCCGCTGCTCGCCGTCGGCGCCGCCTTCGACTATCACGCCGGCCTGCTGAAGAACCCGCCCGCCTGGATGCAGAGGAACGCGCTCGAGTGGCTCTGGCGTCTCGGCCTCGAGCCCAAACGGCTCTGGCGGCGGTACGTGCTGCTGAACCCGGCCTACCTGGCCCGGCTCGCGGCGCAGAAGCTCGGCGTGTGGAAGGCCACACCGCCGGCCCCGGCGACCGAGCCGCTCGACCGATTCGCCGTATAAGCCGGTACATAAGGCGCGGACAAGCGGTCCACATCGGCCCCTAGGGGTCCCGGCTCCGGTGATAACCCGGTTTCCCTATCCGGAGCGCCGGAGAAGGCTGTCGGATGTGGACACCGCAGTGAACGTCATCCTCGCCGGCGCGCTCGCCGTGGCCTGGCTCGCCGCCGGCCTGGTCGCCGACGCCCTCCCGGGCGCGAGCACGGCCCGCGAGCTGCGCCACCGCGCCGGCATCCTGACCGCGCTGGTCGCCGCCGGCGCCGCCGTCTTCGTCGCGGTGCCACTGGTCACCCTGCTCGGGCCGGGCGGCTCCGAGGCCGCCCCGGCCGCCCTGCTCCCGGCCGTTCCCGCGCTGTTCGCGCTGACCGTCGGCGTCCGCCGGCTCGGCCTGGTGCGGCGGGGAGCGGGCGCCTTCGCGGCGGCGCCGCACACGCCCGTCCCGCCCGCCCTGCGGGCCGCGGCCGCGCACCCGCTGGTCCTGGTGCCGCTGCAGGTCACCGGCCTGGCCGCCATCGTTGGCCTGCCGATCGCGGCCGGCCTCGTGCACGTGCCCGGCAGCGACGTGGCGGGCATCGCGGTCACCGTGATGGCCGCCGCCGTGGTGGCGATCGGCATCCGGGCCGCCGTCCGGCACAGCCGGCTCAGCCTTCAGGCCCTGGCGCCGATCGGCCGGGGCCGCCCGCGGGTGCCGGTCGACACCCGCTGACTCAGCCCTTCTTGGCTTCCTGCACGTAGAGCAGCTCGAGGATCGAGCGGGCCGCCTCGAACCAGCGGTCCAGCCAGTCCGAGGGCGGCAACGTGCCGCGAGCCGGCAGCTCCAGCAGCAGCCCGCGCAGCAGCGGGTGGTCGGCCATCGACTGCGAGCTCGAGTCCGGCCAGCCCGAGGACGGGAAGACCGGCTCGCCCAGTCCCGGCAGGTCCAGGGAGGGAAGCTTCGGTGCCCGGTCGAGCGCGCCGGTCGGCTCGATGCTGTGCGAACGTCCCGGCGATCGGGTCGGCAGTCCGTTGCTGCCGGCCCGCGACATCAACTCGGTCTCGCCGCTCTCGGCGGCCAGCGCGGCGTCACGGCGGTTCTGCCGGTACGCGCTGACGCCGCCGCTGAACCGGTCCTGCGCCGTGGCGGAGCCGTTGCTGAGGTTGTCGGATCCAATAGTCATGTGTCTGCCTTGCCTCGCTCGGAGATGTTCCGGCCGTCGGCGCGGACCGGTCCGCGCTTGTGCCGTTCAACGAGGCGAGCCGGAAAATGACTACGGCCGACCCGCCCGCAGACCACGGGCAAGCCGGCCGCTTGCGGGCATATCGCGAGGTCAGAGGTCGAACTCGCCGTCCTTGGCACCGCCCACGAACGCATCCCATTCGGCGGCCGTGAAGATCAGGGCCGGGCCGCCCGGGTTCTTGGAGTCGCGGACCGCAATGGCCTCGTCCACGAACGCCACCTCCACGCAGTTGTCGGAGTTGGGACCGCTACGCGTGCTCTTGAACCACTGTGCCCGGGTCAGATCGATCCGGAAACCCTTCGCTTCGACTTCCACAATGGCTCCTCTACCAGCATTTCAATCATCTCGATGGACTCCTCCGGCGGGAGGGCCGTCGCCCGGACGGCGTCGAAGATGGAGATGTACTTGCGGAGCTCATCGGCCTTCTCGAGAAACAGGCCGCCGGTCGCGTTGTCGATGAACACCACATCCGCGTCTCCTTCCTCCTCGAACTCGAGGATCACGAACGTTCCATCCATGCCGGCATGCGCGCCGGTCGCGAACGGCAAGATCTGCAACGTGACGTTCGGCAGGCGGGCGGCCTCGATCAATTTGCTTAACTGATCGCGCATCACCGCGTCGCCGCCGACCGGCCGACTCAGCACCGCCTCATCGAGCACCACCCGAAGATCGATCGGATCGTCCAGAATCAATAACGCCTGTCTTTGCATCCGGACACGGACACGTTGCTCTATTTCCCGGTCGGTGTCATCCAGTCGGGCGCCCCGAATTAGGGCAATTGCATACTCTTCCGTCTGCAGCAGCCCGGGTACGAGCTGCTGCTCGTACACGCGAATGGATCTTGCGGCCGTTTCCAGCCCGACATATGCGCCGGTCAGGACCGTGGAATAGGGATGCCACCAACCTTTTTGCCGGGCCTCGCGGGCTATTTGGACGAGTTCTGCCTTGATCGAGTCCTCTACGCCGTAAATGTCCAAAATGTTCGAAACATCAGTTGGTGAAGCACTGGTATGTCCCGTCTCGATTCTGGACACTTTGGACGTGGAGCAGCCGAGCCGCTCCGCCACGACGTCGATCGTCACGCCGGCCGCCTCCCGGTGCCGGCGCAGCTCGACACCCAGACGCCGCCGCCGAATAGTGGGACTCCGGTGCTGATTCACTTCATCAGTCTCTCTGTCGATCATTTAATGGTTCAAGGCGGCACGAGCCGAAGACCAACAATCACGGAAGGCTGACATGCAACTTGCATCGACACGACTCGTGGTGCAATCTTTCGGTATGGCTCGCGTCACTGCGCACCAACGGGTGATGTGGCCAGATCCGGCTCAGAGCACCAAAACTGCGCCGTTTACGGGGTGTCGGGCAACTGGTCGTCCAGGGTGGACTGATCCACTCTATGACGGTCAGTGAGATCGGCAACGGTAACGTTCCGCAACGCTTTGACGATTGGCCGCGGTAGGATTGGCATTGTCATGAGCTTGCAATGGTGTTTTGAACCGGCACACTAAGTGCTTCCGTGTCAAGGTTCATCCCGAGACAAGTTCCAGGGCAGGAGATGACGTGCTTCCTCGGTCCGGTGATGTCATACAAGTGACGAAGGCAGCGAGCGTGCAATTCGCGGCGCCGATGCTCTTCCGGGTGATCCGGGTCCACGACTGGCCGACGTACGAGGGCTGGATCTGGCTCGACGGCTACGAGCTCAACTCGGCGGGGGACGCGGTGGAGCGACGTTCGATCTTCGTGCAGGTCAGCGGCCTGCGCGCGGTGGGCAAGGCGCCCGACCCGCGGGCGCGCAACGGCCGTCAGCCGGGGATGGTCTCCGGCACGGTTCCGCGCTCCGTGCGTACCAACCGCTGACTTTCAGTTACCACCCGTAGCCGGTGTGGTAGCCGTCGCGGTAGCTGTCGGTGTTGTCGTGGCCCCCTGCGGCTGCGAAACCACAATGGTGACTCGCGTGTCCGGTGGGACCTCCTGCCCCTCCGCCGGATCGCTGTCGATCACCGTTCCCTCCGGCGCCGCCGTGCTGTTCCGGTAGAGCACGCGGTACCGCAGGCCGCTGCGGTCCAGCGCCGCCCGCGCCTCGGCCAGCGACAGGCCGCGCAGCGCCGGCACGACCACCTCGGTCGTGGTCGGCTCGGTCGTGGTCGGCGAGACCGAGGGCGTCGTGGTCGTCGGCTGGCTCGACGGCGCGGTGGTGGTCGGCGGCGCGCTGCTCGGCTCGGTCGTCATCGTCGTGGCGACCGTGCTCGGAGTCGTCGCCGGCCCCGGTTCGTCGCCGGAGTTCTGCATGATCACGTAGACGCCCCAGCCGAGCAGGGCGAGCAGCACCAGCACGACGATCCCGACGATGATCGGCATCCACCAGCGGTCACGCTGGCCCGGCGCGCTCACCGGCGCCGGGCCGTCCGACCAGTCGGTGTCGTAGCCGGCGAGTCCCGGCTGTGGCGCGCGCACCTCGGCCCGGCCCGACCACACCGGGTTGGCCCGGCTCGCCGCCCAGTCGTCCGTGGCCGGCGGCATCACCGAGGTCGAGTCCGGCCGCGGCGCCACCCGCGTCGCGTCGACGTCGGACGGCAGCGGCGCCACCCGCGTCGCATCGTCGTCGAGCGGAGGCTGGGGCGCGACCTGCGTCGCGTCATCGTCGAGCGGAGGCTGGGGCGCGACCTGCGTGGCGTCGTCTCCCGGAGACGGCGGCGACGCAGGCGGCGTCACCCGTGTCTCGTCGCTCTCGTCGGACATGCCCGCTCCTCCGCGTCATTCACCCGCATGGGTCAACGTACTCAATCTTGACGGACTTGGGTTCCCCGGACCGGACAACCCACTCCCGGTCCCACCACCGACGATGGGTTAGCAGGTATAGGCAGTGACCGCTACAGTGCCCCGCATGGCCGACAGGGGCTGGACATCACGGGCGGCCACCGCGGCCGGAGTCGCCGCGGGCACCGGCGCCGCGCAACTGGGTCTGGGCTACGGCCTGGGCGTCATCGTCTGGCCGGTGGCCGTCACGCAGGATCGCAGCGAGTGGCTGGGCAGCCTCGGCTGGGCCACGTGGATCACCGCGAGCGCCACCGTCTTCGGCGCCGTCGTCGCGAGCCGGCTGGGCGGGGAGTCCGGCAGCGTTCGGCGGGCACTTCTCGCGATCTCGGCGGGGGTCGGCGCCCTGGTGGCCGTCGCGCTGATCGCGCTTCCGGCCCGGTCGGCCGTACGGTTGGACGCGCACTCGCCGCAGGCCATCGCGGCCGGTTATGCCTTGATCGGCGTCGTGCTCGGCGTGCTGGTGGCCTACTGGGCCGTGTCGTCGCGCCCGGTCGCCGCCAACCTCGTCGCCACCGCCGCCTGGCTGTGGGCGCTGGCCATCACCGCGATCATCGTCGAGCTGTCCGGCAACCGCGACTCCGCCACCTACCTGACCAGCTGGCAGTTCGCCGGCGCCACCGACGGCGTCCGCTACGGGGTCATCTACTGGCCGAGCGCCGTGCTGACGCTGGCCGCCGCCTTCCTGGTCGGCGTGATCGCCGTGATCCCCGCCGTCCGCCGCGGCGACCTGGGCCTGGGCGCCGCCACATCGGGCGCGGTGGGCCCCCTGCTGGTGGCCGCGTCCTTCCTGGCCCTGTCCCCCCGCCTGACCGACAGCCTGGGCCCGATCGAGTCGGCGTACCTGATCGCCCCCTACGCCGTCCTGGCCGGCCTGGCCGGTTCCGCCCTGACCGTGACCGCCGGAAAGTCCCTGGCCATCCGCTCCCCCCAGGACAGCGAGTCCCCTGACCCCGATTCCGCGGACGCCGATTCCGCGGACGCCCGGCACCCGCAGAGCGAGCCCTCCGACACCCGCCACACCGACGAGGCGGCGGTCGCTTTCCCCGCGACACCCATGCAGGCCCCTCCGAGACAGCCCGGCCCGGCACCGACCGAGACCTCGCCCGCCCGACCGGCACCGACCGAGACCTCGTCTGCGCGGCCGGCCCCGATCGAGACCTCGTCTGCGCGCCCGGCACCGACGCCGCGCCCGGCGAACGGCCCGAAGCCACCGCCGACCGCGACATCCTCGACGACGCGCACGCCGAACGCGCTCACCGACCCACCCCGAGCGCCGAAGCCGATCACGTCGCCGCCCAAAGCCCCCGAACCGGCCACCGACCACCCCGGCGCCGCCTCGCCCTCCGCTCGCGCCGACGCCGAGCGCGCGGCCGGCGGCCACAACACCGACCCCGAGATCGCCTCGGCCGCACGCTCCGGCCGGCTGCGCGGTAGGAAGGCGACTCCGGCCCGGAAGGCGCCCCCCGAGGCCGCGGCGCCCCCGAGGCCGGGCGATACGCCATCGCCGAAGTCGACCGTCACCCCACCGCCGGCCACGCCGACCATCGCGCGAATCAACCCACAGCCGGCCGGCGACGACTGATCAGTCCGTGGGCCAGGTGTGCACCGGCTCGTTGCTCTGCTGCAGGGCCCAATACCGCAACACCATGTCGTGCAACGCGGCCGGCCGCGACAGGCCGCGCCGCAGCTCGGCCGCGCACACGGCCTCGGTCTGCCAGGTAGCGCCGTTCCGGGCCAGCCGGCAGCGCTCGTCGATGATGCCCAGCAGGCGGTCCCGGTGGGCGGGATCGACGCCGAAGCGGTCCAGCCCGCTCGCCGCCTTGGGCAGCAGCACCGAGCGGACCAGGTCGGTCACCGGCACCTCGCCGTGGCCGGGCCAGTGCACGACCGCGCCGATCCCGTCGCGGGCCCCGCGGTGGAAGTTGTCCTCGGCCGCCGCGAACGCCAGCTGCGACCAGATCGGGCGCTCCTCGTCGGCGAGCTGGCGGATCAGGCCGAAGTAGAACGCCGCGTTCGCCACCAGGTCGACGACCGTCGGGCCGGACGGCAGCACGCGGTTTTCCACGCGCAGGTGCGGGCGGCCGTTCATCACGTCGTAGACGGGCCGGTTCCAGCGGTAGACGGTGCCGTTGTGCAGCCGCAACTCGCCGAGACGGGGAACGCCGCCATCGTCGAGCACCCGTACCGGGTCCTCGTCGTCCATGATCGGAAGCAGCGGCGGAAAATACCGGGCGTTCTCCTCGAAGAGGTCGAATACCGAGGTGATCCAGCGCTCCCCGAACCAGACCCGCGGGCGTACCCCCTGCGCCTTGAGCTCCTCCGGCCGCGTGTCGGTGGCCTGCTCGAACAGTGCGATCCGGGTCTCCGCCCAGAGCCTGCGGCCGTGGAAGTACGGCGAGTTCGCACCCACCGCCACCTGCACCCCGGCGATCGCCTGCGACGCGTTCCAGTAGCGGGCGAACCGGTCCGGCGGCACCTGCAGGTGGAACTGCACGCTCGTGCACGCGGCCTCGGGCACGATCGAGTCGCTGGTGCTCTGCAACCGCTCGACGCCGCGGATGTCGACGTGGAACTGCTCGCCCCGGGCGCCGACCATCTCGTCGTTGAGCAGGCGATATCGGTGGTTCGCGGAGAGGTTGGCCAGCACCAGGTGGTCGGGCGAGAGCGTCGGCAGCATGCCGATCAGCACCAGCCCGCTCTCCGCCTTGGCGGCACGGTCGGCGGCGCGCCGCAAGGTCTCCAAGACCTCTTGCTCGTATGCCCACAGGCCGTCACCGGTGATCGTCCGGGGCGGCGCGTTGAGCTCGAGGTTGAACTTGCCGAGCTCGGTCTGGAACGTCGGGTCGGCCAGGTGGTCGAGCACCTCGGCGTTGCGCATCGCCGGTTGCGCGTCCTCGTCGACGAGGTTGAGCTCGATCTCCAGCCCGGTCATGCCGTCGACGGTCGCGAAGAGCGACTCGTCGAGCATCCGTGCCAGCGCGTCGAGACATCGGCGCACCTTATGCCGGTAGGTGACCCGGTCCTCGGGCGCAAAGGCGATGGTTGCGAGATCCTTGCCCACTTACCCTCCCGGCACCGCCAGGGACCAAACCGACCTTCGATCACCACCCTGTGAGCGAACGTGTGCGCTCGGTCCACCTTGCCATCCCCCGCGAGGGAGCGCCAGACGGCAATCGAGCCGCCGTCCGGATGCTGGACGGCGGCTCGAATGTAGACAGTGCTGCGGGAACTAGTCCTGGCGGACGGCCTCGCCCTCGATCTCGATCTTGATCTTCTTGCCGACCATGACGCCGCCGGACTCGAGGGCCATGTTCCAGGTCAGGCCCCACTCCTCGCGGTCGATCTCGGTGTGCGCGCTGAAGCCGAAGACCCCCTTGCCGTACGGGCTGGTGGTGGCGCCCTCGAACTCGACGACCAGCTCGACCGGCTTGGTCACGTCCTTGATGGTGAGCTCGCCGTCGAGGACGAACTCGGCGCCGGCGTGCGACTTGATGCCGGTGCTGCGGAACTCGAGCGTCGGGTACTTCTCGGCCTCGAAGAAGTCACCGCTGCGCAGGTGGTTGTCGCGGTCGACCTGGCCGGTCTCGATGCTGGCCGCGACGATCGACGCGGTGACCGAGGACTGCAGCGGGTCCTCGCCGATGATGATGGTCGCGGTCGCCTCGGCAAACTGCCCGCGGACCTTGCTGACCATAAGGTGTCGCGCCACGAAGCCCACGCGCTTGTGCGCCGCGTCGAGCTCGTAGGTGCCCGCGGCCGGGATCTGGAGACCCTCGAACGGACGGGTGTTGGCGACGTCGGTCATGACTGGTTCCTTCTTTCGAAGTGCTGGTGGCGGTGTTTGCGTGACACAGCAACTATAGCCTAAGCAATATTCCGCCTGTCAAGTGACTGAGGTAGGATGTACCCGTGAGTACCGACCTGGATGACCCCCGCTTCACCGCGGTCGGCCTGTTCGCCGAGGCGTACACGGGCCTGACCGCGCGTTTTGCCGCACAGTTCGAGGAGCACCGCCTCTCCGCCGTCGAGTTCGAGGTGCTCATGCGCCTCGCCCGCTCGCCCGGCAGTCGTCTCCGCATGACCGATCTGGCCGGCCAGACCTCCCTCTCCACCAGCGGCGTGACCCGCGTCGTCGACCGCATGGACCGCGACGGCCTGGTCTGCCGCGAGGCCTGCCCGAGCGACCGCCGCAGCTCGTTCGCCGTGATCACCCCCGCCGGCCGGCAGCGCCTGGAGGAGGTTCTGCCCGGGCATCTCGCCCTCGTGCAGCAGTGGTTCATCGGCCAGCTGAGCCCCGACCAGTTGTCCGGGATGCTGGAGTCGCTGCGCACGATCCGCGATGCGGTCAACCCGTGCGCTACGGCTGGTAGCCAGGAGACAACTCAGGTCGATGCCGCCTGAAGCTCGGCAAAGCCACAACCGGCAGAACTACCGGCAGAACCGGCGACTCGGGCGACTAAACGGACAAAATTCCCCGGCTGACGTGCGGCCGCGGCTACTGTGATCAGCGCAAGGGGGATGCGGCGCGACCGAGGCGACGTACGGGGCTGACGGGGGAGCCTTCGTTCTCGCCGCGTTACTGGTGGGGCGTTGCGACGGCCGGCGCGTGGGGGGCACGAACGCCGGCCGTCCGCGCCACACCTCACGAGAGCGCTTCGAGCTTCTCCCGCTCCCGGGGCAAGAGGGTGATTCCCCCCGATTCACACAGTTCGCGCAGCCGGAGCCGGGCCGCGGTCCGTTCCTCTCCGTCGGGTGTGCTGACGATCAAGCCGATCAGGGCCTCGACGATGTCCCGCCGATCATGTGCGCCGTCGTACGCCTCGGCCGCCCGCGCGAAGCACTCGGCGGCATGCTTCTGCTCGCCCTGCCGCAGCGCGATCGCGGCCTCGACCACGGCGGCCGGCCCGTCCGGCAGCATCTCCTCCGGCAGCCGCAGCCGGGCCAGCACCTCGAGCGCCTCGTCGATCCGCCCGGCCTCGGCCAGGGCCAGCCCGATCGTGGCCCGCAACCGCCGCCGGTGGTTGGGATCGCCGACCCGCTCGAGCTCGGGCATCGCGCTGCGGCCCAGCCGCTCGGCCTCCTCGGGCCGGCCCTCCAGCCGGGCCACCTCGGCCAGATTGGCCAGCGCCAGGGCCCGCAACCGCTCCTCGCCGCACTGGCTGGCCAGGTCGTCCACCGCCGCGAGCCGGCGCCGGGCCGCGGCCAGGTCGCCCTCGCGGATCTCGTGCCAGGTCAGGTTGTTCTCGGCGACGGCCATGTCCCGGATCTTGTTGTGCCGCCGGGCCAGGACCAGGGCCGCCTCGCCGTGCCGCCGGGCCTCGTCGTGGCCGCCGGTGGTCATGAAGAGCGCCGCGAGCTGGGTGTGCGCGGCGAGCTGCCCGCCGACCGAGCCCAGCCGCTCGAACTCGGCCACGGCCGCGGTCACCGTCGCGATCTCCTCGGCGCCGGCGCCGTGCTCGATCGCGAGCTGGGCCAGCCCGATCTTGGCCCAGGCCCGGGTGGCCGGGTCGGCGTCGGCCGTGCGCGGATCGTCGAGCAGGCGGCGCAGCCACTGCCGGCCGCTGACATCCCGCCCGCGGAAGCGCCACCAGCGCGGCAGGGCGGCGGCCAGCCGCAGGGCGGTGTGCGGGTCCTCGCCGGCGGCGAAGGCGAGCGCGGTGCCGAGGTCGCCGGAGACGTCGTCGAGCCGGGTCGCGGCCTCGGCCAGCTTGGTGCCGATCAGGTCGGGGGCGATCTGCTGGGCGAGGTCGGCCAGGACCACGGCGTGGCGCCGGCGCGCCTCGGTGAGCTCGCCCTCGGCGGCCGCGCGCTCGGCGGCGTAGTCGCGGACGAACTCGAGCAGCCGGAACCGGACCGTGCGACTGCCCCGCACACTGACCAGCCCCAGCTCCAGCAGCCGGTCGAGCAGGTGCACCACGTCGGCGCCGTCGGTCTGCGCGCCCGCCGTGATCTGCTCGGCGAGCGCCAGCGACCATCGGTAGCGGAACATCGCCAGCAGCCGGAGCGCGTGCTGCTCACCGGGGTTGAGCAGGCGATAGCTGGCGGCCACCGCGTCGCGCAGCGAGACCACCGCCTCCTGCGACGCGCCCGCCGGCCGGTCGAGGTCGAGCACGCGGTCGCCGTACCGGTTGAGGATCTCGGGGACGGTCAGCACGCGTCCCCGGGCGGCGGCCAGCTCGATCGCGAGCGGGAGCCCGCCGAGGCGGCGGGCCAGCGTGGCCAGCGGCGCGATCTCGTCGGGCTCGAGCGGGGTGCGGCGGACCCGGCCCAATCGTTCCAGGAAAAGACCGACCGCCGGGTACGCCGCGACGGCCGTCAGCACGTCCGGCGTCTCGGCCGGCGGCGCGACCAGCGGGGCGAGCGGCCACACGCGCTCGGCCGGCAGCCCGATCGGGTGGCGACCGGTCGCCAGGAAGCGCAGCGACGGGATGCGGTCGAGCAGCCGGGCCAGCATCTCGGCGGTCGACTCGGCCGAGCGCTCGACCGCGTCGACGAACAGCAGCGCGGCCCGGCCCGCGAACCGGCCGCCGAGGTCGTCGGGGTGCCCGACGCCGAAGGCGGCCGCGATGCTGCCGAGCATCTCGCCGACCGACGATCCGTCGGTGATGACGACCCCGGCGACGCCGCCCGGGTAGGACTCGGCCACCCGGTGCGAGACGGCGACGGCGAGGCTCGTCTTGCCGACCCCGGCCATGCCGACCAGGGTGACGCCGCGCGGCCCGTCGGGAGCGGTCAGCCGGGTGACCAGCTCGGCCACGTCGTCGTCGCGGCCGATCAGCTCGGTGCTCGGCGGTATCTGCAGGAACGACGTCGGCGGCAGCGGCTCGTCGGCGGCCTGACCGCGCGCGGCGGCCAGGAACGTCTCGCGGTCGGCGCCGGCCAGGCCGAGCGCGGCGGCGAGCAGCTCGACCGTCGTGCGCTGCGGCCGGGACGCGCGGCCGCGCTCGAGATCGCGGACGGTCCGCACGCCGATCGCCGCCCGGGCGGCCAGTTCCTCCTGGGTCAGCTTGGCGCGCAGACGGTGCCGGCGCAGCACGACGTCGAAGCTCGAGCCACTCTGGCCCGCCCCCTCGTCTGCCGCCATGGTCCGAACCTATGCACGTAAGTCCATACCGGCGAGCAGACATCCAACCGTGTCGGAAAGCAGACCGAAAGCTCGAGGCTATTGTCCGATTTAGAGGCCCAGCCCGCGCGCGATCAACATGCGCTGGACCTCGGAGGTTCCCTCGCCGACCTCCAAGATCTTGGCGTCCCGGTAGAACCGGCCGACCGCCGACTCGTTCATGAAGCCGTAGCCGCCGTGGACCTGCGTCGCGTACCGGCTGTTCTCCATGGCCGCGTTGCTCGCGTGCAGCTTGGCGATCGCCGCGTACCGCTTGAAGTCCTCGCCGGCCAGCATCCGGGCCGCGGCGTCGTAGTAGGCGAGGCGGGCCGTGTGCGCCCGCAGCTCCATGTCCGCGATCATGAACTGGACGGCCTGGTAGTCGCCGATCGGGCGGCCGAAGGCGCGGCGCTCGGCGGCGTACCTCAGGGACTCGTCGACGCAGCCCTGGGCGAGCCCGACGGACAGCGCCGCGATCGCGATCCGCCCCTCGTCGAGGATCCGCAGGAACTGGGCGAAGCCACGGCCGCGCGGGCCGAGCAGGTTGCCGGCGGGAACGCGTACGTCATCGAAGGAAAGCTCGTGGGTGTCGGAGGCGCACCAGCCGACCTTGGAGTAGCCCGGCGCCACGGTGAAGCCCGGCGTGCCGGCCGGCACGATGATCGTGGACAGCTCCTTCGAGCCGTCCGGGTTGGTGCCGGTCGCCGCCATGACGGTGACCAGCAGCGTGATGTCGGTGCCGGAGTTGGTGATGAACGCCTTGCTGCCGTTGATCACCCATTCGTTCGTCGACTCGTCGAGCACGGCCCGAGTCATGATCGCGGCGGCGTCGGTGCCCGAGCCCGGCTCGGTGAGCCCGAACGCGGCCAGGCCCTCGCCGCTGGTCAGCCGGGGCAGCCACTGCTCCTTCTGCTCGGGCGTGCCGAACCGGAAGATCGGCATGATGCCGAGCGAGACCCCGGCCTCGAGCGAGACCGCGACCGAGCTGTCCACTCTGGCCAGTTCTTCGAGGGCGAGGCAGAGCGTGAAGTAGTCGCCGCCCATGCCGCCGTGCTCCTCCGGGAACGGCAGGCCGAACAGCCCCATCTTGCCCATCTGCCGCACCAGGTCGTACGGGAACGTCTTGTTCTCGTAGTGCTCGGCGATGACCGGCGCCACCTGCTCGCGGGCGAAGTCCCGCACGGTGGCACGCAGCGCCTCCTGCTCCTCGTCGAGCCGGAAGTCCACCATTTTCCCCACTCCTGTCAGACGGGCGTGACGCCGTGCCGGCGCCGGGAGAAGCCGCGCTCCTTGCCGCGCGCGGCGGCGAGGCGGCGGACGATTTCGGTGCGCAGGTCGGCCGGCTCGACCACCGCGTCGACGACCAGCTCGCTGGCCAGCCGCATGATGTCGATGTCGCGCTCGTACTCGGCGCGGCGCTCGGCCACGAACGCGGCGCGGGCGTCCGGTTCCTCGATCGCCGCGATCTTGTTGGCGTAGACCGCGTTGACGGCGGCCTCCGCGCCCATCACCGCGATCTTGGCGGTGGGCAGGGCGATCGTGGCGTCCGGGTCGAAGCCGGGGCCGCTCATCGCGTACAGGCCGGCCCCGTACGCCTTGCGGACCACCACGCAGATCTTGGGAACCGTGGCCTCGGAGACCGCCGTGATCATCTTGGCGCCGTGCCGGATGATGCCCTGCTTCTCGACCGCCGAGCCGACCATGAAGCCGGGCACGTCGGACAGGAACAGCAGCGGCACGTTGAACGCGTCGCAGAGCTGGATGAAGCGGGTCGCCTTGTCGGCCGAGTCGACGAACAACACGCCGCCCTTGAACATCGAGTTGTTGCCGATGACGCCGATGACCTCGCCGTTCAGGCGCGCGAACCCGATCGTGAGCTCCCGTGCCCAGAGGGCCTGGATCTCGAAGAAGGAACCGGCATCGACCAGGCCCTTGACGTACCGCCGCATGTCGAAGGCCTGCCGCTCGCTGGCCGGGACCAGCGCGCCGAGATCGACCCCCGCCGGCTCCTCCGCCTCGATCGCGGGCGGCTGACCCTCCCAGTTGGACGGCAGGTAGGAGAGGTAGCGGCGGACGGTGTCGAGCGCCTCCGGCTCGGTCTTGCAGAGGAAGTGGCCGACCCCGGACTCGGCGCAGTGCACGCGGGCGCCGCCCATCGCCTCGAGCGTGGTCTTCTCCCCGGTGACCATCTCGACCATGCGGTCGGAGCCGAGGTACATGCTGGCGTTGCCCTCGACCATGATCACGACATCACAGAACGCCGGGATGTACGCCCCGCCGGCCGCCGACGGGCCGAACAACGCGCAGACCTGCGGGATCGACCCCGAGGCGCGGACCTGGGTGTGGAAGATCTTGCCGGCGCCGCGGCGACCGGGGAAGAGATCGACCTGGTCGGTGATCCGGGCGCCGGCCGAGTCGACCAGGTAGACCATCGGCACGCCGTACTGATAAGCCCGCTCGATAATCCTGATGATCTTCTCGACCGTGCGGGCGCCCCAGGAGCCGGCCTTGACCGTGGAGTCGTTGGCCATCAGGCAGACGTCGCGGCCGTCGATCCGGGCGGTTCCGGTGATCACCCCGTCCGCCGGGAGGCCGTCGGCGAGACTGTTGGCATAGAGCCCGTCCTCGACGAACGAGCCCTCGTCGACCAGCAGCGTGACCCGCTCCCGGGCGAACAGCTTGCCCTTGGCCGCGTTGGCCGCGTGATAGCGCTCCGCGCCGCCGGCCAGCACACGCTTGCGGACCTGCGCCAGCGCCTCGTCGTCGATGGTCAACTTCGGTCCTCCTCGAGGCCCTTAACGACCGTTAGGAACTTAACGATCGTTAGGGTAGCGCACTCGATCGAGGATCGACAACGACGGACGGGAGCCTCCGCCGGCTGCGGAGACTCCCGTCCGTTTTGGTGCTTCCGGCGCCGTGGAGGGACGCCGGTATTACCCGGCGCCTCGCGGCACCGGTACGGGTCGCGCCCGGGACGGCGCTACCCGGTTCTCTCTCGCTGCTGCCCTACTTCAGCGCAGCGTGTTGAGCAGACCCAGGCCGGCGAAGCCCGAGCTGTCGGAGACGTTGCTGACGGTGCCGGTCAGGCCCTCGACCGGGGACTTGGCCGACTCGCGGCCGCCCTTGCTGTCGCTGTCCGAGCCGTTCGAGGCCGGCTTCTGGCCGCCGTAGCCGTTGTCGTCCGCGGCGTTGTCGTTGCCGTTGCCGTAGCCGTTGTCGTCGGCGGCGTTGTCGTTCCCGTTGCCGTAGCCACCGTCGGCGGCGCCGTTGTCACCCAGGTACGAGTCGTCGTCACCGTTGTCGCCGGCGTTGTCGTTCCCGTTGCCGTTGCCGTGGTGGCCGTGGTGGCCGTGGTGACCGTGGCCGGTGTTGCCGTTGTCGCCGCCCCAGCCGCCGAAGTCGTCGCCGCCGAAGTCGAGCCCGTTCACGCAGGCCGCGTGCGAGCTGGCGGCGCCGAGGATGCCGAGCGAGTTGCCGCAGACGTTGATCGGCACGTTGATCGGCACGCCGATCTGGGTGCCGTTCAGGATCCCGTTGTCGTCGCCGTGGCCCTGGACGAAGCCGTCGCCGTGGCCCGACTCGTTGACCGAGACGGCGTGCGAGTCGGCGACGCCGAGCAGCGCGGCCGAGTTGCCCGACAGGTTGACCGGCAGGCTGATCGGCGCGTACAGCTGGGTGCCGTTCGCGATGCCGTTGTTGTCGCCGGCGATCTGCCAGCCACCCTCGGTGACGTGCGCGCTCTCCTTGCCGTGGTGGCGGCGGTGGCCGCGCACCGAGACGTTGTTCGCGCAGAACGCCTGGGTGTAGCTGCCGCCCAGGATGGCGAGCGAGTTGCCGCACACGTTGATCGGAACGTCGATCGGCGCGTAGATCTGGGTGCCGTTCAGGATCCCGTTGTTGTCACCGGAGATCTGGCCGCCACCGGAGAACCAGCCGCCCTCGGTGGTGTGCGCGCTCTCGGCCTTGCGGCCACGGACGTTGTTGACACCGACCGCGTGGGTGTCGGCGGCGCCGAGCACGGCGGCCGAGTTGCCGACCGCGTTCACCGGGACGCTGACCGGCAGGTACACCTGGGTGCCGTTCAGGATCCCGTTGTTGTCACCGGTGCGCTGCACGTCACCCAGGCGACCGCTCTCGGTCTGGTTGACGCCGACCGCGTGCGTGTCCGCGACGCCGAGGATCCCCAGGGCGTTACCGACGATGTTGACCGGGACCTGCACCGGCACGGCGATCTGCGTGCCGTTGAGGATGCCGTTGTTGTCGCCGGTCACCTGGTGGGTGTCGGCGTGCGCGGCGCCGGGGGCGAACAGCAGGGCGCCAGCGGCCAGGACACCGACGCTCAGAGTCTTGCGAACCCAAGTCTTCATGCGGAAGGAATGCCTTTCAGAAATGTTTCGGCAAATGGTGTGACGTATTCAGTTGTGGACGTTCCGGAACTGCATTTCGGGCGCAGCGGTGCCCTGGCTCTTTTTCTTCTGCCCTGACTCCGCTTGTCGACGCGCGCCCACGTGGCGCTTCGGTGCGGTTGCGTGTGATTCAGGCGTGTGCGATTCGCCGCTTGTTCGCAAGCGGTTGGGGAATCGAGCCGGAACGCGGCACCGAAGCGGTGCCGGCCGGTTGCCGGCGGTCGGGCGGACCGCCGGACGCCATCACTCAGTCAGGTGAGACGGTCGGTGCCTCGGCGTCATGGCGCCGGACCTCGACGTCGGACACGATCGGCAGCCGGTGGCAGGCCATCGCGCTGTTCACGATCGCGGCCGGCAGGAAGGCCGCGGAGCCACCTTCCGTCGGTGTCCCCGACCCGCTGGTCGAGGTGCCGCTGACGTCCCCGAGGTGCAGCTGCCAGCTGGCAGATCCGTCACCGCCGGGTGCGTCCCCGCCCGCGCTCGCCTGCTCGGTGGCCGCCGCGGAGGCGGTCGTCCGGTGCCGGCGGGCGATGTGGTGCGGGGCGGCCTTGACGTGCCGGGCCACCGCGCCGGCGCGTACCGCACCGGCGATCGGGGCCCGCAAGGCCGTGCTGAGCGTGGTGCGGTTCGCCGTCGCGACCGGTGCGGGCGCGACCTCGGCCGCGTCCGTGCCTGCCGGTGCGACCGGGGCGTCCGGCGCGAGCTGGAGCTGCGGCGCAACCGCCGGCTCCGGCCGCTCGACGCCCGGGATGACGGCCTTGTCCGTCACCGCGGCGATGATCCGCTGCGGGGTGTCCGTGGGTCCGCCGGTAAGGCGGAGTGGGCCGGCGACCTCCCGCAGGACCGCGTCGACCCCGCCGGTGGCGGCGTCCACTGTGGTCCCGGTGCTGCCGTGTGCGACCTTGCCGACGGTTTCCACCGGGCGCGTGAGCACCCGCTTCGGAACGTCGAGAAGGTCGGCCACGACATCGTGCTTGTGGTGGGCCGGCACGGCCTCGAGCGGCTGGGCGGCCGCTGTCAGGAGTCCGGAGACCGGCGCGGTGGCGTCGCTGCCGACGACTGCGCCGAGCAACGAGCCGGTGGGCTCGTCGGACCGGTCCGCGGCGTGCGCGGCGGCGCCGGTGAGCAGCCAGGCCGCACCGGCCAGACCGCCGACCACGAGCAGGCGCAGACCCCACCGGCTCCTCCGCCGCTCCGCCTTCTGGATGAGAGGCGGCAAGGACGGGGAGACGTCGGTGGGGCGCACGGACGGCGGCGGGCATGCCGCGCGCGCAACGCGCTCGACTCCCAGCCCCGTCATCGTTTCCGCCCCTCGTCGTCGGCATTTCGGCCGGTGGCGAATCCGCCGGAATCCGGCGACATCGGCCACTCGTATTGGTAACGAAGCGACCGAGCGAGGGTCACGCGGGCAAATCGGAAAAATGATCGCGGCGGACCGCGCGGGAAATCACACCAATCTCGTACGCGGGCCGGCCCGCAGGACACCGGACGGAAGAGTGCGGCCGAGCAGTTTCTCGGCCATCTCCGCCGTCTCGATCAGGCGGTCGAGGTCGATCCCGGTGTCGATGCCCATGTCGTGCAGCATGTGCACGACCTCCTCGGTCGCCACGTTGCCGGAGGCGCCGGGCGCGTAGGGACAGCCGCCGATTCCGCCCACGCTCGCGTCGAACTCGGTCACGCCGAGGTCGAGGGCGGTGATGATGTTGGCGAGGCCGGTTCCCCTGGTGTTGTGGAAATGCAGAAGATCCGGGCGTACGGCCGAGAGCAGATCACGCACGCGGCGGGGAGTCGCCATGCCCGTGGTGTCGCCGAAGGCGATCCGGTCGGCGCCGTCGGCCCGCACCCGGGCCACGATCGCGGCCACCCGATCGGGGTCGACGTCACCCTCGAACGGGCAGCCGAAGCTGGTCGCCACGATCACCTCGAGGGTGGCCCCGGCGTCGTGGACCAGCGGGATCAGCGCGGCGATGTCCTCGACGGACTCCTCTGTGGAGCGGTTGAGGTTGCGGCGGTTGTGCGTGTCGCTGGCCGAGACGACGACCTCGATCTCCCGGAAACCGGCGGCGATCGCCCGCTGGGCGCCCCTGGTGTTGGGAATGAGCGCCGAATACCGTACGTCCGGATTTTTCGTGATTCTTGCCCAGACGTCGTCCGCGTCGGCCATCTGCGGGATCGCTTTGGGGTGCACGAACGAGACCGCTTCGATGCGCCGCACCCCGGTCCGGCTCAGCGCGTCGATCAGGCGGACCTTGGACTCGGTCGGGATGGGCTCCTCGTTCTGCAGCCCGTCCCGCGGTGCCACCTCTCTGATGCTCACCGACGTCATGGCCTCTTCACCTCATCCGGGAGACGATGCCGGTGTCGTAGTCGCCGGCGAGGAACTCGTCGTTCTCCAGCAGCTCGGCGAAGAAGGGCAGGTTGTTCTTCGGTCCGGCGATCGCGAACCCGGCCACCGCGGCCCGGGCCCGGGCGATGGCCTCGTCACGGTCGGCGCCGAAGACGATCAGCTTGGCCATCAGCGAGTCGTAGAACGGCGTGACGACGTTGCCCTCGGTGTAGCCGGCGTCGACGCGTACCCCCTCGCCGGACGGCTCGACCCAGGTCGTGATGGTGCCCGGGCCGGGGAGGAACCGCTTCGGGTCCTCGGCGTTCACCCGCAGCTCGATCGCGTGCCCGCTGGTCCGCTCGGGGATGGTGACCGGCTCGCCGGACGCGACACGCAGCTGCTGCTCGACCAGGTCGATGCCGTGGATCAGCTCGGTGATCGGGTGCTCGACCTGCAGACGCGTGTTCATCTCGAGGAAGAAGAAGTCGCCGGTCGCCGGGTCGAACAGGCACTCGACGGTGCCGGCGTTGCGGTAGCCGACCGCCTCGCCGGCCTTGACCGCGGCTTTCTTGATGCGGTCGCGCAGGGCGGGGTCGACGGCCGGGGACGGCGCCTCCTCGACCAGCTTCTGGTTGCGGCGCTGCACCGAGCACTCGCGCTCGCTCAGGGCGATCACCCGGCCGTCGGCGAGGCCGAGGATCTGCACCTCGATGTGCCGGACGCGGGGGAAATAGCGCTCGATCAGCACCGAGCCGTCGCCGAACATGCGCTCGGCGAAGGCGCGGACCTTGTCGTACTCGGTGCGCAGGCCGTTCTCGTCGTCCGCCACGGCCATGCCCATGCCGCCGCCACCGGCCGCCGCCTTGACCATCACCGGGTAGCCGATCGCCGCGGCCGCCTCGATCGCGGCCTCGACCGTGGCCGCCGGGTCGTGGGTGCCGGGCGCGACCGGCACGCCCGCCTCGGCCATCAGGTTCCGCGCGTTGATCTTGTCGCCCATCGCGGCGATCGCGTCGGCCGGCGGACCGACCCAGATGAGGCCGTTCGCCTCGACCGCGCGGGCGAAGTCGGCGTTCTCGCTGAGGAAGCCGTAGCCGGGGTGGATGGCCTGGGCGCCGGTCGACTTCGCGGCGGCCAGGATCGCCTCGGCGTTCCGGTAGCTCTGTGCCGGGTTGGCCGGCCCGATGTTGACGGCCTCGTCGGCCTCGAGGACGAAGGGCAGGCCGGTGTCGGCCTCCGAGTGAACCGCGATCGTGCGGATTCCGAGCCGGTTCGCGGTTCGGATGACACGGCGGGCGATCTCACCGCGGTTGGCGATGAGCAGCGACTCGATCATTCTCTCTACTTTCCCGGCGCCGTTGCCGAGGGTTTCGTCACTTACTTTCCGAGAAGGGCGTGCACGGTGGCGTCGCGCAGCAGGGCGGCCCGGCGGCGGCGGTCGACCTCGCCGCCCAGGAACGGCGTCGAGTTCATCAGGCCGAACGCCGAGTGGGCGAGGACCCGGGCCTCGGCCGCCTCGAGCTCGGGGCGCAGCTTGCCCAGCACGCCGACCCACTCCTCGACGTAGAGGCGCTGCAGGCGGCGGATCTGCCGGCGCGGCTCGTCCGGCAGGCGGTCGAGCTCGTGCAGGTGCAGGGCGATGACCGCCGGGTTGGCCAGGGCGAACTCGACGTGGAAGTCGATCAGGTCGGCCAGGGCGGCACCGGCGTCGTCGGGGTGCTCGGCGACGCGGGCCTTGCCGCCGTGCAGCAGGCCCTCGCTCACCGGGATCAGGGCCGCCACCAGCATCGCCTCTTTGCCGGCGAAGTGGTGGTAGAGCGCCGGGCCGGTCACGCCCGCGGCCGAGCCGATGTCGTCCATCGACACGCCGTGATAGCCGCGCGCCGCGAACAGGCCGACCGCGATCTCGAGGATCTCGTCGCGGCGTGAACGCCGCCGGGGCGCGGGCGGTCCCGGCCGCTGCTGCTGATCAACCGTCGTCACGTGGCAACTCTAACCCGCTGTCAAGCGTTTGCCTTAACGGGCGTTCAGGAAGCGGAATCAGCTCATGCCGCCCGGCTCGGCGCCGCGCGCGATCGGCGCCCGCACCAGGTTGCCCCATTCGGTCCAGGAGCCGTCGTAGTTGCGCACCTGCGGGTAGCCGAGCAGGTGGTGCAGCACGAACCAGGTGTGGCTCGACCGCTCGCCGATCCGGCAGTAGGCGATGATGTCGTCCGCCGACTCCAGGCCCAGCTCGTCCCGGTAGATCTTGGTGAGCTCGTCGGCCGGCTTGAACGTGCCGTCCTCGTTCGCCGCCGACTTCCACGGCTTGCTCACCGCGCCCGGGATGTGGCCGCCACGCAGCGCGCCCTCCTGCGGGTACGCCTCCATGTGCGTCAGCTCGCCGGTGTACTCCTGCGGCGAGCGCACGTCGACCAGCGGCCGCCCGCTGGCGATGTGACCCATGACCTGGTCGCGGAAAGCCCGGATCTCGGCGTCGTTGCGCACCGGGACCGGGTAGTCGGCCGGCGGCCGGCTCGTCTTGTCGCGGGTCAGCGGCCGTCCCTCGGCCACCCACTTCTGCCGGCCGCCGTCGAGCAGGCGCACGTCACGGTGGCCGAAGAGGCTGAAGACCCAGAGGGCGTACGCCGCCCACCAGTTGAAGTTGTCGCCGTAGAAGACGATCGTGTCGTCCCGGCCGATGCCCTTGGCCTCGCACAGCGCCGCGAAGGCGGCCGGGTCGAGGTAGTCGCGGGTGATCTGGTCGTTGAGCTCGAGGTGCCAGTCGACTTTGACCGCGCCCGCGATGTGGCCGGTGTCGTAGAGCAGCACGTCCTCGTCCGACTCGACCACCACCAGGCCGGGCGTGTCGAGGTTGGCGGCCAGCCACTCGGTGGTGACCAGCTTGTCAGGGTGCGCGTACGCCTGCAGAGAAGGCGCCGGATCGTTCGCAACGGACATGGTCTTCACGCTAGCCCTTCGGCGCTCATTCGATGGGGGCCAACGCCGGGCGCTTGGCCTTGATCACGTCACCGCTCGACCGGCCGCGCAGGTGCCGGCCCATCCACGGCACCAGGTGCTCGCGGGCCCAGCGCAGGTCGGCGCCGCGGGCCATCAGCCACGGCGTCGGCTCGGGCGTCGGCGGCACCAGCATCCACTCGTCCTGGATGCCGACGCCAAGCGCGTTGAGCACGTGCGCGGCGACCCGGCGGTGGCCGGCCGCGGACAGGTGCAGGCGGTCCGGCGCCCACATGTGCGGGTGGTGGAAATGGCTGTCGCCGAAGAGGTCGATCACGTACGCGCCGTACTTCTCGCCGAGCATGGTGGCGCCGTCGTTGAGCACCGCCGCCCGCGGGCTCATGATGCGCTGCCCCGGCAGGTGGGCGGTGACGTCGGCGAACCGGAACAGCACGACGTCGGCGCCGGCCTCCCGCAGCCGGGCGACCATCGGCTCCATCCGGGCGACCAGCGCGTGCGGGTCGACCCGGGGCCGCAGCACGTCGTTGCCGCCGCCGGCGAAGCTGACCAGGCTCGGCCGCATCGCCAGGGTCGGGCCCAGCTGGTCGTCGATGATCTGGTCGAGCAGCTTGCCCCGGACCGCGAGGTTCGCGTAGCCGAAGTCGGGACCGGCGTCGACCGCCAGCCGCGCCGCCACCAGGTCGGCCCAGCCGCGATAGCTGCCGTCCGGATAGGCGTCGCTGAGTCCCTCGGTGAAGCTGTCCCCCATCGCCACGAAGTTGCGCCAGGCCATCCCCCGCCCCCTTAACGTCCCTTCACCTGTAGCGTGCAGTCAGTTTTGCACCGCGGGGGAAGCACGCACAGCGTGACGCTGGCGACACACGGGTAATCCGGTGGTTTCCGTCGTACCCCCTCAATACCCTGCTCGGCATGCTGTTGCGAATGTCCACCTTGCTGCTCAAGACCCTGCGTGAGGAGCCGGCGGACGCGGAGGTGCCGAGTCATCGGCTGCTGCTGCGCGCCGGTTTCATCCGCCGCGCCGCCCCGGGTGGCTACACCTGGCTCCCGCTCGGCAAGCTCGTCCTCGACCGGGTGACCGCCGTCGTCCGGGAGGAGATGACCGCGGTCGGCGGTCAGGAGGTCTCCTTCCCGGCGCTGCTGCCGCGCGAGCCCTACGACGTCAGCAACCGCTGGACGGAGTACGGCGACGACATCTTCACGCTCAAGGACCGGCGCGGCGGCGACTTCCTGCTGGCGCCGACCCACGAGGAGATGTTCACCCTGCTCGTGCAGGACATGACCAGCTCCTATCGCGACTTCCCGCTGCTGCTCTTCCAGGTGCAGACCAAGTTCCGCGACGAGGCCCGCCCGCGTGCCGGCCTGCTGCGCGGCCGCGAGTTCCTGATGAAGGACGCGTATTCCTTCACCCTCGACGACCAGGGCCTTTCCCAGACGTACGCGTCGGTCCGCGCCGCCTACCAGCGCATCTTCGACCGGCTCGGGCTGTCCCACACGATCGTCGCCGCGATGTCCGGGGCGATGGGCGGGTCCGCCTCGGAGGAGTTCCTGGCCATGGCCGAGGTCGGGGAGGACACGTTCGTCGGCTGCACCTCGTGTTCGTACGCGGCCAACACCGAGGCCGTCATCACCCCGGTGCCGGCCGCCGGCCCGGTCGAGGCGGGCCCGATCACCGTGCACGACACCCCGTCCACGCCGACCATCGCCTCGCTGGTCGAGCTCGCCAACGAGCGCGCCCTCGACGGCCGCACCGACTGGACCGCCGCCGACACCCTGAAGAACGTGGTGGTCACCGTCCACCACCCCGGCCTTGACGACGAGCTGCTCGTCATCGGCGTGCCCGGCGACCGCGAGGTCGACCTCAAACGGCTGGACGCCGCCCTCGCCCCGGCCACCGCCACGCTCTTCGACGACTTCGCGGCCCGGCCCGACCTGGTCAAGGGCTACATCGGCCCGCAGGGCATCAAGGTGCGCTACCTGGCCGACCCGCGGGTCGCCACCGGCACCGCCTGGCTGACCGGGGCCAACGAGGCGGGCAAGCACGCCACGAACGTGGTGGCCGGCCGCGACTTCACGCCGGACGGCACGATCGAGGCGGCCGACGTGCGGGCCGGTGACCCGTGCCCGGCCTGCGGCGACGGCACGCTCACCATCCGGCGCGGCATCGAGATCGCGCACATCTTCCAGCTCGGCCGCCGCTACACCGACGCGTTCAAGGTCGACGTGCTCGGCGTCGACGGCAAGCCGGTGCGCCCGACCATGGGCTGTTACGGCATCGGCGTCTCCCGGGCGGTGGCGGCGATCGCCGAGCAGCACCACGACGACCGCGGCCTGCTCTGGCCGGACGAGGTCGCGCCGGCCGACGTGCACGTGATCGCCGCCGGCAAGGACGGTCAGGTCGAGGCCGCGCTGGCCCTCGCCGGCGAGCTGTCCGCGAGCGGCCTGCGGGTGCTGGTCGACGACCGCCCGCAGCTGTCCGCGGGCGTCAAGTTCACCGACGCCGAGCTGCTGGGCGTCGCCCGGTCGGTGGTAGTCGGCCGCCGGCTGGGCGAGGGTGTCGTCGAGTTCCGCGATCGGCGCTCCGGCGAGCGAGCCGATGTGCCGCTTTCGGAGGTACCACGTGTAGTCAGGGATTCACTCGGGTAACCCATTCCGTACGGGAGGTATGACATGGCCAAGGTCCTGGTCGCGGAGGTGATGACCCGGCGGGTCGTGTACCTGCCGGAGGCCACGACGCTGGACGAGGCCGCCCAGGCGATGCGCGACCAGGGCATCGGCGACGTGGTGGTGACCAGCGGCCCCACCATGATCGGTCTGGTCACCGATCGGGACATCGTGATTCGCGCGGTGGCCACCGACCTCCCGATGAAGCAGACGACACTGGGGGCCATCGTCAGCCGTGAGCTGATCATGGTGGAGCAGTCGGCCACGGTGGAGGAGGCGGTGCAGGCCATGCGCGAGCGTGGCGTGCGCCGCCTGCTCGTCTGCGACGCCGATCGCAAGGTCGTGGGCATCCTGAGCCTGAGTGACGTGGCCCTCCTTCCGACATCGGCGCCGGCCTGACATTCGCGCGTAGATTCGTTTCCGTGACCGCTGCGCCGTCCCCTGCAATGCCGCCGAAGCTCGCCGAGATCGTCGAGGAGTTCGCCTCGGCACCGCGCGAGGTCGTGCTCGAGATGCTTCTCGAGTTCTCCGACGAGGTGCCGCCGCTGCCGGCCGAGCTGGCCGGGCACGAGGGCATGGAGCAGGTGCCCGAGTGCCAGACCCAGTTCTTCCTCAAGGCGGTCGTGCAGCCGGACGACACGGTGACGACCTGGTTCGACTGCCCGCCCGAGGCGCCGACGACCCGGGCCTTCGCCGGCATCCTGGCCGAGGGCCTGGCCGGGGCGCCGACCGCCGAGATCCTCGCCGTGCCCGACGACCTCTACGCCCGCATGGGCCTGGCCCACGCGATCAGCCCGCTGCGCATCCGTGGCGGCTCGGCCATCCTCGCCCGGCTCAAGCGGCAGGTCGCCGCCCAGGTCACTTCCCACTGACGGAGTCACACGTGGATATTCAGGTCTGGTCCGACGTCGTCTGCCCGTGGTGCTACCTCGGCAAGAAGCGTCTCGAGAAGGCGCTCGCCGAGTTCCCGGGCGAGGTCACGGTCACCTATCGGGCCTACCAGCTCGACCCCTCGCCGGTGCCGCATCCAGTGCGCACCAAGGACGCGCTGGCCGCCAAGTTCGGCGGCCGCGAGCGCGCCGAGCAGATGTTCGCCCACGTCACGTCGGTCGCGGCCGGTGACGGTCTGCGGCTGGACTTCGACGCGGCGGTCGCGGCCAACACCTTCGACGCCCACCGGTTGATCGCCTGGGCGGCCGGTCAGGACCGCCAGGCCGACATGCTCGACGCCCTCCAGCGCGCGCACTTCAGCCGGGGGGTCGACCTCGGCTCCCGGCCGGCGCTCGCCGAGGTGGCCGAGCTGATCGGCCTGGACGGCGCGGCCGCGCTGGCCTATCTGGAGAGCGACGCCGGCACCGGCGCCGTGCGCGCGGACCTCACCCAGGCCCACGAGCTCGGCATCACCAGCGTCCCGACCTTCGTCGTGGACGGGAAGTACGCGATTCAGGGCGCCCAGGAACCGGCCACGATCCTGGCCGCCCTCGAGGAGATCACCCGCCGGGAGACATCCGTCGACGTCGGTCTATGACGTTCCACGTGAAACCCCGGCCGCCCGTCAGACCGGCCGGGCCAGCCCCTCGATGACCTCGGCGTTGGGCAACGCGCCGAGGGCCGGCCCGGCGATCGCAATCTTGCTGTGCCGCACGCCGGAGCCGATGATCACGTGGGGCGTGGCCGCCACCCGGGCATCGACCAATATCGGCCAGTCGGCGGGCAGCCCGATCGGGGTGATCCCGCCGTACTCCATCCCGGTCAGCGTGACCGCCTCGTCCATCGGCGCGAAGCTGCATTTACGCACGTCGAGGTGCCGGCGGACGACGCCGTTCACGTCGGCCCGGGTCGTGGCCAGGACGATGCAGGCGGCGTACTTGGTGACGCCGTCGCGCTTGCCCGCCACCACGACACAGTTCGCCGAGACGTCGAGCCCCACGTCATATGCCTCGCAGAACGCCGCGGTGTCGGCGAGCTCGGCGTCGATCGGCGCGACCATCACCTGGTCGGCGTCGATCGGCGCCTCGGCCGGCCACACCGACAGCGCCTTGGCCACCGGATCGGCCAGCAGATCGAGGCGGGACTGAGCGGGTTCGAGTTTCAGGCTTCCCATCACGCCCGCCATCCTCGCTCAATACTTCGCGGCCAGGTAGTCCCGCCACCCGTGGGTGCCGGCCGGGGTCGCCGTGGTGGTCTGGGCGCCGGAGCGGATCGCCCGGGCCATGCGGCCGGGGAAGCGCAGCCGCCAGATCGGCCGCTTCGAGCCGCGGGCCGCCAGCCAGCCGCGCGCCAGCTCGTCGAAGGTCAGCACCTCCGGACCGGCGTACTCGGTGGTCTCGCCGGTCGCCGGCGACGCGATCAGCTCGGCGATCCGGTCGGCCACGTCCTCGATCGCGACCGGCTGGAGCCGCCACGCCGGATCGATGATCACCGGTCCGAGCTTGCTCATGGTCGCGAGCAACATCTCGACGAACGGGTGGAACTGCGCGGCCCGCAGGATCGTGTACGGGATGCCGGCCCGCTTGACGACCTCCTCGGTGTCGAGCTTCGCCCGGTAGTAGCGGTAGGGCACCCGGTCGATGCCGTTGATCGACACGTAGAGGACGTGCCGCACGCCGGCCGCCCTGGCCACCGTGAGCAGGCGCTCGGTGCCCTCGACGTCGGTGCGCTGCGGCCGGCCGGGCGCCGAGGCCAGGTGCACGATCACCGTCACGCCGTCGACCGCCTCGTTCAGACCTTCCCCGGTACGCAGGTCGGCCGCCACCCACCCGGACCGGGCGCGCCGGCTCATCGGCCGCACCCGGTACCCCTCCTTCTCCAGCCGGGGCAGCACCGCCGTGCCCAGCGTCCCGCTCGCGCCCGTGACCAGCACCGTCGTGTTCGTGTTGTCCGTCATGCTGTCCGGACGATCGACGCACCGGGTTCGTGACGAGTCGCCGGTCACCCCGTTTCCTCAGTCCTGGGCAGATCTTGCCGACTGTCAGGGGTTGTGAGGGATCGTCGCGGCGCACGGATCGGGACCGTCAGCGGCCTCGCTCTGCTTGCCGGCGGAACGGCGGTCGCGGCCGTCGCCGGGGGCGCGCATTCGATCTTCGCGACGATCCTGCTCGGCCTGCTCGCCCTGGGCATGGGTCACGCACTGCTCGTCGAGCTCAAGCGGCAGGCGCAGCGGCGCAGCCCGGGCGGCTGGGAGCGGGCCGACACGGTGAACACGGTGCTGCTGGCCTGCTGGGCCGAGGCCGCGATGATCCTGACGATCATCGAGGCCGGTCCGGTTCCGGTGCGGGTGGTGGGTGGCGCTCTCTTCGGCGCGTACGCCGGGAGCTGCGCCTACTTCGTGGTCGAGCGACGGCGTACGATCGCGGACCGCCCTCCGTCCGCCCCGGCGCCGCGACGCGCCGACGAGGAGGTCGCACCCGTCGGGTCACCGGTCGTGCCCGGTCTTTGATCTACTGTTCGCCGTGCGTCGCCGATCACTCGCTCTCCTGCTCGCCGCGGGCGCCCTCGCCGCCTGCAGTCCCCGCCGCACCGCGTCCCCGGCCGCGGCGGCCACCCCGCGTGCCGCCATCGCCGACGACTACTGGTGGCTCGCTCTCGAGCACGACCTCAGCCAGGGCTTCTGCTTCACCTGGGTGAAGGGGATGATCCCGCAGCAGGTGCTCAAGCGGCTCGGCGGCAAGGAGCTCGAGCGGGTCGGGTGGCAGCAGCTGGTCGGCTCCGGTGACGGCCAGCAGCCCGCCGCCGCGAACCGGTACTTCATCGGCGTCACCCGGCTCGAGGGCTGGTCGCTGATCGTCGAGGACAACGGCGATCTCGGGGTGACCGACGCGATCGTGCGGCCGCTCTCGAAGGGCACCACCGTCGCCGCGCTGCACCGGGGCGCCGACGGGCATGGGCGGTTCCTGCTTCTCCAGGACACCGCGGTCCAGCTCGACTTCGATCCGATGACGTACGCGAAGAGGTCCGGCAGCCGGGCGGCCGAGCTCGCGCCGATGCTCGCCGAGGTCGGCTTCGGCGTGGGCGACGACCCCGCCCGCGCGACCGACGCCGGGTTCGCGCTCGCCGAGCGGCTGACCGGCGTGCAGATCACCCAGGACCTGCTCCGGAAGCAGACGTACGTGCTCACGACCGTGCCACGTACGGTCGACTGAAAGAATCAATAGCCGTTCGGTTGTTGCATCGGAGATCTGTCCGGGCCAACATTCACCCGTGACGATGCGCTCGGAGTTCTTGAGCATCGGCGAGGCGGCGATCCTGTTGCGGTCCTCGCGGCAGCAGGTTGTCGATCTCTGCGCGCGCGGCCTCATGCCGTACGTCACGGATGGCCGGCAGCGACGCCTGCGCCGCGCCGACGTCGAGGCTCTCGCCCGGCCCAAGCTCTCCCAGCATCAGCTCGAGCAGCTCTGGTTGCACCGCGCTATCGCCGGCAAGTTCGTCGCCAACCCCGCCGCTTTGCTCGCCGCAGCCGCGATAACCATCCGACGACTGCGTCGCCTGCATCCCGAGGGAGCGTCCTGGGAGTGGCTGGACCGCTGGCAGGTGGTGATCGACAACGGCGCCGAGGCCGTCCTCGACGCGCTCACCTCCTCCGCCGAGTACGCGGTGCAGTTGCGCGGCACATCGCCCTTCACCGGCATCCTGTCCGAAGTGGAGCGGGCAACGGTGCTGGCCGCGCTGGCCGACAGCCGACGGGACCGGGCGCGTCCGGTGCCGGCCGAGAAGGTCGAGCGGGTGCTTCGCGCAGTGTGAGTCATCGATCACAAAGTTAGAAAAGGACCTTATGTAAAAAGCCGCGGCGGGCGGATAGTGGATCAGTTCATCCCCGGCCGCGCCGACGGCGTTTCCCGCCGCGCGACTGGCTGCGCCCCCGGGAGGCATCATGTCGATCATTACCCCCCGTTCGACGACCGCGACCAGGCTGGCCGGCCTTCTCTCGGCCCTACTGCAGACGTCGATGCCGGTACGGATCCGGGCGTGGGACGGTTCCACCGCCGGTCCGGCCGACGCACCGACCCTCATCATCCGCAACCGACGCGCTTTACGCCGCCTCATGTGGCAGCCCAACGAGCTCGGCCTGGCCCGCGCGTACGTGGCCGGCGAGATCGAGCTCGACGGCGATCTCTACGAGGCGCTCACCCGCCTGTCCGACCTCATTTGGCGCGCGCCCGAGGTCAGGGACATCCCGATCCACACGGTCGCCGGTGACCTGCTGCGACTGGGCGTGCTCGGCACCCAGCCCAAGCCGCCGCCGGAGGAGATGCACGTCAGCGGCGCCCGGCACAGCAAGCGCCGGGACAAGCTGGCAGTGAGCCAGCACTACGACGTCGGGAACGACTTCTACCGCATCGTGCTCGGCGAGAGCATGGTCTACTCCTGCGCGTACTGGACGTCGGATGCGCCCGGCTACGGCCTGGCCGACGCCCAGCGCGACAAGCTCGACCTGATCTGCCGCAAGCTCGGACTGAAGGCCGGCATGCGGCTGCTCGACGTCGGCTGCGGCTGGGGCAGCCTGGCCATGCATGCGGCCCGGGAGTACGGCGTGACCGTGCTCGGCATCACGCTCTCCGCCGAACAGGCCGACTACGCCCGCAAGCAGGTCGCCGAGGCCGGCCTCGCCGACCAGGTCGAGATCCGCATCCAGGACTACCGCGAGCTCGACGACGGCCCGTTCGACGCGATCTCCAGCGTCGGCATGGCCGAGCACGTGGGCACCGGGCCGTACCGGCAGTATGCCGACATCTTGTACGCCCAGCTCAAGCCCGGTGGCCGCCTGCTCAATCACCAGATCGCCCGCCTGCATCTGCCGCCGAAGCAGCCGCACCAGCAGCGGTCCTTCATCGACGCCTACGTCTTCCCGGACGGCGAGCTGGCCCCCGTCGGCACGACGACCACGATCCTCGAGGAGGCGGGTTTCGAGGTGCGCGACGTGCACGCCCTGCGCGAGCACTACGCCCGTACCCTGCGCACCTGGGTCGCCAACCTGGAATCCGAATGGCCCACCGCGGTACGCCTGACCAGCCCCGGCCGCGCCCGGGTCTGGCGCCTCTACATGGCCGCGTCGGCCCTGGCGTTCGAGCGGGCCCAGATCGGCGTGAACCAGGTCCTGGCGGTCAAGACGCACCGCTCCGGCGCCTCCGACCTGCCGGCCACCCGCGAGGCGTACCTGGGGTAACTCCCTCGCCGTCCTTATCCGTCCATTTCGGTCGGTTGCCTGTCGGGTACCGCCCGATAGATCCCTAACTTATCCACAGTCGTGAGCGCGATCTCCGCGAGCCGGTTAGCCTCCATCTCGTGGATGAGCGAAAACGCGCCGCCGCCGTAATAGTCCGCGACGGCCGTGTGCTGATGGTGCACGAGCGGAGCCGACGATCCGGCGGCGGCGAGTGGTGGACCCTTCCCGGCGGAGGCGTCGAGCCCGGCGAGACCCTCGAGCAGGCTCTGGCCCGGGAGGTCTTCGAGGAGACGGGCCTGGTGGTGAGCCAGGCGAAACACGTTCTGGAGATGCCCTATCCCTCCGGCATGACCTCGGTCTTCGCCGTCGAGGTGGCAGACGGCGAGCCGCGCCCCGGCCCCGACGACGGGGTCGGCCCCGAGCCGCTGGGCCTGGATTGGCTTCCCGCTCCGGAGCTGCCGATCGAGTCGCACGGAGTCCCGATCCCACCCATGATTGTCGTCCTGCCCGCCTGAGCATTTTGGTTTGCGGCCGGGTCATGCCCGCCGGACGATGGCGGGCATGACCATCGCGCCTCTCGATCCGGCCGACGCCGCCGCGATCGACGAGTGGTACGACCTGGTGGTCGCGGTGACCCGCCATGACCTGCCCGACTTCCCCACGCCCAGCCGGCGGGCCCACGTCGCCCGTTTCACCCACCCTTGGCCGCACTCGACCGAAGAGGCCATCCTGGCCCGGGACGGCGCCCACATCATCGGCGCCGCGTCGTACCAGATCCCCCAGAACGAGGACCTGAGCACGCTCTACCTGGATCTGATCGTCCACCCGGCCCATCGCCGCCGCGGCGTAGGCACCAACTTGCTGCAGGCCGTCGAGGCCGCCGCCCGCCGGCACCATCGCACCCTGATCGAGGTCGAGACGGTCCGCGCGCTGGCCGGCGGCCCCGCCCGCGACGAGTCCGGCTACCGCTATCTGACCGCTCGCGGCCACCGCCCCGGCATGACCAGCATCAGGTCGCGCTGTGAGCTGCCCGTTCGCGGCCCTTTGCTCTGCTCACCCATAGGCGCAGCCGCCGACCACCCATCGCTCTGCTCACCCGTACGCGCAGCCGCCGCCGGCTATTCGCTGATCCAATGGCGCGACGCAGCCCCCGCGGAGCTCATCGACGATTTGGCGGCCCTGCAAACCCGCCTGATGCTCGACGCACCCACCGGCACCTTGTCGGCCGACCAGCGTTCCTACGACGCCGCCCGTCTGCGCGCGCAGGAGGCCACCGAGCAGGCTCGAGGCCACCGCTCCTACTCGACCGCGGCCCGCCACGATTCCACCGGCCGCATAGTCGCAAGAACCAAGCTGGCCTTCGAGTCGGCCGCGAACACCCACGCCCGCCAGCGCATAACCCTGGTGGAGCCCGCACACCGAGGCCATCGCCTGGGCATGCAGATCAAGTCAGCCAACCACGCCTACGCCCAAGCGCACGAGCCACCGTTGCGCTTCATAGACGCCTGGAACGCCGACGACAACACCCACATGCGCGCCGTGAACACACAGCTCGGCTTCCGGCCGGTAGACGCCTGGCCGGCCTTCCAACTCTCCTGTGGAGCCCAGGGGACTTGAACCCCTAACCCCCGCCTTGCAAAGGCGGTGCTCTGCCAGTTGAGCTAGGGCCCCTCTTACCGCACCAGCCTATCGAAGGTCCGGCGCCGTAGTCGCCTCGTGCCACAGCGCCCGCTCATCACTGGACGCCTTGACCTTCTTCACCACAAGAGCCGCCACCGTAACGACACCGGCCACAATCAAAAGCTTCTTCAGCACGTTTGGCCCCAAACCTCGCGCAACGTTGTCACCCACCGCGCCCACCGTCAGGCCCGTGGGGTTTCCGGGGGCTCGGCCCCCGGAGCCAACATAACGAGCGGCCCCGGCTCACGGTGTGTGTGAGCAGGGGCCATCTAGTCCGCTCGTGGGGCTAGCTGGAATCGAACCAGCGACCTCAGAGTTATCAGCTCTGCGCTCTAACCGACTGAGCTATAGCCCCGCGCGATTGCGACACCGAAGATTACCGCACCGGGCCGCGGGCCACCAAAACGGGGGTGGCCCGCAGCGGCGATGCAGGTCAGTCGCGCTCGGCCAGGGTCAGCTCGACGCCGCCGACCAGGTCGGCGCAGACGTTGTAGATGAACGCGCCGAGGGTCGCGAGCGCCGTGAACAGGACGACGTTCACCGCCCCGATCAGCATCGATGTGCCGATCACGCCCCACGCGGTGATCTGGAAGCCACCGCTGGACGACCCATCGGTGCCGCCGGAGGCGCTCACCAGCTCCTTCAGGCTGTTGTTCACCTCACCCCAGACGCCCATCGCGTCGAGGGCCAGGTAGAGCACCGACGTGGCGACGACCACGACGATGAACAGCACCACGGAGACGGCGAACGAGAACTTCATGACGGACCAGGGGTCGATCCGCTTGAGGTTGAGCCGGGCACGGCGAGGCCCGCGGGCGGCGGCCGACGTCACCGTGGAGCGCGCCGAGCGGACGGCCTCGGTGACCCGGGCCGCACCGACCGCGGCCGAGCCGGTCGTGTTGCCGGGCTGCCGCTGCTGTTGCTGCTTGGCACCGGTCACGTTCCCGGACTGCTGGCCGGGGCCGGGGCCGGCCGGACCACCGGCCGGACGCTGCGGCGCCCCCGGGCCTGCGGGCCGGGCCGGCGCGGCGCCGGGAATGGCGCCCTTGCCCTTGGTGACGATCGGCACGGTCGCCGAGCCCTTGGCCACCGCGGGCCCGGGCCGCTTCGCGTCCGACGAACCGTCCTTGTCGGCGGGCTCACCCGGCGGCGGGGCCATGCCCGGCGCCCGGGTGAACTTCGGCGGGGACGGGGCATCGGCGGGGGTCGCGGTCCGAGCCGCGGCTTCGCGCCCGTTCGCGGCGGCGCCCTCTTTCTTGGCCGCCTCGTCCGGAGTCGCTGAGGCCCCCGCGGCCCCCGACTTCGCCTGTGTCTCCGGCATCAACTAGTCCTGTTCGTCAGGCTCGTCGGCATTGCGAGCAAGCGCCACGATGGTTACACCTTCTGGGAGGTCCATCAGCTTGACCCCCATTGTGTTCCGATCCCGCGTGCGCCGTACAGGCTTCACGGGAGTCCGGATGACACCACCATTGCTGGTGATGGCAAATAGTTCATCCTCGGGGCTGATCACGAGAGCGCCCACCAGACCGCCACGGCGCTCCGTGATTTTCGCGGTGAGAACTCCCTTCCCGCCACGGCCCTGTACCGGATACTCCTCGATCGGCGTCCGCTTCGCATACCCACCGTCGGTGGCGACCAACACATCCATGCCCTCGCGAACCACTTCCATGGCGAGGAGCTCGTCGTTGTCACCGAAGCGCATGCCGATCACGCCGGAGGTCGCGCGACCCATCGGCCGCAGGGCCTCGTCGGTCGCGTTGAAGCGGATGGCCTGCGCCTTCTTGGAGACCAGGAGCAGGTCGTTCTCCGGTGCCGCCAGGGTCGCGCCCACCAACTCGTCATCCTCCCGCAGGTTGATGGCGATGATGCCACCGCTGCGGTTGGAGTCAAACTCCTCGAGTCGGGTCTTCTTCACGAGACCATTCTTGGTGGCGAGCACAAGGTAGGGCTCGACCTGGTAGTTCGGGATCTGGATGATCTGCGCGATGTGCTCGTCGGGCTGGAAGGCGAGCAGGTTGGCGACGTGCTGGCCCTTCGCGACCCGGGCGGCCTCGGGCAGCTCGTACGCCTTCGCGCGGTAGACCCGGCCCTTGTTGGTGAAGAACAAGATCCAGTCGTGGGTCGAGATCACGAAGAAGTGCGAGACGATGTCGTCCTGCCGCAGCGTGGCGCCGCTGACGCCCTTGCCGCCGCGCTTCTGCGACCGGTACAGATCGACCTTGGTGCGCTTCGCGTAACCCGTACGTGTGATGGTCACCACAACGTCCTCGCGCGCGATGAGGTCCTCCATGGAGACCTCGCCGTCGAACGGGATGATCTGCGTCAGCCGGTCGTCGCCGTACTTCTGCACGATCTCGCCGAGCTCCTCGGAGACGATCGCCCGCTGCCGCTCCGGCTTGGCCAGGATGTCCTTGAGGTCGGCGATCTCGATTTCGATCTTCGCGAGCTCGTCGATGATCCGCTGGCGCTCGAGGGCGGCCAGCCGGCGCAGCTGCATGTCGAGGATCGCGGTGGCCTGGATCTCGTCGACGTCGAGCAGCTGCATCAGGCCCTGGCGCGAGTCCTCGACCGTCGGCGACCGCCGGATCAGGGCGATGACCTCGTCGAGCATGTCCAGCGCCTTGACCAGACCGCGCAGGATGTGGGCGCGTTCCTCGGCCTTGCGCAGCCGGAAGGCCGTACGCCTGCGGATGACCTCGATCTGGTGGTCGACGTAGTAGCGGATGAACTGCGCCAGGTTCAGCGTGCGCGGCACACCGTCGACCAGGGCCAGCATGTTGGCGCCGAAGGTCTCCTGCAGCTGGGTGTGCTTGTACAGGTTGTTCAGCACGACCTTCGCGACCGCGTCGCGCTTCAGGACGATGATCAGCCGCATGCCCGTACGGCCGGAGGACTCGTCCTTGATGTCGGCGATGCCGGTGAGCTTGCCCTCCTTGACCAGCTCGGCCACCCGCTCGGCGAGGTTGTCCGGGTTGACCTGGTAGGGCAGCTCGGTCACGACCAGCTGCGGCCGGCCGCGCGGGTCTTCCTCCATCTCGACGACCGCGCGCATGCGGATGGAACCACGACCGGTCCGGTACGCGTCCTGGATCGCCTGCTGCCCGACGATGAGCCCCTTGGTCGGGAAGTCGGGACCCTTGACCAGCTCGAGCACCGCCTCGAGGGTGGCCGCCTCGTCCGCCTCGGGGTTGTCCAGCGCCCACTGCACGGCCGCCGCGATCTCCCGCAGGTTGTGCGGCGGGATCTTGGTGGCCATGCCGACCGCGATGCCCTCGGAGCCGTTGACCAGCAGGTTCGGGAAACGGGCGGGCAGGATTGTCGGCTCCTGCGTACGCCCGTCGTAGTTGTCCTGCATGTCGACGGTGTCCTCGTCGATGTCCCGCAGCATCTCCATGGCCAGCGGGGACAGCTTCGACTCGGTGTACCGCATGGCGGCCGGCGGGTCGTTGCCCGGCGAGCCGAAGTTGCCGTTGCCGTCGATCAGCGGGTACCGCAGTGACCAGGGCTGGCCCATCCGGACGAGCGCGTCGTAGATCGACGAGTCGCCGTGCGGGTGGTAGTTGCCCATCACGTCGCCGACGACGCGTGCGCACTTCACGTAGCCACGGTCGGGGCGGAACCCGGAGTCGTACATCGCGTAAAGGATCTTGCGGTGCACCGGCTTGAGACCGTCCCGGACGTCGGGCAGCGCCCGGCCCACGATCACGCTCATCGCGTAGTCGAGGTACGAGCGCTGCATCTCGACCTCGAGGCCGACGGGCTCGACTCGCTGGGTCACACCGCCGCCGCCGGTCTCCTCGGGGGATTCGTCGCCGGCGGGTGGTTCGGGAGTGTCAGTCACTGTTAACCCTTACTCAAGGTGAAACCAGGCAAGTACGGCTAAAGCACGCATACTGCTGTGGATAACGTTGTGGAAAGTCGGTCGGCGCTGTGGATATCGGGACCCTCAGATGTCGAGGAACCGCACGTCCTTGGCGTTGCGCTGGATGAACGAGCGCCGCGCCTCGACGTCCTCACCCATAAGGACGCTGAAGAGCTCGTCCGCTGTTGCAGCGTCGTCGAGAGTCACCTGACGCAGCGTCCGGGTCGCCGGGTCCATGGTCGTGTCCCACAGCTCGTGGAAGTTCATCTCGCCGAGACCCTTGAACCGCTGGATGTCATCCGGCTTGGCGTTCGGCTTCTTCTGCTGGCGCAGCGCGATCAGGCCGTCCCGCTCCCGGTCGGAGTACGCGTACTGCGCGTCGTCGCCCCGCTTGTTCCACTTGATCTTGTAAAGCGGCGGCGCCGCCAGGTAGACGTGACCCTGCTCGACCAGCGGCCGCATGAAGCGGAACAGCAGGGTGAGCAGCAGCGTCTGGATGTGCTGGCCGTCGACGTCGGCGTCGGCCATCAGCACGATCTTGTGGTACCGCAGCTTGGCGATGTCGAAGTCGTCGTGGATGCCGGTGCCCAGGGCGGTGATCAGCGACTGGACCTCGTTGTTCTTCAGCACCCGGTCGATCCGGGCCTTCTCCACGTTCAGGATCTTGCCGCGGATCGGCAGGATCGCCTGGATCGCGCTGTTGCGGCCCTGCTTGGCCGAGCCGCCGGCGGAGTCGCCCTCGACGATGAACAGCTCGCACACCCGCGGGTCGGTGGACTGGCAGTCGGCCAGCTTGCCCGGCATCGAGCCGGACTCCAGCAGCGACTTGCGGCGGGCCAGCTTGCGGGCCTGCTGGGCGGCGATGCGGGCCCGGGCGGCCTGCGACGCCTTGGTGATGATGGTCTTCGCGTCGGCCGGGTTGCGGTCGAACCAGTCGGCCAGCTGCTCGTTTGCCACCCGCTGGACGAAGCTCTTCATGTCGGTGTTGCCGAGCTTGGTCTTGGTCTGGCCCTCGAACTGCGGGTTCTGCAGCTTCACCGAGATGATCGCGGCGAGACCCTCGCGGATGTCCTCGCCGGAGAGCTTCTCGTCGCTCTTGAGGAACTTCTTCTCCGCGCCGTAGCGGTTGACCAGGCTGGTCAGCGCCGCGCGGAAGCCCTCCTCGTGGGTGCCGCCCTCGTGCGTGTTGATCGAGTTGGCGAAGGTGTAGACCGACTCGCCGTACGACTCGTTCCACTGCATCGCGACCTCGACGGCCATGCCCTCCTCGGGCGACTCGCTGCCGAAGTCGATGACCGTCTTGTGGATCGGGTTCTTGGTCTGGTTCAGGTGGCGGACGAAGTCGGAGATGCCGTCCTTGTACATGAACGTGACCTTGCGGTGGTTGCCCTCTTCGTCGACCGAGCGCTCGTCGGTGAAGTTGATCGTCAGGGCACGGTTGAGGAACGCGTACTCCTGGAGGCGCCGGTAGATCGTCTGGAAGTCGAAGTCGGTGGTCTCGAAGATCGTCGGGTCCGGCCAGAACTGCACCGTCGAACCGGTCGTCGTCGTCTCCTCGCCCTTGACCAGCGGGCTCGGCTTGGACGCCGTGTAATCCTGCCGCCAGACGTAGCCGGACTTGTGGATCTCGACGTGCATCTTGGTGGACAGCGCGTTGACCACCGAGACGCCGACGCCGTGCAGGCCGCCGGAGACCTTGTAGGCTGTGCCCTCGAACTTGCCGCCGGCGTGCAGGATCGTCAGCGCGACCTCGACGCCCGGCTTCTTCAGCTTCGGGTGCAGGTCGACCGGGAACCCGCGGCCGTTGTCGGTGACCGAGACGCCGCCGTCGGCCAGCAGAACCACGTCGACCGTGTCGCAGTAGCCGGCCATCGCCTCGTCGACGGCGTTGTCCACTACCTCCCAGACCAGGTGGTGGAGGCCCCGCTCGCCGGTGGAGCCGATGTACATGCCGGGACGCTTGCGGACTGCCTCGAGGCCCTCGAGCACGGTGATCGACTCCGCACCGTACTCCTGCTTCTTCTCTGCCACCCTCGGCCACTTTCTCGCGCGTCACCCCCGGTGAGGGGCCCCGCAGCGGGGTTGGCGGACATACGGCGGACGGCCGGCGGGCATGACGGGCCACACACGAGGAACCCGCGGGGAGGAGCGGACCACCGGTGGAACCGTGCGCGCCGGTCGCCGCGGCAGGCCCGCGGATCGTGATCGGCTGGAAAAACCGCGTAGCGTAACGATCGGCAACCCGCCGTCACGACCGCGCGATGCTTTTCCGGTCTCCGTCGATTCTACCTCGCGGAAGCGAGTTCATGAGGGTGCGGCACCCCGTCCGGGTGCCTCAGATCGCCGTAGCGCCGTCGGAGCCGCCACCCACGTCTCCCCCTACACGGAAGAGCCGCCTCGCGCAACGGCAACTGATCCGGCTGTCGATCGTCACCGCGCGCCTGCCGGACCGAGCGGCCACGCGCTGCGACACTGCCTCACAACACCGGGGCATGGTGTCGTAACCTTCGCCCGGCGCGAACCGGTGCGTGGCCGGACGCCACACCGCGAGGTTGCATCGGCGCTCCGCCGCGGCGAAGCTCTGCGAGGCATGTCGAGGAGGGATGGCCCCAGATGGCGCATGACAAGGGGCTGGACAACGTCGCGGTGCACTGGCCCCGGACGAACCAGTACTACGACCCGGTGGCACCCGCGGAGTTCGTCGACTTCGGCGCGATCGCCGACGCGCCCGAGATCGCCGCGCCGACCGGAGCGCTGGCGCTGCACATCGCCAAGACCGGCACGGTGCGGGCCACGGCGTACACGGAGCTGGTCGATCTGCTTCTGGGTCTCGACGGCGTGCTCTACGCGACCGACGCGGCGGCCGAGGACGAGGACCCGGTCATCGACCCGGACGGCTGCGCCTGGATCGCGGGCGGCCTCGAGCGCTTCGTCGAGGGTCACGAGAAGTTCGGCGACCTGGTCACCTTCGACACCGTGGCCGAGGTGATGCGGGCCGCGATCACCCAGGGCCGCCTCGCCGAGCAGCAGCTGCGCTGGCTGGAGAACCGGATGTCGGCCCTGCGCGACGACGCCGGCAACGCCCCGCACTGGAGTTTCGCCCGCTCCGAGCTGGCGATTCTCGCCGGTTTCTACCGCCGCTGCGCCGATCGCGGTTTCGCCGTTTTCGCCGACTACTGAGCAAAGGCGCAAACCCGCCAATTGATTACTGCGCGTCATCCGTACGTGTCGCGCGGTCCTCGCCCCTGCACCCGCCGCGGCCCCTTGCTCCACGACGGCGCGGCCGGCCCGTGGATGTTCAGCTTGGTCACCACGTTGTGGCCGACCTCGGCCGCGATGTTCTTCAGCAGGGTCGCCGCCAGCATCCGCAGCTGGGTGGCCCACGCCGTCGACTCGGCTTCGACGGTCAGCACCCCGGCGTCGAGCTTGACCGGCCGGCTGTGCTTGGCGATGTCCGGGCCGACCACGCGCTCCCAGGCCCCGAAGACGGTGGCCTCGGCCTTGGGCTTCTCCCAGCCGCGCGCCTTCATGAGCCGGCCGAGGACGTCGCCGAACAGCTGCGGGTCGCGCGGGTCGGGCCCGGGGCCGGAGTAGCCGCGTGGCCGCTTGCCCGTTCCGGCGCCCTCTCCGCTGCGGCGGCGCGGGTTGGCGGCTGCCGCCTTGCGCTTCGCGAGCGCGGCGTCGAGCACGGCCCGGGCCAGCTCCGGCCCGGCTTTGGCGGGGTCGCCGGACCCGTCACTGGCTCCTGCGGCCCCCTCAGCGGCCTTCTCCGCCCTCGAACCGCCCCCGGACGGGATCTCCCCACCCTCGGCGGCAGCGGCGCGCTCAGCGGACCGCTCAGATCGACTCGACGTCGGTCGGCCGGACTCGGACGGGCCGGGCTCCGTCTCGTACCACTCGTCGCGTCGGCGGTCCTCGCGGAAGTCTCCCTTGGGGAAGAACCGTTCCGCCGTCGGGTCGTAGCCGGGTCGCTCGTCAGGCGTCACGGGTCACCGATCCCAGCGTCACGTCGAAGCGGGCGCCGCGCAGGGTGGGCGGCACGTCCTCCGGGACCGCGCAGGTCACCAGCAGCTGGCCGGCGTCGGCGACCAGGGCGGCCAGGCGGTCGCGGCGGCCGGCGTCGAGCTCGGCGAAGACGTCGTCGAGGACCAGGACCGGCTCGATGCCGTCCGAGCGCAGCAGGTCATAGGCGGCCAGCCGCAGCGCCAGCGCGAACGACCAGGACTCGCCGTGGCTCGCGTAGCCCTTGGCCGGCAGGTCGCCGAGCGCCAGCGTGAGGTCGTCGCGGTGCGGGCCGACCAGGGTCACGCCGCGCTCGATCTCCGCGGAGCGACGCTCCTGCAGGGCGGTGAGCAGGGCTTCCTCCAGCGCCGGGCGGTCCGGCGTGAGGTTTTCGCCGAGATTCGACGCGTACGCGATGGCGGCCGCGGCCCGGCCGGCGGCAACCGCGTCGTAGGCCTTCGTCAGGTGCGGGCCGAGGGCGGCGACCAGTTCCAGCCGTCCGGCCAGCAGCTCGGCGCCGTGGTCGGCGAGGTGGTGATCCCAGACCGCGAGCGTGGAAAGGTCCTGCCCACGGGTGCCGCCGACCTTGCGGGTCAGGTACGCCGTACGCAGCAGCGCATTGCGTTGCTTGATCACCCGGTCGTAGTCGGCCCGGACGCCGGCGTAGCGCGGCTGGCGCGCCACGAGCAGGTCGTCGAGGTAGCGCCGGCGTGCGGCCGGGTCGCCGCGGACCAGCTCGAGGTCTTCCGGCGCGAACAGCACCATGCGCAGGGCGCCGAGCACCTCGCGCGGCCGGCGCACCGGCGACCGGTTGAGCCGGGCCCGGTTCGCCTTGCCCGGCACGATCTCGAGCTCGACCAGCAACTCGCGTCCATCGTGGACGATTGCGCACCGGATGACGCCCGATGCGGCGCCGGCCCGGACGAGCGGGGCGTCGGTGGCCACCCGGTGACTGTCCAGTGTGGCCACGTAGCCGAGCGCTTCGATCAGGTTGGTCTTGCCCATCCCGTTCTGGCCGACCAGGACGGACACGCCCGGGTCGAGGTCGACCGCCACCCGCTCGTAGGAGCGGAAGTCGGCCAGCTCGACCCGGCGTACGTACATCCCCGTGATTTTAGTGCGGTGGAGCCGGTCAGCCGACGACGGCGTGGCCGCCGAACTGCTGGCGGAGGGCGGCGACGGCCTTCATGGCCGGCGAGTCGACCTGACGCGACTCGAACCGGGTGAACAGCGAGGCGGCGATGACATGGGCGGGCACCGCCAGGCGCACCGCCTCGTCGACCGTCCAGCGGCCCTCGCCGGTGTCCTCGGCGTAGCCCTTGAGCTTGGCCAGCTCGGGGTCGCCGTCGAGGGCGCGGTCGAGCAGGTCGAGCAGCCACGACTTGACGACGCTGCCCTCACGCCAGCTCTTGATCGCACCGGGGACGTCGTCGACGTACTCGGACGCCTCCAGGAGCTCCCAGCCCTCGGCCAGGGCCTGCATCATCCCGTACTCGATGCCGTTGTGAACCATCTTGGTGTAATGGCCGGCGCCGACCGGGCCGGCGTGGACGAAGCCGTACGGGCCGGCCGGCTTGAGCGCCTCGAAGATCGGCATCGCCTTGGCGACGTCCGCCTGGCTGCCACCGACCATCAGCGCGTAGCCGTTCTGGCTGCCCCAGATGCCGCCGGACACGCCACAGTCCATGTACCCGATGCCCTTGGCGGCGAGCCGCTCGGCCCGGGGCTTGTCGTCGGTGAACTTGGAGTTGCCGCCGTCGATGATCAGGTCACCCTCGGACAGCAGCTCGCTCAGCTGGTCGATCGTGCTCTCGGTGATCTCGCCGGCGGGCACCATGGTCCACACCACTCGTGGAGCGGACAGCTTCTCGACCAGTTCGGCGAGCGAGCTGACGTCCCGCTTATCCGGATGGTGATCGAAACCGACCACCTCGTGCCCTGCCGCGCGGATTCGGTCGGCCATGTTGCCGCCCATCCGCCCGAGACCGATAAGGCCAAGCTGCATGGTGTTCCCCCTAGATGTGCGGTTCTCTCGCCTTCAGTATCAGCGCGTTACCCGGATCGGCATGATCAGATAGCGGTAACCGGGCACGATTTCGCCGTTTTCGCCCGCGGGGGAGATCACAGCCGGCTTGAACGCGTCGACGAAGGACAGCATCGCGTTGGGGGCGCCGAGGTTCTGCAGGCCGTCGATCAGATACTGCGGGTTGAAGCCGATCGTCAGGGGCTCTCCGGTGAAAGTCGCCTCCATCGCCTCGCTGGCCCGCGCCTCCTCCGTCCCACCGGCCTCGACCACCAGACCGTCCTCGCTGAAGCTCAGCAGCACCGGGGTGGTGCGCTCGGCGACCAGGGCCACGCGGCGAACCACCTCGACCAGGGCGGCGACGCCGACCCGCGCCTCGGCGTTGTGGCTCGCGGGGAACAGCGAGCGCACCGGCGGGTAGTTGGCGCCGTCGAGCAACCGGCTGGTGGTGCGCCGGGTGCCGCCGGCGAAGCCGATCATGCCCTCGCCCGCGTTGCCCTGGGAGAGCGCCAGCGTCACCGAGCCGCCCAGCGGGCCGAGCGTCTTGGCCGTGTCGTTCAGCGTCTTCGCCGGGACGAGGGCGTTGAGGCTGATCTCGGAGTCGTCCGGGTTCCACTCCATCTCGCGCATCGCGAGCCGGTAGCGGTCGGTGGCCAGCATGGCCATCGTCGAGCCGTTCAGCTCGATGCGGACGCCGGTCATCATCGGCAGCGTCTCGTCCCGGCCGGCGGCGACGGCCACCTGGGCGACCGCGGCGGCGAAGGCGGCGGCGTCCACGGTGCCGGCGCTGGACGGCATCTCCGGCAGGGTCGGGTAGTCCTCGACCGGCATGGTCGGCAGCGTGAACCGCGCGCTGCCGCAGACCAGCTCCAGATGCGCGCCGACGGCGGCGATGTCGACCGGCTTGTTCGGCAGCGCCTTGGTGATCTCGGCGAGCAGGCGGCCGGAGACCAGGGCGGCCCCGTCGGCGTCGGCCTGCACCTCGACGCTCACCTGGCTGGAGACCTCGTAGTCGAAGCCGGAGACGTGCAGCCGGCCGTCGGTGACTCGCAGCATGACGCCGGCGAGCACCGGCACCGACGGCCGGCTGGGCAGGCTCTTGGCCGTCCATGCCACGGCGTCGGCGAGTGCGTCTCGCTCCACCCGGAACTTCATGCTGTCCTCCGCGTCGCTTCCTCATGTCAGGGGCGTGGATCCCCACGAACTTTATTGCGGGCGGCAAGCCGGTGCGTGCCCGGGCCTACCGGTGCGGGGTGGTGGCGAGGCTGTGACGAGCCGCCGGCGGCCCGATCCACAACATCCCCAACGCCGTTGATTGCTTTTTGTTGTCTTAGAAAAATCTCTAGTCGTCTTCATAGGGCCTGTGCATAGTGTGGAGAACTCGAGTTAGTGCAGGTCAACGGGTTATCCACCGGTGATTCACATGTGGGCAACCGGGGTACAAACCCGGGTCTGCGTCCACAGTCGTCGACCTGACTTCGGTTGTCCACCGTTGTCCACCGGCTATCCACCGGATTTCCACTGGGTTTGTCCCCCGCCCTGTGTACAACGTCGAGACGCTATCGGCTCGTCGTCCCCAGACTCTTCAACAGGCAATCCACACCCTTCCACAGGACGTGGACAACCTCGTGACTGTGCGTGTCTGTCCACATCGATTTCCCCAGGAGTTCTCCACATCTGTGGGAAGCCGCGCCGAGGGTTATCCACCGCTGGGGATGAAGGGCTGTGAACGCCTGTGAATTGGTGTGGATAACGTTGGCACGAGACGGTTGCGTTCTGTCGTTGACATCGGGAGCCGGAGGTGGATCGGCGTCGGCGGGGGTCGCGTCGGTTATCCCCGACGGTTATGCACAGGCTGGGGATAAAGGTATGGAAAACGGGCGAACGCCACTCTTTGGGGTGAGCGGGCCTGTGGGTAAGCCGGCGATCTGTGGATGAAGGCGGTCTTGGTGTCCGCCGATCCGGTGACCTGTGTGTTTGGGGCGAGGCCCGGACGCGGTGGCTGCAACGTCTTGGGGGCCGCTGAGGTGGTGTGGATAACCGGCCGAAGTTGTCGTACCCGTGGCTTATCGTCGGCCCACCCAATCACGGGTGGGGGAGGTGGCGGGCCCTGCGTTGCTTCGCCGCCGTGTTGGATAGCCGGCCAGGTCGTCGTCCCGGATTTGGTGCCTCTGCTTGCGGCTCAGCCACTTGGTTGGCTGCCGGGCACGCTTGCTCCGCCGTCGCGCTTGCCCCACCGCCGCTCATGCTTGCCCCGCTGCCGGGCACGCTTACTCCGCCGCCGCTCGCGCGCTTGCTCGGCTGCCGCTCACTAGCTCGGCCGCCGTTCGGACATTCAACTGCTTGCTCGGCCGCTTTGCTCCGCCGCCGGTCCCCAGCCCCTTCGGCCGCTTGCGCTGGACGTCCGTTCGACCTGCCGGGTCGGCCGCCAGTTGGACTGGTCGGTCGGCCACCGGTTGGACCGGTCGGTCGGCCACCGGTTGGACCGGTCGGTCACCGGTTGGACCGGTCGGTCACCGGTTGGACCGGTCGGTCGGCCACCCATCGGACCGGCCGGTCGGCCACCAGATGACGCAGCCGCGAGCCGTATCGCGCCCGGCGGTTCGTGATGTTGATGAGTTCGGGCGCGCTAGGAGCGGTAAGTCTTCACCGCTGGCGTGTCTCCGGATCGGCCGCTTGCCCGGCCCGTTGTCGTTACGGGCCCTATGCGCTGCATTCTCGGCTCCGTTGGCGATGTTGGCGAGTTCGGGCGCGCCACGAGCGGTAACTCTTCATCGCTGGACTGGCGGCCGTTGAGCCGGTCGCTTTGGCCCACCAAGCAGGGCGGCGAAACGGACTGCGACCGCCGGCGGCGGAGCAAGCGGCCGAGCAGAGCGACTGCTGCGCGAGCGGGTCGAGCGGCTACCGGTGCCAGGCAAGCGACGGCCTGACCAGGCAAACCACAGCGGGACTCGGCGCGCGAGCCCGGAACGGACGGCACCGCAAGCAGGCAGCCCAGCCCGCCGGTCGCGGCACCGGGCCGGCAAACGACGGCCTCGCGGTGCTCGGCGGGGCGGGCCGAGGTGCGGTTGGGGATGGAACAGATCCCGTACCCGCCAAATGCTCTAGGTGTTTTGTTTGATGCGGTTGGTCAGCTCGGCGATCTGGTTGTAGAGCGACCGCCGCTCGGCCATGTGTTGGCGGATTTTGCGGTCGGCGTGCATGACCGTGGTGTGGTCGCGGCCGCCGAAGGCCTGGCCGATTCGGGGCAGCGAGAGGTCGGTGAGCTCGCGGCAGAGGTACATGGCCACCTGGCGCGCGTTGACCAGCACCCGCGAGCGGGAGTGTCCGCGGAGGTCCTCGAGCGAGACGCCGAAGTAGTCGGCGGTGGAGACCATGATCTGGTCGGCGGTGATCTCGGGGCCGGCGCCGTCGGGCATGAAGTCGCGCAGGACCTCCTCGGCCAGCGAGAGCTGGACGGGAGAGCGGGTGAGGCTGGCGAAGGCGGTCACCCGGATGAGGGCGCCTTCGAGCTCGCGGATGGAGTTGGAGACGCGCGAGGCGATGAACTCCAGGACGTCGTCGGGGGCGTACATCCGCTCCTGGGCGGCCTTCTTCTGGAGGATCGCGATGCGCGTCTCGAGGTCGGGCGGCTGGATGTCGGCGAGCAGGCCCCACTCGAAGCGGGTGCGCATACGGTCTTCGAGGGTCGCCAGCTGGCGCGGGGAGCGGTCGGAGCTGATGACGATCTGCTTGTTGGCGTTGTGCAGCGTGTTGAAGGTGTGGAAGAACTCCTCCTGGGTGCGCTCGCGGTTCTCCAGGAACTGGATGTCGTCGATCAGCAGGATGTCGACGTCGCGGTAGCGCCGCTGGAACGCCTGGGTCTTGTCGTCGCGCAGGCTGTTGATGAAGTCGTTGGTGAACTCTTCGGTGGAGACGTAGCGGACCGAGCGCGCGTGGCCGAGGGTGGTCGCGTAGTGGCCGATCGCGTGCAGCAGGTGGGTCTTGCCGAGCCCGGAGCTGCCGTAGATGAACAGCGGGTTGTACGCCTTGGCCGGTGACTCGGCGACGGCGACGGCGGCCGCGTGGGCGAAGCGGTTGGACGAGCCGATGACGAACGTCTCGAACATGTACTTCGGGTTGAGCCGGTTGCCGTCGTTCGTGCCGCGCGGGTTGGAGGACGGGCGGATGTCCATCGGCGCGCGGCCGGGACCGTTGTCGCCGCGGGTGGGCAGCGCGTCCTCGACCAGAGTGGGACGGTCGTCCGGGCGGCGCTGGTTGTCGCGCAGCTGGGCCGGGTTCGCCGCCATCCGGTGCGGTGCCGCCTCGTTCGACTCGGGGACCTGGTCGGTGGCCGGGGGCGCGGGCGGGGCGATGTGGCCGAGCGGCGCCTGATGCTGCATGGGCATCGGCTGCATCGGGGCGGGCGGCGACGGCTGCATCGGCGGGTGCATCGCCGGCGGGGGGCCGGCCGGAGTGGCGGTGGGCGCGGGCGCCGGCTCGGCGAACAGGGCCTCCTGCCCACCACGCGCGGCGGGCACGTTGCGGTAGGAGGGGCGCTGCGCGCTTTCCCCGTACGGGTCATGGGCGTACGCCGGAACGTCGGGCCGGCGCGGCTCGGGCTCGGCGTAGTGCCGCGGCTGGGGCTCGGCCGGCTCATCGGCGACCGGCTCGACCGGCGTGCCGTAGACGGTGCCGGGCAGGCCGGTGCCGTCCTCGGGCGGCTTCACCGTGACGGCGACCTGGATCGGGCGACTGAGCTTGCGACTCAGCGCCTCGGTGATTGCCGGGCGCAGGCGCGACTCGATGACGTCGCGGGTGAAGGCGTCCGGCACGGCCAGGAGCGCGGTGTCCTCGACGATGGCGCGCAGCTTGGTCAGCTGCAGGTAGGCGCGCTGCTGAGGAGACGAGATCTCGTCGGCAAGCTCCTCCAGCGTCGCCTTCCACACATCGCTCAGGTCGACCTGATCGGCCAC